>NZ_FNDJ01000046.1 GCF_900099965.1 Nonomuraea jiangxiensis | reverse complement strand
CATCTGCCTGATCACCATCACACTCGACGACGGCACCACCCGCACCGAGCCGTACCAGCTGGTGACCACCCTGATCGACCACCACACCTACCCCGCCCAGGCCCTGACCGCCACCTACGCCGAACGCTGGTGCTGCGAAACCAGCCTCGCCGAGCTGAAGACCCGCCTCCGCGGAAGCCACCGCCTCCTGCGCGCCCAGCACCCCGACACCGTGCGGCAGGAGACCTACGCCTACCTCATCGTCTACCAAGCCATCCGCTGGGTCATCGTCCACGCCGCCGCCGGCCGCCTCGACCCCGACCGCATCAGCTTCACCCGCACCCTGAACGCCGTCCGAATCGCCCACACCCACCCGGCAACCACCCTGGCCGATATCGAAGCCACCATCCTCGATCCCCGCCACCTCAACCCGTACCGCCTCGGCCGCATCTATCCCCGCGCCCTGTGGAAGGTCTTCGGCTCCTATCCCTCACGGCATCAACACACCACCCCCATAGCACGCAACGCCACCTACACCCTCACCGTCCTTCACCCTCAACCTCATCAGCGAAAGCTCGCTCCACCAGCGCGAACACCACAGACAACCGCCGCGCCAGACCCCTAAAGTTCCTGGCATTGCGGTCGCCACGGCTTGCCGTAACAGGAAAAAAGAAAAAAAGCCCCGCCCAAAACGGGCGGGGCCAAAAACACACGGTCAGCCGTCGAGGTCGGCGGTCAGGCCGCGGGTCAGGTTCGGGTCAACGGGGACGCCGGGGCCCATCGTCGTGGAGAACGTGACCTTCTTCAGGTAACGGCCCTTGGCCGCCGACGGCTTGAGACGCAGCACCTCGTCCAGCGCGGCAGCGTAGTTCTCCACGAGCTTGCGCTCGTCGAAGGACGTCTTGCCGATGATGAAGTGCAGGTTGGCCTGCCGGTCGGTGCGGAACTCGATCTTGCCGCCCTTGATCTCCGTCACGGCCTTGGCGACGTCGGGCGTCACCGTGCCGGTCTTCGGGTTGGGCATGAGGCCGCGCGGGCCGAGCACGCGGCCCAGCCGGCCGACCTTGCCCATCAGGTCGGGCGTGGCCACCACGGCGTCGAACTCGCCGAGCCGGTTGCCCTTGGAGATGTCGTCGATCAGCTCGTCGGCGCCGACGATGTCGGCGCCCGCCTCGCGGGCTGCCTCGGCACGGTCACCGGTCGCGAAGACCAGGACCCGGGCGGTCTTGCCGGTGCCGTGCGGGAGGTTGACCGTGCCGCGCACGATCTGGTCGGCCTTGCGAGGGTCGACACCCAGCCGCAGCGCGACCTCGACGGTGGCGTCGAACTTGGTGGTCGACGTCTCCTTGGCCAGCTTCGCGGCGTCAACGGGTGAGTAGAGCTTGTCGCGGTCGACCTTGGTGGTCGCGTCCTTGTGCGCTTTGCTGCGCTTCATTGCTTGACTCCTGAGTGGTAGCGGGGCCCGGTTTCTCTCACGGGCCCTCCCACGGGTGGAAAGGGTGTCAGTCGGCGACGGTGATGCCCATCGACCGGGCGGTGCCGGCGATGATCTTCTCGGCCGCCTCGACGTCGTTGGCGTTGAGGTCGGGCATCTTCGTCTCCGCGATGCTGCGGAGCTGCTCGCGGCTGAGCTTGCCGACCTTGTCGCGGTGCGGGACCGCGCTGCCCTTGTCGAGACCGAGGGCCTTCTTGATCAGCTCGGGCGCCGGCGGCGTCTTCGTGACGAAGGTGAAGCTGCGGTCCTCGAAAATGGTGATCTCAACGGGGATGATGTTGCCCCGCTGGGCCTCCGTCGCAGCGTTGTACTGCTTGACGAAGTCCATGATGTTGACGCCGTGGGGGCCGAGCGCAGTACCGACCGGCGGCGCGGGGGTGGCCTGGCCGGCAGGCAACTGCACCTTGACCAGTGCGGCGATTTTCTTCTTCGGAGGCATTTGTCCTTCTCCGGGTCCTGATTGCGATGCCTGTCAGGGTCGCGGACGCGGCCCTGACATGTCGGAGGCCGCCCTTGACCCAACAAGAGACCCGGCCATCGGCCCGCCGTCCGCTGTGGCACCCTGTCCAGGGGCCGTGGCGGCGGTCCGTTGTGCGGATTTCCCGATGGTCGCGACTGGGCGGCCCACCGAACGTCTAAGTGTATGTGATCGACTCAGATCTTCGAGACCTGGTTGAACGAGAGCTCGACCGGAGTCTCGCGACCGAAGATCGAGACGAGCACCTTGAGCTTCTGCGACTCGGGGCTGATCTCGCTCACCGAGGCCGGCAGCGTGGCGAACGGGCCGTCCATGACGGTGACCGACTCGCCGATCTCGAACTCGACCGTCGGGCCGGCGCTCGTCTTGGCCGCGGCCTTCTTGCTCTCCTCGGTCGGCTCCGGTGCCAGCAGCTTGGCGACCTCGTCGAGGCTGAGCGGGCTCGGCTTGTTGGACAGGCCCACGAAGCCGGTCACGCCGGGCGTGTTGCGCACGGCGGCCCAGGACTCGTCGGTCAGCTCCATGCGCACCAGCACGTAGCCGGGCAGCACCCGCTCCTTGACCGGCACCTTCTTGCCGCTCTTGAACTCCTGGACGGTGTGCGTCGGCACCTCGACCTGGTAGATGTAGTCCTCCATGTTGAGCGACAGGTTGCGGCTCTCGATGTTGGACTTCACGCGATTTTCGTAACCGGCGTAGGAGTGGATCACATACCACTCACCCGGAAGGCCGCGCAGGGAGCCCTTGAACTCCTCGACGGGGTCGATGTCGGAAAGGGCCGCACCGTCCTCGACGGCAGGGGCCTCAGCATCGGCCGCCTCGTCGCTCTCCGCGAGCTCGGCCTCTTCGACGGCCGCCTCGGCGGCCTCGTCAGTGGCCTCTTCCAGCTCGTCGCCCCACTCGTCGCGGGGCCCGTCCGCCGGAACTGAAGACTCGGACACGGTGACTCTTCCTCTTTCGTCTATCGATTGCCTCGTAACGTATGGCGACTCCGTCACGTGACTTCGGTGGTGCCCGGTCAGGACCCGCCGAAGACCCTCAGGACCACCCAGCCGAGCGCGGCGTCGAGCCCGTACACGATCGCAACCATGATCAGAACGAATATCAGAACGACCGTCGTATAGGTGACGAGATCCTTGCGTGTCGGCCAGATGACCTTCCGCAGCTCGTTGACGACCTGCCGATAGAAGAGGGCAGGCGAAGTACGCTTCTTCTTCTCGCCGCCACTAGGCTTGTCTGCGGTCTCGCCGCGCGTGTCGATCGCCACAGTCCTCACCTGATCTGTCGTATCCAACGCAGTCTTGCGGCGCGCTTACACGCCAATTATTGCGCGGACCGCACTCGCAGGGCACGAGGGACTCGAACCCCCAACCGCCGGTTTTGGAGACCGGTGCGCTACCAATTGCGCCAGTGCCCTATGTCGTTGACCAGACTACCCTGATCGACTCACTGCCTGGACCGAACCGCTCGCCGACATGCGGCGGAAGGACCAGGCGAAAGCATACGGGGGAATGCGTGGTACGTCGAACCGAATACCGATCTCCCAGGTCACGAGCGCGTGGGACCATGGACATATGTCCACCCGATCCCGAATCTCCGCAAGAATCTCCGCGATCTCCGAGTCCGCCACACTCGCCGTGGACGCCAAGGCGAAGGCGATGAAGGCCGCGGGACGCCCCGTCATCGGCTTCGGCGCGGGCGAGCCCGACTTCCCGACGCCCGGCTACATCGTCGAGGCGGCGATCGAGGCGGCACGCACGCCGCGCTTCCACAAGTACACCCCGTCGAGCGGCCTGCCCGAGCTGCGGCAGGCCGTCGCCGACAAGACGCTCCGCGACTCCGGCTTCTCGGCCGAGCCGTCGCAGGTGCTGATCACCAACGGCGGCAAGCAGGCCGTGTACGAAGCGTTCGCCACGCTGCTCGACCCCGGCGACGAGGTCCTGGTCGTGGCCCCTTACTGGACGACCTATCCCGAGGCGATCAAGCTGGCCGGCGGCGTCCAGGTCGACGTCGTGACGGACGAGTCGACCGGCTACCTGGCGAGCGTCGAGCAGCTTGAGGCCGCGCGCACCGAGCGTACGAAGGTGCTGCTGTTCGTCTCGCCGTCCAACCCGACCGGGGCGGTCTACTCGCGCGAGGAGACCGTGGCGATCGGCCGCTGGGCGGCCGAGCACGGCCTGTGGGTCGTCACCGACGAGATCTACGAGCACCTCGTGTACGGCGGCACCGAGTTCACCAGCATCGCCACGGCCGTGCCTGAGCTGGCCGACCGGGTCGTGATCCTCAACGGCGTGGCCAAGACCTACGCGATGACGGGCTGGCGGGTCGGCTGGCTGATCGGCCCGTCCGACGTGGTCAAGGCCGCGACCAACCTGCAGTCCCACGCCACCTCCAACGTCTCCAACGTGGCCCAGATGGCCGCGCTGGCCGCGGTTTCCGGCGATCTGTCGGCGGTGGCGGAGATGCGTACGGCCTTCGACCGGCGGCGCCAGACCATTGTTCGGATGCTCAACGAAATCCCGGGCGTGTTCTGCCCGGAGCCCAAGGGGGCGTTCTACGCCTATCCGACGGTCAAGGAGCTGCTCGGCAAGGAGCTGCGCGGCCACCGGCCCGGATCGTCCGCCGAGCTGGCTGAGCTGATCCTGGAGGAGGCCGAGGTCGCGGTCGTGCCGGGTGAGGCGTTCGGCACCCCGGGCTACTTCCGCCTGTCCTACGCGCTGGGCGACGACGACCTGGCCGAGGGCGTCAGCCGCATGGCCAAGCTCCTGTCCGAGGCCCACTGACACTCGCAGCAGCGCCACTGCCCGGAGCCCGCCGTGGCCCGGGCGCCACTGCCCGGAGCCCGCTGTGGCCCGGGCGCCGCTGCCCGAGGCCCGCTGTGGCCCGGGCGCCGCTGTCCGGGGCCGGCCCGTTGAGGGTTCAGGGTGTCGAGGTCGGTTCGACCCCGGAGGCGATCGTCTTGATCAGGGTGGCCAGGCCGGGCGTCGTCCCGATGTAGATCGCGGTGCCCGGCCGCTCCAGCCACATGAAGTTACGCAGCCCGCTGCGCGTCGTCCACCGCAACGCCGGCTCGCCCTGGTACACCGTCAGCCGCGACCCGGCGACCAGCGTGGCGAACTGCTCGGCAGAGCGCACCCCGCACACCACGCCCAGGTAGACCCGTTCCATGCTCTCCTGCCACACCACTCCCCTGACCGTGAGCCGCCGCGTGAGCGACCCGAGGCGGGTGAACGACCCGGCCCTGACCAGTCCCTCGGGCATGGCGGGAAACCGTATCCGGGTGTCGCCGCAGGACAGCGAGCTGCCCTTGCGGGTGGCGGCCGGCTTGGGCGGCGGCGGGGTGTCGTGGGGTCCGGGCGCGACCTCACCGCCGCCGCAGGCCGTGAGGACGAACATGAGGAGCATCGCTGCCAGGCGCCGCATCGACCCCCCCATGACGTAGACGGGATATCCGGTCCTCCAGGACTACAGGAGCCGGACGGAGGCGGCCAGTCTCCTACAGACTCTTGGCCGAGGCGGCGATTGCCATCAGATCCCCGCTCAGGGAGTCGCTGACCCGGATCCACGCGCCCGTGCCCGCGCGTTCCAGCCAGGCGATCATCAGGCCGCCGCCCGGATGCCGCCCGGCCACCGCGGGCCGGCCGCGTACGGTGATCTCCCTGGCCCCTGGTACGGCGACCCGCTCACGGTAGCTCGCCCACCCGCCGGCCACCGCGCCGTGCTCGACCCTGGCCTCGACGAACCCGCCGGCCGAGCGGAACCTGGCCCATTCGCCCGCCACGCCGGGTTCCTGGCGGATCGCTCCCCCGCCGCCGCGTTCGAGCCCGGCGGGCAGGTAGGTGAGCCAGAAGTCGCCGGAGACCACCGCCAGAACGGGCTCCGCCGGGCCCGCGGCCGTTCCGCGCCCGGCGGCGGGGAGGCGCCCGAACCCCGAGGCGAAGATGGCGTGGATGGACAGGGCCGTCACTCCCAGCGCCAGCAGGGCCAGCAGCGCGCGCCGTCCCTGCCCGAGTTCCCGCCCTTGAGGGATCATGCATGCGTGATCCCCCGTCCGGGCCCATCCCTACCGTCCGGCAGGGACTAGGCAATCCTCCACCTGCGAGTCCGCCCCTGCCATCCGGCCGGGGAAATCGTGAGCCCTCCTCGACCTGCGCATCCCGCCTGGGGTTGAGTGGCAAGATATGCCAATGGCGCGGCCCCTGAACTTGCTCCCCAAAGCCCATCTCCATCTGCACTTCACCGGTTCGATGCGGCACTCGACGCTGATCGAGCTGGCCAGGGAGCAGGAGCTGCACCTGCCCGACGCCCTGGAGCAGGACTGGCCGCCCAAGCTGCGGGCCACGGACGAGCGCGGGTGGTTCAGGTTCCAGCGGCTCTACGACATCGCCAGGTCGGTGCTGACCCGCCCGGAATACGTCTACCGGCTGGTCCGCGAGACGGCGGAGGACGAGGTGGCGGCCGGGTCGCGGTGGCTGGAGATCCAGGTGGACCCCTCGGGCTACGCCCAGCGGTTCGGCGGGCTGACGGCCACGCTGGAGCTGATGCTGGACGCGGTACGCCAGGCGGCCCAGCACACGGGGATCGGGATGGCGGTGATCGTGGCGGCCAACCGGACCCGGCATCCGCTCGACGCGAACACGCTGGCCCGCCTCGCCGTCCAGTACACCGGCCAGGGCGTGGTGGGGTTCGGGCTGTCCAACGACGAGCGGCGGGGCGAGGCACGCGAGTTCGAGCGGGCGTTCAGGATCGCCAAGCGGGGCGGGCTGCTGTCCGTGCCGCACGGGGGCGAGCTGATGGGCCCGCGCAGCGTGGCGCAGTGCGTGGACGACCTGGGCGCCGACCGGGTGGGCCACGGGGTGCGGGCGGCGGAGGACGAGTGGCTGCTGGGGCGGCTGGCCGACCGGCAGGTCCCGTGCGAGGTCTGCCCGACCTCCAACGTGGGCCTGGGGGTGGCCGAGCGGGCCGCCGACGTGCCGGTGCGGCGGATGTTCGACGCGGGGGTGCCTATCGCGCTGGGGGCCGACGACCCGCTGCTGTTCGGTACGCGGCTGTTGCGCCAGTACGAGTTGGCCCGCGACGTCTACGGCTTCAGCGACGCCGAGGTGGCCGAGCTGGCACGCCAGTCCCTACGCGCGTCGGCGGCCCCTGAGCCGCTGCGCAACGAGCTGCTCAAGGGCGTGGACGAATGGCTCTCCTCGGACCCGCTACCGGAGTGACCGGGCGATGCGCACGGCTTCCTCCATGGTCCGCACGCCTTCCAGCCGGTAGCTGACGGACTCCTGCTGCCAGATGAGGGTGGGGGCGGCCTGGCGCAGCGGCACCTCGGTGCCGTCCTGGCGCCTGATGTAGCCCAGGGGGTGCTCCCCCGGCACCCACCAGGCCTGGTACGGGCCGACCATGGTGTACGCGGGCATGGGCGGGCCGAGCTTCTTGAAGAAGTAGGGCTCCATCTCCTGGAACTGGTCGAGCCGGATGCCGCCCGGCCAGAACATCGACACCACCCGGTCGCGGTCGGCGACCGTGACCCGCCGCGGGGCGCCGAGCTCGGCCGGCGTCCTGACCGCGAACTTCACCGCGCCCGGCAGCTCCTCCACGGAGATGGCCCGTTCGCCGGGCAGGGGTGCCGTGGTGGTGACGGGCGCGGGCGGGCTGTCGCCGATCTGGATCTCGATGCCGGCCAGGCGCAGGATGTGCGCCACGGCCGCCCGCCCCTGGGGGGTGGCGGCGGTGACGGCGATGACGGCGATCACCACGGCCGTGACGACCTTCCACCGCGCCCGCCGCCCACGCCCCGCCACCGGCCGCCGGCTGTCGTCGCGCCGCCCCGGTGCCCTGGGACGCGACCTGCGCGCCGACTCCGGCCCCTCGACGTCCTCCGCAGGGCTCGCGGCGCCGGGCGCGGATTCGCCGGGCGCGGATTCGAGGCGGGCGCGGACTGCGGCGGCCACGTCGGCCGGAGGTGGGCTCGGGACGTCGAGGAGGTCGCCCAGGGCCAGCAGTTCGGCCTCCAGGTCGTCGAAAGGCTCAGGCGAGTTCATTGCCCACCTCCTCCCTCAGCCGGGCCAGCCCGCGATGGGTGCTGGACTTGACGGTGCCGACGGGCCAGTCGAGCACCTGTGCCGTCTCCGCTTCCGTCAGTTGTAAGAAGTACCGGCAGACAACGGCCTGACGTTCCCGCTCGGGCAACCCCCGTACGGCCGCCAGCAGGCGCGCCCGCCGGTCGGTGGCCACCGCCGAGCCCTCGGGATCATCGGGGGCCACGACCTCGGCCGTGGCGCCGAGCCGTAGCGTGAGCTCGGAGCGTCGCCCGCGCGACCGGGTCAGGTTGTGCGTCTCGTTGGCCACGATGCGCAGCAGCCACGGCCGGAAGGGCGCGTCCCGGCGGAACGACGCCAGGTGCCGGAACGCCTTGACGAACGCCTCCTGCACCACGTCCTCGGCCTCGTCGCCCGCGCCCAGCATGGCGGCGGTGCGGTGGGCGAGCACGCTGTAGCGCGCGACCAGCGTCTCGTAGGCCGCGAGGTCACCGTCGAGGGCGCGGGTGATCGCCTCGTCGTCGTTCATCGCGAGTCAGATTCCATCGCATCACAGGCCACGCCGGGAAGTGTCTTTCGCACATCGTGCAACCCTGGGACATGTCGGGGGCATTAGACTCAGGCAATCCATGAGCCCCTTGAAGGAACGGGATTATGTCTTCTGGGTATGACCGTGTAGTGCAACCGGCGGCCGGTGATGAGGCCCTGGAGAACCACCTGGGTGGGGACGAGGCCAAGAACTACCGGCAGTACGAGTTCGACATGGTCGCGCCGCATGTCGGCCGCTCGATGCTGGAGATCGGCTCGGGGCTCGGCCACTTCGCCGAGCAGTTCCTGCCCCGGCTCGACCGGCTGGTGGTGAGCGACTTCGACCCCTACTGCGTCGAGCAGTTGGAGAAGCGTTTCGCCGGCCGCGACGACATCGGCGTCCTGCAGTTCGGCCTGCCCACCGACATCCCGCTGGCCGACAAGGTCGACACCGTCGTCCTGATGAACGTCCTGGAGCACATCGAGGAGGACGACGAGGCCCTGCGCTCGCTGGCGCGCGTCACGCAGCCGGGTGGGCGGATCATCATCTGGGTGCCCGGCTACCCGCAGCTCTACGGCGACTTCGACCGCAAGGTGGGCCACGTCCAGCGCTACACGCCCAAGACGCTGGGCCGGACGGTCGCCAAGGCCGGGCTCGACGTCGAGGTGCTCAAGCCGATCAACTTCCTGGGCGGCATCGCCTGGTGGGCGGCCGTGCGCCGGGGCGGCGTCGGCTACCCCGACCCGCGCCTGGTCAAGGTCTACGACCGCACGGTGGTCCCGCTGACCCGCCTGATCGAGCGCTTCATCCGCCCGCCGTTCGGCCAGACGGTGTTCTGCGTGGCCCGCGTGCCCCAGCAGTAGCCGCGAAGGCCGCCACCGCGACACGCGGAGGCGGCCAGGAGCTCACTTGATCGAGCCGGCGGTCAGCCCGCCGACCACCTTCCGCTCGATCAGGGCGAACAGGATGATCACCGGGATGGTGGCGATCACCGAGCCGGCGAACAGGTTCTGCCAGTCCACCTGGTACTGGCCGATGAAGGAGTTCAAGGCCACGGTCAGCGGCTGGTTCGCCGGCGTCGTGGTCAGGGTCAGCGCGACCACGAACTCGTTCCACGCGGCGATGAACGTGAAGATCAGTGCCGTGATCACGCCCGGCAGGGCCAGCGGCAGCGTGATCCGGAACAACGCCCCGAAGCGCCCGTTCCCGTCGATGAACGCCGCCTCCTCCAGCTCCCGCGGGATCGAGGCGAAGTACGCGTTCAGGATCCACACCGCGAACGCCAGGTTGAACCCCCCGTTGACCAGGATCAGCGACCAGATCGAG
This sequence comes from Nonomuraea jiangxiensis, assembly GCF_900099965.1. GTDB lineage: Bacteria > Actinomycetota > Actinomycetes > Streptosporangiales > Streptosporangiaceae > Nonomuraea > Nonomuraea jiangxiensis. Next base: position 51,884 of record NZ_FNDJ01000046.1, on the reverse strand, counting down.
TCCACCAGCCCGAACTGGTAGAACTCCCGGTAGATGCCGACCAGCATGGCCGTGGGCTGGAACATCTGGGTGATCAGCACCAGGATCAGGAACGCCGTGCGCCCTCGGAAGTTGTGCCGGGCCGAGTAGTACGCCGCCGGCAACGCCACCAGCAGCACCAGCACCGTGGAGCCCCCGGCGACCTTGAGCGTCACCCACAGGTTCCCGGCCAGGCCGCTGGTCCAGAACTCGGCGAGGTTGGACCAGACCCACTCCCGCGGCCAGAACGTCACCTCCCGCAGCGATTCCTGGGAGCGCAGCGAGGTGAGCAGCATCACCAGGTACGGGAAGAGGAAGACGAACGAGACCAGGTAGGCGGAGGCCGCGACGAGCACCGTCTTGAGCCGGGGCATCCGGCGCGGCGCGGCCGGCCGTACGTGCGGGCGCGGCTGGGTGGCCCGCGCAGGAGCCGTCCCGACGGCCATCACGCCACCTCCTTGTTCCAGCGCGACACCCTGAGGAAGATCAAGGTCAGTACGATCACCATGGCGAAGTTGACCACGGACATGGCGGCCGATTCTCCGATGTCCGAGCCCTTGAGGATGAACATGAAGATGGTCGAGGTGGCCGTCGAGTAACCCGGCTGACCATGGGTCATCGCCCAGATGATCGGGAAGTTGTTGAAGACGTTCATGATGTTGATCAGGGCCGCCACCGTGAGCGCGGGGCGCAGCAGCGGCAGCGTGATCGACCAGTAGGTGCGCAGCCGCCCGGCCCCGTCCATCTTGGCCGCCTCGTAGACGTCGCCGGGGATCGTCGCCAGCCCGGCCAGCAGCGCGTACGTGGTGAACGGCACCGACACGAAGATCGCCACGAACACCAGCCACGGCATGGCGCTGCCGGCGTCACCGAGCTGGTCGGCCGCGGCCCCGCCCATCGCGTCGATCAGCCCCAGTTTCACCCGGATCTGGTTGATCACCCCGACCTCGGGGTCGAGCATCCACTTGAAGATGATCGCCGTCATCAGCACCGAGGCGGCCCACGGCGCGATCAGCGCCCAGCGGGCCACCTTGCGCAGCGGGAACCGCTGGTTGAACAGCTGGGCCAGGGCCAGCGAGATCAGCACGGTGAGCACGACGACCGCGACCACCCAGATCACGCTGCGCACCATGATGTCGGCGAAGTCCTTCTCGCCGAACAGCTTCTCGTAGTTGGCCGTCCCGTTGGCCCCCTGCACGATGCCGAACCGGCTGATCTTGAGGAACGACGACCTGATCATCTCGATCACGGGCCAGAGCACGACCAGCGCGATCAGCACCACGGCGGGCCCGACCCAGGCGAGGGGCTCCAGGGCGCGCAACCTTCTCATGTATTACCTTCCACGACGGCACGGCCGGCGGGGGTGCCGGCCGTGCGCCTCCCCGCTCGGATCAGCCGGCCGCTTCGGCGGTCTTCTGCAGGTCGCCGAGGACCTTGGCCGGGTCGTCCGCGACGGCCCCGCCGATGGTCTGCTTGATCGCCGCGCTCACCGCGGGCCACTGGTGGTCCTGGAACGGGTAGAAGCTGGCGTTCGGCAGCGCGTCGAGGAACGGCTTGAGCTTCTCGTCGCCGGCCAGCTTCTGCAGGCCGCCGTTGGTGACGGGCAGCAGCTTGTAGAGGTCGGAGATCTTCTGCGCGGCGCTGCCGGTGTAGAAGAAGTCGAAGAACTTCTTGATCTCGGCGGCGTGGCCGTTCTTGTTGAAGGCCATGATCCAGTCCATCACGCCGAGCGTGGTGTCGAGCGGGCCGCTCTTGCCGGGGATCGGCACGATGCCGTAGTTCTTCATGCCGGCCGCGTCGAAGATCGGGATGGACATGGGGCCGCCGTTGACCATGCCGACCTTGCCGGCGCCGAAGTCCTCCCAGACGGTCTTGCGGTCCTTGGTGCCCGGGTTGGGGGTGGTCAGGCCGGCGTCCACGAGACCCTTCAGGTACGTGAACGTCTCGACGTTCTGCGGCGAGTTGATCGCCCACTTGCCGGAGGCGTCCTTGTAGGCGCCGCCGTTGCCCAGCATCCACAGGAACGACTCGGCCTGGGCCTCCTCCTGGCCCAGCGGCAGACCGAACGGCTGCGTCACGCCGGCCGCCTTGAGCTTCTCCGCGGCGGCCTTGAGCTCGTCCCAGGTCTTCGGCGGCTCGGCGATGCCGGCCTTGCTGAACAGGTCCTTGTTGTAGAACAGGGCGCGGGCCGAGGAGACGAACGGGATGCCGTACGCGGTGCCGTCGACCTTGCCGAACTCGGCGAACTTCTGCAGCATGTCGCCGGAGACGTTCGGGGACAGGACCTCGTCCACCTTGTAGAGCAGGCCGTCCCCGACGAAGCCGGAGTAGTCGCCGGTCTGCAGGATGTCGGGCACCTGGCCGTTCTGGACCATGGTGGCGACCTGCTTGTCGATGTCGTTCCAGTTGATGACGGTGACGTCGACCTTGATGTTGGGGTTGGCGGCCTGGAACTCGTCCACGACGCCCTTCCAGAACGTCTCGCCCGAGTTCGGCTTGCCCGGGCCGTCGCCGTAGTCGGCGGCGACCATCTTCAGCGTGACCTGGCCGCCGCCGGACGCCTGGTCGTTCCCCCCGCCACCCGAGCCGCCGGAGCCGCAACCGGCCAGGACCAGCAACGTGGCAAGGCCGAGCGCGGCGCCGCCTGCAAGCTTCATGTTCACTGGAGATACCGCCTTCTCGTCGGACGGGCGACGCTGGTCCGTACCAGCCAACGGACCCCGCCCAGGGGAATGGGGTGTGTGAGCCATGGCTCGACACGTTTGCGCCAGCGTAAGCCCGGGTTCATGAGGCGGTCTATACCGGCTCGTCTCGGTTTGACAACACTCAGGCGGGATAGTGCTCACGCCCGGTCTAGACCGGATGTCAGATGATCTTACGGCGGACGCTCTCCCCTCCCTGGGGCGTGCCGATCCACGGCCCGTCGACGGACGGGTCGAGGATGCCCTCCTCCAGGAAGTCGTAGCGGCCGTCCAGCACGTAGGTGGCCAGCCGCACGTCCTGGGCGTCGCTGTTGTCCCAGAGCCGCTCGAAGAGCGACTCCACGCGGCGGCGCGCCTGGTGGCAGAACGTGTCCGCCAGCTCGTACGGCCGGCGCCCCAGGTCCCTGCCGTCCTCCTCCGCCTTGACGCAGGCGGCCGTCATGGCGAACAGCTCGGCCCCGATGTCCACGATCCGGCTGAGGAAGGACTGCTTGTGCTCCAGCCTGCCCTGCCAGCGGGACATGCCGTAGAAGGTGGACCTGGCCAGCTTCCTGCTGGTCCGCTCCACGAAACGCAGGTGCCCTGCCAGCGGCCCGAACTCCGCGTACGAGGTGGGCAGGTTGCCGGTGCCCGCCACCAGGGTCGGCAGCCACCTGGCGTAGAAGCGACTGGCCCTGCGCAGTGCCTGGGCGCGCTCCTGGCGGGAGGCCTCCGGATTGATCAGCTCGCCGGCGGCCGACAGGTGGGCGTCCACCGCCTCCCGGGTGATCATCAGGTGCATGATCTCCGAGGAGCCCTCGAAGATGCGGTTGATGCGGGAGTCGCGCAGCATCTGCTCGGCGGGCACGCCGCGCTCGCCACGGGCCGCCAGCGACTCGGCGGTCTCGTAGCCGCGCCCGCCCCTGATCTGGACCAGCTCGTCCAGCACCCGGTAGCCCAGCTCGGAGGCGTAGAGCTTGGCCAGGGCGGCCTCGATCCTGATGTCGTTGCGCCGGTCGTCGGCCAGTCGGCTGGTGAGCTCGCAGACGGCTTCGAGCGCGTAGGCGGTGGCCGCGATGAAGGCGATCTTGGTGGCCACGGCCTCGTGCCGGCCGAGCTTGCGCCCCCACTGGACGCGCTCGCCGCCCCACTCGCGGGCGATCTTGACCGCCCACTTGGCGTTGCCCGCGCAGGTGGCCGGCAGGGACAGGCGGCCGGTGTTCAGCGTCGTGAGCGCGATCTTCAGGCCCTCGCCCTCGCGCCCGATGAGGTTCTTCGCCGGCACCCTGACCTTGGAGAACTCGGTGACGCCGTTCTCGATCCCGCGCAGCCCCATGAAGGCGTTGCGCCGCTTGACCGTGATGCCCGGGGAGTCGGCCTCGACCACGAACGCACTGATCTTCTTGCCGGTCCTGGCCATGACGACGAGGAGCTCGGCGACGACGCCGTTCGTGGTCCACAACTTGACGCCGTCGAGCACGTAGTCGTCGCCGTCGCGGACGGCGGTCGTGGACAGGCGCGCGGGGTCGGAGCCGACGTCGGGCTCGGTCAGCAGGAACGCCGAGATCTCGCCCGCGGCGCACCTCGGCAGGAACTCGCGCTTCTGCTCCTCGGTGCCGAACAGCTTGAGCGGCTGCGGCACCCCGATCGACTGGTGGGCCGACAGCAGCGTCGCCAGCGCCGGGCAGTAGGAGCCGACGAGCATGAGAGCGCGGCAGTAGTACAGGTAGGGCAGGCCCAGGCCGCCGTACTCCTCGCCGATGGTGATCCCGAACGCCCCGAGTCCGGCCAGTCCCTTCACCACCTCGTCGGGCACCTGGGCGGTCCGCTCGATGAGCCCGGGATCGACGTGGGCGTCCAGGTAGCGCCGTAGGGCCCGGACGAACTCCTCGCCCCGCCTGGTCGCCTCGCCGGGCAGCGTCGGCACCGGGTGCACCAGATCCAGCCGGAAGTCACCGAGATAGAGCTGCTTGGCGAAGCTGGGCCGCGTCCACTCCTTCTCGCGGGCCTGCTCGCCGACCTCCCGGGACTCCGCGTACTTGGCGTACTGGGTCTTCGCCTGCTCGGTCATGGCACCTCCCGACGATGCGCCGTCCTGTGCCCTGAGTACTGCCCGCTCGACGGCGATCTGCGCCGCCTGCCGCCGGATTTGTTGCTAACGGCGCATGCGAGCCCTCATCACCACCCACGCCACCAGGGCCAATCCCGCGGGAACCACCAGATAAACGCCGCAGAACGCCAGCGCCACGACCGCCATTCCGGTTCCGATCACGGCCGTCGTCCGGTGCCGTCCCGCGGGCAGCATCCGCACCGCCGCCGCCACGCCCGCCACCGTGACGGCGGCCAGGCACGCCGAGGTCGCCCGCATCAGCAGGTCCACGTCCACGGCCAGGACCACTACGGGCACGCTCAGCACGGCCAGCAGCCCCAGACTTCGGTACGGCGTCCCGCCCGGCTCCCCGCCCCTGGCGAACCAGCCGGGCAGCGCCCCGTCCCTGGCCAGCGCCGCGCCCAGCCGGGCGGCCCCGGCGAGGTAGGTGTTGACCGCCCCGAACGTCAGCAGCACCGCCGCGACCCCGGTGACCGGCCGCGCGGCGGGGCCGATGCCGGTCTCCAGCATCGCCATGAGCGGCACGCCGGGCATGCCGGCCCCGAGCACGGCCACGGAGGTGACGGAGACGCCGACGTACAGGACGGCGATCACGATCAGGGTCACCACCGTGGCCCTGAGCAGGCCCCTGCTCCCGGTGGCGAACTCGGCGGACAGGTGGCTGGCCGCCTCCCAGCCCACGAAGGCGAACATGAGCACGCCCGCCGCGCTGACCACGCCGGCGAAGCCGTACGGGGCGAAGGGGGTGAAGTTCGCCGGGTCGGCGTGCGGCGCGGCGCTGATCACGGCGGCGGCCAGCAGCGCGACGAGCAGGACGACGAGGCCGAGTTGCAGCCGCCCGGAAGTGCGCAGGCCCGCGGCGTTGGCGGCGAACGCGGCGGCCAGGATCAGGCAGGCGGCGAGGGTGGCGTCCAGGCCGAGGCAGGCCTCGACGTACTGGCCGCCCACCAGCGCGCCCGCGACCGTGCCGATGGGCACGGCGCCGAAGAACCACCACCCGGTCACCGCGGAGGCGTGCCGCCCGAACGCGAGCCCGACGAAGCTCGCCACCCCGCCGCCGTCGGGATAGCGCCCGCCCAGCGCGGCGAACGTCAGCGCGACCGGCACGCTCAGCGCCAGCAGTCCCGCCCAGGCCAGCACGGACGCCGGTCCCGCCGCCGCGGCGGCCAGGTGCGGCAGCACCAGCATCCCCGGCCCCAGCACCGCGCCGACCAGCAGCGCGGTGCCCTGCCCCACGCCGAGGTGTCCATACGCACGTTTCGCCATGGGCAAGGAAAGTAGCCCAGACATTCGGTCAGGAGGATTGGTCGCCGAACAAATGACTGGAACGGCATAAAATTCGCCACCATGGACGAACTTGATTCGGCGATCGTGCGGTTGCTCCAGACGGATGCGCGGCAGTCCAACAGGGAGCTCGCCCGCCAGCTCGGGATCGCGCCCTCCACGTGTCTGGAACGTGTCCGGGCCCTCACCCGCCGCGGCGTCATCCGCGGCTACCACGCCGACATCGACCCGGTCGCGCTCAACCGCGGCGTGCAGGCCATGGTCTCGGTCCAGGTGCGCCCGCTCAGCCGGGAGGTGATCAACACCTTCAAGACCTCGGCCGCGGAGATGCCGGAGGTGCTCAGCGTGTTCGTGCTGGCGGGCGGGGACGACTTCCTGCTGCACGTGGCGGTGCGGGACCTGGACCACCTGCACGCGTTCCTGCTGGACCGGCTGAGCAAGCGCAAGGAGATCGTCGGGTTCCGTACGTCGGTGGTGTTCCAGCAGGTCCAGAAGGCCGCCCCGAGCCGCCTGCCGTGATCGCCGGTTAATTCGGTTGCCCGGGGTCGCGGCGACCCTCTACCGTCATGGACATGCGCCTTTACCCGTGATTCGCACCCAGTCCCAGTCCATCGAGACGCGGGCTTGCCGACCGGCCTTTCCATCGAGCCGGCGTCGTGAGTTACGTAAAGGAGCTTTCCCTATGCGAGTTCGTTCCGGCAGGAAGAAAAACGTTCCGCACCTGCCCTTGACGCGGCCTATGCCCAAGATGCCGCAGCGGCCGATCGCGCCGCCCCGGCGCATCCCGCCCAAGGGCCGTTAGACAACTACCGGGATGGTAGTGAGCGGGCGTCGCCTCCCCCGTACGCCTGGAGGCGGCGCCCGCACCCCTTTTCTCAGAGCCGTTCGATGATCGTGACGTTGGCCTGGCCGCCGCCCTCGCACATCGTCTGCAACCCGTACCTGCCGCCCGAGCGCTCCAGCTCGTGCAGCAGCTTCGTCATGAGGATCGCGCCCGTGGCGCCGAGCGGGTGGCCGAGCGCGATGGCGCCGCCGTTGGGGTTGACCCGGGCCGGGTCGGCGTCGAGCTCCTCCATCCAGGCCAGCGGCACCGGCGCGAACGCCTCGTTGATCTCCACGACGTCGATGTCGCCGATCGACATCCCGGACTTCTTCAGCGCCCGCCGCGTGGCGGGGATCGGCGCGGTCAGCATGTAGACCGGGTCGTCGCCCATGAGCGCGAGCTGGTGGATGCGGGCGCGCGGGGTCAGCCCGTGGTCCCTGACCGCCTGCTCCGACGCGATCAGCACCGCGCCGGCGCCGTCGGAGATCTGCGAGGAGGTGGCGGCGGTGATCCGGCCGTCCTCCTTGAGCGTCTTCAGCCCGGCCATCTTCTCCAGCGTCGTGTCGGCCCGCGGGCCCTCGTCGTCCTCGACCCCGTTGACGGGCGCGATCTGGTCCTTGAAGTGGCCGTTGGCGATGGCCTTGGCGGCCCGCTGGTGGGACTCGAAGGCGTACTGCTCCAGCACCTCGCGCGCGTAGCCCCACTTCTCGCACATGAGCTCCGCGCCGCGGAACTGCGAGATCTCCTGCTTACCGTACCGCTCGACCCACTTCTCGCCGAACGGGAACGGCATGCCCTTCTCCAGCGCGGTCGAGATCGACGAGCCCATGGGAACGATGCTCATCGACTCGACGCCGGCCGCCACCACCAGGTCCTGGGTGCCCGACATGATGCCCTGGGCGGCGAAGTGGATCGACTGCTGCGAGGAGCCGCACTGCCGGTCGATGGTGACGCCCGCGGTGGTCTCCGGCAGGCCGGCCGACAGCCAGGCGTTGCGCGCGATGTCCATGCTCTGGGGGCCGAACTGCATGACGCACCCCATGATCACGTCCTCGACCGCCTCCGGGTCGACCCCGGTGCGGTCGATCAGCGCCCTCAGCGTGTGAGCAGCCAGGTCAGTGGGGTGGACGGTGGACAGACCGCCCTTCTTCTTGCCGACCGGGGTGCGAACCGCCCCGACGATGTACGCCTCTGCCACGGTGCCTCCTGGAAACCGAGCATTATTCGGTTACAAGAGGCAGACTACAACAGAACGGGGTTCTGGGCGTCAGGCGGGCGGCACCAGGTCCTCCGCCGCGTCGATCCTGAACCGCCACCGGTCCACCGCCAGGCCGTTCAGCGCCTCCGACAGCTCCAGGGCCAGCGTCCCCAGCTTGACCGGCTCGTCTCCGCGCAACTCGATCGCGGTGAGCTCGGTGGCGAAGGGCAGGAACTCCTGCGCGGCCGGCGGCTGGCCCTTCTCCGGGACCAGGACGGCCTTGATGTCCCCCGCGACGAACGCGAACTCGTCGTCCTCCTGCGGCTCCAGCAGCGGAGCCAGTTCCTCGGCCGTGGGGCGCGCCGGGAGGATGACGGCGGGCCCGTACCCCTCGCCGTCGGCCGGGTCGCTCACCTCGCCCCGGGTCACCGCCAGCCCGTTGAGCCGGAACGCCAGGCCCTCGGCGAGATAGCGGTCGAAGAAGTTCAGCGGCAGCGGGCCCTCGGCGGCCATCCTGACCGCCCACGCCTGCTCCAGCTCGCCGCCCGTCAGCTCGGCCGGGGCCTCGACCGGGGCGCACACCCGTACGTCGGAGGCCACGATGTCGTCGCCGTCCCGCCTGGCGCTCGGATCCGCGAGTTGCAGGATGCGCAACAGCTCGTCCGGATCGGGTTTGGCCGGCAAGACCGCCGTCGGGCCAGTACGCAGTCGCCGCTTCGCCATCCAGCCCATGCCAGCCTCCGCGCTCAGCTTCGATAGGAGCTCGTCATCGTCGCGTAGACGATGATGTTGTCGGTGTAGTGCCCGATGCTGCGGTTGTAGATCCCGCCGCAGGTGATGAGGTGGAGTTGGGCGTTCTCCTGCGCTCCGTAGACGCGCTGCGTCGGGAACGTCTTCTTGCTGGCCTGCTCGACCCCGCCGACCGTGAAGACGGCGGTGGTCTTGTCCTGCCGCTTGACCTCGATGGTGTCGCCGTTCTTGATCTGGTAGAGCCGGCTGAACACGGCGGCCCGCGTCCTGGTGTCCTTGTGCCCGAGCAGCACCGCAGGGCCCTTCTCGCCCGGCGTGGACATGTTCCGGTACCAGCCGACCAGATTGGGGTTGTCGGCCGCCGGCACCTCGATCGTGCCGTCCCTCTCCAGCCCGACGGACTCGATCGGCGCGTTGATCCCCAAGCGCTTGATCACGATCCGGACGGGGGTGGACGGCAGCATCGGCGGGGCCGGGTGGATCTGCGGCAACGGCGGCGGCACGTCCGGGTCCGCCTGGAAGAGCGCCTGCTGCGGCTCCCCCGACACCTTCTTCTCCGGCTGCACCCGGAGGTCCAGCGCGTCCCTGTTGCTGGCCAGGCCGTACTCGTCAGGGGACTTCAGCACGATCAGCAGCCCGGCCACGACGGTGACGACCCCGACGATCGCTGCCACGATCAGCACGGTCCTGAGCGCCGAGCCCGCCTTGTCCTGCGACGGCGGGATCTGGTCGCCGCCGTACGAGTAATGACCTGCCACGTCCGTCAACCTCGGATGGAACGACGACGCAAGATCAGCCCGCCCGCCGCGGCGGCGCCGATCAGAGCGACGCCCGTCAGGATGAACATCCGCCCGTCAGGACCCATCATGCCACCGGCACCGGTGTCGGCCCCAGCCTTGGGAGTCTGGGAGGTCCGCCTGCTGGTGGGCGTGACGGTCACCGTCGCGGTGCTGGTCCTCGTGGCCGTGGGGCTGGTGGTGGTGGGGCTGGGGCTGGGGCTCGGGCTCGTCGTGGCGGCGGCCACCTGGAACGTGTAGGTCTTGAGGTCGGACGTGGGCGCGACACACCTGATCGCCGGTGCCGTCGTGGTGCCGGTCGTGGCCGCGCCGAACACCAGGTCACCAGGGGTGATGGTCACCGTGCCGGTGGAGGTGGGCTTCACCTTGACGGTGACCTGGGGAATGGTCGTGATGTCGTTGCCCACCGTCACGCTGGTGAGGGTGGCCTCCCCGGTCGCGGTGGACGGAGATCCCGCGCCACTCGCCTTCAGGGTGGCGAACACCTTCGCGCCGGTGGTGGGGAACCCGGTGGGGACCGTCAACGGGTCGCCGGTGTTCTCGACGGTGCCCTTCCAGGTGATGGAGGCGTCGGCGTTGGCGGTGGCGCTGGTCGGCATCGTCATCTCGACCCTGACGTCCACGTCGGCCGGGTAGAGGTTGTCGGGGTCGCTGGCGGTGTCCGGGGAGAGGTTGCAGGTGTAGGTGACGACATCCTCGTCGTCGTTGCCACCGCCATTCGTCCCGATGGGCACGTCAAGGACTTCGGTGGAGGTCGTCGTGCACGTGGTTGTGGTGGTGGTCGGCTGGGCGAGGCTCAGCACCAAGTTGCCGGGGTCCACGCTCACCTTGCTGGTGGTGCCCGCCGGCACTGTCACCCTGTAGACCACTTCCTTGGCGGGCACCGTGACACTGGTCGTGACCGCTGCCCCGGTCTTGACTCCCGGGTCCTGGATCGAGCCCGGCGTGGGCACCAGCGTGGCGTTGACCTGCAAGGTGGTCTGCATCGTGGGAGCAGACGCAAGGGTCAGCTGCGGGATGCTCACAGTGAGATCGAAGGTCGAACCTGCCGTCACTGAGTTCGGTGCCCTGAGCCCGACGTTGATCGTTTGAGCGGTCGTGTTGAGCATCGTGCCGGGACACGTGTAGCTGAACTGCTTGGTCACGTCTGCCAAGGCCGCCGTCGGTGTCGAGAGGATGAAGATGGAGCCGACAAAGGCGACGAGCGTGCCCATCAATCCCAAAGCCGAGGTCTTTAGGGCGAGGCGGCGCCACGCCTGGGACGTAAGCACGAGTCCATCTCCGTTTCGCAACAGTGGCAACAGTCGTGCCAGAATTCCAGCCCTTGGTCACAGCTAGGTTGAGATCCTACGAACTGTCCCTGTCAACTTCCGGGAAACGGCCAAAACCGCCCCAACTTCCTTCCTCAGCCCTTCTTCTTCGACAACGTTGCGTACACGATGATGTTGTCCGTGTAACTGTGCGCCTTGGAGTTGAAGACTCCACCACAGGTGATGAGCCTCAGCTGAGAGTCATTCGTCGACCCGTACACGCGGGATGTCGGGAACGAGGTTTTGCCGGCCTGCTCGATCCCGCTCACCGTGAAGCGGGCGACCTTCTTGTCCGACCGGTACACGTAGATCTGGTCGCCCTTGGACAGCTCGCGCAGGCGCTCGAAGACGGCGGGGCCCTTACGGGTGCTCACGTGGCCGTTGATGACCGCGGGGCCGATCTCGCCGGGCAGCGGTGCGCCGTTGTACCAGCCGGTCAGGCCCGGCTTGCTCAGCGGCGGGACACCCAGCTCGCCCTTGGTCATGCCCACCGCGCCGATCGGGGCGTTGACCTTGATCTTGGGGATCTTGATGCGGATCGGCTTGGCCTTGGCCTTGGCGGTCTTGGTCTTGGGCGGGGTGAACGGGGAGACGAAGGGCGCTGCCGCCAGCGGCGGGGGTGCGTCCAGGCGGGCGGCGGTCAGGGGCACGTTCTCGCCGCCGGGGCCGACGGTCGCCGGGAGCACGAACGCGCCCGCGTTCGCCACCTCCACCTTCGTCGGCTCGGTCTTGGCCGCCGCGAGCGACTCCGAGCCGTCGTCCACCTGGGGTGCCAGCGAGAGCAGGCTCACCATGACGATGCCGACACCGCCCAGGGAGCCGGCGACCAGCAGCCCGGGGAGCGCCCGCTGCATCGGCGTCTGCTCCGGCTTCTCCGGCTTCTCCACTTTCTCCGGCTGTTCCGGCTGCTCCGCCTTGTCCTGCTCGGCCATCACTTCCTCCCTCCCACGTGCTCACCCGCGCGCCGGCGCAGCATCAGGCCGCCGCCGACACTGCCCATCAGCAGCACCGCCCCGCCGGCCACGAGCCCGAACGGCGGGCCGACCGGATCCGGCGCCTCACCGGTGTCCACGCCGCCCTGGGGCGTCCTGGCCACCTGAGCCCTGGCGTACTTGGTCGCGGTCGGGCCGGTGGTCCTCGGCGTGGCCGACGTCGAGCCCATCACCAGCACGCTCACGTGGTCCGGGCCGCCGTTCTGCGAGTCGTCCTGCGGGTCGTCGTCGTTGGGGTCATCGTTGGGCGGATCGTCGTTGCCCGGATCCTCGTCCGTCGGTTCCTCCGTCGGTTCGTCGGTCGGATCCTCGGTCGGGTCGTCGGTGGGGCCCGAGACGGTGATCTCGATGACGCCCGGGTCGTTCACCAACTGGCACGTGGCCTGGTCATGGGTCGGCGGCGCGGTGATACCGCTGGTGGTGACGCGGAAGGCGTCCACGTAGGCGGGCTTGTCCTCGATGTTGACGATCTCGATGGTGTGCGGCCCGTATTCCAGCTCCGGCGACGTCCAGAGAACCTCCTGGGTCTCCGTGCCGATCATGGGCTGGCCCGCGCGGTTCTTCCCCGGCTCGACCGGCGGGTCGGTGACCGGCTGGCCGTCGAGGATCACTCGGATCGGTCCAAGGTCTGGCGCGCGCCGGCCGATGTACTCCACTTTCGTGCCGGTGAACCGCAGTTTGGCGATCTCGCCTGCCGTGCTCGTCTTGGTCACGTCGTTGACGTGGTCGCCATACTGCTCCTCGGTGTGCTCCCACGCCCAGCCGGCGGTGAAGTCCACGCCGGGCTTGTCGTTGACCATGGCCTCGCCCTCGGCGGGCGTGAACCTGACGGCCAGCGCGCCGGGCTTGAAGCGAATGGTCCCCGACCGGTCGATGGAGCCCTGGTCCGACAGCCCCTCAGGAAGTTCGAGGAAGTCTCCCGGCACCAGTTCGCCCTGTTCCTGGTCGCCCTGGGGACGGAGTTGGCCGTTCCAGGCGCCGCTGATGTCCACGACGCCGTCGAGGCTGAGCAAGGAGCCCTCGGAGAAGTAGCCGGGCGAACCGAACCTCCGCTGGCCCTTGTAGGACATGGCCCAGCCGACGTTCATGAGCCCGCCTTCGACCTGCGGGGTCATCCGGGCTTCCAGCTCCACCCCCGCGCCCGCGATCCCGCCGGTGCAGCGGTAGTTGGCCACCAGGGACGTCTGAGCCTGGCTGGGAATCGAGGAGGTTACGACGAATGCCGCGGCCGCCGCCGCACCAACCGAAGTAGCGACTAACGCCTTGCGCCATCGACTCACGGAAGACTCCGATCACCCAAGGAAGGACCGAGGGTAGATCTTAGGGTCGAAAACCCCTGCAACACATGGCATTCCTGGACTCGTCCGGCACTTGTGATGAACCCGTGTCCAGGGGTGCCCGTCGGCCCGGAAATCGGGGTATACCTGCCAGTAACAGAATTCCATTCGGGAGGCTTACCGATGCAGCGAGACCTCTTCGACGAGGAGCACCTGCTCTTCCGCGAGACCGTACGGGAGTTCATGGCCCGTGAGGTCGTGCCCCACCACGGCCAGTGGGAGAAGGACGGCATCGTGCCGCGCGAGGTCTGGAAGAAGGCCGGCGAACTCGGCATGTTCGGGTTCTCGGTGCCGGAGGAGTACGGCGGCGCGGGCATCACCGACTTCCGGTACAACGCGGTCATCCTCGAGGAGATCATGCGGCATGGGGCGACCGGGCTCGGGTTCTCGCTGCACAACGACGTCATGGCCCCGTACCTGGTGGATCTGACCGACGACGAGCAGAAGCAGCGGTGGCTGCCCGGCTTCGCCGCCGGGGAGCTGATCACGGCCATCGCGATGAGCGAGCCAGGCGCCGGCAGCGACCTGCAGGGCATCAGGACCACGGCGCTCCCCAAGGGGGATCATTACCTGGTCAACGGGCAGAAGACGTTCATCACGAACGGCGTCAACGCCGACCTCGTCGTCGTGGTGGCCAAGACCGACCCCACAGCAGGTGCCAGGGGCACGACGCTGCTGGTCGTGGAGCGGGGCATGGAGGGCTTCTCCCGCGGGCGCAACCTGGAGAAGGTCGGCATGAAGGCCCAGGACACGGCCGAGCTGTTCTTCGAGAACGTACGCGTGCCCACCGCCAACCGCCTCGGCCCCCGCGACGGCGAGGGCTTCGCCCAGCTCATGAACAACCTGCCCCAGGAGCGCCTGTCGATCGCCGTGGCGGCGGTGGCCGCGGCCGAGACCGTGCTGGAGCAGACCATCGAATACTGCAAGACCCGCCAGGCGTTCGGCCGGAACCTCGGATCCTTCCAGAACACCCGGTTCGTCCTGGCGGAGCTGGCCACGGAGACCGAGATCGCCCGCCACTACGTCGACAAGTGCGTACGCGCGCTCAACGCCCGCGAGCTGACCGCCGTGGACGCCGCCAAGGCCAAGTGGTGGACCACCGAACTGCAGACCAAGGTCATCGACCGCTGTCTCCAGCTGCACGGCGGCTACGGCTACATGATGGAGTATCCGGTGGCCCGCGCCTGGCTGGACAGCCGGGTGCAGACGATCTACGGCGGCACCACGGAGATCATGAAGGAGATCATCGGGCGCTCGTTCGGTTTCTGACCGCACGGTGAGGCCGTCCGCGCCGCATACTGGAGACCATGGACGGCGGCCTGATCCTCCTGGTTTTCCTGGCGTTCCTGTTCGCCTGGGGCCTCAACCGCGTGCGCCGGGCGATCCGCCTGGGGCCGGTCGGCTATGTGGGGGTGATGGTCGTCTTCGTCATCGTCATGCTGCTCATCTGGGGCCAGACGATGCGCTAGCGGCCGGCCTCCAGGATGACGCGCGCCACGAGCTCGGGATCGTCGCTCATCGGCACGTGCCCGCAGCCCTTCAGCAGTTTGACCCGCTGCCCCGACCACCGCGCCGCGCGCACCGCCTGGCGGCACGGCAGCAGCCGGTCGTGCTCGCCCCAGGCGATCGTGATGGGCGACTTCGGCGGCGCCGGCGGCATCAGCCCGCCGAACGACTCCAGCGTCTCGTCGAAGCCGGCCGCCCCGCCCAGCGCCCGCGTGGCGGCGACCAGCGCGGCGGGCTCCAGCCGGGACGGGTGGGCCACCAGGAGCCCGGCGGACAGCGCCCGCAGGAGCCGGTTGCCCGCCATCCTGGCGTGCTGCTCGACGGGCAGCGACCGGGCCAAGGCACGCATGGCCCGCAGCACCGACTGGCAGTAGAGCAGCTCGGGGCGGGACCAGAAGCCGACCGGCGACAGCGCGGTGGCCGAGCTCACGACGCCGCGCGAGGCCAGCTCCAGCGCCACGTAGCCGCCCAGCGAGTTGCCCGCCACGTGCGGGTCGCGCAGGCCGAGCAGCGAGCAGAACGACTCGACCGCGTCGGCCAGCGCCTCGGCGGTGTAGGGAGTCCTGGCGGGCAGGCCGGGCGACACCCCGAAGCCCGGCAGGTCGATCGCGACGACCGTGCGAGCGGTGGCCAGCCGGTCGAGCACCGGCAGCCACGCCTGCCAGTGGTGGCCGATGCCGTGGATGAGGATCAGCGGCTCGCCGGTGCCCCGTCGTTCGTAGGCCAGCTCCATGCCGCCAGTGAATCACTCACCTGCTGCGCGTGGGAATCTCGAACCAGACGGCTTTGCCTTCCCTGGTAGGACGCGATCCCCATCGCCTGGCGAGCTGGTCGACCAGGTAAAGGCCGCGCCCGCCCTCGTCGTTCTCGCCGGCGCTGCGGATCCGAGGCAGGCGCAGGTCCTGGTCGAACACCTCGACCCAGACCGACTCCTCGCCTCTGCGCAACCTCAGCGTGAACTCCTTGTCGCCGACCGCCTCGTCCTCGAAGCCCGGCACGTCCCAGGACTCCTCGAACGGCAGCGGCGGCCCCTCCACGACCAGCTCCCTGCGCGGCACGTTGGCGGTGGAGGCGTGCAGCACCACGTTGGTCACGACCTCGGAGACCAGCAGACAGGCCAGCTCGGCCCGCTCCTCCGGCACGTTCCACCCGGAGAAGGCCTCCGCGGCCATCCGGCGCGCCTCGCCCACCATGATCGGCTGGGCCGGGAACGTGCGCTCCTCCACGTCGAGGTTCACGTCGCTGGAGCGGACGACCAGGATCGCCATGTCGTCGTCGATCTCGCCGGGCACCGCCACCGTGGCGGCCTCGGCGACCCGCTCGACCTCGGCGTCGGCCACCTTGGAGAGCTTGTCGCAGAGCACGCCGAGCGTCTCCTCGTCGCTCGGCATCCTGCCGTCGCGGCCGGGCCGGCGGTCGACCAGGCCGTCGGTGTAGAGCAGCAGCGCCGCGCCCGGCGGCAGCGTACGGGTCTCCTCCTTGTAGACCAGGTCGGCGTGCATGCCCTTGGCACGCACCCCGAGCGGCTGGCCCACCTCCTCGATGTCGAGCTCCACGCACTGGCCGTCGGCCAGCAGCAGCGGCGGCGCGTGCCCGGCGTTGGCGAAGGACAGCTGCCGGGACCAGGCGTCGTAGACGAGGTATTGACAGGTCACGATGGGCGGGATGCTGACGTCCGCGCCGTTGTCGTCCTGCTCGGGGGTGGCGATGATGCGGGTCCACTCGTCGAGCCTGGCCAGGATGTCGGCGGGCGACTTGTCGTCCTGGGCGAAGGCCCGCAGCGCCGCTCTGAGCTGGCCCATGATGGCCGCCGCCTTGGCGCCCCGGCCCTCGACGTCGCCGATCACGATGCCGACGCGGCCGGCCGAGAGCGGGATCACGTCGTACCAGTCGCCGCCGACCTGGGTCTGGATGCCCTGCCCGTGGGAGGCGAGCGGGGCCGCCGGGTAGTAGCGCACCGCGATCTGCAGGCCGTCGAGCTGGGGCAGCGCCCTGGGCAGCAGGTATTTCTGGAACGACTCGGCGGTGTGCCGCTCCTCCTCGAACAGCAGCGCGTTGTCGATCGCCAGCGCGACCCTGGTGGCGATGGCGCCGACGAAGTCGCGGTCGAAGGCGTCGTAGTGGGGGCTGCGCCGGTCGGTGAGGTTGGACAGCCCGAGATACATCAGCCCCAGCGTCTCGCCGCGCACCAGCAGCGGGGCGACGATGGCCGAGGTCATGCCGACCTCGCCGCACAACCGCGCGCTGCCCTCGTGCGGCACGGGAAATTTGCTGGTCGTGAAGTCCTCGACCAGGATCGTCTCCTGGCGGCGCAGAGCCGTGTCGGCATAGTGGCCGGTGGGGTAGCGGATCTCGGCTCCCACCGGCTTCCAGGTGCCCGCCGGCGGCGTCCATCCCTGTACGTGCTGGGAGACCCGGCGGACGAGCCTGTCACCCTCCATCAACTCGATGAAGCAGTGGTCGGCGAACTGGGGGACCAGCATCTCCGCGACGCGCTTGAGCGTCTCCTCGACGTAGAGAGAGCCGGCCAGCCGTTCGCCGATGCGCTCAAGCAGCCCGAACCGGTCCTTCTCCCGCTCGTTGCTCCGCAGCGCCTCCCTGGCCATGATGACGATGCCCGTCACCGCGCCGGAGTCGTGGCGCAGCGGCACGGCCTGGGCCCGCACGTAGACGATGGTGCCGTCGCCGCGCCTGACGTCGAACGTCCCCTCCCACACGCCGCCCTTGAGCACGTGCTTGGCCAGCTCGATGGCCTGCGGGTGATCCTTCTCCATGATCCCGAGGGACAGGACCGACGTGTCGCGCAGCGGCGACTTGCCCGGGCGCCCGAAGAGCTTCTCGGCGAACGGGTTCCAGTAGAGGAGGTTGCTGAAACGGTCGGTGACGACCACCGCCATCTCTGCATGGTCGAGCACGGAACCGGCAGCAAGGTGATCAGCCGTCTCTTGGGACAGATCCCCCCATCGCGTCATCCGGCGACCACTCCTCGGGGTGGCGTGTCTGCAAAGCGGACCACGGGCGCTCCTGCAACAGTCTTGGCCAGGGGAGAGTGGAGGGCCTCCCAAGAGGGATTCAACCAAGCAGCCGCGCGCGCGTCAGCGCTTGGAGACAAAAACGTGCGCCGCGACATCGCGCGGAAGCTCCGCGGGAGTGTCGTTCGCGTCACCGTCACCTGTCACCCGCACACCATCGTCGCTCGCCGCGAGCGTCACCTCGCGTCCGGGTTGTATCCCAACTTGCTTGAGTTTAAGCATCACCGCGGGATCCCTTTGCACTTGTTCGCTGATTCGCAGCACGACGACGGGCACGTCCCTCGGTCCCGCCACGTCGCACATCGAGATCAGGGTGTCGACGGCCACCTCCGCGGGCTCCCGCGCGCCCAGCTCGCCGAGCCCCGGGATGGGGTTGCCGTGCGGGCATTCGGTGGGGTTGTCGAGCAGCGTCACCAGGCGCGCCTCGACGGAATCCGACATGACGTGCTCCCAGCGGCACGCCTCGATGTGCACTTCCTCCCACGGAAGCCCGATGACCTGGATCAACAGGCATTCGGCGAGGCGGTGCTTGCGCATCACCCGGGTGGCGAGGGTGCGGCCCAGGTCGGTCATCGACAGGTGCCGGTCGCCTTCGACGCGGACGAGGCCGTCACGCTCCATGCGGGCGACGGTCTGGCTGACGGTGGGGCCGCTCTGCGCCAGGCGCTCTGCTATCCGGGCCCGAAGCGGGACGATGCCCTCTTCTTCGAGCTCGTAAATGGTCCGGAGATACATCTCCGTGGTGTCGATCAGGCCGTGTGCGGTCAAGGCTCCTCCCAACTGAATGTTACGCCGGTCGTGGCGGGGACTGAGCCCGTCCGCGGCGGGCACAGGAATCACGAGAACCCTATTGGGAGAACGACCGACAATGACTAAGGACGGCAACAACGGGGCGGCCCGGTTCCTTCCCGACCAGCGCGATCTCGCCTCGCTGCGCCGGGCGGCGGCCTCCTGCCAGGGTTGCGGCCTCTATCGCGACGCCACTCAGACGGTGTTCGGCGAGGGTCCGCGGGCGGCCGCGTTCATGCTCGTGGGCGAGGAACCCGGTGATCAGGAGGACCGGCAGGGGCACCCGTTCGTCGGCCCGGCGGGCCGCATATTGGACAAAGGATTGAATGAGGCAGGAATCCGGCGCGAGGACGTATATCTCACGAATGCGGTTAAGCACTTCTCTTTCACTCTGCGGGGGAAGAGGCGGATCCATCAGAAACCGACGGCGGCCGAAGTCGACGCCTGCCTGCCGTGGCTCAACGCCGAACTGGCCGTGGTCCGGCCCGAGGTGATCGTGGTGCTCGGCGCCACGGCCGGCCGGGCCCTGCTGGGGCGGGCGTTCCGGGTGACGCATCACAGGGGCGAGCCGGTGCCGCTGGGCGAGGCGCTCGCGGTGGCCACCGTCCACCCCTCGGCCGTGCTGCGCGCGCCCGACAGGGAGGCCGCGTACGCCGGCTTCCTGTCGGACCTCAGGGCTGCAGCGAACGTGCGCGGTAATTCCGGAAACCACTGACCGACAGCCCGACGACGATCACCGTGACGGCGCAGGCGATGCCGCCGCCCACCCACGCGCCGCCCAGCCCCAGCGTCGTCGCCATGGCCCCGGCGCGCAGCTCGCCCAGGCGCGGCCCGCCCGCCACCACCACCATGAACGCCCCCTGCAGCCGGCCGCGCATCTCGTCCGGCGCGTAGAGCTGCAGGATCGACTGCCGCCACACCGACGAGAACACGTCCGCCACCCCGCCCAGGGCCATGAACGCCACCAGGAGCCACAGGTCGTGCGCGAGCCCCGCGGCGGCCACGGAGAGACCCCAGATGGCGATGACGACGACCAGCCCCACCCCCTGCCGCGAGACCCGGCCCACCCAGCCGGAGAACAGCGCTCCGACGACCGAGCCGATGGCCATGGAGGAGTTCATCCAGCCGAGCGCGATCAGCGAGTCGCCGAACCGCTCGTGGGTGAGCTGCGGGAAGAGCGCCCGGGGCATGGCGAAGACCATCGCGATGATGTCCACGACGAAGGACATCAGCAGGACGGGGTGGCTCAGGATGAAGCTCAGCCCCTCGGCGACCGCGCGGGCACCCGGACGTGTCACCTCGCCCAGCGGGGGCAGTGAGGGCAGTCTGAGGGCCGCGTAGAGGCTGGCGGTGAACAGCAGGGCGTCCACCGCGTACGCGCCCGCGAAGCCGCTGACGGCCATCAGCACCGCGCCGATCATCGGCCCCGTCACCGCGCCGATGCTGTAGACCAGCGAGTTGAGCGCGTTGGCCGCCGGCACCAGCTCCGGCCGCATGATGCGCGGGATGATCGCGCCCCTGGTCGGGCCGGTGATGGCGGCGCCGGTGGAGTTCACCGCCACCGCCGCGAAGATCAGGTAGACGTTGCCCAGCCCGAACAGCGCCTGCACCAGGATGAACAGGGTGGCGGCCCAGGCGATGACCGAGCCGATGATCAGCAGCTTGCGCCGGTCGACCGCGTCCGCGATCGCCCCGCCCCACAGGCCGAAGACGATCAGCGGGATCAGGTTGGCCATGCCGAGCAGCCCCACCCAGAACGACGAGCGGGTGATCTCGAAGACCTGCTGGCCGACGGCGACCACGGTGACGCCGACGCCCAGCTGTGACACGGCCTGGCCCAACCAGATCCGACGGTACTCGGGAACGCCGAGCGGCCTGGTATCTATCAGATGTCGCCGTATCAGCTCCCCGAATGCCACTTGAGGAACATTAAGGGGCAAGCCTTTCTAGCGCCCATCCGGGTCGGACCCGCCGATACCGCAGCCTGTCATGCATCCTGTCGAGTTGTCCCTGCCAGAACTCCATCTCGATCGGCGTCACCCGGAAACCTCCCCAGAAGTCGGGCACCGGCGGGTTCTCCGGCCAGCGCGCCGCCAGTTCCTCATAGCGGTGATCCAGCTCCTCCCTGGACCGCACGACCGCCGACTGCCGCGAGGCCCAGGCCCCGATCCGGGACCCGTACGGGCGGGACTCGAAATACTCGGCGGACTCCTCGTGGGAGATCCTCGTCACAGTTCCCTCGACCCGGATCTGGCGGCGGATGGGGTGCCAGGGGAACAGCAGCGACGCGCGGGGGTTCTCGGTCAGGTCGCGGCCCTTGCGGGACTCATAGTTGGTGTAGAAGACGAATCCGCGTTCGTCGTAGCCCTTCAGCAGGACGGTACGGGCGCTGGGCCGGCCGCCAGCCGAGGCGGTGGCCAGCACCATGGCGTTGGGTTCGGGCAGTCCGGCCGCGAGCGCGTCCTGGAACCAGGCCGTGAACTGCTCGATCGGGTCGGACGCGAGGTCGGATTCGAGCAGCGGCTCGCCCTCGTACGTACGGCGAAGCCCCGCCAGCGTGGGCGGGCGCGGGGTGGCATCCACGAGACGGTATTCTTGCGCGCTCGCGTTCCGGATCCCATTCACCCCCCTCACCAGCGGGTTTGTCGTTACGGCGGGTCCAGAGACCGACCATGACCTGGGAGGGGGTTAAATTGACCCGCCGGTATCTCGACATCAAGGCATCGCGTTGCCGAAACATGGCAAGAAAGGGAGGCGGCCGAGTATGTCCGACTTCAAACCCGGGCTCGAAGGCGTCGTAGCTTTCGAGACCGAGATCGCGGAACCGGACAAAGAAGGGGGCGCCCTGCGATACCGGGGCGTCGACATCGAAGAGCTGGTCGGTCACGTCCCGTTCGGGGCCGTCTGGGGCTTGCTGGTCGACAACGCGTTCCAGCCGGGTCTACCCCCGGCGGAGCCGTACCCCATCCCCGTCCACTCCGGTGACATCCGCGTCGACGTGCAGAGTGCGCTGGCCATGCTGGCCCCCGCCTACGGCTTCAAGCCTCTGCACGACATCAGTGACGAGGAGGCCCGCGACCAGCTCGCCCGCTCCTCCGTGATGGCCCTCTCGTTCGTGGCTCAGTCCGCGCGCGGCCTCGGCCTGCCGATGGTGCCGCAGAGCCGGGTCGACGAGGCCAAGACCATCGTCGAACGCTTCATGATCCGCTGGCGCGGTGAGCCCGACCCCAGGCACGTCAGGGCCATCGACGCCTACTGGACCTCCGCTGCCGAGCACGGCATGAACGCCTCCACGTTCACCGCCCGTGTCATCGCCTCCACCGGGGCCGACGTGGCCGCCTCGCTCTCCGGCGCCGTGGGCGCCATGTCCGGTCCGCTGCACGGCGGCGCCCCCGCCCGGGTGCTGCACATGATCGAAGGCGTCGAGCAGACCGGCGACGCCAAGAAGTACGTCACGAGCGAGCTCGACAAGGGCAACCGGCTCATGGGCTTCGGCCACCGCGTCTACCGCGCCGAGGACCCGCGCGCCCGGGTGCTGCGCCGTACCGCCAAGGAGCTCGGCGCCCCGCGTTACGAGGTCGCCGCGGCGCTGGAGCAGGCCGCTCTGGAGGAGCTGCACGCCCGCAAGCCCGACCGGGTGCTCGCCACGAACGTCGAATACTGGGCGGCCGTGGTGCTCGACTTCGCCGAGGTGCCCTCGCACATGTTCACCTCGATGTTCACCTGCGCCCGCACGGCCGGCTGGGCCGCGCACATCCTGGAGCAGAAGCGCACGGGCCGGCTGGTCCGCCCCAGCGCCACCTACACCGGCCCCTCCTCGCGACCGCTGGGCGACGTGCCCGGCGCCGACGCGGTGGTCGGCCGGCTCTGATCCCCACGGGATCCCCCACAAGATCCCCCACGGCTACCGCGCGGCGCGTACCGCGCGGTAGCCCACCCGCCCGGGACGGTGCGGTGAGGACCTCAGCGCCGTCCATGGCCATCTCGCCTCATGTGTCTTGGCAGGAACCCCGGCTCGTCAAGCTCCGGCGCCGTCCTGACCTGGCGTTGATGGGTGAAACTTTCACCGTCTCAGAACCCGGACCGCGTTCGGGTCATCGCACAGCGCTCGGTAGGCTCCACTACGTGGCTGACATCGTGATTCCCGCTGACATCAAGCCCGCCGACGGCCGATTCGGCTGTGGGCCCTCGAAGGTTCGCACCGAGCAACTGGCCGCGCTCGCCGCCTCCGGCGCGAGCCTCATGGGCACGTCCCACCGCCAGAAGCCGGTCAAGGACCTGGTCGGCCGCGTCCGCTCCGGGCTCGCCGACCTGTTCTCGCTGCCCGAGGGCTACCAGGTCGTGCTGGGCAACGGCGGCACCACCGCGTTCTGGGACATCGCGGCCTTCGGGCTCATCCGCGACAAGTCGCAGCACCTGTCCTTCGGTGAGTTCTCCTCGAAGTTCGCCGCGGTGGCCAAGAAGGCGCCCTGGCTGGCCGACCCGAGCGTCATCAAGTCCGAGGTGGGCACCCACCCGGCGGCCGTCGCCGAGGACGGCGTGGACGCCTACGCGCTCACCCACAACGAGACCTCGACCGGCGTGGCCATGCCGATCAAGCGCGTGGGCGGCGGCGACTCGCTGGTGCTCGTGGACGCCACCTCCGGCGCCGGCGGCCTGCCCGTCGACCTCGCCGAGACCGACGTCTACTACTTCGCCCCGCAGAAGAGCTTCGCCTCCGACGGCGGCCTGTGGATCGCGATCATGTCGCCGCGCGCCCTGGCCAGGGTCGAGGAGATCGCCGCGACCGACCGCTACGTGCCGGAGTTCTTCAGCCTGCCGGTCGCGATCGACAACTCCGCCAAGGACCAGACCTACAACACGCCGGCCGTGGCGACGCTGTTCCTGCTGGCCGACCAGCTCGACTGGATGAACGCCGGCGGCGGCCTGGCCTGGACCACCGCCCGCACGGCCGACTCCAGCCAGCGCCTCTACACGTGGGCCGACAAGTCGTCCTACGCCACGCCGTTCGCCGCCCCCGAGTTCCGCTCGCAGGTGGTCGGCACGATCGACTTCTCCGACGACGTCGACGCCGCCGCGGTGGCCAAGGTGCTGCGCGCCAACGGCATCGTCGACACCGAGCCCTACCGCAAGCTGGGCCGCAACCAACTGCGCATCGCGATGTTCCCGGCCATCGACCCGGCCGACGTCGAGGCGCTGACGGTCTGCATCGACCACGTGGTCGAGCGCCTCTAATCCGGCTCGCCGCGGAGGAGGGCGAGCGCCCTCCTCCGCCGCCGTCAGTACGCCCTGGCGGGCGGGAGGGCCCGCTTGCGGCGCAGCACCCAGCCGGCGACCAGGCCGCCGATGAGCCCGAACAGGTGCCCCTGCCAGGAGATGCCCTGCTGGTTGGGCAGCAGGCCGGCCAGGATCCCGTAGTAGGCGATTCCCACGCCGACCGCGATGGCCAGGTCGAGCAGGCGACGGTCGAACACGCCGCGCGCCAGGATATAGCCGAAATAGCCGAAGACCAGGCCGCTCGCGCCCACCGTGTAGACGCCCGGGCTGGTCAGCCAGGTGCCGAGGCCGCCGATGAAGATGATCAGCACGCTGGCCCAGAGGAACTTGCGCACGTCACGCAGCCCGGCCAGGAAGCCCAGGACCAGCAGCGGCAGCGAGTTGGCCATGAGATGGCCGAAGCCACCGTGCAGGAACGGCGCGAACAGGATGCCGACCAGCCCGTCCGGCTCCCACCCGACGATGCCGAACTCCCGGTCGAGCGCGCCGTTGAGGAAGAAGTCGACGCCCTCGACCGCCCACATCACGGCGAGCATGGCGACCACGATGATGAGCGCGCTCAACGCACCGGAGAGAAGGGCGCCGGCGCCGCGCTTGGCCGAGTCGAACCTGGAACCCGAATAGTCGCTCATGCGCTCTCCCGGTACGTCGTCACCTCTTTTTACCGTACGCAGGAAAGCGCTATGCGCGCGCTAAAAGTGCCCCTCCCGCTCCGCGCGGAGCCGGGAGGGACCTGTCACTCGCCCTTCCACTGGGGCGCGCGCTTCTCGGCGAAGGCGGCGGCGCCCTCCATGGCGTCCTTCGAGCCGAAGACCGGGCCGATGATCGCGCTCTGCTTCTTGAACATCTCCTCGCGCGACCAGTCCTGCGACTCCATGACCACCCGCTTGGTCGCGGCCAGCGCCAGCGGGGCGTTGGCGGCGATCTTGCGCGCCAGTTCGAGCGCCCCCTCCAGCGCCTGGCCCGGCTCGGTGATCCGGTTGACCAGGCCGAGCTCGTACAGGCGGGAGGCCGGGTAGTGCTCGCCGGTCAGCGCGATCTCCATGGCCACGTGGTACGGGATCCGGCGCGGCAGCCGCATGATGCCGCCCGCGCCCGCCACCAGCCCGCGCTTGGGCTCCGGCAGCCCGAACGTGGCGGCCGACGACGCGACGATGAGGTCGCAGGCCAGGGCCATCTCGAACCCGCCCGCCAGCGCGTAGCCCTCCACGGCGGCCACCAGCGGCTTCTTCGGCGGCGCCTCGGTCAGCCCGCCGAAGCCGCGCCCCTCGACCACGGGGAAGTCACCGCTGAGGAACCCCTTCAGGTCCATCCCCGCGGAGAAGGTGCCCTCGGCACCCGTCAGGACGTACGCGGAAATGTCGGGTCGGCCGTCCAGCGTGTCCAGTGCGCCGGCGATCCCCCGCGCCACCGCCCCGTTCACGGCGTTGCGTGCCCTGGGCCGGTTGATCGTGATGATCGCGACGTTCCCGGACTCCTCGATGAGCACTTCGTCAGACACGAGACCTCACTTGGGCTGGAAGCGGATGCCGCCGTCGAAGCGGACGACCTCGGCGTTCATGTAGTCGTTCTCGATCAGCGAGCGCACCAGGTGGGCGAACTCTCCGGCCCGTCCCATGCGCTTGGGGAAGACCACCGGCGCCACCAGCTTGGCCTTGAACTCCTCGGCGTTGGCCGAGAAGCCGTAGATCGGGGTGTCGATGATGCCGGGGCAGATCGTGTTCACCCGCACGCCGATCGCGGCCAGGTCGCGCGCCGCGGGCACCGTCATGCCCACGATGCCGCCCTTGGAGGCCGAGTAGGCCAGTTGCCCTGTCTGCCCCTCCAGCGCGGCCACGGACGCGGTGTTGATCACCACGCCGCGCTGCCCGTCCTCGTCGGCCGGCTCGGTCTTGGCGATGGCCGCCGCGGCGATGCGCATGAGGTTGAACGTGCCGATCAGGTTGACCTCGATGACCTTGCGGTAGGAGGCCGGGCTGTGCGGCTTGCCCTCCCGGTTGACCGTGCGCTCGGCCCAACCGATGCCGGCGCTGTTGACGACCACGCGCAGCGGCTTGCCGGTGGCCACCGCGGCCTCCACCGCCGCCTGCACCTGCTCGTCGTCCGACACGTCCGTCTTGACGAAGACCCCGCCGATCTCGTCGGCGACGGCCTTGCCACGCTCCTCGTTGAGGTCCGCCACGACCACGGTGGCGCCCGCGCGGGCCAGCTCGCGGGCCGTCGCCTCGCCGAGCCCGCTGGCGCCGCCGGAGATGATTGCTGCAGATCCGTTCACGTCCATATCCCGGACCCTAACCCGCCTACCGAATGAAGTTCTACTCGGGGGCGGTTAAATCTCCCCCACGGCGCTGTCCACGTCGGAGTACACCTTGATCCGCCGGTCCAGCCCGGTCGTGCGGAGAATGCGCGCCACCGGCGCCTGGGGCGCCGCCAGGGACACGCCGCCGCCCTCTCCCGTCGCCAGCCGCCAGGCCTCGATCAGCACCGACAGGCCGCTGGAATCCATGAACGACAGCTGCTGCAGATCGAGCACGAGCCTGGCGCCGTCCTGCTTGATGGCATCACGCACCTCGTCGCGCAGGAACGGTGCGGTGAACAGGTCAAGCTCTCCCTCAACGGCCACCACCACGGCATCGCCCAGGGCGTGTCGCGCAAGCCGCAGCTTCATTTGGCCCCTCCTCGATGAGCCACTGTACTTCGACATCCCCGGATAGCGGGCACGGACAAACTATGAACAAGCTGATAGATCAGGCGCAATTGGCCCTCAAACCGCGGGAATGGCGAAGCCGTACGGGAGCTCCAGGCGGTGCGCGGCCAGCAGCTCGGTGTCCGCGAGCAGCTCACGGGTGGGGCCGTCCGCGGCGATCACGCCACCGGAGAGGATGAGCGAGCGCTCGCACAACTCCAGCGCGTACGGAAGATCGTGCGTCACCATGAGCACCGTCACCTCCAGGGAGCGCAGGATCTCCGCCAGCTCCCGGCGGGCGGCCGGGTCCAGGTTGGAGGAGGGCTCGTCGAGCACCAGGATCTCGGGCGCCATCGCGAGCACCGTGGCCACCGCCACCCGGCGCCGCTGCCCGAACGACAGGTGGTGCGGCGGCCGGTCGGCGGCCTCCAGCATGCCGACCCGGTCCAGCGCGTCCTTGACCACCCGGTCCAGCTCCTCGCCCCGCAGCCCCGCGTTGGCCGGGCCGAAGGCCACGTCGTCCCGGACCGTGGGCATGAAGAGCTGGTCGTCGGGATCCTGGAACACCAGGCCGACGCGCTGCCTGATCTCCTTGAGCGTGTCCTTGCGCACCGGGGTGCCCGCCACGGCCACACTGCCGTGCCCTGCGGTGAGAATGCCGTTGAGGTGCATGACGAGCGTGGTCTTGCCGGCGCCGTTCGGGCCGAGCAGGGCCACCCGCTCGCCGCGGGCGATCGACAGGTCCACGCCGAACAGCGCCTGCGTGCCGTCGGGATAGGCATAGGCGAGCTGCTTGACTTCCAGGGAGTGCACAGAGGTCACAGGGCGAGTCCCAACACTGCGAGGGCGACGGCGGGCAGGGCGAGCGCGGCGCTCCACTGTCTAGCAGATGCCGAAATATCCTGAATTATCGGCATCTGACCTGAGTATCCCCGGCTCAGCATGGCCAGGTGCACCCGCTCCCCCCGCTCGTACGAGCGGATGAACAGCGCCCCGGCGGACCTGGCGATCACCGGGATCTGCCGGAAGTCGCGCGCCGCGAACCCGCGCGACTCCCTGGCCACCCGCATCCGCCGCATCTCGTCCACGATCACGTCGAGGTAGCGCAGCATGAACATGGCGATCTGCACCAGCAGGCTCGGCAGCCTGAGCCGCTGCGCCCCGATGAGGATCACCCGCGGCTCCGTGGTGGCCGCCAGCAGCACCGAGGCGATCACCCCGAGCGTGGCCTTGGCCAGGATGTTCCAGGCCGCCCAGAGCCCCGGCACGCTCAGCGAGAGGCCCAGCACCGTGGTCCGCTCCCCCATCCCGATGATCGGGATGAGGAACGCGAACACCACGAAGGGAAGCTCGATCGCCATCCGCCGCGCGACGTATCCCGGAGGCACCCGCGCGACCACCGCCACCGCCAGAAGCAGGACGGCGTAGCCGGCGAACGCCCAGAAGCGCTCGCGCGGCGTGGCCACCACCACGACGGCGAAGGCGAGCACGGCCAGCAGCTTGCACTGCGGCGGCAGCCGGTGCACGACCGAGTCGCCCGGCAGGTAGAGCCGGTGATGATGCCCAGCGCCCACGAATCACACCTTGATCTTGTTCCGACCCCGCGCGGCGTAGGCCACCGCCCCGGCGATGAGCAGCACGAGCCCGACGCCGATGATCCCGGCCACGCCCACGGGGATTCCGCCGACCTCACCGTAGTCGGCCAGCGCCCACGCGCCGAAATGGTGGTCGGACGCCTGGCCGAGGAAGCCCTTGTTCTCGGCCACCGCCTCCAGCCCGTCGGGGGAGGAGGAGGCGAAGAAGGACACGAGCCCGGCCAGCACCAGCGTCACGCCCACGCCGCCGAGCAGGAACGGCTTGAGCCGGCGGGTGGCCACGACCGGCTCGGGCACGCCGACGGTCGTGCTCTCGCCCTCGGCGCCACGCAGGATCAGCGGCCGGGCCAGGCCACGGGCGCCGTACACGAGGTCAGGGCGGACGGCGAGCACCGAACCCACGGTCACCGCCGTGATCGCGCCCTCGCCGACGCCGATCAGCACGTGCACGCCGCCCATCGCGGCCGCCACCGCCATGGGGTCGATCGGCGCGGTCCCGCCGATCGCGAACAGCACGGAGAACACCAGCGCGGAGGCCGGCACGGACACCAGCGCGGCCAGGAACGCCGCCGCCGTGATCCCGCCCCGGCTCCTGGTCACCCTGGTGACCAGGCGGAAGATCCCCCAGCCGACCAGCACGGTGACGATGCCCATGATGGAGATGTTGACGCCCAGCGCGGTCAGCCCGCCGTCGGCAAAGAACACGGCCTGCACCAGCAGCACCACGGCCATGCACAACACGCCTGTATAGGGCCCGACGAGTATGGCCGCCAGCGCGCCTCCCAGCAGGTGGCCACTGGTCCCCGCGGCCACGGGGAAGTTCAGCATCTGGACGGCGAAGATGAAGGCCGCGACCAGCCCGGCCATCGGCGCGGTCCGGTCGTCCAGCTCACGCCGCGCGCCACGCAGGCAGACCGCCACCCCGGCGGCCGCGACTGCTCCCGCCGAGATGGATGTGACCGCGTTGAAGAAGCCATCGGGTACGTGCACGACACTGCCTCCGCAGGGGGGGAACGACGTCAAACGCTCCTACTTTAGGACATCGGCTTGCACCTGCACATAGTTGGCAATTACTGC
Organism: Nonomuraea jiangxiensis; assembly: GCF_900099965.1. Lineage (GTDB taxonomy): Bacteria > Actinomycetota > Actinomycetes > Streptosporangiales > Streptosporangiaceae > Nonomuraea > Nonomuraea jiangxiensis. The sequence goes on along the minus strand of NZ_FNDJ01000046.1, from coordinate 22,622 downwards.
ATGATTCTTCTCACGATCGTCCTGGCCGTGAGCCGCCGGACCACCGCGCTCAGCCGCCCCTTCCCCGACGTCGCGTACGGCCGCACGGTCCGCAGCAGGGCGACCCACCACCACTTGTGCGGCCCCGCCACCGTCTTCGCGTCGGTCTCGATCCTGAACCGCGCGGGCGGCCCGCCCAGGTCCAGCTCCAGGTAGGCGTCCCAGGTGCCGGGCGGGAACCGGCCCACGGCCGACCCGGCCGAGAACCCGCCCTCCGGCAGCGCCAGCACCCCCTCCGGCCGCTCGCGGCCGGTGTGCCGCTCACGCCAGACCACCCGCCTGAGCGCCGAACTCGCCGGAGTGGTGCCGGCGACCTCGATCTCCCCGTCGATGAGCAGCCGTTGCCCGAGCCCCCACCGGGTCCTGACGAGCCTGGCCGAGCCGGGCACCGCCACCACGTGCCCGCCGACGTCGATGCTCAGGTTGCCGTTGTCCCGGGTGAAGTACGGCAGGGTCACGACGCCGCCGATCAGCCGGGGTGGCGGGCGGGTGACGCCGCTGTCGCGATCCGCGCCGAGCCTGCCCAGCCGTACCACCCCCTCGATCTCGACCGCCACCCGCAGGTCCCAGATCCCGGGGCCGAGCGCGGCCACGTCGACCCGGGCGGTGAACTCGCCGCCCGACCGCTCGGCCGCGACCACCACCTCGGCGGCCGGGTCGTACCGGGAGCGCAGCACCACGGCGAGGCCGTCGTCCCTGCTGATGCCGTCGAGCCGGGCGGCGCCCGCCACCACCAGGTGGTCGCCCTCCCAGCGCAGCGCGGTCAGGCGGCGCCGCACGGCGGCGTTCTCGATGCGGGCCAGGCGCATGAGCCGGTCGATGTCGTCCAGCGCGGTCGCCCGCTGCCGGTCGATGCTGTTGAGCCGCTCGTGCACGCCGGGTGTGTACCACTCGTCGCACAGCGCCGCCACCTCCCGCGCGATGTCCTTGCGCCGCACATCGCCGCTCTCCAGGAACACGGTCCCGAGCTGGGCGAAGATGTCCAGCCTGAAATGCCTGCGCAGCAGGTGGTCGCGGAGCGGGCCGGGCTCGACGTGCGCGGCCATGAGCCGGATCGGCCCCCGGATCATGGCCAGCCAGGCGAGCGGGTCCCGGCTGCCGGGCTGCTGCATGATGCTGGTGCCGTCGGGCCTGGACACCAGGTGGTAGCAGTCGTAGTCGGCCACCACGGAGATCGCCTCGGCGTGGCAGTAGGCGTGCACGGTGAACAGGATGTCCTCGCCGACCAGCAGTCCCTCGCCGAACCTGATGCGGTGGCGTTCGAGCAGCTCCCTGCGGAAGAGCTTGAAGCAGCTCAGGCTGTTGTAGACGGTGCTGTCACCGAGCTCGGCCCGGTCGGCGCCGTGCTGGAACATCGACGCCGGGGCCCGCCTGCCGTGCCCCACGACCTTGCCCAGCACGATGTCGGAGCCGTTCCTGTCGGCCATCGCGACCATGCGCTCCAGTGCCTCGGGGCCGAGGTAGTCGTCGGCGTCGCAGAAGAAGACGTAGCGGCCGGTGGCGTGCTCGATGCCGACGTTGCGCGGCCGGCCCGCGCCGCCGCTGGCCCCGATGTGGACGACCTTGACGACGGCCGGGTGGTAGGCGGCGTAGAGGTCGAGCAGCTCGCCGCTGCCGTCCGTGGAGCCGTCGTCGACGACCACGATCTGCTTCTTCACCCGCTGCACCAGTGCCGAGGTCAGGCATCGGTCCAGATAGGCCCGGCAGTTGTGCGCGGGGACGACGACGCTGACGTCCACCGCGTCGTCACCGTCTCCCGTCGTTGAGATCGCCACCACCGCCGCCTCAAGGTCACGTTGCGCTGTCATTCCGTTTCAGTATGTGACGAGCACGCGTCCTCATGGGGGCCGATCGGACGTCTTCGTCCCCGGCTTTTGCTGACCACGGCGATTCATGGCATTTCACCGACACTCTCAACAAGGCCGCCAAATACCATATTTGGCTCGCACCAAATGGGCCTCGGGGAAAAGGATTTTCCTCCCGGGCATAGAAACCTCCGCGCCGGGATCGCTAGGTTCCACCGCGAGGTTCCCGGTGATCCCCACGGCGGGGTCGCGCGTCTACAGTTAGGCAACCTTGAAGGGGAGGTGGCGCGAAATGGGATCGGATCTCCGTGGGCGGACGGCGGACGAGTCGGCCGTGCACACGGCCGAGTTCATCGTCTCCTCGGCCCGGCTGGGAGAGTTGTACGAATGCTCCGCCCTGCTCAGCCGGACCAGGGCGCGGGCGGGGGAGATCGTGGACGAGGCCCACGCGCTGCTGGCCGAGGCCGAGCGGGACGGCGACGTGGAGCGTGTCCTGCACGTACGCGATCAGCTCGAACAGGCGCGGGCGGCCTACCACAAGATCCTCGTCGCCTACGCGACGCTCTGCGACAGGATCACCGACGAGCGGCGGGCCATCCTGCGGGCACAGGTCGAGCTGGGCCGCCGATCGGGGTTGTCAGGCGCCGCCTGACGCGATACCGTCAGGCCATGCCTGACTGGAAGGAAAACCTCCATTGCTCCTTTTGTCACAAGAAGAGCGGCGAGGTGAACAAGCTGATTGCCGGTCCCGGCGTACACATTTGCGATGAGTGCATCGGGCTGTGCAACGAAATCCTGGAACAAGAACGGCGCGCCGCCACCACCGATCCACGGCTACCGACGTGGGAGAGCATGACGGATCAGCAGATTCTCGACCATCTTCCGAAAATCGCCGCCGTGCAGGCACAGGTCGACGACAACCTGCGCGACTGGGTCGGCGCCCTGCGCACCCGGGACGTGAGCTGGGAGCGCATCGGCGGAGCGCTCGGCATGACACGACAATCGGCCTGGGAACGTTTCAGGAGTGAGACGTAGTAAACCTCTGATGCTGCTGGGGCGTCTCATGGTCAGGGAGGCCTACCATGCACGCCCTAGACGGTCTCGCTGTGCTCGGTCTCGACGAGCTCCGGCTCGAACTGGCGCTGATCCTGGCACTGCACGAAGAGGCGGAACGGCTGGCAGCCGAATGAACGGGCTCCAGCTCCCCGGCCGTACCGGGGAGCTGGAGCAGGGGGGCCGGCCTGATCGTGGCCACCGGCCCGGCAAGAGGGCCGTTGGTGCGGCGTAAGATGCCTGATCATGCTGCGATGTGCCGTTCTGGATGACTATCAGGGGGTCGCTCTCGGCCTGGCCGACTGGTCCAGGGTGCGGGCCACCAGCTTCCGCGAGCGTTTCGCCGACCAGGACGCGCTGGTGGCCGCCCTGCTCGACTACGAGGTCGTGGTCATCATGCGGGAGCGCACGCCGTTCCCCGCCGAGGTGTTCGCGCGGCTGCCCAACCTGCGGCTGCTGATCACCTCGGGGATGCGCAACGCCGCCGTCGACCTGGCCGCCGCCCGGGCCCACGGGGTCACGGTGTGCGGCACGGCCAGCAGTTCCACCCCGCCGGTCGAGTTGACCTGGGCGCTGATCCTCGGCCTGACCCGTCACCTGCTCACCGAGGCCGGCGCGCTGCGCTCCGGCGGGCCGTGGCAGAGCACGCTCGGCACCGACCTGCACGGCCGCACGCTCGGGCTGCTCGGACTGGGCAAGATCGGCTCCCGGGTGGCGGAGGTCGGGCGGGCGTTCGGCATGGACGTGGTGGCCTGGAGCCGTCACCTCACCGAGGAGCGCACCGCGGCCGTGGGCGCGCGGCCGGCCCCCACGAAGGAGGCGCTGCTGTCCGAGTCCGACATCGTGTCCGTGCATCTCGTGCTGAGCGAGCGGACGCGAGGGCTGATCGGGGAGCGCGAGCTGGCGTTGATGCGGCCCACCGCCTACCTGGTCAACACGGCGCGGGCGGCGATCGTGGATCAGGACGCGCTGGTGTCGGCCCTGGCGGCGGGGCGGATCGCGGGGGCCGGGCTGGACGTGTTCGACATCGAGCCGCTGCCCGCCGGCCACCCGTTCCGTACGCTGCCGAACGTGCTGGCCACGCCGCACCTGGGATACGTGAGCGAGCTCAACTACGGGACCTATTTCCGCGAGGCCGTGCAGGACATCGACGCGTTCCTGGACCAGGCCCCCATCCGCCTGCTGACGTAAGCGTCCCTCACCTGTTCCTGGCGCGGAAGGCCGCCGTCTTGACGCGGTTCTGGCAGGCCGTGGAGCAGAACCGGCGGGTGCCGTTGCGGGACACGTCCACGTAGACGCGGTCGCAGTGCGGCGCCGTACATACTCCGAGGCGGTCGTGGAACTCGCCGCCCAGCACGATCGCCAGCCCGGTGGCGCAGCTCGCCGCCCAGTCCCCGGCCACGGTCCCGCCGCTGCCGTGGAAGTGCAGGTGCCACGGCTCGCCGTCGTGCCTTTCGAGCATCGGCCTGGCGTCGCTCTCCACCAGCAGCGTGTTCACCTGCGTGGCCGCGGTGTCGATGTCGCCCGCGGCGACGGCGGCGAAGACCGTACGCAGGCGGGCGGCGACCTCGGCCAGCGCGGCGCCGTCCGGCTCGGTGGTCCCGGCGTAGGACGGATAGACCGTACGCAGGGCCCGGGTGGCGGCCTCACCCGCGGAAACGGGCCCGGGAAAGGGACGTCCCCGCTCCTCGCCCGGGGTCAACGCGTTGACCAGTGCCACCGCGACCCTGACGACCCCATCCGTGTGACTGTTGAAGTCCAATTGACCAGTTACCCATTCGCGTTCTATGTTGTGACTGTCCAAAGTCTAAAAGACAGTTACAAGGAGATGTCCGTGCTCACACACGATGCCGCAACGGAGTGGATCGCGCGCTGGGACCGCCAGCAGGAGGGGTACATACCGGAGCGCGAGGAGCGGTTCACCGCCCTGATCGACGCCGTGGAGGCACTGGGACGCCCCGACCCGCTGGTCATCGATCTCGGGTGCGGTCCCGGCTCGTTGTCCGCCCGGCTGCTGCGGCGGCTGCCCGCGGCCACGGTGATCTCGGTGGACGCCGACCCGTTGCTGATCATGCTGGGCCGGGCGGCCTATCCGGAGCTCACGTTCGTTCCGGCCGACCTGCGTACGAGTGGCTGGACGAAACTGCTCGGGCTGGACCGGCCGGTGGACGCGGCGGTCAGCACGACGGCGCTGCACTGGATCTCCGGGCCCGAGCTGAAGGCGGTGTTCACGGAGCTGGCCTCCGTGCTGCGTCCCGGCGGAGTGCTGCTCAACGCGGACCACATGGCCACCGACGACGTCACGCCCACGCTCTCCCGGCTGGAGCGTGCCGTGCACGAGCGCCAGACAGAGCGGGCGTTCGGGGCGAACCCGCCGGAGGACTGGCGGAGCTGGTGGGAGGCGATCACGGCGGACCCCGCCTTCGCCGAGGCGAGCGAGGAGCGCACCACCGCCGGGGCCGCCCACCACGGGTCCGAGTCGCGCCTCATGTCAGAGCACGTCGAGGCGCTGCGGGAGGCGGGCTTCACCGAGATCGGCACGCTGTGGCAGCGCGGTGACGACCGCCTGCTGTGCGCCGTACGGGGCCGTCCTTCGCGCCCACTCGCCGCGCGGGCCTGACCCCCGCCAGTCGCTCTCGGGGATGCCGAGCAGCTCTCCGATCACCATGGCGGGCAGCGCCGTGGGGGTCGGGCGCAGGCGGCGAGCCGCTATTCCCGGGAAAGGCCGGCATCGCCCGCCGGCTTCGGTCACTCGGCGGCCGGGACGTAGGTCAGGTTGAGCACGCCGGTCTCGAACGTCTCGGACTTGACCAGCTTGAGCGGGTGGGTCGGGGTGTCCTCGAACAGCCGCTTGCCATGGCCGACCGCGATCGGGTGGACGAGCAGCTTCAACTCGTCCAGCAGCCCGTTGGCGAGCAGCCAGCGCACGGTCGTCGCGGAGCCCGACATCTGGATGTCGCCATCGAGCTGCCGCTTGAGCTCGCGCAGCTCGGCCGCGACGTCACCGCGGATGACGGTGGTGTTGCTCCAGTCCGCCCGCTCAAGGGTGCTCGACACGACGTACTTGCGGGCGTCGTTGAGCGACTTGGCCACCTCCGGGTCGGTGTCCGTGCTCGTCCAGTACGAGGACCACTCGTCGTACAGCGTGCGGCCCATCAGCATCGCCGCCGCGCTCTGCAGGCCCTCCTCGACCACGGCGCCCATCTCGTCGTTCCAGTACGGGAAGTGCCACTGGTCCGGGGACTCCACCACGCCGTCCAGCGAGATGAAGAAGTTAGAAACGATCTTGCCCATGTTGCCCTGCTCCTCGATGTCGTCGGTGATTACTGACTGCGAGTGGCAGATTAGGCGGGCGCAACTCTACGGGTCTTGTACAGAAACGACACCGCCGTTCGGGACGAACCCGAGGTCGATCGGCCGCCAGGGAGGACCGTCCCGCCGCACGCCGGCCAGCAACTCCGGCAGCTGCGGCGGCCACAGCGGCTCGGTGTCACCGGACAGCTCGTCCGGTGTCCACCATCGCCAGCTCTGGATCTTGTCCTCGGCGTGGGCGGCGGCGAGCTCGCCGACCGGTTCGCGGCGAGGGGCCCGCGCCAGGTAGATGCGCTCGTGCTGCCGGACGGGGACGCCCTTCCTCGTGAAGTCGTGCTCCCACAGGCATAGCAGGGCGCCGATCTCGACGTCGGTCCAGCCGGTCTCCTCGCGGACCTCGCGCTCGACGGCCGCCAGCGGGCTCTCGCCCGGCTCCATCCCGCCGCCGGGCATCGCCCAGTGGACGCCGACCTCCTCGTTGTCGTACCGGAACATGAAGACCGCTCCGGCGGGATCCAGCACCGCGACCCTGGCCGCCTGTCTGGGGATCCGCTTCGGCACACCTCGCAACGTACATTACACCGGTACGTCCTCGTACGACCCGATACCTTGTCACATAAGGTATCGGGTCGTACTGTGCTCTCATGGCTGAGCACACCGAGGCGGCACCGGGGTCGGCGACCATCGCACGTCTGCGTCGTGAGCTCGCCCGCGGCACGACCGAGCTGGCCGTGCTGTCGGTCCTCAGCGTTCGCCGCCGATACGGCTACGAGCTGCTGAAAGTCCTGCGGCAGGCGGGCGAGGGGGTCCTGGAGGTCAAGGAGGGCACGCTCTATCCGCTGCTGCACCGGCTGGAGGACTCCGGCCACATCCTCGCGACCTGGGAGGCGGAAGGACGCTCCAGGCCGCGCAAGTACTACGTCATCACGCCGGACGGTCGCACCTACCTCGCCATGCTGCGCACGGAGTGGAGCGGCCTGGTCGACGGGATGCGACAGCTGCTCGACACGCTTGGTGAGGTGCAGGAATGAGCAATGACCAGCAGATCATCGACGACTACACGGAAAGGGTCGGGCGCCACCTGACGGGCCCGTCCCGGGCCAGGGCCAAGGCGGAGCTCGGCGAGCACCTGTCGGACGCGGCGGAGGCGGGCGAGTTATCCCACGCCCTGAGCCGCCTCGGCTCCCCGGAGGAGGCGGCGGCCACGTTCGCCGAGCTGCGGACCGCGCCGCCCGCTCCTATGGACGCGCGGTTCGCCGCGGTCGTGATCGACAACCTGCCGCTCGTCGGCGTCACGCTCGCGCTGCTCGTCCAGGGCATCCTGCGGATCGCGGAGCTGGGGACCGGCTTCGGGCTGGCCTTCCCGCCCCACGTGTACGTCGAGATCGGCGACGGGTGCGTGTCCCTCGTGCCCTGGCAGTGCGACAACGCCCCCTACGACGACGCCGGACCGCTCTACAGCCTGGGCGTTCCGCTCGCCCTCCTGTGGTCGATCGTCGGGCTGGGGCTGCTGGAGGCGGCGACCGGCGCGACCCCGGGCAAGCGCCTGATGAAACTCCACGTCGTGACCGAGGCCGGGCTGCGCATCCATCCGGTCACCGGTGTCGTACGGCGGCTCAGCCTGCTCGTGGGGCCGTTCGCCTGGCTGGACTGGGCGCCCGTGGTGTGGGGCGACCGGCGGCGGGTGCTCGACCGCCTGACCGAGACCAAGGTCGTGAGGGCGCGATGAAGACCGCCGTCCGCGTACCGCCTCTCGTGACGCTGGCCGTGGGCGTGCTGCTGTGGTACGTGCCCACGCTCGTGGAACGCCTGGCGAGGCTGCCGGGCGATCGCGGGCTGAACTTCGACGTCGTCCTGCCGGCACGCTGGTTCGCCGCCGCGCTGCTGCTGGCCTTCGTCCTGACCGTGGAACGGCGGCCGCTGTCGTCGGTGGGCGTGCGCATCCCTCGCGTACGGGACGTCCTGGTCACCGTCGGACTGTCCGTCCTGGCGCTGGTGGTCGGTGTCGTCCTGTACGGGTTCGTCGTGGGCGCGGGCCCGGACCAGGGCTCCCAGTCGGGGCAGATCATGGCGGGCCTGTCGATCGCCGGGAGCCTCCACCTGATCGCCAACGCGGCCGTCGTCGAGGAGCTCTTCTACCGCGGCCTGCTCATGGAGCGGATCATCGACCTCACCGGGCGGCCCTGGGCGGCGGCGCTCGTGTCGTACGTGCTGTTCGTCGGCGGGCACGTGCCCGGCTCGGGCTGGGCCACCACGCTGACCATGGTCGCCGTGGGATCGCTGCTGCTGGTCGGCCTCTACTGGATGTTCCGCGACCTGCTGCTGTGCGCCGGCGCGCACGCCATCTTCAACCTGCCCATCCTGGCAGGCGCCCTCGCTGGGTGATTCCTTTGAACGTGTTCAACACGGCGGGTAGGCTGGTCCCGAGACCTGGGGGACCTGATGAAGATAGTGATACCCGGGGGCACCGGGCAGGTGGGGACGATCCTCAGGCAGGCTCTGACCACCGCGGGCCATGAGGTCGTGATCCTGACCAGGAGGCCGACGCGCGACCGGGAGGTCCGCTGGGACGGCGAGACCCTGGGGCCGTGGGCGGAGGAGATCGACGGCAGCGACGTCGTGGTCAACCTGGCCGGGCGCAGCGTCAACTGCCGTTACACCCCGGCCAATCTGCGGGCCATGATGGATTCCCGGGTGCGCTCCACCCGGGTCGTGGGTGAGGCGATCGCCGCCGCCGCGCGGCCGCCCCGGGCCTGGCTGCAGATGAGCACCGCCACCATCTACTCCCACCGCTTCGACGCGCCCAACGACGAGGCGACCGGCGTGCTCGGCGGCACCGAACCCGGCGTTCCTGGCTACTGGGCCTACAGCATCGACATCGCCAGGGCGTGGGAGCGAACCCAGGAGGAAGCCGACACCCCGCACACGCGCAAGGTCAGCCTGCGCACCGCCATGGTGATGAGCCCCGATCGCGGCGGCGTCTTCGACGCCCTGCTGCGCATGGTGCGGCTCGGCCTCGGCGGCCCGGTCGCGGGCGGCGCCCAGTACATGTCCTGGATCCACGACCACGATCTCGTCGCCGCCGTCGAGTTCCTGGCCGATCGGGACGACCTCACCGGCCCGGTGAACCTCGCCGCCCCCGACCCCCTCCCCCAGCGCTCCTTCATGCGCGTGCTGCGTGCCGCGTGGGGTGCTCCGGTGGGACTGCCCGCGACGAAGTGGATGGCCGAGGCCGGCGCGTTCGTGCTGCGCTCCGACACCGAACTCCTGCTGAAAAGCCGCAGGGTCGTCCCCGGCCGCCTGCTCGAAGCAGGCTTCGCCTTCGCCCATCCCCGGTGGCCGGAGGCCGCCGCCGACCTCGTACGGCGCGTACGCGGCGACACGCCGGCGTAAGAACGCTGAACGGCATGCCCGTCGACCTCACCTACGCACCGAGGCCGTCCTGCGCGCGCTGGCGTCCGTGCAACTCACCTCGAACCAACGCCGCGGTCTTCGCGTCGCATGTCCCCGGTGCCGGGAGTCCCCGCGCCCAGGCCGTAACGCAGGAGCACGGCGCCCTTGGCCGAGGTGACGGCCGGTTCGAGGAGTTCCAGGTTGGCGGGCACGGCGCCACCGTCGAACACCTTCTTGCCGACGCCGAGCACGATGGGGAAGATCCACAGGTTCAGCCGGTCGAAGAGGCGCTCGCGTAGGAGGGTCTGCACCAGGTTCAGGCTGCCGATCACGTGGACGTGCTCATGTTTGTCACGCACCTCGCGCACGGCGCTCGCCAGGTCGGGTCCCAGCCGCGTCGAGCCCGCCCAGCCGAGGTCCGGGTTGCCGCGCGAGGCGACGTACTTCGGGATGCCGTTGAACAGCGTGGCGATCCCGCCGTCCACGCCGTCGACCTGGTTCGGCCAGAACGCGGCGAAGATGTCGTACGTCCTGCGCCCCAGCAGCAGGGCGTCCATGCCCTCCATCCCGGCACCGACATGCTGCCCGACCGTCTCGTCGAACAGGGGCGCCTGCCATCCCCCGAACTCGAAGCCGTCCGGGTCCTCCTCCGGATCACCCGGCGCCTGGCCGACCAGGTCGAGCGTCGCGAACAGGTCGATGTGAATCATGCCCACGGTGTCCTCCTTGGCGTTCCGGCTCCGCGCCGGGCACGTACATAGACCTGCCCCCGACCCCGAACTCATCGCCCTGTCAGCCGGGGCTGCGGAGAACACGGCGCACGGCCAGACCGCCGAGGACCAACGACGCGAGCCCCAGAATCCCCGCCTCGGTCCACTGGAAGCCCCAGAACCGGGACGGCGGGTGGTAGTACAACGTCCGACGGAACAGGGTGCCGGCCGCGGTGCCGAGCGCGAACGAGTACAGCCACCCGACGAGCGCCGCCACACGTCCTGCGGGCACGGCCAGCGAACAGTCCCGCAACGCCCACGTACGGCGATACCGGACCCCCAGCCCGGTCGCCTCCACCGCGGGCCTCATGCCACGCCCTCCTTGCCGGTGTCGGCCAGCACCACGGTGAACAGCGCCCGCAGATCCTCCTGACCAAGCCCGGCCGCGCGGGCCTCGCGCACCCACGCCTCCAGACCGCGCCGCAGCCGCGTGTGCTCGGCGAGCGTCGCCCCCGCGACCCCCTGCCGAACGAACGTCCCCATGCCCGGCCGCCCCTCGACCAGCCCGTCCCGCTCCAACTCCCGGTACGCCTTGAGCACGGTGTTGGGATTGATGGCCAGGCTCTCGACCACCTCCCGAGCGGTCGGCAACTGATCACCGGGCCGCAACGTACCAAGCCGCAACGCCTGCCTGACCTGGTGCACAAGCTGCAGGTACGTCGAGACCCCCGAACCGCGGTCCAGGCTGAACTCGATCAACCAAAACGCCCTTTCACTATTCGAATAGTGAAAGAGTGTCAGCCGACACCAGGTTCCACAGCCTCAGCCCACCACGGGGTCCTGACACGTGAGATACGGACGCTCCTGCTCAAGCCACTCCAGGCTCAACCGAGCTCCCGTGGTCAACTCGATCGTCGCCAGCGCAGCCGCTCGCCAGCTCTTGCCTCTCCTCCACCTGAAGTGCGGCGCCATGGTCATCAGCTCTGGCCAGAGCCCGAGATTCGGCTCATGTACCCACCTCTCCGGGTACATGGCATCGACCATGAGAAGCATCTCCCCGTCGGCGGCGAAGCCGATGCGGTTGTTGGCGTTCACGTTCCAGTAGACGCTGTAAGCGCGGGCACCGGCACTGAGCCGCGGAAGCACCGGGGAATGGACACTGTGGAACCCGTTGTACTCGAACAATTCGGTCACCGAACCGGACCGACCCACCAACACTGCCCAGCCGCCCCCGTCGGAGTAGTCCTCCTCGAAGCGCGCCACCTCGTGAACTTCGTGACTCACGCCGCCACTCACCCGTTCGCCGACCTCGGCGAGCGTGAGCGGCTTCCCGTCATCCGGAACGACAACGGTCCAGCAAATCCCGGTCTCCAGCCAGTTCCCCTTAAGCAACCGCTGGTAGTAGCGATACACCTCTGAGCCCTCAGGCCGCTCATCGCCCATGTCATGTAACTCCGTCACTTCAGGTGCATGGAGTGCAAGATCCTCGCAGACGGGTGAGACAAGATCAGATGCCAACTCGCTTCAGCGCGTCCGCCCCGGGTTCACGTCAGGAGGAGTCGCGCTTCATCAGCCGGCAACTAACGGATACCGGGCTGCCGCAAGATCGTCGGCGAGGTCCGCCAGGAGAAGATCGGCGTTCAGCGTGATGACCACCGCCTGCGTCAGCGGACGGAGGGCGTAGATATGCCGTCACCGATGACGAGGGTCTTCACTGGGCCTGTGAGCGGGCGGAAGCCTCGGGCAATTGCACGGTCAGGGGCCTGCCGGTGCCCGGTGGACCGTTGGGGCCAAGCGCGCAGGCCGCACACGAGCAATTTGCCCGGTTCGGCCTGGGCGGGGAATCCTTCAGCGCGAAGCTTCCGCTGGTCGCCTTCACCGTACCGGCTGACGCGGACCTCAGGCAGATCAAGGCGCTGCTGACGCGAGGCCAAGCAGACGGCTGGTGGCACTTCGAGGAGTCCTGCGTCACCGACGCCTGGCGAAGCGCCTGACGACCAGCTTGTTCACGGGCATTGGCCGAAGGGGTCCACGTTCCACAGCGCAGGCAGGGCACTCCCGCAGAAGACGCAGATGAAGTCGTCCTCTCGCACGATGTTGTGCTCCTGGCAGGTAGGGCATCGCCGGAACACCACCTCATCGGTGAATCCGGGCGGATGCCCCAGACCGGCCCGACGCAGAGCTTCGGCGACCGTCGGCCATGAGCTGGTGTCCGGGCAGTATCCGGTCGAGTGGTTGCTGACCTCGGCGACCACCCACCGGCCTTCCTCACGGCCGAACCCGATCTCACCTGCGCTCAGGACCGGCCGGCCGCCAGCACATGCGACATGTTCGCTGCGCCGGGGTGCCAGCCGCAAGCCGCCGTCCGTGTCGATGACGAAGGTGAACGGTTCGACCAGTTCCGCCCCAGATCGCTCCACGACCCAGCGGTCGAAGTCAACCCTCGAACGAATCGGACAACCTTCGCCACCAGGGCGGATCGCCGCCTTCACGTCGGCCGGTCCAACGTACCGATAGCTCCGCCGCCCATCCTGCACCCGAGCCAACCTAGAGCACTGAGCTCTTTTCATCGTGACGGCACTGGTCAGGATGGGTTTGCGGGGAGCGGTGGCGGATGAGAGGAGGCTCCCGATAAGACAGCAGTCGACCAAGATCCGATGCCCCAACCGGGAGCCTCGTTGCTGTCTTACCGTGCCTCCATTCCGCTGTCCAACCGCACCCTGACCCGCCTGGCCGAACTCATCCGCACCCGGCGCGCCGAACGCCGCTCCCGGTGGCGGAGGTTAGACCCGGCCCGGCAAGCCCTGCTGGTCCTGGCCCACCTGCGTAATGGCGACACCTACGCGCGTCTGGCCGGCGGCTTCGCCATCGGCACCACCACGGCCTGGCGCTACATCCGCGAAGCCGTCGATCTCCTGGCCGCCCTGGCTGACGTCGCCTGACACCGGAGTCGCTCGCAGTAGCCCGTTAGCAAACACCCTTCGGGGCGCGTGCCAAGTCAGGGGCCAAAAGTGGAGAGCCCGCCGAAGGCAGGCGGCGCTATGCCGGCTGGGGCGGCCAGAGCTGCATCCGGTAGAGATCGACCTCGACGATGCCGACAGGGAAGTCGGGTTCCTCGGTGTTGGACAGGAGTCTGGTCAGTACCCGAGCCGACCAGATACCGCCCCGCTTGCCCGTGTCGAATTCGAGGTACTCGTCAGGTATGTACGGGTCCCCGGAGTCTTCCACGATGCCGATCAGGCCGGTGCGCAGGTGCAGTTGGCCTTCCCACATGCGATCCCAGGAGGGGAGCGGAGCGGGCTCGGCATCCCAGAGTTCATAGCGGACGTAGATCGGGCCACCTCGGGAGTCTCTTGCCCCAGGGGTAACTGCACTGGTGATGCTGACCCCGTTGGGACCTGCCCCGATCCTGGGAAGCGTATGCCTCGTGCCATCACCTGGCGAGGGGCTGCCCATGGGCACACCGTCCTTCACCTCTGTGATGAGAAAGCAGGAGCTGCAGTAGATGCGCAGGCTATCGAGGGCACTCGCGCGAAGGACTGCCATGGGGGTTCCCTTTTCTGTGAGCTGCACCATGGGCGTGGAGAGACTTTCGTGACCTTGTCAGCCCGTGCGGTGATTAGCCACGTTCCCCGGTGAGCCAGGGTGAGGAACGAACGCTGAATCTTCGATCGCCCTTGGCCACGTCAGGCCTCGGCCACCCCGTGGCGATCGTCGTGCTGCATGGGTCGGCGGCGCGACCAGGGGCAGGCGGCTGACGTTAAGGCGGCGCGGTACGCCATGCACCCGAACCGCTCCTGGAAAAGGCCGGCCCTGGATCAAGTGCGCTGCTCCGCCGCATGGACTCGCCGACGACGGCTTCGGCATGTGACGAGCGGGGGCGTGCCTCCAGCGAACGCGGCGGCGGTCTTCGGCACCGGCTCAGGGACCGCACCGGGTTGTCGCAGCCTCACCGGTCCGCCCCGCAGCCCTGACAAGCAGACTTTTCGAACCGTTGACGCGCCCGTAGCCCCTATGTAACATTCGGCCAACGTTACGCAAGAATCTAACAGCCCCGCGCTAGTTCAATGGCAATTTCTCGCAATTCTCAACCGGTGCACCTGCCGACCACCTCCCAAGGCACTCGACGAGAGAAGAAAGCGCATGAGCAAGCCGTTACGATCGGCCGCGATCGCCCTCTCCACCGTCCTGCTCCTGCTCGCCTGGGCCTTACCGGCCCAGGCCGCGGCCGGGCCCAACCTGTCGCCCGGCAAGGCGACCCAAGCCAGCACCTCGCAGCCCGAATACCCGGTGTCGAACATGAACGACGGCAACCAGGCCACCTACTGGGAGAGCGCGAACAACAGCTTCCCGCAGTGGGCCCAGGTCGACCTCGGCACCCCGACCAGCGTCGACCAGATCGTGCTGAAGGTGCCCGCCCCGGCGGCGTGGCAGACCCGCACCCAGACGATCACCATCCAGGGCGGTAACGGCACGACCTTCAGCACCGTCAAGGCTGCGGCGGGCTACACCTTCAACCCGGCCTCGGGGAACACGGTGACGATCGACTTCCCCGCCGCGACCCACCGCTACTGGCGGGCCCTCATCACCGCCAACACCGGCTGGCCGGCCGGCCAGATCTCCGAGTTCGAGATCTACGGCACCGCCACCGGAGGCGACACCCAGGACCCGACCGCACCCGGCAACCTGGCCTACACCCAGCCGGCCGCCGGGCAGATCCGGCTGACCTGGTCGGCCTCCACCGACAACGTCGGCGTAACCGGCTACGACATCTACGCCAACAACCAGTTCAAAGCCGGCGTCGCCGGCAACGTGCTGACCTACACCGACACCCAGCCCACCAACGCCACCGTCACCTACTTCGTACGTGCCAGGGACGCGGCGGGCAACGAGTCGCCCAACAGCAACTCGGTGACCAGGCAGGGCACCGGCGATCCCGGTACGAACCTGGCAATCGGCAAGGAGATGGTCGAGTCAGGCCACGTACACTCCTTCGTCGCCGCCAACGCCAACGACAACAACCTCGCCACCTACTGGGAGGCCAACTCCGGCGCCTTCCCGAACACGCTGACCGTCAAGCTGGGCGCCAACGCCAACGTCACGTCGGTCGTCGTCAAGCTCAACCCCGATCCGAGTTGGGGCCCCCGTACCCAGAACATCCAGGTCCTGGGCCGCGAGCAGAGCGCCACCGGCTACAGCAACCTGACCTCGGCCACCAACTACAGCTTCGCCCCCGCCAGCGGCAACAGCGTGACGATCCCGGTCTCGGGAACCGTCGCCGACGTGCAGCTCAGGTTCACCTCCAACACCGGCGCGCCCGGCGGGCAGGTCGCGGAGTTCCAGGTGTTCGGCACGATGGCGCCCAATCCCGACTTGACGGTCACCGAGGTGGCGTGGTCCCCGGCCACGCCCAGCGAGACCCAGGCGATCACCTTGTCGGCGACGGTCAGGAACGCGGGCAGCGCCGCGGCCCCGGCCGACAACCTGACCTTCTCGGTCGGCGGCACGCCCGCCGGCACGGTCGCCGTACCCGCGCTGGCCGCCGGTGCTTCCACCACGGTCACGCAGAGCATCGGCACTCGCGGCCAAGGCACCCACCAGGTGACCGCGACCGCCGACCCCGACAACACGCTCATCGAGCAGAGCGAGAGCAACAACGCCGCGAGCGCCACCCTGACGGTCAGCCAGGCGCCCGGACCCGACCTGCAGGTCACCGGCATCACCACCAGTCCGGCCAACCCTGCGGTCGGCGCCCCGGTCAGCTTCACCGTCGCGGTCAACAACCGCGGCACCAGCGCGGCGGCGGCCTCCGTGACCCGCGTGAGCGTGGGCGGCACCACGCTGAACGGCAACACCGCCACGATCGCCGCGGGCGCCACCGCCAACGTCGCCATCACCGGCACCTGGACCGCCACCAGCGGCGGCGCCACCATCCTGGCCACAGCGGATGCCACGAACGTCGTGGCCGAGACCAATGAGGGCAACAACACCCGTACCCAGTCGATCGTCGTCGGGCGCGGCGCGGCGGTGCCGTACACCTCCTACGAGGCGGAGACGGCCAGCCACAACGGCACCCTGCTGGAGACCGACGCCAAGCGGACCTTCGGGCACACCAACTTCGCCACCGAGTCGTCGGGACGCAAGTCGGTGCGGCTCAACAGCACCGGCCAGTACGTCGAGTTCACCTCGGCCAACCAGGCCAACTCGATCGTGGTACGCAACTCGATCCCCGACGCCCCGGGCGGCGGCGGCATCGACACCACGATCAGCCTCTACATCAACGGCGCATTCGCCCAGAAGCTCAACCTGACCAGCAAGCACAGTTGGCTGTACGGCACGACCGACGATCCCGAGGGGCTGACGCAGACGCCGCAGGCCAACGCGCGCCGGCTGTTCGACGAGTCGCACGCGCTGCTGGCGCAGAGTTACCCGCCCGGCACCAAGTTCAGGCTGCAGCGCGACGCGGGCGACACCGCCTCCTTCTACATCATCGACCTGATCGACCTGGAGCAGGTGGCGCCGCCCGCCAGTCAGCCCTCCGGCTGCGTGTCGATCACCCAGTACGGCGCGGTGCCCAATGACGGTGTCGACGACACCGCCGCGATCCAGCGCGCGGTGACCGACGACCAGAACGGCGTGATCGGCTGCGTCTGGATCCCGGCGGGCCAGTGGCGCCAGGAGCAGAAGATCCTCACCGACGACCCGCTCAACCGGGGCAGCCACAACCAGGTGGGCATCCGCAACGTCACCATTCGCGGCGCGGGCATGTGGCACTCCCAGCTGTACACGCTGACCGAGCCACACCTGGTGCAGGGCGGCATCAACCACCCGCATGAGGGCAACTTCGGTTTTGACATCGACGAAAACGTGCAAATTTCTGACATCGCGATCTTCGGTTCCGGCCGGATCCGCGGCGGCGCAGGCGGCGCCGAGGGCGGCGTCGGGCTCAACGGTCGCTTCGGCAAGAACACCCGGATCAGCAACGTCTGGATCGAACACGCCAACGTCGGTGTCTGGGTCGGCCGCGACTACAGCAACATCCCCGAGCTGTGGAATCCGGGTGACGGGCTGGAGTTCACCGGCATGCGCATCCGCAACACCTACGCCGATGGAATCAATTTCACCAACGGCACGCGGAACTCGCGGGTGTTCAACTCCTCCTTCCGCAACACCGGCGACGACTCCCTGGCGGTCTGGGCCAACCAGTACGTCAAGGACACCTCGGTGGACATCGGCCACGACAACCGTTTCATCAACAACACCATCCAACTGCCCTGGCGGGCCAACGGCATCGCGATCTACGGCGGCTACGGCAACAGCATCGAGAACAACCTGATCTACGACACCATGAACTACCCCGGCATCATGCTGGCGACCGACCACGACCCGCTGCCGTTCTCCGGCCAGACCCTCATCGCCAACAACGCGCTCCACCGCACCGGCGGCGTGTTCTGGGGCGAGCAGCAGGAGTTCGGCGCCATCACGATCTTCGCGCAGGGGCGGGACATCCCCGGCGTCGTCATCCGCGACACCGAGATCCATGACTCGACCTACGACGGGATCCAGTTCAAGACGGGCGGCGGCAACGTACCGGGCGTCCAGATCACCAACGTCCGCATCGACAAGTCCAACAACGGCGCCGGCATCCTGGCAATGAGCGGAGCCAGAGGCAGCGCGACGCTGACGAACGTGACAATCACCAACTCGGCCGACGGCGACATCGTCCGCCAGCCCGGCACCCAGTTCACCATCAACTAGCCTCGTGGGTCCGTACCCGGCGCCACCCGGGTACGGACCCACACTCCAGGCCAGAACCGCCGCCGCAGCTGTGAGCCAGGTCTACCTCTGTGCCTCCGTCACTCGCGTACGCGCCACAACCGCCCAGCCGCGGCCCCGACGACCCACCCGTCCACCTGTGAGGGCCGGTGCGGGCAGGCCGCTCACCCCTGAGTCCACCAGCAGGATCCGCCCCACGAGCGCGTCCGGCGAGCCGAGGGCCCTGCCCTCGAGAGCGACCGCCGGCCCGTCGGGGATAGCTCAATGGCGAAGA
Organism: Nonomuraea jiangxiensis; assembly: GCF_900099965.1. Taxonomy (GTDB): domain Bacteria; phylum Actinomycetota; class Actinomycetes; order Streptosporangiales; family Streptosporangiaceae; genus Nonomuraea; species Nonomuraea jiangxiensis. The sequence goes on along the minus strand of NZ_FNDJ01000046.1, from coordinate 4,260 downwards.
GGCATTCCTGGCCGAAACCACCGGGCCCCGGCCGACGTCCCGCCTTGTGTCAGCTTGACCGCCTCGCGCGGCGCCCTGCCGTGCAGAGACTGTCGAGGTCGCGGATGACGTCCGCCGAACTGCGGCATGTGGCCGAGGTGCTGCGCAGCCTGAACGACCGCGTCGACAACCTTGAGCGTCGCCTGAGGACTGTCGCAGCGGCGCCGGCGAAGGCGTCCGACCTGCGCCAGTTCCACCCGCTCGTTACCGCACACGGCAGGACATTAAATGGACCTGCGCTGGCATTCTGTCGTCCATGTCACACGATGATCTGATCGAGCGTATTCGACGGCGGGCCTGGGACCCTGCCCGCCGACACGACGAGGTTTTCGTCCCCCTGGACTGGCTCAAAAGCGAATACGGGGAGAGCGTCACAAGCCGCATCAGTAGCTATCGGATGCGCCAGTTGTCCGATGAAGGCGACAGCATGACCGGGCTGTACTGGGGGTCAGAACCTCAAGACCATCTCATGGACGCCGCCTTGGAATCCGGTGCCTCCGAAGCCGTCAAGTACTTCAGCAACACCCCGCATGAGCCCCCATGCCCCCCGATCTCTCATGCGGACCTTCTTGCCTGCGAAGAACGCATCGGCCACAAACTGCCGGAGCTTCTCCGAAGGGTCTACACCGAGGTGAGCAACGGCGGTTTCGGCCCCGCCTACGATCTTCTTCACTTACCGTCCAAGGAACATTCTGTTCCCCGGGAGCATCAAGACGCGCTGACACTCTTCGAAGAAGATCCCGATCTCAGCAAGGTGCTGGGGTTCCCTCTCGTAGGTGCCGGGTGCTCCATGTACTGGTACGTGTCGCTCACTCAGCCCGGTAACCCCGTCTGCCTTTGGGATGGCGACGCGTGGGACTTTCCCGAAGAGCAGTCGCCCGAGGTTGGGATCGTGATCACGGCGCCGTCCTTGGCCGAGTGGTTTGATGGGTGGGCCAACGGATACGACTGGTACAGCCATCCTCCTATCCCAAGGAAACAACCCCAGCAGGTGTATCCCAAAGATGTCCCATTGAGCAGCCCCGGAGACGACCCATGGTTTATCACGCTGCCCGGTGAGCCAGGGTGAAGGCACATAACGGGCACGGAAGATCGAAAACAGCCCCGAAAACGATCGAAGCCAGGTCGGGAACCCATCCCTGACCTGGCGTTTCATAATGAGTGCGGGTAACGGGAATCGAACCCGCGCTGTCAGCATGGAACTACATCGATCACGACCCGCTGGGGCGCTGAGCTGGGCGGAAGCTCAGCCCTGAGTGACCGTTGTTGACCCCTCCGTTACTCCCTTAATGGCCCGGCAATGGCCCGGTGATCAGCCCGCGACCTGGTGTTTCTTGCGCGACGCGCGCACATCGCCTGCCTGATCCCGTCTGCCGTCGACCCGCCCGAAGGGGAAGCGGCTTGTCCCGGGTCGATGGCGAGCGGGATGATCAGGCTTCCACCTCAGCCACCTACGGCTCCGCGCGTACCTCGGCGGTCATCCCGGAGCCGGAGTGCCCCCGCCGAAGGCTTGTTCAATGTTGGAAGCTGGATGGGAGCTATTAGCGATCTTTGCGTTCGTTCAGGACCAGCACTCCGGCGGCAAAGATGAACCCCATGCCGACCAGGGCCAAGGTGATCGGGCGTCCGGGGTACCAAACCCAGTTTCCCGAGTAGGCAACAGCTTGATAGGCCGCCACGGCAAGAACCGTAACTCCTAAGGCCATGAAGACTCTGATTAAGGGGTGCTTCTCCATGGGCTGAGCGTAGGGGACGAGTCTGCCATGGAACAGTTCGAACGCGGCCGGAGCGACGGGCCGCGCGCGAGAACGGCCCCCAAGCCGCACGAACAGCGCGCGCAAGCTCGGCCCGCGCGGCGGCGCGTCGCCGCCGTCTTGGCCACTGGCACCCGCACGAGCTTCGCGCGCCGGTCGCCTTCGAGTAGGTGACCGTAGACGTCCTTGGTGATGGCGATGCTGGCATGGCCGAGGACCTCGGACACGACGTGGAGCAGGGTGCCCAGGGCATGAGAGATGCACTGGAGTGACGGCAACTGGGGCCATCTCCACCGCTCTCCTGGGGAACAGCCCCCGGTGGCTCCCAAGGTGCCTCCCGAAGACACCGAAGACACCGAAGACACCGGTTGAATATCGGAAAGGCCCCTGACGGCGTATCGCCTGTTCAGAGGCTTCCTGTTGCAGAGCCGACGAGGGGAATCGAACCCCTGACCTTCTGTTTACAAGGGAAGGGTGGCTACCTCGTCAGCGGGATCTCGCCCTGCTCAGATGGTGGTCGCGGATCGGTGGAGGGTGATCCTGTAAGGCGGTATTGCTGTATCGACTGCTGTACGCAATCTCCGTGCACGCAACGAGCCATACTGCAACATGGCGATCAATAATGTGACGGAGTCTCCGTCAGATCCACTTGCGCTGATCTGGCAGACCGACTGGGCTTCGCTCGAACACGCTGGGGGTACGGCCGAGGACACCCCTGCCGCGCTGGCCGACCTCCTCCTTGGCACTCCAGAGGCCCAGGCCGAAGCCGTCCGTCACCTCAACGGCCGGGTGCACCATCAAAATACTCTCTACTCCGCGACAGGCCCGGCAGCCTTCTGCGTCGCCGCGTTCCTCAGCGATCCGCGGACCGATACCTTGGTGCCAAGTCGCGAGGATGGCCAGCGGTATCCCTTACGTCAGGAACTGCTGGAGTGGCTGGGATCCATTACCGACGAAGTCAGCAACGATGCCGAAGCGGTGTTGGTACGCTTGGGCCGCCTGCCGGAGAAATACCCGGAATTCACAGAAATCCGGGCCCTTCGTCCCACGCTCTTCCCCGCCGTGTCCGCGTTCTTCCAAGACTCCAACCTCCCCGTACGGCAGGGCCGAAGCGTTCTCATGTCGTAAGACCGAGTAGTTGAAGGCCGTCGGCGGGGTGGCTGCGGTAGTGGTCGGTGGCGGCGGCGATGTTGGTCCAGCCGATCAGGCGGGCCAGGCCGATGGCCAGGTTGCGGAGGCTGGCCATGATCCGGGGTGCAGTGCCGGTGCGGACGCGGGAGGCGTCTTCGCGGTAGGTGACGTCACGGGTGTGGTGCAGGACCTCGACGCTCCAGTGCCCGCGGATCAGCGCGGCGAGCTGGGGGTGGGTGACTCGTCCGGGTGGGAGGCTGGTGATGGCGTAGATCGTCACGATGGTGGTCTTGCCGGTTCGGTGGTCGGTGCGGCGGCGTTTGACCTGGATGGCCTGGGCGGCGTGGGGGAAGGGCAGGTTGGGGCGGACGGTGCAGATCTTCATGCGACGGATCTCGCGGCGGCCATGGCCTTGCTCGTCGGTACGGTCGTTCAACACGGCTTCCCGCCAGGGCAGGGCCTTGAGCCGGCGGTGCAGGGTGGGCTGGTTGCCCTTGACGATGAACAGGTAGTGGCCGCCGGCGGCGATGATGTGGCGGGCGTGTTCGTGCTGGGTGTGCAGGGCGTCGGCGGTGATCACCATGTGGGTGAGGTCCAGCCCGGACAGCAGGGGCGTGAAGGCGGGAATCTCGTTGCTCTTGGCGTCGATCTGGCGTTGGGCCACGACGGTCTGGGTGTCATGGCGAGTGGCCGCCAGCAGATGGACCGTGGTGCCGCCGGCAGTGCGGCTGCCGCGCAGGGTCTTGCCGTCCACGGCCAGGCCGGTGAGCGGAGTCCGGGCTGAGGGCGGGCTGGTGGTGGGTGATGCGTCGGCGGCGAGCATGGCCAGGTAGGCGCAGGTGGCGGTGTCGAAGTCGTCGCCGTCCAGGCGGGCGAGCAGGCGACCCAGGGTGCTGGCGGCCAGCCGTACGGTGCCGGGCAGACCGGCTCGTTGGCGTAGCGCGGGGTCATACCCGGCGATGAACCGGGTGATCTTGACGAGGGAGGTCGCTCCGCTGAGGACGGCCAGCAGGGATAACGCCAGCAGTGGGCCGAGCCGGTAGCGGCGTCCGCGACGGCTGCGCGGGTCGGGGATGGCGTCCAGGACCTGGGCCAGGGTCGGCAGATCGGGCAGGTCGCCCGGTGGGTCGGCGATGGTGACGTGCTCCAGGTGGCGGGCGAGCACGTCGATCGGGGATGATGGCACGCGAACGCGGCCCCTGTTCTTGATCGACTGGCGTAGACACCCAACGATCATCAGGGGTCGCGTTTGCCATCTATACCCCGGGGTGCCCCCTCAACCGCCCGGCCTCAACGCGCCGCGAGCGTCCCATCAGCCGAGAACGCATCGGCCCTG
>NZ_FNDJ01000045.1 GCF_900099965.1 Nonomuraea jiangxiensis | reverse complement strand
CTCATCGGCAGCGGCTTCACCCTCAAAACCCTCACCACCACCGGCACCAACTGGATCCTGGGCACCACCACCAGCGGAGAACTCATCTCCTACCGCATCAACGGCATCGGAGACCGCACCCGCCTCCCCCTCAAGGACACCACCTGGGAAGGCATCAGCCACCTCATGTCCCCCGGCGGCGGCGTCTACTACGGCCGCCACCCCAACGGCGCCCTCTACCACTACCGCGACACCAACCCCCACGACGGCGACGGCGACGACATCACCGGCCTGGGCACCGTCGACCCCAAGGGCTGGTCCCAGATCCTCCTGTCCGCCCAACCCGCCACCGTCAACTGATCCCATGACCCGGTGACCACGGTGCCGGAAACCAGGAAGGGCTCCCGAAATCTCGACGGGGCCCTTCCTGGCGTTCGCGGCGGCCTGAGGTCAGCGGGGGAAGAAAATCCCTCGCGCGACGGATATCGGAGCCCTATCAGCGCATCGCATACTGCGTCCCAGCGTCCGTCGGTCACGAAGCTGGGAGAACTCCATGGAATGTCGGCTGCTCGGACCCGTGGAGGTGCGGAACGAGGGGCGCCAGGTGCCCCTCGGAGGGCCCAAACCACGGACGCTGCTCGCGGCGCTCCTGCTCGAACCCGGCCGGGCGGTCACCAGCGAGCGGCTGGTCGAGGCGATCTGGGACGACGAGCCGCCGACCTCGGCAAAGGGCATCCTGCACACGTACGTGGCCTCGTTGCGCCGGGCGTTCACCACCATGGGGCTGCCCGCCGTCATCGTCTCCCAGCGCGACGGCTACCTCGCCGAGATCCCCCCGCGTTCCCTGGACACGGACGTCTTCGAACAGTGCGTCGCCGAGGGGCGTAGCGCGGCGCGGGAGGGCGACCACCAGGAGGCGGCGACGGCGTTCCGGGCCGCGCTGGCGCTCTGGCGCGGTACGGCCCTCGGCGGCATCGGCCACTCCTTCCTGCGCGCGGCGGCGGACCGGCTGGAAGAGCTCAGGCTGACGGTCGTCGAGGAACGCGTCGCCGCAGACCTGGCCACGGGCCAGAACGAGCAGCTCATCGAGGAACTGACCGGGCTGGTCGGGCTGCATCCCGGACGCGAGCGGCTGCGCCGCGACCTCATGGTGGCGCTCTACCGCGCGGGCAGGCAGGCCGACGCCCTGACCGTCTACCAGCACGGCAGGCAGGTGTTGATCGACGATCTGGGGATCGAGCCCGGACCTGAGTTACGCCAGGCCCAGGCGGCCATCCTGCGTGCCGATCCCACGCTGCTGAAGACCGCGGCCAAGGCCACCGCCCGGCTGCCCCGCCAGTTGCCGCTGCCCGTTCCCGACTTCACCGGCCGGGCGGAGGAGATGGCGGAGCTGCGCGGCCACCTGACCAGGTCCGCCGCCGTGCCGCTCTGCGTCATCTCCGGCCAGGGCGGCGCGGGGAAGTCGGCCCTGGCCCTGCAGACGGCCTACGAGGTCGCCGCCCGCTATCCCGACGGGCAGCTCCACGTGGAGCTGCGCGGCACGACGGAGACGCCCGTCGCTCCGGAGGAGGCCCTGGGGCGGCTCCTGCGCGAGCTCGATCAGCGTGCCACGCCGATCCCCGGCACGCTGGAGGAGCGCGCAGGCCGCTACCGCTCGCTGCTGGCCGGCCGGCGCAAGCTGATCGTGCTGGACGACGCGGTCTCCGAGAACCAGGTGCGACCGCTGCTCCCCGGCGGCCGGGACTGCGCGGTGATCATCACGTCCCGCAACCGGCTCGCCGGGCTGGCCGGTGCCATGTTCGTCGACCTGGGCCTGCTGCCGTCGCAGTCCGCGTTCGATCTGCTGTCGCGCATCACCGGCCCCGAGCGGATCGCCGCCGACCCGGATGCGGCCTGGCGCGTCGTGAACCAGTGCGGCGGCCTGCCCCTCGCCCTGCGCGTGGCGGGAGCGCGGCTGGCGTCGCGCCGGCAGTGGTCGGTGGCCCTGCTGGCCGACCGGCTGGCCGACGAGCACCGCAGGCTGGACGAGCTGGCCGTCGGCGATCAGGAGGTACGCGCCAGCATCGGCCTGAGCTACCAGCTGCTGCCTCCGCCGGCCAGGACCGCGCTGCGCCGGCTCGGCCTGCTGGGGATGCCGCACTTCACCCTCTGGGCGGCCGCGGCCGCGCTCGACGCGAGCCTCGACGTGGCCGAGCGCGTGCTGGAGCAGCTCGTGGACGCCTCCCTCGTCGATCTCGTGGACGCGGATCCGGCAGGTCAGCTCCGTTACCGCCTGCACGACCTCATCGGGCTGTTCGCCAAGGAACGCGCCTGCCTGGAGGAGCCGGAGCAGGAGCGTACGGCCGTGGTCACCAGGGTGCTGGGCGGCTGGCTGTGGCTGGTGAAGCGGATGAGCGAGGCCGTACCGACGGGGATGATCCCGATGCGGGCCACGAACGAGCTGGCCCATCCGGTCGACGCCGAGGTGGTACGGATGGCGCTCGCCGACCCGCACGCCTGGATCCGCAGGGAGGAAGAGGCGCTGATCATGGCCGTCGAGCTCGCGGCGGCGATGGACCTCGACGAGATCGCCGTCGAGCTGGCCTCCGCACTGTCCGCGGTGGCGTTCGAGGGCAGCCAATACGTCTTCGACAACCCGTTCGCGGCCTGGCACCGGACCCACCAGGCCGCCCTCGCGGTGGCGCGGCGGATGGACAACACCGTCGGGGAAGCCAAGCTGCTCGCCGGTCTCGGCCAGCTCTCCTACGAACGCGACTTCTACGCCGAGTCACGCGAGTATCTCAGCCAGGCCCTGTCCCTGTTCCGCGCCGCCAAGGACATCAGGGGAGAAGCCACCACCGTCGCGGCGCTCGGCGCGGCCTGCCGCGAGCAGGGATACCTGCCCGAGGCCCTGCACTTCCTCGGCAAGGCGGAGGAGCTCTGGGCCGATCTCGCCGACTCGGCGGGCGTCGCGCACATCAAGCGGCTGAGGGGCACGGTGCATCTGGAACGCGGGGACTACGCCGCTGCATGGGACGGCCTCACCGCCGCGCTGTCCCTCTACCGGCAGGGCCAGAACCGACGCGGTGAAGGACTGACCCTGCGCAGTCTGTCGATGTACCACCGCGCGCGTGGCGAGCTCGACAGCGCCGAGGAGCTGTGCACCCGCGCGCTGGCGATCTTCCACGACCTCGGTGACCGCCTCATGGCGGCTTACTGCCATCGTTCCCTGGCCAAGACCCGCGTGCGGTTGGAGCGGTACGACGAGGCCCGTGAATCGCTGGAGGAGGCGCTCGTCACCACCCGGACCCTCAACGACCGCTGGGGGGAAGCATGCACCCTTCGCGTCATGGGTGAGCTCTGCCTGGCCGAAGGGCGGCTCTACCAGGCCAGGAGTCACCTGGAGGAGTCGCTCGCGCTGTGGGACACGCTGCGTATCGCCCTGTTCCGCGCGCGTACCCTGCGTGACCTCGCGCTGGTGCACCGGGCCCTCGGCGAGGACGCTGCCGCCGAGGCCATCCAGGCGGAGGCCCTGGAGATCTTCCGCCTCCACGGTGCCCGTGAGTACGGCGAGTCCCGGTCATGAGCCGCCCGCTCCGGAGGTCCATTCCCGGGTGCCCGCGAAGATGAGGCCGAGTTCGTAGGCCAGGACGGCCGCCTGGGTGCGGTCGCGGGCGCCGAGTTTGTCCAGGATATTGCCGACGTGTGTTTTGACCGTCTCCCTGGTGACGTGCAGCGCCGCCGCGATCTCCGCGTTGTTCCGCCCGAGGGCGATGTGCCGCAGGACGTCCAGCTCGCGCGGGGTCAGCTCCACCGGTACGCGGGGCCGGGCCGTACCGTGGTGCGGGGAGGCGATGCGACGCAGCGCGTCGGGGAAGAGCACCGCCTCCCGCGCATGCACCAGCCGGACGGCCTCCACCAGCTCGCGAGCGGGCGCGCGCTTGAGGACGTAGCCCGCGGCGCCGGCCCGCAGGGCACCCCAGACCAGCTGGTCACTGTCGAACGTGGTGACCACGATGACCCGCGTCGTCGGCGAGCGGCGGGCCAGCTCCTGGGTCGCGGCCAGGCCGTCCATGCGGGGCATGCGGACGTCCATCAGGACGACGTCCGCGCCGGCGCCGGCCTCGACGGCCTCGTGGCCGTCGGCCGCCTCGCCCACCACCGCGAGGTCGTCGTACGGGAGGAGCATGGTCGTCCATCCCGAGCGGATCAGCTTCTCGTCGTCGGCCAGGACGACCCGGATCACAGCGGCAGTCTCGCCTGGACGCGCCACGTCCCGCCCGCCTCCTCCCAGGTGCACGTCCCGCCGGCCAGGCGGGCCCGCATGCGCATGCCGGTCAGACCGCGCCCCGGCCCGCCGGACGCGCCCGCCGTCGCATTCTCCACGGTCAGGACCAGGTCGGCGCCGACGGCGATGTCGAGCGTGACCGGGCCGCCGCGCCCGTGCCGCAGGGCGTTGGTGAGCGCCTCCCGTACGAGGGCGAAGGCCGCGCGGGAGACGTCGGCCGGGATCCTGTCGAGGCGGTCCACCCGCGTGCGCACGTCGAGGCCGCGGGTGAGCGTGCCGAGCGCCTCCAGCGTGGGCGTCTCGGCCGCGACGCCGTCGTCGAGCACGCTCAGCAGCACGTCGAGGTCCTGCTGCGCGTGCCGGGCGGCGGCCGTCAGATGGTCGAGCGACTGTACGGCGAGCGCGGGCCTCGTGTGCTCCAGCGCCGCCTGGGCGGCCATGGCCTGCACCAGGACGACGCTGAGGGCATGGCCGACGGAGTCGTGCAGTTCCAGGCCCAGCGTCTGACGGCGGCCGAGCTCGTCGATCACGCGGGACGGTTCGGTGCGCAGCAGCCGGCGCGCCGCCCAGCGCTGGCCGAATCCCGCGGCGACCATCACGGCCAGCGTGACGGCGGCGAGCAGGATGACCTCGCCCCGCTGCCCGGGCGCCGCCGGCCCCAGCCCGCCGAGCGGGATCAGCCCGGGAGCCAGCGCCACCACGCCCGCGCTCAGCGTGGCCCCGCCGAACAGGTGCACACTGGTCAGCACGACCAGATAGACGCGGTCGGCACGCCTGGGCACGTTGACGTCGAGCAACTCCGACAGAGCGGTCGCCTCCAGGCGGCGCATCAGCGGCGTCATGGCGAGCAACACCGAGGCGGGCAGGCACGCCGCCCACAACACCAGCAGCCGCCCCGGCCCCGACCCCGGCTCCGGCTCGGCGAGCAGCGGCAGGCCGATCGCCACGGCGACCGGAGTCAGCAGCGCGGCGCCGAGCAACTGGTAGATCCCCGCCCGCACGACCCGGCTGATATGACGCCTCACGCCTGGCGACGCTAGCCGACCGGCCCGCGCGGTGCCTCCCTCGCCAGGGGGAGGCGGCCAGGACCGGCCGTTCCTAGCGTGAGCGGCATGACGAGAACCGATCCGGCACCCGGTACGGCGCCGCCACCCGCGACAGCGGAAACCCGGCAGCCCACCACGACCGCTCCGACCACCGGGCGGCTGCGCTCCGCGTGGCGGGCGGCCCACACGCCGGCGGCCGGGGTTCCCCGCTGGGCCCGGACCGCCGCCTTCGCCGTCCCGCTCATCGTGCTGCCGTCCGGGCTCTGGCGGCTCCAGATCGCGTTCGGCGATTACGGCATCGGCTTCGGCGAGCGGGCGTACATCGTGTTCCTGTCGGTCCTGTCGGAGGTGGTGGCGTTCGCCGCCGTCGGGCTGGTCGCCACCTGGGGAGAGCGGTTCCCGCGCTGGATGCCGGGGCTGCGCGGCCGCAGGGTGCCGACGCCGGCCGCCGTCATCCCCGCGACCCTCGGCGCCGTGCTCCTCACCGTCCTGTGGACCTCCTTCTTCGCCACCCAGCTGGCCGGGGTCACCCTGAGAGGCGAGCCGATTCCCGCGATCTTCCCCACGCGGGCAGGCGGCCGGCCGGCGGCGATCTTCTACCTCTGCTACCTGCCGCTGCTGCTGTGGGGACCGTTGCTCGGCGCCGTCACGTACGCCTACCACCGACGCCGCCGGAACCACTGACCCTGTCCCCGCGCTGCCAAGGATTGTCGAGGCCGGGGGTGGCGTACGCCACCCGGGGGCGGCGGGCCACGTAGACCACCGCGGGCGGCAGGTTGCGCCAGACCGTCATGGTCGTCACGACCTCCTCGAACTCCGTCCGCAGGCCGCCGACCAGCCGCCGCGCCGGCGCGGCCCAGCGCGTCCAGTTGTAGGCGAACTGCGTGTAGACCCCGGCCGGGGACAGCACGCGGGCCACCGACTCGATCAACGGCGGCTGCCCGGCATAGGCCACCCACGGCAGGCCGCTGACCACGGCGTCCACCGGCCCGACGCCGAGCCCGGCGAGCAGGTCGGGCAGGCGCGTGGCATCCGCGCACACCACCTCGACCGACGGGTACGTCCGCGCGATCTCCGCGGCGAACCTGTCGTTGAGCTCGACCACGACATGCCTGCCGCGGCCGTCCAGCCGTCGCTGGATCGCGGAGGTGAAGGCGCCCGTCCCCGCGCCCAGCTCGACCACCACCGGCTCGCCGCGCTCCGGTACGCCCACCACCATCCGCGCCGCCAGCCCCGCCGAGCTCGGCAGCACCGATGCCGTACGCATGGGAGACTTGACGAATTCCCACAGGAACCGGCCGCTCCCGCCGCCACGGCGCACCTCGTCGTTGGTCACAGTTCATCTCCTGAGCCGCTCCGACATCCCTCTGTCGATCCTTGCGTACGCACTGCGGCGCGACACAACGCGAAAGTTGATCAGAGGTGAACAACAGCGCCCACGGCTCAGCCCAACAGCACGATCACGCTCCCTTCGTGGTCAGGCTTCGCGTGTTCTCGGCGGGGGTGTGGTGATCAGGTGGTTGCCAGGGCCACGGTGGGGGACAGGCGGGCCGCCCGCATGGCCGGATAGAGCCCGGCGGCCGTGCCGATCACCAGGGTCGCGGCGACGGCCCCGCCCAGGGCCCACGGCGGCACCACCGGCGGCCAGTCCCGCGACAGCGCGTACGCCGTCGTGGCCAGCGCGCCCAGCACCGCCCCCACCAGCCCGCCGAGCGCCGACAGAAGCAGCGACTCGGCCAGGAACTGGACCCGCACCTGCCCCCGCGTGGCCCCCAGCGAGCGGCGCAGCCCGATCTCCCTGCGGCGTTCCAGGACCGAGATGACCATGGTGTTGGCCACCCCGACCCCGCCCACCAGCAGTGCGACCGCGCCCAGGCCGAGCAGCAGGTTCGTGAAGGCGCCGGTGGCGGCGGCCTTGGCCGCCAGTGCGTCCGACGGCCTGCTGACCGTGACCTCCTCCGGGTTCCGCGGGTTGACGGTGCGCGGGAGCGCGTCCCGTACCGACTCCACGGCCGCGTCCGACGAGCGCTCGTAGATGGTGGTCGGATAGCCGTCGAAGCCCAGCAGTTCCTCGGCCGCCGGGAACCCGACGAGCGCCGAGCGCTCGATCTCCGGCGCCAGCGGCATCGGCCCCAGGATGCCGATCACGGTGAACCACCGGCCACCCATCCAGACCTGCACCCCGGTCCTGGCCAGCCCGAGGCTGTCGGCCGCCACCGAGCCGAGCACGACCGCGGGCAGCCGCGCGGTGGCCGCGTTGAGCCAGGCGCCTTTGACGACCGTGCCCTCCAGGGTGGCCAGCAGTTCGGTGCTGGCGGCCTGTACGGCGATGCCGCCGGTGACGGTGTCGGGGATGTGGTTGTTGCGCCGGACGGTGGCCTCCACCCCGCCGGTGGCGGCGGCCGTGCGCACCGGGCGGATGCGTTGCACCATCGCCAGCGCGCCGACGGGCAGCTTGGCGTCCTCCCCGAACATGGTCCGGCCGGGAGCGACGGTCAGCAGGTTGGTGCCCAGCCGGTCGAGCTGGCGCAGGAGTTGCTCGCGCGACGAGGCCGAGATCCCGATCACGGCGATCATGGTCGCGATGCCGATGGCGATGCCGAGCGCGGACAGGATCACCCTCGTGGGCCGGGCCCGCAGCCCGGCGGCGCCCACCCGCAGCACGTCACCGGGGCTCAACCGGGCCGGCGTGGGGCGCTCGTGATGGTGGCCGGTCAACGCCTGGCTCCTCTCAAGAGCTCCACCGGGCTCGGATGGTCGTGATCATGGCCGTCGACGATCAGGCCGTCACGCAGGCGCACCTGGCGGGCGCACCAGCCGGCGATCTCGGCGTCGTGCGTGATGATGGCGATGGTGGTGCCCGATGCGTGCAGGTCGGCCAGGAGGGACAGCACACCGGCACCGGCGCCGGAGTCCAGGTTGCCGGTCGGCTCGTCGGCCAGCAGCAGCGGCGGGTCGCCGGCCACCGCACGGGCGAGCGCCACCCGCTGCTGCTCACCGCCCGACAGCTCCGACGGCCGGTGCCGCAGCCGGTGCCCGAGCCCGACCCGTTCCAGCGCGGCGGCGGCGCGCTCACGGCGGGCGCGGCGGCCGGTGCCGCTGTAGAGCAGGCCGTCGGCCACGTTGTCCAGCGCGCTGACCCCGGGCGCCAGGTGGAAATGCTGGAAGACGAAGCCGAGCTGCCGTGAGCGCAGCGCGGACAGCTCGCGGTCGGTCAGCGTGGCGACGTCGTACCCGGCGACGCGTACGGTGCCGGAGGTCGGCCGGTCGAGCGTGCCGATCATGTGCAGCATGGTCGACTTGCCGGATCCGGACGGGCCGACGATGGCCAGCAGGTCGCCGCGGGCGATGGTCAGGTCCACGCCGCGCAGCGCGTGCACCTGACCGGGGTAGGTCTTGGTCACCGCGCGCAGCTCCACGATCCCGTGGGGAGCCGGGGGAGGGGCGGTCATCGGGCGGGCACCCCGACCTTCATGCCCTCGGCCAGCCCCGCGCCCTCGACCTCCACCAGCCCTCCGCCGAACGCCCCCGTCTCCACGGCCACGATCCGGCTCGCCGGCCCCTCCACGACCTCGACCCCGAACCCGCCCTCGCGGAGTGCCAGCAGCGCCTCCACCGGCACGGCCAGCACGTTCTCGTGCCGCTCGCTCTGCATCTCCACCTCCACCGGTGCCTGGTCCAGCTTCGTCCGCGGCGGCTTGGCCAGCGTGATGTCCACGTCGATGGTGGTGCCGGAGTCCTGTTCCTGCTCCGACGCCTCCGCCACCGTGCCGACCGACGTGATCGTGCCCGCGGCCCGCTCCCCGCCGGGCAACGTCACCGTGACCCTGGCCCCCTCCCGCGCCAGCGACTGGTCGCCCGTGTCGAGGTCGACGTGCACCAGCCGCCGGATGCCGCTGACGGTCAGCGCCTGCCGGCCGGGCGCGGTCCTGGTGCCGACCGCGACCTTGGCCCGCGTCACGCGTACGGCACCCGGCTGGAACACGACCTGGGCCACGTCCACCTGGCCGGTCTCCGCCAGCCCCCGGTCGTCCTGCCAGTCCCGCACCGCCCGCGCGGTGGCGTGGCTGAAGTGGCCGTCCACGGTCAGGTCGTCGCCGTAGCCGAGCGCCTTGAGGTTGCGCTCCAGCTGCTCCACGTCCGGCCCGTCCGTCACCCCGAGCCGCAACGTCCGGTACAGCGGCAGCTTCCCGTACATCAGCACCAGCGGCCGGCGGTCCACCCTGAGCAGCGGCCGGCCGCGGCGGACCACCGCGCCTTCGGCCGCCACCCACGTCACGGTGCCGGAGGCGCCCGAGAAGAGCTGCCGCTCCTCCGCGTACGTGAGCGCCCCGTCCACCGTCTTCGTCTCCACCAGGTCCCGCCTGGTGATGTCGGCCGTGGCCGGGACCGGGGACTCGGCCGGCGGGACGGCGGCGGTGACGCCGTGGTTCACGGCCGCCACCGCTCCCCACGTGACGGCGACGGCCACGACGGCGCCGCCGCCGCCCAGGGCGAGGTTCCTCCTCACGGCTTGCCGCCGGAGGTGACGTTCCCGCCCTTGGCGAGGCCGGGCGCGTACTCCTGGCAGGCCTTGTGCGCGGCCTCCATCTGCTCCTTCGAGCCGTTCCTGAGCCGGATGCCCAGCCCCTCGCCGGGTTTGGGGTCGGGGACGTCCACGCCCTGCTCGCGCATGCACTGCGCGAACTTGACCATCCGGTCGAAGTCCTCCTGGCTGGGCGTGGCCCGGTCGCGTACGACGGACTCCATGATGGGCCGGCACGCCTGGTCGGCCTCGTCCACCTTCTTGCGGTCCGTCCCCGGAGGGATGCGCAGCTGGATGTTGCCGTCCGTCGGGTCGGGCATGTCGATGCCGTGGTCGCGCATGCACTCCGCGAACTTCAGCCCGGCCGTCCGCTGGTCCATCGTGGCCGACGGGGTGGCCGTCGGCGTGGTGGAGGCGGCCACGCCGCCCGCGCTCACCACGGTGTCGTCCGTGGTCCCGGCGCGCTGCTCGCCGCAGGCGGCCAGCGCCAGCGTGAGGGGGACGGCCACCAGCAAGAGCCGTACGTTCATGACGATCACTCCTCGACGTCCCGGGTCGTTCGCCCGTGACGCGGCCCCAACTTCAGCCCATGAGGTGCTAAAACCGAATAAGTCCTTACCTGCGGCTAACACCGGATACGTCACGCTCGTGGCCGAGGAGAGGGGCCGGTCATGCGCGTGCTTGTCGTCGAGGACGAGGAACGGCTGGCGGACGCGGTCGCGCACGGGCTCAGGCTGAACGCGATCGCCGTGGACGTGGCCTACGACGGGCAGGAGGCTCTCGACCTGGCCGCGTACGTGGACTACGACGTGGTGGTGCTCGACCGCGACCTGCCGGAGGTGCACGGCGACGACGTGTGCCGGCGGCTGCGCGAGTGCGGCGGGGGCGGCCGGGTGCTCATGCTGACCGCGGCCGGCCAGATCCGCGACAAGATCGACGGCCTGGCGCTGGGCGCGGACGACTATCTGGTCAAGCCGTTCGCGTTCGCCGAGCTGGTGGCCAGGATCAGGGCGCTGGCCAGGCGCGCCCGAACCGGCGCGCACGGCGCCGCCCCGGCGCTCGAACGCGAGGGCATCGCCCTCGACCCGGCCCGCCGCACGGTCACCAGGGACGGCAGGCCGGTGCCGCTCAACCGCAAGGAGTTCGACGTGCTGCGCACGCTGCTCGGCGCCGCCGGCGCGCTGGTCACCTCCGCCGAGCTGCGCAGGATCGTGTGGGACGAGCACGCCGACGCGAGCACGGGCGCGCTGCGGGTCACGATCACGTCGTTGCGCAAGAAGCTCGGCGCCCCGCCGCTGATCCAGAACGTCCCCGGCAAGGGGTACCGGCTGTGACGTCCCGGATGGAGGCCGCCCGCCACTGGTGGAACAGCAGGCGGCTGCGGTTACGGCTCACGCTCCTGTACGGCGGCCTGTTCCTCGTGGCCGGCTCGGTCGTGCTCTGGCTCACCTACCTGATCACCGCGCAGGCCATGAAACAGCAGTTCATCGCCAGTCCCGTCAAGGTCACCGGCGTGGCGCCGCTGCCGGGGCAGGCGCGCGCGCCGGCCCGGGTCATCACCGACTTCGTCCAGCAGGCCGACGTGGAGCACCGGGCGGACAGCGTGCTCAGCGAGATGGTGCGTTCCTCCACGCTCGTGCTGATCCTGGTCGGTATCACCGCGCTGCTGCTCGGCTACGTGGTCGCCGACCGGGCGCTGCGGCCGCTGGACCGGGTCACCGAGACCGCGCACCGGCTGTCGGAGAGCACGCTGCACGAACGCATCGGCCTGCGCGGGCCGCCCGACGAGGTGGGCCGGCTGGCCGACACCTTCGACGCGATGCTGGACCGGCTGCATCGCGTGTTCGACGCGCAGCGGCGCTTCATCGCCAACGCCTCCCACGAGCTGCGCACCCCGCTGGCCGTCAACCGTACGGTGCTGGAGGTGTCGCTGGAGGAGCCGGCGGCCTCGGAGGACCTCAAGGCGCTGGCCAGGGCCCTGCTCGGCACCAACGCCCGCTACGAGCGGCTCATCGAGGGCCTGCTGCTGCTCGCGCAGTCGGAGCAGGAGCTGACCGTGCGCAAGGTGGTGGACCTGGAACAGGTCGTGCGTGCCGTGGTGGAGCAGATCGACCTGCAGTCCCGCAAGCGACCCGTCACGCTGCACCAGGACCTGCGCCCGGTGCTCGTCGAAGGGGATCCGCTGTTCCTGGAGCGGTGCCTGTTCAACCTGCTGGAGAACGCCATCAAGTACAACGTCCGCGACGGCCAGGTCTGGCTCACTCTGGGGCGGCACCGGGGGGACGGCGTGATCACGGTGCGCAACACCGGGCCGCTGGTGCCTCCTTACGAGGTGGACGACCTGTTCGAGCCGTTCAGCCGGCTTCAGGGGGATCGGGTGCGCTCGTACAAGGGGACCGGGCTGGGGTTGTCGATCGTGCGCGCCATCGTGACCGCGCACGGCGGCCAGGTCGGCGCCGTGGCCCCGCCGCAGGGCGGCCTGGAGGTGACGGTACGGCTCCCGTCCGCTGAGCATCCCTGACGGATTGGGTAGCTCCACTATCTAATGTTGGATAGTATGGCTATCTGAGGGGAGTGATTCTCATGACCGTGATCGTCCTTGTCCTGGCCACGCTGGGTTTCCGCTTACTGGGGAAGTTGTCCGGGTCGGCCCGGTTCGCCACCTGGCGAGCGAGTGCCGGGCACGGGCTGGCCGTCATGCTGGTGATGACGGCCAGTGCGCACTTCGTCCCGCCAGGCGTGAGCTTCATGCCGAACCATGCCGACCTGCTGGCCATGGTTCCGCCGTTCGTTCCTTTCCCGGCGGCCGTGGTCTACCTGACCGGGGTGCTGGAGTTGGCCGGCGCCGTGGGGCTGGTCCTGCCGGGCACCCGTCGGGCGGCCGGGGCCTGCCTGGCGCTGCTGTTCGTGCTCCTGCTCCCGGCCAACGTGTACGCCGCCCTGGCGGACGTGCCCTTCGCGGGCGGTACGGCGACGCCGCTGTGGCAGCGCGTGCCGGAGCAGATCCTCTACATCGGCGTGGCGCTCTGGGCGGCCGGCATCCTGAGGCGGCCTGCCGGCCGTACGGCCACCGCGTCCCCCGCCGCACGGTGAATGTGCGGCCAGGGCACGGACAGGCCCGGAGGCTCGAAGCCTCCGGGCCTTCCCGGGGTTGCGGACGGGTGTTCAGCACGTGTGCCAGGGCTCTCCGCAGGGGATGGGGGCCGCATTGGCGGTCATCGTGCTGGTGAGGGCCAGTCCGCCGGTGGTGGCGATCATGGAGATGAGGACGATCCCGATGGCCTTGACGCTGAGTCGCTTGCTCATGTTCTGCCTGCCCCTGTGATCCGTCCGGCAGCCCCGCTGGCTCCCGATCAGGTGAACTGCCGTCACGGTCACAACCGGGGCCATCTCCTCCTTATCCGATCCCTTCCACCCCGATATCAGCCCAGGCCACCGCGGTTGCACCGGCCCACGCCCACACCTTCCGGGAGGAGAAACCCGAGATCACAGCCCGGCGGCCGACCGAACGACGCGGGGATAGCGCGGCGAAGGCGATCCGATTGCGCGGACCGGAACATTCACCACAAACCCGGGTGAACCCCCGCACAACGGCAGGGCGGTTCCGTACCCTAGGATGCCGGAATGATCATCAAAATCCTGGCGGGCATGGCGATCGGCCTGACCGCGTTATCCGGTACGGCGGCAGCGGATCCCATCGTCGGCGCGCCCGACCTGACCGGTAACAGCCTCTACAAGGCGGGCAAACTCCCCAAGACGTCATGCCCGGCCAAGAAGGGCACGAGCAGGTCCTCCACCGAGAAGTACCTCCGAATCCTGGTCGGTTGTCTGGACAAGGCCTGGCGCGGCGACAAGGTGAAGCTTCAGATCACCTATCAGGCGAACGGCAGCAAGAAGTACAAGTCCTGGCCGTTCATCACCCGCGACGGCATCTACGTCGGCCTCGCGGACGACTGGGTCAAGGCCGGGAACGACCAGCGCGTCTTCCACGAGATGGCCTCCGTCTACGGAGAGGTCATCCAGTCGCGGACCGGCATCGCCCAGGCCGCCCACACGCTGAACTACGGCGGGGACGAGAAGGTGCTCAAGCAGCAGGAACGCCGCTACGCCTACCAGAAGGACTGCCTGGCGGGCGCGGCGGCCAGAGCGCTCGGACGCCCGGCGAAGAACTCCTCGCTGAAGGGCAACGAACGCTACTGGTTCGAGCAGGGGTACAAGGCGGGCGGTCCCAAGGCCTGCAACACCTGGAAGGCCTCGGACGCCAAGGTCGCCTGACCGAAGGAGCCGCCGCACGGGCCCGGACGGCGAGGGGACACCCGCGGGCGTTCCCTCGTGTCGCCGCCGTCCGGGGGAGCGCGTGGAAGCCACGAGACCGGCCGCGGAAGGGGGCCCGACCCCCGGTGGCAAAGAGCGGTCACACGCCTTGTCAGGCCGTACGCGCGAGCGCACAGTCGAGGCACCTTCTCATCCACCGGAGGATGCATGAACGTGCACCCGGCACCAGATCGCCACCGGAAGAGCTTGGTACGACGGTTGTCATCGGCCGCCCTCGCGGTGCTCGCCACGGCGTTCCTCGTGGCGCCGCCCGCCAATGCGCTGGCCCTGCCGACACCCCGGGAGTTCGTCTCGAACCTCGACCTGGAGTGCTTCAGGACCACCCCGTACCAGCCGCCCTCGGTCACCCTGGCGCTGCGGCACCTCAACCCCGTGCTCGTGAACTTCCCCATCGGCCAGGTCACGCTCGGCCAGCGCGAGCAGCTGTGCGTCCCGGTGGCCAAGAACAACGTGTTGCCGCCACCGAACACCATCGACTACCTCAGGTTCGTCGACCTGTCGTGCTACCGGGTCACCGGAACCGCGCTCGACCAGAGCCTGTCGCTGCGACATCTCAACCCGGTGCTGCAGAGCGTGCCGGGCATCCAGGTGGTCCTGGACCGGCCGGAGCACCTCTGCGTGCCGGTCGCCAAGAACGGCCTGGTCCCCGCCCCGGACGTACTGCGGGTCATCTCGCACATCGACCTCCTGTGCTACGCTCACCGGCCGAACGTGCCCATGAACCGCGCCCTGGCACTCCAGCAGCTCAACCCGGTGCTGACCGGCCAGATCCCCACCGCGTCCGTCCGGGTCACCGACCCCCGCCAGCTCTGCGTGCCGGTGCTCAAGGCCGGTGACACCATCCCGCCGGACGTGCTTGACATCGTCCGATGGATCGATCTGGAGCGGTACGACATCATCGCCCCGGCCATCCCCCAGGTCACGCTGAGCCTGCGGCACCTCAACCCGGTGCTGGCCGGCCTGCCGGGCGAGACGGCGACGCTCACCGGCGCCCTGCAACTGGCCGTCCCGGTCGCCAAGAACGGGCAGGTCCCGCCCGGCTGAGCCACGTCCTCACCTCCGGGCGGGACCACGGCCTCTCACCGGGGGCTCGCGGTCCCGCCCGGAGATCCGTCCTACGTCAGGGCTCCCTCCGGAGCGCCGGAGGCCCAGGTCGCGTAGTCGGCGCCGCCGCGCTCGTATTCGGCGGCGTACGGCCCGGGACCCAGCGCGTCCCGCACCACCGCCGTGGTCTCGTCGACGGCCAGGCGCTCCGCGAGGGGAGGGGCCGCCGCAGCCGTGGACGTCCTGGCGGCGGCGGCCGTGCCGAGCAGCCGGGCGGCCGGGACGTGCTCGCCCATGAGCGCGAGGGTGCCCGCCAGCCCCTCCAGCGCGCGGGCGACGGTCCGCGGATCACCTCCGTCGCGGGAGATCCGGCAGGCCTCCTCGTGCCGGGCCCGGGCCTGCCCGGCGTCGCCGCGCCGGTGGGCGAGGAGCCCGAGCTCGGTCAGGGCGGCGGCGCCCACGTTGGGCTCGTGGCCGTGCTCCCTGTGCCACTCCAGCACGACGCCCAGGTGGGCCTCGGCGATGTCGAGGCGGTCCGTCAGGCGCGCGATGCGGGCGAGCCCGATCAGGGCGTACGTCTCGGCGGACCGGACCGACTGCTCGGCGGCCAGGCGCCTGGCCCGCTCGTAGAGCCGTTCGGCCGTATGGTGCTCGCCCGTCGCCAGATGGACCTCCGCGAGCCCGCACAGCTTGAACGGGATCTCGATGCCGAACCCCAACTGCTCGGCGATGCCGAGGCTGCGCCGGAAGAGGGACGCTGCCCGCTCGTAACGTCCGGTGGCCTCGGCCGCCCCGGCCAGGCTCTCCAGGGCCATCATCTGTCCCCACGCGTCGCCCAGCTCGGTGAATGCGGCCAGGCTCCGCTCCGCGTCCCGCTCGGCCGCGGCGATGGCGCCCCGGGCCGTGGCGTGCCAGGCCAGCGTGTTCAGGGCCGCGGCGGTCCCCCAGACGTCACCCCGGGCCTCGAACGCGGCCAGCGCCCGCCGGGTCAGCCGCTCACTCCCGGGCAGGTCGCCCACCCCGAAGAGGCTGGAGCCGAGAATCCACCCGGCCCGCGGATCGTCGATCTCGCCGAGCTCGGTAGCCAGGAGGCCGTGGCCGGTCGCGGGCGCCCGGCCACCGCCGATGGCCTGACCGGTGATGAGGGCGAGGGCCGAGCACCATGCCGCGCTGCCGGGGTCGCCGGCGCCGAGCGACAGCACCCGGGTGAACGCCCGATGTGCCTCCTCCAGCCGCCCCCGTAGCAGCCAGTACCACGACAGAGCGGTGGCCAGCCGGCGCACCAGCGGCCCGTCACCCGCGCGTACGGCGTCGTCGAACACGCCGCGCAGATTGGCCGTCTCCGCGTCCAGGAGCCGCAGCCAGCGCCGCTGGCCGGGACCGCGCAGCAGCGAGCCGGCGCGCTCGGCCAGCCCGGCGTAGTGGTCGTGGTGCCGCCGCCGGGCCGTGGCGAGCTCGCCGGACTCGGCCAGCCGCTCGACACAGTAGGCGGCGACCGAGTCGGCCAGCCGGTAGCGGTCGCCGGTCACCGCCACCAGCGAGCGGTCCACCAGGCCCGCCAGCAGGTCGGCCACGTCGTCCCGGGGCACCCCGGACGTGGCGCACACCGACTCCGCCGCGTCGAGGGTGCAGCCGTCCGGGTGCAGCGCCAGCCGGCACAGCACGACCCGTTCGGGCCCGGCCAGCAGCTCCCAGCTCCAGTCGATCACCGCGCGCAGCGTGCGCTGCCGGGCCGGCGCGTCCCGCCGCCCCCCGGTCAGCAGCCGGAAGCGGGCGTCCAGGCGGCGGGCCACCTCGGCCACCCCGAGCGACCGCACGCGTGCCGCGGCCAGCTCCAGCGCCAGCGGGATGCCGTCCAGCCGGCGGCAGATCACGCCGACGGCCTCGGCAGTGCGTGCGTCGAGGACGAGCTCTCCCGCGGCGGCGGCCGCCCTGGCCACGAACAGCCGCACCGCGTCGGCCCGCGCGACCAGCGCGGGGTCGGCGCCGGCGGCGGGCACCTCCAGCGGGGCCACCACCTGCAGGTGCTCGCCGGCGATGCCGAGCGGCTCGCGGCTGGTCGCGAGCAGCCGCAGGCCGGGCGCGCCGGCCAGGAGGCGCGCGGCCACCTCGGCGGCCGGCTCGACGACGTGCTCGCAATTGTCGAGCACCAGCAGCATGCGGCGCTCGCGCACGGCGGCGGCGACCCGCTCGACGATCGGGGCCGGGTGTCCTCGCGGCCCGGGCACCGTGGCGTCGGCGAGGCCGAGCGCCGCGGCGATCAGCGTGGCGACGTCGGCGGGCGTGGCGCGGGCGCCGGCGCGGGCCGGATGATCCAGTGCCGCGAGCTCGACCAGCCACACCCCGTCGGCGAAGGAGCGGGCCAGCCGGTCGGCGGCGGCGACGGCCAGGCGGGTCTTGCCCACGCCGCCGGCTCCGGTGAGGGTGACCAGCCGGTTCGCGCTCAGCAGCCGCTCCAGGCGGGCCACCGCCGCCTCCCGCCCGATCAGCTCGGTGACCGGCACCGGCAGGTTGCCGCGAAGCCGGGCAACGCCCAACCCCGTGTCCTGCCGGAGGATCGCCTGGTAGAGGGCCGCCGACTCCGGTGACGGATCCAGCCCCAGCTCGCCGGCGAGGCGTTCGCGCAGGTCGTGGTAGGTTTCGAGGGCTTCGTTCTGGCGGCCGGAACGGTAGAGGGCCTGCATGTAGGCGGTGCGGAACCGCTCGCGCAAGGGGTGGCGCCGCACCCGCTCGGCGAGGTCTCCGAGCAGATGCTCGTGCCGGCCCAGCGCCAGCTCGACCTCGGCGTGCTCCTCCATCGCGCTCAGCCGCTGCTCGCCCAGCCTGGTGATCGTGCCCTGCAGGAACGTCTCGCCGGCGAAGTCCGCGTAGGCCTCGCCCCGCCACAGCGCGAGCGCGTCGGCCAGCAGGACCGCCCGGACGGCCGGGTCCGCGACCGCCCGCGCCCGGCCGGTCAGGACGCCGAACCTGCGGGCGTCCACCGCGTCGGCCTCCACCCGCAGCGCGTATCCGGGTGGTTGCCACACCACCAGGTCGCGGCCGCCGCGCTCGGCGGACTCCAGCGCCCGCCGTAACTGCGCCACCTTCGTACGGAGCACGGCGGCGGGATCGCGTGGCGGGGCCGCTCCCCACAGGTCCTCGACGAGCCGGTCCACCGGCACCGAGCGCCCGTCATGGCTCAGCAGGTCGGCCAGCAGCAGCCGGACCTTCACCTCCGGAACCTTGACCGGCGTGCCGTCGTCCGTCGACACTTCCAGCGGGCCCAGCACCCGAAACCGCATACCCGACACGGTAGCCGCCGCCACCGACACCGGATCAGAACCGGATCACAACCGGCGGCCCGCACCGTGGGTCCATGCTGACAGAACCACGTCCGGCGACCCGTGCCGGTGCCCGCGAGTGGATGGGGCTGGCCGTGCTCGCGCTGCCCACGATCCTGCTCGCGCTTGACCTGACCGTCCTGTACATGGCGCTCCCTCAGCTCGGCGCGGAGCTGGGCGCCACCAACACCCAACTGCTGTGGATCACCGACATCTACGGTTTCATGATCGCCGGGGTGCTGATCACCATGGGGACGCTCGGCGACCGGGTCGGCCGCCGGCGGCTCCTGCTGATCGGCGCGACCGCGTTCATCGGGGCCTCGGTACTGGCCGCCTACTCCACCAGTCCCGAGATGCTGATCGTGTCCCGGGCGCTGCTCGGCCTGGCCGGTGCCACGCTGACGCCGTCCACCCTGTCACTGATCACGAACATGTTCGCCGATCCCCGGCAGCGGTCGCTGGCGATCGGCGTGTGGTTGACGTCGTTCTCGGTCGGGGGCGCGATCGGTCCGGCGGTCGGAGGCGCCCTGCTGGAGCGGTTCTGGTGGGGATCGGTGTTCCTGCTGGGCGTGCCCGTCATGGTGCTGCTGCTGGTCTGCGGGCCGGCGCTCCTGCCCGAGTACCGCAATCCCGGCGCCGGCCGGCTCGACCTGGTCAGCGCCGTCCTGTCGCTGGCCGCGATCCTGCCGGTCGTCTACGGGGTCAAGCAGATCGCCAAGGACGGCCCGCAGGCCGGGCCGCTCTTGGCCGTGGCGGCCGGCCTGTGCGTGGGCGTGGTGTTCGTACGACGCCAGCGCACCATCCCCGAGCCCCTGCTCGACCTGCGCCTGTTCGGCAACCGCCGCTTCACGGGCGCGCTGGTGAGCATGCTGCTGGGGATGATCACGCTGTACGCGTTCACGTTCTACTTCACCCAGTACCTGCAACTCGTCGAGGGCCTGTCCCCGTTCGCCGCGGGGTTGTGGTTCATCCCGATGGCGGCCACGACCATCGCCGCCGCCATGGCGGCCCCGCTGATCGCCCGCCGGTACCCGCCGCCCAGGGTGATCGCCGCCGGACTGGTGATCGCGGCGGGTGGTTTCGTCATGCTCGCCGTCATCGACGCGGGCTCCGGGCTGTCGATGATGATCGCCGGCGGCATCGTCATCGCGGTCGGCATCAACCCCTTGCTGGTGCTCAGCACCGATCTGATCGTGGGCTCCGCCCCGCCGGATCGCACCGGATCGGCCGCCGCGTTGCAGGAGACCAGTGGTGAGCTCGGCGCCGCCCTGGGCATCGCCGTCTTCGGCACCCTCGGAACGGCCGTCTACAGCGCCCGGATGGCGGGCATGCCCCTCGACGGCCTGTCGTCCGCGGGGGCCGAGACCGCCCGCGACGGCTTCGCGGGCGCCTTCGCGCTCGCCGCCGAACTGCCCGCGGCCGTCGGCGGCGCGCTCCTCACGGCCGCCCGCGAGGCGTTCGTGACCGGGATGAACGTCGTCGCCGCCATCAGCGCCGTCGTGCTGCTCGCCATCGCGGTCCTCACCGTGGTCGTGCTCCGCGGGGTACGCCCCGTCGGCAGCGAGACCGAGAGCGACGACCCGGCCTGAGCTGCGCCCCAGAATCCGCCTCGCCTGGGCGGCCGGGACCAGGCCCCGCCCCGCCTCGCCTGGCCGGGACCAGGACCCACGCGCCTCGCCTGGCCGGGACCAGGCCCCGCCCCCGCCTCGCCTGGGCGGGACCAGGCCGGGACGGGCCCCGCCCGGGCCCGGCGCGCTCGGCCCCCGTCCAGTCAGCCGGTCATGGTGCCGATCTGGCTGGGCTGCGGCCATTCCGCGTCGATGGAGAAGTTGTCATGCCACTTCTTCGCCTCCGGCCGGAACCGCCGGCTGTCCGACTCCGCCACGATCACGTCGGCGGTCTCCCCCCGGGTGAACGCGATCACGTCGGCCTTGCCGTCGCCGTTGAAGTCGCCCACGCCCGGCACCTGGTCACCACCCGCGAAGCCGCCGTGCCAGCGGCCCTTCGCGCCGAACCGCTCGCCGTCAGAGAGCGCGACGTACACGTCGGCGGCGGTTCCCCGGCTGAACACGGCGACGTCGTCGCGGCCGTCCCCGTTGAAGTCGCCCACCGCGGGCGTCTCGCCGTTACGCGCGAAGTCCTCGTGCCACGTCACGACGTCGGGCCCGAAGGCGGTGCCGGTGGACAGCGCCACGAAGACCTCCCCGCTGTCGTGGGCGAAGGCGGCGATGTCGTCCCTGCCGTCGCCGTTGAAGTCGCCCACCGCCGGCGTCTGCTTCCCCTCGGCGAACTGGATGTGCCAGGTCTCGGCGTCGGCGAACCCCGACCCGGTGGACAGGGCCACGAGCGCGTCGCCCGCCGTGCCGCGGTTGAACGCCACGATGTCGTCCTTGCCGTCGCCGTTGAAGTCGCCGACGAGCGGGATCTCCTCGCCCGAGGCGAAGTGGTCGTGCCAGGCCCAGCCGTGCTGCGCGAACCGCGAGCCGTCCGACAGTGACACGTAGACGTCGCCCGCGGCGCCCTTCGTGAACGTCACCAGGTCCGAGCGGCCGTCACCGTCGAAGTCGCCGGTCGAGGCGATCTCCATGTCGACGGCGAAGAAGTCATGCCACCCTTGGGCGAACGGCTCGAAACGCCCGTTCTCGGAGAGCGCGACGTACACGTCGGCCGCCGTGCCCCGGGTGAAGGTCACCACGTCGTCTTTGCCGTCTCCGTTGACGTCGGTGCGGTTGGGTATGCCGCTGCGCCCTGAGACGGCGGGCCCGAGGCTCGTCGCGTCGCCGGTGGCATCCACCGCCTGCACCCAGTAGTACCAGGTCTCGCCGGGCGGGAGCGGGCGGTGGGTGAACCGGGGCTCCTGAGGGGAGCCGAGGAGCCGCTTCTGTCCCGTGGGCGACGTGGCGCCGAACACGTGGTATTCGCGCGGCTTCGCCGGTCCGCTCGGCGCGCTCCAGGCCAGGTGCACCACGTGGTCCATGCCGCTGGTGACGGACAGGCTCCGGTCCCTGGTGGGAGAGGCCTTCGGCGTCGGGTCCGGGCGCATCACGTTGCGGCCGACGTCCTCCAGAATGCCGACGAAAGGCGCGGCCAGCAGAGCGGCGCCGACCGCGAGGCCGACCCCGACCACGGCCGTACGATGCTCCTTCCACATCCGCCGCGCACGCCCGGTGAGGCGGGCACGGAAGGACGGCCTTTCCTGCGGGATGGCGCACCTCCACTGAGAGGAACACGCGGGGCTCCGGGGTGATTACGTTGCGTGTTCAACCCGCTTATATCGAGGACGCCGCATCCGCGTCAGAAGAACGGCGATACCTCCGGATCTATAGGGGTTTCGCCTGGTCCGCGCGGTGCTGCCGCCCCCGCCCGCACTTCATAAGGGCCGTCCGAATAGCATCGCCCAGGCGCGACGTAATGCCCTACAGCGAAGCGAGGCGGATGCACGTGAATGGTCGCCAGGTGTCCCTGCTCAGCGTGACGCCGGCGGTCTTCCTGCCCGCACTGGTCTTCGAGACGGGCATGGGGGCGCTCACGCCGATGCTCGCGTTGAGCGCCCGCGAGCTCGGCGCCTCGATCGGCGAGGCGGGGCTGGTCCTCGCGTTGCTGGGCGTGGGGCAAATCCTGGGCGACGTGCCCGCCGGGGCCCTGGCGGCCCGGCTCGGTGACCGCAAGGCGATGCTCATCGCCGCCGGGGTGGCCGTCCTGACGCTCCTGGGCTGCGCCATGGCGCGTACGGTCTGGCAGCTGGAGCTCGCCGTCACGGCCACCGGCGCGACGAACGCCGTGTTCGTCCTGGCCAGGCAGTCGTATCTGGCCGAGATCATCCCTACCCGTCTCAGAGCCCGGGCGATGTCCACGCTCGGCGGCATGAGCCGCGTGGGGGCCTTCGCCGGGCCCTTCATCGGGGCCCTGGTCGTGCACGACAACCCCGTGCGGTCCGTCTTCTGGCTCGCCCTGGGATGCACGGTGGTGGCCGGGCTGATCGTCCTGTTCGTGCCCGACGTGGCCGGACCTGCCACCTCCCGGGAGCACCGCTCGCCGGCCGTCTCCGTCCGCTCCCTGGTGGTACGGCACCGCCGGGTGTTCCTCACCCTCGGCGTGGCCGTGTTCCTCGTGGGCGCGGTCAGGGCCACGCGGCAGACCGTACTGCCCCTGTGGGCCGAGCACCTCGGCCTCGACCCCGCCACGACGAGCGTCGTCTTCGGCATCGCGGGCCTCGTGGACACCATGACCTTCTACCCCTCCGGCAAGATCATGGACCGGGCGGGGCGGCTGTGGATCGCCGTGCCGTCGATGCTGATCCTCGGGCTGGCGCAAGGACTGCTGCCCCTGACGAACGGCCTCGTGTCGCTGACCGTGGTGGCGATGTTCATGGGGTTCGGCAACGGCATCGGCGCGGGCATCCTCATGACCCTCGGCGCCGACGTCGCGCCGCCGGAGGTGCGATCGAAGTTCCTCGGGGTGTGGCGGCTCTGCGCCGATTCGGGCAGCGCCGGAGGTCCGCTCGTCGTCTCGGCCGCCGCCACGCTGGGCAGCCTGGCGGCGGGCATCGTCGCGATGGGCGCGATGGGCGTGGTCGCCGCCGGGGCGCTGATCCGCTGGGTGCCGAGGTATTCGGCCTTCGCCACCCGTGGCACCGCGTCGAAGGGAGCCCCGGGGGAGCCGTCGCCGGCCGAGGAGGGATCTCAGTAACGATCGCCAGAGCCGAGCCGGAAAGGCGCTGTCACTCGGGGAGCACGATGGGCCCCACGAGCATCGGGCGGTCGAGCATGTCCGGCGTGAGCGGCACCCCGGTGACCTCGGCCGCCAGCGCGAAACCCCTCGGCACGGCGGTGCGATGGTTTGCGTCCCAGGCGGCATAGTCGTGGCGGGTGACCGCCTCCTCACCGGAGTGCTCGCCGAGGCTGAAGCGGCGCATCACCTCCGCCGGGTCGAGCCCACGGAAGAAGGCCACACTGAAGATCACTCCCAGCGGGCCGCCGACCTGGCTTTCGGAGACGTTGAGCCACTGGAACGGGGCCATGACAGGCCGTACCGACAATCAGGCGGCACACCACTCGTTGGCTCGGGCTCTCAGAGAACCCCGGACGTGCGACGGCTCCGTAGCCGGGCGATCATCGACTCGGTCGGCCTGCCGAGCACCCGCTCCAGGTCTGCACTCTGGAATTCCAGCGCACCCGCCCTGACCTGGGCATTGAGCCAGCTCATGGGGCCAGGTCCGGAGTCGGGCACCTCCCGGTAGGCCACGCCGAGCGCGTCGGCCAGTTCGGGATGGCGCCACAGCGGGCCGGCGAAATCGTATGCCCGGCCCAGGTGCCGGTCATCGATCAGCACATTCGCGGCGGCCTCGGCCAGGTCGGACCGGAACGCGGTGTTCAACCCGCGACCACCGGTGCTGCCGGTCAGCTCGCCGCCGGAGATCTGCGGCACGAATGCCTCGCTGTAGTAGGGGTGGCGCAGCATCGTGTACGGCAGGCCGCTGTCGAGGATGGCCTTCTCGGTGGCGTGGTGCGCCTCGGTGACGCCCGTGGCGGAGGTCGCGGCACCCAGGAAGCTGGTGTAGGCGATCGCGCCGACCCCGACGTCACGGGCAGCGGCGATGGCGGCCACGTGCTGGCCGATCCTTCGCGCCGCGTCGAGCTCCGGCGAGGAGATCAGCAGGAGCCTGGTGGCCCCCTCGAACGCCTCGCGCAGGCTCGCCGGGTCGTCGTAATCACCACGCCGCACCGGCACGCCCACCGGAGCCCGCGCCGGATCGCGCACCACGGCGGTCACCTGGGCGCGGGTGGACAAACGGTCGACGACCAGGCGGCCGAGCGCTCCGGACGCGGCCGAGACTACGATCATGTGACTCCTTCGGGAAGATCGCGCCCCAGTCAACTCATGCCACACCGCCGCCGCCACTCATTTATCCCCCCACGAGGCCCGCCCCGGGGTCTGCCTCACGGGCGAGCACCGCGGCGCAGCCTGCGGCCGCGTCTTTCAGGCGCAGCCGTGCACGATGGCCTGAACCAGGTTGTGTACGACGTCCCTGTCAACGCTCCCTGGTGGCGCGGTGACCAGGGTGAACAGCGCGCCGCCGTAGAGCGAGATCATCACGGGGATCCTCTCGCGCGGGATGGTGAGGCCGAGTTCGTCGTGGTGCCCGGCGGTGACGTGCTGCGCCGTGTCATGTAGACCCGCGAGCGCCGAGGCGAGCGCCGGTCGGCGCGCGGCCTCCAGTTGCAGTTCGAAAATCGCCAGGTAGCGGGTGCGCAGCGTGGTCGCGGCGGTGAGCAGCGAATCCGTCAGCAGGTCGACCAATGGCGCCGGCTGCTCGACGGCCCGGTCGGTGTCGCCGTGATGCAACTCGGCGATGCGCTCGGCGGCGGCCACCAGCAGCGCTTCCCGGCTGCGGAAGTAGTTCGAGGCCGTCCCCGGCGGGACGCCCGCCGCTGTCTCCACCGCGCGGTGGGTCAGTCCGTGCACGCCCGACGACGCCAGCAGCTCGATGGCGGCATCGGTCAGGGCCTGGCGGCGGGCCGGATTTGTGGGCGGCATGCGGCCATGCTACCAATAGCCGTACTAGTACGATCGTAGTGAATGGACGAGGAGGGTCCCATGAGGGTGGTGGTGGTCGGCGCCGGGCTCGGAGGAGTGGCGGCCGCGGTGGGATTGCAGCGGGCGGGCCATGAGGTGACGCTGTTCGAACGGGGCGCCGAGCTCCGGGAGGCGGGCACCGGGATCGTGGTCATGCCCAACGGGCTCCGCGCGCTGGATGCGCTGGGGCTGGCCGAAGACGTTCGCCCGCATGTCATCCACGCGACCCAGGGGGGACTACGGGACTGGCGCGGACGGCCGCTGCTGGTCACCAACCTGGCCGACGCGCAGCGGGAGGTCGGAGCCCCTGCCATCCTCGACCGTGCGGAACTGCACCGGGCGCTGAGCGCCCCGCTGCCCCCTCACCTGGTACGAACCGCGACCCCGGTCGAGCGCCTGGAACCCGGCCCCACCGGCGTGACCGTGATCAGCGACGGCCACCCCGTCGCGACGGCGGACGCCGTGATCGCGGCCGACGGGATCGGCAGCAGGCTGCGCGAACAGCTCTTCCCCCGCCACCCCGGGCTGCGGCGGACCGGCCGGATGGACCTGCGCGGCATGCTTCCCCGTCCTCCCGGCCTGGCGCCGGACCTGCTCGCCGGCCAGTTGGTCGACCGCCGCAGCGGGGCGATGTTCGGGCTGTTCCCCGTCGGCGAGGACCGCCTGTACTGGTTCACCGACTCCGCCCTGCTCGGCACGCCGCCCGGCGCGGAGGAGGCACGCCGGCAGATGCTGTCCCTGATGGCCGACTGGCACCCCCTCGTCACGGCGCTGATCGAGGCCACCCCGCCCACCGACATCCACGTCGACCCGATCGCCAGCCTCGCCGGGCCCCTGCCCTCGTTCGCGGCCGGCAGGATCGCGCTCCTCGGCGACGCCGCGCACGCCATGCCACCCGACCTCGGCCAGGGCGCCAGCCAAGCCTTCGAAGACGCCGCCGCCCTGACCCGCCACCTGACCGGCGCCGAGCCGGCAGACGTCGCCCAGCGGCTCCTGCGCTACGACGCCGAACGCAGGCCCATCGCCAACCGCATGATGCGGGCGGCGTCCCGGCAGTCGCGGCTGACCTCCCAGACCGGCGTCGCGGCGTGGTTACGAGACACGTTGCTGCGCGCCGTACCGTCCCGGCTGGCCACCCGCCAACTCGCCGCACTCTGGCAGGCCTAAGCTCCGTGCCGAAGGCGGTGACATCCGTTCGCAACGCCCAGCGCCCCCGCGAACATCGCCGCCAGATAGTGCCACAACACCGACTCCTCCGCCGCCCCCCTCAGACAGGTACTACCGAGGGAGTGCACCTGACAGGCGTTGTCCATGCCATTCCTCTGTCCGCCAAGGCCACCCCCACCGGCCGCCGCCGTGGACGAGCTCCGCAGGCAGAGGCTCGGCACGCTGGCGGGCGCGGCGGCTGGCGAGCCGGGAAGACCTCCCGGTCGCCGAGTAGTCCGCCTCGGCCCGGTGCCTCCCTGCCCGCGGCGACGATCATCGGTCTCACCGCGAGCGGACCGCCGTCCGACCACGCCCGTTGAAGATCCGGCCCTGCCGACGTCAGTACCCCAGCCGCGGGCACCCACTGTGCGCCCGAGATTCCCACCGAGCCCTCGGCGTCCATCCTCAAGCGCCCCGTCACCGGCAACGGCCGCCCGGTCCACGCCTGCTGACTTCCCCGCAGGCTCGGGCCGCACACTGGCCCGGACCTGCGCCTTCTCGCGTTCTCCGCCCAGGCCACCCTCTCGTGCCGGACTAATGGGCCTCGGGGACCTGGGTGGTCTCGCGGACGCAGGAGTCGATGACGGCTCGCAGGAGACCGGGGAAGCGGGCGTCGAGGTCGTCCGGGCGCAGGGTGTTCATCTTGGTGGTGCCCTGGTAGTGCTGGCTGATGACGCAGGCCTCGCGCAGCACGTTGAAGTGGTGGGTGGCGGTCGAGCGGGAGACGGGCAGGTCGAAGGTGCCGCAGCTGAGGCCGTGACCCGCGAGGGCGAGCTGAGCGATCACCGAGCGTCGGACGGGGTCGGCGACCGCTTCGAGGAGTTGCTGGAGGGTGACCTCGGCGACCGAGGGGTTGTCCACGGTGCGCGGGGTGGTCTTCGGGCGGGCCACGTGGTCCTCTCCTCCGCTCGTTCGGTGCCGGCACGCCATATTACGACGGACGTCGAAGGAACGGGGCACGCCAGGCAGACAGGCGGCTCAGTGCCGGACGGTGACGACGATCTTGCCGACCTGGGTGTTGGACTCCATGTGCCGGTGGGCGGCGGCGATGTCCTCCAGATCGAAGATCCGGTCGATGACCGGGTCGAGCACCCCGAGGGCGAGCCCGGAGTTGACGAACGCGAC
Source organism: Nonomuraea jiangxiensis (assembly GCF_900099965.1). Taxonomy (GTDB): domain Bacteria; phylum Actinomycetota; class Actinomycetes; order Streptosporangiales; family Streptosporangiaceae; genus Nonomuraea; species Nonomuraea jiangxiensis. The sequence continues at coordinate 35,403 of NZ_FNDJ01000045.1, read as the reverse complement.
GGCTCGGCTGAGGCGCTGCGGGTCGGTGGTGACCTCCAACAGCGTGTAGGTGCTGGTGGACAGCGCCGGGTAGCTCCGCGCGTTGGGCAGCGGGGTCGGGCGCGGGTCGAGCGAGCCGTAGACCACCAGGCGGCCGCCGGGCACCACGCTCAGGGCGATCTCCTCGACCCCCGGCCCGGCGATCGGGTCGAACGCGAGCCGGACCCCGGCCCCGCCGGTGAACTCCTTGACCGCGAGGGTGAGGTCCTCGTCGTCGGTGACGACGACGTGCGCGGCCCCGGCGTCCAGGAGCCTTTGCTTCTTGGCCGCGCCGCGGGTCGTGGCGATCGGGGTCGCGCCGATGCGGTTGGCGATCTGGATCGCGGCGATGCCGACGCTGGACGACGCGGCGGTGATCAGGACGTTGTCACCCGGCCGTACGAAGCCGTCCTCCGCGAGCGCGCCGTACGCGGTGATGTAGGCCATCCACACGGCGGCGGCCCGCTCCGCCGGGATCGACGCGGGCCGGTGCACGGTCGCGGCGGCGGGGACGAGTGCGTGGTCGCCGTAGGTGCCGTACCGCGCCTGGGAGAAGGCCGGGACGACGCCGACGGTGTCGCCGACCGCGAACCCGGTCACCTCCGGGCCGATGGCCTCCACCACCCCGGCGGCCTCGCTGCCCAGACGGGCGCCGGGGAATGTCGGCTTGTAGAAGTAGGTGTCCGTCCGGAACATGATCTCGGCCCGGTTGAGGCCGATCGCGTCGACACGGATCCGCAGCTCGCCGGGGCCGGGGTCGCGGACTTCGACCTCGCGCACCTGGAGCACCTCGGGGCCACCGAACTCGTCGAACTGCACTGCCTTGGGCATGTCTCCGCAACTCCCTCTCCGGATGTGACCGTTGCTCGCCCGCCTAGACAATACCAAATGACGATGGCCGTCAAACTAAGACACAAGTCGAAATATGCTGACCCGTCCGGCGATCCATGACACGACGTCGGACCTGCGGGTGCTCCGCCGGCCGCACCTGGCCGAAGGGCGGCTCGACCGCGCGGTGAACACGAGGCCGCCCGGGCCGGCGTGGGTCACACCGGCTTCCTCGGACCCGCGGCGCCGGCATGGGGAGCCAGGTGGGACGCGAGGCGGCGGGTGACGAGCTTGCGCCAGCCGCCCCGGTGCATGAACGCCAGCAACGCGCCGCTCGGTCCCTCGAATCCCTGGTGGTCCAGGCGGAGCCGGGTGCCGGCGGCGTCCGGGAGTGCCGTCAGCGTCCACCGGACGGTGGTGGCGCTCCGCATCCGGCTGGCCTTCCAGCTGTAGGCCAGCCGGTACGGCTCCTCGGCTTCGAGCACCTTGGCCTCGATCACCCCGTCCCAGCCCGGCATCGGCTTGGCACGCAGCTGGAACCTCTGGCCGACCACCGGGGCGAACCCGTGCACGGGCATCAGCCATTCCGACAGGGCGGCCGGATCAGTGAGCGCCCGCCACACGTCGGCCGGCGGGTGGGGGAGATCGGTCTCCAGAGTCAGGTCACGTCTCATCGTCAGGCTCCTGGGTGGGGGGTGGGCCGGCGGTGTCGCTGCTCGCCTGCCGGTCGAGGTAGGAACGCAGTCCTTGCATCCGTTCCGACCAGAAACCGCTGAACAGGGCCGCCCAGTCGTACAGGTCGTGCAAGGGTTCCGGCCGCAGGCTGTAGAGCCGCCGGCGCCCCGAGCGCCGCTCGCTCACCAGACCGGCGGCGCGCAGGACGGCCAGATGGCGGGAGAGCATGGGCAGCCCGACGCCGAGCCGGTCGGCGAGTTCGGTGACCGGCACGTCGTGGGCGCCCATCAACGTCTCCAGGACCGCTCGCCGGGTGGGATCGGCCACCGCACGGAAGACGTCTTCGGTCACACTCGGCCGGGGCATGGTCCATATTTACGTTAAATGTGAAATGACGGCAAGCCCTCAGCGGTGATCACGAAGAAAGGCGGGGATGTCGGCGCGGGTCGGGTAGTTCCGCAGGGGCGCCGGCCTGCCTCGCAGGAACGCGGTGATGACGGCGGCGGCTCGTTCGTCGTTGTCGTCGAGACCGTTCCACATGCGGTGTCCGACACCGGGCATGTACTGGGTGCGCTGGACGGCGGGGTCGCCGACGAGGATGACGGTCGCCCACTGGCGGACCTGCGACGAGCACTCGGCGATCATGAGCATTGCGGGGGTGCGGGAGCGCCCCAGCCGCGGGGCGATGGAGGGGGAGTCCTTGATCGTCTGCTGGACCTGGAGGCTGGCGGCGGCGCTGAAGGAGAAGTTCTCCGCCGTGTCCTCGACGGGGATGCGGTGCGCGTCCCGTGCGCAGTAGGCGGACGCGGTGTCGCTGCCGAGGTCGGCGGCTCTGAAGGCGTTGACCCCTTCCGCCTGCCCGATCAGGCCGGTGCCGGGCGGGAGGAGCCCGAGTCGCATGAGGCCGAGCGCGACGGCGTACCGGGGGATGCTGGTCGACCGTGGTCCGGTCATGGCCGGCGCGAGGTCGCGCGCGGACGGCCGCCCCTGGTGCCCGCTGATCCGCGCGGTGGGGCCGTCCATCGGGCCGGGCTCGGCGATGATCGCCCGGTGTACGCGGGCGGCGACGTCCGGGGTGGCCAGGGCCCGGGTGAGCACGACGGCGCCCGCGGAGAATCCGAGGACGTCGGCCGGGCCCCGGCCCAGGCGGTCGAGGAAGGCGGCGAGGTCGCGTACGGACCTGGAGATCGTGTACTGGTCCATGGGCAGCAGGTCGCTTCGCCCGCCGCCGGCCTGTTCGTAGGCGTAGACGTCGTGCCCCCGCCGTGCCAGGAGCCGGAGGAATCGGTGGTCGAGCACGGAGATGCCGCGAACGGGTCCGCCGTGCAGGTAGACCAGCGGCGTCGGTTGCCGGACGACGCCGGGAGCGGGCGGGTAGTGGTAGACCGCGACCCGGCTTCCGGTGGCCAGGCTCCAGCGTTGCGTCGCCACGAACGGCAGGTCCGGCGGGTATCGCCGCTCCATGGGCACGCTGGGAACGCAGACCGACCCCGTCAGCGCCGCGGCCACGAGCACCGGTAACAACGCCCTCGACCGGCCCGGCCACCTGCGGCGGCGGCCCCGCCACAGTGCGGCGGCGATTCCGGCCCCGACGGCGGTCGCCCACGCGGCCAGCCCCGACAGCGCGCCGTCCGTCAGGACGACCAGTACGAGAAACAGGCCGGCCAACCCCACGACGGCGGCCGTGGCCAAGGCCAGGCGACCGGTGAAGCGGACAAGGTTCGGCATGGCAGCCCCCACATTCAGTTTCATAACGTTGTTTCAAAACAACGTTAGCAGGGACGGTGCTCATCGGCGGCGCGACCTTATTTGTGTGTCGTTGTACGCATTGACCCCCAGTGCGCCTTTCTCCACAGAAAAGGACAAAACGCCCATCTAGCTTGAAAGCACACCGAAGGACGGTGCACAACACCAGGGGGAAACCACATGAACACCATCACCCGACACCTCGCCACCGCGGCCGCCGCCCTCGCCATCGCCGGCGGCATCCTCACCACCACCGCGGGCGCCGCCTCCGCCACCACCACCACGACCACGGCAGCGGCCACCACCACCGTCACGACCGCCACCATCGCCCAGCACCGCGACGAACGCTTCCGCTACGACGGACACCGCTACTACCGCTGGGACGGCCACCGCTGGAGGATCGTCTCCTTCGAATACGCCCGCCGCCACGGCTTCGACCACAACCGCCACGACCGCCGCGACCACGACCGGCGCGACCACGACCGCAACGACCACCGCAACCGGCACTGACCCACCTACCACCAACGCGGCCCGAGAACACGACACAACCACCGGTCCGGCGACAACCACGGAAGGCCCGGAGGCTCGAAGCCTCCGGGCCTTCCCGGGGTTACGGACGGGCGTTCAGCACGTGTGCCAGGGCTCTCCGCAGGGGATGGGGGCCGCGGTGGCGGTCATCGCGCTGGTGAGGGCCAGTCCGCCGGTGGTGGCGATCATGGAGATGAGGACGATCCCGATGGCCTTGACGCTGAGTCGCTTGCTCATGTTCTGCCTGCCCCTGTGATCCGTCCGGCAGCCCCGCTGGCTCCCGATCAGGTGAACTGCCGTCACGGTCACAACCGGGGCCATCTCCTCCTTATCCGATCCCTTCCACCCCGATATCAGGCCAGGCCACTGCCACTTCACCGGCTCACGCTCACCCCCCAGGAGAGAGAAACCCGAGATCACGGCCCGGCGGCCGACCGAACGAGGCGGGTATAGCGCGGCGAAGGCGATCCGATTGCGAGGACCGGAACATTCATCGCCGGGACATTCAGCGGGACAGGAACGGCAGGCGGAATGGGTGGCTTGCAACTGATCCAGGGGAGTGGTCACTCTCGTACCATGATGGGCGTGCAGGGACTTTTCCGCTCCTTGTGGACCGAGCCCCGTCCTCCCCATCCCCCGCGGCGGGTGTGGCGGGACTGGGTGCTGGTGGGGCTGCTCGTTCCCGCCATCGTCCTGGAGGGGGTCCTGCGGACCGACCTCCAGTGGCGGCCGATGTCGGTGATCTTCGGCCTGGTCATGCTCCCGACGCTGTTATGGCGCCGTACGAGCCCGCTGCTCACCCTCTCGATCCCCGTCGTCGTCACCGGCCTGATCCAGCTCCTGACCGGGGCCGACCCGGCCGAGATGGCCTCGATGGCCTACATGCTGCTCCTGCTCTACTCGCTGTCCCGCTGGGGGTCCGGGCGCGAGGCCGTCACGGGGCTGATGCTGATCAGTGCCGCGGTGCTCACCGCCGCCGGGTCCGGGCGCCTCGCGGCGGGGGACGTCGTCGGGGCGTTCACGGTCGTGTTCGCGGCCGTCGCACTGGGCGGTACCTTCCGCTACCGGGCGCGGGCTCGGATGCGGGAGCTCGACCAGGTCAAGCTGCTCGAACGCGAGCAACTGGCCCGTGACCTGCACGACACCGTGGCCCACCACGTGTCGGCGATGGCGATCAGGGCGCAGGCGGGCATCGCCACGGCGGCGGCGAACCCGGACAACGCCGCCGCCGTCGCCGTTGACGCGCTGCGGGTGATCGAGGCCGAGGCGTCCCGCACGCTCGCCGAGATGCGGGCGATGGTACGGGTGCTGCGCCGGCACGACCCCTCGGCACCACCCGAGCTGGCGCCGAACCCGCACCTCTCCGACCTCGAACAACTCGCCGGCCGCTCGCGGGTCGGGCCGTCCGTGGAGGTGGCGATCGAGGGCGATCTGGACAGTGTCGCGCCGTCCATCGGGGCGGCGATCTACCGGATCGCCCAGGAGTCGGTCACCAACGCCCGGCGGCATGCCCGGCACGCCACCCGCATCGAGGTCAGCGTGGCGGCCGACGACACGTCGGTGCGGCTGCGGGTGAGCGACGACGGTGACAGCACCGCGGGCCGTCCCGTCGTCGCCTCCGGGTACGGGCTGCTCGGCATGATCGAACGGGCCGGCCTGCTCGGCGGCACCTGCGAGGCCGGTCCCAACCCCGGTCGCGGCTGGACCGTGACCGCCGTACTGCCCCGGACGGGAGCCCTCACGTGACCACGACCGGCACCGGCGCCATCAGGGTGATCGTCGCCGACGACCAGGAGATCGCGCGCACCGGGCTGAGGATGATCCTCGACGCGCAGCCCGGTATCGAGGTCGTGGCCGAGGCCGGCGACGGGCTGCGGGCCGTCGAGCTGGCCCGGCGTCTGCGGCCCGACGTGTGCCTGTTCGACATCCGCATGCCCCGCTGCGACGGCATCGAGGCCACCGCCCGCCTGGCCGGGCCCGACGTGGCCGATCCGCTGGCCGTCGTCGTCATCACGACGTTCGACCTGGACGAGTACGTCTACTCCGCCCTCAGAGCCGGCGCCCGCGGCTTCCTGCTCAAGGACGCCGGCCCCGACCTGCTCTCCCAGGCCGTACGCGCCGCCGCCAACGGGGACGCGCTCATCGCCCCGAGCATCACGGCCCGGCTGCTGGGGGCGTTCGCGGGCACGGGTCCCGCGCCGCCCCGGGTGCAGCCGATCGAGCCGCTCACCGAGCGCGAGGAGCAGATCCTGCTGACCGTGGCCCGGGGGCGTACCAACAACGAGATCGCCGACGAGCTGCACATCTCCCTGAGTACGGTCAAGAGCCATGTCGCGAGCCTGATGACCAAGCTGGGCGTCCGCAACCGGGTCGAGATCGCCATGTGGGCCTACGAGACCAACCGGGTGCCGCGCTGACCCCGGCGGATGACCCACTCGGCCACGGCCAGGTTGATCATCCAGGCCGCGCCCAGGAGCAGCGCCCGGGTGAACGCGTCGGGCGGACCGTGGACGGCGAACCAGGCGCCCAGGGTCACCGCCTGCGTGCCGGCGCCGAGCCCGATCGCGTACGCGCGGATCATCCAGGCACGGTGGCGGCGGAGGTCGCGGCGGCGTACGGCGGCCAGGCCGAGCACGAGTGAGCCGAACATGGCCGACCCGAACACCAGCCGGAACACCGCCACCAGCCCCGCGTCCTGCGGCGGGAGCGCGGAGAAGAGCGTCAGCCACAACCCCGACAGCGCCCCCGCGAGACCGCACCCGACCAGCACCCGCCCGGCCCCGCGATGCCACCCCGGCCTGCGCCGCCTGAACCGGGGCGAGAACTGGAACGCCCCCACGAGGCCGTAGACGGTGACGGCCACGATGTGCACCACGAGCGGGACGGAGGAGGCGTCGGCCGCCGGACCTCCCAGGCCCGCGAGCTCGGCCAGCCGGACGGCGCCGGCGAGCACGGGGACGAGGACGAGGAGGATGAGCCCGGTGGGGACGAGCCATCCGGCCCGAGGCCCCCGCCCGGTCGCGGTCCCGTAGCTGTCATTGCGCATGTCCCGATGGTGGCCGCCGGGACGGTCGCGGCTCATCGCCCCAACGGTCCGATCCTGATGAGCCGATCGGCCGGTCACGCGGTCGTACTTTCGGCCGTTACGCCCTCCGCGGGCCGGCCGCACACTCGTGGCTGTCAACGGACCCAGCACACGAGGAGATCACGATGAAGGCGTTCGTCCTGCGCTCGTACGGCTCGCCCGACGCCCTCCAGCTCACCGACGTGGCCAAGCCGGCCCCCGGCCCGGGCGAGGTCCTGATACGGGTACGCGCCACCTCCGTCCAGCCCTGGGACTGGCATTTCATGCGTGGCGAGCCCTACATCGCCCGCCTCATGCCCGGCGGCCCCGGGCTGCGCAAACCGAAGATCACCATCCTCGGCGCGGACGTGGCCGGGCAGGTGGAGGCGGTCGGGGCGGGGGTGACGGAGTTCGAGCCGGGCGACGAGGTGTTCACGATGTCGCGGCAAGGAGGCGGTTTCGCCGAGTACGTCTGCGTCCCGGCGCGCGAGGTGGCGCCGAAGCCGGAGACGCTGTCGTTCGAGGAGGCGGCCGCGGTGCCGCTGGCGGCCGGCACGGCGCTGCTCGCGATACGCGACGCGGGCCGGGTCGGGCCGGGACGGCGGGTCCTGGTCAACGGGGCCTCGGGCGGGGTGGGGACGTTCGCGGTGCAGCTCGCCAAGGCGTACGGGGCGCACGTCACCGGGGTGTGCAGCGGCAGGAACGCGGATCTGGTGCGGTCGCTGGGCGCGGACGAGGTCATCGACTACACGAAGGAGGATTTCACCCGCAACGGAGAGCTGTACGACGCGCTCCTCTACGTCGCGGGGAACCGTTCGTTCTCGGAGTGCCGCAGGGTGCTGACCCCCAAGGGGGTGTACGTGCTGGTCGGAGCGGCGGCCGGCCGGTGGTTCCAACCGGCGGGGCGGATGTTCGCGACGCTGGCGGCGTCGGCGTTCGTCTCCCAGAAGGCGGTGCAGGCGGACGTGATCGGGTACAAGGAGAACCGGCGGAACCTGATCGAGCTGACCGGCCTCATCGCGGACGGCAAGGTGCGGCCGGTGATCGACCGCGTCTACCCGTTCGAGCAGTTGCAGGCGGCGGTCCGGTACCAGGAGGAGGGACACGCGCCGGGGAAGGTCATCGTCACGGTGTGAGGATGCGCGGGGCGTGGGAGGGGCGCCGAGGTCGGGAACCTCGGCGCCCCTTCAGGTCTGTCTCACCAGTTGCGCAGGGTGAACGTCACGATGGTCCGGTCGTCGGGCTGGTCCTCCGCGTCGTTCTGCACCCGGACCTGCTTGGTGATGCTCTGGCCCGGCCAGATGATGAACGGGCGGATGGTCGCCCAGCCGTCCCGGTCGGTGGTGTTCGCGGTGGCGCCCTCGAAGAACGGGATCGAGATGTTGTCCACGGTGACGGTGCCCGCGCTTCCGCGCGTGAGCCGGTAGTGGATCTCGGTGCGGATCTCCCCGCCGCACTTCCCGAAGTACCAGTAGTTCACGGACGGCCCGCCGACCCGCCCCTTGTTGGAGATCGGGACGTTGTGGCGGCAGCGCTCGTTCGCGCCGAACGTCTCGTAGTCCATCATGTCGAACACGACGGTGCCGGTCACGCGCCAGTCCTGCTGCGAAGCCGCCTGGGCGGCCGTCGCCGGCGCGGTGACCGCCATGATCATCGCGGCGGGGACGGCGAGCGCCCGCCAGTTCCTGGAACAGTCCTTTATGGCCTTGCGGATGGTGTTCATGAACAGATCCCTTTCGTATCCCCGTGGTCGTGCCGCGAGTGCTGGTCTCCACCCACGTTCGGCGTACGGGCGGGTGTCCGGCGATGCGGCCGGACGCTTCCGCCTGGGGGACGGTGTATCGGCTGGTGGGGGTCCGTCCTCTGGAGATGGAAAGGGGGTGTCCGGCGGTGCCGGACACCCGGGGACAGGGGGGTCGGATGGGCTGGGAATCGGATCTGCGCCCGGAGTTCGCCCGGCGGCTGCGGGCCCTGAAGGACGCCGCGCAGGTGTCGGTACGCGAGCTGGAGATCGCCAGCAGCCGTACGCCTCGTCGCCGCGCGGGACAGGCGCCCTTACGCTTGAGGCGCAGCACCATCGACGGGATGATCAGCAAGACCCGGCCTGTGTGCCCGCGGCAGGAGCACTTCGAGGTGTTCGTCGACACCTGCCTGCGCATGGCCGAGCAGTCCGGGCGGTCACTGCCGGACGAGCTCGGGGATCGCCGGACGTGGGACGCCGCCTACCGGGACCTGCTGGTGGGCATGGCCGGAGCGCGCAGCACGAGCCGCCTGGCGGCCGAGGCGGCCGAACGGCTGCGCGCGGTGGAAGCGCCACCGTCCACCGCCTCGGAGACCGCGCCTTCCCCCTCCCCCTCCCCCTCCACCGCCACTTCCACCACGGCTTCCGCTGTGCGGGTGGCGCGGCCCGGCAGGCGCAGGCAGGCCGCCCTGGTGAAAGGAGCCGGTGCGCTCGCGCTGACCGGGGTGGCCGTCGCAGTCTGGGCCCTGTCGCCCGTCTCCCGGAGCGAAGGCGGCGGCGCGAAGTCCACCATCGCACCCGCCGACGTGGGCGGTGACGGAGTGCTGCGGCTGGGCGCGCTGGTGCCCAAGAGCGGCAATCTGCAGTTCTTCCACCGTCCGATGGCCGCGGGCATCCGCCTCGCCGTCGCCGACGTCAACGCCGCCGGCGGGGTGTTCGGCCGGAAGGTGACCGCCACCGAGCTGGACGCCGGCGACACCGTCGACCGCGGCACCCGGGCCCTGACCCAGCTGATCTCCCAGCGGAACGACGTCATCATCGGCCCGGTCACGTCGTCGATGTCGCTGACGATGATCGACCAGGTCAAGCGGGCCGGGGTGGTGCAGATCTCGCCCACCGCGACCTCCGACCAGCTCACCGACGCCGACGACGACGGCCTGTTCTTCCGCATGGCCGCCCCGGACGCCATCCAGGGCGACGTCCTCGGGGAGCTCGTCCAGGCCGGGGGCGGCCGGCGGGTGGGCATCCTCGCCGTGGACGACCCGTACGGGAGGGGACTGAGCGGGCACGTCCGCAGGTCGCTGGAGCGCCGGGGCGTCGACCAGGTCCAGGTCGAGACCTACGACACCGCGGACATGAGCTACACAGCGGAGGTGGGCAAGATCGGCGCAGCGGACCCGGACGCCATCGTGGTCGCCGGCTTCACCGAGACCGCGGCCATCGCCCGCGAACTGGAACGGCACGGGCTGGGCGGGCGCAAGTGGTACTTCACGGACGGCTACCTGTCCTCCGGCGACCACGGCAGCGGCCTGCCCCTCGGCACCCTCACCGGCGTCAGGGCGACCCAGGCGGGAGCCGAGGTGGAGGCCGCCTTCCAGGACCGGTTGCGCGCGGTCGACTCCAAGGCGACGGACTTCACCTACGCGCCGGAGGCCTACGATGCCACGATCGTCGCCGCGCTGGCCGCCGTCGCCGCCGGGCGCGACGAGCCGGAGGCCCTCGCCCGTACCATGGCCGAGGTGACCAGGGACGGCCAACGCTGCACCGGCTTCCCGGCCTGTGCCCGGTTGCTCGCCTCCGGCGGGGACATCGACTACGACGGAGTCAGTGGCCCGATCGACTTCACCGACAAGGGCGACCCGGGAAAGGCGCCGATCACGGTGTTCCAGTACGCCGCCGATCACACCGCCACGGCCTTCTCCCACGAACTCGGCGAGTTTCCGGCCTGACGGCGCGTGCCGGACGACCGCGACCTACATCGTCGTCCCGCCCGAGACGTCGAGGCGGTGCCCGGTGACGTAGCGGCTGTCGTCGGAGGCCAGGAAGGCGACGGTGTCGGCCACGTCCTCCGGCGTGCCCAGCCGCCCGAGGGGGGTTTGGGACGACAGCCAGGCCAGGGCTTCACCCACCAGCCGGCCTTGGTGCATGTCGGTGTCGATGACTCCGGGCGCCACGAGGTTGACGGTGATGCCGCGGGGTCCGAGCTGCTTGGCCAGGGCGATGGTCATGACGTCGAGTGCGGCCTTGGACATGGCGTAGTCGATGGCCGCGGGCATCGCGGCGCCTCGGGTGAGCATGGTGCCGACGGTGATGATCCGGCCGCCGTCGCGCAGCCGGCGCAGGGCCTGCTGGGTGATGAAGAACGGCGCGATGGTGTTGACCGCGAACAGGTGCTCGAGGCCCTCCCGGGTGACGCCGTCGATCTCGGTCCGACCGCCGAGGACGCCCGCGTTGTTGACCAGGATGTCCAGCCCGTCGGCGTGGGCGTCGAAGCCCTTCCACAGGGTCTCGGCGTCACCGGGGGTGCCCAGCTCGGCCTGCACGGCGAAGGACTGGCCGCCGGCCGCTTCGATGGCGGCGACGGTACTCTTCGCGGCCGCGTGGTTGCCGCCGTAGTGGACGGCGACGCGGGCGCCTTCGCGAGCCAGCCTGGTCGCGATCGCGCGGCCGATGCCCCGGCTCGCGCCGGTCACCAGAGCCGTCTTTCCGGTCAATCTCCCCATGATCCGCTGTCCTTCCTCGTGGAGGGGCGCGCGAGGCCGACCCCTGCCGCCTTTTCGCGTACTGCGTACTCGAAAGGGACCGTAGCCTTTCAGGTACCATGTACGCAAATGAACGGAAGGGGTGTGGATGGCCGGCGACGAGCCCGTCAGCATCTGGCTGCGGCCGGAGCGTCAGGAGCGCTCGGGGCCGGGGCGGCGTCCCGGCTTCAGCCGCGAGCAGATCACCCGAACCGCCGTCCAGATCGCCGACACCGGGGGAGTGGACGCCGCGACCATGCGGCGGATCGCGTACGAGCTGGGCACCGGCGCCATGTCGCTCTACCGCTACGTGCCCCGGCGCGACGACCTCTACGACCTCATGATCGACCTGGCGATGAGCGAGATCGAGTTGCCCGCCGGCCCATCGGGGGACTGGCGATCCGACCTGACGCTGCTGGCGGGGCAGATCCGCGCGGCCGGCCTGCGCCATCCCTGGCTGGTCGCGCTGCTCACCAGCAGGCCGAACCTCGGCCCTCACCTGCTGCGCGTGCACGAGTTCGGGCTCAGCGCGCTCGACGGTCTCGGACTCGACATCGACGACATGACCGGCCTGGTCGGCATTCTCGGCGACTATGTCCACAGCGCGATCCGCCGCGAGATCAGCTGGCTGGAGGAGGCCGGCCGGAGCGGCCTGGACCCGGAGCGCTGGAAGCGCGACTACATCGGGCCGTACGTCCGCCAGGTCGTCGAATCCGGCGCTTTCCCGCTGTTCAGCCGGACGATGCTGGACTCGCGCACCGCCCATCTCACCCCCGGCGAGCGCTTCGGACACGGGCTCGACCGCGTCCTCGATGCCATCGCCGCACTCATCACCTCGTCCCGCTCATCGCGGTCGCAGGAGGGATAAGGGGCTGTCTCCGGCGGCGACGTGAGCAGGCCGGGTCCTCACCGTGCGACGTCCCTGATGGGGGAGGAGCCGCCGGCCCCGGCGCACACGATCGGCACTCCGGGGGCGGCGGACAAGGGACGTGCGGTCATCGTGACTTACGAGTCGGGCCTGGACCAGCCGGCCCGGCGATCAGGAGCGGGGCCTAGTCGACGCACTTGAAGCCGGCGTCCTCGAATTCCTTGTTCTCCTTGCCGAGGCCCTTGACGTCGTCTATCGACTTGACCGAGCCGTCGATGTAAGCCTGCAGCGAGGCGCTGTCGCCGTACTTCAGCGCCACGTCCGCCAGGCATGACAGGGCCGTGTCGGGCAGTTCCTTGATCTCCGCCTCTTCCTTCATCTTCGCGGTGAGGCTCGCCTTGTCCACACCGCCGGCGACCGCGTTACCGGTGGCCCCACCGCAGGCGGTGAGGACGGCGACCATGACCATGGCCGCGAGACCCAGGGCGGAGGAGCCGGCGAGCTTGGAGAAACGCATCGCGTAGCCTTTCGTATTCATCGTCATTGCCCAGCCGCCATGGGCTGGGACATTTACCTTTCTGGCTCGAATGGCCGGCAGGTCCCGTCCGCGATGGCGGACGCACCTGCACCTGCTCGGCTGACTTTGCTGCCGTGCCCGTTCCGGTCGGTTCGCGGGCAGCGGCCATCGGCACCACGAGCGCCTTTCGCGTTCATAGGTTTTACAGCCTGACGTCCCGGGGCGTGATGATCTTGCGTGCCAAACCATGGTGATTGCGCGCCATCGTGCGACGTGCCGCTCCAGTCGGGCTTTCGGCGCGTGTGACACAGTTCTCACCATGCCGTTGGATGATCTGCCGGACTGGCTGCCGGCCTGGTGTGTGGACCGGTTGGGGGACGAGCCGGTCGGCGTGCTGTTCGAGTCGCGTCAGATGTCGGCGGTGTTCGGGCTGCGGCTGGCCGGTGGGCGGGACGTCGTGGTGAAGGCGCGCGAGGACGACGGCCGGGCCGCGTCGTGTGTCGCCGCGCAGGCCCACCTGGCGGAGCGGGGGTTTCCGTGCGCCCGGCCGCTCACGCCCGCGGTCGGCGTCGGCACGCTGGCCGTGCACGCTGAGGAGTCCCGGCCCGGCGGTGAGCCGCTGCTCGGCGACTCGCCGGAGGTCGCCGTGCGGTACGCGGCGGTGTTCGCCCGGCTGATGGCCGAACTGGCCGGCGTGACCGTCGCGCCGCCGCTGCCGAACCCGCGCTGGGCGCGTTGGGACCACGACGATTCCGGGGTGTGGCCGGCGATCGGGGTGCTGGACGAGCGGGATCAGGGCCTCGTGCCCGCGTACGTCGTCGACATGGCCGCCCGGGTTCGCAAGCGGTTGCTGGCCGCCGACCTGCCGTGCGTGCTGGGCCATGCCGACTTCGAGGCGCAGAACCTCCGCTGGCGCGACGGGGAGGTGTGGGCCGTGCACGACTGGGACAGCCTGGCGTGGCAGCCCGAAGCGGCGCTGGCGGGTGCGGCGTGCGGGGCGTTCGCCAACGCGTCGCCGCCGGCCCTGGCCCCGATCGAGAGCTCCGCCGCGTTTCTGGCGGCTTATCAGGAGGTGCGGGGGCGCCGGTTCACCGCGGAGGAACAGGAGGTCGCATGGGCGGCCAGCCTGTGGACGGCGGTGCACAACGCCCGCTGGGAGGCCGTACACGGTGACACGCCGGTGTCCTGTGACGCCGTCCGCGTACAAGGAGCCGAACGCCTCCGCCGGGCGAACGCGGACGCCTAGGAAGGCGCACAGGACACCACCGCGCGTACTACCCGCGTGTCACCACCGCAGCGGCCGTACCCCCGATCGGGTGGGCGCGTGCCGGTAGGTGCTGAAGTAGAACGCCTCGAAGACCCAGGGCTCCGCTGTCGCGCGTTCGAGCAGTTCCCGCGGGATGCCGACCCGGAACCGGCCGTCGGTCACTCCGCCGTTGAGCCACCTGGTCTCGTCGGGGCGGTCCTGCGGGTGGGCGACGACGCGCACCTCGCCGAACGGGACGGGGTCGCGCGTGCCGTCGTGCTCGTACACGATCGTCCCGAAGACGATCTCGCGGTTGACGTCCAGGTCCTCGAACCGGGTACGCCAGCCTGCGCGCACCCACAGGCCCGCTCCGAAGCCGGGCAGGCCCGAGTCGTGGCGTCCCTCGGGCAGCACGAAGGTCCGCACCGAGACCTCCGAGGTGATCCTCTCGCCCTGCGACCCCTCGAACAGCTCCGCGTACTGCGCGCCGCGTCGCGGGTCGCCGGCGAACGACTCGTACGCGAGCCGCGTCGTTCCGGTCGCCCCGGCGTCGACGATCCGCCATCCTTCGTCCAGGAAGAGGCGGAACTGGTCGCCTGTCTGCTCGACGACGTGCCGCTGCAGTGCCCGGGTCGGGAAGGGGTTCGCCGAGATGATCGCGGTGGTCTCGCGTGAGGATGGTGAGGATTGCGCGGTCGACGCGGTGTTGAAGTTCGACTGCGCCCAGTTGTTGTGGATGACGATCTCGCTGCCCGTCGGATCCACCGGGTCGACGTACCGGTCGATGTCGACGCGCACGCAGAAGTGCTCGGCTTCGATCGCCGGACCCGACGTGGCGGGAACGGTGACTGAGGCCGGGACCATCCAGTCGACCTCGAACGTCGCGCTCGACTTGGCGGCGATGTTCAGGGGCGTGGGGGAGGGGATCGTCTGCCAGGTGCCCGGGGTGGTCGTGAACGGCAGCCACCCGACCCGTATCGTCACCTTGTCGGCCGCTTTGCTCCCGGCGTTGCGCACCCGGATGCGGATGCGGTGCTTGTGCCCCTTCACGACGATGTTCGGGCCCGACGGGCCGTCGATGTCGATGTCGGGGCTCTTCCAGTGGCCGTTGCCGCGGGCCGGGGTGATCTGCAGTTCGGCGCGGTGGGCTCCGACGTATTCGACGCGCACCCGTACGTCGTTGGTGGGATCGAACGGCCCGGAGGCGAGGCGGGTGAGACGGAAGTCGTTCATCCTGTCGGGGTTGGTGACGTCGCTCTCCTCGTAGTCCGTGGCGGCGGCGGAGAGGACGGGCCCGTCGCCGTCGACGTCGTTCGGCAGGAGCAGGATGAGCGGGCGGGCCATGTCGTCGGCGGTCGCCTGGAACACGTCGGTGCCCAGCACGGCGTTCTTCGGCAGGTTCTGGTCGCCGATCTGCCCGGTCTGCTCGCGCCGGTGCTCGAAGTAGTAGTTCCACCCGTCCCGCAGGCGGATCTCGATCCCGGCCTTCTTGCCGGCGGCGGGCCCGGTCCGCGCCAGCGTCTCGAGTGCCTGCAGCGTGATCTCGCGGGTCGCGGGATTCTTCGAGAAGTCGCATACCTCGACCCAGGAGGGGTCGATCCAGCCCAGCCGCATCCGGTGCGGCAATGACAGGTGCGGCAGCGGGACGTCGGAGTGCATGATGTCCCAGTCGCCCACGTAGCGCTCGCCGATCTCGCCCGGATATCCCGGGCCCTGGTACAGGTCCGGCATGCCGAGGGTGTGCCCGAGCTCGTGGACGATCGTCGTGACGTACTCCCTCTCGGCCCACGGCGTCGCGTGACCGGCCGAGATCGCCGCCGGCATGACCACGGCGGGCTTGCGGGTGAACGTCGTCGACCCGTCGCGGGGTTTCCAGTAGACCTGCGCGTCGCCGGCGTACGCCCACGTCCACTGCGCGCCCGTCGTCGTCGCGCCGACCGTGACCAGTTCGTCGGTTCCCGGCAGGATCGTGAAGACCACGGCATCGGCGAACTCCATGACCGGCCGCGTCACTCCGCCGCCGATGACCAGCGGCGTGTCACGGACGAAGGTCGAGAACGTGCCGCCCAGTACGTCCCACGTGTCGGGCTTCGGGTCCCACGATCCCCAGGGGTCGGCGGCGTTGCCGGGGGAGAAGAGCTCGGCGAAGGTGTACGGCACGTCGATCGGCCCGATCACGGAGTCGGTGAGGAGGCGGATGCGGGTGCCCTTCGGCCCGGACGCGGCCGCCGGCGTGTCGGCGTACGACACCTCGCGGAACCACCGGTCGACGGAGTCGCCGGAGGTCGAGACGACGTGCCGGGTCAGCTCGTCGCGGCGCTGATCGGCCGCGCCGGCGGCGTTGATCGCCGCGGTCGAGCCCTTGCACCGGAAGACCGCGACGGCGATGCGGTATTCCTCGGGGGCGGGGTGCACGCGGATGTTCTGCGGCGATCCCGGCCCGCCGCCCCATCCCGGCTTCGCGTAGACCTCGCGCTCGCCGCTGATGACCTGCGGCGGACCGGCCTCGTCGTCGGGCCAGCGGCCCAGGACGCGGAAGCGCCGGGTCGCGAGCACCTTCCCGGACGCGCGCTCGATGGCGACGAGCGTCCGCTCGCCGGGTACGGGGCCGGCGAGCACGCGGTGCTCGTACCGCTCGGCGCCCTCGGTGCCGGGGCGGGCGATCGAGACGCACTCCTCGTCGGCCGCGTCCTCCCAGATCCAGTCCACGTCGCCGGCGGCGATCCCGAGGGAGTCGTAGTCGACGGTCATCGGCGCCCATCCGCCTGCCGCGAGAGGTTGCAGCGAGGCCTCGATCGCGAGGGTATCCGTATCCGATCCCCAGTCCACGACGGTGATGCCGGCGCCGGAGGCCGCGAACACGAGCGAGTGCCACCGCGCGACGGGCCCCGTGACCGGGGTGGGAAGCGCGGCCTCGCCGGCGCCCTCCCCGCTCGCCCACGACAGGTGGCGGATCGTCCCGGCGTCGTCGACGGTCAGCGCCCCGCCGCCGAACGCCACGATCGAGACGACCGGATGCGGTACCGGGACGGTGCCGAGAAGCGTGCCGTCCTGAAGCGAGCGGCGCTCCAGACTCGCGCCGCCTCCGCCGTCGCTGGGGGTCGCGAGCAGCAGCTCGTCCGCGGGCGGGTCCACGCACATCGCGGTCGTCGCGGCGCCGGCCGGGGCGTCGACGAGGAGCTCGAACGCCCCGGCGCGGAGGCGGACGACCGCCCCGTCGCCGTCCAGCAGGAGGAGGGTTCCGTCGTCAAGTCCGGCGGCAGCGCGCAGGCCCGTCGAATGCGTCGCCGACAACTCGGCGTCGGCGCGATCGGCCCGGCCCCGCGCGGCGACGTAGACCTGGCCGCCGGCCGTCACCATCCGGACGGATACGCCATCGACGCCGGGAAGGACGGCGATGGCGTCGGGCCATCCGGTCCCGAGGTCGGTGTGGACCTCCCCGAGAAGGCGCCACGTGCCGATGTGCCCGTCGCCGGTGGCGAACCACACGGCGTTGCCGGGTTCGTCGAAGGCGAGTCCGGTGATGACGGGCGAGGGGAGTGGCGAGGTTCTCGAGATCATGATGGCTCCTGGACGGGAGGTCTGCGCCGGGCCGAGCACCGGAACGGCCCTAAAGAGGGCCTCATGGCGAAACGTGATACATCGAACCGGTCAGGAATGATTCGCGCTTGCTCGGATCGCCGGACGTGACGCCCGCGCTGACCCCCCGGACGTGGCGACCGGTGTTGCTGAGGTGCAGGTCGGGGAAGGTCTGCATGAATGGAAGTGATGGCGGCCGCCGCCGGTGGGTTCGCGGGCCAGGGATGGGTCCAGCTGGGAGAGTTGGGCCTGGCCCTGCTGCTGTCGGCCGCGATCGGGCTGGAGCGGGAGATCCGGCACAAGAGCGCCGGGTTGCGCACCCACACGCTGGTCGGCTTCGCCGCGGCCCTGATGACGCTGGTCTCCAAGTACGGTTTCGCCGACGTGCTGGGGGATGACGTGGTCCTCGACCCCTCCCGGGTCGCCGCGCAGATCGTGTCCGGGATCGGGTTCATCGGCGCCGGCCTGATCTTCGTCCGGCGGGACGCGGTACGCGGCCTGACCACCGCCGCGGTGGTGTGGCTGACCTGCGCGGTCGGGATGGCGGCCGGAGCCGGCCTGTGGCTGCTCGCCGTCGCCGTGACCGCCGGCCACTACCTGGTCGTGTTCGCCTTCCCTCCGCTGGTCAGTCGGCTGCCTCGCTCGAAGTACACCCAGTCGCCCCTGCATCTGACCTATCTCGACCGCCAGGGCGCGCTCCGGCGGGTGCTGTCCACCTGCACCGACCGGGGCTTCGCCATCGCCGAGCTGACCGTGGAACGCGAACGTGACCGGCCCGACCGCCAGATCATCTCGATCTGGCTCCTCGTACAGGGGGCGGGGCCTCTCGACGAGCTCGCCACCGCGCTCATGGACATCGACGGCGTTCTCACGGTCACGAGCACCGACCTCGACATCTCGATCCCTTGACGGGGCCGGGGCGCGAAGCCGACATTTCGCTTGGGTGGTCAGTAATTTCCGAGCGGTGCCAACAGATCAGGATATGAGAAGGGAAAAAGGGCTTCGACGGCCGTTTGCCGCTCCGGCGAATGGAGAACAAGCCCCCCGGGAGAATGGCCTGCCAGACATTCTCGAAGGCGCTTTTCGTCCGATTCGGGAAGATGCCCGAATTTCAGGGGAGAAGCGGCACGTTACCGGGGGAGAAAATGTCCAAATATCGTAATATTGCCTGGCTGCTCGCGATCGGCGCCACGCTGACCTGCGCGGCCACGCCCGTGGCCACCCCTGCCATCGCCACGTCCGCCGTCACGGACGATCCCGCCGGGGCGATGCGGACGTATCTGCGAGACCTGGCCGCGACGGGGCGATTCACCGGCGCGGCGCTGGTGGTGCGGCGCGGCGAGGTTCTGGTACGCACCGCCGCCGGGGCCGCCGACGAGGAGAGGGGCATTCCCAACCGGCCGGACACGGTCTTCCGCATCGCCTCGGTCACCAAGCAGTTCACCTCGATGGTCGTGCTGAAGCTGCGCGACCAGGGGTTGCTCGGCCTGGACGACCCGGTCTGCCCGTACCTCGTCCCGGCCTACCTCAAGCGCTGCCCGACGGCGTGGCGGACCATCACGATCCGCGAAACCCTCACGCACACCTCCGGCATCCCCGACATCCAGGGGCTGCCCGACTTCTATCGCGAGCTGTCGCAGCCGACCACGACCCGGGCGCTCATCCAGCGGTTCGTGCACGAGCCACTGGACTTCAAGCCCGGCACCAGCTGGAAGTACAGCAACTCCGGCTACATCCTGGCCGGGGCGGTCATCCAGGCGGTGACGCGCCAGCCGTACGGGACCGTGCTGCACAATGAGATCACCGGCCCGCTGAACCTCCGGCACACCGGCTACAGCAGGGGAAACCCGCCCGCGGGCTACGCGAAGGGATACCTCACGCTCGGATCACCGGCTGAGCCCATCAACGGCTCCCAGGCGTTCTCCGCGACCGGCATCTACTCCACCGTCGACGACATCGCCCGCTGGGACCGGGCGTTCGGCGCGGCCGAGGTCGCGCCAGCCGCCACCGTCGAGCAGGCGTTCACGCCGCAGGCGCCGTGCCCCGCCGCCGGCTGCCTCAACCTGCCGTCGAGCGCGTACGCCTTCGGCTGGCTCGTCGACCGGCTCCACGGGCACCGTCTCCGCTATCACCCGGGTCTTCTCGAAGGTTACGCGGCGAGCAACATGTACCTGCCCGATGACGACATCGTGGTGGTCGTGCTCAGTAACGTGCAGGACACCGACACCAACCAGATCGCCCGCAACCTCGCCACGATGGCCCTGACGCCGTCCTGGTGGCCGAGGCAGATGTCCTGACGACGGGCACGTCCGGGCTCGCCCGCGTCAGGCTCACGAGTGCCGCGGCGTCGTTCTGAGCACTTCGGTGAGGGCGGTGACGCTGTGGTCGCCGTGGCCCGCCGCGGCGGCCCGTGCCACCAGGTCGTTCAGGGGGGCGAGCCAGGTCGTGTCGACGTTCGTCTCCCTGGTCAGGTCCTCGTCGTGGGCCGCTCCGGCGAGGAAGAGGTTCACCGAGGAGGCGGCGTCGGTGTAGTCGCCGCTGTCGATCTCGCGGGCGTAGATCGGCAGCAGGGACTTGATCATGTCCAGCCACTTGCCCGCGAACCGCACCATGGAGGCCACCTGGAGCCCGCGCGCCTGGAGGGCGGCGGCGCCCTGGAAGAAGCCGACGAGTGCGGGCAGCAGCATGGCGCCCACCGCCATCTCGTACAGGGCGGCGAGGTCGCTCTCGTCCCCGAGGTGTACGGTGTCGCCGCCCAGCACCTTCAGGGTCGTCTCGAACTCGTCGAAGACGGTCCTGTCGCCGCTGTAGTAGAGCAGGGTGTCCGGTAGCCCCACGGCTGACGGCACGTTCTTGACCGCCCCGGCCAGGAACCGGGCGCCCTGACCGACGGTCCAGGCGGCCGTCTCACGGGCGCCGGCCGGGGACCCGCTGTTGAGGGTGACCAGGGCCCGCCCGCGCAGCGCCGGGGCGGCGGGCCGCAGCGCCGAGAGCGTGTCGTCGAAGGTGGTCAGGCAGGTGAGGACCAGGGGACTGGCCGCCACCGCGTCCTCGACGGCCTCGGCCCGCTCGGCGCCCATGGCGATGAGGGGGGCGGCCTTGGCGGCGGTTCTGTTCCAGACAGTGGTCGGGTGCCCGGCATGGACGAGGGCCTCGGCCAGTGCCCGGCCCATCGAGCCCAGGCCGATGACGGTCACCGGGGTCGGATTGTTCTCGGTCATATGCGTACTCCAGCCACAGGGATAAGGGAGTGAGGCGCGGCGCCTTGTTCATGCTGGCTGCAGCACAGACATTCCTTCAAGTACCTACATTTTTGTCGGGTACTGAAGGAAATGTCAGTATGAGTGGGTGACGGAAACCAGGAAACGGACATTCACCTGCGGTCTCGACGCTGCCATCGCTGTCATGGGAGGCAAATGGAAGGGATTGATCCTGTTCGCGCTGCAGGAGGGTCCCTTGCGCTTCGGGGAGTTACGGCGCGCGGTCCCCGGCATCAGCGAGCGGGTGCTGATCCTGCAGTTGCGGGAGATGGAGGTGACCGGGCTGCTGCATCGCGAGGTGTATCACCAGGTCCCGCCGAAGGTGGAGTACTCGCTCACCGACTTCGGCCAGTCGCTCAACGCCGCGATGGCCCCACTGGGAGAGTGGGGCGAGGAGCACATCGAGCGCATCGACGCCATCCCGTGGGACCAGATGCGGTGAACCGTCAGCGCACCCTTCAGAGAGCCGTCCGCTGCTCGGGGACGATCGTGAACGCGGAGGCCAGCCCCGTCAGCTCCATGACCCGGCGTATCCTGCCGTGCACATGGGTCAGCGTCATCGTGCCGCCCTCGCCCGTGACGTCGTCCTGGATCCTCAGCAGCGCCTCCAGCCCTTCGGAGTCGCAGAAACCCAGCCGGGCCACATCGACCACCAGGTCGCGCCGGCCGCCTCGCAACGCGACACCGACCGCGTCCGCCAGGCAGGAGGCCGACGCGATGTCCAGTTCGCCGGACAGCGCCACGACGCCACGGCCGGACTCCTGCCTCACCCATGCTGACAACGGCATCACGATCACCCCACGGAGAGGAGGACCCGGCCTCGGTCGAAGCCGAAGGAGGCGATCCACCGGCGGTGGCCGGTGGCGAGGTCTCGTGTGATCGTGTTCATGTCAGGTCCCCTTGTGCGGTGTGCGCATCAACTTTTGGTGCGTTTTCAACCTAAATAGGCGATTCATCCTTTTCTGTGGAGAAAGGCGCACTGGGGGCGAATGCGTACAACGACCCACACAGCCTCGTAACCGGGTCAGAAGGGTGTGCCGTTGAAGGTGCCCGACAGCGGGGGCCGGTCGTCCGCGGTGAACGCCTCCCACGCCAGTTCCACCCGGTACGCCGGCCCGTCGGGTCGCGGAAGGCTGAGGGAGGCCGTGGCCCTGCCTTCCGGGGTGAGCGTGATCTGCCCGCTCACCGCCACCCCGGGCACGAAGGCGGCCCCGTCCAGCGTGATGGACCCGGCCCCGAAGGTGACGCGCCCGCCCCGCAGCCCCGGCTGGTCCGCCAGCCGGCCGTGGAGGAAGTTGTAGGGGTTGCGGCGGGCGACCGCGTCGGCGGCGGTGGCGAAGGCGGCCCCGAGCAGCCGCCGCCGCTCCGCGTCCAGCCCTGCCGCGGGCACCGGCGCCACCTCGTCCAGCGACCGGGGGAACGCCCCGAGCGCGCGATAGTTCTCCGCGGTGCACCGCATCCGCGGCACCCGGTGATCGGTCACGAACGAGCGCAGCGCCGCACGTACGCAATCGCCCATCTCGCCACTTGCCCCGGAGAGGCTGTGCGTGCCGAACGGGACCCGGACGAACGTCGCATCGGGGAAGACCCGCATCGCCGCGCTCACCTCCGCCGGCGTGTGCGTGTCGAAGTCGCCGCCGACCACCATGACCGGCACGTCGGGCAGGTCCGCGCCCGGCGGCAGCACCGGGCTGCGGCGCGGCGTCGGCCAGTTCACGCAGAATTCCAGGCCCTTGCGCAGGTCCAGCCCCAGGTCGGCAGGCGTGTACGGGGCCAGCGGCCGCTCGCGCAGGAAGTATCGCTCCAACTGGTCCAGCCGCTCGGCCGGGTCCGCGTCCCGGTCGAAGGGGAAGCCGCCGTCGCCGCACCGGTAGGCCAGGTACCCGGCCCACTCCGGCCCCTCGATCGGCTGGGCGGGAGGGCTGGTCATCACTCGGGCCAGCCGCCGCAGCGGCGCCGGATCGCCGGCGAGGTAGGCGGTGGCGGCGGCGTTCAGCTCCCGTCCGACCACCGGCTCGGCCATTCTGTCCATGCTCGTGAGCGTGATGAGGGGAACCTCGGGGTCGGGATGCTCGCGCAGCCGGGCCACCAGCCGCGCGTGGGTGCGGCGGGCATCGCCCGGCAGCGCGCGGCAGGCCGGCGACCGGTCACAGACGACGTCGAGCAGGTCGGGGCGGGACCGCAGGGGCCACAACGCGTACCCGTCCGCCGAGGTGACCATCGTGCTGTCCAGGAACGCCGCGGCCAGACCCTCGGGGTGGCGGGCGGCGTACGCCTGGGCGTAGGCGGTGCCGTAGGACCTGCCGTAGAAGGTGACCGGGCCCGCGCCGAGCGCCCGCCGTACCGCGTCCATGTCGTGCACCGCCTGGTCGGCCGTGAAGAAGCGGGCACGTGAGCCGAGATGAGCCGCGCAGGCCGCGATCGTGTCCGGCTCGACGAGGTTCAGGCCCGGGCAGAGCAGCGGTGAGGACCTGCCCAGCCCGCGCGGGTCGACGACGAGGAGGTTCTGGTGGTCGAGGGCGGGGCCGAGCGCCTGCTGGATGCGGGGCAGGTCGGGCAGCGCGGGCAGCGGGCCGCCGGGGTTGGCGAGGATCGTACCGGTGGCGCCTCGCGGCGCCGGGATCCAGGCGAAGGCGACCTCGATGCGCTCGGAGGAGGGATCGCTCCAGTCCAGCGGCACCGCCAGCGTGCCGTCGCACCGGGCCACGGCGCGGGCGCACTCATGCGGCTGCTCCAGCGAGGACCGGCCCTGGACGGCTTCAAAGGCCTGGACGGCTTCAAGGGCCTGGACCGGTGGAGCGGCGGGCAGCAGCGTCGCGGAGAGGACGAGACTCGCCACCACGCCGGTGAAGGTCGTGAAGATCATGCTTCCACCCTCGCCCGCGGAATCCGGCGAAGCCTCCCCCCGAAGGAGGAACCGGACATGGGAGCAGGGTCCTACTCCCGCGCGGCGGCTGCGGAGTGGCAGCCGCCGCCCGCCGGCCGGCCCGGCCAGATCACAGTGCGGCGACGCGCGACTCCGCGGCGGGCCTGGCGGGCTCGGGCCGCCGGCCCAGCGGAGCCAGCCCCACGATGTTCAGCACCGCGCTGAGCAGCAGCAGGTCCCGGTTGACGGCCACGACGGCGACGCCGACCACGACCAGTGCCGGGCTCCACCAGCCCACCCGCCCGGCGGTGGCCTGCAGGATGACGAGCACGGCGAGGCCGGCGTAGAAGAACGTGGGCACGATCGTGTAGACGACGGGCTCCACCCCCGGGACGGCCTGGATCTGGTCGAAGAGCACGCCCATCCCGGCGCGGTCGGCCGCGGCGAACCCGACGACGACGTCGATGACGAACTGGGCGGCGCCGGCCGCCACGCCCACCAGCGCGAACGCGGCGATCGCCAGCCCCGTCCGCCGGTACGGCGCCCGGCGGGCGAGCTCCACGACGAGCGGCACGAACAACGCGAGGGCGGCGAGGAAGGCGAGATGGCCCGCCGTCCACGCCAGGCCCGGCCCGTGTGTGCCGTCCAGCCCGTCGAGCAGGCTGATGACGGCGTAGACCAGGACGAGAGCAGGGGCCAGGACGAAGGATTTGGCAGTGAGGTTCATACCCACCACGGTCGGGCTCCGGCCCCGGTGTTGGGATCGCCGGGCGCGGGGATTCATCGCCTCGCCCCCGCGGACCAGTGCCGCGCCGGAAACTCCCTCCCGCCGGTGATGTGCCCCGGCGCCCACTGTGGTTACGTGTCCCCATGGCGCTTCTGGACCGACTCCGCGCGCTGCCGCCTCCCCTGGTCGATCTCGGCCTGACCGTGGCCGTGCTCGCCGCGCAGCTCGCGCCGTTCACGTCCGCCGACCAGGCGTGGCCGGCCGCGCTCCTGCTGCCCGTGCTGGCGGCCTCGCTGCCCGTCCTGCTGCGGCGCCGGTTCCCCGTGACGGTGATGCTGGCCGTCCTGATCGCGATCCCGTTCTACGACATCATCGGTGACGGCCCCAACCAGCCGATCTGGTACGGCTGGATGGTCGCGGTCTACACGGTCGCCTACCGGTCCCCGCCCGTGCTGCGGCTGGCCACGATCGCGGTCACGGCGGCGGGGATGCTGCTCGTCGCCGGTTCGCTGGACACCTACGTGCGCGGGATGGCGACGTGGGTGGCGGCCTACGCCCTGGGCCGGGTGGCCGTACTGACCAGGCAGCAGTCGCTGACGCTGCAGGAGCGGGCGATGCGGCTGGAACGGGAGCGGGAGCTGGCCGCCGAGCGGGCGGTCCAGCGCGAGCGCGCGCGGATCGCCAGGGACATGCACGACATCCTCGCCCACGCGGTCAGCCTGATGGTGGTGCAGGCGGAGTCGGGGCCGCTGGCCGTCCGTACCCGGCCCGAGCGCGCGGAGGCGGCGTTCGAGGCGATCGCCGCCAGCGGGCGGGACGCGATGGGGCAGTTGCGCCGCATGTTGGGGCTGCTCAAGGACGCCAAGGGCGAGCTCGGGCCGCAGCCCACGCTGGACCGCATCCCCGAGTTGGTCGAGCGGGTCTCCCAGGCGACGCTCGTCGAGACGGGTACGCGGCTGGAGCTGTCGCACGACGTGGAGGTCGCCGCCTACCGCATCGTCCAGGAGTCGCTCACCAACGTCGTCAAGCACTCCGGAGCCCGCTCGGCCGAGGTCCGGCTGGTGTGGGAGAGGGACGCGCTGCGGGTCACCGTGACGGACGACGGCCGCGGCCCGCTCGGCGGCGGGGGCGGCCAGGGCCTCATCGGCATCAGGGAGCGGGCCGCGGCCTGCGGCGGTCACGCCGTCTTCGGCCCCACCCCCACGGGCCGGGGCTTCCAGGTCATGGTATGGCTCCCGCAGGGGCTCGCGGAGGTGCACGGATGACGATCAGCGTGGTGGTGGCCGACGACCAGGAGCTCGTGCGCAGCGGGTTCGCGCTGATCCTGGACACGCAGGCCGACATGAGGGTGGTGGCCGAGGCGAGTGACGGGTTCGCGGCGATCGAGGCCGTGCGCGCGCACCGGCCGCAGGTGCTCCTCCTCGACATCCGGATGCCGGGAATGGACGGGATCGAGGCGGCGCGGGTGGTGTGCGGGGAGACCGACACGCGCGTCCTCATGCTGACCACGTTCGACCAGGACGACTACGTCTACGACGCCCTGTGCGCCGGGGCGAGCGGCTTCCTGCTCAAGGACGTGCGCAGGGACGACCTGGTACGGGCCGTGCAGGTCGTGGCGGACGGGGACTCGCTGCTCGCTCCGTCCGTGACCCGCCGGCTGATCGACGACATGGTCTCCCGGCGGCCCCGGCAGGCGCCCGCCGGGCTCGACCTCCTCACCGCCCGCGAACGCGAGACGCTCACGCTGCTCGGGCGCGGCCTGTCGAACGCGGAGATCGCCGCGGCGTTCGTGGTCAGCGAGCACACGGTGAAGACGCACGTCAGCAACCTGTTCGCCAAGCTGGGGCTCAGGGACCGGGTGCAGGCCGTCATCACGGCCTATGAGTCGGGCCTGATCCGGCCGGGCGGCTGACCGGCCCGCAACCCGCGCCGCCTTCAAGGGCTGCGTGATCTCGTCGCCTTCCTCGGCCCGGCGATCGGCCTCTTCCAGCTCGCCATGTCCGACCCGACGAGCGCCCCCTGGGTGCGTGAGCACGTTTTTCCCTGGGCCTCCTTAGCGTTGCAGAGGGCTCAGGGACTTTACGGCGAGTTCCTGGCAGAGTCGGCATGGTGGGCGCTTCCCCTCAAATGCGCCCTCGCGTGGGCGGGGCCGGCCGTCATCGGCTTCAGCACGGGCCGGAGACTCCGTCGCGAGGTGTGGACCGGACTCCCTTGGCGCCATCGAGTCAGCTCGTTCCTGTTCTACGTCCCCATCACGCTGGGAGGCGTCGCGTACGTCTCCCATACGCTCGCCGCGGTCCATGGGGTGCTGGTCCCGGCAACGCTGCTCGTCGCCACGACGGCTGAGGGCGTCGCAGGGGTGAGCCGCCTTCGCTGCGGACCGACCGTTGTCGTGCGGTTCAGAGCATGATCGGATCGCGTTGGCGCGGGCTTTCGCCTGTGTTCCGCTCGCTGGGCCACCATGCGGGGGACCCCAGCCCATCCTCTCAGGAGGCGCGATGCGTCCCTCAGTCACCACAGCCACCCTCGCGGCCGTACTCTGCCTGGCCGGAACGGTCGCGGCGCCCGCGGCCGCGTCGGACACCCTGCCCGGCATATCTCCCGAGGTCGAGACGCCCGCCCTCTTCGACGACGAGGCGGGCGGCAACGCCAACGGCGACGACCCGGCCATCTGGGTGCATCCGGCCAAGCCCGGCGGCAGCGTGGTGGTGGCCACGGCCAAGGACAACGGACTCTACGTCTACTCGCTGGACGGCGCCCAACTGCAGCACGTCCCGGCGCCGGCCGCCCCGGGCGAGGACGACGAGCCGGGCCGGTTCAACAACGTCGACCTGGTCTACGGCTTCCGGCTGTCCACGGGCGCGAAGGTCGACCTCGCGGTGGTGTCCGACCGCGGCCGCGACCACATCCGCTTCTACGCGATCGACCCGGCCAGAGCCGCCGCCGGGCGGGCGCCCCTGACCGACGTGACCGACCCGGCCGTGCCGCACGTGTTCAACGACAGCCAGGAGGAGGTCAACGAGGCGCGGACCGCGTACGGGCTGGCCACCTGGCGCGACCAGGTCCTGGTCAGCAGGCGGCACAGCACCTCCCTGGGCCTGCTCAAAATGGTCGCCGCCCCCTCCGGCAAGGTGTCCTACCAGCGGGTCCGCACCTTGGACCTGCCCGAGTCGTTCACGCTGCCCGGCGGCGCCACCTGGACCCCCTGCCTGGAGCCCGGCGAGCAGCCCCAGGTCGAGGGCATGGTCGTGGACGGCGAACGCGGGGTGCTGTACGCGGCGCAGGAGGACGTGGGGATCTGGCGGATGCGCGCCGACCTCACCGGCAGTCCGGCCCTGGTCGACAAGGTCCGCGAATACGGCAGGCCGGGTGTCTACGACCCCGAGACCGAGGAGTGCGCGCTCGGCCCCGACCAGGGCCTCGGCGGGCGGCACCTCTCGGCCGACGCCGAGGGCCTGACGATCTACCACGGCGCCCACGGTAAGGGTTACCTCCTGGCGTCCAGCCAGGGCGACGACACCTTCGCGGTCTACCAGCGCGACGGCGGCAACGCCTACCTCGGCGGCTTCCGGGTGACGCCCGGGAACGGGCTGGACGGGACGCAGGCCAGCGACGGGGCGATGGTGGTCAACGTCCCCCTCGGCCGGCGCTATCCCCAGGGCCTGTTCGTCACCCACGACGGCGCCAACACGCCCGAGGCGACCGGCGAGGACGGCGAAGTGCGGGAGAACACCGACTTCAAGTTCGTACGGTGGGACCACATCGCCGGACCCCTCGGGCTGACGGTCGACACCCGCAGCGGAAACCCGCGCGGCTGACAACGGAGGGCTAACGGTGCTCGCCCTCCGCCTGAGCCGCTCAGGTGAGGGGGAGCACCAGGCGCTCGTTGAGGGGTTCGACCGCGACCTGCCGGTTGGTGAGGACGACCCAGGTCCTGCCGCCGCCCGTACCGACGCGCCCCGGCCGGATGATCAGTGACGCGGAGAAGCCGGAGCCGGCGCCGGGGTGCCCGGCGACGTCCTTGGGCGGCATGAGCATCCAGCCGAGGCCCACCTGGCCGCCGAGGCCGTCCCGGTCGGCCTGCGGCCGGAGCGCCTCGCGGGCGAGCGGGCCGGGCAGCAGCGAGGACCAGGCGAGGCCGAAGCGGACGAGATCGGCCGCCGTGGTCCACAGGCCGCCCACGGCCGGCACGGCGGACACCTGTGCCGGTACGCCCTCGAACAGGCCCTCGTCGGTGAGGCGATGGCCGATGACCGCCGCGGTGGCCGGCCAGGTGCGCGGGAACCACGAATCGCTCATCCCGAGGGGTTCGAGCACCATGCGGGTGGCCGCCTCCACGTAACCCGTCCCGGTGACGTCGGCGATCAGCTGCCCGAGCAGCGCGTACTCGCCGTGGCCGTAGGCGAACGTGCCGCGCGACCCGCCGCACGCCGCGACCGGCCCCGTGACCGACACCAGCTCGGGCACGCGGTCGGCGAACAACTCCCCGGGATTGTCGACGCCGCCGCTATGGGTCAGGAGCTCCCGTACGGTGACGGCGTCGTCGGCGAGCCGGACGGTGCGCAGGTGCGCGTTCGCGGGGTCGTCGAGCCGTACCCGCCCGTCCGCGACCAGCCGCAGGACGACGACCGCGGTGACGAGCTTGGTGATCGAGTAGACGGGGAACCGGTGCTCGGGCAGCAGCACCTCACCCTGGCCGAGGTCCGCCCAGCCCCGTGCGGTCACCCACACCGAGCCGCCACCGGAGTCACCGGCCACGATGAGGCCGGCCAGCCCCAGTTCGCCGAACGCGTCCGCGGCCACCGCGCTCACCTCCCCGGGCACCGCGCCGGAGGCACGCGCCGCCGGTGCCGCCACGCGCGGGTCGTCGACCTTCGTCTCCAGCGAATACAGCCGCAGGGTGCGCAGCCGGTACGGCGGGCCGGGCTCGGTCGCCGCCTCGACCCTCAGATCGGCGATCCGCGCGCGCAGCCGCAGCGGCTCGGCCCGTACGTCGGCGAGGTCCTCGCGCAGCTGCCGGGCCACCGTGCCGAGCAGGGCGGACAGCCAGTCCGGCGGCAGGAGGCCCAGGTAGTGGTCATCGAAGTGGCGGCGCAGTTCGTCCTCGTCGGGAGGCGTCCATTCCGGGGTGTCTGCCGTCCCGAAGCGGGAGGTGACCCACCGCACCTGCGTGAGGGCGTGACTCGTCGGAGCCACGGCCTCGATGCGCGCTTTGAGCGCGGTCCAGCTCGACAGCCCGTGCTCGCGGGCGATGGCCAGCTGGGCCTGGTGAAGCGTTGCGAACTCCCCGGCGGAGAGGCGGCGTTTCGCCTCCAGCTTCAGGTAGCGGAGACTCGGCTGGTCGGGAAGCTCACGCAACTGATCGGACAAGGCAGTCCTTCCCTCGCTGCCCGTGGGTCCGCGACATCGGGCGGAGAAGACCTGCCGTCGATGTGCCTTGGTGAACCGGTGAGCTTGCAGCTCTGCCCGCGGACCCAGAGGCGGCCGGGAAACCGCCGAATTGATCGTACCGGGTCGTTCCGGCGACCGCGAGCGGGTTGTCGTGCCGGTGGCGGCATGCATGACGTTGGTCATAGGGCGTCCGTGACGAGCATGACCCGAAGCGTGCCGCATGACGGATATCCGGCCTGACGCTTCCCCGCCTACCGTTGACCTGCGCGAACTCGTCAACCGGGATGCGAAGGAGGCCTCATGCAGCAGGTGCGTGTCGACCGGGACGAAAGGGCGGTGCGCCCGCCGTGGGCGGGTGTCGTCGTCGGCTTCCTCGGCCTCACCGCCATGATCGCGATCGCGCGGGGACTGTGGGACGCCCTGCCCGAGACCGTGACCACCCGCGTGGCCGCCGAAGGCCGTCCCGGCGTCGAGGTGTCACGCCTCGTCTTCGCCGGAGCCCTGCCCGCGGTCCTGGTCGCCGTCGGGGTCCTCGTGGCGGTCGCGGTGATGGTCGAGGATCGCCTGCGGGGACGCCTCCCCGGCTGGTTCGTCGCCCCCCGGAGGGTGCGGAGGAGGGCGATGAACGTCGTGTTCGTCATCCTCCCGCTGCTGCTCGTCGTGCTCCAGGCGGGCCTGCTGGCCAGGACCGCCGGACACGCCTTCCCGCTGGAGCGGGCCATCGGGGTCGCGCTGGGCGGCATGCTCGTCGTCGTCGGCGCCGCGCTGCCCGGCATCGTCCCGGACGGCTCCGGCGGCGGGCCGGCCGGCCGCTTCTCGCTCGCCTGGCGGCGCTCACAGCGTCCGGCGGGCGCCGCCCTGATGCTCCTCGGGGCGGCGTGTGCCGTGGGCGTGTTCGTCCTGCCGCCGATGTGGACGGTGGTGGGCGCGGCGTTCCTCATTCCGGTGCCGTTCGTCCTGATGGCCCTGCTCACGGCGTGGTGGATGCGCTGACCCGGAGGCCCGGGGAGGCGGCCCCCTTACGGTCGCCGGGCGGGCTTCCATGGCCCTGCGGTGGTTTTTCGGGTGCGGCCGAAACACGTTTACCCGCGAATCGGCGGTCGCCGAGGATGAGCATGCTCGCAGTTGCCGGGGGCGTGACGGCCATCCGAGCAACGGCGACGCCGACCACCCGAAAGGGAAGACAACCACAGGAAGGCTGGTGCCATCCATCATGAACAAGCGTCTGGCGATCGCGGGTGCCCTGGCGGCGGGAGCTCTCGTGCTGGCGGGGGCCGCGCCCGCGAGTGCCGCGTTCGGCGACCCCATTCAGACCATGGGGTCCTGCGGTCAGGTCGTGAACGACGTCAAGGTCAGCGGCGGGCAGGCGAGCTGGTCTCACTCGTGCTCGGGCGGCAACATCCGGGTCTCGGGCTGGGTGAAGGACACCAAGGCCGACGGGAAGTGCGCGCAGGTCAAGGCGGAATACTCCAACGGCACCCAGTGGAGTGCCAGGGCGTGCCCGACGAATGACCGCAAGACCTTCGACTTCAACGGCCCGGGGAACTCCGTCCCCGTCTACCTGTTCGTCAGCTAGTCGCGAGGTTTCCCAGGTGGGCCCCCCGGTCCCCGTCCGGAAAGGGACAGGGACCGAGGGCCGCGCGTGACTCAGCTGGGGAGCCTGGCCTGGGTGGCCGTGGAGACCACCGTGTTCTTCTGGGCGGTGGTCATCAGCCCGGCCGCGATCCACTCGTCCGCGATGCGGGTCACGGTGGAGACGAACTGGGCCTGGCTCGCGAAGGGCGCGTTCCTCCAGACCGCGTCGAGGAACGTCACCGCGTCCGGCCGCGCGCGGTTGGGCACGCCGGAGTCGATCCGGCCGAAGACGATGGTCGGCTCGACCCGCCGGAAGTAGGCGTGGTAGCGGTCGGTGTTGTTGATGTGGAGGGGGACCAGCGGCAGGCCGTTCGCCGTGAAGCTCATGGGCCCGGTGGACGTGACGGCGCGGGCGAGGTCCCCGGACAGGGTGAAGTCCCGGTAGAAGGAGAACTGCCGGAAGGTGGTCTCGTTGCTCTTGACGACCATCGGCACCGGCCCGTAGGCGATGCTCTGGGTCGTCGGCGCGTCCAGCGCCTTCTCGACGCGCAGGGAGAACGGCATCGTGATCCTGATCGTGTCGCCGCTGCGCCACTGCCGGTCGAGCGTGACGTACTCGCCGGGCCTGGCGTCGAGCTGCTGGGCGGCCCCGTTGACCAGGACCGTGAAGCCCTTCTCCACCCAGTACGGCACCCGCAGCTTCACCACCAGCCGCCCGTTGCCCGTCACCGTCAGGGTCGTCACCCCCGCCGGGTCGGCCGGGTAGTTCGTGGACTGCTTGATCACGAAGCCCTTCTCCGCCCAGTTGAGCTCCGAGGCCAGGTAGAGGTTCACGTAGAGCGTCGAGTCGTCCACCGACCGGAAGTAGATCGAGTCCTGGAACTTGGTGTGGCTCTCCAGGCCGGTGCCGCCACAGCAGGTGCCGAGGTTGCCGTAGCTCCGCGCCGCGCCCGGCCGCATCGGGATGAAGTAGGTCAGCAGCGGGTTCGTGGTGCTGTCGGTGTTCCGCCGGGAGGCGAGGATCTGGCCGTAGAGGGCCCGCTCGTAGTACTGCATGTACTTCGGGTTCGCGGTGTGGAAGAACAGGGCCCGGCTCAGCTTGAGCATGTTGTAGTTGCAGCAGGTCTCGGCGTTGTTGGTGCCCAGGGTGCCGACGATGACGCCACGCGCGCCGAACAGCTCACCGTTGTCGGTCGGGCCGGCCAGCCCGCCGTCGGTGAAGATCCGGTACGGCACCACCATGTCCCAGAAGTTCACGGCGGCGTTGTAGTAGTGGCGTTCCTGGTTGCGCTCGTAGATGGACAGGTAGCCGATGAACTGGGGGATGTGCTGGTTGGCGTGCTTGCGGTTCAGCGTGTCCTCGTTGCGGACCGTGGCCGCGAGCAGGGTGGTGTTGTCGAAGCACTTGGCCGTCGTGAGGTATTCCGGTTTGCCGGTGAGGGCGTGGAGGTCGGCCATCACCGCGTTCATGCCGTTGTACTCGCCGGCGATGTAGATGCCCCACATGCGGTCGAGCTGGGCCCGGGGCAGGTGGCCGAGCCTGCTGTGCACCCAGTCGCCCATCTTCAGCACGATGTCGAGCGCCTGCTGGTTGCCGGCGTGCTGGTAGGCGTCGAGCAGCCCTCTCATGATCATGTGGCAGGTGTAGTAGGGCGCCCAGATGGTGGGATAGGTCGTGTACTGCTCCAGCAGGATGAACTGCGTCTCGGGGTAGGCGGCCAGGAAGCCGGGATGGCTCGGCCCGCCGGGTCGCCCCACCCTGGCGGCCAGCGCGGCCTGGCACTGGCCCAGCGCGGTGACCATGTAGTCGACCTTGTCCTTGTAGAACGCGTCGCCGGAGCCCGCGTACGCCAGGGCGAGGGCGCTGAGGAAGTGCCCGCTGTAGTGGCCGCGCAGGTTGCCGGTCGCGTCGTCCCAGCCACCGGGCGGTTGGGCGCCCAGCGTGTCCAGCCCGGCGTTGGCCCGGAAGTTGGCCAGCATGCGGTCGGCCGGGTAGGCGCGCAGGAAGTTCAGGATCCGGTCCCGGTTGGCGGTGAACAGGCTCGTGCTCAGAGTGACCTGGTCGTTGGCGAAGGGCTTGACGATCCAGCTGCCGGGCACCGGAAGGTCGTTCCGGAGCGGGGCCGCCGTGTCGGCCGCGGCCTGGGCTGTGCCGGCGGGCGTCGCCAGCGCGAGCGCGGGTGGGGTGACGGCCGTTAACGCCGCCAGTCGAAGCGCGTCGCGCCTGGGCACCATTGCAGTCATCGCACTGTCCTCTTCGTCGCTCGGGATCCGATGGGAGGGCATGTGGTGCTGAATGGTAGCGCTAACATTTCGGCCGAGCGCCTCTCCAACCCCACATTCGGGGAGTGTCGACGGCTTTCCCTGGCCCGTCAAGAGTCCATGAGCGGCCTCCGCGCCGGGTATCCGCCGCTCGCGCCGTCGCCGCCCCGGCGGCCGAGACGGGCCGGTTGAGATTGGGGCAAGCTTGCCGGTGTGATGGCGATCCACTCGCTGCCCACGCAGCCACCGGCGGAGCCGTACGAGATGATCACCCGTCTGTCGCCGCCGCACCTGCGCCCGTACGTGCTGGGGTGGGCCGGCTTCCGCACCCCGGCGGGGGAGCACGCGCGGCCCAGCCGGATGCTGCCGCTCAACGCGGCCACCCTGATCATCGACTTCACCGGCCTGGGCCCGATCGTCACCGGCCCCCGCGCCACCGTGACGTTCTCGGCCCACACGCCGTGGCGTCACGGGGTGGCGGTCGGGCTCACCCCCGCCGGGATGTCGGCGCTGACCGGGGCGCCCATACGCGAGGTGGCCGGCACGACCGCGCACCTGGAAGACCTCCTCGGCAGCCGTGCCGCCGAGCTGGCCGACCGGTTGATCGCGCCGGCGGGCTGGGCGGACCGCTTCCGCCTGCTGGAAGGGCGGCTGACGGCGTGGCTGCGCCCCGACGCCGGCCCGGACGGCCTGATCATGCGCGCCTGGTGGCGGCTGCAGGAGCCGGCCGGCCCGCCCACCATCGCCTCGCTCGCCGGCGAGCTGGGCGTCAGCCGTCGTTACGTCGAGCTCGGATTCCGCCGCGTCGTGGGCCTGTCGCCCAAGACGGTCGCCCGCATCGCCCGGTTCCAGCGGACCGTGGACCTGTGGAGACGGCCCTCGGCCATGCTGACCGAGGCCGTCGCCTGCGGTTACGCCGACCAGCCGCACCTCACTCGCGAGATCCGGGCGATGACGCGGATGACCCCGAAGGAGCTGTTCGCATTCGTTCAAGACACCGACCGGCTCACGGGCTAGCGTGACCTTCCGCTCCGGACCGAACGGGGGCCGGGGGAGAGGAAGGGGCAACACGTCATGGCGGGCGTTCTCGCGGCCGATCCCACCCTTGCCGACTTCGGCAGGGACCCGCTGTGGATCACCATCGTCAAGGCCGTGCTGCTGTTCCTCTTCCTGGGGCTGGGCGTCGTCTTCGGGGTCTGGTTCGAGCGGAAGCTGATCTCGCGGATGCAGCACCGCTACGGTCCCAACCGGGCCGGCAGGTTCGGCATCCTGCAGTCGGTGGCCGACGCGATCAAGATGGGCCTGAAGGAGGACCTCTTCCCCCGTAGCGTGGACCGGGTGCTCTACTTCCTGGCGCCGGTGATCATGGTGGTGCCGGCGTTCCTGGCCTTCTCCATCATCCCGTTCGCGCCGATGGTCGACCTGTTCGGCGTGCGGACGCCGCTGCAGCTGGTGGACCTGCCGGTGGCGGTGCTGTTCATGCTGGCCATGGGGGCGGTGTCGGTCTACGGTGTGGTGCTGGCCGGGTGGTCGTCGCGTTCGCCGTACGCGCTGCTGGGTGGTCTGCGGTCGGCGGCGCAGGTGGTCTCGTACGAGATCGCGATGGGCCTGTCGTTCGTGGCCGTGTTCATCTTCGCCGGGACGCTGTCCACCTCGGAGATCGTCAAGGCGCAGGCGGACACCTGGTTCGTGGTGCTGCTGCTGCCGTCGTTCCTGATCTACGTGATCTGCATGTTCGGCGAGGCCGCGCGCATCCCGTTCGACCTGCCCG
>NZ_FNDJ01000001.1:622169-759783 GCF_900099965.1 Nonomuraea jiangxiensis | reverse complement strand
TGCACGCCGCCGCCCCACCGGGCCGGTGATCTTTCATTCGGACAGGGGCTGTCAGTACACCAGCGCCGCTTACGCCGCCCTGGCTGAACGGCTCGGGGTGCGGTTGTCGGTCGGACGCACCGGCCAGTGCTGGGACAACGCGCTGGCCGAGTCGTTCTTCGCCACGCTCAAGGGCGAGCTCCTCGACGCCCAGTCCTGGCCCACCCACGCTGCCGCCCGCAGCGCGATCTTCGAATTCATCGAGGGCTGGTACAACCTGCACCGCTTGCACAGCAGCCTGGGCTACCGTAGCCCCGCCGACTTCGAGGCCACCGCGGCCTGAACACCACAACGATGGTGTC
Organism: Nonomuraea jiangxiensis; assembly: GCF_900099965.1. GTDB lineage: Bacteria > Actinomycetota > Actinomycetes > Streptosporangiales > Streptosporangiaceae > Nonomuraea > Nonomuraea jiangxiensis. Next base: position 759,442 of record NZ_FNDJ01000001.1, on the reverse strand, counting down.
CGTCAAAGCGGAACAAGCTCACCCGGACAGCAGACCGTGATGGCAAGGCCAGCAGCCACACACCACATCACGACACAACAGATGGCGGGCAGCGGGTCGTGATGGCTGTCATTGTCGTCATGTTGGTCCTCGTTCTCCTGGTGATCGCCGCCATCGCCATCCTGCTTGGGACCGCTGGGCTCGACTGAGCGTCACCTTCGTCAGCACGACGGGTGGCCGGCCAGGGTCCCTTTGCACCTCGGGGATGTCCATGGGCGCATGCCCCGATGACGGAACGGGATGGCGTGGATCGAGCCTGGGCATCAGCCAATAAGCCGCCCCTAGGAGGGCGGCCGTGCCGGCGATGGCCGTCAGCGCGACCAGCGCACGCCATTGGTAACCGTCGGTGGAATCGCCATGGGTGGAAGGGGTGCCCATCTGCATCTCGACGGCCGCGCAGTCTTCACAGTTGCCCGACTTTGTGGTGGCGCCATCGCCGTGGGAAGGGCCTGGCTCCGTTTCACGCGATTTGCTGACAGTGTCGGCGTCAGGGTCCGGTTGCCGTCTCGACCGTTCACCGCGCCGCGAACTTCTGCTCGTTCGGCCCTGCATTCCCTTTTGAACGCGATCACGTTGAGGGGCAATCCACCGCACGTCGTCACCGTCGTGGTCGCCCGCGTGGTCGCCCTCGTCGTCGTCATCATCATTGTCATCGTCGCCGTGATCGTCGCCGTGATCGTCATCGTCGTCGTCAGCCGCCGCGACGCCCATGACGCCAGGCATAGCCACTGGATAAGGCGTCTGCCCGGCCGGAGGCATCGGCGCTGCGGCGTACAGGAAGGCGGCTGCCACCGTCAGCAGTCGCCACCACGACCTTCGCCTCACCCCGTCCCCCTACCGCTCGGCTGGGTTCCAGCCTGGTGAGCGGTGGTTGGATCAGCGTGAGCCAACGATGAGAGAGTTCTCATCTCGGAGGAACTCCTGAGCGAGCTTGGCGATCCGGTACCTACTGCACTAGCGCCTGGTCATCGAAGTCACCCAGTCACCGAATGGTCGCCGTCGTGCAGCTCGGCCGCCCCCCGCGCGACGGCACTCAAGTCACGGAAGCGGCGTCGACGAGGGTCCCGTTGATCACCAGTAACGTGGTGCGCCACCTGCCCGGGGGCGCCTGAGGCGGATCGGCCGTGCGTTGACTCGCCTTCCACGGCTCGCCCGGGGAAATCGCCCAGAGCGCGGTTCCTGAGGGCTGACGGCAGTGTTCCGTGCGTCGGCGGGCGCGACGGGCGCCGGTGCATTCTGGGCGCCACGGGTGCCGGTGCGTCTTGAGCACGGACGTGCCCGTGCATCCTGGGCGCAACTGGCGCCGGTACGTCTTGAGCATGACGGGTGCCGGTGCGTCCTGAGCACGACGTGCCCGTGCATTCATTCTGGGCGCGACTGGCGCCGGTACGTCCTGGGCGTCACGGGTGTCGGTGCGTCCTGGGCGCGACAGGTGCCGGTGCGTTCTAATCGCGTCGGCTCGTTCTCCTGGCGGTTTCGTCCGTCCTGGACGTACTCGCGACCGGTGATTTGTTCTGGTGGCCGGGTCACATGGGTAGCAGGAACAGGCTCAGCGGTGTGCTGGCCACCGTGAGCGCGGTCGACAGTAGCAGCGTGCGTAGCGGGAGCGACGTTCTGGTGGGCGTGGTGAGCCGGTCGAGGCGGGCGTCGATGTCGCCCTCGGCACCGCCGAGCGTGCCCGCTGGGCTGGGGAGGCGGTCGCTGGCGCGGAAGCGGCGCAGCGCCGACGACAGGCTCGTACGGCCGTGCGCGCGGGCGGCGCGGTCGTCGGCCCGCATCTCCACCAGTGCCGCCACCTGCCGCCGCATCAGCCGTACGGCCGGAATCCAGGGGAATGCCCGCTCCAGCACGGTGAACGGGAGCAGCGCGAGATCGTGCCGTTCCTTCACGTGGGCGCGCTCGTGGGCGAGCACGGCGGCCAGTTCGTCGGCATGCAGCAGCCCGAGCGTGCCGGTGCTCAGCACGATCGTCGCCTGCCTGCCGGGCACGCAGTACGCGGCCACCGCCGGATGCTCGACCACCAGCGCCTCGTGCGCCCCCGGATCCGGGCGGGCCACCAGCCTCAGCAGCGTACGCTGCCGACGCCGCAGCCCGGCCAGCGCCCGGCAGGTCAGTCCGAACGCGGCCAGCAACCAGCCCGCCAGCCCCACCCCCGCCCCGACGGCCAGCAGGTGCCCGGCCGACATGCCCGCGGGCAGGCTCCCCGCCCACCCATCGGCGGCGAAGCGGGCCAGCGCGGGCACCACACCGAGCCGGTACGGGGACAGCCCGACGGCGAGGGCGACGCCCACGAGCGACATGATCGCCGTCAGCGCCACCGCCTGCCAGATCAGCACCCCGGTACGCGGTGCCCGCACGCTCCAGCGCGACCGGGCCATCACCGCTCCGGCGGCCCACGCCAGGGCCAGCGTGACAAGGTGATGGACGGCGTACGTCACGGCCGCTCCCGGGTCCGGTCCTGCGGCAGCGCCTCGCGCAGTGCCTCGGCCTCCTCCGCGGTGACCGAGCGGGCGAAGTGGCCCAGCGCCGCTATCCGGTCGCCGGTCTCCGACAGGGCCGACAACATCAGCTCCGCCACGTACGCCTCCCGCCCGGCGGCCGGTCGGTAGCGCCAGGTACGGCCGTCCTCAGTACGCTCGCGCAGCAGGAAGTCCTTGCGGACGAGGCGGTTCATGACCGTCATCACGGTGGTGTAGGCCAGGTCCCGGTCGCTCATCTGGTTGAGGACGTCGCGCACGGTCAGCCAGGAGCCGGTGCTCCACAGCACGTCCATGATGCGGCGTTCGAGATCACCCAGGCTGTTCACGCACTCTCCTCGACCGGATCCCGCACGGCGTGCAGGGCGAGCACCGCGGCCATCGCCAGCCCCGCCAGGATCGCCCCTGCCACATAGGGCAGCACCGCCCCGAGGTCGAACAATAGCCCAGCGGCGGCCGGTCCGAGGATGCGCCCGCCGGCCGCGGCGGACTGGCCCAGACCCAGCCGGGCTCCGCTCCGGTCGGCCGCTCCCGCTCCTGCCAGCAGGCTGTTCAGGGTGGGGGTGAGCAGGCCGTGTCCCGCCGACAGCAGGCACACCGCCACCACGGACCAGTCCTCGGGCGCAAGGGGGATCACCGGCAGGCACCCGGCCATCAGCGCCGCCCCGGCCGCCGCGACGCGGGCCTCCCCCCACTTGCGTGAGAGCAGGGCGACGGGGCCGGCCTGCACCGCCGCCATGGACAGTCCGGCGGCGGAAAGGATCAGGCCGATGGCGGCGGTGTCCCAGCCGTACCGGTCGTTGCCCAGGAAGGCCAGGGTGGTCTCCATCCCGACGAACGCCGTCATCGCCAGGAACACGGCCACGGCCACCAGCACCACCAGACGTCCGCCCACGCCACCACTCACGCCACCACCACCGCCCACGCCAGGCGGCGCGGCCTCACGACGTGACCGCTCCGGTGCGGGGCGCCGCGACCCGGCCGCGCGACGCGACGGCTCCGACCCAGGACACTGCGGTTCAGAATTGGGACACCATAGGCCCGGCCCAGGCTCTCGCATCTCAGCCCCCGGACGCGGCCGGTCCGGCTCAGGACCCCGCCGCTCGCACTCGGGACACGACCGGCCCGGCCCAAGATCCCTCACTTCGGTCCCCGGGCGCGACAGGTCCGGCCCAAGACCCCGCATCTCAGCTCCCGGCCACGGCCGGTTCGGCTCGGGGCGCGGCCGGTTGGGCTCGGGGAGCCATATCGCGGCGGCCACCAGGTTGGCCGCGGCCAGGGCGGCGGCGGCGTACGCGCTCGCCGCGAACCCCCACGGCGCGAGCAGCGCCCCCAGGGCCGGTCCCACCACGAAGGCCACGCCGATCGCCGCCCCCAGCTGGGCCATCGCGCCGGTACGCCGTTCGGCGGGCACCGTGTCGGCGACATAGGCATGGGCGACGGAGATGCTGCCTCCGCAGGCACCGGCCAGCAGCCGGCACGCCAGCAGCCAGGCCGGTGACCCGGCCGCCCCGGTCAACGCCAGCGAGACCGCCGACCCGGCGAGCGCCAGCAGCACCAGAGGGCGCCGGCCGTACCGGTCGGAGAGCCTTCCCAGCAGCGGCGCGCAGGCGAACTGGGCGATCGAGTAAGCGCTCATGACCAGGCCGAAGGCGGCCCCGTCGGCGCCCAACCGTGCGGCGAAGAACGGCAGCCCCGGCAGGATCACGGTGAAGCCCAGCAGATCGACGAACACCGTGGCGGAGATGACCACCTGCGCCGAGCGCCGCATCACGTCACCCTTCCGGTGTCCGGCACAACGGTATGAGTCACGCCAGCCCCTCCCAGATCTGCAGCAACCGCCCCGTCATCACGGCGATCGAGAACCCGGCCACCACCAGGACGGCCGAACCCCACCGGCTCCGTTCTGCCAAAGCCATGAGCACGGCGACCGGCGGGATCACCGCAGTGCCGAGGAGGTAGCCGAACAGCGGGACCTGGTCCCGTGGCCCGCCGCCCCCGATGACGGCCGCGATCGTCACGCCGCCCTGAACGAGCACCGCGACCTCCAGCACCGCGAACGCGATCAGCAGAATCATCCCCATCGGCCGGTCGCGGATCGCCGTGACGAGGCCGGCCACCGCCAGCAACGAACCCGAGCCGATCACCACGGCCGCGATCGCGTCGTTCACGAGACGCGCGGCGCCGAGGCGGCCGGACGTTCGACGCATCGTCCCCAGCGGCGTGCCGGAACGGCCACCGCTTCGTCCGCGAGCTCCATGCCAGTCCTCTCCTTCAGTTCCCCGGGCCTCGGGCGCGCACTTCTACTACAGCGTGTCATACTACGACCTGTAGCAGGCGGTCCCGGGAGCAGGCCGGAGTCAAACGACGGATCAGATGCGGGGCCAGTTGCGGAGCCAGTTACGGGGCCGGATCGAGCGGCGCCCTGACGTTCGCGTAACTCGCCGGGCACGTCACCGCCGTACGGGCACGGGGCCGCCGTACGGGGGCGGGGTCGAGGGGCCGTACGGCGGCATCAACCGATCGGCTGATGTCAGCTCCAGCGCGACGGGCGATGCCCGCCGGTGTGCGGCGGGAGATCCTCGGGGCATGGCGATCATCGAAGTCGACCGGCTGAGGAAGCCCTACGTCCACCCGGCTCGTCTCCCAGGTGCGGGCACCCGCGAACCACAGCCTGAGCAGCCGCGAACCACAGCCTGAGCAGCCGCGAGCGCGACGTGCTGCGCCTGGTCGTCAAGGGGTCCCACAACCGGGAGATCGCCGCGGTTCTGTTCATCAGTGAGGCCACCGTCAAGAGCCGCCTGACCCACATCTACGGCAAGCTCGGTGCCAAGGACCGCGCCGCCGCCGTCGCCGTCGCCTATGGCCGGGGCATCCTCCGCTGACAGCCACGAGATCGCCAGGTAACGCCTTCGCAGGCTGGGGCTTTACGGCTTCCGGCCGTCGGGGCGGGCGTGTCGCTCCCTCGCGGGCGGTAGGTAGTGATCGGGGACACGTGGGCTCGTGCGGGGGAAGTGAGCGATGGGCACCGACGGCAGGCGCTGGATCTTCGCCGATCAGCTCGGGGAGCACTTCCTCGACGCGGCCGGGCAGCCGGTGCTGCTGATCGAGTCGCGGGCCGTGCTGCGTCGCCGGCGGTTCCACCGGCAGAAGGCCCACCTGGTGCTCTCCGCGCTGCGGCACCGGGCGGCCGAGCTCGGCGACCGGGCCGTCTTCGTCCAGGGCGACACCTACGGCCAGGCCCTCGCCCGCGTACGGGAGCCGCTGACGGTGTGCCGGCCCACCTCGCACGCGGCGGCGGAGTTCGTCGCCGGGCTGCGGGACGTCACCGTGCTGGAGCCGCGCGGGTTCGCCAGCACGCAGGCCGAGTTCGCCAGGTGGGCGCGTGAGCGCGGGCGCGGGCGCCTGCTGATGGAGGACTTCTACCGGGACGCCAGGCGTCGGCTGGACGTGCTCATGGACGGGGACGAACCCGCCGGCGGACGGTGGAACTTCGACGCCGAGAACCGCCAGCCCCCTCCCCCGGGCGGGCTGAACGCCCCGCGCCCCTGGCGGCCCGTGGAGGACGAGATCGACGAGCGGGTCCGGCACGACCTCTCCCGGTGGGAACGCGCCGGGGACATGGCCTTCGTCGGTCGTGACGCGCCCCGCGCCTTCCCCGCCACCAGGGCCGAGGCCCTCGCCGCCCTGGACGACTTCACGGCCCACCGGCTGCCCCGCTTCGGCCCCCACCAGGACGCCATGCTCGCCGACGACCCGGTGATGGCGCACAGCCTCCTGTCCGCCGCGCTCAACCTCGGCCTGCTCGACCCCATGGAGTGCGTACGCGCCGCCGAGGCGGCCTATCACGCGGGCAGAGCGCCGCTGGCGAGCGTGGAGGGGTACGTCCGCCAGCTCATCGGCTGGCGCGACTACATCTGGCACCTGTACTGGCACCTGGGCCCCGCCTACCGAAAGGAGAACCGGCTGGCCGCCAGGGTCCGGCCGCCGGAGTGGTTCCGCGAGCTGGACGCCGGAGCGGTGCGGGCCCGCTGCCTGTCGTGGGCGCTGGAGCAGGTGCGCGACCACGGGTTCACCCACCACATCGTCCGCCTGATGGTGCTCGGCAACTACGCCCTCCAGCGTGGCTTCCGCCCCGGTGACCTGGCCGACTGGTTCCACCGCTGCTTCGTCGACGGCTACGACTGGGTGATGATCCCCAACGTCGTCGGCATGTCCCAGTACGCGGACGGCGGCACCCTGGCCACCAAGCCCTACGCGGCGGGCGGCGCCTACATCAACCGAATGAGCGACTTCTGCGGCGGCTGCGACTACCGTCCGGCCGAGCGCACCGGTGACGCGGCCTGCCCGTTCACCGCGGGCTACTGGTGGTTCCTGGCCCGCAACGAGCAGCGCCTCAAGGGCAACCACCGGGTGGCCGTCCAGCTCAGGAACCTGCACCGGCTCTCCGACCTCGACGAGGTGTGCGCCCGCGAACAGGACCGCGGCACCGACCCGCCCTGACGCGGGCCGCCTGGACCGCCCGCGGCCGGGGTCGCGGAACCACCGTTATTCCTCCGTGCGCATTCCCCCCAAAACCCCTATGGCCACCTTGAGTCACAGCAAATCCCTGCTTACCTTGAAGATCCAGCCTTCCTGACCTCCGTGGACCATCCGGCGCCGGAGAGGATGTCATGCGCCACCTGACCGTCTTCGACCTCGACGGCACCCTCGTCGACACCCCTCGCGCCATCGTGGAGACCTTCACCGCGGCGTTCGGGGCGCTCGGGGTCACGGCACCGGAGGCGGCGGCCGTCCGCGCCACGATCGGGCTCCCACTCGAACGGGCCTTCGGCGGCCTGCTCGGCCTCTCGCCGGACGACGAGCTGGTGACCGGCGGCGTCCGGCACTACCAACGGCTGTTCAGGGAGCTCATCCTGCCGCGCTCCCGTGAGCTGGTCTTCCCCGGCGTCGCCGACGGGCTGGACGAGCTGCGTGCCCAGGGGATCGGCCTGGCCGTCGCCACCAGCAAGGTCCACGCCAGCGCCGAGGCGCTGCTCCGGGCGGCCGGGCTGCGCGACCGGTTCGAGCTGGTGGTGGGCGCGGACCAGGTCACCCGGCCCAAACCGGATCCGGAGTCGGCCCTGCTGGTCCTGCGGACGCTCGGGGTGGCGCCGGAACACGCGGTGATGGTGGGCGACACCGTGCACGACCTCCACCTGGCGAACGCCGCCGGGATGCGCTCGATCGCCGTCACGTACGGCGTGCAGGGCCCCGCCGAGCTGGCCGTGGCCGCGCCCACGTGGTTCGCCGGCACGTTCGGCGAGGTCGTCGCCCTGCTCGGCGCGAACCTCCGCGACGCCACCGAGGAGCTGGCGGGATGACGGGGCGCGCGCTCGACTGGCTGCTCGCGCTCGCGGGCGGCGTGCTGCTCACGCTGATGACCCAGTCCAACGCCGTGCTCGCCCGGCACACCGACGCGCTGTACGCCTCCTGGGCCGCGCACGGGCTCGGGGCGGTGGTCGCCCTGCTGCTGGTGCTGGCGCTCGCCCGCCGCAAGCCGGCGCCCACGCACGGGGCACAGGACGGAGGCGGGGCGCCGCTCTGGTACTACCTGGGCGGCATCCCCGGCGCGCTCGTCGTCGTGCTGTCGGCGGTCGCGGTCAACAGCGAGCTGGCCCTGGCCGGCACCATCGCCCTGATGCTCACCGGCCAGATGGTCTTCGGCACCTTCTCCGACCACCTCGGCCTGCTGCACACCCCCAGGCGCCGCATCACGGCCACGGACCTGGCGGGCGCCGGGTGCGTGCTCGCGGGCAGCGTGCTCATCGTGCTCGGCGGAGCGTGACGAGTGGACCCCCTCGACGTGCCCGCCGGAGAGTGACCCCGTGCTGTTCTTCGTCATCCTCGCGCTGGTCAACGGGGTGCTCATCGGCGCGAGCCGGGCCATCAACGGCCGGCTCAGCACCCGGACCGGCGCGTTCAGGGCCTCGGTGTGGAACCACGTGGTGGGCTTCGCCTTCCTGACGGCGGTCCTGCTCGTCCTGCGGACCTGGCCGGACCTCACGGACGTGCCCGTCGCCGCCTACGCGGGCGGGGTGTTCGGCGCGCTGTTCGTGGCGGTCAACAGCCATGTGTTCCCGAGGCTGGGCACGATGAGCGCGACCTTACTCGTGATCAGCGGGCAGGTGCTGTCCGCCGTGGTGATCGACTGCGTCCAACAGCGCACGCTGCCCGCGCCGATCCGGCTCGCCGGTGTGGCTCTCGTGCTCCTGGGGCTCAGCCTGCCCCGTGTCAAGGCCCGTCTCCGGCAGAAGGAGCTCCGCAGGTGCCCGACCGAAGAGAAGTGATCGACCGGCTGCTCGACGACCGCACGTACCACATCGAGTTCAACGGCCATCTCACCAACCATGTCAAGCACGCCGTCGTGGCCCTGGCCGGGCTGGGCGTGCCGGCCGCCGGCCTCCAGGCGTACTACGACGCGTACGCGAAGCTGACCTCGTACGGGTTCGGCCTGGAGCCGCCGAAACCGGACCTGCATCACATCACGGAGCAGAACTGGCGGGCCCACCTGGGGCAGCGCACCAGTTTCTGGTCCTACTGCGACTTCTTCGACCGGCGCGAGCGGGAGCTCGGCCTCGACGAGGTCCTGCGCCGCTACGTGCCCGAGTTGCTGCCCGGCTGGACCGGCTCGTTCACGCACGCCACCATCCACCTCGGCTGGGCGCTGGACGCCGGGCACCGGTGGATGTCCATCGAGGGCCTGGCCTACATGGCCTTCTCCTACGCGACCTGCCACCCCGAGCGGGCGGTCACGCCGGGCGCCGCCGACCCGTCGCCGGTGGACTCGCTGCTGCGGCTGGCCGGGACCTGGGACGAGAACCGCGACGAGCTCGCGCACTGGGTGGCCGGGATCCTCGCCGACACCTCGCCCGTCGAGCGCGGCGAGATCCATCCCGAACTGCTCCGCTCCGGCCTGCAGTTCCGCATCGCCCGCACGCTGAGCGAGGGGCACGCCCTCTTCTACGACACACCCGCGTGGACCGGGGACGACGACTGGGAGCCGCTGTACTACGCGGTCACCCTGCTCTATCTGTCGCAGCCCGGTGACTTCGTGCTGCTGCACCTGATCACCTCGCTGCACGCGGTGGAGCAGATCGCCCTGCGCCTGCCCGCCGACCGGCGACGCCTCGCCGTCGTCTGCTTCTGGATCGGGCTGCTCGGCACCGTCTTCTCCGGCGGCGGCCTCCCCCGCCGCGACAAGCTCGCCGCGCTGCACCGGCTCTTCTCCGCCGCCGTCGACGACGGGCCGCGCGAGGAGGACTGGGATGCGGTCGTCGGCCGGGCCGTCCTGGAAGAGGAGGAGCACAATCCCAAACTCGTCTACGTGCTGCGCCGGGTGTGGGAGCGCAGCGGGCGCCGCTCGATCTACCGGGTCGCCGCGGGCCAGTTCACCGCCACACCGGAGCTTCCGCCCTCGTTCGAAGAGCCGCCCACCGCCTGACGGGACCCGCCATGTCCGCTGAGCACAACCTTCACCTGCTTCCGCAGACCCGCCAGCTCCGCGCCCTGCACACGATCGTGCGCGACCGGACCGCCGGGCTCGATTCCTTCGTCCTGCACTCCCGCCGGATCATCCGCCTCCTGCTGGAGGCCGGGCTGGACCAGCTCCCCTTCGCCGAACACCAGGTGACCACGCCGGTGGGCGCCACCTACCAGGGGCTGAGACACACCGCGGACCTGTGCGCGGTGGCCGTGGTGAGGGCCGGGGAGAGCATGGAGGCCGAGTTACGCGAGCTCCTGCCCGGCATCCGCATCGGCAAGATCCTCATCCAGCGTGACAAGCAGTCCAAGCTCCCCCACCTGTACTACTCGAACCTGCCCCCGGGCATCGCCGACGGCCACGTCCTGCTGATGGAGCCCATGCTGGCCACCGGCGGCTCCGCGAACGCCGCCATCGACGTGCTGCTCAAGGCCGGCGTGCGGGAGGAGCGCATCGTGCTCATCGACTTCATCGCCGCGCCCGAGGGCATCCGCGCCGTCACCGAGGCGCACCCGCGCGTCAAGATCGTCGTCTCCTCGATCGAGGAGCGGCTGAACGAGAACGCCTTCATGGTCCCCGGCATCGGCGACTTCGGCGACCGCTACTTCGGCACCACCCACCCGGGGGCATGATGATCATCACTCCCTCCGTCAGGCCGGTCGGGCTCCGCCCGCCGGTCGGCGTGAAAGCCTGCCTGCCCGACCTCCTGCTCCAGCAGGCCGAGAGCCGGCCCGACACCGTGGCGGTCACGGGCGCCGGCGGCAGCCTCACCTACCGCGAGTTCGTACGCGCCGCCGGCCGGCTGGCGGCCCTGCTCCACGACCTGTCGATCGGCGCGGACGACTGCGTCGGCCTGTACGCCGAGCCGTCGGCCGACCTGCTGACCGGCGCCTGGGGGATCCTCCTGGCAGGGGCCGCGTACCTGCCGCTGTCGCCCGACTACCCACGCGACCGCGTCCGCTTCATGATCGAGGACAGCCGGGCCGCGGTCGTCATCGCCCAGGACCACCTCGTCCGCGAGTTGTCGGAGCTGGTCCCGCCGGGCACGCGGGTCGTCGGTCTCGGCGAGGCCGGCCAGGACCGGTGGCCGGAGGAGGCGGCCTGGCGGCCCCGATCGCTCGCGTACGTGATCTACACCTCGGGCAGCACCGGCCGGCCCAAGGGCGTGATGATCGAGCATCACAGCATCGCCTCCCAGATGCGCTGGATGCACACCTGCGGGCACGTCGGGCCGCGCACCACGATCCTGCAGAAGACCCCGGCGAGCTTCGACGCCGCCCAGTGGGAGATCCTGGCCCCGGCCTTCGGCGCGCGGGTGGTCACGGCCCCGGTGGGCGGCCACCGCGACCCGGAGGCGCTCATCGACGCCATGGTCGCGTACGACGTCACCACGCTCCAGTGCGTGCCGACGCTGCTCGAAGCGCTCATCGACACCGGCGGCCTGACCCGCTGCGCCGCGCTCACCCGGGTCTTCTCCGGCGGCGAGGCCCTGCCCAGGCGGCTGGTCACGCAGTTCTTCGGCACGCTGCCCGGCACGTCCCTGATCAACCTGTACGGCCCCACCGAGTGCACGATCAACGCCACCGCGCACGTCATCAACCCCGAGACGGCCGCCCAGGGCAACGAGACGCTCCCCATCGGCGTGCCGGTGGACAACACCCACTGCTTCGTCCTGGACGAGAACCTCGCCCCGGTGGACATCGGGGAAACCGGCGAGCTGTACATCGGCGGCGCCCAGCTCGCCCGGGGCTACCTGAACCGGCCCGAGCAGACCAGGGAGCGGTTCATCCCCTCGCCGTTCATCCCGACCCAGCGGCTCTACCGCACCGGCGACCTGGCGTACTGGAACCCCGACGGCACCCTCCAGTTCGCCGGCCGCGCGGACGACCAGGTCAAGTTACGCGGCCACCGGATCGAGCTGGGCGAGGTGGCCAGGGCCGCCGAGCGGCACAGCTGGGTACGGCGGGCGGCGGCCGTCGTCGTGACCGACGAGCGGACCCAGGCGCCGCAGCTGGTGGTGTGCGCCGAGCTGAACCCGCAGGAAGCCGCCCTGATGGACCAGAGCCACGGCTCGGCCCACCACATGTCCAAGGCCGACCGGCGGCAGGTGCGGGCGCAGCTCGCCGACGCGGGCCTGCGGCCGGACCTGGCCGGGCTGGAGGCGGTGCCGCTGCCGGACCGGCAGGAGCCGCCCGAGCTGCGACAGGCGGCCTTCGCCCGCAAGACCTACCGGTTCTACGAGGGCGGATCGGTCAACCGCGGGCACCTGCTGGCGCTGCTCGCCTGCTCCGGGCCGGCCGGGGCGGGCGCTCGCGACCTCGACGGGCTCTCCTTCGGCGAGCTCGGGCGGATCCTGCGCTGGTTCGGCCAGTTCCGCAGCGACCAGCGGCTGCTGCCCAAGTACGCCTACGCTTCACCGGGCGCCCTGTACGCGACCCAGCTCTACGTCGAGACCGCGGGCATGACCGGCCTGGCGGCGGGACTGTACTACTACCATCCCGTGGACCACTCCCTGGTCCGGCTCGGCCCGGCCCGGCTGCCCGAGGGGAGGCGCCTGCTGGTGCACCTGTCCGGCAGGCGGGCGGCGATCGAGCCGGTCTACCGGGAGAACGTGCACGAGGTCCTCGAATTCGAGGCCGGCCACATGCTGGGCGTCTTCGAGGACGTGCTGCCCGGGTACGGGCTGGACATCCGGCCGGTGGACCGCATCGCCTCCGTCCGGGAGCGGCTGAACGTCGAGCCCGGCGACCACTACGTCGGCACGTTCGAGATCGGGCCGCGCGACGGCTCGCCCCGCGCCGACGACGTCGAGGTCTTTGTGCAGGCGCACCCCGGCCGCGTGACGGGCCTGCCGGCGGGCTGGTACCGGCACCACGACGGCGCTCTGGAGCCGGTCTCCGGCGAGCTCGTCCTGCGCCGGCACGTCGTGGCGATCAACCAGCAGGTGTACGACCGCGCCTCCTTCGGCGTCGCCCTGCTGGCCAGGGGCACGCGGCCGTGGCTGGCGTACGTGGTGCTGGGGGCCCGGCTGCACCACCTGCAGCGCAACGGCCTCGGCCTGGGCCTGATGTCGTCGGGATACAGCTCGAAGAGCGGCCACCCGATGCCCGCGGCGCGGCGCGTGGAGCAGATCCTGGAAGGCGCGGGACTGGCCGCCCCGCAGGCGATGTACTTCGCCCTGGGCGGCCGGGTCAGCGCCGAGCAGGTCGCGGGCGAGGACATGCGCGAGGACGCGGTGCACATGAAGGGCCCCGCCGAGTTGATCAAGGAGGAGCTGGCCCGGCTGCTGCCCGACTACATGCTGCCCAACCGGGTGCTGCTCGTGGACGCGCTGCCGCTCACGGCGAACGGCAAGGTGGACGCCGCCGAGCTGCGGACCCGGGCCCGCCCGCGCCCGGCCGGTCCATACACGGCGCCCGCCACCAGGACCGAGCGCTGGCTGGCCGGGGCGTGGGGGAAGGTGCTGAAGTACGAGAGGGTGTCGGCGACGGACGACTTCTTCGTCGCCGGCGGCAACTCGCTGACCGCGATGGCGCTGATCAACCGCGTCAACCGGGAGTTCGGCACGCGGATGCCGTTCCAGGTGCTGTTCGAGTCCCCGACGCTGATCGAGCTGGCGGCGCGCATCGACGGCAAACGGGCGGCGCCGTCCTCGCGGCTGGTGTCGCTGGGGCACGTCGCGGAGGGCCGGCCGGTGTTCTGCTGGCCCGGGCTCGGCGGCTACCCGATGAACCTGCGCCTGCTGGCCCGCCACAGCACACACGACCGGCCGTTCTACGGCATCCAGGCGTACGGGCTGAACCCCGGCGAGGAGCCCTACCCGTCGATCGGCGAGATGGCCGCCGCCGACGTGGCCGAGATCCGGCGCGTCCAGCCGGAGGGGCCGTACACGTTGTGGGGGTACTCCTTCGGCGCGCGCGTCGCCTTCGAGACGGCCAGGCAGCTGGAAGCGGCCGGCGAGCGGGTGGACGGGGTCGTGCTGATGTGCCCCGGCAATCCCAGGGTGGCGGCCGGGCCCCGGGAGCGCGAGGCGTCGTACGCCAACCCCGAGTACGTGACGATCCTGCACTCCGTCTTCACCGGCACGGTCTCCGGCCCCGGCCTGGAGCGCTGCCTGGCGGTGGCCGAGGACGAGGAGAGCTTCACCGGCTTCGTGCACCACCTGCTGCCCGCGCTGGACCGGCCGCTGATCCGCCGGATCGCCCGCCTGGTGGCCAGGACCTACGCCTTCCCGTACACGTTCGGCGGCCTGGCCGCGCCGGTGACCGTCATCACGGCCGCTGGGGACCACCAGCCGGACGTCGGCGGAACGGTGATCGAGCTGGCCGCCGACCACTACGGCGCGCTCAGGGAGCCCGGCGTCGCCGAACTGGCCCGGGCCGTCCGCACGACCATGAAGGAGTTGTGATGCCGCACATCACCATCCAGCACTTCCCGCTCGACCTCGGCCCGGAGCAGCGGCGGCGCCTGGCCGACACGCTGACCGCGCTCGTCGTGGAGCAGTTCGGCACCTACGAGGGGGCCGTGTCGATCGCGCTCGAACCGGTGGAGCCGGGTGACTGGACCGCCACCGTGTACGAGCCGCGGATCGCCGGCCGGCCCGACGAGCTGATCAAGACTCCGGAGTACCGCAGTTGAGCGGCATCCCCCTGGTGGTCGCCGAGGAGGTGGCCGAGGCGCTGGCCGGCGGGCGGGCTGTGGTGGCGCTGGAGTCGAACGTGATCACGCACGGCCTGCCGTACCCGGACAACGCCGCCACCGCCGCCAAGGTGGAGGCCGCGGTCAGGGCCGGCGGGGCGGTGCCGGCGACGATCGGGGTGGACGGGGGCCGGCTGCTGATCGGCATGGGCGCGGCCGACATCGAGCGGTTCGCCTCGACCGCCGGGATCCCGAAGGTCAGCAGCAGGGACCTGCCGGTGGTGCTGGCGCGGGGCGGGCTCGGCGCCACCACCGTGGCCTCCTCCCTCGTCGCCGCCGCGCTCGCGGGCATCCCGTTCTTCGCCTCCGCGGGCATCGGCGGCGTGCACCGGGGCGCGCAGGCCACGATGGACGTCTCGGCCGACCTCGTCCAGTTCACCCGCTCGAAGGTGGCGGTGGTCTGCGCCGGGGCCAAGAACATCCTCGATCTCGGGCTGACGCTGGAGTACCTGGAGACGCAGGGCGTGCCGCTGGTGTCGTACCGGTCGGACGACTTCCCGGCCTTCTACTGCGCCTCCAGCGGCCTGCGCAGCCCGCACCGCGTCGACGAGCCCGAGGTCATCGCCCGCGTCGTCGAGAACCACTGGGCGGCGGGCAACGAGGGCGCCGTGGTCATCACCACCCCGCCCCGGGCCGAGGACGCGGTGGACTCCGCCGTGGCCGAGGCGGCCGTGCGGGAGGCGCTGGCCGCCGCCGAGCGGGACGGCGTCACGGGCAACGCCATCACGAAATACCTGATGCGGGCCGTGGACGAGGTCACCGGCGGGCGTACCGCGCAGGCGAACATGGCGGTGCTCATCAGCACGGCCGAGGTCGGTGGCGTGCTCGCGGACGCCCACGCCCGCCACCGCGCCTCCGGGGATCCCGACTGAGACAATGCCCACATTTCTGGTAGTAATAGTCGACAGGGCCAGGAGCCGGGGCGGGCTATAACATAGCTCCATGTCACAGCCCGCCCCGACGCTCTCTCCCGGCTCAGTCGGCACGGTCGAGACGCAGTATCTCGACCTGCCACGACCGATCCGGCTCGACTGCGGGCGGGAGTTGCACCCCGTCCGTGTGGCGTACGAGACCTACGGCGTCCTCTCACCCGCGCGCGACAACGTCATCCTGGTCTGCCACGCGCTCAGCGGCGACGCCCACGCCGCGGGGTTCGCGAAGGCGCCGCCCGAGGAGAGCACGCGCGACGGGTTCGGATCCGAGGACCGCGACGGCGTGAGCCGCAAGGGGCTCGGCTGGTGGGACGGGATGATCGGCCCCGGCAAGGCATTCGACACCGACCGCTACTTCGTCGTCTCCACCAACCTGCTCGGCGGCTGCCGTGGCACGACGGGGCCGTCCTCGATCGATCCGGCGACGGGCCGTCCCTACGGGCCCGACTTCCCCGTGATCACGGTCTCCGACATGGTGCGGACCCAGCGCGCGTTCCTTGACGAGCTGGGCATCGAACGGCTCGCGGCGGTGGCCGGGGGCTCGCTCGGCGGGATGCAGGCGATGGAGTGGGCGATCCTGTTCCCCGACCAGGTCGACGCCGTCGTGTCGATCGCCAGCACGCACGCCCTCCACCCCCAGGGGGTGGCCTGGAACGCGATCGCGCGAGAGGCGATCATGCGCGACCCGGCCTGGCAGGGCGGCCGCTACCACGGCACGGGCAGCGCGCCCGACGCCGGCATGGGCGTGGCGCGGATGGTCGGCCACGTCACCTACCTGTCCGCGCCCGCGCTGACCGAGAAGTTCGGCCGGCGCCTGCAGTTCGCCGACGACATCCGCTACACGATCGACAAGCCGGAGTTCGAGGTGGAGAGCTATCTGCGCCACCAGGCCGACTCGTTCGTCAAGCGCTTCGACGCCAACACCTACCTCTACACCTCACGCGCGCTGACGTATTTCGACCTCGCACGGCAGCACGGCGGCGGATCGCTCGCGCGGGCGCTCGAAGGCGTCTCCGCGCGGACGCTGCTGATCGCGTTCAGCTCCGACTGGCTCTACCCGCCCGCCGCGTCGGAGGAGATCGAGGAGGCGCTCAAGAGCCTCGGCAAGCCGGTCGAGTCCCACGTGATCGAGGCGATGTACGGCCACGACTGCTTCTTGCTGGAGGAAGCGCGGCAGACTCCCATCATCCGCCGGTTCCTGGCCCAAGACGGGCCCGCATGACATCGAGGAAGAGAGCTTCGTGACCGACCAGCCATCCCGTGCCGAGCAAGCCCGCGCGTTCGGGTTCGAGACCCGGCAACTGCACGCCGGGCAGCGCCCCGACCCGAACACCGGCGCCCGCGCGGTGCCGATCTTCCAGACGACCAGCTACGTCTTCGAGGACCCGGAGTCCGCGGCGGCGTACTTCAACCTCCAGGAATACGGCAACACCTACTCGCGGATCATGAACCCGACCGTCGCGGTGTTCGAGGAGCGGGTGGCCAACCTGGAGGGCGGCGCGGGGGCGGTGGCCTTCGCCAGCGGCATCGCCGCGCAGGCGGCCGCGCTGTTCACGCTGCTGCAGCCGGGCGACCACGTCGTCTCGTCCTCGGCCCTCTACGGCGGCACGGTCAATCAGCTCAAGCACCTGCTGCGCAAGATGAACGTGGAGCTGACGTGGGTCGATCCCGACGACCCGGACGCCTGGCGGCAGGCGGTCCGCCCCAACACCAAGGCGTTCTTCGGCGAGACGATCGGTAACCCCTCCGGCAACGTGCTGGACATCGAGACGGTGGCGGCCATCGCGCACGAGCACGAGCTGCCGCTGATCGTGGACAACACGTTCGCGACGCCCTACCTGTGCCGCCCGATCGAGTGGGGCGCCGACATCGTGATCCACTCGGCCACCAAGTTCATCGGCGGCCACGGCACGAGCATCGGCGGGGTCGTCGTCGAGGCCGGCACGTTCGACTGGTCCAACGGGCGTTTCCCGGTGGTCGCGGATCCGTCACCGGCCTACCACGGGCTGCGCTTCCACGAGACGTTCGGGGCCTACGGCTATCTGATGAAGCTGCGCGCCGAGACCCTGCGCGACCTCGGCGCCGCGCTCGCGCCGCTCAACGCCTTCCTGTTCCTGCAGGGGCTGGAGACCCTGTCGCTGCGGATGGAACGCCACGTCGACAACGCGCTGGCGATCGCGGCGTTCCTGGAGTCGCACGAACTGGCCTCCAACGTGAGCCACCCCGGCCTGCCGGGGAGCAAATACCGGCCGCTGGTGGAGAAATACCTGCCGCTCGGCGCCGGCGCGGTGTTCTCCTTCGAATGCGCCGGTGGGCGGGCCGGCGGGCAGGGCCTCATCGGCGGCATGACGCTCTGGTCGCACCTGGCCAACGTCGGCGACGCGAAGAGCCTGATCATCCACCCCGCCAGCACGACGCACCGGCAGCTCAGCGACGACGAGTTGCGGGCGGCCGGCGTGGGGCCGGGATCGGTGCGGCTGTCGGTCGGCACCGAGTCCGTCGAGGATCTGATCTGGGACCTGGAGCAGGGTTTCGCCCGCGTCGCCGCGGCCATGGGAGAGAAGGTGCAGACGGCATGACCGATCTCGCGCGCTACCAGGACGCGCTGACGATTCAGCGGGTCCTGCACACCGCCAGGACGATCGCGATCGTGGGCCTGTCCAACAACGAGCTGCGGGCCAGCTACTTCATCGGCTACTACCTCAAGCGGCACGGCTACCGCGTGATCCCCGTCAATCCCCGCGAGTCGGAGATCCTCGGCGAGACCAGCTACGCGAGCCTGCTGGACGTGCCCGTGCCGGTGGACGTCGTCAACGTCTTCCGCGCGCCGGACGCGCTGCCGGGGATCGCGCGGGAGGCCGTGGAGATCAACGCCGGTGCGCTCTGGTGCCAGTTCGGGGTGATCAACGAGGAGGGCGCGCGGATCGCCGAGGACGGCGGCCTGACGGTGGTCATGGACCGCTGCGTCAAGATCGAGCACGCCCGTTACGTGGGGCGGATGCACTGGCTCGGCTTCAACACGCAGCGCATCACGTCCGTGCGCGCCGGGCTCCAGTAGTCCTCGGTCAGCTGATGGGTCAGCTGAGAGGCCGGCCGAGGGGCACGGTGCAGAACGTGCCGCCGACCCGGTGGAGGAGGGGATCGGCGGGGTCGTAGGTCTCGGCCCCGGGAATGGCGTCCGCGAAGCGCTCGGCGTCGTCCCGTGGCCGGTAGCCGATCGCCTCCCCTTCGGCGAGCGACCACCAGCGCCGCGTGTTGGCCGAGATGCCCCACAGGATCCGGAACGCGGGCGGGCGCGTGGCCAGGCACGCCTCGAACAGCCGGGCCGCGTCCGCGTGCGAGAGCCACACCGCGAGGTCGGGCAGCGCGAGGGGACGCGGCCGGAACGCCCCGATCCGCAGGCAGGTGACGTCGATCCCGAACCGGGAGTGATAGAGGCTGCCGAGGGCTTCGAGCGCCGCCTTGCTGACACCGTAGAAGGTGTCGGGACGCGGCGGCGCGTCCGGCGGAAGGAGGCCCTCGCCCCGGGTCAGGAATCCGGCGGCGTGGATGCTGGAGGCGAGCACGACCTTGGCCACGCCCCGGCGGCGGACGGCTTCGAGCACCCGCTGGGTGCCGTCGACGTTGGCCGCCAGGATCCGTTCCCACGGCCCCTCGCCGGCGAGCCCGCCGAGGTGCACGACCGCGTCCACGTCCCGGCAGGCGTCGTCGATGGCGTCCTGGTCGGTGAAGGAGGCCCGCAGGTGCTCCTCCCCCGGCGCGGCGGGGCCGAGCGGCGCGATGTCGAGCAGCCGCAGGATCCTGCCGGGCCGGGCCAGCAGCGGGCGCAGCACCGTTCCGATGCGGCCGGCCGCCCCGGTGATGAGGATCCGGTGGGTCATCAGCGATCCTCCGCGTCGTACGTGGGCGTGGCGGCGGTCCGCCCCTGCGTCCGCCGCCCGGCCGCGGTCGCCGGTCACCCGGTTGACGGGCTCGGCGTCCTCGGCTCGGCGCTCTCCGCCTCCGGCGCGGCGATCTTGCGGACCCCGAGCACGGCGACCAGGCTGATCAGGGACAGTCCGGCCACGTAGAGGGCGATGGCGGTCGAGGACCGGTATGCCTCGAAGAGGGCGGTCGCCACGATGGGCGTGAGCGCGCCGCCGATCATGCCGCCGAGCTGGTAGGCGATGGAGATCCCACTGTAGCGGAAGCGCACGTCGAAGATCTCGGTGAACAGCCCGCCCTGGGCGCCGGCCATGATCCCCTGCACCATCGCGGCCACCACGAACGCCGCCAGCGCCGCTCCCGCGTTGCCCGTGTTGACCAGGCCGAACATCGGCAGCGGCCACAGCACGGCGGTCACCGCGCCCACGATGTACAGCAGTTTGGAACCGTACCGGTCCGACAGCACCGCCGCCCCGATGATGGTGGCGATCCACACCACGGTGGAGGCCAGGATCAGCGTGAGCAACGTGCTGCGCTCGAAGCCCACCACGGTCGTGCCGTACGTGAGCATGTAGACGATGACGGTGTAGCCGACCGCGGGCGGAGCGATCGAGGCCAGGCTCGCCAGCGCCAGGTTGCGCGGCTGCCGCCGGGCCAGCTCGGTGAAGGGGACCTTGCTGGTGGCGTTCCGCTCCTTGACGCGCTCGAACTCCGGCGCGTCGTGCAGCCGGCGGCGGACCACGAGGCCGAGGATCACCAGCAGCACGCTGAGCAGGAAGGGGATGCGCCAGCCGTACGACAGGAAGGCCTCGTCGGACATGCCGGAGACCGCGAGGAAGGCCAGGTTCGAGGTGAGCACCCCGATCGGCACGCCGAACTGGGCGAAGCTGCCGTAGACCGCGCGGCGGCGGGGCGAGGCGTGCTCGGTGGCGATGAGGATGGCGCCGCCCCACTCGCCGCCCACGCCGAATCCCTGCACGATCCGCAGGACGACCAGCAGCAGCGGGGCCCCGACGCCGATGGCGGCGTAGGTGGGCAGCACGCCGATGAGGAAGGTCGCCCCGCCGGTCAGTATCAGGGTGAGGATCAGCATCGACTTGCGGCCGATCCGGTCGCCGAAGTGACCGAAGATCGCCGCGCCGAGCGGGCGGGCGACGAACCCGACCGCGAAGGTCGCGAAGGCGGCGAGCGTGGCCGCCGTGCTGGAGGCCTGCGGGAAGAAGAGGGTGCCGAAGGCCAGTGCCGCGGCGGTGCCGAAGATGTAGTAGTCGTACCACTCGATCGACGTGCCGACGAAGCTGGCCGTGAAGAGACTCTTGGTCGATGGTTGCCTGGTGGATGAAGGGGAAGCCACGGGGGGTGCTCCTCGAACAGGCGAAGTGGGGGCCTGGTAAAAGCTGGACTGAATGTAAACGCGCCGCCCCGGTCGGTCGTCGGGCTTCTGCGGTGGCCCGTCTACGTCATATGTCCTACGTCGCGGGTTCCGCTCGGACCGGCGTGAGTTGGCGCGGAGGAGGGCCGGGGCGATGATGATGGTGTGCCACGAGCCTCGGACCCGTCCACCGGCCCTGGCCCGACCGACTCGACCACCGAGCACACGGTGCGGGCGCTCGTCGAGGTGTCGGCCGACGGCCTGGCCCTGCTGGACGTGGAAGGCCGCTTCGTCATGGTCAACGAGGCGGCCACGCAACTGCTCGGCCTGCCCGCCGCGGAGCTGATCGGGCGGCCCGCCCCGTTCGTCCCCACGGCGGAGTGGAACGGCCCGTCCGCACGCCATACCGACACGTGGTCGGCTCCGGACGGGCGCCGTTGCGTCCTGGAATACCGCATCTCGCCGACGGACGCCGGAGGGTACGCGGTGTGGTTCAGCGACGTGACGGGAGCGCGCCGCCAGCAGGAGCGGCTGGCCGCCATCACCCGGGCGGCATCGAGTGTCGCCGACTCCTACTCCCTGCGCGCGACCCTCGACGCGGTGGCCCACGAGATCGTGCTGACCACCAACATCGCGGCCGTCCAGATCCTGGCCGTGGACGATCCCGCGGACGAGCTACGGGTGCTGGGCATGGCGGGCTTCGGGAACGCCCCCGATTTCATCCAGCGCCTGAGTGCCTGCCGCCGGCGCGGCGCCACCGTGCTCTTCATGGAGGCCATCAGGACCAGGAGACCCGTCGTGGTGAGGCATCGCAAGCCCGTCATCATGGCCGACTCCCGCTGGGGGCCGCTGCACGAGATCATGGATCGCCCGGACTGGGACGACTTCGTGTCGCTGCCGATGATCGTGCGGGGCCGCACCGTCGGTGTGATCAACACGTACTACGTCCCCGGCGAGGATCCCTGCTCCAGCTCGCTGGCTTTCCTGGAGGCGATGGCCGATCACGCCGCGGTCGCCATCGACACCGCCTCCCTGCTCTCCCAGACCCGGTCCCGGGCGCAGGAGCAGGAGCGCCGGCGACTGGCCCGCGAGCTGCACGACTCCGCGGTGCAGCAGCTGTTCTCCATGCGGATGCAGGCCAAGGCGCTGCGTGCGGAGCTCGACCGCGCCGGCGCCGATCCCGCCGCCGTCTGCAACGCGGCGGAGGAGATCGCCCAGCTCTCCGAGAGCGCGCTGGCAGATCTCCGCCGGCTCGTGTTCGAGTTACGCCCCCTCGACCTCGGCGCGCGGTCACTGGTCGACGCCGTCCGCGCGCACGCGGCGAGCGTCGGGACGCGCACCGGCATGGCCGTACGGGTGCGCGTCTCACCCGACCTCGACCCGGACCCCGGCCTCGACCTCCAGGAGGACGTCTACTGCATCGTCCGGGAGGCGCTGCACAACGTCGTGAAGCACGCCCGAGCGACCTCGGTGGACATCCGCCTGGCCAGGGCTCATGAGGGCGGCCTGGTCGTCGAGATCTCCGACGACGGGTGCGGGCTCGACGTGGCGCCCGGCGCGGCGGCGGCCCCGCGGGACACACTCGGGCTCGTGTCGATGCGCGAACGCGCCGAGCGCTGGGGCGGCCGGCTGGCCGCCGGTCCCCGGCAGGCCGGTGGCTGGACCGTCACGCTCACGCTACCGTTGGCGAGCTAGGGCGGCGTCGGGGGAAGGAATGCCGATGAGCGACGGCACGACCATGCCGGAGGTCATCCGCGTCATGGTGGTCGACGACCACGCGATCGTCCGGCGCGGCCTCCTTGCCTACATCTCGACAATTCCGACATTTCACATGATCGGGGAGGCGGCCAGCGGCGAGCAGGCCATCGCCCTGCTCAACGAGTGGCGCACTCTCGGCCAGCCGCTCCCCCACGTCGTCCTGATGGACCTGCAGATGCCCGGCATGGGCGGGATCGCGGCCACCGAAACGATCACCAGGACCCATCCGGACGTCAAGGTCGTGGTGCTGACCAGCTTCGGCGAGGTCGAGAGGGTGCACGTCGCGCTCGCCGCCGACGCGGCGGGATATCTCCTCAAGGACGCCGACCCCGACGAGGTGGCCATGGCCATCCGCGCGGCGGTCACCGGCGGGATGCACCTCAACCCGACCGTCGCCCGCCAGCTCACCCGGCGGATCACGGCCCCGCCCGCCGGCCTCACCTCGCTGACGGCCCGGGAGCGGGAGATCCTCATCCTGATCGCCGAGGGCAAGTCCAACCGGGACATCGCCGGCCGGCTGACGATCAGCGAGCGCACGGCCCGTACGCACGTCAGCAACGTGCTCGCCAAGCTCCAGTTGTCCTCCCGGACCCAGGCCGCGCTGCTGGCCATCCGCGAGGGGCTCGTCCCGCCGAGCTGATCGCCGTCCGGACCCGCGGAGCCGGCCCCGTACGTCATTTGTCGCGGTCGACCGCGCGGAATCGACGGGTCCGGGCCGTCATTATCGCGACGACGCGCCCCGCGGGGCGCTATAGCGTCCTGGCGACACCCCCGGCCGACGGCTCGGGCAGGCGAGAACCGAGGTGGTGCGCGGCGTCCCGGGCCGGCACCGGCTCGCACGACTGACGGAAGGGAGGGAGCGACCTGGACACCCTCCGATCCGACGACCCGGTGAGACGGCCCGATCAGACGGCGCGGTCACGGCGCAATCCGGCGGCCCGATCCGACGGCCCGATCCGACGGCCCGATCCGACGGCCCGATCCGACGGCCCGGTCAGACGGCGCGGTCAGACGGCGCGGTCAGACGGCGCGGTGTCCGCGCCGCGATCTCGATGACTGCTGACCCGATGCCCGCCGCCGACCTGGTAACAGGTCTCGTCATCGACGGCGAGACCGTCGCCACCCCGGACAGGATCCCGGTCCACGACCCCAGCGGTCCGGACACCGTCGTGGGCTGGACGGCGGCGGCCACCCCGGAGGACTGCGAGCGGGCCGTCGCCGCCGCCCAGCGGGCCTTCCCCGGCTGGGCCGCCAGATCCGCCGCCGAGCGGGCCGAACTGGTGCTGGCGGCCTTCGAACCGCTCGCCGCCTCGGTCGCCGTCCGGGCCGAGATCCTGACCAGGGAGAACGGCAAGTGCCTGCAAGAGTCGCAGATCGACCTGGCCGTCTTCGAGGGGCGCTCCCGCGCCGCCGCCGCGCTCGCGACGGGCTTCCCGCCGGTGACCACCCTCACCGCGCCGCCCTTCGCCACCCAGATCCACCGGGTGCCCGTCGGCGTGGTGACCGTCATCGTGCCGTTCAACTGGCCGCTGGCCATCCTGGGGGCGAGCCTGCCGTACGCGCTCATCGCCGGGAACACGGCCGTGGTGAAGCCGCCGCCCACCGCGCCGCTCGCGATGGTGGAGACCCTGCGGGTGATGGCGCAGGCACTGCCACCGGGCGTGCTGAACGTCGTCACCGGCGGCAATGACGCCGTCCAGCCGCTCCTGACCGATCCCCGCGTGCAGCACGTCGTGTTCACCGGCAGCACCGCCGGGGGCCGCGCCGTCATGGCGCTGGCGTCCCGGTCGCTGGCCAGGGTCACGCTGGAGCTCGGCGGCAACGACCCGGCGCTCCTGCTCGACGACGTCCGGCTGGACGAGGGCACGGCCGGGGCCCTCGCCGCGGCCGCCTTCATGACCACCGGTCAGGTGTGCATGGCGGTCAAGCGCGTCTACGTCCCCCGCTCGCGATATTCGGAGCTGGTCGAGGCCATGGGGGCCGCACTGGACGGCCACCGCGTGGGCGACGGCCTCGATCCCGCGACCACCATGGGCCCGCTGAACACGGCACGGCAACGCGACGTCGTCCGGCAGATGCTGGAGCAGGCGCGGGCGAAGGGCGCGGAGGTACGCGAGTACGGCACCGTGGACGACGGAGCCGTCGCCGGCGGCGGCCACTATCTCCGTCCGGCGCTGGTCCTCGATCCGGCCGAGGACCTGCGGGTGGTCACGGAGGAGCAGTTCGGCCCGGCGCTGCCGATCCTGCCCTACGACGACCTGGACGCCCTCGTGGAGCGGCTGAACACCGAATGGTCAGGGTTGTGCTCCTCGGTCTGGTCCCCCGACGTCGAGCGGGCCACGGCCGTGGCCGCGCGGTTGCGTACCGGGACGACCTGGATCAACCAGGCCAACGCCTCGGCCAACGACGACCGGGCTCCGTTCGGCGGTTTCCGGCAGAGCGGGGTGGGCCGGGAGATGGGACCGGACGGGCTGCTGGAGTTCACCGAATCGCACGTGGTGACCGCTCCGGCGTGATCGCCCGCCGCCGGCCTGCCGTGCTCGTCCGAAGGCGTCGAAAGCGTCGGAAAGTGTCGAGAGCACGGCAGGCCGCGCGGCCGTCAGACGGCGGCGGTGGTGCGCCAGCCGGGCTTGTAGTGCTCCCTGGCCATCACCGAGTAGGGGGCGGGGCTGACGACGGCGCGCACGGCGAACTGCTCGTGCGGCTGCACGGTGGTCTTGCGGCTCCCGCCGTCCGGCTCGCCCCAGACGACGCGGACCTCGGCGCCGAGCGGGACGTCCGGGTTGACGGTGGCGAGGGACAGGGCCCTGCGCTCGTTGGCGCTGTATCCGGTGAACATCGACAGGCCGACGAGGTTGTCGTGGGCGTCGATCACGGAGTCGTAGTTGGACGATCCGTAGTTGGCGTTGGGCAGGTCGAAGAACTGGTAGCCGGGGCCGTCCAGGTCGACGGGGGCGGCCAGCAGCCTGGCCACGTCCTCGGGGTGCCAGGCCAGGGTGACCTTGCGCCGCTGGGTCTCCGGGGTGACGGCCGCGAGCGCGTCGCGCCCGACGAAGTCGTGGTCGAACTTGACGAACGGGCCGTAGCCCAGGTCCCACGGATTGACGTAGTAGTCCTCGATCCGGTCGGAGACGAAGCTGCCGGCCAGGGCGTTGGTCGCCTCGTAGCTGTCGGCGCCGAGCCACTCCCGGTACGGCCGGAGCTCCTCACCGGTGTAGACCGCGGGAAGCGGCGAGGGGATCCAGCCGGATTCGAGGGTGTTGCAGGAGTAGGCCCGCGCTCCGGCGGGTTCGAGCCCGAACTCGCGGCCCGCCTCCAGGATGGCGTCCCGTACCTTGTCGTAGGTCTCGTACGGGCCCCACAGCTCCAGGCCGGGCGCGCCGGCCATGCCGTGACGCAGGGTGCGGACCCGCTCGCCGGCGACGTTCATGTGCGCCAGGTGGAAGAAGCGCAGCTGCTCCACCGGGCCGCCGTTGACCTTCTCGATGACCTCCCACGCGCGCGGCCCCTGGATCTGGAACCGCCACAGGTCGCGGGTCACCGGCTTGCCGTAGGGCCGCGACGGCGAACGCGGGTCCAGCCGGAGCTCGACGTCGTATCCGGTGCCGGCGCGGTACGTGAGCCAGTTGGCGACCGGCGCGCGTCCGACGAAGATGAACTCCTCGGCCGCCTCCCGGAAGAGGATTCCGTCGCCGATGACCCCTCCCTCGGGGGAGACGGGGACGAACTGTTTGGCCGTGTCCACCGGGAACTTCGCGACGCTGTTGACGCCGGTGTCGGAGATGAGCCGCAGGGCGTCCGGGCCCGAGATGAACAGGTTCGCCATGTGGTGGGACTGGTCGTACAGCACCGCCGTCTCGCGCCAGGCGATCACCTCCCGGCGGAAGTTGGTGAACTCGTACGGGACGACCGGATAGACGTAGGCCCCGATCTGGGAGTTCCGCAGCAGCTCTACCGTGTTGCCCGCCTGGTCGAGGACTTCCTGGAGGTTTTTCGCGCTCATCTTCCGCCCGTTCTGGTGTCGTTCTCCGCGGCGCTGACGTATTCCACGCCGAGTTCGGCGAGTTTGGCGCGCAGGCCGTAGCGGTCGAGCCCGAGCTCGCCGTCGCGGAACGCCTCCCGCGCCGCCGCTTCCTTGTCGACCCGGGCCTGCGCGGCATCAAGGGCCTGGGTGACGGCCTGGCGGGGCACGACCATGACGCCGTCGTCGTCGGCCAGGACCGCGTCACCGGCCCGGATCAGCTGCCCGCCGATGGTGATCGGCACGTTGACCGAGCCGGCCGTCGCCTTGACCGTGCCCTGCGCGCTGACGGCGGCCGACCACACGGGAAAGCCCATGGCGTGCAGGTCGGCGACGTCGCGTACGCCGGTCGAGGTGACCAGCCCGCGCACTCCGCGCACCTGGAGGGCGGTGGCGAGCAGCTCGCCGAAGGCCCCGTCACCGCACGGGGAGGTGGTGGTGACGACGAGGAGGTCGCCGGGCCGGCACTGCTCGACGGCGGCGTGGATCATCAGGTTGTCACCGGGCCAGCACAGCACCGTGACGGCGGTGCCGCCGACGCGCGACCCCAGATGTACGGGCCGCAGCCCCGGGCCGAGGTAGCCGGTGCGCCCGAGGGCCTCGTGGACGGTGGCGACCCCGTATCCGGCCAGCTTGGTGACGTGGTCGAGGTCGGCGCGCGGGGGGTCGGTGACGATGACGTGCCTCATGACAGGCGGTCCGTGACCTGCGGGTACAGCCGCATGTAAGCCTCTCCCATGGTCTTGTGCGGCAGGCCGAGGTCGGGGCCGGCGTTCCGCTTGACCTGCACGCCGCGGCGCCTGGCCAGGTCGGTGTAGTAGCCCCACATGTGCTGCTGGGCCGGCAGGCACTCCATCGCCTTGCGCTTGGTGTCGAACACCGGGGTGATGTCCAGCAGCACGTCCGGCTTGAAGTCGCACTGCTCGGGCTGGTGCGGCTCGAAGAACACCGGCGGCGCCCCCAGCGGCTCGCCCGGCGCGTCGTACCCGGCCGCCTGGGCCAGCACCCGCGCCCGCAGCGCCATCCTGGCGGCCGCGGGGTGGTCCTGGTTGTAGGGGTCGGCCGGCGGGTGCGTCAGCACCACGGAGGGATCGACCTCGTCGCCCCGCTCGCCGAACGTCAGGCACAGCACCTTGGCCCGGTCGCCGGCCGAGGTCGCCAGCGCGATCGACCCCGCCGCCCGCCAGACGACGTCCCCCGCGTGGGCACTGATCACCAGCAACGAACCCATCCGGCCTCTCCTTCGCGGTCCTCGGCTGCCACCTAGGACGGTAGGAGCAACAGCGCCCCCGGGGTCAGGTCCCGAAGACCGGTCCGGCCTACGTCATTCGGCCCAGGGTCTCCGGCAGTTCTGTCGCGCTCGGCCCCGCCTGAATGCCCGACGAAAGTCTCGGGGCCCTTCGCTCTACTGGTTGTCTGTGAGACTCGAATGCCTGCGATGAGGAAGTGCCATGGCCACGCAGCGGGAGAGCGCCGGGGCCGGTTCCCCGCGCTCATGTCTCGCCGATCTCCTGCGCCGGATCAGTTACGAGGTGACGCCGTTCCCGAACACCGAGCGGAACGTGCTGGAGCACGTACCGGTCACCGTCCCGCTGACCGTGACGGTCACCAAGGCGAAGGGCATCGACGCGACGCTCGGCCTCACCGAGCGCCTGGTGCGGCACGGCTACACCGTCGCCCCGCACCTGCCCGCACGCCAGTTCCGCGACCGGCAGCACGTCGCCGACGTCGTGGCCCGCCTGCGCGAGGCCCGGGTGCGGTCGGTGTTCGTGGTCGGCGGTGACGCGCCGCGCCCGGCCGGGGAGTTCGAGGACGCGTACGCGCTGCTGCGCGCCATGCGGGAGGCCCACCACCCCTTCGAGGAGGTCGGCATCGCCGGGTATCCCGAAGGCCACCCGGTCGTTTCCCGGGAGGCGCTGGAGCTGGCGCTGAAGCGGAAGGCGCCGATGGCGACCCGTGTCATCACCCAGATCTGCTTCCACGCCGGCACGACGGCGGACTGGGCCGCCGGCATCGCCGCCGCGGGCATCGGCCTCCCGGTCCACGTCGGGATACCTGGCCCGGTGAACCGGCACAAGCTGATGCGCATCACGGCGAACCTCGGGCTGGGCCAGTCCGCGCGGTTCCTGCGCAAGCACCGGAGCCTGCTGTGGCGCTTCCTGCTCCCGGGCGCGTACCAGCCGGCGAGGCTGGCCCGGGAGCTGGGCCTCGCCGTGCCGAGGACCGGCGGCAACATCCGCGGGCTGCACATCTTCACATTCGACGAACTGAGCAGGACCGAACTCTGGCGGCGGCGGCTGCTGGAGTCGGTCTCCGAGAAGGACGATCGGTCATGACCAAGGCGCAGGACAACTACCTACAGGACCTGGCGGCCAGCAGGCGAGGCTACGCGATCAACCGCCTGTGCGGCTCGCTGAAGGACGCGGCGAACCGGCGCCTGTTCACCCGGGACGAGGACGCCTACTGCGACGCCTACGGCCTCACGCCGGAGCAGAAGAGGGCGATCCTGGACCGCGACTGGACCGCGATGCTGGACCTGGGCGCGTCCATCTTCTACACGTTCAAGCTCGCGGTACTGGACGAGAAGTCGATGCAGTATCTCGGCGGGGTGTTCACGGGGATGTCGGCCGAGGAGTTCACGGCGGCCATGCGATCCGGAGGGCGGAGATTTGGCTGAGATCATCTGGGGCCTGGCGACCTCGCACGTGCCGTCGATCGGCGCCGCGATGGACCACGGGAAGACCGCCGATCCCTACTGGAAGCCGCTGTTCGACGGCTACGAGCCGGCGCGTGCGTGGATGGCCGCGCACCGGCCGGACGTGGCGGTGATCGTCTACAACGACCACGCGAACGCGGTCGGCCTGGACCTGGTGCCCACCTTCGGGATCGGCACCGCCGAGTCCTATGACGTGGCCGACGAGGGGTGGGGACGCAGGCCGGTGCCGCCGGTGCGGGGGGCGCCGGAGCTGAGCGCGCACCTCGTGGGCGAGCTCATGGACGAGGAGTTCGACATCGCGACCTTCCACCGGCTCGACGTCGACCACGGCCTGACCGTGCCGCTGTCGGTGTACTGCCCGGACCCGGGAGAGGCGTGGCCGTGCGCGGTGGTGCCGGTCCTGGTCAACGTGATCCAGTACCCGCAGCCGACGGCGGCCCGCTGCTACGCGCTGGGCAGGGCGATCGGGCGGGCGATCCGGTCGTTCCCGGGGGATCTGAAGGTCGCGGTCTTCGGCACCGGCGGCATGTCGCACCAGCTCGCCGGCGCGCGGGCGGGGCTCATCAACCCCGAGTTCGACCGCATGTTCCTGCGGGCGATCGAGTCCGAGCCGGAGAAGCTGGCCGCGCTCACGCGCGAGGACTACATCCGCCGGGCCGGCACCGAGGGCATCGAGCTGATCATGTGGCTCGTCATGCGCGGGGCGATGAGCGACAGGATCGCCCGCATCCACGACACCTATCACGTGCCCGCCTCCAACACGGCCGCGGGGCTCGCACTCTTTCAGGATTTGGGAGCGGCATGAGTACGTTCGTCCTGGTGCACGGTGCCTGGCACGGCGGGTGGGCCTGGCGGCGGGTGATCCCGGCGCTGGTCCAGGCCGGCCACGAGGTCCACGCGCCGACCCTGACCGGCGTCAGCGACCGGGCCCACCTCCTCAGCCCGTCGGTGGGGCTGTCGACGCACGTCCAGGACGTGGTGGCGCTGATCAACGCGTACGACCTCCGCGACGTCGTCCTGGTGGGGCACAGCTACGCCGGGCAGGTGATCACGGGCGTCGCCGACCGCGTCCCTGACCGGCTGGCCAGGCGCGTCTACCTGGACGCCTTCGTGGGCGGTGACGGGGACGCCGCGATCGACCTGCTTCCTGAGACGGTGGCCGGGCACTACCGGGAGTCGGTCGCCGGTCCCGGTTTCGGATGGCTCATCCCCGTGCGCTCGCTGACCGTGCTCGGTGTGACGGAGCAGGCGGACCTGGAGTGGCTGGGGCCGCGCCTGACGCCGCATCCGTGGCGCACGTACACCGAGCCCCTGCTGCTCGGGGGCGACGTGGGCCGGGTGCCGGCGGCGTACGTCGAGTGCACCGAGTGGCTGCGGGTGTTCCAGCCGCACGCCGAGCGGGCGGCGGCGCTCGGCTGGCCGGTGCACCACCTCGCCACCGGCCACGAGGCGATGGTCACCGCGCCCAAGGAGCTCGCCGAGCTGCTGCTCGCCCTGCACACCTCTTGAGGGGAGATCGATGGAGTTCCTGGTACGCACCGAGAACCTGATGCCGGCCGACGTGCCGGACCATACCCGTGAACACCTGCGCAAGGCCGAACGAGAGCGCGCCATGCAGTTGCGGGAGGCGGGGATACTCAAACGGCTGTGGCGGGTCCCCGGGCGCAACGCCACCATCGGCCTCTACGAGGCTGCGGACCCCACCGTGCTGCACGAGGCGCTGACCTCGCTGCCGATGTGGAAATGGATGGACGTGTCCGTCGAGGCACTGGCCACCCACCCCCAGGAGCAGACCGGTTCGTGACGCCTGGTCGAAAGGTACGTTTTCACGCCTTCTCGTCGGTAAGTACAACGACCTGTGGGGGGATACGACCAGGAAGGCAAGGACATGAGCACCAACGACAAGATCCGCAACAAGGCCCAGGAGCTCAAGGGGCGGGCCAAGGAGAACGTCGGCAACGCCACCGACGACGAGGACCTGCGGGCCGAGGGGCGCGCCGACCAGGCCGCGGGTGGCCTGAAGCAGGCCGGCGAGAAGGTCAAGGACGCCGGGAAGAAGGTCAAGGACGCCTTCAAGAAGTGAAAGCCCGCTCCGGCCACGGAGCACCACGCGCTGAGCGGGGCTCTCCGGCCCCGCTCAACGCGGCATACCCGGGCGGGCGCGCGTCGTCTGGCGATCTAGGATCGTCCTCGTGGCGATCAGGAACGCGTACTGCTCCTTCTGCGGCACGGCCTTCCCGCCGGGCCTGTCCTGGCCGCGTACGTGCGGCGCGTGCGGCCACACCAGTTACCTCAACCCCCTGCCGGTCGCGGTCATGGTGCTGCCCGTGGACCACGGCGTGCTGGTGGTCCGCCGGGACGTCGAGCCGCACCGTGGCAAGCTGGCCCTGCCCGGCGGCTACATCGACCTGGGCGAATCCTGGCAGCGGGCCGCCGTCAGGGAGCTGCGCGAGGAGACCGGGGTGGCCGTCGACGCGGACGCGGTGCGGCTGCTCGACGTGATCAGCGCCCCCGACGGGACCGTACTGATCTTCGCCCTCGGCCCGCGGATCGGCGCGGCCGACCTCCCGCCCATGCGGGCCACGGCCGAGACGTCGGAATGGCTGCTCATCCACGCCCCCACGGACCTGGCCTTCCCCCTCCACTCCCAGGTCGTCGCCGCGTACTTCGGCCGTTCAGACGGTGCCGGCGCGTGAGGATCCGGCCCGTCGATGCCCTCAGAGGTCTCCTCTCCCGGTGAGAGCATCGCGGATGCCTCCAGCCGCCCACCATGCGTTCGAGCTTGGCGAAGGTCTGCTCCACCTCGCGGTGATCGGCGGTCAGGACCGTGATCACGTCCTGCTGCGTGTCCACGACGAGCTTCCGTCCGGTCCCCGCCGCCTTCCGGCGCCGAGGCCCTGTCGCTGTGATGGCCCGCCGGGCCTTGTCGCTGTGATGAGCCCGCCGGCGCGACACCCCTGGTGAACTCGGCGACGCCGGCGGGCCTTGCTGTCCCGTGCCCGGTGACAGCGGCCGAAACCCGCCGTGCCTCGTGGGCTGGTGACGCGGGTGCCTAATCGGCGGGTGGGCGGGCAGGGCGTCGCTTATGGTTTCGCTTCCAGGGGTGCCCGAGTCGTACTGGGTCGAGTCGACGGCCACGACGTCGTTCCCGGCGCTCGCGCAGGACGTCACCGCCGATGTCGCCGTCGTCGGAGGCGGGATCGCCGGGCTGTGCGCGGCGTGGGAGTTGTCGCGGGCGGGCCGCTCGGTCGTGGTGCTGGAGGCGGACCGCGTCGCCGCCGCCGTCACCGGCTACACCACCGCCAAGCTGTCCGCCCAGCACACCCTCATCTACGCCCAGCTCCGTAGATCGCACGGGGAGCGGGCCGCCAGGCTGTACGCGGAGTCGCAGCAGGACGCGATCGAGCACGTGTTCGCGACCGTGGCCGATCTCGGCATCGACTGCGACCTGGAACGCCTGCCCGCCTACACCTATGTCGAGTCCGCCGAGCGGGCCGAGGAGATCACCGCCGAGGTGGACGCGGCCCGGCAGGCCGGCCTGTCCGCCTCCCTGGTGACCGAGACGGGCCTGCCGTTCGACGTCGCGGCCGCCATCCGGGTGGAGGACCAGGCCCAGTTCCATCCCCGTAAATTCCTGCTCGCCCTGGTGCGGCGGATGACCGAGGACGGCACCCGGATCTACGAGCGTACCCGGGTGATGGGGCTGGACGAGGGCCGGCCGTGCCGGCTGGCGTGCGAGAACGGCACCACGGTCACCGCCACCGACGTCGTGGTGGCCACCCACTACCCGGTGTTCGATCGGGCGCTGCTGTTCTCCCGTCTGAAGCCGCGGCGTGAGCTCGTGGTCGCGGCGCCCGTTCCGCCAGAACAAGATCCAGGCGGTATGTACATCACCCCGGAGCACCACACCAGGTCCGTCCGCACCACTCCCTATCGGGACGGGCAGCGCCTGCTCATCATCACCGGGGAGAGCGCCGAGCCCGGCTCCGGTGACGCCGGCGAACGTTTCCAGCGGCTCGCGGACTGGACCCGCGAGCACTTCGCAGGCACGCGGATCAGCCACCGATGGGCGGCGCAGGACAACTCCACCACCGACCACCTGCCGTACGTGGGGCTCTTCCACCCGGCGGCCGAGCACGTCCACGTCGCCGCGGGGTTCGGCGGCTGGGGCATGAGCAACGGCGTCATGTCCGGCAAGCTCCTGTCCGCTCTCATCACCGGCCACGACCTGCCGTGGGCCGAGCTGTACGATCCCCGGCGGCTGCACCCCCTGCGCGAGGCGGGTCCCATCGTCAAGCTCCAGGCCAAGGTCGCACGCCACTTCGTCGGAGATCGCCTGCGCTCCTCCCACGTCGATTCCGTCGACGACATCGATCCGGGGGCAGGAGCCGTCGTACGCGTCGGCGGGCACCGTTGCGCCGTCTACCGCGACCCGGACGGCGTCGTTCACGCGGTCTCCGCCATCTGCACCCACCTGGGCTGCGTCGTGGCCTTCAACCAGGCCGAACGGACCTGGGAATGCCCCTGTCACGGCTCGCGCTTCGGAACCGACGGAGCCGTCCTGCACGGTCCGGCCACCCGCCCCCTGGAACCGGTCGACCTGGACAACCCCTGACGCCCAGGGGGCCGGTACGAGCGCCCGTCAGTGGAACTGCGGCACGATCAGGTAGATGCCGTAACCCACCACCGCCGCGCAGGCGGCGAAGCAGACCACGGCCGCGGCCAGCGCGCCGGAGCCGCCGCCGCTGTCGTGTTCCCGTACGGTCTGGCGGGCCGAGAGCGCCATCACGCCGAGCGAGAAGACGACCACGACCACGACGCTGACCGCCAGGCTGACCATGAAGACCTGGCCCAGCGCGGTCCACTTGATGTCCATCACGTCCTCCTCGGTCAGGCGGCTGCCTGCTGCGGCACGGGGGGCACGTCGTTGACGTTGCCCGCGTGCACGGGGTTGCGCCGGCTGGCGGCGTACAGTCCGGCCGCGGCGGCGATCGTCACCAGGGCGGCGATGGTGACGCCGAGCGTGCCGGTGGTGGCCACGGCGGCGGCGACGGCGCCGACCGCGGCGGCGGCGGGCAGCGTCAGCAGCCAGGCCAGCGCCATCCGGCCCGCCACCGACCAGCGCACCCGCGCCAGCCGCCGGCCCAGTCCGGTGCCGAGGATCGCGCCGGAGACCACCTGCGTGGTGGACAGCGCGAAGCCCAGGTGGGAGGAGGCCAGGATGACGGTGGTCGCGCTCGCCTCCGCGGCGAAGCCCTGGGGTGACTCGATCTCGGTGATGCCCTTGCCCATGGTGCGGATGATCCGCCAGCCGCCCAGGTAGGTGCCCAGCGCGATGGCCAGCCCCGCGATGGTGATCACCCAGAACGGCGGGGCGGAGCCGGAGGCCAGCGCACCGGTGGAGATCAGGGTGAGCGTGATCACGCCCATGGTCTTCTGCGCGTCGTTGGTGCCGTGCGCCAGCGACACCAGTGACGCCGAGGCGACCTGCCCGAGGCGGAAGGTCCTGGTCACGGACTCGTGCCGGGCCCTGGCGGTCATCGTGTAGGCGAGGAAGGTGGCGGTCATCGCGACGAACCCCGCGATCAGCGGCGAGGCCACCGCCGGGATGAGGATCTTCTCCAGGACCGTGCCGAAGTGCACGCCCTGCATGCCCGCGCCGACCCACACCGCGCCGATCAGCCCGCCGAACAGCGCGTGCGAGGAGCTGGACGGCAGGCCCAGCAGCCAGGTGAGCAGATTCCACAAGATCGCGCCGACCAGCCCGGCGAACACCATCGGCGGTGTCACCAGCCGGTCGTCCACGATTCCGCCCGAGATCGTCTTGGCCACCTCCACCGACAGGAAGGCGCCGACGAGGTTGAGTACGGCCGAGATCGCCACCGCCACCTTGGGCCGGAGCGCGCCGGTGGCGATCGAGGTGGCCATCGCGTTGGCCGTGTCATGGAAGCCGTTGGTGAAGTCGAAGGCGAGCGCCGTGATGATCACCACGACGACCAGGAACGTGATGTGCTCCATGCCCGTTGTCCCATCCAGTTGCCTGTCACCAGGACGCTAGGCGCACACGATGAACCGGCCACGAACTCCCAGCGGGCACTGCACAACAAAGCCACCCAAATCTGTCCGCGCGCGCCGCGACGCCTCCGACAGAGTCTATCCGCGCAGGTCAGGCGGCCCGTCCAGGCATACCAGAGATCAGCGAGCGCCGGCGGGCACTCACCCTCCGGCCACCGCTCCCGACCAACTTCCCGGCATGACCACCGCTCAGTTACGCGCCAGATTCCTGATGGAGGACCTGTTCGCCGCGTGCGAGGCGCGGCTGGTCCACTCGCACGAGGACCGGATCGTGGTGGGCGGCGTGCTCGGCCCCGCCGGCCTGCCCAACCCGCCGCAACTGCGTGCCGGCTTCTTCCTGGAACGCCGCGAACTGGGCGTGGTCAACGTCGGCACCGCCGCCGGCACGGTGCGCGTCGAGGGCCGGACGTACCGGCTCCAGCCCAGGGAGTGGCTGTACGTGGGCCGCGGCGTGGCGGACGTGTGGTTCGAGGAGGGCGCCTTCTACCTGGTCTCCACCACCGCGCACGCCGCCAAGCCGACCACGCACGCCACGCCGGCGGACGCCGAGCCGGTGCGACTGGGCGGCA
Source organism: Nonomuraea jiangxiensis (assembly GCF_900099965.1). GTDB lineage: Bacteria > Actinomycetota > Actinomycetes > Streptosporangiales > Streptosporangiaceae > Nonomuraea > Nonomuraea jiangxiensis. The sequence goes on along the minus strand of NZ_FNDJ01000001.1, from coordinate 723,339 downwards.
GGGAGGGCTCCAACGAGCGGACGATCTACAAGTACGTCCACGCCAACGGCGTCCAGAGCTGCCGGCTCGTCCTGGGCGTGACCGTGCTGGAGCCGGGCAGCATGTGGAACACCATGCCCTGCCACACCAGGTTCCACATGCCGCCGTTGTACTCGAAGGTCTTGATGAACAGCAGGGCCAGGAAGAACGTCACCGTGTACGGCCCGCTGAACGGGTCGCCGTGCCCCTCGGGAAGCCGGTCCCACATGGTCCAAAGGCTGGAGACACCGCCCAGGTGCGCCAGGAACGCGAAGAACATCGCGATGCCGGCCACACCCTGGATGATGAACTGCCCGAAGTCGGTGAGCACGTCGGCCCAGAGGCCGCCCGCGGTGATGTAGACCAGCGTCACCGCGCCGGTGATCGCGATGCCCCAGACGATCGGCAGGCCGGTGAACCCGCGCAGGAGCACCGCGATCGCGACCCACTTGGCCGCGATGTCGACCACTTTCAGCAGCGCCCCGCTGTAGGCGAGCGCCTGCTGGGTGGGCACGTTGTAGCGCCGGGCGAGGTATTCCAGCGGGGAGACCACGCCGTGCTTGGAGCGAAGCCGGTTCCACCGGGGGCGAACAGGAACGCGCCGACCCCGACGCCGAGGCCGATGGCCGGACGCGGCTGTCGCGCACACGAAGGGTGACGAAGCGATCCCGGCAATGCACCCGCAATCACACGAAATATCCCGCCTATGGCCGATTTATCGCTAGAAAGGAGCTGCGGAAGATTTCACCCAGCGTAAGATCATTTTTCGCACCACCTTTGTCCCCTGGAGGCCACCATGACCGAGGCCAGTCCTCACCCGCGGATCGACACGTCCGTCCCGCACTCGGCGCGGGTCTACGACTACTGGCTGGGTGGCAAGGACAACTTCGCCGCCGACCGGGCGGTGGCGGAGGCCACGGCCAAGGCCTCCCCCGGGGTCGTCCAGGGCGCGCGCGACAACCGCGCCTTCCTCGGCCGCGCCGTACGCCACCTCGCCGCCCAGGGGGTCACCCAGTTCCTGGACATCGGGACCGGCATCCCGACGCAGGGCAACACCCACGAGGTGGCCCAGGCCGCGCACCCGGCCGCGCGGGTGGTGTACGTCGACAACGATCCCATCGTGATGATCCACGCCCGGGCGCTGCTCAGGGGCACCCCCGAGGGGCGGACCGCGTACATCGAGGCCGACCTGCGCGAGCCCGACACCATCCTCAAGCACCCGGACCTGCTCGGGACCATCGACCTGAGCAGGCCCGTCGGGCTCGTCATCGTGGGCACGCTGATGTTCGTCAAGGACGACGAGGACCCGTTCGGCCTGGTCGCCCGCTACAGCGAGGCCCTGGTCCCCGGCAGCTACCTGGCCATCTCGCACGTCACCGCCGACTTCGCGCCGAAGCTGGTGGGGGCGAGCGCGGACGCCTACAACAGCGCGGCGCTCGCCTTCACCCCGCGCACCGGCGACCAGATCCGCCGCTTCTTCGCGGGCTACGAGCTGGAGGAGCCCGGTCTCGTCCCGGTCTTCGACTGGCGCCCCGACGCCCCCGTCAACCGTGCCCGCCACGAAGCGGGCGCGTACGGCGCGGTGGGCCGCAAGCTCTGAGACCCGCGCTCACCCCGTGCCCTCCCTGGCGGGCCACCAGCCTCCGACGACCTCGATGCCCTCACTGTCGAGGGCGTCGTGCCAGACAGGGTCACGCAGCAGCCGCGTCTCCCAGGTCCGTACGATGCCGTCCGGCCCCGTGATCGCGTCCTCCCTGGACGGGTGCAGGAACACCTCGCTGGTGCCCTCGGGGAGGGCGGCGAGCCGGCGGAGATAGTCGTCCCGCAGCCGCTCGTAGCCGCCGAGCTCGGACGCGGTGCGCCGGTTGGTCGCGATCGTCCGCGGGATGGACACGCCCAGCGCGTCGGCGAAGGCCACGGCCTTCTCGTGCGCCGCCGCGAGCTGCGGCGGGAGCGGGCCGCCGAAGTACGGCTCCGGGTCGCGGGGCAGCCGGAAGGCCAGGCCGTGCCGCGCGCACCATTCGAGCGTCTCGGCCAGCCACGACCTGCCGTGCAGGCCGTAGAGGGTGCCGGCGTGGGAGTCGGCCGCCTCGGGGGCGGCGCCCCGGTCGCGCATCCAGGACAGTTGCGCCTCCGCCTCCCCGATGACGTCCTCGGCCTCGCCGCGGGCTCCGAGGGCCAGCGGATCGTCACTGAGCGTCCCGTCCGGATCGACGAGGCTGGCCGCGCCGTTGAGCGGCCGCCAGCGCGGCACCCCGCGCTCGCTCGTGAGCGTCACGTGCAGCCGCGGCACGACGCCGAGCTTGCGGACCCGCTGCGCGGCGTGCTCCGCGACCGGCGAGACGCAGATGAGCGTCGTCGCGCTGACGTGCCCCTCGGCGAGCAGGGAGAGGATGACCTCCGTCGACCCGGGCTCCCGGCCGAGATCGTCGGCCGTGATCACGACGCGGCGGGTCATCGGGGACGCTCCACGGCGGACTCGTCCACGGGACCGGGAGGCGGCGGCTCGGCCGGTTCGGCGGCCTCGGGCGGAGTCTCGATCGGGATCGAGACGAACCGCGCCGCGACCGCGCCGATCGCCGTCAGCACGAACGGGTACACGCACAGGTAGATCCGGAACGCGAGCCCGGGGTCGCCGCCGGGGTCGTCGCCCGAGTTGTAGCCGAAGAACACCCCCAGCGAGGTGAGCGCGAGTCCGGTCACGACCCCGTTGAGCCGGCCGAAGAACCCGAACGCGGACAGGAACAGCCCTTCCCGGTGCTCCCCGTTGCGGGCGGCGTCGGCGTCCAGCACCCGCGCGACGATGAGGTCGTTCGTCGCGAGCATGCCCGACCACCCGGCGCCCACGAGCACTCCCGCGGCGATCGCGGTCACGAGGTCGGTGGCGAAGAACAGGGCGGCGAAGCCGACCGCGAGCACCACGAAGGCCAGCCGCCAGGTCCACAGCGCGCCGCGGCGGGCGACGACCCGCGTCCAGACCAGGAGACCGGCCGCCGTGACGAGGATGACGATGCCCTGGAGGTAGAGCGCGTTGCCGACCGGGAGCCCGAGCGAGTAGCGGACGTACAGCTGGATGCCCGCGAGCACGAGCGCCATGGCTATCCCGTAACAGGCGCCGGTGAGCCCGACCGACCAGAACATCGGGTTGCGCACGATCGACCAGACGCTCCGCAGCAGCAGCGGCCGCTCGCGGGTGGAGTAGCGGGGCCGCTCCCGCGCGCCGAGCGCCATGAACGCGATCACGACGAACGCGATCACGCCGTAGATGATCGCGGTGGTCTGGAAGCCCTGGGTGGACTCCTCGGTGCCGAACACCTGCGTCGTGAGCAGCGGGGTGATCGCGAGGGAGATCACCAGCGCCACCAGCTGGAAGCCCTGGCGCAGGCTGTTGGCCACGGCGCGGTCGCGCTCGCGAGGGTAGAGCTCGGGGAGCAGCGCGCCGTAGTTCGCGTTGAGCATCGAGTCGAAGGCCTCGCACAGGATCGCGAACACCGCGAACCAGAGCACCAGCCCGAGGCCCCGCAGCGAGCTCGGCGCGGAGAAGAACGCGATCATGCAGGCGGCGAGCATCGGCGCGCCGACGAGCAGCCACGGCCGGCGCCGGCCGAACCGGCTGCGGGTGCGGTCGGAGAGGTGGCCGAGCAGCGGGTTGTCCAGTGCGTCGATGACCGCGTAGATCACCATGACCACGCCGTAGGCGCGTACGTCGAGTCCCAGGATGTCGACGTAGTAGAGGATCATCGATCCCTTGATCATGTTGATCGGGATGGAAGTGCCTAACATCCCGATGGCGTAGCGCCACGCGGGAGTCCGCCCGGGAGCGGCGGCCGTAGCGGGCTGGGACACGCGATCACCTTCCTTGCTGATGCGACGCTGTGCGCGGCGTCACCCTCGCACCCACAGAAGAACAGTGGGTGAAGCGAGTCGTGCCGCGCCAGACGTCGGCCGGCGTCCGGTCCCAGTGTCGTTGATCGCTAGCGCTCCTGCCGGCCGTCCGCCAGGGCGAGCAGCTCGGTCAGCGGCACGTCCGCGTCGGTGAGCCGGGCGGGGTCGATCCGGCGGCCGGAGGTCACGATGGCGTCGATCGGGTCGGTGACGTCCCAGACGTTGACGTTCATGCCCGCGAGCACCCGGCCGTCGGCCAGCCAGAAGGCGATGAACTCGCGGGTGTCGGTACGGCCCCGGAAGACGACCTGGTCGTAGCCGCCGGGTTCGACGTAGCCGGTGTATTCCATGCCCAGGTCGTACTGGTCGGTATAGAAGTACGGCATGCGGTCGTAGGAGACGTCCTGGCCGAGCATCGCCCTGGCCGCGGCGGGCGGCTGGTGCAGGGCGTTGGCCCAGTGCTCGACGCGGATGTGCTTGCCGAGCCGGGGGTGGAAGGCGTTGGCCACGTCACCGGCGGCGTAGATGTCGGGGTGGGACGAGCGCAGCCCCGCGTCGACGCGGACGCCGTTGGCGACGTCGAGGCCGGCCGCCGCGGCGAGGCCGGTGTTGGGGGTGATGCCGACCCCGACGATGACCGCGTCGGCCTCGACGCGGCTGCCGTCGGCCAGCAACACACCGCCGGCCCGGCCACCGTAGCCGGTGATCTCGGCGACCTGTACGCCGGAGCGCAGGTCGACGCCGTGATCGGTGTGCAGGTTGGCGAAGATCTGGGCGACCTCGCGGCCCAGCACGCCCAGCAGCGGCAGGGGCGCCGACTCCAGCAGCGTCACCTCGGCGCCCGCCGCGCGGGCGGCGGCGGCCGTTTCCAGGCCGATCCACCCGCCCCCGATCACCGCGACGCGGGTCGCGGACTCCAAAGTGTGCTTGATGCGGTCGCTGTCGGGAATCCTGCGCAGGTAGTGCACGCCGTCGAGATCGGCTCCCGGCACCGGGAGGGGACGCGGCGAGGAGCCGGTGGTCAGCAGCAGCTTGGCGTAACCCAGCCGGCCGCCGTCGGCGAGCAGCACCTCGTGGCCCGCCGGGTCGACGCCGGTGACCGTGACGCCGAGGCGCAGGTCGACGTCGTGCTCGGCGTACCACTGGGACGGGTGGACGTAGAGCTTGTCACGCTCGTCCTGGCCCATCAGGTAGCCCTTGGACAGCGGTGGCCGCTCGTAGGGGCGCTCGGGCTCGTCCCCGAGCAGCACGACAGGTCCGTCGAAGCCCTCCTCCCGCAGGGCTTCGGCGGCCTTCGCACCGGCCAGGCCGGCTCCGACGATCACGAATGCCGTATTCGCTGCCATGTCCGCTCCTCTGTCGCGTTCGGCCGCGCCCGCCGAGCCGCCGGGCGCGGGTGATGCCGCTCCTCACGACCGGTCCCGACCGGCTCCGCGGCAGGTCACGTCCTCCTCTCCGGAGGAGGTGCCGCCGCGGGTGGTGCGCAGCTCCACGCAGCAGTACCCCGGGCGGGGGGACGGAACCGCCTCGATCCCGGCCGCCTGGAGTCCGGTGAGGAAGCCGTCGAGGAAGGCGTGGCTGATCCCGCACACCAGCTCGGGCGATCGGGCGGCGAGGGGGTGGAAGGGACAGTTGAGCAGCCGCAGCTCGGTGGCGGCCTGGCGCTGCGGCTCGAAGCCGTGCTGCTCCAGCATGGTCCGGCTGAGCGTCAGGGAGCGCTCGGGCCCCAGGCGGCCGGGGCGGGTGCGGGCCCGGAGCTCCGCGCCCAGCTCCTCACCCCGGCCGTGGGCGACTCTCCGCGCCGCCGACCGCGGGTCCTCCCCCGGCTCCGTGGTGACCATGGCGTCGATGAGGATCTCCGCGAGCAGGTCGGGGTGGCGCTCGGGGATGCTGATCCGGACGTCCCGGCCGGCCGGCTCGTAGACCTTCGGCTTGCGGCCCACCCTGCGGACGCCCGCCGGGTTGTCGTAGCGGGCCCGCAGCAGCCCGGCCGCGACGAGCTTGTCGAGGTGGAAGGCGGCCAGCTTCGCCGAGATCCCGGCGTCGCCGGCGACCTCCTCCCGGGTCACCGGCCGCCGGGCCCGCCGGACGAAGCCGTACATCCCGCGGCGCACCTCGTCCCCGAGGACCGCGATCGTCTCGACCCCCGCGGTGGCGGGGGGCCGGGCCGCGGCCGGATCCACATCAGAGGCCATGCCCCTGACGATACCGCCAAATGTGACGGGTGTAATGTCCAGGCGATGGCATGTTCCCCGTGGTTCTTCGACCTACCTTCGAATAACGACAACGTTCACTGGTGAAATTTGGAGTGCAGGAGAAGCTTGACATGACCCAGCCCCCGCACACGCCCCTGCACATGGCCCCCGAGACCCCCGAGCCGCCGAAACCGGCGCACACCGCGCTCCACGTGGTCCGCAGCTCCGGAGAGCCCGATCTGGCCGCCGCTGAGCTTGCCGCCGAGAGCTTCCTGCACGCCCTCGGCATCGAAACCGGCTCCGAGAGCATGCGCGGCACCCCCGGCCGGATGGCGCGCGCCTACGCCGAGCTGTTCAGTCCCCGCCCGTTCGACCTGACCACCTTCCCCAACGACGAGGGGTACGACGAGCTGGTCCTGGCGCGGGACATCCCCCTGCGATCGGTCTGCGAGCACCACCTGCTGCCGTTCGTCGGCAGGGCCCACATCGGCTACCTGCCCGGGAGCCGCATCCTGGGGCTGTCGAAACTCGCCCGCACCCTGGAACACTTCGCCTCCCGTCCCCAGGTGCAGGAGCGCCTCACCAAGCAGGTCGCCGACTGGCTCCAGGCCCAGCTCGACCCCAAGGGCGTCGGCGTCGTGATCCAGGCCGAGCACACCTGCATGACGCTGCGGGGCGCCCAGGCCATCGGCTCCACCACCACGACTTCGACGCTGCTCGGGCTGCTGCGCACCGACGCGCGCTCACGCAGCGAATTCCTCACCTTGACCGGCGCCTCCAGCTGACCATCCCCGTGCGTGCCGGGAGAGGGCTGCGCGCGGACGCGGATCCGGCGGGCTCGTCGCGGCTACCGGGCCCGTCGGCTCGTCGCGGCTACCGGGCCCGTCGGCTCGTCGCGGCTATGGGGCGCGGCGGCGGCGTGCGACGAGCGTCGCGGCACATGCCAGGGAGATCACCAGGGCGGCCGCAGACAGCCCCACCGCCCACGCGACTCCCGTGTCGGACCCGCTCGCGGGCGCGCTGCTCGCGTCCAGGGCGACCTCGCCGGTGCCCGTGGACGGCTGCGCCGCCGGGTTTCCTTGGGTGTCGTCGCTGCCCTTGGGCAGGAGCCGGAGCACCGGCGCGGGCCGCTCCGGCTCCTCGGCACCGGCGGCGGCCGGCTCCTGGATCCAGCGCACCACCTCACCGTCGCCGTAGCGCTGGAGCGTCTTGAACACCAGGAGGTCGGTCTCGGGCAGCGGCCCGACGCTCACCGAGAACTCGTCGTACTCGCCCGGCTTGATGGCCGACTCCGGGTCCGCCGCGGTCCAGGTGATCTTGCCGACGACCTCGGTCACCGACGCGCCGTGCGCCTCGACCGGCCGGGCCGGCTTGGTCTTGGTGATCTCGTACCTGTACCGGGGATCGGGCTTCACCGACACCGACGCCAGCGGGAAGTCGGTGGGGAACTGCACCTCGATCCCGGTCGTGCTCGCGTCGTCGCGCTCGTTGGGGACGCGGAACGTCAAGGCGGCATAGCCGCCCTGCGTGGCCGTGCCCGGGCTCACCACCACGTGCGCGAACGCCACCCCCGGCATGACGCCCACCAGGCAGGCCGCCACCACGACGGCCACGAGGCCGCCCACGACGCGGCGTACCGCCCCTCCCCTCGGGACGGCTTGGTCTCTCCGGGCTCCACTGACGGACAGGACTCTCAACGTTCCTCAAACCTTCTGCTCAGCCGAGGCGGGCCAATGTGGTGCTCATCAACGTCTCGATCTTCTGGTCGGTGTCGGCGCGCTGGCCCACCTTCTTGATCTGCGCGTAGCCGACGTAGATGATGGCGTTCGCCTTGTGCACGACGACGGTGACCAGATCGTCGTACGTGTCCGGGTTCATCGTCGGTGGCGACGTGTGCACGAGATGCTGGGCGAAGCCCTTCCATCCGTTCAGCTCGAACGGCCGGCTGCCGACCTTGTAGTCGCCCACGACGGACGGCGGCCCGCCGAGCACGCTGAACGCCTCCGGGCACTTGGCCGACTCCGCCGTGACGGTGCTCATCGTGTTGCCCGCGAGCGCGTCGCTCTCGAAGACCACCGCGCCCTGCGTGACGACCGGCAGCGATGTCGGCCCCACGCGCTGCGGGCCGACGATGAACCGCCCGGTCGGGTTACCGCCCACCGGCTCGACCGCCGGCTGCACGGCGACCTGGACGTCCTCGGAGCGCTGGACGTATGGGCAGGTCGGGATGCTGTTCGGCGGTGTGTAGACGACGTGGGACCCGTGGTCGCCGTCCTCCACCTCGACCGCGCCCTTGCCCAGGTCGGCGGGTTTGACGAGGCCGGACCGGACGGAGCTCACGGTGTAGGGCGGCTTGGCCAGGGGCTGCGGAGCCGCTCCTGAGCAACCCGCCGCCACGCCGACGACGAGCGCGGCGCCGGCGGCCATGGTCACTCGCCACCGGGACGCCCCGCGGTCAGCAGCTCGCATGTATGTCATCAGCCTTTCAGCGTGCCGTGAACGGGACACGGACGGGTGTCTCGTCGAAGTCGGTGACGCGGATGTCCAGCCGCAGCACCCAGTCTCCCGGGTACGGGATGGCCATCGAGTTCGCCACGTAGTGCCCGGGCTCGGCGGCGGCCACCTTGACGGGCAGCGCCGGCACCGTACGGTCCTGGGACTCCAGCGTGCCGGAGACCTCCGGAACGGCGACCAGCGAGCCGTCCCCGCCGTTGACGTAGATGTCGACCAGGTTGCGGCCCGGCCTGGCCGGCTCGATCCGTACCTCGACCGAGCCGCCCCGCAACCCGGGAGGCGCCCCGGCGGTGTTCGCCGCGGCGGCCGGAACGGGGACCGTGCTGTGCACCGGGGGCGCGTAGCTGGCGCGGGCCGGGGCGGTGTTGACCAGGACGGCGGTGATCGACACGACGGCGACGCCGAGTACGGCCTCACCCGCGACCGAGCGGCGCAGCCGGCGCAGGGCGGCGGCCGGGGCGGCGTCGAGGAGTTCGCGGCCGCGCCGCTGGACGAACCGCCGCGCCCCGGCGGCCAGGGCCAGCAGGGCGAGGACGGCGGCGAGCTTGCCGAGCAGCAGGCGCCCGAAGTCGGTCCCGCCGAGCGCGCCCCACGTGCCCACCTGTCGCCAGGCCAGGTAGAGGCCGGTCACCGCGATGACCGCGAAGCAGATCTGCGCAAGCAGCGAGAACCTCGGCAGTACGGGCTCCAGGGAGACGGCGCGGACGGGCTCCCGCCGCCCCGCCGGGAGGACCACGCAGGCCGCGAGCGTGATCAGGCCACCCAGCCACAGGGCCATGGCGAGCAGGTGCAGACTGGTCGCCGGCACCGCCAGCCAGGTCTGGATGCCGGTCTGCGCGTGATCCGCCAACGTCCAGGTCAGCACCAGCGCGGCAGCACCCGCCACCGCAAGCCCTGGCACGACGACCCGGCGACCGATACCGCCCGATCCCGGCGCGGCGGACGCTGGGGGCGCTGGGGGCGCTGCGGGCGCTTTTGCGCGTACGGCGATCCAGAAGGCTGTGCCGAGGGCCAGGATGAGCGCCAGTCGCGCCAGCAGGGCCTGGCCCAGGCGGGTGGTCAGCGTCGCGTTGAGCAGGGCGGGGTCGAACATTCCGGCGAGCGACGTGCCCTCGGCGTACGGCCCCTGCACGAGCAGCACCAGCACCGTGCCCATGGTCAGGACGGCCAGGCCGGACCAGACGATGCGCCGGCCGCGGCGGTCGGCGCGGCCCGCGGGCCAGAGCACGACGACGAACAGCGCGCCGCCGAGCGCGAGGGCCACCCCGAGGAAGGCCAGGGCGCGGCCGACCGCGTCGATGACGGGAACGGCGGGGTCGGCGTCCTGGTCCACGGTGACGGCCAGCGAGCTCGGCCGGCCGACGCTGAAGCTGAACGCCCCCGACACCACGTGCGAGTCCGCGGACGTGACTCGCCAGGCCACCACGTACGTGCCCTCGGCCAGCCCCGCCGGCAGCGCCGCCCGCGCCGTGTTGGCCTTGCCGTCCGCGTGGTCCGGAGCGCCGATCGCCACGTTCTTCCCGGTCACGTCGAGCAGCTGGATCGCCCGCCGCCCGAGGCTCACCGCCTCGTTGAAGCGGAGCCTGACCTCGGCCGGGGGCCGGTCCAGCACCTGGGTGTCGACCGGCGAGCTCTCGGTCAGGTAGGCGTGCGCGTAGGCCGGGCGAATGGCCGCGGCGGAGACGAGGTCCACGACCAGGCCGCCGGCCACGAGGAGCACGATGACCGCCAGCCGCGTGACCAGCCAGGCTCGGCGGCGGCTCGCGAGACGCATGCCGCTCATCATCCGATCTGTTCCGCACGCAGCTCGCCGGCCATGATCCGGCAGCCCATCCAGTGCACCGCTTGCTTCACTTCCTGATCGACCGGGTCTCTCCTTGACCTCGGCGTCCGGCCCGGCCGCCCGGAACGCCTCCTCGGCCGAAAGCCTGTCCAGGCACGGCGTCGTTCCGCGCCCGGACAGGCTTTCCGCTCAACCGGTCACTTGTCGCACGAGTTCCAGCAGATCTTCTTGTCCGGCTTGCCGGCCAGCTTGCCGTCGAAGCGGAGCACGTCCACGCCGCGGTTGTAGTCGGCAACGTAGATCAGCCCGTTGTGCCAGTATGCGGCCGAGGCCGAGCCGGCGGTCACGCCGTCGCCCGCCGGCACCCGGAAGTAGCCGACCTGGGTCGGGTTCCTGGGGTCCGACACGTCGAGGAAGCGGGTGCCCTGCCCGTACCACGCCTGCGCCACGATGTTGCCGTTCACCGTGAACCAGTGCGCGGAGCAGCTGCCGGTGGTGGACGAGCCCTCCTTGCCCCACGGCGACCAGTGGCTGATCAGCTCCAGCCGGAACGGCTTCTCCGGCGTCGAGCGCCAGGCGTCACCGTCGTAGCTCCCCTTCAGCGAGGCGATCTTGAACTCACCGGCCTGGGAGCAGGTCTTGATGTTCTCGTTGGTGATGTAGAGCAGTTCGCCCTTGTCGAAGCCGCCGAGCTTCTCGGTGTTGTGGTAGGCGTTGTGGTCGAAGAAGTCGAAGAACTCGGTGCCCGCCGGGTTGGTGGGGACGACGGTCCCTCCGGCGTACGGCACCGGGTCGAACGCCGTCGCGACCCGCCGGCGCTTCTGCACCGGGTCGTAGTGCCGGCCCTCGGTCCAGTAGCCGCGTACGCCGCCCTCGCCGGAGACCCACGCGACGCCGTTCTTGTCGACGTCGACGCTGTGCACGTAGTCCGTGACCCCGTCGAACCGGCCGAGGTCGAGCGCCCCGTCCCACGTACGCGGGTGCCGGTAGTCGCGGATGTCGGTGACCCGCACCGGCACGCCCTTCCACGACGGGTCCTGGCCCGGCGTGCCCGTGTTGGCCGGGCCGACCGTCCACAGGTATTTGCAGTCGTTGATGCAGGTCGAGGTGTGCCCGGCCGGGATCGACTCGAAGACGACCGTCTCGGGCTTCCACGGGTTCTTGACGTCGACGATGTAGACGCCCGACTGCCCGGTGGAGACGGTGCCGCCGAAGCCGCGCGGGTCCCGGCTGAGGAAGACCAGCTTGCGCTTCTGGTCGACGGTCATGTTCTCGCCTTCCCAGAACCGGTCCTGGGTGTCCCCCGGCCTGCGCAGCTGGGCGGCGGTGATCGTCGAGACCAGAGCAGGGTGCTTGGGGTCCTTCAGCGACCAGACGGCAAGACCGCCGGTGCCGTTGGCGAACATGAAGTCGTAGCCGTACTTCTCGTAATGGATGAAGTTCAGCCCCGAGTAGCCGCTGACCCCCTTGACGTTGTCGAGGAACGTGACGTTCCCCGCGACAGCGTTCGTGGGGATGTTGTGGACGTCGTCGAGGACAGGGCCGCCGTGGGCGGAGTTGCTGGATGGGGACGATTCGTACGGATCATCGGCTAACGCCGGGCTGACGCCGGTCACTTGCAGTGTTGCCGCCGTCGCCAATGCGATCGCGCCCGCCACCAGGGACTTCACTTTCACCGAACACTCCCTAGAGGCCCCGCGGTGAAACTGGACACCGCGCGGCCAAAGATCACAGGTGGCACGATTGTAGGATCAGACGAACCTTCTGTCACGGGTTAAAAACGGACACATCCCATCACTCCTGAATGTTCCGTGCCACTTCTCGCAGCAACGCGTCCGCCCCGACGACGGGCTCGCCGTGTCCGACGCAGGCCACCTGGGCCCCGACCTCCGCGAGCCGGCGGAACGACCTGAGCATCTCCTGGCGGTCCATGTTGAACACCCCCGGCATGACCTGCCCGTTGACGTGTGCCACGGTGTCGCCGGTGAACAGGACGCCCGCCCGTGGCAGGTGGAGGGCGATGCTGCCGTCGGTGTGCCCCGGCGTGGCGATCACCCGTGCGCCGCCGCCGAAGTCGATCACGTCGCCGTCCCGCAGCTCGCGGTCGACCCGGCACGGCGGGGCGGGCGGCAGCAGATGGGCGCCGAGGCCGCGGTGCAGCGCCCGCTCCTCGTCGGTGAAGTTCGGCGGCGGCGCGGACCGCTCGCCCCGGATCACCGGAGCCTCCAGCCGGTGCGCCATCACCGTCACGTCACCCCACAGGGCCACGGACGCGGCGCCGCCGCAGTGGTCCTCGTGGTAGTGGGTGAGCACGACCTGCCGTACGGCGTCCGTACGCAGCCCGAGCCGGCCGATCGCCTCGGCGATCTCCGCGCCGGAGGTGGCGATGCCCGTGTCCACCAGCGTGAGCCCATCCGCGTCGTGCCACAGGTACGCCTGCCCGAACTCCAGCCGCAGCAGGTGCAGTTCGCGTCGGATCTCCACGATGTCCAAGAGCCCGATCCCTTCGCCGACCTGATGACGTCGAGCGACCAGCCAACCCGGCGTCAGCGGGCGCCGTCCAACAAGGCTTGGGCCCGGATTGACAACCAGCCGTTGTCAGCCGAGGCTACCGGGCATGGACGCCGACATCCCGGGCCTGCGGGCCTTCGTCTCGGCGGCCCAGGAGCTGCACTTCGGCAGGGCGGCGGCGCGGCTGTTCCTCACCCAGCAGGCGCTGTCCAAGCGGATCCGCCGGCTGGAGGAGGCGCTGGGCACGCCGCTGTTCGAGCGCACCACCCGGTCGGTCGATCTGACGGCGGCCGGGCGGCGGTTCCTGGCGCCGGCGGTGGAGGCGCTGGCGGCGTTCGACCGGGCCGTGGGGACGGTGCGCCCGCCGGACGAGCCCGTGCGCGTCGACGTCTACGACGAGCGGTTCACGCCGCTGCGCATGGTCCGCGAGGCCAGCGAGCGCGATCCCCGGCTGCGGGTGGAGCTGAGCATGCGGCAGGGCCTGGCGGTCGCGGTGCCCGCGCTGCGCCGGCAGGAGATCGACGCCGCCTTCGGGCGGGTGCACGACCTGCCGGGGCCGTGGCCGGAGGACCTGGCGTACCGGCTGGTGCGCCTTGAGCCGCTGGCGGCGTTCGTACCCGAGGATCATGTCCTGGCGGGGAAGAGCCGGTTGCGCCCCGCCGACCTGCGCGCGGGCGGCATCGCGATGCCCGACCCCGCGGGCGCCGCCGAGTGGCGCGGCTACCTGAGGCGCCTGGCCGACCGGTTGGACGTCCCGCTGAAGTTCAACGCGCCCGCGATCGGGCTGCGGCATCTGGTGGAGCAGTTCCTGGGTGAGAAGGAGGCCGTCGGGCTGGGCGAGATGAGCATCGATCCCGCAGGCAGCGGGCTGCGGCGCATCCCCATCATCGAGCCGGTGCCGCTGATGCCGTGGTCGCTGGTCTGGCACCGCCGCAACCGCCACCCTCTCCTGCGCATCCTGCTCGGCCAGATACGGCCCGCGCACCGCCCCGATCCGGCCGACCGGCACCACTGGATCCCCGAGATCGACCACGCCCGCCTGGGGTGAGCAGCCCGTCGGCGGAGGGCTCCCTATTGGCGGTCTCGGCGGCCGGTCCTGGGAGCTCGGTCACGCTGTCATAGGTGGGGACCGAGCCTGGCCGCCGCCGACGATCTGCGCCACCCGAGCCGAGAGGCGTCCCCGTGGCGGGGTGCGTGTCCCCGACGGGGCCGGAAGTCCGCACCCTCCGGCCTGCGCAGTCGGCAGGTCATACGAAAGAGGTTGCATGAGCCCGCAATGATCGGGTAGGCCGGGCGCTATGTCGGTTCCGCGCTACGAGGGTTGGTTGCTGGCCGGCCGCTACCGGCTCCAGGCCGAGCTGGGCCAGGGCGGCATGGGCCGTGTCTGGCGCGGCCACGATGAGCTGCTCGACCGCCCCGTGGCCGTCAAGGAGGTCACGCTGCAGCACCGGCCGCCCTCGGAACGCGAGGCGCTGCTCGGCCGCACCATGACCGAGGCCCGGCTGGCCGCCCGGCTGTCCCACCCGCACATCGCCACCGTGTACGACGTCGTGGAGGCCGACGAACGACCGTGGATCGTGCTCCAGCTCGTCTCGGCCCCCACCCTGGCCGACGTCCTCGCCGAACGCGGGCCGCTGTCGCCCACCGCCGTGGCCGCGCTGGGCCTGCAACTACTGGACGCCCTGAAGGCCGCGCACGCCGCCGGCATCGTGCACCGCGACGTCAAGCCCGCCAACATCCTCCTGGACGCCGGCGAACGCCACGCCGTGCTGACCGACTTCGGCCTGGCCACCAGCCTGGAGCAACCGCTGGGCCTGACCCAGGAGGGCATCGTGGTCGGCACGCCCGCCTACATCGCCCCCGAACGCGCGCGCGGCGGCCCGCCGACGCCGCAGACGGACCTGTGGTCGCTGGGCGTGCTGCTGTACGCGGCGGTCGAGGGGCGCTCCCCGTTCGAGCAGGGCAGCGCCCTGGCCACGATCAGCGCCGTACTGACCGCCGACCCGGCCCCCTTCCAGCGTGCCGGACCTCTGGCCCCCCTCATCGCGGGCCTGCTGGACAAGGACCCGGCCTGCCGCACCGGCATCGCCGCCGCCCGCCGCCAGCTGCGGTGGGTCTCCCTCCCCTCCCGCGACGACATGCCGCAGACCGGCGACCTCGCCGTCTCCACGGCGGCCCGTGCGATCCACCGCCTGTCCTCCACCTGGGTGCCGGCGGCCCGCCGTGGCGCCATCGCCGGCGCGGACGCAGCCCCGCCGAAGCGCACCCGCCATCTCAGCCCCCGCTTCAGCCTCGACCGGGCGCGGCGCGCGAACGTGCGGCATGCGGCCGTGGTGGCCGCGCTGGTTCTCGGCGTGCTGGCCGCCACCTTCTGGCCGGGCGTGTCGCCCGGTCCGCCCGCGGCCGAGCCGCGACCCGGCGGCCACGATCCCGCCGCGCCCGCCACGTCCACCGCGCCCACCACGTCGACCAGGCCCACCACATCCGCCGCGCCATCGGCGACACCTGCCCTTGAGCCCGCCACGACGGCGGCGCCGTCACCCGCCGCGAAGCGGGAGTCCCGGCGGGTCACGGTCCAGCGCCGTACCGCACGCCCGGAGCCCATCGGTACGCCCGCCCCGCCCCCGGCCGGGGCCCCGGCACCGTTCGGCCAGGCCAAGAAGGCGATCGGCCGCATCCCGCCCGGGCACGGCGACGCACACCCCGGCAGGGGCAAGGCCAACGGCAAGAACCCCAAGTAGCCCGAGCCACGGCTAAGCCGTAACAGGTCCGGCCGACGCGGCATTCTCCACGCCTGCCGGGCGACGGCGCGACAGGAAAACGGGGCGCCACGAAATTACCGGGCAATTGTCGGCCCCGGGTGAATACTTCAGCCGACCGTAAATTGTTCCCCCAGTGATTCCTGCGGGCGCGTCATCAGCCCGAGGCGCGGGTTTATTGCCGCGACATAACGGACAGCCATCACTCATGTCTTGGGGGGAACGACGCAAAAGGCCGTCGCGGCCATGATGTTCGACCGGGCCGCGAGTATGTGGCGACGGCAGGGTTACGCCTCTTCACCCGACGGGGACGGGGCGGCGGACATCGATGACGCGTACCGGCACTGCGAGCAGATCATGCGCAGTCAGGCCCGCAACTTCTCGTACGGCCTGCGGCTGCTGCCCGCCCCCAAACGGCGCGCGCTGAGCGCCGTCTACGCGCTGGCCCGCCGGATCGACGACATCGCGGACGGCGACGGCCCCGCCGGGCCGCGGCTGGAACGCCTGGCCGCGGTTCCCGAACTGCTCGGCGAGAACGCTCCCGCCCGCTCCGACCTCGTCCTGGTGGCGCTGCTGGAGGCGGCCGGCCGCTACCCGATCCCGCTCGCGGCGTTCGCGGACCTCGTCGAGGGGTGCGCCGCCGACGTGCGCGGGACGACGTACGCCACGTTCGACGACCTGGTCGGCTACTGCCGGTGCGTCGCCGGCTCGATCGGGCGGCTGTCGCTGGGGGTGTTCGGCACCGACGACGTCGGGAGGGCCACGCCGCTCGCCGACGCGCTCGGCGTGGCCCTGCAGATCACCAACATCCTGCGCGACCTGCGGGAGGACCGGCTGGCCAAGCGGGTCTACCTGCCCGTCCAGGACCTCGAACGGTTCGGCTGCGCCCTGGACGTCGACGCGTACGGCCGGTTCAGCGATCCACCTGAGCGCCTGGCCCGGCTCGTCCGGTTCGAGGCGGACCGGGCACGCGACTGGTTCGCGACCGGGATGCGCCTGCTGCCCCTGCTGGACGCGCGCAGCGCCGCCTGCACGGCCACCATGGCCGGGATCTACCGCTGCCTGCTCGACCGCATCGCCGCCGATCCGGGCCGGGCGCTGGCCACCCGGATGTCGCTGACGACGCGGGAGAAGTCCATGGTCGCGGTACGTGCCCTCGTCCAGGCGCGACGCGGAAGAGGCGGATAGGGCATGGTCAGGGCGGCCCGGTGCCGGCGCTGGAGTTCCGCCTTGGGGGAAGGCCATCGCGGACGACGCCGAGCGTGGTTCCGTTGATCTTTGCGGCTCTGCTGGCGGTGCTCGCCGCGGCCTGCAACGCCGGCGCGTCTGTCCTGCAACGACGAGCGGCGCGAACGGTGCCGCCGGAGCTCGGACTGCGGCTCGGCCTGATCTGGGCACTCGTCAGGAACCGGCTGTGGCGGTGGGGCATCACGGCGCTCATCGCGGGCTTCGTCTTCCAGGCGGCGGCGCTGTCCCAGGGCGGCGTCGCCCTGGTCCAGCCGGCCCTGGTGATCGAGCTCCCGTTCACCATGATCATTCTGTCCTGGGCGTTCGGCACGGTGCTGGACCGGCGGTCGTGGCTGGCGATCGGCGTGCTCTCGGCCGGCCTGGGGATGTTCCTCGCCGCGGCGGTTCCCGGCCCGGGGCGGTGGTCGCCGGACACCACCGAATGGGTCGTCGCCGCCGTGGTGACCTCGGCCACGGTCGCCGGGCTGGTGGCGCTGGCTGCCCTGTCCAGCGGGCCCCTCCGGGCCGCCGCGCTGGGCGTGGCCGCCGGCATCGGCTTCGCCTTCACCGCCACGCTCATCAAGAAGTGCGTGACGCTCCTGGAGGACGACCCGGGTGCGCTGCCGGTGTCCTGGCCGCTCTACGCGATGGTGTTCACCGGCCTGTGCAGCGTGTTCCTGCTGCAGAACTCCCTGCACAGCGGATCCCTCGTCGTCGCCCAGCCGGCGTTGACCATCAGCGACCCCATGGCGGGCATCCTGTACGGCGCGCTGATGTACGGCGAGCCGATCCGTACCGGCCCATGGATCGTGATGGAGGCGGCCGGTGCCGGACTCCTGGTCTACGGGGTCATCGTGCTGACCAGGTCGCCGATCATCCAGACCCATACCGGGACGCCCGGGGCGCGGAGATGAGACCCGCCTCGGCCGGCATCGCGGAGAACAGCGCGGCCGCCCGGCCCGCCTGACCCTGTCCCGACCGCCCGTCCCTGAGCAGGTCCAGCGCGGCCAGCAGGGCGGACGCGGTGACGGTGTGGAGGCTCACCCCGGCCCTGGCCATCGCCCGCGCGCCGTCCCGGCCGTGGCCGCTGATGGGCCGGTGGATGACGACCGGCAGCCCGGCGGCGAAGGCCTCCTCGCAGGTCAGGCCGCAGCCGTTGTCGACCAGGGCGTACGCGGCCGCCATGAGCTCCGGCACGTCGTCGCGCCACCCGAGCCCCGGGCCCAGCCCGGCGGCCCGCAGGCGGCGCCGCAGCCCGGTGTTGTCCCCGCACAGGACGAGCGGCGTGTACCGCCCCGACCTCGCCAGGGTACGCGCGGTCGCGATGACCTCCCCGACCCCCCACGACCCACCCGACACCAGCACGAACCGCTCACCGGAATCCGAGCCCGCCGCCCCGCCAGAACCGGGCACTCCCCCGGCGCCGGCCGCTGCCCCCGAACCGGCCATTCCCCCTGAGAAGGCCCCCGCCCGGGCGAACTCCGGGCGCACGACAGGAGCGCAGTGCAGCGCCGGCCGGCCGGTCCTGGCGGCGATCTCCCCGATGACGCCGGGGTTCGGGCACAGGTACAGGTCGTTGCCGCGGTGCAGCCACAACCGGTGCACCGCGAAGTCCGTGACCAGCACCGTACTCGGGCAGGGCAGCCCGCCGCGCTCGCGCAGCCGCCCCGTGAGCTGCGCCGCCAGGTGGAAGGTCGAGACGACCTCGTCAGGGGCACGGGCGGCGACGAGCCGGCGCAGCCGGGGGGCGGCGAGCGCCGTCAGCGGCGAGGTGCCGCCGGCCCGTTTGCCGACGAAGAAGACCTGGTAGATGACGTCGTAGAGCCAGGGAGCGTGCAGGATCATCCAGCGATACCCGCGCCGCAGCGCCGGTCCCAGGCGGAGCGGGAGCATCCGGAGGACATCCATGATCTCTGTATCGGCACCCTCGGCGGCGAGCCGGGCGGCCAGCTCGGTGGCGACCCCGTCGTGGCCGCTGCCCATCGACGCGCTCAGGATGAGGACGCGCCGCCGTACCGTCTCATCCCCCACGCTCGGCCGCCTCGCGCTGCCGCTCGGGCTCGCCTGCCTCGCCCTGCTGCACGTGGGTCCCGCCGCCACCTGGCTGCCCTCGGTCCGGCGCCGGGTGCCCGCCCTCGCCGGCGCCGGCGACCCCCGCCATGTGGCGCTCACCTTCGACGACGGCCCCCATCCCGACTCCACCCCGCGCTTCCTGGACGAGCTGGGGCGGCTCGGCTGCCACGCGACCTTCTTCGTCCTCGGTGAGCTGCTGGAGCGCCACCAGCCCCTCGGCCGCCGCATCGTGGCCGAGGGTCACGAACTCGCGGTGCACGGCTGGCGGCACGGCAACGCGCTGATCGCCCCGCCGGGGCAGGTGGCGGCGGAGCTCGGCCGGGCCGCCGACCTGGTGAGCGCGGTCGCCGGGACTCCCGCCGTCTGGTATCGCCCGCCCTACGGGGTGCTCAGCCTGGAAGCGCTGCTCGCCGCCCGCCTGCGGGGGCTCCACCCCGTGTTGTGGACCGTCTGGGGCCGCGACTGGGAGGCGGCGGCCACGCCCGGCTCGGTGCTGGCCACCGTGGCGGGTGGGCTGCGCGGTGGGGCGACCGTACTGCTCCATGACTCCGACCACGCCTCCGTCCCTGGTTCCTGGAGATCGGCGCTCGGCGCCCTCCCCGCGCTCGTGGACCGCTGCCGGCTCATGGGCCTGAGCGTGGGCCCGCTGCGCGACCACGGTGTCCGGGCGGCCGCCTCCAATCACTTCACGAGCGCGTATTCCATTACGGGCAGTCCCCCTTTCCGTGGTCATTCAAACGCGGCCTTCCCGACGCCGCGGTGAAGTAAATTAAATGCCAATCGCCGGGCAACGTAATATAGAACCAATGCCGCCATGTTTGCGCTGTCCGGCGGCGGATAATTCCATGTCGTGCGGTCGAAACGATGCCATTCAGGGGAGTTGGCGGAAAAGGCGCGCCGGGAGAACTTCCCGGTGGCCTCCCGGCTGCTGCCCCGCCGGCACCGCGACCACCTCATGGCCGTCTACGGCTTCGCCCGCTCGATCGACGACCTGGGCGACGACGCGCACCCCGACGACCGGCTCAAGCTGCTGGACGAGGCCGAGGCCGACCTGATCCGGCTCTACCAGGGCCACCCGCCCCGGCTCGGGCCGATCTCGGCGCTGGCCCGCACCGTCCGGGAGTGCTCGATCCCCGCCGACCCGTTCCACCGCCTCATCGACGCCAACCGGCGTGACCAGACGGTCACCCGCTACGAGACGTTCGACGAGCTCCTCGGCTACTGCGAGCTTTCCGCCAATCCGGTCGGCCACCTCGTCCTCCACGTGTTCGGGGAGGTCAGCGGCCCGCGGATGGCCCTGTCCGACAAGGTGTGCTCGGCGCTGCAGGTCATCGAGCACTGCCAGGACGTCGGCGAGGACTACCGGCGCGGCCGCGTCTACCTGCCGGGAGAGGACCTGCGCCGGGCGGGCTGCCCGATCGGCGAGCTCGCGGCGGCGACCACGTCACCGCGGTTGCGCGACGTGGTGGCCGCGCAGACGGCACGGGCCGGGGCGATGCTGGCCGAGGGGGAGGCGATCGTCGCCTCGCTGTCCGGCTTCGCCCGCACGGCGGTCGCGGGTTACGTCGCGGGCGGCCACGCGACCCTGGCCGCGCTCGAAGCCGCCGGTCACGACGTTCTGGGCCGGACCGTCCGGCCCCGCCGCGCACGCCTGATCGGGGCGTGGGCGCGGGTCCTCATGACCATGAGGCCGCCCGGTGCGGACATGCGACGACTGCCGTCCGCGTGAGAGGGCGGCCCGCGCCGCGAACCGGCGCCGACGACACCCTCCCCGGGAGACCTGTGACGACGATCGCGCCGGTGGCCGTGGTCGGCGGCGGACTGGCCGGCATCACCGCCGCCCTGGCGCTCGCCGAGGGCGGCTATCCCGTGACCCTGTACGAGGCCCGCCCGCGGCTGGGCGGCGCCACCTACTCCTTCCAGCGCGGCGGGCTGACGGTGGACAACGGCCAGCACGTCTTCCTGCGTTGCTGCACGGCGTACCGGGGGCTGCTGGAACGGCTCGGCGGCACCGCGCGGGTCGGCCTGCAGAGCCGGTTCGACGTGCGGGTGCTGGGCACGGCGGGCCGGTCGGGACGGCTGCGCCGCACCGCGCTGCCCGGCCCGCTCCACTTCGTGCCCGCGCTCGCGGGCTACCGCCTGCTCGGGCCGGGCGACCGGCTCCAGGCCCTGCGCGGCTCGCTCGCGCTGAGCAGGCTCGATCCGGCGGATCCGGCACTCGACACGATGACGTTCGGGAGCTGGCTCGCGGCCCACGGCCAGCGGGACCCGGTCCGGGAGGCGCTCTGGGACCTGCTCGCGGTCGCGGCCCTGAACACCGGCGTCGACGAGGCCGCGCTCGGCCCGGCGGTGAAGGTGTTCAAGACGGCCCTGCTCGGCCGGACGGACGCCGCCGACCTGGGCATCCCGCTGGTCCCGCTGGGCGAGCTGCACGACACCGCAGCCAGGGCCGCCATCGCGCGGCGCGGCGGCACCGTGCGCCTGGCGGCGAAGGTCACGGCCATCGAGCCGGGCCCGGCCGTCGTCGTGGACGGCGTCAGGACGCGGGCGTCGGCCGTGGTCGTGGCCACGCGCCACGAGCAGGCCGCGAAGCTGGTCCCGCCGGGGGCGGCGCCCGGCAGGGACGGATGGAGCGCCCTGGACGCGAGCCCCATCATCAACGTCCACGTGGTCTACGACCGGCCGGTCATGCGGATGCCGTTCGTCGCGGTCACCGGCTCGCCCGTGCAGTGGGTGTTCGACAAGACCCGCGTCGCCGGACTCGGCGAGGGACAGTACCTGGCGGTGTCGGTGTCGGTCGCGGACACGTGGATCGACCGGCCGACCGCGGACATCCGCAAGGTCTTCGCCCCGGCCCTGCGCTCGGTGTTCCCGGCCGCGCACGAGGCCAGGATGACCGACTTCTTCGTTACCAGGGAGCGGCGCGCGACGTTCCGCCAGGGCCCCGGCAGCGGCGCGCTCCGCCCGCAGGGCACCACCCGATGGCCCGGCCTCTATCTGGCCGGCGCCTGGACCGACACCGGCTGGCCCGACACCATGGAGGGCGCCGTACGCAGCGGACTCCACGCGGCCAGCCTGGTCAGACACCACATGCGACACCAGGAGAGCGTGTCATGACCCTGACCCTGCCACCGGCGGAGGCCGCCCGCGAGCTCGTCGAGCCGGTGCTGCGCGCGGCCGTCGACCGCCTCGACCCGCACGCCGCACGCGTCGCCCGCTATCACTTCGGCTGGACCGACGGCGACGGCCGGCCCCGCGCCGCCGGCGGCAAGGCCCTGCGGCCCACGCTCGCGGTGCTGTCGGCCCGGGCCGCGGGAGCCGGCGCCGAGCGGTGCCTGCCCGCCGCCGCCGCGGTGGAGCTCGTGCACGCCTTCTCCCTCCTGCACGACGACGTCATGGACGACGACCCGGTACGCCGGCACCGCCCGGCCGCCTGGACGGTCTTCGGCCGCTCCCAGGCGATCCTCTGCGGCAACGCGCTGCTCGTCCTGGCCGGGGAGCTCCTGCTGGAGCAGAAAACCCCCGGCTACGCGGCGGCGGCCCGCATGCTCAATCACGCCACGCTCTCGCTCATGGCGGGCCAGGCCCTCGACCTGGAGTTCCAGGACCGTGACGACGTGACGAGGGACGAGTGCCTGCTGATGTCGCGGCACAAGACCGCCGCGCTGCTCGCCTGCGCCTGCTCGATCGGCGTCACCGCGGTGGAGGGCAGCGGCTCGCTGGCCGGCTCGCTGTTCGAGTTCGGCACCGAGGCCGGTCTGGCGTTCCAGCTGGCCGACGACCTGCTCGGCATCTGGGGCGAACCCGAGGTGACGGGCAAGCCGGTCCTGTCGGACCTGCGGACCCGCAAGAAGAGCCTGCCCGTGGTCGCCGCGCTCACCGGCGGTACGGAGTCCGGGGAGCGCCTCGCCGAGCTGCTGGCCAGGCCGGGGCAGCTGGCGGAGGCCGACCTGCACGAGGCCGCCCGGATGGTGGAGC
Organism: Nonomuraea jiangxiensis; assembly: GCF_900099965.1. GTDB lineage: Bacteria > Actinomycetota > Actinomycetes > Streptosporangiales > Streptosporangiaceae > Nonomuraea > Nonomuraea jiangxiensis. Next base: position 700,396 of record NZ_FNDJ01000001.1, on the reverse strand, counting down.
AGGCGGGCGGCCGGGCGTGGGCCGAGCTGGAGGCCGAGCGGCGCCTCGACGCCGCGGCCCGGCGGCTCGACGAGGCGGACCTGCCGGCGGACGTACGCGCCGAGTTCCTGCAGATCGCCCGATTCATCACAGCCAGGGATCACTGACATGACCACCCTCGAAACGACTCAGAGCGGGCTCGCCACCGCCGAGCACGCCCTAAAGGCCGCCTGCGACCACCTGATCGGCCTGCGGTCGCCGGAGGGCTGGTGGAAGGGCGAGCTGCAGACCAACGTGACCATGGACGCGGAGGACCTGCTGTTGCGGCAGTTCCTCGGCATCCGCACCGAGCAGGACACCGCGGAGGCCGCCCGGTGGATCCGCTCCGAGCAGCGGGCCGACGGCACGTGGGCCAACTTCCACGAAGGACCCGCGGACCTGTCCACCACGATCGAGGCGTACGCCGCGCTGCGGCTCGCCGGCGATCCGCCGGAGGCCGAGCACATGCGGGCCGCGGCCGGGCAGGTCAGGGCCATGGGCGGCATCGAGGCTAGCCGGGTGTTCACCCGGATCTGGCTGGCCCTGTTCGGGGAGTGGTCGTGGCGGGACCTGCCGGTCGTGCCTCCCGAGCTGATGTTCCTGCCGCGGTGGTTCCCGCTCAACATCTACGACTGGGGCTGCTGGGCCAGGCAGACGATCGTGCCCATGACCGTCGTGATGGCGCACCGGCCGGTGCGCGGGCTCCCGTTCGAGCTGCCCGAGCTGCGTACCGGACGGGCGCCCCGCCGGGCGGCGCGCGGGGGCTGGGAGACGGTGTTCCAAGCGCTGGACAAGGTGCTGCACCGGTATGAGCGGCATCCGTCGCCGGTCCTGCGGCGGACCGCGCTGCGGCGCGCCGTCGGCTGGGTCGTCGCACGCCAGGAGGCCGACGGGTCCTGGGGCGGCATCCAGCCTCCGTGGGTGTACTCCATCCTCGCGCTTCACCTGTCCGGCTACGACCTGGACCATCCGGTGATGCGCCGGGCGATCGGCGGGCTCGACCGGTTCACCATCCGCGACGAGCGGGGGCGCCGGTTGGAGGCGTGCCAGTCGCCCGTCTGGGACACGGCGCTGGCGATCAACGCGCTGCTCGACGCGGGCACTCCCGCCGACCATCCGGCCGTCACCGCGGCCGCCGACTGGCTGCTCCGCGAGGAGGTCACGACGGCGGGCGACTGGGCCGTACGCAGGCCCGGCCTGGCGCCCGGCGGCTGGGCGTTCGAGTTCGACAACGACGGCTACCCCGACACCGACGACACCTCGGAGGTGGTGCTGGCGCTGCGCCGGCTGGACCGCCCCGGGGCGCGGCCGGCGATCGAGCGCGGGGTCCGCTGGATGGCCGGCATGGCCAGTGCCGACGGCGGCTTCGGGGCGTTCGACGCCGACAACGACCGCACGCTCTGCACCAGGCTGCCGTTCTGCGACTTCGGCGCGGTGATCGACCCGCCGTCCGCCGACGTCACCGCGCACGTCGTCGAGGCGCTGGCCAAGGAGCGGCCCGGCTCGCCCGTCCTGCGCAGGGGGGTGGTCTGGCTGCTCAAGGCGCAGGAGGAGGACGGGTCGTGGTTCGGCCGCTGGGGAGCGAACCACGTCTACGGCACCGGCGCCGCCGTGCCCGCGCTCGTCGCCGCCGGCGTCCGTCCCGGACACTCCTCGGTACGTCGCGCCGTCTCCTGGCTGGAACGGCACCAGAACGACGACGGCGGCTGGGGCGAGGACCTGCGCTCCTACCGCGACCCGGCCTGGATCGGCCGCGGCGCCTCGACCGCCTCGCAGACCGCCTGGGCGCTACTGGCCCTGCTCGCCGCCGGTGAGCGCTCCCCGGCGGTGGACAAGGGGGTGCGCTGGCTGGTGGAGCGGCAGCGGCCGGACGGCACCTGGGACGAACCGTACTTCACCGGCACGGGCTTCCCCGGCGACTTCTACCTCAACTACCACCTCTACCGGCTCGTCTTCCCGATCAGCGCCCTCGGGCGTTACCTGCGCCGCGACGCGGCAGGTCAGGAATCCTCGTGACGGGGCTGCTGATCTGCGCCGCGCTCGGGATCGAGGCCCGCGCGGTCAGCCGCGGCCTGCCTGCCGGCCTGTCCGGGACCAGGGTGGTCGTCACCGGGGTCGGCCCACGGCGGGCGGCCAGGGCGGCCGTCGGCCTGGGCGGGCAAGAGGCGGTGGCCGTGGTCGGCTTCGGCGGCGCCGTCGACCGGAGCCTGCGGCCCGGCGACGTCCTGGTGGCGAGCGAGGTCCGGTTCGCCGGGCGTGTGCATCCGTGTCCTTCCGCTCCTCTCCTCGCGGGAGAGCTGGCCAGGGCCGGGCTGCCCGTCCGGATCGGGCCGCTGGTCACCGCCGATCACCTGGTCGGCGGCGCGGAGCGGCACCGCCTCGCGGCGACCGGCGCGTACGCCGTGGACATGGAGACCGGGCCGCTGGCCCGCGCCACCGTGGGCAGGCCGCTGGCCGCCGTGCGGGTCATCGTCGACACGCCCGCGGCGCCGCTGTTGAGCCCGGGCACGCTCGCCCGGGGCGTCGCCGCCCGCCGCACGCTCGGCGCCGTCGGCCCCGTCCTGGCGCGCTGGGCTGCGGCCACCGGGCCGCGGATCGTGCTGCTGGCCGAGCCGCGCTCGTTCTGCGCGGGGGTGGAGCGCGCCATCGAGATCGTCGAGGTGGCGCTGGAGCGGTACGGCCCGCCCGTCTACGTACGCAAGCAGATCGTGCACAACCTGCACGTGGTGGCGGACCTGAGCCGGCGCGGCGCGGTGTTCGTGGACGAGCTCGACGAGGTGCCGGCCGGGGCGGTGACCGTCTTCTCCGCGCACGGGGTGTCCCCGGAGGTCCGGGACGCGGCCGACCGCCGCGGGCTGCGGGTGATCGACGCGACCTGCCCGCTGGTGTCCAAGGTGCACGCGGAGGCGCGCCGGTTCGCCGCCGAGGGACGCCTGGTGGCCCTCATCGGGCACGCCGGCCACGAGGAGGCCGAGGGCACGCTGGGCGAGACCGGCGGGGCGGGCGTGCTGGTGCAGACGGTGGACGACGTGGCGGCCCTGCCGGGCGACCGGCCGGTGGCCTACCTCATGCAGACGACGCTCGCCGAGGACGAGGCGGCGGAGATCGCCGCCGCGATCCGCGGCCGCTTCCCCGACGCCCGGGGGCCGAAGCGGAACGACATCTGCTATGCGACGACCAACCGCCAGGCTTCCGTCCGCGCGATCGCCGCGGAGTCCGACGTCGTCCTCATCGTGGGCTCGGCCAACTCCTCCAACTCGCTGCGCCTGGTGGAGGTCGCCCGCCACCACACCCCGGCCCACCTGGTGGACGACCAGGGCGGAATCGCCCTCGACTGGCTCGCCGGCGCCCGTACGGTCGGGCTCAGCGCCGGCGCCTCCGCCCCGCCCTCGCTCGTGGACGACATCGTGTCGGCCCTGCGCGGGCTCGGCCCGGTGGCCGTCGAGGAGCGGGTGATCGCCCGAGAGACCGTGCAGTTCTCGCTACCGAAGGAGGCGTTGTCATGACGATCCCGATACGGCAGGTCCTGCGCGTCGGCGGTTACATCCTCGGCCAGCGGCTGCGGGGGCGTACCAAGTTCCCGCTGCTGGTGGAGCTGGAGCCGCTGTTCGCGTGCAACCTGAAATGCGCCGGCTGCGGCAAGATCCAGCATCCCGCCGAGGTGCTGAAGCGGCGCATGCCGGTGGAGCAGGCCGTGGCCGCCATACAGGAGTGCGGCGCCCCGATGGTGTCCATCGCCGGCGGCGAGCCGCTCATGCACCCGCAGATCGGCGAGCTGGTCCACCGGCTCGTCGAGATGAAGAAGTACGTGTTCCTGTGCACGAACGCGCTGCTCATCCCCAAGAAGATCGACGAGTTCGAACCCTCGCGCTACTTCGCCTGGACCGTGCACATCGACGGCGTGCGCGAGCGGCACGACGCCTCGGTGTGCAAGGAGGGCGTCTTCGACGAGGCGGTCGCCGCCGTGCGCGAGTGCCAGCGGCGCGGCTTCCGGGTCACCACCAACACGACGTTCTTCTCCTCGGACAGCCCGCGAACCGTCATCGAGGTGCTCGACTACCTCAATGACGAGCTCGCGGTCGACCAGATGATGGTCTCTCCCGCGTACGCGTACGAGAAGGCGCCCGTCCAGGACCGGTTCATGGGCGTACGGGAGACCCGCGCGCTGTTCCGCGAGGCGTTCGCCGGCGGGCGGCGGCGGCGCTGGCGGTTCAACCACTCGCCGCTGTTCCTGGACTTCCTGGAGGGCCGGATCGAGCTTCCGTGCACCGCCTGGGCCATCCCGTCGTACTCGCTGTTCGGCTGGCAGCGGCCGTGTTACCTGATGGCCGACGGGTACGCGCAGACCTACCGCGAGCTGATCGAGGACACCGACTGGTCGGCCTACGGCCGGGGCCGCGATCCCCGGTGCGACAACTGCATGGCGCACTGCGGATACGAGCCGACCGCCGTCCTGGCCACGGTCGGGTCCCTGCGGCAGTCACTGCGCGCCATCAGGAACGGCTGACCCGCTCACCCGTCGGCGGCCGGCCCCGGCATGCCTCCGAAACGCCGGGCGAGCGCGCGGAACGCGCCGGGCGCCGCTCCGCGCAGCCTGGCCGGCACCCGTAGCCAGCCCGGCACGAACGACTCCGGCCGGCCGTCCCTGATCGCCGCCAGGATCGCCCGCGCCACCCGCTCCGGCGCGACCGGCGCCGGCCAGGCCCGCGTGTACGGGGTGCCGCGCCGGACGAAGAAGGGGGTGTCCACCACCCCGGGCAGCAGCACGGACACGCCGACGCCGGGCACGTGGTGCAACTCGTGGCGCAGGCCCTCGGCGAAGGCCAGCAGCCCCGCCTTGGTGGCCGAGTAGACGGCCTCCTGGGCCACGCCCACCGCCCCGGCGATGGAGGCCACGAACACGAGGTGCCCGCGGCCCGCCGCCACCATCCCGGGCAGCAGCAGCCGGGTGAGCGCGATCGGCGCGGCGAGGTTGACCGCCAGCAGCCGCTCGACGTCACCGGCCGGCATCCGCACGAACGGCCCCGCCCACCCCACGCCGGCGTTGTTCACCAGCACGTCGACGGGCCCGGCCCGGGCGACCAGCTCCTCGGCCTGGGTGGCGACGTCGTAGGCCAGCACGTCACCGCCGGTGGCCGCGGCGACGGCCGCCAGCCGGGCGCGATCGCGCCCGGCCAGCGTCAGCCGCGCGCCGGTGCCGGCCAGCGCCCGCGCGGTGGCCGCCCCGATGCCGGAGGAGGCCCCGGTGACCAGGACGTGCGCGCCGGCGAGCCTCATGGCCGCCCGCCGCAGGGCGCCGGTTCGTGTGCGGGCATCGCTCACCTGCTCCCTGTCACGACGTATCAGTCGGGTGCTTTCCCCTCCCGTCCCATGGCAACCGGCCGAACGACCCAAATACCGCGGACTCTATGCCTCGTCCCCGCGGGACCTGTCCGGGTCCGCCGCTCCCCCCAGGTGCCGGGCGAGGAAGCGGTCGACCGCGCGGTACATGTCGATGTTGTTCTCCGGATTCACGAAGCCGTGGCCCTCGTCCTCCTTGACCATGTACTCGACCTCGACCCCGCGGGCGCGCAGCGCGTCGACGATCTGGTCGGACTCGGCCTTGACGACGCGGGGATCGTTGGCGCCCTGGATCACCATCAGCGGTGTGCGGATGTCGTCGACGCGGCTGAGGGGCGAGCGGGCCCACAGGTCCGCCTCCTGCTCCGGGTCGTCGGGGTTTCCGGCGTACAGGTACCAGTTGTTGACCAGGTAGGGCTTGACGAACTCCGGTGCGGTGCGCAGGTAGGTGACGAGGTTGGAGGGGCCGCAGAAGTCGATCGCCGCGGCGAAGACGTGGGGGGTGAAGGCGACGCCGACCAGGGTGGCGTAACCGCCGTACGAGCCGCCGAAGATCGCGACGCGGTCCGGGTCCGCGTAGTCCTGCTTGACGGCCCAGTCCACGGCGTCGATGAGGTCGTCGTGCATCTTCCCGGCCAGCTCCCCGATGCCGGCCTTGAGGAACGCCTTGCCGTAGCCGGTCGAGCCGCGGAAGTTGACCTGGAGCACCGCGTACCCACGGTTGGCGAGGAACTGGGCGCTGGGATCGAAACCCCAGCCGTCCCGGTGCCAGGGGCCGCCGTGGACGAGCAGCACCAGCGGCAGCCGCGTGGGTTCCACTCCCACGGGCAGCGTCAGGTAGGAGGGCAGCCGCAGTCCGTCCCGGGCGGGGATCGTGACCGGTGTCATGGGGGCGAGCACATCGGGGTCCAGGTCCGGGTAGGGCCGGAAGAGCATCCGGCTCTGCCGGGTGGTGTGGTCGTAGAAGTAGGTGACGCCGGGGTCGCGGTCGTGGTTGAAGCTGACGATCCAGCGCTGACCGCTCGTGTCGGACGAGAGTGCCAGCAGGTCGCCGTCGGACAGTTTTTCGAGGTTCTCGAGGACCGCGGCGAAACGCGGGTCCAGCGGCCGGATCACCTGCCGCTCGCCAAGGTAGCGCACCCCGATCAGCTCTCCCGTGCCCCGGTCGAGGATGAGCGGCGAGGGCAGTGTGGGGAAGACGGCGGAACGCGGGTCGAGGTCGTACAGCGGGTGGCTGTCGACCTCGGACTCCTCGCCGGTGGCCAGGTCGAGCCGCACGACGCGGGTCCGTTCGCTGTTGCGGTTGGAGCCGATCCACGCGCCGGTGCCGTCCGGGGTGAGCTGGAACGGCTGGATGTCCAGCGGGTAGTCGGAGCCGTCGAAGGTGATGACCGGACGCAGTTGCCCCGTGCCGGGGTCCCACCGCGACAGCTCGATGTCGCCGTCGGCCGTCAGGCCGTGGGCGTACAGGTCGCCGTCGCGCGTGTGCAGCAGACCGCCGACCTGACCGGGGTTCTGTGCCAGCATCGTCAGCTCACCCGTGGCGATGTCGAGTTCGTAGAGGTCGAACTCGACGGGGTTGCGGTGGTTCAGATGCAGGGTCGCTTTGCCCGGCCGGGTGACGCTCATCTCGAAGCCCACGGCCCTGGCCCCGGGGAAGGGGGTGAGGTCGACGGCTTCGGCGTCCGGGTCGTCCAGGTCGACCCGGAAGACGTGCCAGTTCTCGTCGCCGGCCCCGTCCTGCTCGTACAGCAGCCAGCGCGGGTCGTCGCTCCAGTGGTAGCGGAGCACACTGCGGTCGTGGTCGGCGGTGACGCAGCGCGCCTCCCCGTCCGAATCGACGCTCTCCACCCATACGTTGAGGCGCTCCCGCCAGGGAGCCAGGTAGGCGATGGTGGAGCCGTCGGGTGAGATCGACGCGCCGGCACGAAGGGGCGCGCCGAAGAGATCTTCAACGGCGAGGCGCGGAACCTCGCGCGCCTTGTCGGGCATGGGCATAACGGACACCCTTCTGGGTTCGTCGCGGTGCGATCGGCGCTGTCTCAGCCGATGGGGTCGCCGACGGCTCCGCCGGTGGCTGTACGGATCGCCTGGGCGTATCGCCGGGTGAGGGCCTGCACGTCCTGGAACTCGGTGAGGTCGCCCCCGGCGAGGACGGCGGCGCCGATGTGCTCGTCGAGAACGCGCACCACAGAGGCCGCCGCCGCCGCGTGCAGCCGCACCTCCAGGTCGTCGGCGGGGCGCTCAAGACGGTCGCCGATGATCGCGCGCATCTCGCGTTCGGTCTGGTCACAGGCCATCAACCACGCCGAACGGAGAGCCGGCTCGGTGTCGGCGAGCCGGATCATCTTCATGGCGAGCAGCTCGTCGGCGAGATCGACGGGCGGCTTCTCGTGGCCGAGCCGGGTCAGCTCCGCGAGCAGGTGGTCCTCAAGAGAGCTCTCCCGGGGCCAGCGGCGCAGCACGCTCATCAGCGTCATGACGCCCTGCATCACGACCGGCTCGGCGCAGGCCTCCTTGCTGCGGAAGTGCCGCCAGATGGTGCGCGTCGACAGGCCCACGGCCTCGGCGATCTGGTCGCCGCTCGTCGCGGCCACGCCCTGCTCCCAGAACAGCCGCGCCGCCTCCCGGGAGATCTCCAGCCGCAGCCGCGTACGCCGCTGCTCGCTCATCCCTCCCCCGCCGCGCTTCTCCGTCGTCATGACCGCGCTGACACCCCTTCCGTCCTCAAACGACAGCATGTCACTAAATGACAAGCAATGCGAGCGGACTGGTCCGAGCTTGTCCTCCGAGGGTGATTTGCCCGCCGCGCGGTCGCCCGGCATGCTCGTCGGGCCGGCTCGCATCCAAGGAAAGGCACTTCATGACCGACTCCGCGCCGTCCACCAGCCTGCGGACCCTGGGAGGCACGGCTCTGCGCGTGAGCCCGATCAGCCTGGGCACGTCCTCGCTCGGCAACCCGGCGGCCGGTTCGGGTGCCGACCCGGTCGAGCTGGCCGCGATGCTGCTCACCGGCCCCTTCACCGTGATCGACACCTCCAACAACTACGCCCAGGGCCGCAGCGAGACCGCCCTGGGGCAGGCGATCGCCGCGCACGGCCTGCCGGCGGACCGGGAGATCGTGACGAAGGTCGACGCCGACCCGGACACCGGGCGGTTCGACCGGGACCGCGTCTGGAGGTCGTTCGAGGAGAGCACCGGCCGCCTCGGGCTCGACCGCCTGCCGCTGCTCCACCTGCACGACCCGTACACCATCACCGTCGAGGAGGCCTTCGGCCCCGGCGGCGCCGTCCGCGGCCTGACCGAGCTGCGCGACCAGGGGCTGGTGGACGCGATCGGCATCGCCGCAGGGGAGGTCACGATGATGACGAGATACGTGGCCGCCGGCGTGTTCGACGTCCTGCTCACCCACAATCGCTACACCCTGGTCGACCGCCGCGCCGAAGCACTCATCGAGCAGGCGACCGAGCTCGGCATGGGGGTCTTCAACGCCGCGCCCTTCGGCGGCGGGCTGCTGGCCGGGCGGGGCGACCGCTACGCCTACCGGACGAGCCCGCCGGAGCTGCTGGCGTGGGTGGATCGCGTCCGGCGGCTCTGCGAGGAGTGGGGGCTCACGCTACCCGCCGTGGCGCTGTGGTTCTCGCTCCGCAACCCGCTGGTGCACTCGACCATCGTCGGCGTCAACCGGCCGGAACGCCTCGGCCAGCTGCAAATCCTGTACGCGACCACCGTCCAGGAGGAGTTCTGGGCCGCGCTAGACGCGCTGGGCACCCCGGTGTCCACCCTCGACGACTGAAACCCCCGCCCCGGCCGCGGGCGCGTCGTCCTCGCCTGGGTCGCCGGTTTCAGCCGCCGGCGCCGGTGGGCTGGATGGGGGCGCCGTCGCCGTTCTCCGGCAGGTCGCCGCGCTCGACCGGGCTCCGCGGCGGAGCGGGCGTCCCGTCGCCGCGCTCGTCAGGAGCGGGCGTCCCGTCGCCGACGGCCGGGCGGGCGCCCTCCGCCGCCTCCTTCAGCACCGCCCGGTCCACCTGCCCGGCCGGAGCCACCAGGCGGACGTAATGGTCGGTGCGCACCGCCACGTATTCCTGCCGGTCCTCGTGCTCGGTGTACCAGCCGTCGCCGTCCCGCTCGCAGGTGCCGACGCACTTGTACGGCGGTCGATCCACCCGCAGCTCCACCTGCTTGCCGCCGGCCGCGGTGTAGACGGCACCGAACCCCTCCTCGTTGACCGCCCCCACCGACTGCTCGGCCAGCTCGTATCCGGGCAGGTCCACCACGTACATCAGGTCGGGCGCCACGCCCTGCCGGGCGGCCTGGTCGATCGCGGCCTGGCTCAGCGCCGAGCCGGAGCCGCAGCCGGACAACGTGATCAGCGCCAGCAGCGCGAGTAACGGACGTCTGGGCATCCTCCCAGTGTGGCGCGTGCGGGACTCGCTCGGGTCACGCGCCGGAGGCCAGGACGCGCGGAGGGGGCGCCCCCGGCCGGGAGCGCCCCCTCGTGGCGTCGTACGGTCGCTAGTCCAGGGCTCCGGCCAGGTCGTTGAGCGCGCCGGCGAAGGCGCGCTGAGCCGGGTCAGACGTCCTGAGCAGCTTGGCGGCGGTACGCAGCTCGATCGCGGCCACCCGCTCAAGCCGCCGGTCGACCATGCGCTCGGCCGAGTCGATGAGCTTGTCCACCGCGATGGCGGTGCCCTTCTTCATCGTGCCTGCCCGCTCGGTCTGCACCTGGTACGACCGGACCACCTCGAAGCTGGGCTGGTGCGTCACCTGCGGCTGGTGCTGGGCGTTGAACAGGTCGGACTTGACCTTCGCCGCGGCGGCGATCTCCGGCTTGGCCAGGTCCTCGGTCGGCGTCAGCTCGAAGACGTCCAGACCGCGAGCGATCTCCGAGCCGTAGATGTTGCCGTTGTAGTAGTACGCGGACCAGAGACCGCCGGTCACCAGCTGGGCGGCGTTGATCGGGCCGCGGTCGAAGAAGGCGATCTCCTTCGGGTGGGCCGAGTCGGTGAAGTCGAACGCCGACACGCCACCCTGGTACCACGCCTGGACCATGATGTCCCGTCCGGGCACCGGAATCAGCGACCCGTTGTGGGCGACGCAGTTTTCCGTGGTGGTCTGGACCGCGGGCATCTTGTAGTAGCTGCGGAACTCCATCTTGCCGTCGACGATGTCGAAGATGGCGTCCGCGCCCCACGACGGCTCGTCGGTGTTCCGGCAGCGCGCGCCGGTGCCACCGCCCCACTCGTCGGTGAAGACGACCTTCGTCCCGTCGTTGCTCAGCGTCGCCGAGTGCCAGTAGGCGAAGTTGGGGTCGGTGACCTCGTCCAGCCGGACCGGGTTGACCGGGTCAGTGGTGTCGATCAGGATGCCGTTGCCGGCGCAGGCACCCGCGACCAGGTTCTTCGCCGGGAAGGCGGTGAGGTCGTGGCAGTGGTTGGTGACCGGCTGCGGCGACCAGTTGCCGCCGGACGGGTGCGTCGGCGCGGGCGGGGTGTTCTGCAGACCGTTGATCGCGCCGGTGGCCGGGTCGGTGAACAGGCGCGGCTGGCTGACGATGGCCGCGTTCTGCGGGGCGGCCAGCGGAACCTTGATGATGTCGATCCGCCACAAAGCGGTGGCCGGGTCGGTCGCCGGCGCGTTCGCGCAGCCGGTCAGCTCCTGGCCGCTCCGTACCCCGGCGGTGCCGGAGACGTAGATGTAGACGTTCTCCTTGTCCTTCTTGCTGGTCACCACGCTGTGCGTGTGCGAGCCGCGGCAGGTCTGCACCGCGGCCACCTGCACCGGCTGGGCGATGTTGCTCACGTCGAAGATCCGGACGCCGCGGAAGCGCTCCGGGTTCACGGTGCCGGGAGCGCCCTGGGTGCCGCAGTCGAGCCGGCCCCGGGTCTCCTCGACCGACATGAACAGCAGGTTCCCGTACACCGACATGTCGCCCTGGCCGCCCGGGCAGACCACGGAGGTCTTCAGGGCCGGCTGGGACGGCTTGGAGATGTCGTAGATGTTGAAGCCGTTGAAGTTCCCGACGAACGCGTACTTACCGCTGAACGCGAGGTCGGAGTTCGCGAATGCGAGGTTGCCCGGATTGTCCGGCTGGAAGAAACCCTCCGGCCGGTCCTGGTGGGCGACGAGCTTGAGCCCGTTGGCGGCCTGCTGGGCGTCGAGCCATCCGGCTCCGAGCCCGACCCGCGGGTCCGTCCCCGGCGCGGCCGGGTCGGCCGACGCGGCGGTGGTCGGCAGCAGGGCGGCTAAGATCACCCCCGCGGCGATCAAAACTAAGCTGCGCAACCCGGTACGACGTCGTACCGTACTGATCTCCTGCATGGGTCGCACCCCTCCTTTTCTGGTGTTCCTGGCGTGACCCAACGCGCGTGCCACGACCCCGGACAGGTCCGAGTGCCGACTCGGAGCGCCGGTATGCGGCACGACGGTTATGCGGACACTAAAGTAATTTGGTGAGATGTGCTATATCACGTCCGCCCTTCCCGATATGTCCGGTTTCTAGCATTTTCGAAGTGAGCGTCCTTTATGTCGTGGTTACGCTTTCTCGTTCCCTCGCTGCTGATCGGCGCCGCCGTACTCACCGGGTGCTCCGATGACCGGTCCTCGGTGACCGTCGTACAGCCGGGACGGCCTGGTGAGACCGGCCAGGTGCTGCCGCTGGACCAGGTGCAGCCGCCCGACACCGACTACACGGACGCGGACGTACGGTTCATGCAGGGGATGATCCGCCACCACGCGCAGGCGCTGGAGATGACCGGCCTGGTCGCCGGGCGCACCGAGAGCACGGGTCTGCCGCGGTTCGCCAAGCGCATCGAGGTCTCGCAGCGGGACGAGATGGACCTGATGGTCAACTGGCTACGCGAGCGCATGCAGCAGGTGCCCAGCGTGGACTCCGGGCACGCTCACAGCGGCGGCGCGCTCATGCCCGGCATGCTCACCGAGGCCCAGCTCGCCGAGCTGCGCGCGGCCAAGGGCGAGCAGTTCGACCGGCTCTTCTACCAGTACATGATCCAGCACCACACCGGGGCGCTGCGGATGGTGGAGCAGCTGTACACCGAGAAGGGCGGCATGGAGCCGGAGATCGACCAGTTCGCCACCCATGTCGACTCCGACCAGCGCATCGAGATCACCCGCATGCGGCAGCTCCTCGCCGCCCTCTGAGGGCCCGCTACCCGGGCACCCTGGCCACGGCCCCGAGGATGCCCGGCCTGTCGAAGTCCGTGTCCGGGCCCGGCGGGACGGCCGGCTTCCAGTCGGCGACGGGCACCAGGCCGGGAGGCAGCAGCTCCAGGCCATCGAAATACGGGAAGATCTCGGCATATCCGCGGTGGGCGATCCCGCCGGAGGTCGTGGCGGAATAGACGCGCTGCCCCTCCTGCGCGTCCCGCTGCGTCGTGGTGCCCGCCGACACATGCGACAGCACCAGGTAGTCGCCCGGGCGCAGCCGCTTCTTGACCTGGCCGACGATCCCCGCGGCCTCGTCGTTGTCCGGGACGAAGTGGAGGATGGCGACGAGCAGCACCGCGATCGGCCGGCTGAAGTCCAGATGCGAGGTGATGTCCGGGTTGTCGAAGATGGCGTCGGCGTCCCTGAGGTCGCCTTCGACGGTGATGACGTCGGAATCCCTGGCCAGCAGGGCGCGGGCGTGGTTGAGCACGACCGGGTCGTTGTCCACGTAGGCCACGCGGCTGTCGGTGGCGTGCCGCTTGGCCACCTGGTGCACGTTGTCCTGGGTGGGCAGCCCGGCGCCGATGTCGAGGAACTGGCGTATCCCGGTGGCGGCGAGGCTGCCCACGGCCCGGCCGAGGAAGGCCCGGTTCGCGCGGGCGATCTCGCGGGCGTCGTTGCCCATCTGCCGTCCGAGCTCGATGATCTTCTCGGCCGCCGCGCGGTCCGAGGCGAAATTGTCGCGTCCACCCAGGTAGTAGTCGTACATGCGGGCGACGTTGGGGATGTCCGGGTTGATCCCGGCAGGGACGTTGCCGCTCATGTAGCCGCCTCTGGTCGTGGTTAATTCGGGTAGATGTGGATCTTTTGCCCGCTGATTGTAGGTGTGGGGCGCATGGGGCGGCTACGGTTCGCGCCGGTTCAGCAATTTGGGCAGGGTCGCCAGCGTGGCGCCGCCCGCACCGCCGGCGCCGAGCAGGGCGCCCGGCCATTCCGCGCCGGTGGCCAGGAGGAGCGCGCACGTGATCGCGGCGATCGTGATCGTCACGGTGAGCGTGAGCAGCTGACAGGTGGTGAACATCGGTCCTCTTTCTTCAGACACGGTCGTCGGCCCAGAAGTCGATGAGCTCTTCGGGGGTCAGGTCGTCGGGGCGTACGGCGGGCGGGGTGCGTCCCGTCGCGAGCACCCACGTCGTCAAGAGCGTGACCAGCAGTTGCTCGTCTGCCAGGCAGGCGGCGTCGGCGCAGTACGCGATGCTTGACGGGCGGGCCGTGAGTAACGGCATGGGGCGATGGCCTCCCGAAGGGCAGCGGCGAACGCGGCCAACCCTGCATCCTGGGGAAGGCGGCGGGCCAGCGGTCCACACGTGCTCGGACGGACCCGAACGACACCGAATACCGGTCGCGGGAAAGCAAACCTCCGCGACCCGCCGAGGTCATCCGGATCCATCCGGATTTATCCGGCTATAGGCCAGCCGATAGCGACAAAAGCGAATTCATCTCATCAAACTGCGCTGGGCGCTACGCTTGGGACTGATGGGGCGATGATCACCTGAGGTGGCCACAGCAACCGGATGAGATGGAATCCGGGAAGTGTCCCGAGCTGTGAGAACTTTTCTGGAAATATGACGGCACCAGAAGATTTCGACCCTTTGGACTCCGTGATCAAGGACGATGACTGAAACCTTCAGGGCAGGATCTCAATCCGCCTTCATTGCTGAGCTCATAGAGCTGCGGGAATCGGCCGGCCAGCCGAGCTATTCCGAGATGAAAGTGTTGTCGCGCGCGCCGGGCATCCCCAAGGAACTGCCCGAGAGCACGCTCAACGACATCCTCAACGGCAAGCGGGAACGCCTGCCCGACTGGAAGCTGGTCGCCTCCTTCGTGATGGTCTGTCGTCGCCACGCGGAGCTGACCGGCCTGCCCACGGACGACCTGGGCACCGTGGCCCAGTGGCAGGCCCGCTGGCGTGCCGCCAGGAACGAGCCGTCCCCGCCGTACGCCCCCGGCTCGTACGACCTCTTCAAGACGCCCGCCGACGAGGCGGAGCGGCGTACCAACAGGACCGTCGCGCGCCTGGTCCGGTGGGCGGGCGGCGGCGACGTCGAGTCCGCCTACCGCCTGGCCGTCATCCACGTGCTGACCGGCGACTCCGCGGCGGCCCGCTACTGGATCCACACGGCCGTCCAGCGACGCCACCCCGAGGCCGAAGCCTTCGCGGGCGATCCGCGCCCGATCGAGTTCGCGGCGGACCAGGCCTTCGGCTACGGCCAGGCCTACGAGCAGGAAGGGCCGGCCAAGGGCGACATCGCGAGGTTCTACTACCGGCTCGCCGCCGACCACGGCCACGCGGGCGCCGCCGAGCGCCTCCGGGCCCTGCGCGCCGTCCCGTTCGGCAAACTCCTGCCCGCGCCCACCGGCACCGCCCACCGTCCCAGAAGCCGGATGCCCTGACGCGACCGAGCCCCTTGCCCGCCCCACCAGAGCACCGATCCACCACCTCGACCACCGGTCTCGTCACCCGCCACCACTGGAAGGACCCGCTCGGGTGCCGCCCCATCCAGGACGGACGATGCCACGGACACAGGACGAGTGGCGCCATCCCGGACGGACGATGCCACGGCCAGGACGGGCGGCACCAGATCCCGGACGGACGGTGCCACGGCCAGGACAGGCGGCGCCAGACCCCGGACGGACGGTGCCACGGACACAGGACGGGTGGCGCCGATCCCGGCGACCGTGTCGCTCTGCGCGGCGATGACATCGAGCACCGCGCGCTCGTTGTCCTCGGAGACCAGCAAATGCCCGTTGCCCTGGATCCCGAGCTCCCTGAGCCACACCAGGGCCGCATCCGCGCCCCAGCCGGAGAGCCGTGCGACCGTCGCGCGCCCGGGCCGCTAGCGTGTGCGCCGGATCCTCGGCCCCCGCGATCAGCCGGATGGGCACGCCGCCAGGGGCCTGCACTCAACGGCTGGGAGCCCGGGCAGGACACCGATCCGCCGCCGGCCCCGCCGGGCCACGGCCCCCCGGGTCACCGCCCCGCCGGGTCACCGCGCCACCGCGCCACCGTGCCGCCGCGCCACCGTGCCGCCGCGCCACCGTGCCGCCGCGCCACCGAGCCACGGCGCCACCGAGCCACCGCGCCACAGGGCCTCCGCGCCACGGCGACGCCGGGCCGCGGCCTCGCCGGCCTCAGAGCAGGCGCCTCTGTACGACGTCGGCGATGACCGCGTGCACGAGCTTGCCGACGGTCTCCGGTTCCGGCGGGCCTGCCTCCCTGTCGGCGTACAGCAGGTGTGCGCCCCCGATCAGGGAGAGCGCGAGCGCGTCCACGTCGGCGTCGGCCGCGATGCGCCCCATCTCGCACTCCTCGCCCAGGTAGGCGGTGATCATGCCCGCCGCCTGCGTCAGGACCGGGACGCCGGGCGCGGGCCGGTCCTCGCGCAGGCGGGCGCGCAGCTCGTCCCGGAAGATGACGAGGCTGACGACCGCCACGGCGACGGGATCGAACAGGTCGAGCAGCGCGGCGGTGAGGTTGCCGGCCACGGTGCCGGTCCCCGCCGAGCCGCGCAGCTCGGCGGCCCGGCCGTCGAGCCGGGCGATGCGTGCCCGCACCAGCTCGGCCAGGAAGGCGTCGAAGTCGTCGAAGTGCCGGTGCAGAACGCCCTTGGCGACGCCCGCCTCATCGGTGACCGCCCGGCTGGTCAGCCCGTTGGCCCCGTCCCTGAGCAGGACGCGCTCGGCGGCGTCGAAGAGTTGCTGCCGCACATCGCGGAGGGCCACTCCGGTCGGCATCGCCCGTTCTTCCCTTCATCGGTCTTTCGCCCAGCGCGGAACGTTGTCCGGTTGTCGAGTGGGCGCTTGCCCACTAAGGTGGGCGCATGCCCACTATATCGCAGGAGCACCCCCAGCCCACGCCGCCCCACAAGGCCAGGCAGATCGCCGAGTCGTTCGGGATCGACGCCGAGCGCTACGACCGCGCCCGGCCCCCCTATCCCGAGGCCCTGGTGCGGCGGATCATGGCCGCCGCCCCCGGCCGGGACGTCGTGGACGTCGGCTGCGGCACCGGCATCGAGGCCCGGCAGTTCCTCGCGGCCGGCTGCGCGGTGCTGGGAGTCGAGCCGGACGCGCGCATGGCCGAGTTCGCCCGCCGTAGCGGGGTCGAGGTCGAGGTGGCGACGTTCGAGAGCTGGGAGGCCGCCGGGCGGACGTTCGACGCGGTCGTGGCCGGGCAGTCCTGGCACTGGGTGGACCCGGTCACGGGCGCGGCCAAGGCGGCGCGGGTGCTGCGTCCCGGCGGACTGCTGGCGGCCTTCGCCCACGTGTACGACGCGCCGCCGCCGATCGCCGAGGCGCTGGCCGACGCGATGCGGCGGGTGGTGCCCGACTCGCCGTTCGGCTCCGGCCCGCCGAGGCCGGCCCAGGAGGTCTACCAGCAGATGTTCGCCACGTTCGCCGACGGCATCCGGCAGGCCGGCGCGTTCGGCGAGCCGGAGCTGTGGCGCTTCGACTGGGAGCGGCACTACACCCGCGCCGAATGGCTCGACCTGCTGCCCACCACCGGCGGACTGACCCGGCTCACGCCGGACCAGCTCGCCGAGGTGCTGGAAGCCGTCGGCGCCGCCGTGGACGCGGCCGGCGGCGGCTTCACCATGCCTTACACGACTCTGGCGGTCATCGCCTCACTGACACCATCAGCAGGGTGAGCCCGTCTGCGGGAGCAGGCCCATGCGGCAAGGGGCTGCTCCCGCAGACGGAAGGGGTGCACAAGTGAGGTCGGGGCGGGCGGAACTCCCGTACCAAATGCGGTGGATCACGGATGCCCGATGACGAGCCGTAGCGATCCCACGAACTCGGGCTGCTCCCGCAGGTGACCGTGGCGGCGGTCCCAGTCGCCGCTGTCCAGGTCGCGCCGCAGTGAGTCGACCGCGCGTGCCTCGGCGGCGTCGTCGACGAAGCCCCACGCCGACTGCGAGGCGCGGACCCGCGGGTCGAGAAAGCGTTCCGGGCGGGCGTAGTAGGCCTCGGTGAACCCGTCCACGCAGTCGATCGGGATCGGGACAGGCACGACCTCGGCGTGACCGCCGATGAGGGAGGCGATCAGCTCGATCGGCGGGTAGCGACGGCGCTCGGCGACGATCAGCTCCGGGGCGTACTCGGCGAGCCAGAGCAGGTCGAGGGCGTCGCCGTCGAAGGTCAGGACGACCACCGGGCCGCGGCTGACGCGGCGCAGCTCGCGCAGGCCGCGTTCGGTGTCGCCCCACTGGTGGACGGTGACGGTGGCCATGGCGGCGTCGAAGGAGTCGTCGTCGAACGGCAGCCGCTCGGCCGTGGCGTCCACGGCGGGGGCCAGGTGGCGGGGGCGCTGGGCGCGCATGGCCGCCGACGGTTCGACCGCGACCACGTGCCGGTCCTCCGGCTCGTAGGAGCCCGCGCCCGCGCCCACGTTGATGACGGTACGCGCCTGGCCGAGCGCGGCCTCGACGCGGGCGGCGATGCGCGGATCGGTACGGCGCTGCTGGGCGTAGCCGTGTCCGTGACGGTCGTAGTCGAAGTCGCCGGCAAGGGTGGCGGGCAAGGGGATCTCCTGTCGCTCGCGATCTTGGGGTGGACGGGACGGGCACGCCCGGGGCATG
The DNA here is from genome assembly GCF_900099965.1 of Nonomuraea jiangxiensis. Classification (GTDB taxonomy): domain Bacteria; phylum Actinomycetota; class Actinomycetes; order Streptosporangiales; family Streptosporangiaceae; genus Nonomuraea; species Nonomuraea jiangxiensis. The sequence goes on along the minus strand of NZ_FNDJ01000001.1, from coordinate 682,235 downwards.
CTGTGACGTGTTGTTGCGCCAGTTGGAGTATCTCGTCGCCCTGGCCCGGGAGCGACATTTCGCCCGCGCCGCGGCCGCCTGCCATGTCTCCCAGCCGTCGCTGTCGGCAGCCATCCGCAAGCTCGAACGCGAGCTGGACGTGCCCCTCGTGCGGCGCGGGCAGCGCTTCGCCGGGCTGACGCCGGAGGGCGAGCGGGTGCTTCTGTGGGCGCATCGCATCCTCGCCGACACCGAGGCCCTGCGCCAGGACCTGTCCAGGATGCGCGAGGGCTTGACGGGCCGGTTGCGCATGGGGGCGATCCCGACCGCGCTGACCGCCGCGTCGATGCTGACGACACCGTTCTGCGAGCGATATCCGCACGTACGGGTGCTGCTCACGTCGCTGTCGTCGCGGGAGATCGCGCGCCGGCTGACCGAGTACGAGATCGACATGGCGATGACCTACCTCGACGACGGCGAGGAGGACTTCGGCGAGATGCGCACCGTCCCGCTGTACGAGGAGCGCTACCTGCTGCTCACGCCCGCCGACGGCGAACTGGCCGAGCGGCGGGTGGCCCGCTGGGCCGAGGTCGCCGCGCTGCCGTTGTGCCTGCTCGCCCCCGAGATGCGCAACCGCCGCATCCTGGACGCCATCTTCCGGCAGGCCGGGGCGGTGGCCGTCCCCGCGATCGAGACCGACACCGTCTCCGCCCTGTTCGCGCACGTGGCGACCCACCGCTGGTCCAGCGTCATCGCGCACGCGTGGCTGTACATGTTCGGCGTCCCGGAGGGGATGCGGGTCGTCCGGCTGGAGCGGCCCGCCCACGAGCCGCGCGTCGGGCTGGTGCTGTCCGGCACGGGCCCGGGCTCGGTGATGGCCAAGGCCGTCCTCGACATCGCCCGCGACCTGGACCTGAGCGAGGTGTTCGACCGGCTCGCCCGCGAACAACTGGCATAGGCGAACGCCCAGTGGGTCACGTGGGCGGCGGCGGTGGCCTTCAGGTGCCGGACGTCCGGGGCCGCGGCGTCACCCCGTTGCCGGTGGACGAGGTGCGGCAAGCGGTGCGTTCACCGAGCGTCGGTCTCCAGCAGGGAGCCGACCCACGCATCCACCCGTACGCCCCGATGGAAGAGCCGCTTCCGCAGCGTGGCCTCCACGATGAAGCCCACGTTCTCGGCGACCCGGCGCGAGGCCAGGTTTCCTACTTCAGCGCGCCACTCGATCAGTTCCAGGCCGTGAGTACGGAACGCCCATCGGCACACCGTTCGCACCGCGTGGGTGGCGACGCCGCGCTTGCGGGCTTGCGGCGCGACCCAGTAGCCGATCTCGGCCGTGCCCGGCGTGCCCAGCCCGAGACCCACGCGGCCCAGGCGTTCTCCGGTGGAGGCGTCCTCCGCGAGGAACTCCAGCCGCCGTCCGTCCGGCCCGCCCGCGATGGCCAGTTCCTCGACGAAGAACGCCGCGTTCTCCATGCGGTACGGCGACGGCAGGTCCACGAAGTGCTGCAACGCCGGATCCAGGGACACCTCGTAGACCCACGGGATGTCCTCCGGAGTGAAGGGCCGCAAGATCAGCCGGCCCGCATCGATCCTGTCCGATCCCATGGCCCGATCTTGGTCGGCGGGTCCACGGGCACGCAACGGAGTTTCGCGGACGGCTCCCCACTCGCACGCCCAGCGGGTCACGTGGATGGCGGGAGTTGGCCGCGTACCCAGTCGGGGGTGGGGTTGACGTGGGGACGGCCTGCCGTCACGACGGTGGGGACGGTCTCGTTGCCGTTGTTGGCGGCCCGGACCTCGGCCGCGCCGTCCGGGTCGCGCCAGATGTTGACCCAGTGCAGCCGGCGGGCGTCGCGGCCGAGCCGGATCCGCAGGCGGATGCAGTATTTGCAGCCCGGCCGCCAGTAGACGATCGGCCGGCCGTCCAGGGCGCTGCGGCGGCGCGCCTCCGTCGCGGCGATCGAGCGCGGGAACATCAGCGGCGAGTTCAGCCCCGCGAGCAGTACGAACGCCACGAGAAACGGCACGCCCGTGTCGGTGACCGCAACCGCCATGAGCACGCCTGCGACCACGAACAGGATCGGCAGGGTCCAACTGCGCATCATGACCGACCACGCTATCGGGTGAGGAGAATCGGACGGCGGGCGCGCACCCGATCTGGCCGAGGCCGCTGAACGCGGCGTCCGTCGCGGCCGGGGGTTCCGGCCGGACGGGCGCCGCGTCGGTGACGGGCGGGCGTCAGCGGGTGGGCAGCACCTGGATCGTGTCGCCCACCGGCCGCTCGCCCGTCGCGTCCGACGGGCGGTTGACCAGGGCGCCGTTCACCGCCATGGCGGAGGAGCCGCCTCCGTCCAGGTTGAGCGCGTCCACCGCGCCGAGGGAGCGCATGAAGGCGGCGCCCTCGGCGAGCGTGAAGCCCTCGCTGCCGCCGCTGAGGCGGCCGTCCACGGTCACCAGCAGCAGCCGGCCCTGCCGGTCAATGCCGGCCATGGTGCGGGGCTGGCGGTTGTTCGCCCAGGCGAAGCCGAACGACAGGTCCTGCGGGTCGAGGACGCCCTCCGTGGCGGCGTCGATGCGCGTCCGCCCGTCCTCCACCAGCGTCGGGCCCGCGCTGACGATGCTGTCGCGGGCGTGCAGCTTGACCTCGCGGCCCTGGTCGTCGCGGATGTCCTCCGTGACGGAGAGCTTCGCGCCCACCTTCGCGTGCTCGGTGAGCCAGCCGGCCGAGTCGCCGATGCCCTGCAGCACGGTCTGGCCGGGCGCGACGGTGCCGGTCCTGTCGCCGACCGACACGACCCGCTCCTTGGCGTCCAGCACCACCTGCACGCCGGCACCGGCCGGCAGCGCGTGGACGTAGTCGTCGGTGAACTTCACCAGCTCGTCGGTCGTGGTACAGGTGGTGTCGTGGCGCGGCTCGACGGTGGGCACCGCGCCCGGCCGGCCGCAGTTGCGCAGGCGTCCGGGCGTGCGGTTGATGCCCTCCACGGCGTGCTCGGCGCGGCCGGCACGAGCGGTCACGGTGGTGGTGAGGTCGGCGATCCGGGTGCGCCGGCCGCCGTCCTCCAGGATCAGCGCCGCCCGCGACCCCACCGCCATCGAGGTGAGCTCCCCGTCGTAGGCGCCGATGCCCGCCATGATCCCCTGTACGCCGTCGGCGTCGGAGGTGACGAAGAAGCCGCCGTTGACGCCCACCAGCGAGCCGAGCCTGGCCGCCACCGAGGAGGTCGTCTCCCGGTCGGCCACGTTGCCGCCGTGGGTGGCCTCGACCGTGCCGCGGAACTTGCGCGGGTCGATGACCGCGACGCTGATGTTCTCCACGTCGGCCGGCTGGTCGACGTCATAGCCGGTCCACTCCACGACGTTGCGGAGCCCCGCCGCGGTGACCCGCGCGGCCACGCTCCGCGCCGCGTCCTGCGTCGGGAAGGAGCCGATCCGGACGCGTACCCCCATGAGGCCCCGCGGCGTGTCCGCGTAGTCCGGCCAGGGGATCCTGGTCACCACCGGCTCCAGTCCGGCGGCGCGCAGGCGGTCGGCGGTCTGCGACGCCCACGACTCCGGGCCCACGGCGGCCCACGCCTGGGCGCCGGTGTAGCGGGCCTTCACCTCGGCCTGCACGGTGATCGTCCAACTGGGCGTGGCGGCCGGGTTCCTGAGGGTCCCGGTGCGGACCTCAACCCCCGGGGCGACCGCCCGCGTCGTCCACTGCGGCTCGGCTGTGGCCGGAGCAGGGGACGGTGCGGCCGGTGTGTCCGCGGCGGCCACTCCGGGGATCGACAAAGGCGCCACGACGGCCAGCGCCGCCGCGCCGAGCAGGAGCCGCGCACGGAAGCGGCGGTCGTTGCGATGGCTGTTGTCCATGACACATCCTTAGATTCGGTGGCCGCCCGGGCGAAGTGACCGGTTCGGGGCAATATGACCGAGTCGGCAGTCCAGCGCGCCCAGGCGAACTCCGGGGCGGAAGTAAGGGTGTGGCGGTGAACGGGAGCATGAATGATCGGTGGCGTCCCGTGACCTGTTCACATCCGGCATGAGCCTTGATCGCTAACATGTGGTGATGAATCATACGGAGGCCGCCCCGGTCCTGCCGGTGGGCACGCTCTTCGGGGTCCCCACCGGTCATGACCTGTCCGCGAGCCGGCTCGCCGTCCTGGGTGTGCCGTTCGACATGGGATACCACCCCACCCGCATCGGCGCGCGTTCCGGCCCCGCGCACGTACGGGCGCACTCGGCCCTCGTCGCCGAATACCTCGAAGAGTTCGGGGCGGACCTGCTCCAGGAGCTCGGGGTGGTGGACCTGGGCGACGTGGGCGTCCTGCCGGGCGACGTCGGCGCCAGCTTCCCCGCGATCGAGGCGGTGGTCTCGCGGATCCTCACGGCGGGCGTGGTGCCGCTGACCCTCGGGGGTGACGGGGCGGTGACGCTTCCGCAGCTGCGCGCGATGAAGCTGCATCGCGACGGCTTCGCCGTGCTCCACTTCGACGCGCACACCGACGCGTACGAGGGCGTCTACCCCTACGAGTACAACAACGCCAACACGTTCGTGCACGCGGTACGCGAGGGCCTGATCGACCCCACCCGATCGATGCACGTGGGGATGCGCGACACGGAACACCGGGGCCATCCCGGGCTCGTGGGGGTGGCCAGGGACCTCGGCTACGAGGTCGTCACCATGGACGAGTTCACGGCCATGGGCGTGCCCGCGCTCGTCGAGCGGATCCGGGCCAGGTTCGCCGGCGTCCCTGTCTACCTCTGCTGGGACATGGACGTCTTCGATCCCTCCGTCGCGCCCGGCGTGGTCACCCCGACCTGGGGCGGGATCTCGGTACGGGAGGGGCTGAGCATTCTGCGCGGGATGCGCGGGCTGGAGTTCGCCGCCTTCGACATCAACACCGTCAGCCCGCCGCACGACCACGCCGGTCTGACCGGCAGCCTCGCGGCGCAGGTCGCGATGGAGTGCCTGTTCCTCCTCGACGCGTCCCCGCGGTAGCGGCCCGCTCTGGGAGAGCTTGGGGGAAGCGGGCGAACGCGGGTCCCGGGCCGGCCGGGCGGTGGCGTCATGCGATGCCGAAGCCGCCTTCGAGGCGGTGCCGGGAGCCGGGGTGGAGCAGGCGGGCGGTGCTCACCAGGACGTCGCTGGACCAGGTGCGGCGGCGGACGAGCAGGCACGGCTCGTGCCGGGCGATGCGCAGCAGGCGCCGCTCGGCGGCGTCGGCGACGACCGCCTCGACGATGTGCTCGCCGCGGGTAAGCGGGGCCACCTCGTTGAGGTAGGCGTGCGGGGTCTCGCGGGTGAAGTCGCGCTCCAGGTAGCGGGGGGCGGCGGCCGGGTTGACCAGGCGGTCCTCCAGCTGGATCGGCAGGTCGTCCTCGAAGTGCACGATGAGCGAGCGGAAGACGGCCGGCCCGGACGCCGCCCGCAGGTCCGCGTCGGCCACCTCGGCGGGCTCCTCCCCCACGTGGACGACCTCGGTGCGGTGGCGGTGCCCGCGCCGCCGTACGTCGTCGGCGATGTTGCGCACCTCCAGCAGGGCGGAGGCGGCCTTGGGCGAGGCGACGAACGTGCCCACCCCGGCCCGCCGCACGATCAGGCCCTCGTGGGTGAGCTCCCGCAGCGCCCGGTTGATCGTCATGCGGGACAGGCCGAGCGCGCCGACGAGCTGGTGCTCGGACGGGAGCTGCTGGCCGTGGGCCCAGCGGCCCGAACGGACGCCGGCGGCGATGACGTTCTTGACCCGCTCGTAGGCCGGCACGGAGGCGGGACCGGCCTCCTGGAACCCGACAGCGAGCTCGACCACCGTGATGGGCGCCATGGCCTTCCGATCCTCGGGGACGGGGGGGACGGGCGGGATGTCCCGGCCCGGTGGCCCGAATTTTATCCGGCCGCAGGGGTGGCCCGCTGTATATACAGGACTGTACATTTCCTCCATCCCCGTTTCCCCCACGGCGCGATGAGGCGCGAGAGGTGGACCGTCATGAAACAGCAAGCACCCCCGGGTCCGCCCTCCGCCGTGGAGCGCCGGACGATCGACGTGATCCCCGACGCCGAGCGGCACGGCTCGCCGCGCAGCCAGTTCACCCTCTGGTTCGGCGCGAACATGCAGATCACCGCGATCGTGGACGGCGCGCTGGCCGTCGTCTTCGGCGCCGACGCGCTCTGGGCCATCGTGGCCCTGCTGATCGGCAACGTGCTGGGCGGCATCGTGATGGCGCTGCACTCCGCGCAGGGACCGCGGCTCGGCCTGCCCCAGATGATCTCCAGCCGGGCGCAGTTCGGCGTGCTCGGCGCCGTGGTGCCGCTCGTGCTCGTCGTGCTGATGTACCTCGGGTTCGCCGCCACCGGCAGCGTACTGGCCGGGCAGGCGCTCGCCCGGATCCTGCACGTCCCGGCGACCGCCGGCATCCTGCTCTTCGGCGTGCTGACCGTGGTCGTCGCGGTCACCGGCTACCGGCTCATCCACACCGTGGGCCGGATCGCGACCGTCATGGGCGTGCTGGGCCTGGGCTACCTGCTGATCGCCCTGTTCACGAAGTACGACGTGGGCTCGGTCGTGGGGGTCAAGGGGTTCGAGGCCCCGACGTTCTTGCTGGCCGTGGGGCTGGGCGCGGGCTGGCAGCTCACGTTCGGCCCGTACGTGGCCGACTACTCCCGCTACCTGCCCCGCGAGACGAGCGAGCGGAGCACCTTCTGGGCGACGTTCGCGGGCAGCGTGATCGGGTCGCAGTGGGCGATGACCCTGGGCGCGCTGATCGCGGCGGTCTCCGGTGACGCCTTCGTCGGTGACCAGGTCGGCTTCGTCGGCGAGCTGGCCGGTCCGGCCGCGGTCGCGCTGCTGGTCTACCTGGTGATCGTGGTCGGCAAGCTGACCGTCAACACGCTCAACGCCTACGGCGGGTTCATGTGCGTGCTGACGACGGTGACGGCGTTCAACGGCCGCTCCCGCGTCTCCCCGGCGGCCCGCGCCTGGTACATCGTCGGCTTCACCGCCGTGTCGATCGTGGTCGCGGTCGTGGCCAGCGCCGACTTCCTGGCCAACTTCAAGAACTTCGTGCTGCTGCTGCTCATGGTGTTCACGCCGTGGAGCGCGATCAACCTGACCGACTACTACCTGGTCTCCAAGGAGCGGGTGGACATCCCCGCCCTGTACGACCCGGCGGGCCGCTACCGCCGCTGGAACGTCACCGCGCTGGTCAGCTACGCCTTCGGCGTGGTGATCCAGATCCCGTTCCTGGCGCAGGCCCTCTACACCGGCCCGATCACCGACCTGCTCGGCGGCGCCGACATCTCCTGGATCGTCGGCCTGGTGGCGACCGCGGCGCTCTACTACCCGTGGGCCAGGCGGACCGCGAACCCGCCCGCCGCCATGGTCTACCCCTCGGAGGCGACGCCCCCCATGCGCCGGCTGAGCTCCTGAGCCGTCCGGATGACCCGGGCGGCGATCTCCTGGCGCTGCCCGGCGTCCACCTCCTCGGTGGGGAACGTCACCGCGACGCCGGCCACCGGATGTCCCCGGTGGTCGGGGACGGCGGCGGCGATCGAGGAGAAGCCGGGGGTGACCTCGCCCTCCTCGGTGGCGTGCCCGCGCCTGCGGACCTCGGCCAGCAGGCCGCGCAGCTCCGGCAGCGACCGGGGGCCCGCCTCGCCGCGCCGGACGAACGCCGACGCGTCCGGGAACAACGCCCTGACCTGACCGGCGGGCAGGCCCCCGAGGACGGCCCGGCCGCTCGCGGTCAGCTGCGCGGGCAGGCGCACGCCGACCTCGGTGACCAGCGGCGGCCGGCCGGGCGCCCGCTCCTCCACGACGTAGAGCACCTCGCGGCCGTGCGGGACGGCCAGGTGGGCGCTGTGCCCGGTGCGGTCGACCAGCCGGGCCAGCGGGGCGCGCGCCAGGCGCTGCAGCGGCGCCTGGCGGACGTATCCCGAGCCGAGCTCGAACGCGCTCACCCCCAGGCCGTAGCGCCGCTCCTCGGCGAGGTGCACCACGAAGCCGTTGCGGATCAGCGTGTCCAGCAGGTGGTACGTGGTCGACCGCGGCAGCCCCACGTCACGCGCGATGGCCGCCGCCGAGGCGGGCCCGGCACGCGCCGCCAGGTGGCGCAGGATGGCCAGCACCTGGTCGGCGGCGGGCACGATCGACATGCTGGAAGGGTACCCAAGTGTCTGGTATCCCAGACACAACATGATCCCGGCCGCTGGCACGACCTCCTGGCCTGGGATTTCCTGGAAACTGACGCAGGACCGAAGGGAAGGACATCATGGAAGGCGCACGCCCCGTCAGGGCTCCGCGCGGCACCGAGCTGACCGCTCAGGGCTGGCCGCAGGAGGCCGCGCTGCGGATGTTGCAGAACAACCTCGACCCCGAGGTCGCCGAGCACCCCGACGACCTGGTCGTCTACGGCGGCACCGGCCGCGCCGCCCGCGACTGGCGCTCATTCGACGCGATGGTGCGCACGCTGCGCGGGCTGAAGGCCGACGAGACGATGCTCGTCCAGTCCGGCCGGCCGGTCGGCGTGATGACCACTCACGAGTGGGCGCCGCGGGTGCTCATCGCCAACTCCAACCTGGTCGGCGACTGGGCCACCTGGGAGGAGTTCCGCCGGCTTGAGGCGGCGGGGCTCACGATGTACGGCCAGATGACCGCCGGTTCCTGGATCTACATCGGCACGCAGGGCATCCTGCAGGGCACGTACGAGACGTTCGCCGCGGTCGCGGCCAAGAGGTTCGGCGGCTCGCTGGCCGGGACGATCACGCTCACGGCCGGGCTCGGCGGGATGGGCGGAGCCCAGCCGCTGGCCGTCACGATGAACGGCGGCGTGGCCATCTGCGTCGAGTGCGACCCGTCCCGCATCCAGCGCCGGCTCGACCACGGCTACCTCGACGTGCGCGCCGACGACCTGGAGCACGCGCTGCGGCTGGCCACCGAGGCCCGCGACGCCCGCCGCCCGCTGTCCATCGGGCTGCTCGGCAACGCCGCCGACGTGCTGCCGCGGATGCTCGCCGAGGGCGCCCCGATCGACGTCGTGACCGACCAGACCAGCGCCCACGACCCGCTGGCCTACCTGCCGCTCGGGGTCGCCTTCGAGGACATGGCGGCCGAGCGGGACAAGGACCCGGCCGGCTTCACGCGGCGGGCCCGCGAGTCGATGGCCCGGCACGTGGAGGCCATGGTGGGCTTCCAGGACGCGGGGGCGGAGACGTTCGACTACGGCAACTCCATCCGCGGCGAGGCCCGGCTGGCCGGATACGCGCGGGCCTTCGACTTCCCCGGGTTCGTGCCCGCCTACATCAGGCCGCTGTTCTGCGAGGGCAGGGGCCCGTTCCGGTGGGCCGCGCTGAGCGGCGACCCGGCCGACATCGCCGCCACTGACCGCGCGATCCTTGACCTGTTCCCTGACAACGAGCCGCTGGCCCGCTGGATCCGGCTGGCCGGGGAGAAGGTGCAGTTCCAGGGGCTGCCGGCGCGGATCTGCTGGCTCGGATACGGCGAGCGCGACCGGGCGGGCGAGCGCTTCAACGCCATGGTGGCCTCGGGCGAGCTCAAGGCCCCGGTCGTGATCGGCCGCGACCACCTGGACTGCGGCTCGGTGGCCTCGCCCTACCGCGAGACCGAGGGCATGCGCGACGGCTCCGACGCGATCGCCGACTGGCCGCTGCTCAACGCGATGGTGAACGTGGCCTCGGGCGCGTCGTGGGTGTCGATCCACCACGGCGGCGGGGTCGGCATCGGCCGTTCCATCCACGCCGGGCAGGTGACCGTGGCCGACGGCACGGCGCTGGCCGGGGAGAAGATCCGCCGCGTGCTGACCAACGACCCGGGCATGGGCGTCATCCGGCACGTGGACGCCGGATACGAGCGGGCCGAGGAGGTCGCCCACGACAGCGGCGTACGCGTGCCCATGCGGGAGTCGTGATGCCGGCCTCGTTCGGGGAGATGTGGGCGGAGCTGCTGCCGGTGGGGCGGCACGCCGGCTCCGGCGGATACCGGCGCTACGCCTGGACCGGGGCGGACGCCGAGTGCCGCGACTGGTTCCGCGAGCAGGCGGCGGCCCGCGGGCTGGCCTACGAGGTGGACCGCAACGGCAACCAGTGGGCCTGGCTCGGCGACCCGGCGGCCGGGGACGCGGTGGTGACCGGCTCGCACCTGGACTCGGTGCCCGACGGCGGGGCGTTCGACGGGCCGCTCGGCGTGGTGTCGGCGTTCGCCGCGCTCGACGGGCTGCGGGCGCGCGGCGCGCGGCCCACCCGGCCGGTCGCCGTGGTGAACTTCGGTGACGAGGAGGGCGCCCGGTTCGGGGTGGCCTGCGTGGGTTCGCGGCTGGCCACCGGGCGGCTCACCCCCGAGCAGGCCGCCGGGCTGCGGGACGCCGACGGGGTGTCGCTGCCCCAGGCGATGGAGCGGGCCGGCTACGACCCGGCGGCGATCGGCCCGGACGACGAACGGCTGGCCCGCGTCGGCGTCTTCGTCGAGCTCCACGTCGAGCAGGGCCGCCATCTCGGCGACACCGCGTCCCCGGTGGGCGTGGCCTCGGCGATCTGGCCGCACGGGCGCTGGCGGTTCGACTTCCGTGGCGAGGCCAACCACGCCGGCACCACCCGGATGGAGCACCGGCGCGACCCGATGCCCGCCTACGCCGCGACCGTGCTGGCCGCGCGGGAGCACGCCGCCTCGGCGGGGGCGCTGGCCACGTTCGGGAAGCTGAGCGTGGCGCCCAACGGCGTCAACGCCGTCCCGAGCCTGGTGCGGGCCTGGCTGGACGCCCGCGCGGCCGACGAGCCCACGCTCGGCCGGGTGGTCGGCGCGATCGAGCGCTCGGCCCGGGAGCACGCCGCCAGGGAAGGGGGCGAGGTGGAGCTCGTCCGCGAGTCGTTCACGCCGGTGGTGGACTTCGCGCCCGCCCTGCGCGACGAGCTGGTCAGGCTGCTGGCCGCGCGGCAGCCGTACGAGGTTCCGGTGCTGCCGACCGGAGCGGGGCACGACGCGGGGATCCTGGCCGCGAAGGTGCCCGCCGCGATGCTGTTCGTCCGCAATCCGACGGGTGTCTCCCACTCCCCCGCCGAGCACGCCCGCGAGGACGACTGTGTGGCCGGGGTGGAGGCGCTCACCGACGTGCTGGCGGGGCTGGCGTGCCGGTGACGTACTGGGCCGAGCACGCCTGGACCGGCGGCGCGGTCGTGTCCGGGGTCGTCATCGAGACGGCCGGGGAGCGGATCGCGGCCGTGCGGCCGGGGGTGCCCACACCGCCGCCCGGGGCGGAGCGGCTGGCGGGCCTGACCCTGCCGGGGCTGGCCAACGCGCACTCGCACGCCTTCCACCGGGCCCTGCGCGGCTTCGTCCAGCGTGGCTCCGGCACGTTCTGGACCTGGCGCGAGACCATGTACGGCGTGGCCGCCCGCCTCGACCCCGACTCCTACCTGGAGCTGGCGCGGGCGGTCTACGCGGAGATGGCGCTGGCCGGGATCACCTGCGTGGGCGAGTTCCACTACCTGCACCACGCGCCGGGCGGCCGGCCGTACGCGGACCCGAACGCCATGGGTGAAGCGCTGATCGAGGCGGCGGCGCGGGCCGGGATCCGGATCACCCTGCTGGACACCTGTTACCTGTCGGCCGGTTTCGGCGCGCCGCCGGAGCCGCACCAGCTCCGCTTCAGCGACGGCGACGCGGCGGCGTGGGGCGCGCGGGCGGCGGCGCTGAAGGAGCGGCCGCACGCCCGGATCGGCGCGGCCGTGCACTCGGTGCGCGCGGTGCCGGCCGGCCAGATCGCGCCGGTCGCGGAGTGGGCCGCCGAGCGGGAGGCGCCGCTGCACGTCCACCTGTCCGAGCAGCCCGCCGAGAACGAGGCGTGCCTGGCAGCCCACGGTCTCACCCCCACCGGCCTGCTGGCCGAGCGGGGAGCGCTCGGCCCCCGCACGTCCGCGGTCCACGCCACCCACCTCACCGGCGCGGACATCGGGCTGCTCGGCGGCTCGGGCACCACCGTCTGCATGTGCCCCACCACCGAACGGGACCTGGCCGACGGCATCGGCCCCGCCGCCGACCTGGCAAAGGCCGGGTCCGCGCTGAGCCTGGGCAGCGACAGCCACGCCGTCGTGGACCTGTTCGAGGAGGCGCGGGCCATGGAACTGGACGAGCGGCTGCGAACCCGGCGGCGCGGCCACTGGAGCGCCGCCGCGCTGCTGCGGGCCGCCACCCGGGACGGGCACGCGTCGCTGGGCTGGCCCGAGGCGGGCCGGATCGAGGCCGGCGCGCTGGCGGACTTCGCCACCGTGGCGCTCGACTCGGTGCGCACGGCCGGGCCGCCGCCGTCGCTCGGCGCGGAGACCGCGGTGTTCGCGGCGACCGCCGCCGACGTGCGCCACGTCGTGGTGGGCGGGCGGACGGTCGTACGCGACGGCGTCCATCCGGCCGCCGGCGACGTGCCGGGGGCGCTCGCCCGCGCCATTGACCACCTCGTCACCTCCTGAAGGGAAGACCGCCTCTCATGTCCGTCGCCATCACCGGCATCGGCAGCCTGCTGACCAACGATCCCGAGCTGGGCACGATCACGGACGCCGCCGTCGTGTTCGACGGCGACCGGGTGGCCTGGGCCGGGCCCGCCGCCCGGGTCCCGGCAGCCGACGAGCGGGTGGACGCGGGTGGCCGGGCCGCGCTTCCCGGTTTCGTCGACTCGCACTCGCACCTGGTGTTCGCCGGTGACCGTACCGCGGAGTTCAACGCCCGGATGTCGGGGCGGCCGTACACGGCCGGCGGCATCCGCACCACCGTGGCCGCCACCCGCGCCGCCACCGACGCCGACCTGTCCGCCAACGTCGCCCGCTACGTGCGGGAGGCCCTGCGTCAGGGGACGACCACGATCGAGTGCAAGTCCGGCTACGGGCTGACGGTCGAGGACGAGGAGCGCTCGCTGCGGATCGCGGGCGAGCACACCGACGAGGTCACCTACCTGGGCGCGCACGTGGTGCCACCGGAATACGCCGAGGACCCGGACGCCTACGTGGCGCTCGTCACCGGCCCCATGCTGGAGGCGTGCGCCCCGCACGCCCGCTGGGTGGACGTCTTCTGCGAGCGCGGCGCCTTCGACGGCGACCAGGCCCGCGCCGTGCTGGCCGCGGGGGTGAAGGCCGGGCTGGTCCCGCGCGTCCACGCCAACCAGCTCGGGCCCGGGCCTGGCGTGCGGCTCGCCGTGGAGCTGGGAGCTGCCTCGGCCGACCACTGCACCCATCTCGACGACGCCGACGTGGACGCGCTCGCGAGCGGCTCGACGGTGGCGACGCTGCTGCCGGGCGCGGAGTTCTCCACCCGGTCGCCGTACCCGGACGCGCGCCGCCTGCTCGACGCCGGCGTGACGGTGGCGCTGTCCACCGACTGCAACCCGGGGTCGAGCTTCACCAGCTCGATGCCGTTCTGCGTGGCGGTCGCCGTACGGGAGATGGGCATGACCCCGGACGAGGCGGTCACCGCCGCCACGCTGGGCGGTGCCAGGGCGCTGCGGCGCGAGGACGTGGGCCGCCTCTCCCCCGGCTGCCGCGCCGACCTGGTGCTGCTCGACGCGCCGAGTCACGTCCACCTCGCCTACCGCCCTGGGGTGCCGCTGGTGTCGGCCGTGTGGCGCGCCGGCGTCCGCCTGCCCCTCTGACCGGGTCCGCTTACAGGGCCTGGACCAGGGCCACGATCACCGACGTCAGCGCGACCGGCCCCATCACGGCCACCGACACCACGGTCGCCCTGCTGCCGGGGAGCAGCCGGGCGAGCAGGTGCGCGGCGGCGCGTCGCGCGGGACCGGCGCCGGGCAGGACGAACAGCCCCAGCGTGAACGCGCCCGCGGCCAGCGACTCCGCGTGGCTGGGGCTGAGGACGTCGGCCGCGTGCAGGAGGCCCGCCGTGACGGTGCCGAACGCCAGCGCCAGGACCAGGTGGCCGACCGTCATGAGCGCGGTCACGAGCAGGGTCCGCCGGTCGTCGGCGAAGTAGTGGGCGCCGGCGTGGAACGCCAGCCAGATCGCCGCCGCCAGCAGGCCCACGCCGACCGGCACGACGACGGTCGCCGCCATCAGCGTCACGAGCAGCAGCACCCCGACGAACCCGCTGCCGGCCAGGAACCGCCGGAGCTCGAAGGGCTGCCTCGGGGCCGGGGCCGGGCGGCGCTCCTCCTGCCGGGTGGGGGCCAGGGCGGGCGGCCGGTCCTCCTGGCGGGTCGGCGCCAGGGCGGGCGGCCGGTCGCGCTGACCGTAGGCGACCGGCGGCAGCAGGTCGGAGACCAGGTCCATGGTCAGCGTACGCTCCACGAGCCTCCTGAGCCCGCCCTGGCGGGCCGCCGGATCGAGCGCCCCGACCATCCGCAGCAGCTCCCCGGCGCTCGGCCGGGCCGCCGGATCGACCTGCAGCGCCCGGCTCAGCCAGTCGCGCAGCCACGCCGGCGCCCGGTCGAGCTGCGCCCGCCCCTCCATCGTGTTGAAGCAGACCGCCTCGAACGACCCCGTCCCGAACGGGGGCCGCCCCGTGGCGGCGAAGAACACCGTCGAGGCCAGCGCGTGCACGTCGGCCGCCTGGGTGATCTCCGAGGCCCGGATGATCTCCGGCGCCAGGTAGCCCGGCGTGCCGACGATCATCCCGGTCTGGGTCAGCCGGGACGCGTTCACCAGGTGCGCGATGCCGAAGTCGATGACCAGCGGCTCCCCGTCCACCAGCATGACGTTGGACGGCTTGAGGTCCCGGTGGATCACGCCGGCCGCGTGGATGTTCACCAGCGCCTGGCAGAGCCCGCGGGCGAGCCTGACGATCTCGTCCGGCGCCATCGGGCCCTGGGCCAGCACGGTGTCCTCCAGCGTGCGGCCCGCGGCGAACCGGGTCACCACGTACGGCCGGTCGCCGGCCAGCTCGGCGTCGATCACCTGGGCCACGTACGGGCTGCGGACCCGCCGCATGGTCTCCACCTCACGGGACAACCGGTCGCGCGCCTTGAGATCGGCGGCCACGTGCGGGTGCAGCACCTTGATCGCGACTTCCCGGCCCCCGCCGTCGAGCCCCAGGTGAACGACTCCCATGCCGCCCTCGCCGATCTTCCCGATCACCCGGTACGGGCCGAGATGCTCCTGCGTCTGAGCGCTCATCCCCGACGTCATCCTCCGTGGCTCTTCCTGGGCCGCCGCGCTCGCCCGCGCACCGGCCCGGACATCATCCCGTAGTCCTTCCTTGCCCTGCACAGTAAGCAACGATGAGCGCGAGCGCGCGGCAAGCCGCCGGTCGGAGAAGAGATTACGCGAGCCGCGAGTGCCGCCGGCCGTAGGCGAAGTAGACGACCGCACCCACCGCGAACCAGACGGCGAAGCGCAGCCACGTCACCGGGTCCAGGAAGGTGATCAGCCAGATCGAGAAGATCACTCCGATGGCCGGCACCACCGGCATGCCCGGCGTGCGGAACGTTCGCGGCAGGTCGGGCCGGCGGTGGCGGAGCACGATCACCGCCACGCACACGACCACGAAGGCCAGCAGGATCCCGATGTTCGTCAGCTCGGCCGCCTCGCGGATGGGCAGGAACCCGGCGATCCCCGCCGAGGCCGCGCCCACGATCCAGGTGACCCGCGTGGGCACCCGCCGTACCGGGTGCAGCCTGGCGAACCACCCGGGCAGCAGCCCGTCCCGGCTCATCGAGAACCAGACCCGGGTGACGCCGAGCATGAACGTGAACATGACCGTGAGGATGCCCACGATGGCCCCCACCGCGATCACGGAGGCCAGCCCGGACAGGCCGGCCGCGGCGAAGGCCGAGGAGAAGCCGCTCTCCGGGTCGATCCGCCGGTAGTTCTGCATGCCGGTGAGCACGAGCGTGGCCAGCACGTACAGGACCATGGAGATGGCCAGCGAGTAGACGATCGCCCTGGGCATGTGCCGCCGCGCGTCGCGCGACTCCTCGGCCGCGGTGCTCATCGCGTCGTAGCCGAACACCGCGAAGAACACGGTGGCCGCCCCGGTGACCGCGCCGCCGAAGCCGTACGGGAAGAAGGGCGTGTAGTTGGCCGGGTCGATGTGGAAGAAGCCGACCACGACCACCAGCAGCACGACGGCGACCTTGACGGCCACCACGAACGTCTCGGCCCTGGCCGCGGTGCGGATGCCGAGGTTCAGCAGGAAGGCGATGAGCAGGCACAGCAGCACCGCGAACAGGTCCACCACGTGCCCCGCGCCGGTGCCGGGCGCGCCGAGCATCCACGCGGGCAGCGAGACGCCGAGCCCTTGGACGAGGAAGCCGAAGTAGCCGGAGATGCCGATGGCCACCACGGCGACGATCGCGGTGTACTCCAGGAGCAGGTCCCAGCCGATGAACCAGCCGACGATCTCTCCCAGCACCGAGTACCCGTAGGTGTAGGCGGACCCGGCCTTCGGGATCAGGCCCGCGAACTCGGCGTAGGAGAAGGCCGCGGCGACGCTGGCGATCCCCGCGATGAGGAACGACACCAGCACCGCCGGCCCGGCGGTCTCGTTGGCGACCGCCCCGGCCAGGGTGAAGATGCCCGCCCCGATGATCCCGCCCACGCCGATGGCGGTGAGCTGCCAGAGGCCGAGCGACCTGGACAGGTCTCCCTCGTGCTCGGTGGCGATCTGGTCCACGGGCTTGCGCCGGAAGACACTGCGCGAACCGACCATGACACCCCCACCGATCGCTCATCCGCCCGTGCGTCCACTTTGCCCTCCCGGCACGCGCCCAGTCCTCCGACACGACGCGCCACCTCGGACCAGGCGCCTCACCGGTCAGGGCCTGCGGGCGGCGAAGCCCCAAGGGCGTCAGGGCCGTGGTGGGTGATGGAATGGCGGCCGATCCGCCAGGTGCCGCCGTCGGCGCAGGCCCCGCGCAGTCCGTCCAGGGTGCCGGGGCCGGCCAGGCGCAACGTCTCGATGCCGCCGATCGAGGCGAAGGCGAAGGTCCGCGCCGGGTCCCAGGCGGTGCTGTGCCGCAGGCGGCGGCTCATCCCTGCCCACCCAGGGGCGGCGCCCGCGACCACCCAGGCATCGGGGTCGCCCGCGGCGAAGCGGGTGGCCGGGCGCAACCAGGAGGCCGCCTCCTCCGGCCAGGTGACGACCGCCAGGATGTGCCCGCCACGGCCCTCCCATGCTTGGGCGAACGCTTGGACGGCCGCGGTCGAGGCGGCGTCGCGCCCGTGGCCGAGCGTGACGGTCTCGACCCGGGGCCGCCGCCCGGTGAGCAGGTCCACCAGCGTGGCCACTTCGGCCTCGGTGTGCCTGGGCGGGGCCGGGTCGTGGGCCTGGGCCGCATCGAGGGCTTGGGGGTCCTTCCAGTGGGCGTACTCGTCCGGCAGGCATACCGCGCACGGCCGGTAGCCGGCGGCGAGCGCGGTGGTCTCGTCGGCGAAGAAGACCCGTTGCCGCTGGTAGCCGCCGCGGGCGAGGGCACGCAGGGCCGAGGGGCAGTCCAGCCGCCCGTACAGGCGGCCCCGCCGGTGACCGCCCAGCGCCCCGGGGGTCGGACTCGGGTACGGGCGGCCGTCCGGGCCGGTCAGCGTGTACATGGAGCCGGGCGTGTCGACAGGAACTCCTCACGGGTCGGGTGGCTCGCCCTCCACCAGGTATAGCGCCACGCGGGCCGCCGGCTCCGGCGGTATTCGGACGTCGCGCCGAGCCCGGGAGACCGAGACCTGGGCGCGGCGGACGCGCGTCGCCCCTAATGGCGGACGCGGTAGCGCAGGTGCAGCACCCGGTCGCCCTGGATCACCACGTGCGGGTCGTCGAGCAGGTGCTGGGCGTCGACCGACCCGAAATACCGCTTGCCCGAGCCGAAGACCACCGGTACGACGTCCATCGCCACCTCGTCCACCAGGCCGAGGGCGAGCGCCTGCCCGCCCAGGTCGCCCGCCGCGACGCCGACCGTGCGCTCGCCCGCGAGCTCCTTGGCCCTCGCGACCGCCTCCGCCACGCCGTCGACGAAGTGGTACGAGGCCTCCGGGTGCCACCCCTCGGGCTTGGACCGGTGCGACACCACGACGACGTGGTCACCGGCCGGCGGCCTGCCCTCCCAGCCGTTGGTGGTGTCGAACAGGTGGCGCCCGATCACCAGGCACCCGAGTCCCGCCCAGATGGGCCGGACGTAGTCGGCGGAGACCTTGGAGACCCGCCCCACGCCTTGGCCGAGCTCGACGTCGCCGTTGCCGTACCAGTCGAACAGCGGGCCGACCTGGTCGTCCAGGTCGGCGATGAAGCCGTCCACCGATACGACGTTGTGCATCACCACGTTGCCCATCACATCTCCTTGGTGTCCCGAGGGTTCGATCTCGTCAGGTTGTCGTCTCACGGACGCGTCGATCGGGGGCGGCCCGGATCGACATCTCCCGCGAAGCATTTATCCGGCGCTTTTTCCGGGCCCGGCCGGAGAAACTCGTGAGCGCAATGTAATGGGCCGGTCGCGGGCCCGGACGCTCAATTAACGAAATCTGTCAAGCTATCTGGACGGAGTCAGTTCGGGCGCATATTTTCGGGGGGCCGGTATCTAGGCACCCTCGCAAAAGGCAGGAGCACCATGAACCATCAGCCTTCGCAGGACCAGGGACTCACTCGACGTCAGGCACTCGCGGGAGCGGCGGCCGTCGGCGGCACACCGCTCATCATCGGAGCGGCGGCGGCTCCGGCATCGGCCTCGGCGGCAACCGGAAACGGCGGCCACGCACCCGCCGCCGAATTACGCCGCATGCTGCGCGAGATAAGCGCCCAGAACATCAGGCGGACCGTTTTGAAGCTGGTCTCGTTCGGCACCCGGAACACCCTTTCCGCGCAGGACGACCCCACCCGTGGCATCGGCGCCGCCAGGGACTGGCTGTTCGAGGAGTTCAAGAAGGCTGCGGCGCCGTCCGGCGGCCGGATGACCGTGGAGCTGCAGTCCTTCGTCCAGCCGGCCCAGCCCCCGCGTTACCCGCAGCCGACCCCGGTCACCAACGTCGTGGCGACGCTGCACGGCACCCAGACCGAGTCGGCCGCCCGTACCTACGTGGTGAGCGGCCACTACGACTCGATGCCCACCGGGGTCACCGACTTCACCAGCGACGCGCCGGGGGCCAACGACGACGCCTCCGGCGTGGCCGCCGTACTGGAGATGGCCAGGGTGATGGCGACCCGGACGTTCGACGCGACCATCGTGTTCATGGCCGTCGCCGGCGAGGAGCAGGGCCTGTGGGGGTCCACCTACTTCGCCCAGCAGGCCAAGCAGGCCAATCGCAACATCGCCGGCATGTTCACCAACGACATCATCGGCAGCTCCGTGGGGCAGAACGGCATCCGCGACCCGCGCACCGTGCGGATCTTCGCCGAGGGGCTGCCCTCGACCCCGGCGCCGGCCGAGGCCGACTGGCGGCGGTACGGCGGCGGCGAGACCGAGTCGCTCGCCCGCCAGCTCGCCAGGTACGTCAAGGAGGTCGCCGAGAACGACGCCACCCGCATGAAGGTGATGATGGTCTACCGCCGTGACCGGTTCGGCCGGGGCGGTGACCACATCCCGTTCCTGGAGCGGGGCTACGCCGCGGCGCGGTTCACCGAGACCAACGAGGACTGGCGCCACCAGCACCAGAACGTCCGGGTGGAGAACGGCGTGCAGATCGGCGACCTGCCCGAGTTCTGCGACTTCGACTACATCGCCCGGGTGGCCCGGGTGAACGCCATCTCGCTCGCCTCCCTGGCGCTCGCCCCGGCCGCGCCCGGCGGCACCGTGATGGACAGCAGCGGCTTCGACACCGACACCACGCTCACCTGGATCGCCAACACCGAGCCCGACCTGGCCGGCTACGAGGTCGTGATGCGGGCCACGACCGACCCGGAATGGACGAAGACCATCGAGGTCGGCAACGTCACCACGGTCTCACTGAAGAACATCTTCAAGGACAACTACTTCTTCGGCGTACGGGCGGTCGACAAGGCGGGTAACCGCAGCCCCGTCAGCTTCCCCGGCCGCGCCTAGCGGACCGGCCGCTTCCAGCCGACCGGACGGACCCGTACGGCGGGCGCTGCCCCGGCACCGCCCGCCGTGAACCGAGGTCACGAGGCGCGCCGCGCCGTTCCCGTCATTCGGGTACAAGCGGTTCGGTGTCCGGTGGCACCGGCGTAAGGAGGATCTCGCGCAGGAGGGTGCGCGCGGCCGGGGTGAGGGGGCGGGTCGCGTCCCAGTGCACCGCCACCCGCCGGCCGCCGGGCGCGTCGAGGCGGCGCACCCGCACGCCGCGGGTGTCGGCCGTGGCCACGGCCAGCCGGTTGGTGACACCGATCCCGAGGTTGGCGCGTACCAGGGAGATCAGCGTCTGCGGCTGGTTGGTGGCCTGTACGGCCTCCGGCTCGAAGCCCTGCTCCCGGAACGCCTGGTAGGTCTCGAAGCCGAGCTCCTCCGACGAGCCCAGCCGGCCGATCGTGATCAGCGGGAACGCCGCCACGGCGGCCACCGGCAGCGGGTCGGGTAAGTCCGCCAGCGGGTGATCGGGAGGGTGCACGACCGCGAGCGTCTCGCGCCACAGCGGCCGCCTCCGCCGGACCGGCCAGCAGTGGGCCCAGCGCGAGCGCGCCGCCCATGCCGGCGCCGAGTCGCAGGATGTTACGTCGAGAGACAGCGTCAACGGCCACGTGACCCCCAGCCAGTCCATGTCTTATCGGCCTGACCAAACGGTAGGTAGCGGTGTGATCCGTGTTAAGGGCGTCTTTTCGATGACACTATTCGGCATCGGAATACTGGCGACCCACCCCGGACAGCGACTCTCATAAAGAACTAGACACCTATCACTTTAGTGATCTACCGTGGGCCTCGTGATCGAATTCCATCTCGACCGCCGTGCCGGCCTGGCACCGTACCTGCAGCTCGTGCAGCAGGTGGAGCAGGCGCTGCGCCTCGGCCTGCTCCTTCCAGGAGACCAGCTGCCGACCGCGAAGAGCGTCGTGTCCGCCCTCGGCATCAACTCCAACACCGTTCTCAAGGCCTACCGCGAGCTGGAACACGCCGGACTGGTCGAGGTCCGGGCCGGCGTGGGCACGTTCGTCCAGGCCGGGACGCCCCCGGCCGCCGTGCCCGACCACCCGCGCCTGCGCACCCGGCTGGCCACCTGGATGGTGGCGGCCCGCGACGCGGGGCTGGCCGCCGAGGACGTGCGCGCGCTCGTCAGCACGACGCTCCGCGAGGTGTACGGGGCGCAGGAGCGTTCCGCATGAGCGTTCCCGCGGTGCTCGTGACGGAGGCCGGCCGGCGCTACGGGCGGCGGTGGGCGTTACGCCACTGCTCGCTGGCCGTGCCGGCGGGGCGCGTGGTGGGCCTGATCGGGCCCAACGGCGCGGGCAAGACCACCTTGTTGCGCCTCCTGGCCGGCCTGCTGGGGCCCAGCGAGGGCGAGGTCCGCGTGTTCGGGCGCTCCCCCACCGACCCGGCGGGCCTGCCGACGGTGGCGTTCCTCCCGCAGGACAAGCCGCTCTACAACCGGTTCACCGTGACCGAGCTCATCCGGTACGCCCGCGAGCTCAACCCCCGCTTCGACGCGGCCTTCGCGCGCTCGCGCCTGGACGGCCTGGGGATCGAGCCGGGCATCCGGGCCGGGCAGCTCTCCGGCGGCCAGCGGGCGCAGGTGGCGCTGACCCTCGCGCTGGCCAAGGGCGCCGACCTGGTGATCCTCGACGAGCCGGTGGCCAACCTGGACCCGCTCGGCCGCCACGACGTGATGCGCGACCTCATGACGGTGACGGAGGAACGCGGCCTGACCGTCGTCCTGTCCTCGCACGTGCTGTCGGACCTGGAGGACGCCTGCGACTATCTCGTCCTCCTCCAGGGCGGCCGCGTCCAGCTGGCCGGCGAGGTGGACGACGTCCGGGCCTCGCACGTCGCGCTCAACGGCCCCGCCGACCTGGCCGGAGCCCTCGACGAGGGGCCCCACACGGTGGTCGCGCGAGGGGGCAGGGGCCGGCAGGCGACCGCGCTGGTACGGCTGGCCGGTCCGCACCTCGATCCCCGCTGGATCGCCAGGGAGCCTGGCCTGGAGGAGATCGTGCTGGCCTACCTCCGCAATCCCGAGGTCTCCGCGCTGCCGAAGGTGGTGGCGGCATGATCTGGGTGGCCTGGCGGCAGGCCAGGGGCGCGGCGCTGGGCCTGGCCGGGATCCTCGCGGCCTACGGCGTCCTGGCCGGGGTCGAGCGGTGGCGGGCGCCCTCGCTCGACGGCCTCACGGCGGGGCTCTCGCCCTACCTGCTGGTGTTCATCGCCCTGCTGCTCGGCGCGCCGCTGCTGGCCCGCGAGTACGAGCAGGGAACGCACGAGCTGGCCTGGACCCAGTCGGTCACCCGCCGGCGCTGGCTGGCGCTGCGGCTGGGCATGCACGTGGGGCTGGCGGTGAGCGCCTCCGTCGTGATGCAGACGTTGCTGAACGCGGTCGTCGGCGTTCGCCCGGCCACGATTCCCGTGCCCGGCACCGACTACTTCCTGGGCCATGGCTTCGTGCCGTACGCGCTGGCCGTGTTCACCGTCGTCGCCGCGGCGACGCTCGGGGCCGTCCTGCGGCGGCTCCTGCCGACGGTCGGTGGCGCCATCGCGGTCGTCCTGGCGGTCACGGGCCTGCTGGACGTGGTCCGGTTCGGCGACACCGGCTGGGCCGCCCGCTTCTGGCCGGCCCAGCTCGTCATGAGCGCCGCGCTGCTGGCCCTGGCCGGCGGGCTCGCCGCCGTCTGCTTCCGGCTGGCGGAGGGGCGCTCATGAAGGCGTTTCCGTGGCCGGTGGGGGGCCGTACGAAACCGCGCCTCTACCTGTGGTTGTGGGCGCTGGCGCTGGCCGGCCTCATCGCCGTCAACCTGCACCTGGTGGACCGGACGGTCGCATGGGCCTCGGCCCCGGCCGACTTCCGGCTTTCGCTGCCGGCGCCGTCGGGCCCGCACAAGGTCGGTACGGCGGTGCTGCGGCTCGTCCAGGACGACCGGCCCGATCCGTGGCGGTCAGGACGGCCCCGCGAGATCCTGCTCCAGCTGTGGTATCCGACCGCCGAAGCCGGTGCGCCAGCCGCCTATCTCGGCGAGGCGGCGGCCCGGCACATGGCGGCCCGCTACGGCTTCCCGCCGGCGGCGCTGGCGAACCTGCCCACCCACGCCTCCCTGGGCGCCCCGGTGGCGGCGGGTCGCCGGCCCGTGCTGCTGTTCTCGCCCGGTGACGGCGGCAACCGTACCGACAACACGGCCCTGACGCAGGAGCTGGCCAGCCACGGGTACGTGGTGGTGGCGCTGGACCATCCCGGCGACGGCCTGGAGGTGCAGCGGCTCGACGGGTCGCTGATCGAGCGTTCGAAGCCGGAGCCGGCCGATCCGGATGCCGCGCCCCACCTGTCGGCCGGGCCACAGGTGGCGGTCCGGGTGGCCGACCTGCGCGCGGTGCTGGACGCGCTGGCCCGGCCTGACCGTTTCCAGGGGCGGGTGCCCGCCGGTCTCGCCACGGCCCTCGACCTGGGCCGGGTCGGCGCCTTCGGCCACTCGCTCGGCGGCGCGACCGCCGCCCAGGCCGCGGCCGAGGATCCGCGCGTCGACGCCGCCGCCGACCTCGACGGGCTGGTCGCCGGGCCGGTCGCGACCAAGGGCCTGGACAAACCCTTCCTGATCCTGCGCTCTCCCTGGCACACGCCGGAGCGCGACCCGAGCTGGGCGACGTTCCTGCCGGCGTTGCGCGGCTGGCACCGCGTCATCTCCGTCACCGGGGCCGGCCACTACGCCTTCGCGGACCTGGGACTGTGGGCCGCGCGGGCCCGGCTGGACCTGCGCATGGGCCGCGACACCTGGGCGACGAACTTCGGCGACAGGCCGGGGCCGGAGGCGACGGCCGTCATCCGGCAGGCGCTGGTCGGCTTCTTCGACAGCCGGCTGCGCGGCGCTCCCGTGCCGCCGATCCTGGATCGGGAGGCCATCTAACCGCCGAACGCCTGGTCATGGGCGCCCGTTTCCCGGCCGGGCCCGGCGGCGGGCTCCAGGAAGTCCTGGATCTCCCGGGTCTGGGCGGGAAGCAGGTGTCCGGCCTCGGGAAGGAGCCGTACGTCGGCGTGCGGGAGGAGGCGGGCGAGGCGGCGGCGGGTGTCATAGGAGTCGAGCAGCGCGTCCCGGCCGCCGACGACCACGAGCAGGGGCACGTCCAGCCCGCGCAGCGCCTCGTCCCCGAAGACCGGCACCTTGCCCCTGCGGGACCGGAAGTGCCTGTGGACCAGCAGCGCGAACTCGCCCAGCCCCTCCGCCACCGTGCCGCCCGGTGGGACGCGGGCGGCCGGGCCGAGGATCCGGCGCATCGCGCGGCGGCGGCCACCCTCACCGAGCAGCGTCAGCGGGAGCGCGCCCAGCAGGGGCAACCATCGCTGCCGGCCGAGGCCGCTGGGGCAGAGCAGCGCGAGCCGTTCCACCCGCCCCGGCCGCCGGACGGCGTAGTCGAGGGCCAGCCATCCGCCGAGCGAGACGCCGACGATCGAGGCCCGCGCCACCCCGAGCCCGGCCAGCACGTCGTCGAGCCAGCACGCGTACGCGTCCGAAGCGAGCGGCGGCCGGGCCGGCGCGCTCAGCCCCGGCTCGCCGATCATGTCCACTGCGTACACCCGGAAGTGCCGGGCCCAAGTGGCCATGTCGCCCAGCCACATGGCGCTGTTGGCCCCTGACCCGTGCAGGAGCAGCAGCGCCGGCGCGTCCGCCGACCCGGAGGCCACCACGAACGTCTCGCCCCGCGCCGTCGGCACGCGCACGTGCTCGCCCGCCACCGGCCACCGGCCGAGCAGGTCCCGGTAGTGCCGCTCGACGGCCTGGGCGCCCGCGCTCGTCGAGTAGATGCCGCTCATATCACTCTCTAACGCTCCCTGTAGTAGGAATATTAGAGAGCTTAAGGGAGTGAAGCATCCCTCCATGTCGGGCGGTGGCGGCAAGGGGATCCACGGCGTAGCGTTGATCCGTTCCGGGCTCTCGCCCAATTCAGGCAAGATTCACATGTGTGATGATCACCCGGGGGGCGGACGGCACTGGGGGGACATGACGGCTTCCTAGCCTGCGGGGGTTGTCACCTCTGGAGGACCAATGATCTCCCGCGCAAGCCTCGGCGCCATGCTCGCCGCCGCCTTCGCCACGGTCATCACGACCGCCGTCGTGCCGCCCGCCGTCTCCGCGCGGACGAACCAGGCCGCGACCCCGGCGACTGCCACCGCGTCGGCCAGTAAGACCCGGATGAACGAGATCCAGTTCATGGGCGCCCACAACGCCTACCACCGTGAGCTGCAGGGGGCCGAGCTGGCCCAGGCGCTCAGGATGGACCCCACATACCCGTCGTGGGGTTTCTACTCGCACGCGTCCATCGCCGACCTGCTCGGCCGGCAGCACGTACGAGCCGTGGAACTGGACCTGCTGCCCGACCCCGACGGCGGTCTCTACCGTTACCCGCTCGTCCGCAAGCTGGCCGGACTCGGCCCGGTCGAGGACCCGGCCATGGCCGCCCCCGGCATGAAGGTCATGCACGTCGCCGACCTGGACGTCAACTCCACCTGCCGGACCTTCGTGTCCTGCCTCCAGCAGGTGAGGAAGTGGTCGAAGGCCCACCCCGAGCACGTGCCGGTCATCCTGCAGCTGGAGCTCAAGGAGACCGACAACCGTCTCGAGCAGGCGGGCGGCGCGGTCAGCCCGCCGTGGGACCGCGCGCTGCTGGACGGCATCGACCAGGAGATCCGCTCGGTGTTCTCCGAGTCGCAGCTGATCACCGCCGACGACCTGCGCCGGCCCGGCCTGACGCTGGAGCAGTCGATCCTCAAGTACGGCTGGCCGGACCTCGACTGGGCACGCGGCAAGGTGATGTTCTTCTTCGACAACGGCGGCCCCGGCACGATCCGCGACATGTACCTCGACGGGCACCCCAGCCTCCAGGGCCGCGCGGTCTTCACCCGAGGCAACCCCGGCGACGCCGACGCTGCGATCACGATGGTCAACGACCCGCGCGGCGCCAACGAGGCGACCATCCGCGACCTGGTCAAGCGCGGCTACTTCGTCCGCACCCGCTCGGACGAGCCGCTGCAGTCGGTCATCGACGAGGACTTCGCCCGGGTCCAGACCGCCCTGGCCAGCGGCGCGCAGATGGTGACGACGGACTTCCCGAGCGTCGGCATGGCCGCCCGCTACGACAGCGACTTCGTGGCCGAGCTTCCCGGCGGGCGCGTGGTGCGCTGCAACCCGGTGAGCGCGCCGCGCAACTGCCGCGACGACCGGCTGGAGCCCACCTCCTCCCGCTGACACACCCCGAGAGGCGGCCGTCCGGATGCGGGCGGCCGCCTCTTCGCATGCGGCGCCATATTTCGGCCCTAAAGAGAAACTTTCATACTCCTGTCCGCGAATTCGGTGGGTCGCATCGAACCGTTAACCAGGATGGACGGGTCAACAGGCTCTTCACAGCCCGTCGAGGCACGTTGACAACCCGACAGGACGACGCCGATACTTTCGCCGACATGCCGATAGTTTCTGCGTGACGCCCCGCCAGCCTGCATGAGGAGGAAGCACGCACATGAACGGCGAACCCGCCCACCCCGAACGCCTCAGACGCGGCAGCACCAGGCTGTTCGCCGGCCGTGTCTGCACCCTGGCCGTGACGCTGGTCGTGGCCGTCGCGATGTTGCCCGGCATCGCCAGCGCGGCCCCCATCACCAGCAACCAGACCGGCAACAACAACGGATACTTCTATTCGTTCTGGACCGACAGTCCCGGATCGGTCTCCATGGAGCTGGGCTCCGGCGGAAATTACAGCACCGTCGCCGGCAAGGGCTGGAGCACCGGCGGACGCAGGAGCGTGAGCTATTCGGGCAGCTTCAGTCCGTCGGGCAACGCGTACCTGGCGCTCTACGGGTGGACCAGGAACCCGCTCGTGGAGTACTACGTCGTCGACAACTGGGGCACCTACCGGCCCACGGGGACGTACAAGGGCACGGTGACCACCGACGGCGGCACGTACGACGTCTACCAGACGACGCGCTACAACGCCCCCTCCATCGAGGGCACGAGGACCTTCAACCAGTACTGGAGCGTCCGGCAGTCGAAGAAGACGGGCGGAACCATCACCACCGGCAACCACTTCGACGCGTGGGCCCGTTACGGCATGAGCCTGGGCAGCCACGACTACATGATCCTCGGGACCGAGGGATACCAGAGCAGCGGCAGCTCCAACATCACGATCGGCGGCTCCGGCTCGGGCCCCGGCCCCAGCCCCGGCGGCTGCACCGCTTCCCTGAGCGCCGGCCAGCAGTGGAGCGACCGCTACAACCTCAACGTCGCGGTCAGCGGATCGAGCAACTGGACTGTGACGATGAACGTGCCGTCCCCTGCGCGGGTCATCGCCACCTGGAACATCAGCGCGAGCTACCCCAGCGCCCAGGTGCTGACCGCCAGGCCCAACGGCAGCGGCAACAACTGGGGGGTGACGATCCAGCACAACGGCAACTCGACCTGGCCGACGGTCTCCTGCAGCGCCGGCTGACCTCCGAACGCCCGCAACACCGCACCCCTGTGGCGCGGCGGCCCCCGACCGCCGCGCCACACGCACGTTCCAGCTCGCCCGTGAGGACGAGCCTCTGTTTCGTGAACCTCCTGTCCCGCGCCGTTGCCAATGGGCTGCGACGGCGCGGTGATCCCGCCGGGCAGCCGGCAAGATCACGCGGGATTCGCCGGCCCGCCAATGCTCCCATCGCCCGGGTGGCGTGCTGTTTGTCGGGTTTGTGCCAGAAACCCGACACACGGTTGTCCGGAAATTTCGTAATAGCGCGTACGAAATGATTACCGCTCCGCTTTGATGGTCGTGGGCTCGGCCGGGCACAGCGGCCGGGCATACCGACGGCCCGGGTTCGGAGCCGTCGACGGGGATGATCAAGCCGGCCAGGTGCCGTACCGGCGCGGGCCGACGACGATTGGAGCAATGTGCGAAGAGGATTTTCCCTGCTCACAGCCGCTTTCGTGGTGGCGGCAGGGCTTTTACCCCTGTCCACGGCCGCGAACGCGGCCGCCGCACCGCCCGCTGCCGCGGAGACCGGGAAGCGCGGCATCACCTGGGCGCCCTGTGAAGAGGAGCCGGAGGCCGAATGCGGCACGGTGGCCGTGCCGATCGACTGGTCCAGGCCGTGGGGCCCGACCGTCGACCTGGCGCTGGCCCGGCGCAAGGCCACCGATCCCGCGGCCCGGGTCGGGTCCCTGCTGGTCAACCCGGGCGGCCCCGGCGGCTCCGGCGTGGAGATGGCCTACGCCGCTCCCGGCCAGTTCACCGAGGAGTTGCAGCGGCACTTCGACATCGTCGGCTTCGACCCGCGCGGCGTGGGCCGCAGCCATCCGGTGATCTGCTCGGCGTCGGTGTACAACCAGATGCCGCACGCGGTCATGACCAGCCAGGCCGACTTCGACCGGTGGACCGCGTACACCAAGAAGCTGCGCGCGGACTGCCGCGCCCGTACCGGTCCCCTGTACGACCACGTCGACTCGGTCAACGTCGCCCGTGACATGGATGCCATCCGCGCCGCCCTCGGCGAGGAGAAGCTGACGTTCTACGGCGTCTCGTACGCCACGCTGATGGGCCAGATGTACGCCGAGCTGTACCCGCACCGCGTCCGGGCACTCGCCCTGGACAGCAACATGGACCACAGCCTGAACGTCAAGGACTTCCTCGACACCGAGGCCGCGGCGGTCGAGGACGCGTTCGACCAGTTCGTCGGCTGGTGCGACCAGGAGCCCAGCTGTGCCCTGCACGGCCGGGACGTCCGGGCCGTGTGGGCGGGGCTGCGCGCCAAGGCGCGGGCCGGCGAGCTGTACTACCCGGGCGTCCCCGACCGCCCGATGACCGAGGTGCAGGTGCTCTGGCAGGGCGTGCTGGGCACCGAAGGCCCCGCCTGGCAGCTTCTGAGCGAGATGCTGAACGCCCTGGACGGCGGCCCGCCGCCGTCGTGGGTCCCGCCGCTGCCCGGCCGGCAGCCCGTGTCGGGCGAGGTCGCGGAGTTGCCCACCGCCATCCTCTGCCAGGACTACAACCTGCGGGTGCGCGACTACGACGAGTACGCCGCGCTCATGCGCAGCTCCAACCGCCTGGCCCCCGACATGAGCTACAACCCGATGCCGATCGAGGACCTGCCGGTCTGCCTCAACCACCCC
The DNA here is from genome assembly GCF_900099965.1 of Nonomuraea jiangxiensis. Lineage (GTDB taxonomy): Bacteria > Actinomycetota > Actinomycetes > Streptosporangiales > Streptosporangiaceae > Nonomuraea > Nonomuraea jiangxiensis. Next base: position 653,124 of record NZ_FNDJ01000001.1, on the reverse strand, counting down.
ACCACCAACCCGCAGCACCGGCTGCGCTACACCGGCAGTGCCCCGCTGCTGCTGGGCAACTCGCTGCACGACCCCTCCACCCCGCACATCTGGTCGGCCAACGTCGCCCGCCAGCTCGGCCCGAAGGCGACGCTGCTCACCTATGAGGGCTGGGGTCACCGCATCTACGGCAAGGACAGGTGCAGCACGGAGCCCATCGACGCGTACCTGATCTCGCTGACGGTGCCGCCGCCGGACTTCCGCTGCCAGGTGGGCACTGTCGCGAGCCTGCTGAAGAACCGATCCGAGCAGTGGCCCACGGACCGGCTCCCCTGGTCGGGCCCCGCCGCGACTCCGGTCGTAAGCCCGGCCGTGACCGCCCGCTGACGTCCGGCCCGGCGCCGGCGTGACAGCCGGCGCCGGGCCGCGGCGTGACGGTACGCGCACCCGGCCCCACCAGGCGTCCCCGGGCGGTGGCGTGGTGGCCGGCGGTCAGGGAGTGGGGTGGGGTGGGTCCTGCGGGTCGGCCTCGGGCGGACGGATGAGGGTTTCGGTGCCGTCGTCCCAGCGCCACGGCACGCGGCGCCCGCGCAGGTGCACCCCGCCGATCCACCGGTCGATGCCGTTGAGCGTCACGTGGTCCGCCGCCCCGGCGAGCACCCGTGCCCCGGTGCCGGTCAGCCGCAGGCCGGTGCCGCGATCGACCCGACGGTCCGCCGGCTCGATGCTCAGCAGCGGGACGGGGGCGCTCGCCATCCGGTCCATCATCGCGAAGGACGAGGTGTCTCCCAGGTACGGGCGCGTCTCCCGGGCCCCGGCGCGGACGAACGCCGTCTCGGCCGAGGTCGCGCCGTCGGCGACGGCGGCCAGGATCCGCCGCTCGGTCAGCGACAACCCGTCCCTGGTCGCCGGGTACTCCCGGCTGAGCCGGTCGAACGCCTCGCCCAGGAACCGCAGCTCACCCGAGCGGCTGCCGGCCACGGCACGCAGCCCGTCCGGGGTCGGCGCCCGGAAGGCGGCCCAGGCGTCGGTGGCGAGCCGGAGCGCGGCGGGGGTCAGCCGGGCGCACGCGTTCGTGGCGGGCAGCTCGCGCAACTGCTCGGCAGTCAGCTGGCCGAGGCCGCCGAAGCGGGCGATGCCGGGGTGCTCGCCGATGCAGATCAGGGTGATACGCCGCGCCGGCACGCCGAGTTCGGCCAGGCGGGCGAGGATCTGGATGATCTGCAGCTGGTCGTACAGGTCCGCCTCGAACCACAGGACGTACTCGCCGTCGCGGTTGGCCTCCAGGGTGCGGTCCCGTTCGGCGAACATGGCGGCGCTCTCCGCGCGGTCGGCCACGCCTGCCCCGGCCAGGAAGCCGACCCTGATCCGGCGGAGCTCCTCGGGCCCAACTGCGGGCACCGGCCCCTCGTGCAGGACGTCACGCCAGTAGAGCACGCGTTCCGCGAGCCCGGTCCCGGCCAGGTCCGTGGCATCGCCGTTGCTCACGTGCAGGGCCGCCGCCATCTCGGCCGCGGCGGGGGTGGCGGCGGCCGTGCCCGGCTCGTCGGCGAGGAGGCGGCTGCGGGCGGTCGCGTACGACTCGCCGGTCTTGGCCATCCGGGCGCGCACGCGCCGCTTGAAGTCGGCTCGCTTGGTCATCATCGTCTCCCGCGGCCCGCCCGCGATCCCCCAGCGACCGATGCGGTGGGCGCACGATCGGCAACGAAGCCCCGGCCGGGAGGTGGACCTCCCTTTGCCTCCTGGAGTGACCCGGCTGGGGCGGATCGCCGGAGGTTGGGCGCGGACGGACGCCGTGCACCAGCGTACCCGGCGGGCGGGCGGGCGACCCGGCAAGCTCTCCTCGCGGGTTCGTGTCCGGGGTTCGGGGGCAGCGAAAAGCGATGGGAATTGTCGGTGCCCGGTGATAGAAAGCAGGTTCGAAGTTTCACCTAGCACCTGGCTCGGGGGGGCTGGTTCTGTGACCACCGGCACTACAGAGTTCACCGTTTCCGGTCCGGGCTACGACCGGCGAGGGCCGGTGCGCTGGCTCTGGTCCCACCTGCGCCGACATCCCCTGCACCTGGCCGGGTTCCTCGGCGGATCGCTGGTCATGGTGGCGCTCAACGGCATGGTTCCCCAGCTCACCGGTGACGCCTTCGACGCCGTGCTGGGCGTGCGGGGTGAGCCGCTGGACGCGCTCGGGCTGATCGCGTGGGCGTTGCTCGCCATCGTGACGGCCAGGGGGCTGTTCGACCTGGTCGCGCGGCTGTCGAGCGAGGTGCTGGCCAAGCGGCTGGAGCGGGACGCCCGCGACGAGCTCTACGTGAGCCTGCTGGGCAAGAGCCAGACCTTCCACAGCCGGCAGCGGGTCGGGGACCTGATGGCCAGGGCCGCCAACGACATCCGGCAACTGTCCGTCATGGTCACACCGGGTGCCGACCTGATCGTGGACTCGGGTTTCCAGGGGCTGGTGGGGCTGGCCTTCATCGCGATGCTCGATCCGCGGCTGCTGCTGGTGCCGGGGGTGTTCTCGGTGGTGTTCGCGTTCGCGCTCTGGCACTACATGAGGCAGCTCAACCCGGTGTCGACGCGGATGCGGGAGCAGTTCGGCGATCTCAACGCGGGGCTCAACCAGGCGGTGCGCGGCATCGAGGTGATCAAGGTGACCGCGCAGGAGGAGCAGGAGCGGGGCCGGTTCCGGGCCGACGCGCGCCGCTACCGCGACTCGTTCGTACGCAATGGGCTGGTCCAGGCCCGTTACCTGCCTACCTTGCTGTTCGCGTTCGCGATGGCGGGGGCGTTGTGGCACGGCCTGGCCCTCCAGGCCGCCGGGGAGATCACCGTCGGGCAGCTGGTGGCGTTCATGGGGCTCATGGGCATGCTCGCCTTCCCGACGCAGATCTCGATCTTCACGTTCTCCCTGGTCCAGATCGGCATCGTGTCCTCCCGCCGCATCCTGGGCATCATCAACTCCGAGAGCGAGATCGAGCAGCGGCCGGACGGGCACGCCGCGCCGATCAGCGGGGAGATCGTCTTCGAGGACGTGACGTTCGGCTACGCCGACGACGGGGAGCCGGCGCTGCGCGGGGTGACGTTCACCGTGCGGCCGGGAGAGACGGTGGCGATCGTCGGGGAGACCGGGTCGGGCAAGAGCACGCTGACGAAGCTGGTCCCCCGGATCTACGACGTGACCGCGGGCCGGATCCTCGTCGACGGCGTGGATGTACGCGACTGGGACCTCGACTCGCTGCGGTCCCAGATCTCCACCATCGAGCAGGACATCGTGCTGTTCTCCCGGTCCGTGGCCGAGAACATCGCCTTCGGCCTCGGCCAGCGGGCCGATCAGGAGGCCGTGGTCAGGGCGGCGGAGGACGCCCAGGCCGCCGAGTTCGTCAGCGAGCTGGACGAGGGATACGACACCGTCATCGGCGAGCGCGGCGTCACGCTCTCGGGCGGGCAGCGGCAGCGGCTGGCCATCGCGCGGGCGTTGCTGACCGACCCGGCGATCCTCATCCTCGACGACTCGACCAGCGCGATCGACTCCGCGACCGAGGACAAAATCCAGCAGGCGATCGGGCGCATCCTGGAGGGGCGTACCACACTGCTGATCACCCACCGCCTCTCCCAGATCCGGTGGGCGGACAAGGTCCTGCTGCTCCGCCGGGGCGAGGTGGCCGACTTCGGCACGCATGACGAGCTGATCGCGCGCAGCCGCCTCTACCGGCGGGTCTTCGCCCACTACGACGAGGTCGACATGGGCGACGAGCGGCCGGTCCTGGCCGGGGAGCAGGGAGGGGCTCGCTGATGGGCTTCATCATGGACGGCCTGGACGCCGAAGACTACGACCGCACCTACGGCGATCGTGACCTGCTGCGCCGGATCATGTCATACTTCCGGCCCAAACTGGGCACGATGCTCCTGGTCGCGGCCATGATCGTGCTCAACTCCGCGGCCCAGGCGGCCATCCCGCTGCTGGTCAGTGAAGGCGTGGACGCGATCGCCGACGGCACCATCGCCGCGGTGGGCTGGCAGCTCGCGGTGGCGATCCTGCTCGCCGGCGCGCTCTCCTGGGTGTTCAACTTCGTCCGGCAGTGGAACAGCGCGCGGGTCACCGGCGACATCGTGCTGCGGCTGCGCGAAGACGCGTTCGACGCGGTGCTGGCGCGGGACCTGTCGTTCTACGACGAGACGCCGTCCGGCAAGATCGTCAGCCGGGTGACGTCCGACACCGACGACTTCGCCACCGTGTCCACGTTGACCATGGACCTGATCAGCCAGGTGCTGATGGTGGGCTTCGTCACGGTCCTGCTGTTCATGCGCAGCGTCGAGCTGGCCCTGCTGACGCTGCTCGTGGTGCCGATCGTGGTGGGCATCGCGCTGCTCTTCCGGCGGGTGGCCAGGATCAGCACCCGCCGGGCGCAGCGCTCGCTGAGCCGGGTCAACGCCAACCTGCAGGAGACCATGGGCGGCATCGCGGTGGCGAAGAACTTCCGCCAGGAGCGGCAGGTCTACGACGAGTTCCGGCCCATCAACCGGCAGAGCTACCAGGTGACGCTCCGGCAGGGGTTCGTCTTCTCCAGCATCTTCCCCGTGCTGTTCCTGGTGGCGGGGCTCGCCACGGTGGGGCTGGTGCAACTGGGCGGCACGACCGTGCTCGCGGGCGGCCTGTCGGCGGGTGACTGGTACCTGTTCCTCCAGGGCGTGGCCCTCTTCTGGTTCCCGCTGACGTCCATCGCCGCCTTCTGGTCTCAGTTCCAGCAGGGCCTGTCCGCCTCCGAGCGCGTGTTCGCCCTGATCGACGCGCCGCCCCGGGTGGTGCAGACCGACGCGCGGCCGGCGGGGAAGCTGGCGGGCCGCATCGAGTTCCAGGGCGTCACGTTCGGCTACGACCCCGCCCAGCCGGTGTTGCGCGACTTCGACCTGCTCATCGAGGCCGGAGAGAGCGTGGCGCTGGTGGGCCACACCGGGGCCGGGAAATCGACGCTGAGCAAGCTGATCACGCGCTTCTACGAGTTCCAGGACGGGCGGCTGCTGATCGACGGCCAGGACATCCGCTCCCTCGACCTGGGCGGCTACCGCCGGCAGATCGGCGCGGTGCCGCAGATCCCGTTCCTGTTCAGCGGCACTGTCGCCGACAACATCCGCTACCCGAGACCGGACGCGAGCCCCGAGGAGGTGCAGGCGGCCGCGGCGGCGGTGGGCGGCGGCGACTGGATCGACGCCCTGCCGAACGGCCTGCGGACGGACGTGGGCGAGCACGGCCGGGCACTGTCCATGGGCCAGCGCCAGCTCGTGGCGCTGGCCCGGCTGCTGATCCAGGATCCGGCGATCGTGGTGCTGGACGAGGCCACGGCGAGCGTGGACCCGCTGACCGAGGCGCAGATCCAGGAGGGGCTCGACGTGGTGCTGGCCGGGCGGACCTCGATCGTCATCGCGCACCGGCTGTCCACGATCGAGCACGTCGACCGGATCATCGTGCTGGATCACGGGCGGATCGTGGAGGAAGGCGACCACGCGACGCTGCTGGCGCGCGGGGGGCGCTATTGCGAGGTCTACAACACCTACTTCCGCCACCAGTCCCCCAACTACCGAGCGGGCACCGGGTTCGTCTCCGTCACCTCGCCCGACGAGTGAGGGCCTGCCTCGGGGGTCGGGTTCGGGCGGAGTGGTCTCCGGTGCCCGCGCTTCACGGCTGGATGTGGGCTTTCATGGGCTGCCAGGGCGAGGTGTCGAACACCAGGAGGATCGAGGCGATCTTGCCGTCGCTCAGGCGGAAGTGCTCGGCCGTGCGCTGCGTTCCGGCCGGTGTCGCGGTGTGCACGTCGTAGACGAGCGTCGCCTCGGTCTCGCCGTACAACTCGCTGATGAGCTCGACGCCGGTCACGATCGACACGAACCCCGGCAGTGTCGCCAGGTGTCCTTCCGGGTCGTCGGAGGTGATGAACGGGCTCTGGAAGCGAAAGGGTCGTCCCAGATGGCTGGCAGCCGCGGCCACGTCACCCCTGAAACGGGCTTCGTGATATCCGCGCACGGCGTGGCGAGTTCGGTCCTGAGATGCGGTGGTCATGGTCGGCGTCCGATCTGTTGCGGGGGCGTCGTGGTGATGACAGGGGTCCGGCCTGGCGCGAGAGGCGCGATGGTCACGGCTGGGAGCTGGCCTGGTCGCGGGAGGTTGTGATGGTCACGGCTGGGAGCCGGCCTGGTTTGGGGGCGCGATGGTCACGGCTGGGAGCTGGCCTGGCGCGGAAGATGTGGTGGTCACAGCTGGGAGCCAGTCCGGTTCGGGGGCGTGATGGTCACGGCTGGGTCGGCCTGGCGCAGGTGGTCGGCGATGCGGCGCTGGTTGGTGGCCAGTCGTAGGCAGAGGTCACGGAAGACGGCCAGGTCGTCGGGTGTGAACCCGTGGAACATGGCCCGCATGGCGCGCCGGGACGGCTCGCGGAAGGCGGCGATCCAGTCCCGCCCGGCGGGCGTGATCTCGGCCAGGACCGAGCGCCGATCGCTCGAATCGGGGACCCGGCGCACCAGCCCGTCGCGTTCCAGGGTGTCCACCAGGCCGGTGACGTTACGGGAGCTGACCCCGGCGGCCCTGGCCAGGTCACCGATGCTGATCCCCTGGTCGCCGGTGCTGAGCCGGAGCAGCAGGTCCAGCGCGCCCGCGCTGACCCCTCTGCCCTCGGAGCCGTGGGCCCGCATGCGCTCGACCGCGTGGTAGGCGGTGCGGACGGCGGCACCCGCTTCGAAGGCGAGCAGGTCGGCATCGACATCGCCGTCACTATCGGTGAACTGGTTCATCGCGGCCCGGACCCGGGGGTCGTAGAGCAGGCCGCCTGAGTCACGCATCAAATTATGTACGTCATTCATAGTAATAAAGAAGATTAGTACCAGCTTCTCGATTTTGGCAATGGCCACCAGAGCGGGCGAAGTGACGCCCCGGAGTGGGGGGCGCGGGGGTGGTCGCGGGGGTGGGCGCGGGGGTGGTCGCGGTGGTCCCTCGCCGGCACCGAAGTGGAGGTTCGCTGAACGTGGTGGCGACGGCGCTGAGGAATGGGAATCCCGGCCTGCTGGAAAGGCAGGTGGGCCTGGGGAGCGGATGGGTGGGGCGAAAGGGCGGGTGGGTGGGGCCGGGGAGGGGGTGGGTGGGGCGGTGTAGTCTCCCCTCGCCTGTCGGCGTAGGTTCTGGGGTGCGGCTTGGCGCGGGGGGCGTCAGGGGCGGGGGCGCGACGGCTTCCGTGTGGTGCCGGGGAGCGAGGAGGATGGACTCGGATGGGCTTGGACGTCGAGAGTCGGCCGTCCGACTCGCCGTACATCGAGCGGGTTTGGCGTAGCCGCAGCCAGGGTGTCGATCAGATGACGGCGGTCGCAGCGTCGCATTGGGATCTGGTCTTCTGGGAGCACCGCGGCCGGGTCAGCGTGGCGGTCGTAGGGCCCGAGACGAGGGCCGGCCATGCTCCGGTCCCCGAAGAGTCCACATTTTTCGGGATCAGCTTCTCGCTCGGCACCTCGATGCCGCATCTCCCGGCCAACCGGCTCGTGGACGGCATCGCGGAGATTCCCGACGCGACGCGGAGGTCGTTCTGGCTGAAAGGATCGGCTTGGGATCTTCCCAGCTATGACAACGCTGAGGCGTTCGTCGCGCGGATGGTGCGCGAGGAGGTCCTGGCCCTCGATCGGGTCGTCGCCGCGGTGGTGCGGGGCGCGACGCCGGATGTGTCGGAACGTACGCTCCAGCGGCGTTTCGTGGCGGCCACCGGACTCACCCGCGGTGCCATCCGGCAGATCGACCGTGCTCGCCAGGCGGCGATCCTGATCCGGGAGGGGACGCCGGTCCACGACGTGATCCACCTGCTCGGCTACTTCGACCAACCGCACCTGGCCCGGTCGCTGACCCGTTACGTCGGGCGTACGGCCACGCAGTTGCTCGATCGGGATGCGCAGAAGCCGCCGCTGTCGCTCCTGTACAAGTCCTGAGCCGCTCCCCCCGGTTGGGTGCCGCCGAATGTGACGGCGCCTCCATGGAAGGCGCGTCCGTGGGAAGGCCCTTCCGTCGGAGCCCCCTCCGTGGGAGGCCCCCGAGGGAGACGCGTCCGTGGAAGGCTTCCTCCGTGAAAGGCCACGTCCATAGAAGGCCCTTCCGCCGGAGGCCCCTCCGTGGAAGGTCCCTCCGTGGGAGATGCGTCCGTGGACGGCCCCCTCCGGAAGAGACGGTCCATGGGAGGCCCCTCCGTCGAGACGTGTCCGTGGAGGCCCCTCCGTGAGAGGCCACGTCCGTGGGAGACGCGTCCGTGAGAGGCCACGTCCGCGGGAGACACGTCCGCGGGAGACACGTCCGCGGGAGACGCGTCCGTGGAAGGTCTCCTTCCTGAGAGGTCCTTCCCTCGGGGACGCGTCCGTGGAAGGCCCCTCCTTGGGAGACCCGCCCGCGGAAGGCCCCCTCCTTGGGAGATGCGTCCGTGGGAGGTCCTCCGTGAGGGGCCACGTCCATGGAAGGCTCCTCTGTGGAGGCGTGGATGCGGGTGTCGTGGGGGTGTTCTGCTGAAGAAAAGCGTTCGCTGCCGGGAAATCCGGCAGCGAACGTCGGCGACCGCCTCACTTCAGGGCCAACGGTCGAAAGCTCGGGGGGCCTGGAAATCGGGTAAGGGATCGGGCCGTCGGTGGGCGGCGGGAAGGGCCGGCGGTCAGGGCCGGCTTGGGATGGTGGGTCGGGCGGCGGGCTTGGCTGGGGGTGGGATGTCGGCGCCTGCGCTGCCGCCGCAAGGGCCGTAGGTGCTCCAGTCGGGGTCGACGTTGCTGCAGGCGCCGGCCGCCTTCTGTGCCTTCACCATGTCGGCCACGTCGGCGAGCAGCTTCTTGGCGTCGTAGACGACGCCGTTGCGGATCGTCCACTGCACGCCGCCGATGCGCCTGACGTCGCCGGTCGTGGCGTCCAGCCGGGTGGCGCCGGTGCCGTAGAGGACCTTGAGGTCCTCCAGCGGGTTGTACGGGACCACGGCGAGGTCGGCGTACATACCGGGTCTGACGGTGCCGTACTCGGGGCGTTCGCCGCGCGGGTCGGCGAGGGCCTGGGCGACATTTCCGGACATGGCCTCGATGGCCTCCAGCGCGCTGAGCCCCGCCTCCCGGAGCATCTCCAACTCCGTGATGTTGGCGAAACCGTACAGGTTGTAGATGAAGCCCGGGTCGGTGCCGCCCAGGATGCGCCCGCCCATCTCCTTGTAGTCGTGGATCAGCTGGAAGTACTGCTGGTAGAAGCGCTTCCAGCTGGCCTCGTCCTCGCTGGTCCAGTCGTAGTAGAACGACCCGTGCGCCTGCGGGCTCGGCTCCCAGAAGTCCCAGATGGTGGGCAGCGCGAAGCGCGGATGCCAGTCGAGCCCGCGCACCCTGGCCAGGTCGCGCCCGGCCAGGTAGACCCCGAAGGTGGGGCCGAAGTTGACCTTGTTCTCCAGCTGCTCCTCCAGGTACGCCCGCCACTGCGGCGATCCCGGCGGGTAGGTGTAGTCGATCACCGTGGCGACGCCACGCCAGCGGGCGGCCTCGTTACTGTAGTCGTAGCCCGGCGGCTTGGGATGCTCGCGGCCCTCCTTGAGCAGCGACTCGAAGTGGCCGTAGAAGTGGGTGACCGTGCCGAGCCCGAGCCTGCCGGACTCGACCGCGTTGAGCTGCTTGTAGATCGGCGGCGAGTGGTGCATGGTCGTGCCGAGCTCCCGCTTGCGGGCCTCGGCGATCATGACCTCGATCTCCGGCCGGCCGTACACCCGGTCGCCGAAGAACTTGATGCCATCCACCCCGTTCGCGGCCGCCCAGGAGACCCAGGCGGCGGCCTTCTCCGGGGAGTCGACCTGGCCGCCGTCCCAGCCGCTGCCCGGGGTCTGGTAGTTCACGATGCGCGGCGCGACGATCTCGTTGCGCTCGCCGGCCTCCCTGTCGCGTACGGCGTCGGCGTTCGCCGCCAGGGTCACTCCGCGGACCGTGGTGACCCCGTGGGCCAGCCACAGCTTGTAGGCGTAGGTGCGGGGGGTGTTGCCGGTGCCGGTATGGGTGTGCTCGTCCACCAGGCCCGGCATGACCCACATGCCGGTGGCGTCGATCTCGTGGTCGGCGTCGTGCGGCTTGCGGCGCCTGGGGGCGTTCGGGTCGATCCGGATGATCTCGTCGATGCGGTTGCGCTTGACGACGATGTCGACGGGGCCAACGACCTCGCCCCCGGCGCCGACGATCACGTTGACCCCGCGGATCACGAGCTTCCTGAAGGGGCCCTTGCCCTCGTTCTTGCCGCGGGGCGGGGTGGGGTCGGCGGCGGTCAGGACGTCGGCGTTGGCGGCAGAGGGGGTAAGGGCGATCAGGCCGGCCGTCAGGCCGGCGGTCTGCAGGAGGGTGCGCCTGTCGAGGGACACGCCTTACTCCTCACGTACGTGGAGGTTTACCCCGAAATAATCTTCCGTTGCGGCCCGTCCGTAAAGATCAAAGCCGGACTCCGCCATCCGCGCCCGGCGCGACGTGGCCCATGACGCCCGCTGACGATCGGGGCACAGCGGGTGTCCGTAAAGTATTCACCGTCCCTTTGACGCCAGCTTATTGTCATTAGTCAGAGGTGGCGGTGATCATTGCGGTGTCCGTCGCACCGCCCGCAAGGAGGCTTCGTGCCCACTCCCCACCGCCCCGGACCGTCCTGGCCGGCCCGGCTCACCGTCGTCCTCACCGCCGTCGTCTCCCTCATCGGCCTGGTCGGCATCGTCCCGGCCAACGCCGCGGTCTACAGCTCCTGCACCATCTCCCGCTGCGCCGACGCCCGCTCCGCCAGGGCGACCTGGTCGTCCAAGGGCTACCCCACCTCCGCCGGCTGGTACTCCTGGCCCGACGGCCGCTACAACTACACCGGCGGACGCTTCTACAACCGCGAGGGCCAGCTCCCCAGCGGTGCCACCTACTATGAGTACGACGTCTACTCCCGGGCGCGCGGCGCCGCGCGTGACGCCTACCGGATCGTCGTCAACCGCAGCACCGGCGTGACGTGGTTCTCGCCGAACCACTACACCGACTTCTACCGCCTCTAGGATCCCGATGACCGCCGCCGCACGTCCGCTGCCGCCCTGGTTGACGGTGTCCACCGGCCCGGCGCCCGCGGTGCTGGACGGGCGGGCCTGCCGGACCCGCGCCGCCTTCTTCGAGGAGGTGGCGCGGGTTCTGCGCCTTCCCGGTTACTTCGGCCGCAACTGGGACGCGCTCACCGACTCCCTGCGCGACGTCGGACCCGTCGCCCTGGCCGTGACGCACGCCGAGGACCTGCTCGCCGAGGAGCCCCCCGAGCAGCTCACCGTGCTGCTGGACATCCTCGCCGGCAACGCCGCGTCCGGGCTCACCGTGACCCTGTGCACCGACCCCGCCCACGAGGAGCACCTGCGGCGGCGGACCACCGCCGCGCTGCCCTGACGGGCCACCGCCCTGGACAAGCCGCCGCGCTGCCCTGACGGGCCACTGCCCTGGACAAGCTGTCGCCGACGTGATCTGACGGAAGGAGGAGCGCCGACGATCAGGAACAGGAGCATCAGGACATGAGTGTCACACCGCGACTGCACACCGCCGGCACCGCCATGCTGGACCGGGCCCGCGGCCTGCGCCCGCTGATCGAGCGCGAGGCGGCCGCGGCCGAGGCGCAGGGCAGGCTCACCACCCCCGTCGTGGACGCCCTGCACGAAGCAGGTCTCTTCGATATCTGGGTGCCGGCGCCGCTCGGGGGCGCCGAGCTGTCCCCCAGGGAACTACTCGACGTCTTCGAGGAGCTCTCCTACGCCGACCCCTCGACGGGCTGGGTGGTCATGGCCACCACCCTGGAGAACGGCACCGCCGGCGCCTACCTGGGCGACGACGCCGTCGAGCGGATCTTCAGGGGCCCGCGTACGCCGCTCATCGCGGGTCAGGGCACCCGGCCGGGCACCGCCGTACGCGAGGACGGCGGCTTCCGCCTCAGCGGACAGTGGAGCTTCGCCTCAGGCATGCCACACGCCCAGTACGCGCACAGCCTCGCCACTGTCGAGGGCACCGTCGAGGGCACCGACGAGGCCCGGATCTTCATCACCCCGATCGAGGACGTCGAGATGCTCGGCAACTGGGACGTCCTCGGCCTGCGCGCGACCGGCAGCATCGACTACGCGATCCACGGGGTCTTCGTACCGGAGTCGTGGACGCATGTCGCCACCGAGGACGAGCCGCTGCGCGGCGGCGCCGTCTACCGGCTCGGCGTGCTCGACCAGTCGCTGATCTGCCACTCCGGCTGGGCGCTGGGCGTCGGCCGCCGGCTGCTCGACGAGCTGGTCCGGTACGCCGGGGCGCGGGCCGGGCGGCCCGGCCAGATCGCCGACAGCGACGCCTTCCACACCGACTTCGCCCGCGCCGAGGCCGGGTTCCGTGCGGCCAGGGCACTGGTGCACCAGACGTGGGCCGACACGGAACGCACCCTGGACTCCGGTCGCCACCTCGACGTACGCGAGGAGACGATGGTGCGGCTCGCGCTCAACCACATCACCTGGACGGCCGCCGAGGTGGCCCGGTTCGTCTACGCCTCGGGCGGCACCTCGGCGCTGCGCGACGGGCTGATCCAGCGGCTGTTCAGGGACGTCCACGCGGGCACCGCGCACATCAGCTCGGGCCCGCGGTTGCTCAAGGAGTGCGGCCGTGAGCTGGCCGGCCTGGCCCAGGGACAGTCCTGGGCGCTCTTCGCCCTTGAGTAGCCGGCAAAGGCCACCGCCTTCACAACGCGAATGTCCGCCGGTCGTCAGTCGGTGCCGGACTCCATCGCGGCGAGGTCGAGCAGCTCGTCGTCCTCCTGGGCCTCGCCCCGGGAGGCGATGGCCTCCGCCCCGCCCTCGGGCATCTCACCGATCAGCCCGGTCGGGGCCGCCTGCGGGACCAGCATCGGGTGCGGGCTGCCGACCAGGCCGAGCCCGACGTACTGCTCCAGCTTGGCGCGCGAGTCGGCGATGTCGAGGTTGCGCATGGTGAGCTGGCCGATGCGGTCGACCGGCCCGAAGGCCGAGTCCTCGGTCCGCTCCATGGAGAGCTTGTCCGGGTGGTAGCTGAAGGCCGGGCCGGTGGTGTCCAGGATCGAGTAGTCCTCGCCGCGCCGCAGTCGCAGCGTCACCTCGCCGGTGACCGCCGTGCCGACCCAGCGCTGCAGCGACTCGCGCAGCATCAGCGCCTGCGGGTCCAGCCAGCGGCCCTCGTAGAGCAGCCTGCCGAGGCGCCGCCCCTCGTTGTGGTAGGCGGCCAGGGTGTCCTCGTTGTGGATCGCGTTGATCAGCCGCTCGTATGCCGCGTGCAGCAGCGCCATCCCCGGAGCCTCGTAGATGCCCCGGCTCTTGGCCTCGATGACCCGGTTTTCGATCTGGTCGGACATGCCCATGCCGTGCCGCCCGCCGATGGCGTTGGCCTCCAGCACCAGATCGACGGCGGAGGCGAACTCCTTGCCGTTGATCGTCACCGGCCGCCCCTGCTCGAAGCCGATCGTGACGTCCTCGGTGGCTATCTCGACGGCGGGGTCCCAGAACCGCACGCCCATGATCGGCTCAACGGTCTCGATGCCCGCGTCGAGGTGCTCCAGCGCCTTGGCCTCGTGGGTGGCGCCCCAGATGTTCGCGTCGGTAGAGTAGGCCTTCTCCGTGCTGTCCCGGTAGGGCAGGCCGTGGGCGACCAGCCACTCCGACATCTCCTTGCGCCCGCCGAGCTCGCTGACGAAGTCGGCGTCCAGCCACGGCTTGTAGATCCGCAGGGCGGGGTTGGCGAGCAGGCCGTAGCGGTAGAACCGCTCGATGTCGTTGCCCTTGAAGGTGGAGCCGTCGCCCCAGATCTGCACGTCGTCCTCGAGCATCGCGCGGACCAGCAGGGTGCCCGTGACGGCCCGCCCGAGCGGGGTGGTGTTGAAGTAGCCGCGACCGGCGGAGCGGATGTGGAACGCGCCGCACGCCAGGGCCGCGAGCCCCTCCTCCACGAGGGCGGCCCGGCAGTCGACCAGCCGGGCGACCTCCGCGCCGTACGCCGAGGCGCGACCGGGCACGGAGCCGATGTCGGGCTCGTCGTACTGGCCGATGTCGGCGGTGTAGGTGCACGGCACGGCACCCTTCTCGCGCATCCACGCGACCGCGACCGAGGTGTCTAGGCCGCCGGAGAAGGCGATCCCGACACGTTCGCCGACAGGAAGAGAGCTGAGTACTTTGGACACGAGCAGAAGTATATACACAAGAGTGCATGACCATGCAACGGGTACGATCGCTGACCAGTGCCGCCGTGACCTCCCCGCTACCCGCATATCCGCTGGTGAAGGCCCTGATCGAAGTATTCGGTAGATCCGCTCGCGGTGATTCGTGACCGCCGCCCGGGCGGGGCGGCGGTCACGGGTCACGGTGGGTGGCGGGTCAGCGGGGAAGCCTGGCCTTGGCGGCCGCGGTGACGACCGCGACCTTCTGCGCCCTGGTCATCAGGCCGGCCGCGACCCACTCGTCCGCCGTATGGCCGACCGTGGAGACGAAGCGGCCCTGGTCCTTGAAGGGCGCCCGGGCCCAGACCGCGTCGAGGAACGACACCGAGTCCGGGCGCGCGGTGTTCGGCACGCCGGAGTCGATCCGGCCGAAGACGATGGTCGGCTCGACCCGGTGGAAGTAGGCGTGGTAACGGTCGGTGTTGTTGATGTAGAGGGGGACCAGCGGCAGGCCACCCGCGGTGAAGGTCATGGGGGCTGTCTGGGTGACGGCCCGCGTGAGGTCGCCGGACAGGGTGAAGTCCTTGTAGAAGGAGAACTCGCGGAAGGTGGTCTCGTCGCTCTTGGCGACCATCGGCACGGGGCCGTAGGCGATGCTCTGGGTGGTGGGGATGTCCAGGGCCTTCTCGATGCGCAGGGTGAACGGCATCGTGATCTTGATCGTGTCGCCGCGCCGCCACTGCCGGTTGATCGTCACGTACTCGCCGGGCCTGGCGTCGAGCCGCTGTTCGTCCCCGTTGACCCGGACCGTGAAGCCCTTCTCCACCCAGTACGGCACCCGCAGCTTCACGGCCAGCCGGCCCTTGCCCTGCACCGTCAGGGTCGTCACTCCCGCGGGGTCGGCCGGGTAGTTCGTGGACTGCTTGATCACGAAGCCCTTCTCCGCCCAGTTGAGCTCCGAGGCGAGGTAGAGGTTCACGTAGAGGGTCGAGTCGTCCACCGACCGGAAGTAGATCGAGTCCTGGAACTTGGTGTGGCTCTCCAGGCCGGTGCCCCCACAGCAGGTGCCGAGGTTGCCGTAGCTCCGCGAGGCGCCCGGCCGCATCGGGATGAAGTAGGTCAGCAGCGGGTTCGTGGCGCTGTCGGCGTGCTGGCGGGAGGCGAGGATCTGGCCGTAGAGGGCCCGCTCGTAGTACTGCATGTACTTCGGGTTCGCGGTGTGGAAGAACAGGGCCCGGCTCAGCTTGAGCATGTTGTAGTTGCAGCAGGTCTCGGCGTTGTTGGTGCCCAGGGTGCCGACGATGACGCCACGCTCGCCGAACAGCTCGCCGTTGTCGGTCGGGCCGGCCAGCCCGCCGTCGGTGAAGATCCGGTACGGCACCACCATGTCCCAGAAGTTCACGGCGGCGTTGTAGTAGTGGCGTTCCTGGTTGCGCTCGTAGATGGACAGGTAGCCGATGAACTGGGGGATGTGCTGGTTGGCGTGTTTGCTGTTGAGCTTGTCCTGGTTGGGGGCGGTGGCCGTGAGGAGGGTGGTGTTGTCGAAGCACTTGGCCGTCGCGAGGTATTCCGGTTTGCCGGTGAGGGCGTGGAGGTCGGCCATCACCGCGTTCATGCCGTTGTACTCGCCGGCGATGTAGATGCCCCACATGCGGTCGAGCTGGGCCCGGGGCAGGTGACCGAGCCTGCTGTGCACCCAGTCGCCCATCTTCAGCACGATGTCGAGCGCCTGCTGGTTACCGGCGTGCTGGTAGGCGTCGAGCAGCCCTCTCATGATCATGTGGCAGGTGTAGTAGGGCGCCCAGATGGGGGGGTTTTTAAACTCGGGCCGGGGGCGCCGGTCGGCTCGGAGACCAGCCGGGCGTCCGCCGCCCGGCCCGAGGAGTCGCCCGCGCTCTCCCCGCTCTCCTCGTCGAAGCGGTACCACGCGACGTTCCCGCCGCCGAGCCCGCCGTCCGCGCTGGTGGTCAGGGCCGTGATCTCCGCCTGGCTCAGCGCCCGGTCGTAGATCTGGAGCTCGTCCACCGAGGCCCTCAGGTACGCGTCGCCGTACTGCGACTTGCCGATCCAGTTGTTGGCGGTCGAGCCGAGGCTGGACGGCCGGAGGGTCATGGCGGTGTTCGTGCCCACCGGCGCGCCGTTGACGTAGATCGTCCCGGTGCCGCCCGAGAGGGTGACCGCGACGTGGCTCCACTGGTTCGCGGGCAGCTGGCCGGTGGCGTTGACGCGCTGCTCGCCGTTGCCGCCGCTGGTGGTGATGGCGAACCGTGGCCCCGAGCCCGCGCTGATGGCCAGGAACATGTTGCGGGTGGTGTTGGCGCCGAAGTCGAAGATCCTGGACCAGGTGGTGATCGCCGCCGGGTTCACCCAGATGGCGATGGTGAAGTCGTCCAGGCCGCTCACGATGCCGGCGGGCAGGGACACGTACTGGGGGCCGTCCAGCTTGGCCGCCCGGCCGAACCTGCCCTCCACCCGGGCCACGGGCTTGGGCGGCGGCGCGGGCTCCCCCACCCTGGCGGCCAGCGCGTCCTGGCACTGGCCCAGCGCGGTGACCATGTAGTCGACCTTGTCCTTGTAGAACGCGTCGCCGGAGCCCGCGTACGCCAGGGCGAGGGCGCTGAGGAAGTGCCCGCTGTAGTGGCCGCGCAGGTTGCCGGTCGCGTCGTCCCAGCCACCGGGCGGCTGGGCGCCCAGCGTGTCCAGCCCGGCGTTGGCCCGGAAGTTGGCCAGCATGCGGTCGGCCGGGTAGGCGCGCAGGAAGTTCAGCATCCGGTCACGGTTGGCGCTGAACAGGCTCTCGCCCAGCGTGACCTGGTCGTTGGCGAACGGCTTGACGATCCAGCTGCCGGGCGTCGGCGGGTCGTTCCGCTGCGGGGCCGCGGCCCGGGTCTCGGCCTGGGCCGGTCCGGTCGCGGCGGTGGCGGTCAGGGCCATCGCGGACGGGGTGGCGGCGGCTAAGGCCGCCAGTCGCAGCGCCTCGCGCCTGGGCATCATGTCGGTCATGGCATCGTCCTGTTCCTTGCTCGGGATGCGGGGTGTTCCGTGCTGAGGGGCAGCATGTTAGCGCTAACATTCAAGTCGTCGGACCGGCTGGCATGGTGTGTTCGCGCCGGATCAGTGCAGGTCGAAGGGCTGGGGAAACGATGGTCGGGGGCCGCGCGGCGCCCGTTCCGGCCGCCGCCGCCGAACGACCCGTGGCCACCGGGTGGTCGACGGCGTCGGCTGTTCTGCGCCCATATGTCGGGAGTGTTAACGATCTCATTGCAGCCGTCAAGAGGCTGAGAGTGACCACTCCCCCGCCCGGCGGCGGCGTGGAAAGTGCCGCGGAAGGCGCCCGGTAGGGGCGTGGGAAGGAAACGGTAAGGGCCTCCCGGCAGGCTGATGGTCATGGGGCAGGCGGCGCGGGGCCGCCGGCACAGACCGGAGGGAACCACCATGCGCAAGCTCATCGAGTCCACGTTCGTGTCGCTGGACGGCATCATCGACGACACCCGCCCGTCCACGGCCTCCCGGGCGGAGCCGCAGCACTGGTGCCAGCCGTACTGGGACGAGGACCACGCCGGCTACGCCGGCAAACTGATGACCTCCGCGGATGCCATGCTGCTCGGGCGGGTGACGTACGAGGGCTTCGCGGAGGCGTGGTCGGCACGCGATGGCGAGCAGGCCGACCTCATGAACGGGCTGCCGAAATACGTGGCCTCCCGGACCCTGACCGAGACCACCTGGAACGCCACCCTGCTGAAGGGCGACGTGGCCGAGGAGGTCGCCAAGCTCAAGGAGCAGCCGGGCGGCACCATCCTGAAGTGGGGCACCGGCGAGCTGGATCGCACCCTGGTCGAGCACGGCCTGGTCGACGAGTTCCACTTCTGGTATTTCCCGGTCATCGTCGGGGCGGGCAAGCACCTGTTCGAGGGCGCCGGGTTCGACACCACCCACCTGAAGCTGGCCGAGGTGAACCAGTTCGGCTCCGGGCTCGTCGTCCACGTCTACGTGCCCCGGTAGCTCACCCGTCCACTACGTGCCCAGGCAGCTCACCGTCCACGAGGCGCCGGGCCTGCTCCAGCGTGAGCTCGCCTCCGCGGGCGAACTGGTCCGCGAAGCCCGGCTCGGCGGACTTGACCGCGGCCGAGAGCCGGGCCAGCTCCTCACGCTCGGCGGCGGACAGCGGCCGCCCGTCCGCGCGCAGGGCGGCCTCGGCCGCCCCGACCAACCGCGCCGCCAGCCCCGGCTCCGCGGCCAGGGCCGCCCGATCGCCCGCCGCCGGCCCCGCGGCCGAATCCGGCCGGCCGCAGGGCGCCCGCTCCGCGGCCGGGTCCGGGGCGGCGTTCGCCACCAGGGCGGCGGCCAGGCCCGCCAGTGACAGCGCCATGCCCTGCACCGAGCCCTGGTCCCGGTGGACGTCGAAAGCCTCCCGGAGCCAGGTCAGCGCCGCGGCCGGATCGCCGCGCTGCCAGGCCAGCAACCCCAGCTCGGACAGCACCATCGACAGGTAAGGCGGCCGGCCCCCGTCCCCCTGCTGCCGCCGGGCGGTCTCCAGCAGCCACCGCAGCTGCTCCTCGGCCAGGTCGAGCCGTCCGGCGCGGCGGGCGGCGAAGGCCAGGCCGATGGCGGCGAACGCCTCCCCCGACCGCTCCCCCTGCTCGGCGGCCAGCGCCCTGGCCTGCTCGGCGTACTCCAGGGCGGACGAGTGCTCCCCCGCCTGCACCGAGGTCCACGCCAGCCAGCTCAGCCGGCCGGCCACGTCGGACCACAACCCGAGCTCCTCGGCCGTCCGCAGGTCGGCCCGGCTCATACGGGCGGCCTCCGCGTGGTCGCCGGTGAGGTCCGCCAGGCCGATCAGCCAGTCCGTGGCCTGCAGCACCCCCCAGTCGTCGCCCAGCTCGCCGAACAGCTTGGCGGCCCGCCGGGCGTCGTGCTCCAGCGCGGCCGGGTCGCCGCGCATGTGCGCGAGCATGGCGCGGCTGCTCAGCGCCGCCGCCTCGCCCCACCCGTCGCCGGCCGCCCGGAACGTGTCCAGGGCCCGCTCCAGCAGCGTCCTGGTGGCCTCCGTGTCGCCGAAGTCGATGACCGCCGTGGCCAGGAACCACTCGGCCCTGGCCCGCCCGACCGGGTCGGCCACCCTCTCGTACTCGGCCAGCACCTGCGCCACCCGCTCCGGATCGGCCTGCCCCTGCCGGATCGTGAGGCCCGCGTACCAGGCCTCGGCGGCGGCCCTGATCGTGGCGGGCGCCTCGCCCGGCACGTCCAGTGCGCCGGCCAGCGCCCGGCGTGCCTCGGTGAGCCGGCCGCGCAGGAACCAGTACCACACCAGGGCCCCGGCCAGCCGCAACGCCGGCTCGGCCGCGCCCTCGCGGCGGAACGTGTCCAGCGCCACCCGCAGGTTCGCGGCCTCGGCGTCCAGCCGGCCCAGCCACTCCCGCTGGTCCCGCCCGCGCAGCCGCGGCTCGGCCCGCTCGGCCAGGGCCAGGTAGTGGTCGGCGTGCCGGCGCCGCAGGACCGCCTCCTCGCCGCTCTCGCGCAGCCGGTCCAGGCAGTACGCCGAGACGGACTCCAGCAGCCGGAACCGTGGCCCGTCGCCGCGTACCACGAGCGAGCGGTCCACCAGCCCGGCCAGCAGGTCCAGCACCTCGCCGGCGGCGACCCCGTCCCCGGCGCACACCTCCTCGGCGGCGGCCAGCGTGCAGCCGCCCGCGTGCACGGCCAGCCGGCGCAGCACGGCCCGCTCGGCCTCGGTCAGCAGCCGCCAGCTCCAGTCGATCACCGCGGCCAGGGTGCGCTGACGGGCCGGCGCGTCGCGCGGCCCGCTGCCCAGCACCCCGAACCGGTCCGTGGGCACCCGCAGCCGGGCCGCCAGCTCGGGCACGCCCAGCACGGGGACCCGGGTGGCGGCCAGCTCCAGCGCCAGCGGGATGCCGTCCAGCCGGCGGCACACCTCGGCGACGCCGGCCAGGGCCGCCGGCTCGGCGGTCATCCCGGCGCGGTCCAGGAACAGCCGCACGGCGGCCGAGTGCGCCAGCCGAGCCGGGTCGTCGGTGTCGGGCACGTCCAGCGGCGGCAGCTCCCAGCGGGCTTCGCCGCGCAGCCGCAGCGGCTCCCGGCTGGTCGCCAGTACCCGCAGCCCGGGCACGGCCGGCAGCAGCGCCGCGACCAGCCCGGCCACCGGCTCGATCACGTGCTCGCAGTTGTCGAGCACCAGCAGCGTCCGCCGCTCCCGCAGGGCGGCCGCCAGCCGCTCGCGGTCCGGCTCGGCGCCGCCCGGGGCGTCCGGGATGGACAACACGGACAGCACCGGCTCGGCCGGGTCGCCCTGCCCGTCCCAGCTGGTCAGGTCCACCAGCCAGACGCCCTGCGGGTACGTCTCGGCCTCGGCCCGCGCCACCGCGAGGGCCACGCTGGTCTTGCCCACCCCGCCGGGGCCCGTGAGCGTGACGAGCCGGCCGGCCGCGAGCAGCTCGCGTACCCGCTGGACGGCGTGGTCGCGGCCGATCAGCTGGGTCACGGGAGCCGGCAGGTTGGTGGTGGGCTTGACCGGCCGCGGCGCCGCCACCGGCGCGTCCTCGGCCGGGTCCCCGGCCAGGACGGCCTGACGCAGCGCGACCAGCTCCGGGCTGGGGTCCAGGCCCAGCTCGTCGGCGAGCAGGTGCCGCAGCTCCTGGAAGCTGGCCAGGGCCTCGCCCGTCCGGCCTGCCCGGTGAAGGGCACGTATGTGGGCCGCCCGCAGCCGCTCCCGGTAGGGGTGCCGGGCCACCTCCTCGCCCAGCTCGCCGACCAGCTCGCGGTGCTCGCCCAGCTCCAGCCGGGCCTCGGCGTACGCCTCCACCGCGGCCAGCCGCTGCTCCTCCCACCGGGCCACGGCCGCCCTGGCGAACTCCTCGTCGGAGAAGTCGGCCAGAGCCGGTCCCCGCCACAGTTTCAGCGCCTCGGCCAGCAGTCCGGCCCTGGTCCGGGGATCCGCGGCGGCCTGGGCCTGCCCGGCCAGGCTCGCGAACCTCGCCGCGTCCACCGCGTCGGGTCCCGCGCGCAGCGCGTATCCGGGAGCCTGGGAGGCCACCAGCTCCCGGCCGCCGGGCTCGGCCCCGGCCAGCGCCCGGCGCAGTTGCGAGACCCGTACGTGGAGGGCGGCCACCGGGTCGGCCGGCCCCGTCTCGCCCCACAGGTCCTCGACCAACCGGTCCACCGACACCGGATGTCCCTCGTGGACCAGCAGGTCGGCCAGCAGCGCCCGGACCATGCGGCCGGGAATCTGGACCGGCTCGCCCTGGTCGGTCCACACGGCCAGCGGCCCCAGCACCCCTAATCGCATCACCCAAGGCTACGGGCCCTGGCAGCCTGCCGGGACGCGGGGCAGGACATTGACCGGCCGATTGCAGTGTGACATTGTACCTGTGCCCCTACCCTGAGGATTTCCCTTGCTCGACCTGTCTGTCCTCGTGCTTCCCGACCGCGATCCCGCCGCCTTCGTCGCCGACGTACGGCGTGCCGAGGACACCGGCGTACGCACGGTGTGGACTTATGACCACCTGACCTGGACCCATCTCAAGGACCGGCCGTGGCATGCCGCCGTGCCGATGCTGGCGGCGGCCGCCGTGGCCACCTCCCGGGTCCGCCTCGGCACGCAGGTGGCCACGCCCAACTACCGCCACCCCGTCACGTTCGCCAAGGAGCTCATGACGCTCGACCACCTGAGCGGCGGCCGGCTGGAGGTCGGCGTGGGGGCCGGGGCCGAGGGCCCGGACGCCGCCGTGCTCGGCGACCCGCCGCGCTCCCTGCGCGAACGCGCCGAGCGTTTCGAGGAGTGGCTCGAACTGCTGGACCACCTGCTCACGCACGAGATCAGCACGGTGCGCGGCACGCTCTACAGCGCCGTCGAGGCGCGCCAGATCCCCGGCTGCGTCCAGCGACCGCGTGTCCCGCTGACCGTGGCCGCGGCGGGCCCGCGGGCGCTGCGGCTGGCGGCCTGGTACGGCCAGTCCTGGATCAGCTACGGCCCCTACCGGCGGGAGGACGACCCCGACGCCTGGTACGAGGGGCTCGACCGGCAGGGCAGGGCACTCACCACGGCGCTCGACGCGGCGGGGCGGCCGGCGGCGGCGCTGCGCCGGATCGCGCAGGTGCCGCTGGACATGACCTGGCCCTTCGACAGCGCGGACCGCTACGCCGACTTCGCCGGCCGCCTGCGCGACCTGGGTTTCGACGAGGTCAGCCTGCACTGGCCGCGCGCGGACGACCTGAGAGGGATGCCGTCCGGCGCGCTGGACTTCGTCACGGCCACCCACCACCTCGCGGAGCGGTAGCCGGGCCTACTCGACGATCAGGTTGACCGGGATGTTGCCGCGGGTGGCGTTCGAGTACGGGCACACCTGGTGGGCGGCCTCCACGAGCGCGCGGCCGCTCTCGCCCTGCAACTCCTCGGGCAGCTCCACGCGGAGGGTGGCGGACAGGGCGAAGCCGCCGTCGCCGTTCGGGCCGAGGCCGACCTCGGCGGTGACCGACGCCTGGGACACGTCCGCCTTCATGCGCTTGGCGACAAGGGTGAGCGCGCTGGCGAAACAGGCGGCGTAACCGGCGGCGAAGAGCTGCTCAGGGTTGGTGCCCTCGCCCGTGCCGCCCATCTCCCGCGGCGGGGCGAGGGTCACGTCGAGGCGGCCGTCGTTGGTGACCGCCCGCCCGTCGCGGCCCGTGGCGGTGGCGACAGCGGTGTAAAGGGTGCTCATGATGTGCTCCTCATCCATTGCGTACAACTTGATTGTGCACAATTTAATTGGCCGCCGTCAACTCGGGGTATGCTGGGGCACGTGAACGCGTTACTGCTCGACAATCAGGTGTGCTTCGCCGTGCACGCCGCCGCCCGGGCCATGGACGGCGTCTACCGGCGCGAGCTGGCCGAGCTGGGGCTGACCTATCCGCAATACCTGGTGATGCTCGTCCTTTGGGAGCGGGACCAGGTGACGGTCAAGGAGCTGGGGGCGGCGCTCCGGCTCGATTCCGGCACGTTGTCGCCGCTGCTCAAGCGGCTGGAGGCGGCCGGGTTCGTCCGGCGCGAGCGCAGCGCGAGCGACGAGCGGTCGGTGCTGGTCCGGCTCACGGAGCAGGGCACGGAGCTGCGGCAGGCCGCGACCCGGGTGCCCGGCCGGATCCTCGAGGCCACCGGGCTGGAGCTGAGCGAAGTGCTCGAGCTGAGCGGCACACTCACCCGGATGACCCGATCCCTGACACAGGCCGTCTCCTGACGCGACGACCCTCCGGCCCGCCCTGACCCTCGGCCCGTCCGACGGCCCCTTCCGCCCCCGGCCCTCGGCCCGGAGGTGGGCGCCGGGAGGGACGGCGCCGGCCGTCGGGCGGGACGTTTGCCGCGCTTGCGACAAAACCGCTGACCAGCGACCCGCACTCGCCGGAAATCCCTCCACGGGGGTGACCGATCAAGCATCCTGGGCATAGCTCACGCTCCACCCCTGCTCTCCCTGGCCCGAGGAGACCGCGTGACCCGGTATTCCGTCGACCACGCCCGTAACGTGCTCATCGCCCACTGGAGCACCGGCATCGGAGACGCGGCCGGCTCCGTGGCGGACCTCCCGCCCGCCTCTGCCGACCGGGACACCCTGCGCCTGGCCGCGTTCCTGACCGAGCTGTCCCAGACCTGCTGGCGCTGCTACACCCATCCGGCCAGCACGGCCGACCGGCACGGACCCGGCAGCCTGGGCTGGCACCGGCAACGCGAGCGCGACGCCTTCGCCGCCGTCGTCCCGGCACTGACCGGCGCCGACCGGCCCGCCACGGGTGCGTCGTCCCCCGAGGTCACCAAGATCGAGGAGATCGCCCACCGCGTCGGCGAGGCCCTGCGCGCGTTCGACGCTCCCCCGCTCACCGAGGCCGTGGTCGCCGACGTCAGCACTGAGCTGGCCGCCGTCGAACAGGCCGAGCGCGGCGACCTGTCCCGGCGCGCCCAGCAGGCCGTCGCTCTCAGCCGCGAGGACGCCTCGCCGCTCCAGGTCGCCCAGGCGGACACGCTGCTGCGCGAGCACCCGTTCGGCCCGGAGGCGCTGTTCACCCAGATCGACCCGGCCGCGGCCGCGATCGCCGCCGCCCACTGGCTGCACGCCGCGGTCACCGTCACCGCCCGGCTCACCAGCCTGCACCCGGCGCAGATCGTGACCGGGACCGACCCCGCCAAGCCGCTCGCCCCGGAGAGCATCGCGGAGATCACGGCGACCATCTGCGGGGGCACCTCGCCCCGCCAGGCGGTCATGCCGCTGATCCGCCACGCCCTCCTCGTCGCCGAGGGCCACCTGTGCGGCGTGTCCGAGGCCGAGCCGCGCATCTTCGCGGCCGAGCAGCTCATCGACAAGGCTCCCGCCGAGGTCCACCTGGAGCTCGACACCGTATGCCTGGCGATCAGCCCGCTCGACCCCGCCCGCCCGGCCCTCGACCTCCTGGAGAACCTCCTGTACGGCATTCGCGACTGCCTGCTGACGTACCAGCAGTACGTCGAGGAGGGCTCGCGGGAAAGCCTCCGCACAGAGGCGTTCCTCGCCGAACTCCGGCGGGAGGCCGCCGCCCATCGCGCCCGCCTGCTGTGACGGGCAGGCACGGCACCAGTCGGGTCAGTCGAACCGCCTGAGGCCACGTTCGGTGCCTCCGGATGAGGACCCGAAGTAAGCCGCGTGCCGGACGACCGGCGGCTTGTTTCTGGCGCCGGTCGGTAAGGTGTTGTCCTCTTGACGGATTGTTGAACGATTCTATAAAGTCGGGCCGTCTTCGGGCTTTATGGCAAGAAGCGCCCGCTTTGTCCACGAATCCGCATACGGGTCCGCGTTTCGACCGCCCTGTAGCTACGGGGTCGCGAGCATCATCGCGCCGCCGTAGCAGTCACCCCCTCTGTCCCGACAACTTCGTGCTGCAAACATCCCTTCAGGGAGCGGAAGCTCATGAGGAGAAGCGCTCACAATGAAGTACCTACGACCTGAGTCCGCCGCCACCAGCGTGCTGGCCATGGCGGTCGTGACCGCGTTCGCCCTCGTCACGGCCGGTCCGGCCGCGGCGCGCGACGACCGCGGCTCCGAATGCCTCGATTCCGGCGTGCCGCTCTCGGTGGAGGAGAGCCGGCTCGTCTCCACCCTTCCCGACAACGCCGACCCGTCCGTGCCGCAGTCGCGGTCGTTCGCGCGGCAGATGATCGAGGGCGGTGGCTTCCAGGACTTCGCCCCGGCCCTGACCCGTGACCTGTGCCGGACGCGCAGCCTCAAGGCCGCCACCGCGCTCGTCCGGCAGAAGGGCGAGGCGCTCTGGAAGGACGCCGTACGGCGGGCGCAACGCCCGAACCACGTCGAGGGCGACCTCCCGTACAGCGACGACCGCCCGCTCTACTGGACCCGCCTGGAGTCGACCGCCGCCCTGCGGCAGTGGACACCGGGGTTCCGGCTGTCCGGCACGGACCGGACCGAGCTGATCACCACGTTCGACCGGGCCTCCCGGGGCATGTTCGACATCGACCTGCCGAGCGGGAAGGGAGTCAAGCGCGTCATCGTCAGCGGCTTCGACCCCTACACGCTCGACGGCGGCACGACCGGCACCGCCTCCGGGACGGTGGGCAACAACATCCGGCACGGCAACCCCTCCGGCGCGACCGCGCTCGCCCTCGACGGCACCACATACCGGACGAAGAGCGGCAAGCTCGCGCGGATCGAGGCCTACACGCTTCCCGTCAGCTATCCCGAGTTCCAGCGCGGATACCTGGAGGACACCGTCGGGCCCTTCATGCGTCCCGGGCCCAGGCAGGTGGACGCGTCCATCACCGTGAGCCAGGCCGGCGGCGCGGTGTTCAACCTGGAGCAGTGGAACGGCCGCTACCACGGCGTCTCCCTGGGCAACGACAACTTCCGGCCGTGCCCGGCGGTCAACGGCGTGCCGCAGCTCGCGGTGAACAACAACGGGTGCAACGCCACCGTGGTGGAACGCTGGGGCGGTCCCGGCCAGTTCAGCCTGACCAACCCGCCGCAGTGGACCAGCGCGACGCTGCCGATCGCCGAGATGATCCAGGCCAACACGGGGGCCTCGATTCCCCGGCCGCCCGGTGACACGTGGCCGGACCCGTCGGTCGCCTTCGGCGTCGTCTGGCACACCAACTACACGGAGTTCCCTGACTGCGCCTCGACGGCTCGCGTGACGCGCAACAGCCCGCCGCCCACCGAGTTCCCGCCGCCCACCGCCCCGGTCCCGCCGAGCGCCGGATCGTGCTCCTACAGCGGTGGTGGCGGCAACTACCTGTCGAACGAGAGCGCGTACCGCAACACGCTCCTCCGCGACCGGATGGGGCTGGACATCCCGGCCGGTCACATCCACACGCCCGACATGCAGCACTTCGAGACCGACTTCAACCCGAGCGACGCCACGTTCGACGCCTGGCGGCTGGCCATCGTCGGCCAGGGTCGTAACCTCATCCACGTCGTCGCCGACACCGCCTGACCGGCCGGCCGCGGGAGGCGCCGCCCAGACAGGCGCCTCCCGCGGTTCGTCACGCAGGACTGCGGAGCCGGGCTCCGGACCGCCTGATCATGACTTCCACCACGACGAGGTTGATCACCCAGCCGAGCACCTGCCCGATCGGGATCATGGACTGGGCGCCGGCGCCGATCGAGGCCGGGGACGCCCCGAACGGCACTTGAGACAGCAGGAGCAGCGGCACCACGACGCGCGAGGTGACGGCCAGGAAGGTGAGCGCGTAGTTGCGCATCATCCAGTTCCGGTGCCGTACGAAGTCGCGGCGGCGGGCGGCCAGGAAGGCGAGCCAGCCGGTGACGAGCCACAGCACGGACGGGATCACCAGGCCGACCTGCGTGATGAGGCGGCCCGAGAGCAGGGCGACCGGCGCCCCGGTCAGCGCGCCGGGCAGCACCCCGGCCAGCAGGTAGCAGCGCCCGATCGTCCGGTGCAACCGGGCCCGCGCCCGGACCGCCGGGACGAACTGGAACGGGCCCAGCACGAGCGCGACCAGCGCGGTGAAGACGTGCGTGACGAGCAGGTAGTAGTGCACAGGGCCGCGCACGTCGATCCGGCTGCCCGCGAGGTCGAGCCCGAGGTAGGGACTGACGAGCACGGCGCCGAACGCCACCGCGACGACGAGCATCAGCCAGATCCGACGGGCGGTGGCGGGCTTGGCGGTGGCTGCTACGGCGAAGGCCGCTTTGGCGGGGGCTGGTCCGCTTCTGCGGAGGATCATGAGGTCTCGCTACGTTCGAGGGGTCCGGTGATGAGCGCCGCGGGACGGTCGAAGTGCTGACGGCGTCGCCGTGCGCGAGCGAGAACCCTCGGCCGTGCCGGCTGCCGTCGGTTACGCGGCCCACTGTTGCTCAGCATGCGCCACGGCGAAGGCGCGGCTCATCGGCCCTGGGGCGACACCTCCACTACACCGACCGGTGTAGGAGGGGGCTCGGGCCGGTCAGTAGCTGGGCGGGGTGGCGGTGATCAGGAAGTCGGCCGGTTCGGTGCCGGGGTTCAGGTAGCGGTGCGGGAGGGAGGAGTCGAAGTAGCAACTGTCCCCCGCCTCCAGCAGGTGCTCGGCTCCGGACACCTCCACCACGAGCCGTCCGCGCAGCACGAGCACGCACTCCTCCGACGGATGCGACCATGGCTCGGCGGCCGACCATCCGCCGGGCACGAGGTGACCCTGCAGCACCTCCAGCCGCCCGTGCCCCGGCGAGACGCGGGTGTAGACGACCCCGCCGACCGGTGACCGGACCTGCATCCGCGCCTCTCGCCGGACCACGGCCACGGCGGTCGCGTCGGGCTCCTGGAACAAGCTGAACAGCGGCAGGTCCAGGGCTTTCGCGATCTTCCTGAGCGTCTCCAGGCTCGGATCGGCCAGGTCGCGCTCGACCTGACTGATCAGCCCGCTGGACACACCCGCCGCCGCGGCGAGCCGGGCGAGGGTCAGCCCGCGCTCGGTACGAAGCTCCCTGATCCTGGCCCCAATCACCCGCCGATCCTACCTGCCGTCAATCCCATTAAAGGCGTATTGACCTGGTTAAATCCGGCCCGATAGTGTGCCCGAAATGTCGTACATGTTGACCCCCACCCAGTTCCGGGCCGAGTTCCCACCCCTGGCCGACTCCGTGCATCTGGCGAGCTGCAGCCAGGGCGCCCTGTCGTCGCGGCTGGCGTACGCGCTGCAGGAGATCGGCCACTCGCTGCAGGACCAGGGTGCGCCCTGGGAGCTGTGGATGGGGCAGGTCGGTCGGGCCAGGGAGCGGTTCGCCCGGCTCATCGGGGCCGAGCCGGACGAGGTGGCCGTGCTGTCGTGCGCTTCTGAGGCCGCCTTCCAGGCCGCCGCCTCGCTCGACTGGTCGCGCCGTCCCGGCATCGTCACCAACGACCTGGAGTTCCCGTCGATCGCGCACGTGTGGCTGGCCCAGGGCCAGCGCGGCGCCGAGGTACGGGTGGCGGCCGACACCGGCGAGAACGTCACGGCCGAGGCGTACGAGGAGGTCATCGACGAGACCGTCAACCTCGTGTCCGTGCCGCTGTACACCTACCGCAACGGCGCCCGCCTCCCGGTCGAGGACGTGGTACGGCTGGCGCACGCCCAGGGCGCGCGGGTGTTCGTGGACGCCTACCAGGCCGCCGGCGTCACGCCCATCGACGTCAAGCGGCTCGACGTCGACTACCTGGTCTCCGGATCGCTCAAGTACCTGCTCGGCCTGCCCGGCATCGCGTTCCTGTACGTCCGCGACGGCCTGGAGCAGCAGCGCGACCCCGAGCTCACCGGCTGGTTCGGCCGTACGCAGCCGTTCGCGTTCGACCCCCGGCTGCTCGACTTCCCCCGCGACGCCCGGCGCTTCGAGACCGGCACGCCGCCCGTCCCGTCCGCGTACGCGGCCAACGCCGGCTTCGACCTCATCGAGCGGATCGACCCGCACGCCGTACAGGAGCACGTGTCCGCCCTGGTCGAGGAGCTGGCCGAGCGGCTGGCGGAGGCGGGCGAGCGGGTGGCGAGCCCGGCGGGGGCCCGCGGCCCGCAGGTGGCCATCGCCGACGACGCCCCGGACGCGCTGGCCGCCCGGCTGGCCGAGCGCCGCATCTGGACCGCACCGCGGGGCGACCTGCTGCGGCTGTCCTTCCACTACTACAACGACCGCTCCGACGTGGACGCGGTCGTCGAAGCCATCAGCGCCTGCCGCAGGAGCTGATCACCCCCGCGAAAGGGACTTCCGTGGACAACGAATCCGGCCTGCAACGCAGGCTGACCGGGCGCCAGCTCACCATGATCGGGCTGGGCGGCGCCATCGGCACCGGGCTCTTCCTCGGCTCCAGCCTGGCGATCTCCCAGGCCGGTCCGGCGACCATCCTCGCCTACATCATCTGCGCGGGCGTGGCGCTGGTGATCGGCTGGTCGCTGGCCGAGATGGTGGTGGTCCATCCGGAGGCGGGCGCGTTCGGGGTCATCGCGCACCGCTATCTGGGGCCGTGGGCCGGGTTCGTGGTCCGCTGGACGTACTGGACGATCCAGGTCATCGCGATCGGCGGCGAGGTCATCGCGGCCGGGATCTACGTACAGTTCTGGTGGCCGTCGCTGCCGCTGTGGCTCCCCGTCACCGTCTTCTCGGTCGTCGTACTGGCCGTGAACACCGCCGCGGTCAAGCTGTTCGGCGAGGTCGAGTACTGGTTCGCGATGGTGAAGGTGGTGGCCATCATCGTGTTCATCCTGCTCGGCGTGGTGCTCATCACCGTGGGCCTGCCCGGTGCCGAGGCCACCGGCGTCTCGAACCTCACCGCGCACGACGGCTTCCTGCCCAACGGGATGAACGGGCTGTTCCTGGCCATGGTGTTCGTGCTGTTCAGCTACATCGGCACCGAGGCCGTCTCGATGACCGCCGCGGAGTCGGAGAACCCGACGCGCGACATCCCGCGTGCCGCCCGCCGCATGGTCACCCGGCTGTCGCTCTTCTACGTGCTGGCCATCGCGGTCGTGCTCACCGTCGTGCCGTGGACCGTCACCGCGCAGGGCGGCTCCGTCACCGAGAGCCCGTTCGTCACCGTGTTCTCGGCCGCCGGCATCCCGGCCGCGGCCACCATCATGAACTTCGTCGTGCTGACCGCCGCGTTGTCCAGCGCCAACACGAACCTCTACCTGACCACCAGGATGATTCACTCGCTCGCCTCCAACGGGTACGCCCCCGCCTGGACCGGGCGGCTCAGTCGGGCGGGGGTGCCGCGCAACGCGCTCGCGCTGTCGGCGCTCGGCCTGGCGCTGGCCGCGATCGTCTCGAGAGCGAACGAGAGCCAGGCGTACCTGGCGCTGTTCGGGGTGTCGGTGTTCGGCGCGCTGGTGGTGTGGCTGCTGATCATGGTGACCCACCACGCCTTCCGGCGCACCCGCGCCGCGCAGGGCCTGCCGCCGTCCCCGGTCCGGCTCTGGGGCGCGCCCGTCACGTCGGTGCTGGTGATGCTCTTCCTCGCCGCGGTGCTGATCTCGACGCTGTTCATCCCGGCCCTGCGGCCGGCCTGGTGGGCGGGCGTCCCGTTCTTCGTGATCCTCAGCGTGGCGTACGTCGTCGCCTCCCGCCGCGCGAAGACCACGGTCTAGCTCGACGGTAGCCGTGCTCGGCCCGGCGTTCCGGGTGGAGCACGGCTACCGGTGTCTCAGCCGACGGTGACGGTGGCGGGTTGGGTGGACAGCAGGGTCTGGGTCCAGCCGCCGGCGTCGACGGTGCCGAGGCCGGCCACGTCTGTGCCGTTGCCGTCGTGGGGGTTGGCGTCGAGGTAGCGGTGCATGGAGCCTTCGGGGCGGTGGCCGTAGTAGACGCCGCC
>NZ_FNDJ01000001.1:171765-620954 GCF_900099965.1 Nonomuraea jiangxiensis | reverse complement strand
AAGACCTGCCAGGTGGTGTCGCGCAGCTGGTAGCGGGTGAAGCTTTCGACGCCGTTGATCCGGTAGGAGATGAGCTGGCCCCCTGAGGTGGTGCCCAGGAGCCAGTTCGAGGCGGTCGCGGTCAGCGTCTTCAACGTGAAGCCGCCGCCGATCAGCTGTCCAGCGGAGATGTTGGACAGGGCGGGCTTGGTGGCGTTGATGGTGTAGCGGCGCAGCACCCCGCCGGCGATGCCGAACAGGTGGGTGTTGCCGTCGTAGGCGAGCAGTTCGTGGGTGTATCCGGTGCCCAGGAGGACGGGTGGGGAGAAGACGAGGCTGTCGCGGTTGGTGATGACGTCGATCCGGTACAGCCGGCCTTCGGGGCTGTCTTCGGTGACGAGGATGGTGTTGAAGTTGAGGGTGGCCATCGCCTTGGGGGTGAAGCCGAGGGTGGCGGTGGAGGTGACCGCGCCGTGCGTGCGCTGCCCGGTGGCGGCGTCGATCGCGGTGTAGGTCAGCCGGCCGTCGGCCAGCACCCCGTACACCGAAGCCGTGCCCCTCGGCGCGCTGACGTACGGCAGGATGGTGTTGACCATGATCTGCGCGTCGCCGGCCTCGACCTGATAGCGGTCCGGATAGGCGGACACCTGGACGGCCTGCGCCACCTCGCCGACCGGCGCGGTCCGCCAGCTGTTGTTCGGGTAGACCCGGATCATCTTGTCCAGGAAGGCGTTGGTGGCCCACGTCGGGTTGAGGCGCTGGGACGCGCTCCCCCAGGACGCGCGCTGCTGGAACAGCCCCAGGCTGTCGTGGTCGACCTCCTCGCTGATGTTCTGGATGCTGGTCTCCACGATGGTCGTGGCCATCGCGATCACGGCTGCTCGCGGGTCCAGGCCGCGGTCGTGCACGGCCTTGATCACCATCCGCGCGCAGGACACGCGGTAGGCGGACATGTAGCCGCGCATCTTGGCCTTGAGCGTGCCGTTGAGCTGGTTGGCCAGGGCGGTGTCGGTGGAGGTGGTGCCGCTGGGGTCGCAGGCGGCGAGCTGGTAGGCGGCGGTGATGTTCGATGCCGCGCTGGGCTCCGGCTGCGGGTCGGCCATCGCGGGCTGCGCCGCGGCCGATAAGACGAGTGCGGTGACGGCCGTCACGGCCGCGAGGGTGAATCTGGACATGGGTGATAGAGCCCTTCAAGTGAATCCGGCCGCTGCCGACCGGCACGTGGGTTTCGGGTGGTGTTTCAGCTGACGGTGGCGGGTTGGGTGGACAGCAGGGTCTGGGTCCAGCCGCCGGCGTCGACGGTGCCGAGGCCGGCCACGTCTGCGCCGTTGCCGTCGTGGGGGTTGGCGTCGAGGTAGCGGTGCATCGACCCTTCGGGGCGGTGGCCGTAGTAGACGCCGCCGGGGGACATCAGGTAGTCGAAGACCTGCCAGGTGGTGTCGCGCAGCTGGTAGCGGGTGAAGCTCTCGACCCCGTTGATCCGGTAGGAGATCAGCTGACCGCTCTGTGTGGTGCCCAGGAGCCAGTTCGACGCGGTGGCGGTGAGGGTCTTCAGCGTGAAGCCGCCGCCGATCAGCTCTCCGGCGGAGATGTTGGCCAGGGCCGGCTTGGCGGCGTTGACCGTGTACCGGCGCAGCACCCCGCCCGCGATGCCGAACAGATGACTGTTGCCGTCGTAGGCGAGCAGCTCATGCGTGTAACCGGTGCCCAGCAGGACCGGCGGCGAGAAGACCAGGCTGTCCCGGTTGGTGATCACGTCGATCCGGTACAGCCTGCCCTCGGGGCTGTCCTCGGTGACCAGGATGGTGTTGAAGTTGAGGGTGGCCATCGCCTTGGGGGTGAAGCCCAGGGTGGCGGTGGAGGTGACCGCGCCATGGGTGCGCTGCCCGGTGGCGGCGTCGATCGCGGTGTAGGTCAGCCGGCCGTCGGCCAGCACCCCGTACACCGAAGCCGTGCCCTGGACCGGCGGCGAGTCGTTGACGATCCTTGCGTACCTGACGGGGATGTAGCTGCCGGTCATGCTCGACCACGACTCGTCCCCGCGCTGGCTGTGGGAGTTGGCCGTGGGACCCTTCGCCCAGTCGTTCTCCCAGCCGTTGGAGTCGGGGCTGCCGGTCCCGTTCAGCGAGTACGTCCACGCGCCCTTGGTGTGGTCGCCCGCGTCCTTCCAACGCGCGAAGAGCTCCATGTGCCCGTCGCGCAGGATCGCGTCCCCGGGGAGCAGGTCGTGCATGCTCCCCAAGCGGACGAGGGAGCTGTAGTTGAAGAAGTCGGCGGTGCTGTTGCCGCCCTTGCCGGCGTTCGCGGTGATGTGCCACGCCATGGAGACGAGGCCCGAACAGTCGGGACCGTACCGGTTGTCGCCCTCCACGTCCGTGATCAACGTGCCGGAAGCCCGGGTCTTGTTGTACCTGACATTGCGATCGACCCAGTTCTGCGCCCGGGCGAGCACCTCGGAACGGGTGATGGTGCCGTTGGGCACGCTCGCGGCGTGCGCCTGCGCCGCCCGGCCGGCAACGTCCAGTGCGGTCAAGCCGAACGTCGCCACACCGACCGCGAAAGCCGCGGCGAGGCAGCGGGAGACAGACCGGCGGAGTGCGCGGAATCTCGTCATGGAGCCTTTCCTTTCTGATCGACCCGGCCACTGCCGGTCGCCAAGAAAGCTGCCAGCCGCTCCTGTAGCTCCACTCCAATCCGCCTCCAAACGAAAGCCCGGGAAAAGGGCCGGCGGTTCCGTTAACGAGGTCGGGCGGAACGGCGTAACTGGCGTGAAGTGCGGCGAGAGAGCCGGAAAGGCGGGTTGGAGCGGCTTTGAAGCGGCTTTGCAGAACGGCGGCGAACACTTCGGGCCATGAAACCTTCCGTGCCAAACGCCGCCGTCTTATACCGCCGGCTGCGCCCTGCTCTGGCCGTGACCGTCGTGGCCATGGGCGCGGTCATGCTCACCTCGGCTCCCGCGTCGGCGGTCTCCCGTCCGGCCATCGTCTCCGTCGCGCAGGACCAGCTCGGCAACACCGCACGCAATCACGAGTCCCCGATGGGCAGCGGCTGCAACTACTACACCGGCTACTTCCGGAGCTGGAAGCCCGCCACGGGCTGC
Source organism: Nonomuraea jiangxiensis (assembly GCF_900099965.1). Taxonomy (GTDB): domain Bacteria; phylum Actinomycetota; class Actinomycetes; order Streptosporangiales; family Streptosporangiaceae; genus Nonomuraea; species Nonomuraea jiangxiensis. The sequence goes on along the minus strand of NZ_FNDJ01000001.1, from coordinate 617,875 downwards.
CCGTCCGGCGACGGCGTCCAGTGGCGCAACAGCGACTGGTGCGCCGACTTCGCCAAGTACGTCTGGCGGAACGCCGGAGTGCCGTACGCCGAAGTGCCCGAGGGCAGCGGCGGCATCCTCACCGGCTGGGCGTCGTCGTTCAAGGACTACGGCGTCGCACACGGCACCTGGCGGACCCGCGCCAGCGGTTACCTGCCGCAACCCGGCGACGCCGTCGTCTTCGACTGGGACCAGAGCGGCGACATCGACCACGTGGGCATCGTGACCTCGGCGAACTCCAGCACGGTCTACACGATCGAGGGCAACAGCGGCGACCGGATCAAGGCCAACTCCTACTCCCGCTCCAACGCCGACATCGTCGGTTACAGCGCTCCCGTGGGAGCGGCCGAGGTCCAGGGCACGGCTTCGGTGTACGGGGTGCTGGCCGACGGCCGGCTGACCTACACCGCGATCGACGCCGCCACCGGACAGCGCACCCATGGCGCGGTCACCTCCACCGCCACCCTGGGCTTCACGCCGAAGGCGATGGCCACCCTGAACTTCAACACCATCCTCGTCACCGAGGACAGCGCCGAGGGCAGGCTGTACCAGATCGACGTCATCACCAACCGCGACAGCCTGGTCTTCTCCCCACCCGTCCTGCTGGGCACCGGATACACCCATGAGCTGCTCGCCTACGACGGCAACACCCACCTGTTCGGCATCGCCGGCGGCGTGCTACGCCGCTACACCATCAACGCCACCAAGCCCGCCCTGTCCAACATCTCCGCCGGAGAATTGATCGGCGGCGGCTTCACCCTCAAAACCCTCACCGCCACCGCCTCCAACTGGCTGCTCGGCACCACGCAGAGCGGTCAGCTCATCTCGTACCGGATCAACGGGGTCGAAAGCTTCACCCGCTACCAGCTGCGCGACACCACCTGGCAGGTCTTCGACTACCTGATGTCGCCCGGCGGCGGCGTCTACTACGGCCACCGCCCCGAAGGCTCCATGCACCGCTACCTCGACGCCAACCCCCACGACGGCAACGGCGCAGACGTGGCCGGCCTCGGGACCGTCGATGCCGGCGGCTGGACCCAGACCCTGCTGTCCACCCAACCCGCCACCGTCAGCTGAAACACCGCCAACCCAAACACCGTCAACAAGGACAGGGCACCGCGAAGGACTCCGGGAACCCCCGGGGTCCCTTCGCGTTTTATTGGGATTTTCCGCAGAAACCCAACTCTGGTATACCGCGCCGGTAAACCCTAGGGTTTAGGAGGGGTCGGCCGAGCCTTTTGGGAGAACCAATGGAGTTACGGCTCCTCGGTCCGGTTGAGGTGTGGAGCGACGGGCGGCAGGTCCGCCTCGGGGGCGGCAAACCACGGGCCCTGCTCGCCGCCCTGCTGCTGGACGCGGGTCGCGTGGTCACCGTCGAGCGGTTGATGGAGGCGATCTGGCAGGACGATCCGCCGCCGACCGCGCGCGGAGTGCTGCAGACGTACGTCGCCTCGCTGCGCCGCGCGTTCACCAACGCGGACCTGCCGGGGATCATCGTCTCGCACCGGATGGGCTACACCACCGAGATCCCGCCGGGCGCCCTGGACAAGGACGTCTTCGAACGCCTCGTCGACCAGGGACGGCGGGCCTCGCGCGACGGGGACCACCGGGAGGCGGCGGACCGTTTCCGGGCGGGCCTGGAGCTGTGGCGGGGCCCGGCCCTGGGCGGCATCGGCGACACCTTCCTGCGCGCGGAGGCGGCCAGGCTGGAGGAGCTTCGGCTGGCGGTGGTCGAGGAGCGGATCTCGGCCGACCTGGCGGCGGGCCGGGACGAGGGCCTGATCGACGAGCTCACCGGGCTGGTCGCGGTGCATCCGGCCCGTGAGCTGCTGCGCCGTGACCTCATGGTGGCGCTCTATCGGGCCGGCCGGCAGGGGGACGCGCTCGCGGCCTACCAGCAGGGCAGGCAGGTACTGATCGAGGAGCTGGGCGTCGAGCCCGGTCCCGAGCTGCGGCAGGCGCACGAATCGATCCTGCGCTCCGACCCCGCGCTGCTGGGCGCGGCCAAGGCTCCCGCAGCCGCCCCGCCCCGGCAACCGCCGGCCAAGGCTCCCCCGCCCCGGCAACTGCCTTCCCCGCCGCCCGACTTCACCGCCCGCGAGGCGGAGATCGCGGAGTTGCGCGACCGCCTCACCAGGCCGGACGCCATGCCGGTCTGCGTGATCTTCGGGCCTGGCGGCGTGGGCAAGTCGGCCCTGGCGCTGCGTGCCGCGCACGAGATCGCGCACCTCTACCCCGACGGCCAGCTGCACGTCGAGCTGCGCGGCACCACGGAGGCGCCGGCCACCCCGCAGGAGGTGCTCGGCCGGCTGCTGCGCGAGCTGGAGCCCGGCGCGTCGCCGCCCGGCACGCTGGAGGAGTGCGCCGCCCGTTACCGCACGTTGCTGGCCGACCGGCGCAAGCTGGTCGTCCTGGAGGACGCCGCCGCCGAGCGGCAGGTTCGGCCGCTGCTGCCGGGCGCCCCTGGCTGCGGGGTGATCGTCACCTCCCGCAACCGGCTGACCGGGCTGGCCGGCGCCACGGTGCTCGACCTCGGCCTGCTGCCGGACCAGGCGGCCCTGCGGCTGCTGGAGCAGGTCGCCGGTCCCGGGCGGATCGCCGACGACGCGGACGCGGCGCTGCGGATCGTACGGCAGTGCGGTGGCCTGCCGCTCGCCCTGCGCATCTGCGGGGCGCGGCTGGCCTCGCGGCGTCAGTGGTCGGTGGCCAGGCTGGCCGACCGGCTGGCCGACGAGCAGCGCAGGCTGGACGAGCTGGCCGCCGGGGACCAGGAGGTGCGGGCCGGCATCGCCCTCAGCTACGACCTGCTGCCGCCGGAGGCGCGGGCTGCGCTGCGCCGCCTGGGCCTGCTCGGCCTGCCGTACTTCCCGGTGTGGGTGGCGGCGGCGGTCATGGAGACCGGCCTGGACGAGGCGGAGGAGGTGCTGGACCACCTCGTGGACGCGTCCCTGGCGAGCGTGGTGGACACGGACGCCGCCGGCCGTACCCGCTACCGGCTGCATGACCTGATCCGGCTGTTCGCGCGGGAGCGGGCGCACGCGGAGGAGCCGGAAGCGGCCCGCACGGCGATGGTCCGCAGGGTGCTCGGCGGATGGTTGTGGCTGGTCGAGCGGATCAGCGAGGCCATGCCCAACGGGGCGATCCCGATGCGCGCCTCCCTCGGCCTGGCGCGGCCGGTGGCGGAGGAGGTGGCGCGGATGGTGCTCGCCGACCCGCACGAGTGGTTCCGCGGCGAGGAGGAGGCGCTGATCGTCGCGGTGGAGCTGGCGGCGGCGCTGGACCTCGACGACATCGCGGTGGAGCTGGCCGCCGCGCTGTCCTCGGTGGCCTTCGAGGGCAGCCAGTACGTCTTCGACAACCCCTTCGCGGCCTGGCACCGCACCCACGAGGCGGCTCTGGCGGTGGCGCGGCGGACGGACAACGCCCTGGGCGAGGCGACCCTGCTGGCGGGCCTCGGGCACCTGCACTACGAGCGCGACCGCTTCGCCGAGTCCCGCGAGTACCTCAGCCAGGCGTTGTCCCTGTTCCGCTCGGCGCGGGACCCCCGGGGGGAGGCCACCACCCTCGCCGCCCTCGGCGCCGCCTGCCGCGAGCAGGGCTACCTGCCGGAGTCGCTGCACTTCCTGGGCCGGGCGAGCCGGTTGTGGACCGACCTCGCCGACCCCGCGGCGCTCGCGCACGTCAAGCGGCTGGCCGGCACCGTGCACCTAGAGCGCGGGGACTACCCGGCGGCCTGGGGCGACCTGAGTGCCGCGCTGGCCCTCTACCAGGAGGAGGGCAACCGCCGCGGCCAGGGGCTGACCCTGCGCAACCTGGCCCTGTACCACCGTGCCCGGGGCGAGCTGGCACGCTCGGAGGAGCTGTCAGGGCAGGCGCTGGAGATCTTCCGTGACCTGGGCGACCGGCTGATGGAGGCGTACTGCATGCGCTCCCTGGCCAAGACCCTGCTCCGGCTCGGCCGGTTCGACGCGGCCCGCCGGGACCTGGACGACGCCTTCGCCGCGATCCGGGCGCTCAACGACCGCTGGGGCGAGGCGTGCACGCTGCGCACGCTCGGCGAGCTCGATCTCGCCGAGGGGCGGCTCTACCAGGCCAAGAGCCACCTGGAGGAGTCGCTGGCGCTGTGGGAGACGCTGCGGACCGTCCTGTTCCGCGCGCGCACCCTGCGTGACCTGGCCCAGGTGCACGAAGCGCTGGGCGATGACGCCGCCGCCAAGGCGGCCCTGGCCGAGGCCCTGGAGATCTTCCGGCTGCACGAGGCCAGGGAGTACCGCGAGCTCGGCGGTTGAGCGGCTTTACAGCGTTCTTGGAGCGCGCCACCGCATCATGGGGCTCGGCGTCTCAAGTGGGAGCGTCCTTGGAACCATCATGGAGGCCTCCTTGCCGGAGATCGTGCTCCTGTCAGACCCGCGGATCGCCGAGGTGCTGGTGAAGGAGTGTGGCGAACCCCTCGTGGACCTGCGCACGCTGGAGGCGGTCCGGGTCGACCGGCGCTTGGCCGACAGCGAGGGCGCGTTCGCGCACGTGCGGCTGAGCGTGGCCGACCGCCTGATCGCCGCGCAGACCAGCCTGCCACGCAGGCTGCGCCTGCTGGTGGTGGAGGGGTTCCGGCCGGCGGCCCTGCAGCATCGCTACTTCGACGCGTCCGTGGCCGCGCACCGGGCGGCGCATCCCGGCTGGGACGAGCCCCGGGCCCGGCTGGAGGCCAGCAGGTACGTCTCCCCGCCCGAGGTGGCCCCGCACGTCAGCGGCGGCGCGGTGGACCTGACCCTGTGCACCGTCTCCGGTGTCGAGCTGCCGATGGGCACGCAGGTCAACGCCACCCCGCCGGAGAGCGACGAGGCGTGTTACACCGCCTACCCGGACATCTCCGCCGAGGCCCGCCTCAACCGCGACACCCTGGGCACCGCCATGGCGTCGGCCGGCTTCGTCAACTACCCCACCGAGTGGTGGCACTGGTCCTACGGCGACCGCTACTGGGCCTTCGTCACGGGCTCCCGCTTCGCCCGTTACGGCATCAGCGACGGCCCCGGCCGCTGAGGGCCGGCGATACGTTCGGCTATCCCTGGGGCAGGCGGGACGGGTGGGCTCCCGCCTGCACCCAGCCGGGGTAGGAGGGCGGCAGGGCGCTGACGGCCTCCAGCTCCGCCAGGTCCTGCTCCGTCAGCTGGACGTCCGCCGCGCCGAGGTTCTCGGTCAGCTGGTCGGGGCGCTTGGCGCCCACGATGACGCTGGTGACGCCGGGCTGGGCCAGCACCCAGGCGAGCGCGACGGTGGCCACGCCGATCCCGTGCCGCGCGGCGACGGCACGCATCACGTCGATGACGTCGTATCCGCGCTCCCGGTCGATCGGCGGGTTCTCGACCTGGGCCTGCCGGGCCGAGGCGTCGCTCACGCCCTCGCGCCCGAACTTCCCTGACAGGAACCCGCCGGCCAGCGGGCTGTAGACCAGCATGCCGAGCCGCTCCTCGCGGATCAGGGGCAGGATCTCCCGGTCGAGGTCGCGGCCGACGAGGGAGTAGTACGACTGGAGGGACACGAACCGGGCCAGCCCGTGCCGCTCGGAGACGCCCAGGGCCTTGGCGAGCTGCCACGCCGCCAGGTTGGAGGCGCCGACATAGCGGACCTTCCCCTGCCGGACCGCGTCGTCCAGCGCCGACAGGGTCTCCTCCAGCGGGGTCACCGGGTCGAAGCTGTGGATCTGGTAGAGGTCGACATGATCGGTACGCAGCCGGCGGAGGCTGTCCTCCAGCGAGCGCATCACGTGGATGCGGGACAGCCCCGCGTCGTTCGGCCCGGGCCCCATCCGGGCATAGAGCTTGGTGGCCAGCACGACGTCGCGGCGGCGCCCGGCGAGGATCTGGCCCAGGAACTCCTCGCACTCGCCGCCGGCGTAGATGTCGGCGGTGTCGACGAGGTTCACCCCGGCGTCCAGGGCCATGCCCACCAGCCGGTCGGCGGCCTTCAGGTCCAGCGCGCCGAGGAGGTCCCACGGCTGGGTCCCGGCCCCGCCGAAGGTCATCGTCCCCAGGGCGACGCGGGACACGAAGGCTCCAGTGGAACCGAGTTGCTCGTACTGCACGGGTGATCCTCTCGTCCGCGAAACCCGTCAAACAGCCCAAATGGTATGAAAGTCGGCACGTGACGGGGAATGCGCGATCGTCCGGCGCTCATGCGTCATCGTCCGGGGACCGATAGCGCCCCCCGCGCTTGCGCGCCCCGTGCCGGGGTAGCCGCCGGTCATGCGCTTCGGAAACTGGGACATCCGGCCGCTCGGGGGCTGGGCCGGATGCCTGACGATGATCGTCGTGTCGATCCTGCTGTCGGTCCTGCTGACCGTCATCGTCAACTTGCTCTTCTGACGTCGGCCCGCACGAGCCCGGCGTGGGGTTCCGGACAACGATTCCCCTACGATGGGGAGGGTTTTTATCAGGTTATGTCCGGCTCGACCGATGCCGCCGAGGCTCCGGGGAGGCGCCACGCCCCGCCGCCCGGCGACCGTGGGCCGTCCGAGCGTTGAGGGAGCATGCGTGACATTCAGCCAGTTGTCCCACCTGGAATGCGGCCGCTGCGGAGCCGTCCACGACAGTGAGCGCCCGCAGAACCTGTGCACGAAGTGCTCCTCGCCTCTGCTGGCCCGCTACGACCTGGCCGCCGTCCGCGCCTCCGTGAGCCCGGCCGACATCGCCCAGCGCACGCCGGACCTGTGGCGCTACCACGAGCTGCTGCCGGTCCGGGACCCGTCGGCGGTGACCACCCTCGGCGAGGGGATGACGCCGCTGCTGCCGATGCCCCGTTACGGCGAGCGCATCGGCCTGCCGCGGCTGCTGATGAAGGACGAGGGCCTGATCCCGACCGGCTCGTTCAAGGCCCGCGGCGCCGCGGTCGGCGTGTCACGCGCGGCCGAGCTGGGCATCAAGCGGCTGGCGATGCCCACCAACGGCAACGCCGGCGCCGCCTGGGCGCTCTACGGCGCCCGCGCCGGGCTGGCCGCCACGGTCGTCATGCCGGTGGACGCGCCGGAGATCACCCGGCGCGAGTGCGTGGCCTCGGGTACGGACCTGCACCTGGTGGACGGGCTGATCAGCGATGCCGGGCGGATCGTGGGCGAGCTGGTGGCGGCCTCGGAAGGCCGGGTCTTCGACACCTCGACGCTCAAGGAGCCGTACCGCATCGAGGGCAAGAAGACGATGGGCATCGAGATCGCCGAGCAGCTCGGCTGGCGCACCCCCGACGTGATCCTCTACCCGACCGGCGGCGGCGTGGGGCTGATCGGCATCCACAAGGCGCTGAACGAGCTGCGCGAGCTCGGCTGGATCTCGGGGCCGTCGCCGCGGCTGGTCGCGGTCCAGGCCGAGGGCTGCGCGCCGATCGTCCGCGCGTTCGAGCGCGGGGAGCCGGAGAGTCAGTTCTGGGCCGACTCCCGCACGGTGGCCTTCGGCATCAACGTGCCCAAGCCGCTCGGCGACTTCCTCATCCTGCGGGCGCTGGCCGAGACCTCGGGCACGGCGATCACGGTCACCGACGCGGAGTTGCTGGCCGAGCTGCGTGAGGTCGCGGCCCTGGAGGGCGCCTATGTCTGCCCGGAGGGCGCGGCGGCCTTCGCCGCGGCCCGCAAGCTGCGCGCCTCGGGCTGGATCGGCGCGGACGAGGAGGTGGTGGTGCTGAACACCGGCGCCGGCATCAAGTACCCGCAGACCGTCCCGGTGGACGCGCCGATCCTCCCGGTGGACGGCCACCTCGTCTGACCGCGGCCAAGGGCTCAGCCGGGTGGCACCAGGTCGTCCAGGGAGACGGCGAGCCAGAGCTGGAGGCGGTGACCGGGGTCGGTGAAGGGCCGGCCCGCGACCCGTTCGGCGACGGCCAGGCGGCGGCGCAGGGTGTTGCGGTGCACGCCGAGCCGCCGCGCCGCCAGCTCCAGGTTCTCCCCCGCCTCCAGGTAGGCGCGGACGGTGGCCACCAGGTCGCCGCCGTGCCGCGCCTCGTGCTCGCGCAGCGGCCGCAGCACGGCGGCGGCGAAGCGGTGTGCCGCGTCGGGCACGAGCGCGTCCTTCAGCAGCGCCGAGGTCTCCAGCTCGTCGGCGTGGGTGTAGCCGCCGCCCCGGGCGGCCAGCGCGGCGGCCTGCCGCACCGCCGCGGGCAGCTCGTCCAGGCCGAGCGCCCGGCAGCCGCCGCCCGGCACCCCCAGCCGCGCGCACAGCTCCGCACCCAGCCGCCGGTCGCTCTCCGGCAGCACGAACAGCGTGCCGTCCGGCCGGTCGCAGACGAACGCCAGCTCCCCGGCCTCCGGATCGGCCACCACCTCCTCCAGCGCCTCCAGCGCCGCCTCCGCCGGCACCCCAGGCCGCGTCACCACCACCTCGTACGGCGGCGCCGCCACCGGGCACAACTCGCCCAGCCGGCCCGGTGACAGCCCGCCGTCGAGCACGGCGGCCAGCAGCCTCCCCCGCTGCGCGTGCGCCTTGACCCGCCCGGCCCGCACGCCGAACAGCTCCATGGCGAGCAGGCAGGCAGCCTGGTTGGTAAGCATCCTGGCATGCCACTCCAGCGGCGAGGCGGTGCGCACCGCCAGCCAGCCGGTCGGCGGCCCGGAGAAGCCGAGGCTCTGCACCTGGACGGCGTGCAGGCCGTCGTCCAGCACGCCGGCGCTGCGCCGGGCCGCGCTCCTGGCCGCCTCCACCGCCCGGGCGTGCCAGGGCCGCTCCCCCTCCGGCGCCGCCGCCCTGGGCCCGGCATGCGGGTCCAGCAGCAGGGCCTCCCCGCTCGTGTGCTCGGCCAGGGTCCGCAGGATGCCCGGCGTGCCGGACAGCAGCGCGGCCCGCGCCATGGCCTCCTGGGCGGCCACGACCCGGCGCTCGCCGCGTACGCGCTCGTCGGCGTGCCACCGGGCGACGGCCTCGGTCACCTCGATGAACGAGGTCAGGATCTCCAGGATCGGCAGGCCGTGCTCGTCCGCGGCGGCCAGCACCTCCGCCGGGACCTCGGCCAGCCCCTCGCCGAGCGCGAACGCGAGCGCGGCGCAGCCCGCGCCCGCCAGCCGCGCGACGTAGGCGTGCCGCCCGTCCGTGTCGGCCGGCAGTCCCAGGCCGATGGTCATCACCAGCTCGTCCCCGCGCAGCCACGGCACCGGGTCGGTCAGCTCCGACACGTGTGCCCAGCGCACCACGCGGGCCAGCCCGGCGCGCCCGGCCAGCAGCCGCATGCCCATCCCGGGCAGGGTCATGACCTGGGCGACCCTCAATGCCATGGCTGCTCCCCCGGCGGCGTCCCGATGTGCATAACGCACCCTAAAACACCTTCTATGGTGCGTTTCGCCCCGGGTCCGATCCTTCCGACCTGCGCATATCGTCGTCGCACCCCCTGAACCACCCGGAGGATCCATGAATCGCGCCACCCGGGCGGCCGGCGCCGCCTTCGTCGGAACCACGATCGAGTGGTACGACTTCTACGTCTACGCCACGGCGGCCGCGCTGCTGTTCGGCGACCTGTTCTTCCCGAACGCCTCCAGCCCCACGGTGGCGCTCATGGCCTCCTTCGCCACCTACGCGGTCGGCTTCTTCGCCAGGCCGCTCGGCGGCATCGTGTTCGGCCACTTCGGCGACCGGGTCAGCCGGAAGTCGGCGCTGGTGGTCACGCTGCTCATGATGGGCGCGGCGACGTTCGCGGTGGGGCTGCTGCCGACGTACGACTCCATCGGGGCGCTCGCGCCCGTGCTGCTGGTGCTGCTGCGCTTCGTGCAGGGGCTCGCGGTCGGCGGCGAGTGGGGTGGGGCCGCGCTGATGGCGGTCGAGCACGCGCCGGAGGGCAAGAAGACGTTCTACGGCGGTTTCGCCCAGCTCGGCAACCCGGCGGGCGCGCTGCTGGCCACCGGCGCCTTCAGCCTGGTGAGCCTGTTCGGCGAGGAGGCCCTGCACACGTGGGGCTGGCGGGTGCCGTTCATCGTCTCGGCCGTGCTGGTGCTGGTCGGGCTGTTCATCAGGCTGCGGGTCGAGGAGTCGCCGGTCTTCGAGCGGGCCGAGAAGACCGGCGTGCCGATCAAGGAGGTCTTCCGCGTGTCGTGGCGGTCGGTGCTGCTCGGCGTCGGCACGCTGCCCGTGGCCATCGGCGGCTACTACCTCCTGACCACGTTCCTGCTGTCGTACGCCACCGGCCCGTCGGCCGGCGAGTCCGAGCAGCTCGTCCTGAACGGCCTGAGCTTCGCCTCGTTCGTCGAGCTGGTCGCCACGCTCGGCATCGCCTGGATGGGTGACCGGTTCGGCGGGCGCAAGATCGCCATCTGGTTCCTCGTCGCCACCGCCGTGCTGGCGGTGCCGCAGTTCGCCGTGCTCGGCTCGCACAACGCGTTCCTGATCTTCGCGATGCTCGGCCTGATGCGGCTGGCGACCTCGGGCACGTACGGGCCGATGGCCGCCGTGCTGGCCGAGATGTTCCCGCCGCAGGTGCGCTACACCGGGATCTCGCTCGCCTACCAGGGCGCGGGCGCGATCTTCGGCGGGCTGTCGCCGCTGGCCGCCACCGCCCTCGTCGGCGCGTACGGCGGCGCCGCCTGGCCGGCCGTGGCCCTGCTCGTCGCCATGTGCGCGCTCAGCGTGGTCTGTCTGGCCGTGGCGCCCCGCCACCGGGACCGCGTGCCCGCCACCGCTGCCTGAACACCACAGAAGAGGAGGAGAGACGCCTTGTCCACCACCGTCATCACCGGCGGGAACGTCATCACCATGGATCCGGCGAACCCGGCGGCGCAGGCCGTGGCCGTGCGAGACGGCCGCATCCTGGCCGTGGGCCGCGAGCCGGACGTGCTGGCCGCGGCCGGTCCGGGCGCCGAGATCGTCGACGCCGGCGGGCGGAGTGTGGTGCCCGGCTTCATCGATCCGCACAACCACCTGCTGTCCACGGCGGAGACGCTGGTGGCGGTGGACGCCCGCTACCCGGGCGTGGGCAGCGCCGCCGACCTGGTGGCCGTGATCGCCGCCGAGGCGGCCAGGACCCCGGCTGGCCAGTGGATCCGGGCGTACGGCATGGACGACGCGAAGTTCCCCGGCGGCCGGCCGACGCGGCGGCAGCTCGACGAGGCCACCACCGAGCATCCGGTGATCGTCTACCACGTGTCCGGGCACCAGGCGGTGGTCAACTCGGCCGCGCTGGCCTGGCGCGGCATCGGTGAGGACGTGGCAGACCCGGCGGGCGGCGGGTTCGTCCGGGACGAGGGCGGGCGGCTCACCGGCATGGTGCTGGACTCGGCCATGGAGCTGCTGCTGCCGGTGGCCGTGGACATCGGCTGCCACGGCCCGAACTTCCACGTGGACCTGCCGCTCGAACAGCTGCGTTCCTGGCTGGAACTGGCCGGGGACACCTACCTGCGGGCCGGGGTGACGACCGTGTGCGACCCGCAGGTGTCGCGCCGCGAGCTGCTGGTCTACCGCTCCGCGTGGGAGGCGGGGACGCTGCCGGTGCGGACCGCGATCATGCCGCTGTCGCACATGCTGGACGAGCTGGCCTCGATCGGCCTGGCCGGCCCGTTCGGCGACGACCGGCTGCGCTTCGGCGCGATGAAGTTCTACTGCGACGGCACGCTGCTCGGCGGCACCGCGATGTTCGAGCAGCCGTACGGCGAGGGCTTCACCGGCTCGCTCTACCACCGGCCCGGCGAGCTGGTGGACCTCGTCCGGCGGGCCGCCACGGCGGGCTGGCAGGTCGGCATCCACACCCAGGGCGACCGGGCGATGGGCTATTCGCTCGAAGCCATCAAGGCCGCGGTGGCGGTGTCCGGGGACGACGCCCGGCCCAGGATCGAGCACTGCGGGCACCCCACGCCCGCCCAGGTCAAGGAGTTCGCGGCACTCGGCGTGATCCCGGTCAACCAGCCGAACTTCCTCCACGACAGCGGCACCGACTTCCTGCGCCGGCTCGGCGAGCGGCGGGGGCACCGCCTGCAGCCGATGCGCGAGGAGCTGGACGCGGGGCTGCGGCCGGTGCTGTCCAGCGACTCGTTCGTCTCGTCGCTGCGGCCCATGGAGACGGTGGCCAACGCGGTGCGCCGCCGTACCAGGGAGGGCGGGCCGATCGGGGCCGAGCAGGCGATCACCCTGGACGAGGCGCTGCGCGCGCACACGATCGACGCCGCGTACGCCCTGCGCATGGAGGACCGCATCGGCTCCCTCACGCCCGGCAAGCTGGCCGACGTGGTGGTCCTGGAAGCGGACGTGCACTCCCTGCCCGCCGGCTCCCTGTCCGGCGTGAACGCGTGGCTGACCATGCTCGACGGGCAGATCGTGCACCGCTCGCACCCCTGAACCCGGCCGCCAGCCGGATCTACGAACACAATTGACGAAACATTCGCTTGAAAGGTGCTTCTTCCTAACATCGGAGCCCCGCGCCGTAGTGAGGCGCGGGGCTGACGAAGGAGGAGCACTTTCGTGCACACCAGCCAGGCCCCCGGCCGCACCCCCCACACACCCTCCGGACCCCGACCCCGCCGGCGCGGGCCCATCGCGCTGACCGGCCTGCTCGCGGGAGCGCTGCTGGCCGGGCTCGGCTCGCCCGCGACCGCAGCGACCGAACCGGAACCCGCAGCCGCAGCCGCGGCGACCGGGCCCGCTCCCGCGCCCTGCCCGGAGGTGCTCGCGGGGCAGGCGACCTGTTACCGCGGGCAGGACCGGAACGGCGCCCACTACATGATCGCCATCCCGGCCGACTGGAACGGGTCGCTGGTCATGCACGCCCACGGCGGGCCCGACCTGACCGAGCAGTCCGACCCCGAGCGCAGCCCCGGGGACCTGGCCCGCTGGTCGGTGATGGTGCGCGAGGGCTATGCCTGGGCGGGCTCGGCCTACCGCCGGGGCGGCTACGGCACCAGGATGGCGGCCGAGGACACCGAGAACCTGCGGCGGCTGTTCGTCGACAGGTTCGGGCAGCCGCGCCGGACCTACGTCCACGGCCAGTCCTGGGGCGGCAACGTGGCCGCCAAGGTCGCCGAGATCTACGGGCGCCGCCCGGGCTCGCCGTACGACGGGGTGCTGCTGACCAGCGGCGTGCTGGCGGGCGGCTCGCGCGGTTACGACTACCGGGTGGACCTGCGGGTGGTCTACCAGTACTACTGCCGCAACCACCCGCGCCCCACCGAGCCGCAGTATCCGCTGTGGATGGGGCTGCGCGCGGACTCGACGATGACGACGACCGGCCTGCGCGCCCGGCTGAGCGAGTGCACCGGCTACGACCTGCAGCCCGCCGAGCGCACGCCCCTCCAGCAACGCAACCTCGACGACATCCTGGCGGTGACGAAGATCCCCGAGCGCACGCTGGAATCCCACCTGAGGTTCGCCACCTTCACCTTCCGCGACATCGTGCACAACAGGCTCGGCGGCCGGAACCCGTTCGACAACCGGACCATCCGTTACTCCGGGTCCCATGACGACAAGGCGCTCAACGCCGGGGTCGAGCGGTTCTCGGCCGACCCGAGGGCGGTACGGGACCTGTCCTTCGACAGCGACATCACCGGGGCGGTCTCCCTGCCCGTGCTCACCATGCACGCGATCGACGACCCCACGGCGTTCGTCGAGCACGAGGCGGCCTACCGCGCCAGCCTGGAGGGCGCCCGTTCCGCCGGCCACCTCGTGCAGACCTTCACCCGGGAGAGCGAGCACAGCGAACTGAGCGCCTCGGAGTACGCCACCGCGATGTCGGCGCTGGCCACGTGGGTGCGTACCGGCCGCAAGCCCACGGCCGGGGCGCTGGCCGCGTCCTGCCCGGCCTTCGACGCCGTCTACGGCACCGGCTGCTACTTCGACCCCGGCTTCGTGCCCGCCGACTACGCCTCCCGGGTGCTGCCGCGGCCGGGCGCCCGCCACTGGCCCGCGCTCACCGCCGCGCAGGAGCGGGCCCTGGCCCGGCGCGGTGACGTGGGCATCGCCCCCTGAACCCGGCCCCTGAGCCCGGGTGACGTTTCCTGACATATCCGACAGATGGGGATACATGGGGGAAACCTGATCACCGATCCGCCGCAACAGATCGCGCTCACACTCACCTCCAGAGATCTTGGAGGTGCCGTGAGCTACAGCAGACGTGGTTTCTTGACAGCGGTGGGCACGACGGGCGGCGCGGGCGCGCTCTTCGCCACGATGGGCGCGCTCGGCCTGGCGCCCACCGCCGAGGCGGCGGCCCGCACGGCCTTCGTCCCGCCCCAGCCGTCCGACTTCACCCTCACCGGGCGGGCCGCCAAGAAGGTGGTCGTGCTCGGTGCGGGCGTCGCCGGCCTGGCCACCGCGTACGAACTCGGCAAGGCCGGCTACGAGTGCGTCATCCTGGAAGCGCTGGACCGGGTCGGCGGCCGTAACTGGACCATCAGGGGTGGCGACCGCCTCACCGAGCTCGACGGCTCCACCCAGACCGCCCGCTTCTCCGACGACGTCTACTTCAACGCCGGACCGGGCCGGCTCGCGCAGTGGATGGTCACCGTGGACTACGCCCGCGAACTGGGCGTGCCCCTGGAGGTCTTCACCAACGCCAACGCCAACGCCTACATCTACAACGCGGGCGCCGGGATGGCCGCGCCGGTGCGCTGGCGCACGGCGAAGGCGGACGTCTTCGGGTATGTCTCCGAGCTGCTGTCCACCGCCACCGACAGTGGCGCCCTGGACGGCAGGCTCACCGCCACGGACAAGGAACGGCTCATCACCTTCCTGCGCGGCTTCGGCTCGATCGGCAACAAGACGCAGGGCTTCGCGTACCAAGGCGGCGGGCGCCGGGGATACAGCCTCGATCCGGGCGCGGGCGAGCAGCCCGGCGTGACGCTGGGCCCGGTCCCCTCGATGTCGGAGGTGTTCGCCAGCGGAGTCGGCCAGCGTTTCTCCTTCGAGCTCGGTTACGACCAGGCGATGCTCATGTTCCAGCCGGTCGGCGGCATGGACGCCATCCCCAGGGCGTTAGCCGCCGCGCTCGGCAAGCACAAGATCCGGCTCAGGTCCAAGGTCACCAGGATCACCGACCTGCCGGACGGCGTCGAGGTCGAGTACCAGGACGCGAACGGCCGTACCCGGCGCCTCACCGCGGACCTGTGCGTGGCCACGATGCCGCCGCACATCCTCGCCAGGACACCGCACAACCTCGGCCCCGACGTGCAGGCCGCGCTGGCCACGCCGACCGTCAGCTCGGCAGGCAAGATCGGCCTGGAGTACCGCCGCCGCTGGTGGGAGACCGACGAGGACATCTACGGCGGTATCACCAACACCGACCTCGACCTGTCCGCCATCTGGTATCCCTCCTACGGCTACGGCGGGCGGCGCGGCCTGGTCGTCGGCTACTACAACACCGGCGCCCAGGCCGACGCCTATGCGGCCCTGCCTCATCGCGAGCGGGAGAGGCGCGCGATCGAGCAGGGCATGAAGATTCACGGCGCGAAGTACCGCGACGAGCTGGTCTCCTCGGTATCCGTGGCGTGGAAGCTCCAGCCGCACATCGAGGGCGCCTGGGTCGGCTGGCCCTCGCGCACCGGCGCCTACCAGTTGCTGAACAGGCCCGCCGGGCACGTCCACTTCGCGGGCGACTGGCTCAGCTACATGATCGCCTGGCAGGCGGGCGCCCTGGAGTCCGCCCGCAAGGCGGTCACCGACCTGCACCAACGAGTCCTGGCCTCCTGACCGAAGCCCGCCTGCCCTCGGACCACCGGGAGCTTGAATGCTTATGGCCTAGAATCCGACAGATGTCCGCAGCCCCCGCCCGGCTGGCCTGGCTGGACGCCCTGCGGGGACCGGCAGCGCTGGCCGTCACCATGCACCACGCCGGCTGGACCTTCCTGCCGGGCCTGTGGGCGGTGGTGGACCGCAACATCGACATGGGCACGTGGGGCGTGTTCGTGTTCTTCCTGGTCAGCGGCTACATCATCCCGGCCTCTCTGGAGCGGCGCGGCGACCTGCGCGCCTTCTGGGCCGGCCGGGCCTTCCGCCTGCTCCCGCTGCTGCTGGCCGCCTGCGGCCTGGCGCTCCTGCTCGCCCACGCGGGCGTGCTGCCCCTCGAACCGGGGCTCGGCGAGCGCCCGCTGCCCCTGGTCGTGCTCGGCAACGTGACGATGCTCCAAGAACTGCTCAACCTGCCGCCGGTCATCAACGTGACGTGGACGCTCTCGTACGAGATGGCGTTCTACCTGCTGAGCGTCGCGCTGTTCGCGACCGGGCAGGCGCGCAGGTCCGCGGGCATCGCCACCGGCCTGGCGGTGCTGGCCGTGCCGCTGGGGCTGCTGCTGCCGGGGGCCACCATCGGCGGCGGGGCGGATCTGCCCGCCGTGCTGCTCGACCTGGCGGTGGTCGCGGCCATCGCGGTCACCGTGCTCGGGCACGGCAGGACGCGGACGGTGGCCGCGGTCGCGGGCGGGCTGCTCGGGCTGGCGCTGGTGTTCCTGGGCAGCCGGGGCGGCACCTGGCAGGGCGTGATCATCCTGGCCACGATGTTCGCCGGGACGGCGATCCACCGGGCCGAGCAGGGGACGATCTCGTGGCGCGCGGCCGCCGTCGCGGTGGCGACCGTGCTCGGGTGCGGGCTCCCCGCCAAGGACGACTCCGGCTGGGCGCCGGCGATCGTGCTGGCCTTCGCCGCCTTCGCGCTGGCGTACGCGCTGCGCGAGCGCGCCTTCCCGCGCCCGCTGGCGGGGCTGGGCATGATCAGCTTCTCCCTCTACCTGCTGCACCCGCTCCTGCTGTACGTGGTGCCGGGCCTGACGCCGTTCCTGCTCGCCCTGATCCCGCTCAGCCTGCTGACCTACCACCTCATCGAGACCCCCGCCCAGCGCCTCGGCAAGCGCCTGTTAGCCCGCCCGGCCAGGTGAGCCGGGTGGAGTCTTCGTGTTCACTTGTCGGTGGCGGCGTCCGCGATCAGGCCGATGCCGATGCCGAGCATCCACACGTCCTTGCTGATGCCGATGCCCGCCGGAGTCGGCCACACGCTGCCGGGCTTGTGCAGGGCCGGGGTGCGCAGGTACATGGTGACCAGGCTCGCGGAGAAGCCGGTCAGCGCGGCACCCGCGACCGCCGCCGGGACGAACGGCGCCAGCAGCGCCGCGCCGGTGGCGATCTCCCCGGCGGCGAGCAGGCGCATGAACCTGCGGGGCGACATCGACTTCAGGAACGGGAAGGCGTTGGCGGCCGTGCCGTGGATGCCGGCGGCGTGCTGCTCGTCGTCGTCGCGCCACTTCTCCAGGCCGGAGTGCAGGATGTAGGCGCCGGTGGCCAGGCGGCCGGGCAGCGTACGTGCCTTGATCGGCAGTTTCATGGGGTTCCTCCTCAGGGGTGGGGTTATCAGGGGGTGATGTTGAAGTTGTCGCGGAAGACGTTGGCGGGGTCGTAACGGCGCTTGAGCTCCCGTAGCCGCCGCAGGGTCTCGCCGGGGAAAGCGTCGTCGAGGCGTTCGGGGCGCAGGTCGGTCTCGAAGTTGAGGTAGATGCCCGAGAAGTGCGGGCGCATGCGGTCCCAGATCGCGTCCAGCCGGGCGCGGCTGGGGCCGAAGGCGACGAGCTGGAAGTTCGCGGAGCGGCCGGCGTAGGCGGTGGCGTCGGCGGGGACGTCGGAGACCGCGCCACCGACCGTACGGATCTGGAAGAAGTACGTCTCGCCGCTCATGATCAAGCGGGTGGCCGCCGCGGCGAGGTCGGCGGTGAGGTGGTCGGCCAGAGCCGAGCGGGCCACCGGATCGCCCTGCCCGTCGTGCCCGCCGGGCGGCACATGCATGATCGCCGAGTACGGCAGGATCTGGATGGTGTGGTCGAGCAGCGGCGCGACGGCGGCGATGGGCCGCAGCCGGTCGAGCACCGTCTCGGCGTCGTCGGCGTCGACCACCAGCATGACCTGCGCGATGACCGGCTGCCCCGGACGGGGACGGCCGATGATCAGCTGGCCGGAGACGTCCCTGGGCGCGGCCTCGATCGCGGCGCCCCAGCGCCGCAGGAACCCGGCCGTGTCACTGGCGTCCATGACGAACTGCGCGAAGCCGACCTCGCCCACCTCGTCCACCTCGAACTCGAAGGAGGTGACGATGCCGAAGTTCCCCCCGGCGCCCCGTACGGCCCAGAACAGCTCGGCGTTCCGCGTGTCGTCGGCGCGGACGAGCGAGCCGTCGGCCAGCACCAGGTCGACCGCCCGCAGGCGGTCGAGGGTCAGGCCGTGCTCCCGGACCAGCCAGCCGACGCCGCCCGCGGTGGCCAGCCCGCCGACGCCCACCCCGCCGTAGTCACCGGAGCTGAGCGCCCAGCCGTGCGGCGCCAGCGCGCCCGCGACGTCGCTCCAGCGGGCGCCCGGTCCGATGCGGACGCGGCGGGTCTCCTTGTCGAGCACCTCGATGGCGTTCAGCCGGGAGACGTCGATGACGATGCCGCCGTGGTTGGTGGAGCGCCCGCTGATGCCGTGCCCGCCGCTGCGGACGGCCAGCGGCACCTGCTGGCCGCGGGCGAAGGCGAGGGCGTCGGCGACCTCGGCGGGCGTGCCGGGCCGCAGCACCAGGCCGGGCGAGCCGCCGCGCATGTAGGTCGAGCGTACGCGGGCGTAACCCGCGTCGCCGGGCTCGATCGTCGTGAGGTGGGCGGGCACGGCCTCGTAGTCGATGCCCGGGTGCCGGTGTGCCCGGACGAGGCTGCTGGGCACGGCCGCCTCGGTGACGCCTCGGGCGGCGCGGGCCGCGGCCACGGCCTGCCGCACGGCGGGAACCACCTCCTGGGCGAACCTGCGCAGGGCCGCCTCGTCCGCGTCCTCCACCAGGAACGTGCCGGCGCCGTGCTCCAGGGCCATGGCCACGAGTTCGCCGGTCCATTCCGGGGCTGCCGCGCGGGGCGCGACGGTGACCAGGCGGCGGATCTCCCGCGGATCTCGTCCCGCGCGGACGGCCGCCTCGTCGATGACCGCCTGATCGGCGGCGAGCCCGCCGGACGTGGTCAGCCACCCGTCGGCCCCCGCCGCGATGGCAGGGTCCGGCCGGGTGCCGCCGGTCCAGACGGGGATGTTGTGCGCGGGAGCCGGTCCGCGTTCCGCACCGGCGATCCGGTAGTGCTCGCCCTCGGCCCGCAGCGGCAGGCGCGTATCGGATCCCCAGACGCCACGGATGATGCCGATCGCCTCGCCTAAGGCGGTGGCGGCCTGCTCGGGCGGCAGCGGACGCACGCCGCTCGCCTCCCAGCGCCCAGCGCCGTCGCCCAGGCCGAGCTCCAGCCGCCCGCCGGCGAGCAGGTCCAGGCCGGCCGCCGCCCGGCCGAGCACGGCGGGTGCCCATTCGGCCGCGTCGAGCAGGTGCGGCGCCAGGCCGATCCTGCCGGTACGGCCGGCGACCCAGCTCAGCAACGTCCAGGTATCGGTCTCCTCGCCGGAGACGGTCACCAGGTCCAGTCCCAGCTCCTCGGCCAGCCGGGCGCGCTCGGCCGCCTCCTGCGGTGTCCGCGCCACCACATGGGCGCCGAACCGGAGCGGGTGCGCGTAGTCCATCATCGCCTCCTCGACCGTTCGGCGGCGACGAGCTCGCGGGTGGCCGGGGCGACCTCCTGGCCGAAGAGCTCCAGGACCGCCGGGTCGTCGTTCATGAGGATGTAGCCGCTGACGCCGTACTCCAGCGTGAGCGCGGCGAGCTGCTCGGCCCACTGCTCCGGCGGGCCGGACAGCAGTTGGTCGCCGCCCTGCCCGAACCGGCCGCTGATGTTGGCCAGCCGCCGCACCGCGGCGGGCGGCCTGCCCGCCTCGGCGGCGGCCGCGTCGATGATCGCGTTGCCCTCGGCGAACTGGTCCACGCTCGTGAAGTAGGGCAGCGAGGGCAGCCAGCCGTCGGCCTTGGCGCCGATCAGGCGGAGCATGCGGGGCTTGTACGCGCCCAGCCAGATGCCGACGTCGTGCGCCGGGGCCGGCCCCCGCTTGGCCCCGTCGACCTGGTAATAGGTGCCGTCGAGCCGGAAGCGCTCCTTGTTGCCGGCGTCCCAGATCCCGCGAATGACGTCGATGGCCTCGCTGAGCGCGTCCACGCCCTGCCCGGGGCTCAGGCGACGGCCGCCCATGGCCTCGATGGCGTCCCAGAACCCGCCGGCGCCCAGCCCCAGCTCGAACCGGCCCCCGCTGAGCAGGTCCAGGCTGGCCGCCGCGCGGGCGAGCACGGCGGGCGGGCGCAGCGGGAGGTTGATCACGTTGCCGGACAGGCGGATGCGCTCGGTGCGCGCGGCCACGTAGCTCAGCAGCGTCCAGGTGTCCAGGAAGGCCGGCTGGTAGGGATGGTCCTGGAAGGTCACCAGGTCCAGGTCCGCGTCCTCGGACACCTGTGCCAGGTCGAGCACACGTTCGGGAGCGGCGTTGGCGGGGGTGATGAACGACCCGAACAGCAGGTCGTGGCCATAGTCAGGCATGTGATCCCCTCAGATGTGCGGTCCCACAAACTGTATTTGGTGGAGATGTGTTGTCAAACCACACATCTTCCGGACGTATTCCAGGACAGGCCGGGGGGTGGGAAGGTCGCCGGGGGCGGCGGTCAACGGGGGGCGGAGTCGCCCAGGAGGTGTTCGGCGGCGACGCACGGGTCGGCCGGGGGCTCGATGCTGCGCGCGCGGCAGGCCACCGTCCGCAGCAGGTCGCGGAAGACCGTACGCTGCGCGGGCTCCAGCGCGCTCAGGAGGTCGTCCTCCGCGTCGCCCACCACCCGCTCCAGCTCGGCGAGCACCCGCCGGCCCGCCGCGGTGACGACGACTTTGCGGGCCCGCCGGTCGACGGTGCTCTGCCGGCGCTCCACCAGCCCCGCCTCGACGAGGTCGTCGATGAGGTAGGTCATCACCGTGCGGTCGATGCCCAGGAAGGCTGCCAGGGCGCTCTGCGTGGGCTGGTCGCCGTGGACCACCGTGGACAGGACCTGGTAGCCGCGCATGCCGTGCGGCAGCGACTCGAGCAGGGGCCCGACCGCGGTGTGAAAGGTGCTCAGGAGCACCCCGAGTTGCCAGCCGAAGTCGCCCTCATTGCGCACCGGCTGCTCGTCACGTCGTCCTGCGGCCGCCTGACTGGTCATGAAAACCACGATACCCGGCCGCGCATATCATCTGTGTGACCACGCATCGCCCGCGGTCAGCCGCCGGACGGTTTCCTGCCCAGCGCGCGTTTCACGGTGCTGGACAGGACGGCCCGCATGCCCTGCTGGGCGCGGCGGGCGGCGTGCAGCTGGCGGCGCAGCGTGCCGACCTCACGGCGCAGCTCCACGGCGCTCTTGCGCCAGCGCGCCGCCTCCTCGCGCCACTTGGTCACCTGGGCGCGCAGCCGCTCGGCCTCCTTGGCCAGCCTGGCCGCCTCGGCCTCGGCCTGGATCCTGGCCTTGTACGCGTTGCGGCGCCCCGTCAGCTCGACCGGCTCGGCGGTGAAGTCGTAGGTCTCGCCCGCCACCCACCGCACACCCGAGACGTCGTCCACGGCGTCGTCCAGGTCCTCGCCGGGCCGGGCGACGAGCCGGGCGCGGGCGAAGGACGACACACGTTCCAGCCGGGCCGCCACGATGCCCTCGGACGACTCGCCGAGCAGCACCCCGATCAGGCCGAGCCCTTCGGCACGGGCCAGGTTCAGCAGCCGGGCCACGGAGTCCTCGCCGGGCACCCAGCCCGCCGGCAGCCGCAGCACGAACGGCACCGACGGGTGCACCTCCTCCGCGGTCGCCAGGCGTATCCGGCTCTCGTGCTCGTAGTGGCCGTGGACCAGCACCAGGTCGAGGTTCGGGTCCTTGAGCGGGGCGCGGCGGTCACGGTCGAGGGTGTCCCACGGGCCGACCAGGACCACGGACAGGTCCGTCACCGTCGAGGCGAGCAGCGCGTCCACGGTGGCGCGTACGGCCTCGTACCCGGCCGTGCCGTCGACGACCGCGGTGAGGTTGGGCACCTTCCACTGCCGGGCCGGGTGGGTGCGCAGCCACTGGTAGGCGGGGATGCGGTCGGCGACGAAGGCGTGGCTGACCCGGTCGATGCGCTTCTGCTCGCGCATGCGCATGGTCGGGCCCAGGTGGTAGGCCAGGGCCCGCGGCTCGGGCACGAACACCGCCCCCGCCTGGTACAGGCGGTAGCCCATCTCGGTGTCCTGGCCGAGGATCAGGTCGTCGTCCATCGGCCCCGCGGCCCGGACGAGCCGGGCGCTGACGGAGGTGGCGCCGCCCACGTGCAGGCTGAACGGGCGCGGCGAGTTGACGGTGAGCCCGTCGGTCCGCTCGACCAGCCCGACCAGCCAGGCGTGCGGCTCGGCCGGCTCGAACGCCGCCTCCAGGTCCTCGGGGAGCACGTCGGGCAGCGGCGCCTCGGTGAAGCGCAGGTAGCTGGTGACGGAGAGGTACGGGGCGGCGTGGTGCCAGCGCATGTGCGCCTCCAGCGCGCCGGGCGTCAGCACCACGTCGGAGTCGAGCCAGTGGATGACGTCGCCGGTGGCCTTGGCGAGCCCGGCGTTGCGGGCGCTGGCCCGGCCCGGCCGCTCGCACACCACCAGGCGGGCCGCCGCGCCCTCGGGCAGCCGCAACGGGGGTGAGCTGCCGTTGTCGACGACGATGACCTCGGTCAGCTCCGCCGGGTACGTCTGCCGCGCCAGGCCCTGCAGCACCAGATCCAGCTTCTCCTGGGCGCCGTAGGCCGGGATGATCACGCTGACCCCCAGCTCAGGGGTGAATTGCTCCGGCGGCTGGAGGACGCGGTAGTCGTTGCCCCGTACCCGCCGCACCTCACCCCCGTCGTCTGGCTCTGTTTCTGACATGGAGGCTCGCGCTCCTCGACATTCGGGTTGACGGCGGCGACCTAGATTACGCCATTTTCCTGGGAAAGCGCCCGCCGATACCCCCTCAAGTCTGACGTTCTCCCAGCTCACCGTTCTCAGGATTCACGCAGGAACCGTTTCGGCCGGCCGCCGCAAGCCCGGTGCCAGGGCCAGGGTGACCGCGACCGACGCCGCCGCCATCACGGCCATCGCCGTCGCGGGCGAGGTGTACTGGGCCACGGCGCCCGCCAGCGCCGCCCCCACGCCCTGCATGGTCATCATGCCGGACGAGTGCAGCCCCAGCGCGTGCCCGCGCACGTCGGCCGGGGTGAGGGCG
Source organism: Nonomuraea jiangxiensis (assembly GCF_900099965.1). Lineage (GTDB taxonomy): Bacteria > Actinomycetota > Actinomycetes > Streptosporangiales > Streptosporangiaceae > Nonomuraea > Nonomuraea jiangxiensis. Next base: position 594,787 of record NZ_FNDJ01000001.1, on the reverse strand, counting down.
ACCAGCCGCTCCTGGAGGGGGAGGCTGGCGGCGTACCCGATCGAGGCGAGCACGATGGCCGCCACCGCGATCGGCAGCCCGGGGTCCAGGGCGAACACCAGGTACGGCATCGCGAGCAGCAGGCGCAGCGGGGCCGCGAGCCGCCCCCTCCACCGCTCGGGCACGAACCGGCCGACGAGCACGTCCCCGGCCAGCATGCCGAGGGCGGCCAGGGCGAAGAGCACGCCCGCCTGCTCGGGGGCGTACGGGACGAAGAGCGCCTCGCACCCGACGATCAGCCCGTTGGGCACCCACAGGGCGAGATAGACATGGCGGCGTGCGGGCGAGGACCACAGCCGCCGGTTGTCCCGCCAGGTGACGGCGACCGAGGGCCGGCCGGCGGCGCGGGGCGGGCGGCGGACCAGGCCGAGCCGCGCGATCACCGCTGCCGCCAGATAGAGGGCGGCGGCGGTGAGCAACGTGCCCCGCGGCGACAGGGCGTTCACCAGCAGGCCGCCGGCGGCGAACCCGGCGATCTGCGTGATGCCGGTCGACATGTTGAGCACGGAACGGCCGAGTACGTACCCCTGCTCCGGGAGGATCTCGTTGAGCAGTCCGAGGCGCACCCCGCCGCTCAGCGAGGCGAGCAGCCCGAGGCCGAGCAGGACGGCGACGACCGCCCACCCGGGCAGCCCGGGGATCGCCAGCACCGCCGTGCCGATCGCGAAGGCCAGCCCCAGGACGGCCAGCGCGGCGCGGGGCGGCAACCGGTCGGCCGCCGACAGCAGCGCCGTCGCGCCGACCATCTGCGCGACGGACGGCCCGAACATGCTCAGCGCCGACAAGAACGGCGAGTTCGTCATGGAGTAGACGAGCGTGCCCAGGGCCAGCCCGCTCACCGTCGAGGCCGTCACCTGGACGGCGGCGGCGGCGAACAGCGGCGTGAACTCCGGTGTACGGAACAGATCCCCGTAAGTGCGCATACGGGAGTCTCGCCCGTCCCAGCGCGGGGCTGTTAGAGTTTCGCGCGGGGGCGAAACCATGGGCTACTGGCAGATCAACGCCGAGACGCTCGCCCGCAGCCGCTTCACCGTCTCCGCGCTCGCCGAGGCCACCGCCTGCCTGCTGCTGCTCGCCAAGGGCAGCGCCGCCCACCCCGCCGAGCAGACCTGGTTCGACGCCCACCTGCCCGCATACCGCGCGCGGCTGGCCGCCGACCCGGTCACCGCCCGGCTCCTGCGGGCCGCGCTGAGCGAGCGCTGGATCGCCGACTTCCTCGTCCCGACGCCGTCGGGTGCGGCCGAGGCGACGTTCGACGAGGAGCTGCGGCAGGTGCGCGCGACGCCGCCGGAGACCGTCCACGCGGACCTGGAGGTCTCGCTCGGCGGGCCGCTTCCGGCCGAGCTGGACCGTCCCGACCTGGCCGATCACGCCGCCGACCTGCTCGACTGGGTGTGGCGGGAGACTGTGCTGCCCACGTGGCCGCGGCGCCGCCGGATCCTGGAGGCCGACATCGTCGCCAGGACGGAGAAGCTGGCCCAGGGCGGCTGGGTCGCGGCGCTGGACGACATGCGGCCCGGGCTGCGCTGGCTGGGCGACGGCCGGCTCCAGATCAACACGCACGACAACCCGCCCAAGGAGCTCTCCGACGCCCAGTTGTGGTTCGTCCCGGTGATCCCGCGTGCCGCGGCCTGGGTCTCCTGGCACCTGCCGTACCGGTATGCCGTGGTCTATCCGTGCACGGGACCGCTGCTCGGCGAGGCCCGGGCGCCCCGGGCGCTGGGCACACTGCTCGGGAGCGCCCGGGCGGCCGTGCTCGTCCTGCTGGACACCCCCAAGAGCACGACCCAGCTGGTGGCGCTGACCGGGCAGGGGCTGGGGTCGGTGGGCCGGCACCTCAAGGTGCTGCTGGACGCCGGTCTGGTACGCCGCCGGCGAGCCGGCCGCTCCGTGCTCTACTGGCGCACGGAGCTGGGCGAGGCCCTGGTGACCGGCCGGCATGCCAGGGCCCCGGAGTAGACCCGCCTCAGGCGTGGCCCTTGACGCGGTGAGGCTTGGGCAGCTCGTAGCCGCGCTCGTCCATGACCTCGCGCAGCACGTCCGGGTAGTTGGTGATGATGCCGTCCACACCGGCGTCGATCATCGCGTTCATCGTCGGCGCGTCGTCCGCGGTCCACGGGATGACCTTGATGCCCAGGCTGTGCGCCTCGTCCACGAGCTGCTTGGTCACGTACGGCCGGTAGTCGGGGTCGGTCACCCCGGCGGCCTCGGGGGTGCCCGGCGTCGGGGAGTACGCGCTGGCGCCGAAGGACTTGATCGCCTTCAGCGGGTCACCGCCGAAGTCGTCGAGGTCGAGACCGCCGAGCCACACCTCGGTGCCCGGTACGCCCTGGTACTGCGGGTTGGTCAGCGCCACCAGCGGCAGCCGGGGCTCGACCTCGTGCATCCGCATGAGTGCGCCCCAGTCGAAGCTCTGGATGGTGACCTGCCGCAGCATCCCGGCCTTGCGGATCTCCTGGGCCGCGACCTGCACGAACTGCTCGCGTGGCGCGGTCTCCCGCGGCGCGCCCGCCTCGACCTTGGTCTCGATGTTCATCATCACGTCGTTCGCGTGATAGCGCTTGACCAGGTCGAAGACCTCGCTCAGCAGCGGCATGCGGGCGCCGGGGGCGGCCTGCTGGCGCGGGAACTCGGCGAGCGTCCGGGAGCCGCAGTCCATGGTCCTGATCTGCTTGACGCTCAGCGTGTTGATGAACTTGCCCACGTAGGGATACTCGGGGTCGCCGGCCACGGCCGGGGCCGTGTCCGCGCACTTGCGGCCGTCGATCTGCCGGTCGTGGGTGACGACCGCCTGGCCGTCCTCGGTGATCTGGATGTCCAGCTCCAGGGTGTTCACGCCGAGTTCGAGCGCCCTGGCGAAGGCCGGGAGCGTGGACTCCACGGTCAGCCCGATCCCGCCGCGATGAGCCTGCAGGTCGAGACTCGGCTTCCCGCCGCGCCCATGCCCCTGGCCCTGCCCGTGGCCAGCGTCCGCCATGGCCGTTCCCTGTGCCGCGGCGATCACGCCACCCAGCGTCGCGATCATCGCGACCTTGTGCCATGTACGCATCTGTCCGTCCGCCCCCTGTTAGGTGGTGCTCTGTCCTCCGGACGTGAACCGCCCGGAACACCGGAAAAGGGTGGAGAAATGGGACGACCAAGACATATCCGGCAGTTGATCGCCCGGAGAAGACTGCGTGAGCAACGCTCATACGACCCTGGCGGCCCGTGACGGATGGGAGCACCCCGGCCGCTCCCGGCCGTACGGGCACCCCCTACGCTGCAGACGTCGGTCCGCGCGACGGCGGGAACGACGAGCGCTATCCGGGGAGCGGCGAATGACGACCGAGCGGGCCACGTACAACGTCCGGGCCGTGCCGTACGACGACCCCGCGGCCAGGGAGCTGCGTGCGGCCATGACGGAGGAGATGGGCCGGCGTTACGGCGACCGGTTCACCGGCCCCGGCAACCGGACCGGCGCGGTGACCGTCGAGCCCGGCTCCGTGGTGTTCACCGGGGTCGCCTTCGACGCCGACCTGGCCGTCGGGCACGTGCTGCTGCGCCGCCTCGGCGAGGAGATCGAGATCAAGCGCATGTTCGTCGTCCCGTCGCACCGGGGGCGCGGGGTGGCGCGCGATTTGCTGGCGGCGGCCGAGCGGGCCGCCCGCGAACTCGGCGCCGCACGGGTCATCCTGCACACCGGGGACCGCCAGCCCGAGGCGGTCCGCGTGTACGAGCGTGAGGGCTACACCCGCATCCCGATCTACCCGCCCTACACCTCGATGACCTACTCCACCTGCTTCGAGAAGCCCCTCACCCCCTGAGGGCCGCACGCCCGGGAGCTACGGCAGGCGGCCGACCGCTCCGATGAGTGCGGGACGGGACAGGTCGATCCCCTCCAGCTCGTCGATCTCGTTGTCCGGCCGCCACGACCTGACCGGGACCAGGCCGGGCTCCAGCAGCGTCATCCCGTCGAAATAGGCGGCGATCTGCTCGAACGAGCGGGCGACCAGCGCGCCGGGCCTGGTGGACCGGTACACCTGCTGGCCCGCCAGGACCTTCACGTCGTCCAGGTCCGGGGCGTAGAAGTGGGAGATCAGCAGGTGGCTGCCCGCCGTCAGCGGCCGGCGCAGCGTCGTCACGATGTCGCTCACGTGCCGGTCGTCGGCCACGAAGTGCAGCACCGCCGACACCAGCACGGCGGTGGGCCGGCCGAAGTCCAGCCGCTCGACGACCTCGGGGTCCTTCAGGATGGTTTCCGGGTCGGTGATGTCACCCCAGATCGCCACGGTGTGCGGGTTGTCGGCCAGCAGCGCGCGGGCGTGCGCCAGCACGATCGGGTCGCTGTCGACGTAGACGACCCGGGCCTCGGGGTCGACCCGCTGGGCCACCTGGTGCACGTTCTCCTGCGTGGGCAGGCCGGCTCCCAGGTCGAGGAACTGGCGTACGCCCTGCTCGGCCATCAGGCGGACGGCCTTGCCGAGGAACGCGCGATTGTCGCGTGCCGTCTCACGCACCTCGGGGACGATCGCGATGATCTTCTCCGCGGCCTCCCGGTCGGCGGGGAAGTTGTCTTTTCCGCCCAGGTAGTAGTCGTACATGCGAGCCACGCTGGGAACGGCGGGGTCGATACCGGGAACGCTCGGTGGTGGATCGGTCACGTGTGGTCTCCCTGAGCTCAGGAACCGCCGACGTCGAGATCATTCCTCTTTTTCCTGATCATCCTGGCACAAGACGGGCGACGTTTCATGGCACGAAAGAGGAGCGAATCACGCCGAGCCGGACGCGGTGGGCGGCCAGGTTCAGAGGTCGGGGATTCCGAGGTCGAGGTTGGGGCGGTCGATACCGCCGTCCACCTCCAGCACCTTGCCCGTCACGTAACCGCCGGCCGGCGAGGCCAGGTAGAGCACGGCGGCCGCCACGTCCTCCGGCTCGCCGATCCGGCGCAGCGGCGTGGCCTGCTCCATCTGGGTCCGCAGCCCTTCGTCGTGCATGACGATGTCGAGGGCGGAGGTGGCGCAGGCGCCCACGGAGACCGCGTTGACCCGCACCTTGGGGGCCAGATCGAGCGCGGCCACCCGGGTGTAGTGGGCGAGCGCCGCCTTGGCCACGCCGTAGGCCAGATAGCCCCGGCCCGCCACGCGGCCCACGGCGGAGGAGATGTTCACGACCGAGCCGCCCGCGGCGAGCAGGTGAGGGGTCGCCGCCCTGGTCAGCTCGTGCGCCACGCCGACGTTGAACTGGAACGCCCGCTCGAGGTGGCGTCCGCTGGTGTCCAGGAAGGACCGGGGAAGGGCGCCGCCCACGTTGTTGACGACCACGTCGATCCGGCCGAAGGCGGCCACGGCCCGCTCCGCGAGCTCCCCCGCCGCGCCCGGCCGGCTCAGGTCGGACGCGACCACCAGGGCCCGCTGGCCGGCCTTCTCCACCTGGTCCGCGACCTGCCGCAACTGCTCCTCGGTACGGGCGCAGATCACCACGTCGGCCCCCGCCTGGGCGAGGGCGAGGGCGGTCGCCGCCCCGATGCCCCGGCCCGCGCCGGTGACGACGGCGGTGGCGCCGGTGAGGTGGAAGCGGTCCAGGATCATGTCATGACCTCCGACCGCAGCATATTTCCCCCTCGGGCGAACCGCACCCACGGCGAACCCGACCGGCCGGTGAAGCCCCCGCCGGGCCACCCCGGGTCATTTCCCCGTGGCGAGCCGCCCCGTCAGAGGGCGAGCCGCACCCCGTAGTCCTTGAACCACGCGTCGAGCTGCAGCACCCGCTCCAGCGCGGCCCGGGAGGCCATGGCGCTGGTGGCGCCCACCGGCTGCTCGATCACCGCGCGTGCCCGCTCCGGATCGATCAGCCCGGCACAGGGCGCCTCGCCGCCCTCCAGCACCTTCCGCGCCTCATCGTGCAGGGCCTGCTCGTACAGCGGGTCCTGAGTGGCGGGGTACGGGCTCTTGAGCCGGCGCAGGACGGATTCGGGCAGCAGGTCGGCGGCGGCCCCGCGCAGCAGGCTCTTCTCCCGCCCGTCGAAGGTCTTGAGCGCCCAGGGGGCGTTGAAGACGTACTCCACCAGCCGGTGGTCGCAGAACGGCACCCGGACCTCCAGCCCGACGGCCATGCTCATCCGGTCCTTGCGGTCGAGCAGGATCTGGACGAACCGGGTCAGGTGGAAGTAGCTGACCTCCCGCATGCGCCGCTGGTGCCCCGTCTCGCCGGGCAGTCCGGGCACCTCGTCCAGTGCCTGGCGGTAGCTCTGGTCCCGGTAGCCGGCCATGTCCAGCATGCGCTGCGCCTCGTCCGTGAACAGCAGCTCCGCCCCGGTGTGGTCGGCCATGTTCTCGCCGACGAGCCACGGGAACGTGTCCGCCGTGACCGCCTCCGGGTCGTGGAACCACCGGTAGCCGCCGAAGACCTCGTCGGCCGACTCCCCCGACAGCGCCACCGTGGAGTGCTCCCTGATCGCCTTGAACAGCAGGTAAAGCGAGCTGTCCATGTCGCCGATGCCCAGCGGCAGGTCGCGGGCGCGCAGCACGGCGGCGCGCACGGCCGGGTCCATCAGTTCGTTCGAGTTCAGCACGATGTCGGTGTGGTCGGCGCCGACGTGGCTGACCAGGTCGTGGACGTACGGCGTGTCGGGCGTCGAACGCGTGAAGTCGGGCTTGAAGTGCTCGGTGTAGCCGACGAAGTCCACGGAGAACGAGCGGACCGTGCCGAGATGCTGCTCGCGCAGGTCCTTGGCGGCCAGCGCGGTGATCATGCTGGAGTCGAGGCCGCCGGACAGCAGCGAGCACAGCGGCACGTCGCTGATGAGCTGGCGGGTGACGATGTCGTCCAGCAGGCCGCGTACCGTTTTGACGGAGGTTTCGACGTCGTCCTCGTGCTCGTGGGACTGCAGCCGCCAGTAGCGGCGCTTGCGGATCCCGTCGCGGCCGACCTGGACGATCTGGCCGGGGCGGACCTCGTACATGCCCTTGAAGATCCCGTGCTCGGGGGTCTTGACGAACGCCAGCAGCTCGCGCAGCCCGTCGGCGTCGACCACCCGGGGAACGTGCGGGTTGGCCAGGATCGCCTTGGGCTCCGAGCCGAACAGTACGCCGTGGGGGGTGGGGTAGTAGTAGAGCGGCTTGATGCCCATGCGGTCGCGGACCAGCAGCAGCTCCTCGCGGGCGGCGTCCCAGATCGCGAAGGCGTACATGCCGTTGAGGTGCTCGGCCAGGTCCGCGCCCCACTCGACGTAGGCGAGCAGGACGACCTCCGTGTCGCTCTGGGTGCGGAAGCGGTGCCCCCGGGCGCTCAGCTCCGCGCGAAGTTCCTGGAAGTTGTAGACCTCGCCGCTGTAGGTGAGGACGGCCGGCCCGCGCCCGGCGTCCTCGGTGATCATCGGCTGCCGGCCGCCCTTGAGGTCGATGATGGCGAGCCTTCGGTGGCCGATGGCGGCGTGCGGCGCCGTCCACAACCCCTCGTCGTCGGGACCCCGGCAGGCCATCGTGTCCGTCATGGCCTGCGCTGTCGCCCTCTCCTCACGCAGGTCCCGTTCGAAGTCCACCCATCCGCAGATGCCACACATGTTGGTCCCCCCAGTTTGTGTGGATGCCTGATTTGTTGCCTATTCATGTGAAACATCCCATAATGTGATGAAAATTCCTTTTTTCGGATAATATCGACGGCCGGACGCCACGCCCTCGTCCACGGGCGGCGCCGCCGGACCCGCCCAGCACCCAGCTCTACGGGCTGATGACGCCGCGGGCGGCCTGGGGCAAGATTGCCATATGACACCTCACCCGCCCGGGACGTTCGTTTCGATCGCCTCCCCGCACCACCTCGCGACCCAGGCCGGCGAGGAGGCGTTCCGGGCCGGCGGGAACGCCATCGACGCCGCCGTCACGGCCGCGGTCGTCCTGAACGTCGTCTACCCGAACAACACGGCCCTCGGCGGCGACCTGGTCGCGCTCGTACGTACCCCCGACGGCACCCTCCGCTGCGTGAACGCGACCGGCCCCGCCCCCGCGGCGCAATCCCTGGCACGCCTGCGCGAGCGGCACGGCGACGAGTTGCCCACGCGCGGCATCGACACGGTGACGGTGCCCGGCGGCGTGCGCGGGTGGGCGTCGCTGAGGTCGTTCGGTGCCCGCCTGGAGTGGGCGGCGCAGTTCACCGCCGCCATCCGGTTCGCCGAGGAGGGCGTGCCGGTCGCCCGCTCCGTGGCCGCCTCCCTCGCCGAGAAGCACGACGTCCTGCTGGCGGACCCGGGCTGCCGGGAGGTGTTCGCCTCCCTGGCGGAGGGGGACCTGCTACGCCAGCCCGCGCTCGCGCGGTCTCTGGCCGAGCTGCGGACCGGCGGGCCCGGCACGCTCTACGGGGGTCCCCTGGGGCGCCGGCTGGTCGCCGGGCTGGCACAGCGCGGATCGGTCATGACCATCGACGACCTGGCCGCGTTCCGGCCGGAGGTCGTCGAGCCGCTCAGGGGCCGCTTCCGCGACTACGAGGTGCTCACCAGCCCGCCCAACACCCAGGGATTCATGCTGCTGCGGGCGCTGGAGGAGGTGCGGCGCCTGGGCGACCCGGGCGACCTCCTCGGCGCGGGCAGCGGCCGGCTGGCGGCGATCTTCGAGCACGCCAACGCCGTCCGCGACCTCCTGCTCGCCGACCCGAACTTCGCCAAGGTCGACGCCGCCGACCTGATCACCCGCGTCCTGGACCCTGCGGAGCGCCCGCCCGGACCGGGCCGGGCGGGCGGCGACACCGTCGGCATCTCCGCGATCGACTCGGACGGGTACGCGGTCTCGCTCATCCAGAGCGTCTACAACTCGTTCGGATCGGCGGTGCTGGAGCCGTCGACGGGCATCCTCATGCAGAACCGCGGGCGCTCGTTCTCGCTCGACCCGCTCTCCCCCAACGTGGTCGAGCCCGGCAAGCGGCCCCGGCACACCCTCATGCCGGTCCTGGTCACGCAGGGCGCGGAGGTCAGGTGGGTGAGCTCGACCATGGGCGGGCACGGCCAGCCGCAGATCCACGCCCAGCTCCTGCTCCGCTCCATGGCCGGGGCCGCCCCCCGCGAGGCGGTCGATGCTCCCCGGTGGATCGTCGGGGTCCAGGAGGGCGGCGACACCAACCGGACCGTCTACATGGAGGAAGACCTGCCGGCCGACACCGCGCGGTCCCTGCTCGACCACGGTTTCACCGCCAAGCCGGTGCCCCCGCACGACGAGTGGCTGGGCCATGCCAACCTGATCAGGGTGGCCCCGGACGGACGCGTCGAGGCGGCCTCCGACCCCCGCGCGGACGGCTCGGCCGCCGTGATCGACGGCTGACCTACGGCTCCCGTCGCGCCTGGCCGGCTTCGCCCCAGGCGGGAGGCCCGCCTCCAGCGGTCGCCAGCGCCGCGTACGCCGGGCTCACAGGCCGTACTCCTCCAGCAGCGCGACCCAGATCTCGCTCACCGTCGGGAACGCCGGGACGACGTGCCAGAGCTGGTCGAGCGGGACCTGGGCGGTCACGGCAAGGGTGGCCGTCTGGAGGTGGTCCACCACTGCGGGGCCCGCGAAGGTGACGCCGAGCAGCACCCGCCGCTCCTCGTCCACGACGATCTTGGCCCGCCCGGTGTAACCCTCCGCCTGTAGGTAGGCCCCCTCGATCGCGCCGAGGTCGTACTCCACCACCCGCACCGGATACCCCTCGGCCCGCGCCCGGGCCTCGGTACAGCCGACCATCCAGATCTGCGGGTCGGTGAAGATGATCTGCGGGCTGCTCGCGGGGTCGACGATGTCACGCATCGAGGGCCGGTTGTCCGGCAGCCCCTTGGCGCGGGCGGCGATCACGTCACCGCACACCCGAGCCTGATATTTGCCCATGTGGGTGAGCAGGCTGCGGCCGTTGACGTCGCCCACGGCGTACAGCCAGCCGCCGGGGACGCCGGTGGCGCGCATGCTCCGGTCCACCTTGATCGGGCCGTGCGGCTGCAGGCCGACGGTTTCCAGACCGATGTCGCGCACGGCCACGTCCCGGCCGATGCCGACGAGGATCTCGTCGGCCTCGATCCGCTGCCCGTCGTCGGTGTGCACGGTCACCGGGCCGCCCGGCTCGGGCCGCTCGACCCGCTGGGCCAGGCGGCGGAAGCGCAGGTCGATGCCCGACTTCCGGAGCGAGTCGGCGAGCAGCTCGCCCGTGAACGGCTCCATCCGGGACAGCAGCCGGTCGCCATGGACCAGCATGGTGGTCTCGCGGGCGCCGAGCGCGTGCAGCGCCTGGGACATCTCGCAGGCGACGGGCCCGCCGCCGATCACCACCAGCCGCTCGGGCACCTGCCGCACGCTGGTCGCCTCGCGGTTGCTCCACGGGCGCGCCTCGCGCAGCCCCGGCACGTCCGGGACGGCGGGGTCGCTGCCGGTCGCGACCACGACGGCGTGCCGTGCCCGCAGCGACCGCCGGCCGCCATCCCGCGTGGCCGTCTCCACCCGCAGCGGCCCGGCCAGCCGGGCCCGGCCGCGGATCAGCGTCGCGGGATAGTTCTCGGCCAGGCGCACCAGCACGGCGTCGTCGAAGTCGAACACGGTCTCGTCGCGGCGGGCCAGCACCGCGGCGGTGTCGATGGGTCCGCGCAGCTCCAGCCCGGGCATCCGGGAGACCTCCGCGGCCAGCTCCACCGGCCGTAGCAGCGCCTTGCTCGGTACGCAAGCGTAGAACTGGCACTCGCCGCCCGCCAGGCGTTCCTCGACGAGCGCCACCGACAACCCGCCGCGCGCGGCCCGCCGGGCGGCCGTGAGCCCGACCGGGCCCGCGCCCATCACGATCACGTCGAAGACGTCGTCCTCGTCCCCCATGGTCACCTCAACCCCCACCGTCACAGCTCACACTGCCGCCGGGCGGAAGTCGACGACTCAAATGCGGAGGTTCTCCACGCGACTTCCCGGGTTGGGAGGCGCTCAAGGACATCTGCGACCGGCAGCAGGCCGTCAGTCCCCGACCTCCATCACGCCGTACTCGACCTTGCCCGCCCGCCGGTACGTGCTGATGACGACACCGGTGGCCGTCGAGGTGCTGCCGGCGAGTTGGAGCCCCGCCGGGATCGTGCCGTCGCCGAAGAGCCGCTTGCCCGAGCCGAGCAGCACCGGGCAGACCACCAGGTGGAACTCATCGACGAGATCGTGGGCGACGAGCGTCTGGAGGAGGTCACCGCTGCCGTGCACCTGGATCTCGCCGCCCTCGCCCCGCTTGAGCTCGGCGACCGCCTCGGGGACGGCGCCGGTGAGCAGTGTCGAGTTCTGCCACGTCACCTGGTCGAGCGTGCGCGAGGCGACGTACTTCGGCATGCTGTTCAGCTTCGCCCCGATCACGTCGTCGGGCCCGGCCTTCGGCCAGGAGGCGGCGAAGATCTCGTACGTCCTGCGCCCGAGCAGCAGTGCCTCGCCCCGCTCGACCAGCGTCTCCATCACCTTCACGAACTGCTCGTCGAAGTGCGGCGCGCCCCAGCCGCCGTGCCCGAACCCGCCGTCGCGGTCCTCGTCGGGCCCGCCCGGCGCCTGCATGACGCCGTCCAGCGACAGGAAAGTGGTCACCATCAGTTTCCGCATCGGGATTCCTCCGTTGTCGCGGGCGCCGTCGGTCGGCGCCCTCATGGAGTACGACCGACGAGCCCGGCCGGAATCGACACGGGCGATGCGGATTTTCCCGGCGGAGGTCACGCGGCCAGCGTCGTGACGGCGGTGGCCAGGTAGAGGCAGCCGCCGACGGTCACGGCGATGCCCGCCAGCGCGGGCGTCCAGGCGCTCACCACGCGCAGCAGCCGGAACCTCGGGGTCCCGCTGGTCAGCAGCGCGGCGCCGCGCACGGTCACGACCCCGACGGCGGTCAGGGTGACGGCCATCCCGACGCCGAAGGCCAGCACCAGCACGACGGCGTCCAGCGCCCGTCCGGTGAGCAGGCCGCTGACCAGCACGATGAACGCCGAAGGCGAGGGGACCAGCCCGCCGGAGAGCGCCAACGCGATGAGCCCGCGCCGCGACCACGGATCGGCCGGTTGCTCATCACCGTGCCCGTGCCCGTGGCCGTGACCATGTCCGTGACCATGTCCGTGGCCGTGGCCGTGGGTTCCGCGGTGGCGGAAGTGGCGGTAGGTCAGGTGGGCCCCGACGGCGATCACGACCGCGCCCGCGATCACCTGCAGCCACGCCGTGACCGCCTTGGTGCCGACGGCGGCGCTCGTCAGCCCCACCCAGGCCAGCGCGAGCGCCAGGACCGACACCGTGTGCATGAGCGCGACCACCACCCCGAGGCGCACCGCGTCGCGGTAACGGCCGTGGGTGCCGATCAGGTAGGCCGCCGTCACGCTCTTGCCGTGGCCCGGCGCGACCGCGTGCAGCGCGCCCACCCCCAGTGCCACGACCAGTGCGAGCCAGAACAGGCCCGCCCCGTCGAACAGCGCGACCAGGTAGTTCTCCGGTCCGGTGAAGCCGTTCATCCGCGCACGCCCTGCCGCCGCCGGCGTACCAGGAGTGCGGCCAGTGCCCCGAGCGCGGCCACCAGCGCGACGGCGGGCACCACGAGCGACACCCCGCCCCTCGCCGTGGGGTCGAAGCGCAGGCGCTGGGTGTCGGTCGCCGCGGTGAGCACCGCCTGCGCGGGGGTGGCCGGCGTCTCGGCGGTGAGCACGGTGCGGTACGCCTCGTGCAGGTCGGTCAGCGCGGCGATCCGGACGTCCACTTCGGCGACCGGGTTCGCGCACTCGAAGCTGAACCTGGCGCCCTCGGCGAGCAGCCGTTCCAGCGGTTCCAGCTCGGCCGCGCAGGGCCGCCCGGCCTGGGCCACCCCGATCCGGCCCAGCAGGTAGTCGCGTACGGCGGCGGAGCGGGCCAGCCGCTGCTCACCGGTCAGCGTCGTGTCGATGCCGGCGGCCGGGTCCCCGAACGCGCCGACCGAGCGGCCGATCGCCACCCAGTCGTCCTCGGCGGGCAGCCAGGCGAGGGTCACCTGGGACCCCTCGGCGCGGATCCTGGCCGTGGACGGCGGCCCGAACGGGTGCGCCGCGGCGGCCGCCGCCGGTGCGACGGCCAGCGCGACGGCGACGAGTGGCACGCAGGCGCGTGCGATGACAGGGAGGATCACGAGGTGGCTCCTGTACGAGAGCCCGGGGAAGGCCGTGCGGGCGGACACCGCCTCCCCCGGGCGGATCACTTGGTCGTGCCCTGCGGCACGCCCCAGGGGTGGGTTACCTGGTTACGGTGATGGCGGGGCTGGCGATCTTCTGGTGTTCGCTGTCCAGGTAGACCACGTAGGCGTCGCCGCGCTTCGCGGAGGACGGCACGCGCACGGTCTCCTCGACCCGGCCCAGCTCATCGGCCTTCTCGTAGCCGATCAGCGTGCCGTTCCTGCCGCCGTTGCCGTTGCCGCCGCCGTGGCGGGCGGCGTCGTCGTCCCGCTCGCGCCACCACACGGCCACCTTCTCACCCGGGTCGTACCCGTAGGCCGAGATCTTGACCTGCTCCGCCCGCCGTACCGAGGTCTTGTCCACGGTGACCTGCTCGCCGACCGTGTTCTCGGCGGTGCGGATCTCGTTGACGGTGCGCTCGCCCTTGTCGTTCTTGCGGATGAGGAACCCGTCGTGGTGCTCGCCGTTGGCGTAGCGCGCCTCGAACGTGATGGTGTCCTCGGCCACGTCGATGAGCTGGTAGAGCTGCGTGTTCTGGCTGGTGCTGCGCACCTCGGCGCCGTTGCCGGTCCAGTTCTCGCCGTTGTTGAGCGCGTACATCTTGCCGCCGGAGACCGACACCACGTAGGCGACGCCGTTGTGCACGGTCGTCGACTTGCGGGCCGCCACCTGGTTGCCGCGCCCGTAGGAGTGGTCGTGGCCCTGGAGCACGAGGTCCACGCCGTACTTCTCGAACAGCGGGGCCCACTGGGCGCGCACGTTCGGGTTGTTGCGGGTGCCGGTGGTGGAGTAGACGGGGTGGTGGAAGGTCACCACGGTCCACTTGTTCGGATTGTCCTTGAGCACGCTCTCCAGCCAGGCGGTCTGCGCGGCCATCAGCGAGGCGTTGCTCTGCACGTTGCTGTCCAGGCCGACGAAGCGTACGCCCTGGTAGTCAACGGTGTAGGCGGTCTGCTTCAGCTCGGCGTTGCCGGGCCCGTTGTCCGGGTACGGGAACTGCGGCCGCCAGAAGGTGGACAGGCCGCCGCTGTACTCGTGGTTGCCCGGGACGGAGATGTTGTTGACCTGGCCGTCGATGAACCCGCCGGCCTGGAACCACTGCCCCCACTGCTCCTCGCTGTTGGCGGAGTCGATGAGGTCGCCGGCGTTGACGATGGCCTTGGCCTGCGGCCGGTCACCGAACGCCTGGCGGAAGACGCGCGGCACCGCGGAGTCGATGTAGTTCTGCGCGTCACCGTAGTAGATGAAGGAGAACGGCTCGAAGCCGGCTGCGGCGGTCGTGAAGTCGGTCCACGGGCTCCAGTTGGTGCCGTCGCCGACGCGGTAGGTGTAGCGGGTGTCCGGCCGCAGCCCGCCGAACTCCACCGTGTGGTACGTCGAGGCGTACCCGAGCGTGGTGTTCACCGGCGTGCTGGCGATGGCCTTGACGTTCGTCACCGCGCCCGCGGCCGGCTGGACCTGGCCGAGCGCGCGCGGCGCGATCAGGATCTCGGCCTGCGCGGTGTCCGCGGTGGCCTCCGCCCGCCAGCTCACGCGCTGGCTGGTGGCGGGGGTGGCGGTGGGGATGAGGATGATCCGGTCCGGGACCGGGGACGGCTTGTGCTGCTCGGCGGCGGGATACTTGGGCGGCGCCGCCGCACCGATGGCGGCGGGGCCGATGGCTAAACCACCGATGAGCAGCGCGCCGGCACCGACGGCCGCGAGCTTCGCCTGCCGGGACCTGAGCGGCCACGGCTTCCTGGGCTCATTCACTTCTACTCCATTGAGGAAGCTGCCTCGTCCGGCCGCGATCACGGCCGGACGAGGCGAATTCAGCCAGGTACCGCTGACGATCATCTGTCCGGTGCGCGTCCTGCGAGTGAATTCGTGATCGTCAATGCGCCGGCCACCCGGCGTTGGCCCGGGGTTTCCCCGGCCCCGGCTACGCTCGGCCTTGATCATGCGGGCCAGGTGTGAGCTGATCACTCGGACGCGAGGAGGACCGGATGGCGACGACCCGCCGGCCGGCCATCCGCCGCTGGGGGCTGCTGCCCGCGGTCGCCGCGCTCGGCACGCTGTTCGTGGTGCCGCCCGAGCGGCCGGCGGTGAAGAGCGAGGGTTTCATCACCGCCGAGACGACCGGGATCCTGCTGATCGAGGGCGGAGAGTGCTTCAGCGACCCGACGTACTCGCCGGGCGCGGGCGAGCCGATCGTGGTCTACACGCCCTGCGCGCAGGGCGCCGACAACCAGTCGTACGGTTTCACGCACGTGCCCGACGGCCCGTACGACCGGGCGGGGCTGGCCGCGTTCGCCTGGAGGAGCTGTGGTGAGCGGTTCGCCGAGTTGTGGCGCGGCGGCCGGCCCGACCTGGAGTACTACCCGGTCATGCCGACCGCGGAGACGTGGGCGGACGGCGACCGCGACGTGATGTGCGCGGTCTACCGTCCCGCCGGCCGGCTGCCCGCGTCGGTGCTGCCGGCCCTCTGATCACCGTTTCGGGCCGATGCCCTGGAGGGTGAGGTTCCTGTGGGAGGGCGCGAGCCGGAGTTCCGGCTACTGGACCTTCTGCTTGGGGTGCACCGCCTTCTCGACCGGCTCCTCCCGCACCTCGGCGGCGGGCGGCGCCTCGACCGTCACCTCGGCGCCGAAGTCCGTGAAGTCCATCACGTTGCGGTGGCCGTTGTCGCTGAAGGTCACATCGAGCCGGCGGACCCGGCCCTCGTCGTCCACGTCCACGGAGCCGGTGGCGTCCGCCGGCTTCTCCTGGGCGCCGCCCTTGGCATCGGGCCGGGCGCCGGCCTCCAGCGCGAACGTGAACCGCTGCCCGTCCCAGCCCTGGCCGGAGACCGAGCGCTCCTCCTGGACGTCGGTCGCCGAACGCAGCTGCTCAAGCGCCGCCTCGGGTTCCATCGGGGCGAGCTTGACCAGCTTGATGACGGCCGGCGCGTCATCGAGCTCCGCATGGTCGCGCCGCGCGACCACCCACTCCGAGCCGGAGCGGTCCCGGCTGTACATCAGGTCGCCGATGAAGCGGGTCTCCGACCCGGTGGTGGCCTCCTTGATGACCCCGATTCCCCGTACCGGGTCGAAGGCGCCGTCGAACGTCTTGGCCCCGCTGGTGCTGTGGATGCGGTAGCTCTGCCGGCTGGTGTTCGCCACTGCGGCGGCCACCTGGGCCTGGGCCGAGGACTGGTTGACGGGCAGGACCACCACCAGGGCGCCCACCGCGGCGGCCACGCCCAGCGCGGCTATCGGGACCAGGGCCCGGGCCGGCCGCCGGCGCCCGGCGAGCGGGAACCCGATGGGCCGGCGCCCGCGCGCGGGCGGTGTCGCCGGCATGAGGTCGATGCCCGCGGGCCGATCCTCGGTCGCCTTGATGAGTAGGGTGCGAAACTCATGCTCGTTCATGGACGGCTCCTCGTTCTGGTGTCTCACCTGATCCCACTCCCTTCCTCCTCCGTTCGGTTGACCAGCACGTCGGGCGGGATCAGCCGCCGCATCGCCTGCAGGCCGCGATGCGTGTGGGTCTTGACCGTCCCGGCCGAACAGCCCATCAGGTCGGCGACCTCCGCCTCCGGCAGGTCCGCGAAGAACCGCAGCACGAGGGCCGTCCGCTGCCTGGTGGGCAGTTTGGCCAGCGCGTTGCGGACGTCCTCGGCCACGACCCCGGCCTCTTCCAGGTCGCCGGGACCGGGCGCCTGGGGCAGTTCGGCGCGCGGGATCTCGCGGCGCCACCGGGCACGCCACCAGGATCGGTAGGTGTTGACCAGGATGCGGCGCAGGTAGGCGTCCGGTTCGTGCGTGGTGTCCAGCCGCGGCCACACCCGGTACAACTTGCCCAGACTGGACTGCACCAGGTCCTCGGCCGCATGCCAGTCGCCGGTGAGCAGGACGGCCGTTTTCAGGTGGTGGTCACCCCGGCTCCGTACGAAGTCCGCGAAATCCCCGTCCACCCGATCTCCTCTCAGTCGGTGCAAGCCGTCCTTGACACTCCCTGAGCTCCACCACGGGTTGACGCGAACCAGTAGGAATCATCAGAAACTTCGGCGAGCGGCCCGGCGACCGCGAGTCGCACCATGCCATCGGCGTCCCGTCCTGCCCGACGGCATGACCGCATTCGCCCGTCCGACCGGCCGCCGGGGCCGGGGAGGCGGTCAGCCTCCCTCGGCCCAGGCGGCTCGTTGAGGGTGTCAGGCGACGCGGGTGACCTGGCCGGTGTCGAGCGAGTAGTAGGCGCCCACGATCTTGAGCCGCTTGCGGGCGATGCGCGGGGCGAGCAACTTGTCGGCCTTCAGCGTGGCCACGACGTCGGCGGTGTTGATCCTGATCATCTTGTCCACGTCACCGTGGGCCCGCTTGTAGGCGGGGCGGAGGGCCTCGACGATGCGCTGGAGGTCGCCGGGCAGCTTGGTGCCCTCGTGCAGCGCCTCCGCGGCGGCCGTCACCGCTCCGCACCGCTGGTGCCCGAGCACCACGATCAAGGGAGTGTCCAGCTCGACCGGACCGTACTCGACGGCCCCCTTCACGAGCGGGTCGAGCGTCTGGGCGGCGCTGCGCACACTGAACACGTCGCCGATCCCCGCGTCGAAGACGATCTCCGGCGGCACCCGGGAGTCGATGCACGACACGACCACCGCGTACGGGTTCTGCTTCTGGGCGACCTCGGCGCGCCTGGCGGCGTCCTGGTGCGGGTGGATGGCGGCGTCGGCCGCCCAGCGCCGGTTGCCCTCCCGGAGCTTGGCCCAGGCCTCGTCGGAGGTCGTGGGACGGGTGTCGAGCCCGGCGCGCCCGGTGACGGCGTGAGCGGTCCCACCGCCTAACAGCAGTCCGCCGGCCGCCAGCGTGGTGGTGGTGAGGATCGTGCGACGGTTAATGATCTTGTCAGTCATGGATCCAGTATGCAGTATGCCGTATCCGCCAGTCTCGCCAGCCTCCGCATGCCAATACGGTGTCATATCAGTATTCGCATGCTTTGAGGAAGACTCATGGCGTCGTGCGTACCTCTCAGCGGCAGATTCCGCTTTCCGGGAGGTACGTAATGCACCGCAGAGTCGTCCTGCTCTCCGCCGTCGCGCTCGCCATGGGCGGCGCCCTCGTTCCCGCGAGCGCCGCCCAGGCCGGTACGGCCGGAGTGGACCGCAGGCCCGTCGGCTGGGCCGGCGCGGACTCCTGGGCGGAGCGCAGGACCGTCTCGCAGTACTGGACGTCGCAGCGCATGCAGGGAGCGCAACCGATGTCGGCGCCCGCGCCGCGCCGCGGCATCCAGTCGGACCGCCCGACCCAGGGCAACCCGTGGGCCACCCGCGGCACGTCAGCACAGCGTGACTTCTCCTCGCAGCGTGGCTCGTCGTCGCAGCGCGGCTCGTGGAGCTTCCGCGGCTCGTCCGGCCCCGCGCGGTCCACCGCCCCGGCTCGTACGGTCCAGGGGGTGGCGCTGCAGGCGGTGGTGCCCAACAGTCCGGGCCTGCGGTGGACGGACGGCGGCGCCGTCGTGCGCAGCACCGGGCGGGTCTTCTTCACCACCGCGGACGGCCGCAACTCCTCGTGCTCAGGGACGGCGGTGACCAGCGCCAACGAGAGCGTCGTGATGACCGCGGGGCACTGCGTGAAGCTGAACGGCGCCGCGCACCGCAACTGGGTGTTCGTGCCGGCCTTCGACAACGGCCGGGCCCCCTTCGGCGCCTGGACGGCCACCCGCGTGCTCACCACGCAGCAGTGGAACGCCCGTGAGGACATCAACTTCGACATCGCCGCCGTCGTGGTCGCGCCGCTGCAGGAGCGCACGCTGACCGACGTCGTGGGCGGGCAGGGCGTGGCGTTCAACCAGCCCCGGCAGCGGCAGATGTTCTCCTTCGGCTATCCGGCGGCGGCGCCGTTCAACGGTGCGAGGCTGATCTACTGCAGCGGGCGCGCGTTCGACGACACCTTCATGACCAGGGACCTCGGGCTGCGCTGCGACATGACCGGGGGTTCCAGCGGCGGCCCGTGGTTCCAGGGCTTCGACGAGTCCACCGGCACCGGCTGGCTGAACTCCGTCAACAGCTTCAAGTACGACTTCGCCCCCAATGTCATGTTCGGCCCGTTCTTCGGGGACGAGGCGATGGCCGTCTACCAGGCCGCGCAGAACGCCGACGCCCTCTGAGGTCACAGGCCGCGCGCGGGAAGAAAGCCCGGTCAGGTCAAAGGGCGACGAGGCCCGGGAGCGAGGCGGCGAGTCGCGGGAGCCCGTCGGCCCGCCTCGTGTACTACTGGCCCTTGTGAGGGGAACGCGGCCGCCGCAGGTGCGCCCGACTCTGGTGACCGGCGCCGCGGGCAGCGTCGGCGCGGTGGGGCGCACGGTGGTCGGCCTGCTGCGGGCGCGGGGCCTGCCCGTGCGCGCCTTCGTCCGCCGGGACGACCAGCGGGCCGCGGCGCTGCGGGCCACCGGCGCCGAGGTCGTCGTCGGCGATCTCACCCGGGCCGCGGACGTCGCCCGCGCCCTGGCGGGCTGCCGCGGCCTCTATTTCGGCATGGGGGTGTCGTCACAGTACCTGGAGGCCGCCCTCACGACGGCCGCGGTCGCACGCGACTACGGAGAGCTTGAGATCTTCGCCAACATGTCGCAGATGACCGTCTCCCAGATGGACCTCACCAGCACGTCCGAGTCGAGCCAGCAACGCCGGCACTGGCTGGTCGAACAGGTCCTCGACTGGTCGGGGCTCCCGGTCACGCACCTCCGGCCGACCATCTTCATGGAGAACCCGCTCTTCGCGGCCTTCGTGTACGCCTCGATCGCGCGGGACGGCACGATCCGGCTGCCCTTCGGCTCCGGGCGCACCTCGCCGATCGCGGCCAGGGACGTCGCGGAGGTCGTCGCGACGATCCTGGCGGACCCGGCCCCGCACCTCGGCAGGACCTACCATCTGACCGGCCCGGCCTCGCGTGACCTGACCCGGCTGGCCCAGGAGTTCTCCGCCGCGCTGGGGCGGCCGGTCACGTACGTGGACGTCGAGTACGAGCCGTGGAAGGAGCGGGAGCTGCGGGCGCTCGGCCTGCCAGGGACCGTCTTCGAGCACCTGGCCACCATGGCGCGGCTGCACGCGGACAACCGCTACGACCGCCTGACCGACGACGTCAGGGACATCATCGGCAGGGCGCCGACCGGCGTCCCGGAGTTCGTCGCGGACAATCCCGACCTGTTCCCCCCGCCGCGTCAGGATTGACCCGCCGTCGGCCAGGAGCACGGGCAGACCGCGCTCGCGGAGGGTGTGAACCCCCCGGCCGCGTCAGGGCTGGGCCCGCAGCTCGCCCGGCACCGGAGCGCCGAGGGCGTCCAGCAGGTCGGCCAGCTTACGATCGAGCTCGCGCCCCACGGCGGCGATCTCCGGGTCGCCGTAGCTGCCGAAGCGGCTGCTCGGCTGGTCGATCTGGAAGGTCACCAGGCCGGAGGCGTCGGCGCAGATCACGGTGCGCAGCGGGGCGCTCAGCATGACCGCGGGGTCGTGCCGGAACATGCGCTGCGCGATCGAGTGGTTGCCCATGAGGTAGGTGACGCACGGCCAGCGGTCCCCGGCCAGGCTCATCAGCGGGGTGATCTCGTAACGCCAGAAGATCATGAACTCGTACGGGGCGTTCGCGGCGGCCTGGGCGAGCACCTCGGCCCACGGCGCCCGCCGCCGGACGAGCTCGGCCACCCGCGCGGAGTCGAGGGCGGGCACGTGCCTCTCGTAGTCGCGCACCGCCTCCTCGAAGGAGCCGGGCAGGGGAATCAGCAGGCGCACGTTGGCATGCGTGATGGCCGTCGGTGTGCTCGGATTTCGCATGGCAGCCGCCCTCCCCCCGGAGCCCTCGCCTCGAACAACTTGTAGTGGCGCCGGGTCCGGCTGTCGAGCTGACACGCCGTCCTCACACGGCCGCCGAACAGGGCGGAGGCCGCCTCACTCGGCCAGGGCGGAGGCCGCCTCACTCCGCCGGCCGCCGGGCGAGGAACACGAACTCCCGGCCGGGCCGGTCGGGCGCGTCGCGGACCTCCCGTACCGTGTAGCCGTGCGCGGCCAGGTCCGCCTCGACCTCCTCGCGCTCCCGGAAGCGCAGCGTGGAGTCCGAGGTCAGCACCTGCCCGTCCGCCTCGAACACCCACGTGCCGCGGAAGGTCACCAGCGGCCCGCTGACGTCGAGCAGGTCGTACCAGGTCTCGACCACGCCGGCCCCGTCGAGCTCCACCCGCCGGTAGGACTCCTCCCGGTTCCACTCCAGCCAGGCCCGCCGCGCCGGGTCCCGGGTCTCGAACACCAGATGTCCGCCGGGCCGCAACGCCGCGTACACCCCGCGCAACGTGCCCGTCCAAGCCGCCGGCTCGGCGATGGCCTGGGCGACGTTCGCCGTCATGGTGGCCAGGTCGACCCGCATCGGGGGCAGGCCGGTCGCGTCGCCGTGGATCCAGCGCACCCGCTCGCCACCCGGCTTGGCCCGAGCGACGTCGAGCGAAGCGCCGGCCGGGTCCACGCCCGTCACCTCCAGCCCGCGTCCCGCCAGCAGCAGCGCGAACGTGCCGGTGCCGCACCCGACGTCCAGCACGCTGCGCGCGCCGAGCTCGGCGGCGAGGGCGAGGTAGGCGTCCAGGTCACTCCGGTCGGGGTCGAGCGCGTCGTAGATCCCGGCCAGCCGGGGATGCTCGAAAATGTTGTCAGCCATGCCGGAAACGATATTCCGGACCGGCGCGCTCACGTGGCCGCCCGGGTCGCCGCCCACACCGCGGCGGGTGTGAGCGGCATATCGATGTGGTCCACGCCGAGCGCGTCGCACACGGCGTTGACCACGGCCGGCGGGATGCCGATGCAGCCGGCCTCGCCCGCCCCCTTGGCGCCGAGGGGCGTGTTGGGATTGGGCGTGACGGTCTCCAGCAGGGTGATCGGCGGCATGTCGGCGGCGGTGGGCAGCAGGTAGTCCAGCAGGGTCGAGGCGTGCGGCAGGCCGTCGGCGCCGATGACCGCCTGCTCGTACAGCGCCTGCCCGAGCCCCTGGGCGATCGAGCCGTACCCCTGGCCGTCCACGATCATCGGGTTGACGACCACCCCGTAGTCGTCCACGGCCACGAGCTGCCGCACGTGCACGGAGCCGAGATCCGGATCGATCTCCACGACGGCGACGTGCGTGCCGTACGGGAACGCCTGCGGCGCGGCGTAGATCTCGTCGCAGCGCAGCGGCCCGGTACGGGCGACCAGCTCCCCGAGGGCGAGCCCGGTGAGCGGGCCGGTGTTGAGCCCGATCTGGGGTCCCTGGATGCCGGGCGCTCCGACGAGCAGCCGGCCTCCGGTGTAGGAGACGTCCTCCTCCCCCACGCCGAACAGGTCGGCGCACCGGAGGCGGGCGGTGGCCACGAGCGACTCGGCGGCCCGCCACAGCGCCGCCCCGCCCACCTGCATGGAGCGGCTGCCGAACGTGGCGAACCCGTAGGGCACCTCGCCCGTGTCGCCTTCGACGACGCGTACGAGGTCCACGTCCACGTCCAGGGTCGAGGCGACCACCTGCGCGAACGCGGTGAAATGGCCCTGCCCGGTGGAGGTGGAGCCGACGCGGGCCACGAACGTGCCGTCCGCGCACGCCTCCACGCTGCCGAACTCGTCGCTGTCGGGCGGACCCCCTGAGCGCTCGACGTACGTGGCGATGCCCACGCCGATCGGTGGCCCGCCCTCCTCGCGGCGGCGGGCCCGCTCGGCGCGGACCTCGTCGTAGCCGACCGCGGCCAGCGCCTTGTCGAGCGTGGCGGCGTAGTCGCCGGAGTCGTAGGTACGCCCGGTCGGCGTCGGGTACGGGAACTGGTCGGGGCGGACGAAGTTGCGCCGGCGCACCTCGGCGGGGTCCAGGCCGAGCCGGCGGGCGAGCCGGTCCACGGTGCGTTCGAGGGCGTAGGCGGCCTCGGGACGACCGGCGCCGCGGTAGGACGTGGTCGGGGCGGTGTTGGTGAGCACGCACCGGACCCGGGTGTGCACCCGGGGCGTACGGTAGGCGCCGGTGCTCATGGCCCCGGTCATGACGGGCACGAAGGCGCTGATGTGCGGATAGGCACCGATGTCGGCGTCGACCAGCAGCTCGTACGCGAGGAACGTGCCCTCGGCGTCGGCCGCCAGCCGTACCCGCTGGTTCTGGCCGCGGCCGCGCGGGCCGGCCAGCATGGCCTCGGCCCGATCCTCCGACCAGCGCACCGGCCGGCGGAGGTGGAGCGCGAGCAGGGCGGCCACCAGGTATTCCGGGTAGGCCTGGCTCTTGGCGCCGAACGCCCCGCCGGTGGCCGGGACGACCACCCGGATCCGCTCAGGGTCGAGGGCGAGCGCCCGCGCCAGCGCGCCGCGTAGCCGGTGCTGGGCCTGGTGCGAGACCCACACGGTGAGGTCGCCGGCAGGGCCGGGCTCGACGAGCAGGGCGCGCGGCTCCAGGGACGTGGGAAGCAGCAACTGCTCGCGGTAGGCGGCCTCGACGACCACCGGGGCCGAGGCGAACACGTCGTCGGCGGGCTCGCCGAAGACGCGTTCCGCGGCCACGTTGCCGCGGTCGTCGAACAGGCGGGGCGCGTCCGGGGCCGCGCCGGTCACGGGGTCGGTGGTGAAGGGCAGCGGTTCGAGGTTCAGGGCGACGCTCTCGGCCGCGTCCTCCGCGCGGGCGCGCGTGTCGGCGGCGACCACGGCGAGCGGCTCGCCCGGGTGGCGGACGCGCCCGGTGGCCAGCAGCGGCCACGGCGGCGCGCCCTCCTCGGCCGGCACCGTCCGGCCGGCGAGGTAGGGCAGGTCGGCGGCGGACCACACGCCGGCCACCCCCGGCTGCTCGCGGGCGGCGGCGAGGTCGATGCCGTGGATGAGCGCGTGCGGCACCGGGGCGCGGACGAAGGCCAGCTCCAGCGTGCCGGGAACGACCAGGTCGGCGACCCTGCGTGCGCGGCCGGTGACCAGGTCGCGATCCTCCCGCCGCGCGAGCGGCACCCCGATATACCGCAATGTCTGCACCCCCTCCATCGGATGCCCTGGACAGATGGCATGAAACCGGGCGCACAGGCCGTGTGGTCGGCTGACCCGGTCGCGCGTGACCGGTGTACTCGGGGATGCGCAGCACCAGGCGGGCGCCGTGCGGGCGGCCGGGGTCCTCGGCGGTCAGGGTGCCCCCGTGGGCCTGCGCGATCCGGCGGCTGATCGCCAGGCCGAGCCCAGTGCCCTTCGGGTCGCGCCTTCCACCGCCGATCCCTGCCCACCTGCCGCCCGCGATGCCGGGCCTGGTCAAGCGTTCGGGATATTTCATCCTTTGTCGTTGGAAGGGCGCGCTCGATGACCGCTCAGGTGGGGCCGGCGGCGTGCTCGTCCGGCGCGGGCCGGGCGGGGTGGCCGATCGGTGCGGGACGGGCGCCGATCTTGAGCTTGTAGATGTGGGCGGGCAGCACCACGTGGGACCGGCCGCCCTGGAACCGGGCGAGGCGGTTGCGCTGCGCGATGGGGATCCACAGCTGGCCGGCGCCGTCGATCCACAACGCGTCCGGCCAGAGCAGCCGCCGGTCCTGGATGACGGTGGTGACCTCCCGGTCGGGTGAGATCCGCAGGATGCGCAGGCGGTCCACGTCGCTGAGGTAGATGTTCCCGGCGGCGTCGATCGCGGTGCCGCCGGTGGACGGGGTGTCCACCCAGGGCTGCACCCGGCCGGACAGTTCCCGCCCCCGCAGGGCCGGATCGTTCAGCCAGCGGGTCCGTACCCGGTGAAGCGGGCCGGACAGCGGCTGGAAGTACAGGTATTCGCCGTCGGGTGAGACCTCCAGGTGGGTGGCGTTGACGCGTACCGGCTTGCCGTCCGGTCCGGTCATGGGCTTGCCCTCGGCCATGACCGGGCGGCGCGCCGTCGTCGAGAGGTCGCCTTCGAGCACCCGCCGGGGCACGCCGGTGCCCAGGTCGAGCACGATGAGCGCGCCCGGGTCGCCGGCGTCGGTGAGGTAGGCGTGGCCGCGGTGGATGCGCAGGTCGCCGATGTGGCTCTTGGGATGGCCGACCCGGTCGAGCGGGTAGACGCGGCGCACCTTGTCCGTACGCACGTCGATCACCACGACCTTCGAGCCGCCGGGCACCAGGGACTCGCCGAACCCGGGCACCCCCGTGTCGACCACCCACAGGTGACCGTCGGGGCCGATGCGCAGGGCGTTGACACGGACGAACGCCCGGCGCGCGTCCTCGCCGGGCTTCCAGGCGTTCCAGGCGGCGTCGGGGTAGGGGTGCAGCCTGTTGCCCGCACCCGCCTCCGCGACACTCATGCCGCCCTCGCCCTGCAGGCGCGGGAAGCCGATGAACGTCCTGCCGTCGGGGGTGGTGGTGACCGCGTTGGAGACCTGCCGCAACCGGAACGCGGTGACGAGCGCCGGAGCGCGCGTGTCCACGGACCACCCCTGCCCGGCGACGGCGCCGTGCCTGCCTGCCGATGGCATCACCGGCGGAATGACCAGCGACACCACCGCCGCGAGAACCAGTCGCACCATGGGATCACCTCCGGGTGTACCGAACGCATCCACCGCCAACCGCGCGGCCCGACATTCGGGCGCGCATTGTGGGGATCTGCCGGTTTCGCCCGAAAGCTGTTCCTGCTCCGACCGTAATTCCCCCACCACCAACTCCCGCCCAAGCCCGCTCCGAACTTGGGCATGACTTCTCCCAGGCAAGGGACACTCACGACACCACGCGAGGACGCCCCGCCGTGGCCGGGGTACATCGCGCGGCCTCGCCGCCGCGAGGTGTCAACGGGCCAGTACGCGGGCCAGGGCGTGCAGGGTCTCCAGGGGCGTGCCCGGAGGCGGGGAGACGCGCAGCACGGGCTCGCGCAGGTGCAGCGGTGCCCTCGCGGTCGGTACGACGCCGACCAGCAGGGACGCGTCGGCCGCGCGGGCGGCGGCGCGCTCGGCCGTGTCGCCCGGCGGAGGGCGGAGCGTGACCAGAGCGGACGGCTCGCCCAGCGGCTCGGCCACGCGCCAGCCCCCGGCCCCGTCGAGCAGGCCGCGCGCCGTGCGGCCGAGGTCGGCCAGGTGGGCGTGGAGCTCGGATGGGCCGGCCTCGTGGAATTCCAGCACGGCCGTGCCGAGCCCGATCCGGCCCGCGATCGCACCCTCAGAACTCTCGTACCGCGCCGCCCCCGGCACCGGCACCGACTCCCGCGTGCGCCCTGGCACCTCCTCTGTTCTGGGTGGTTCCTCCCAGAGGTGACCGCTGAGCGTGGGGGCCGGGGCGTCCATGGCGGGGGTCAGGCCGGGCACGATCAGGAAGCCGACGCCGCGCGGCCCGGCCAGCCACTTGCGCGAGGTTCCCACGTACGCGCTCGCGTCCGTCCCGCGCACCTCCACGTGGCCCAGGGACTGGCAGACGTCCAGCACGAACGGGACCCCGGCCGCGCGGCACAGCGCCCCGATCTCCGCCGCCGGTTGCACGACCCCGTGATGGGAGCCGATGTGAGAGACGATCACCAGGTCCAGCCCCGCCGCCAGCCGGGCGCGCACGCCCTCCGGGTCGAGGCGGGCCGTGCCGTCCACCGGCAGCTCGACCAGCCGCCAGCCCCGCCGGGCCGCCAGGCGGTGCAGCAGCATCAGCGTGCTGCCGTACTCGGTGCGCGCGTAGCCGACCCGGCTGCCCGGCGGCAGTCGCCAGCCGCCCAGCAGTGCGGCCATCGCCGCCGTACCGCTCTCCAGGAACGCCACGTCCGCCGGACCGGCGCCGACCAGCGCGGCCAGGGCGGACCTCGACGCCGTGAGGTCGGGGACGGCCGCGTAGCCGCCGCGCTCCCGTTCCAGCCGCAGGTGCGCCACGACGGCGTCGAGCACCCGGTCCGTGGGCACGTTGCACCCGGCCGCGTCGAGATGCCCAGCCGGCACCACACTCCGCGCCGCCCGCCACACCTCCCCAGCCCCCACCCGCGCCGACACCACCCCGTCCGGCCCACCCTCAGCCCCCCACGACGCGCGCGCACCCGCCGGCGCGCGGGCAGTCGCGGACGCGGGGGCATCCGCAGACGCGCGGGCATCCGCAGACGCGCGGGCAGTCGCGGACGCGCGGGCAGTCGCGGACACACCGGCATCCGCGGACGCGCGGGCGGCTGGCAACGGGCCGGCAGGCGGCGACGGGCCGACGGCCCCGGTCTCCTGGGACGCACAACCGGCCCAGCCCGCCCTCGCCACTCCCCCGCCCCCGGCCGCCCGCAGGAGACCCGAGCCCGAGCCCGGGGCCGGGGCTGGGGCTGGGGCTGGGGCTGGGGCTGGGGCCGAGCCCAAGCCCGAAGCCGAGGCCAAGCCCGAGCCCGAGACCGAAGCCGGGGCCGAGCCCGAGGCCGACCCCAAGCCCGACCCCAAGCCCGAGCCCGAGACCGAGCCCGAGGCCGGGGCCGAGGCCGAGGCCGAGGCCGGGGCCGAGCCCGAGGCCGGGGCCAAGCCCGAGGCCGGGGCCAAGCCCGAGGCCGGGGCCAAGCCCGAGCCCGAGACCGAGCCCGGGGCCGAGGCCGCGTCTGAGGGTGGGTTTGGAGGTGCCCAGGTCGGGTGGGGCGGGTCCGGGGTGGTCACCCGCTCACACCCCGGCCAGGATCAGGGTGAAGTCGCCGGCGGGGTCCGTGTAGCGGCGGTGGATGGTGAAGCCGGCCGCCACGAGCTCCGCCCGCAGCCCCTCCGGCCGGAACTTGGCGCTGATCTCGGTGCGCATCTCCTCCCCCGCGGCGAACTCCACGTCCAGCCCGAGCCCGCCGACCCGGACCCGCATGTCCCGGCCGGCCCGCAGCCGCATCTCGATCCAGTCGTGGCGCTCGTCGTAGAGCGCCACGTGCGCGAACTCCTCCGGTACGAAGTCCGCGTCCAGCTCCCGGTTGACCACCCGCAGCACGTTCCTGTTGAAGGCCGCCGTCACCCCGGCCGCGTCGTCGTAGGCCGCCACCAGCCGCCCAGTGTCCTTCACCAGGTCGGCCCCCAGCAGGAACGTGTCCCCCCGCCGGAGCGTGGCCCGCAACTCCTTGAGGAACACCTGGCGGGCGGCCGGTTCCAGGTTCCCTATCGTGCCGCCGAGGAAGGCCACCATGCGCCGCCCGGTACGCGGCAGCAGGGCCAGGTGCCGCTCGAAGTCGGCGCACACTGCCCGCACGGACAGCCCCGGGAAACGATCGGTCAGCCGCCGCGCCGCCGCGGCCAGGGTGACCGCGTCGACGTCCACCGGCGTGTAGGTACGCAGCGTGCCCGCCGCGGCGAGCGCGTCCAGCAGCAGCACGGTCTTCTCGCTGGTGCCCGAGCCCAGCTCGACCAGCGTGTCCGCGCCGGAGGCGGCCGCCAGGTCCGCGGAGCGCGTTCGCAGGATGGCCAGCTCGCGCCGGGTCGGGTAGTACTCGGGCAACCGGGTGATGCGGGAGAACAGTTCGCTGCCCGTGGCGTCGTAGAACCACTTGGGCGGCAGCCACTTGGGCGTGGCCGTCAAGCCGGTCCTGACGTCGTGTTCGAGCGCCTGGCGGAGGTAGTCGCGGTCGAGATGGTTGATCACGTGCAGGGTGGACTGGCTGACAGGCACGGGGCCTCCAAGGGTGTTGATCACAGCGGCTGGACGCGTACGTCGTCGCGGGTGACGGTCAGCAGGCTGCGCTCGGGAACGGCCTGCCAGCCGGGCAGGTCGTCGAGCGGCTCGCTGGCCACCAGCACGCCGTCGGGTAGTCGGTGGGTGAAGAGGGTGTCGCCCCAGACGGTCGCGGCGATGGACGCCCCGTCGCAGGCGAGCAGGTTGAGCCGGGCACCGGGGTCCTTCGTCCCGGCTTTGACGACGACCTCGGCCAGCGCGTCCCCGAGGCCGAGCCCGGCACGCCCGCGCAGGAACACGGCGGCGGCCACCCAGGCGGCGTCGCACGCGCTCTCCACCCGGTCGGCCAGGTCGTCGGACAGGTCGCGGAGCGCGTCCCTGGCGACGCGCCCGTTGTGGCTGAGCAGCCACCGGCCGTCGGCGAACGGCGCGGTGGCGCTCTCCTCGATGGGCATGCCCACGGTGGCCGACCGTACGGCCGCCAGCAGGCAGGCCGACCGGGCGACCTGGGCGAGCCCGGACAGGTTGGCGTCGGTCCAGATGGGCACGCTACGGCGATAGCGCACCGGTTCGGGGCGGGCGGGGTCGTACCAGCCCATGCCGTAGCCGTCGGCGTTGACGAGGCCGGCCCGCTGGCGGCGGGGCGCGTACGACTGCCTGAGCAGGCCGTGCTCCGGCTCGTGGATGAGCCAGGTGAGCGGGCGCGGCGCGCCCAGCCAGGCGGCGTGCCGGCACATCAGACCGGCTCCGAACGCGCGCAGCGGAAACCGGTGAAGATCTGCCGCCGGATCGGATAGTCCCAGTTCCGGAACGTGGTCCGCACCGCCGCCGGGTCGGCCGCCCACGAGCCGCCGCGCAGCACCCGGTACTCCTGGCCGAAGAACACCTCGCTGTACTCCGGGTACGGGAAGGCGCGGAAGCCGGGATAGGGCTGGAACCAGGACGAGGTCCACTCCCACACGTCCCCGACCATCTGCTCGGCCCCGTACGCGCTGGCCCCGGCGGGGTAGGCGCCCAGCGGCGCGGGGTGGGCGGCGCGGTGGCCGAGGTTCGCGCGGTCGGGTCCGGGGTCCTGCTCGCCCCACGGATAGCGGCGGGCCCGCCCGGCCGCCGGGTCCCAGCCGCATGCCTTCTCCCACTCGGCCTCGGTGGGCAGCCGCTTGCCCGCCCAGCGGGCGTAGGCGTCGGCCTCGTACCAGCTCACGTGCTGGACCGGCTCGTCCATCGGGACGGGCTCGGTGCGGCCGAACCGGGTGCGCCACCAGGTGTCGCCGTCCCTGGTCCAGAACAGCGGGGCGGTGACGCCGCCGCGCTGCCGCCACGCCCAGCCCTCCGTGCTCCACCAGCGCGGGTCGTCGTAGCCGCCGGCCTCGATGAACGCCGCGTAGGCGCGGTTGCCGACGGGCAGCCGGTCGATCCAGTACGCGGGCAGGTCCACCCGGTACGCGGGCCGCTCGTTGTCGTAGGCCCAGGCCAGCGTGTCGGTGCCCATGAGGAAGGAGCCCGCGGGCACGTACACCTCCTCGGAGCCCGCGTTCCGGCCCGGGGGCAGGGCGCCCTCGCGTACCAGGCCGGGCTGGCCGGAGAGCTGGAGCGTGGCGAGCATGGTCTCGTCGTGCTGGTGCTCGTGCTGGATCACCAGGCCGAACACGAAGCCGTCGCGGTGCAGCGGGGAGGGACCGTCCAGGTCGATCGCGTCGAGGACGTCGAGCACCCGCCCGCGCACGCCGCCGATGTAGCGGCGGGCCTCCTCCGGGCCCAGGAAGGGCAGGCTGGGGCGGTCCTTGCGCGGGGTCTTGAACGCGTCGTAGATGTCGTCGATCTCGGGGCGCAGCGGCTCGATGCCCGCGGCGGCGCGCAGCACCCACAGTTCCTCGTAGTTCCCGACGTGGGCCAGGTCCCACACCAGTGGCGACATCAGCGGCGAGTGCTGGCGCACCAGCATGTCGTCCTCGGCCGCCGTATAGGCCAGTGACCGGTCGCGCACGGCGATGAGCTCGGCCGCTATGCGTTCCTTCAAGTCGTTCATTGCCGTCCTTCGTCGTTCAGCCAGACCGGGACGCGCCGTCCCGGCATCGGGTCGTCCAACAGGTCGGCCGCCGGTGAGCGGCCGGGGGTCACGTACCGGTCGGCGAACGCCGCCACCTTGCCGACCAGGCCGGGGCTCGCGCCCAGGCGCGGCAGCGCCTCCAGCGCGGCGCGGAAGCACGCCTCCGCGGCCCTGGCCAGGCGCGGCTCGGTCAGGCCGCACCGCGTCGCCGCCTCCCACGCCTCCCGGTGCGGCCCCCGGAGCGGCAGGTGCCGGTCCACGGCCGCGAGCGCGGCGTCGGCGGCCCGGTCGTCGGTGACGAGGGCGTGGGTCACGGCCGCGCACACCGGCCATACCTCCGGGTGCTGGGCGTCGAGGTAGCGGATCTCCAGCCAGCCCCGGGGGCGTACCGGGGGGAAGACCGTGGAGGCGTGGTAGGCCAGGTCCTCGGCGGTGGGCCGGCGCTCGCCACCGCCCGCCAGCCAGTCGCGGAACGTCGAGCCGTCCAGGACCGGGCGATAGCGCTCCTCGCCCTCGCGTACGAGCATGAGCCGGGCGTCGAGCAGGTATTCGGCCCAGTCGGCGGCGGGGTCGCCGGAGGCGGGCACCGGGGCCGTCCTGGTGCGGTCGAGGCGGTCCCAGACGGCCTGGCGGCCCGACATCCAGCCGCACGGACGGCCGCCGCTGAGCGGCGAGTTGGCGAAGGCCGCCAGCAGCACCGGGCCGAGCGCGTGCGCCCGCTCCCAGCGCTCCGCGGGCCGCTCGCCCAGGTCCAGGTTGACCTGGACGGACGCGGTCGAGCACATCATCAGCGGCCCGTACGGCACGCCGAGGAACTCGGCCATCGCGTCGTAGCGGGGCAGGTGGAGCTGGCGGCGGGCGGGGCGTACCGGGTCGAGGCCGATCCCGACCGGGGTCAGCCCGGCCGCGCCCAGCGCCTCGCGTACGGCGGTCACGTCGGCGGCCAGGAGGTTCAGCGCGTCCTGGAGCGGGGCCGCCGGTCCCGACAGTTCGAGCTGGCCGCCCGGCTCGAACGTCACCCGGCTGCCGCCCGGGAGCACGGCGGGCATGGCTTGTTCGACCCGGGTCAGCGGAACGTGACCGGCCGCCGCCCCGCTGTGGAAAACCGCATTGTCGAAGACCAGGAACTCCAGCTCGACGCCCACCCGGTCCCCTGGGGCGGGACGGAAGCAGCGGCTGGCGAAGTCCGCCACCTCGGAGGTGTCCCGAAGCGGCGTGCCCTCGGCCGTCAAACCGATCATCGTCTCCCCTTCGCGTGGCGTATAGGTCTACAGATCCGCGAGCCGCGCGAGCGTTACAGACGAAAGTGGTGCAAGTGGGGCAATTACCGAATGTTGTGACGAAACGGGGCGTTACGGTGGGCCGCTGTACTGACGTGGCGGGCAGCCTGGGACGCGGTGTAACGAATGGCGCTGGCGCGGCACTAGTTCACATGGAACCGGCACGGGAAGCGCGAGGGGCGAGCGGTGAGCTCGCGTGCGATGCCGTGCTGGGCCTGCTCACCGACCTGCTGGAGGAGGCACTGCCCGCCGGACGGCGCGAGCTCGTCACGGCGCACCTGGCCGGGTGCCCGGCCTGCTCGGGGTGGCTGGCGCAGCTCCGTGCCACGATCGAGGTGCTCGGCTGCCTACGCGACGGCGTCGTCCCGGCACCCGCGCTGACCGCGCTACGCGACAGCTTCCACACCCCCGACCCGCCCGAACCCCCCTGAACGCCTCCGCGCCACCCACCACCTACAGCCCGCAGTGCCTGCGGGGACTACCACGACCAGGGCATCACATCCCCGCGCGCCCACACACCAGGCACCAGGTCCCCATGGGCCTCACGCAGCGGGCACCACATCCCTGCCAGCCTCACACCGGGCACCCACATCCCAGCGGCCCTCACACACCGGGCACCACATCCCTGCGGGCCTCACACACTGGGGACCGCATCCCTGCGGGCCTCACACACTGGGGACCGCATCCCTGCGGGCCTCACATCGGCACCCACATCGCAGCGGCTCTCACACACTGGGCACCACGTCCCCGTGGCCTCACAGATCGGGCCTCATGCAGCGGGCCTCACACACCGAATGTCACGCACTGGGGCGTCACGCCGTGTGGTGGGTGTCAGGGCCGATGGCGTTCGCGGAACGCGGACATGAGCCGGTCGCGTACGTCGGTGGGCAGCTTCTCCGGCAGCGGGTCGCCGAGGGCGTCGATGGTGGCGCGGAACTGCTCGAAGTGACGCCCGCACCCGGCACAGGCCGCCAGGTGCACCTGTACGCCCTCCCGCTCCGGCTGGTCGAGGGCATCGTCAAGGTAGGCGGTGATGAGTTCCACCAGTTCGTCGCAGGTGAACCGCTTCACGACGTTGACCGCCTTCATCTAGGGGGAATGAACCGTTTCACATCACTTATTGTGGCCCCCGCGAGGGCCTGAAGAGTCCGCCGGCTACTCCGGTTGCTTCACGGACTCGAAGTAGCCGGCCAGCCGGCCGCGCACCGTAGTACGGGCGCGGTGCAGCAGGACCCGCTGATTGGCGGCGGAGATCTCGAGGATCTCGCACACCTCGTCGGACGTGCACCCTTCCACGTCACGCAGGGTGATCACGATGCGCTGCCGGGGCGGCAGCCGGCCCAGGGCCTCCGCGATCAGCCTGCGCACCTCCGAGGCCAGCGCCTCACCCTCGGGCGAGGGCCAGACCGCGGCGGCCTCCTTCCAGCCGTCCCCCGTCCCGAACTCCGTGACCGGGACGCCGTCCTGCTCGAATGCGCTCCACGGAAGCGTGCGGCTCTCGCGCACACCGCGTTTCTTCGCCGTGTTGACCAGAATCCGGTAAACCCATGTCTTCACCGAGGAGCGGCCCTCGAAACCGTCGATTCCGCCGATGACCGCGAGCCACGTGTCCTGGACGACCTCCTCCGCGGAGTGGTCGGTGGACACGTAGGATCTCGCCACCCGCAACATCCCTCCGGACCAGGTGTCGAGCAGCGTCGCGAACATCGCCTCGTCGCCGGCGCGCAGGGCCGTGACGACGACGTCATCCGGTGGCAGCCCTCCGCCTGCGAAAGACCCCACGATCGTTTCCCCTCCGGTCGAGCGCTGGGACGTCCATGACATCGGGCCGAGCCGAAGCCCGGCATCGCCCCGCGGACGGGACGACAGTGCCAGGCTAATCTCTGCCACTGACACTTCACTGCCCGAGGAAGGGCCACCCTCCCCTCGGGACCGCCACCTCGCCGTAACCGACCCGGGGCGACACCGACAGCAGCCCCCGCAACTCCCCTTGCCGGGCGACGGCACAACCGGCCTGTCCCCGAGAAGCCAGATCTTCGCGGTCTCGCGGCCTCGGTCAACGTCGCGGGCCCCTCAGCATCCGCCTCAGCGTGGTGACCGATCCGCAGTGCCGGTCCGGGTGGAGGGCCGGTCCGGGTCGAGGGCCGGTCCGGGTCGAGGGCCGGTCCGGGTCGAGGGCCAAGTCCGGGTCGAGGGCCGGGGTCCAGGTGGGGAGTGGCGCGGGCGGGAGCGGGCTCGCCGACGTGCTCGACCTCGACGACGAGGTGACCGTGGCCGGGCGGCACGGGGACGGCCGGGCTCGACCGGATGGGGGCGCGGTTCACCGATGCCGATCGGCTGCTGGAGCTGCGCCTCTACCGGGGATGCGTGGACCTCCGGCGGTGGTCCGCACCACGGCCGGTAGGGACGGTGCTGGGGTTTGAGCAGGTCGCGAAAGGTCAGCCAAAATCATTCTTTTTCCGGCATTGACGAAAAATCCTTACATGGTACTCATAGATCGAGTCGGAAAGCTTCAAACCCCTCGCTGAGATCGTCCAGAGCTCACCCAAGGAGGACGCGCATGGCGCGTAGCAAGTCCACCGACCCGCCCGCCGACTTACTCGGCCCCGTCCAGGGAGAAGTCTCCTGGTTCTGCTGCGGCACCGCATGGGGACCCTGCAGCACCGTGGGCAAGGGAGCCTGCGGCACCTGCAACTCAGGAAACCTGCAACACGCCTGGCCCAACACCTCCGACGCGTGCTGGGCCATCACCCGTCCCGACAGCTGCGGGGTCAGCCTGACCCGCCGGACCTGCGGTTTCCGTCACCGCACCACGGCGCTGTGCGGCGGCGCCAGCGTCGTCACCACGATCGCCGACTGCGGCCCGCAGACCGACCTGTTCTGCGGCGAGCGCAGCTGCTGCGGCGCCACCTGCGCCAACAACCGGCTGATCGACCTCACCCCGGCCGCGTACAGCCAGATCGCGAGCCTCTCCAGCGGCCTGCGGCCGGTCGAGATCGCGGCGGGATAAGGAGGCCGGCGATGCGCAGTAGACGGGATCTGCTCAAGTCAGCCGTGCTCGGCGGCGGCGCGAGTGTCGTCGCCGCGACCGCGCTGGGCTCGCTCGGCCCCGAGGCGGCCTTCGCCACCACGGCGCCCGACATCGAGCCCGGCGCCCCGGACCCGAACTTCGCCGAGGGCCGGATCCGCTCGATCAAGGAGAACACGCTGCTCGTCCTGGGCTCGAACATGGTGTTCCACACCATCAGGGTCGTGGACGGCACCAGCCTGTGGAAGCTCGGACCGGTCGGGTTCGACCAGGCCCAGCCGGGCGACGGCCTGTACGCCAGGGGTGTGCTCATGCCCGACGGGGTGCTCGCCGCCGAGTCGGTGTGGCTGAACATCGTCAACATCAAGGGCCACATCAAGAACATCACCGGCCGGACGCTCCACCTCGACCACAGCGGGCACGAAGTGCTGTGCCACGTGGTGCCCGGCAAGTCGGTCGCCGTGCACTCCGAGTCGCCGCCGACCACGGACCTGTCGATGCTGAAAGTGAGCCAGCACGTGCAGATCCTGGGCGCATGGCGGCCGGACACGAACGAGGTCGACATCGCCACCGTCTTCTCCCCGCACTAGGAGGCAGCCGATGACCGGGATCGCCGCGTCACAGCCGTACGTGATCGCCCTCTTCCTCCTCTGGGCCGGCCTCGCGAAGCTGTTCGGCCGCCGGATGCGGGCGCAGGCCGGGCAGAGCGCCCTGGCCCGGCTCACCGGCCCGGCGCGCGCGGTCCCGGCCCTGCGGCTGGTCGGCCTGGTCGAGCTCGCGGTGGCCGCCGCCCTGCTGGTGCCACCGGTACACCCGCTCGACGGCGTGGCCGCCGCCCTGCTCGCGACCGGTTTCCTCGCCTATCTCGGGTACGCCCGCGTCGCCGCGCCCACCTCGTCGTGCGGCTGCCTGTCGGCCCACTCGCGCCCGGCGGACCGGCGCGCCTTCGCCCGCGCGGGCCTGCTACTGGCCGCCGGCCTGCTCACGATCGGGGCGGGGCCGTACCCGCCGCTGCCCGGCCTGGTCGTGCTGGAGGTCGTGGTGCTGCTGGCTCTCTCGGCGGAGCTGGACCGCTACTGGCTCACCCCGGCCCGCCGCCTCCTGGTACGCCTGCGCCGCCCGCTCGCCGTCCCGCCACCCCGGCAGGTCCCGCTGGAGACCTCGCTGCACCTGCTCCGGCGCAGCCCCGCGTACTGCTCGGCGGCCGCCCGGCTCACCTCGGACATCCGCGACACGTGGGACGAGGACGGCATGCGGTTCCTGGTGTACGGGGCGTCGGAGGGCGCGGCGGTCTTCGCCGTCCCCCTGGCCGGTGAGGACCCCGGAGCCGTCCGGGTGGCCCTCGTCGGCGAGACCGCCCTCGCCTGAAGCCACCGGCCACGCCCTCCGGAACTACTCTCCCGGCTCGGCGGCCAGGTGGGCGAGCAGGGACAACGACTCGGCCTCCTGACTGCCGGGGGGCGCGTGCCAGAGGACCAGGAGCAGGCCGTCGGAGCCGGTGACGGTGAGCTTCTCGTAGTTCAGCCGCATCGGCCCGACCTGCGGGTGCTTGACGAGGGCGGTGCCGCTGGTGCGGGGCCGGACGTCGTGGCGGGCCCACAGGCGGCGGAACTCGTGGCTGCGTACCGACAGGTCGCCCACCAGCTCCGCCAGGTGCGGGTCGCGGGTCTCCGGGCCGGCCAGCGCGCGCAGCGCCGCCACCGCGCCGCCGATGAGGTAGTCCCAGTCGTCCTCGTACAGGGCCTTGACCTCGGGGTCCAGGAAGGCGGCGCGCAGCACGTTCACGCCGGGGGCGTTGGCGGGTGACAGCGCGAGGGCGAGCGGGTTGGCCACCAGGACGTCCTGGTAGCGGCCCAGCACCAAGGCCGGGAGGTCGGTACGGGACATGACGAACTGGCGGATGCCGTCGGGCACCCGTTCCCGGCGGCCCCGCCCCGCACGCCCCTGGGCCGGGCGGGCCAGCGCGTGCAGGTAGTCGGCGGCCTCCCCCGCCAGGCCGAGCGCCCGGGCCAGGGCGTCCAGCACCTGCGGCGACGGGTGCTGGTCACGGCCCTGTTCGAGACGCAGGTAGTACTCGGAGGAGATGCCGGCGAGTTGCGCCACCTCCTCCCTGCGCAGCCCGGGGACGCGGCGGCGGGCGCCGGCCGGCAGACCGGCCTCCTCCGGGCGAACGAGGTCGCGGCGGGCCCGCAGGAACGCGCCCAGTTCGTTCGTCTTGCTCATGCGACCACGGTATGCGTGGTGGGCGGGGTTCATCCTGGTCCTGCCGCTACCCCTGTAACGGGGACCCTGGCTACCGCGGGCGCGCTGCCCGAACGTGGGCCGGGTAACCGTAACACCCGGACATGAGGCTTGACATGACTCGCATCATCACCCCGTACAGCAGGGAGAGCACCACGGACGAGGTGCTCAAGGACGTCGATCTGCGCGGCAGGCGGGCCGTCGTCACCGGCGGCGCCTCCGGCATCGGCGCGGAGACCGCCCGCGCGCTGGCCGCCGCCGGCGCCGGCGTGACCATCGCCGCCAGGGACGCCGCGGCCGGGTCGCGGGTGGCGGCCGAGATCGCCGCGCGCACCGGGAACCCCGCCGTCACCGCCGCCGTGCTCGACCTGACGGACCTGTCCTCCGTCGCGGCGTTCACGGCGGCCTGGGAGGGGCCGCTGCACGTGCTGGTGAACAACGCCGGCGTGATGGCCGTACCGGACCTGCGGCGGACGGCCCAGGGATGGGAGCTGCAGTTCGCCACCAACCATCTCGGGCATTTCGCGCTGGCGCTCGGGCTGCACGACGCGCTGGCCGCCGCCGGGGGCGCGAGGATCGTGGCGGTCAGCTCCAGCGGGCACCTCCGCTCGCCGGTGGTGTTCGAGGACCTGCACTTCGAGCGCCGGCCGTACGAGCCGTGGTCGGCCTACGGGCAGTCGAAGACGGCCAACGTGCTGTTCGCCGTCGAGGCGGCCCGGCGGTGGGCGGCGGACGGCATCACGGCCAACGCGCTGCACCCCGGCGGCATCCGTACGAACCTGCAACGCCACCAGGTGGGGTCGGCGGTCACCGCCGAGACGCAGGCGATCTTCGACGCCTACCCGTGGCGGACCGTCGAGCAGGGCGCGGCCACCTCGGTGCTGCTGGCCGCCTCGCCGCTGCTGGAGGGGATCGGCGGGCGGTACTTCGAGGACTGCGGCGAGGCGCTGCCCCGCGAGCAGGTCACCGGCGGCGCGCCCGAGCCCGCCGGGGTCGCGGCGCACGCCCTCGACCCCGAGGCCGCGGCCCGGCTCTGGGACGTCTCGGCGGTGCTGACCGGCCGCTGACCGGGCCCGACCGGCCGCCTCACCAGTCGTGCACGGTGCCGTCCTGGAGGCGGTTGACCGGCAGGTAGGCCGGCTCGTACGGGTACGCCGCGGCGGCCTCCTCGTCCAGCTCGACCCCGAGCCCAGGCTCCTCCCCCGGGTGCAGGTATCCGTCGGTGAAGGTGTAGGCGTGCGGGAACACCGCGCCGGTCGCCTCGGTGTGCCCCGCGTACTCCTGGATGCCGAAGTTGTGCACGGCGAGGTCCAGGTGGATCGCGGCGGCCATGCCCACGGGGGAGATGTCCTCGGGCCCGTGGACGGCACTCTTGATCTGGTAGAGGGCGGCGAAGTCGAAGAGTCTGCGCAGCGGGGACACGCCGCCGAAGTGGGTCACCGAGGAGCGCACGTAGTCGATGAGCTGCTCGGTCACCAGCGTCTGATAGTCGAAGACGGAGTTGAACACCTCGCCGATGGCCAGCGGCGTGGTGGTGTGTCGGCGGACCAGGCGCAGGCCCTCCTGGTTCTCGGCCGGGGTGCAGTCCTCCAGCCAGAACAGGTCGTACGGCTCCAGGTCCTTGCCCAGCCGGGCCGCCTGGCTCGGGGTGAGGCGGTGGTGGGCGTCGTGCAGCAGGGGCAGGTCGGGGCCGAACTCGTTCCGCACGGCTTCGCAGACCGCGGGCAGGTGGCGCAGGTAGGCGGCGGTGTCCCAGTCCTCGACCGCGGGGCCGACGGAGCGGGCCGACAGGGCGCCGGAGCGCACGCCGTAGACGAGCTTGAGGCCGGGGACGCCGGTCTGGATCCGGATGGCGGGGTAGCCCTCGGCCAGCCGGGCGCGGACGGCGTCGAACAGCTCGGGCAGGTCGCGCCCGCTCGCGTGGCCGTAGGTGCGGACCCGCTCGCGGCTCGCGCCGCCGAGCAACTGGTAGAGCGGCAGCCCGGCGACCTTCGCCTTGATGTCCCACAACGCGACGTCCACGGCGGCGATGGCGGCCATCGTCACCGGGCCGCGCCGCCAGTAGGCGCCCCGGTAGAGGTACTGCCAGGTGTCCTCGATGCGGTGCGGGTCCGTCCCCACGAGCAGCGGCGCCACGTGGTCGCGCAGGTAGGCGACCACGGCGAGCTCCCGCCCGTTCAGGGTGGCGTCGCCGAGCCCCGTGACGCCCTCGTCGGTCTCGATCCGCAGGGTGACGAAGTTCCGTCCCGGGCTGGTCACGACCACGCGGGCATCGACGATCTTCATGTACGGCCTTTCTCGGGAAGCGGGGCTCAGCCCTTGGTGGCACCGGCGGTCAGCCCGGCGACGAGGTACCTCTGTCCGAAGATCGCGGCGATGACCACCGGCACGGTCATGAGGCTGGCCGCGGCCATCAGGCCGCCCCAGTCGGTGCTCGCGTAGGAGATGAAGTTGAACAGCGTCACGGGCGCGGTCTGCGTCTCCTCGTCGGAGAAGATCAGCGCGAACATGAAGTTGTTCCAGCTCGCCACGAACGCCAGCACCGACGCCGTCGCGGTGCCCGGCGCGGCCAGCGGCAGCGCGATCCGCAGGAAAGCGCCGAACGCGGTCAGCCCGTCCGTCCGGCCGGCCTCCTCCAGCT
Organism: Nonomuraea jiangxiensis; assembly: GCF_900099965.1. Lineage (GTDB taxonomy): Bacteria > Actinomycetota > Actinomycetes > Streptosporangiales > Streptosporangiaceae > Nonomuraea > Nonomuraea jiangxiensis. Next base: position 554,877 of record NZ_FNDJ01000001.1, on the reverse strand, counting down.
CGACCGGCAGCCCCTCGAAGAAACCGATCATGATCCACAGGATCAGCGGCACCGAGACGAACATGTGGCTGAGGATCAGTACGGCGTAGCTGCCCACCAGGCCGGCCTGGGCGAACAAGTAGTACCACGGCACCAGCAGGGAGACCGCGGGGACGATGCGCGCGACGAGCACGAGCGACCCGGTGCGGTGCATCCCGAAGCGGCCCACCGCCCAGGCCGCGGGCACCGCGATGACCGCCGACAACACCGTCGACACCACGCCGACCAGCAGCGAGTTGCGCAGCGCGGCGAGGATCTCGCCGTCGGCCAGGACGTTGCCGAAGTTCTCCAGCGTGGGCGTGAAGAACAGGCCCACGCTGGGGTCGGTCACCTGCACGTTCGTCTTGAACGCCGCGGCGAACATCCAGACGATGGGCAGCGCGAAGACCAGGGACACCACCACGATCACGACGGCGCGCAGCCACGAGAGCCTCACGCGGACCTCCCTTCCGGACGGCGCCGCAGCAGGATCACGACGCAGACGATGGCCACGGTGAACAGCACGAGCACGGCCGAGGCCAGCCCGTACTCCTGGTAGTCGAAGGTGAGCCCGTAGGCGTAGATGTTGAGGGTCTCGACCTCGAAGTCCGAGCCGCCGCCGGGGCCCTTGGTGGCGTACAGGAGGTCGAAGGTCTTGAGCGCGTCCACCGAGCGCAGCACCACGGCGATGCCGAGGGTGGGGCCGAGCATGGGCAGGACGACGTACCGGAAGCGCTGCCAGGCGCCGGCGCCGTCCACGCGGGCGGCCTCCTCGGGCTCGCCGGGGAGCGTGGCCAGCCCGGCGAGCAGCAGCAGGGTCATCATGGGCGTCCACTGCCACACGTCGATGAGCATGAGCGTGGGCAGCGACTGGCTCACCGAGCCGAGGAACTCCTGCCTGGGCAGCCCCATGGAGGTGAGCAGGTGGTTGGCGATGCCGTTGGTGGGGTCGAGGATGAGCAGCCACAGGATGCCGATCGCCAGCGGCGTGGTCAGCAGCGGGATGACGAGCAGCGTGCGCAGCAGCCGCAGCCCGCGGAACGCCCTGCGCATGAGCATGGCCAGGGCCAGCCCGAACACGGTCTCCAGCACCACCGCGCCCGCCGTGAACAGGGCGGTACGGCCCACCGCCGGCCAGAAGCGGCGGGTGTCGCCGAGCGCGTCGAGGAAGTTACGCGGGCCGACGTAGGAGTGGGCGGCGTTCACGGCGCCGAAGGCGTCGGTGAAGGCCAGGTTGAGCGTGTAGAGCAGGGGGAAGACGATCATCAGCCCGACGAACGCGAGCGCGGGCGCCAGCATCACCCACTTCAGCCGCCGGTTGTCCCGCGCCACCGTACGCTCGCCGCGAACCGCCGGGCGTGCCGCCCGCACGACCTCCGTGGTGGACGTCATGAGACCTCCGGGAAACGCTCGTCGCCGGCCTGCGGGGTGGACGTCATGAGACCTCCGGGAAACGCTCGTCGCCGGCCTGCGGGGTGGACGTCATCAGGCCTCCCGGTAGCGGTTGTCGCGGACGAGGAAGTCGGCGAACTCGGCGTCGGCGTCGCGGGCCACGGCGGGGACGGACCCGCCGAGGATCCCGGCCACGAGCGGGCGGCCGACGATGTCGCGGGCCCGGCCGACCTGCAGGACCTCCGGCCGGTCGTGTCCCACGCCGATCTCGGAGCTCCTGCGCATCGCCGCCGCGAGGTCGGGCGGGAACGAGGCGAGCGTGGCCGGCGCCGACCACGCCGACGTGCGGGCGCCCGGTATCCCGTCCGCCTGGATCCGCGCCACCATCTCCGGCCCCGCCGCCCAGCGCAGGAACTCCCAGGCCTCGTCCTGCAACAGCGAGAACCTGCTGACGGCCAGACTCCACGAGGGGATGTTGTACGGCCGCGCGCCCCGCGGCCCGGCCGGGACCGGCGCGAAGGCCACGGTGTCCTGGACGGTCGAGACCTTCGGGTCCAGGAAGTTGGTGTAGATGGCGTCGGCGTCGACGTAGAAGGCCGCCTTGCCCTGGGCGAAGATCGGCATGGCCTGCTCCAGGGTCATGTTCGTGGCACCCGGCGGACCTGCCTCCCGCAGCAGCCGCCCGTAGTACTCGTACGCGGTGACCGCCTCCGGCCGGCCGATGCCGGATCTGCCGTCGATGGTGAAGTCGCCGCCGAAGGCGTACAGGAAGCTCGACCACTGGCTCACCGAGCCGTTGCGCTGCCCCCGGCCCACGAAGCCGAAGAAGTTCGCGCCCCGGTCGGTGAGCCGCAGCGACGTCTCCATGAGGTCGTCGAGGGTCGCCGGCGGCTTGGCCACCAGGTCCTTGCGGTAGTAGAGAGCCGCGCGCTCGGTCACGATCGGGACGCTCAGCACCTTGCCCCCCGTCGTCGAGCGCTCGCGCGCCGCCTGCAGGAAGTCGGCCCACCGGAAGGCCGCGTCGCCGGTCACCCGGCCGGTGAGGTCGGCCAGCCAGCCGTTGTGCGCGAACAGCAACTGCTCCTGCAGGGCCCGCATCATCATCACGTCGATGTCGGTGCCGGAGGCGTTGAGCTTGACGTTGTAGCTGTTGGAGAGCTGGTCCGCGGTGAGCAGCGACATGGAGACCCGGCGGCCGATCAGCTCCTCGAACTCGGGGACGTACTTGCTGATCGCCTGGGACCAGACGTGGTTGACCCCCATGACGCGCAGCGGCGTGTCGCGGGAGGGGGCGCCGCGGCCGGGGGCGCAGCCGGCCAGGGCGGCGCCGCCCGCGACGCCGGCGGCGAGCCTGCCGAAGGAGCGGCGGGTGAGGGGCGGGGGTCCGGGACGGGGGTCAGCGGGCATCCGTCGACTTTCTGCTCGACGTACTGGTCTGACTGGTCTAACCAGTCATACCGGTCGTACGGTAACAGCGGATGACCGAATCTGACCAGCCTTGTCAGGGCCGGGCGGGAAGATCAGGCGTAGGTGTGCTTGAGCAGCGTCTCGATGTGCTGGCGTGCCATCACGTCCACGCTGAGGTCGAGGTCCGCGCCATAAGTGCGCAGGCCGAGGGCGAGGTGCTCGGACATGCACCGGCGCGCCAGGGCGGGGTCGCGGGCCTCCAGGGCGCGCAGGATCTCCGGGTGGTGCGGCACGCCCGGCTCGGCGATCGACGGGTCGGAGTGCGAGCGCAGCATCATCTCGAACATCATCCCGCTGATCGACGACAGCATGATCCGCAGCACCGGGTTGCCGCTCGCGGCGGCGATGGCGTCATGGAAGTCGAGGTCGGCCCGGGCCTTGCCGACGACGTCGGTTGCCGCGGTCATCGCGGCGTCGGCCGCCCTGATCGCGGCGAGCTCGGACGCGCCTGCCCGCTCGGCCGCCAGCCCCACGATCTCGACCTCGATCGGGATGCGGGCCTCGATGAGCTGCCGCACGGTGGGCCGGCCGGCCCGGTAGAGCGCGTCGTAGCTGCGCGCCTGCACGAAGGACTGCTCGCTGACGAACGAGCCCCGGCCCGGCGCGACGTGGATCAGGTGCTGGGCCTCCAGCCGCCGCAGCACCTCGCGCACCACGCCCCGGCTCGCGCCGAACTGGATCGCCAGCTCGCGCTCCGACGGCAGCTTGACCCCCACCTCGATGACTCCGGAGCGGATGTCGTGCTCCAGCTGGCGGGCGATGCGCTCGGTCAGCAGGCCGCGCTGGGAAGGAGGCGTGCGGCGTCCCGACGGGGCGGAGGGCATGCCTGGAGAATACAGCAGCCCTCCGCCTGGGCCGCCGGGTCAGGCGGCGCCGGCGAGGACGCCGTGCGGGTCGAGCACGTACTTGCGCGCCGCCCCCTCGTCGAACTCGTGGTAGCCCTGTGGCGCCGCGTCGAGCGGGATCGGCGTGGCGTTGACCGCCTCGGCGATCCGCACCCGGTCGTTGAGTATCGCCATCATGAGCCGGCGGTTGTACATCATGACCGGGCACTGGCCGGTGAAGAAGCTGTGCGACTTGGCCCAGCCGAGACCGATCCGGATCGACAGCGACCCCTGCTTGGCGGCCTCGTCGCGGGCCCCAGGGTCGCCGGTCACGTACAGGCCGGGGATGCCGAGCGCGCCGCCCGCCCGGGTGACGTCCATGAGCGTGTTGAGCACCGTCGCCGGGTGCTCCTCCGCCGCGTCGCGCCCGTGTCCGTGCGCCTCGAAGCCGACGGCGTCGACGGCGCAGTCCACCTCCGGTACGCCGAGGATCTGCTCGATCTGGTCCCTCGGCTCGCCCAGCGCCACGTTGACCGTCTCGCAGCCGAAGCTGTGGGCCTGGTCCAGCCGCTCCTTGTTCAGGTCGCCGACGATCACCACGGCGGCGCCCAGCAGGAACGCGGAGGCGGCCGCGGCCAGCCCCACCGGGCCCGCGCCGGCGACGTAGACGGTCGATCCCGGGCCCACGCCCGCCGTGACGCATCCGTGGAAGCCGGTCGGGAAGATGTCCGCGAGCATGGCCAGGTCGAGGATCTTCTCCATCGCCTGGTCCTTGTCGGGGAACTTGAGCAGGTTCCAGTCCGCGTAGGGCACCAGCGCGTACTCGGCCTGCCCGCCCACCCAGCCGCCCATGTCGACGTAGCCGTAGGCCGAGCCGGGCCGGTCGGGGTTGACGTTCTCGCAGATGCCGGTCTTGCGCTCCTTGCAGTTGCGGCAGCGCCCGCAGGAGATGTTGAACGGGACGGAGACCAGGTCGCCGGTCTTCACGAACTCCACTCCCGGGCCGGTCTCGACGACCTCGCCGGTGATCTCGTGGCCCAGGACGAGGCCCGCCGGGGCCGTGGTCCGGCCGCGGACCATGTGCTGGTCGCTGCCGCAGATGTTGGTCGCCACGACCTTGAGGATCGCGGCGTGCGGCAGCTTGCGTCCCACGTTCGCCGGGTTGACCCCGGGGCCGTCCTTGAGCTCGAACCCGGGATAGTCGAGCTCGTGAACCTCCACCTTGCCCGGGGCTTCGTACACAACGCCTCTGTTGCCGTTGCCAGGCATGACGTTCCTTCTCTCGTACGCGAAGTGACGGTCGTTGCACCGAGGTGCGCATCACCTCCCGTCGCGAGAGTGCGTGACTACAGGAAAAATGCCCTGTTTTGTCCCTAATTTGCTACTCTACCGCGCGACTTCCGGACGGCCGCCGGAGCGGGCAGCTCCTCCGCCGAGGGCCGCAGGCCGGCCAGCAGCAGGGCGAGGTAGCGGCGGGGGTCGGCGTGGGCGCGGTCGCCCGGGTGCATGGTGGCCAGCGCCATCACCACGATGGCCGCCAGGTCGCGGACGATCACGTCGCCGCGCACCTCGCCCGCGTGCTGGGCCCTGGTCAGCACGACGTGCAGCGGCCCCATGAACCGCTCCGCGATGTCCACCGTGAACGCGCCGGACTCCTTGGCCGCCGTCAGCAGCCCGTGGTGGGTGGCCAGGGTCTCCACGGTGGCGGCCAGCGCCCTGGTCAGCGCGCGCCCGGGGTCGGTGGCGTCGCGGGCGGCGAGCACGAGCGGCTCGATCTCCTCCGCGAAATACGTCTGGAAGGCCGCCCTGATCACTCCGTCGCGGTCGCCGAAGCGCCGGTAGACCGTGGCGATCCCGATCCCGGCGCGCCGGGCGACCTCGTCCAGGGACAGCGAGGGACCACTCTCGCGCAGCAGGGCGATGGCCGCCCGGACGATCTTGTCCGAATTACGCTGCGCGTCGGCTCGCCGTCCCTGCTCGTGCACAGCCCGAACGCTAGCAGTCACCCCGGAGGACCCGGCAGGGCTACCAGGCCACCGGGAAGGCGGTCAGGCCGTAGACGACGTTGAACGAGCGGAACTCGGCGGGCTCCCCGGCCTCCCGCAGCCCGGGGAAGCGCTCGAAGAGGGCCGGGAAGGCGGTCTGCATCTCCATCCTGGCCAGCGGCGCCCCCAGGCAGTGGTGCACGCCGTGGCCGAAGGCGACGTGCCCCATCTCGCCACGGGAGATGTCGAGCCGGTCCGGCTCTGCGACGAGCCCCGGGTCCCGGTTGGCCGCGGGCAGCGAGCACACCACCAGCGAGTTGGCCGGGATGTGCACGCCCGACAGCTCGACGTCGGTGGAGGTGATTTTGAACGTGCCGGAGTGCACGATGCTCAGCCAGCGCAGCAGCTCCTCCACCGCGGCGTTGATCCGCTCGGGCTCCTTCCTGAGCAGGTCGAGCTGGTCCGGGTGGCGCAGCAGGGCCAGGGTGCCGATGCCGAGCATGTTGGAGGTCGTCTCGTGGCCGGCGATCAGCAGCAGGTGGCCGATGCCGATGAGCTCGTCGGTGGACAGGTCGTCGCCGTGCTCGCGGATGAGCATGCCGAGCAGGTCCTCGCCCGGGTCCGCCTGAGCGCGGGCGACCAGGCCGCCCATGTAGGCGCGCGACTCCAGCTGCACCGTCATCCGCTGCTCCAGGGGCAGCGACAGGTCGAGCATCTTGCCGGTACGCCGCTGGAAGTCGTCCCGGTCGTCGTACGGCACGCCCAGCAGCTCGCAGATCACCAGGGACGGGATCGGCAGCGCGAAGTCCCTGACCAGGTCGGCGGGCGGTCCCGCGGCCTCCATCGCGTCGAGGTGCGCGGTCACGATCTCCTTGACGCGCGGCTCCAGGCGGCGCATCCGGCGCATGGTGAACTCCGGCGTCAGCATCCGCCGCAGCCGGGTGTGCTCGGGTGGGTCGAAGGCCAGCAGGTTGCCCGCCCGCATCGCCTTGAGCTGCTCGTCGGTCAGCTCCGCCATGCCGGGCGGCCGGAAGCCCGCCCGCTGGGCAATGGTGAACCGCTCCGCGTCCCCCAGCACCTCTCTGACGTCGGCGAAGCGCGTGACCAGGTAGGCGTCGATGCCGAACACGGTCTTGACCCGCCGCACGCCCTCGCCGCCGCGCACCGTCGCCAGTTCAGGGTCCGGGTCGAACGCCGAGCGCCGCATGTACAGAGGCAATGTCGCAGAATCGCTCATGTCATCTCCTGACAGGATCGACTGTCGATCGGGCGCCGATCTCGCCACCCGAAACGATAGTAACCTCTCACTTAGCCGCCCCCTCGGCAGGCCCCGCGCCCGGCACGCGACCCCGCCAGGGCCGGTCCACCCCGCAGCCGCGGCAGCCCGTGAGCACCTTAAAAGGAGGGGCGGCCGCTCGCCTGAACGGTGGCGCGGATGTTTAAGCGGAGGGCAACGAGACAACAACTCTGCGTAACATCGCAGGTCACATGGGCCCCACCGGGCTCGCCAGTGCACCGACAGGAGTCGTCATGTCTCAGGCCCCTCACCCCGACCCCACCGCGGAAAGGAGTGACCCGGTCCGGCCCGGCACGGACGGTCATACGCCTGCCCTGCCGTACGCGCGGGCCACCGCGACGGTGCTGGATCCCTCCGCCGTACGCAACCAGGTCTTCACCGTGGTGCGCCTGCGCGAGGGGTACGACCTCGCCGAGGTCGACGAGTTCCTCGCCCAGGTGGAGATCTCTCTGGGCGTGCTGCTGCGCGAGAACGCCGAGCTGCGTGCCCGGCCCGGCGCGGACGCGCGGTCCAAGGCCGACTCGGCCAGGATCGTGGCGCTGGCGCAGGAGACCGCCGGCCGGGCCATCGCCGGCGCCCAGCAGGAGGCCGAGCGCATCACGCGGGAGGCCCGCGAGCAGGCCGAGGCCCTCAGAGCCCAGGCCCTCGACCAGGTGGAGCGGGAGCGCGAGGCCCTCGACCTGGGCCGGCGGGAGCTGGCGCGGCGGCTGGACTCCGTCAACCGCTCGGCGAGCGAATACCGCGACCGGGTCGCGGACGCGCTGGCGGCCCAGGTGACGCAGATCCGCTCGCTGCTCACGGACCTGACCGAGCTGGAGGCCGGCTGGCACCTGTCGCTCGACGAGACGCCGCCCCCGCGGGTGGCCGCCCCACGCCCACCCTCCGACCCCACCCCATGACCACGCGCCGCTGAGCGAGCCCGATGAGGAAGCCCCATGAGCAGCCCCATGAGCCGGCCCGCGTGGGACCGCCTGATGACGAGGACCCGGTGCAGTTCAGGCGCCGTAGGAGGAGCTGACCCGTGCTGACGACAACGACATGGATCCCGGCCGCCGGGCCCGCATCCGACGGTGCCGACACCGGGGTGTGGCTCGCCGTGGTGCTGGTCGCGCTGTGCACGCTGGGCGGCGCCTGGCTGGCCCGCCGCGCCGTGGAACGGCTGACCGTGTGGCTGATGGTCGCCTCGGCGGTGTTGCTGGTGATCGCGGTGACCGACCTCCTGCCCGCAGCCTGGCAGGGCGCAGCCGCACACGGGGTCCCCCAGTGGCTCGTCGGCACGTGCGCCGCGCTGGGTTTCCTCGTCATCGCCTACTTCACCCGCGGGGGCGGCGCGCATGGCCACGACCTGCCCGCAGGGGCCGGTCGGCACGCGCCGGGACTGCACCGGCGGGCCGGGGAGGCGGCCGGTGCGGCGCTCTTCGGCGGGGTGGGCACGGCGGTGGCCCTGGTCGTGCACCGGATGCTCGACGGGGCGACGCTCGCGCTGGCCGCCTCGGTTGTCGTGGTGGTCGCGCTGGCGGTGCACTCCGCGAGCGAGGGCCTGGCGGTGGCGGCGCTGCTGGGCATGGCGCGGCGGCGGTTGTGGCCGTGGCTGGCGATCTCGTGTGTCAGTCCCGCCCTCGGCGTCGTCGTCGCCACGGTGCGCCCGATCCCGGGACACGTGGCGCCGATCCTGCTGGGGACGGTGGCGGGGGTGCTGGCCCGCACCGCCGTGGTGGGTTTCCGGCTGGCGGCGGGGCAGGGCTCCGGGCGTCTGCCCAGGCGTCACCTGGTCGTCGCCGGCACGGTGGCGGCCACGGTCGCCGGCGGTCTGGGCACGGTCCAGTGGATCGGCGCCACCCCGTCGGCCCACGAAGGCCAGGCCTACCCCGCGCCACGGACGAACCACCCGCTTCCGCCACCCTACGAGCCACTCCTCCGCACCCGTCCCATGCCGACCAACGGACCACTCCTCCGCTCCGGCCCCGAATCGTCCGGCGGACCGCTCCTCCGCTCCGGCCTCGCGCCGTCCGGCGGATCGCTCCTGCGCTCCGGTCCCGGATCGTCCGGCGGATCGCGCCTCCGCTCCGGTCCCGCGCCGTCCGGCGGGTCGCTCCTGGGTAGCGTGCCCACGCCGTCATACGGATCGGACCTGCGGGTCCGTACCGAGACCACGCCCTCGCTCGGGCGGTTCCTCAGCGGGCCCGCGCGGGCGTGGCCGCACCTTCACGCCGGGTCCGCGCCGCCGCGCGAGACGCCGCACGGGCCGTACGTCCGTTCCGATCCCATGCCGCCGCACTCCGGTAGCGCGCCCGCGCCGTCGGCCGAGGTGCGCAAGCGGACGCAGCTTCAGCGACGGGTCGGGTGGGAAAGGTAGCCGGCGGTGGCGCGCGACGCCCGCCGGGAGGCCGTGGACACCTCGGCGTCCCCCGAAACGCCGTCCGCGCCGGCGCTCGCCGGGTGACCGGGGGCCGGCGGTCAGCCGTGGTGGATGAGGGACTCGACGGGCGGGTTGAGGCGGGCGAAGCCCTCCTGTTGCCGGTAGGGGAAGTAGGGATAGGGCGCCGTGGTGGCGCTGGCGGCGTCGAGGCGGGCCACCTGGTCCGGGGTGAGGTGCCAGCCGACGGCGCCGAGGTTCTCCCGCAGCTGGGCCTCGTTGCGGGCGCCGACGATGACCGAGGCGACGGTCGGGCGCCGCAGCAGCCAGTTCAGCGCGACCTGCGGGACGGACCGGCCGGTCTCCGCGGCGATCTCGTCCAGGGCGTCCACCACCGTGAACAGGCGCTCGTCGGGCACCGGCGGCCCGAAGGCGGCGGTGCGGTGCAGCCGGCTTTCCGGCGGCAGCGGCCGGCCGCGGCGGATCCGGCCGGTGAGGCGCCCCCAGCCGAGCGGGCTCCACACCATCGCGCCGACGCCCTGGTCGAGGCCGAGCGGCATCAGCTCCCACTCGTAGTCCCGGCCCACCAGGGAGTAGTAGACCTGGTGGGCCACGTAACGCGGGTAGCCGTGGCGGTCGGCCACGGCGAGGGACTTCATGAGCTGCCAGCCGCTGAAGTTCGACACCCCCACGTAGCGCAGCTTGCCGGCCCTGACCAGGTCGCCGAGCGTGGACAGCACCTCCTCCACCGGGGTCGCCGCGTCGAAGGCGTGCAGCTGGAAGAGGTCGATGTGCTCGATCCCCAGCCTGCGCAGCGCGGCGTCGACCACCTCGATCAGCCGGGCCCGCGAGGTGCCCGCGTCCTGCGGCCCGTCGCCCATGGGCAGCCCGGCCTTGGTGGAGATGAGCACCCGGTCCCGCCGGCCCTTGATCGCCGCGCCCAGCACCTCCTCGGAGGCGCCGTCGGAGTAGACGTCGGCGGTGTCGAACATGGTCACCCCCGCGTCGAGCGAGATGTCCACCAGCCGCCTGGCCTCGGCCACCCCGGTGTCGCCCCACGCGCCGAACAGCTCGCCCTTGCCGGCGAAGGTCCCGGCGCCGAAGCTCAGCGCCGGGACCTTGAGCCCGGAGGCGCCCAACTGACGATATTCCATGACCAGCTCCCTAACGGTGCTTATGTACCGTTAAGGAGCATAGCGCACTAACGGGATTATTGTTCCGTTACGGGGGTCAGTCCCAGCTCCCGCATGACGAAGGCCAGCCAGTCGGTCTGCTGCCGGACGACCGTGCTCCAGCTCGTGCCGCCGTGCCCCGCGCCCGACCAGACGCGCAGCAGCACGGGATGCTCCGCGGTGGTGGCGGCCTGCACCCGGGCGGCGAACTTGCGGGAGTGCCAGGCGGGGCAGCGCGGGTCGTTCTCGCCCGCCTCCAGCAGGATCGCCGGGAACGCCGTACCGGGCCTCACGTGGTGGTACGGCGAGTAGGCCATGAGCACGGGGGCGTCGGCCGGGTCGTTCGGGTCGCCGTACTCGGGCAGGGTCGCGGCGGTGCCGAGCGGGTCGCGGGCGACGCGCATGAGGTCGAGCTTGGGCGCCTGGCACACCACCGCCCGCCACAGTTCCGGGCGCTGGGTGGCGGCCACGGCTGTGAGCAGGCCGCCGTTGGAGGCGCCCTGCACCGCCAGCCGGTCGGGCGCGGTGACGCCGTCGGCGATCAGCCGCTCGGCGATGGCGTACAGGTCGTTGAAGGTGTTCTGTTTGGCGTGCAGCCGGCCGCCCTCCCACCACGGCAGGCCGAACTCGCCGCCGCCGCGCAGGTGGGCGTGTGCGTACACGCCGCCCGCCGCGACGAAGGCCGCCAGCGGCCCCAGGTACGAGGCCAGCTCGGCGATGTTGAACCCCCCGTACCCGTGGATGAGGGTGGGCCGCGGGCGCGAGCGGTCGAGGTCGGCGCGGTGCACGAGGGTGCAGGGGACGCGCGTGCCGTCCGCCGAGGTGGCCCACACGCGGCTGGTGACCAGCCCCGACAGGGTGTGCCCCGCCCCCTGCAGCGCGGTCCGCTCCCCGGTCTCCAGCGAGTAGTGGTAGACGGTCGGGGACTGGGTGTAGGAGGTGTAGCCGAACGTGATCGCGTCCTCGCACCCGACGACCTGGTCCATGACGCCGAGCGCGATCACGCCCTGGGCGACGGAGCTGACCGAACCGGGACCGGGCAGCGGCACCTCCCCCGTCCGCCGGCCTTCGAGGTCCAGGACGCGGACGCGGGAGACGGTGTCCACCAGCTCGCCGAGCACCAGCCGGTCGCCGACCAGCGTGACGCCGGTGAGCACGGCGTCGCCGCCGGGCACCAGCTCCGTCCACGTCGCGGGGTCGCCGGGGCTGTCCAGCGGGATGCGGACCAGGCGGCCGCGCGGGGCGCCCTGCGTGGTGACGGCCACGTAGGAGTCGCCGGCGAGCACGCCCTTGTACATGTGCTCGGCGTCGGTGACGAACTCGCGCCACTCCCAGGGCCCGTCCAGCCGGGCGAGGTAGTGGGGCCGCGGTCGCAGGTGGTCGACCTGGAGCACCGCCCACCGCCCGTCCTTGGAGATCTTGGGCAGGGCGTACATGTGCGGGATGTCCACCGGCTCCGGCTCGGTGGGCGGCGGCTGCCCGATGCGGTGGAACAACAACCGCCACCGCAGCGGCGCGCGGGGGTCGTCGGTGTCGTTGGCCATGTAGAAGAAGCCGCTGCAGTCCGGCAGCCAGGCCACCCCGCCCGCCCGCCGCTGCGGCACGCCGTCCAGCAGCACCTTCCCGGTGTCGATCTCGATCACCTTGAGCACGGGCAGCTCCAGCCCCGACGCGTCGATCGAGTACGCCAGCAGGCTCCCGTCGGGCGACGGCTGCGGGCCGATCCGCAGCGGCTTCCCGTCGGACATCTCGTTGAGGTCGAGCACCATACGCCACGGCCCGAGCACGTCGTCGGCCGTCTCGAACACCATCAGCTCCCGGCCCTCGGGGACGCGCCCGCGGAACCACCGGCGCCCGTACCGGACCGGCACCACCAGGTTGCGCGCGTCCATCTGCTCGACCAGTGCCGCCACCTGGGCGGCCAGCTCGTCGTAGTGCGGCCAGCCGTGCACGTACGAGCGGGCCAGCTCGTCCTGGGCCCGCTGCCAGGCGGCCACCTCCTCCTCGCCGTCCTCCTCCAGCCACTGGTACGGGTCGTCGAAGACGATCCCGCCCACCTCGTTGCGCTCCGGCCGTGCCGTCGCCCCGGGATAACGCATGCTCACGCCAACACTCCTTGCCTGTTGTGATGTGGGGAAGTTCGCGGGTCTCGGCCGGCCGCCTCAGTCGCGGTCGCGGGCCTTCCTGACACGCTCGAAGTACTCGAAGAGGGCGGGCAGGTCGCCCGCGTCCAGCCAGTCGATCTGGCGGCTGATCTCCTCGCTCAGCTCGGCGCTGTTGGCGCGCCACAACGCCCGGCCGGCGGCCGTGATGCGCTCGTCGAGCCGCCGGTCACCGCTCTGGAGGGCGCTCCCCATCGCCTCCCAGCGCCGGGCCAGGTCCCGCACGCCGGGGTCGTCGACGGGCGTGCCGTCCAGCATGTACTGCCGGGCCTGCCGGAGCATCGCGAGCCACTCCTCCCGCAGGTTCTCCATCCGCTCCTCGCCGAGCCGGGCCCGCCGCAGCGCCAGCTGGTCCCGCAGCTCCTGGCCGAAGTAGGAGTCGTACACCGAGATCAGCTCCAGCGTGGCCATGAACTGCTCCGGGTCCGGCATGACCGACTTGTCGAGCAACCAGAGCAGCCCGCCGATCTGCCCCTTGAGCTGCTCCATGCGGGCCGCCCGCAGCTCGAGCTCGGCGAGCTGCGTGCCGAGCAGCGCGCGCAGCCCGCTCAGGTCGTCGCCCGGCTGCCGCAGCACCCCGGCGATCTCCTCCAGCGACAGCCCGAGCCCGCGCAGCGCCCGCACTCGGTAGAGCCGCCGCAGGTCCGTCTCGGTGTATCGGCGGTGTCCTGACGCGGTCCGCTCGCTCGCCGGGACCAGGCCGATCTCGTCGTAGTGGTAGAGCGTGCGGACGGTGACGCCGGTGGCCTTGGCCAGCTCACCGATGGTCCACCGCCGCCCGCTGTCGTCGTTCGCCGTCATGGACACGACGGTAGAACCTCCCGTCGCGGGAGGTTCAAGTAGTCAGATGTCCTGGCTCGCGCCGTTCGTCGCCGGGATCGGACCGCTCACCGTAATGATCGCCGGCACCCCTAGTAGTGCATACCGTATGTGATAACGATTTCACGTGGCAGTCAGTACGAGGTTCGTCAGTCCAGCGGGATTCCTCAGCCGCTCCCGTATCATCGCCCCGCCCTCCTGGAGCCGGTGGCTGGTGCCCCCCGCGGCACTGTCGGTACACCTCGCCATCGGGCAGGCGTACGCGTGGAGCGTGTTCAAGCCCCCGCTCGAATCCTCACTCCAGCTCTCGGGCACCCAGAGTGCCCTGCCGTTCCAGCTCGGCATCGTCATGCTCGGCCTGTCGGCCGCCTTCGGCGGCACGCTCGTGGAGCGCAACGGGCCGCGGTGGGCAATGTTCGTGTCGATGTCCTGCTTCTCCTCCGGGTTCCTGCTGTCCGCGCTCGGCGTGGCCACCGGTCAATACTGGCTGGTCGTACTCGGCTACGGGTTCGTGGGCGGGATCGGGCTCGGCATCGGCTACATCTCGCCGGTCTCCACCCTGATCAAGTGGTTCCCCGACCGGCCCGGCATGGCCACCGGCATCGCCATCATGGGCTTCGGCGGCGGTGCGCTCATCGCCTCGCCGTGGTCGGCGCAGATGCTGGACTCCTTCGGCGCCACCCCGAGCGGGATCGCGACGACGTTCCTGGTGCACGGCGTGGTCTACGCGGTCTTCATGACGATGGGCGTGCTCCTGGTACGGGTGCCGCCGGACGGCTGGAGGCCGCCGGGCTGGAAGCCGCCCGTGATCGCCACCCGGCGGCTGATCACCACGGCCGACGTGTCGGCCCGCAACGCCATCCGTACGCCGCAGTTCTGGTGTCTGTGGATCGTGCTGTGCTTCAACGTCACCGCGGGCATCGGCATCCTGGAGAAGGCCGCCCCGATGATCACGGACTTCTTCTCCGGTACGGCCACGCCGGTCGCCGTGGGCGCGGCGGCGGGCTTCGTCGCGCTGCTGTCGCTGGCCAACATGACGGGGCGCTTCGTCTGGTCCTCCACCTCGGACCTGATCGGGCGCAAGAACATGTACCGGGTCTACCTGGGCGTCGGCGCGCTGCTGTACCTGACGATCGCCATCGCCGGGGACAACTCCAAGCCGCTGTTCATCGTGTGCGCGCTGGGCATCCTGTCCTTCTACGGCGGCGGGTTCGCGACCGTGCCGGCGTACCTGAAGGACCTGTTCGGGACCTACCAGGTCGGCGCGATCCACGGCCGCCTGCTCACCGCCTGGTCCACCGCCGGCGTGCTGGGCCCGCTGATCATCAACGCCATCGCGGACGGGCAGAAGGCCGCCGGGCGCTCCGGGCCGGAGCTCTACACGACCTCGCTCTACATCATGATCGGGCTGCTCGTGCTGGGCTTCCTCGCCAACGAGCTGATCCGGCCGGTGCACGACAGGTTCCACGAGAAAGTGGAGGCGAAATGACCGACACCACCACGGAGGCGGCCGGCCGGCGCACCGGGCTGACGGTGCTGGCCTGGGCCTGGGTCGGGCTGCCCTTCGCGTACGGCGTGTACGAGCTGTTCCTGAAGCTCACCCAGCTCTTCTGACCCCCGGCCTCAGACCAGCCCGACCATGAACCCCTCGTCGCGCACGCCCAGGTAGGCCGCCGGGCGGAACTGCCGCATGGCGTGCTCGATGACGGGGATGTACTTGGGGTTCGACCCGAGCGGCAGCCGGTAGCCGTTCTTGACCGTGTGGAACTCCCACAGGTGCTCCATCTCCGGGTGCCGGGCGCGGAAGCCCCGGTCGGCGGGGAAGAGGTCGAGGCGGACCATCGTCTTGCGGATGATGTAGTCGGCCGGCCTGACCCGCCGCTGCCGCGTACGCGAGATGCCCACCGCGTCCAGCTCTCCCCACCCGGCGGCCCACGGCCGGCCCTGGGGGTCGTCCCAGCGCACCCCGAACCCGTCGAAGACGAGCCGGCGCGGCCGGCTGATCTTGCGCCAGGCGATGACCGGCAGCAGGCCGATGCCCAGGAAGAGCAGCCCGAGTACGGCGCTGACGGCCACGGTGCCGGAGCCGCCCGTCACCTGACCGGTGGCGGCCGAGAAGAGGGTGATCAGCCCGATCACGGCCGCGACCGAGCCGCCGATCAGCGCCTTGACCTTGGCGTCGCGGGCGACGTCGATGACGACCGGGGATGGTTGCCGAGGCGGGAAGGGGGCGGCGAACGGTGGCTGTTGGGCGCCGTATGTCATGTGATGGCACGTTAGCGGGCCGCCCCCGCCCCTTCCTGCCGCTTCAGCGTTTTGCGAAGTGTCCGGCCACGCGCCCGAGCGTGCCTCAGCCCTCCTTCCGCAGCCGCACGAGCGCGCTGGCGTAGTCGCCGCCGTCCAGGCCGAGGTCCAGTCCCGAGGCCATCAGCACGGCCCCGTGGTGCAGATCGCCGGTGTCCTCGTCGCGGTAGCGGCCGAGCGGGTCGAGCCCGGCCGGCCGGAGCGGGATGCGCGGGCCGCCGAACGCGACGGGCCCGCGCCAGGCCAGCACGACCACGCGGTCCCCGCCGGAGTACTGCACGCCGCCGTCGAGCCGGTACTGCTGCCCGAACTGCACGACCGGCCGGATGTCCTTGTAGACGGCGACCAGCCGGGCCGCCTCGGCGAGCTCCTCCGGGCTCCAGGCGAGCAGGTCGCCGCCGAGCCCGAGCGCGCCCGCCATCGCGACGTGGAAGCGGAAGCTCAGCGGGGTGACCCGGCCGGTGAGCGGGTTCGGGCTGTCGGTGACCCAGGCGGCCATCACGCGGGCGGGATAGACCTGGCTGAAGCCGCGCTGGATCGCGATGCGGTCGTGGGCGTCGGTGTTGTCCGAGGTCCACACCTGGTCGGTACGGGCCATCATGCCGAGGTCGGTACGCCCGCCGCCGCCCGCGCAGCCCTCGACCCGCAGGCCCGGATGGTCGGCGCGGAGCTGGTCGAGGATGGCGTACACGGCCCTGACGTGGTCGTGCCAGGCCCGGCCGTCCGGCCCGACCTCGGTGAGCGCGCGGTTGAAGTCCCACTTGAGAAAGTCGATCTCGTGCTCCCCCACCAGCTCGTGCAGCCATTTGCGCACCTGGTCGGCCACCTCGGGCCGGGCCAGGTCGAGCACGAGCTGGTTGCGCAGCTCCGTACGCGGGCGGCCGGGCGTGTGGTGCACCCAGTCGGGATGCGCCCGGTAGAGGTCGCTGTCCGGGTTGACCATCTCGGGCTCCACCCACAGGCCGAAGCGCATGCCCAGCCGGTGCACCTCGTCGATCAGCGGCGCCAGGCCGCCGGGGAAACGCTCGCGGTTGGGCCACCAGTCGCCGAGCCCGGCCCGGTCGCCGACCCGCCCGCCGAACCAGCCGTCGTCCACCACGAACAGCTCCGCGCCCACCTCGGCCGCCAGCCGGGCCAGCCGGAGCTGGTTGGCCTCGTTGACCTCGAAGCCGACGGCCTCCCACGAGTTGTACACCACGGGCCGCGGCTCGTCGGGCTCCGGCAGCACGTGGCGGGCGACGTGGTGGTGCCAGGCCCGGCTGGCGCCGCCGTACCCGTGCGCGGAGTACAGGCCCGCGAACGTGGGGGTCACCCACTCCGCGCCCGGCGCGAGCCGGAACGTCAGCCCTTCGTGCCCGGCCCCGCCCGTCCACCCGGCGCGGCCCGCCGGGCCGCGGGTGACGGTGATGCGCCAACTGCCGCTCCAGGCCAGCGCGCCGCTCCACACCTCGCCGTGCGTCTCGGTGGCGTCGCCGCCGTCGAGCATGAGCCACGGGTTCGCGTGGTGTCCGCTGACCCCGCGCCTGCCGGTCAGCACGGTCTCCCCCACGACCGGCACGGTACGACGCAGCGCGTGCTCGGCGCTCCACCCGCCGGTGACGTGGCTGAGCCGGTAGTCACGCAGGATGGGAACGCTCCAGGCCGCCGAGTCGCAACGCAGCACGGTCACGGGCAGCGCCGAGCGCAGGACGGTCCACCGCTCGATCACGTCGCTGCCGGCGTACACCCGGTAGTGCAGCTCGACCAGGAACGGATGGCGCCGGTCGGCGAACCGCAGCGTGAGATGCCCGCCCTCCACGTCGTGACCCTCGAACCGCCAGTCGATCCCCCGGTCGCCGCCGGGAAAGGCCACCTGCAGCGAGGGCGTCTCGAAGCGGGCGCCGGCCTCGGTGACCAGTTCCTCGTCCCCGGCCGTGGCGCTGTCGAAGCTGCTGGCCCCCGCCGTGGCGGGCGCCACGAGCGCGGCGGCCTGCTCGGCGGTCAGCGCGCGCCCCCAGTGCAGGCAGCGGGGCGCGTCGCCGGCGTCCAGCCCGACGACGTAGCTCGTGGCCGGGGTACGCAGCAGCCACCTGCGGGCGGCGGCGTCCGCAGTGGCCAAAGGGGTCACCAAGTGCATGGGCGAGAGCCTAGGCAGACCCCGGCCCGAATTCAATTCTTGACGAAGTTAATTACTGATACTATTGCCGTCATGCTTCCTCGGCTCACCACCACCCCCGCCGCGACCACGGTGTTCACCATGGTCCTCACGCAGGGGCCGGTCTCCCGGGTGGAGATCGCGAAGCGGACCGGCCTGTCGTCGGCCGCCGTCACCAAGGCCGCCCGCCCGTTCATCGAGGAGGGCTATCTGCAGGAGCTGGAGGCCACCGAGCGGACGGCGCCGGGAGCCGGGCGCCCCGCGAGCCCGCTGGCGATCAAGCCCGAGCGGGAGTTCTTCATCGGCGTGAAGATCACCAATGACGAGCTCATCGGGGTGGTCACCGACCTGCGCGCGCAACCGCTGGCCTCCTCGCACCGCCCGCTGGCGACGACGGACGTCGAAAGCGTTGTCGCGGAGCTGGCCGAGCTGGTCGCCGGGCTGCTCGCCACCGACCCATCCTACGGCGCGCGCTGCCACGCCCTGGGCCTGGCGGTGTCCGGCGACGTCGACAAGGCGCACGGGCTGGTGCGCTACTCGCCCTTCCTGGGCTGGCGGCAGGTGCCGCTGGCCCGCCTGGCCGCCGCGGCGACCGGCCTGACCGTCACGGTCGAAAACGACGTCAAGGCGCTCACCGTGGCCGAGCAGTGGTTCGGCGACGGGGTCGGCGCGTCGTCGTTCGCGCTGGTCACCGTGGGCGTGGGGATCGGCTGCGGGCTCGTGGTCAACGGGCGTGTGGTGGCCGGCGCGCACGGCGTGGCCGGGGAGATCGGCCACATCCCGGTCGGCGGCGAGGAGCCGGAGTGCCACTGCGGCGGGCGCGGCTGCGTCGAGGCCATCGCGGGGACCGCGCCCCTGGTGGCGGCGGTCCGCGCGGCCAGTGCCGCGGACGCGGATGATGCCGTCGCCGGGCAGGTGGTGACCACCATCGAGACGGCCCTGGCCGCCGCCCACGCCGGGGATCCGGCCGTGCGGGAGGTGTTCGCCCGCGCCGGGCACGCCATCGGCCTGGCTATGGCCGCGATGGCCAACCTGTTCGGCCCCGAGCGGATCATCGTGACGGGCGACGTGCCGGGACTCGTCGCCTACGACCTGTTCGAGGAGCAGATCAACCGGTCGTTCACGGCCCAGGCGTTCGGCGCGGCGGCCGACTGCCGGCTGTTGCTCCGCCCGCGCACCTTCGAGCAGTGGGCGCGCGGCGCCGCCGCGGTCGCCATCCAGACCCTCTTCACCCTCTAGGGAGAGACATTGATCCCAGGAGCCGATGCGGCCCCCGGCCTCTGGCAGCCCCACGATCCCGTCCAGCCCGCGGAGCTGCCGCGGCAGACCAAGGAGATCGCCGCCGGCGGGCTCACCCTCGAGTGCTCCGGCGCCGCCGAGCTGACCTGCACCGTGCACGAATCGGCCCCGGGCGTGCTGGAGGTGCGCGTCGTCCCCGACCGGACCGCCGAGATCCGGGTGGGCTGGCGGGTGCCGTGCGTGGACGCCACCGCCTTCTGGGCCGCCGACGGCGGCGAGCACCGCGGGCTGCCGCCGTTCTGGCGCCGCCCCCGTACGGCCGCGCTGGAGAAGAACGCGCCCGTCGGCTGCCTGGTGGGCGCGGGCGACGTCGCCCTGTGCACCTACGCCGCCGGTGAGGTCGTCAGGCCGGTACGGACCCGTACCGGCGTGGTGGAGGAGACCGGCGACTTCGGCTTCTGGGTGGAGCACGAGGCGGACCCGCGCGGCGGGCTGCTGCTGCGGCTCGACCTCAGCCGGCGGCACTTCGCGCGCACCCTGACCGACGTGGCGGCCTGGTGGGGCGCCCTGCACGGGCCGGCCCGCGAGGTGCCCGAGGTGGCACGCATGCCCGCCTACTCGACCTGGTACGCCATGCAGCAGCATGTGGACGCGGCGAGCGTGGAGCGCCAGGCGGGCCCGGCGGCCGAGCTGGGCTGCGAGGCGATCATCGTGGACGACGGCTGGCACAGCACCGACCGGGGCCGCGGATACGGCTACGCCGGCGAGTGGGAGCCCTCCCTCGCCGCCTTCCCCGACCTCCCGGCGCACGTGGCCAAGGTGCGCGAGGCCGGGCTCGCCTACCTGCTCTGGTACGCCCTGCCCTTCGTGGGCCGCCACACCGCCCTGTGGGAGCGCGTGCGGCCGTACACGCTGGCCTACAAGGAGCACATGAACGCGGCCATCGTCGACCCCCGCTACCCCCACATCCGCGACCTGCTGGCGAGCCGCCTCACCCGGGCGGTCAAGGAATGGGGGACGGACGGTCTCAAGATCGACTTCATCGACCAGTTCGCCGTGGAGAACCCGCCCGAGCCAGGGCCCGAGGCCGACTGCGCCACCGTGAACGAGGGCGTGCGCAGGCTGCTGGCCCAGCTGCCCGGCGACTGCCTGGTGGAGCTGCGGCAGCCGTACGTGAGTCCGGGCCTGTGGCCGCACGCCACCATGATCCGGGCCTCCGACTGCCCGCTCAGCCCGCTGCACAACCGGCAGCGCACGGTGGATCTGCGGCTGATCGCCGGGCCGCTGGCCGTGCACGCCGACATGCTCATGTGGCACCCCGGCGAGAGCCCGGAGCACGTCGCCGCGCAGCTCGTCAGCGTGCTGTTCGCGGTCCCGCAGATCTCGGTCGACCTGACCGCGCAGAGCCCGGAGCAGCTGGAGGTGCTGCGCTTCTGGCTGGCGTTCTTCCGGGAGCACGCCGCCGTGCTGCAGCGCGGCGACTTCCGGCCGGCCCGCCCCGACCTGGCCTACCCGCAGGTGACGGCCCGCTCGGCGGACACCGTGATCACCGCCCGGTACGCGCCTCTGCCGGTCGAGGTGCCGGCCGCCGGCACGCTCTTCGTGGCCAATGGCGACGCCTCCACCGGCGTGCTGCTCAAGGTGGAGGAGCCGGGCACGGCCCGCGTCACGGTGCGCGACTGCCGGGGCCGGGCGCACGGCGAGGAGCTCGTACGCCTGGAGCCCGGCATCGTGGAGGTCACCGTCCCCGTGGGCGGCCTGCTGCGCCTGGAACGCTGAAACCCCTCGCGCGGCCGGTCCGCGCGAGGGGTTTCGTTCACTTGATGACGATCTTGTCGAGCTCGGGGCCCCTGGCCGTGAGGCCGTAGAAGCGGATGGTGTTGACCCCCGCCACCAGGTCCACCGGCACGGTCGTGGTGGTGACCGTGTCCTTGGTCCCGGTGATGGGCACCGTGGTCGCGTCGCCGCCGTTGACGCTGACGGAGAACGCCTGCGACCCGTCCACCAGCGCGTGCACCGTCATCTGGCGCGTCCCGGTGGTCTCCGACAACACGCCCCTGACCACGGTGTAGTCGTAGACGTTGCCGCCGATGAGGATCACCTTGCGCCCGCCGGAGCACACGGCACAGTACGCGGGCTCGGCCGCGCCCTCGAAGATGTTGCCCACCCGCTCGGCCTCGTACGCGCCGGGGCCGCGGTCGGGCGCGGGCAACCGCACCGGCGGGGTCGCCGGCCCGAGCTGCTCCGCCTTGAGGTTCTTGACCAGCATGTACGTCTCTTGCAGCCCGGCGCTCTTGATGCTGCGGTAGATGCCCCACTTGGGCCGGTTGTACTGCTCCTGCGTCCACCACAGGTCGATGTGCTCGGCCGTCTGGTCGACGATCGTCCGGTGCCCGTCCTTGAGCACCCAGCGCATGTAGCCGTCGTCGCTCGACCTGAACTCGATCGTGACGTTCACCCACTTGTTCTGGATCGGCTCCAGATCCGCCGTGGCGAAGTCGTGTGACTTGTTGTCCTCCAGCGTCCAGTAACGTGCCGCGATCTTCTGCACGCCGCCCACGACCGGCAGCGAGATCTGCGCGACCGGGGTGCCGACGTCGGAGTTCTTCAGCTGCCAGATGTGGGTGAAGTTGCTCGTCGCGTCGAGGGTGTCCGGGATGTACATCTGGTAGGAGAGCCGCCAGGTCTCGTCCTTACGGATCTCCAGCGGCGTCCCGTCCGCGGTGCGCATGCCGCGTACCTCGTTGCGCATGCGGTCGGAGCCGTCGCGATCCTCCAGGTGGGCGGTGAACTTCCAGGCGTTCCCGTCGACGCCGACGTGCGGCAGGCCCTCGGGGTGGGAGCCGCGCCGGTCGTCCTCCAGCGCCTCGAACGCGTTGACGCCGTCCCGCTGGGGGCTGGGGTTCCAGCGGGTCTCCCACCGGGGTGCCGCGGAGGCCGGAGGGGTCACACCCACCTGGGTGATCAGCGCCATGGCGGACAGAACGCCCGCCAGGCGCAGGCCGTGCTTGTTCATTGAAGGGTGATCCTGTCGAGATCGGGCGCGCTTGCGCTGTCGTTGTACAGGCGGACGCTGTTCGCGCCCGCGTTGAGCCGCACCTGGACGGCCCGGGTGACGGGGTCGTTCCAGCTGGTGCCGGTCAGGGAGACCGTCTGGGGGGTGCCGCCGTTCACGCTGAGCTGGAAGCTGCGGGTGCCGCTCACCAGGCCGTGGACGGTGAGCTGCCGGTCGCCCGCCGCGGACGACTGGACGTTCAGCGTGACCGCGTTGCCCGAGCCGTTGCCGAGCCAGCCCACCTTCGTCCCGCCCGAGCAGCCGGAGCAGGAGGTCGTGCGGGCCGTGCCGCTGAGTGAGCCCTGCTCGGCCTCGACGGAGGACGGGTCGGAGGGATCGCCGCCGTCACCGGTGAGCTGCTCCCCTCGCAGGTTTCTGACCAGCAGGTAGGTGTTCTGCAGGCCGGAGCTCTCGATGCTGCGGTAGATGCCCCACTTGGGTCGCAGGTACTCGTCGTCGCCGCGCCACAGGTCGGTGTCGTCCAGCCGCCGGTCGACGAGCGTCGTGGAGCCGTCGCGCAGGATCCAGCGCAGGTAGCCGTCGTCGGAGGCCTTGAACTCGAACGTGGTGTCCACCCACTTGCCCTGGATCGGGCCGAGGTTGGTGTTGCCCACCTCGTGGGTCTGCTCCGCCTCGTCCCAGTAGCGCACGTTGATCTTCGGGGTGCCGCCGGAGATCGGCAGCGACATCGTGTAGAGAGGGGCGCCCGAGCCGGGCGTCTTCATCTGCGCGATGTGGGTGAAGCTGGTGGTGGAGTCGAGCGTGGTCGGGATGTACATCTGGTAGCTGATGCGCCAGGTCTCGTTCTCCCGGATCTCCAGGTACGAACTGCTGCTCGTCCGCATGCCCTTGACCTCGTTGCGCTGCCGGTCGTCGCCGTCGCGGTCCTGGGTGTGCATGTCGAAGCGGTAGGCGTCGCCGGAGACGTAGATGTGGGTCGTGCCGGGGTGGGAGTCGGAGCGGTCGTCCTCGATGCCCTCGAACGCCTCGGCGACAGTGTCGTTCGCCGGGTTCGGGCTCCAGCGCAGCGTCCACGCCGCGTCGGCGCCGGCGGGAGCGGGCAGCGCGAGGGTGGTCGTGGTGAGTGCCAGGGCGGCTAAGACGCCGCCGAGTCGCTTGTTCATGAGACCTCTTTCCTGAGATGCAGCGTGAACCCGCCGTTCGGGGCGACGGCGAGGTCGAGCTTGCTCCCGGCGGCCACGGTGACCGTCTCGGTGTGGATCAGGTCGCCGGGAGCGTCCCGGTGGATCTCGGCCGCCCATTCCCCGTCGTCGAGGAAGTCGAGCGGCACGGTGAGCGTGCGGGCCTCACCCGCGACGCCCGCTCCGACGTACCATTCGGCGCCGTTCCTCCTGGCCAGGAGAATGTGGTCGGCGGGGTCGCCGGACAGCAGCCGTGTCTCGTCCCACGCGACGGGGACGGTGGACAGCAGCCGCAGCGCCTCCGGCCTGGCTTCGTAGGCCTCGATGCCGTCGGCGAAGTGCTGGACGCCGGACTCGAAGAGCACGGACAGCGCGAGCTCGAATCCGGCGGAGATGGTGCGTACCGCGGTGAACGTGCAGGGGGTGAAGTCCATCGGGCCCTGCACGTTGCGGGTGAAGGCGAGCGACAGGTAGTGCTCGGGCGGGTAGAGGGGCAGCTTGCCGGGCTTCGGCTTGATCCACTCGGCGCCCTTCACCGCCTCCGCGGTCATGAACTGCGGCCAGGTGCGCTCGGTGCCGCGCGGGATCGTGCCGCCGTGGAAGACCACCATGAGCTGGAGCCGGGCGGTGGCGGCCAGGATCGAGTCGAACCAGCGCATCCGGTCCTGGCCGTCGGACTCGGTGAAGTCGATCTTCACGCCGACCGCGCCCCACTCCTTCCAGAGCGCGAGCTTCTGGCGGTGCTCCAGCTCGGTGTCGACGTGCTGCCAGTGCGACCAGAGCCAGACCCCGACGCCGCGCTCGCGGGCGTAGGCGATCAGCTCCGGCATCCACTCCTTGTTCCAGCCGGCGTCGGCCAGCAGGTACGGCCAGCCGTTGGCGGCGGCGAAGTCGACCCACCGCTTCTGGGCGTCCAGGTCACGGGTGGAGGGCCCGTCGGACCACCAGGACCAGGCGGCGGCACCGGGCCGGATCCAGCCGGTGTCCTCGACCCGCGAGGGGGCCGCGAGGCCGGTCACCAGGTCGCTCTCCACGATCGCGGCCAGGTCGGCGCCGATCACCGTGGTACGCCACGGGGTGACCAGCGGGCTGGCCGCGGTCACGTACGGGTCGGGCAGGTCGAGCTTGAAGGCGCGGCCGTCGAAGCGCAGGCGGGAGCCGGCGTAGGTGCTGTCCAGGTTCGACTCGGTGACCAGCAGCCAGGAGTCGCCGGTCCGGAAGAGGGAGGGGTAGCCATACAGGATGTGCTCAGCCGCGCCGACGGTCGTGTGGTGGTGGATCTCCTCGTAGTCCGAGCGCCCGTTCTCGTACGGCAGCAGCACCGCGCGGGCGTCGGCCGCCAGTACGTATTCGGAGACCTCCTCCATGACGGTCACCGGGCCGGTCCACGGCACCGAGTACCGGTAGGCCACGCCCTGGTCGGCGACCCGTACCTGGAGGTCGAGCCGGTGGGCGCCCTTGGCGAAGGCCAGGGTCCACTCGGTGGCCGTGTGCCGGTGCTCGCGCCGCTTGCCGATCACCGTCCGGTAGGACTCGTCGATCCGCCGCGGCCCGGAGATCGCCTCGAAGGCCAGCCCCGTGCTCAGGTCCTCGTGGGCGGCCCGCAGGCCGAGCCGGGACGGCGCCACCACGACGCGGCCGGCGTGCCGCACCTCCATCGTCAGCTCTCCCTCGGGGGAGAGCGCGACCGCCACCTCGATGTCGTGATCGCTGAGCGTCCAGTTCGGCACGAATCCTCCAGTCCAAGAGATAGGAGGAGTTCGGTCCGGGATGCCGGCGACCGGGCGTGGCCTGCGAATCGGCGCTCCGCGGGGGTCCGGATCTCCTCACAGTGCGCCTGAGCTTAGGGTGATGGCCGCCTGAATTCAATTCTTGACGAAGTTAATTACCAGGTCTACGGTACGGCCATGCCCCACGGACCAGAACAGGAACCCTCAAGTACCCCGGCTATTCATCCGATCTCTGCCACGCGACTGGCCGAGTTCCGGGAACAAAGGTTCGGGTTGTTCATCCACTGGGGGCTGTACGCGCTCGCCGCCCGCCACGAATGGGTCAAGCAGCGCGAGCGCCTCACCGACGCGCAGTATCAGCCCTACTTCGACAACTTCGACCCCGATCTGTTCGACCCGGACGCCTGGGCGCGGGCCGCGTCGGACGCGGGCATGCGGTACATGGTGCTGACCACCAAGCACCATGACGGTTTCTGCCTGTGGGACTCGGCCCTGACCGACTACTCGGTCGCGCACACGCCCCACGGCAAGGACCTGGTGGGGCCGATCGTCGAGGCGTTCCGGGCGCGCGGGCTGGGCGTTGGCTTCTACCACTCCCTGATCGACTGGCACCATCCGCACTTCCCGATCGACGGCCTGCACCCGGCATACGCCGAGGGCGTGTCCAATGATGACCGAAATATCGAGATTTATCAGTCCTATTTGCATGGCCAGGTCGAAGAGCTGCTCACCCGCTATGGCCGT
The DNA here is from genome assembly GCF_900099965.1 of Nonomuraea jiangxiensis. GTDB lineage: Bacteria > Actinomycetota > Actinomycetes > Streptosporangiales > Streptosporangiaceae > Nonomuraea > Nonomuraea jiangxiensis. The sequence goes on along the minus strand of NZ_FNDJ01000001.1, from coordinate 529,037 downwards.
ATTGACACCATGTGGTTTGACTTCTCCTACTCCACCCGGGTCAGGAACGGGCAGCTCACGCCCGGCGGCAAGGGCGCGGCCGACTGGCGCTCCGAGGAGCTGGCCGCCCTGGTCCGCAGGCTGCAACCGGACGCCATGATCAACAACCGCCTGGAGATCCCGGGCGACTTCGTCACGCCCGAGCAGTTCCAGCCGCCCGCTCCCCCGGCCGGGGTGTGGGAGGCGTGCCAGACGCTCAACGGCAGCTGGGGCTACGACCGGGACAACCTCGACTACAAGCCCGTGGACCTGCTCGTGCGCATGCTGGTCGACACCGTCTCCAAGAACGGCAACCTGCTGCTCAACGTGGGGCCGAACGGACGCGGCGCCTTCGACCCGCGGGCGCTGGAGACGCTGCGGGGCATCGGGGAGTGGACGCGGCTGCACGGCCGCTCCATCTACGGCGCGGGGCCCAGCACGTACGAGGCACCGCCGGACTGCCGCTACACCCAGCGCGGCGACCGGCTCTACGTGCACGTGTTCGCCTGGCCGTACCGGCACCTGCACCTGCCGGGGCTGGCCGGGAAGGTGCGCTACGCGCAGTTGCTGAACGACGCCTCCGAGATCCGCACCCTGGTCCCCGACCCGGCCAGGGACAGCGGGCACACGAAGCTGGGCGCCCTGCCGCCCGGCACCCTCACCTTGCAGCTCCCGGTGCAGCGGCCGGACGTGGCCGTACCGGTCATCGAGCTCTTCCTGTGAAAGGTCCACCCCCATGGAGATGAACCGACGTCACCTGCTGGCCCTCGCGGTGGCCCTGCCCGTGCTCGCCGCGTGTGGCGACAACAGGCAGCAGCCGCAGTCGCAGACGTCCAGTGTGGTGAAGTCCGGCGTGCCGCAGCTGGACGCGAACCGGCCGGGCAACGACACCTGGCCCTTCGAGGAGGCCGAGGCGCTCAACAAGTCGCTCACGTGGCCGACGACCAACGTGCCGGAGCCGGCCTCCAAGGTCACGCTCACCGTGGCCATCACGTCGGACGTCGTCGCCGAGGTGCGCAACGCCCAGTTCGACCTGTTCTTCAAGCAGCGCCACCCGAACATCGAGATCAAGCGCGAGACCTCGGCGTTCGACGCCTACCTGACGAAGTACATGGCCCAGGCGGCGGGTGGCAAACTCCCCGACGTCATGTACATCCACTACAGCTGGGCGCAGAACTTCATCGCCAACGACATCTTCCAGTCGCTGGACGACTACATCGCCAAGACGCCCGCCTTCGACATGGCCGACCTGCCGCAGAACGCCCTCGGCTACTTCAAGGACGGCGCCGGCAAGCTCTACGGCCTGCCCACGGACATGGCCCCCAAGCTGCTCTTCTACAACAAGGACGTCTTCGACGCGGCCGGCGTCGACTACCCCGACGACTCCTGGACCTTCGACACGATGCTGGACATGGCCAGGAAGCTCGCCAAGGGCGAGGGCGCGGAGAAGGTCTACGGCTTCACCCCGATGCCGATCCCGGCCCCCGACCTGTCCACGATCTTCCTCATGCCGTACGGCGGCGGCTTCCTGAGCCAGGACGAGATGAGCGTGGAGATCAACAAGGAGCCGGCCAGGAAGGCCCTGGGTCTCTGGCTCGACCTGCTGCGGAAGGACAAGGCCACGCCCAGCCTGGCCGAGCTCAACCAGGTGCTGGAGAAGGTGGAGCCGTTCAAGATCGGCAAGGCCGCCATGTCGATCCAGGGCGCGTGGATCCTCACCGAGCTGGCCAAGCAGAAGGCGTTCAAGTGGGGCGCCGCCCCGGTGCCGAAGGGCCCCGCCGGCCGCTTCACCCCGGCGGTGGGCAGCGCGCTCGCGATGACGGCGAACTCGCAGCAGAAGGACGCCGCCTGGATCTACCTGAACGAGTACCTGTCCTCCACCGGGCAGCAGTTCCGGCGCATCAGCGCTCCGGCCCGCCAGTCGGCCTGGATGCCGAACGCCGAGGCGCTGGGCATCCCGAAGGACGTGATCGAGATCGCGCAGGCGGCCATGAAGGACTACGCCACCAGTGACGGCGTCATGCACCTGCCGGCCAACAAGAAGATCGTCGACACCGCCAAGCCGATCTGGGAGAAGGCCATGATCGGCGACCTGACCCTGGACCAGGCGCTCCAGCAGATCGCCGAGCAGGTGACACCGCTCCTGGCCGAGAACAAGATCGCATGACCGCGATCAGCCTCGGGAGGCGGCGGCGTCCGGTGTCGGCGACCCGCCGGGAGGCGCGCCGCTTCCACCTGTTCGTCTCGCCGTGGGTGATCGGGTTCGTGCTCTTCAGCGGCGGCCCGATCCTCGCCTCCATCGTGATCAGCTTCACCAAGTGGAGCCTGCTGCGCCCGCCGGAGTGGGTGGGCCTGGCCAACTACCGGAAGATGTTCGCCGACGCGGAGTTCTGGAACGCCGTCAGCAACACCTTCTACTACGGCATCGGCTCGGTGGCCCTGGGCGTGACCTTCACCCTGCTGCTGGCGATCCTGCTGAACCAGCCGCTGCGCTTCCAGGGCCTGTTCCGCACGGTGTTCTACATGCCGTCCGTGGTCGCGGGCGTGGCCACGGCGCTGCTGTGGCTGAACATCCTGCACCCCGACTACGGGCTGATCAACAAGCTGCTGGCGATGGTGGGGATCACCGGCCCGGGCTGGCTGGGCTCGACCGAGTGGGCCATGCCTGCGCTGATCCTCATGAGCGTGTGGGGCTCGGGCAACACCATCATCATCTACCTGGCCGGCCTGCAGGGCATCCCGCAGACGCTGTACGAGGCGGCGGAGATCGACGGGGCCGGATGGTGGCGGCGCTTCTGGAGCGTGACCGTGCCCATGATGTCGCCGGTCATCTTCTTCAACGTGGTGACCGGTTTCATCGCCAGCATCCAGGCGTACACGCTGATCCTCATCATGACCGAGGGCGGCCCCGCCAACTCCACGATGGTCCTGGGCCTGTACATCTACCAGAACGCCTTCGTGTACTTCGACATGGGATACGCGGCGGCGCTGTCGTGGGCGATGTTCCTCATCGTCATCGTCGTGACCCTGATCCAGTTCGGCCTGGCCAGGCGCTGGGTCCATTACGAGTTCAAGTGAGGCGGCCGTAGATGCTCCTCGAAACGGCCAGGCCGGCCACCCGCCGGGCGCACCACGACCTCACCGCCGCGCAGGCGGAGCGCATCAGGAGGATCCGGCGCACCGGCGCCTACCTGCTGCTGATCGTCGCGACGGCGGTGTTCGTGCTGCCCTTCCTGTGGATGGTCACCACGTCGCTCAAGTCGGACGCCGAGAACCTGGCGTTCCCGCCGCAGTTCCTGCCGGACTCCTTCCACTTCGAGAACTACGCCAAGGGGTGGAGCGGCAACCTGCCGTTCAACTCGTTCCTGCTGAACAGCGTGCTGATCACGGCGCTGTCGATGGTGGGGAACCTGATCTCGTGCGTCCTGCCGGCGTACGCGTTCGCGCGGCTGCGGGCCAGGGCGTCGGGCGTGATGTTCTCCCTGATGCTGGCGACCATGATGATCCCCCGGGAGATCACGCTGGTGCCGAAGTATATCATGTTCGCCCAGCTCGGGTGGGTGGACTCGTACCTGCCGCTGGTGGTGCCGGAGTTCTTCGGCGTGGCGCTCTACATCTTCCTGCTGCGGCAGTTCTTCACCACGATCCCGCAGGAGGTCATCGACGCGGCCCGCATCGACGGGGCCTCCGAGCTGCGCATCCTGTGGCGGATCATGCTGCCGCTGTCGAAGCCGGCGATCGCCTCGATCATGCTGTTCTCGTTCGTGGGCAACTGGAACCAGTATCTGGAGTCGGTCATCTACCTGCGCACGACGGAGAAGTTCACCATCCCGCTGGGGCTGGCGATGTTCTCCGGGCAGTACGCCACCCAGTACAACCAGATGATGGCGGTGGCGCTGATCACGCTGATGCCGGTCCTGATCCTGTTCTTCATCGCGCAGAAGACGTTCATCAGGGGCGTCACGCTCACCGGCATCGCGGGCCGGTAGCCCTTCACGGCGGGTGGTGGTCGCGCGGCCCGCTGCCACGCGACCGCCGCCCGTCCGGTCGTGACGGCGGCTAGCCGGTCCGCGGCTGGGCCTCGTCGTACTCGACCGCGTAGTCCTGCTGCGAGCGGTCCTTCAGCGCCCACGCCGCGGCCACGCTGATCAGGGAGCAGATGGCCATGTAGATGGCGATGGACATGGAGCTCTGGTAGGTGGCGTACAACCAGACCGCGATCAGCGGCGCGGGCCCGCCCGCCGTCACCGAGGCGAGCTGGTAGCCGAGCGAGGCGCCGCTGTAGCGCAGCCGTCCGGTGAAGCTCTCGGCGATGAACGTGGCCTGCGGACCGTACTGGATGTCGTGGATCGGCGCGGCCAGCACGATCGCCAGGAAGACGAGCGCGGGGACGCGGGTGTCGAGCAGCGGCCAGTAGATGAACGACCAGACCACCATGGCGGCGGCGCCCACGATGTACAGGCGCCTGCGGCCCACGAGGTCGGAGATGTAGCCCCAGAAGGGCACGGTGACCAGCGAGACGATGCCGGCCACGATGACGTACAGGTAGACGTCGCCGGCCTCGAAGCCGAGGGTGCGGGTGGCGTAGGTCAGGATGAAGACGGTGAAGATGTAGAACGGCGCCTGCTGGCCGGTGCGGAGCAGCGCGCTCAGCACGATCTCGCGCCAGTTCTTGCGCAGCACCTCGCGCACGGGGACGCGCTCGACCCGGTTCTCCTGGATGAGCTTGGTGAAGACCGGCGTCTCCAGGATGCCGAGCCTGATGTAGAGGCCGACCGCGGCCATCAGGATGCTGAGCAGGAACGGGATGCGCCAGCCCCAGTAGGGGTCGAGGGGCTGGAAGATCTGCAGGGCCAGATAGCCGAGGACTAGGCCGACCGGGACGCCGAACTGCGGCCAGCTTCCGAGGAAGCCACGCTTGCCGCCGCGCGACTGACCCCACTCGGTGGCCAGCAGCACCGAGCCGCCCCACTCACCGCCGACGCTGATGCCCTGGATCAGGCGGAGCACGGTCAGCAGGATGCCGCCCCAGATGCCGATCTGCTCGTACGTCGGCACCAGGCCCACGAGGGCGGTGGCGATGCCCATGGCCAGCAGGGTGATGATCAGGGTGGCCTTGCGGCCGATGCGGTCGCCGTAGTGGCCGAAGATCGCCGCGCCGATCGGGCGGGCGGCGAAACCGCCGAAGTAGGTGCCGAGGGCCAGCAGCAGGCCCGTGGTCGCGTCACTGGTCGGGAAGAACAGCTCCGCGAAGATCGTGCTGGCGGCGAAGCCGTAGAGGAAGAAGTCGTACCACTCGATCGAGGTCCCCACGGCGGAGGCGATCACCGCCCGGACCAGCTGCCGTTTCTTCTGCTCACCTGGTGCGTCTTGTCGCTGCTCCTCAACCATCTACCGCACCTCCGGTAGGTCGCACTTTTCCCGCGACGGTACATGATGCGCCATCGATGGTCATCAGGCGGACGATGATGTTGTCATGCCGCGATGTCAGGAAAATGTGGAGTTTCGGCCCGCGGCGGTCAGGCGAAGGCCGAGGTTCCGGCTCGCGCGGTCACCGGGGCGGTCAGGCAGGGTGGAGGTTTCGGCCCGGACGGTTTGCCGGGGCGGTCAGGAGGAGGCAAGGGCGTCGGCCGAGTGCCTTCGGCGGCGACGATGGCGGCCACGGCGGCGGGCAACCGCACCCGGCGCAGCACCGAAGCGGGCTGCGGCGCCTGGTCGGGGGAGGAAGCGGGCTGGGGCGTCCGCCGATGCCGGCTGCGCTCCCGGCGGGGCTCGAACCGCTGCTTGGGGCGATGCCCCGGTGCCCTTTCCCCATACGGGGTGATATCAGTGGATCTGCTCTGAATGTCGCTGTGATGCGTGGAAAGGACTCCATGCCCATCTCCCCCGGCCCCTTCACCGGCCGCACCATCACCGGCCTGGCCCAGGACTTACGCGCGGGGCGGACCACCGCCACCGAACTGGTCATGCAGGCGCTCGATGCCGTCACCAAGCTGGACCCGCAGCTCAACGCGTTCGTCACGGTGGACCACGACGGGGCGCTGGCCGCGGCGCGGCGGGCCGACCACGAGCTGGCGGCCGGCACCGACCGCGGCCCGCTGCACGGCGTACCGGTCGGGGTGAAGGACCTCATCGACGTGGCCGGGCTGCCCGCGACCATGGGATCGCGGCACTACGCCGGCCACGTCCCGGCGGCCGACGCCGCGTGCGTGATCCGGCTGCGCCGCGCCGGGGCGATCGTCGTCGGCAAGACCACGACCCACGAGTTCGCCTACGGGCCCACCGGCGACCGCTCGGCCAACGGCCCCTCGCGCAACCCCCACGACCCGGAACGCATGACGGGCGGGTCCAGCGGCGGCAGCGCGGCCGCCGTGGCGGCGGGCATGGTGCCGCTGGCGCTCGGCACCGACACCGGCGGCTCCGTACGCATCCCGGCCGCGCTGTGCGGGATCGCCGGGTTCAAGCCCGCCTACGGGGCGATCTCGGCGGACGGGGTGTTCCCGCTGTCGCGGACGTTCGACCATGTCGGCGTGCTGGCCGGCGACGTGCGCGACTGCCTGCCGGCCTACCGCGCGCTGACCGAGTCCCAGCTGCGCGAGGACGTCTCCGGCGCCCGGATGGCGTGGCTGGATCCGGCCGGGCTGAACCCGGCAGGGCTGATCCAGGTCGACCAGCGGGTGACCGACCTCGTACGGACGGCGTCGGGGGCACGGGACGAGGTGCGGCTGCCCGCGGAGGTCGTGACGGCGTTGCGGGAGACGTACCTGGTGATCCAGAGCTGCGAGGCGGCGGCCGTGCACGCGGCCCGGCTGGCGCGGGCGCCCGAGCTGTTCGGCCCCGAGCTGCTCGAACGCCTGCGCGTCGCCGCGGAGCTGCCCGGCTGGCGGTACGTCCAGGCGATGGACGGGCGGGCGCGGCTGGCCGCGTCCGTCGGTGCGCTGTTCGAGCGGCACGACGTCATCGCGCTGCCGACCGTGCCGATCACCGCTCCCCCGCTCCAGGAGCCCGAGACGGAGCCGGACGGCGAGCCCGGCGCCTGGCGCGGGACCGTACGCGCCACCCTGCTCTCGATGACGAGCCTGTGGAACGTGGTGGGCCTGCCCGCCCTGACCGTGCCGGCGGGGACGGTGGACGGTCTGCCGGTCGGGTTGCAGCTCGTCTGCCGCCCGGGCCGCGAACTGCTGCTCTTCGAAGCAGCCGCCCACCTCCCTGAGAAGGCTCCGTCCACACCCGGCCCAGCCGCCCCCTGACCGGCGGCCGGGCCCGGCCACCCGATCGGGCTGTGCCGTTCGATCGGGTCCGGCCGCCGCCGGGCGGGGTCAGGGTCGATCGAGCCGCTGGTGCAGGTCGCGGGCCGCGCGGACGAACCCGCTCGACCCCTTGCCCGTGGCGATCTCCGCCACCGCCGGGATGGTGCCCCGCGCGTCCGCCCACCCGGCGACCTCGACGGCGAACTTGAGCGCCTGCGTGTGGGCGGAATGCGGCCGCTCACCGGGCCCCGGCAGGTAGACGGGCAGCAGGCCCGTCATGATCTGCCAGACCTCCCGATGGGCGCCCTTGCCCGCGCAGGCCTTCAGCGCCGACCGCACCCGGCCCACCTTGACACCGGCCCTGCGCATCGTCAGGCCGAGCTGCCTGCCGCACTCCACGGCGGGCAGGCAGCCACGGGCGGCGGCGCGCAGCAGCGGCTCCTGGCCACGTTCTTCGCTCTGGTCCCAGCCGCGCTCGGTCAGCAGCACGGCGATCAGCAGCGCCAGCCCCTCCCCCACCGGCCCATCCTGGTAGCAGAGCTCCCCGACGCGCTCTTCGAAGTAACCGGGCCGGTCCCAGCTGTTGAGCAGGCGGGGCAGGAAGTGCATGGCGACCGCCTCACGGTCGGAGGGCAGCAGGAGCCGCCACGCCGACATGTATCGGCCGTGCCCCTCCCAGGTCGAGGACGGCGGGTCGGACAGGAGCGCGTCGACCAGCGCCATCCCCGTGGGCTCCAGCCGGATGCGCGGGTGCAGCCGCGGAGTGTGCTCGCCCGGCTGCCGGTCGTGGGTGTAGTCGCCGGCGGCGTGGGACCAGTCCACGCGCATCTCGGGCTCGGGGCGTCCCTTCAGCCAGCGGGCGAGTGTGGCGCCCGCCTCCGAGGTCAGCCGCCCGGCGCGGGCCATCACGTCGGGAGCGGCCTCGCGCGGCAACCGCAGCAGCGCCTGCTGCAGGTCGGCGGGCAGCGCCCGCGCGCCGACGCGTTCGTAGCCCTCCAGCCGGGAGACGAGCTCGGCGGGATCGAGGTGGCCGGAGGTGAGGGTCGGGGTGGCCAGCAGGTACGGGGGCAGGGTGCCGTCCTTGAGCGCGGCGTGGACCTCGGCGCAGCGCAGCAGCATGGCCCAGTGCGGCGGCGAGACGGAGTGGGAGCCGGGCAGCCGATCGCGCGGCGGCTCCGGCTCCGCCTCGTGCCCCCAGTTGCCCGTCGACATGATCGAGACGCCCAGGATCTCCCCCCCGATCGGCGTGCCCTCCTCGAAATGCTCAAGGTTGCCGAGAGGCATGCCGCGCTCGGCGAGGCCGGCGGCGATGTTGTCGCGCATCTCCTGGGGCAGGCGGCCGAAGTCGGTCTCGAACTCACCCTCGGCCGTGCGGACGATGAGCTGGTGAGTGGCGTGGGAACGGGGTCGCTCGGGCTCGGGGATGGGCGGTTCCTGGCCCGGGTCGGCGGCTTCGCGCAGCAGCGCCTCCGCCCACTGCTCGATGTCCGGCCATTCCCGGTAGGTGTAGAGCTTGGTGCCGCCCTTCGGGCACTGCCTGGCCTCCGGGTGGCGAACGAAGCCGCTGAGCCAGCGTTCGAAGGCCGAGTCGTCGTACAGCCGGTTGTAGGTGTCGACCAGGTTGTGCATCGGCGGGCGGAACGGCTTGCGCGGGGGCGGCTCGAACGCGGGCAGCGGGACGGCCTCGAAGTCGTCGGCCTCCACAGGCCCGGCCTCCACCGCGCCGTACGCGTCGGACAGGCGTGCCGCCAGCTCCGGGGGCAGGACGTGGGCCGCCTCCCGCACCGCCTCGGCGCCCGCCGGCGAGAATCGTCCGGCGTGCTTGAGGGCCAGGCGCACCGAGCGCTCGCGCACCTCGTACGACTCGCACAGGAACGCCGAGGCGAGCGCGGGCGCCAGGTGGTCGAGGTGTCCGGCGCCGGCGTCGCGGGCGGCCTGGTCGAGCCAGCTCAGACCGGCCCGCACCAACTTGCCCTCGGGACGGAACAGCAGCGCCGCCACCGCCTCGTTGACCTCGTCGGCGCTCAACCCGTCGAAGGCGTCCGGGTCTCCCGCTCCGCCCTCGGCGCCGCTCGGGAGGCCGGCGGGGCCGGCCGCCGTCCTGCTCGGAGGGCCGGCGGGGCCGGCCGCCGTCCTGCTCCGAGCGTTGGTGGGGCGCAGTTGGCGCAGGGCCAGCTCGGCCACCGGGCCCGGCGCGGCGGGCAGCAGCCGCAGGTAGTCGCGGGCGCGCTCCGGGTGGGGAGCGGGGTCCAGCAGGTCGTGAAGGCGGACGAAGAAGCGCAGGTCGGTGGCGCTGCCGCCGCGCAGGAACCGGCGTAGGCAACCGTCGGTCAGCAGCTCGCGGTCGGCGCCGCCCGCGTCGACGAGGTCGCGCAGCGCGGCCAGCCAGGACCGGCGGGCCTGCCAATCCGGCGGATCGAGCCGGTCATCACGCAGCGCCCGGCCCACGCCCTCCGCCTCGAACAGGCGCGGGATCAGGTGCCCGGCCAGCGGGTCCTGCCGTAGGTCCGGTGGAGGGGCGGACACCCAGGCGACGATGAGCGGCTCGTGCGCGGGCGGCTCCGCCCCGGTATGGCGCAGCAACTCCAGCGCCAGGGCCGCGCTGTCGTCGCGGCTCTGTGCCCGGGTGCCGCGCAGGCGCAGGGCCAGGCGGGTGGCCAGGTCGGCCTGCCACTCGGGCGGCCGGGCGGCGACGACCCGCAGCAGCGGATCGAGCCGGATCGTCATGCTCCAGCGGACGAAGTCGCGCCGGTAGAGCCAGGTGGCGACGGCCGCCGCGCCGGCCAGCGTGCCCGCGCCCGCGACCCGCATGGGCTCGATCCAGTCGTTCTCGCTGCCCCATTTGACCTGCCCGCTCGATGCGCCCTTCACCCGGTGGTCGTAGATCCCTGACGTCCACCACAGCTCCTGCGCGTCGTCCCTGGACAGGCCCCTGGCCATCGCGTCACGCACGAACAGCAGCCTGGCCCGCTTCTCGGCCACGTTGGCGCGGGTCTGCACCCGTTCGTAGCGCTTGTGGGCCTCCTCCCTGGCCGCGCCGATGTGGTCGGGCAATTCGCGGGCCACCTCGCGGCGGCCCGCCTCGTCGAGGCGCAGCACCTCGTCCGCCACCCGGGAGGCGTCACAACTGGTGATGGCCTCCCACACGCTCTCCCAGCCGCTCACGCCGCCACCTCCGCGCGGTCGGCGGCGGACGGGGGTCCGTCAAGCTGGGAGGAAAGGGCGTCGATACACGCCAGGACGGCTGTTGTCATGCCGCAGACCCTAGAGATCGCCTCCGACAAACCCGGCACAGGGAGACGACGTCAGGTGAGGGTCGCGGTCAGGGTTCTGGCCGCCTGGGTGACCAGCGAGCCGTACTCGGCGCGGAGCTCCTCGGACATGCGGCTGGCGGGGGTGGAGACGCTGAGGCTGGCGAGCGGCCCGTCGGAGCCCAGGACGGCGGCGGCGACGGCCGCGATGTCGGAGCGCCATTCGCCCCGGTTGTCGGCGTAGCCGCGAGCGAGGACCTCCGCCAGCTCGGCCCGCAGCGCCGCCGGGTCGGTGATCGTGGTGTCGGTGTATCCGGGCAGCTCGGCTAACGGCCGCTCCTGATGGGCGAGCACGTGGGCGAGCACGGCCTTGCCGTTGGCCGAGGCGTGCAGCGGCAGCCGGATGCCCAGCGGGAGCACGATGCGCAGCGGCTTGTCGGTCTCCAGCCGCTCGATCAGCACGACGGCGTCGCCCTCGGGCACCATGAGGTGGATCGTCTCCCCGGTGCGCTGGCGCAGCTCCTCCATGACGGGCATCGCCGCGTCCCGCAGCCCGAGCTCGGCCCGGCGCCCGACCTGGAGCGCCTTGCTGGTGACCTGCCACCGCGTGACCGCGCCCCCGGCGGGCCTGATCCACCCGGCCTCGTAGAGCGTCTTCAGCGAGCGCTGCACCGTGCTCTTCGGGAGCCGCAGCTCGCGGGCCAGCTCGCCGACCCCGGCCGGCTGGCGGCCGGCCAGCTCTTCGAGCACTCGGAGGGCGTTGATCACGTTCTGCATCCATTGACTCCTCTGCGGCCTGATCTTAATGTTAATGAACCGCAACGCGGCACACCGTGCCGTGAGACGGCACGGAGGTGTGGAGAGTGGGCCGTCATTTCCTGCAGATCCCCGGCCCGACGAACGTCCCCGATCGGGTGCTGGGCGCCATCGCCCGGCCCACGATCGACCACCGCGGCCCCGAGTTCGCCCGGATGGCGAGCGAGCTGCTGGAGCGGCTGAAGGACGTCTTCAAGACCCGGCACCACGTGATCGTCTACCCGTCCTCCGGCACGGGGGCGTGGGAGGCGGCGCTGGTCAACACGCTCTCGCCGGGTGACAAGGTGCTGGCGTTCGAGACCGGGCACTTCTCCTCGCTGTGGTGCGAGATGGCCGCCCGGCTCGGCCTGGTCGTCGACCTGGTCCCGGGCGACTGGCGGCACGGCGCCGACCCGGACGCGCTGGCCGAGCGCCTCACCTCCGACGTCGCCGCCGTCATGGTGGTGCACAACGAGACCTCGACCGGCGTGCGCAGCCGCGTCCCGGAGATCCGCGCCGCCCTCGACCGCGCCGGCCATCCGGCGCTGCTGCTGGTGGACACCATCTCCTCGCTGGGCTCGATGGACTACCGCCACGACGAGTGGGGCGTGGACGTGACCGTCGGCTGCTCGCAGAAGGGCCTCATGCTGCCGCCCGGCATGGGGTTCAACGCGATCAGCCAGAAGGCGCTGGCCCACCGGGGACGGCTGCCGCGCTCGTACTGGGACTGGGAGCCGATCATCGCGGCCAACCGCAACGGCTTCTTCCCCTACACTCCCCCGACCAACCTGCTGTACGGCCTGGGCGAGGCCCTGACGATGCTGCTGGACGAGGAGGGCCTGCCCGCGGTCTTCGCCCGGCACGACCGGCACGCCGAGGCGACCCGGCGGGCCGTGCGAGCCTGGGGGCTGGAGGTGCTCTGCGCCGACGAGCGGGAGCACTCCAGCTCGCTGACCGCCGTGCTGATGCCCGGCGGGCACGACGCCGACGCGCTGAGGCGGCTCGTCCTCGACCGCTACGACCTGTCGCTCGGCACCGGGCTCGGCCGGCTCGCCGGGCGGGTCTTCCGGATCGGGCATCTCGGGTGGTTCAACGACCTGATGCTCGCGGGCACGCTGAGCGGGGTCGAGATGGGGCTGGCCGCGGCCGGGGTACCGACCAAGGACAGCGGGGTACGCGCGGCGCTGGCGTACCTGGAGGGCGCCGGATGAGCCTGGCGCGGACGTTGTCGCTGCTGATCAGCGGGGAGGTCAGGGACGACCCGTACACCACGCACCTCTACTCCTCCGACGCCAGCATGTACGCGATCGAGCCGCTCGCGGTCGCCTTCCCCCGGCACGCCGACGACGTGCAGGCGCTGGTGGCGGCCTGTGGCGAGCTGGGAGTGCCGGTGCTGCCGCGCGGCGCGGGCACCAGCCTGGCCGGGCAGACGGTGGGCGCGGCGGTGATCGTCGACTTCTCCCGGCACATGAACCGCATCCTGGAGATCGACGGCAGGACCGCCAGGGTGCAGCCGGGCGTGGTCCAGGACCAGCTCAACCGGGCGGTCCGCAAGCACGGCCTGATGTTCGGGCCGGACACCTCGACCAGCAACCGCGCCACGATCGGCGGGATGATCGGCAACAACTCGGCGGGCAGCCACTCCATCCTGTACGGATCGACGGTCGACCACGTCGAGGCGCTGCGGGTGGTGCTCGCCGACGCCACGACGCCCGACCTGGCCACCGACGCCCGGCTCAACGCCGCGGTGGCCGGAGTGCTGGACGGGCTCGACCTGACGGGGTTCCCGCGGTTCTGGCGGCACGCGGGCGGCTACCGCCTCGACCTGGCCCGCCGCCCGGACTCGGGAGTGGACCTCACCAAGCTGCTGGTCGGCTCCGAAGGCACGCTGGCCGTCGTCACCGAGGCCACGGTCGGGCTGGTGGAGCGGCCCCGGGCCAAGGCCATCGCGGTCGGCCACTTCGCCTCCACCGCGGCCGCGATCGCGGCCACCGCCGACGCGCTCTCCTTCGGCGCCGCCTCGGTGGAGCTGCTGGACAAGGCCATCCTGGAGCTGTCCAGGCAGCGCGTCGACTACGCGGAGCTGGGCGGCATCCTGACAGGCGACCCGGAGGCGCTGCTGTTCGTCGAGTTCTTCGGCGACAACCAGGCGGAGGTGGCCGGCCGGGTCGAGGAGCTGGCCGCCACCTGGAAGTCGAACGGCCACGGCTACCACACCCTGCGGGCCGTCACGGAGCAGCAGCAGACGGCCGTGCTCAAGGTGCGCAAGGCCGGGCTCGGCCTGCTGATGGCCTCCAGCGTGGGCAGCAGCAGGCCGCTGGCGTTCGTGGAGGACACGGCGGTGCCGCCGGACCGGCTCCTGCCCTACGTCGAGGAGTTCGCCGAGATCCTCGACCGGCACGGCCTGCGGGCCGGGTTCTACGGCCACTGCTCGGTCGGCTGCCTGCACGTCCGGCCGTTCGTGGACCTGCGCGTGCCCGGCCAGGTCGACACGATGCGCGCGGTCGCCGAGGAAGTCGCGGAGCTGGCCGCCCGGCACGGCGGGGTGAACTCCAGCGAGCACGGCGACGGGCTGGCCAGGTCCGAGTTCAACCGGCGGCTGTTCGGCGACCGGATCTACGAGGCGATGCGGCAGGTCAAGCACGTCTTCGACCCGCACGGCCGGCTCAATCCCGGCAAGATCGTGGACGCGCCGCCGATGACGGACCATCTGCGCGACCCGGCGGCGCCCGAGCCGCGCCCGCTGCGTACGGTCCTGTCCTTCGCCGAAACGGGGAGCATGCACGCCGCCGCCGACCGGTGCATGAACATCGGCGTCTGCCGCAAGGACGACACGGGCGTCATGTGCCCGTCGTACATGGCCACCCGCGAGGAGGAGCACTCCACCCGGGGCCGGGCCAACGCCCTGGTCAAGGCCCTGTCGTCGGACGATCCCCGGGAGGCGCTGGGCGACGAGCGGCTGCACGGGATCCTCGACCTGTGCCTGGAGTGCAAGGCGTGCCAGTCGGAGTGCCCGCTGGGGGTGGACATGGCGGCGCTGAAGAGCGAGTCGCTCCACCAGTACCAGCAGATCCACGGGGTGCCGCTGCGCGCCCGCCTGTTCGGCGCGATCAGGACGCTCAACCGGCTCGGCTCGGCCACCGCGCCGGTGTCGAACTGGCTGGCCGGCGCCGCCCGCGGCCCGCTCGGCCTGAGCCGCCACCGCCCGCTCCCCCGCTTCCGCCGCGACAACCTGATCCGCTGGTACGCCCGCCGCCCCACCGCCCGGGAAGGCACCGCCGGCCGGGAGGTCATCCTGCTGGCCGACTCCTTCACCACCTACAGCGAGCCCGGCATCGGCCAGGCCGCCGTCGAGCTGCTGGAGCAGGCGGGCTACCGGGTGCGCCTGGCCGCCGAGGGCTGCTGCGGCCGGTCCAGCATCTCCAAGGGCCTGCTGGACCGGGCGCGCACGATGGCCGAGTCGATGGTCGGCCGGCTGGCCGGCTCCGACGCCCCGATCGTCGGCCTGGAGCCGTCGTGCCTGCTCACCCTCAAGGACGAGTACGCCGCCCTGCTCCCCGGCGACCCCAGGGTCGCGGCGGTGGCCGCACGCGCCCGGCTCGTCCCCGAACTGCTCACCGAGGCGATCGACGACGGCCGGCTGGTGCTGGGCGACGCGCTGCGCGGGCGCCGGATCCTGCTGCACGGCCACTGTCACGAGAAGGCCGTCGTCGGCACCGGCGCCACCCGTGAGCTGCTGTCCAGGATCCCCGGGGCGGAGGTGGAGGAGATCGACGCCGGCTGCTGCGGCATGGCCGGTTCCTTCGGTTTCGAGACCGAGCACTACGACCTGTCCATGAAGATCGGTGGCCTCCGGCTCTTCCCGAAGATCGCCGCTTCCTCGTCCGGCACCCTGCTGGCGGCCACGGGGGTCTCCTGCCGCCAGCAGATCGCCCACGGTGCGGGGCGTGTCGCCCGGCACCCGGTCGAGCTCGTCCGTGAGGCGACCGTCCTGCCATAGATCCATCGGGGGAGATCGGAGTCAGCAGTGTCCGCAGAGCTCCTATCCATTCTCGCCCTCGTCGCCATGTTCGTCGTCGCCACGCTCTTCCCTGTGAACCTGGGGGCGCTGGCCCTGGTCGGCGCCTTCCTGGTCGGGACGCTGGCGGCGGGCATGAGCACCGACGACATCCTGGGGGCCTTTCCCGGCAGCCTGTTCGTGATCCTCGTCGGGGTCACGCTCCTGTTCGCCATCGCCACCAACAACGGCACGGTCGACTGGCTCGTACGAGCCGCCGTCCACCTGGTACGGGGCCGGATCGCCGCCATCCCGCCGGTGGTGTTCCTCATCTCGGCCCTGCTCACGGCCGTGGGGGCGCCGGCTCCTGCGGTGGCGGCGATCCTGGCGCCGATCGCGTTCGGGTTCGCCGCCGACTACCGGATCCATCCGATGCTGATCGGGCTGATGGTGGCGCACGGCACGCAGGCGGGCGCGTTCTCGCCGATCAGCGTGCTCGGCGGGATCGTGAACGGCGTCACCCGGGACGCGAACCTGCCCTACGACAACATCTCGCTGTTCCTGTCCAGCTTCGCGTTCAACACGGCCGCGGCCGTGATCGTGTTCTTCGTCTTCGGCGGCCGGGACCTGGTGAGCCGCGGCTCCATCACCACCGAGCCCGGCACCGGCCCCGGCACCGGGACCACGTCCGCGCCCGGCACCGGGGCCGCGGCGGCATCCCCGGGGGCGTCGCCGGCCACGTCCGGGTCCGGCGGGGCGGTCACCACCACGGTCGCCCCCGACACCGGAGTCGACGGCGGCGGCCTGCGGCTCACCCTGCACCAGGCGCTCACGCTGATCGGCATCGTGGCGCTCTGCCTGGCCGTGCTGGTGTACCAGCTCGACGTGGGCCTGACCGCCGTCACCGTGGCCGTCGTCCTGTCCCTCACCTCGCCCAGGACGAACAAGGGCGCCGTCGAGCGGGTGGCCTGGCCGACCGTGCTGCTCATCTGCGGCGTCGTCACGTACGTGGGCGTCCTGCAGGAGATCGGCACCGTGGACTACGTGGGCTCGGCGGTGGCCGCGATCGGCATCCCGCTGCTGGTGGCGCTGCTCATCTGCTACGTCGGCGGCGTGGTGTCGGCCTTCGCCTCGACCGTGGGCATCCTGGGCGCGCTCGTGCCGCTGGCGGTGCCGCTGCTCGGGCAGGGCACGCTGGGGCCGATCGCGATGATCGCGGCGCTGTCGGTGTCGTCGGCCATCGTGGACGTCAGCCCGTTCTCCACCACGGGGGCGCTGCTCGTGGCCAACGTCCGGGGCATGGAGCGGGACGTGTTCTACCGCAGGCTGCTGACCTATGGCGCGATGATCGTCCTGGTGGGCCCGCTGGCGGCCTGGGCCGTCCTGGTGGCTCCGGGCTGGCTCGGCTGAGCCGCGCACCGGGCTCAGCAGCTGGCGACCCGGGAGCCGTTCAGCCCGTTCAGCCAGGACGGTTTCTCCTTGAGCAGCTCGTACAGCTCGTCCAGGGGTTTCTGGTCGATGATGCCGGCCCGCGCCAGGTCCTCCACGCGGCGGCACAGCTCGGCCTCGCGGACGGCGCCGACGGTCGCGCAGCCGCCCTTGAGGCGGTGCGCGAGCGCGGCCACCCGCGCCGGGTCCCCCTCCTCGGCCGCCTGCCTCAGCTCCTTGAACGTGCTCATGGCGGTCGCCACGTAGGCCGCGCCGACGTCAGCCAGAGCCTCCGCCGACAGGCCGGCCAGCTCGGGCGGGAGCCCGGCGGAGGCCGTCCACTCCGGGATCCTGGCCAGCACGTGCGGCCAGTCCACGGGCTTGGCCAGGTGGTCGTCCATGCCCGCTTCCAGGCACCTGATCCGGTCGTCCGGCATGGCGGCCGCGGTCATCGCGACGATCGGGGTGTGGACCTCCTCGCGCCGCCTGATCTCGGCGGTCGCGGCCAGCCCGTCCAGCAGCGGCAGCTGGCAGTCCATGAACACCAGGTCGTAGCCGCCGGAGAGCACGGCACGCACGGCCTGCTCGCCGTCGTTCACCACCTCGACCTCGTGGCCCGCCTGCCGCAGGACGAGGAGCGCCACCTGGCGGCTCACCTCGTCGTCCTCGGCCACCAGGATGCGCGCCGCCGCGTGCGGTCCCACACCGTCCGCGGCGCCGCGCGGCTCGCCGGGGCACTCGGAGGTGCGCAGGGCGTTCTCGACGGCGGCGAGCAGGCGGCGGCGGCTGAGCGGCCGGGTGATCGACTGCACGGTACGCTCGTCGGCCGCGACCGGCCAGGAGAACCCGGTACGTCCCGGCGTGACCACCACGATGACGCTGGTGGCGCGGAGCATCGGGTCGGTGAGGATGGTGTGCGCCAGCGACTGGGACACCGTGCCCAGGTCGAGGGCGACCACGGCCAGCTCGTACGGCCTGCCGTCGGCCGCGGCGGCGTGCAGCAGCAGCAGGGCGGACTCCTCGTCCGTGACCTCCTCCACGTCCAGCCCCGCGTCCGCGAGGAACCGCGCGGCCAGCGCCCGGTCCTCGGGCCGCGGGTCGGCCACCAGGGCGCGCCGCCCGGCCGGACCCTCGGTCCCCGGCTGGGACCAGGCCAGCACCTCCAGCGGCAGCGTCACCCAGAACCGGCTGCCCACGCCCTCCACGCTGTCCAGCCCGATGCGCCCGCCCATGAGCTCGGTGAGCTGCCTGCTGATGGCCAGCCCCAGGCCGCTCCCCCCGGTCCTGCGCGTGATCGGCGAGTCGACCTGCCGGAACACACCGAAGACCCGCTCCCGGTCGGCGGGCCCCACCCCGATCCCGGTGTCGGCGACCGCGAACCGCAGCACCGCCCGCGACCCGCCCTGCTGCCCCTCGTCCAGGGTCACGTGCAGGTCCACACCGCCCTGGACGGTGAACTTCAGCGCGTTCCCCACCACGTTCGTCAGGATCTGGCGCAGCCGCGCCGGGTCGCCCAGCACCTGCCGCGGCACGTCCTCGTCGAGCCGGAGCGTCAGCCACAACCCCTGCTCGTACGCGTGCGGCGCGAACGGCGCCACCACCTCGTCGCAGAGCCGCGGCAGGTCGAACGGCACCGCGTCCACCTGGAGATGGCCCGCCTCGATCTTGGACAGGTCGAGGAAGTCGTCGAGCAGGCGCAGCACGTTCTGGGCCGACTCCTGGGCGGTCGTGGCGTAGTGGCGCTGCTCGTCGTCCAGCCGGGTGCCCATGAGCAGGGAGTTCATGCCGAGGACGCCGTTGATCGGGGTGCGGATCTCATGGCTGATCTTGGCCAGGAACTCGGACTTGGCCTTGGAGGCGTTGACCGCCACGTCCCTGGCGTCGGCCAGCTCGGCCGCGTACCTGGACAGCGTGGCCTGCGCCCGGCGGCGGCCGCGGGTGCTGTGGATCTGCAGCCCCAGGCCGATGAGGATGAGCAGGGCCAGCAGGGCGGCCACGGTCAGCACGTTGGCCCGCAGCCGCTCGGCCGAGGCCAGCGCGGTGACGGCGGACACCTCGGCGGTGACCGTCCAGCCGATGTCCGGGATCGGCTCCGAGGCGGACAGCACCAGGCCGTCGATGCCCCGGAACTCGCCCTTCCAGGTGCGCCCGGCCAACGCCGCGTCCACCCGGGGGTCCTCGCGCAGGGAGGTCAGGGCGTACAGGGTACGGCCGGGGTCGGCGACGAGCACGCCGGCCTGGTCGGTGATCAGCAGCCGGATGTCCTGGGCCTCGGCGGCCTCCTTGGCGAACTTCTGGATGGCGTCCAGGCTGTAGACGACGGTGAGGATGCCCACCATGCGCTCGCCGTCCTCGCTCGGGATCGGCACGGCCACGGCGACGGCCCTGGAGACGTCCTTCATCGTGGGCGTGTACGCCTGGGACACGTGCGCCCGCCGCCAGTCGCGCACGGCGCTGTACCAGTCGGTGCTGACGATGTCCTGGGGCAGCCCGCTGGCCGGCAGCGCGCCCAGCATCCGGCCCTCGGGGGAGATCATGATGATCCCGCTGACGCCGTCGCGCATGCGCTTCAGCTCGTCGAGGTAGCCGCGCAGGGTGTCACCGGTGACCTGGTCGATCGACTCGCGTACCCGGGGCTGCCGCGCGAAGGCGATGACGAGCTCCTTCAACGAGCCCATCTGCTGCTCGACGACGACGCGGCTCACCGAGGCGGTGGTCTTGACCCGGTCGTCGACCTCGTTCTTCACCGCTCGTTCCGACAGGGAGATGCTGGAGGAGGTCAGCAGGGCCAGGGGCAGCAGGCCGAGCAGTGTCCACAATGCCGTCACCGCGAACAACCATCGCACCGGCGTCTGCCCTCCCGTTGTCGCTCGCCGTCAAGACTAGGAGGAAACGGGCGCGATAGCAGGATCGTGATGAGCAGAAGGCGCAAAAGACGTTTTATGTTATGAAGAGCTGCCTAAGCTTCATTGATCCATATTTGTTGGACGAGGAGCGTGGCGATGCCTGAGGCCAGGGACATCACCGTTCTCATCGTGGACGACGACCCGGTCGTCACAGCGACGCTGCACGCGCAGGTCAACCGGGTGCTCGGCTTCAAGGTCGTGGGCATCGCGCACACCGGGCACGCCGCGCTCGCCGCCGCGGGCCGCTTCGCCCCCCGGCTGATCCTGCTCGACCTGCACTTACCCGACTTACCCGGGCTGGAGGTGGCGCACCGGCTGCGCCGGCCCGACCAGCCGCCCGCCGACGTCATCGTGATCTCCGGCCACCACGAGTCGGCGGCCGTACGCGCGGCCATGCAACGCGGGGCCCTCTACTACCTGGTCAAACCCACCCGGGCCGGCACCCTGGAGCAGACCCTGCTGCGGTACGCGGCCACGGTCGAGCAGTTGTCGGCCGGCGACCGGTTCGCCGAGCAGCAGGAGATCGACCGCGTCTTCCGCTCCCTCCACCTCGACCAGGCCGCCCGGCCGAAGAGCATCTCCGCGGCGACCGAGCAGGCGGTGCTGGACGCGCTGGCGTCCGTCGAGGAGGACGTCTCCGCGCACGAACTGGCCGGGATGATCGGCATCAGCCGCGCCACCGCCCGCCGCTACCTGGAGTACCTCGCCGAGCGCGGCCAGGTCGAGGGCCGGCCGCGCTACGGGCCGACCGGCCGCCCCCAGCACCGGTACCGAGTACGGTGACGACGCTCAGGGCGCTGGTGGCGCTGCTGCTCTGCCTGACGGCGGTGGGCTGTGGCGATGACAACCCGTTCCCCGAGGGCTCGACCATGGCCCGCATCAGGGACCGCGGCGTCCTGCTGGTGGGCACCAAGTTCGACCAGCCGATGTTCGGCTACAAGGAGCCCTCCAGCGGGCGGATCATCGGGTTCGACACGGAGATGGCCCGGATGGTCGCCAAGGACCTGACCGGCAGCGAGCGCAACATCCGCTTCATCGAGACCGTTTCGCGGGAACGGGAGAACTTCCTGACCCAGGAGTTCGTGGACCTCGTCATCGCCACGTACTCCATCACGGAGCCCCGCTCCCGGCTGGTCGGCTTCACGATCCCGTACTACTACGCCGGTCAGGACATCCTGGTCAGGAGCGATGACGACAGCATCAACGGGGTGGCGGACCTGAAGGACAAGACCGTGTGCACGGCCAAGGGCTCCACCTCCATCGACCGGATCGGCAAGCAGGTGCCGAGCGCCGAACTGGTGACCGTCGACGCCTACAGCATCTGCATCCCCGCGCTCATGACCGGGCAGGTCGACGCGCTCAGCACCGACGACACCATCCTGCTCGGCCTGCTGGACCAGCATCCCGACACGCTGCGGCTGGTGGGCAGGCCGTTCGCGCGGGAGCCGTACGGGATGGGCGTGCGCAAGCAGGACACCGCCTTCCGCGACTACCTCAACGGGCTGATCACCCGCTCCCTGCGTGACGGGGAGTGGGACCGTGCCTTCAAGGCCACCATCGGCGTCACCGGGGTCGCGCCCGACCGGTCCAGGCCCGCCCTCCCCGAACAGGACCCGGCGGCCCGCTGAGCCACCCCGCCCACCCATAGAGCCGCGCCGCGCGCCGGTGAAGCTGTGCCGCGCGCCCGCTGAGCCGCGCCGCGCGCCCGTCGAGCTGTGCCGCGCGCCCGCTGAGCCGTCGTTCCCGGGCTGCTGAGCTGTCGTTTTCGGGCTGCTGAGCCGTCGTTCCGGGCCGCTGACCGGGGCAATCGCTGAGCAGAACGCGCACAAGCCGGTCTCCTGATCATGCTCCTCCTTACGGTTACGCCAACGCCGACCGAACGAAGGAGCGTGTCGCATGACCGACGCGGACCTGATCGTCCTGGACCAGGTCAACAAGCGCTACGGCGACCTCCACGTGCTCAGGAACGTCAGCCTGCGCGTGCGGCGGGGCGAGGTGGTAGTGATCATCGGCCCCTCCGGCGCGGGCAAGTCGACCCTGTGCCGCGCGATCAACCGGCTGGAGACCATCGACTCCGGCACGATCACCGTGGACGGCACGCCGTTGCCCGAGGAGGGACGTGCCCTCGCCCGGCTGCGCGCCGAGGTGGGCATGGTCTTCCAGTCCTTCAACCTGTTCGCGCACAAGACCGTGCTGGACAACGTCGTCCTCGGGCAGGTCCACGTGCTGGGCAAGCCCAGGGCCGCCGCCGAGGCCACCGCCCGCGCGCTGCTCGAACGGGTCGGCATCGGCGCCCAGGCGGCCAAGTTCCCCGCCCAGCTGTCCGGCGGCCAGCAGCAGCGGGTGGCCATCGCCCGGGCGCTGGCCATGGAGCCCAAGGTGATCCTCTTCGACGAGCCCACCTCGGCGCTCGACCCGGAGATGGTCAACGAGGTGCTCGACGTCATGACCTCGCTCGCCCGCGAGGGCATGACCATGGTCGTCGTCACCCATGAGATGGGCTTCGCCCGGCGGGCGGCCGACCGGGTCGTGTTCATGGCCGACGGCGAGATCGTCGAGCAGGCCGGCCCCGAGACCTTCTTCGGCTCCCCCAGCAGCCAGCGCGCCCAGTCCTTCCTCGACAAGATCCTCATCCACTAGGAGGCCCCCATGTTCGGCAGATCCCTCTACGCCGTCTTCGCCGTCCTCGCGCTGACCACCACCGCCGCCTGCGGGGGTGGCCAGGGGAGCTACGCGTCCATCGTGGACAAGGCCAAGAACGACAAGAAGCTGGTGATCGGTGTGAAGGCCGACCAGCCGGGCCTCGGGCTGCGCACGCCGGACGGCACCTTCACCGGGTTCGACGTCGAGGTCGCCACGTACGTGGCCAAGCAGCTCGGCGTCGAGCCGTCCGGTATCACCTTCAAGGAGACCGTGACGGCCAACCGGGAGGCGTTCATCGAGCAGGGCCAGGTGGACATGGTGGTGGCCACGTACTCGATCACCGACGCCAGGAAGCAGAAGGTGTCGTTCGCCGGTCCGTACTTCGTGGCCGGGCAGGCGCTGCTGGTACGGGCCGACGAGGCGGCGCTGACCGGGCCCCAGGCGCTGAACGGCAAGAAGCTGTGCTCGGTCGCCGGCTCGACCCCGGCGCAGAAGGTCAAGACGGAATACGCCAAGGAGGTGCAGCTCCAGGAGGAGCGTACGTACTCGGCGTGCGTGGACCGGGTGCTCGGCGGCCAGCTCGACGCCCTCACCACGGACAACGTCATCCTGGCCGGCTACGCCGCGCAGCACGCGGGCAAGCTCAAGGTGGTCGGTGAGCCGTTCAGCACCGAGAAGTACGGCATCGGCCTGAAGAAGGATGACACGGCGGGCCGTAACGCGGTCAACGACGCGCTGGCCAAGATGTTCAGCGACGGGAGCTGGCAGAAGGCGCTGGAGGCCAGCGTGGGCGCCTCCGGCTTCCCGGTCCCGGCGGCCCCGCAGCTCGAACGGTACTGATCCGGATGGAAGCACTGCTCTTCGAACGCGACACCATCCTGGCCGCGTTCTGGATGACGGTCCGCCTGACGGCGGTCAGCGCGCTCGGGTCGCTGGTGCTCGGCACCCTGCTGGCCGCCATGCGGGTCGCGCCGCTGACCACCCTGCGCGGCGCCGCGAACGTGTACGTGACCGTGGCCCGCAACACGCCGCTCACCCTGGTACTGCTGTTCACCGGCCTGGGCATCGGGGCGAACCTGGGGCTGACGCTGTCCGACGACCTCGCGACCAACAACTTCTGGCTCGCCTGCATCGGGCTGACGGCCTACACCGCGGCGTTCGTCTGCGAGGCCCTGCGCTCGGGGCTCAACACGGTGCCTGTCGGCCAGGCTGAGGCGGCCAGGTCGCTCGGGCTCGGCTTCGTCAAGACGCTCGCGCTGATCACCCTGCCGCAGGCGTTCCGCGCCGTGGTGGCGCCGCTCGGCAGCATCATGATCGCGCTGACCAAGAACACCACGATCGCGCTGGTGGTGGGCGTGAGCGAGGCGTCCGTACGGATGCGCGAGATGATCGAGACGTACGGGGACCAGGTCATCGAGATCTTCCTGGGCTTCGCCGCCGGGTTCGTGCTGCTGTGCCTGCCGATGGGGCTGTTGTTCGGCTGGCTGTCGCGGCGGATGGCGGTGTCCCGATGAGCTACTCGAACCTGTACGAGCGGCCGGGGCCGCGCGGGATCCTCCGCAACCGGGTGCTGGCGGCGGCCGTCGCGGTGGTGCTGCTGGCCCTGGCGTACCTGGTCTACGTGCGCTTCGACGAGAAGGAGCAGTGGGCGGCCGCCAAGTGGACGCCGCTGCTGCGGGCCGATGTCTGGAGCACCTTCATCCTGCCGGGGCTGGCCGGCACGCTCGGGGCGGCCGTCACGGGAGTGGTGCTGGCCGGGCTGTTCGGGCTCGCCTTCGGGACCGCCCGGATGTCCGAGCACCGGTGGATCCGGGTGCCCGCGGCCACGGTGGTGGAGTTCTTCCGCTCCGTGCCGCTGCTGCTGCTGATCTTCTTCGCCTTCTTCGGCTCGTACGCCGTCCTGGGGGTGAACATCTCCGCCTTCACGGCGGTCGTCTTCGGGCTCACCCTCTACAACGGGTCGGTGATCGCGGAGATCGTCCGGGCCGGGGTGCTGAGCCTGCCGCGCGGGCAGAGCGAGGCGGCGTACGCGATGGGCATGCGCAAGGGCCAGGTGATGCGGCTCGTCCTGCTGCCACAGGCGATCAAGGCCATGCTGCCCGCCCTGGTCAGCCAGTTCATCGTGCTGCTGAAGGACTCGGCGCTCGGGCTCATCGTCGGCTACGACGAACTCGTGGACCGCGGCCTGAACGGGATCGCGGCCAACTTCTCCAACGTCATCCCCGCGGCCATCCTCATCGCGGGCATCTTCATCCTGATCAACCTGTCCCTGGACCGACTGGCACACCGCCTGGGCCGTCGCTGACCCACCGGCACGAGCCACCACCGGCCGGGTCGTCAGCGAGCCGGCCAAGTCCGCTGATACGAGCCGCCATCGGCCCGATCGTCAGCCAACCGACCAAGCCGCTGGCACGAGCCGCCATCGGCCCGATCGTCAGCCAACCGACCAAGCCGCTGGCACGAGCCACCACCGGCCCAGTCGTCAGCGAGCCGGCCGAGCCTCCTGATGCGGGCCGCCATCGGCCGACTCGGCGGGGAGTCGGTCGAGCCGCTGGTACAGCCCGTACACGAAGCGGGCGCGGTAGCCGGTGCCGCCGTGGCGGAACTCGACCGCCCAGTGGTGCGGGGCCGTGCCCTCCAACTGGGCGGCCCCGGGGAAGCTGGCGGCGACGTCGCCGACGACGCACCCCCAAGGCGCCAGGTCGGCGAAGGCCAGCCGGGCGGCGCCGCCAGGGCGGACGAACCACTGGTTCCACACCTCCCTGCCGGGGCCGTACAGGACCTCGAACTGGAGCCCCGGCCACGACGGCAACTCCCACCGGGCGACGTCGCAGGTCAGACTCCCGATCACCGTCACGTCCCGGTGGGCTGGCCGACCAAGCACCCGCCCCAACCCGGCCCGCCCCCTGCTCGCGTGCAGAATCCTGGTCCAGTGGGCGTGCGCCGCACGCACCTCGGCCCGCGACGCGCCCAGCTCTCCGAGCGCGACCTCCACCCGCTCGGCGTTGAGGTCGCGCATCCGGTGCAACAACGCCAGCTCGAACTCCCGGACTCCGAATCCCATGCCCGCCAGCCTGCCAGGTGCCGCCCCCGGCCGGCGCCGCTACCAGGGAAGGACGCCCTCCGCATTGAAGAACCCCCCGGTGGGGCCGTCGGGACCCACCTGCGCCATCCGGACGATGATCTCGGCACCTTGCTCGACGGTCTGCGTGCCGGTGCGCCCGTTCAGGTCCGTCGCGGTGTATCCCGGTTCCACCGCGTTGATCCGCATGTTCGGGAACGCCTTCGCGTACTGCACCGTGATCATGTTGACGGCGACCTTCGACGCGGGATACCCGAGGCCGGGATAGGCGTACGCCGGCAGGTCCCGGTCGGTGACCATGGCCATGCTGCCCAGGCCGCTGCTGACGTTCACCACGACCGGCGCGGCGGAGCGCAGCAGCAGAGGCAAGAAGGCGTGGGTGACGCGCACCATGCCCAGGACGTTCGTCTCGAACACCGGCCGCAGCAGATCGGCGGTCGTCTCCAGGGCGCCGGGCACCCCGTTGTCCGCCGTCCGCGTCTCGATGCCGGCGTTGTTGACCAGCACGTCCAGCCCGCCGTCGGCGGCGATGGTCTTCGCCGCGGCCGTGACGGAGTCGTCGTCGTTGACGTCCAGCAGGATCGGGCGCGCGCCCAGCCGCTCGGCGGCCCGCAGGCCGCGCTCGGCGTCCCGGCTACCCACGTAGACGGTGTGGCCCGCGGCGATGAGCCGGCGGGCGGTCTCGAAGCCGAGGCCCTTGTTCGCTCCGGTGATCAGCGTCGTTGTCATGGCCTCAGTTTCCGCAGCAGCGACAGGACCAGCCAGCCGCCCCACGATCCTGGGACCCCGAGGACCAGGCACGGCCCGGCCCCTCACCGGCGAACTCCGGACCCCTCACTCAGTTGCCGGACGCCTCAGTTGCCGGACGACTCCGTTCCCACGGACGGCTCCGTTTCCACGGACGCCTCAGTTTCCACGGACCACTCCGTTTAATTGGACGGCTCCGTTTCCATGGACACCTCAGTTCACGGACGGCTCAGTTCACGGACGGCTCAGTTCACGGACGGTTCGACGGGCGGGGAGCCGATGGGCTGTGCGGGGACCTGCACCCTCCCCTGGTACGGGTCGGTACGGCTGAGCGCGTTACCGGTGATCGCGGCCACGTCGCGGTCGGTGAACTCCTCGCCCAGCGGGATGCCCAGCGCCGCGAACAGCTCCCTGGTCTCGGCCACGGTGGGCCGGGCACTGAGCTGCGGCGCCTCGTTCACCGCCAGCAGCTTGGTCTGCTCAAGGCTGTTCTCCAGCTCGACGTACCAGGGGTTGTAATGCGGGCTGTCGCGCGGAATGGCCAGGCCGGGAAATTCCGGGCCGCGTTGCGTGATAACCAGATTGTGCGAGGTGAGGTCGCAGCGGAACAGCGATATCGTGCCGGAAAGGCCGATCTTCAGCTCCATGATCTGGCTGTTGTTCTGCCGGTACCAGCACGCCGCGAGAATCGTGGCATAGACGTCCTTACGCGTGTCCAGTGACGTCCAGCCCTTCTCCTCGTCCCCGTCCTGCGCCAGATTCCGGTGCAGCTTCGCGTACGAGCCGCACAACTCGTCGTTGGTCGGGTCCAGCAATTCCAGCAGGAAACGCATCCTGCTGCGCGTACGCCGGGCGCGCTCGATGCATTCGGGCAGGGTGACCGCCCGAATATAGGTGCCCGTCCCGCCCTTGAACAGCCACATGTCGCTGCTGGCCCGCGCCTCGGCCAGCAGCCGGGTGATGGCCGCGCCGTTCAGCGATTTCACCGAGTCTCCGCTCGCCAGCAGCCGCCACATTCCGTCGGTTGTACGCGACACCTGGGTGAGTTGGTCGGCCACCCGTGACTGCCTGTTCCTGTCCCTGATCCAGACGAAGGCGAGCAGGGCCAGCACCGGCAGAATCAACTGGTCGGATTGTCCATCTTCGAGAACTTCGAGTAGATCCAGCACACTCACCGCGACGGCGACGAGCAGCACGATGCCGAGATCCACATTGGAGAGCGCGCCGCGGAGCCGCTCTTTGACGGTGGTCATGCTTGTCGTCTAACCGTTCACACCGTATTCGTCAAGCGCGGCCAGGTTGGAGCTCCGGCATCCGACCTGCGGATTCAATTGTCCAACTGCCTTGGAAAATGTTCGGACAATTATCCACCACAAATCGCTTGGCAGCTCCGGCGCCGACCCGTGAAAGTGGAGGCAGAAAGTCCGAACCGAATGGGGGAAGTTCGATGAGAATGCGTAACAAGGCAACCTTCGCGGTGGCTTCGATGGCGGCCACGATGTTCGCCTGCTCGACTGCGGCGCCGGCGTCATCCGCGACCGTAATCCCAACCACGAACACCGCGACGACCGCCGGGACCCAAACAGCGCTCGACGTCGTCCGCGGAAAGACCCGGTGCTTCAGCTATTCGTACGGGGACAACGGCACGACCAGCGTAACCGTCTACTTCCACAACCGCTGCAAGCATTCCAGGGGAATAAAGATCCGGGTGGCGCAGGCCCCTGACGCGTGCATCTGGGTACGCGGCGGCGACTTCGACAAAAAGAAATTCAAGGGTGCCCGCCCGACCGTCCAGTCCATCAAGGAAGTTTCCCACTGCGGCTGATTCTTTCGAGGCCGCCGCTCTTCCCGGTGCTCACTAACCTGGAGCTCAGGACCCCGGTCAAGACCGGTATACCAGGGGGGTTACCGCCTGGCTGGGGTCCCACCTCTCTGCGATGGATCGTACACGAGGGATGTTCTTGATAATGTCATCTGATCTGGACGTGCAGGGGTCGACCAGAGCAGAGGTGACATGGCCGAGTCGTCCGCATCGCAGGACGAGGGAGCCGGACCGCGGCGAGGGCGCAAGCCGATCCGACCGCATCCGGAGTCCGGCCCGGTCGCGCTGCTTGCACACCGTCTGTGGCGACTGAAGGAAGAGGCGGGCGACCCGTCCTTCGCGGACATGGCCTCCCGCCTCGGTGCGGCGGCCTCGAAGTCGTCGCTGGCCGCCGCGGCCCGCGGCTCGACCTTGCCGACTTGGGAGACGACGTGGGAGTTCGTCCGGGTGCTGGCGGTCGATCGGCTGGGCCGGGATCCGGACGAGGTCAGACGCGAGTGGCGAGCGCACTGGGAGCAGGCCGCGAGGATCGCCGGCGACTCCAGGTATGAGGCCCGCATGTCCGAGCAGTTCCCACCCCACCCCACCGACCCGCCCGATCCCCCGGACGCGACAACTCCGTCCACGCAGCCCACACGGCAGCCGACGGCCGACCCTTCCGATCCAACGGACACATCCGCCTCGCTCCCACAGCCCGCACAACCGACGCAGACCGACTTCGCCGACCCAGAGCCCCCATCCGCACACCCCTCGCGGACCGATCCACCCCCACGACTCTCGCAACCTTCGCAGGCCGATCCACCCGATCCACCCCATCCACCGGATCGGCAGGATTCATCCGGTCGGCCGAATCCACGTGTTCGGCCGGATCCACGTGTTGGGCCGGATCCACGTGTTGGGCCGGATCCATCGGGGTCATCGGATCCACCCACGCAACCTTTGCGGGGTCCTTCGCGGCCGTCTCTGGCCGGGAAAGTCGCTGTGATCGTGGCGCTGGCCAGTGTGCTGGGACTTGCCGCCGTGCTGCTTGCCTGGGCGCTGCCGTTCTCGCAGCAGAACGAGCAGCCCATCGCGCGGAACACACCGTCCGCCTCACCTCCTGCCACGCCACACGACGACTCCACCTTCGAGGGAGACGTGACCTACCCGGACGGGACCGTGGTGGAGCAGGGCGAGTCCTTCGACAAGACCTGGCGCATCCGCAACGCGGGCACCATCCCGTGGCAGGGGCGCTATCTCACACGCATGAACGACACCCCGTGCCGCGCCCCCAAGCGGGTCGGCATCGGCCCCGTCCTGCCCGGCAGTCGATCAACATCACGGTACGCGTGCGCGCCGCCGACTCCCCCGGCCGCTGCAAGATCTTCTGGAAGATGACGGACGCGGACGGCACCCCGCTGCTCGCCGCAAAGAAGCCCATCTTCCTCGACGTCACCGTGGCTTAACTTGCCCTACCTCCCCTGACCAACTCTGACCAACTCTGATCAGCCCCGACCTGGGCCCGTCCTGTCGAGCGGCGTCTTCCTTGCCGGCTCCCCTACAAGCCTCGTGGCCTGCCAGGCGATGTGCCGCTCGACCGTTGACTCACCTTTCCGGCGAGCCACCCTGACCGACCACCACCCGACTCTCGCAGCAAGGCGGGTGGTGGGCCCCGGTGGTGCCGGGCCGGTGCACGGGGTTGTCGGTTCGGGGCCGGTGTGCAGGTAGAGGTCGCGGAGCAGGCACACGTCGCTCAGGTGGTGGATCGGCTCCCGGTGCCGCATGCGGTGCGGGGGGTGACCGGGGTGTTCGGCGGTGCTGTGGCGTGAGGCTCGGGGCGGGGATGGCCCGGTGGTGAACGTTGCTCCAACGTTGACCAACCCGGCGAAGACGGCATGACGGCCAATGTCAGGAATCGATCAACAGCTCCCTGGCAGCTCGGCAAACCTGGCCATATATGGATCAATCATGACAATGTCACCGTCGAGGGTGCCCGCCCTCCTCGCCCCCTGACCGGCACCTGCGCCGGTCCGAGGACGGCGGCAGAAGGGCCGATCCTTCATGCACCGCGCCTTACCCGTCACCCTGGGCTTCGCCTGCGCTGCCGCCCTGACCCTTACCGTCACCGCCCAGCCCGCCGCCGCGATCCCGCCGAACATCCCCTCCGCCGCCACCGCGACCTCCCGCCTGGCCGCCCTCCCCGTGGCCGCCGAGTCCCACGGCAGCACGTACGACCGGGACCTTTTCCCGCACTGGTCCACCGTCTCCGGCTCCTGCAACACCCGCGAAGAGGTCCTCAAGAGGGACGGCACCAACGTGGTGACCAACTCCTCCTGCGCCGCCGTCTCCGGCTCCTGGTTCAGCCCGTACGACGGCGCCACCTGGACCGCCGCGAGCGACGTGGACATCGACCACATGGTCCCGCTGGCCGAGGCGTGGGCCTCCGGCGCCTGGTCCTGGACCACCGCCCGTCGCCAGCAGTTCGCCAACGACCTGGGCGGGCCGCAGCTGTGGGCCGTCACCGACAACGTCAACCAGTCCAAGTCCGACCAGGACCCGGCCGAGTGGCAGCCGCGCAGCGCCGAACGCTGCCGCTATGCCCGTGCCTGGATCCAGGTCAAGTGGTACTGGGGGCTGAGCGCGGACAGCACCGAGAAGGCGGCGTTGAGCAGCATGCTCGCCTCCTGCTGACCCCGACTGGATAACGGCCCCGCCGCTCCCGCGACCAGGAGCCGCGGGGCCGCTGCACGACGTCGGCCGGAGCCCGCTCGGAGGTCGGTCGGTGCGGAATCGTCCTTCAGCGGGTGACCGCCCGGCATGTGCCGGGCAACCCGTGTCCGTAAATCTCGTCACCAGGGTGTTCGGCCGGTGAGAAGATCGGGGGTGCTCCGAATAGCAAACGCAGTACTCGCAAGGTTGCCGGAACCGCTGCACGCCCTTGTGCTGAAGCACCACGAACTGCTGAAGTTCACGGTGGTGGGTGGAACAGCGTTCTTAGTGGACAACGCGGTGTTCTATGGGCTGAAGCTGACCATTTTGGAGCCGAAGCCGGTGACCGCGAAGGTCATCGCGGTGCTCGTGGCGACGATCGTGTCCTACGTGTTGAACCGCGAATGGTCGTTCCGGACCAGGGGCGGCCGCGAGCGCCGTCACGAGGCGGCACTCTTCTTCCTGGTCAGTGGCGTCGGCCTGGTGCTCAGCTCCGCACCGCTATGGATCTCCCGGTACGTGTTCCGCCTGGAGACCCCGGACGTGAGCCTGGTGACGCAGGAGATCGCCGACTTCATGAGCGCGCAGATCATCGGCACGCTGATCGCCATGGTCTTCCGCTTCTGGGCGCTCCGGAAGTGGGTCTTCCCCGAGGAGAAGGCCCACCCCGGCCGCCTGCGGCTGGCTCCCACTGCCGATGCCACGGACGAGGCGGCTTGATGGCAGCGCATCCGGAAGCCGTTTCGGCGGTTGGACGGGTGCATGCCGCTGCTGCGCCCCACGGGCCTGGCCCCGCGGATGACCGCCGAACAGAGGGCGGACAAACCCCACAGCCGGGGTGGTCAGCGGTAGGCGGTTGCCTGGAGGGTGTAGAGGTCGGCGTAGAGGCCGTTGAGGGCCATCAGCGTGGCGTGGTCGCCCTGCTCGGTGATCTTGCCTTTGTCCAGCACGTAGATGCGGTCGGCGTAGCGGACACTGGCCAGCCGGTGGGTGATGAGCAGGACCGTGCGGCCGTCGCTGTGGTGGCGGATCTGCTCGAACAGGGCGTGTTCGGCGCGGGCGTCGAGGGCGGCGGTGGGTTCGTCGCAGATGAGCAGGTCGGCGTCGCGGTGGAAGCCGCGGGCCACGGCGATGCGCTGCCATTGCCCGCCGGACAGCTCGTGGCCGTCCTTGAAGCGGCGGTCCAGCAGGGTGCGGTAGCCGTGCGGCAGGTCGGCGATGACCTCGTCGGCGCCGGCCACCGCGGCGGCGGCGTGCAGGGCGGGCTCGCCCTTGTCGGTGCCCATGGTGATGTTGTAGCGGGCGGTCAGGGGCCAGCGGGTGTGGTCCTGAGCGATGACGGCGGTGCGCAGGCGGAGCTGCTCGGGGTCGACGTCGCTGAGGTCGGTGCCGTCCCAGCGGACGGCGCCGGCGTCGGGGGCGTAGAGGCCGGACAGGATTTTGGCGAGGGTGGTCTTGCCTGAGCCGTTCTCGCCGACGAAGGCGATGACTTCCCCGTGGTTGATGGTGATGGAGACCTCGCGCAGGGCGGGTTCTTCGGCGCCGGGGTAGGTGAAGGTGATCGCGTCGGCGGTGATGCGGGCGAAGCCGGCGGGGAGCGGGGTGGAGCGGGCGGCGGTCAGGCGGGACTCGGCCTGGGTGCAGAACTCCAGGAAGTCGGTGAAGTACAGGCCCTGTTCGTAGAGGCGGTTGGTGGCGTACATCAGGTTGGCCAGGGAGGTCTGGCCGGATCGGATGGCCAGGACGGCGGTGCCGGCGACGGCCAGCGGGATGGCCGCGACGGCGAGCAGGATGCCGAGGGCGACGTAGACCAGGCCGGCGCCCAGGCCGCCGAGGGCCTCGCCGACGAGCTTGGCGATGGTCTGGCGTCTGGCGAGGTCGAGCATGACGTCCTGCTCGGCCTTGGTGACCGCGTCATACATGCGCAGCAGGAAGCCGCGCATGGTGAACGAGCGAACTTCGGCCGCCGAGGGCCGGTCGGCGAGCAGGTCGGCGATGATCCATTTGCGGCGGCGGGCCGGGACCAGGCGGTACATCACCGAATAGCGCATGCGCGCGCTGCGGACCGCGGCCCAGGCGTCCGGCAGCACCGCCAGCAGGAGGAGGGGCAGCAGCACCGGGTGGAGCACGCCGAGGACACCGGCCGCCGCCGCCAGGCCGACCGTGGCCGTGACCACGTCGACGGACGTCGTCACCACCGAGTCGGCCATGGCCACGCCGCGGGACCTGGCACGTTCCAGGGCGTCGTGGAACTCCGGGTCGTCGTAGGCCACCAGCTCCACCCGGCTGGTCAGGCCGTAGAGCCGCTCTTCGGTGAGCCGGGCGATCTGGGGAGTGAGGCGGGACTGGGCCCAGCCCGCGCCCGCCTGCGTGATCGTGCGCACCACCGCGGCGCCGCCGACCAGGGCGAGGCTGGGCAGCGCGGCGAGCACCCGGTCGGGGGTGGGGCCCTCGCTGAACAGGGCCGCCAGGACACCCGTCGTGGCCAGCAGGCCGAACGCGGTGAACACCCCGCCGAGGAGGTTGAGCACGATCGTGGCCAGCGTGTCGCGGGGGCTCGCTCCCCAGGCCAGGGCCATCGCCTGGCGCACGAGCGAGGGCAACCGCCGGGCGATGGTGAGGAAGCGGACCTCGGCCATCTTGTCGGTGTGGGCATACCAGTCGGAGAAGGCGATCTCGCCGAGTTCGAGGGTCTCTTCTTGGCGCATGCGCCGAGTATGCGCCCGGACACCGACAGTTTCCACGCGCGTTCTCCCCCGCCGATGGAACGGGATCGAACACCCGCGGGACATGGGCCATCGGCGCGCCGGTGACGCTTCACCTGTAAGTTTCACGCACAGTTGACGGGCCGAGTTGATGGTTGCGACACTCCCCCGCGTCCGGAGGGGCCACCCCACCACGGGAGCGGAGTATGCGAAGCATCAGCAAGCGCCTGTTCGGCCTGGCCGCCGGGATCACCGTGACGGCCCTCATGACGTCCGGCCTGTCCGCCGCCTCGGCGCGGACCCACACCCAGCGGCTGGCCTGCGGTGACGGGTCCTACAACGCGGAGGCGACACTGAGCGGCGGCACCTGGACCGCCCGCAACGGCAGCACGACCGACTACACCGGCACCAGCATGCTCTCGGCCATGCAGGCCGCGGTGAACAGCCTCACGGCCGGCCGCACCGCCAAGCAGCGCGTCGTGGTGCGCGGCTCGGGCTCGATGAGCGCCGGGTCGCGGCTGTCGCTGCCGAGTTACACCGTGCTGGACGTCTGCGGCACCGTCAACGTGACGGGCTCCGGCTCCGGCGACCAGGCCGTCGTGTACGCCAGGAACGTACGGGACATCGAGGTCCAGCACCTGAACGTCACCGGCGCCCCCCTGTACGGCATCTTCGTCCGCAACGGCACCAACATCACCCTCGGCCAGATCGACCTGCGCCTGTCCAGCGGCCTCGGGATCCGCGTCGACAACCACGGCGACCGCAGCGTACGCACCAGGAACGTACGCATCGACAACGTCTACGTCTCCGGCACCAGCACCCACGGCGTCGAGACGTACGGACTCGACGGCCTCACGGTCGGCACCGTCGTGGCCCGCAACGTCGGCCACTCGGGCCTGCTGCTGAACGACACGATCAACGCCACGGTCAGCGTGGTGGACGCGCAGAACGCCGGCGCCGGCACCGGCTACGCGGCCTTCCGCATGGCCAACAGGAACGGCCGGATCGGCAGCGGCTATCCCACGAACATCCGCGTCGGCCAGGTCATCGCCCGCGGCGGCGGGCGGGGCGTCTTCTGCGTCTCGGAGAGCGGCGGCGCGGTGATCGACCGGGTGGACCTCGCCCAGACCGGCGGCAACGCCATCCTCATCGAGAACTGCTACAACGTGAACATCGCCGCCCAGAGCGGCACCGTCACCGGCCCCGGCGACATCCGGCTCGCGGCCCGCTCGGAGTTCCCCAACACCTCCGACATCGTCATCCAGAACCTGCGGGTGACGAACTCCGCGATCACGGAGAACCCGTGCGGGGTCAACACCACGTTCAGGAACAACACCCTGACCAACAGCCGGCAGAGCATCTGCTGACGGCCATAACACCGTAATAGGGGCAAATTGGTACCTCTTCGAGCCGGGATGCGCTCAGTACCGTGACAGCACCCCCCAACTCGGAGGAGGCTCCGTGCCAAGACCCCTTCGTCTCATGCTGTCCGCCGCCCTCTGCCTCTCCTTCCTCCTCGTCACCGCACCCGCGCAGGCCGCGGCCCTGGTCAGGGTGCTCAGGTACGACGCGAGCAGGGCGGCGGAGTTCGTGAGCGCGGTGAACCAAGGCGCCGCGATCTGGAACGCCAATGTGGTGAACGTCCGGCTCATGCAGGGAACGCCCGCCAACTTCGTGGTGATCGCCGACAACGGCTGGCCCCGGGCACAGCCCCGGAGCCTCGGCAACGGCACGATCTGGATGGGCCGGGAGGCCAGCAACTACAACTGGGTGCGCATCGCCGCCCACGAGATGGGCCACATCCTCGGCCTGCCCGACCGGCGCACCGGTCTGTGCTCCGACCTGATGTCCGGGTCGAGCGCCCCGGTGAGCTGCGCGAACGCCACCCCGAACAGCGCCGAGCGATCCGCGGTGGACCGCAACTTCGCCGGCACGGCCACACCTGAGGTGGAGTTCGGCCGGATCTACGAGAACCGCTGACAGCCCCCCGCTCGCGGCGGCGTCCCGGCCCCTCGGGACGCCGCCGCGAGTCCTGTCACGCGCACCGGAAGTCGGTCGGCAGGCGGGTGTCGCCGCTCGGGCGGGAACCCTGGAAGCCGAACGACGCACTGGCCCCGGGGGCCGGCGTGGCGTTGTGCGTGACGCTGCGGGCGGTCACCGCCTGACCGTTCGAGCTCAGCGTGGCGTTCCAGCCGCCGGTGAGCGTGCCCGGCGTGAGAGACATGAAGGCCGGATCGGGAGACCAGGGTTTTAAGCGGGCCGGGGATTATTCGAGGTCCCTCCAGGCGACATCGTGATCATGGCATCTGGATCTCTCGTCGGTTACGGCGGTGGTGTCGCCGCGGCCGCTCTGTCCACCGGGCACCTGTGGCTGGTCGGGCTGTGCGCGGTGATCGTGCTGGGCGCCGCGTTCCTCGTCCGGTTCGGGTTCCGGCGCGGCAAGAGCCCGTGGTGCCGCTGACTCTCGGACCGGCGGTGGGACCTCCGGCTGCCCGCTATGCCGGGCATGGGAGGCTCCTCCTTCTCGGCGCGCTGCCGATCGTGGGATGCGCCGTCTGGGGCGCCGCCGACTTCGTGTCGTTGACGAGGTCCGTCGACGGGCTGCCGCATGACCTGTCGGTGGCCTGGCTGGCGTCGCTCCTGCTCCTGTGGTGGGTGCCGCTGGCCTGGTTCGAGCGGCGGATCCGGGCGCCGCGCGGGCGCCGGGCGGGCCTCGACGCACTGACCGTGACCGTGCAGATCCCGGTCTACAACGAGGACCCGGCGGCGCTGCGCGCCTGCCTGCGCTCGGTGCTGGCGCAGAGCCGGCCGGTGAACCGGGTGCGGGTCGTCGACGACGGCTCCGCCGACCGGGTGACGGGCGAGCCCCTGACGTACGACGACGTACGCCGCGAGTTCGAGGCCGAGGCCGCGCGGCGGGGCGTGCCGACCACCTGGGACCGCACCGAGAACCGCGGCAAGCGGTTCGCCCAGATGCACGTGCTCGCCGCGGACGACGCCGACATCTTCCTCACCCTGGACAGCGACTCCGTGCTCGACCGGCACGC
The DNA here is from genome assembly GCF_900099965.1 of Nonomuraea jiangxiensis. Lineage (GTDB taxonomy): Bacteria > Actinomycetota > Actinomycetes > Streptosporangiales > Streptosporangiaceae > Nonomuraea > Nonomuraea jiangxiensis. The sequence goes on along the minus strand of NZ_FNDJ01000001.1, from coordinate 492,658 downwards.
CGTACGCGAGGGCCTGGCGCCGTTCGCCGATCCCCGGGTGCAGTCGGTGGCCGGGCACGTGCTGGTGCTGAACCGCACCGCCACCCTGCTCACCCGCCTGACCTGCCTGCTGTACCTGCCTCTGACCCGTGGCCTGCGCAGCGCCCAGTCGGTGCTCCGCCGGGTGACGATCAACTCGGGCGCGCTCGCCTTCTACCGGGCCGACGTGGTGCGCCGGTGCGCGGGGGCGTACGAGAACGAGCGGTTCCGCGGCCGTCCCATGCAGATGAACGACGACTCGATGCTCACCTTCTACGCGCTGCTGGCCGGCGACACCGTGCACCAGCCGTCGTCGCTGGTGTTCACGCTGGTGCCGGAGCGGCTGGGCCACTACGCGAAACAGCAACTGCGCTGGATGCGCGGCACCACCGTGCGGCGCCTGTGGTGGCTGCGTTACATGCCGCTGCGCGGCACGGTCTTCTGGGCGACCGTCGCCGAGTACCTGTACCTGCTGCTCGCGCTGGTCGTCCCCGCCGTCGTGATCGCCGACCCGGCCTGCCGGGCGCACCTGGGCGAGTTCGCGCCGGCCGCGGGCCGGCTCTGGATCGCCATGAACTACCTGATGGCGCTGCGGCTGTTCACCGTACGCCGCGCCGACGAGCCGTTCGCGGCCCGGCTGCTGACGTTCGCCCTCGCGCCGCTGGCGGCCGTCTGGCGGCTGCTGGTGCTGCGCCCGATGCACGTATACGCGCTGCTGACCTGCTGGCGGGTCAACCGCTGGGGCACCCGTGGCGCCGTCGAGGTCGCCCTGCCCGCCAGGACCTGAGCGCACCCGCAGGGCGCCGCTTAACCGGCGTCCTGCGGGTGGAAAGGGGAAACCCCCGGCCGGAGCACCGGCCGGGGGTTTCCGTGCGACGGGAGATCAGGCGGTGAAGCCGATCGCCGTCCAGTCGTAGTACTGGTAGCCACGCGCGCCGTAGTTGGCGAGCGTCTTCTTGCACGCCCAGATGTCGGGACGCTGGTACAGCGGGATGGTGTGGACCATGTCCCAGATCAGCTTGTCCGCGGCGTTGGCCAGCTCGATGGCCTTGGCCGGGTCGGTCTCGTCCACGGCGGCCTGGATGGCGGCGTCGACCTGCGGGTCGCTGGCCTTCGGGAAGTTGCTCTCGGAGCCGGACTTGTAGATCTGGGCCAGGCTGCCGATCGGCAGCGGCGTGCCGATCCACGAGAACGGCACCAGGTCGAAGTCACCCTTGATGACGAAGTCGTTGAAGAACTTGTCGACGGGGACCGGGCGGATCGTCAGGTTGACGCCGACCTCCTTGAGCATGGCCTGGCTGAGCTCCGACTCCGTCTTCGCGGTGGGCGTGTCCGACGGGATCACGAAGTCCAGGTTGAGCTCCTTGCCGTCCTTCTTGCGGTACTCGCCCTCAAGCTTCCAGCCGGCCGCGTCGAGGAGCTGCTTGGCCTTCTCGGGGTTGTACTTGCCGAGGTCGCCGGAGTTGTCGACGTAACCCTTGTGGTTGTTCATGAAGACGTGGTTGCCGAGCGTCTGCAGCGGCCACTCCATGTCCTTCAGGTCGGACTGGGTGATCACGTCACGGTTGATCGCGTACTGGATGGCCTGCCGGACCGACTTGTCCTTCAGGAACTCGCTCTGGTTGTTGACCGTGATGTGCCGCCAGTTCGGGCTGAGCGCCTTGCGGATCACCGCGTCCGGGACCTTCTTGGCCTGCTGCAGGCCGGCCGGGTTGCCGGCCTCGATGTAGGCGGCGTCGAGCTCGCCGTTGGCGAAGGCGTTCACCTCGGCGCTCGGGTCCGGGATGGCGCGGTAGATGACCTTGTCGAGCTTGGCCTTCTTGCCCCACCACTTGTCGTCACGCACGAGGGTGAGCGTCTTGGTGCCCTCGTCGATGGACTCCACCTTGAAGGGTCCCGCGGTGGCGGGGATCTTCTGCTTGTAGGAGTTGTCGTAGCCGTCGGGCGTGCTCACGTACTTGGCCGGGAAGAGGTGCGAGGTGCCCCGGTTGAACATGCCCTGCCACTCCGGGTAGGGCTTGGAGAAGGTGATGACGGCGACCTTCTCGCTGTCACCCTGCTTGACGGACTCGATCTTGTCCCAGCCGTCGGTGGAAGCCGCCTTGAAGGCCTTGTTCTCGCCGCTGTTGGTCTTCCACTGGGCCTCAAGGTCCTTCCACGTGATCGGCTCGCCGTCCGACCAGGTGGCCTTGTCGTTGATCGTGTAGGTGACGACCTGCTTGCCGTCGACCGTCTCGTTCTTGACGTCGGTCACGTAGTCCGGGTTCGGGGTGAACACGGCCTCGGAGTCGGCCATCATGAGCTGCGGCATGATCGGGTCGAGCATCGTCGCCGTGTCAGCCTGGTTGCCGTCGACGTGGTAGCCGTTCCACTGGGTGGGCCACTGCCCGATCGCCAGTGTCACCGTGCCGCCGTCCTTGACCTGGTCGTACGGGACGGCGTTGATGTCGATGGCCGGGGTCTGGGCCATCTGCTGCTGGGCCTGCTGCGACTGCTCGGCGCTCGGCTTCTTGGCTTCGCCGCCACCTCCGCCGCACGCCGCCGCGGCCATGGCCAGGACCGCGATAGCCGCGGCTGCCCGGTAACGAACCTTCACTTTTCCTCCTGATCGTCCGAGGCCGTGATGACCTCGATCTCCTCCGCGTAGTGGCAGGCGGCGCCGTGGTCCACGGCGTTCGCGAGCCGAGCAACCGAGGGTTCTTCATCCACACATCGCCGCCGCTCCGCCTCGCTGAGCACGGCGAACTTGGGACAGCGGGTGCGGAACCGGCAGCCCGAGGGCGGGTCAGCCGGACTGGGCAGGTCGCCTTCGAGCAGGATGCGCTTGCGGGTGCGCTCCAGCTCGGGGTCCGGCAGCGGGATCGCTGACAGCAGCGCCTGCGTGTAGGGGTGTGCCGGGTGGTCGTAGACGTTCTCGACCGTGCCGATCTCGGCGATCCTGCCGAGGTACATGACGGCCACGCGGTCGGCCAGGTGCCTGACCACCGCCAGGTCATGCGCCACGAACAGGTACGACAACCCCAGTCTGTTCTTCAGCTCCTCCAGCAGGTTGATCACACCGGCCTGGATGGAGACGTCGAGCGCGGAGACCGGCTCGTCGAGCACCAGCAGCCTCGGCTCCAGGGCGAGCGCGCGGGCGATGCCGATGCGCTGGCGCTGGCCGCCGGAGAACTGCTGCGGATAGCGCTCCGCGTGCTCCGGCGCCAGGCCGACGAGCTGGAGCAGCTCCTCGACCTTGGCCCGGACGTCCTTCTTGCCGTGCGCGCGCAGCGGCTCGGCGATGATGTCGCCGACCGGCATGCGCGGGTCGAGCGCGGCCATCGGGTCCTGGAAGACGATCTGCAGGTCGCGCCGGAGCGCCTGGCGTCCCGCCCGGTCCAGCTTGGCGCTGTCCTTGCCGAGCACCACGACACGCCCGCCCTGCGGCGGCTGGAGCTGCATGATCTGCTGCAACGTGGTGGTCTTGCCGCAGCCGGACTCGCCGACCAGGGCCAGCGTCTCGCCCTCGGCGATGTCCAGGGTGATGCCGTCGACCGCGTACACGGTGCCGACCCGGCGCTTGAGCACCGCGCCCTTCATGAGCGGGTAGTGCCGGATCATGTCGTCGAGCTCCAGCACCGTGGCGCGCTCGGTGCGCGGCACGCGTACGACGTCGCTCGGCGGGATGACCGGCACCGGGAACACGTCGGCCCCGGTCAGGCCCTTGTGCTCGATCTCGTGCGCGCGGATGCAGGCCACGTGGCGCCCGCCCGCGAAGGGGGTCAGCGACGGCTCCTCGTCGTCGCACATGTCCACCTTCATCGGGCAGCGCGGCGCGAACGGGCAGCCGGGCGGCAGCGCCGCCGGCGAGGGCGGGTTGCCTTCGATGGGCACGAGCGGCCCCTCCTCGCCGTCGATCCTGGGGATCGAGGCCAGCAGCCCCATCGTGTACGGCATCCGCGGCCGGTAGTAGATGTCGTCCACCGGCCCCTGCTCGACGGGCTTGCCCGCGTACATGACCAGCACCCGGTCCGCCATGCCCGCGATGACGCCCAGGTCGTGGGTGATCATCACGATCCCGGCGCCGGTCTCCTGCTGGGCGGTCTTGAGCACCTCCAGCACCTGCGCCTGGATGGTCACGTCGAGCGCGGTGGTCGGCTCGTCGCAGATGAGCAGGTCGGGATCGTTGGCGATGGCCATGGCGATCATGGCGCGCTGCCGCATGCCGCCGGAGAACTCGTGCGGGAACGCCTTGGCCCGCAGGTTCGGGTTGGGGATGCCGACCAGGTCGAGCAGCTCCACGGCGCGCTTGGCGGCCTTGTCCTTGGCCACCTTCTGGTGCACGCGCACCGCCTCGGCGATCTGGTCGCCGATGGTGAAGACGGGGGTGAAGGCCGACAGCGGGTCCTGGAAGATCATGCTGATCGACTTGCCGCGTATCTTGATCAGCTCTTCTTCGTCCATGCCGAGCAGCTCGCGGCCGTGCAGCTTGACCGAGCCGCTGACCTGGGCATTGTTCGGCAGCAGGCCCATGACCGCGAGAGAGGTAACGGACTTGCCCGAGCCGGACTCGCCCACGATGCCGAGCACCTCGCCGCGCTCGACCCCGTAGCTGACGCCGCGCACGGCCTGGATGCCGCCGGGGAAGGTGACGGTGAGGTCGCTGACCTCCAAGATGCTCACGAGTTGCTCCCCGGGTCGAGTGCGTCACGCAGGCCGTCGCCGATCATGTTCACGCTGAGCACCAGGGCGACCAGCAGGCCGGCCGGGAAGGCGAACAGCCACGGGTAGCCGGTGGCGTTGCGCGAGCCGTCCGCGATGAGCGTGCCGAGGGAGACGTCGGGTGGCTGGATGCCGAAGCCGAAGAAGGACAGCGCCGCCTCGCCGATGATGGCGCCGGAGACGTTGAGCGTGGCGTCGATGATCAGCAAGGAGGACAGGTTGGGCACGATGTGCCGGAAGATGATCTTCCATCGCGGGATGCCCATGTAGACCGCGGCCAGGACGTACTCGCGCTCGCGGATGGCGAGCGTCATGCTGCGGACCACCCGGGAGGTGATCATCCAGGAGAACGCGGCCAGCAGCACCACGAACCAGAGCCAGGAGGCGCCCTGGCCGAGCTGGGGCGAGATGATCGAGATGATCAGGAAGCTGGGCAGGACCAGGAGCAGGTCCACGCCCCACATGAGCATCTTGTCCACCCAGCCGCCGAAATATCCGGCGAACGCCCCCACGATGGCGGCCAGGCCGGTGGAGATCAGCGCCACCAGCAGGCCGATGATGATGGACTTCTGCATGCCACGCAGCGTGATGGCGTACATGTCCTGGCCGATCGAGGTGGTGCCCCACCAGTGGTCGGCGTCCGGCGCCGACATGAAGGCCAGGAAGTCCTTGTCCGTCCAGTCGTAGTTGCCGAAGTACGGACCGACGTAGGCCAGCAGCACCAGCACGAGCAGGGCGATGAAGCCGTAGCGGGCCTGCTTGTTGCGGAGCAGCCGCCGGAGGACGACTTTCGAACGCATGTCAGTTCACCCGCACCCGAGGATCGAGGGCCGCCACCAGCACGTCGGACAGGAAGGCGGCGCCCAGGACACAGACGGCCGTGAAGAAGGTCACCGCGGCGACGGAGTTGACGTCGTTCTGGTGGATCGAGTCGACCAGCCAGGCGCCCATGCCGTGCCAGGAGAAGATGCTCTCGGTGAAGATCGCTCCGGTGAACATCGTGCCGAACGCGAAGGCGAAGTACGTGGCCACCGGGATCAGCGCGGTGCGCAGCGCGTGCTTGATGAGCGCCGTCCTGCGCCGCAGTCCCTTGGCCATCGCCGTGCGGACGAAGTCCTGGTTCAGCACGTCGAGCATCATGTTGCGCTGGATGCGGCTGTAGTACGCGATCAGGCCGAGGCTGAGCGAGATCGTCGGCAGGATCAGGTGGTTCAGCCGGTTGACGAACTGGTCCCAGCCCGCCAGCTTGGGGTTGTACTCGCCGGTGTACTCGATCAGCGTGTGCCCGACCCCCTGGTTCAGGTTGTACGTGGCGATCGCCAGCAGCGTGGCCAGCACGAAGACCGGAATCGCCATGATCACGAAGGAGAGCACTCCTGTTAACCGGTCACTGAGCTTGTACTGACGCACCGCGGACCACGCCCCCACCGCCACCCCGACGGCGAAGCCGAGCAGGGTTCCGATGAGCATCAACCGGAGGCTGACCATGATCCGGCGCCCCGCCTCCGCGTTGACCGAACCACCGTTCCACGTCTTGCCGAAGTCGCCGGTGATGACGCCGCCGGCCCAGGTGGCGTAGCGCTGGATGACGGGAACCTTGTCGTTCAGGTTGTACTCGTTCAGGGTCGCGTCGATGGTGGCCTCGGGTACAGGTGGCTGACGGCCTTCGTAAGCGGCGCGCGGGTTCATGGTGGTGGCCGCGAGCATGTAGGCCAGGCTCGCCGCTATGGCGACCAAGATCACATTTATTGCCAACCTGCGGAGCAGGTACTTGCCCATTACTCTCCGTTCGCGCTGACGGGGGACGCGAGCTTCCGGTTGGAGAGGCGGCCCCGCAACGAAAACCCATCTCAGACGTGAAATCCACACGACCCCGAGATGGCGTTCAGCGCGCAGAATATATGTAAAAAAGTAACAGTCAGAAACCGGGCGACATAACGGTCAGGTCACTCGCAATAGCGCCGCGTGCACCTTCCCGGATCCCCGCATACCCCTGCTGACCTGGTCGAACATGTGATCAACCGGCCGTTTCAGCGGTGCTCGGCGCGCGGCTATGTCACAGGATCCGGACAAAGGCAGTTAATTCCCGTGATCCTCATCATGTCTCCGTCGCGGCTGTGAGATCCCTCACGCCAGCTCGGCGAGCTTGGCGGCCACCCTGGCGTAGGAGTCCCGTACGTCGTCGGTCCTGCCGTGGCGGTGCAGCTCCAGCCGGACACCGCCGAGGTGGCGTACTTCGTAGAGGGACGACCGCCAGCTCGCCGCCGGGCCACGGTCCCGCTCGCCGTACGCCTCCCAGAACGCGAGCCGCTCGTCCTGCTTGGCCGCCGCCAGCCGGACGGGCCAGTCGGCCGCCGGGTCGCCCCACAGGGTGCGGTCGAAGTCGAGCACTCCGGTGATGGTCGGCTCGGGGGCGCCGTCGGCGATCATGACGTTGACCGTCCACAGGTCACCGGTGAGCAGGCGGGGCTCGGTGATCTCGTCCAGTACGGCGCTGTGCTCGGCGGCCAGCGCGGCGGCCGAGCGGAGGTCGGCGGCGTCCAGGCCGACGCTCTCCAGATCGGCGGCGATGTCACGCAGCGACGCGATCACGGCGCGGCTCCAGGTGTCGTACACGGGTCCGGCGACGGGACCGAACCCCGGGCCGCGCACCCCGTGGACCGTCCTCGCGATCTCCCCGATCCGCCGGTAGAAGGCCGTCCAGGCCGGGCGCGGGTAGTTCCGCAGGCCGTCGGGGGCGGGCACGCCGTCCAGCAGGGTCTGCACCAGGTAGTCCCGGCCGATCAGGTCGTGCGACCAGTCGGCCGCGAGGACCCGCGGCATCAGCGGGGCGATCACCGCGAGGTGCGGCACCGTGGCGTACTCGTTGCGCATCATCTCCCGCTCGGAGATGAACTGGCGTTCCGGCTCCGGGGCGAACCGCACCACCACCGGCCGCTCCCGGCCCGCGACGGTGACGCGGTAGGTGGTGTTGTACATGCCCAGCCCCAGCTCAACCGCCGACGACACGCGTGCCCCCGGCCCGAAGACGCGGTGGCAGACCGCCTGGATCTGCTCGGGGGTCACGGACTGCTGGAACGCGTTGGGGGGACGCTCGATCGGCTGGAAATCCACCCCGGCTATCTTTCCCCACGAACCACCGCACTCAGGACACCGACGTGCCGCCCACCACGTCAAGCGGCGTACCCATAAGCACGAGGAGTCCATGCGCGGGGTGGTCGATGTTCCTACAGGTTGTAGGCGCGGCGCGCGGTCCCGGCGAAGACGGCGGCCCGCTCGCTCTCCGACAGGCCCGCACACAGCTCGTCCGCCGCCGCGACGACCTGCTCGTATTCCGCGGCGAGCAGGCACACCGGCCAGTCGGAGCCGAACATCACCCGCTCCGCCCCGAACTCCTCCAGCACGATCTCGGCGTACGGCCGCAGGTCGGCCACCTGCCAGGAGGCCCAGTCGGCCTCGGTGACCATGCCGGACAGCTTGCAGTAGACGTTCGGATAGGCGGCCAGGTCCCGGATCAGGCGCTGCCAGGGGTACAGCCGCCCGCTGGCGATCGGCGGCTTGGACAGGTGGTCGAGCACGAACGTCAGCTCCGGCATGGCCGCGACCGTGTCGATGGCGGCGGGCAGCTGGTGCGGCAGCGTCAGCAGGTCGTAGGCCAGCCCGGCGGCGGCCACGGCGGCGAGCCCGCGGCGCACCTCGGGCAGCGCGAGCCAGGCAGGGTCGGGCTCGGACTGCACGCCGTGCCGGATCGCGACCAGCCCGTCCGGCAGCCCCGCCAGCGTCTCGGCGGCGTCGGGCGCGGTCAGATCGATCCACCCCACCACGCCCGCGACCAGGTCGGACTCGGCCGCCAGGGCCAGGAACTCCTTCGTCTCGTCAAGGTCGGGAAGCACCTGGACCAGCACGGTCTGGGTCACCCCTGACGCGGCGGCGGAGGCGGCGAGCTGGTCAAGGGTGAACGTGCGGCGGACGGGCGCCATCTGGTCCGAATCCAGCCAGGCGTGCTCGCGGAGGTCGAGGTCCCAAACGTGGTGGTGGGCGTCGATACGGCTCATGGCGCCCCAGATTAACCACCCTTCTCACCACTTTCCCCGATGTTGTTGTTGAAGGGGGAATGCAGGCGAGCTGCGCGCATGCGGCAGGACTCGATCGTGCGACACAGCCGCAGCAGGAAGGAGTTGCCGCATGCCGTACACACCCGCCGGTGAAAGGCCAGGTCGGTGTCCCGGAACGCGCCGATGTCGCCGTTGCGCGCCGCCTTGGGCATGGCCGCCGTGGACATGGGCACGCGGCAGATCCAGTGGCTCAAGCTCTGAGCACCAGGCTGGATCAACCCTCTTGTGCAGCCGACTCGCGCCCCCACGGCCCCGCGTAGTCGTGGCCGCGAGGCACGCTATTCGCCCGGTTCGTCGAACAGGTCTTGGAGGGTCTGCGCGGTGGCCGCTCGGGTGGCCCACGTCTCGAGCTGGGCAAGGTCGGTGCATGCGGTGATACGGGCGCGGACATCGTCCGGGACGTCGAGACCGCGGGCAGCCAACACAAGCAGCACGACCTTGGCCTCGCCCTCGGCTTTGCCCTCAGCTTTGCCCTCAGCTTTGCCCTTCGTCCTGCCCTCTTCGAGACCGCGACCGAAGTGTTCGCGAGCGAAGGGCGTGTAGACCGGCCAGTCGGTAGACGTCATGATCTCCTCCATTATGTTCCGGACCTCGGGCGCGGCCATGTTGTATGCGTATTCAGTGTACTGCGTAGCGTGTTCAACGTCGGTGTCCGCCAGCGCCGCGTCGAAAGCCTCGACAACCTTGCGATTGCGACCGTGCACCATGACGGACATGGCCGCGAGTGCCAGGTCGTCGGCGGCCTTCTGGGGGTCGGTGATGACAGGGATTCCGTCCGGCCCAAGCACACAGGCCTGCAGGCGGACCGGCCCGGCCTTGATCGGTTGTGAGTAGTAGGCGGCGGCCGCACGATCAGGGCAGATGACCAGGACTGTGACCTCACAGTCCAGCGTCAACCACAGGGCGGCGGCGTAGCGGGCGAGCTGTCGGGGAGCCTTCGACTTGTCCTGCTGAACCTCCACGATGATGGCGTGCACGGGGGCTTGCTTCGGCCCCAGACTGAGGACGAGGTCAGCCTGAATATCGTCGGAGCGCCGCGTATTGAAGGTCCGCTCCTCCTCCTGTACGAGCGGAGTGTCGGGCAGATCCACGCCCAGGAGGTCACGCAGGATCTCCACCGCCAGTTCGAGGCGGTCGTGGAACATCTTGACGAGGGCGTCATGTAGGGGAGACGGCATGACACTCATTGTCACACGTTGAATGCACTAAGTGACGGGCAATTGATCGAACACATGCGAACTCCCGCGCGACTCGTAATGTCCAGACTGCCACGGAAGGCATAGGCGGTGGTGGTAAGCGAGTGTCTGGCGGGTGCGGTGTCGGTGGCGAAGGGAGTGGTGGCGGTATGAGAGGGATGGAAGGCGGCTGGGGCATCGGTGGGATGGTGGGCGGGTTTGACGGGGCGCTCACCGGGGGCACTGTGGCGGCAGGCGACGGGACCGACGCCTCGGGAGGGTACGGCGGGAAGGCGGCGCCACGGCCGGTGGCTCCCGTGAACCAGGAGTCGGCGGCCAAGTTCGGTCCCGAGTACAAGACCCTTCCGCCCGCCGTCGTCGGCGTCGACATCGAGCCGCTGATCGGCATGAACACCACCGAGGACATCGAGGCCAGGCGCGCGTTCCTGGCCGGCTACGTCTGGAAGGGCGCCGGCAGGCCCACGACCCTGCCCGCCGTCGAGCAGGGCGTGGCGGCGCCGGAGGAGCTCAAGGACATCACCGGCGTGCGCCGGATCGACCTGCTGACGGTCCGGCTCAGGTATCAGGTCACGGCCAAGGTGTACGACCTGCTCCCCCGCAAACCCTGGAACCACCGCCTGGCCCTCTACCACAACGGCCACGGCGAGCCCCCCGAGTCCATGATCCGCACGGCCCAGGCCCTGCTCGACCGGGGCTACCGCGTCATGGCGTACGCGATGCCCTTCCACCACTGGAACGCGCAGGGCATCGAGGATCCCGACCACCCCGGCACGATGTTGCCCCCTCCCTCGCACCGCGAGCTCGCCTCGTGGGAACGACCGGAGTTCTCCACGCTGACCTTCTTCCTGGAGCCCCTCACCGTCACGCTCAACTACGCGGAGCAGACCTATCGCCCCAGATCGGTGGAGATGATCGGGCTGTCCGGGGGCGGCTGGACGACGACCGTCTATTCAGCCCTCGACCCCCGCGTCACCCGCAGTTATCCTGTGGCCGGCTCGCTGCCGTTCTTCCTGCGAGCGGCCTCGCCGAAGCCGGGCCCCACGATCGGCGACTTCGAGCAGACGAAGGAGTCGTTCCCGGGCTTCTACGCCGCGAGCTCCGACGACTTCCTCGACATGTATGTCATGGCGTCGATAGGCGAGAACCGGGGCCAGCTACAGATACTCAACCGCTTCGACAAGTGTTGCTTCAACGGCGTGAGCCACCGCGTCTACCAGACCCCGGTACGCGACCGGGTACGGCTCATGGCCGGCGGGCGGCCCGAGCGGGGACGGTGGGACCTCCTGGAGGACGCCACGCACGACGACCACACCATCTCCCCTTACGCACTCTCCGTCATTCTGTGGGACCTCGACACGGGAGATATCACAACCTGATCGTGGCCTGGTGCCCGCGCATTTCGCCGCGCGCTTGCGGGGTGGTGGGGGACGCCGCGGGCGACAACCACGACGTCGTAGCCGCGCTGGGCTCGGCCGGCGCCACCTATCTGGACGCCACGCTGATCGGCGGCGAGGCCTGCCGGCCACCGTGAAGGCGGTGCGGCGGCGGCCGGTGCGGGTGGCGGTGGAGGCCGTGCCCCCACCGCCACCCGCAGGCCCCGGGAAGCGTGCGCCCCCGTCTCAGGACGCGGCGGCGGGGTCCGGGGCGTCGAACAGGGACGCGCTGTGCTCCACCAGCATCGCCCTGCCCTTGATCTCCGAGACCGTCTCCGGGCCCGCGATCCCGTCCTGGCCGGGCAGCTGGCCTGCGCCGCCCTCCGGACCGAGCGGCACGAGGATGACGGTCGGCCACCGTTCGTAGGCGGCCGGCTCGCCCTCCCCGGTGATCAGCGCGCGGATGTTCGCGGCCACGAGCTCACCCTGCGCGCCCGCGAACCCCGCCATGTTGAGGTCGGCGTCGGCGATGTCGCCGATGGCGAAGACCCGGTCCTGACCCCTGACCCGCAGGTGCTCGTCCACCCGGACGTACCCGCGCTCGTCGAGGGCCTCGGCGAGCGCCCCCCGCAGGTAGTCGGTACGCGGGGTGACGCCGAAGCAGCGGAACCAGATGTCGGCCGTCAGCTTGTCCCCCGCCTCGGTGGCGACGGCGACCGGCCCGGCGGTGGCGGGCGGGGTGCTGGGAAGGTCCCGCAGCGGGCTGCCCAGCTTGAGCTCCACGCCCAGGTCGGTGAGCTGCCTGCGCAGTTCCTCGCGCAGCTCCTGGTCGTACGCGCCGGGCAGGATGTCGGGCGAGACGTCGGCGAGGATCACGTGCTTGCCGGGGAAGGACGACTTGATCTCCCCGGCCAGCTCCAGCCCGACCGGCCCGGCGCCCACCAGCAGCACCCGGTCCGCCCCCGCGAGGGCCGCGTGCGCGTCGCGCGTCCTGGCCTTGGACTGCTCGGCGTCCGGCACGTCGCTCTTGGCCGGGAACGGGTAGGACGAGCCGGTCGCCAGGACCAGGTAGTCGGGTTCGAGCCGCTGCCCCGAGGCCAGCGTCACCTGGCGGCCGTCCACCGCCACGGCACGGTCCCGCAGGAAACGGCCGTGGTTCAGCAACCGGCGGTACGGCAGGAAGATGCGATCCAGCCACTCCGGCTGCACCAGCGCCCGCAGGGCGGCGACGTTCAACATGAAGGCGTCGGACGGGTCGACGAGGGTCACATCCGCCACGTCATCCAGCAGCTTGGCGGCCTTGAACCCGCCGTAGCCGCCACCCAGGACGACGACGCGGGGCCGTGCGGCAGCGTTCTCGACCATCTCTGTCTCCTTGCTAGTAATCGAGGTGCGGCTACGTTATTCCTATCCACTAGGAAAATCAAAGTAGCAGTCAATCTGCTAGTTTGGGTCCATGACGACGCCACCTTCGCAGCAGGCCGTCGAAGCCTGCGTGCGCGGCGATGTCGCGCTGTCGCGGGCCTTCGCCGTGCTCGGCAAGCGCTGGAGCGGCATCGTGCTCGGCAGCCTCCGGGCGGGTCCCGCCGGGTTCCGCGAGCTGTCGCGGTCGATCGTCGGGGTCAGCGACTCGGTCCTCTCCGACCGGCTGTCCGAGCTGGCCAAGGAGGGCCTGATCGCCCGCACCGTCGACCCGGGACCACCGGTCTCGGTCTCCTACGCGCTGACCGCCGCCGGCACCGCCCTCATGCCGGCCCTCGACCAGCTCTCGAAGTGGGCCGAGGAGCACCTGCCACCGGACCAGAGCTGCTAGGCGGCCCGCCGAAAATCGGACCCTGGTTAGCAAATAGCCCGATATCCACCGCTCCGGCGCGGGTACGTTCCCACAGAGCCTCTCTCTAGCCTGCGAAGGAAGTGGTTCCCCGTGCTCTACCTCTTCGGCTTCGAACGGATCGGCGTGGCCGTGAGCGACATCTACTTCGTGGACCCGGAGCCCGCGAAAGGGCAGGAGGGACCGGAGCGGGGCGTACGCCTCGAACTCCGCCTGATCCAGCCCGGCGAGCTGAAGGGTTCCATCTACTCGGCACGGCCCATCACCATCGAACGGCCCGTGTGGCGGGTCGACCTGCTGGAGTCGGTCGACGGCACGCCGGGCAGCTTCGACCGTACCCACCACCACCCCGGCATCGACGGATGGGAGCCGGGGCGGCGGGTGTTCGACAAGGGGCTGTCCGCCGATCCGCTGAGGTGGCTGGCCGAGCGGCTGGCGGACCTCGAAGGCGTGCTCGAACAGGCCGGGGTCAAGAGCGACGAGGTGACCCCGGCGGACGTGAGCGGCCTGCGCCACCACGCGCCGGAGATCGTCGAGACGGTGAGCCGCCTGCTCGTCAGCGTACGCGCGGGCAAGAGCGACCCGCCCGACGCCGAGTCGGCCACCGACCTTCGCGCAAGCTGGCTCTGACCCCTGACCCCCTGACCCCCTGACCCCACCCAAGGAAACCTCCCCCGGCCGGCTCCCCCGGCCGGGTTTCTTCTCGCCGGACAGGGATTGCGTATCGTCGGCAGGGTGACGACGATGACGCGCGCCGCCCTGGTGGTCGTCGTGGTGCTGGTGCTGCTGCTCGGCCTGCTCTGGCTCTTCCAGCGCAACCTCGTCTACCTCCCCGACCGCACGCGGGTGCCCCCGGCCGCCGAGGTGCTGCCAGGTGCGCGCGACGTGTCGTTCACGACGAGCGACGGGCTCCGGCTGGCGGCCTGGTTCCTGCCCGGCGAGCACCCGGTGACCGTGCTGGTCGCGGGCGGGAACGCGGGCAACAGGTCGCACCGCCTCCCGCTGGCCCGCGCGCTGGCGGCGCACGGCCTGCCGGTGCTGCTCATGGACTACCGCGGATACGGCGGAAACCCGGGCACCCCCACCGAGGAGGGGCTGCACCGCGACATCCTGGCGGCCCGCGCGTTCATCGGGGACTCCCGGGTCGTCTACTTCGGCGAGAGCCTGGGCGCGGCGGTGGCGACCAGGCTCGCGCTGGAGCGCCCGCCCGACGGGCTGGTGCTGCGCTCGCCGTTCACCGACCTGGCCGCCGCGGGCCGGGCCAACTACCCGTTCCTGCCGGTCAGGGCGCTGCTGTGGGACCGCTTCCCGGTCGCGGACAACATCGCCGCCGTCCGGGTCCCCACGGTCATCGTGTACGGCACCCGCGACACGATCGTCCCCCCGGGCCTGAGCAGGGCGGTGGCCACCGCCGCCGGAGGTCAGGTGACGACCGTCGAGGTGCCAGGAGCGGGCCACAACGACCTGGTCCTGCTGAACGGCCCGCAGCTCATCGGCGCGGTGACCGACCTGGCCGATCGGATCGCCCGATCTCCCTAGCTCGGCGGCACGGTCGGGTGGCCGCGTTTCCGCCCGCCTGGCGCAGGTGAGAGCGGCAGTCAGCGCGTGATCCCCGCTGGCTCGGGCCAACTCGCCAACCGTACAATTCGGCGGTGAAATCCTTACGTGCCGCCGTGGCCGCGGCGGTGGTGGCGGTGGTGGCGGGGGCCGCGTTCCTGCTCCTCCGGGACGGCACCGCGCAGCCCGCCCGCGACCACCTGACGGTCGGCGCGACGTCCACCCGCCCGAGCGTGCTCGTGGACGTGCGGGGCGCGGTTCTCGAGGAGTTCTCCGACAGTTGCGGGACGAGCCGGTATCCCTACCTGTGCGCGCGGGTGCGGAGCGAGCTGCTCGCGGCGGACGCGGGGCTGCTCACCCGCGGCGGGCTGACCATCAGGACCACGGTCGACCAGCGCCTGCAGCAGGCCGCCCAGCAGGCCGTCGATCGCTACGTCGGCCGCGACGACCCGCAGGTCGCCCAGCAGGCGATGATCGTCCCGGGCAGCGGCGAGATCAGGGCGATGGCCACCAGCCGGGACGAAGGCCGGCCCCTTCAGCAGGGCGGCACGGCGATGGTCTACCCCCTGGTCGCCGCCCTGGAGCAGGGCCTGCGCCAGGACGACGGCTTTCCCTATTCCGACCGTTATCAGGCCCCCACCTACCAGGCGTTCAAGAACTGCAAGGGCGAAAACGTCGGCGACCCGGCACACTCGGTCGTCAACGAGGAGGGCGATCACGGCGAGTTCACCACCCTGCGTTCGGGGACGTGGACCGCGGACAGCACGTTCTTCCTGAAACTGACGGAGCGGGTGGGCCTCTGCGAGACCGTGGAGGCGGCCCGGCGGCTCGGCCTTGAACGGGCCGACGGTTCGCCGCTCATCGAGTTCGAGACGTTCGTGTTGGGGAACAACGAGGTGGACCCGGTCTCGGTCGCCACCACCTACGCCACGCTCGCCGCCCGGGGGCAGCGCTGCGCGCCGCGGGCGGTCACCGAGATCCGGAACGGCTCGGGCGTCGTACGGTCCTTCCCGCCGCGCTGCGAGCAGGTGCTCGACCAGGCGGTAGCGGACGCGGTCACCGGCGTGCTGGCGGAGGCGCTGGACCGGAGCCCGCTCAAGAGCCTCGGCCGGGACGCGGCGGGCATGATCGGCACGGCCGACGACCACGCTGCCGCCTGGTACGCGGGCTACACCCCCGACCTGGCCTCCGCGGTCGGCCTGGGCGGGACCCTGACGGAGAAGATGATCGACGTCACCATCGGCGGGCGGCGCTACCCGTACGTGGACGGCCTGTCGATCCCCGGCCCCATCTGGCGGGACTCGATGGCGGCCGCGCTGGAGGGTACCCCGGCCTCGGCCTTCACCAAGCCCGACCCCGGCCGGTTCGGCGGCTGCCGGACCGCCTGCGCCGCCCAGTGAAGAGGGGTCAGAGCGACTGCCAGGTGGACTCCGTGACCCGGCACGGCCCGCCCTCGTGCACGTGCAGCCGCACGGCCGGCAGGTCCAGGCCGATCGTGGCGAGCGTCTCCCAGCGCTGGTTGAGCGGCTGGGTGAGGTCCGGGTGGGCGCAGACCGGCGCATTGTCGGGCCCGTGGCTGAGCAGGGCCAGCGCCCGCGTGGTGAGGTCCTCGCCGGCGAGGCGCTCGACGTTGGCCTGTAGGTGCCGTTGCCTGTCGTAGGTGCTCGGGCGGTCGGTGGCGTGCCGCTCGCCGGCCGCCAGCGCCGGGTCGAGGAAGTGGTTGCAGTGCAGCAGCACCCCGTCGGCGCCGGGCGGCACGACGGCCACGCCGGCGGGGGTGATCTCGATCGCCGCGGCCTCCGTGGCGGTCACGACCGTGATGACGGTCGAGGCCGAGACCGTGGCCGAGCGGGCGATGCCCACCGCCTCGGCCACCGTGGTCGCCTCGTCCAGGATCCGGCGGGCGATCAGGTGCACGGGCACGCCGGGATCGGCGGAGTCGGTGTCGTGGTGCAGCATGTTGAAGTGCACGCCCAGCCCGGCGCTGTTGACGCCGATCTTGGCCAGCGCGCCTGCCTCGGTGAACGTACGGACCACGTGGCCGGGACGGGGTGACAGCTCCCACAGCACGGGGGCGTCGCGCAGGTGGTCGTGCCAGTCCCAGGTCTGCACCGTGCGCGGCGGACGTCCGCCGCCCGGCAGCACGACGGAGGTGGAGCACTCGCCCTCGCCGGCCGCGTCGGCGGCGGCCAGGATCTCGGTACGGGCGTTGACGATCGCGACCTGCCAGGGCTCCAGCCCGGCGCCCGCCGCGATCCCGGCGATCTCCTCGGCCAGCCACGGGGCCCAGGCGTCGCCGCGGTCGAGCGCCTGCTCGCTCCAGGCACGCACCTGCGCCGGGCCGGCCCCGGCGAGGGTGAACAGGTCGGTGTAACCCTTGATGTTGGCGACGATCCGCTGGCGCAACTGGGTGCCCAGCTCCTTGCCGCGGGCGTGGGGCTCGGTCTGCGTCGAGGTGAAGGTGGGAAAAGTCATGAACATCCATCGGGTCGGCAGGGCCTTCGCGGATTGATCACTACCCGGCCCGCGCGCCCGTGAACCCGATCATGCGGAACCCGCGGCCAGGGCGCGGCTTTCATGACTGAGGGGGCCGGAGAGGATCACCCTCCGGCCCCCTCGGCTCCCTGCCGATCAGCTGAAGATCACGTCACTGCAGAAGTAGTAGGTCTGGTCCATGTGCGAGGCCTTCCAGATCGTGTAGACCACGTGGCGGCCGGTGCGGGACCCCTTGCTGATGCTGTCGATCGCGTACGTGCCGGCGGGCGCGTACCTGGGCGTCTCCCTGACCAGCTCCAGGTGGTTCCAGCCGAGCCGGGTGGTCGTCGCGTCGTAGCCCTGGCGGGTGATGTAGACGCGGATGTAGTCCGCGCCGTGGTACGCCTGGTCGGTCAGCCGGATGTTGAAGGTGCTGCCGAGGGTCGTCGCCGTCCACGCGCCCGGCGTGTCCATGGAGCGGTAGCGGCCGCCCTGGCTCTGGCCGGCGCTGCAGAGCTGGCCGTTGGGGATCGCGGCCTGGTGGTTGCCGCCGACGTTGTCGCGGTAGAGGCCGTTCCAGTTCCACATGGCGTTGGTGTTGTCCTGCCAGGCCTGCCAGCACATCGGGTCGCGCTGCTGCATGGTCGGGTTCTGGAAGTCGCTGCCCCAGCGCAGCCAGCAGCCGTAGTTGCGGGAGGCCGGGTCGACGACCGAGCCGTGCGCCGTCGCGTTGCCGGACAGCGGGAGGACGATGATCATCGCCGTGGACAGCAGCAGAGCCAGGGCACGGTACACCCGGCGGTGTGGTGCGACTTGGGGCATGGCGGTCTCCAGGTTTCCGGTCAGGGGGTCCGGTCAGGGGGGAGCGCTCCGCTCCGGCGACGGTATCTGACTCCCCAAATCCCGGACAAATGACGCCCTGATGTCAACGCGCCGTCCCGCTCCGTGCGCCCTGGTCGACGTACGCGATGAGCAGCGGAAAGGGCTTTCCCAGCCCCCGCCCCAGGCACTGAAACTTTCAACCCCAGCCCGAAACTTGAACGCCTGCCAAGGGACGTCCGGGCAGCACGAACACCCCGCGGGCGACTCGCCGGCGGGGTCAGGAGTCCGGCCTCTAAGGCGAGGCCGCGCGGGAGGTGTAGACCGTCACCTCGTCCGGCTGCACCAGCCCGTCCTGGATGGCGCAGATCAGCAGCTTCTCCTTGGTGGGCGCGGGACGGCCGGCCGCGGCGTACTTCACCCGGGCCCGGTCGATGTACTGCCGCACGGTCCGCTCCTTGATGCCCATCCGCGCCGCCACGGACGCCTTCGACATCGACTGGAACCAGAACAGCAGCGCCGCCCGCTCCTTGTCGGACAGCTGCGGCCGGTGCGGCCCCTCGTCCGTGGCGATGGCCTGGGCCATCGGCGGCGTCACGCTCGGCCGATCGGCGGCCACCTCCAGGATCGTCTCCAGGCAGGTCTCCCGCGTGGCCCGCCCCTTGCCGATGAAGGCGGAGGCCCCCGCGTCGAGCACGGCGCGCACCGTCTCCGGCTCCTCGTGCTCGGAGAAGACGATCACCCGCTGCCCGCCCGCGCACAACTCGGCGACCCGGTCGACGACCATGGTGCCGTTGAGGTTGAGGTCGAGCAGCAGCACGTCGGCATTCGTGCCGCGGACCGACTCGATGGTGGGCCCCTGCACGACCAGCTCCACCGGGGCCGGCGGGCCGAACCACGACCTGACCCCGTCCACCACGACCTGGTGGTCCTCCACCAGCGCCACGGTCACGGGTCCTGCCAGATGCTGTTGACCCATACCTCCCCTCCCTGTCGTTGGTAGGTGACGACGACCCCGCTGGGCTCGCGTACCGGGGTGGCGCTGACGGGCAGGTCGTCGTTGTCGGCGACGACGGCCACGCTCACCATCGTCGACATCGCCGACACCGTGACCCTGGCCCGCGACCTGGCCCCGTCCAGCGCCTCGATGGGCCCTCTGAGCAGGTCCTCCCGCACGCCCTCCGGCAGCTCGGGAAAGCTGCCGCCGAACGGCGGCGCCGTCACGAGGACCTGGCGCCGCTCGGCCGCGTCGATGTGCTCGCGCAGCGCCGACACCAGCTCGTCGGGCACGTCCTCGCGCTCGGTGATGAGCCGCCGCAGCCGCATGGCCCCGGCGGTGCAGTCCTCGCGCACCCGGGGATCGCCGGGGTCGGCCCCGTCGGCGAGCTGCGTGAGCAGCGACTCGGCCACGTCGCGGATGGCGGCGTAGCGGCGGATGCGGTCGGCGTGAATGCTGCGCGCGGACTCCCGCCAGGCGTCATCGGCGGCGAGCCGGCGGGCCAGCGTCACGGCGTCCTCGGCGCGGACGCGCAGGGTGTGGCAGCCGACCATGTAGCCGACCTGAAGGGTGATGCTGCCGGCCATGACCATCAGGTATTTGGCGATGGAGACGCGGTCGAGCATCCCGGCCACGGCCATCGCCGCGAGCATGCCGCCGGCGTTCACGGCCAGGAACGCGGTCAGCTCGCTCCGCCAGCGCGGCCGGTTCCAGAAGAGCATGACGCCGAGCCAGCCCACCGAGCCCCAGCCCCAGTTGCTGGGCCCGAGCAGGTCCTGCGGCTGGCCGGCCACCATCACGGCGACGTCGGCGGCCAGCACGGCGATCGCCAGTTCGAGCACCCTGGTGGGGCCGGTGTAGGTGCGTACCAGGACGACCCCGGCGTACGCGGCGATCGCGGTGTAGGCCACCCAGGACACGGCGGCGAGCACCGGCCAGCGGAAGCCGTCCCAGCCGGTGACCGTGACCGTGAGGTCGTAGCCGATGTGCCAGACCAGGGTGATCACGATGGCGCCGAACGTGGTGTAGCGGCCGTAGCGCTGCGCGACCTGCTCGATGTCCTCGGTCATGGCCGCCACCAGAGGCTGACCCGCGTGCCGGCGGTCCCGGAGGAGATGTCGGCGCCGGCGTTCGGCAGGGAGCGCATCGTGTCCAGGATCGAGCCGCGCACGCCGAACCGGTCGGACGGCACCCGGGCCAGGTCGAACCCGGCACCCTGGTCGGCGACCTCGACCCGGATCTCGCCGTCCTGCCTGCTGGAGACCAGCTCGGCCTCGCGCACGCCGGAGTGCAGCGCGACGTTCGCCAGCGCCTCGGTCACGGCCCGGGCGAACCGCTCCGCGACCTCCCCCGGCACCGTCTCCTGGATCAGCCGCCGCCGTACGTCGATGCCCCTGGCCCGCCCGGCCACCTCGTCCAGCAGCGCGTCCAGGGCGATCGGCACGGGGTCGGCGTGGGGCGTGTCCCGCAGCTTCTCCAGCGCCGCCAGGTCGGTCGCCGCCTGGGCGCGCAGCGTGGCCGAGGGCTCGTCGTAGGTGCCCAGGCCGACCATCGTCAGCGTGTGCAGCGAGGTCTCGTGAATGCTGCCGACCTGCTTCAGCTCGTCCTCGCGGCGCATCCGCTCGACCATGAGAGCGATCTCGGCACGCGCGCTCCTGCGCAGGAACGCGTCCGCCGAGGCGGCGGAGCGGCGCAGCAGCGTCATCAGCAGCGTGATGGACAGGATCTGGACGAAGTGGATCCCCAGCGTCCCGATCCCGTCCTGGTACGGGGCCGCCAGCCGCAGCCCCACGAGGTAGGCGGTCGCCACCGCCAGGCCGACGGGCACCGCCACCCATGGCCGCCAGACGGTCGCCGTGATCACGATGCTCATCGTGACCAGCCCCGCGACCCAGCTCGATCCCCCTTCGAGCGCCTCCCCCGCCACGAGGTACGGCTGTGCCAGGCACAGCACGACGGTGGTCGCCGCATCACCGGCCACCAGCCAGGAGGGCAACGGATCCAGCCGCCGGGCCAGCCGCAGGAACAGCACACTCAGCACCAGGTCGACCGCCAGCATGGGCGCCAGCCACGCGACGGAGACCGGCGGGACGGCGCCGAGAATCGCGGCGGCGATCGCCACCAGGCCCATCACACCCCGCGCGCCGCCCCCGACGAGTGTGACCGCCCGCTGCATGTGCCTGGTCGCCGAGTCGTATCTCGTGGAACCACGCTGGTACATGGGCCGCCCGCTCGTCGTCAGAGCACAAGACGGGTCTCAGAATAATGCACCCGATAGGGGCGCGAAGGGTGTGTAAAAGGAAACGCGAAGGGGCTTGTCCGGTGGTGGCCGGGGATGTGGACATGGGTCGCATGGCTTCTTCCCTCGTGCCGGCTCGTGCGGCAATCGCCGCTCTCCTCGCACATTGGCCCGTCGCCGCCCCGGCGGCATGACGGCTGATCGGCCGTCAGACCCCACGACGGCCGATCAGCCGTCAGTCGCGTCCTCTCATATGAGCGTGTACTGGGCGAGTGTCGCGATGACGCGACGGGAGGGGACCCATGACTTTCTTCGTGATCACGTTTCTCATCTCGTGTCTGTCGGTGATGACCGTGCGGGGGCGGCGCGGGAACTGGCCGGCCGGCATGCCGGGGGCACGGGGACGGCTGATGGCGGTGGGCGGTACGTACGAGGGCTCGCAGGGCCCGCCGACCGACGCGTACGTCATCCAGGAGCGGCTCCTGGCGACCGCCCACGGCACCGGGGGCACCGCGCTGGGCCACACGGCCGCCGCGCTGGCCCTGGGCGCCGTGGTCGGGGCCAGGCCGCAGCACGCCGGGACGCGCGAGCAGGACCTGGACGAGTGCGC
Organism: Nonomuraea jiangxiensis; assembly: GCF_900099965.1. Classification (GTDB taxonomy): domain Bacteria; phylum Actinomycetota; class Actinomycetes; order Streptosporangiales; family Streptosporangiaceae; genus Nonomuraea; species Nonomuraea jiangxiensis. Next base: position 470,727 of record NZ_FNDJ01000001.1, on the reverse strand, counting down.
GCAGGCGGCGCACCGCGCCGTACGTACCGCGGCGCTGCGCAACCCCGCCACGCCCGACCTGGTCAGCACCCTGGACCTGGTGGTCCTCGACACCGGGGAGCGGCCGCGGCTGCGCTTCGCCCACGTCGGGAACGGCGCGATCTTCCACTGCCCGAGGGGCCGGGAGCCGCAGCAGCTCACGACGCCGCCCTCCGAGGACGGCCCGCCGCCGCGCGGGATCGGCCTGCCGTCGGCGCTCGACCCCGAGGTCGGCACCGAGGTCGGCACCGTGGCGCTGCGTCCCGGCGACCGGGTCGTCATCGTCACCGAGGGCGTGCTCAAGGCCCTCGGCCTGCCGCGCATGAAGCAACTCCTGAGCGGCACGACCTCCCCGGTCGCCTGCCTGGACCGGCTGTACGACGAGATCGCCGCCGCCGACCCGAAGGAGGACGCCACCGTGCTCATCGCCGACTTCGTCACCGCGTAGGCCGGGGGCCGGCGGCACGGCATGATCCCCACGCTGAGAGCCCGCTGAGAGCCGGACACGTTCCGAGCTGGGAAGGTTTAAGGTTCAAGCTGTGGATCGACCCGGGGGCCAGGACGGCGGCGTGCGCACATCGGTGGAGGCCGAGCAGGTCCCGGCCGCCGGCGTTCCCGTGCGGGGGAAGCGCCGCAGGCGGTGGTTCGGCTGGACGGTCGTCGTGCTGCTCGCGCTCTGGGCCGTCATCAGGGCCGGCGGGCTGGAGACGGGGTCGTTCCTCACCCAGCTCATGACCCTGACTCCGTACGGGGCGGGGCTGGCGGCGCTGACCGCGCTGCTGTCGCTGCTCCGGCGCAACCGCCCGGCCGCGCTGGCCGCCGCGGCCGTCTGCGCGGTCATGGTCGCGATCGTCGTGCCGAGGGCCTTCGGCGCGGAGCAGCCGGCGGCGAACGGCACGCCGCTACGGGTGCTGGCGATCAACCTGTTCGGCCGGGGTGACGCCGCGACCGTGGTCGACCTCGTACGCCGGTTCGACGTCGACGTGTTCAGCGCCCTCGAACTGCGCCCGGACGAGGTCGAACGCCTGGACGCGGCCGGGTTGACGCGGCTGCTGCCGTATCAGGTGCTGCAACCGGAGTTCGGCGCCACGGGCAGCGGCATCTACGCCAGGCATCCCGTCACTGAGCTGACCGGACTGTTCACCCCGATCGGCCACAACATGCCCGCCGCCGCCATGACGCTGCCCGGCGGGGGCAAGGTCGAGTTCGTGGCCGTGCACCCCAACCCGCCGCTCGGCCGGATGACCGAGGAGTGGAACCGCGCCCTGCGCGCCCTCCCCTCGGCCTCCCCGTCCGCGATCCGGGTGCTGGCCGGCGACTTCAACGCCAGCCTCGACCACCGCGCCCTGCGCGACCTGCTGGCCCGCGGCTACGTGGACGCGGCCGACCAGGTGGGCAAGAGCCTGATCCCCACCTGGCCGAACTTCCGCCCGATCCCGCCGATCATCTCCATCGACCACGTGCTGGCCGACAGGCGGGTGGCCGTACGCCGGGTCGAGATCGTGGACGTGCCCAGGACCGACCACCGAGGCGTCTTCGCCGACCTTCGCCTCCCCTAGTTCACCACCTCGATCCGGGTACGGGTGGTGAGCCGCCGCGCGGACCCGAGCACGAGCGTCTCGCCCTGCAGCCGGATGACCGCGCGCAGCGGCGGCTCGGCCGCGGAGGGCCCGGCGGAGAGCACGATGGCCCCGGGCTCGACGACGCGCCGCAGGTCGATCCCGGTGTAGGAGAACGCGTCCGCGGGCACCTCGAACACCACCGCCCGCCGCTCCCCCGGCACCAGCGCCACCCGGGCGAACCCGACGAGCTGCAGCGCGGGCCTGGCCACCTGCGCGACCGGGTCGCCGGCGTAGAGCTGCACGACCTCCTCGGCGGGCCGGGCGCCGGTGTTGCGGACCGTGACCCGCACCTCGACGGCGCCGTCGGTGCGCAGCTCCGCGCGGTCGGTCACGATGTCCAGGTATTCGATCGCCGAGTAGGACAGCCCGTGCCCGAACGCGTACGCGGGCGTGGGGTCCAGCGCCGTGATCCCGTCCGCCCGCCGGCCCAGAGGCGGTTGCAGGTAGGTCGAGGGGTTGATCGACGGCGAGGCGGGGATCTGCACGGGCAGGCGGCCGGAGGGGTTCACCCGGCCGCTGAGCACGCCGGCCACCGCCGCCCCACCCTCCACCCCGGGAAGGAACGCCTGGACCGCGGCTGCCACGCGGGCCTGGTAGGCGCCCAGCGCGTACGGCCGGCCCGACACCACGACCAGCACGGTCGGCGTGCCGGTGGCCAGGACCGCTTCGACCAGGTCCGGCTGGCGGCCGGGCAGCCGCAGGTCGGCCGCGTCGCAGCCCTCCCCCGACGTGCCCCCGCCGAACAACCCCGCCCGGTCGCCCACGAACACCAGCGCGACGTCCGCCTCGGCCGCGACGGCGGCGGCCGAGGCGATGCCCGACGTGTCGTCGCCCGACACGTCCACGCCGGGCGCGTGGCGCACGTCCGCGTGCGGGAACTCGGCGGCCAGCGCCTCCCTGATCGAGGCGATGGGCAGCCCCATGCCGTGCTCCGGGTAGCGGTCCAGCACGTGGTTGGGGAAGGAATAGCAGCCCAGCAGGCACCGGGGGTCGTCGGCGCAGGGGCCGACGACGGCGATCCGCAGGTTGGTGCCGGGGTCGAGGGGGAGGAGTCCGCCGGGGTTGTCCAGGAGCACGACGGAACGTTCCGCGACCGTCATGGCCAGGTCGCGGTTGCGCGGGCCGTCGAGGTCCACGCCGTCCGCGCCGCCGGGGACGAGGGGACCGCCGTCCAGCAGGCCGAGCTCGACCTTCTGCCGTAGCACCCGGCGTACGGACTGGTCGACCACCGACTCCGCGACCCTGCCCGCGCGGACGTGCGCCACCAGGTGCTCGCCGTAGCCGACGGTCTCCGGCAGCTCCACGTCGATGCCCGCCAGCATCGCGACCGCCCCGGCCGCCGCGTCGTCCTCGGCCACGCCGTGCATGGAGGCCAGGAACGGGATGGCCCAGTAGTCGGACACCACCGTCCCGTCGAACCCCAACTCCTCCCGGAGCAGCCGCCGCAGCAGGTCCGCGCTGGCCCCGACCGGTACGCCGTCGAGATCGGTGTAGGAGTTCATGACCGAGCGCGCGCCGCCCTCGTGCAATGCCGTCTCGAACGGGGGCAGCACGACGTCGGCCAGTTCCCTGGGCCCGATGCTGACCGGGGCGTGGTTGCGGGCCGCGCGCGAGGAGGCGTAGCCGGCGAAGTGCTTGAGCGTGGCGACGATCCCCGCGCTCTCCAGGCCCCGTACGTAGGCGGCGCCGAGCTGGCCGACCAGGTACGGGTCCTCGCCCAGCGACTCCTCCACCCGGCCCCACCGGTAGTCCCGCACGACGTCGAGCACCGGTGCCAGGCCCTGGTGCACGCCGACGGCGCGCAGGTCGGCGCCGATCGCCCCGGCCATGCGCTCCACCAGCCCGGGATCGAACGTCGCCGCCCAGGCCAGCGGCGTCGGGTACGCGGTGGCCCCGTACGTCGCGAACCCGGTCAGGCACTCCTCGTGGGCGATGGCCGGGATGCCCAGCCGGTTGCCCGCCATCACCCGCTCCTGGAGGGCGCGCAGCCGGGCCGCGCCCTCGGCGGGCGTCACCGGGGCGGTGCCGAAGACGCGGGTGAGGTGGCCGACCCCGCGCTCCAGCCGGTCGCCCGCACCTCCGGACTCCATGAAGAGGTGTTGCAGGGGCGCGTTGTCGCCGGGTTCGTCCGTCTGGACCCAGACCGAGCCGAGCTGGGCCACCTTCTCCTCAAGGGTCAGCTCGGCCAGCAGGGCCTCCACCCGTTCGTCGGTCGTGCGGGTCGTGTCCCGCCAGGGCGCCAGGCCTGGCACGTTCACAGATGTCATGGCTGAAACTTTCGTGTGTCCGTCCCGACCATTAGATTCGGAACTTTAAGCTGCCGTGAGAACCTCGTCAAGAATATTTCGTAGAATCACCGAAACTTTCGGAGGCTCCGCGAATGACCGGAACCAGGCTGCGATCATGACCACGACCAGGGATGCCGCCCCCTCCAGGGACACGCCGCCGACCATCGCGCAGCTCGCCGAGCTGGCCGGGGTCTCGGTCGCGACCGTCTCCAAGGTGGTCAACGGCCGCTCGGAGGTCTCGGCGGAGACCCGCGCCCTGATCGAACGCCTCATCCGGGAGCACGGCTACCGGCGGCAGAAGCGCCGCGCCAACTCCTCCGCCCTGCTGGAGCTGGTCTTCGACGAGCTGGAGGGCGCGTACGAGATGGAGATCATCAAGGGGGTCGAGCAGGTCGCGCGGGAGCACCGGCTGGCCGTGGTGCTGTCGGAACTGCGGGGCGGGCACACCCCCGGCCGGAGCTGGATCGAGGACGCGCTGACCCGCCGCCCGACCGGCGTGATCGCGGTCTTCTCCGGGCTCACCCCCGAGCAGCGCGACCGGCTCCACACCCGCGGCGTCCCCCTGGTGCTGGTCGATCCCACGGGCGACCCGGGCCAGGGGGTGCCCTCGGTCGGGGCGGGCAACTGGAGCGGCGGGCTGTCGGCCACCCGGCACCTGCTGGAGCTGGGGCACCGGCGCATCGCCGTCATCACCGGGCCCGCGCACGCGCTGTCCAGCCGGGCGCGGCTCGACGGCCACCGGGCGGCGATGGACACGGCCGGCGTGCCCGTGGACCCTCTCCTGATCCGGGAGGGCGACTTCCGGGTGGCGGCCGGGCTGGCGCACGCCCGCGAGCTGCTCCTGCTGCCCGACCCGCCGACCGCGATCTTCGCCTGCAACGACTGGCTGGCCGTGGGCGTCTACCAGGCGGCCAGCGAGCTCGGGTGGCGCATTCCCGACGACCTGAGCGTGATCGGCTTCGACGACCTGCCGCCGGCGCAGTGGGTCATCCCGGCGCTGACCACGGTCCGCCAGCCGCTCGCCGAGATGGCGGCCGCCGCGACCGGCATGGTCGTCGCCCTGGCCCAGGGCGAGCCGCTGCCCGGCAACCGTGTGGAGCTGGCGACGGACCTCGTCATCCGGGCCAGCACCGCCCCTCCGAAACTTTCGAGAAAGCCGTCGTAATTATCAACCGGCTCGTTCGGCCCTGAACACCGAGGCGGAAGCTGCGCCTTGACGGCGGCCTCCGCCATGCGATGGGAGCGCGACGCTTTGACGGCGACCTCGGGAGGTGCGGCGCCTTGACGGCGGCCTCCGGGATGCGGGAACGAAGCGGCAGTGTCAAGTGTCGCGTTGGTTGAGGTGGGTGGGCCAGGACAGGACGGCGCGGGCCGGGTCCCAGCGGCGCTCGACGGCGGCGAGGACGAGGTCGGCGATGCCGGCCCGGAGGCGGGCGACCCCGACCGAGGTGAGGCGGGGGCGCAGCATCTCGCACAGCGGCTCGTCCTCCGCCCCGATCAGCGCGAGGTCACCGGGCACCCGCACGCCCGCGTCCGTCAGCGCGCCGAGCAGCATCCCCGCGTGCTGGTCGTCGAAGCCGAACACCCCGTCCGGGCGACCTTCTCCCCCGGACCAGCCGCGGGCGATCTCCCACGCCTCGGCCGGGTCCAGCCCCATCGTGACCGTCCTGATCCGCCCGCCGCGCGCCACCACCACCTCCCGCGCGGCACGCACCCGGGCCTCGGCCAGCGGACGCAGGCCCGGGTCACGCGGCATCAGCGCCACCAGATCGCCGCAGCCCCGCTCGACCAGGTGCTCGGCCGCGACCCTGCCCAGCGACGAGTCGTCCAGCAGCACCGTCGGCACCAGCGGTGACTCCTCGCGGCCCACGCCGACCGCGACGACGCCCGACCCGTGCAGCAAGTCCACGTTCGTCCGGGTGAAGCACGCGACGTCGGCCAGGACGGCCGCCGGCCGCAGCGCCGCCCACGCCCTGGCCGCGCGCACCCCGCGCAGCGAGGGGTCGCCGTGCAGCAGGAAACCGTAACCGGCTTTGCGCAGCTCGGCGCCCAGCCGGGTCAGCTCGGTGGCGGCCAGCCGGTTGCGCAGCATGCCGCCGTCCCCCAGGTAGACCAGCACCAGGTCGGTACGCCCGCGCGACAGCGACCTGGCACTGGACTGGGCGACGTATCCGAGCCGTCTGGCCGCCGTGCGAACCTTCGTCCTGGTCCGCTCGGGGATGCGGCCGATGTGGCGGTCGTTGAGCACGTACGAGACGGTGGCCGTGGAGACACCGGCCAGCCTGGCCACGTCGGCGATGGTGGCGGGGCGATCCGGGTGGGACTCCGCGGCGTTCATGAGCACCATCGTGCCCGCCGCCGGGCCCGTCCGCACTCATGACCGCCCGGCCGCTCCTGGACCGGGGTGCGCGGGTGCCGCTGGACTCACGGTTGTGGGATGCCGCTCATCGGGCGGCCGAGCAGAGCCGAGGCGACGCTCTCGACGTACGGAGCCAGATCGGCGGGCTCGGCCTCGGCGAGCGCCGGAGTGGCGACGACCCCGCGCAGAATGCCGATGCCGACCAGCCAGGCGCTGAGTAGCTCCGCCCGCAGAGCGGCGTCCTCGCCCTCAACCAGATCTTCCAGGGCCCGCACGTACGTGGTGCACACCTCCTCGCGGATGCGCCGCCTGGCGTCCTCATGGGCCGAGGAACGCAGCATGGCGACCAGGGGGTGCTCGCCGCCGTACCGGGCCCAGTCGCGGAAGACGACCGAGCCGAGCATGCGGGCGACCAGCTCCTCCTCGGGGCCGTCGAGCAGGTTGTCGGGGATGTCGGCGGCGGCCTCGTCGAAGAGCCGTTTCTTGGAGCCGAAGTAGCGGAAGATCAGAGTGGCGTCCACCCCCGCGTCCCTGGCGATGTCGCGGACGCTGGTGGCGTCGTAGCCCTCACGGGCGAAGCGCAGCCTGGCGGCCTCCAGCAGGCGCGCCCGGGTGGCCTCGCGGTCCCTCGTCGGCATCCACTCTCCTCGCAACCCAGTCATCGATCGTTGACATTGTATCCGCCGTCCGTGTTAGGGTCCTTCAAGTCAGCGTTCGATGACTTGAGGACCTATGATGCGGACATATGTCGTTGCGGGTGGCACGGCCGGTATGGGCCACGGGCTGGCCCGGCACTTCCTGCGCTCAGGAGACCACGTGACGATCGTGGGCAGCGACCCGGCCAAGGGACGGCGGTTCCTCGACGAGGCCGCCCGTGACGGGGCGACGGAGCGGGCCGCGTACATCCGGGCCGACCTGACCTCGGTGGCCGACAACTTACGGGTGGTCGAGGAGGTCAAGGCGCGACACGACACACTGGACGGCCTGATCCTCACCGCGATCCGGCACTTCCCGCGGCGAGTGGAGACCCCGGACGGCTTCGAGGGCACCTTCGCCCTCTACTACATCAGCCGCTTCCTGCTCAGCTACGGCCTGACGGACCTCCTTGAGCGAGGTGGCGACCCGATGATCGTGAACATATGCGGCGTCGGCATCACCAAGGGCGCGATCCACTGGGACGACCTGTCGCTGAAGGACGGCTACGGCAGCATCAAGGCCATGCTGCAGGGCGGCCGCGCCACCGACCTGCTGGGCGTCGCGTACGCCGCCAACCACCCGCACGGGCGCACCCGCTACCTCCTGCACCACCCCGGTTTCACCGACAGCGGCACCGGCAGCCTCAAGCAACCGGCCAAGGCGATCATCCAGGTGCTCGCCAAGCTCTTCGCCCAGCCGGTGGAGAAGAGCATCCAGCCGATCATCGAGCTCATGGAGCACCCGCCCGCCGGACGCCTGCTCGCCTACGACCGGCGCACCCCGATCGACCCGTCACTGCCGACCCTCGACCCGGGGAACGCCCGCCGCCTGTACGACCTGACCCGCCACCTGCTCGACCAGAGCTAGTGGCCTGTCACGCAACCTTGGCCGGGTAACTGGTCCAGCTGCGAATGGGTGAGCTGGCGGTGAAGCTGGTCTTGGGTTGCGCGCGGGCGTTGCGCCAGCGGATATAGGCGCCGATCGCCGCGTTCTGTTCCTCGCGGGTGTGGTGGTCGGTGCCGTTGAGGGCGTAGTAGCGCAGCGCGGCGAACTCGGACTCGATCCACTTCAGCCACGAGCCATAGGTGGGCAGGAACACCAGCTCGATATCGTGCTCGACGCTCCAGGAGCGGACCTGGGCGTGCTTGTGCGGTGAGTAGTTGTCCAGGATCACGTAGAGCTTCTGGCCGGGCCAGCGGGCGCGCAGGGTCTTCAGGAAGGACAGGAACGCCCGCCACCGCTTGCCGGCGCGGGGCATCTGGTTCAGCGGGCCGAACTCATCGGCGCGGATCACCCGCCCGTCGACCGGCGGCTGATCGAGGCGATCACACCCCGGGCGATGAGGTGTTCGGCCAGGGTGCGCAGGCTCCAGGTGGAGTGGCCAGTGATGCCCCACTCGGCGGGGACTGTCCGGGCGATCAGGCAGATGTGCTCGCGCGTCTGCTCACTGATCACCGCCGGACGGCCCCCCGCCCCATTTTGGGTCCAGCGCGTCGAACCCCCGCTCGTTGAAGGCATGGATGACATCGCGCACGTAGTCCTCGCCGACCCGCATCAGCGAGGTGATGTCCGGGACGCTCTGGCCCTGGCCCGACATCATCACCACGATCGCCCGCCGCAGCCTGACCGGGTCCTTCGCGGTCCGGGTGATGCGCTGCAGCTTGCGGCCCTCCTCCATCGACAAGGGCCGGACGAACACATCCGGTCGGCGAGCCATGACCACACGCCGACCAGCGCCTCGTGGGCCCATCCCATCGAGGCGCGGTTCGGGCCCCTGCGCACCTTTGTGATGAGCAACTCCATCACCCCCACCACGTCGTGCAGACCCGCCGCTGCAGGCCTACCTGCGCTGGTGCAACGCCAACGCCCGCCATCCCGACGTGCTGGCCGCTCAACGCCGTGAACGCGCTCGTGTTCGAAGCGAGAGACAGCGTCGTTGGGGACGGCCCGCCCGCCGGGTCGCGTGATCACCTCATCCGGTGAACGTTCGTGGTCATCGCACTAGACCGTCCATCCCGCGACAATGGCGATCCCGGTCGCGAATTCTTCGCCGTAGTGTTCCAGCCAGCGCTTCTGTTGACTCGCGTCACATTCGCGGCAGCCGCACCGGCTGGTAGGGGCGGTCGGCCCAGAGCAGGCGGTGTGCCTCTCCCGGATAGGGTCCCGTGGTGTCTTCGGTGTCGAAAACCTTGGTGATACGCTGCGTCGTGTTGTAGGGATCCCAGCCAGGGTCTCCGGTGGCCGCGAACGACGTCCAGGCACGGCGCATCCGCGTGGAGAGCCGTTCCGCCTCAGCCACGTTCCCGTCGAGGAACAGCGTCGCCAGCCCTTTTGTCAGGTTGCCGAAGACAAGTGGCACGTCGGAGCCGTGCGGAGCGCCCAACATTCCGCCCAGCCCCGGAACCGTCCAGGCCAGTTCGTAAGCGAAGGCATTGCCGCCGCCGGCCACTTGAGCGTCCAGCAGTTGGAGGAGCGGAATCCGGAATGACCAGTCGGTCATGAGCATTTCGTAGAGCTGCCACAGCGGAGCTTCCGGGAACGCCCGCCGGTAGGCTTCGCCCCCATCGGGGGTCAGTGCCTTCAGGCCTGCGTCGATCACGGTGTCGCCGACCTCCGGCAGTTGGCCGGCCATGGCCATCATGGTCCGCCACTCGTTGCGGGTGTGGCCGCCCAGAAGCGTGACGTCGTGGCCCTGGCCGGCGGCCAGTGCCTCCCACGGCGACCGCGGGATCACGTCGCCGTCGACGACCGGGCTGACCGGGCGGTTGGCCTCCGCGCCCCAGCGAACGGGGTCCTGACGGATCTGTTCTTCGACACGGGTGGTCGCGGCGACGAGATCAGCCGGACTGAGGCCGGCGATGGCGGCGGCGTTCGGCGCCGCGCCCGTGGCGGCCGCCATCGCGCGTCCGAGGTCTTCGGCGAGGTCCCGGGCGTAGAACTTGCCCGGCATGCTCTGCACGATCGCCCGGCGAAACAGTCCTGCCGCCCGGGGCATGGCCAGCAGGGCGGCGACCGAGCCGCCGCCGGCCGATTCACCGAAGACGGTCACCTGATCGGGGGCTCCGCCGAACGCGGCGATGTTGTCGTGCACCCAGGCGAGCGCGGCGACCTGGTCCAGCAGGCCCCGGTTCGCGGGGGCGCCGGCGAACAGCCCGAAGCCCTCCGCACCCACCCGATAGTTCAGCGTGACGACGACCACGCCGCCCTCTCGCGCCAGCCGGGCTCCGTCGTAGGTCGGATCAGCCGTGTGGCCCCGGACGTAGGCGCCACCGTAGATCCACACCATGACCGGCAGCCGCGCCGCACCGAGGTCGGGTGTCCACACGTTGACGGTCAGCCACTCCGGGTCGCCTTGGGCCACACCGACCTGCGGTGGCGGCGGCCCGAACGCATCCGCCGGCCGGACCCCGTCCCACGGCTCGGCGGGCACGGGGGCCGCCAGTCGGAGCGCGCCGATCGGTGGCTTGGCGAAGGGGATGCCGAGAAAGACGTTGACTCCGGCATCGGCCGTACCCCGGACGCGACCACTGCGGGTCGTTATCTCGGGGCCGCTCATGACCGGCCTCGCAGTGCGGGGATCGAGGGGGACTCGTGCGCGGCATCGATGTCGGCCTTCGTCAGCCGGAATTCGGCCGGGTAGCGTTCCCGGGAGATGCGCCGCAGTGGCTCCGCAGACCGCCACATATACGTATACATCTGGCATTGGAACACCTCCCATACCCCTGGGACGGGGCTGGTGGCCGCCACGACGACGTCGTCGTGATCACAGCGTGGCCAGTGCATGGCGTTTCCCTTCGTTGAGCATCGCGGTGATCCTGGTGACCCACTCGGCGGTTTCCGGCAGGTCCCGGACCTGCTGGCTGTAGTGACCCCGGGTGTCGGGCGCGACGGGGGTGGTGGCGTCGGTGACGAGCTTGTCGGTGATGCCGGTTGGAGAGGCGCCCGGGTCGAGTCGCGTCGTCATGGCCCTCACCCCGACGGCCTTCGCGAAGCCGCCGTATCGCGCGCCCGGTGGAAATGATCACCAGGAGGCCGTGGGGTGTGCATCGCGTTGACTGCCCTGACCTCGGGGAAGTCGGCTTTGAGCTGCTGGAGGAGCAGCGCGCAGGTAGCAGGCCCGATGAGGTGGTCGAGCTCCGTGCACGGCATGCCGAGGTAGAGCGACTCGAAGATGGGTGCCGTCCGGAACGACACCTTGTCGACCCGGACGACGGGCAGGTCGCGATCGCCCGAGTAGTGGCCGGTGAACTCCCCGAACGGACCCTCGATCTCGCGCTTACGGCCCTCGATGACTCCTTCGATGACGACCTCCGAGCCCCACGGGACGTCCAGACCGCGCAGCGGAGTCACCACGATGGGGTAGGGGCTCTGGCGGATGGCGCCAGCCATCTCGTACTCGGATTCGTCGTAACGCAGGGGGGCCGACGCCATCAGCGTGATGACCGGGTCGTTCCCGATCGTGATGGCGATCGGGAGATCCTCCCCGCGCTCCTCGGCATGCCGGAGATGCACTGCGGCGTCGTGCATCGGGACGGGCTGGATCGCGAGCTTGCGTGGGCCTTTGACCTCCATCCGGTAGATGCCGACGTTCTGCTTGCCGAAGTGGCCCGGATCGTCGGGGTCCCGGGTGACCACGGCGGCCTTGTCGAGACAGAAGCCGCCGTCGCCGTCGTTCAGCCGGAACAGGGGCAGCAGCTCGAACAGGTCGATGTCGCCGCCGTCGACGGTGTTCTCTCGCCAGGGCAGATCATCCCGGCGTGTCGGTGCGACCGGGAATCGGTCCCACCGGCGGGCAAATTCGTCGACCTGTTCGCGCGTGGAGGTGCCCGGCGGCAGGCCCATCGCGATGGCGTGCCCCTCCGCATCGAGTGCGGCCAGAAAAGACCGCAGGTCGTCAAATGCCATCAGGGCTCCTTGTCATGCCGCACCAGCGCCTCTCCCGGGGAGAGGGCAGCCCGACCGGTCGAGAATGCGGGTCACGATGTGGTCGACGATGTCGGCGACCGATTCCGGGCGGTTGTAGAAGGCCGGCATCGGCCGCACGATCCGGGCGCCCATCCGGGACAGCGCCAGCCTGTTCTCCAGGTGGATCTCGCTCAGCGGCGTCTCCCTGGGGACCAGCACGAGCGGCCGGCGTTCCTTAAGCACGACGTCGGCCGCACGGCCGAGCAGCCCGTCGGCGTAACCCGCGCGGATGCACGCCAGCGTCTTCATGCTGCACGGAGCGACGATCATCCCGTCCGTCGGGAACGAGCCGGAGCTGATGGACGCGGCATGGTTTCCCGGCCCGTGCATCCGGTCGGCGAGAGCCTCTACCTCCCGCACCCGCAGGCCCGTTTCGAGCTCGATCGTGGTCCGCGCCCACCGGGAGACGATCAGGTGGGTCTCGACGCCGTCCAGCTCTCGCAGCGCATTGAGCAGTGCGACACCGGCAGGTACGCCGGTCGCCCCGGTCAGGCCGACGATGAGCCGCATTCCCTTCCAATCGTTCGTGTACGAACAATTTCGCGAGGGGTACGCTAGTCGTTCGTACACGAACGGTCAACCCGGAGGCTCCATGCTCGACGACCGCCCCTTCCATGCGATGCGCCTGGTCCTGCGGGAGCACGGCATCCGCTGGCAGCGAGCCCTGCCGGACCTGACCAAGCCGCAGTACGCCGTCCTGGCCGCCCTGGCGGAGGCCACCGAGCTCGAACAGAATTTGCTCGTCGAGGCCGCCGCCTCCACGAAGGCGACGCTCGCGGATCTGCTTGCCCGGCTTGAGGCCCAGGGGGTGGTCGAGCGGCGTACCGAACCACGCGACAGGCGACGGCGGTTCGTGTCGCTCACGGACAAGGGCCGGGAGATCTACGCGGCCGCCCGCCCCCGAGCGGACGCCGTCAGCGAGACCTTCCTGCGGGAACTCGAGCCGGATGACCGCAGGGAACTCACACGACTGTTGTCTCTGATGGTGGACTCCCGGGGCCGCTGAACGACCCTTGCCCAGGCCTCGACAGGTGAATCTCAGGGAGATCGCCGACCGCTTTGCCCGCACCGAGGAGACCGGCTGCTTTCCTTGCACGCCCTCCGCGACCCGCCTCACGGAATCCAGGAGCTCAGAATCTATTTGACGTGATCCTTCTCGGAAGAGGCTGTGCGTTCCGTGACGTCCGGCGAGCCCCTCGTCGAAGGTCAGACGGCCGCGATCGACGAGTACGCGCCCGACTAACATCTCCGCGCCCTGGGCGTGCAGGCGGTGGACCGCGCCGAGACATCGTACGGGTGGGTCACGTGCACCGGCTCCACGGCCATGCCTTGACCGTGATCTGGCAGCTCGTGCAGCTGGCCTGGGAGGTTCATGAGGGCACTCCGAAGACCGGCGCCTCGGTGCGCACCATCGCTCTGGACACCGACACCGCACGGGTGCTGCGTGTTCACCGGCAGCAGCAACGCCAAGAACGGCTGGCCATGGGCGAGGCGTGGACCGACGGCGAGTTCGTCTCCACCCAGCCCGACGGCCACCGGCCGCATCCCGGCATGTCTCCGACCGGTTTCTCCGGCCGCCCTACCTGGCGGGCCTACCGCCGATCCGGCTCCACGATCTCCGCCATGGCGCCGCGCCGACCTGAGCGCCTTCGGCCGCCTGCTAAACGCACTCGTGACAGCCGGCACCCCACGCTCGCGCAACTTTCGACCGGAAGGCGCAAACCCGTGAGAACGCGTCTCTGCTCCTCGGCGATCAGCCCCTGACCAACCATCTTGCCGCCGCTCAGTCCCTGAACCACATGACGCGGAAAGCGCAACGGCCCGCCCTATTCGATGCGGCGCAGGTCCATGCTGTCGGATCCGTCCCACCGGTTGTTCGCGGCTGCCCGGCGGGATCGCTCTGCCAGTTCGCCGGTCAGGCCCGTGCGCTCGATGCACCATTCGACCCACTGCGGCAGCAGATCGAGTACAGCCTCGGCGTACTTCTCGATGTACCCGTCCGCGACGAGGACCACGGCGTGCTCGATCCGATGCGGGGAGCAGGCATAGTAGCCGGGCCCGGACAGGTGGGACCAACTGTCGGCGAGCGTGGCGACGTCTTCCCGTTCGGGGCTGCGGTCATCTCGATCGCGTAGCCAGGCGGCGAAGTCGTCGATGATCGGGTTCAGGTCCTGCTGAAGCCTGGGCTCGGGAGCGACGGTGAACGACTCGCAGAGCGCGCGGGCGCGCTGGCGCAGGCGGAAATGCTCGGCGATGAGCTGTCGCGACTCACCGCCGAACAGCAGGGCACCCACGAGGTCAGAACGGCACAGCGGATCCAGCAGGTCGCGGGCTTTGGCCTGGTCGCACGGAGCCGGTTGGGCAAAGGCGGGTGCCGCGTGCGTCCCGACGGCGGCTCGCCACTCAGCCAACGCTTCCTGCGGTGAGGCGAATACGCCGGCGTGCACGACCCGGTCTCCGGTGCAGCGGTCGATGTCCCAGCAGTACCAGTGCGGGTCCTGCTCGCCCCAGGTGAAGGGGGCCAGGAGCGCGTACCGCGAACCGTACGCGTCAGCCAGCAGCAGTGGCTCCCCAGCCGGAGCGGCCCGGAGAACGTCACTCGGCCACTCGGGAGCGATGCCGGCCTTGGCCAAGGCCGCCGTGGTGTCCTTGATGGCTTCTCGAACGGCGAGGTCGGGGTCGCGGCGCAGCATCTGCCCGCTGGACGGCGGGGTCATCGCGGCCAGCCCGTGCAGCAGCTGCCACAGGTCATCCACCTGCCCGCCGGTGCGCGCGCCGATCTGGATCTTGTCGCGGACGAGATCGGCCAGAGCGGCCAGGTACTGGTCCCAGTGGAAACCCATGGTCTCGGTCTGGGTACGTGTCCACAGCTCCTCGCCGACCAGGTCGACGACGGCGTTCTCCAGCCGCAGAGGCGAGTGGGCCGGCAGGTCGGCGAGGCGCTCGATGATCGCATTCTGGGACTCCGGCCACCATTGATCCCCAGCGGTCCCCAGCAGCGACTCAAGCAGCCCGGAACGACGATCAGGTGCGGGCTGACGGGCCGCGAGTTGCAGCGCGCGCCGGGCAGGATGACCGCTGACCCCCCGCGTGGGGCTTGCCTTCGCTTTACGCTTCTTCGCCACGGCACCCGATCCTACGGGTGTCCATGAGCCAGGAAGGGCTCGTTCGCATCGCGCGGGCGGCTGAGGCGAACGCCGCGCCATACTCTGAACGCTATGCAAGAGGAGTTGTGAGCGTTCACCGAGTGGGTGGGCGAAGGCCGAAAGCTGACCCAGACGGGGAAACTGACGCTGTCGGACGCGCGGATGCTGGTTGCGCTGCTGAAGACCGGCGACGAGATCGACCCGAAGATCGGCGACCGGGTGTTCCGGACGAAGAGCAGCACCGAACTGCCCGGATTGAACCTGATCGTGGAATGGGCCAAAGGCGCACGAATCTGGGCAGCGCTCGGGATCTTCGCTTACAACCTCCAACGGATGACGGTTATCAGCGGGTGACCTGGGGCCCGGGGCGCGCCCACGGACCATCCCGGCACACCGCATCCACGTTCGCCGGCATCTACAGCCGGTTGATCAAGGCTCACCAGCCTTTTTCAGGGGCAAGTAGCTAGGGGTACGGCATCCAGGTCTGGTCCTGCCTGTCGGCGCATGTGGTCGCTCGCACCGGTGCCTCACCCGAAGCGCTGACCCCCAGGCACAACCCTGAGGCAGCGTTCCCGAGTTGGTAGTTGCCCCAGTCGTTGATGAGGACCACCCAGAGCTGGTCGGGCCATTGCGCTCCAGTGCCACACGTTGTGGCGACAGCGGCGGTGTTCCCTCGGGCGGCGAGGCACAGCTGGAGCGCGTAGTTGCGAAAACGGGTGTACGGGGAGTTCGGTATCGGTTCGCGTACCCAGCGCTGGTCTAACCAGCCGCCGCACGTGGTGACGAAGACCGGGCGTTCGCCGGCACCCCCGCGCGCGGACATGCACAAGTCGTACCACTGGTTGCGAAGTTCCAGCAGATCCGCGGCGGAGCTCTCGCCTGTTCGCTGGGCCGGCGGGTTTCCGGCTGAGGGGTCGGCCGGTTCACCACTCGCCGGCCCGGCCTGCGCGGCGCTCGGTTCGGCAGTCCTGGCCATGGCGTTCCCCGACGTGAGACTGAAACCCGTTAAGGTCATCAGCCCCGCGACCACCACGGCTCCGATGCGTGTCCTCACTCGAAACATCCTTTGTCCTTTTCTGGGGAGTTTTGCGACTGTAAGGATCACCTCCGGCCTTTCCATCGTCCATGGCCTCTTGTGTCGCAGAGCGTGCAATGCGTGCCAAACTTGGCGTGGGCGGGGCGCCCTGGCGGACACGCGAGAGGGCGCCCGCTCCCCTGCGCGAGAACGGACGCCCCTGTGGTGCCGGCGAGTACGTCAGGCGACGTGCTCTTCGGCCTCCCGTTCGAGTGACTCCAGATCGAAGGCTCCCGACTTGACTGCCGCGGTGAAGCGCTCCCAGTCACGGCGAGGCACTTCCAACACTGTGTCCGGGCTGTCCCCGTGGATCAGCTCCACGTGGTCATTGATCCGCTTCGCCGCGACGCGGCCGGCGTCTTGCGTCATCGTCGCACTCCTTCCGGTGCACCCTGCAGGGGTTCCACCCCGGCCATCCGTTCGCAGGAGGACCGGGGCGGTTGCGGGCAGCTTTCCATCCCGATGGGGGCACCGGCCAGTGGTTCTTCTGGATGACCGTGGTGAAAAACTCCACCCCCGGGCAGCGATCTCTTCACCCGTGTGAAAGGGACCTACGTTCCGGTGGCAAAGAACCAACGCGGCCGGCCGCCAGGGGCAGGCACAGGGGGCTGGTCGCGGCCGGATCAGGCCGGTTGACGGATGACCGACATTGTGTTTCCTTGCGAACCGGAATTCCCGTGAAGACGAGGGCGAGGGGCGCCGGGAGGCTGTCCCGAGGGTGGCGGGGATAACTGGGACAGATACGTGACAGGGCAGTGTAAGGGATGTGAAAGCCGCAGGTTAGCGAAAGGGCGTAAGTTGCCGTGTGACCGGTGAATCCGGCATTACGGCAGCACACAGGGGGACGTATTTCATGGACGCGATCATCGAGCGGAATAATGCCATCGAAAGCAGGAGCGTTCGCATCACGTAATAGTTGAGGCGTCTCTCCGGCAATGCACTCCCTGTCGAAAGTCCTGCCCGCGGGGGCTCAAGTCACCAGGACGAAGGGGTGGAGCGAGCTGCGCGTCCGCTCCACACCTCAGCTCTCCATTTCCATCTCGCCCACGCTGACCGCCCTCGCCATGGCCGCCGACGCCCTCGCCGGCCGCCGCCGTGGCCTGCCCGAGCCCTGGCGGCGGGCGATCGGCTCCCGAGTCGGCCGGATCGGCCACGAGGCGGTACGTCCGCTGGGCGCGCCGGGCCACCCGGTCGCACCCGACTTCCTGGTGCCGCGTACGCCCGCCGACGGCGACGTCACGGTGCAGGCGCAGATCACCGCGTTGCGCGACTTCCCGCCGGAGAACCTGGTCAAGGACCTGGAACGGACGTTCGGCCCGGGAGAGCCGCCGGCCCACTGGCGCTCGGCCGCCGCGCGCCCCGCCCACTGGCTGCGCGGCTACGCGGGCGCGCTGTCCGAGGTGTGGAACACCACGGAGCCCCTGTGGAAGCAGGCCCGCTCGCTGCTGGACCGGGAGGTCCAGCGGGTGGGCATCGCCACCGTACGCGGCGGGGCCGAGCTGCTGCTGGGGGCGCTCAGCGAGCGCATCACGTACGGGGAGCGCGGCCTGCTCATCTCCGGCACCGAGGCCGGCACGTACGACCTGGGCGCCCGGGACATCGTCCTGGTGCCGATGCTGGCCGGCCGGGAGTCGGTGATCTTCAGCCTGGACGACCCGGAGGCGGTGTGGATCGCCTACCCCGTCCCCGGGGTGGAGGCGTTGTGGCGCGAGCCCATGGCGCCGGCCGTGGACGAGTTGTCGGCGCTCGTCGGGCCCGTCCGTGCCGACCTGCTCTGCGCGCTCGACCAGCCCATGACCATGTCCATGCTGGCGACCGGCATGAGGATCGCGCCCAGCGGCCTCACGTACCACTGCGACCGGCTGCGGGCGGGGCGGCTCATCACGCGGGAGCGGCGGGGCCGCGAGGTGTGGATCGCCCGCACTGAGCGGGCGGAGGAACTGCTGGACCTGTTCCGCCGCTGACGCCGAGCCGGCAGGGCGAAGCGGTGGGCGGTCAGCGGGGTGCGTTCAGGGGGGCGGGGGCTCAGGTGGGGGCTCAGGTGGGGGCTCAGGTGGGGGCTCAGGTGGGGGCTCAGGTGGGTGGTCGGGGCGGGGTGCTCTCGCGGAGGACGACGTTGGTCGGCAGGGAGTGGTCGGCCGTCTCCTCGTCCGACAGCGCGAGGCGCATCGCCGTCAGGCCGGCCTCGCGCAGCGGCACGGCCACCGTCGTGAGGGCCGGGACCACGTCCACCGCCGCGTCGATGTCGTCGAAGCCCGCCACCCCGATGTCCCGGCCGGGCACGATCCCGGCGTCGCGGAGACCCGTCATGGCGCCGATCGCCATCACGTCGTTGACCGCGAACACCGCCTCCACGTCCGCCACCCCCCGCTCCACCAGCCGGCGCGCGGCCTCGTAGCCGCCCGCGCGGGTGAAGCCGGTCTCGATCGCGAGCGGCTCCGGCACCCCGGCGTGGCGCAGCCCGGCGAGGAAGCCGTCGTGGCGCTCGCGGGACGTACGGATCCGTTCCTGCGCGTGGAGGACCGCGAAGCGCCGGTAGCCCGCCGCGAGCAGCGCCCGCGCCAGCCGCTCGGCGCCGCCCCGGTTGTCGATCGTGACCGTGCCGAACGGCAGGTCCCGCTGGCTGATCAGGACGACCCGCCCGCCCGCCGTACGGTATTCCGTCAGCTCCTCGACAAGGGTGCCCCTGGTGCCGGAGCCGTCCACCCGGCTGCCGGCGACGATGATGACGCGGGGGCGTCGGCCGCGCAGCGTCCTGACGATCTCCAGTTCCCGCTCGGGCGAGCCGCCGGCCACCGCCATGGTGACGATGAGCCGGCACTCCTGCGCCGCCTGGGTGACCCCGGCGGCGATGGAGGAGAAGTAGGGATCGGCGACGTCGCGCACCACCAGCGCGACGGTCCTGGTCGAGCCCTTCGCGATGGCCTGCGCCGACAGGTGCGGCTCGTAGTCGAGCTTGGCCGCTGCGGCCCGCACCCGGGAGGCGTTCTCCGATCGGACGTTGCGCGAGCTGCCGTTGAGCGCGCGTGACGCCGTGGCGATGGAGACGCCTGCCTCCCGGGCGACGTCGTGCAGGGTCGGCGGGGCCTTGGGCCCGTCATCCATGCCGATCATTGTCGCTAATCCTGTTCCGGGGTGCGCACGATGGGGTGGGTGACGTCGTGCGCGCGCAGGTGCCCGCACATCCCCCATCGCCTCTCCGGCGGGCTCTCCATCAGGGCCGACCGGCTGAGGTGGGCTCCGTCGCCTTGTTCCAGGGCGTCCAGAATCGCGGCGGTGTGACGGGTCTCCCGGGCGACCGTGTCCTCCCAGATCGCCCGCCAGTCCGCCACCCTGGGGCGGACCAGCGCGACGGCGCTGTCGTAGAACCGCCGGAGGGGGCCGAGGTCGCCGCGGGCGGCGCTGTCCGCCAGCCGCAGGAACCCCTCGACGGCCAGATCCCGCCGCCGCGCGACGGCCTCCTCGACGTCATGTGGGGCGACGGCAGGAGGGCCGGCGGCAGGCAGTCCGGGCACGGCGGGCAAGGTGGTTGCGGGCGGTCCGGAGGGCAGGGCGGTTGCGGGCGGTCCGGAGGGCAGGGTGGCGGCGGCTCGGTAGCGCTCCGGGTCGGACACGATCTCCGGCGGGAACGTCATGACGGCGTCGCCCGCCTCGGGCAGCCCGGCGTTCTGCATGACGACCACGACCTCCAGGTCGCCGTGGTTGACCGCGCGGTGGATGGTGCCGGGCGTGAACCACACGGTGGAGCCGGCGCTCAGCCGCGTCTCGCGCAAGCCGTTCAGGTCCAGCGTGAGCAGCGCGCCGTGCCCGCCGACGACCACGTACGCCTCGGTGGAGGCCGTGTGCAGGTGCGGCGTGCCGCCTTCCAGGCCGTCGGCGCAGGCGGAACCCGAGTAGACCGACAGCCGGCTGACCGACGTGCCCCCGGGGAACGTCATGACCCCGCCGCTCCGGCCAGTGCCTGCCTGCCCTGCTCGGCCAGCCGGGCGCAACCGTCCGGGCCGCGGTCGCCGTCGGCGATCAGGACCGCGTACCGGAAGCGCATGGTCTCGCCGTCCGGCAGCGGCACCTCCTCGCTGAAGAACGGCGCCGGGCACAGGCACGCGAACTGCTCGCTGCGCGCGAACCATTGCGGCGGGTGCCGCGGGTTCGCGGTGTCGTCCACCATGACGATCGTCGAGTGTTCGCCGGTCTCGTCGTGCCGGCCGCGGAAGCCGAACCACTCCGCCCGCGTGCCGCGCAACTCGTCGCCGCCCGCCCCGCCGGGCGACTGGATGACGCCGTTGGTGAACGACCGGGGGCCGCGCCAGAAGAGGCCGCCGTATCCGGCGTTCTCGCGGCCCTTCGTGGTCGGGGAGCCGAAGTCGATCGTGCCGCCGGACACGTTCGTCATGGCCGTGTCGAACAGCAGCGCCCAGGTCGCGTCGTCCACGAGGAGCGCGGTCAGGGCCCGCCGCTCCTCGATCACCGGGTCGCCCGCCTGCGCGGTCCAGCCGAGCGTGTGCCCGAGCTCGACCCGGCCGTCCCGGGCCGCCAGCGTGGTCATCTCGCGGTGCGTGGCGCTGCCGTTGTTGTCGAGCTGCACGTACTCCCCCTGTACGTACGTCGGCCCGCCCCAGAAGTTGTGCTCCCCCACGTGCGGCAGCGACCAGGCGATGCCCTTGTGCCAGACATGGTCGTGCGGCCGGAACAGCGACACCAGCGCACCGCCGAGGGTGCGGACGGGATGCAGGTACGGTTTCGGCGACTCCAGTACCGGCGTGTCCGGCCGGTAGACGTAGGTGAACAACTCGACGTCGCCCGCAGTGACGGCGACCGAGCGGCCGAGCGCGTGGTTGGCCCGTAGGGTCACTTGTTCCTCACCTTCTCCCAGGGGGCGCCCGTGCCCTCCATGCTCAGGGCGAACGGGCTGCCGGCGGTGATCTGCCCGCTCCGCACGCGCTCACCGGTGAAGGACGAGGCGTACAGGGCGGCGATGAACTCCATCGTGCGCCGGGCGTCGGAGGTGGTCACCGGCGGCGCCTGGCCCTGGTCGAGCGCGTCGAGCACGGCGGTGAGCCAGCCGGGGTGGCCGCTGGGCACGTCGGTGTGACCCTCCGCCCACAGGGCGGCCACCTTCTCGTGGCCCGGCGCCGGGGTCATGGTCCAGTCGTCGTCGGTGTAGCCGTACAGGTGGTCGACCTCCACCGTGGCGTGCTCGTAGTCGAAGCGCAGTTGGGAGGTCTGCCGCGGGGACACGACCGAGTTCACGATCGTGGCGACCGCGCCGCTCTCGAACGTCACCAGCGCCATCGACACGTCCTCGGTGTCCACGTCGCGGGACCGGCGGGCCGCCACGGCCGTGACCTCGCGCCACGGCCCGAGCACCGAGAACAGCAGGTCGAACTGGTGGATGCCGTGCCCCATCGTGGGCCCGCCGCCCTCGGACTCCCAGGTGCCACGCCACGGCATCGCGTAGTAGTCCCCGTCGCGGTACCACTGGGTGAGGCTGGTCGCCAGCAGCGGGCGGCCCAGTTCGCCGGCGTCCGCCAGTCTGCGCAGGCGCAGCGCGCCGGCCCCGAAGCGGTGCTGCAGGACGGTCGCGACGTGCGCGTTCGAGCGGCGCTCGGCCTCGATCAGGGTGTCGAACTCGGCGAGCGAGAGCGTGGGCGGCTTCTCCACCAGCGCCGTCACCCCGGCCTCCAGGCAGGCCAGGGCCAGCGGGGCGTGCAGCTTGGGCGGCGTGCACAGGTGCACGAAGTTCAGCTCCTCCGCGCGCAGCAGCTCCTCCGCGCTGGCGTGGCTGCGTGGCACGTCGTACGTGGCGGCGAACTCGCTCGCCCGGCCGGCGTCCACGTCGGCCACCGCCACCAGGCTCGCCCGGCCGGAGCCGAGCACCGCCTTGGCGTGGGCGTGCGCGATGGCACCGGTCCCGATGATCGCGGCCCGGTATTTCCGTTGGGACATCTGGATTTCTCTCCTGTGGGGGTCAGGATCGTCGATCTCGGACTGCGGCTCGGTGATCGGGAAAACGTATTCCGCACATTTGCACGGCTTCACGGGAGCGTCAAGAGTGTCCGGTGAGAACCCGGAGCGGCGGCTTCGCCTGACCGATCGACTCCCGTGAACGTCCGCTTGAGCCGGCCCCCGGGCCCCTGACCACGGAGGTCAGGGACGGGTGCTCTCGCGGACGATCAGTCGCCCTTCGAGGGTCAGCCGCCGGGGCGTGGCCGCCGCCTCCCCCAGCGCGAAGCGGATCGCCTCCGCGCCGGCGTGCGCCAGCGGCAGCGCCACCGTCGTCAGCCGCGGCGTCACGTCACCGGCGAGCGGAATGTCGTCGATCCCCGTCACGGAAACGTCCTCGGGAACCCGCACACCCGCGGCCCGGAAACCCGACAGTGCGCCGACGGCGATGAGGTCGTTGGCCGCGAGAACCGCCTCCCGGCCGTCCATTCCCGCCGCCGCCAACCGTTCCGCCGCCTGGAATCCGCCGGCCCGGCTGACCGGGCAGTGATCGATCCGGACGTCCCGCTCGGCCACCCCTCCGGCCCGCAGTCCGGCGACGAATCCGGCCGTACGGTCGGACATGTTGCGTAGTTCTGCGGAGCCGCCGAATATCGCCACCCGGCGATGCCCGGATCGCGCGACGAAGGCGCCCGCAGAAAATCCGGCGCGGTAATTGTCGAAGCCGATCGCGTCGAAAGGCGGGTCCGCCTCGCCGACGATCACGACCCGGCCGCCGTCGCGTTCGTACGAGCGGAGTTCCCTGCCCAGCCCGCCTTCGAGCGCGTCCGCCATGAACCGGCTGGAGGTGAGCACGAGCGCGCGCGGGCGCAGCGCCCGCAGCAGGCGCACGGTCTCCAGCTGGCGGTCCGGAACGCCCATGGTGGACGAGACCGTGACGAAGGCTCCGGCCGTCCGGGCCTCGCGTTCCATGGCGGCCACCACCATGCCGATGGAGGGCGTCGTCAGGTCGTCGGCGACGAGCGCGACCGCGTCGCTCGCCCGGCGCATCGCCCGCGCGGAGGCGTCCACCGTGTAACGCAGGGCCTCCGCCGCGGCCAGTACGCGGGCCTCGTACTCGGGCGCGACCTTGCGGCTGCTGCCGCCCAGGACCCTGGACGCGGTGGAGACCGAGACTCCCGCCGCGGCGGCCACGTCGTGCAGCGTGACCGTGGGCCTCGCCGCATGGGGCATCCGCGGTGTCCTTCCTCGGGGGCGGCCGACCGGTTATGAAGGGTACTGCGTGCGAGGGGCACTGCCCATCCACAGCAGCCCGCGCCCGAGTCCTCGATGACTTCTGTCATGTGGAGGCGATGACACAGCGGACTTACCCGCCGTCATCATCGAGGACATGCTGACGGCCATGAGTTCTCGCCTATTACTGAAGATCGCAACGAGCGCGCTCCTCGTGACCGGCGTCCTGACCGCACCCGCCACGGCCGCGGGGGCGGACACAGCCGGGCTCGACCGGCAGGAGTTGCGCCGGTCGCTGGACGCCGTGGTCGACGCAGGGATGTACGGCATCTACAGCCACGTACGCGACGGGAGCCGGACGTGGAAGGGCGCCTCCGGAGTCGCCGACACACAGACGCGGCGCCCGGTGAGCCCCGACATGGTGCACCGCGTCGGCAGCATCACCAAGACGTTCACCGCCGTGGCCGTGCTGCGGCAGGTGGCCCGCGGCACCATCGACCTGGACGCGCCGATCGGCCGCTACCTGCCGGACCTGTTCCCCGACGACCGCGGCGACCGGATCACCGTGCGGATGATCCTCAACCACACCAGCCACATCGCCAACCACACCCAGGTGATCTTCACCACCGTCGAGAGCCTGGAGGAGAACCGCTTCCGCCGGTTCGCCCCCGCGGAACTGGCCAGGATCGGCCTGGACGCGCCCCCGACGGGCGAGCCGGGAGCGACGCCGGGGGTGTACTCCAACACGAACTACGTGATCGCCGGCCTGCTCCTGGAGAAGGTGACCGGCCAGGACGCGGAGCAGTACATCACCCGTGACGTGATCCGCAGGGCCGGGCTGCGGCACACGTCGTTCCCGCGCACCCCGGTCATCCCGGGACCGCACTCCAAGGGGTACGAGTCGCTGCTCGGGACCTTCGACCCGCCGCGGGACTTCAGCGTCTACGACATGTCATGGGCCGGCACGGCGGGCGCGCTCGTGTCCACGATGGAGGACCTCGACCAGTTCTACCGGGCGCTGTTCCGCGGCAAGCTGCTCGGCGCGGCGGAGCTGGCCGAGATGCAGAAGACGGTGCCCGTGCTGTCCGGAAGCATCGCCATCCCGTACGGCCTCGGCCTCCTCGCCCTCGACCTGCCGTGCGGCCGGTTCTGGGGCCACACCGGCGGTGTCTGGGGCATGACCACGCAGTCCCTGACCAGCGCGGACGGCGAGCGCCAGAACTCGTTCGGGGTCAACCTCGCCAACTACCAGACGATCGACGAGAACGGCGTCATCCAGCCGAGCCCGATCGACTACGCGCTCGCCGACCACACCTTGCTCACGCTGTGCGGCCCGGACTCCGGCGCCCGGGCCAAGGCGTCGCGGTCGCCGCTCCTCCTGCCCCGGCTGGACGGACCGGCCGCCCGGCCCGCGACTTCCTGACCCCCCGGGCGGGGTGTGTCCCCCGTCACTCCGGATGTGTGGATTTGTGCGCGGTTGATCGCTTGAGGTCTCCGTAGTGTCCTTCCTGCCGGACCGCCCGGCAGCACGACAAGGGGGAGGAACCTCGAATGCGTAAGACTCTGGCGATCGCGGCCATGGCCGGTTCCGTGGCCTTCGCGGGACTGGCCCTCAGCCCCGCCTCCGCCCAGGCGGCCACCCAGTCCGCCACTCAGTCCGCCACCGCGTCCGCGTCGACCGCCGGCTCCGGGAACTGGGGGAAGTTCTTCTCCAGCGACCGCAAGGCCTACACCTTCGGCAAGACGTGGAAGAGCGGCGGCAAGGTCTTCACGAAGTGGAACGGCGTGGACAAGCGCGGCGGCAAGAAGGGCTGGGTCTGGTTCGAGTACTACCAGAACGGCTCCTGGCACAAGTTCAACCGGTCCTGGGACGGCAAGACCGTCGGCAGCTGGAGCGGCCGCGGGATCAAGAAGGTCTACACCTTCACCTGCTGGGCCGGCAAGTTCGACAACTGCGGCCGCAAGTACCGCATCTACTGATCCGCCGCCCCAGCCACGTATCGAGGCCCGGCCCCCGGCGCGGCCCGCGCCCCTGGGGAACCGGGGAGCGCGGGCCGCGATCCTGGGGGTCAGTGTGAGAAGGCCTGGAACTCGGCCGCCCTCACCTGGTTCCGCTGCGGGCTGGCCGTGGCGCAGTCCGTCGCGGAGTTCGGGTCGTTGTCCTGCTCACCGAGGTACAGCGGGTTGCCGGTGCACTGCGTGGTCAGCGCCCTGAGCATCAGGTGCGTGGCACTGGTGTCCCGGACGTCGAACGACTTGAAGATCATGTCCGCGCCCCTGGGCCGCGGCAGCCCGGACTTGAAGGCGTCCGCCGGGCTGGTGTAGATCTTCCTGAAGTTCTCCGGCACGGTGCAGTCCTGGCTGCAGGCCAGCACCTCGAAGGAGCGCAGGCTGGAGAAGCGGTTCTGCCCCCCCGGGTCGGCCGGGTCGCCGATGCTGGGCCGCAGCATCGCGCTCACCTGCACCCTGCCGACCTTGACCGGGCTGTCGCCCGCCAGGTCCACCACGACCGACTTGCCGGCCGGGGCCCCGGTGAGCGAGGCCCAGTTCGTGGCCTCGGTCTCGTCGATCAGCTTGGCCTGGTTGACGCCGTCGCCCGTGGCCGTCGCGCCGTTCGCCGCCGAGGCGTGGTTACGCGACAGGGCCAGCGGCAGCGGCAGCTTCACGCCCGGCAGCACCACGAAGTCCAGGCGCTTGTGGCCGAACCCGTTGCCCACCGCGATGAAGTCGTACACGCCGGGCGTCATCTCCACGGTGTCGCCGAGCGGCGTCGCCGGGTCGGTGTCGGCGACCGGGACCGCACGTCCCTCGTAGTCGCCCACGTACAGCCGCAGCGCCGCGCCCTTGGCCTCGCCCAGCGGCTTGAGCTGCAGCGAGCCGTTCTTGCCCGCCGGGTCGACGAAGCTCGGCGTCGGGTCGGGGTCGTTGCCGCCGTTGCTCGCCGCCCCCGCGCCCAGGCCGTGCTCGGCGAACGCGCGCCACATGATGTCCTGGTTCTTGCCGTCGAAACGCATCCGGTCGGCCGCCAGCAGCGCGTCGCGGTGGTCGACGTAGCTGACCGCGCCCGAGGCCATCAGCAGCAGCGCGTCGAACGACAGCTGCGCCCAGCGGCGGTTGCCCGGGCAGCGCTCGACCGGCGTCTGGCCGTCCGCGCACGCCTTCTGCTGCTTGGCGTTGCCGTCGCCGTACCGCTTGACGAAGGCCGCGCGCACGTCGAACTGGGTGGCCGACCAGATCTCGCCGTCGGCGTGCACCTGCGCGCCGACGATGTCGTAGGCGATGTCGCTGTAGTTCAGCGGGGACTTCGACATGTCGTAGTTCCGGATGCCGCGCGACTTGTCGCCGGTCACGTAGCCACCGGTGACGTACGGGGTGTCGCCGGCGGGCCGGAACCCGTACTCGGACAGGTACTCCATCGCCACCAGGTCGGAGGTGCTCTCGTTCATCGCGCCGGCCTGGGCGCCGCTCCAGCCGGCGTTCGGGCCTGCGACCATGCGGCCGGAGATGGCGTGCGTGTACTCGTGCCCGATGACCGACATGTCGTAGTCGCCGTCCACGCACGGCGAGTAGAACGAGCCGGCGATCGGCTGCCACAGGTACATGTTCGTGATCGGGGCGACGCCGTCCGGACCGGTGATCTGGTTGGCGTTGTCACGCACCGACAGGACACGCGCGCCCGCCTGGGCGTTGCCCTGCTCGGGGTCGTTGCCGAGGCCGCCGCGGTCGCCGTTGTCGGACTGCATGTTCCAGGCGGTCTCGGTGAAGCCCAGCCGGTAGGACCAGTCGTGCATGCGGTTGTGCATGGCGTTCAGGTTCGCCATGGCCGCCTCCAGGTCCGCCTCGCCCTCCTGGTCGAACACGGCCGGGTCGCACTTGGCCTCGTACCAGGTGTTGCGCCACGGGTAGGCGTAGTTCCTGCTCGGCGTGAGCACGTTGGAGCGGGTGCCGACGGAGAAGGCGTCGCCGCTCGCCCGGTTCTCGACGGTCCTGGCCGAGTTGCCGATGCTGGTGTTGGTGGGCGTGTCGGTGGCGTGGTTCACGTCCCAGGCCTTGCCCGTCGCCGGATCGCCGCCGCTCACGTAGTCACAGCCGGGGGCCTTGGTGAAGCACCAGGTCTGGCGGGTGTCGCGGGAGGAGTAGTCGTCGCGCGGGTTCGCCGGGAAGGCCTCCCAGCGCGGGTTGTCCGGGTCGAAGTGGTGGTCCACCAGGTTCTCCCGGGTCAGGATGGCGCCGCTGACCGCGTCCACGTGCGTGGTGTACGCCGCCGGCTCGCCCTCCCCGCCACCGATCAGGACCACCTGGTACGCGCTGTGCACCCCGTCGGGCGCCGGCACCGCCACCGGCGTGGCCTGCTTGGTGACCGCCGTGGCCAGGTCGATGGCACCGTCCCTGGCGGCGATGTCGAGGGCCTGCTCCGCGGTGATCGTCGCGGCCGGGGGCGTCTGCGTCGCGCGGGACAGCGAGGAGGTCACGTACATGACCTTGCCGTCCACGACGCCGACGGCGACCAGGCCGTCCACACCGGCCGGCAGGTCACCGAACCGCTGGCGCAGCAGCACCGCGTGACCTGCGCCGATGGGGTTGATCGCGACCTTCTCCAGCGTGTCGACGGCCGCCGCCGGCAGCCCGAAGACGGCCTCGTTGGCCTTGAGGTAGGCGCGGGCCGCCTGCTCGGGGTCGGAGCCGAGCCCGTCGGCCAGCGGTTCGGCGCTGGAGACGGAGGCCGGGGTGCCGAGAGCGTTCCAACGGATGTCGGCGGCGGGCCCGGCACGGCGCGCGCTGGCCGACGCGGGCGGGGGCACCCGGCCCTGGCGGTTGTCCACGTCGGGCTTGCCGTGGAGCTCCGCCTGGAAGTCGTGGAGCGCCGGGGACTGCCCGCCGGGTTCACCTTGGGCGACCCCTGTCGTAAGGGGGATGACCACCGCGACCACCGCCGCGGCGACGAGAGAGCTGCGTAACCAGGACTTCGACACGATTTCCCTCCTGCGTGCCTGTGATGCGCAAGGTCGCGCGCATCTTCGCAAGAGGTAACACTGCTTGTTTATGACTTACAAGATCTTGTAAAGGCCGGAATATCGGCGTATAGAGCCCTGTGCCCGGCTATGGGGCGGGACAGGTGGCCGGCGCCTCGGTGGACACTGTTGGGTCGTTTACGAAGCGACCATTCCCTTACATGGAATGAGGGTTTTGTCCACCGCGCCCAGCGCAGTTCCCGCATTGATCATTCAACCGGCCGGCCGCCGCCGATCGCAACCGGTTTAACGGTCGGCGAACACGGAGGCGTAGACGAGCCTGTCGTGCTCGGTGACCACCTGTCCTGTGAGGTGGGCGGCGGTGACCGTGGACAGCCGGAGGTCCAGATAGCGCTCCTCCTCGACCAGGCGCACGTCGCCGTCCTGAGCGGGCATCCAGGAGGCCACCCGCTCGACCCACGCCGCCCGGTCGCGCGCCAGCTCGGCCCGCAGCCCGGCCAGACTCGTCCCGTCGTACGGCTCCGCCTCGGCCGGCTCGGGCTCGGCCCGCCAGGCGGCGACCCCGTACGCGAAGCAGACCAGGGCCATCCACATCTCGGCGAAGTAGACCGGGTCGGGCGCCAGCTCCAGCCCGGCGAATTTGTCGCCCACGAAGAACAGCGCCCCGAGCTGCCCCGGCATCAGCTCCAGCCGGCTCTGGAACTGCGTCAGCGTGGCCCGCTCGCGCGAGAGGATCTGCTCCAGGTGGCCGCGGGACGGCAGCCCGTACGCGCGGTTGAGCGCGGTGATGTCCGGCCACAGCTTGGCGTAGTCCTGGCGCCCGCGCAGCCGCGTCGCCTTGCCGCGCAGCTCCACCGGCAGCACGAAGAACCACTGGTCACGGCCCTCCAGGTAGCCGCCCTGGCCGGCCTGGACGCAGCAGGCGTCGTCGAAGCGCCTGGTCTGCCCGGCGGCCAGCAGCGCCGAGGAGCACAGCGCGTGGTTCTGCGCCGCGTCCTGGATGTAGCCGATGTGCAGCGGCACGATCGCCACGCCCTCGCGGGCGCCGTTGTGCAGCTCGACCTGGCCGTATCCGACGACGCGCCGCAGCTTCAGCCCGGAGCGGGGCGGCACGATGCCGGGGCGGGACGGGCCCCAGACGGGCACCATGGTCAGCGCCCCGGCCCGCTGCGGCATGCCCGCGCGGTAGGCGTCGAGACCGTCGAGGCCGAGCGGGACGGGCAGCAGCGCGTCGAGCCCGGTCACGTGGGTGTCGCGTGCGGTCATGTGACTCCTCCTCCTTCCAGCCGGGCGAGCATCGCGGCCTTGATCCAGTCGGGGCCGGGCGCGCAGTGGGCGAACATCCACGGCAGCAGCGCGGCGAAGTCGTCCTGGTGCCAGAACGGCCGGCCCGGCAGTGCGGGCGCGGGGTCGCGCAGGGTCAGGTCGTCGCCCCGGGTGAACGTCGCCTGGCACAGCAGCACCGGCGTGGTGATCCCGGCACGCGGCAGGGCGGCCGCGACCCTGGCGAGGTCGCCCGGTAGCAGGTTCTCGTAGCCGTCGGTCACGACGACCACCAGGTCGGGACGGCTCTCCAGGGCATCGAGCAGCCCGCTCGCCAGGTCGGTCGCCCCCACCGGACGCGGCTCCCCGCCCCCGCCCCCGCCCCCGGGACCGGCACCGGCACCGGCCGCAAGATCCAGGCCGCGGGCAGCGGCACCGGCCACCGGATCCGGCCCCCGGGCGTCGGCGTCGCCGGTCTCGATGACCGTGAGCCGGTCGCAGACCCGGTCCAGGACCAGCTGGAGCGCCACGGCCTGGGACATGACCGCCCACTCGCGCTCGCCGTACCCCCGCATGGAGCCCGACGTGTCCAGCACCATGGCCACGTTCGCGGGCAGGCGCGGCAGCCCGCGCGTCGCCTCGGCCACGTATCCGGCCAGGGCGGGACGCAGCTCGGCGGCCGGGCCGCCCCGGTAGAGGTGCACCAGCGTCGCGGCGATGTCGCCGCGGTTGGTCGGCGTCACGATCGGCGTGTGCTCCCTGACCGGGTCCAGCGGCGCGGGCGGCTCCTGCGGCGCGATCGCTCCGTGCGTGCCGGGCGCGTAGAGCGCGCGCACCCGCTCGATCGCCGTGGCCGGGTCGGAGGTGAACCGCAGCAGGGCCCGGCGCAGGTAGCCGGAGCCGGTGTCGCCCGCGCGGACGAGCCGCGCGCACGCCCGTGCGGTCGCCTTCCCGAGCGCGTGCTCGAAGCAGTCGACCAGCGCGGGCCGCCGGGCCTCGATGAGCTCACCGGCGTCCGGGTGCTCCAGCACGAAGGCGAGCGCGGCCCGCGTGACGTGCTTGTGGTTGGCGCGCAGCCGCCGCAGCGCCAGCAGCACGGTGATGACGTGCTCCGGCGGCAGGCCGAACAGGAGCGCCCTGGTCACCTTGGCGAGGGTGGCGCGGGCCCGGTCGTCGAGGCCGTCGCGGGACTCGGCCAGCGTGCGCAGCAGCACCCGGGCCCGCTGCCACGGGAGCGCCCCGGGCACCAGGGCGAGCAGCGCGTACCCCTCGATGTCGCCGGCGCTCCGGTGGAGCTCCGCGTCGTCCCACGCCAGATCGCCACCCCGGGAGAGAACCAGCGGGGTGTCGTGCGTCCGGAAATGTTGGAGAAGGGAGGGGGTGTCCACGAATCGAAAGTGTAAGAATCCGCTCCGGCGCACGACACCGATTTTCGCCGGGCCAATTCCCGGCTATACCTGCGGCCTTGTCAAGGCGTTTACCCCGTCCGGCGAATTCGCCGCCTTCGGTCTGGTGTCCGGCCGGACGAGGCGGTGGTCATCCCCGTGCCTCCTCCCTCAGCACGGCGGCCACCTGCGGGGCGACGCGATCCGCCCACTCCGCCAGGACCTCCGCCACCCGCGGGATCTGGGACTCCAGCACCGCCAGTCCCGGCGTGGGCACCGTGGCGCCCAGCTCCACCAGCAGTGGCCGCAGATGCACTTCCACCGCCAGCGAGTGCTTCGCGTCACCCATGACCAGCAGCGGCAGCGCCACCCGGCCCGCCAGCGCGTCGGGCGGCAGCCGGTCGACGAACGACTTGAGCAACCCGGTGTAGGTCCCCTTGTAGGTCGGGCTGGCCACCACCAGCACGCTCGCCCGCCGTACCTGGTCCATCGCCGCCACCACCGCGGGCGAGGGGCCGTCGACCGGCCCGAGCGCGGACAGGTCCACGCTCTCGTACGGTCCCGCGGCCCCGATCCGGTGCCCGACCGCCTCCGCGGCGGCCTCGGCCACGGCCAGGGTCCTGGAGCCGGACCTGGGATTGCCCACCAGGGCCACGACGCTCATCGGGCCACCGCCACCGCACCCGCGGCGTACCGGGATAGCGGTCTGGGCAGGCCGTAGTTCTCCCGCAGGGTCCGGCCTTCGTACTCGTTCCTGAACAGCCCCCTGGCCTGCAGCTCCGGCACGACGTGATCGACGAAGTCGGCCAGCCCGCCGGGCAGGATCGGTGGCATGATGTTGAAGCCGTCGGCGGCCCCGCTGAAGAACCACTCCTGGAGCTGGTCGGCGATCTGCTCCGGCGTGCCGGCCACGACGCGGTGGCCGCGCCCGCCCGCCAGCCGGTTCAGGAGCTGCCTGACCGTGAGGTGCTCGCGCCGGGCCAGGTCCACCACGAGCTTGCGACGGCTCTGCGCCCCCTCGGTCTCGACCGGCACGTCGGGCAGTTGCTCGTCCAGCGCGTCGGCGGTCAGCTCGATACCGGTCATATGGGAGAGCTGCGCCAGCCCGTACGCGGGGATGATCAGGTCCTCCAGCTCCTTCTCCAGCCGCAGCGCCGCGCGCTCGGTCGAGCCGATGATCGGCGAGATGCCCGGCAGGACGAGCAGCTCGTCCGGGTCCCTGCCGTGCGCGGCGACGCGGCGCTTCAGGTCGGCGTAGAACTCCTGCGCCTCCCTGAGCGTCTGCTGGGCGGTGAAGACGGCGTCGGCGTTCCGGGCGGCGAACTCCTTGCCGTCCTCCGACGACCCGGCCTGCACCAGCAGCGGGTGGCCCTGGGGCGGGCGGGAGGTGTTCAGCGGGCCGCTGACCGCGAAGTGCTCGCCCTCGTGGTCGATCGGGTGGATCTTGTCCGTGTCGGCGTACAGGCCGCCGGCGCGGTCGCCCAGGATCGCGTCGTCCTCCCAGCTGTCCCACAGCTTGCGTACGACCTCCAGGAACTCCCCGGCCCTGGCGTAGCGGCGGGCGTGCTCGGGGCGTTCGATGCCGAAGTTGCGGGCCTCGGCCGCGCCCGCGGAGGTGACGATGTTCCAGCCGGCCCGGCCGCCGCTGATGTGGTCGAGGGAGGCGAACTTGCGAGCCACGTGGAAGGGCTCGTTGTACGTCGTGGACACGGTGGCGATCAGGCCCACGTGGTCGGTGACGGCGGCCAGGGCCGACAGGAGCGTGAGGGGTTCGAGGCGGCCGAGCGCGTTGTGCCGCACGCTGCCCAGGGCCAGGCCGTCGGCGAGGAAGACCGAGTCGAGCTTGCCGCGTTCGGCGATCCTGGCCAGCTCCTGGTAGTGACGGACGTCGGTGAGGCGGGCGGGCTCGGCACCCGGGTGCCGCCAGGCCGCCTCGTGGTGGCCGACGCCCATGAGGAAGGCGTTCAGGTGGAGCTTTCTCGTCATGGGGTCCTCCACGTGGACAAGCGGCGTTCGACGCCGGCCAGGAGCAGGTGGGCATGTCTGATTTTGATCACGATGGGTTCCTCTGGAGGGTGGAGAGGTCTGGTGTCCGGTCCGTGATCAGCGACACTGCGCGCTGGCGACGTGGCCGTGGTCCACGTGCGGGCGCCGGGTGAGGTGGAAGCCCAGGCTCATGCCCTCGAAGCTACGAGGACACGCCCATAAAGTCAACTTTTCCTACTAGCTATGCATGGATTTCTATTCGGAGACGCCGCCACCCAGGACCGACCGGGGCACCGGGATGGCCGGGAACGGGTTGTCGGGCAGCAGGATGACCCGGCGCGCCCGGTCGGCCCGCCCGGCGGCGTCCAGGTGGAGCAGCGCGGCGCCGATGCCCGCCGCGCCCACCATGTAACCGGTGTCGGCCGTCACCTCGCCGGGCCGCAGCCGGCGGTAGGCCTGGTACCAGCGGTAGCCGCGGCCGTCGTGGTCGGTGGCCCGGCCGAGCAGGTCGGCGGCGAGCGTGCGGGCGCATTCGAGGTGCGACTCCTGCCCGGTCGCCGCCCACAGGCCGACGAACAGCTCGATCAGCCCGGCCGCGCCGCAACACTGGCAGGCCACGTTCCAGTAGCCCTCGGTACGCCGGTTCGGCACGCCGCTGCGCACGATGCCCCGGGCCAGCCGCTCCACCCACTCCAGGTCGCCGGGGTCGCCGGTGACCCGGTAGAGCTCGTAGAACATCCGGGCCACGCCCGCTGAGCCGGAGCAGAAGCCCAGGTAGTGCAGGCTCCGGGCGTGCGGCACGTGGTGCGGGACGACCGCGCAGCCCTCGGTCACGACGCTTACCTCGCGGACGAAGGCGGCGCCGCTGCGGGCTGCGAACAGGAACCGCTCGTCGCCCGTCACCCCGTACAGGCGGGCGAGCAGGAACGCCGTGCCCGCCGTGCCCGCCAGGAAGCCCGGCGTGACGGCGTCCACCGGCAGGTCGGCGCAGTCGCCGAAGCGGTGGCCCGGCACCGGCAGCCGGGCGATGCGCAGGCCAGCCTCGACCGCCGCGGCCTCGTAGCCGGGCAGGCCGAGGTGGGCGGCGGCCCGCAGCAGGCCCAGGACGATGCCGCCCTCGCCGCGCTGCGCGGGATCGCGCGGCCAGCCGCCGTCGTGCGGGCTGCGCGCCGGGTCGCCGCGGCGCACGATCTCGTCGGCGATGGCCGCGGCCTCGGACTCGAAGCCGCCCTCGCCGAGCGCCCAGCCCGCCTCCATGAGCGCCAGCATCGTGCCGGTCAGCCCGTGGTAGAGCGAGAGGTCGTCCTGCTCGCGCCAGGTGGCGGCGAGCCTGCGGGCCCCGGCCCTGGCATCCTCCAGGTAGGACTCCTCGCCGGTCGCGGCGGCCAGCTCCAGGAAGAACAGCACGATGCCGGCCGACCCGGAGTAGAGGGACCAGGGCTCGGGGGTGACCGCCGAAGCGCCACGCGGATCGGGGTTGGCCAGCCAGCGCCTGCCGAGCTCGTCGTCGAGCGCGGCGGATCTGATCCAGCGTGCCGCCCGGACGGCGGCGGTCAGCGGAGAATCGGCGCGGGCGCTCAATGGGCGGATCCTGTCCAGGCTCACCAGGCTATTATCCCATACTTTTGGTAGGTTATCCCGGATAACTTGCCGGCCGCTAAGCTCGTCCCGTAGCACAGCCGATCTACGGAGCCAGCGCCATGATCTTCATTACCGCCAAGTTTCGCATTCTGCCCGAGCACGCCGACCGCTGGACCGAGATCGTCGGCGAGTTCACCGAGGCCACCAGGGCCGAGCCGGGCTGTCTCTGGTTCGACTGGTCGCGCAGCGTGGCCGATCCCACCGAATACGTGCTGGTGGAGGCGTTCCGCGACGACGAGGCCGGGGCGGCGCACGTGCAGTCGGCCCACTTCAAGCAGGCCCAGCAGACGCTCCCGCCGCACCTGGCCGAGACGCCGCGCATCGTCAACGTGACCGTGCCGCAGGACGACTGGTCCCTGCTCGGCGAGATGGCCGTGCCCGAGCGCGACTAGAAGCCCGGTTCAGCGGGTGGTGCGGACGTTTGCGTAGGCGAACAGGTCGATCGGGCCGGGGCCCGGCACCGGCTGCTCGGCGGTGACGGCGAGCGCGAGGGTGTTGGTCCCATGCTCGTCCAGCACCCCGGCGGGGAAGCCGCCGCCGGTGCTCTCGGCGTTGAATCCGGCCGCCTTGAGCTTTTCCAGCACGTCCCGCCACAGCGCGGGGCCGGGCAGGCGGAAGTAGTGGAACTCGGCCGACTGCAGGATGAGGCGGCGGCCGTCCACCATCAGCGAGTACCTGTCGTAGGTGACCCCATGCGCGGTGCCGGCTTGCACGGGCCCGGTCATGGGAAGGGCCGTGGTGGCGCAGGCGAGCAACAGAGCCAGGAGCACCGGGGGACGCACGCAAGCCAACGCAAGTAGTTGAGCTAACGCCGCAGACTTCTTGCAGGATGACGAAAATCGCGCACAACACCTTGTGAAGCGGGGTGCTGCCGCTTACTGTCACCTCACCCCCCGAGAGAAACGAGCGATCGATGTTCCGCGTCCCTCGCGTCATCGCGGTGTCAGCCGCCCTCGTCCTGGCCGCCGGCCTCGCGCCGCCCGCCGCCTTCGCCCACGCCACGGCCGGCCGGGCGCCCGTCGTGACGCGGGCGGGGCTGGATCCGGCGCTCGTCGCGGGCCGGGGTGCCGCCGTGGACTTCGCCGAGCAGGAGGCGGAGAACGCCGCCACCAACGGCACGGTCATCGGCCCGGACCGCACCGCGTACACGCTGCCCGCCGAGGCGTCCGGGCGGACGGCGGTCAGGCTGGTGCCGGGGCAGCACGTGGAGTTCACCCTGCCGGCCGCGGCCAACGCCATCACCGTGCGCTACAGCATCCCGGACGCGCCCGGCGGAGGCGGCATCACCGCGCCGCTCGACGTCACGGTCAACGGCAAGGACCGCCGGACCATGACGCTCACGTCGCAGTACGCGTGGCTCTACAACCAGTACCCGTTCTCCAACGACCCGGGCGCCGACCTGCTGCACCCCGACTGGTGGATCACCGAGTGCGCCTGCGTGCCCGCCGCCACGACGCCGCCACCGGTGATCACCAAGCCGTTCCGGCCCAGCCACTTCTACGACGAGCAGCGCCTGCTGCTGGGCAAGCGCTACCGCGCCGGCGACCGGGTACGCCTGACGGTCCCCGCGCGGAGCGCCGCCGCCTGGACGGTGATCGACCTGCTCGACTCCGAGCTCGTCGGCCCGCCGCGGGTGGTGAGCCGGGCGGCCGACGTGCGAGCGTTCGGGGCGGACCCGACCGGGCGGCGCGAGTCGGCGTCGGCCTTCGACCGGGCCATCGCCTTCGCCAAGCGCAACCGGCTCAAGGTGTACGTCCCGCCGGGGACGTACCAGGTCAACCGGCACATCATCGTGGACGACGTGACGATCGCCGGGGCGGGGAGCTGGTACACGATCATCCGGGGCCGCGAGGTCGCGCTGGACACCCCCGCCCCCGACGGCTCCGTGCACACGGGCGTCGGCTTCTACGGCAAAGACGCGGCCGACGGCGGCAGCAGGAACGTGCACCTGTCGGGGTTCGCGATCGAGGGCGACGTACGCGAGCGCATCGACACCGACCAGGTGAACGGCATCGGCGGCGCGATGAGCGACTCCACCATCGACGGCCTGCACATCCGCCACACGAAGGTGGGCATGTGGTTCGACGGGCCGATGCGCAACCTGCGGATCACGAACAACGTCATCGTCGACCAGATCGCGGACGCCATCAACTTCCACACCGGCGTCACGGACTCGGTCATCTCCGGCAACTTCCTCCGCAACACCGGTGACGACGCGCTGGCCATGTGGTCGGAGAAGACGGCCAACAGCGGCAACACGATCGTCCGCAACACCGTGCAGTCGCCGGTGCTGGCCAACGGCATCGCCGTCTACGGCGGCCGGGACAACACCATCGCCGGCAACCTCGTCGCCGACCCCGTCCGGGAGGGCAGCGCCATCCAGGTCGGCTCCCGGTTCGGCGCCGAGCCGTTCACCGGGCGGTTGCGGATCGCGGACAACACCACGGTGCGGTCGGGGACGTACGAGCTGAACTGGAACATCGGGCTGGGCGCGATCTGGTTCTACGCGCTGGAGAAGGACATCTCCGCCGACACCCAGGTGGTCGGCAACCACTTCCTGGACAACACCTACAACGCGATCATGCTGGTGAGCGAGTGGTCGGTGAAGGACCTGTACTCGATCACGAACGTGCACTTCAAGGACATCCGGGTGGACGGCACCGGAACCTCGGTGGTCAGCGCCCGGGTGCGCGGCTCGGCCACGTTCGAGAATGTGGACGCGCGCAACGTCGGGGCGGTCGGGGTGAACAACTGCGGCTCGTTCGGCTTCCCGCCGACGGGCTCGGAGTTCTCGCTGACGGACCTGGGCGGCAATGACGGCGGCGGCACGACGGGGCCGTGGCTCGCGCCGTGGCTGCTGCCGAACACCATCACCTGCGACGACCGCCCGCCGGTCGTCCCGCCCCCGGCCCCGTCCACCTGGTAACCCGCTCCCGGCCGCCCTAGGGTTCCGGCCGGTCGCCGGAGGGGTCCTGGCCGGTCGCCCGAGGGTCCCGGGCGGCCGGCCACCGGTCGCGGACGGTCGCGCGTGGGTGCCGGGCGGCGGCCGGTGTCAGCGCATGGCCGCCAGACCGCGCACCACGGTCGTCGTCAGGGTGCCGATCTCGTCGATGCCGATGGTCACCGTGTCACCGTCCGCCAGCGTGAACGGCAGGTCGGGGACCAGGCTGGTGCCGGTGGCCAGGATGACGCCGTCAGGGAAGTCGTCGGCACGGAACAGGTATGCCGCCAGGTCGTCCAGCCGCCGGTTCAGCTCCGACGTGGACGCCTTCCCGTCCCACACGGTCTCCCCCGCCCGGACGATGGTCAGCGTGATCTCCAGCGCGTACGGGTCCGGCACCTCCCACGCGGGCCTGATCGCCGGGCCCACGGCGCACCCGCCCAGGTAGATCTTCGCCTGCGGCAGGTAGAGAGGGTTGACGCCCTCGATGCTGCGCGAGCTCACGTCGTCCACCACGGTGTAGCCGGCGATCTCACCGGCCGCGTTCAACACCAGGCCCAGCTCCGGCTCCGGCACGTCGATCTCCGAGTCGGCGCGCACGGAGATGCGCCCGCCGTCCCCGGAGACCTTCCAGGCCACCGACTTGAAGAACAGTTCGGGCCGCTCGGCGTCGTAGACCAGCTCGTACACGTCGGCGGAGCGCTCGCTCTCCACCACCCGCGCCTCGCGCGAGCGCCGGTAGGTCACGCCCGCCGCCCACACCTCCATGAGCCCGTCCACCGGCGCCAGCCGGCGCACCGCCGCCGACGGGTGCCGAGCTCCGTCCGCCGCCGAGCACCGCTCGCGGAGGTCCGCGGCGGGCAGCCGCAACAACTCACCTACGGTCGTGACTCCGGCCAGCTCCACCACGTGCTCGCCGTCGTCGACGCCCACCGCGGGCGCGTCGGTCAGGGGGCTGACGAACCGTACGATGTGCATGCCCTGCTCCTCATTCTCTTCAGACGAGTCTGCTGAGAGTGTCCCCCACCCGCCCGGCCCGAGCGCTCCCCGGGGTGATCATCAGGGCGGGCTAGACCCAATGCCGTGTAGTTAGGGCCTTGGCTGCTTCGTCAAGGCTCTGAGCTGGTGCGGATCTCGATGCCGATCGTGGCTTTGTAGCTGGTGCGGTCGACGGTGCCCCTTGCGTTGTGCTTGGAGATGGCACGTTTGACGAGGCGGGGACGAGTCCGGATACGCCGGTCGGGCATGAGGTTGGCCAGGACCTGGCGTCCGATGGTGCCGAGCAGGTCGATGACGGTGTCGGCGATCACGCCGGCTGCCTGGATGACCAGGTCACGGGCAGTGTTCAGGGCGATGGTGAAGCTGGCCCGGTCAGGATCGAGGCCGGGCCGGTGAGTGGTGGCCTCGGCCATGGCCAGGCGCAGGAGTTGGTAGGCGACCAGGAGGGCGTGGACTTCCTGGTCCAGGCCATCGGGTGTGCGGGCGCGCAGCACCCGCCCGCCGAGGATGGTGGACTTGATCTCCAGGTAGGCGGTCTCGATCTCCCAGCGCTGGTGGTAGAGGGTGAGTAGATCGGCCGCGGGGTGGCGGTGCGCATCGGTGAGGGTGGTGACCAGGCGGTAGGCGCTGGTGCGGTGGCCCGCTCGGGTGGTGATGGTGATGACGGCGTCGATGACGCGCACGGGGGTGGCTCCCAGCCGGGACAGGTAGGAGCCGTCATGGCAGCGGGCCAGGAGGGGCAGGCGGCGGCCGTTCTTGACCCGGACCAGGACATGGGCGCCGGTGGCGGCGATGGCCTGGATCAGGGCGCAGACGGCGAAGTTGCGGTCCAGCAGGACGATCATGTCGCGATGCAGACGCTCCAGCAGACGCGGTGCGAGGGTGGTCTCGCCGGTCGAGGCCGGCGCGAAGACCGCGTCCAGCAGGGTGCGGGTGCCGCACGCGAGCAGGGTCAGCAGGCGTAGCGCCGGGTATCCGGCGCCGCCGTGGTTACCCCGCTGCTTGGGATAGACGGCCAGGTTGGCAGGGCTGTCGGCCACGCTCATGACGGTGCCATCGATCGCGCAGACCAGCAGTCCATGCCAGTGGGTGCCGGGGGTGGCGGTACCGGCTGACGGACCGCGTAACAGCTCGAACAGCCACCGTAGCGGGGCTGCTGCGATGCGTTTGCGGGCTTGGGCCATCGCAGCACCGGTCGGGGCGGCGACGGTCAGGCCGGTCAACCCCGCCGTCAGCCGCTGCCATACCTGCCGCCAGCCCAGCTCGGGGAACAAGGCCCCGGCCACCATCAGGTAGACCGCCACCCGGGAAGGGAGGTCACGGACCCGCTGCTGTACCCGGCCGGTCTGCTTCAGCGCCTCATCGACCATCTCGAAGGGCATCAGTTGAGTCAGTTCCCCGAGATGGCCGGGGGCGAAGGGGCCCGATGCCACCACCAGGGTGCGATTGATGACAGACTTGCTCTCCAACGGAGCTCCCCGCCCGAACAGTGATCTTGGTCGACACCGTTCTAGCAGGAGCTCCGTTCCCTTTTCGAGCGGCCCTTGACTACACCCGCATCACGCTAACTACACGGCATTGGGGCTAGACCACGTCGAAGTCCGCCATCATCGCCATGTCCTCGTGTTCGAGGTTGTGGCAGTGGATCATGTAGCGACCGCGGTGGCCGTCGAAGCGGGCGAGCACGTCCACGACCTCGTACGGCCGCACGTCCACGGTGTCCTTCCAGCCGGCGTCGGTGGCGGACGGCGGCCGGCCGCCGCGCGCCAGCACCTGGAAGTGGGCCAGGTGCAGGTGCACGGGATGGTGGAAGTC
This sequence comes from Nonomuraea jiangxiensis, assembly GCF_900099965.1. Lineage (GTDB taxonomy): Bacteria > Actinomycetota > Actinomycetes > Streptosporangiales > Streptosporangiaceae > Nonomuraea > Nonomuraea jiangxiensis. The sequence continues at coordinate 430,379 of NZ_FNDJ01000001.1, read as the reverse complement.
GCTGGTCAGGCGCCACATCTCGGCGGTGCCCAGGCGGGGGCGGGCCAGCGGGGCGCCGGGGCGGTAGGGCCGCCCGTTGATCGTCCACGCGGCGTTCCCCGCGTCACCCGTCCTGCGGAAGTCGAACGCGCGCATGGCCACCGCCCGCGTCCGCTCCGGCGGGCGGGACAGGACCGCGGGAACGGCGCTGTCGTCGGCGGCCCGGCGGGTGACCACGAACCGCATGACGTCCCCCGCGAGCTCGTCCGTCAGGGTGACCGCGCTGCCGACGGGGTAGGCGGAGAAGTCCACCACGACGTCGTACCGCTCCCCCGGCGAGATCGGGATCACCTCGTGCGCGACGGGCGCGGCCAGCAGCCCGGCGTCGCTGCCGATCTGCGTGAACCGGCCGCCGGGCGCCAGCCGGAGCCGGTACCTTCGGGCGTTGGAGGCGTTCAGCAGCCGCAGCCGGTGGCGGGTGGCGCTCACCTCGGCCACCGGCCAGGGCGCGCCGTTGACCAGGATGACGTCGCCCTCGACGCCCGCCATGTAGTGAGGGTCGTGCGCCCGTGGATAGCGGAAGGAGCCGTCCTCCTCGAACGCCCTGTCGCAGATCAGCAGCGGCAGCTCCCGCTCGCCGCGCGGCAGCGGCAGCGCGTCCTCCTCCTCGTCCCGTACGAGCGCGAGCCCGGCCAGCCCCCGCCACACCTGCGGCGCGGTGAAGTCCATGCGGTGGTCGTGGTACCAGAGCGTGGCGGCCCGCTGGTCCAGCGGATAGTGGTAGTCCTTGGCCACCGGGTTGAGCCTCATCCCGGGGTGGCTCGGGTGGCCGCCGTGGGGGTGCGCGGAGTGTCCGCGGGGGACGACGAGGTCGGTCGGGTAGCCGTCGGAGCCGGGCGGGTTGACGCCGCCGTGCAGGTGGGTGGAGGTGGGCTCGGGCAGCTCGTTGCGCACCCTGATCGTGGTGGGGTCACCGCGCCGCAGCTCGAACGTGGGGCCGGGGAAGGTGGCGTCGTAGCCCCAGATCTCGGTGGTCGTGCCGGGGATGATCTCGACCTTGGCCGTCCGCTGCGTGACCTCGTACCGGCCGGGCGCCACCGGGCGGGCGAGGGGCGGGATCGGCAGCGGCACGGTGAAGGGCGCGGGCAGCGGCAGGCGGCTGGTCAGGAGCCGGCCCGCGGACTCGGGGAACGCGCCGCACCCGGCGGCGGCGAGCCCGGCCCCGGCCAGCGTCCCGAGGAAGCCCCGCCGGGACATCGGAGGCGCGCTCATGCGGTGCGCGCCCGGAACGAGAGCCAGGTCCAGGCGGTGAAGAGGGCCGACAGGCCGAAGATCGCCATGCCGAGCGGGAAGTGCAGCTGCAGGATCCGCGCCTGTCCCAGCGTGATCTGCGTCGTCTCCGCGACCACGAGACCCAGACCGGCCAGCGCCGGCCACAGCGGTCCCCGGCCCGGCCGCCACAGCAGGATCGCGGCCAGCAGCTGCAGGTACAGCAGCATGTGGGTGACGGCACCGTTGTTCCGGTGCCAGGCGAGCAGGTCGACGTCGCCGGTGACGAAGAGCCCGGCCAGCGCGGCCTGCCCGAGCACCCCGGCCAGGTGCAAGGTGGACAGCACCCGCAGGGGCCACACGATCCAGCCGGCCGTTGGCACGTTGGAGGAGGTCATGGCGGACATCGTGCTCCGGAGCGGTACGGGGGCACGTCCCGCGCGGGAGGGCTCCTGGCCGTACTCCCCGGGTTGTACGCCGCCGTCCTCGGCCCGGAAACGTACAACCGGGGAATGACGCCGTGCCGGACCCGATCACCTACCTTGTGGGCATGGACACCCGCAAGGTTGACGCGCTCGTCGCCGTGGGCGCGCTGGCCGGGATCGTCGCCGGCACCTACGGCAACCTGTCGTGGACCGGCACCTTCGAGCGGCAGCTCGACTCCTGGGGGCTGCTGCTGATCACGGTCTCGTCGCTGTCGCTCGCCTTCCGGCGCACCGCCCCGCTGACCGCCGGGACGGTCGCCGCGATCTGCGGGACCATCTACTACGCCGCCCACTACCCGGGTGTGTTCGCCACCGCGCCCGTGCTGGCCGCCGTCTACACGCTGGCCGTGCAGGGCCGCCGCAAGGCGGCGATCTGGCTGTCGGCCGGGCTGGCCGTCGCGGTCTACGGCCTGATGGCGCTGTCCGCGCAGGACCCGGCCGCCGGCAACTGGATGGGGATGCTGAGCGGGTGGCTGGTGGCGATGGTGGTGGTGGGCGAGGTGGTCAAGAACCGCCGGGCTTACCTGCGGGCCGTGGAGCAGCGCGCGGAGGAGGCCGAGCGGACGCGGGAGGAGGCGGCGCTGCGCCGGGCGGGCGAGGAGCGGCTGTGGATCGCGCAGGAGCTGCACGACTCGCTGACCCACAGCATCTCGGTGGTCAACGTGCAGGCCGCGGTGGCCATGGAGCTGTTCGACCGCCACCCCGAGCGGGCCAGGGAGGCGGTGGCCGCGATCAGGGAGTCGGGGCACGAGGCGATGCGCGAGCTGCGGGCCACGCTCGGCGTGCTTCGGCAGGTCGGCCAGGAGGGCACCGGGCTGGCGGAGCTGCCGGGCCTGGTGTCGCGGGCCGAGGGAGCGGGGCTGCGGGTGGAGCGGGCCGTCACCGGCACTCCGTACCCGCTGCCGCCCGAGGTGGACCGGGCCGCGTACCGGATCGCGCAGGAGGCGCTGACCAACGTGCTGCGGCACGCGGGCGCGGCGTCGGTCACGCTGGCGCTCGAATACGATCCGACAAAGGTGATATTGCGGGTCGAGAACGACGGCGAGGTCGGTCCGGCCGAGCCGGGGATGGGGTTGATCGGGATGCGCGAGCGTGCGGTCGCCGTCGGCGGCTCGCTCACGGCGGGCCCTCACGAGAGCGGCGGCTTCGCGGTCCGGGCCGAGCTGCCCGTGGCGTCGTGATCAGGGTCCTGCTGGCCGACGACCAGCCGCTGATCCGGGCGGGCTTCCGGGCGCTGCTGGAGCTGAGCGACGACATCGCCGTGGTCGGCGAGGCGGGCGACGGCGCGGCGGCGGTGGAGCTGGCCCGGCGGCTACTGCCGGACGTGGCCCTGCTCGACGTGCGCATGCCGCTGCTGGACGGCATCCAGGCCACCCGCAGGATCGGGGCCGACCCTGAGCTGGACGGCGTGCGCGTGGTGATCCTCACCAACTACGCCCTCGACGAGTACGTCTTCGCCGCGCTGCGGGCCGGGGCCAGCGGATTCCTGCTGAAGGACATCGAGCCGGGCGACCTGCTGCAGTCGGTACGGGTGGCGGCCCGCGGCGAGGCCCTGCTGTCCCCCTCGGTGACCCGCCTGCTGATCGAGGAGTACGTCAGCACGCCGCCCCGCCCCGTCCCCGGCCCCGGCCTGGAGCGGCTGACCGAGCGCGAGCGGGAGATCGTGTCCCTGGTCGCCAGGGGCATGTCCAACGAGGAGATCGCCGCGCACCTGGTGATCAGCGTGGCCACCGCCAAGACCCACGTCAGCAGGGCGCTGACCAAGCTCGGCGCACGCGACAGGGCGCAGCTGGTCGTCTTCGCCTACGAGTCAGGTCTGGTGGTGCCCGGAGCGGGCGCCTAGAAGGTGATCAGGAACTCGTAGGCGTGGAGCAGCCAGATCAGCATCCACAACAGGGCCGCTGGCCGGATGAGCCTCCGTCCGGATCCGTCAATAGACACGTGATACCACAACGCCTTCCGTCGACGCCGGTGTCATCCTCCCAGTCTGCGTCGCTGGACCCGCGCCCGCGCGATGACGCGGCCGCTCGGGATGGTCAAGCCGATGGTCAGGCCGGTGGTCAGGCCGCCTGGCCGGTGATGGGCTTGCCCAGGGCGCTGCCCGCGAGCCAGGAGTCCCACGACTTGGCCCACGGCGTCGGCCCGTTGCCGAACCGCAGCTTCCTGGAGGTGCCGCTGACCTGGATGATGTCCCCTCGCTGGGTGAACTCGTAGAACCAGCGGGCGTTGGCCGGGCTGGCGTTCACGCAGCCGTGGCTGACGTTCGAGTTGCCCTGCGAACCGGTCGACCAGGGGGCGGCGTGGAAGAACGTGCCGCTGTAGGTCATGCGGACGTTCCACTGGGTCTTGATGCGGTATTCGCCGGGCTCGCCGATGGTGGCCGAGTCCATGACCATCTCCGGGTTCTTCTCCTGGGCGATCATGGTGCCGGAGTAGCTGTCGTCGCCCGGCCGGCCCAGGCTGACCGGGATGGTCTTGACGACCTCGCCGTTCTCCCGGACGACCGCCCGGTGGGTCTCCGCGCTGACCTTGGTGATGTGCTCGGGGCCGACGGTGAAGGTCAGGCTGCGGTCCTTGGTGCCGTACAGGCCGGACCCGGCCCGTACGCCGGCCAGGTGCGCGACGACCGTCACCTTCTCCCCCACCGGCCAGTACTCACGCGGCCTGAACTGCACCTCGCGGTCGCTCACCCAGCTCCAGGCGCCCTCGACCGGCTTGGACATCCGCACCACCAGCGACCGCTCGATCGCGGCCCGGTCCTTGACGGCGGACACCGGCTGGGACAGCAGTAGCTGGACGGGCATGCCCACGCCCACCTTCTCGCCGTCCAGCGGGGACATGCCGCTCTGCAGCACCCGCTTCGGCTTGAGGGTGGTGAACTTGGCCGCGCTCGTCACCGGTTGGCCGTCGGTGCCGGTCGCCTCGGCGCTGACGGTGTAGGCCGTGGAGGGCCGGAGCGGCCACCTGGGACGCCAGGCGCCGTCCGCGCCCAGGGTGCCGCTGACCTTCTTGCCCTTGGCGTCGGCCACGGTCACCTTGGTGACCTTGCCGTCGGTGGCCTTGACGGTGATCCCGGCGTCGGGGGCCACCTTGGTGGCTCCGTCGGCCGGGGTGATCGACAGTTTGGCCACCGGGCCCTGCCGCTCGGGCGCGTTCGCCTGGCCGGGGTGCGCGGGGTCCCCGCCGGAGCTGCACCCGGCGGCCAGGAGCAGCACCGCGGTGAGGATGCTCGTGACGAGGCTCGTGACGGTGATCCGGCCGTGCCGCATGGTTGGTGCCTCCCGCCTGACAGACAGGCAATCTTCGCAGTAGATCGCATGTGCGGTAATCCGCCGACTTCTGCCCAAAACGGGCAGGCCCACGCAGAATTAACGACCAGGCGGGGTGGCGAATTCCGGCCACCTCCTGACCAGGCATTGACCGTCGTTGTGAAGCCGGTTTAGCATCCGCCTTACCCGGCCACAGAAACTTTCTTATTAATTTCGAAAGTTTCAGCAGGCGCCCTCATCGACGGAGATCCCATGACGAAGCTGTCCAGGCTGCTGTTGTCCGTCGCGCTGGCGATCGCCGCGCCCGCCGCGGTCCCGGGACCCGCCACGGCGGGCCGGGCGCCCGGGCCCGGCACCTACATCCAGAGCTCCGGCGGCCCCGGGCGGTTCCCCCTGGTGGCCGCCGGCCGGGCGGCGCCGATCGTGGTCAGCGGCAGCGACCACGCCGGCGTCGTCCGCGTGGCCGGCGATCTCCAGGCCGACCTGGAGCGGGTCACCGGCGTACGGCCCGACCTGGTCAGGGACCGGGTCCCGCGCCGGGACGAGGTGGTGCTCGTCGGGACCATCGGCAGGAGCCCGCTCATCGACGGCCTGATCAAGGCCGGCAAGCTCGACGTCTCGGGCATCGCGGGCAAGTGGGAGACCTCGCTGGAGCAAGTGGTGCAGAACCCGGTGCCCGGCGTTCGGCGCGCGTTCGTGATCGCGGGCAGCGACCAGCGGGGCACGATCTTCGGCGCGTACGACGTCTCCAAGGAGATCGGCGTCTCACCCTGGTACTGGTGGGACGACGTGCCCACCCGCCACCAGGACGCGCTTCACGTGCTGCCCGGCCGGCACACCCAGGGCACGCCCAAGGTGAAATACCGGGGGTTCTTCATCAACGACGAGAACCCCAACCTCGGCACCTGGGCGCCCCGCTATTTCGGCCCCGGCCTGGCCGAGGGCTACCCGGGCGGCTTCAACAGCAAGATGTACGCCAGGGTGTTCGAGGTGATGCTCCGGCTCAAGGCCAACTACCTGTGGCCGGCGGTCTGGGGCCGGGCCTTCGCCGAGGACGACCCGGACAACCACCGGGTGGCGAGCCAGTACGGCGTCGTCATCGGCACCTCACACGAGGCTCCCATGATGCGCGGCATCGAGGAGTGGAACCGGCACGCCGTGGCCGCCGTACGCGACAGCGCGGGCGACATCGTCACCCCGGGCCGCGACCCGTACGGCGGGACCGGCGAGTGGAGCTTCCGCCGCAACGGCGAGGCCATCAAGAAGTACTGGGCCGACGGCATCCGCAGGATGCGCGAGCAGGGCTTCGAGGGCGTCGTGACGCTCGGCATGCGCGGCAACGGAGACGTGAGCCTGCCCGACGGCGACGGCATCGAGTTGATGCAGTCAATCCTGGCCGCGCAGCGCGAGATCCTGGCCGAGGAGAGCGGCGAGGACCTGGAGAGCATCCCGCAGGTGCAGACCCTCTACAAGGAGGTGCAGCGCTACTGGGACCAGGGCCTGCGCCCGCCGGACGACGTGACCGTGGTCTTCTGCGACGACAACTGGGGCAACATGCGCAAACTGCCCGACCAGGCGCTTCCGCCGCGGCAGGGCGGCTACGGCATGTACTACCACTTCGACTACGTCGGCGGCGGCCGCAACTACAAGTGGGCCGACACGATCAATCTGGCCAGCACGTGGGAGCAGCTCGACCTCACCTACCGCTACGGCGTGGACCGGCTCTGGGTGGTCAACGTGGGCGACATGAAGAACGAGGAGCTGCCGCTGCAGTTCTTCCTCGACTACGCCTGGGACCCCGACCGGCTGCCGATCGAGAGGCTGGACGACTGGGAGCGCGCGTACGCGGCGCAGAACTTCGGCCCCGAGCAGGCCACCGGGATCGCCGAGGTGCTCCACGAGTACGGCCGGCTCCAGGCCCGCCGCAAGCCCGAGCTGCTGAACCGCCGCATCACCACCGACCCCGCGAACCCGCAGAACGTGACCTACGACGACCGGGAGACCCCCTTCAGCCTGACCAGCTACCGCGAGATGGACCGGGTGGTGGCGGAGTGGCGGCAGCTGGCGGGCCGGGCGGAGCAGATCCGCGGCCGCCTGGACGAGCGCTACCACGACGCCTACTACCAGCTCGTCGGCTATCAGGTGCGGGCCACCGCCAACCTCTACGAGCTGCGCCGCGCCCAGTTCACCAACCTCCTCTACGCCCGGCAGGGCCGCGCCGCCGCCAACGCCCAGGCCGACCTCGCCGAGGCCCGGTTCGCGGAGGACCAGGCGCTCAACGCCCGCTACGGCGAGATCAGCGGTGGCAAGTGGCGCGACTTCCAGCTCCAGCCCAAGATCGGGTACGGCGACGTCGAGCGGTACGGCCCGAACGCCCCCTGGCAGCAGCCGGAGAAGGACAACGTGGCGCTGCCGGACGCGTTCTATCCCCATCTCGTCCGTACCGAGGTGCCGGCGGGGGCCGACATGGGAGTCGCCGTGGACGGCTCCGACCAGTGGTGGCCGGCGGCGACGGGTCCGGCGGTGCTGCCCGCGTTCAGCCCGTACCAGGGCTACCCGCAGCAGTACATCGAGGTGTTCAACCGCGGCGCCACCCCGTTCGACTACGCCATGGCCACCGCCCGGCCCTGGCTGACCGTCACCCCGAGGTCCGGCCGGGTCACCGACCAGGTGCGCGCGACCGTACGGGTGGACTGGGCGCGCGCTCCCCAGGGCAGGACCGAGGTCCCCATCACCGTCACGGGCCCCGGCGGGCGGCAGGTGACCGTCAAGGCCGTGGTCGACAACCCCGCCGGGCGGCCCCAGGGGTACGTCGAGGCGGGCGGCCACGTCGCGATCGAGGCCGGGCACCACAGCAGGGCCGTCGGCTCGTGGCGGACGATCCCCGACCTCGGCAGGACCTCCGACGGCGTGACGCCGCTGCCGGTGACGGCCGCCCGCCGCACGCCGGGCGGCGGCAGCCCGCGCCTGGAGTACACCACGACGCTCTACACGACCGGCCAGGTGAAGGTGTCGGTGCACCTGTCGCCCAGGAACAACGTGCTGCCCACCGACGGGCTCACCTACGCCGTCTCCATCGACGACCAGCCGCCCCAGCGGGTGAACGTCACGGCCGTCACCGGCGCGAACGACACCACCATGAACCGCCAGTGGGAGCGCAACACCTCCGAGAACGTCACCGTCACCACGACCACCCACCCGATCACGACCCCGGGCGTGCACACGGTGAAGTTCTGGATGGTCGACCCGACCGTGGTGCTCCAGCGCATCGTGCTGGACACCGGCGGCCTGCTGCCCAGCTACCTGGGCCCGCCGGAGAGCCGCCGCGCCGGCGGCTGAGCCTGCCTCCTCCGCCCGGCCGCCGGGATCGGTGAGCTTGCCTCCCCTGCCCGGCCGCCGGGATCATGGCCGGGTGGACTACTACCTGATCTCCGCCGCGGCGGGCGACCCGGAGCCGGCGGGGATCCTGGTGGAGGAGTTCGTCCTCGGCGAGGATCACACCACCACGGCCATCGACAGCGCCGCCTGGGAGCCGCGGGCCGGATCCTGGGCGGGCGCCTCGGCGCTGACCCGCGAGCTGCGCTCCGACGCGGGGCTGCGCGCCCGCGTCGCGGCGGTGGACCGGCCCGCCGCGGCACGGGCGCTCACCGTGCTGGGCGGCGGCGAGCTGCCGGACGAGGCTCGGCTGCGCGCCCTCTTCCAGCGGCAGCCGCTGCCCGCCGGGGCGCCGCTCGACCTGGGCACCGAGCCCGCGGCCCGGCGCTACCGCATCCTGTTCGCCGGCCTGCTCGGGGAGCGCGAGCTGGCCGGCGCCCGCACGGCGCTGCGCCTGGAGCCGGCCGACGATCCGCGGGTGGCAGGCACGGCCCGGGACGACGCCGGCGGCCACGGCTTCACCTGGGAGTTGCGCCGGATCGGCGCGGGCATCGCGTGGTGCGTGGACGTGACCGTACGGCCGGGCCAGGGGGACGTCACCGCGCTGGGCGCGCTGCTGCACCACCACCGGCAGGCGATCCGCCGCCTGGGCCTGATCCCGGTCACGGTCGAACGTTTCGCCTGAGACGGTCTTGACAGGAGATCCCGGCTGGACTTCTCTCAACCCATCGGGGTCGGAAGGGGAGCCTGCATGCCTGTCGTCCGACGGTCCGTCCTTGCCCTGATCGTCTCCGCGGCGCTCGTGACGGTGCCGACGAGCCCAGCCCGCTCCCAGACACCGGCGCCGGGCGCGCCCGGTGCCGCCTCCCACTTCGGGCTGGCACGCAAGGACTGCGTGGGCACGGCGACCGGCCGCGCGTCCAAGGTCTGGTACACGGTGGCGGGCGGCGTCCTGTCCGACGTCTACGAACCCACGATCGACAACACGAACGTCGAGACGATGCAGTTCGTGGTGACCGACGGCAGGACGTTCACCGAGGTGCAGGCCCGCGACACCACCTACCGGGTGAGCACCGACCGCTCCGGCATGACCTGCACGATCACCTCCGCCAGCCGGGCCGGCCGCTACCGGCTGACCACCACCTACGTTACCGACCCCGACCGCGACGCGGTGGTGGTGCGCGCCCGGCTGCAGCCCGCCGGGCTCCGGCTGTACGCGCGGCTCGACGCGAGCGTGAACGGCAACGGCGGCGGCGGCCAGGCCAACGGCGGCTCCGACAGCGGGGTGGTGGACGCCGGCACCGGCGCTCCGGTGATCTCCGACGAGAACACCGAGACCTCGGCCCCCGCCCGCGATTACGCCGTGCCCACCCACCTGGCGCTGCGGGCCGGGCGGCGGCTGCCGCAGGCGAGCGTCGGCTACGCGGGCACTCCCGGTGACGGCGCGGTCCAGCTCGACGCGGCCCGCACGCTCACTCCGTACGCCGAGGCCCCGGCCGGCAACGTGGTCGCCACCGCCCTGCTGCCGACCGACGGGAAGGGCGAGGTGACGTTCGCGCTCGGGTTCGGCCGGACCCGGCAGGCCGCGCTGCGCACGGCGGGCGAGGCCGCGGGCCGGCCGTTCGAGGCCACCCACGCCAGGTACGAGGCCGGCTGGGCGGCCTACGACGCTGGACTGCGCCGGCCGCCGGGCACGCACGCCGACCTCTACCGGCTCTCCGCCAACGTGCTCAAGGCCAGCGAGGACAAGACGTTCCCCGGCGCGGTGGTGGCCTCGCTGGCCAGCCCGTGGGGGCAGGCGGTCGGCGCGGGCGACCTGATCGGCGGCAAGGCGGTGTACTTCGGCTCCTACCGCGAGGTGTTCTCCCGCGACCTGTACGAGGCCTTCACCGGGTTCCTCACCGCCGGTGACGTGGCCACGGCCCGGGCCACGGCCCGCTTCCTGCTGGAGCGCCAGCAGCTGCCGGACGGGCGGATGCCGCGCAACTCCCTGCTCAACGGCAGGCTGGCGCCCGACTCGGGCGGTGACCAGCTCGACGAGACCGCGTACCCGATCCTGATGGCCTACCAGTCCGGGCTCACCGGGGTGTGGGAGCACGTGCGGGACGCGGCCGACTTCCTGGTCTCGCACGGGCCCGCGTTCGGGGTGGAGCGGTGGGAGGAGCAGTCGGGCCACTCGCCGTCCACGATCGCGGCCCAGATCGCCGGGCTGGTCGCCGCCGGCGAGCTCGCCGACCGGGCGGGTGACCAGGGCCGGGCCAGGCTCTACCGGGCGACGGCCGACCACTTCGCCCGCTCGGTCAAGGGGTGGACGGTCACGACGACGGGCCCGTACGCGCCGCGTTACTTCCTGCGTCTGTCGCGCGCCGGCGACCCGGACGCGGCCGTGTCCTACAACCTGGGCAACGGCGGGCCGACCGAGGACCAGCGGCGGGTGGTGGACGCGGGCTTCCTGGAGCTGACCCGGCTGGGCATCCTGCCCGCCGACGACCCCGACGTGCTGGCCAGCCTGCCGGTGGTGGACCGGGTGATCGGGCGCGCGACCGCGAGCGGTCCCGGCTGGTACCGCTACGGCTCCGACACCCCCGGCACCGAGGACGGCTACGGCGACTGCCACGAACCCGACCCGACCTCATGCGCGCCGTCGGGCCGGCCGTGGCCGAGCGGCAACACGGGCTCCGGTCACCTGTGGCCGGTCCTGGCCGGCGAGCGGGCCGAGCAGGCGCTCCAGACCCGCGACCCCGGGACGGCGGCGGAGCTGCTGGCGGCCATGCGGGCGATGGCCTCGGGCACCGGGCTGATCCCCGAGCAGGCGTGGGAGAACTCGGACCTGGCCGCCTCCCCCTACGGCGCCGACCCGGCCACCGCCTCGATCGGCTTCCGCGACGGCGGCCCCGCGGGCTCGGCCTCCCCGCTGACCTGGGCCCAGGCGCAGGTCGTCCGGCTGATCCTGAGCCTGGGCTCGACCCGCCCCGCCGAGCAGCCCGACGTCGTACGCCGCCGCTACGCCGAGCGCGGCATGCCGGGCGCCGCGCCGCTCGCGGTCACCGCCCCGGCCGACGGCACCGCGGTCGCCGGCACGTCGGTGGCCGTCACGGGCACCACGTCGCCCGGGGCCCGCGTGGACGTCTCGGCCACGCCCGTCGACACCGGCGCACCCACCCGGGTCGTGTCGGTACGCGCGGATTCGTCCGGCGGCTTCACCGCCCAGGCACCGGTCTCGTTCGGGGAGGTCGTCGTCACCGTCGCGGCCACCGCGGGGGACGGCCGCACCGGGTACGCCCGGCGCACGGTCGTCGGCGACATCGTCGGGGCCACGACCGTGCTCGACGTCACCGACCCCGACGGCGACGACGACGGGCCCGGCACGTACGCGTACCCGACCTCCCCCGACTTCCACCCGGGCGCGTTCGACCTGCGCAGGTTCCAGGTGATCACCGACGCGACCACCGTCTACCTGCGGGCCGAGCTGCGCGATCTCACCTCGACGTTCGGCAACCAGATCGGCGCGCAGCTGCTGGACGTCTACGTCCAGGACCCGGCCGTGGCCGCGCGTTCGACGGACGCGGCGTTCCCGCAGCGCAACCACCGCCTGGCCGAGGGCTGGTCGCAGCGGGTGGAGGTGCAGGGCTTCGCCGCCCCGGTCTGGGTCACCGCCGCGGGCGCGGCCCAGGCGGGCGCCGCCGTTCGCTCGTCGGGCACCACGCGGACGATCACCGTCGCCCTCCCCAGGGCCGCCTTCGGCACGCCGGGGCCGGGCTGGCGGTTCGCCGTCGTACTCACCGGGCAGGACGGCTTCAGCCCCGACCAGGCCAGGGGTTTCGCGGCCACGCCGCAGCCGTTCCAGTTCGGGGTCTGCGCCGCCGGCGGCACCGGGCCGCTGTGCGCGGTGGACCCCGGCACCGTACCGAAGGCGCTCGACGTGCTCGTCCCGGCCGGCCGGTCCCAGGCCGACGTGCTCAACCCGCTCCTGGGCCCGGTGGCCGTGCCTGCCGTCACCGTCGGGGATCAGTGAGCGGGTGCTGAGGGGGCCGGCGCGGCCCGGGGGGTGGCGAGGTCGTGCGCGGAGCAGGCCAGCCAGACCACGACCAGGACGCCGACGACCACCACGGCGTTGTCATAGGCCTCCCACGGCACTCCGCTCAGCACCGCGCGAAGGCTGCCCACCAGCGTGAGCACGATGGGCAGCACCAGAGCGAGGATGCCGTACCTGACGGTGGCCTGCCGCCAGCGGTCGTCGTCCCACTGCGCCCGCAGGACGAGCACGTTCCAGATCAAGGACGCCAAGCTGGGGAGCAGCACGAGAGTGTCGAACTCGCCCCCGGACAGCACGGGCACCAGGGCGACGGCGGTGCCCCCGTATCCCACGAAGCCGAGGCACCGCAGGACCAGGACCCGATTCCTGGTGCGTCCCACGACCGGGGAGAGCAGGTGGACGACCCACACCATGGGCAGGGTCGTCACCGCCACCGCTGCCCACAGCGTCCAGTAGCCAAGGATCAGGTTGGCCAGGGTGGCGGCCGCCGCGACGTACAGTGCCACGCGCAGTCGCCACGTGTCCCGGTCCTGCTCCACCGGCGGCCCGGCCAGCGGCCCGCGCAGGCTCTGCCACACTCCCCAGGCCACCACGAGTCCCGCCAGGGTCAGTACGAGCACGTTCGGCCACGTCGCCTGGATCCCCTCGTCGGGAGCCACGAACAACGTCACCCACCGCAACGCGCGGAGGTCACCGGCGGCCAGCGCCACCACCCCGCTGACGGCCAGCGCGGCGAGGTAGACACCGGTGGTCAGGAAGGCGGGAACGCCTAAACGATGACGGCGGAGCACGCGACACTCCCAGAGAAGAGGGGGGCGGAACGGCTCAGCCTAGCGTGGTCATGAGCGGGATGCGGCACCGGCAGCAGGGACACCGCGCAGGTCCGCCGGACCGGCCTGCGCGGGCTGCCGGTCGCGAGCCACCGAGCACGGCTCTCGAGGCCCGGTCCTTCGGGCACGGTCAGCAAGCGGGCGCCGTCAGGGGGCCCTCAGCCGCCGAGGCTCCAGGTGCGGGCGGTCTGGTCGCGGCTGCCGCTGACCACGATCGAGTGGCCGTCGAGCAGGCCCGCCGACACGGCCCAGACGGTGTCGGCGTGGCCGGTGAACGGCGTGCCGAGCGGCTTCCGTGTGGTCAGGTCCCACACGCGCACCGTCTTGTCCTCGCCGCCCGAGACGGCCACCGGCTTGCCGCCCAGGTTCGCGGCGGCGACGGACCAGACCGCCCCGGTGTGCCCGGCGAGCGGCGGGCCGAGCTCCTTGCGCGTGGTCAGGTCCCAGACGCGTACGGTGGTGTCCTCGCTGCCCGTGATCGCCACCGGCTTGCCCGCCACGTTGCCGATCGCCACCGAACGCACCCAGCCCTGATGCCCGGTCATCGGCTCGCCCAGCTGCTTGCGGTCGTCCAGGCTCCACATGCGTACGGTCCCGTCGTCGCCCGCGGTGACCGCCACGGGCGCCCCGCCGATCTGCGCCACGGCCACCGCCCACACCGCGCCCCGGTGTCCGGTCAGCGGCGCGCCGAACTCCTCACCCGAGCGCAGGTCCCACACGCGGGCGGTGCCGTCGGCGGAGGCGGTCACGGCCACGTGCCGGCCGCCGATGCGGCCGGTCGCGACCGACTTGACGCCGCCGCGGTGGCCGGCCAGGACGCGGGACTTCCCGGTGGTGAGGTCCCAGACGCGGGCGGTGCCGTCGTCGCTCCCGGTGATCGCGATCGGCGCGCCGTCCAGCTGGTCGAGGGCGACCGACCTGATCCACTCCGTGTGGCCGGCGAGCGGCCGGCCGATGGGCTGGTTCGTTCGCAGGTTCCAGATCCTGGCGGTCTCGTCGTCGGAGCCGGTCAGCGTGATGGGCACGCCATCCAGCGAGCCGACGGCCGCCACCGCCCGTACGTCGTTGGTGTGGCCCGCCAGCGGGTCGCCGAGTTCCGTGCCGAGCGCGGGAATCGCGTCGGCGACGGTGGCGGCGGTGGCCGTCGTGAGGACGGGGGTCGTACCGCGTGGTTGTGCCCACAGGGACACCGCGAGGACCGCCGCCGCGACGCACACGGCCACTCCGCCCGCCACCAGGGCGCGACGCGGCAGCCGCCGCCGGGGCCGCGGCGCGGGGCTGGGCGCGGGCACCGTGGGGCCGTCGGCCGGTGCCGGTGCGGGGCTGACGGGCGCGGTCGCGTCGCCGGTCAGGGTACGGACCAGGTCGTCGGCGGAGAGCCGGCGTTCGGGATTCTTGTCCAGGCAGGCCGTCACCAGCGGCAGCAGCGACTGCGGGACGCCGGTCAGGTCGGGTGAGTCGTACAGGAGGGCGTGCAGCACCGCCGGGACCGACTCACCGGCGAACGCGCGCCGCCCGGTGGCCGCGAACACCATGGTCGCGGCCCAGCTGAACACGTCGGCGGCCGGACCGACCTGCTCGCCGGAGATCTGCTCAGGGGCCATGTAACCGGGCGTGCCGACCGCCCCCGCCATGGTGGCGGTGTGGTCGAGCGCGCGGGAGATGCCGAAGTCGATCACGACCGGCCCCTCGGGGCCGAGGATCACGTTGCCCGGCTTGAGGTCGCGGTGCACGACCCCGGCGCGGTGGATGGCCGCGAGCGCGGTCGCGGTCGCGATGGCCAGCCGCTCCAGCCCGCCTCCGGTCCGTGGCCCGTCCCGCCTGACCACGCGCTCCAGGGAGTCACCCGAGACGTATTCGCTGACGATGTAAGGACGCTCGTCGTGCATTCCCATGTCGAGCACCCGGGCGGTGCAGAAGGGGGCGACCCGGCGGGCCAGGTCCACCTGGCGGAAGAACCGCCGCCGGGCCTCGGTGTCGTCGGACAGGCGGTCGTGCAGCACCTTGATCGCGACCTGCCCGCCGGACGGGCTCAGACCCCGGTAGACGGCACCCTGTCCGCCCTCGCCGAGAAAACCGGTGATCCGGTAGTCGGCGATCTGGCCGAGATCCTCTCCCGGCTGGGAACGCGACAATGCCCCCACCTCATCAATTCAGCACCCGTTTCAGCACTGGATACTACGGTTCCGGGGACCGTGATGGATGACGCGAGAGAGCGACATGAAAGGACCGGCGAGGGTCGTCACCGAAATAACATCTTCCATTCATTCATCGGCAATTCACCGGTACGGCGGCCCGCCTCGCCAGGAAGCGGGCCGCCGTACCGGCTATCCGCCGAGCAGGGCCGCCACCGCCAGGGCGGGCTCCGGATGGCCGGCCAGCAGGGCGCTGACCTCGGGATGCTCGGCGCCGCCGGGAGCGTGCCACTCCCCCGTACAGCCGAGCAGCGCGGCCACAGCGTCGCAGGCCGCCGGGTGCCCGACGAGCAGCTCGGTCACCGGCCCCGACGCCACCGGCGCCGGGCGCGCCGCGACCGGCTCGGGACGCGCCGACCACGGCGGCACCCAGGCGTCCAGGGCCGCCAGCGAGCCGGGGAACGTACGCCCGGCCTCGCGGACGAGCCCCGGCATCAGCTCGCCCGCCTGATCCCGCAACGTCGTGACCAGCTTCGGCAGGCAGGGCAGCAGCACCCGGTCGGGCAGCCGCCCGAACGCCTTCGAGATCACCTCCACCACGAACCCCGACAGCCCGGGAGCCAGCTCCACGGCCTGGACGAACCCCGTGATGTAGTGCGGGAACGACGAGATCACCAGCGGGTTGGCGAGCAGCTCGTCGCAGCGCGAGCGCAGCTCGGCCAGCGGCAGCAGCCCGAGCTGGTTGCGCGCGACCCACAGCAGCGCCACCTTGGCCGGCTCCTCCGGATGCGACTGCTGCACCGCCAGTTCGAGCTGGGCCCGGTCACAGCCCAGCGCCAGCGCCAGGCTCTCCATCGTGAACAGGAACCCCAGCATGGCCCCCACCTGCCGCACGCCCGTGTCGTCGGCCACGAACGCCGTCGGCAGCAATGTGCAGTAATGCGCGTAGCCGGCGGTCACGAACGCCTCGCACCAGGCCGGCAGCTCCGGCTCGTGTGCCCGGTAGTAGGCCAGCAGACGGCGGATCCTGCGCAGCACCTCGGGCGCGTCGTCCACGGTCCGCTCCGCCGCGAGCAGCTCCACCGCCCGCGCCCCGAGCTCGTCGGCGAACCGCCTGCTGCCCAGGAAGAGCACCGCGTCCTCGACCGCCGCCAGCGCGACCGCCGCGGTGGCCTCGGGGGCCTGCACGGCACGCCGCAGCCGCATCTCCAGGACCTGCTCGATGGTGACGCCCTCGTAGCCGAGCTCGATGATCGCGCGCTGGTTGCGCCCCAGCGACAGGTCCCAGCTCTCCTGGATCGAGCGCTCCCCCAGCCGGCGCTCGCCCATGATCGGGCGGACGGCGTCGGACGGCAGCAGGTAGCGCAGCATCCACAGCAGGTCGGAGCAGGGCACCAGCTCCGGGTCGGCGTTCAGGTCCAGCAGGGCCCGCTGGATCGTGCGTTTCTGCAGGTCCAGGCCGAGCGGTGCGAGCCGGTCGTAGACGTCCCTGGCCAGCGGCGGCAGCGCGTCGTAGCCGACCTCGCCGACCCGGTCGCCGCCGAGCAGGATCTCGCACAGCCGCCGCACGTCACGACGGCCCGGTACGACGTCCTTCTCGATGCAGGTGACGGCCGCGTCCTGGAAGTCGTACGGGGTGGGCCTGGCCCGGTTGCGCATGCCGGCCAGCAGGATCGAGGTCTCGAACACGGCGATGGCGTCGGCGGTGCTGGCCAGGTAGCCGTTGCGGCGGGCCAGCCGGACGATGTCGACGGACCAGCCGAGCAGCTCGGCCTCGTCCAGGCCGTCCAGGGCGGGCGGTGCGGACAGGAACCCGGTCAGCTTGTCGGCCACCTGCGCCCTGGGCACGGGCGCGGGCAGCTTGGCCACCCGCCGGCGCGTGCCCTGCTGCCCGGCCAGCCGGAACGGGGTCAGCCGGTCGCGGGCCAGCGCCTTGGCCCAGGTCGCCGCCGCGATCGACACCGAGCCGGAGGCCAGCCCGAACTGGGCCTCGATGGCCGAGTGGCTGGACGGGATGAGCCCGTACAGCCATTTCGTGGCCGTGCGCGGGGTGATCTCGAAGGCGGCCGTGGACTTCAGGCCGAACTGCTCGACGCGGCTGGCGGCGTGGAAGGCGCCGCAGACGTACAGGCAGCCGGCGGGGTCGGCGCCGGTGGCGGACAGGTGCTCGCGCATCCTGGTCCACATGTAGCGCTCGCGGTCCTCGTCCACGGCCAGCCGGTCCCGGTCGTGGCCGAGGCGCCGGAACAGGCTGCCGATCAGCACCATCACCTGGCGGTAGGTGTCGTAGTCCGCGCCGGAGAGCGGCTGCTCGACGTACTGGTCCCACCACTCGGACCAGTGGCGCACCTTGCCGTGGTGCAGCAGGTGCTCCTCCAGCTCGGCGAAGCGCGGGCGCAGGTCGCCGATCTCGACGCCCACCGCGTCGCCGTGCAGGCCGGCCTCCTCTTCGCGGTCCTTGTCCCTGGCGGGCTGCTCCTTCGGCATCCACTGGAAGACGTGGTCGGACGAGCGGTCGACCAGCACCAGCTCCACGCCCGGCGTTTCGAGCGCGTAGGAGATGGCCTGGTACTCGGCCGACGCCTCCGTGATGGGCGCCACCACGCTGAGCGGCGCCCACGCCTTGGGGAAGCCGTCGAGGCTGGTCGCGAACGCCTGCACCGCCACCGGCAGCTTGCAGTTGCGCAGCTCGGTCAGCAGCGGCTGCAGGTCCTCGCACAACTCCAGGTAGATGACCTTCGGCTGCTTCTCCCGCAGCCGGCGCACCATGGCCAGCGCGGAGGCCGGCGAGTGATGGCAGACCGGGAAGATCTCCAGCTCCTCGCGCAGCGCCCGGTCCACGTCGTCGACCAGGCCGGACAGCAGGTCCGACACGGCCACGGGACCGCCCGCGAACGTCGCCGCGGCGTCCAGGAGCTGCTCGCGGAGCGAGCCGAACGGGCTCGGCTGGTCGATCATGAGAGCGTGGCGATGGCCTCGCGGCCGCCTTCGAGGAACTCCGGCCACTCGCCGCCGGCCTTCTTGCTGCGCGGCTCGACCACGCCGTGCCAGTACTTGTTGAGGATCGCCAGGTCCTCGGGGCTGCGCCGGGCCAGCGAACCGACCAGCGAGCCGGCCAGCGTCTGCGCGCGCAGGGTGCGGTCGCCGAAGAAGTGGCTGTGCAGGATGGCGTCCTCCAGCACGCCGATCTGCTCGGCGGTGGACAGCGCCGACTCCATCTTCTCGTCGTCGCTGGTGGCCGCGGCCGCCGCCGAGCGCAGGTCGGCGAAGCTCTGCAGCAGGATGTCCAGCAGTGTGGGCGGCAGGTCCAGCTCGATGCGGTGCCGGCGCAGCAGCTCCTCCGTACGGAAGCGGACGATCTCCGCCTCGCTCTTCTTGTTCGTCACCACGGGGATGCGGACGAAGTTGAAGCGGCGCTTGAGGGCCGACGACAGGTCGTTGACGCCCCGGTCACGGCTGTTGGCGGTGGCGATGATGGAGAAGCCGGGCTGGGCGAAGACGATGTTGTCGTCGTCGAGCTCGGGGATGGAGACGTACTTCTCCGACAGGATCGAGATGAGCGCGTCCTGGACGTCGCTGGTCGAGCGGGTCAGCTCCTCGAACCGGCCGATCACGCCCCGCTCCATCGCCGTCATGATCGGCGAGGGGATCATGGACTGGCGGGACTGGCCCTTGGCGATGACCATGGAGACGTTCCACGAGTATTTGATGTGGTCTTCCGTGGTGCCCGCCGTGCCCTGGACCACGAGGGTGGAGTTGCGGGAGATGGCGGCCGACAGCAGCTCGGCCAGCCAGCTCTTGCCCGTGCCAGGGTCGCCGATCAGCAGCAGGCCCCGGTCCGAGGCCAGGGTCACGATGCTGCGCTCGACGAAGCTGCGGTCGCCGAACCACTTCTGCGGGATCTCGCGGTCGAGGCCGTCGGAGCGTTCGGAGCCGAGGATGAACAGCCTGATCATGCGGGGGCTGAGCCGCCACGAGAACGGCTTGGGGCCGTCGTCGATCGACTCCAGCCAGTCGAGCTCCTCCGCGTACTTCACCTCTGCGGGGGCGCGCAGCATATCGTCACTCATGTCGGGGTCTCCTAGGTGAGGAAGTTCTTGAGCTCGAAGACGAGCTTGCGGATGTGGCCGGACAGCACCGGGGTGCCCAGGTCCTTGAGTCTCTGGCGGTACCACGGGTCGACGCTCTGGTGGCCGGAGCTGTTGACCGAGCCGACGGGGATGAACTTGACCCCCGAGCGGTGTATCGCCTCGAAGTCGTTGATCAGCGATCGCCTGTCGTAGAAGTCGGAGATCCACACCATCACGGTGTTGCGCGGATCGGCGATCTTCGGCCGGGCCAGCGCCATCGCGACCGTGCCGTCGGTGCCCCCGCCGAGCGTGGTACGCAGCAGCACCTCGAACGGGTCGTGCACCCACGGCGTCAGGTCGAGCGCCCGGGTGTCGTAGGCGATCAGGTGGACGTCCACCTTGGGCAGCCCGGAGAAGATCGACGCCAGGATGGTGCAGTTGACCATCGCGTCCACCATCGAGCCCGACTGGTCGACGACCACGATCATGCGGGCCGGGGTCGTACGGCGGGCGGTCTGCTTGTAGTAGAGCCTGTCCACGTAGAGCCGCTCGTCCTCGGGGCTCCAGTTGGTGAGGTTCTTCCAGATGGTGCGCTCGACGTCGAGGTTGCGGAAGACCCGCTTCGGCGGCACCGACCGGTCGATGACGCCCACGCTGGTCTTCTCCACCTGCGTGCGCAGCACCTGGGCGACTTCTTCCACGAACTTGCGGATCAGCGCCTTGGCGTTGGCCAGCGCCACGCCTGACAGGTTGGACTTGTCGCGCAGGAGCTGCTCGATGAGCGACATGCTCGGTGTGAGCTGCCTGGCCAGGGCCGGATCGGCCAGCACCTCGCGCAGGTGCATGCGTTTGACCAGGTCGCCTTCCATCGAGGCCAGCCAGGCGGCCAGGTCCTCGTCGCCCGGGCTGTGGCGCAGGCCGCCGGGCTCGCAGCCCATGCCGCGCTCGAACCAGGCCGCGTCCTGCTTCCAGCGTTCGAGCTGGGTGGCGGTGACGTTGCCCGAGCCGGTGTCGAACACGTTGAGCAGCAGCTTGGAGACCAGGGCCGCGCGGCGCACCTCGGCGCCGTCCTCGTGCTCCTTGTCCGCCATCAGGTCCTGCAGCTCGGCGCCCAGTTCGGGGAACCGCTGGACCAGGTTGTCCACGGACACGCCGGGGTCGAGGAGCGCGGGCGGCAGGCCGAGGTCGTCCACGACGGCCACGCTGGCCGTCTCCAGGGCGGGCTGCTCGTCGGCGCCGAACAGCCGCGACAGCAGCCGCCAGTAGAGCACCTGCCGCCGGGCCTCGTCCTTGCCCGCCGGGGATTCGCTGTCGTTCGTCGGGGATTCGGTCATCGGCGCAGCAGCCGTCCCGCCCGCTCGCGCAGCACGGCGACCGCGTCGCCGGACTTGGCCAGGGCCTTGACCACCTTGGGGTCGGTGGGGCCGAGGGCCCAGTCACCGTTGTGCACCGTGACGGGCTTCTTCTTGACCGTGGCCTGCACCGCCAGCGGTTGCAGCGACCACTGGCCGTCCCAGCGCATCAGCCCGAGGCAGGCGGAGGAGGCCGCGACCAGCTCGGGCGTGAGCGGCCCGCAGGCCGGCAAGCGGTCGAGGTCGACGGTGAGCGTGTTGCCGCCCAGATCGAGCGTCCGGCCGTCGGTCTTGTAGCCCTCGATCAGGACCGGCTCGGCGATGCGTACCGGATGGCGGTCGAGCGGCGCGGCGGAGGGCGCGACGGCGGCGGCGAGCTGGACCCGCGCGGTCGCGAACGGGTCAGCCTCCTCGCCCGTCCTGGCCCGGTCGTCGTACCACACCAGGTCGCCGCCGGGCAGCAGCGGCATGTCCGCGATCTCGACGGTGCGGTGCTCGGCCAGCGCGGTCAGCAGCACGGGATGGCCGCCCAGCAGCCCCCACACGGCCGGGCCGACGATGGTGTCCACCTTGGCCGCGGCCACGCTCGTGCGTACGAGCCTGGAGGGGGCGCCGCCGGCGGGCTCCAGGATGCCGTGGACCTGCACCCGCACGACGGTGGCATGCTCGTGCACGTCGGCCCCGAGGACCAGCAGCCGCCCGGACACCCGCTCCGCGCCTCCACCGTGCCACGGGCCCCGCTGGGACAGCAGCAGGGCGCGCGTCCACAGGTCGGCCCACCGGCGGGCGGGCAGGTGCTCCATCGTGGCGACCGGGGACGAGGCACGCAGCTCCGCCGTCAGGCCGTCGAGCAGCACCGCGAGTCCGCGCAGCGCGGGCTGGGCCAGCAGCGCCTCGATCGTCTGGTCGGCGGCGGACAGCAGGTCGTGGTCCACGCCGCGCCAGCCGACGATGGCCAGCTCCCGTAACCAGACCCGCACCCCACCGAGCAACTGCTCCGCATTGCCACCTGTCCCTGTGGCCAGGTCACCGCCCTGCGCGGAGGCATCCTGTGCTGAGGCATCCTGTGCTGAGGCGTCCTCTGCGGAAGCGTCCTGTGCGGGGGCCTCCCCTACGACGGGCCAGGGGGAGCGGGTGCGGCCGAGTGCCTCGTCGAGGCGGCCGAGCAGGGCGTCGTGGATCGCGCCGAACAGCGCGGCCCGGCCGCCCGCCAGCACCGCCAGGTGCTCGTCGCCGACCGACCCCGCCGCCACCTTCTCCACGGCCTCGCCCAGCCGCTCACCCATCGGACCGGCCGCCAGCCCGCCCGCCAACGCCGCCAGCGCCGCGCCCGACTCCTCCCCGAGCCGAGCCAACCCGAGCGCGAGCGCGCCATCGAACCCCGTCACCAGGTCGAGCGCCTCGCCGACCCCCGCGGGGTCGCCGCCGAGCACCTCTCCGAGTTGTACGTCGAGCATCAGCGCACCGCCCCCATCGCCGGGAACCAGTGCAGCTCGGCCAGCGGCTCCGTGCTGTCGGCCACCTCCAGGTAGGCCAGGTGGCGCAGGAACCGGCTGAAGACCACGGCCGCCGGCGTGCGCGCGATCTGTCCCTTCAGCCTCAGGGAGGAACCCTCGACCTCCAGCTTCAGGTAACGGGCCACCCGGTCCAGGCCGTACTGCATGACGGCCTCGTCGGCCAGCTGGTGGATGTGCTTGCAGGCGTAGCCCTGGCCGTGCAGCCCACCGCACGGCCGGTTGTTGTTGGTACTGCAGCTCAGCTCGCGACTGCCGCCGGTGAACGACGACACGTAGACCCGTTCGATGTCGGACCCGCTCGACACGACGCCCTGCAGCCGGCCGTCGGCCAGCTCCACGAACGGCACCTTCGCCAGCTTGCGCGGCTCGACGGGCGGAACCACCCGGACCACGCTGCGCTGCTCCCACGCGGTTCTGTCCGCGTCCACGACCTCAGAACCTCCCGCCCCGGCCGGCCCGCCGGAGCAGGCGGAATTGCCCGCTCCCGAGCGGCCGGCTGATCAATGATCCGGGAACTTACCCGACGTCACCGACAGAACGGGGCTAAATGATCAAAGCTCAAGGTCGCCGCATCCGGCTCGGGCGAACGGCCCCCATCACCCCGGCTTGACGTCGGCCGCAGCCCACGTCGGATGCTCTCCGGGAGCCAGCTCGACGAAGTCCGGCA
Organism: Nonomuraea jiangxiensis; assembly: GCF_900099965.1. Lineage (GTDB taxonomy): Bacteria > Actinomycetota > Actinomycetes > Streptosporangiales > Streptosporangiaceae > Nonomuraea > Nonomuraea jiangxiensis. Next base: position 407,395 of record NZ_FNDJ01000001.1, on the reverse strand, counting down.
GGTCCCGCAGCGCCTCCTCCGCGCCGCCCGGCGTGTACGTGGCGATGATCCGCAACGGCCGCCACCCGGTGTTGAACGTGGAGTGCATCGTCCCCATCGGGATCCACACCGCGTCCCCGGCCTTGACGGCGAACTCCGGCTCGTCGCCGACCGTCTGGCGGCCCTCGCCCTCGATGATGTAGAGCACCTCGTCGGAGGCGGGGTGCTGGTGGCGGTCGTGCCCCTTGTTCGGGTTGATCACCACTTCGCCGAACGTGGACGAGGCGCCGGGCACGCTGCCCGGCGTGATGTGCCATTTGATGGATCCCCAGTCGAAGAGCATCGTGGGCACGGAGTCAGGTCGGCGGTGCATGACAGTGGTCCTCTCTGGTGTTCGCTCAGGCGGGCAGGTGCTTGAAGGCGCGGAGCTGGTCGGCGATGGCGCGTTCGGCGGGCAGACGTTCCATGGAGGAGGCGCCGAAAAAGCCCGCGATCCCGGACGTGTGCTCCTGGATGTGGCGAACGTCGTCCGGCTCGGCGATGGGGCCGCCGTGGCACAGGACGATGATGTCGGGGTTCACCGCCACGGCGGCGTCGTGCATCTCCTGGATCCGGGCCGCCGACTCGTCGAGGGAGAGCGCGGTGACGGCACCGATGCTGCCCTTGGTGGTAAGGCCCATGTGCGGCACGAGGATGTCGGCACCGGCCCGCGCCATGGCCGTGGCCTGCTCGGCGGTGAACACGTACGGGGCCGTGAGCAGGTCACGCTCGGCGGCCAGCTTGATCATCTCGACTTCCAGGTCGAAGCCCATGCCGGTCTCCTCCAGGTTCGCCCGGAAGACGCCGTCGATCAGGCCGACCGTGGGGAAGTTCTGGACGCCGGTGAAGCCCATCCTGCGCAACTCGTCCAGGAACTGCGGCATGAGCCGGAACGGGTCCGTCCCGCACACTCCCGCCAGCACCGGGGTGTCCTTGACGACCGGGAGCACCTCGCCGGCCATCTCGACCACGATGGCGTTCGCGTCGCCGTACGGGAGCAGACCGGCGAGCGAACCGCGCCCGGCCATCCTGAACCGACCGGAGTTGTAGATGATGAGCAGGTCCACGCCGCCGGTCTCGGCCGCCTTGGCGGACAGCCCGGAGCCCGCGCCGGCCCCGATGATCAGCCGCCCCGCCTCCCGTTCGGCCCGAAGCCTGCCCAGCGCCTCATCACGATTCATGCTGCCGCGCCCTTCCTCTCAGTGCCCGTCCCACAACCGCCCACCTCACACACATGTCCTGCTCAGGAGCCGCCCTCTCCACAACTGCCCGCTCACACCCGGCCTTCTGCTCAGGGGCCCCTTTCACAGCTGCCTTTCCCCTCCAGTGCCACGGCTCATACCTTCCACTGGGACACCGTGCGGAAGATCCCCGTGGAGGCGGAGCGGCTGGACGAGACGCCGCGCCGAGCGTACGAGGTGCTTCGCAGGGGATTTCGCAGCGCTGGCCTCAGCTGGCCGGGCTTCCACTTCGGCCTTCTCGCCTCTGCCCTAGCTGCCCCTATCCGCCTAAGATCGCGCCATGTCCCCCAGTCAGTTAGCGTCTGCCGCCTTCGTAGGCTTGTTCATTCTGGCCTTCGTCTCCTTAGGGATCCTCTTCGTCGTGAAGCTGATCCAAGGCGTCCGGCAGCGCCGCGTCCTCAAGTACACCGACGTTCTCAGAGCCACCGAACTTGTCGGCCGCGTACGCCAACTCAAGGTTCGCGGACACGAAGAGCAGGCCATAAAGATGGTTCAGGAAGAACTCGCCATGCCGGCCAGGGCGGCGCGCTCGTGGGTGAAGTCGATCTGAGGCTGACCGAATCGTCTCCTTACCGCCATCTGGGCGGTTCGCCCGGTCGCAGGTCATACCGCGCTGCGGCCGGGGTCAAGCAGCTGTTCGGCGCGACCGCCGAAGGACCGGAGTGGGACTTCGCCAACCCGCTCATCTGGAAGGAGTCCCAGCCCGCCCCGCCTGCGGCTCCGCCCGTGCCACCGGCCGACGCGCTCCTGGGCGCGCTGCGCGCTGGATCAGCTCGTGCAGCCGGTCGGCGGCGGCCACCGCGAACTGCGTCGCGTTGATGTCGAGCTCGCTCTCCACCACCTCGACGTCGCTGCCCGCCACGGCATCCCGTACGGCCTCGAAGCAGGCCGCGTCGGCGGCCGGGTCCCAGAACGGCCCGCCCTCGACGTCCACGGCGGAGACCCCTCCCCGGGGCACGAACAGCGAGGTCGGCCCGGTGGCGGCGACCAGCTTCGCGCCGATGATCCGGCCGATCTCGGCGGTCTCCGCAGGAGTGGTACGCATCAGCGTCACGGTCGGGTTGTGCACCAGCAGCGTGCGGTCCCGGAACCGGTCGGGCACCGTTTCCATCGGGCCGAAGTTCACCATGTCCACCGCGCCGAGGCTGACGACCTGCGGCACTCCGGCGGCTCCGGCGGCGGTCAGGCGCTCGGGACCGGCGGACAGGACACCGCCGACCAGCTCGTCGGCCAGTTCGGTGGTGGTGAGGTCGAGCACGCCGGCGAAGTAGCCACTGGCGACCAGCGCCTCCATGGCCCGGCCGCCGGAACCGGTGGCATGGAACACCAGCACCTCGTAGCCGAGGTCCTCCAGCCGGGCCCGCGCGGCGTTCACGGCGGGCGTGGTGACCCCGAACATGGTCGCCGCCACCATCGGCCGATCACCGCCCGTCTGATCACGCGCCCCCGCCCCGGCACCGGCCGCCCCCGAGCTCGCCACCCCGGCACCGCCCACTCCCGACCCCACCGCCCCAACACCGGCCACCCCAGTGCCGACTGCCCCAGTGCCGACTGCCCCCGAACCCGTCGCCCTCGAAGCTGCCGCCCCCGTACCGGCCACCCCCGAACCTGCCGCCCCAGTACCGGCCGCCCCTGAACCCGCCGCCCCAGTACCGGCCACCCCTGAACCCGCCGCTCCGGTGCTCGCTGCGAGAGCGCCCGTCGCCGCCTGGCTCGCTGCCGATCGGCGGAGGTCGGCCGCCGCGATGGCGGTGCGGCGGGTGTCGTAGGCGGCAGCCATCGCGCTGATCGCGGCCGCCGCGTTGCCGAGGATCTGGCGGGAGATCGAGTTGATCCCGGCGACGTCTACGACGCTGTACATGAGCGTCACGTCGTTCTGCCCGACATAGGCTGACACGTCGCCGCTGGCCATGGTCGAGACGAGCAGCTTGGGCAGGCCCACGGGCAACACCCGCATGGCCGCCGCCGCGACGGACGACCCGCCGCTGCCGCCGAGGGCCAGCATGCCGCTCACCCGGCCGGCCGCGTACAGGTCCCGGGCCACCGCAGCGGCGCCCGCCGCCATGGCGTGCAGGGCGGCTCCCCGGTCGGCGGCGGCCCTGAGCGCCTCCAGGCTCGTCTCCGCGGCCTCGGCGACGGCTGCGGGCCCCACGTCGGCGGGCAGGTTCGCCGACCCCATGAGTCCCACGTCGACGAGCACGACCTGCTGTCCGGCGCCGATGATCAGATCTCGGACGTGGGCGTATTCCTCGCCCTTGGTGTCGAAGGTCCCCAGCAGCAAGACAGCCATGCCTGACACTCCTTCGCGCCCGGTTCGTCGCCACCTTGTGGACTGCCCAACAGCAGGGACGATCACGCCTCCACGCAGGTGCGAAAGGGGCGCGTTTCAGGGCAGGCGGCGGTTTCTCAGGTCACGTGCGCTTTGATGGCCACACTGGTGAGCGCGAGCAGCAGCTCCAGGTCGGACTCCGCGTCCACCTGCACGGCCACCCAGGCCCGGTCGGGGCAGGCCTGCACCTGGCCGCAGTCTCGTAGGTAGGGTCCCAGCCGGTCGATGGCCGGCGCGGTCAGGCGCACCTGCACCTCGTCCGCCCCCGTCATCCGCAGGATCTCGGTACCGCTGACGGCGAAGGCCAGGCCACGCCGGGTGTCGCTCACCGCCAACGCCGGCCAGGATCGCAACTCCGCCACCGCACGGGCCACATAGGGCCCCCGGCGTTCAGCTGCCCGTCGCCTGACGGTAATCACTGCCACAGCACAATGCTGAGGCACGGTGTGCCACCGCGTCAGCGTCCGTTCTGCAACCGTTATCAGCAACGCCACCGCCACGACGACCACCATCACCCCACCAGCCCCAATGCACCGACCGCACCCGACCCGCCCCCACCCCTCACTGGACCCGGCCACGGCGGCTCTCCCCTGCCGGTGTGACTGAGGATGGAAGGGCGCCATGGCCAGTGCCTTCAACGCCCAAGGCGGGATGAAGCGGGCGCCATGGCCGGTGCCTCCCCGGCCCACGACGGACCGCCCTTCCACCCCGCCGGGGTCCCCGACCGTCCACCAGCGCCGACCAACTGCGGGTGCCCGCGTGAACCTTCCCCGCCCGGGACTCCCGGGCGTCCCAACCGACCGGACGCGAAGGGGGTGGGGCCGAGGGTCGGGCGGGCCGAGGGACCGGTGAGGCGAGGGGCGGACCGGGGCGGGAGGCGGACCCGGGGCGGGGGCGCAGAGCCGGCTGGGGCCACCGGCACGGGCCGCGCTGCCAGGGGCGGCAGCCGCCGACCAGGGCGGGACCAGCGGGGTGGCCGAGCTGCCAGGGGCGGGAGGCGGACCGGGGCGGGGGCGCAGAGCCGGCTTGGGCCAACGGCACGGGCCGAGCTGCCAGGGGTGCGGGCGCGGAGTAGGGCGGGTCCAGTGGGGTGGGCCGAGGTGCCTGGGCGGCGGGCGCGGAATGGGGTGGCCGAGGTGCTGGCGGGGGCGGGGTTTGCGGGGTGGGGTCTGTGGCCTTCGTGTGGGTTTGACCTGGTTGGTTGACGGTTTGATCGACATGTATTGACGCCTCCGCAGGCAGCGGCTACGGTCGTCTCATAATTTAAAGGAAACTTTCCTAATAGTTTCCTAAGCTCCCCACTCCCAGTTCACCCCCCAACCGGATGTCGGAGCATCATGAAACACACCATCCTGAGCAAGATCCTGGCCGGTCTGGCGGCGCTGGTCCTGCCGCTGACCGCCGCGGTCGCGGCCCCGGCGCAGGCCACGGCGTCCGCCGGGGCAGCCGCCTTCGCCGCCTGGGCTCCCTGGACGCCGTACACGGCGGGCACCCGCGTCACGTACAACGGCGTCGAGTACGAATGCCTCCAGAACCACACCTCCCAACCCGGCTGGGAGCCGCCGAACGTGCCCGCCCTCTGGCGGCCCGCCACCGGCGGCGGCACCGACACCACGGCCCCGTCCGTACCCGGGAACCTCCGCTCGACCGGCGTCACGAACAACAGCGTCTCCCTGGCCTGGGACGTCTCCACCGACAACGTGGGCGTCACCGGATACGAGGTCTACCGGGCCGGCACCCTCGTCACGACCGTGACCGGCACCACCTACACCGACACCGGCCGCACCGCCAACACCAGCTACACCTACACCGTCCGAGCCCGCGACGCCGCCGGAAACCGCTCCGCCAACAGCAACACCGTCACCGCCACCACGACGGGCGGCGGCGGCACCGACACCACGGCCCCGTCCGTACCCGGGAACCTCCGCTCGACCGGCGTCACCAGCAACAGCGTCTCGCTCGCCTGGAACGCCTCCACCGACAACGTCGCCGTCACCGGCTACGAGGTCTACCGCGCCGGCACCCTCGTCACCACCGTGACCGGCACCACCTACACCGACACCGGCCGCACCGCCAACACCAGCTACACCTACACCGTCCGCGCCCGCGACGCCGCCGGAAACCGCTCCGCCAACAGCAACACCGTCACCGCCACGACCACGGGCGGCGGCAACGGCGGGGGCGGGAACAAGGTCCTCGGGTACTTCGTGCAGTGGGGCGTCTACCAGCGCGCCTACCACGTCAAGAACATCGACACCAGCGGCTCGGCGGCCAAGCTGACCCACATCAACTACGCCTTCGGCAACGTGCAGAACGGCCAGTGCACCATCGGCGACAGCTACGCCGACTACGACCGCTTCTACCAGGCCGGTGAGAGCGTGGACGGCGTGGCCGACACCTGGGACGCCGGCGCGCTGCGCGGCAGCTTCAACCAGCTGCGCAAGCTCAAGGCCAAATACCCGAACCTGAAGGTGCTGTTCTCCTTCGGCGGCTGGACCTGGTCCGGCGGCTTCGCCCAGGCCGCCCAGAACCCGGCAGCGTTCGCCGAGTCCTGCTACCGGCTGGTCGAGGACCCGCGCTGGGCCGACGTCTTCGACGGCATCGACATCGACTGGGAATATCCGAACGCCTGCGGCCTGACCTGCGACTCCAGCGGCCCGGCCGCGTTCAGGAACCTCATGTCGGCGCTGCGTTCCCGCTTCGGCTCCAACTACCTGGTCACCGCGGCCATCACCGCGGACGGCAACAACGGCGGCAAGATCGACGCGGCCGACTACGGCGGCGCGGCGCAGTACGTCGACTGGTACAACGTCATGACCTACGACTACTTCGGCGCCTTCGCACCCCAGGGCCCGACGGCCCCGCATTCGCCGCTCACCTCCTACACCGGCATCCCGACCCCGGGCTTCTACTCCGACAACGCGATCCAGAAGCTCAAGAGCAAGGGCGTCCCGTCGAGCAAGCTGCTGCTCGGCATCGGGTTCTACGGCCGCGGCTGGGCCGGGGTCACGCAGTCCGCGCCCGGCGGCACGGCCACGGGACCGGCGCCGGGGACGTACGAGCAGGGCATCGAGGACTACAAGGTCCTCAAGACCCGCTGCCCGTCCACCGGGACGGTCGCCGGCACGGCGTACGCGTACTGCGGCAACCAGTGGTGGAGCTACGACACGCCGAGCACGATCGGCGGCAAGATGAGCTACTCGAAGAACCAGGGCCTCGGCGGGGCGTTCTTCTGGGAACTCAGCGGTGACACCACCAACGGCGAGCTGATCACGGCCATGAGGAACGGCCTCGGCTGACCTCGGCCCCAACGACCCGGTGGGCCGACCTCCACTCCGGAGGCCGGCCCACCGGGCTCAGCTCAGCGAGTTCGCCAGGTTCGCGATACTCGCCATGGCGTCGAACGTCAGCTCAGCGCGTCCGCCGGGTGGTGCGAGTGGCCCGCGCGGGCCGCGGCGCCCTTCGCGACCGGCGCGGCGGTGCCGATCGTGCCGGTGTCGAAGGCGTACGTGGCCGCGAGGGTGGCGATGGCGTCGGAGTTCACGTCCAGCGCCTTGTCGCTGATGTTCGCGATCGTGTCGCAGGCGCTGTGGTAGCAAGGGTCGAGCGGGATGCCCGCGGTGCCGCCGAAGATCTCGGCCTCCTCCGCGGTCTTGAGCACCTCGGCCCCGGTGAACAGGCCGCCCGCCGGGATCCCGGCCGCGATGAACGGTCCGTAGTCCGAGCGTCCGGTGAACGCCGTGGCCGTGAACGGCTGACGACGCCCGGCGAAGTACCGCTCGAAGTCCTCCTCGATCACGTCGGACCCGGGAGGCCCGGCGGTCCCGAACGCGTCGCCGTCGCCGTCATAGATGCCGAACGTGTAGTTGGGCGAGGCGATCATGTCGAAGTTCAGGTAGAGGGTGATCCTGGCCCGCTCCTCCGGCGTCAGCGAGGCGACGTAGTGCTCGGAGCCGAGCAGGCCGAACTCCTCGGCGCCCCAGAAGGCGAAGCGCATCTGGTTCTTCGGCTTGGTCTTGGCGAACTGCAACGCCACCTCAAGGATGCCGGCGCTGCCCGAGCCGTTGTCGTTGATGCCGGGCCCCTCCTGGACGCTGTCCAGGTGCGCGCCGAGCATGACCACGTTGTCCGGATTGCCCTTCTTGCTGCTGGCGATCACGTTGTAGGTGGTCCGGGTCTCGACGATCGGGTCCCAGTTCATGGCGACCGCGGTGCCCGCCCCGGCCAGTTCCTGGCCGACCGCGAAGCTGGTGAAGAACGACGGGATCGTCACGCCGGGCCCGCCGAGCGTCGGGTTGAGATCGACCTCGGTACGCCCCTCCTGCCCCTCGTTGAAGACGATCGCCCCGGACGCCCCGGCCGCGAGGGCGTTGTCCACCTTGACGCGGAAGGTGCAGGTCCCGCGCTGCATGAGCGCGATGTTGCCGGCGACGAACCCGGCGAAGTCGCTCGCCTCACAACCGGACGTCGACGAGTTGACCGGCCCCGGAGGGAGCACTAGGTCCACGTTCTGGACCGTGCCGCCGACCTCGCCGGCGGGCGAGTCGCCCATCGCCACGTAGTCGCTGAAGAACCCGTACGTGTACGTCTTCGCCGCCGGGCTGGTCCGCCGCAGCTCCGGCGGCGTGACGTACCCGTCGAAGGTGAACTCGAACGGCTGGATCGTCACGTCGTACCCGGCGGAGCGCAGCTTGCGGGCCACGTAGTCGCGGGAGGCGTCGAATCCGCGGGTGCCGGACACGCGGGTCCCGCCGTTGGCCTTGGCGATGGCCTGTAGCGCCTTCAGGTGTTTCTTGACGTTCTTTCCTGAGACGGCCTTGACGAGCTTGCGTACGGGGTCGTCGTGTCCATGGGCACTGGCGGTGCCGGTGAAGGCAACGGGCGACAGGGCCACGGCGATCGCGGTGATCGTGCCGAGCACGCCCCTGCGCAGGCGTAAACGCATGCTTGCTCCTCGGATGCATGTTGATGGGGAAAACCGGGGGGAAAAATGCGCATGTAGCCCGAAACGTATTGATGGATCCGGCTAGTGGGAAGATTGGCCGTGTATCTGTTGCATCACGGACTTGGAACGTGCTGCGACCACGACGAAAACGGGGATTCCGCATGTCCATATCGCTCCAGGCCACTGGCACCTTCACCATTGGCGACAAAACCGTGCACCGCCTCGGGTTCGGGGCGATGCGGATCACCGGGCCGGGCATCTGGGGGCCGCCGCCGGACCATCCGGAGGCGATCAGGGTGCTGCGCCGCGCCGTCGAGCTGGGGGTGGACTTCATCGACACGGCCGACTCCTACGGCCCGTACATCAGCGAGGAGCTGATCCGCGAAGCGCTGCACCCGTATCCGGAGCAGCTCCTGATCGGCACCAAGGCCGGCTTCGTGCGCACCGGCCCCAATCAGTGGGTCGTTCTCGGGCACCCCGCCTACCTGCGGCAGGAGGTCGAGATGAGCCTGCGCAGGCTGGGGGTGGAGCGCATCGACCTGCTCCAGTTGCACCGCGTCGACCCGCGCTACCCGCTGGACGACCAGGTCGGCGAGCTGAAGGAGCTCCAGGACGAGGGCAAGATCGCGACCGTGGGCCTGTCGGAGGTCGGCGTCGAGGAGATCGAGCAGGCGCGGCGCATCACCGAGATCGTGACCGTGCAGAACCGCTACAACCTCACCGACCGCTCCTCCGAGGACGTGCTGGAGCACTGCGAGCGGCACGACATCGGCTTCGTCCCGTGGAACCCGATCGCGGCCGGCGCCCTGGCCACGCCCGACAGCCCGGTGGTACACGTCGCCAAGGCCGCCGGCGCCACGCCCTCGCAGGTCAGCCTGGCCTGGCTGCTGGCCCGCTCCCCGGTGATGCTGCCGATCCCCGGCACCTCGACGGTCGCCCACCTGGAGGAGAACCTGGCCGCCTCGACCGTGTCGCTGACGCCCGAGCAGCTCAGCGAGCTGAGCGAGAGTTAGCCGCCGAGCGGCCCCGGCTCACCGCGCCGGGGACCGGCCGGGGCCCACCGGTCCCGTGGACCAGCCCGGGCTCACCGGTCCCGTGGAACGGTCCGGGCTCACCGGTCCCGTGGGAACGGTCCGGGCTCACCGGTCCCGTGGAGGCTGGTGACCGAAGCGCACCGGCTTGGTCGCCCGCGACCGCACCGCCGGGTCGGCCATCGCCTGTGCGCGGGAGGAGCGCTCGACCGCGGGGTCGATGACGGGCTCCGCCTCGCCCGCCGCCACGATCCTGCGTACCAGTCGTTCCCGCAGCTCGGCCGCCACTCCGGCGTGCGAGCGGAACCCGGCCAGGTTCGCCAGCTCGTACGGGTCGCTCTCCAGGTCGTACAGGGCCTGCTCGCGGTAGCGGAGGGCAGCGGGGTCGTCCCACGGGTGGGCGTCCTCGGCGACGGCGTAGTACTTCCAGCGCGAGGTGCGGATGCCGCGTCCCACCTCGGACTCGCTCACCTGGAAGAAGACCTCCTCGGGCCAGTCGGCGCGGGAGTCGCGGACCAGGGGCAGGAATGAGCGGCCCTGCATCTCCTCGGGCACCGGCAGCCCGGCCGCCGCCAGCAACGTCGGCGGCAGGTCGATGGTGCTGACCGGGCGGGAGATCGCGCCGCCGCCGTCGAAGCCGGGTCCGCGCAGGGCCAGCGGCACCCGTAGCGAGGCGTCGTGGCAGGAGCGTTTGTACTCGCCGTTGCGGGTCTTGAAGTGGTTGCCGTGGTCGGAGGTGTAGGCCACGATCGTGTCGTCCAGCAGGTCCAGGCTGCGCAGCGCGTCCAGCAGCCGGCCGAGTCCCTCGTCCAGGCGCTTGATCTGGCCCAGGTAGCCGCCCATGTGCTGATGGGCGGTGCCGCCGAGGGCGGCCAGGTCAGGCGGCATCCAACTGCCCTGATAGCGCTCCTCGTAGCCGTCGGGGGCCGGGTAGTTGTCCACCTCGTTCTGGTGGTGCGGCTCCAGCAGCGACACGAACAGGTAGAACGGCTCCTCGTGGTGGTCGGCCACGAACCTGACCGCCGCGTCCAGCAGCGCGTCGGAGCGGTAGCCGGGCAGCAGAACGGGGTCGTTCGCCTCGTCGTAGACGATGGTGCGGTAGGCGTCGGAGGTGTGCTCGAGCGCGTTGGCGCCCAGCCATGACCGGTAGCCGCCGCGCTGCTCCGCCGGGACCGGCTCGGTGTCGGCCAGATGCCACTTGCCGATGTAGCCGGTGGCGTAGCCGGCCGCGCCGAAGTGGTGGGCCAGCGTGCGCTCCCCTGCGGGCAGGGCACGGCCGTTGCGGTGGACACCCGTCGTGGTCGGGTAACGGCCCGTCTGCAGCGCCGCCCGGGCGGGCGCGCACACCGGCTGGGGGGTGATCGCCACCGTGGCCTGCGTACCGTGCCTGGCCATCCTGTCGAGGTTCGGGGTGAGGGGGCCGACGGTGTCCCACCGCTGCTGGTCGGTGAAGACGACGATCACGTTCGGGCGCAAAAGGGAATCTCCTAACGTAGTGACTATTTGAGTCCGGTCAGCGCTATGCCTCGGACGAAGTATCGCTGGGTGAGGACGAACAGCACGGCGGTGGGTACGAAGAGGATCACCGACCCGGCGGCCGTGAGGTGCCACAGCGTGAAGTACTCCTGGTTGAACAGGGTGAGCCCGACCGGGATGGTCCGCATCTCGGGCGTCGAGGTGGCGACCAGCGGCCAGAGGAACTCGTTCCACTGGAAGACGAACGTGAACAGCCCTAGCACAGCCAGCGCCGGCCGCGTCTGCGGCAGGATGACACGCCGGTAGATGCGCAGCTCGGAGGCCCCGTCGATGCGGGCCGCGCTGATCAGGTCGTCGGGGATGGGCTGGATGAACTGCCGCATCAGGAAGATCCCGAACGCGTCCATGAGAAACGGCGTGATCAACCCCTGGTACGTGTTGAGCCACCCCAGGTTGGCCATCAGCACGTACAGCGGGATCATCCGCACGAAGAACGGCACCATCAGCGTGGCCAGCAGCGCCACGAAGAGCGTGTTGCGCAGCGGGAAGCGGAACTTGGCGAAGACGTAGCCGACGAGCGGGTCGAACACCAGGTGCGCCAGCGTGATCACGCCGGCCACGACGAGGCTGTTGACGATGAAGTTCCCGAACGGCGCGCGGGCGAACAGCTCGGCGTAGTTGCCCCACTGGGGCGAGTCCGGCACCAGCACCGCCTCCGCCGAGAGCGTCTCCGCCTCGGTCTGCAGCGACAGCGACACCATGTAGAGCAGCGGCAGCACCGTCACCAGCGAGGCCACTACCAGCAGCGTGTAGAGCAGCGCCTTGCGCATCAGTAGACGACCTCCGCGCGGCGGCCCGCCCTGAGCTGGATGAGCGTGAACGCGACGATCACCATCAGCAGCAGCACCGACTGGGCCGAGGAGTAGCCGAAGTCCCGGGTGCGGAAGGCGACGTTGAAGATGTGGAAGACCGACAGGTCGGTGGCGTCGCCGGGCCCGCCGTTGGTGATGATGTACGCCTGCCCGAACGCCTGGAGCCCCGAGATCACCGCCATCACCGACACGAACAGCGTGGTCGGGGCCAGCAGCGGCAGCGTGATCCGCCAGAAGCGGCGCCAGCCGTCCGCCCCGTCGATCTTGGCGGCCTCGTGGTAGGTCTCCGGGATCCCCTGCAGCCCGGCCAGGAACAGCACCATCGTGTAGCCCACGCTCTGCCACAGCGTGACGGCGGCGATCGTGAGCAGGGGCGCGGTGTTGAGCCACTGCTGCTGGGGCAGCCCGGTCGCGGCCAGCACCCGGTTCAGCACGCCCAGCTCGGGGTCGAGGATGTTGCGCCACAGCAGCCCGACGATCGCCACCGACGTCAGGTACGGCACCAGCAGCAGCACCCGGAAGGCCACCCGCCCCCTGAGCGGCTGGTCGATCACCATCGCCAGGGCCAGCCCGAGCACGATCGACCCGGCCACGACGAGCACCGAGAATCCTACGGTGACCAGGAACGAGTGCCGCACCGCCGGATCGGCCAGGGCCTGGCCGAAGTTGGCCAGGCCGCTCCACTGGTCGGCCTGCGGCCCGGTGCGCAGGCTGGTGGCCACCACGTTGCCGATCGGCAGGTAGAAGAAGGCCGCGAAGAACAGGATCGCCGGGGTGAGGAAGAGGTAGGCGGTCCTGGCGTACCGGCTCGCGAGAGTACGCGGCCGCCGCCGCGCGGTCATTTGAGGAAACCCTCGGCCGCCTGCGTGAACTTCGCGAGCGCCGCGTCGGCCGGCTCGTTCTGGATGAGGATCTGCTGGTACATGACCTTGAGCTGCTCCTCCCACTTGCCGAGCTGGCCGGTCAGCCGGACCTGCTGGGAGGAGTCCTGGGCGTAGGGCAGGGCGTCGGCGAAGACCTTGATGGCCTCGTTCGACCGCACCTCGGGCAGGTCGGCCCAGGAGACGCGCGGCATGAGCATGCCGGTCTCCTTGGTGGCGGCCTGCTCGACCTTGAGGTCGGTGATGCGCTTGATGAAGTCCCACGACAGGTCGGGCCGGGCCGCCTTGGCGGGCACGAACATGCTGACACCGGCCGCCTGGGTGGCCTGCTCCTTGTGCTTCAGCGGCGGGGCGATGCCGAGCTCGATGTCGGGGCTGGTCTTCGCGATCGGATCCAGGTCCCAGGGGCCGGTGAGGATCATGGCGGCGCGCTTGGCGGAGAACAGCTTCTGCGGGCCCGAGTAGTCGGTGCTCGACACGGGCACGGGGGCCACCTTGTACTTGTGGACGAGGTCGGCCTGGAACCGCAGCGCCTCGACGGCGTCGGCCACCGGATCCATGATCTTGCCGGTCTTCGGGTCGTAGGGGGTGACGCCGGCCTGCGTGAGCCAGGGCCAGACGTAGGTGTAGTCCTGGTTGAGCGCGACGCCGTACACGCCGTCCTTGGTCAGCTTCTGGGCCGCGGCCAGGAACTCCTCCCAGGTGGTGGGCGGCTCCAGCCCGGCGTCCCTGAGCATGGCCTTGTTGTAGAGGAGCGTGTTGCAGGTCAGGTGGAGCTGCACGCCGTAGACCTTGCCCTGGTAGGAGTTGCGCTCGACGGTGACGGGCCGCCAGTCGGCGGGGAAGCCCATCGCCGCGCCGTCGCGGTCGACGTAGTCCTGCAGCGAGCGGGCGTTGCCGGAGATGGCGAACTCCTGCACCCAACCGCCGGGCTCCTCGACCAGGTCGGGCACGGTGCCGGAGGCGAAGTCGGCCAGCAGCCGGGTCCGCAGGTCGGGCCACTGATATTTCTGCAGGTTGACCTTCACCTTGTTGGCCTGCTCGAACTCGGCGATCACCTTGCGGTAGGCCTGGTAGTCGTGGCCCGCGTTCCAGTAGACGGTGAAGGTCCCGGGCGCGGCGGTCTGCGCGGGCGGGGCTCCCGCGCAGGCCGACAGCACCGGGACCGCGGCGGCCGCCCCGGCGAGGCGTAGCAGGTCACGGCGGGAGAGCGGGGAGGTCATCTCGGTTTTCCCTTCTAGGACGAGCCCCGCCGCACGAAGGTCCACGACCGGACGATCTCGCGGGCGGGCGGCGGCTCCTCGGCCTGGAGGCGGTCGAAGAGCATGCGTACGACGTCGGTGTAGTCGTGTCTGAGCGGGCCGACGGTGCTGAGCTGCGGATTGCTGATGAGACCCTCGTCGATGTTGCCGGAGCCGACGATGGAGACGTCGCCGGGGACGCTGAGCCCGAGGTCCCTGGCCGCCCAGATCGCGCTGAGCGCGGCCCGGTCGGAGGCGGCGAAGATCGCGTCGGGCCGGTCGGGCGAGCGCAGCAGCTCGGAGGCGGTCTGGTAGGCGGCCACGCGGTCGTCCGCGCCCGAGGTGACGATGCGCTGGTCCACGCCGTGCCGGTCCAGGGCCGAGGTGTAGCCGAGCAGCCGGCCAACGGGCTTGTCGCGATAGAGCTCGTGGCGGTGGGCCATGAACGCGATGCGCCGCCTGCCCTGCGCCAGCAGGTGCTCGACCGCTTCCGCGGACGCCTCCGCCTCCGGAGTGCGTACGAGATCGCAGCCCGCCAGGCCGCTCTCGTTGCTCAGCACCACCATCGGCAGCCCGGTGGCGGCGAGCCCGGCGAGCAGGTCATGGGCGAGGTGGTCGCCGACGACGTTGATCAGCGCGCCGTCGGCGATCCCGCCGCGCAGCATGTCGACGGCGGCGCTCGCCCGGGCCTCGGAGTAGACGGCGAGCGTGACCACGGAGTAACCGCGGGCGTCGGCCATCTCGTGCAGGTCCATGGCCAGCCGTTCGTCGCTGGGCACCCCGCCGAACGTGCTCAGCACCAGGCAGACCCGCTGGGTCCGGCGTTTGCGCAGGCTCCTGGCCGCCTGGTTGGGGGTGTAGCCGAGCTGCCTGGCCGCGTCGAGCACCCGCTGCCGGGTCTTGGCGGCGACGGGGCGGTCCCGGCCGCTGAGCACGTAGGAGACGGTGGCAACCGAGACGTTCGCCAGCTCGGCCACTTGTCGCACTGTTGGTCTCATGTTAGTCGAATAACCTAGCATTCCCTATGGGGATATGGGGAATTGGAGGGCGATCATCTCGGCAGGATGCTGGAGATGGGGTTTGTCGTTAGCCGGGGTGCTCTCGGTGATGTGAATCGATTAACACCCTACGAGGGTGACCTCCGGCCGATCAATAGTCCGGCGTGCCCGGGTTTTCCTGGGCCGCACCGGCCGGGCCGCGGGTGACAAGAGCGAGGCCCGGCCCGTTCCGTGATCAGGCCAGGATGTGCACGGGGTCGGCGAGCAGCTCCAGGAGCTCCCTCATCCAGGCGGCGGCCACCGTGCCGTCGATCGGGCGGTGATCGACGGACAGCGTCACGCGCATCACGTCGGCCACCTTGATCTTGCCCCTGCCTTTGGTGCCGCCTCTCTCGACCACGGGCTCCTGGCGGACCGCGCCGACCGCCAGGATGGCGGACTGGGGTGGGTTGATGATCGCGGCGAACTCCTCGACGCCGTACATGCCGAGGTTCGTCACGGTCAGCACGCCGCCCTCCAGCTCGTCCTGCCGCAGCCGCCCGGCCCGTGCCCGCTCGGCGAGGTCGCAGGTGGCGGCGGCGATCGACGTGATGGACTGGTGCTCGACGGAGCGCAGGACGGGTGTCACGAGCCCGCGCTCGGTCGCCACCGCCACCGACAGGTCCACCGTGCCGAACGTCCGGGTCGCCTCGGGGGTCCAGATGACGTTCATCTCCGGGACGCGCTGGTGGGCGTGGGCGACCGCCTTGACCACCAGGTCGTTGAGCGAGACGCGCCGCCGGGGGTCCGTGTTGAGGCGGTGACGGAGTTTGAGCAGCTTGCCTACGTGGGCGGTGCCGCGCACGTAGAAGTGGGGGGTGGTCTGCTTGCTCTCGGTCAGCCGTGTCGCGATGGCCCGCCGCATCCGCGAGTGCGGCACCTCACCGACCACCCCGGCCTCGGGCTCTGGACGCGCGGCAACGGCGGGAGCGGGGGTGGTATCGAGGGCGGAGATGGCAGCGGGGGCGGGGGTCGGACCGGGAGCGGGAGCGGCGGGAGCGGGAGCGGCGGGAGCGGGAGCGGCGGGAGCGGGAGCGGCGGGCGCGGCCGGGGCTCCACTGTCCGTGGTGGGGGTGTCGGGTCGGGTGAGCGCCGTGCGCTGCTCGATCGCCGCTTCGACGTCCCGCCGGATGATGCGCCCGTTCGGGCCGGTGCCGGTGATGTCCTCGATCGGCACGCCCGCCTCCCGGGCCAGCCGCCGCGCCAGCGGACTGGAGAAGAGCCGGGCGGGCCGGTCAGAAGCGTCGCCCGCGTCGCCCGCGCCGGCCGGGTCGGCCGCGTCGGCCGGATCGGCCGGATCGGCCGACTGGTCGCCGGGGTCGCCCAGGACGGCGATGGCGGTTCCGACCGCGACCGTGGCGCCTTCGGTGGCGAGTGTGCGGAGCAGGACGCCGTCGGTCTCGGCCGCGACGTCGACCACGGCCTTGTCGGTCTCGATCGTGGCGATCACGTCCCCGGCCGCGAACGACGTGCCCACCCCGACCGCCCACCCCTGCAGGACGGCCTCGGTGGCGTTCGCGGCCACCTCCGGCATGCGCAGCAGCCGGGACATCAGTACGCCGCCATCTCGGCGAGCTTGGCCGCCACCTCGTCCTCCATGGCGATGGCCGCCCGTTCCAGCACCTTGCTGATGCTGGGCGAGGCCTCGCCTCCGGTCACCCGCTGCACCGGCTGGTCCAGCCAGTCGAACAGGCGCCGCTGGATCTCATCCGCCAACCACCCGCCGTAGGACGTGCCCACCGGCCCCTGCTCGGCGATCAGTACGTTGTTCGTCTTGCGCACGCTGGCTCCGATGGTGTCCCAGTCGAGGCTGGCCCGGTCGAGCCAGCGCAGATCGATCACCTCCGCGTCCACGCCGAGCGACTCGACGGCCCGCAGCACGTACGAGGTCATGGCCAGGTACGTCAGGACGGTGAGCCGCGAGCCCGCGCGCCGGACGGCGGCCCGGCCGACGGGGATGCAGTAGTCCAGGTCGTCCACCGGCCCCTCACCCGTCGAGGCGTAGAGGTCCACGTGCTCCAGCACCACGACCGGGTCCTCGCAGCGCAGGGCGCTGTTCATCAGGCCCACGTAGTCGAACGGGGTGCTCGGGGCGACGACGCGCCAGCCCGGCGCGGTGGCGAAGATCCCGGCGGGGTCCATGGAGTGCTGGGAGCCGTAGCCGGTGCCCATGGCGACCTTGCTGCGCAGCACGAGCGGCATGGCGTCCGCGCCCCCGTACATGTGCCTGGCCTTGGCGATCTGGTTGAAGAGCTGGTCGGCCGCGACCCACATGAAGTCGGCGTACATGAGCTCGGCCACCGGCCGGTGCCGCCCGTCCGAGGCGAGGCCGCCGGCCAGTCCGGTGAAGGCGTTCTCGCTGATCGGGGTGCCGAGGACGCGGTCGGGGAAGGCGTCCTTGAGGCCGCGGGTGGCGCCGTTGGTGCCGCCGTTCAGCCGGTGCACGTCCTCGCCCAGCACGACGATCGACGGGTCGGTGCTCATCCGCCGCGCCATCACCCCGGCGACGGCGTCGATGAACTTCTGCTCGGCCAGCTCCCCCGTGAACGTGTCCCGGTCCGCCAGGCGCGCGTCGGCGAACTCCCCGAGGTCGCCGCGCACGCCCACGTGCGCGTATCCCGGGTCGGGCCACTCCGCGGGCCTGATCCGGCGCTGTCCTGGCTTGCCGCCGGGGAGGGGCTCCAGCAGGACGTCGCCGATGCCGGTCATGAGCCGGGCGGCCCTGGCGACGGCGGCGTCGATGTCCGCCCGGTCGAGCAGGCCGCGGCGCACCAGGTGGCCGGAGAGCTGCTCGATGGGGTCGCGGGCGCGCCACTGCTGCTCCTCCTCCCGGGTGCGGTAGCCGAAGGCGCTGCCGGGGAAGGGGCCGTTCTGGTGGAAATATCGGTAGACGTCCGCCTCGATGACGGCGGGGCCCTCGCCCGCCCTCATGTGCCGCAGCGCCTCGCGCATGGCCAGGTGGACGGCGAGCACGTCCATGCCGTCCACCTTCCAGCTCGCGACGCCGAAGCCGGGCCCGCGGGCCGAGAGCCGGGGCTCGGCGGTGACCTCCTCGACGCCGGTGGAGACGGCGTAGCGGTTGTTCTCGACGAAGAAGCAGAGCGGCAGGCGCCAGGCGGCGGCCAGGTTGAGGGTCTCCAAGGTGGAGCCGATGTTGGCGGCGCCGTCCCCGAAGTACGTCACCGCCACCGCGCCCTGGCCGGCCCGCCGGTGCGCCCACGCCGACCCGGCCGCGAACGGCACGCCGCCGCCCACGATCGCGTTCGTGCCGATGGCGCCCGCCTCCTTCCAGCGCAGATGCATCGACCCGCCGCGACCGTGGCTGAAGCCCCGGTCCAGGCCGCAGATCTCGGCGAGCGTACGCAGCAGCACCTCACGCACCTCGGGCGAGAAGTCCCTGGTGGGGTCGATGCCCTTGGGCTCCACGTACGCCAGGGCCTTGGCCAGGAACTGGTGGTGCCCTCGGTGGGAGCCGTTGACGGTGTCCGCGCTCGTCAGCGGCAGGATCGAGCCGACGGCGCCGCCCTCCTGGCCGATGCTGGAGTGGGCCGGGCCGTGCACCAGGCCGGACCTGGCGAGATCGAGCACGTGCTCCTCGAACGCCCTGATCAGCAGGAGCTGGCCGAGCATGCTCGTCAGCAGCTGAGGGTCGGCCGCGTCCCAGTCCTCGTCCGTGGCGACGACCTCGACCCAGGGCACGTTCGGTTCGAGCCGGTGATGCTGAGGCATCCCTCAGCCTTACATGCAATGGATCCAAAAGACACCCCTGTCCGGCCCGGCGAACGTGGAGTAGCGTGTTTTGGATCCAAGGGGAAGGGACGGCATGAGCGGACTTCCGGGGTTGAGCCGGCTGGACCACATCGGCTTCACGGTGCCCGATCTGGCGGAGGCGAGGACGTTCCTGGTCGACGTGCTCGGCTGCGAGTACATGTACTCGCTCGGCCCGTTCCGGCACGACGACGGCCCGTGGATGAAGGAGCACCTCAACGTGCACCCGCGGGCGGTGATGGAGCAACTGCACTTCTTCCGGTGCGGCGGGCAGGCCGTCTTCGAGGTGTTCCAGTACGCCGCGCCCGACCAGCACGCCGAGGTGCCGCGCAACAGCGACATCGGCGGCCACCACGTGGCTCTCTACGTGGAGGACCTGGACGCCGCCGTGGCCTACCTGCGCGAGCGGGGCGTCGAGGTGCTCGGGGAGCCGACGGCCAGCCGGGGGCCGAGCGAGGGGCAGCGCTGGGTCTACTTCCTGGCGCCCTGGGGGATGCAGTTCGAGCTGGTGTCGTACCCGGACGGCAAGGCGTTCGACCGTGCGGGCGCCTGAGAGCGAGCGGGTGGCCGAGCACCTGCGCGAGGCCATCCTGAGCGGCGCGATCGCGCCCGGCGAGCGGATCAGGCAGGAGGAGCTGGCCGAGCGCCTCGGCGCCAGCCGCCTGCCGGTGCGCGAGGCGCTGCGCATGCTGGCGGCCGAGGGCCTCACGGAGCACCACCCGCGCCGCGGCGCCCGCGTGCCCCGCCTCGGCATGCACCAGGTGGACGTGATCTACCAGATGCGCGAGCGGCTCGAACCCCTGGCCCTGGCCGAGAGCATCCCGCATCTGACAGACGCCGAGCACCGGCGCCTGGGGCTGATCCAGGACAAGATCGAGGCCAATACCGACATCGGCGAGTTCCTCGCCCTCGACCGGGAGTTCCATCTGCTGAGCTACACCGGCTGCGCGATCGATGAGCTCTCGGCGATGGTCGTACGGCTGTGGAACACGACCCAGCACTACCGGCGGGCCTTCATGCGCCTGACGGGACCCGCGCGGCGCTGGGTGGTCAACGCCGAGCACCGGCTGCTGCTGGACGCCATCGAGCGGCGCGATGTCGTGGACGCCGAGCGGCACCTGACCGGTCACATCCGGCGCACCCGGGTGGAGTTGTCCCAGCATCCCGAGGTCTACGCGGAGGAAGGGGTACGGCGGTGACGCGGCTGACCGTCAACGGCACGCCGGTCGAGGTCACGACCGACCCGCGGGCCCCGCTCCTGGACGTGCTGCGCGGGGAGCTGGGGCTGGCCGGGACCAGGTTCGGGTGCGGCGAGGGGATGTGCGGCGCCTGCTTCGTCCTGCTGGACGGGCGCGTGACGGCCGCCTGTGACACTCCCCTGTCGGCCGCCGCCGGACGTGCGGTGGTGACCGTCGAGGGCCTGGCCCCCGGCGACGAGGCGCATCCGGTGCAGCGGGCGATCCTGGCCGAGCAGGCGGGCCAGTGTGGCTACTGCCTGTCCGGGATGATGGTCAGCGCCGCCGCCCTGCTCGCCGCCGATCCCCGGCCGAGCGAGGAGGACGTGGTGGCGGCCCTCGACCGCAACCTGTGCCGCTGTGGCGTGCACCGCCGCATCGTGCGCGCCGTCCTGAGGGCCGCCGAGTGAGCGTCCGTGCGGAGGAGTGCCGGCTGGCGAGGGCTTGGGGAAGGGTGTGGCGATGAGCGTGTCGGTGGAGCCGGACGGGGTCATCCTGGTGCGGGCCGGGAAGGTGGAGCTCGGGCAGGGCGTGCTCACCGCGCTCGCCCAGATCGCCGCCGACGCGCTGGGCGCCGACTTGGCGCAGGTCCGGATGGTGCCGGCGAACACCGGCGAGGGTCCGGACGAGGGGCTCACGGCGGGCAGCATGTCGATCGCCCGCTCGGGCCCGGCGCTGCGGGAGTCCTGTGCCCGGGTGCGGGCCGCGTTCGTCGCCGAGGCGGCCCGCCGCTGGGACGTCTCCCCCGCCGAGGTGACGGTACGGGGCGGCGAGTTCCGCCACGGCGCCGAGACCACGACCTACGCCGACCTGGCCAAGGCGGTACTCGCCGCCGAAGCCCAGGAAACCACCGAACCCGGGGCAACCGCCGAAGCCGGGGCAGCCGCCGAACCCACCACGGGCCAGGCCGGGGAGCCGGGGGCTGAGGCGGCGGTGTTCGTGGGGGTCAGCGTGCCGCGGCTGGATCTGCCCGACAAGGTGGCCGGGCGGCCGCGCTTCGTGCACGACCTGCGCCTGCCCGGCCAGCTCTACGGCCGGGTCCTGCGCCCGCCCTCCCCCGCCGCCCGGCTCACCGGCCTGGCCCCGAACGAGGACGGAAGCACGCACGAGAACGGGAGCACGCACGTGGTGCGCGACGGCTCGTTCCTGGGCGTGCTGGCCGAGACCGAGCCGGAGGCCGACCGGGCGCTCGCCCGGCTGCGCCGCGCCGCCGCGTGGGACGAGCACGACACCCTCCCCGACGAGCACGACCTGCACGGTTACCTGCGCAAGGGCCCGCACGAGACCATCAGGGTGCACCCCGCGCCCCAGACCGGCGCCACCCCCGCGCCCCAGACCGGCGCCACCCCCGCGCCCCAGACCGGCGCCACCCCCGAGGCCGGTGCGGGGACCGCCCACCGGGCCACCTACAGCAGGCCGTTCCTCGCCCACGCCTCGATCGCGCCGAGCTGCGCCGCCGCCCGCTGGAACTCCGACGGCAGCCTGGAGGTCTGGAGCCACACCCAGGGCGTCTACCCGTTACGGGCGGCGCTCGCCCGGGTCCTCGGCCTGGCGGCGGACCGGGTCGAGGTGCGCCACGTCGAGGGCGCGGGCTGCTACGGCCACAACGGCGCCGACGACGTGGCCCTGGACGCCGCCCTGCTCGCCCGCGCGGTCCCGGGCCGGCCGGTGCACGTGCGGTGGAGCAGGCGCGACGAGCTGACCTGGGCACCGTTCGGCTCGGCCATGTCGGTGGACGTGGCGGCGGAGGTGGACGCGGCGGGCAGGGTGGCGGCCTGGACGTACGAGATCTGGAGCCAGGGGCACACGAGCCGCCCCGGCTACGCGGGCGTTCCCGGGCTGCTCGCCGCCGCCCACCTGGAGCAGCCGTGGGAGCACCCGGCCGCCGCCGACCCGGCTCCGGCGGCCGGGTCAGGGATGGCCCGCAACGCGGTGCCGATCTACGACTTCCCGCGGGTCGAGGTCACCGGCCACCGCCTGCTGGAGACGCCGATCCGGTCGTCGGCGCTGCGCTCGCTGGGGGCGTTCATGAACGTGTTCGCCATCGAGTCGTTCATGGACGAGCTGGCCCTGGCCGCCGGGCGGGACCCGCTGGCGTACCGGCTGGACTGCCTGAGCGACCCGCGCGGGCGCGCGGTGCTGCGGCGGGCCGCCGACGCGGCCGGCTGGGGGCGGCCCGGCCTCGGGCTCGGGTTCGCCCGGTACAAGGGCAACGGCGCCTACTGCGCGGCCGTGGCCGAGGTGGAGGCCGAGCACGACGTACGGGTGCGCCGCCTGACCCTCGCCGTGGACGTCGGCCGGGTCGTCAACCCCGACGGGGTGCGCAACCAGATCGAGGGCGGCGCCATCCAGGCGGCCAGCTGGACGTTGAAGGAGCGGGTGCGGTTCGACCGGCGCCGGATCACCAGCGGCGACTGGGAGAGCTACCCGATCCTGCGGTTCAGCGAGACGCCGGAGGTGGCGGTCGAGCTGGTCGAGCACCCCGGCACGCCCTCCGTGGGGGCGGGCGAGGCGGCCCAGGGCCCGGTGGCCGCGGCCATCGCCAACGCGCTCGCGAGCGCGATCGGCGTCCGTGTCCGCGACCTGCCCCTGACCCCGGAGGCCGTGCTGAAGGCCATCGAGTAGGGCCGCTCAGTAGGCGTTGGCCACCACCAGATCCTGGGCCGGGAACAGGGTCAGCACCCGGCATCCCTCCGGCGTGACCACGACCTCCTCCTCGATCCTGGCCGCGGAGAACCCGTCGCTCGCCGGACAGTACGTCTCCAGCGCGAACACCATCCCGGGCTGCAGCTCGATCGGCTCCCGCATGCTGTTGAGCCGCGAGATGATCGGCCGCTCGTGCAGCCCGAGCCCCAGCCCGTGCCCGAACTGCAGCCCGAACGCCGCCATCTCGTTCTCGAACCCGAACGAGGTCGCCTCCGGCCACACCGCCGCCACCTGGTCGGTGCCCACCCCGGGCTTGATCATGGCGATGGACGCGTCCATCCACTCCCTGGCCTTGACGTACGCCTCCCGCTGCGCGGCGGTCGCGCTGCCCACGCTGAAGGTGCGGTAGTAGCACGTCCGGTAGCCGTTGAAGGAGTGGATGATGTCGAAGAACGCCTGGTCACCGGGCCGGATCAGGCGATCGGAGAAGTTGTGCGGATGCGGGTTGCAGCGCTCCCCGCTGACCGCGTTGATCGCCTCGACCTGGTCGGAGCCCATCTCGTAGAGGCGCTTGTTGGCCAGCGCCACGATCTCGTTCTCCCGGATGCCGGGTTTGAGTGCCTCCACGATGTCCTGGTAGACGCCGTCCACCATGGCCGCGGCCTGCGTGAGCAGCATGATCTCGTCGGAGGACTTGATCTGCCGGGCGTCCAGCATGAGCTGCTGCGCGTCCACCACCCGCAGCCCCTGCCGCTGCATCTCGAACAGGAACGGCGGCTCGACGAGGTCCACCCCCACCGGGGCGTCAGCCAGGCCCTCGTCCGCCAGCATGCCCTTGATCTGCCGGATCGCCTCGGCCATCAGCCCGGCGGTGGGCGCGATGGCGCCGCGCAGGCCCAGCATGCCCGCGTGGCAGTCGGCCGGGTCCAGCCACGGGCTGTAGAGGCGGTGGTGGCGGGCCGCCGAGCCGAAGTCCCACAGGCGGGCGGGGCCGCCGCGGGTGAGCAGGGCGTACCTGGTCATCTTGTCGCCGAGGGCGCCGCCGATCCAGGTCTGGGTGACGTACCTGATGTTGTAG
The DNA here is from genome assembly GCF_900099965.1 of Nonomuraea jiangxiensis. Classification (GTDB taxonomy): domain Bacteria; phylum Actinomycetota; class Actinomycetes; order Streptosporangiales; family Streptosporangiaceae; genus Nonomuraea; species Nonomuraea jiangxiensis. The sequence continues at coordinate 383,597 of NZ_FNDJ01000001.1, read as the reverse complement.
AAGTCGAACAGCAGGAACGCGCCGCACTCGCTGGACTCCAGCGCGGCGCGGGCGCGGCTCAGCCGGTAGTCCCTGAGCCGGGCGAAGTCGACGCGCTGCTCGTAGTCGACGCCCATGTGGCCGGGCGCGGGCAGCGGCCCGGTCATGCGCTCAGCCCGTCGTCCACCGGCACGGCCTCCGGTTCCAGCTTCAGTCCCGCGGCGGCGGCCTGCAGGTCCAGCAGTATGGCGAAGTCCTCCGTCACCCGGCCGGTGCCCACGCTGGCCTGGACGAGCTGCGCGGTGAGCGCGGTGACCGGCATGGGCACGTCCAGGGCGCGGGCCGCGGCCAGGCCCAGGTCGAAGTCCTTGCGCAGCAGCGGCGGGGTGAACCTGGGCGTGTAGTCGAGGTGCACGAACGCGGGCGACTTGTACCGGGTGAACGGCGAGCCCACCACGCTGTCGTTGAGGAAGCTCAGGAACGCGTGCCGGGGCACGCCGCCCTTCTCGGCCAACACGGTGACCTCGGCGAGCGTCTGGGTGACGACGCCGAGCATCAGGTTGTGGGCGATCTTGACCAGGCGGGCGGTCTCGCCCTCGCCCGCGTACGTGGCCGACCTGCCGAGGTGGGCGAGCAGCCCGGACACCCGGTCATAGGTCTCGCGCGGGCCCGAGCAGACCACGCTCAGCCCGCCTGCCCTGACCACCTTGGGGTTGCCGCTGACCGGCGCGGCCAGGAACTCCGTCCCGCGCTCCGCGCACCTCCGCCGGGCGGCGGCCGAGGCCTCCGGGGAGATCGTGGAGCAGTCCACCACGACGCCGGGGCCCCGGTCCTCGCCGGAGTCGCCCAGCAGCTCCGCCAGCACGTGGTCGAGGTCCTCGGAGGTGGAGAGCATGGTGAAGACCACGTCGTGGTCGCGCAACCCGGCGATCGTGTCCGCGACCGCCGCCCCCTGCTCCCGCAGCGGCTCGGCCTTGGCCCGGGTGCGGTTCCAGACGGTCAGGTCGACGCCGGCCCTGGCCAGCCGCTCGGCCATGGGCGCTCCCATGCGGCCGGTGCCGACCCAGCCGACCCGTTGTCGTGTCCACGTCATTGGGATTCGCCTTTCGCAAGCCGCTGGGCCAGCCAGTCGGCGGTGTACGGACGGTGCCAGGGCGCCAGGTTGGCGCAACCGTGGTTGCCTTCCTCCAGCATGAGCAGCTCGCTGTCGCCGCCCGCCGCGGCGGGCAGCCGCTCGGCCTGCCGCCACAGGATGAGCCGGTCCTTGCGCCCGAAGACGACCAGCAGCGGCGCGGTGATCGCGGTCGCCGTGCCCTCCATCGTGAGGGTGTGGGCGATGCGGCGGGCGTCCACGGCGAACGTGGCCGGCCCCCGCTCCAGGAACAGCTGCTCGACCACGCGGTGCTCCTCCTTGGCCGAGTCCAGCCCGGACAACATCAGCACCGCCGGATGCGGCCCCGGCCCGGGCGGCAGGAACTTGGCGAAGTGGTAGTAAAGGGCGGCCTGGGCCAGGTGCTGCCCGGCCGACAGCGGCCGGTCGGTGGCCAGGGCCTGCCTGCCCAGCGTCTCGTGCTCGGCGGCCACCGACGGCCAGGCCGCGCACCAGTCGTCCCAGATCTCCAGGTCGTCGGTGATGCGGTGGAAGTCGTAGACGGTCACGCCGTTGGCGGTGAACCTGGCCCCCCAGTGTGCGATGGCGGACGCGACGCGTTCGTCCAAGGTGAATCACCTGCCTTCGTCGGGCTGCCGCCCAGGTAGAGCGATGCGATCTCGGGGTTGTCCCGGACCGCGGCGGCCGTGCCGGTGAGGCGGACCCTGCCGCCCTCCATGACCACACCGTGCGTGGCGATCCCCAGTCCGAGCCGTACGTTCTGCTCGACCAGCAGCACGGTGGTGCCCGCCTGGTTGAGCTCGTGGATGACCTCGGCGACCCCGGCCAGGCCGCGCGGGTCCAGGCCCAGCGAGGGCTCGTCGAGCAGGATCAGCCGGGGGTCGAGCATGAGGCAGCGGGCGATCTCCACCATCCGCCGCTGGCCGCCGCTGAGGTTGCCGGCGTGGTCCCTGGCGCGGTCGGCGACGATGGGCAGCCGCTGTTCGACCTGGTCGAGGCGCTCGCGCAGGAGCCTGCGGTCCTTGCGGATCAGGTAGCCGCCCATGAGCACGTTCTCCTGCACGGACATGGCGGGGAACAGCGCGTGCGACTGCGGCACCTGGGCGATGCCCCGGCGCAGGATCTCATCCGGGGCGCGGCCGCCGATGGGCTCGCCGTCGAGCCTGATCTCGCCCTGGGTCGGGGCGAGCAGGCCGCTGATGACACGCAGCACGGTGGACTTGCCCGCGCCGTTGGGGCCGACCACGCAGGTGATCGTGCGCTCGGCGCACTCCAGGTCGACGCCCTGGAGCACGCTGCCTCCGCCGTACCCAGCGACGACCGCCTTGAGCTGCAGCATCTATCTCACCGCCGGAGTCCAGTCGTGGCCGAGGTAGGCGTCCAGCACCGCCGGGTCCTGGCGCACGCTCAGCGGCGGGCCCTCGGCGATGACCCGGCCGCCGGCGAGCACGGCGACCTGGTCGCACAAATCCAGCACGAGCGGGATGTTGTGCTCGACGACGAGGAAGGTGACGCCGTTCGCGTTGAGCTCGCGGATCACCTCGGTGATGCGGTCGAGCATGCTCGGGTTCACGCCGCCCGCGGGTTCGTCGAGGAGGATCAGCTTGGGTTCCAGCATGAGGACCTGGGCCAGCTCGACCAGCTTCTGCTGCCCGTACGACAGCGCCCCCGCCCGCTGCTCGGCGAAGCGCCCGAGGCCGACGAGGCCGAGCAGTTCGCGGGCGCGTTCGGCCTCGTGGCCGCGTACGGCGTCGGACCACATGGTGCGCCAGCGGGAGTCGGCCAGCGGCGCGACCACGTTCTCGCGCACGGTCATCTCCTTGAACAGCCGGGTCACCTGGTACGACCGGCCGAGCCCGAGGTGGCAGCGCCGCCAGGGCCGCAGCCCGTCCACCCGCCGCCCGTCGAACCAGATCTCCCCTGAGTCGGCCGGCAACCCCCCGGTGACCAGGTTGAACAGCGTGGTCTTGCCGGAGCCGTTGGGCCCGATCAGCCCCGTGATCGTGCCCTGGCGCACGTCCAGTGAGACCTCGTCCACCGCGGTGAGCCCGCCGAACCGCCTGGTCACGCCGCGAACCGACAACAGTGCCTCACCAGGCTCCGGCAGTGCCCCCTCGCCCGACTCCGGCACCGGCGCCCGCTCGCGCACGGCGAGCGCCGCGGGTTGCTCGATGTACTCGACCGGCGCCGGATTCCGCCGGCGCCACCACGCCTCGACCGTCGGCAGGATGCCCTTGGGCAGGAACAGCACGACGAGCACCAGCGCGCCGCCGAACAGCAGCACCCGGGACTGGACGCCGCCCGCGTACACGGTGGCGGCCTCGCTGATCAGGTTGACGATGAAGGCCCCCAGTACGGGGCCGTAGAGCGTGCCGCGCCCGCCGGCCAGCGCCGCGAGCACGATGGTGACGCTGCCGAGGATCGCGAAGGAGCCGACGGGGTTGATGAAGGTCAGGTAGTAGGCGTAGACGCCGCCCGCCATCCCGATGAAGAAGGCGCTGGCCGCGTACGCCGTGACCTTGAACCGGGTGGTGTCGACCCCGATGGTGGCCGCCTTGCCCTCGTCCTCCCTGATCGCGACCAGCCCGGTGCCGAACTTGGTGCGCCTGATCCACGCGCTGAACAGCACCGTCAGCACCAGCAGCAGCAGGAAGGCGTAGTAGAAGGGGATGTTCTGGAAGTCGCGGTGCCAGAAGGGCAGCTCCAGGGTGATCCCGTCCGAGCCGTGCGTGAGGCTGCGGAAGTTCACCGCGATGATCTGCGCCGCCAGCAGCATCGCGATCGTGATGATGACGAACGCGTGGCCGCGGGTCCTGAGCACCACCGTGCCGATCAGCAGCGCGATCACCGTCGCGGTCACCCCGCCCAGCGGGGCGACCCACAGCGGGTTGACGCCCCACGCCACGGCCAGGATCCCCACGGTGTACGACCCCACCCCGAGGAACATGCTGTGCCCGAGCGAGACGTAGCCGGCGTACCCGGAGATGATGTTCCAGCTCGTCGCCTGGACGGCCAGCAGGAACCCGAGCAGCAGCACCCCCTGCGGGTAGGGCTGCCACGGGTTGACCACGGGATAGAGCAGCAGGACGACCAGGCAGGCCGCCGCCACCAGGTGGGCGCGCTTCATGCGGCGTCCTCCCTGAGCCTGGCCCCGAACAGGCCCTGCGGCCTGACCAGCAGCACCGCCATGATCACCAGGTAGAACACCAGCGTGGACCAGCCCAGCGAGCCGTAGGTCGCGGTCAGCGTCTCGGCCAGCCCGAGGATGACCGCGCCCGCCACCGCGCCCGGCAGGCTGCCCAGCCCGCCGAGCACCACGATGCCGAGCAGCCGCGAGATCCATTCGTAGTGCGAGGCGGGGAAGAACGGATACAGCACCGACAGGATGGACCCGCCCACCCCGGCCGTGGCGCTGCCGATCGCGAACGCCAGCGCCGCCGTGCCCGCCGCGCTCACCCCCACCAGCGCCGCCCCGGCCGGGTTCTGCGTGGCCGCCCTGATCGCCCGCCCGGTCCACGTCCGGTTGAGCACGTAGTACAGGACTCCCAGCACCCCCACCGCCGCCACGAACCCGAACACCTGCGCCTTCGGGAACGAGATCGAGGCCACCCGGAAGGACTCCTCGAAGTAGGCAGGGGTGGCCGACTTGAACTTGTTGCCCGCGGTGAGGTTCAGCACCCCCTCGATGACCAGCGCCAACCCGAACGTCAGCAGCACCGACATCGACGGCGACGACCCGCGGATGCGCGAGATCAGCAGCCGGAAGGTCAGCCAGCCGAGCCCGAACATCATCGGCGTGGTCACCAGCGACGCCACGATCGGGTCGATCCCGGTCCTGTTCCACAACCACCAGGTCACCATCGCCACCAGCACCAGGAACGCACCCTGTGCCACGTTGATGATCTGCATCACTCCGAAGATCAGCGTCAGCCCGGAGGCCATGAGGGCGTAGACCCCGCCGATCAGCAGGCCCAGCGCGATCGCCTGGACGAGGTGGGCCATCGCTCACTTCCAGCCGGGCTTGGGGTTCACCACGGTCTTCGTCGTCGCCAGCTCGGGCGGGCCGACCACCTCGACCTGGCCGGACTGCCACTGGGCCAGCAGGAAGCTGCCCTTCGGCTCGCCGTTGGCCGCCCAGCTCAGCGGGCCGAGCAGGGTCCGCACGGTGTTGGCGTGCAGCCAGTCCCTGAGCTTGTCCTGGTCGATCGCGCCGACCGCCTCGACCGCGGCCTGCAGCACCTGCGCGGCGGCGAACGCGTCCGCCGCGTCCTCGGCGGGCGCGGCGCCGTACGCCTTCCGGTACGCCGCCACGAACTCGGCGTTCAGCGGCGTGGTCGCCTTCTCGTTCCAGCTCACCGTGTAGAAGACGCCCTCGGTGTTGGCCACGCCCACGCCGTCGCTGTACTGGCTGGAGTTGCTGGGGGCGGAGGTCTGGAAGAGCATCTTCGGCGAGAAGCCGAGCTGCTTGAGCGAGCGCACCAGCCCGACGCCGTCCTCGAACACCGCGCCCTGGGCGACCAGGTCGGGCTTCTTACTGGCCAGGGTGCTGGCGACGCTCTGGAAGTTCGTGGTGTCGGCCGGGTAGAGCTCGCTGTAGACGGTCTCGACGCCCAGGGCTTCGAGCTGCTCCTGCATCGACTTGATCACCGGGTGCGCGAAGGGGTCGTCCTGGCTCGGGTAGGCGGCCGTCGTGGGCCGCTCGTCCGCCGGCAGCGACTTGATCCAGTTCACGAACACGTCGGCCTGCCGCGGCGCGGTGGCGGGCTGGGCGAAGAAGAGGTACGTGAAGCTGCGGGTGAACATGTCGGGCGCACCCCCGGCCGGCTCCACGAACACCATGCGGTTCTTCTCCGCCACGGCGGAGGCGGGATAGTTCAGCAGCGAGGAGAACGTGCCGAGCAGCAGATCCACCTTGTCCTGCGTGATCAGCTTGGTGTAGTCGGCGACCACGGTGTCCTGGCTGCTCGCGTCATCGACGATCTTGAGTTCGACCTGCCGGCCCAGGACACCCCCCTTGGCGTTCACCATGTCGCGCCAGATCTCGTAACCGCGCTTGGCCTCGCTGCCCGGCTGGGCGAAGTCGCCGGTCAGCGGCAGGGAGACGCCGATGACGATGGGCCTGGTCACCTCGCCCGCCGCGGTCTCGGACGGGCGCTGCCCGCAGGCCGACAGCGCCAGCGCGGCCACCAGGGCCAGCGCCATGGCCAGGATCGGGCCCCTTGCCCTCGGGCTTTGTGATGCGGGTGGTCTGGGGGGTTGTGCGGTCATGACCCCTCCTTCGATGAGCCTCTTCGCCGCGTGCCGCTCGTTTCCCGCAAACGATTGCGCTGGCTTGGAGCATCCGTTTCAATGCAGTTACTGTCAAGAGCGAATCCTGAAGAGCGCAAACGAATGCAGGCGGGAGGCCGCGATGACGCGACGTCTGGTGGTGGGGGCGTTCAGCCCGTCCGTGGTCCTGCGTACCGGCCGCCGGCTCGGCCTACTCGGGTGCGAGGTCGCCGAGGAGCCGGTGCCGTCGTCGCCGGCGCAGTTCCGCTCGTTGCTGGACGGCGCCCTCGACGCCGCGCTGACCAGCCCGGACAACGTGCTCGCCTACCGGTTCGTGCCGGGCAACCCGCTCGGCACGACCGCCGACGTGCGGATCGTCTCCGCCGTGGACCGCGGCCTCGGCCTGGCCCTGTACGCCCGCCCCGGGGTGAGCTCGGCGGCCGACCTGAAGGGCGAACTGATCGGCGTGGACGTGCCCGACTCGGGCTTCGCGTTCGCTCTCTACGCGGTGCTCGACGGGCTCGGCCTGCGGCCCGGCGACTACGGGCTGGCCACGCTCGGCTCCACGCCGCGCCGCCTGGACGCGCTGCTGACCGGCCGCTGCGCGGCGACCATGCTGAACGCGGGATCCGACCTGCGGGCGGAGGACGCCGGGGCGGTGCGACTGGCCGGGGTGCCGCGCCCGTACCTGGGCACGGTGCTGTGCTCCGTGGGCAGCGACCCGGCCGTCCGGGCCCTGGCCGGTGACCTGCGCGAGACCACCCGCGCGATCCTGCGGCGCGAGGCGGACGACATCGTCGTCGAGGAGGCCATGGCGGCGCTGAGCCTCCCGCGCGCCGCCGCGGCCCGCTACCTTGACCGGTTGACGGATCCCGACGAGGGCCTCGTCACCGACGGCCACGCCGACGCGCCCTCGCTGGCCACGGTCCTGGACCTGCGGCGGCGCTACGGCACGGCCCCCGACGGAGACCTGCTCACGCGGGGCCTCCTCGACGGGGAGGATGACGACCCCGGAGGAGAGCGCGGCCGATGACCCACCCCAACCCGGTGCCGGTCCCGACGCTGCGCGACGTCGCCGAGGCCGCGGGGGTGCACACCGCCACGGCCTCGCGCGCCCTGAACCCCAAGACCCGCCAGCAGATCAGCGCCGAGACCGCGCGCCGCGTCATGCGGGCCGCGCAGGCGCTCGGCTACCAGCCCAACTCGGCGGCCCGCAGCCTGAAGACCGCCCGCTCCAGCACCGTGGGCCTGGTCATCCCCGACCTCACCAACCCGTTGTTCCCGCCGATCGTGCGCGGCGTGGAGAGCGTGCTGGAGTCCGACGGCTACAACGTGTGGATCGTCAACACCGACAACGACGAAGAGCGCGAGCGCGCCAAGATCGAGTCGCTGCGGTCCCGCCAGGTCGAGGGGCTCATCATCGCCACCGCCCGGCTGGAGCATCCCCTGCTCGGGCAGCTCCACGAGCAGGGCGTCACCATGGTCCTGATCAACCGCCAGGTGGACAACCTGCGCATCCCCGCCGTCACGGGCGATGACGCCACCGGAGTGGCGGCGGCCGTACGGCATCTGGCCGATCTCGGTCACACCAGGATCGCCCACCTGTCGGGCCCGCTGTCCACCTCCACCGGCCGGGTGCGGTCGCGGGCCTTCCGCCACGCCGTACGCGACCTCGGCCTGCCCGGTGACCTGATGGTGGAGTGCGGCCACTGGAGCGAGGCCGACGGCGCCGCCGCCATGCGCGCGCTCCTCGCGCGGACCACGGACTTCACGGCGGTCGTGGCCGGGAACGACCCCATCGCGCTCGGCTGCTACGACGTGTTCGCCGAGCGCGGGCTGTCCTGCCCGCACGACGTCAGCGTCATCGGCTTCAACGACATGCCCTTCCTGGACAAGCTCCGCCCGCCGCTGACGACGGTCGCGGTGCCGCACCACGAGCTGGGGGCGGAGGCCGCGCGCATGCTCCTGAACTGCATCGACGAGCCGGACCGCGCGGCCCGCTCCGTCCTGCTCCCCGCCTCCCTGGTGGTCCGGGGCTCCACGGCCGCGCCCCGCGCGACCGTCCTGCCCGAGCCGTGACCGGCCCGCCACCACCCGGGCCCGCCCGCGTGGCGGGCCCGGTACGTGATCACTCTCCGTTACCTTTCCAGGGAACGGGGGGAGTTCGTCATGGCTGGTTCGCTGATTTCCCGGAGGGCGTTCCTCACCGGGGTATTCGCCGCTCTGGGCGCCACCGCTCCCCTGGCACCGGGCAGGACGGCGGCGGGCGGGGCGGCCGAGTGGCCCGGGGCGATGGTGCTGCGGGCCCGGCCCGCGACCGTGTCCCTGGGCCGGCGCACCGTCTCCACCTGGGCCTACGGCGACACCGTCCCCGGCCCGCTGGTCCAGGTCGCCGCCGGGGAGACCGTGGCCGTCAGGCTGGTCAACGAGCTGCCCGCGCCGACCACCGTGCACTGGCACGGCATCAGGATCGACCCGCGCATGGACGGGGCGCCCGGGTTCAGCCAGGCGCCCACCCGGCCGGGCGGGACCTTCGACTACGTCTTCACCGCGCCCGACCCGGGGACGTACTTCTATCACTCGCACGTCGGCATGCAGTCCGACCGCGGCCTGTACGGGCCGCTGATCATCACCGACCCGGACGAGCCGCTCGACTACGACGAGGAGTTCACCGTCGTGCTCGACGACTGGCTGGACGGCATCCGCGGCACCCCCGACGCCGCGCTGCGCAGGCTCAACTCCTCCACCGGCCACGACGACACCCTGCGCAGCGCGGCGCTCGGCGGCGTGGCGGCCGAGCTGCGCCACCCGGTCTACCTGCTCAACGGCCGCGGGCCGGACACCCCCGAGACGTTCGCCACCCGCTCAGGGCGGCGGGTCAGGTTCCGGGTGATCAACGCGGCCGCCGACACGCCCTTCCGGGTCGCGCTCGGCGGGCACCGCATGACCATCACGCACACCGACGGGTTCCCGTGCGCGCCCGTCACGGTGGACACGTTCATCATCGGCATGGGCGAGCGCTACGACTTCGTGGTGCGGCTCGATTGGGGGGCGTTCCCGCTGGTCGCGGTGGCGGAGGGAAAGCGCGGGCGGGCGTACGGCGTGGTACGCACCTCGGCCGGCGCCGTCTCCCCGCTGTGGCAGGCCAAGGTGCCGGAACTCCAGCGGCAAATGCTGAAATATCAGGATCTGAATGCCGAAAGCGACGACCACCTGCCCCGCCCCACCAGGAGCGTCACCGTCACCATCGGCATGCGCCCCTCCGGCAACGAGTGGACGCTCAACGGCCGGCTCGCCGACGACCCGATGCGGGTGCGGGTGGAACCGGACGAGACGATCCGGCTGATCCTGGACAACCGATCGCCCATGTGGCACCCGATGCACCTGCACGGCCACACCTTCCAGCTCCGGGTGGCCGGCTCGCGCGGCCCACGCAAGGACACCGTCAACATCAAGCCCCGCGAACGCCTCCACCTGGACGTACTCGCCGACAACCCCGGCGAGTGGATGTTCCACTGCCACAACCTGTACCACCAGGAGCAGGGCATGATGGGCACCCTCGGCTACGGCCCGCCCCCGCCCAGAACCGTCCACGCGGGCCACCACCGCACAGGCCCCGGGGGTCGCGCTGGGCACGGTGACCGCTCGGGTTCCGGAGAACGCGGCGGCCACCATGCCCGCGGCCGGGGCCGCCCCCACACCAGGCAGTGAGGCGGCCACCGCGCGGGAGAAAGGTCCAGAAGTCCGGACCAGCTACCCACATCCGCCCGGTTTACTCCACCCCGGGTGCAGATCGTCGCGGGCCCGGCCTCCTCGGGCACGGCATCCGCGAACCCGACCCTGGGCGGCGGCGCGGGCAGTCTTGCGACGCGGGGGCGCGCTGCGGAAGGATCGCCCATCGAACGCCCGACACCCGCATGGCGACTTGGAGAGACCTGTCGTGCGCACGCGAGAGAACGTTGAGCAGTTCGGATACCGGCAGGAGTTACGCCGCGGGGTCGGCCTGACCGACCTCGTGCTCTACGGCCTGGTCCTCATGGTGCCGATCGCGCCCTTCGCGATCTTCGGCCACGTCTACTCGCACTCCGGCGGCATGCCGGTCCTGGCGTATCTCGTCGGGATGGTCGTGCTGCTCTTCACCGCCGCGTCCTACGCGCAGATGGTCAAGGCGTTCCCGCTGTCGGGTTCGGTCTACAACTACGCCGGGCGCGGCATCGCCCCGCCGGTCGGCTTCCTGACCGGGTGGATGATCCTGCTGGACTATCTCGTCCTGCCGAGCCTGCTGTATCTCGTCGCGGCCGCCGCCCTGCACACCAGCCTGCCGCAGGTGCCCGTCTGGGGCTGGCTGATCGCCTTCGCACTGATCAACACGGTGATCAACCTGCGCGGCATCAGGGTGACCGTCAAGCTGACCCGATTATTGATCATCGGCGAGCTGGTCGTGCTCGCGCTGTTCCTCGCGGCCGGCGTGTGGGCGCTGCTCCAGGGCCGGGGCCACGGCTTCGACCTCTCCCCGCTGTTCGACCCCGCGACGTTCTCCTGGCCGGTGGTCTTCGCCGCGGTCTCGGTGGCGGTGCTGTCGTTCCTCGGCTTCGACGGGATCAGCATGCTCGTCGAGGAGTCCACCGGCGGCTCGGCCCAGGTGGGGCGGGCCATGCGGCTGGCCCTGGTGCTGGCCGGGGTGCTGTTCGTGGCGCAGGTCTGGGTGGCCGCCCTGCTCGTGCCCGATCCCGCCGGGCTGCGGGCCGAGGACAGCGGCACCGCGTTCTACGACGCCGCGGCCGTCGCGGGCGGCGAGTGGCTCCGGCACGTCACCACCACCGCCACCGCGCTCTCGTGGGGCCTGGCCAACACGCTGGTCGCCCAGGTGGCCGTGTCGCGCCTGCTGTACGCGATGGCCCGCGACCGCCGGCTCCCGTCGTTCCTGGCCAAGGTGTCGGTCCGGCACTCGGTGCCGGCCAACGCCATCCTGCTGGTCACGGCGCTGTCGGTGGGCCTCGGTCTATGGGCCTCCACCCGCTCCGACGGCGTGGTCCTGCTCGCTAGCCTGGTCAACCTGGGCGCCATGGTGGCGTTCCTGGTGCTGCACGCGTCGGTCATCGTGCACTACTCGCTCCGGCTCGGCTCGGACGACATGTGGCCACATCTGATCGCGCCGCTGATCGGGATGGGCCTCCTCGTCTTCGTCGTGATCAACGCCAACCTTCTGGCGCAGGTGACCGGCCTGATCTGGCTCGGCATCGGCGTACTGGCGCTGGCCGGCCGGCACGCCCTGGGCCGCCGGTCGAACGTGCCCTCCGGACGCGCGTGGCGAGCAAAGGACCTCCCATGACCCTGCCGCTCCACCACGACCTATACCTCATCGCCCACGACCCGTCGGGCAGGCCGCTGGTCCACCGGTCGTCGCTGGAGCTGGGGCTCGCCGGGGCCGTGCTGCTGGAGCTGACGTTCGGCGGCCAGGTGATCGTCGCCAGGGGCCAGGCCGCCGCCGCCCGCCGGGTGACCGCTCCCACCGGCGACCCGATCGCCGACGGCCTGACCGGCCTCCTCGGGGCCGCCCCGGTCCACGTCAGGCCCCTGGTCAAGAGGGTTTCCGCCGGGATGTACGAACACGTCCGCGACGTCCTGGTCACCTCCGGCGTACTGGTGCGGGTGAGCGGGCGGCGGATGGGGCTGCTGCCGTACACGCGCTACCGGCTCGCCGACATCTCCTCCGTTGTCCGGGCCTCCTCCGGCGTGCGCTCGGCGGTCGAGGGGTGGAAGCCGCCGGACGCCCGGTGCGCCGCCCTGTGCGGGCTGGTGGCGGTGCTGCGGGTGGAGCGGCAGCTCTATCTCGACGTGCCGGGCGGCCGGCTGGTGGGCCGCCTGCGCGAGATCGCCGCGGCCGGCTCGCCCGTCGTCGCGGACCTGGTCGGCGTCGTGGACACGCTGGTCGGGGAGGCCGCCGTCGCCGTCTACCGGTGAATTGCCGGGCTCCATGGACGATGCCCCCGACGCGAGTTACGCTCCGCTCGCTTGAGTACGCGCAGTTATGCGTAGATGGGGGGAAAGAAATGAGCTACACGCTGTTACGCGGTACTTTTGTGATCCGCTATCCGGATCTCCCACGGCAGGGGCCCGAGCCGGACGGCGACACCGTCAAGTTCCGGCCCGACTCTCCGGCCCTGGTCGAGGCGCTGACCCGGCGCTCCGGCCGGCCGCCGAACATCACCAGCCGCGGCATCTCCGTACGGCTGGAGGCCGTGGACGCGCTGGAGACCCACTTCGAGGAGACCCACCAGGAGCTGACCGGGGCCAACGCGGCGCGGGACGAGCTGCTGCGGCTGCTCGGCTTCACGAACGTGCGTTACTGGGACGACCTCCCGAACAAGGTACGCTCCGCCGACCAGGACTCGATCCGCGGTCACGTGCTCACGAACGGGATCGACGCGAACGGGCGGCTGATCGCGTTCGTCTACGCCGGTGACCACGCGGGGACCGACGGGGCGACGGTGTTCCTGGACCCGCCGCTGGTGGACCTGTCCGTCAACGCGGCACTGCTGGCCGCAGGGCTGGTCTATCCGGCGTTCTACGCGACGCTGCCCGCCGAGTTGCGCACGCATCTGGCGGGGGTGTCGCAGGCGGCCAGGGCCGAGGCGCGGTCCACCGGCATCTGGCCGCGCGCGACCGCCGACCCGGACGGCCCGGCCGAGATCGCCGACCTGGACGCGGCGGAGCAGCTGGTGATCTGGCCGAAGCTGTTCCGGCGCATCGTGCCGTACCTGGCGGCCGGGTTCACCGACTTCGACGGCTTCGACGCCTGGCTGCGGGCCGATGCGGTGAACCGGGACGACGAGCTGTTCCTGATCGGCAAGCTCGAACGGGGCAACCTGCACGACGTGGTCAAGGGGGCCGGGCGGCAGCTCCAGCTCACGACCTGGCCCGAGGAATTCATCATCAGTCCCGACCCGGCGCCGCCCGGCACGCCCACCAAGCCGCCGCTCGTCGCCGCCGGGGACCTCGTGATCGTCGCGGCCCTGCCCGACCCGTCGGGCGCCGATCGCGGCAACGAGACCGTCACCCTCCTGAACGTCACCTCCGCCGCCGTCGACCTCGCGGGCTGGGCCCTTTCGGACGCCGCCGGCGGCCGCAGGGCGCTGACCGGCACGATCGAGGGCGGGGCCACCCTGCGGGTGCCGCTGGACGGGAACGTGCAACTGGGCAACCAGGGCGACACCATCATCCTGCTGGATCGTGAGGGCACGTCCATCGACCGGGTGACGTACAGGTCGGACCAGGTCAAGGCGGGCCGCACCATCTGCTTCACCCGCTGACCTCCCGCCGGCGCCGGCCCCTCCGACCGGGGGGCCGGTGTCGCCGCCGCGCTCTGCCCGCTTGCCTTTCGCGATAATCACGTAACAGGTACGTTATCGGCAAATAGCCTCATTCATAGCCAAGGACTATCCGAGAGTCCACTCATAGAGTATTTGTCCCATTTCCTTGGATATTTCCGGGAGGGTGCATTGGTGCACGAATCGGGCTCCAACCGCGTCTGTGAGCGCTGCGGATCCCCTGTCGGCAACCACCCCCAGTGCTCCCGCTGCCGGGCCCCCGTCCCCCATCCGTCCACCGATCCTCCCGCCCCCGGACCGTACTCACGCGCCCGCGATCCCTACGCCCCGCGCCGGGGCGCTCCCGCCGGGCCCCACGGCGCACCGCCTCCCACCAGATCGCACGGCACCGGAGGGCCCTCCCCCTTCGAGCCGTTCGCGGCCGTGTCACCGCCGCCCGCCGGCCCGCCGCCACTCGCCGGGCCACCGTCATCGGCCGGCCCGCCACGTTCCCTCGGACCGGTTCCGGGCGCGGATGACGGCTGGGGGCCGGAGCCGTCCACACTGCGGGCGCGTACCCCGGCCTGGCGGCGGCCGTCGGTGCTCCTCAGCCTGGCCGCCGCGGTCTTCGCCTTCGCTTTGACCTGGTTGATCGTCGTCGTCCGCCCGTTCGCGGCGAACGAGGCCGCCCAGGCCCAGCAGAGCCAGTCCCCCGTGCTCGCCACCACCGGCTCGCAGCAGGGCGACGGCTCCTCGAACCAGGCGACGGACGAGACACCCCCGGACGCGGACTCGGACTCGGCGGTTTCCGACCCGAGCGCCGACGAGGCGTCTCCTGCACCCGGCGACGACTCCGGCTCGGCCGCCGCCCAGCAGGCCCGCAACCTGAACGACCTGCTGTCCAGCAGCAGCTCCGCCCGTTCCAGCCTCTCCCTCGCCATCGCGAGGACCAGCCGGTGCGAGCCGGACGGCGTGGACGCCATCCAGGACATCACAGCCAGCCGCCGCGACCAGCTCGCCGCCGCCAAGGAACTCCCGGTGACCGCGCTGACGGCCGGCGCGGAGCTCAAGGACGCCCTGGTGGACGCCCTGTCCGCCTCGTACGACGCCGACGCCGCCTTCCTCACCTGGGCCCGGAACCACGTCGCCGAGAAGTGCACGGGAGAGATCACCGAGGATCGCGACTACCGGCGCGGCCTGGGCAGGTCCGAGACCGCGCAGGTGGCGAAGCGCCGGTTCGCCGAGGCGTGGCGGCCCATCGCGGAGACTTACGATCTCCCGGCCTGGAAGCCCAGCCAGATCTGATCGCCGGACAGACGACATTTCAGCCATATCCACAAAAAGGCTGATTTACCCGAGAAATGTTGAAATGTCAGTTCGTCCTATCCAAGTCCGGACTCATGTCAGAGACTAGGCGTTCCGACCAGTGATGCGAAGGAGTTCATGATGCTCGTTCCGCGCTCTCTGTTCAGGCTGGCGGTCGGTGCCGCGGCAGGCTACCTGCTCGCCGTCCGGCCCTGGCACCTGCGGTGGGGTGCTTCCGACAGCGAGGTGTTCGGGGGCATGGCCGGTGACGACATCGTCCGTACCCCGCAGTACCAGGCGACCCGCGCCATCACCGTTGACGCGCCCGTGGCCTCGGTCTGGGCCTCACTGATCCGGCTCGGCGGCTACACTCCCGGCACCACCACCCCCCGCACCACCACCACGGCATGGCCCGGCCCCACCACCCAAACACCCGACCCCGCCACGGCATGGCCGGGCCCCACCACGCAAACACCCGACCCCACCACCGCATGGCCCGGTGCCACTGAGCAGGGCTCTTCCGAGGAAGGACCGGGTGCCGCGGCTCAGGGTGAGGCCGCCGGGCAGCACGGGCCTAAGGTCGGTGACGTGTTTCCCGAGGCTCCGGACGGCTCCGGATTCGTCGTCGAGGAGATCGACCCGCCCAACGCCCTCGTCCTGGCCCAACGCGGCTCCGATGCCACCACGACCTGCTCCATCGCCCTGCACGAGCTCGACGGCGGGACCCGGATGGTCTTCCGCGTCCGCATCCGCGCCGAGCCGGGCCTGCGCGGCACCGCCTACCTCGCCTCGATGGACCTGAGCGACTTCGTGGCCATGCGCAGGCAGATGCTGACGATCAAGTCCCGCGCCGAGTCCGGGGACTGAGCAGGGAGATCATGAGCGGTCGAGCGCCAGGTTGAGTTCGAGCACGTTGACCGCGGGCTCCCCCATGAAGCCCAGCGCCCGGCCGGTGGTGTGCTCGTCGATCAGCGCCCGTACCCGGTCCAGGGCCAGCCCGCGCTCCCTGGCCACCCGAGGCGCCTGCAGGTCGGCGTAGGCGACCGAGATGTGCGGGTCCAGACCCGAGCCACTGGCCGTGACCGCGTCGGCGGGCACGGCCGGAGCCCCCGCCCCGCCCCGGACCGGCACCGTACGCCCGGCCGCGTAGTCCGCACCCGGCCGCGCGCACACCACCCGCACCCCCTGGTAGACGGCGACGAACGGGACCGCCGGGCAGCCCTGGTTGACGCTGACCGCCCGATCAGGGAAGACCTTCAGCACCGCGCCCACCCCGTCCGGCGTGCAGTACGGGCGAGCCCCGCTGACGCCCTCCAGCTCGCCGATCGCCTTGGAGCGGGCACAGACCCGCGTGAGCAGCGACTGCCGCCCCTTGTCCGGATTGCCCTTCTCATCCCTGGCCCCCGGCACCGGCAGCACGTCCACGACGTCCTCCGGCCCGAGGTTGCTCGCGCCGCTCGCGGTCGGGTCGTAGCCGTGCCCGGCGGCCGACGGCCGGGACTGGAAGTATTTCCGGACCGGCCTGCCGTCGGCGCCGGTGAAGAGCTGGCCGATCAGTGCGCTGCCGTGCCCGCCCTCGACCATCGAGCCGTTGGCCCGCCCGTGGAACAGCACCTGGGCGATGCCGGTGACGACCAGCGGATAGATGAGGCCGAGCAGCACGGTCAGCACCACGACCGCCCTGAGCGCGGCGAGGTGCTGGCGGACCCAGCCTGGCATTGCGTCCATCACCCTATCCCCGGAAGGAACTGGACCAGCAGGTCGATGAGTTTGATGCCGATGAACGGGACGATGATCCCGCCCAGGCCGTACAGGTAGAGGTTGCGGGAGAGCAGCTTGGAGGCGCTGGAGGGCCGGTAACGCACGCCGCGCAGCGCCAGCGGGATCAGGGCCACGATGACGACCGCGTTGAAGATCACCGCCGACAGAATGGCGGACTGCGGGCTGGTCAGGCGCATGACGTTGAGGGCGTCCAGGCCCGGGTAGACCGCCGCGAACATCGCCGGGATGATCGCGAAATACTTGGCGATGTCGTTGGCGATGGAGAACGTGGTCAGCGCGCCCCGCGTGATGAGCAGTTGCTTGCCGATCTCGACGATCTCGATGAGCTTGGTGGGGTTGGAGTCGAGGTCGACCATGTTCCCGGCCTCCTTGGCGGCCGAGGTGCCGGTGTTCATGGCCACGCCGACGTCGGACTGGGCCAGGGCGGGGGCGTCGTTGGTGCCGTCGCCGGTCATGGCGACCAGCCGGCCGCCCTCCTGTTCTTTCCTGATCAGGGCGAGCTTGTCCTCGGGGGTGGCCTCGGCCAGGAAGTCGTCCACTCCGGCCTCGTCGGCGATGGCCTTGGCGGTCAGCGGGTTGTCACCGGTGATCATGACGGTGCGGATGCCCATCCGGCGCATCTCGTCGAACCGTTCCCGCATGCCGGCCTTGACCACGTCCTTGAGGTGGATGACGCCGAGCACCCGGCCCTGCTCGGCGACGACCAGAGGGGTGCCGCCGGAGGCGGAGATGCCGTCCACGAGGTGACCGACCTCGTCGGTGGGGTGGCCGCCGGCGTCGCGCACCCATTTCATGACGGCGGTGGCGGCGCCCTTGCGTACCTGGCGGCCGTCGAGGTTCACCCCGGACATGCGGGTCTGCGCGGTGAACGGCACCCATTCGGCATGCGCCAGCTCGCCCGGTTGCCGCTCGCGCAGCCCGTACGCCTGCTTGGCGTAGACCACGATCGAGCGGCCCTCCGGCGTCGCGTCCGCCAGGCTGGCCAGTTGCGCGGCCTCGGCCAACTGCTGCTCGGCGACGCCGTCCACGGGCACGAACGCCGCTGCCTCGCGATTGCCCAGGGTGATGGTGCCGGTTTTGTCCAGCAGCAGCGTGGACACGTCACCGGCGGCCTCCACCGCCCGGCCGGACATGGCCAGGACGTTGCGCTGCACGAGGCGGTCCATCCCGGCGATGCCGATGGCCGACAGCAGGGCACCGATCGTGGTCGGTATCAGGCAGACCAGCAGTGACACCAGCACCACTCCGGTGACCCCGTCGGCGTTCAGTGCCGGGGAGTCCGGCACGCCGGGATTGACGAGTTTGGAGTAGATGGCCAGCGGCTGCATGGTGACCGTGGCGATCAGGAAGATGATCGTCAGGGCGGCGAGCAGGATGTTGAGGGCGATCTCGTTGGGGGTCTTCTGCCGGTTGGCGCCCTCAACCAGCGCGATCATCCGGTCGATGAAGCTTTCACCCGGCTTCTGGGTGATCCGCACGATGATCCGGTCGGACAGCACCTTGGTGCCGCCGGTCACGGCGGACCGGTCGCCGCCGGACTCGCGGATGACCGGGGCGGACTCGCCGGTGATGGCCGACTCGTCCACCGACGCGATGCCCTCCACCACGTCGCCGTCACCCGGGATGACCTCCCCGGCCTCGACGATCACGTAGTCGCCCGGCCGCAGTTCGGGGGCCGGGACGACGTCCTCCTCGGCGGTGGCCGTAGGGCTCTTCAGGCGGCGGGCGGTGGTGTCGCGCTTGGCCGCCCGCAGTGTGGCGGCCTGCGCCTTGCCCCGCCCCTCGGCGACCGCCTCGGCCAGGTTCGCGAAGACCACGGTCAGCCACAGCCACACCACGATGGCCCAGGCGAAGAACGACGGATCCAGGACGGCCAGCACAGTGGTGAACACCGCGCCGACCTCCACGATCAGCATCACCGGGTTACGCCACAGCGTGGCCGGGTTCAGCTTCTTCAGCGCGTCAGGCAGCGACCTGACCAGTTGTCCCGGGTCGAGCAGCCCGCCGCCCACCCGTCCCGTGGCCGGGGACGACATGTCAGGACAGCCCTTCCGCGATCGGGCCGAGGGCCAGGGCGGGCAGGAACGTCAGCGCCACGAGGATGATCGTCACGCCGATCACCATGCCGACGAACTGCGGCCGGTAGGTCGGCAGCGTGCCCGCCCCCTCGGGGACCGGCGACTGCGCCGCCAGCGATCCGGCCAGGGCCAGTACCAGGATGATCGGCAGGAACCGGCCGAAGACCATGCACAACCCGGTCGCCACGTCATACCAGGGGGTGTTGACCGTCAGGCCCGCGAACGCCGAGCCGTTGTTGTTGGAGGCGCTGGTGAAGGCGTACAGGACCTCGGACAGGCCGTGCGCCCCGCCGTTGAGCATGCTCGCCCGCTGCTCCGCCGAGCCCATCGCGAACGCCGTACCGGTCAGCACCAGGGCCGGGGTGACCAGGAAGTACGACGACGCGAGCTTGATCTCCCGGGGGCCGATCTTCTTGCCCAGGTATTCGGGGGTGCGGCCGACCATCAGCCCGGCGACGAACACCGTGATCACTGCCAGGATGAGCATGCCGTACAGGCCCGAGCCCACCCCGCCCGGCGCCACCTCGCCGAGCATCATGTTGAACATCGTCATCAGGCCGCCGAACGGCGTGTAGGAGTCATGAGCGGAACCGGTCGCCCCGGTGCTGGTCAACGTGGTGGCAGCGGCGAAGGTCGCCGAGTCCGGGACACCGAACCGGACCTCCTTGCCCTCCGCCGCCGCGCCCACCGCCCGCGGCACGGTCGCGTCGCCGCCCAGCTCGAACGCGTTGGTCAGCAGCACGCTGGCCAGCGCGATGATGCCCATCACCGCGACGATCGCGTAGCCCTGCCGGACCTGGCCGACCATCCGGCCGAAGGTGCGCGGCAGCGCGAACGGGATCACCAGGATCAGGAAGATCTCCAGCCAGTTGGTCCAGGCGGTGGCGTTCTCGAACGGGTGGGCGGAGTTGGCGTTGTAGAAACCGCCGCCGTTGGTGCCCAGCTCCTTGATGGCCTCCTGGGAGGCGACCGGGCCGCCGGTGATGGACTGGGTGCCGCCGGTCAGCGTCGTGATCTCGTGTACGCCGGAGAAGTTCTGGATCAGGCCGCCCGCGACCAGCACGAGCGCCCCGACGAACGCGATCGGCAGCAGGATGCGGACCGAACTGCGGACCAGGTCCACCCAGAAGTTGCCCAGCGTCCCGGACCTGCGCCTGGCGAACCCGCGTACCAGCGCGATCGCCACCGCCATGCCGACGGCCGCGGAGACGAAGTTCTGCACCGCCAGCGCGGCCATCTGGGTCAGGTGGCCCATGGTGGACTCACCGGAATAGGCCTGCCAGTTGGTGTTGGTGACGAAGCTGATCGCGGTGTTCCACGCGACGTGGTCGGTCACCGGCGGGCGCCCCAGGCTCAGCGGCAGCTTGTCCTGCAACCGCTGGATTCCGTACACGACCAGAATGGACAACACCGAGAACGCCAGCAGGCTCCGCGCGTAGACGCCCCAGGATTGCTCGACGTCGGCCCGGACGCCGAGCAGCCGGTAGACGACCCGCTCGGCGACGTTGTGCCGGACGCTCGTATGGACGCGGTACATGTAGTCGCCGAACGGCCGGTGCACCAGCACCATGGCGAGGACCAGCGAGGCGATGAAGAGCATCCCCGCGGCCGTGGCGCTCATCAGAACCGCTCCGGGAACAGCAGGGCGACGACCATGAACACCACCAGGGCGACGGCCACCCCCAGGCCGGCGGCGTTGGTCGCGCTCACCGGCGCTCCACCGCCCTCACCACCAGCCCGAGCACCACGAAGATCGCGATCGTCAGGGCGACGAAGATGACGTCGGCCATCCCCACTCCTCCGCTCCGGAATTCCCCTCGATCGCCAGGACCGGCGGTCGCACGGAGAGCAGTCCCCCGGAAATGAGCGGTCTTTCCCTTCTTGACGGCTTCCATAAGGCCGCAACCCGAAAGTTGACGTGATCGCTACGTGAGGGCACGGGCGGTTGACGGCGGGCCGTTCCGGCGCTTACGGTTCCGGCCACAGGCGAAACATATCGCCATATGTCCGAAACTTTCGGAGGCGTGATGTTACGAGGACTTGTCGCGATCACCCTGCTCGGCCTCCCGGTGGCCGACCAACCCGCCGTCACGGTACGCGAGCACGTCAGGCACCAGGAGATCGACGGCTTCGGCATCTCGCAGGCGTTCCGGCGCAACGAGCTGCTCAAGGCCCTGCCGCAGGCGCAGCAGCGCGAGGTCCTCGACCTGTGGTTCGACCGCGACAAGGGCGCCGGGCTCAGCATCCTGCGGCTGGGCATCGGCTCCTCCCCGGCCGGCAGCCCGTACGACCACATGGTGTCCATCCAGCCGGAGGACCCGGGCGGTCCGGACGCCCCGCCGAAGTACGTCTGGGACGGCGACGACAACAGCCAGGTATGGGTGGCCAAGGAGGCCAAGGCATACGGGGTCAAGCGTTTCTACGCCGACGCCTGGAGCGCACCCGGCTACATGAAGGACAACGGCGACGACAAGAACGGCGGCACGCTGAAACCGGAGTGGCAGCGCGCCTACGCGAAATACCTGATGCAGTACACGAAGTTCTACGCCGAAGAAGGCATCAAGATCACCGACCTGGGGTTCACGAACGAGCCCGACTGGACCGCCACGTACGCCTCCATGCGCTTCACCCCCGAGCAGGCCCGCGACTTCGTCAAGGTGCTCGGCCCGATCGCCAAGGGCGTCAAGGTGGCCTGCTGCGACTCGTTCGGCTGGACGGAGTCGAAGGCGTACACGGCGGCCATCGAGGCCGACCCCGAGGCCCGCCGCTGGGTGAAGACGCACACCGGCCACACCTACGCCAGCCCCGTCGACGGCCCGCTGCCGACCGCCCGGAAGACCTGGATGTCGGAATGGAACCCCAACGGCACCACCTGGAACGTCAACTGGGACGACGGCAGCGGCTACGACGGGTTCACGATCGCGCAGGCCGTGCACGACGCGCTCACGCTCGGGGACGTCAGCGCCTACGTCTACTGGCTGGGCGGCTCGCGCGGCGCGACCAGGGCGCTGCTGCAGATCGACGACGTGGCCAGGACGTACAGCGTGTCGAAGCGGTTGTGGGCGCTGGCGGCCTACAGCAGGTTCATCAGGCCGGGCGCGGTGCGGCTGGACGCGGCGGCGGCCGATCCGGCGCTGAAGGTCTCGGCCTTCCGCAACCCCGACGGCTCGCAGGTGGTCGAGGTGCTCAACACCGGCACCGCGCCCGTCACGTGGCGGGGTGTGCGCGGCCGGGCCACCGCCTACCTCACCGACGAGGCCAACTCGCTCACCCCGTCCCGGGTGACGGGCCGTACGGTGACGCTCCAGCCGCGGGCGCTCACCACGATCGTCATGCGCTGACCGGTGCCACAGGAGCCCAGGCAGGGTGCCGGCCTGGGCTCCTGTCCGCCGGACGGGGGTCAGCCCTTGGTGCCGGTGTGGGCGATGCCCTGGATGAACTGGCGTTGCAGGAAGACGAAGACGGCGATCACCGGCAGGGAGGCGAGCACCGAGCCGGCCATCAGCACCGGGTAGTCGGTCTGGTACTGGCCCTGCAGCGCCGCCAGCCCCGCCGACAACGTCATCTTGTCCGGGTCGGTGTTGACGATCAACGGCCAGAACAGGTCGTTCCACGCCCAGAGCAGGGTGAGGACGGCCAGCGCCACCAGCCCTGGCCGGGCCAGCGGCAACATGATCGACCAGTAGATCCGCACGGGTCCGGCCCCGTCGAGCCGGGCCGCCTCCTCCAGCTCGCGCGGCAGCCCGAGGAAGAACTGCCGCAGCAGGAACACCCCGAAGGCGCTGAACAGCCCCGGCACGATGATCGCCTGGAGGCTGTTGAGCCAGCCCAGCGAGGACATGATCTGGTACTGCGGGATCACGAAGAGCTGCGGCGGCACCATCATCACCGACAGGAACACCCCAAACAGCACGTTGCGGCCGGGGAAGCGCAGCCGGGCGAAGGCGTAGGCGGCCATCGAGCAGAACAGCAACTGCCCGGCCACCCGCCCGCCCGCCATGAGCGCGGTGTTGAGAAACTGGTCGCCGAACGGCAGCAGGTCGAAGACCTTCGCGTAGTTGTCCCAGCGCCCCTCGGGCAGGATCGTCGGCGGCGCCGCGGTGGCGCTGGTCAGCGTCTTGAGGGAGGTGATGACCTGCCACACGAACGGGGTCACCATCACCAGCGAGGCCGCGATCAGGATCGCGTGCACGCCGAACGCACGACGCTCAGGCATAGTGCACCCACCTGCGCTGGAGCCGGAACTGCACGAAGGTCAGCGCCGCGATGAGCACCAGCAGCGCGATCACGATGGCGGCCGCGTAGCCGCGGTCGTCGGTGACGAAGGCCCGCTCGTAGAAGAGCTGGACCACGGTCTGCAGCCGCGAGTACGCCGGGTTGGCCCGTGCCGCCTGACCCGACCCGGTCATCACGAAGACCAGGTCGAAGAGTTGCAGCGAGCCGATCACCGAGACGATCGAGACGAAGAACGCGGTGGGCGACAACATCGGCAGCGTGATCCTGAAGAACTGCCGGACCGGGCCGGCCCCGTCCATGGAGGCGGCCTCGTAGAGCTCCTTCGGGATGCCCTGCATGCCCGCCAGGAAGATGATCAGGTTGTATCCGACGCTGCTCCAGATTCCCACGACGACCAGCGCGTACATGGCGGTGGCCGGGTCGGCGATCCAGTTGGGCCCGTCGATCCCGACGACCGCGAGCACCTGGTTGACCAGGCCGTAGTCGCCGTTGTAGAGCCAGCGCCAGAGCATGGCGACCGCGACCGGCATGGTGACCACGGGCAGGAAGAAGGCCGTGCGGTAGAGGCCGACGCCGCGCAGCCGGGGGCGGTTCATCAGCGCGGCGAACACGATGGCGAGCGGGATGCCGAGCAGGCCGAGCGCGGTGTAGAGCACCGTGTTCAGCACCGCCTGGCCCACCTCGGGGTCGCTGAGGAGCCGGGTGTAGTTCTCCAGCCCGGTCCAGGTGTGCCCGCCGAACGCGCCCCACTCGGTGAAGCTGAAGTAGGCGGTCTGCAGCACCGGCCACAGGTAGAAGATCACCAGGCCGAGCCCGGTGGGGGCGATGAACGCGTACCCCCACAGGATCTCGCTCCGGGGTCTGCGCCGGCGCGCCTGGTGAGCCGCCGCGGCGGGCCGCGATTCGGCGGTGCCGGTGAGCGGAGTCGTCACGTCACTCCTTGGCCAGCAACTCGTTCATCTGGGCCGCCAGGTTCGTGGCCGCCTGCTCGACCGGCAGCTCGCCCGTCCACGCCTTGGTCAGGTGGGTCAGCTCGGCCTCCTGCCAGGCGGCGGTGTTCTTGGAGATGGGGTACGGCACCGCGTACGACACCGCGTCCAGGAAGGTCTGCAGCTTCCACTCGGGATGGGCGGCCACCCAGGCGCTCTGCGTGCCGTTGTAGGCCGGCATGATGCCCTTCTTGCCGAGGATGTCCGCGGCCGGCTTGGAGCCGAGGAACTTGACGAACTCCAGCGCCTCGGCCGGGTGCTCGGTCTTGGCGGAGACGACGTTGGCCAGACCGTGGATGATCGTGGCCTGCTTCTCGCCCTTGGGCAGCGGGGCCACGTCGACCTTGTCCTTGGTGTAGTCGTTCTTGCTGAACTCGGCCACGTCCCACGAGCCGCCCCAGTACATCGCCAGCTTGCCGGCCTCGAAGAGCTGGAGCGTGGCGGTGTCGGTCATCGTCTTCAGGTCGGGCGACTGCTTGGCTGCGATCAGGTCGGTCCAGAACTTCAGGCCCGTGATCGTCTTGGGGTCGTCGTAGCCGGACTTCTTGCCGTCGGGCGAGATCACGTAGCCGCCGGCCTGGTAGATGGTGTTGTACTGGTATTCCTGGAAACTCGTCAGCGTCGCGCCGATGCCGTAGACGCCCTTCTTGGCGTCGGTGAGCTTGGCGGTGGCCTCCTGGAAGTCGGCCCAGGTCCAGTCGTCGGCCGGATATTTCACCTTCGCGTCGTCGAAGAGCTTCTTGTTGTACCAGACGGCGACGGTGTCCATGTCCTTCGGCAGGCCGTACAGCTTGCCGTCGTAGGTGTAGAGGTCGACCAGCTGCTTGGGGTAGACCGACGTGTCGAGCTGCTCCTCGATGGGGGCGATGACGCCGTTGGAGGCGTAGAGCTGGAAGTTGGGGCCGTTCATCCAGAAGACGTCGGGCGCCGCGCCGCCGGTCACCGCGGCCTTGAGCTTGGTCCAGTAGTCGAGCCAGGGCGTGAGCTGGACATCGACGGTGACGTTCGGGTGCGTCTTGGTGAACTCCGCGGCGAGCTCCTGCATGGCCTCCTGCTGGGTGGCGTCCCAGACGCCGTAGGACAGCGTCACCTTGCCCTGTGACTGCGCTCCCGTACTGGCCTGCTCACCGCCGGCGCAGGCGGAGGCGAGCAGTGCCGCGCAGAGGAGCGCGGCACCGCGCCGTGCCGACTTCCACATCTCCCATGTCCTCTCCTAGATGTGGGAGTAATGATGGAGTCCAGTGAAATTTTCTTCAAGAGTCGATGTGTTACAGATGGCTCACGAGCGCCGTACGGCCGTCGAGCACCCGGCTCTCGACGTCGTCGAGGGCCAGGCGTACGGAGCCGAGCACCACGGCCTCGTCTCCGAGCGCGGACATGCGCACCTCAGGAGTGCGGATGCACCAGCGGTCCAGCTCGCGCCTGAGCGGCTCGATGAGCACGTCGGCCGAGCGGGAGAAGCCGCCGCCGACCACCACCATCTGCGGGTCGAGCGCCAGCACCAGCGCGGACGCGCCGAGCGCCAGGTCCTTGACGTAGCGGCGTACGGCCGCGGCGGCGGCCTTGTCGCCGGCCCGCGCGGCGGCGAACACGTCGCCCGCCTCGCCGCTGGCGGCCTGCAGATGCTCCTGGGCGCGGATCCAGCCGAGCACGGGCAGCGCGCCGATCTCGCCGGAGGCGTTGGCGAAGCCCCGGTGCAGCTTGCCGTCGATCACCAGGCCGGCGCCGGTCCGCAGCCCGGCCAGCAGGAACACCATGTCCTTGGCATAGCGGGCCACGCCGCGCCAGCACTCGGCCAGGGCGGCGAGCTTGCTGTCGTTCTCGACCAGCACCGGGGCCGGGGCCAGCCGGCGCACGTGGGCGGCCAGGTCGACGCCGGTCCACTCGGGCAGCGCCTCGGACAGCATCACCCGGCCGGAGCCGTCCACCAGCCCGGTCGTGCCGACGCCGGAGGCCCACACGTCGGCGCCGGTCAGCCCGGCCTGCTCCAGGCACTGGGCCGCGGCCTCGTCCACCGCCGCCAGCCGCTCGGCCCGGCCCAGCTCGGGCGTGACGGGCACCCAGGCGCTGTCGGTCACGTTGCCGTCCAGGTCGGCGAGGACCGCGCGGATCTTGTGCCCGCCGATGTCGATGCCGAGCACCCGGCCCGCCTCCGCGCGGAAGCGGTAGCGCCTGGCCGGGCGCCCCACCCCGCCCGCGGTGGCGCCCGCCTCGGCCACCCAGCCCTTCTGCAGCAGCTCGCGCACGACGTCCTCGGTGGAGGCGCGGGACAACCCGGTGCTCCTGGCCACTTCGGTGAGCGTGAGCGACGGCTGCCCCTGCAGAGCCCTGATCACGGCCTGCGCGTTGAGCTGCCTGAGGCGCGACAGATCTCCGCCGCTCACTTCGTCCGCCATCGGCCCCCCTTGCTGTCCGCCCGCCAAGCCCGAATAATGATGCTCTCCATGATATTTCGTCGGGGAAGGTTCCATGACTGAGGTGACTCTAGCCGTCGTCGGCGGCGGCCTGCGAGGGCTGACCTACGCGCGCCGCGCGCACGCCACGGGCGCGGGGCGGGTGGTGGCGGTCGCGGAGCCCGACCCGCAGCGCCGGGCCGCGTTCGTCGAGGAGTTCGGGATCGCGCCGGAGCGGGCGTATCCGGGCTGGAAGGAGCTGGTGGCGGCCGGGCGGCTGGCGGACGCGGCGGTCGTCGCCACGCACGACCAGCTGCACACCGAACCCACGGTGGCGCTGGCGGACCTCGGTTACCACATCCTGCTGGAGAAGCCGATGGCCACCACCGAGCGGGAGGCGACCATGATCGCCGACGCGGCCCGGCGCAACGGCACCGTGCTGTCCGTCTGCCACGTGATGCGCTACACGCCCTACACGCGCGTGGTGGAGGAGCTCCTGGAGTCCGGGCGGATCGGGCGGCTGATCAGCGTCCAGCACCTGGAGCCGGTCGGCTGGTGGCACCAGGCCCACTCCTTCGTCCGCGGCCACTGGCGCCGGCAGGACACCTCGGCGCCGATGCTGCTGGCCAAGGCGTGCCACGACATCGACTGGCTGGTCCACCTCTTCGGCCGGCCGCCGGTGAAGGTCTCGTCGTTCGGCTCGCTGGCGCACTTCCGTGACGAGGAGCGGCCGGCGGCGGCCGCCGACCGCTGCCTCGACTGCCCGCTGGAGCCGACGTGCCCGTACTCGGCGCCGCGCCTCTACCTGGACTGCCTCGGCGACCCGGAGCGCGAGTTCTGGCCGCTGGCGGCCGTCACCCCCGGCCGGACCAGGGAGGACGTGCTGGAGGCGCTGCGCACGGGCCCGTACGGCCGCTGCGTGTACGCCTGCGACAACGACGTGGTCGACCACCAGGAGGTGGTGATGGAGTTCGACGACGGGACGACGTGCTCGTTCACCATGAGCGCCTTCACGCCCATGGAATACCGGCACACCCGCCTGTTCGGCACCCACGGCTACATCGACGGCGACGGCAGCACGCTGCGCCTGGTCGACTTCCGCACGGGCGATGAGGAGACCATCACGGTCGGCAGGGCGGGGTCGGCGGCGGACGACGGGCACGGAGGCGGCGACGAGGGGCTGACCGACGCCTTCCTCGCCGCCGTGGCCGCGGGCGACCCCGGCCTGCTCCGCACGGACGCGGCCGAGAGCCTGATGACCCACCGCGTGGTGTGGGCCGCCGAGCAGGCCCGCCTCACCGGCTCCGTGGTCACCCTCTAGCCCCACACCTCCTGGGCGGTCTCGACGATCAGGGCGAGCTTGGCGAACTGCTGGTCGGCCGTCAGCTCGTTGCCCTCGACCGTGGAGGAGAAGCCGCACTGCGGCGACAGGCAGAGCTGGTCGAGGTCGACGAACTTGGCGGCCTCGTCGATGCGGCGCTTGAGCGTGTCCTTCGACTCCAGCTCGCCGTGCTTGGTGGTGACCAGCCCGAGCACCACCATCTTGCCCGGCGGGACATAGCGCAGCGGCTCGAACCCGCCGGAGCGCTCGTCGTCGTACTCCAGGAAGAAGCCGTCCACCTTCAGCTCCCCGAACAGCGCCTCGGCGACGAAGTCGTAGCTGCCGGAGGCGGCCCAGGAGGAGCGGAAGTTGCCGCGGCACATGTGCGTCGTGATCGTCATGCCGGCCGGCTTGGCGGCCAGCGCGGCGTTGATCTGCTTGATGTAGCGCAGGTGCATGTGATCGGCGTCGTCCCCGCGCCCGGCGAGTTCCTCCCGCTGCGCCGGGTCGTTCAGGTAGGCCAGGCTCGTGTCGTCGAACTGCAGGTAGGTGCACCCCAGCGCGCCGATCCTGCGGACCTGCTCGGCGTAGGCCGCGCTCAGGTCCCGCCAGAACTCCTCCACGTCCGGGTAGACCTTCGGGTCGATGGCCGCCGGGCCGCCCCGGTAGTGGACCATGCTGGGCGAGGGGATGGTCAGCTTGGGCACCGCCGTGGTCACGGTGTCGCGCAGGAACCCGAAGTCGTCGGCGAAGATCGGCTCGTTCAGCCTGATCCGGTCGTGTACGCGCAGCGCGGCCGGGGTGAACTCGATGTCCTCGCGCTCGTTGTGGAAGCGCACCGTGATCTGCTCGTCGGTGGCCTGGCCGATGCCGCCGAGGCGGTAGATGAAGTCCATGTGCCAGGAGGCCCGGCGGAACTCGCCGTCGGTCGCGCTCTGCAGGCCGATCTCCTCCTGCCGGCGTACGACCTCCCTGACGGCCTCGTCCTCCGCCTCCCGCAGCGCCTCACCGGTCAGGTCGTCGCGGGCACGGAGCAACGCGGCCGGCCTCAGCAGGCTACCGACGTGGTCCGCGCGGAAAGGGGGTGAGGTACGCATCACCAAATCATCTCCTCTTACTGGAGGTTGAGCAGTCTTGCGGCATTGTGTTTGAGGATCTTGGGGCGGACCTCGTCCTTGATGGGGAGGTTCGCGAAGTCGGCCAGCCAGCGGTCCGGGGAGATCAGCGGGTAGTCGGAGCCGAAGAGCACCTTGTCCTGGAGCAGCGTGTTGGCGTACTGGACGAGCTGCGGCGGGAAGTATTTCGGTGACCAGCCGGACAGGTCGATGTGCACCCGCGGCTTGTGCGTGGCGACCGCCAGCGCCTCGTCCTGCCAGGGGAACGACGGGTGCGCCAGGATGATCGTCAGGTCGGGGAAGTCGGCGGCCACGTCGTCCACGTGCAGCGGGTTGGAGTATTTCAGCCGCACCCCGCCGCCGCCCGGCACGCCCGCGCCGATGCCGGTCTGCCCGGTGTGGAACAGCACCGGCACCTGGAGCTCCGTGATCGTCTCGTACAGCTCGTAGGCCATGCGGTCGTTGGGGAAGAACGCCTGCAGGTTCGGGTGCAGCTTGAAGCCGCGCACGCCGTGCTCCTCGACCAGGCGGCGCGCCTGCCGTACGGCGACGCGGCCCTTCCACGGGTCCACGCCCGCGAACGGGATCAGCACGTCGGCGTTGTCCGCGCAGGCCCGGGCCACCTCCTCGTTGGGCACCGGCGGATGGCCGGTCGCGGTCTCGGCGTCCACGGTGAAGACCACGGCCGCCATGTTCCGCTCCCGGTAGTAGGCGGCCAGCTCCGGCACGGTCGGGCGTTCGCGGCCCGCCCTGAAGTAGGCGTCGGCGGCGGCCTTGAGCGCGCCGCCCAGCGACTCCGCGCCGTTCTCGGCGACCTCGGCGTGGGTGTGGACGTCGATCGCCACGAGCGCGTCGAGGTCGATCAAGACTGCCCTCCGTAGAGCTTCCTGAGCGGGGCTTTGAGGAGCTTGCCCGCCGCGTTCTTGGGCAGCTCGCTCACGAATTCCAGAGATTTCGGGATCTTGAAGCGGGCCAGCCTTCCGTCCAGGTGTTTCAGCAGGTCGTCGCCGCTGACGGCGGCGCCGGGGCGCGTCACCACCAGGGCCTTGCCGACCTCGCCCCACCGCTCGTCCGGCACGCCGATCACGGCGCATTCAGCGACCGCGGGGTGCTCGTACAGGGCGCTCTCCACCTCGGCGGGGTAGACGTTCTCGCCGCCGGAGATGATCACGTCCGTGAGCCGGTCGGAGATGCGTACGTAGCCGTCCTCGTCGGCCACGCCGATGTCCCCCGAGCGGAACCAGCCGTCGGCCGACAGCGCCTTCGCGGTCGCCTCGGGCCGCCGCCAGTAGCCGGGGGTCACGTTGGGGCCCTGCACGTAGACCTCGCCGGGCGTACCGGGTGCCGCCGGCGAGCCGTCCGGGGCCACCAGCCGGACGTCGGAGAAGAAGCACGGCACCCCGGCCGAGCCGGCCTTGGCGATCGAGTGCTCGGCGCCGAGGAAGAGCGCGCCGGGCGCGGTCTCGGTCATGCCGTACCCCTGCAAGAATGTCAGCCCCCGGTCCTGGTAGACCCGGATGAGCGGCTCGGGCACCGGCGCGCCCCCGCACAGCAGGTGCCGCAGGCTCGACAGGTCGGCCCCGGCCCAGCGCGGCGACCGCGTCAGCAGGTTGAACATCGACGGCACCCCGAACATCACCGTCACCCGCTCCGACTCGATCAGGTCGAACGTCCGATCCACGTCGAAGGACGGCTCCAGGATGGCCGTGCCGCCCTTGAGCACGGTCGGCACCAGCGTCTGGGCCAGCGCCGCGATGTGGAACAGCGGCGCGCTGATCAGCGTCACCTCGTCATGCGCGAGCGGCACGTCCACCAGCAGGTTGACGGTGTTCCAGGTCAGGTTGGCGTGGGTGAGCATGGCGCCCTTGGGGCGGCCGGTCGTGCCCGAGGTGTACATGATCAGGCACACGTCGCCGTGACTGACGGGCTCGTCGATCGGCTCGGGCGAGCCGGTGGCCAGCAGGTCCTCGTAGTCGCCGGCCCGGACGTGGCGGCCCGGCAGCCCCTCGCCGTCCTGCTCCTCGCCCAGCACGAGGACCGCCGGCTGGGCGTCGTCCAGGATGAAGCGCAACTCGGGCCGGGCCAGCCGGGCGTTGAGCGGGACGAACACCGATCCCACCAACCCGGCCGCGAAGAACGTCTCCACCAGCGCGGGCTGGTTGGCCCCGAGGAAGGCGACCCGGTCACCGCGCCGCACGCCAAGCGCCGACGCCAGCCGGTACGACCGTTCTCGCAGGTCACGATAGGTGTAGTGGCGCCCGCGGTAGGCCAGTGCCACCCGTTCCGGCGTCATGCGTGCCCTGCGTGCCGGCCACGATCCGATCCCCTGATTCCGCATCGGGACTCCTTGACGCTCAAGCCATCAAGCTAGGCCACTATGCAATGGCTGTCACGGTTCTGCCCAGGTTTCGTCAGGAACCGTCTCCATGAGTCGCTCCGCCAGCGCCGCCGCCTCCGGCCTGAACCGCTCGTGCAACGTGTGACACACCCGCTGCGCCTTCTCCGCCGGCCAGTCGTGCGGCAGGTAACGCAGCGGGAGCCGCGGATCGGTCCTGATGATCTGCAGCCAGCCGGTCAGCAGCGTCATCGAGCGGGCCAGGTCGTCGGGCGCGTCCGGCGCGGGATCGGCCCGGTCCCAGCGCCGCAGGAACGCCCGGTAGCGCTCGCCCAGCCCCGCCAGGTCGTAGGCGTCCCCGACCAGGGCCTGCATGTCGGTGGGCGGCCGGGGCTCGGCGGCGAACACCTTGACGTTCGCGCCCAGGTCCTTGATCACCCCGGCGGCGTCCACATCGCCTGGAGCGATCCACAACCCGTTCTGCAGCGGGCCGAACCCGGCCCAGATCAACCGCGAGCGCAGCTCGTGCCGCTGCCGCTGCCAGGACTCCGGCAGCGAGAAGCCGACCAGCGTCCACCGGTCCCCGTCCGCGTCGTTGACCACGCCGCTGCGCCAGATGCGCCGCTCGCCGTCCGTGAGGACCTCGGTGCTGGCCGGGGTGAGGCCGAAGTACATCCGCCGGCCCGAGCGCTGGCGGCGCAGCAGGCCGCGGCGGACCATCCGGGCCAGCGTCGAGCGCGTGGCCTCCTCGGAGATGCCGACCTTGGCGAACGCCTCGATGAAGCTCTTGGAGGACACGCAGACGCCGCGGCCGTATACGTGATCCCCGAGAAAGGTGAGAATCACCGATTGAGGCCGCATCGCCACCCCTTCCAGATGTTAGGCACTCTATTGACAGCCGTAATGTAGCTGCCTACTGTCAGGGCCAAATCACCGGAGGTCCTGATGCGCCGGCTGCTCCCGTCCCTGGTCCTTCTCGTGCTCGCCGTGGCCGCGTGCGGCGGCGACGCCGGTGGTGGCGCCCAGAGCGCGATCAAGGTGGGCCTGATCGTCTCCTTGACCGGCAACTACACTCCGCTCGGCAGCGAGGACAAGAAGGCCGTCGAGCTCGCGGTCGAGCAGGTCAACGCCCAGGGCGGGCTGCTCGGGCGGAAGGTGGAGCTGGTCACGCGCGACGACAAGACCGCTCCCGACCAGGGCATCGTGACCTACAACCAGATCAAGGGCGAGATCGACGCGCTGATCGGCCCGGTGTTCTCCAACTCCGCGCTGGCGATCGAGCCGCTCGCCCAGCGCGACAAGATGCCCTACCTGTCGCTGGCCCCGGCCCAGGAGCAGGTCGAGCCGATCAAGTCCTACATCTTCGTCACCCCGGCCCTGTCCAGCATGTACGCCGAGCGCTACCTGCAGTACATCCAGGCCGAGGGCATCAAGACGATCGCGGTGGCCTGGGACTCCAAGAGCGCCTACTCGGTCTCCGGCCACGAGTCCATGGTCGAGCTCGCGCCGAAATACGGGGTGAAGATCGCCGTGGACGAACGCTACGAGACCACGACCTCCGACTTCAGCCCCGTCTTCCAGCACGTGCGCGACTCCGAGGCCGAGGCCCTGGTCTTCTGGGGATCGGGCGCGCCCGGCGTGACGGCCGCCAAGCAGTACGTGGCGTCCGGGCTCAAGACGCCGCTGTTCCTGACCGCCTCGCAGGCCAGCAAGCTGTGGCTGGAGCCGATGGGCGCCGACGCCGAGGGCATGACCGTGCAGAGCGCCATCGGCGTCATCGGCGAGCACCTGCCCGCGGGCAAGCAGAAGCAGGTCATCGACCAGATGGCCGGGCCGTACCAGCAGAAGCACGGTTACCCGCCGCCGCAGTTCGCCCAGGACGGATACAGCGCGAGCCTGCTGCTGTTCGAGGCGATCAGGAAGGCCGGCGGCACCGACAAGGTCAAGATCCAGCAGGCCCTGGAGACCATGGACCTGGTCACGCCGAACGGGCGCTTCCGCTACTCCCCCACCGACCACTCCGGGCTCTCCCCCGAGTACATCTCGGTCAACACCGTGCAGAACGGCCGGTTCGTCCCCACCGACTGGGCGCAGGAGCAGCTCAACAAGACCGTCGCCGCGGTCGGGTAACACGTGCTGACGGTCACCGGGGTCTCCCGCTCCTTCGGCGGCGTCTACGCCGTCCGCGACGTCTCGCTGACCATCGCGGACGGCGAGGTCTGCGGCATCATCGGGCCGAACGGGGCCGGCAAGTCCACGCTGTTCAACCTGATCACCGGGCACCTGGCGGCCGACCACGGCCAGATCTCCTTCCTCGGGCAGCGGGTGGACCGGCTCGCGCCGCACCGGCGGGCCCGGCTCGGCATGTCCATCGTGTTCCAGGCGGCCCGGGTCTTCCGCGGCATGACGGTCAGGGAGAACGTCATGGTCGGGCTGCACGGCCGCACCCGCGCGGGGTTCGTCTCGGCGGCCCTGCGGCTGCCGCGGCACCGGCGCGACGAGCGCGAGATCGCCGCGGAGGCCGACACGGCGCTCGAACGCGTGGGCCTGGCCGAGTGGGCGGACCGGCCCGCGGACCGGCTGCCCATCGGCCAGCAGCGGGCGCTCCAGCTCGCCCGTGCCCTGTGCGCGCGGCCCCGGCTGCTGCTGCTCGACGAGCCCGCCTCCGGGCTGCGCGGCCAGGAGCGCGAGCGGCTCGCGGCGCTGGTCGAGGAGCTGCGCGCGGGCGGGCTGACGATCCTGCTCATCGAGCACGACGTCGCCTTCGTGACCCGGCTCGCCGACCGCGTCGTGGTGCTCGACCTCGGGCAGGTCATCGCCGACGGCCCGCCGGCCGAGGTGCGGGCCGACCCGCTGGTGCTCGCCGCCTACCTCGGACAGGCCACATGATCGACGTCAAGGACCTGGTGGTCTCGTACGGCACCGCGACCGCGCTCGAACACGTCACCCTCACGGTAGGGCGCGGCGAGCTGGTGGCCCTGCTCGGCCCGAACGGCGCGGGCAAGTCCACGCTGGCCAACACCCTGGCGGGCCTGCTCACGCCCGCCTCCGGCACGGTGTCGATCGGCGGCCGGCTGGCGCTGATCCCGGAGGGCCGCCAGCTCTTCCCTGACCTGACCGTCGCCGACAACCTCGCCCTCGGCGGCTGGCGCTCCGGGCAGCGCGACCCCTCCCCCGTCTACGACCTGCTCCCCCGGCTGGCCGAGCTGGCCGGGCGGCGGGCGGGCGTGCTGTCCGGCGGCGAGCAGCAGATGGTGGCCTTCGGCCGGGCCATGATGTCGCGGCCCGAGGTGCTCGTGGTGGACGAGCTGTCCCTGGGGCTGGCCCCGAACGTGACCGCCGACCTGGCCGCCCACCTGGCCGAGCTCAACCGCTCGCAGGGGCTGACCGTGCTGCTGATCGAGCAGAACGCGCGGCTGGCGTTCGAGCTGTGCCGGCGGGCCTACGTGCTGGAGTCCGGGCGGGTGGTGACCGAGGGCGACTCCGCCGAGCTGGCCGGCGACCCCCGGGTGGCCAGCGCCTATCTGGGCGGGGCGATCACATGAGCGCGTTCCTGACGTACCTGCTCAACGGGCTGGCGGTGGGGTGCGCCATCGCGCTCATCGCCAGTGGGCTGGTGGTGATCCACCGGGTCACGGGTGTGGTGAACTTCGCGCAGGGGACGTTCGCCGTGGTCGCGGGGCTGTGCATGTCCTCGCTGCTCGGGATGGGGCTCCCCCACGGGCTGAGCGAGGTGGCCGCCGTCCTGGTCGCGGCGCTGGCGGGCCTGCTGACCGGGCTGGCCGCCATCGGCAGGCGCGGCACCACGGCGCTCTCCGCGCTGATCATCACGCTCGGCGTGGGCGTGCTCGCGTACGCCGTCGAGATCGTGCTCTGGGGTGACCAGCCGCGCTCGGCGCCCGGGCTGGCGGGCTCGGTGATCGTCGCGGGGGCGCGAATCCAGACGCAGCACCTGCTGGTGATCGGCGTGACGGCGGCCACGTTCGTGCTGCTGGCGCTCTTCTTCGGGCGTACCTACCTGGGCAAGGCGCTGACGGCGTGCGCGTCCAACCCCTACGCCGCCCGCGTCGTCGGCATCGACACCCGGCTGATGGGGCTGCTGGCCTTCGCGCTGGGCGGGCTGCTCGGCGGCCTGGCGGGAGTGCTGGTGACGCCGCTGCGGCCGATCTCCTTCGACACCGACGTCACGCTCATCGTGAACGGCTTCGCCGCGGCCGTCTTCGGCGCGCTCACCCGGCCGGTGATCACGCTCGCCGGCGCGCTGCTGCTCGGCGTGGCCGAGACCATGGCCGCCGGTTACGGCTACGGGTCCCACCAGCTCGAGATCGCGCTGGGCCTCATGATCGTCGTGATGATCGTGCAGGCCGGCCGGCGCCCGGCCGTCACGCAGGAGTCCACATGATCAGGCTCGTCGCCGGGCTGCTGGTCGCCGCCGTGACGCTGGCGCTGCCGGCGGTGCTGGACGACAGCGCGCTGGCCGTCTACATCCTGCTCGGCCTGGCCGCCATGGTCACGGTCGGGGTCTCGCTGCTCATGGGGTACGCAGGGCAGGTGTCCCTGGGGCAGGGCGCCTTCTACGCCATCGGCGCCTACACCGCCGCGCTGCTCGCCCTGGGCGGCGTGCCGCCGGTGGCGGGGCTGGTCGCCGCGCCCGTGGTGGCCGCCGCGTCGGCGCTGGTGATCGGGGTGCCGCTGCTGCGGCTGCGCGGGCACCATCTGGCCTTCGCGACCCTGGCCATGCAGCTCATCCTGCTCTCGCTGGCCGGGCAGCTGGAGTTCACCGGCGGAGACATCGGGCTGCAGGCCATCCCGCAGTTCTCCGTGGGGTCGTTCGAGGCGGGCTCGGCGAGCGCGTACGCGTACCTGACCTGGGCCGGGGTGGCGCTGGTGATGCTGGTGACGCACAACGTCATCGCCTCGCGACCGGGACGCGCGCTGCGCGCGCTGGCCACCAGCGAGACCGCCGCGGCCTCCTCGGGGATCCCGGTCGGGCGGTACAAGCTGGTCGTGTTCGCGCTGTCGGCCGCCTTCGCCGGGCTCGCCGGTGGCATCTACTGCTTCTACACCGGGTACGTGGCGCCGGGGTCGTTCCCCGTGCTGATCTCCATCCAGTACATCGTCATGGCCGTGGTCGGAGGGCTGGGCACGATCTGGGGGGCCGTCGTCGGGGCCACCGCGATCACGCTGCTGGTGCAGGGGTTGAACAGCCTGGCCGCGCTGCCGGGGATGCCGTCGTACGCGCCGAGCGTGCTGTCGTACGCCGTCTACGCCCTGGTGCTCATCGGAGTCGTGCTCTTCCTGCCGCACGGGCTGCTGCCGGCCGTCGCCGGGCGGCTGTCGAGGAAGCGGGAGTCCCTGCGGGCCCGTTGAGTCGGGATATATCGGTGAATTCACTGGTATCACCTGAACGTCCCCTTTCACGGGCGACATCCGCGCGTAACACTGGAGGCGTGTCCACGGGCCAGGACCGTACGCTGCACGGCCGCGCCGAGGCGGAGCACGCGCTGTCGCGGCTGATCGACGGCGCGCGGGCGGGCTCCGGCGGGGCCCTGCTGCTGACCGGACCCGCGGGCATGGGCAAGACGGCGCTGCTCGACCTGGCCGCCGCGCACGCCGCCACGGCCGGCTTCCGCGTGTTACGGGTGTCCGGGGTGGACGCGGAGTCCCGGCTCCCCTGCGCCGGGCTGCACGCGCTGCTGCGCCCGATCGCCACGACCTCCTCGGCGCTCTCCTCCACGCTGCCGGACGCGCAGGCCCGCGCCCTGACGGCGGCCCTGGAGTCCGGCACCGCCGTCCCCGGGCTGGCCCTGCCCGCCGCCGTGCTGGGCCTGCTGTCGGCGGTGTCCGCCGAGCGGCCGGTGCTGGCCTGCGTGGACGACGTGGACCGGCTGGACCCGCCCAGCCGCGCGGCCCTGTCGTTCACGGCCAGGCGGGTGGCGGGCGAGCCGGTGGCGCTGCTGTTCGCGGCCCGCGACCACCTCACCACCGGCACCGCGCCCGGGCCGGCCTCCGGCGGGCTGGACGGGGTGCCCGCTCTCGTGCTGGACGGGCTCGGCGAGGAGGCCGTACGCGAGCTGGCCGGCGACCTCGCGCCAGGACCGCTCCCCGAGGACCTGCTGTCCGCGCTCAACCAGATCGCCCGGGGCAACCCGCTGGCCATGGCCGAGCTCATCGGCGCCCTCACCCCCGACCAGCTCGCGGGCCTGGCCGCGCCGCCCACCGCGCTGCCCCACGGCGGGCGTCTGTGGCGGGCGCACGCGAGCCGCCTGGCGGCCCTGCCCGAGCAGGCCCGGCACCTGCTGCTGCTGATCGCCGCCGACGCCGGCCTGGACGTGGCCACCCTGGCCAGGGCCGCCCAGCCCGCGTGCGCCCTGGCCGCGCTTGAACCGGCCGAACGCGCGGGCATCCTGCACGCCACCGGCGACCGCTACGACTTCCGCGAGCCGACGATGCGGGCGGTGGCCTACCACGGCGCCTCCCTGGCGCGCCGCCGCCACGCCCACCGCCTGCTCGCCGGCCTGCTGGAGGCCCATGACACCCCGCAGGTACGGCTGCGCCGGGCCTGGCACCGGGCGTTCGCGCTCGACGCCCCCGCCGAGGCCCTCGCCGACGACCTGGCCGCCGCCGCCATCGAGGCCCGCTCGGCCCATCCGGAGGCGTACCTGGCGCTGGAACGCGCCGCCGAGCTGACCCGCCACGGCCCCGCCAAGGCCGAGCGGCTGGCCGCCGCGGCCCGCCACGCGTGGATCTCCGGCCACCCTCAGGCCGCCCGCTCGCTCCTGACCCGGTTACGCGCCCTCACCACGGCCGGCGACCTCGCTCCGACCGCCGCCTCCCCGGCCCTCGCCATCGGTCCCGGCTTCTCCACCCCCGCCGCGCTGCGCGGTCACGTGCAACTCCTGCACGGCAGCCTGGAGCTGCTCGGCGGCGAGACCGGAAGCGCCCGCGAGGAGCTGCTCGCCGCCGCGGGGCTGCTCCTGGACAGCCACCGCATGCTGGGCGTGCGCGCGCTCGTCAGGGCCGCCGACGCCAGCTACCGGGCGGGCGACAACCGGGCGTTCATCGCCATCGCCCGCCAGGCCGCCGCGCTGCGCCGCCCCGACGAGACGGCGCCGACGGAGCTCATGTTCGAGTATCTCGCCGGCATGGCCTCCACCTTCAGCGGCTCCCATCAGGAGGCCGCCGGCCCGCTGCGGCGGGTGGTCGAGCTGGCGGGCTCGGTACGCGATCCCGCCGTGCTCGTGTGGGCCTGCGTGGCCAGCCTGCTGCTCGGCGAGGACGCCACCGCGCACCGCCTGTCCGCCCGCGCCCTGGAGGCGGCCCGGGTGCGCGGCGCGGCCTCGGCCGTACCGCAGCTGCTGGAGTACATGATCTACTCGGAGATCTGGATGGGCCGCTACGCCTCCGTGGCGAGCACCGCGGCCACGGGGCTGCGCCTGGCGCAGGAGACCGGCCAGCTCAACACCGCGGCCCAGCACCTCGCCTGGCTGGCGATCACCGCGGCCGTCGAGGGCGACCAGGAGACCTGCCGGGTGCGCGCCGACGCCGCCACCGACCTGGCCGACGCCCACGGGCTGGGCATCGCGGGGGCCATCGGCAACTGGGCGCTGGCCTACGTCGACCTGGCCGCGGGCCGCCCGGCCGACGCCGCCGGCCGGCTGCGGGCCGAGCGGCGCAACAAGCACGTCGTCATCCGGGTCATGGCGACGCCGCACTTCATCGAGGCGTCCGCGCGTATCGGCGAGCACGAGCAGGCCGCGTCGGCGCTGCGGGTGCTGGAGCGCTGGGTGGGCAGCACCCGCAGCCCCGACCTGCGTGCCCTGGTCGCCCGCTGCCGCGCGCTGCTGGCCGGGCCGGGCGCGGCCGAGGAGCTCTTCCGCGAGGCCATCGACCTGCACGGGCAGGGGGTGTGCGAGTTCGAGGCGGCCCGCACCAGGCTCCTGTACGGCAGCGCGCTGCGCCGCGACCGCCGCCCCGGCGCCGCCAGGAACCACCTGCACACGGCGCTGGAGACGTTCGAACGTTACGGCGCCCGCCTGTGGACCGAGCAGGCCAGGACCGAGCTGCGCGCCTCCGGCGACCCGGTACGCCCCGCCACGAACGCGACCACGCGGCAGCTGACGGCCCAGCAATTGCAGATCGCCCGCATGGTGGCCGAGGGCGCCACCAACAAGGAGGTGGCCGAGCAGCTGTTCCTGAGCAGGCGCACCGTCGAGCACCACCTCAGGAACATCTTCAGCCGGCTCGGCATCCGCTCCCGCGTCGAACTGGTACGGCTCATGTCCTGATCGGCAGACCGGTGATTTCACCGATGCACGGCTGACTGCCGATCCCAACAATGGCGGCAGACAGCAGTCACCCCCCGACGAGCAGGGAGTATGACGACGTGCAGCTCTCCACCCCCCAGCGCGGCGCGCGAACGTTGACCAAGCTCACCCTCACCCTCGCACTGATCGGCGGTGCCCTCGCGGCCGCTCCCGCCGCCCAGGCGGCGGCCGGCCCGTACGACCGCGGCCCCGACCCCACCAACGCCATCCTCGAAGCCAGCCGCGGCCCGTTCGCCACGGCCCAGCAGAGCGTCTCCTCGCTGAGCGTCAGCGGCTTCGGCGGCGGAGTGATCTACTACCCGACGGACACCAGCCAGGGCACGTTCGGCGCCATCGCCATCTCACCCGGGTACACCGCCGCGTGGTCCAGCCTCTCGTGGCTCGGCCCGAGGATCGCCTCGCACGGGTTCGTCGTGATCGGGATCGAGACCAACTCGCGCTACGACCAGCCCGCCAGCCGTGGCCGCCAGCTCCTGGCCGCGCTCGACTACCTGGTCGAGGACAGCGCGACCACGATCCGCAGCCGCATCGACGGGTCCCGGCTGGCGGTGGCCGGTCACTCGATGGGCGGCGGCGGCTCCCTGGAAGCCGCCAATGACCGCCCGTCGCTCCAGGCCGCCGTGCCCCTGGCGCCCTGGAACACGACCAAGTCCTGGTCCGGCATCCGTGTCCCGACGATGATCATCGGTGGTGAGAGCGACAGCGTCGCCCCGGTGTCCAGCCACTCGGAGCCGTTCTACCAGTCCATCCCGTCGTCGGCGGAGAAGGCGTACCTGGAGCTGAACAACGCCAGCCACTTCTTCCCCCAGACGACCAACACCACGATGGCCAAGTCGATGGTCGCCTGGCTGAAGCGGTTCGTGGACGACGACACCCGCTACGAGCAGTTCCTCTGCCCGCCGCCGAGCGGCTCTTCGATCCAGGAGTACCGGCACACCTGCCCGAGCTCCTGACCCTACCGATGGCGGCCGCAGGCGAGCGGCCGCCATCGGCATGCCCGCAGGTGGATCCCCGTCAGCCTTCGGCAGGCGGCGGATCACCGATCTTGACGCATCTCATGACGAGGAACACCGGGAAGCGGGCGGCGTCCGGCCGTCTGTCCGCCCACTCCCGGGCGGGCTCCGGCTCGGCCAGCCCGTCCACCCACAGGCCGTGGCGACGGAGCGTGTTGACGTAGGTCGAGAGCGTGCGGTGGTTGGCGCCGACCTGGCGGCGCAGGGTCGAGAGCTCCCCGTCGGCCCGCCACCAGCCCTCGGCGTGATAGCGCCCGTCACCCGGCCACGAGCCCGACACCTCCCGCCCTCCGGGGAAGCACGGGTGCAGGATCGAGCAGACGAAGACGCCGCCGGCCCGCAGGGCACCCGCGGCCCCCGCCACCGCGCCGTCGAGGTCGTCGATGTCGGAAAGCCCGAAACTGCAGACCACGGCGTCGAAGCGGGACCCGTCGCGCGAATCGGGCAGGGACACGTCGGCGTGGACGTAGCGGATGCCGAGCGGGATCTCGCGCTCGGCGGCCTCCGCCTTGCCCAGCAGGGCCGCCGAGATGTCAGCGCCCACGACGTCGGCGCCACGGCGGGCGAGCTCCCGGGCGATCCGGCCGTGCCCGCAGGCGATCTCCAGCACCCGGCGCCCCGCCACCGGCCCCAGCAGGTCGAGCAGGCTCGCGGAGGCGGGATCCTCGATCGCGTCGGTCCAGCCGGCCGCGTAGAAGTCGGCGATGTCGTCGTAGCGGGCAACCCCTGCCATGGGCCCGACCCTACGGGCGGCGCCCGCCGGGAGGCGAGGCTTGTTCGTCGAGCGCTGAACCCCGCCGGCGACCGGCGCGGGCAAAGACTGCGTCACGCCGGCGCATGGTTCCGGTCTGGTCGCCGGTACGGGCCGGTCCCGGGCCGCGAGGATCGTCCCGGCACAGCACGTTCACGCGGGGGGGTAACCACATGGGCAGGCCCGGAATCGCCGCGATCATCGCTCTCACGACGTTGGGCGGCTGGGCCGCCCCGACCCTGGCAGGAACCACCACCCCGGCCGCCGGTGACCGGTCGTTCCCGGGTGCCGCGCCCCGAAGTCTCGGGCTGCGCGGTCCCGGGCTGCAGGGTCCCGGGCTGCGGGTCGCCGGCGTCCTCAGCCCGAACCCGGTGATCGCCGGGGCGGAGTCCGTGCACATGGTGACCGTCACGAACACCGGGGACCAGACCGTCGAGCGCGTCACCGTCGCCGACACCCTTGACCCGAACACCGTCCCCGGCCCCCTCCCCGCCGGTTGCTCCACCGTCGACCAGACCGTCACCTGCGGCGGCCCGCGCCTGACGATCGGTCCGGGCGAGAGCCTCACGTACCACATCCCCGTCGTGACCGACCCCGCGCTGCCCGACGGCACGAACCTGCGCGCCCGCGCGGAGGCCACGACAGCCGGGACGACCACGGACTCGGCGCAGATCATCGGCCAGACCCGGACCCTGGCGGACGTGGAGCTCCGGAAGAGCGCCCCGGCCAGGGCCAATGCCAACGGCGGCAGCACGTACACGCTCACCGTGACCAACCACGGCCCGTCGCGGGCCACCGACGTCACCGTACGCGACCCCGCCGCCGGCGACCGGGCCACGATCACCGGCCGCCCGCCCGAGTGCCCCGGCGGCGGCCCCGCCCTCGACTGCCCCCTCGGCACCCTGGAACCGCACGAGAGCAGAACGTTCGCCGTCACCATCACCCCGCACGCCGCCGGCACGATCGAGAGCTGCGCCACCGTGCACACCGCCGCCCGCGAGCGCGACACCGACAACAACCGCTCCTGCGCGTCCACCACCGTCGACGCCGTCCAGGGCGCCGCCACCCCGGAACCCACCTCCGTCGTGGACATGACGACGACCCCGCTACTGGGCCGCGCCGAGATCCTGGCGACCCCTCCTGACCTGCGGCGCCGGGCCGGGCGGCACGAGCGCGAGCGCGGCGCGGCCCACCTGGAGGCGGCGCCGCCGGCACTGCCCCTTCCCACGCCCGGCACCGGCACCCGCGGCCACGACGCGCTGCCCCCACCGGCGCACCACCACGCGCCCCTGCCCGTGACCGGCCTGTCGTTCTGGATCTTCGGCCTGGGCGCGGCGGTACTGCTCTCCATCGGCCTGCTCGTCCGCTCGTTCTCCCGCCCCGGCGGCACCGGCGGCACCTTGGCCGGAGCCGGCGACGGCACCGGCCCCAGCACCGGCAAGGGCACCAGTGGCTCATCTAACGGCGACCGCGCCCGGAAGGGCGGCGCCCACGGCAAGCCCAAGAGCGCGCGCTGACGACGACCGGCCTCAGCGGATCCGCGGGTCCCGTGCCTCCCTGCTCCACGACCCGAGCAC
Source organism: Nonomuraea jiangxiensis (assembly GCF_900099965.1). Lineage (GTDB taxonomy): Bacteria > Actinomycetota > Actinomycetes > Streptosporangiales > Streptosporangiaceae > Nonomuraea > Nonomuraea jiangxiensis. The sequence goes on along the minus strand of NZ_FNDJ01000001.1, from coordinate 340,707 downwards.
CAGCAACGTCTTCGTCCCCGTCACGTCCCCGGCCCTGCGCAGCCGGTCGATGACCTGCTGCAGGTGCCCCAAGTCCCGCACCCGTACGTGGATCAGCGCGTCCGGGTCCCCCGCGATCGTGTAGACGGCCTGCACCTCGGTCACGTCGGTGGCCGTGCGGACGATCTCGCTGACCGGCGTCGTGCCCGGATAACGCAGCTCGGTGAACGCCTCGATGCCCCACCCCAGCTTGGCGTAGTCGATCTGCACGGTGAACCCGGTGATCACGCCAATCTGCCTGAGCCGGTCCACGCGCCGCTTCACGGCCGCGACCGACAGCCCGATCAGCTCGGCCATCTCCGAGAACGTCCTGCGCCCGTCCTCCCGCAGCAGCCGGAGCACCTGCTGATCGATGTCGTCCACGTCAGGCATGGGAGAACCCCTCTCTCCGGCGCAAAGAACATCAGCAGCAAAGCCCCTGCCATCATATTGTTTGCGTCTTGGGAGTACTTTCTCCGCTAATACTTGCGCATGTCCCGCTCACGTTGCTGTGCTGGGAATCACAACGTACGAAGCCAGGAGGTTCGCGTGGACGTGAGCGTGACTCCCCCACCTGTGTCGCTCGACGACAAGTACTCGGCACAGGACGGCCGGGTGCTCATCTCCGGCATCCAGGCCCTGGTCCGCCTGACCCTGGAGCAGCGCCGCCTGGACCGCGAGCGCGGGCTGGACACGCGGGTGTTCGTCTCCGGTTACCAGGGGTCGCCGCTGGGCGGCCTGGACCTGGAGCTGGGACGGGCCACGCAGTTCCTGCGGGAGGCGGGCGTGGTGTTCCGCCCCGGCCTGAACGAGGAGCTGGCCGCCACCTCGGTGGGCGGCACCCAGCTGCTCGGCCAGGTCCCCGGCAGGCGCCACGACGGGGTGACGGGCTTCTGGTACGGCAAGAACCCCGGCCTCGACCGGGCCGCCGACGCCATCAGGCACGCCAACGCGGCCGGTACGGCGGCCCTCGGCGGCGCGGTGGCCTGGATCGGCGACGACCCCGGCTGCAAGTCGTCCACCCTGCCCAGCTCGTGCGAGCCGCTCTGCCAGAGCCTGTCGATGCCGCTGCTCGCGCCCAGCTCGGTCGCCGAGATCATCGAGCTCGGGCTGCACGCGGTCGCCCTGTCGCGCGCCACCGGCCTCTGGACCGGCCTGAAGATCGTCGCCGACATCGCCGACGCCTCCTCCACCGTGGACCTGGCCCCGCTGCGGGCGGGCATCCCGGCCCCCGGCGGCGACCCGAACCCCTCGACCCCCCTCCTGCTCGGGGCCGCCGCCCTGGACGCCGAGCACGACATGCACACCCGCCGCCTGGACCTGGCCCGCGCCTACGCCCGCGAGCACGGCCTGAACCGGGTGACGCACGGGGCGGGCAACACCACACTGGGCATCCTCGCCTCCGGCACCACGTACGCGGTGGTCCTGCGCGCGCTGGCGGACCTGGGCCTGGACGAGGCGGCCATGGACGGCCTCGGGCTGCGGCTGATCAAGGTGGGGATGCCGTTCCCGCTGGCGTACGACGAGCTGGCCGCCATGACCGCCGACCTGGGGCGGGTGCTGGTGGTCGAGGACAAGGTGCCGTTCCTGGAGGGGCACGTCAAGCAGGCCCTGTACGGCGGCGAGCGCACGCCGGCCGTCGTGGGCCGGGAGCTCCTGACCGCACGCGGCACCCTCAGCGCCGAGGACGTGGCCAAGGCCGTGGCCACCTGCGTGGGCGAGGACCGCCTCCCCCGGCAGTCCGTACGGGTGTCGCGCCCCGCGCGCCGGATGCTGCCGCTGGTGGCCACGCGCACCCCGTACTTCTGCTCGGGCTGCCCGCACAACACCTCCACCCGCGCCGCCGAGGGCACGCTGGTCGGCGTGGGCATCGGCTGCCACGCCATGATCGCCCTGGACGGGCACGGGCGGGGCACCCAGATCGGGCTGACCCAGATGGGCGGCGAGGGGGCGCAGTGGATCGGGCTGGCGCCGTTCACCGCCGACCGGCATTTCGTGCAGAACCTCGGTGACGGCACCTTCCACCACTCCGGCTCCCTGGCGATCAGGGCCGCGGTGGCGGCCGGGGTGTCGATGACGTACAAGCTGCTCTACAACGACGCCGTGGCCATGACCGGCGGGCAGCGCGCGGAGGGCCGGCTCGACGTGCCGGCGCTGACGCGGGAGCTGGCGCTGGAGGGCGTGCGCCGGATCGTGGTCACCACGCCGGAGCCGGAGACGTACCGGGGGGTGCGACTGGCGGACAACGCGTCCGTGCGGCACCGCGACGACCTGCCCGCGGTCGAGCGGGAGCTGGCCGCGCTAGACGGCGTGACCGTGCTGATCCACGACGACCGCTGCGCGGCCGAGGAGCGGCGGCTGCGCAAGCGCGGCAAACTGCCCACACCGGTCCAGAAGGTCGTGGTGAACGAGCGGGTCTGCGAGGGTTGCGGCGACTGCGGCGACGTCTCCACGTGCCTGTCCGTGCAGCCGGTCGAGACCGAGTACGGCCGCAAGACCCGCATCCACCAGGCGTCCTGCAACTCCGACCTGAGCTGCCTCAAGGGCGACTGCCCGTCGTTCCTGCTGGTCGAGCCGGGCACCGTCAAGGCCCGCCTGACGGACACGGAGCTCCCCGTGGAGCCGCCGGAGCCGGCGAGCCGGCCGGACGAGGCGCTGATCAGGATGCCCGGCATCGGCGGCACCGGCGTCGTCACCGTCTCGCAGATCCTGCAGATGGCGGCCCACCTCGACGGCCTGCACGCCTCCGGCCTGGAGCAGACCGGGCTGGCGCAGAAGGGCGGCCCGGTGGTCAGCGACGTACGCCTCTCGCGGCGGCCGGTGACCGGCTCGCCCCGGGCCTCGCGCGGCGCGGCCGACGTGCTCCTCGGGTTCGACCTGCTGGGCGCGGCGGCCGAGGGGAACCTGGCCGTCGCCGCGCCGGAACGCACGGTCGCCGTGCTGAACACCTCCGTGGTGCCCACCGCCGCCATGGTGACCGGGCGGGCACCCGTGCCGGGGCACGCCGACGCGGTCGCCAGGATCGAGTCGGTCACCCGGAGCGTCACCTGCGTGGACGCCCACGAGCTGGCCGAGGCGCTGTTCGGCGACCACATGCCGGCCAACCTGCTGCTGCTCGGCGCCGCCTACCAGCTCGGCTGCCTGCCGGTCAGCGCCGCGTCCGTCGAACAGGCCATCACCCTCAACCGGGCCGCCGTCGAGCAGAACCTGGCCGCCTTCCGCTGGGGCCGCGCCGCCGTGTCCGACCCGGAGGCGGTACGCAAGGCGCTCGACCTCGCCACCGACGAACCCGCCGCCCCGGGGCTGGAGGAGGTCGTGGCCACCCGGGTGGCCGACCTGACCGGCTACCAGAACGCCGCCTACGCCCGTACGTACGCCGAGGACGTGCGCCGTGTGCACGCCGTCGCGGCCGAGCGGGCGGGCGCGGCGGCGGGCACCGCGATCGCCCTCGCCTACGCCCGCGGCCTGCACAAGCTGATGGCCTACAAGGACGAGTACGAGGTCGCCCGCCTGCACCTCGACCCCGCCGAGCGGGCCAGGCGGGAGCGCGAGTTCGGCCCCGACGCGGTCGTGTCGGTGCTGCTGCACCCGCCGCTGCTGCGCGCCATGGGCCTCAAGCGCAAGATCAGGCTGCGCCGCTCGGCCGGCGTCGTGTTCCGCGGCCTGCGTGCCGCCAAGGTGCTGCGCGGAACGGCGTTCGACGTGTTCGGCCACGCCCACGTGCGGCGCGTCGAACGCGAGCTCGTCACCGAGTACCGCGACCTGATGCGCGCCGCCCTCGACCGCCTCACCCCGGGCACCGCCGAAGCCGTCACGGAGATCGCGGGCCTGCCGGATTTGATCCGCGGGTACGAGAACATCAAGCTCGCCCGGGTAGCCGACTTCCGTGAACGTGCATCCACCGCCCTCGCCCGGCTGGACGAACCGGCCGCGCATCCCGCATGACCCAGGAGAAGATCGATCGTGACAGTCGACCGGCTGCTTCCCGACCAGGACGCCAGGGACCTCATCGAGCTGACCCGCGAGATCGCCGACAAGGAGCTGGCGCGCCGGGTCGACGAGCATGAGCGGGCCGAGACGTATCCGGACGGGCTGTTCGCCACGCTGGGCGCGGCGGGGCTGCTCGGGCTGCCGTATCCGGAGGAGTTCGGCGGGGGCGCGCAGCCGTACGAGGTTTACCTGCAGGTGATCGAGGAGCTGGCGATGCGCTGGGCGGCCGTCGCGGTGGCGACCAGCGTGCACACGCTCGCCTGCTACCCGGTGGCCGCGCACGGCACGGCGGAGCAGCGCGCGCGGTGGCTGCCCGACATGCTGGCCGGCCGGCTGATCGGCGGCTACAGCCTGTCGGAACCGCAGGCCGGGTCCGACGCCGGTGCCCTCACCTGCCGGGCGGAGCGGGTGGCGGACGGCTACCGGATCACCGGCAGCAAGGCGTGGATCACGCATGGCGGCATCGCCGACTTCTACGCCCTGTTCGCCCGCACGGGCGAGGGCTCGCGCGGGGTCTCCTGCTTCCTGGCGCCGGGGGCCGCCGAGGGGCTGACGTTCGGGCGGCCCGAGGAGAAGATGGGGCTGCACGCCGTACCGACGACCAGCGCCCACTGGGACGGCGCGCTCCTGGAGCCCGACCGGCTGATCGGCGAGGAGGGCCAGGGGTTGCAGATCGCGTTCGGCGCCCTCGACTCCGGCCGCCTCGGCATCGCCGCCTGCGCCACCGGCCTCGCCCAGGCCGCCCTCGACGAGGCCGTCCGCTACGCCAAGGAGCGGCAGACGTTCGGCAAGCGCATCATCGACCACCAGGGCCTCGGCTTCCTCCTCGCGGACATGGCCGCCGGCGTCGACAGCGCCCGCGCCACCTACCTCGACGCCGCCCGCCGCCGCGACGCCGGCCTCCCGTACAGCCGCCAGGCAAGCATCGCCAAGCTGGTGGCCACGGACGCGGCAATGAAGGTCACCACGGACGCGGTGCAGGTGTTCGGCGGGTACGGGTACACCCGCGAGTTCCGAGTCGAGCGCTACATGCGCGAGGCCAAAATCATGCAGATCTTCGAGGGCACCAACCAGATCCAGCGCCTGGTCATCAGTCGTCATCTGGCCAAGTAGCTCCTGACATGCGGAAACCCCGCTTCCCTGTGCTGGGAGGCGGGGTCCTTTGTGTGGGGATGGGGCTTCCGATGATCGCCGTTAGCCTTCGTTGGTGAGCTTCGGCAACTTTGCCCGTAGGGTACGTGACCCTGCCCTGCCCTACCGATGGCGGGTGTCAGCGTTCCGGTCCTGCGTGCAGTTGTATCGGCCACTCGGATTCGAGGCAACGCTGAGTTTCCTTGAGTCCCGGGCCGGAAGGTTTCTACGCGATGAGGCGGCCCTGCTTCGTGCTCTGGATGTTATCGAGGCCAGCCGTGCTGCCCGGCAGGTTGAGCTCCAGGTCTATGCAACAAGGCGCCGGGAGGCCAAAGTGCGAGGCCGGCGATCTCCGCGCGCAGAGGAGGCAAATCCGAACCTTCAGGCTCGCTGGTACTGGTATGGAGCTCCCCGGGAAGCTGCGGTGCACGCGTTGTGGTTCTGGCGCCGTCAGCGCTTACCTTTTCTGCTGCCCTCCGCAGACCCGGTTCTCCTGGAGATCAGCGGATGCGTCAGCGAGTGCTTGGATTCCGGCGCCGTCCTCACAGAAGCGCAGCGTGCATTCCTCGGTACCCGAGTGAGCGAGCTTGAACAACGTCTGGGCTCGCGGGATCTCCTGCTGGTCGTTCGGCATATCGAGGTGGCATTGGGTCTGCGATAGCTGAAAACCGTCGTCGCCGGCCAAGGCCGTGACGATCGCTGACTTCGGTTCTCGCCCACCGGGGCTGGGGCGATCGCGACGTCCCACACACCGGCACATCTGCGCCACCGTACACACGCACCTGACCACCGTTCCGATCAACCGAGCAGGGGGGAATTGCGCCGCCTGATAGCGGACGGTCGTGCTGGTCGCCGAGGAAGCTATCTCCGCATGAACGGGGCGTCGTACACAGGCGGTCGGCCGTTCATCAACTCGGTCAGGTCCTCATCAGTAAGGGCAAGCTCGTACGCGTTGCCTGCATGCCGCGGATCCCAGCCGTGACCGAGCGCCATGCGTATGGTCGCCGTCACAAGGGCCGGCCATATGGCCATCGCCCGTTCTCCCCACCACGCGTCCGGCCGTGAGCAGGGAAGCGACACCAGCAGGACGCGACCTGACGCGCCGGCCAGTTCCACCGCGAACGTCATCGGGCCCCAACTGTTCCCCTGGGTACGTGGGCTTACGACGGACGCGCCAGCGGAATACGGTGCCGTCGACGGTGATGAGCCGCGAGCCCTTCTTCGGGATCGCCATGAGCAACCTCCTGCCCTGTTCCGTCGTTGTTCCGTGGGATGGCCGAGAACAGCGAGAAAACGACGAGAGCCAGCCGCAACCGTAACTTCTGGTCAGGCTCCTGATCGACTGGTTTTCTCAGGTGTACACGGAGGGGATCGGAAGCCCGCGCCAGGGCTTTCACGCGCGAGCTGAGCCGCATAAGTGCCATGCAAGGGCTCCTCGGCGACCTGCGCCTGAATCGGGCAGCGGTGAGGCTGGAGTGCCTATCCCTGCAACCCTGGAGAGCTGTCTTTCTCAAGAAATTCGAGTGCGCCATGAGTGCGGCCGGTGTTGCATGAATCAGATGATCGACCAACCGCTGGAACGACTTCGCGCCGCCGTACGGCGTACCCGTGAACTGGCCCTCAACCGGGCGGGCACCGGCCTGGGCCACCAGGACGCCGACGACGACGTCGGTACGATCGGCACGGACGGCGCCCTCGGGTTCGACCCGTTCCCGCTGCTCGAAGCCCTCCATCGCAACGGCGTCCGAGTCGCGGTGATCGGGCAGGTCGCCGGCATCATGCATGGATCCACCGAACTGACCGGCGATCTGGACCTGCTCTGGGACGGCGCCCCGGCTAACGCCCCGGCTCTGGCGGCCGCCTTCACCTCCGTCAACGCCCAGCTCACCGACGAAACAGGCAACCCCTTAGCAACTCACCCGGATTCCTTTCTCCGCCCCAAGGTGCAGTTCACCTCACCCGGAGCCGGCGGCGACTGCTGCACCCCGGCGCTCCCCTGGGGCGACCTTCACGTCCGGGAAATCCTCGACCGGACGATCGTCGCGGTCGACCCGGGCGGCCTGGAAGTTCGCTACGTCTCCCGGCAAGACCTGATCCGGATGCGCCGCGCCCTGGGCCGCCCCAAGGACCTCCGGCGAGCAGACGAACTGGACTTCGTCCGCCCCTGACCCCCGAGGTTCACCGCCCACTGACATGCCTGCCGGAGATCGGCAGGCACTCACTGATCACGGCGTCGTTCGCGCAAGCTCCTCAAGCTGCCGGACGACCTCGTCGATCGGCGCGGAAGCGTCGATCTCGACAGTGGAGGTGGCCCTGAGCAGCGGCTCCACGCTGGCCAGGTCGCGCAAGACGGCTTCACGTTCCTCGGGGCGCTTGCCGAAGGGGTTGTTGGTTCGCGTCGCGATGCGGGCAAGCATGATCTCAGCGGGAGCGCTGAGCAGTACGACGTGGTCGAATTGCGGGTAGAACCGGCCCTGATTGGACTTGCAGCCGGCCACGAAGAGGGCGCCCTCATGGTGGTTGGCGAGAAGGTCGCTGATGGCCTGCTCCCGCCACACCCAATCAGTGGATCCGTCCGGCAGGGTCACCCAGTGGCTCCACTGGTCGGTGTCAGTGTCGACGGCGCGATGGCCCCGGGCCGCCAGCATCTCTGACGCGGTGGACTTGCCGGTCCCCGACATCCCCGTGACCAAGACCTTCGCCATCAGCCGAGGCTACCGGACAGCCCTGATCTCAGTCGGCTTCATCTCCCCGACATCGGCGATGCGCCGGCTTCCGGCCATGGACTTCCTCTGTCGGCCACCGCCGAATAAGTACCGTGTGGACGGCGCACGTGACGTGCACGCGGTCGTACGACGCCCCGTCCGCGCACCCCAGCGCGCCGTCACCGACGAGCAGGCGCACCGGCACGCTCGTCACGGCCAGGTTCTTCGCCGCCTGCTCGGCGACCGCGGCGTCCACTTCGATCGACGTCACCGCGCCGTCCTCGCCCGCCAGGTGGGACAGCAGCGCGGCAGTCCAGCCGGTGCCCGTCCCCACCTCCTGGACGCGGTGCCCCCGGCTGAGGGTCGAGCAGGGTGAGTAGGTCGACGACGGTCCCTTGTGCGGAGTTGGAGGAGGTGTAACGCCCGTACATCTCGCGGATGCCGGTCGCGCCGCAGTCGAGCTGCGTGACGATGGCGTCCGGCCCGTACACCGTGGCCCACCACCAGGCCGGGTCGGCGTCCTGGTCGATCAGGCGGGGGCCGTCCTTGGCGAGGGCCATGCCGACGGGAGGCACGAACAGGTGCCGTGGCACGGCCCGGAGCGCGGCCGAGGCTGTGGGCTTCCGGGCAGGGGTGACGTATCCGGGGGGCTGTGTCACACTGAAACTGTTATAGAACTCTCTCTAGGATTATAGAACGGGAGTGAACATGCAGACGCGAGACGTGCTGGCCTGGCGGGCCTCGGTCGCCGGGTCCGGGGTGATGGGGGAGCCCGCCGCCCGGGGCAGGTTCGGTGAGTACGGTGGGCGTTACGTGCCGGAGTCGCTGGCCGAGGCGTGCCGGGAGGTGGACGAGGCGTTCCGGGGGGCCTGGGCGGATCCGGGGTTCCGGGGTGCCCTGACGAGGCTGCTCGCCGTACACGTCGGGCGGCCCACCCCGCTCACGCCCGCCTGGCGGTTGTCCGGGGAGCTGGGCGTGCAGCTTTACCTCAAGCGCGAGGACCTCACCCACACCGGGTCACACAAGATCAACAATGCGCTGGGCCAGGCGCTGCTGGCCACGCGGATGGGGCGGCGCAGGCTGATCGCCGAGACTGGGGCCGGCATGCACGGGGTCGCCACCGCCACGGCCGCCGCGCTGCTCGGCCTGGAGGCCACGGTCTTCATGGGCGAGCGCGACATGGAGCGGCAGTCGCTCAACGTCTTCCGGATGCGCCTGCTGGGCGCCGAGGTGGTGCCGGTGACCTCCGGCAGCCGTACGCTCAAGGACGCCACCAGCGAGGCCATGCGGCACTGGGTGGGGACGACCGACGACTCGCACTACTGTGTCGGCTCGGTCGTCGGGCCTGACCCGTACCCGTGGATGGTCCGGGAGTTCCAGCGGGTCATCGGCGAGGAGGCGCGCGTCCAGTGCGCCGCCGAGCTCGTGACCGGCGTGCCCGACCACGTCGTCGCGTGCGTCGGCGGGGGGTCCAACGCGGCGGGCACGTTCGCGGGGTTCGTGGACACCCCGGCGCGGTTCGTCGGTGTCGAGGCGGCGGGGGGCGCGGGGGCGAGCGGCGGCCGGCTCGGCGTCCTGCACGGGTTCCGCTCGCTGTTCCTGCAGGACGACGAGGGCCAGATCATCGAGGCGGACTCCATCGCCGCCGGGCTCGACTACCCGGGCGTCGGCCCGGAGCACGCCCACCTGCGCGACCTGGGCCGGGCCCGCTACGTCACGGTGACCGACGACGAGGTGCTCGGCGCGACGGCACGGCTGGCGCGCACCGAGGGCATCCTGCCGGCGCTGGAGTCGGCGCACGCCCTCGCCTGGGTGATCCGCGCGGCGGGGAGCGGCGAGTTGCCCGCCGGCTCGACGGTCCTGCTGACGCTGTCCGGGCGCGGTGACAAGGACGTCTCGACCTTGAAGGAGCTGCTATGACGAACTCCCTCTCCAATGCCGCCCTGGACCAGGGCTCGGTCGAGCGGCAGTTGCGGGCCCGCCGCGACGGCGGGCGACGGCTGCTCATGCCGTACGTCACCGGAGGGATCACGCCGGACTGGACCGCGTACCTGCGGGCGTTCGCCGCCGCCGGCGCGGACGCGATCGAGGTCGGCCTGCCGTTCTCCGACCCCACCCTCGACGGCGCCACCATCCAGGAGGCCACCGACGCGGCGCTGGCCCGGGGCGCGACCACCCGGCAGATCCTCGCCGACCTGGCCGAGCTGCCCGACCTGGGCATTCCGCTGGTCGCCAGCACCTACTACAACCTGGTGCTGCACGACGGCCCCGAGGCGTTCTGCGCGGCGTTGCGCCGGGCGGGCGTCGCCGGACTGATCGTGCCCGACCTGCCGCTGCACGAGGCGGACGAGCTGACCGGCGTGGCCGCCGCGGCGGGAATCGAGCTGGCCCTGCTGGCCTCGCCGACCACGCCGGAGCCGCGGCTGGCCGAGATCGGGCGCCGCAGCCGCGGGTTCGTCTATGCCGTGTCCATCATGGGCACCACCGGCGAGCGAGCCGACCTCGCCGCCTCGGCGACGGAGCTGACGCGGCGGATCAAGCTCGGCACCGACCGGCCGGTGTTGCTAGGATTTGGCATTTCCACGCCGGAGCAGGCGCGGGAGGCCGGCCGGCACGCCGACGGAGTGGTCGTCGGCGCCGCGGTCATGCGGCGGGTGCTCGACGGGGCTGGGCCGGACGACCTGCGGGCCTTCCTCGCGACCCTGCGAAGGGCCCTCGACCAGGAGTGACCGACCACGATGACCTCGGACGCCGGGCACGAGGCGAGATACCGCGCCATCGCCGCCGACCTCGCCGCGAAGATCCGGTCGGGACATTACTCCCCTGGAGAGGCGCTGCCCCCGCAGCGGGAGCTGAGCGCCTCCTACGGGGTGACCCTCATGACGCTGCGCCAGGCGTTGCGGGAGCTGAGCGGCGAAGGGCTGATCGTGCAGCAGCCCGGCAAGGGCACCTTCGTCGCCCCGGCCCACCTGGCCTACCAGCTCGGCGCGCTGCGCAGCCTGGTCGACGACCTGCGGCGGCAGGGCCATGACGTGCGGACCGTGGTGGCCGGGCGGGCCGTGCGCCGGGCCCCGGCCCGGATCGCCGCGGAGCTGCGGCTGCGTCCCGGCGACACCGCGCTGCGGCTGGAGCGGGTCCGCGAGTTCGGCGGGAGGCCCGCGATCCACCAGGTGTCCTGGGTCCGCCGGCCGGTGGCCGACGAGATCCGCGACCGCGACTTCGCCGACGTCTCGCTCTACGCGGCCCTCGCCGACGCGGGGGTGACGGTCGCCCGCGCCTCCGAGGTCGTACGGCCCGGCCTGCTCGACCCCGCCGCCGCCCGCCACCTCCAGGAGCCCGCCGGCAGCCCGGTGCTCGTCAGCACCCGGATCACCTACACGCTCGACGCCACGCCCGTGGTGGCCGACCACGCCACCATCCTCGGCACCATGATGGAGATCCGCACCGAACGCGCCGCCACCGGCCTCTCCCTCACCTGGGGCGCCACCAGCTAGAGCGTCGGCCAGGTAGCTCCGACGCGATTCGTGGTGCCTCTTCCTGATCGAGTCTTTGGTCGGGGTCAGGGAGAGGATCCATGATTCATGCGTCCCGGAACCTTCGGCTGAAACCCTGGGGGCTGTTCGCGGAACGATCAAGGCGACGCGCCTGTGCCAGACTGACATTGATGATCTTCCGCACTTGACACCCGATGTTTGCATTTCGTCGACAGCTCGCGGGGAGAGCTTCATGGCAGACGGTAATGTGCTCAGATTCTCCGTCCTCGGCCCCGTGCGGGCCTGGCGAGGAGAGAAAGAGATCGAGTTAGGCGCCTTTCAGCCGCGGTGTGTGCTCGCCGTTCTGCTGCTGCGACGGGAGCGCGCCGTGAGCCGCGATGAAATCATCACCGCCGTGTGGGGGGATCGCACGCCCAGGCGAGCGGCCGCCGCGGTGCACACGTACATCTCCGGCTTGCGGCGGGTGCTGGACCACAAGACCAGCAAGATCATCTGTTTGGGACGAACCGGCTACCAACTCGCACCGGGAGCGTATGACCTCGATCTCGACGCATTCCACGCGGACGTGGCCACCGCTCGCCGCGCACGGGCACATGGCAACCTCGATGCCGCTGCCACCCGCTTCACCCGGGCGCTGGCGCGCTGGCACGGCGAGGCGCTCAGCGGACTGAGCGGGCCGTTCGCGGAAACGGAACGCGCCTTGCTCGCAGAGATGCACCTGTCGGTGCTGGAGGAGTGTTTCGACGCCCAACTCAAGCTAGGCCGCCCCGAACCGCTTGAGCGGCTGTCCCGCCTCGTGACCGAGCACCCGTTTCGGGAGCGTTTCCGGGAACAACTCATGATGGCGCTCCACCTCGACGGCCGGCAGAGTGCGGCCATCGAGGTGTTCCACGAGACTCGGCTGCTCCTGGACGAGGAACTCGGCGTTGAGCCCGGTCCATCGCTACGGCGATTGTACGAGCGCATTCTGGCGAATACTCCTGTAACCGAGGAGCTGAGGCCGGTCACGGTGCCGGTGCAATTGCCGGCGGACGTCGCCGACTTCACCGGCCGGGCGCAGTATGTCGCGCAAATCCAGCGAATACTTGGCGAATTCGGCGCAGGGCGCGGGACCGCCCCACCCGTTTGCGTCATCGCTGGTGCCGGAGGCGTGGGCAAGACGACCCTGGCGGTCCATGTGGCCCACCTGATGCGCCGGAACTATCCGGATGGGCTGCTCCATGTCGATCTTCAGGGCGCGACGGCGAACCCGATGCCCCCCATCGAAGTCCTGGCTCGTTTCCTTCGAGCCCTCGGCGTCGCCGACAGGGATCTCCCCCGCTCGGAATCCGAGCGAGCCGCGATGTATCGGACGCTGGTGTCGGGCCGACGGCTGCTCGTCATCTTGGACAACGCCCGGGACGTGCGCCAGGTGCTGCCGCTGCTGCCGGGCGATCCTGAGAACGCCACCCTGCTCACCAGCCGGGATCCCCTGGTCACGCTCCCTGGCGCCCACCGGGTGAATCTCGACGTGTTCAGCGCGTCCGAGTCCGCCACGTTTCTCACCCGCATCACCGGCACCCGTGAGACCCACGGTACGGCGCAGGTCGCTCGATACTGCGGACATCTGCCTCTGGCGCTCCGTATCGCGGGCGCCCGCGCTCACCTGGTTGGACAGACCCTCACGGTTTACGCGGATCGTCTCCGTGACCAGCACCAACGGCTGGCCGAGTTGGAGGTCGCCGATCTCTCGCTCAGGGCCAGCTTCGGGCTGAGTTACCAGCTCCTGCGGGAGCAGGTGGATGAAACCGCCGCGCGCGCGTTCAGACTGCTGGGGTTGATCGACGCGCACGAGGTGACGCTCGGCGTGATCGCCCGGGCGGCGGACGCATCCGCGGAGGAGGCCGAGGAGGTCGTGGCAGGACTCACCAGGCTCCAGTTCCTCGTCCGGTCCGGACCGGGCCGCTATCGCATGCACGATCTCATCCGGCTGTACGCCGCGGAGCGTGCCAGGGAGGAGGAGCCGGAACGGCAGCAGCGGTCGGCGACGATCCGGGTGCTGCGTTGGTACGTCGCGGCCGCCCAGTGCGCCGCCCGGCTGATCCAACCGGAGGACAAGGCGCCGGTGCCCTCGGACGAAATCGCACTGCCGCAGCTTGTGACGCCGGAGGAGGCGATCGCCTGGTTCCGTGCCGAACGGCAGAATCTCCTGGTGGTCGTGCGGCAAGGAGGTGACCTGCCCGAAGCTTGGCCTCTGTCGTGCAGGCTCGTGTCGGCGCTCTACTGGCTGTTCCGGGCGGATGGTCAGTTCGGGGAGTGGGCGGCCGGCGCCGTGCGCGCCCTGCATGCGGCTCGCGCCCACGCGGACTTCGCCGCCATCGCCCAGCTCACCGACCAACTCGCGAATCTACGCCTCCACCAGGGCAATGACGCCGGAAGCGTGCGCTACCTCCATGAGAGCGCCCACGCATATCAGCGGCTCAGGGACATCAGGGGGGAGATCCGCGCGCAGATCAACATCGGGGTGATCCACCATCGCATGGGCAAGCCGGCGAAGGCCGTACGGAGATACGAGATCGCACTGGACCGGGCAGAGAAGGCGGCGTATCCGCGCGCCGCGGCCTATGCCTTGATGAACCTCGCCGCCGCGCACCGTGACCAGGGAGACCATGGAGCCGCCCTTGACAGCGGCACACGAGCGATCTCCCTCCTGCGTGACATCGGCGATCGCGAGGGGGAGGCGGACGCCCTCGACGATCTGGCGAAGACCCACAGATCAGCGGGGCGGCACACCGACGCCGTCGTCGCACACGAAGCCGGCCTCGCGGTGGTGCGCGAGCTTCGGCTCAGGCACAAGGAAGTGGCCCTGCTCTGCGAACTCGGGGACACCTGTCTTCAGGCGGATCGGCCATCGCAGGCCACATCGGCGCTCGAACTGGCGCTGACGATCGCGCGGGAGATCCGGGATCAGTACGGCGAGGGACGCACACTGCTGCGCCTGGGCAAAGCGGCGCAGGCACTCGGGGACGAAGCCGGTGCACGGCGGCAGTGGCAGGCGGCACTCCGCCTGCTGCAGGCAGGCGACACCCCGGAGGTGGCCGAGGTGTGCGCTCTGCTCGACTCTTCGATACGGGCTCGCTGACGAGCGACCGGCGCCATTTCAGAACCTCCTTAGCCGGTAGGTCTAGGCTTCCCAGTCTTCGGTCGCTGGGGGGAGAAGTGCGCTTTCACGTATTGGGACCAGTTTGCATCGCCAACGAGTCGCACACGATTACTTTGGGTGGCGCCAGGTCGAACGCGTTCCTGGTCACCCTTCTGCTCTCAAAGAATCGGCCGGTCTCCTTTGATCGCCTGGCCGAGTCGCTGTGGGACGGTGAACCGCCGGCTTCCGCGAAGGCCAACCTGCGCAGCTACGCCTCCAAACTGCGCCGCATTCTGGGCCCCGGAGACCGCGATCGTCTCAAGGCCCGGGACGGCCGCTACCACCTGCGGGTCGCCGCCGGTGAGATCGATGCGGCCACGTTCGGCGATCTCGCGCGACGGGGCAGTGCCGCCTTGCGACGCGCCGATCTCGACCTCGCGGTCCGCCTGCTCCGGGAGGCACTCGGTCTCTGGCGAGGTCCAGCCGCCCAAGACGTGCCACGGCTGCCCGGCCTGGCACCACATCTGCTCGGTCTGGAAGAGAGCAGGTTGGGCGCCGCGGAAGAACTCATGGAGGCCCTGCTCGCGCAAGGCCAACTGGCCACCGTGGTGTCCGAGGCACGCGCGTTCCTGGCCGACAACCCTTGCCGGGAACGCGCGTGGGCCCTTCTCATGCTCTCGCTCTACCGCGGCGGCGACGTGGCGGGGGCCCTCGGCGCCTTCGCTGATGCTCGGTCCACGTTCGTCAACCGCCTTGGCATGGAGCCGGGGCCGGAGTTGCGCGAGCTTCAGACGGCGATCTTGCACCGCGATTCGGCCGCGGGCCGAAGCCGGCAGGAGCCGCTCACGATGGTCGACGGCTCTTCCTCGTGGACCCTGACTCCCCCGGTCGTGCCGCACCAGCTTCCCCGTGACGTCGCCCGTCTCGTCGGCCGAGAGACGCAGCTTTCGGACCTGCGAACCAGAGTGCTGGCCCACGAGGCGCCGGTGGTCGCCATCCATGGTCCGGCCGGCGTGGGGAAGTCCGCACTGGCCCTGCGGCTGGCGCACGCCGTCAGCGCGAAGTTTCCGGACGGTCACCTCTATTTCGACCTGCGCGGCAACACGATTGATCAGCCACCCACCGACCAGCGTGCGGTGCTGGACGGCGCGTTGCGCGCGCTGACCGGCCGTCCCGGCCAGAGCGGCGATTCGGCCGATGAGTCCGTCGCCCGTTTCCGCTCGCTGCTGGCCGGACGACGCATGCTCCTCGTGATCGACAACGCCGTCGACGTCGGCCAGGTGCGGAGGTTGCTGCCGCCTCAGCCGCACTCCGCGTGCATCGTCACCAGTCGGCGCATGCTCTCGACGCTCGACGGCGCCTACCACTGCGACCTTCAGCCGCTGTCGACCACGATGTCGGTGGACCTGCTCGGCCACGTGGCGGGAAATGAGCGCGTCGTGGCCGAGCCGGACGCCGCTCGTGAGGTGGTCCGGCTGTGTGACCATCTTCCGTTGGCACTCCGCATCGTCGGCGCGCGCCTGGCCACCCGTCCGTCCTGCTCTCTCGAAGACTTCGCGGCACGACTGCGCGACAGTCCGTGCCGGCTCGACGAGTTGGAGTTCGAGGATCTCAGCCTGCGCTCCCGGTTGCTGGCCAGCCTCCGAGCGCTGGAGGACAGCCACAATCCGCTCGACCACCTCGCCGTAGCTGCCTTTGCCCTGGTAGGGAAGGCTCTTCTGAGCGCTGAACGCCCGGCGCGGACGACTGAGGATTCCGGCCTCCTACCGCACCGGGCGCTGGACCGCCTCGTCGATCTACGGTTGCTGGACAGCTCCGGCAGTGACCTCTACCGCATCAGCTCTCTGGTGGCGCTCTTCGCCGCCGAGTGTGGTGCCGGGATCGGCGGCAAGCCGGGCACCGCCTCCCAGCACCGGGCGGGAGGCGGCGAACAGCGGACGCGAGATCAGCAGGGACTGGTGCACGCGGTGCAGTATCTCGTCGCGGTTCCGTCCGAGCAGCAGACCCAGTAGCAGTAACGGTACCGCGAGCCGGCACAGTTCTGGCACTGCGAACCGCAATCCCAGCACGACCGTGCCGCCGCGGTGGTCTGCGGGACCACCAGCCGCAACGCCAGGTCGGCCACCTTTCCGGCGAAACGCATGTTGTTCTCCTTTCCGAAGGCTTGGGCACCAGTGATGCTGTCCGCTCGACGTTGCGGGCCCCGCACACGCGGCGCATACGCTGCCCACCCGTCGGCATGCACGCCATATGCGCCGCCGTATGCCTGGAAAGAGCAGCCTCGTGGCGACGCACGAGAGCAACGGCCATGTCAGGCGAATCGACCTTAGGAGAGCTCATGCCAGTCCTGTTCTCGCTCCTTGCCTTGATAGGCACGCTGACGCTGCTCAACCTCGTCCTGACCATCGGCGTGATCCGCAGACTGCGCGAGCACTCCGGCTTGCTGTCCTCGCGCGGCGACGACACCATGGCCGCGGTGGGGAAGACGATCGCCGCCTTCACCGCGACCACGACGGACGGCGAGCCTGTCAGCAGGGATCTGCTCGCCGATCAGACGCTGGTCGGCTTCTTCTCTCCCACCTGCGGCCCCTGCAAGGAGACCCTGCCCGATTTCGTACGCCACGCGCGGGAGGCGGCCGGTGGGCGTCGGCAGATACTCGCGATCGTCTCTGGGGAGGAGGACGCGGCGGCCGAGATGGTCGTGCAGCTCACCCCGGTCAGCCGAGTGATCGTGGAGCCTCATGGCGGACCGGTGGCCACCGCGTTCGAAGTGCGGGGGTATCCGGCTCTCGCCCTGCTGGACGGCACCGGCACTGTGACGGCGACCGGCCCGATGGTGATGGAGATGGCGGCACGGAGTGTGATGCAGCGTGCGTGACCGTCTGACGGCGCGAGCCATGGTGGCCGACGCCCTGTTCGCGGTCAGGCTAACCTGGCACAGCGCGCGGGGCGCGCTCCTGGTTCCGGTGGCCCTCACTCTCGCCTCGGCCGCCGTTCCCGTCGTGATCGCCTGGCTCACCAAGACCGTGTTGGATCGGATCCTCCTCGCCTCCGACCAGGGCAATGTTCTCGTCCTTGCCTGCGCGATCGCCGTCGCAGGTCTGGTGGCGGCCGTCCTGCCGCACATCACGGAGTTCTTCGACGGGGAACTGGATCGGCGTATCGGCGCCGTCGCGTTCGACAGACTGTACGCGGCTGTCGAACGCTTCATCGGTCTCGGCCGTTTCGAGAACCCGGAGTTCCTCGACCGATTGAGGCTGGCCGATCAGAGCGCGCACAGCATCGGCCGACTGCTCGACGCGGGCCTGAGCGTCGTGCGTGGGGCGCTCATGACCGCAGGCTTCATCGGCGTGCTGTTCTCCGTCAGCCCGGCCATCACGGCGGTCGTACTCATGGCCGTTGTGCCGACGCTGGCGGCCGAGTTGGCGCTCTCCCGGCGTCGTGCGCGGATGACGGTGGAGGTGAGCCCCGCCGAGCGGCGCGAGTTCTTCTACAGCCAGTTGCTCAGCAGTGTGGACGCCGCAAAGGAGATCCGTCTTTTCGGGATCGGCGCTTTCCTGCGCGGGCGCATGCTCCGGGAGCGGCGGGCGGTCGACACCGTCCGCCGCCGCACGGATGGCAGGGAGTTGCTGGTGCAATCCGTCCTCGGCGCGCTCGGCACGCTGATAGCCGGTGGCGGGCTGGTCTGGGCGATCCTCGCGGCCTGGCGTGGCAGCCTCACGGTCGGCGACATCTCGCTCTTCGTGGCCGCCATCGCCGGTGTCCAGGCCGCGCTCGGCGCGATGATCGGCGGAATCGCCCGGGGACACCACGGGCTGCTGCTCTTCGACCATTACTGCGCGGTGGTCAACGCCCCCACCGACCTGCCCGTGCCAGCTTCACCCACGCCCATCGGACCACTACGGGAAGGCATCGAGCTGCGAGACGTGTGGTTCCGCTACAGCGCGGACCACCCGTGGGCACTCCGCGGCGTCAACCTCCGAATCCCGTACGGCCAAGCCGTGGCCCTGGTCGGCCGCAACGGAGCCGGGAAAAGCACACTCGTCAAGCTCTTGTGCCGCTTCTACGACCCCACGCGCGGAGCGATTCTCTGGGACGGCGTGGACATCCGCTCGGTGGCACCGGAGCGGCTCCGCGAGCGTGTGGCCGCCGTGTTCCAGGACTACATGGAATACGACCTGACCGCAGGAGAGAACATCGCCCTCGGCGACATCTCCGCCATCGGGGACCAGGCGCGCATAACGGCCGCGGCCGTCCGGGCGGACGTCCACGAGACTCTCGCCGCGCTGCCGCAGGGATACGAGACCATGCTGTCGCGCATGTTCCTGGACGAGATGGACAAGGCCGACCCGCGATCCGGGGTCGTCCTGTCGGGCGGGCAATGGCAGCGGCTCGCCTTGGCCCGGGCGTTCATCCGTGAACACCGAGACCTGCTGATCCTGGACGAGCCGAGCTCAGGGCTCGACGCCGAGGCGGAATCCGAGATCCATCGCGGTCTCCGCGCCTATGGCGACGGCCGGACCAGTCTGCTGATCTCACATCGCCTCGGTTCGGTGCGCGACGCCGACCTGATCGTGGTCCTCGACGAAGGCGTCATCGTGGAGCGCGGCCCGCACGCCGATCTCATGTCGGCCGCCGGGCAGTACGCCCAGATGTTCTCTCTGCAGGCAATCGACTATCAACCCCATTGAGAGGGTCGGATGATCATGATTATCGCTGTGGCGGGGTTCATCGCGATCAGCTTTGCCGTGTGGTGGCTGCACAAACATCTGGTCATCGTGACCGTGTGCGGCACCAGCATGTTCCCCACCTACAGAGACGGCGACCGACTGCTGGTGCGTCGCATCTCGCCAGGGCGCGTACGCCGAGGCCACGTCGTCGTGCTGGCCAACGACATGATCGGCGTCGCCCAGCCGCCGTACGTCATCAAGCGGGTGCTGGCGGTGCCCGGCGATCCGGTGCCGAAGGCGGCCATCCCGTCATTGAGATCCGCGCGCGACGTCGTCGTGCCCGAGGGACGACTCGTCCTCGTGGGCGACAACCGAGCACACAGCCGCGACTCCCGGCAATCCGGGTATTTCGCCAGCGAGAGTCTGCTCGGCGTGGCCGTGACCCGACTGCCGCACGCCACCTCTGCCGAGAATGCTCCTCCGGCTGTCAGGATGGTGGAAACCCCCAAGGCCGGCATGCAGCCGGTGCACCTCGTCGAGCGATACCCCCGCCCGCGGAGCTGACCGTGCAGTACCTCGTCCTGGGCGCCGAGTTCCTCATCGGAACGGTCTTCGTCGCCGCCGTCATGTCCAAGCTGGTCGCCTTCCACGCGTTCGATCAGTCGCTTCGTGAGATGCGCGTGCTGCCCGCTCGGTGGGCGTACCCGGTCTCCCTGGCTGTCGTCGCGGCCGAATGCGCCGTCTTTCTGTGCCTGGCCGTCCCGGTGGCCGCACCAGCCGGATTCGCTCTCGCGTGCTTCCTGATGGGAGCGTTCAGCCTCGCCATCCTGATGGCACTGCGGCGCCGGCGGCAGGTTCCGTGCAGGTGTTTCGGCTCGTCCACAACACCGCTGGGCATGGCACATGTGATCCGCAACGGGGTACTCGCCGTCGTCGCCGCGACCGGTCTCCTCCTGTCTGACCGTGACACAACGGGGGAAGCCGCAGCGATACTGGTCACGGCGATCACAGGGACCCTTCTCGGCATCACAGCCGCACGACTGGATGATGTGATCAAACTGTTCCAGCCGGTATCAGCCGGTCGAGAATGATGGCACCCGCAAGAACCCGTACGACCTACGTCACACCGCCGCCGGTCCCCCGGACGGGCCCGCCGAGCTCACCCGGCTGTTCACCGCGCCGGTGTAGGGCGGGAGGTTGAAGCCGGTGCGGATCGTCTGCTGCACCGTGACCTTGTCGGCACGGGCGTCGATCGTCCGCACGTACTCCTTCCGCCTGAACAGCTCCACCACCGGGTCGATCTTGCCGTAGTACTCGCGGAGCCGCCGGTCCAGGGCGTCCGGCGTGTCGTCCTGGCGGGTGACCAGCTCGCCGCCGCACACGTCGCAGCGCCCCTCCACCTCCGGCCGGTGGGCGATCAGGTTGTAGTCCATGCCGCAGCGCGAGCAGAGCCGCCGGGCCAGGACGCGACGCCGGACCTCCTCGTCGGGCAGGTCCAGGTGGATCACCCCGTCGAGGTCGTAGCTCTCCAGGAAGAACTCCGCCTGCGGCCGGTTGCGGGGGAAGCCGTCGATGATGAATCCGAAGTTCCAGTCGTGCAACTGGAGGCGGTCCCTGACGACGTCCGCCACCAGGTCGTCGCCGACCAGCTCCCCCGCCGCGACCAGGCGCCGAACCTGGGCGCCGATCTTGGTGTGGTTCTTGACGTGCCAGCGGAAGATGTCTCCCACGCTGATGTGCACCAGGTCGAGGTCGGCGGCGAGCATCGCGCTCTGCGTGCCCTTGCCGCTCCCCTGTACGCCCATGATCACGTATTTCCGCATGTCGCACTTCCCAGGGGTCAAGTAATCTGCCGAGCCACCCTCCCATCCTGGACTCCCGGACGCGAAGTAAACCGGCCGGCGCGGCACGCGGAACAGGGGCAGGGCAAAGGCCCGGCCAACGGCCACGCCCGGCTCCCGATGTTTTACCTGCGCACTTGGCCAACTCCCGGCGAGGTCAGGTGCCGCCGGGGGAGGGTGGATTCATGCGTCTGCCGACCGTGTTCCTGTCCGCCCTCCTCCTCGTCCCTGCCCTCACCGCCCCCGCGGAGGCCGCGAGCGGGCGCCGGCCCGCCCCGAAGCCGGACGTCGCCTTCCAACGGGCCGACTTCCGCACCGGCGCGTACGAGGGCACGACGTCCGGTGCCGGGCTGTCGTTCGGCGCGGCGGCCGGTGCCGGGCTGTCGTTCGGCACGGCCGCCGGCACCGTCGCCCACACCGACGCCCTCGGCACCAAGACCTGGGAGTACGCCCGCTGGACCGGCCCCGAGCAGAAGATCGGCTTCCCGGCGACCGAGCTGATCGCCTCCTGGACGGCGGACGTGCCGCCGCGGAGCTGGCTGCAGGTCGAGGCCCGGGTCAGGAACGCCGAGGGCCTCACCAAGTGGTATTCGCTCGGCCGCTGGTCCTACGCCGAGGGCGACATCCGCCGCACGTCGGTGCCCGGGCAGCGGGACGCGGACGCCGACGTCGCCGTGGACACGCTGGTCGCGGCGGCCGGCAAGCCCATGACCGGCTACCAGCTGCGCCTCACCCTCTACCGCGCGCCGGGCTCCGGAGTGCGGCCGCGGGTCCGTACGGCCGGGGTGATGACCTCCAACGTGCCCGCGCGCAAGACCGTCCCGGTCAGCCCCAGCGGCGGCGCCTGGGGCACGGAGCTGGCCGTGCCGCGCCGCTCGCAGAACGTCCACCAGGGCCACTACCCGGAGTGGAACGGCGGCGGCGAGGCCTGGTGCAGCCCCACCTCGACCACCATGATCCTGGGCTACTGGGGCAGGTGGCCGAGCGCCCAGGACACCGCCTGGGTGGCGTCCTCGGATCCGAACCCCGAGGTGGATCACGCCGCCCGCTACACCTACGACCACGCCTACAAGGGGACGGGCAACTGGGTGTTCAACATCGCCTACGCGGGCCGGTACGGCATGGACGGATTCGTCACCCGGCTGCGCTCGCTGACCGAGCTGGAACGCCTGATCAAGGCGGGCATCCCGGTCATCACGTCGCAGTCGTTCAAGAAGGGCGAGCTGCCCGGCGCCGGTTACGGCACCGAGGGCCACCTGATGGCGGTCGTCGGCTTCACCCCCACCGGCGACGTGATCGCCAACGATCCCGCCTCGCCCCGCAACTCCGCCGTGCGCCGCGTCTATCCCCGGGCGGCCTTCGAGAACGTGTGGCTGCGCGGTTCCAGCAGCGGCGGTGTCACCTACGTCATCCATCCGCCCGGCCACGACCTGCCCGCCACCACCCCGGGGATGCCCGCCAACTGGTGAGCCACCGGTGGCCTCGACGGCGGGCCGAGACCTGCGTACCCTGACAACCGGGAGCCGCGGGCCCGCCCGCCGCCTTCCCGGGGGCCGCCACCACCGCCGTTGACCTGCCATGCCGTGGAGCGCCGGATGACCGAGGACGAATCTGCGACGCTCGAGACAACCCGGTTCGTGCGGCGAGCCGCATGGAACGGTCCACCGCTGCTGCTGGCCGCCGAGGGCGTCCGGGTGCTGGTGGCCGGAGCGGGGTCACATCGCCCCGGGTCACGGCTGCCGCAGGCGCCCGCCGTGGCCCCGACTGTCGGCGACCTCGGGCGGTGCCTGGTCGAGCGGGCCGGGCTCGACCCCGCCTGCCTGACCGTGCTGCTGGACCCGGCGACGCCGGCCAACCTGGGCGAGGCCCTCGACCGGGCGGCGGCGGAGGCCACGTCGGCGGTGCTGTTCCACTACGTCGGGCACGGTCTGTTCGGCTCGGACGGGGAGCTGCACCTGGCCACCGGCGCCACCGTGGACCTCGGCCACGGGGTGCCCGGCTACCAGGCGCTGCCCTACAGCGTGGTGCGCGACATCCTGGCGTCCTCGCGGGCGGGGCTCTCCGTCGTGGTGCTGGACTGCTGCTTCATCCCGGGCGTGCCGGGCACCCCGGCGAAGGCGCTGGACCGGGCGCTCGACACGACGTGGCAGGGCTCCTACCTGCTGGCGTCGTCGAGCCGGGACGGGAACACCTGGGCGCTGCCCGGCGTCAGGCACACGGCGCTGAGCGGCGCGCTGGTCAGGCTGCTGAACGAGGGCGACCCGGCCGGGCCGCCGGCGTTCACCCTGGACCATGTCTACCACCGGCTGGCCCGTACGCTGCCCGCCACCGGCTTCCCCCGCCCGCGGCGGGTGGTGAGCGAGCCGGGCGAGCGCCCGGCTTTCGCGGTCAACCCGGCGCACGAGGCTCCGGACACCCGCCAGGGCCCGCCGGTCGGCGCGCCGGGCGACCTGGCCGCCCCCTACCCCGGCCTGGCCGGATACGGGCCCGAGCAGGCCGAGCTGTTCTTCGGCCGGGAGGCCATGACCCGGCTGCTGGTCGCGCGGGTGCAGCAGGCCTTCCCCGGCGACGGCACGCTGCCCGCGGCGGGCACCCGGTCGTTCCGGACGGGCGGGCCGGTGATCGTGACCGGCTCGCCGGGCTGCGGCAAGTCCTCGCTGCTGCGCGCCGGGCTGATCCCGGCGCTGCGGCCCGAGACGTGCGTGCTGCTCGTGCCCGGCGCGGATCCGCTGGGGGCGCTGGCGTCCGCGCTGGCCCCGCTGGGCGACATCGATCCGGTACGCCTGCGCGCGATCATCGAGTCCGACCCCGCCGGGGCGCGGCGGGGGCTTGCCGGCCGGCCGCTGGTCGTGGTGGACCAGTTCGAGGAGGTGTTCACCCGCTGCGCGGAGGAGGAGGTCAGGCGGCGGTTCGTGGCGGCGCTCGGCGAGCTGGCCGCGGCGGCGGCCGTGGTGATCGCCGTGCGCGCCGACTTCTTCGGGCGGTGCGCGGCCTATCCCGGCCTGCTGGAGGCGACGCGGCGGCCCGAGGCCGTGGTGCCGATGACGGAGACCGAGCTGCGCGCGGCGATCGAGGAACCGGCCGCCCGCTCCGGCCTGGCCGTCGAGCCGGGGCTCACCGAGCTGCTGCTGGAGGACCTGCTGGTGGAGGCGGCGGCGCTGGAGCGAGCGGGCGGCCCGCTGCCGCTGCTCTCCCACGCCCTGCTGGCCACCTGGCAGCGGCGGACCGGCGGCATGCTCACCATGACCGGTTACCGGGCGGCCGGCGGCGTCACGAAGGCCCTGGTGACGAGTGCCGAGGACACCGTGCGCAAGCTCGGCGCGGAGTCGGAGCCGGTCGTCCGCGAGCTGCTGGTGCGGCTGGTGGACGTGGACGCGCCGGGCGGCGCCGCCGGGATCGGGGTGCCGGTGGCCGAGTTGCTCCCCCGCCCGCCGTCCATCCACGAGCAGGTGCTGGCGGAGCTCGTGCGGGCGCGGCTGGTCACGGTGGCCGGCGGCGTGGCGGGGATCGCCCACGAAACGCTCATCCGCGCCTGGCCCCGGCTCGCCGGCTGGGCCGGCATCGACCGGGCGGGCCTGCTCGTCCGCCGCCGCCTGGCCGAGGACGCGCAGCTGTGGCAGCAGCAGGGGCAGCCCTCCTCGTTCCTGTACGACGACAGCACGCTGGCGGCGGCCCGGGCGGCGGCCGGGGACGGGCTCGACGAGGCGGAGCGGGAGTTCCTCCGGGCGTCCGCGCGCCGCCGGGGACGGCGCTCGCTGATCGCCCGCGGCACGATCGCCGGGCTCGCGGTGCTGCTCCTCGCGGCGACGGCGGGCGGGGTCGTGGCCCTGCGGCAGGGCAGGGCGGCCGGCGAGCGGGCCACGCAGGCCGCCGGGCAGCGCGACCAGGAGCTTTCCCGCCAGGTCGCCGCCGCCGCCGGCAACGCGCGGGACACGGCGCTGGGCGCCCTGCTCGCCCTGAGCGCCTACCGGATCTCCGCCACCCCACAGGCGCGCGGCGCGCTGCTCGGGAGCATGTCGCGGCCGGTGGGAGCGCGGCTGCTCGGGCACACCGCCTCCGTCGAGCGGGTGGCCTACCGTCCGGACGGCCGCGTCGTGGTCACCGCCTCCGCCGACGGCACCGCCCGCCTGTGGGACGTCACCGACCCACTGCGTCCCCGGGCGCTGGGCGTCGTACGCGGCCACAAGGGCGGCCTGGCCGCGGCGGCGTTCAGCGCGGACGGCCGGGTGCTGGCCACCGCGTCCGCGGACGAGACCGCCCGGTTGTGGGACGTCACCGACACCGCCAGGCCGAAGAGCCTGGCCACGCTCAAGAGCCACACGGAACGGGTGGGCTCCGTCGCGTTCGCGCCCGAGGGAGACCTGCTGGCCACCGCCTCCTCCGACGGCTACGTGCGGTTGTGGAACGTCGCCACCGCGAGCAAGCCCCGGCCCGTCTCCGTCCTGCGCCAGGACGCGGACCCCACCGGCGTGGCCTTCAGCCCGGACGGCCGGATGATCGCGGTCACCTCCGCCACCGGCGGCATCGCGCTGCTCGACGTGGCCGCTCCCGAGCGGCCCCGCAGCCTGGCGGCGCTGGCCGCGCCGGACGGCGCCGTCCGGCGCGTCACGTTCGCCCCCGACGGCCGCTACCTGGCCACCGCGGCCGCCACCGGGGCACTGCACCTGTGGGACATCACCGCGGCCAAGCTCGTCGGCACGGCGAACGCAAGCGGCACAGCGAACACAAGCGGCACGACGGACTCAAGCGGCACGGCGGCCGGTAATGGCACGGCGGGCGGAAGCGGCACGACAAGCGGGAGCGGCGCCGCGAGCGGGAGCGGCGCAGCGGCCGTCGACGTCGCCTTCAGCCCCGACGGCAAGGTCCTGGCGGGCGCCTCCGCCGACGCCACCGTCGGCCTGTGGAACGTGGAGACCCCGAGTGAGCCCGAGCGCATCGGCACCCTGACCGGGTTCGCCGACGCGGTGACGGGGGTGGCCTTCAGCCCGGACGGGCAGCGCCTGGCCACCTCCTCCGCCGACGGCACCGCCCGCCTGTGGAACGTCGCCGACCCCGCCCGGCTGACCCCGCGCGCCCGGCTCGCCGGGCACACCGATCCGGTGAACGGGCTCGCGATCAGCAAGACCACCCTCGCCACCGCCTCGGACGACCGGACGGTCAAGCTCTGGGACGTCTCCGACCCCGCGGTGAGCAGGCCGCTGTCCACGCTGACGGGGCACACCGGGCTCGTCCTGGCGGCGGCGTTCAGTCCCGACGGCCGCCACCTGGCCTCGGCCTCCCTCGACGGCACCGCCCGGCTGTGGAACGTGGCCGAGCCCGCCGGCCCGACGCTGGTGGCGACGCTGTCCGGCCACTCGACGGGGGTGCGCTCGGTCGCGTACGGGCCGGACGGCAAGCTGCTGGCGACGACGGGACGCGACGGCCGCACCTTCCTGTGGAACGTCGCCGACCCCGCCGCCCCGAAACGGGTCGCCACGCCCGGCCCGGCCGACGACCGGTTCGGCACGGCCGCGTTCCGGCCGGACGGGCGCGTCCTCGCGACCGGCTCGGGCACGTCCTCCGTTCGCCTGTGGGACATCTCGAAGCCCGCCAAGCCGCGCCGGCTGGGCGACCTCGACGCCGATCCCGGCGGCCTGCTCGACCTGCGCTTCAGCAGGGACGGCAGGACGCTGGCCACGGCGGCCTCGGACGGCACGGCCCGGCTCTGGGACGTCTCCGCCCCCGAGCGGCCGCGGCGGCTGGCCGTCCTGCCGGGGCACTCCGCGGAGGTGACCGGCGTCGCCTTCAGCACGGACGGCCGCCTGCTCGCCACCGCCTCACGGGACTCGACCATCCGGGTCTGGGACGTCGCCGACCGCGCCCGCCCGGCGCTGTGGGCGGTGCTCACCGGCCGGGAGGCGGCGGGGGACGTGGAGTTCGGCCAGGACGGCACGGTCCTGGCGAGCACGTCCGGCCCGGGCGCCCAGCTCTGGGGTCTGAACGTGGAGCAGGCGAGCGAGAACGTCTGCGAGGCCACCGGCACGGCGATCACCAGAGCCGAGTGGGCCCGGTACATCCCGGGCCGCCCCTACTCAGCCCCCTGCCCGTGAGCTGTCTGTGACCCACCCGGTCCGGGGTCAGAGCAGCGGTAGCCGGCGCACGCCGGTCATGTTCGGCGTCGGGAGGAAGACCACGGGGTCCTGCGGATCGGTGCGCAGCGCGGGGAACCGGTCGAGCAGGATGTCCAGCGCGACCCGCCCCTCCAGCCGCGCCAGCGGGGCGCCCAGGCAGAAGTGGATGCCGCGGCCGAAGGCGAGGTGCGGGTTGGGGTCGCGACCGGGGTCGAAGGCGTCGGGGTCGCGGAACTGCCGGGGATCCCGGTTGGCCGCCCCGAGCCAGACCATGACCACCTGGTCGGCCGGGATCGTCACGCCGCCGAGCTCGGTCTCGCGGGTGGTGGCGCGGCCGAGGACGGCGAACGGGGTGAACAGCCGCAGGGACTCCTCGATGACGGCCGGGATCGAGGCCCGGTCGGCGCGTACCTTGTCCTGCTGCTCGGGGTAGGCGTCCAGGCAGAGCACCGTGTTGCCGAGCAGCATCGTGGTGGTGACGTGTCCGGCGAGCAGCAGCACGATCGCGAAGTTGACCACCTGCTCGTCGGGCAGGCGTTCGCCGTCCACCTCGGCCTCGACCAGCCTGGTGAGCAGGTCGGCGCGCGGCTGCCGGCGGCGCTCGGCGGCGTGGGCGGCGAGATAGTCCGTCATCTCGTGCCACGGCTTCATCGCGGCCCGCACCTGCTCGCTCTGATCCGCGTCGGGATTGAGCGAGGTCTTGCTGTCGCGCTGGAACAGCGCGTCGGCCCACTTCTTGAACAGGGCGCGATCGCTGCTGGGCACCCCCAGCAGCTCGGCGATGACGATGACCGGCAGCGGATAGGCCAGGTCGGCCACGAGCTCGAACCTGTCGCCGCGCTCCTTCGCCGCGTCGATCAGCTCGTGGGTGACGGTGGCGATCCGCGGCTCCAGATCGGCGACGACCTTGCGGGTGAAGGCGCTGCTGACCAGCTTGCGCAGCTTGCCGTGCTCCGGCGGGTCGATCTGGGTGATGAAGCCCTCCAGCGAGAAGTCCTCCATGTCCCGCCGCATCGCCTCGGGGACCAGGCGCATTGTGTCGGAGGAGAACGTCGCCGGGTCGCTGAGGATCTCGTGCGTCTCCGGGTATCCGTAGACGCCCCACATGCCGGCCGCGGCGTCGTGCTCGACCGGCTGCCCCTTACGGGAGCCGTGCAACCAGAAGAAGTGTTCGGGGATGTGGTACCGCTCGACGATGTCCGTCATCGTCTCTCCCTAGGTCGTAGGTGTGGTCGCGGAAGTCAGAACGTGAACCGGAAAATCCTGGCCATGTTCCGCATCAGGGGTATGGCGTACATGAGCCGGTAGAGGGCGCGGTAGCGCCGGACCGGGATCCTGCGGTAGTGCTCGCCGAAGGACACTTCCTCGGCGCAGGTGAGGCGGAGGTTCCAGCGTTCGACCTCCGCGCCGTCGTGCGGGCCCCACCGAGCGACCTTGACCATCCGGACGATCCAGGGGGCCATCGCGTCGAAGATCAACTCGCCGGTGCGGAAATGCTCGGTCAGCCGCCGCAGCAGGCCGCGCACCTCGGGCTCGCTCAGGTAGGGCAGCAGCCCCTCGGCGACGACCAGGACCGGGCGGTCGCCGGGAACGGCGTCCAGCCAGCCGTCGTCCGTCACCGAGGCACCGATCATCCGGTAGTTGCCCTGCTCCTGATAGAGCTGCCGCCGCAGCTCGATGACCTGGGGAACGTCCACGTCGAACCAGTGCAGCCGGTGCTCCGGGTCGAGCCGGAGCATCCGGCTGTCCATGCCGCAGCCCAGGTGCAGCACGACGGCGTCCGGATGCCGGGCCAGGAAGGCGGCGCTCCAGTCGTCGAACTGCCGGCCCCGCAGCCCCACCAGGAACTGGTTGCCGCTCGGCCGGAGCCGCCGCCCGAGCTTGTCGAAGTCGTAGTCGATCCGCTCCATGACCTCGGCGGCGTAGCGGTCGCCGAGAATCGGCGCCGGCAGGCGGCTCTCCCACGCGCGCAGGTAGAGCGTGCCCAGGAGCGTCCAGGTCACCCCCTCGTCGGGGATGCTTCTGAAGTCGACCTTCTGCGTGTTCATCCGGCCTGCCCCTCCTCGGCCTCCGCTTTTTCGCGGTATTCCTCCCAGCGGTGGAGCATCAGCTCCGCGTCGTGCTCGGTGAAGGCGAAGAACTCCCGGGACTCCCGCAGCCGCGCCCGCGCCTCGGGCCGGTCGTCACCGACGATCTCCAGCCCGAAGTCCAGCGCCTCCAGCCCCGCCCGCAGGTGGGCGAACTGGACGCGCATGATCTGCGCCCATCCGCCGTGCACGGTCCGGTAGTGGTGCTCGCGGCCCGGCGTGGGGACCCGTTCGAGCATCCCGGCCGTCTCCATCTGCCTGGCCACGGTGCTGATCGCGGTCTTGCTCACGCTCAGCGTCGCGGCCAGGTCGGTGAGCGACTGGTGCGGCGGGTCACAGATCATGAGCCAGGCGTAGAGCCTGCCCATCGTCCGCGTCCCGCCGAACCGCTCCATGACCAGCCCCATCCGGTCAACGAACTCCGCCTCCCGTGGTTCCATCTTCGGCAACTCCGCCCACATCGTCAAGTACGTACTTTACGAACTATACGCGTGGATACGGAACCGCGACAGAGGGCAGATCATCACCCGGCCAGTCGCAGCACCCCCCAGTGGCTGGTGTCCAGGTAGGCGCGGCCCGTGCCGTCGTGCCACGTCACCGCACCGGTACGAGCCCCGCCCGTCGCGTCGTTGACCTGCACGTCGAACCCCGCCAGCACCCCCGGCGCCAGCCTGACGGTGGGCACCGCGACGGCCGCCTCGACCACGTACCCGCCGGGCACCACCCTGGCCACGGCCTCGAGGTTGTCCCTGACCCCGGCGGCGTCGAAGGTCCCGCCGACCGTGAGCCGCCCGGAGAAGCTGACCCGGTACTGCCCGTCGTCGTCCTCGTACCCCTTGGTCTTGCCGTTGCCCGGGTCCACGAAGATCTCGACGGAGTCCTGCTCCCACGGGTTCGGCGACTCCTCGCTCAGGGTGGGATCGCTGACCTGGGCCAGGACGTACAGGGTGGAGCCGTGCCAGAGTGTGCGGACCTTGGCGGTCGCGCCGGACGTGCCCTGGATCCAGGTGCCGGTGCGGATCTCCGGCGCGGCCGACCACGCCCGGTCCACGATCCCGTCCAGCACCGGGGCACGGCGCGGGGCGGAGGTGAGCTTCACCGCCGGCACGGGGGTCACCTTGCCCGCCCAGGAGATCTCGGTGCCCCGGTCGCGGACCGTAACGGTCACGTTCGTGCCCTTCTTGACCAGCGCCTCGACCCTGTATCCGGCCGGGGTGCGGCTGCTCTTGCCGCCGGTGTAGGAGGTGCCGTCCACGGTGAACGTCACCCGGTCGCTCTTGTCGGCGGTCGGGTCGGTGACCTCGGCGAGCAGGTACAGGCCCTTGCCGGACGAGCGGGCCTGGAAGCCCGCGGACACGTCGCCGACCCGGGCGATCGGCGCGTCGGGCAGCAGGTCCCACTCCAGGTCCCGCCTGCCGTCCACCTTGGGCGTGCCGGCCGGCGCCTCCAGCCTGCGCACGAGAGGCGCCAGCCGGGACGGGTCCACGATCCCCCAGTAGGCGGGCTTGGCCTGCAGCTCGTCGTCGAACGGCAGCGGCGCGTTGAGCCGCGGGATCGGCCAGGTGCGCAGCCAGCTCACGTCGTCGGAGGCGCCCCACACCGTGACCGAGCTGAGGTGCGCGGCCTGCCGCCGGAAGACGTCGAACAGCTCCTTGTACCGGTGGCCCTGCTGGAGCAGCAGCTCGGGCGAGATCGTGTCGTAGGAGGAGACGAAGTCGGTGTAGACGCTCACGTCCAGCTCGGTGACCTGCTGGTCCACGCCCAGGGTGGCGAAGCGCTCGATGGTGGCCTCGACGCCGGCGGCGGACGGGTGCTCGATGTTGAGGTGGAGCTGGTGGCCGACGCCGTCGATCGGCACGCCTTCCGCCTTCAGCCGCTTGACCAGGGCGTAGAGGGCTTCGCGCTTGCGCGGGAACTCGGTGTTGTAGTCGTTGATGAACAGCTTGGCGTCCGGGTCGGCCTCGCGGGCGACGCGGAAGGCCGTACGGATGAAGTCCAGGCCGGCGATCTCGTACCACGGGGAGCGGCGCAGCCCGTCGGGCTGGTTCTCGTCCACCACCTCGTTGACCACGTCCCAGGCCGCGATCTTGCCCTTGTAGCGGGTGACGAGCGTGCGAACGTGCGTCTCCAGCCGCTTGAGCAGGGTCTCCTTGTCCGCGCCGGCGAAGACCCAGTCGGGGGTCTGGCTGTGCCAGGCGAGCGTGTGGCCGCGCACGGCCAGCCCGTGCCCGGCGGCGAAGTCCACCAGGTGGTCGCCGTCGGCGAAGGTGAACACTCCCTCGCTGGGCTGGGTGGCGTCCCACTTGAGCGCGTTGCCGGGGGTGAGGCTCCCGAAGTGCTTGACGAGCAGCTCGCCGTGCACGCCGAGCGTCTCGGCCCGGCTGGAGGCCGTGCCCATGGTGAACGGCACCGCGTCCTTGAGCGCGGGAATGTCGGTCTGGATGGGCTTGGCCGGGAGGTGGCGCAGCTCGAAGTCGTCCAGGTCGAAGGGGAACGTGCCGCTGTCGGACTCGACGTACACGCTGAGGAACTCGACGTCGTACGCGAGCGTGTACGTCCCCGAGAGGCGCACCCACTCCCCGGCCGGCACGTCCCGCGGCGCGACGACGCGCTCGTAGCTCGGGGTGCCGCCGGTCCTGCGCTCGATCGACAGGCCCAGCCGGCCCGCGTCGGCGCCGGGGCCGAGGCGCACCCACGCCGACAGGCTGTACTTGTCGCCCTTGCCCATCCGGCCGAACACGTTGAGCGCGGGGCCGTCCCAGGAGGCCGACCTGCCTGTCACGGCGAGGCCGCCACTGCCCGTGCGGGCGGCGGCCGGGCTCGGTTGCAGCAGGGCGGCGGCCCGGGGCGCCCAGTCCTGCGCGGTGCCGTCCTCGAAGCCGGTCACGACCGGCTCGCGGGTGGGGTCGCCGAGCGGGCTGATGACGATGTCGTCCAGGAAGAACTCGGTGGTGGCGTCGGAGCTCTCCGCGTAGAGCTGCAGGTCGGAGGATTCGGCGGTGAACAGGTAGGAGCCCGACAGCCGCACCCACTCGCCGTCGGTCACGGTGGCCGCGGCGACCCGCTCGTACGTGGTGGCGCCGCCGGTCGGGGTCCGCTGCACGGTCAGCGCGATCGTGCCGGCCGACTGGCCGCTCACCAGGCGGGCGTAGGCGGTGACCTGGTAACCGATGCCGCGCGCGAAGGGCGCGGGGATCGACGCGCCGTGCCAGGTGGCGGTGCGGCCGGTGGTGAGCAGGCCGCCTGCGCCGGTACGGGCCGCCGCCGCGCTCACCGTCACGGAGACGCCGTCGCCGCGCGGCCCCCAGCCCTGGGCGGTGCCGCTCTCGAAGTCGTACGTGAGGTCCGCCGCGTGGACGGGAAGCGCCGGGACGACGCATAACAGGGCGGTCACCAGCAAGGCTCGAAGGATGCGCACGGCTGCTCCTACGCGTGGATGAAAGTTTCAAGAATCCGCCGATAATTATCAGGCGGACTGTAGATGTGGCACGTCGCCGCGGTCAAGACACGCCGGGCGCTGATATAGCACTGCAATCGCTTGTTGCAGAAAGCGTGCAGTTTCACTGCACTCCATTGACGAAGTGCAGCCCATTGGGTGAACGTTCTTGCAACCGATTGCCGCACCCTGCGAGGTTGCGCATGCGACTTCCGTTACTCCCCCCGTTGATCGCCCTCACCCTGATCATGTCGGCGGCACCCGCGACGGCCGCCGGTGGACCGATGGGGACCCGCTCCACCATCGTGGTCGCGCCGGACGGCTCGGGCCACTACAGCACCGTCCAGGACGCCGTGAACGCCGTCCCCGCCGGCAACCGGCGCCCGGTCACGATCCTGGTCCGCAAGGGCACCTACAAGCAGCAGGTGGTCATCCCCGCCGACAAACCCCACATCTCGCTGGTCGGCGACACCGGGGACCCGCGTGACGTGGTGCTCACGTTCGACGCCGCGGCGGCCACTCCCAGGCCGGACGGCTCGGGACCGTACGGCACCTCCGGCAGCGCCTCGTACGTGATCAGCGCCCCCGACTTCACCGCCCGCAACCTCACCTTCCAGAACTCCTACGACGAGGCGGCGAACGGCGCCAGCCAGGCCGTGGCGGTGCGCACGACGGGCGACCGGCAGGTGTACGACAACGTCAGGTTCCTCGGCAACCAGGACACCCTCTACGCCAACACCGACTCCGCCACCACCGTCGCCCGGCAGTACTTCCACGACTGCTACGTGGAGGGGGACGTCGACTTCATCTTCGGCCGCGCCACCGCCGTCTTCGACGACTGCGTGATCAAGGCGCTGACCCGCGGCAGCCCGGACAACAACGGCTACGTCACCGCGGCCAGCACCGAAGTGGCCAACCCGTACGGCTTCCTGATCCACCGCAGCCTGCTCACCAGCGACGCCCCCGCCCGCACGTACCATCTGGGCCGTCCCTGGCCCGCCGGCGGCTCGACCACGGCGCGCGGCCAGGTGCTCATCCGCGAGTCCTGGCTGGGGCAGCAGTTCAAGGACGCCCCCTGGACCGACATGTCGGGCCTGAACTGGCGGGAGGCCCGCCTGTCCGAATACCGCAACCACGGCCCCGGCGCCGGCGTCAACGCCGACCGGCCGCAGCTGGACCCCGGCACGGCCGCCGCCTTCACCCCGCAGCGGTATCTGGCGGGCTCCGACGGCTGGAACCCGGTCCGCCGGCACCACCCGGCCCCGGACGAGCCCGCCCCGAGCAGGCTCGGCCGCGAGGTCCTGCCCCGCGACGACGGCTGGGCCGCGGCCACCACCGGCACGACCGGCGGCTCGGCCGCCCGCCCGGAGAACGTCCACGTCGTCTCCACCAAGGCCCAGCTCGTCGCGGCGCTCGGGAACCCGGCCGACAACACCCCCAGGATCATCTACGTCAAGGGCGCCATCGACGCCGACACGGACGCCTCCGGAGCCACGCTGACCTGCGACGACTACGCCGTGGACGGTTACAGCCTGCCCGCCTACCTGGCCGCGTACGACCCCGCCGTCTGGGGCCGGACCAGCGTCCCTTCAGGCCCGCTGGAGGACGCCAGGCGGGCCTCCTACGCGAGGATGGCCCAGCACGTCACCGTCACGATCGGCTCCAACGTCACCCTGATCGGCCTGGGGAGGAACGCGGCGCTGAAGAGCTTCGGCCTGCGCGTCACCAACGCCGACAACGTCATCGTGCGCAACCTCACCATCACCGACACCTCCGACTGCTTCCCGCAGTGGGACCCGACCGACGGCGCGGACGGCAACTGGAACGCCTCCTTCGACAACATCGAGATCTCCGGCTCCACCCACGTCTGGCTGGACCACAACACCCTCAACGACGGCGACAACCCGGACTCCGGCCAGCCGCGCTATTTCGGCCGCCCGTTCCAGGTGCACGACGGCCTCCTGGACGTGGTCCGCGCCTCGAACTACGTGACGCTCTCCTGGAACCACCTCAGCGACCACGACAAGGTCAGCCTCATCGGCAACACCGACACGGAGAGCAGGTACGGCGAGGGCGACAAGCTCAAGGTGACCCTGCACCACAACTATTTCCAGGGCCTCGGCCAGCGCACTCCCCGGGTGCGCTTCGGCCAGGTGCACCTCTACAACAACTACTACACGGGCGGTGACGCCTACTCCTACAGCATCGGGGTGGGCTTCGGCTCGCGCGTGTACGCGGAGAGCAACGCCTTCGAGGGCATCCCGGCGGCCAAGGTGATCTCCGTGCTCAACGGCGCCGCGATCACCGCCAGGGACAACCTGGTGGACCGCCGGCCCGCCGATCTGGTGGCCGCGTACAACGCCGCCAACGGCGCGGCCCTCGGCTCCGACGCCGGCTGGACGCCGGCCCTGCACACCAAGATCCACCCGCCTCAGGCCCTGCGCGCCCTCGTTCCAGCGGGCGCGGGCGCCGGTCGTCTCCGCTGAGCTCCGGCCGGAACCGGAGGTCCACCCGCCGCCGGGCCGGGTCCGTCCGGCGGCGGGTGATCGTAGGAGTAACGCGGCCCCCCTGCCCTCCAGGCCCCGGCCTAGTCTCAGAACATGGACAGGGAAAACCCCCTCGGCGAGCGTGTACGCGCCTGCCGAGCGTCATCCCGGCGCGAGCAGGTCAACCCGAACCTGCTGCGCCTGATGGAAAGCTGGTCGCACACGCCCGCCATGGTCCTGGATCGGTGCACGACCGTGCTGGCGGGCAGCCCGCTCGGCATGGCCCTGTTCGACGGCCTCACCGGCGGCGGCGACGTGGTCCGGCCGGTGTTCCTGGACCCGCGGGCACAGGACTTCTACCTGGACTGGGACCTGGTGGCCGGCAGCCTCCTGACCGGGCTGCGGGAGGCCGCCGGGGCCGACGGCGACGACGCCCAATTGATCGAGGTGGTCGGCGAGTTGTCGCTGAAGAGCGACCGCTTCCGCAAGATGTGGGCCCGCAACGACCTCAGCAGGGAGTTCGGCGAGCCCAGGCGTTTCCGCCACCGGCTGGTGGGCGAGCTCACGCTGCGCTGCCAGATCCTGACCTTGGACAGCGCTCCCGGCCAGCAGCTGATCGTCTTCCAGGCCGAGCCGGACAGCCCCTCCGAGCTGGCCCTGTGCCTGCTGGAACGCCTCACCGCCGGCGACCCCGGCCGGCCCGCCGCCCACCCCGAGCCGCCGCCGGACCGTTAGCCAGGATCAGCACCAGTGACGCCACCGGCGGCACGCGGGCTCATGCCTCGTTGGGCAGGCCCTCGTTCTCCGGTTCGAGCGCGTAGGCGATGCCGACGTCGATGTCGCTGTCGTAGCCCGTGCGGAACGCCACCTGGTAGGCGTTGTCGCCGAGCAGGTCGCGAGCCTGCTCCTCGCACGCGTCCCGGGCCGCCACCCAGGCGGGCACGTTGGCCTGGGCCCGGCCGTGGGTGCTCCAGATGCGCTGGGCCAGGCCGAGCAGCCGCGCGGCCCGGTAGGCCCGGCCGGCCCCGCCCGCCGCCAGGGCCAGCAGGTCCACGGTCAGGCCGATGCCGAAGCTGTCATGCAGCCGCCGCTTGGTGCGCAGCGCCTCCTGCCCGTAGGAGACGGCGGCGGACAGCCGGCCACGGCTCAGCTCGGCCTGCCCGCGCAGCAGGTCGCCGTGCGAGCGCATCGACTGCTCGCCGCACCGGTCGCACATCGTACGCAGGTCGTCCAGCACCTCGATGGCCTCCTCGGCCTGGCCGTCCACGGTGAGGGCGGCGGCCCGGCACAGCAGTGCCAGCAGGTTGGCCAGGGTGAACTTCTCGTGGTCCATTCGGGTGGCGAAGGCCCGCTCCGACTCGGCCACCGCCTGGAGCAGGTCGCCGCGGATCACCCCGGCCGTCGACCGCAGGGCCCTGGCGCACATGGCGGCGTACGGATCGCCGGGCGGGGCGGCCGCGACGCACTCGGCGGCCCTGGCCTCCGCGCCGTCCGCGTCGCCCTGGGTCGCGGCCAGCAGGCCGTCCGCCCACAGGGCCTGGACGCGGGCCCGGCCGGACCCCGAGCCCAGGAACAGGGCCTGGGCCAGGTAGTGGCGGCCCTCCTTGGCGTAGCCGCAGCCGTACCAGAAGAACGCGAGCGTGCCCGTCAGCTCCAGCGCCGCCGTGCCGTCATTCCCGCTCAGCGAGACCTCCAGCGCGGTGCGCAGGTTGTCGTGCTCGCCGACCATCCGGTCGTACCAGGCGATCTGGCCCGGCCCCAGCCAGCCCGCCGCGCCCCGGGTGGCGAGCGACCGGTAGTGCTCGCGGTGCCGCTGCTTGAACCGCTCCTCCTCGCCCAGACTGCGCAGCCACCCCGCGCCGTATTCGCGCAGCGTGTCCAGCATCCGGTAGCGCTCCCCCGCCCCGGTCGGCAGCCAGGTCAGGATGGACTCGTCGGCCAGGGCGTCCAGCAGCAGGCCGATGTCGGCCTCCGGCAGCAGTTCGTCGGTGCACACCTCGCGCACGGCCTCGGTGTCGAAGTCGCCGGCGAACACCGACACCCGCGCCCAGAGCAGGCGTTCGGCGGGCTCGCACAGCTCGTGGCTCCATCCGACGGCGGTGCGCAGCGCCCGGTGCCAGGGCGGGGCCGCCTCGTGCTCCGCGTCGGCGTTGTCCAGCGTCTCGAACCGGTCGTCCAGCCGGTCGGCGAGGTGCTCGACCGGCATCTCGCGCAGCCGCGCGGCGGCCAGCTCGATCGCCAGCGGGATGCCCTCCAGCCGCCGGCACAGCCGTACCACGGCCTCCTGGTCGTGCTCGGTCAGCTCGAAGCCGGGGATCGCCTCGGCGGCCCGCTCGGCCAGCAGGACCACCGCGTCCTGCGCGCCGGGCTCCGTGGCGCCCGCCGGGGGCACGGACAGCGGCTCGACCACGTACACCAGCTCGCCGGCCGCCTCCAGCGGGCGGCGGCTGGTGGCCAGCACGCGCATCCCCGGCACAGCCTCCAGCAGTGTCTCGACGGTGCGGGCGCAGGCCGCGACCAGGTGCTCGCAGGTGTCGAGCACGAGCAGGATCTCGCGGCCGAACAGGTGCTCGGCCAGCACCTCGGTCATCGGGCGGGTGGTCTGGTCGGTGAGCCTGAGCGCCTCGGCGATGGCGTGCGGCAGCAGCGTCCCGTCGTCCAGCGGCGACAGCTCGACCAGCCAGGTCCCGCCCTCGAACTCCGGCCGCAGGTCGGCGGCGGCCCGCAGCGCCAGGCGGGACTTGCCGACCCCGCCCACGCCGGTGAGGGTCACCAGCCGCGAGCGCCGGCAGGCCCGGCGCACCTGGTCGAGCTCCGCACGGCGGCCGATCAGGGTCGTCAGCTCCGGAGGGAGGTTGCCCGCCTGCCACTTCGCCACCATCGTGATCGCCACCTATCGGAACGCGGTCGTGAATGCAGCTTGCCTGATTCCACCGCACTCCGTCACTACAAGCGCGAAGTCACGCTCGCGGGCTCCCGCCGGGTGGGGCGCGCCCGGGTGGGCACGCCCCTCGGTGACGTCAGGATCCGTAGGCCTTCACCTCCACGAGGCCGACGGGGTGGCCGTCGACGCCAGGTTGGAGGTCGGTGGCTGGACGACGCCGCCCCGGTTGAACACCTTGACCTCGGTGAGCCCGGTCCTGGCCCCGGAGGCGGCCGTGGCCAGCACCCGCACCCGCTGCGCGCTGACGGCGGGGAACTGCACCAGGTTGTAGTTGGCCCGCGGCGCCGCCGGCGTCTTGGCCTGGCCGGGCACGTTCACCCAGGTCGAGCCGTTGTAGTACTGGATGTTGTACGAGGCCGGCGCCCGGTAGGTGGAGCTGGCCGGGCGGCTGTCCTTGAAGTACAGCCGGACCTCGTTGAGGGTGCGGGCCGAGCCGAAGTTCAGCTCGTACCAGTCCTGGCCGGCGGTGGTGCCGCCACCCCAGAACGGCTCGTTGATCGGAAACCCGTCCACCGCGCCCGCGGTGGAGCTGCCCGAGGCCGTGGTGGAGGCGGTGGCGGTGGCGCCGGTGGCCAGGTTGGTGAGGTTGGCGGTCAGGTCGACGCCCGCCTTGGCCAGCATGTCGACCATGCGGGCGCTGGAGTGGGTGACCTGGGTGGGCGCCTGCAGGCCGGGCATGGCCGTGCTGAAGGCGACGGTGCCGGTGGTGGTGACCGCGCCGGTGGCCGGGTTCCAGGTGAACGGCACGAGCGAGTTCACCGTGGCGGCCCGGTTGCCGTTGACGTAGATGGAGTAGCCCTGCGGCACGCCGGGATAGCGCACGACGCCGTCGGCCGGATCGTCCCAGACGATGGTCAGGTCGGCGTTGCGGTAGCGCAGGTTGTTGACGGCGAAGTGGGTCCAGCCGATGTTGATCGGCGAGAGCTGCACGCCGGCGTCGTTGCGCGGCCGCAGCCCGGCGACGTCCTCGATCACGGTCCAGTTGCTGCTGCCCAGGATGTTGTGGTGGATCCAGGAGCGGTACTGGATGGAGGAGCCGTTCCAGTCGGCCCAGAACTCGTTGGCGTCCGGCCACTGGGTGTTGCCGCCCACGTACTGGGCCCAGGCGTTCCAGTAGAGCAGCTTCTTGTAGTCGGTCGCGGTCATCCACTCGTTGGGGTAGTCACGCAGGACCTTCGAGTAGAGCCGGAACTGCACGGTGGAGTTGATGGTGGAGAAGTTGTTGGAGCCGGGGTTGCCGGCCGCCGCCGCCGCGGCCTTGTCCACCTGGTTGGCGGTGTAGTAGGGGAAGATCGGATACTGCGCCGGGTCGTCGTAGAGCCGCAGGGCCTGCCGGTACGTGGCCGTGTTGGGGATCGCGCCGACCGAGAACGGGTAGTAGTTGTTGATCTCCTTCCACGGCACCCACTCGTTGGTGGACTTCAGCCGGTGCTCGAACAACTGCCTGCCGGGGTTCCAGAGCACGTTGACGATGGCGTTCTGGATCTGGGTGGCGAGCGTGCGCATCTCGTTGGCCTTGGCGGTGTTGCCGATCGCCTCGTACGCCTGCGCCGCAGCCAGCGCGCCGCTGTACTGGTAGGCGGACTCGGCGCGGTCCATCCGGCCGGACTTCCAGTGGAAGGAGACGGCGTCGGCGTCGTTGCCGGTCAGGGCGCCCCAGTCGTACTCGATGAGCCGGTTGTTGTCGGTGTCGTAGTAGGACAGCTGCCCCTTGACGTCCTGCTCGGCGTAGCGGGCGAGGTTGGCGGCGATGGCCGGCTGGCCGCCGTGGATCTGGTAGCTCTTCCAGGCGGCCTCGCCGATGTACTGGGTGTAGCTGTTGGACCAGTTCGCCGGGTCGCCGGGGTTGTCCAGGAAGCGGCCGTTCTTGGAGACCTGGCCGACGCTCAGCCAGTCGCCGTAGGAGTAGATCGGGTTACGCAGGTATTTGAGGTCGTCGATGTGCATGGGCTGCGTGAGCGCGATCGCGTTGTTGTAGCCCAGCACGCCCTCGGTGGAGATGGGGAACTGGAAGGTCTGGCCGGGGATGTCGGCGTCGAGGTGGTTGAAGCGCATCAGCCACCAGCGGTAGTAGATGTTCTTCTTGATGGCGGGCTCGGGCACGTCGATGTAGGGCACGTTCTCGGCCCACCACCGGTTGTAGGCGCGTACGTGGGTGGCGAACGCGGTGGCGGCCGAGTAGCCGGCGTAGGCGTCGTACTCGGTGCGCGAGGCCGGGATCTCGTTGGTGACGAAGCCCATGACCACCTTGACGGTGACGGTCGCGCCGGCCGCGATGGTGACGGAGCGGTTGAGGCCGCCACTGGAGACGGTGAACCCGTCACCGGTGAGCCTGGGGTAGAGCGTGGTCAGGTTGTTGAAGGCGTTCACCTGGCCGGTCAGCTCGCTGCCGCTGCCCGAGGTGGCGTACGGCGAGGTGGCGCGCAGTTGCAGGGTCGTCGAGGCGGAGCCGCCGTTGGTGATGGCCAGGTTGGCCACGGCGACGTTGTTCTCGGTGATGAACTTCGTCTGGTTGACGATGATCGAGCCGCTGGTGTGCCGGCTGCGCCAGTGGCTGGGCGCCTGCCAGCGGGAGCTCACCTGTTCGGTGAACGTGCCGGGGGTGATGGCGACGCTGAAGGCGTTGGCGTTGCTGATGCTCTCCCAGTACGCCACCTGCCCGCCGAACCCGAGCGTGCCCGGCGTGTGCGTCTTCATGAACAGCGCCCGGCCGCGCGTCATGAGCCAGGTGCCCGCCGGGTCGTTGCCGGGCCGGGCGAGCAGCCGGTCCATCCAGAAGTCGGTGCCGGAGCTCTCGGCGTCGTAGATGGCCTGCATCGTGTTGCCGGTCGTGAACGAGGCGGGCGGGGCCGGGACGGCCGGGCCGCCGAAGGTCGGGAAGCCGATGGTCTGGTCGGCGTGGGCCGGCACGCCGGCCACGAGTAAACCTGCGACGAGCAGCAGGGCGAACAGGGCTCGTCTCACGAGAAGGCCCTCCATTCGAGTACGCCGGTGGAGAATCCGGACTTTGAGGTGATGTTCAGCCGCAGCCGGGTCGTGCTGACGGAGGTGAACGTGGTGGTGTTGAAGGTGTTGGCCGCCACGCCGCAGGCCGACTGGCCCGGCACGTTGACGTAGGCGCTGCCGTTCCAGTACTGCAGCTGGCACGAGGCCGGCAGGTCGAGGCCCTGGTCGTCGTCGAACCAGTAGACCTGCGACCTGGAGAGGCTCCTGGCCGTGGGCCAGCGATACTCGATCCACTGGGCGCCCTGGCGGTTCCAGTTGCCGTAGGCGCCGTGGCTGTGGTCGGCGGAGTTCGCCGGGGTGTAGCCGTCGTTGAGCGCGGCGAGGGTCTCCCACGGGGAGACGTAGGAGGTGGAGGCGGTCGCGTCGGCCGCGTGGTTGCCCGGGGTGGTGGGGCCGCCGGTCTGCACGACCTTCTGCATGGTGCCGTCGGCGTTGAAGTAGAGCCGGTCGATGGTCACCGAGCGGCGGAAGTTGCCCCCGCCGGGGGCCGCGGCGTTGTGGTATACCATGTACCACTGGCCCTTGAACTCGATGATCGCCGGGTGGTTGGTGGTCGAGCTGACCTGGTCGAGCACGACCCCGCGATGGGTCCACGGGCCGAGCGGGTTGCTCGCGGTGGCATAGCGGACACAGGCGTAGCCGGGGGCCGAGCAGCCCGAGTCGTTGGCCGCGTAGGCGAGGTAGTAGACGCCGTTGCGCTTGAACATCCAGGGGGCCTCCCAGAAGTTCGACACGCCGGTCGGGGTGATGACCGAGCCGCTGGTCGAGGTCATGTCGGCGTTGAGGCGGACGGCGCGCAGGCCGTAGTAGGAGCCCCAGTACATGTAGACCTGGCCGTCGTCGTCGGTGAACACCGTGGGGTCGATGTTCAGCGGCGAGGAGCCCGGGGTGCTGTCGCTGATGAGCGGGGTGCCCCGGGCGTCGGTGAACGGGCCGAGCGGGCTGTTGCCGACGGCCACGCCGATGTTCATCCAGCCGGGGCCGTTGCCGTTGACGGAGGTGTACCAGTAGTAGCGGCCGTCGGCGCCGCGCTCGACCTCGCTCGCCCAGGCGTCGGCGCCGGCCCAGGAGAAGTTCGAGATCGCCAGCCTGGCGCCCTGGTCGGTGAAGGTGGTGGCGTCGGAGGAGGTGAAGACGTGCCAGTCGCGCATGACGAAGTTGCCGCCGCCCGTCGGGGCCTCGTCGTGGCCGGTGTAGAGGTAGAGGGTGTCGCCGACCACCAGCGCGGCCGGGTCGGCCGTGTAGAGCGCGGTGGTGATCGGCGCGCCCGCTAGCGCGGGCTGTCCGAGGAGGAGCACGAGTGCTCCGGCGAGGGCCGCCGCCCATCGTCGTTTCATGAGTTCGCCCCTTAGAACCTAGCGATTGCTCGTGTTAGCGCTAACACGCATGGACCAGGACTGAAGCGGTGCACCTGAAAGGTTTTCGGGAACGTAGACCGGCCGAGCCGGGGCTGTCAATCCGCCACTGCAATGACCGTCAGCACCTTTTAACTGGTGCGGAGCCATCCCTCCGGCGCTGATCAGCTCGCGAGCACCGTGGTAACAGTTCCGTATCACCGAAAAGGCTTTCGAAGCTTTCCGTCACCGGCATGATCGGCAGGGTGACGTGCCCCGGCGGCTGCTAGACCCTGCGGACGACGTGCAGCAGGTACTCCTTGCGGTTGAGCGGGTTGTGGTCGGTGCGCGGGCGTTCCGGGATCGGGCCGCGTATGGGCTGGTAGCCGTCGAAGTCGCACTCCAGCACGCCCTCGCCACGGGTCAGCTCGGGCAGCCGCCGCTCCAGCCGGTGCACGCTCGCCGCCGGGATCTCCCCCTCGACCAGGCCCGGCGTCCGCGTCCGCGGGACGGCGCCGAGCCGGGCCAGCACCGGCAGCACGGGGCCGAGCGTGTCGGCGGGCAGCTCCAGCCGGAACCGGTGCATCGGCTCGTACACTCTTGTCCCGGCCTGCCGCAGCGCGCTCATGAGCACCAGCGGCGTGAGGTTGCGGAAGTCGCCGGCGGTGCTGGACATGCTCTTGTCGAAGACGCCGCCCGAGTGGCTCTGCCGGGCCCAGTAACCGGAGTGCGTCAAGGTCACCACGCAGTCGACGACCTGCCAGCCGTGCAGGCCCTCGCGCAGCGTGTCGCCCACCGTCTCCTCGATCGTCCGCATGAACGAGTACGGCAGCGACCCCAGCTCCACCTCCAGCCGGAACTCCACCCCGCTGCCCGCCGGACCGGGCTCGGCGCGCAGGCCGACGGTGGCGAGGAACGGGTTGGGCTCCTTGCCGATCAGCTCGAACGCCTCACCGCGGCCGACCGGGCGCTCGACACAGATCGTGGTGGTCTCGCGGAAGGTGACGTCGAGGCCGAAGTCGTTCAGGAGCGTGGCCTGGATGACCTCCTTCTGCACCTCGCCGTAGAGCGAGACGGAGACCTCCTGGCGCAGGTCGTCCTGGCGCAGGGCGATCAGCGGGTCCTGCTCGGCGAGCTGGGCGAGGGCCAGGTGCAGCGCGCCCTTGTCGGAGGAGCGGCCGGGGACGACGACGGTCTCCAGCGTCGGCGGCGCGAAGTGCCGCCGCGCCTCACCCGGTGCCCGGGTCTCCGGCGAGGACGGGGTGGTGATCGGGTCGCCGATCCGGACGTCGGCCAGGCCCCACAGGCGGGCGATCCGGCCCGCCTCCACCGACGGCCGGCGGGTGGCGGCGCCCCGGTCGAAGACGCTGATCGCGGTGACCTTGCCCGCCCGCCCGTCCCTTCCGAAGCACAGCCGGTCGCGGGTGCGTACCGTGCCGGCGAACATCCGGACGTAGGCCACCTTCTCCCCCGCCTCGCCGCGCTCGACCTTGAACACCGTGCCGGAGACCGGTCCCTCCGGGTCGCCCTGGGCGGCGGGCAGCAGTTCCTCGATCCCGGCGACCAGCGCGTCCACGCCCGCCCCCGTGATCGCCGAGCCGAAGAACACCGGGTGCGCCAGCGCCTGCCCGGTCTGGGCCACGAGCTCGGCGCGCAGCCGGCCGTACGGGACCGAGCCCTCGTCCGCCACGAACGCCTCCAGCAGCGCGTCCCGCTGCCCGGCCAGCACGTCGACCAGGTGCGTGGCGAAGGCCGGGTCGCCGCCGTCGTACGGCGTGAAGGACGCCGCTTCCGTGCCCAGGCCGCTGGTGGTGCCCATGGCGACCACGGCCGGGCACAGCCTGCCGGAGATCTCCCGCAGCACGGCGTCGTACCGGGCGCCCCGGCGGTCGATCTTGTTCACGAAGATCAGCGTGGGGATGCCGAGGCGGCGCAGGGTGCGCATGAGCACCCGCGTCTGCGCCTGCACACCCTCCACGGCGGAGACCACCAGCACGGCGCCGTCG
This sequence comes from Nonomuraea jiangxiensis, assembly GCF_900099965.1. Lineage (GTDB taxonomy): Bacteria > Actinomycetota > Actinomycetes > Streptosporangiales > Streptosporangiaceae > Nonomuraea > Nonomuraea jiangxiensis. Next base: position 296,328 of record NZ_FNDJ01000001.1, on the reverse strand, counting down.
AGCACGTTGAGCACCCGCTCCACCTCGGCGATGAAGTCGGGGTGACCGGGCGTGTCGATCAGGTTGACCGTGGTGCCGCCGACCACGAACGAGACGACCGCGGACTTGATCGTGATGCCGCGCCGGCGTTCGAGGTCAAGGGTGTCGGTCTGGGTGTTGCCGTCGTCGACGCTGCCGACCTCGTCGATGACCCCGGCGGCGTGCAGCAGCCGCTCGGTCAGGCTCGTCTTACCGGCGTCTACATGCGCCAGGATCCCCAGGTTGAGCGTACGCACCAAACGTCATGTCCTTCATAGAGCTGAATGTTCCTTTCCGCGGGGACATGAACGTAGGCCGCATTCCGGGCTCCTCTTCTCCTGGCCGATCGGCTCCGGCCAGCACAGCAGAGCCCGCCCAGCGCGGGCAACCGATTTTCCGCGGACTCTTATGTGGGGGTTTCGGCAGTCCGCTGACTTTGCGGGGCTTATGGGGGTACTCGGCAGATCGCCCCCTAAGGTGGTGTGCGTTTCATCGACGAGAAGGAGATCCGGTGAGCGGTGAGCTGGCCATCCCCGAGGTGGTCGACAGTCCGAACCGCCCCGCGCCACCGGCCAACGGGCTGGCGCGCTGGCTGCTTCGGCATCGCGTCCAGCCGGTCGGGCCCGAGACGGCCGAGGGCCACGCCGAGCCACAGGCGTGGTGGAAGGTCATGTGTCTGACCGGCGTCGACTACTTCTCCACGCTGGCGTACCTGCCCGCCATCGCCGCACTCGCCGCCGGGGCGCTGTCGCCGCTGGCCACGCTGCTGATCGTGGCGCTGACGCTGCTGGGCATGCTGCCGATGTACCGCAGGGTGGCCAAGGAGAGCCCGCACGGGCAGGGCTCGGTGGCGATGCTGGAGCGGCTACTGCCGTTCTGGCGGGGCAAGCTCTTCGTGCTGGTGCTGCTGGGGTTCGTGGCCACGTCGTGGATCATCACGATCACGCTGTCGGCGGCGGACGCGTCGGTGCACATCCTGGAGAATCCGTACTCTCCCGCGTTCCTGCACGGGCACGCGGTGGTGATCACGGTGGTGCTGCTGGTGGTGCTCGGCGGGGTGTTCCTGCTCGGCTTCACCGAGGCCGTCGGCGTGGCGATCCCGCTGGTGGCGATCTTCCTGTTGCTGAACGCCGTGGTGGTGGGGGTCGGGATCGCCGGGGTGCTCGGCACTCCCGAGGCGTTGTCGCGGTGGACCGAGGCGCTGACGAGCGGCCAGGGCGGCTTCCTCGGGGTCGTCGGACCGGCGGTGCTGGCCTTTCCGCTGCTGGTGCTGGGGCTGTCGGGGTTCGAGACGGGCGTCAGCATGATGCCGCTGGTGGCGGCCGAGGGCGAGGATCCCGAGCGGCGACTGACCGCGCGCATCGCCAACACCCGCAAGCTGCTGACCACGGCGGCGCTCATCATGAGCGTCTACCTGATCGCGACCAGCTTCGTGACCACCGTGCTCATCCCGGCCGAGGAGTTCCGGCCGGGCGGCGAGGCGAACGGCCGGGCGCTGGCATACTTGGCGCACGAGCGGCTCGGCGAGGTGTTCGGCACCGCGTACGACATCAGCACCATCCTCATCCTCTGGTTCGCCGGGGCCTCCGCGATGGCCGGGCTGATCAACATCGTGCCGCGTTACCTGCCGTCCTACGGCATGGCGCCCGACTGGGGCCGCGCCGTGCGGCCCGTGGTGCTGGTCTACACGGGCATCTGCATCGTGCTCACCATCGCCTTCGGCGCCGACGTCGACGCCCAGGCGGGCGCGTACGCCACCGGCATCCTGGCCATGATGGTCTCCGGCGCGGTCGCGGTGACGATCTCCGCCATCCGCCACCGGCAGGGACCGGCGATCGCCGGGTTCACCGTGCTCACCCTGGTCCTGCTCTACGCCCTGGTGGAGAACATCAGGGAGAAGCCGGACGGCATCGCCATCTCCGCGCTGTTCATCCTGGGCATCATCGCGATCTCCCTGGTCTCGCGGGTGTCGCGGACCACCGAGTTGCGGGCCGACCGGATCGAGTTCGACGAGGCGGCGCGGCGGTTCGTGACCGACTCGCTGGCCTACGACGGCGCGCTCGACATCATCGCCAACCGGCGCAACCCCGGCGACCGGGCCGAGTACGAGGCCAAGGAGGCCGAGCAGCGCGGCATCAACCCGGTGCCCGGGCGGGCGGACGTGCTGTTCCTGGAGATCGACGTCATCGACCCGTCCGACTTCAGCGACGTGCTGCGGGTGCGCGGGGTGGAGGTGGGCAAATACCGCGTGCTGCGCGCGGAGAGCCCGGCCGCGCCCAACGCCATCGCCGCCATCCTGCTCGCGCTGCGGGACGCCACCGGGGTCCGGCCGCACTGCTACTTCCAGTGGGCGGAGGGGTCGCCCCTGGCGCACCTGTTCCGCTACCTCATCCTGGGGCGCGGTGACACCGCCCCGGTCGTACGGGAGATCATCCGCTCCAGCGAGCCCGATCCCGCCCGGCGTCCCGGCATCCACGTGGGGTGAGGGCCGCCGGATCACCCGCCGGTTTCGCGGGCGACCGACTCGGCGGACTCTTCGGGCGCCAGCAACTCCACCGTGCCGCGCTCGCCGTCCACCCGGATCCGGTCGCCGTCGTGCAGCCGCATGGTGGCGTTGCCGGTGCCGACCACGGCGGGGATGCCGAGCTCGCGGGCCACGATCGAGGCGTGCGACAGCGGCGCGCCCATGTCCGTCACGACGGCGGCGGCACGCGGGAACATCGGGGTCCAGCCCACGTTGGTGAGCGTGGTCACCAGGATCTCGCCCGCCTTGAGCCGCTCCCCCTCCTCCGGCCCCGAGATCACCCGGGCGACGCCCTCCACCACGCCGGGAGCGCCGGGGAACCCGGTCACGGTCTCGCTCACCGGGGTCCCACCGCCGCGCGCGTCGTAGAGGTCGGCCCGCCGGTCGGGGTCGGCGGCCCAGCGCACCGGGTCGAAGTGGCCGACGATCAGCACCGGGTAGGGCGGCAGCGCCGCGTACCGCTCGTGGGTCGCCCGCCGCACCGGCACCCGCTCCAGCCCGGCCGGGTCGCCGCGCAGCAGCGCCAGCAGCTCCTCCAGGTCGAGGAAGAACACGTCGTCGCCGTGCCCGGTCAGCTCGCCGGCCCGCACCGCGAACGCCCGTAACACCCAGAAGGCCCGCATGTTCTCCGAACGGGCGGCCTCCCGGTCGCGTACGACCGCGTTCCAGCGCTGGACCCTGGCCCGCATCCCGGCCTCCTTGCCCGGGTAGCGCCGGGCGAAGCGGGCCCACGCCTCCTCCCTGGCCCCGGCCTGCCGGGCGAGCAGCTCCTCGGTGCCGGAGCTCAGGTCACGCAGGCCCGCGAGCTGGGCGTCGATCCAGCCGGGGTCCTCGCCGGGCCGGGGGATCGACACCTCGAACTCGTGCGGGCCGCGATGCCCGTACGTCCTGGCGAACTCGTCCCTGGTGATCTCCCCGCGGGCGAGCCGGGTCAGGCCCATGACCGGGCCCAGGCTGGCCAGCTCGCCGCCCGCGTTCACGCCGGTCAGCATCGCCTCCGCGTCGACCTCGCCCATCATCCTGCGCAGCCGGTCGCGGGTGAAGACGAGCGTCGCGCCGCCCTGGCGGCCCGCGGCCTCCAGCATGCGGCAGGAGGTGACCACGTGCGGCTCGATCTCGCGCGCCCACAGATCGGCCAGCTCGGGGCCGGAGCCGGTGGCGGCGATCCGGGCGCGCAGCTCCTCGCACCGCCGCTGGGAGGTGGCCAGGAACGCGCGCATGCCCCTGAGGTTCTCGCGTACGCGGCGCCGCATGCGCAGAGCCAGGGGCACCACCAGCTTGACGAGCCGCCAGCGCGACGTCGGAACCATCGGCACGTCCAGCCCCGGCGGGATCCTGCCGAAAACCTGCTCGACCGCGCTCAGCCGGGACTGCATGCCCACGGCCCTGGCCATGGAGTAGGCGACGCTCAGGTTCATGTAGAAGCGGCCGCCGATGTTGCCGACCACGTCGTAGCCGGGCAGGGTCGAGGAGGACATCGCCTCATGGATGAACAGCCGCACGAACGACCACGTCAACGGCGTCATCACGTCGGGGATGGCCTCGCCCAGGTTGCCGCCGGTCCAGAGGTATTCGCCCTTGAGGCTGTCGTTCCACTCCTCGACCCGTGGCTGGAGGCCGGTGATCGGGCGGGCCTGGAGGATCGCGAACGTGCCGGCGTGCCGGGCCCACTCGACGTCCATGGGGGTGCCGTACAGGGCCTGCACCCGCGCGCCCAGCCCGGCCAGCGTCACGGCCTCGGCGGCGTCGAGCACGGCCTGGCCGCGCAGCTCGGACGGCACCGGCCGCTCCTCGGTGCCCGCCGCGGTGCGTACGGTCATGACGGCCTTGTCGCCGAGCCGGGTGCTGGTGACCGCGCCGCCGGACACGACGACCGTGTCCGGGGTGACCTGGCCGCCGACGACCGCCTCGCCGAGTCCCCAGGAGGCGTTGACCACGATCTCGTCGCGGGCGCCGTTGACCGGGTTCGCGGTGAACATGACGCCGGCCGCGTCGGCGTCCACCAGCTCCTGCACCACCACGGCCAGCGCCACGTCGTCGTGCGGCACGCCGTTGCGGTCGCGGTAGGCGACGGCGCGCGGGTTCCACAGCGAGGCCCAGCAGCGTTTGACCGCCGCCGGCAGGTCCTCGCCCCGGACGTTGAGGTAGGTGTCCTGCTGACCGGCGAACGACAGGTCCGGCAGGTCCTCGGCGGTGGCCGAGGAGCGCACGGCCACGGGCACGCCGGGGCCGAGCGCCGCGTACGCCCGCCGGATCTCCTCGGCGAGGTCGCCGGGCATGTCGTGCGCCTCGAACAGCGCCGCGATCCGGTCCGGGTCGCCCTCGGCGGCGGCCCGCAGGATCTCCTCGCGGAACCCTGACACGAACGCCCGGTAGGCCCCGGTCGTGATGTGGAACCCGCCGGGCACCGGCAGCCCGGCCCTGGCCAGCCTGGCGAGGGAGGCGCCCTTGCCACCCGCGGTCGCCAGGTCGGCCGCGGCGTCGTCGAGAGGGATGACGGCCCTCATTTCGCACGCTCCTTAGAGCCCAGGGAGTCCGCCAGCTTGCGCCGGGCGAGCTCCTCCAGGGCGTCGACAAAACCGAGGGTGGCCCGTGCCACGGCGGCCGCCTGCTCGGCGGACGGCTCCCGGCCGGGGCTCATGACGCGTTCGACGGTGTCGGCCACCAGGTCCGCGATCCGGTCGGAGGACAGGCTCGCCGCGCCCGGCAGCATCAGGAACCCGTAGACGATCGAGTTGATCACCCTGGCGTGGTCCCCCGGCTCCTCGCGTACCGCGCCGAGCCGGATCAGCTCCGCCAGATATCCGTCCAGGACCTCGTCCGCCGCCAGACCGCCCCCGCCCCGCAGCTTCTGGCGGGTGAGCTTGCCGAGCACCTCGGAGTCGCCGGACAGGACCGCCCGGAGCAGCGGCCGCCGCGACATGGCGCGGGTGACCTCCCCGAACAGCGCGCTCGGCGTGGCGGGCTCCCGGCGGCGCACCTCGGCCACCATGTGGACCCGCTCACGCCGCAACAGCGCGGCGAACAGGTCGTCACGCGTCCGCCAGTGCAGGTAGATGGTGCCCTTGGACACCTCCGCCCGCCTGGCCACGTCGTCGATCGTGGTCTTGTCGTAGCCCCAGCGCAGGATCAGCTCGGCGGCGGCGTCGAGGATCCGGTGCGCCCGTTCGGCCTGCCGCGCGGGATCCACCGGTGGCCGCCCGACCTTGCCCATAGCCCCACCCCATTTGTTTGACCAGATGAGACTATTCGGTCATTTTATTAAGGGCAAGTTCGTCCGGGCATCGCCCCCGGCGGCCGTCCCGCGCGCCGCCTGTCAGCCGAGCCTGGCCAGCAGCGCCTCCGCCTCAGGGCCGAACGCCGGGTCGCCGGTGCCCACGGCCTGCGCCAGCAGCCGCCGCGCCGGCTCCAGGTCGCCGCGGCCGTAGCGGATCTCGCCCGCCCGGCAGGCCGCCTCGGCCACCAGGTAGTCCTGCTCGGTGAGCCCCAGCGTCAGCTCGTAGTACCGCAGCGCCCCGTCCCGGTCCCCGAGCCAGTAGCACAGCTCGCCGAGGTGCGCCGCGGCCATCCCCGACTCCGGGTCCCCGGAGTCGATCACCCGCTGGTACCAGGTGAGCGCCTCGGGGAAGTCCCGCCGGCGCTTGGCCAGCGCGCCCAGGTACATCGCCCCCAGCGCGGCGTTGTGCCCTGTGCCCTCCTCGACCGCCCGCAGGTACCAGTGGCGGGCCCGCTCCTCGTCCTCGTCGTGATAGGTCTGCCCGATCGCCACCATCGCCCGTACGGCCAGGTCGGCGTCGCCGGCGTCGAGCACCCGCAGGTACGCCTCCCGGCCCTCCTCCACCCGGCCGGCACCGACCAGCGTCTGAGCGAGCGTGGACAGCGCGATGGGCTCGCCCCCGGCGGCCGCCTCGCGCAACGTCTCGATCGAGGCCTCCGTGTCGCCGCGGCTGTCCTGGAGCATGCCGAGCAGGCTCCCGAACGCCCCCTGGACGGGGCTGTCGGCGTCGGCCGCCTGCCGCCGCGCGACGTCGTAGAAGGCGTCCTGGTCGCCCTCGCCGTTGAGCAGCTCCAGCAGCCGCGCCCCGGCCACGAAGCGCACCTCCGGATCGTCGTGCGCGCTCAGCCGCTCGAAGATCGCCCGTGCCTCGGCCGTCTCGCCCAGCGCGGCCAGCCGGCCGGCGATGTCCAGCTCGGCGAACGCCCCCGGACCCGCCGCCTCGAAGTACGCCCGCACGGCCGCCGGGTCGTCGCACTCCCCGCCCAGCCGGCGCGCCACCTCGGCGGCCCGCTCGCCCATCAGCCCGAGCACCTGCAGGGCCAGGGTGTGCTCGCCGCGGTCGAACGCCTGGTAGGCCAGGGTGGCCAGGTTCCCTGCGGCGCTTTCGGCCAGGTCGGTAACGTCGGTCGCGGCGGCCACGGCGAACGCCCGCGCGGCGCCCAGCTGGTCGCCGTCCTCGTGCAACCAGACGCCGAGATCCATGCCGCCTCTGGCCACCCCGACGGGGTCGCCCGACTCGACGGCCAGTCGCGCCTCGCGGACGGCGCCGCCGGTGTCGCCCAGCGCGCGCAGCGCACGGGCGAGGTCCACCCGGATGCTCGCCACGGTGCCGGGGAAGTTCGTGTCGACGGCCTTGCCGTACATGAGGGCCGCGCGCTCCATGTCGCCCGCCGCCTTGTACACGTCGCCCCACACCCAGTAGCCCATGGACACGGTCTCCGGATCACCGGTACCGACGGCCAGCTCGGCCTCCTTGACCAGGGCATCGTGCTCCCCGTCCTGGAGCAGGGTGACGAGCAGGCGGCGGACGGATTCGAGGTCGCCCCGGGCCGCGCCCGCCCGCAGCACGTCGCGCAGCTCGGCCTGGTCGCCCCGCTCTTCGAGCAGCTCGGCGAGCAGGAGCGTGGTGTCCGGCAGCGCGGCGCGGGCCGCCTCTATCGCCCCGTCGAGGTCGCCGCGGCGACGGCGGACGACGGAGATGTTGCGCCAGGCCGTCACGGAACTCGCGGGGTCCCCGGTAGTGGGCAGGGTGGCGGGCAGGAAGGCCAGCTCGGCCCGGCTGTGGTGGCCGCGGTTCGCGAGCACCACGCCCAGCTCGATCGCGGCCCGCGCGGCGAGCTCCCCGCTTCCCAGGCCGGCGACCAGCCGCGAGAGCCCTTCGGCCACGTTCGCGTTGTCCAGATCGGCGACCTGCTCCATGACAGTCTGCAGAGCGTCCTGCCTGGCCTCGTCCGGCAGCGACGTCACCAGGTCGCGGACGGCCGCCACGTTACCGTCGTGGATGGCCAGCAGCAGCTCCGCCGTCAGCTCGGACCCGGTCTGCGCGGTCAGCGCCGCGAGCGCGCCCGGCCGGTCGCCCTCGGCCAGCAGCACCCACGGCAGCTCCTCCGGCGTGGCCCGGCCGAGCAGCATGCGGGCCACGGCGGCGCTGTACTCGTCGCCTTCCTGGGCGGCGGCCCGCTCCAGGGCGAAGTGCGCGGTCTCCGTGTCGCCCACCGCCAGCATGCGGCGGCCCGCCTCCAGCATGGTCCGCGCCTCCGTGCCGGGGTCGACGGCCGCCGCGCGTTCGAAGGCCGCCTTGGCCCCTTCGAGGTCGCCGGTCATGGCCAGGAGGTTGCCGAGCAGGCGCTCGGACTCACCGGTCGGCTCGAGCCGGGCGGCCCGCAGCGCCGCGAGCGCGCCCTCCGGGTCGCCGTGCTCGCGCAGGAACCAGGCGTAGTGCAGGATCCCGTCGGCGCCGAACACCTCGGTCAGCCGCTCGCGGGCCTCGTCCTTACGGCCGCACGCCACCAGCGACTCGCCGAGCCCGAGGACCGAGTCGGCCCGTTCGTCCTCGTCGTCGGGCGCCTGCTCGAACGCCGCGGCGGCCGCGGCGTACTCCCCCAGGTCGAAGTGGACGCTCCCGGCGGCCCGCAGAGCGACGCCGTTGAGGTGCTCGTCGTCGCCCATGGCCTGCCGCCAGGCGTCGAGGGCCCCGCCCTTGTCCCCCGCGTCGTTGCGCAGCGCTCCGAGGTAGCAGCTCGCCTCCTGCCGCATGTCCGCGGCGCCGGCGGTGGCCACCAGCGACAACGCGCCGTCGGCGGCGGCCCGCTGCCCGGTGCGCTCCCAGGCGTGCGCGCACTCCATCGCCAGCGTGCTCGCCATCCGCCCCGCGTCCCCCTCGGGAAAGGCCCGTACGGCCGCCGCGAAGTCCCTCTCCAGCAAGAGCCTGCCGAACACGCACAGTTCGTCGTCCGACGCGGCGAAGGCGGCCCCGGCCCCCTCGAAGTCGTCGAGCCTGATCCTGGTGTAGCCGAGTGCCCACGCGCCGCGCCTCGCCTCGCCCTCGGCGATCAGCCGTTCGTGCACCCGGCAGGCCGCCAGGAGGTCGCCCTGCTCCTCCAGCACCGCCACCAGCTCCGCCGCCGCGGCATACCGCAACCCGCCGCAGCCGGTGTCCATCGCCTCCTGGTACGCGCTCCGCGCCTCGCCCTCGTCCTCCTCCACGACCCGCCCGCCCAGCGCGTAGGCCACCCACGGCGCCAGCACCGGATGGCCGTCCGTCCGCGCCCGGCGCAGCAGCGCCAGCGTCTCGTCCCCGTCGGTCACCATCTCCTTGCAGATCACCGCGGTGTACGACAGCGCCAGCGGATCCCCGGAGTCCGCCGCCGTCCTGAAGAGTTTGGCCGCCTCGGACAGCTCATATCCGAGGGAGGCCAGCACCTGGGCGAACACGGCGGTGCCGATGGCGGCCACGGCCGGGTCGGCGTGGTCCATGGCCGCGCGATAGCGCCGCAGTCCCTCCTCCCGCCCCAGCCGCTGGTGGGCCACCATGGCGGCCAGTACGGGATGCAGGTCCTCGCCCGACTCCCGTACCAGGTGCAGCACGAAGCTCGCGTGGAAGCCCTGGAGCACGTCGTCGCACTCGGCCACGTACGCCAGCAGCTCGTCGGCCTGCTCCCGGTCGCCCTCGCCCAGCTCCAGCTCGGCGAGCACCACCATGGCCCTGAGCGACTCCATGGCGGCCGCCGAGTCCGCGGCCCGGCGCAGCAACCGCCGGGCCTCGGCCAGCTCGCCCGCCTTCAGATGGGCCAGCGCCGCGTCGGTGTCCTGGAGCGCCTGCTCCGCGACCGGGTCGGCGAGCGGCTGCTGCCGGGCGGCGTGCTCCAGCAGCAGGGTGGCCTTGAAGGCGGCGTCGGGGTCCTGGTGCCCGGCGGCCAGCCGCACCAGCTCCATGATCGCGTCGTGGGCGTCCGGGCTCTGGTCGAGCAGCATGCCGAGCAGGGCGACGCAGACCGAGGCCCACTCGCTCTCGCCCGCCTCCAGCACGGCGCGCAGCGCCATCAGCGCCTCGGCCGTCTCGCCCGCCTCGGTGTGCATCTGGGCCAGGCACGCCTGGGCCTGCACGACGTACTCGTGCTGGCCGCTGGCGATGACCCGGCGGAAGATGGCCTTCGTCTCGGCCACGTCGCCGAGCTGCGCGGTCACCTTGGCCAGCTCGATGAGCGCGTCCAGCCGGATCTCGGGCCTGGGGTCCTCGGCGGCCACGCGGTAGGCGGCCGCGGACTCGGCGAACTCGCCCAGGTCCACCAGCACCGCGCCGAGCAGCTTGTGGGCCATGGCCAGGTGGTCGGGGTGGCCGACGGCGATGGCGTGCTCGCACATCTCGCGGGCCGCGGCGTACTGTTCGTCCTCGGCGTACAACCGGTAGAGGTGGAACGCCGAGCGCGACACCACGTCCGGGTCGCCGCACGTCAGCAGCGTCCGGTAGTCCTCCTCGGTCTCGGCCTGCTCGTAAAGGTCCCGGGCCGAGGCCGGATCCTGGTGGAACTCGGGCAGCTCCAGCCGCGCGGCCAGCTCGGCCACGGACGGGCTGTCACAGCGCCGGGCCCGCTCAAGGGCCGCCTGCGCGCCCGGCGCGTCACCCAGTTGCGTGCACACCAGCACCAGCGCCGTGTCGGCGAGCGCGGCCACCTCGAAGTCGGCCCCGCTGGAGGCGATCGACAACACCCGGTGCGCCGCCGGCCACTCCTTGGCGTTGACCAGCATCATGCCCATGGCGATGGCCGAGCGCTGCCCGAACACCGGGTCGCCGGACTGGATCACCGACCGGTGCGCCGCCTCGGCACCGTCAAGGTCGCCCTGCTCCTGCAGCAGCCCGGCCAGCAGATGAGACGCCTCCGGGTCCCCCGTGGCCGCGATCTCCCTGAACAGCGCGGCCGCCGCGTCGAGATTGCCCTCTTTCCAGTGGCCCATGGCCGTATCAAGCTGCTCCGACGCCATCAACTCACTCCAAAGTCATCCCAACAGTGGGAAAAAGCTACACATCTGTCGCGCATGTCATAGGGCATTCCGAGATCTCCGGTCCGTGCGCGGAGAAGTACGGGAGGGCCGTAGCGTGTACTCCATGGGCAAGGCGTTCTGGATCGACCAGGAGTTCGACAGGGACCGTGACGGGCGCTACGCCGTGCACGTGCGTAAAAACCTGGACGAGTTCGAGTGGGGCGACATCGCGCCCGTCAGGTTCGCCTGCGCGGCGTGGCGGCTGGCCACGCCGCCGTCGCTGACCCCCGGCTTCGTACGCTGGGACCGGCGCGTGCTGGAGGCCACCTGCCACCGCAACACCTGGGACGGCACGCTCTACGCCCGCGTCCGGCTGGTCTCGCCGCTGCCCGAGGAGCTCACGCGTTCGCGCGCCTGGTGGCGCGACCGGGGATGGCTGGGCTGGCAGGAGACCTTCGGTCAATACGTCGAGCCGACCCAGCAGGACCTGGCCAGGATCCCGTTCCTGCGGGCCACGCTGCTCGTCGAGGCGCCGGTGCCGCTCGACGACCTGCCGCCGGAGCCGGAGGGGCCGCACGACGAGGTCGAGCAGAGCGCCCACCGGGCGGTGACGGTGCTGGCCCGCGAGCTCAACGCGCTGGTCTCCCCCGTGCTCGACCAGCTCGGATAGCCTCTGGGGCCGCATGTCCGATCCGCCGGTGGGTAGCCGGGACGCATGAGAACGAGGATCATCGTGCTCGCGCTCGCGCTGGCCACCGCCGGTTGCGCCGCGGACACGTCCGCTCCGGCGCGGGCGGCGGCGGGCTTCCACGCGGCGGTGGCCGCGCACCGGGAGGAGGCCGCCTGCGCGATGCTCACCCGCAAGACCGCCGACAAGCTGCCCGACCCTGGCCAGGGGTGCGCCGACGCGCTGCGGGAGCTGCGGCTCGGCGCGGGCGGCGGGCTGGTCTCCGTCTCCTTGTGGGGCGACGACGCGCAGGTGCGGCTGGCCGGGGACACGCTGTTCCTGCACCGCTTCAGCGACGGCTGGCGGGTCAGGGCGGCCGGTTGCCGGCCGATGGGCGACCTGCCGTATGAGTGCGAGGTTGAGGACTGATGCGGGTGATGTTCGCGCTGACCGTGGCCATCATCGTGATCGGGCTGGCGTGGTTCTTCGTGGTGGGGTGGTCGCGGCTGTGAGATGGCTCAAGGAGAACGCGCTGGCGCTCGCGTTCCTGGTGATGTTCCTGCTGGCGGTGGGTGGGCAGGCGGTGGCGGGCCTGCTGCAGTTCAATGACACACAGCTCGCCGAGGGCGGCGAGCCGATCTCCTTCTTCCGGTACGTGGCCTCCTCGTCGTTCGCCGTGGACGTGGCCGAGAACTGGCAGTCCGAATATCTGCAGTTCTTCCTGTTCATCATGCTCACCGTCTGGCTCGTGCAGAAGGGCTCGCCCGAGTCCAAGAGGCCCGGCCGGGAGGGGGCCGAGTCCGATGAGGAGCAGCAGATCGGACGGCACGCGGAGGCCGGCTCGCCCGCCTGGGCCAGGGTCGGCGGCCTGCGGTTGTGGTTGTTCAGCAACTCGCTGGGACTGGTGATGGGCGGCGTCTTCGTGCTGTCGTGGCTGGCGCAGTCGGTGGCGGGGCAGGCCGCCTACAACTCAGAACGGCTGGGCGACCTGCGGGATCCGGTCTCGTGGTGGTCCTATGTCACCTCGGCGGAGTTCTGGAACCGCAGCCTGCAGAACTGGCAGTCGGAGCTGCTGGCCGTGCTGTCGATGGTGGCGCTGTCGATCTATCTGCGCCAGCGGGGCTCGCCCGAGTCGAAGCCGGTGGGAGCGCCGCACTCGGCCACGGGCGTGGAGGGCTGACCGGTGATCACGGCGACGATGCGGGTGCCGGGGGCGAAGGCGCCCCGGCGGGCGAGGTCGAGCAGGCCGTAGAGCATCTTGGCCACATAAATCCCCTCGACCCGAAATTTCGCGATAAACCGGTCCAAGGTCGGGGTTGATCGGGCGTACCCGCCGAAGTGGTAGTCCAGGTTGATCGACCAGTTCGACCAGACCCGGCCGTACGCCTCCCGCTGGAGCCTCTCCACCTCACCGGCGAGGAACCCCGCCCCCTTCAGCACCGCGAACCCGAGCGCCCGCCTGCCCTCGGGCAGCCCCGCCGAGATCCCGGCCAGCGTGCCGCCGGTGCCCACCGGGCAGGCGATGACGTCGTAGTCCACGGGGATCTCCGCCGGCAGCTCCGCGCACCCGCGTACGGCCGCCGCGTTGCTGCCGCCCTCGGGCAGGATCGCCACGTCCCGCCCCCAGCGCTCGCGCAGCCGCGCCCGCACCTCCTCGGTGTGCTTGAGCCGGTAGGAGGCGCGGTCGAGATAGGTGATCGTCATGCCGCAGGCCACCGCGTGGGCGAGCACGGGGTTCAGGGGCAGGTGCTCCTCGCCGCGGATGACGCCGATCGTGTCGATCCCGTGCCGCCGCCCGGCCTCGGCGACCGCCCTGACGTGGTTGGAGTAGGCGCCGCCGAAGGTCAGCAGCCGGGGGTGGCCCAGGTTGTACTTGAGCTTGCGCGGCTTGTTGTCGTCGGGCATCAGGAACACCCGGACCTGACCGAGCACTGGATCCAGGAGTTCCTCCATGGCGCTAGTCTACGGACGGGCCATTGTTGAGGAGTGTTCGGTTATGCGCGTTGTTGAAGCTTTCACTGCCGCTTATGGCGCGTCACCGGCGACCGTCTGGCACGCGCCCGGCCGGGTCAACCTGATCGGCGAGCACACCGACTACAACGACGGCTTCGTCCTGCCCTTCGCGGTGCCATGGGGAGTGACGGCCGCGGTCACGCCGCGCGCCGACCGTACCATCCGGCTGCTGTCGCTGCAGTCCTCCTCCGGCGAGCCCGTCACCCTGGAGAGCCACGAGGAGTCGCGGGGCTGGACCCGCTACGTCGTCGGCGTGCTGGAGATGCTGGGCGACCGGGTGGCGGGCGCGGACATCGCCATCGACGGCGACGTCCCGCAGGGCGCGGGGCTCAGCTCCAGCGCCGCCCTGGAGGTGTCCGTCGCCTCGGCGCTCAACGAGCTGCACGAGCTGGGCATGACGCCCATGGAGCTGGCGCTGCTGAGCCAGCGGGCGGAGAACGACTTCGTCGGCATGCCCTGCGGCATCATGGACCAGGCCGCCTCGGCGCTGTGCCGCGAGGGGCACGCGCTGTTCCTCGACTGCCGCTCGCTCGGGTCCCGCGACATCCCGCTCGACCTGGCCGCCCACGGCCTCAGCCTGCTCATCATCGACACGCAGGTGCACCACGAGCACGCCGGCGGCGAATACGCCAAGCGCCGCGCGGAGTGCGAGTCGGCCGCCCGCAAGCTCGGCGTCCCGGCGCTGCGCGACGTCACGGACCTGGCCGAGGCGCTGGGGCGGCTGCAGGGCGACGAGCGCAAGCGCACGATGCACATCGTCACGGAGAACCACCGGGTGGAGGCCCTGATCGGCCTGCTGCGCGCGGGCGCCGTCACGGAGATCGGCGCCCTGCTGAACGCCTCGCACCTGTCCCTGCGGGACCAGTACGAGGTCTCCTCCCCCGAGCTGGACCTGGCCGTGGAGGCGGCCCTGCGGGGCGGCGCCCGCGGCGCCCGGATGACCGGCGGCGGCTTCGGCGGCTCGGCCATCGCGCTGGTGCCGGAGAGCCGCCTGGACACCGTGCGGGAGTCGGTGTCGAGCGCCTACGCCGAGCGCGGCTTCCGTGCCCCCCGCTTCCTGCCCGCGTCCCTGGCCGCGGGCGCCCACCGCGTGGCCTGACGGTTCGGCGGCGCCGGCTCAGAGGGCGGGGAAGCGCGGCGGGCGGCGCTCCAGGAAGCTCGCGACGCCCTCGGTGAAGTCCGGGCGGCCGAAGGAGACGATCATCTCCTTGGTGGCCGTCCCGGCGGCCTCCCGCAGGGTCGTCTCCCAGTCCTGCCAGACCTGCCGCTTGATCACCGCCATCGAGGCCGGCGAGCTGTACTCGGCCAGCTCCCTGGCATATTCCCGGGCCTGCGCCAGCAGCGACTCCCCCGGCACCGCCCGGTTGGCCAGCCCCAGCTCGTACGCCTCCCGCCCGCTGAACACCCGCCCCGACAGCAGGACGTCCATGGCCCGCTGCTGGCCCATGACACGCGGCAGCACCCACGACAACCCGTACTCGGCGATCAGCCCCCGGCGCGCGAACGCCGTCGTCCACTTGGCGTCCTCGGCCGTGAAGACCAGGTCGCACATGAGCGCGTGCACCATGCCCAGCCCCGCGCAGGCCCCGTTCACCGCGGCGATGATCGGCTTGCCGATGGTGGTGGGGAACGTGTTCGGCCGCGGATCCGGCTCCGCGTCGTAGGAGCCCTCCTGGAGGGCGGCCAGGGTCTTGAAGTCGGCCCCCGAGCAGAAGCCCTTGCCCGCGCCGGTGACCACCACCGCGCGTACCTCGGGGTCCTTCGCGGCCTGGGCCAGCAGGTCGAAGTAGCGCCTCCCCATCGCGTCCGTCCAGGCGTTCAGCGTGTCGGGACGGTTGAAGGTCAGTGTGAGGACGCCCTGGTCGACCGTGGAGAGTACGAGTTCTTCCATGCTCCAACAGAACCATGTTCTAGTAGTCGATGGCAAGGATAGGCTGACGGCGTGATCAGGGACCTCGCCTGGGACGGCTGCCACAACGTGCGCGATCTCGGCGGATTACCGGCGGCGGGCGGGCGCCGGACGCGCTGGGGAGCGGTGGTGCGCTCCGACACGCCCGACCGGCTGACCCCGGCGGGCTGGGCGGCCGCGGCGGCCCACGGCGTGCGCACCATCCTGGACCTGCGCCGCCCCGGCGAGCACCGCGCCGAGCCGGGCCTGCGTCCCCCCGGGATGACGGTCGTACAGGTCTCGCTGGACCGCCCCGGCGACCCCGACCTCCACCTGTACGGCGGGACGCCCCTCTACCTGGGCCCCTTCCTGGAACGCCGCCCCGACCGGTGCGCCGCCGCCCTGCGGGTGATCGCCGAGGCGCCGCCCGGCGGGGTGCTCGTGCACTGCGTGGCCGGCCGCGACCGCACCGGGCTGGTCTCCCTGCTGCTGCTCGCCCTGGCCGGGGTCGCCGGGCCGGACATCCTGGCCGACTACGAGCTGTCGGCGGCCCGCCTGCGCCCCCTCTACGCCAAGCTGGGCCAGCCCGACGACGACCTGCGCGTGCGGGGCCACCTCGCCCGGGCGGGCACCACCACCCCCGAGGTGATCATGGCGCTGCTGGACGGCCTGGACGTCGAGGAGTACCTGCGGGCGGGCGGCCTGACCGGCGCCGAACAGGCCGCGCTGCGCGAGCGGCTAACGGTGGTGGACGAAGGCGGGGGTGAGGACGCGGGTGTCGTAGTAGCGGTGGAAGACCGGGGTGGCGCTGCCTGACAGCGGCGGCACGATCCACGACCAGTCCGCGGGGCAGACCCGCCCGGCCTTCTCCTCGCGTGACAGGTGGGTCAGGAACCGCCGCGCCTCGGTGTGGTGGTCGGTGACCGTGACCCCCGCCCGCTCGAACGAGTGCAGCACGGCCACGTTCAGCTCCACCAGCGCGTGGTCGCGCCACAGGGTTCGCTCGGTGGAGGTGTCCAGCCCGAGGTGCTCGGCCACCACCTGGAGCTGGTCGTACCGGTCGGTGTCCGCGAGGTTGCGGGCGCCGATCTCGGTGCCCATGTACCAGCCGTTGAAGGGCGCGCACGGGTAGCAGATGCCGCCGATCTCCAGGCACATATCCGAAATAGCCGGTACGGCGTGCCAGCGCAGTCGAAGCTTCGCGAACCAGGCGTACTCCGGATGGATCAGCGGCACCTGCAGCACGGCGTCCCCCGGCAGGTTGCACAGCAGCGTGTCCCCCAGGCCGGGCTGGATGATCACCGGCAGCACGTCGAACCTGCCCTGCCCGCCCCGCCACCCGAGGGCCCTGGCCGACTCCGTGAGGGCCACGTTCTTCGGGTCGCCGATGACGCCCTCGCGGGTCCGGTACCCGGCGTAGCGGATAAGCTGGTCGTTGACGATCCGGGGGCCGGGCCGGGCGGGGGTGTCGGGAGGCAGCACGGTGACCGTGGGCCTGATCTTGCCGTCCCCGGTGGCCTCGCGCAGGTGGGCGACGCATTCCAGGGCCACCCCCTCGGCCGTGTCCACCGTCCTGCGGTCGCGCACCCGCAGCGAACGCCAGTAGAGCCGGCCGATGCACCGGTTGCTGTTGCGCCAGGCCACCCGGGCGCCGAACTCCAGTTCCTCGAACGTGTGCGTGTAGGTGCCGGAGCGGGCCACGTCTCTCGTGACGTCGCGCAGGCGGGCGTGCAGCCCTCCGGCGGAGGGGTTCTCGGCGTGGTAGAGCCTGAGGAAACGCTCCGCCTCGCGAAGATCGGTCGTCCGCTCGATCACCGCCGATGCGGCGAGAGCGTCGAAGGGGCGCAGGGACATGATCCAGGAAGACACGGCAACCAGCACTTCTCCGTCGTCGGATCGCCCCGCCGATTCCGGGTCGGCGGCACGTCCTGGTGGCGGCGCCCTCTCCACGCCTCCCACGGCATTCCGCGGCACCGGCCCCTGACCGGCCCCCATATCTTTCCTCGCCGAACCCCGTTTTGTCCCGCCAAACCAAAACGAAACGCCCCCGGTTCCCTCCTCCGGGGGCGTTTCTCCGCCTACTCGTACACCGCCTCCAGCTTGTCCAGCTTCTTGCCCGGCTCCTTGTCCCCGGAGCCCGCGGGCCCGTCCCACACGCAGGTGAGGTGGATGACGCGATCAAGCTTGCCGGTCTTGATGTGCTTGCCGGGCTTGATGTGCTTGCCGTCCTTGACCTTGACCGGCAGCTTCTCGGCCGGGAGCCTGATCGACACCCGGTCATCCCGCACGCCGGTCTTGCCCTTCTTGACGAACGCCTTCTTGACGAAGTCCTCCTTGACGAGCTCGGCGGACTTCGCCTTGGAGAACTTGACGACCTCGCCGTCACTCAGCCGGCACGTCAGCTGGACGCCGAGCACGGCCGTCTCACCGCCGTGCACCCTGACGGGCCCGTCGTCGGCCAGCGCGGGCCCGGCCAGCCCCGCCACGCCGAGCGCGGCGACGGCGGCGACCAGGGCGACGCGTCGCTTGAACATGAGATCTCCCTCTCCGAGGTGAATGCGACAGCCCCGAGGGTGGCCCCCCGTACCTGAAGCGCCCCTGAAGACACCCGAAGCGATCTTCAGGTACGCCGCCGCACCAGCCCCAGGTCCAGCGCCGCCAGCACGGCCGAGGTCCGGTCGGAGACGCCCAGCTTGCCGAACACCCGCAGCAGGTGGGTCTTGACCGTGGCCTCCCCGATGTACAGCCGCCGGCCGATCTCCGCGTTGGTCAGCCCCTCGGCGACCAGCTCCAGCACCTCCCGCTCCCGTCCCGAGAGCGCGGGCCCCACCGGCCGCCCAGCCTGCCGCCCGGCCGACGGGGCGGCCGGCCGCGCCGCCACCGACGGCGCCAGCACCGTGCGCCCGCGGGCGGCGTCCCGCACGGCCGCGGCGAGCTCGGGCCGCGACACGTCCTTCAGCAGGTATCCGGCCGCCCCGGCGGCGAGCGCCCGCTGGATCTCCGCCTCGTCCTGGTACGTCGTCAGCACGATGACCCGCGGCCCCGCCTCCAGGCGGCCGATGGCGCCGATCCCGTCCCCGCCCGGCATGCGCAGGTCCATGAGGATCACGTCGGGCCGCAACCGGCGCGCCACCACCACGGCCTCGTCCGCCGACCCGGCCTCGCCCACCACCTCGATGTCCGGCTCGGCCAGCAGCATGCCGCGCAGTCCCTCGCGCACGACGGGATGGTCGTCGACGATCAGCACCCGGAGCATGGCAGCTCCACCAAGATCGTGGTGCCCGCGCCGGGCGAGCCGGTGACGGTGACGGTGCCGCCGAGCCGCGTCACCCGGCTCCGCATGGCGCGCAGGCCGTACCCGTCCGAGACGGTCGCGGGGTCGAAGCCGCGGCCGTCGTCGCCGATCGACATCCGCACGCGACCCCCGTCCAGGTGCCGCAGCTCCAGCCGTACGGTGCCGGCCCGGGCGTGCTTGCGCACGTTGGCCAGCCCTTCCTGGGCGGTGCGTACGAGTGCCTCCGCCACGGCCGGCGGCACCCCCGCCGAGCCGCTGACGGAGACCTCCACCGGCAGCTCGAACCCCCTGGCCAGCCGCCCCAGCGCCTCCTCCAGCGAGGCCCCGTCCAGGGCGGGCGGCGCGAGGGCGGCGATGAGCGCGCGGGTCTCGGCGAGGTTCTCCCTGGCGATCTCCATCGCCCGCCTCACGTGCCGGTCCGGCTCGTCCGCGGCCTGCAGCACCATGAGGATGCCGGTGAAGCCCTGGGCCAGGGTGTCGTGGATGTCGCCGGCCAGGCGTTCCCGCTCGGCCAGCATCCCGGCCTCCTTGCTCACCTCGGCCAGCTCCTCCCTGGTGCGGTCGAGCTCCGCGATCAGCCGCGCCCGCTCGGAGTTCTGCCGCCCGAGCCGGTCGATGAACACCCCGAGCAGCGCGGCGGCCGACAGCACGAGCACGATCGCGAGCGCGACGACCACCGGATGCGACCCGAGGTCGATCATGATCTGGATGGCCGGTCCGGTGAACATCGCCACCATCACCACCGCGGCCGGCGCCGCCCGCAGCGACATGAACGCCATCGGGATCAGCGCCGACAACGCCACGGCCGCCTGCGGCGCCACCACGTCGGCGGCGGTGAACAGGACGATCATCGAGGCCGCGTGCCACCGGCTCTTCCCGACCCACCCGGGCGGCCTGCGCACTGCGGTACGGCCCCACAGCGCGTACGAGGCGGCGATCAGCAGCAGTGGCACGATCGCGACCGGCGACCCGCCGTCCACCACGATGATCGCGATGGTCGCCACGAGCACGACGCCGAAGTAGGCGTCCCAGTAGGGATAGGAACGTAGCCAGGCGTTCTCGGCCCGGGCGTCGACGACGCTCCCTTCACCCATGGACCACGATTTTACGGAGATATGTCCACTGATCGGTGGATATGCCGAGGCACCCGGCCGTGTGATCGTCAAGCCCATGAACCAGAAGACGTATTTGCGCCTGATGCTCGCTCTGACCATGGTGTACGGAGTGCTCATCGCCGTGCTCGCGCTGCTCGGGTCCGGCGGCGTCGGCGCCACTGCCGTCGCCGGCGGGATCATCGTCGGCCTCGGCTGGGCTCTCACCGGCGTCCTCACGAAAAGGTCCGGCCGCACCTCCTGACCCGGACACGCGAAGGCCCCTCCCCGAACCCGGGAAGGGGCCTTTCGCAGGTCATGGCCGCCGTCTCCGGCTTCCCGCCGATGTCTGGAACGACGCAGGCCCCTCATCCTTGAATCAGGAGAAGGGGCCTGGACTGCGCTGTCTGGCAAAGCTCCCGCGATAGGACTCGAACCTATAACCTGCCGGTTAACAGCCGGCTGCTCTGCCGTTGAGCTACGCGGGATCGGACCGTGTGCGCATTTCGCCGGGGCCGTTTGGGCCCCTCCGTCGTGCGCAGGAATAGATTAGCGCACTCCGGGAGTGCGTGTCGCATCGCAAGCGGGGTAGGCCCGCAGACAGCGGAGGTGCAAAATGCGTTATCGAATGACATTCGCTGTTGGTCTGGCGGTCGGCTACGTGCTGGGCAGCCGGGCCGGACGCGAACGGTACGAGCAGATCAAGCGAACGGCTCAGCGTGTCGCCGACAACCCTCGGGTCCAGGAGGTCGCGGGCGTGGTCGGCGCGCAGGCGTCGAAGGTCGCCGGGATGGCCAGGACCAAGGTCGGTGACACGCTGCAGCAGCGGATCCCCTTCCTCCAGCACGGCGAGCACGACACCGGTACGGGCTGGCCAGAGGAGGACGAGATGGACAGAAAGGCCCGCGAGACCGGCATTCCCTACTGAGGAGCGGCCCGCCCGGCCTCACACGCCCATGCTGCGCCGGACCCCCTCCAGGGCCTGCTCCGCCTGCGCCCGGAGGCCGGGGTCCGTCGGGTCGAGGCCCTCGTCGAAGACAAAGGTCCAGCCGAGCAGCTCGCCGGCCGGCCGGCGCCTGGCCACCAGCCGTACCCCGCCCCGCCCCGGCAGGCTGACGTGCTTGTTGACCACGATCGTGGCGTTGACGCGCTCGCGTACGGTCTCGGGCAGCATCCGCGGCTCGGCGATCCGCTCGAAGTGCCGGGTGCCGTCCATGGTCCTGACGCGCAGCCCCTCCTCGTCCCAGGACGCCCTGTCGACCTCCTCGTACGGCACCCGCGTCCCGTCCGACAGGTGCAGCGCCAGGTTCGTGGCCACCACGTGACCCACGTCGCTCTGGGCGAACGTCAGCACCCGCTCCCCCGGCTCGGTCTTCAGGGACTTGCGCACATCGGCGGGCAGGCGGCGGAAGATGCTCATTCCACCACGGTATCGGCGAGCATATCCAGGGTGAGCGCCGCGCTCCACGAGAAGTCCCTGCACCCGCGGCCGCTGCCGTCGAAGGGGTCGAAGCACTCGCGGAAACCGGCCTGCCGCACCAGCCGCAGGGTGCCGTTGGTGAGCTGCTGGCCGAGCTGGTCGAGCGAGTGCACGGCCGCGGCCCTGCGCAGCAGCCAGTTGGTGTTCACCCACGAGGGCCCGCGCCAGTAACGGGTGCGGTCGAACTGGGCGGCCCGGATCTCGCAGCTCGGCACGGGATAGCCGGCGGCCCCCATGAACCTGGCCGACTCCAGCATCTCCACCGCGGTGTGCAGGTGGTCCGTGGGCAGCCCGGGATCCAGCAGCGGCCCGAACGCGCCGACCGTACACACCTTGATCAGCCGGTCGGTCCGCAGGTCCCTGGGGTAGAAGCAGCCGTCCCAGAGCCGGTCGAGCATGGCCTGCCGGATGCGCTCCGCCTGCTCGGCATGGGGTACGGGATCCGCCCGGGCCAGCGGCGCCAGCTCCGCCAGGGCCTGGCAGGAGGCCAGCCAGATCCCGTTGAACATCGGGTCCTCGATCGCGAACGGATGCTCGTCGCGCAGGTAGCCGGGCCTGTATCCGGCGTCCCGGTAGCGCATGGCCAGCCAGACGTACCGGTCGTGGTCGCTGGCCGGATGGCGCTCCTCCAGCTCGATGTTGTGGTGGCCCCAGCTGATCATCGGCAGCGCGTCGAGCGGCTCGTCCCAGGCCGGGGAGTCGTCCATGCCCGACTCCCACGGATGCACGATCGCGGCCAGCCCGGCGCCGCCGAGATCGCGGGCCGTGGCGAGGTAGTCGTGCTGGGCCACGAGCGCGGGGTAGGCCCTCCGGACGAAGGCGACGTCCCCGGTGTGCTTGTAGAGCCACCAGAGCGCCAGAGCCTGCAGCGGCGGCGAGGTGAGCCCCGAGGTGCCCACGTCCGGCGCGTCCGCGTGCTCCTGTGAGCGCCATACGGACGGGCCGGGAAAGTACGCCTCGCGGGTGTGGAAGACGATGTGCGGGAGCATCCCGGTCGCCCACTGCCCGCGCAGCAGGCTGAGCAGCTCGTCCCTGGCCCGGTCCGGCCAGTGCCGGGCCAACCCGATCACCACGAACGCCGAGTCCCAGCTCCACTGGTGCGGGTAAAGACCGGGCGCGGGCACGGTCCCGGCGCCCGTCCAGTTCGCCTCGAGCACGCCCAGCGCCTCGCGCCCGAGCGCGGCATCGTCAACCGCCGGCCGCGCCTCCATCACCCAACTATGCCTGCGGATGCCGCAGGAAGCTATGTCCTCTTGGCCCACTTCGTCAGGAGCATGGCGCCGAACGCCACGGCGCCGATGACGAGGGCCCACTTGAGCAGCGTGAAGACGAACCCGACGAGCGGGCCGAGCAGAACGAGTGCGGCGATGACCGCCGCGATCACCAGAAGAATGCGTCCCATGTCTTGAACGGTAAGAGATCCTTTAAGCGAATTGCAGGCGGAACAGGGTTGAATCAGGGACAAGTCAGGGTCACCCCTACCCTTGGAACCAACCGGTCGATCCCCCCGTTGTGCCGGTTAGGGGCAGCGGGGACCCCTCTTCACGGGGAGCGTGATGAGTCTGGGACCACCCATGAGCAGGGAGGGCGCCGAGCACGAACTGCGCGCTCGGGCCGACGAACGCGACCGCATCTCCGGCGACCTGCTCGACCTCGAATCCCACACCACTTACCAGTTGCTCAAGGGCGGTTCCTTACGCGGGGCGACCGCGCGGCGATGGGCCGCGGCGCAGGAATCCCTGGCCACGGTCTGGCGGCTGAACGACGCCTACCGGGCCGTACTGCGCGACGCCGAGCAGGTCAGGGCCGCGCGTGGCAGGCTCGGCGCCGAGCAGCTCGCCGCGCTGACCGAGCTGCTGGCCGGCCCTTCCGTGGTGCTGCCGGCCGCCGCCAAACCCGTCGAGCAGCGCTCGCTGCTCCCCCAGGCTGACGAGAGGCTGACCCTCGACCAGGCCGTGACCCGGATGGACACCGCCTTCCAGGAGGTCACGGCCGCGCTCAACGACATCGACGCCGTATGGAACGCCCTGCTGCCCCGCCTCGACGCCGCCGACGCCGACCTGCGCCGCGTCCGCGAGCTCGAACGTGAGCTGGGCGAGGGCGCGGGCCTCGACACCGCCGATACCGAGCTGCGCGGGCTGCGCGCCACGGTGCTCGAAGATCCGCTCGGCGCGCCCGTCGAGCCGGACCTCGACCGGCTGGCCCGGGTCCTGACCGGCGCCCGCGCGGAGCTCGACCTGGCCATCGCCGTCAGGGGCGAGTACGCCAGGCGGCGGGAGGACCTGGTGGCCGCGCTGGACCGGGTACGCGCGGCCGAGAGCGAGGCCCGGCTGGCCTACGGCGCGGTCGTCGTCAAGATCGCCCTCCCGCCGCAGGCCCGGCCGCGCAGCCGCATCGAGGAGCTGACCGGCGAGCTGGACGCACTCGACGCCCTGCCGGACCCGGGCACATCCGAAGCCGCGGCCACCCCCTGGGTACGGCGGGCACAGCGGCTGACGGCCCTGGAGGAGGCGGTCCGCACCGCCGCCGAGCAGGCGCAGACCACGGCGCGAGCCATGTACGGCCTGGTCGGCCGGCGCGACGAGTTACGCGGGCGGCTCGGCGCCTGCCAGGTGATGGCGGTGCGCAAGGGCCTGGCGGAGGACCCGGCCGCCTGCGAGCTGTACGAGCGGGCGCGCCTGCTCCTGTGGAGCGCCCCCTGCGATCTGACGTCGGCGGCGGCGGCCGTCGAGAACTACCAGCGCGCGATCCACGGAGGTAAGTGATGACCCGCTGCGCGCAGCCCGACTGCACGGGGACGATCGAGGAGGGCTACTGCGACCTGTGCGGCACCGCGGAGAGCTCCCCGCCACCCGCCCCCGTGTCCGCTCCTTCCGCGGCGATCCCGTCCACTCCGGTGGTGACCCAGCCGGTGAGCCGCGCGATGAGCTCGCCCGTGAGCAGCGGCAGGTCGCGGGCCGGCGTGCTGGCCACCATCGCCGACCTGCCCGCGGTGCCCGCCCGCGATCCCGCCACCGCGGTGATGGCCGATCCCGAGGTGCCGGAGGAGAAACGGTTCTGCGCCAACCCGGCGTGCGGCGAGAAGGTGGGGCGTTCCCGGCAGGGGCGGCCCGGGCTGACGGACGGCTTCTGCCCGCACTGCCGTACCGCGTTCTCCTTCACCCCCAAGCTGGGCAAGGGCGACCTGGTCGCCGGACAGTACCGCGTGCTGGGCTGCCTGGCGCACGGCGGACTCGGCTGGATCTACCTGGCCGCCGACGAGAACCTCGACGGCATGTGGGTGGTGCTCAAGGGCCTGCTCAACACCAACGACGCCGAGGCGCTGGCGGCGGCGGAGGCCGAGCGCAAGTTTCTCACCACGGTCGACCACCCCAACATCGTCAAGATCCTCAACTTCCAGCGCTCGGCCGGGCTGGGCTACATCGTCATGGAGTACATCGGCGGCCAGTCCCTGCACGAGCTGCGCCGCCAGGGCCCGCTGCCGCTGCGCGAGGCCCTCATGTACGGCCGGGAGATCCTGCACGCGTTCGGCTACCTGCACGAGCACGGCCTGGTCTACTGCGACCTCAAGCCGGCCAACGTGATCCGGGTGGGCAAGCGGCTCAAGCTCATCGACCTGGGCGCGGTGCAGCCCATCGGCTCGCCGCCGGGCACGTCCTGGGCGACGGTCGGCTACCACGCGCCCGAGCTGGAGACCCAGTCGTCGTCGGTCACGTCCGACCTCTACACGGTGGCCAGGACGCTGGCGGTGCTGGCGATCCCGGGATTCAGCCCGGCGGCGAAGGGAACGGCGAACCCGCTGCCGCAGGACTGCGGGCACCCGTCGTTCACCCGGCTGCTGCGCAAGGCCACCGCCGCCGATCCGGCCGACCGGTTCCAGAGCGCGTGGGAGATGGAGGAGCAGCTCGTCGGGGTGCTGCGCGAGGTGTGCGCCCTGGAGGACAAGGTGCCCTACCCCGCCCCCTCGACGTTGTTCGGGCCCGAGCGGACGGCGGTGGGGACGGCGCTGTCGGAGGACGACGACCGGGTGGTGTTCGGGGCGCTCGACCCGGTGACGGTGGCGGGCAAGCTGCCGGTGCCGCTGGTCGATCCGGCCGACCCGGCCGCGGGCGCGCTGGCCGGGCTGGTCGGCCGCGACAGCGGGGAGTTGCTGGAGCAGCTCGCCGCGATGCAGCCGACCCCGGAGACGAAGCTGATGCGGGTCAGGCTGCTGGCCGAGCAGGGCGCGGCCGAGGCGACCATCGCACTCAACGAGCTGTCCAGGGCGCTGCCGGGCGACTGGCGGGTCCCCTGGTATCGCGGGGTGCTGGCGCTGGCGAGCCGGCAGGCCGACAAGGCCGCGTCGATGTTCGACTGGTGTCTGTCGGAGCTGCCGGGCGAGCAGGCGCCGAAGCTGGCCCTCGCCCTGGCGCTGGAGTGCGCGGGCAAGCCGGCCGCCGGCTGGTACGAGTCCGTCTGGCGGACCGACCACTCCTGCGTGAGCGCGGCGTTCGGGCTGGCCAGGAGCGGCAGGATGGAGGTGCTCGACGAGGTGCCGCCCACCTCCAGCTACCGGGTGGCGGCGCAGGTGGCGCTGTCGGCCTCCGTGGTGCGGCGGCCCGACCTGAGCGGGCTGGCCGCCCCGGACCTGGTGGGCGCGGCGGAACGGCTGGCCGACCTGGTCGACCTCGACCCGCGCCGCCGCGACCTGCTCACCGCGGAGCTGCTGGGGCACGCCCTGGCCTGGCTGGAGACCAGCCAGCCGCCACCCGATCTGCAACTGGCCGGCGCCCCGTTCACCGAGCCGGGGCTGCGGCGGCGGCTGGAGTCGATCTACCGCAGGCTGGCCGTGGCGGCGGACACTCGGCACGAGCGCCACGCGCTCATCGACCAGGCCAACGCGGTGCGGCCGAGGACGTGGCTGTGATGAACCCCGACCAGGACCCCCGGCACGACGAGGACCGGCCGTCGGGCGCCGCGGGCTGTCCCGTGTGCCTGGCGCCCGTGCTGGACGGCGACACCTACTGCGAGGCGTGCGGACACGCGCTCGGCTCCCCGGTCTGCACGTCCTGCGGCGCGGCGGCGGTGGACGCGGAGGGCTACTGCGAGCGGTGCGGCCTGCGCCAGCCCACCGGCAGGGACCACGCCGAGACGGTGCTCGACGGCGGCGCGGCGGCCGTGACCGACCGGGGCCTGCGACGCAGCCGCAACGAGGACGCGATGGCCCTGCTCGCCGCCGGGGACACGATCGTGACCGTGGTCTGCGACGGCGTGGGCAGCTCGCCCCGGGCCGACGAGGCCTCGGCGGCCGCCGTCGAGGCCGCGGGCGCCGCGCTGGCCAGGGGGTTGCCGCACCGGGAGGCGTTCGGGCTGGCCGGGCGGGCGGTGTCGAAGCTGGCGACGTCCGTCGACGACGCCCCCGCCTGCACCTACGTCGCCGCCGTCGCCGAGCCCGGCCGGGTGCGGCTCGCCTGGGCCGGCGACACCCGCGCCTACTGGCTGCCCCGGCCGCGCCCCGGGGAGAAGGCCCAGGGGGTCCTGCTGACCGAGGACGACGCCGTGGAGACCGGCGAGATCACCGCCTGGCTCGGCGCCGACGCCGAGGACGTCGAGCCCCACGTACGGACCCTCGCCCCGGAGGAGCCCGGCACGCTGCTGGTGTGCAGCGACGGCCTGTGGCGCTATCTCGACGGGTACGCCTTCCCCGGCACCGGCACCCCGCTGGAGCTGGCCCGCGAGCTGCTCCGCCAGGCACTGCACTCCGGCGGCCAGGACAACGTGACCATTGTGGTGATCCCCCTAGGAGACTCGCATGAGTGACCAGCCCACCTTCACGCTGACCATCGACCAGAACAAATACCTGCCCACCGACGGCCGCGAGGTGCACGCCATCCTCAGCATCGGCTCGACCGGCGGGGCCGTCACCACGCAGTCCGTGGCCGCGGAGGCCGCCGAAGTGATCATCATCGACACGTCGGGCTCGATGAGCGGCAGCAAGATCCGCGAGGCCCGGCAGGCGGCGGCGACCGCCGTACAGACCCTGCGCGACGGTGTGCACTTCGCGGTGATCGCGGGCACCGAGAAGGCCGTCATGGTCTACCCGTCCGGCAGGACCCAGCTGGTCAGGGCGGACCCGGGCACCCGGAAGGAGGCCGAGCGGGCCATCGGCCGGCTGCTCGCGCACGGCGGCACCGCGATGGGCGAGTGGCTCAAGCTGGCCGGAAACCTGCTGACCGCGCACCCGTCGGCCATCAGGCACGCGCTGCTGATGACCGACGGGCAGAACAACGAGCGCGCCGAGGTGTTCGGCTCGGTGCTGTCGGCCTGGAGCGGCACGTTCGTGTGCGACTGCCTGGGGGTGGGCGACGATTGGGTGCCCGCCGAGCTGCGGAGGGTGGCCGAGGCGATGCTCGGCACGTTCGACTTCGTACGGAACCAGGGGGATCTGCCGGAGTTCTTCCGCAGGCTCACGCAGACGTCGATGAGCAAGACCGTGGCCGAGTTGTCGCTGCGGGTGTGGGTGCCGCAGACGGCGACGCTGAAGTTCGTCAAGCAGGTCTCCCCCACGCTGCTCGACCTGACCGGCAAACGTACCGACGTCAACCCGCTGACCGGCGACTACCCGACCGGCTCGTGGGGGGCGGAGGAACGCGAATACCACCTCTGCGTGGAGGTGCCGCCGGGCCATGTAGGGCAGGAGATCAGGGCGGGCTGGGTCAAGCTCGTACGCCCCGACACGCAGGAGGTCGTGGCCAGCGGGAACGTGCTCGCCCAGTGGACCGACGACCTGGCCCAGTCCACGCACATCAACCGGAAGGTCGCCCACTACACCGGCCAGGCCGAGCTGCACGAGCTGATCCAGGACGGGCTCAGCGCCCGGGCGATGGGCGACGTCGACACCGCGACCGCCCGCCTGGCCAAGGCCAGGGAGCTGGCCACCGAGTCGGGCCGCGAGGACACCGCCCGGCTGCTGGAGAGGGTGGTCGAGGTCGACCCGGCCACCGGCACCGCCCGGCTGCGCAGGAACGTGGACAAGGCCGACGAGATCGAGCTGGACACCGGATCGGTGCGCACGAGCCGGCTGCGCAAGGAGTGAAGACGAACGAGGAGTGGTGAACGACCGATGAACGGCAAAGGACACTGATGGCCACCTGTCCGCAGGGGCACCCGTCCGGCGCGGACGACTACTGCGACGTGTGCGGCACCCAGATGACCGCGGCACCGCAACCCGCGCCACCGCAGCCCGCGGCGCCCCCGCCCGCGGCCGGAACCCCGGCGGAGGAAGCCTGCCCGATCTGCCGGACACCGCGCGCCGGGCAGTTCTGCGAGGTGTGCGGCCACGACTACAACGGCCCCGCCGGGAGCTCGGTCCCCCCGCGGGGCCTGTCCTCCGGCGCCCGATGGGAGGCCGTCACTGCGGCCGACCGCGCCTACTACGAGAAGGTCATCGCCGAGGGCGGACCCGACGCCGGTTCGGTGGCGTTCCCGCCGTACTGCCCGGAGCGCTCGTTCGCCCTGTACGGCGAGCAGGTACGCATCGGCCGGCGCAGCAAGGCCAGGAACGTGACCCCCGAGATCGACCTGACCGGGCCGCCCGAGGACCCCGGCGTGTCGCACCTGCACGCCGTGCTGCTGGCCCAGCCCGACGGCACGTGGACGATCGTGGACCCCGGCTCGTCCAACGGCACCCAGGTGAACGGGAAGCCGGTCAGGGTCAACGTGCCCGTCAGGGTCGGCCCCGGCGACCGGATCCACCTGGGCGCGTGGACCGTCATCACGATCAGGGAGGGCGCGCCGTGACCCTGGTCCAGACCCGGGGCGCCGCGCCGCCCGTCCGCCGCAACGTGCCCGGCAGGATCCGGGTCATCTCCGGCATCACCGTCGCCGCGCTGGCCCTGCTCTTCGCCGCGCTCGCGGTCGGCAGCTCCTCGGCGCGTGACGGGTTGCGGGTCATCGGGCGGGACGCGGGCCCGCAGGTCGTCGCCACCGCCGGGCTCTACCTGGCGCTGAGCGACATGGACGCGCAGGTGGCCAACATGCTCGTCATGGGCGACCAGTACACGCGGCAGCGCGCGGAGGCGCTCGACCAGTACGAGCGGCGGCGTACCGAGGCCAACCAGGCGCTGCTGAAGGCGTTCGAGCTGTCCGGGGATAACCCGGCCGAGCGCAGGACCGTGGAGTCCGTGCTGGACGGGCTCGGCCGGTACGAGCGGCTGGCCGGGCAGGCGCTGCTGCTCGACGAGCGCTCCGCCCACCCGCCCGGCCCGCCGCCCCGGGAGGTCGTCCAGACCTATCGCTCCGCCACCGACCTGATGCGGCTCGAACTGCTGCCGCAGGCCTACAACCTGACCCTGGAGACCGGCACGATCGTGCGCAGCACCTACGACGAGAAGGCGCTCATGGTGCCCCTCGTGCGGGGCGCGGTGCTGGTCGCCGGGCTGATCGCGCTGGGCTGCCTGATCTGGCTGCAGGTCTTCCTGGCCCGGCGCTTCCGGCGGGTGTTCGGGCCGGCGCTGCTGGTCGCCACGGTGACGACGGCGGTGTCGCTGTTCTTCGGGGTGAACGTGCTGGGCCAGGACGAGGAGGCGCTGCGCACGGCCAAGTCGGCCGGGTTCGACTCGGTGCTGACGCTGGCCAGGGCGCGGGCGATCAGCAACAGCATGCAGGGCGACGAGAGCCGTTACCTGCTGGACCAGGAGCGGGCCGACACCTACGAGCACACCTACCTGGACAAGTCGCTGTCGGTCATCTACTTCGATGCGGGCAATCTCGACGCCTACCACGAGAAGGTCGCGGAGCGGTCGGACGACTTCCTCGGCCTGCTCGGGCCCGAGCTCGTCGGCATGGAGGGCGAGGACGTGATGGCGGCCTACCGGGACTTCCAGGCGGCCGACATGACCTTCCGCCGACTCGCGCTGGACGGGCGCGCCAACGACGCGGTCGCCGCCCGGCTCGGGCCCGTCACCTCGGCGTTCCACTCCTTCGACCAGGCGATGGTGCAGCTGGCCGACCGGCACCAGAGCGTGTTCACGGCCGCCATCGACACCGGTGAAAGCGCCCTGAACAACCTGTGGCGGCTGCTCCCCTACGCGATCGGCGCGATCGGCCTGCTGGTGATCGCCGGGGTGTGGCCACGACTCAAGGAGTACCGGTGAAGCGGGTGCTGGCGGTGGTGCTGGCTCTGGCCGCCGCGGTCGTCTCGGGCTGCGGCATGAACGGCCAGGAGTCGATCGTGGACAAGGACCAGATCGTCATCGGGGTACGCCTCGACCTGCCGTCGATCGGGTTCCGCAAGCCCGACGGCACGTACGAGGGCTTCGACGTGGACGTGGCCCGTTACATCGCGGCTAAGCTGCGCAAGGGCTACTCCTTCCTGCCCGTGCTGGCCGCCGATCGGGAGCGGGTGCTGGTGGACGGGCGGGCCGACATGGTGCTGGCCACGTACACGATCAGCCAGGACCGCAAGGCGAAGGTGCTGTTCGCGGGGCCGTACCACATCTCCTATCAGGACATCCTGATCCGGCCCGACGAGAGGATCGCGAACGTGCGCGACCTCAAGGGGCGCAGGATCTGCGAGGTCAAGGGCTCGAACGCGGCCCAGCGGGTGGTGGAGGAGCGGAAGGTGGCGGCGCAGGTGGTGCCGTTCGAGGACTACGGGCAGTGCCTGGCGGCGCTGAAGAGCAAGCGGGTGGACGCGGTCACCACCAACGACGTCATCCTGGCCGGGCTCGCGGCCCGGGACGGGTCGGGGCTGCGGCTGGCCAACGCCCAGTTCAACGAGCAGCGCACCGGGGTGGGGCTGCACAAGGGGGACGTGCCCGGGTGCGAGGCGGTGAACCGGGCGATCACCGACATGTACCAGGACGGGACGGCGGAGAAGCTGCTGCGCAAGTGGTTCGGCACCTCGGGCCTGAACCTGACCACGATCGCGGTCCCCCAGTTCGAGGGCTGCTCGTGAGCCGACGAGCACGCCGATGCCGGCGGCCCACCGTCAGGTCGGGTCGCCGGCATGATCGGCTGATCAGCTCAGTCCAGGTAGTCCCGCAACATCTGGGCCCGCGTCGGGTGGCGGAGCTTGGCGAGGGTCTTCGACTCGATCTGGCGGATGCGCTCCCGCGTGACCCCGAACTCCCTGCCCACCTCCTCCAGCGTGCGCGGATGCCCGTCGGCCAGGCCGAAGCGCAACTGGATGATGCGCTGCTCACGGTCCGACAGCGTGGCCAGGATGTCGTCGAGCTGGTCCTGCAGCATGATGAAGGCCGCCGCCTCCATGGGCACGACCGCGTCGGCGTCCTCGATGAAGTCGCCGAGGTCGGAGTCCTCCTCGCCGATCGGCGACTGCAGTGACACGGGCTCCTGGGCGATGCGCTGGATCTCCACCACCCGATCGACAGGGAGGTCCATCTCCTTGGCGATCTCCTCGGGAATCGGCTCGCGGCCGAGGTCCTGGTGGAGCTGGCGCTGCACGCGGACGAGCTTGTTGATGGTCTCCACCATGTGCACGGGAATGCGGATCGTACGCGCCTGGTCGGCGATGGCCCGGGTGATCGCCTGCCTGATCCACCAGGTCGCGTAGGTGGAGAACTTGTAACCCTTCGTGTAGTCGAACTTCTCGACCGCCCGGATGAGCCCGAGGTTGCCCTCCTGGATCAGGTCCAGGAAGAGCATGCCGCGGCCCACGTACCGCTTGGCGATCGACACCACGAGCCTGAGGTTGGCCTCGATGAGCCGCTGTTTGGCCCGGGTGCCCTGCCAGACGAGCTCCCTGAACTCCGGGAAGGCCAGGCGTGAGACCCCGTTGGCCAGCTTGTCCTCGGCGAACAGGCCGGCTTCGATCGACTTGGCGAGCTCCACCTCCTCCTCGGCGGTCAGCAGGGGCACGCGCCCGATCTCCCGCAGGTATATACGGACCAGATCGCTGGTCGGCGCCCGCTTGCCTACGTCTTCCTCATCGGCGCGGGTGGACTCCTCGTCGCCCTGGGGCTCGAGGACCTCCACGCCGTTCTCTGCGAGCATCCGCACGACGCGCTCCAACGCGTCGGACGGCAACTCGGATCGGTCAAGCGCGGCTGCGACGTCATCGACGGTTACGCTCCCGCGCTCCCTTCCCTTCGCGACGAGGTCCGCCACCTGATCTACCGATGGCGGTCCGCTTGGCAGCACCGATGCACCCACGGGAGACAGTCTGCAGTATTGGTTCCAGCAAATGGCAGACCCATTTTTGTCACCCAAGGTAAGACCGCCGTGCTTACCGAATTGAGATCGCTAAAAGGTTTAGCGCAAGTTTGATCAGGAAAGTAAAGTCAATTACGCGGTCTGGATTCCCGCGTCCGGCAACGCCCTCAGGTCGGACGCAACTCTCACGCTGCCTGGATGCCGCCCTCCATCCGTTTTGTCAGCCGTTGGACCGCGCCAAGTTCCCCGGTCAACCACCCGGATATACCGCTTGCGATCGCGGCCGAACTGTTACCAACCGCGGCCCGAGATACGGCTGATGTGAGGGCTCCCCCGGCTCGCCGGACGTGGGAGAAGGTCAGCTGCCGGCGGCGCGGTCGCGGAGCACGCGGCGCTGCTGCTCCAGGGCCACCAGCTCCCCGAACAGCTTGTTGTACTCCTGCTGCTCCTCCACCGGATTGAGCCGCTGGATCCGCGACTTCACCTGCGCGATGGACCGGTCGACCGCGATGGCCTCGATCGCCGCCAGCATGGCCGCGGCGTAACGCTCCTCGGCGTGCGCGTCGGCCTGGATGGACTCCACCGCGAAGCGGGTCACCAGGGCCCGGGCGCCCTCCTCGTGGGCGTGGTCCAGCAGGCGGTCCACCCACTCCCGGCCGCCGTGCCCGGCCTCGGTGAGGCCGCCGGCCTCGAGGATGACCTTGTGCAGGGTCACGTGGTCGGGCGCGGTGAAGGCCTGCGGGTCGAGGGCGTCGAACCGGGGGCCGAGCAGCGCCGGCCGCTGCACGGCCAGCTTGAGCAGTTCTCCTTCGACCCGCACGTTAGGGTCGACCGGCGCCGCCCTGGGCGCCCGCTGCGGGCGGCCCTGCTGCGTACGTGAGACGTCGGCGATGCGCTGCATGACGAACCGCTCGTCCATGAACCCCAGCCACCGGTCCAGGTCGATGGCGTAGCGCTTGCGCAGCCCCACGTCCTTGATACCGGCCACGATCGGCGCGGCGGCGTCCAGCGCGGCGATCTTGCCTTCGTTGCTGCGCAGGTCGTAGCGGGAGATCGTGCTCCTGATCGCGAACTGAAACAGCGGCTCCCGGCTCGCGATCAGATCCCGCACGGCCGCGTCGCCCTGCTTGATCCGCAGGTCGCAGGGATCGAGCCCGTCGCCCTGCACCGCGACGTAGGTCTGCGTGACGAACTTCTGCTCGTCGGCGAAGGCCCGCAGCGCCGCCTTCTGCCCGGCCGCGTCGCCGTCGAAGGTGAAGATCACCTCGCCCCGGAACTCGGCCTGGTCGAGCAGGAACCTGCGCAGGATCTTGATGTGCTCCTCGCCGAAGGCGGTGCCGCAGGTGGCCACCGCCGTCGGCACCCCGGCCAGATGGCAGGCCATCACGTCGGTGTAGCCCTCGACGATCACCGCCTGGGCCCGCTTGGAGATCTCCCGCTTGGCGAGATCAATCCCATAAAGGACCTGGCTCTTCTTGTAAAGCGGCGAGTCAGGCGTATTGAGATATTTCGGGCCATCATCGGAATCGAGCAACTTCCGGGCGCCGAATCCGATCACGTCCCCGGTGGCGTCCCTGATCGGCCAGATGAGCCGCCCCCGGAACCGGTCGATCGGCCCCCGACGCCCCTCCTTGGCGAGCCCGCCCTTGATCAATTCCTCGGTGGTGAATCCGCGGGCCATGAGGTGACGACTCAGCGCCTCCCACTCGGCCGGCGCGTAGCCCACCCCGAACGCCTCCGCGTCGGCCCGCTCGAACCCCCGCTCCGACAGGAACCGCCGCCCGAGCGAGGCGTCCGGGCCGAGCAGCTTGTCGGCGTAGAACTCGGCCGCCGCCTTGTGCGCCTCCACCAGCCTGGCCCGCTCGCCGTGATCGCGCCTGGGGACGTAGCCCCCCTGCTCGTACTGGAGGTGGATCCCGGCCCGCTGCGCCAGCCGCTCGACCGCCTCGCCGAACGACAGGTGCTCGATCCGCTCGACGAACGTGATCACGTCGCCGCCCTCGGAGCAGCCGAAGCAGTAATACATCCCGCGCTCGGGGGTGACGTTGAACGACGGGCTCTTCTCGTCGTGGAAGGGGCACAACCCCTTGAGGTTGCCTCCTCCCGCGTTGCGCAACTGGATGTGTTCGCCGATCACGTCGGCTATGGGCGAGCGCTCGCGTACGAGCGCGATGTCGACATCACGGATCCGGCCAGCCACGCCGGTGAGTCTATTCCGCCCCGCCGACGGTTCCCGACCTCGTGCGCGCGCCCGGCATGGGGGCGGCGGGCGGGACGTACCGGGAAGGCCGACGTTACCTGTGGGTTGCAACAGGGAGAAATCGGTTCTGCCGGGTCCGGCGGTCGGCTACAAAGGTAAAGGTTGTCGGTGGAAACGGTGACACGGGTGGAGAACATGCGAACGGGGCTTATCGGGCGATGGGCGGCCGTCACTGGCGCCGTGCTGGTGACCGGCGCCTGCAGCCAGGTGTCCGGCCTGGCGGGCGTCGGGGCCACGTCCCCCGCCAGCATTCCGGCCGGGGCCACGCCGCCGGCCGCCACCACGACCGCGCAGCCCGTCCCGTCGGCGGAGCCGCAGGCGGCGGCGGGCGAGCAGCAGCCCAAGGGCGACGACCCGATCATGGTTCCGCCGCCGAAGCTGTCGGAGTACACCTACGCGTTCCCGGTCAAGGGCTGTAAGACCACCTACCAGCGCAAGTTACTGGTGCTGCCCAAGACGACGATCTGGGCGGCGCGGGGGTGCGCGTTCGTGGCGCCCATCGACGGGGTCGTGCACGAGGTGAGCGTGCAGAACCTGTGGAACCCGGCCACCGACAACGGCGCGCAACGCGAGGGCAGGTTCGTCACGATCATCGGCGAGGACGGCGTACGTTACCTCGGCGGCCACCTCGACTCCGTCGCCGAGGGCATCAAGCCGGGCGAGCGGGTCAAGGCCGGGCAGGTGCTCGGCAAGGTCGGCAACTCGGGCAACGCCCGCGACACCGCCCCCAACCTGTATTTCGCGATCTCGTGGAAGACCGGCCCGGCCTACTGGTGGGTACGCAGGGGCATGGTCAAGCCGTGGGACTATCTGGACGCGTGGCGGACGGGCAACCGTACGCTCTCGCCCCGGGAGGAGACGCTGAAGCTGCGCACCAAACTGGGTGAGACCCCGGCCTGCTCCACTCTGTGCGGGGGCAGGCAGGTCTTCCAGGCGCAGCCCACGCCGAGCCGGAGCCAGACACCGCGGCCCCGGCGCGAGCGTGAGCGTGAGAGGGGCGGGAGCGACAGCGGGTTCACCCTGTCCCCGATAGCTCCTTCCGGTCAATGACGACGCCCGATCGGATGAGCGCCTGGATGTCGTCCACGACGTCCCAGGTGTTGACGTTCATGCCGGCGATCACCCGGCCGCCGCGCAGCCAGTAGACGATGAACTCCAGGCTCTCCGGGTCGCCGCGGTAGACGATCTCGTCGTGGCCCTCGATGTCGCCGGAGAACTCCATGCCGAGCTCGTACTGGTCGGTGTAGAAGTACGGGATCGCGTCGTGAACGACGTCCTGGCCGAGCATGGACCTGGCCGCGGCGGGGCCGCCGTTGAGGGCGTTGGCCCAGTGCTCGACGCGCAGGCGCCGCCCGTACAGGGGGTGGAAGGGCTCGGCCACGTCGCCCGCCGCGAACACGTCGGGGTGCGAGGTGCGCAGGGCGGCGTCGGTGAGGATGCCCTGGCCGACCTCCAGCCCGGCGTCGCGGGCGAGGCCGATCTCGGGGACGGCGCCGATGCCGGCCACGACGAAGTCGGCCGTCAGGCGTTCGCCGGAGCTGAGTCGCACGCCGGTCTCGGTGATCTCCGCGGCGGCGGTGCCGAAGCGCAGGTCGACGCCGTGGCGCGCGTGCAGCTGGGCGAACAGGGCGCCGAGTTCGGGGCCGAGCGCCCGGTTCAGGGCGGTGGGCTCGGGCTCGACGACGGTGACGGCGCATCCCGCCGCCCGGGCCGCCGCGGCGGTCTCCAGCCCGATCCAGGACGCGCCGACGACGATCACGCTGCCCGCCGAGGCGAGGCGTTCCTTGAGAGCCTCGCTGTCCTGGACGGTGCGCAGGTAGTAGGCCGGGCCGGGCAGGCGCCGGGGTGTGGCGCCGGTCGCCACCAGCAGTTTGTCGTAGGGCTGGCGCGACCCGTCGCCGAGCCTGACCAGGTGGTTGCCGAGCTCGATCCGGGTGACGCGCATGCCGAGCCGCAAATCCACGCCGTTGTCCGGGTACCAGTCGGCGTCGTGGACGAAGATCTTGTCTCGTTCGCTCCTGCCCTGCAGGTATTCCTTGGACAGGGGTGGTCGCTCGTAGGGCCGTTCGTCCTCCGCGCCGATCAGCACGACCTCGCCGTCGAAGCCCTCTTCGCGCAAGGTCTGCGCCGCCTTGGCTCCGGCGAGCCCGGCGCCGACGATCACATATGTGGCCATGGGCGCAGTATCCGCCCCCCGGGGCCGGGGCGAAAGCCGCTTGAGTCAGGTGACCTGGCTCGTTGGCGGAAGCTTGGTCATCGCGAAAGCCTGCGCTGCCAGGCGACGGCGGAGGTGTCGGTGAGGGAGGCGATCTGGTCGATGACCACGCGCACGCGGGCCGGGTCGTCCGGCGCCTCCAGGTACGCGGGCCGGAACGCGGGCTCCAGCGTGCCCGGCGCGCCGAGGGTGATGAGGGAGGCCAGTTCGGTGATGAGGTCGCGCTGCCTGGCCTGGTTGGCGTTGTGGTCCCTGGTGGTCATCACGTAGTGGGCGGTGACGCCTTTGAGCAGGGCGCACTCCAGCCGGGTCGCGGGCGGCACGACGAGGTCGGCGCGGTGGCGGGAGCCGTACACCTCCTTGGTGGCGGTCTGCGCGGAGCGGCAGAAGCGGCCGATGAGGCCGCTCGTGAGGGCCTTGAGCCCGGCCAGGTCGGCGAGGGTGGCGGCGAAGCGGCGCGGCCAGAGCGGGTCGGCGATCAGCTTGGCGAAGACCTCTTCGAGCTCGTTCGGGTCGGCGCCGGGGGCGTACCAGGTGCGGGTGGTCTCGCACACCTCACGGCGCTCGGCCGAGGACTGCAGGGCCTCCGGGGTGACGTGGCCGGAGTGCAGGGCGTCCTCCAGGTCGTGGACGGAGTAGGCGACGTCGTCGGCCCAGTCCATGATCTGCGCCTCGAAGCTGACCCGGCCGTCCGGGGCGCCGTCCCTGATCCACCGGAACACCGGCAGATCATCGTCATAAACGCCGAATTTTGGGGACTTGTCGCGGGTCCACGGGTACTTGATCGAGGCGTCCAGGGCCGCCCGCGTCAGGTTCAGCCCGGCGCTGTGGCCGTCCTCGGTGAGCACCTTGGCCTCCAGCCTGGTGAGCAGGCGCAGGCTCTGGGCGTTGCCCTCGAAGCCGCCGCACGAGGCCGCCAGCGCGTTGAGCGCCAGCTCCCCGTTGTGGCCGAACGGCGGGTGCCCCAGGTCG
Source organism: Nonomuraea jiangxiensis (assembly GCF_900099965.1). Classification (GTDB taxonomy): domain Bacteria; phylum Actinomycetota; class Actinomycetes; order Streptosporangiales; family Streptosporangiaceae; genus Nonomuraea; species Nonomuraea jiangxiensis. The sequence continues at coordinate 258,491 of NZ_FNDJ01000001.1, read as the reverse complement.
TGTGCCAGGCAGGCGGTCTCCACCAGGTCGGGGTCGACGCCGAGGGTGGCGCCCATCTCCCGGCCGACCTGGGCGCATTCGAGCGAGTGCGTGAGCCTGGTGCGCGGGATGTGCTGGCCGCCGCCGAGCGACTCTGCCGGGCCCACGACCTGCGTCTTCGCCGCCAGCCTGCGCAGTGCCGCGCTGTGCAGCACCCGGGCCCGGTCGCGCTCGAACGCGGCGCGTTCTGGATTGCCGGGAAGTTCCGGAATCCAGCGCTCCTGGTCGTGCTCGTCGTAGTAGGGCATCAGTGCAGTGATTTTAACCAGTTTCCCGTCTCCGCTAGTGTCAAGCCTCGCGAGAACCCCATTCCCCTGGGAGCCCTCCCCCATGACGACAGCGTTCCGAGCGGTGCTGGCCTTCGCCCTGCTCGCCGGCTTCTACGTGATGGTCGGCGTCATCCTGGCCGCCGCCGTCTTCTTCGACGTCCTGCTCTTCGTGGACTTCCACGCCAACACCATCAAGATCGCGATCGTGCTCACCCTGGCCGCCGCCGCGCTCCTGCGGGCCCTGATCATGGTGAGCCGCCGCGGTGGCGACGAGCAGCCCGGCGTGCCGGTCGGGCGGGAGCACGAGCCGGTGCTCTGGCAGACGGTCGAGGAGCTCGCCCAGCGCGTACGCACGGCGCCCCCGGACGAGATCCGCCTGGTCGCGGAGGTGAACGCGGCGGTCTCCGAGGACACCCGCTGGCTGGGGCTGAAGGCGACGCGGCGGCGGATGTTCATCGGGTTGCCGCTGCTGCAGACGCTCACGGTGGACGAGCTGCGCGCGGTGCTCGGGCACGAGCTGGGCCACTACAGCGGTGCCCACACGCGGCTGGGCGCGCCGGTCTACCGGGGCCGGGTCTCCCTGATAGCGACCGTTCGGGGGCTGTCGAACCACCCGTTCATCCAGCGGCTGTTCACCTGGTACGCCAAGTTGTACCTCCGGATCTCGCAGGCCGTCTCGCGCAACCAGGAGCTGGAGGCCGACCGGTTCGCCGTCGCGATCGGCGGGCGGCAGGCGATGGCGGGCGCCCTGCGCAAGATCCACTCCACCGCGACGGGCTGGGACCTGTACGTCGCCGGCTACCTGTCCCTGACGGGCGCCGGCGGGGCCAGGCCGGCGGCGGTGTTCGGCGGGTTCCACGCGCTGATGAGCGACCCCGAGCGGCAGGCGGAGATCGCCGAGCTCGGAGCGGCCCCGGAGGAGACCTCACCCTACGACTCCCATCCCAGCCTGGCCGAACGCCTCGCCGCGATCGAGCACCTGCCGGAGCCGCAGCAGGTTCCCGATCCCCGTTCCGCGCTGACCCTGCTGCAGGACGCGAACGTGGCGGTGCAGGCGGTGGAGCAGTCGATGTGGACGCCTGAGGCCCTCACGACCCTGCGTCCGGCGTCGTGGGAGGACCTGGTGGCCGAGGGCATGTACGCCGGCCGCAACGCCGAGGCCCTGCACGACCTGGCGCTGGCCGGGCAGCAGGTGATGGGGGCCGCGCAGCCGTACCTGGACGCGGCCTTCGAGGCGATCGCGCGGGGCCGGCAGGCGGAGCTGGAGGCCAGGCTGCTTGAGCGCGGCTGGAAGCCGTCGGACACGCTGCTGTCCGGGGTGCTCGTACAGGCGCTGGAGGCGGTGCTGATCCAGCTCGGCCAGGCGAAGTGGACGCTGTCGTGGGCGGGGCCTGCGCGGTTGCTATACGACGACGGGGAGGAAGTGGCGCTGACGGAGTACGCGGCGCAGGTGGCGGCCAATCCGGCGGCGGTGGGCGGGTTGCGGCAGTGGCTGGGCGACCACGGCATGCGCCACGACTACGTCCCGGCAACTTTGGCCACCCCACCGACCCCCGGCACCCCACCGACCCCTTGGGCCGCCCCCGGCGCTCCGACGACCCCCGGCGCTGCGACGACGCCCGGCCCCTTGATGACGCCGAATCCCTTGACGCCGCCCGGTCCCTTGACGCCGCCCGGTTCTTTCACGCCGCCCGGTCCCTTGACGCCGCCCGGTTCTTTCACGCCGCCCGGTTCTTTGACGCCGCCCGACGGGCCGGCACCTGGGACCCCGATGGCACCCGGAGCACCGATGGCCCAAGGGGTCCCGATGGCGCACGGACTCCCAGCCCCGGCCCCGGCCCCAGCCCCAGTCCCGGACCCGGCCTGGGCCCCACCCCCGCGCTGAGCCCCACCCCCGCGCTGAGCCCCACCGCCACGCTGAGCCCGCATGCGCTGAAGGAGGAGGTACAGGCAAGGCACCTGCTCCGGGGCCTGGCTGGCGCAGCGCCGCTTCCAGGTCGTGCGATGCTCGCGACGGGCGGCCCGTACCGCCCCACCACCCCCTCCGCCCGCGTGCGGCGGCCCCGCCGTCAGGTCGTGGACCTGCCCTGCACACCACGGATCTGAGCCCGCAGCCGGAGCGGAGTCCCTCCAGCCTTTACACCGGAAACCCTGATATCTGAGCTAGCCCCCCAGATCGCACGGGACGCATCAGACAACTTCCAGCCCAGGGCTTGACACAATTTTCATGGAGTCCATTATTAATCTCGTCCCTCCCGCGACTCCCGCGACTCCCGGGATCCCAACGAAGCCCTCGCGGAGCCGTGGGAACATCCCCCACGATCACTCACCACCCCCTCAGGAGCCATCGTGAAACGGGTCATCGCCCTCCTCGCCTTCCTGTGCGCGGCGGTCCTGGTCGCGCCCTCCGCGAGCGCCGCCGCCGTGCCGAGAGACACGACCGTGACCTACGCCCCCAGCACCGACGACATCGCCAACCCGGAACGGGGCTTCTACCACCACACCGGCGACTGCGACAAGAACGACTTCTCCCTCGCCACCCTGCAGAGCTACCGTACGAACCAGCACATCTCCCTCGTGATGTGCATCTTCTACCTCTCCGACTTCAAGACCGCCCCGATCAGCCAGGCCGCGCTGGACCAGTTGCAGCAGCAGTTCGACACGGTACGGGCGGCGGGCCTGAAGACGGTCCTGCGCTTCGCGTACACCACCTCGACCGACGGCGACGACGCCGCCCCGGAGCAGGTCCTCGCCCACCTCGACCAGCTCGCCCCCTACCTGCGGGCCAACGAGGACGTCATCTACCTCATGCAGGCCGGGTTCATCGGGGCGTGGGGCGAGTGGTACTACTCCCAGCACTTCGGCAACGAGGGCGTCATCAGCGCGACCGACTGGGCCAACCGCAAGGCCGTCGTCGACAAGATCCTCCAGGTGCTGCCCTCGACGCGGATGGTGCAGCTCCGTACGCCCGCGTTCAAGCGCACGATGTACTCGACCGACCCGGTGCCGCCCGGCCAGGCGTTCAAGGGCTCGGCCCGGGCGCGGCTGGGGCACCACAACGACTGCTTCCTGGCCAGCCCGGACGACTACGGCACGTACGTGGACGCCGCCGTCGAATATCCTTACCTCGGGGCCGACACCCAGTACGTGGTGATGGGCGGGGAGACCTGCAACCCCAACCCGCCCCGCTCCGACTGCCCCACCGCCAAGGACGAGCTGTCCCGCTTCCACTGGTCCTACCTCAACACCGACTACCACTCCGGCGTGCTGAACGGCTGGAACACCGGCGGCTGCCTGCCGGAGATCACCCGTAGCCTCGGCTACCGCTTCACCCTGGGCACCGGCACGTACCCGGCCACGGCCAAGCGCCACGGCCAACTGCCGATCACCATCACCGTCAAGAACGACGGGTACGCCTCCCCCGTCAACCCGCGCAAGGCGGAGCTGGTCCTGCGCGACACCGCCACCTCGGCCGTGTACCGGGTCCCGCTGAACACCGACCCGCGCAAGTGGCAGCCGGGCACCACGACCACGGTCACCGGCAAGGTCAAGCTGCCCGCGTCCGTCCGCGCCGGCCACTACGCGCTCCTGCTCGACCTCCCGGATCCCGAGCTCCCCGACCGTCCCGAATACTCCATCCGCCTCGCCAACCAGGACACCTGGGAGCCCGCCACCGGCCTGAACAACCTCCACCACACCATCACCGTGCGCTGAGCCGCCCGGCGAGCTGAAAACCGTTTGCCGGCTGCTACGCCGACGAGCAGGATCGCGGGATGCGCATCGAGTTCCCCAGGTACGCCCCGGGCGACACCGACCTGCTCGTCGGCTTCCTGACCGGCGAGGACTGGCCCTTCCACGCGGGCACCCAGCAGGCGGACGCGATCAGGCGCCGCGCCGCCGACGGCCTCTTCGACGACGCGGAGAACAGGACGTTCTGGGTGCTCGCGGACGGAGAACACGCGGGCCTGATCAGGTTGCAGGACCTCGCGGACGACACGCCCATGTTCGACCTCCGGATCCGGCACGCCCGGCGGGGCCACGGCCTCGGCACTGCCGCGCTCGTCTGGCTGACCCGCTATCTGTTCACCGAGTTCCCGCAGGTCCTGCGGATCGAGGGGACGACCCGCCAGGACAACCGGGCGATGCGGGCGGTGTTCCGCAAGAGCGGCTACGCCAAGGAGGCGCACTACCGCCAGGCGTGGCCGGGCCACGACGGCACCCTCCACGACTCGGTCGGCTACGCGATCCTCCGCCGCGACTGGCTCACCGGCACGGTCACCCTCCCGGACTGGGACGACGAACACCACTGAACGGGCAAGCGGCAGTCCCATGCCACACAAGGAGGCTGACCCCGCCCCCGAGATCACCGATCACCGATCACTGAAGGCGGCATCCAGTATGTCGGCGGAAGTCTGTTATGTTAGGCGCCGACGCGGGGTGCCCGGCGATCCGGGCTGAGATCACACCCGTTGAACCTGATCTAGTTCGGACTAGCGAAGGGACGTCATCGGTGACCGATGTTCCCATGACCTTCTGCGACGACGTGTGGCAACGCACCGCCGATCTGGTGCGCGCCATCCACGACCACCCTTTCAACACCGCCCTCGGCGACGGCACCCTCGAACGCGACCGTTTCGCCTTCTACATCGTCCAGGACGGCCGCTACCTGGAGGCCTTCTCCAAGACCCTGGCCACCGCCTCGGCCCGCGCGACCGACCCCGCGGACGCCGCCTTCTACGCCCAGAGCGCCCACACCGCCCTGGCCGCCGAACGCATGCTGCACGCCGGATACCTCTCGGAGTTCGGCCTGACCGCCGACGAACTGGCGGGGATCGCCACCTCGCCGACCTGCCTGGCCTACGCCTCCTACCTCCAGGCCACGGCGCTCACCGCCCCCTACCCGGTCCTCGCGGCGGCGGTGCTGCCGTGCTTCTGGATCTACCAGGACGTCGGCACGGCACTGGTGGGCAGATCGGGCCCCGACCACCCGTACCACAAGTGGATCTCCACCTACGCGGACCCCGACTTCGCCGCCTCGGTAGACCAGGCCAAGTCCATCACCAACCGCCTGGCCGCCGCAGCCGACCCGCCCACCCGAGCGGCCATGGTGGAGGCGTACTGCCGAGCGGCGGCGTACGAGTGGATGTTCTGGGACAGCGCCTGGCACCGCGAGCCCTGGCCCACCAACCGCTGGCTCTCCCCCACCCCCGACCCCGCAACGAGCCTCCTCACGGGAAGCTGACGGCTTGATGGCGAGGCGGGTCCCCTCGGTCACGCCTCGATCGTCAACATCGCCCGCAGGTCGCGCACTGCCGGACGGGTCTGCTGGTCGATCGGCACCGCACGCAACACCATCCGCGCCGTCTCCATGACGTGATTGGTGCGATAGGGCGTCGGCAGCGCGTCGAACACCTCCGCCGCGTGCCGCACGCCCTCATCCACACCGCCCAGTTCGACCGTGCACTGGTTCTGGTGGAGCAGCACATTCGTCAGGACCTGATACGACCGTTCGGGCGCTAGGCGCAGCACCCGCTCGCGCGCCCGAGACGCGGCCCGCTCATCACCCGCGCTGCTGTAAACCCAGCTCTGGGCGAACGGGATGGCATCTTCCTTCCAGAACCCGAAGTCATCACCCTTGAGGCCGCCTTCGACAAGATCCACCAGCGTTCGCAGCTTCTGCGCGGCCTCTCGGTGGCGGCCCAGCATGGCCAGCGCCTCGGCTTCGGCCGTCAGCATCCGTGGCCACGGCCGTCTACTGATGCGCTCGGCCTGGGCGATGAGAAGCAGGACGGTTCCCGGGGAGCGCTGCCCGTACAGTCCCTGACCGGCCTCTTCCGCGCGGACCAGCAGTTGCAGGTCCACATCTTTGGAGGCGTCCGCCATCCGCCGGGACGTGCCCCACCACCGGATCGCCTGCCCATGATCGCCCAGCCTTGTCAGGGCGTTGGCCTGCACGTTCGCCAGTATCGCCGCCACCCGGTGCAGCTCGATCCTTTCATCGGCGGGAATGGCCGCCATCTGCTCCCACAGCGCATGAAGGTCGATGGCGAGGTGGTCCACCACCTCGGCGGGAGGACGCGTCCGGAGTGCGTGCAGGTGGTCTTCACGAACGATCTGCCATTCCTCAATGCTGCGGTGTGGATCCGCCATCCGGTCGAGCAACTGCCGGACCGATTCGCCATAGCCGAAAATCCCGGCGCTGGCGGCCAACTGCAGCAGCCGTCGGCGGTTCGTGACGTCCTCCCCGTCATCGTTGGCGGTCATCTTCAGAGTACGTACTGAACCCATCTCAGCAACAGTCTGACGAAAGTCGACCATCTCACCATTTGTGGCATGGGACTCAAATGCCGCGATTAGTTCGCCGTTTGCGTAGAGCACCTCATCCAGCTTCAACGCCACGGACCGAGACGGCATTCTCCGCCCATTCTCCAAGTCATGGACGTGACCTTTGCTGATGTTGGCCAATCGGCCGACGGCGCTAAGCGACCGCTTTCCCCGCAGGCGGCAGAGGATCTGGCCGAAAGTCTCGCCGCCGCCGTCCATGAATGCTCACCTACCTTGCCGTCGTTCGCCGCGAACGTCCGCCGACGTCTGCGGATGGCCCGCCCCTGGAGATGACGTTCTGCGGTGGCCAGGCTACTCCTGGGCACATCAAAGGCACGCCCGAAAAACCATAATCCGTCATCCCTCGCCGTGATATTCCGCTACCCCGGAGACGCCCGCCATGCACGAACGCGCATTGCCCGACCTGTCCAGCTGGATGGACGACGCCCTGCCTCGCGGGGAAATCCTTTATTGGTGGATTGCAGCCGAAAGCGATGATCGGGGTGCTGGCGGCGTGACCCTTTCCGGCAATCTGGCCGCAGCCCGACTCGTGAACGCGCTCACCCAACTGTCGCCCGGGGCCGACGGTTCCGTTGTACGGGTGGCGCTCGACAGGAGCGCGCGGGCGCCCAGTTATCGGCACGGGACGGTGCTGCTCAGAGTTCGCCGGGACGAGGTGACCGGCACGATCCTCTACCAAAGGGGGCCTGGCGCCAACCGGGCATCGGCGTCCAGCACCGCCGCCACTCGGCGCCGGAGTGCAACGGCCGGCGCTGTCCCGTTCTCCTCGCGGATCGCGATGGGTTCGGGGTCTTCGTCCGGCACGGAGAGCACTCCCAGCAGCGGATGAGAAAGTTTCACACACGGAGAGTCAGCATACGGTAACTTCTCGCGCATGCCTTCCTCTCGGCACGAGTCACTCCATCGCGTCTTCTGCGACACACCAGGGGCGTATACGCGTGCCTTCAAGACACTCGACATCGACATCCCGGAGCCCCGCGAGATCGAGGTCGTCGATACCGACATGACGGAGATCGAGCCGCTCGCGCGACGCGCCGACACGGTAATGGTCTTCACGTCCCGATTCGGCGCCAAGCACGCGGTCATCATCGAATCGCTTTCAAGGCGAAACGACGAAAGGATCTCCCACTGGACGTACTACATCAGCTACGCGCACATCAGGTACGGATGTCCGGTGACGCTTCTGGTGACCTGCCAGGACGCCATCACCGCCAGGTGGGCTCGTGAAACCAAGCCGGTAGGCCTGGGCGATTATCCGTCCCTCGTTGTACATCCCATCGTGCTCGGCCCAGACAACGTGCCGGAGATCACCGATCCGGCCGAAGCGAGAACGGACACGGTGCTCGCCATGTTCTCAGCCCTCACGCACACCCACTCACCTAAGGTCGATGCCATTTTGGCGGCCTTGGACACCGCGCTGGCCAGGATCGACCTGGACAGCGCCGCGTACATTGCCGAGCAAACCGAAATAGGCCTCGGAGACACCAAGGCCCGACAAATCTGGAGGCGGCTGATGAGCATGCAGAACTACCGGTGGAAGTCCGAGTTCGCGCAGATGCTTCGAGCCGAAGGTGAGGCCCGAGGCGAGGCTATAGGCGAAGCCCGAGGCGAGGCGAGAGGCGAGGCTCGGGGCAGGGTCATCGGCCAGGCCATAGGTGAGGCCCGTGGTGAGGCGAGGTCCGTGCTGAGGATTCTGGAAGAGCGTGGCGTGCCCGTCACAGAAGTGATCCGGCAGCGGATTCTGATGTGTGAGAACTTCGGCCTTCTTGAAGATTGGCTTGTCCGTTCTCTCAAGGCCAGTACTGTCGAGGAGCTATTCGACTGATTCCAGCCCGGCGCGCGGCGGTGGATCGGAGGCAGCGGGCGGGATGCGCTTCGGGTGCGACTGCCGGCCAACTCGCCCTGGGCTTGCCAGACCGGCTCTATCACCAGAGCCGAGGCCCAGTCCGGTTCAGTGCTTGCCGCGGGCGTCGAAGCGGGGATAGAAGTTCTCCTTCTCCCCGACCTTGACCAGGGTCTCCACGACCTTGCCCTTGAGGTTGACGACGCCGAAGCCGTCGCGGACAGGCAGGAGCAGGTGCTTCTCGTCGTACCAGCCGAACACGGGGAATCGGTGGGCCACCTTGATCCGGGTGACGGCCTTGCCGGTGGCGGTGTCCCACACGCAGGCCGACGACTCCAGGGAGTGGCACGCGGTGAGGAAGCGGCGGCCCGACGGGGAGAACGTGCCGAGCCCGTGGCTGGCGGGGCGGCCGCGTACCTTCCAGGTGCGCTTCACCGCGCCCTCAAGGTCGTACTGGCGGATGACGGACTTGCCGTTCTTGCCCCAGCGCACCACGACCCCCTTGCTGTCGCGGGTCCACTGGAAGCCGCCAACCGTGATCAAGGCCTTTTCGATGCGGATGAAGCGGGGCTTGAGCGAGGGCACGTCGATGAGCACGATGCCCTCGGACCGGGGTTCGGACCCTGGCTCGAAGACGTTGACCAGCAGGGTCCGGCCGTCCGGCGACCAGGTGGGCCACAACGTGTTCAGGTACTGGCCCGCCTGCTTCGGATCGGTCCTGACTGGCAATTCGACCTCCGTCGCCTTGCCGGTCCTGCGGTCGACGAAACGGACCGAAGGCTGGCCTTGGCGGCGATCCTGCAGGTGAACGGCTTGCCAGCGCTCGTCGGGCGAGACGGTGACCTGGCCGTCGATTTTGACGAACGCGCGTTTGGCCGGGTCCCAGGCCCGCTGACCCGGGCGGGGCCCACCTTCCGTGAAGTACGAGTAGAAGCTGAGCTGGACGGGGCGGCCGCTCATCTTGGCCACGATCTTGGCCGTCGTGTCGGGCAGCTTACCCACGGGCGGTTGCGCGGGCGGCGCGGCGAGTACGGCCGTCAGGGCCAGCGCCGTTCCTAAGTGCAGCATCCTGGTTCACTCCCCATTTCCCGATTGGTCACCGGATCTTACAAGATCACGTGCTGAGGATGAGGAAGAACGAGGGGACGGCCGGAGTGGGACGAGGCGGGACATGCTCATGACAAATGCCAGGCCGATGCGGGCGGCCCATTCTTGCGCTCATGGTCGCGGGCGCGAGTCCGCGTCTCCCATGGTGTCGGCGGGAGCCGAATCCGGCCCATGACCGGGTGAGCGCGAGAGGGCTGGAAAGCCCTCTCGCCCGGGGCTCGGGGCGAAGCCTCGAGCCCCGTTGGACACAGCCCGAGCGATAGCGAGGACCGCTCCGGGTGGGCTCCCGTCAGCCCACACCCCAGACGGGCAACGGGTGGGAGGCGAAGGAACGCCCGAGCGGTAGCGAGGACCGCTCGGGGTGGGCTCCCGTCAGGCCGTGGGGGTTAGCGGGTGTCGGAGTCGGTGTTGGACAGGGCGGCTCGGCCGGCTTCGAGGCGGGCTACGGGGATGCGGAACGGGGAGCAGGAGACGTAGTCCAGGCCCACGTCGTGGCAGAAGTGGATGGAGTCGGGGTCGCCGCCGTGTTCGCCGCAGATGCCCAGGTGGAGGTCCGGGCGGGCGGAGCGGCCCTCCTGTACGGCTATCTCGACCAGGCGGCCGACGCCCTCCCTGTCCAGGGTCTCGAACGGGCTGACGCCGAAGATGCCGAGGTCCAGGTAGCGGGAGAAGAAGGATGCCTCCACGTCGTCCCGGGAGAAGCCCCAGGCCATCTGGGTCAGGTCGTTGGTGCCGAAGGAGAAGAACTCGGCGGCCTCGGCTATCTGGGACGCCGTCAGGGCCGCCCTCGGGACCTCGATCATGGTGCCGATCAGGGCCTCCACGCCGACCTCCGCGAGGATCTTGGTGGCCTCCTCCCGTACCGACTCCAGCTCCTGTACGGCGGCCACCAGGGGGATCATGATCTCCGGGCGGGCGCCCGGGACCTCCTTGGCCGCCTGGGCGATCGCCCGCACCTGCATGGTGAACAGGCCCGGGATCACCAGGCCCAGGCGTACGCCGCGCAGCCCCAGCATCGGGTTCTGCTCGTGCAGGCGCTTGACGGCCGCCAGCAGCTTGTGGTCCTTCTTCGTCGCCTCATCCGTGGCGTCCTTGACGGACAGCTCGACGATGTCGGGCAGGAACTCGTGCAGGGGCGGGTCGATGAGGCGAATGGTCACGGGATCGCCGTCCATAGCCTGAAAAATCCCTATGAAGTCGGACTTCTGTAGGGGTTCCAGCGCGTCCAGGGCGGCCTGACGTTCCTCGTCCGTCGTGGCCAGGACCAGGTCCTCCACCAGCTGGCGCCGCTCACCCAGGAACATGTGCTCCGTACGGCACAGACCGATGCCCTGCGCGCCGAAGCGGCGGGCCCTGGCCGCGTCCTCCGGGGTGTCGGCGTTCGCCCGCACGCCCAGCCGCCTGGCCTGGTCCGCGTGGCTCATGAGCCGGTCCACCGCCTTGACCAGGTCGTCGTCGGGCTGCGCGCCCTCGAAGTATTCGACGACCGCCGAGTCCACCACCGGCACCTCGCCGAGGTAGATCTCCCCGGACGTGCCGTCGATGGAGATGACGTCGCCCTCCGAGACGACCACCCCGCCGGGCGCGGTGAACCTGCCCTGGCGGGTGTCCACCTCCAGCTCCTCCGCCCCGCACACGCACGTCTTGCCCATCCCGCGGGCCACCACCGCCGCGTGCGAGGTCTTGCCGCCGCGGCTGGTGAGGATGCCCCTGGCGGCGATCATGCCGGCCAGGTCGTCGGGGTTGGTCTCGCGGCGTACGAGGATGACGTCCTCGCCCTGCTCGCTCAGCTCCACCGCGCGGGCCGAGGAGAAGACGGCCTTGCCGACCGCCGCGCCGGGAGAGGCGTTCATGCCCTTGGCGATCTTGTGCTTGTCGGCGCCGCCGTCGAAGCGGGGGAACATGAGCTGCGCGAGCTGGTCACCGGTGACCCGGGTGACGGCCTCGTCGAGGGTGATCAGGCCCTGGTCCACGAGCTGGGTGGCGATGCGGAACGCCGCCGCCGCCGTACGCTTGCCGACCCGCGTCTGCAGCATCCACAGCTTGCCGCGCTCGATCGTGAACTCGATGTCGCACAGGTCCTTGTAGTGGTTCTCCAGGGTCTCCATGATCGCGAGCAGCTCGTCGTACGACCGTTTGTCGATGCGTTCGAGCTCCTCCAGCGGGATCGTGTTGCGGATCCCGGCCACCACGTCCTCGCCCTGGGCGTTCTGCAGGTAGTCGCCGTAGATGCCCTGCTGGCCGGAGCCGGGATCGCGGGTGAAGGCGACGCCGGTGCCCGAGTCGCTGCCCACGTTGCCGAAGACCATGGCCACGATGTTCACGGCGGTGCCGAGGTCGGCGGGGATGCGCTCCTGGCGCCGGTAGAGGATGGCGCGCGGGGCGTTCCAGGAGTCGAAGACGGCCATGACGGCCAGCCGCATCTGCTCGCGCGGGTCGGTGGGGAAGTCCTTGCCGGTCTCCTCGCACACGATGCCCTTGAACGTGTCCACCAGGCGCTGCAACTCGCCCGCGTCGAGGTCGGTGTCCTGGCGCCCGCCCTTCACCGCGTCCAGCGCGTGTTCGAACCGGTCGCCGTCGATGCCGAGCACGGTCTTGCCGAACATCTGGATGAGCCTGCGGTAGGAGTCCCAGGCGAAGCGCTCGTTGCCGCCCGCCTGCTTGGCCAGGCCGTGCACCGACTCGTCGTTGAGCCCGATGTTGAGCACCGTCTCCATCATGCCCGGCATGGAGAACTTGGCCCCCGAGCGCACGCTCACCAGCAGCGGGTCGTCGGCCTGACCGAGGCTGCGGCCCATCCGGGCCTCCAGGGCCTCCAGGTGCTCGGCGACCTCCTGCTCCAGGCCGTCCGGCTCGCTGCCTTCCGTCAGGTAATGGCGGCACGCCTCGGTGGTGATCGTGAAACCGGGGGGAACGGGGAGCCCGAGGTTGGTCATTTCGGCGAGGTTCGCGCCCTTACCGCCGAGAAGATCTTTCAGATGCCTGTTGCCCTCGGTGAAGTCGTAAACGTACTTGGCCACCACACGCTCCTATCCAACGCCTCTGCCCGGACTCTACCGGCGAAATTGATGATGAAACTGCACTCCTTGCGTAATTGTCCATTTGTGCTGGTAAACGGCCTGCAACAGGTCTAATCCAATTATAGACCTGGGAAGCGCAAAATTGGATTAGACCAATTGGTTTACACCAATTCTTGAGAAACGCGGCAGGCGGGTGCAGAATCGGATCACACCCCCACCGGGAGGCGCCCATGGCCACTCCTGCCAAGCCCGGACGGCGTGCCAGGGCCGTCGCCGGATCCGCGAAGGCGGCCGCCGGCTCGGCGCTCTATCTCGACGACCGCCTGCCGTTCGCCCGGTGGTTCCGGCCGCAGCTGCGCAAGCTGTTCCCCAGTCATTGGTCGTTCCTGCTGGGCGAGCTGGCGCTTTACGCGTTCGTGCTGCTGGTGCTCACGGGGACGTTCCTGACGCTGTTCTACAAGCCCAACCCGGACGTGGCCTTCTCCTCCGTGACGGAGATCAGCCTGGAGGTGCGCGGGGGGCTGCTGATGCGGCAGGTGCACCACTGGTCGGCGACGGTGTTCGTGCTGGCGATAGTGGCCCACATGTGCCGGGTGTTCTTCACCGGCGCCTTCAGGAGGCCGCGGGAGCTGACGTGGATGCTCGGCGTGGTGCTGTTCGCGCTGGCGCTGTTCGAGTCGTTCCTCGGGGTGTCGCTGCCCGCCGACCAGCTCGCCATGACCGGGTTGCGGCAGGCGCAGGGGGTGCTGCTGTCGGTTCCGCTGGTCGGGACGTACCTGTCGGCGTTCGTGTTCGACGGGGGGTTCCCCGGGCAGGTGATCCCGCGCCTCTTCGTCCTGCACGTGCTGCTGGTGCCGGGCATCCTGCTGGCGGTGGTGCCGCTGCACGCGCTGATCCTCACCTGGCGGCAGAAGCACACCGAGCGCCGTGCCACCGCCGTCGGCGAGCGGCAGGTCACCGGCGGGCCGTTCTTTCCCTATTTCGCGGTCAAGAACGGTGCCACGGCGCTCTTCACGATCGGGGCAATCGCCGCGCTGGCCACGTTCGTACGGGTCAACCCGGTATGGGAGCACGGGGCCTACGCACAGGGCGGCGGTCCGCCTTCTGCGCAGCCCTTCTGGTACTACGGGGTGCTGGACGGCGCGCAGCGGCTGGTCCCGGCGTGGGAGATCCCGGTCGGCGGCTACGTGCTGCAGCCCGGGTTGTGGATACCGCCGCTGATCCTGCTGGTGTTCTTCGGCGTCCTGCTCCTCTATCCGTTCCTGGAGCGGCGCTTCACCGGGGACGGCGACCATCACGAGCTGCTGGACCGGCCCTCGCAGGCTCCGGTGCGCACGGCGCTGGGCGTGGCGGTCATCACGTTCTTCACGGTGTTGTGGGCGGGCACGTGGGTCTCGCAGAGCCCGCCCGCGATGCACTCGGCCGGCGGGTTCCCGGTGCCGGGGGCCGCTCCGGCGGCGCTGCTGACGGTTCCGCCCGGCACGTACGAAGGGGTGGTGCTGGGGTTGCGGGTGGCCGTGTTCGTGCTGCCGGTGGTGGCCTTCCTCGTCACCCGGGCGATCTGCCGGCGGCGAGGGGTGACTTCCTGACGCAGGCCCGTCCCGGCTCAGGCGAGCGGGTTGCCCTCGGGTGGCGTGCCCGGCACGCCGTCGCGCGGCGGCAGCCAGAGCACGAACGTCGCCCCCTCCCCGAGCCTGGAGAACACCGCCACCCGGCCCCCGTGCGACTCCACGATCTGGCGCACGATGGCCAGGCCCAGGCCCGTGTGGCGGTCGCGGCGGCTGGCCTCGCCGCGCCAGAACCGGTCGAACACCCGATCCTGGTCACCCTCCTCCAGCCCCGGCCCGTCGTCGCGGACCGCCACCCACAGCCAGCCCGCCGACCGGCCGGCCACGACCCGGACGGTGCGGCCGGGCGGTGACAGGCGTACGGCGTTGGAGAGCAGGTTGGCCACGGCGCGGCGAACGGCGTCGGCGTCGCCGGTCATCTCCAGGCCGGGCCGCAGGTCGCGGACGATCGTGACATGGCGGGCGGCGGCCGGGGCGGCGTACTCCTCGCACGCCTCCCCCGCCACCCGGGCCAGGTCCAGGTCGGCGTCGGCGAACGCGGTGCCCTGGCGCCTGGCGCTGGCCAGCAGGTCCTCGACGAGCCTGGTCATGCGGGTGGTGGCGCGGTCCACGACGGCCACGGCCCTGATCCGTTCGGCCTCGCTGGCGTCGGGCGAGGCGAGCACGGCGTCCACGTTCGCCCGGATGATCGTCAGCGGGCTGCGCAGCTCGTGCGAGGCGTCGTCGATGAGCTGGCGCTGCGCGCTGAAGGCCTGCTCCAGCCGGTCCAGCATGGTGTCGATGGTGTCGGCCAGGTCCTTCAGCTCGTCGCGCGAGCCGCCCAGCCTGATGCGCCGGGTGAGGTCGGTGGCCTGGATCTCCTCCGTCGTACGGGTGATCGACCGGACCGGCCGCAGCACCCGGCCCGCCAGCACCCAGCCGATGCCCAGGCTGGCGACGTAGAGGCCGGCCAGGGTGACCAGTGAATAGTCGCGCAGCGTGGCCATCGTCCTGACGTTGATGGCGTTCTCGACCTCCTCGACGAAGACCACCTCCTGCTTGCCCAGGTACTGGTCACCGCGGTAGGTCTTGGCGTACTCGGTGGTGTACGGGCGCTGGTCGGTGGTCTTGGAGACGGCGAAATAGATGCCCCCGAGCACCAGCGCGGCCAGCACGAACAGCAGGCCCGAGTAGAGGACGGTGAGCCGGAAGCGGATGGTGTGGATCATGCCGGCTCCCTCAGCCGGTAGCCGCGGCTGATCACGGTCTCGATCAGGCCGTCCTCCTGGAGCTTGCGGCGCAGGTTGCCGACCGTGACGCGCACGGTGTTGGTGAACGGGTCGGCGTGCTCGTCCCAGACGTGCTCCAGCAGTTCCTCGGTGGAGACGACGTGGCCCGGCCTGGTCATGAGGTAGTGCAGCACCCCGTACTCCTTCGGGGTCAGCGCCAGCGCCCTGCCGTCCAGCGACACCTCCAGCCGGGCCGTGTCGATCCGCAGCCCGCCCACCTCCAGCACGGAGGTGCCCCCGCCGGCCTCCCTGCGCAGCAGTGCCCGCACCCTGGCCAGCAGCTCGGGGAACGCGAACGGCTTGACGAGGTAGTCGTCGGCCCCCTCGTCGAGCCCGCGTACGCGGTCGTCCAGCCGGTCGCGGGCGGTCACCATGATGATCCGCACCCCCTGACCCGCCGCGCGTACGGCCCGGCAGAGCTGGAAGCCGTCGCCGCCCGGCAGGTTCAGGTCGAGCAGCACCAGGTCGTACGTGTTGACCTGTAACTTCTCGTGCGCGGTGGGCGCGTCGTACGCGACGTCGACCGCGTATCCCGCCCGGACCAGGCCGACCCGTAACGCGTCGACCAGGTCCTCCTCATCCTCCACTACCAGCAGTCGCATGCTCAGGACCCTAGTTTCGGATGATGCGTTCCGCGATGGGCGCGGCGCGGTCGATCGGGATGGCGAAGCCGATGCCGATGTTGCCGCCGCCCCGGCCGGCCGCGATGGCGGTGTTCACCCCGACGACCTCGCCCCGGGCGTTGACCAGCGGGCCGCCCGAGTTGCCGGGGTTGATGGACGCGTCCGTCTGCACGGCGGTCCGCCAGTAGCCGCCCAGCCGTACCTCCCGGTCGGTGGCGCTGACGATGCCGGCGGTGACCGTGCCCGTCAGGCCGAGCGGCGAGCCGATCGCGAGCACCTGGTCCCCCACGGACAGCTCCGAGGACCGGCCCAGCGTGGCGGGCGTCAGGTCCCCGGAGTGGTCCACCTCCAGCACGGCCAGGTCCTCGCCGTCGTCCTCGCCGATCACCCGGGCGTTCAGCCGGCGGCCGTCGTTCAGCACCACGGTCACCTCCTGCTCGCCCCTGACCACGTGCGCGTTGGTCAGGATGTGGCCCTGACCGTCCAGCGCGAACCCCGACCCGCCCGCCCGGCCGGCCTGGATGGAGACCACGCTGGGCAGCACCCGGGCCGCCGTGGCGCTCATGCCGGTGAGGGAGGCGGACGGCGCGGGGGGCACCCTGGGCAGGGCGACGAAGGGGGCCGGGCCGGCCCCTTCGATGAGCCGGGCCCCCGCCACGCCCGCCCCCGCGCCGGTGACCGCCGCGACGAGCGCGGCGATCAGCAGCAGACGGCCCCTGGGCGGCGCCGCGGGGGTCTTCGGCGCGGGGGCGGGCGGGGCCTGGGGAGGCGTGCCTTGGAAGAGCGGAACTTGAAGGACGGCTCGGCGTGCCTCGGCCGGCTCCTGACGGGCCCCCAGCGGCAGCGTCAGGAACTCCGGCCCGCGCGGACTGCCGAGGCCCCTCACGGCAGCCTCGAGAACCACAGCATCGACGTCACCGCCGCGATCAGCGCGAAGATCAGCCCCGCCGCCACGAACCACTGCCATACCTCCTGGACCTCGGTCCGGTAGCCGACCGAGGTGCCGATGTCGTCGTAGACCGCCTGCAGCTCGTCGCCGGTGGCCGCCTCGTAGAAGCCGCCTCCGGCCCGCTCCGCCAGTTCGCGCAGCGCCGGGCCGTCCACCGGCACCGGCACCTCGCGGCCGGACAGGACGATGGTGCCGTCCGCCGTGCCGTACGCGATCGTGGTGACCGGGACGCCCCGGCCGGCGGCCTCGGCGGCGGCCTCGCTCACCGTGCGGCCGGTGGTGTTCGAGCCGTCGGACAGCAGCACGATGTGCGCGGGCGGCGCCTCCTCCGCCGAGTCCAGTGAGGCGATGGCCTCCAGCGAGGAGTAGACCGCCTCGCCGATGGCGGTGCCGGAGGCCGTGCTGAGCCGGTCGAGCGCGCCCAGCACCGCCTGCCGGTCCGTGGTGGGCGGCACGGCGAGCGAGGCCGCCGAGGAGAACGACACCAGGCCCAGATTGAACCTCTCCGGCAACCCCTGGACGAACTGCCTGGCCGCCTCCTGGGCCGCCGCGAACCGGTTGGGCGAGACGTCGGTGGCCCCCATGGACGCGGACACGTCGAACGCCACCATGATCGTCGCCCGTTCCCTGGGCACCCGCATCTCGGCCGTGGGCCTGGCGAACCCCACGACGAGCAGGGCGAACATGAACAGCAACGCCGCCGCGGGCACGTGCCTGCGCCACCCGGGCCGCCGCGGGGCGACCTTGTCGAGCAGGTCGAGGTTGGTGAACCTGACGGCGTACGAGCTGCGGCGCCGCCCCATGAGCACGTACGCGACGGCCAGCAGCGCCACGGGGACGAGCAGCAGCAGCCAGCCTGGCGAGATCAGGCTCACGCCACGTCACCTCCTCCCCCGGTCGGCCGGTCGTAGGCGGGGCTCGTGGCCAGCCGGGCCAGGCGGCGCTGCCGCATGACGTACCGGACCAGGTCGCGCACCCAGTCCCGGTCCGTACGCAGCCGCAGGTGGGCCGCCCCGGCCCGGCGCAGGCTCCGCTCGATGGCCGCGCGCTGGCCGGCCGCCGCCTCCGCGTACCTGCGGCGCAGCCGCGCGCTGCCCGTGGCGACCTCGCGCCGCCGGCCCGTCTCGGGGTCGACCAGCGTGAGGAGCCCCACGTCGGGCAGGGTCAGCTCGCGCGGGTCGAGCACCTCCACGGCCAGCACCTGGTGCCTGGCGGTCAGCCGCCGCAGCGGTTGCTCCCAGGTCTCCGGCTCGTCGAGGAAGTCCGAGAGCACGACGACCAGGCCGCGGCGCCGGACGACCCGGCCCAGCTGCTCGGCGGCCGTCCCGAGCAGCGGCTCGGGAACCCCCGGCGGGGTCCTGGGCAGCGCGAACGCCGCCTGCAGCAGCGCCATCAGATGCGGCCGGCCCGTCCTGGCGGGCAGCGTCCTGACGCCGCCGCCGTGCAGCAGGTGGGTGCCGACCCGGTTACCAGTGCGCTGGGTGAGGAAGCCGACCGCCGCCAGCGCGGCCAGGGCCAGCTCCCGCTTCTCCATCGCCACGGTGCCGAAGTCCATGCTGGCGGTCGCGTCGAGCAGGGCCCAGATCTCCAGTTCCCGGTCGGCGACCAGGTCGCGCACATGGGGCTCGTTGGTACGGGCGGTGACGTTCCAGTCCATCCGCCGCACGTCGTCCCCCGGCTGGTACGGCCGGGACTCCGCCGGTTCGCTGCCGGGACCTGGAACCAGGCCGAGGTGTTCGCCCTGGAGCAGTCCATCCAGCCTCCTGGTGATCGTCAGCTCCAGCCTGCGCAGCGCCGGCTCGGCCATCAGGTACGGCTTCATGCCACGTCCTGCTGAGGAGCGATGACCGGCAGCGGCACGGCTGCCAGCACCCGGTCCACGAACTGCCTGGGCTGCACCCCGTCGGCCAGCGCGTCGAACGAGAGCACCAGCCGGTGCGCCATCACGTCGTGGGCCAGGTCCCGTACGTCCTCGGGCAGCACATAGTCGCGCCCCCGCATGAGCGCCAGCGCCCGGCCGGCGGCCAGCAGGCCGAGTGTGGCCCTGGGACTGGCGCCGAAGGCCAGCCAGCGCCGCAGGTCCGCCACCCCGTAGCGGTCGGGGTCTCGGGTGGCGTAGACGAGGCGGACGGCGTACTCGGCGACGGCGTGGTGCACGAACACCCGCTCGGCCCGCCGCTGCAGCGCGACGATCCGGGCGGGGTCGAGGACGGGCTGCGCCACCGGCGGGTCCACGCTCATCCGGTAGACGATCGCCAGCTCCTCCGACTCGCTGGGATAGTCCACGTCGATCTTCATCAGGAAGCGGTCGCGCTGCGCCTCGGGCAGGTGGTAGACGCCCTCGGACTCGATCGGGTTCTGCGTGGCCAGCACCAGGAACGGCGAGGGCACGTCGTGGGTGACGCCGCCGATGCTGACCTGCCGCTCGGCCATGATCTCCAGCAGGGCGGACTGCACCTTGGCGGGCGCCCGGTTGATCTCGTCGGCGAGCAGCAGGTTGGCCATGACCGGGCCGAGCTCGATGTCGAACGTCTCCGTCGACGGCCGGTAGATCCGGGTGCCGACGATGTCGGACGGCACCAGGTCCGGCGTGAACTGGATGCGCGCGAACGTGCCGCCCACGACCTTGGCCATGGTCTCGGCGGCCAGCGTCTTGGCGATGCCCGGCACGCCTTCGAGCAGGCAGTGACCCTTGGCCAGGACCGCGACGAGCAGCCGCTCGACCATGTGGTCCTGGCCCACGATCACCCGTTTGACCTCGAACAGCGCCCGTTCGAGCAGATCCGGGTCGGTCATGGCTGCGCGGCCTTGTACGGGCAGTCGTCCACGACCACTCGCAGCTCCAGCGCGGTCGGCTCGGTGGCCGGCCCGGGATCGGCGAACGCGGCGCTACCGGTCATGAGCGCGGCGCCGGCGGCCAGCAGGACCAGCGCCAAACGTGGTGTGCGCATGGGATTCCCCTCGTAAGAGCCTCGTATCGGCTTGGGGGTATGTCATCAAGCCACCGCGAAAAGCCGCGTAACCCCGCCCTTTACACGATTTTTCGGTTTTCGGAGTTACATCTCCGGCATGACGCCTATCCAGCGCTATCTCGCAGAAGAGGTGGCCCTCGACCACGTCGACGGCCTGATCCCGCGTCGCGAGGCGCTGCGCCGGCTCGCCCTGCTGGGCCTGGGCCTGCCCGCGGCCACCGCGCTCCTCGCCGCCTGCGGCGCGCCCCCGGAGCCGGCCGCCCCGGCGACCCCCTCCTCCGCCACCCCTCCCCCTGCCACCACTCCCCCGGCCACGACGGCGAGCCCGGCCGGGCCGGCGCCGCTGCCGACCGAGGCGATCACCTTCCCCGGCCCCGAGGGCTCCACGCTGCAGGCCGCCTGGGCCGCCGCCACCGACCCCAAGGGCGCGGTCCTGGTGATCCACGAGAACCGCGGCCTCACCGACCACATCCGCTCGGTCGCCGGCCGGCTGGCCGCCAGTGGGTACTCGGCCCTGGCGATCGACCTGCTGTCCCGGGAGGGCGGGACCGCCTCGTTCACCGACACCGCCCAGGCCACCGCCAGGCTCGGGGAGATCGCGCCCGAGCGGTTCGTGGCCGACATGAAGGCGGCGCTGGGCGAGTTGGCCGGCCGCGCAGAAGGGGCGAAGCTCGGCGCGATGGGCTTCTGCTTCGGCGGCGGCATGACGTGGCTGCTGCTGTCGTCGTCCGAGCCCCGGCTGGCCGCCGCCGTGCCCTTCTACGGGCCGCTGCCGGACGACGCCGACATGACCGGCACCAAGGCCGCCGTGCTGGGGGTCTACGCGGAGCAGGACGATCGGGTGAACGCCACCAGGGACGCCGCGGAGGCCGCCCTGCGGCGGGCCGGGCTGACGCACGAGGTGGTGACGTTCCCGGGGGTGGGGCACGCGTTCTTCAACGACACCGGCCAGCGGTACGACGCGGAGGCGGCGGCGCAGGCGTACCAGCGGGTCCTGGACTGGTTCGGCCGCCACCTGGCCTGACCCGCACGGTGCCGGGGACGGTGTGCAACGGCAGGACGGCCACCCCCCGGCGGGAGGGTGGCCGTCCGTGGTGGTGGGTCAGCCGATCAGATACCTCATGATCTTCCTGACCGTCGCGTTCCGCTCGTTGTCGCCGGCCAGTTGCTCCAGCCCGAAGCCCAGCAGCACCGTGTCCTTGGTGGTCACGGCCGCCGTCTTGTCGGCCTGCGCGCGGGTGTAGTCACCCGCGCCCGTCGGGCTGCCCGGCGGCGGTCCGGGGATCTCCCACGGGCCGAGGCCGCTCTCGAAGCCCTCGGCGTCGAGGGTGCCGGCCGTGGTGGTGATCCTGGTGTCGTCGACGAACGCGCCGACGCCACCGGTGCTCGGGTCGGTCACGTAGCTGATCGACACCTCCACCCGCTGGCCCGCGTACGCGGACAGGTCGAAGGCGACCTGTCGCCACCCGCCCGAGTTCTCCGTGAACCGGTTCCAGGACCCGGTGGTCCCGGTCGGCTGGCACGGGTTGCCCGGCGTCAGGTAGTGCTCCAGGAACGGGTGCTCGTCGAGGTAGAACCCGGCCTCGCACTCCGTCGGGACCCCGGTGTCGGTGCCGCCGTTCAGGTCGGGCAGCGTGGTCCAGTTGTCCTGGCCTACCGTGTGCGCCTCGACGATGACGTTGTCGTAGCCGGGCTCGGTGTCGAAGGACAGCTGGAACGCCAGCCGCGGCTGCTGCGCCGCCGTCACGGAGCTCAGGTCGACGGTCCTGGTCAGCCGCATGTAGGAGTCGTCGGCGTGCGCGCCCCTGACGTACCAGTCGCCCTCGGCGGGGTCGAACGGGCCGCCCGCGCCGAGCTGGTAGTCGGCCGCGGGCGTGCCGGTGAACAGCGGGAAGTCCGTGCCCATGGGCTGCAGTACGCCCGCCTCGTCCACCGGGTTGTCCACCGTCGCCGGCCCGCCGAACGTGCCGCTCACCCCGGCCAGCCGGCCGGTCCCGGTGAAGCCGCTCGGGTTCTCGCGAGCGATGCGGCCGCCGACGCCCATGTAGTACTGGGTGAAGTCGTCGGCCAGCAGCAGACACTCGTCGAACAGGCCCTGGATGGTGGTGACCACGCAGTCGCCGTCGGGGTTGCCGTCGATGCCGTAGTAGATGCCGCCGACGATCGTGTCGAGGATGCCGTAGTACGCGGCGGTCTCGCCGGTGTAGAGGAGTTTGCCGCCTTCGTTGAGGAAGTCGCGGATGGCGACGGTCAGGTCCTGCTGCCACCGTTTGACGTCCGCGTCGGGCAGGTTGCCGAGCGGGGTCACGGTGACCAGGTCCTGCTGGTCCATGGACAGCCGGTTGTCGCCCAGCTCCCAGACCACGCCCTTGAAGTGCGACAGCACGCCGAGGCGGTGCGGCACGCCCTGCGCGTCCACGTCCCACGTCTCGGAGGCGTAGCCCGCGGCCTGCAGGGCCTGCTTGTACGTGGCGGCGTACTTGGGCGTCGTCACCGAGGGCGGGTAGTCCGGGTTGAAGCCGGTGTAGTCCTCGTTCGCCACCACCAGGACCTTGGCCTTGGAGTCCCTGGCCAGGGTGTAGGTGAAGGGCGTGCTGGAGACGACGCCGGCGCCCTTCTTGACGCCCTGGAACCAGACCTCGACCCGGTCGCCCGGTTTCGCGCCGCTGACGGTGGCGCGGTATTCGGCGAAGTACAGGTCGTTCTCGTCGCCGTAGCGCTCGCCGCCCTGCCATTCCGACAGCGACCGCGTCTGCGTCCGGCCGCCGTTGATGCGGAAGCGCATCACCTTGTCGCTCAGCGACCGGCGCGCGACGACGGCCACCGGCTGCGGGTCGCCGTAGGACACCCGGAAGGAGTCCGGCGCGAAGTCGGGCACCGTCCGCCCGACCACGGAGACCGGCTTGTCCGGCGAGTGCACGCTCTTGGCCGCGGCCACCGCCAGCGGGACGTTCATCGCGAACTCGCCCTGGATCAGCTCCTCGTCGTCGGGGAACGTGAATCCCTGGCCGCCCGCGCAGTCCTCCAGCGTCCACTCGTCGGCCGGGTCCCGCTCGACCGCCGTCTCGCAGGTGGACATCTCCGGCGTGATGGACATGATGCCGCGCCGGTTGGTCATGTGCCCGTCGAGCTCGCCGTTGGTGGTGTAGAGCTCGGCGCCGATGTCCGGGTCGTACACCGGTACGGCGGAGTGGGCGTCGTCGCCCAGCATGGCCTCGAAGATCAGGTCGTCGGGCGACGGGGTGGCCTGCTGCCAGCCGATCCCGTACAGCAGCAACATGGCGGCGGAGTGGTAGTTGATCAGGTAGGTGAACCGCACCCGCTTGGCCAGGTTGTCGATCGCCACGGACTCCGGCTCGGACTGCGGCGACCTGCCGCGGTAGGTCTGGCTGGAGAGCAGGCTCGACGAGCCCTCGTCGTCGTAGCCCCACTTGTAGCCGAGGTTGCGGTTGAGGTCGACGCCGTCGTTGCTGGTGAGCTGTCCGTCACCGTCGTTGTCGCGCAGGTTCTTGCGCCACAGGCGGTTGTCAGGGGTGAAGGTGTGGTCATAGCCGTCGGGGTTGGCCACCGGGACGAACCACAACTCGGTGGTGTTCACGAGCTGGGTCAGCTCGGCGTTGGTCCCGTATCCGTCCAGGAAGTGGTGCAGCAGCCGCCGCACCATCTCGGGTGTGATCCATTCGCGGGCGTGCTGGGCCGCCATGTAGAGCATGGCCGGGCGCTTGCCGTCGGCGAGCTTACGGGCGTCCCTGGTCACCTTGATCGCGGTGATCGGCGTGCCGTTGAGGGTGTCGCCCAGGTTGACGACCTTGGCGATGCCGGGCCTGGCGTCCGCCGCGGCGACGATCTCCTCGCGGATGCCTCCGGCGCCCGCGTAGCGCTTGAACACCCCGTCGCCCTTCTGCGCCTGCCGGGCGGCGGCGGCGGACTGGGCCCGCAGGGTGATGCCCTGCTTGGAGAGCGTGTCGGCCAGCGCGGAGGCGAGGATCACCTCGATGGCGACCTTGCCGTCGGCGCGTTTGACGATCCGCATCTCCTCGCGATCCACACCGGCCGCGACGAGCTTGCCGAGCTGGTCCGCGGTCAGCTCGCCCGTGTAGACGAAAACCCCGTCCGGGCCCGCCGCGGGCTTCGGCACCGCCGAGGCCGGGGGGATCGTGAACGAACCCAGTAACAGGAGTGTGCCGGCGAACATGATTAACGCGCGCTTCATCGCGCCTCCGAGAAATCAGCCCCCGATTGGCCGCTAGGGATGCCCGCAATGTCGGTGGACGCGGGGAAATTGTCAATCAGGACGGCCACATCCGGTCAAAGCTCGGACGACCTCATCCGGCCGGGGCTCGGCAGCGAAGAATCCGGCGAAACGCCGGTGGCATGGGCCTGCGTGGACCGCGGTGCACGCGTGAACCACGGACTCGGTGACGCGTGCGCGCGTCACGGCGGCGCGGCGGTGAAGCGGAGGAGCGTCCCCCTGGAAGGCGCTCAGCCCGCTAGGGCGGTTGGAGCCCCGTTGGCTCCGCCGTAAAAGTTGGTCCTGGAAAGGGGAACGGGCCGCCCGCCGGAACAACGGCGAACGGCCCGTACGTGGAACTAGTCGTTGAGGTGCTGGCGCAGGTAGGCGTCGACGCCCTCGATGGAGATGCGCTCCTGGGCCATCGAGTCGCGCTCCCTGATCGTCACCGCCTGGTCCTCAAGCGTGTCGAAGTCGACCGTGATGCAGAACGGCGTGCCGATCTCGTCCTGGCGGCGGTAGCGGCGGCCGATCGCGCCCGCGTCGTCGAACTCCACGTTCCACCTGCGCCGCAGCTGCGCGGCCAGGTCGCGGGCCTTCGGCGACAGGTCGGTGTTGCGCGACAGCGGCAGCACCGCGGCCTTGACCGGCGCGAGCCGGTGGTCGAGCCGCATGACCGTGCGCTTCTCCATGACGCCCTTGGCGTTGGGCGCCTCGTCCTCGCTGTAGGCGTCCAGCAGGAACGTCAGCGTGGCCCGGTCGACACCCGCGGCGGGCTCGATGACGTAGGGGACGTAACGCTCCCCCGTGTCCTGCTCGAAGAAGCTGAGGTCGACGCCCGAGGCCTTGGAGTGGGCCGTGAGGTCGTAGTCGGTGCGGTTGGCGATGCCCTCCAGCTCACCCCACTCCGAGCCGGCGAAGTTGAAGCGGTATTCCACGTCGACCGTGCGGGTGGAGTAGTGGGACCGCTTTTCGGCCGGGTGCTCGTAGAGGCGCAGGTTGTCCTTGTTGATGCCAAGGTCGGAGTACCAGCGGAAGCGCTCGTCGATCCAGTATTGGTGCCATTCTTCGTCCGTGCCCGGCTTGACGAAGAACTCCATCTCCATCTGCTCGAACTCGCGGGTGCGGAAGATGAAGTTGCCCGGGGTGATCTCGTTGCGGAACGACTTGCCGATCTGGCCGATGCCGAACGGGATCTTCTTGCGGGCCGACTGCTGCACGTTGAGGTAGTTGATGAAGATGCCCTGCGCGGTCTCGGGCCGCAGGTAGGCCAGGCCGGACTCGTCCTCGACCGGGCCGAGGAAGGTCTTGAGCAGGCCGCTGAACTGCCGGGGCTCGGTGAACGTGCCCTTGTTGCCGCAGTTGGGGCAGGTGATGTCGGCCAGGCCGCCCTCGGGCTCCTTGCCGTTTTTCTCCTCGTAGGCCTCGATGAGGTGGTCTGCCCGGAAGCGCTTGTGGCAGGACAGGCATTCGGTCAGCGGGTCGGTGAAGGTCTCGACGTGGCCGCTGGCCCGCCACACCTCGGGCGCCAGGATCACGGAGGAGTCGAGGCCCACCACGTCGTCGCGTGACTGGACCATCGACAGCCACCACTGCCGCTTGACGTTGTTCTTCAGCTCGACACCCAGTGGACCGTAGTCCCACGACGCGCGCAGTCCGCCGTAGATCTCGCTCGACGGGTAAACCAGCCCGCGGCGTTTGGCGAGGCTGACAATGGTGTCCATGACGTCGTTGCGTCGTGCCATGTTGGTTGATTCTCTTTCCGGCTGGAGGTCGGCGAGTGTGATTGGTGAGCTCCCAGCTTAGGGGACGCGCGGCGGCCCTCGCGCGCCAGTATTCCTACGCCCCGTCCTGGGTGTAGACGTCCTCGAACGCACTGGGTTCGTTGACCATGAGGATCATCAACGGATACATCACCATCCGGGCGGCGGAGAGCGCCCTTCGGTAGAAACCGGCGCCCTCCCATTCGCTGACCAGCGCCCACAAATTGGGCTCGTCCACCGAACGGGCCAGCCTGCCGCGGCGGTAGCCCGGCTGGGCGGCGAGGGTGTCAAGAATGGTGTGGCCCTGCTTGACGAAATCTTGGGACTGGGACTCTGGGACGGTGTATCGGATGACGGCGAGCACGTGACCAGCCTAAAGGGGGAGCAGCGCCGCGACGGGCGTACCGGCCGGGTGAGCTCTGCCGCGATCGGGGTTCACCCGCCCGATCGTCACGCGAAACTCCCGTAGGCTCTACGTGTGGCCCCTGACAACAAGCGTCCGCTTCCCCAGGGAGAGCGGTTCTTCACACCCGGTGCGACCGGCCTGCGTAAGGCGGTCGAGCGGCGCAGCGCGGTCCCCATGACGTTCCTGTTCACGCAGGTGCCCCGGTGGGTGGCGCCCGTCGTGCTGGTGATCCTGTTGCTGGCCGGGTTCGCCGTGGCCAACTGGCTGGGTGGGGTGGCCGCGCTGCTGGTGCTCGCGTTCGTGGGGTGGCTGGCGTTCCTGTCGTGGCCGTCGCTGGGCATCGGCGGGAAGGCGATGCGGGTCGCCGTGCTGGTCTTTCTCGTGCTGCTGGTGGCGACCCGCTTCGGAGCCTGGTGAGCCCGACGCGGGTGCCGGCCTGGGTGAGGCCGTTACGGCAGCAGGGTGTAGTGCGGGAAGTTGCCCGGGAGGCGTTCGGCCTCGGGTCCTGAGGTGGCGGCGCGCACCAGGAGCTCGCCGCCGACGAACGCGCCGCGCCAGGACGCGCCGAGCCCGCCGAACAGCTCCTCGCGGTCACCGCGCGAACGCGGCTTGTTGTGGCCCACCTTGAACGCCCGCACCTCGGGGGCCAGCCGCCGGAAGGTCTCCTCCTCGTCGCAGGACAGGGTGGCGACCAGGGCGCCGTTACTGGCGTTCATCGCGGCCAGCAGCTCGGCCTCCGTGTCCACCAGGACAAAGGTGTCCACCGGGCCGAACGGCTCGGCGTGGAAGAGAGGCGAGGACCGGGGCGGGTTGAGCAGCGCCGTCGGAGCGAAGTACGCCGACGTATCCTGCCCCGGCAGGAAATGTCCGCCGGCAAGCGTCGCCCGGTGCACCGGCACGCCACCCCGCCCGATCGCCTCGTCCACCTGATCGGCCAGTTCCTTGGCCTTCGAGGCGTTGATCAGCGGCCCGAAGTCGAGCTCCGGCAGCGGGTCCTCCGCGTCCTCGACCGCCAGCGGGTGCCCGAAGCGCAACGAGCCGACCGCCGCCAGATAGGCGCGCAGGAACTCGTGGAACAACGACCGCTGCACCACGAACCGCGGATAGGCGGTGCAGCGCTGCTTGCCGTAGTCGAAGGAGGCGCGGATCTGCCTCGTGAGCAGGTCCCAGTCGCCGTACTCCCACACGCCCCAGCAGTTGAGCCCCTCCTGCTCCAGGACGTGCCGCCGGCCGAGGTCGGCCAGCGAGGTCGCCACCTGGCCACCCGCGTCCCGGCCGCCCACGAACGACACGCAGCCCAGGGACTTGCCCGCCACCAGCACCGGCGACAGGTCGGCCCCGCTCCCGCTGACCAGCGTGAACGGCAGGCCCTCCCGCACGGCGAGCGCGGTGGCGAGGGTCAGGCAGCACAAACCGCCGTCCGTGGGGGTCTTGGCGATCACCGCGTTGCCGGCCAGCGCCTGCACGAGCATGGCGTGCATGAGCACGCTCATCGGATAGTTCCAGCTCGCGATGTTGCTGACCGGACCGGACAGCGGCATGCGCCCGGCCATCATGCGGTCGATCTCGGTGAGGTACCAGCGCACCCCGTCCAGGCAGCGGTCCACGTCGGCGCAGGCGGTCTTCCAGGGCTTGCCGATCTCCCACACCAGCAGCAGGGCCAGCAGGTCGCGGTGCTCGGCCATGGACTCCACGGCCGCCGCGACCATCGCCTTGCGGTCGGCGAGCGGCAGGTAGCGCCACCGCCGGTGCTCCTCGACGGCCCCCGCCACCGCCCGCCCGGCGCCCGCCCTGTCGAGCTTGGGCAGGCCCGCGATGGCGGTCCCGTCCACGGGCGAGAAGCCGGGCACGGGACGCCCGTCGCGGTGCCAGATGCCGCCCCAGTGGTTCAGCACCCGGTCGTCGTGGAAGGCTTCGGGCGCCGCCGTACAACATCCGTTGTAGGCGTCCCGCCAGGCCGTACCCGGCTTGAGCTGCATGAGCGCTCCTCTCAGTCGGACCAGTCGGCAGTGATGAGCTCGGGCAGCGGCTCGAACTCCTTGATCGCCTCAAGCGACGGCCCCATGGCGGCGTTGGCCTCGCGCTCGACCATCACCTCCACGAGCACCGGCAGCCGCTCCCGCGCGGACTCGGCCGACGCCCAGGCCAGCGCGTCCGCGATGTCGCCGGGCAGCTCGACCCTGCGGGCCGGGCACCCGAACGCCTCCATCGCCTTGACATGGTCGATGCCGCCCTCCCCGTAGTGCAGGTCGACGGCGAAGTTCATGTCGTACGGGAGCTCGGCCTGCCGGATGAGACCCAGGTACTCGTTGTTGATCATGACGATGACGAACGGGATCCGGTACTGGGCCGCGACCGCGACCTCCTCCATGAGGAACTGGAAGGAGTAGTCGCCGACCACGGCCACCACCTGGCGTTCCGGGTGCGCGAGCTTGACGCCCATGGCCGCGGGAACCTCCCAGCCCAGCGGCCCGGCCTGCCCGCAGACCAGGTAACGGCGCGGCAGGTACGTCGTCTGGAACTGCCCCGACCAGATCTGGTAGAGCCCGATCGCGGTGACGAACGTCGT
Source organism: Nonomuraea jiangxiensis (assembly GCF_900099965.1). GTDB lineage: Bacteria > Actinomycetota > Actinomycetes > Streptosporangiales > Streptosporangiaceae > Nonomuraea > Nonomuraea jiangxiensis. The sequence continues at coordinate 229,519 of NZ_FNDJ01000001.1, read as the reverse complement.
GTCCCTGCCGAAATACTCGTTGATCTCCTTGAACACCCTGGGCGGCTTGATCGGCACGTCGTCGAAGTCGTCGCGGCGGGCCATCGTGCGCCGCAGGTCGCCGACCCTGCGCACCCACTTGCCCGGGTCCTGCGGCCCGCCACGCCGGCGCGCCTCGGCCAGCAGGTCCGCCAGCACCGGCTGGGCGTGCCCGACGATCCCGAGGTCGGGCTGGAAGACCCGGCCGATCTGCATGGGCTCGATGTCCACGTGGACGAACTTGCGTCCCCTGCGGTAGACGTCGAGGTCGCCGGTGTGCCGGTCGCCGAACCGCGCGCCCACGGCCAGCACCAGGTCGCTCTCCAGGAACGCGGCGTTGCCCCACCGCGTCTGGGTCTGTATCCCGGCCATCCCGGCGAACAGCGGGTGGTCCTCGGGGAAGGCGCCCTTGCCCATGAGCGTCACCTGCACCGGCACCTGGAGGTGCTCGGCCAGCGCGCGCAGCTCGTCGGCGGCCTCGGCGATGATCACCCCGCCGCCGGCCAGGATGATCGGCCGCTTGGCCGCGGCCAGCAGGTCCACGGCCCTGTGCACGGCCGCGGGCAGCGGGCGCGGCACGTCCACCGGCAGCGGCGCGTCCACCTCCCGGTCGTACAGGCAGAGGCCGCGCTGGACGTCGATCGGCAGATCGATGAGGACCGGGCCGGGCCGTCCCGAGCGGGCGATCCTGAACGCCTCCCGGAACACCCAGGGCGCCTGTGCGGGCTCCTTGAGCTGCACCGCCCACTTGGTCACCGGCCGGGCGATCTCCACGATGTCGACCGCCTGGAACGCCTCCTGGTGCAGCTTGCTGGTGGCGGCCTGGCCGGTGATGCAGATCATCGGGATCGAGTCGGCCAGCGCGGTGTAGAGGCCGGTGATCATGTTCGTGCCGGCCGGGCCGGAGGTGCCGATGCAGACGCCCACGTTGCCCGTCACGCGGGCCCAGCCGTCGGCCGCGTGGGTGCCGCCCTCCTCGTGGCGTACCGTGATGTGCCTGATCGAGCTGTGCTGGAGCGCGGCGTAGAGCGGCAGGATGGCCGCGCCGGGAATGCCGAAGACGGTGTCCACCCCCTCCGACTCCAGCACCGAGACCACGGCCTCCATGCAGGGAACTGGTTTCATCCGTTCAGCCTTTCGACGACCTTGAGCAGGGCGGAGTGGTCGAGTGAGCCGTGGCCCTGGGCCTTGGCCGCGGCCACGAGCTGGGCGACCTGGCCGGTGAGCGGCAGGCTGACGCCGGCCTCACGGGCGGCCGCGACGGCGATTCCCATGTCCTTGTGGTGCAGGTCGATCCGGAATCCGGGGGCGAACTCCCTTTTGAGCATGGTGTGCCGTTTGATGTCGAGGATCCGGGAGCCCGCCAGGCCGCCCGCGAGCACGTCCAGCCCGGGGGCCGGGTCCACGCCGGAGGCCTCCAGCAGCACGATGGCCTCCGCCACCAGCCCGTAGATGCCGCCGACGACGAGCTGGTTGGCCGCCTTCACGGTCTGGCCGGCGCCGGCCGGGCCGACGTGCACGACGGTCTTGCCGAGCGTCTCCAGCACGGACCGGGCCGCCTCGAAGTCCTCCTGCTCGCCGCCGACCATGATCGAGAGCGTGGCGTCGATCGCGCCGCGCTCGCCGCCGCTGACGGGGGCGTCCAGCGCCCGTACGCCGGCGGCCGTCGCCTGCCTGGCGACCCTGCGGGAGGTCTCCGGCTTGATGGTGCTCATGTCGATGTAGAGCAGGTTGGGCCTGCCGTACTCGATGACCAGCGGCGCGGTCTCCTCGACCTGCGGCGAGTCGGGCAGCATGGAGATCACCACCTCGGCGCCGCCGACCGCCTCGACCACGCTCGACGCGCCCTTGCCGCCCAGGCCGACGAGCTGCTCGACCCGCTCGGTGCTCAGGTCGTAGCCGGTCACGGCGTGTCCGGCCTTGAGGAGGTTGGCCGCCATCGGGCTGCCCATGATCCCCAAGCCGACGAACCCGATGTTCATGATCGCCTCCAGTCGAACGCGCCCGGCCCCTCGTGCCGGTACTCCAGGCCGACGTGGCCGCGGTAGCCCGCCGCCGCCAGCCGGGTGAAGATCTCCTCGTACGGCATCCGCCCGCTGCCCGGCGCCCCGCGGCCGGGGTCGTCGGCGATCTGCACGTGGCCGAACCGGGCCGTGTGCCGGTCGATGAGGGTCAGGACGTCCTCCCCCATCCGGTGCAGGTGGTACAGGTCGGCCAGGAAGGCCACGTTCCCTCGGTCCACCTCGTCGATCAGGTCGAACGCCGCCTGAGACGACGTGATCGGATATTTCGGGTTCTCGTGGGAGTTGAGGGCCTCGACGACCACGGTCGCGCCGATGCCGGCCGCCGCGTCCGCCGCCCGCCGCAGGTTGGCCACGGCCAGCTCGCGGTCGGTGTCCGGCCCGTTGCCGTACAGGGCGTTCAGCACCTTGCAGCCCAGCTCGTCCGCCAGCCGCACGGCTACGTCGATGTTGGCCTGGAACCGGGCGGAGCCGTCGGGCCTGGCCAGCAGGCCGCGCTCGCCCGCGGCCATGTCGCCGGCGTCGAAGTTCAGGCCGACCAGACGCACCCCGGCGTCCTCGATCGCCTGCCGCAGCTCCGCGAGCCGTGCGCTCGCCGGCTCCGGCCCGTCGAACGGCCACCACAGCTCGACCGCGTCGAACCCGGCCTTGGCCGCCGCCGCCGGACGCTCCAGCAGGGGCAGGTCGGTGAAGAGAATGGACAGGTTGACATCGAACCTCGTGCTCATGGCCTCACTCCCGGAAGGGCGGCTCGGTCGCCTGGTCGCTCGGATCCCTCACGCGGCCCCCTGACGGGTGAGGGCCGACCGCATGAGGCGGGCCGTCTCCGACGGGGTGCGGCCGACCCGGACGCCGACCGCCTCCAGGGCCTCCTTCTTGGCCTGCGCGGTGCCGGACGAGCCGGACACGATCGCGCCCGCGTGCCCCATGGTCTTGCCCTCGGGCGCGGTGAACCCGGCCACGTACGCCACCACGGGCTTGGTGACGTGCTCGGCGATGTAGGCGGCGGCCCGCTCCTCGGCGTCGCCGCCGATCTCGCCGATCATGACGATGGCCTCCGTCGCCGGGTCCTCCTGGAACGCCTTGAGGCAGTCGATGTGGCTGGTCCCGACGACCGGGTCGCCGCCGATGCCCACGGCGGTGGAGAAGCCGATGTCGCGCAGCTCGTACATGAGCTGGTAGGTCAGCGTGCCCGACTTGGAGACCAGGCCGATGCGCCCGGCGGCGGTGATGTCGGCGGGGATGATCCCGGCCGAGGACTGGCCGGGGCTGATCAGCCCGGGGCAGTTCGGGCCGATGATCCGGGTCCGGCCGGCGGCCAGGGCGCGGAAGCGTACGGCGTCGTGCACGGGCACGCCCTCGGTGATGACCACGCACAGCGGCACCTCGGCGGCGACGGCCTCCTCCACCGCGCCGCCGGTGAACTTCGGCGGCACGAAGATGACCGACACGTCGGCGCCGGTCTCCGACACCGCCTCGGCCACCGAACCGAACACGGGCACCGTGCGGTCGCCGAAGTCCACGGAGCGCCCGCCCTTGCCCGGGGTCACCCCGGCCACGATGTCGGTGCCCGCGGCGAGCATGCGCGCCGTGTGCCTGGTGCCCTCAGCGCCGGTCATGCCCTGCACGAGCACCCGGCTGTCCTTGGTCAGAAAGATCGCCATCAAGCACCTACCGCGAGTCTGGCCGCCATCTCGGCGGCGCCGTCCATGGTGGAGACCTGCCGGACCGCCGGGTGGCGGGCGTCGCTGAGGATGCGCCGGCCCACTTCGGCGTTGTTGCCGTCCAGCCGTACGACGATGGGCGTGCCGTGGCCGCGCTCGCCGAGGAGCCCGAGGGCGGTGACGATGCCGTTGGCCACCGCGTCGCAGGCCGTGATGCCGCCGAAGACGTTTACCAGGACCGAGCGCACTTCGGGGTCGGCCAGGATGATCTCCAGCCCGTCGGCCATGACCTGGGCGGAGGCGCCGCCACCGATGTCCAGGAAGTTGGCGGGGGCGGCGCCCGCACCGGCCACCACGTCAAGAGTGCTCATCACCAGCCCGGCGCCGTTGCCGATCACACCGACCTGGCCGTCCAGCTTGACGTAGTTGAGGCCCTTGGCCTTGGCGCGGGCCTCCAGGCTGTCGGACTCCTCCGCGTAGTCCCAGGAGTGCCGGAACGCCGAGTTGTCGTCCAGGGTGACCTTGCCGTCGAGTGCCACGATGCGCTGGTCGGTGGTGCAGATCAGCGGGTTCACCTCGACCAGCACCGCGTCTTCCGCGACCAGCACCTTCCACAGCTTCTCCAGCACCTCGGCCGCCTGCTCGGGCAGGCCCGCCTTGGCGGCGAGCAGCCGGGCGGTGTCCTGGTCGACGCCCGTCACCGGGTCGATGGGCAGTCTCACCAGGGCGTCGGGGTTGTTGGCGGCCAGTTCCTCGATCTCCATGCCGCCCTGGCCCGACACCATCGCCAGGAATCCGCCCTCGGCCCGGTCGACCAGGAAAGCGGCGTAATACTCCTCGAACGGCACGGTCGCCGTCTCCACCAGCACGCGGTGGGCGACGTGCCCCTTGATGTCCATTCCGATGACCCGCTCGGCCTCCTGCTCGGCGGCCACCGGCCCCGCGGCCGTCCTGATGCCGCCCGCCTTGCCGCGTCCACCGGTCTTCACCTGGGCCTTGATGACTACGGGCGCGTTCAGGTCGGCCGCGGCAGCGCGGGCCTCGGCCGGGGTGGCCGCCACCCTGCCTGCGGGAACCGGGATGCCGTGACGCCCGAAGAGCTCCTTCGCCTGGTATTCGTACAGGTCCATTCGAGCCTCCTCTTTGTAGACGGTATACCGTATGGAATATTCGCCGTCTAGGGTCTCGACACGGGTCTGTGTTCCTGGATATTCCATACAGTATGGAGAATGCAATCAGGGACTGGCGGGGTCGCAGCTACCTGCCCGGCCCCGTCCCCGCCGACCGTTCCCGCATGTTCTGGCTGGCCCTGGCGGCCATGGCCGCCATCAGCCCTCTCCAGTACGGCTTCGCCGCCCTGCTGGCCACCGAGCCCGGCGGTCTGACCCTGCTGGCCGTCTGGATCGCCTGCCAGGCCGCGGGCGCGCTCCCCGCCCTCCACCTGGTACGCCGCGGCCGCCTCGGCGTACGCGCCTGCCTGGCCGCCGGGGCCGTGCTGAGCGGCCTGGGCCTGGCCGCCGCGGCGTTCACCGGCCCGGCGCTGCCGCTCGCGCTCGCGGGTTACGCCCTGCTCGGCGGGCTGGGCGCCGGCCTCGTCTACGGGGTGTGCGGCGAGGTCGTCTCCTCCTGGTACCCGGACCGGCCCGCGGCCCGGGTCGGCCTGATCACCGGCGCCTTCGGTTACGGAGCGGTGCCCCTGCTGCTCTGGGCCGGGATCGCCCCGGCGGCCACGGGCACCGCCTTCCTGGTCGCCGCCGTGCTGGCGGTGGCGGTCATCGGGGCCGCCGCCCGTTATCTGCGGCTGTCCCCGGCCCTGTGGTGGCCCGTGGACGTGGACCCGCGCTCGCACGCCCTGAACGCCGCCAGGCTGCGCACGAACCCCGACGCGGCCAAGGAGTTCCGCCTGGGCCAGGCCATGCGCACGCGTACGCTGCCCGCGCTGGCCCTGATCCTGACGTGCGCGGGCGCGGTGTCGGTCTTCGACGTGATCGTGGTGGCGGGCACCGGCTCGTGGGGCGCGGTGGCCCTGCTTGTGGCGCTCAACGGGGCCAGCCGGTCGATCGCCATGCGCGCGTCGGAGGTGTTCGGCCGCCGGCGGGTGCTGGCCGCCGTACTGGGCTCGCTCGCGCTCGGCCAGGTCCTGCTCGCGGCCGCCGCGCAGAACGCCACGGTCCTTACCGCCCCGCCTGCCGCCTTCCCGGAGGCGGGTGTCGCGGCGGGACCGCTGGTGTGGCTCGGCGCCGGAGGGCCGCTCGTATGGCTGGGGGCCGTCTTCGCGGGCCTGGGCGGCGGCGCCTTCTACCCGCTGCTCGCCAGCCTGGTGCGGGAGTTCTTCGGCGCGGAGCGCGCGGGCGAGATCCATGCGGTCGTCTACAGCGCCAAGGCACTGGCCGGAATCGTGGCGGCCCTGCTGGCGCTGGCCGCGTTGAGCGCCCCGGTGACCGCCCTCGCCGTCGCCGCCGCGCTCGCGGCCCTCCCGGCGCTCGCCACGCCTCACCTGCGCGTCCCCGGCCTGCCGGCGACACTCCCCTTGTGATGAGACTCACGGCCAGGGACAACCCCTGGACGGTATGCTGTAGGCAGTCGACGAAAAACTTTTAAAGCAGCCCTGGAGACACGAACATGTTGCTGTCGGATCAGGCCGGTCAGGCGGCGGCCACCAAGATTCCCCGTCCCGCGACGCTCAGGGAGAGCGTCATCGAGGCTATCCAAGAGCTCATCGTCTCCAGCCAGCTCAAGCCCGGCCAGCACCTCGTCGAGAGCGAGCTGGCCGAGCTGCTCGGTGTCTCCAGGCAGCCGGTCCGCGAAGCGCTGCAGCAGCTCAGCGGCGAGGGCTGGGTCGACCTGCACCCCGGCCAGGGCGCGTTCGTGCACGTCCCCACGCTGGAGGAGGCCGACCAGCTGCTCGCCGTCCGCACGCTGCTGGAGACGGAGTCCGCCCGGCTCGCGGCCGAGCACGCCGGCGAGGGCGGCGTGCGGCAGCTGCGCTCCCTGTGCGCGCGCGGCATCGCGGCGGTGCAGTCCGACGACGTCGACTCCGCCGTGGCGCTCAACTCCGAGCTGCACGCCCTGGTGACCGCCCTGTCGGGCAACGCGGTGCTGGCCGAGCTCGCCAGCCAGGTCGCCCGGCGGGTGCGGTGGTATCACACGCCGGTGGCCCGTCAACGGGGCATGGCCTCGTGGGACGAGCACACGGCGCTGATCGACGCCATCGAGGCCGGCGACGGGCAACGCGCGGCGCGGATCATGCGTGAGCACACCGAGCACACCCGCGCCTCCTACATGGAGCAGCGGGAGAACGACCCGGTCGAGCCCGCGCCCAAGCCGGTGCGCCGGCGCCGCCCGCGCACGCCGCAGGCCGGCTGACCACCTATTGATCCTGCGTTTACACGAAGACACATGCTCCGAAACCTCTCGGGTAGAGGATTGGGGCTGAACGTTGGGAGGTGCATGACCATGAAGGCGCTTGTCCGCTTTCTCCTTGGTGATCCCCTGGGCCAGTCAGCAGACGGCAGGGCGATCGGCCTCGGACTCAGCATGGCGCTCAGAAAGCAATATTCGACCGACGACGCGGAGCGTTACCTGCGCGAGTGGGCCGTCGAGCACGACGTACGCAAGAGCCCGCGGCCTTAGACCGCAGGCGGGCCGGACCCGTTCGGGGCAGGCGCGGCGCTGAGCCGCGGCAGGGGCGCTCGACCTCCGCCCCCGCGCGCGGCCTCTTCAGCGGTCAGCGGTTTCCGGTTCCACCACCTCCGCCTTCTTCGCATCACGGGCAGACTTCATCAGGCTCAGCACCGTGGTGATGGCGAGAGTCCCGATGATGACGCCGAGAGAGACCAGGATCGGGATCTCCGGCGCCCACGACACCCCGTCGTGGTGGAGTGCCTCCAGAATGAGCTTCACTCCGATGAAGGCCAGCACCACCGACAGCCCCTTGCTCAAGTAGACGAGCCGGTCGAGCAGGCCGCCGATGAGGAAGAAGAGCTGCCGCAGCCCCATGAGGGCGAAGGCGTTGGCCGTGAAGACCAGATACGGCTCCTTGGTGAGGCCGAAGATGGCCGGGATCGAGTCCAGCGCGAACAGCAGGTCGGTGGTCCCGATCGCGACCATCACGATCAACATGGGGGTGACCATCCTGCGTCCCATATGCCGCACGGTGAGCCGGGCGCCTTGATAGGTCTCCGTCGTGGGGAGCACCCGGCGCACTGTGCGCAGTGCGATGTTCTCGGAGAACTCGGCCTCTTCCTCCTCGTGCCCGATCAGCTTCCACGCCGTGTACACGAGGAAGGCGCCGAACAGGTAGAAGAGCCAGTCGAACCTGGTTACCGCCTCGGCTCCCGCCGCGATGAACGCGCCCCGCATGACCAGTGCCAGGACGATGCCGACGAGCAGCACCTTCTGGCGGTACTTCTTGGGCACCTGGAAGCGGCTCATGATCAACAGGAAGACGAAGAGGTTGTCCACGCTGAGCGAATACTCGGTGATCCAGCCCGCGAAGAACTCCGTACCGTGCGCCGGCCCCGACAGCAGCAGCAGGCCGACGCCGAAGGCCACGGCCAGGCCCACGTAGAACACCACCCAGCCGAGACACTCCTTGAAGGAGGGCTCGCGCGGGTTGCGGGCGACCAGGAAGAAGTCCAGCGCGAGGATCAGGACGAACCCGCCGATCGTGGCCAGCCAGATCCAGAGAGGCAGGTTCACCGGCGCCCTCCCTTTCTCGCGCGCAGCGCGTGGGCGTACTGGAGGTAGATACCGAGTACGGCCTCCGCACGCGGATTGTCCGGAGCCCGGCGCACGAGCCAGTGCGGCATGAGCCGCTCATGCAGCCAGACGAACCCGATCGCGAAGCCCAGGCCCACCATCGCCTGGTAGCCCAGGAAGGGCAGCACGCCCTCCGTCAGGCCGGTGCCGAACAGGCTGTCCTGGACCAGGCGGGACAGCGGGAACGCCGCCATCCAGAACAGGCCGGTGGGCCCGAAGGTGCCCGGCCTGAAGACGCCCTGGCCGAGCAGCAGGCCGTACACGCCGCCGAACAAGGCGAGCGGCAGGGCGAGTGCCAGCGCCGACAGCGCGGCCATGCCGATGGGCTGTCCCGCGAAGAGGACCAGCCCACCGGCCATGGCGCCGGCTGCGGCTCCGATCGACGCCCCGGGCAGGGCGAGTTCGAGGCTTTGCCGTTCGATCATCATCAGCCGATCGCCACACCGTAGGCGAACAGGCAGTAGAACAGCAGCCCCAGGTAGAACACCGCGCCAAATCCGATGATCACGTTGCTCCACCACCTGGGCCTGATCGGTTTCGGCAACATCCGGTTGTTCACCAGAAGCAGCGTCACGCAGTACGCGCCCATCGCGAACGTCGACAGGAACGCCAGCGTGTCCAGGATCTCGTTCGGTCCGTCGGCCGGGCCGAACAGCAGGATCAGGATGCCGAAGATGATCACGGCCCAGAGGAAGATGCCGTACAGGCGCGACATGCCGATCTTCTTCGCCCCCGGGACGAAGTTGTAGGTCATGTCGGCCTGCCCGCGGGAGAACGAGTCGAACAGGCCCAGCGTCGCGTTCAGGCCGATCAGCGCGATGAACCCGAGGAAGACCGCCCCGAGTACCGAGCTGCCCGCCGAGGAGACGGCGTCGGACATGGCCCCGAGCGCGGCCTCGCGGTCGTCCTGCTGCAGGGCCGTCTGCACGCCCGGGTTCAGCCGCGCCGCCGACTGGGCGATCACCGTGAAGGAGATCGTGACCAGCATGGTGACGCCCCAGAACAGCAGCAGGGCGTCGAAGGTGACCCAGCGCCGCCAGCCCTTCCACTTGGCCATCTCGGCCGGGTCGTCGGTGTCGAACATGAACCCGCGGGCGGGCATCTCCTCTTCCTCGCCCGCGTGCCGCAGACCGCGCACCTTGGGGATGTGCGCGCCCATGCCGGCTCCGGAGTCACGCAGGTGCAGCGTGTACCACATCTGCTGCATGCCCGAGGGGCCGGCGAACGCGCACGCACCGACGATCACCGGGAACCACGCCGCGGACAGGGCCTCCGAGGGCAGGTAACCGATGGCGAACATGCCGGTGATCGTGTCGGCCACGTCACCCCAGGAGCCCACCATCGCCGCGATCACGGCGGTGCCGAGCACGAGCGCGCCGATCAGTAACGACAGCACGTTCTCCAGCAGGTTGTAGATCACCTTGGCCAGGCTGAAGACCACGCCGACCAGGACCAGGCCGGCTATCGCTGTGATGATCCATGGTATGCCGGTTATCTGTTCGAACGCCGCCGCTCCCGCGGACAGGTGACCTGGCCAGATGTAGACGGCGATCGCCACGATGAAGAAGAACCACATCAGCGGCTTGAAGACCCTGGCCGCGCCGGAGAAGATGCTCTCCCCCGTGGCCATGGCGTAACGCGCCATCTCCAGCATGACCACGGCCTGGAGGGTGACGCCGATCAGGAACAGCCACCTGATCTCCGGCCCGAACAGCAGCACCAGCCGGGGCCACATGTACGACTCGCCGATGCCCACGCCGAGCGCGACCAAGAAGACCGTCGGCCCGACGATGTGCACCGAGGGAGGCGCGTCGGGGAGCTTCCTGATGGGCATCGGATCAAGCCGGCCCGCTTTCCATACTCTGTCGTCCTCGACCGGCGGCGTGGCCGTCGCCGGTGGTGTGTTCGATGTGTCCACCTACGGACCTCCTGGGGGGTTTGTTGCCTTGCTTTGTGCGCCCCGAATGAGCCCCCTCGCCTGAACTACCGCGCTCGGCTCTTAGCGCAGCAGCCCGGCCGCCCGCGCCCATCGGTACTTGGCACCGAGGACCGCGACGGGCTTTTCTGTCGTGTACGGGTACGCGACCACGCCGTGCTCGAACAGGTACTCGCTGGCCTCCTCAACCTCGGTGTCGCCCGCCAGCGACGCCACGACCGGCTTGACATTGCCCTTCGCCCGCTCCTCCGCCACGACGCGGGCGATCAACTCGGCGAACACCATCGGCGGCGTCACGATCGTGTGCCAGTAGCCGAGGACGAGCGCGTGGATCCGCTCGTCCGCCAGCCCCAGGCGGACCGTGTTCTCGTAGGTCGAGGGCGGTTCGCCGCCGGTGATGTCGATGGGGTTGCCCGCCGCCCCGAACGGCGGGATGTAGGCCCGGAAGGCCGTGTCCAGGTCCTCCGGGATGTCCATGAGGGTCAGCCCGGCGTCCACGATGGCGTCCGACAGCAGCACGCCGGAGCCACCCGCGCCGGTGATGATGACGACGTTCTCGCCCTTGGGCGCGGGCAGGATCGGCAGCGCGCGGGCGTATTCGAGCATGTCGTTGAGGCCCGGCGCGCGGACCACCCCGGCCTGCCGCAGGATGTCGTCGTAGACCTTGTCGTCACCGGCCAGGGCCCCGGTGTGGGAGCCGGCCGCCCGCGCGCCCATGGCGGTGCGCCCGGCCTTGAGGACGATGACCGGCTTCTCCTTGACCACCCGGCGGGCGGCCTCGACGAAGCCGCGCCCGTCCTTGAGGTCCTCCAGGTGCATGGCCACGGCCTTGGTGTTGTCGTCCTGCTCGAAGAAGGTCAGCAGGTCGTCCTCGTCCACGTCGGCCTTGTTGCCGACGCCGACGATGGCCGAGACGCCCATCTTGGAGGTGCGGCTGAAGCCCAGGATGGCCATGCCGATGCCGCCGCTCTGCGAGGTCAGCGCCACGCTCCCCTTGACGTCGTACGGGGTGCAGAACGTCGCGCAGAGGTTCTCCGGCGTGTAGTAGTAGCCGTAGATGTTCGGCCCCAGCATGCGGACGCCGTGCCGCTTGGCGATCTCGACGATCTCCTGCTGGCCCTCGACGTTCCCGGTCTCGGCGAAGCCCGAGGGGATCATGACCGCCCCGGCCACGCCCTTCTGCCCGACCTCCTCCAGCGCCGCCGCCACGAACTTGGCCGGGATCGCGAACACGGCCACGTCCACGTCGCCGGGCACGTCACCGATGCTCTTGTACGCCGTCCGCCCCATGATCTCGTCGGCCTTGGGGTTGATCGGGAAGATCTGCCCCTGGTAGCCGCCGTTGATGAGGTTGCTCATGACCGAGTTGCCGATCTTGCCCTTCTCGGCGGAGGCGCCGATGACGGCGACCGAGCGCGGCTTGAAGATCCGCGTCATCTGCCGCAGGATCTCCTCCCGCGGCAGCCTGGTGGGCTCGGCCGGCTTCTCGCCGATGAGGATGCGCACGTCGGCGGCGACCGCGCCGTTCGCGTCCACGAAGACCGGGTTGAGGTCGACCTCGGCGATCTCGGGGAAGTCGGTGACCAGCTTGCCGACCCGCTCGACCAGCGCCGCGAGCGCCTCCCGGTTGGCGGGCTCGGCGCCGCGGGCGCCGCGCAGCACCTCCGCCGCCTTGATGTCGTCCAGCATCCCCAGGGCCTCGTCACCCGTGAGCGGGGCGAGCCGGAAGGTGACGTCCTTCAGCACCTCCACCAGCACGCCGCCCAGGCCGAAGGCGACCACCTTGCCGAAGGTGGGGTCGGTGACGGCGCCGATGATGACCTCGGTCCCGCCGCCGACGAGCTGCTGGACCTGGACGCCGTCGATCTTCGCCTCGGGGTTGTAGGCGCGGGCGTTGGCCAGGATCGTGTCGTAGCCCTCCCGCACCTCCTCGACGGTCTTCAGGCCGACCAGCACGCCGCCGGCCTCGGTCTTGTGCAGGATGTCGGGAGAGACGATCTTCAGCACCACCGGGAGCCCGATGCTCTCGGCGATCTCCGCCGCCTCCGCCGCCGAGGTGGCCAGCCCTTCGCCTGGGGTGGCGATGCCGTACTCCTCGCAGAGCAGGCGGCCTTCCGGTGCGGTAAGCGCGGTACGCCCCTCGGCGAGCGCTTTCTCCAGTACTTCCCGGACTGACACTTAGATGACTCCGTTCGTCTTCAGCTCGGCCAGCTCGTCCGCGCTGACGCCGAGCTCGCCGTAGATCTCCTGGTTGTGCTCGCCGAGCAGGGGTGGCGTGCGGACGTCCACCGGCGAGTCCGACAGCTGCAGCGGGCTGCCGACGGTGACGAACTCGCCGCGCTCGGGGTGGTCGACCGCGACGACGATGCCCTCCTCGCGCAGGCTCTCGTCCTCCACCAGCTCCTTGGTGGACAGGATCGGCCCGCAGGGGATGTTCTCGGCGTTGAGCCGGTCGAGCACCGTCCACTTGTCGTGGCGGATCGTCCACTCCTCGATCAGCTGGAACATCTTGTCCAGCTTGGACAGCCGCGCCTCGGGCGTCGACCACTCGGGGTCGTCGGCCAGCTCGGGGCGGCCGATGATGGACGAGATCGGCTTCCAGCCCACCGGCTGGACGATCACGTAGATGTAGTCGTTCGGGCCGCCGGGCGCGCAGCGCACCGCCCAGCCCGGCTGGCCGCCGCCGCTGGCGTTGCCGGAGCGGGGCACCTCGTCGCCGAACGACTTGTTCGGATATTCGCGCAGCGGGCCGTGCTCGAGCCGCTGCTGGTCCCGCAGCTTGACGCGGCACAGGTTCAGCACGGCGTGCTGCATGGCCACCTGTACGCGCTGGCCGCGGCCGGACTGCTCGCGCTGGTAGAGGGCGGCCAGGATGCCGGCGACCGCGTGCACGCCGGTGCCCGAGTCACCGATCTGGGCCCCGGTGGCGAGCGGCGGACCCTCCTCGAAGCCCGTGGTGCTCATCGAGCCGCCCATGGCCTGGGCGATCACCTCGTACGCCTTGAACTTGGCGTACTTGCCGGTGCCGAAGCCCTTGATCGAGGCGTAGATGAGGCGGGGGTTGAGCTCCTGGAGGCGTTCCCAGGTGAAGCCCATGCGGTCCACGGCGCCCGGCCCGAAGTTCTCCACCATGATGTCGGCGCTCTTCACCAGCTCGGTGAAGATCTCCTTGCCACGGTCGCTCTTCATGTTGAGGGTGATGCTGCGCTTGTTGCAGTTGAGCATCGTGAAGTAGAGGCTGTCGACGTCGGGCACGTCGCGGAGCTGCGACCGGGTGATGTCGCCGGTCGGGGCCTCCAGCTTGATCACGTCGGCGCCCAGCCAGGCGAGCAGCTGGGTGGCGGACGGACCGGACTGGACGTGGGTCATGTCGAGGACGCGGACACCTTCGAGAGCCTTCATGGCGTGACTCCCCTACTTGTACATGGTCTGGTTCATGGTTCCGGGGGCGTAGACCTCGGGGTCGACCCATACGTTGATCAGCGAAGGCTTGCCCGACTCGCGGGCCCGCTCCAGGGCGGGACGGATGTCGGCCGGGTCGCGCACCTCCTCGCCGTAGCCGCCGAGCAGCTTGGCGAACTCGCCGTAACGGATGTCGCCGAGGGTGTTGCCCACCCGGCCACGGTCCTCGCCGTACTTGGCGGCCTGGCCGTACCTGATCTGGTTCATCGAGGAGTTGTTGCCGATGACCCCGATGAACGGCAGGTCGAAGCGGACCATGGTCTCGAAGTCCCAGCCGGTCAGGCTGAAGGCGCCGTCACCGAACAGGCACAGCACCTCCTTGTCGCGCCTGGCCTGCTTGGCCGCCATCGCGAAGGCCATGCCGACGCCCAGCGTGCCCAGCGGTCCCGGGTCCATCCAGTGGCCGGGCGACTTGGGCTGCACGACCTGGCCGGAGAAGGTGACGATGTCGCCGCCGTCGCCGATGTAGATCGTGTCCTCGGTGAGGAACTCGTTGATCTCGTGGACCAGCCGGTAGGGGTCGATGGGCTGGGCGTCGGAGTGCTGGCGGGGCAGGCGCTTCTCGTACGCCTGGGTCTCCACCGCGCGCAGCTCGTCCAGCCAGGCCTTGCGCTTGCCCACCACGTCCCCGACCCGGCCGCTGGCCGCCTGGGCCGCCGCCGCCAGGATGAGGCCGGCGTCGCCGACGATCCCGAGGTCGATGTCCCGGTTCTTGCCGACGGTGCGGTAGTCGAGGTCGATCTGCACCACCGTGGCGCCAGGCGACAGGCGCTTGCCGTAGCCCATCCGGAAGTCGAACGGGGTGCCGACGATGATGATCAGGTCGGCCTCGGTGAAGGCGTACCGGCGGCTGAGCTGGAAGTGGTGCGGGTCACCCGGCGGGAGGGTGCCGCGGCCCGAGCCGTTCATGTACGCGGGCACGTTCAGCGCGCGGACGAAGTCGATGGCCGCGTCGGTGGCCCGGCACGTCCACACCTGGCTGCCGAGCAGGATGCACGGCTTCTCCGAGTGCGCCAGCAGGTCCGCCAGCCGCTCGATCGCCGCGGGGTCGCCCTGCTGGCGAGTGGAGGCCCGGTAGCGCCCCGGCTCGGGGATGCGGGCCTTCTCCAGCGGCACCTTGGCGTCGAGCACGTCACGCGGGATCTCCAGGAACGACGGCCCGGGCGCGCCGTGGTAGCACTCCCTGAAGGCCATCGACACGATGTCCGCCACCCGCTCGGTGCTCGGCACCGTGGCGGCGAACTTGGTGATCGGAGTCATCATGTCCACGTGCGGCAGGTCCTGCAGCGAACCCATCTTGTGCTGGCTCAGGGCTCCCTGGCCACCGATGAGCAACATGGGGCTCTCCGCGCGGAAGGCGTTTGCCACGCCCGTGACCGCGTCGGTCGTGCCCGGTCCCGCCGTGACCACCGCGCAGCCCGGCTTACCGGTGATGCGCGCGTAGCCGTCCGCGGCGTGCGCGGCCACCTGCTCATGACGTACGTCGATGACCTCGATGCCCTCATCGACGCAGCCGTCGTAAATATCGATGATGTGGCCACCGCAGAGCGTGTAGATCACGTCCACGCCCTCGGCCTTGAGAGCCTTGGCTACGAGATGACCGCCAGAGATCGTTTCCGACATCATGCCACCCTTTCCCGGCGAAGCTCGGTGTCTTCCGCATACTGCATACCGTATGAACGCAATGCTTACTCCCTCCTGAACGGACTGTCTAGCCCCCTGGGGGCAACTCGATCAGCTCGACCTGCTCACCGGCCCATCCCGGTGGGACGACCGCCAGGGCGTCGGCCAGCGCCACTCCCCACAACGAGCCCGGCCGATCGTGCCCCACGGGGACGGCGCCCCGCGCGGACCGCCGTACGGGCACGAGACGGGTGTCACGCGGATGCGCCCGGACCTCACCGGCCAGCGCGCTGGTCTCGGTGCGGGCCGGCATCCCCGCCAGCCCCCGCAGGACGGGCGCGAGCAGCGTGACCGCGGCGGCGAGCGCCGCGAACGGGTTTCCCGGCAGGCCCACGACCAGCGGGCCGCCCGGCAGCCGGGCGAGCAGTTGCGGGTGACCAGGCCGCACGGCCACGCCGTCCACGATCACGTCGGCCCCGAGATCCCCGAGCACCTTCCGCAGGTGATCGGCCGGACCTATGGACGAGGCCCCGCACACCACGACGACGTCGGCGGACGGGCCCGCGAGGCGGGCGCGGAGCGGCCGCTGGCCGTCGGGCAGCCTGACCGTCTCCGCGACCCGGCCCCCGGCCCACTCCACCAGGCCCGGCAGGAACGGGCCGATGGCGTCGCGCACCCGGCCCGGCCCCGGCAGGCCCTCGTGCACGACCTCGTCCCCGGTGACCAGGACGGTCACGCGGGGCTTCGGCCGCACCACGAGCGTGTCGTGGCCCAGGGCGGCGGCCAGCCCGAGGGCCGCCGGGGTCAGCACCGTGCCCGTTCCGAGCACGACGGCGCCCTCGGCGATGTCCTCGCCCCGGCGGCGGATGTGCCGCCCGGGCTCCGCCGCCCCGTCCACCCACGACGGGGCCGCCTGAGCCTGCTCGTAGGGCAGCACCGACTCGGCCCCCACCGGAGTCGGGGCACCGGTGGCGATCTCCACCGCCTCCCCCGGGCACAACTCGCCGTCGTACGGCACTCCTCCCGCCAGGACGCGGCCGGCCACCCGCCACGGGCCCGAGCCCGCCACCGCGTAGCCGTCCATCGCCGCGACGTCCGCCCCGGGCACGGCGACCAGCGCCACGAGCGGGGCCGCCAACCGGCAGCCGAGGGCGTCGGAGAGGGGCACGGGAACCGGCGAGGGCAGTCGGGCCGAACCGGTCGCGAGAGCCCGGGCCGGGCCCCATGACATCGCTTCCACCCGTAGTTCATGCCGCAGAACGGTCACAGGCATGCTCCTTGACCCGACTTTTTCCATACTGTATACCGAATGCACAGTGGGCCGCATTCAGCGGGCCACTGCAGGTAGCGGATATCCGCACCTACGGTGGGCCGCCTACAGCGGCCCATCGCATGTCACGGGGCCCCGTGCGTGAAGAAATCCGACGCGAGAACGGAGCGCAGCATGAAGGTCGCTGTTCTTGGCGCCGGCGCCATCGGCGCATACGTGGGTGCCGCCCTCCACCGGGCGGGAGTCGAGGTGCACCTCATCGCGAGAGGCGCGCACCTGCAGGCGATCCGTAGTGCCGGTGTGCGGGTGCTCACCCCCAGGGGCGACTTCGTCGCCCACCCCCATGCCACCGACGACCCAACCCAGGTCGGTCCGGTGGACCACATCTTCCTGGGCCTCAAGGCGAACAGTTACGCCTCCGCGGGCCCCATGATCAAGCCGCTCCTGCACGAGACCACCACCATCATCGCCGCGCAGAACGGCATCCCGTGGTGGTATTTCCACGGGCTCAAGGGCCCCTACGAGGGCTACCGCATCGAAAGCGTCGATCCGGGCGGCGCGGTCACCGCCGCGCTGCCCCTGCACCGGGCGATCGGATGCGTCGTCTACGCCGCCACCGAGATCGAGGAGCCGGGCGTGATCCGGCACCTGGAGGGTACGCGCTTCTCCATCGGCGAGCCGGACGGCACGCTGACCGAGCGTTGCTCCGACTTCAGCCAGGCCGCCATCGAAGGCGGGCTGAAGTGTCCGGTGGAGCGTGATCTGCGACGCGACGTCTGGATCAAACTAATGGGCAACATCGCCTTCAACCCGATCAGCGCCCTCGCCAGGGCGACCATGGCCGGCATCTGCCGCCACGACGGCGCCAGGGAGCTGGTCGTGGCCATGATGCGCGAGACCGTGGACGTGGCCAACAGAGTGGGCTGCGATCCCGGCATCTCGATCGAGCGCCGCTTGCGTGGCGCCGAGAAGGCGGGCGAGCACAAGACATCGACCCTCCAGGACCTGGAGAAAGGCAAACCCTTGGAGCTCGACGTGCTGCTGGCGGCGGTCGTCGAGCTGGCCGACTTGACCGAAGCCGAGGTCCCCACGCTGCGCGCGATCCACGCGGTGAGCGACCTGCTGAACGAGAATCTTGTCCGCGCGGTCTAGCTGGGCATACCGTACATCGTATGCAGAATGGGAGGGTTCATGAGCTGCGATCGCCTGACCCATCCATTGGTGCGAGTGAACGGGGAACTTCGCAGAGCAACCTGGGACCAGGCGCTGGAACGGGCGGCGGAGGGTTTCCGCCGCAACGTCGGCAGGCATGGGCCGAACAGCTTCGCCATGCTGTCGTGCGCCCGGTCCACCAATGAGATGAACTATCTCGGGCAGAAGTTCGCCCGGGTGGTGATCGGCACCAACAACGTGGACTCCTGCCACCGCACCTGCCACGCCCCCAGCGTGGCAGGGCTCGCGGCCGTGTTCGGCAGCGGCGGGGGCACCTCCTCCTACCAGGAGGTCGAGGACACCGATGTCATAGTCATGTGGGGCTCCGCCGCGCGGAACGCCCACCCCATCTTCTTCCAGCACGTCCTGAAGGGCATCAAGAACGGCGCCCGGATGTTCGCGGTGGACCCCTGCAGGACCGGGACGGCCCAGTGGGCCGAGCGCTGGCTGGGACCCAACGTGGGCACCGACGTCCCGCTCGCGCACGCCGTGGCCCGCGAGATCATCCACGCGGGCCTGCACGACGAGGCGTTCATCGAGCGGGCCACGACCGGCTTCGAGGAGTTCAGGGAGTCGGTCGAGCCCTGGACGCTCGCGGCGGCCGAGCAGGTCACCGGTGTGCCGGCGGCGGCCGTCCGCGAGCTGGCGCACGCCTACGCCCGCGCCGACCGGGCCCAGCTCTGCTGGACGCTGGGCGCCACCGAATCCCACGACGCCACCGACAACGTCCGGGCGCTGATCAACCTGGCCCTGCTGACCGGCCACGTCGGCCGTTACGGCTCGGGCCTGTCGCCGCTGCTCGGCCAGAACAACGCGCAGGGGGGCGGCGACATGGGCGCCGTCCCCAACCGGCTGCCCG
This sequence comes from Nonomuraea jiangxiensis, assembly GCF_900099965.1. Classification (GTDB taxonomy): domain Bacteria; phylum Actinomycetota; class Actinomycetes; order Streptosporangiales; family Streptosporangiaceae; genus Nonomuraea; species Nonomuraea jiangxiensis. The sequence goes on along the minus strand of NZ_FNDJ01000001.1, from coordinate 210,693 downwards.
GTTTCCAGGACATCCTCGACCCCGCCGTCCGGGAGCGGTTCGAGGGTGCCTGGGGCCGGGCGATCCAGCCGAGATACGGACTCGACCTCACCGGGATGCTGACGGCCATGGCCGAGGGAGAGGTGACCACCTGCTATCTGATCGGCGAGAACCCCGTACAGTCCGAGGCCGACTCCCTGGCCTGCGTCAAGCGCCTGTCCATGCTCGACCACCTGGTCGTGCAGGACGTCTTCCGTACCAAGACCGCCCAGTTGGCCGACGTCGTGCTGCCCGCGAGCGCGGCATGGTGTGAGACCGAGGGCACCTTCACCAACAGCGAGCGCCGCGTGCAGCGGGTCCGCAAGGCCGTGGACCCGCCGGACGAGGCCCGCGACGACATCTGGATCATGTGCGAGATCGCCCGCAGGCTGGGGCACGACTGGCACTACGACGACGCGGAGGAGGTCTGGAACGAGTTACGCGCCGTATCCCCCCAGCACCAGGGCATGACCTACCAGCGGCTGGCCGACTTGGACGGCATCCAGTGGCCGTGCCCGTCGGAGGACTCCCTCGAACCGTCCTTTCTGCACGGGCGGCTCTGGGAGTGCGACCCGGTCGAGCGGGGCGCGCCGGCGCCGTTCGCGGTGCTGCGCCGCCCTCCGCCGGTCGGCCCGCCTGACGGGGAACACCCGCCGCGGCGGGTCGGCGCGCGGCGCGGTTCGGCCGACGCGCTGCTCGCACGGCCCGTCACCGTCTGGGACGGCGGTCCGCGGACCGAGGGAGCACCCAGGCGGGGCCGGGCGCAACCTGACCCCGCCCGTTCAGGACTACAAGATCGTCAAGCCAATCGGGGTAGGTGAGCGTTCATGTCCAGGGTCGCTGTCAAGCGGCGCATCCTACGCGTCAAGGACACCGTACGTACGCGCGGGATCGACTCGCTGGCCGCCGAGGAACCGCTGGAGATCCGGCTCAACGGAACCCCGTTGACGGTCACCATGCGCACCCCCGGCGACGACTTCGACCTGGCCGCCGGGTTCCTGGTCAGCGAGGGGGCCGTGGGCTCGGCCGACGACATCGCCACCATCCGCTACTGCGCGGGCGCGACGGTGGACGGCGAGAACACCTACAACGTGCTCGACGTCCGCCTCGCGCCGGGGATCCCGGCGCCCGAACCGCGCAACTTCTACACCACGTCCTCCTGCGGAGTCTGTGGCAAGGCGTCGCTGGAGGCGGTACGCACCGTGGCCCGCTGGAGCGCGGGGGACGATCCGGTCGAGCTGGCACAGTCGACCGTCGCGCTGCTGCCGGGCCGCCTCCGGGCGGCCCAGCGGGTCTTCGACCGGACCGGGGGCCTGCACGCCGCCGGTCTGTTCACGGCCGAGGGCGAGCCGCTGTGCGTGCGTGAGGACGTCGGCCGCCACAACGCCGTGGACAAGCTGCTCGGCTGGGCGCTCAGGAACGGGCGGCTCCCGCTGCGCGGCACCGTGCTGATGGTGTCCGGGCGGGCGTCGTTCGAGCTGGTGCAGAAGGCGGTGATGGGCGGGGTCCCGGTGCTCACCGCGGTCTCGGCTCCGTCCTCGCTCGCGGTCGAGCTGGCCGCGGAGGAAGGGCTGACGCTCATCGGGTTCCTGCGCGGGGACTCGATGAACGTCTACACCGGCGAGCGGCGCCTGCGGCCTTCGGGCGGGGCCGCCTCGGACGGCGTCCCTTCGGACGGCGTCACTTCGGGTGGGGTCACTTCGGACGGGCTCGCTTCGGGCGGGGTCGCGCAAGACGTCACCTCGGGCGTCGGTCACGGCTCAGCCGGCGCACTGTCACCGGGGTGATGGCGGGATGCCGGAGGGCGTCGCCTGGCCCCCAGCCCGCCGTCCGGCATTCCCACCAAGAGTCCCCGATCCCGGGGGATTTTGACAATCATTTTCATTTTGGCGCATACTGACTCCCATGATGTCAGGATTTTCCAGGTCACGCGCCGTCTGCCTGCTGGCCGGAGCCGCACTACTCACCACCGCCGCCTGCGGCTCCGACTCCGGCTCCGGTTCCGGCGAGAGCGCCGCCCAGGGGAGCGCCAAGCCCGGCGTGATCGCCGCCTTCTACCCGCTCCAGTGGCTGACCGAGCAGGTGGGCGGCCCGGACGTGGCGGTGACCGTGCTCACCGCGCCCGGCGTCGAGCCCCACGACCTGGAGCTGAGCATCAAGCAGGTGACCGAGATCCAGGACGCCGCCCTCACGGTCTACATCAAGGGCGTGCAGCCGGCCGTGGACGACGCCGTGGACCAGGACAAGAGCTTCGACGCCGCCACCGCCGTCCCCACCCTCCCCCTGGGTGACCACGCGGAGGAGGGCGAGGAGGAGCACACGGTCTCCTACGACCCGCACATCTGGCTCGACCCCGTCCGCCTGGCCACCGTCGCCACCAAGCTCGGCGAGCGCCTGGCGGTCGCCGACCCGGCGCACGCGCAGGCGTACAAGGACCGCGCCGCCGCAACGGCGGCCTCGCTGGGCACGCTGGACCGGGAGTTCGCCGCGGGTCTGGGCACGTGCCGGACCAAGACGCTGGTCACCGCGCACGAGGCGTTCGGCTATCTCGCCGATCGTTACCGGCTCAAGCAGGTCGGCATCACCCTCGACCCCGAGCAGGAGCCCTCCCCCGCGCGCCTCTCCGAGGTCGGCAAGCTCGCCAGGGCCGAGGGCGTCACGACCATCTTCACCGAGTCCCTGGTCAACCCGAAGGTCGCGCAGGTGCTGGCCGACCAGGTGGGCGCCAAGACCACCGTGCTCAACCCCCTGGAGAGCAAACCCTCGGGCGATTACCTGTCCGCCATGCGCGATAACCTCAAAACCCTACAAACAGCACTGGGGTGTACGACATGAGCGAAACGGCCTTCGCGATGACCGACGGCCGGGTCTCCTTCGATGGCAAGGCCGTCCTACGGGGAATCGACCTGACCGTCAGTCCAGGCGAGGTCGTCGCCCTCCTGGGCGCCAACGGCTCCGGCAAGTCCACGCTGGTCCGGGCGCTGCTCGGGCTCACGGCGCTGACGGGCGGCCGGACGCTGGTCTACGGCACCCCGCCGGGCAGGTTCCGCGACTGGTGGCGCATCGGATACGTGCCGCAGCGCCTCCAGGTCGGCGGCGGCGTACCCGCCACCGTGCGTGAGGTCGTCGCCTCCGGCCGCATCGCCCGGCAGCGGCGCCTGCGCAGGACCAGCCCGGCCGACCGGGCCGCCGTGTCCGACGCCCTGGAGGCCGTCCGGCTGGCCGACCGCGCCAACGACCCCGTCCAGTCGCTGTCCGGCGGGCAGCAGCAGCGGGTGCTCATCGCCCGGGCGCTGGCCGGGGCGCCGGACACGTACGTGATGGACGAGCCCACCGCGGGCGTGGACGCCGAGACGCAGCAGTTGCTCGCCGACACGCTGGCCGGGCTCGTGCTCGACGGCAAGACGGTGGTGCTGGTCGCGCACGAGCTCGGCCCGCTGGAGCCGATCATCACGCGCGGCGTGGTGATCCGCGAGGGACGCATCGCGCACGACGGCCGCCCGCCGCGTCCCGAGGGCGACTGCGCGCGGCCCGGACACGAGCACCAGCACCCGCACGCCACGGAGACCATCCCGGGACCGCTCACCGGGTGGCAGGGAGAGCCACAATGATCATGGAGCTTCTGCACGAGCAGCTCTTCCAGCTCGCGCTGATCGCGGCGCTGCTGGTGGGGTTGTGCGCACCCGCGGTGGGGACGTTCATCGTGCAGCGCAGGCTGGCACTGCTCGGCGACGGCGTCGGGCACGTGGCGCTGACCGGCGTGGCGCTGGGCTTCCTCACCGGCAGCGCGCCGGTGCTGACCGCCGTCATCGTGGCCGTCGCCGGAGCCGTGGCCATCGAGCTGGTCAGGGCGCGCGGGCGGACGAGCGGCGACGTGGCACTGGCGCTGCTGTTCTACGGCGGGATCGCGGGCGGCGTCATGCTCATGGGCATCGCGCCCGGCGGCAGCACCGCCAAGCTCAACTCCTATCTGTTCGGCGCCATCGCCAGCGTCACGACCCAGGACATCTGGATCATCGCCGCGCTGGCCGCCGCCGTGATCGCGGTGGTGGCGATCTTCGGCAGGGAGCTGTTCGTGCTCTGCCAGGACGAGGAGATGGCCAGGGCCAGTGGCCTGCCGGTGCGCTTCCTGAGCCTGCTGATCGCCGTCACGGCGGCGCTCACGGTCGTCATCGCCATGCGCGTGGTCGGGCTGCTGCTGGTCAGCGCGCTGATGGTGATCCCGGTGGCCACCAGCCAGCAGCTCACCCGGGGGTTTCGAACGACGATGCTGCTGGCCATGCTGTTCGGGGTGATCGCCTCGGTCGGGGGGCTGGTGGCCTCCACCTACTCCACCAAGGTGCCTCCTGGTGCCGCGATCGTGCTTCTTGCGCTCGCCGGCTTCGTCCTGGCCCTCGCGGTCGGTAGATTCGTACGGCGAGCCCGTACCCAGGAGTCCACAGTGAGCGAGCGGCCAAAGCTGCGCGTCGAGGAGGTCGCATGACGACGAGGCGCGATGCCGTGCATGACACCCTCCGCAAGAGTGAGGGCTTCCGCAGCGCGCAGGACGTCTATGCCGAGATGCGCCTGCACGGCGCCAAGATCGGCCTGACCACCGTCTACCGCGCCCTGCAAGCGCTGGCCGACGGGGGCAAGGTCGACGTGTTGCGCACCGACGACGGCGAGTCCGTCTACCGGGCGTGCGCCACCGACGCCCACCACCATCACCTGGTGTGCCGGCGGTGCGGGCACACGGTGGAGGTGGCCGGCCCGGCGGTGGAGCGGTGGGCCGAGATGGTGGGGAGCGAGCACGGGTTCACGGAGATCACGCACACGGTGGAGGTCTTCGGCACCTGCTCGTCCTGCTCGATGCCGGCCCGCATCGGCTGAGCCGGCCCCTGCCGCTTCACCCGATGGACGACTCTGCCCGTTCGCCTGCCGGGACGGCGGCGGGCTCGGGTTTGCGGCGGGAGCCGTACAGGACGCCCAGGACGATCACGGCGCAGCCGGCGAGCTGCAGGGGCGACGGCCGTTCGCCGAGCGCCACGGCCGACAGCGCCACGGTGGTCATCGGCTGGATCAGCAGCAGCAGGGCGGTGAGCGCGGCGGGCTGCCGCGGCAGCGTGAACGTGATCAGCGACCACCCCAGCACCTGCGGCCCCAGCGCGAGCAGCAACAGCCACCCGTGCGCCGGCCACTCCGGCACGAAGTCCGCCCCGCCGAACAGCGGGCTGAGCACCGCGATCGTGAGGGTGGCCACCACGGTCGCGTGCGCCAGCGGCCCCGCGGCCCGCTCGGCCCCGCCCCGCTTCATCAGCAGCAGGAACGCGGCATAGGCGAGGGATGTGGCCACCCCCGCCAGCACTCCCATGGCCGGGTCGCTCCCGTAGGCGGCGCTGTCGAACAGCCCCGAGATCAGCACCACCCCGGCGAACACGACGGGCGTGCTGACCACGAGCCGCGCCGACGGCCGCTCCCCGAACAGCCCCCAGGCCGCGAACGCCACGATGAACACCTGCAGGTTGCCCAGCACGGTGGCCAGCCCCGCGCCCACGTAGTCGATGGCGTGATGCCAGAACAACAGGTCGAGCGCGAACACCACCCCTGCCGCCCAGGCCGCCAGCGCGCCCTTGACCGGCAGCGGCCCCAGCCTGCGCCGCTCCAGCCAGGCCAGGACGAGCATCGGCGGCACGGCGTACGCGCACCGGAACAATGCCGAGGTGGCCGGCGATACACCGGATAACCGTACGAGGGGCGCCGAGGCCGAAATGATCAACGCACCAGCGATCGCGATCAGCACGATACGCCGATGTGCACTCATGGAAACCCCCGGACGCCCATGCAGGAGATACGCTGCGACCACGCTAGAACCCGGCGCCGACAGGAGTCAACATGCCGTTTGGCCATGACATGGTGCATTCTCTGGCCACCGTCGTCGAACTGGTCAACACCTCCCCCTCCACAGGAGGGGACGAAGGCCTGGCCGGTCTGGCCGAACTGCGGGCATTCGTACAGGCCCGTCAAGTCAGCGGCATCAGCACGCTCACACCGCGCGACCTGGGCCAGGTCCGGATGGTACGAGAGGCGTTCCACCGCGTGTTCACGGCCCCGGACCTGCCCACGGCCGTCCGCACGCTCAACTCGCTGCTGTCCGAGACCCGCATCACCCCGAGGCTCACCGAGCACGACGGCCATCCCCTGCACATGCACTATTTCGCCGCGGACTCCGAGCTCGCCGAGCACCTGGCGGCCGACTGCGGCGTGGCCCTGGCCCACCTGCTGGTGGAGGGCGAGGTGGATCGCCTGCGCACCTGCTCGGCCCCGGACTGCGAGCGGGTCTTCGTGGACGAGTCACGCAACCGGTCCCGGGTCTACTGCGACAGCCGCACGTGCGGCAACCGCATGCACGTCGCCGCCTACCGGGCCCGCCGCCGCGCTTAGGAGGGCGTAGCCGGGGGGCTGTTCGAGGTCAGCTGACCTGGTTGGGGATCGCGCCGCCGTAACGCCGGTCGCGCTTGGCGAACAGCTCGCACGCCTCCCAGAGGTCCCTGCGGTCGAAGTCCGGCCACAGCCGGTCGAGGAACACCATCTCGGCGTAGGCCGCCTGCCACAGCATGAAGTTGGAGGTCCGCTGCTCCCCCGACGAGCGCAGGAACATGTCCACCGGCGGGATGTCCGGCTGATAGAGGTAGCGGGCGAAGACCTTCTCGTTGACCTTGCCCGGCTTGATCTCCCCGGCCGCGATGTCGGCGGCCAGCCGGAGCGCCGCGTCGACCACCTCGGCCTGCCCACCGTAATTGACACAGAACTGCAACGTCAGCGCGCGGTTGGAGACGGTCATCGCCTCCGCGGCCTGCAGCTCCGAAATGACGCTCTTCCACAGCCGCCCCGGCCTGCCGGACCAGCGGACCCGGACGCCCATGGCGTTGAGCTCGTCGCGCCGCCGCCTGATGACCTCGCGGTTGAACCCCATGAGGAAGCGCACCTCGTCGGGCGACCGCTTCCAGTTCTCCGTGGAGAAGGCGTAGACGCTCAGATAGGGAATCCCGAGCTCCAGGGCCCCCTCGATGACGTCGAACAGCGAGGACTCGCCCGCCTTGTGGCCCTCGGTGCGCGGCAGGTTGCGTGCCTTGGCCCAGCGGCCGTTGCCGTCCATCACGATCGCCACGTGCTGGGGAACCAGATCACGGGGGATGGGCGGCGGTGTCACTCCCGATGGATGCGGGGACGGTGGTCGTACGTTCACGAAGCTCCCTTTCAACATGTCGTAGAGAGCGTATTCCGTGTTCAAGGTGCCATTGCAGGTAAGCGGCCACGAGGCCGCTGCATTCGCTGCGGTGGCGCGTCTCCGAGGCGTCGGCGGTGGCCCAGTCGCCGCGCAGCAACGCCGTCATGAGCCCGATCGTCTCCGCGGCGGGCACCGCCGAACCGGCCGGTTTGCAGGCCCCGCACACGACGCCACCTGCGACGATGGCGAACGCCCTGATCGCCGGGGCCCGGCACTTGGCGCACGCGTCGAGCGCGGGGGCGTAGCCGGCCACGGCCAGCGAGCGCAGGAAATAGGCGTCCAGCACCAGCCTGGCCTCGTGGCCCCGCTCGGCGAGCGTGCGCAGCCCGCCCACCAGCAGCAGGAACTGCCGTAGCGCCGGCTCCTTCTCCCCGTGCGTCAGCCGGTCGGCCGTCTCCAGCATCGCGCTGCCCGCCGTGTAGCGCGGATAGTCTGCGGTGAGCGCCTCGCCGTAGGGTCTGATGGTCTCCGCCTGGGTGACCATGTCGAGCGTGCGGCCGGTGTGCAACTGCAGGTCGACATGGGTGAACGGCTCCAGCCTGGCACCGAAGCGCGACGTGGTGCGGCGCACGCCCTTCGCCACCGCCCGGATCTTGCCGGTGCGCTTGGCCAGAATGGTGACGATGCGGTCGGCCTCCCCGAGCTTCTGGGTCCGCAGAACCACGCCTTCGTCACGGTAGAGACTCACTCGGACATCTTACGGCCGCCCGCTAAATCGACACGCGGGACGTTACGGGCATCCTCTGGTGACACGACTTTGCGTGACCCTCACTACACTTTTACGTCTGTCCCCGCATCACCCGTTGTTCAACCCCCCGATACCGCCTCGAAAGGGAGTCATGACCCGCGTGGTCCTGCTGGGTGCTTCGCCCGGCCCCGACACCTCTCCGACCGGCCTGAGGCTGGCCACCATGCCCGGCAATCCCACCGTGGGCGAACGCCTCCACGGCCAGCTCACCTCCATGGATCCGCGGCCCGCCAGGATCGAGTCAGGTGACGTGGCCGCCGCGCTGCGGGCCCTGGCCGATGTCGCAGAGTCGGCGACGGAGAACCTCTTCATCATCCCGGAAAACTCAGTCGTGCACGACGAGCTGATCTACCAGATCAGCAAGACCAAGCGCGGTGCGCTGGCGCTCGTCGCCAAGGAGCCCCGCGGTAATTCGGGCGCGACCGAGGAGTCCCCGTCGGAGGCGGCGGAGGCACCGGAGGACAACGGGCCCGAGGAATACGTCCCGATCGACGAGGCCGAGCCCGAGATCGGGCACAACCGCGTCGAGGGACTGCCCGTGCGCGTCCGCATCGGCAAGTCGCGCGTCGTGTCGGTCGGCACCGCCCGGCACGCCGTGACCAGGCCGAACGGGGTGGTGCTCGGGCCGCTGCACGTGAGCGCGCGCAACGCGCCGACGCTGGCGCAGACGTGCCGCGACCTGGCGGACATGGCCGAGGTGTTCGGCCCGGACGACGACCTGGTGCAGCTCGTGGTGTTCGGCCTGGTGCGCAACGGCGTGTCGGTCGGCATCCGGGGCCGCCGTGACCTGTTCTACCGCCGGGTCACGACCCAGGAGGAGGTCAACGAGGCCGTGCCGGAGATGGTCGGCATGAACGAGGACCGCTCGCGGCTCAACAACGCGGTCAAGGGCGCCGACGGCTTCTTCACCACGTTCTTCGTCTCCACCTACTCCCGCTTCATCGCCCGCTGGTTCGCCCGGCGCGGGTGGACGCCCAACCAGGTCACGCTGATCTCGATCGCGCTCGGCGTGGCCGCGGCCGCCTGCTTCGCCACCGGCGACCGGCCGTGGATGGTGCTCGGCGGCGTGCTGATCTACTTCGCGTTCGTCTTCGACTGCGTGGACGGCCAGGTCGCCCGCTACGCCCGCAAGTTCGGCGTGCTGGGGGCATGGCTGGACGCCACGTTCGACCGCTTCAAGGAATACGTCGTCTTCGCCGGCCTGGCCGTCGGCTGGGTGGTCTCCGGCAACGGCGACGACATCTGGATCCTGGCACTGGCCGCGATCGGGCTGCAGTCGGTACGCCACCTGCTCGACTTCTCCTTCGGCATCGCCAACCGCCGCAAACCCCCCGCCAAGTTGCCCACGCTGGCACTCGACGTGCCCGACGACCGTGACCTGCGCCAGGCGCTCGTCCGCCGGAAGGTCGAGCGGGCCCAGGGCATGCGGCGCGTGCTCAAGATGTGGACCAAGGCGGGCAGGTTCCGCATGGTCCACTGGGCGCGCAAGATGATCGTGTTCCCCATCGGCGAGCGGTTCGCGGCCATCGCGATCACCGCCGCCCTCTTCGACGCCCGGATCACCTTTCTCACCCTGGTGATCTGGGGCTCCGTCGCCGCCATCTACACCCTCACCGGACGCCTCATGAGGTCGCTCGTATGATCACGCAACCGCAGGCCATGGCCACTCCCACGCCGGACCCCGACGAGGAGCGCCGCCGCATCCAGACCGCCCGCCTGCTCGCCTACCGCGACGACGGCCCGCTCGCCAACGCCCTCGCCGGCAAGCTCGGCCCGGGTCTGCCCCCCGTGCCCGCGACGCTCGTCGCCCTGCTCGCCGTCATCGCCGTCACGGTCACGGGGCTGCTCCGACCGGGCCCGATGCTGCTCGTGCCGGTGGCGATCATGCTGGTGCTCGTGCTGCCCACGACGCCACGTAACCACCTGGGCCGCTTCGACTGGCTCACCCCGCCGCTGCTGCGCGGCGCCGAGTTCTTCACCTTGATCGCCATCGGGCTGGCCGCCGAGGCGCCCAAGTGGCTGCTGTTCGTCCTGGTTTACGTCGTGGGTTATCACACGTACGACACCGTTTATCGGACGCGGCAGAGCATCTGGCCGCCCGCGTGGGTGTTCCATGCGGGGCTGGGCTGGGAGCTGCGCCTGTTGATCATCGGTGCGGGTGCCGCCTTCGACGTGGTGACGCCGGTGCTGGCGGTCCTGACGGCCTACCTCTTCGTATTGTTCGCGGTGGAGAGCGTGACGAGCTGGGTCCGCCTGGACAAGGCCTCGGCGCAGGCGGGGGCCGACGCGGAGCAGGACCTCGAGGCCTCCCCGGAGGACGCCATGGAGCAGGCCACGGGCGAGGCGGAAAAGGGCTGACTCGCTGCTTCTCTGTTTCGTTTCTCGTGCGGCGCCGTCTCTTATCTGCGGCGCCGCACGTGGTTTTCAGGGCCATCCTGTACGGCTTCGCACGGTGGGCGCCACCCGCCCCACGTGGCCAGGGCCTCCAGGGTGACGCCCGCTGACCGGTGCGGGGTCGGCCACCGTAACGGCGTCAGGTGAGCCTCCGACGTGGTCAGAACGTTGCCCCGGCAACAGGGCGGTGTCATCGACGCCATCGGGGAAATCAGCCGATTAGTCTGGGGTTCCAGGGACACCGGGGCCGGGTGCCGGTCCGGCCGGAGCCAGGAGACGCGGATGGCGTTCTTGTCGCGGCTGTTCAAGCGGGGCGATCCGCTGGCCGACCGGGAGGAGGCGCGCCGGCAGGGGATGCGGGACGCTCGCGGGCATCCCCTGGGCGAGTTCACCGATCCGGAGTTCCAGCCCGCGTACGTGACGGAGATTCGAGCCCGGGCCCGTGAACAGGTGACTGAGGTGGATCGGCGGCTGGCGACCACCCGTACGTCGCTGCTGGAGCGGGCGCTGGGAGAGCGCGAGGTGATCCTGCGGGAGCTGGGCAGGAGCGACACGCGGCCCGAGCCTCCCGCGTACAGGAACGGGCACGCTCCCTCCTCCTCCGGAACCACCCACCCGCCGTCCGCGCCTCAGCGGGCGGTGGACGAGTTCATCTCGATCGGGGAGGCCAGGGCGCGGCGGGCGGAGGCGCGGCGGCGGGCCGTGGTCGAGGAGGCCAACGCCGGCGTGCAGCGGGCCAGGGCCCGGATCGAGCATCTCACCCAGGAGTGGGAGAGCGCGGTGATCGCGCGCGGCCACGAGGTGGAGGCCGTGCACGCCAGGGCCGAGCAGCTCATCGCCGCCTACAAGGGAGGGGTGTTACACGCCCACCCGCGCAAGGAGGAGATCCCCTCGTTGTGGAAGGGCGAGGTCATCGCGATGGGCGCCGCGGGCGAGAGCCCCACGGCGATCTCGGGGTGGGAGGAGATCGGGCGGATCCTGCGCGAGGTCGAGGATCGTATCGAGGTGTGGCACGCCGAGATCATGCCCCGCGGGCTTCCTGGTGGGGACCACCACCAGCTCACCGCGCCCCCGCCGGACGACTCCCGGCATGCGGGGGATGCGGATCCGGGGGCTGTCGACGACGCCGCGGGCGAACGGCCGGACTCGGGTCGTGTCTCCGGGCGCGTACGGGAGGGCGAGCCCCGCCACCTCCAGGAACGACGTCACCTCCAAACTGCCCGCCTTCGCGCGGGGCTGCGACTGGATCGGGTTCGCGGCGGTCACGGGCAGCTCGGAGAGCGGTACGTGCCGCCAGGACCCGGTGGCCATCGCCGCCACCCAGGCCGAGAACCCCAACGACAACCCGGTGGTGGAGGACCGCGTCCGGGCGCACCGCATCACGGAGGTGCTGCCGAGGGCGGTCGCGCTGTTCGACTGCCCGGCCGAGAGCGAGGGCTCGGACGTGCTGCGCGCGCTGCGCTACCTGGTCAAGCAGCTCAGCGCGCGGCGGCAGCCGGACAGGGCGCACCAGATCATCGTGTTCAGCGACCTGATCAACAACCGGGGCGAGCTGAACATCAACCGGCTCGACCTCGGCGAGAGCGCCCGCGGGCGGAAGATCAAGGAGCTGCGGGACGCCCGGCTGCTCCCCGACATGACCGGGTACGCGGTGACCGTTCATGGATTCCTGCGGGCGAAGACGTCGAGCCCGGACCGCTTCCCGCTGCTCGAAGGGTTCTGGCGGGAGGCGTTCGAGTCCTCGGGGGCCAGCACGGTGGACCTGCTCTGACCACCACGCCGGCCAGCCGGAGAGCGCTCCCTCATCGGCCTAACCCCGTCGGCTGAGGACGGATGAGGATTGTTGACAGGAGGTAAACCCTGTGTTCACATCACCCTGAGAGCGCTCTCTCATGTTGCCTCCACTCCCCCCATGGAGCGAACCATGACAACGACAATCCGGCACAGACGCCGGCTGGCGGCCGTGGCCGTGGTGCTCGTGGCACTCGCCGGCCTGCTCGTCAAGGTGGCCGTCAGCGCCTCCGCCGCCGTCCCGCCCACCCCGTCGGGCTGGTCTCTGGTCTGGTCCGACGACTTCAACGGCTCGGCGAACACCCTGCCCTCGTCGGCCAACTGGATCATCGACACCGGGCACTCGTACCCGGGCGGTCCGGGCAACTGGGGCACCGGCGAGATCCAGAACTACACCTCAAGCACCTCCAACCTCAGCCTCGACGGCTCGGGCAACCTGCGCATCACGCCGCTGCGCAGCAGCTCAGGCGAGTGGACCTCGGCCCGGATCGAGACCCGGCGGGCCGACTTCAAGCCCGCCGACGGGCGCATCCTGCGCATCGAGGGCCGTATCCAGATGCCGAACGTGACAGGCAGCGCCGCTCTGGGATACTGGCCGGCGTTCTGGGCGCTCGGGTCGCCGTACCGGGGGAACTACTGGAACTGGCCGGCGATCGGCGAGTTCGACATCATGGAGAACGTCAACGGCATCAACTCCGTCTGGGCCGTGCTGCACTGCGGCGTCACCCCCGGCGGGCCGTGCAACGAGACCAACGGCATCGGCGCCAGCCGGGCCTGCCCCGGATCGGCGTGCCAGGCGGACTTCCACACCTACCGGTTCGAGTGGGACCGCAGCGTGAGCCCCAACCAGTTGCGCTGGTACGTGGACGGGCAGCAGTTCCACAGCATCAGCCAGTCCCGCTTCGACGCCACGACCTGGAACAACATGACCGGGCACGCGGGCTACTTCCTGCTGCTGAACGTGGCGATGGGCGGCGGCTTCCCCAACGGCGTGGCCGGCTCCGGGACGCCGACCGCGGCCACCGTGCCCGGGCGGCCCATGGTGGTGGACTACGTGGCGGTGTGGCAGAGCGGCGCGGGATCCACGCCGACGCCCACGACGACCATCACCCCGACCGTTCCGCCCGGGGGCGTCGACGCCCGCTCGACGATCCAGGCCGAGCGGTACCAGGCGCAGTCGGGCACCATCGTCGAGACCACCACCGACACGGGCGGGGGGCAGAACGTCGCCGGCATCTCGAACGGCGACTGGCTGCGGTTCGACGGGGTGGACTTCGGCACCCAGGCCGCCCTGCAGTTCAAGGCCAGGGTGGCCTCGGGCGCGGGCGGCGGGGTGAGCGGGCTGGTGCAGGTCCGGCTGGACAGCCCCACGGCGACCCCCATCGGGGACTTCGCGGTGGGGAACACCGGCGGATGGCAGAGCTGGCGGACCGTCCCGGCGAACATCTCGGCGGTGACGGGGACGCACACGGTGTACCTGACGTTCAGCAGCGGCCAGCCCGCGGACTTCGTGAACGTCAACTGGTTCACCTTCTCGACGTCCTGACGGCCACTGCCGGGACCCGCTGACGCACTCCGACCCGGCATGGCGTCCGCCGTGCCGGGCCGGAGTGGTGGAGGTCAGGAGCCGGTACGGCGGCGGAGGACGATGCGTTCGGCCCAGCTGGCGGCCTCCGGATCCTTGAGGCCCTCCACCACTCCCCCGAGGTAGGCCGTGGCCAGGCTGTCGAAGCCGCTGTCCAGCTGGCGTAACCGGCCGGCCCGGCGGCGTTCCACCGCCTGCAAATACTGGGCGATGCTCTCCGCGTAGCCGGCGTCCCGCTGGTAGGCGGCCTGGGCCGCGGCGCAGGCCCGGGACTCGACGTCGCGTTTGGCCCGCAGCTCCCGCAGACGGCGGTCGTTGGGGTTGTGCATGCGGCGGCCCAGGTCGGCGGCGATGAGGGCGGTGGCCACCAGCAGGGCCAGCAGCAGGATCATGGTGGGAACCTGGCTGACGCCCTCCGAGGCGGGCCCGATCTCCTGCCCGTCCACCACCAGCGGCCGCACCAGGGCGTCGCGGCGCAGGACCGCCACGGCGACGATGAGGCCCAGCCAGACGAGCGCCGCGAGCACCAGCAGGAAGCGGCCCCTGGCCGGGCTGCCCTGCTCCTGCCAGGACCGGAACGCCCGCCCGTACATGTGCGGGGCCACCAGCATGATCAGGGCGGCGCCGGCGGCGAGCAGGGCGGTCATCGCGACGCTGTCGCCCCAGTTGAGGATGACCTGGTAGAGGATGGGCACCTCGACGATCAGGAGGAGCAGCAGGAGCAGGGCGGCGGGGAGCAGCCGGATCCGCTGTGCCTCGAACTCGGCCCTGGCCTGCTGGATCTCCCGCTCCGTACGGTCGTCGACCTCGGCCGGCTCGGCCAGGCGCTCGTCCTCCAGCTCGTGGAAACGCGGCACGCTGCCCGTCTGCAGGGTGAGGGTGTCGATCTGCCCGTCGGCGGCGTGGGCCCGGCCGAGGGCGCGTTCCTCACCGCGGCGGTGCCGCCAGTCGGGCAGGTGGTAGAGGTCCCCGTCGTATGCGACCGCGGGTGCGATCCGGGTGACCTCGGCTCCGCCGCTTTCCAGGGTGGTCTCGCGCTTGCGGCGAACGAGGCGAATGGCGCGCATCTGGCCTCCCAGCGGGCTCCTGCCTTCGATGCTAAGTCGCCATGACGGGAATCGATGGCGGGTGAACGAATGGGGAATGATGGTGCGGATGAGCGAACTGCCGGTGATCGACGTCGGACCGCTGCTCGTCCCCGGCGGCGACCAGCCAGGCCGTGCGCAGGTCGCGGCCGCGATCGGGGCGGCATGCCGGGACAACGGGTTCTTCTACGTCTCCGGTCACGGGGTGCCGTCGGAGCTCGTACGGCGGCTCGACGCGGCCGCCCGGCGCTTCTTCGAGCTGCCCGAGGCCGTCAAGAACGAGATCTCCATGGAGCGCGGCGGTCGGGCCTGGCGGGGCTTCTTCCCGGTGGGGGGCGAGTTGACCTCCGGGCGGCCGGACCTCAAGGAGGGCATCTATTTCGGCGCCGAGGAGCCCGCCGGGACGCGGCCACTGCACGGGCCCAACCTGTTCCCGGCGCAGGTGCCGGAGCTGCGGGACGCGGTGCTCGGCTATCTGGACACGATGACCGGGGTGGCGCAGGCGGTCATGTCGGGGATAGCGCTCAGCCTGGGGCTGGCGGAGGACTACTTCCGCACCGGCTACACGGCCGATCCCACCATCCTTTTCCGGATATTTCATTATCCGCCGTCTGCCCCGGACGACGCCGACACCTGGGGCGTCGGCGAGCACACCGACTACGGCCTGCTCACCCTCCTGCTCCAGGACGCCAACGGCGGCCTCCAGGTACGCACGTCACGCGGCTGGATCGAGGCGCCGCCAGTGCCGGACACGTTCGTGTGCAACATCGGCGACATGCTGGACAAGCTCACCGGCGGCCACTACCGCTCGACCCCGCATCGCGTACGCAACCTCAGCGGCAACGAGCGCCTCAGCTACCCGTTCTTCTTCGACCCGGGCTGGGACAGCGAGGTGCCGCCCCTCCCCTACGCCCCTGGACACCGCTGGGACGGCCAGGTCGACTTCACCGGCACCTACGGGGAATACCTGCTGTCGAAGGTGTCCAAGGTCTTCCCCCACCTGTTCGAGCGTCTCTAGGAAGACTCCCTGACCACCAGGCGGGTCGGCAGCACGACCGAGGTGGTGTGGCGGCCCTCCAGCCGCGACAGCAGCAGCCGCGCGAGGGCCAGCGCCTGGTCCGCCACCGGGACACGCACGGTGGTGAGCGCCGGCGTGGTGGCCGAGGCGGCGTCGATGTCGTCGAAGCCCACGATCGCCAGGTCCGCCGGCACCCGCCGGCCCGCCTCGCGCGCCGCCCGCAGCGCCCCGATGGCGAGCTGGTCGGTGGCGGCGAGGACGGCGTCCAGGGAGGGGTTGTCGCCGAGCAGCTGGCGGGCCGCCGCCGCGCCCGCGGCGCGGTCGAGGTCGGCCGCCACGGCCAGCAGCGGCTGCGCGCCCGCGCGGCGCAGCGCCGTCCGGTGCCCGGCCAGCCGGTCCTGGACGGTGACCAGGTCCATGGGGCCACAGATCATGCCGATCCGGCCGCGGCCCCGGGCCAGCAGGTGCTCGGTGGCCGCCGCCGCGCCGCCGGCGTTGTCCACGTCCACGTACGGCACCAGCGAGGCCACCGCCGGCTTGCCCAGCAGCACGATCGGCACGCCGGTACGCGAGAGCCGCTCGGCGAGCGTGTCGGCCCGGTCGGGCGGCAGCAGTATCACCCCGTCCACCAGCCGGGCCTCCACGTGCTGGACGATGCGCCGGTGGCTCTCGGCCGTGTCGGCGAGCATGAGGGTGATGTGCTTGCCCGCGCCCTCCAGCATGCTGGTGACGTACTGGACGACGGCGGCCGTCAGCGGGTCGCCGCCGTTCCTGGGGACGGACAGGACCAGGGCGATCGTGTTGGTGCGCCGGGTGACCAGGCTGCGCGCGGCGGCGTTGGGCACGTAGCCGAGCTCCTGGACCGCCTGCAGCACGGCGGTCCGGACCTCCGGGCTCACCGACGCCTCGCCGTTGACCACGCGCGAGACCGTGGCCCTGGAGACCCGGGCGCGGGCGGCCACGGTCTCCAGGGTGGGCCGCTTGGGGCGGGTGTCCGCCAGGCCGTTGCGGCGGATGACGTCGCGGTACCAGAGCGCGCTGTCCTTCAGCCGCCGCCGCTGGGTGGCGAAGTCCACGTGGACGAGGCCGAACTTGCGCTGGTATCCATCGGACCACTCGAGATTGTCGAGCAGCGTCCAGACGAGGTATCCGCGCACGCGGGCGCCGTCCGCGATGGCCGCGCGCAGCGCCCGCAGGTGCTCCTCGATGAAGTTGATGCGATCGACGTCGTGGATCCCATCGCCGGTCACGACGTCCACGAAGTCGGCGCCGTTCTCCGTGATCATCAGGTCGATGGCCGGATATTCCCGGGAGATGCGCCCGAGCAGCAGGGAAAGGCAGTTGGGCACGATGGGCCAGCCCATGGCGGTGACGGCCGTGGGCACCGTGCAGAACAGGATGCCCTCGCTGCCGGGGAACGCCGGATCGGCGGGCTCGCTGGGCTGTGCCTGGACGACCAGCGGGGCGTAGTAGTTGATGCCGAGCACGTCCATGGGCCGGGCGATGACCGCCAGGTCGCCGTCGTGGATGTGGTCGAGGCCCGCGGCGCGCTCGATGACCGGCAGCAGGTCGGCGGGATATTCGCCGCGCAGCAGCGGGTCCAGGAACTGCCGGTTGGCCAGGGCGTCGATCCTGGCCACGGCCTCGGCGTCCTCCTCCGACAGCGGCCGGTCGAAGTCGCTCACCTGGGCCGGGGTCATGACGGGCGAGATGTTCACCACCGCGCCGATCTTGGCGGCGCCGCCCGCGCGCAGCGCCTCGGCGGCCAAGCCGTGGGCGAGCAGCAGGTGGTGGGCGCTGGTGAACGCGTCGGCGGCCGACTTCCGGCCCGGCGCGTGGATGCCCGAGCCGTAGCCGAGGAACGCCGCCACCCACGGCTCGTTCACCGTGAACCAGGTGTCGACCCGGTCACCCAGCCGTTCGCCGACCACCGCCGCGTAGTCGGCGAAGCGGTGGGCGGTCTCGCGCGACGGCCAGCCTCCGGCGTCCTCCAGGGCCTGCGGTAGGTCCCAGTGATAGAGGTTGGCGTACGGGGTGATGCCCGCGGCGAGCAGCTCGTCCACCAGCCGGTCGTAGAAGTCGAGCCCCGCCGGATTGACCTTGCCGCCGTCCGGGAGCACGCGTGTCCAGCTCACCGAGAAGCGATAGGCGGCCATCTCCAGGTCCTTCATCAGCCGCACGTCTTCGGGATATCGGTGGTAGTGGTCGCACGCCTCGGCCCGGTCGGAGGAGAAGGTGTCCCAGATGGAGGGCCCACGGCCGTCGGCGGAGGTGGCCCCCTCGATCTGAAAGGCCGACGTCGACACTCCCCACACGAACCCCTGGGGGAAACTTGCGGTGCTCATGGTGGCGCATACCCTCCGATGACTGTTCGAAGCGCCCAGTGTCCCGCGCGCCGCTCGTCGCGCGCCAGCCTGGCCAGGCGGTATACAAGGCGCGTGGAACTGGACCGGCTCGATCGTGACATCATCGCGGCGCTCGTGGACGACGCCCGGGCGACCTACGCGGACATCGGGCACCAGGTGGGGCTGAGCGCGTCCGCGGTCAAACGGCGGGTGGACCGCCTGCGCGAGGCGGGGGCGATCACCGGCTTCAGTGCGCGGGTGGCGCCGCAGGCGCTCGGCTGGACGACCGAGGCGTACGTGGAGCTGTTCTGCCAGGGCAAGACCAAGCCCTCGGACATCGCGCTGGCGGTGGCCAAGTTCCCCGAGGTGGTGGCGGCCGCCACGATCACCGGCGAGGCGGACGCGCTGCTGCACATCAGGGCGACGGACGTGCGGCACGTGGAGCGGGTGATCGAGCGGATCGCGGCCGAGGCGTTCGTGGTGCGGACGAAGAGCTCCATCGTGCTGTCACGCCTGGTGGACACCCCGCCGGGAGCGGCCATCCCGGAGGCTCCCCACGAGCACCATACGAGGGTGCCGGAGGCGCGCCACGAGCAGGTTCCGGAGCCACGCAACGGATCACGCGCCGGTGGTTGAAAGACGCAACAAAATCGCGCGGACACGCAATGCGAACCGCTTGGCCTGCATAAACATACATTCTTAGGCTGTCTCCGTCCCCATAAGGGGGTTTCCCCAGGTAAACGATGATGGAGCGCTGCATGCCCAAACACTTCCTCATGTGTCGTCCGGAGTACTTCACGGTCGAGTACGCGATCAACCCGTGGATGCATCCCGAGGCCGGCGCGGACCGCGACCTGGCGATCCGGCAGTGGGAGGGCCTCAAGGCGGCGTACGAGGAGCTCGGGCACCGGGTCGACCTGATCGACCCGATCGACGGGCTGCCTGACATGGTGTTCGCCGCCAACGGCGCCCTGGTCGTGGGCGGGCGCGTCTACGGGGCCCGGTTCACCTATCCGCAGCGCGGCCCTGAGGGCCCCGCCTACCTGCGCTGGTTCACCGAACGCGGTTACCCCGTGTACGAGCCGGGGCACGTCAACGAGGGGGAGGGCGACTTCCTCACCCTCGACGACGTCATCCTGGCCGGTACGGGGTTCCGCACGGACCTCGCCGCCCACCAGGAGGCGCAGGAGCGCCTCGGCCGGCCCGTGGTCTCCCTGACCCTGGTGGACCCGCGCTTCTACCACCTGGACACCGCGCTGTTCCCGCTCGACGGCCACAACGTCGCCTACTACCCGGCGGCCTTCACGGAGGGCAGCCGCGAGGTGCTGCGCCGCATGTTCCCCGACGCGGTGCTCGCGACCGCCGAGGACGCCGAGGTGCTCGGCCTGAACGCGGTCAGCGACGGCGCGAACGTGGTCGTCAACTACGAGGCCGCCAACCTGCAGCTCGCACTCAAGCGGCGCGGCTACGAGGTGATCCCCGTGGACCTGTCCGAGTTGCGTAAAGCAGGCGGGGGACCCAAGTGCTGCACACTGGAGATCAGGGGGGAAAACTGATCATGACCAGCAGCGCAGAGCTGATCGAGCTGAGCGAGCGCCGCAGCGCGCACAACTACCATCCGCTGCCCGTGGTGATCCACGAGGCGCACGGTTCCTGGGTCACCGACGTCGAGGGCAAGAGGTATCTGGACTGCCTGGCCGGCTACTCCTCGCTCAACTTCGGCCACGGCCATCCGAAGATCATCGAGGCCGCCCAGGAGCAGCTCAAGAATCTGACCCTGACCAGCCGGGCCTTCCACCACGACCAGTTCGCGCGGTTCTGCGCCGGGCTCGGCGACCTCACCGGCAAGGACCTGGTCCTGCCCATGAACACCGGCGCCGAGGCCGTCGAGACCGCCATCAAGGTGGCCCGCAAGTGGGGCTACCAGGTCAAGGGCGTCGAGCCGGGACTGGCCAACATCATCGTCATGGAGGGCAACTTCCACGGCCGTACCACCACGATCATCAGCTTCTCCACCGATTCGGACGCACGCGACGACTTCGGCCCGTACACGCCGGGGTTCCGGGTCGTGCGCTACGGCTCGACGGAGGCGATCCGGGAGGCCATCGACGCCAACACGGTCGCGGTGCTGGTCGAGCCGATCCAGGGCGAGGCGGGGGTGATCGTGCCGCCGGACGGCTACCTGAGCGAGGTGCGGGCGCTGTGCTCGGCCGAGCGCATCCTGATGATCGCCGACGAGATCCAGTCGGGGCTGGGGCGGACCGGGCAGACGTTCGCCTGCAACCACGAAGGGGTCGTGCCCGACATCTACGTCCTGGGCAAGGCGCTCGGGGGCGGCGTCGTACCGGTCTCGGCCATCGCCGCCGACCGGGACGTGCTGGAGGTCATCCGGCCGGGGCAGCACGGCTCCACGTTCGGCGGCAACCCGCTGGCGTGCGCGGTCGGCATCGCCGTCATCGACCTGCTCAACACCGGCGAGTTCCAGGCCAGGGCCGCCAAGCTGGGCGAGGTGCTGCACGCGCGGCTGCGCGAGCTGGTCGGCAGGGGTGTGCTGGAGGTGCGCGGGCGCGGCCTGTGGGCGGGCATCGACATCGACCCCGAGCTCGCCACGGGGCGTCAGGTGACGGAGGCGCTGATGGAGCGGGGGGTGCTGGCCAAGGACACGCACGGCTCCACGATCCGGCTGGCTCCGCCGATCGTGGTCCCCGAGGAGGACCTCATCTGGGCGATCGACCAGCTCGGCGCCGCGATCTCCTCCTTCTGACCCATTCTGTACGGCTTCGCACGGGAGGGCCCGACCACCGTAAGTGGCCGGGCCCTGTCCAGGAGCGCTAATTCACGAGCCGCCACATCTGCAGGCCGTCGGGGGCCTCGCCCCGGGCGAACCCCGCCGCCCGCAACTCGGCGGCCAGCCGCTCGGCCGGGGGCCAGTGGTTCGTGCTGACCATCTCGTCCTCACTGATCGTCACCCCGCGCTGGCGGATCCGGTAGACGAAGCGCGAGGTGACGCTCTCGCCCGCGACGTCGAGCACCTGGCCGGAGATCTCGTAGACGTGCCGGCCCACCTGGTAGGACCCCAGCACCCGCGCCTCGCCGGGCACGGCGGGGGCGCGGTCGCGCCAGTTGAACACCAGCCGGCCGCCCGGCTCCAGTTGCCTGGCCAGCACCCGCCACAGCTCGGCCCGATCGACGGCGGCGAAGCTCTGCAACACCGAGATCATCACGATCGCCTCGACCGGCTCGTCCACCTCCACGTCCAGCGCCCCGCACGGCAGCACGGTCACCCGGCTCAGCATGGCGGGGTCGGCCGTCAGGCGGGAGACCAGTACGGAGCGCATGCCGAGCGACGGCTCGACGGCGTAGATCTCGGCGGGCGTCTCCCGGGCGATCAGCTCGGTGATCAGGCCGGTGCCCGCGCCGATCTCGATCACGCCGCGCCGGACCCCGGTCAGCAGCGGTGGAAGGGTCCGGCGGATCCCCGGCACATGCCCGTCCTCGTGGAACAGGTCGTAGAACGGCACGGTCGCGGAGTAGGCGTCGTCGGGTGGAGCATGCATGAGGGTTCAGCGTAGTTGGGCGGAGTCGATCGGGCGGACGCGGTCGCCGGTGGACTCGTACCAGGTCACCACGTCGGGGAGGGTGAGCGTGGCCACCGCGTTCTGGAACCAGGGGCCCTTGGTGACCCGCCACCTGAACGGCGGCCGCGGGATGCCCGCCAGCCGCGCCAGCAGGCCGCCCACCATCGTGGCGATCGAGAACTGGGTGAAGACGTTGGCCCAGCGCAGCAGGCGGCTGAGCGGGTTGCGGATGGGAGAGCAGACGATCTGGTAGATCGGGGCCGGGTTGGCCTTGGCGATGTAGGAGTAGTGCACGTCGCCCGACAGGATCAGCACCGGCTTGCCCAGCCCGGCCAGCAGCCGCGCCAGGTCCTCGAACGAGCGCCGGAACGCCGCCCAGTGCTCCAGGTCGATGGCCTGCCGGAACTTCTCCGACCACCGCCGTACGAGCCCGCCCCACGCGCCGTCGCTGAGGGCCTCGTTCCAGTTTTGCACCCGGTGTACGCCCTCCGGCAGCAGGAACGGGATCGACGAGCCGATGATCAGCCGCTCGGCCGGCTCACTGACCTGTTCGAGCAGCCAAGCCCACTCCCCCGGGTCGAGCATGCGCCGGTCGCCGGGCGTGAGCTGCCTGGCGCACCTGGTGTCGACCATGATGAGCCGCGCGCGCCCGAGGTCGCGGGAGTAGCTCCAGCGGTTGCTGCTCGGCTCGGCGTCGGCCTTCTCGGCGAACGCGTCCAGCGCCCCGCCGCCGTCGCCCTCCATCAGCACCCGCAGCAGCGGGTCGGTCGCCCGCTCGGCCGGGGAGAGGTTGCCGAGGTGCTGGTAGACCCAGTACGCCCCGAGCCCCGCCACGACCCGGCGGGGCCACCACGAGGTCCTGGCCATCTGCTCGCGCCACGGTTGCGAGGTGTTCCAGTCGTCGCGCAGGTCGTGGTCGTCGAAGATCATGGCGGTGGGCACGGTGGACAGCAGCCAGCGGATGTCGGGGTCGGTCCACGCCTGGCGGTAGAGCTCGGCGTATTCCTCGAAGTCGGCGATCTCGCGCTGCGGCTCGGTGTCCCTGCGGGAGCGGATGTAGTCGAGCATCTCGGGCGAGGGGTTGTCGGCGTAGACCTGGTCTCCCAGGAGCAGCAGCAGGTCGGGCCACTCCCCGTCGGCGACCCGCGCGAGGTGGCAGCCGTAGGCGCGCAGCACGTCGTCGCCGTGCGTGAGGATGTGCGCGGCGTCGTGCGGCACGCTGGTGCGGCACGAGCCGAACGCCAGCCGGCGCACGCCCTCGGGGGGCAGCAGCCTGATCCGGCTCGGCGGGCGACCCGCCTGCGGCCAAACTTGCTCCCCATCGAGACTCACCGAGTAGGACGCGATATCCTGGGACAACGCAACCAGATCCACGATCGCGTAGTGGTGACCGTGCACGGTGAAGGTAGGCGACCGGTAAGACCTGCCGTCCGCCTCGATCGTGACCGTGCAAGGATCGGCGGTCTCCACCCAGATCGAGGCGCTGTCGGAGTCGACATAGCGCAGCATCGGTCCCACCACGAGTGCGGGCATCCCACCCCCTGTTTTGAAGATTCAGCACACTCTCGTCCGCAAGCCTGCCAGAGTGGCACGGTCCACGGCATCTCGATCACGGCCTGGATTTCTACCAAAACTAGGCAAGGTCAAACGCCCCGCCTTAGGATGATCGTGACAACAAGCCCCAAAAGTGGAAGGCAATGGCGCTTTCCCGCAAATGGGGCGTAATACCAGGAGGATCTTCTTCCATGAGCATCATGGTGCCGTCAACGACGCCGGCCCTGGTCACCTCGGGTCATCAGGCCCTCGACTCTGCTCTTCACCAACTCGGCCAGGCCGCCGACCAGCTCGGACTCGACGACGGGCTACGCGCGATGCTGGCCACGCCCCGCCGCTCGATGACCGTCTCGGTCCCGGTGCGGCGCGAGGACGGCTCCCTGGATGTCGTCCAGGGGTTCCACGTACAGCACAACGTCTCGCGCGGCCCCGCCAAGGGCGGGCTGCGCTTCCATCCCGGCACCGACATCCACGGCATCACCGCGCTCGCCATGTGGATGACCTGGAAGTGCGCGCTGGTCGGCATCCCGTACGGCGGCGCCAAGGGCGGCGTGGCCGTGGACCCGGCCGGGCTCACCGTCCGCGAGCTGGAACGGCTGACCCGCCGCTACGTCAACGAGATCCTGCCGCTGATCGGCCCGGAGAAGGACATCCCGGCCGCCGACGTCGGCACCGACGAGCGCACCATGGCCTGGGTCAGGGACGCCTACAAGCTCAACAGCGGCTACTCGGTGTCCGGCGAGCCCATGGCGCCGGACGGCTCGTCCGGTCGCGCCGACTCGACCGCGCGGGGCGTCCAGATCGCGGTGCTGTCCGCGCTCGGCCGGGCGCCCGCGGGCACCACCGTGGCCGTGCAGGGCTTCGGGAAGGTGGGCGCGCCGGTCGCGCAGCACCTCGCCGAGGCCGGCTGCAAGGTCGTGGCCGTCTCCGACGCCACGGGCGCCGTCCACGCGGGCGGCGGGCTCGACCTCGCCCGGCTGCGTGCCTGGGTGGCCGAGTCCGGTGGGGTGGCCGGCTACCGGCACGCCGACGCGCTGGCCCGCGACGACCTGTTCGAGCTGGACGTGGACGTGCTCGTCCCGGCGGCACTCGACGGGGCGATCACCGAGGCCAACGCGCCCCGGGTGCGCGCCCGCCTGGTCGTGGAGGCCGCCAACGGCCCCGTCACGCCGGGGGCCGACGAGATCCTGCACGCCAACGGCACCACGGTGGTGCCCGACATCCTGGCCGGCGCGGGCGGAGTGATCGTGTCCCACCTGGAGTGGGTGCAGAACCTCCAGGCCTCCTCCTGGAGCCCGAGCGAGGTCGAGCTGAAGCTGAGCGACCTCATGCGGAGCACCTTCTCCGAGGTCACGTCGCTGGCCGCCGAGCGCGGCCTGACGCTCCGGCAGGCGGCGCACGTCATTGCCGTGGGCCGGGTGGCCGAGGCGCACCATGTGCGCGGCCTGTGCCACTGAGCCGCACGCGCACACGCCCCGGGGGCCGGCCGGAAGGCCGCCTCCCGGGCGCCGTGCCCCGCCGGGCCCGCGAGGACCAGAGCGCGAGCAGGCTCACCGGCCCACAGCCCGAGCGGGCTCGCTCGCTCAGAGCCTGAGCTCGGTGTAGTCCAGCGCCTCCACCAGGCCCTCCAGGTCGCGCATGAGCTGCTCCGTCCGCTCCGGCCCGAACGCGAGCTCGATCATCCGGTGATGCTCGGCCACCGCGCCGTCCACCCGCGCGAGCAGCTCGGCCCCCCGGTCCGAGACGAACACCGCCACCCGCCGCCGATCACCCTTCGACGGCCCGCGGTAGACCAGCGCCCGGTCGATCAGCCGGTCGACCGCCTTGGTCAGCGTCGGGTGCGGCATGAGCACCGCCTCGGCCAGCTCCCCCATCGAGACCCCCCGCCCGTCGGCCAGCGCCCGCAAAATGCGCCACTGCTCGACCGTGACGTCCTCCCCGGCGAGCACGGCCGCCAGTCCGCGGTTGACGCCGCGCTCCGCACGGCTGAGCAGATAGGCAAGTGAGGACCCGAGGCCGGGGGAGGTCATGGAAGGTCCTTTCGTCGGGGGGCTAAGAGGGAGGATACTCGGCGGCGTGGCGGCGATAGTCGATCCCTTCGAAGCGCGGCTCCTGCCCTCGTACGCGATCAGGATCGGCTTGGTCGTGCCCGTGTCCGGAGTGCTCGGCCTGATGGGCCCTTGCGCGATCAACTGCGCGCTGCTGGCCGCCGAGGAGCTCAATGCCGCCGCGGGCCTGCTGGGCAGGCCGGTCGAGCTGGTCCTGATCGACGGCGGGCGACCCGCGGCCGAGGTGGCGGCCGAGGTGTCCGGGCTGGTCGGCTCGGGTACGGTGCAGGCCGTCGCGGGCTCCCATGCGAGCGACGTACGGGTGAGGGTGGTCGCCGCGGTCGCCGGGCGGGTCCCGTTCGTCTACGCGCCGCCTTACGAGGGCGGGGGGCACGCGCCGGGCGTCTACTTCCTCGGCGAGACCCCCGCCAGGCAGCTCGCGCCGGGCATCGAGTGGCTGGCCGGCACGCGGCGGGCGCGCCGCTGGTTCCTGCTGGGCAACGACTACGTCTGGCCGCGTCTGGTACACGCCAGCGCCCGCCGCCTCCTGCACGCCCGGGGCGCGGGCGTGGTGGGCGAGAGCTTCGTCCGGTACGGCGAGGCCGTGCGGTGGGTCGACCGGGTGGCCGACGCCAAGCCGGACGCGATCCTGCTGACGCTGATCGGCAGTGACCTGGTGGCCTTCAACCGGGCGTACGCCGCCGCCGGGCTGGGCGCGGCCCGGCTGTGCGGCGCGCTGGAGGAGCACGGCCTGCTGGGCATCGGTGGCGACGGCACCGGCGAGCTCTACGCGTCGATGGGCTATTTCCGCGGCCTGCCGACCGACGCCGGCCAGGACTTCGGCGAGAGGTACGCGACCCGCTTCGGCCCCGACGCCCCCATGCTCAACGCGCATGGCCACGGCTGCTACGAGGCCGTCGCCATGCTGGCCGCCCTGTGCGCGCGGGCCGGCTCGCTGGCGGTGCCCGCGCTGGACGCGGTCGCCGACGGCACGACGATCACCAGCGCGCGCGGCACTCTCAGGCTGCTCGATCGCCAGATCCGGCACCCCGTGCACCTCGGCAGAGCGGACGGACTGGACTTCTTTCTACAGAAACCTTTTCTCTAGAAAACTTTGGCTCTAATCTGCGTAATCGCCCCCCCATGCAGCTAGGAGCCGTTCATGAGCACAATCGAACAGTTCGGCTACCGCCAGGAACTCCAGCGTTCCCTCGGTTTCGCCGATCTGATGATCTATGGCCTGATCTTCATGGTGCCCATCGCACCGTTCGGGATCTTCGGCAACGTCTTCTTCATCTCCAAGGGGATGGTGGCGCTCGCGTACATCGTCGGCCTGCTGGCGATGGCGTTCACGGCGTTGTCGTACGCGCAGATGGCCAGGGCCTTCCCGATGGCCGGGTCGGTCTACACCTACACCGGCCGGGGCATCGCCGCCCCCGTCGGCTTCATCGCCGGGTGGGCGATCCTGCTCGACTACGTCCTCGTCCCCTCCCTGCTCTACCTCGTGGCCAGCGCGGCCATGAACACGTTCGTACCGGTGATCCCCATCTGGGGCTGGCTGGTGCTGTTCGTACTGCTCAACACCGTGGTGAACTACCTGGGCATCCAGATGACGGCCCGGATCACCCGGATCATGCTGGTGGCCGAGCTGGTCGTGCTGGCGATCTTCCTGGTGGTCGGCGGCATCGCGCTGGCCCAGGGCAACGCGCAGACCGGCGCGTTCACTCCGGTCTTCGAGTCGTCCTCGTTCAGCTGGACGGTGGTGTTCGCCGCCGCGTCGGTGGCGGTGCTGTCGTTCCTGGGCTTCGACGGCATCTCCACGCTGGCGGAGGAGAGCCGCGAGGACGCCCGCCGCCTCGGCCGCTCGATGGTGGCCGCGCTGGGCCTGGCCGCGGTGCTGTTCGTGGTGCAGACCTGGGTGGCGGCGCTGCTCACCCCCAACCGCGACGCTCTGATCGCCAACGGTGACTCCGCGGGCAACGCCTTCTACAAGACCGCCGAGTTCGCCGGCGGGCACTGGTTGTCCGTGCTCACCGCCGTGGCCACCGCCGTCGCCTGGGGCTTCGCCAACTCGCTGGTCGCCCAGGCGGCCACCTCACGCCTGCTCTACGCGATGGCCCGGGACCGCCAGCTCCCCTCGTTCCTGGCCAAGGTGAGCTACAGGCACCGGGTGCCGGTCAACGCCACCTTCCTGGTGGCCGGGATCTCGCTGGTCCTCGGCATCTACATGAGCACCAGGGCCAACGGCATCGGCGAGCTCACCTCCCTGGTCAACTTCGGCGCGATGACCGCCTTCCTGCTGCTGCACATCGCCGTGGTCGTGCACTACGTCGTCCGGCAGCGCAGCAGGAACTGGTGGGCGCACCTCGTCGTGCCCGTGATCGGCTTCGTCATCCTCGTGGCCGTCGTGATCAACCAGAACGTCGCGGCCCAGTGGGTGGGCTGCAGCTGGCTGGTCATCGGCCTGATCGTCCTCGGCGTCTCGTACGCGTCCGGCCGCCGGCCCGTCCTTCCCTCGGAGGTTCAGTGAACGTCGTCTCTTACCACCCCACGCCGGAGGAGCTGAGCTACACCTTCGGGGGGCGGCCGGCGGTCGGCAGGGTGCGGCCGGGCACGATCATGGAGTTGTACACCGAGGACTGTTTCGGCGGCCGCGTGACGACCGTGGACGACCTGCCCTCGCGGGTGTGCGAGTTCCCGTACCTGAACCCGGTGACCGGCCCCTTCCACGTGGAGGGCGCCGAGCCCGGCGACACGCTGGCGCTGCACTTCGTCTCCATCACCCCGGCCAGGGACTGGGCGGTCTCCACGACGTTCCCGCACTTCGGCGCGCTGACCACCACCCACACCACGGCCATGCTGCACCCGCCGCTCGAGGAGCGGGTCTGGCGCTACGACATCGACCTGGACAAGGGCCTGGCCGTCTACCACGCCCGCAACAGCGACTTCAGCGTGGCCCTCCCCCTCGACCCGATGCACGGCACGGTGGGCGTGGCCCCGGCCGCCGGCGAGACCCGCATGACGATCACCCCCGACGCGCACGGCGGCAACATGGACACCCCCGAACTGCGCGCGGGCGTCACCGTCTACCTGGGCGTCAACGTCGAAGGCGGGCTGTTCTCGATCGGCGACGGCCACGGGAGGCAGGGGCACGGCGAGGTCTGCGGGACCGCGGTCGAGTCGGCCATGAACACCGTGATCGCGGTCGAGCTGATCAAGGGCGTGGCGACGCCCTGGCCGCGGATGGAGGACGACCTGCACCTGATGTCCACGGGCTCGGCCCGGCCGCTGGAGGACGCCTATCGGATCAGCCAGCACGACATGGTGACCTGGACGTCCGAGCTGACCGGGCTGGACACGCTGGACGCGTACCAGCTCGTCAGCCAGGGCGGGCAGGCGCCGGTCGGGAACGTGTGCGACACCAACTACACAATGGTCGCCAAACTACCCAAGGCATATCTGGGCGAGGGGTGGCTCCGGGGCGAGGCGGGGGCCTACGAGTCGGTGCACGCGCGGCTGCGTGGGCTGGGAGCCCGATACACAAGTTAACGAAACCTTAGTGTCGCAGGTCAGGGCATTGATCATCTTCCCCGTAGAGTGGGAAAGTGCTCAGGTTGGTGCTGCCCGTGGTCCTGCTCGATCCAGCCGCCGTCGCCGAGGTGTCGCAACATAGCGTGCCCACTCCCAGAGTGCTGACCCCCGACGGCGACCGCCTGGGCTACGCACCGGTCCCGCGCCCCTACACGGGGGCGCGGCGGCTCACCGGAGTGCTGCTCGGCCGCGACCCGGTCACACGCACGGACGTGGTGTGCGGGGGCACGGTGATCGGCTCGCGCAGCCGCAGCCTGGTGCTGACGGCCGCGCACTGCCTGTATCACGACGGCCGGCCGCTCAAGCACCTCGCCTTCCTGCCGGGGTACGAGCGCGGGCGGCCGCGGCTGGGGGTCTGGCCCGCCGTACGCATCTGGGTGCCCGAACGGTGGCGCACCGAGCCGTACTCCCCCAGCCTGCTGCCGTACGACGTCGGCCTGGTCGGCGTCGTACGGCGGGGGCGCCCGCTGGAGGCCGTGACCGGGCGCGGGCTGCGGCCGATGCCCACCTCCCAGGGCACGGAGCTGCGCGGGCTGGAGCTGCTCGGCTACCCGGTGGGCAAGGGCTATCCGGGGATGACGATGTACCGGTGCGTGGGCGACGCCGTCGAGGGCCTGCACCACGGCCCCGGCCTGCTGGTCACCCGCAACTGCCACGCCGCCGCGGGCGGCAGCGGCGGGCCCGCGCTCTACGGGGGCGCGCTGGCGGGCGTGGTGTCGTCCTCCAGCCCGTTGAGCGACACCAAGGGCTATACCGTGATCACCAGGCTCGGGGGCCGGGTCTTCGAGCGCATGCTCGCCCGTGCCGACCAGTCGATGCTCCTGGAACGGCAGCCCGGCAAGCGCGACGAGGCCACCCCTACCCCCACGCCGGCCCCCACTCCCGCCCCCACGCTCGCTCCCGCCCCGGCCCCTGCCGCGGCCGCGGAGCCGACGCCGCTCAAGCCGCCTGGCTGACGATGTCCTCGCAGATGGCGTGGGTGGTCAGGGCGTCCTCCGCGCTGATCCTGCGGCCCGCGCGCACGGCGGCGAGGAACTCCAGGCAGATCTGCTCGATGCCGCGCTGCCTGGCCACCGGCACCCAGTCGGGCCGCCTGGTGAGCGTCTCGCCGCCGCGGTAGTCGGTCACGTCGCCGAGGTTGACCACGCGGCGCTTGACCCCGTCGCCCATGACCTCGCAGGACTCCTCGCTCGCGCCGCTCGCCCGGTTCATGACGCCGATGGCGGTGAAGCCGGTGCCAGAGAGCTCCAGGACGATGTGCTCGATCAGGCCGTCCTTGACGCGGGTCCGGATGGTGGTGCCGGTGACCGGGCCGGGGGCGAGGAATCTGAGGGTGTCCACTACATGAATGAAGTCATCAAATATCGCCCGTCGGGGGGCGTCGGGGTAATTGTCGCGGTTCTTCTCCATCAGGATGAGATGACGGGGAAGGGCGGCAAGTCCGACATATCCGGGTGCGTAGCGCCGGTTGAAGCCGACCATCAGGGATCTGTCCTCGGCCTTCGCCAGGCGTACCAGGCGCTCGGACTCGGCCAGCTTGTAGGCGATCGGCTTGTCGACGTAGACGTGGATCCCGGCGCTGAGCAGCGACTCGACGAGCCCGGGGTGGGCCTCGGTAGCGGCGTGCACGAAGGCCGCGTCGACCCCCGCCTTGATCACCTCGTCCAGGCTCGTCGACCGGCCGGCGATCCGGTAGGTGTCGCCGAGCCGGTCGAGCCGGGCCTGGTTGCGGGTACAGAGGTGCAGGTCGAGGGATGGCTGAGCGGCAAGCACGGGAAGGTAGGCCTTCTCCGCGATGTCGCCCAGACCGATCATGGCTATCTTCACGCTTCGAGCGTAGCCTTGAGCGCCGCCTCGATCGGAGTAGGCGCGATGCCGAACGTCCGCTGGAACGCCGAGGAGTCGAGCACGTAAGGCGCCGTGAACTGGTAGCGGACGTGCCGCAGCTCGCCGATCATCGGCGAGAACAGGCCGCCCACCTGCACCAGCGGCCAGGGCAGCCGCGCCAGCTTGGGCGCCGGGCGGCCCAGGATGGCGGCCATCCGGTCGCCGACCTCGCGGAAGGACAGCGGGTCGCTCGTGGGCACGTGCCAGGGCCGGCCCCAGGCCCGCTCGTCCCTACCGGCCACGATCAGCGCGTCGGCCACGTCGGGCAGGTACGTCCAGCTGTGCGGCACGTCCAGGGGGTAGGGGAGCTGGATGGTCCGCCCGGCCCGCAGCGGCACCAGGAACCGGTCGCCCAGGTAGGCCTGGTCGGTGGCGCCGGGCCCGAAGTAGTCGGAGCCCCGTACCTCGGTGGTCCTGATCCGGCCCGCCTCGTGCAGCGCGAGCGCGTCCCGCCACATCTTCGCCCGCACCATCGCCTTGGGGTTGTCGGAGGCGAGTGGCAGGTCCTCGGTCATGGGCCCCTGGACGGGCCCGTACGGGTAGAGGTTGCCGAGGATCACGTACACGGCTCCGCTGGACTCCGCGGCGGCCAGGAACGACTCGGCCATCGGCGGCCAGTCGGTCAGCCAGCGGTGGTATTTCGGGTTGACGCAGTTGTAGAGGACGTCCGCGCCCTTGGTGACCTCGACCATCCTGGCCCGGTCCGCGACGTCGGCGGCCACCTTGACCGCCCCTTCGGGACCGCTGCCCGAGCGGGTCACGACGGTGACCTCGTGCCCCTGTTCGATCAGCTTGGCGGCCACGTGCGAGCCGACCTGGCCGGAACCGACGACGACGTGCTTACCCATGATCAGACCTGCTTCCAGACGATGCGAAGAACCGCATTCATAGCAAAAAGGACGAAGAAGACGACGGCCGGGGTGACCACGCCCGCTGCGTAGAGGGCAAGGGCGCCACCGCCGAACCAGACGATCTCCAGGGCGGCTCGGGCCAGGCCGGTGAGCGGGAAGGTGGCGTTCGCGCCACCGCCCGCGCCGAACAACGCCCACACCGCGATGAACAGCGCCGGGCCGCCGAGCCCGGCCAGCAGCTTGATCGCCCAGCCGGAGTCGAGCGTGAACCCCCAGTAGCCCACCGAGCCCAGCACGCCGAGTTCGAGGAAGAACATCAACGCCGCGTTGGCGTACTTGGCAAGGGCGAGCATGGGGGACCTCCGTGAACAATCGCCGCTTTCTTCCGAGAGCAATGCTCTCTAGCGAGAGCACTGTCCGTCAAGAGCAGCGCTCTCGTTTCTTTCTACCGCTCTGATAAGCTGCCGGACATGACCGCCAGCCGCACCGCCAGAGAACGCGTCCGGGCCGAGCTCACCAGGGAAATCACCGACATCGCGCGCCGCCAGCTCGCCACTGAGGGCGCCGGCGGCCTGTCACTGCGGGCCGTAGCGCGGGAGATGGGCATGGTCTCCTCGGCCATCTACCGCTATTTCCCGAGCCGCGACGACCTGCTCACCGCCTTGATCATCGACGGCTACAACGCCCTCGGCGCGGCCGTGGAGCAGACCGAGGCCGCCTGCCCCCCGGATGACTACCTGGGCCGGTGGCTGGCCGCCTGCGACGCCGTACGCGACTGGGCGGTGGCCCACCCGCACGAATACGCGCTGATCTACGGCTCCCCCGTGCCCGGCTACCAGGCCCCCCAGGACACGGTCGCGGCCCGTGTGCGCGACGTCGCCGTACTGAGCCGGATAGTCTCCGACGCCTGGCAAGCGGGCGCCATGAGAACACCCACCACCGAACCCCCCGCCGCACTGGACGCCGACACGGCCGTCTTCCGCGACCTCATGCCCGGCGTCCCCGACAGCGTGATCTGGCAGGCCATCTCCGCCTGGACAGCACTGTACGGCTGGGTCAACTTCGAGGTCTTCGGCCAATTCCAGAACACCATCGAAGACCGCCACACAGCCTTCGGCCACTCCATGCGCCTACTGGCCGAGACCTTGGGATTCACCCAGTAAAACTCAAAAACCCGGCCGAACGACATCAAGGAACGTTCACCCAACGAGACCCCCCGCAGACCTGAACCAATTCCAGACGCAAATGCCGACCGACCACGCAGGCCAAGACCCTCAGCACCTCAGCATCTCCAGCAGCCTCTGGCACCTCCGGCAGCCTCTCCCCATGGCCTCGACCCCCTCGTCGACCGCGAGCAGCCTGACAGAAACAACGTTGACCGCGAGCGGCCCTGACAGAAACAAGCCCGCAGCTCCTAAGGGACCAGAGCCGACCTCCGCGATAAGCCCCGTGCGTACCGCTTCCCTTGCTCGTGCAGTCATCGGCACCGACGGACGTCCGCTTGATCCCTTGATCCCTTGATCCCTTGATCCCCTGATTGCCACCACTGCCCATTTCGCATCAATTCCAAGACCGCCAAATCTCGCATATCTACCAACTTGCTTACTGGCGTCCGTTCGCAAGAAATCGAAGCCGTACTCCATTCCGGCAAACCATCCCATTATCAATCAAAGCTCGAACGCGCTATGCCTTTCACCGGTTTTAAGCTTGTTCTGTTGACGTGATGTTGATTACCGTGTGAAGACCTTGGGGAACGCCGCCTCCCGATCTGTTCTGGGCAGCGAACTGTACGTGGAGGATCATCGTGGTTGACCTCGATCGTGAGGCGATACGAGCTGTTGCCCAGCGGCTTCAGCGGCTGTCGGACGATCACTGGTGCGCACTGGATCCCTCCTGCCGTTTCATGGCGAACGACGCATGGGTGGGGCCCGCGGGCAGCCGGTTCGGCACCCAGGTTCACGCGGACCAGCGAGAATTGCGGGCCGTGCTCACGCAGGCCGTACACAGCGCCCACCAGAAGCTGGCCTCGATTCCGGACCAGCCATGAGCGAGTTCAGCGGAGTCCAGCTGCCCGAATTCGACACGATGACTATGAAGCACACCGAAACCGCCAATCGGCTGGAGGAGCTGGCGCAGGTCCTGCACAGGGAGCTGCTGAGCGCCGGGCTCGACACTTCTCCGGCGGCACGGCTACGGCAGCTCGCCGGACGAGTCACCACCCAGGCCGAGGATCTCCGGCGGCGGCAGAACCTGGTCCACGAGCTGCAGCGGCAGAAGGTCACCTTCGGCAGGAGCACGCCCGCCGGAAGCTTTCTGGAGATTCCTGACAACCTGGAGGCCGCCAACGGACTGCTGGACGGCACACTTGCTGCCCGGGCCGCGCTGAAAGCCGCGGACGGAGATGCCAAAGCACTGACCGAGCTGGAGAAATATGCGTCGAGAGCCGGCGACGCGGAGTTCGTCAAGGCATTCCTTGGCGCTTTGGGCGCCTGCGGCGTGACACGGCTGCCAGGATCGCTCGCCGCGCAACTGCACGACGCCAGGCGCCGCCAGAACGCCGAGCTCGTGACCCAACTCTCCGACCAAGGCAAGAAGGTCCTGGCCATGCTGAGCACGGCCCTGGCCGCAGGAACCGATCCGAAGAACCCCGCGTACACGGGCGCCGACTTCCTCAACGATCTGGTGAAGGAGGGCCGGACCCAGCACACGTCAGGCGACACGACGTACTCGGGCTACCAGGCACAGGCCCTCATCTGGCGCGCCCACGACGGGAATCCGCCGTTCTCGAAGGAGTTCATCGAACTCGTCGGGCGCGACGTGATCGTCTACGAACACGAGCAGCGCAACGACCAGTGGGCAGCGGCCAGGGATCCGCTCGGCCGTTTCGTCACGGGAAAGCAGCTGCCCCTCATCGACTTGGCCGGCGCGCTCGGCCTCGGCACCCTGCTGAGACCGGAGATGTCTGCGAGCAGTCCCGGCATGAAGACTCCGTCATCAGTGGTGGACGACCTGTTCCATGCGGCGAAGTCCAGCCGGGAAGCGTCCCAGGCTCTGCTGAACCACACCCCGACGGGGTGGACGGAGTCCGTTCTGGACTACCTGCTGACGACCCGGTGGGGCGCTTCACACTTCCTGAACGACTACAAGCCGATCAGAGACATGCTGGTGATCGCGACGACCGGCCAGGACCCGACTTCCAAGGAACTGGCCGCCGCGATGACCAAGATCCTCGCAGATGAAGTGCGCGCCGCCTTCGGCAAAGCCGCAGACGGCAACCTGGAGCTCAGGAACAGAGACCTGTTCGATCGATACGCTCCCCTGAGCTACCCCTTGGGCCGCGCTATCGCGGCCAACATCGATCAACTCTCCCGGCTCCTCCTGAACCATGCGACCTTCGGCAACGTCGCAGCCCAGGACATGTCTTACGCGCTGGCGCTGGCCACCGCCGACGACGCCGCCTTTGAGGCGTTGGTGAGAGCACAGACCGAACATATGCGAGCGGCGCTCGACACCGTACCCCCGGTCGGTCTCGACGCCTCCAACGCCGAGCGGCTCGGTTTCACGGAGGCTGACGTCAAGGCGTACGACTTCGACGGGGATGGCCGGGTCGACAAGGCCGACATCAAGCAGTTCCTGACGGATCGAACGGTGGCCGAGGCACGCCCCTTCGGCCACATCATGGAAATCCGCCGCCAGATACTGATCGCCCAAGGGCTGGACGACAAGAAGGCGGACGAAGCTCTGAAAACCATGGTGGGCAACGCACTGGGGCTGCTCCCCGTGCCAGGATCGAGACAGGCAGGCCAGCTGGCCATCGGAGCCTTCGGCGAACTGGTCGGTAAAGGCTATGACAAGCTAGCCGGAACCGCGTATGACGAGGTAGCCAAACAAGTCGCTCAGCGAATGTCCGAATATGGGCGAGATCTGGACCAAGCACATCGGACACTGGCGGACAACCGGCTGGCGGTGGAGAGGTTGGCGGAGCAGATGCTCGCCACAGCCATACTGAACAAGGGTTTGCTTGATGGACTTGGCCAGGGAAAGCAGTCATTCACGGCCGGAAGTCCGCGCACGGTCAAGTCTTTCGCCGGAATGACTCCGGAGGAATACAGCCAGTTGCTCGCATGGACTCGGGAGTCCGGAGGCAGTAGCGACCTACTGGACCGCTTCCGCAGCACCTTTCGCAGGACCAGTGAGGTGGACGACTATCTCGGCCTACAGATCCCTTCCTCGCCTGGGAGCGGTGAATGAGAACTTTTCTCCCGTCTGTCACTCTGATTGCCCTCGTGTTGCTTGCCACAGCCTGTACCCCGGCGAGCAACACCCTCTCGGCACCGCCCCCAGCTTCCCAACCAGTCGTAGACTCCGCACCATACGTCTGCAAACTTATCCCTGAGCAGGCATTTCGCCTAGTCAGCGGCGTAACCGGCCATCTTGCCGAGAGGACAGACGGCAGTCAGGGCGACGGCGACTGTTGGGCGCCGGATACAACTCCTCGGCCATTGGAGGTGAGGTGGATGCAGGAGGGCAACGGACTGTCTCGAGACCAACTGGATTTCGTTCTCGATGACAGGCGTCAGGTCTACACCAGGCATGGCGGAGTCAGGCTCCCCACCGACCTCGGCGATGGCCTAGCCGCATACCTACCGAACACGCCATTCTCCGATCAGCCATACCGAGTTGTCTCAAAGTTTCGATGTGACAACAAAGAGCAACTGATCACTATCTACCTAGCCCGGGTCGCCAAAGGCAGGGATGGGATCAAGGACCTGATCGCGCTTATGCGTATCGCCCAGAAACGCTACGGCGAGCTTTACGGCTGCACACCCGGAAGGTGAAACCCGAGCCCCATCGGATGGGGCTCGGGGTTTTGCGGTTAGTGGGAGGCGCGGTTGACGGCTGAGATGATTGCTTTGAGGGAGGCTGTGGTGGTGTTGGCGTCGACGCCGACGCCCCAGAGGACCCGGCCGTCGACCTCGCACTCGAGGTAGGAGGCGGCCTTGGCGTCCGAGCCTGCGCTCATCGCGTGCTCCACGTAGTCCAGGACGCGTACCTGGATGCCGACCCCGGAGATGGCGTCGATGAAGGCCGAGATGGGGCCGTTGCCGGCGCCGTCGATCTCGCGGATCTCGCCGTCGAGGCGGATGTCGGCGGCGATGCGGTCCTTGTCGTCCACCGTGGACTCGTGGCGGTGGGCCAGCAGGCTGAGGCGGCCCCAACGGTTGCCCGGGTTGGGCAGGTATTCGTCGCGGAAGATTTCGTACATCGCGGCCGGGCTGATCTCGCCGCCCTGGCTGTCGGTACGGGCCTGCACCACCTTGGAGAACTCGATCTGCAGCCGCCGCGGCAGGTCGAGCTGGTGGTCGGCCTTCATGATGTACGCGACCCCGCCCTTGCCCGACTGGCTGTTGACCCGGATGACCGCCTCGTAGGAGCGGCCGATGTCCTTCGGGTCGATCGGCAGGTACGGAACCGCCCAGGCGAAGTCGTCCACCGGCACCCCGGCCGCCGCCGCGTCGATCTCCAGGTGCTCGAAGCCCTTCTTGATGGCGTCCTGGTGGGAGCCGGAGAAGGCGGTGTAGACCAGCTCGCCGCCCCACGGGTGGCGCGGGTGCACGGGCAGCTGGTTGCAGTATTCGGTGACCCGGCGGATCTCGTCGATGTCACTGAAGTCGATCTCGGGGTCGATGCCCTGGGAGAACAGGTTCATGCCCAGCGTGACCAGGCATACGTTGCCGGTGCGCTCGCCGTTGCCGAACAGGCAGCCCTCGATGCGGTCGGCGCCCGCCATGTAGCCCAGCTCGGCGGCGGCCACGGCGCTGCCCCGGTCGTTGTGCGGGTGCAGCGACAGAACGATCGAGTCGCGGTGCTTGAGGTGGCGGTGCATCCACTCGATCTGGTCGGCGTAGACGTTGGGGCTGGCCATCTCGACCGTGGCGGGCAGGTTGATGATGACCTTGCGGTCCGGGGTGGGCTGCCAGACGTCGTTGACCGCGTCGCACACCTCGACGGCGTATTCCAGCTCGGTGCCGGTGAACGACTCGGGCGAGTACTGGAAACGCACGTCCACGTCGGTCGCGTCGGCGAGCTTCTTGACCAGCTTGGCGCCCTCGACGGCGATGGCGGTGATGCCATCCTTGTCCTGGCCGAACACGACGCGGCGCTGGAGGGTGGAGGTCGAGTTGTACAGGTGGACGATGGCCTGCTTGGCGCCCTCGATCGACTCGAAGGTACGCTCGATGAGCTCCGGCCTGGCCTGGGTCAGCACCTGGATGACGACGTCGTCCGGGATGCGGTCTTCCTCGATGATCTGCCGGATGAAGTCGAAGTCGGTCTGCGAGGCGGCCGGGAAGCCCACCTCGATCTCCTTGTAACCCATCCGCACCAGCAGCTCGAACATCTTCAGCTTGCGGTGGGAGTCCATCGGGTCGATCAGGGCCTGGTTGCCGTCACGCAGGTCCACCGCGCACCATCGGGGCGCCTCGGTGATCACCTGATCAGGCCAGGTGCGGTCGGTCAGGCGAACCGGTTCGAAGGGTTGGTAGCGGTGCACGGGCATGCGGCTGGGCTGCTGGGCGGTCATGGGTACGGCTCCTCGTCGGTCGAAAGGAATCGGCCGACGCGCACGACTCGCACCGCGGCGAGGGAGCCGGCCTCAGAGGCCCCCGCCGCGGCGGCTAAGCAGGAGTCCGCGCAGCATGTAGACGACGTTACCAGACGTCTCGGGAAGCGATGTCGTTGATCTCACATCCTGAGAACAGCTGGTGCGGCGCCCCACGAGGTTCCGTCCAAGTTCCGTCGAGGTTCCGTCGAAGCACCGGATCGCCGAGCCTGCCATCGCGCCTGACCAGCGGCCTGACGGCACGCTCCAGCATCAGGGCCTAACGGCAGAGCTTGACGGCAGGGCTTGACGGCAGAGCTTGACGGCAAGGGCCGAGGCCACACCGGTCCCCATCAGGCAGATCTGAGGTTCGCGCCGACCGGGCCAGGGGCCGACCGAACCGGGTCCGGGGTCGACTCGGGTCGGGTCGGGTCCGGGGGTCGGCACGAGCCGAGGTCCAGAGGTCGGCGGCTCGGGGTCGAGGTGGACGCGGGCCGAGGCCCGGGAGTCGGCGCGGCTCGGGGTCATGAAGGTCGATGCGAGCCAAGGTCCAGAAGTCGGCGCGGG
>NZ_FNDJ01000001.1:0-171596 GCF_900099965.1 Nonomuraea jiangxiensis | reverse complement strand
GTCGGCGCGGCTCGGGGTCATGAAGGTCGATGCGAGCCAAGGTCCAGAAGTCGGCGCGGGCCGAAGTCAAGAGGTCGGCGCGAGCCGAGGTCCGGAAGTCGGCGCGGCTCGGGGTTCGGTTCCGGGGTCGTGTGGGGGTCTCGGGTCGCGTAGGGGGCTGGGATCGCGTGGGAGTGGGTGGGTGAACAGGGCGGGGTGGGGGGTGCGGGGGGTGGGGTGGGCAGTGGGGTCAGTCTGGGATGAGGACGCTGAGGCAGGTTACGCAGCCTTCCAGCTTCTCAAACTCCGAAATATCCACCTTTATCGTGATAAATCCACGCTTTTCGAGCATGGCGGCCGTCGCCGGGGCCGAGGCGGCCAGCAGGACGCGGTCATCGTCCAGCACCACCACGTGCGAGCCCGGCTCCTCCGGCGGCACCAGCAGGTTCGGCAGCTCCACCCGCCGGGGATCGCCGATGAGCGTGCCGTCGGGCAGCGCGGTCACGGCCGACTTCAGGTGCAGCACGCCGGACATGTTCACCGGCACGACCTGGCGTTCCGGCAGCAGGGACGCAAGTTGCCTGATCCCGGCGTCGTTGGTCCGTGCCGACCTGCCGACGTACACGGTGGGGCCGACCTGCAGCACGTCGCCCCCGTCGAGTGTGCCGGGCGCGGCGATCCGGACCGCCCTCAGCCCCAGGTCCCGTACGGCCGCCGCCACGGACTCCACCTCGGGCCGCCGCTCAGGCGCCCCCGGCCGGGTCAGTACGGCCAGCCGCCCCGACACCACCACGGCGTCCTCCACGAACGGCGCGTCCGGCAACTCGTCCGCGTCCGCCGCGTAGACCGGCCGCCAGCCGTTCTCGGCCAGTGCGGCGACGTAGGCGTCGTGCTGGGCCAGCGCCTGTTCATGGTCCACGGGCTCGCGCTCGATGTGTGTGACGATGCCCTCGGAGACACGAGGGCCGGGTTTCCTCAAAAGCGCGATACCAGGCATAAGGCGTGTTCTATCACGCAGTGGTTAGAGTCTTGGACATGCGGGACAACGAGATACTCACCAGGATCAGTGCCCTGGTCACCGAGGAGCACGACCTGCGGGACAAGCTGGCGGCCGGCGAACTGAGCACGGACCAGGAACACGCGCGCATCAAGGAGCTCGAGGTCGCCCTCGACCAGTGCTGGGACCTCCTCAGGCAGCGCCGGGCCAGACGCAGCGTGGGCGATGACCCCGACGGCGCCACCGCCCGCCCGGCCGGCGATGTGGAGAACTACCGCCAGTAGGCGACAAATCCCTGGTAGGGGCCCGGAAAATGCGTTGGCCCCGGCCATGCCCATACGCTTTGCTGGCCACATGCGCCTCCAGCCCGTCGACCTCGACGACCAGCTCATCCTGGGTCTGCACGACGCATACGTGGCCGGCAGCGCCGACGACCCCGGCCCCAAGCTGTCCCTGGCCCATTTCCGCCACGCCGTCTGCACCGACGCCCCCGGCGAACGGAACGAGGCGTGGGTGGCGGTCGAAGAGGGCGAGGTCGCCGGCGGCTACGCGCTGTCGTTCCCCCAGCTCGACAACACCCACATGGGCTGGATCTTCCCCCTGTCGGTACGCCCCGAGCGGCGCGGCCACGGCCTCGGCTCCCGGCTCTTCGAGCACGCCCTGGACCGCATGCGCGCCCACGGCAGGCGGCTGCTCCTCACCGAGACGCCCGTCACCGGCGTGGGCTCCCGGTTCGCGCGGGCGCACGGCATGACGGTCTCACTCGTCGAGGCCCGCCGCACGCTCGACCTGCGCAGAGCCGACTGGGCGGCGCTCGAACGCCTGCTCCCCCGAGTCGAGGGCTACAGCTTGGAGCGCTGGACAGGCCCCGCCGACCCCGCCCTCCTCCCCGACCTCGCCACCCTGATGGGCGGCATGAACGACGCCCCGCGCGACGCGGACCTCGAGGACGCCCACTTCACCACCGAACGCCTGCGCGCTCGCGAGCAGGACATCCCCCTCACCGGCCGGACCTGCTACACGACGATCGCCCGCCGCGACCAGGACGGCGCTCCCGCCGGATACACGCGCGTCTACCTCGAAGCCGACCGCTCGGACGGCTGGGGCTCCCAGGCGGACACGATGGTGCTGAGCGAGCACCGGGGCCACCGGCTGGGCCTGCTGCTCAAGCTCAGCAACCTGCTCTGGCTGCGCGAGAGTGAGCCCCACCTGGAGCGGATCATCACCTGGAACGCCACCTCCAACGGCCCCATGCTGGCCATCAACGAGGCCATGGGCTTCGAACTCTTCGACGAGTGGAACGAGTGGCGGCTGGAGGACAAAAGGGCTTGAACGGCGAGTCACGCGACAAAGGGACATGGAACAACCCGGCCCCCAGGGCTAACCTGACCGGTTATGACCTTGGACGCGCTGCGGGACGGGGATCCGGGACAGGTGGGGCCGTACGCGCTCCTGGGGAGGCTGGGCGAGGGCGGCATGGGTGTCGTCTACCTCGGGCGGGCCCCCGACGGCACGCGGGTGGCGGTCAAGCTGATCCACGCCGGGATGCGTGCCGACGCCGACTACCGCCGCCGCTTCGCCCGCGAGGTGGCCGCCGCCAAGCGGGTCGCCAGGTTCTGTACGGCACCCGTCCTGGACGCCGACGTCGAGGGTGACCGGGCCTACCTGGTCACCGAATACGTCGAAGGCCCCAGCCTGGGCCAGGCCGTACGCGCCTCGGGGCCGCTGACGGGATCGACGCTCGACGGCCTGGCCGCCGCGATGGCCATGGCCCTGCGCGCCATCCACGGGGCCGGGGTGGTGCACCGTGACCTCAAGCCGGGAAACGTCCTGCTCTCCCAGGTGGGTCCCAAGGTCATCGACTTCGGGATCGCCCAGCTGGCGGAGGGTGAGATCAGTAGCGCCGTCGTGGGCACGCCCGCGTACATGTCGCCTGAGCAGGTGTCGGGCGCCACCATCGGCCCGGCCTCGGACGTCTTCTCCTGGGGCGCCACGGTGGCCTTCGCGGCCGGTGGCGTGCCGCCCTTCGGCTCGAGCCCGGTCCCCGCCGTTCTCCTGCGCATCCTCAACGAGCAGCCCGACCTGACCGGCCTCTCGGGCCCGCTCCGGGACCTGGTGCTGGCGTCCCTGGCCAAGAACCCGGCCCAGCGCCCCACGGCCCAGGACCTCATGGACCACCTCAGCACGGCCCCGCAACCCGGCGACGTGTCGTTCCCACCCGCCCACGGCCCAGGCACGACAGGCAACGACGCGGAGCCGGCGGCAGCACCGGGTCCCTCAGGACCGGGACACGCAGACCCCGCAGGCCCAGAGCACCTAGAACCCATGGCTGACACCGGCCCGGGAGACGAACCCGCCAGTACGGCCGAAGCAGGGCCGGGCCGGGCGGCGGCCCGGCGGCGTGGGCTGCTGGCGGCGGCCGCGGCCATCGTCGTGGCGGTCGCCACCGTCACCACGGCCCTCGTGTGGCGCAACGGGGACGCCCCGTCACAGAGCCGTCCTCCTGCGGCCCGGTCCGGCACCGACCAGGGCGCCACCGGCACCGGCACCCCCACCACCGCCCTGCCGGTCTCCAGCCCGCAGAACCCCCTGACAGCCGCCGGCCCCGTCACCTTCTACGCCCCTAAGGAGCCGAACGCGGAAGGGCAGGCGAAGCTCTGGGACGCCGACCGTGCCAAGGACGCCGCGCTCCTGCACAAGCTGGCCGCCGTCCCCTTCGCCATCCGGCTCAGCTCGCCGGACACGAAGGAGGTCATCGACCGGCTCACCGCCGCCAGGGAGGACGGCGGCGTCCCGGTGTTCATGATCAACTCCATCCCCGGCCGGGACTGCCGCCCCGCCCGTGACGCCGCCGTACAGGACTACCTCGACTGGATCGAGGACCAGGCCGAGCGGATCGGCCCGAACAAGGCCGTGATCATTCTCGAACCCTCCGGCCTGGTCAACCTTCCCGGTTCCAAGAACTGTGACGAGCAGGGCTCTCCCGAGGGCCGCTACAAGGCCCTGCGCCAGGCCGTGAGCTCGCTCAAGAGGAACAACGCCACCGCCGTCTACCTCGACGGCGGCCACGACTTGGGACCGGGCATCGAGACCATGGCGAAACGGCTGGTCGGAGCCGGGGTGGAGAAGGCGGACGGGTTCGTCGTCAACACCGCCGGCTACCAGAGCACGGACAAGATCGTCGCCTATGGCAAGGCGGTGTCCGACTGCGTCAGCGTC
Organism: Nonomuraea jiangxiensis; assembly: GCF_900099965.1. Taxonomy (GTDB): domain Bacteria; phylum Actinomycetota; class Actinomycetes; order Streptosporangiales; family Streptosporangiaceae; genus Nonomuraea; species Nonomuraea jiangxiensis. The sequence continues at coordinate 167,401 of NZ_FNDJ01000001.1, read as the reverse complement.
CTGCTCGAAGGGAAGGCGGAGATCTGCCCGCCGGGCCAGCGGTCCGACACGGTGAAGCCGCCGCACTTCGTCGTCGACACCAGCAGGAACGGCCGGGGCAGTTGGACCCCGACCCGCAAATACGCCGATCCGCAGGTGTGGTGCAACCCGCCGGACCGGGGTGTCGGCGCGCGCCCCACCACCGAGACCGGGGACGAGCTGGTCGACGCCTACCTGTGGATCGCGCGGCCGGGCACCTCCAGCGGCCCGTGCACGCGCGGCACCAGCGGCAAGGAGGACCCCGAGTACGGCGAGGCGGCCCCCGCGGCCGGCCAGTTCTGGCCCGAGCTCGCCCTGGAACGGGCGAAAAACGCCAACCCACCCCTGGAGTGACGACGCGAGGCCACCTAAGCGCGCAAGGCCGCTGAAGCGCGCGAGGCCGCTGAAGCGACCGCACGAAGCCGCTGAGCTGACGACGCGAGGCCGGGCACGCGGGCGCCACGGCATGGCGCAGGCAAAGCTCATGTTAAGCGCAGGTTAGATCTGGCCCGGCTCAGCTTGCCCGAACAACCTTCTGGGGAAAGGCTCTGACCTGCACCCACACCCCCCAGGAGGTCACTTTGAGCAAGGCACGCGTGCCGTGGAAGGCGGTGGTCGGCGGCTCTGTCGGCAATCTGGTCGAGTGGTACGACTGGTTCGTCTACAGCAGCTTCGCCGTCTACTTCGCCGCGTCGTTCTTCCCCGAGGGCGACGACACGGCCAAGCTGCTCAACACCGCCGCCATCTTCGCCGTCGGCTTCTTCATGCGCCCGCTCGGCGGCTGGCTGCTCGGCCGCTACGCCGACCGCCGGGGCCGCAAGGCGGCGCTCACCCTCACCGTCACCCTGATGTCCGCCAGCGCCCTGCTGATCGCCGTGGCCCCGACGTACGACGCGGTCGGCTACTTCGGCGCCCTGGTGCTGGTGGTGGCGCGCCTGCTACAGGGCCTGTCCGTGGGCGGCGAGTACGCGGCCAGCGCCACCTACCTCACCGAGGCCACCCCGCAGGGCCGGCGCGGCTTCGCCTCCAGCTTCCAGTACGTCTCCATGACCGCCGGCCAGCTCGTCGGCCTCGGCCTGCAGATCATCCTGCAGAACACGCTGTCCAAGGAGGCCCTGAACTCCTACGGCTGGCGCATCCCGTTCGTGGTCGGCGCCCTGGCCGCCGCGGTCGTGTTCTACCTGCGCCGCAGCCTCCTGGAGACGGAGGCGTACGGCGAGGAGGAGCGGGAGGCCGGGCACGGCGGCCGCGGCACGATCAGGGAGCTGCTCGCGCACCGCCGTGAGGCACTGCTGGTCATCGCCCTGACCATGGGCGGCACGGTCGCGTACTACACCTACACCACCTACCTCACCAAGTACCTGTCGAACACGGCCGGCCTGGAGAAGGAGACGGCCACGCTGGTCAGCTTCTTCGCCTTGCTGATCTTCATGTGCCTGCAGCCGGCGGCCGGGGCGCTGTCGGACCGGATCGGGCGCAGGCCGTTGCTGATCGCGTTCGGGATCGGGTCGATGCTGGGCACGGTGCCGCTGATGACGGCGCTCGGCCAGGTCGGGGGCTTCGCCGGGGCCCTCACGCTCTCGCTCGCCGGCCTGGTCATCGTCACCGGCTACACCTCGATCAACGCCGTGGTGAAGGCCGAGCTGTTCCCCACGCACGTGCGCGCACTCGGCGTGGCACTCCCCTACGCCATCGCGAACGCCCTCTTCGGCGGCACGGCCGAGTACGTGGCGCTGTGGTTCAAGGACAGCGGCATCGAGTCCGGCTTCTTCTGGTACGTCGCCGGTTGCGCCGCCGTGTCCCTCGTCGTCTACCTCACCATGCGCGAGACCAGGGACGTCGCCCTGTCGCGGGCGGAGCGGGCCGCGGAGAGCACCTCTCCCGCGCCCGTCTAACCTGGCGTCATGCGAGTTCTGCTGGTCGAGGACGACGATCGGCTCGCCTCCGCGCTCACCACCGCCCTCGCCCGGCACGGCCACCAGGTCACCCGGTCGGGGCTGGCCGTCGACGCCCTCCGCCTGGCGGGGGGCGCCGACTTCGTCCTGCTGGACCTGGGGCTGCCCGACATGGACGGTCTCGACGCGCTGCGCCGCCTGCGCCGGGTGTCGGCGGTGCCGCTGATCGTGGTCACCGCCCGTACGGAGGAGCGGGAGGTGCTGCGCGGCCTGCGTTCGGGGGCCGACGACTACCTGGTCAAGCCGTTCCGTACGGTCGAGCTGATGGCGCGCATGGAGGCGGTGGTGCGGCGTGGCACCCGGCCGCGCCCGCCGCGTGACGACGTGGTGTGCGTGGGCGACGTCCGCATCGACCTGGAGTGCCGGCAGGTGGCGGTGGCGGGCGAGCCGGTGGCGCTGACCAGGCGGGAGTTCGACCTGCTGGCGATGCTGGCGCGTGAGCCCGGCGTGGTGCGCGGCCGGGAGGAGATCCTGGACGAGATCTGGGGTGACCCGCTGCTGTCCGCCTCCCGCTCGCTCGACGTGCACGTGTCCAACCTGCGGGCGAAGACGGGCCGGCCCGGGCTGGTGGAGACGTTGCGCGGCACCGGCTACCGGCTGGGCTCGACGGCGTGAACTCCCGGCTGGTGGTCACGTTCACCACGCTGATCGTGATCATCATCGCGGCGCTGGCCGTCCCGCTGGGCCTGGCCTACGCCTCGCACCGGACGAACCGCCTGCTGCTCGACCGCCGCGCCGACGCCACCCGCTTCGCGGAGCTGGCCGACCAGGCGACCAGGGAGGACGACCTCACGGGGCTGGTCACCGAGATCACCCGCTACGCCGACCTGTACGGGGCCGCGGTACGCGTACGCGACCGGGACGGCGTCATCCGGGCCTCCGCGGGCCGGTTCGACGCCGACGACCGGGACGCGACCCGGCTGGCCCTGTCCGGCCGCACGACCGAGGACCTGCCCACGATCAGCCCGCTCGGCCCGGCCATGGTGCTGCTGGCCGAGCCGGCGGGCCGGGACGCGCAGATGTCCGGCGTGGTGCTGCTGGAGGCGCCCACCGACCAGGCCCGGCGGGACGTGTCGCTGGTGTGGGCGGCGCTGGCGGCGGGGGCGCTGGCGGCACTGGCGTGCGCGGCGCTGGTGGCCCGGCGGCTGGCCCGGTGGATCCTGCGGCCGGTCACCGAGCTGGACCGCACGACGCGGGCCATCGCGCGGGGCCGGCTGGACGCGCGGGCGCATCCGGGGGTCGGGCCCTCGGAGCTGCGGCGGCTGGAGGAGCGGTTCAACGCGATGGCCGATGCGGTCTCCGGCGCGATGGAGAAGCAGCGGGCGTTCGTCGCCGACGCCTCGCACGAGCTGCGCACCCCGCTCACGGTGCTGGGGCTGCGACTGGAGAACCTGGAGCCGCATCTTCGGGCCGAGGGCACCGCCGAGTTCCAGGAGGCGCTGGCGGAGCTGGACCGGCTGACGCTGCTGGTGGCGGACCTGCTGGCGCTGGCCAGGGTGGAGGCGACGGGCGGCGCGGGCAAGGAGGTCCGGCTGGGGCGGCGGCTGCGGGAGTGGGAGGAGGTGTATGCGGCGAAGGGGGTGCGGCTGGTGACCGACATTTCGGAGATGGCGGTCGTGCCGGAGGCGGCGGCCCGGATCGCGGACATCGCCCTCGACAACGCCCAGAAGTTCGTGCCCGCGGGGGGCACCGTGACCGTCACCCTGGTGGACGGGGTGCTCCGGGTCGCCGACGACGGCCCCGGGCTGGGCGAGGAGGAGCGGGCCGAGGCGCCGGGGCGGTTCTGGCGGTCGGCGGCGCACGCGAACGTGCCGGGCAGCGGGCTCGGCCTGGCCATCGCCACCGAACTGGCCAGGGCGTGCGGGGCCACGCTGCGGCTGCTGCCCGCCACGCCGCACGGACTGGTGGTGGAGTTGAGCCCGGCCCAGCCGGCCGCCCCGGAAGGATAGCGAGCCGATCGGCCGCACCCCGGACGGGCCCCGGGCGAGGTGCCCGGATCAGCCGTAGACGGAGCGGTAGTAGCGGGCGGCGCCGGGATGCAGGGGGACGACGCCGGTGCCGATGGCGTAGCGGCTGTCCAGGCGGCCGCCCGGGGCCGAGGGGGCGTGCAGGCGGTCGCGGGCGCGGAACAGGGTCTCGGTGACGGTGTAGGCCAGGTCGCCGGACAGCCCCGTACGGCACATCAGATAGCTGGGGGTGCCCACGGTGGGCACCGGTTTCGCGCCGCCGTACACGTGGGCGGGGACGACGGCGTGCTCGTAGACGGGACCGAAGCGGCGGCGCAGCACCGGCACCAGCGATTCGAGCGGGACGAGCTCGATGTCGCCGAGCGAGGCCAGCGCGGGCGTGGGCACGCCGCCGGACCAGAAGAACGCGTCGAGCCCGCCACCCCGCAGCGCCTTGATCGACGCGTCCAGACCCAGCCTGGAGACCTCGGGCGGAGTCGGGAGACCGGCCGCGGCCAGCACGCGGATGGCGGTCACCGCGGTGCCCGAGCCCTCCTCCCCGATGGAGACCGCCCGCCCGGCCAGATCCCCCAGAGCGGCGATGCCCCCGCCGCGCCGGGTCACCAGGTGCACGTAGTTCAGGTACACCCTGGCCAGCGCCGACACCGGCTGGTGGCGCAACGTGACCGCGTCGTCGGCGCTGTCGGCCAGCGCGAACCCGGCATCGGCCCGCCCGTCGGCCATCATCGCCAGGTTCTGCACGCTGGCGGCGGTCTTCAGCACCCGCACCGCGAGCCCGTCACGCCGTAACTCGGCCGCCAGCCGGTCGCCGAACTGCTCGTAGGGCCCGCCTGCCGACCCCGTCGCCAGCCGCAGCTCCGGCATCGGCTCCCCGGCGGCCGAGCACCCGGCCGCCAGCGCGGCGAACCCGAGGAGGGCGCGGCGGGATATCGGCATGAATTCACGTTAACCGGTGCCACAGAATGGACAATGTGACAACAAGCCTGCGCATCGCCTCAGAGCTGAGGATGTTCCTGCCGGTGAGCCGCCGCCAGGAGTGGCAGGAGGTGGCTCTGGACGGCACCTCCACGCTGGGCCATCACATCGAGTCGCTCGGCATCCCGCTGACCGAGGTGGGCCCGATGATCGTGGCCGGCCACGGCGTGCCGCCCTCCTACCAGCTCGTGCCCGGTGACGTGGTGGAGATCCACCCGGTGCCCCGCCCGCAGCAGCTCCCGGCCGAGCCGCGCTTCCTGCTGGACGTCCACCTGGGCACGCTGGCGCGGCGGCTACGGCTGCTCGGCATCGACGCCGCCTACCACAACGACATGGACGACCCCGCGCTCGTGGTGCAGGCCAACGCCGAGCGCAGGGTGCTGCTCACCCAGGACCGCGGCCTGCTGCGCCGGCGCGCCCTGTGGCTGGGCGCGTACGTGCGCGGCTCCCGCCCCGCCGACCAGCTACGCGACCTGCTCGAACGCTTCTCCCCGCCGCTGTCCCCGTGGACGCGCTGCACCGCGTGCAACGGCGAGCTGGTGCCCGTCGCCAAGGGCGAGGTCGAGCCGTTGCTGCGGGCGGGCACCCGGCGCAACTACGACGCCTACGGCCGCTGCGGCATCTGCGGCCAGGTCTACTGGCGCGGCGCCCACAGCGACCACCTGGAGGAGATCGTCAGAACGGCCCGCGCCTGGGCATCCTAGGAAGGACCGTCAGGACGCTCCCGGAAGAAGGTCGCGTGGAATTCCGCATCATGGGCCCGCTTGAGGTACGCGGCGGAGACGGCGCGATCCGGACGCCGACGGTGCCCAAGCACCGCGACCTGCTGGCGATGTTCCTGCTGAACGCGGGCCGCCCGCTGACCGTCGAGCGGCTGCGCCGGCTGCTGTGGCCGCGGGAGGGCGGCGAGCGCTCCGACTCGCTCGTACGCGGCTACGTCGGCGAGCTCCGCCGGCTCGTCGGCAAGGACGTGATCACCACTGTGTCCGGCTCGTACATGCTGACCCTGGGCGACGGGCAGCTCGACGTGGACCGGTTCCGGCTCTTCGTGGACCGGGGCGCCTACCAGCAGGCGCTGGGCCTGTGGCGGGGCGAGGTGCTGGAGGACGTGGACCCCGAGGGCGAGCGCTGGCTGGAGACGCGGCGGCTGCGCGAGGAGCTGGAGGAGCTGCGGCTGCTGGCGCTGGAGCGCAGAGTGCAGGCCGACCTGGACGCGGGGCGCCACCGGGAGCTGCTGGCCGAGTTGCGGCGGCTGACCCGGCAGCATCCGACGTGGCAGCGGTTCAGGGGGCACTACATGCTGGCCCTCTACCGCAGTGGCCGCCGGGTGGAGGCGCTGGCCGCGTACGCCGTGCTGCGCGACCAGCTCGACGGCGAGCTGGCCATCGAGCCCGATCCCGAGCTGCAACTGCTCTACCACCGCATGCTGCACGACGACGTGTCGCTGCACGTCTCGGCGGGCCCGCCGGTGCTGCTGCCGCCCGACGTGGCCGACTTCACCGGCCGGGCCGCCCTGCTCGACCAGGTGGCCGGCGAGCTGGTCGTGGTGCACGGCCAGGCGGGCGCGGGCAAGTCGGCGCTGGCCGTGCACGCGGCCTGGCGGCAGCGGGAAGGCTTCCCCGACGGCATCCTGTACGCCGACCTGCGCGAGACGACGGCCCCCGCGGCGGTGCTGGAGGACTTCCTGCGCTGGCTGGGCTGCCCGGCCCAGGCGATACCGGCGCCGGTGGAGCAGCGCGAGCGGCTGTTCCGCACCTACGCGGCCAACCGCAAGCTGCTGGTGCTGCTGGACAACGCGGTGACCGAGGCGCAGGTGCGGCCGCTGCTGACCGCGTGCCCGACGATCGTGACGAGCCGCTCCCCGCTCGGCGGCCTCACGGGCGCGCGGCGGTTGTCCGTGGGCGTACTGGACGCCGGCGAGGCGCTCGACCTGCTGGTCAGGTGCTCGGGCCGGCCGGCGGACGACGCGCTGCGCCGGCTGGCGCGCTTCTGTGGCGGCCTGCCGATCGCGCTGCGCATCGCCGGCTCCCGGCTGGCGGCCAGGCCGGAGTGGACGGTGGACTACCTCGTCGGGCTGCTGGAGGACGAGCAGGGGCGGCTCGACCGGCTGCACGCGGGCGACCAGACCGTGCGCAGCGTGCTCGCCATCGGCTTCGACGGCCTGCCGGAGCCGGCCCGGCGCACGCTGCGCGGGCTGGGCGCGCTGTCCGCGCCCGACTTCGCCGACTGGGTGACCGAGCGGTTCGGCGGGCACGCGGAGGCGCTGGTGGACGCGGGGCTGCTGGAGACCTCGGGGGTCGACGTGGCGGGCCAGGTCCGCTATCGGATGCACGACCTGACCCGGCTGTTCGCCCGCGAGCAACCGGGGCCCGGGATGCTGGGGCAGCTCTCGGCGTTCGTGCTGGAGCGGGTGCGGGCCTCGCGGTTCCCGCTGGTGTCGGACGATCCGGCCACGGCCGTGGCCACCAGGGACATCAGGGATTCGGTGGAGTGGCTCGCGGCCGAGCGGGCGTTCCTGGTGAGCCTGGTCGCCGACCAGCACGCGGCGGGGCTCGACGGCGAGTGCTGGCAGCTGGCGCACCTGCTGGCGCCCTTCCTCGACCGCCACCGTTTCCTGCACGACTGGCAGACCGTGGCCGGGCTGGCGCTGGAGTCGGCGGCCCGGGCGCGGGACACCGCCGCCGTGGCGCTCGTCCTGCTCGACCACGGCGACCTGCACCTGGCCGGGCGCGAGTGGCAGCGGGCGGAGGAGCGGCTGCTACCGGCACTGGAGACGTTCCAGCGGCTGGGGCGCGACCGGGAGGCCGGCCAGGCCAGGCTCCGGCTCGGCCGCGTGCACCTGGAGCTGGGCCGCCTGGCGGAGGCCGAGCAGGCCCTGCTCACCTGCCTGGCGGGGGCGGGCAACCGGCGCGCCGCCGCCGAGGCGGAGCGGGTGCTGGGCTCGGTGCTGCGCCGCGCGGGCCGGCTCGACGAGGCCGCCGGGCGCCTGCGGGCCGCCGTCGCGCACCTCGCCGAGCTGGGCGACCGGCACCGCCACGTGGACGCTCTGCTCGAACTGGCCGGCGTCCACCTGGCACAGGCCGCCAAGCCGGCCGCCAGGGCCGCCGCCGAGCAGGCCAGGAGCATCGCCGTACGCTTGGGCGACCGGCTGCTGGACGCCCAGGCCCTGCTGGTCCTGGCCAGGGTGAACCGGGCCGAGGGCGCCACCGAGCGGGCCCGCGAGCTGGCCGCGGCGGCGCTGGAGATCTTCGACCGCACCGGCGACCGCCAGGGCTCCGCGAACGCCCGCGCCCTCCTGAGTCACTAGCGGGCGGGCTCCTACACCGCGAGCAGGCGGCGCACCTCCTCGCCGTGCAGCTCCTCGGCGGCCCCGGTGCGCACGACCTGCCCGCCGTCCAGGATGACGAACCGGTCGGCCAGCCGCAGCGCGATGTCCAGGTACTGCTCCACGAGCAGCACGGCCAGCCCCGCCGCGTGCAGCCGCTGGATGGCCGCCTCGATCTCCAGCACGATCGACGGCTGGATGCCCTCGGTCGGCTCGTCCAGGATGAGCAGGCGGGGCTTGGTCACCAGCGCGCGGGCCATGGCGAGCTGCTGCTGCTGGCCGCCCGACAGGTGCCCGGCGCTGCGCTTGAGCAGCGGCCGCAGCGCGGGGAAGACCTCCAGGGCCGCGTCGATGGCCGCGCGCGGCTGCTTGGCGGCCTCCACCGTGATCAGCAGGTTGCCGAGCACCGAGAGCGTGGGGAAGCACTGGTGGCCCTGCGGCACGTAGGCCATGCCGAGCCGCACCCGCTCGTGCGGCTTCAGCCGGGTGATGTCGCGGCCGTCGAACGTGACCGTGCCGGCCGTCGCGGGCAGCACGCCGATGACGGTGTTGAGCAGCGTCGTCTTGCCGACGCCATTGCGTCCCATGACGCACACCAGCTGTCCCGGCTCGACCTCCAGCGAGACCCCGAACAGCACGCGGGCCCGCCCGTACCCCGACTCAAGGCCGGTTACCGACAGCATCGGTGGACCTCCTCCCCAGATAGACCTCCTGCACCCGGGGATCGGCGCTGACCTGCTCCACCGATCCCTCCACGAGCACCTTGCCCTCGTGCAGCACGGTCACCGTCGAGGCGTGCCGCCGCAGGAACTCCATGTCGTGCTCCACCACGATCACCGTGTGGTCGGCGGCGATCTGGGTGAGCAGTTCACCGGTGCGCTCGCGTTCGTCGCCGGACATGCCCGCCACCGGCTCGTCCAGCAGCAGCAGCCGGGGCCGCTGCGCCAGCAGCATGCCGATCTCCAGCCACTGCCGCTGGCCGTGGGAGAGAACGCCCGCTGAACGTTCGGCGAGCTCTTCGAGCCCGGTCCTGGCCAGGGCCTCGGCGACCGCCTCCGACACGCCCCTGCGCCGCCTGGCCAGCGACCACAGCGGCCGGCGGAAGCTGGCCGCGAGGTCGAGGTTCTCCACCACGGTGAGCTCCTCGAACACCACCGAGGTCTGGAAGGTGCGGCCCACGCCGAGCCGGACGATCCGGTGCTCCTTCCGGCCCACCAGGTCGTGCCCCCCGAACCGTACGCTGCCCGCCGTGGGCCTGGTCAGGCCGGTGATCACGTCGATCAGCGTGGTCTTGCCCGCGCCGTTGGGGCCGATGAGGAAGCGCAGCTCGCCTTCCGGCACGGTCAGGTCCACGCCGTCGAGCGCGCGGAACCCGTCGAACACGACGTGTACGTCACGTAGTTCGAGCACGGCGCAACCTCCCCGCCAGCCCCACGACACCCTTCGGGGCCAAGGTCATGACCAGGATGAACAGCGCGCCCTGCAGGTACAGCCAGCCGCCTGCGAACTGCTCGCTGAGGGCGGTCTTGGCGTAGCCCATGACGACCGCGCCGAGCACGGCACCGGCCAGCGCGTGCCGCCCGCCCACCGCCACCGCGACGACCAGCTCCAGCGAGGGCACCACGCCGAGCAGGGCGGGCGAGATGATGCCGACGACCGGTACGAACAGTGCGCCCGCCAGCCCCGCCATGCCCGCCGAGGCGGCGAAGGTGACGGTCTTGACCAGGGCCGGGTCGTAGCCGAGGAAGCGCACCCGGTCCTCGCCGTCCCGCACAGCGACGAGCAGCCGGCCGTACCGGCTCTGGACGAGCTGCCGGGTGGCCAGGTAGAGGACGCCCAGCACGCCGGCCACCACCAGGTAGAGCCCGCGCTGCGTGGAGTCCTCCGCGAGGTCCTGGCCGAACAGCTCGAAGAAGTTCGTCATGCCGTTGGTGCCGCCGGTCAGGCCCTGCTGGCCGACGAGCAGGATGACCATGGCGGCGGCCAGGGCCTGGGTGAGGATGGCGAAGTACGCGCCGCGCACCCGCTGCCGGAACACCAGCGTGCCCAGGACCAGCGCGAGCGCCACGGGCCCGAGGACCGCCATCCCGAGAGCGAAGACCGGGTTGGCGAACGGCACCCACAGCGCGGGCAGCTCCTCCACCCCGCTCCAGACCATGAAGTCCGGCAGCCCGCCGCCCTCGGCGAGCTTGAGGTACATCGCCATGGAGTAGCCGCCGAGCCCGAAGAACACGCCCTGCCCGAGGGTGAGCATGCCGCCCTGCCCCCAGGCCAGCCCGATCCCCAGCGCGACGATCGCGTAGCAGAGGTACTTGGCCAGCAACCCCAGCCGGAACGGCTCCAGCAGCAGCGGGGCGGCCACCAGCGCGATCACGGCCACCGTCGCGAAGGGCAGATGTCGTCTGATCATGTGAGCACCCTCGACCTGAGCACGAACAGCCCCTGCGGCCGCACCTGCAAGAACGCGATCACCACGGCGAAAACGATCACCTTGGCGAGCGAGGCGTCCGACCAGAACTCGGCGTAGGAGTTGAGCAGCCCCAGCGCGATCGCGGCCAGCACCGCGCCGCGCAGCTGCCCGAGCCCGCCGGCCACGACGACCAGGAACGCGTCCACGATGTAGTACGTGCCGAGCGCCGGCCCCACCGGCCCGATGAGCGTCAGCGCCACCCCGGCCACGCCCGCCAGCCCCGACCCGATGAAGAACGTCAGCATGTCCACCCGGCCGGTGTCGATGCCACTGGTGGCGGCGAGCTGCCGGTTCTGCACCACGGCCTGGGTCCGGCGGCCGAGCTTGGTGCGCGTGAGGTACACCCAGACCGCGACCACCCCCGCGACCGCGAGCCCCATGATGAACAGCCGGTTGTACGGCAGGATCCCCACCCCACCGGCCAGCCAGGAGGGCGCGGGCACCTGCACGTTGGGCGCGCCGAACAGGTCACGGGCGAGCTGCTGCAGCACCAGGCTGACGCCCCAGGTCAGCAGCAGCGTGTCCAGCGGCCGCCGGTAGAAGTGCCGGATGGCGGCCCGCTCCAGGACCAGCCCCATCACCCCGGCCACCAGGAACGCCACCGGCAACGCCGCCAGGAGGTCCCCCAGCAGGAACGCGGTGTACGCGCCCGCCATGATGAACTCGCCATGGGCCATGTTGATCACCCCCATCTGCCCGAACGTGAACGTCAGCCCGAGCGCGATGAGCAGCAGCACCGCCCCGATGGACAGCCCGATGGGAAGCTGGTTGAGGAAGGCCGGCATCACTGGCCCGCCAGCCCGGCCGCCCACGGGTAGCCCTTGAGGTAGGGGTCGGGCTTGATCGGCCGGTCCGAGTCCCAGACCTGCTTGATCAGCCCGTCCGGCTGGATGATCCCGATGCGGGCGGTCTTGTACATGTGCTGGTTGTCGCCGTCGATGGTGACCAGGCCCTCGGGCCGTTCCAGCGCGATGCCGGGCGCGGCCTTCCTGACGGCCTCGACCTCGGTCGTGCCCGCCTTCTTGACGGCCTCGGCCCACAGGTAGACGGCGTTGTAGCCGGCCTCCATGGGGTCGCTCGTGACCTTGGCGGCGCCGTACTTGGCCTTGTACGCCTTGACGAAGGCGGTGTTCGCCGGGGTGTCGGTGGTCTGGTAGTAGTTCCAGGCGACCGGATGGCCGGCGACGTTGTCCACGCCGATGCCGGTGACCTCCTCCTCGGCGATGCTCACCGACAGCACCGGCATGCTCTCCGCCGTGCCCCCGGCGCTCTTGAACTGCTTGAAGAACGCGACGTTGCTGTCGCCGTTGAGCGTGTTGAAGACCGCGTCCGGCTTGGCCCCCATGACCTTGTTGACCAGGGTGGAGTATTCGGTGTGGCCCAGCGGCGTGTACTCCTCGCCGAGGATCGTCATCCCGTTCGAGGCCGCGTACGCCTTGATGATCTTGTTGGCCGTGCGCGGGAAGACGTAGTCGCTGCCGACCAGGAACAACGACTTCTTGCCCTGCTCCTTCAGGTAGTCCAGGCCGGGGATGATCTGCTGGTTGGTGGTGGCGCCGGTGTAGAAGATGTACGGCGAGCTCTCCAGGCCCTCGTACTGCACCGGATACCACAGCAGCGCCTTGTAACGCTCGAAGACCGGGAGCATCGCCTTCCTGCTGGCCGAGGTCCAGCCGCCGAAGACGGTGGCGACCTTGTCCTGCCGGATGAGTTTGGTGGCCTTCTCCGCGAACGTGGGCCAGTCGGAGGCCCCGTCCTCCACCACGGGGACGAGCTTCTTGCCCAGCACGCCGCCGGCCTTGTTGATCTCCTCGATCGCGAGCAGCTCGGCGTCGCGGACGGTGACCTCGCTGATCGCCATCGTGCCGCTGAGCGAGTGCAGGAGCCCGACCTTGATCTCGTCGGAGTCGGCGGCGGGCGCGGCTCCGGACCCGCAGGCCGTGAGGGCTAAGGCGAGCAGTCCGGAGAGAATCGGGCGGGAGATGCGCACGGAGGTTCCTTCCTGCCGACCGGTACTGCGAGAAAGGTGACTCCGCGAAATTTCCCGGGAAGATCCCGGATGTTAATTGGCCATTGCCAAGTATTCACAAATGCACAAAACCCGACATACGGCGGTTCGCCGCAGGGCGAAACCAACACGACATCGCCCGGCAACAGTGTGGAAACGGCCGGTTCCTATGGTCCGGGCCATGCGGCTTACCTCACACGAGCAGGAGCGGCTGCTCATCCATGTCGCCGCCGGGGTGGCGCGCGAGCGGCGGGCCAGGGGCCTGCTGCTCAATCATCCCGAGGCCACCGCCGTCATCGCGTCGTTCCTGATGGAGGGGGCCAGGGACGGGCGCACCGTGGCCGAGTTGATGGAGGCCGGCCGGTCGGTGCTGGGCCGGGCCGACGTCATGGAGGGCGTGCCGGAGATGCTGGACACCGTGCAGATCGAGGCCACGTTCCCGGACGGCACCAAGCTGGTCACCGTGCACAGGCCGATCCCGTGATCCCCGGCGAATTCCTGCACCCCGAGGGCACCCTGGCGCTCAACCCCGGGCGCGAGCGGGTGACGGTGCGGGTGGTCAACACCGCCGACCGGCCGGTGCAGGTGGGCTCGCACTACCACTTCGCGGCCGCCAACCCGGGGCTGCAATTCGACCGGAAGGCGGCCTGGGGGATGCGACTGGACGTGCCGGCCGGGACGGCGGTCAGGTTCGAGCCGGGTATCGAGCGGGACGTGACCCTGGTGCCGATCGCGGGCAACCGGGTGGTGCCGGGCCTGCGGCCGGAGTGGGCGGGGCCGCTCGATGTATGAGATCTCGCGCGCCCGCTACGCGGCGCTCTACGGGCCCACCGTCGGCGACCGGATCCGGCTGGCCGACACCGACCTGTTCGTGGAGGTCACCGAGGACCGGTCGATGGGGGCCGCCGGGCCCGGGGACGAGGCGGTGTTCGGCGGCGGCAAGGTGATCCGCGAGTCCATGGGGCAGGCCAGGACCACCCGCGCGGAGGGCGCGGCCGACCTGGTCATCACCGGCGTGGTGATCCTCGACCACTGGGGCGTGGTGAAGGCCGACATCGGCGTCCGCGACGGGCGCATCCAGGCCGTCGGCAAGGCCGGCAACCCCGACACCATGGACGGCGTGGACGTGGTCATCGGCCCGTCCACGGAGGTCCTCGCGGGCAACGGCAAGATCCTCACCGCCGGGGCCGTCGACTCCCACGTCCACCTCATCTGCCCGCAACTGCTGGACGAGGCCATCGGCTCCGGTGTCACGACGATCGTCGGGGGCGGCACCGGGCCGGTCGAGGGCACCAAGGCCACGACCGTCACCGGGGCCTGGTATCTGGGCCGGATGCTGGAGTCGCTGGACGCGTACCCACTGAACTTCGCGCTGCTCGGCAAGGGCAACACCGTCAGCGCCGACGGGCTGACGGAGCAGTTGCGGGCCGGGGCCTCAGGGTTCAAGCTGCACGAGGACTGGGGGACCACGCCGGCCGCCATCGACGCCTGCCTGAGCGTGGCCGACGCCTGCGGGGTGCAGGTCACGATCCACACCGACACGCTGAACGAGGCCGGGTTCGTCGAGTCGACGCTGGCGGCCATCGGGGACCGGACGATCCACGCGTACCACACGGAGGGGGCGGGCGGGGGTCACGCGCCGGACATCATCCGGGTGGCCTCCTATCCGAACGTCCTGCCCTCCTCCACCAACCCGACCCGGCCGCACACCGTCAACACGCTCGACGAGCACCTCGACATGCTGATGGTCTGCCACCACCTCAACCCGTCGATCCCCGAGGACCTGGCCTTCGCCGAGTCCCGCATCAGGCCCGCCACGATGGCCGCCGAGGACGTGCTGCACGACCTGGGGGCGATCTCGATCATCGGCTCGGACTCCCAGGCCATGGGGCGCATCGGGGAGACGATCATCCGGACCTGGCAGACGGCGCACGTCATGAAGGCGCGGCGGGGGGTGCTGGGGGACGGGCCCGCGGATAACCTGCGCGCCCAGCGATATGTCGCGAAATATACGATATGTCCGGCTATCGCCCACGGGCTGGACGCCGAGATCGGCTCCGTCGAGCCCGGCAAGCTCGCCGACCTCGTTCTCTGGGACCCGGCCTTCTTCGGGGTCAAGCCGGACCTCGTGCTCAAGGGCGGCGTGGTGGCCTGGGCCCAGATGGGCGACGCCAACGCCTCCATCCCCACGCCCCAGCCGGTGCTCCCCCGTCCCATGTTCGGCGCCGTGCCGGTGACCGCCGCGGCCACCTCCCTGCACTTCGTCTCTCCCCTGGCGCTGGAGGCCGGCCTCGCCGACAGGCTCGCCGTACGCCGCCGGCTGGCCGTTGTCCAGGACGTACGTAAGCGCGGGAAGTCCGCGATGCCCCTCAACGACGCGACGCCGAGGATCGAGGTGGCGCCCGACACGTTCGAGGTCCGCGTCGACGGCGAACTCATCGAACCCTCCCCCGCCACCAGCCTGCCCATGGCCCAGCGTTACTTCCTGTTCTGATGCACCCGGCTCTGCTGCTCCTCACCGACTCCCGCCTCCCGGCCGGCGGGCACGCCCACTCGGGCGGCACCGAACAGGCCATCGCCTCGGGGGCGGTCCACGACGTCCCCACGCTGGCGGCCTTCCTGAAGGGCCGCCTGCACACCGCGGGCGCCGTCACGGCCGCCCTGACCGCCGCCGCCTGTGCCCACGCCGCGAGCACGACCACGGCCCCCATCACCGGCACTCCCGGAACGCCGCTCTGGGGGCGGCTCGATGCCGAGGTGGACGCCAGGACCGCGAGCCCGGCCCAGCGGCACGCCTCCAGGACGCAGGGGCGGCTACTGCTGCGGGTCGCCCGCCGCGTGTGGCCGTCGCCGGTGCTGGACGGGCTGGCGGCCGAGTCGCCCAACCCACACCACCCGATCGCGCTCGGCACGGCGGCGCACGCGGCGGGCGCCACGCCGGAGGAGGCGGCCATGGCGGCGGCCTACCACGCGATCAGCGGACCGGCGACGGCGGCGGTCCGGCTGCTGGGCCTGGACCCGGTCGCCGTACACGGCCTGCTGGCGACCCTCGCCCCCGACCTCACCGCGGTGACCGCAGGGGCCTGCCGCGCCGCCGTCCACCAGGACCCCGGGTGGGCGGCGTTGCCCGCGTGCTCGGCACCGGCGCTGGACCTGCTGGCCGAGCGGCACGCCACGGCCGAGGTCAGGCTGTTCGTCTCATAGGAAGGACACACGACATGGGCGCCAATCACGACGACCACCACCACGCCCCCGACGGCCACGACCGGGCGCTGCGACTCGGGGTGGGCGGCCCGGTCGGGAGCGGCAAGACGGCCCTGGTGGCGGCCCTGTGCCGGACGCTGGGCCGGTCGCTGTCGCTCGGCGTGGTGACCAACGACATCTACACCACGGAGGACGCCGACTTCCTGCGCCGGGCGGGCGTACTGGACCAGGAGCGCATCCTCGCCGTCGAGACGGGCTGCTGCCCGCACACCGCCATCCGCGACGACATCGCCGCGAACCTCGACGCCGTGGAGACCCTGGAACACCGCTTCGGCCCGCTGGACCTGGTGATCGTGGAGAGCGGTGGCGACAACCTGACGGCCACGTTCAGCCGGGGCCTGGCCGACCGGCAGATCTTCGTACTGGACGTGTCGGGCGGCGACAAGGTGCCGCGCAAGGGCGGCCCCGGCGTCACCACGGCCGACCTCCTGGTCATCAACAAGACGGACCTGGCCTCGATGGTGGGGGCCGACCTGGGCGTGATGGCCCGGGACGCGGCGGCCGTGCGCGGCGAGCGGCCCGTGCTGTTCACCTCGATCAGACAGGACCCCACCGCCGCCACGGTCGCCACCTGGGTCGCCAACGAGGTCTGGTCCTGGCCCCAGCCCCACCACCCGGCCCCCGCCGCCTGATGCCCCCGCCCCCGACCCCACCACCGCTGGCCACCCCTGCCCCGACCTCACCACCGCCGGCGTCTCCCGCCTCGGCCTCACCACCGCCGGCCTCCCCGGCCTCGGCCTCACGGCCGCGCGGCCGGCGGGCGATGCGGGCCCGGGCCGCCGTGGCGACCGTCCTGGGGCCCGGCGGCCGTACCGTCGTCCAGCGGCTGGCCTCGGCGCCCCCGCTGACGCTCCGCCAGACGGGCCCGTACACCGTGCATCTCGTCTCCACGGCGGCGGGCCCGCTC
The DNA here is from genome assembly GCF_900099965.1 of Nonomuraea jiangxiensis. GTDB lineage: Bacteria > Actinomycetota > Actinomycetes > Streptosporangiales > Streptosporangiaceae > Nonomuraea > Nonomuraea jiangxiensis. The sequence continues at coordinate 150,512 of NZ_FNDJ01000001.1, read as the reverse complement.
GGCGGCGACCGGCTGGCGCTGGACGTGGCCGTCGCCCCCCGCACCACGCTGGAGCTGGGCTCGGTCGCGAGCACGCTGGTCCTGCCCGGTGAGGGCGAGTCGGAGATGCTGATCACCGCCCGCGTGGGCACGGGCGCCACACTGCGCTTCACCCCGGAGCCGACGGTGCTCGCCGCCGGGTGCGAGCACCGCCTCCTGGTACGCCTCACGCTGGAGCCCGGCGCGAACGTGCTCTGGCGGGAGGAACTCGTCCTCGGCCGACACGGCGAGACCACCGGCCGCTGCCACGCCCGCTTCGACGCCATCCGAGACGGCCTGCCGCTGCTCAGGCAGGAGTTCACCGTCGGCGACCCGGCGCTGGACACCTCCCCCGCCGTCCACGGGTCGGCCCGCTGCGTCGGCACCACGTTCCTGACGGCCGTCGCCAAGGAGCCGCGAGTGGCCGACGGGGTCGCCGTGCTGCCGCTGGCCGGCCCCGGCACGCTGGTTTCCGCCCTGGCCGCCGACGCGGTCGGGTTGCGCTCCCGCCTCGAATGGGGCGAGCGCACCACCATCAATGGTGACGACTCCGTTGCGTTCGGTGGTGACGGCCCGGTGCCCGGCTTACAGTGATCGTGTGGCCGATTATCTCCAGTCCGCGCCCGCCAGGCCGCGCGCCCGTCGCGGCTACGCGCTGGCCGTGGCCGTCGCCGGAGCGCTCCTGGTGTGCTGCGCGGTCCTGCCCTGGGCCGGCATAGAGGCAAGGAGCGAGCTGCTCGGCGGCGGGGTGGCCGACGACGTGCGCGGCATCGACGACACACTCGGCGTCTACACGCTGGTGGCCGGGCTGGCGGCGCTGGCGTGCGGCCTGGCCGGCGCGCTCGGCCGTCCGCGGATCGCCGCCCTGGCCGCCGTTCCCGGGGCGCTGGCGGTGCCCGCGCTGGTGATGTTCGTCAGCGGCGGGAGCGGCCTGCGTGACCGGGTCTCCATCCAGCTCGGCGATCTGCTGTCGATCGAGCCGGTGATCAGGCTCGGCTGGTTCGCCGCGCTGGCCAGCGCGCTGGCGGTGGTGGTGCTCTCGCTCCTGACGCTCTTCAGACGCTAGGCGAGGCACCGCGGGCGGCGGGGCCGGTCAGTCGTAGAAGCCCAGGCGGCGCAGCTGCTTGGGGTCGCGCTGCCAGTCCTTGGCCACGCTGATGCGCAGGTCCAGGTAGACCCGGGTGCCCAGCAGCGCCTCGATCTGCTTGCGGGCGTTGGTGCCCACCTCGCGCAGCCGCTGCCCCTTGTGCCCGATGACGATCGCCTTCTGCGAGGGCCGCTCCACGAACATGTGCGCGTAGATGTCCAGCAGGTCCTCGCGCCCCTCCCGGGGCAGCATCTCGTCCACGACCACGGCGATCGAGTGCGGCAGCTCGTCGCGTACGCCCTCCAGAGCCGCCTCCCTGATCAGCTCGCCCACCAGCACCTGCTCGGGCTCGTCGGTGAGCTGCCCGTCCTCGTAGAGCGGCGGCGACTCGGGCAGGTGCTCGATCAGCACGTCGGCGAGCACGTCGAGCTGCTCCCCCGACTGCGCGGACACCGGCACCACCGCCGCGAACTCCGCCACCTCCGAGACCGCGAGCAGCTGCGCCGCGATCTGCTCCCTGCTCGCCAGGTCGCACTTGGTCACGACCGCGATGACGGGGGTCTTCCTGACCGCCGACAGCTTCTCGGCGATGAACCGGTCGCCCTTGCCGATCGGCTCGTTGGCGGGCACGCAGAAGCCGATCGCGTCCACCTCGGTCAGCGTGGACAGCACCAGGCTGTCGAGCCGCTCGCCGAGCAGCGTGCGAGGGCGGTGCAGCCCAGGCGTGTCGACGATGATGAGCTGGGCGTCGGGGCGGTGCACGATGCCCCTGATGGCGCGCCTGGTCGTCTGCGGCTTGGAGGAGGTGATCGCCACCTTCGTGCCGACCAAGGCGTTCATCAGTGTGGACTTGCCGACGTTCGGCCTCCCCACGAAGCAGGCGAATCCGGCGCGATGGTTGTCTGGCGAAGTCACATAGTGCATTCTGGCCTATCAACCGGCATGGGCACGCCACCACGCGAACGCCTGGGGCGCCACCCGGGGCGTCCACGCCGTCGTACGGAGGCCGGCGAGCTCCTCCTCCGACACCCATCGGTAGTCGTTGATCTCCACGCCGTCCGGCTCGGGCTCGCCCGAGACGATCACGCAGCCGTAGGCCGCGATGACGTAGCCCACCTGGTGGCCGTTCGGGTAGACCGTGCGGAAGTCGGGGCCGCCGTAGACGCCGATCAGGCCGCGTACCTCGATGGTGATGCCGAGCTCCTCCCGCAGCTCCCTGACGACGGCGTCCTCGGGGCGTTCGTCGGGGTCAACGCCGCCGCCGGGGGCCGCCCAGAGGTGCACGTCGCCGTGCGAGGCCATCAGCACCCGGCCGTCCCCGTCGAACACGAACCCCGACACCGACGGCAGCATGAGCAGCTCGGAGCCGACCTTCTCCCGCAGCCTCGCCAGGAATGGCGACATCGGCATGTCAGCCCCGCAGGGTGCCGTCAGGGCCGGCCACGAGCAGCGTCTTGACGCCCAGCTCGGCGGCCACGGCCGTGTCGGCGGCGCTCGGGTCGCCCTCGGTCACCAGCGCCACGCCCTCCAGGGAGCGCGCGCCGCTGGAGACGGCCATGGCCACCGCCACCTGCACCGCCGACAGCGTCAGCGCCTCCAGCGACACGTTGGAGGCCGCGTAGGTGCGCCCGGTCTCGTCGCGTACGGCGGCCCCCTCCGCGGAGCCGTTGCGGGCCCGGGTCGCCCGGGCCAGAGTGATGATCTTGGTGTCTTCAGGATCGAGAGTCACGGGCACAAGGTTAGGCGGTGGCGAGGGAAATGACCGCCTCGACCACTGCGCGGGTGCGGGCGGTGTCCACGGCGTCCATGCCCGTGTGCACCACGGACACCAGCGTGTCGTCCACCCGTGACAGCACGACGTCCACGGTGTAGGGGTAGCCGTTCAGCCGCCCCTGCAGCCGCGCGGCCACGGCCTCGTCCCAGTCGCCCTCGATCTCCAGCTCCTGCGGCCGCAGGTCGGTGCCGTCGGAGCCGCGGACCACCCGGCAGGACTCCAGCGCCTCGGCCAGGTCGTCGAGCCGGTCCTCGGCCGCGTCGCCCGCGTACCGGGCCAGGCCCACCCCGGCCTGCTCCCCCAGCCCGTCGCCGCGGTAGGTGACCGCCGCCTGGGCGGTGAGCTCCTGGCCGGGCGCCCGCCCGCCGGCGGGGTCCAGCACGGCCCGGCAGTTCCGGTCCGCCTGCCTGAACGGCATCTGCCACGCCTGGTCCGGCCTGTTCGTGAAACCGTCGGGCAGCTGGGGCTCCTTGCTCAGCACGGCGCGTAGCTGCGCCGAGGCTCGCGCGTCGAGGACGCTCGGCCTCTCCGCGCCGCCGCAACCCGCCAGCGCGCAGGCCAGCATCGCGCAGGCGATGGTCTCGCGATTCATGATCCCCCCTGGATCGCAGCCTCCCCCGCCGACGAATGTGGCAATCCACCGAGGTTCCCACCAACACGCAAAAAGGGTGCTCTCACCCGATTAACCGGACGAGAACACCCTTTACGCCGACCGACGCCCCAGCAGGGGCGCTGCCGTTCCCCCCAGGAGCGACCGTCCGGCCGCGAACCCCACCCGGCCTTCGGTCGCTCCTTTGTGACACCCACCGCACTGGATGTCGTGATTAGAGAGTGCCGGACCCGGGTTGCAGATGACTTGTAGAACGCTTGCGAGATCTACCCACATTTGTCCGCCCGGCGGTTTCCTGCACGTCAGTCCGGCCTGCGGACCACTCCGCCCGGCGGACCACTCCGCCCGGCAGACCCGCTCCGCCCGGCGGACTACTCCGGCATGCGGTTCACTCCCGTTCGGCGGCGGCCGGCACGACCTCGTCCTCCGGCGGCGTGTCACGGCGGACGACCACGGTGCTGATGCGGTTGCGGCGGCCAGCCAGGCTCTCGGCGGTCAGCGTGAGCCCGGCCACCTCCGCGTGCGAGCCGGCGATCGGCACCCGCCCGAGCGCGTGGGCGAGCAGCCCGCCCACCGTCTCGACGTCGTCCACGTCGATCTCGGTGTGGAAGAGCTCGGCCAGCTCGTCCACCGGCATCCGGGCCGTCACCCGCAGGGCACCGTCCGGCATGGACTCCACCCGCGGCGCCTCCTGGTCGTATTCGTCGGTGATCTCGCCGACGATCTCCTCCAGCACGTCCTCGATGGTGACCAGGCCGGCGGTGCCGCCGTATTCGTCGATGACGATGGCCATGTGGATCTGCCGCGCCTGCATCTCGCGCATGAGCTGGTCGATGGGCTTGCTCTCCGGCACGTAGGCGGCCGAGCGCATGATCGACTCGACCGTGTCCTTGCCGCCGCCCTCCCCCGACTCGTGGATCTTGCGGGCGATGTCCTTGAGGTAGGCGATGCCGATGACGTCGTCCTCGTTCTCCCCCACCACGGGAATGCGGGAGAAGCCGCTGCGCAGCGCCAGCGACAGGGCCTGGCTGATGGTCTTGCCGCGCTCGATGTAGACCATGTCGGTGCGCGGCACCATGACCTCGCGCACCAGCGTGTCACCCAGCTCGAAGACCGAATGGATCATCTCGCGCTCGTCGGGCTCGATCACCCGGCGCTCCTCGGCCAGGTCGACCAGGTCGCGCAGCTCGGCCTCCGAGGTGAACGGACCGTCGCGGAACCCCTTGCCCGGGGTCAGCGCGTTGCCCAGCAGGATCAGCAGCTTGGGCAGGGGGCCGAAGATGCGGGTCAGGCCGTAGACGATGGGGGCGCTGGCCAGCGCCACCGGCTCCGCGTGCTGGCGGCCCAGCGTACGCGGCATGACCCCGACCACGACGTAGCTGGTCACGATCATCGCGACGGCGGCCCAGACATAGGCCCAGCCCTGGTCGTCCAGGAGGTCGATGAACAGCAGCGTCGCGATCACCGTGGCCACCAGCTCGCAGCTCAGCCTGAGCAGCAACAGCAGGTTGAGGTAGCGGGGCGGGTCGGTCACGATGGCCTGCAGCCGCCCCGCGCCCCGCCTGGCGTCACGCACGAACTCCTCGGCCCGCACCCTGGAGATGCGCGTCAGGGCCGTCTCCGCCCCGGCGATCAGGCCACCGATGATCACAAGGGCGATGGCCAGCAACAACCAGGCGTTCACCGCGGGTCGCGCACCCCCTGCCACGACTCCAGGAGCCGGGACTGGAGTCCGAACATCTCCTTGTGCTCCTCCGGCTCGGCGTGGTCGTAGCCGAGCAGGTGAAGGATGCCGTGCGTGCACAGCAGCTCCAGCTCGTCCGTGGCGCTGTGCCCCGCCTCCTCCGCCTGCCTGGCGGCGACCTGCGGGCACAGCACGACGTCACCGAGCAGCGCCGGGTCGGCCGGGCTCTCGGCGTCGCCCCGGGCGCCCCCGCCCGGACGCAACTCGTCCATCGGGAACGCCAGCACGTCGGTCGGTCCCGGCTCGCCCATCCACTTCTCGTGCAGCTCGGCCATCGCGTCCTCGTCGACCACGACGATCGACAGCTCGGCCAGCGGGTTGATCCCCATCTCGCGGAGCACGTGAGCCGCCAGCGCGCCGAGCCGCTCCTCGTCGACCCCGACCCCCGACTCGTTGTTGATCTCAATGCTCATGTTCGCTCACCCGCCGCTTCCCCCGTTGCTGCTGGAGACGCTTGGGCTCCTGCAGCGCGTCGTAACGCCCGTAGGCGTCGACGATGTCGCTGACCAGCTTGTGCCGGACCACGTCGGCACTGGACAGGCGCGCGAAGTGGATGTCGGGAATGCCGTCGAGGATCTCCTGGACGACCCGCAGCCCGCTCAGCGTGCCCGCGGGCAGGTCGACCTGCGTCACGTCACCGGTCACCACGATCTTGGAGTTGAACCCCAGCCTGGTCAGGAACATCTTCATCTGCTCGGCCGAGGAGTTTTGCGCCTCGTCGAGGATGATGAAGGCATCATTGAGCGTGTTGTGTGTCAGCAGGAAGTCCTCGGTGACGTAGAGCGAGTCCTCCGCCGCCACCTGGATGCAGACACACTCCGCCGTGCCACGCGGCTCGATGCGGTCCACGAAGCGCACGGGACGACCGCCTCCGTACGTCTTGTAGATCTCCGCCTTCCGCGACAACCGGAAAGGCTGGATGCCCTCCGGAAGCCGGATATCGAGGGTGTAGGCGTCATGGCGATGGCGGACCGGCCGGCCCTTCGCCAGTCCCGGCCTGCGTCCAGCGGCCGGACGCTCGTGAGCGTAGGCCACGCCTCCGAGGGACTGGACGAGGAAGACGACGTCGTCACGAAGCCGCGGCGACACGGTGGTGAACTGGATCCTGCAGGTGCGTCCCTGCTGGGTGACAGGACCTCCGTCCGCGTCGAGCAGACCCTGCAGCACCGCGATCCTGATCTCCGATGTGTTGCGGAGATAGACCTCGGGGACGAACTTCGTGTGTGATCCCCGGCCGGAAAGGCCCAGCCGCCGCATGACGTCGGTGACCGGGTTGGCGATCGTCACGGTGTCCCCGGGCTTCCTCACCCGGTTGAGCACGTAATTGGGGCCGCTTCTCCACCTCGCCCGCACGCCGGGGAGCGCGTGCTCGAGTGCTTCGGCGAGTTCGGGGTCGTTGGTCGCGAAACTCGGGGTGGTCGTCCCGGTGACGCATCCGTCTCCCAGAAGCAGGCCGAGCGCGTACGGGTCCATGGGAACCTCGCGCTCGGGGAAGCAGACCGGCGCGCTCAGCAGCGGCAACTGCCACTTCCGGTAGTGCGCCGTCCGCAGGTCGCCGATCATCTCCTTCGTCTCCAGCACCCGCCACGGCTTGCCCCGATTGGCGTCGTCACGAGTGCGTACGGCCCAGAGATGGTCTTCAGAGGCGAGCACCGAGGCGCCGTCCTGGCTGAAGAGCCGATAGATCTTCTTTTCTCCCTGCGGATAGACCCCGAGCACCGGAGTCGGCTCACCGTTGGACCCGATGACGAGGTCACCGACTTCCAGCTCCCCGATGGAGCGGAACCCGTCCGGAGTGAGCACGCCGGTCCCCATGGGGAGCGCCCGGCCCCGCATATACGCGAGGGGGGCGACCTCGATGGTGCCGGCGGCCATCAGCTTGGGGATGGAGTCGGGGTCGATCATGTCGTGCAGCGCGTCGTAGAGCGGGCGCAGGTAGGGGTCGATCTTCTCGTAGAGCGTGCCGGGCAGGAAGCCGAGCCGCTCTCCCGCCTCGACGGCGGGGCGGGTCAGGATGATCCGGTTGACCCGCTTCTCCTGCAACGCCCGCACGGCCTTGGCCATCGCGAGATAGGTCTTGCCGGTGCCCGCCGGGCCGATGCCGAACACGATCGTGTGCTTGTCGATCGCGTCGACGTAGCGCTTCTGGTTGACGGTCTTGGGCCTGATGGTCCGCCCGCGCGAGGAGAGGATGTCGAGTGACAGCACCTCGGCGGGACGGTCGGAGGTCATGCGGAGCATGGCGATGCTGCGCTCGACCGCGTCGGGGGTGAGCTCGCCACCGCTGCGGAGCACTTCGACCAGCTCCTCGAACAAGCGCACCACGGTGCCGCTCTCATCGGGGGAGCCGGTGACGGTGATCTCGTTGCCCCGTACGTGGATGTCGGCCCTGAAGGCCCCCTCGATGACGCGCAACAGCTCGTCACGGGAGCCCAGGAGGCTGACCATCGGGTATTCGTCCGGGATCAGCACCTTGGCTTGAGTGCGCGAGGGAGGTGCTGAACGTCGGGATTCATGTAGTTCGGACATGGGCAGGCCAGCGGCCTGATGCCTCCCGGGTCTCTTTCGGTGTACTTCTCAGCCCATCGTAGCCGGGACCAGGCTGATTGCTCGCGCCAATATCGGCCGGGCCGGGCTAGCCGGGCGGCCAGGTGAGGGCGCGCCCGCCCAGCACGTGGGCGTGCACGTGGAACACGGTCTGGCCCGCTCCCAGGCCGGTGTTGAAGACCACCCGGTAGCCGCCGTCGGCCACGCCTTCCTGCTCGGCCACGGCGTGCGCTGCCAGCAGCACCTCGTCGGCGAGCCCCTGGTCGGCGCGGGCCAGGGCGGCCGCGTCGGCGTGGTGCTCCTTGGGAATGACCAACACGTGTGTGGGAGCCTGCGGGTTGATGTCGCGGAACGCCAGCGCCCTGTCGGTCTCGTAGACGACCTCCGCCGGCACTTCCTTGGCCACGATTTTGCAGAAGAGACAGTCGCTCACAACTGGCACCCTATCTATCACGGTGACATCGGCAGTCCGTTGCGAATCGGTAATCCTCTGTGTCGTGCGTGGGAAGATCCACGCGGTTAGGGTGAGTGTGCGACACTTCAGCAAAAAAACAGACGATTCAGGGTCGGGCGAGGGCCACCTGGCGAGGACACGACTGGGTAATGCACCCTAAGGAACCGGGGAAACCTCAAGAACCGGAAGAGCGTAAACCCTCTGGGAAGGCCGCGCGTCCCACTGATGTGACCACCGAAACCCTTCTGGCCGACAGGTCAATGGGGGCGGTGCCGGTCGGGTGGGATGCCGACATGGCCGTTACCGCGCTCTACAGCGCGCACTTCCGGTCATTGGTGCGTCTCGCTGTGTTGCTGGTGCGCGATATGGCGACCGCTGAGGAAGTCGTGCAGGATGCGTTCGTCGCCATCCACGGCGCCTGGCGGCGATTGCGCGATCCCGACAAAGCACTTGCCTACCTGCGGCAATCTGTCGTCAACCGGTCCCGTTCGGTGCTGCGTCACCGCGCGGTCGTCGAGAAGTACGCCCCCAAGGGGCTGCCGGACGCCCCGAGCGCCGAGAATGGCGCGATCGGCGAGCTGGAACGCTCCGCCGTCATTGAGGCGTTACGCGCACTGCCCACCCGACAGAGAGAAGCACTGGTTCTGCGTTACTACGGTGATCTGTCCGAAGCTGAGATCGCCCACGCCATGGGCATCAGCAAGGGCGCGGTCAAGAGCCACACGGCCCGCGGTATGGCCGCTTTGCGATCCGTCCTGGAGAAAATGTCATGACCCGGCCCCCCGACGAGTACGGTGACGTGCTGCGCCGTGCGCTCCGCGCGGAGGCGGACGCGGTCGTGCCCTCGCCGGACGGACTGGAGATCATCCGCGCCCGTATCGAGCGGCGTGGCGTCCGCAACCTGTTCTGGTGGCGGGCGGGCGCGGCCGCCGCCAGTGCCGTACTGGTGGCGGGAACGATCGTGATGGCCGTTCCCCAGCTGCGCTCGCAGATCATCGACCAGACGCCCGCCACCTGGGTCGACAACGAGACGACCTCCAAGGTGCCGTCCAACTCCTCCACGACCCGCTCCCAGCAGCAGCCGTCGAAGGGCCCGCAGCCCGAGCCGTCCCACGTCGGCGTCCCGCCCGTGACGCGGACACAGTCGCCGCGGCCCGCGAGGACGGCCGACTCGACCAGCAGGCCGTCGCCGTCGCCCACCTCCACGTCCTTGCCCTCGGCCTCCCCCTCGCCCACGGAGTGCCCGACGGCCGTGCCCGAGGAGACAGTGCCGTCCGAGCCGCCCCAGCCGCCCACGGACTGTCCGACGGCCCTGCTCACGCCCTCGCCGTCACCCACGCTCCTGGAGCCGACCACGCAGCCGTCGCCGTGCCCGCCCGACGAGTGCCCGCCCGCGGGAGCGACCGCCTCGCCCTCCACCATGGCCAGCCCTCTCATGGACGTCGCCAACGTGCCCTCCTGACCGGGGCCTCCCTCACGGACGCCTTCCGGCGCGTGCGCCGCCTCAGGCCCTCACCAGCGCCCCGTACGGGCAAGCAGCACGGCCGCCGCCGCCACCCCCGCCGTGGACGTCCGCAGCACCGTGTTCCCCAGCAGCACCGGCACCGCCTCAGCAGCGCGGAACCGGGCCAGCTCCTCCTCCGAGACGCCGCCCTCGGGCCCCACGACCACGACGATGTCGCCCCCCGCCGGCAGCGGCCGCCCGGACAGCGGCTCGGCCGCCTCCTCGTGCAGCACCAGCCCCAGCGCCGCGCCGGCGAGCAGTTTCTCGACGTCGGCGGTGGAGGCGGGATCCGTCACCTCCGGCAGGTGGAACCTGCGGGCCTGCTTGCCCGCCTCGCGCGCGGTGGATCGCCACCGGCCCAGCGCCTTGGCGACCTTGTCGCCCCGCCACTGCGTGATGCTGCGCGCGGCCGCCCACGGCACGATCACGTCCACGCCGGCCTCGGTCATCATCTCGACGGCCAGCTCGCCTCTGTCGCCCTTGGGCAGCCCCTGGACCACGACCAGCCGGGGCGCGGGCGGCTCGATCTCGTAGCGGCCGAGCACGTCGAGCCGGAGCGCGTCCTTCAGCACCTCGCGGACGACGCACTCGGCGACCTTCCCCACCCCGTCGGTCAGGTCGACCCGTTCGCCGGCCCGCAGGCGGCGCACGGAGGCCGCGTGCCGCCCCTCCGGGCCGTCGAGCGTCAGCTCGGCGCCGCCCAGCTCCCGGGTCAGGAACACCGGTACGGTCACGTCACCTGCCGTTGAAGGCGTCGCGCAGCCTGGAGAAGAAGCCCTGCTGCCCCGGGGCGAACTTGCCCGGGGGCCGCTCCTCGCCCCGCTGCCTGGACAGCTCGCGCAGCAGCTCCTCCTGCGCGGTGTCGAGGCGGGTCGGGGTCTCGACGTTGACGTGGATCAGCAGGTCTCCCCGGCCGGACTCGTTGAGCCGCTGGACGCCCCGCCCGTACATGGTGATGACCTGGCCCGACTGGGTGCCCGGGCGGACGTCCACCTCCTCGGTGCCGTCGAGGGTCTCCACGGCCAGCACGGTGCCGAGCGCGGCGGCCGTCATCGGGATCTGGACGGTGCAGTGGAGGTCGTCGCCGCGCCGTTCGAAGATCTCGTGGGCCCGCTCGACGATCTCCAGGAACAGGTCTCCGGGCGGGCCGCCGCCGGGGCCGACCTCGCCCTCGCCGGCCAGCTGGATGTGGGTGCCGTCCTCGACGCCCGCGGGGATGCGGACCTTGATCGTACGGCGGGTGCGCACCCGGCCGTCGCCCGAGCACTCCTGGCAGGGGTGGCGGATGACGCTGCCGAAGCCGCCGCACTGCGGGCACGGCCGCGAGGTCATGACCTGGCCCAGGAACGAGCGGGTGACCTGGGAGATCTCGCCGCGCCCGTTGCACATGTCGCACGTGTCGGGGTGGGTGCCGGGCGCGGTGCCCGCGCCGTGGCAGACCTCGCACAGCACGGCCGTGTCGACGACCAGCTCGCGGGTCGTGCCGAACGCCGTCTCGCGCAGGTCGAGCTCGACCCTGATGGTGGCGTTGCGGCCCCTCCTGGCCCGCGAGCGCGGCCCCCGGCTGGCGCCCGCGGTGCCGAAGAAGGCGTCCATGATGTCGCTGAAGGGGAAGCCCGCGCCGAAGCCGCCGGCGCCGGCGGCCGCTCCCGCGCCGCCGAAGGGGTCGCCGCCCAGGTCGTACATCTGGCGCTTGTTCGGGTCGGACAGCACCTCGTAGGCCTGCGTGATCTCCTTGAACCGCTCCTGGGTCTCGGGATCGGGGTTCACGTCGGGGTGCAGCTCGCGGGCGAGTCGGCGATAGGCCTTCTTGATCTCGTCCTGACTGGCGTCACGGCGCACCCCGAGGGTGGCGTAGTAGTCACTGTTTGCCACTTATCGACCTCTTAAGAAGCAGCCAGGATCTGGCTGACGTATCGTGCCACCGCGCGCACGGCGCCCATCGTCACGGGATAGTCCATCCTGGTGGGCCCCAGCACGCCCAGCCGGGCCAGTTGGTTGTCGCCAGAACCGTATCCCGTCGCGACGATGGACGTGCCACGCAGATAGGGGTTTTCCGAGCCTATGCGTACGGTGAGCGCTGACGGGGTGTCTGCGGATGTCTCGCCGAGCAGTCGCATGAGCACGACCTGCTCCTCCAGCGCCTCGAGCACATCGCGCAGGCCGGTGGAGAAGTCCGCGCCCGCCAGGTTGGCCGCGCCGGCGAACACGATCTTCTCGTCGTGCCGCTCCACCAGCGTCTCCAGCAGCACCGACAGGATCGTGGCCACGACGGGCCGGTCTTCTGGCGGCAGCCGCTCCGGCAGATCGGCGACCAGTTCGGGAACGTTGCTGAGACCGCAGCCGTCGAGGCAGGCGTTGAGCACGGCGCGCAGGTGGGCGATGCGCGTGTCCTCCACCACCTCGGGCAGCTCGATCACCCGCTGCTCGACCCGGCCGGTGTTGGTGATCAGCACGAGCATGACCCGCCGGTCGTTGAGCGGCACGAGCTCGACGTGCCTGACCGTCGAACGCGTCAGCGTCGGGTATTGCACGACCGCGACCTGCCTGGTGAGCTGCGCGAGGAGCCGGACCGTGCGGGTCACCACGTCGTCGAGGTCGACCGCTCCGGCGAGGAACGTCTCGATCGCCCTGCGCTCGGCCGCCGACAGCGGCTTGACCTGCGAGAGCCGGTCGACGAACAGGCGGTAGCCCTTGTCGGTCGGCACCCGGCCCGCACTGGTGTGCGGCTGCGTGATGTAGCCCTCCTCCTCCAGCGCGGCCATGTCGTTTCTGACCGTGGCGGGGGAGACTTTCAGATTGTGGCGCTCGGCGAGCGCCTTGGAGCCCACCGGTTCGTTGGTGGACACGTAGTCTTCGACAATGGCGCGGAGCACCGCCAGCTTCCGATCGTCGAGCACGTGCTCACCTCCTGCCTCTGTCATTATGGGAAAACGAGCCGACTAGCACTCGGTGTTCCCGAGTGCCAAGTGTACGGCTCTCACCCACAAGGTGCGATAACGCAAGGTCGCATCCTGCTTCTGGCTTCCGGGAACCGACAGGCCCCACACTTGCGCACATGACCGACGATTCACCGACCCCGTCGTACGGCCCGCCGCCCGGGCAGGGTCCCGACCACGGTCAACAGCAACCTCCTCAGGATCAACCGCCCCAGCACCGGCCCGAACCCGGCTACGGACCCCAACCGGGACCCCGGCCGGGTCACTGGGTCCAACCAGAATCCCAGCCCGGCCATGGTCCCCAGCCGGGGTCTCAGCCGGGCTACGGCCCGCCGGCCCAGTACGGTCCACAACCTCAGTACGGACAATACGGCCAATTACCTCAATTCCCTCCAAGAATCGATCCCAAATCCGTCCGGCCGCGCCTTTGGTGGATCGCGCTCGCCTGGAGTGTGGCCGCCGTGTGCGCGATCGTGGGCGTGGCCATGTTCGCCCCCGGCGTGGTGAGCAGCGTGTCAGGGGTGGCGCCGACGCGGTCGTTCGCCTCCGGGGAAACCGTCACGGTGCCCGTCGACCCGGCGGACAAGCCCGCGATCTATCTCGCCAGCGACACGCCCGTCACCTACGAGTGCTCGATCTCCGGCGGCCCCGGCCAGGCCCGGCTCGCCAAGACCACGGGCACCCGGACGGTCACGGACGGCGGCAACGTGTGGGAGCAGATCCTCGTGATCAACGCGCCCGCCAAGGGCGACTACCAGCTCACGTGCGCCAACCGGGAACAGGCCACCGTGCGTTACGGCGTCGGCCGCGAGGTGAGGACCGCCGTGGGCGGCGTCTTCGGCGGGCTGGCGGCGCTGGTGCTGATCCTCGGCATCGGACTGCTCGTCGGGATCGGCGGCACGGTCGCGGTCCTGGTACGGAGGAGTGGCTTCCGCAAGCGCCTTGCGGTGGGCGGGTGATTTGCTACGGTCCCCGTGTGTACGAGGGCGATGTACTGGCGGGGAATTGGCGTCGGCCGGGCAAGGGGAAGATCCCGAAAGTGCCCGCCGAGCAGGACCTGGTCGTGGAGGATGCCGACAGCGGCTTCTGCGGCGCGGTGGTGGCCTGTGACAAGGAGGCCGTCACGCTGGAGGACCGGTTCGGCAGGCGACGGTTGTTCCCGCTCGCGCCCGCCGCGTTCCTGCTGGAGGGCAAACCCGTGACCCTGGTACGCCCGGCGGCGACGGCCCCCGCGGGACCCCGGCGCAGCGCGTCGGGTTCGATCGCCGTGGACGGCCTGCGGGCGCGGGTGGCCAGGGAGAGCCGGATCTATGTCGAGGGCGTGCACGACGCCGCCCTGGTGGAGAAGATCTGGGGCCACGATCTGCGGGTCGAGGGCGTCGTGGTCGAATATCTCGAGGGCGTGGACCATCTGCCGGCCATCGTGGCGGAGTTCGCCCCCGAGCCGGGGCGCCGGCTCGGGGTGCTGGTCGACCATCTCGTGCCCGGATCCAAGGAGAGCAGGATCGCCGCGGAGATCACCTCACCGGACGTGCTCGTGGTGGGGCATCCGTACATCGACATCTGGCAGGCGGTCAAACCGTCGGTGCTGCGCATCCCCGGCTGGCCCGACGTGCCGCGCGGGGTGCCCTGGAAGGAGGGCGTGATCGCCGCCCTGGGCTGGCGGACGGAGCCCGCGGACGCGTGGCGGCGCATCCTCGGCGCCGTCTCGACTTATACGGACCTGGAGCCGGAGTTGCTCGGCCGGGTCGAGGAACTGATCGACTTCGTTACGGAGACACCATGAGCCAGGACCCGCCCCAGGCGCCCGACGGCACCGGGGACGACGACCGTACCCGCCGCGTGACCCCCGCGGACCTCCCCCCGCCGAGCCCCGGCTCCGGCCCCCAGCCCGGTTACGGCTACGGCCGGCAATCGGGCTCCCAGCCCGGCTACGGTCATCAGCCCGGTTCCGCGCCCGACTACGGCCAGCAGTACGGCTATGGGCAGCAGCCGCCGAGCCACGGCCAGCAGCCCTACGGGCAGCCGGGCTACGGCCAGCCGGGCTACGGTCAGCCGGGCTACGGCCAGCAGGGTTACGGCCAGCAGGGTTACGGCCAGCAGGGTTACAGTCAGCAGAACTACGGCCAGCAAGGCTACGGCCAGCCGGGCTACGGCCAGTCCGCTCCCCAGCCCGGATACGGACAACCCGGCTACGGGCCGTCGCCCGGGTACGGGTCCGGACAACCCGGCTACGGCTACCCGCCCGGCCCCCGCGAGCCGCACGTCCCCGGCCGCTACGGCCCCCGCCCCGGCACCGACGACACCACGATGGCCATGCTGTCCCACCTCCTGGGCCTGCTGGTCTCCTGGATCGGCCCGCTGATCATCTACCTGATGAAGAAGGACGAGTCCCCCTACGTCAGGGACCAGGCGGCAGAGGCGCTCAACTTCCAGCTGACGATGTTCATCGGCTACGTCATCGCGGGCTTCCTGACGCTGCTCTTCATCGGGTTCCTGCTGTTCCCGGTCATCTGGATCCTGTCCCTGATCTTCCACATCCAGGCCGCGATGGCCACCAACAAGGGCCGGAACTACCGCTACCCGTTCGCCATCCGCATGATCACCTAGACCACCAGGTCCCTGATGAGCGCGTCGGCCAGCAGCCGCCCCTGGAGCGTGAGCACCATCAGCCCCGACCTGAACGCCGCCGGCTCCAGCAGCCCGCGCGCCAGGGCGCTCGCCACGGTCGTACGCGCGGCGGGCGCCACGTCGGCGAGCGGGTAACCGGACGACAGCCGCAACTCCAGCATCAGCCGCTCGGCAGCCCGGTCGTCGTCGGAGAGCACCTCGCGGGCGTGGGCGGGCGAGGCGCCGGCGGCCAGCCGCTGGGCGTAGGCGGCGGGATGCTTGACGTTCCACCACCGGGTGCCGCCGACGTGGCTGTGCGCGCCGGGGCCGGCCGCCCACCAGTCGCCGCCGGTCCAGTAGAGCAGGTTGTGCCGGCAGCGGGCGGCGTCGGAGCGGGCCCAGTTGGACACCTCGTACCAGCGGAAGCCGGCCGCGGCCAGCATCTCGTCGGCGATCTCGTAACGGTCGGCGGCCACGTCGTCGTCGGGCATCGGCAGCTCGCCGCGCCGGATCCGGGCGGCCAGCCGGGTGCCGTCCTCGACGATCAGCGAGTATGCCGACACGTGGTCGGGCCCGGCCTCGATCGCCGCGGCCAGCGAGGCCCGCCAGTCGTCGTTTGACTCGCCGGGCGTGCTGTAGATCAGGTCCAGGTTGACGTGCTCGAACCCGGCCGCCCTCGCCTCGCGTACGGCCGCCGCCGCCCGGCCCGGCGTGTGCCGGCGGTCGAGCACGCGCAGCACGTGCTCGCTGGCGCTCTGCATGCCGAAGCTGACCCGGTTGAAACCGCCCTGGCGGAGCTTCTCCAGGTAGCCGGGGTCCACGGACTCGGGATTGGCCTCCGTCGTGACCTCGGCGTCCGGCCTCAGCCCGAACTCCGAGTCGATCGCGGCCAGAATCCTGGCCAGGTCCTCGGGCGGCAGCAGGGTGGGCGTGCCACCGCCGAAGAACACCGTCTCCACTGGCAGGTCGGCCGTGCCGAGGACGGCGCGGGCGAGCCGCACCTCCGCCACGACCGTGTCCGCGTAGTCCCGCTGAGAGGCGCCTGGGCCCAGCTCGGCGGCGGTGTAGGTGTTGAAGTCGCAGTAGCCGCAGCGGGTGACGCAGAACGGCACGTGCACGTAGAAGCCGAACGGGCGCTCGCTGAGGCCGCTCAGCGCGCTGTCGGGCAGCTCGCCGGAGGTGGGCGCGGGATCGCCGTCGGGCAGGGTGGATGGCACGCCTCCCAGTCTGCCCGGCCCGCGAGAGTGCTCCGATCCGGCTGCGAACCACGTGGATTCCCCACCGCAAGCCTTCTGTGATCCGCCGGTGTTGCTGTTCGCCGCCCGCGCGTACGCCTGGGTGGTGGTGTCGAGTCCGGGGGAGGTCACGCGGATCGTTGACGGGGAGGCACCGCGGACCTACGATCGCGTCTACTTATAGGAAAGTTTCTTATAAGTTCGTCCCCTGGAGACGCCCGTGAAGAAGAAGGTCCTGATCACGCTCGCGCTCTTACTCGGCTTCTCGGCGGTCTCCGTGCCCGCCGAGGCCCGCACCGAATTCAAGCGGGTCGCCTACTTCGTGCAGTGGGGCATCTACGGGCGCAATTACCACGTCAAGGACGTGGACGCCACGGGCGCCGCGGCCAAGCTCACGCACCTGAACTACGCCTTCGGCTTCGTCAATGCCGAGGGCGCCTGCTACTCGGCCGACCCGTGGGCGGACTGGCAGCGGCCGGTGCCCGCGGAGCAGAGCGTGGACGGTGTCGCCGACGCGCCCGGCCAGGCCCTGAACGGCAACCTCAACCAGCTCCGCAAGCTCAAGGCCAAGCACCCCGACCTCAAGGTGCTGATCTCGCTGGGCGGCTGGACCGGGTCGGCCTACTTCTCCGACGCGGTGCTCACCGCCGAGTCGCGGGCCGCGCTGGCGCGCTCGTGCATCGACCTGTGGCTGCGCGGCAACCTGCCGGGGCTGGAGCCGGGCGCGGGGGCCGGCGTGTTCGACGGCATCGACCTGGACTGGGAGTGGCCAGGCTCGGCGGGGGCCGAGGGCAATGTCATCAGGCCCGAGGACCGGCGGAACTTCACGCTGTTCGTGGCCGAGCTGCGCTCGCAGCTGCGCGCGTACTCGCGGTCGGCGCAGCTCTCGGCCTTCCTGCCCGCGGCGGCGGCGAAGATCGACGCCGGGTTCGAGGTGCGCGAGGTGTTCAAGCTGCTCGACTTCGCCACCATCCAGGGGTACGACCTGCACGGCACGTGGGAGCCGCAGACCGGTCACAACGGCAACCTGTTCAGGGATCGGCGGGATCCGAACCCGGTGAAGTACAGCGTGGACCAGACCGTGCGCGACTACCTGTCGCGGGGCGCGCCCGGCCGCAAGATCGTCGTCGGCGTGCCCGCGTACGGACAGGGCTGGACCGGCGTCACGAGCGGCGGCGACGGCCTCTACCGGCCCGCCACGGGACCCGCACAGGGTAAGTGGGGCCCGGGCACCGAGGACTACAAGGACCTGGTCTCCAAGCCCGGCAAGCGCTACCGCGACCTGCGGACGGGCGCCATGTGGCTCTACGACGGGAACGAGTTCTGGTCGTACGACGATCCGGCGATGCTGCTGGAGAAGGCCGCCTACATCCGGCTCAAGGGGCTGGGCGGCTCGATGCTGTGGTCCATCGACCAGGACGACTCACGCGCCTCCCTCACCTCGGCCCTGTACACCGTCCTACGCTGACCCGACTCATCGGCCGGGCGGTGGCTTACCCGCCCGGCCCGGTGCCTGCCCGGCCGCCGCGGAGGCCCGTTCTCATGGGCAAGAGCGGGATGTCGCGATCCCGCGTAGAGACCCGACCCGAGAGTCTCAGTGCCGGGAGTCCAGGACTTGCTCGGCCAGTTCATCCCATCTGGCGTCGTGTCCGGGCACGGCCAGGATGCGGCGGAGGGCGTCCCGGTCCTGGTGCCTGGCCCGGAACCAGTCGCCCACGCTCACCCCGCGCTCGGGCCGCTCCAGGACCTCCACCGCGTCCCCTTCACCCAGCTCCCCGAGCTCGACCACCCTCAGGTACGCCCCCGGCCGCGCCGCCTTGGTGAAGCGCTTGAGCCAGCCCGGCTCGTCCATCCAGTTGCGGAACACCACGCACGGGATCCGGGGCCCGCTCACCTCCAGCACCGCGCTTCCCACCCGCCACCGCTCGCCGACCAGCGCGTTGGTGACGTCGAGCCCGGAGGTGGTGAGGTTCTCGCCGAACAGCCCGGCGCGTAGCCGCCGCCCGAGCTCACCCTCCCACCAGGCGTAGTCCTCACTGGCATAGGCGTAGACCGCCTGGTCCGGTGAGCCGTGGTGCTTCTGGTCGGCCCGCTCGTCCCCGGCCAGCCCGTTGGTCACCACTTTCACCCGGCCACCGACCGCCTGCTTGTCGATGGCCGTACGCCGTAAGGTGCCCGCCCACTCGGCCTCGACAACGGTGCCCACGTTCACGGAGATGATGCGCATAATCGCGACGGTAACCGCAGGCCCCATCCCTCCGCGACCCCAATTCCACCCCGCTCGGAGCCCCCACCCCGGGCGGTGCGCGGCCTCGGTCCGCGCCGGGTCTCCACCTCAGGGTGGAGATCCGGAGGGTCAACCCGTGGGCCGATCCGATGCGAGCCCCGCCTCCCTACGGTCATATCCGTGGAACAGCTACAGATCTCCCTCCTCGTCCTCCTCGCCATCGCCTTCGTCATCTACCGCCAGCTGCAGGCCCGCCCCACGGGCCGGCCTGTCATCCTCATCACCTCAGGCGTCATGATCGTCGCCGGCCTCGTGCTGGGCGGGCTCTTCGACTCCCGGCACGTCGCGGTCAGCGTGGCGCTGCTTCTGGTGGAGGCCGCCGCCTCCGTCGCGCTCGGCATGTGGCGGGCCTCGACCGTACGGGTGTGGCTGGACGGCTCCGGCGTCGCCTGGTCCAAGGCCACCGGCTGGACCCTGGTGGGCTGGCTGGCCTCGATAGCGACCCGCCTCGTCCTGCTCTACGCCGGGAACCTCCTCGGCCTGTCCCCCTCCACCGGCGGCATCCTGCTGTTCGTGGGCATCACCATCGGTGTCCAGTCGTATCTCGTCGCCCGCCGGGGCCGTGCGCTCGCCAGCACGGGCAGGCAAGCGGATACCGTCGTGGCGTGAGACGTGCGCTGTCCGGAATCGCCCCCACCGCGCTGCGGCTGGGGGTGATCGCCCTGCTGATCGTGGCTCAGGTCAGAGCGACTCCCGCGCCGGGCCTCACCGGCGCCTCCCTTGCCATCACCGTCCTGACCGCCCTGCTGGCCCTCACCCTGCTCGCATTCGTGCTCCTGTCCCGGCGAACCCCGTCCGACCAGCCCAGCCGCCCCTCGGCAAGCAACCACCACGAGTCGGCCGCCCACCTCCCGGCCGACCAACCGCCCCGACCATCGGGCCGGTCGTGGTGGGCGTCGTTCCGGTCGGCGTGGCGGCCACCGCACCCCGCCGCGCTGATCGCCCTCAGTCTGGCGGTGATGCTCGCCGTCGCCCTCAACACGCTCACCGAGGGCGGCGCGGTGATCGGGGTGCTGCTCATCTCCATCAGCGTGGTGGCGACCCGCTTCCCCCTGCAGCAATCGTTGCCGATCGGGCTGCTGGCCGTGGGGGGCCTGTTGGTGGCCGACCTGCTGTCAGGCGGTATGACGCGGGACTTCACCCTCGTCCTCAGCGTCTGCCTGATCTTCCTGCTCAGCTATGCGGCCAAGCAGCGCAGGGCCACCAGGGCCGCCCAGGCCCGCGAAGCCGTGCTGGCCGAGCGTGCCAGGATCGCCAGGGAGATCCACGACATCCTGGCGCACTCCCTGTCGGCTCAGCTCGTCCACCTGGAGGGCGCCAGGATGCTGCTGCGCGCGGAGCGCTCGGCCGAGGCCCTCGACCGGGTCACCCACGCCCGCGACCTGGCCAAGTCGGGGCTGGAGGAGGCCAGCAGGGCGGTGTCAGCGCTGCGCGATGACCCGCCGGCGCTCCCCACGGCCCTGCGCACGCTGGCCGAGGACTTCGAGAGCACCACACACCAGACCTGTACGCTGCGCATCTCCGGCCCGGAGCACCGCCTCTCGCCGGAGACGGAGCTCGCCCTGGTCCGCACGGCCCAGGAGGCGCTCACCAACGTACGCCGCCACGCCCCCGGCAGCCCGGCCACCGTCGAACTCGCCTTCGACCCGGCCTGGTGCGACCTCCGCATCACCAACCCCGCCTCGACGCAGAAGGGCTCACCCGGGGGCGGCTACGGCCTGATGGGCATGCGCGAACGCGCCGAACTGCTGGGCGGCACGCTCTCGGCAGGCACCTACGACGGCCATTTCCTGGTGCACCTGAAGGTCCCGGCCTGACCGGGGTCAGGCCGGCGGGTTCGCCCGGGGTGGGGTGGGGTGCCGTCGGGACGGCTGGTGCTCAGTCCGAGTTGAGCTGGGACTCGCTGTCGAACCCCGTCAGGCCTAACAACGTCTCCAGCGCCGCCTGCCTGGTCTCCTCGACCGACTCACCCCGCTCACCGAAGCACTCGGCCGCCACGTCCAGCAACGCCGTCACCACCACCGCGTCGGGATAGGGCACGTCCACGAGCACCGTGCCGTCCTCCCCCGCGTCGTCGGCGACCATGTGGAGTCTCAGCAGCCGCCGCGTCTCCTCGGCCACGGCGACCCCCAGCACAGCAGCACGCTCGAATTGCTCAGCAGCACTCATGTCACCCTCCAGTCGCACTGGTGTTCGGAACAGCACGCTAGCCGCCGCCACCGACAGAATCCGATCAGTGGGCCGAGGATGAGCGCCAGAAACCCCTGCGCGCCAGCCGGTATCAGTGGCTACGCTCGAACGGTGCAGGACTCGATCATCAGCATTGATCGCCTCACGGTCGAACTCGGCGGCAACCCCGTGCTGCGGGACATGCGCCTGACCGTGTCACAGGGCGAGATCGTGGCCGTGATCGGCCCGAACGGCTGCGGCAAGTCCACCCTGCTGCGCTGCCTGGCCGGGCTCCAGCCGGTCACCTCCGGCGAGGTCCTGGTGTTCGGCCGGCCGCCCGCCGACGACACCGCGTTCTGGCGCCGCGTCTCGCTCCTCGGCGACGACCCCGCGTGGTATCCGGGGCTCACCGCCCGCGAGCACCTGGAGCTGATGAGCACCGTACACGCCCGGCCCCGCATGGCGGTGGAGGCGGCGCTGGAGGTGTTCGCGCTGGTGGAGAGGGCCGACGCGCCGCCGCTCAACCTGTCCACCGGCCAGCGCCAGCGTCTCTGCCTGGCCGCGGCGCTGCTGCGGCCCAGCTCGCTGCTGCTGCTCGACGAGCCCGAACGCGGTCTGGACGTCGGATTCCGCGCCCGGCTGGCGGGCCTGCTCCACGAATACACCGCCGAGGGCGGCACCGTCGTCCTGGCCACCCACGACCAGGACCTGGCCTCCCACGCCCGCCAGGTCTCACCCTCGGGGGCGACGGCCGCATGAGCGAACGCCCGGCCCCCACCGCCCGTGGCCACCACGACATGACCGAATCCGTCGGCAGCGTACGCGCCGTGCGGGCGTTCCTGTGGTCCCGCCGCCGTGCCCGCCCCAGCCTGCTCGACCGGTACGTGACCGGCTTCGGGCTGGCGATGCTGGCCGCCGTGTTCGGCACGCCCGTCACCTCCACCCTCGAAGGGCTGAACCTTCAGATCGACCCCTCGCGCACGGGTGCCGGGGTGGCACTGGTGGCGCTGGCGCTGGCCGGTTTCCTGGCCACGGCCCGCGCGGCGGGACCCGTGCTGCTGCCCTCCCCCGACGCCTCCTGGCTGCTGCTCTCGCCGCTGAACCGGCGGCAGCTGCTCGGGCCCACCGGGCGGATGCTGGTGCTGGTCGCGGTGATGGCGGGCGCACTGCTCGGGCTGGGCCTGGTGATGGCGCTGGGCGCGCCCGACCCGATCGTGTGGCGGGTGCTGGGCGCGCTGGCGCTCGGCGTCTCGGCGGCCGTGGGCGGGATGGCGCTGGCGGTGCTCGGCCAGGCGTCCCAGTCGTGGCAGGTCTGGCTGACGGTCGTCACGGCAGCGCTGATGGCCTTGGCGGTGCTGGCGGTGAGCGGCCGGCTCCGTACGGTGCTCGCCCTCGCCGCGAACGCTCCCCTGCCCGCGGTGACCGCCGCCGCGTCCGGCGCCGCCGCGGTCGCCGCCTTCCTGGTGGGCCGGGCATGGGTGGCGCTCGACCGCATCCCCACCCGTGCCCTCGTGACGGCCTCGACCCGCGGCGGCCACGTGGCGAACGCGGCCGTCGTCCTCGACCCCGGCGCGCTCACCTGGATCGCCGAGGACAACCACTGGCGGGCCAGGAGGCTCACCTCGCGGCGCTGGCCCGCCCTGCCCGCCCCTCTGGCGCTGGCGTGGCAGGACTGGCGCCGCCTGGGCCGCAGGCCGGGACGGCTGGCGGCCATGTTCGCGCTGGCGGCGTTGCCCGCCGTGCTGGCCCAGGCGGGCGGCCCGCCGCCGGTGCTCGGCGGCGCCGTGCTGGCGGGGGCGCTGGCCGTGGCGGTCACGGGCACGTCGGGGGCGCGCCGGGACGGCGACAATCCCGCCCTGGCCAGACTGATCGGCGTGGGCCACCGCCAGGCCCTCGCCGCCCGCGCGATCCTGCCCGCCCTGCTCGGCGGCGCCTGGGCGACCCTGGCCCTGGTCTGGGTGAGCGTCCTGACCGGGGCGTTCTCCGGGACCTGGTGGTGGTTGGGCCTGCCGGTCGCACCGGCGCTGGCCGCCGCTGCCCTGCGCATGGCCGGGCGCAGCCCCGTCGACCACTCCGCGCCGGTCCTGGACACCCCGGGCGGCCCGGTCCCGACCGGTCCGCTGATCTGGGCGTTCACCGGCATCGATCTGGCCCTGATCGGCTGTCTGCCCGCCGTGGCGGCATTGTTCTCCGCACCTGCCCGGCCGGGCACGTTCCTGGCGGTCCAGGCCGTCGCGGGTGCGCTGGTCCTGGCGGGGTATTTGTGGCGGGCGCGCCCTCGCACGGCTCAAGAGACCGTGACGGGCCCAGCCACCAAGGGAACGGCTCAGGCGACGTAGACGTCGTTGGGGACGCCCCCGTACGGGATCGTTCGCTGTTTGTGCATGCCCGCCCGCTCCGCCACCTTCCGTGACGGGGCGTTGATGTCGCGGATCACCGCCACGACGGTCCCGAGGTCCTTGCCCACCAGCAGCGCCGCCTCCGCGAGCTCCACCGCGTACCCGTGTCCCCAGGCCGAGGGGCGGAAGCGGTAGTAGAGGTTCAGTACCTCGTCCCCGGCGATGACGGCGCGGCGCAGGCCGCCGAAGCCGATCACGCGGGACTCACCCACCGGCCGCGCCGCCCAGTAGCCGAGGCCGCGCTCCGACCAGTCCGCCAGCCAGAGGTCCAGCATGGCCCGGCTCGACTCCAGGTCGGGGCTGGGCCCTCCGGGGTTGTAAACGCTTGTTCGCGGATCGGAGTGGATTTCGTGGACGGCAAGGAGATCGTCGGCCGTGACCCGAGAAAGCAGCATTCGCGCCGTCTGCACCACTTCCATGTCTTTAAGGGTAATAGCTACCCAAAAAGGAGTGGTAAGGACGTCCCCAGATAGGGGTGAGACCTGCTACTTCTTGGTCTTGTCCCCGCCGGAGTCGGTGGACAGCGCGGCAACGAAGGCCTCCTGGGGCACCTCGACCCGGCCGACCATCTTCATCCGCTTCTTGCCTTCCTTCTGCTTCTCCAGCAGCTTGCGCTTACGGGAGATGTCACCGCCGTAACACTTGGCGAGCACGTCCTTGCGGATGGCGCGGATGTTCTCGCGGGCGATGACCCGGGCCCCGATGGCGGCCTGGATCGGCACCTCGAACTGCTGCCGCGGGATCAGCTCGCGCAGCTTTTTCGCCATGTCCACGCCGTAGGCGTAGGCCTTGTCCTTGTGCACGATCGCGCTGAAGGCGTCGACCGCCTCGCCCTGCAGCAGGATGTCGACCTTGACCAGATCGGCCTGCTGCTCGCCCGCCGGCTCGTAGTCGAGCGAGGCGTAGCCCCGGGTGCGCGACTTGAGCTGGTCGAAGAAGTCGAAGATGATCTCGCCGAGCGGCAGCGTGTAGCGGATCTCGACCCGGTCCTCCGACAGGTAGTCCATGCCGAGCAGCTGCCCGCGCCGCCCCTGGCAGATCTCCATGATCGCCCCGATGAACTCGGCAGGCGCCAGGATCGTCGACTTCGTCACCGGCTCGTACACCTCGGCGATCTTCCCGCCCGAGGGGAACTCCGACGGGTTGGTGACGGTGTGTTCGGCGCCGTCCTCCATGACCACGCGGTAGACCACGTTGGGCGCCGTCGAGATCAGCGACAGCCCGAACTCCCGCTCCAGCCGCTCCCGCACGATCTCCATGTGCAGCAGCCCGAGGAAGCCGACGCGGAACCCGAAGCCGAGCGCCGCCGACGTCTCCGGCTCGTAGACCAGCGCGGCGTCGTTGAGCTGCAGCTTGTCGAGCGCCTCGCGCAGCTCGGGGTATTCGTCGCCGTCGATCGGATAGAGCCCGGAGAACACCATGGGCTTGGGGTGCTCGTAGCCCGCCAGCATCTCGCTCGCGGACTTGGTCGCCGAGGTGACCGTGTCACCCACGCGCGACTGGCGCACGTCCTTGACGCCGGTGATGAGGTAGCCCACCTCGCCGACGCCCAGCCCCAGGTCGGCGGGCTTGGGCTCGGGAGAGATGACGCCGATCTCCAGAGTCTCGTGGGTGGCGCTGGTGGACATCATCAGGATGCGCTCGCGCTTGCCCAGGTGGCCGTCCACGACCCGGACGTACGTGACCACGCCCCGGTAGGTGTCGTAGACCGAGTCGAAGATCAGCGCACGGGCGGGCCGGTCGGCCGCGCCCACCGGCGCGGGCACCGTCTGGACCACGTGGTCGAGCAGCTCGCGCACGCCCTCGCCGGTCTTGCCCGACACCCTGAGCACCTCGGAGGGGTCGCAGCCGATCAGCCCGGCCAGCTCCTCGGCGAACTTCTCCGGCTGCGCCGCCGGCAGGTCGATCTTGTTGAGCACGGGGATGATGTGCAGGTCAGCGTTCATGGCCAGGTAGAGGTTGGCCAGCGTCTGCGCCTCGATGCCCTGGGCCGCGTCGACCAGGAGGATCGCGCCCTCGCACGCCTGCAGCGACCGGGACACCTCGTAGGTGAAGTCGACGTGGCCCGGCGTGTCGATCATGTTGAGCACGTGCCCGTCCCACGGCAGCCGCACGGCCTGGGACTTGATCGTGATGCCCCGCTCGCGCTCGATGTCCATCCTGTCGAGGTATTGGGCCCGCATGGAACGCTCGTCGACCACGCCGGTGATCTGCAGCATCCGGTCGGCAAGGGTCGACTTGCCATGGTCGATATGCGCGATGATGCAGAAGTTGCGGATCAACGCGGGGTCGGTCTGGCCAGGCTGAGTGCGCACCGAAGTCCGTTTCGACAAGGTTGAGGACAAGCAGTCTTCCATGGTGACATGCCCGGATGAGCATCCGAACCGTCATCCGCCGCGGCCTGCGCCTAGTCGCGCTTGCCTTGGCCATCGTGGTCGCGCTGGTCGGCCTCCTGGCCACCGCGCTCCGGATCCAGTTTACCGGTGCACCGGCGGCATGGGCGAAGAGCACGGGCAACGACGCTCTCTGGCTGGGCCACGCGTGGGTGGACGGCCGCCGTACGGAGCAGGACGTCGAGCGGCTGGCCGTACGGCTGCGCGCCACCGGCGTCAAGGACGTGTACGTGCATTCCGGCCCGTTCGAATACGACGGCCGGTTAAATCCCGCCAAATACCCCAACGCCGGAAATTTCGTGAAGTGGATGCACCAGCACCTCCCCGCCATCCGCATCTCCGCCTGGCTCGGACAGACCGTCGAGAACGGCCTCGACCTCGACGACCCCGCCGCCCGCGAGAACGTGCTGGCCGGCGTGGCCGCCATCATGCGGCAGGGCTATGACGGCATCCACTACAACTTCGAGCCGATCGGCGACGGCGACACCGACTTCCTCGACCTGCTGGAACGGACCAGGCAGCACACCCGGCTGCTGTCCACCTCGACCCCGCAGATCGAGCCGTACCCCGGCATGCGCCCGGCCTTCCGGGTCGTGCTCGGCCACGACAAGTTCTGGTCCCCGGGCTACTTCAGGCAGGTCGTGGACCGGGTGGACCAGGTCGCCATCATGACCTACGACTCGTTCACCCCGCTGGAGAGCCTCTACGGCGGTCACGTGGTCCGCCAGGCGGGCCTGGCCCTGGACCTGGTCCCGGCCGGCAAGTCCCTGCTCATCGGCGCCCCGGCGTACCATGACCATGGAGCGGCCTGGGGCGACTACGCCGAGAGCGTCGCGACGGCGGCGGAGGGCGCCCGGCTGGCGCTGTCGGAGCACGGCCGCCGCGAGCGCTTCGGCCTGGCCCTCTACGTGGACTTCGCCGCCACGGAGGAGGACTGGCGAGAATACATGACGCGATGGCGTTGATTTGAGCAGCCGCCTGAGTTATTGGTAGCCTGTTCAACTGCGTGTGTGGCGCGCCCTCTCTCGAGCCCGCGCGCCCCATCCATCACTCAGACTTTCACCGAGGCTTCTTCGTGGCGAACATCAAGTCCCAGATCAAGCGCAACAAGCAGAACGAGAAGGCTCGTCTGCGCAACAAGGCGGTCAAGTCGTCCCTGAAGACGGCCGTCCGCAAGTTCCGCGAGGCCGCCGAGCAGGGCGACGTCGCGCAGGCCGCCGTGCTGCAGCGGGCCGCCGCCCGCCAGCTCGACAAGGCCGTCAGCAAGGGCGTCATCCACAAGAACCAGGCCGCCAACCGCAAGTCCGCGATCGCCAAGCAGGCCGCGGCGCTGGCCGCCAAGTAACACCCGCCAACGGCAGGTGGACGCCGCACTCCTTCGAGGGGTGCGGCGTTCTTGCTTCGCACCCTTTTGTCACGGTTTCGATATCACACCGGCATATCGGGTCCGTCACCGTTGCAAAGATCGCCTTGCCCTGGATCTTCCACCTGGATGAAGGTGCACTAGACCGGGACCAGGGGGACATATGCGGGGGCCGCTGATCGTCAAGCGGGCGTTCAGCGAGCCGCTGCTCCTGCTGGCCGCGTTCGGCTCGATCCTGCTGGCCACCACCACGCTGGTGGCGCTGACCATGTACGCCTCCTCCATCGCCGACGCCGGTGTCCGCAGGACGATGGAGACGGCCTCGTACCAGCAGACCACCGCCACCGTCAGCGCTCCCGTGACGGTCGAGACGTTCCCGGGGTTCGACCGGTCCGTACGCGCCGAGTTCGCCAGGGCCTACACCAGGCCGCCCGCCGTCACCACCAGCTTCGGCTCGGACTCCTACACCATGCCGGGCCAGGAGCGGCGGAAGCGGCCCGAGCTGCTCAGGTTCGGCAGCTACGACGGGCTCGACCGGCACGCCAGGCTCGTCTCCGGCGCCTGGCCGCGGGCGGGCGGCGACCGGGTCGAGGTCGCGATGTCGTTGTCGGCGGCCTCGGCGTCCGGGTTCCAGGTCGGCCAGGAGTTCACCACCACCGGACGGCTCGACCCGCGCCCCGTCCAGGTCCGCGTCGCCGGGATCTTCCAGCTCGACGACCCCTTCGGCGAACGCTGGGCCGGCGAACCGCTGCTGAGCCGGGGGACGGAACGCGGCGAGTTCACCACGTACGGGCCGCTCATGGTGGCCCGCGAGACCTTCGTCACCCACTTCGCGACCAGTGTCAACGCCACCTGGACCGCCGAGCCCGACCTGCGCGCGCTGACCCCCGCCCAGCTCCGGCCGATGGCCGCCGCGATCGACCGGGTGGAGAAGCGGCTGAAGGCCGGCGGCTGCGCCAACTGCGTGGCCGCCAGCCGGCTGCCCGAGATGCTCACGCAGCTCGACACCGCTTCCCTGGTGGCGCGCTCCACCATGCTGATCCCGGTGCTGCAACTGCTGCTGCTGGCCGCGTACGCGCTGATGCTGACGGCCCGGCTGCTGGCCGACCACCGCCGCATGGAGGTGGCGCTGCTGCGCTCACGAGGCGCGGGCACCGTGCGGCTGGCCGGGCTGGCGGGCGGCGAGGCGCTGCTGGTGGCGCTCCCCTGCGCGGTCGTGGCGCCGTTCCTGGGCCCGCCACTGCTCGCCCTGGTCAACCAGCTGCCGTGGATCAAGGCTTCCGGTGTGCGGCTGGCGCCGGTGGCCGATCTGGGCTCGTTCCTGGTGTCGTTCGGCGTGGCGCTGGCCGCGGTGGTGCTGCTGGTGCTCCCCGCGCTGGCGGGGGCCCGGCGCACCTACGTGGAGGAGCAGACGGCGCGCGGCCGGAGCGGCGGGCGGGGGCTGATCCAGCGGGCGGGCGCGGACCTGGCGCTGCTGGTCGTGGCCGCGCTGGCGATCTGGCAGCTGCGGCACTACGGCGCGCCGGTGACCGCCACCGCCGCGGGCGGGCTCGGCATCGACCCGCTCATCATCTCCGGGCCCGCGCTCGCCCTGCTCACCGGTGGCATGCTGGGCTTGAGGCTGGTGCCGCGCATCTCGAAGCCGGCCGAGAAGCTCACCTCGCGCAGGCCCACGCTCGCCCCCGCGCTCGGGGCTTGGCAGGTCAGCAGGCGGCCGCTCAAGTACGCCGGTCCCACGCTGCTGCTGACGATGGCCGTCGCGATCGGCATCGTGTCCCTGGCCACCGCCGCCACCTGGCGCGCCTCGCAGGACGACCAGGCCCGCCACCAGGCCGGGGCCGACCTGCGGCTGTCGGGCCCGCCGGACGGGCCGGAGCTGGGCTCGCTGGGCCGCGGCACGGCGTTCACCACCCTGCCGGGGGTCACGGCGGCCTCCCCCGCCTTCCGCGGGCAGACCGAGCTGAGCGGCGAGAGCGCGGTCCTGCTCGGCGTCGAGGCGGGCAAGCTGGGCGAGCTGTTCCGGTTACGGCCCGACCTGTCGGCGCAGACGGTCGAGCAGATGTCCCGGGCGCTGGCCGGGAGCCAGGCGGGCAGGCTGGAGCTCCCCGGACGGCCGGCCACGCTCACTCTGCGCGCCCGGGTGGACGCTGACCTGCCGCTGCGGCTGGTGCTCTCCGACGGGCTCGGGGTCTGGCGCGACCTGCCGCTCGGAGTGCTGCACGCCGGTGACAACCGGATCGACCTCGACCTGCGGCCGCTGGCCGGGCGCACCGGGAAGATCACGTACCCGCTGTCGTTGCGCGGCCTGATCGCCATCACGGCGCCCGGCCCCGCGAACCTGACCCTGACCGGCCTGAGCGCCGGCGGCCGTGAGCTGGCGGCGCCCCCGCTGTCGATGAAGGTGACCGGGACGAGCCCGGCCATGGCCGCCTTCGCACCGCCGCCCGCGCCCGGGCCGGTGCCCGTCGTGCTGACCGCCGACCTGGCCGCCTCGATCAAGCTGGGCGTCGGGCAGGTCGGGCCGGCCGGCATCGACCGCAAGGTCCTGCAGGTCAAAGTGGTGGCCGTGGTGGACACGATGCCGACGACCACCGCGGGGCAGCCGGCGGTGCTGGCCGACTGGGGGACGCTGCAGGCGTACGAGCTGAGCGTCGCCGAGCTGCCGCGCCCCGCCACGGAGTGGTGGCTGGCCGCGGACGATCCCACACCCGCGGTGCGCGCGCTCGCGAGCCGGCCGGAGTGGGACGTCACCGCGCTCGACGAGCGGGCGCTGGCGGCCACGCTGCGGGACGACCCGCTGGCCAGCGGGTTGCAGGGGGCGTTGATGCTGGGGTTCCTGGCGGCGCTGGTGTTCGCGGCGCTCGGGTTCCTGGTCAACGCGGCGGTCGCGGCGCGGGAACGAACCGCCGAGTTCGCGATCCTGCGGGCGCTCGGGGTGAGCTCACGGCAGATGTTCGGGCTGCTGGCGATCGAGCAGGCGTTCGTCATCGGGTTGTCGCTGGCGGCCGGCACCGGGCTCGCGCTGGTCGTAGGCGTGCTGGTGGTGCCGCACATCGTGCTGACCGGGCAGGCCACGGCCGTCTCCCCCGGCGTGCTGCTGGACATCCCGTGGGGGGCCACGGCGGCGATGCTGGCGCTGGTGGCGGCGGTGCTGTTCGCCATCGTCGCCGGGCTGGCGCGCAACCTGCGCAGGCAGGGGCTCGGCCTCCGGGAGGAACAGTGAGGATCCCCCGGCTCGCCCGGGTGCACCTGGGCCCGATGGCGGTGCTCTTCGTGCTCGCGTTGACCGC
The DNA here is from genome assembly GCF_900099965.1 of Nonomuraea jiangxiensis. Lineage (GTDB taxonomy): Bacteria > Actinomycetota > Actinomycetes > Streptosporangiales > Streptosporangiaceae > Nonomuraea > Nonomuraea jiangxiensis. The sequence continues at coordinate 120,089 of NZ_FNDJ01000001.1, read as the reverse complement.
CTGCGTGCTGGTCGCGGGGCTGCCCCGGGTGACGCAGGGGGCGTTCGACCAGGCGCTGCGGCGCGCGCTGACCGGCGCCCCCGCCGTACAGGCCGACCTGGCGGTGACCGTGGAGTCGCGCTCGTCCCAGGAGGACCTGCACGAACGCGCCCAGTTCGACACCCGCGACCGGCTCTGGCACAAGCTCCTGCCGGCCACGCTGCGCCCACTGGTGGCCCCCGGCGGCCACATGAGCGCCAAGACCACGCTCACGCCCGTCACCGGCTCACACGGCGGGCGGTACCTCAACCTCGGCTGGCTGTCCGACGCCGACCGGCGCGTCGACTGGGTCCAGGGCCGCGTGCCCGGCGCGCCCGCCACGATGCGGTACGAGGGCGAGCCGATCCCCCTGATCGAGGTGGGCGTCGTGGCCGAGGCGGCGGCCAAGATGGGGCTGCGGCCGGGCCGGACGGTCGTGCTCGGCGAGAACGACCAGGTCGCGGTGAAGATCGTCGGCCTGTTCGAGGCCAAGGACCCCGGCGACCGCTACTGGAGCCACAACACCGACATCCTGCACTACACCGAGATCCAGCCCCCGAACGGCGGGGATATGGAGGTCCATACCACGACGCTGATGTCCGACGCGGGCCTGACCGCGCTCAGCGGCGCCGGGCGCAACCTGACCTACCGCTGGATCCTGCCGGTGAACGGCGCGGCGGCGAGCGCGCAGGACACCGTCGGCCTCGGCGCCGCCGTCGCCGACTTCGGGCGGCTGGTGACGCTGCAGTCGACGGGCACCCCCTACCACCTGGAGACCGGGCTGCCGAAGCTGCTCGGCGACTTCCTGGCCGCGCTGGCCACCGCGCAGACCGTCATGTACCTGGTGCTGGGCGGGCTGCTGGCGGTGGTGCTGGGCGTGATCGTGCTGGCCGTGCGGCTGCTGACCGACCGCATGGACCACGCGCTCACCGTGGCGCGGGCGCGTGGCGGGTCGCTGCGGCAGGTGGCGGGCACGGCGGCGGCGCTGACCGGGCTGGCGGTGGCGCCCGCCGCGCTGGCCGGGTACGCCTTGTCGTACCTCGTGCCGGGGCCCGTGGTGCCGATCGTGCACCTCGGGCCGGTGCTCGTGGTCGTCGCCTCCGCCGGGTTCGCCGCCGCCCGGCCTGCTGTCACGCACCGCACGCCGCTGCACGAACGCCGTGACGATGTGGTCGCCACCCGGCCGTCCGCCCGGCGGGTGACGCTGGAGGTGCTGGTCGTGGTGCTGGCGCTGGGCGGGGCGTACCTGCTGCGGGCCCGCGGGCCGGCCGCGTCCGCGGGGCAGGATCCGTTCCTGCTGGTGGTGCCGGTGACGCTGACGCTGGCGGCCGCGGTGATCACCTTGCGGTGCTATCCGTACCCGCTGCGCCTGCTCGTACGGCTGACCGCGCGCGGCCGGGCGGCCGTACCGTTTCTGGGGCTGACCAGGGCCGCCCGGGCACGCTCCGGCAGTGTGCTGCCGGTGCTGATCCTGCTGCCGGCGCTGGCCGTGTCGGTGTTCGCGGCGGTGATCTCCGACGGGATCGCGGGCACGCAGCGGCTGGCCTCCTGGGAGCAGGCCGGGGCGCCGATCCGGATCACGTCGCCGATGGAGATCCCGGCCGCCCAGGTCGAGCGGGTGCGCGGAGCCGCCGGAGTGGACCGGGTGCTGCTCGCGCAGACGGGCCGGGTCCAGCTCGGGTACGGCGCCGAGCGGGCCGAGGCGCTCGCCGTGGACGTCGGGCAGTGGCGGGAGCTCCTGGGCGACGCCCCGGTCGGCCTGCCGCCGCTGTCCGACGGCGTCCTGGTCTCGCCGGAGCTGCGGGGACGGGGGACGTTGGAGATCGGGTGGCAGTCCCGCCTGCGCCTGGCCACCCGGGGCGTCATCGACTCGGTGCCCGGTTTCTACACGCAGGGCAAGTTCCTGGTCGTGCCCCTGAGCGTCCAGGCGCGCCCGTACGTGAACACGTTGCTGGTCAGCGGCGACGCCTCACCCGCCGCGCTGCGGCGGCTGGTCCCGCAGGCCACGGTGGTGTCCCAGGCGGAGACCCTCGCCGCCATCCAGGACGATCCGCTCACCTCCACCGTGCGCTGGACGCTGCTGGTGGTGACGGTCGCGCTGGCCGGATACGCGCTGGTCGCCATCGTGCTGGCGCTGGTCGTCGGGGCCGCCGAGCGGGCCAGGGCGGTGTCGTTCCTGCGAACCCTGGGGCTTTCCGAACGGCAGGCGCAGCGGCTGACCGTGCTGGAGATCCTGCCCATGATCATCATCACCGCGCTGGCCGGACTGGGCCTGGGGCTGCTGCTCCCGGCCGCGCTCGGGCCCGGCGTGGACCTGTCCTCGTACGCCGGTGGCCTGCCCGTCGGCGACTACGCCCTCGACCTGCTCACTCCGAGCGTGCTGGCGGCCGGGCTGGCCGCTGTGGCCGTGCTCGGCGCGTACACGCACACCGCCATCGGCCGCCGTCGAGCCCTCGGCGCCGTCCTTCGATTGGGAGACCTTTCATGAACCCGACACTGTCGGAACTGGAAGCCAGGGCCACGCGGCACAAGGCCGCGTTCGGCGGGGACGCGCACATCGTGTGCGACAACCTGGTACGCATCTACAAGACCGAAGGCGTCGAGGTCGTCGCCCTGCAGGGCCTGGACCTGCTGATCGACAAGGGTGAGCTGGTCGCCATCGTGGGCGCGTCGGGATCCGGCAAGTCGACGCTGCTCAACGTGCTGTCCGGGCTGGACGTGCCGACGGCCGGGGTGGCCAGGGTCGCGGGCCTGGACCTGCTGTCCATGAGCGCCCGCGACCGGCTGCGCTACCGGCGGTCCGTGGTGGGCTTCATCTGGCAGCAGACGGCCAGGAACCTGCTGCCGTACCTGTCGGCCGCCGAGAACGTCGAGCTGCCGATGAAACTGGCCGGGAAGAAGCGGGAGCGGCGCGCCGCCGAGCTGCTCGACCTTCTGGGCGTCGGCTACTGCGCGAACCGCAAGGCCGCCGAGATGTCGGGCGGCGAGCAGCAGCGGGTGGCCATCGCCGTCGCGCTCGCCAACTCCCCGCAGCTCATCCTGGCCGACGAACCCACCGGCGAGCTGGACAGCGAGACCTCGGAGCAGGTGTTCGAGGCGTTGCGCCGGGCCAACAGGGAGCTCGGGGTCACCGCGGTCATCGTGACCCACGATCCGCTGGTGTCGGAACAGGTGGACCGTACGGTGGGCATTCGCGACGGGCGTACCAGCAGCGAGACGTTGCGGCGCGAGGACGCCGAGGGGCAGATCATCGCCGAGGAGTACGCCGTGCTCGACCGGGTGGGCCGGCTGCAACTGCCGCGCGACTTCATGAGCGCCCTGCACCTGGAACGCCGGGTACGCCTCGAACTCGAAACCGATCACATCGGCGTGTGGCCCGCCCGAGAGGAGCCGTCAAGTGACTGATTCGCCGCTGGTCGTGGTGGAGGGGCTGCGCAAGGTCTACCGGACCGGGCCCAAGGAGGTCGTGGCGCTGCGGGACGTGTCGTTCTCGGTCCACCCCGGGGAGCTGGTGGCGGTCCGGGGCCGGTCGGGGTCGGGCAAGACCACCTTGCTCAACCAGATCGGCGGCCTGGACAAACCGGACGCCGGGCGGGTGGTGGTGGACGGGCACGAGGTCACCGCCCTGTCCGAACACGGCCTGCTGGAGCTGCGCAGGGACGTGGTGGGGTTCGTGTTCCAGTCGTTCGGCCTGATCCCGGTGCTGTCGGCGGCCGAGAACGTCGGGGTGCCCATGCGGCTGGTGCGGATGCCGGTGGCGGAGCGCGAGGCCCGGGTACGGATGCTGCTCGCCCTGGTGGGGCTGGAACAGCATGTCAACCAGCGCCCGTACGAGCTGTCCGGGGGGCAGCGGCAGCGCGTGGCCATCGCCCGCTCCCTGGCCAACCGGCCCCGCTTGCTGGTGGCCGACGAGCCCACCGGGCAACTGGACTCGCAGACCGGGCGGCAGATCATGGAGCTGCTGCGGGCCCTCGTACGCAGTGAGGGGGTCACGGCCCTGGTCGCCACCCACGACCCAAGCTTGATCACCCTGGCGGACCGCGTCCTGGAAATCACAGACGGCGCCGTACATGAGCCCGCCACCCTAGTGTGAACCCCAGCCACCGCCACCACCCGACAGAAACCGCCGCCCCCACTCCCCGACCGACGTCACTGTGCCCGCCACCCGACAGACGTCGCCGCCCTCGCCACCCAGCAGACGTCGCTACGCAGCCACCCGACAGGCGCCTAGAGCGCCAACCCACCACAGACATCGCTGGATGGTGGCTGAGTGCTGCGCGGGAAATCGGTGGCTGGCGGTGGTCTGGTCTGCCGTGGTGAAACCGTTTGCTGGATCGTGGTGGTGGAGGAGTGTCGGTTGCCGGGGGCGAGTTGCTGCGGTCGTGAAGCGTCTGTCGAGGGTGGCTGTGGAGTGTCGGCCGTGGGGTGAGTGGCTGCGGTGGTCCAGGGGTGAAGTGTCCGTCAGGTGACGGCACGGCGGTCCGTCGGCTGATGGGCTCTGCGACGCCTGCTGAGGTTGGGCTGAAGCGTCTGCCGGGGTCGACTCGCGCACGCTTCACCACCGTGGATCACCGGACCTCTCGTCCCGGCAATCGAGCGGCAAGAAACGGGCCGCCTACCGTCCCGTACGGTTGGCCACGATGACCTGCAACGTGTGCTCCAAGGCGTAGGCCGGGTCCGCCCCGCCTCCCTTGACCTGCTCATCCGCGCTGGCCACAGCCTGGATCGCCCGCGACAACCCCTCCGGCCCCCACCCGTTGAGCTGCCGTTTCACCCGGTCAACCTTCCACGGCGGCATGCCCAGATGGCTCGCCAGCTGCCCGCCCCGAAGGTTGCGAGGCGCGCTCCCCACCTTGGCCAGCGATCGCAAACCCCCGGCGAGCGCACTCACCAGCAGCACGGGCGCGACCCCGGTGCCGAGCGCCCAGCGCAACTGCTCCAGAGACTCCGCCAGCCGCCCCTCGATCGCGGAGTCCGCCACATTGAACCCGGTGACCTCGGCCCGCCCCCGGTGATAGCGCGCCACGGCGGCCGCACTGACGGTCTTCTCCTCCGTGTCGAACATCAGCTGACTGCAGGCCGCCGCCAACTCCCGCAGATCGTTGCCGACAGCTTCCAGCAACGCCTGCGCCGCGTCCCCCGAGATCCCACGCCCGGCCCGCTTGAACTCCCCCTTGATGAAGTCCAGCCGCTCCCCGGCCTTGGTCACCTTGACCACCGTGACCACCGCAGCCCCGGCCTTCTTCACCCCGTCGACCAGCGCCTTGCCCTTCACCCCACCCGGGTGGACCAGCACCAGCACGGTCTCGTCAGAGGGCTGCTTGGCATAGGCCACGACCTCGGCGATGACTTCCTTGACCAGGTCCTGTGCCGACCGGATCACCACCACGGAACGATCACCGAAGAGCGACGGCGACGTCAACTGCGTCAACTCACCGACCGCGACCTTCCCCCCCACAAGATCATGAACCTCGGCCCCCGAGTCGGCACCCCGCGCCGCCGCGACGACCCCACTCACCGCCCGCTCGGCCAGCAGCTCCTCATCGCCGACGATGAGGGTCACAGGTGCTGGATCGGTTCCCGCCATACCAGGCAGCATGCCATGCCCCACCGACAACCCGGTACTCGAAGCCAGAACGCCGGCATCCGGCTACGGCCCTCGTGGAACCACGGCCATTTCCCCGTCCCGCTCCACCACGGCGAGGTCCCCCGACTGGTCGGTCCGGTAGATCGTGGCGCCGAGGCGACGTAGAAGGGCGAGGGTGGTGGGAGCTGGATGGCCGTAGTCGTTGTCGACTCCTGCGCTGATCAGCGCGGCACGGATGCCAAGAGACGACAGGAACGCCGGGGACTGCCTGTTCGACCCGTGGTGTGGGGTCTTGAGGATGTCGGCTCTGATGGCCATCCGATGCAGCAGCTGCTCCTGTGCCTCGGTCTCCAGGTCGCCACCGAGCAATGCCGAGCCGGATCGCCAGCGTACGTGGAGGACGACGCTGGCGTTGTTGATCGCGCTGCCCTCCCCCCGGCCATGCGTCTCGCCCAGAGCGGGCTCGGGCGCGAGTACGGTGAGCTCTGAGGGGCCGAACCGCCACCGCGTGCCCGGAACAGCCTTCCATTCCGGTATTCGACGATGCGCCAGGGCGCCGGAGATGCGGTTACCAGCTCGGGCATCGTCCCGCTGCAGGCTGAACGGGCTGACGACCACGGCTCCGACTCGCCGGTTCCTGAGGACACCCGGCAGGCCGTCCACGTGATCGGCATGTGGGTGGGTGAGGACGAGTAGCGGCACCTCCCCCACCCCGACCCGACGCAGGCACCGATCCATGGCGACCGGATCCGGCCCGGTGTCCACCACGACGCCTCTCCCCGGTCCGGCCGCGATGATGAGGCCGTCCCCCTGCCCGACATCACACATCACCATCAGCCACCCCTTGGGCGGCCACGGGCCCACGACGGGCCGGATCACGAGCACCGATACCAAGGCTGCGCCGGCCGCCGTCAACGCCATCGCCCGCCAGGCGCGACGCCGCAGAATCGGGATCGCGACGGCCACTGCCAGCGCCAGCAGCCCCAGTCCCGGAAGTCCGCCAGGCCAGGGCAAGGTGGCGTACGGCACATTAACCGCCCACTGGGCAACCGTGATGATCCACCCGACCGCGTAACCCGCCGGGACGACCAGCATCCGAGCGCCTTCCGGCCAGACAGGCGCCACGAGAGCGGCCCCGAACCCGAGCAGAGTCGCGGGCGCCACCGCCGGTGCCACGAGGAGATTGGCGAGCACCGCGACGGGCGTCAACTGCCCCGCCATCAGCACCAGCACAGGGGTCACGGCGACCTGCGCCGCCGCCGGTACGGCCACCGCCTCAGCCACCCATCGCGGCAACCGACACGGCACCTTGGAGGCACGGGATGCGCGTGCCTCCCTGTTCGACCCTCCAGGTCCCGACCGGCCATCTCCTCTCCGAGGCTGTCCCGGGGTTTCGCCCGACCCGGCGTTCAGCCCGCAGTCGTCGCTGCGGCTGCTCTGAGCGTTGTAGCCGCCCTGGGCGTTCGGGTCGCTGGGGGCGTTCGGGCCGCTCTGCGCGGTAGGGCCGCCCTGGGTGTTCTGGTCGCTCTGGGCGGTAGGGCCGCCCTGGGTGTTCTGGTCGCTCTGGGCGGTAGGGCCGCCCTGGGGAGTGTGGCCACCCCAGGCATTGCGATCATCGGGCACCCTACGGCCGCCATGGAGGTTGTAGCCAACCTGGCCCTTGTGGTCGCCTTGGAAGCTGGGGCGGCCCTGCGGAAGGTGGCCAGCCTGGATAGTGTGACCGCCCTGGACAGGGTCACCGCCCTGGACAGGGTCACCGCCCTGGACAGGGTCACCGCCCTGGACAGGGTCACCGCCCTGGGCAGGGTGACCGCGCTGGGCAGGGTGACCGCGCTGGGCAGGGTGACCGCGCTGGAAGCTGTGACCGCCCTGCGGATTGTGCCTGCCCTGGAGGTTGCGGCCGACCTGGAGGGTGTGATCGCCTTGGGCGTTGTAGTCGCCCTCCGCGTTGTGGTCACTCTGAATGTCCCGGTCCCCTTGGGCGTGATGGTCCTCCTGGGCGTGGTGGTGGTCCCCTTGGGCGTGGTGGTCCTCCCGGGCGTGGTGGTCCTCCCGGGCGTGGTGGTCCTCCTGGGCGTCGGGGGTGTCTTGGGTGTTCTGGGCGGACAAGTGGTCGCGCCAGCGTGGGGCCAGGATGAGAATTCCGGCGGTGGCTGCGACTGAGAGGGCGAAGCCGTAGGAGCGGGCGAGTTCGGGGGCGAACAGCACCAGAAACAGGACCGTGGTGGACAACGCCGCGAGGCCGTCGCGGGCTCGGCCGGTGCCCAGCGCGATGGCGGCGGCCAGGCCCATGAGGAGGGCACGGAGGACGCTTGGGGACGGGCGGGCGACTACGGCGAAGGCCAGCATTGCCAGGGCAGCGAAGATCGCCCTGGCGGGGAGCGACAGGCCGACCAGGCGGGAGAGTGCGAGGGCCGCGCCTGCAACGATCGCCAGATTGGCCCCGCTTACTGCATGCAGGTGGTTGAGGCCGGACTCCCTGAGATCGGAGGCCACCTGAGGGTCCATGCGCGAGATGTCGCCGACCACCAGGCCGGGGAGAAGGCCGCGTTGGTCCGGAGGGAGGATGTCGGCAGCGGCTCGGAGGCCGGATCTGAGGGCGCCCGCCGCCGTCTGGAGCCCGGACGGCGGCGCCAGGACCCTTGGTGGGCCGCGCACCAGGAGGATGGCCGCGACCAGGTCGCCAGGAGTTGGTTCTGCGAGGCGGCCGGTGACTTCGAGGTGCTGGCTGGGGAGGAAGTCCTTCCAGGCGGTTCCCGCGGCGAAGACAGTGATGGGGACGTCGACGGTCTGCCGGATCGTGGCGGTTCGGATGGACTTGAGGGTGGCCGCGATGACGTAGCTGTCCTGGTTGAAGTGCCTTCCTCTGTTGGCCCTGCGTTTGGGGTCGTCTGTCAGGGCGATCTGGGCAGTGATCACTGTGTTGCGGGCGGCCAACTCGGGCACCGGACCCGTCGTCAGTACCTGAACTCGGAAAGCCACCGATGCCGATGATGCTGCGGCACAGATGAGCGTGGCGATGGTGATGTTGCGCCAGGCCGGCGGCATGGAGCCGGAGCGGACGCGCCAGGCCGGCGGTTGGAGGGGTGAGTCGACACGCCAGAGTGCCGGCTGGGGTCGCGAGCGAATGCGGCCCAATGGTGGTCTGGGTCGCGAACGAACGCGGCTGACTGGCGATCTAAATTGCGTGAGAATGCGGCTCACCGTTGATCTGGATTGCGGGCGAACGCGGCTCACTGGTGATCTGAATTGCGGGCGAGTGCACCACGCCACTATTGAGGCGGCAAGGGCAGCGGAGAGCGCGACAGCTATGCCCGTGCGCGCAGTGCAACCCAGCAGTGCCAGTGCGCTGGCCCAGGCGGCAAGCGCGGGGAGGATAAGGGGCCAGGAATGGTCGCGCTTGCCAGCGTCAGGGTCGTGCCCGTCGGCTGGACCAGGGACCGGCCCGCCGCCATGGACCGGGACTGCACTGCCGGCATCACCACCCGGCCCATGAGCGGTGACGTAAAGCCCGTCGAGGGCCGATCCTGGCTCGTTCCAGTCGCCGTCCCGTTCTTTTAGGGAAACGTCAGGTCCAACGCTGACGGACTCTGGACTGTCCGTGTCAGGGGCGGTGTCGCGGGCATGCGTTTCAGAGAGCAGGCGGGTGTGGTCGGCAGCGGTGTTACGGGTGCGGCTCGGGTCAGGCCGGAGTTGGTGGCCGGCTTGTTCGGTACGCGGACTGCGCATGTCAGACCCGGACCTTTGCCTTGATTTCGTCGAATTTTCTTGGGCCTATGCCATTTACTTCGCGTAGTTGCTCCACTGAGGTGAAGCCGCCGTGGCTGGTCCGGAACTCGGCGATACGGGCCGCCAAGACTTCGCCTACGCCTGGGAGTTCTTCCAGTTGGTCGGGTGTGGCGGAGTTGAGGTCCAGGATGGCGGTGGCGGGGTCCAGGACGGGGGTGCCTGGAGGGGCTGAGCCCGTGGAGGGCCCAACGACGATCTGTTCGCCGTCGATCAGGCGTCTGGCGAGGTTGAGCGCGCCTGTGGAGGCGCCACGGGACACTCCTCCTGCCGCCGTCACCGCGTCCGTGACTCGGGAGCCTGAGGGGAGCAGGTAGACACCGGGGTTACGGATCTTGCCGGCTACGTGAACGGTCACCTTGGTCGAGGCTGTGGTGGAGGCGGCGGGGGACGGGGGTGCGGAGCTGATTGGAGTGGGAGGGGGCAAGGGCTCTGGGGAAGGTTGGGATCGCCAGGCGAGGAAGGCCGCGACGGCTACGGCGAGGGCTGCCACGGCGAGTAGCACGCGAAGGCCTGGCTTGCCTGGGTCGAGGGCCGGCGCCTGTGAGGCGAGCGCTTTGCGGAATGCCTGGAAAGTGGGTGGGAGGGGGACAGGCCGGGCTGTTTCTTGATGAGGGGATGGGGGTGGGGGCGGAGGTGCGTTGTCGGGGCTATCGGCGGTGACGACGTCCCGGAGGGCGCGCATGTTCGGGGTGTGCGGGGCTTCTTCTCTGGGGTTGCCTATGCCTGGGGTATTCCGGGCTTCTCTGGCGCGCGTGCTTGGGGCCCAAGCCTCTCTGGGGTCGTCCGTGTCTGGGACAGGCCAGGCTTTGCTGGGGTCGGCGGTGTGGGGAATGTGCCAATCGTCGGGCTCGCGATGTGGGGTTCGGTCATGGTGATTGCGGGCGCTGGGCGTGGGCGTCTCGGCCTGGCGGGTGCTCGGCCTGGCATGCCGCCGGGCGTAGGGGCGGCGGGCGGGAGCGATGATCGAGCGTAGCCGGGACTCGGCTATCGTCCGCTCTGCCGTTGGATCGGGGCTTCGCACGCGGGCGAATGTAAGCCTTCTGCGGTCGTCGGCAGGGTGCCGAGCGGCGTTCTGGGGATAAGGTCGGCGCCGGGATGGAGGCTGTGGACAGTTCGGGGTGACGGCTGGGATCACGGGCTGGGTGGTGGGGAAGTCGCGCCGTGAGGTGACGGGGCCGGTGATGTGCGGTGACGGGGTCGGTGGCCTACGGGGCTTCGGTGGCGAGGGGGGTGGGGGTGGCCGACGGGGCTTGGGTGGCGAAGGAGGTGGGGGTGGCCTACGGGGTAGCGGTGGCTTAGGGGGTGCCGTGGCCTATGGGGGTCTGGCGGCCTATGGGGGCCTGGTGGCGTATGGGGGTGCGTGGCGTGCGCGTGACGGGTGGGGTGGCTGCGGTGGCGGGGGGTGGTGGCGGGCTGGGGTGGTCGTTGGGATGTTCGACCAGCTTGGCGCCCACCAACGTCGCGCCCGGCGGGCCGGGGCTGTTTCGGGTGTTGTGGGAGCGTGGTGACGCGGTGGCTGGGCTGGTGAGCGGCGCGACAGGCTAGAAGTCGGACGAGGTGATGGTCAGGCCGAGCATTCCGGGGCCCACGTGTATGCCGATCACCGCACCGACCTCAACCACCTGTACCTCCGCCAGTCCGGGAATGCGTTTCGGCAACCGTTCCGCCAGTGCCTCGGCCCGTTCGCGTGCTCCGAGGTGCTGTACCGCCACCGCGACCGACCGTTCGCCCGCCGCCTCCACCGCCAGATCCTCCAGCCGGGCGATGGCCCGCGACGCCGTGCGAACCTTTTCGAGGAGCAAGATACGGCCGTCCACGATGTGGAGCAGTGGCTTGATCATCAGGGCTGAGCCGACGAGGGAGGCGGCCGTGCCAATGCGGCCGCTGCGCCGCAGGAACTCCAGGGTGTCGACGTAGAAGAACGTACGGGTGGTCCCTGCGCGGCGGCGGGCCGCTGACGCGACGGCCTGCAGGGAGGCGCCCTCGGCGGCGGCTCGGGCGGCGGCCAGGACCGGGTAGCCGAGGCCCATCGCGATCGAACGGCTGTCGATCACCTCCACCGGCACGGGGGCCTCACGAGCCGCTGCCCTGGCGGATTCCACCGTGCCCGACATCTCACGTGACAGGTGGATGGAGACGATTCCGGTGGCACCAGCGGCGGCCAGGGAGGCGTAGCAGGCGGCGAAGCGGGCCGGGGAGGGGCGAGAGGTGGTGGCGCCGGCCAGCTCGCCCGTGAACCGATCCTCGTCGCTTGACGAAGCCGCACCACTACCGCTGCGACCGGACTCGCCGCTCGGCACCAGGGCGTCGCCGGCTGACGACTCGTCACTCGATGCCAGGGTGCCCACCTCCGACCGCTCGCCACCCGAAGCCAAGGCGTCGCAGGCTGACGACTCGCCGCTCGATGTCAGTGGGTCGTCCTTCGACCGCTCGCCGCCTGGCGTCAAAGGGTCCCTGTCTGACGGATCGTTGCTCCGCCGGGTGGCGCTCCCTACCGGCCGGCCGCCGAGCGGTGGCTCACCGGTCGGCGGTGCAGTGCCGTCGACCGGCCGATCGGCATCCGTCCCAGGAACGCCCGGACCGTCCAAGTACGGGACGTCGCCCCCGACCACCTGCACCGCCACCACCGTGACCCCGGCCCCGGCCCCGGCAGGCAAGCACGCGGTCGAGTCCGTGACGACGGCGATCCGGTGCTGCATGGCCCGCGATCGACTACTGAACCGGGGTCCCGCCCCGCCACACCCGTCGCGGCTTGAGGCCGAAGGACCAGGCGAAGGCGCCCTCGTGGTCGGCGTCCCACTGCACGATGTCCGCCAGCCGGCCGGGCGCTAAGACTCCCCGGTCGGGGGCGCCGAGGACGGTGGCGCCGCCCAGGGTGGCCGCGCGGAGCGCGTCGTTGACGCTCATCCCGAACGCCGACACGGCCATGGCGATCACCAGGGACATCGAGGTGATGCCGCAGAAGCCGGGGTTGTGGTCGCTGCCGAGCGCGATCTGCACGCCGTGCTTGATCATCTGGCGGACCGGCGGGAGGTGGCCGCGCTGGAGCGCCGTGGCGGGGCAGACGACGGCGGGCACGCCGTAGCGGGACATGATGGCGATGTCCTCGTCCGACATGTGGTGCAGCCCGTCGGCGGAGGCGCAGCCGAGCTCGGCGGCCAGCTGGACGGCGCCGCGGCGGCTGTACTGGCCGGCGTGGATGCGCGGCAGCAGGCCGACGTTACGGCCCGAGGCGAGCACCCAGCGGGACTCCTCGGTGGTGAAGTGGCCCTCGTCGCAGTAGACGTCGACGCTGTCGGCCCCCGCCGCGGCCGCGTCGGCGCACCAGGCGCCCACGGCCTCGACGTATTCGCGCTGCCGCCCGAAGTATTCCGGCGGCACCACGTGCGCCGCGAGGAACGTCACGTGCACCCGCGGCATCATCGGCTCCTTCTCCAGCTCGCGCAGGAGCCGCACGTCGGCCAGCTCGCCGTCGCGGGTGAGGTGGTAGCCGGTCTTGGCCTCGACGGTGGTGGTGCCGCTGAGCAGCCACCCGCGCAGCCGCTCGCGAACGCCGTTGCAGAGCGTCCACGGGTCGGTGCCGCGGGTCACGGTGACGGTCGAGCCCACGCCGCCGCCCGCCGCGGTGATCGAGGCGGAGGTGGAGCCGCCGGTGCGGATGGCCAGCTCGGCGTAGCGGTTGCCGGCGTAGACGGGGTGCGTGTGGGCGTCGATGAGGCCGGGCGTGACCAGCGCGCCGCCGAGGTTTTCGACGTGGTCGACGTCGACGATGTCGTCGACGACTCCGGGCACGCTCTGCGGCAGGTCGGGCGCGCGCCCGACCCACGCGATGCGGTCGTTGTGCACGAGGATGGCGGCGTTGCTGAGGACCTCGTTACCGGTCCAGAGGCGGCCGATGTTGGTCAGCAGTCGAACGGTCACCGCATCACCACCCCGCACGTCCGCCTTGGCAGGCCCTGAGGCAGGCAAAGCGCACAGCGCACGGCCTGTGCCGCGCCCATTGAGTCCGCTCCGGGTCCGGACGACATGGGGGGTCTCCTGCTCTCATCCGCGTCATGCTGTGCGGTGTGACCGTATCGCCGGTGGCATGATCCGGCGATTTCAGTTCAGTTACGTTATTTCACAGCTGGGCTTGCTGTACAGGGTTATTCGGAAGAAAGACCACTGTTCCCAGCCATTACCCAGCTTCACCTTGTCCCCATGGCCCCCGCTGACGACTTGGACACCAACAGTCATCATCCGAAACCCAGAACCCAAACCCAAAAGCAGACCAACGTTTGGTCTGGACAATCCTAGCAACCCCAGGGTTCGGCGACCACTGCCGCTTTTGGGCAGCTCTGCGCTATTTGTGGCGAGAGCTGCCCAAACGGCCGCGGAAGATCTCTAGGAGACGCGCTCGACCGGCTTGCCCACCCGCTCCAGCTCCTGGAACAGGCTGGGCAGCACGCGGGCGTGCAGGATCGTGCCGTCCTCGACGTGGTCCACGGAGAGCACCTCGCCCTCCTTGTGGGCCCGCGAGATCAGGTCGCCCCGGTCGTACGGCACCAGCAACTGGATCTCGTGGTCCAGCCGCGGCAGCTCCCGCTCGATGAGCTCCATGAGCTCGGCGATGCCCTGGCCCGTCCGCGCCGACACGACGACGCTGTGTCGCTCGCGCCGGGAGATCCGGTCGAGCACCTCCGGGTCGGAGGCGTCGGCCTTGTTGATCACGACGATCTCGCGGAGGTCGTCGACGCCCTCGATGTCGGCCAGCACCTCGCGCACTGCCGCGAGCTGCCCCTCAGGATCGGGATGGGAGCCGTCGACCACGTGCAGGATCAGGTCCGCCTCGGCGACCTCCTCCAGCGTGGAGCGGAACGCCTCGACGAGCTGGTGCGGCAGGTGCCGGACGAATCCGACGGTGTCGGCGATCGTGAACAGCCGGCCCTCCGGCGTCCGCGCCCGGCGTACGGTCGGGTCGAGGGTGGCGAACAGCGCGTCCTCCACCAGCACCCCCGCACCGGTGACGCGGTTGAGCAGCGAGGACTTGCCGGCGTTGGTGTAGCCGGCGATGGCCACGGCCGGGACCTCGCGGCGCTGCCGCTGGTAGCGCATGGTCTCGCGCGAGGTGGACATGCCGCTGATCTGGCGGCGCAGCTTGGACATGCGCTCGCGGATCCGCCGCCGGTCCAGCTCGATCTTGGTCTCACCGGGGCCGCGGCCGCCGATGCCGACGCCGCCCGCGGCGCGACCACCGACCTGCCTGGACAGGTTGCCACCCCAGCCGCGCAGGCGCGGCAGCAGGTAGGAGAGCTGGGCCAGCTCGACCTGGGCCTTGCCCTCGCGGCTCTTGGCGTGCTGGGCGAAGATGTCGAGGATCAGCGCGGTGCGGTCGATGACCTTGACCTTGACCGTCTCCTCAAGCTGGCGGAGCTGACCGGGGGTCAGCTCGCCGTCGCAGATCACGGTGTCGGCGCCGGTGGACTCGACCACGTCGCGCAGCTCCAGCGCCTTGCCGGAACCGATGTAGGTCGCCGGGTCCGGCCTCTGCCGGCGCTGGATGAGGCCGTCGAGCACCTCGGATCCGGCGGTCTCCGCCAGGAGCTTGAGCTCCAGCAGGGAGTTTTCCGCGTCATCGGCGGTGCCGGAGGTCCAGACGCCGACGAGGACGACCCGCTCGAGCCGCAGCTGCCGGTATTCGACCTCGGAGACGTCTTGGAGTTCGGTGGACAGGCCCGCTACGCGGCGCAGCGCCTGCCGGTCCTCAAGGTCCATGTCGCCGGTCTCGAACTCATCGGGCGCGGTGTATTCGTGCATTCGTGTCATCTCTATGAGGGAACGTCTGGACACCCCGGTGTCTTCCCACGATGGTGGCACGACATCCCCGGCGTGAGCACGTGGTTATCCAGCTGACACGTTGACGTCGCCGGAACCCGTACTGACCGAGATCTTGTGCGGGGAGGAGGCGTCGGTCTTGACGGAGACGTTCTCGTCCCCGGAGCCGACCCGGGACTTCACGTCATAGCTTCCGTCAGGGACGTTGAGCGTCAGGTCACCGCTGCCGGTCCTCAGCTGGACGCTGTCGGGGGCGGCGGTGTACTTCAGCTCGATGTTCCCCGACCCGGTCTCGGCGACCACCTTCTTGCCCGCCAGCCCCGAGGCGTCGAGGTCGCCGGAGCCGATGCGCGCGACGAGCTCCCCGGTCAGACCCCTCAGCGTGAGGTCGCCGGACCCGGCGTCCACGTCGACGCGCAGTCCCTTGGGGATCTCGATCCTG
The DNA here is from genome assembly GCF_900099965.1 of Nonomuraea jiangxiensis. GTDB lineage: Bacteria > Actinomycetota > Actinomycetes > Streptosporangiales > Streptosporangiaceae > Nonomuraea > Nonomuraea jiangxiensis. Next base: position 104,439 of record NZ_FNDJ01000001.1, on the reverse strand, counting down.
TAGTCGACGCCGCAACTGCCCCAGTCCGTCGGGCAGTCGTAGGTGAGCCGCAGCACGTCCCCGTCGACCTGGTGCTGGGGGGCGGGTTTCGTGTCGCCGCGCCAGCGCAGGGTCTCGACCACGCGTACGGCCGACCCGCCGGTCTCGGTGACCACGGCGTCGCCGGAGCCGTTCTGGAGCCGCAAGGCGGAGACCTTGTCCGTCACCTCGTACGACACGGTGTCCTGCTCGGAAGGGCCGCCGACGACGGCGAGCCCGCATCCCGACAGCAGAAGCGCGGAGCCCAGCAGCCCGCCCGCGATGGCGATCGTTTTCATGCCTCCCATCCTGTCCCGGCATGGCCGCCCCCACATCGGGGATGCCCCGGAGCAGCCCCCGGGGCGACCCCAGCTTTGACCGGGGAAGCACGCGAAGAGTACGTTCACTTCCACAATCCAGAATTGGTTTTCCATAGGATGGAAAACGATATGAGGGAGAGAGGTTCCATGGAGATCACCGGCCCGATGCTCGACCGGTTCGACGAGATCCTCACGCCGGAGGCGCTCGCGTTCGTGGCGGCTCTCCAGCGGGAGTTCGGCGCCCGGCGGCTGGAGCTGCTGGAGGCCCGCCAGGCGCGGCAGGCGGAGCTGTCGGCGGGCGGCATGCTCGACTTCCTCCCGGAGACCAAGCACATCAGGGAGTCCGACTGGCAGGTCGCTCCCCCGGCTCCCGGCCTGGCGGACCGCCGCGTCGAGATCACCGGCCCGGTCGACAAGAAGATGACCATCAACGCCCTCAACTCGGGCGCCAAGGTCTGGCTGGCCGACTTCGAGGACGCCAACTCGCCGCTCTGGGAAAACTGCGTGAGCGGCCACCTCAACCTGCGCGACGCCCTCGACAGGACCATCGACTTCGAGACCGGCGGCAAGACCTACGCGCTCAGGCCCGACGACGAGCTGGCCACGGTCGTGGTGCGGCCGCGCGGCTGGCACCTGGACGAGAAGCACGCCACGGTGGACGGGCGTCCGGTGTCGGGGTCGCTGTTCGACTTCGGCCTCTACTTCTTCCACTGCGCCCAGCGGCAGATCGACAAGGGCAAGGGCCCGTACTTCTACCTGCCCAAGATCGAGTCGCACCAGGAGGCACGGCTCTGGAACGACGTGTTCACCAAGGCGCAGGAGCTGCTCGGCATCCCGTACGGCACGATCAGGGCCACGGTGCTCATCGAGACGTACCCGGCGGCGTTCGAGATGGAGGAGATCCTCCACGAGCTGCGCGACCACTCGGCGGGGCTCAACGCGGGCCGCTGGGACTACCTGTTCAGCGTGATCAAGAAGTTCCGCACCAGGGGCCGCGAGTTCCTGCTGCCCGAGCGGAACGCGGTGACGATGACGGCCCCGTTCATGCGCGCGTACACGGAGTTGCTGGTGCGCACGTGCCACAAGCGCGGCGCGCACGCGATCGGCGGGATGGCGGCGTTCATCCCCTCGCGGCGCGACCCCGAGGTGAACGCCGTGGCGCTGGAGAAGGTCAGGGCGGACAAGACGCGCGAGTCGGGCGACGGGTTCGACGGTTCGTGGGTGGCGCACCCGGACCTGGTGCCGATCTGCCGCGAGGTGTTCGACGGCGTGCTGGGCTCGCGGCCCAACCAGCTCGACCGGCTGCGCGCGGACGTCAGCGTGAGCGCGGCGGAGCTGCTGTCGGTGTCCGAGACGCCCGGTGAGATCACCGAGGCGGGATTGCGCAACAACGTGGACGTGGCGCTGCGTTACCTGGCCGCCTGGATGGGCGGGCTGGGCGCGGTGGCCATCCACAACCTCATGGAGGACGCCGCCACCGCCGAGATCTCGCGCTCGCAGGTCTGGCAGTGGATCCACAACGACATCACGCTCGCCGACACCGGCGCGCAGGTGACGAAGGAGCTGGTGGAACGGATCATCACGGAGGAGCTGGACAAGATCGCCGCCGAGCCGGGCTACGACGAGGGCCTGTACGCCCAGGCGACCGCGCTGTTCAAGGAGGTCGCCCTGGACGACGACTTCGCGGAGTTCCTGACTCTTCCGGCCTATGCTCGAATGCCGTAAGACATGTATGTAAAGGGGGATCGGTGCTGGATACGCTGACGGCCGCGCTGCGCTCGCTGCTGCCCCACGACTCGGTGATCACCGATCCGGTACGCCTGCGCACCTACGAGTGCGACGGCCTCACCTACCACCGGGCGACCCCCGGCGTGGTCGTGCTGCCGGACACGGCCGACCAGGTCGCCCGCGTGGTACGCCTGTGCAACGACTTCGCCGTGCCCTTCGTCGCCCGCGGGTCGGGCACGGGCCTGTCAGGCGGGGCGCTGCCGCGCGAGGACGGCGTGCTCATCGTGACCTCCAAGATGCGCCGGATCCTGGAGATCGACCTGGACAACCGCAGGGCCGTCGTCGAGCCCGGCGTGACGAACCTGGCGATCACCGAGGCCGTGCGCGACCGCGGCCACTACTACGCTCCCGACCCCTCCAGCCAGCAGATCTGCTCCATCGGCGGCAACGTCGCGGAGAACTCCGGCGGCGCCCACTGCCTCAAGTACGGCTTCACCGTCAACCACGTCGAGGCCTGCGAGATCGTCACCCCCGACGGGGACCTGGTGACGCTCGACCGCATGGACCCCGGCTACGACCTGCTGGGCGCGTTCATCGGCTCGGAGGGCACGCTCGGCATCGCCACCAAGATCACGGTACGGCTCAGCAGGACGCCCGAGTCCGTGGTCACGGTGCTGGCCGCGTTCGAGAACATCGAGCAGGGCGGGAAGGCCGTCTCGGCGATCATCGGGGCGGGCATCGTGCCGGCCGCGATCGAGATGATGGACGCCCTGGCCATCGAGGCGGCCGAGGCCGCGGTGGCCTGCTCCTACCCCGCGGGCGCCGGCGCGGTGCTCATCGTGGAGCTGGACGGGCCGGAGGCGGAGGTGCGGCGGCAGTTCGCGCGGCTCCAGGAGATCTGCTCGGCGGCGTTCGAGCTGCGGGTGGCGGCCGACGCGGCCGAGCGGGCGGCCATCTGGAAGGGGCGCAAGTCGGCGTTCGCGGCCGTCGGGCGCATCAGCCCGGCCTACATCGTGCAGGACGGCGTGGTGCCCCGGACGGCGCTGCCCGGCGTGCTGGCCGCCATCGACCGGCTCTCCCACGAGCACCACATCAGGGTCGCGAACGTCTTCCACGCCGGTGACGGCAACCTGCATCCGCTGGTGCTGTTCGACGACGCGGAGCCGGGGGCGGGCGAGCGCGCCGAGGTGGTGTCCGGGGCGATCCTGGACCTGTGCATCGAGCACGGCGGCTCGATCACGGGTGAGCATGGGGTAGGTGTGGATAAATCCCGATATATGCCGAGGATGTTCAGCGAGGACGATCTGGACACCATGCAGCTCGTCCGGTGCGCGTTCGACCCCCGCGGGCTCTCGAACCCGGGCAAGGTGTTCCCCACGCCGCGCCTGTGCGGCGAGGTGCCGGGCGTGCGCAAGGGTGTGCATCCGCTGGTGGAGTCGGGCAAGGCGGAGCAATTCTGATGAGGCGGTGCTGATGCGTGCCGACGTGGGACGGTGCTGATGCTTGACGACATCGGCGTGACGGTCAGGCAGGCGGGCGAGGAGGACGCCGTCGGCGGCGTGCGCCCGCGCTGGGTCGCCCTGCCCGAGTCCGTCGAGGAGGTCGCGGCGCTGCTGCGGGCCTGCGCCGAGCGGGACCTGGCCGTGGTGCCCGCCGGCGGCGGCACGAAGCTGCACTGGGGTAGCCCGCCCGAGCGCTGCGACGTGCTGCTCGACATGTGCTGCATGAACGAGATCCTGGAGCACGCGGCGGGCGACCTCGTCGTGCGCACGCAGGCCGGGGTGACCATGGACGCGCTGGCCGCCACCCTCGCCGAGCAGGGCCAGGAACTGGCGCTGGACCCGCCGTTCACCGAGCACACGACGGTCGGAGGCACGCTCGCCACCGCGACGGCCGGCCCGCGCGCGTTCCGCTACGGCACCGCCCGCGACCTGCTGATCGGCATCACCGTCGTGCTGCCCGACGGCACGATCGCGAAGTCGGGCGGCAAGGTCGTCAAGAACGTCGCCGGCTACGACCTCGGCAAGCTGTTCACCGGCTCGCAGGGCACGCTGGGCGTGATCGCGGAGGCGACGTTCCGGCTGCACCCGCTGCCCGCGGACCGGCGCTGGGTGACGGCGGAGCTCGATCGCGCCGAGGTCGCGCCGATCGCCGCGGCGCTGGCCGCCTCGCAGGCGGAGCCGAGCGCGGTCGAGGTGGACCGGCCGGATCCGGACGGGCCGATCGCCCTGGCCGTGCTGGTGGAGGGCGCGGAGGCCGAGACGCGGGCGCTGGCGCTGCGCGAGCTGGTCGGGAAGGGCTCGGTGACCGCCGAGCGGCCGCCGTGGTGGGGGCTGATCCAGCGGGACGAGGTGCTGGTCGAGGTGCGGTTCCCGACCTCGGGAACGGAGGCCGTGCTGGACGCGGCGGCCGGGACCGGCTTCGCCCTGCGCGGCTCGCCGGTGACCGGGCGGGTGCTGCTGGAGTCCTGGCGGCCGGTCGGCGAGGAGGAACTGGCCGCGGCGGTGTCCGGGCTGCGGGCGAAGGTGGAGGCCGCCGGTGGGCGGGTGAACGTGCTCGCCGCCCCGTACGCGGGCGTCGAGCGGTGGGGGCAGGTGAGCGGGCTGCCGTTGATGCGGCGGGTCAAGGAACGCTTCGATCCCGGGCGCATGATGTCCCCCGGACGGTTTTTGGGAGGCATCTGACGTGGATCCGAGGATCGACCCGAAGCTGATCAACGACTGCGTGCACTGCGGGTTCTGTCTGCCGACATGTCCGACTTATGCACTGTGGGGCGAGGAAATGGACTCGCCGCGCGGGCGGATCCACTTGATGAAGCAGCATGCGGAGGGCACGCCGGTCACGCCGGAGATGGCAGGACATTTCGATGCCTGCCTGGGCTGCATGGCATGTGTCACGGCTTGTCCGTCCGGGGTGCAGTACAACCTGCTGATCGAGCAGACCAGGGCCGTCGTGGAGCGCGAGCACGTACGCGAGCCGCAGGAGAGGGCCGTACGCGGGGTCGTGTTCTCGCTGTTCCCCTACCCGCGCCGGTTGCGGCTGCTGCGGCCGACGATGTGGCTGGCCGGGCGGATGGCGCCGTTCCTCGCCCGGGTGCACCCGAGCCTGGGCGCCATGGCCGCGCTCGCGCCGCGGGTGGAGCGGCGGCAGCGCCTGCCGCGCCTGGTCAGGGCCAGGGGCGAGCGTCGGGCCGTGGTCGGGATGCTCACCGGGTGCGTGCAGGGGGAGTTCTTCCCGCAGGTCAACGCGGCCACCGCGCGGGTGCTGGCGATGGAGGGCTGCGACGTGGTGATCCCGCCCGGCCAGGGGTGCTGCGGGGCGCTCAGCGTGCACTCCGGGCGCCAGGACCAGGCCAGGCGGCTGGCCCGCCAGACGATCAGGGTGTTCGAGCGGGCCGGCGTGGACACCGTCGTGGTGAACGCGGCCGGCTGCGGCTCGTCCATGAAGGAATACGGCGAACTGCTCGGCAGCGAGCCGTCCTTCCGGGTCATGGACCTGTCGGAATACCTGGCCGAGCTGGGCCCCGTGGCCAAGCGGCATCCGCTGCCGGTCACCGTCGCCTACCACGACGCCTGCCACCTGGCCCACGCCCAGGGGATCAGGGCCCAGCCGCGCGAGCTGCTGAGCGGCATCCCGGAGCTGGAGCTGCGGGAGATCCCCGAGTCGGCGATCTGCTGCGGCTCGGCCGGCACGTACAACCTGCTGCAACCCGAGGCCGCCCGCGACCTCGGCGACCGTAAGGCGGGGGCGGTCACCACCACCGGCGCGGAGCTGCTGGTCTCGGCCAACCCCGGCTGCACCATGCAGATCGCCTCCGCCATGCGCCGCGCCGGCGGGGAGATCCGGGTGGCGCACACGGCCGAGGTGCTCGACGCCTCCCTGCGCGGGGTGACCCTTTGAGGCAGGGGCGGTGAGCGTCCAGTCGGTCGAGCGCGCGCTCGACGTGCTGGAGGCGCTGGCCGAGCACGGGGGGTCGGCCGGCCTGTCGGAGATCGCCGCGCGCACCGGGCTGCCGTACGGGACCATCCACCGGCTGCTGCAGACCCTGCTCTCGCGCGGCTACGTGCGCCAGGAATCCGACCGCCGCTACGCCCTGGGCGGCGGCCTCGTACGCCTGGGCGGCATCGCCGAGGGCATGGTCGGCATGTGGGCGCAGCCGCATCTGGCCAAGATGGTGGAGCTGTCGGGCGAGACCGCGAACCTGGCCGTGCTCGAAGGCGACTTCGTCGTCTACGTGGCGCAGGTGCCCTCGCCGCGCAGGCTGCGCATGTTCGCCGAGGTCGGGCGGCGGGTGCTGCCGCACAGCACGGCCGTGGGCAAGGTGCTGCTGGCCGGGCGGCCGGGCCCGGAGGCGGTCGCGGCCTTCGAGCGTACGGGCATGCCGCGGCGCACCCCGAACACGATCATCGACGTGACCGCCATACTCGCCGAGCTCGACCTGACCAGGACCCGGGGTTACGCCGTGGACCTGGGCGAGGAGGAGCTCGGCGTGCACTGCCTGGCCGTGCCCGTGTGGGACGGCGACCGGGTGGTGGCCGCGATGTCGATCTCGGGACCGGCCGAGCGCATCGAGGCGCTCAACCGCGACGACCTGACGGAGGCCATGCGGAAGATCGCCTACGACTTCGGCAACGAGCTCCGCCCCGCGACCGGCGGAGAGTGAAGGACCTTGGTCCGGCGGCCGGCCGACGAAGTATTCTGTTGCGCTATGAGCAACACGACGACGGTGCAGTCGGTCGATCGGGCCATCGCGATCCTGGAGATCCTCGCCCGCGACGGCGCCACCCGCGTGACCGACCTCGCGGTGGAGCTCGATGTGCACAAGTCCACGGCGTTCCGGCTGCTGGCGGCGCTGGAGCAGGGCGGGCTGGTGGAGCAGAGCGGCGAGCGGGGGCGCTACCGTCTCGGGTTCGGCGTCGTACGGCTGGCGGGCGCCGCCACGGCCCAGCTGGACCTGTCGCGGGAGAGCCGGCCGGTGTGCCTGCGCCTGGCGGAGACGGTCGGCGAGACCGTCAACATCGCGGTGCCGCGGGACGGCGACGCGGTCAACATCAGCCAGGTACGCGGCCCGGCGGCCATCAGCGGCCACAACTGGGTCGGGCAGCGCACCCCCTCCCACGCCACGTCGAGCGGCAAGGTGCTGCTGGCCTTCGGCGCCCTGCGGCTGCCCGCCGAGCTACGCCGTTACACGCCGCACACCGTCACCTCGGCGGCCGGGCTGGCCCTGGACGAGGTCAGGGAGCGCGGCTGGGCCGCCACCGTGGAGGAGCTGGAGGTGGGCCTGAACGCGGTGGCGGCGCCGATCAGGGGCAGCGACGGCTCGGTGGTGGCCGCGGTCAGCGCCTCGGGGCCGTCGTACCGGCTGACGCCGCCGCGGCTGCCGGAGGTGGGGGCGCTGCTGGTGGCGGCCGCCCGGGAGATAAGCCAGCGCATCGGATATTACGGTTAGGGGCATGTGCCGAAGCATCAAGACGTTGCGTCCCCCGTACACCGAGACCGTCACCGAGGAGGACGTGCGGGCCGCCGCGTTGCAGTTCGTACGGAAGATCTCCGGGTTCCGGGCGCCCGCCGCGCACAACGCGGAGGCGTTCGACCGGGCGGTCGAGGCGATCACCCGGGCCTCGGAGGAGTTGCTGGGGGCGCTGGAAGTTCGCGGTTCTCGTTGACAGGGCCGCCCGCCGGGAGAAGTCTCCCTGGTAGACATCTCGGTGACCCCCCAGGGAGCTCCCATGATCAGCGGGCTGTACCAGGGACAGGACGGCGACTCGCGACTGTCGCTCCGGATCGACGTCGACGGGACCAGACCCATGGGGAGGGTCAGCGGCGACGTGTTCACCGTGGCGGGCGCGACGACGTCCTATGTCGGCTCGTTCGTGGTCAACGTTCCCGAGGTGCGGGCCGAGGCTGACGGCGGGCGGATCCAGGGGCAGGGGGCGTTCACGTTCGGCACGGCGGAGCCGGGGGTGACCGTCGAGATCGCCGGCGGCTCCGGCACGGCCGTGGTCGCCGGGCGTACCTATCAGGTGGCCTTCGCCTCCCCCCACTTCCGCACCGTCCTGCTGGAGCAGGACTCCGTGGTGGGGACCGTGCCGTTCGTGTCGTACGGGACCGGTTCGCTGCCGGGGCCGAGCGGCTCGCCGCCCCGGGACCTGAGCGTGGCCGCGGCCTACGCGGAGGCGGGCATCGAGCTGACCCTGGCCGAGCCGGGGGTGATCCCGGTGCAGGGCTCGGGCATGGACCTGGCGTGGGACGACGCCGAGTTGCACCACGCGATGACGCAGCACTTCAGCGCGTTCGGCGACGCGCCGGCCTGGCGGGTGTGGCTGCTGGTGGCCAGCAGGCACGTGGGCCCCTTCCGGGGCATCATGTTCGACTACAACGACAGGCACCAGCGGCAGGGGGCCGCGGTGTTCTACGACGCCATCAAGGGCACGACGCCGGAGGCACAGCGGGCGCAGCTGCGGACCTACGTGCACGAGCTCGGCCACGCCTTCAACCTGCTGCATTCCTGGCAGAAGAACCTCGGCACACCGCCCCAGCCCCTCGGCCCCGCCGGCGGCTTCGGCGACCTGTCCTGGATGAACTACGTCCAGAACTACGTGCCCGGCGGCGAACCCGGCTACTGGGCGGCCTTCCCCTTCCAGTTCACCGACCAGGAGCTGGTGCACCTGCGGCACGGCTTCTACCGCGACGTGGCCATGGGCGCGAACGCCTTCGGCACCGGAGCCGCCGAGATCGACCCGTTCGAGCGGCCGGTCGAGGACCGCTCCGGGCTGCGGCTGGAGGTGCGGGCCAAGGACTCGTTCGAGCTGGGCGAGCCGGTCGTGGTCGAGTTCAAGCTCTCGTACGCGGGCGAACCCCGCTCCACGCACGGCCACCTGCACCCCGACACGGAGTTCACCCAGGTGTCGATCACGCAGCCGGGCGGCAGGACCGTGCTCTACCGGCCGATGATGCGGCACTGCGTGGACGCCTCACCGGAGATCCGGCTGGACCCGGGCAACCCGGCGATGTACCGCAGCGCGTACATCGGGCACGGCCGCGACGGGCACTACTTCCAGCAGCCCGGCGAATACCACGTGCGCGCCCAGTACATCGCCGCCGACGGCTCCCGCATCGTCTCCCCCGCCTGCCTGGTCCGGGTACGCCTGCCGATCAGCCACGACGACCACCGGGTGGCCGAACTGATGCTGGGCGAGGACCAGGGCAAGCTGTTCTCGCTGCTCGGCTCCGACTCGCCGACGCTGCGCTCCGGCAACGTGGCGCTGGACGAGGTGATCGACCGCTACGGTGACCACCCGCTGGCCGTCTACGCCCGGCTGGTCAAGGGGTTGAACGCCGAGCGGGGGTTCAAGGCGGTGACGGCGGGCAAGCGGTTGCAGGTTCGCCAGCCGGATCCCAAGCTGGGCATCGAGCACCTCACCCGGGTCACCCAGCAGGACAACATCGACAACATCACCCTGAACCTGGTGATGCGCCGCCTGGCCAGGGCCGAGGCGCGGCAGGGGGATCTGGGGCGGGCGAACGCGATCATGGACCAGATGGTCACCACGTTCCAGGCCAAGGGCGTGAACCAGATCATCCTGGGCCAGATCCAGCGCCAGGCCGACCTGACGAAGGCGGCGCTCAGCGCGGAGGCCTGACGGTCGGCCTACGGGCGCCTGAGCGGGCGCGGGGCGGCTTTCAGTGGCGCCGGAGCAGCACGGGGCGGCCGGCCGTGCAGGCGATCTCCAGCTCGACGTCCTCGCCCTCGTCCGGCTCGAACTCCACCTTCGCCCTGTGCGCCGGCCCCGCCTCGACGTGGTCGTCCACGGAGTAGCCCTGGGCGGGGCTCCACGAGCGCAGGGTGACCAGGTCGCCGTCGCAGGAGGCGACCACGGTGCCACCCAGGCTGCGGATCAGCCCGCCCTGCGACTCAGCGGCGGGCGGGGTCGCGCTCGGTGGGCTGCTGCTCAGGGGATCTTCGGTCGGAGGGACGGCGCTCGGAGAAGTGAGAGAGGTGGCGGTGGTCAAGGCCGCGCGCACCTCCGCCGGGTGCAGCACGTGGCCGGAGCTGCCGATGAGGCCGCCGCCGAGCAGGCCGAGCACCGCCACGGCCGCTCCCGTGGCGGCGACGGCGGTGACGGCCCAGGCCAGTACGAGTCTCTTCATCGCCCACCACCCTCCCCCGGATACGGATAAGCCCGGGTTAACGCGACCCTAAAGGAGCCCAAGGCGGCGCCCCGCAGCGTCTACGGTCGTCTTATGGCTGACATTCTCCTCATCGAGGACGACGTGGCGATCCGCACGGCCCTCAGCCGGGGCCTGCGGGAGCTCGGCCATGCCGTGTCCTCCTCGCCGACGGCGCTGGAGGGGCTGCGGCTGGCCGTACAGGATCGTCCTGATCTGATCGTGCTCGATCTGGGGCTGCCCGACCTCGACGGGGCCGAGCTGCTGCGGATGTTGCGGGCGGTCAGCCGGGTGCCGGTGATCGTGGCCACCGCCAGGGACGGGGACGCGGAGATGGTGCCGGTGCTGGACGCCGGGGCCGACGACTATGTGGTCAAGCCGTACAGCGCGGCGCAGCTCGACGCGCGGGTCAGGGCCGTGCTGCGGCGGGCGGGCGGGGCGGCGCCCGAACCGCTGGCGGTGGGTTCGCTGCGGGTGGACCCACGGGCCAGGACCGCCACGCTGGACGGGGTGGCGCTGGATCTGACGCCGCGCGAGTTCGACGTGCTGCACTATCTCGCGGCCCGGCCCGGCGTGGTGGTGACCAAGCGGGAGCTGCTGACGGAGGTGTGGCAGTTGGCGTACGGCGGGGCGGACAAGACCGTGGACGTGCACCTGTCGTGGTTACGCAGGAAGCTGGGCGAGACGGCCGCCGAACCGCGTTACCTGCAAACGGTGCGTGGCGTCGGCGTCAAGCTGGTGGATCCCTCATGAACCGCCGCTCGGCCGCCGGCCGGAGGCTGTCGTGAGGCGGTGGCTCGCGCTGCTGGTGGCCGCCACGACCTCGCTCGTGCTCATCGCGCTGCTGGTGCCGATGGCGTTGCTGATCCGCTCCGTGGCCGAGAGCGGCGCGATGGACCGGGCCACGGCCGCCGCCGAGTCCGTCGCGGTCGCGGTGGGCACGCCGGGCCTGGCGCTGGAGGTGGAGCGGGTGGCGCGTCCCGTGACGGTGTTCCTGCCCGACGGGCGGACGGTGGGGGCGTCTGCTCCACGTTCGGACGCCGTACGGCTGGCCGCGACCGGACGCAGCGTGACCGCCTTCGCCGCCGGAGGCAGGGAGGTGCTGGTCTCCGCGCTGTCCTCCGGGGGCACGGCCGTGATCAGGGTGTTCGTGCCGGACGACGAGCTGACCAGGGGCGTGCGCGAGGCGTGGCTGGCGCTGTTCGTGCTCGGGCTGGCGCTCGTGGTGCTGGGCATCGTACTGGCCGACCGGCTGGCGCTGGCGGTGACGCGGCCGGTGGACGCGCTGGCCCGGGTCTCGCACCGGCTGGCCGGGGGTGACCTGACGGCACGGGCGGAGCCCGGCGGGCCGCCGGAGGTGCGTTCGGTGGCGCTGGCGCTCAACCACCTCGCCGGGCGGATCGACGAGTTGCTGGTCGCGGAGCGGGAGTCGGTGGCGGACCTGTCGCACCGCCTGCGCACGCCGCTGACGGGCCTCAGGCTGGACGCCGAGGCGCTGCGCGACCCGGAGGAGGCGGCGCGGCTGCAGGCCCGGGTGGACGCCCTGGAGCGGGCGGTGAGCGCGGTCATCACGGAGGCCCGACGCCGCTCGGCCGGCCGCGACTCGTGCGACGCGGCGGCGGTGGTCCGCGAGCGGGTGCGGTTCTGGTCGGTGCTGGCCGAGGACCAGGGCCGCGAGGTGTCGGTCTCCCTGCCCGCCGCCCCGCTGCCGGTCACGGTGGGCGCGGAGGAACTGGCCGCCTGCGTCGACGCCCTCCTCGGCAACGTCTTCGCCCACACCCCCGAGGGCGCCGCGATGTCGGTACGCCTCACCCCGCACCCTTCCGGCGCCCTGCTGGCGGTGGAGGACACGGGACCGGGCTTCGACCCGGCGTTCCTGGAACGCGGGACCAGCGGCGGCGGCTCGACCGGGCTCGGCCTCGACATCGCCCGCCGCACCGCCGAATCCTCCGGTGGCCGCCTGACCGTCTCCCGCCCGACCGGCGGGGGCGCACGCGTAGAGGTGCTCTTAACCACGACTTAGCGCGCGATTACCGGCGATCGCGGTGTCGTGGAGTCATGCGAATCACGAAGAAGTTCATCGTTGCAGGGGCCGGAGTCCTCGCGCTGGTCGCGGGCGGAGGCACGGCCTTGGCCGCGGCCGGCGTGCCCGTCGTGAGCGGAGCCGCCGCCCTCGTCACGACGACCGTGGCACCGAAGATCACGGCCGAACGCGCCATGCAGATCGCCCACCAGGCGGTGCCCGGCGCCTGGATCAGCGAGGTCGAGCACGACACTCGCGGCACCAGCCCGGACGTCTGGGAGGTCAAGCTGGTCAAGGGCACGCAACGGTACGAGGTCTACGTGGACGCGGCCACCGGCCGGGTCACCAAGCAGGAGCTCAGGCGGGCGGACGGGGACGACGACAGCCGCCACGGGGGCGGTGACGACGACAACGGCGGCGACCGCCACGGCGGCCGGAGCGGCGACGACGACTGATCCTCGATCGATTCCCAGCATCGGCCCACCGCCCCCGGCGGGGGGCCGATGGTCATCCCGGCTGGTTCAGCAGGCGTCCAGGATGGTCTGCATGGCGTCCTTCTCGGCCGAGGTGACCCAGACCTCGTACTTCGCCTTCACGTCTATCTGGCGGGCGATGTAGGCGCAGCGGTACGCCTTGCGGGGCGGGAGCCAGGTGGCGGCGTCGGAGTCGCTCTTCTGGCCGTTCAGGGGGCCGTCCACGGCCAGCAGGTTGAGCGGGTCGTTGGCGAACTCCTTGCGCTTGGTCGCCGACCACTGCTGCGCGCCCTTCTGCCAGGCGTCCGACAGCGGGACCAGGTGGTCGATCTGGACGTCGGAGCTGGTGTCCTGGCCGCGTCGGAAGTCGATCGTCTTGCCGCTGTACGGGTCGTGGAGGGTGCCGCTGAGGACGATGCAGTCGTGGGTGCCCGACTTGAACTTCTCGCCCTCCAGGTCGCGCTTGAGGATGTCGTTGCGGGTGTCGCAGCCGTTGCGGTCCACGTCGGACCAGGCGGGGCCGAACTCGTCGCGGTCGAAGCCGGTCTTCGGGGCACGGCCCTTGACGACCAGGTCGGCCAGCTTCTTCCGGGCGTCCGAGACGGCGGCCGAGTCGGGCTTGTCGGACTTCTGGGGCCTCCCTTGTGCTTCGAGGCCGACACCGCAGCCGGTCAGCAACACTGACGTCGCGGCCAGACCGGCCACCATCGTACGAACGCGCACCCGTCCCCCAGACCCGTTGCAAAACTTTTGCCAAGTCTAGGTAAGTAAATGCCCAAATTTGCGCCCTATAACGCCGCCAGGGCGTCGATCAGCCACTCTGCCAGGTATTTCGTAAAAGATGATCTTACGTAGATGCGGTACGTGTCGGGCGCCCGGCGCTCCAGGAGCACCGAGGTCTGGGCCAGCAGGGTCTGGGCATGGCCGGGGAACACGTCCGGGTGCAGATCGATCGGGCACCCGGTGATCAGTACGTCCTCGGCCCCCGGGCCCGAGAGCTCCAGGATCGTACGCTGGTCCGAGACGTCCACCCAGCCGGGACCTGGTAGGAAATTTCCGGATATGAACCACCAGGACGGCCCGAGCCGGAGCCCGACCCCCGGATCCGCCCCACGCACCTCCCACATGGACTCGAACGGCACCTCCCGGAGCCGGACGGTCTCGGTGCTCACGGCCCCGAAACGGGCGGCGAACGCCGTGGCAGGGCTCTCCGCGCGGCATTCCCCCTGGTAGGGGACCGCGACCCCGGCCGGGAGCGGGTCGCCGTCCCGGCGGGCGTTCTCGGGATCGTAGAAGACGGGCTCCACGACGGTGACCCCGTGCGCCGCTCCCCCGGACACCGCCGTCAGACGGTCGCCGACGGCCACGTTCCTGGCCAGAGCCAGGCTGAACGTGCGGCCCAGCGTGGCACTGCGGTAGCTGGAGGTCACGTGGCCCAGCATCGGCACGACACCACCGGAGGGCGCGCCCTCGCCGGCGATCAGCTGGGCGCCCTCCTCCACGAGTGCCGCCGGATCCTCGGGCAGGAGGCCGATCAGGCGTTTGCGGTCCGCCCTGGCCGTGTCCGGGCGGGAGTGGGAGCGCCTGCCGACGAAATCGGGCTTGCGCCGGGACACGATCCACGACATGCCGAGGTCCTGCGGGGTGACGGTGCCGTCGGTCTCCTGGCCGACGATCGGGAAACCCTTCTCGGCCCGCAGCACGTGCATGGTCTCCGTCCCGTACGGCACCGCGCCGAGCTCCAGGACCGTCTCCCACAGCGCCCTGCCGTACCGCCACGGGACGTTGACCTCATAGGCCAGCTCGCCCGAGAAGCTGATCCGGAACACCCGGCCCGCCACGCCGAGCACGGCGGTGCTCGCATAGCGCATGAACGCCAGCTCCAGCGCGCCCGGGGCGATCACCGAGATGATCTGCCTGGCGCGGGGGCCGGCGACGGCGACCGTCGCCCAGTGGTCCGTCACCGACGTGAACGACACGTCCAGGTCGGGCCACTCCGTCTGGTGCCACTCCTCCAGCCAGTCCAGCACCGCGGCGGCGTTGCCGGTGGTCGTGGTCATCAGGAAGTGGTCGTCGGCGAGCCTGGTGGTGGTGCCGTCGTCGAATACCATCCCGTCCGCGCCGCACATCAGCCCGTAGCGGCAGGCCCCGACGGGCAGGGTGGAGTACATGTTCGTGTAGATCCGGTCGAGGAACGCGCCCGCGTCGGAGCCCCGGATGTCGATCTTGCCGAGGGTGGAGGCGTCCATTGCGGCCACGGCGGTGCGGGCCGCGCGGCACTCGCGCAGCACCGCGGCCTGCATCGACTCGCCGTCCCGCGGGAAATACCAGGGGCGCTTCCACTGGCCGACGTCCTCGAACACCGCTCCCCTGGCGACGTGGGCATCGTGCATGGCGGTGGTCCTGACGGGGTCGGACAGCTCGCCGCGGTCCCGGCCCGCCAGGGTCGCGAAGGACTCCGGTACGTACGGCGGCCGGAACGTGGTGGTGCCGACCTCGCCGGGTCCGGCCCCGAGGAGGGCCGACATGACGCCGACCACGACCGCCCCCGAAGTCTTGCCCTGGTCGGCGCCGGTGCCCGCGGTGGTGTAGCGCTTGACGTGCTCGATCGACCGCATCCCGGTCCCGGCCGCCCGGACCAGGTCGGCCACGGTCACATCCCGCTGCAGGTCCACGAACGCGGGCTCCACCGCCTCTGTCCCGCCGGGGACAGGGTCGCCGACGACCCAGAGGGCGGCCGGTGGCCGGAGGGGCTGCTCGTCGCACTCCGGCACCCGCAAGGGCGCGACCCCCCACCCGACCTCACCCGCCCACGATCCGGCCGTCCCCCCAGCCTCACCCGCCCGTGATCCGGCCGTCCCCCCGGTCTCGCCCGCCCGCGATCCGGCCGCCCGACCGCCGAGGGCCGCCCGAGCACCGAGGGCCGTCCGGCTGCTGAGGGCCGCCTCGGCCGCCTCCGTCCCGGCGGTGTGGCCGTCCGCGATGGCCTCGCGGGTGCCGTACAGGCCCCTGCACGCCCCGGCCGAGCGCTCGGCCTGGGCCGACGTGCCCGGCACGAACGCCTGCAGGCCCTCGTCGAACCGCACCCGCCCCTGCGACTGGCTGAACAGGTGCACGGCCGGGTTCCAGCCGCCCGCCACCGCCAGCAGGTCGGCCTCGAAGTGGCGCTCCCCCACCAGGACGCCGGTCAGCACGCCCGCCGCGTCGCCCGTCGTGCCGGTCACCACCGCCCCGGCCAGCACCTCGGCGGGCACCTCGGCTGCCACTGTGAGCCCCGCCGGGCGCGGGTCCACGACGGCGGCCACCTCCACCCCGGCGGCCAGCAGGTCGAGCGCCGCCGTGTAACCCGAGTCCGCGCACGCGAACACCACCGCCCGCCGCCCCGGCCGTACGCCGTACCGGTTCGCGTAGGCGCGGGCGGCCGAGGCCAGCATCACGCCGGGCCGGTCGTTCCCCGGGAAGGCGAGCGAGCGCTCGTGCGCGCCCGTCGCCAGCACCACCCGCCGCGCCCTGATGTGCCACAGCCGCTCGCCCCGGGCCCGCCGCTCCACGGCCACCACGTAGTTGTGGTCGTAGTAGCCGACGGCCGTGGTCCTGGTGAGGATCCGGGCGGGAAGCGTCAGCCCGGCCACCCACTCCAAGGCGGGGGCGCCGTCCAGGAGGACACGGCTGTTCAGCAGGTCGCCCCCGAGGGAGGGCTGGTCGTCCACGAGGATCACCCGCGCCCCCGACCGCCCGGCCGCCGCGGTGGCGGCCAGTCCCGCCGGGCCGCCACCGATCACCAGCACGTCACAGTGCAGGTAACCCTTGTCGCAGCGCCGATCATCGGGCCGATCGTCCGCGGCGTCCGGGGTCAGCCTGCCCTTACCGCGCAGGCTCCACGCCTCCAGCCCGTCGTACAGCTCCACGACGGTGGCCGCCAGCATCGGGTCCGCGCCCACCCGGACCAGCGCGTTCGGCTCCTCGGGGCCAGCGGTGAAGACGCCGCGCGGGCGGCCGAGCTCCACGCTGTGGCCGACCACGCGTACCCCGTTGCGCAGCAGCGCGGCGGCCAGCGTGTCACCCGGCTCGCCCCGCATCGGGCGGCCGTCGAAGGTGAACCTCATGTCGTGTTCCTGATCTCGTGGGTGACCGTGTGCCGCTCGACGTCGAACCAGGTCCGGCAGCCGTGCACGTGAAACCAGCGCTCGCGGAACCAGCCCTTGGGGTTGTCGCGCAGGAACACGTACTCGGCCCACCGCGCGTCGGACGTCTCCCCCGTGGGGTAGGCGATCCCGGCCTGGCCGCCGTAGCGGAACTCGGTCTCGTCCCTGGGGCCGCAGTGCGGGCAGTCGATCAGCAGCATCAGTGCGCCACCGCCGCCGCGCCGTGCTCGTCGATGAGCGCCCCCGTGGTGAACCTGTCCAGCCCGAACGGCTCCGCCAGCGGATGCGGCCGCCCGTGGGCGAGGGTGTGGGCGTACACCCAGCCGGAGCCGGGGGTGGCCTTGAACCCGCCGGTGCCCCAGCCCGCGTTCAGGTAGAGACCCTCCACGGGGGTCGGGCCGATGACGGGCGAGGCGTCCGGGGACACGTCCACGACGCCCGCCCAGGTGCGCAGCACCCGCACCCGGCTGAAGATGGGGAACAGCTCCAGCGCCGCCGCCATCTGCGCCTCGATCACGTGCGCCCCGCCGCGCTGCCCGTAGGAGTTGTACGCGTCGATCCCCGCCCCCATGACCAGCTCCCCCTTGTGCGCCTGGCTGACGTAGACGTGGACGGCGTTCGACATGACCACGCAGTCGAGCACCGGCTCCAGCAGCTCCGACACCAGCGCCTGGAGCGGGTGGGACTGCAGCGGCAGCCGCAGCCCGGCCTGCGCGGCCAGCACCGACGTGTGCCCGGCCGCCGCGAGCGCGACCTTCCCGGCCGCGATCCGCCCCCGCGAGGTTTGTACGGCCACCACCCGATTGTTCGTGATCTCGAACCCGGTGACCTCGCACCCCTGGACCAGGTCCACCCCGTATTCGTCCGCCTTGCGCGCCAGCGCCCACGCCACGTGATCGTGCTTGGCGATCCCACCCCGCCGCTGCAGCGTCGCCCCCATCACCGGATACCGCACCCGCCCTGACACGTTGATGATCGGGCAGAACTTCTTCACCTCGTCCGCGTCCAGCCACTCGGCGTCCACCCCGTTGAGCCGGTTGGCGTTCACCCGGCGCCGCCCCTCGCGCACGTCGCTCAGGTTGTGCGCCAGGTTGAGCACCCCGCGCTGGCTGAACATCAGGTCGTAGTCCAGCTCCGCGCTCAGCCCCTCCCACAGCTTCAGGGAGTGCTCGTAGATCGCGGCGCTCTCGTCCCACAGGTAGTTGGAGCGGATGATGGTGGTGTTGCGGGCCATGTTCCCGCCGGCCAGCCAGCCGCGTTCCAGCACGGCGACGTTGGTCAGGCCGTGGTTCCTGGCCAGGTAGTAGGCGGTGGCCAGGCCGTGGCCGCCGCCGCCCACGATCACGACGTCGTACGACGGCTTGGGGTCGGGGTTGCGCCAGAGGAAGTCAGGGTGGGTCAACGTCTGATCTTCTCCATCCCGGGGTCGAACAGCGGCTCGGCGGCCACTTCCGCGGGGACGCGGCGGCCGAAGTAGGAAATGTCGACATGTGTCCCGGGGGTGGCGAGCTCGATCGGCAGCCAGGCGTACGCGATGGGCCGGTGGATGGTGTGCCCGTAGGCCGCGCTGGTGACATAGCCGACCGTGCGCCCGCCGTGCCGTACCGGCTCCTTGCCCATGACCACCTCGGTGCTGAGCAGCGGCACCAGCTTGCGCGCGATCTCGGTGGGCGCGGCGGGCAGCGCGTCGCGGCCGATGAAGTCCTTGTCCCGCCGGACGGCGAAGCCCAGCCCGGCCTCGTACGGGTTGTGCTCGGTGGTCATGTCCACCCCCCAGAGCCGGTATCCCTTCTCCAGCCGCAGGCTGTTGAACGCCGCCCGCCCGCCCGCGACCGCCAGCCCGGGGGCCCAGAGCGTGTCCCACAGCTTGAGCCCCATGTCGGCGGTGGTGTAGAGCTCCCAGCCGAGCTCGCCCACGTACGAGACCCGCAGCGCGAGCACCGGAACGTGCCCGACATATCCGGTCCGGCAGTTGAAGTAGCGGAAGCCCTCGTTCGACAGGTCCATGTCCGTGAGGTCCTGCACCAGCTCCCGGGCCCGCGGCCCCCACACGCCGACGCAGCAGGTGCCCGGCGTGAGGTCGCGCACCCGCACCCCGCCCGGCGCGTGCCGGGTCAGCCAGTCGAGGTCGAGGTTGCCGTTCGCGCCGATCTGGAAGGTGTCCTCGGTCACCCGCGCCACCGTCAGGTCCGAGCGGATGCCGCCCCGGACGTCCAGCAGCAGCGTGTAGGTGACGGAGCCGGGCTTCCTGTCCACGTTGTTCGTGGTCATGCGCTGCAGGAACGTCGCCGCTCCCGGCCCGCTGACCTCGATGCGCTTGAGCGGGGTCATGTCGTAGAGCGCGACCCGCTCCCTGGTGGCGTGGGACTCGGCGGCGGCGATCGGCGACCAGTGGCGCGCCGCCCATTCGTCGCGCTGCGCCGCCCCCAGGAAGGGCTCGACGGCCATGCTCTGCGCCTCTTTCGGGAGGTCGGAGTATTCGGCCCTGCGGCGCCGTACGAGGTCCTCCAGCAGCGGGGTGTTCGCCTCGAACCAGTGCGGCCGCTCCCACCCGGCGCCCTCCAGGAAGCAGGCGCCCAGCTCCCGCTGCCGCACGTGGAACGGGCTCGTACGCAGTGGCCGCGGCGCCTCCATCGGCTGCAGCGGATGGATCACGTCGTAGACCTCGACGAAGTTCTGCCTGCCGCGCTCCTCGATGAACGCCGGCGACAAGTGCGCCTGCTCGAACCGGTTGAGCTCGCACTCATGCAGGTCGAACCCGGAACGCCCGTCCACCAGCACCTCTGCCAGCGCCCGCGCCACCCCGGCCGAGTGCGTCACCCAGACGGCCTCGGCCACCCAGAACCCGTCGAGGTGCGGCGCCTCGCCGATCAGCGGGAACCCGTCGGGCGTGAAGGAGAAGATCCCGTTGATGCCGTCCTCGTACGTGGACCCGGCCAGCGCGGGCAGCAGCTCGACCGCGTCCCGCCAGGCCGGGTCGAAGTCCTCCTCGGTGAACGCCTGCACCGACGGCATCGTGGTGCCCCCGGGGGTGATCTCGTCCTGGGCCACCGGCATCGGGCGGTGCGCGTACGAGCCGACGCCGATGCGGTCGCCGTGCTGGCGGAAGTACAGGTCACGCTCCTGGTGCCGCAGGATCGGGCCCACCGGCTGGGCGGGCAGCGGGCCCGACCTGGCGTACTGGTGGACCAGCGGCAGCAGCGGCACGGTCAGCCCGGCCATCCGCCCGATCGACGGCCCCCAGAAGCCGGCCGCGCACACCACCACGTCCGCCGGGATCGTCCGGTATTCGCCCGCGGTCACAACGGAGACCCCGGTGACCCGGCCGCCCTTCTGCTCGATGCCCACGACCGTGTGCCCCGGCAGGAACCTGGCCCCGCGCCCGGTGGCCCGCGCCGCCTGCGCCTCGCCGCAGGCCACGGCCGCCGCCAGCCCGTCACCGGGCACGTGATAGCCGCCGAGCAACTGGTCCCGGTCGAGCAGCGGCCACAGCTCGGCACACCTGCCGGGGTCGACCAGGCGCCCCTCGACCCCCCAGGACTCGGCCCAGCCCTGCCGGCGGTGGAGGTCGGTCCAGCGTTCCGGGGTGGTGGCCACCTCCAGCCCGCCGACCTGGCGGAAACATCCCGCGCCGAGGGCGGCGTACTTGCGCACGGTGTAGGCGGCGAACTCGGTCATCGTCTTGGACGGGTTCGTCTGGAAGACCAGGCCGGGGGCGTGCGAGCTCGATCCTCCGGTGGCGAACAGCGGCCCCTGGTCGACGACCGTGACGTCGGTCCACCCCCGCTCGGTGAGCTCGTCGGCGAGGGCGCATCCCACGATCCCCGCCCCTACGACCACCAAACGGGGCCGGCTCATGACGCCTCCGATTGTTCCGCAATACGCAACCTGTGGCTCACTACGCAACGAACATAGAGCCCCAAGCACCCCCGAACAAGAGCCGTCGCGCGTGTGCACCCCCGGACCCTCACGGTGCACCCCTCAGCGCTCCTGAACGCCCCCGCAGGGCAGTCCGCGCGGCCGGCCTACGTGATCAGCATCCCGCCGTCCACCGGCAGCGTCACCCCGGTGATGTACGAGGAAGCGTCGCTGGCCAGGAACACCGCGGCCGCCACCAGCTCCGCCGGGTCACCCGGCCGCCCCATGACCACGCGGGACTCGATCGTGCGCTCCAGGTAGCCGGGTTTGTACTGGTCGGTCATCTCCGAGGCGAAGAACCCCGGCTCCAGGCAGTTGACCCTGATGCCGCGCCGCCCGGTCCACTGCTGCGCCAGGTCTCGGGTGAGCCCGACCACGGCCGCCTTGGACGCGCTGTAGGCGGCCTGCGGCAGCCCGGCGGTGGTCTCGCCGAGCACGCTGCCGATGTTCACGATGGACGAGCCGGGCCGCATCACCCGCGCGCACGCCTGCGCCATCCAGTAGGTGCCGTGCAGGTTGACGTCCACGACCTGCCGGAACTCCGCGGGCGTCTCGCGCACGGCGGGCACCGCGGTGCCGACCCCGGCGTTGTTGATCAGCACGTCCACCCGGCCCATGGCCTCCACGGCCGCGGCCACCAGCGCGTCGCAGTCCTCCGGCCGCGACACGTCGGCCCGCACGGCCAGGCATCGGCGGCCGGTCTCCTCGACCAGCCGGCGGGTCTCCGCCAGCCGGTCCTCCCGCCGGGCGCCGATCACCACATCGGCGCCCGCCTCGGCCAGGCCGCGGGCCAGGGCCACCCCCAGCCCCGAGGAAGCGCCGGTGACGATGGCCACCTTCCCGTCGAGGCCGAACCGCGAGAGCACCTCAGAGGCCGTATTCCTTGACGATCCGCTCGTGCCGCTCGATCTCGACGTCGATCTCGCGGGCCAGGTCGAGCCAGGCCAGCGGGTGCACCCAGCGCTCGGTGGCGTCGTCGAGCAGCGCGTCGACCTCGGAGGGCGACACGTCCGGCGGCACCGCGACCCAGCCGAACACGCCCGGCAGCGACTCACCGCTGGTCGGGTGGGTGACGGCGTAGTTTTCGTCGCTGTAGACCCACATGGGCCAGCCGCGCTCGGCCATGACCTCGGTGAACTCCGCCCAGTCCTCCTCGCTCGGCGCGGCGCCGTCGAAGAAGTAGCTGGTGTAGCCGCCGGGCCGCAGGATGCGCACCGCGGCGAAGGGCGGCACGAAATTCTGCTGCTCCTTGGGATCTTCCGGCATCGGCTCCAGGAGCTGCGGGTCGAACACGACCAGGTCGCCGGCGTTGTAGTCCATGCCGCGCGGCTGCGGCAGGGCCAGCCGGGCGGTGGCGGGGCCGGTGCGGATCGACAGCACCTGGCGCTGGCCGCCGTCGGGCGCGGGCAGGATGACCCGGATCAGGCCCATCTCCTCGTCGATCGGGCCCTCCGAGGACTTGAGCGGCATGCCGATCTTGGCCGCGCCCTTGCGCACGGTCTCCCAGTCCTCCGCCGAGGTGGCCATCACGATCATCCGCCAGACGTCCTCGTCGCCGAGCTCGTCGAGCACCTCCACCAGCACCTCGGCGGCCCTGGCGTTCTGGTCGAGGTGCTGGGCGGCGCCGGCCACCAGGCGGCGGGCGTCGACCCCGCCACCGGCCGCGACGGCGTGCTCGGCCGCCTCGACGGCCTCCTGCCAGCGCTCCCGCATGGTGTGCAGCCTGGCCAGCGCGATGTACTGGGCGGCGTGCGGGAGCAGCGCGGCCATCTGCTCCAGCCGCTCGTCCTGGCGGGCCTCGATGAGCAGCGTGGTCAGGTAGCCGAGGTCGTCGGCCTCGGCCGTGGCGATGTCGCCGGTGTCGACCAGCATCTTCCAGTAGATGTCGGCGCCGACGGCCGGGTAGCCGAGGAAGCCGAGCGTGGTGGTGTGCCGGCGGGTGGCCTCCAGGTCCTGGCCGGACAGCGGCCACAGCCAGCCCACCCACTTTTCCGGGTCGGCGTTGAAGCCGTCGGCGGCGTCGAAGAGGCCGACCCGCTCCGACAGCTCCCCGGGCGCCTCCGGCTCGGTGGTGGCCTCGGCGGCGGCCCGCAGCCCGGCGACGCGCTCGGCCACGTCGCCCGCCTCCTGCAGCTCGCCGGCGCCCGACTCGGCCACGTCAGCCAGCAGCCCGGCCTGCCACACGCCGTGCCGGTCGAGGGCGAGGTCGCCCGCGATCAGCGCGAGCTCCACCCGCGAGCGGTAGCCGCCCATCATGCCGAAGTAGTCGATCCACTGGCGCAGCACGCGGCCGAGCTGCCAGGTGTTGGTGATCTGCGAGGACCCGGCCAGCTTGGCCACCGCCCGCGACCACTCGACGAACACGCGCGGGTGCTCGCCGACCACGTCGAGGTCGGGCAGCGCGTCCACCGCCTCGGCGGTGCGGTCGAGCGTGGCGAGGATGAGCGCGCGCCGCACGCCGTCGCGGTGCTCCTTGGCCACCGGGTCGTCGGCCTGGAACTCGGCGGCGGCCTGCAGCGCCGCCAGCGCGTCGTCGGCGCGGCCCACGGCGAGCAGCGCGCGGGCACGCTCGGCGCCCAGCTCCCAGCTCGCCTCGCGGCCGGCCGCGCGCACCCGCTCGACGGCGGAGTCGGTGTAGCTGACGGCCTCGCCGGGCCTGCCGGCGTCGATCAGCGCTGCCACGTATTGCGTCACCAGGCCGGTGTAGGCCGGCCGCTCCGGGCTCACATCCTCGATGGCCGCCGCCAGCACCTCCAGGCGCTCGGCGGCGTGGCCGGGGCCGTCGGCGTTGCCCAGCACGATGGCCAGCGCCTCGACGGCCGCCGGGGCGGCCGGGCACTCGCGCACGTCTTCGCGCTGGGCGAACGCGAGCAGTTGCCGCGCGTCGTCGATCGCGACCGCACCCTGTGCCCGGTCGCCGATGCGGCCGATCAGATGCCAGTAACGGGCGTAGAACTCCAGCCAGGGCAGCTCAAGGGTCTCGGCCTGTTGCGCGATGGCCGGGGCCATGACGTCGAGCTGCGGATATCGGCCCTCATAGGCCTGTGCGGGAAGGTCTCCCAGCGCCATGGCGAGGCCAACATTGCCCGCCTCGGAAAGCTGCTGCTGGGTTTCGCCGACCCAGGCCCAGATGTCCACGTCCATGGGCAGTCAGTCTGCCAGGTCAATGGGCATGTCCAAAACGCAGAAGCTCTACCAGCTCGTCCGATTCGCCCTCGTCGAGGACCGAAAACACCGGTGTCATCAGGTCGTCGGTGGTCTCCTCCACCGCCGCCCTGCGTGCGACGACGTCCGGCCCGGGCGTGGCGTAGGGCTCCGGCCAGGTGAAGAACTTGGCGATCATCTCCCCCGTCGCCGTCCCGAACGGGGTCGCGTCATGGCTGGTCGCGAGCGTGGCCTCCAGGGGGTCAAGCCCCGCCGCGACCACGGCGCTGGCGTGCAGGCCGCCGCGCAGCTCGCGTACGACGTGCATGAGCTGGACGGCGCGGGCCGGCGGGTCGTCGGCCAGCGGCACGGACCGCCAGCCGGCGAACAGCGGCGCGCCCACCGGGGAGGCCCGCTCGACCACCCGCTGGAGCAGCTCGGCGATCCTGGCGCAGCCGTCGTGGCCGCCCAGCCTGCGCCTGCCCCACGCCTGGCAGGCCTCGGCGTAGAGCTCGACGGCCCGCTCCACGGGGAGCTTGCGTCCGCCGTTCCAGCTCTCCTCGACGTGTTGGCGGGGGAAGAATACGGCGACCGAATTGACCACGTCGGCGTCGCACTCCCCGAGCACGCCGCAGCGGCCCCGGAAGTAGAGCTCGCGGGGGCCGAGCCCGTATTCGTCGCAGATCGCCTTGGCCTCCCTGGAGATCATGAAGCCGCCGCCGTACTGGCCGATGGGCGCCTTCACGAGGGCCGCGGTCGTGCGCGGGTCCGCCATGTCCACCTCTCAGTTCGACAAGTGGACCCAGAATCCCTCAAGAGAACATCATTCTGCAAGCATCAGTTCGCCGCTGGCCACGATCACCGCCGGGCCGGACAGGTAGCTCGTCTTCTCTTCGAGGATCACGGTCACGGTGCCGCCGGGCACCTCGACCGTCCAGGTGCCGGTGGACTCGCCCGACAGGGCGGCGGCGGCGACGGCCGTGGCCACCGTGCCGGTGCCGCAGGAGCGGGTCTCGCCGACGCCGCGCTCGTAGACGCGCATGACCGCGCGGCTGACACCGACCGGGTTGAACAGCTCGATGTTGACGCCGGCCGGGAACACGGCGGTGTCGAAGCCCGGCTGGTAGGACAGGTCGAGCTGGACGACCGGGTCGCCGATGGCGCAGGCCAGGTGCGGGTTGCCCATGTCGACGTGGAGCCCGGTGTATTCCTGGCCGCTGACGGTGGCCGTGCTCTGGCCGTACACGACGGGCTTGCCCATGTCGACGGTGATGTCGCCGTTCGGCTCGACGTGGATCTTGCGTACGCCGCCCCTGGTGGCCACGGCGAAGCCGGTCGGATCCACCAGCTTGGCGTCGATCAGGTAGCGGGCGAACACCCGCGCGCCGTTGCCGCACATCTCCGCCATGCTGCCGTCGGCGTTGTGGTAGTCCATGAACCACTCGGCGGCGCTCGCCTGGTCGGCCACCTCGGGACACTGCTTGGTGCGCACCACTCTGAGCACGCCGTCAGCCCCTAGACCGGCCCGCCGGTCGCAGATTTTCGCGACAAGTGCGGCGGAGACGTCCACCTCCCCCTCCGGGTCGGGAAGGATGACGAAATCGTTCTCGGTGCCGTGCCCCTTCAGAAAGCGCATTCTAAAAGTTTATTCGCACACCCGTACCGCGACTTGCGCCAGGGACCGCTCAAGAAGATCGGGAACGTCGTACGGCAGCCAGCAGACCCGCGGGTCCCGCCGGAACCACGACTCCTGGCGGCGGGCGAACCGCCGGGTGGCCCTGACGGTCTCCTCGATGGCCTGCTCCTCGCTCCACTCCCCCTCCAGATAGCGGATGACCTGGGCGTATCCCAGGGCCCTGCTCGCCGTCCTGCCCTCGGCCAGGCCCTGCCCGAGCAGTCCCCGCACCTCCTCCACCAGGCCCGCCGCCCACATACGCTCCACCCTGAGCGCGATCCGCTCGTCCAGCACCGGCCGCGGCACCTCGATGCCGATCTGCACGCTGGGGTAGACGGCGTCGTAGGAGGGCATGGTGGCCGAGAACGGGCGTCCGGAGTGCTCGATCACCTCCAGGGCGCGCACGATGCGGCGGCCGTTGCTCGGCAGGATCGCCGCCGCGGCCGGCGGGTCGAGCACCTTGAGCCGTTCGTAGAGGGGGGCGGCGCCGCGTTCGGCCAGCTCGGACTCCAGCCTCGTCCTGATCTCCGGGTCGGTGCCGGGGAACTCCAGGTCGTCCAGCGCGGCCCGCACGTAGAGGCCGCTGCCGCCGACCAGCACGGGCCTCTCGACGGACTCGAAGACCGCCCTGGCCAGCCGCTGGTATTCGGCCACGCTCGCCGTGACCGTGACGTCCCAGACGTCCAGGAGGTGGTGCGGGACCCCGCGGCGCTCGCCGGGGGTGAGCTTGGCGGTGCCGATGTCCATCCCCCGGTAGAGCTGCATGGAGTCGGCGTTGACGCATTCGCCGCCCAGCCGGAGCGCGAGGTCCACGGCGAGGTCGGACTTTCCCGCCGCGGTGGGGCCCACGACGGCGACGACTGGGGCGATGACAGGCTGCTGGCGCACGGCGAACAGTCTGCTAGAGATCGAGCAGGGTCGGTTGCAGGTAGCCCTCGTGGGTCAGCAGCCGGCGCTTGGTCTCGACGCCCTCGCCGCCGCTGAAACCGCCCAGGCCGTTGCCCGCGATCACCCGGTGGCACGGCACGATGATGGGGATCGGGTTGGAGCCCATGATCGAGCCGATCCCGCGGGCGGGCACGCTGGAGCCGCTGAGCCGGGCCAGCTCGCCGTAGGTGACGGCGGTGCCGTACGGGACCCGGTGCAGGGCCTGGAGCACGCGCAGCCGGCTGCCGGAGACGAGCCGCCAGTCGACGGGCGTCTCGAAGGTACGCAGATCACCCGCGAAATAAGCATTCAGCTCGGCGACCGCGAAGGCCGTACGATCCGCATCATGAACCTCAGCCAGGTCGAGGCGGCCTGCCAGCGACGGCCGGGGCCCCCAGCCCGACGCGACGAGACCGACCTCGGTGACGGCCAGCACGAACGGGCCCACCGGCGTCGGCACCTCGGCGAAGGCGACTGTGGTCATCATGTCCTCTCGTGAGCTCGTGGTGCTGGGCACGTCCAGCGCTGTCCCTACCCGACACCGTAACCACAACGGATATTTCCTGCGTTGGGATGATCAGGGCTTCCTGTTCGACCCCGGTGAGGGCACGCAGCGGCAGATGACGCACGCCGGGCTGAGCGCCAACGACGTGCACTGGCTGTGCGTCACACACTTCCACGGCGACCACTGCCTGGGCGTGCCGGGCATCGTCCAGCGGATCGCCCGCGACCACGTCAGGCATCCGGTGCGCGCGGTCTTCCCGGGCTCGGGCCAGACCTACTGGCGCCGGCTCCGGCACGCCGCCGTGTTCGCCGACACCTCCGTCATCGCCGAGCATCCCGTCTCGGGCGGGCTGGCCGGCGTCGGCCCGCTGACCGCGCGCCGCCTGTCCCACCCCGTCGAGTCCTACGGCTACCGCCTGCAGGAGCCGGCCGGCCGCAGCATGCTGCCCGACCGGCTGGCCGCCCACGGCATCCGCGGGCCGGAGATCGGCGAGCTGCAGCGCACCGGGTCCGTACGCGGGGTCACGCTGGACGAGTGCAGCGTGCCCAGGCCGGGGCAGAGCGTGGCATTCGTCATGGACACCCGGCTCTGCGACGCCGTCTTCGAGCTGGCCTCCGGGGTGGACCTGCTGGTGATCGAGGCCACGTTCCTGTCGCCGGAGGGCGCGCTGGCCAAGGAATACGGGCATCTGACGGCATACGAGGCGGGGGTGGTGGCGGCGGACGCCGGGGTGCGCAGGCTGGTGCTCACACACTTCTCCGAGCGGTACGGGTTCGCCGACGAGGCGTCCTTCACCGACGAGGTACGTCGCAGCTTCGACGGGGAGGTGGTGACGGCCCGTGACCTGATGCGGATCCCCGTGCCCCGGCGTCAGACCCACAATCCGGCGAAATAGCCGACTCCGTAGGGCGCCTGCCGCATGAGGAGGCGGCCCCGGAACGCGCCCATGCTCGCCGCGCCCGCCAGCACCTGCAGCGCGGCCCGGCCGCCGACCCACAGGCGGTCGGCCACGCCGGGGTCGAGGGCGGCGAGGGCGGCCCCGTCGGCTTCGCCGAGGGCGTTCGCGATCAGCGTGTCGTACGGCTCGGCGGCGGCGTCGTACCTGCCCGGGGCCCTGGGGGTGAGGCAGGCGGAGCCGTCGGCCATGACCAGCAGGGCCACCCTTTCCGCGCTCGCCGCCAGTTTCTCGCCTGCCGTCCGGCATTCCTCGCTCGTCGCGTCGAAGGCCACCGCCTCGAACCCGTCCGGCACACGGTCCTCCAGGAGGGCGCGGCCGACGGTCAGCGACAGCGGGAGGACGGGCTCGCCGTGCCCGGCGGTCACGTCCAGTCCCCAGGGGCGCAGGGTGCCCGCCGCGCGGCCGTCGTACGTACCGGCTGTCTCGGCGCCGCCCACCACGAGCAGCGCGTCGGGGCGGGCCGCGGCGAGCTCGGAGACGGCGGCGCGGCAGGCGGAACGGAGTTCGGGCAGCCCGAGCACGACCAGCGGGGTGGGCGGGCAGACGGCGGCGGCGACAAGCACGAGCGCAAGAGTACGCGGCCCCCGGATCAGTAAGGACTGAGCCCGTCACGCACCTTCGCGAACAGCCCCTTGGCGTGCGCGTGCGCCGCCTGGTGCAGCCCGCCGCCGAAGCTGATCCGGGCCACCCCCAGCTCGCCCAGCCGGTCGAGCGCCGGGACGCCCGGCCTGAACAGCACGTTCACCGGGCCGCCCAGCTCGCTGACCAGCGCCCGGATCTCGTCCTCGGCGCCCAGCCCGATCGGGTACACGCAGTCGGCCCCTGCTTCCAGATACCGCCGCCCGCGCTCGACGGCCGCCGCCCGCGAGCCCTGGCCCCGGAGGTAGCTGTCGACGCGGGCGTTGATCACCAGCTCCTGTCCGGCGGCCGCGCGGACCTCGGCCAGGAAGTCCGCCTGTACGTCGGGATCGACCAGCTCGCCCGTACCCGGCCAGGTGTCCTCCAGGTTGCATCCCACGGCGCCGGCCGCGAGCAGGCGTTCGACGAGCTCGGCCGGCTTGAGGCGGTAGCCGCGCTCGACGTCGGCCGTGACGGGCACGTCGACGACCCGGACGATCCTGGCGATGGCCGCCATCATCTCGCCGACCGGGGTGCCCTCGCCGTCCGCGTAGCCGAGCACCCGAGCGACGGCGGCGCTGCCGGTGGCGATCGCCGGGAACCCCGCCTCCTGCACGGCGAGCGCCGAGGCGGCGTCCCAGACGTTCGGGAGGACCAAGGGGGTTCCGGGGACGTGCAGCGCTCGCAGGAGGGCCGCGTTGTCAATCGTCATGCCGCCAGCCTAGGCAGGAGTGGCCTGCCGCCACAGGTCCAATACCACCTATAACCGGCAAACCACTTCGCCTCCAACACCTCACCCCACCGAACGAACCAACGGCCTACGGCGGCGTGCGGGAAGGGGAAGTGACCGGCCCTCGGCGGCGTGCGGGAAGGGGAGATGACCGGCCCCCGGCGGCATGCGGGAACGGGGTCGGTGGTCGGCTGTGGAGACGTGCCTGGGGTCGGCGCCCTCAGCCCCCAGTGACGTGCCGGGGGCCGGGTCACCTGGCCCAGGTGTGGTGGGGTGGGGTCAGCAGCCGGCCTTGGCGCACTGGCCGGCGACCTGGCCTGCCGGGCCGTTCGCCGGGTTGTCGGCCGCGGGCGCCTGCGGTTGCTTGGTGGGGGATGTGGTCGTGGGCTTCTTCCCCTCACCGCCGGTCTGGGGCGTGCCTCCGGAGGAGTCGGTGCCCGTCGATCCGGTGCCCGTAGAGCCGGTGTCGACGGCCGGGTCGCCCCCGCCACCAGGGTCGGTGTTGACATCGCCCACGCCGCCGTCGTCCGGCCCGCCGAGGGGCAGTCCGCCGTCGGGCGCCTCCGGGGCGTCGGTGGCCGCGTCGCCCATGTTGGCCTGGTCGTCCTGGGACGACTCGTCCCCGGCGGCGCTCTGGGAGGGCGCGGGCCGGCCACCGTCCTGTTGCGGGGCGCCGAAGGGGTTGGCGGCCAGCAGGTAGCCGGCGCCTCCCGCGAGGAGCAGGGCGACGAACGCCGACACGACGATGAGGGCGATCTTCTTGTTGTTCCTGGGGGGCGGTGGGGTGTTCGAGTAGGCGTTCCTCGATGCCAGGTGAACATCCCCTGGTCCCAACAGGATTTCCTGACGATCCGTCTCGATCGGATCACGCATGGTGGTACAGCTCCCTGCGGTCGTATCGGGGAAA
The DNA here is from genome assembly GCF_900099965.1 of Nonomuraea jiangxiensis. GTDB lineage: Bacteria > Actinomycetota > Actinomycetes > Streptosporangiales > Streptosporangiaceae > Nonomuraea > Nonomuraea jiangxiensis. Next base: position 74,181 of record NZ_FNDJ01000001.1, on the reverse strand, counting down.
GCTCACCGGCTTCCGCGGGTGATAGACCACACTAGCCGCAACGACGGAATGCTCGCACAACAATCACAAAGGAATCACGACTTGTCCCCCCATAGATCTATTTGGCCAGGTCGCCGCGCCCACCTGGCACCCGTGGCCGGAGTCACGGGGGTGCTCGTCACCGCGATCCTCGGAATTTTCCTGGCATTCACTAACTCGCCTGAACCGTCGCGGCAAAGCTCTCCGGAAAATGATCGGAAAACGGCGCTTTCCTCAAGATCGAATTCTGCTTCACCCGTCACGCCGACTCCCTCGGCCCAGTCACCGGCCGGGCCGTTCCGGCTTCCCGCCGCCCACCAACCCGAGGCCGCGGCGGATCTCCTGCCCCTGCCCTGGATCCAGGCGGTGCCGCCGCTGGACACGGTCCCGCCGCTGGACGCCCTTCCCCCGCTGGACGCCCTCCTGCCGGTGGACGGCACCCCCTCGTCCAGAGCCGTCCCTCCGCCGGCCACGTACCCCGCCCCGCCGGCGCTCCCCACCCCGTCCGCGTCTCCCAGGACACATCGGATGGAACGTTCCAAACCCCCACGCCCGACGGGCTCTCCCGCTCCTCAGGACCCGCCGCAGGCACCGCCCCGGCACGACCCCGCTCCGCAACCGGACCGGGCCACGATCGCACCGCGGCCCCCGAGCCGCGTCGGCGCCGATCCCTGCGCCACGTTCCAGGACTTCCGCAGGGACCCGTGCTACGACCTCCTGGACCGCCTCACCGGCTGACGCCCGCCCCCTGCGCCCTCGGGAAGGGGCCCAGAAGGACCCCGTCCCGGGTCTCAGAGCGCCGAGCAGGCCCCTGAGGGCGCGGCGGGGGCCGGGGCGGGGCGGCCGATGCCGGGCATGCCCAGCAGCACCCCCGAGCCCGTCGCGGGGCTCGACTGGCGGGCCTGCCAGGCGTCGCCCGCCCGGGTGCGCCTGACCTCCCGCACCGGACCGTCCGCCACCAGGTGGTGCGGGGCGGCGTAGGTCACCTCGACCGTCACCATGTCGCCCGGCCGCGGCGTCTCGGCGCCGACCGTGAAGTGCACCAGGCGGTTGTCGGGGGCGCGGCCGGACAGGCGGCGGGTCGCCTCGTCCTTGCGGCCCTCGCCCTCGGCCACCAGGACCTCCAGCGTGCGGCCCACCTGCTGCTTGTTCTCCGCCCAGGAGATCTCCTCCTGCAGGGCCACCAGGCGCTCGTAGCGCTCCTGCACGACCTCCTTGGGCACCTGGTCGGGCATGGTGGCCGCCGGGGTGCCGGGGCGGATGGAGTACTGGAAGGTGAAGGCGTTGGCGAAGCGGCTCTGCCGGACCACGTCGAGCGTGGCCTGGAAGTCCTCCTCCGTCTCGCCGGGGAAGCCGACGATGATGTCGGTGGAGATGGCCGCGTCCGGCATCGCCGCGCGTACGCGCTCGATGATGCCGAGGTAGCGCTCGGCCCGGTAAGAGCGGCGCATCGCGCGCAGCACCTGGGACGAGCCCGACTGCAGCGGCATGTGGAGCTGGTGCATGACGTTGGGCGTCTCGGCCATGGCGGCGATCACGTCGTCGGTGAACGCGGCCGGATGCGGCGAGGTGAACCGGACCCGCTCCAGCCCGTCGATGCCGCCGCACGAACGCAGGAGCTTGCCGAAGGCCAGCCGGTCGCCGAACTCGACGCCGTAGGTGTTGACATTCTGACCGAGCAGCGTCACTTCCAGGACGCCCTGCTCCACCAGGGTGCGGACCTCGGCCAGGACGTCGCCCGGCCGCCGGTCCTTCTCCTTGCCGCGCAGCGACGGCACGATGCAGAACGTGCAGGTGTTGTTGCAGCCGACCGAGATCGCCACCCAGGCGGCGTAGGCGGACTCGCGCCTGGTGGGCAGCGTCGAGGGGAAGACCTCCAGCGACTCCTTGAGCTCGACCTGCGCCTCCCCCGCGACGCGGGCCCGCTCCAGCAACACCGGCAGCGAGCCGATGTTGTGGGTGCCGAAGACCACGTCGACCCACGGCGCCCGGCGGACGATCTCGCCCTGGTCCTTCTGCGCCAGGCAGCCGCCCACCGCGATCTGCATGCGCGGGTTGCTCACCTTGGCGGGCCTGAGGTGCCCGAGGTTGCCGTAGAGGCGGTTGTCGGCGTTTTCCCGCACGGCACAGGTGTTGAACACGACCACGTCGGCGGTCTCGCCGTCGGGGGCGGGCACATAGCCGGCATCCTCCAGCAGCCCGGAAAGCCGCTCGGAGTCATGAACGTTCATTTGGCACCCATATGTGCGCACTTCGTATGTGCGGGCGCCCTCCTGGGTCACAGTCATGGCACGTTCAAGGGTAGTCGCAGTCAGGCTTGGGGAGACCCGTACCGATCCAAAAGGCCAGCTTGATGGCCGGATGTGATCGGATCGGTACCGCTCAGTTAGTGACCAGCGCTCTAACGCCCTCTACCGTTTGGGTTCATGACGGAGAACGGCGGCGTTACTCCACTTGTTCGGTTGGAGAACGTCAACAAGCACTTCGGGGCGTTGCACGTCCTGAAGAACATCAACTTGACCGTCTCTCGTGGCGAGGTCCTGGTCGTCATCGGTCCGTCGGGGGGTGGCAAGTCCACGCTCTGCCGTGCCATCAACCGCTTGGAGACCATCGACGACGGGAAGATCGTATTTGACGGTCAGGTGCTGCCCGAGGAGGGCAAGGCGCTGGCCAGGCTCCGTTCCGAAGTGGGCATGGTCTTCCAGTCCTTCAACTTGTTCGCCCACAAGACCATCCGCGAGAACGTCACGCTGGGCCCCGTCAAGGTGCGCGGCGTCTCCAAAGACGCGGCGAGCAAGCGGGCGATGGAGTTGCTGGAGCGCGTGGGCATCGCCGCGCAGGCGGACAAATATCCGGCGCAGCTCTCCGGCGGTCAGCAGCAGCGCGTCGCGATCGCCAGGGCGCTGGCCATGGACCCGAAGATGATCCTTTTCGACGAGCCGACCTCGGCGCTGGACCCCGAAATGGTCCAGGAGGTGCTCGATGTCATGATCGGGCTCGCTCGTGACGGCATGACGATGGTGGTCGTCACGCACGAGATGGGCTTCGCCCGCAGGGCCGCGAATCGGGTGGTGTTCATGGCCGACGGCCAGATCGTGGAGGAGAACACCCCCGACGAGTTCTTCACCAACGCGCAGACCGACCGGGCGCGTGACTTCCTTTCGAAGATCCTCACGCACTGATAACTGAGGCAGGTACACATGCACATGCGTCGAGCGGGAGCGGTGCTCTCGATTGCGGCTCTGGCCGCCGGTCTGGCCGCCTGTGGCGGCGGGGACCAGACTTACGCCACCGTGGCCGACAAGATCGCGGGTGGCGGCACCATCGTGGTGGGCACCAAGTGGGACCAGCCGAGCCTGGGCTTGAAGATGGCCAACGGACCCGAGGGGTTCGACGTCGATGTGGCCAAAGCCGTGCTCAAGGAAGTCAACGGCGGCAAGGACGTGAAGATCGAGTGGAAGGAGTCGGCCTCTTCCAACCGTGAGCCGTTCCTCCAGAACGGCACCGTCGACATCATCTTCGCCACCTACTCCATCACGGAGGAGCGCAAGGGCAAGGTGACCTTCGGCGGGCCGTACGTCGTCGCCCACCAGGACGTGATGGTCCGCAAGGACGACACCTCGATCACCACCCCGCAAAACCTCACGGGCAAGAGGATCTGCAAGGCCGCGGGCTCCAACTCCTACCGCCGCATCACCGACCCGCCCCCGGACGGCGAGCTCGACCTCGACGCCACGACCGTCGACGCGGCCAACTACTCCGAGTGCGTGCAGAAGCTCACCGGCAGCAACCTCGACGCCGTGACCACCGACGACCTGATCCTGGCGGGCTTCGCCAAGCAGGCCGGCGGCAACTTCAAGGTGCTGGGTCAGGGCTTCACGGACGAGAAGTACGGCGTCGGCCTGAAGAAGGGCGACACCAAGACCTGTGAGGCCGTCAACACCGCGGTGAAGAAGCTGTGGGACAACGGCACCATCAAGCAGCTGCTGGACAAGTGGTTCGGCGGCATCGAGGGTCTCAACCTGTCCACGACCGCCCCGCCGCCCGAGGGCTGCAGCTGATCACGCCAGAGGCGGCGGCCGGCGAATCGGCCGCCGCCGTCCTATGCGGTGGAGCACGATGGAAGATCTGATCAGATACGCGCCCGACCTCGCAGCGGGGTTCCTGGAGAACATCAAGCTCTCCATAGTGGCCGCGATCGTCTCGTTGGTTTTCGGCACCGTCCTGGTGGCGATGCGGGTTTCCCCCACGCCGGTCCTGCGCGCGGCCGGCACGATATACGTCAACGTGGTGCGCAACACCCCGCTGACGCTGGTCCTGGCCTTCTCCGCGCTGGGTCTCAGCGACCAGCTCGGACTGGTCTTCTCCACTGAGCCCAGGACCAACTCGTTCTGGATCGTCGCGTTGGGCCTGGCGGCCTACACGGCGGCCTTCGTCTGCGAGGCGCTGCGCTCGGGCATCAACACGGTGCCGCTCGGCCAGGCGGAGGCGGCCAGGGCCATCGGGCTGACGTTCATGCAGTCGCTGCGCATGATCATCCTGCCCCAGGCGTTCCGCGCGGTCGTCGCGCCGCTCGGCAGCGTGATGATCGCCATGGTCAAGAACACCACCGTCGCGGTGGCGGGCGGGTTCGCGGCCGACGCCGCGGCCAACATGAAGGAGTCCTTCGACCAGGTCGGCGCCTCGATCCCGATCTTCCTCGGCATCGTGGTCGCCTTCATGGCCGTGACCCTGCCCATCGGCTACCTCACCGGCCGGCTGGCCCAGCGTCTGGCGGTGGCCCGATGAGCACCACGGTTCTCTTCGACACCCCGGGGCCGCGCGCCAGGACCCGCAACGGCGTGCTCACCGTGCTCAGCCTCGTCGTGGTGGGCGCGGTCCTGTACGGCATCTGGGCCGGCTTCGACGCCAAGGGCCAGTGGGAAGCCAAGATCTGGCAGCCGTTCCTGCAGTGGGAGACGTGGGAGTCCTACATCTTCCCCGGGCTCCTCGGCACGCTGCAGGCCGCTGCGGTGGCCGCGGTGCTGGCCGTGGCCTTCGGCGCGGTCTTCGGCCTGGCCCGGCTCTCCGACCACGCCTGGATCCGGGTCCCGGCCGGTGTGGTGGTCGAGGTCTTCAGGTCCATCCCGCTGCTGCTGCTGATCTTCTTCATCTTCTACCTCGCGCCCGCCGTCGGGGGCAGCGGCGACTACACGTTCATGGCGGTCGTGGTCGGCCTGATGCTCTACAACGGCTCGGTGCTGGCCGAGGTCGTACGGGCAGGCGTACGGGCGGTGCCCAAGGGCCAGTCCGAGGCCGCGTACGCCGTGGGCATGCGCAAGAACCAGGTGATGCGGCTGGTGCTGCTGCCGCAGGCGGTCACGGCGATGATGCCGGCCATCGTCAGCCAGCTCGTCGTGCTGCTGAAGGACACCGCGCTCGGCTACATCATCGCCTACGTCGACCTGCTCAACACCGGGTTCAAGATCCTTCCGGCCCGCTTCTTCGGCTCGCTGATCCCGGCGGCGATCGTCATCGGCATCATCTACGTGGCGCTCAACATGGCGCTGAGCTACCTGGCCACCTGGCTGGAGAGGCGCAGCAGGCGCAGCCGCAAGACGGCGGCCGTCGGACCGGTCGTCCCGCCCGACTCGGTCGGCGTCGGCCTGGCCGCGGGCGACGGCCGCACGGGCCCGTCCGCGGGTCCCGACAACGGGTGAACGGGCGGCGGGTGCCGTACCCGCCGCTCGTAATCCCCGTAAAGCTTCAAATAACTTCCATATCTCCCTTGTTGTTGTCCTGATAACTCCCACCACGGGTTACTCCTAGTGGTTATGGAGGAATCGGGGTGAGCAGGCGAGGGGTGGCGCTCACGGCGGCGGCCCTCGCCCTGAGCCTGGCGGCGTGCGGCAGTGGCGGGAGCCCCTGCCCACCTGTGCTGAGCAGGGTCAGGAGAACCCGGCAGATCGTCGTCGGCACCAAGTGGGACCAGCCGAACCTGGGCCTGAAGACGGACGCCGGCGAGCCCCAGGGCTTCGACGCGGACGTCGCCCGCTACCTCGCCAGGAAGCTCGCCGGCGGCCCCGACGTACGGATCATCTGGCGCGAGTCGCCCTCCTCCACCCGCGAGGCGCTGCTGCAGAACGGCACCGTGGACATGATCGTCGCCTCCTACTCCATCACCAGCGCCCGTCGGCCCAAGGTGACGTTCGGCGGTCCGTACGTGGTCGACCAGCAGGACACGATGGTCCGCGCCGATGACCCGGACATCCACTCGGTGGCCGACCTCCGCGGCAAGCGGATCTGCCTGGCGGAGGGCTCGAACTCCTACCGCCGGCTCGTCGACCCGCCCCCGGACGGCGAGCTGGGCATCCGGGCCGTGCTGGTCCCGGCCCACGACTATTCCGACTGCGTGCAGATGCTGGCCGATCACAAGCTCGACGCCGTGAGCACCGAGAACCTGGCGCTGGCCGGGTTCGTCCAGCAGCAGCCCGGCCGGTTCAGGCTGTTGAACGACCCGATCAGCGACGAGCGGTGGGGGGTCGGGCTCAAGAAGGGTGACAGGGCCACGTGCGAGGCCGTGAACAAGGCCGTCGCGGACATGTGGCGGGACGGGACCGCCGCTGGGCTGCTGGACAAATGGTTCGGCGGGTCGGGCCTCAAGCTGCCCTCGTCCAGACCGAGCCCCGTGGGCTGCCCCTGACCCGGTGACCCCCTTGCCCCCGGCGGGCCGCCCCTGATCTGGGGGGACTGTCCTGCACGCTCGCCGATCTTCCGGCAGGATGCGGGTATGCCTTTCTGGCCCTCCCCCATTTCGACCAGAGACGTGGCCGGTTCCGGCGTGCGTCCCGGCTGGCCCACGATCCAGAACGGCCGGCTCTGGTGGACCGAGGAACGTCCCGACGAGGGCGGGCGCACCACGATCGTGTCCCGCACCACCGACGGCACTCCCCGTGAGCTGCTGCGGGCCCCGTGGAGTGCGCGTACGCGGGTCCACGAGTACGGCGGCATGCCCTACGCCGTGACCCCCGCGGGCGAGGTCGTCTTCGCCAACCTGAAGGACCAGCGCCTGTACGTTCTGGGGGAAAACGGCGATCCGAAACCGCTCACTCCCGAGGGTGACCGTTATGCGGATCTGCTGGTGCGGGACGGCCAGGTGTGGTGCGTACGGGAGCGGCACGCCGAGGCCGGCAAGGTCACCAGGGCCATCGTCAGCATCCCGCTGGACGGGGGCGAGATCCGCGAATGGGCCACCGGCTACGACTTCTACGCCTCGCCTGCCCTTTCTCCGGACGGGCGCCATCTGGCCTATGTCTGCTGGGACCATCCGCGCATGCCCTGGGAGGGCACCGAACTCCGGATCACCCACCTGCCGGACGACGCCCCACCCGCGGAGTCCACGCCAAAGCCGGGAGACACATCCACAGAACCCGCACCGAGACCGGAATACGGATCCACGGAGTTCATGACGGGACCCGAAACCGGCACCACAGAACCCACACCAGGAGCCGAAACCGGCGCCACGGAACCGGCGCCGAGGGCGGAAGAAGGTGATTCCACGGGAGCTGTGTCGGCGGTGTCGTGGAAGGTGCGGGGCGGCCCCGCGGAGTCCGTGCTGGCGCCGTCGTGGAAGGACGACTCCCATCTCTACCTGATCTCCGACCGCTCCGGCTGGTGGAACCTCTACGAGATCGGCCTCCACGGTGACGGCCTGCGGGCGCTCCACCCGGCCGAGGAGGAGTTCGTGCTGCCGCCGTGGCGGCTGGGCGGGCGACCGTACGCCGTGCTCGGGGACGGCCGGCTCGCGGTCGTACACGGGCGCGGCGACCTGCGGCTGGGCGTGCTGGACCCGGACTCGGGCACGCTCGCGGACCTCGACGTGCCCTACGCGGGCTGGGACTCCGCGCTGGCCGCCGAGGGCACGTCCGTGGTCGGGATCGGGTACGCCCCCACGATCCCGCAGTCGGTGGTCACCGTGGACGCGGCGACCGGCGGGCACCGATCGCTCAGGCGCGCCCTTACCCGGCTGCCCGAGCCGCACTACCTGCCCGTTCCGCAGGCGGTGCGGGTGCCGGGGCGCGAGGAGGTCCACGCCTTCCTCTACCCGCCGTACCCCGCTGCGGCCGACCAGTCGCCCCCGTACGTGGTCTTCGTACACGGAGGGCCCACCGCGCATGCCGGCACCGCGCTCGACCTGGAGAAGGCGTTCCTGACCTCGCGCGGCATCGGCGTCCTCGACGTCAACTACGGCGGCTCCACCGGCTACGGCAGGGCCTACCGCGAGCGACTCAAGGGGCAGTGGGGGCTGGTCGACGTGGCCGACACCGTCGCCGCCGCCGAGTGGCTGGGCGCGTCCGGACTGGCCGACCCCGCCAGGATCGCGGTGCGCGGGGCCAGCGCGGGCGGCTGGACCGTGATGGCCGCGTGCTGCCGGTCCCGGGTGTTCGCGGGTGGGGTGTCGTACTTCGGGATCAGCGCGCTCGGGCCGCTGGTCGCGCACACCCACGACTTCGAGTCGCGCTACGTGGAGTGGCTGGTGGGGCCGGAGGATCCACAGGTGTACGCCACCAGGGAACCACTCGCCCTGGTGGGCGGGGTGTCGTGCCCCATGTTGCTGCTCCAGGGGCTGGACGATCCGGTGGTGCCGCCGGAGCAGTCCTCGGCCTTCTCCGACGCGCTCCTGGAGCGCGGGATCTCATGCACCTACCTGGCCTTCGAGGGAGAATCCCACGGCTTCCGCCGCACCGAAACCCGAGTAGCCGCCCTGGCCGCCGAACTAGCCTTCTACCAACGCCTCTTCTCTTAACCAGCCACTCCACTCGACACCTAGGACCCGAACACCTCGGACCCGAACCCCCGAGCCCCCGACACCCCGAGCCCCCGAGCCCCCGACACTCCGGATCCCCGCACCCGAGCTGCCGACACCCCGGATCCCCACACCTCGGGCCCCCGACGCCCTGACCCCCGCTCCTCCAGACGCCCCGTCACCCAGGACGACGCCGCGCCAAGCCCGACCGACCCACCGCCCACCAACAGCCTTCCCCGACCCGAACCTGCCCCTGCAACCGGCACCACGAGCACAGCCGCAGCACCTGCATCGCCGGCACCCCGGTACCACCGGTACCACCGATACCACCGACAGCACCGACAGCACCGACAGCACCGACAGCACCGACAGCACCGACAGCACCGGCAGCACCGGCAGCACCGGCAGCACCGGCACCGTACTACCGGCACCACAGCTACTACAGCTACTACCGCTGCTACCGGGCGAACTCGGTGGCGCGCGACTCCCGTACCACGGTGATGCGGATCTGCCCCGGATAGGTCAGCTCCTCCTCCACCTGCTTGGCCACATCGCGTGCGATGACCTGAGCCTGGATGTCGTCGATGGCGTCCGGCTTGACCATGACGCGGATCTCCCGCCCTGCCTGCATGGCGAACACCTTCTCCACGCCCTCGTACGACTGCGCGATCTCCTCCAGCCGCTCCAGCCGCTTGACGTACGCCTCCAGGGATTCCCTACGAGCGCCCGGACGGCTGCCGCTGATCGCGTCGGCGGCCTGGGTGAGCACCGCCTCGACGGTGCGTACCTCGACCTCGTTGTGGTGCGCCTCGATGGCGTGCACCACATCCTCTTCCTCGCCGTACCTGCGGGCGATCTCCGCCCCGATCAGCGCATGACTGCCCTCGACCTCGTGCGTGAGGGCCTTGCCGATGTCGTGGAGCAGGGCGCAGCGCTTCATCAGCGACTGGTTCATCTTCAGCTCGGCGGCCATGATCCCGGCGATGTGGGCGGACTCGATGAGGTGTTTGAGCACGTTCTGGCCGTAGGAGGTGCGGTAGCGCAGTTGTCCGAGCAGCAGCGTCAGCTCGGGATGCATGTCGGTGATCCCCAGCTCGACCAGGGCGTCCTCACCGGCCCGCGCGCACAGGTCCTGCACCTCCTGGCGGCTGCGGTCGTGCGCCTCCTCGATGCGCTGCGGATGGATCCGGCCGTCCAGCACCAGTTTCTCCAGCGTCAGCCGCGCCGTCTCCCGTCGCACCGGATCGAAGCACGACAGCAGCACCGCCTCGGGAGTGTCGTCGATGATCAGGTTGACCCCGGTCGTGGACTCGAAGGCCCTGATGTTGCGCCCTTCGCGCCCGATGATCCGGCCCTTCATCTCGTCGCCGGGCAGATGCAGCACACTGACGACCGACTCCGCCGTCTGCTCCGCCGCCAGCCGCTGGACCGCCAGCGTCACGATCTTGGAGGCCCGCTTCTCGCCCTCCTTGCGCGCCTCGCCCTCGATCTCCCTGACGATCAGCGCGGCCTCGCGCTTGGCCTGGTTCTCGATCTCCTTGACCAGCTCGGCCTTGGCCTGCTCACCGGTGAACCCGGAGACCCGCTCCAGGATGCGCCGCCGCTCATCTTCGACCTGCAGCAACTCCTCGCGGCGGTCGGCCAGCTCGATCTCGGTCTCGGCGAGCTTCCTGTCCCGCTCGGACTGCCGCCTGGCCTCCTCGTCCAGCCGCTGCTCCCGCTCGGCCAGCCGCGCCTCCCTGCGCTCAAGGTCGGAGCGGAGCTCCTTGAGCTCGGACTTCAGTATCCGGCCCTCCTCCTCGACCTCCCGACGCAGCTGCGCGGCGCTCTGGGCGGCGGCCTCCGACCTGCGCAGGATCTCCTCGGCGTCGGTCTGCGCCTTGTCACGGATCGCCCGCGCCTCGACCCGCGCCTGCTCCAACTCCTCGTGTACGGCCTGCGCCTGCTCGGGGCTGGGCTCGGCCGCGCGGGACGTGGTGCCTGATGTGCGCCGTATGACAACAAGTAGGGCGACGATCATTCCGAACGCGAGCACGAGCACCGCCACCATCAGCACCACGACAAGCGGCCCCATGTGTGCCCCGCCCTCCTCGCGTCGTCAACAACTCATAACGCGGCCTCAATCAGGAGGGGTCACAAGCGCACCACGTACAGCCCGGTCGGCGTCTTTCCCAGGGCCGGTATCACGCCAAGACTGACCGGGCGTCGACTGGTAGAGCCGACACCTCGCCTGCCTCGATCAACCGAGCTCGATCGTCCGTCGTTCACCGGTATGGCAATCCGCGCTGCGCGGAGTAACTCCTCACTGCCGTCGAGGTTATGCGTCGAACAAGTCACGAGCAAGCAAACGCGTCATCAAGTGTGTCTTACGCGCTCGCATCTTCATATCCAGCCTCTCATCCCCCGTACGACCCGAATTACCCGCCCACCACGGGGATTCCGAGCCCGCCCACCCCCACCACCGGATCAAAACCAACCCCGTAACGAAAACCTCTCACCAAAATCCAGCAACCCCCAAGCCCCAAAAACCCATGGCGGCTGCACGGCCTCCCGCACACGCCACCGCAACACTCCCAAAGCCCATCCCCCACAACACATCCCAACGCCGAAGACAACACCCACAGCACCCCCGACGCGAGCCACCCCACGGACGAACGTGAGCCCCACCCCACAGATCGACGTGAGCCGCCCACCCCCACAGACCCACGCGAACCAACCCCACGGCTCCACGCGAGCCCACATATCCACGCGAACCAACCCTCACAGATTCACGCGAACCAACCCCCACGGATCCACGTGAGGCAATCCCATCAATCCGACGTGAGCCGACTTCTGCAATCCGACGTCGAACGACTCCTAAGCCCTGATCCGGGACGACGCCCACGCCTCCCACGACTCCCAGGACGCACCTGAGGCACCCGAGGCACCCACGCACCCAGGCACCCGAGGATGCCGCTGCCGCCTGCGACACACCCTGCCTGTGACAACAACGCACCGCACACCCCGGCAGGAGCACGCCACCGTCCGCCAAGCCCCGACAGGAACACCACCCACGACGCCTCCGGCAGGGGCCGCCAGTCTCGGCAATCCTGAGACCTGCGACACCACCACCGCCCACCCATGCCGTCAGACGGCGCCTACACCGCATCCGACCTGGCCCGACAGCCGCAACGCATCCCGACGAGGACGGCACCCCCGGCACTCCCATTACGGAACGGCACTCACGGCACTCTCCGTTACAGAGCGGCACCCATGGCGCTCCCGTTACGGAACGGCAAGCACGACGCATCCAATGGGACGCCACCTACGCGCCCGACACGAGAAGACCCCCACGACGTATCCCGAGGACGTCACTTGCGACGCATCCCGACTCCCGACCTGCGCCCGAACGTCCAACAGAACCCGGACCTAGAACGTCGCCAGCGACATACCTGGCATGAGAGAGCACCTGCAACACGTCAAACAAGCCGGCACCTCCAACAACCGTCTGGTGGGAAAGGCTGTGGCCTGCGCCTACGGAAAGTCCTCCTCCACCTCGATGCCCTCTTGTTCGAGGGCCTCTCTGATCACCCGGAAGGCCAGACCGGACGAGTACCCCTTCCGAGCGAGCATGCCCGCCAGCCGGCGAGTACGGGTTTGCGGATCAAGGGATCGGGTCGAAGCGAGCTTGCGCTCCACCAACCGCCGGGCCGTCTCCGCCTCCTGCTCGGAGTCCAACCGCTCCACCGCTTCGGCGACCGTGTCAGTGTCCACCCCGCGATGGCGCAACTCGGCCGCCAGCGCCCGCTTGGCCAGCCCACGACCGTGATGTCGCGAATCAACCCAGGCCGCCGCGAACGCTTCGTCGTTGATCAGCCCGAGCTCCGAGAAGCGGCTGAGCACTGCGTCTGCGGCTTCGTCCGGCACGTCCCGCTTGCGAAGGGCCTCGGCGAGCTGGGCTCGCGTCTTGGGAGCCATGGTGAGCAGGCGAAGACAAATGGCTCGAGCCACCGACTCCGGATCGGCCTCCGCCCCCGTACCGGCCGCAGTCTCGGCGTCAGGCTCCTCGGGCAGCCACCCCCGCCCCCGCGCACCTTTCCCTGACCGCCCCCGTCCGGACCGCCCCGCCTGCCCCCACCGCCCAGACCGCTGCGACCTCCCAGACCCCCCGGACGAGTCGGACCACTCCGACCGTCCCGAAGACTCAAACTGCCCAGGAGACTCAAACTGCCCCGGCAACTCCGACCGCCCCGAGCGCCTTGGCCGTCCCAACTGCCCAGAAGGCTCCGCCCACCCCGAGCGTCCTAGCCGTTCCGACTGCCCCAGAGGCTCAGCCTGGCCTAGCGGCTCCGCCCATGCGGACTCGCCCGGCGGCTCTGACCACGCCGGGTCTTCCAGCCGCTCTGACTGACCTGGCGGCTCCGGCCATGCGGGCTGCCCCGGCGACTCCGACCACCCTGACCGTTCCGACCACGCTGGCTGTTCCGTGCGCCCTGACTGTTCCAAGGGTCCGGAACGTTCGAACTGTCCTGGTCGACCTGGCTGCTCTGACCACGCTGAGCCTTCTGGCTGTTCCGGCTGGGACAACTGCTCAGCCGGGTCAGGCCGCGCCGAGCGCCGTGACGAGCCAGATCGTGCGGACTGTCTCGATCGCGCCGACTGTTTGTCGAATTGGCCAGATTTGCGCTTTCTCCCCGATCGTTTCTTGGGTTCGTCCGCTTCCGCTTCCGCTGAGAACCAACTGCTGCCGGCCAACACCTCGGAATGCCACCCCTCGCCCCCGTAGCCGCCGTTTGGTCGGCTTACTGGGGTTTCGTGGGTGGCTGAGGGCGTGTCGGCAGCTGCGGACTGCCCTACGTCCTGGGGCTCGGCGTCAGGCTTGGTCGGCTGTGCTTCAAAGGGCGCTTGATCGGTTGGTGGAGTGTCGGAGGCACGGAGGCGGGTGCGTTGTTCACGCCATTCGTCGACCGACGGCCAGTTTTCCGCAGCCGAACGAGCCAGGTCGCGCCCCCGGGACGAAGCGGCGCCACGCCTCGTGGGCCACGTGGCGTCGCGATCTCCTGGGGAGGCGGTGTCGTGGAACTCAGGCAAAGGCGCACCGGGTTTCCGTGACGGAGCGGCGTCACCGTCTCGGGTGGCGTTTCGATCTTGTGGTGAGGTCATGGGCGGGTTGGATTCACCGCCGACCGGTGAAGTGCGCGACACGGTGGTATCACCGCCGACCGATGAGGCAGCAGGCAGGAGTGGTGCCCTCGCCCACCGATGAGGCAGGTATCGGGACGGTTTCGCCGCCTGCGGGTGAGGTCGGCGGCGGGGTGGTGTCACGGTCTCCCGGTGGGGTGGGGTCGGCGGGCCAGGCGCCCCGGGGGTGGGGCGCCTGTGGCCGGTCCGCGTCAGTCATGGAGCGACCGATCAGACGTCACCCGGCTTCGGGGCGGACTTCGAGCCGCGGCCGGAAGGGGCTGCGGCCGGAGCCGGCGCCGGCGCCGGAGGGGCTTCGGAGGGGGCGTCGAGGCGCGGGCCCACGCCGAGCTTGTCCTTGATCTTCTTCTCGATCTCGTTGGCCATGTCAGGGTGGTTGCGCAGGAAGTTACGGGCGTTTTCCTTGCCCTGGCCGAGCTGGTCGCCCTCGTACGTGTACCAGGCGCCGGACTTGCGGACGAAGCCGTGCTCCACGCCCATGTCGATGAGGCCGCCCTCGCGGGAGATGCCCACCCCGTACAGGATGTCGAAGTCGGCGACCCGGAACGGCGGGGCCATCTTGTTCTTGACGACCTTGATCCTGGTGCGGTTGCCGACCGCCTCCGTGCCGTCCTTGAGCGTCTCGATGCGGCGGATGTCCATGCGCACCGAGGCGTAGAACTTGAGCGCCTTACCACCGGTCGTGGTCTCGGGGCTGCCGAACATGACGCCGATCTTCTCACGGAGCTGGTTGATGAAGATGGCGGTGGTGCCGGTGCTGCTGAGGGCTCCGGCGACCTTGCGCAGGGCCTGGGACATGAGGCGAGCCTGGAGGCCGACGTGGCTGTCGCCCATCTCGCCCTCGATCTCGGCCTTGGGCACGAGCGCGGCCACCGAGTCGATGACGATGATGTCGACGGCGCCGGACCTGATCAGCATGTCGGCGATCTCGAGCGCCTGCTCACCCGTGTCGGGCTGGGAGACCAGCAGGGCGTCGGTGTCCACCCCCAGCTTCTTGGCGTATTCGGGGTCGAGCGCGTGCTCGGCGTCGACGAACGCAGCGATGCCGCCGGCCCGCTGGGCGTTGGCGACCGCGTGCAGGGCGATCGTGGTCTTACCCGAGGACTCCGGGCCGTAGATCTCGACGATGCGCCCACGCGGCAATCCTCCGATGCCAAGGGCCACGTCAAGGGAGATCGACCCGGTGGGGATCACCTCGATGGGAGCTCGGGCCTCGTCGCCCAGTCTCATGACGGAGCCCTTGCCGAACTGCCGCTCGATCTGAGCGAGCGCGGTCTCGAGGGCCTTCTCGCGGTCGTTGATTGCCATGGGAACTCCCCCTGGAGGGTCGTGGTCCGATCAGTCGAGTGAAAGCTACGGCCTGCCACCGACATTTTTCAGCAGCGACAGTCGAGGAAGACGTGGCCTGGCGAACTCCATCGTAGCCGAACGGCTGTTCGATCACAGGAGGAACACGCATCAACCCTCGTCCCGTTGAGGATTGTCCCGCCTCACCGCCCGGCAACTCAGCCCTGTCACACATCTCTGTGGATGAACGCAACCCTCCACGTCCTCGCCGTGCCCTTCGTAATTATCGGTGCGACGAGCCGGTGGTGCCGCTGTGCTGGGCCCACCTCGGGCAATGGGCAAGGACTGCTGACACCGCCCGTCTGGTGACCGAGGTCATAGCCGCGCGGGTGCCGGAGGGCAGGGCGCATGTCATGGGGCTTTCCCTGGGCGAGTGCGTGGCCGTGCATCTTGCCGCGCCCACTGCGAGACGGTGATCGGCGCGATCGTGAGCGGGGTGAACGTGCGGCCGTTCCCCAATCCGGGGCGGCCCCGGCTCCTGGGTACGTGGATGGCGCCGGTCATGAAGTGGGGCCTGGTGCCGTGGGCCAACGCCCGCGCGCTCAACGTCCCGGCGGAGGACGTCCCGGCTATCAGGACGCCGCCCGGGACCCCTGCCCGTGCCCGGTCCTGGCCGTGGCGGCCGGAGCTGTTCACGGCCATGATCTGGGACAGGATCAGCGGCGGACCGCTGCCCGGAGAGCTTGTCCCCGCATGATCATTTGGGCCTCCGGTGCGTGATCGCGCCGTGATGTTCAGGGGGTTCGCGTCAGCGTGTTGTCGCTTGCCATGAGCTGGGGAGACTCTCTGAAGGGCGATGCTTGGAGGCGGCGACGTGGCGAGCGGCTACACCGGGGAACGGCGCGCCCTTCTGGAGGCACTCGCCGAAGTGCTGCCCGCTCAGGGCCTGGTGAGCCGCATGGTCGGCGGTGACGATCCTGTGTTGTGGGTGTGGCATCCCCGCACCGGACGCCAGACGATCATCTTCGCCACGCCGTCGCACCATGGGTGGCTCTTCCTGTGGTCGCCGGGCGGTCAGGGCAGGGCGGACGACCTGGAGCGCACGGCCGCCGTGCTGCGGCAGACCCTCGACATGGCACAGACCTGAACCTGGCCCTGGGCGATGGCAGGTCTCTGTGGGGCAGGGATGCGGTGCAGGTTGGGCGGGAGAAGGCCCCTGTACGGCGGGATGCGGTGGGGTCGGGCGAGGCGGCTCTCGGCGGGAAGGGGTTACGGTGTGGGGTGCTGGGGGCGGGTTACCGCAGTTTGGGTGAGACGTTCTCGACCTGGCAGACGGCGCGCCAGACGGTCTTCGCGCTCTCACCGTCGGCCAGCGCCTGCATGACCGTCCGCCCCTCCAGCGGGGCGATCACGTAATCGCGGGCCCACGACTCGGCGTACGTCTCGCCGAAATGAGCATTCATCCGTCTCCAGAACTCGGTCAGGCGCATGGACTCAAGTATGGAATCACCGCAGGCGTGGGTAGGACATCCCCATGCCAAAGACCCACAAGTCTTCACCCCCGAAAACAGCCAGAACCAAGGCCAACAGGGCCAAGCGCCGCCGGTTACTGCTCGCGCTGCGGATCGGCGTACAGCAGGAGAAAGCGGAGCGAGCCGAGCGGCACGCGACGATCAGGCAGGAGCCCCGTGCGGGCAAACCGCGCACGCGGCGGGCGTCGCGGCGTTAGGCGAGGTTGAGCAACCTCACATCACCCGCGAGCCGTACATCTCACCGAGATGGTCGGCGAGCAGCTCCAGCCGGGCGCCGTCGGGGTCCCTGAAGTAAATGGAGGCGCCGCTTTCTATGTGGTGCGGCACGCCGGCCATCTCCAGCTTCCCGCGCAACCGTTCCCAGGTGGCGGGGTCCACCGAGATCGCCACGTGGTGCAGCCCGCCCAGCACCTCCTGGTACGGCCCCAGATCGAGCCCCGGGAAGTCGAAGAACGCCAGCAGGTTTCCGTTGCCGATGTCGAAGAAGAAGTGGTTGGAACCCTGGTAGTCGCGGTTTTCGATGATCTCCGTCAGCGGGAACTCCAGAAGCTCCTGGTAGAACCTGATGGTACGCTCCACGTCCGAGGAGAGCAGGGCCATGTGATGTAGACCGCGTGCGCTGCTCGACGGGCGATGCTGTAACACGTATCGCTGCCTGATGTCAGCTCGGCGAGCTTCGATGGCCGCATAGTCAATGGTCACGGTCGCTGTATGTCCGCCAGGGGCCTGGCTCAACCACCCGCCGCCGGGCCAATGCGTTTTCTGTCGGTGCCGCGAGGCAATATGAGCTGGTGAGCTCGCTAGACCACTTCACCCAGGTGACCAGGCAATGGTTCACTGGAGCCTTCGAAGCGCCCACGGCCGCCCAGGAGGGGGCGTGGGAGTCGATCGCGCGCGGCGACAACACGCTGGTGGTGGCACCCACCGGCTCGGGCAAGACGCTGGCGGCGTTCCTGTGGTCGCTCGACCGGCTGGCGGCGGCGTCCGCGGAAGACGGGGGGCAATCCAGCAGCGGGGACCCCGACAGTGGGGAGGCCAGGAGTCGCGAGACGGCCGCCGGGAAGCGAGCTGTCGGTGGGCGATCGGCGGGCAAGCAGGCCGGCGGTGCGGGGCACAAAGGGACGCGGGTGCTCTATGTGTCGCCGCTCAAGGCGCTGGCCGTTGACGTCGAGCGCAACCTGCGGGCGCCGCTGGCCGGGCTCAAGCAGACAGCGCGCAGGCTCGGGCAGCCGGTGCCGGAAATCTCCGTGGCGATCCGCTCCGGTGACACGCCTGCCGAGGATCGCAGGCGGTTCGCGGCCCATCCGTCCGACATCCTGATCACGACGCCCGAGTCGCTGTTCCTGCTGCTCACCAGCCAGGCGCGGGAGGCGCTGCGGGGCGTGGAGACGGTGATCGTGGACGAGGTGCACGCGGTCGCGGCCACCAAGCGCGGCGCTCACCTTGCGCTCACCCTGGAGCGGCTCGACGCGCTGCTCGACCGGCCCGCCCAGCGGGTGGGGCTGTCGGCGACCGTGCGGCCGGTGAGCGAGGTGGCGGCGTTCCTGGGCGGGAGCCGGCCCGCGACCGTGGTGCAGCCGCCGTCGGACAAGCAGATCGAGGTCGAGGTCGTCGTGCCCGTGGAGGACATGACGGAGCTGGACGGCGGACGGCCGCAGGAGGGGGACGAGGAGCCCGCGAGCAGGTCGATCTGGCCCCATGTCGAAGAACGGCTGTTCGACCTGATCGGGCAGCACAGCTCGACGATCGTCTTCGCCAACTCGCGGCGGCTGGCCGAGCGGCTGTGCACCCGGCTCAACGAGCTGGCCTACAGCCGGGAGCGGGGACAGGACACCGTCGATCTGTCCATCTGGGAGACGCCCCTGCCGGACACGGGGCCGCCCGAGCGGACGCTACCTGAGCGGATGCCGGTCAAGCCGCTGCCGCCTGAGCGGATGCCGGCCGAGTTGATGGCGCAGGCCGGGGTCGCCAAGGGCGTCGTCACCGAGGTCGTGCGCGCCCACCACGGCTCGGTGTCCAAGGAGGAGCGGGCGCAGATCGAGGAGGCGCTCAAGTCGGGCCGCCTGCCCGCCGTGGTCGCCACCTCCAGCCTGGAGCTGGGCATCGACATGGGCGCGGTCGACCTGGTCGCGTGCGTGGAGGCGCCGCCGAGCGTGGCCAGCGGGCTCCAGCGCATCGGCCGGGCCGGTCACCAGGTCGGGGCGGTCTCCAAGGGTGTGATCTTCCCGAAATACCGCGGCGACCTGGTGCAGACGGCTGTCGTGGCCGAGCGGATGAAGAGCGGGCAGATCGAGGAGCTGCGCTACCCGCGTAATCCGCTCGACGTGCTGGCCCAGCAGATCGTGGCGATGACCGCGCTGGAGGAGTGGACGGTCGACGAGCTGGAGGCGGTGGTCAAGCGCGCCGCCCCCTACGCCACGCTGCCGCGGAGCGCACTGGAGGCGACGCTCGACATGCTGGCGGGCCGCTATCCGAGCGAGGAGTTCGCCGAGCTGCGCCCGCGCATCGTGTGGGACCGGGTGACGGGCACCCTCCAAGGACGCCCGGGCGCGCAGCGGCTGGCGGTGACCAACGGCGGCACCATTCCCGATCGTGGCCTGTTCGGCGTGTTCCTGGTGGGTGAGCGGGCGTCCAGGGTGGGTGAGCTGGACGAGGAGATGGTCTACGAGTCGCGCGTGGGCGACGTGTTCGTGCTGGGCGCGAGCTCCTGGCGGATCGAGGACATCACGGCCGACCGGGTGCTGGTGTCCCCCGCGCCCGGCCAGCCGGGCAAGCTGCCGTTCTGGCACGGCGACACTCCCGGGCGGCCCGCCGAGCTGGGCCGGGCGATCGGGCAGTTCCTGCGCGAGCAGGCCAAGCAGGGCTCGACGGATCGGATGCGGGAGGCGGGGCTGGACGAGTTCGCCGCCGGTAACCTGCTGGCCTATCTCGACGAGCAGCGCCAGGCCACCGGCTACGTCCCCGACGACCGCACCCTCCTCGTCGAACGCTTCCACGACGAGCTCGGCGACTGGCGGGTCGTCATCCACTCGCCATACGGCGCGCGGGTGCACGCCCCCTGGGCCCTGGCGATCAACCGGCGGCTGCGCGAACGCTACGGCATCGACGTACAGGCCGTGCACTCCGACGACGGCATCGTGCTGCGCATCCCCGACACGCTGGCCGAGCCGCCGACCGACGTGGCCGCTTTCGACGCCGAGGAGATCGAGCAGATCGTCACCGAGGAGCTGGGCGGGTCGGCCATGTTCGCCGCCCGGTTCAGGGAGTGCGCGGGGCGGGCGCTGTTGCTGCCGCGCCGCACGCCGGGCCGGCGCAGCCCGCTGTGGCAGCAGCGGCAGCGGGCCGCCCACCTGCTGGGGGTGGCCTCTCAGTACGCCTCGTTCCCGATCGTGCTGGAGACGATGCGCGAGTGCCTTCAGGACGTGTTCGACGTGCCGGGGCTGGTACGGCTCATGCGGGACATCGCCGCGCGCCGGGTGCGGCTGGTGGAGGTGGAGACCTCGCAGGCCTCGCCGTTCGCGGCGTCCCTGCTGTTCCACTACATCGGCGCGTTCATGTACGAAGGCGACGCGCCCCTCGCCGAGCGCCGCGCGCAGGCACTGGCCCTGGACACCAGGCTGCTGGCCGAGCTGCTCGGCCAGGCCGACCTGCGCGAACTGCTCGACCCCGACGTGATCTCCGACAGCGAACGCGAGCTGGCCCGGCTCGACCGGCCGCTGCGCGACCTGGAGGACCTCGCCGACCTGCTGCGTTCGCACGGCCCACTGCCGGCGCTCGACGTGAGCGTACGCGGCGGCGACCCGGCCTGGCTCGACGAGCTCGAACGCGCCCGCCGCGCGATCCGGATACGCATCGCGGGCGAGGAGCAGTGGACGGCGATCGAGGACGCCGCCCGGATGCGTGACGCGCTGGGGGTGCCGCTGCCGGTGGGGGTGCCGCACGCGTTCCTGGAGCCGGTGGCGGACCCGCTGGCCGACCTGGTGGCACGGCACGCGCGCACGCGCGGCCCCTTCCACGCCGGTACGGCCGCCGCCAGGTTCGGGCTCGGCGTGGCCGTCGTGACGGACGCGTTGCGGCGGCTGGCGGCGTCCGGCCGGGTCGTGAGCGGGGAGTTCCGGCCCGGGGGACGGGGTGAGGAGTGGTGCGACGCCGGGGTGCTGCGAATGCTGCGGCGGCGGTCGCTGGCCCGGTTGCGGAAGGAGGTCGAGCCGGTCGCGCCGGAGACCCTGGCACTGTTCCTGCCTGCCTGGCACGGCATCACCGGGGTGGGCCAGGGGGCGGCCGGTCCCGGTGGGGCGGGGGTCGGTGCGGTCGGTCCCGGTGGGGCCGGACTCGGCGGGTTCGGCTCCGGTGGGGCGGGACTCGGTGGGGCGGGGGTCGGTGCGGCCGGCTCCGGCGGGTTCGGTTCCGGTGGAGCTGGACTCGGGGGGCTCGGTTCCGGTGGGGCGGGGCGGGCGATGGACGCGCTCGTTCGCTCCATCGAGCAGTTGCAGGGGGCTGTCGTGCCCGCGTCGGCGCTGGAGACGCTGGTGCTGCCGTCGCGGGTGCCCGGTTACCATCCGGCGCTGCTGGACGAGCTGACCTCGTCGGGCGAGGTCATGTGGGCGGGGCAGGGATCGTTGCCGGGGGGTGACGGATGGGTGTCGCTCTACTTCGCCGACACCGCGCCGCTGCTGCTGGCCGAGCCGGGCGAGATCACGATTGCGCCCGTACACGAGCGGGTGCTGGAGCTGCTCGGCGGGGGTGGCGCGCTGTTCTTCCGCGGCATCTCCGATCAGCTCGGGTCGCTGGACGACGTGGCGTTGGTGGCGGCGCTGTGGGATCTGGTGTGGTCCGGACGGGTTTCGGGGGACACACTCGCGCCGCTGCGGGCGACGCTCGGCACCGGGCGCCCGGCTCACCGGCCCGCCACGACGCGGCGGCGGCGGGCCGTGCTGCCGAGCCGGAGCGGGCCGCCCACCGTGGCCGGGCGGTGGTGGCTGCTGCCCTCGCCCGCGGACGATCCGACCCAGCGGGCTCATGCGCAGGCCGAGGTCCTGCTCGAACGGCACGGGGTCGTGACCCGGGGGTCGGTGACCTCGGAGCGGTTGCCGGGCGGGTTCACGCCGGTCTATCAGGTGCTGCGGGCCTACGAGGAGAGCGGGCGCTGCCGGCGGGGCTACTTCGTCGAGGGCCTCGGGGGTGCGCAGTTCGCGCTGCCGGGCGCGGTCGATCGGATGCGTGCCATGGCACCCAGCATCGCCCCGACGAGCGGCGGCGAGGTTCCCGGGGGCGGGCCGGCTGGTGGGGCCGGCGCCGGGACCTTCGGCCGGGTCGGTGGCCGGGGCGGGAGCGGCGGGCGGCGGGCCGTGGTGCTGGCGGCAGCCGATCCGGCCAGCCCGTACGGGGCCGCGCTGCCCTGGCCGCAACGCCCTGGTGACGTCGGGCACAAGCCGGGCAGGAAGGCCGGATCGCTGGTCGTGCTCGTGGATGGCTACCTGGTGCTCTATGTCGAGCGGGGCGGCAAGACTCTGCTGTCGTTCGCCGACGATGAGCGGTTGCAGCCGGCCGTGGACGCGCTGGCCCTGGCCGTACGGGACGGGGCGCTCGGGAAACTGACCGTGGAGCGGGCCGACGGCGCGTCCATCGTCGACTCGCCACTGGCGGCGGCCTTGGAGGCGGCCGGATTCCACCCAACACCGCGCGGCCTCCGCCTACGCGCCTGACCACGCGGTAACTCGGTGGTCCTCGGTCCGACCCAGTGGTTCCGCGTGCGGTCGGGCCGGCAGGCCCGCGTGGTGTCCGGTCTGGCCGGAGGCGCAGTTCCGCGCGTGGTCGGGCCAGCAGCACCGCATAGTGTCCGGTCGGGGCCGGGGGCGCAACTCCACGTGTGGTGGGGCTGGCGTGCCCGCGCGGTGTCCGGCCGGGGCCGGTGCGCAGCCCACGCGGTCGGGTCGGCAGGCCCTGAGCGGTGTCCGGTCGCGGGGCGGAGCTCTGCGATCGGGGCGGGAGGCCCCTGAGAAGTGTCCGGCCGGGGCCGGGGCGGAACTCCGCCCGCGGGTTGGGTCGGCAGGACCGCATGGTGTCCGGTCGCGGCAGGGGCGCAGTCGGCGTGCTGTCAAGCCGGGAGGCTCGCGTGATCTCCAGTCCAGGTCGGGGGTGCAGCTCCGCGTGCGGTCAAGCCCATAGGCCCGTAAGGTGTCCGGCCGCAGCAGGGGCTGAGCTCCGTGTGCGGTCGAGCCGGCAAGCCCTACGCGGTGTCCCGACGGGGTCCGGGCGCAGCTGCACGTGCGGTCGGACCGGCGAGCCCTACGCGGGGTCCGTCGGGCGTAGCTGCTCCCCCGGCCACGGTTGCCGTTCCGGCGCTGTCTCGGTCAGGCGAGGGCGTGGCATGTCGTGGGGCGTGGGCCGAGCTGCGGGGGTTTCCTGACGGCAGCCGTAGCGACGGAACGGGGTGGCCTCTGGGCTGCGGCTGCTGGGAGCAGCGCGCATGCCCTGGGACTGGGCGGCAGGCCGGATCGCGCGCCGGACGACGCGACTCTCCCACGGACGCCCAGGACCGGTCCGCATGGTCCGGATTGCAGCCGGAAGGGGGGTTCCGCCAGCGGTGGGGAGATTGGTTGGGTGGGGGGCTTCACAGGGGTTTGAACGGGCGTTTAAGATTCTGATGGTGTCATCAGAAAGTCGGACCTTCATTGAGGAGGCGCGGCGCGCCCAGATCATCACCTGTGCCATCGAAGTGCTCGCCGACCGGGGATACCCCCACACCACGCTGGCCAGAATCGCCAAGCAGGCGAAGATCAGCACTGGCGTGATCTCGTACCACTTCGGTGGTAAGCAGCAGCTCATCGAGGCAGTCGTCGCTGAGGTGGCCAAGCTGGCCACCGACCTGATGCTGCCGCGCATCCTCGCCCAGCCCACCGCGACCGAGGGCCTCAGGGCCTACATCGAGAGCAACCTGGAGTTCATGCGGCTCCACCGCAAGCCCCTGCTGGCCCTGGTGGAGATCATCACCCACGTCCCGGGTGAGGAGGGCGGACCGGGGCCCTATTCGGCGCAGTCCGAGGTCGCCATCACCGACCTGGAGAAGCTGCTGGAGTGGGGCCGGCTGGCCGGTGAGTTCCGCGACTTCGACCAGCGCAGCATGGCCATCGCCATCCGGGGCGCGATCGACGCCGTCCCCGGGCGACTCCTCCACGACCCCAACTTCGACCTCGACCTGCTCGCCCGCGAACTGGTCACCATCTTCGCCCTCGCCACCAGGAGACAAGCATGACAGCCGCCTTAGAGATCCGGGGTCTGGCCAAGACGTTCGGTGACAACATCGCCGTGGACCGCGTTGATCTCACCATCCCGCAGGGGTCGTTCTACGGCCTGGTGGGACAGAACGGCGCGGGCAAGACGACCACGCTGTCCATGGCCGTCGGCCTGCTCAGGCCCGACGCCGGCACGGCGCAGATCTTCGGGGCCGACGTGTGGGCGGATCCCGCCAAGGCCAAGCAACTGGTCGGCGTGCTGCCCGACGGGATGGCGATGCCCGAGCGGCTCACGGGCCGCGAGGTGCTGACGTACCTGGGCCTGTTACGCGGGATGAGCAAGCAGGTGGTGGCCGAGCGGGCCGAGGAGCTGCTGTCGGTGCTGGAGCTGGACGATGCTGAGAAGACGCTCGTCATCGAGTACTCCACCGGCATGCGCAAGAAGATCGGTCTGGCCACGGCGCTGCTGCACGCGCCCCGGCTGCTCGTGCTGGACGAGCCGTTCGAGGCGGTGGACCCGGTGTCGGCGGCGACGATCAAGATGATCCTGCGCGGCTTCGTGGCGGGCGGCGGCTCGATCGTGCTCTCCAGCCATGTGATGGCGCTGGTGGAGCAGCTCTGTGACCACGTGGGAGTGATCGACAAGGGCCGCGTGGCGGCGGCGGGGCCGCTGGCGGAGGTACGCGGCGCGGCGACGCTTGAGGACAGGTTCGTGGAGCTGGTCGGCGCGGAGTCCACCACCGCCAGGGGGCTGTCATGGCTGTAGCGGCCACCATGGTCCAGATGAAGATCGCGATCCTGCGGCACTCGATCAGGGGCCCGCGGGGCAGCATGATGGCCTCGGCAGGTAGCCTCGGCGTGCTGCTCGCGGCCGGCACGATCTACCTGGCCTTCCTGGAGGGCGACTGGCTGGCCGTCGCGCTGGCCGCGTGGATGCTCGGCTGGATCGTCGGCCCGATCTTCTCCGGCGGCGACGAGACGCTGCGCCCCGAATACTTCTCGCTGCTCGGGCTCGGACCCGGGCGGCTGGCGACCGGGCTGCTGGCGGCCGCGTTCGCCGGGCTGGCCCCGGTGATCAGCCTGCTCGCGCTGGCCGCGCTGGTCGTCGCGGGGGCGCGGGACGGCGTCGTGGCGGCGTTGGTCGCCGTGCCCGCGATGGTGCTGCAGGTCGCCGTGTTCGTGCTGCTGTCGAAGGTGACCGTGGCGGCCCTGGGCATCGCGCTGGGCTCCAGGCTCGGCGCGATCGGCACCGGCGTGCTCAACGGGTTCATCCTGGCCCTGCTGGGGCAGAGCTGGGTCATCGCGGTGGCGTTCGGACAGGGCGGGCAGATTCCGGAGTTCGTCCGCTACCTGCCCTCCGGGTGGGGGCTGCTCGCCGTCCAGGGGGACTACCTGGCGCTGGCCGCGATGGCCGTACTGATCGTGCTGCTGCTGGCGGCCTGGGCGGCACTGCTGACCAGGCGGGCGGGCGCGAACCGGCGCTCGGCCCGGGGGCGCCGGCCGATGCGGGCCGGCACGGCGCGGCAGGCGGTGATGGCCAAGGAGCTGCGCACCTGGACCCGGGACCTGGTGCGCAACCACCAGATCACGTTCGCGCTGGCCTACGGGGTGTTCTTCGCGGCCACGCCGCTCCTCCTGGGGATCCCGGCCATGCTGCCGCTGGCGGGGCCGATCTTCATCGCGATGTCGGCGGCCATGACCGCGAACTCCTACGGCGTCGACGGCACCGCCCACTGGCTCACGCTGATGACGCCGGGCGCCTCCGACGTCCGGGGACGGCAACTGGCCTGGCTGGTCGCGGTCGGGCCGCTCGCGGTGCTGGTGACGGTGGCGTTCACGCTGGCCGCCGGCGGGCCCTGGCCGCTGGTCCTGGCCGCGATGTGCGCGCTGCTCGGCGGGGGCGCCGGGATGGTGCCGCTGGTCTCGGTGTACGGGCTCATCCCCGGCATCGACCCGCGCAACCGCGGCGGCAACCCGCTGCGCACGACCGAGGACGAGGGCTCGATCACCGGAATGGCCTACCTCATGCTGCTCCTGGTGGCGCTGACGGCGGCCCCCGCGGTGGTGGCGGCGGTGCTGTTCGGCTGGTGGGGCGTGCCGATCGGGATCGTGACCGGCGTGCTCTGGTACTGGGGCCTCGGCCTGCTGGCGGAGCGGCGGCTGGCGGCGCAGGGCCCGGAGCTGCTGCAGCTGATGCGTACGGGACGCCCGCCGGAGGGCGGCACGTCGGCATGGAAGATGCCGAAGATGTCCAAGACGCACGAGGTCATCGTCATGCTCTGCTGGTCGTTCGGCGCCATCCCGCTGATCCCGCAGGGGATTCTCGCGGCGGTGTTCGTGTCCAACGGACAGCTCAGGCACTCGTGGTTCCTGGCCACGTACATGCCCCCGGGGCTGCGCTGGCCCACGGCCATCCTGATGATGCTCATCGGCCTGGCGGCGATGGGCACGGGGGCCTGGCTCTACATGCGGGCGAAGCAGCGGGAGAAGGAGCCGGAGCTTCCCCCTGTATACGATTAGTCCGATATGACTGATCTGACGCTGGGCGCGGCCCACCGGACCTTACGCGACGAGGTCACCAAAGAGCTGCGGCGCCGCATCCTGTCCGGCGAGCTCGCCCAGGGGACCCGGCTGGTCGAGGACCGGCTGGCCGCCTCCCTCGGGGTGTCGCGCAACCCCGTGCGCGAGTCCATCAGGGTGCTGGCCGCCGAGGGTTTCGTCCAGGTAGTCCCCCGGCTCGGCGCCACCGTCGCCACCCTGTCCACCGAGGAGGGCGAGGAGCTCTTCGACGTCCGCATGGCGATCGAGGGGCTCGCCGCCCGGCTGGCGGCCCGCAAGCGCTCCCCCGACTCCGCCGCCCGGCTGCGGCAGGTGCTGGACCAGGCCAGGCAGGCGGTGGACGGCGGCCGGCTGGAGGCGGTGGCCGAGTTCAACACCGCGTTCCACCTGGCCGTGGGCGAGGCTGCGGGCAACTCCTACCTCAGCCTGATGATGAAGCCGATGCTGCAGCGGGCCCAGTGGATCTTCAGCCAGACGGCCGCCGCCCGCGGCCCTCACTCCTGGACCGAACACGTGAGCCTGTGCGAGGCCATCATCGCAGGTGACGAGGACGAGGCACAGGCCAGGGCGGTCGCCCACGTGGCCTCGGCCAGGCGGTCCTTCCTCGCCGCGGTGGGGCGTACAGTGAAACACCCGAACGATTAGAAAACGCTCAGATAACAACACAGTGCCATGAAACACCACTGAAATGTCTGGTCTTGTATACAGTCTCCTAAACCTTTCTTCGGAGGCCCCATGAGACCGTCCCCCAGGCTTGTCGCGGTGCTCGCCGTTCTCCCCCTAGCCTTGGCGGCTTGCGGTGGAGGCGGCACGAGCAGTACGCCCGCCGCCCCTCCCTCTATTGCCGACGCCTCGGCTGACAACCGACCGGTCAAGGCGGGTGGCACGCTCAACGTCGCGCTCAATGCCGATCCGGACGCGCTCGATCCGAGCAGTGCGACCACGCTGGTTGGCCGCGAAGTGTTCGCGAGCATGTGTGAGAAGCTTTACGACATTGACGCCAACTCCGCGCTCGTCCCGCAGCTCGCCTCGGCCCTGCCCGAGGTGTCCGAGGACGGCAAGGACGTGACGATCAAGCTGCGCGAGGGTGTGAAGTTCAACGACGGCACGCCGTTCGACGCCGAGGCGGTCAAGAAGTCGCTCGACCGGCACCGGACGTGGGAGAAGTCCGCGCGGCAGGCCGACCTGGCCGCGGTGTCCAAGGTGACCGTGGTCGACCCCGCGACCGTGAAGCTCACGCTGACGCAGGCGTTCACGCCGCTGACGGCCCAGCTCGCCGACCGCGCCGGAATGATCATGTCGCCCAAGGCGCTGGACGCCGAGGGTGACAACTTCGGCGCCAACCCGGTGTGCGTCGGGCCGTTCAAGTTCGTCAGCCGCACGTCCGGCAGCGAGATCGTGCTGGACAAGGCCCCGGACTACTACGACGCGGCCAAGGTCAAGCTGGACAAGCTGGTATACAAAATCATCGTCGACCCCAACGTCCGCGCCGCCAACCTGAAGTCCGGCGACGTGCAGGTGGCCGACCAGCTCGCCACCACCACGGTGAAGAGCGTGCAGTCCGACCCCAACCTGTCCGTCGTGTCCGGCGGCGGCCTGGGCTACTACGGCCTGACGATCAACACCGGCAACGCCAACGGCTCCACCGAGGAGCCCGGCAAGGTCGACACCCCGCTGGCCAAGAGCCCCGAACTGCGTGAGGCGTTCGACCTGGCCCTCGACCGCGACGTGATCAACAAGACCGTCTACAACGGCCTCTACGAGCCGGACTGCTGGCCGGTGCCGATGAACAGCCCGTTCCGCGCCGCTGACCTGCAGTGCGCGAAGCGGGACATCGCCAAGGCCAAGCAGCTCGTGCAGGCCTCCGGAGTGCCGACGCCGATCCCGGTGACGCTCACCACTCCCAACGACGCCACCAACATCCGCCTGGCGCAGGTCATCCAGCAGATGACCAAGGAGGCGGGCTTCGACGTCAAGGTGCAGACCATGGAGTTCGTCAGCGCGCTGGAGCAGGGCAAGGCCGGCAAGTTCGACACCCTGCTGAACGGCTGGTCGGGCCGGGTGGACCTGGACGGCAACCTGACCAACCTGATCACCAGCAAGGGCACCAACAACTACAGCGGCATGTCCGACCCGGGCATCGACGACCCGATCAAGCAGGCCGCCGCCGAGTCCGACCAGGCCAAGCGGACCGAGCTCTACGCCAGTGCGATGAAGAAGGCCGCCGAGGTGCGGGGGGTCCTTTACCTGTACCACAACAAGTACTACCTGGGCACGCAGAAGAACGTGGCCGGCATCCAGTACTTCGAGGACGGCCTGCCGCGCTTCGTCACCGCCGGATTCGCGGCGTAATGCTCTGGTTCATCCTTCGACGCTGCGGCTCCGCAGTGATCGTGCTGTTCCTCGGAAGCGTCCTGATCTTTCTTGGGATCAGGGCGCTGCCCGGCGACCCGGCCGTGGTCATGGCCGGTCAGGAGGCCTCGCCCGCCGTGGTCGAGGCCATCAGGCACGAGTTCGGTCTGGACAAACCGCTACCCGCCCAGTACGTCGACTACGTCACGCAAACCCTCAGCGGCAACCTCGGCCGCTCGACGCAGGACCAGCTCCCGGTGATCGACATCATCGCCCAGCGCCTGCCGGTGACACTGGAGCTGTCGGCCCTGGCCATGCTGATCGCGATCGTCATCGGCGTCGGCGCGGGCATCGTGGCGGCCGTCCGGCGCGGCAGGTTCGCCGACTACGTGGCCACCGGCTTCGGCCTGGCCGGGCTGTCGGTCCCGCACTTCTGGCTGGGCCTGCTGGGCATCCTGCTGTTCGCGGTCACCTGGCGGATCCTGCCCGCCTCCGGGTACGTCCCCTTCACCGAGGACCCCGGCCAGAACCTCCAGCGCATGATCCTGCCCGCCCTCGTGCTCGGCGCCGGCTTCGCGGCCATCCTGATGCGGCAGACCCGCTCGGCCATGCTGGGCGCGCTGTCGGCCGACTACGTCAGGACCGCCAGGTCCAAGGGCCTGTCGGAGGTCAAGGTCGTGGGCGCGCACGCGCTGCGCAACAGCCTGACGACCGTGATCACCGTGCTCGGCCTGCAACTCGGCGCGCTGATCAGCGGCGCCGTGGTGACGGAGCAGATCTTCGTCATCCCGGGGTTCGGCAAACTGACCGTGGACGCCGTGCTGACCAGGAACTACCCCGTCATCCAGGCGGTGGTGCTGGTCACGGTGGTCGGCTACGTGCTGGTCAACCTGCTGGTCGACATCGCGTACGCACTGCTCAACCCCCGCATCCGGCTCTCGGGAGCCCGCCATGACTGAGACCCTCGCCGTTCCCGCACCCGTGTCCGCCCGGCGCGGCCGGATGTGGCGGCGCTTCCGGCGGCGGCCGATGCCCATGGCCGGGCTGGTGCTGGTGGTCGCCTTCCTGCTGCTGGCGCTGATCGGGCCGCTGGTCACCGGCGACCCCGCCCAGCAGGACTACCTCGCCACGCTCGCGCCCCCGTCCGGCGCGCATCCGATGGGCACCGACGACCTGGGCAGGGACGCGTTCGCCAGGATCGCGCACGGCGCCCAGGTCTCCCTCCAGGCCGGCGTGCTGTCCATGCTGCTGGCGATGGTCGTGGGCATCCCGATCGGCCTGGTCGCCGGGTTCTACCGGCGCTGGCTGGACCCGATCGTGATGCGCCTGGTGGACGTGACGCTGGCCTTCCCGTTCCTGGTGTTCGCGGTGGGCCTGGCGGCCATCATCGGCCCCTCGCTCAAGGGCGTGGTGATCGCGCTGGGCTTCGCCCAACTCCCCGCCATCATCCGGATCACCCGCGGCGAGGTGCTGGCGATCAGGGAGATGGACTACGTGGCCGCCGCCATCGCCGACGGCGCGGGCGACGGGCACATCATCTTCCGATACGTGCTCCCGAACTGCGCCAGCCCCCTCATCGTGCAGGCCACGGTGGCGATCCCGACCGCCATCATCGGCGAGTCCACGCTGTCGTTCCTGGGCCTCGGCGTGCAACCGCCGACGCCGTCGTGGGGCGTGATGCTGACGACCGCGCAGCAGTACCTCAGTGACGCGCCCTGGCTGGCCATCTGGCCCGGACTGATGATCGCGCTGGCCACGCTCGGCTTCAACCTGCTCGGCGACGGGCTGCGCGACGTTCTCGACCCGAGGAGCGCCCGATGAGTCTGCTGGAGATCAGCGACCTGACCGTCGACTTCGACACCGAGGACGGTCTGGTGCAGGCGGTCAGGGACATCTCGCTCACCCTGGACGAGGGCGAGATCCTGGCGCTGTGCGGCGAGTCGGGCTGCGGCAAGTCGGTCACCGCGATGTCGGTGCCCCGGCTGCTGCCGCCCGACACGACCCGCCTGTCCGGCTCGGTGAAGCTGGACGGCCGCGAACTGACCACGCTGCCCGAATCGCAGATGCGCCAGGTACGCGGCAAGGAGGTGTCGGTCGTCTTCCAGGAGCCGATGACCTCGCTGAACCCGTCGTTCACCGTCGGTTACCAGATCTCCGAGGTGCTGCGCCGGCACGAGGGCCTGTCGCGCCAGGCGGCCGGCAGGCGCGCCGTCGAGCTGCTGGAGCTAGTCGGCATCCCGGCGCCGCAGCGCCGCATGAAGGAGTATCCGCACCAGCTCTCCGGCGGCATGCGCCAGCGCGTGATGATCGCCATCGCGGTGGCCTGCTCGCCCCGGGTGCTGATCGCCGACGAGCCCACCACGGCGCTCGACGTGACGATCCAGGCGGGCGTGCTGGACGTGTTCCGCGACCTGCGCGACCGGCTCGGCACCGCGATCATCCTGATCACGCACGACCTGGGCGTGGTGGCCGACATCGCCGACCGGGCCGTGGTCATGTACGCGGGCCGCGCCGTCGAGCAGGCCCCGGTGACCGAGTTGTTCGCGAACCCGCGGCACCCGTACACGCTGGGTCTGATGAACGCCCTGCCCTCCGCCGCCGTGAACGGCCGCCTGGCCGAGATCCCCGGCATGGTGCCCTCGCCGCTGTCGGACCCCGACGAGTGCGCCTTCCAGGCCCGCTGCCCGCGCGCCCAGGCGGACTGCCGCCTGTCCAGGCCCTCGCTCGAACGGCACGCGCCGGAGCACCTGGCCGCCTGCTTCCATCCGGGAGGGAAGTCGTGATCCTGCGCATCGACAACCTGGTCAAGCACTACGGCCCGGTACGCGCCGTGGACGGCCTGTCGCTGGAGATCGGCCAGGGCGAGGTGCTCGGCCTGGTCGGCGAGTCCGGCAGCGGCAAGTCCACGGTCGGCAAGTGTGTGCTGCGGCTGACCGAGCCCACGGCCGGCGCCATCGAGCTGGACGGGCGCGACATCACCCACCTGTCGCGGCGGGCCATGCGCCCGCTGCGCCGGGACGTCCACATGGTCTTCCAGGACCCCTACTCCTCGCTCAACCCGCGCTTCACCATCGGGCAGATCGTCGGCGAGCCGCTGCTGCGGCACAAGGTGGCCGACCGGCGTACGGTCTCCGGGCGCGTGTCGGCCATGCTGGAGAAGGTGGGGCTGCGCCAGGAGATGGCCTCGCGCTACCCGCACGAGCTGTCCGGCGGGCAGCGGCAGCGGGTGGGGCTGGCCAGGGCGCTGATCCTGGAGCCCAGGCTGGTCGTGGCCGACGAACCCGTCTCCGCGCTCGACGTGTCGGTGCAGGCGTCGGTGCTCAACCTGATCACCGACCTGCAGCGGGACATGGGGTTCTCGTGCCTGTTCATCACGCATGACCTGTCGGTCGTGGAGTTCCTGGCCGACCGGGTCGCCGTCATGTACCTGGGCAAGATCGTCGAGTCGGGGCCGACGGCCGAGATCTTCGCCGAGCCGCGGCACCCGTACACGCAGGCCCTGCTGTCGGCGGCGCCGGTGGCCGATCCCGTCAGGCAGCGGGACCGGCGCAGGATCGTGCTCGGCGGCGACGTGCCGAGCCCGGTCGACCCGCCGGCCGGGTGCCGCTTCCACACGCGGTGCCCGCTGGCGTACGACGCCTGCCGTACCGAGGAGCCACCCCTGCACGACCCACGTGGCAACGGCCATCCGGCCGCGTGCCATCTGGTAACCGCGGACCGCGTCCCTGACGCGGCCGCACATCGATGAAGGAGAGATTTTGTTCACCACCAGGCCCGAGCTGTCGGGCGACTTCGGCATGGTCGCCAGCACGCACTGGCTGGCCTCGGCCACCGGCATGAGCGTGCTGGAACGCGGCGGGAACGCCTTCGACGCGGCGGTGGCGGCCGGATTCGTCCTGCAGGTCGCCGAGCCGCATCTGAACGGCCCCGGCGGCGAGGTGCCGATCCTGCTGTGGAGCGAGGCCGAGCAGAAGGTCTCCGTCGTCTGCGGCCAGGGCGTGGCCCCGGCCGCGGCCACCATCGAACGTTTCACCGACGAGCTGGGCCTGGACATCGTGCCCGGCACCGGGTTGCTGGCGGCGACGGTGCCGGGGGCGTTCGGTGGCTGGATGCTCATGCTGGAGCGCTGGGGCACCTGGAAGCTGGCCGACGTGCTGGCGCCCGTGATCCACTACGCCGAGCACGGCGTGCCGGCGCTGGAGCGGATCTCGGCCACGATCGAGTCCGTCGCGGGGATGTTCAAGGAGGACTGGCCCACCTCGGCGGCGACCTGGCTGCCGGGCGGCCACGTGCCCGAGCCGGGCTCGAAGCTGGCCAACCCCGTGCTGGCCGCCACCTACCGCAAGCTGGTCGCCGAGGCCGAGGCCGCGTCGAGCACCCGCGAAGGGCAGCTCGCCGCCGCCAGGAAGGCCTGGTACGAGGGCTTCGTCGCCGAGGCCATCGCCGACTTCAGCGCCAAGACGGCCTGGCGTGACAGCTCCGGCGAGGTGCACGGCGGCCTGCTCACCGGCGACGACCTGGCCGGCTGGTCGGCCACGGTCGAGGAGCCGGTGACCTTCGACTACCACGGCTACACCGTGGCCAAGACCGGTCCCTGGGGCCAGGGGCCGACGTTCCTGCAGCAGCTCGCGCTGCTGGCGGACTCCGACCTGGGCGCGATGGGTCACCTCAGCGCCGACTACATCCACACGGTGACCGAGGCCGCCAAGCTCGCCTTCGCCGACCGCGAAGCCTGGTACGGCGACACCGACGTCCCCATGTCCGACCTGCTCGACCCGGCCTACAACGCCGAGCGGCGGCGGCTGATCGGCGCGGAGGCCAGCTTCGAGCTGCGCCCCGGCGCCCCCGGCGGGCGCACGCCCCGGCTGCCCGACTTCCCCGCGCCCGGCACGGCCAGCGACGCGCCCGGCATCTCGGGCGGCCGGCGTGCCCCGCAGGGCGTCGGCGAGCCCACGGTAGGCAGGAACACCGGCGAGCAGGTGGTCTCCCCCGACGGGCGGGTCAAGGGCGACACCTGTCACCTCGACGTGGTGGACCGGCACGGCAACATGGTCTCCGCCACTCCCAGCGGCGGCTGGCTGCAGAGCTCGCCCACCATCCCCGAGCTGGGCTTCTGCCTGGGCACGCGGGGGCAGATGTTCTGGCTGCAGGAGGGCGTGGCCGCCGCCCTGCGCCCGGGCACGCGCCCGCGTACGACGCTGTCGCCGTCGTTCGCGCTCAGGGACGGCAAGCCCTGGCTGGCCTTCGGCACGCCGGGCGGCGACCAGCAGGACCAGTGGAGCCCGAACTTCTTCCTGGCCGTCGTGCACGGCAAGCTGAACCTGCAGGAAGCCATCGACGCCCCCATGTTCCACACCGAGCACTTCCCCAGCTCGTTCTTCCCGCGCGCCTCCCGCCCCGGTGTCCTGCACGTCGAGGACCGGGTGGACCCGGGCGTGCTGGCCGAGCTGCGCCGGCGCGGCCACGAGGTCGAGGTCCAGGACTCCTGGACGCTCGGCAGGCTCAGCGCGGTGGCCCGTGACGGCGCCTTCCTCAAGGCCGCCGCCAATCCACGCGGCGCCCAGGGGTACGCGGTCGGACGATGACCTTCGCCGACCTCTTCTTCCTGGTAGGGGCCGGTCTGCTGGCCGGGGTGGTCAACGCCCTGGCCGGCGGCGGCACGCTCATTTCCTTCCCCGCCCTGGTGGCGCTCGGATATCCCAGCCTGACCGCGTCCGTGACGAACGCGGTCGCGCTGTGGCCCGGCTACCTGGGCGGCGTGCTCGGCTACCAGGCCGAGCTGCGCGGCCAGCGGCGCCGCGCGACGGTACTGTCCCTCACGGCCGTGCTCGGGGCGGCCGTGGGGAGTGCGTTATTGCTGCTCACGCCAAGCAGGTTGTTCGAGTCGCTGGTGCCGTGGCTGGTGGCCTTCGCCAGCCTGGCGCTGCTGGCCCAGCCGTGGCTGCGCCGCCGGTTCGGCGGCGAGGCCGGCGGGCCGACCAGCAAGATGGTGTACGCCGGGGTGTTCCTCGGCGGGTGCTACGGCGCCTACTTCAACGGCGGCATGGGCGTGCTGCTGCTGACCGTGCTCGGCATGTTCCTGCACGACAACCTGCACCGCGTCAACGCCGTACGGGCCATGCTCTCGCTGGTCATCAGCACGGTGTCGGTCGTCGCCTTCTCCCTGTTCGGTCCCGTGCAGTGGCAGGCGGTGGCGGTCATCGCGCCGGCCAGTCTGGCGGGCGGCTTCCTCGGCACCCGGCTGGCCCGGCTCATGCCGCCGGCCGTGCTGCGCGGCGTCGTGGTCACCTTCGGGCTGGGGGTGGCCGCCGCGCTGGCCCTGCACTAGAGGGACTGCCCGTGATCAGGCCACGGTCGCCTCGATGAAGGTCAGGTCGCCCGCCTCCGTACGTGCTCCAGGAGGCGGCGCGACCGGGCGGCGCCCGCCACGTCCTTATGGGCCTGTCGCGAGCCGAGCTCGCCCAGGTCGGCGGAGGGCGGCGTGCGCACCTCCACCTGGAATCTGGTGGCTTCTTGCACCACGTCCAGCACGTCCGTGACCGCGGCCAGGACCTCGGCCGCGCGGGGAGCGACGTGGACAAAGGGTTGTCAGCCCGCGAACTCAACAGGGCCGTAGTGGGCGTGCGGGGAGCGCGTGGACATGGCCCAGTAGCGGTCGCCGTACGACCAGTGCCACCATTCGGTCGGGTAGTTGACCAGGCCGGCGGGCTCCAGGACGGAGGCCAGCAGGTCGCGGTGCTCGCGGGCCGCGGCCGGGATGCCGGGGGCGGCCGTGTAGCAGGCGCCGTGGCTCTCCTCCGGGTTGTCGTTGACCTGGGTGCCCATGTCGTGTTCGGTGCCGTCGGGGGCGCACAGGGTCAGGTCCACGGCCGCGCCGGCGGTGTGCGGGGCGACCTCGACCGGGGACACGTACCGACTTGCCGCGATATATGACTCGTCGGGAGACATTTCGGGGAATGTGGTGTGGAGCTCCGCCCGGTACCCGTCGAAGATGCGGCGCTGCACGGTGATCGGGCGGTAACCCTCGACGATCAGCAGATGGTAGCCGTCCGGCAGCCGGCGCTCGGCGGCCACCAGCCGGTCGAGCAGCCCCGAGCGCAGGTGCGCGTATGCTCCCGCGGCGTCGGCCAGGCGCTTGTCCACGCGCAGCCGTCCGCGCACGTCCGCCAGTGGCTCGCCGGATTCGATCACGGGGATGGAGGTCACGCGCGGGTCGGAGATGAGCACGACGTCGTCGGGGGTCTGCCACATGGGCAGTGATTCTCACACAGTGTCGGAGAAGACCTCTTCCCGGGCCTGGTCCAGTGCCGCCACCAGGGCGCCGCGCAACACCGGGTTGCCCGTGACCCTGGTCGCGACCACGGTGGGCCGGCTCGGGCACACGCGGGCCACCGCCTCCTGCACCTTGGCGGCCAGGCGGTCGCCCCCGGCCCGGCCGATCTCACCGCTCAGCACGATCAGCCCGGGGTCGAGCACGACGGTCACCGCCGCCGCGCCCACGGCCAGCCGGGCCGCGACCGCGTCCAGATAGTCCTCGTGGCCGCCGCGCACCAGGTCGGGCACCGTTTTGCCGGCGACGCCGTGCTCCTCGGCCAGGCCACGCAGCGCGTCATGGCCGACCAGGCGCTGGAACGAGCCCGACTGCGGTTGAGAGACGTCGGCGGGCAGCGGCTCGCCCGGGACCGGCAGCCAGCCGATCTCGCCCGCTCCCCCGGTGATGCCGCGGTGCAGCCGGCCGCCCAGCATGACGCCCATGCCCTGGCCGATGCCCGCCCAGAGGACCACGAAGTCGTCGTGGCCGACGGCGGCGCCGTGCCGGTGCTCGGCGAGGGCCACCAGGTTGACGTCGTTCTCGATGGTCACGGGGACGTCGATGGTGTCGCGCAGGCCGGCCAGCACGCCGACGTGCCAGGCCGGCAGGTCGTACGACCAGCGCACGTCGCCGCTGGCCGGATCGACCACGCCGCGGGTGCCGATGACGAACGAGCGCAGCCGCGACAGGCTCACGTCGGCCGCCTCGCAGGCCCGGCGCAGCGCCGCGGGCACCGCCTTGACCAGATCGGCGCCGTCCGAGGGGTTGAGGGTGATCTCGACGACGACCCGGCCTGTGATGTCCGCCACACCGACCCTGAGGATGTCGGGCAGGACTTCGAGCCCGGCGACGTACGCGCTGGACGGGACCACGGCGTAGAGGGCGGCATGCGGCCCCCTGCCGCCCGCCCGCTCCCCCGCGACCTCCACCAGCCCCCGCTCCTCCAGTCGAGACAGGAGCTGACCTGCGGTTACCTTTGACAGGCCGGTCCGCTCGCCAAGCTCGGCGCGGGTGAGAGGGCCGTCCCCGAGAAGCAGTTCGAGTGCCGCACGATCGTTCAGCCGACGCAGCAACCGGGGGATTCCCGGGTCTCGGCTCATGCACGCGCCCCTCTCGTCACGATCGGCTAACAAGCGTTTTTTTTAAGAAAGTTTCTTGTTAGTTTAGCAGCATCGTTCGGCATTGACGATCAGCCTGGTGCGGACCGTAGGCCAGCACCCGGGAAGGGAGAACCCTGTGAGGATCGCGAAGATCACAGCCACTACGGTCACCACGGCCGCGCTGGCCGTGGGCCTGGCCGCCTGTGGGTCCGGTGGAGCCCCCACATCCTCACCCAGCGCGGCGGCCCCCGCCGCCTCCGGCCCCAAATTCGCGGGCAAGACGCTGAGCGTCTGGCGTCTAGGTGACAGCAACCCGGCCGCGGCCAAGTACATGGAAGAGCTCAACGCCGAGTTCAAGACGCAGACCGGCGCTGACGTCAAGCTCGAGTGGATCCCGTGGCCGCAGGTGGCCGACAAGTTCGCCGCCGCCGCGACCGGCACGGGGCCGGACGTGACCGAGATCGGCAACGACCAGGTGCCGATGTGGCAGAGCCAGGACGCGCTGACGCCGATCACGGACATCGCCCGCGAGGGCGACCGGTCGCAGATCCCTCAGAACCTCTATGGCTACGAGACCGTGGACAACGAGATCTACGCCGTGCCGTGGGGCGCCGGCGCCCGCGCGGTGCTCTACCGCAAGGACTGGTTCGAGGAGCTCAAGATCGAGGTCCCGAAGACCTGGGACGAGCTCGTCGCCGCCGCGAAGAAGATCCAGAAGGAGAAGGGCGAGGGGGTGGACGGCTTCGCCTTCAACGGCGGCTCGGACGCCAACCACCTGCTGGCCGCCTTCGCCTGGTCGGAGGGCGGCGACTACGCCGTCAAGGAAGGCGACAAGTGGGTCGGCAAGCTCACCGAGCCCGGCTTCACCAAGGGCTTCGAGACCTACACCGGGCTGGTCACCAGCGGCCTGTCCGGCAAGGCGAACCTGACGCAGAACACGGTCGACATCCGCACGCGCTTCGCCAATGACAAGGTGGCCATGTACCTCACCGCGGCCTGGGACCTGCCGGGCATCGAGGAGGACTCCAAGGGCAAGCTGAAGGGCGACAAGCTCGGCTTCTTCCCGCTGCCCGCCAAGACCGGCGGCGTGGCGCCGTCCTTCTTCGGCGGCAACGACATCGCGCTGTGGGGCGGCACCAAGGAGGCCGACCTCGGCAAGGAGTACATCAAGCTGGCCACCAGCAAGACCTGGGCCGACCGCTACGCCAAGGAGGGCGGCCTGCTCCCGGTCTACCCCGACACGCTCTCCGCGCTCAACGAGGACCCGGCCCAGGGCCCGTTCGCCCAGGCGTTCGCCCAGGCCAGGGCCTTCCCCGCGGACCCCAACTGGGCCGAGGCCGACGCGACCAAGGCCGTGCTGCAGAACGCGGCGCGGGCCGTCATCGAGGGCAAGAAGGACACCGCCGCCGCCCTCGCTGACGCCAACAAGGAGCTCGAAGAGATCCTGAACCAGTAACGATGGCGGACACGACTACGGTCGCCCGGGGCGGGGGCTCCTCCCCCGCCCCGGGGCACCGGCGCAAACAGAACGCCGGGCGGGCGCGGGCCAGCGGGCTACCGGTCTGGAGCATCCCGTACGTCCTGCTCATCCCCGGCCTGCTGGTCATCGCGGCGCTGCTGCTGTACCCGATGTTCCAGCTGGGCGTCATGGCCTTCCAGCGGGTGGGCCTGGCGCAGATCAGAGGAACCAGGCCGGCCGAATGGGTGGGCCTGGACAACTTCGAGAGGATCCTCGGCAACGACATCTTCTGGTCGGCGCTGCGCAACACCGTGGTGTTCGCCTTCGTCGCCGTCAGCCTCACCCTGGTCGTGGGGACCGCGGTCGGCGTGCTGCTGCACCGGCTAGGCAAGAAGATGTCGCTCTTCGTGGTCATCGGCTGCATGTTCGCCTGGGCCGTACCGCCCGTGGCGCAGGGCGTCATCTGGCGCTCT
The DNA here is from genome assembly GCF_900099965.1 of Nonomuraea jiangxiensis. Taxonomy (GTDB): domain Bacteria; phylum Actinomycetota; class Actinomycetes; order Streptosporangiales; family Streptosporangiaceae; genus Nonomuraea; species Nonomuraea jiangxiensis. Next base: position 34,888 of record NZ_FNDJ01000001.1, on the reverse strand, counting down.
CTCTTCGACGCCGAGGCCGGCATCATCAACTGGGCTCTGAACCTGCTGCCCGACTGGCTGGCCGCCCCGCCGGACGGCCAGGCGAGCTGGACCGGCACGCCCTGGCTCAACGACACCATCTCCCTCTACGTCGCGCTGATCGTGTGCGTGGTCTGGGCGGGCTTCCCGTTCATCGCGGTCTCCGTGCTGGCCGGGCTCAAGGGCATCCCCGCAGAGTTGTACGAGGCCGCCAGGGTGGACGGCTCCGGGCCGTGGCGCACGTTCAGGAAGATCACCTTGCCGCTGCTCAAGCCGGTGTTCGCGGTCCTGACGATCCTGTCGATCATCTGGGACTTCAAGGTGTTCAGCCAGCTCTACGTGCTGATGAACGGGCCGACCAACCGTGACGGCTTCAACCTGTCCATGTACGCCGTGGCCGAGGCGTTCCGCCCCCCGCAGAAGCTGGGCACCGGCGCGGCGATCTCGGTGGTGCTGACGATCATCCTGCTCGTCATCACCGTCGTGTACGTCAGGCAGATCGTGAAGCAGGAGGAGATGTGACCCCGCTCGCACGCAAGAGGCTCGGCAAGATCCTCCTGAACACGGCCGGCGTCCTGGTCTTCCTGTACGCCGTCTTCCCCGTCTACTGGATGGTCTCGACCGGCTTCAAGGCGAACGACCAGATCTTCACCACGGAGTTCATCCCCTTCCCGACGCACTTCACCTTCGAGCACTTCGCCAAGGTGCTGACCGAGGGCGTCGCGAACAACTCCATCTGGCTCTACATGCGCAACAGCGCGATCGTGGCGCTCGGCACCGTGCTCGTCGGCTCGGCCTTCGCCCTGCTGTCGGCCACCGCCATCGCCCGCTTCAGGTTCAAGGGCCGCGGCGCCTTCCTCGTCACCCTGCTGATCGTGCAGATGCTGCCCTCGGAGGGCCTGCTCATCCCGCTCTACATGATGGTCAAGCGGGTCGGGCTCGGCGACCAGCTCATCGGTCTGATCATCACCCAGGTCGCGCTGACGTTGCCGTTCGGCGTCTGGATGTTGCGGACGTTCGTCGCCGCGGTGCCCAAGACGCTGGAGGAGGCGGCCTGGATCGATGGCGCGAGCCGCATGACCACCTTCTGGAAGGTGCTCTTCCCGCTGGTCGCGCCCGGCCTGGTGGCCACGAGCATCTTCTCGTTCATCACCGCCTGGAACGACCTGGTGTTCGCGCTCTACCTCATGTCGGGCTCGGAGGGGTACACGATGCCCGTCGCCCTGCAGTACTTCTTCGGTCAGAAGGGCGTCGACTGGGGCGCCATCATGGCCGGCTCCACCCTGATGACGATTCCGGTCGTTATCTTCTTCCTGCTCGTCCAGCGCCGCATGGTCTCCGGCCTGGTCGCCGGAGCCGTGAAGGGCTGACAACCACACGGTCTCGCGACGGCACGTGGGTGCCGTGCCTGACCATGCACAGAATTGATGGGGAGTCATGAGTCAGAGTGATCGGGGGCTGCGCCGTCTTGCGGCCGGCACGCTGCTCGTCGCCTTCCAGGGCACCACGGCGCCCGAGTGGGTGCTGCGGGAGCTGGAGGACGGCCTGGGGGGCGTCACACTCTTCGGTTTCAACGTCGCCGACCGCGACCAGGTGCGGGAGCTGACCACCGCACTGCGGGGAGCCGGTGAGGCCGTCATCTCGCTCGACGAGGAGGGCGGTGACGTGACGCGGCTGGCGTACCACGTCGGCAGCCCGTACCCGGGGAACGCGGCGCTGGGCGCGGTGGACGACGTCGAGCTGACCCGCCGGGTCTATCGCGCCATCGCCTCCGAGCTGGCCGCGTGCGGCGTCAACCTGGACATGGCGCCGAGCGCCGACATCAATACCGAGGCCGACAATCCGGTCATCGGTACCCGGTCGTTCGGGACCGATCCTGAGCTGGTCGCCCGGCACACCGTGGCGGCCGTACTGGGCCTGCAGGCGGCGAACGTGGCCGCCTGCGTCAAGCACTTCCCCGGCCACGGCGCCACCCGGGTGGACTCCCACCTGGCCATCCCCGTCGTGGACGTCGGCATGGACGTGCTGCGGGCGCGGGAGCTGGCGCCGTTCCGCGCGGCGATCGAGGCCGGGGCCAAGTCGGTGATGACCGCGCACGTCGCGGTGCCGGTGCTGACGGGCGACGCGCCCGCCACGCTGTCACCCGCCGCGCTGACCGGGCTCCTCAGGGGCGAGCTCGGTTACGACGGCGTGGTCGTCACCGACGCCATGGACATGCACGCGATCACCAAGAGCGTGGGCCTGTCCGGCGGCGCCGTGCTGACCCTCGCGGCCGGGGCCGACCTGCTCTGCCTGGGCCCGATGCCGGACCACGACGACGTGCGGCACATCATCGCGGAGATCATCACCGCGGTGCGCGAGGGCCGGCTGCCGGCGGCGCGGCTGGAGGAGTCCGCGGCGCGGGTGGCGGCGCTGCGGGACTGGTTCGGCGCGCCTCAGGAGGTCGCCGCCGAGCAGAACGGGGTCGGCCTGCACGCCGCGCGCCGCGCCGTGCGGCTGACCGGCGCGCCGGGGCCGCTGGTCGCACCGCTGGTGATCGAGGTGGACACCCCGCCGACGATCGCCGTGGGCGACGTGCCGTGGGGAGTGGGCCCGTGGCTGCCGGACGCGGAGATCGTCCGGATGCGGCCCGCCGACGCCGACGTCCTGGGCCTGCTGGCCAAGGCCGCGAACCGGTCGCTGGTCGTCGTGGTCAAGGACGCGCACCGCCATCCGGCGAGCCAGGACCTGGTCTCCGCGCTGCTGGCGGCGCGCCCCGACACGACCGTGATCGAGATGGGGCTGCCCGTCTGGCGGCCCGCCAGCGCCGCCTACATCGCCACGTACGGGGCCGCCAGGGCCAACGCCCAGGCCGCCGTGGAGCTGCTCACGGCCTGAGCCGGCTCCGCAAAGCAGCTCCTCAAGGCGCGAGCAGCTCCTCGCGCGCCTGGTCCAACGCGGCCAGTACGGCGCCGCGCAGCACCGGGTTCCCGTCGGTCACCGTCGTGGTGACCACCTGGGGCCGCACCGGGCAGATCCGGGCGACGGCCTCCTCCACGCGGGAGGTGAGCGCGGCGCCGCCGGCGTGCCCGACCTCCCCCGCCAGCACCACCAGGCCGGGGTCGAGGATCACGCACACCGCGGCCACCCCCAGGGCGAGCCGGTGGGCGATCTCGGCCAGCAGTGGCTCGCCCGCGGCGCCCGCGGCCATCGCGACCTTGACGCACTCGCCGGCGCTGCCGGCCGCGAAGCCGTACGTCTGGGCCAGCTCGGCCACCGCCTCGGCGCTGACCAGCGACTGCAGGCCACCCGCCAGCGAGGGCAGCCGCCCCGGCATCGTACGGATGTCCTCGGGCAACGGCACTCCGGGCACCGGCAGGTAGCCGATCTCGCCCGCGCTGCCCGAACGCCCCCGGTGCAGCTTGCCCCCGAGCATGACGGCCATGCCCAGACCGCGGCTGGACCACAGCAGCACGAAGTCGTCGATCCCGCGGGCGGCCCCGTCGGCGCGCTCGGCGATGGCGGCGAGGTTGACGTCGTTCTCGATCGTCACCTCGCGCCGCAGGTCGCCTGCCAGGGCCTCGTGGATGCCCTCGTGCCAGCCGGGCAGGTCGAAGGAGAAGCGCACGTCCCCACTGCGCGGATCCACCACGCCCGGGGTGCCGATGACGACGCCGCGCAGCTTGGCGAGGCTGACCTTGGCGCTGCGGCACGCCTTGACGATCGCGCCGTGCACCACGGAGACCGGGTCGTCATGACCGCCGGGATCGACGGTGACCTCGGCGATCGTGCGGCCGTGGATGTCGGCCACGGCGGTGGAGATCAGCTCGGGGCCGACCTCCAGCCCGGCCACGTACGCGCTGGAGGGGATCACCGAGTAGAGGGCCGCGTTGGGGCCGCGCCCACCGGCCTGCGTGCCCACCACCTCGACCAGGCCGCGCTCCTCCAGCCTGGCCAGCGTCTGCGAGGCCGTGACCTTGGACAGGCCGGTCAGATCGCCGATCTGACCGCGAGTCATGGGACCGGTTGCCAGCAGTAGCTCCAGCGCGGCCCGGTCGTTGATCTCCCTGAGCAATCTGGGCACACCAGGGCGTCGCTCCACGCTGAATCCCGCCGTCACATCGAACCGCTTATCGGAAAGGTTGTTGGAAGTTTAGCGCTCTGGACCTTACGTCCCGCGGCAGGTGAACGAGGATTCCTGGTGGTCACCCCGGCCGAAGCCCCGCCGTCCCGCCGGCCGAACCACGTCGCACCGGAATGCCACCAGCTGTCCCTTCTGACGACCTTGCGGCTAACCAGTGTTGACCAGGAGGGATAATCGAGAACATGCGCCTCTCCGCTCGCGTCGACTACGCCCTCCGAGCCGCCGCCGAACTCGCCGCCGCCGGTGCCGGCCCGACCACGGTGGGTGAGCTTGCCAAGGAACAGGACATGCCTCCCAAATACCTGGAGAACATCCTGCTCCAGATGCGCCGCGCCGGGCTGGTGCGCGGGCAGCGCGGGCCCGAGGGCGGCTACGTGCTGGCCAGGGCCGCCACCGACATCTCGCTGGCCGACGTGATCAGGGCCGTGGACGGGCCGCTGGCCAACGTGCGCGGCGAACGCCCCGAGCACGTCGGCTACCGGGGGCCCGCCGAGTCGTTGCAGCAGGTGTGGATCGCGTTGCGGGCGACCGAGCGCTCCATCCTGGAGGAGGTCACGCTCGACCAGGTGGCCACGGGGGCACTGCCCGAGCGCATCCGCGAGCTCGCCGCCGACCCCGCGGCCTGGGACTGATAGCTCCGCCCGACCGGCCGGGTCAGCGCCGGGTGAACCAGAGCGAGATCTCGTCGATCTCGGCCCTGGGGCCGGTGGCCAGGGTGCGCACGGCCTTGCCGTCCAGGCCCATGAGGACCACGTCGGTGTCGCGGCCGTCGGGGACGGTGGCCAGGAAGTGGCCCTCGTCGAGCCAGCCCCGGAAGTCGCCGCCGGCCGGCAGCCGGGCCATACCCTTCCTGGTGCCGCTCTGCCCGTCCCAGAAGCAAACGTTTCTCGTGTCGTCCGGACATTTCGTAGAAAAGACTGTTCCGAGCTCTGTGCGTTCCACCCCACCCGGCGCCAACTGCCCCACGCCCCGGAACGTACGCAGCGGCCGGCCGTCCAGATCCACCACCCGCACCGCACCGCCGGCCGCCCCGTGCACCAGGCTCGCCCCGTCGGCCCCCCAGGCGTATCTGGCCGACTCCGCCCCCGCCACCTTGACCGTCCTGGCGGTCCCGGCGGCCGGGTCCACCACCGTGAAGCCCACGGCGCGTTCCTGCCCGCCGACGTCCATGGCGGTGGCCACCAGCCGCCGCCCGTCGGGCGACCAGACCGGCTCCCACAGGGTGACGGGCTTGTCCACGGTGCGTACCTCGCGGTCCCGGCCGGTGGCGGGCTCGCGGATCCTGACGGTCTCGAAGCCCGTCCGCTGGAACCGGGTGGCCGACAGGGAGGCCACGTAGCCGCCGCCGGGCGAGACGATGGGCTCCTCCAGGTTGCCGAAGAACGCGAACCGGCCGGTCGCGTCCCGGACGTAGGAGGGGAACGTGCCGCTCTTGCGGTGGTCGTGATAGGAGGAGACCCAGACCGGGTCGGCGGGGTTCTCGTGGAGCGTGATCCGGGTGTCGGGGAGCCGCGTCTCCGACGTCGAGGTGAGCGGCAGCGGACCCGGCCGCGGGGCCGGCGGCGGGGCCGGCGGCGGCGTGGGCGCGGCCACCGGCGCGGGCGGCGCGGGAGAGGGCCGCAGCAGCAGCACGGCGGCCGTGACGGCCACGGCGAGACCCGCCGTCCCGGCCACCAGCGGCCACCTCCGCCGGGCCACGGCCGCCCCGGGCTCTTTCGCGGGAGGAGCGGCGGACTGCTGTCCCTCGGCCAGCAGCCGATGCTCGCCGGTGCCTCGCAGCGCCCCCTCCGGCACGCGGTGTCCCAGCAGCGTCAGCAGCGCCCGCGGCGCGGTGGGCCGCTCCCGCGGGTCCTTGGCCAGGCAGCGCACGGCCAGCTCGCGCAGCTCGCCGTCGAGCTCGCCGAGCACCGGCTCGGCGGTCATGATCCGGTTGATCAGCGCGGGCACGTCTCCCGTCCCGAACGGCGGGCTCCCGTTCGCCGCTGCCACCATGGTCGCGGCCCAGGCGAACATGTCGGCCCGCGGCCCCGCCTGCTGCCCGCCGAACTGCTCAGGAGCCATATACGGCGGCGTCCCCACCAGGTGGTCCCCGCCCGGCTCGGCCTCCTCCAGCGCCCGCGAGATGCCGAAGTCGATCACCCGCGGCCCGTCCCTGCTGAGCAGCACGTTGCCCGGCTTGAAGTCCCGGTGCACGACCCCCGCCTGGTGGATCGCGGCCAGCGCGGTCAGCGTCCCGATCGCCAGCCGGCGCAGCTCCGCCCCGCGCAGCGCCCCCCGCTCCGCGATCACCTGCGCCAGGGACGGCCCGTCCACGAACTCGCTCACCACGTACGGAGTCCCGCCGGCCTCCCCGCTGGCCAGCACCTGAGCCGTGCAGAACGCCTTGACCCGCCGCGCGTACTCGATCTCCTGCCGGAAGCGCACCCGCGCGTCCGGGTCGTCCAGCCCCGCGCCCAGCATCTTGATCGCGACCCGCCTGCCGTCGGCGGCCTCGCCGAGGTAGACCACCCCCTGCCCGCCCTCGCCCAGCCGCCCCAGGATCCGGTGGCCCTCGACCCGGACGGGGTCGGTCGCGATCAGCGGTTTCATGAGCCGGGCACGCGGGCGAACTGCAGGAGGGTGGCTTTCGTCGTCGCGAGGTCGGCCAGCACCCGCTGGGTGGCACCGGAGAGGTCGATGACCTTGATGACCTGGGTGCCCTTCTTCTTGCCCGGATCCTGCATCATCAGATGCTGGTCGTTGAACCATCCGAGGAAGTGGCCACCGGGGTCCCCGAGAGGCACCGTCGCCCGCCGGGCGCCGGTCCGGAGGTCCCAGACGCAGAACTCCTTGCCGCTCGGGCAGAGGGTGGCGAACCGCTTGCCGTCCGGGGCGAACCAGTCGCTGCCGCGCGGCAGGCCCACCCAGTGCATCGTCTTGGTGACCTGTCCGGACATGTCGTAGAACTCGATCCCGCCCCGCTTGCCGTCCCAGTATCCCCGGCTGATCGTGCCGTCCGGGGCGAAGACGTAGTTCAGTGAGGCGTCGTCGAGGTATTCGGTCTCGACGTACACGGCCTTCCTGGTGGTGACGTCGACGACCACGAAGCCCACCAGCCGCCGCTGCTCGCTGTCGTCGTAGACCGACAGGAGCAGCTTGCCGCCGTCCCTGGACCAGACGGGGATCATCGTCTGCAGGGGCCGCCTGACCGTGCTGACGACGAATGACTCGCCGGTGGACAACCTGGTGAACTTGATCTGGTCCACCTCGGAGCTCTGGAACTTGATCATGGGGTTGAGCGCCACCCAGTCGCCGCCGGGCGCGACGGCGGGCTGCTCGGTCGTGCTCACGGCCTTGAACGCGCCGCTCCGGTCCCTGGCGTAGGACGTGTATGTGCCCGAGGACTCCAGGTAGGACGCCACGCGTACCGGATCGTTGGGGTGCTCGTGCAGGGTGACGCCGATGGCAGGCAGCTCGACGTCCGCAGTCGCCTTCTTCTCCACCTTCGCCAGCGGCGCCGCCGTGTGCTCCGAGGTGATCGTGGGGGTGGCGGGCGGGGTCGTGGTCACGGCGGCCGCGACCCTGGCGGGTGTGCGGGTGCCGGTCACCGCGTACACGCCCGCGCCGGACACGAGCGCCCCCACGACGAACGCCGCCACCAGCGCGAGCAGGCTCGTACGGCGCCGCTGCGACGGGGCGGTCTCCGCCTGGCGCGGCACCTGGCCGGTCAGCAGCGAGGTCTGCCCCACCAGCCACAGCAGCACCTCGCTGGCCGTGGGCCGGGCGGCCGGGTCCTTGGCCAGGCAGGCCGCGATCAGCCCGTGCAGCTCGCCCAGCTCCGGCAGCTCCGGCTCGCCGTCCTTGATGCGGGCGACCGTCGCGGCCGGCGATCCGCCGTCGAAGGGCGAGGACCCGCCCGCCGCGAACACCATGGTCGCCGCCCACGCGAACAGGTCCGCGGGCGGCTCGGGCTCGGCGCCGCGCAGCCGTTCTGGCGCGGTGTAGGCCGGGACGGCGACCTTGCGGGTGGACACCGTGGTCTCGGCCAGCGCCCGCTCCAGCCCGGCGTCGACCACCCTGGGGCCGTCGGGACCGAGCAGTACGTTGCCGGGCCGGATGTCGCCGTGGACCAGCCCCGCCTGGTGGATGGCGACCAGCGCGGTGATCGTGCCCACGGCCAGCCGGTAGAGGGTCACCGCGTCCGGCGTCCCGCCGGTCTCCTCCAGCGTGGGGCCGTCGACGTATTCGCTGACGACGTAGGCCTGCCCGTCGAACACGCCGGTCGTCAGGACCTGCGCGGTGCTGACGGCCGAGACACCCCGCAGCGGCTCGATCGCGTGCAGGAACGGCTCGGGCTGGACGTCCGGCGGCAGCACCCGGACGACCACGTCCTCCCCGGAGGGCGAGCGGGCGGCGTAGAGGCCGGAGCCGAGGCGCCCGGTCAGCCGGTAACCGGCGATCTCGGTGGGCTCGTCCCCGCGTAAAGCACTGATCTCGGGCATCCCCGCTCAGCCTCCAGGCCAGGTTCGCTCATCGATCATCATTATGGGCGACGACGCGGCATTCGCGGCACCTTCTTAGACTGGAAGGATGCCCGAAGGAGACGCCGTCTACCGTACGGCGGCCCGGCTGCGCGGTGCGCTGGACGGTCGCGTGCTCACCCGCTCGGACTTCCGCGTCCCCCGGCATGCCACGGCCGACCTCAGCGGACGGGCCGTCATCACCACGCTCTCGCGCGGCAAGCACCTGCTCACCCGTGTCGAGGGTGAGCTGACCGTGCACACCCACCTGCGGATGGAGGGGAGCTGGCAGGTCATGCCCGCGGGCCGGCGCACCGCCCCGGGCGACCGGGTCAGGCTGGTCCTGGCGAACGCGCAGTGGCAGGCGGTGGGGGTGAGGCTGGGCATGGTCGATCTCGTCAGGACAGCGGACGAGGCGCGCCTGGTCGGCCACCTGGGACCGGACCTGCTCGGCCCGGACTGGGACCCGGAAGAGGCCGTGCGGAGGTTGCGAGCTGTGCCCGACAGGACCATCGGGGAAGCGCTGCTCGATCAGCGCAACCTGGCGGGGATAGGCACGATCTATCGCACCGAGACCCTGTTCCTGCGCGGGATCTGGCCGTGGAGGAAGGTCGGGGAGATCGAGGATCTCAACGGGCTCGTGTCATTGGCCCAGCGGCTCCTGGAGGCCAACAAAGGTCATGCGGGCACGGTGACCACAGGTGATCGCCGCCCGGCGAACCAGACCTGGGTCTATGGCAGGGCGGGGAGGCCCTGTCGCCGTTGCGGCACCCGCATCAGCCGCGGGGAGATGGGGGCACAACCACAGGAACGGCTGATCCTGTGGTGTGATGGCTGCCAACCGCCTTAGGCAGCCACCATGTCCTTGACTTCGGGGAACACGGAATCGGAGATCGATCCGGGCACCGTCTCCGAAAGGGGGAGACGCTCGTGCTCCGGCACGTCGGCGAGCACGGGGGCAGCCTGAAGCTCCGCCAGCGCGAACTGGTCGGACACCTCACGCAACACCTGCGAAAGCGGCACTCCGAGCGCGCCACAGATGGACGCGAGCAACTCGGACGAGGCCTCCTTCTGGCCACGCTCCACCTCCGACAGGTAACCAAGGGAAACCCGCGCGAGGGTGGACACCTCACGTAGCGTGCGTCCCTGCCGCACCCGCAACCGCCTCAGCACGTCACCGAGCAGCTGACGCAGCAGAATCATCTGTCGCTCCCTCCCCGGCGCGGATTTCACCACGCCTCGCGCGATCGGATCGTGCCGCACATTGGTCTTCTTAGCTTCGTACATACTCCTCGCCGTCATCATGGGGCGCCGCCGCTTCGAAACCACCGCTGGTGTCTCGTCGCGTGACTCATCAGGCCCGCCTGCCGGGCGATCGGTGCTTGCAGTTGGCTCACGGACCTCACTCACAGCTCCACCGTACCCGTATCGACCGACACCGCGTCAGACCGTGCAACGCATGTTCGCTCGGGACGTAACACGGTAATCACCCGGAATGTTCCCCTATGTTCGCCTTCAGCACACCTGACAGTAGATCGACTGCCTCGTCCACCGTCTCTACCCTGATACGTTCGCGCGACCCTCGAAGGCTCAATTCCCGGGCCCAAACCCGTCCTTCCGGCCCGCACACGGCGGCGTAGACGAGGCCGACCGGCTTGCCGTCCTGCGGCTCAGGGCCGGCCACCCCCGTCACCGCCAGGCCGTAGGTCGCCCCGCACAACCGCGCCACCCCGGCGGCCATGGCCGCGGCCACCTCGGGGTGCACGGCCCCCTCGCGCCGCAGCAGCTCCCCCGGCACGCCCAGCAGTTCCCGCTTGAGATCGGTGGCGTAGGAGATCACCCCGCCCCGGAACGCCTTGGACGACCCGGAGACCGCCGTGATCGCCGCCCCGATCATCCCCCCGGTCAGCGACTCGGCCACGGCCACCGTCGCCGACCGGTCCACCAGCATCGCCAGCACCTCGGCCACGTCCACCATCGATCACTCCCCCCGCGCCTGCCTGGCGACGCCGCGGAGCTTGACCGCCCGGATGACATAGTCGACACCGGTGCCCACAGTGATCAGCACCGCCGCCCCCATCACCACCCACCGGACGGGACCGGGCACCCAGGGCAGCAGATAGAGCACGATCGCGGCGATCTGCAGCACGGTCTTGACCTTGCCGCCGTAGCTGGCCGGGATGACCGCGTGCCGCAGCAGCACGAACCTGAGGGCCGTGATGCCCAGCTCCCTGCCGAGGATCACGACCGTGACCCACCACGGCAGCTCGCCCAGGATCGACAGGCACACCAGCGCCGCGCCGGTGAGCGCCTTGTCCGCGATCGGGTCGGCGATCTTGCCGAAGTCGGTGATGAGGCCGTAGCGCCTGGCCAGCTCGCCGTCGAGGTGATCGGTGATCGAGGCCACGGCGAACACCGCCAGCGCGGCCACCCGCCACCCCGGGCCCGGCAGGAACAGGCAGACGACGAAGAAGGGGACGAGCGCCAACCGGAGGACCGTGAGCACGTTGGCGATGTTCCACGGGCTGACCACCCGGCGCTCGTCCCGCTTCATGGACCGGCCTTGATGCGCGCGATCAGATCGACCCCTTCGGAGTCGACCACCACCGCGCGCACGACCTGCCCCCTGACCAGGCCGATGCCCTGCACCGTGACGGAACCGTCGACCTCGGGACCCTGGTGGGCGGCCCTGCCCTCATAGCCGCCGTCGCCCAGGTCTTCATCGATCAGCACGTCCACCTCGGTGCCTATCCGCTCTTCCGCGCGCTGCGCCGTCAGCTCCTCCGCCAGCTCGGTGAGCACGCGCACGCGCTCGTCCACGACCTCCTGGTCCAGCTTGCCCGGCAGCGCGGCGGCCTCGGTGCCCTCCTCGTCGGAGTAGCCGAACACGCCGACGACGTCGAGCCTGGCCTGCTCCAGGAACCCGACCAGCTCGCCGAACTCCTCCTCGGTCTCGCCGGGGAAGCCCACGATGAAGTTGGAGCGCACGCCCGCCTCCGGCGCCCGCTCACGCACGGTCCGCAGCAGGCCCAGGAAGCGCTCGGGGTCGCCGAAGCGGCGCATCCGGCGCAGCACCGTGCCGCTGGCGTGCTGGAACGACAGGTCGAAGTAGGAGGCCACGCCCTCGGTGCCGGTGATCGTCTCGATCAGCCCGGGGCGCAGCTCGGCCGGCTGCAGGTAGCTGACCCGCACCCTGGAGACGCCCTCGACGGCCGCCAGCCGCGGCAGCAGCTTCTCCAGCGCCCGCAGGTCGCCCAGGTCCTTGCCGTAGGAGGTGGAGTTTTCGCTGACCAGGACGAGCTCGCGCACGCCCCGGTGGGCCAGCCAGTCGGCCTCGGCCAGCAACTCCTCGGGGTCGCGCGAGACGTAGGCGCCGCGGAAGGCCGGGATGGCGCAGAAGGTGCAGCGCCGGTCGCAGCCCGAGGCCAGCTTGAGCGCGGCCACCGGGCTCTCGTCGAGCCGTTTGCGCAGCACCCGGGGCCCGCTGACCGGCGCCACGCCGGGCGGCAGGTCCCCGTGGCCGGGGATGCTCGTCTTGGGTGCGGTGGCACGATCCACCGGCGTGATGGGCAGCAGCGTACGGCGGTCGCGTGGCGTGTGCGGCTTGAGCGGCCGGCCCTCGAGCACGTCGTCGAGGCGGCCGCCGATCTCCGTGTAGTCGTCGAAGGACAGGACGGCGCTCGCCTCGGGCAGCGCGTCGGCCAGCTCGTTGCCATAGCGCTCGGCCATGCAGCCCGCGGCGACCACCTTCGCGCCGGAGTCCGCGGCGGCCAGCAGCGTGTCGATGGAGTCCTTCTTGGCGGACTCGATGAAGCCACACGTGTTGACGACGACGACATCGGGGTCGTCGTCGCCCAGCTGCCAGCCGGCAGCCTCGAGTCGCGCGGCCAGCTCCTCGGAGTCGACCTCGTTGCGTGCGCAGCCCAGAGTGATCAGCGATGCGGTTCGGCGGGATGACATGGTGAACACTACGGTATCGGGAGTTGGCCACCACCCGATGCACGGGCTACCCGCGTGACTACCGTGACTTCGGTTTGGGCGGCCCGAACGAGCGCTGCACCATCTCCCCGCGACCGCCGAGTCCCCGCACCTTCTTGCCGTTGACCTGCAGTGACACGGCCGAGGCGTCGGCCAGGAGCACGTGCACCTTCTCCGCGGCCTGCCACGTCGAAGTCTTTCCGGCCTCGAGAGTCCCGGCGAAGAGCTTGCGCCCCTCGGCGTCGCGCACGTTGACGTACGACGTCCGCTTCCCCCTGATCTGCAGGGTCACCATGCCCTTCTCCGCCGTCGCCGCCGGCTGCGGCGACTCGGTGATCGGCGTGTTGGGCGGCACCACGGGACGGGCGGAGGCCACTCGCCCGTCACCGGTCTTCGCCTGGTCGCTCGCGTCCCCCAGCACCCGCATCATGCCGAAGACCACGACGATCGCCAGCGCCACCCCCAGCGCCATCGTCCAGTTGGTCCCCCGCCGCTGCGGCAGGTTGATCGTCCGGTCGGCCTGGAACACGGCCGCCGCCCTGACCGGCACCGGCGCCCCGCCGTGCTGCTGGTCGAATAGGTGAACCATGGCCTCGGGATCGAGGCCCACGGCCTTGGCCACGGATCTGACATGGCCCCTGGCATAGAAAAGGCCACCGCATTGACCGTAGTCATCCTGTTCCATGCGATGGATGATCGTCTCGCGGACCCTTGTGGCCGCGCTGACCTGCGGGACCGACAGTCCGGCGGACTGTCTGGCCGCGGCCAGCATGGATCCGATGCTCTGCTCCTGCACAGCGAACGCCTCCCCAGCACGACGTTGCGTAGTGGTTCATATTCAACCAGTAACCGCCGTGCGATCACGCATTGGGGTCATTCGCCACGCAGGTCGGCCAGCAATCCCGGCAGATCATCCGGTTTCACCAGCACTTCGCGCGCCTTGGAACCTTCGCTGGGGCCCACGACATTGCGGCTTTCGAGCAGGTCCATGAGCCGCCCCGCCTTCGCGAACCCGACCCGCAGTTTGCGCTGGAGCATCGAGGTCGAGCCGAACTGGGTGGTCACGATCAGCTCCGCGGCCTGGATCAGCAGGTCGAGATCGTCGCCGATGTCCTCGTCGATCTCCTTCTTGACCGGCGCCGCCGCCACGTCGTCCCGGTATTCGACCTTCATCTGCTGCTTGCAGTGGCCGACGATCTCGGCGATCTCCTTCTCCGAGACGAACGCGTTCTGGATCCGGATGGGCTTGCTCGCGCCCATCGGCAGGAACAGCGCGTCGCCCTGGCCGACCAGCTTGTCGGCGCCCGGCTGGTCGAGGATGACCCGCGAGTCGGTGAGGGAGGAGACCGCGAACGCCAGCCGGGACGGCACGTTCGCCTTGATCAGACCGGTGACCACGTCCACGCTGGGACGCTGGGTGGCGATCACCAGGTGGATCCCCGCCGCGCGGGCCAGCTGCGTGATGCGCACGATCGAGTCCTCGACGTCGCGCGGGGCCACCATCATCAGGTCGGCCAGCTCGTCCACGATCACCAGCAGGTACGGGTAGGGCTGGTAGACCCGCTCGCTGCCAGGGGGCGGCTGCAGCTTGCCCGCCCGCACGGCCTTGTTGAACTCGTCCACGTGCCGGAACCCCGACGCCGCCAGGTCGTCGTAGCGCCGGTCCATCTCCCCCACGACCCATTCCAGGGCCTCGGCGGCCTTCTTCGGGTTCGTGATGATCGGGGTGATCAGGTGGGGGATGCCCTCGTACACGCTGAGCTCGACCCGCTTGGGGTCCACCAGCACCATCCGCACCTCGTCCGGCGTGGCCCGCATCAGGATGCTGGTGATCAGTCCGTTGACGCAGACCGACTTACCGGCGCCCGTGGCGCCCGCGATGAGCAGGTGGGGCATCTTGGCGAGGTTCGCGACGATGGTGCGGCCCTCGACGTCCTTGCCCAGGCCCACGATCATCGGGTGGTGGTCGGCCTGCGCCACCTGGGCCCGCAGCACGTCGCCGAGCGCCACGAGGTCCTTGTCCGCGTTCGGGATCTCCACCCCGATCGCCGACTTGCCGGGGATCGGCGACAGGATCCTGACATCTGCGGATTTGACGGCGTACGCGATGTTCTTCGTGAGCGCCGTGACCTTCTCCACCTTGACCGCGGGCCCCAGCTCGATCTCGTAGCGGGTGACCGTCGGCCCCCGGGTGAACCCGATCACCTGCGCGTCGATGGTGAACTGCTCCAGCACGCTGGTCAGCGCGTTGACCACGGTGGTGTTGGCCTTGGTCTGCGGCTTGGGCGCGGTGCCCGGCTTGAGGAACTGCAGGTCCGGCAGGCTGTACGGTCCCGCCTGCGGCGACAGGACGAGCTGCTCCACCTTCCGGGGCGCGGGCGTCGGCTGCGGGGGCTCAGGCTTGCGCTCAGCCTCGGGAGCGGGCGGTTCTTCCTCCTCCGTCAGCCCGGGGACGATCTCCGGCGAGTGGTCGGCCCGCTTGTCCTTCTCGGAGATCACCGGCGTGTCATAGGGCTTGACCAGGTCGCCGCCCTCCGCGGCGGGCTTCTTGGCCCCCCTGACCCGCCTTTTCGCCGGCTCGCGCGGGTCCGGCTCGGCGTGCCGCTCGAACAGCAGGTGCTTGAGCTCGGACAGCCGCTCGGGGATGCGGTGCACCGGGGTGGCGGTGATCACCAGCACCCCGAACCCGGACAGGATCAGCAGCAGCGGGATCGTGACCCACGAGGGCAGGATGCTCATCGGCGGCGCCGACACGAGGAACCCGATCATGCCTCCGGCCTGCGACACCTTGTCCATGCCCTGGCCCTCGCCGGCCGGGTAGGGGGTGCCGTTGGCCACGTGGATGACACCGAGCACGCCCACCAGCAGCGCGACCCAGCCGATCACCATGCGGCCGGTGTCGGCGTTCTGGTCGGGGTGGCGCAGGTAGCGCCAGGCCAGCAGGCCCAGCAGCAGCGGCAGCGCCCAGGCCAGCGAGCCGAACACGCCGTGCACGGCCGCGTTGACCACGCCCGCCACCGCGCCGGCGGAGTCGCGCCACGTCATGGCGGCGAGCACGATCGCGCCCGCCAGCACCGTCAGGCCGACCCCGTCGCGCCGGTGCGCGGGATCGAGCTCGCGGGCGTTCTTGCCCAGGGCGCGGGCTGTGCTGCCGATGCCGTTGGCGAGCAACATCCACAGGCCGACGATCAGCTTGCCGATCATCGTGAACACCCAGGTGATGGGATCATGGTGGGTCATCGAGGGCTTACGGCCGGAAGCGGTCCCCTTCGCCCGGGAGCGCCCCGCCGACGCGGTAGCGCGCTTGGCAGGGGTCGAACGAGGCGAGGTCGACCGCTTCGCCGGCCCCTTCGATGCGCTTTTCGGCGTACGGGTGGCCATGATGCCAAAGGTACGTCGGAGACACCGCTGAACGCGTGGAGGCTCGCCGTCGCGGAGGACATGACCTCCACAAAAGGTTCGGCGGACGTTCTGAGGACATGGCCCCCTCAAAGGTGATGAGAGGTTCATCCGGTGTCCAGATAAAGGCCCTATTTCGCCTCACAGGTCGTTCGTATACATGTCCTATGCCTCTCCTGAACCTCAGGGACGTCGCGGCGGAGACCGCGCTGCGCCCCGGCGTTCTCTACCGCTCCGCGCAACCGCACACCCTCACCCAGGCGGACGCCGAGCTGGTCGCGAGCCTGCGGCTGATCGCCGACCTGCGCGGCGACGACGAGCGCGCCCCCGGCGACTGGGCGCTCGCCCTGGGCGGGGCCGTGCGGCACGCGCCGCTCGGCGCCGGCTCCACCTCCTCCCCCGCCCAGCTCGCGGCCCTGCCGCCGGACCTGGACCTGGGCGACCTGTACGTGGGAATCCTCCAGCAGCGGACGGCCTGGTTCGCCGGGGTCATCGCGGAGATCGCCGACGGGCTGCCCGCGCTCATCCACTGCGCCGCGGGCAAGGACCGCACCGGCATCGTCGTGGCCCTGATCCTGGACCTGCTGGGCGTGGACCACGAGGCGATCGTGCGCGACTACGCGCTCAC
Source organism: Nonomuraea jiangxiensis (assembly GCF_900099965.1). Taxonomy (GTDB): domain Bacteria; phylum Actinomycetota; class Actinomycetes; order Streptosporangiales; family Streptosporangiaceae; genus Nonomuraea; species Nonomuraea jiangxiensis. The sequence goes on along the minus strand of NZ_FNDJ01000001.1, from coordinate 18,243 downwards.
CGCCAAGGAACTGCCCGACGTGCTGGCCATGCTCGACCTGATGGCCTCGCCCGGCATGCCGCCCACGCTGCTGGAGGCGCCGGAGAGCGCCATGCGCACCTTCCTGGCGGCGCTGGCCACGCAGGGCGGCGCCGAGCGGCTCCTGCTGGCCAACGGCCTCACCCGCGCCCACGCCGATCGCCTCCGCACCGCCCTCCTCCCCTGACCCGGGCCGTGGTCGCCCCGCCGCGCCCGTTCACCTCGTGTGCCACCTAGGTGCGCGGAAGTTCCTCTGCCTTCTTCACAACCGGAGGTATCAACGGCGCAGTTCTGTCACTCTGGAGTGACCGAACTGCCACATCGAGTGATGTTCTAGGACGCAGAAGTGGACACGACCCGGGTGTCGAGCACGGCCTTCGACGGCACACCCCACGCGCCGGCGCACGCGCGCAAGTTCGTCCGCCAGGTGCTGGGCGAATGGCGCCTGAACCACCTGGCGGAGGACGCCGTCCTGCTGGCCAGCGAGCTCGTGACCAACGCCGTCGTGCACGCGGGCACCGGCATCGAGCTGACCTGCCGGCTGGACGTGGACGCCGACCCGGCCAAGCTGGAGATCGAGGTCGACGATCACCATCCCACCAGGACGATCCTGGCGGAGGAGGGCATGCCGACGGACACGCTGCGCACCTCGGGGCGCGGGCTCGCGCTGGCGGGCCTGTTGGCCGACGCCTGGGGCGTCACCTACACCAAGACCGCCAAGCGCGTGTGGGTGCGCATGGAGCTGGCGGACGGCTGCGAACCGGTGGAGGCGCCGCCCCCGCCCGTCCCGGCCAAGCTCGCCGACTCGCTGCACGTCGGCGTCGTGGTCTGCGACCGGGACGGGGTGGTGCGGTCGTGGAACTCCGAGGCGGAGCACCTGCTCGGCTGGCGGCCCGAGCAGGTCGTCGGGACGGAGCTGGAGCGCATCGTGGCCTGGCGCGGCCACGGCCCGTACGCGCTGTCGTTCGCCGACACGCTCGGCCTGGGCCGCTGGCGGGGCGAGGCCCGCATGCGGCACGTCGACGGCCGGCTGGTCCCCGTCTACGTCTCCCACCTGCGCACCAAGGGACGCCTCCAGGAACGCCGGCTGATCTGGATGGTGGTGGGCAACGAGCACCGCTACGTCCTCACGCCGCCGCCCGTGCCGCTGCGCAGGGAGGCGGGCCGGCGCGTCAAGGACCTGCTCGACCAGGAGATGCCCTTCGCCGAGCTGCTCGGCACGATCGCCCAGATGGTGCAGGTGTCCAGCGGCGGCGACGCCGCGTACGTGCTGCTGGCCGCCGACGGCGGCAACCGGTTCGGCGTGGCGGCGGGCGCGGGCGCGACGGCGGGGCTGGTGGGAGTGCTGGCCACGGGCGTGTTCGGCGCCGACGCCACGACGCCGACGATGATCGAGGACCTGCTCGCCCGCGACGTCGAGCTGGCCCAGCAGTTGCGGGCCCGGTCGCTGGCGTGCGCGCCGCTGCTGGTGACCGGCGAGGTGACCGGCTATCTCGTGGTGACGGCCGCGCAGCCCGGCCTCTTCGACGAGGAGCTGACGGTCAGCCTGCAGCACATCGCCGACCAGGTGGCCATGCCCGTGCAGCGCGAGCGGCTGGCCGAGCAGGACAGGGCGCACCGCGGCCGGCTGTCGTTCCTGGCCGAGGCGGGCGAGCTGCTGGCCGGCGTGCACGACGAGGAGCTCATCGCGGCGCTGACCGCGCAGCTCGTGGTGCCCAAGATCGCGACCTGGGCGGCCGTCTACCTGACCGACCTGACCGGGATGACCAGGCTGGCCCACGTCTGGCACCGCGAGGAGCGGCACAACGCCACCCTGCGCAAGTCGCTGCCCACCATCCCACGCGCGACGCTCAACGAGGCGAGCTGGCCCGTCGGCCCCGAGACCGTGCTGTCGTTCCCGCTGGTCACGCAGGGCAGGTCGCACGGCGCGCTGGTGATCGGCCGGGCCGAGCCGACGCTGCCGCTGGAGCTGGCCGACCTGCTGTCGGACCTGTGCCGCCTGGTGGCGCTCCACCTGCACACGGCCATGCTGTACGCCAAGCAGGCGACCACGTCGCGGGTGCTGCAACGCAGTCTGCTGCCGATGCGGGTGGCGCCCATGCCCGGCCTGGAGTCCGCGGTGGTCTACGAGCCCGCCGAGGAGGGCGCGGACGTCGGCGGCGACTTCTACGACCTGTTCACGGTGGCCGACCACTGGTGCTTCGCGCTGGGCGACGTGTGCGGCAGCGGGCCGGAGGCGGCCGCGATCACCGGGCTGGCCCGGCACGCCGTACGCCTGCTGGCCAAGGAGCGTTACACGGTGGCCGACATCTTCGACCGGCTCAACCAGGCGCTGCTGGAGGAGGACGAGGAGGGCAGGTTCCTGAGCCTGCTGTGCGGTGAGCTGACCCCGCTGCCGCAGGGCGGCGCGCTGTGCACGATCGCCTCTGCCGGTCATCCCCCGCCCCTGCTGCTGCGGGCGAACGGACTGGTCGAGCCGGTGGCCAGCCCGCAGCTGCTGCTGGGGGTGGACTCCGGCGCCAGGTTCTACGTCGAGCAGTTCGAGCTGGCGCCGGAGGAGTTGCTGCTGTGCGTCACCGACGGCGTGACCGAGCGGCGCAACGGCGGCCGGCTGCTCGACGACGGCGACGGGCTGTCGACGCTGCTGTCCGGCTGCGCGGGGCTGAGCGCCCACGCGGTGGCCGAACGGGTGCGCCACGCGGTCGAGTCGTTCGCCGCCGAGCCGTCGCAGGACGACGTGGCCCTGCTGGTGATCAAGGCGTCGGCCGCCCTGCGCGCGGTCAGATGAAGCGGTAGCTCGTGGTCGAGGTGCGGCGCTCGCCCGGCCGGAGCACGGTCGTGGGGAACTGCGGCTGGTTGGGCGAGTCGGGGAAGTGCTGGGTCTCCAGGCACAACCCGGCGAACGGCCCGTACGGCGTCGCGGTCCCGTCCAGCATGCCGCCGGCGTAGAACTGCACGCCGGGCTCGGTGGTCGTGACCTCCATGGTGAGGTCGCCGGCCGTCACCCGGGCGATGCCGTCGAGCACGAAGCAGTGGTCGTAGGCGCCGGCGTAGCGCTCGCCCACGGCGTGCGGCTCGGTGAAGTCGAACGGCGTGCCCTTGACCGGCGCGAGCTCCCCGGTGGGGATCTTGTCGTCGTCCACCGGCAGGTAGTGCTCGGCCTCCATCTGGACGACGTGGTCCAGCACGTCGCCGCCGCCGGCGAGGTTGAAGTAGGAGTGGTTGGTCAGGTTGACCACGGTCGGCGCGTCGGTCTCGGCCGCGTAGTCGATGCGGAGGGTGTCCTCCGCCAGCGTGTACGTGACCGAGGCGGTCAGCTTGCCCGGGTAGCCCTGGTCGCCGTCCGGGCTGGTCAGCGTGAGCGTGACCGACGAGCCGGAGCGATCGGCGATCGTCCAGACCTTGCCGTCGAAGCCCTCGGTGCCGCCGTGCAGGCTGTTGGGGCCGTTGTTGACGGGCAGGCGGAACTCGACCCCGTCGAGGACGAAGCGGCCGCCCGCGATGCGGTTGCCGTACCTGCCGACCACGGCGCCGAAATAGCGGCTGCGGGTCAGGTAGTCCTCCAGCGTGTCCAGCCCGAGCACGACGTTGACGCCCGAGACCTCCAGCGAGCGCACGACGGCGCCGTAGGTGAGGACCTCGGCGCGCAGCCGCCCCGACGCCAACTCGACGCGCTCCACCTGCTCGCCTGACGGCAGCGTTCCGAAGATCATTTTTGGGCCCTTCCCGTGGACTCGCGGACGATGAGGGCGGTGTCGAGGGTCACTGTCGCGCCCTCGCCCCCCGACTGCAGCAGCAGATCGACGGCCATCCTCCCGGCGGCCACGGCCGGCATGGCGACCGTCGTCAGCTTGGGCCGGTTGAGCCGCCCCGGCAGGATGTCGTCGAACCCGACCACACTTATCTGGTCTGGTACCCCTATCTCCATCGCCGCCAAGCCCTCGATGAGGCCAAGAGCGACGAGGTCGTTGTAGGCGAGCACCGCCGTGGCCCCGCAGGCCGCCACGTCGGCGGCCACGGCCAGGCCGCCCGTCTCGGTCGGCTGGTTGGGGCCGAAGAAGACCAGGTCGAGGCCGGGCGTCTCGGCGGCCACGCCCTGCATCTCGTTGCTGGTCCACGAGCCGATCGGCCCGGACACGAGCGCGATCTTGCGGTGGCCGAGCCCGGCCAGGTGGTCCAGCGCGAGCTTGGCGCCCTGGGCGACGTTCATGAGCACCGCGGGCATGCCCTTGATCCGCCGGTTGACCACGACGAACGGCACGTCCTCCGCCAGCCGCTCGATCATCCGGTTGGACAGCCGGGGGCTGCACAGCAGGACGCCGTCCACCTGCTTGGTGAGCGTCCTGATCAGCTCCTCCTCGACCCGCGGGTCCTCGTCGGTGTCGGCCACGAACACGTGGTAGTCGCGGCCCCTGGCCTGCGCCTGGGCGGCCTTGATGAGCGGCGGGAAGAACGGGTTGGCGATGTCCGCGACGATCAGCCCCATGTTGTACGTCCGCCCCGTCGTGAGCGCCCTGGCCGCCCGGTTGGGCCGGTAGCCCAGGTCGTCGGCGGCGGCCAGCACGCGGCTCCTGGTGGCGGGATTGACCAGGTGCGGCGCGGAGAAGGTGCGGGACACGGTGGACACGTGCACGCCGCAGGCGCGCGCCACATCCTTGATCGTCGCCGCCATCGCCACCCTCCCTTGCAAACGGTTGCCAGATCAAACCTTGACCTTCATGCCTTCGGTCGTCAAGGTTCTTGCAACCGGTTGCCATCCAGGTCCCCTCCCCAACTCGCGCCGAAACGCGGCCGGGACCGCGGACGCGGGCCGTGCCGAAGGCGCCGCCGACGCGAGTCTCGCACGCGGGCACCGGCCGGGGCGGGGTGTTACCAGGAGCCGCCCAGTTCCCTGAGGGTGAAGACGCCGCCCGCCCGGTGGTGCAGGGGCTCGGTCAGGTCGGGCTCGCCCTGCTCGGCGATGAGCGCGGCGGCCTGGGACTCGGAGTCGTCCTGGGAGACGTACCCGATCGCGCGGGCCTCCTCCAGCGACCACCAGCGGCGGGCGTTGTCCGAGACACCCCAGACCACGTGGAAACCGGGCGCCACGAACGCCGCCTCGACCAGACGGGTCAGGTCGTCCGGGGAGATCCAGGTGGCCAGCCCGCGCGTGTCGGCCGAGCCCTCGTTGCAGGTGCCGAGCCTGACCACGGTGACGTTCATGCCGAAACGGTCGTGGTAGAGGCTGCCGAGCGCCTCCATGACGACCTTGCTCACACCGTAGAACGTGTCGGGCCGCGGAAAGACGTAGTCGGGCAGGTCGGAGCCGTCCGCGGGCCGGGTGTGGAAGCCGGCCGCGTGGTGGCTGCCCATGAGGACGACGTGCTCCACCCCCGCCTCGCGGGCCGCCTCCAGCAACACCTGCGTGCCGTTGATGTTGGCCTGCACGATGTCGGCCCAGGGATGCTCCCTGCTCTGGCCGCCCAGGTGGAGAATCGCGTCCACGCCCTTCATCGCCGCGGCCATGGCGGCCGGGTCGGCCAGATCTCCCGCCACCCACTCCTCGCCCGCCCCCGGCTCCACCGGCACGATGTCGGAAAGCCGCAGCGTACGACCCTCGCGGGCGAGCCGCGGGCGGAGCAGCGTGCCGACCTTCCCGGCGGCTCCTGTCATGAGAATGCGCATGCATCAACCTTGTACACGATTCTGATCGAAATTCACATACTTGAATATTGACCGCGCCGCATGCGAGTAGTTACGTTCACAGGCACGTATCCAAGTGCACGACTCATGTCCACGTATGTGAACGGGAGGCGGTCTGATGTCACGTCGTCTGCTGGGGGTCGCGTTAACAGCGGCTCTGGCCGCAACGCTGACCGGCTGTGGCTCCGCAGGATCGGGCTCGTCGGACAACACCCTGGAGATCTGGATCCGGCAGCCGCCGGAATCGGCTTCCGCCAAGACGGCCAAGAAGCTCGCTGACGCATTTACCAAGGCCAGCGGGGTGCAAACCAAAGTCGTGGCGCTTTTCGACGACTTCGAGACCAAGTTGAACCAGCAGGCCGCCCAGAAACAGCTTCCCGACATCGTCATCAATGACACCGCCCAGCTCGGCACCATGCAGACCCAGGGCTGGCTGCGCGAGGTGGACAAGGCGGCCCTGGCCGGCGGGGACCAGCTGGCGGACCGGGCCTGGACGGCCGCGCAGGGCAGTGACGGCAAATACTACGGCGCGCCGTTCTCCGGCCAGGCGTTCGCGATGATCGTGCGCAAGGACTGGCGCGAGAAGGTGGGCATGGAGCCTCCCCAGACCTGGGAGGACCTGGCGAAGCTGGCCACCGCGTTCACCGAGAACGACCCCGACGGCAACGGCCAGAAGGACACCAGCGGCTTCGTCGCCCCGGCCGGCACCAAGCGGGGCTACGCCTCCTGGTACGCCTCCTCGTTCATCTACGCCAACGGCTCCGACTTCCTCAAGGCCAACGGCCCCGGCAAGTACGTGCCCACCGCCAACGACCCCAAGTTCGTGGAGGCCGTCCAGTACCTGCAGGACCAGTTCTGCAAGACCAAGACCGTCAACCCGGGCGCGGTCAGCAACGACACCACGGTCACGCACGAGGTGTTCGAGAAGGGCCAGGGCGGCATCTACGTCGTCGGCCCGTACGTGCTGGCCAGGTTCGTGAAGGGCATCGGCACCGACAAGATCGAGGTCCTGCCGGTGCCCAAGGGCCCCTCCGGCGGCCCCGGCACCCTCGGCGAGGGCGAGAACGTCTACATGATGGCCGGGTCCACGATGGAGGACGCGCAGAAGAAGTTCGCCGAGTTCGCGATCTCTCCCGAGGGCCAGAGGATCGGCATGAACAAGGACGCCGACGGCGCCATCGTCCGCCTGCCGGTCAACACCACGGTGGACATGGCCGCCGAGCGGCAGGACCCGCGCTGGAAGGTGTTCCAGGACTCCTACGCGCACGCCGTCTACGCCCCGCCGGTGCCGAGCTGGACGCCGATCCGCCAGGACTCCGCGGACTCCATCAACGCCGTCTGGGCCGACTGCGCAGCCGACGTCAAGACGAAGATGGATGAGCTGAACGCCAAGCTCACCCAGGAACTGCAGAGCCAGAAAGCGTCATGACCTCCACCCTGACGCCGGCCCGCAGCCGGTCGGCTCCTCCCGGCCACCGCCCCAGATCGGCGCGGTGGCGGGGGACGCTGATCGCCTGGCTGTTCCTGGCGCCCGCGTTGATCCTGTTTCTGTACTTCAAGTTCATCCCGATGTTCGTGGGCCTGTGGAAGAGCCTCTTCAAGGTCCAGACGTTCCTCGGTGACGAATGGGTGGGTCTCCAGAACTACCAGACGATCATCACGGACGACGAGTTCGCCGCGGCCATCACGCACAGCGCCGTACTGGCCCTGGGCACCACGATCGGCTCGCTCGTGCTGGGGCTCGGGTTCGCGCTGCTCATCGAGGGTCCCGCCAGGTATCTGTGGTTCGTCAGGACCGCGGCCTTCCTGCCGGTCGTCACCACGATGGCCGCCGTGGCCGAGGTGTGGCGGATCATGTTCCATCCGGCGGAGAGCGGGATGCTCAACATCATCCTGGGCTGGGTGAGCATCGATCCGCAGCCCTGGCTCGCCAGCGAGCACTCGTCGCTGTGGTCGATCATGCTGATGAGCATCTGGCGCGGGACGCCGTACGACATGATGATCTTCCTGGCCGGGCTCGTGGGCGTGGACCGCACGCTCTACGAGGCGGCGGCCGTGGACGGCGCCTCCACCTGGCGGCGGCTGCTGCACATCACGCTGCCCGCCCTGCGGCCGGTGTTCTGGATCCTGTTCACGCTGGCCGCCATCCGCGGGCTGCGCGTGTTCGTCGAGGTCTACGTGCTCACGAACGGCGGGCCCAACGGTTCGTCGGAGGTGCTGATGACCTTGATCTACAAGCTCGGGTTCCAGAAGAACGAGCTGGGGGTGGCCTCGGCGGGCGGGATCGTGCTGTTCCTGGCCACGTTGGTGCTCACGGTGATCGTGCAGGCGTTGCGCAAAAGGCAGGCGGCATCATGAAGTTCGACAGCGCTCTGGGACTGGAGGCGCACAGAGGGCCGCTGGCCATCGCCGGAAAAATCCTGATTTATGGGCTTATGGTGGTGGTCTTCACCGGGCCGCTGGTCGGGTTGCTGATCAGCGCGTTCAGCAAGACCCTCGATCCGACGGCCTTCACCCTGTGGCCCGACGAGTTCACCCTGGAGAACTTCATCCAGGCCGGGGACAAGAACGTCTACCTCTACCTGTTCAACTCGTTCGTGGTCGTGGGCTTCGGCCTGCTGCTGCAGATGCTGGTGAGCGTCTTCGCCGCCTACGCGCTGGCGCGCAAGAAGTTCAGAGGCATGGCGTTCGTGATGCTGATCATGCTCGCCACGATGATGCTGCCCGAGGAGATCATCGCGATCCCCCTCTCGCTCGTCCTGGCCGACATGCCCCTCCTGCACGTGAACCTCATCGGCACGTACGCGGGCATGATCCTGCCGGTCGGCGCCTGGGGCTTCTCCATCCTCGTCATGACCGAGTTCATGAAGGAGGTGCCGGTCGAGCTGGAGGAGGCCGCGCGCATCGACGGCGCGGGCGAACTGCGTATCTTCGCCACGATCATCCTGCCCCTGTGCCGTCCGGCACTCGGAGTGATCGGCGTGTTCGGCTTCACCATGATCTGGGACCAGTATCTGCTGCCCCTGATCGTGGCGCCGGAATCGGACATGTGGACGCTGCCCATCGCCCTGCGCTCGCTGCGCTCGGACGAGGAGGTCGGCATCGGCGTCCTGCTGGCGGCCTCGCTGCTGGCGCTGCTGCCGTCGATCATCGCCTTCCTGGCCTTCCAGCGGCAGTTCATGCGCGGTCTGACAAGCGGGGCGGTGAAGGGTTAAGTGTCCATGTATATGGACGCTATCCCATATCCTGACACTCAGAAGCCGCCGCCGTCGAGATGGGATGAGTATGGAGCCCCAGTTGGTCAAGTCCGCCGAGCGGACGGTACGCATCCTCGAAGCCCTGGCCCAGTCGCACGACAGCCTGACGCTGTCGGAGCTCCAGCAGCGCACCGGGTTTCCGCGCAGCAGCCTGCACGCCCTCATGCGGACGCTGGTGGAGCTCAACTGGGTGGAGACCGACTCGGCCAGGTCGGCGTTCGGCATCGGGCCGCACGCGCTGCTGACCGGCACCGCGTACCTGGACAAGGACCCCGCGCTGCCCTTCGCCCAGGAGACGCTGGAGGACCTGCGGGCGGAGGTCGGGCAGACCGCGCACTTCGCCCGCAGGGACGGGGCACACGTGCTCTACCTGGCGACCAGGGACTCGCGCGAGGCCGAGCACGTGATCCCCAGGGTGGGCCGGCGGCTGCCCGCCCACGTCACGGCCCTCGGCCAGGTGCTGCTCGCCCAGCTCACGGACGACGAGGTCGTGGCACTGCTGCCCGACCCGCTGACGTCGCTGACCGAGCACACCATCATCGACCTGACCAAGCTGACGGTGGAGCTCGACCAGGTCCGCACCAGAGGCTGGTCCTACGAGCGCGAGCAGGGCACACCAGGAGTGGCGTGCGTGGCCGTGGCGGTCGACTACCGCATCCCGGCCACGGACGCGATCAGCTGCTCGATGCCGGCGGCGCTCGCGCCCGCCGAGGTCGAGCGGATCACCGACGCGGTGATCAAGCACACCCGCAAGCTGGCTGCCACTCTCCGCAGGGAGGGCATCCGCTAGAAAGGACTGTTGATGCGGCTAGATGGTGTTCTCTTCTTTCCGGTGACCCCCTTCGGGGCCGATGGCGCACTCGCCGAACCTGTACTGGCCCGGCACGTCGCCCAGGGGGTCGCGGCCGGGGCGGGAGGAGTGTTCACCGCATGCGGCACCGGTGAGTTCAGTGCCCTCGACCTGGAGGACTACACCAAGGTCGTGGCCACGTCGGTCGCCGCCACCGCCGGGCGCGTGCCCGTCTTCGGCGGCGCCGGGGGCCCGCTGCCCACCGCCAGGACCATCGCCCGCGCGGCGGCCGAACAGGGCGCCGACGGGCTGCTGCTGATGCCTCCCTACCTGGTCAGCGGCCCGCCCACCGGCCTGGTCCGGTACGTACGCGAGGTCGCCGAGGCCGCCGGCCTCCCGGTCGTCATCTACCAGCGCGGCACCGCCCGCTTCACCCCCGCGGCCGTCGCCGAGCTGGCCCAGGTGCCCAACGTGATCGGGTTCAAGGACGGGCTCGGTGACTTCGACCTGCTGCAGCGGATCATCCTGGCCGTGCGGCGGTCGACGGACAGGGAGTTCACCTTCTTCAACGGGCTGCCCACCGCCGAGCTGACCGTGCCCGCCTATCGGGGGCTCGGGGTGAATCTGTACTCGAGCGCGGTGTTCGCCTTCGCACCCGAGATCGCGCTGGCCTTCTACAAGGCGGTGACGGGCGGGGATGAGGTGCTGGTGCGGCGGCTGCTCACCGACTTCTACGTGCCGCTGGTGGAGTTGCGGGACCTCGTACCGGGTTATGCGGTGTCGCTGGTGAAGGCGGGGGTGCGGTTGAGGGGGCTGGATGTGGGAGGCGTTCGGGCGCCGCTGGTGGATCCCACGCCCGAACACGAGGCGGCCCTGAAGCAGATCATCGCAACCGGCCTGGAGATCACCGGCTCCTGACCAGCCCGCCGACCGGCCCCTGACCCACCCATCCACCAGCCCTGATTTACCTCACCCACCAGCCCCTGACCCACCCCATCCACCGGCACCTGACCTACCTCACCCACCGACCCCTGACCCACCCGCCGGTCGGCACCTGACCCACCCCATCTACCGGCACCTGACCCAACGCCGTGCTCCGGCGCTTGGACGTCCCGTCCGGCGGCGCACCCGTCCCCAACTCGTCCCGACCCGGCCCACCGGCCCCGGCCGCTGGGCCGCACCCCCCATCCACGGGACCCCTGCCTGCCACCGAGCGTCGCCTGCCGCAGCACTCAACCACCGGGCTCGGCCTGCCGCGCGGACTCCATCGGCCGGGAGACGGCGGGGAATCCGTGCCCCTAGGCGGGAGTGCGCTGTCGCTTGGCGAAGTGCCCCCGGCAATGCGGGCAGCAGAACGCGAACGTCTCGCCATCGCGTTCCAGCGTGACCGCGTTCTCCAGGGGCAGGACCGCACCGCAGACAGGGTCCACGACCATGCCCGGCGGCACCTCCACCGGCACGGGGGCCTTGGCTTTCTCGATCATCGCCAGAACGTCCGTGGACCGCTGCACCCGCCCGAAGAGCCCGTAGCTCCCCTCCGCGATCCCGATGACGTTGACGATGGCCTGAGGCTCGCGGAACAGCCGCTGCGGATCGTCCTCCCCCTCCGCCAACACCTGCGTGATCCGCGAGATCAGGTGCTCACTCATCTCCTTGCCCCAGGCACCGACATGTACGTTCACCAGGTAGCAAGGGCCGGCGGCGGGCGCCCCGCCCGCGATCCAGACGTCCGGCTCACGGACCACCACGTGGGTGAGCGATTCGTACCATTCGAGAACTCCGGCGTCGATACCCGCCTCTTTCTCGACGTCGGCCAGCAGTCGCCGCGCCGTCAACCGCGTCGCGAGGTCCCGGCGCTGCTCCTCGGTGAACACGCCCTTGGGCACGAGGATCTCGATGATCAGCATGTGCTTCGTCCTTCCTCCAGTGGCGACGGACACGTCACCTGACGTCGGCGGGAACTGCCTTCATGCTGAGGAGCATGGCTTGGAGGGCCGTTCATGTCGTCGGGCCAGAGGAGGGCATTTCATCTGCGACGCGGAGAGTAGAGACACCCGGCATAAGACCGTGGGAGTAGAAGCCCTCATCCCCGCGCCCGCGAAGCCCTCCCTCACCGGCACCCTTGGAGCCAAGACCCCACCCCTGCCACAACAACGAGCCCACGACCAAGGGGCGAACCTGCCGAAACACGCCCCGCCCCCAACGCCCCGATGGGCGAAGCCACGAAGGCCACACGCCCGACGACGAACCCACCAATCCCTCATCGCCCCGACGGGCGGAACCCCCAAGCCCCACATGCCCGATGGGCGAGCCCACCAAGAACACCGCCCGCCCTCATTGCCCCCAAATGGCGAGCCCACAACGGACACCGGACCTCCCCACAATCGCAGAACGGGACAGGCCGGTAGATCGACCACCAACCTGCCCCGCCATCGCTCAAAGGGCTGCCAAGAGCCGGCTCAGACCTGCAAGCTCCCATCCACCCGCCGCGGAATCGACAGCGGGTTGCCGTCCTTCAGCTCCTCCGGCAGCAACTCCTCCGGCCAGTCCTGGTACGCCGTCGGCGCCAGCCACCGGCCGATGGCCGTGGCGCCGACCGACGTGGAGGTCGTGGTGGCCGCGGGCCAGGGACCTCCGTGCTGCATCGCCCAGCACACCGCGACCCCGGTGGGCCAGCCGTTCCAGATCAGCCGCCCGGCCTTCCTGCCCAGCACCTCGACGACCTCCCCGGCCTCCCCGGGGTCGGTGCCGTGGACGCTGGCGGTCAGCGACCCTTCCAGCCGCTCAAGCACAGGCCGCAGATCGGAAATCTCCCGATATGTCACGACGATCGACGCCGGACCGAAGCACTCCTCGGCGATACGCGGCAGCTTCTCCTCGAACGAGCCCAGATCCGTCATGAACACCTTCGGCGTGACCGCCCACGCCCCCTGACCGGGCTTGCCCTCGGCCAGCAGCCGTAGCTCGCCCAGCCGCTCGACACCGCCGAGGTACCCGTCCCGGATCCGCTCGGCCAGCATGGGACCACCACTGGTCCCCTCGACGGCCTCCGCCAGCGCCTGCTCCAGCTCCTCGCCCTCGGGGACGAACATGAGCCCGGGGTTCGTACAGAACTGCCCGACCCCGAGCGTCAGCGACCCGGCGAACCCCGTCGCCACCTCCTTGACCGGCGCCGAAGGAAGCACGACCACGGGGTTGACGCTGCCGAGCTCGCCGAAGAACGGGATCGGCACCTCACGCTCGTCGATCAGCTTCTGGATCGCCTTACCGCCGGCCACGGACCCGGTGAACCCGGCCGCGACCACCCCGGGGTGCCGCACCAGGTCGATCCCGGCCTGCATGCCCTGCACCAGCCCCAGCAGATCGGGGTACGGCAGCGCGTCGCGCACGAGCTTGGCCACCCGCGCGGAGGTGTTCGGGTGCCCGGGGTGCGCCTTGACGACCACGGGGCACCCGGCGGCCAGCGCCGAGGCGGTGTCGCCACCGGCCACGGAGAAGGCGAACGGGAAGTTACTGGCCGCGAACACGGCCACCACTCCCGGCAGCGGGTGCATCATCCGCCGCACGTCGGGCCGGGGCGGCGCGAGCGAGGGATCGGCGTGGTCGATGATGGCCTCCAGGTAACCACCGTCCCTGAGCACCTCGGCGAAGAGCCTGAACTGCCCGGCCGTGCGCGCCACCTCACCGCGCAGCCGTACCTCGCCGAGGGCGGTCTCCTGGTCGGCCAACTGCCACAGCTCGTCCACGTGGGCGGCGAGCGCGTCGGCGACGGCCTCAAGGGCAGCCGCCCGCTCGGCAGCCGGGGTCGCCCGCCAGGCGGCACCCGCTGCCGCCGCGGCAGAAACGATCATGTCGACCCCGGCACTGTCAGTCTCGGGCAGGGCGTCACCCACGGTGGCGCCGGTCCTGGGGTCGTATCCGTAGATCATCGAATGGCCCTTCGGAGTCTTGACACTGCTTCAGCTTGATTCTTACAGTTGCGGCAACTTGTCCACAAATCTGGAAATTGTTCACATATATGGACGGGGATTCAATGATCATCAGGCAGATCCACGTAACCCCTGTGGCTTTCCGTGATCCGCCCCTTCTGAACGCCGCCGGGGTCCACGAACCGTGGGCCCTCCGCACCATTGTCGAGGTCGTCACCGACGAAGGTTTGACCGGGTTGGGCGAGACCTACGGTGACCTGCAGCACCTGGGCAAGGTGCGGCAGTGCGCTCAGGCTCTGGTCGGCCTGGAGGTGCATGCGACGCACGCGATGTACGCCAGGATCAGCGCGATCGTCGGCGACGCGGTGACCGACCTGCACGGCTTGACGGGCGTCGCCACCAAGGAGAAGTCCATCGACCGGGTCTTCTCCCCCTTCGAGGTGGCCTGTCTGGACATTCGCGGCAAGGCGGCAGGGGTACCGGTTTCCGACCTGCTGGGCGGGCAGGTCAGGGACGCGGTGCCCTACAGTGCGTACCTCTTCTACAAGTGGGCTGGGCATCCGGGTGAGGACCCGGACCGGTTCGGCGCGGCGCTGGACGAAGCGGGCCTGGTGGCGCAGGCCGACCTTCTGATCAAGGAGTACGGCTTCCGGTCGATCAAGCTCAAGGGCGGCGTCTATCCGCCGGACCAGGAGATCACAGGGATTCGGGCCCTGCACGAGGCGTTCCCGGACGTACCGCTCCGCCTCGACCCGAACGCGGCCTGGACGGTGGAGACGTCGATCCGCGTGGGCCGGGAGTTGGAAGGCACCCTCCAGTATCTGGAGGACCCCACACCCGGAATTCCCGGCATGGCGGAAGTGGCGGCCGCCGTCCCCATGCCCCTGGCCACGAACATGTGCGTCGTGACCCCCGAACACCTCCCTCCCGCCATCGCGTCCCGCGCGATCGGCGTCCTCCTCCTGGACCACCACTACTGGGGCGGCCTCGTACGTTCGTCGCACATCGCCGCCCTGTGCGACACGTTCGGCCTGGCGTTGTCCATGCACTCCAACTCGCACCTGGGCATCAGCCTGGCCGCCATGACCCACCTGGCGGCCGCCACCCCGAACCTCACCTTCGCCTGCGACACCCACACCCCCTGGCAGGACGGCCAGGACGTGGTCGCACCCGGCGCGCTGCGTTTCGCGGACGGCGCCGTCCCCGTACCGACCGGTCCGGGCCTGGGCGTCGAACTCGACCGTGACGCCCTGGCGCGCATGCACGAGCAATACGAGAAGTGCGGGATCGTCGCGAGAGACGACACCACGTACATGCAACGCTTCGACCCGACCTTCTCCACTAGGAGACCCCGCTGGTGAACATCGCCTATGTCTATCCCTGGGACGTCGTCGGCGACCCGACGGCCCCCGACCGCCTGGCAGCCCTCGGTGTGGAGGCGGTGGCCCTGGCCGCCAGCTACCACTCGACCCGCGCCGCCACGCCGTACCACCCCTCGCACCGCGTCCTGGACGTCCCGTACTCGGCGTTCTACCTCCCCGTCCGCCCGTCGGCCTGGTCCCGCCTGGTCCCGGCCACCCCCACCTGGACCGCACCGGACGCCTACCTCCAGGCCCGGGACGCCCTGAAGGCCGCCGGCCTCAAGGTCCACGCCTGGACCGTCCTCACCCACAACTCCCACCTGGGCACCGCCCACCCGGACCTGGTGGTCAGGAACGCCTTCGGCGACCCGTACCCGTACGCCCTCTGCCCGGCCCATGAGGACGTCGTCGACTACTGCGAGCGCCTCGTACGCGAGATCCTGGAAGTGGGCGAGCCGGACGGCCTCATCCTGGAGGCCTGCGGCCCGCTGGGCTTCGGCCACCAGAGCATCCACGAGAAGACCGCCGGCGCCGACTGGTCCTCGACCGACGCCGACCTCCTCTCTCTGTGCTTCTGCACGGCCTGCGCCGACCGCTACCCCTCCCCCACCAGAGCCCAAGTCCGCACCGCCATAGACCACCCCCCACCCCCCACCCCCGAAACGCCCTCCCCCGCCACCAGAACAACTTCCACCACCTCCGGAGCAACCTCCCCCACTACCACGGCAGCCTCCGGCACCTCCGGGGCAGCCTCCCCCGCCACCACCCCCACCTCCGGAACAAGCCCCGCCCACCTCCCACCCTTCGGAGGGACCTCCCCCAACCCCACCCCCGACACCGTCGACCAGGCCCTAGGCCCCCTGGCCGACGAGGTGAGATCCATCCGCGTCGCCCTGTCCACCTCCCTCCGCAAACGCCTCATCGCCACGGCCCGAAGCACCGCCCCCGACACCCCCATCACCCTGCACGCCAACCCCGACCCCTGGGCAGCCGGCGCCTTCGCCCCCCTCCCCGCAGGCGAACCGGAAGCAGACGTCCTGGTCGCCAACTGCTGGGGCGACCCCACCACGGACGCCATCCGCCTGGCCCGCCTCAAGGACCTCTCCACCCCAGGCCAGCGAATAGGCGCCTACGTCCTGGCCCTCCCACCCCGCCCCGCCGACCCAGCCGTCCTGGCCGACCACCTGAGCACGTACACCAAGGCAGGAGCCACCGAGTTTCACCTGTACCACGCAGGCCTAGCCTCCCCCCAACGCCTAACCGCCCTAGCAGAAGCCCTCCACCAACATCACCCGTAGCCCCCGGCACCCCCGGCCACGCCCACAAAACGGACGTGGCCACAGCCGCTATACGAACCCAACCGAGAACCCAACCCAGCACACCCCCCGACCCCCACAAAGGCGCAACCGTGGACACGGCCACAAGCCCCGAACCCGAGCCGACGGGCCACGGCATGGGGTACGAGCCAGAGAAGACCAGCCCACGGATGCTGACCCGAACCACACTCATGGCCAGGATCCGAGCCAGCCACAGCTCCGGACATAAACACGTGCACAGCACAAGCCCGAACGTGGACACTGAACCAATCCACAGCCCCGGAGACCAGCACGACCACGAACGTGCACAGGGAGCGAACGCACACAAAGACAGACGCTGCCCCTCCCCCTGGTCCTGGCCCCGACCTCGGCACCAACCCCTATCCCGATCCCGATCCCGATCCCGATCCCGATCAAGGACCAGCGAACACTCACGATCAAGCACACGACGTAGCTGGACGCAAGCACGGGCACCAAGGGCACCCACTGGAGACGACCAACAACACGGCTGGGACTCAGGCAGCCACGCACAGTAACGCACCAGACACCAGCACCGCCCTGAACCCGAAACGAACCAGACACCAGCCCTGCCCCGGACCCCGATACGAGCCGGATACGGGCGTTTGCCCTGGACACCAGGACAAACCCAATACAGGCCTTGCATAGGCTGGCGGATGCGTATAGGCCCCAGCCATAGATATCGGCGCAAGCGGGAATAGCGATGACATGGGCCCCGGCCATAGAAGCCGCCCCCTCCATGCCGTCACCGCCGTTGGTGCGACAATCAACGCCACCAGCGCCGATGTGAATACATCATCGCCGTTCCACAATCACCGCCGCCGCTGTATCGACATGCTCCCGTGCCACCAAGGTCGCGCTAACCCCCGAAATGCCGTACGGAGAAACGCATGCCGTACGAAGGACACGCGATGTCACGCAGAGGAACGGATCTTCAGCGGATGGACGGAAGTAGCAGCTTCCCCTTCAACCACCGTCCACGACCACCCACCGCCCACCAACCACCAACCACCAACCAAGAGTCACCGGCTACCGGCCAGCAGTCACCAGCCCAAACGAGCACCATCCGACTCAACTGATCTCCAAGGGAACCACATCGGCCACGTGTCCCCCGCACGACATTCGACACGAAAGGTTCTTTAAATGACCGAAGTGCGGATCGTGTACCGAAAATACGGCGGAGCACTGCATTGGAACCACCCCGGCCACTTACTCGGCGAAGATCAGCACGGCATCTGGGTGAAAGTCCCCGGCGGAACCATCGCTCGCAAGGGCGAAGGACCACCAGTCACACTGAAGGCAACCACAATCATGCTGTTCCCACGTGACGCCTGGTGGACAGCCTCCTTCAACTGCCCACCCAACAAAAGCGAAGTATACGTAGACGTCACCACCGTTCCGGAATGGCGCGACGGAGAGGTTACCATGCTAGACCTCGACCTAGACGTCATCAGAATGCGAGACGGCCGACTAATCCTCGACGACGAAGACGAATTCGCCGAACATCAACTGCTTCTGAATTATCCCCCATCATTGATCACCCAAGCAGAGAACACCGCCCGCTGGCTACTCAACGCGGTAGGCCAGAGAAAGGAGCCTTTCGGCGAAGCACACCTTCAATGGCTCACGAAAAACCCCTGACGCACTCACAAAGCGCAATCAGTCACCAATGCAAAACCCACCGCACCGCACCGCACCGCACCGCACCGCACCGACCAATCGAACACCACCTAATTCATCACCAACACAACACTGCAAGAAATGACACCCAAACAATTACCGACCAAGCCGGCGGCATCCAGTCGCCCTCACTCGCCTGCCGCCTAATCACTACCACCTGAACCACCATCAGGCTTGGCTCCGCCGTCAGCC
>NZ_FNDJ01000044.1 GCF_900099965.1 Nonomuraea jiangxiensis | reverse complement strand
CGGCGACCGCATCAGACCCGCAGGAGACGGAGAGCCCCGCCCCCTCGACGAGCACCGCGCCGGAGGAAACCGCCACTCCCACCGAGTCGGCCTCCGAGGAGGCGAGCGCGACCCCCACCGACTCGGCCACCACCTCCGAGGAGCCGTGCCCCACCCCCACCGACTCGGCCACCGCCTCGGAGGAAGCGAGCGCCACCCCTTCCGACTCGGCCACCCCCACCGACTCGGCCAGCGCCTCCGAAGAACCGAGCGCCACGTCCAGCCCCACGCCGACGACGACCTCCACGACCGACCTCGCCGCGGCGGAGTCCACCTCCCCCACCCCGACGACGTCCAGCACCACGGCCGCCGCCGCGCCCTTCCCCCCGAACCTGGCCGCCTCGATCAACGACTCGCTGCCGGGCCTGGGCACTCCGATGCTGGTCATCTCGGCCCTGGTCGCCGTGGTGGCGCTGTTCGGGCTGCTCGCCGTGGCCAGGAACCGCCGACGGGCCGGGGGGACCGGCGCCGCCGCCCTGGCGGTACCGACCCCGTACCCGCCGGCTCCCCACCACGCCGCCGACGAGCCTGACGAGAACAGCCTGTGGCGGCACGAGCTCCTGAACGCCATCGATCTCGCCTCCCAGCCGCTCGACCACACGACCGCACCCGAT
The DNA here is from genome assembly GCF_900099965.1 of Nonomuraea jiangxiensis. GTDB lineage: Bacteria > Actinomycetota > Actinomycetes > Streptosporangiales > Streptosporangiaceae > Nonomuraea > Nonomuraea jiangxiensis. The sequence goes on along the minus strand of NZ_FNDJ01000044.1, from coordinate 66,226 downwards.
CCCGGCCCGTCCACCGGCGATCTGGAGGAGACCGCGGCCTGGTCAGAACCGGTGGAACCCATCATTCCCACCGGAGCGCTGGCGGCGATCATCAACAGCGGACGCGGGCGACCCAGCGAGGACCCCGACCCCGACCCCGATCCCGAGCCCCAGCCCCAGCTCGGCACCGGCACCGGCACCGGCACCGAATCGAAAGGAGGCCGCCACCGGCACCCGGCGTCCGATGACGACGAAGCGACGGAGACGCTCCCGCCCGTGACCGGAGATCACCCCAACGAGTAGTCCGCGGCGAAGACGGCCAGCCGCGACACGGCGTCGCGGCTGCGGGTCCAGGGCCGTACGATCAGCCGCTCCACGCCCAGCGCCGCCCAGGCCGGCACCTCGTCCGGCCCGGCCAGCGCGTAGGCGTGGGCGGTCACCGGCACGCCCGAGCCGAGCCGGTCGAGCTGCGGCCTGATCGACTCGATGGTGTGCGGCATGCTGATCCACCCGTCGCAGAGCCGGGCCGCCCGGCGCAGCGCGGCGGCCGACTCCCCACCCGCGAGCACCGGCAGCCGCCGTTGCACCGGTTTGGGTTCGAAGGCAACCTCGGGAAAGGAGTAGAACCTCCCGGAATGGGCCACCACCGGCTCACTCCAGAGCCGCCTGACCACCTCGATCGCCTCGTCCAGCCGCGCCCCCCTGGTGCCGAACGGGATCCCGGCCGCCTCCCACTCCCCCCGGTACCAGCCCGCCCCCACCCCGCAGACGGCCCGTCCCCCCGAGACCACGTCCAGCGTGGCGAACGCGCGCGCCGACACGAACGGGTGCCGCAGGGCGAGCAGCTGCACCGCCGTACCGAGCCGGACGCGGGAGGTCAGGGCGGCCAGCCAACACAGGTACGCGGGCGCGTCGAACAGCGGCGTGGCCGGCTTGATCCCCGGATCGGAGGTGCCCGGATAGGCGGCGAGGGACAGGTCGGTGGCGAAGACGAGGTGCTCGGGCAGCCACACCGACTCAAACCCCAGCTCGTCCGCCGCCACCGCCACGTCCTTCCAGGCGTCCGGATGCACCAGCCCGAGTGGCACCCCGAACTTCACCGCGCCTCCCCGGCGGACCGGCCGGCCGCCCGTGTCTCATCGGCCCGCCGGCCGCACGTCATGGATACCTCCGCAGGTCACCGCCGACGATGGCGGTGCGCAGGCGGGCGCGGTGCACGGCCGTGGTGCCATACGCGGCCGACAAGGACCAGGCCCGCGCCAGCCAGAACCGCAGATCCAGCTCCTCCGTGTACCCGATGGCCCCGTGCACCTGCAGCGCCACCCGCGCGGCCAGCCCGGCGGCCTCCCCGGCGGCGGCCTTGGCGGCGCTCGTGTCACGCGCGCCGGTGGCGCCGTCCACCGACAGGGCGGCCCGGTACACCAGCGGCGCGGCGAAGTCGATCGCCACGGCCACGTCGGCGAGCTGGTGCTTGACCGCCTGGAAGGACCCGATCGCCGCCCCGAACTGCGTGCGCGTTCGCGCATAGCCGACGGTGACGGCGAGCAGCTCCCTGGCGACCCCGACGAGCTGCGCGGCGGTGGCGACCGTGGCCCGCCGCAGCGCCGGACCGACCGGGCGGGCCACTTCCGCGAACTCCTCGAAGGCCACCTCGAACAGCGGCCGGCACGGGTCCACCCCCGGCCGGGGCGTCAGGCGTACCGACTGGCGTGGGGCCGCGCGCAGGCCGCCGGCGCACGCCACGACCAGCAGGTCCGCGAGGTCGGCGTCCGGCGCGTACACCTGGCCGGGCAGCAGCACGCTGACGCACACCGCGCCGGAGGCCAGCCCGGGCGTGTCCGGCACCAGGTACGGCGCCGCCACGGCGGTCTCCACGACCGGCCCGGGCAGGCACGCGCGCCCGGCCTCCTCCAGCGCCAGCAGCAGATCGACCAGGTCGAGCCCCAGCCCGCCGGCCTCGGGCGGCAGCAGCAGCCCGAAGAAGCCCAGCTCGGCGAGCTGCTTCCAGGCCGGGCGGCGCTCGGAGCGCAGCGCGGCCGGCGGGCAGTGCGCCCGCGCCACGTCACGCACGGTCGCGCCCAGCGCGAGCTGCTCGTCGGTGAACCCGAAGTTCATCGCCGCCGTCCCCGGCTCGTCCCGAAGGTCATCTCGGCAGCCCCAGGATCCGTTCGGCGACGATGTTGCGCTGGATCTCGTTCGTGCCCGCGTAGATGGGCCCGGCCAGCGAGAACAGGAACCCGTCCAGCCAGCCGCCCGCCCCCGCCCGCTCCCCCAGCAGCTCCATGGCCAGGGCGTGCATGCGCAGGTCCAGCTCGGACCAGAAGAGCTTGCCCAGGCTGGCCGCCGGCCCGACCTCCGCCCCCGCCATGATCCGGCGCGCCGTCATGTACGTGTGCAGCCGGTACGCCTCCGCCTCCACCCAGCACCTGGCGGCCCGGTCGGCAAGAGCCGGATCGGCGCCTCTGGCCAGCGCGACGAGCCGGTCGGCGGTGGCCAGGAAGCGGCCGGGGCTGCGCAGGGTGAGACCGCGTTCCGAGGAGGTGGTGGCCATCGCGATCCGCCATCCCTCACCGGCCTCACCCACCACCATCGACCCGGGCGCGAACAGCCCGTCGAAGAACAGCTCGGCGAACCCCGGCAGCCCGTCGAGCTGCGCGATCGGCCGCACGCCAACGTCCGCGAGGGGGAACATGAAGTACGTCAGCCCTCGATGCCGCGTCCCCGACGTGCGGAAGAGCCCGAACCCGTGGTCGGCGAAGGCGGCCCGGGAGCTCCAGGTCTTGTGCCCGTGGAGCCGCCATCCGCCGGGGACCAGCTCGGCGCGGGAGGTGAGGGCGGCCAGGTCGCTGCCCGCCTCCGGCTCCGACCACGCCTGCGCCCACACGTCGTCGCCCCTGGCCATCCTGGGCAGCCAGTGTTCGCGCTGCTCGGGCGTGCCGAACCGCATCAGGGACGGCCCCAGGAGGAAGATCCCGTTCTGGGTGACGCGGGCGGGGGCGCCGGCGGCCCAGTACTCCTCCTCGAAGATCAGCCACTCGATCAGGGAGGCGCCGCGCCCGCCGTACTCCTCGGGCCAGGAGACGACCGACAGCCGGGCGCCGGCCAGCCGCGCCTCCCAGGCCCGGTGCGCCTCGAACCCCTCGGGGGTGTCCATGGACGGGAGCGGCCCCGGCACGTTCCTCGCCAGCCAGTCGCGAACCTCGGCACGGAACTCCCGCTCGGCAGGGGAGAAGTCGAGCTCCACGACCACCAACCTAGCGCACGCTTGGTTTACTGACCAGCCCTCCCGAGCGCGAGGACCGCACCCGGGAGAAGCCGTACGTCAGAGGCGGAAAGCGCGCTTGAGAGCGGCCAGCCGCGCCGCCTGCGCCCGCCGGCCCAGCTCGGTGCCCGGCACCATGCCGTCGAACGCGTGGAACGCCCCGGGATACAGGTGGAACTCGGTGGACACCCCGGCCTGCACCAGCCTCGACGCGTAGTCCAGGTCCTCGTCCCTGAAGACCTCCAACTCCCCCACATCGATGAACGCCGGCGGCAACCCGGACAGGTCGGTCGCCCGGGCCGGCGCCGCGTACGGGGACACGTCGTCGGTCCCCACCCGGTCGCCGAGCAGCGCGGTCCAGCCGAACAGGTTCGCGGCCCTGTCCCAGACCACGGCCTCGGTGAACTCGTGACTGGACGGGGTGATGTTCCGGTCGTCCAGCATCGGGCACTGCAGCAGCTGGAAGGCCACGTCGGGACCACCCCGGTCACGCGCGAGCAGCACGGTCGCGGCCGCCAGCCCGCCACCGGCGCTGGCCCCGCCGACGGCCAGCCTGGTCAGGTCGATGCCCAGGTCACCGGCCGCCTTGGCGGTCCACACCAGCCCGGCGTAGCAGTCCTCGACGGGAGCCGGGTGCGGATGATCCGGGGCCAGCCGGTAGTCGACGGACACCACCACACAACCGAGCTTCTCGACGAATCCGATCATCGTCGCATCGTCGATCTCGGGGATGCCGAGGATCATGCCGCCGCCGTGGATCCAGTAGAGCGCCGGCCGTTCCTCCCCCTGCCCCGGCGGGCGGTAGATCCGGACCCGTACGTCGGGGTCGCCGTCGGGCCCCGGCACCCGCCGGTCCTCGATCACCACGTCGGTGTCCGGTCGCGGCGCGGCGGTCATCATCGCGCTGATCTGCGCTCGATTCTCCCGCAGTTCGTCGAACGTCAGGCTGGCCAGGTCGAACACGGGCAACTGCATCCGCTCCAGCTCGGCGCGGATCTCGGGATCGAGATTGGGGTGATATGCCATGAACTCCTCCTTCACCGAACAAGAGAACTATTCCTCGATGGTCGGACCGGGCAACCACAACGCGCAACATTCGCGAAAATGCTGATCACGGATAGCCAGGTGGAAGGCGGGCATGCTGGCCTCATGTGCCATTCCACCGACAGCAGGCCACCGGCTCCGCCCATCCAGGGCGAGGTGGCCTCGCAGGAGCAGATAGAGCTGACCGCCGCCGACGGCAACCGCTTCCTGGCCTACCGGGCCGACCCGGCGGAGCCCAACGGCCGCAATGTGGTGATCCTGCCCGACGTACGCGGCCTGCACCCGTTCTACCGCGACCTGGCGGTGCGCTTCGCCGAGGCGGGGTTCCGGGCGATCGCGATCGACTACTTCGGCCGGACGGCGGGCCTGACCGACCGGGGCGAGGACTTCGAGTACATGCCGCACGTCAACCAGCTCAAGCACGACCAGGTCAGGGCCGACGTGCGGGCGGCCACGGACGTACTGGCGGCGGACCGGGGGCCGGTGTTCACCGTGGGCTTCTGCCTGGGCGGCGCCCTGTCGTGGCGGCAGGCCGCCGAGGGCAACGGCCTGGCCGGCGGCATCGGCTTCTACAGCACGCTCCGCTTCGTCGACGATCCGACGACCGGCCCCGGCGCGCCGATCCTCGGGCTGCTGGGCGGGGCGGACAAGGCCACCACTCCGGAGCGGCTCGACGCGTACCTGGCCGCGCTCGACCGGACGGGCACCGAGCACGAGATCCACGTCTACCAGGGTGCGCCGCACTCGTTCTTCGACCGCTCGTACAAGGAGTGGGAGGAGGTGTGCCAGGACGCCTGGCGGCGCATGCTGTCGTTCACGGAACGCCACTCCCCGGGATAACCGAGCAACCGCTTGCTCGTGATCCGGGCCCGCGTTACCGTGAGGCGCATGCTGATGCGCGCGGCCGTGCTGACCACGTTCCACGCCCCGATGGAGATCCGCGAGGTCGAGGTGGCCGAGCCGGGCCCCGGCGAGGTGCGGGTGCGGATCAGGGCGTCCGGCGTGTGCGGCTCCGACCTCAAGGCCATCGACGGCAAGAGCCCGGTGGTGAGCAGGCTGCCGTTCATCCTCGGGCATGAGAGCGCGGGCGTGGTCGAGAGCGTGGGCACCGGCGTCACCACCGTCGGGCCAGGAGACCACGTCATCATCGCCATGAACGGCCCCTGCGGCCGGTGCCGCCAGTGCGGCGCGGGCCGCTTCCACCTGTGCGCGGGCCCCGCCAGGCTGCCGACGATCATGGGTGGCCCGCCCCGGGTCACCCTGGACGGCCAGGAGATCCGCCGCTTCATCGGCATCGGCTCGTTCGCCGAGTACACGGTCGTGAGCGAGCTCATGTGCGTACGAGTGCCCGCGGACGCGCCGCTGGCCGCCATGTGCCTGCTGGCCTGCGGCGTCGTCACCGGCGTCGGCGCCGTCACGAACGTCGCCAGGGTCCCGCCCGGCGCGTCGGTCCTCGTCGTGGGCTGCGGCGGGGTGGGGCTCAACGTCATCCAGGGCGCGGTGCTGGCGGGCGCGACCACGATCGTGGCCGCCGACGTGGCCGAGGGGAAGCTGGAGCTGGCCGAATACTTCGGCGCCACGCACACCCTGCTGGTCACGGACCTGCCGAAGCAGGTGGGCGAGCTGGTCGGGGGCGGCGTCGAGTACGCCTTCGACGCCACGGGCGCGCCCGGCGTGCTGGCCCAGGCGTTCGCCGCCACCCAGCCCGGCGGCACCACGGTCATGGTCGGCAGCCCGCCCCGGGGCCACCCGGCGGAGGTGGACACCGGCCTGCTGTTCGCCTCCCGCCGCCTCATTGGCACCCAGGGCGGCGACGCCGCGCCCCACCGCGACCTGCCCGTGCTGGCCGGGCTCTATCTGCGGGGCCGGCTCGACCTCGACGGCCTGATCTCGGAACGGCTGCCGCTCGACCGGATCAACGACGCCGTGGCCCACGTACGGCAGGGCACGGTCGCGCGTACGGTCATCACCTTCTGAATCGGGCGCGCGAAACTGGACGGGCCGCGGCGACGGGTCTATTGGGTAGGGGCATGACAGAAACGAGATTCGCCATCTCCCTCCCCCAGCAGGTCTCCGATGGCGCGTTCGACCCCGGCTCGTTCCGCGACTACCTGCGACGGGTCGAGGAGCTCGGCTTCCACAGCGCGTGGACCCGCGAGTCGACGCTGTCGCCGTCTCCCACCCTCGGCCCGATCGAGGTCATGACGTACGCCGCCGCCTGCACCGAGCGGCTGCGGCTCGGCTGCGCGGTGTTCATCCTGGTCCAGCACCAGCCGCTGCAGCTCGCCAAGAGCATCGCCACTCTGGACCAGCTCAGCCGGGGCCGTCTGGAGGTGGGGTTCGGGCTGGGCGGCCGGAGCACGCTCGCGGACTTCGGGGTGCCGCCCGACGGGCTGGTGACGCGGTTCACCGAGTCGATCGAGCTCATGAGGGCCTGCTGGACGGAGGCCAAGGTGGGCTTCGACGGGCGGTTCTGGCAGGTGGACGGGGACATGGAGCCCAAGCCGTACCAGAAGCCGCACCCGCCCGTCTGGATCGGCGGGCACCGCCCGGCGGCGGTGCGCCGCGCGGTGCGGCACGGCGACGGGTTCTTCGGCGCGGGCGGAGCCACCACGGCGGCGTTCGCCGAGCAGGTGCGCACGGTCAAGGCCGAACTCGCCGCCGCCGGCCGCGACCCGGCGGGCTTCGGCATCGCCAAGCGGGTCTACGTCTCGGTCGGCACGGAGCCCCGCATCGACGACCTGCTGCGCAAGATGTACGGCGGCGCGAACGTGGCCGTCACCGGCCCGCCCGAGGTGTGCGTGCAGGGGCTGCGCGACGTGATCGCGGCCGGCGCGGACCTGGTCCTGCTGGACACGATGTTCGACGAGCGGGAGCAACTCGAACGGCTCGCCACCGAAGTCCTGCCCCAATTGCGGTGATCGGGGCGGCGAAAAACCAATGGAACTCCGCGTGTTCGCCCTCTTACTCTGAGCGACGAAGGGATCGCCACACCGACCCACGAGGGAGGCACGGTGCACGTCAGACGAGCGACCATGACCGGCCTGCTCATGGCTTTGAGCCTGAGCGGGCCGCTCACCGCCCAGACCGCCATGGCCGCGCGGCTCTACGACTTCGCCGCCCAGGGCGTGATCATCTGGAGCGAGCCCCGCGCGGGCTCCATCCGCAACGGCCTCGGCTACGCCGGGCAGGGCTTCCAGTCGGACCGGGTGGACCGGCACGCGCACTACCAGTGCGACCACTTCGCCACCGACCAGTGGCACCACGGCCGCAACGTGACCACCGGCGTCGTGGGCTGGGTCCCCGCCTGCAACCTCGCCGACCCGGACTGACGGGGACCACCATGATCCGTCGCATCACGACCGGGGCCGCCCTGGCGCCGGCCCTGACCGGCCTGTCTCCCGCCCACCCGTCTACAGCTAAGACACCGCCCGCGGCGACTGCCGCCCCTCCCTGGGGGCCGTGACCAGCGGCCCGTTCCGTGGCACGGCGATCGGTGAGGCCAGCCCGGTCCCCCTCAGGATCAGATGCGTGGGCGGAGACGAGGCCGCCATCCCGCACCAGGTCCTCCTCCGGGACTGCACCCGGATCGGCTGACCTGCCGGGGGCGCGCCCGCACAGGAGTCCGGGAGATGCCGTCCAGCGCCGGTGCCCGGACCGCTCGCCGGTCGGCTGTCACGCCGGCTGGGCGGCGATCACGTCCAGGGCCGTGGTCACCGTCCCGGCCACGGTGGTGCGGACCGGAACGCCGTGGCGGCGGGCGACGTAGATCAAGTAGCGGTTGCGCTCGGGGTTCGGGCAGCCCGGCGGGCAGCCCAGCACCGCGCGGCCGGTCCCGACATCCAGGCCGAACTCGACGTTGGTCGTCATACCGGGAAGCGTCGCCATGTCCCGGGGAACCCAGAACATGATCGCGGTAGCCCCCGCCCGTGCCGCGATCTCCCAGTCGACCTGGTCCTCGTACCGCTCCGCCCGGACGTTGCCCCGGGACTCCGGACACAGCACGACCAGCGGCTCCGGCCCGCTCCACTGCCGGCCCAGCTCCCTGATCGCCTCCGGCCGCCACGAGGGCACCGGCGCCGCGTCGTCAGGGGTGGGCCCGGCCAGGAACACGGACGGGCCGCCGGGAATCGGTTCCCGTGCGCAGACCAGCCGGACCGTGGCGGGCGGCTCCACGGTCAGAGTCCAGTGTTTGGTCACGGCCCCAGCATCACGAGCGGCCTGCCGCGGGGTCCACGGCAACGGCAGCCCATCCCCCTCGACGCGCGGAACCACATGCAGGTGCAGGTGGTAGACGGTCTGGGTGGCCGCCGAGCCCCTGCTGGTGATCACATTGGCCGCGGGCAACCCTGCGGCGAGCTCCGCCGCCCGCGCCATCACCGACGCCGACACCAGCGGGTCGACACCGACGTCGGCCACGTGCCTACGCGAGACGACCAGCACGTGCCCCTCCGCCACCCCACCGCCGAGGGGCCGGATGGCGAGGGCGTCATCCCACTCACGAACGATCGAGGCCGGCGCCCGACCAGCCACGATGGCGCAGAAGACGCAGCCGGTCGCGGGCGGGACGGCAGAGGCGTTGACGGCGGCGGGTCCAGTCATGGAAGTCACCGACCAAGCCTCCCCCAGACGGCCCCGAACCCCTAGGACCTCGCGTTCCACATGCTCAGCTGCGAGCCGTGCGCCACCCCACAAGCTTCCTTCATTGACGGCAATCCGCCCGGATCCTAGCGTCGAGCGACATACGTGAATCGATGACATATCTGGAGGGCCAATGGTCACGCTGGCGATCGTCGGCGCGGGTTCGCGAGGTACCACGTATGCCCGCCACGCCACCGACACCGGCCGGGCGCAGGTGGTCGCGGTGGCCGATCAGCTGGCGAGCCGCCGCGCCAGGTTCCCCGAGGCCCGCCAGTACGCGGACTGGCGCGAGCTGGCCGCCCTCCCCCGCCAGGCGGACGCGGTGATCATCGCCACCCAGGACAGGGAGCACGTCGAGCCCGCCGTACGCTTCGCCGACCTGGGCTACGACATCCTGCTGGAGAAGCCGATGGCGGTCTCCGAGGACGACTGCCGGGCGATCGTCGCCGCCGGGCGCCCCGGCGCGGTGTTCGCCGTCTGCCATGTCATGCGCTACACCCCGTACACGAAGGTTCTCAAGGAAGTGCTCGACGCGGGCAGGATCGGCGAGATCGTCAGCATCCAGCACCTGGAGCCGGTCGGATGGTGGCACCAGGCGCACTCGTACGTGCGGGGCAACTGGCGCAGGACCGACGAGTCCACGTTCATGCTGCTGGCCAAGTCGTGCCACGACCTCGACTGGCTGGTCCACCTCACCGGCAGGCAGGTCACCCGCGTGTCGTCGTTCGGCGGGCTCCACCACTTCCGCCCGGAGAACCGTCCCGCCGGGGCCGCCGCCCGCTGCCTGGACTGCGCCGTGGAGCCCACCTGCCCGTACTCGGCCAAGCGCATCTACCTCCCGCTGGCGGGCAAGGAGGCCTGGCCGGTGTCCGTACTCACCGACGACGTCTCGGAGCAGGGCATCCTGGAGGCCCTCAGAACCGGCCCGTACGGCAGATGCGTGTACGCCTGCGACAACGACGTCGTCGACCACCAGGTCGTGAACCTGGAGTTCGAGGGCGGCGTGACGGCAGCGTTCACCATGACCGCGTTCACCCCGTCCCTCCACCGCCAGACCCGGATCTTCGGCACCCGCGGCTCGATCGACGGCGACGGCGACCACCTGACCCTCACCGACTTCGTCACCGGCCGATCGGAGGTCATCGAAACCCGCCCGACCGGCGACGCCACGGCCAGGGGCGGCCACGGAGGCGGCGACCAGGCCCTGATCGAAGCCTTCCTGACGGCCGTCACCGCCAGAGACCCCTCCCCGATCCTCTCCTCCCCCACCGAAAGCCTGCACAGCCACCTCATAGCCTGGGCCGCCGAACACTCCCGCCTAACCGGCACAACCGTCACCCTGGCAGGAACCCCCCGCTGAACGGCGGATCACAGCTCCGTGAAGTACCAGCCCGCCGCGGAGGCCGGGGTCGTGGTCACGCTCGCCGCGCTGGCGGTGCCCCCGGCAGGGGGAGGGCGGCCCCGGCGGTGGCCCACTTCGCGATTCTCATCAAGTTTGACCTTTCTTCCTGAGCCAGGCATCCCGTGCGATGCGCCGCTCCGTACCGGTTCGGCCCCGGTGCGCTCACGCATCATCGCGGTGATCACTGTCACCGACCCGTCGCCCGGCTGTCTCGTCCGCCGGTCCTACAAGTCGGCCGGCGATGGATGCGACCAGCTCGTAGGACCGGCGGCGATCCGCGTGCTCGTACACCGGCGTGGTGATCATGAGCTCATCCGTGCCGGTGCCGTCGAGCACCGCCTGCAGGCGCTCGGCCACAGTGGCCGGACCTCCGACGAGGACGCCGCCGGAACGAGCGGCGATCTCGGCACGATCCTCCTCGGTGTACGAATACGCTGCCGCCTCCTCGGGGCTCGGCAACAGGATGCGCTCCCCCCGCACCCGGCTGAGCACCTTCAACCGGGTGGGACCGGCGAGCCATTCGGCCCTTTCGTCGTCCTCGGCGGCGATGACGGACACGCTGACCAGCGACGTCGGGACCGCGGCGTGCCCCGAGGGCCGGAACCGCTCACGGTAGACACACATGGCCTCCACCGCCGCCCCCGCGTTGAGGTGATGGGCGAAGGCGTAGGGCAGCCCAAGCTCCCCGGCCAGCTCAGCACTCCCGGCCGAGGAGCCCAGCAGCCAGATCGGCGGGACATTCCCCCCAAGAACGGGAATCGCCTTCACCCGCGCGTCCTCGACCGGATCCAGGTAGGCCCGAAGCTCGTCGAACTGCTCGCGAAAGGTCTTCGCGCCCCGCTCCGCCTCAGGACGAACCGCCTCCACGGCCGCCCGAGACCCGCCCGGCGCCCGCCCGAGCCCGAGATCGATCCGCCCCGGATGCAGCGCCACCAGCGTGCCGAACTGCTCGGCCACCACGATCGGCGCATGATTGGGCAACAACACCCCACCCGCACCGACCCGCAAGCGCTTCGTGGCACCGGCGAGATGCCCGACGAGCACAGCTGGAGCGGAGCTGGCCACACCACGCATCCCGTGATGTTCAGGCACCCAATAACGGTGGTAACCCAGCACGTCGGCCAGCCTCGCGAGATCCACCGTGTTGTGCAGCGCCTGCCTCGGCGTGGACCCCCGCACGATCGGCGAGGTGTCCAACACCGAAATCCGCACGCCGACGTGGCCGCACCCGCCCATGCCCACCCTCTCCGCTCACGTCAGGGATTTCATCTCCAACGCCCTGAGCATCCTCACCCGCCGGCCCCACCCGACGCGAGACGACGCCGGGGGCATCATTCTTGAAGTGACGCAGTCCCCCAGCGGACCCCAGCGAATCAGTGCGTGCCACGGAAGGCGTCGGCGTTGCGGGTGCACCAGTCGGCGAAGGTGCGGGGCTTGCGCCGGAGCAGGCGTTCCACGGTGTCAGTGCGGAATCCGGCGATGTCGGCGCGCATGAGGTGGAAGCCTTCGACGATGGCCTCGGCCAGCGCCGGGGGTGCTCCATTGGGGAAGCGGGCGGCGACGGCCTCCTCCGCGGTGGTGACCGCCCGGACCGCGATGTCCCGGCCGGCCGCCGCGGCGAGGATCTTGACCTGTTCGGCGACGGTGAACAGCTCCTCGCCGGTGAGGACGTACTCCTGCTTCTGGTGGCCGTCTGTGGTCAGGGTCAGGGCGGCGACGGCGGCGATGTCGGCGGGGTCGATCGGCGCGTACCGGCCAGGTCCGAACGGATCGAGGACGTAACCCGCCTTGCGGATGGTGGGCAGCCAGTCGAAGGCGTTCGTCATGAATCCTCCGGGCCGCAGGAAGGTGGCCGGGATGCCGGAAGCCCGTATGGCCTGCTCGCGCTCGTGGTGCCAGCGGCCCATGGCGGGCATCGGGTCGCCCAGCACGTTGAACGAGGACAAATGCACGATGTGGGCCACCCCGGCGGACCGCGCGGCGGCGACGGCGTGCCGAGCGTGGTCGAGGCCGATGCCAGGAGTGAGCAGGAACAGCCGGTCGGCTCCGGCGAAGGCGGGCGGCAGCGTCCCCGGATCGCTCAGGTCGGCCACGACCCGCTCGCCGGGCAACGCGGCGGCCCGGGCCGGGTCGCGGACCAGGACGCGGAACGGCACTCCGGCCTCGTCCAGCTCGCGGACGAGCTCGCGGCCGACGTTTCCGGTGGCACCGGTGACCAGTATCATGAGAACCCCAAAATCGTGTACCGGTTAATGATCGAGCGAAACGTTAACCGGTACACGATCTGCTGTCAATCGTGGAGGCCCCGACGTGCCCGAGTTCCTGGACCTGCACAGCAAGGCGTCGAAGGCGCTGCGCGCGGCGGCCGAGGCGGCCGTGCGGCGCCACGGGCTGCACCTGGGACAGGACCACCTGCTCGCGGTGCTGTGGCGGCAGGACGGCAGCACCCCGGGCGAGGTCGCCGCCGCACTCAACGTCACCACCCCCAACGTGGTCAAAGCGGCCACCCGGATGGCCGCGGCCGGCCTGCTCACCCGCCGCCGCGACGACCGCGACAACCGCCTGGTCCGCCTGTGGCTCACCGACACGGGACGCGCCCTGCAAGCACCCATCGAGGAGGAACGGCGGCACCTCGAAGACCAAATCACCGCCGACCTCAGCGAAACCGAACGCGAACACCTCCTCAGCGCACTGGCAAAGATCCACCGCTCGGCGACCGCCCTACTGAACGAAATGTCGTAGCCGACCTGGATGGGGCGAGTAAGGCGCCGTACCTCCCGAGGAACGGAAACGCTGAACCTCTCCTCGAAGCCCGAACAACGGCCCTAACCGTGCGCTCTGGAACGGATGGCCTTGAGCTCGTCGGCGATTCCGGCCGCCGACGAGGCGGGGTCCTCGTGCTCCCAAATACGGATCACCGTCCAACCGGCCTCACTGAGCAGCCGGTCCGTCTCACCATCCCTGGCCCGGTTCTTCAGCACCTTCTCCGCCCAGTAATCCGCGTTCGTCGCGGCTTTGGTGTGGTGCGCAGGACAGCCGTGCCAGAAGCAGCCATCCAGGAAGACCGCAACCTTAGTCTTGGTGAAGACCAGGTCAGCGGTACGGCGAACGCTCGGCGAGGGGCGGATGGAGACGCGATACCTGAGCCCCAGGGCATGAACCGCACGCCGAAGTGCCAGCTCAGGCTTGGTGTCTCGACCTTTGTTGGCCTTCATGCTCTTGCGGACGCCCTCGCTGGACGCGCTAGTCGGCCTTTCGACATACAGTATCGAGATCGCAAACTCCGAAATCAGATCTTGAGTCGCCTGAGGCACGTACAACGATATAGAGCATCGCCAGCGGCCCGCCATCGCGGACGAGGACGTATGGAAATCCCTTGCCGTCCTGGGCGGCATCAGCTAGATATGTGATCTTCCTATGTCTCTGAGGGCATGACATGACCAACGCTCCAATCCCGGGTCTCTACGACTCCCTACTTACCGGCACGCTCGACGCGAAGATCAACGCTTGGCAGCAAGCCGGCCATCTGGTCGAGGTGTCGAAGATCGACGTCGAGGAGGTTGCTCATCTGCTGGGCCGTTTCGTCGGCGAAACGGCAGCGCGGGCCTTCGCTGAGCTAAAGGGGCACCCTGACCGGCAGGTAGCACTGGCCAACCGGTTGCTGGCGCAGCTCACCGAGCCGGAGGCGATCGCGGAAGGGCCGAATCAGCTCCTGTCGATTGTGAAGGACGTTCCGGGGGCGGCTGCTCCGCGTCGGCCAATGACTTCGTTGTCGGAAGCGGCTCTGCTAACCAACGCCCGTGAGGACCCGAACCTGGCGCACGAACTAGCGGCCGAGCTGGCGAGTGCCGACCGCGTGGATTTGCTGTGCGCGTTCGTGAAGTGGTCGGGACTACGCATTCTGGAGAAGCCGCTGGCCGAGCTGCGGCGTCGGGATGTGCCGCTGCGGGTAATCACGACGACCTACATGGGGGCGACCGAACGGCGGGCGCTGGACCGCCTGGTCAACGATTTCGGTGCCGAGGTGAAGATCAGTTATGAGCGCAACTCCACCCGACTGCACGCCAAGGCATGGTTGCTGCGCCGCCACACTGGCTTCGACACCGCCTATGTCGGCAGCTCCAACCTTTCCCGCGCCGCGCTGCTGGACGGGCTGGAGTGGAACGTTCGACTGTCGTCGGTGACCACTGCTCGGCTGCTGGACAAGTTCGAGGCGACCTTCGACTCCTACTGGAACCGGTCCCAGTTCGAGCCGTACGACCCGGCGACCGATGCCGATCGCCTGGATGAGGCGCTGGCCCGTTCCCAGGCGGGCAAGCAGTTGTTCGACATCCCCGAACTGGTGCCGCATCCCTTCGACCACCAGCGCGAGATGCTGGCCGACCTCGACCGGGAGCGCACCATCCATGACCGGCATCGCAACCTGCTGGTTGCCGCGACCGGCACGGGCAAGACCGTGGTAGCCGCGTTCGACTACCGCAACCTGCAGCAGCGGCTGGGCCGGCAGCCGTCGTTGCTGTTCGTGGCGCATCGGCGGGAGATCCTGGCTCAGGCGATGCGCACGTATCGGCAGGTGCTGGCCGTACCGGACTTCGGTGAGCTGCATGTGGGGGAGGAGAAGTCGCGGCACTGGCGGCATGTGTTCGCCAGCGTGCAGTCGCTGACCCGCCGGATCCTGGAGTTCGAGCCCGGGCACTTCGATGTCGTGGTGATCGATGAGTTCCACCATGCCGCGGCTCCGACCTATCGGCAGATCATCAACCATCTGAAGCCGAAAGAGCTGCTCGGTCTTACCGCGACGCCGGAGCGGTCGGATGGTACGTGGGTGCAGGACGAATTCTTCGACCGGCGGATCGCCTCCGAGCTGCGGCTGTGGGATGCGCTGGATGCTGATCTGCTGTGTCCGTTCCACTACTTTGGGATCAACGACGGGACCGACCTGTCCGGGGTGAAGTGGACGCGCGGCTCCTACGAGGTTTCCGCTCTCGACAACGTCTTCACCGGCGACGACGCCCGTGCCCGGCTGGTGTTCAACGCGGTGCGCGACAAGGTGAGCAACCTGGGGACGGTGCGCGGGTTGGGCTTCTGCGTCTCGGTACGGCATGCGCACTACATGGCCGAGTTCTTCACCAAGCAAGGGCTGCCTTCGTTGGCGGTGGATGGAGCGACAGAAGACGGCACCCGGAAGGCGGCGCTTCGAGCGCTCGCGGAGGGGGAGATCAGGTTCCTGTTCGCGGTGGACCTGTTCAACGAGGGTCTGGACGTGCCCGACGTCGACACCCTGCTCATGCTGCGGCCCACCGAGAGCGCCACGGTCTTCCTGCAGCAGCTTGGGCGCGGGCTCCGCCGTACGCCGGACAAGGATGTGCTGACCGTGCTCGACTTTGTTGGGCAGCACCGTAAGGAGTACCGGTTTGCCAACCGGTTCCAGGCGCTGACCGGGTTTTCCCGAGGGCGGCTGGACAAGCAGGCCAAGGACGACTTCCCGCTGCTGCCGTCGGGGAGCCAGATCGTGCTGGATCGGGTGACCAAGGAGCGGCTGCTGGCCGATCTCAAGGTCCAGCTCGGGGCGACGGTAAACATGCTGTCGCAGGAGATCCGCTCTCTGGCGGAGCTGTCGCTCATCAGATATCTGGAGGAGAGCGGCCGCGACGTCAGCGACCTGTACCGCAATCGTCGCTATTGGACCTCGCTGCTGCGCCGTACCGGACTCTTGTCCGGGGAACGCTCGGCACTGGAGGAGGAACTGGGGCGACGCGTCCGCGCGTTGCTGCACGTGGACGACCGAACCCGGGGCGAAGCCTACGCTCGACTGCTGCAGCCGGATGGCCCCCGCTACGCGTCGCTGTCCCCAGCCGATCAGGCCTTCGCCCGGATGCTGTTCTTCTCGTTCTGGCGTGACGGGGGCGCGTTCCCCTCCTATGACGAGGCGCTGGACCGACTCCGCGGCGAGACACCGCTGTGCGATGAGATCAGGCAAGTGCTCGCTTATGGTGTCGACCGGCCACGGTATGTGGCCAAGCCGGTGGAGCTGGATGGCGTACCGCTGGCGGTCAACGCCCGCTACTCCACCGACGAGGTGCTCGCCGCGATCGGCTGGGCCTCGCTGGGTGGCCAGGTGCCCTCCACCATGCGCGAAGGGGTGGCCTGGAGCCCCGCGGCCCAGTGCGACGCGCTCTTCGTCACCCTACAGAAGAACGAGAAGGAATTCTCACCGCAGACGATGTACCGCGACTACGCCCTGACCTCGCGCCTGTTCCACTGGGAATCCCAGAACCGGACCAGCGCTACCTCGGCCACTGGTCGCCGCTACCAGAATCATGTGGCGGAAGGCAGCCACGTGCTGCTGTTCACCCGCGAGCGCAAGGAGAACGAGCTCGGCCACCCCGAGGCATTCGTCTTCCACGGCATGGTCCGCTACGTCCAGCACCGCGGCGAGCGGCCGATGGGCATCACCTGGCGGCTCGATGAGGAAATGCCTGCAGACTTGTTCCGCCGCGCAGCGATTGCCGGATAAGCGGCGCTTCGGCGATCTTGCGGGTCATCTCGGCCAGGGTGGGGCTGGGCTGGGCCTGGTGGGTTTCATCCCCAGGCGGGCCCGCTCAGAGATGAGGGCTGAGACGCTTGGCGATCCCGTCGATGGTCGAGACGAGGGACCTCACCCGACCGCGTGCCGCCTTCGGGCAGAGTGCCGGCGACATGGAAGTGAACATGGGGGACGGTCTGGTGCGCGGGCACCCCGTTGTTCTGCCAGACGGCGATGCCGCCGGGGTCGTAGACGGCTGCGATGGCCCGGGCCGCCCGCCGCACGGCGTTCATCAACTGCTGCTCCTCAGCCGGGGCCACGTCTATGACCGTCGGGCGGTGAGCAATCGGGATCACCAGCACGTGCCCCTGCCCACGCTGCTCACGGGTGACCAGGATGGCGACCTGCTCCCCCTGCTCCAGGACGGTGACGGGGTGCAGGCCGGCGAGGTAGTCGCAAAAGGGGCACCGATCCGCAGGTGGCATGGATAACGCCATCAGGAATGCCTGTAACGGCGCTTCGCGGTCATCGTCGTCGGCCCGTTCGCTCGGCCTGGTCGCGCTGGGCTCTCTGCCGCCCACGTCGGCGGGTCAGGAACCAGCCGATCCCCAGCACGATCAGGCCGAGCGGAGTGCGGGCCAACCAGCGTGCCATCACGAACTTGAGGAACTTCTCCATGGCGGCCACCACCACTGCCCATGAGCACATGGTGGTCCAGGACACACTGGTGGGCGTCGGGGCCGCAGCGCACATTGCGCGGCACTCTCCAGGCCGCGTCCTGGCGGACATCGCCGCGAAGGAGCGGATCCTCCTTCAGTACGAGCGTCTGCGGCAGCGTTGGGAGCAGGGCGAGGGGGCCGACGACGCGACGGCGGGAGCAATCGACAGTCTGGAGAAGGCCCTGCATGCCCTTGCCGCTGCTTACGCGGAACCGGTACCGGTCGCCGAGGCTTACGCCGACGAGCCTTTGTTCTGAAGCCGCCCATCACCGTGCGGACGGTTAGCTCCAGCCGGGAACTGGCGATTCATAACGGGCCATCATCCGACGTCAGGCAAACGTTTATCCGGCCTGCCGCAACTCGTAGGAGACCCGCAGGCAAGAACACGTCCAACTCAAGACATCCCCATGCCGAACCGGAAGACTCCATTCCAACCGCTCACAATGCGATGTCGGCGGACTCGGGCGAGGGTCGGCGCAGATAGGCGGTCTGTCCATCCGACTCCACCCCAACGGCCCCAAGTGGCCGTAGAGGTCATCACATCTCCACCACGCTGGCTGTCTCACTGGGCACGTCGCCCGCTCCCGTGTCCTGAGGGTCTTCTGGTACGGCGGTAACCACCTCTGCCCAGACCACCGTTCCGCCGACCGGCCCTTGGCTTACTCCCCACCGCACCGACATCGCCTCGACCAGCCTTAGACCCCGTCCATCGCAGTCGCTATCACGAGCCTCGCGGGGACGCGGCACGGAGCACGAGCCCTCGTCGACCACCTCGATGCGCGTCAGCGTGTCACCGATCGCCGACACCTCCACGATCACGCACCCGCCCGGCCGCCCCGATCGCGTGTGCGTCACCGCGTTACTGGCCAGTTCGCTGACCACCAGCTGTACATCGTCTACGTACCGATGCCCCGCGGCCGCCAGGATCCGCCCGACGCAGTGCCGCAGCAGCGGAACCGAAGCCTCTACCCCGGGCGCCAGCAGTTCGGCCAGAAGCCGCCGCCCACTCACGACGACACCTTCCGGAGCAGTAGTTGAGCCACGCCCTCGTCAACCGCATCGACCCGGCACCAGGGCCAGCCGTCCCAGGTGTAGACCCATCGCCCTCCCAGCAACGCGGCACGAACCGACGCCTGTTCGGACGGACCCCCTACCATCAGCCTGGCGGATCCCAGGTCCCACATGACCGGCTCCCCCTGGCGCACCAGGGCTCTTTCCAGTCGCGACAAGTGAGCGAGTCGTCGCAGATCGTGGTCGTGGAACGGCATGGCTGCTCCTATCCCCTTGATCGGGATTGTGCACTGAGATACCCGCCTGATCGGGGAGGACTTGCGGGTTGCTGATGCAAGGATGCACATGCCACAGGCGAATATGCAACCGTTGCATCTACACCGTTATAGATTTTCGGTACTCTTGCCCGCATGCCTCCACGGCCACAAACGCCAACGGTCCGCATGCGACGGCTCGCAAGGGAACTGCGTCAGCTTCGGGAAAACGTCGGCCTGTCTCGGGAAGAAGTCGGCGAGATGACCGAGATGAACCGGGCTACGCTCTACAGGATCGAGACGGCTCAGGTTCGGCCCCAGGTCCGCACGCTCCGGGCGTTGATGGGTGTTTATCGGGTAGCCGAGGATCGCCAAGCCGAGCTTCTCGCGATGCTCAAGACGGCACATGAGCAAGGTTGGTGGCAAGCCGCTGCTGAGCTGCCCGAACAGTACGCTACCTACATCGGATTCGAGGAAGAGGCGCAACGCGTACTCAACTACGAATCGTTGTTCCTGCCTGGCATGCTCCAAACGGAGGAGTATGCGCGCGCTGTCACGGTAGGGACCGGGCCCACCCTTCCCGAGAATGAGGTCGAACACCGGGTCGTCGCTCGCATGAGACGCCAGGCGCGACGAGACCCGCCCCTGGCGATCTGGGCGATCATCGACGAGGGCGCACTACACAGGCAAGTAGGCGGTGTTGGCGTCATGCACGCACAGCTCCAACACCTGCTTGACGTCAGCAAAGATCCCAACGTCACCTTGCAGGTTGTGCCCTTCTCGGCCGGCGCGCACCCGGGCATGCGTGGCTCGTTCGCCATCCTTCAGTTCCCGGAAGAACATCACCTCGACATTGTGTACATCGAAACGAGCACTGGTGACCTGTTTCTGGAGAGCCAGGAGGATGTAGCACGATATAGCCTGGAATTCGAGCATCTTCGTGCGATGTCGCATAGTCCTGATGCAACACGTGATCTTATTGCCGAAGTGCTCTCGACTATGAAATGAGGTCCGACTTGGAGAGCAAGGACGTTGATCTGTCACACGCGCAGTGGCGAACCAGCAGCCTGAGCGGAACCAATGGTCAGTGCGTTGCTGTGGCCTTCGTTGACGGCCATGTGGCAGTCCGACACTCCAAAGAACCGGACGGCCCAAAGATCATTTTCACTGAAGCTGAGTGGCTTGCCTTCACCGGAGGGGTTCGGCAAGGCGAATTTGACAGCTAGCCTTGATCTTTCGTGGTCATCGTGTGGTCTGGCCGATCAGGCGGGAGACGGTCGGGTCGAAGGCCACTGGACCAAACAACTCGGGCTGAGCCAGCAGGGCGATGTCGCCCAGGTAGTCCCCGCCCAGGGTGAGGCTACGGCGACTGCCTGCCAACCTCGTACGAATTGTGCGCCGCGGCGGGCCTCGGGGGACAGAATCAGCGAGAGTCCTTGGCTGCGTACTGCTGCTGTGATCCAGCTCTGGAAGGACGTCCTTCAGGGCCGGGCGTGGTAGGGGAGGCCGACGCGGCTGACCAGGTGCGCTCGGCCTCGCGGCGCCTGCGACGGCGGGCGAGGTACCAGCCGAGCGCCAGCGCGACGAGGCCGAGCGGAGTGCGGGCGAGCCAGCGGCCCACCACGAGCTTGAGGAGCTTCTTCATGAGACGGCCACTGCCCGTGACCGCGCGCTCGAAGCGGCAGGTCAGTAGCCGATCTTGCCCACTCCCGAGCCCGCCTGCACAGTGGCCGGGACGGTTGCCGGGTCGTCCAGCGTGTACGGGTAGTAGGTGCGGGGCTCGACCACGGTACCGGCTGTTTCCGGGGTGCCCGAGTTGACGTACAGGTTGCGTCGCTCCACCACGCGCCCCGGCGCGCTCTTGTCGTAGCCGACGTGGATCGGGGGGCGACGCTTTCGAAGTAGTTGCCCTCCACCAGTACCCCGGCGTTCTCTGTTGAGGCCACGCCGTAGAGGGCGTTGTTGCGGTAGTAGTTGTTGAACACGTGTACGGGCTCGGCGAAGCGGACGCGGGGGTGGCGCTGGTAGGTGCCGTCGAAGAAGTTGTGGTGGTAGGTCAACCGCAACCGGCCGGTGTCCTGCGGCCCGGCGTCCTCGTCATGGCTGAGCAGCAGCGTCTTGTCGTGGTCGTGGAACCGGTTCCACGAGACGGTGACGAAGTCCGAGCCGCGCTTGATGTCCACCGCCCCGTCATCGCCGTTGGAGAAGTCGTTGTGGTCGATCCAGACGTGGTGGCTGAACATCTGCACGTTGATCATGTCGTCGGTGGCGCCGGAGAACGAGATGTTCCGGATGATGATGTTGTGCACGGCGTTGGCCGGAGGGGCGGTGATGTCGTCCACCGGCAGCCCGATGGTGAGCCCGCCCCCGACCAGGGCCGCGTTCGCGCCGATCCCGATGATGGTCTTGTCCGAGGCCACGTGATCATTCACCTTCCCTCGCGCCCGGGGCGGGGATGGAGCCCCGGGCGCGGCTCGGGCAGGGGTCAGGCGCCGATCTTGCCGGTGCCCGCGCCCGCCGTGACGAGAGCCTTCACGGAGTTCGGGTCGTCCAGGGTGTAGGCGTAGTACGTGCTCGGCTCCTGTACGGTCCCGCCGCAGTCAGGGGTCCCCGACTCCAGGACGAATACGTTGTTCCGCGCCACGCACCGCCCCGCCGGACCCGCGTACGAGTCGCTCACCGGCTCCTCCACCCGCTCGAAATAGTTGCCCTCGACCACGCACCCGGCGTTCGCCTGGCAGGCCACCCCGACGTCGGTGTTGTAGACGTAGTAGTTGTTGAACACGTGCACCGGCTCCCCGAAGCGCACCCGCGGATTGCGCTGCGGCGTCTGGTCGAACCAGTTGTGGTGATAGCTGACCTTCAACCGCCCCACGTCCTGCGCGGCGTTGCCGTCGTCATGACCGAGCAGCATGTTCTTGGTGTGGTGGTGGGTGTGGTTCCAGGACACGGTGACGTACGAGGAGCCGCGCTTGACGTCGATCAGCCCGTCGTAGCCGGCGGACAGGTCGTTGTGGTCGATCCAGACATGGTGGGAGAACATCTGCACGTTGACCGAGTCGTCCGTGGCGTTCCTGAAGACCAGGTTCCGGATGATGACGTTGTGCACGGCGTTCGCGGGTGGCGAGGTGACCCCGTCCTCGGCGGGCAGGCCGATGTTGAGCCCGCCGCCGGTGATGCCGGAGCCGGCGCCGATGCCGACGATCGTCTTGTCGGAGGCGACGTTGTGCATGCCCGCCGGAACGGTGATCATCCCGCGGACGCAGATGTTCAGCGGCCCGCTCTGGCCCATCGCGGAGATCAGCTCGCTCGCCGTGTCCACCTCGACGGTCGGCCCGCCGGCGCCACCGGTGGTGCCGTTCTGGCCCCAGGCGTTCACCGCGGCGAAGCCGACCGGCGTCCCTGAGGTCGGGCACGTGCCGGGTGGTGGCGGGGTCGGGCTGGTCGGCGGCTCGCTGGGGCCGCCGAGGTCGGTCACGAGCACGTCGTCGTACGAGGCGCTCGCGTAGTAGCCCGCCAGCCCCGCCCGGCCCGAGGCGAGCGAGGAGTCGGTCGCCGAGACGACCTGTACGTTGCCCACGAACCCGCGCAATGACGTACCGAACGCCTCCAGCCGGAGCGTGTACCAGGTGCCCGCGCTCACGGTGGCCGCCGCCGTGGCGAGCGTCACGGAACCGCCGCCGGTGCGCTTGCCCAGCACGACCGAGCCCGCGTTGCTCAGCCCGAGGAAGTAGTAGCTGCTGGTGCTCTGCGCCCGGGCCAGCACCGCGACGTACCGGCCGGAGCCGCTGAACCCGATCGGCTTCACCCGCGCCCGCACCGCCTGGTCCGCCCATCCGGCGCCGGCCAGCGCCCTGGCGTCCGAGCTGGTGCCGGACTGCCGGTAGGCCCTGGAGCCGTCGGTCACCACCGACCAGCTCCCGCCCGACCGTGACCAGCCCGTGGCATCACCGTCCTCGAAGTCGTCACCGAACAGCGTCGCGGCGGACGCGCCGGGCAACGTCCAGACGGCGGTGACGAGAGCCGCGACCAACGCGGCGAGGAGTGTGATCGTCCTGCGTGCTCTACCTGTTCGCACTGGAGCCTCCGGTGCCTTGACCGGGGAGCCCGCCTGTCGGGGCTCCTCACTGCATGTGCTGGTGCCTGTGCGCTCGCGAGCTTCACCCCTTTATGCAACCGATTGTTAGACGCGTCAATGCGGTGGAGTGTGCAGTTTTGTTGCATGTGGCCAGGTCATCACCCTGGCGTGGGATGCACCGGTCCAAGGCCGGGGAAGTGAATCTTGCAAGCGATTGTAAGGCCATCACGGCCGACGAAAGGCCGGTGCCGGCGAGGCTAGCCAGGCAGGCGGCCGGTGGGGGTGAGGGTCGGTGAAGGCTCGCCGGGATCCGGCTCCTGCCGGCCCGCCTGCCCGACCACGATCGTGACAGTGGCGCCCGGCCCGGCACACGTACCCGGCCGGGGGTTCTGGCTGAGCACCTTGCCCACCCGCGACTCGTCCTCCACGACCTGTGCGCTCAACCGGGCCGTGAACCCCGCCGCGGCCAGCGCCGCCTGCCCGTCCTCCTGGGACCGGCCGACGACCGACGGCACCGTGGCGCCGGGGCGTGCCACCGTGAGGGACACCGAGGTGCCGCCCGCGACCCGGCTGCCCGCCTCGGGCCGGCTGGCGAGCACCTGCCCGGCAGGACTGTCCGAGCAGGAACGGGTGACGGCCCCGACGGTGAGACCCGCTCCGGTCAGCGCGGCCTCGGCGGCCTTGCGCTGCATGCCCGTGACGGAGGGCACGGCCAGCCCGGCCGACACCCCCAGCGAGACCCTGCTGCCCTTGTTCACGACCGTGCCGGGAGCGGGATCGCTGCTGAGCACCTGTCCGATCCGCTGCGGCGAGTCGACCTCGCTGACGGTCCCCAGCACCAGCCCGGCCCGTTTCACGGCACTGGACGCCTCCTCACGGTCCATCCCCACCAGCGCCGGGACGGGGACCGTGACCGGGCGATTCACCGGCGGCGTCGTGCTGGGCGGGCGGGCCCGCTCCGGCTCCCTGGTCCTGGTCGGCGTCGAGCTCTCCGACGGAGACTCGGAGGTCACCGGCGCCGGCTGCGTGGGCTGCGCCGACGGCCCGGCCGTCTCCGTGCTCCGCCGGTCCATCGCGGGCACGACCACGGCGAACAGTACGGCGGCCGTCACCAGCAGCGCCACGCTCACCGCGAGGGCCGCCCTGGACCACCTGTGCCCGGAACGCTCCGGCACCGCCACCCCACCGCCGACCCCGCCACTCCCCGACCAGTCAGGGCCGCCCCCAAAGAACCGTTCCTGCGCCACCGGCCCATCCCCGATGCTCTGCGGCCCGGTGGACCGCTCAGACGGCTCGTTCCCCGCCTCGGGCGCCGAGCCGGGCATCCGGTAGCCCCCGGACACGCCGGTGGCCTCCGCCTCGGCCAGCGGTGGCCGCGGTTCGGGCACGAGCGTCGACGGGGCGCGCAGGATGTGCGCCGGCGGCGAGCTCAGCACCTCGGACGGCACGTCGGGCGACTCCCCCAGCAGCTCGAACAGCAGGTCCCTGCTGGTCGGCCGGTTGCGCGCGTCCTTGTCCAGGCACGCCTCCACCAGCGTGCGCAGCCGCCCGTCCAGGCGGCCCAGCTCCGGCGGCGCGGTCAGGATGCGGTGCAGCACCGGCGCCACCGAGTCCTGCCCGAACGGCGCCGTGGCGTTGGCCGCGAAGCACATCGTGGCGCCCCACGAGAACACGTCCGCCGCCCCGGTGACGGCCAGCGCCGTGATCTGCTCGGGGGCCATGTACGCCGGCGTCCCCACCCCGCGACCGCTCACCGTGGCCGCCGCGTCCAGCGCCCTGGCCAGGCCGAAGTCGATCACGCGCGGCCCGTCGGAGCCGAGCAGCACGTTCTGGGGCTTGAAGTCGCGGTGCACGATCCCCGCGCGGTGGATCGCGGTGAGCGCGGTCGCGGTGCTGACCGCCAGCCGCTCCAGCGCGCCGCCCCGCCGGGGCCCGGTGAGCGCGACCTCCCGCTGCAGCGAGGGCCCGTCCACGTATTCGCTCACGATGTACGGCCGGCCCTCGTCGAACCCGGCGTCGATCACCTGGGCCGTGCAGAACCTGGCCACGTGCTTGGCCAGCTCGACTTCCCGTAAGAACGCCGCCCCCTCGTCCCCCACCGGGCCGTGCAGCAACTTGACCGCGTAGGTCTCGCCGTCCCTCGAACCGAGGAACACCGCCCCCTGACCACCCTCACCCAGCCGTCCGGAAAGCTCGTAGGCCCCCAGTCGCCGCGGGTCCCCCGTCCTGAGCGGCTGTGCCGTTGGCACGGGGCGCCTCCCCTCGCCGCCACCCCATTCCTGCTTACTACTGAAAGCAACCGGTGGCGATCAGTCAACGGTGCGCAGGGCAATCGCGGCCTGACCGTGACACAGCCCTGTCAGGACGTACGGGCGACCGTACCGGAATATGTCACTTCGTCCTGACCGTCGCGGATCACGTTGAAGCCCAGCTGGTTCGAGTCGTCCGTCGGGAACATCCGCAGCGTCCCCGGATAGCACTCCTCACCCGAGACCTGGCGGAGGGTGAACACCATGCCGCTGCCGGTCCGCCCGACGCGCCCCGAGCAGTGCAGGTCGGCGCCCCACCGCATGGCCCCGCCGTCGGAGTGCAGCCGCAGCTCGACGGGGAACACCCGGTTCGCCGTGTGGTGCTCGGCCGACCCCGTCCACGTCCCCTCCAATCCGGGACCCTGGGCACCGCGCGACCAGAACACGAACCCCGCCACCGCCATGACCACTCCGAGCACCGCCACCACGATCTGCCAGACCCGCACCCGCCGGCGACGGGCGACAGGGCGGACGACGGCCGGGAAGCTCGTGGTCGGGTCGGGGTCCTCGATCGGTCCAGGGTCGCCCGTCCCCGGACCGAGCGCGGCGATCAGCGCCCGGCCGGCCGCATCGCGGCGCGCGGACGCCGGCCGAGTAGGTGACACGGACCATCCGGTGCGGAGCCCGGACGTACCGACGGGCGGAGAAGCGGGCTCGGCGGACGGGGCGCTGACCGCGGCCAGCGCGCCGGATGACAGCAGGTCACCGTCCTCGACCGCGTCCTGCCCCAGCAGCCGCCGCAGCACCTCCTCCGCGTCCGGCCGCTCCGCCGGCTCCGGCACCAGGCAGTCCTCCACGATCTCGCGCAACCGCCCGCTCAGCTCGCCCAGGTCCGGCTTCCCGTACAGGATCCTGGCCAGCACCTCCTGATAGGTCCCGCCCGTGTACGCGTGCCGCCCGGTGGCCGTGTAGGCGACCGTCAGCCCCCAGGCCCACATGTCGGCCGGCGGTCCTGCGGGCTCCCCGCTGAGCCGCTCGGGCGCCATGTACGCCGGAGTCCCGACCGGGTTCAGGCTGTTGGTGACCGCGGAGTCCACCAGCCGGGACACCCCGAAGTCGATCACCCGCGGCCCGTCGAGCCCGAGCAGCACGTTGCCCGGCTTGAAGTCCCGGTGCACCACCCCGGCCCGGTGGATCGCCCCCAGCGCGGTGGCGGTGCCGATGGCCAGGCGGTCGAGCGAGCCGCCGGTCCGCGGCCCCTGGGCCTCGACGTGCTCGCGCAGCGAGGGTCCTTCGACGTACTCGCTGACCAGATAGGGCCGGTCGCCTTCGAGATCGGCGCCGATGACCTGCGCCGTGCAGAACGCCGCCACCCGCCGGACCGCCTCGATCTCGCCCAGGAACCTGCGCCGCACGTCGGGATCATCCGACAGCGCGGCGTGCAGCAGCTTGATCGCGACCTGCGTCCCGTCCGGCGAGTGGCCGAGGTAGACCACGCCCTGCCCGCCCTGGCCGAGCCTGCGCGACAACCGGTACTCGCCCAGCACCCGGGGATCATCGTCACTGAGCTCGGACATATACCGCCATTATGCCGCCCTTTACCTATAGGCCGCGTACGCGTCCAGGATCGGCAGCACCACCTCCCTGGGACCGCTCGGTAGGGCGGCCACCGCCTCCTCGATGCCGAGGTCGGCGAAATAGTCCAGTTTCTCCCTCGTCGGCCGGGTCCCGAACGGGATCACCTCGGCCATCGGCCGCCCGGCCTTCTCGCATGCCTCGCGCAACGCGGGGAGCGCCGCCCTGATGCCGCTGCCGCCGATCGGCATCCAGCCGGCGGCGTACTCGGCGACGTGGGCGAAGAGTTTCGGTCCCGCCGCCCCGCCGACGTAGACGGGCGGTGGCCCGTTGACGGGCTTGGGCCAGGACCACGAGGGCTCGAACCCGTCGAAGGAGGCCACCTCGTCCCGCCACAGGGCCTGCATCGCCAGCACGTTGCGCCGGGCCACCTCGCGCCGCCGCCGGTAGGGGACGCCGTGGTTCTCGATCTCCTCGACGTTCCAGCCGAAGCCGACCCCGACCACCACGCGCCCGCCCGAGAGGTGGTCGAGGGTGGCCACGGCCTTGGCGGTCACGATGGGGTCACGCTGGGCGGCGAGCAGGATGCCGGTGCCCAGGCGCAGCCGGGTGGTCGCGGCGGCGGCGAAGGACAGGGCGACGAGGGGGTCGAGCGTGTGACTGTACTCCTCGGGCAGCGTCGGGCGGTCGCCGGCCGGGTAAGGGGTGCGGCGCGAGATCGGGATGTGGGTGTGCTCCGGCACGTACAGGGAGTCGAAGCCGCGCTCCTCGGCCGCCCTGGCCAGGTCCTGGACCGGCATGGACAGGTCCGTGGCGAACATCGTGACCCCGAGCCGCATGCCGGCCTCCCCGGTCGTCAACCAAGCGATTGCTCGGCTAAGATTTCCAGAGTACCTTGCAGGAGACCATCCGCGGAAAGAGGTTCCCCGGTGAAGTTTTCCATCTTCCTGAATCCCCAGATTCCAGGCTCTGGATACGCGGCCGAGGACAACGCCAGGGCCAGGCGACCGATCGGGCGGGACACGGAGTCGTACCAGCGACTGCTGCACGAGGTACGCGAGATAGCCGTGCACGCGGACCGGATCGGGTTCGACGCGCTG
The DNA here is from genome assembly GCF_900099965.1 of Nonomuraea jiangxiensis. Classification (GTDB taxonomy): domain Bacteria; phylum Actinomycetota; class Actinomycetes; order Streptosporangiales; family Streptosporangiaceae; genus Nonomuraea; species Nonomuraea jiangxiensis. The sequence goes on along the minus strand of NZ_FNDJ01000044.1, from coordinate 38,386 downwards.
ATGATGACCGAGCACCACTTCCACTCGGAGGGCATGGAGTTCTCCGTCAACCCGCTGATGTTCCTGACCGACCTGGCCGCCAGGACCGAGCGCATCCTGCTCGCCCCGCTCGGGCTCGTGCTGCCCGCCTGGGACCCGATCAGGGCGGCCGAGGACGTGGCGCTGCTCGACCAGTTCAGCAAGGGACGGCTGCGGCTGGGCGTGGCCCGCGGCTACCAGAACCGCTGGATGAACGTGCTGGGCCAGCGCTGGCAGGCCGCCGCCGCGCGCTCGGACGGCTCGGCGAGCGACACGCGCAACTTCGACGTCTTCGGCGAGGTGCTGAAGATCATGAAGCTGGCGTGGACGCAGGAGACCCTCCGCTACAAGTCCGACGTGCTGGACTACCAGGTGCCCTATCCCTACGAGGGCATCGAGGGCTGGCCGGCGCAGGAGTGGACCCGGACGTTCGGCGCGCCGGACGAGCTCTCCGAGGACGGGAAGGTACGGGCCGTCTCCGTCTGCCCCCGGCCGTACCAGGAGCCCCATCCCGAGCTGTGGCAGCCGTTCACCATCTCGGACCGGTCGGTCATCAGGGCCGCGCAGGAGGACATCCTGCCGTGGATGTTCACCCCCAACCCCGACGACCACGCCGCCAAGGCCAAGCTCTACCAGGAGGAGTCCGCCAAGCAGGGCCGCCACTACAAGCTGGGCGAGCACACCGGCATCCTCAAGATCGTCGGGATCGGGGAGACCATGGAGGAGGCCGTCAACACCTTCGGCCGTGGCATCCCCAAGGACTTCGCGGCCTTCTTCGGCCCGTTCGGCTATCTGGAGGTGCTGCGCAAGAAGGACGACGACCGGCACCAGCCGATCTCCCCGGAGAAGGGCGACGCCAGGCGCATGCGGGACGTGGAGATGGCGCTGTTCGGCACCCCGGACGACGTCAAGCGCGGCATCCAGCGCATGCTGGACCGGATGCCCGACCTGGAGTGGTTCGGCCTCTACATGCAGGGGCAGCAGGGGGTCCTGCCGCTGGACACGGTCAAGCGCAACCTGGAACTGTTCGCCACCAAGGTCATCCCGGAGTTCCCATGAAGTTCTGGCTGGGCGCCTCGTTCGTCGACACCGGGCAGTTCGTGGAGCTGGCGCGGGCGGCCGAGCGGTGCGGGTTCGACACGCTGACGCTGTCCGACCACCTCTTCTACGCGGACTTCGCCTCGCCGTACCCGTACTCGCGGTCGGGAAGGCCGCGCTGGGACGCGCGTACGCACTGGCCGGACGTGTGGGTGACGATCGGCGCCATGGCGGCGGTGACGACGACGCTGCGCTTCTCCCCCAATGTCTACATCGCGCCCGCCCGCGACCTGTTCACCGTGGCCAAGCAGGTGTCCACGGCGGCGGTGCTGTCGCGGGAGCGGGTGACGTTCGGGGTGGGGGTGGGGTGGTGCAAGGAGGAGTTCGTCGGGACCGGTCAGGACTTCCACACGCGGGGGCGGCGGCTGGACGCCATGCTGCCGGTGCTGCGCGCGCTCTGGGCGGGCGAGACGGTCACCCTGGACGGCCTGCCGCCGCTGTCGATCTCCCCGACCCCGGCCGGCCGCGTGCCCGTCTACGTGGGCGGTGACAGCGAGGCGGCGCTGCGCCGCGCCGCCAGGCTGGGCGACGGCTGGATCGGCAACCGCATCTACACCGAGGAGCAGCTCGACCCCGTACTGGACACCCTGCGCCGGCTCCTCGACGAGAACGGCAGGACCGGGCCCTTCGACATCATCGCGGGGCTGGCGGTGCTCCCGGACGCGGACACCTACCGCCACTTCGCCGCCAAGGGCGTGACGGGCACGCTCGCCGCCCCCTGGTGGCTGGCCACCCCCGAGGAGAAGTCCCGGTACGGCGAAGGCACCCTGGAGCTCAAGCTCGCCACCATGGAACGCTTCGCCGAGGAGATCATCGCCAAGAGCTAGGAGCCTCCGGCGAGGTTGTTCATGATCCGCCGGAGCATGTCCGTGACCTGCGCGACCTCCTCCGGCGAGAACCCGGCGAAGACCTGGTGGCTGATCCCCCCGAAGACCGGCGGCAGGCTCGGCACCAGCGCCCGCCCCGCGTCGGTCAGCTCGATGACGATCGAGCGCCGGTCCTGGGGATGCCCGACCCGCCGCAGCAGCCCCTTGGCCTGCAACCGGTCGAGCAGCCGGGTCATCCCGGCCGTGTCCGTGCCGAGCCGGCTCTTCAGCAGGCTGGGGGTGCTGTCGCCGCGCGCCGCGTGCAGCAGCAGCGCCGCCTGCTGGGCGGTGAGCCCGAGGGGCGCGAGCCGGCGCTCCGTCTCGGTGTTCAGCTCCCTGCCGACCTGCACGAGCAGCGAACCTCCGCCCAGGATGAGCTCGAACGGCGACTTCGGGTTCTCGGTCATCCCCCGAGGATAGTCGGAGTCCCTGTCCAGGACATTTGCTGTCGCGACAGTTAACGAGTTACAGTCTGGCCCATGGACGACACCCACATCATGATCACGGGAGGCGGAATCGCTGGATTGTGCCTCGCCCACGGCCTGCGGCGGGCGGGTCTCGGCGTCACCCTGTTCGAGCGCGACCCCTCCGCCACCCACCGCCATCAGGGCTATCGCATCACCCTCAAGGAGACCGGCGCGGACGCGCTGCGCGCCTGCCTGCCGGCCCACCTGTTCGACCTGGCCGTGGCCACCTCCATCCGCCCGGCGACCCGCATGATCTTCATGGACCCCGGCCTGCGGCCCAAGTTCGCCAAGGACATCCCGTACGCCGAGCCGGGCGTGACCGGCCTGGGCGTCAACCGGCTCACGCTCAGGGAGGTGCTCCTGACCGGGCTGGCGGAGTCCGTCCGCTTCGGCATGGACCACCGGCGCTACGAGCGGCTGGACGGCGGCGTACGCGCTCACTTCGCGGACGGCCGGAGCGTGGACGGGGACCTGCTCGTCGGCGCGGACGGCGTCGGCTCGCGGGTGCGGGAGCAGCTCCTGCCCGGCGCCGTGGTGGACGACCTCGGCTGGGCCCTCTACGGCCGGACCTGGATCACCCCCGCACTGCTCGCCGCCACCCCGCCCGAGCTGGTCGACTCCTTCAACCGCGTCGTCTCCCCCGGCGGCACGGCCGTCAGTATCGCCACCTGCCGGCCGCTCACCCCGGTGCCCGCGGCCGTCGCCCGGCACGCCCCCGGCGCCCAGGTGACGGACGTCCCCGGCTACTTCTCCTGGACGATGACCGTGCCCGGCCCCCGGCCCGACGGCATGCCCCCCGCCGAGCTGCACCGGCTCGCCACGGAGACGGTCCACGGCTGGCACGAGGGCGTACGGCGGATCGTGGACGCGGCCGACCCAGGGGAGACGTTCGTGCAGCGGCTGCACTCCGCCCGTCCCGTCGAGCCGTGGGACGAGCCCGCCGTCACCCTGGTCGGGGACGCCGTGCACAGCATGAGCCCGGGCCGGGGCGAGGGCGCCAACATCGCCCTGCGCGACGCCCGGCTGCTGAGCGAGGTGCTCGCCGGCGCGACGGCGCAGGGCCGCCCGCCCGGCCCCGCCAAGGCCGGGTACGAACGCCGGATGCTCGACTACGCCTTCACCGCCGTCCAGGCCTCCCGCGAGCACCCCTTCGCCCCCTTCCAGCGCCCGGCGACCGGCTGACAGGCCGGCGGACCACGCTCCGCACCAAGCAGGTCACCGGGGGCGATAGCCTCAACTCGTGCTGGAAAGGATCGCGGCCACCCGATACGTGACCCCGCTGCGTGAGGGCGGATCGCTGCCCGGTGTCGTCGAGGCCGACGACCTGGGCACCTACGTGGTGAAGTTCCGCGAGGCGGGGCAGGGCAGGCGGGTGCTCGTCGCCGAGATCATCGCCGCCGAGCTGGGCCGCCGGCTGGGGTTCAGGACACCGGAGCTCAAGCTCATCCACCTCGACCCGCAGCTCGGCGCGCGCGAGCCGGACGAGGAGGTGCAAGACCTGCTCAAGGCCAGCACCGGCCTCAACCTCGCGGTCGACTTCCTGCCGGGGGCGCTGGGGTTCGAGCCGCTGACCTGGCTGGCGGACCCGGTGTTCGCCTCCAGGGTGGTGTGGTTCGACGGCCTGATCCACAACATCGACCGCAGCTGGCGCAACCCCAACCTGCTGGTCTGGCACCGCGACACGTGGCTGATCGACCACGGGGCGGCCCTCTGGTTCCACCACAACTGGCGCACGGCCGACCCGCAGCGCCCGTTCGACGCCGCCGACCATGTGCTCGCCCCGTTCGCGAGCGAGGTGCCCGCGGCGGGCGCCCACCTGGCCGGGAGGATCACCCGGGAGCTGCTGGAGACCGTGACGGCCCTGGTGCCCGACGAATGGCTCGACGGCGAGCCGGGGTTCGACTCGGCCGGGCAGGTGCGCGCGGCCTACGTCGACCACCTCCTGCGGCGGGCGCACGGGCCGGGCGAGTGGCTCGTCCGTGTCGAGCCGAACGAACGCCGGCCCAAAGAACCCGGGCCCCAGGAGCGCAGGCCGGGGCCGGGCTCCGTCGGCGAGTTCTGGCGGGGAGGCGCCCGATGACCAAGGACGTCTACGAATACGCGGTGATCCGCGTCGTGCCGCGGGTGGAGCGGGGCGAGCAGATCAACGCGGGCGTGCTGCTCTACTGCCAGCCGCGCGGCTACCTGTGCGCGCGGGTCGCGCTCGACCCGGTCCGGCTGCGCTGCCTGGACCCGGGCGCCGACGTGGACGCCGTAAGCCGGGCGCTCAGCGCCTACGAGCTGGCCTGCGGCGAGGAGCCCGGCCCGCTGGCGGCGGAGTCGCTGGGCGGCAGGTTCCGCTGGCTGACGGCGCCGCGCAGCACGATCGTGCAGTCGGGCCCGGTGCACGCGGGTCTGACGGCGGACCCGGACACGGAGCTGGCCCGGCTCTTCGACAAGCTGGTCCGCCTCTAGAAGAGCACCGACATGAATGTGTCGACCTCGCGGAAGCCCACCTTGCGGTAGACGGCCCGCGCCGAGAGGTTGAAGTCGTTGACGTAGAGCGATACCACGGGGGCGAAGCAGCTCAGCGCGGCCTCCACCACGGCGGCCATGCCCGCCGCGGCGTGCCCCCGGCCACGCAGCTCGGGGGCGACCCAGACGCCCTGGATCTGGCAGGCATGCGGGGTGACGGCCCCGACCTCCGCCTTGAACACCACCCGCCCGTCGTCGATGCGGGCGTAGGACCGGCCGATCCTGATCAGCTCGGCCACCCTGGTCCGGTAGAGAGCGCCGCCGTCGCCGAGGTTGGGCGAGACCCCGACTTCCTCGGTGAACATGGCCACGCACGCCGGCAGCAGGACGTCGAACTCGTCCGGCCGCACCCGGCGTACCAGCGGATCGGGCGCCACCGGCGACTTGCGCGAGGTCGCCATGACCGGCTGGGCCCAGCGCACGGCGCGGGCCCGGCCCCAGTGCGGCTCCAGCCGCTCCCAGAGCAGGGAGACCGCGTCGACCTGCCCCACGATCGACGAACAGCGCCGCCCCTGCTTGCGAGCCCGGTCGGCGAACGCGTGCACCGCCTCGGGACCGGCGTTGACCGGCACCATGTTGGCCCCGGCGTAACAGAGCGACACGAGGCCACCACGCGGCCCGAACCCCCACATCTGCCCGCCCAGCCGGGCCGGGTTGAGTCCGACGGCCCGCACCCGTGAGGAGACGAAGACGTTGGCGACCGGATCGGAGTCCAGCAGGGCGAGAACCTCGTCCCGGTCGCTGTCATCGAGCACGCGCGACGCCGATGTACGCAGCATCACATGGTCAGACTACGCGAAGGGTTACCGATTGGCTCATCCGGCACAGCCCACAGTAACCCTTTCTTGACGTCAGATCCCCGGCACGACTCCGAGGACCCCGAGCAGGCCCGGCAGCGGCTGCTCACCGGCCATGCGGGTGGCCGGTCGCGGCTCCGGCGTCGGCGCGCAGGACACGTCCCGCCGCGGCAGCGTCCCGTCCTTCAGGTACGCGCCCAGCCACCGGTCGATGCACTTGTTGCCCACCAGCGACACACCGTGGTTGCCGCCCCGGTCCACCACCATGCGCGCGCTCGGGAACTGCTTGCGCATCGACACCGCCCCCCGGTACGGGGTCGCGGCGTCACCCCGCGACTGGATGATGAGGATCGGCGGCAGTTGCGACGACCCGCGCACCTGGACCGGCTCGCCGCCCTGGACCGGCCAGAAGGCGCAGGGGGCGTTGAACCAGGCGTTCGGCCAGGTCAGGAAGGGCGCCCGAGGGTGCAGCCGGGTCATGTCCGTCCGCCACCGCTCCCACCGGCGCGGCCACTGGGCGTCGCGGCACTGCACGCCCAGGTAGATGGCGTAGCCGTTCTCGTCGTCGGTGTCCTGCTTGCCGTGCTTCTCCCACATCGCCCGCAGGCCGCGTACGTCGCCCTCGCGCACGTACGAGGACCAGGCCTCGGCGAAGTCCGGCCAGACCCTGTCGCTGTAGCCGGCGATGGTGAAGGTGTCGTCCAGCTCGCTCGGGCCCACGAGGCCGCCGGCGGGGTGGTGGCGCAGCCGGTTGCGCATGGCGTAGTAGGCGAACGACGTCTGCGAGGCGGTCTCGCCCAGCTTGTAGACGGAGTTGTGCCGGGCGGTCCAGGCGAGGAAGTCGCGATGGCGACGTTCGAAGGACTGGTCCTGCCTGAGGTTGGACTTGTACCAGACGGCGGTCGGGTCGACGGTGCTGTCCATGACGAGCCGCCTGACCTTGCCCGGGAAGAGCGTGGCGTAGACGGCGCCCAGGTAGGTGCCGTACGAGTAGCCCAGGTAGCTGATCTTCTCCTCGCCCAGGGCGGCGCGGATGGAGTCCATGTCCCTGGCGGAGTTCTCGGTGGTCAGGTGCGGGAGCAGCCAGGCCCAGAAGTCACCGCACCGGTCGGCGTACTCTTGCGCCCTGCCGAGCAGCACCCGCTCCTCCTGCGGGCCGCGCGGCACGGCGTCGGGCCGCGGGGCCTTGTAGTAGACCTCCGGGTCCACGCAGTGCACGGCCGGCTCGCTCCCGCCGACCCCCCGCGGGTCGAACCCGACGACGTCGTACCGCTCGCCGAGCCCGTCCGGCAGCTGCGTGGACACGAACTCGGTGAGATTCCGCCCGGCCGCGCCCGGGCCGCCCGGGTTCACCAGCAGCGTGCCCAGATGGTTGGCCTCTCTGGGCACCTTCGCCCTGACCCGGTTGAGCGCCAGCTTGATCGTCTGCCCCATGGGCTCGCGATAGTCGAGCGGCACGGTGAGCGTCGCGCACTCGATGTGGGCCGCCACCGCCTTCCCCGGCACCCGGGGACACGCCCCCCAGACCGGCGGCGCCGGCGCCTTCCCCGACTGAACCGCCACCGCGGTCCCATCCGCGCTCACCAACCCGGCCACGAGCACGACGATCCCGGCGACAACCCCAACGACCCGCTTCACCAGGCCCCCCTCCACGTCATAGGACTTGCGATGCTGCCGCGATGACCGGGGCACGACGTCGGGTATGAGGAAAGGCTTGCCAATTTGTAATCGCACTATTGCATGGAGTAACCGGCCCTGCCGATCGTCACGAGCGCGCTCGGAGCCACTCCTCCCGGGTGATCGCGTACTCGACCTCACCCAGCTCGCTGCCGGGAAGGGGATCCTCCCAGTCCAGGTGGAACGTACGGACGTGCCGCAGGCCGACGGCGGCCATCGTCGCGCGGGAGGCGGCGTTGACCGCCATGGTCTCGGCGAAGACGCGGGTCAGCCCGAGGTCCTCGAACCCGTGCCGGATGAGCTCGCGAGCTCCCTCACTGGCCAGTCCCCGGCGCCAGCAGCGGCGCAGGAGCCGGTAGCCGAGCTCGGCCTGCCCTTCGACCGGGCCCTGGTCGGCGCGTACCGGTGGCTCCAGGATCCACCAGCCGACGAACCGCCCCTCCACGAGCCCCGCCCAGAACCCCAGCCCCGCGACGTGGTCCGCGACCGCGAGCCGCCGGGGATGGATGACCTCGACCTCCTCACGGCTGCGGGCACGGCCGTTGCCGAGGTAACGCATGACCTCGGGATCGGAGTCCAGCTCGATCTCGTACTCGAGGTGCTCGTCGGACAGCGGGACAAGATCGATGCGGTCGGTTCGCAGTATCGCCTGAGACATGGGAGGCATTGTCGTGCCCGGCCGGCCTGCCGGTCACCTGGGTTTTCCCGGCGCGGCCCGCCCCCCGAACTGCCGCTGGCAGCGTTGATCGAATGCGGTTACCGTGATGTCGAGATCACGCACATGGCTTCGGCGATCGATCTGGAGGAGTCTCCATGAAACTCAAGCGAGGGGTTTTAGCGGCGGTCCTGACCGCCGGAATTCTCGCGGCCGGCGCGGCCCCGGCGCACGCCATTCCTCCTCCCCCGCCAGGGGGCGACATCCTCATCGTCTACAGCTACTACAGCGGAGAACAGGTCATCGGACAGCGCTGGTTCGGGTGCGGCAATCCTCCGGGCCAATGGGGAGACGTGACGGGCACCCCGAAGGTCTTCTTCACACCCTGCTGAGCCAGGCGCGCATTTGCGGGGGTTCCCCTCGTTACCCAACCGACGTTTGATCATCCTCGTGATCGCTGACTAGGGTTTGGACCTCTTCGTTCCAAGCCCTGGTCGGCTCATTCCCGAGGATCTTTCTTGCGCCGTTATCGCTTCGGCAGGATCGCCGCACTGCTCGCGGCCGCTTACGTGGTCGTGGCCGTCGCGTTCGGCGTCCTCGCGCTGGTCACCGGCGACCCCACACTGCTGCGCAGCCTCGTCTTCGGCGACTTCGAGGAGGAGCTGCTCCCCTACGTGTGGTGGGTGGAGCTGCTCGTGGTCGCGGTCGCCGCCGTGCAGGGCTGGGCCTTCTGGCAGGCGTTGCGCGGGCGGCAGGTGGGCGAGCCGGCCGACCGGAGCAGGCGGGTCAGGCTACTGCGCGCGGCCCTGTATCTCACCGTTGCCTTGGTGGTGCTGTACCCGATCCCGGGCATCCCGTTCTGGTGGTTGTCCGAGCTACCCGCCTATCTGCTCCAGGCCGCCATCGTCTGGCTGTTCTTCCTGGTTCTGGCCGGGGTCCTGCCCCGATGGGTACGGCTGGTCGCGCTCGTTGCCGGCCTGCTGGACGTCGTTCTCGAAGCGGTCACCATGGCGAGCTTCGCTTTCGAGCTGACCCCGACGAACCTCTTCGGCAGCCTGCCGCTGCGCGAGGTCGTCCACCTCCTGTGGCTGGTGCCGGTCCTGGTCGGGCAGGCCAGGGACCCTCGCTGGAGCCGAGCCACCGTGGGGCTGGGCGTGGTGGCGCTGTTGTGGTCGTTCTTGTTACCGGGTTCGTATGGCTACGTCACGTTCGGCGGCGGGCTCAACTACACCGAGCTGGCGCGTTCGTTGCTGAGCGCTCTGTCTGTCTTCGCCCTGGTGTGGATGGCCCGCTCCGCCCACGACCTGGGCGGGCCGCTCCCCGGCCCCACCGCGAGGGTTCCCTCACCGCCGGCGGCGCGGCGACCGTGGCCGCTCGCCGCCGTCGCCGTGGCGCTCCCCCTGATCCCCGCCGCCGTCAACCTGGCGAACGGCATGCCGGTATGGATCGGGCCCAGAGGCGCCATCGAGAGCTTCCTCCGCCAGAGTGCGGGCGAGTTGATGGACCCGCTGTGGATGCTGGCGGACGTGCTGGTCGGGGTCGGCGCGCCCGCCGTACTGGTGCTGGTCGCGGTCATACACCGGACCAGACGGCTGCTGCGCGCCACGATGCTGGCGTTGTCCCTCACCGCCGTGCTGGGGCTCGTCTCCACGGTCACCGCAGAGCCCGCACCTGACTGGCTGACCATCCCCGAGTGGGCCGAGCAGCGGCTCGGCCTCTACCAGGGGCTGTTCCCCCAGGACCAGAACGGCCGGCTGATCTTCGGCCTCTCCCCTCTCTGGTACAGCGCGGCCCTCGCCGCCTCCGCCCTCGTCCTGTTCTTCCTGTACGCCGCCCCGCCCACCGCCCGCATGCGGCGGCACGTCCTGGTGACGGCGCTCGGCACGTCCGTGGTGCTGTGCTTCCTGCCGGCCGCCGACCATTCGTCCGGCCCGGTCACCACGGCCGCGGACTGCACGCCGCCGGACCCGTACATGCTGCCGGAGCCGCCCCCGCCGCCGACGGGCCCGCGCGCCTTCATCTGCGCGGTACGCGAACAACAGGCGCTCCAGCTCGCCGCCACCACCCCCGACCATGTGCTGCTGGCCCACGGCCGCCGCCTGTGCGGCGTCTACACCCGCAAGGACCCGGCCGAGGTGGCCAAGGTGGAGGCCCTGGAGAAGGTGAGCATCAACCAACTCGAAGGAGCACTCGCCGGGATCTGCCCGTCCGCCGACACGGCCGTCAAAGCCAGGCAGGCAGCGCAGGACCGCGAATTCGCGGAGTCGACGCGGAGGAACGGCGCAAGTGCGACGCCACCCCGCGCCACCGTCCGCTCATCAAGCCCGCCCGGGCGACCAGGCTCAAGGAGCCGGAGTGGCCCGAGGCGGGGCTGGAGCTGTACAAGCCGACGGACGACGGCACCGTGGACAAGCCGATCAAGGAGAACGACAGCCTGGTCAACGTGGACACCCGTCACGTGTGGGTGGGCATCCATCCCGACTGGCACGTCTGCGTCACGCTGGAGACGTACACGCGCCGCCCGCCGGTCGAGGTCAAGGGCTGGGACCACGTGGTCGAGGTCGGCTATGACAGCCCCACCGGCCAGATAATCTTCATGGACGACCTCAGCGGCACCAGCCTCCCCGACCTGTCACTCAACGGCCGCAAAGGCCACTACCGCATCCGCGTCCACTACGCCTGGTTCCCCTGGAAGGGCGAGCCCCTCGGCACCCAACGCCTCCTCCTCATGGCCTACCCAGCCCCAGGCGACAAGGTCACCACCTACCGCCAACCCCCCAAGAACCGCTGAACAAGCCTTCAGGAGGGACGGCGCCGGGCCTTGGCCGCTCCCCCCGCCAGGTGATTCGCGCAGCATTCGACCGCACCGCTGCGGAACAGGGCGTACGACCGGTTGTGGCCCACCGGGCGAACGACCAACCCCAGGTCGGCCGCCTTCTCCAGGATGAGCGGCGCGTCGGACTCCCGATAGCGTCCGGCTGACACCTCTGTCTTGAGCACCTTCTTGGGATCCACGACCCGGCCGGTGTCCTTGCCTCGAAACTTGGCGGGAACCGACCACGACGCGGCGAACGCGCTCAAGGCCTCGGGAAAGAGCAGCAACCAAGCCTCGATCTCGGCAACGGCCAGAACGTAATGGGCCGTTCCCGTCCGCATGGCCGCCGCCAGAGCCTTCTCGACCCGCTCCTGGATCACCGGATGCCGGTCGCTGTCCACGCCGTCGAGATCCTCGTGCACGAACACGCAGGCGACCTCCGCCTCTTCCAGTACGGCCCGCGCGCGTATCTTGCTCGCCAGCGTCTCAGCCCGGGCAGCCAGGGTGCCGCTGCTCGCCGCGTGAAGCGTGGGCTTGTCGTTGATCTCGACGATTCGGCCGCGCATGTCCGGGCACCACTGCTCCAGCAGTACCCGCATGCTGCGCCGGTCGTTGCGGTCCTCACCGGCGAGAACGACGATCGGCTTCCGTGTCGCCTTGACACGAGTGCCGCCGCGACGGCTCACAGATCACCACCCAACGCTCCCGAGAACCAGAGTTCCCCGAGCGGAAGCCCTTCGCTGGCACGGACTATGTTCTCGACCATGCTCCTGGAGATCGCCGGAATCAGCGACGAGCCGTCATCGCGGCGCTCGCACACGATGAGCTCCTCCGGTTTGAGCCGATCGGCCAGCGACGGCGAGTGGGTGGCGATGACGAACTGCGTCTTCTCCCCCGCTTCGCGCACCCGCTCGACCAGCAGTTCCAACGCCTGCGGGTGAAGCCCGTGATCGATTTCCTCCACGCAGGTCAACGCGGGCGGGTGCGGGTCGTGCAGCATGGCGAGCAGTCCCAACAGCCGCGTGGTCCCATAGGAGGCGTCCGACAGGGGCGTGGGCTCGCGTAGCCCCCGCTCCCGCAGCATCCCGAGCACGGTGGGCTGGCCGGCCAGCCTGACGTGGTCGAACTCGATGGCCTCCAGTTGGGGCAGTACCTCAACCGCGTCGGCCTGCAACCGCTGCCACACGTCCGGCTCGTTCGCGCTCAGCCAGAGGAGGAAGGTCGAGAGGTTGGAGGCGTCATTCGCGATGCCCTCGCCGCTTCTGAGCGGCGCCGGAGTGGGCCGCGCCGCCGCGCGAACGTCCACGTCGAAGATCCGGAAGCCGCGGATGAGCCCCGCGACCTGAGCCGTGACCGGGCCGAACTTCTCGTCACTCAGCCTCGGCAGCGTCGACAGCCCGCTGCTGCTCGGTTGAATCCCGATCTCGTCAACATCTCCGGACCCGCCTGAAAGATCTGCGGGACCGGACGAGTACAAGATCCGGCTGGTGGCTGACCGGCCCAGGACCGTGATCGTCCGCGTCCTGGACCGGAAGGTCTCCTCCCTGGCAAGAGGGAGCCCTGTGATCCGCAGGTCGTACTCGTCCTGCCCGCCCTCGGGCTGCGACCAGGCTCCCCTTATCCCGATCCGCAAGTATTCAGCCGGTACGGCGCCGCCGTGGAAGACGAGACGCTCGAATCCACCACGTTGGTCCAGGGCCGGGACAAGATCCGTGTGCACGATGTCGGCCAGGAACCGGAAAACTTCCAGCACATTCGTCTTGCCCGCACCGTTCGGCCCCACGAGCACGTTCACCGGCCCGAGTGGCAAGGTGACCTGCCGCAGGCTGCGGAAGTTCTCCACCTCCAGTGAGGACAACCGATGATCCGCCACCCTGCTCACCCACTCCATGGTTCGCATGCCTTCGCCGACTCCAGCGGCAACAAGGCTACGCGCGCGCCCGCCGTCCACGTTGCAGCGCTCACCCAAGCCACGGGCTCGAAGGATCTCGTCCAGAGGGCGGACGGGAGCGTTGCCCGCCCAGGGTTCCAGCCGGGCTCGGGCCTGGGTGAGCCGGTCGGTCAGGCGGGCCGCGCCTTCCCGGGCGCCCCCGCCCAGATCCCCCACGCTCGCCACTTCGCCCGCCATCTCCTGACCGACTCCTCCTGTCAGGACGACGCCGAGCTCATCGTCGCCGAACTGGCCACCAACGCGATCCGGCACCCCAGCAGCAGCACCGCCACGTTCATCGTGGAGATATCCCACACCACCACCGTGATGACCATCGCCGTCTGCTCGGTCTCCGCTGTCCGTTCGGGGCCGAGCGCGGGCCGGGGGTGGCTGTCGTCGCCGCGAGCACCGGGGAGGTCGGGTATGACGGCGACGACGCGTCAGGGCACCGGGTCCGGGCCAGGATTTGTCAGCCGACCACGACCTGAGGGGCGGAGTCGTCGTCCAGGTCGATCTCGACGCCCATCTCCTCGGCCAGTCGCATGGCCTCCTCGATCAGCGTCTCCACGATCTGCGACTCCGGCACCGTCTTGATGACCTCGCCCTTGACGAAGATCTGGCCCTTGCCGTTGCCGGAGGCCACGCCGAGGTCCGCTTCCCGAGCCTCGCCGGGGCCGTTGACGACGCAGCCCATGACGGCCACCCGGAGCGGGACCTTCATGCCCTCCAGACCGGCCTGGACCTGGTCGGCCAGGGTGTAGACGTCCACCTGGGCCCGGCCGCAGGACGGGCAGGAGACGATCTCCAGGCCGCGCTCGCGCAGCCCGAGGGACTCCAGGATCTGCGTGCCGACCTTGACCTCCTCCACCGGCGGGGCGGAGAGGGAGACGCGGATCGTGTCGCCGATGCCCTCGGCCAGCAGGGCGCCGAAGGCCACCGAGGACTTGATCGTGCCCTGGAAGGCGGGCCCGGCCTCGGTGACGCCCAGGTGCAGCGGGTAGTCGCACTTGGCGGCGAGCAGCCGGTAAGCGTTGATCATGACGACCGGGTCGTTGTGCTTGACCGAGATCTTGATGTCCCGGAACCCGTGCTCCTCGAACAGCGAGCACTCCCACAACGCCGACTCGACGAGGGCCTCGGGCGTGGCCTTGCCGTATTTCTGCAGCAGGCGGGGGTCGAGGGAGCCCGCGTTGACGCCGATGCGGATGGGCACCCCGGAGTCGGCCGCCGCCCGGGCGATTTCCCCCACTTTGTCGTCAAATTTCTTGATGTTTCCGGGGTTCACCCGCACCGCCGCGCAGCCCGCCTCGATGGCCGCGAACACGTACTTCGGCTGGAAATGGATGTCGGCGATGACCGGGATCTGGGACTTCTTGGCGATGATCGGCAACGCGTCGGCGTCGTCCTGCGACGGCACCGCCACCCGCACGATCTGGCACCCGGACGCCGTCAGCTCCGCGATCTGCTGCAACGTGGCGTTGATGTCGGCGGTCACCGTGGTCGTCATGGACTGAACCGAGACCGGGGCGTCCCCTCCGACGGGCACGTTGCCGACCATGATCTGACGGGAGTGGCGGCGTTCGGCGAGCGGCTTCGTGCGTACCGTCGGGATGCCGAGACTTACAGAAGACATTTCAACCCTTACTGTGACGACGCTTTCCAGTTTAGGTAGTCAGTGGCGGGGTCCGGCTGTGAGCTCCGCCGCACGGGCACGTGCCCAGGCGTCGGCCGCCAGCACTTCCTCGACGGACGAGGCCGGGGTGACGGCGTGGTCCTCCACGACCTTGGCCACCGTGTCGACGATCCCCAGGAACGGCAGCTCACCCCGCATGAACGCGTCGAGACACGCCTCGTTGGCGGCGTTGTAGACGGCGGGCGCGGTGCCGCCCGCGCCGCCCACGTGCCGGGCCAGCGCGACCGACGGGAACGCCGCGTCGTCGAGTGGCTCGAACGTCCACGTGTGCGCGGTGGTCCAGTCTATGGCCCGTGCGGCGCCAGGGATGCGGTGCGGGTGGCCGAGCGCCAGTGCGATCGGCAGGCGCATGTCGGGCGGGCTCGCCTGGGCGACGGTGGAGCCGTCGACGTATTCGACCATGGAGTGGATGACCGACTGCGGGTGCACGACCACCTCGATCCGGTCGAACCCCAGCTCGAACAGCAGATGCGCCTCGATCACCTCCAGCCCCTTGTTGACCAGGGTGGCAGAGTTGATCGTGATCGTGGGACCCATCGACCAGGTGGGGTGCGCCAGCGCCATCTCGGGCGTGACGTCGGCCATCTCCTCGCGCTTCATCCCCCGGAACGGCCCGCCGCTCGCGGTGACCACCAGCCGCTTGACGCTCGCGGGGTCGTAGTCCTCGGGCCCCGAGGCCCACAGGCACTGCTGCAGCGCCGAGTGCTCGGAGTCGACCGGCAGGATCTGGCCGGGCTTGGCCAGCCGCTTGACCAGCGGCCCGCCGATGATCAGGGACTCCTTGTTGGCCAGCGCGAGGGTGCGGCCGGCTTCGAGCGCGACCAGCGTGGAGGTCAGCCCGAGCGCGCCGGTGATGCCGTTGAGCACCGTGTCGCACGGCCACCCGGCCACCTCGGCGACTCCTTCAGGACCCCCCAGCACCCTCGGCCGGGCGCCGTGCGCGGCCAGCGCCTCTCTCAGCGCGGGCACGGCGGCGGCGTCGGCCACCGCCACGACCTCGACCCCGAACTCGGCCGCCTGCCTGGCCAGCAACTCCACCTTGCCGCCGCCGGCCACGAGCCCGGCGACCCGGAAGCCGTCGCGGTTGGCGGCGATGACGTCGAGGGCCTGGGTGCCGATCGAGCCGGTGGAGCCGAGGACGACGACGGAGCGGAGGATCTCTGCATGCACCTGTCCATTGTCCCCGCTGGCGGGTGTACTCGGGCACGCGGCATCGGACATCTCAAAATCACTTTGCTTATGTGACACCAGATAACAGAGTCAATTTATGCCGGAATATCCCCATATCCGAATGCGCAAAGCCTGAGAAATCCGTATCTTACCGCCGCTACCTTCCAACCCCCGGGTCCCGGTTTTTGGGAGGTACGTAATGCACCGCAGATCAGCCCTGCTCCCCCTCCTCACCCTCGCCACGGCGAGCGTCACCCTGTTCGCCGCGGGCGGGGCGCGGGCCGAGGCGGCCGGGCGGCCGAAGCCAGTGCAGCACGCGGCCGCGGATTCGGCGGCCGAACGGCGGCAGGTCACGACGTACTGGACCGAGCGGCGGATGGAGGCGGCCCAGCCGCTGGACGCGCCCGCCCCCGACGGGGTGGCGAAGCCCTCCCAGGGCACCCCCTTCACGGCGCCGCCCACCGGCGCCCGCGGCGGCGGCCTCGAACCGTGGGCGGCCAGGAGCTCCGGCGCGGCGTGGACCGGCGGCGGCGCCGTCACGCGGACCACCGGGCGGATCTTCTTCACCACGCAGGGCAGGAACGCCTCCTGCTCCGGCACGGCGGTCACCAGCGCGAACAAGAGCGTGGTGCTGACCGCCGGCCACTGCGTGCGGCTGAACGGCGCCTTCCACACGAACTGGGTCTTCGTCCCGGGTTATGCCGCCGGCCGGCGCCCGTTCGGCACCTGGCCCGCCACCCGGCTGCTGACCACGCGGCAGTGGAACGCGAGCGAGGACGCCAACTTCGACGTCGCCGCCGCCGTGGTGGCGCCGCTGGAGGGCAGGACGCTGGTCGACGTCGTGGGCGGCCAGGGCGTGGCCTTCAACCAGCGGCGCAGACAGCAGATGTACGCCTTCGGCTATCCGGCCGTGGCCCCGTACGACGGTTCGAAGCTGGTCTACTGCAACGGCCGGACGTTCGACGATCACCTGCTGACCGACGACCACGGCCTTACGTGCGACATGACCGGTGGTTCGAGCGGCGGTCCGTGGCTGCTGAATTTCAACGCGTCGACCGGCCTCGGCACCCAGAACTCCGTCAACAGCTTCAAGTACAATTCCACCCCCGACTGGATGTTCGGCCCATATTTCGGAAACGAGGTCCAGTCCGTCTACCAAGCCGCTCAGAGCACCAACGCACTCTGAGGAATTTACCGAAAGTAGTCACAAGAACACATCTCGTGGTGCACACTCGGGGGCCATGACCTTGAGCACCCCCCTGCTCGCGGCCGCCTCGCTCCTGGCGGGGCTGATGGGTCCCGCCCTCGCCGGCGCGACGCCCGTACCGCAGCAGGACGCCCCTACCGCACCATCCGTGGGCACCGAGATCGTCGAGCACGTGGTCGCCGGCGGCACCGCCGAGTTGCGGCGCGTGCTCGACTACTGGACCCCCCGGCGCATGGCCGCGGCCCTGCCGATCAGTCTGCTGGAGACCGTGACCGGCGAAGGCGGCCTCCTGGGGGGTCTCCTCGGCCGGCACCCCGACGCCGGGCGCGGAATCGGCAGCGGACTCGGCAGCGGACTCGGCCCCGTCGTGCCGCGGCACCAGGCGGCGGCCAAACCGGAGATGAACACCGTCGGCTCCCGCTGGATGACGGGCGGGCTGGTGGCCAGGACCACGGGGCGGGTGTTCATGACGGTGGCGGGTGCCGACTTCGTCTGCTCGGCGAGCACGATCAAAAGCGCCAACCGGGACGTCGTGCTCACCGCCGGGCACTGCGTCAAGGACGGCGCCGGGGAGTGGGCCGCCAACTGGACGTTCGTCCCCGGTTACGGAGCCGACGGCGCACGGCCCTACGGACACTACGTCGCCCGCCGCATGTTCGTCGCCGGGCCGTGGTCGCGCAGCGGGGACGACAACTACGACGTGGGCATGGTGGCGCTGGCCACGTCCGGCGGCAGGCACGTGGCCGACGCGGTGGGCACGCAGCAGATCGCGTTCAACGCGCCGCGGGGCGGGCAAGCGTTCGGCTTCGGCTACCCCGCCGACCCGCCGTACGACGGGAGCCACCTGGTCTACTGCGCCGGGCGGCTGAAGGACGACCCCTACGGGCAGACCCGTGACCAGGGCCTGGGCTGCGACATGACCGCGGGATCGAGCGGCGGCCCGTGGATGACCAAGTTCGACCCCGCCACCGGCAGGGGCACGATCACGTCGCTGAGCAGCTTCAAGTACAGCGACGACGGCCGCACGATGTACGGCCCGTACTTCGGCGACGCCGCCAAGGCCCTGCTGGCCAGCGCGGAACGTGCGTAGGTCCCCGGCGACCACTCATGGCCCGCCGACCTGAGTGGTCGCCGGGAAAGGTCAGAGCGACAGCCCCGTCACCACCATGACCTTCTCGTACGTGTAGTCCGCCATGGCCGAGTGCAGGCCCTCGCGCCCGATCCCCGAGTCCTTCACCCCGCCGTACGGCATCTGGTCGGCCCGGTACGACGGCACGTCACCGATGATCACGCCACCCACGTTCAGCTCCCGGTTCGCCCGGAAGGCCGCGTCGAGCGAGCGGGTGAACACCCCGGCCTGCAGGCCGTACTTGGAGTCGTTGACCGCCGCGTAGGCCTCGTCGATCGAGGCCACCGGCTGCAGGATCATGACGGGGCCGAAGACCTCCTCGCAGGCCACCTTGGCCGCGTGCGGAACGCCGGCCAGCACCGTCGGGGCGAAGGTGGTGCCCTCGCGGGTGCCGCCCACGAGGAGGCGGGCGCCGGCGTCGACCGCCTCCTGCACCCACCGCTCGACCCGCTCCGCGGCGGCCTCCGAGACCAGCGGTCCCACCTGGGTCTTCTCGTCGGCCGGGTCGCCCGTGACGAGGCCGCGGACGGCCGGCAGCAGGCGCTCGACGAAGGCGTCGTAGACCGGCTGCTCGACGATCACCCGCTGCACGGCGATGCAGCTCTGCCCGGCCTGGTAGTTGGAGTAGAGCGCGATGCGCTGGGCCGCCCAGTCGAGGTCGGCGTCGGCCAGCACGACCGCCGCCGCGTTGCCGCCCAGCTCCAGCGTCACGTGCTTGCGCGGCACCTGGTCGGCGATGGCGTAGCCGACGGGCGCCGAGCCGGTGAACGACACCACCGGCAGCCGGGGGTCCTGGACCAGCACGGAGGCGCGCTCGTTCTCCACCGGCAGGACCGAGAACATGCCCGCGGGCAGGTCGGTCTCGGCCACCAGCTCGCCGAGCAGCAACGAGGACAGCGGCGTGGCCGGGGCGGGCTTGACGATGACGGGCGCGCCGACGGCGATGGCCGGGGCGACCTTGTGTGCGACCAGGTTCAGAGGGAAGTTGAACGGCGTGATCGCCAGCACGGGCCCGTACGGGACCCGCGTCACGTATGCCAGCCGCCCGGCCGCGGCGGGTTCGGTGTCGAGCCGCTGCACCTCGCCCGACCAGCGGCGGGCCTCCTCGGCGGCGAACCGGAACGTGGCGACGGCCCGGCCGGTCTCGCCGCGCGCCCAGAAGATCGGTTTGCCGTTCTCGGCCGTGATGAGCTGGGCGATCTCCTCGGACCGCTCGGCGATGCGGCGCGAGATGTGGGCCAGCGCCTCGGCGCGCACGTGCACGGGCAGCGCCGCCGCCTCCGCGGCCACCGCGTGGGCGGCGGCGACGGCCTCGGCGACCTGGGCGTCAGTGGGCACGGAGTGCCGCCCGACCTCGCGGCCGTCATGGGGGTTGGTGACTGTGAGCTCGGATTCCCCGGTCGCTGGGCGGCCGGCCAGCCAGAAGGTACGCACGTCCATACCCAGACGTTATGCCAAGCCGAAGGTCGGGGAATCACACCACAGTGCACAACACTCACACCAGGACTCACCGTTAAGTACAAGCTCTGGTGTATACCCACGATGTAACGGAAGTAGACCTAATTCGGGATGTTTACCATGCGGAGTGGTTTGAGGGATCTCCGCCCTGGCTAAGTCATCGGGTGCGGGTCTCCAGCGCGGTGGGCCCCCGATCTGAGAAAGGCGTGGGCCCCGTGACCGAACGACGTGAGGTCACAAGGACGCATAGATCCTTGGCCAGCAGGGAGGTCTCATGACCTCGGCGCCGTTGGGACTGCAGGGCGCCTACCTCCTGGGTGAGCGAGCCAGCCATGACGAGCTTCGCTCCAAACTCCTCGACGTGGCGGTCAACCTGCTCGAGTCGGACGGAGCCGACAGCCTGACCATGCGCAGGATCGCCGCCGAGGCCGGGTGCACGACGACCGTCATCTATACGATGTTCGGCAATCGTGAGGGCCTGGCGGAGGCGCTTTATCTGGAGGGTTTCGAACGCTTCCGCCGGTTTCTAGAATCGGTGCCGCAACGGCGCAATCCCCTGGAGCACCTGACGGCGCTCGGTCCCGCCTACCGGCAGGCGTGCCTGTCCGAGCCCGGCTACTACAGCCTGATGTTCGAACGGGCGATCCCCGGCTTCGAACCCAGCGAACGTGCCAGGACCCTGGCCCGCGCCGCCCTCAACATCCTCGACCGGGTGATCGCCGACTGCATCTCGGCCGGTTACCTGGCCCCCACCCAGCCCCGCAAGATCGCGGACGCGCTCTGGGCGGCGGCCCAGGGGGCGATCAGCCTGGAACGCGCGGGGCACCTGCGCGACGACCGCACGTACGAAGCGGTCACGACGGCCACCATCCGCTGCTACCTGGCGGACAAGCAGGACTGAGCCCGGCCCGCCACACGCGCACGGCTAGCGGCGGCGGGCGGCCTCCAGCGCCAGCCACAGCTCGGCGCGCACCCCCGGATCGTCCAGGTCGCGGCGCAGCAGCTCGGCGACGCGTCGCATGCGGTAGCGCAGGGTGTGCCGGTGCACACCGAGCCGCTGCGCCGCCGCGTCCCAGTGCCCGTTGCTCTCCAGGTACGCGTGGAGCGACTCGACCAGGTCGGCGCGGGAGCCGTAGCGGGTGAGCGGGGCCAGCAGCGCGGCCGAGAACGCCCGGGCGGCGTCCGGGTCCAGCAGCCCGAGCAGCCCTTGACCGGCCAGCTCCCCGAACCGCACCACCCCGGCGGCACCGCCTGACGTGGCGCCCGGGGGGTGGGCCCGCCCGGCCGCCTCCAGCGCCCGCCCCGCCTGGTCGATCGCCGCCCGCAGCCCGGCCCAGCCCGACGGCAGACTGATCCCCACCGGCCCCTCTACGACCCGCGCGACCCTCTCCGCCCCCCGCTCCGCCACCAGCGCCACGGCCCTCGGCCCCGTGCCGACGGGGAGCCCGGAGCCGACCGAACCCCCGGAGCCGACCGAAGCCCCGGGACCCACCGACGACCCGTGCCCGGCCGACAGCCCGGGCCTGGCCGACAGCCCGGGACCGAGCGGTGCTGTGAACGCGTGCGCCGCGAGGGCCTCGGCTGCCTCGGCCGGGACCGCGAGCACCACGAACGGCTCTTCGGGCAACCTGTCCCCGAGCGGCTCCAGCACGGCGCGCGCCTGCTCCTCCGCCCCGGCCAGCAGCAGCTCCAGCACGGCGGCGTGAACGCGCAGCTCCGCTGCCCGCTGGGCGCCGCCCTGCTCCACGGCCAGCGTGAGCAGCGAACCGGCGGCGTTGATCACGGTGTGGGTGACGGGCGAGAAGGCGTGCCTGGCCCCGACGGCGAAGAAGCCGCGCGGCCGCACCCCGCCGCCCAACGGCTGCACGACGATGTGCTCACCGGGCCCCGACAGCGCCAGACTCGCGGGCAACCGCCCGTCAAGGACCCCGCGACCGTCGTCCCACCGAGGCTCTCCGACGTCCGGGAACCGCTCGCCGCCCACGGACTCGGGAAGACGCCCGTCCCGCACGTCGTCCGGGACGTCGGGGTGATGACCGGTGTGGGAGAGACCCTTGCCAGGGGCGTCGGGTTGGCGGCCCGTGTGCGAGGGACCCTTGCCCGGGGTGTCGGGGTGGCGGCTGGTGCGCAGGCGGGTGAGTTCGGCTGTCACCGCCTCCGTCCTCGCGTCGCGGGTCGCGTGGCGGGGCGCGCCGGTCTCGTCCAGCAGCGCCGCCCAGCCGCCGACCTCCTTGGCCAGCCGGTCGATGACCGCGTGCATGCCCTCCGGCCGCAGCGCCGCCCGCGTCAGGCGGCCCTGGGCGGCGAAGGCCCGGCTGATCTCCTCGTACTGCTCGGCGGCCAGCAGTTCGCTCACCGTCTTGCCGATGGCGATGAACGGCGTCTCCCGCGGCACCTCCAGCAGCGGCAGCCCGGCCGCGTCGGCGGCGGCGATCAGCGCGGCGGGCACCTCCTCGTGCGAGACGCCGACGCCGAAGCCGAGCCCGGCCACGCCGCGCGCCACCAGGCGGGCGACATATTGTGACAAGTCGCCTTCCATCCGCATGCCGGTGGTCAGCAGCAGCTCGTCACCCTCCAGGAACGGCGTCGGATCCGCCAGCTCACTGACCGCCACCCACCGCACCACGGCGTCCAGCGCACCCCCGCCCGATGCCCCCGCCGAAGCCCGAGCGGACAGCCCAACCGACGTCCCGCCCGACGTCCCGCCCGACGTCCCGCCCGACGTCCCGGCCGACGTCCCGGCCGACGTCCCGTCCGACGTCCCAGCCGACGTCCCGGCCAGCGGCCGCAGGCCCATGCGGCGCGCTACGGTCTGCAGCGAAGGCGGCATGCGATTTTTGTCCATTCTGGCGAAGGCGACCCTACCCAGTGTGACATATCGACGTATCGGCGCAGTTCGGAGCCCGCCGTAGCGTCGGAGCCATGAGCATTCCCCAGGAGCGGCGCGTCGTGACCGCGATCCCAGGCCCCAAGTCGCAGGAGCTGCTGGCCCGCAAGCAGGCCGCCGTCCCGCCCGGCATCGGCGTCACCCTGCCGGTCTTCGTCACCCGCGCGGGCGGCGGCGTGGTGCAGGACGCCGACGGGAACTCCCTCATCGACTTCGGCTCCGGCATCGCCGTCACGAACGTGGGCAACGCCGCCCCCAAGGTCGTCGAACGCGTCCAGAAGCAGGTCGCCGACTTCACCCACACCTGTTTTATGATCACCCCGTACGAGTCCTACGTCCGGGTGTGCGAGAAGCTCAACGAGCTGACCCCGGGCGACCACGAGAAGCGTACGTTCCTGGTGAACTCGGGCGCCGAGGCCGTCGAGAACGCGGTCAAGATCGCCCGGCACGCCACCGGCCGGCAGGCCGTCGTGGTGTTCGAGCACGGCTACCACGGCCGCACACTGCTCACGATGACGCTGACGGCCAAGAACATGCCGTACAAGCACAGGTTCGGCCCGTTCGCGCCGGAGGTGTACCGGGCGCCGCTGGCCTACCCGTTCCGGTGGCCGGGCGGGCCGGACAACTGCGCGGAGGAGGCAGCCGCGCAGGCCATCGACATGATCTCCAAGCAGCTCGGGGCCGAGAACGTGGCCGCCGTGGTGCTCGAGCCGATCGCGGGCGAGGGCGGGTTCATCGTGCCGGCCAGGGGGTTCCTGCCGCGGATCGCCGAGTTCTGCCGGGCCAACGGGATCGTGTTCGTGGCCGACGAGGTGCAGACCGGCTTCGCGCGTACCGGCACGTTGTTCGCGTGCGAGGACGAGGGTGTGGTGCCGGACATCATCACCACCGCCAAGGGCATCGCCGGCGGCCTGCCGCTGGCCGCCGTGACCGGGCGCGCCGAACTCATGGACGAGGTGCACGTCGGCGGCCTCGGCGGCACGTTCGGCGGCAACCCGCTGGCCTGCGAGGCGGCGCTCGGCGTGCTGGAGACCATCGAGGAGGAGGATCTGGTCGCCAGGGCCCGGCGCATCGGCGACATCATGCTCCCCCGCCTCAGGGCGCTGCAGGAGCGCTTCGGCGTGATCGGCGACGTGCGCGGCCGGGGCGCGATGATCGCGATCGAGCTGGTCGAGCCGGGCACCAAGGAGCCGAACCCGGCCGCCCTCCAGGAGATCGTCAGGCGCTGCCACGCGGAGGGGCTGCTGGTGCTGACAGCGGGCACGTACGGCAACGTGCTGCGTTTCCTGCCGCCCCTGGTCATCCCCGAGCACCTGCTGGAGGAGGGTCTCGGCATCCTGGAGAAGGCGATCGCCGCCCTCTAACACAAACCCCACTAGATCGGGCATCCGGCTTGCGGCTGGATGCCCGATTTTGTTGGTGTAACTACCGTCACCAGGGAAGAGAATTCACTCTGACTTGACGTTGAGCTAGCGGATCACAGCCTCAGTCAGGGTTATAACGGTTCCGACGTACGGATGGGCGATGGCTGCTGGGAGCGTGATGAACTGGGGTCCGACCAGATCGGCGCGGAGCATGTTGACGTTCGACCCTGAGGGCCTGACCTGGGCCCAGCTCGACGGCGACGCCTGTGTCGTCTGCCAGAAGAGATGGCCACGACCGCGCGTGCGCGTCGGGCGGCTGCCCGACGACTCGCCGGTCCTCGCCTGCGGCGACTGCGCCGAGGCACTCCAACCCGCCCCGCTGGCCACGGTGGTGGCCTTCCCGACCCGCTAGAGACCCACCCCCGCCCGGCGGCAAGCGAGACGCCCCGGGACGGGGGGAAGGCCCGGGGCGTCTCTGCGGGTCGCGCTCAGCGGGGGATGGGCGCGACCGCGGCACGGTCAGGTCTGGGACTGCGGCGCCCACTCACTGGGCGAGCGTGCTCCACCGTTCGGCCCAGGCGGCATAATCAGTGCATTCCCCGTCTTCCGCCCGGCAATCCCCGGGTGGCCTGACGGCGAAGGCGATCCGGTCGAGCCGCTTGTCGTCGCCGACCCCGTAGGTCTCGCACATCACTCTGGCCCGGCCCTTGCACGCCTTGCCGTTGGCCGGGGCCATACCGACCCACGCGGCGGCGTCGCGCTGCGCGTCGGGCGCGGTGACCCAGTCGAGCCAGCGGTAGGCGCAGGTGGTGTCGGGGAGGTGGGCCCCGAGCATCCAGGAGTCCACCCATCCGGTGGTCTCGGCCGTCCGCACGGCCTTCACCGGCAGGCCCGCC
The DNA here is from genome assembly GCF_900099965.1 of Nonomuraea jiangxiensis. GTDB lineage: Bacteria > Actinomycetota > Actinomycetes > Streptosporangiales > Streptosporangiaceae > Nonomuraea > Nonomuraea jiangxiensis. The sequence continues at coordinate 13,745 of NZ_FNDJ01000044.1, read as the reverse complement.
TCCTTCAGCAGGAGGCGGTAGTAAGGAGTGGCCTGCGCGTAGTCGAGCGCGCCGGTGGCGAAGCCCTTGACCAGGTCGATCGGGCTCCGCCAGTAGGAGCGGTGCTTGTGCGCCTTCAGCAGCGCGATCGTGTCGTCGAGCCGGCTCTCGGTGAGCTCGAAGGGGTCGTCGAGGGATCCGGCGGCCATGGCGGCGTCGGCGATCGTCAGCGGGCTGTCCTCGAGTGCGGCCCGATCGGTCTCGAACGCCTGCCGCAGGCTGCCCTTGACCCTGGTCGAGTCGTAGAGGAACTCGTGGGACGCCCACAGGTAGGGCACGCCGTAGACCCGGCCCGACACCTTGGACATGTCGCGGAAGCGCTCGTCGATGTCGTCGTAGCCGGCGATCTTGGCCGGGTCGAGCGGCTGGACCTGCTTGGCCGCGATCAGCTCGGCGGCCAGGACGGGCCCGGCCGAGATCACGTCGTAGGGCTGCTTGGCCAGCTCAGCCATGTCCGCCGCGGTCTCCACGGTGTCGAGCTTGGCGATCCGGCAGCCGGTCTCCTTCTCGAACGAGCCCACCCAGTTGACCCGCGAGCTGATGCCGCCGTATTCGGCGTAGCCGCGGTAGGTGAGGATGCGCAGCGTGCCGTCACTCTGTGTGGCGCTCGGCGAGGGGGTCGGCGTCGGTGTGGGGCTCGCCGCGCCCATGGTGGCGACCAGCGTGGAGATGGCCACGACGGTGGCATGGGCACGACGAGCTTTCACGATCAAGAGCTTACCGGTGACTCGGGCGGGGCCTACTTGTTGGTCGGGAAGCCCAGGTTCACCCCGCCGTGCGAGGGGTCGAGCCAGCGCGAGGTGACGACCTTGCCGCGGGTGTAGAAGTGCACGCCCTCGGTGCCGTGCACGTGCGTGTCGCCGAAGAGCGAGGACTTCCAGCCGCCGAAGCTGTAGTAGGCCATCGGCACCGGGATGGGCACGTTGATGCCGACCATGCCGACCTCGACCTCGTTCTGGAAGCGCCGGGCCGCGCCGCCGTCGTTGGTGAAGATCGCGGTGCCGTTGCCGTACAGGCCGTCGTTGATGACCTTCAGGCCCTCCTCGTACGAGCCGACGCGCACGACGGACAGCACCGGGCCGAAGATCTCCTCGGTGTGCGTCCTGGAGCCCACGGGGACGTGGTCGAGCACGGTCGCGCCGAGCCAGAACCCCGACGTCTCGCCCGCCCTGCCGCCGCCGAGCACCGCCGCCTCGCGGCCGTCCACGACCAGCTTGGCGCCCTCCTCGACGCCGAGGTCGAGGTAGGAGGCCACCTTGTCGCGGTGCGCCGCGGTCACCAGCGGCCCCATCTCGGACTTCGGGTCGTCCCCCGGGCCGAGCACCAGCTTGTCCACCCGCTCGACGATCTTCTGGACGAGCTCGTCACCGATCGGCTCCACGGCCAGCACGACGGAGATCGCCATGCACCGCTCGCCCGCCGAGCCGAAGCCCGCCGACACCGCCGAGTCCGCCACCAGGTCGAGGTCCGCGTCGGGGAGCACGAGCATGTGGTTCTTCGCGCCGCCGAGCGCCTGCACCCGCTTGCCGTGCGCGGTGCCGGTCTCGTAGACGTATCTCGCGATCGGGGTGGAGCCGACGAACGACACGGCGCGCACGTCCGGGTGCTCCAGCAGCCGGTCCACGGCCGCCTTGTCGCCCTGGACGACGTTGAACACGCCGTCGGGCAGCCCGGCCTCCTGCCAGAGCCGCGCCATGAGCAGCGACGCCGACGGGTCCTTCTCCGACGGCTTGAGCACGAACGCGTTCCCGCACGCGATGGCGACCGGGAACATCCACATCGGCACCATGGCCGGGAAGTTGAACGGCGTGATCCCGGCCACGACGCCCAGCGGCTGGCGGATCGAGTAGGAGTCGACGCGGGTCGAGACGCCCTCGGAGAAACCGCCCTTGAGCAGGTGGGGGATCCCGCAGGCGAACTCCACGACCTCCAGTCCCCTGGCCACCTCGCCGAGCGCGTCGGAGTGCACCTTGCCGTGCTCGGCGGAGATCAGCGCGGCCAGCTCGTCGCGGTGGGCGTACATGAGCTCGCGGAAGCGGAACAGCACCTGCGTCCGCCTGGTCAGCGACGCGTCCCGCCACTCGGGGAAGGCCGCGGCGGCGGCCGCCACGGCCTCGTCCACGTCGGCCGCCGAGGCCAGCGCCACATGCCCGCTGACCTCGCCGGTCGCCGGGTTGAAGAGCTCCGCGGTACGGGAGTCCCCGTCCCGCGCGGCCCCGTTGATCCAGTGCTTGACGGACTTCACTGTCCCGCCGCCTCCGCGTTGATGATTTCCAGGACGTTGACGATGATGTCCAGGCCCTCCGTGGCCTCCTCGACCGTGAGGGTGAGCGGCGGGGCCATGCGGATGGCGTTCCCGCCCAGGCCGCCCTTGCCCGCCAGCAGGCCCGCCTTCTTCGTCTCCTCCATGAAGCGGGCGGCCTGGGCCGGGCTCCGCAGCTCGACGGCGAACATGAGCCCCTTGCCGCGCACCTCCTTGACGACCGGCAGCCGGGCCGCCGCCGCCTTGAGCCCGTCGATGATGATCTTCCCGGTACGGGCGGCGTTGCCCTGCAGGTTGTGGTCGAGCACGTAGTCCAGGGTCGCGTTGGCGGCGGCCATGGAGATGGGGTTGCCGCCGAACGTGGACAGGCCCACGGCGTGCGGGGCGTCCATCAGGTCGCCGCGCGCCACGACGCCGCCGACGGCGAACCCGTTGCCCAGCCCCTTCGCGAACGTGATCATGTCGGGGGTCACGCCGTGGTTCTGGATGCCGAAGAACGCGGTGCCGGTGCGTCCCCAGCCGGTCTGCACCTCGTCCGAGATGAACAGGATGCCCTGCTCCGCCAGCACCTCCTGGTACCTGGCGAACAGCCCGTCGGGCGCCATCGTGAAGCCGCCCACGCCCTGGATCGGCTCGGCGATCAGCGCGGCCACGTCGTTGGAGACCGAGGTGGCCAGCACGTGGCGCAGGTCCTCCACGCACGCCTTGATGTAGTCGGCGTCCGTCATGCCCTGGAACAGGCTCAGGTGCCGGTCGGTGCCGTGCAGGAAGTGCACGTTGAGCGGGGAGAGCGAGCTGTTCTTCCACGACCGGTTGGCGGTGACGCTGATCGCGCCGAAGCTGCGCCCGTGGTAGCTCTGCCGCATGGCGAGCACCTGGTCGCTCTTGCGCGCGTACGTCGCCAGGAGCAGCGCGGTCTCGTTGGCCTCGGTCCCGGAGTTGGTGAAGAAGACCTTGGCGTCCGGGATGCCGGAGAGCCGGACGATCTTCTCGGCCAGCTCGACCTGGCCGCGCAGCAGGTAGGCGGTGCTGGTGTGCACCACTCCGGTGGCGAGCTGGCGCTCGACGGCCTCGCGCACTTCGGGCACGTCATAGCCGATCATGTTGGTCAGGATGCCGGCGAAGAAGTCCAGATAGCTCTTGCCGTCGGCGTCGATGACGCGGTTGCCCTTACCGCTGACGATCTCGATGGGCTCGTTGTAGTTGAGGCTCACCCAGTTGGGGATGACTGCCCTGTGGCGCGCGAGTAGCTCCGACATGTTACTGAGTATCCCGTTTCCCGACTTGGTCGTCCTACCTTCAGATTGATGCCGTGGCGGCAGAATCCCTTACACCCTGCAAACTACCCGCCACCCCGGCGACGTGGCACCCCTAGGGGTTCTCCCGTGCGCCCGGAGGCGTAGGGATCGGCGCGCCGCTACCTCCGCGGAAGCACCTCAGATGCCGCCCGGAGGCCGACGCCCCGGACCGGCCCCGTCGACGACGATCGGTGCATCGCAGACGAAGGAGAGATCGAGATGACCGTCACCGTCGACCGCCGCCCCGAGGCCCCGCCCGGGCCGCCCAAGCTGGACCGCGACGGGCTCCGCCGGGCCCAGCAGGAGACGATGGACACCCCGCGCATGGACTACAGCCTGCTCGCCAGGATGATGTTCAAACCCGTGGACCTCTTGTACGGCAAGCCGGGCTCGTACACGAAGTTCGCCATGCTGGAGATCATCGCCCGGGTGCCGTACCAGGCGTGGGAGCGGATGGGCTATTGGGCCGTGCACCGGCACGCGGGCCGCTCCGCGCTGGCCAGGAGGGTGTTCGAGCGGATCGTGGAGGCCCGCGCCGACCAGGACAACGAGCAGTGGCATCTGCTGATCATGCAGGATCTGGTGCAGCGCGCGGGGCAGAGGCAGTCGTGGCTGACGCACAAGGTCGCGCCGTGGTTGATCGCGTTCTTCTACTACCACGTGTCGTGGGTGCTGTTCCTGGTCAGGCCGGACTGGAGTTACCGGCTCAACGCCGAGTTCGAGGACCACGCGGAGCACGAGTACATGACCTTCGTGGCCGAGAACCCGGACCTGGACTTCGTGCCCGACCCCGGCACGTACGCGGCCGAGTACGGCCGCCACCGCTCGGTGGCCGACCTGCTCCGGCAGATCGGCCACGACGAGCGCACCCACAAGCTCGACAGCCTGGAGCGCATGCGGGAGCCCCGTGTCCGCTAGACAGAGGTGTTCTCCGGGCTGCCCTCGGGCTCGGGCACGGCGACGGCCGGCACCGGGCGCAGCACCGCGAGCGCCAGCAGCGCGGCGGCCACGCTGAACCCGGCGCCGACCCAGGACCCGACGTGCACCGCGGTGGTGAACGCCGCCTTGGCGGGCTCGACGATGCCCAGCGCGAACGCCGTGCCGATGGACTCCTGGGCCCCCGCGGGCGCGTCGGCGGGCATTGAGGAGGTGAACACCCCGGCCAGCACGCTGCCCAGTACGGCGATGCTCAGGGCGAGCCCGACCTGCTGGACGGTGTCGTTGAGGGCCGAGCCGACGCCGGCGTGCTCCATCGGGATCGCCCCCATGAGGGAGGCGTACGCGGACGGGCCGGCCAGCCCGCCCCCCGCGCCCATCAGCACCAGGGCGAACATCAGCGGCAGGTATCCGGTCGTGGTCGCCATCACCACGAAACCGCCGGCCATGACGAGCAGCCCCCCGCCGACCAGCACCCGGTTGCTCACCTTCTTCCCCAGCCCGGCACCGATCCCGTTGAACACCACCGCGGCCGCCGCCTGCGGCAGGATCGCCACCCCGGCCTGCAGTTCGCCGTAGCCCAGCACGAACTGCAGGTACTGGGTGAGCATCAGCATCACCGCGCCGGCCCCGAACGACATCAGCAGGATGGAGAACGAGGCGCCGCTGAAGTTGCGGTTCGCGAACAGCTGCAGCGGCAGCATCGGATGGTCGGAGCGCCGCTCCCAGATCACGAACGCGGCCAGGGCGACCACGGCCAGCGCGATGATGAAGGGGTTCCATTCGCGCTCGATGATGACGTACACGGCAGAGGTCAGGCCGATGATCGACAGCACCACGCCGACCGGGTCGATCTTCCGGCCGCCGCCGCGCGTCTCGGGCATCAGCGCGTACGCGGCGATGACGGCCAGCACCGCGATCGGGATGTTGAGCAGGAAGACCGAGCCCCACCAGTAGTGCTCCAGCAGGAAGCCGCCGAGGGTCGGGCCCACGACCACGCCGAGCATCGCGACGCTGCCCCAGATGGCCATGGCCTTGCGCCGCTCCTCCTCGTCGAAGACGGTCATGAGGATCGACAGCGTCGAGGGCATCAGGACGGATCCGCCGACGCCCATCAGGGCCCGGGCGCCGATCACCTGCCAGGGCTCGGTCGCCAGCACCGCCAGCAGCGACGCGCCGCCGAACAGCACCAGGCCGATGACCAGGAACCTTCTGCGGCCGTACCGGTCGGACAGGCTGCCTGCGGTGAGCAGCAGCCCGGCGAAGACGAGCACGTAGGCGTCGAGGATCCACTGGATGTCGGAGGGGGTGGCGCCCAGCTCCTCGATCAGGGAGGGGATCGCCAGATTGAGCACGGTGCCGTCCACGGTCAGCACCAGCAACGAGAGGCACAGGACAACGAGCACCCACCAACGACGGGGGTCTCGTACAGTGTTCGAGTTCACTCGCACACTGTACGACGATCCTCGCACGGTGTGCGAGTAGTTTTATCCTTGTGCCTATGAGCAAGTCGTTCACCTCCGTCTGGCTCCGCGAGCCCCGCAAGGCCACCACCCCGGGGCGCAGTCGCGAGGAGATCGTCCGCGCCGCCCTGGAGCTGCTCGACGAGGAGGGCCTCGGCGGGCTGAGCATGCGCAAGCTCGGCGCCAAACTGAGCGCGGGCGCCACCAGCCTCTACTGGTACGTCGCCAACAAGGACGAACTGCTCGAACTGGCCTACGACGAGGTGTGGGCCGAGATGATCGTCCCCGACCCCGACGAGGTGGGCTGGCGCGAGGCCGCCTCGGTCCTGGCCTACGGCATGCGCCAGGCCATGCTGCGCCACCCGTGGTCGGCCGACCTCCTCGGCCGCCTGCCCGCGCTCGGCCCGAACGCGATGCACGTGGCCGACAAGATGCGCAGGCTGTTCAAGGTGGCCGGGTTCTCGGGCCTGGACATCGACTTCGCCAACTCCACGCTGACCGCCTACGTCTTCGGCATGACGATCCCGGAGGTCGCCTGGAACGCCGCGATCGGCGTCGAGAACTACGACCCCGACGAGATGCGCGCCTCGGTCACCAAGGCCGCGGCCCAGTTCCCCGACCTCCTGGAGCGCATGCACATGGACTCCTACGACGATCCGCAGGCCGTCCGGGCGATGGCCTTCGACTTCGGCCTGGTGTCGGTTCTCGACGGCCTTGAGCGGCGGCTGGCGGCGTAGCAGGATCCGGGCATGAGCGCTTTCCGTGCAGCCCGCGACTTCCTCCTCGACGCCGACCCCGCCACCGCCCGCCGTGACTTCCGCTGGCCCGGGCTCGGGGATTTCAACTGGGCGCTCGACTGGTTCGACGGGGTCCTGGCCGCCGAGACCCCCGACGCCGTCGCCCTCAAGATCGTGGGAGCGAGCGAGGCCCGTTTCACCTTCGCCGAGCTGTCGGCCCGCAGCAACCAGGTCGCCAACTGGCTGCACTTGCAGGGGGTGCGCCGGGGCGACCGAATTCTGCTCATGCTGGGCAACCAGGCCGAGCTGTGGGAGTCGCTGCTGGCCGCGATGAAGCTGGGCGCGGTCGTCATCCCGGCCACGACGCTACTGACGGCCAAGGACGTCGCCGAGCGGATCGAGCGGGGCGGCGTCTCGCACGTGATCGCCGAGGCCGCCGACGCGGCCAAGTTCGGGGCCGGGGAGTTCACCAAGATCGCGGTCGGTGACGCCTACAACTGGCTGCCGTACCACGAGGCGTACGAGGCGGACGAGCGCTTCACCCCCGACGGGCCGACCCGGGCCGGCGACACGCTGCTGCTCTACTTCACCTCCGGCACCACCTCACAGCCGAAGCTGGTCGAGCACACCCACGCGTCCTACCCGGCCGGGCACCTGTCGACGATGGCCTGGATCGGGCTCAGGCCCGGTGACGTGCACCTCAACGTCTCCTCGCCGGGGTGGGCGAAGCACGCGTGGAGCAACGTGTTCGCGCCCTGGAACGCGGGGGCCACCGTACTGATCCACGACTACCGGCGTTTCTCCGCGCCCGCGCTGCTGGAGGTGCTGCGGGACGAGCGGGTCACCACGTTCTGCGCGCCGCCGACCGTGTGGCGCATGCTCATCCAGGAGGACCTGGCGGCCTGCGAGTTGCCCCTGCGCACGGCCGTGGCCGCCGGGGAGCCGCTCAACCCCGAGATCATCGACCAGGTGGCCAAGGCGTGGGGCATCACGATCAGGGACGGCTACGGGCAGACCGAGACCACCGCCCAGATCGGCAACATGCCGGACGAGCCGGTCAGGCCCGGGTCGATGGGCCGGCCGCTGCCCGGCTACGAGGTCGTACTGATCGACCCGGTGACCGGCGAGCAGGGCGACGACGGCGAGATCTGCCTGCCGCTGGACGATCGCCGCCCACTTGGCCTCATGTCCGGATATGTCGGCGGGATCGGCGAGGCGATGCGCGACGGTTTCTACCACACGGGCGACGTCGCCACCCGCGACCAGGACGGCTACATCACCTACGTGGGCCGGACCGACGACGTCTTCAAGGCCAGCGACTACCGCATCTCGCCGTTCGAGCTGGAGAGCGTGCTGCTGGAGCACGCCGCCGTCGCGGAGGCGGCCGTGGTGCCCGCCCCCGACCCGGTGAGGCTGGCCGTGCCCAAGGCGTACGTGACGCTCGTGCCCGGGTTCGAGGCGGACGAGGCGACCGCGCGCTCGATCTTCGAACACTGCCGCAGGGAACTGGCGCCCTACAAGCGGGTGCGGCGGCTGGAGTTCGCCGAACTGCCCAAGACGATCTCCGGGAAGATTCGCCGGGTGGAGCTCCGGGTGCGCGAACCGCGTAGGGAATTTCTGGAGGAGGATCTTAATCCGTGACAAAGCGTAAATCGGTGCATGAGCGTTCTTACAGGTTGATCGGCTAGGCTCTGCCCCGTGTTGCCCACCATCGCCGACGTCCTCGCCCTGGAGACCGTACGCCGGGGCAGCCCGCGCGTGGTCGCGGGCGCCGACCGGCTCGACACCAGGGTTCGGTGGGTGCACGTCGGCGAGATCGCCGACATCGCCCACCTGCTCCGCGGCGGCGAGCTGGTCCTCACCACCGGGGTCGCGCTCCCCGAGGATCCCGAGAAGCTCGGCGACTACATCGGCGAGCTTTCCTCGGTCGGCGCCTCCGGCCTGATCGTGGAGCTGGGCCGCAGGTTCGTCCGCGAGTTGCCGCGCGCCGTGGTCAAAACGGCCGAGGAGCACGGCCTGCCGGTCATCGTGCTGACCCGGGAGACGCCGTTCGTGCAGATCACCGAGTCCGTGCACGCCCGGATCATCGACATCCAGCTGGAGGAGCTACGGGCCTCCGAGCAGCTCCACGAGGTCTTCACCGAGCTGTCGGTGGAGGGCGCCTCGCCCGCCAAGGTGCTCGCCCAGGTGGCCCGGCTGTCAAGCCGCCCGGTGCTGCTGGAGAACCTCGCCCACCAGGTGCTGGCCGCCGAGTCCGCCGGGCGCGACGCGGGCACCCTGCTGGCCGGGTGGGAGACCAGGTCCAGGGCGGTGGCTCCGGCGCAGCGCACCGCGTACGATCCCGCCTCCGGCTGGCTGGTCACCACGGTTGGGGCGCGCGGGCAGGACTGGGGGCGGCTGATCCTGCTCTGCGACACGCCCCCGACCCCGCGCGACATGGTGCTGGCCGAGCGCGCCGCCACCACGCTCGCCCTGGGCCGGCTGCTGGAGCGCCACCAGGAGTCGCTCGAACGCCAGGCGCACGGCACGATCATCGCCGGCATCCTCACCCACGCCTACGCCGACCCCGACGAGGCCGCCGCCCGCGCCCGCGCCGTCGGCGTGCCGCTCACGGGCCGCAAGCTGGTCAGCGTGGTGATCCGGCCGACCGATCCGATGGACCAGGCCCTCGACGGGCAGGCCCAGCTCGGCGAGCTGGCCGAGGCGACCGCCGCGGCCTGCCGCGACGCGCGGCTGCCCGCCCTGGTCGGGGCGCTCGACCAGGAGCGCGTCGGGGTCCTGCTGCCGCTGCCGCCGCGCACCCAGGCCGAGCCCGCGCTGACCACGCTCTCGGAGCGGCTGCGCGTGCTGTGGCGGCCGGGCTCGGCGTTCGTACTGGCCGCCGGCTCGGTGGTGGAGTCCATCAGGGACGTACGCCGCAGCTTCCTGGAGGCCGAGCAGGTGGCCGACGTGGCGGTGCGCCAGCCGGACGGCCGGGCCTTCTACCGGCTGCCCGACCTGCGCCTGCGCGGGCTGCTCCACCTGCTGCGCGACGACGCCCGGCTGCAGACGTTCGCCGAGCGGGAGCTGGGCCCGCTGCTCGCGCACGACGCGCAGCGCGGCGGCGATCTCACCCGGATCCTGCGCATCTACCTGGACTCCGGGCGCAACAAGGCGGTGGCCGCGCAGAAGGCGCACCTGTCCAGGCCCGCCTTCTACGACCGGCTGCGCCGCCTCGAACGCATCCTCGACACCGACCTCGACGACGTCGAGTCGTGCCTGTCCCTCCACGTGGCGCTGCTGGCCCTGGAGTCCTTCCGCCGCGACAACCGCTGAGGCTCCCGCCGCCGTCCCCGCCGTCGTCCCCGCCGTCGTCCCCGCCCGTCGTCCCCGCCGTCGCGCCGGGAGCCTCAGAACGCGATCCCGATGGGAGCCTCAGAACGCCATCGCGTGGCGTACCTCGTCGAGTGTGGCGACCGCCCGCTCACGGGCGCGCTCGTTGCCCTCGGCGAGGATGCGCCTGGCCTCGGCCTCGGTGAGCTCGGCGCGGCGGCGCCTGATCGGGCGCAGGAACTCGTTGACCGCCTCGGTGGTCAGGCGCTTGAGCGCGGAGGCGCCGCCGTACCCGATCTCCTCGGCGAGCGCGCGGGGCTCTCGGCCGAGGCAGAGGCCCGCCAGCGTGAGGAGGTTCGCCACTTCGGGGCGGCGTTCCTCGTCGAAGGTGATCATCCGGTCGGAGTCCGTACGGGCCCCGCGGATGAGCGCGGCCGTCTGGTCCTCGGTGGCCGACAGGGGGATGGCGTTGCCGCGGCTCTTGCTCATCTTGCCGCCGTCCAGGCCCTTGAGCAGCGGACGCTCACCCATCATGGCCTCGGGCACCGGGAACACCTCGCCGTACCGCTCGTTGAAGCGGCGCGCCACCAGCCGCGTCACCTCGACGTGCGGGAGCTGGTCCCGGCCGACGGGCACCAGCGTGCCCTTGCAGAACAGGATGTCGGCCGCCTGGTGCACCGGATAGGTGAACATCAGACCGCTGACCGCCTGCTGCGAGCTGTGCGCGATCTCGTCCTTGACCGTGGGGTTGCGCTGCAACTCGGCCACCGACACCAGGCTCAGGAACGGCAGCAGCAACTGGTTCAGCTCCGGGATCGCGCTGTGCCGGAAGATCGTCACCCTGGCCGGGTCCAGACCGACCGCCAGGTAGTCGAGGAGCAGCTCGGTGATGTTGCGCTGGATCGCGCCGGGCCGGTCGCGATCGGTGATCACCTGGTAGTCGGCGATCAGTACGTACATGGGGCAGGTGTGCTGGAGCCTCAGCCGGTTGGCCAGCGAACCGAAGTAGTGGCCCAGATGCAGCGGCCCGGTCGGGCGGTCACCGGTGAGCACGACGTCGTTCATCGGGGTTGTCTCCTTGGAGGTCATGCCGTCCCGGAGCGAACCCGCACGTCAGGTGGGCCGTCTCAGGGACGGCCCGTGCATGGGGAATCAGCGGCCGTCTGTCGGCCGCCACCACATGCAGATACGTGACATAGGCAAAGAGTATCCGATCACGATGTCAATCTCGTAACCTCTTGACCGGATCGGCGCGTTCGCCTGCCTCAGAGACCTTGATCTCGCCACGATGGTGCGGTCCCTGTACCGCCCTCTGGAGAATCCATGTCTCGACGCACCATCGCCGGCGGCCTGGCCATTGCCGCGGCACTGACGCTCACCACGTTGCCCGCCACGGCGGAGCAGCAGGCGGTGCGCTTCCCGACTGCCAAGTTCCCCCTGGGCACCCGGGCCGCACCGGCCAAGACCCTGACCGCCGTGACCCAGGGCATCGACCTGTACGACGTGAAAGCCGGCACGTCGACCGACGGTTACACGGTGACCGTACTGCTGCCGAACGGCAAGGACGCCGGCTCGCTGACGGCGGCCGAGACCGCGGCCGCCGCGGTCGAGGCGGCCGGTGAGGCCGCTAGCGTGCAGGAGGTGGTCCGGCCGGGCGTCGCCGACGCCCCCTCCCAGACCATGTACATGGTCCGCGTCGGCCTGTGGTCCTTGAAGGACAAGAAGAAGGCCGAGGAGAAGGCCAAGGAGCTCAAGGACGCGGACCTGAAGGTCAAGGTCGACTACCTCGGCGACGACGGGCTCGACACCACCGGCCCGTGGAACGCCAAGGTCGTCATGATCGACGCGAAGACGTTCCGCGGCTCGTACGCCGCCTCGGTGGGCGCCAGCGTGGCCAAGCGGGAGACCGTCTCCTCGATGGCCAAGGCACGCAAGGCGGTGGTCGGCCTCAACGGCGGCTTCTTCAACATCCACACGGCCGTCGAGTTGCGCGGCGAGCCCGTCGGCGCGTCGGTGGTGGGCGGCAAGCTGCTGAGCGAGGCCGTACCCGGCCGCTCGGCGGTGGTCCTCAAGGGCCGCAGCGCGCGGATCACCGAGATCGAGACGATCGTCGTCGTGACCTCGCAGGACGGCCAGCAGATCGCGGCCAACGGGGTCAACCGGGCCGCCGCGACGGACGAACTGGTCCTGTACACGGAGGAGTACGGAGCCAAGACGCCCACCGGCGGCACCGACGCCGTCCTCGACGCGAACGGCAAGGTCGTCGACCTACGTGCCTCGGGCGCCACGGTGCCCGCCGGGGCGCGGGTGCTGCACGGCAACGGCCTGGCCGCCGACTGGATCAACCAGCACGCCTGGGAGAACTGGACAGTGAAGGTCGACACCAAGGTGATCGACCTGCGCGCCAAGCAGCCCATCGCGCTGACCCCGGACGTGAACGTCATCGCGGGCAGCGTCGGCCTGGTGCGCAACGGCAAGGTGAAGATCACGGCCAAGCGGGACGGACACGACTCCATGAACATGATCCTCCGCCGCCACCCGCGCACCCTGCTCGGCACGACCAAGAACGGCAGCCTCATCCTGGCCACCATCGACGGCCGCAAGCCCGGCCAGACGATCGGCGCGAACTTCGTGGAGGCCGCCCAGTTCATGCGCTGGCTGGGCGCGGTCAACGCCATCAACCTGGACGGAGGCGGCTCCACGGCGATGGTGGTGTCGGGCAAGGTGGTCAACAAGCCGTCGGACGGCAGGGAGCGCGCCATCGGCGACGCCCTCCTGGTCCTTCCCCAGTAGTCCCGACCACCTCACCGTCCCCACAACCGGGCACCGGCCGTCCCCCGACCGGTGCCCGGTCCCTTGTGACGCAGGACCGGTCGGCAAGCGCATGAGAAACGCTCAGGCGAGCTACCGCCGGGTGGTGACGGCCTCCGAATGACCGGGACCCGCCACCGCCAACAGCTCGCGTGCCGCCGCCGTGCCACCCGCCCCGCCTGTCCAGCACTTGAGGTCGGCCCGCGACCGCATCCCGCAGCTTTCCCACCCACCGGGCCGACTCTTGGCGGTTGATCAGGGTGGAGTTGATCAGGCTGGAGGGGCACTCCGGGCTGTCAATGCGTTCGCAGACGGACGGCAGTCCGCGCTCTCGCTCTGATCACGGGCCGCCCCGAGATCCCCCGCCTGGCCGATCCACTGGGCAAAGCTGCGGCGAGTGGCCAAGGTGTCCGGGTGCGCGGCCCCCGCAACCGCCCACAACCCCACCAGCGAAAACCCGACCCACGCACAACACAAGAAAAGGCCCCACGCACCACACGTGAAGCCTCACCAACGCAAAAAAGGGGGGCTCGACGCCCGAAGCGTCGAACCCCCCAAAAGATTGTCCGGCGGCGACCTACTCTCCCACACCCTCCCGAGTGCAGTACCATCGGCGCAGAGAAGCTTAACTTCCGGGTTCGGAATGTAACCGGGTGTTTCCTTCCCGCCATAACCGCCGTAACCCTCCGAAACAGCCTGTTTGCTGTCTCAGAATTGCCTAGTGGACGCGAGCAAAAACTTGAAAGTCTGCTTTGTGGTCAAGTCCTCGGCCTATTAGTACCGGTCAGCTCCACACGTTACCGCGCTTCCACCTCCGGCCTATCAACCCGATCATCTACCGGGAGCCTTACCCCATCACTGGGAGGGAGACCTCATCTCAAGGCGA
>NZ_FNDJ01000043.1 GCF_900099965.1 Nonomuraea jiangxiensis | reverse complement strand
AGGAGGGCGGCCAGCTCACCGAGAAGGTGCGGCGCAAGCCGTTCTCCGTGGTCCTGTTCGACGAGATCGAGAAGGCCCACCCCGACATCTTCAACTCGCTGCTGCAGATCCTGGAGGACGGTCGCCTGACCGACGCCCAGGGCCGCGTGGTCGACTTCAAGAACACGGTCATCATCATGACCACCAACCTCGGCACCAAGGACATCTCCAAGGGCATCGGGGTCGGGTTCGCGAAGTCCAACGACGCCGACTCCAACTACGACCGGATGAAGTCGAAGGTCCAGGAGGAGCTCAAGCAGCACTTCCGGCCCGAGTTCCTCAACCGTGTCGACGACATCGTGGTCTTCCACCAGCTCACGCCGGCCGAGATCATCAAGATCGTGGATCTGATGCTCGCCCAGGTGGACTCCAGGCTGAAGGACCGCGACATGGGGCTCGACGTCTCGTCCGAGGCCAAGCAGCTGCTGGCCGACCGGGGTTACGACCCGGTCATGGGCGCCCGTCCGCTGCGCCGTACGATCCAGCGCGAGCTGGAGGACTCCCTGTCGGAGAAGATCCTTTACGGTGAGCTCCGGCCGGGGCACGTCGTCAAGGTGACGGTGGAGGGCGAGGGCGACAACGCCAAGTTCGTCTTCCAGGGCGAGTCGGTCACGAAGGTCCCGGACTCGGCGGCCGCGATCGCCGCCCCGATTCAGAACTGACGGGTCCTCGCTGGGCTCAGCTCAGGTTCTCAACGGAAGCCCCCGCGCGAAGGTTGCGCGGGGGTTTTCGCGTGTTCCGGGGGTGTCGCGCGGCGGGGTGATCCGCTGGATCCGGGGTTATCGCTGGACCCGGGGTCATCGCTCGGGTCGGGGTGATTGGTTGGGTCGGGGTGATTGGTCGGGTCGCGGTGATCTGGTGGGTGGGGGCGATCCCTTGGGTAAGCGTGATCCGCTGGGTCGGGGGAATCCACCTGGGTCAGGGTGATCCGCTGAGTCGGGGTGATGGGTCGGGGTGGGGTGAACCCTTGGGTTAGTGCGATCCGCTGGGTCGGGCGATCCCTTGGGTAAGCGTGATCCGCTGGGTCGGGGGCGATCGCTTGGGTCAGGGTGATCCGGCGGGCGGGGTGGTCCGCTGGTTGTGGACAGATGAGACGTGGGAGGAGTTGCGGGGGCGGGGCTGTGGGTGGGTGGGGCGTGGACGGGATGGGGTCGTGGAGGGGCGGGGTGGTTGTGGGCGCGGGGTTGTGTCGTCTGCGGAGCTGTGGCGCCTCTGTCGTGGGCGTGTGGTTCTGACCGGCGGTCCTGGGCGGCTCGGCGTTCGATGGAGTTGACGGTCTCCTGTGGCGCGGGTAGGCGGGTGCTTGGTCGTGCTGTTCGTGGTGTCGGTTATCGCCACATCGCACCATTTCGCGCCGAGGGCACGGTCTCGCTTGACGTCCAGGGCCGGGCACATGGCCACCGTTCTGGTGTCGTGGGTGGCCGCCTGCCGTGGCCGCGGTTGGGTGTCCGATGTCACATTCGCGGGTGCTGCGTGGTCATAAGGGGTGAGACGGGCGTCGTTGCGTAATCGTTTGGCGTCTCGGGTGTACCGCCACCGAGAGTAGTACTACACTGCGTAGAGCTTCGCCAAGTCTCATCCAAGTGAGCCACATAGAGCACGTTCCCAAGCTGCGGGCTGCTCCCTCGGGAGTAGTGAGGAATCAACTCGGGGCGGACGCGGGAGCCGCGGGCGAGCAGGCATGCTCGTCAGGGGCCGCGCGCCAGGGGCGGGCGACGGAACACAAGAAAGCCGTGGAGGAAACCGATGCGCCTGCGTCACAACGACGGAACGCTCGTTCACCTCGCCTACAACGCGGGCATCCACCCCGCGGAGGACCTGGAGAACCTGATCGCCCACCTGACCCGCTACGCGGTCCCGGTGCGCAAGCGGCTGGGCGTGGAGCGGATGGGCATCGGGTTGTGGCTCTCGCCGAGCGTGGCCGACCATCTCACGGCCGACCGCATCGAGCTCGTACGGCTGCGCCGCTCCCTGGAGGAGCGCGGCCTGGAGGTCGTGAGCCTCAACGGCACCGGCGGCCGCAACCAGGAGGTCCCCGGGCCCGACTGGGCCAAGCCCGAGCGCTACCGCTACACCATGGCCCTGGCCAAGATCCTGGCGTTCCTGCTTCCGGACGACGTGCGGTTCGGCAGCATCTCCACCATTCCGATCGGCTGGCGCCGCGACTGGCCCGCCGACCTGCACTCGATCGCCGCCCGGCGCCTGGAGCGGCTGGCCCGCGAGCTGCGCGGCATCTACAGCGTGACCGGCAAGACGATCAGGGTCGGGTTCGAGCCCTGGCCGGGGTGTGTGCTGGAGACGACCGAGCAGGCGCTGGAGCGGGTGTGCGGCATCGACTCCGAGCACCTGGGCGTGTGCCTGGACGCCTGTCACCTCGCCTGCGGGGCCGAGGGGCCGGGTGCGGCACTCAAGGGCCTGGCCGAGGCCGGGGCGCCCGTGGTCAAGCTGGGGCACGTACACAACCACACGGGCGAGATGCCGAGCAGCCCGAGTGCGGTGCTGCACGACACGCTGACGGCCATGTTGTCGGGAGCCGTCAGCGGGAGCGCGCACATCGAGGTCGAGACGCACAACCTGACCGTTCCCGGACGGGCGAAGGGGCCTGGGGCCCTGGTGTCGCTGCTGGCCGAGGAACTGGCCTGGGCCCGTACCAACCTGACCAGCCTGGGCCTGCAGCTCGCCGCCTGACGACTGCGATTGCGACTGCGGGGTGGGGAGGCCGGCGGCCTGGGTGCCGATCGGTCTCGGCCCGCAGTTCCGCCCTCCGATGGGGGGCTGGCCACGTGCCGACCTGTCGGTCTGGTGTGTGATGCGGCGGCCCGGTCAGAGGTTGCCGAACCAGCCTGGGGTGTCGAGGCGCCACAGGTTGGCCGGGGTCATCCTGCGCAGGTCCGACTCCAGGGCGTTCAGGCGGTCCTCGCCCAGTTCGGTGGCCCAGCGGGCGCGCAGGTCGTCGAAGATGCGGGCCGAGCGGTTCAGGGCGTCCATGCCGTACGGGGTGAGGCGGATGACTTTGCGGCGAGTGTCGGCCGGGTCCGGGGTACGTTCGACGTAGCCGATGCGTTCCAGGGTGTCGACGGTCTTGCCGGCCGCCTGCTTGGAGACGCCGAGCGTGCGGCCGAGGTCGACGGCGGTGGTGCCCTGCGGGCCGATGGCCTGCATGACGAACCCGTGCATCGGGCGGATATCGGGGTGACCTTGCCGGGCCAGCTCGGCGTGCAACTCGTCGATCAGCACCCGGAACGCCAGCAGCAGACGCAGCGGTAGTTCGAAGCCTGGGCTTGACATGATAGACAACCTGATTGACTATAAGGACAACGTGGTTGCCTATCTTAGGGGTTCAGGAGATGACTGTCATACGTGAGGCCGAGGCGCGCCGGTCGGAGACTCCCAGCGGGGTCATGACGACGTTCGCCTCGCCGACGCAGGGTGGGGCCTCGCGGTCCCTGTGGAGGGTCGACGCCCGGCCCGGCGCGGTGGGACCGGTGCACGACTTCGACTGCGAGCAGGTGTGGACGTGGCTCGACGGGGCCGCCGTGGTGGAGCTGGGGGAGGAGCGGTTCGAGGTCGGTGCGGGGGACACCGTCGTCATGCCCGCCCGTACGGTGCGGCGGGTGCTGGCCGATCCCCGCAGCGGCTACAGCGCCGTCGTCACGGCCCCTGGCGAGGCCAAGGCCTTCACGGCGGACGGGACCGAGTTCGGCGTCCCGCCGTGGATCGCCTGAAGGAGGGCGCGTGAAGGGGGCGCCTGAGAGATGTCGTCTGAGAGACGTCGCTTGAGCGTGGCCGCTGAGCGGGGGTGCTTGAGCGGTTCCGCCTGAGCCGGGTCAGTTGAGCCGGGTCAGTTGAGCCAGGCCGCCTGAGCCAGGCCGCCTGAGCGGGGTCAGCTGAGGGGGGTCAGCTAAGCGAGGTCGGCTCAGGCAGGGCTGGCTGAGGAGGGCGGCTGGGGAGCGGCCGGTTGAGGCGGGGGTCCGGGATGGCGGGTCGGTGGTGGGGCGGGTGTTCGGCTGAGGGCGGTAGTGCTCGATGGGGTCAGCTTGGGCGGCGGCGAACCTTGGGATGGTGGATCTTGGGGTGGTTGCGGGGGTTGCTCATCCGTCGTGGGGGAGGCGGTAGGTGCCGTCGTCCAGGTGTTCGGCCAGGCCGTCGGTGATGAGGCCGTCCAGGGCGCGTTCCCGTTGCGTCGCGTCGTCCCACACGGCGTCCAGCGCCGCCTTGGGGACCGGGCCGTGGGCTGAGCGCAGCACCTCAAGGAGGCGGCCGCGGCACTGGCGGTCCGTGCCGGCGTACGTCTGGCCCTTGCGCGCGGGGCCGTCGTGCGGTGGCTTGCCCGCCAGCCGCCAGGCGCACAGGTGGGTGATCGGGCAGTCGGCGCAGCGCGGCGCCCGGGCCGTACAGACCAGGGCGCCCAGCTCCATCACCGCCACGCCCCAGCGGGCGGCGCCCAGCTCGGGCAGGAGCGCCTCCGCGAGCCGCCGCTCGGCCGCCGAGGTGGCGGTGGGCGGGTATTCCTCCGCGCGTACAGCCCTGGCGAACACCCGGCGGACGTTGGTGTCCAGGATGGCGTGGCGGCCGCCGTAGGCGAAGCTGGCGACCGCGGCGGCGGTGTATTCGCCGATGCCCGGCAGGGACAGCAGGGTCGCGTGGTCGGACGGCACCTCGCCGCCGTGCTCGTCGCTGATGGCCCTGGCGCACGCGTGCAGGCGCAGCGCCCGGCGCGGGTAGCCGAGCCTTCCCCAGGCGCGTACGGCCTCGCCGGGTTGTTCGTCGGCCAGCGCCTTGGGAACGGGCCAGCGGGTCAGCCACTCGTGCCAGACGGGCAGAACGCGTACGACCGGGGTCTGCTGCAGCATGATCTCGCTGACCAGCACACCCCACGGGGTCGCGTCAGGGGCACGCCACGGGAGGTCCCGGGCGTTGTCCTCGTACCAGTCCAGAACGGGGGCGTGCAGGAGGTTCGACTCAACCACGCGGTCAAGGGTATGCCCAGATGGTTGCCCTCGGCGTGTCGCCGCTTCTTAGCGGTGGCGGGCTTACCATGCTGAGCGTATGGACCCGGATACGATGCGTGGCGACGGCGGGGACGTCTACTGGCGGCGCCGAATGAGCGTGCTGGTGGCGGTGCTCGTCGTCGTCGCCGTTGTGGCCTGGGCGTGCTCCAGCGGAGGCAGTGGACCCGAGCGTACGTCCAGAGCGCAGGCCTCGCCGAGCGCCACGCCCACAGTTGATCCACTCTTGGCCGGGCTACGCACGCTTGCCATGGGCACGGCCAGCCCGTCGCCCACCCCGACCACCACCACCACGCCCACGCCGTCGCCAACGCCCGCCCCTCTCAGGAGGCCCGGCGAGCCATGCCAGGAGCAGGACCTGGTGCTCAGCCTCCAGGGCGGAAAGGAGCAGATCTACGCGGCCGGCGCCCGACCGAACTTCATCATCACGCTGGTCAACGCGGGCCCCGTGATGTGCACCGCCGACGTGGGTCCGCGGGCGCTGGAGATCCGCATCACCTCGGGGGCCGACCGCATCTGGTCCAACGCCGACTGCGTGAGCGGGGACGGGACGGAGATCAAGCAGTTGCAGCGGGGGGTGCCGCACGTGCGGGTGCTGGACTGGGACCGGCGGCGGTCGAGCATCGACTGCCGCTCCATCCAGCAGACCGCGCTGCCGGGCACCTATGTGGCCACCGCCCGCCTGGGTGGGCTGCGCAGCGCCAAGGGGATTTTCCACCTCCGCTAGAGCTGAAGGAGAGGCCCGCGGCCGGTGCCCCCGCGGCGCGGCTGTGAGGCGGCCAGGCTGTCGCCCGCCCCAAGGCGGGCGCTCAGCCCCGGGAGGGGCGGAACCGCACGTCACAATGGCCCACAGCCACGCACAGCGCCACACCGGCTCATGCACGGTCCCGAGGCGGTGTACGGCTCAGCGCACGATCCCGTGTCCGCCGTGGGCGTGCCGTGCGGCACGGTGGCGCCCGTATTCGGCCGCTCGCCAAAGCGATGGCCGCAGGACGCAGTCCGGGCCAGGGCCCGCGGTCCTTTCAGACGTAGCGTTCCAGGATCGAGGACTCGGCCAGGCGGGAGAGGCCCTCGCGGACGCTGCGTGCCCGGGACTCGCCCACGCCCCCCACCTCCTGCAGGTCGTCGATGCTCGCCGCCAGCAGCTTCTGCAGGCCGCCGAAGTGGTCGACCAGGCGGTCGACCACCGCGCCGGGCAGGCGGGGGACCTTGGCCAGCAGGCGGAAGCCGCGCGGGCTGACCGGGCTGTCCAGCTTGTCGGTGCCGTTGTGGCCGAGGACGTGGGCCACGACCGACAGGTCCAGGAGCTCGTTGCCGGACAGCTGGTTGAGGTCGTGCATGGCCTCCACCGGGCGGCGCTGGCGGCGGCCGGCGGGGGGCGGGAGGTAGTCGCGGATCACCAGCTCGCGCTCGGAGTCCACGCCCGCCACCAGCTCGTCCAGTTGCAGGGACAGCAGGCGGCCGTCGGTGCCCAGCTCCACGACGTAGCCCTTGATCTCGTCGGAGATCCGGCGGACCATCTCCAGGCGCTGGGCCACCGCCGCCACGTCCCTGACCGTCACCAGGTCCTCGATCTCCAGCGCCGACAGGGTGCCGGAGACCTCGTCGAGGCGGTGTTTGTAGCGCTCAAGGGTGGCCAGGGCCTGGTTGGCCTTGGACAGGATGGCGGCCGACTCCTCCAGGACATAGCGGATGCCGTCGAGGTAGAGGGCGATGATGCGCATGGACTTGCTGATCGCGATGATCGGCAGGCCCGTCTGCCTGGCCACCCGCTGCGCCGTGCGGTGGCGGGTGCCGGACTCGTCGGTGGAGATCGAGGGGTCGGGCACGAGGTGCACGGCGGCGCGTACGATCTTGTGGTCGCCGCTCACCACGATGGCCCCGTCCATCTTGGCCAGCTCGCGGAGCCTGGTGGGGGAGAATTCGACGTCGAGCTGGAAGCCGCCACTGCAGACCTGCTCGACGACCTTGTTGTAACCGAGCACGATCAGCCCGCCGGTCTGCCCGCGCAGGATCCGCTCCAGGCCGTCGCGCAACGGTGTGCCCGGCGCCACAGCGGCCAGGGCTTCGCGACGACGGTCGTCAAGACTCCTATCCACCTGACCCCCGTGTCGATCGGTCACGCTCAGCTTAGCCGTGCTATGTGACGTGTGTGAGAGCGTCCCAGACGTTCTCCGCCTGCACGACCTCGAACCCAGGTGCGAACGCCACCGGCCCCACCGGCACCAGCGCGCGCTGCCCGGTGCGCCGTCGGCCGCCCTCCTCCAGGGATCCGGCGGGCACGAGAGCGCGCTTGAAGCCGAGCCTGGCCGCCTCCGTCAGCCGCCTGCGCACGTCCTTGACCGGGCGCAACTCGCCCGCCAGGCCGACCTCCCCGAGCGCCACCAGGCCGGGTGGCAGCGGTTTGTCCCCGGCGGCGCTGGCCACGGCGAGCATGACCGACAAGTCCACCGCGGGGTCGGCCAGCTTGATGCCGCCCACGGTCGCGGTGTAGACGTCGCAGCCGCCGAGGCGGGCGTTGAGCCGGCGCTCCAGCACCGCGAGGATCATCTGCACCCGGTAGGTGTCGAGCCCGGAGGAGGTGCGCCTGGGCTGCTGCGCCTCCGTGCGCGCCACCAGGGCCTGGACCTCGGCGGGGAGCGGGCGGGTGCCCTCGACCGTGACGGTGACGCAGGTGCCGGGCACCGGCTCGCTGCGCCGGGAGACGAACAGCCCGCTCGGGTCGGTGATGCCCTCGATGCCGCGCTCGTGCAGGTCGAAGCAGCCGATCTCGTCGGTGGGACCGAACCGGTTTTTCACCGCGCGCACCATGCGCAGCCTGGAGTGGTTGTCGCCCTCGAAGTTGAGCACCACGTCGACCAGGTGCTCCAGCGTGCGCGGGCCCGCGATCGAGCCCTCCTTGGTGACGTGGCCGACCAGAACGGTGGCCATGTTGCGCTCCTTGGCCAGCCGCACCAGGTTGGCCGCCACCTCGCGGACCTGGGTCACGCCGCCTGGCACGCCGGTGGCCTGGGCCGAGCCGACCGTCTGCACCGAGTCGACCACGAGCAGGCTGGGCTGGACCTTCTCCACATGGGAGACCAGAGCCGACAGCTCGGTCTCCGCGGCGAGGTAGAGCCGGTCCTGGATCGCGCCGATGCGATCGGCCCGCAGGCGCACCTGGGCGGCCGACTCCTCGCCCGTGATGTAGAGCACCGTCTCGCGCTCGGCGATGCGGGCCGCGGCCTCCAGCAGCAGCGTGGACTTGCCGATGCCCGGCTCGCCCGCCAGCAGCACCACCGCGCCCGGCACCAGGCCGCCGCCGAGCACCCGGTCGAGCTCGCTCACGCCGGTCGTGCGCGCGGTCGCCACCTCGGCCTTGACCTGGCCGATCGGCAGCGCGGGCGCGGTGGTGGCGCCGGCCTGCACCACGTTGACCCCGGCGCGCGCGCCCTCCTCGTCGACCGTGCCCCACGCCTGGCACTCGCCGCACCGGCCGACCCACTTGGCGGTGCGCCAGCCGCATTCGGAGCAGCGATATCCGGGCTTCTGGGCAGTCTTGGCCATGCGGAGCAGGCTAGCGGGCGCCGCCGACAATCTTCGAGCGCCGGGCTGGATCGGCGGGTCAGGCCAGGCCGAGCTCAGAGACGAGCAGGCGCTTGGGCTTGGCGCCCACGATCTGCTTCACCGGTTCGCCGTTCTCGAACAGCAGCATCGTCGGCACGGCCATCACCCCGTAGCGCGCCATGATCTCGGGGTTCTCGTCGGTGTTGAGCTTGCCGACCGTCAGCCCGTGCTCGGCCTCGATCTGCTCCAGTACGGGGCCCACCATCCTGCAGGGCCCGCACCACTCGGCCCAGAACTCCACCAGCACCGGCTCGTCGCTCTTGAGCACCCGCTCCTCGTAGTTGTCCGTGGTCAGCGTGATCATCTTTCTCATCCCTTCACAAAGCATCCAGGGCAGGACCGGGCGAGCTGGGCGGCCACCTCGGCGCGGCGGGCGAGCAGGACGCGGATCTCCGTGTCGATCTCGCTCAGCTTGCGCTCGTAGACCTCGACCGACTCCGCGCACGACCCGCCCGTGCTGTGCCCGCGGCGCAGGCAGTCGACGAACGGCCGGGTGTCCTCCAACGTGAACCCGACCTTCAGCAGGGCCCGGATCTCGGACACCAGCCTGACGTCGTCCTCGCCGTAGTCGCGGTAACCGTTGGCCGCGCGACGGGCGCTGAGCAGCCCGTGCTGCTCGTAGTAACGGAGTGAGCGGGTGCTCACCCCGGTGCGTTCCGCCAGCTCACCTATGCGCATGCCATCACGGTAAACGTTGACACCCGCGTCAATGTCAAGCCTCAGAAGTGGCGCCAGCGCAGGACGTTCGGATAGGGGATCTCCAGGCCCGGCGTCTCGGCGATGGCCTGCTCGGCCACCGCGGGCGTGAACTCGATGCGCAGCACCGCCTCCAGGTCCGCGCGCCGCTCGAAGGCCATCCGCAGATCGAGCGGCCGCCGCTGCCAGCCCTGCCGGTCCCAGAACGCCTCGACCTCGCGCGCCGAGTAGGCCGGTACGGTGTGCGAGAACCAGCGCCCGAACGACCCCCTGGTGGCATCGAGGTCCAGCACGAAGGCCGCGCCGCCACGGCGTACCACCCGCGACAGCTCGCGCAGCCCCGGCTCGCAGCCCGGCCCGAAGAAGTACGCCCACCGCGCGACGGCCACGTCCACCGAGGCGTCGGGCAGCGGCAGCTCCTGGGCCGTGGCGGCGTGCACGGTCACGTTGGCCAGCCCGGCGCAGCGGCGGCGGGCCAGCACGGCCAGGTCCCCGTGCGGCTCCACCCCGATCACCCGCGCCGCCTGCGACGACAGGATCGGCAGGTGGTAACCGGTGCCGCAGCCGATGTCCAGCACGGTGGCGCCGTCCCAGGGGCGCACCGCCCGCATCGCGGCGTCGGCCGCGCCCTCGGGGTCGACGGCGCGATTCTCCAGCTCGTAGACCTGGGGAGAGTTCCAGATGTTCGGGCTGGGGATCGCACCTTTCGCTATCCGTGGCATGCCTCAACGGTAGGTGCATCTCACGCCTTGGTGAGCCCCAGGACGCGGCGCACCAGAGGGGCTCGCGCGCCAGATCCGCTTTACCGGCTTAGGCTGGCAGCGTGGCTGATGTCATCCGCGTGCCCAATGCGAAGATCGCATTGTCCACTGCTTCGGTATATCCGGAACGCACTCCAGACGCGTTCGAGCTGGCCGCCCGCCTTGGTTACGACGGCGTGGAGATCATGGTGGGCGCCGACCCGGTTAGCCAGGACATCGAGGTGATCGAGCGGCTCTCCGAGCACTACGAGATCCCCGTCCTGGCCATCCATGCCCCCTGTCTGCTCGTCACGCAGCGGGTCTGGGGCCGTGACCCGTGGGCCAAGCTGGTCAAGGCACAGAAGGCGGCCGAGCGGCTCGGCGCCTCCACGGTCGTGGTCCATCCGCCGTTCCGCTGGCAGCGTGACTACGCCCGCGACTTCGAGAACGGGCTGGCCAGAATGCGTGAAGAGACGGACGTCACGTTCGCCGTCGAGAACATGTTCCCGCTGCGTGCCCGGGGCAACGACGTGGTGCCCTACTCACCCGACTGGAACCCGATCGACTTCGCCTTCCCCCAGGTCACGCTGGACCTGTCGCACACGGCCGTGTCGGGCTCCGACGCCATGGAGATGGCCGTCAAGCTCGGCGACCGGCTCGCCCACCTGCACCTGGCCGACGGCCTCGGCGTCACGAACAAGGACGAGCACCTGGTGCCCGGCCGGGGCAACCAGCCGTGCGCCCAGATGCTGGAGCGGCTGGCCAACACCGGCTACTCGGGGCTGGTCGTGCTGGAGATCAACACCCGCAAGGCGGCCAGCCGCACCGAGCGCATCGACGACCTGGCGGAGGGCCTGGCCTTCGCCAGGCTGCACCTGGCGGCCACCTCGTGAACACCGGGCCGATCAAAGGTCTCGCCCGGGTGTTCGACCGGGTGGCCGACGCCTACGACGCCGGCCGGCCCGGCTACCCCGACGAGATCTTCCGCGCCCTGGGCGAGCTGACCGGCGTCGACCTCGACGGCGCCACCACGGTCGACGTCGGCGCCGGCACCGGCATCATGACCAGGGCGCTCAGGGCGCGCGGCTCGCGGGTGATCGCGGTCGACCCGGGCGCCGGGATGCTGGCCCGCCTGGTCTCCCGCTCCGAGGACGGCCCGCCCGCCGTGGTCGCCGTGCTGGCCGACGGCAACGCGCTGCCGCTGGCCGACGGCGTGGCCGACCTGGTGACATACGCGCAGTCGTGGCACTGGCTGGACCCCGTGGTCTCGATCGCCGAGGCCAGGCGGGTGCTGCGGCCGCACGGCGCGATCGTGGGCTGCTGGAACCTCAACCACGCCGCGCAGGCCGACTGGCTGGCGGCCTACGAGGCCCGGCTGGCGGCGGCGGTGCCCACCTACTACGGTCCGGCGGTCGAGCAGTGGTCGGTGCCGCCGATCGCCTCCGCCTTCGACGTGATCGAGGAGCGCTGGATACCCTGGACGAGGCTGGTCGGCATCGAGGACTTCCTGCTCGGCCTGCGCTCACACTCCTACATGGCGGCGATGTCGCCGGGTGCCGCCGACGAGCTGGTCGAGTGGCAGCGGGTGGAGCTGCGCGAGGCGTTCCCGGAAGGGGTGCTGTCCGTGCCGATGCGGGTCTATCTGGCGGTGGGCAGGTGACGCGACGGCGCGCCGCCATGGGGTGGCGGAGCGGCGGAGCGACGAGAAAGGCGGCGGGGTCCGGGCGGCCGGGCCGCCGCACGGAGTAAGGGGATGAGCACGATCAAGCGGCGTCCCGGGCGCAGGCCGGGCTCGGCCGACACGCGCGGAGAGATTCTCACGGCGGCCAGGAAGGTGTTCGCGGAGAAGGGGTTCGACAAGGCCACCGTGCGCGGCATCGCCAGGGAGGCGCAGGTCGATCCCGCCCTGGTGCACCACTATTTCGACACCAAGGAGGGCATGTTCGTCGCTGCGATGCAGCTGCCGCTCAACCCGAGTGAGTTCGTCCCCCTGCTGCTGGAGGGGCCGCGCGAGGACATCGGGGAGCGGCTGGTCCGGACGATCCTGGGGGTCACCGCCGCGCCCGAGACCCGGGAGCCGATGCTCGCGCTGCTCCGCTCGGCCATGACGAACGAACAGGCCGCCGCCATGTTCAGGGAGTTCATCACCAACGCCCTGCTCTTCCAGGTGGCAGACCGGCTGGAGGTGCCGCATCTGCGGCTGGAGGCGGCCTTCGCGCAGATGTTCGGCATGATCATGGGGCGTTATGTGATCAAACTGGAGCCGCTGGCGAGCGCTGACCCGGAGGAGCTGGTCGCGCTGCTCGGGCCGACCGTGCAGCGTTACTTGACGGGCTAGAGCATTGTTCTACAGACGGCTATGACCTTAGGGTATGTCGCGTACCTCGGAAATGTTACCCGTGGGTAGGATTGTTGCGGGGGAAGCAGCGGGGTGACCGTACGCTGACAGCCAACGTCGTCTGTGGGAGGACACCGTGCTCTGGGTAGCCGTCATCGGGCTCGTCATGACCGTCCTTGCGGTGGCCGTGGCCGGCCGCAGGGTGATGTACCTGTTCAGGCTGGCGACCGTGGGCCCGCCCGCGCCCGAGCGGATCGACTATGCCAGGACCCACGTGGGCGACGAGGTCAAGGCTCAGCTCGTCGAGGTGTTCGGGCAGAAGAAGTTGCTGAAATGGACGCCGTCGGGCATCGCCCACTTCTTCGTCATGTGGGCGTTCTTCATCCTGCTGACCGTCTACATCGAGGCGTACGGCGCGATCGTCCAGGGCGCGATCACCGGCACGCCCGACTTCCACATCCCGCTGATCGGGACCTGGGGCGTGCTCGGCTTCCTGCAGGACTTCATCGCGGTGGCCTGCCTGCTCGGCCTGGTCGCCTTCGCGGTCATCCGGGTCAGGAACTCCCCCAAGACGCTCGGCCGCGACTCCCGGTTCTCCGGCTCCCACCTGGGCGGCGCGTGGCTCGTCCTGTTCATGATCTTCAACATCATCTGGACGCTCTTCCTCGCCCGCGGCGCGGCCGCCGCGAACGGCAACTTCCCCTACTCCTCCGGCGCGTTCGTCTCGCTCGCGCTCGGTGACGTGCTGCCGGCGAGCCCGGTGCTGGAGGAGATCGCGCTGCTCCTGCACATCGGCTTCATGCTGGTGTTCCTGATCATCGTGGTGAACTCCAAGCACCTGCACATCTTCACCGCGCCGCTCAACGTGCTCTTCTCCCGCCGCCCCGACGGCCTGGGCGGCGCGCCGGAGATGCGGGTGGACGGCAAGCCGGTCGACTTCGAGGACGAGGACCTCGACCCCGAGCGGCTGGGCCGCGGCAAGATCGCCGACACCACGTGGAAGGGCTTCCTCGACTTCTACTCCTGTACGGAGTGCGGCCGCTGCCAGTCACAGTGCCCGGCCTGGAACACCGACAAGCCGCTCTCGCCGAAGATGCTCATCCTCGACCAGCGCGACCACGCCTTCAAGGTGGCCCCCTACCTGTTGGCGGCCCAGGGCGGCGTCGAGCACAAGGACACCGACGTGCTGGCCCTGCTGGACAAGCCCCTGGTCGGCGAGGAGGGCGTGATCCACCCCGACGTGCTCTGGTCGTGCACCAACTGCGGCGCCTGCGTCGAGCAGTGCCCGGTGGACATCGAGCACATCGACCACATTCTCGACATGCGCCGCTACCAGGTGATGGTGGAGTCGTCGTTCCCGTCCGAGGCGGGAGTGATGGTGAAGAACCTGGAGAACAAGGGCAACCCGTGGGGGATGTCCGAGACGAAGCGGGCCGACTGGATCGAGGAGCTGGACTTCGAGGTCGAGTTGGTCGATGAAAAGATGCCCGAGGACGCCGAATACCTGTTCTGGGTGGGCTGCGCGGGCGCGCTGGAAGACCGGGCCAAGAAGACCACCAAGGCCGTCGCGGAGCTGCTGCACATCGCGGGCGTGAAGTTCGCGGTGCTCGGCCCGATGGAGGCCTGCACCGGTGACCCGGCCCGCCGCCTGGGCATGGAATACCTGTTCAACATGCTGGCCCAGCAGAACATCGAGACGCTCAACGAGGCCGGCGTCAAGAAGATCGTCGCCACCTGCCCGCACTGCTTCAACACGCTGGCCAACGAATATCCGCAGCTCGGCGGCACGTACGAGGTCGTGCACCACACCCAGCTACTGGCGAAGCTGGTCGAGGAGGGTCTGCTCACCCCGGTCACGCCGATCGAGGAGAAGATCACCTATCACGACCCGTGCTTCCTCGGCCGCCACAACAAGGTCTACTCCCAGCCGCGCGACATCATGGCCAAGGTTCCCGGCGTGCGGACCCAGGAGATGCACCGGCACAAGGACCGCGGCTTCTGCTGCGGCGCGGGCGGCGCGCGCATGTGGATGGAGGAGCGCATCGGCAAGCGCATCAACACCGAGCGGGTGGACGAGGCGCTGACCACCGATCCCGACACCGTGTCGACCGCCTGCCCGTTCTGCATGGTGATGCTCGGCGACGCGATCAACGAGAAGAAGAACAGCGGCGCGGCCAAGGAATCGCTGGAAGTCGTGGACGTGGCCCAGCTGTTGATCAAGTCGGTCAAGGGCCCGTCCTGACAGGTGAAGTCGGACTCCCTTACATCGCGTGTGAGGGAGTTTCGCACGTCAGCAGGGTTGGGTTTGAGAAATCTGCCATCCACATAACGGGAAAATCACGGTAACCTCAACGTCGCATGGCTCTATTCGACGGGGAGGGGGGTCGTGATGCGCGTCGTCGTCACTGACGCCGAGGTCACCCTGGCCGACGTGCTCTCCCTGCGACTCGCCATCGACGAACCACTGGCAGACGGCACCGAACTCGTTCTCAGGCACCGCACCACGGGGGTGGAACGCGGCGTGCGGCTCGGTACGCCAGGCAGACGGGCGCGCGAGGCCTCGCTGGCGGTCTCGCTGGCGCCGCTGGAGCTCACGGCCGGGCGCTGGGACGCCTACCTGCGCCACGGCGACAAACGTGACCGGTTGCGCAGCGTCGATCCGGGATTCTCGCTCGACCACCTCGACGCGTACGCCCTGTGCCGCCGGACCCTCGCCTACCGCTCCTACCGCACCCGCAACGGTTACCTGGCACTGAAGATCTCCGACGCGGAGCCGGTGGCCGAGGTGCGCGCCGTCTGGTTCAGGGAGGGCCGTTTCGAGGTCATGGGCCTGCTGGCGTACACGGGCCTGGAGGACGACGACTCCCGCCATGAGGCCGTGCTGACCCTGGACCGCAGGCAGACGAGCTCGCGGGTGTCCGCCACCGCCACCGTGCAGGGAGTGCGCTTCCACGCCGCCGTGTCGCTCGTGGACGTGCTGGCCGCCGACCCCGGGACCGCCGCGGGCTCCGGCACCTGGGAGCCCGCGCTGGAGGTCGAGGGCGTGCCCACGCCGCTGCGGCTGGGCGCCCGGCTCGACGACGTGGACGGCAAGAGACGCCGGCTGCACTATCCCTCGGCCAAGGTGGACGGTGTGCCCATCAGACCCTGCTACACCGCCGACGACGAGCTGCGGATCGAGGTCGGGGGATGAAGGTCAGCCTGGTGCTCGCCTCGGCGTATGTCATGCGGGGCGACGTACGGGCCACGCTCAACCTCGCGACCGCTCTGGCCGAGCGGCACGACGTCGAGGTGATCAGCATCAGGCGCCAGAAGGAGAAGCCGTTCTTCCCCGTCGGCCCCAACGTGGCCCTGCGCAGCGTGGTCGACGCCAGGCCGGGGGTGCGGCACCTGTTCCCCAACGGGCAGGTGCGCGCCGAGGTGGCGTTCTGGCGGGTGCTGCGCAACCTCAAGTCCGACGTCCTGATCACGACCAGGCCGGGGCTCAGCGTCCAGGCCGCCCGGCATGCTCCACGTGAAACCTTGACGATCGCCAGGGAGTGGGCGCGGCCGTCCGTCCCGGGGCCGGTGAAACGCCTCTACCCGCGCCTGAGCGCCGTCGTGACGGCCACGGACTCGGCCCGGGAGGAATGGGCCGGGCTGCTGGCCGGCGGGCCGCCTGTGCACTCCGTGCTGGACGCGCTGCCGAGTGGCCCGTGGCCGCGCTCGCGGATGGACAACAGGATCGTGGCCGCCGGCGGGCGGTGGGTGCCGGTCAAGGCCTACGACCGGTTGATCAGGGCGTTCGCGGTCGTGGCCGACAAGCGGCCGGACTGGCGGCTGCGGCTCTACGGCGGCGGCTCGGAGGAGCGGCGGCTGCGGGCGCTCGTACGCGACCTCAACCTGCACAATCACGTCTACTTCATGGGGACGACGCCGGACCTGGCGGGGGAGTTCGCCAAGGCGTCGATCGTGGCCAGCACCTCGCGCACCGAGGAGCTCGGCATGACCGTGCTGGAGGCCATGGGGTGCGGAGTGCCCGTGGTGGCCTTCGAGGGGGCCAGGGCGCCGACGGAGTTCGTGGCGACCGGCTACAACGGGGTGCTGGTGCCGGAGACGGAGGGCGACCTGCAGCTCTTCGCGGCGGCCCTGCTGGCGCTGATCGACGACGAGCGGCGGCGGCGCTCGCTGGCGGCGGGGGCGCTGGACACGGCGGTACGGCACTCGGCGGAAGAGGTGGCCGAGCAGTGGGAGAAGCTGATCTCCAGCCTCCGCTGACCGGTCCGAGGACCTCCAGTGCCATACCTAATACGGGTACCGTAGGAGCATGCATGGGTACAGCGGAGACAAGCAGGCATATCTGACGCGCCTCAGGCGAATCGAGGGTCAGATCAGGGGCCTGCAGCGCATGGTCGATGACGACGCCTACTGCATTGACGTGCTCACCCAGGTCTCCGCGGCCACGCGGGCGCTTCAGGCGGTGGCCCTCGGGCTGCTGGAGGAGCACATTTCCCACTGCGTGGCGGACGCGATCAACACCGGCGGGCCGGAGGCCGAGGCGAAGGTGAAGGAGGCGTCGGCGGCCATCGCACGTCTCGTGCGTTCGTAGCAGTGACGGGTGACGATTGACTAGTTATGTCGAAACCCCGGGAAACCATGTCCGGGGTCCTCATGGGTCCGGATCCAGGTCCCCGGGGCTAGTAATCGAGATGGTCCTTCAGCGGCTCGCCGAAGTCCGCAATCCGAGCGCGTCGTCGAGTTCGTCCAAGGTCAGCCGCCGTTCGCTGACTGCCACGGCAGTGAGCACCTCGGCGTAGAGCGCAATCTCGTCCAACGCGACACGGTCGTGGACCCGAGAGTCCAGGTCGTCGTGCCCCACCGCGTCGTCCTTTCCTTCCGCAGCCCACACCCTCTACGAGGTTACGGCGCGGCTCCCGGTCGGCGACATGGCCCATCGGAGTCATTCCTTTCCACGCCACGGGGGCCCCATCGGGATCATTTCCCGATACCGAGATCACAATTCAGCGAATTTCCTGTGACGGAAGTGTTGGACCGTTATAGGAGGAGTTAGTGTGAAAAAGTAGATTATTGGGTTAGAAGTGGTCATCGTCGCGTTCGTGGATGAGTCGACGTACGAGTGCCGCCTGTCCGGCGAGTCCGCGCTCGGGAACTTTGGCCCCCGTCAGCCCACCCCACGCCAGCCCCGTCGCGTACGCGGCCCCGAGCACCGCCGCCGCGCTCGCCCGGTCCGGCGGCGCCACCTCCGTCACCGGCGCGGGCATCGTCAGCACCCGGCCGGGCACCGGGAAGCCGTCCGGCTCGGTCGACTCGCCCGCCGAGGTGCCGGTCAGCCCGGCCCGGTCCAGCTCCTCGTACGCCAGCCTGAGCCGGTGGTCCAGCCGGGCCGGCAGCGCGCCCCTGGAGTCGGACAGGTCGGCCAGGAACGTGGCGGCGGCCTGCCGCGGATCCCGCGCGAACTGCAGCGCCTCCACCAGGTCGTAGACTGCGTGGGAGAAGTGCGCCTCCCGGTCGGTCTCGCCCATCAGCGCCCTGCACAGGCGCGCCGGGCAACGCTCCAGCCACGCCCGGCGTACCGCCTCGTCGTCGTCCAGCCCCGCGTCGAGGGTGGGCTCGCGCAGCACCGGCTCGACCATCGTGAGCAGCGCCAGCGCCCGCGGCCTGAAGCGGGTGTCGGAGAGCAGGATCTGGGCCGTGTCCGCCATCACGGCGGCGAGCCTGAGAGCGGCCCTGGACCGGCCGGCCCTGGCGCGCTCGGTCACCAGCGTGACGAGGTCGACCAGCGGCGGGGTGGGCAGCCAGCGCACCCACTCGTCCCCGGGCAGCGGGCGGCGCAGGTATTCGCCGAACACGGTGATCAGCCGCTCGTTGCCGTCGAAGGCCGGCGCGTACGCGCACCACATGATCGCGCCCCACACGGCCGCCACCGTGCTCGGCACGTCGGAGGCGAAGATCTCGCCGAAGGCCGTCAGCGGGTATTCCAGCTCCGACTTGCGCCCGGCGGCCCGCAACAGCACCCTGAGCTGCTCGGTCAGCCGCTCCGACACGTCGGGGCCGATGAAGGCCTGGGTCGAGCCCGGCTCGGCGAGGAAGTCGGGGCCGTCCGGGATCACGTCCAGGGGCAGCTCCGCCGACGGATGCCGCCCCTGGCGCGCCCGCGTGCCCCGCGGCGGCGGCGCGGGATGCCAGCGGCCGTCGGCCGGATCGTGCAGATGCCAGCGCGCGTGCGCGCCGAAGAGCCACCGGTCGCCATCGGGGGTCACAAGTATTCTGACGGCCAGGACGTGAGCGCGGTCGTGAAGGGAAAGCCCCTGCCAGCGCGGGTCCGCGACCATCGCGCGGACCTCCGCCTCGGCGGAGGTGAACGCATCCCAGGGTCGCACGGCCGTCATCGTACTGGGCCGCTTCGGATCATCCATCGGCAATTCACGGCAGAATGACCGCTATGAGGGCGAAGGTGGCAGGGGTGCTGGCGATTGCGGGTGTGCTCTCCGGTTGCGGTACGGCCACGTCGGAGCAGCCGCCGCAGACCGGCCCCGGAGTGCTCACGCTGGAGAACGCCACGGCCCCGGCCCCCGGCGGCGAGGTGGGCGAGGCGTCGACCGAGTTCGCCGACGCCGCCGACATGAAGATGTGGACCAAGCTGAGCGACACGGAGAAGGACGTCGACCGGCTGGCCAAGTACGACGTCAACAAGACCGCGAAGGGCTCGATGTACCTGGAGCCCAGGACCTCGGCCTGGTTCGGCGGCTTCCGCGGGCCCTTCGTCTATCAGGAGCTCGCCGGGGACATCGTCATGTACGCCCGGGTCAAGGTCGAGGGCAGGGCCGGCGGCCAGCCCAAGCGGCTGTTCTCCCTCGGTGGCCTGATGGCCCGCCAGCCCGGCTCGTACGACAAGCCCAACTGGGTGTCGATCACCACCGGGACCGCCGAGAAGAGCGGCCAGGTCGAGGTGAAGTACACCCAGGACGGCAGCTCCAAACCGGTGGAGCTGGCCGTCAAGCCCGGCTGGGTGGATCTGGTGCTGGGCCGGGTGGGCCGGGTCTTCGTGGCGCTCTACCGGGAGGACAAGGGCCAGTGGAAGGTCGGTCAGCGCTGGCCCTCGACCCTGCCCGACGTCCTGCAGTGGGGCGTCACCGCCTACACCGACTGGGACAGCTACGCACTGCTCCAGAAGGACCCGGCCAAGGGCAACGCCAAGCAGGTCAAGGGCACGCCCGACCTGAAGCTGACCGTCGACTTCGTCCGCTTCCTGCGGCCGGAACTGCCCGAATATGCCGATCCGCTCAACAGCGCGTCGGTGTCGGACGAGGTCCTGATCAAAGCGATGACGCCTGCCGGTGCCTGAGCGCCTTGGCCATGTAGTTGTCCGGCGTACGGGCGAAGGAAGCCCGGTCGTCGTCGGTGAGCTCGCGCACGACCTTCGCGGGCACGCCGGCCACCAGCACGCCGGCGGGGATCTTCTTGCCGGGGCCGACGAGCGCACCGGCCGCGACCAGCGCTCCCGCTCCCACGTGGGCGCCGCCCAGCACGATCGCGCCGATGCCGACCAGCGCCCCGGACTCCACGTAGGCGCCGTGGACCATGGCCTTGTGGCCCAGGCTGACCCGGTCCTCCAGGATCGCGGGCTCACCGGGGTCCGCGTGCAGACAGCACAGATCCTGTACGTTGCACTCCTCGCCGATCTCGATTCGCTCGTCGTCCCCTCGGAGAACGGAGCCGTACCAGATGCTGGACGCCCGGCCCACGCGCACGCTGCCCACCACGACCGCGCCGGGCGCGACGTAGGCCCCCGGGTGTATCTCTGGAATCGCCCCGTTGTCCAATGCTGCTATGTACATCCGTCACATCGTAATTCCCACTCCAGCTATGGCGTTCCGGTTGCGGACGTGGGCAGATGGCAGGAAAGTCGTTTCCTGACGTCTCGTCGCCACACCCTCACAAAACGCAGTTATCCCCCGCCTCACGCAAACCACCTTAGGTAACCCCCATGACGAACCAGCACGAGAGCATTCCCGATCTGATGCAAGAGGACACCTTCGAGGTCGTGATGCGCGGCTACAACCGCCGCCAGGTTCACGACTACATGATCCGTACCCGAAACCAAATCAGAGATCTGGAAGAGCGGCTGGCGCGCGCGATCGACCAGGCCGAGCAGGGCCGCATCGAGCTGGCGGAGGCCAGGCGCCGCATGGTCGAGGCACCGCAGAGCTACGAGGACCTCAGCCCCCGGCTCGCGCAGATCCTCCGGCTCGGCGAGGAGGAGGCCGCGGCGAAACGTGAGGATGCCGCGTCCGAGGCCGCCAGCGTGCGCGAGGCGGCCAAGGCCGAGGCCGAGCGGCTCGTGACCTCCTCCCGCGAGACCGCCGACAAGATCCTCACCTCCGCGCAGGCGGAGGCGGAGCGCCGCGTGAGCGAGGCGACGCAGGCGGCCGAGCGCATGCTGGCCCAGGCGGGCTCCGACGCCGAGGAGCAGCTCAACGCCGCCCGTACCGAGGCCGAGGACGTCCTGCGCGAGTCACGGGCCGAGGCCGAGCGGCTGCTCGCGGCGGCCCAGGCGGAGGCCGAGCAGCTCGTGCAGTCCGCCAACACGCAGGCCGAGCAGCTCGTCAGAGGGGCGAGGGACGAGGCCGAGACGATGCTGACGGACGCGCGGCAGCGCACCGCCACGCTGGACGAGCAGGCGGGCCGCCGGGTCGACTACCTGACCAACACGCACACGGAGGTCGTGCGGCGGCTGAGCGAGATCAGCTCGGTGCTCGGCGACCTCATGCGCAGCGAGTCGTCGGCCGGGCAGCTGATCCCCGAGGCCGCCCTGCCCCCGGCCGCTCCTCAGGAGGACGTGCGGGTGATCGTCCAGGAGGACGAGCCGGCCGAGGCCGCCCAGGAGGAGAAGCCACAGGACAAGCCGCAGGAGAAGAGCCCCGAGGACACCGACGTGCACATCGTCCGGCTGTCCGAGGTGCACAAGTAGCCGCCGTCGCCGGCCCGGCGGCACGCCGCCGGGCTCGGCTCTACGGAGCGGAAGCCCCCGCCCCCGATTGGGTCGGAGGCTTCCGCGTTCGTGGCCCCTCCTGATTGGGGGCCCGGTGCCGGGGCCGCCGAGACGCTGGACACGGCACCGGGCTGCTCGTGTGCGCGGGCCGGGGAACGCTCCACGGCCCGCGTCAAGGTGGCGCGGGGCCGGCCCGCCGCGGGTGCTGGCCGCCGGTCCGCCTTTCCTGGGCCCGGAGCAGGTCGCGCAGGCCGTCCGGGTCGTCCGCGTCGATGGTCATCGCACATCCGGCGTCGCGCTGCGCCGCGCTGAGCGGATGGTGTCTCGTGGCCCACCAGCGGCCCGCATCGCTCCGCCAGATGGTCCACTTGGGGTATTCCCGGGCGATTTCGGCAAGGTGCCGGTCAAAGGACACTGCTGTCTATCCTTCCCGGGGCCCCAGGCGAGTTCCATCTCCTTAGAAGGTGCGCCACATCTCTAGAGAACGCAATGATCGCGATGGACAGGTCAACCTAGCCTTGACAAATCCGTTTGAACTAGGCCTCGAAGTCGTACTGAAGTACATATGCCGCCGAGTCGAGGACCATCTCGTTGAGCTCGACCGGCAGCCCGCCCGACGTGTACGCGGTGCGGACGATCGCGATCACCGGCGTGCCCGCCGGCAGGTCGAGCAGCCCGCTCTCCCACGGCCGCGGCATGCGGGCGCGTACCTCCTCGGTGAACTGGGCCGGAGGCAGGCCCAGGTCGCTCAGCCTGGCGTAGACGCCACCGGGGCCGGTGTCCGGGGTGGTGATCGCGCTGCCCTCCACCAGGTGGGCGGGAAAGTAGGAGGTGGCCAGTTGCACGGGCCTGGAGTCGACCGAGTAGCGGCGCCGGCGTACCCATACCTCGTCGCTCTCCAGAACGCCCGCCACCTCCTCCGTGGCTCGCTCCAACGCAACCTCCAGCCGGTCCACGGTGAAAGGGCGGCCCCGCGTGTCGGCCTCCCAGACGGCCCGCCCCTGACCCCATTGCTCTCTCGACAGACGGCGCGCGCCGTGTCGTCGAATCGGTTTGAACTGCCGCACGTAAACCCCCGAACCTCGTTTGGGCACCGCCAGCCCTTCGTTGATCAGTACGGCAAGCGCCTGCCTGGCCGTGGCTCGTGCGATCGCGTGGTCGGCCATCAGCGCGTTCTCGCCCGGTAGTCGGTCCCCATCGCGCAGTTCGCCGGACAGAATCCGGGCGCGGAGGCCGTCGGCGATGCGTCGATAGATCGGGGGCTCGTGGGATACCGGGGATTCAGACACGTTCGATCACCCTCTGTCACCAACCAGGTTGTGGCGTCTCCAGAGAACTTGCCCCGTCTTGTCCACGATCGCACAGAAGTAAGCCGTGGTCGTGACCTTCTTTTGAGCGGATCGTGCCCGTGTGAGGAATTCCAGGGTGTTTTAACGGGCCGTTATCGTGGAACGGTCGCGGCCGGTATTCGACCGGCCCACCAGCGGCGAGTAACCAGTGCCGCCATGGCGGCGCCCGCCGTGTTGAGGATCACGTCGTCCACGGAGGAGAAGCGTCCCAGGCGCAGGGCGTACTGGAGCAGTTCGACCAGGACCGAAAAGGCGGCCGCGAGCGCCGCAACGCGGGCCGTCGAGGACATCGCCCGGCTGCGTACGGGCAGCAGCGCGCCGAGCGCCGCGAACACCAGGAGATTGCCTCCGACCTGCACCAACACCACCTCCCACGGGGCGCCGGCGAGGTCGGCGAGGTCGGCGAACGGGACCAGCCCGACTCCTGTCGGGCCGCTCGACGGGGTGAGGATCATCCAGACCCAGGGAGCGGTGCCGACGATGATGCCGACCTCGGCGATGGAGGTGCGCAGGGGCGCCGGATGGCCGGCGCGAGCGCGGTGGCGGGAGAGGAGCAAGATTGCTAGGAGGGCGAGGGGAAGTGCAAAAGTACCAGCAATAATGACGTTTCCCCACAATTCCCACGTGCGCGCCATCCGAC
The DNA here is from genome assembly GCF_900099965.1 of Nonomuraea jiangxiensis. Classification (GTDB taxonomy): domain Bacteria; phylum Actinomycetota; class Actinomycetes; order Streptosporangiales; family Streptosporangiaceae; genus Nonomuraea; species Nonomuraea jiangxiensis. Next base: position 47,229 of record NZ_FNDJ01000043.1, on the reverse strand, counting down.
CATGATGGCGATGATCTAGGGGTACCGGAAGATGTCCATCTGGACAGGTCTTCCGGAACCCCGGAGTAAAGCGGCGCTGTGGCGCACTGTCACGATCGGGAGCCCGTCACGGGCGGACGGACGGTCACGCCCGGGCCGGCAGATGATCCTCCAGGAACGCCAGAGCCACCTTCCAGGCCCGCTCCGCCGCCGCCGGATGGTGGAACATCGGGGCCTCGCTGTTGTGGAAGGCGTGCCCGGCCTCCTCCGCCACGTGCATGACCACGTTCGGCCGGCCCTGCGCCGCCTGCTCGACCACGCTCACCCGATCGCGGGTGATGTAGGGGTCCGCGCCGCCGAAGACCAGCAGGAGCGGCGCGGAGATCTGGTCCATGAGCCCCGTCGCGTCCGGCACGGCCGAGCCGTAGAAGGACAGCACCGCCTCCAGCTCGACCTGCGTGGCCAGCATGTAGTCGATGGAACCGCCCAGGCAGAAGCCGACCGCGCCGACCCCGCCGCGGACCTCGGGCATCGCCTTCAGGTGACCGACCGTGAGCGCGCAGTCGGCCACGCCCTGCGCGAAGTCGAAGCCGGAGGCCAGGTCGATCGCGGCCTTCGTGCCCTCGGGTGTGTGCTCGCCCCGCCAGTGCGGGTGCAGGCGCCAGAACAGGTCGGGCGCGGCCACCACGTAGCCGCGCCCGGCCAGCTCCGTCGCGACCTTCTCGATGTACGGGCCCACGCCGTAGATCTCCTGCACCAGCAGGATGCCGGGACCGCTCCCGGCGTCGGGCAGCCAGACGTGGACGTCGAACGAGCCGTCGTGGGCGGTGATTTGATCGGTACGGGTTCGCATGTGCAACAGCATCGCTCATAGCGCGCGTGGCGTTCGCGGGGAGACGATGCGATCGAGGAGTTTCGTGTCCCGGTAGGCCCGTCGTTGTCCGCCGCTACGAGCAGACGAGGAGAGTGTTGTGCTGACCCACTTCATCGGTGGCCGGCCCGTGGCCGAGGGTAAGGGGTTCCCCGTGCACGACCCGGTGACGGGCGCGGTGATCAGGCAGGTCCACGAGGCCGACCCCGAAGTGGTCGACCGGGCGGTCCGCGCGGCCAGGCAGGCGGCCCGCGACTGGGCGGCGATGCCGGTCGGCGAGCGCGCCGGGTGGATGCGGCGCCTGGCCGAGGGCATCGAGGCCCGTTTCGACGACCTGGTGGCCGCCGAGCTCGCCGACACCGGCAAGCCGCTCGACCAGACCCGCACGCTCGACATCCCGCGCGGCATCGCGAACTTCCGCGCCTTCGCGGAGATCGCCGCCCAGCGTCCCGACGACGCCTTCCACCTGTCCGGCGTGCTCAGCTACACCGTACGCAGGCCGCACGGGGTGGTCGCGGTGATCGTGCCGTGGAACCTGCCGTTCCTGCTCATGACGTGGAAGCTGGCGCCCGCCCTGGTCGCGGGCAACACGGTGGTGGTCAAGCCGTCGGAGAACACGCCGGGCTCGGCGGCGGTGTTCGCCGAGATCTGCGCCGACGCCGGACTGCCCGCCGGCGTCGTCAACATCATCTACGGGTACGGCTCCGCCGGCCAGCTCCTGGTCGAGCACCCGGGCGTGGACGCCGTGACGTTCACCGGCTCCACCCGGACGGGCACGGCGATCATGCACGCGGTGGCCGACCGGGTGAAGCCGGTCTCGTTCGAGCTGGGCGGGAAGAACGCCGGGGTGGTCTTCGAGGACTGCGACCTCGACCGGGCCGTCGAGGGGAGCGTGAAGTCGGTCTTCACCAACGGCGGCCAGGTCTGCCTGTGCACCGAGCGGCTCTACGTGCAGCGGCCGATCTTCGAGGAGTTCTGCGCGCGGCTGGCGGCCCGGGCCCACGAGGTCGATCCCCAGCCGATGATCTCCGCCGAACACCGCGAGAAGGTGCTCTCCTACTACGCCTTGGCCCGCTCGGAGGGAGCCAAGGTGCTGGCAGGCGGGGGTGTCCCCGCGTTCGGCGATCATCGCGACTCCGGCTATTACGTCGAACCGACGGTAGTGACAGGCTTGTCGGAGTGGTCGAGGTTCAACAGGGAGGAGATCTTCGGTCCCGTGTGTCACGTGGCGTCCTTCGACAGCGAGGCCGAGGCGATAGACCTGGCCAACGCCGGTGACTACGGCCTGGCCGCCACGCTCTGGACCTCGAACCTCGACCGGGCGCACCGGGTGGGACAGCGGCTGGAGGCCGGTCTGGTCTGGGTCAACACCTGGTATTTGCGCGACCTGCGCACCCCGTTCGGTGGCCTGCGGCTGTCGGGCATCGGCCGGGAGGGCGGTATCCAGTCGCTCGACTTCTACTCTGAACCCACGACCATCACCATCAAATTGGAGCAACCCGATGTATGACGAATGGTCCCAGGCCGTAGACGCGCACTCCCAGGCGGCCGACCGGCTGGTCGAGGCCGCGCGTTCGGGCGAACCGTGCGCGCCGATCCGGGACCTGGTCGCCACGGCGGCCGACGGGTACGCGGTACAGGAGATCAATACGAGACGGGCGCTCGGCGCGGGGCGGCGGCTGGTCGGCCGGAAGATCGGCGTGACGAACCTGCTGTTGCAGCAGCAGTTCGGCATCGACCAGCCGGACTTCGGCATGCTTTTTGCGGATATGTCCTACTCCGATGGGCTTCCTATCCCCATCGAGAAGTTCCTGCAGCCGCGGGCCGAGGCCGAGATCGCCCTGGTGTTCGGCCGGGACCTGAGCGGCGGGCCGTTCACCGTGGCCGACGTGATCAGGGCGGTGGACTTCGTGCTGCCCGCCATCGAGATCGCCGACTCGCGCATCGCCGACTGGGACATCACGCTGGCCGACACGGTCGCGGACAACGCCTCGGCCGGCGCGTACGTGCTGGGCCACACGCCCACCTCGCTGCTCGGGCTGGACCTGCGGGCGGTCCGGATGACGATGACGCGGGACGGGCAGGAGGTCTCCACCGGCACCGGCGAGGTGTGCCTGGGCGGCCCGCTCAACGCCGCCGTCTGGCTGGCCACGCGGCTCGGCCGCACGGACCACGCGCTGCGGGCCGGCGACGTGGTGCTGACCGGCGCGCTCGGGCCGGTGGTGCCGGTCGGGCCCGAGGACGTGTTCGAGGCCCGGATCGACGGGCTCGGCTCCGTACGGGCGGTGTTCACGAAGTGAGCGAGAGGGGCAGGGCCCTGCGGGTCCGGGGCAAAGCCACTCCCTGGGGCAGGTTCCCGCACGTCAAGCGGGCTGGCGACTTCCTGTACGTCTCGGGCACGAGCTGCCGGCGCCCCGACGACACGTACGTGGGCGTGGAGGTGGACAAGCACGGGGTGGCGAACCTCGACATCCGCGCGCAGACCAGGGCGGTCATCGAGAACATCGGTGACATCCTGAAGGCGGCGGGCGGGTCGCTCGCCGACCTCGTGCAGATCACCACCTATCTGGTCAACATGAACGACTTCAAGGGCTACAACGAGGTCTACGCCGAGTTCTTCGACGAGGAGGGGCCCACCAGGGCCACGGTCGCGGTGCACCAGCTCCCGCACCCGCACCTGCTCATCGAGATGCAGGCGGTCGCCTACCATCCACAGGAGCGATCATGATCGCGCCCATCGACTTCACCAGGTGGATCGACGAGCACGCTCACCTGCTCAAGCCGCCGGTGGGCAACAAGGTGGTCTTCGAGCAGGCGCACGACCTCATCGTGATGGTCGTCGGCGGGCCCAACTCCAGGACGGACTTCCACGTCGATCCGTACGAGGAGCTCTTCTACCAGGTGCGCGGCAACATGCACGTCAACGTCGTGGGCGAGCGGGGCCCGGAGACCGTGCACATCCGCGAGGGTCAGATGTGGCTGCTGCCGCCGCGCATGCCGCACTCGCCGCAGCGGCCCGAGGCCGGGTCCGTGGGGCTGGTGGTGGAGCGGATCAGGCCCGAGGGCGAGCCGGAGAAGTTCCAGTGGTACTGCCCCGAGTGCGGCAACCTGGTACACGAGGTGGAGCTCCAGGTGCACGACATCGTCAAGGACCTGCCGCCGGTCTTCGAGGCGTTCTACCGCGACGAGCAGGCCCGCACCTGCGCCCGATGCGGTGCGCTGCACCCCGGCAAGGGCTAGTCGGTCCCGGATGGCGATCGACGTCCACACGCACTGCGTGCCCCGCGGCTGGCCCGAGCTGGGCTGGCCCGGGGCGCCCAGGTTGAGGGTCGAGTCGGAGCGCGAGGCGACGATCCTCGTCAACGACCGAGAATTCCGGAAAATTCAGGATGACTGCTGGGACCCCCGGGTCAGGCTGGCCCGGATGGACAGGGACGGCGTGGACCGGCAGGTGGTCTCGCCCACGCCCGTCTTCTTCGGCTACGACCGGCCGCCCGAGGATGGCATGCGGATCGCGAAGATCTTCAACGACCTGGCTCTGGAGGTCTGCGACGACGCGCGGTTGATCCCGTTCTGCCAGGTGCCGCTGCAGGACCCCGCCCTCGCCTGCGAGGAGCTCGACCGCTGCGTGGCCAACGGGCACCGCGGCGTGGAGATCGGCAACCACGTCGGCGACCGGGATCTCGACGACCCGGGGGTGGTGGAGTTCCTCCAGCACTGCGCGGACGGCGGCGTGCCCGTCTTCGTGCACCCGTGGGACCTGCCCACCGGGCCGCGGGTCGAGCGGTGGATGGCGCAGTGGCTGGTCGGGATGCCGGCCGAGACCCACCTGTCCATCCTGGCGATGATCCTCGGCGGCGTATTCGACCGCGTTCCCGGCACGCTGCGGATCTGCTTCGCGCACGGCGGCGGCTCGTTCGCGTTCTGGCTCGGCCGGTTGGAGAACGCCTGGCACCGCAGGCACGACCTGGTCGGCGTCTCAGAGCGGCCGCCGTCCCACTATCTCGGCAGGTTCAGCGTCGACTCCGCCGTCTTCGACGAGCGCGCGTTGCGGCTGCTCGTCGACACCCTCGGGGAGGACCACGTGATGCTCGGCACCGACTTCCCCTATCCGCTGGGCGAGGCGCCCGCCGGTGACCTGATCCGGCGGGCGGGCTTCCTGTCCGGTACGGCCCGCGCCAAGCTGCTCACGGCCAACGCCGAGGCGTTCCTCGGCTGACGTGCTCATGGCTCGGAGTTGAGGCGGGCAGAATGGTGTTAATCGGGTCATTGCCACCATTCCGCCGTTACAGGAGTGACACTTGCACCGGGACCGCTGTCTCGCCCTCGACGCCGACGATCCGTTGCGCGCGTTCAGATCAGAGTTCGTGCTGCCGGAGGGCATCATCTACCTCGTCGGCAACTCGCTGGGCGCGCTGCCCCGCGGCACCGCCGAGCGGGTGCGGCGGACCGTGGAGGACGAGTGGGGCCGGCAACTCGTCGGCGCCTGGAACCACGCCGGATGGTACGAGCAGCCGCTGACCCTCGGCGACCGGCTGGCACCGCTGATCGGCGCCGGCCCCGGCCAGGTCGTGGTGGGCAACACCACCTCGATCGTGATCTACCAGGCGGTGGCGGCGGCGCTGCGGCTGCGTCCGGAGCGCCGGGTGATCGTCTCCGACGTGCGGAACTTCCCCACCGACCACTACATGGTCGAGGGGCTGGCCGGGCTGCACGGCGGCTACGAGGTACGCGACCTCGCCGCGGGGCGCTTCGACGACGCCGCCGTGGTGCTGCTGTCGGAGGTGGACTACCGCACCGGCGCGCGGCACGACGTGCCGGCGGTCACCGCCGAGGTCCAGGCGGCCGGGGCCCTCATGGTGTGGGACGTGTGCCACAGCGTGGGCGCCATGGAGGTGGACGTCTCGGCGGCGGACTTCGCGGTCGGGTGCACGTACAAGTACCTCTGCGGCGGGCCCGGCGCGCCCGCGTTCCTGTACGTCAACCCGCGTCACCACGCGAGCGCCGAGAACGTGCTGCCCGGCTGGCACGGCCACGCCGCCCCGTTCGCTTTCGAGGCCGGCTACCGGCCGGCCGCGGACATCAGGCGGTTCGTGGTGAGCACCCCGCACGTGCTGTCGATGGCCGGGCTGGACGCGGCGCTGGACCTGTGGGACCGGGTGCCGCTGGACCTGGTGCGGGCCAAGAGCATGGCGTTGACCTCGCTGTTCATCGAGCTGGTCGGGGACGCGCTGGAGCTGGCCTCGCCCCGGGAGGCCGCCGCCCGGGGCAGCCAGGTCAGCTACCGCCACCCCGAGGGCTACCGGATCATGCGCGCGCTGATCGACCGGGGCGTGCACGGCGACTTCCGTGCGCCCGACCTGCTCAGGTTCGGGTTCGCGCCGCTCTACATCGGCTACGCCGACGTCCACGACGCCGCCGCCACCCTCCTGGAGGTGCTGGAGAAGGAGTTGTGGCGGGACGAGAAGTACTCCCAGCGGCTGGCCGTCACCTGAGGGTGTACGCGGCCGCCGTCACCTGAGGTCCAGCAGGGTGATCGCGCGTTTCGGGGCGATCACCCGGTAGCTCTCCTCCACCCAGTCGAGCAGCACCTCCGTCTCCGGCAGCGGGGACAGGAACGGCACGGTCACCCAGCCCGCCCGGCCGAGCCCGTGGCTGGTGGGCGCCGCGCCTTCCACGGTCAGCGCGTGGCCGTGCGCCTCCGAGCGCAGCTTGACGCTGAACTTCGGGTCCCACCTCTCCGTCGGCTCGTCCAGCCCCAGGAACAGGAACACCTTCTTGTTCACCTTGATCACCGTCTCGCCCCACGGGTGGTCCTCGTGGGTCTCGGGCAGGCCCAGGGCGAACGCGCGCAGCTCCTCGCGTATCACATGCCAGTCGGTCATGGCCTTCTGAACTCCTCCAACTTGCGCTCGATGACGTCTCTGATCCGGTCGCGGGCCTCCATCCGCGGCACACCCCGCATGAGCAGGCTGTCGTACTCGGTGTCGAGATGCCGGATGGAGGCGATCACGGCCAGCGTGATGGCGTTCTCGTCGAGGGCCCGGGCCGCCGCTGACCTGCCCACCCGGCCGCTGCCGCGCTGGCCCGCGTGCTCGGCGATCTCCTTGGCCCGCCCCTCCGGGCAGCCGGGGAACAGCCGGGCGATCTCCGCGGCCATCGCGGCCTGGAACTCCACGTCCTCCTCCGCCCGGCGTACGCGGTCGCGCTCGCGGCGGCGCAGGCGTACCTCCTCGTCGGCCAGGCACCGCTCCTCGGCGGCGGCCAGCGCGGCCTCCTCCACCAGCAGGCCGAGGCGCTGGTAGACCTTGCGCCGCCGGTTGAACTGGACGACCACCGCCGCGAGACCGCTCTCCTGCTTGGCCCGGCGGCTGAGCGCGGCGTTGCCCGCCGGCAGGAACACCAGGTGGTCCAGGTCCGCGCAGGTCAGGCAGTGCGGCCGGTCGTCCTCCATGATGAGGTAGGGACCGGTGTCGCCGCAGTCCGCGCACGTCCAGGGGGCCGACGGGGCCACCGCCACCAGGTCGGGCGCCTTGCTCTGCCGCTCGGTCAGGCTGCGGACCCGGGCCTCGCTGAGGTCGGGCGAGAGCCAGTGCACGCGGAACGCCTCCTGCCCGGCCCCGGTGGTGAAGCGCAGCTCGCGGCGGTCGCGGGTGCCGGCCACGTACGGCGTGTCCACCGGCCGCAGCCCCCTGGCCAGCGCCCAGTCCCGCAGCAGGGCGGCCGTGGTGAGCAGCCGGTCCTCGTCCACCGCCGCCAGCTCGGCCAGCGTCGCGGCCCTGCCCTGCCGCCAGAGGTCCACGTGCCGCGAGTGCAACCAGCGCAGGCCGGTCACCACGTCGATGAACGTCACGTATTTCCGCGTGGTCAGCGCGATCTCGGCCGCGTCCGCGACCCTGCGCGCCAGGTTCGGCTTGCTCACAGGTCCCTCCTGAGCCGGCCGTCGTGTCTGTGGATCCGCTTGCTCACGTGCCCCAGTCTCCCGCGCCTTTGTCGGGAGATGGCGAGACCGGAGGGATTCCTTTTGCCCCATTGCGGCAAGTAACCCCCGTGGACCTGGCCCTGGAGGATCATCGTGCGTCTGTTCTGGCCGGCCGTGCTCGTGCTCGCCACCTCGTGTGGCGTGGCCGAGGATGGCACGCAGCCCGTCGTCACGGGTGAGTTCGGCAGCAAACCGAAGGTGGCCATCCCCAGGGGCCGGCCGGGCCGCACGCCGCGGATCACGGTGCTGAGCGTGGGGAGCGGGCGGCCCACGGTGCAGGGTGACGTGGTGCTCGCCGACGTCGACATCCGGAGCTGGTCGGGCAACCGGCCGTACCTGAGCACGTACGAGGCCAACCAGCCCACCACGGTGGTCTTCGACGGCAGGAGCGTGTCGGAGACCTGGCGGCGGGCGCTCATCGGGCGGCCGGCCGGCAGCCGGGTCATGCTGGTCAGCCCGGCCGCCGAGGCGCTGGGGCCGAACGTGCCGCTGACCGGCGTCGCGCCCGGCGAGACGCTGGTGCTGGTCTTCGACATCCTGGGCGGCTACCCGCCCGACGCGCGGCTCGTCGGCCGGACCCTGCCGGTGGTCCCCGCCGACCTCACGCCCTCCGCGCCACCCCGCACGCTCATCGACGGCTCGGGGCGGGAGATCGTGGCGGGGGCGAAGGTGGTCGTCCAGTACGTGGCCGCCGCCTGGCCCTCCGGCGCGGTCGTGGACTCGTCGTACCGGCGCGGCGGGCCCGGCGCTTTCACCCTCAAGCCGGGTGCGGTGCCGGCGGCCTGGCTGGACGCGCTCGTGGGCCGGCGGGTGGGCAGCCGCGTGGCCGTGCCCGCGCCGGACCGGATCTACGTCATCGACGTGCTGGACACCATCACCCCGGAGTAGGCGTCACGCCTCGTCGGCCAGGTCGGAGCGGATCATGCTGTAGAGCACGCCGTCGCGCCACTCCCCGGCGCGGAAACCGCCGCCACGCAGCACGCCCTCGCGGGTGAACCCGGCCTTCTCCAGCGCCCGCCGCTCGGCCACGTTGTCGATCTCGGTGGCCGCCTCGATCCGGTTGACCGTCGTGTGGTCGAACAGGTAGCGCGCGAGCTGCCGCTGCGCCTGCGTGCCATAACCCTGGCCGCGGAACTCCGGCGCCACGATCAACCCCATCGACCAGTAGTGACTGGCGCGGTTGGCCACCTTCTTGGTCCACGAGATCATGCCGACGCTCTCCTCGGCATGCGCGATGACCAGGATGCCCCCGTCCTCGCCGAGCCACCCGTCCTCCTCCCACCGCCGGCGCAGGCGGTGCGGGTCCTGCCAGCCGTACCACTGGAAGTCGCCGGTGCTGTCCGGCTCGCTCGTCAACCGGTACAGGAGGGGCAGGTCACGCTCTTTGACGGGGCGCAAATGTACGGTCATGATCCGGACACTATGCGACGTACGAGCCGCTTGAGCCGCGACTCCTGCAGGCGCGCCCCCTCCAGCGCGTCGAGTGCCTCGGCGGCGGTCGGCCGCTTGGCCGGCACGGGGTCGAGCATCCGGCGCACCACCTCGGGCACGTCAGGCCCGTGGGCGTCGGAGCTGGTCGGGAGCTGGCCGGTGAGGAGCTGATAGGCGATGACCCCGGCCGCGTAGACGTCGGAGGCCGTGGTCATCCTGTCGGGCCGCTCGATGCACTCGGGCGCCACGTAGTGGGCGTCGAGCACGTTGCCCAGCTCGTGGACGACGGTGTAGTTGCGCGGCCCCGGCTTGGCGTAGTCGAACCCGGTCAGCACCGCGTGCCCGTCGTCGGTGACCAGCACGGAGGCCGGGGTGAGCGCCCGGTGGATGACACCGTGCGCGTGCGCGTGCGCCAGCCCGCGCAGCAGGTCCTGGATCACGCCCAGCCGGGCGCCCTTGCCCAGCGACAGGTGCAGCGCCTCGCCGTGCACGTCGTCGAGCACCAGCACGAACCGGCTCTCGTCATCGATCGCGAAGAAGTCGCGCGAGCGCACCACGCACGGATGCGGGGGGATCTTGGCCAGCGTCTGGTAGGCGTTGGCGATGCGCTGCCGCTCGGCCGCCCGCGCCTCGTGGTCGGCCAGCGGGTCGGCCTGGTAGACCCGCAGCAGCACGGTCTCGCTGCCGGGCAGCGTCGTGTTGAACGCCCGGTATTCGGTGACCCGGGCGTCGCCGCCGAGCTGCTCCTCGGCCTCCCAGTTGCCGTATCTCGGAGGTGCGGTGCTGCGGCGCACGGTCTGGTTGAGCGCGTCGAGGATCGCGGTCAGATACGGCTTCGCGTCCGGACTGCACCCGCGCCTGATCCGCGAGACGTCGCTCAGGGTGGCGATGAGCCCGGGCAGGTCGGTGACGTTGGGCGCGTCCCGCCCCGCCGGGTCGACCACCTCGGCGTCCGGCGAGGTGAGCACCACCAGCGCGTCGACGTAGACGCGTTCGAGCTGGGTGGCCTTGGACACCAGCAGGCCCTTCAGCGCCTTCGCGGTGCCGCGCAACTTGGTCACCGGGGAGCCGAACGCCTCCCGGCGCGGCGGGAACCACCGCGTGCCGGACACCTCGATGCGGCCCCTGGTGCCCTTGACGTCGACCACCACGAGCGAGTGGCCGGTCAGCACCAGCAGGTCCACCTCGAAGATGTCATGGCCGCGCGGGACCTCGACGTTGTGCAGCAGCAACCAGTCGGCGGGCGCGTGGTCCCGCAGATAGGCGATCACCCGCCGCTCGGCGTCGTTGACCGGACGTCCTCCGCCGACGATCTCTGCCATGGAGCTATCCTCGCACGGCCCACCGCCGGGCCTGGCTCTTCTCCAGCGCCCCCGGCCCCCTGGACGCCCCGCCGCGGTCCGCCGTCGAACAGTTTGGCGCGCGGCTTGAAGATCGACAGCACCGTGGCCGTCATCAGCATGGCGACCTGCGTGCCCAGCACGGCCACCTGGCCCCACTGCCGGGCGTCGGAGGCGGGGACGGGGACCCCGGACGCGCTTTCGGTCGCGGCGGCCATTCCCTCCGGATCGAACAGGAACATCCCCGCGCAGATCACGGCCACCAGGAGCACCAGCTTGGCCGCGGTCCAGTAATAGCGAAACAGTCCCCATTGGCTGACCAGGCCGAGCACGACGCCGGTGGTCAATGCGATGAGGCTGAACGGTATCCCGCCCCCGAACACCATCACCGGCATCAACCGATAGGCGGCGTGGGCCAGCCCGGGATCGTTTGTCAGCGTCGCCGCGGTATTCAGCAGCACCAGTCCCCAGACCTCGCCGAGCAGCGCGACGGAGGCGACGACGTGGATAACCAGGACTGTCTTACGGGTACGCGGTCGCAGCAATGCCCTCACCTGACCTCCGGAATCGAACTCGCGGCCCATCCTCGCCGCTATGAGCGCGCCGGACGTCAGCCCGCGGGCGGCACTCCGGATACGCCGTGGGGCGTAGGAGTGATTCTCAAGTTTCGGGTGATCGTTGCCTAAACGGCGGTGAACGCCAGTCCCAACCGCGCTGTGCCGAGCCAAAATAAATGCCCTTCGACGACCTAAGGGCGCAGCTTTAATGCCGCGCGTCGTCGACGGGCCGGAAAACCGACAGCCAAGAAATCGAGGCGCCTCCTTGACCACGAAGAGGGATTTCTGAGTTGCGGTTCCCGCTCCCTGCCGCGATTGTTATTGGCGGCACCTCACAGCCCTGCACAAACGACTACGGCGCTGGAATTCCGCGCCTATCCATGGAGGAAAGCACACATGATCCGTCGCATTCTGGCCGGTGCAGCAATCGCGGCCGTCGCCCTCGGCTTCTCCGCCTCCGGAGCCTCCGCCGACGTCGGCCCCAACCCGCACAACGGCGGGCAGAGCGTCCTGAGCCAGTTCAGCATTCTCGACGATCTGACCGCACTGAACGACGTCCTCAACGACTCCGTCAAGTACGTCGACATCCTCACGCTGCTGCACCTGAACGACATCGACGCCGACATCCTCAACAACGAGGAAGGCACGGGCGACAACAACTGACGGCTCCCTGCGTGGCGTAGGCAGGACGGCGATCGGCGACTCCCCGGCTCATCGACAGGGAGCCCGCCCGGCCAAGATCGCCCTCCTGGTGCCTTGAGGTGAACCGAAAGAACGGGCCGTGGAATTTCGCGAGGCCACGGCACGGGCTCGGTGCGCACCGAGCTCCAGCGCCGCGCGGCTCAGGTCGATCACTGCAGGACGACCTGGGCCGCGCGGCCGCTTGCGTTCCGGCCCCGACCGCCCGTGGAACCGCGACCTACGGCACCGGGCCGTGAACGCTCTCGGAAAGGCCTGGCTCGTCAGGCCGGCCGGCGATCGTGACCGCACCCGCGGCCTCGACGTTGGCGCCGGCCGCGCTCGGCCGCACCACTCCCAGGAACGTCCGCCTGTCCAGCGGATCCAGCCGCACGACCTGACCCGTGTACGGCGCGTGCACGATCCGGGTGGCGTCCACCGCCAGGCCGACGTGCTCCGGGCCCGGCCGGCTCGGATCGTTGTCGTAGAACACCAGATCCCCCGGCTCCACCTCCTCCTTGGCCAGCCGGATCCCCGACCGCCACTGCGCGTACGTGGTCGAGCCGATCAGCACCCCGGCCCGCGCCCAGGCGTACTCGGTCAGCCCCGAGCAGTCGAATCCCCGGATCCCGGCCCCTCTCCCGGTGCCGAACCCGGGCCCCTTTCTCCCGCCGCCGCCCCACGAGTACGGGACGCCGATCATCTCGATCGCCGCCCGCACCGCGATGGCGCCGCCCGCCGACCTGGCCAGCGCGGGAGCGGAATGCGTGCCGTGAATCGCCAGCACCAGCGCGATCGGCAGTAGCCGCCGTAGTCCATTCATGGCATTTTCCAGCGCTCCCATGACTAATCGGCGCCCCGGCGTCCGGCGGTGGCCCGCCGAGTTCTCCGTGGCGTGTGCCAGGTCGTTTCTCCCGTTAGCATTCCGCCATCGCTATGCGGATAAAACGCCCTTTGGTCAGGTGGGACGCGCGTATGGCAATAAGCTGGAAATTGCCTTCCCGATTTATGCGGCAAAACTGACCAGTCGGGACATATCTGGCCCATTAATGATCAGGGCCAAGGAATTGGGAGGTGTATTTGACTTCGACTTAGCTCGGCCGGGTTGCGACTCGCCGACGCACCGCGAGATTGTTATTACTGGAATCTCGCAAGCCTGCGAGTGATTTACGATGACGCGCATCCCGCGCCGATTCCGACGAAGGAGAAGTAGAAAAATGATGCGTCGCATTCTGGCCGGTGCAGCCATCGCGGGCTTCCTACTCGGGTTCTCGGCCACGAGCGCCTCGGCCGACGTCGGCCCCAACGCCTTCAACAAGAAGCAGCAGACCCTGAGCCAGTTCAGCCTGCTCGACGATCTCACTGCGGCGAACGACGTCCTCAACGACTCGGTGAAGTACATCGACCTGCTCACCGCGCTGCACCTGCAGGACCTCGACGTCGACCTGCTCAACAACGAGAAGAACACGGGCGACAACAACTAGCCGCCCCGGGTGGCGGCACGCCCCCGGCGTACAGGTCTGACAGGACGGTGTTCCGGCAGCCACGGCTCCCCGTGGCGGCACCTTGCCGGGGCGCCTGCCCGGGGCCGAGCGCGGGGCGCGGGCCGTGCCCGCAGGAGGTGCCTCCGACCAGGCCGACGTCCGTCAAGCCCGCAGCCGGCGCGGGCTCCGTCGGCCTGTACGGAGACCCTTCATAGTTCCCCCCAAATTCGGTCATTTCTTACATAGTGAAACAAACTTCGTAGTAACCTGGTTTCGGGTTGATCGTCGGACACTTTCCCGGTCATCCCCTGCAGACGGCAGATCCGGCTACTACCCCCAAAAGCCTGCGTTGGGGGGTGTGAAGAGCGGTGAGCAGTGTCAGAGAGCGGTTGCTCTACCAGGACGGGCAACTGACCATTCTCGTACGCGCGGCGCTCGGGGCTCCGGTCGTCACACTGATCGGCGAGGTCGACGCCACCAACAGCCGCGCGCTGGCCGCCGCCCTGGCGAGCTGCCACCAGGGCGCCCACGTCGACGTCGACACCGGCGGACTGACCTTCATCGACATCTCGGGACTACGCGTGCTCGTCATGCCCACGCTGCCACCGTCGCAGCGGTGGATCCGCCTGCACAACGTCACGCCGAGCCAGCAGCGCCTGCTGCGCATGATGGGCTGGTTCTACCAACCCCACGCGGACAATCTGCCCGCATAGCCGTACCGGCGGGTCACCGGCTCGCCGTGATGATCGACGCCGAGGTGCCGAGGCCGGTCGGGCCGCGTAGGGGCACGGGCCGCGGCCGGTAGTGGCGGCGCAGCGACTCCTCGTCGTAGCGGGAGCAATGAAGGTGCCAGTGGACGATGCCCGCCACCCAGTTGCGCAGCTCGTCCAGATAGCCGTCGAGCGCCCTGCGGGCCTCGGCGTCCAGGCCGAGCTCGGCGGTCAGGATCGGCAGTTCGTTCGCCACGATGTGCTCGAACTCCCGCATCCGCGACGTCAACAGGTCGTTGACGATGCCGAGCGCCACCGGGTAGTCGCAGTCGAAGAAGCTGCGTACCACCAGGATGCCGTTGTGCAGATCGCCCTCGAACTCCATCTCCCTCTGGTAGGAGACGATGTCGTTGACGAGCACCCCGCAGTCGGCGATCGCGCTCTCCAGTGCCCGCATCGGCCCGCTGCGACGAAGCTCCTCGGAGATCCCCTTGGTGTGCCGCAGCCGGCACAGGTCGATCAACAGCTCGCCGCCGGAGGTCAGCCGGGCCATTTCCAGGTAGTCGACGGGGTCGGGGATGTGGTTGACCACCCTGTTGGCCAGCTCCCACAGCCACGCCTCGCCCATCGTCTCCACGTCCGCGCGGAGCCTGCGCCGGAACGCGAGCGGCACCGGCCCGACCGTCCGTGACCACACGTCGGCCAGGCCACGCTCGATCGCGTTCAGGGGCTGCGGCGGGGGAGAGCCGTCGAGCGGCATGAACGCCGACAACCGGGCCACCGCGATCCGCGCGCCGGGCAGGTTGCCCGTCCTGCCGTGGACGGCGGGGAAGTAGTCGTCGGCGTAGGTCCCCCAGGCCAGCCAGAACGACGCCAGGTCGAGCTCTTCAGGATTGGCGTCGGGATGCAGGCCGGCGGCGCAGAGCGGGAGGTCGAAGTCGGTCAGCTTCTCCTCGTCCCAGATCACCGAGCCCACCACCCCCGGCTGTCCCTCCAGCATGCCCATCTCCCGGCACCAGGCGACCGTGGAGCGCCGGGCGGCGTCCAGGTGCGGGGACAACCTGAGCGGGAACGGCATGTACAGCTCCGGGACGTGGACCGGTCCCACCCGCTCGTACGGCACATGCGTGAAGTTGCGCACCCGCTTGGCGCCCAGCAGGTTGACCAGCGCCGGCACGCCCAGCGGCCGGCTGGCCCCGGCCCGCTTGTTCATGTACCGGCTGGAGCGCAGGTGCCACGCGTGCCCGCCCGCCTGCCAGTCCTGCAGCCCCTTGACGTAGGCCAGCACGCCCACCGCGCTGAGCGCGTCGACCCCGTGCTCCACGAACAGCGGCCCGAGCTCGGTGAACACCGTGTGCTCGAACTGCTGCAACCGCGAGGTCAGCAGGTCGTTGACGGCGTCGGCGGCCTCCTGCGTGCCGCACCCCAGGAACTTCTCCAGCACCAGCACGCCGTTGCTCAGCTCGCCCTCGTCGGCGACCTCCCGCTGGTAGGAGAACAGGTCGTTGCGCAGGTGCACCGCGTCGGCGAACGTGTCCCGTAGCACCCGCATCGGCCGGGTGGCCGCGATCCGCGCGGGCACCTCGGCCCCCACCGCGTGCTCGATCAGCCCGGCCGACCAGGGCGCCCCGCCGACCTTGCGGCGCATCTCGATGTACTCGACCGGGTTGGCCACCCGGCCCCGGTTGATGTTGGCCAGCTCCCACAGCGACTCGTTCAGCAGGTTACGGGTGCTCTCGGCGAAACGCGCGCGCCAGTCGGCCGACCGGCTCGGGACGGTGCGTACCCACAGGTCCGCCAGGCCGGCCTCCACCGGGTTGGTCGGCTCCGGCATGCCCAGGTCAGTACCCATCGGCATGAACTGGGCCAGCCGGTCGAGGTAGACCTTGCCGCCTTCGAGGTCGCCGGTCCGCTTGAAGATCTCCAGAAAGTGGTCGTCGAAGAAGAACACCCACACGTACCAGTCGGTGATCAGGCACAACTCGGTGGCGTCGCAGTCGGGATGGGTGTGGGCGCACAACAGCGCATAGTCGTGGGCGTTGAGATCGGCCTCCTCCCAGACCCCCGATCCCTCCAGCATGCCCATGTCGCGGGCCCACTGCCTGGAGTGCACGCGGGCCGCCTCGAGATGCGGGTTGAGCCGGGCCGGGTACGGCAGGTAGAAGTCCGGCAGTTCGAACGGCTGGGACATGATCACTCCTTCACTCGCGGGGCCACCTCGACGTCCGTCAGCACCCCGAGCGCGTCGGGCACCAGCACCGCGGCCGAGTAGTGGGCGCTGACCAGGTAGGACGCGACGGCTCTGGAGTCGACGCCGGTGAACTTCACGCTGAGCCCCGGCTCGCGCTCACCGGGCACGCCACGCTGGAAGAGGCCGACGACGCCCTGATCCTCCTCGCCCGTCCGCATGACGATGATCGAGCTGGTGCCCGCCCGGCTGACGGGGATCTTGTCGCACGGCAGGATGGGCACGCCGCGCCAGGCGGTCACCCGGGAGCCGTCGATCACGGCGCTGTCGGGATAGACACCCCGCGCGGTGCACTCCCGGTGGAAGGCGGCGATGGCCCGCGGGTGGGCCAGGAAACAGCGGGACTTGCGCCGGCGGCAGAGCAGCTCGTCCAGGTCATCGGGGCCGGGCGGCCCGATCCGGGGGCGGATGCGCTGCCCGGGGTCGGCGTTGTGCAGCAGGCCGAAGGCGCGGTTGTTGATCAGCTCGCGCTCCTGCGCCTCGCGTACCGCCTCGATGGTCAGCCTGAGCTGCTCCTCGGTCTGGTCCATCGGGCCGTTGTAGAGGTCGGCGACCCGGGTGTGCACGCGCAGCACGGTCTGGGACACGCTCAGCTCGTACTCGCGCGGCCCGGGGTCGTAGTCGGCGAACGTGCCGGGGAGCACGGGCTCGCCCCGGTGGCCCGCCGCCACGTGGATGGCGGCCTCGCCCCACTTGTTGCGGGGCCGGGCCAGCCTCGCGCGGTGGCGTTCGAGCTGGGCCCGCAGCGGCGCCGACTGGCCGCCCGCCGCCCGGAACACCTCCCAGGGCAGGGCCAGCACCGTGACCGCGGTGCCGGCCTCCAAGGTGAAGCCCCACACCCCGGGCCCGTCCGGTGACTCGGCTCCGGCGTGGTCGCCGTCGGCCAGCGCCCCCAGGACGAGGCGGTCGCCGTATCCGCCCTCCTGGAGTTTGCTCACCTTGCCGTGCGCGATGAGCAGGATCTCGTCCGCCGGCCGCCCGGCCCGCGCGATCGTGTCGCCGGGCGCGAACTCGCGCTGCTCGAACAGCCCGGCGAGGGTGTCGAGGACGTCGCCGTCCTCGAACCCGTGCAGCAGCGGCAGCTCGGTCAGGCTCGGTGGGATCACCCGGACCCGCGCGCCCGTGCGGGCGAAGCTCACCCGGCCGCCGCCGACCGCATAAGTGAGCCGCCGGTTCACCCGGTAGACCCCGCCGGCGACGTCCACCCACGGGAGCACCCGCAGCAGCCACCGGGGGGAGATCTCCCGCATCTGCGGGGGCGTCTTGGTCGTCGTGGCGAGCGTGCGCGCCGCCGCGGTGCCGAGGCTCAGCTGCCGCTGGTCCGACTCCGTCAACTTGAACACCACCATTTCCGTGAACCGACGGACGAGGGACTCCGGGTCAGCCGTTACGGCCGAGTTCGACGTCCTCCAGCACGCCGAGCGCGTCGGGCACCAGGACGGCGGCCGAGTAGTAGGCGCTGACCAGGTAGGAGATGACGGCCTTCTCGTTGATGTTCATGAAGCGCACGGACAGGCTGGGCTGGTATTCGTCGGGAATGCCGGTCTGGTGCAGGCCGATGACGCCCTGGTTCTCCTGGCCGGTACGCATGAGCAGGAACGACGTCGTACGTGTGCCCGACACCGGGATCTTGTTGCACGGGAAGATCGGCACGCCCCGCCAGGCCGGCACCCGGTTGCCGTTGACCTCGCTGGACTGCGGGTAGACGCCGCGCTTGCTGCACTCCCTGCCGAAGGCGGCGATGGCCTGCGGGTGGGCCAGGAAGAACGCCGGGTCCTTCCACACGACCGCCAGCAGGTCGTCGAGGTCGTCGGGGGTGGGAGGGCCGGAGCGGGTGCGGATGCGCTGGCTGAAGTCGGCGTTGTGCAGCAGGCCGAACTCCTTGTTGTTGACCAGCTCGTCCTCCTGGCGCTCGCGCAGGGCCTCGACCGTGAGGCGGAGCTGCTGGTCGAGCTGGCTCATCGGCTGGTTGTACAGGTCGGAGACCCGGGTGTGCACCCGCAGCACGGTCTGCGCGACGCTCAGCTCGTATTCACGCGGGCTCTGCTCGTAGTCCACGAACGTGCCGGGCAGCACGGCCTCGCCGGTGTGGCCGGAGGACATCTCGATCGCGGCCTCGCCGTAGGCGTTGCGGGCGTGGGCGCCGGCCGCGCGCCATCCGGCCAGGTGCTCGCGCAGCCCGGGCGACTGGTCGGCGATCCGCTCGAACTCCTGCCTGGACAGGGTGAGCACGGTGGTGGCGGTCTTGGCCCGGGCGCTGAACGGGAACTGGCCGCCGTTCGTCAGGACCTCCTCGCCGAGGAAGTCGCCGTCGGCCAGCACGCCGAGGTTCTGCTCGTCACCGTAGGCGCCGTGGCCGATCTTGGCCACCCGGCCGTGCGCGATCAGCACGAGCTGGTCCACCGGGTTGCCCTCGGCGACGATCTCTTCCCCGGACTCGACCTCGCGCTGCGTGAAGCGGTCCGCCAGGGCTTCGAGCACCTCCATGTCGTCGAAGCCACGCAGCGGGGCCAGCTCGGTGAGCTCGGCCGGGATGACGCGGACGGCCGAGCCGGTCGTGCTGAAGGTGATGCGGCCGTCGCCCAGTGTGTAGGTCAGCCGCCGGTTGACCCTGAACACGCCGCCCGAGCACTGCACCCACGGCAGCAGCCGCAGCAGCCAGCGGGAGGTGATCTCCTGCATCTGCGGCGGAGTCTTGGTCGTGGTCGAGAGCTGCCTGGCGGCATCGGTGCTCAGGCTGAGCTGGCCGTTGCCGTTCTCCTGGGGCGTCGTGTTGGTGGTTTCTGTCATGGTCGTGCACCGCCAATCTTTTAGTGGGGGTTCAGCGGGGGTCGCGGGCGGATCGGAGTTCGACGGGAAGCGAGAACGTGAGGGTCTCCTCGGTCAGGGTCACCGGCTCCACGTCGGCGTATCCGCGGTCGGCCAGCCAGTCGAGTAATTCCTGGACCAGCAGCTCAGGGACGGAGGCGCCGGCGCTGATCCCGACGGTCTCCACGCCGGTGAGCCAGCCTTCGTCGGCGTCGGTGGCCCGGTCGACCAGGTGGGCCGCGCCGGCGCCGGCCTCCAGGGCGACCTCGACCAGCCGCTGGGAGTTGGAGGAGTTGGCCGAGCCGACGACGATCACCAGGTCGCACCGCCCGGCGATGCCGGCGATCGCCTCCTGCCGGTTTTGGCTGGCGTAGCAGATGTCGTCGCTGGGCGGGTCGGCCAGGCCGGGGAAGCGCTCGCGCAGGGCGGTGACGGCCCGCATGGTCTCGTCCACGGCCAGCGTGGTCTGCGACAGCCAGCTCACCGGCCCGGCGCCGCTCGCCGTCACCTCGTCGGGCCGGGCCGGGTCGACGACGTGGATGCGGTCGGGGGCCTCGCCCAGCGTGCCCTCGACCTCCTCGTGGTCGGCGTGGCCGATGAGCACGATCTCGTGGCCGGCCTCGGCCAGCCGCACGGCCTCCTTGTGCACCTTCGTGACCAGCGGGCACGTCGCGTCGATCGTCCGGAGCCCGCGCCCGGCCGCCTCCCGCTTGACCGCGGGCGCGACACCGTGGGCCGAGAAGACGACCAGCGCGCAGTCGGGGACCTCGTCGAGCTCGTCGACGAAGATCGCGCCCCGCTCGATGAGGTCCGCGACCACGTAGGTGTTGTGCACGATCTGTTTGCGCACGTAGACGGGCGGTCCGAAACGTCTCAGCGCCTCTTCGACGGTGAGGATGGCGCGTTCCACCCCCGCGCAGTAGCCGCGCGGGGCGGCCAGCAGTATTCGTCCCATCGGGGCTCCCCCTACCTCGTGCGGTGCGCGAGGCGGTCGGCCAGGATGGCCAGCGCGTTCGCGGCCCGCGGCTCGATCTGTGCCGAGGCCAGGGCCGTCACGGCCTCGCGCACCCGGTCCTCGATCATCTGCTCGACCCTGGCCAGCGCTCCGGTGTCGCGCAGGATCGCTCGTATGTCGCCGGCCCGCTCCTCGGTCAGCTCGGGGTTGCCGTGCCAGGTCCTGAGGTGGCGGAGCTGCGCGGCTGAGGCGTTGTCCACGGCGTGCGCGAACAGCACCGTGTGCTTGCCCTCGCGCAGGTCGTCGAGGGCCGACTTGCCGGTCTCCGACTCGGTGCCGAACGTGCCGAGCACGTCGTCGCGGAGCTGGAACGCCTCGCCGAGCGGCAGGCCGAACCGGGAGTAGGACTCCAACTGGCCCATGGTGGCGCCGGCCAGCGCGCCGCCGATCTGCAACGGGCGCTCGACCGTGTATTTGGCCGTCTTGAAGCGGATCACCGTCAGCGCCTCCTCCACCGTGGCCCCGGACCGGAGCTGGGCGAGGATGTCGAGATACTGGCCGCTGATGACCTCGGTGCGCATGGCGTCGAACAGGTGGTGCGCCGCCCGCAGCCGGAGCGGGTCCACCCTGCACGACGACAGCAACGTGTCGGACCAGGCCAGGCTGAGCGTGCCGAGCAGGATGCCGCCCGCCTGGCCGAACGCCTCCGCGCCCGGACGGTCATAGCGGCCGGCCAGGCTCCGGTGCACGGTGGACCGGCCGCGGCGCAACTCGCTGCCGTCCATGATGTCGTCGTGGATGAGCAGCCCGGCATGGCACAGCTCCAGGGCCGCGGCGGCGGTGATGATCTCCTCGCCGTCGTCTCCGCCGGCACCCCGCCAGCCCCAGTAGCACAGCTGCGGCCTGACGCGCTTGCCGCCGTTGAGGATGAAGTCGCTCAGCAACTGGTAGGCGGCCTCCACGTCGGGATCGGAGACGGGGGCGCGCCAGGTCTCCAGGAAGACCGTCAGGCGCTTTTCGACGCGTGACCCAATGTCGGGCTGGGTGAAGCTCACCGGCATCGGCGCGGCTCCTTCTGTCGGGGCGTGGCTACCAATAGTTACTCATTGAATACGGAGTGTGTAAAGTGTCTTTTGTAGCTCGCGTTTCGTTCCGCCACAGCAGTCACAAGGTCAGGGGGATGCCATGAAGAGCCTGCTTCCCTACGTCTCGACCCCGGAGGACCTCCGTGCCCTGCCTGCCGAGCTGCTCCCCGGGCTGGCCCGCGAGATCCGCGACTTCCTGATCGACAAGGTGAGCGCCAACGGCGGCCACCTGGGTTCCAACCTCGGCATCGTGGAGCTGACGATCGCGCTGCACCGGGTGTTCGACTCGCCCGGCGACGCCATCGTGTTCGACACCGGGCACCAGGCCTACGTCCACAAGATCCTCACCGGGCGCCGCGGCGCCTTCGACGAGCTGCGCCGCCGGGGCGGGCTCAGCGGCTACCCCAGCCGGCAGGAGTCCGCGCACGACCACCTGGACAGCTCCCACGCCTCCACCGCCCTGGCCTACGCCGACGGCATGGCCAAGGCCCGCCGCCTCGTGGGCGGCGACCCCCGGCCGGTGGTGGCGGTGGTCGGCGACGGCGCGCTCACCGGTGGGGTGGCCTGGGAGGCCCTCAACAACCTGGGCGCGGCCAAGCACCACGAGGACAACCCCGTCATCGTGGTGCTCAACGACAACGGCCGCTCCTACGCGGCCACGTTCGGCGCGTGCGCCGACCACCTGGAGCGGTTGCGCGCCGCCGCGGCGGACGTGACCGTGTTCGAGCAGCTCGGGCTGCGTTACCTCGGCCCGGTCGACGGCCACGACATCCCCGCGCTGGAGCGGGCCCTGCGGGCGGCGCGGGAGCTGCGCGAGCCGGTCGTGGTCCACTGCGTCACCGTCAAGGGGCGCGGTTACGAGCCCGCCGAGCAGGACCTGGACGAGCACCTGCACGCCATCCCGGTCACCGACCCGGCGACCGGGCAACCGCTGAAACCGGCCGCGACCACCTGGACTCACGTGTTCTCGCAGCACCTGTGCCTCCTCGGCGAGCGCCGTCCCGACCTGGTCGCCATCACCGCGGCCATGCCGGGGCCGACCGGGCTGGCCGCCTTCGGCCGCCGCTTCCCCGAGCGCATGTTCGACGTCGGCATCGCCGAGCAGCAGGCCATGGCCTCGGCCGCGGGCATGGCCATGAGCGGCCTGCACCCCGTGGTCGCGATCTACGCCACCTTCCTCAACCGGGCGTTCGACCAGGTGCTGATGGACATCGCGCTGCACCGGCTGCCGGTGACGCTGGTGCTCGACCGGGCCGGGATCACCGGGCCCGACGGGCCCAGCCACCACGGCATGTGGGACCTGGCGGCGCTGTCCGTCGTGCCGGGCATGCGGGTGGCCGCGCCGCGCGACGCCGTACGCCTGCGGGAGCTGCTGGAGGAGGCCGTCGCGCACGACGGGCCCACGGCGCTGCGCTTCCCCAAGGCGCCGGCCGAGGCGGAGATCGCCGCCACGGGCCGCGCCGGCGATGTGGACGTGCTCTCCTCCACCGGCCAGGACGTGCTCCTGGTGGCCGTCGGCCCGATGGCCGAGCCGTGCCTGGGGGCCGCGGCGATGTTGTCGGCCGCCGGCCTCGGCGTGACCGTGGTGGACCCGCGCTGGGTGATCCCGGTCTCGTCCGACCTGCGCGAGCTGGCCCGCGGCAGCGGGCTCGTGGTCACGGTCGAGGACGGCCTGGCCGCCTCGGGGGCCGGGGCGCTGCTCAGGCAGGTCTGCCCGCCCGGCCTGCGCGTGCTCAACCTCGGCCTGCCGTGCGAGTTCGTCCCGCAGGGCGGCAGGTCCGAGCTGCTCGCCGAGGCCGGGCTGACCGGCCCGGGCATCGCCCATGCCGTGCGAGAGGAACTGCGAGCGTGGCCGCTGTAGCTCTGGCACCCCCGCCGGCGCGCTGGTCGCCGTCAGGGGTTGAAGTCGTTTGATGCCCTATGTGGGGGTATGCGGGCATTTACGCCCCCGGCATCGAGGAGACGCTATGAAGGCAGTCACCTGGCACGGCAAGCGGGACGTACGGGTCGAGGACGTCCCCGATCCGGCCGTCAAGGAGCCCAACGACGCGGTCATCAGGATCACCAGCACCGGGATCTGCGGCTCCGACCTGCACCTGTACGAAGTGCTCGGGCCGTTCATGGCCGAGGGCGACATCCTCGGGCACGAGCCCATGGGCGTCGTCGAGGACGTCGGGCCCGCGATCACCGACCTCAAGCCCGGCGACCGCGTGGTGATCCCGTTCAACATCGCCTGCGGCCACTGTCACATGTGCGGCCAGGAGCTCTACGCGCAGTGCGAGACCACCCAGGTACGCGAGCACGGCATGGGCGCCGCACTGTACGGCTACACCCGGCTGTACGGGCACGTGCCCGGCGGCCAGGCCGAATACCTGCGGGTGCCCGAGGCCCAGTTCGGCCCGATCAAGGTGCCGGAGGGGCCGCCGGACGAGCGCTTCCTCTACCTGTCCGACGTGCTGCCGACCGCCTGGCAGGCCGTCGAGTTCGCGGACATCCCCGAGGGCGGCAGCGTCACCGTCTTCGGCCTCGGCCCGATCGGCCAGATGGCGGCCCGGATCGCCCGCCACCTCGGGCACCGGGTGTTCGGCGTGGACGGGATCCCCGAGCGCCTGGAGATGGCCCGCCGCCACGGCATCGAGGTGATCGACGCCTCCGAGAACCTCGACGTGCCCGCGGAGATCCGCGAGCGCACCTCGGGGCGGGGCACCGACTCGGTCATCGACGCGGTCGGCATGGAGGCGCACGGCTCGCCCGCGGCCAAGATCGCCCAGACGCTCACCGGGCTGCTGCCCAGCGCGATGGCCGCGCCTCTCATGTCGAACGCCGGCGTCGACCGCCTCGCCGCGCTGCACCACGCCATCGACACCGTACGCAGGGGCGGCGTCATCTCCGTCATCGGCGTCTACGGCGGCATGACGGACCCCATGCCCATGCTGCGCATGTTCGACAAGGGCATCACCATGCGCATGGGGCAGGCCCACGTCCGCCGGTGGACCAACGCGCTGATGCCGCTGGTGACCGACGACGCCGACCCGCTCGGCGTGATGGACCTGGCCACGCACCGGTTGCCGCTGGAGCAGGCGCCGATGGCGTACCAGATGTTCCAGAAGAAGGCTGATGGGGCCATCAAGGTCCTGCTTCAGCCATAACGCCCAGGTCAGGGGTGTTTCGTGGGTCGCTCGGCGGGCAGCGAAGCGCCATGAGAGTCGTTGTGGTGGGAGCCACCGGAAATGTCGGCACCAGTGTGGTGCGTGCGCTGGCCGCTGACGACGGCGTCACCTCGATCGTGGGGGTCGCCCGGCGGCTGCCCGAGTGGCGGATCGACCGCACCGACTGGCGCCAGGCCGACGTGGCCACCGGCGACCTGGCGCGGATCTTCGAGGGCGCGGACGCCGTGGTGCATCTCGCCTGGCTGTTCCAGCCGACCAGGGATCCGACGGTGACCTGGCGGGCGAACGTGCTGGGCAGCATGCGGGTCTTCCGCGCGGTCGCGGAGGCGGGGGTGCCCGCGCTGGTGCACGCCTCGTCGGTGGGGGCGTACTCGCCGGGGCCCAAGGACCAGCCGGTGGACGAGAGCTGGCCCACGCACGGCTGGCCGGGCGCCGCGTACGGGCGGGAGAAGGCCTACGTGGAGCGGGTGCTCGACGTCTTCGAGCACGACCATCCGGCCATCCGGGTGGTGCGCATGCGGCCCGGGTTCATCTTCCAGCGGGTGGCGGCCACCGAGCAGCGCCGGTTGTTCGCCGGGCCGTTCCTGCCGCGGCGGCTGGTCAGGCGGGGGCTCGTTCCCTTCGTACCGGACCTTCCGGGGCTGCGGTTGCAGGTGCTGCACGCCGCGGACGCGGCCCAGGCCTACCGGCTGGCCGTCACCCGGCAGGTGCGGGGGGCCTTCAACCTCGCAGCCGAGCCGGTGCTCGACCCGCACGACCTGGCCGAACTGCTGGGCGCCCGGACGGTACGGGTGCCGTACGGGCTGGCCAGGACGGTCATGGCGGCGGGCTGGCACCTGCGGCTCCTGCCCGCCGCGCCGGGACTGCTGGAGCTGGCCCTGCGCATCCCGCTCATGAAGACCGACCGCGCCAGGGACGTGCTGGGCTGGACGCCGCGGCACTCCTCGTGGCAGGCGATGCGGGAGCTCTTCGAGGGGCTGCACGACGGCGCCGGTATGGAGACCGCGCCGCTGGCTCCCGACGGTGGGGCGGTCGGGCGGATCAAGGAGCTCGCAACGGGCGTCGGCGGACATTCGTAAGCGGAAGCGGTGTGTACTTTCGTCTCATCGGGGAAGGCGACAGATCAAGAGGTCCAGAAGCGCGGCCTGACGCGAGATGACGCGGAGGAGCGCATGGACTTCTACCCGGGGCCGTTTCACACCGGGCTTTCAGTTCCGGTTTCGCACGAAGGCGGCCGAGGGGTTCCTGCGCGTCGGCGTATCCAGGCAAGGTTGGAGGAGCCTGCCATGCGCACCCTAATGACCCAGACCTTTACGTTTCACGACATCACGACGATGCGTCGCACGGTGGCCCAGCACGCCGCGGCCTGCGGGCTTAGCGGTTCCCGGCTGGACGACTTCGTCCTTGCCGTGCATGAAAGCGTCGTCAACGTCGTGGAGCACGCGGGCGGGTACGGGCACTTCAGGTTGTGGACGGTTGACGGCGTCATCCGCTCGGAGACGAGGGATCGGGGAGCAGGGATCCCCGACGGCTACGTCAACGGTCATCACAGGCCGTCCGACCAGGGCGCCAGCGGCCGGGGGATCTATCTCATCCGCCGGCTGTGCGACTCGGTGGACTTCCGTACCGGGGCCGGCGGCACGACGGTCCGGCTCACCATGCGGTTACCGCGGAAGTGCGCGGGCGACGGCCGGTTGACCATGAGGCGGGTCAGGGTGACGGCGGGCGGGGGAGACTCGCTCGGCGACTTCACCGCCTGAGCTCATGGGTGAGGCCGTCGGCTGGCCTGGCCGGGGGGCGGGTAGGCTCGAAGCCGTGAGCGGCGAGGGGCGTTTCCCGGAGATCATCTCTCCAGTCCGGCGCATCGGGCGGCGCGAGTTCGATTTCGAGCGCCAGGTCGCCGTCATGGCCATCGTCAACAGGACCCCCAACTCCTTTCACGACCAGGGCAGCACCTACGCCCTCGACAGCGCCGTCGCGGCGGCCGTCAAGGCGGTGGACGACGGGGCGGACTGGGTGGACATCGGCGGGTTCGCCTTCAGCGCCGCCCAGGCGGGGATCGGCGTCGAGGAGGAGATCGAGCGGGTCGTCCCGGTCATCGCCGAGGTCAGGGCCGCCACCGACGCCGTGATCTCGGTGGACACCCACCGGCCCGAGGTGGCCAGGGCGGCCATCGAGGCCGGTGCCGACGTCCTCAACGACACCAACGGCCTGCGTGAGCCGGGCATCGCGGAGGTCGCCGCGGCGGCCGGCGTCAGCGTGGTCGTCACGCACAGCCTCGGCGGCCCCGGCAGGCGGGTCGTCCGGCCCAGCTACGCCGACGTCGTCACCGAGGTGGCCGACTTCCTGCGCGAGCGGGTCTCGGCCGTGCTCAAGGCGGGCATCGCCGCCGACAGGATCATCATCGACCCCGGTCACGACCTGAACAAGAACACCTTCCACTCGCTGGAGCTGACGCGCCGGCTCGAGGAGATCACCTCCATCGGCTATCCGACGCTGGTGGCGCTGTCCAACAAGGACTTCATCGGCGAGACCCTCGACCTCCCCCAGGGGGAGCGCAAGGAGGGCACGATCGCTGCGAACGTCGTCTCCATCCTCAAGGGCGCCCGCATCCTGCGGGTGCACGACGTGGCCGCGACGGTCGCGTCCGTACGCATGACCGAGGCCGTGCTCGGCTGGCGCGGCCCGCTCGCCCCCGCCCACAATCTCGCCTGAGGAGATGAGCACGTGCCCGATCGCAAGCCCGCCGGCGTGCCCTTCGAGAGCTGGATCGACAGGCAGATCCGCGAGGCGGAGGAGCGCGGCGAGTTCGACGACCTGCCGGGCGCGGGCAAGCCGCTGCCCAACCTGCACCGCGACCACGACGAGATGTGGTGGATCAAGGCGAAGGTGGAGAGAGAGGGGCTGACCATGCCCCTGCCGCCCACGCTGGCGTTGCGCAAGGAGGCCGAGGAGGCGCTGGCCGACGCGCTCGGGGCCAGGTCGGAGACCGAGGCACGGCGGATCGTCGAGGACGTCAACGACAAGATCCGTGAGGCGATCAGGACGGGCCTGTCGGGGCCGCCGCTCAACCTGATGCCGTACGACGCCGACCGGATCGTGGCCGAATGGCGCGAGCGGCGGCGCGGGCCTCGATAGCGCGGTGGAAGGGGCCCCGGCGCGGCCGGGACCCCTTCCGGTAGCCGAGGGACCCGGGTCAGGCGGGCCCCTCCGGGAGACCCGGGTCAGGCGGGTCTCCCGGGGCGGGGCCGGGGGTCCGGCCCCGCGGGCTGACTCTCAGTTGACGGGCGGATAGGCGTTGGCGAGCAGTTGCCTGAACTGCGCGGAGAACCAGCGGCCTGACAACGGGGCGTTGGGCAGGGCGCCGCTCATGTTGTTCTTGTTGAGGTTGTTGCCGGTGTAGGTCGGGTCGCACATCCGGTCGAACTTCTTGCCCTCGTCGTTCTGGATGTCCTCGCTGGCGCCGTCCGACTCGCCCGGCGGTTTGATCCAGACGTAGGCGTCGAAGCCCGCGGCGGGGCTGGCGGTCGGCCGCGCGCCGAGGCCCGCACCGTTCTGGTTGCACCAGTTGCCGGCGTGGATACGGCGGTCGACCCGGGACTGGTCGACGAAGGCGTTCAGCTCCGTCGAGCTGCTCGGGCCGCTCGGGCGGGCGCTGCCGCCCCAGCCGTTGCGCGAGGTGTCGATGAGCATGCCGAGCCCGCTCCTGAAGCCCCGGTTGACGAGCGCGGTACGCAGGTCCCTGGCGAAGGTCATCTCGTCGATGTAGTAGTTCCAGTCCACCCAGTTGGACTGCCGGATCGGCTGGCTGCCCACCGTGCCGCTGACCGAGAAGTACGGCTCCGTGGTCGCGGAGTAGTTGGCGGTGTTGACGATGAAGCCGTCCACGCTGTCCACACCGGCCGTCGTACCGGAGACGGTGCTGTAGAACAGGTTGACCGACGGGTTGAAGTTCGAGTCCCAGCCCAGCCACGCGTGGTGGGCGGCGTCGATGTAGGTGTAGACGTTGGTGATCGCGTGCAGCTGGTTCAGCGCGTAGCGCACGCCGTCCACGTAGCCGCCGGGGCCGTTGGCCTCCTGGCACTTGGGGAAGCTGTTGAGGTTGGTGACCAGGTTCGGCAGCGAGTCGGGCTCGATGATCGTGACGATGCGCAGGTTGCTGTAGGCGCTGTCGCGCATGATGGCCGCGATCGGGTCGATGTACTCGGTGCGGTAGCGGTTGAAGCCGTTCTGCGCGATGAGCAGCTCGCCGTTGGAGGCCAGTGCCGAGCAGTCGCGGTTGGGCAGGTTGTAGATGACGACCTGGATGGTCAGCGGCGCCGAGCCGTTGGCGGCGTCCTGCCTGACGGCCTCGTCCAGGTGCGCCCGCAGGCCCATGGCCCCGCTCGCGCCCGCGATGGCCGCGATGCGGTCCATCCACACGGCCGTGGAGGTGTTGGCCACCGCGGCACCGCCGGGCTCGGCCGCGGCCTTGGCCCGCCAGTCGGGGTTGACGTAGCCGGTGGCGCCGGCGTACGGGTTCTCGACGTGGCCGGTGGGCGGCGCACCGTCGTCGTCGGCCTCGGTGGCGGTGACCGTTCTGGAGGTCAGGCCGCTGGAGGCGACGGTGAACGTGCGGCTGCCGTTGGTGGTGTCGGAGTCCTGCGCGGCGGCCAGCGTCACCGTCTGGGGGGTGTTCCAGTTCGACGTGGTGAAGGTGAGAGTGGCGCCGGAGGAGATGGTGAGGTTGGTGTCGCCGCTGCCCGCCGTCGAGGTGACGCTCACGTTCGCACTGGGCTGCCTGGCCAGCGCCACGGTGTAGCCGGCGGTGCCGCCCTCGGGCACGGTGACGGAGGTCGGGGTCACGACGATCGACTGCGCCGTGGTGGCGTCGTCGTCCACCTCGGTGGCGTTGACCGTGGCGGAGGTGACGCCGGTGCCGCCCACGGTGAACGCGGCCGAGCCGGAGGCGGTGTCACTGTCCTGGGCCGCGGCCAGGGTCACCGTCTGGGGGGTGTTCCAGTTCGAGGGGGTGAAGGTCAGCGAGGCGCCCGAGCTGACGGACAGGTCGGTGTCGCCGCTGGTCCGGCTGGTGGTGACGGTCACGTTGGAGCTGGGCGCCGCCGAGAGCCGGGCGGTGAACGTGGCCGTGCCGCCCTCGTTGACCGGGACCGAGCTGGCCGAGGTGATCACCGAGGGGGTGGTCGGGTTGGTGCCGCCGCAGGTGGTGCCGTTGACGCTGAACGACGTCGGGTTCGGGTTGGTGCCCGACCAGGTGCCATTGAAGCCGATGGAGATGGAGGCACCGGTGGCGAGGCTGCCGTTGTAGGGCATGTTCGTGCCCGTGATGCGGGCGCCGGACTGGCTCCAGTTGGCGCCCCACCCGGTGGGGGTGTATCTCTGCGTGGTCGTCGGATAGTCGAAGGCCAGCGACCAGGACGTGAGGGGGTCGCCGGTGTTACGCAGCGTGATGTTCGCGGTGAAACCGCCCTGACCAGGGCTGCTCGTCCACGAGTTGGCTGAGTAGGTCACGTCGCAGGCGACGGCGGCGTTGGCGGCCGTGCTCTGGCCGGCGACGAGCCCCATGGCCGCGACGCTCGCGGCGGTCATGGTCACGGCCCATTTGCGGAGGCCGCGTTGGAGTCTCACGAGCGATCATCTCCAGGACTAGATGACTGGGAGCGCTCCCATGGTGAGCCGGACTCGGACCCGTGTACAGAGGGCGCCTTTTGCGGAGCTTCTCGCCGCCCCACATGCTCGCTGAATGCCCTGGAATACGGATGAAACTTTCATCCCGGGCAGCCAGGTGAGAGGGAAACGCGAGGGTTACCGAAACGCCATTCCGTTGACATACGCCGGACGGCACAGACAATCCCTTTTGGGAGCGCTCCCACACCCCTACTCCCATGGAGACCCCGTGAAGTACAGACCTCCTCCCCTTCTGACGCGCTTAACGAGGCGGCTCGCCGTGGCCACGACCCTCGTCCTCGTCGCGAGCGCGACCGCGGCCGTGGCGGCGGCCCCCGCCCAGGCGGCCGTGGCCTGCGACGTGACGTACGCGGCCAACCAGTGGACGAGCAGCCCCGGCCAGGGCGGTTTCACCGCGAACATCACACTGCGTAACACCGGCGACCCGCTCACGTCCTGGTCACTGGTCTTCGACTACCCGACCACGGGCCAGCGGTACACGCCCAGCGGCTGGGGCGCCAACTGGAGCCAGTCGGGCACCCGGGTCACCGGCACGAACATGCCCTACAACGGCAACCTCGCCACCGGAGCCTCGATCTCCATCGGCTTCAACGGCACCTGGACAGGCAGCAACCCGAACCCGACGTCGTTCAGCGTCAACGGCACCACCTGCGGCGGCACCGGCACCAACCCGCCCCCCACCGTGTCGCTGACCTCGCCGAGTGCCGGGCAGGCGTTCACCGCCCCGGCCACCGTGCCGATCGCCGCGACCGCCGCCGACTCCAACGGCACGGTCAGCCGGGTCGACTTCTACCAGGGCTCCACGCTGCTGGGCACCGACACCTCGTCCCCGTACAGCTACAACTGGACGAACGTGGCCGCGGGCAACTACTCGATCACCGCCAGGGCCACCGACAACGGCGGCGCGACCACCACGTCCTCGCCGGTCGGGATCACCGTCTCGCAGAACACGGGCCCCCGGCTCAACGTGAGCCCGACGACCCTGTCCGTGCCGGAGTCCGGCACCGCCAACGTCGGGATCCGGCTGTCGCAGGCGCCCACGTCCAACGTGACCGTCACCGTCGCCCGCGTCAGCGGTGACACCGACCTGACGGTCTCGGGCAGCGCCACCAGAACCTTCACCGCGAGCAACTGGAACACCGTGCAGAACGTGCCGCTGGCCGCGGCCAACGACACCGACTCGACGGCCGGCTCGGCCGTCTTCCGGGTGAGCGCCAGCGGCTATCCGTCGGTCGACGTGACCGCCACCGAGGCGGACGACGACGTGGGCGGCGGCGACAACGAGTACGTCCAGCGCTTCATCGAGCTCTACAACGAGATCCACGACCCGGCCAACGGCTACTTCTCGCCCGAGGGCGTGCCCTACCACTCGGTCGAGACGTTCATGGTCGAGGCGCCGGACCACGGGCACGAGACCACGTCCGAGGCCTACAGCTACTACCTGTGGCTGGAGGCGGTCTACGGGCAGGTCACCGGCGACTGGACGAAGTTCAACAACGCCTGGACCTCCCTGGAGAGGTACATCATCCCGGCGACGGCCGACCAGCCGACGAACTCCTTCTACAACCCGTCGGACCCGGCCACGTACGCGCCGGAGCACCTGCAGATCAGCAACTACCCGAGCCAGATGGACACCGGCGTCACCCCCGGCGTCGACCCGCTGGCCAACGAGCTGCAGAGCACGTACGGGACCCGCGACATCTACGGCATGCACTGGCTGCTCGACGTGGACAACACCTACGGCTTCGGCCGCTGCGGCGACGGCACCACCAGGCCCGTCTACATCAACACCTACCAGCGCGGCCCGGAGGAGTCGGTCTTCGAGACGATCCCGCAGCCGTCCTGTGACACCTTCGCCCACGGCGGCACCAACGGCTTCCTTGACCTCTTCATCAGGGACAGCTCCTACGCCAGGCAGTGGAAGTACACCAACGCCCCCGACGCCGACGCGCGGGCCGTGCAGGTGGCGTACTGGGCGCAGACCTGGGCCACGGCGCAGGGCCGGGCCTCGCAGATCTCCTCGACGGTGGCCAAGGCCGCCAGGATGGGCGATTACCTGCGGTACGCCATGTACGACAAGTACTTCAAGCGGCCCGGGTGCACGAGCCCGTCCTGCCCGGCGGGCACCGGCAAGGACTCGGCCGCGTACCTGCTGAACTGGTATTACGCCTGGGGCGGAGCGACCGACACGAGCGCCGGCTGGGCCTGGCGCATCGGCTCCAGCCACAACCACTCCGGCTACCAGAACCCGATGGCCGCCTGGGCGCTGTCGAACGTGACCGCGCTGCGGCCCAGGAGCTCGACCGCGGCCACCGACTGGAGCACCAGCCTCACCAGGCAGCTGCAGTTCTACAAGTGGCTGCAGTCGGCCGAGGGCGCCATCGCCGGTGGCGCGACCAACAGCTGGAACGGCAACTACAGCGCGCCGCCGTCCGGGCTGCCGAAGTTCTTCGGCATGGCCTACGACTGGCAGCCGGTCTATCACGACCCGCCGTCCAACCAGTGGTTCGGCTTCCAGGCCTGGACGATGGAGCGGGTGGCCGAGCTCTACAACGTGACCGGCAACGCCGACGCCAAGGCGATTCTCGACAAGTGGGTGACCTGGGCGCTGGCCAACACCACGATCGGCTCCGACGGCAGCTACCAGATCCCCTCCACGCTGCGCTGGACCGGCCAGCCGGCCGGCGACTTCAGCTCCACCTCCGGCATGCCGCCGAACAACCCCAACCTGAGCGTGACCGTCGTGGACCACACGCAGGACGTGGGCGTGGCCGGCGCGTACGCCAAGGTGCTGATGTACTACGCGGCCAGGGCGAACCATGCCCAGGCGCGTGACACCGCCAAGGCGCTGCTCGACGGCGTCTGGGAGAACCGTGACGACAAGGGCGTGTCGGTGCCGGAGACCAAGACCGACTACCAGCGCATCGACGACCCCGTGTACGTCCCGCCGGGCTGGACCGGCGAGATGCCCAACGGTGACCCGATCAACTCCAGCTCGACGTTCCTGTCGATCAGGTCGTTCTACGAGGACGACCCCGACTGGCCGGAGGTCAGGAACTTCCTGAACGGCACCGGCCCCGCGCCCACCTTCAACTACCACCGGTTCTGGGCGCAGGTGGACGTCGCCGTCGCCCTGGCCGAGTACGGACGGCTCTTCCCGTGAGAAAGGTACTGATAGCCGTGGCGTCGCTGGTCCTGCCCCTGCTGTGGGCGGGATCGGCGGCCCACGCCGCACCGGCGTTCAACTACGGTGAGGCGCTGCAGAAGTCCCTGTGGTTCTACGAGGCCCAGCAGTCGGGCGCCAAGCCCGCGTGGAGCCGGGTCGGCTGGCGCGGCGACTCGGGCATGAACGACGGCCGGGACGCCGGTCTGGACCTCACGGGCGGCTGGTACGACGCGGGCGACCACGTCAAGTTCGGCTTCCCGATGGCCTTCTCCGCCACGATGCTGGCCTGGGGCGCGGTCGAGTACCGCGACGCCTACAGCTCCTCCGGCCAGCTCACCCACCTGCTCAACAACCTCAAGTTCGTCAACGACTACTTCATCAAGGCCCATCCGTCGCCGAACGTGCTCTACGGCCAGGTCGGCAACGGCGGCACGGACCACGCCTGGTGGGGGCCGGCCGAGGCCATGCAGATGGCACGGCCGGCGTACCGGATCGACGCCTCGTGCGGCGGGTCGGACCTGGCGGGCGAGACGGCGGCGGCGATGGCGGCCTCCTCGATCGTCTTCCGCCCGACGAATCCGTCATATGCCGACACGCTGGTGACGCACGCCAAGCAGCTCTACTCCTTCGCCGACAGCGTGAGGCGGAAGTACAGCGACTGCATCACCGACGCCGGCGGCTACTACAACTCGTGGAGCGGCTTCAACGACGAGCTGGTGTGGGGTGCGATCTGGCTCTACCGGGCCACCGGCGACGCCTCCTACCTGGCCAGGGCCGAGACCGGCTACGACAGTCTGGGCAACGAGCCGCAGACGACGACCAAGTCGTACAAGTGGACGATCGCGTGGGACGACAAGTCCTACGGGGCGTACGTGCTGCTGCACAAGCTGACCGGCAAGCCGCGCTACCTGGAGGACGCCAACCGCTGGCTCGACTGGTGGACGGTCGGCGTCAACGGCTCGCAGGTGCGGTATTCGCCGGGCGGCCAGGCCGTGCTCGACCGCTGGGGCTCGCTGCGGTACGCGGCCAACACCGCGTTCGCGGCGCTCGTGCACAGCGACTCGATCACCGACGCCACCCGCAAGGCCCGCTATCACGACTTCGCGGTCCGGCAGATCAACTACGCGCTCGGCGACAACCCGCGCAACTCCTCCTACCAGATCGGCTTCGGCGCCAACCCGCCGAAGAACCCGCATCACCGTACGGCGCACGGCTCGTGGACAGACCAGCTCACCTTCCCCGAGCAGACCCGCCACACCCTGTACGGCGCCCTCGTCGGCGGCCCGCCCGACCCGAACGACGCCTACACCGACCGGCGCGACGACTACGTCATGAACGAGGTCGCCACCGACTACAACGCCGGCTTCACCAGCGCGCTGGCCCGCCTCTACCGGGAGTACGGCGGGACCCCGGCGGCGAACTTCCCGGTGGCCGAGACGCCGGACGGGCCCGAGCTCTTCGTCGAGGCGGGGGTGAACGCCTCCGGCGCCACCTTCACCGAGATCAAGGCCATCGTCCGCAACCAGTCGGCCTGGCCCGCCAGGGTCCTGTCCGACGGGTCGTTCCGCTACTACTTCACGCTCGACGGCGCCACCACCCCCGCGCAGATCAGTGTGTCCTCGGCCTACACGCAGTGCCGGCCACCGACCCTGAACGCGGCGGGCGGGAACGTCCACTACGTCAACATCGACTGCTCGGGCCAGGTCATCGCACCGGCCGGGCAGTCACAGCACCGCAGGGAGGTGCAGTTCAGGATCACCAGCGCGGGCACCTGGGACCCGGCCAACGACTGGTCGTACCGGGGCATCCCGACCACGCCCGGCGCGACGCCGGCGCGGACCCAGAACATCGCACTTTACAGCGGCGCCACCAAGATCTGGGGTGAGCTCCCCGGGCCGGAGGAAGCTGACGAGACGGCGCCCAGCAAGCCGGGCAGGCCCGTGGCATCCGGGATCACGGGTTCCACCGCACGGCTGAGCTGGACCGCCGCCACGGACAACGTGGGTGTGAGTGGCTATGACGTCTACCTGGGGTCCACCAAGGTAGCCACGGCCACGAGCACGTCCTTCGACCTGAGCGGGCTCACCCCTAACACCTCCTACACCGTCAGCGTGGTGGCCAGGGACGCGGCGGGCAACAGCTCGGCGCGCTCGGACGCCACGACGTTCACCACCTCCGACACACCGGCGCCGACCGGCGGGTGCTCGGCGACGTACCGGGTCACCAACACCTGGGGCGGCGCCTTCCAGGCAGAGGTGACGGTGCGGAACGCGGGCACGGCGGCGATCAGCGGCTGGACGGTCACCTGGGCCTCCCAGAACACCATCACCCAGCTCTGGGGCGGCCGGCACACCGCCTCCGGCGGCACGGTCACCGTGCGGAACGAGGCGTGGAACGGCGCGCTCGCGCCGAACGCCACCACCTCGTTCGGCTTCATCGCCAACGGCACGCCCGCCACCCCCGACCCGATCACCTGCACGCCCGCCTGACCGAAGACCCCGCCCCCGCCGCAATCGCGGCGGGGGCGGTTCCACACTTCACCGCTCCGAGTTCCACGGCGCAGATCCACGATCCGTGCGAACCGATCGGTCCCGAGTCGCGTACGAGGAGGTGAGGCGAAGCAACAACCCTGCTCAACGAACACCATCCCGCCCGGATGGGACGGACGCGGCCGGCGCATCCCGTCGGCCGCGTCCGTTGTCCAGTCGGGGACCGTTCTTGCCCCGCTCGGCCTATTTGGCCTCGTTGGCCAGGGCGAATCTCTCCCGGGCCGCCTCGATCGCGGCCTCGTCGGTGAACTCGGCGAACGCCTGCTCGTGGTAGCGCGCCGGGATGAGCCGCCTGACCCGGTCCGGATAGCCAGGACCCGCCTCCGGCACCCGGATCTGCGGCGGAATGCTGACCTTGACGGCGATCGGGCCCGAGGCCCGTACGGAGGCCGCCCAGTCGGGACTCTCCCCGGTGACCGCGCACATGTGGCGGGCGTAGACCCAGGTGACCTCGACGAGGGAGGTGGCGTTCTGCGGCTCGGTGCCGAAGGGTTCCACGGCGCACACGACCTTGGAGTCGAAGCTGTGCCCGTGGTTGTGGTGCTCGTCGGGTGAGGCCTGTTCGAGAATCAGGGTCACCTGGGCGGCGAGCTCCTCGTTCAGCTGCGATGACGGCTGCCTGCCGGCGAAAAACATCACCCCGGCCAGGGTCAGGCTGGCCAGGGTGACGATTGCCGCGACTAGCCCGCGACGGGTTTTGATCACGGGCTGGTGCAGGTCAGCGTGGGTGCGGGGTTCGGGATCGAGCCGGTCGCGTTGAAGCCGAACGACGTGCTGGCGTTCGGCCCGAGCTGGCCGTTGTGGGTGGCGTTCCTGACGGCCACGTTCGGTGGCTGGCCGTTCAGCACGCCGTTCCAGGGTTGTCCCTCGAAGCCCTGGCCGCCGGTGTAGTTCCACCGGACCGTCCAGCCGTTGATCGCGCTGGAGCTGCTGTTGCGCACGGTCACCTCACCCTGGAAGTGGCCGGCCCAGCCGGTGTCGGTGGCCCGCCAGGTCGCCGTGCAGGCGCCCGGCGTCGGCGTCGGGGTGTTCGTGGGCGTGATCGTCGGCGTGGGGCCGGGCGTGCTGCCGCCGGGGCCGACCCCGGTGACCTGGCCATTGCCGCCGTCGAAGACGACGTCGGAGCAGCTGTAGAAGTTCTCGCTGCTGTCCGAGCGCTTCCAGTGGGTGTAGATGATGTGCCGCCCGCTCTTGCCGGAGGGCAGCTGGGCGTTCCAGTAGTAGTAGTTGAGCCCGCCGACACCGCCGCTCTGCGGCGGGTTCGTGACGCTGCCGAACAGCTCCAGGTCCGACCAGCGCAGCGGTCCGTTGGGGTTCCAGCCGTTCTTGGTGACGTAGTAGTCGAAGCTGCCCGGGTGCGCCGCCCAGTTGCTGTGCCGCATCTGGATGTTCGCGCCCGAGGTCAGGTGGGTCAGCGGCCAGTCGGAGCGGACCGCGTTGTAGGCAGAGAAGTTGTAGGGCCCGCCGGTGCCGCCACTGCAGAGCTGCCCGTCGGGGATGAAGCCGCTGGTCCGGCCGGCGCCGTCGGAGCGCAGCACCGCGAACCAGTTGTAGAGCGGGGTCGTGCCGCTCTGGTTGACGGCTGCCGCGCAGGCCGGGTTGTAGGGGATGATCTGGCCGTTCTCGCGCAGGCCGTCCTGCCAGCACAGGAACGTCCTGGCACCGGGGAACATGCTCACCCCGTGCGCCTGTGCCTGCGTGGGCACCATCAGGACAGTCGTGATCAGAACCATGACGGCGGTGATCGCCGCCGACTTGAACAACTTCATGGGGGGATTCCCTTGCGCTGACGACAGAAAAGGAACCTGCCCACGAACAGCCCGCCCGGCCAGCGCATTGAACCACGCCGCGGGCGGGCTCGACAACGCGCGGTGAAACTTTCAGCCGATCTTGGTCATGGTTTTCCCTGGTGGCCTGCCCCCGTGCGGGTCGGCCGCGGTCATGCCCGCTTGCCGTCCCTGCGTATGCCCGCGAGGCTGATGCTGGGAGCGCTCCCAGAATCTCCCCCGACCGCAGAACCGGAGCAACATGCCATGAGGCACGCGCACATCTACCTGATCATCGGGGTGTTACTCGCCACCGGCCTGTTCGCCGCACCGGCGCAGGCCGCCCCGGTGCTGTGCGAGAAGTGGGGCTCGACCAGCATCCAGAGTGGCCGCTACGTCGTGATGAACAACGTCTGGGGCGCCGACACCGCCCAGTGCATCGACGTCAACCAGAGCGGGGGCTTCACCGTCACCCAGTCCGCGCACAGCAAACCGACGAACGGCGCGCCCGCGTCGTATCCGGCGATCTACGCGGGCTGCCACTACGCCACCTGCACCACCGGCAGCAACCTGCCCATGCAGGCCAGCGCGTCCGCGTTCGGGTCGCTGCGGACCAGCGTGAGCATGACCTATCCGAGCAGCGGCACCTGGGACGCGGCCTACGACATCTGGTTCGATCCCACCCCGCGCACCGACGGGCAGAACACCGGCGCCGAGATCATGATCTGGCTCAACAGGCAGGGCTCCATCCAGCCGGTCGGCTCACAGGTCGGCACCGTGAACCTGGCCGGTGGCAGCTGGCAGGTCTGGTTCGGCAACATCGGCTGGAACGTGATCTCGTACGTGCGCACCTCGCCCACCTCCTCGCTGGACTTCACCATCAACACCTTCTACGCCGACGCGATCAGCCGCGGCTACGCGCAGCGGTCGTGGTATCTGACCAGCGTGCAGGCCGGTTTCGAGCCCTGGGTCGGCGGCGCCGGGCTCGCGGTCAACTCCTTCTCCTTCGGCACGGGCGGCGGCGGCACCGACACCACGGCGCCGAGCACCCCCGGCACCCCCACCGCCTCCGGCACCACCTCGACCAGTACGACCCTGAGGTGGGGCGCCTCCACCGACACCGGCGGCAGCGGCCTGGCCGGCTACGACATCCTGCGCACCGCCGGGGACGTCGTCCAGCGGGTCGGCAGCAGCACCACGACCTCCTTCACCGACACGGGGCTGAGCCCCGCCACCACCTACCGCTACCAGGTCCAGGCCAGGGACGGCGCCGGCAACCTCTCGCCGGCCTCGGCCGCGGTCACCGTGACCACGCTCTCCGGCGGCGGGAACGGCGGCGCCTGCACGGCCACCGCCACCACCCAGACGGCCTGGAACAACGGCTACGTCATCCAGCCCGTGACCGTCACCAACGGCTCCGCCGCCAGGACGAGCTGGACGGTCACCTTCCCGCTGCCGTCCGGGCACACGATCACCGGCATCTGGAACGCGAGCTACACCGTCAGCGGCGGCACCGTCACCGTCAGGAACCTCGCCCACAACGGCAACCTGGGGCCGAACGGCACGGTCAGCTTCGGCTACCAGGCGAGCAGGCCCAACGGCAACACGCAGGTGCCCACCGGCTACACCTGCGCCTGAGGCTCGCCCGCAGGCGCTTGTGAGGGGCGCCCGCCGGGCGATCGAGGGGTACGGCTGGTGCTGTCGTACCCCTCCTCAGTTCCGTTCCAGGGCGATGTCGATGTCGTCCAGCCGGGCCTGCAGCTCGCTCAGGCAGGACGGCTCCAGCCGGCCCTCGCGCAGCCGGTCGGTGAGCTTCTGGCGCAGGCCCGCCGTCCCGGACTCGTACGGGCCCTGGGGTGTCACGGTGGCGCGCAGTACCTGCTTGAGATCGAGCACGACATCGGCGTCGGTGGCGCCGCACGGCGTCTTGGCCTCCAGCACGGTCTGGAACTCGGCCACGGCCTGCTCGACGGAGCTCGCCGCGGGCGGTGAACTCACCGCCGGCGAGCTCGCCAGGAGCTTGGCCGCGGGAGACCGCGCCGGCTCGGCCGCCCGCTCCGGCTGCCGCAGCCCCGTCTGCTGGAACCACAGCAGGACGGACAGCGCGATGGCCGCCGAGCCCGCGACGGTGAGCCCCCGCCTGACGTGCCGCCCCAGGGTCGCGGCGCCGAGCGCGGAGCCCAGCGCCTTGACGATCTCCGCCGCCGTGGGCCGGTCCTCCGGCCGGTGCGCGAGGCAGCGCCGGCAGAGCGAGGCGACCGCGTTCGGCACCCCGGGGGCGCGGGGTGGGGGAGAGGTCCTGCGCGCCGCCTCGATCTCCTCCCACGTGGTCTCCGGGTACGGCGTACGTCCGGTGATCATGGTGTGGAGCAGCACGCCGAGGGCGTAGACGTCGACCGCGGGATGCGTCGGCGCGCCCAGCAGCCGCTCGGGCGCGACGTAGGGAGGGGTGCCGCGGCCGTCGTCGGGGTCTCCGGCCCAGGCCGCGATGCCGAAGTCGAGCAGCTTCGGGCCGTCTGCGGTGAGCAGCACGTTCTCCGCCGTGACGTCCCGGTGCACCAGGCCGCGGGCGTGCCCGGCCATCAGCACCCGGGCCAGCCGCAGCGCGATCGCCGCCGCCTCGGGCCACGGCAGCGGCCCCGCCTCGATCCGCTCGCCCAGCGGCGTGCCGTCGAGCAGCGGCATGACGACGTAGGCCGCCACGCCGCCGCTCGTGGTCACGGTCTCGCCGTAGTCGTAGATCTCGATCGAGTCCGGATGGATGAAGCGGGCGGCGGCGCGGGCCTCGCTGCGTACGCTGACCCGCTCGTCGAGGTCGGCGTGCAGCGAGGCGGTGAGCACCTTGACCGCGATCATCCGGTGCAGCGACTGGTCGAAGGCACGCCAGATGACCGACATGCCCCCCCGGGCCAGCGGATCCAGCAACAGGTACCGGCGGGCCAGCACGTCCCCAGACTCAAGCCGACTCACGGACGACCAGTTCCGTGGGGAGGACGGGGTCGATCCCCGCGGCTCCCGTCAGGAGCAGCCTGGTGGCGACCGTGGCGAGCTCCTCGACAGGCTGGCGGACGGTGGTGAGGGCGGGCACGGTGTGCCTCGCGACCGGGGCGTCGTCGAACCCGATCACCGCGACGTCCGCCGGAACCTTGCGCCCGGCACGGCGCAGCGCCTGGATGGCGCCCGCGGCCATCAGGTCCGAGGCGACGAACACGGCGTCCAGTCCTGGGGCGTGGCGTAACAACCATTGCATGGCGTGGGTGCCGGAGGCGGCGGTGAAGTCGCCGTAGGCCACCGGCACGTCGGGGGCGCCGGCCGCCTGGAGTGTGCGGACGAGTCCCTCTAATCGGTCGCGGGCGGCCGGCAGGGACGGCGGGCCGCCGATGGCCGCGACGTTGCGGCGGCCGGTCAGCAGGAAATGCTCGGCCGCCTGACGGCCGCCGTCGAGGTTGTCGACGTCGGCGTAGGGCAGCTTGAGGTCGTGGGGCGGGCGGCCGATGTTGCGCACGGGAACGCCCGAGGTGGATAACTTGATCGCCAGGGGGTGGCGCTCTCTGGCGCCGACGATGAGCACCGCGCCCGACAGCGCGGGCAGGGTCGAGGAGGTCGGGGTGACGGTGGTCACCATGAGGTGGGTGCCGTGTTCGGTGATCACGGCGCCCGCCGCGGACAGGAGCCTGGCGTAGTAGGGCTCGGAGAAGAGACGGGGAAGGTGGTCGCAGATGACTGCGGTCACGCCGTCGGCCATGGTCTTGGCGGCCGTTCCCCGTGGTGCGCGTTGTCGGACGTATCCCATGCGGGACACGGCGTCGTACACTTGGCGGCGGGTCGAGGTACTGACCCGCACCGAGCCCGTGAGGACCCGAGATGCGGTCGCGGGGGAGACCCCGGCTGCGGCCGCCACCTGTGCCAGTGTGGGCTGCTCGGTCATGAGAGCACCTCGCGGAGAGAGCCTGGGAGCGCTCCCACGTTACCAATGTTTCGCCGCTGTTAATAGGGCCTTTGCAGCGAGTGCGTCCGACTGTACGGACGCTCGCCGAATCTGCTCAGCTAGGGGCGGTGGTGACCGTCAGTGCTTTCTGTGCCGGATGTGGATCACGCCATATTTCCCCACCCGATTCGTCAAATCCGACGATCTCGAAACCCCCCGCCCGAATAAATGTCCTGCGCGTGCCGGCGGCTTCCGGCGGACAATCTGCGGCCGGGATTCCCCGGACCGGCCACTGTTTCCGCCCGTGCGGCGGTCCCCTGGCCGTCCAGGCGAAAAGTTGGTGGCCAGGTCGGGCCCCGCAATGGCGCGCCCCGATCCGTCGTGACTGACGGACCGGGGCGCGGCCTGCGGACTGGTCAGCCGAAGGTGGCGTCTCCGCCGGCCTCGTCGAGCGGGCTGTTCGTCACGTCGCCCCGGTCACCCCGGTCGCCGCCCCCGTCACCCTGGTCGGCCGGGTCGGGCTCCGACCGGACGGGCGCGCAGCTCTGGCCGCAGCCGCCGAAGCGGGCGGTGTCGACCGGCGTGAACTCGGTCGCCGGCGTGTCCTTCAGGGCCGCGATCATGGTGTCCTTCCAGATCGGGCCGGGCACGGACGCGCCGAACACCGAGGAGTAGTAGACGCCGCCGATGGTGATGTTGTTCAGCTTGTGGGTGACCGCGCCGCGCGGGTCGCCGATGCTCACCGCCCCCGCCAGATCCGGGGTGAACCCGGCGAACCACGCGGTGGCCTGGTCGTCCGTGGTGCCGGTCTTGCCGGCGGCCGGGCGGCCGATGCCGCCGACGGCGCGCATGGTGCCCTTGGTGAACACGCCGGACAGGATGTTCGCCGCGGCGTCGGCGACCTCCGGGTCGAGCGCCTGCTTGCACTTGGCCGGGTAGTTCTTCACCTTGCCGTAGCGGTCAGTGATCTTGGTGATGGCCATCGGCTCGCAGTACTTGCCGCGCGCGCCGATCGCGGCGTAGGCGGTGGCGACGGTCACCGGATCCATCTCGTTGATGCCGAG
Source organism: Nonomuraea jiangxiensis (assembly GCF_900099965.1). Classification (GTDB taxonomy): domain Bacteria; phylum Actinomycetota; class Actinomycetes; order Streptosporangiales; family Streptosporangiaceae; genus Nonomuraea; species Nonomuraea jiangxiensis. The sequence goes on along the minus strand of NZ_FNDJ01000043.1, from coordinate 4,770 downwards.
CGTGAACGTCTCGTACTCCTGCAGCTTGTTGCCGTCGGACCGCTTGATGCCCAGCGACTTCGCCGTCTTGACCACGTTGCACAGGCCGACCTTCTGCTCCAGCTGCAGGAAGAAGGTGTTCACCGACCCCCAGGTGCCGGTGGCCAGCGTCTTGAAGCCGCCGCCGCCCTCGTCGTTGGTGACGGTGTGGGTGGGGTCGCCGATGTTCTCGCCCTTGCAGTTCTTGAACGAGGAGTAGTACGGGGCGGTGTAACCCTCGCCGACCGAGAACCCGTCGTTGATCTTCATGCCCTGCTTGAGCGCGGTGAGCAGGGTGAACGTCTTGAACGTGGAGCCGGCCTGGAAGCCGATGCCGCCGCCGTGCGCGGCGTCCGCGACCACGTTGTACGACATCTCGTTCTTCCGCTTCTTGTTGCCGTATTTGCGGCTGGCGGCCATCGCCTTGATCTGGCCCGTGCCCGGCTGCACCAGGGCCTCCGAGGCGACCGGGGCGTCCGAGGCGCGCACGTGCTTCTTGATGGCCTGCTCGGCGGCCTTCTGCATCCCCGGGTCGAGCGAGGTCTGGATCGTCAGGCCGCCCGTGTTGAGGAACTGCGTCCTGGCCTGCTTCGTCTTGCCGAAGATCGGGTTGCTGAGGACCTCGTTGCGGACGTACATGCAGAAGTACGGATACTGGCTGGCCTCGCAGCCGCCGGGCAGCGGGGTGTCCTTGTAGCCGAGCGGCTTGGCCTTGGCCTCGTCGGCCTCCGCCTTGGAGATCTTGCCCAGCTCGGCCATCCGGTCGAGCACCACGTTGCGCCGGGAGAGCAGCCGGGCCCGGTAGTCCTTGCCACGGTCCGGGTCGGTCATGTTGGGGTCCTGCACGGCGCCGGCCAGGGTCGCCGCCTGCACCAGGTCGAGGTCAGCGGCCGCCACGCCGAAGAAGCGCTTGGCGGCGGCCTCGATGCCGTGGGCGCCGGCGCCGAAGTAAGCGATGTTCAGATATTTCTCGAGAATCTGGTCCTTGGTGTACTTCTCCTCGACGGCGAGCGCATACCGCAGTTCCCGGAGCTTGCGGGCGTAGCTGGCCGCCAGCGCCGCGTTCCTCTCCTTGTCGGTGGTGGCCGAGTTGAGCAGCACCTGCTTGACGTACTGCTGGGTGATGGAGGAGCCGCCCTGGCTGATGCCGCCCGAGGCCATGTTCTTGGCCAGGGCCCGGATGGTGCCCTCGATGTCGATCGCGCCGTGCTCGTAGAAGCGGAAGTCCTCGATCGAGATGATGGCCACCTTCATGATCTCGGCGACCTTGTCGAGAGTGACATTCTCGCGATACTGCTCGTAGAACTGCGCGATCTGGTTACCCTTGGCGTCGAGCACCGTGGTCTTCTCCGCCAGTGGGGGTTCTTTCAGCTCCTCGGGCTGGATGCCCAGATCCTCCGATGCCGATACGAACATCGCTCCCGTGCCGCCGACCGCCGGGATGGCGATGGCCGCGGCCACCACGCCGGCCGCCACCGCCGCTGCGGTCAAGCGCGCGAGACTCGACATACGGGAACCCATGCTGGTGATTCCTCCCATTCGTGGCAATAGGGTGCATCCTAAACCCCGCCATACATCCTCCATGTAAAAACTTGGACCTTGCGCCGAGTGGTTTTGTTCGGCGTTGGCGCGGTGTTTTTGGTCACTTTTGGGGGGCCGGAGTCCGGCGGCTCGTACGCGGTGGGGAGAGTTTCCGCCAGTCCCGGGCAAAGAAGCGGGTTGTCGGCGGGTTGCCCGGCCCCGGCTCTGGCAACCTCTACGGAACATCTACGGGGTCGTTTTCTTGCGAGGGGGAGGGTCTTATGCGTCATGCCGGGGATGGCGAGCCCGCCGATCTTCTGCTCTCCGCCGTCAGGACATATTGGGGCGAACGGCACGGCGGTGCGCGGTGCGTCGTGGCGGAGGCGTACGGCGAGGACCTCCGGGTCGTGGCGCGTACCCTCATGGTCGCCAAGGCCGTCTGCGGCCTGCTCTCGGCGCGGCTGGTGGTGCTGGCCGAGCCGGAGTGGAAGCGGCTGGCCGAGGCGTTCGGGTCCACCGGGGACGTCCGGCCGCAGGCGCCGCCCACCGCGGTGGTCACCAGTCGCGTCGATCGTGCCGGGGTCAGCGACGTGCCGGTGGTGCACGTCCACGGCACGGGCGGGCTGCGGGCGTACGCGGTGTTCCCCGACCAGGGGCCGGTCTCGTACCAGGACGAGCTGCCCGCCAGGATCGGCGCGTTCTTCGAGCGTCATGTCTGGCCGCGCAGGCAGGCCATCAGGCCGAGCGCGGAGCGGGCGGCCTGGCGCTCCAAGAGCGGCTACCAGATCCGTACGGAGACCGAGCGCCGTCAGCTCCGCTACTACGGCTGCGCCCGCCTGGGCCTCGACCCCGACCGCCCGACGATCACGGTGTTCGGCCACGAGCCGGGGGACAGGGAGCTGTTCGAGGCGACGGCGGCCTACGCCGCGGCGAGCGACGCCGCCAACTGGCTCTTCCTCGACCCCGTCGCGTGCGACCACCCGAGGATCAGGTCCGTGACGGGCTCCCTGACCACGAACCTCCTCTGGAGCGTGACGGACGTCGGCGTCACCTTCGGCGACAGCGACCTGCCCGCCTACGGGATCCCCGTCATCCAGGCCGGTTGGTCGGAGGGCGGCGCCTGCGGCGCCACGCACGTCGTGCGCTCGCCGGGCGAGCTTCGCCGGCTGCTCGACGAGGCCATCGCCAGGCACGCCAAGGGCGACAGCCTCCTCGGACCCGAGCAGCGCGAACGCGCCCGGCTGTGGCTCTGGCTGCGCCGCTGTGGCGCCGACGTGCCCACCCAGCTGCTGCCGCACTGGGCGTACGGCGACGACTACGCCCGCGCGCTCGCCGTCAACCTGGCGAACGCCGAGCGGGACGGCGACCCGCTCTACGGCGCGGTGCGCCGTCTGTGGGACAGGCGCGACCCCGTGCTCACCCGATTCGACTTCCAGAACCTCGACGTCACCTTCACCCCTGAGGGGAGCCCCCGATGAGCAGTGCAGAATCCTCGACCGACCTGGATCAGGTGATCCTCCCCGCGATCCCGCCCGTGCACCTGCTCAGCGGGCAGATCTCCGCCCTGCAGGTGACCGACCGGCTGCAGCGGGGCGGCCACATCGTGGGCAGGTTCGAGACGTCGGGGCTGGTCGGGTTCAAGGTGGCGGCGCACGGGCGGCCGCTGCGGGTGCAGGTGTCGTTGTCCACGGACGACATGTCCGTCAGCGGCTGGCACAACGGCATCACCGAGTCGCAGGGGCCGTCGTTGCCGCGGTTCGTACAGGTTCGTTCCCAGGGGCGGCTGCGCCAGTGCGTGCTGCTGAAGGGGCGGCGGGCGCATGCCAAGGTGGCCTTCGAGCTGGCCGCGAACGAGATCCCCGACGACGGGCTGATCTGCGTCGAGGTGCTCGACATCATGGAGGGCGAGGGCGTCTCCGAGGAGCTCAGGCAGGCCGTCTCCGGCCGCGTCCAGCCCGACGGGGTGGCCGGGCTGCGGCTGAACAAGGTCGTGTTCGAGCTGGTCCCGGAGTCGGAGTTCGATCCCGACACGCTGGACGGGCTGCGCTGCGAGTTCTCCTCGCTGGTCAGCGCCGGCGGGCTGGCCAACTGGAACCGGCGGCAGGGGGTCCGGGTGCTGCGCTCCGGCCTGCTCGTGGTCAACCCGGTGTTCAGGGACACGTTCGGGTCGAACGGCCGGCTCACGCTCAGGTTGAGCACCAAGGCGGAGGCGGCGAGCCTGCTGCCGGTGACGTGGCGGCGGATGAGCAGCGAGCTGCGCTGGCTGGGCCACGCGGGCCGCAAGCTGTGCGGGGCGGCGGCGCCGGTCGTGGAGCAGGTGCTGGGCGTCCGGGACGGGGACATGGGGGCGCCGGAGCAGCGGGCACGCGCGAACGTCACCGAGCTCACGCTGCCGGATCAGGCGCGGTGGCCGCTGCTGGTGGTGCTCGAATCCCGGCGCGGCGTCATCCCGACCCTTGAATCCGCCCTGGTACGGGACTGACCGTTCCCTGGTCACCGCTTTCCGGTCGCCCCCCCGCTCACCTGGGAGGATGCCGAGATCCTGGGCGAGCCGCTCGACGGCTCACTTGGTGGCCGGGACGCGGTACATGGGAAAAAATCGCTGTCTTCCGTGATAACCGCGTACAGCGGGAAGTTTCACAGTGTGGGGACGAATGGTTTGCGAATAGAGACCATCCGGCACCTGCGTTGCACGGTCATACGCGCCAGCGGCGAACTCGACCACGCGGGCCGGGTACGGTTCAGCGCCTGTGTCATGGCCGTCTGGGACTGGTCCGAGGGGCCCGTGCTCGTGTTCGACCTGACGGACCTGGCCTTCTACGACTCCTCGGTGATCGGGGTGCTGGCGATGGCGATGCAGCGGATGGAGGAGGAGGACAGCGGCGGCCGGATCATCCTGGTCCGCCCTACCGGCCATCTGCTGTCCGTGTTGCGGTTGACGGATCTGCTGTCACATGTGGAGCTGCGTGACAGCGTCGAGGAGACGGTGGCGGAACTGACGACACGATCAAGCGCCCACGGCGCCTCCGCCCTGGCTCCACCACCGGTGGTGCTACGCCTGGGCGGCCCGCGCTGAGCGTGATGCGGTAAGGGCGGAGGCCCGCCCGGCCGATGCGGTGAGGGCGGAGGCCCGCCAAGCGGCCGATGCGGTTGCGCCTTGTTCCTGCCCGTGGCGGCGGAGGCGCGCCGAGCGGCCGATGCGGTGAGGGCGGAGGCCCGCCGAGCGGCCGA
>NZ_FNDJ01000042.1 GCF_900099965.1 Nonomuraea jiangxiensis | reverse complement strand
CTGATCAGTCTGGACATGTCGGAGTTCATGGAGAAGCACACCGTCTCCAGGCTGTTCGGCTCGCCTCCCGGCTACGTCGGTTACGAGGAGGGCGGCCAGCTCACCGAGAAGGTGCGGCGCAAGCCGTTCTCCGTGGTCCTGTTCGACGAGATCGAGAAGGCCCACCCCGACATCTTCAACTCGCTGCTGCAGATCCTGGAGGACGGTCGCCTGACCGACGCCCAGGGCCGCGTGGTCGACTTCAAGAACACGGTCATCATCATGACCACCAACCTCGGCACCAAGGACATCTCCAAGGGCATCGGGGTCGGGTTCGCGAAGTCCAACGACGCCGACTCCAACTACGACCGGATGAAGTCGAAGGTCCAGGAGGAGCTCAAGCAGCACTTCCGCCCCGAGTTCCTCAACCGTGTCGACGACATCGTGGTCTTCCACCAGCTCACCCCGGCCGAGATCATCAAGATCGTGGATCTGATGCTCGCCCAGGTGGACTCCAGGCTGAAGGACCGCGACATGGGGCTCGACGTCTCGTCCGAGGCCAAGCAGTTGCTGGCCGACCGGGGTTACGACCCGGTCATGGGCGCCCGTCCGCTGCGCCGTACGATCCAGCGCGAGCTGGAGGACTCCCTGTCGGAGAAGATCCTTTACGGTGAGCTCCGGCCGGGGCACGTCGTCAAGGTGACGGTGGACGAGCTCGGGCTCGTCTTCACCAGTGAAAGCGCGCCCAGCGACCCGCGTCAGGGCGTGGCCGCGCGTCCGAACGTCTCGGCCGGCTGACCAGCCGGGGCCCCGAGCGTGCCGCCTGGCCGGTTCCGGCTTCCCGCGGCACAACGGCGGCATGACGGGTACGATCTCTGCGATGGCGCAGGTGCGGAGCCGGGTGTCGGTCCCGGACGGCACATATTTCACACAATGCATGTCCCTTTCATCACTGACTGGGCGCATACTGAGACCATGAGGCCCAAAGCCGCGCCCCGGCGACCCCTGCCTAACAGTCCCTTCAACGTTCCGGAGGTTCCGCCGCCCCCTGTCGAGCAGTTTGTGGCTGGAGATCGGGCTAGCCACGACAAATACGGCCTCGGCCGGATCATCGCGGTTGAGCAGGATGTCGCCGTCATCGTGGATTTCGGCACTGAGACGTACCGCATAGCCGCGCCGTACCCCAAGCTCGTGAAGCTGTGACCAGGTCGCGCTCTTCGGTCGGCGCTCGTTCAGCCCTTCGGCGCCGAACAAAACCGTCGAGCGTGGCAACAGCTCCTCGACCGCGCGCCGCGGGGCGAGGAGCAGGTCCAGACCTGCCGGTTCCTCCGCCGCTCCCCATCCGTGACTCTCCGCTCACACCTCCGGCACGGTGCGCCATCCTGGTCGGCACAGGTAGGCGTATGCTGGCTTCACCTGAGACTTTCCGCATGTCGGCAGCCGGTTGACATCGCCTCGGGAATAGCCGGTCCTGCACGCCGGAGACAGGCGGCACGCCAGATGCCGAACCGACATCGTCTCGTCGCGACCGTGGCTTTCCGAGTGTTCCTGGCGCCGCCCCTGCACCGAGAAGGAATGCTCGGCGGCGCCACCGCCGACCTGCCGGTCGAGACGGTCAGCGTCACGGGCAAGGTCCGCAACGAGCGGAAGGGTCCATCATCAGCGAGCACTCCGTGATCGACGGCAAAGCCCGCCCTGCTCCTCGTCGGGTCATCGAGACCACAGCCCTCGGCACTCGCCACCAGTCCCAGGACGAAATCACCCGATGGACGTGTCTCCACGGGCACCATGTCGGTCAGGGCTGCGTGACGTGCTACCAATCCGCGGCCGAAGCCGATCAGGCCCTGCCGCTGTGGAAGGTCGCGGTATGGTTCACCTCCCCGCGACCGATCCCGATCAAAGTCCTGCACGACGTGCATCGCCACGGCCGCGACTTCGCGCTCGACCAGCCGTCCACTCCGTTGGTCTTCGTCCTGACCGGCCAGGCCAGAGCCGTCCAGGGAGTGGACGCGGTGGCGGGTCTGGTCGGGTTCCTTCTGCAGAACCGGCACACCATCGACGGCTTCACCGTGACCGAGGTCCGGGCCGTCCACGTTCATCCCGATGCTGCCGGAGGGGGATTCCGGAAGTCGTGAGGTAGAGTGAAGACACCGAGGACTTTCCGAGCGTTGGCATTCAGGTCGGCGTCGCCCGCGGCGAACCACCAGCACCGGCCCCTTTCCGGAGGGACCTGGACGAGGCAGGCGACTATGACGCCGGCACTTCTTCCGCAACGCACGTCTTTCGCAGCCGCCGGGCCTTCCGGTGCCACGCTGACGCTCAGGACTCCAACGGCTTGACCGCCGACGACATCCTCGTCCTCGCGCCCCTGCCACCCCGCCCCGATCCGCACGCGACCGCCACCGGCGGCCCGGCCTTCCCGGAGAACGAGGGCGGGTCGGCCACCGGGCAGAAAGCGACGTGCTCCCTCAGGCAGCCGTCAGCGCCGGCACGACCACACGTGCCGCCTGCCGCCAGCTCGATATCACATCCCAGTTCAGCCTCTACGAAGGCGAGACATATGGCCATCATCTACGCAACTCCGCTCGGCGGGACGACCGCCTCGACACCGACTTACGTGCTCCTGTCCGGCGACATCGACATCCTCACCACGGAGCGGCTCCGCCGGCAGTTGCTGCACGCCCTCAACCACAGCACCAGCTCGCTCGTCCTGGACCTGTCCCAGGTCACCTTCTGCGGTGCCGACGGCCTGCGTGTGCTGTTGAAGGTGCAGGTCCGCGCCAAGGAAAGCGGTACCGCACTGACCTTGACCGGGCTTTCTCCGATCCTGGCCCGGCTGCTGCGCGTCACCGGCCTGGACCAGCGCTTCACCATCGCCGCATGACACGACGTGGGCCATGACGGCGGTTCGCCGTTCCCCGGGCCGCCACGCCCGCAGGCGCCGCCCGGGTGGCGCTGACCGCGCGAAGAGGGTGTCGGGACGATCCGGTTCCGACGGGCAGCGCGGTGCCTGTTCGAGGCGTGAGCGGGGAGGATCAGTCCGGTGGCGGGGTCACGGCCACCGGGCAGTGGACTTCGGTCAGCGCGGCCTGGGTGACCACGCCCAGCACGGGGCCTGATCTCGAATCAAGTCCGCCACGTCCCAGTACGAGCAGCGTCGCGTCCTTGGCCGCTTCGACGATTGCCCGTGGGGGGCGCTCGGCCACGAATTCGGTCGTGACCGGCACGGCCGGATACCGCGAAGTCAGGAGTAGCACCACTTCCCGGAAGCGGGCCTCGGCCCCCGCACGCATCGTCTCGGCGTCCACGAAGGGAAGCGCATCGGGCCCTGGCAGGGCTCCGGGATCCCACCAGCCGCAGATGGCCCTCACCGTCCCGCCATGCAGGGCGGCCTCCTCCAGGGCGAAATCGAAGGCGGCCCGGCTGGCGGGAGAGCCGTCGATGCCGACGACGATCCGCGCGCCGTCCCGAACCACCGGTTCGCCGGGCCGTACGACGACGACCGGCTTGGAGCTGTGAGCGGGAACCTGCACGGCCGCCGACCCCACCCGCAGGTCCTCGAACCCTCCCACCCCTCGGGAGCCCAGGACCACGAGAGCGGCCTCTCGCGCGGCCTCCAGCAACACCGCCGAGGCCGGCCCCTTGGCCATAATGGGCCGGACCTCGACGCCGCCGAGCTCGCGTCCATGGCGGACACCGTTGTGCACCACCGCCGTAGCTATCCGCTCGACCTGCGCCAGCACCTTCTCGCTGACGGGACGCAACGGGTAGGGCCACTGCCAGGCATGACAGACCAGCACCGGGAGTCCGCGAAGCCGCGCCTCGTGGACGGCCCAGCGCAACGCCTGCTCGCTTCCCGGCGATTCGTCGTAGCCGACCAGGATGGGCTGCTCGCCACCACGATCGCTCACCCTGCCTCCCGCCGAGCCGACTCCTGCCTTGGCGGGTGTCCTTTCCCCGTACTGCCGGTCGAGACCCTCGGCATGGCAAGAGCTTGCCCTTGAGGGCCCCAAGGTGATCCTCGTGGCCTACCGGGTCCCTCCGGGGCCTAGCGGTACGGGGCCCTCAGCCCCGTGAGCGGGCGCGCACCACCAGGTCGTGCAGCGCCGCCTCGGCGGTGGCCCGTTCGGGCAGGGCCGAGGAGTCCCGGGCCGCCTCCAGCGTCCGCGTCATCCGTTCCACGTCCGCCTCCAGGTCCTCACCCGGGGCGAGGCCGCGGGGCAGCACGCCGTGCTCGGCGGCCTGCTTCGCGGCGACGAGTTCGGGCAGGTACGCCGGCCCGTACGCGTACAGCCGCGTCAGGTCGGCCTGTAGCTCCCCCGTGCGCATGAGGTGCGTGCCCGTGGCCAGCACCCGGAAGGTGTAGAGCAGCGGCTTCAGCTCCCCGGTCTTCTGGAACAACCGCCACTGCGTACGGGCGAACCCCAGATAGTGGTGGGCGTGATGCCGCGTCAGGCAGCCGGACGCCAGCGCGGCCAGCTCCGCGTGCGCCGGCGAGGACGCCACCACCAGCGGCGACAGCAGCTGCTCCAGGACGTAGCCGTTGCGGCCGAGCAGTAACCGGCAGAACTTGGCGGCGTCGTGCGTGACGAGGTCGACCTCCACGCCGTCGCGCGTCCACATCCGCGACAGCGTCTCGGGCCCGTGCCGCAGCCCCGCGACCTCCTCGACCGGCAGCACGTGCACCCCGCGCAGGTCCACGTCCGAGTCCACCGAGGGGAACCCGTACAGGTGCGCCCCGCTCACCGTCGCGAACACCACAGGGTACGGCTGCTCGCCGGGGATCTCCGCCAGCCACCCGGGCAGTTTCACTACGTCTCCCTTCGCCCGCTGATCAGGAAATTCTCCACCTTTTCCGGATCGGGCCGCGCGGTCCGGAGCGAGGTCCCCGGTGCCGGGTTCGGGTGGTCCTGCGGCGGGCCGGCCGGCGCACTGCCGGCTGCCGGCGCACGGCTCACGTGACGCCGGCGCACGGCTCACGTGAACCGTGGGGCCGGGGTGGCGCCATGCCGCCCCGGCCCGTCGCGAGGGTGTCAGAACGTCCCGGTCGTGGTGCCGGCGCTGCCGCTCGCCGGCGTCGTGAGCACGGTGTTGCCGCCCGGCTGCCACTGGTCGGCGGTGTCGGGGAAGTTGGCCTCCTGCCGCTTGACGCACTTCCACTCGATCGCCGTGTTGGGCGGGAGCTTGCCGATCGTGCCCGTCCAGGTCGGGTAGGCGGTCGGCGACAGCTTGACGGCGGCGGCCACCGACCACGCTCCGAGCTGCGGCGCGCTGCCGACCGCGTAGACCGACTGGCCGGGCGTGGTGGTGCCGTTGTGGCAGGTGAACGTGGCCGACACCGGCGCCTGGCCGAGCGTGAACGCGAACGTCTTGGCCGTCGTGACGGCCGTGCCCGCCGACTTGGCGACGACGAGGTTGCCGCCCGCGTTGTACCAGCCGCTGGCGGCCGCGTCGAAGGCGGCCTTGTCGGCGCGCTGGGTCAGCGGGCTGCCGTTCAGCGTGACAGCCGAGGCCTGGGTGTCGGTGACGAGCTCGACGACGTTCTGCCTGCTGCTCGGAGCGCCGGTGTAGGTGCCGCTGGAGGCGGCCACCGTGACGGTCGCCGTGCTGCCGGTGAGCTGCTGGCTGATCTGCGTCGTCCGGACGGCGCCGGTCCGGTACGCCGTCGAGGCCCCGTCGTCCTCGTAGAGCGTGAAGCTCGTGGCGGCGGCATCCGGGTGGACGCGGGCGATCAGCTCGTTCCTGGTGGTGGCGTCGGTTCGTTTGCCCACGACGTTCATGGTCTTGTCGTCCACGTACATCTTGGGCAGGATCGCGCCCGCCCGGGCGAAGGCCGGCAGCCGGAAGACGCCGTTCACCCACAGCGGCCGGTCGGTGAACCACTGGCCGGTGCTGGTCAGCTTCTCGCCCGTGGCGTAGTCGTACCAGGTGCCGGCGGGGAGGTAGACGTCCCGCGCGCGCTCGCCCGCGCCCGCCACCACCCCGACCAGCAGGTCACGGCCGATGAGCTTCTCGTGGCCGGCCTCGCGCAGGTTCGGGTCGTTCTGGTAGTAGTACGCCGGCGGCGGTACGACGGGCTCGCCGAACCGGTAGGCCCGGTGGGCCAGCGAGTAGTAGTAGGGCGCCAGCTCGTAGCGCTGCCGGAGGTTGGCGAGGTTGCTGGCGGTATGGCCGATCTTGTCGGGTGAGGTCTGCGCGCAGTTGCACAGGTTCTCGGTGTGCGGGCGCACCGGCACCTCGAACCACGCCCCGTTGGCGAACCACTGCGTGTAGAGCTCGTTCAGGTCGGAGTCGAGCATCTCCCTGCGGAAGCCGCCGATGTCGGAGCCGTAGTAGTCGATGCCCGACATCGACATGTGGAGCTGCGCGTTCTGCTGCTGGGCGAGCGCGGTCAGCTTGGAGCCGATGTCGGCCGACCACATGGCCACGCCGTGCCGCTGCATGCCCGCCGCGCCGGAGCGGGCCAGCATGAACGGGCGCTTGGTGCCGGAGGCGTAGCCGCGGGCGATGCTCTCGGCCCACTTGAGGTTGTAGACGTTGTGGTAGTCGGCGTGGGCGTGCTTGCCGGGCAGCACGCCGGAGGTCCAGTCGCCGGCGTCGTACATCTCCGGCTCGCCGAGGTCCAGCCAGTGGCCCTGCACCCCGGCGTCCACCAGCGGCCGGCGTTTGACGGCGTGCCAGTGGTCGCCCGCGGCGTCCTGCGTCCAGTCGATCATGCCGCCCCGGCCCCACCAGTCGTTCGTGGTCAGGTAGACGGGCGCGCAGGCCGCGCACCCCGCCCGTACGAGATAGCCGCGGGAGGCCAGGTCGGCGTGCTCGGGCAGGTTCCTGCCGACATAGGACTCCTCGATCGTCATCAGGCCGACGCCCTTGTTCGCCTGGAAGTCGGCGATAGTGGCCGACGGGTTGGGGAAGGCGGCGGTGTCCCAGGTGAGCGAGCCCATCCTGGTGTTGTCGGAGCCGGCCGTCACCCCGCCGAACCACGGCAGATCGAGGACGAAGCCGTCCACGGGGAATTTCGCCGCGCGCAGCCCGGAGAGCCGGTTGTCGATCTCGGCCCAGTTGTCGTAGCCGAACTCCGACACCCACAGGCCGAACGCCTTCTTCGGCGGCACCGGCGGCCGGCCCGTCAGCTCCATGTAGTCCTTGCGCAGGTCAGGCAGGTCGGGCCCGGTCATCGTGTACCACCTGAGCTGGTCGCCCCAGGTGTCGACCGTCCACGGGTCGCCGGTGAGGTTCCACTCCTGCTTGTACACCTGGTCGAGCAGCAGGCCGTAGTTCAGGTTGCCCAAGGTCGGACTGGCCGGGCCGACCGCGAACAGCACGGGGATCTGGGCGTTGCCCACCGGGCCGTTGTCGCCGTCGTACACCATGGCGTTGCCGTAGGGGCCGCCCGGGGTGCGGGTGCGGCCCACCCAGTCGCCGTCGGCGCTGCCGCCCGTGAAGAACTGCTCGCCCAGCCCGTACGCGTGCTGGATCGAGCCCTTGCTGATCGACAGGCCCTTCCACGCCTGGGCCAGGTTGCGGGGGCACGCCTCGTACAGCAGCCGGGCCGGGTCGGACACCTTCACGCACAGCGTGCCGGCCGTCACCTCGACCTTCATGGCCGCCGTGGTGAGGGTGTTGCCCGACTGGTTGAAGCTCGTAGGCCCCGGGTAGTCGGTCTTGGCCACCTGCGGCGTGGTGAAGATGGGCGAGCCGGTCCCCGGCGACGTGCCGTTGGCCAGCTCGAAGTGCACCAGATCGTCGTCCAGGAACTCCACGATCAGGTAGGTGGAGCCGCTGGTGAACTGCACCCGCTGGACCGCCGCCCGCGCGGGCGGCGCCACCAGCAGGGGCAGGAACAGGGCGGTCAGGAGAAGAAGCGCACGTTTCATGGCCGGGCCACCACCAGGTTGTCGAGGTTGATCCCGCCGGTGTTCGAGGCGTCGTACGCGATCCTGACGGTGTGGGCGCCCGCTGTGAGCGAGGTGGTGAGCGTGGCCGTGCCCCAGGTGTCCCAGTTGGCGAGGGCGGGCAGCGAGAGCGTGCCCGCGGCGACCCCGTCCACGTAGACGGTCCGGGTGGCGGCCGCCGTGGTGGAGTAGCGGAACTTGAGCTGATGGCTGCCCGCCGCGTCCGCCTTGACGTTGAACGTCACCGCGTCCCCGGAGGTGGCGAACCCGTCGGTGAAGCCGGTTCCGGTGTAGCCGGCGTGGTCGGTGTTGGTGGAGGTGCCGGTGCCGGTGGCGAACTCGGACTCGTAGGCCGCCTTGTCCACGCCGTTGAGCGTGATGGTGCGGTTGGCCGCGGCACCGGGCAGCTTGACGTGGGTGAGTTGCTGCACCGGGTCCCACCACCAGCCCTCGGAGGCGGCCTTGAGGTCGGCGAGGCTCGCTCGCGCGGTCGCGCCGGTCACCGACGCCGGCTTCGTGCTCGCGACCTGCAGCGTGCTGGTCGTGGTGAGCGCGGGCACGGTGACGGTCACCGTGTGAGCGGTCCAGTTCTCGGCCGAGGTGATCGTGCGGGTGGCGTTCGCGGAGTCCTCGAAGTACGCGTACGACGTCGAGCCCGAGGGATAGATGCGGAAGGTCAGGTTCGTATGCGTGTTCACGCTGTTGCCGATCTCACCGCCGAGCTGGTAGTCGGCGTTGAGGTTGAGCGGGACGATCGCCCCGGGCCTGGCGTAGACGGGGATGGTGTCCAGGCCGGCGTTGTAGGTCTTGGTGCCGGGCCCGGTGAAGCGGCCCCCGTTCCACAGGTCGTACCACTCCCCCGCGGGCAGGTAGACGTTCTTGGAGGTGGCGCCCTGCGTGGTGATCGGGGCCACGAGGAGCTGTGACCCGAACAGGTACTGCTGGTCGTGCCCCGCCGCCGCCGTGTCACCGGGGAAGGCGAAGCTCATGGCCCGCATCATCGGCACGCCCGTCGTGGCGCCCGACCTGGCCTCGGTGTAGAGGTACGGGATCAGGTTCATCCGCACGTTGGCGAACTTGCGGAAGGCGGGCACCACGCTCGTGTTCCCGGTGCGGGCCTGCACGTTCCACGGCGTGCGGGCCTCCGAGACGCCGGGGTTGGCCTTCTCCGAGTGGTACTGCATGATCGGCGAGAACGTGGCCTGCGCCGTCGAGCGCAGGTAGAGCTCGGCGCTGGGGAAGTCGCCGGTGAAACCCGCCAGGTCCCACGCCGTGAACGGCACGCCCGACTGCCCCGCGCTGAGCTGGGCCCGTACCGCCTCCTGGAAGGCGGAGAAGCTGGAGTTCTGGTCGCCCGCCCAGAAGATCGACGTGGTCTGGGCGCCGGTCGTGCCCGCCCGGCTGAAGATCGTGCCGTCGGGCCTCTTGCCCTTGACGTAGGAGTTGTAGGCGCCGGTGTAGCTGTTGGGGTAGGCGTTGTGCATCTCGTCGCCCTTGCGGCCGTCGGCGAACTGCACGCCCCTGCCGAAGACGGCCTCGCTGCCGTCGGTCTTGAAGCCGTCCACGCCGACCTCGTCGATGAGGTAGTCGCGCTTGCTCATCCACCAGTTCGTCGCGGCCGTGCTGGTGAAGTCGGGGACCATGCTGTCGCCGAACCACTGGCCGGTCGGGATGCGGTAGGGGCCGTTGGTCGCGTTCTTGGCGACGTATCCCTGCGCCTGCGCGTACGCCTTGTCGTTGAGGTGCTGCTGCGGCGCGGTGGGCGGGTTGGTGTCGAAGTTCTCCTTGAACACCGGGATCTGCCAGAGGATCATCTTGATCCCCTTGCTGTGGGCGTTGGCGACCATGGCCTTCGGGTCCTGCCACGCGCTGCCCGCCGGGAACGTCAGGTCCGCGTATGCCAGCTTGCCGCTGCCGGGTTTGGCCGTGTACGTGGCGCCGTGCCAGACGTAGAACGTGGCCTCGTCACTCCACTGCTCCAGCACCATCGCGGTGTGCGGGATCTTGTACGTCCCCACGTTCGCCAGCTCGGCGTTCACCTCGGCCTGGGTGTTCCACTCGTTGGCCGACATCCACACCCCGAACGCCCATTTCGGCGGAAGCTGGGGCCGCCCGGTGACCGCCGTGTAGTCGTCCACGATCTCGGCCGGGGTGCCGGCGAAGAAGTGGTAGTCGAGCGTCGAGTTCAGCCCGCCGCCGGTGTCCACGGTGAAGCCGGCCAGGTCGCTCAGGTGCGTGTTGAGGTTGAAGATCGCGTAGCGGGTGCCGGTGACGTGCACGCCGTACCCGGCCGAGTTCAGGAAGAACGGCACGCTCAGATACGTGCGCCGGGTGGCGCCCTGGCCCGGTACTGGTTGTAGACGTAGTTGTGCACGTCGGTGCCGCGCTGGTCGAGCCGGTCGTAGCGTTCGCCGAAGCCTTCGAAGCGCTCGCCGGGCGGCGACAGGAAGTGGTCCTCGATCTTCGTGATCGTGGTGGCGCCGTCGCTGGCCCAGCCGATGTTGCGGAACGTGGCGGGGTCGTACTGGCGGGTGATCAGGGTCGTGCCGTCGCCCTTGTAGACCGACAGCCGATACGGCGACTTCTGGATCTTCAGCACGAGTGAGCTGGTGGAGATCGTCAACGTGCTCGCGGAGTTCGTCACCGTGTACCCGGAGACGCCTGAGATGTTGAGACCAGAGCCGCTGGGGGCGATCTGCGTACGGAACCGGTCGAGCGCGGGGAAGGCGAAGCGGATCTTCGGCGTGAAGCTCCCCGCGCTGTCACCGGTCGTGACGTCCACCGACGTGCCGTTGTTCACGAACCCGGTCACGTTCGTCACCGTGCTCCACGAGGTGACCGTGAACACGAACGGGCCGACGCTCTTCTGACCGCCCCCGTTCACGTCCGCGTTGACGGTGTAGGAGATCTTGTCCCCCCGGGCGAACGTACCGAGGTTGATCTTCCAGTAGCTGTTGTTGCCGCTGTTGTGGTCCCAGGCGGCGCCCACCGGGGTCTGGCCGACCCCGTTCCTGGTCCAGGTGACCCAGACGGTCTGGCCGGGCTCGATCGGCCAGGTCGTCGCGTTGATCTGGACCGGCTCACCGGCCATCGGGTCGCGCGGGACCCGTTCGGTGGGCTCGCTGGAGTAGAGGTCGTCGATTCCGGTCGGGTTGTGGTGGACGCCGTCCAGGGCGTAGGCGGAGACGGAGACAGAGACGGAGACCAGGGAGGTGAGCAGGACGAGCGCCGAGACGATGGCGACCGACCGTAACCAACTCATAGGGGGTGTGCTCCTCTCAAGCAGCTACCACTCAGTCGGTGAACACGGGAGAGAGACGGGTCCAGTGCTCCGCCGCGCACATGACGGGCGGGCGGTCGAGGGGTGCCGGCAGGCTCACCGTCCGCCCGCCGGCCAGCTCGCGCCCGGTCCAGACATCGACCCAGCCGCCCTCCTTCTCGGGGAGGTAGACGGACGTCTCGGTGATACCGGGCTCGGTCACGGGCGCGACCAGCAGCGCGTCGCCGAGCTGGTACTGCAGCGGGTGCCGCCACACCTCCGGGTCATCCGGATGGTCGAAGAACAGGCCGCGCATCAGCGGCGCCCCGCCGGCCGTCGCCGCCCGCGCCTGCTCGGCCAGATACGGCACCAGCCGCTCCCGCAGCTCGGCCAGCCGCCGGAACACCGGGATCACCCGCTCGTCCCCGGTGTGGGCGGCCACGTTCCAGGGCGTGCGATCCCTCATGGGCAGGCGGTGGTGGTTGAACTCGGAGTGGTACTGCATGATCGGCATGAAGGCCGAGGCCCCCGCCGCCCGCAGGTAGAGCTCGGCGTCCGGCACGGGCCCCGAGAAGCCGGCCAGGTCCCAGCCCCAATAGACGATCCCGCAGGCCGAGGCCGTGATCCCGGCCCGGATCGAGGAGCGGAACGCCTCCCAGGTCGAGTCCTCGTCCCCCGCCCAGAAGGCGCCGTGCGGCTGCGAGCCCGCGAACCCGGCCCGGCTGAACGTCACCGGCGCCTTGCCGCAGGCGCGCAGCAGGTCGCCGAACGCGCGAGCGTAGTGCACGGAGAACAGCCCGTTGCCCGCGGCGCCGTCGCGCCCGTCGGCGTAACGCAGGTCGTGGCCCCAGGCGTGCTCGCCGCCGTCGGTCTTGAACCCATCCACGCCGACCTCCTCGACCAGGTAGCGCCGTTTGGCCGTCCACCAGTCGCGGACCTCCGGGGAGGACAGGTCGGGCATGAGCGCCAGCGGGAACCACCAGCCCCGGTTGCGGTAGGGCCGGCCGTCGGCCTCGCGCACGCCGTACCCGCGTTCGACGAGTTGCCGGGCGTCCACGGCGGCCTGATGGCGGGGGTGGGGGCGCATCTTCTGCAGCGGGATCTGCCAGAGCAGCACCTTGACGTCCCTGCGGTGCAGCTCGTCCACCATGCCCTGGGGATCCGGCCACGGCCCGTCGGCGGGGAAGGTGTAGTCGGCCAGCCGGTGGGGCTCCTCCGACGGCTCGTACTCGGCCCCGCGGAACGCCGTGAACGTCGTCTCGTCGCTCCACGCCTCGATGACCAGCGCGCCCACCGGGATCCCGTGCTCGCGGTGCCGGTCCATCTCGGCCAGCACGCGTTCCTGGGTGTTCCACTCGTTGCCGCTGGCCCACAGCCGGAAAACCCACGACGGCAGCTCGGCCGGGCGCCCCACGTCGTCGAGGAAGGCGCTCAGCACGTCCGCCGGGCGCTCACCGTCGTAGAAGCGCACGCCCAGCTCGCCGTCCGGGCCGGTCTCGGCCTCGACCACGATCCGGCCGGGCCGTGACGCGCCGACGTCGTACCAGGTGCGCCGCGAGGTCCGCACGTGCCAGCCCCAGCTCGCCGGGCCGCCCACCACCATGGCGTACGGCATCGGCAGGTACGTACGCCCGTGCCGGCCCTGCGCCTTGTACTGCTCGAAGACCACCGCGTCGAGGGCGCGGCCCCGCTGGTCCACGGCGTCGAACCGCTCGCCGAAGCCCACCACGTGCTCCCGCGGCCCCAGCTCCAGCTCGAAGCGCACCCGCAGCGGGCCGTCACCGTCGGCGAGCCAGCCCACGCTGCCCGGCACGACCCGGTCGGCACCCGTGACCTCCAGCTTGCCGCCCGCGCCGGACCAGCTCGCCGCCGTCACCTCGAACCACCGGGTGGCACGGGTCGCGCCGTCGGCCGTCGTCGCCCGGAAGCGGTAGGCGTAGCGGCTGCCGGCCCGCAGGGAGGGGGTGCGCACGCCCCAGGAACCGGCGGCGGCGCGGGCGGCACGCGCCTGGGCGGCGGCCAGGTGCCCACCGTCCACCGCTCCTGCGGCGCCGGCCCCTTCCACCGCGCCGGTCTCCTCCGCTGCGCCGGTCCCGTCCACCGGGCCGGCCTGTTCCGCCGCGCCGATCGCTTCCGCCGCGCCGGCCCGCGGCGGGGCGTCCCGCCTGGCCAGGGGTAGCTCGGCGGGCGCGGCACCGTCCACGGACCAGTCGCACACGATGGAGACGACCCGCGCCGACGCGCGCACGCGCAGCTCCACGCTCTCACCGTCCAGCGGCCTGGCCGGGACGCGCTGGTCCTCCGTCTCCGCGTAGGGGTGCCCCGATCCATGGGGCCGGTGCCGGATCACGCCGTCACTCCCAGCTCGTCGGCGAGAATCAGGTACATGCCGTGCGACCACAACAGCGGCGTGGCCACCGGGCCCCACCGGTCAAGCCACTCCTGCCGCCGGTCGGGCGCCAGCAGCAGATCGGACACCTGCTCGGGCAGGTCGCCTGCGGAGGTCGCCTGCGCCGCCATCCACTCCAGGTAACGCACGGCCTCCTCCCGCCGCCCGGCGCGGGCGTGGTTCCAGCCGAGGAACCCGGCCAGCAGCAGCCACCGCCCGCCACCGTAGAAGGTGTCGGCGAGATAGCGGTAGACGCCGCCGTCGCGGGCGAGCTGCCGCTCGACCTCGGCGACCGTGGCCTCGCCGACCGGATGCCCGGCCGGGTACAGCCCGAACGGCTCGACGCAGGCCAGCAGGCTGCCGTCCACCGCGTCGCTGCCGAGCCACTTGCGCAGGTGCCCCTCCCCGCTGACGCCCTCCCGCGCCACGAGCCCGGCGACGCCCTCGACGGCCTCGGCCGCCGCCGCCGACTCCGCCGCGCTCAGCACGCCGAGCGAGACGGCGGCCCGCAGGCCCGCGTGGATCGAGCCGAGCGTGGCGACGTGGCGGTGCTCGACGTGCTCCTCCCACCAGTCGTAGCAGGGCACGTGCCAGAACGCGGTCAGGTAGCGGGCCGCCGTCCTGACGCCCTTCTCGATGCCGGGCACCGCCCTGCCGTGCCGGACGACGTGCTCGCGCAGCGCCCAGAGCCACGTGCCGTACCCGTCGAGCTGGAAGTCCCACCAGTCGTCGTCGCCGTCCACGCCGTCCAGCGTGAACCGGGTCGGCAACATCTCGGCCGCCGTAACCGCCTCGCCGCGCCCCGTGCGGGACACCAGCACATCGACCTGGCCCGCGCGGTCACCGACCACCCGGGCGCACCAGGCGTGGAAGGCGTCCGCGCCGGCCACGTCGCCGTGCCTGCTCACCCCCTCGGCGATGAACGCGCCGTCACGCAGCCAGGAGTAGCCGCGGTAGGCGGAGAAGGTGGGCGAGGCCGGGTAGGCCCCTGAAGACGCCTGCAAACTCTTGATCACGTCGAGGCTGTGCGCGACGAGGGACAACGATTCTCTCCTGAGTGGGTAGAAAGGGGGGAACGGCTAGCCGAGCAGCGCGTCGACTTCGGTGGCGGCCGCCTTGAGCGCGTCCTCGACGCTCTTGCGCCCGGCCGCGGCCTCGCTGAGCTCCTTGGTCACCGCGTCCTGCATCTCCTGCTGGCGCTTGATCACCGGAGGCAGCGCGATGGACTTGAGCGAGTCGAAGACCGCCTGCCGGTTGGCGGGCTTCGGATCCTTGAGATAACCGGACAGGATCTGCTGGTCGGAGATCGGCGGCAGCTCCCACGACGACTGGATGCGGGTGGTCGCCGCGGTGTTGGACGCCGACAGGAACCGGGCCCAGGCCCAGGCCTCCTTGCCGTGCTTGGTGGTCGAGGAGGCCGCCACCGCGTTGTGGAAGACCGCGCTGGCCTTGGCCGAGTCACCCGGCTCGACGACGACGTCCCACTCGAAGGGCACGTCCTTGAGGCCGGCGAACTGCCAGATGCCGTTGTGCCACATGGCGAGCTTGCCGGACTTGAAGAGGTTGGTGTCGTAGTCCGCCGTGCCGCCGATCTCGGCCTCGGTCGGCATCGTCTTGCCCACCTTGGACACCAGCCAGTTGGCGGCCTTGACGCCCTGCGGGCTGTTGAAGGCCGACTTCTTGCCGTCGGCCGACAGGAACTCGCCGCCCGTCTGCTTGAGCGTCTTGTAGAACTCGAAGAACTGCACCGGCTGGAAGTCGCCGTAGACGCCCTTCTTCCTGTCGGTCAGCTTCTCGGCGGCCGCCTGCTCGTCCTCCCACGTCCAGTCCGCCGTCGGCACGGGCACGCCGGCCTTGTCGAACAGGTCCTTGTTGTAGAAGAGCACGACCGTGGAGAACGAGGCGGGCAATCCGTACTGCTTGCCGTCCTGCTTGAAGGCGTTGAGCGACTCCTGCGCGTACACCGAGGTGTCGCCGTCGCCCGCCACCGTGCCGAGGTCGAGCAGGGAGCCGGCGCTGGCGTAGGTGACGAAGTTCTCGTAGTTGAGCTCGAACGTGTCAGGCGCGGTGCCGCCGGCGATGCTGGTCTGCAGCTTGGTGAAGTACTGGTCGAAGGGTGCGGTCTCGACGACCACGTCCACGTTCGGGTTCTCCTTCTCGAAGGCCTTCTCGATCGTGTCGAGGTCCTTCACGTGGTCGGGCGCGGCGGAGAAGGTGAAGTACCGCAACGTCACCTTGCCGCCGGCCTCGGCGGTGGTGCCCCTGGTGGCCGATCCCTGCGAGCAGGCGGTGGCGAGCAACGCGGCCGCCGCGACGGCGCCGGCGATCTTGATGTGTCGTGACATGGGGGGATTCCTTTACTTGAGCCCGCTCTGCGCGACGCTGGCGATGACGTGCTTCTGCGCGAAGACGTACAGGATGAGGATCGGGACGACGCTGACGACCGAGCCCGCCATCACCACGTCCCACTGCGTGGTGAACTGACCGTGCAGGGTCGCCAGGCCCAGCGGCAGGGTCATGAACTCCGGCGACTTGATGATGATCAACGGCCAGAGGTAGCTGTTCCAGCTCGCCATGAAGCCGAAGATGGCGAACGTGGCCAGCGCCGGGCGGATCAGCGGCAGCACCACGTACAGGAAGATGCGGAAGTGCCCGGCACCGTCGAGCACGGCCGCCTCGTCGAACTCGCGGGGCACCTGGTTGATGGCCTGCCGCAGCAGGAACACGCCGAACGCCGAGGCGATCGTCGGCGCGAGCAGCGCGAAGTAGGTGTCGACCAGGTTGAACGCGCGCATCTCGATGAACAGCGGCACGACCAGCACCGGCAGCGGCATCATCAGCGTCGCCAGGTAGACCGCGAACAACGCGCCCCGCCCGGGGAAGGGCAGCCGGGCGAACGCGTAGGCCGCCATCGCGCTGGTGACGAGCTGCAACGTGGTGGAGGCGGCGCCGATCCAGGCGCTGTTGAGCACGATCCGCCAGAACGGCAGCGTCTCCAGCAGCCGCCCGTACGCGTCGAGGCTCGCGCCCTCGGGGGTGAAGTCGGGCGGCACGGACAACACGGCGTCGCTCGGCGTGATCGAAGTGATCACCGCCCAGGCGAACGGGAACAACATCGCCAGCGCGCCGAGACCCACCACGGCGTAGCGCGCCATCCGGCGGGGCTTCGCCCAGAGGGCTCGGGTGGAGGTCCTCGCCTCGCTCCTGATCCGTCCTCGCGGCTCACCCATAGGTCACCCACCGCCTCTGGCCCCGGATCTGCACGATCGTGACCAGGAGCACGAGCGCGAACAGCAGCCACGACAGCGCCGAGGCGGCACCGGCCCGGCCGTAGCGGAAGGTGAGGTCGTAGATCTGCGAGACCACCACCTGCGTCGCGCCCCCCGGCCCGCCGCCCGTCATGATCTGGACCTGGTCGAACACCTGGAAGCCGTTGATCAGCGAGATCACCACCACGAAGAACGTCGAGGGCGACAGCAGCGGCAGCGTGATGTGCCGGAACCTGCGCCAGGCCGTCGCGCCGTCCACCATGGCGGCCTCCTGGTACTCCCGGGGGATCGCCTGCAGCCCGGCCAGCAGGATGATCATTACGAACCCCAGGTCCTTCCAGGCCGAGGCGAGGATGATCGACGGCATCGCCCAGTCGGGGTCGGTCCACCAGCCGGGCCCGCTCACGCCCACCAGGCCGAGCGCCCAGTTGACGATGCCGCTGGCCGGGTTGAGCAGCCACTTCCACATCAGCGCGACGACCACCCAGCTCGTGATCACGGGCAGGAAGTAGACGCCGCGCAGCAGGCCGCGTGCGGGCATCGCCCGGTTGAGCAGCACCGCGAGGCCCAGGCCGCCGAGGTAGACCAGCGGCAGGTAACCGGCGATGAAGTACAGCGTGTGCAGGAACGCGGCCCGGGTGTCGGGGTCGCCGATGAGCTCGACGTAGTTGCCGAGGCCCACCCAGCGCATCTCGGTGATGAGGTCCCACTCGTGCAGGCTGGTCCAGAAGGAGCCGACCATCGGGATCAGCGTGTAGAGGACCAGCGGCACCAGGCTCGGCAGCAGGAACAGCGCGACCGTGCCGGCGTAGCGCCACCCGCCGCGCCGCTTCGGGCGCGCGTGGGTGACGGGCGCCCGGGGCGGCGCATCGGGCAGGGCCTCCCGGACGCTCATGAGCCGGCCCCGATCAGGCGGGCGAGGATCAGGCGGGCGAGGATCGGACGGTCGAGGATCGGGCGGTCGAGGATCGGGCGGGCGCTCATGAGGGGGCTCCGATCAGGCGGGCGCGGACCAGGCGGCCCTGCTCGCCCGCCGCTCCGGCGGAGTCGAACGGGGTGGCCAGCACGAGGGCCGCCGCCCCCTGCGCCCAGCTCGTGTCGTCCCAGCTCTCCACCTCGACGGAGATGTCGCGCCGCCCCGGGTACAACTGCGCGCGCAGGGCCGGCTCGAAACCGGTGCGCCACAGCGGCCAGTCGGCCGTGCCCTCGCCGAGCACCACCACGACCTCCGGGTCCACCACGTTGATCAGCCCCGCCGTGGCGCGGCCCAGGATCGCCCCGGCCTCGGCGAACACCTCCCGGGCGACCACGTCACCGCCCGCCGCCGCCCGCCCGAGCGCGGCCACCGCGCCGAGCGGGTCACGCGCGTCCGCCTGAGCCGGGTCCGCGCCCGGCCGGCCGCCCCCCTGAGCCTGGGCGTGCCTGGCGCGGGCGGTGGCCAGCAGCCCGGCCGAGCCGACGAACGCCTCCAGGCACCCCCGGGCGCCGCACCCGCAGGTCGGCCCCTCGGGGTCCACCGGCAGGTGCCCGAACTCGCCCGCGCCGCCCCGCGCACCCCGGTAGACCCGGCCGTCCGCGACGATCGCCGCGCCGACGCCGCGCCCGATCGTCAGCACGAGGAAGTCACTGTGCGTACGCCCCCGGCCGTACAGGCGCTCGGCCGCGGCCAGCGCGTTCACGTCGTTCTCGACCAGGACGGGCAGGTTGAGCCGGCGACGCAGCCGCTCACCCACCGGCATGGCCTGCCAGCCGAGCGTCGGCGCGTTGACGGTGCCGACGGCCTGGTCGTCCACGCTGCCCGGCACCCCGACCCCGACGCCCAGCAGCGGCGGCACCCCGGAGATCTCGCGGACCACGGACTCCACCGCGTCCGCCAGGTGCTCCAGCGCGTCCGGGGCCGCCGGGTCGTGGGGTCTTTCCCAGGAGCCGAGCACCTCGCCGTCGAGCCGTACGTCCACCAGCACCAGGTGGTCGGCCGTCACCTTCACCCCGAGCGCCCGCCCGGCGCTGCCCACCAGCCCGAGCCGCTGGGCCGGACGGCCGCCGCGGGACGGCTTCAGGTCCAGCTCCTCCAGCATCCCGTGCCCGATGAGCTCCTTGGTGAGCTGCGTGACGGTGGCCGGGCTGAGATCCAGCTCGCGGGCGATCTCGCTGCGGCTCAGCGGGCCGACCGTGCCCAGGAGGGCGAGGATCGCCGTCCTGGTGAGGTCGCCGCGGTCCGTGCCTGCCATATGAGGGACTTTCTTTAGGAATAAAGTTAGTGGTGAAGATACTGAGGCGTGGCCATCCCCCTGTCAAGAGTTCGAAACCTTCCTGAAACCGAAAAGCCCGCCGACGCGAAGCGCGGTCGGCGGGCTCACGAGCGGCGGCTAGGGTGTCAGCTCGATGAAGGAGACGCCCGGCATGGGCAGCTCGAACTCCAGCGTGACGGTGCCGCCCTCGACCCTGCGCGCGGGGGCCAGCTCCTCCAGCGTGTTGCCGGCGCGCAGCTCGTCCCACTGCTCGCCCGCCGGCCAGTCGCCGCCGCCCATCGACTGCCAGGCCGCCTCCACGTTGGAGTGGCCCGCGTCGATGCGGTGATGGGTGAGCGTGCGGGCGCCGTCCAGTCCGTCGACGGTCAGCGTGACCGTACGCGCCAGCTCGGGCGCACCGGCGGCCTGGGCGTGGTTGAGGGTGCCGTTCCAGACCAGTACGCCGATCCGGCCGTCGTCGTGCCGGGCCGCCCACACCTCGACGCCGCCTACGTCGCCGTCGAGGGTGGCGGCCAGCTCGGCGTCGCCCAGCCGGGCCGCCAGGGTGAGGGCGTGGAAGCGGGGCTTGCGCAGGTTGCCGACGGTCAGCAGGCCGAACCCGCCGTGGAACAGCCGCGGCGGCCGGCCCAGCTCCTCGAAGTGGTCGGAGGCCACCCAGTGCGACAGCGCGGCGATCCGGCCGGCCGCCGACTTCATGCCGTGCAGCAGGAACGACGCCCCGAAGGGCCCGTCACCGACGCCGTGGAAGTGGGTCGGCGTGGGACCCCACTCCGTCCACCAGACGGGCACGTCCATCCCGTACCGGGCCAAGGCGGGACGCCAGTCGAGCGGCGCGTTGCCGTAGGTGTGGGTGGACAGGAAGTCGAGCGCGGCGCCCGACTCCGCCACGTGGGCGAGCAGCTCCTCGACCCAGCCGTTCGCGGCCGAGGCGGGGCCGCCGACGCGCAGGTCCGGGTGGACGTACTTCACGGCGGCGGCGGTGACGTCATAGAGCAGGAAGTACTCCTCGGGCGTGCCCGACCAGAAGACGGCAAGGTTGGGTTCGTTCCAGACCTCGAAGGCCCAGTGGTCGATCAGCTCCTGGATGCCGTACCTGTCCGCCAGGTGCTCGACCAGCGCCCTGACCAGGTCGCTCCAGGCCTCGAAGTCCTTCGGCGGCGAGACGATAGCCCCGTAGCCGAAGACGGTTTTCGTGGGGTCGGCGGCCAGGTCGCGTGGCATGTAGCTGAGCTCCACGATCGGCCGCAGCCCGAGGGCCACCACCGTGTCGTAGACCTCGTCCACCCGGCTGAAGTCGTGGACGGCCCGCCCGTCGACCTCCTTGTAGACGCCCAGGTCGTCGCAGAGGATGGCGTGCGCCCTGACGGTCTGGACGCCGAGCTCGTCGCGCACGATCCGCAGCGCCCCTGCCAGCTCCTCGCCGATGGGCCGCCCGCCGGTCTCGTCCGTGCTCAGCAGGTGGGACAGGTGCTCGGACCCCACCATGTACGCCCACGGCCGCGCCGGCTCGCCGGTGACCCGGCGGGCGTCCACCCGGACGGACACCGACGACGCCGGGGCCCCCGGAGCGGCGGGCAGCGGCTCCGCGTGCACCTCCGGGGACAGGGGGCCCACGTGGTCCATGGCCGAGACGGCGGCCACCGAGTAGGCCGCCGCCCCGTGCCCGGTGTCCACGAACCGGCAGGACGGCACCGCGGGCACGTCCACGTCCGGCTGCGCGGCCGGCGCGCCGTCCCGATGCACCAGGTAGCCGATGGCACCGGGAACCGGGTCCCACGTCAGCGTCACCTGGCCGACCCCCGGAACCGCCCTGAGGCCGGTGGGGGCCTCCAGGCCGGGCCGCGAGGCCGCGGCCGGCTCGCCGGACGCCTGGCCGATGCGGTCCTGCCAGTCGTGGTGCGCGGCCGTGTTCATCAAGGGGCTTCCTTTCAGTGGGTGGGCGGGACGAGGTCTATTCCTCAACGTCCCATTCCTCAAGGCGCATCACCGGGCGCAGCTTGGCCTCGACGCCGGAGCCGGCGAAGTAACGGTGCAGGTTGCCGCCGGTGAGCGTGTTGCTCAGGGCGGCCATGGCCATGCCCTGGTCGAGCGCGAGATACCACTTGGACACGACCCCGGAGCGGACGGCGACGGAGTCGTAGAAGCCGCCGGGGCCGTAGACGTCGAAGTTCCGGCGGAGCTTGGCCAGGTTGTCCAGGGCGGCGTCGCGGGCGTACGGCAGCGCCAGGAAGCTGGCGTGCGGCGTCACCACGCCGTCGCCGTAGGCCGCCGGCTCGGGCTTGGCCGGGCGGCAGCCCTCGTAGCCGGGGTCGGTCCCGGTGCGCTCGCGGTCGGAGGTGTATCCGGGTTCGTCCATGCCGAGCGGGTCCACGCCGTACTCGCGGTAGCCGCCGTGCGGGTCGTTGGACGGAGAGAAGCCCCAGTAGCCGTATTTCGCTTCGTCGAGCCCGTGCTCGATCTGGGCGCGGACGAACACCGGGTGGTTACGGCCCCAGCTGCGCGGCGCCCACTCGGCCTCGGGGACCACGAGGTCGGGCATCAGGGCCTCGAACATCGAACCACCCCAGTTCGGGACGAAGCGCATGCCGCGGTAGGCGTACGTGCCCTCCCACACGTTGACCCCCAGGTACTGCTTCCACGAGCCGACCGGTTTCTGGTCCTGCCAGCCGAAGTCGCAGGCGTTGTCGGGGAACGTCCGGTAGGGGCCGAAATAGTGCTCGCGCGGGATCTGGCCCAGCGCGATGCCGACGTAGGTGCCGATCCGGGTCTCGGCGGGCGCGCCGTAGTGGTGGCAGGTCGAGTAGACCGTGGTGCCGGTGCCGGCGTAGTCGCTCTCGACGTAGCAGCCGTCCGGCGGCTCCGGCCAGAAGCCGCCGCGCAGTAACCCGGTGCCCGCGTCGGGGCGGGCGGCGGGATCGTAGTAGGACTCGAAGTCCATCGAGGTCAGCAGGCGGTTGGCGGCCGGGGCGTGGGCGGGCATGGCGTTGCGGACCATCATGAGCGCCGTGGCCAGCCAGCCGTTGTCGACGCTGGAGGCGAACGGGCGCACGACGTCGCCCGTCTCCGGCCAGGTGCGGACCAGCTGGAGGGTGGCGGGGTCGTACCAGTTGTAGAACTGGCCGGTGGGGGTGTCGCGCTCCAGCCGTTCCAGCGCCCTCAGCACCTTGCCGACCCTGGCGGTGGCGTCGCCGCCGCCGATCAGGCGCAGGTCGCGGGCGGCGAGCGTGCTCCACAGGTACGTGCCGATGTTGGTGGGCGAGGTGACCTTGGCACGGGTCTTGAGGTCGCCGGTCACCTTGTCGGCCAGCAGGCCGGTGGCCGGCTCCACCATGGCCGCCATCGACCGCCACGTGTCCTTCGCGTAGCGGTGGAGCGTGGTGTCCCCGGAGGCCGCCGCGGGGGTGGCCGGGACGGCTAGAACCAGTACGAGCAGACCTGACAGGACCGTCTTGCGCATGGGCGTGCTCCTCTACTTGAGGCCGGTGGTGGCGATGCCCTGGATGAAGAAACGCTGCAGGAAGACGAACAGGAACAGGATGGGTGCGATCACCACGACCGACCCGGCGACCAGCAGGTTGTAGTGGGTGCCCTCGTTGCCGTTGAGGATGTTGAGTGCGACCGGGAGGGTGTACATGCTCTCGCTCTGCGCGACCACGGCCGGCCAGAGGAAGTTGTTCCACGAGCTGAGGAACGTGATCAGCCCCAGCGTGGCCAGCGCCGGCCCGCACAGCGGCATGATGATGGTGAAGAAGATCCGGAACTCCCTGGCGCCGTCGACCCGGGCCGCGTCGATCAGCTCGTCCGGCAGGTCGGAGATGAACTGCCGCATCATGAAGACGCCGATCGGCGCCACCACGGCGGGCAGGATGATCCCGAGGAAGGTGTTGACCATGCCCAGCCTCGCGATCAGCACGAACTGCGGCACCATGAGGACGATCGCCGGGATCGCCAGCTGCACCAGCACCAGCCCGAACGCGAGGTTCTTGCCGCGGAAGGAGAGCTTGGCGAAGGCGTAGCCGACCATCGAGCAGAACAGCAGGTTGGTGGCCACCAGCACGAGCGCGATGAGCAGGCTGTTGACGAACGCGGTGCCGATGTCGACCCGCTGGAACAGCTCGGCGAAGTTGTCGAGGGTGAACGTCTCCGGCCAGAACGTC
The DNA here is from genome assembly GCF_900099965.1 of Nonomuraea jiangxiensis. Lineage (GTDB taxonomy): Bacteria > Actinomycetota > Actinomycetes > Streptosporangiales > Streptosporangiaceae > Nonomuraea > Nonomuraea jiangxiensis. The sequence continues at coordinate 57,395 of NZ_FNDJ01000042.1, read as the reverse complement.
GGCGGGTCGCGCCTGATTTCCCGCTCGGGCTTGACCGAGCTGAGCGCCGTCCACAGGAACGGCCCGACGACCAGCACCAGGCCGGCGCTGAGCCCGAGGTAGACGACCGCGCGCTGGCGGCGGGTGCGGCTCACCTGTTCCTCCCCAGCCTCAGTTGCAGTACGGCGAGCGCCACGATGACCGTGAACAACACGGTCGCGGCGGCGCCGGCGTAGCCGTAGTTGCCGACGCCGAACTGGCCGAAGATGGCCAGCGAGGCCGACAGCGTGGAGTTGAGCGGCCCGCCCCTGGTCATGACCAGCGGCTCCTCCAGGAACTGCATGAACCCGACGGAGCTGTAGACGGTGCAGAACAGCAGCACGGGCCGCAGCGCTGGCACGGTCACCGAGCGGAAGCGGGCCCAGCGCCCAGCGCCGTCCACCTCCGCCGCCTCGTACAGTTCCCTGGGGATGGTCTGCAGGGCGGCCAGCAGTACGACCATGTCGAAGCCGAAACTGCGCCAGGCGGTCATCACGATGATCGACGGCAGCGCGGTGCTCTGGTCCTGTAACCAGTTGGGGCCCTGGAGGCCCACCAGCTCCAGCAGCCGGTTGACCAGCCCGGCCTCCGGCTCCAGCAGGAACTTCCAGGCCACCGCGATGCCGATGATGCTGGTGATGGAGGGCAGGTAGTAGCCGAGCCGGAAGAACACCGCGGGCAGCCGGGCGATGCCCGAGTTGAGCAGCACGGCCGAGGCCAGCCCGAGGCCGATGGTCAGCGGCAGCGCGGTGACGACGAACACGACCGTGTTGAGCGCGGCCTGCCGCATGGCGCCGTCGTTCATGAGCCGCAGGTAGTTGTCGACGCCGACCAGGTTGACGCCGAGCGGGTCGGTCACGTCGGTGCTGCGCATGTCGGTGAAGCTCATCCCGATGCCCACGAGCAGCGGCCCCAGGTAGAACACGACGAACAGCACCACGAACGGCAGGATGAAGATCCAGCCGATGCCGGACTGGCGGAAGGCGCCCCTGATGCGCAGCGGCGCCGCCCTGCTCACGGGGGCCGCCACCGTCACAGGCCGGTGCCGATCGTGCCGGCCTGCGACTGGATCGCCTGGGCCGTCTGCTCGGGCGTCTGCCTGCCGCGGGCCAGCTTCTCCAGCTCGGCCTCCAGCACCTTGGCCACCTGCTCCCAGGTCGGGAACGGCGGCGGCGTCTTGGCGTCCTTGAGCTGCTCGCCGAAGACCGCCAGCCGCTTGTCGGCGGTCAGCTCCGGCTCCTGCCAGGCCGACTGGACGGCGGGCAGCGCCTTGACCGTCGTGTACCACTTCGCCTGGACCTTCGGCTCGCTCAGCCACTGGATGAACTTCCAGGCCGCGTCGCGGTTCTTCGCCTTCTTGAAGACGGCCATGTCTGCCCCGCCCACGAAGCTCGTGCCCGCCACCGGGCCCTTGGGGTAGGGCGCCACGTCGAACTTGTCGCCGAACCCGGGCCCGCCGTCGTTGTCGAGCACGCCGATCATCCACGGGCCGGAGAAGAAGCCGCCCACCTCACCCTTGATGAAGGTCTGCGGGAAGGCGTTCTCGGGGGTGTCGGTGGGGGCCAGCTTCTGCCTGAACAGCGACTCGTACTGCTTGAGCGCGGCCACCGCCTGCGGGGTGTCGAAGGTGTATTCGCCGTCCTTGACGATCTCGCCGCCGGCCTGCCAGATCAGCGGAAGCACCTCCTGCCATGACGCGCCCAGCGTGTAGCTCTGGTTGAAGCCGTTCTTGGCGCCGCCCTTCTCCTTGAGCGCCTTGGCGAACGCCGTGAACTCCTCCCAGGTCTCCGGCGGCTGTACGCCCGCCTTCTCGGCCTGGTCGGTGCGGTAGTAGAGGACCCGGGTCTCGACGTACCACGGGACGCCGTACGCGGTGCCGTTGACGTCTACGGTCTGCCAGGCGCCGGGGAAGAACCGGGACTTGTCGACCAGGTTGCCGGGTGTCGGCTCAAGCGCGCCGGTCTTGGCCAGCTCGCCCGACCAGGTCGAGCCGATCATGCTGACGTCGGGTGTCGCGCTGCCCGCGATGGCAGCGGTGAGCTTGTCGTGGGCCACGTCCCAGCCGATGGCCGTCACGGTGACCTTCACGCCCGGGTTGGCGCTCTCGAAGTCCTTGACGAACGCGCCGAGCGCCTTGCCCTCCTCGCCCATCGCCCAGACCGTGACCTCCCCCGTGGCCTTGCCGGTCGTGACGTTCCGTGCCTGCTCGGGTGCCTCGCCCGCGTCGCGGCCGCAACCCGCGGCCAGGATCACGAGGGCCAGCGCGCCGCCGACGGCGGCGCGCGGGGTGGTGGTGTTCACGGGGCTGCCTCCTGGGGGTGGTGACCGCAGCTGTCACGGACGACCAGCGCGGTGGTCAGGATGAGATGTTTGTGAGTGTCGCGGGCGCCGGTGATCAGCTCGTCGAGCGCGCGGGCCGCGCGGGCTCCGAGCTCGCGCATCGGCTGGCGTACGGTGGTCAGCGCCGGGCGGGCGTGGCGGGCGGCCATGATGTCGTCCCAGCCGGTCACGGCCACGTCGCCGGGCACGTCGAGCCCGAGTTCCTCGGCGGCGAGCAGCGCCCCCAGCGCCACCTCGTCATCGGAGCAGATGATCGCCTCGGGCCTGGCCCGGCCGCCGAGCAGCTGTTTGGCGGCGTCAAACCCGCAGTCCACGGTGTATTCGCGGGTCGGGACGGCCTCGATCGCGCCGCCGAGCACCGCCCGGACGCCGCGCCAGCGCTCGTCCACGTCGTCCTGGCTGGCCAGGGGGGCGCCCAGGAAGGTGAAGCGCTCGTAGCCGTGCCCGGTCAGGTGGGCGGCCAACGCCCGCGCCGAGGCGATGTTCTCGCTGCGGAGCGTGTCGGCGCCGGACAGCGGCTCGCGCGAGATGAACACCAGCCGCACGCCCAGTCGCACCAGCTCGGCGACCAGCGGCTCAGGCACGGTGTGACCGAAGATCGCCAGCCCGTCCACCCGCCCGGCGAGGTCCTTGATCAGGTCGTTGACCTTCGTACGGCCCTTGGTCGACAGGATGACCACCGAGCGCCCCAGCTCGGAGGCGACCTCCTCGTATCCGAGCAGGACCTCGGTGTAGTAGGGGCCGGCCAGGTCGGGGAAGACGATGCCGTTGGCGGCATGGCGGCCCTCGGCGAGGCTGACGCCGAGGCGGCTGGGCGTGAAGTTGAGCTCCTCGACGGCCTTGAGCACCTTCTCGCGCGTCCTGGCGGCGACGGGGCCGGTGCCGCGCAGTGTCCTGGACACGGTCGCGATCGACACGCCGGCCCGCTTGGCCACTTCGTAGATGGTCACGTCCATCACGGATCTCCCTCATATGTAAGCGCTTACCTAATTAGCGATGAAAGCGCTTACACAAATGTAGTGTGCCAGGCACGTTAACTTCTCGTACAGACCTCGGCGCGTAACGGTGAGGTCACGCCGAGCGCGTGACCCCGGTCGTGATCACCGCTGAGCTGTAACGACCCCCGGTTCCGGCTCGATGGACGAGATGCCGTTCACTCGAATTCCTCGGGGGATCTCACCAGGCAGCAAGGGATGTCGTCGTGCGGCTCGACCTGTCTCGCAAGATCGCCGCTTTCTGTCGCGAGACGGAGGGCGGCACTCTTCAGGAACTGACCGCCCTGGAGGGCCGCGAAGACCTTTTCCTGCACGTACGGGACGAGCTCGCGGCAGGCCGGATGCCTCATTCCTTGGAGGCGGACCTGGACACCCTGAACGGGCTGGCCGAACGCCGGCTGGGCAAGGGCTTCTACCCCTCCACCAGCCGGGCGGCGCCGCTTCCCGGTCATGAGGAGGCCACCGGCGCTCAATACTGGAGTTGCCCGCGGGGCCGCTGCAGCGGCAGGGGGCGGGTCAGGCCCGGTCAGGCACCGCCGTTCTGCGCCCTCGGCAGCGCGGACCTGATCGCCGAACCGATCCCGCCATGACCGACTTCCTCCGTGAGATCGGCAAGAAACTCGCCGAACGATGGCTCTCGCTCCTGGCGCTGCCCGGTCTGCTGTACGTCGCCGTCGCCGCCGTCGCGCACGTCCTGGGATGGGCGCACGCGCTGGATCCGATCCGCATGAGCCGCCAGATCGACACCTGGGCGAGCAGCCCCGCGGTGCGGTCGACCGGAGGGATCGTGCTGATCTCCGCGGCGGTCGTCGCCGGATCGGTCATGGCCGGTCTGGCCGCCGCGGCGCTAGGCCGTCTCGCCGAGATCATCCGTCATCTTCCCGGCCGCCGCCCGCCCGCCAGGTGGCTCGCCGACCGCCGCCGGTCGAGGTCGCAGGCCGCCAAGCGGGCCGCCGACAGCGCGGAGACGGCCACCGAGATCCGAGCGGCCATCCGCGGCGCCGACCGGCTCAGCCGGATCGAAGCCGACCGTCCGACCTGGACGGCCGACCGCCTGCACGCCTGCCGCGTACGGATCGAGCGCGCCTACGGGCTCGACCTCGACGTGATCTGGCCGCGCCTGTGGCTGATCCTGCCGGACTCGGCGCGCGCCGAGATCAACGCGGCCCGCGACGGCTACGCCGCCAGCGCCCGCCTCTACGGCTGGTCGTTGCTGTACCTGATGCTGGCCGTCTGGTGGTGGCCGGCGGCGGTGATCGCGCTCGCCATCGCCACGACGGCCCAGCTCACCACGCGATCGGCCACCGTCCTGCTGACCGATCTCATCGAGGCCGCCGTCGACGTGTACGCCCCGGTGCTGGCCGCCCACCTCGACCCGGCCGCGGCTCCGGCCGCCCTGACCCCCGAGCAAGGCAGATCGCTGACCGCGCTGCTCCGCAGGAGCCGCTGGGACCCCGATTCTCCGCTCGCCGACTGAGGGAGGCTGATCAGCGTTGTCCACGCACCCCTCGTACCGTCCGCTGGGCAGGTACCCCGGTGGCTCGTCGGGGCGCAAGCTGCTCCTCAATCCGGCCTACGCCACGGCCTACGCCTCGGTCCACATCCGCATCGACGAAGCCCGGCGAACGATGAGCACGGCTCCTGTCGTCGACTCCCGGGGGCTGCGAGCGGCCCTGCGGCTGTGGCGGCAGCTCACCGACGGCGACGGCGACATCCTGGGGCGGCTGGAGCTCGGCTGGTTCCACTGGATCCGGTACATCGCGCACGAGGGCGACAAGGACATCGAACGGGCGCTCACCCTGCTCACGTACTGCCTCAAGGCCGGCGTCGAGTTCGATGACCTTCCTCCGGAGATGCTGCCCTCGCTGGTGAACCGGGTGGATCCGCAGGCCGAGGACGTGCGGCTGCGTCAGCGGCTCATCGTCGCGCTCGACAGCGGCCATCCCGGCCTGGCCGGCGCGTACGCCAACCTCGGGAGCGCGCTGCGCAACCGGTTCAAGTCGAGCGAATCGGCGGACGATCTCGATCAGGCCATCGCCTGGTTTCGCAGGGCGCTGCAGATCGACGAGCTCGACGAGACCGACGACGAGGACAGCGCGATCATGCTGTACAACCTCGGAGAGTCCCTGACCACCCGGTACGAGCGGGGCGGACCCGCGGCGGACCTGGACGAGGCCATCGCCTGCTTCCGCGACATGCCCGGGGCGCCGGTGGCCGAGGGGCCCAGTCCCAGAGAACGGCAGGGCCTGCTCGGGGGCGCCCTGCACAGCCGGTTCCTGCTGGCCGGACACCCCGAGGACCTTGAGGAATCGATCCGTGCGCTCGAAGGAGCGCTCGCGGCCTCCACCACCGACGCCGAACGGGCGAACTCGCTGTCACATCTGGGGACGGCTCTGCGTGACGGGTTCCTGCGGGGCCCGCTGCCCCCGGCCGACCTCGACAAGGCCATCACCCTCCTGTCGCGCGCCGTGGACCTGACCCCAGAAGGCGTTCCTGGACGTCCGTACTACCTGTCCAACCTCGGCAACGGCCTGCGAACCCGAGCGGAGGCCGCGGGAACGGCCGACGACGCCGACGAGGCGGTCGACCGGCTCCGCGAGGCCCTGAGCACGACCCCCGCCACCGACCGCACCCGTGGCGCGGTGCTCAACAACCTGGCACAGGCGCTTCAGGTCCGCTACAGGAAGAGCGCGGCACTGGTGGACCTCGACGAGGCGATCACCCTGCTTGAGGAGTCGGCGGAGCTCGACCGGGGACCGCTCGGTGAGGGTGTGCTGTCCAACCTGGGAACGGCGCTGCGCAACCGGTTCCAGCGCACGGAGGTGATGGCCGATCTGGACCGGGCGATCGAGGTGGGACGGCGGGCGGTCGCGGATGGGTCGTCCAGGCATCCCGACCGTGCCGGGTTCCTGGCCAATCTGGGAGTCGCCCTGAAGGTCCGGTTCGACAGGACGGGGCAGCCGGCCGATCTCGACGAAGCCATCGACGTCGGCCGCCAAGGGGTGGAGAACACCCCTTCAGGACATCTGGAACGCGCCGGACGCATCTCCAACCTCGGACTCGCGTTCCAGTCCCGGTTCGAGGCGTACGGCTCCCGGGAAGACCTCGACGAGGCCGTCTCCTGGCACCGGAGGGCGGTGGCGGCCATCGCCTCGGAGGAGGATCCACAATATGCGGTCATGGCGCACAACCTGGGCCTCGCCCTGTGGGAGCGGGCCGAGCTGATCGATTCCACGAGCGATCTCGAGGAGGCCGTCACCCGGTTCGAACAGGCCGCGAGCACCGAACTCGCCACGCCCCTCGTACGGATCCGGTCGGCTCAGGTCGGAGGCGGTCTGGCGGCGGCCACCCAGCCTGCCCGGGGCGCCCGGCTGCTGGAGCTGGCGGTACGGCTCCTCCCCGAGGTCGCGCCACGCGCTCTGGGCCGCTCTGACCAGCAGGACGCACTCGACCGGCATCCCGGGCTGGCGCACGACGCGGCGGCCCTGGTGCTCAGCGACCCGACCAAACCCCCGGGCGAACGCGCGGCGCTGGCACTGCGGCTGCTGGAAAGCGGCCGGGCGCTGCTCTATGGGCAAGCGCTGGAGACCCGGACCGACCTGACCGACCTTTCTGAGGCGCACCCCGACCTGGCGTCCCGGTTCCGCGAGTTGCGCGAGCTCCTGGATCGGCCGTCCGGCCCGCTCGGGGACCCCGGCGGCCCCCGGCAGAGTGTCGCCGATCGGCGGCAGGTGGCCCGGCGCTGGACCGACCTGCTGACCGAGATCCGGGCTCGCCCCGGGTTCGCGTCCTTCGCGCTGCCTCCGCCGACGGCCGAGCTCACCTCGCAGGCCGAGCACGGCCCGGTGGTCGTCTTCAACACCAGCGAGCACCGGAGCGACGCGCTGATTCTCACGCGCGACGGCATCGACAGCGTGCCGCTGCCGAACCTGGGCACGGAAGCGCTCGTCGCGCAGATCGAGATCTTTCTCGAGGCCCTGCGAACGACCGGCGAGGACACGACGCTGGCCCAGCACAACGCCGCGCAGGAACGGCTGCGCGCGGTGCTGGCGTGGTTGTGGGACAGCGCCACCGGCCCGGTGCTCGACGCTCTGGGCATCGACGCCCCGCCCGCGACGGACATGGCCGCGCACGACTGGCCCCGGATCTGGTGGGTGCCCGGCAGACACCTCAGCTTGCTGCCCCTGCACGCGGCCGGCCACCATACCGACCCGCCCGATGCCGGCGCCCGGACGGTCATGGACCGGGTCATCTCCTCCTACACCCCGACCATCGGCGCGCTACGCCATGCCCGGGGCGGCACCGCCCAGAGCGGCCCCGTCCGCGCGCTGATCGTCGCGATGCCCACGACCCCCGGCACCCCTGGGAACCTGCCGTACGTGCCGGCCGAGGCGGCCCTCGCCGCCGCGTGCTTCCCCGACTCGACCACCCTCACCGAACCCGACCCGGCGACCCCCGACTCCACCACGCTCACCGAACCCGACCCGACCGTCCCCGGCCCAGCGGACCGGCGGCCGACCCGCGCCAACGTCCTGGCCTTGCTGCCCACCCACCCGGTCGCGCACTTCGCCTGCCACGGGATCAGCGACCCGGCCGATCCCTCGAACAGCCGGCTGCTTCTGTCCGACCACCGTACCGAGCCGCTGACCGTCTCCGCCCTCGGCGCGATCCGCCTGGACCGCGCCCGGCTGGCGTACCTGTCGGCCTGCGAGACCGCGCTCGCCTACAACCTCCTCGACGAGTCCATCCATCTGACGTCGGCCTTCCAGCTCGCCGGTTATCCGCACGTGATAGGCACGCTGTGGCCCATCTACGACCAGGAGGCCCTTGACGTCGCCACGACCTTCTACACGACCCTGACCGGGACAGGCGACCAGCCCGACTTCCGGCACGCCGCCCACGCGCTGCACCGCGCCACCCAGGACATGCGCCGCCGTTTCCCGCTGGCCCCGTCCCACTGGGCCGCCCATCTCCACACCGGCGCCTGAGCGCGTACGCCCTGGTGCGAGGCTCCTCTCAGGCTGCGTCGGATGCCGAGGAGAGCTTCAAACCGCCGGGCGCCGAGCCGCCGAACATCTTCTCCTGCAGCGACGGCGGCAGCAGCCTGCCCTGGAATCATCCGGGTCGCCGAGGAGGGCGGCCGCGGCTCACGTTCGGGTGCGAGCGGCTGCGGCGAGGTCGCGGAAACGGGTGAGGAACGCCTGTCCATCCGGACCGGAGTCCAACGGCAGCAGGTATGAACTGGCCTCCTCGTGCCCCAGCCACCTGGCGTGCACGAACACGCCGGTATCGCCGCCGTACAACTGGGGGTTCGGGGTCTCCAGGACGGTGTCGGCCAAGCGCCCGCCCAGGCGTACCGACTCGCCGTCCACCCGGACCAGCGCGATGACCACGTACGTGTCGGTGACTACTGCGGCGGCCAGGTTCTCCACCATCATGGGCGCGCGCGTCCGGCCGCGGAAAAGGCCACGTCGCGACTGCTGGAGCGGGACGCTGTGAGTCTCGCAGCAGATTTGGGCGGAAGGGCGCAGATCCCGGAGGAGATGTTGCTCGGTGTAACCGTCGAGAAGCGTCTGGAGGCGGGCGTCGAGGTCGTCGACCGTACAGAGCCGCGTCGACCTGCGGTAGGGAGGCGTGATCACGGTAGGAGCTTAGGACGTGGACTTGCCATCCACTTGAGGGCGGGCGTCAGGTTCTGACCCACCTCGCTCGTGGTGATTCGCTACCCTCTGGTCCAGAATCCGGGCGGGGGCCCGGCGGGGCGGTGAGAGGGACGAGCCGGTGCAACTGATCATGACCACCGATGGCCTGCCATCCGGGGAGCGGTTCGACGGCTGGCTGAACCACATGACGCGACTCGTGGCGCCGGCGCCGACGCACTTCAGTTCGGAGCACCGATCCGACTTCCGCGGCAGGATCGAGGCAATGGACCTGGGCGCCATCCAGGTCACCGCCCATGTCACCGCCGAGTGCGAGGCGTTCCGCACGTCCCGGCTGATCCGCCAGTCCGATCCGGAGCTGCTCAACCTGCTCTTCGTCCAGGATGGACCGATCGGCCTCGCGCAGGACGGCAAGGACGCCATCCTGCGCCCGTTCGACATGACGCTGTTCCACACGTCGCGGCCCTATCACATGCGGACGGGCACGAAGCGGTCGCACCACGCGCTCACCCTGTCGTTCCCCGGCAGCCTGCTGCCCTTCTCCGGGCGCGCACTCAAGCAGGCCGCCGTCCACGTCCTGCCGGGGACCCAGGGCATCGGCAGGCTGACCGCGCAATTCCTCAGCGGCCTGGCAGCCCACCGGGGCCCCCACTCGACAGCGGATCTGCTGTGGCTCGGCATCACCCTGACCGACCTGATCACGATGCTGCTCGGCCACCGCCTGGACACCGCCGTACCCCCCGAGACCGGCCGTCGCGCCCTCCTGATGCGCGTGCGCGACCACATCCAGCGCAATCTCGGGGACCCCACACTGTCTCCCACGACGATCGCCGCCGCGCACAGCATGTCCCTGCGCAGTCTGCACCGGCTGTTCACGTCCGAGGGCACGACCGTCGCCGGGTGGATCCGCGAGCAGCGGCTGGAGCGTGGCCGCCATGACCTGGTGCGGCCCGGCCAGCGGGAGGCGATCCACGTCATAGCGAACCGCTGGGGGTTCTCCGACGTGGCCGTCTTCAGCCGCGCCTTCCGCGCGGCGTACGGGATGAACCCGCAGGAATACCGGAGCCGGCACCTCGCGGACCCGGCCGGCTGACCCCCAGGACGGCCGGCGACGCCTCCCACCACCGGACGCCGCTTCAGACCTCGAAGATCAACTTGAACCCGACGCGGTCCTACCTGGCGGCGTCCCACACGCCGGTGGGGGCGATCTCGGCCACCCAGTCCGCGAAGTCGCGGGGCTTGCGGTTCAGGGCACGCTCGACGCCGTCGGCCAGCGAGCTGTTCCGGCCGTCGAAGAACTCGGAGATGAGCGTGGCCAGCGGCTCGGCGAACTCGCGCGGGGCGCCGTCGTCGACGATGGAGTCGGCGAACCGCTCCCGGGTGATCGGCTCGTAGCGAAGCTCGCGGCCCGTCGCCCGGGCGATCTCGGCGACGCCTTCGGCGAAGGTCCACAGGCGGGGGCCCGTCAGCTCGTAGCGTTCGCCCACGTGACCCTTCTCGGTGAGGGCCGCCACCACGACGTCGGCGATGTCGTCGGCGTCGACGAACGGGTCGGCGTTGTCGCCGGCGGGCAGGGCCAGCACCCCGTGGCGCAGCGGCTCGAGGAACACGCCCTCGTCGAAGTTCTGGTTGAACGAGGCCGGGGCGACAATGGTCCACTCGATCGGCAGGCTCGTCACGGCGTCCTCGCACCGGACGGCCTCGTCCTGGTTGCGGGCGGACAGGAGGACCAGCCGGTCGACGCCGGCGTCGACCGCCAGCCGGGCCACGGCGCCGATGGCGTCGCCGGCGCCGGGCCACTCGACCTCGGGGTAGTACATCAGGTAGGCCGACCTGACTCCGGCGAAGGCGTCGGCCCAGGTCGAGGGGTTCTCCCAGTCGAACGGGGGCTCGCCGGTACGGGAGCCGACCCGCACGTTCACGCCTCGCTCGATCAGCCTCCGGGTCACCCGGCGGCCGACCCGGCCGGTACCACCGAGGACCAACGTCGTGCGCTCTGTTGTTGTCATGGCTACAGCCTGAACGGCGCCATCTGGATGTTCCATGGCCGAGATGCCGGAATGCATATCCGATCGTCTAGCCTGAATGGTGTGGACGCACTCGCAGGGTTACTCGAGGGCCCGCGGGCCAGCGGCGCCTTCCTCCTCCGCATCCTGCTGGACCCCCCATGGTCGATCCGGGTCCAGGACGGGTCGCCGCTGTGCGTCGCCGTCATGCTCAGCGGCGAAGCGTGCTTCGAGCCCGACCACGGCGAGCCGGTGCGGCTGCGCCCGGGCGACATCGCCCTCGTCCGTGGGCCGGACCCCTACGTGATGAGCGACGACCCGGCGGCCCCGCCGCAGGTCATCGTGTACCCCGGCCAGCAGTGCGTCACGCCCGAGGGCGTCGAGCTGCGCGAGAGGATGGCGCTGGGGGTGCGCACGTGGGGCAGCAACCCCGACGGGTCGGTGCAGCTGGTGCTCGGCGTGTACGAGGAGGTCGGCGCCGTCGGTCAGCGCCTGCTCGACGTGCTGCCGCCGTTGCTGGTCGTGTCCGAGGACACGTGGGACTCGACGCTCATCCCGGTGCTGGCCGGCGAGGTCACCAAACAGGGGCCGGCCCAGGGCGTCGTGCTCGACCGCCTGCTCGACCTGCTGCTCATCTCGGTGCTGCGGGTGTGGTTCGACCGGCCCGAGACCGAGGCCCCGGCCTGGTACCGGGCCCACACCCACCCGGTGGCCGGCGAGGCGCTGCGCCTGTTCCACGAGAACCCGGCGAACGACTGGACGCTGGCGCGGGTCGCCGCCGAGGTCGGCGTGTCACGGGCGACGCTGGCCGAGTCCTTCCGCAACGCCGTCGGCACGCCGCCGATGACCTACCTGACCGAGTGGCGCATGGCTCTGGCCGCCGACCTGCTGCGCCAGTCCGACGCCACGCTGAACGCCGTCGCCCGGCAGGTCGGCTACGGCAGCGGGTTCGCCCTCAGCTCGGCGTTCAAGCGGGTGTACGGCATCAGCCCGCAGGAGCATCGCAGCGCCGCACTGGCGCAGTGAGCGCGGGGGCTGCGCGAGCTCGGAGAGATCCCGTGCTTCCGGGCGGTTCAGGGGCGGGGGGCATCGGTCGGTCCAGGCGAGGAGTCGAACGGAGCCAGGAGAAGGTCGGTGAGGCCCTGTTTGGCGTGTTCGACGCCGTCGAGGCGCAGTGAGTCCGAGTCCAGTGCCGCCGCCATGGTGATCCGGTGGTCGCAGATGGCGCGGAGGGTGTCGAGGTCGGTGGTGAGGGTGGCGTCGGGGGGCTCGGGGGCGGTGTCGCGGCTGATGTGGAGCGAGCCGTCGGTGACCTCGATGACGTAGGTGTCGGCGTCGATGCGCAACTCGTAGACGCCGGCTGGCTCGGCGGCGTTCGCCGGGTCGAAGACCGCCTTGATGCTGAGCAGGATGGAGTCGATGCCCAGGGGGCCATCGGGGGTCGTGGGGGCCTGGCTGCCCCAGCGGCCGAGGTGGAGGAGGAGCGGCTCCAGTGCGCGGCCCCAGTCGGTGAGTTCGTAGAGGCGGACGCGGGCCGGGGGCGGTAGTTCGCGGCGCTGGACGACGCCGTGCTCGGTCAGGTCGCGCAGCCGCTGGGTGAGCACGTTCGGGCTGACGCCCGGCAGGCCGGCATGCAGGTCATTGAAGCGCTTGGGGCCCAGCAGCAGGTCACGTACGACCAGCAGGGCCCAGCGTTCGCCGATGATGTCCAGGCCGCGGGCCACACCGCAGGGGTCCCCATAGCTGCGCATGCCGTTCATGCTCGCCAGGCTACCTCAAAACTCCTTATTTAGGAGTAGTACTTGTTTTTTAGGAGTTACCTCTCTAGCGTAAGCCCCATGATCCTCTCTGACACCCAAGTGGGCCTGCCGCAGGGCGACGTGCGACTGCTGGCCACTCCCACCGCGCAGCGCCTGCTCAACGACCTGACCCTGGTGGCGCGACTGGCCTACACCGGCAAGGACGCCACCCCGCGGGTGATCCCGGTCAACTTCCTGTGGAACGGCGAGGAGATCGTCGTCGCCGCCTTCGCCGGCACGTACAAGATCCGCGACCTGAACGCCCGCCCCGACGTGGCGATCACCATCGACACCGCCGACGGTCCCCCGCAGGTCCTGATGCTGCGCGGGAAGGTCACCCTGAACGAAGTCGAGGGCGTCCTGCCCGAGTACGCGACCATGATGGGCGCCGTACGGGGCGAGGAGGCGAGCGGCGCCTACCTGTCGGCCATCGACAAGCCCGGCCTGCGGATGGTCCGGATCGCGCTACGCCCGACCTGGGTCGGGGTCCTGGACTTCCAGGAACGATTCCCCGGCATGACGCCCGAACCCGTTCTCGCGGCTCTCGGCGCCGGCCAGTAGCCGGCCGGCATTCCCGGAGCCTGACCCGGGAGCACACCCGGGCGAGCCGCCCGGCAAGACCCCAAGCGGCCGCGTAGTGTCCCGTAACCGCTGCTTTTTACCGGGCGCCCGGTATCAAGCCCGGGGAATGGAGCGGGTGCCGCGAGCGTGGCCGGGTGGGTCGATGCCCCAGCTGATGATCCGCCGCGGATGGATGCGGATGATCGGGCCGGCCGAGCGGGCAGCGCTGTCGGAGGGCGTGCCGAGGGCTTCGGCGGTGCCGCGGATCTCCAGGCAGCGGATCCCGTCCATGCTCTCGGCCATGTCGTCGATGACGACGGCGGCCTGCGGGTTCGCCTGGACGTTGCGGTATTTGCGGCTGGCGGCCATGTTGTGGCCGCCGATGTCGATCGTGTTGGTCGCGGGGTTGAAGTAGCAGGAGACCGGGTTGACCTGAGGGGCGCCGTCAGGCGCGACGGTGGCCAGCCTGCCGAGGCGCTGGGCCGCGACGTAGGCGATCTCCCCTTCGGTGAGGACGGTCGGGTCGCCCTCTCTCATGTCGTCACCAACGCGATCTTGCCGCGGACGTGGCCGGTCTCGATCTCACGATGCGCCGCGGGCGCCTCGTCGAGCGGGTACTGCCTCCAGATGGGCACGATCAGGCTCCCTTTCTCGTAGAGGCTGGTCAGAGCGGCGAGCCGGGCGACGGAGCGGTCGGTTCCGACCCTGCGTACGCCGAGCCGCTGCTCCGCCTGCCAGTCGACCAGGGTGACGGCGCGGCCGGACGCGCCGAGCAGCCGTACGGAAACGTCGTTGGCCTCGCCGCCGACGCAGTCCAGCGCCGCGGTGATGCCCTCGGGCACCAGCCGGCCGACCCGCTCGACAAGCCCAGGTCCGTACGTGACGGGCAGCGCGCCGAGACGGGTGAGGTAGGCGTGGTTGCGCTCGCTCGCGGTGCCGACCACGGTGGCGCCCCGGGCGACCGCGAGCTGTGTGGCGAACGAGCCGACGCCGCCGGCCGCCGCGTGGATCAGCAGGCGGTCGCCGGCGATGATGCCGAGTGCGTCGAGAGCGGTGTCGGCGGTCTGCCCGCTGGCCGACAGGACTCCGGCTTCCGGCCAGGGCATGCCCGCCGGTTTGCGAACGACGCCGGCCGCCGGGGCGACGATCGTGTCGGCGTAACCGATCGAGTCGACGAAGGCGATGACCTCGTCCCCGATCGCGAACCCGCTGACCGCGTCGCCGAGCGCGTCGATGACACCCGCGACCTCGTTACCCAGCCGTGCGGGGAACGACGCCTGCTTATACCGGGCGAAATCGCCTCGCCGGTAGAGGGCGTCGAAGGGCTGGACACCTGCCGCCCTCACCCGGATGCGGATCTCGTCATCGGCGGGCACCGGATCGTCCGTCTCGATGACGTGCAGCACTTCCGGTTCGCCGTATTCGGCGAACACCACCACTCGGGCCATGTGTCCCGTACCTCCTGATCGGCTGTCTGGCTCGGTGTCGAGTGTCAATCAAACGCATGATGTTTGTCAATCAATTGATTATCTGATGTAATGCCGAGGTGACCGAGCGAGAGAGCGTCGAAGGGGGCTCGCGGTCGCCCCGCCGACATCGCGACCGGACCGAGCGCGACCAGGCAGCCGTCCGCACCAGGCAGCGGATCCTCGATGCCGCCGTGGCCGAGTTCGGCGCCAAGGGCTACGCCGGAGCGCGGACGGCGGGCATCGCCGCCCGCGCAGGGGTGAACCAGCAGCTGATCGCCTACTATTTCGGCGGCAAGCAGGGCCTGCTCGACGAGCTCCGGCGGCACTGGTCGGCGCGGACGGACAGTCTCGTGCCGCCGGAGGCCACCTTCGCCGAGTCGCTACGGGCCTATCTCGACGTGACCCTCGACCACATGGACTGGGCACGTCTGGTGGTGTGGCAGGCCCTCGGCGAGGAGTCAGGCGAGGCGGGCGAGGAGTCCCGCAGCGCACAGCGGCAGCGACTCGAAGAAGGCGTACGCCGGATCCGGGAGCGTCAACGCGCCGGCGAACTGACCGACTCGGTGAGCGCCGAATTCGTCGTCCTGCTCATGCACCTGGCCGCCTTCGCGCCGGTCGCCATGCCAACGCTGGCGGAAGACCTCCTCGGTGTCGCCCCCGGGTCCCAGGACTACCGCCGGCTGTGCCAGGACCAGCTCACCGCCCTGCTGGCCCCCGGCGAGACGTCCGCGACCCCTGACCGAGCCGGCCGCCGGCACCGCGACGACTGAATCCAGGCCGCTCGGGTCCGCGGGGCCGGGTCGCACTGACGAGCGAGGTCGGCGCGCCCTACGGTGTGCTGTTCAGGACATAGGAAACAGCGGGGTGCTCACGTAGGCGACGCCTTCTTGGGCCGGGGTCCGAAGGACTCTGTCGTGGTGTTGGGGTGAGTGGCGGCCGGCCGGCGTTCCCTCCGGTGGGGGACGTCGGCTACTCCTCGGCGTCGTAGTTCGCCAGGCGATCGGCGGTGCGCTGGAGATGGCGGGTCATGACGTTGCGGGCGCGTTCGACGTCCCTCTGCTCGATCGCCTCGACCAGCTCGTAGTGTTCGTGGGCTCCCCGCAGGCCCATCAACGGCGCGGCGACCTGCGCGTGCTGGAGCGACATGAGCAGGGGGCCGTGAAAGGTGTGCACCAGCATCTCGATCGCCGGATTGTGCACGGACGAGGCGACCCGCACGTGGAAGGCCGCCGACATCGCCATGGTGTAGGAGCCGTGTTCCAGCGCGCTGAGACCCTGTTCGACCAGGACGCGCAGCTCCGCGATGTCCTGCTCGGTGGCGCGCTCCACCACCAGGGGAAGGATGCCGAGCTCGACGACCATGCGGGCTTCGGTGACGTCGGCGGCGGTCATCGGGGCCAGCGTCAGCAGCTCGGCCAGACCCTTCCCAACACGCTCGCTCGACGGGCGGGTGACGAAGGCGCCGCCCCGGGCCCCGACGCGGATCTCCACCAAACCGCTGGCCTCGAGCACGCGGAGAGCCTCGCGGACGGTCACCCTGCTGACCCCGAACCGCTCGCACAGGCTCCGCTCGCTGGGCAGCCGGTCGCCGGGGACGAGCTTGCCCTCCCTGATCAGCAGCCGCATCTGCTCGACGATGACCTCGGAGATGCGATCGACGCTCACCGGGCTGAACAGGTCGGCGGTGCTCCTCTTGCCCGGCGTCTCGCCCAGTGGGCCCAATGACGCATCGGCCATGCCGGCGCCCCCTTCATGCTCTCGTCGGTTGATCTTGGCCGTCCCCCGGCCCCCCATCCTAGCAAGGAATGGTCTAACCAATTCCCGAAAACAGCCAATGGTCTTATCATTTGCTAGGTGGCGAGCGCACCGCCGAAGGGAGAGAGCCGCCTTGCTGAAACCGCCACCGAACCTGGGCCATCGCGACTTCGACCTCCACCGGTTCGGCGTGGCCTTCTCGCGGATCGGACGCGCGCCGTTCGCCATGGCGGCCGGCACTCGCTCCGCTCCGGGCTTCGGCGCGCTGGGCGACGTCGACATCGGCTGGGTCGGCCGCCCTTCCCTCGCCCAGGCCCCGGCGGCACAGCCGTAGTGGCCCGCCTCGGCAGGCCAACTTTGGCGGGTGGCAAACGTTGACCGATCCGATATCAAGCTAGGTATATTGGTTAGGCCATTATTCCAGAAGGAGGCGTACGTGCCGAAAGTGGTCTACGTCAGCACCGAGGGCGACGAGCGCGTCGTCGAAGCCGCAGACGGAGAGACGGTGATGTCCGCCGCGGTCCGCAACGGTGTGCCGGGAATCATCGGCGAGTGCGGGGGCAACAACTCCTGCGCCACGTGCCATGTCTGGGTGCGCGGCGATTTCGCAGATCGCGTGGGAGGTCCCGGCGACCTCGAGGACGACCTGCTCGACCTCGGCGTGGAGGACCGACGCCCCACGAGCCGGCTCGGCTGCCAGGTCGAGCTCACCGGCGACCTCGACGGCCTGGTCGTCGAGGTGCCCCCGACCCAGGCCTAGCGTCCACCCCCGTCTCCCGGCCATTGCCACCTGGTTAATGGTCTGATAGTTATTCCCTTAGAGGGCGAAAGGACCGTAAATGCTGCGCACCGAGATCAACGAGCTGCTGACCCAGACCGGGCCAGGCACCCCGATGGGTGACCTGTTCCGCCGTTACTGGCAGCCGGTGTTGCTGGCGGAGGAGCTCTCAGCGAACGACGGCCCACCGGTCCGCGTCAAGGTCCTCTCGGAGCGGCTGATCGCCTTTCGCGACTCCGAGGGCCGCTACGGCCTGATGGACGAGTTCTGCGCCCACCGAGGCGTCTCGCTCTGGTTCGGCCGCAACGAGGAAGGGGGCCTGCGCTGCCCCTACCACGGCTGGAAGTACGACTACACCGGCCAGGCGATCGAGGTGCCCAGCGAGCCCGAGACCAGCAACTTCTGCGCCAACGTGAAGCTGAAGTCCTATCCCCTGGTCAGGCGCGGCGACGTGCTGTGGGCCTATCTCGGCGACCCGGCCCGGCAGCCGCCGCTGCCGGAGTGGGAGTTCGTCACCGTGCCGGAGGGGCAGGCCTACACCTCCAAACGGCTCCAGGAGTGCAACTGGCTGCAGGCCCTGGAGGGCGGCATCGACTCCAGCCACGTCTCCTTCCTGCACTCCGGCAGCCTCGACAGCGATCCGCTGTTCAAGGGGTCGAGGGGCAACGCCTACAACAAGGGCGACCTCAAGCCGTTCTTCGAGGTCGTCGACTACGAGGGCGGTCTGCTCATCGGAGCCCGGCGCAACGCCGAGGAGGGCCACTACTACTGGCGCGTGACGCCGTGGGTGCTGCCCAACTTCACGATGGTGCCGCCGCGCGGCGACCATCCGGTGCACGGCCACTTCTGGGTGCCGATCGACGACGAGAACTGCTGGGCCTGGAGCTTCGACTACCACCCGACCCGCCGGCTCACCGAGACCGAGGTCGCGGCCATGCGCGCCGGGATGGGTGTCCACAGTGCCAATGACGAGAACTACCGTCCGCTCGCCAACAGGGACAACGACTACCTGATGGACCGCGAGGCCCAGCGCCGGGGCGAGACGTACTCGGGGATCAAGGGCATCGCCCTCCAGGACTCCTCGCTGCAGGAGTCGATGGGCCCGATCGTCGACCGGACCAAGGAACGCCTGGTCGCCACCGACGCCGGGATCATCAAGGCGCGCCAGAAGCTCCGCAAGGCGGCGCTGGCACTCGCGGAGGGCGTCGAGCCGGTCGGCAACCGCCCGCAGGACCAGAAGGTGCGCTCCGTCGCCATCGTGCTGCCGGCGGACCAGTCGTTCGTCGAAGGCATCGGCGAGGCCATGATCGCGAAGCCCGGTGTCCCGCAGACCACCGTCTGAGACCCCAAGGAGTACGCCGTGACACAGTCCGGCCCGATCAGCAGTTGCGCCCGCGCGGCGACCGCCGAGGAGGCGGCCTTCCGGATCGACTATCCCCTGGCGGCCGCCCGGAACACGCGGGTGGTGGCTCTGGACGTCGAGGCCGAGGAGATCGTGCGCCGGGCGTCGGAGATGCGGTGGGCGCAGGCCAGATTCTACTCGGCCGCCGACCCTGGGCACAGCCTCCTCACCATGTCCGGGCGGACGGTGCCGCTGGCCGGGGAGCTGGAGGACAGCAACACCCTCGTTCTCGTCTCCACCAGCGGGGAGAACGCGGAGGCGGCGGCGACGATCGGCGCGGCCTGCAAGGCGCGCGGCATCATGACGGCGGGCTTGGCCGTCACATCGGGGCGGTTGACCGGCGAGGCGCTGTTCGCGCTCCGGCCCCACACCCGCATCCTGCTGGTCCCCGCGGAGGACGACGACCTGTTCGAGCTGCTCAGGGCGACCCGCGCATGAGTGCCGCGGCCGCTCCCGGCAAGGTGACCGTTCCGTCGCTGCAGGCGATGAAGGCCGCCGGCGAGAAGAGCGTCTGCCTGGTCGCCTGGGACTACCAGATGGCGCGCATCGCCGACCGGGTCGGTGTCGAGATCGTCTCGGTCGGCGACACCGTCGGGGTGAACCTCTGGGGTCAGCCGCACCCGCTGGAGATCACCATGGAGGAGATGCTCGTCGTCGCGAAGGCGGTACGGCGAGGCGTCACCCGTGCGCTGCTCAGCTGCGACTTCCCCTTCGGCCCGCTCCAGGAGGGCCCGGCCGGTGCCGTCCGCGCCGCCGTCCGGCTGGTCAAGGAGGCCGGCGTCGACCTGGTCAAGCTCGACGGCGCCGCGAACTTCCCCGAGGCCGTGGAGGCGGTGACCCGCGCCGGCATCCCCGTCTTCGCGCAGTTCGGGATCACCCCGCAGACCGCGCTCAAGTACGGCATCGCGTACTCGGCGGCCAGTTCCGCGCAGGTTCCCGAGGAGATGCTGGACGAGCTGGTCGGCGAGGCGAGGCGGCTGGAGTCGGCCGGCGCCGTGGCCCTCAACTTCACCAACTCCGGTCCCGTCGTCGGGCCCGCCGTGGTCGAGGCGGTGTCGATCCCGGTGCTGGGCGGCTTCGGCGGCGGGCCGTGGCTCGACGGCCGGATCAGGATGACGACCGCGGCGCTCGGATATTCGGCCGACAACCTCGACAGGGAGCCGGACACCTACCTCAACGTCGCCCGGCTCGCCTACGACGCGCTCAGCCGGTGCGCGGCCGACATCCGCGCCGGCCGGCAGATCCGCGGCGGCATCAAGATCTAGGAGCCTTTCATGCCCTTCGCCGAACTCGACGGCATCCGCACCCGCTACGAGACGGTGGGCCAGGGTCCTGCGCTGCTGATGTTCAGCCCGGGCGGCTTCGACTCCGGCCTGGAGAACTGGACCGGCTTCGGCCGCTATCGGGAGCTGGGTTTCGTGGACGCGTTCGCGCCGCACTACACGTGCGTGGTCTTCGATCGGCGGGAGGCCGCCCAGTCGGGCGGCAGGGTCGAGCGGCTCACTTGGGAGAAGTACGTCAGGCAGGCCCTCGGGCTGCTCGACCACCTCGGCATCGGCTCCGCCCACACGATGGGGGGCTGCGTGGGCTGCTCGACGGCGGCCGCGCTCGCCGTCGAGGCGCCGGCCCGGGTCCGTAGCATGGTGCTCTTCTCCCCAGCCGGCGGGCCCCGCTACCGGATGGCCCAGCACCGCCGCTTCGTGCGGCACCTCGCGTTCGTCGCCGAGCAGGGGCTGGGCGCGGTCGTCGAGCTGGCCCGCGCCACGACGGCCGGTTTCGGCAAGGACCCGCGCGTCGGTCCGTGGGCGGCCCCGCTCCGCACCGACGAGGCGTTCGCGGCGGCCTACGCCGCCCTTGACCCGGTCCGCTACGACCTGATCGTGACGGGCAGCGTGCGCGGGCTCTTCGACCGCGACACCGTCCCGGGGGTGGAGCCGGAGGACCTGATGACGCTCGGCGTGCCGGCGCTGATCGTGCCAGGCCAGGACGCCTCGCACGCCC
Organism: Nonomuraea jiangxiensis; assembly: GCF_900099965.1. Taxonomy (GTDB): domain Bacteria; phylum Actinomycetota; class Actinomycetes; order Streptosporangiales; family Streptosporangiaceae; genus Nonomuraea; species Nonomuraea jiangxiensis. The sequence continues at coordinate 36,611 of NZ_FNDJ01000042.1, read as the reverse complement.
CTTCGGCCGCGCGCTATCTCCAGGAATGCCTGCCCGTCCACGAATACTGGGACGTCCCGGTGGCCGAGCAGACGGCGGAGACGGCACCGGCCCGCATCCTGGAGTTCCTCCGGGCCCACGACGGCTGACCTTCGGTGCCGGCGCGGCCGCGGTGGTCAGCCCTGCTGTTCGAGGGCGCCGATCTGCGCCACGCGGGCCGCGTGCACGCCGCCCTTGAACGGCGTGTCGAGCCAGAGCGCGAGCAGTTCCTCGGCCTCGTCGTCGCCGAGGACCTTGGTGCCGAGCACCATCACGTTGGCATCGTTGTTGCCGCGCGAGATCTCGACCGCGAACCGGCTGTAGGCCAGACCGGCGCGCACGCCGCGCACCTTGTTGCAGGCGATCACCTCGCCCTGGCCGCTTCCGCCGATGACGATGCCGAGGTCGTCGTGGCCCGCGGCCACCCGCCGCCCGACCTCGGCGCACAGCGGCGGGTAGTCGACGACGTCGGTCGTGTGGGCGCCGAGGTCGGCGACCAGGTGGCCGCGCCCCGTGAGCCAGCCGGCCAGCCGGCTCTTGAGCGGGACGCCGTTGTGGTCGGCCGCGATCACGACTCGCATGCCTCAGCCCGCCAGGTCGAGGGTGGAGGGCGCGAAGAGTTCTTCGAGCGGGACCGGCGTGGCGAGGATGTGCTGCCGCACGGCGTGGCCCATGAGCTCCTCCAGGACGGCCCGGTTGGGCTCGAGCCCGTACGGCAACGGGTCCGCGCCGGTCTCGGCCAGCACGCGGGCGTACATCCGGTCGGTGGCGTTCTCCACCGTCCCGGAGCGGAGCCGCTCGACGTAGCGCCGCTTGGACTCGGCGAAGGCCTCGAAGACGGCGGCGGCGATCCCGGGCTCGGCGGCCAGGACGTCGTCCTTGACGACGACGAGATGGTTGATCGGGTAGAGGCCGCGCTCACGCAGGGCGGCGAAGCCGGCCTCACCGGGGCCGGGGATGAGCGGCATGAGGTCCGGGTCGTCGGTGCCGACGCCGACCACCGCGTCCAGCTCGCCCGCCTTCAGCAGGTCGACCAGGGTGCGGCCCGAGGGAGCCGGGACGACGTTCGCGGGCGGGCGGTATCCGGCGACGTGCTCGTCATCCGAGCGCACCCACGTGACCGAGTCGAGGTCGAGCCCGCCCTCGGTGTCCAGGATCGCCCGGCCCCAGACGCCCGTGGTGACCGTGTAGCCGCGGTTGACGCCGACGCGCCGCCCGGCCAGCTGCTTGGCGGCGGTGATCGAGCCGTCGCGACGCACCAGGGTCGCGCCGTGGTGGAAGCCGCGGACCAGGAAGACCGGCAGCGCGGTGAAGCGGACGCCGTGCTCGCGGGCGCACAGGTAGGTCGTCAGCGCCATCTCGCTGACGTCGTACGCCAGGTCGCGGACCATCTTGCGGAACCCTTGGACGAGGACCGCCTCCTGGGCGAACTCGAGCGGGAAGCCCTCAGGGACGACGCTGCCGTCGATCACGGCCCGGTTGTTGCCCTGGGCTCGGGTGAGAGTTACGTAAGGCACCGGTCTATGGTACTAATGGCATGACCATTTTGCCATAAGGAGAGCCATGAGCGAGACGGTACGCGCGGCGGTGCGCGTCGCGCCCGGCACGACCGAGATGCAAGAGTTCCCTCTCCCGGCGATCGACGATGACTCGGCCCTGCTGCGGGTCGAGGTCGCGGGCATCTGCGGCACCGACGTGAAGATGTACGCCAGCCCGCCGAGCATGATCCACGGCCGGGTGATCATGGGCCACGAGAACGTCGGCGTGATCGCCCAGGCCGGCGCCCGGTTCAGGGAGCGGCACGGCCTGACCGAGGGCGACCGGGTCTTCGTCGAGCACTACGTCGGCTGTTTCGCCTGCGAGTGGTGTCGCATCGGCGAATACCGCCACTGCGAGGCCACCGACTGGCGCACCAACCCCGACGCGCGTCGCTACGGCTACACCTCGGCGGACAACCCGGGCACCCTGTGGGGCGGCTTCGGCGAGTACATGTACCTGCCCTGGAACGCCGTGCTCCACCGTGTGCCCGACACCGTCACCGCCGAGCTCGCCGGTCTCGTCACTCCCCTGTCGAACGGGATCGAGTGGGCGCTGCGGGCGGCCGGAGTGGGCTACGGCGACACCGTGCTGATCCAGGGCCCGGGCCAGCAGGGCCTCTCCCAGGTGGTGGCCTGCAAGCAGGCCGGCGCCTCGCGGATCATCGTCAGCGGTACCACCCGTGACAAGACGCGGCTCGACCTGGCCCGCGAGCTCGGCGCCGACGACGTCATCGACATCCTGCAGGAGGACCCACTGGAGAAGGTCATGGACCTCACCGGCGGCCGTGGGGTCGACTTCGTGCTCGACTGCACCTCGCGCGCCGGGACCGCGCCCGTGCTGCTCGGGATCGACGCGCTGGTACGGCGGGAGGGCACGCTCCTCATCCAGGGCGAGCTGGCCGCCTTCCCCGATTTCCCGGTCAAGAAGCTGACCGAGAAGGCGATCACCATCAAGAGCGCTCGCGGTCACTCGTTCAAGGCCTGCGAGCTCGCCCTCGACCAGCTCGCCTCCCGCCGCTTCCCGCTGGAGAGGCTGGCCACCCACCGCTACGGCATCGACCAGGTCGACCACGCCATCCGCGTGCTGGCCGGCGAGACCGCGGAGGACGCGATCCACATCTCACTCATGCCCGAGCTGATCGGCCAGGCCGGCGGGGCGGTGGCACGTTGACCGGCATCGTCGTCACCGATCCGCCGCGCACGCCGGCCGACCTGCGCGACGGCCTCGGCGCGTACGGGGTCGCCACGATCCACGAGGCGCAGGGGCGCACCGGGCTGCTGGCGTCCTACCTCTCCCCCGTCTACCGCGGCTCCCGCATCTCCGGCACGGCGGTCACGGTCAGCGTGCCGCCCTGCGACAACTGGATGATCCACGTCGCCGTCGAGCAGTGCCGGCCCGGCGACGTCCTCGTGGTGGCCCCGACCTCGCCGTCGGACGCCGGCTACTTCGGCGACCTGATCGCGACCTCGCTCAAGGCCCGCGGGGTGCGCGGCCTGGTGATCGACGCCGGCGTGCGTGACGTCGCCGAGCTGGAGGCGATGGGCTTCCCCGCCTGGTCGAAGTGCGTCTCGGCCGAGGGCACCGTCAAGGAGACCCTCGGCGCGGTCAACGTGCCGGTCGTCTGCGCCGGGCGGCTGGTCGAGCCCGGTGACGTGATCGTCGCCGACGACGACGGCGTGGTGGTCGTCCGCCGGGCCGAGGCGGCGGCCGTGCTCGCGGCCTCGAAGGCGCGCGAGGAGAAGGAGTCGCGCTCGCGCGAGCGGTACGCCGCCGGCGAGCTCGGGCTGGACGTGAACGCCATGCGCGAGCGGCTCGAACGCAAGGGGCTGCGCTACGTCGCGTACGAGACCTACCGTGGGGAGCACGCATGATCATCGACGTCCACGGCCACTACACCACCGCGCCGCCCGCGCTCCAGGCCTTCCGCGAGGCCCAGCTCGCCGGCGGCGACGCCGTACCGGCCCCGATCTCCGACGACCTGTTGCGGGAGAGCGTCGAGGGCAACCAGCTGCGCGTCCTGGACGAGCGCGGCGGTGACGTGATGCTGTTCTCCCCCAGGGCCTCCGGCATGGAGCACCACGTTCCCGACCCCGCGGTGGCCGATGCCTGGGCACGCGCGTGCAACGACCTGGTCCACCGGGTCTGCGAGCTCTATCCCCGGCGCTTCGCCCCGGTCGCGCAGCTGCCGCAGACGCCCGGCGGCAACCTCGACGGCGTGCTCGCGGAGCTGCGCCGGGTGGTCGAGGAGCTGGGCTTCGTCGGCTGCAACCTCAACCCCGACCCGTCAGGCACCTGGTCCGGGCTGCCGCTGACCGACGAGTCGTGGTTCCCGGTCTACGAGGTGCTCCAGGAGCTGGACGTCCCTGCCATGGTGCACGTCTCGACCGCGTGCAACCCGAACTTCCACACCCTCGGCGCGCACTACCTCAACGCCGACACGAGCGTCTTCGTCCAGCTGCTGCAGAGCGACCTCTTCCGGCGGTTCCCCGGGCTGCGCTTCGTCATCCCGCACGGCGGAGGCGCGGTCCCCTACCACTGGGGCCGCTACCGGGGACTGGCGATCCGCTACGGCTGGCAGGATCCCGCCGAGCTGCTCGGCAACGTCTTCTTCGACACCGCCGTCTACCACCAGGCCGGGATCGACCTGCTGACCCGCGTCGTACCGGTGGCGAACGTTCTGTTCGCCTCGGAGATGCTCGGCGCGGTACGCGGCGCGGACCCCGAGACCGGCATCGCGTGGGACGACACGCTGAGGTACGTCGAGGCCGCTGGCCTGTCCCCCGCCGACCTGGCGGCCGTCTGCGAGACGAACGCGCGGCGGGTCTACCCGCGGCTGGCGGCCCGGCTCGAGCGCGTCGCGATGGGAGCCTGACATGGGCCGGCTGGCGCTGACACTCGCCTGCGGCGACTACGACCGCACCCGTGCCCTCGAGGACGGCAGCATCCGCCCCGACGGCATCGATCTGACCTACCTGCGGCTCCCGGTCGAGGAGACCTTCTTCCGGATGCTGCGGCACCGCGAATTCGACGTGGCGGAGATGTCGCTGTCGACGTACGTCGCCACGCTCGACGCCGAGACACCGCCGTTCGTGGCGCTGCCCGTCTTCACCTCACGGATGTTCCGGCACGGCGGCATCTACCTCAACGCCGACGCCGGCATCGAGAAGCCATCCGACCTGTGCGGCAAGCGCGTCGGCAACCCGGAGTTCCAGCTGACCGCGGGGGTGTGGATCCGCGGCATCCTCGCCGAGCATCACGGTGTGCCCCTCGACTCGGTCACCTATGTCTCCGGCGGCCAGGAGTCGCCCGGCCGCATCGAGAAGGGCCGGGTCGAGACGCCGTTCCGGATGGAGACGGCACCGCCTGACCGGACCCTGGCGGACATGCTCGCGAACGGCGAGATCGACGCGCTCTACACCCCTCGCGTGCCGAGCCCCTTCCAGCGGCGGGACTCTCGGGTCAAGCGGCTCTTCCCCGACGTCGTGGGGGCGGAACGTGCCTACTTCGCCGAGACGGGGATCTTCCCGATCATGCACGTCGTCGTCATCCGCCGCGACGTCTACGAACGTCACCGCTGGGTGGCGCAGTCGCTCTACAAGGCGTTCGTGGCCGCGCGCGACGACGCCTACGGACGGATCTACGATTCCTCCGCGCTGCGCTTCATGACGCCGTGGCTGATCCAGGAGATCGAGCAGGCCCGTGACCTGCTCGGCGCCGACTACTGGTCGTACGGCGTGCGGGCGAACCAGCACGTGCTGGCCACGTTCCTGCGTTATCACCACGAGCAGGGCCTGTCCCGCCGGCTTCGCGAGCCCGAGGCGATCTTCGCCCCTGAGAGCCTGGAGTCGTTCGTCATATGAACGTCGAGGAACTCCGCAGGACCCTGGCACTCGGCTGCCGCATCGTGGCGGCGGCCGGGCTGACCACGCCGCTGCTCGGGCACATCAGCCTGCGCGTCGGCCCGGACCGGGTCCTGATCCGCTGCCGCGGCCCCCGGGAGCGCGGCCTGCTGTTCACCACCGTGTCGGACATCCGGCTCGTCGCCCTCGACGACGAGGGCGACGTCGGCGACGGCTACCGGCTGCCCAACGAGTATCCGATCCACGCCGAGATCCTGCGCGCCCGACCGGACATCGCCTCCGTACTGCACGCCCATCCCCGCTCGGCCCTTCTCGGCGGGCTCGCCGAGGTGCCGATCCGCCCGGTCTTCGGCGCCTACGACATCCCGGCGTTCCGGCTGGCCGACGGCGGCGTGCCCGTCTATCCCCATGCCGGCCTGGTCCGCACCGCCGCCGCGGGCGAGGAGCTCGCCCGCACCCTCGGCGGGTCCCCTGCCGTCCTGCTCCGCGGCCACGGTGTCGCGACGGCCGGCCAGGACGTGCCGCAGGTGCTGAGCCGGCTGCTCGCGCTGGACGAGCTCCTGCGGGTCAGCGTCGAGCTGGCCCGGCTGGGCGCCGCGCCGTCCGTGGTGACCGAACAGGACCGTGAGCACCTGCCCGATCTGGGCGCGGCGTTCAACGAACAGGCGCTGTGGCGCCACCACCTGGGGCTCCTGGAGCTGCGCGGTCTCGCGGACGTCGGCTGACGCGCGGGCCTTCAGGCGACCGCGGTCGAGGTCGAGGGGCGCATCAGGTCCTTGAGGGAGACGGACTCGTCACCGACCCGGTCGGGCGGCAGCGTGCCCCCGTCGCCGAGCACCTTGCGCACGACCATGTAGTCACGCGGCGCGTTGACGGAGTCCGACGCGATGAGCCGGCCGGTCTTGTAGTAGAACACGGAGAACTGCTCGGTCGCCGGGTCGCCGCGCACGACGCACTCGTCGTAGCCGGCGGACAGGCCGGCGATCTGCAGCTTCAGATCGGCCTGATCCGACCAGAACCACGGCACGGAACGGGTCTCTCTGCTGAGCCCGAGCAGCGAGGCGGCCGCGACCTGCGCCTGCGAGACGGCGTTCTGCACCGACTCGATCCGCACCTGGCCCCGCCGGGTCAGCGGATGGGGAAGAACGGTGCAGTCGCCGGCGGCGACGATCGCCGGGTTGCTGGTCCTCGCGTCGGCGTCGACGACGATGCCGCGGTCCACCCGCAGTCCCAGCTGCTCGGCGAGCTCGGTGCGAGGCTCCAGGCCGATGCCCACGACCACCACGTCCGCCGGAAGGATAGCGCCGTCGCTCAGCTGCACGCCCTGTACGTGCTCGTCGCCGGTGAACGCGGTCACCATCGCGCCGAGGCGCACCGCCGTGCCGCGGCGCCGGTGCGCCTCGGCATAGAAGTCGGAGACGACGGGTGCGACAGCACGCGCCATCAGCCGGTCGGCGGCCTCGACCACGGTGACGTCCTTGCCCGCGGCCCGCGCCCCGGCAGCGGCTTCGAGGCCGACGAATCCGCCACCGACGACCACGACGCGCTCGGCGGCCGCCAGGTCGTGGCGCAGCCCGAGCGCGTCGTCGACATCGCGCAGGTAGTGGATGCCGGCCAGGTGGTGGCCGGGAACGCGCATGCGCCGAGGGGTGCCGCCGACGGTCAGGGCGAGCCCGGTGAAGGCCAGCCGCCGGCCGCTGCGCGTCAGCGCCTCACCCGTCCCGGCGGCAGGGTCGGTGAGACGGATGGTCTCGATCCATTCACCGCAGATCAGCTCGATGGCGTTGCTCGCGTAGAAGTCCTCGCCGCGCAGCGCGAGACGGTGCTCGGGGAGATCGCCCTGGAGGAAGCGCTTGGACAGCGGTGGCCGCTGGTAGGGCGGGCGCGCCTCGCCGCCGATCAGCGTGATCGGATCGGTCGCGCCCAGCTCCCGAAGGCTCGTGGCCACCTGCAGCCCAGCCTGGCTGGCGCCCACGATCAGCGTGCCGACGCGTTCCGAGTCACTGGAGTTCACTGCACCTCCCTAAAGGTATAACATTTATACCGTAATGCCTTACGGGCCTGCACTCAAGCCTCCGCGCCGACTGGGCGATCTCGGCCTCCATTGCGGTTACGGTAGGAAGGTAATACCATTGATCCTAATTGCCGCATGTGCATGAGGCGTTCGTACAAACCCTCTGCCCCGTCGACGCGATCGTCGGCGACCGGAGCCCGAGCAGGACGATGACCGAAACAGGAGGACCCATGGGCAAGAGCGGACGAGTGTTCGTGCGCGGACTGACCTCGCAGACATACGGCCTCGGAGATTTCCGGCGCCGCCAATTGGCAGTCGAGCGGGTACGCGACGACAGCGTCGTCGTGGACGACGCCAAGGTCGCGCACTCGGGCGACAGCGCGAAGAGCCGGACCTGGTGGCGGATCGGTCCGGGTGACGAGGACTTCCTCACGCAGACGATCCAGGTGCACTTCGTGGAGCTGCCGCCGGAGTCGTCGAATCACGGACACGGCCACCAGAACGAGGCCGCCTTCTACATCTTGGAGGGCCGGGGCTACGAGATCCACGACGACCAGCGCTATGACTGGAACAAGGACGACCTGGTCTTCGTGCACACCGACTCCGTGCACCGGCACTTCAACCCGTACCAGGAGCGGGCCGTCGCGCTGGTGGTGAAGGCGAAGTGCACGTGGATGTTCATGGGGCTGATCCAGCAGGGGCGGTCGGGACCGGTCGAGGAGGAGGAGCGGTTCGGTCCCCGTGAGGACTGGTCGCGCATCTGGACGCCGGGGGTGCTCGACCGGAAGAAGGTGATCTCGCCCGCCGACACGACCTGGGAGCAGACCCCGCTCGGGCGGGTCCGCGTCATGTCGTCCCCGGAGCGCACGGATGCCCGCATCTTCAGCGTGGACGCCTTCGAGCTCGACATCCCCGCGGGTGGCCACAGCGGCAAGTACTGGAAGATGGCCGACGAGGTCTACTACGTCCTCGACGGCGGCGGATACGCGCTTCAGTGGGAGGTCGAGGCCGAGATCGCGGAGAAGTACTACGCGAGGATCGCCCTCGAACCGAAGCGCTATGAGATCAGGCGGGGCGACACGCTCTATGTCCCGCAGAACCACGTCTGCCAGATCTTCGCGGCGGACGGGACCCCGTTGCGGCTGTTCAACGCGCAGAACCGCGTTTTCAAGCACCTCGGCTACGACACCGTCCACTACTTCGAGCCGGCCTCGATCTGATGTAGTCACCTCGCCGACGAAGGGCGCCTCGCTCCAGCACCCGGAGCGAGGCGTTCGCGTCGACGGTGACCGTGGCGGAAAGGGGCCACGATGAGACTGGTCCTCCTGCGCCACGGCGAGAGCGAGTGGAACTCCAAGAACCTCTTCACGGGGTGGGTCGATGTCGACCTGACGCCGTCCGGCGAGGAGCAGGCACGGCAGAGCGGGCGACTGATGCACCAGGCCGGGCTGCTGCCGACCGTGGTGCACACCTCCCTGCTCACACGCGCGGTGCGCACCGGGAACCTGGCGCTGGAGGCGGCCGGCCGGGTCTGGATCCCGGCCCGCAGGCACTGGCGGCTCAACGAGCGGCATTACGGCGCACTGCAGGGCAAGGAGAAAAGGGCGATTCTCCAGGAGTACGGCGAGGAGCGGTTCCGGCTCTGGCGCCGGTCGTACGACGTGCCGCCGCCGGCCGACCCGGACGACGAGTGGCACGTGCGGAGCGACCCCCGCTACGCCGGGCTACCCCGCGACCTCGTGCCCCGGACCGAGTCGCTCGCCGACGTCGTCGCCCGCCTGCTGCCCTACTGGTACGACGTCATCGCTCCCGACCTGCGCGCCGGGCATACGGTGCTTGTCGTGGCACATAGCAACTCGCTGCGGGCACTGGTCGCGCACCTCGACCGCCTCGACCGTGAGGAGGTCATGGCGCTGAACATCCCGACCGGCGTTCCCCTGCGCTATGACCTCGACGACGAGCTGAAGCCGGTCCTGCGCGGTGGCCGCTACCTTGACCCGGAGGCGGCCGCTGTGGGCGCCCTGGCGGTGGCGGACCAGGGGCGTTGAGCGCGCGCCTGGCGTCGGCCCTTCCGGCCGTGAGGGTCATGTCCCCGGTGTGGAGCGCCGCTTCTCATCGGGATTGTCGTCGGCCTCCACGATTCCGGTGTAGGACCGCACCACGCCGCCCCGCAGCCATGACCACCCGGCGACGACCATCGGGCCCAGCCCGCCGATGGTGAGTGCCGCCACGGGTCCGATCACACCGGCCACCGCCCCGACGACGACGTCCCCGATCGCCGGGCCTCCCCGCGAAGACATCTGGTAGAAGGCGGTGACCCGGCCCCGGATCTCGTCCGGGGTGTCGATCTGGACCGCGGCATGCCGGATCGTGGTCGCCATGGCGTCAAAGGCGCCGAGGAGCAGGGCGGCGAGCACGGCCAGGAGGAAGACCGGCGAGTGCGCCAGCAGAATGGCGGCGATGCCGTAGAGGACCGTGGAAACCAGCAGGACCCGGCCCTGCCTTCGACTTCGCTGCACCGTACGGAAGACCGCATATGTCGCGATCAACGCACCGGCGGACGGGGCACCGGACAGCACTCCGTATCCGGTCGCGCCGACGTGCAGCACATCCAGCGCGAGCGCCGGCAGCAGAACGCGATAGGCGCTGAACACGGTCGCCGACAGGTCGAGCAGCATGAGGTTGTAGATGAGCGGCCGGTGGGCGATGTACCTGGCGCCCTCGGCGATCGATCCCAGTATCGAGCGGCGCTCCGCGGCCGGCTCCAGCTTGGAGATCCGGAGCGTGGCGAGCACTCCGACCAGCACCGCGTAGGTCACCGCGTCGACGACGTACATCAGTCCGGGCCCGGCCAGGCTGATGAGCACTCCGGACAGCAGCGGGCCTACCAGGATGGCCAGCTCCCGCGACGGGTTGAGCAGCGCGACCGCCTGTCCGATCTGGTTCTTCGGCACCAGAGCGGGAATCAGTGCCTGCCTGGCCGGCTGGTCGAAGGTCGCCGCGGCTGTGGTGAGCACCACGGAGACCACGACGTGCCAGGCCTCGGCCCGGCCGATCAGCGTCAGCCAGGAGAGCGCGACGGCGACGAGCAACGCGACGGCCTGCGCGGCCTGGAGCAGCCGGCGCCGGTCCAGGCGGTCCGCGAGCGCCCCGCCCAGCGGGCTGAGGACGAGCAGCGCGACCGCCTGCGCGGCGCCGACCAGCCCGGTGTAGGCGACAGAGCCGGTGAGCTGGTAAACCTGGTAGAAATTCGCCGCCACGGTGCCGCGGGTGCCAATCTGGGACAGGACGACCCCGGCCCAGTACAGCGTGAACTCGCGGTTCCGCAGGATCGCGGGTATCACGCGGTGTCTCCCACCTTTCTGATCACGCACTCCTGCTCACGTCGAAGGCCCGGAGAGCGCCGGGCCCGCAGATTCACTGATCGGAGGTACGGTCAGTCGACGGGAACGAGCACGAGCTTGGCGGGATCCATCCGCAGATAGACCTCGGTCCCGGGTTCTATCGAGGTCGAGGGGTTCCCGCGGGTCCGCAGCTCGTGCTTGCCGACACCCACCACGTGGTCGAGGCTGTCCCCAAGGTAGGCACGGGTCAGGACCGTACCCTTCCACTCGTTGGGCACCTCACCCGCCCGGGAGGTGGTGCTGACCTCCAGGACTTCAGGCCGCACGGACACGATCACGTCGGTGCCCAGGGGAAGGCTCATGGCAGAGTCGAGTGCGAGCTGCCCGTCGATGGTGTTGACGGTGTATCGGTCGCCGTCCTTGGCCACCACGTTGCCGGACACGAAGTTCGACGTACCGATGAACTCGGCGACGAACCTGCAGTTGGGGTTCTCGTAGATGTCGCGGGGACGGCCGAGCTGCACGATGTTGCCGTTCCGCATCACCGCGATCGCGTTGCTGAGGGCCAGGGCCTCGACCTGGTCATGCGTCACGTACACCGAGGTGATGCCGAGTTCGCGCTGCACCCGCTTCAGCTCGTAGCGCAGTGACTCCCGCAGTTTCGCGTCGAGGTTGGACAGCGGTTCGTCGAGCAGCAGGAGCGGGGGTTCGATGACGAGTGCCCGGGCGAGGGCGAGCCGTTGCTGCTGGCCACCGGACAGTTTGGTGGCCTGGCGGTCGGCCAGGTGGGCGAGCTCCATCGTCTCGAGCACGCGCATCACCCGCTCGGAGATCTCCTTACGGCCCAGCCGGTCGCCGCGCTTCTTCACCTGCAGCGGGAAGGCGACGTTGTCGAAGACCGACATGTGCGGCCAGATGGCATAGGACTGGAAGACCATGCCCAGTCCCCGCTCATTCGCGGGGACGTTCACCGATTTCTTCCCCTCGTTGGTGGAGAAGAGGACACGGTCGCCGACTTCGATGGTCCCCGAGTCAGGGCGTTCCAGCCCGGCGATCGAGCGCAGCGTCGTCGTCTTGCCGCACCCCGAGGGGCCGAGCAAGGTGAACAGCTGACCGTTCTCGACGTTGAAGCTGACGTCGTTGACCGCGAACACCCGGGCCTCCTGTGCCGAGGACGCGCGCGAGTCACGCCGGCGGCGGCGCTCTCCGTCGAAGGTCTTGACGAGGTTGTTGATGCGGAGCACCTGTCCTCCTGATGAAACCCGTTGTTCAGTCCTGCCGGAGCCCGACTTTGGCGCCGAGCTTGTAGGCGATGATGACGAGCACGGCGAGGGTGAGCACCATGACGACACCGAGTGCCGCCAGGACGGTGAACTGGCCGTTCTCGTACTGCTCGAAGATGAGGATGGAGAGGACCTCGTTGCCGGGGCTGTAGAGCAGGATCGAGCTCGACAGTTCGCGGAACGAGACCACGAGGATGTAGATCCAGCCGGCCAGGAGGCCGGGCGAGAGGAGCGGCAGGAGCACCCTGCGGAACGTCTGCCACCAGCTCGCCCCGCTCACCTGCGCCGACTCCTCCAGCTCAGCCGAGATCTGGTGCATCGACGTGACCGCGTAACGCATGCCGTACGGCATGTAGCGGGTGCAGTAGGCGATCAGCAGGATGAAGATCGTGCCGTAGATCGGGACAGGGCTGCGCAGGTACACGAACGAAAGCGCGAGCCCGAGGACCAGACCGGGGATCACGAGCGGGACGAACGAGAAGTGGTCCACGAGTTGCCGCCCGGGAATGCGCGAGCGCACGACTATCCAGGCGCCGACCGCCATCAGGATCATGACGAGCGTCGCCGACCCCAGACCGAGCGCGAGGGAGTTCTTCAGTGCTGTCATCGCGTCCGAGATGTCGAAGAGCTGGCGATAGTTGTCCAGGGACATCGACGCGAAGGCCTCGGCCGACGGCGCCTGGTAGAACTTCAGCAGGGACGTGTAGAGCAGCACGAACAGCGGCCCGACGACGGTGAGGAAGAAGTACAGCACGATGACGCCGCCCATGACCGGCCGCCACTTGCCGAGCTCCATCGGACGAGGACGAAAGCCCTTGCCGGTCACGGTCTGGTAGGTCTTGCCCGACCTGCCGACGAGGTTGGAGATCGTGACGCCGATCAACGCGAGCACCAGAAGCCCCACCGCCAGCGCGCCGGCCGCGGCGAGGTCCGGCGGGTAGGAGCGCAGTACGAAGTAGATGCGGCTGGTGAAGACGTAGATCCCGTTCTGCAGGCCGAGCAGGGCGGGGACTTCGAAGCTTTCCAGGCTGCGCACGACCATGACGAGCACCGCGGCGACGATCGCCGGGCGCGTCAGCGGCATGGTGACCCTGCGGAAGACCTGCCACCTGCTGGCCCCGGACATCAGGGCCGACTCCTCAAGCGAGGGGTCCATGGACCGGAAGGCGGCGACCATGAGGAGGAACACGATGGGGGAAAGGTGCAGGCCCTCGACCCAGACCATCCCCCACACGGTGAAGATGTCGAAGAACCCTGGGCCGAGGATCGGTTCGATCGCCTTGTTGAGCAGGCCGATGTCCGGGCTCGCCAGGAAGATCCACGCGATGGTGTACAGAATCCCCGGGATGATCAACGGAATGATCGAGGCCGCGAAGAAGAGCCCCTTGAACGGGACATCCGTCCGCACGTTGAGGTAGGCCAGCGCGGTGCCGACGACCAGCGACAACACGGCCGAGCCGACCGCGAACCACAGCGAGTTCCCGATCATGTCGCCGACGCGCGGGTCACCGTATGCTCGGGCGAAGCCGCCGAGGGTGAAGCCGTCGGCATCGAAGAACGTGCCCCAGATCAGGTAGTAAAGGGGCACGAGCGCGAGATAGCCGATCAAGCCGGCGACCACGACGATGATGATGACTTTAGGGGTCCCCAACCGGCGCAGCCATCCGAGCGTGGCTCCCCTGCGGGCAGAGACGGCGGGAGATGCCGTGGTCATGCCCTCACCTCTTTCTGAACCAGTCTGCGATGATCACGGGCGCGGCGGCACCACCGATGCCGGTGCCGCCGCACGATCGGTGACTCAATTTCCGTCTACCTGCTCACCGTTGGAGATGACCTGGTCGTACCGCTTGTTCCACTCGTCGCCGTTCTTCGTCAGCTCTTCGACGTCGATCGGGATGATCTCCACATCCTTGAGGGGATCGTCGCCCTCCACGATGGCCGGGGTGAGCCCCTGCTTCGCCAGAAGCGCCTGGCCCTCCTGGAGCATCCAGTCGGCGAACAGCATCGCCGCGGCGGGGTGCTTGGCCGTCTTCATCAGCCCGATGCCGTTGGGCCGGGCGATGACCGGCTGGACGAAGGGCAGGTAGTCGACGGGCGCGCCCTTGGCCTTGGCCTGCTGGACGATGTAGGAGTAGTTGGAGGCGGCGACCGAGAACTGGCCGGCGGACAGCAACTGGCCCTGCACCGTGTGGCCCTTGACGATCTTCGCGCCCCTGGCCATGCCGTCGAAGAGCTTGTCGATCTCCTCGCCGGTCTTGCCCTGCTTCTCCCAGTACTTGTAGAGGGTCAGGTACCAGTCGGAGTCGCTGAGCTCCATCGCCAGCTTGCCGTCCCACTTGGGGTCGGCGAGATCCTCCCAGGTCTTCGGCGCCTGCTCCGGAGTGACGAGCCCGGTGTTCCAGCTCGGCGCGAACAGGTTCATCCGCGTCGCGGTCCATCCTTGCTGCCGACCGGCCTCCGGGACCATGCGGCGCCGCTCACCGTCGTAATTGGCGAGAACGCCCTCGGTGTTCAGGTCGAACAGCTCGGTCGCGTTGGTCTCCACCACGTCGTTGCCCTGGTAGCCGGCCTTCTGCTCCTGCACGACCCGCTGGAGCACCGTCTCCGACCCGGCGCGGTACAGGTTCACCGTGACGTTGAACTGGTCCTCGAACGCCTTCAGGACCGCGTCAGCCACATCGCTCGTCATGGACGTGTAGAGGTCGAGCGCGCCTTCCTTCTCGGCCAGCGGGACGAGCTTGTCACGCCGCTGCTGACCGTTCATTCCGTTGACCTCGGTGTAGAGCTTCTCCGCCGCGCTAGGCCCACCGCCGGTCGCGGCTTGTGGTGCCGTGGCCGTGGGCGAGCCTCCGCAGCCTGAGAGCAGGAGTACGAGTGCGGACCCTGAGACCAGCGCACGCTTCGCGGGCCCGCCGCCACGGCGGCCCGACAGGGGGGCGGTGTTCACTTGACCTCCCGGCCTGACTGGACGATCTCTTCGTAGAGCGCGTCCCACTTCTTGGGGTTGTCGAGCATTTCCTTCTCGGGCACGGAAATCGTCGTGAGTCCGGCCACGGGATCGTCCGCCGTGGGGATCGACCCGACCCGGAAGGACTCGTGCAGGATCTTCTGTCCCTCGCTGAGCTCGTAGTCGACGAACAGCATCGCCGCTGCCGGGTGTGGCGCCGTCTTCATCAGTGCCACGCCGTTGGGCCGTATCACGATGGGCTGTACCGGAGTCCCCGAGGCCGGATGCCAGCTCACCGGGGCGCCCTGGTCGGCGGCCTTGTCGATCGTGTGGCTGTAGGAGGAGGCGGTCACCGCGAACTGGCCGGCCGAAAGCAGCTCGCCCTGCGCCGTGTGCCCCTTGGCGATCTTCGCGTTGGCGACGACCCGGTTGAACAGATCGCGGACCTCGGCGTCCGTCTTGCCCTGGTCGAGGTAGTACTTGTACATGGCCGCGAACCAGTCGACGTCGCCGACCTCCAGGGAGACACGTCCCTTCCACTTCGGGTCGGCCAGTTCCTCGAACGACTTCGGCTCCTCGCCGGGCTTCACCTTGGTGGTGTTCCAGCCGACCACGAACACGTTGAACCGGGTGGCGGTCCAGCCATCCGCCTGGCCCTCCTTGCGTACGGCGGCACGCAGCGCGCCTTCGTACGGGTAGAGCATGTTCTGGTCGGCCATGACGTTGAGCTCGCCGGCGTTCGTCTCGACGAGGTCGTTGCCGTTGTAGTTCGCCTGCTGCTCCTGCACCACGCGCTGAAGCACCGACTCCGAGTTCCCGCGGTAGACCTCCACCTTGATCGGGTAGGTCTTCTCGAATCCGTCGATGACCTTGTCCAGGTCGGTGTTCGAGGTGTAGATCGAAAGCGTGCCCTCTTGTTTCGCGAGGTCAACGAGGGTTTTGGTGCGTTCGTCACCGGTGAGCCCGTTGATGCGGTCGTAGACCTCCTGAGCTTTTCCGCTGGACGTGCCGGTCGGCATGGGCCCTCCGGCTGTCGGCGAGGCGCCACAGGCTCCTAGGAGGAGAACGGCGGCGGCCACCGCCACCGATCCGAAGAATTTCTGGTGTTGCATGGATGCTCTCCCGCGAGCTCGGCGGGGCGGTGTGACCACCGACCCGGCGATGATGCGTTTCTGTTCCCCCGCGAGAAGTAGTGCTCAGATCACGCCCGTCTCGATCCGGCCCAGGTTGGAGCGCCGGCGCCACGGAACACGTGCGGCGATCTCCGGCCCGTCCTGGTTCCCCGTCTCTCGGGCGAGAGCTCCAGCCAGATGGTCATCGCACATATCGGCCTCCTTTGAGCGAATTACCCGAGTACACACCTCGGTAGGACTAAAGGTCTAACCCTTTAGCCATACTTTTACCGGACCGTTACACGGCGGACAAGCCCCGGAGCGGCTCTCTTGATAGGGGCCCGCCAGTGCGCTGGTCAGACCCCTGGGGGGAGCACGCGAGGTGCCACTCCGGCGCCCCGAGTCCGTACGGCGGGCAGGTCCGCCCGCGGGGCCTTCCGCAACGCGGCGGCGCTCCAAGCCGGCCGCGGCGACTGTCGCCGGCATGCGAACCCTTCGTCGTCGGGCGACCCGCACCCCCCGAGGGCCGTGAAACCGGGATATCCCTTCACGACAACCCCGGTCCAGGAACAAGTCATAACAATTACCCCAAACCTCCCGGCCAACGACGCAAAGGTAATACCATTAGCCTGATTTAGGAAGAGGGGTGTCCATGGGCTCGGCAGATGCCACGTTCCTCGCCCGCGTCCGCACCGCGCACCGGCGTGTCTTCCGCTCGCTCACCGTGCCCAACTACCGGCGCTTCTTCACCGGTCACGCGGTGAGCGTGATCGGAACCTGGATGCAGCGGGTGGCACAGGACTGGCTCGTGCTCGAACTGACGGACTCGCCCGTCGCGCTCGGCATCTCGACCGCGCTGCAGTTCCTGCCCACCCTCATGTTCGGCCTGTGGGGAGGTGTTCTGGTCGACCGGCTCGACCGGCGCCGCACGATCATGGCGACGCAGGCGGCCAGCGCCGTCCTCGCGGCCGCCCTCGCGGTGCTCGTGCTGAGCGACCTGGTGCAGCTCTGGATGGTCTACGCGCTCGCCCTCGGGCTCGGCCTGGTCACCGTTCTCGACGTGCCCGCGCGGCAGGCCTTCGTCACCGAGATGGTCACCCCGGAGAACTATGTGAACGCGCAGGCCCTGAACTCGACGGTGCACAACGCCGGCCGCCTCGTCGGCCCGGCGATCGCCGGAGTCCTGATCGCTACCGTCGACGTCGGAGCGGCGTTCGCGGTCAACGCGCTGTCGTTCGTGGCGGTCCTGCTCGGGCTCGCGCGCATGAATCCCCGGGAGCTGCACCGGGTTCCGGCCCTTCCCCGAGCCAAGGGCCAGGCCAGGCAGGGCCTGCGATATGTATGGGAGCACCCGGAGTTACGCGCGTGCCTGTTTCTCGTAGCCGTGGTCGCGCTACTCGGCCAGAACTTTCGCGTCGTGTTCCCTCTGCTCGCCCGCGAGACCTTCGGCGGAGGCGCCGAGATCTACGGCTGGCTCACCTCCGCCCTCGGAGTGGGCGCGGTGCTCGGTGCCCTCGCGAGCGCCGCGCGCGTGGACGCCACCGCGTGGTCCCTGCTGTTGTGGACGTTCGCCTTCGCCGGCGTGAACGTCGCCGTCGCGGCCTCTCCCGCGCTCGGCCTGGCGATGGCTGCGGTCGTCGCCCTCGGTGTCGCGAACATCTGCTTCAACACGCTCGCACGCACGCTGTTGCAGATCAGGGCGGATCCTACGATGCAGGGGCGGGTGATCGCCCTGCACAGCCTGATATTTCTCGGCAGCACCCCGCTGGGAGCCCCGATCACGGGGTGGGTGTGCGAGCAGTGGGGAGCGCGCACGGGGCTTCTGCTGGCCGGGATCTCGGCAGGGCTCGCGGCCCTCGCGGTGTTGCCGTGGTTGCGGAAGATGCGCGCCCTGCGCGAGGAGTGACCTCCGGTCGTGATCGCAGGCCGGTCAGCCGTCGCGCCGGACGCGGCGAGCCGTTCGCTCGAGGTGGCGGGTCATGATCTCGCGAGCCGCCGCCGGGTCGCGATCCTTGATGGCGTAGGTGAGCGCCCGGTGCTCGTCCGTCCCCTGGTGGCCCATCGGCGCGTCGACGTGCGACTCCTGCAACGACATCAGCAGGGGACCGTGGAAGCTCTGGACCAGCATCTCGATGGCGGGGTTGTGCGTGCACGCCGCCACCCGGGTGTGGAACGCGGCCGACATCTCGACCGCGTATTCGCCCTTCTCGACGGCCTGCCGGCTCTCCTCGACCATGGCGAGCAGGCCGTCGATGTCCTCCTCGGTCGCTCGTTCGACGACCAGCGGAAGGATGCCCAGTTCCACGATGGTGCGCGCCTCGGTGACGTTCGCCGCCGTCAGGGGCGCCAGCGAGATGAGGTCGGCGAGGCCGGCACCGAGGCGCTCGGCCGAAGGCGAGGTCAGGAAGGCGCCGCCGTGCGAGCCGACCTTGATCGTGACGAGCCCGCTGGCCTCCAGCACACGCAGGGCCTCGCGCACGGTCACCCGGCTGACGCCGAAACGCTGGCACAGCTCACGCTCGCTGGGCAGGCGATCGCCAGGGCTCAGCTGCCCGTCACGGATGAGAAGCTTGACCTGGTCGACGATGACCTGCGAGACGCGGTCGACGTTGACAGGACTGAAGAGTTCCGCCGGGTCGGCGCTGCTCCCGGATCTCGTAGTCCCCATATGCGCACTCCTCAAGGCCGTCGTGGGGCAAGACGTTGCCGGGCACCCCAAACAGATTATTAGCTAATGGTATGACACTCAGGTCTGATGGTATGTCCTTTGGCGCGGTCCGGAGGCGGAGACCAGCGCGGGCGTGCGCACCGACCGGCTCGACGGGCAACGCCTGGTCGAGTCTACCCAGGCGGCGGGGATGCCCGCGGCGCTCGTACCCAGCCGTTGGATCGAGGCGCGTTTGTTGACGCCACCTAGCTATTGGTCTTACCGTTGTACCAGATGAAAGTGGAGGTTTCTGTGACAAAAGATGCGCTCGTTTCGGACAGCATGGCGAAAAACTTCGCCCGCGAGAAGGACACCCCGTACGCCTCATGGGTCCGCAACGAGGGTCTGGACATCATCTCCGCCCACTACATCCCCGACCTCAACACGGTCGAGCTGAAACCCTGGGAGCGCCGCGGCGGGCGCGGGGTCTTCATCAACCACGAAGCCTCCCGCACCTCCAATGACTGCTACGTGTGCGAGATCCCCGCCGGCGGCAAGCTGGCCCCGCAGCGCCAGCTCTTCGAAGAGATGCTCATGGTGCTCTCGGGCCACGGCTCGACCAGCGTGTGGAACGACGCCGGCAAAAAGGTCACCTTCGAGTGGGGCCCCGGCTCCATCTTCGCGATTCCGCTCAACACCTGGCACCAGCACTTCAACGGCTCGGGGACCACCGCCGCCCGCTTCGTCTCCTCGACGAACATGCCGCCGGTCATGAACATGTACGACGAGCCGGAGTTCGTCTTCGGCACCGCACACGACTTCGTCGGCCGTTTCAACGGCGAGCCCGACTACTTCGCCGACAAGGACGAGGTCGAGGGCCTGCTCCTCAAGACGAACTTCGTCGCCGACGCCGTGAACCTCCCGCTCATCCACGCCAAGGAGCGCGGCGCGGGCGGAGGCCACATCCGCTTCATGATGGCCAAGGGCTCCATGAACAGCCACATCTCGCAGTTCCCCGTCGCGACGTACAAGAAGGGTCATCGCCACGGCCCGGGCGCGCACGTCATCATCATGAGCGGCGAGGGCTTCAGCCTGATGTGGCCCGAGGGCGAGGAGCCCAAGCGCTACGACTGGCAGCCGGGCACGCTCATCGTCCCGCCCAACATGTGGTTCCACCAGCACTTCAACACCGGTGACAGCCCTGCCCGGTACCTGGCGTTCAAGCACGAGGTGGTCTCGATCCGCAACGCCCAGGGCGTGCCGAAGGCCTGGATCAGCCGGCGGATCGGCGGCGATCAGATCGACTACGCCGACGAGTCCGCCATCGTCCGCGACACCTTCGCCAAGGCGCTCGCCCAGAAGGGGCTGACCCCACGGATGGAGGCCGCCTACGCGGCCGAGCTCGAGGACCTGCCGCCGAAGCCGGGCGAGAGCACCGCCACCGCATGAGCACCGGGCACCACGCTGACGGCGCCGGGCGCGACCACGACCACGACGACGAGCCCGACGTCCCGCTGGAGCAGAACCCGATCTGGCAGCAGGACAACGTCACCCTGCACAGCGTCGGCGTGGACATCGGATCCTCAGGCACCCAGCTCGCGTTCTCGCGGCTCCACCTGCGGCGGCTGAGCGAGGACCTCACCAGCCGGTACGTCGTGGTCCGGCGCGAGTCGCTCTACGAGTCACCGGTCCACCTGACGCCGTTCGGCGCGGACCTGCGGATCGACGCGGCCCGCCTCGGCGCGCTCCTCGACGAGGCGTACGCCGAGGCGCGGGTCACGCCCGAGATGATCGACACCGGTGCGGTCATCCTCACCGGCGAGGCGCTCCGCCGCCGCAACTCCGAGGCGATCGCCGAGGTGGTCAGCGAGCGTGCGGGCGAACTGGTCTGCGCGACGGCCGGCCACCACATGGAGGCCATGCTCTCCGCCTACGGTTCTGGCGCCGTCAGGACGTCGAGCCGGGAGCACAGTCGCCTGCTCAACATCGACATCGGCGGCGGCACCACCAAGCTGACCCTGGTGGAGGACGGGCGGATCGCCGGGACGGCGGCGTTCCACGTCGGCGGCCGGCTCATCGCGGTCGCCGGCGGCGTGGTCACCCGGATCGAGCCCGGCGGTCATCGGCACGCCCTGCGGGCCGGGCACGACCTGGCGCTCGGCTCGCCGGTGACCGGCGACCAGCTCGACGACGTGGCCGCGCTCATGGCGGGTGAGCTGCTGGGAGCCCTCGCCGGGCGACACACGGAGGGCCTGTGGCTGACGGAGCCGCTTCTCATCCCGGAGCGGCTCGACGGCATCGTCTTCTCGGGCGGCGTGGCCGAGTACGTCTACGGCACCCAGACCGCCGACTTCGGCGACCTCGGCCGCCGGCTCGGCGGTGAGCTGCGACGCAGCGCGGAACGCGCGCTCCTCCCCGCCCCCGTGCTGCCCGCCGCCGAGCGCATCCGCGCGACGGTGCTCGGCGCCTCGCAGTACACCGTGCAGCTCAGCGGCATCACCAGCCACCTCGACTCGGCCGAGGGGACCCTCCCCCGGCGCAACCTGCCGGTGGCGCGGCCCGCGTACGTTCCCGGCGACACCGTCGACTCCGCGGCCATGGCCGACACGCTCAGGAAGCACCTCGACCGTTTCACGCAGGGCGACCTCGCCGTCGCCCTGTCGTGGAGCGGCGACCCTGAGTACCATCGGCTGCGCGCCTTCGGCGAGGGCATCGTCAAGGGGCTGTCGCCCCGGCTCACCGCCGGTGAACGGCTCTACCTCGTGGTCGACGGCGACATCGCCCGGACACTCGGCCGGATCCTGCGCGACGAACTGGGGGTCGAGAACGACCTCCTGATCCTCGACGGCCTGCTCCTGCGCGACTTCGACTACGTCGACCTCGGGCGCGTCCGGCAACCCTCGGGCACGGTGCCGGTGACGATCAAGTCACTGCTCTTCAACGACATGGACGCCAGTACGGCGCCATAACCCGTCGGCGGCATGCCCGCCACTTTCACGGGCCTCTCACGAGGGTTCGCTGCGATAATCCCCTCATGTCCTCCCCCTGCCGCCTGGACGTCCTCGTGCTTGGACCGGTCACCGTCCGTGCCGGAGACGAGACGATCGCGGTGGAGCGTCTCCTGGAGCGTGCGCTGCTGGCCCGGCTCGCCCTCGCGGAAGGGTCTCCGGTTCCCGACCTACGACTGGCCGCCGACCTGTGGGGGGAGGCGGAGCTGGCGCGTCCCACCGAGCGCCTGCGGGTCCTCGCCTCTCGCCTGCGTGCCGCCCTCGTCGCCGGCAGTACCCTTGCGGAGCGGGATGGCGGGCGTGGCTCGGCCTTGCCGCCACTGGTCAGGACGCCCGGCGGATATGCGCTCGCCGCCCACGCCGCGGACCTGGCCAAGGCCCGGTCCGCCGCCGAGCGGGCGCACGCGGCCGCCAGGTCCGGTGACCACGAAGGCGCTCGGGGCGCCGCGGCGCAGGCGCTCGGGCTCTGGCGCGGATCCGCGCTGGCGGACCTGCGGGCGATTCCCTATGCGGAGGTGGAGGGGGAGCGGCTGGAGGCGTGGCGGCTGGACCTGCTGGTGCGACGGCTCACCGCCGACCTGGCCCTGGGCGCGGCGGCCGAGGTGAGCATGGAGCTGGAACGGCTGGCCGCCGAGCATCCACTGCACGAGCGCCTGTGCGGGCTGCTGGCGCTGGCTCTCTACCGCACCGGCAGGCAGGCCGACGCGCTCGACCGGCTGGCCAGGCTTCGCCGGAGGCTGGCCGACACGCTCGGCGTGGACCCGGTTCCTGAGACCTCCGCTCTGGAGCTGCGTATGCTCCGCCAGGATCCGTCCCTGCAGGAAGGCGGGCGACCGCAGGAAAAGGTCGCCCTGGAGATCACCGGCGGACGCGAGCCCACGGCGGGCGAGCCGTCCAGAGGCCCGGCGGACCCCGCCGGGGAGTCGCCCGCGGAGTTTCCGGCCGAGCCGTCTGTGCGCGCGCCGGGTCCGGTTCAGCCGTCGGTGCGTCTGCCAGGGCCGACGACGAGCTTCGTCGGCCGGGACAGCGATCTGGCGGCGCTGGTGGGGCGGCTCGCGCGACCGGGGCTCGTCACGCTCACGGGCAGCCCGGGAAGCGGGAAGTCGCGGCTCGCGGTCGAGGCGGCCAGAGCCGTCGCTCTCGGCGCGGCCCCGCCGGACGGGGCGGGCCTGCCGGCTGCGACGGACCGTTCGAGCGCGGCGCCCAGGGCGGTGACGCTGGTGGAGCTGGCGTCGTTACGGCGGGAAGGAGCAGTGCGCGCGGCGGTGGCGGCGGCCGTGGGGCTGGAGTCGGAGTCCGACGATCCGGTGCCGGAGCTGGCTGGGCGACTGGACGGCGGGCTGTTGGTGCTCGACAATGCCGAGCACCTCATCGACCAGGCGGCCGAGCTGGTCATCGGGCTGCTGAGCCGTACCAGGGCATTGACCGTTCTGGTCACCTCGCAGCGCCCGCTGCTGGCGGCGGGAGAGGAGCTGCACCGGGTCGGGCCGCTCGCCGAGCAGGAGGCGGCGACGCTGTTCGCCCAGCGATGCGCTCCCGACCAGGTCGGCGCCGAGCCCGCCGCCATCGCGGCGATCTGTGCCGCCGTCGACCGGCTGCCGCTGGGGATCGAGCTGGCGGCCGGTCTGACCCGTACGCTCACCGTCGCGCAGCTCACCGCACGGGTGGAGGACCGGCTACGCCTGCTGGTGGGTGGCGGCCGCGACGCGGGCGGCAGGCACACGAGCCTGCGTGCCGCCCTCGACTGGAGCCACGACCTGCTGGCCGAGCGGGAGCGGGCGGTGTTACGGCGGGTGTCGCTGTTCAGCGGCGGTTTCGACCTGGAGGCGGCCGAACACGTCGTGCCGAGCGTCGTGGCCGCCGCGGCGGATCACCCCGCGCCGGGGGCGGCGGGCGGCGCCCCCTCGGACACCACCGCGGCGAACCGCGCCGTGCCGGATGTCACCGCCGGAGACGTCGCGCCCGCACTGGCCGAGCTGGCCGATCGGAGCCTGGTCACGGTGGATACGTCCGGCGGCGGGCGGCGGTTCGGGCTGCTGGAGACCGTGAAGGACTACGCGCGGGCCGAGCTGGACGCCGCCGGGGAGACGAAGAGCGCGCTGGCGGCCCATCTGG
This sequence comes from Nonomuraea jiangxiensis, assembly GCF_900099965.1. Taxonomy (GTDB): domain Bacteria; phylum Actinomycetota; class Actinomycetes; order Streptosporangiales; family Streptosporangiaceae; genus Nonomuraea; species Nonomuraea jiangxiensis. The sequence continues at coordinate 12,724 of NZ_FNDJ01000042.1, read as the reverse complement.
GGTGGTGCCTGGCGTTCGTTCGCCGGATCGGCGAGCCGACGGACTTTGCCGCGGCGGAGGAGGTGACCGCCGTGTTCGCGGAGTGGCCGAACCTGCTCGACGCGCTGGAACGCGCTCCGGGCACCGAGCGGGCGGCCGATGGGCTGCGGCTGGCGCTCGAACTGCACACGCCGTGGCTGATCCGCGGCTGGTACGGCGAGGCCAGGCGGCATTTCTCGGCCCTGGCCGACGCGCCGGGCAGCACGCCGACCGAGCAGGCGACGGCGCTCAACGACCATGCCTTCGTCTCCACCATGGTCGGCAGGTTCGACGAGGCGGCCGAGTTGCTGACCAGGGCCGCCGAGCTGGCCGAGATCTCCTCCGACGACCTGGTGACCCTGAACGTCCTGTACTACCGAAGCATCGTGGAGATCGAGCGGGGCCGCCTGCGCGACGCCTTCCCGCCACTGCTCCAGGGCTTGGAGCACGCGGAAGGGATCGCCCACACGCAGCGGATGTCCGCCTTCGCCGACGCACTCGGCACGCTGCACCTGTACTCCGGCGATGCTCGGCAGGCACTCGAACGTTACGTCACCGCCAACGCCTTCGACCTGGAGAGCGGCGACGAGCACGGGCTGGCGCGCGGCCTCAGCAACCAGGCGCAGGCGCTGCTGGGCATGGGGCGCCCAGATGAGGCGGTGGCCTGCGCCGCCCGGTCGGACCACTACGCCGAGCGCCTGGACGACCGGCAGATCCTGCCGCTGAACGAACTGATCAGGGGTGCCGCCGCCGCGGCCGAGGGGGATCTGACCAGGGCGGAACGGCACATCCGCGCGGCTGTCGGCTACGCGGCGACCGATGGCTCCGGGGCGGGTATGGCGCACATCGACCTCGCCGACCTGCTCATCCTGCGCGGCGAACTGGACGAGGCCGCGGCGCTGCTGGACGAGGTCTACGCCGAGGCGGCCGAGCACAGCATTCCCTGGCTCGCGGCCCGGGCCGTGTCGGCGGCGCTGGCGCTCGCGGCCGGGGATCGGCAGCGGGCCGGGAAGCTGGCGGAGGCGACGGCTTCGGCCTATGCCGACTCTGGCTTCGGCTGGCCCCGCTACGCGGCCCGCCTGGCCGCGGTACGAGCCGCACTCGCCGGACCTTGATCCGTCAGAGAAGCGGCTGACCCAGCCCGCCGTGTGCCTTGACCTGGTCGGGGAAGCGCCTGACCCAGCCCGCCGTATGCCTCGACCTGGTCGGGGAGTCGCCTGACCCAGCCCGCCGTATGCCTTGACCTGGTCGGGGAGGCGCCTGGCTCAGTCCGCTGAGATCTCGGCCTGGAGCGGCTCGCCGTACCCGCCGAGCTGCACCTTCACCGACGTGACGCTCGCACTCGGGGCCGGGAAGAGCCCCCACAACGTCACCTCGGCCCCCGCAGGCACCGAATCGAGCTCGCCCGGCGCGAAGCCGGCGCTCATGGTGCCGATGAAGTCGAAGTACGTGGGCTCGGCAAAGCCGCACAGGTCGCCGCGGCTGTTCTGGTCCGTGATCGACAGCTGGCCGGTGGTGAGCTCCTTGGGCGTGAAGTGGTTCTCGTATTCGAGGGATGCGGGCTCCGATCCGGGGTTGGTGACCTTGACGCTCGCCAGGAGGTAGCCGGACAGCCGCCGTACGCTCTGCACCCGCGCCTGCAGACCGGCTTCCGACAGCTCGCCGCCGGTCGCCGGAGCCTGCACGGTGGTGTCGCCTTCGACCTGCACCTCGACCCGCCTGTTCTGCGCCCGCCCATCCGGGTCGTCGCTGCCGTCGGGTTTGGTGTTGGGCGCCACGGGGTCGCTCTCACCGTGCCCTTTCGCCTGGAAGGCGAAGCCGTCGCCCAGGGAGGGCCGGAGCACCTGGCCGACGGCCGCGGCACGTTCCTCCGACAGCTTCTGGTTGGCGGAGTCGCCCCCGACCCCATCGGTGTGTCCGTCCACAGTCACTGATCCGGAGGGGGCGGAGATCTGCCCGCGCAGCCCCTCGATGGCGGATCGGGCCGCCGGTGACAGCCTGGAGCTGCCGAACTCGAACAGCACATCGCTGGGCAGCCGGAATTTCTCGCGCGCGCCGTCCGCCGTCCTGCAGACCAGAGGGCCGACCTGGGCCTTGCCGTACGGGCCGTGCAGGGCAGGGTCGTCGGTCAGTTCGTCGTCCGTGATCGGGACGGTCACCGGAAGCAGGCCGTTGGCCACGACGAGCATCTCGGTGGTCTCCTCGGGCGGAGCGGTGAAGACCGCTGTCACCGGCGCCGACTGCCCCGGCTCGATGTCGAGGTCCTCGCTGATCCGCCCGTCCGGGCCCGAGCCGCCGACCAAGCCGTAGGCCGTGGCCCTGGGCAGGTCCACCAGTGCGATGAGCTGCTCGCGACTGTCAAGGCCGACCGTGCCGAGCGAGATCTCCTTGTCAGTGCCGTTGAAGAGGTCCAACTGCAGCGCCAGCTCCTTCTCCCCGGACCTGACCAGGCGCAGGTTCCTGCCCTCGATCGGGAAGGCGGTCGAGGTGGGTCCGGCGACGAGGCCCTGCGCTCGCGAAGGAAGGGGTTCCTGCGAGGGGGAAGGATCCTCCGCGGGTTCCTCTGCCAGGGCCTCCTCCGGAGTCGTCGCAGGGGCCTTCGCCGAGGGCTCGGCCGAGGACTGAGCCGCCTGCCCCGATGAACCGCAGGCGGCTAGGGCGAGAACAAGTGCCGCCCCGCAGGCCGCGCTCCTGGTCCTGTCAGTCATTGCCATGCCGCCAAGCCTGGGAGCGCGGCGTTCCACGGGCATCTCACCGGTGTCTCACCGGTGGCGTTTCGGCCCCTGCGCGTCGTCGCGCCGGTAGGCGTCACCATGCGGTGCCTCGGCGAGGGAACGTCTCACCGTGCCCGTCGAAAACGCGTTGAAGCCTCCATGACCGGCCCCTACACTTCCCCCGTGCTCAAGCCCCACTACCCGATCATCACCGAGCGCCTGCTCCTGCGCCCCTTCTCGCCCGACGACCTCGGCGCCGTCAACGCCTACGAATCGCGCCCCGACGTCGCCCGCTACCTCTACTGGGAGCCCCGCGACCGCGACACCAGCTCCACCTTCCTTGACAAGAAGACCACCCGCACCGCGCTCCACGACGAAGGCGACGCCCTCGACCTGGCCGTCACCCTGCGCGACACCGGCCACCTCATCGGCAGTTGCCTGCTCATCTGGACGAGCAAGCAACACCGCCAAGGCGAGATCGGCTACATCCTGCACCCCGACCACCACGGCCACGGCTACGCCACCGAAGCCTCCCGCGCCATGCTCCGCCTCGGCTTCGCCGACCTCGGCCTGCACCGCATCACCGGGCGCCTCGACGCACTCAACACCGCCTCGGCCCGCGTCCTGGAAAAACTCGGCATGCGCCGCGAAGCGACCCTCATCGACAACGAGTTCGTCAAAGGCACCTGGGCCAGCGAAGCCATCTACGCCATTCTCGAAACCGAATGGACCCCATGACCAGCCGGCCGCGCGGCCGGCCGACGGCACCGACGCCGAGATCCGGTCCTGGCTGGACGACCGACCGCATTCGGACAAACCCCGGCTCGACCCGCGTGCGCGGGTCTTGACGTCCTAGCGGCAGATACAGGGACGCTGCGCCGGCGCCGCTCAGATCATCGCCACCAGGATCCGTCTCGGGCCGGTGTAAGCGTGCCTGCCGTGCATGACGAGCAGGTTGTCGATCATCATGACGTCGCCTTCCTGCCAGGGGAAGGAGCATTCGTTCCGTTTGGCGACGTCGCGGATGTGCTGGAGGTCGACCACGTCCAGCGGACTGCCATCGCCGTAGGTGGCCTGGAGGGGCAGGTCCTCGTCGGTCTCCGCCATCTCCAGCAGGGCGTCGGCCTCGTCGTCCGGGAGGTTGGAGACGTGCCACTGCTCGGCCTGGTTGAACCAGACCTCCTCGCCGGTGACGGGGTGACGCCGGATGGCCGGGCGGGCCTGCCGTACTCTGAGCTCCTCGTCGTCGGTCCAGCGGAACTCCGCGCCGGTCTCCGCCAGGGCCTTCTCCACCTCGGCCCGGTCGGTCGTCTCGTAGGTGTCCTGCCAGGACTTGCCGAAGCCGAATCCCCCGTGCAGGTTCTGCAGGTAGGCGACGCCGCGGGTGGCGAAGCGCTCGCGAACCTCGGGTGCGATGCCGGCCAGCACGGCCCGGGAGTCCGAGACGGGCGTCGCGCCTCCGGTCGCGGGGGCCTGGTCGCAGTAGAAGAACAGGCGCGAGGGCCAGCGGTGGGCGTAGGACAGCTCGTTGTGCAGGGAGATCTCGTACTCCGCCGGGTACTCGGTGGAGGTCCACACGCCGGTCTGCACGGCCATGCGGGGAGAGTTGCCGTGCCGATAGTCGGTGAACGGTTCCCCGAACGTGCTGACAAACTGGTGGAAGTCGGCGGGTGAGGCGATGCCGAGCCCGCGGAACAGCACGGCACCGTGCTGGACGAGCAGCTCGTCCGCGGGCCCGCGCGCGGCGTCGCCGAGCACCGCGATCGTGGTCGCGCCCGAGGTGATCTTGTCCATGGTCAGTGCTCCTGCGGTTCTGGCATGCCCTTGGTCTTGGGAATGGGTGACAGCGCGAGCACGAAGATCGGGATCACCGCGCCAGCCGCGCAGATCAGCAGTGTGGTACGCATCCCGATCCCGGCCGCGAGCAGCCCCGTGAGCAGGGCGCCGAGCGGGGCGAGGCTGAGGGCGACGGCACGCTGTGAGGCCATCACCCGGCCCTGCAGATGCTGCGGGGTGGCGCCCATGCGCAGCGTCGCGCTCGCCACCATCGCGATGGGCCCGGTGATGCCCAGCAGGAACTGCGCGGCTCCGATCATGACGAGCAGCAGCCACGTCGGCCCCGTCGCCAGCCCGATGAGGAACAACGAGAGGTTGCCGACCACGGTGGGCCAGAAGAACGCCGGGCCGATGCCGATCCACTTCATCGACCGCGTGGCCAGCAGCGACCCGAGAATGGCGCCGGGAGCGCCGACGGCCAGCAGGATACCGAGCCAGTAGGGGCTGAGGCCGAGCCCTTGGACCATCCAGAGCGGCAGCAGGACCTCGATGCCGGTGTAGAAGAACATGTAGAAGCCGGCCGCGATCACACCCGGCCTGATCAGCGGGTCCCGCCACACCCAGCGCAGGCCCTCCGCGATCGAGGAGAACACGCCCGGCCGGTCCTCGCCGGGGGTGGGCACCGGCTCGGGCTTGCGTATCAGCGCGCAACTGATCGCGGAGACGAGGAACGTCACCACGTCGACGACCAGGACCAGGGCCGCGGCGAACGTGCTGACCAGGGCCGATCCCGCGCTGTTTCCGGCGATCCTGGAGACGGAGGTGCTCAGTTGCAACTTGGCGTTGCCGTCACCGAGATGCTCGCGACCCACCAGGAACGGCAGGTGCGACATGTTGGCGACCTCGAAGAACACGAACAGCGCGACCGAGAAGAAGGAGATCGTGCCGAGCCAGAAGAGCGTGAGCGTATCGGTGAGGTACATGACGACGATCAGGAGCAACAGCAGGGCGCGACCGACGTCCGCGGCGATCATGGTGGGCCGCTTGCGGAACCGGTCGGCCCAGAAGCCGGCGAACAGGAACAACAGGAACGGCAGTCGGCCGACCGCGCCGAGCGTGCCGACCGCGGCTTCGTCCGCGCCGAGGATGACGATCGCCACCAGCGGCATGGCCACCACGGTGATCTGACTACCGAACTGCGAGGTGGTGTAGCCGAGCCAGAGCTTGAGGAACTCCCGATGCTTCCAGAGGCTCGCGGGCTCCTCTACGGCCGGTGCGGGCGCCGGTGTCTCAGTGGTCGGCGTGTCCGAGGCCACGGTCCATCCACCTCCTCCATTCGTGGGCGGTTCTGGTGACGTAGGGGTCGTACAACGCGCTGAAGCGGGCGCCGGGGATGAGCCCGGTGTCCAGGCCCGGGACGATCGGCCGCCAGCCGAAATCCTCATCGGCGGGCGCCTTGTCCTCTTCCGGAATCAGCAGGACGGCGGGCCCGTCGTAGACGTCGTGCTGGTAGCGGCCGACCGCATGCGCGTTGGCGCGGAAGACCTCCACGTAGCGCTGGATCTGGTCGAGGTCGTCGGTCTCCGTCCGCAGCTGCCCTTCCTTGGTGGCCGCGTTGACGATCTTCAGCAGGCGCTCGGCCGGTTCGAGCAGGCTGAGCTCGCGTGGGTCGAGCGAGGTGGCGCCGCCGGCGAGCGCGTGCACCATCAGCGCGGTGTCGTCCTCCAGGGTGGAGCCGACCACCGGCTCGTCCGCGGAGGACCAGGCGAGGAAGACGTACGGCACGGCCTCGCCGGATGCGCGCAGTCTGCGGGCCACTTCCAGGGCGATGTTCCCGCCGATGCAGAATCCCCCCAGGAAGTAGGGCCCTGCCGGGGCGATCTCGCGGATGTAACCCGCGTAGGCCTCCGCCATCTCGTCGATCGAGGAGTGTACGGCGTCGCCCGCGGTGAGGCCATGCGCCGGGATGGCGTAGACCGGCTGGTCCTCGCCCAGGTGCTGGGCGAGCGGCCGATACCGGAACACCTGCCCGCCGAGGGCATGGATGAGGAAGAGCGGCGGGCGCTTGCCCGTGGTGCGCAGCGGGACGACCCTGCCGCGTGACACCGGGTTCTCGCCCTCGTCGGCGAGCGCCTCGACGAGCAGCGCCACCGTGGGCGCGGCGAGGACCGTCCCCACCGGGATCTCGCGGCCGAGCTCCTGGCGCATGCGCAGGGCCAGGCGGAGCGCCAGCAGCGAGTGACCGCCCAGATCGAAGAAGTCGTCGCGGATGCCGACCTGCTCGACCCCGAGGATGTCGGCCCAGATCTCGGTGAGGGTCCGCTCCAGGTCGTCCCGGGGGGCTTCGTACGGAGCACGGGCCGCCGGTGCCGGGTCAGGGAGTGCTTGGCGGTCGAGTTTGCCGTTGGCGGTGACCGGTAAGCGCTCCAACTCGGTGAACGACGCGGGGATCATGTGCTCCGGCAACCGCTCACGCAGGAACCCCACCAGGTCCTGCGCATCCGCCCGGCCCACCACGTAGGCCGCCAGCACGCCGTTCATCGGCCGTACCGCCGCCGCCTGCACTGCGGGGTGCCGGGCCAGCACCGCCTCGATCTCGCCCAGTTCCACCCGCATCCCGCGGACCTTCACCTGGTCGTCCATCCGGCCCAGGTAGTCCACCTCGCCGTGCGGCAACCACCGCGCCAGGTCACCAGTGCGATACAACCGCGATCCCGGCGGGCCATACGGGTCCGGGACGAACCGCTCGGCGGTCAGCCCGGGCCGCCGCACATACCCCTCGGCCACCTGCACTCCGCCGATGCACAACTCTCCTGCCGTCCCGACCGGCACCCGCCGCGAATCGGCATCCAGGATCTCGATGCGCGTCGCCCGGATCGGCGCCCCGATCGGCGTCCGCTCCTCCCCCACCTGGCACGCATGCCAGGTCACATCCACCGCCGCCTCGGTCGGCCCGTACAGGTTGTGGACCTCCACACCGGGCCACATCTGGTGAACCCGCGCCACGAGCGCGCTCGGCAACGCCTCCCCCGAGCACACCACCCGCCGCAGGGACGGCATCGCCAGATCCGGCGCCTCCATCACCGCGTCCAGCATCGATGGCACGAAATGGACCATCGACACGTGCTCCCGCCGCATCAACTCCACCAACGCCGGCGCGTCCAGGTGCACGCCGGGCGGCGCCACGACCAGCCCGGCGCCCTCCACCAGCGGCCAGAACAACTCCCACACCGACACGTCGAACGTGAACGGCGTCTTCTGCACCACCCGATCCCCCGCTCCGAGCGGGAATGCCTCCCCCATCCACACGAGCCGATTCGCGATCGCGCGATGCGAGACCACCACGCCCTTCGGCCGCCCCGTCGACCCCGACGTGTAGATCACGTACGCCGACGCCTCCGGAGGAACGGCCACAGGCTCCGCCCCGCGGCCGACGTCCGGCACGGTGGTGGAGACGGTCTCCACCTCCCCGAACCGCTCCGGAGCCTCGGTGATCACGACCCGCGCCCCGGCATCGGCCACCATGAACGTCAACCGCTCATCCGGGTACTCCGGCTCCAGCGGCAGATAGGCGCCCCCCGCCGCCATCACCGCATGGACGGCGACCACCAGCTCCACGCTCCGCGGCAGGCACACCCCCACCACATCGCCCAGCCGCACACCCCGCTCACGAAGGGCCGAAGCCAGCGCGCTCACCCGTGCGCCGAACTCCGCATAGGACAGCCACACCCCGTCGCCGCCGCAAACAGCCGCGGCACCCGGCGTCGCGGCCACCCGCCGCGCCACCGCCGCAGGCAACGACACGAACTCCCGCGCCGGCCCCGTCGCGTTCCACCCCTCCACCGCCGCCACATCGTGGGCGAGGAGCTCCGCCGCGCCACGGGGATCGGCCGCGGGATCCGCGGCGATCTTGGTGAAGACCTGGTGGTAGTACTCGCCCATGCGGAGGATCTGGTCCGCGGAGAACTGGGTGACGTCGTACTTCAGCTTCAGCTCCAGCCCGCCGCTCTGCGGGGACCACGTGAAGTTGGCCGAGAGCGGCAGGTTGGTCTGCTCGAAGAACTCGCTCTCCACGACCTCGATCGGGCCGCCAGGACCGAGGTCGCGGTAGACGTGGAAGTCGCGGTAGTCGAAGAGGACGTCGATCACCGGCGACCGGTTGGTGAGCCGTTGCATCTCGAACAGCGGGTAGAGGCGGTGCGGCAGGAGGGCCACCTCGGCTTCGAAGACCTTCCTGATCAGCTCCTGCCAGGTGCCGACGTCCGTACGGACCCTGACGGGCACGCTGTTGAGGAACAGGCCGAGGACCTGCTCCGCCGCCTCGTGCTCGGGCCTGCCGTGCGTGACCAGGCCGGTGATGACATCGGCGTCGCCGGTGAGCAGCGCGAGCACGCGGAGGTGGCCTGCGAGCAGCACGGTCCGCAGCGGCACCTTGGCCTGGCGCGCGACCTGCTGGAGCGCCGCCACGAGCGGCTCGCCGAGGGGTACGGCGTGAGCCGTCGTCTCCTCCGCGTCCCCCGTACGGTATCCGGGCAGGCGAGGCAGCGTGGTGGTCGGCGCCTCCGCCAGCACGTCCTGCCAGAACCGCTCGGTCGCCGCGGACGCCACCGCGGCCTTCTCCCTGGCGACGAAATCACGGAAGGTCAGCTTCGGGGCCTCACCGGGCCGGACCGCCGGTTCACTGTCGGCGGCGAACCTGGCGGCGTAGCGGCCGAGCAGTTCGGTCACGAGCGAGGCCACGCTCCAGCCGTCGAGGATCGCGTGGTGGAAGCTCAGCGTGAGCGCGAACCGTCCCGGTGCGAGGTGGTGAATGACGGCGCGGAAGAGCGGCGGGGCCTCCCAGTCGAACGGCCGCCGCTTCTCCTCCTCCCGCCAGATGCTCAGCCGCTGCCGCGGATCCTCGAACCCGGAAAGGTCGATCTCCTGTACGGGCGGCTCGACGTCTTCCCAGACGAGCTGGATCGGCTCGTCGAATCCGGTCAGGTCGAACGAGGTCCGCAGGACGGCGTGCCCGGCCATGACGTCGCGCAGCGCGGACCTGAACACCTCGCTCCGGTAGGTGCCGTGCAGGATCAGGGTGAAGACGTCGTGGTAGGTCGCGGAGTCTTCCTGGTAGGCGCTGTGGAAGAGCATTCCCGCCTGCAGCGCGGTCAGCGGGTAGGCGTCTTCCAGCCCGGTCACGGACTCTGTCGCCGTCAACGCCTGCCTCCTCGGAATCGTTGCTTGAGCCGATCCAGATCCGCCGAGCCGAGCAGGCCGAACGCCTGGCTGCCCGTGCTCTCGCCGGTCTCGCCGAGGGTGATCGCCTGGGCCAGCTCCCGTACCGTCTGGTGGACGAAAACGTCCTCGAGCTTGAGGGTGTAGCCGCGGGCCCGGAGGCGTGCGACGATCTTGAGCGATCTGATGGAGTCGCCGCCGAGGGCGAAGAAACCGTCGTGGGCGCCCGGCGGCGCGATGTCCAGCACCTCGGCCCAGACCTCGGCGACCGCCCGTTCGGCCGCCCCGCTCGGCTCCTCGTAGGGCACGTCCGCCGGGGCCTGAGGCGTGGGAAGCGCTTCACGGTCGAGTTTGCCGTTGGCGGTGACCGGCAACCGCTCCAGCACCGTGAACCAGGACGGAACCATGTGATCGGGCAACTGCGCACGCAGATACCCCGTCAGCTCCGCGATGTCCGGCTCGCCCACCACGTACGCCGCCAACCCTCCGCCGAACGGCCGCACCACCGCCGCGGTCACCGACGCGTGCCCGGCCAGCACCGCCTCGACCTCACCAAGCTCCACCCGCATCCCGCGGATCTTCACCTGGTGATCGATCCGGCCCAGGTAGTCGACCTCACCCTCCGGCGACCACCGCGCCAGATCACCTGTCCGATACAACCGCGAACCCGGTGGGCCGTAGGGATCGGGGACGAACTGCCGCGCCGTCAATCCCGGCCTGCCGGTGTATCCGTCGGCCAGGCCCACCCCGGCGATGCACAGCTCCCCCGCCGTCCCCACCGGCACCCGCCGCAGGTCCTGGTCCAGGACTTCCAGCCGGATGCCCCGGATCGGCGCGCCGATCGGCGTGCGCGTCTCCCCCGGCACACACTCATGCCAGCTCACATCGACGGCGGCTTCGGTCGGCCCGTACAGGTTGTGCAATCGCGCATGCGGAATCCGCTCGAAGAACCGCCCCGCCAACGACGACGGCAACGCCTCCCCCGAACACACCACGCGCCGCAGCGAAGGCACCTCCAGGACCGGCTCCTCCAGCAGCGCCTCCAGCATCGACGGCACAAAATGCACCATCGACACGTCATGCCGCTGAATCAGCCCGATCAAGGCGGAGGTGTCACGATGCGCACCCGGGCCCGCCACCACCAGCCCCGCGCCGGACATCAACGGCCAGAACAACTCCCACACGGACACGTCGAACGTGAACGGCGTCTTGTGCAGCACCCGATCACCGGCGGCCAACGGGAAGGCCTCCCCCATCCACACCAGCCGATTCGCGATCGCCCGATGCGAGACCACCACGCCCTTCGGCCGCCCCGTGGACCCCGACGTGTAGATCACATACGCCGGCGCACTCGCATGAACCGGCACACGTCCCGGCTCCCCGTCCTCGGGCTCAGCCGCCGGACTCACCGTGACACACCCGGCGAAACGCTGCGGCTCCTCGGTGATCACGGCCCGCACTCCGCTGTCCGTGACCATGAACGCCAGCCGCTGGTCGGGGTCGTCGGGCGCAAGCGGCAGGTACGCCGCTCCCGCCGCCACCACGGCGTGCACGGCCACCACCAGATCGACGCCGCGCGGCAGGCACACACCCACGACGTCACCCACGCGCACACCACGCTCACGCAAGGCTCCGGCCAGCGCGTTCACCCGCGCGCCGAACTCGGCGTAGGTCAGCCATGCACCGTCGGCGTCGCACACCGCGGGCGCGTCGGGCGTCGCGGCCACCCGTGCGGCCACCGCGTCGGGCAAGGACACGAACTCCCGCGCCGCCCCCGTCGCGTTCCACCCCTCCACCGCCGCCACATCCCGGGAGAGCAGGGGAAGCTCGGAGACGGGCGCGTCGGGGTCGTCCACCGCCGCGGTGAGCAGGGCGACGAAGTGCTCGGCCATGCGCTCGATCACGTCGGCGTCGAAGAGGTCGGTACGGTACTCGAAGATGCCGCCCAGCCGGCCGGGGAAGCGCTGGAGGTGGAGCGAGAGGTCGAACTTGGCGGTCGTGGTGTTCGACGACACCCACTCGACCTGCAGATCCCCGGCCCGCATCGCAGGCCGTTCCGTGTCCTCCAGGCTGAGCATGGCCTGCACCAGCGGCGTACTGCCCAGATCGCGGCGCGGCCGCAGGTCCTCGACGAGCGCCTCGAAGGGAACCTCCGCGTTGGCGAAGGCGTCCAGCGTGGTGGTCCTGACCTGCCTGATCAGCTCCCGGAAGGTGGGGTCACCCGAGCAGTCGGTACGGAGCACCAACGTGTTGAGGAAGAAACCGATCAAGGGCTCAAGCTCCGGCCTGGGCCGTTCCGCGGTCGGCGTGCCGACGGAGATGTCCTGCTGCCCCGTGTGCCGGGAGAGCAGGACGGCGAAGGCGGCGAGCAGTGCCATGAACAGCGAGGCGTTCTCCTCGGCGCCCAGCGCTCGCAGCCGTTCGAAGACCGGGGTCGGGATCATGAACGGAACATTGGCACCGTCGTGACCGCGTCGAGCAGGACGTGGCTTGCTCGCGGGGAGTTCGAGGCGCTCCGGCATGCCCGCCAGCCGCTCACGCCAGTAGGCCAACTGGGTGTCACGCAGCTCACCCTCCACCCGCGAACGCTGCCACGCCGCGTAATCGGCGTACTGCACCGGCAACTCCGCCAGCGACGCAGGCCGCCCCTCCGCCAACGCCGCATACAGCTCACCCAACTCCCGGGCGAACAACACCGCCGACCACGCATCGTTCACCACATGATGGACCGTCACCAGCAACTGATGATCCACCACACCATGCCGAACCACACACGCCCGCACCGGAGGCTCAACCGTCAGATCGAAACGCCGCCCCGCCACCCCCAGCAAAAACCCACGAGCCTCCCCCTCACCCAGCTCCACCACCTCAAAAGGCACCACCGGCTCGGCCCCCACCGACACCAGCACCTCATCCTCAACCTGCACGAACCGCGACCGCAGCACCTCATGCCGCTCCGCCAACCCCACCAACGCCCGCTCCAGCAACCCCACATCCAG
>NZ_FNDJ01000049.1 GCF_900099965.1 Nonomuraea jiangxiensis | reverse complement strand
GGGCGGGGTCGTGTTCGGCCGTGATGCGGGGACCCCTCCAGGGGTCCCCATAGCAATGAAGAAATTTTCAACAAAGTAGCGTCTGACCTGCGATAACGCAGGAGCCTCCGACTGAGGTCCCGGTTTGATCACGGTGTTGGATCATGACGCCAAGGACAGTTCGCGGCTCGGGTACCGGCCAGGGTCTACGGCCGTTGCTTCGCATCGTCGGCTCGGGCGCCCAGCTCGGTGATGCTGGTGTCGTGGTCACCGAGCATGCGCATGACGGTGGCCGGGGAGGGGTGCCGGCCCCTTTTGGCGCCCTGGGTGATGACCAGGCGAGCGGCGATCTCGCGCAGGCTGAGGTCTTGGTCGCGCAGATGCAGGGCCATGGACAGCATGGCCTCATGGGTGACGGTGGCGCCGCCGATGGCCATGCCGTTCCTGCGGGCCGGGGTGCGCGGCGGCGGCCACCTTCGCGAACGCGGGCCGCTCCAGCGCCGGAACCTTCGAGGTGGTCGCCGGGTCTTCAGTCGGACGCCGTCGGCGGGCCGGAAGCCCTCGCCGACGCCTTCGGTGCGGACGAGGAGGCCGGCCTCGGTGAGGCTGTGCCGCTGGCGGAGTAGTGACTGGGTCGCGGTGGAGACGCGGAGTAGACGATCTGCACCGGGCTCTCCTCAAGATGGGTCGGTGCCCGATCTTCCTGTCGGGAAATCCTGTCGCCAACTTGAGCGCCGAATCGGCCGCCGGACGTCGTGATTCGTCACTGGGTGTCCGGTTTTCCGGTGGGGTGACGGAGTCTGTTCGGCGCCTGTCGGGAAACCACCTGATAACGACACCCAGTATCGGATGCAGGATCGGTCTCCGCGCCGCCGGGACCGGCCAGGGCGTGGTGTCCCGGCCGGGGGCTGGTCATGCCTGCGCGGCGAGGGCGAGGCGGCCGGCGACGTCGCGGTCTTCCATCCGCTGGTGGGCGTGGGCGGCGTGGCTGAGGGGCAAAGTCTCGACCGCGGTGTCGCCGAGGCCGGCGGCGATGGCGGTGCGGGCGGCGTGGAGGGCTGGCTGCATGAGGTCGGGGTGGGTGGGCAGGAAGGCGCCGGCGTTGAACCCGGCGATGGTGACGCTGCCGAGCCACAGCTGGGTGTCGTTGATGGTGTGGTCCCAGTCTCCGCTGGCGTTTCCGGCGGCGATCAGCCGTCCGCCCGGCGGCATGAGGGCGAGGCTCTGGGTGCGGATCTGGCCGCCGACCGGGTCGATGACCACGTCGAACTTCTCCTCGCCGAGGACGTCGGCCAGGCGGGTGGAGTCGACGATCTGGTCGTAGGGCAGGCGGGTGTCGCGGGCGGTGTCGAGCTTGCCGGGCAGGACGGGACGGTGTCGCCGACGTCGGCCTTCGCGAGCTTCTGGCGGGAGATGTTCTTCATCCGGGGAAGCAGCCGGAAGTTCAGCAGGTGCGCGAACGCGAACCCGACCAGGGACTGGCCGTGGGTGTCGGTGTACTGCCGGTCGATGGTCGCGTCCGTGCAGTGCCACAGCACGCCCCCCATCATCGCGGCGACCTCGGAGGCGTTACAAGATCGAAGCTGGGAGTAGACGCACACCGATTTCCGGTCGACGTGCCAGTAGATCATCACGCCGTGGCCGGAAGCGCGCGGGTTCGCCGATTCCTGGACAAGGATCGAGCGGAACCCGCTCGTGGTCCCGGCCCTGGCTGCCTGACGAGGTCGGGTTCGTCGAAACCTAGCGCGGCAGGGCGGATCGCCGCTCGGGGTGGACGGCGTAGACGTACTTCATGGCGGTCCTGGCGCCGATGCCGAACACGCGCATGAGGTGGACGGGGTCGGCGGTGTGCTTGGCCTCGTCGAGGATGCGGTCCTGCCGGAGTTTGGAGGCGCTGAGCCCGTGGGGCTTGAAGACGTCGTTCATCACCATGCTGGAGATCGGCGGACGGGTGTCCATGACGGCCGTCTGCCCGCTGGGGAGCAGGTGCGGGTTGGCGGTGCGGGGCAGCGGCGGCGGCGTTCGCGGAGCAACCGCCGCAGTCCCCCGACCAATGGGAACGGTGGTGGCTTCAGGTCGTCAAGCGCGCGATAGTCGCTGACTATCTCGTGCACCACGGCCGACCCGGCACATCGGACGATGACCAAACCCGCCTCGTCCACGCCTCCTGCCATCGCGGGCACCTCGCCCGCCAACGCAGAGGGACCAGCGCAGCAATCCAGAACCGCCCCTCGGGGCTTGCTTGAGCCGTGTGCCGCGACGAGTGGCACGCACGGTTCTGAGGGGCCCAGTGCAGCAATGCACCGGGGCTACCCGGCGAGCGGAGGGCCGACATGGACACCCGCCTCGACCTCGCAGGCGCATAACCACGCGGGTCGTGGAGGCGCTACGCCCTCCAACGAGGCTTCCCATTCAGTAGCGCGCCGTCAGTTCGGCGGCGCTCGCGGTGGGCGGGCGGCCGTTGCGGCGGCTGTCCAGGTCGTCGAGGATCGCCGCGGTGGCCGTGGCTCCGAAGCGGGTGGCGCCGAGCTGGTGCAGGTGCAGGAGCGCGTCCAGGGTGCGAACGCCTCCGGCGGCCTTGACCTGCACGTGGGGGGACACGGTGCGTCGCATCAGGGCGATGTCGGCGGCCGTTGCGCCGCCGGGGGCGAACCCGGTGCTGGTCTTGATGAAGGCTGCGCCCGCAGTCTCGGCAGCCTTGTATCCGGCGGTCTTGTCCTGGTCGGTCAGGTAAGCGTTCTCGAAGATCACTTTGACGGGGCGTCCCTCGGCGGCCTGGACTACGGCGGCGATCTCGTTCTGTATGAACGCGACGTCGCCGCCGCGCAGGCGGCCGATGTTGATCACCATGTCGATCTCTTCCGCTCCCAGTGAGATCAGTTCGGTGGTCTCGAAGACCTTCGCCTGCGTGGTGCTGCTGCCGTGCGGGAAGCCGACGACCGTACCGACGCGAACCTGGCTGCCGCGTAGCGCGGCGGCCGCAGCCGCCACGTCGGTGGGCCGCACGCACACCGACGCCGTGCGGTACTCCAGGGCAGTCGCCAGGCCGTCCTCGACCTCGGCCCGAGTCAGTTCGGGTCGCAGCAGCGAGTGGTCGATCATCTTCGCCACCTGCCCACGTGAGGGCAGGTGACCCTCCCAGCGCGGGACGTCGATCGAGGCCACGGACATGATGCTCTCCTTCGGTCGCCTGAGGTAAGCTGTATATACAGCCTATACAGATCTATGTGACGGTGTCGACCGGCGTCACACTGGGAGCCGACACCATCCGACTGAGGAGGAACGCATCCGCCATGGCCGCGTCGCAACCGCTGTACGAGCGCATCGAGAAACAACTGCGCCGGCGCCTCGAAGGCGCTGGCGACGGCGATCCGTTCCCCTCCGAATCGCGGCTGGCGCAGGAGTTCGGTGTCTCCCGGATGACGGCGCGCGCCGCTCTGGTCCGACTGGAGCGCGACGGCCTGCTGGAGCGGGTCCCCGGGCGGGGCAGCTTCGTGCGGCAGGCCGCCGCCGCCCGGCCGGTCGGCACCCTGCTGAGCTTCCATGACCAGGCCCGCGCCCTTGGCAAGACACCGCGTTCCCGGGTCCTGGAGGCCGCCGTGCGCCCTGCTTCCCGCCAGGAGGCGGCCGCCCTCTACCCGGCTCTCACCACGCAGCCCGCGTCCGTGGTCGCCATCAGCCGCGTCCGGCTCTTCAACGACCTGCCCGTGGCCATCGAACGCGCCACGTTCCCCGCCACCCTCGACGCGCTGCTCACCGCCGACCTGGAGACCGGCTCACTGCACCAGACCCTCCGCCGCGCAGGACTGCCCCCGACCCTCGGCTCCTCCATCCTCACAGCGCGCACAGCCGACGACGATGCGCGCGAACTCGACGTTGACCGCACCACGCCGATGCTCGTCGAAACGCGCTCCATCATCGACCAGCAGGGGAACCCTCTCGAATACACGATTAGCTCCTACGTGGCGCACCGCTACGCGCTCAAGGTCGACTTCTCCGTCTCCGCGCCCGGCAACCCCCCGCACCCAGCCGACGGCGGCGGCGACGCGGTCCGTCGCCCAGCCTGACGCCTCACCCGGCCTCCAAGGTTTCCCGACAGCCGCCGAAGTGGCGCTCGACGCCCGGAAGACCGAGCGGGACGAAATGCCCATGAGCCGACCAGTCAAAACAGGGCGTGCGACGTGGTTAATGCGAAGCGGCTCGCCGTCGATCCCGGTCACCACCTTCCGGCCGCGATCGATATGAGGTCTTGGAGGGAGCGTCTTGGAGGGAGCGGCCCAACCGATCCAGGAGGGCATCGCGAGCGTGTCGCCAGGGCGCAGGTAATCCAGGGCCTCCACGGGTGCCAATCTGGCAGAAACGAGCCGCGAGGATGAATAGTTGCTGGTCGGGGTGCAGGTGAGGAGCCCGGGTCGGTGCGGCTCAGTCCGAGGGCTGCCGTAGTGTGGCCGCTGGCCCGAAGAGGCGGTCGAGGTGGTACTCGATGATCGCGAAGGCAGCCTCGTGGCTGCGCTGTCGGCGCGTGTTCGGCATCTCCTCCCCCACCGCCATGAAGTACGTCTACGCCGCCCACCCCGGACGCCGGTCCACCCTGCCACGATAGATTCCAGCGAACCGTCCGCCACAGCCACATCGACTCGCTGTTCGGCGACCAGGCGGTGGACTGGAAGCTGATCGAGACGCACTGGAGCGATCTGCTGCGCACCGCGATCTCGGATCCGGGAGAACAAGCTGTCGTCGGTGACGCTGCTGCGCCGGCTGGTTAACCATTCGCGCAAGAACCGCCTGTACCGGGCCTTCCGCGAGCTCGGCCGCGCTGCTGCGTTACCTGTCCGAGCCGACGCTGCGTGAGCAGATCACCGCCATCACCAACCGCACCGAGGCCTTCCACGGGTTCGCTGACTGGCTGATGTTCGGCGGCAAGCTCATCGGCCACAACGACCCCGACCACCAGGAGAAGGTGGTGAAGTTCAACGAGCTGATCGCCAACTGCATCATCTACTCCAACGCCTGCGACATCACCAACGCCGCCAACGCCACCGTCTCGCCCTACATCACCCACACCATCCGCCGATTCGGCAACTGGACCCTCAACCTCACCCCATCCGACCAGACCGCCACCACCCAGCTCGATCTCGAACCACGGGTGCTGTTCGGCGCACCGCACATCGGAACCCGGGCCATAGCTGCTCCGTGAGGCCGCTCGGCCGCGCTGTCGCCTGCCGGAGCCGAGGCAGTCCTGCCGGTCGAGTTGGTGGTCAGCCTCTCCGAGGTTGCTACCCGCCGGTATCGGGCCGTGCCGGGGCGAGCGCAGGTCGCGGGAGGACGCCCTCCATCAGCAGTTCGAGGGCGCGGTCGGCGCACAGCGGGGCGGCTCGGGTGGCGGCGGTCAGGAACGTGAGCAACTCCGCGATCCCGATGTCGGGTCGCACCGCACCGGCGTCCTGGGCGCGGGCCAACAGCGGCGCGGCGGCCTCGAAGAGCGAATCGTGCCAGGCGGTCGCCTGCGGCGGCTCGACGTCAGCGGGGCTCGGGTGGTCGGCGAGGAACGCCTCCCTGAGTAGGCGGCTGTTGGTGACGTGCGCGGCGACAAACCGCAGCCACGCCGTTAGCGCCGCACCGGGGTCCGAGGCTGCCGCGAGGTCACGGGCACTGTCACACAGGTCCTGGATCCGCTGCTCGTACACGGCCTCGATCAGCCGCCCCCGGGTCGGGAAGTGCCGGTAGAGCGTGGCATTGCCGACCCCCGCGACTCTGGCGATCTCGTCCAGCGACGCAGCCGCGCCGTGGCTGTTCAACACGGTGTCGGCGGCCGCGAGCAGCCGCTTGCGGTTGCGTGCGGCGTCGACACGACGCGGCGGTGGCTGCATACCGGGCCTCCTTGTCAACCGGGGGGCAGTCCCCGTATTGTTCCATATCTAAAACGGGGATCGATCCCCGTTTCGTCGGAGGTGAGTCGATTGGACACAGTGAAGGGACCGGGCGACGTCGTCCGGGCGATCATCAGGGCTCGTGCCGAGGGTGACGTGGACGGCGCCATCGGGCTGATCGCTCCGGAGTCCCGTGACCAGGGACGGGTGGTCAGCCACGCGGACTGGCGGCGGAAATGGGAAGGTCTGCTGGCGTCCGGCCTGGAGGTCGTCACCGAGCGGACCGTGGAGGACGGCGAGTGGGTTGCCAACCTCTACCGACTACGCGGCGTCCCGGGCTCGGGCGGTGCCGAGACCCGCGGCATGGACATGGTCCGAGTCGTCGACGGCCGACTCGTCGAGCACTGGATCTTCGTCGAGCCGGACCCTGCCTGAACCGGGTGCTGTCCGGCACTACGGCGCTCGATATCAACGAATGGGACTCGTCGATATCACGCCGGCATCGAGGTCGTCGCGCCCCCGGAGAGACGACAGGCTGCAGATCGTGGACCTGCCGCCCCTCGAGCAGACAGCACTGGAATGCCCTCCCAACCGCGACGAGTGGGTGACCGACAGCGCGCGAAATCCGATGACAAGGGGTGAACGCGGACAGTAACCATGGTGTGGGTGTTCCGGTGGGGGATCCCCCACCCGGAACACCAGCCGCCCGGGAGAGCGCCCCAGGTCGAGGGTGTTTCGTATAGGTGTTCCGCGTTCTGTTCCGGTGATGGGGGGCTATCCGGAACGCTTGAGGGCGTGAACGGAACCCGGGTCGGCGGCCGGCTGTTCCTGCAAACCCTCGCCATGGTCGCCGAGTTCGAGGCCAACCTCGGGCACCTGCGCACCCGAGAGGGCATGGCCCTGGCCAAGAAGAACGGCAAGCTCAAGGGCAAGCAGCCCAAACTCCCCGAACCAGCCCGGCGCTCCATCCGCCGCCGCTACGCAGAGGGCGAGGCGTCCCTGGCCGACCTGGCCACCAAGTACAGCGTCGGACGCAGACGAGCGGACGGCCGGCGCCAGCCGGGACGATGCGGCGGCTCACCGGGAGAGCACCCTGCGTGCGCTGCAGTTGGCGGTGTCCGGACGCGGGAGTTACCACCCCTGGTATGACCGCCTGGACGCGCTGGTCAACGCGCCCGCGGTGCTGGGTGAGGCCTGGCCGTCCTTCCGGGCGGACCTCAAGCACCTGGTCGCCCTGGGGTGTGAGATCCGCAGTTTGCCCGCGGTCTCGAAGGCGTGCTGGGCGAGCTCGCCCACGGCGCGCTGTCGGTCGGGGGTGGAGCCTGGTGCGGGTTCGGCAATCACCAGGGGCTCCTATATGACAGGGAAGGGGCACTTCCCTGTCACATAGATGATGGCGTGTGGCTGACGTTCGGTCGTCGTCGCCCTGCTGAGACCTCGTTCTGGTTCCCATCGGAGCTGGATGAGGGCTCCTGGTTCGCGACAGAGCGGCATGTTCTATTCGGACGGGGCCACGGCGTCCAAGTTCAGCAGGTCGTATTCGGTGGCCTTGCCCACTTCTGTCATTGCGCATATCCGCGATGGTGAGTCGCCCTCAGCATCGGGGCAGACGCGCCGATAGTCGATCTTCCCCGCACGCCAGTACCAGATGGAAGTGGGTGATGAGGAGATGCCCCTAGCGCCGCTGACGCCCTGCGGGCCCACCGCTCCGACGTGTGCGGCGTGCCCGTTGGACATGTCGAGGATCTGGAACCCGGATACGAGGAACCTGCCGGAGATGTCGGTGGAGGTCATCCGGATGTCATCGGGGACGGTTCTGCGGCCGGTGCCGTCGAACCGTTGCACCACGTGCTGCTGGCCGAGGGTGCCTACACACCATTCGGGGCTGCAGGTCACGTCGTTGAGCCCGGACAGGCCCTGCGGGCTGCGCTGTTCTCCCGTCTCCAGGTTCACCATCAGGTTCGCCCGCCCGGTCGCCCACGGCCAGGAGTACAACTTGAGTCCGTCCGAGCCTGCGATCTTCTCGGGAGCCCCGCCCGCGATCGGTACCCGGTACACGCCGCCCGACCGAACTGACCAGACGATATGGTCGGCTGTCACGCCGATGCGCTCGATCCTCGCGACGTCGCCGGTCAGCACGGCAGCTTGGGTGGCCCGCCCGCCGTCCCTCGGCATCACCCACAGGTCGGCCCAGTCCCGATCGTCGTTCGGGGTTGTGCCGTACCAGGCGATGTGGCCGGGACCGGCTTCGACCTTCTGCGCGTAGTAGCCTTTCACATTCTCGGGTTCCGGCATCGTGCCGAGCACAGTGGTGTCGCGCTTGTCTGTGTCGTAGATCTCCAGACGGCCGGCCTTTTCGAACGATGACTCGGCGGTGAGCAGGACCTCGGTGGCGCTGAGGGCAGTGACCGGGCGGTAACGCCAGCCGTCGGCGGCCGCCGCCGCGGGGATGGTGGTGACGGCCTCGGGCCAGACATCTGCTGCGGCGGGAGGCATGGTGTCAAGGTCGGGTGGGACCAGCCCTGAGAGGTCGTCGGGAACGGGCGGCACGGCGACCACCGAGGTGTCCTCCGCAAACCCGCCCTGAAAAGTCAGCGCCGTGGCGGCCGATCCGGCGATCATTACGCTCGCCGCCACCGCCAGAGTCACACGCACCCGTCGTCTGGTACGGCGCCGCCGTACGGCGAGCTGAGCGACAAGGTCACCGGCTGGCTGCGGGGCCAAGTCGCCGGCCACGCTGAGCGTGCTGACCAGCCTCTCCTCGAAACGGTCGCTCATGGGGTCGTCCTTCCTGGCGACGGGTTGTTCCACGACGGTACGGCTGACTGCTCCGCATGCCGTGCGCGAAGTTTGGCCAGAGCGCGGGACGCCTGGCTGCGCACGGTTCCGGGCGAGATGCCGAGAGTGGCGGCGATCTCCTGGTCGGACATGTCCTCGTAATAGCGCAGGACCAGAACGGCGCGCTGCTTGCGCGGCAGAGTGCCCAGGTCTTCCCACAGGTCAGGATCGGCCCGCCGGTCGCGGTAGGAGCCCTCGGGCACCGCGTCCACCAGGTGCTCCCGGCGCCTGCGCCGCCACCAGCTGATGTGCTGCCTGGCCATGATCGTGCGCACGTACCCCTCGGGGTTGTCCTTGTTCCGTACCCGCTGCCAGGTATCGCCCAGCCGGATCAGCGCCTCCTGAACGAGGTCGGCGGCGTCGTCGGCGTTGCCGGTGAGCACAAACCCGTACCGGTGCAACGCGCCGCCACGGGCTCGTACGAAATCCTCAAACTCCACGCCCCAGGGACGCACGCGCACCCCCGATATGTTGCACCCAGAAGCGATCTATTGTCCTGTGCTGAGCAGGAACCGCTCGGCGACCTGGCCGCTACGTCCGCCTCGGAGAGGAGAACCTCCGCTCGCGTCACCGCCGAAGCCGACCTCGTCCAGCGCCGCCGCCGGTTTCGCCGGATCGGCCATCGTGCCCAGGCCCTCGCGCGGCACACCCATCGACCTCAGCCCTCCTCATCAGGGCCAACGTTCGGATCACGAAGCTCGCGCAGCCCGCCTCCCAGCTCAGGGCGATTGAACGGGTAGAACCCGTGGAAGTTGATGTGCTCGAACAGCAAAGGTGAGAGCCGGGCGCGGATCGATCTCGGAGGTGGCCTTCACCCCGGACGGACAATGGTTGGCCGGCAACGGCTCCGACACCGTCCGCTTCTGGCCGGTCTCCGGCGACACCGAACCCGTGATCTATCGCGGCTTCGACGCAGGCGTCGAGCGGATGGCGATCGGACCGAACGGCCGTGTGGCCACGGGCCACACCGACGGCACCGTCCGCATCTGGACCTGCCAGGTCTCTGTTCTCCACCCAGCCGTTCTTTCGGGCACGGCTGCCCGACCCGTGGGTGTGCGTCACCATCGGCGCCGACGAGATCGATCCCGAGCGCGATAGCGGTTCGTGAGTGGGCTCACTATCCCGCCCGGCCCTCTGAGGGAGGATGTCAGGCTGGGAGCTGCGTGAAGATGTAGACGCCTTCCTCGCCGACCGGCCGCAGCAGGCAGAATGTGAACCCGCCGGCAGTCACGGGGGCGAATTCCCGGACCGCCCGGCAGCTCCACCAGTGCCCGGCGTCGGGCCGCTCGCGCCGCAGGAGATCGACGACGGCTGCGGCGCGAGGGTCGTCCGGGATGTGGCCGGTGTTGGCCCGGAACTGCTCGTACAGGCCGCGCAGCAGCGGCTCCACGTCGGTCAGGTGGTGGCTCGCGGGGGTGGCGAGCATGATGAGGAGGTTGCGCCGCTCGATCGGCACGCTGTCCGGATCGCCCCAGAAGCGCCGGTAGGCGATGTTGCTGGCGAGCACGTCGAAACGCGCGTCCACGGCCGCGGCGGGCGTGGACGTCCAGCTATCCATCAGCGTCCGGGTCGGCTCGCCGAGCATGGCCTCGCCCGCGACCGGCGCGGCGGGCAGGAACCCGGCCAATGCCAGCGTATGGCGGTGCGCCGCCCCGTCCATGCCGAGCACCCGGCAGATCGCGTCCAGCACCTGGCGGGTGGTGCTCGCCCTGCCCTGCTCCAGCCAGGTGTACCAGGCGACGCTGACCCCGGCCAGCGCCGCGACCTCCTCGCGGCGCAGCCCAGGGGTACGCCGCCGCCCGCCACCGGCGAGACCCACGTCCGCCGGGTCGACGACCTCGCGGGCCGCGCGCAGGTGGGCGCCGAGCTCGCGGCGCAGGGCCTCGTCCATGACCGTCATCCTATGAGCGCCACTCATCCCATGAACTCTCCCCTGCCTGTCGGCACGAGCCCGGCGCCACTCTGGATGCCATGAGCGATGACATGTGGCGACTCCGCAACGACTCCTCCGGGCTGGCCGAACCCCGCGTGCTGATCCGGGTGTTCGTGCCGCCGGGGGAACTGGACAAGAGCATCGACTTCTACGAGCGGTTGCAGGGGACGGCGGCCGACGCGCGGTTCGCCTTCGCGGCGGCGGGGCTGGAGTTGGCCACGGTGGGGGCGTTTCTGATCATCGCTGGTGACGACGCGGCCATACGCCCATTCCGGGCCACGGTGGGCACCCTACTGGTGGACGACGTGCGGCCGTACTACGAGCGGCTGGTGGCCGAGGGCGCGGAGATCGTGTTCCCTCTTCAGGATGTGCCGACCGGCGCCGGTTTCAACGCCCGGCACCCCGACGGGACGGTGGTGGAGTACGTCCACCACCGTCCCAGCCCGGACGGCCGCTGACCGTTATGAATCGGACCGAGCCACCTGGCTGCCTACGATCTGACCGGCAGCTACCGCAAAGCCGCTGAACTCGTCGGCTCCGGGCCGCTGTTCCGCGCCTCCATCAACGGCACCGGCGGGCCGCTGAGCTACGACGCCGCCCACCACCGCTGGCAGGGCTACTGCGCCGCCGCTGGCGTCGACCTCGACATCCACCAGCTGCGCCACGCCCACGCCACCGAACTCATCAACGCCGGCGTCTCCATCGAGGCCGTCCGCCGCTGCCTCGGCCACGTCTCCACGGAGACGACGCAGCTGTACGCGCTGCTGGACGGCAAGGTCGCCGACGCCGAGATCCGCGCCGTCCGCCGCCGCCGCGACCGGGCGACGCGCTGAAAGCCCTTCACGACCGAGAGAGACTTCACTCGCTGCGGCCAAGATCCTCTCAGCGTCCACGGCTGTCTGCCGGTTCCGCGCCCCCGGACGCGGCCGGCGGCGCGGGCGGCATCCAGGCCCTCCAGGGTGCGCTCGGAGATGTGAGGTCGTCCCCTTCCCGCAGCCGATCTCGTTCTCTCTCCGCGGTTCAGCGGTGTTGTCGATGCAGCCGACAGGGTGGTCCGGTGAACCGCCTGTAGAGGTCTCAACAAGATCGACGGACAGGGCAGCGGCGTCCGTGGTCAGTGCGGCCGGCGTTGCGCGGTGAGCCCGATGAGGTGCGCGGCGAGGCCTGTGTGAAGGTTTTGGGGTAGGTCTGGGCCGTGGAGGGGTAGCCGAGGTGCTGGGTGGCGGTGGCGATGATCGTGGTGGGGTTCGCATAGGGCCATAGGCCGCTCGGGCCCGGACAGGCCGCTCATCCGGCGCTGCCCGCGGCAAGGATGGCCGCTACCGCGCAGGGGCGGAACGTCATCGGTGGCCTCAGCGGCCGGCCGGAGGTCGGCCAACTGGAACACCTCCGCGAAGAAGCACGGCAGGAGCGGCACCGCCCTGAGGCCGAACGCGACGCGATGCGCCAGGAACGCGACCAGGAGCGCCAGGCCCGGACCAAGGCCGAGACCACGGCAGCCACACAGGTCACCGCCGCCGAGACCCGCCTGCAGGTCACCCGCAAGAACCTGCAACAGGCGCGCCACCAGCTCGTCGCCGCCCAGGCCGCCACCGGGCTGGCGCTGCCCGAACTGATCGACCTGAGCCGCGACCTCGGTGACGGCGTGCGCGGCGTGGCGCTGCCCGGCGCCGGCATCGAGGTCGTCGCCCGGCACCCGGACGGCACCGTGGTGCTGTATCACCAGAACACCCGGATGGGGCTCGGCGACCCGGAGCACGCCCCCGCTCACGGGCGGGCCCTGGCCGCCGCGATCCTGGCCGTCTCCCCCGCACGCCCCTGATCGCCTCAGCGGGGAACCGCCAGTCCCCTCCCCCGGGCCACCCCGTACTCCTCGTCAACGAAAGGACCTCCCCCGATGAGCACCGACAAGCGGCCCGAGGCACCCGGCAGCGATGACCCGCAGGAAAGGCCAGGGCAGCCGGACTGGGCACGACGGCTGGCCGAGCGTGCCGTCCTCGCCGACGCCGCGCTCGCAACGCAGGGCAGGATCCCGGTCACCGTGGTGCACGGCGACCCCGATTCCGAGGAGGACGTGCGGATCATTTGCGAGGTCCTGCCTGCGCTGGCCGAGCCGGCCGGCCCCCGGCTTTCCGCCAAGGCGGCGGCGACTACATCACCTACGTCTTCGCGCCGCCCGACGCCGCCACTGCGGCGGCCGCGTTCGAGGCCAAGGTCCGGGCCATCGCCCCATCGTGGTGGCACATCGTGCCGTCGCTGCACGCGCGCTGAAGGCACCCGATCGGCGCCGACCCCGGGCCGGTGGCAGAAGCAACAGAGCATGCCCCCTCCGCGCGGCCGTACGTCATCGAACGAAATCCCCCGCCCCGCCCTTCATCGGGTTGGAGAGCTTGCCAATGCCACTAATCGCCAACTATGACCTGGTGAACGAGGAGTCCTTCTGGCCCGGTACTAGGCCGGGTGCTGACCGCCGGCCTTGGGCTGCACGGGCCTGAGGAACCGCCCGTTGCGTGCGCCGCCGACTTGGGCGGACTGGACCGACCGGCCCTGGCGGCTGGACCTGTGCCGCGACGGCACCTTGTCGATCCGCCGCCACGGCGAGCGGCCGTTCAACCGCGTGGCCCGCCCGGTGAGATCCGCGAGGAGGACATCGCCCGGCTTTCCCCGCTCAAGCACCGCAATTTGAACCTGCTCGGCGATGACTGCATCACATGCGGCAAGCCCATCGGAGATCGGCGCCAGGGTGCGGGAGGCGCTGTCGCAACTCACCTACCGAACCACGATGACCGAGTTCAGATCCAGCGGAACGCCTGGTTCCATGCTGAACTGCAGCTCCACATCTGCAGAGGCGTACCGAGTTTGTGCTGCTTACCCGTGGCGTCGAGGCAGAAGTTGTTAAGACGGCTTCGAAGCATGCGATATCCGGCGCGGGTGTATTTCGAGTTGCTCCAGTACCACTGCTGGTTCGACGCGCCGCTGCAGCTCCACATCTGCACGATCGCACCATTCTTGGCGTTGAATTCGCGCACGTCGAGGCACTTGCCGTTGAGCGCGCTGCGAATGGTGCCGTCTTTGTACATCCTCCAGCGCTGGTTGGCGTTCCCGTTGCAGCTCCACAACTGGACCCTGGCCCCGTCCTTGGTGCTGAACTCCTTGACGTCGAGACAGAGGTTGAACTCGATTATCTTGATCCGATCGCCCGCCGCCGCAGATGCGGCAGATGGCATCGCGGTAAGCCCAAATGCCATGACGGCGGCACCCACTACACCTTTCAGGAGCCGATTCCTGCCCACTTCACCATCCTGTTCCCGACGTCCCGCCTCGCGTGTCCGGCCCGGAATTCCGGGGAGAACGCGGGCACCTGCTTGGAGCACAGGCTCCCACAACGCGGAGACGGCTCCGTTGTCGATGCGTGCCAACTCCTTGACCATCAGCGCCAACTAGAATGTCGCTCTGGTCGGGGCGCCGTCGGGCAGGGTTTCGCCGGATCGGCGATGGGAGCCCGGGGCGACGGCATGCGTCGCGTCAAGCGATATAGGTGGGCTGGCGTGGCCGGATACGGGCGGACTGTTACCGAGGATGAGCCGGTGCTGGAAAAGGTGTTCGACAGTGAGGCCTTGCCGCTGGGCGACCGGTTTCTCGAACGGCTTGAAGGTGGCGTACGTGACGAGGTCGTACCCGCCGAGAGTCGTCTGCCGACCGGCCTGCTCAATGCACTGCCGCCCATAGGCCGCCGGTCTCCTCTACCAGCCACGTCGGGCTCACGGGATTGGCGGGCACCATCACCGCCACCTGACGAGCCGCGATCTCGACGAGCTGCGCACCGCCCTGACCGGCGCCGCCCACACCGCCGACCGTGATAACGCTCGCCCACAGGAACGAGCTCAACAGCGCTAAGGTCCGATGCGGATCGTGGCCACACCTTGGGCATCGATGACTTCAGGTCGCTGATCAGGCCGGTCAGCGTGAACTGGGCTTCCATCCGGGCGAGATAACGATCGGCGCAGGGCCGTGACCTCCCGCTCGTCCCCGGCCGGACGAGCGCGTCCTGGAGGGGACCACTGGAAGTTCTGCGCCGGCTCATGATCCCCACCGAGAGCCTCCGTGTCCTGCTCCCGGAGGCTCTCGGCGTGTTCTCATATGCAGGTGATAGATCATTATCGGGACGTCCTGCGCCGCGTCGCCTGGCTGGACGCCCTCTGCTGGATCGTCGTGCAGCCCCTCGGCGAGCACCTCGGCCTCGACGACGTCTTATGGCGCGTGAACGGCGGTCGCGACCCCGAACAGCGCGTCATGGCCTACCCGCCCGAGGAGGCGCTGGAGGCGGAGGAGCCCGTGCTCTTCGCCTTCGAAGGGGACGGCGCCTGGGGCCTGCTGGAGTTCACCTACGGTTACGGGCTCTCCGACCAGGTTCTCGCCACGGTCAGTGAGGGCGCCCGGGTGTGGATGGCGTCCTGGCGCGTCACGGGCGGCCACACGGTCGTCTACGCGGCCGACGGGCGGATCAGGGCGCGGATGTGGGAGTTCGTCTTCGGCGACCGCCGGGAGGAGGATGGCGACCCGTCCGCCCTGGCCGGTCTGCGCACCCTGCTCGACGGCTTGGCCCGCGACGACTTCGACGGCAAGCGCGCCGCCGTGTTCGCCTTCACCGAGCAGACCACCGGGGTAGGCTTCGACGCTGATCAGCTGCTCGCGGAGAACGCGCCCGTCATCGTTCTCGACGTGCCGCGCCCCTGACTCCCGCCACTCCCGGGTCATCATGAGGGCTGCGATACCGCGAACCGAGGCACCAGCACCTTGAACCATCCAGGTGCGATTCGCCCGCGCGGAGGAGTCCTCGGTGTACGCGGTCCAGGTCGCGGCCGAACTCGGTTTGCACTGCTACGCCCCTCAGCTGGACCGCCTTCGGGTCTCGTAACCACTGTCAAGCCGACCACATCGAGGCGGGCGCCTCACCCGACCTGGGAAAGGATCACGCGGAACTCTGGAAGCGATCTTTCATGCCTCCAGCCGTTGGTGAGGTCGAACAGCCGCCGCCCGATCACCGCCGCGCCGATCCGGGACCAGGTCTCCTCCAGGTGGGCCGCACTGGCCGTCGAGACATGGAAGACCCGCTCGGGGTCACCGCCGTTGAAGGCGACCTCCCCGTTGCCGTACCAGTCGAACAGCGGCCTCACCTGATCCGACTCGTCGGCGATGAGCCCGTCCAGCGACACCGTCGCGTTCGCGATCACCTTGCCCATGGCCTGCGGCTCCCCTCTCGATGGCTGAATCCACCCGGGACGTCGGAGCCGCCGCCGCGGTTTTGCCCGCTACAGCCAGCCCGCGTCGCGCGAGATGCGGATCGCGTCGATGCGGTTGCGCCCGCCGACCTTGCCGATGGCGTTGGACAGGTAGTTGCGCACGGTGGTCTGCGACAGCGAGAGCTGGGTGGCGATCTGGGCGACGCGGATGCCGCTCGCCGCCGCGCGCAGTACCTCCGTCTCGCGAGCGGTCAGCGGACTGCTGCCCGTCTCGAGCGCGGCGGCGACCAGCTCGGGGTCGATCACCCGCTCCCCTGCCGCTATACGCCTGATCCCGTCGGTGAGAGTCTGCGCCGGGGCGTCCTTCACGATGAAGCCCTTCACGTGCACCTTCAGCGCGCGCAGCAGGTTGCCCGGCTGGCTGAGCCCGGTGAGGACGAGCGTGCGGCAGCCGGGAAGCCGCGCGGACAGTTGCTCGGCCGCTGACAGCCCGTCCAGCCCCGGCATGTCGATGTCCAGCACCGCGACGTCGGGCTGGACGCGCAGGGCGGTGGCGAGGACTTCGTCGCCGCGTTCGATCTCGGCGACGACCTCTATGTCATCCTCCAGCGACAGCAGGGCGACCAGGGCTGAGCGGATCATGTGCATGTCCTCGGCGATCAGTACGCGGATCATGCGACCTCCTCGGGGACTTCGACCGACAGCAGGAACAGGCCGTCGTGAGCGGTGGTGAGCCAGGTGCCGGAGGCGGCGCGGGCCCGCTCGGCCAGCCCGGAGAGCCCGGTGCCGGGCGAGGGCGTCGAGGGCGGCTGGGCGCCGTCGTTGACGATGTCCAGCCGTACCGCGCCCCGGTCGCGGGTCACGGTGATGGTGCAGGTGCGGGCGTCGCTGTGCCGTAGCAGGTTGGTGGTGCCCTCGCGGATCGCCCAGGCCAGCGCGTTCTGGGCGGGACCGGACAGCGGCGGCAGGTCGGCCACGTCCAGGCGGATGTCGACGCCGGCGGCGCCGAGCAGGGCGGCGGCGCCGTCGATCTCGGTGCGCAGCGACACCGAGTGCTCGTCGCGGGTGATCGCGCGTATGTCCCTGAGCGCGTCCCTGGCGACCTCGGTCAGGCTCTCGATCTCGGCGCGGGTGGCGGCGGTGTCCTTCGCGAGCAGGCGCAGGGCCAGGTCGCCCTTGAGGGAGATGGCCGACAGGCTCTGGCCGAGCAGGTCGTGCAGGTCGCGGGAGACGCGGATGCGTTCCTCGCCGACGGCGGTGGCGGCCAGTTCGGTGCGGGTGGCCTCCAGTTCGTTCAGCAGCCGGACCAGGCGGGCGCCGCCGACCAGCGTGCTGGCGTACAGGATGAGGACGAACAGGGCATACGCGCCCAGGAAGAGGGCCTGAGGGGTGGTGTAGGTGCCGTCGCCCAGCATGGCGATCACCTCCTTCACCGGGTTGAGCAGGAGCTGCAACGTGGCTGCGACCAGCATCAGCCGGCCGCGCAGCAGCATCACGATGGAGGCGAGGGCGAAGGCGGTGACGGCCTGCCAGTTCGAACCGACCCACCACAGCGGGACGTCGGCCAGCACGACGAGCGCGGCCAGGGTCCAGGGCCAGCCCGCGGGGCGTTCGCCCCTGGCGGCGGCCAGGCTGTGTCGCAGGCTCAGGAAGAGCACCAGGGCCATGGCGACGGTGGCCGCGACGGGGTTCCCCGCCGGGCCGTCCATGCCGAGGGTCGTGTAGATGGGCACCTGTACGGCCAGCACGACCTGCAGGGCGATCAGCGGCCAGAGGGGATGCCGCACCACCCACCGTGGCGCGATCGGCGGGATCATGGGCGTCCCTCGGTCTGCACGTCGATGGTTTCCGTAACGCCGTCGGCGCGCACCTCCAGGCGTACACCGTCCGTCGAGACCGCGGCCGTGATCGTGCAGGCGCTCACTCCTTCGGAGCCGAGCAGGCGGGTGACCGTCGCGCGCAGCGCCGCCCGGGGCTCCGGCGCGATCGTGTCGGGGATGCCCGTGCGGGGCAGCCGCAGCCGGGTCTCGATCCCGGCCGCGGACAGCAGCGTGGCGGCCGTGTCGAGCTCGGCCCGCAGGGACGGCCTGCGGTACCCGCGCACCCGCTGCCTGGCCTCGGCGAGCGTACGCCGTGAATCGTCGGCCAGCCCGGACAGCTCCGCCACCAGCTCGGCCCGCCTGCCGGGCGGGGTCTGCAGCAGGTCGGCGGCGCGGGCGCCGCGCGCCGCGAGGGACTCCAGAGCGTTGCCGAGCGTCCTGCGCAGGTCGTCGTCGATGCGGCGCCGTTCCTGGGCGACCGCCCGCTGGGCGAGCACCTGCCTGGCCGACTGCAGGCGGACGAGGGCGGCGGAGAGCCAGACGAGCAGGAGTACGGCTCCGCTGCCGGACAGCACAGAAAGGGTGAGCCACGGCGCGGCGTTCCACGGCAGGCCGAGCAGCAGGGACGCGGGCGCGGCCGCGATCACCAGCGACAGATAGACCACGAATGACCACGGGCCGGGAAGGACCAGGACCGCCGACGCGGCCAGGCCCGCATAGGCGCGCGGCCACATGTTCCCCGCCAGCGGGGTGGCGGCGAGGATGACGACGGCCATCGCCGCGAACGTCCACCCGCCTGCCGGCAGGCGTACGCCGCGGGCCGCGTACCAGACGTGGCGCAGGTGCAGGGGCAGGTACACCACGGTCACCGCGAGACTCCACAGTCCGGTGCGGACGTCGTTGCCCGGGTAGCTGAAGGCCAGCGCCACCTGCAGCAGGGGCAGCAGGCCCGCGCACGCGACCGCGCCGACCGGCGCGAGCCGGACGGCGCGATCGGATCGCCACAGTGCCACCACCCGGATCCCCCGTCCACATTCCCTGGCCGACCAGGGTAGGTGACCCGGCCGCGTGGCGACCACCAGCGGGGGCCGTGCCGGAGAGAGAAGCTCACGGCCGGTCAGCGCGACCGTCGGGAGGCATGATGGCGCGGCCACTTCTACGAGTCGGCGTCGATCACGCGCCCGAGGTTGTCGAGCTCGTTGGCGCGGCCCGCGGCCAGCCGCTGGGTCCACTCCTCGTCGTGCATCGCGTCCGCGGTCATCGTGACGCGAACGCCTTCCTCGACGGCTTCGAGCTCTACCACGGTGAGGAAGTCGTAGGGGTCCACGCCGGGGATGAAGTCGGCGAGCGAGGTGTAGGAGAGCCTGCCCGGCTCCGCCACCTCGACGAACTTCTTGCGTGACCGGGTACTCAGCGGCATCCCGTGACTCTCCATGAACGCGATCTGCTCCGGCGCGGTGGCGGTCATCGTGTAGATGAGCTCGCCGCCGGGCCGCAGGTCGAGCTTGTCGACCTCGACGGTGAACCCGTCCGGCGACCACCACCGGGCGATCCCCTCGCCGGTGGTCCACAACTGCCAGACGCGCTCGGGGGTGGTCGGGTAGGTACGCGTGATCCGCACGCTCTCTTGGGCCAGTGTCATGATGTGCTCCCTGACAAGCGGGGGTGATGAGCCCCAACCCTCCCTTCCCACACCCGCCGCAAACAGATGCGGATGTCACACAGCCTTCCGTGAATTTCGCCCGGACCAGCGAGAACACCAGGTGATGTGGGGCGACAGGGCGACCAGGCAGTCCGGGGCGTCGAAGATCGCTCCCGCGGAGGCGACCCCGGTTGTTCTGGTCCTGCCGGTGAGGATCCGGGCGACGGCCTCGACGGCGAGCGGCGCGGTGACGGCGTAGATGTCCTGGCCGGCGGCCGCGGCACGCCGTTGCGAGGACCCGGAGCAGACGACGACGTCGACGACGAACGACTGCCCGGAGCGGCCCTGCTCCTCGACCGCCACCGGCTCAGGCGTGTCGGGCGAGATGACGTCTCTGGCCGCCTCGACGCTCATGTACGAGCGCACCTCGGGGATCGCCAGGTGGCTGGGGATGGCCACGACGTCGGCCACGCCAACCACGCCCTGTTCGCCAAGACCGTCGCCACGCTGGACCAGCTCGCCGGGCCCGGCCGCCTGCAGCTGAGACTCGCCCCGGGAGTCCGGCAGGACGACTTCGAGCTAGACGCGTGTCAATGGGTGTGACGGCCGCCGGTAGCCGGCCGCCGTCATGGCTTGGCGGTAGGCGCGCAGGGCCGCCGTGGTATCACCGCGTTCCTCGTGCAGATCGGCCAGCCGGTTCCATAGGCTGACGACGGCGCGCCCCGGAGTCGCGCGTTCCAGCACGCGTTCTCCTTCGGCCAAGGCGGCGGCGGCCTGTCGCGCATCGTCTGCCGCAAGGTGAACCATGCCGAGGGCGATCGCAGCTTCGGCTTCGGCTGTAGGGGCCGCGTCAGCGGTGAGCCTCGAGCGGGCGGCCTGCGCCCAGCGCAACGCCTCATCAAGGTCGCCGAGTCGTACCGCGGCGCGAGCCAGGTACGTCTCACACTCGCTGATCTCCGCCGGGCTGGCCATCTGCGTGAGGCGCTCGTGCGCATCGAGGAGGAACTCGCGGGCTTGTCCCGGGTCGGCGGGTTCGCCGTCCAAGAGCAGTTCGCCGTAGAAGGTGCGCAGCACGGCAAGGTTCCGCTGATGGTCGGTTTCGCCGAACAGGGCCAGGGCGCGGTCGGCGAAGGCTTTGGCGTCGGCGCCCCGGCCCTGGTAGTGAGCGGTGACGGCAGCGTTCCAGTAGGCCGAGCCTCTGGCCAGCGGGCTGCCCGTGCTGTCGGAGATCTCGATGAGGCGTCGCAGCAGCCTGGCGGCACGCACCAGGTCGCCCCGGTGGATGTAGACACCTGCCAGGGTGACGCCCAGCCGAACCGAGCTGTCGCTCCATTCCACGCCCAGGTCCTCGAACGTGGTCATCGCCCGTTCCCCGAGGTCGGCGGCGTAGCCGTAGTCGCCCAGGTCTCGGCTGCAGCGCAGCAGGTCGGTGGCCCGTTCGGCCCACAGCGCGGTGCCCGGCTCGGCGGCCTTCCACAGGGCTTCGTAGGCGGCGAAGGCCTGCTCGGTGCGGCCCAGCAACTCCAGCGCCCGGGCCTGGCCGAGCTCTGCGCGCGGGTGGTACGGGGGCGGCCCGGACCGCGAGATCTCCTCGAACTCGCTCAGAGCGGCTTCGGCGGTGGCGTGCTCAAGCGCCAGTTCGGCAAAGGAGAGCCGGCGCTCGGTCTCCTGCCACAGATCGGGCTGCCGTCCGGTGGCGAGGTGGTCGGGAGTGGTGCCGAGCCGTTCGGCCAGGTACCGCAGTACGTCGGGCGACGGACGCCGCCGACCCGACTCGATCAAGGACAAATAGCCGGCCGACAGCAGGCCGGGCTTGACCAGTTCCGCCTGCAAGAGCCCCTGCTCCTGGCGCAGTTCCCGGATGCGCTTCCCGACCGCCTCGTCCGTCATGGCCAGCAGCCTACCAGGTGTAATTCAGCAATTTTCTTTTGATAACAGAGTGCATTACAGTTGCCTCGCCCCCGCACCGGGAGGCTGCACATCCAACGAAAGGCACCCTGGCCATGACGATTCAAGACACCAAGATCGAAGCCATCGGCAGGTTCTTCGCCGCGTACGCCGCCAACGACCTGGCGGGCATCCGCGAGGTGCTGGCCGACGACATCGAGTGGACGATCCCTGGACACCACCCTCTGTCGGGCGTCAAGCGCGGAGCGGAGGAGGTCGTCGCGTTCTTCACCCAGCTGGGTAAGGCCGGCTTCCAGGCCGATCCGTTGTTCCTGGAGGCCAACGAGGAGTACGTCGTGGACATCCACCGCGGCTGGACCACCGAGGGCATCGGCAAGGTCGACACCCTGTGGGCACTCGTGTGGCACTTCAACGCCGACGGAGAGGTCGACCGGGTGGTCAACCTCTCCGCCAACCAGCACCAGATGGACGCCTTCATCTGGGACAACTTCCAGCTGGCCCCGCTCCCCGACCGCCTGGCCTGAGTCAGTGCCGGGCCTCCGGAGGCCCGGCCGATGGGGAGCAGGGCCACGCTCTGCGTTGTCATGGTGATCTCCCGGTTCTGGGCTGTCTCTGGCGGGCGATCCCACGGCGCCGATGCACCCCCGCCTGCGGTGGTCACATTGGAAGTGTTCGGGCCAGAATGCATAGGCCCCAGGCGTCCCCTTGAGGG
This sequence comes from Nonomuraea jiangxiensis, assembly GCF_900099965.1. Classification (GTDB taxonomy): domain Bacteria; phylum Actinomycetota; class Actinomycetes; order Streptosporangiales; family Streptosporangiaceae; genus Nonomuraea; species Nonomuraea jiangxiensis. The sequence goes on along the minus strand of NZ_FNDJ01000049.1, from coordinate 27,627 downwards.
GGCGACATCCCGCCGAACGCGGGAATGCACTGCCTCCAGAAGCAGGATGATCTCGTTTGCCGCCGCCAGGAGTCGCCGGGGCCGCATTCGATGATCACCTGGGGTTGTGGGGTGTTGAGCATCGTCCATAGCGCTCATCGTGCTCGGGTGTCCGCTCCCCCGGCCGACCCGGGGAAGCCCATGGTGCCGCGAGGTCTGTACTTCGTCGCCGCGGGATTGGCCGCCCTGCTCAATGGATGGGCGTTCGCGGTCGTTCTCGAGGCGGGCGCTCCCAAGGTGCTGTGGCCAAGACCAAGACCCTGGTCAAGGACAAGCTGATCAAGGCCGTCAATGCCCTGGAGTCAGGCGTCACCGCATCGGAGACCTACACCGTGCACGATGCCGTCAACGACTAGCTCAGCAAGGGCCTCAAGGGCCGGTCCGAGCTCCTCACCAGCAGCGGTACGGCGTCGCAGCGCACAAGCGTCTCACCACCTGGTGGCCCGAACACCGCTGCGCCGCCGAATGGGCTCCATGCCCCGCCCGGACGCCTATGCCCGCTGGACCGAAGGCAGCCACAGCATCGAGTTCTTCCTCGAATACGACACCCGCACCGAACCCCTCGACCGCGTCGCCCACAAACTCGATGGCTACGCCAAGCTCACCGAGTCCAGCCGCACCGTCACCCCCGTACTGTTCTGGGTCCAGGGCGAAACGCCGCGAGGCCAACCCCGCAAGAAGCTCAGGCACCACCCCGGCAACATGTTCGTCCCGACCGCCACCGGCCACGCCGCCGCCATCGACGGCACCGTGGAAGACGGCCCAGTCGGCGCCCGCCGGCTGCCCACCGACCTCGACACTCCGTGGTGCAGGCTGGCCGAACTCGCCCTTACTGAACGCCTGCACGCGACATTCCTGCCGCCACGCAGGAAACGATCACATCGTCACCGGCCCTTTTCGTGGGCGTGTGCCGCTGTGTGATTGAAGGAGAGCGGTCGCAGCTGTGCGAGCATCGCGAGCTGCGCCACCGGTGTTGTCGACCAGGCCGCGGGCCTTGACGCCGTCGTAGAGCACCAGGAGTTGCCGGGCCAGATCGGCCGGCTTTGCGGCGCCCGCCTTGGCGGCCAGGCGTTCGAAGAGCGTTGACATGCGCTCATCATGGGTGACCAGAGCGTGATGGGCCGGGTGGTCGGCGGAAAGGAAGGCAGCGGCGCTGTTCACCAGGATGCAACCGTGGTAGGCGGGGTCGGGCAGGCTCGCTGCCAACAGGTCGAACGGCGCCAGCAGCTGTGCCAGCGGGTCGCCGTCGCGCCGTTCCAGTTCGGCGTTCAACTCGGTGAACCATTCCTCGCACGCCAGGGTGAGCATGGTGCCGATGAGCTCATCTTTGGACTTGAAGTGCGCATACACAGTCGGCTTGGCGACGTGCGCACGCTCGGTGACGGCGTCGATCGAAACACCATAGCCATCGGCGTAGAACAGCTCACGAGCGGCTTTCAGCAGTCGGTCACGAGCGGGTGACGTAGGCGACATGCGCCCATTCTAACCGGTTAGTTCAGTCTGTTATGCTCCCGACTAAACTAGTCGGTTAGTTCAGATGGAGAGAACTCCGGATGCGAGCCCTGATCTACGATCCCGACACCGCCCACGGCGTGCGCTTCGGTGAGGTCGACGAACCCCAACCACACCCCTCCCAGGCGCTGATCAAGGTAGAAGCGGCCTCATTGAACTTCGGCGAGCTCGCCTTCGCCGCCCGGCAACTCCGTCCCGGCGACGTCTTCGGCAAGGACGCGGCGGGCACCATAGTCCAGGCCGCCGCCGACGGCTCGGGACCACCGCAGGGTGCGCGCGTCACCTCGTTCGCAGGAACCGGCGGATGGGCCGAACGACGAGCCGTCGATACGACGAACCTGACCGTCGTGCCCCCCGCCGTGGACCTGGCCGCCGCAAGCGCCCTTCCGGCGGCCGGCGTCACCGCCCTGCAGGCGGTGCGCCGGCTGGGACCGGTGCTCGGCCGCCGGGTGCTGGTCACCGGCGCATCGGGCGGCGTCGGACGATTCGCCGTACAACTGGCCGCGCGGGCAGGCGCGCACGTGATCGCCTCCGTGGGCAGTCCCGAACGTGCCGAGGGGCTGCAGGCCCTGGGCGCCCGCGAAATCCTCGCCGGTACGGCCAAGCCCGCCGAACCCGTCTTCGGCGTACTCGACAACGTAGGCGGCAACCTGCTGGCCGAGGGGTTCGGGGCCCTGGAAGACGGCGGCATTGCCCTGTCCATCGGATGGGCATCCCGCGAACCGACCATCATCGACTTCGAGGAAGAACGGATGAAAGGCGCTCTCAAGCGTCTCGAACCCTTCACCGTAGCCGCTCCCTTCGGACCGGATCTCGCCTACCTGATCCACCTGCTGGAGAAAGGGAACCTCGATCCGCAGATCGGCTGGCGCGGCCCCTGGGAACGGGTGGATGAGGCGATAGATGCCCTCCTCGGTCGCCGTGTTCCAGGCAAGGCCGTACTCGACCTCATTCTCCGGGACCGGCCCGCGACTACGAGACCCGATCGGCCGGCTCCGAGTCGATGATCTATTGGTCGATGACCGACGACCTGACCCGCCGCTTGACCGGGACGGCCACCCCGACCTGGCGCGATCCCGCACCAGGCGGTCACTTCGGAGCGTCACCCGTAGGGCGGATCGAGCGCCTGATGGCCGGCCGGACGGTGGTGATGGTGGCCTACCGGATGGAGACGGTCCAGCGCGCCGACCGCATCGCCTTCCTGGACGGTGGCCGGGTTGTCGAGGAGGGCGATCACGAGGAGCTGGTACGCCGCTTTGGCCGCTACGCCGATTTCCTCCACGTTGGTGCGGTAAGCTCCCGGTAGCAGCTAGCCAAATTTGGCTAGTGAAGTTCGGGAGGGTTCGATGAAGCCGGTACGGCTGCTGGTCCTGGGCGCGCTGCGCAGGCGCGGGCGCGCCCACGGCTACCAGGTCCGCGCGGATCTGGAGTCGTGGGGCGCGCACGAGTGGTCGACCGCCACCTCGGGCTCGGTCTATCACGCGCTCAAGAGCATGGCCGGTCAGGGCCTGCTGGTGACGCACGAGACGGTCGCTTCCGAGGCCGGAGGGCCGCCGCGGATCGAGTACGAGCTGACCCAGGAGGGCGAGCGGGAGTACCTCGACCTGCTGGGTCAGGCGCTGGCCGACCGCGAGCCGAGCCTGGACGTGCTGGGCGCCGCTGTCGGCCTCATTGAGGACCTTCCCCGGGAGCGGGCCCTGGAGTTGCTGCGCGAGCGGGCCCGCGCCATGCGCGAGTGGCGCGCGAGCATCACCGCGTACCTGCCCGAAGGCACGGATCTGGCGACCTGGGGCCCGGTGGGCGAGGTGCTGTCCCTGTGGCTGAGCACCGCCGACGCCGGCGCCCAGTGGACCGACCGGATGATCCGCCGCCTGGAAGAGGGCGCGTTCACCATGGCCGGCGAATAGGAGTTCCCCCGATGGCCAACGAGATCGCCATACCGCTGCTTCCCTGCCGCTCCATCGACGAGATGGTCGACTTCTACACGATGCTCGGTTTCCGCCGGATCTACTACCAGGTACGGCCGAACCCGTACGTGTTGCTCAAGCGCGAGGATCTCCAACTGGGCTTCTTCGGCATGCCGGAGGCGTTCAAGCCCGAAGACTCCTACGGGACCTGCGTGATCGTCGTGCCGGACACCGGAGAACTGTTCGAGGCGTTCGCCGCGGGCATGCGCGCGGCGAACGGCAAGCTCCTGGTCTCCGGCATCCCCCGGATGACCCGGCCGCGCAGGCGGAAGAACGACGGCAACCACTCCGGCTTCGCTGTCATCGACCCCGGCGGCAACTGGATCCGCTTCATGGCCGCCCGCCCCCTGCCGGAGAAGGAAGAGGCCACGAGCAGGCTCACCGCCTCGCTGAACCGGGCGGTCGTGATGGGCGACTCCCACGGCAAGCACGAGCGGGCGGCCGAGATCCTGGACGGCGCCCTGGAGCGGGACAAGGACACCGCGTCGGCGGCCGAGCTGCTGGAGGCGCTGGTCTACCGGGCCGAGCTCGCCGTCCGCGCCAAGGACCACGCCGCCGCCGGGCACGCCCTGGCCCGGGCGCGCGCCCTCACCCTGACCGAGGCAGAACGCGAGCAGCTCGCCCAGCCCCTGGCGGCCATCGACGACCTCGAGGCCGTGCTAGGTCTCTGACCGGGTACGGCGCTCGCGCGGGACCGCCGAGCGGGGCGGCTGCGCGCGCATGTGGTCGCGCACGCGGGTCATGATGTCGCCGAGGTAGCGCACGTCATCCTTGAGGACTGCGCCGTAGGTCGGGGTCTGTGCTCAGCTCGGCCGGCCCGTGTTGGGCAGGCCGTGTTTCACAGGTGGCCACCTGTGAAACAACGCCTCCGATCGGACGTGTCCAGGGCGAACGCCGTTTATAGGTCGATGCAAACGAGTAGCCGGTTGAAACGCTCCTACGCAAAGACCTGGCGGTGAGCGACGACGACTACCTCCGCGCGGAGGCCCACGCCTGTCCAATGACCTCCTGCGCGGCCCCGGCCGGCTCGCCCCGCCGCCTCGAACAGGCCCTGGCGGCTCCTATCACTCCGAGGTGGCAGTTATCCGGGCTCGCTTTGCCTGGATATGGCGAAGGCTCTCCTCCAGCGCGGATACTTCTCCGAGCCAACGGCGCTGGCGTGCTTCGGCAAGGCGGGCCTGGACGTTGTCGGAGCGCGCTCGATGAGGAGGACGAGAACTCGTACCAGCGAATCACCGGGTGGGGATGAAATGTAGGTCGTTAGCGTGTTCGTGGACGTACGGCGTGCCGTATGGACGGAAGCAGTCCCCGAGGGCCACCCGGCGCAACTGGAAGTGCTGTTCGAACTCGGCCCACTCGGCGGGGGTGGGATCGCGGTAGTCAGCGGCCTGGTCGAGTGCTCGGGGGCGGGCGACGGCGAGCAGGCGCGTGAGGCTCTCGGCGTAGCCGGCGCGGGTCGTGGCTGCGGTGATGGAGTCGAGGAAGCGGTCGACCGCTATCGCGGTCGTCGGGCCGATCGGGGCCGGGTCGGGCTGGCCGGGGAACGAGACGACGGACAAGCCAAGCGCCTCCTACGCCGATGTGACACATAACGTTACCGAGTCGCACCGGCGCGGCGGATGCCGAACTGGGCGGACACGATCGACAGTGACGCCGCCGGTTCGCGAGGCCGCTCCGATCGGTTCAGTCGTTCCTGCCTGTCCTGAAATTCTGCCGTCGGCCACGGACACGTAGGAAGTGAAAGCCCGCAGCGTTCGGAAGGTCTGACGAGGATGACGCGTGAGTGAACAAGACGACCGGTCCCGGTTTGAGGCGGTGTACCGGCGAACCTATGAGCAGATCCTCGGATATGCCGTACGGCGGTGTTCCTCTCCCGAGGACGCCGCCGACGTGGTGGCCGAGACCTATGTGGTCGCCTGGCGGCGGATGGCCGAGCTCCCCGATGGCGAGACCGGCAAGCTCTGGCTGTACGGCGTGGCCCGTCGGGTCCTGGCCAATCACCGTCGTAGCGAGCGGCGCAGGCTCACCCGGCACACCGAGCTCACCGACGAGATCGAACACCTTTACGCCGCCCCCTCCCACCACAGTGAACGGGACGGCGTTGAGGGAGCCATGGGCATGCTCGCCGACAGCGATCGTGAACTGCTGGCCCTGGCTCTCTGGGAAGGGCTCGACCCCGGCGAGATCGCCACTGTGCTGGGCTGTTCCCGTAATGCCGCCCGGATCCGCCTGCACCGGGCCCGCAAGCGCTTCGCCAAGGCCCTGGAGAAGACCCGCCCGTCGGCCGCTGGTTTCGCGTCACGGCCGCTCATCGAGAAGGAGTCAGGGTGAACAACGACCAGATCTTCAAGGACCGGGCGCGAGTGCTGGATGAGGACCTGGCCGGCCGGGCGTCCACCACGGGGGCGGACGCGCTGCTGGCGGAGATCGTCTCGCTGGAGTGCGTTCCGGCCCGGCGGCGGCTCCTGCTCTTTCCTGGCCGCGCTCTGCTCGGCCTGGCCGCGGCCGCCACCGCGGTAGCGGTCACCGCCCCCACGATGCTGTCTGACAGCACAATCTCCGTCGGGCCTCAGCCCAGTACGTCGGTGTCCGCGACGGCCGAACCGACCGCCCGGCAAATCCTGCTCGCTGCTGCCGTCGCCGTGGAGAAGGCCCCTGCGAGCGGCGACTACTGGCGCACCGCGACCGTCAACAAGTGGATGTTGACCGACCCCACCCGCAGCTATGTGCTCGAGGGCAGCCGGTCCCTTGAGACGTGGCTGGCGAAGCGGCCAGATCTGCAGTACTGGCGCATCCGGCAAGATCTCGGCGTCAAGCCCGCGACCCCGCAAGACGAGGCGGCCTGGCGGGCCGCGGGGGCACCTACCAGCTGGCGATACCCCAAGAACATGAAGACGGAAAACCTGTTTTCCGTCCCGTCCAGGCCGCTGGAGGCGGCGGCAGGTGAGCGAACCGCCGAACGGCTTTATGGCAAGTGGAAGGGTTCGGCCGGTGACCTGGCAGGGAAGTCGATGACCTGGAAGGAGGTGCGCGCGATCCCGAGCGAGCCCGAGACGCTCCGGAGCTACCTGGAAGAGCGCATCGGCCGGCTGGAGCTGGCCGGATCCGGGATGGACGTGGAGGAGGCGAGGGCGTACATCCTTCTGCGAAACTGTGTGGACATCCTCAGTGGCCTGCCGGCCTCGCCCGAGGTTCGGGCATCCGCGTACCGGATCCTTGCGGCTCTGCCCGGCATACGGGCCGAGGGGGAGATGACCGATCCGCTGGGCCGGCGCGGGCCGACGCTCAGCTATCAGGAGGAGATAGAGCCGGGCCTGTTCTCCAAGGTTCAGCTCGTGATCGATCCCAGCACCGGCCTGCTTCTTGCCGAGGTGAGGACGAACACCACCAAGCTTGCGAACGGGCGGCAGGCGGAGCTGCGTCTCTCCACCGCGTACCAGGCGATCGGCTGGACCAACGACCGCCCAGAACTGCCCACGCATCGGAACTGAGCCGCTCACCCATCCGCGCGCGAGGTGCCCAGCTGTCGTGACCACCCACCACCCCAGGGAGGACCTGCTCGGCGACAACGGCGGGACGTTCGCCTTCGACGGCCTGGAGGCCGCCGTCCGTCGCGCCAGGCAGGCCGCGGGCGACAAGCACGTGCTGGTCATGGGCGCGAACGTCGCCCGGCAACTGCTGCGGGCGGGCCTGCTCGACGAGATCTGGCTGCACATCGCGCCGCTGCTGCTGGGCGGCGGCACGCGGCTGTTCGACGGGGAGCAGGTGGAGCTCGTCCCGGTGGAGGCGGTCGCGGGTGGAGCGTTCGTGCCCCACCTGCGTTACCGCGTCCGCAACCCCTGACGCCACACCCGGGCGCCCCCGCTCCCGTGCCGCGGCGCCTCTCTTGCCCCCCGGGAGCGGACGATCGATACTGCCCACTACCGGGGGGAAAGCGCCATGCACCATCACCGTCCACGAGCAGGGAGTGATCGCTGTGGCCCCTCCGCACCGCTACGTCCCCTCACGCCGTGATCTGCTGAGGTCCGGCATCTCACTCGGCGCCGCCACGGGTGTCGCCGGCGTCGGCACCGCCGACGCCTCGATCGCCTGGGAACCGCCGCGCGCCCAGGGCGAACGCAGCATGGTGAACGTGCCGTTCGAGGGTTTCGAGAACGTCCGGGTCGGGCTCATCGGCCTCGGCAACCGGGGCGGGAGCCAGGACGTGCGCTGGGGCGCCGTCTCCACCGTCACCGCCGTGTGCGACATCCGTCCGGAACGGGTCAGCCGCACCATCGCCCGCATCATGCAGCAGGGTTTCCAGGACGTCGAGCCGGTCGGCTACTCCGCGGGCGAACAGGACTTCCTCAAGCTCGTCCAGCGCGACGACATCGACCTGATCTACATCGCCACCCCGTGGGAATGGCACTACCCGCAGGCTAGGGCGGCCATGGAGCACGGCAAGCACGTCGCCGTCGAGCTGCCGATCTCCCCGCACCTGGACGAGATCTGGAGCCTGGTACGCACGTCCGAGCGGACCCGCAAGCACTGCATGCTCCTGGAGAACGTCAACTACTTCCGTCCCGAGCTGCAGATGTTCAACATGGTCCAGGCGGGGCTCTTCGGCGACCTGCAGCACGGCTCCGGCGGTTACATCCACGACCTGCGCTGGCCGTACCTGTTCGGCGGCGCCTACCACCCCGAGTACTGGCGGCGGCGCTGGCAGACCCGGATGAACGCCCTGCACTACCCGATGCACGGCCTGGGGCCCGTCTCGGCCGCTATGGGCGTCAACCGCGGAGACCGCTTCGACGAGCTGGTCGCCGTGGCCTCCCTGCCCAAAGCGCTGGCCCTGTTCCGCGAGGAGGACCCGCGGGTGACGCCGGACCACTCGTCCTGGCAGGACAGGCCGTACATCTCGGGCGACCGGCACACCTGCTTCGTCACCACCGTCCACGGCCGGTTCATCCGGGTCGAGCACGACGTGAACTCCCCCCACCCGTACACCAGGGAGACCACGCTCACCGGCACGCGGGGATCGATCGAGCTCGACAACGCCCGGGTCTACCTCGAATCGCTCGGCCACAACGACCACACGTGGCGGACCGGCAGCGCCTACACCGCCATCCGCCAGCAGTACGACCACTGGTTATGGCCGTTGCTGGAAAGGCTGGCCGACCAATACGGCGGGCACGGCGGCGGCGACTTCGTCTCCATCTTCCGCCTCGTCCAGTTGATGCGGCTCGGCATGACGCCCGACATCGACGTCTACGACTCGGCGGCGTGGTGCTCGGTGATCCCGCTCAGCCACGAGTCGCTGAGGTCCGGCCGCCTGCGCCCGGTCAAGGTGCCCGACTTCACCCGCGGCCACTGGAAGGAGGCCCGCCCCACCTTCGACCGCCCGCAACCGGAGGACCCACAGCTCAGGGCCGGTTCGACCACCGGCCGCCGCGCCACCGGGATCATCGAGCCGGGCAGCAGCGAAGCGAACGGGGACGCCGACCCCGCACCGGGCGCCCGCAGCGGCCAGGAAGGCGGCCGACCGGCCCCGGACGGCCAGTGACCGCCGGTGCGGGAACGAGCGCGGCGCTACCCTCACACTTTCGTGGCGGCGGACCACGTCACCTGAGGACCACCTCGAACCGCCCAGATGGCGCATACCTGCCTATTGTTGCGATCTTCCCCGACGCGGGCATGCGAATTACGGGCGTCATGAGGACCTGGCCGTGACAGGCCATGGCGGTGAGCCGTCCGGACGCCCCCGGGCCGCAGCGTTCTCGGCGGCATCGGCCCGCTCGACGGCCGCCCTCGCGCGTCCCTCCGCCGTTCTCGCACCCTCCTGGGCGGCCTTGGCCTGCTGCTCGGCCTTGGGTGGCGGCCGCGCGCTCGCCCTCGGCCTGCTCTTCGAGGTCGGCGATGGGCTCCAGCAGCTCGGTCTCGATGCGGTGCAGCAGCGCGGTCTCGGTGCCCACCTGGGTGCTGACCGCCTCGGTCAGGGCGTGCAGCGTGGGGCGGTGCTCGGCCACCGTGGCAGCGAAGGTGGTCTGCAGCTGGGTGCGGCGCTGGTCGTGCGAGCGCTTCTTGGCGTTGCTGATGGCGTCCTTGCAGCTCCGGGAGCAGTGCTTCTTCTTGCGTCCGACTGGGGAGTGCTCCAGCGGCCGGGGCAGGCCGTCGGGTGCAAATTGTCATGAAGTTGGCAGCCCTAATATGCCACGACATGTCACTTAGCTGGTCAGCTGGTCAGCTGGTCGTGGGCGGTGGAGCGGCCGATCTTGAGAGTGCGGGCAGTCTCGGTCACCGCAACAACCGCACCCCTCGCCCCGGCGAAGAACTGCTCAAGCCGATCCGCCGGCTCATCGAATCCGCCGGCTCATCGAATCCGTCAACGACACCCTCAAGGGGTCTGTCCAGTGACTGGAAGACCACACAGTCCCCGTGGATGCGGAGTTCGAGATTTCGCGCGCCTACACCCGAAGGTGCCAGACGCACGAGATCTCGTGGGGTCAAGCGTTCCCGCGTCCCGACGCGAGAATCAGCACCGCTTGCCCCCGCGGACCAGGACCCCGGCCCCGACAGGACTCATGGTGCTGAACTTCCTGGTGGTGCCGTAAGCCATGTAGGCGCATGGCGGGTCGGGGGCGTAAGCGAAGTCGACAGTGAACTGGCCATTCCCGTAGCAGTTATGGATCACAGCCGAGGCCTTGGCGCCCCCCTCATCTTTGGAGTGGATGTGGACGTTCAAGACGTATGGGGTGCATGTGGGTGTAACCGTCGCGTGGGCCACGCTGACGGGCACGCCCAAGAGGGCGAGTGTGGTCACGGAGGTGACCGCCGTGCGGAGGAGGTTCCTGGGGTTCATGGCCTCGCTTTTCGACTGTTGGGATACGGTATGCAGTATGTGTATACGTTTACAATTGGTGTGTACACCCCTATGGGTGCCGAGAACTTCGTCCATTTCGGTGCACGCCACACGCGGGCGCCGGTAGCCCAAGGGGTGCCGTCATCAGCCGCACTCGTGGGCGACATCGGTCGGAACCTCGACCGCCAGCTCCGGCTCCACCTGTACTCCCCTGCTGATTCGGGTGCGCAGAGAGTGCAGGGCTTGCCTGAGTTCGGCCGGTTCGATGTCGGTGATGTCGGCGTCGAAAGTGAGGAGCAGTCCTGCCAGTCCTGGCCATGACCATGCGCCGAGGGTGAGCCGGCACGTGGTTTCGGTGTCGTACTCGACTGTTGATCCGCCGGGGGCGAACCTGGCGACGGTGGAGGCGGGCAGGGCGAGGATGGCTGAGCCGCGGCATTGCCATTCGGCGGCGGCGTCTCCGCGGTCGTGTGCGGTCATGACGAAGGCGACGGGATCGCCGTGCGGGATGTCGCGTCGGTCGAAGGGGGTGTGCGTGGGCTGGTGCGCCTGGATGCGGTCCACGCGCATCGCGCGCCATCGGTCCGCATCCGGGTCGAAGGCGACCAGATACCAGCGTGCGGCCCAGACCACGAGGTCGTGCGGCTCCAGCGTGAGCGTGACAGATTCGCCGTCACCGGTGTAGCCGACGCGTACGAGGTGCTGCCGGTTGATCGCGCTGCCGACGGCGCGGACGGTCTCGGCGTCGATCGGTGGGGCGGGGAACTCCCAGTAGTTGCGGGCTGAGGAGACGGTGAACGCTTCGGCGTGCCGGCGGCTGCGCGCGGGCATCGCCTGGTGCAGCGTGGCGAGAGCACGGGCCGCGTTCTCGCGGATGCCGGACAGGACCGCCGGGACGGTTTGCAGCGCGACGGCCGCGGCGACGGCCTGGTCCTCGTCGAACACGACCGGCGGCAGGCGGGCGGCGTGACCGAGCCGATAACCGCCACCCGCGCCGCGGACGGCCTCGATCTCGTACCCGAGGTCCCGGAGCGTGTCGATGTCGCGCCGTACGGTTCGCACCGACGTGCCGAGCCGGGTGGCGAGTTCCCCGGCGGTCAGGGTCGCGCCGATCCCGAAGATGGACAGCAGTTTGAGCGTCCGCGCGGAGGTGGCAGCCATGATGCTCCGATTCTCTCGCCATAGCGGTCACTCGATGGCAACTATGCCCGACAGGGTGACCGGCATGACCGCTTCACCGAGCCCTCGAAAGGGCACCCTCAGCACTGAGGTTCCTCCCGCACCCATCGCCGGCGCCGGCGCGACCGCGGCGCTGCTGGTGGTGCTCTTCGGGTCCTTCATGGACCTTCTCGACGCGACGATCGTGACCGTCGCGGCCCCGGCGATAGCCCGCGACCTGGGCGCCGGCGACGCTCAGATCCAGTGGACGATCGCCGCCTACACCCTCGCCCTGGGCGCGGGCCTGATCACCGGTGGACGGCTCGGCGATCAGTACGGCCGCAAGCGGCTGTTCATGATCGGGCTGGCCGGGTTCATGGTCACCTCGGCGCTGTGCGCGCTGGCCGTCGATCCTGGGATGCTCATCGGCATGCGGGCCGCGCAGGGACTGACCGCCGGGATCATGGTCCCGCAGGTGTTCGGGATCATCCGGGCATCTTTCGCTCCGGGTGAGCGTGCCAAGGCGTTCGGCGCGTACGGAGCGGTCCAGGGCCTCGCCTCGGTCGCCGGCCCGCTGCTGGGCGGGCTGCTCGTCGAGGCCGACCTGTTCGGCCTGGGCTGGCGTACGATCTTCTGGATCAACGTGCCCGTCTCGGTCCTGGCCCTCGTCATCGGCGCGAAGGTGTTGCCGGAGTCCCGCTCCGCCTCGACCGCGCGACTGGACCTCCCCGGCGCGCTCCTCGCGGCCACGGGCATCCTTCTCCTGCTACTGCCGATCATCCAGGCCGAAACCTGGGGATGGACCTGGGGCAGCTACGCCCTCCTGGCGACCGGGATCGTCGTGCTCGCGATCTTCCTCGCCCACGAGCGCCGCCTCACCGGACGCGGGAACGAGCCCGTCTTCGACCCCGCTCTGCTGCAAATCCGGGCCTTCACCGTCGGCCTGGCCGCTTCGGTGCTGTTCTTCGGCGGCCTCGGGTCGTACTTCCTCACCCTCTCGATCTACCTGCAGAACGGGACCGGCCGGACCGCGTGGGAGGCCGGCCTGGTGATCCTCCCGTACGCACTCGGCTCGATCATCACCTCCGGCCTCGGCGTCGCTCTCGCCGCCAAGGCGGGCAGAACGCTCCTGATCGCCGGCTCGCTCACCATCGCGGCATCGCACCTCGTCCTGTGGTACGTCGTCAAGGACGGCGACGATCCCGGATACTGGCTGCTCGCCCTGGCGCTGTTCATCGGCGGCCTCGGGCTCGGTCTCGCCGCGCCGATCCTCGTCAACGTCGTCCTGGCGGGCGTCCCCGGGCGCAACGCGGGCGCCGCGGGCGGGGTGCTGTCCACCGTCAACCAGATCGGCGGCGCCGCCGGCATCGCCGTGCTCGGCACGGTCTTCTTCACCTCCGTCATCGGTTCAGCCGCCGGGGCGCCGACGCTGCCCAGCTACAGTCACGCGCTCAGCATCGTCCTGATCGCCTCCGCCGCGCTCTACCTGCTCACGGCACTCGTGATGCTCGCGCTCCCGAAGGCCGCGGCCGAGCACGCCGAGTAGAGAAGCATGCCGCTTGTCAACCGGCATGCTTGAGCGCGCCGCCTGTCACTAGGGCAACGGCGCAGGCGAAGGGGGCGCCCTGCCCGCACATCAGGACAGGCTGACCAGGAAGGGGTGCGGCCTAGAAAGGGCTGGGCTCGCGGGGGCACCGGCCCCGCGGGCCCGTCAGGTCCGATCGTTATCTTGGGCTCTTGGCCCATTCTCGCAGGTCAGATCGCTATGATCTTGTTAGGTGTGTAAGGCCCGGTGCCGAGCCGGGCAGCCATAAGCGATCGCCGCCGCCCGCGACCAGCTCGCCGCACTACTCGCTGTACGCCAACGGGTCCTGGGCGCCGGGCACCCCGACATCCTGACCACCCGGCAGGAACTCGCCCGCTGGACAGAGCAAGCGGAAGAAGCGAAAGGCTAGGGCGGCCTTAATCGACGGTCTGGTGTCGTTCAGGTCGCTGCATCCCCCCAGTGGCGACCATTTGTCGAGCCGAGGCATTGAAGTGCTGTGGGAGTCAGGACGCGCACGCTCCTTGCCGCTGCCACCGCCTACAGCTGACGACTTCGTGGTTTATCTGCATATCGACTTCGATGTGCTCGACCCGCGGTTCTTCGAGAGCGTGGGATATCCGACGCCTGACGAGCTCATCTCGCTGATCACGGCGGTGGGTGAGCGGTTCGAGGTCGTGGGGATCGGGCCCATGGAGTACGAACCGGGGAGGGCGGAAGATCAGGAGCTGATGGGGACGATGGTGGCTGGAATTATGGAGGGATGCGGCCGGGGGTGAGGCCACGGCCGACGCCCATCCCCCGGCGACAGGGAATGGGTGTGAGGGTGCCTGGGCCGCCCGGATATCGGATCAGCTAATCATCCGAATTGTCTTTGGCCCAGATATAATTCCCGTCAGAGTCGGTCTTGTCAGGATAAACCCACTCATATCCCGACACCTTCTGGAAAGGAATTGGAGGTTCGGGCTTGTCCCAGTAAGGGTTGTAAATCCACGGGAAATCATCATCATGGGTGACCACTGTCACGGCATGCTCCTGCCGCCACCATGACGGGATGTCTCCTCTCAGTGCTGCAGCGCGACCTGCAAGACTCCAGCGGCGGTCTCCGGTGACGGCGACCCAATGATCACTCCCGCCTTTCTGTTGCGATCGCCCTCGAGCTGGTCCTGATCTAAGAATCGCCCGACACCTCGCAGGTTCCACTGCCATTGGTGCTTCGTGCCCGCACTGCGCTCCAGCAACAGCGCGGAATCTTCGTAATCCTCGAAGACGATGGCCGATGGCCCGGGGAATCGAACGCACAGGGCATAAAAATCGCCCGTTCGCTCGCCGATGTCCTCTACCCCATCTCTCCGATCCACCCGGGACTGAAGGTCGCGGGGGGCACGGGAGAGAGTGTCCCGCATCTTCTGGCGCGGGTCGTCGGTGACCAGGTCCGACCCCCGGCCGTAAGCGTTCACGTGCGCGGCCACTGCCGCTCGGGCGAGCGGTCCAGCGCTGTCGCGGGAAGGGTCGAGCGGGTCCAAGAAGTCGTCAGCGCTGAGGCCAAAGGATTCACCGACGGCCCACAACATGTCCAGCATCTGCGCGGCGGCGAACTTGGCGCTCTCGGTGTACACCACGAAAGGGGGATCCCGTTCGTCGTCGTAAAGGGAGTCAAGGGGCGAGGATGCCGTGGCCTGGGCGATCACATCGCGCGCCTTGTCGCTGGCCGGGGCGGCGCTCTCATCGGTATACGCCGGCATCGCCCCAAGGTTCGGGGCACAAGGGCGTCCTGCCATGGAGGTGTTGACCTGCCCATTGAATATGGCGGTGACGAGAGGGCGTGGCCGTCCCGACATGCCCCTGATCTCCGAAGTATCGAAGTCGTCGGCGACGAGCCCACGCGCCTGACCGGCAGCCCACATCGCTTTCAGCAGCTTTACGGCCGTGTCCTGCTGTGCTTTGACGATATTGTCGAGCTCCAGCGCCTTGTTTTGGTACGGCGTCACATCACCGCCGTACCAGTGCGTTTCATGCTCGACCATGTCCGCTGCCGCGTCGCTCATGACGGTCCCCTACCTCCCGCAGTTCGGCGAGCAAGCCGGGAAGATCCCCGGACTTCATGCATACCGCGCGAATACCACCTGCGGAAGTCGTTGCCGGCCGCACCTCGGCGCGCTCGATCTGGCCGCGTCGCGGTGACCAAGGACGGATGCGCACGCCGTTGACTTAACGGCAATTGCGTTCAATCCACATCGCAGGCCGCATCCCTACCCCATCGGCATGACTGAACCCGCTTCCGTCCTCCTTGACCTGACCCCGCCATGATCGAGTCGCTCGACCGACGCCACCGGCATCCCCCTCGCCGTCATCCTCACCGGCGCCAACCGCAACCCAGCTCATCCCGCTCCTGCAGGCCATCCCGAAGGTTCGCGGCAAGCGCGGCCGCCGCCCTCGCCGGCGTCCTGACGTCGTGCTCGCCGATCGAGGCTACGACCACGACAAGTACCGACGCATGGTGCGCGAGCTGCAGATCCGCCCGCTGATCGCCCGCCGCGGCACCGAACACGGCTCCGCCCTGGGCAAACACCGCTACGTCGTCGAGCAGACCTTCGCCCTGCTGCACGCCTTCCGACGCCTGCGCATCCGCTGGAGGTTCGCGCGGACATCCACGAGGCCTTCCTCAGCCTGGCCTGCGGGCTCATTTGCCGGCGGCGACTTGCCTCATTGCGTTAGGACCTCTAAGCGCACCATAACCGGGATCTCCGCGCGAGCGAATCCTGCGCGCGGATGACCGGCCGACTACCGCGGACGCGGTACGTTCGCGGCCCCTGCGGCGTCCGCGGCAACCGGTTACGGCATCGGCGGCAGGGCGGATTGCCCACCTAAGGCGGACGATCGGCGGCGGGTCCGGGGGCACGATCGGGCATGTCCAGTCGCAGGAGGAGAAGGAGCACCTCATGTCGGTCCGTCACCTGTTCACATCCCTGCTCGTGGGGCTCGGGCCCGCCGCCCCGGCGGTCGTGAACGCCCTGGCTCAGCCCGACCCCACTGTCTACGGCTGGACCACCGGACGTGTCTGGGCCTCGGCGGCCGCGCTGGTGGGGCTGGCCGGCGCGGTCATCGGCGGGCTCGCGCTGGCCCGCTCCGCCGGTCGCGTCGGCACCGGCACCGGCAGGCGCGGGGCCGTCGTGGCCCTGGCGGCGGGGCTGGCCGGCACGATCGTCGGCGGAGTGGTCGTGGCCGTCGCCGACGGGGGTCCCGGCGCCGGCTACGGCATCGTCGGCGGCTACGTGGCCCTGGTGGTGGGGCCGATCGCCGTGCTCCTCGGCGGGCTCGCCCTGAACCGCTCCCGCCGCTCCCACCGCGTCGGCTGACTCGGGACGGCTCGACCTCGGGGGCGGATATCGGGTTCGTCATATGCTGGGGGACGTGCCGAGTCGGGACGGTGGGCGGGGATGAGGGAGTTCCAGCGCGGGGCGGTGCGGCTGCACATCCTGCACCATGCCGCCGAGCAGGACGTTCACGGGGCGTGGTGACCGAGGAGCTCAAGCGGCACGCTATGCGATCAGTCCCGGCACGCTCTATCCGACGCTGCACCGGCTGGAGGCCGACGGGTTGCTGTCCTCGCGGCAGGAGGTGGTCGAGGGCCGAGTGCGGCGGATCTACCGGGCCACGAAGGCGGGCATGGCGGACAACTGGCGGATCGCAGGGCGCTGCTGGAGCTGGCACGCGAGGTGCTCCCCCAGGCGGACCGCCCACCGGGGACCGCTTGACCCCTGAACGTTACTTGAGCTCTACGTTGGCTGCTGCCCCCGGTGAGTCGGTCGTCTCAGAGCGCTCGGTCACGATGAGCCTCTCGTGAGCGCACGGCGCAGGGCGTATGCGGCGGCGCCGATGGCCAGCACCGCGGGTCCGGCGATCACCGAGGAGAGCGGCAGGGCGAAGGCGAGGATCAGGCGGCCGGCAGGCCGACGGCCGGTATCAGCCGTAGCCGGCGGCCCTCGCCATGGGGGCCGCTAAAGGCATCCGGGGAGGATCGGACCGGATTTTGGCGCCAGAGAGTCGATCTTGACGACGATTCGGGGGCAAAGTAACCCTGGGTGACGACGGAGACGGGGGTGCTGTGCTGACCGTGGCCCCAGCTTCTAGGTAGATCACCCTGTCAGTGGCTGCTGAGAGGGCGTCAAGGTGGCCGCTTCTGGTCGCGTTATTGGCGCGAGAGTGCGCGAGTGAGGCCTGCCAGGATGGTCGTTGCGAGGATCCACCCTGCAGTGATCATCGCCGCGGCGAGCCACTGTTGTGCGCCGCGCGGGCCGAAGAAGCTCTCCTGTCCGAAGCTGATGATCGGGAGGAGCAGGTCCAGGGTGTAGAGGAAGGCGTTGAAGGGGGGAGCCTCGCCTGGCTTGAAGGGCGGTGGCTGATGGACGGTGAAAACGACCGTGCCGACAAGGAGAAGGGCTGCGAGCCAGAGCGCAGCGCGGAAGGGTCGGTAGCCGTACCCGACGGTACAGTCCTGCACATATCCCCACAGCCGCGCCCCGAGCCGCTGCCCCGAGCGGCGGCGACGCTGTTTGGCCAGCAGCACGTCGCGAGCAGCCTCATCGTGACCCTGCCGGCGGTAGACGGCGGCCAACTGCTCATAGGGTTGAGGTTGGTACGCCTCCCTGGCCAGCCAGTCAAGTCGCTCCCGGACAGGCAGGGGAGCCTCCAGGCTGTCATAGGTGAAGCCGTTCATCAGGACGTGAGCAGGCCACCGGCTTGGAGCGTCATCGAGCACGCCGACCCGACTGTGGCGAAGGTCGACGGCCCGCAGCAGTTCCGTCTGGGGCCCGATCTTCAGCGAAGCCGCATCTACACCACGAAGGTGAAGGTCACCGTCGATGGTGGTCTCCTCAAAGCACAGTGTGGCGGCGATCCGGGAGTTCCTGATCGAGACGTCTCCCGTGGCCGCGAAGCCTTCGCAGCAGTCGATGCCCCCGCCCGCGATCACCTCCCATAGGGACAGAACCCGCCCGCCGGGATTACTGAGGGCGGCACCGTGAAACTCCACGCTGCCCTCGATTCGGGCGTTGATGAGCACGATCTCCCCGTCGGCACGGAACCCTTCGCTGCAGCTGAGCCTGCCCGTGACCCCCAGCCGACGCAGGGAAAGCGCCGTCGCACCCGGGTTGGACAACGTCCCGCCGTCGAGGTTGACCGATCCGCGAACCTGGGTGGAGTCCAGAAAGATCTCTCCGTTCGCCACAAAACCTGGTGTGAGCCGCAGTCCGCTGCCGATCTCCATCAGCGGCGCGTTCAGCGTGCGTCCTCCCGGATTAGCGAGGCGCGCCTGGGCGAAACGGAGCGAACCGGCCACACGGGCTCCGCGCAGAAGGATTTCACCTTCGGCCGAGAAGCCGTCATCGATGCGCAGCCCGCCCTCGACACTGAGTCTCTCCGCGTTCAGGGCGATGCCGTCCGGGTTGGACAGCTGGGCTCCGCTGAAGACGCACCGGCGCCCTATCCGGGCGTCCTGCACGCTCAGCTCCCCCAAGGAGCGGAAACCGCGGGCACAGGACAACCCGCCGTCGATGGCGACCCCCTCGGCGGTGAGGCTGAAGCCGCCTGACCGCCCGACCCGTGCGCCATCGAGGGTCATCGTCCCGCCTATCCTGGCGCCGACAACGCGTAACTCTCCGTCGATGACGGCGTTCGCGCACAGAAGATCACGGTCGACAATCAGGCCGTCGGCCTGGACAGCCTGAAGTGCGTGGATCCCTGCGCCGCTGAGATTCAGTGTCCCGGACACATGGGCCCCGGCAAGCTGGATCGGGCCGGCCATCTGACAGCCTTCCAGGCGCAGTCCCCCGCCGATCACAGCGTCTACAGCCTGGAGTCCGGGCGCCCGGGAGGCCGCGAGGTCCACCAGGCCGGTGCGGGCTCCGGTGAAGACCGGCGCTTCCTCGAACTCGCACTTGGTCAAGATCAGAGGGTGCTGTACCTCGGCGTACGACAGGTCCAATCGGCCCGCGATCCGGGCGCCGGACAGGTGCATGCCGGGCGTCTGCCCTGCAAGGCGTTCCTGGGCGCCGAGCAACATCCTTGCGATGATCGCAGCCCGAACGGGAGCGCCAGGAAGATCCACAGGATGCGCTGTGGGAAACGCCTCCCAAAGGGCGAGTTCCGCCTCGGACAGATCC
Source organism: Nonomuraea jiangxiensis (assembly GCF_900099965.1). Classification (GTDB taxonomy): domain Bacteria; phylum Actinomycetota; class Actinomycetes; order Streptosporangiales; family Streptosporangiaceae; genus Nonomuraea; species Nonomuraea jiangxiensis. The sequence goes on along the minus strand of NZ_FNDJ01000049.1, from coordinate 8,406 downwards.
TCGATGATCACAGGGCACTCCTGGAAGGTCGCACGCGTCGGTATGGAGAGCCTCCAAGGTCACCACCTGTCTTGGCAACCTTCATGCCCGGCCCGTCCCTTGGATCGCAAAGTGCGCGATTCGCAGAAATGACCATTTCTGCGAACACGGTCTGTGATCGCAACTACTCACAGCTGCATGGTGTTTGCTGTGCCGACCAGGGCAGCGCGCCGGCCCGCTGGGCGGGCGCCCCAGGACGCCACCCTCCCCGATTGCCGGTTGGGCGCAACCATGGTTACAGTAACTGTGGTTACTCGCTGAGGTGGGACATGGTGCGGAGGGTACGGCGATGAGCACGGCCGGGCAATGGGTACTGCTGGCGTATCGCATCCCGCGCCAGCCGTCGACGCTGCGGATCACGGTCTGGCGCAAGCTGGATCGGCTCGGGGTGGCGCGGCTGGGTGACGGGCTGGTCGCGCTGCCCGCCGATGCCCGGACCCGGGAGCAGATCGACTGGATCGCCGAGGAGATCGGCGAGATGGGTGGCAGCTCCACCGTGTGGCTGGCCGCCGCCGGCAGCGCCGCGCAGGAGAGGGCGATCGCCGCCGAGATGCGCGCCGCGCGGGCGGCCGAGTACCGGGCGGTGCTGGAGCAGGCAGAGGCGGCGGCCCGGGCGCGGCCGGGCGAGCGCAGCCGCGCGTGGAAGCGGCTGCAGGCCGAGCTGCGCAGGATCGGCCGGCGCGACTACTTCCCGCCCGCCGAGCGTGAGGCCGCGCAGCGCGCGGTGCGGACGCTGGCCGGCACCGGCACCGGTGCTGGGGCGGGCGAGGTCGCGCGATGAGGTGGGCCACCCGCCCCGGAGTGCACATCGACCGGGCCGCGTGCGCCTGGCTGATCCGCCGCCACCTCGACCCCGAACCGGAGTTCGTGTTCGTCGACGACCCCGCGTCGGTGCCGGCGGACGCGACGCCGTTCGACATGCGCGGGGCCGAGCTGTCGCATCACGGCGGTGACTGCAGCTTCGAGACGATCCTGCGCCGCTACGACCTGGACGATCCGGTGTTGTGGAAGTTGGCCGAGATCGTGCATGAGGCCGACATCGACGACGAGCGCTTCGACGCGCCCGAGGCGCCCGGAGTGGATGTGATCCTGCGCGGGCTGTCCATGATCTGCGACGACGAGCGCGTACTGGAGATCACCGGGCCCCTCTTCGACGGCCTGTACGAGTTTCACCGGCGGGCCCTGCTGCTGGGACGGGAACCGGCGTGAGGGGCACGGTCGGCCTGCTGCTGACCTCCCAGGCACTGCGCGGCCTCGGCTACGGCATCGCCGCCGTTCAGCTCGGCGCGATCTGGCGCCTCGGCGGCCTGACGCCGGCCGAGGTCGGGCTGATGCTGGCGGCCATCCTGGCCGGCACGCTGATCTCCAGCCTCGCCCTGGCCCGCTGGGCCGATCGGGCCGGCCGCCGCCGCGTGTACGGCGCCCTCTACGGAGCCCTGCTCTGCTCGGGAGTCGTCATCGCGGTCGGGGCGCCGCTGTGGCTGCTGGCGGTGGTGGCGATGAGCGGCGCGCTGTCGGTCGAGGTGATGGAGTCCGGGCCGTTCACCACGCTGGAGCAGGTCATGCTGGCCAGCACCGGAGGGCCGCAGCGCGAGGTGGTGCGCGGCTTCGGGCTGTACAACGCGGTCGCCGCCGTCGCCGGGACGGCAGGGGCGCTGCTCGGCGCGCTGCCGCCAGACCGTCGGCGGCTCGGCGGCGTCCTGGTCGTCGTAGGCGCGGCCGGCATGATGCTGGCGTTCCGGCTGCCCGCCAGTGTCGAGGCGCCTGCCGTCTCGCCGGGGTCACAGCGGCCCCGGATGCTGGCCCGCTCCCGCGGCCCGGTGGCGCGGCTGGCCGCGCTGTTCGCCGTGGACAGTCTGGCCGGCGGCTTCGTGGTGCAGGCCTACCTCGGCTACTGGCTGAGCCTACGCTACGGCGCCACCACGCAGACCATCGGCATCACCTTCGCCGTGCTCGGCGTGCTGCAGACCGCCTCCCTGCTGGCCGCCCCGGTGGTGGCGGCCCGGGTCGGGCTGTTGCGCACGATGGTGTTCACCCACATCCCGTCCAACCTGCTGCTGGCCGCCGTGCCGTTCGCGCCCGGCCTGGCGGGGGCGGTCGCGCTGCTGATGGCGCGGGCCTGCCTGTCGCAGATGGACGTGCCCACCCGGCAGGCGTACGTGATGGCTCTGGTCCCCGAACAGGAGCGGACCGCGGCCGCCGCCGTCACCAACACCGCCCGCTACCTCACCCGACCGGCCGGACCCGCCCTGGCCGGAGTCCTCCTGCCCCTTGGCCTGGCGCTGCCGTTCGTCATCGCCGGAGTCGCCAAGACCGCCTACGACCTCACCCTCTGGCGGATCTTCCGATCCGTCCGCCTGCCCTCTGAAAGGCCGTCATGACCATCGAAGCGACCCGTGATGTGATCCCGTTCCGCCAAGCCGTACGGGCCTGGTTCGGCATCTCACTGCAGACCTTCGGCGGCCCGGCCGGCCAGATCGCCGTCATGCAGCGCACCCTGGTGGAGGAGAAACGCTGGATCGGCCAGCAGCGTTTCAACCACGCGCTCAACTACTGCATGCTGCTGCCCGGCCCGGAAGCACAGCAACTGGCCATCTACGTCGGCTGGCTGCTCAACGGCACCCGCGGCGGCCTGGTCGCCGGCACCCTGTTCGTGCTGCCGGGCGTGCTCGCGCTGCTGATCCTCTCAGCCGTCTACATCCTGTGGCAGGACACCACGGTGGTGACCGCGCTGTTCGCCGGCATCGCCCCGGCCGTGCTCGCGATCGTCGCCCAGGCCGTCATCCGGGTCGCCAAACGCTCGCTCACCCACCCCATCTTCGTCGCCCTGGCCGCGGCCGCCTTCGCCGCGCTCGCGCTGTTCGCCGTGCCGTTCCCGCTCGTGGTCGCTGCCGCAGCGCTCGCCGGCTGGCTGGTCCACCGGCGGGCTCCGCACGTCTTCACGGCGGGCAACGGGCACGGCGGCGACGGCGGGCCGACGCCGCTGATCCCGGACGACGCCCTGCACCACGCCCAGCCGAGCTGGCGCTCGGCGAGCAAGATCCTGGCGGTCGGGCTGGTCGCCTGGTGGCTGCCCGTGGCCGCGGTGGCGCTCTTCCTCGGCACCGACAGCGTGTTCACCACCCAAGGGCTGTTCTTCTCCGGCACCGCGCTGGTCACCTTCGGCGGCGCCTACGCCGTGCTGGCCTTCGTCGCCCAGCAGGCCGTGCAGGTCTACGGCTGGCTGACCCCCGGCGAGATGGTCCGCGGCCTGGCCATGGCCGAGACCACCCCAGGACCGCTCATCATGGTGGTGCAGTTCGTGGCGTTCCTCGGCGCCTACCGCGACCCCGGCGCGCTGACCCCGTGGGCCGGCGCGCTGCTCGGGGCGCTGCTGACGACCTGGGTGACGTTCGTACCGTGCTTCCTGTTCATCTTCCTCGGCGCCCCCTACGTCGAGAAGCTGCGGCACAACACCGCCATCAGTGCCGCGCTCACCGGCATCACCGCCTCCGTGGTGGGCGTCATCGCCAACCTGGCGCTCTACTTCGCCGAGCACACCCTGTTCGGCAAGACCTTCACCTGGGCCTGGGGGCCGTTCACCGTGCAGGTCCCCGAACTCGGCACGGTCAACTCGGTCGCGCTGCTCATCACGGCATCGGCGCTGGTCATGACGTTCGTGCTGAAGTGGCCGATGCTGCGCATCCTCGGCCTCTGCGCCCTGCTCGGCATCGGCACCGTGCTCCTGCCCTGATAGCCGCCAAGAGCGCCACGGGGTCCCACCGAGCCCCACCCCGGGCTGCTGACACGGCCGGAAACCTCACATGGCTGACATGCCTGACGACCCCTATATATCTGTACGGCAAGGGATCGCCATGGATTACTGCAAGGAGTCACCCCAGATAAGGAGTGCTTCCCCACTTCTGGATGGACTTCCGGATGGTGGGGAGGCCGTGCTCCTTGGGATTCCGGATCGCGCGGGCGATCTCGGGGAGGGGCGTGTACTCGATACGGCGCATATCGGTCCTCGCTAGGGTGCCGGGGTGGACGAACTGCTGGCGGTGCACGCCGAGATCGACAGCGGCGGGCGACTCTGCTGCTGACCCCGGATGGCCCAGGGTCAGGCGCCGAGATGATCGAATACGTGGTCGCCGGATCAATATCATCGCAGAAGGGAGGGGCTCTGGCCGGGACGCGCCAAAGGATTCTGGGATGATCGTAGCGCAGGACGTATCGTGGGAGGTGTTTCTTGAGCAAGCGCCTGGCAGCGCTTCTGGTCGGCATGGTCACGGTTTGCTCTTCCGGTTGCCAAGCCTCCAATGAAACCAAATTTTCACTTGAGGAGTGCTACGAAAAAGACCGTCGCGAGAGTGAGCAACTCGCGAGAGAAGTAGGAACTCTCTTAACCCCACCTGTGCGATCAACACTAGCGAACGGTAGCGCCTGTGACTCAGCCCCAGAGGGAGGTGCATCGATAACCTATATCATAGGAGCGGACATTCCCCTCAAGCCGGTATTGGACAAATTCTACTCTGCTGGATGGAGCAATCTGCCGCCATCTTCACAGACTTGCCTCTGCTACCAAACGTGCATTGCCGGAATAGGCAAAACGATGGATGACGGACGATACATTACGGCGACGGTGCAAAATGCCAGCATTGGCAGATATATGCTGGAAGCTTTATTCAGCAAAAGCGCAGTGTGAATTTATGGAGTCGAGTATCAACTTGCCGGAGTATCGATGGCAAGCCCGACACTCCATTCTGGATGGATTGCATGCCAAGGTCACGGCAGGTGTGCAGAGACTTGTCTACTCCACGGATGACGTTTGGTCCCTCAGTACGTGTTTGAGAAGATCATTCATATTCGACGTGGCGGCGTGACGACTGGCGCGTACGCCGTCAATCTCGATGACTCACGGGGCGACCGTCCGTTCTGATCATTTCAGCTGACGGAGGTTTGCACCTGATCGTCCCGTTCGCTACGGGCGGGGGGCACGGCCGTCTGCCCGAGCCGCTCGGGCAGACGGGGTTACTCCTCTCGGGATCGGCCGGATACGTTCCCACTGGTCAAGCGGGTGCCGGCAGCTGTAGTACTTCGTCGAGATCGGGCTCCGGAGCCCACTCGACGCAGGTGGGGCGCTTGCCGGTGGCGACATACTCCAGCACCGCGCGGCGCGCGGTCGCGGTGCTCACCCGCGCCAGCTCTCCGGGGACCGTGACAAAGGGCGCGTCGATCGACCACATGACGGTGATGGGCGGGCCCGGTTCCAGCTCGATGCCGATGGTGTCGTCGGCCAGCCAGTTCAGCGCAGCCCGGCCGACCTCGATGTCGATGTCGACACGCAACTCGCCCTCGCCACCCTCCGGGCCGAACCAGAGCGACTGGCCGGACCCGCCGTGCGCCAAAATTTTGCATACGGCCACGTCGAAACCCTCGCCGGCCCGCTCCGGATCGGAGTATGTCCGGAGGTGCAGCAGGTGATCCGTCATCACGTAGCTCATGGCGGATCAGGCTACTGGTCCCGGTGACGATGTTATGGAAGAACGTCCCTTCCCGCCGTCGGTGGTCGTCCAGCCGCTCATCTGCGAACCGTTCGGCGATCACGTGCGGCAGCAAGTGCCCGGTCAGCCATGATCGAGTCTTGTACAAACAGCGCAACAGGGCCGAACGGTGTATCAATCGGATCAAGGAGTGGCCTGGGTTGGCCTTCCGCTTCGACAAGACCCCCAGAAACTATCTGGCGGGCCTTCATCTCCGTGGAGCCATCTTGTGGATCCTGAGCCTTCGACCGGTTTAAAGATCAGAAGATTGATCGCAAGGTCGCTGACGACCTCATTGATCGTCGGCAGCCGATCGCCCGGCATGAGCACACCGAGCCGCAAGGCGTGTTTTGACCTGATGCATCAGCCGCAGATAGGTCGCCACTCCAGAGCTCGGCTCGAGTGTCGTGGTTCTGGGCCGAGATCGTCACAGCGAACTCCTCCGCCCTGACCTCCTCGACAGCCACAGCTCCGACATGAGCATGAAGGGGAGAGAGCGTCAAAGCCACACGAGCCGAGATCCGGATGACACTCCGCCTGTTGCGTTGGCGGACCCCAGCAGGGAGAGGGCCGCCGCGGCTGTGGCGACGACGATCGTCCACTACGCGAGCCCCACCTAGCTGGACCTGTCCACTTGAGTCAGGCACCTTTTGACGCGCCGTTTCCGACAGATGAGCAGCACTGCTTTCGCCTGGACGACGATCCGCTCGCAGGTGACACACGCCGCCCTGAACCGGCCGCGCGTCACGGCCGGCCCTCCGGGCGATCAGCCGAACGACTGGTTGTCCAGCGTGTTCACCTTCACGGCAGTGATCTTCACTTGCCTCATCACCACCTGGGGCGTGCCCACCGGCTTACTGCAGGCGAAAGTGAGCGGCCCGGTGACAGGATAGTGATGCACGACGTTGAGGAAGATGCTGTGCCGGCTCTGCGGCGCCAGCGTCACCTCGGTGATGTCGCCGTCCGAGTTGGGGCCCGTACCGACCGTGCAGAGGTACCCGATCGCCGAGAAACCGGTGTTCTCGGCGTAGAGCTTCGCGGTGATCGTGTACGAGCCCGCGCCCAGGAACCCGCTGAAGCCGGGGCTGAGAGAACCGGAATGGACGATCTCGTTGTCCCACCGGCTGATCACCTCCGGTGGCACCGCTGCGGCGGGGCCGGCGTTCCCCGCCAGCAGCGCGCCTGCGGCCACGACGACGGCCAGCGCGGATAGGCGCAGACCGCGGCCGCGGTGTGACGGGAGGGTTGAGGGCATGCTCATGTGAGCTTCTCCTTGGGTGAGTGGTATCCCCGCGCGGGACGCGTGAGGCTGCCGCACGCCTGTCGCCAGTCCGAGGCGGCGTACACCGGCTCATGCGTACCCCGCAACCTTGCCCTCTCAGGTGTCAGGTGACCGCGGAAAAGTACCCACGCCGGCCGTGCCGGTCGTCATCGCGCCTTCGGTCGGGAGCCGTCGTGTGATTCTCCGCCCGCGTCGGTCCGGCCAGGGGCCGACGGCGAGCACGAGGCAGACGGAAGCTCCCGTGGTCATAGGCGGGAGTCGCCAGCGTGCTCCCGCACCCAATTCGCGAACGTCCGGCAGGCCTCCCGGTAAGCTGCTCGGCGATCATCAACGGGGCTGGGCGGCCTTGGTGCCCGCCTCCCCTACCGCCTCGGGGACGCCGTCCAGGACATCGGATATCCGGGGTGGCGGCCTCCGCGAGCGCCAGGGCGCGACCGTGTGGACGCGCCAGTCGGGCTCGCCGGCCTCCCGCGCCTCAGGGACGTGTGCGTCCAGGCAGTAGGGTGCACCCGTTGATCTGCTGACCTTGCAGTCGCAGCAGGTTGAGCGTGGCGGTAACGCTTGTGGGCCGTCACCGCGCGGGCTGGAAGGGGTTGGGGGCGACACCCGCTCCGATACGACCGTGAGCTTCGAGGGAGCCAAGCTGCCGTCGGGTGAAACGCAGTGGTCGACGGGCAGCGGTGTCATTAAAAGATGTCGACGATAAGCAGGAGATCGCTGAACCGCACTCCACTGGTGGTCGCATCCTTGCGTTTAAGGTCACTGTCCCCTGACAGCGAGCTTTGAGTTGGCGCAGAGGGATGCCCCGATCAGGTCGCCGGTCCGGTTGTGCAGGTGGCGGTCCAAGCTGGTGAGGGATGCCGCATTTGCAAGTGCGTAGTACGTCGCCCTCCGTGCCGGGGCTTGCAGGGCGCCGATCGCAACCTGTAGGTTGCCATGTATTGGCAACCTACAGGTTGCGAAGGGAGTGAGCATGGTTTCGGATGCGATCGAACGTGTGGTGATACTGCAGCACCCCATCGAGCGGGTGTGGGCCGCGCTGACCACCGCGGAAGGGCTCTCGCGGTGGTTCGGCTCGGTGGCGGAGATAGATCTTCGGCCCGGTGGGCGCGCATGCTTCCGTTGGGACCACCTCGACGAGGAATCCGTCGCCACCATCGCGGTGGTCGACCCACCACACCGTTTCGCGTTCAGGTGGGCAATCGAGGGCTTGGCGGAGGATGACGCACCCCAGACGCTTGTGGACTTCACCCTGGAACCGGTGCCGAACGGCACTCGGCTGCGCCTGGTGGAGAGCGGTTTCGCCCAGGTCGCCGACGACGTGGCCCGGTCTGCCCACAAGGCCAACAGTCAGGGATGGGACACGGAGCTCGTCGACCTGGAGACCTACCTCGATGCGACCGCCTGATGGGGAAAGGCAGGCCGTTGCGGTGTTCGCGGCGCTCACCGATCCAACGCGGCGGGCGCTGCTGGAGGAGCTCGCCCGCGCCGGGCCCGCAACCGTCACTGATCTGGCGCGACGGTTGCCCATCAGCCGCCAGGCGATCGCCAAGCACCTGGGCC
>NZ_FNDJ01000041.1 GCF_900099965.1 Nonomuraea jiangxiensis | reverse complement strand
TGCACGCCGCCGCCCCACCGGGCCGGTGATCTTTCATTCGGACAGGGGCTGTCAGTACACCAGCGCCGCTTACGCCGCCCTGGCTGAACGGCTCGGGGTGCGGTTGTCGGTCGGACGCACCGGCCAGTGCTGGGACAACGCGCTGGCCGAGTCGTTCTTCGCCACGCTCAAGGGCGAGCTCCTCGACGCCCAGTCCTGGCCCACCCACGCTGCCGCCCGCAGCGCGATCTTCGAATTCATCGAGGGCTGGTACAACCTGCACCGCTTGCACAGCAGCCTGGGCTACCGTAGCCCCGCCGACTTCGAGGCCACCGCGGCCTGAACACCACAACGATGGTGTCCGTCAAAGCGGAACAAGCTCACATGTCCGCAGGTTGCGGCACTCGGCCACTCGTCAGCAGACGCTCGGCCGCTCGTCAGGAGGCGCTCGGCGGGTCGTCAGCAGGGTCTCGTTCGACGCATTCCCGCTGCTCGCCGACAGGGCCCCTATCGCGCACGGGCGTGGGCAGCTTTCATTGTGGTGGTCCGGTCAGCGTGGGTGCATCTGTCGCTATCGCGGGTTACTGCATTGCCTTTGTCACCAGCAGCCCGTTCGACGACTTCCTGCTGTTCGCTGATCACTCCTCACCATGTACAGGTGTGTAGAGCGCAGGATGTACGGGTGGGGAGCGGTGATTGGAGGTGGGTCGACCGGTGGGGGAGCGTTCACTCCGTACAGTGCCGTACCTGGACGGTGGTAACTCCGGGTTCGGCTCATTCACGGTTTCCGGCGGTAGCGTCCGACGGCAGGGTGGATAGGCGTGGAATCATGCTATTTCCGCAGGTAGCTGTGCTGTGCTGTCAGCAGCTCGGCTGGATGCATTCCATCGTTCGTTGTGGGGCAGTGCCTTGGGGCGTTGTTTCTGGGAGCTGGGGAAGCTCAGAGGAAGTCCCCATAGTGGACTGGCCGGGTGCGTTTGTTTCCCGGTGAGTGGTTGGTCTGAGTGAGATGGTGTGGGGGCGTTTCGAGGACGGAGGACGGCTGAGGTGGCATTGGGCGGCGATAGAAATGTGCATGTCGACAGAGACGAAGTGATTGGGGAGTTCAGCCGGTATCTGCGGTTGGAGCGTGATCTGTCGCCGCATACGGTGCGCGCTTATCTGACTGATGTTGGTTCCCTGCTGGACTACATGGATGGAGAGCTGGAAGGGCTCGATATCGCGGTGCTGCGTGCGTGGCTGGCTGAGCAGCACGGGGCGGGTAAGGCCAGGGCCACCTTGGCGCGACGGACCGCTTGTGCTCGCACCTTCACGGCCTACTGCCATCGCCGTGGTTGGCTGCCGATAGACCCTGGGTTGTTGCTGGGCAGTGCCAAGGCGCCTCGGGCCTTGCCCGCCGTGCTCGACCAGCAGCAGGCGCAGGCCGTGCTGGACGCACCTTCGGGTGACGGGGAGCCCAAGGAGCTGCGGGATCAGGCGCTGCTCGAATTGTTGTACGCCACCGGGGTGCGGGTGAGTGAGCTGTGCTCGCTGGACGTTGACGACGTGGACCGGGACCGGAACGTCATCCGGGTGATGGGTAAAGGGCGTAAGGAACGGTCCGTGCCGTTCGGGTTGCCTGCCCTTCGAGCCTTGGACAGGTGGTGCATTCACGGGCGGCCGCTGTGGGTTCGGGCGCAGTCGGGACCGGCGCTCTTCCTCGGGGTGAGGGGTGGGCGCATCGACGCGGGGACCGTCCGGCGAGTCGTGCATGCCCGGCTGGCGCAGGTGGAAGGGGCACCGGACATGGGGCCGCATGGGTTGCGGCACAGCGCGGCGACTCACCTGCTGGAGGGCGGTGCCGATCTACGTAGTGTGCAGGAGCTGCTCGGTCATGCTTCTCTGAACACCACGCAGATCTACACACATGTCTCCATCGAGCGGCTACGGGCTGCGTACCGACAGGCCCATCCGCGGGCGTGATGGCGTAAGTCACGCTGGCTGACCAGCTGCATAGACGCATCCGTGCTGGTGGGTGGTAGTGGTGGTGCCCAGGTGTTGCGTACATGCATGGTGCCTGTGTTGATTTGCGGGTGCCGGGGTGCCGGGGTGCCGGGGTGCCGGGGTGCCGGGGTGCCGGGGTGCCGGGGTGCCGGGGTGCCGTGATGCCCTGGGGTTGCATGCGGTGCGCAGGGTGCCTCGGGGTGGTCCGGCGCCGCGGGATGTGACCGGGTCCCGCGGTATAGGCGGGGGCGGTGGGGTCGGGGGGATGCTTGCGGTGCGGGAGCTTTGGGGTGCCCGTATGCCCAGGGTGCCTGCGGCGGTGCGGAGAGGGCCGGGGCGTCGAGGGGCCACGGGTTCTGGGGTTCCAGTGGTGGCGGGGTGCCCGGGTACATGGGCATGTGGGGGTGCAAGTGCGTACGTGATTATGTTCGCGACAACGGACCGCGTTTGCTCGCCAGTTTCGACCGCGATCTTGGGCCTGGAGTCGGGTCCGTTGTTCGTGAGAGCTGACCGCACCCACCGGCCCGAGGTCATTCGCACCGAGGAGGGGCGGGGCGGCGGCGGAGTGTCGGCGGCCATCCGGATCTGGCCGCTGGCGGCAAGGAAGACGGCGCTATGACCATCACAGAGTGTGACCAGATTCGCTAGCCGGCGCGCTGCCACACTGCCCCGATCGCCGAATCCGGCGTCGGTTGAGGCGCAGACCCCTGATGTTGGTCCCGAGCGCGGATCGGCAGTTATGGGCGGCGGGCGGCGCTGACGATCAGCTTTGGGTAGTGCGGGTATACCGCCGGACGGGGATCTCAGTCGATCGGCTCGCGATGCACCCACTCGACGAGATCGTCGGACGCGAGCGCCCGCACGCGCGCGGTGTACCGGGCGAGGTCGGCGTCGTCGAGGAGGTCGCGCCACTGGCCGCTCGTGCCGCGGCTGAAGAACGCGGCGGGATCGATCCAGTGCTCCGGACCGCCGGCGGGGACGGTCATGTCGGCCCTGCTGCGCATCGACTCGAACGTCGCCGCCTGGACCAGGCGGGGCCATCGGTGCTCGTCGACGTCGATGCCGAGGCGCGCGGCCATCTGCCGCATCTGCCCCTCCAGGTCGGCCTTTAGGTCGTCGTAGTGCAAGTACACGACGTCGAGATCGTCGGCGGCGTCCCGGAACGTCTGCAGGTGCTCTACAGTGCGCCGCAGCGACGACCCGACCTGCGTCGATGGCGTCTCGTCGTCGACCCACTGCCAGAAGCGGTTCCGCTCGCCGTCGGGGCGTGGCCGCGGTGGCCGCAATGGTCCGAGCTCGATACCGTCGATCGCGGCCGCCCGTTTGCGTTGGCTGAGGAACGCGTCGATGTCGGTGTTGTCGATATGGTGGTCGATTGACAGCCCCACGTCGCGCGGGTCCCGCCCGACGCAGATGTACGTGACCGTCGGATCGTTGGGTATCCCGTCGAGCGGCGTGTGGGTCTTGATGAACCGGCGGTGCGTCTGGGCTTCCAGGTCCGCGAACACGTCTGTGCGGGCGCGAGTCACCATGTCGATCCACGGCGAGAGCGTGTCCAACGGGAGCGGGAGCTCCGGTTCCTGCAGTATGAGCAGGGCGCAGATCATCTGCGTCCACGTCGTCCCGCACTTTGGCGGGGTGCTGATGATGATGTCGCCGGGGCGGAGCTCGAAGCCGTCCCAGCGGTTGCTGTCGTACATACTCGTCTCGTAGTGGCGCACGGCCGTCATCCTTGCAGCGGATCCGATCCTGTGAGGCCCAGATGATTCACCGCACGACATCCTGCCGAGGGCTCAAGACTGAGGTTCCGAAGGGCGTCAGCGCAACAGTACGTAGCGCAGCACCCGCCCATAATGTCCGATCTCAAACACTCCGCGAGGGCATCATGAAGGCCAGAGGATGAGCGCCGAACGGCGGCTACGCGCGCGTCTACCTTGGACGCCAATCACGCGAGGTAATCGCGTTGCCGCCACCGGGCAGCTCGGTATGGCCGCTCCCGGACAGATCCGGCTGGCCGTCGTGAGGCCAGGTCAGCGGTCCATTGCCGCCTGCCGTCGAGGTGCGGTCAGAACTGGCAAACATCAACTTCGCTGAAGCTCGGGGTGCGGTCGCCACTCACGAACAAGGGCGGTCGGTAGTTGCAAGCAAAACCACGTACGGGTGCATAGAGGTATGGGTGCTGGATGCGTGGCTGTACATGGTGCACAGAGGTGTGGGTGTATGTATGCCCGGCTGTACAGGGTGCACGGAAGTGCAGGTGTACGAGTGCACCAGGTACACGGGGTGTGTGGGTGCATAGGGCCAAGGGTGCGCGGTTGCGCGTGTTTCGGTGCGGCGGGCTGGATTGAGTACGGTGTCGCGCCAACAGACCCCGGAATCGGACATGATGCCGAAGGTGGTGTCCTGGCTTCGCCTTTATGCATCGGGCCGGCTGGGGGGCGGGAGGTCGCGAAACAAGATGCGCTGGGGGTTGGACTGTGGGGGAGCCAGCAGAAGGGTTCGCTTGCTGCGGAGGATCTCGTTCCGGGGGGCGCGTGTGTTCGCGCGCTGATTCAGGCGGTGGTCGTCGTGCCGGTCGTCGTGGTGATTGGTGTTGCGCTGGGTCAATGATCAGTGGTGGCGCCGGTGCAGGGTCGGTGTTTACGAGGTCGCCTTCTGCGACGTTGTTTGCGGTGCTGGCCTCTTCTTGGGCTGTGTTGCTTGGTTCTTGAGCGCCGTCGGAGGCGTAGGGCCGTGATCGCGAGGACAGCGTTTCCCAGCAAGACGCCCAAGACGAGGGCGAGGGTGCCTAGTGGTTCGGCTGAGCGCGGTGGGATCGGGTGCGTTGTGGGGGTGGGCGTCGATCGATCGGCCTTGTTTGAGGAGGAGGTGGTGTGAGTTGAGGAAGTGGTGCGGCTCAGGGGGGTTCTGGGGGTCGTTTGCTGGGTGGCGAGGGGTGGCTTCCCGTTGATGCTCAGAAATGGGGCGGGAGGCAGTGGCTTGGAGGCTTGGGAGCTGCTGGTGCCGGACTGTTGGGCGTTGAATGTGGTGGGTGTGAGCCCTGTGTAGGTGGTTGTCGGCGTACTGCTTCTGGATGGTTGGTGGCTGCCCGGGGTGGATCTCAAGGATGCGTGGGTGATTGTTCCTGCGCTGGAGGTGGGCGATGTGTGCATGTCTGCGAGGGCGGGGGGGTGGTGGGTGCCTTTTGGGGTGGTGAGGGTGAAGTTCGAGGAGGCGCTGGGGGCTTGGTTGGGGAGTCGGTTCGGGGACGGGGTTGGTGTGGTGGGGGCGGTTGGAGGCCAGTGTGGGAGGAGGCGGATGGGGGCTTGGGCTAGGAGGAGCAAGGGGTCCAGGTAGACGGTGTTGCGACGGAGGCCCCAGTGGAGACAGGACTGCTGGCAGTGGGGTGTTGGGGCTGCTTCTATGACGCCCAACCTCGTGCCTGCTGTGACCAGCTGGCCTCGGCTGACCGAAGGTTTGACCGGGAGGTAGGTCGTGCGAAGGCCGTTTGGGTGGTCGATGCTGATGACGCCTTTCCCCGCCACCGGGCCGGCGAAGATGACCTTGCCGGGGCCGGCTGCCAGTACCGGGGTTGATGTGGGGGCGGCCAGATCGATGCCTCGGTGGCCTGCAAGCCAGGGCTTGGGAGGTGGGGCGAAGCGGCGCAGGATGCGGGGGCGGCTCCCGGCTAGGGGCCAGCGCCATGTGAGGGGCTGGGCATCGCGGGCTTGACGGCGAAGGCCGGGGCTCAGGGACTGGTGACGTCGTCTATGGGCGCCCAGTGGTGGGCGTTGCTTGTCGCCGTTTACGGGTTGTTGGTGCTGGGTGGGGTGGCCCAGCAACGGGTGTTCTGTGGGTCTTGCTGTGAGGCTTCTTGTTGGGTCTCGTATGAGGCCGCCTGGTGGTGGGTGCCCTGGGTGGTTGTCCCATGGTGAGTGCCGTGGAGGGCCGACCGATGGTGGGGGTTGGGTTGGGTCGTTAGGTGATGCGTGCTGATGGAGGAGGCTGGCTGGTGGTGGCGGCTGTGTGAGGGCGGTCGGGAGTGGAGGTTGCTGGTCATCGGGCGGGGGGCGGTGCTCTGGAGCGGTCAGGAGTGGATGTTTTGTGTGGTCGGCCAACGGGGGCTGCCACGCGTGCCAGGCCGAGGGGTGGTCTGTCGATGGTGGGTGCTGTGTGTAGTTGGTCGGGGGTGAGGGCCGTGTGTGGACGGCTGAAGACGAGCGAGATGGGTGGCTTGGCGCGGACGAGTGGCTTGGCGAGGGTGGGTGGCTTGCCTGGGGTGAGGCTCTTGCCGGGGGAGTTGGGAGGGTGAGGGGGAACGTCGCAAGGATGGCGGTTGTCAGGGCTGTGCTGGTGGTGCGGGGGAGGGGGGTCAGGGCTGACTTGGTGGTGCTCGGAAGGGGTGTCAAGCCTGACTTGGTGGTGGTGCCAGGGCGGGGGTTGGTTGAAGGGGGCGGGTGGTTGGGGGGTGGTGTGCGGGTGGGGGTGGGGGTGGAGTTCATGGGGTGAGTTTGGGGGAGGTGCTGGGGGCGGGGAGGCGGTGAACTGCGTTCTGTTGATGACGGGCCGGAGTGGTGGGGTGGCCTGTGGATAACGCATTAGAGGATCTGGTGGCGCTTGGAGTTGATCATTTGGTCGATGGATGGGGAAAGGGTGGTGTTCGGGTCTTGGTGCTTGGGGCGGGGGCGGCTCGGGGGGTTGGGGCGGAGTGGGGACGTCCAGAGCCAGAGGGTGCTCAGGGCTATGCCTGCAGCGCACAGGAGGATCACTGGGCGTAGGCCCAGGAATTCGGCCAGGAAGCCGCCGGCGAGGCCGCCTAGGGCCAGGACGCCCTGCACTGCGAAGGTCATGGTGGCGTTGACGCGGCCGCGGAGCTCAGGGGAGGCCTCGCGGAAGGTGATCGCGCCCATGCAGGTGGCGAAGGCCACGACTATGCCGCCGGTGATCGTACCGGTCAGGGCCAGGACGGAGATCTTCCACCACAGAGGGCCCGTGAGCAGGCCGACGGCAAGAATCTCCATCGGGAAGAACAGCACCGAGAGAAGCAGGATGCGGTGCTCGCCGTAGCGCTTGGAGAGGCGGGTCGTGATCCAGGCGCCCAGGAGGCCGCCGACACCGCCCAATGCGATGAGTACGCCGATCATGGCCTGCGGGATGTTCAGCGTGTTGATCATGTAAAGCATGTAGACGGCCGTGTACGCCATCGCGAAGAAGTTGATGGTGATCCCCGCACCGAGCAGGGCACGGAGCACCGGCTGGGTGACGCTGGCCTTCAGGCCCTCCATGACGTCGCGCCACATGCCTTTCGAGGTCGCGGGCTCGTTCCGCTCCGGAGTTCTGATAGAGCGGAGGAGCAGGGCCGAGGCCAGGAACGACAGAGCCTCTGCCAGTACGGCCAGCGGAGCCGTGAGAACCTGCACCAGGAGACCGGCCAGTCCCGGGCCGCCGACCGAGGCCACCGAGTAGGAGGCTTGAAAGCCGGCCACCGCCTCGGTTCGTTGGTCTGGGTCGACGACCGCGGCGATGTGCGGGAAGTTCGCTGCTTTGAAGAGCACTCCCGCGGTGCCGATGACCAGGGCTACGACGATCAGCCAGGTGACGTTCAGGAGGCCGAGGAGCCAGGCCACGGGGACGGTGGCGGCGGCCGCGCAGGCAACGAGCTCGCACGCGATCATCAGAGGGCGGTGCCTGGTGAGCCGGTCGGCGATGGCACCCGACTGGAGGCCGAACAGGAGGGCGGGCACCGACGCCGCTGCGGTCAGCAACCCCATCTGGGAGGGGGAGGCGGTGAGCAAGGTGACCGCGGTCAGGGGGATGGCCAGCTTGGACACCTCCGAGCCTGTCACCGAGACAGTGCGGGCCGTCCAGAGCAGGCGGTAGTCGCGTTGCTTGCGGAGGGGGATCGTCCCGGGAGTCTCGGAGATCCCGGAAGTTTCGGAGGTTCCGGAAGTCCTGGAGGTTCCGGAAGTCCCGGAGGTCCTGAGGGTCCCGGAAGTCCCGGAGGCCCCGGAAGTCCTGGGGATTCCGGGGGCTCTGCTGTCTTCGTTCGATTTCGGCTCGGGGTGGGGTTGGGAGGCGGGCTGGCGGGGGTCGTGGTCGTGTTCCCGGTCGGGGTGTGGTTCTGAACCGAGGGGGTGGGGGGTGGTGTGGGGCCGTTTGATGGGGTGGTGGGGACCGTGGCTGGGCTCTCGTTCCGAGGTGGGGTGGTGCGGTTCCCGGCTGGCGTGGGGTTCCGACGTGGGGTTATGGGGGGTGTGGCTGGATTTTGGGGTGTGGGGGTGAGAGGCGCGGGAGTTCTGAAGGGTTTGCTTCACAACTATGAAGATATCCCTTCATAGTTGTGAAGGCAATGCTTCAGATCTCGGGACGGGTACCTTGAGCACATGACGCGGGACGGCAAATCGCTCAGTGATCCCAAGGCGATGCGGGCGCTGGCGCACCCGGCGCGGCTGACGATCCTCAACAGGCTGGGGGAGGGCAGCGCCACGGCTACCGAGGTGGCCGAAGGGGCGGGGATCACGCCTAGTGCCGCCAGCTATCACCTGCGGATGCTGGCCAAGTACGGCTTCGTGGAGGACGCACCGCCTCGCAGGGACGGCAGGGAGCGGGTCTGGAAGGTGACCGACAACGGGCCGCTCAGCGTGGGCGTGGAGCCCGATGACCAGCCGGAGGTGCGGGACGCGAAGATCGCGTTGATGGCGGTGATCCACCAGGAGGCCGACGAAGCGCGGAGACGGGCTCTCGCCAACCTGGACAGGGAGCCCGACGAGTGGCGTGATGCGACGCAGTTCGCCCGCTACCGCCTGAGACTGGACGCGGACGAGATGTCGCGGCTCAACCAGGTCATCGCGAAGCTGCTTGAGCCCTACCTCGCCCGCTTTCGCGGTGAGGACGAGGCGCCGAGTGGATCGAGGATCGCGGAGGCGCACGTCAACCTGTTCGCTGTGGTGCAGAGGCCGGCTCCGGGGCTGCCCACCGAGGATCACGACGCGCGTTGAGTGGGTGGTTTTCCAGCGGTCATGTCCCGGTAGGAACACTGTGGGCGCCCGTGAGGGCGTTGCCGGAATATCGGGGATCCGTGGGGCTTCGCATGGGGGTGAGAAGGAATGTCCGTTTGACCGTAGACGGTCAGGCTGGGGTGGTGTGGGAGGTAGACTTTTCGATGGCCTGTGACCACAGGCCGACTTCGCATGCCCCATCGCGGACCGCTTCGTCGGTCCGGGCCACGTGCCCGGCTGGAGCGGTTTCGGGGCATCAGGGCGGCAGACGACGCGCTGCCGCGGCACAACCGAAAACCGCGCCCCTCCGCAGGGCGCCAAGACCTGGAGGACCAGCACATGGCCCCCGTCGTCACCATGCGACAACTGCTCGAAAGTGGCGTTCACTTCGGTCACCAGACCCGGCGCTGGAACCCGAAGATGAAGCGCTTCATCTTCACCGAGCGCAACGGCATTTACATCATCGACCTGCAGAAGTCCCTTTCGTACATCGACCGTGCCTATGACTTCGTCAAGGAGACCGTCGCCCACGGCGGCACGATCCTGTTCATCGGCACCAAGAAGCAGGCGCAGGAGGCCATCTCCGAGCAGGCCGCCCGGGTCGGCATGCCGTACGTCAACCAGCGCTGGCTGGGCGGCATGCTCACCAACTTCTCCACCGTGCACAAGAGGCTTCAGCGGCTGAAGGAGCTCGAGGAGCTCGACTTCGACAACGTCGCGGGGTCGGGGCTCACCAAGAAGGAGCTCCTCATGCGCCGCCGGGAGAAGGACAAGCTTGAGCGTACGCTCGGCGGCATCCGTGACATGGGCCGCGTGCCCAGCGCGGTGTGGGTCGTGGACACGAAGAAGGAGCACATCGCGATCAGCGAGGCCAAGAAGCTTGGCATCCCGGTCGTCGCGATTCTCGACACCAACTGCGACCCGGACGAGGTCGACTACCCGATCCCGGGCAACGACGACGCCATCCGCGCCGTCGGCCTGCTGACCAGGGTTGTCGCCGACGGTGTTGCGGCCGGTCTGATGGCCCGCTCCGGTGCCGCCCGTGGTGACGAGAAGCCGGCCGCCGCCGAGCCGCTGGCCGAGTGGGAGCGCGAGCTCATCGAGCAGGGCACGGGCGAGCGCGCGGCTGACGAGGCCGAGGCCGCCGCTCCGGTCGAGGCCGCCGAGACCGTTGCGCCAGCCGCTGCCGAGGCTCCCGCTGCCGAGGCCACCCCTGCTGAAGCCGCTCCGGCCGAGGCCGCCCCTCAGGAGGCCACCGCCTCCGCCGAGGGCGAGACCGAGCAGCAGGCCTGACGCCGGGACCGGTCCGGATGCCGAGACCGGTCCCGACAGGGTCCCCACGGACTCAGCGCACAAGCACGGCACGACGACAGTTGAACAAGGTGAACCACACCGGCCGGTGAAGGCCCCGGGTGGCTGAACGGGCAAGGCCGTAAGCACGCACCACGCTGGCGGCCGAGCCCGGACGGCGAACCGGGGCCGGGTCCAACCGGCCGACCGAACCGAAGCGAGCCTGGCCGTAACCAGCCGGGTCGGATCGGGCCGGAAAGCTCGGACCGGGCCGGAAAACTCGGGTTGGGCCGGACTGAGATGGCTCGGTCGCGCCGGATCGGTAAGGCTCGGGTCGGACTGGCGAGCCAGGGCACACCAGGGTGAGCCGAGGTGGACCAGGCGAGCTGGTTGAGCCGGGCACGCCAGGCCAGGCCGGGCACGCCGGGTTGAGCCGGGCAAGCCAGGTCGGGCCGGGCAAGCCAGGTCGGGCCGGGCAAGCCAGGTCGGGCCGGGCAAGCCAGGTCGGGCCGGGCAAGCCAGGTCGGGCCGGGCAAGCCAGGTCGGGCCGGACGCAAGCCGGGTCAAGCAAGGTCGGGCCGGGTGAGCCAGGTAAGGCTGGGTGAGCCGTACCGGATTGGGCGGTAAGCCGGGTCTCAAGGCGGTGAGCTGAGCCGACGTGGTAGACCGGGTCGAGGTGGTAAGCCGAGGCGAGGCTGGGCAGTAGGCCGAGCGAGAGTAGCAGCAGAGCCAGGGCGGCCCGAGTCCCGCGTAAGACACCAGGCACGCGTCCGCGGTGCCGACCAAGGGTGGGTGGCCGGATCTCCGACCCCCACCCGATCCACGACGAAAATCCCACAAGGAATAAGAGCATGGCTTCCGTGAACATGGCCGACGTGAAGCGGCTTCGCGAGATCACCGCCGCCGGCATGATGGACTGCAAGAAGGCGCTTGAGGAGTCGGAGGGCGACTTCGACCGCGCCATCGAGCTGCTGCGCCTCAAGGGCGCCAAGGACGTGGGCAAGCGCGAGGCCCGTACCGCCTCCAACGGCCTCGTCGCGCTCAAGCAGGACGGCGACTCCTCCGCCGCGCTGCTCGAGCTCAACTGCGAGACCGACTTCGTGGCCAAGGGTGAGCGCTTCCAGGAGCTGGCCGCGCAGGTCGTCGCGCACATCCTCGAGGCCAAGCCGGCCGACGTGGCGGCGCTGCTGGAGTCCTCCGTGGACGGCAAGACCGTCAAGGAGCACCTCGACACCGCCAACGCCGCGCTCGGCGAGAAGATCGAGATCCGCCGGTTCGCGGTGCTGGAGGGCGGCTACATCGGCGCCTACATGCACCGTACCGACCCGGCGCTGCCCCCCGCGGTCGGCGTGCTCGTCCAGCTGGACAAGCCGAACGCCGAGGTCGCCAAGGACATCGCGCAGCACGCCGCGGCCATGGCGCCGCAGTACCTCAAGCCCGAGTCCGTGCCCGCCGAGGTCGTCGAGAAGGAGCGCAAGCTCTTCGAGGAGATGACCCGTGAGGAGGGCAAGCCCGAGGCGGCCATCGGCAAGATCGTCGAGGGCCGGGTCAACGGCTGGTACAAGGACTTCACGCTGCTCCAGCAGGCCTTCGTCAAGGACAACAAGAAGAGCGTGGGCAAGTACGCGAGCGAGAACGGCGTCGAGGTCCAGGCCTTTGTCCGGTTCAAGGTCGGGCAGGCTTAGGCTTAGGCAAGCCGCCAGCTCAACGATCCATCCAACGAAGGAGGCCGCCGCCGTGCAGGACCACCGGGAGCCAGCCCACGAATCCACACGGACGGCGGCTTCCTCGTCCCCGAACCCGTACAGTCCACTCAGGTGGAAACGGGTGATGCTGAAACTGTCAGGAGAGGCGTTCGCCGGCAGAGAGCCCCTGGGCATCGATCCGTCGGTCGTCGATCATCTGGCCGACTCGATCGCCGAGGCGGTCAACGAGGGCGTGCAGGTCGCGGTCGTGGTCGGCGGCGGAAACATGTTCCGCGGCGCCACCCTCTCGCAGGGCGGCATCGACCGCGCCAGGGCCGACTACATGGGCATGCTCGGCACCGTCATCAACTGCTTGGCACTGCAGGACTTCCTCGAACGGCGGGGCGTCGAGACCCGCGTGCAGACCGCCATCACCATGCAGCAGGTGGCCGAGCCGTTCCTGCCGCGCCGCGCGATCAGGCACCTTGAGAAGGGGCGCGTGGTCATCTTCGGCGCCGGGCTCGGCTCGCCGTTCTTCTCCACCGACACCGCGGCATCCCAGCGGGCCCTGGAGATCGGCGCCGAGGCGCTGCTCAAGGGTACGCAGGTGGACGGAATCTACGACTCCGACCCACGCAAGAATCCTGATGCGGTCAGGTTCGACCACCTGGACTACGGCGAGGTGCTGCTCCGCGACCTCGCGGTCATGGACGCCACCGCCATCAGCCTGTGCAAGGACAATGATCTGCCGATCGTCGTCTTCGACCTCATGGGCGAGGGCAACATCCTGCGGGCCGTCCGCGGTGAGAAAATCGGCACGCTGGTGAGTCCCGCAGGCAAATGAGGGAGCGAGCCCGACACCGCCAGCTAGAAGACAGGGAGCCGCTGTGATCGACGAAACCCTCCTCGAAGCCGAGGAAAAGATGGACAAGGCCGTCTCGGTCGCGAAGGAGGACTTCGCGACCATCCGGACCGGTCGGGTCACCCCCTCGATGTTCAACAAGATCAATGCCGAGTACTACGGCACGCCGACGCCGATCCAGCAACTGGCGTCGTTCCACGTGCCGGAGGCGCGCATGGTGCTCATCCAGCCTTATGACAAGAGCTCGATGAGCGCGATCGAGAGGGCCATCCGCGACTCCGACCTCGGCGTCAATCCCACCGACGACGGCCAGGTGATCCGTGTGACGTTCCCGGAGTTGTCCGAGGAGCGCCGCAAGGAGTACATCAAGGTCGCCAAGAACAAGGGCGAGCAGGCCAAGGTGGCGGTGCGTAACATCCGCCGCACCGCCAAGGAGGCCCTCGACAAGATGATCAAGGACGGCGATGCGGGGGAGGACGAGGTACGCCGGGCCGAGAAGGAGCTCGACGACCTCACTCAGAAGCACGTCGCCAAGATCGACGAGCTGCTCAAGCACAAGGAAACCGAGCTGCTCGAAGTCTGATCGGCACGCCGCGTAGCGGGTCGCGTCGAGCGGTCCGCTACGGGCAGCGGGACTGCGCCCACGGTGGAGAGCGATTCAGCGGGGCGCTGCGGGTGCTGGATCCTCGTGCCTGAGCGAGGCGTCGTGGGGCCTGGATCCTCCTGCCTGCGGTGGATCACGTCGAGGGGGGCGCCGCGGGTGCTCTCGTGTTTGCGGTGGATCGCGTTCAACGGGGCGCCGCGGACGTGGGAGTGTGCTGCTCATGGTGGGTCGCGTTGGACGGGACGCCGCGGGTGGCGGGTTCTGTGCCTGGGGTGAATAGCGTTCAGCGAGGCGCCGCAGGTGACGGATTCTGCGCTTACGGTGGATCCTGTTGGGCGGCCGCTGCGGGCGGCGGGTTCTGCGCCCCGCGGTGGGTCGTTGGCGAGCTGCCGCGGGTGACAGCATCTGCGCTCGCGGCGGGTCGTGTCGGGCGGGCCGCTGCGGGTGACAGCATCTGCGCCTGCGGTGGGCCGCGTTGAGCGGGTTGCCGCGGGTGGCGGATTTTGCATCTACGGCCCTCGCCCCCGAGGCGGGGGCCGTGGCTCTTGGAGAACTCTGTGGAAGAACGTACGGCTGGCACCAGCTCGAGCGGCGGTAGCCGTACCGGAAGGAACCTGCCTGCCGCCATCGTGGTCGGCGTGGTACTGGGCGCGCTGGTGCTCGGCTCCCTCTACACGATCAAGGAACTGTTCCTCCCGGTGGTCGTGGCTGCCGTGGGTGTCGGCGTGCTGGAGCTGATCAAGGCATTCGCCACCCGGGACATCAAGGTTCCGGCCGTGCCCGTGCTCGCGGGGCTGGTGGCGATGCAGGCGGGCGCTTACTGGGGCGGGGCGCAGTGGATGCTGGCCGGCTTCGCGATCTTCGCGTTGGTGCTGCTGGTCTGGCGGATGTTCAGCGGTGGCACGGACGGTTACGTACGTGACGCGTCGGCCTCGGTGTTCATCCTGTTCTATCCCGCGATGCTGAGCTCGTTCACGGCGTTGCTGCTCAGGGCCGGCGACGGCGACAACCGGGTGCTGATCTTCATCGCGGTGACCGTGGCCAGCGACATCGGCGGGTTCATCGCGGGCGTGCTGTTCGGCAAGCACCCGATGACGCGGATCAGCCCGCGTAAGACCTGGGAGGGGTTCGCCGGGTCGTTCGTGGCGTGTACGGCGGTCGGGGCGTGGCTGGTCGTGTGGCTGCTCGGCGGGGAGATCTGGCAGGGGGCGCTGATCGGCGGGCTCGCGGCGCTGCTGGCGACCATGGGCGACCTGATCGAGTCGATGATCAAGCGGGACCTCGGCATCAAGGACCTGGGCACCATCCTGCCCGGGCACGGCGGCCTGATGGACCGGCTCGACTCGCTGGTGACGACGCTGGTGCCGGTCTGGCTGCTGATGACGCTGTTCTTCTAGCGGTGCTGTGACCCCAGCCCACTTCCAGCGGTGCCGCGCCTCCAGCAGACTTCTAGCGGTGCTGTGCTTCCAGCACCTCGGCGGTGATCGGCGAGAGCCAGAGCCACCGGACGATCTCGCCGCCGAACGCGAATCCTGACATGTCGGGCAGGTGTGGCGGGTTGGCCGTCATCAGCACCCCCGAATACTGCGGCCCCAGCGGGAACGTCGAAGGCTCGTGATACCACTTCGCCGTGTGCCCGTGGCCGAGCCACGTGACCGAGTGCCACGGATACTGTGACAGCCACACCAGCAGCAGCGCCGCCTCCTTCGGGTCCTCGCGGGTGGCCACGGCCAGCTCGATCCGCGCGTACGCCCCCGGCTTGTCGATCCACTGCTCGACCGTGGGCATGCGCTGACAGCTCATCCCGACCGTGGACAACACCGTGAAGGCGCGTTCCTGGTGTGGCGGGCGTTCGGTGATGCCGACGGTGGGCAGCCGTTCGCCGCTGGCGTCCCAGTAGCGACCCGCCGGCCCGAGCACCCGGTCCAGGTGACCCATCACGAACTGCTGGAACGACGCCCAGGACCCTTCACCATGTCGCCAGCGCCAGTAGGATCTGGCGTTGGAGATACGGGGCCGCAGCCCTTCGAGCGCCTCCGACAACGCCCAGGCGAACGGCGACTCGCCCACCGCGTCCCGCGCGTATCCCGGCATGCCGCGGCTCATGTCGGCCCAGCCGGGGATGACCGCGAGCAATTCGTCGTCCTCGTAGATGGCCACCCCGTCGCCCTCTTCGAGCCACAGCGCGCTCAGCTGTCCGAGCGGCCGCCGGCCGTCCGGGTGCAGCGTGTTGGGCCGGGGCATGAGCGGTGGCAGGCCGGCGTTGATCCGGGCCAGGTCGACGACGGGCGGGGCCGGGCGATGGTTGGCCAGCCAGACGGCGCCGTGCACCGCACCTTCCGGTGAGCACAGGTAAGCTACCGAGGAGCTCTCGTCCCGCTCGACCACGAGCGTCCGGCTGCCGTACGGGTTACCGGCGGCGAGCACGACCTCGGTGCCACCCTCGCCAGATGCCGACCGGAAAATCGTCATACGTGATGAATGTAGATCGGGCGGCAAGCCCGATGCGAGCGGCTCTGGGACCAGGAATGCCACCTCCGTTCCAAACGTTCACTACCCTGGTCGCAAACCCTTCAAGCAAAGGCAGTACTGTGTCCCAGCCTCCAGGTCAGCTCACCTTCGTCGCGCCCCGGCGAGCCAAGCCCGCCCGGCACCTGGCGGACCTGTCGATGGCCGACCGACGGGCGGCCGTGACCGAGCTGGGCGAGAAGGCCTTCCGCGCCGACCAGCTCTCGCGCCACTACTTCGAGCGTCTCACCACCGACGTGGGCGAGATGACCGACCTGCCCGCGGCGGCCAGGGAACGGCTGGGGACGCTGCTGCCCGATCTGCTCACCCCGGTCAAGGAGCTGACCACCGACGGCGGCACCACCCGTAAGACGTTGTGGCGGCTGTTCGACGGGGCGCTGGTCGAGTCGGTGCTCATGCGCTATCCCGACCGGGTGACGATGTGCGTGTCCTCGCAGGCCGGCTGCGGGATGAACTGCCCGTTCTGCGCCACCGGCCAGGCGGGCCTCACCCGTAACATGTCCACCGCGGAGATCGTCGAGCAGGTCGTCGCCGGTGCCCGGGCGCTGGCCGCCGGCGAGGTGCCGGGCGGGCCGGGCCGGGTGAGCAACGTCGTGTTCATGGGCATGGGTGAGCCGCTGGCCAACTACAAGCAGGTGATCGGCGCGGTCCGCCGCCTGGTGGAGCCGTCGCCGCACGGCCTGGGCATCTCGGCCCGCGGCGTCACCGTCTCCACCGTCGGCCTGGTGCCCGCCATCGGCAAGCTCGCCGACGAGGGGCTGCCGGTCACGCTCGCGCTGTCGTTGCACGCGCCCGACGACGAGTTGCGTGACACGCTGGTGCCGATCAACACCCGGTGGAAGGTGGCCGAGGTGCTCGACGCGGCCTGGGCGTACGCGGCGAAGACCAAGCGGCGGATCTCGATCGAATACGCGCTGATCAAGGACATCAACGACCAGGAGTGGCGGGCCGACCTGCTCGGCAAGCTGATCAAGAACAAGCTGGTGCACGTCAACCTGATCCCCCTCAACCCGACGCCCGGCTCCAAGTGGACGGCGTCGAGGCCCGAGGACGAGCGGGCGTTCGTGCGGCGGCTGGAGTTCCACGGGGTGCCCGTGACGGTCAGGGACACGCGCGGGCGCGAGATCGACGGCGCCTGCGGGCAACTCGCCGCCGCCGAATAGGCCGCCCGGGGCCGCTGGCGCTCGCCGCCCAGCTCGGCGAAGGCCGCCGGGGCGGGCCGAGGCTCGGCGGGGCGGGTCTACCTTCGGCGCCAGACGTAGACGGCGAGGCCGATCAGGCACCAGAGCAACGAGAGCGCGGCGAGCTGGGGGAGCTGGTCGAGGAGGAGGCCGGTGTTCGCGGCTCTCATCCACCGAATGACCGGCACGGTGAGCCAGTACAGGGGCGAGGCGCTGAGCAGCAGCATCGCCATGAAGCCGAGCACCAGGGCCATGATCGAGACGGCCGGCGAAGCGAGGACGGCCCGGCTGGTGAGGGCGCCGAGGGTGGTCCCGGTCAGCGTGGCCAGGGCGTGCAGCAGCAGGATGGTGATCAGCACCCCGGTCGGAGGGGCCTGGCTCACGCCGAGCAGCAGCGCCCAGCCCAGGCCGAGCGCCGACAGCACGGCACACGCCGCGAACGCCGCGACCAGCCCCGCCGCCACCTCCCTGCCCCGGCCGCCCACCTGGACCGCCGACAGCTCGCGCTGCAGGTCGGGCTCGGTGTCGAGGAGGCTCCTGGCGGCCCAGGCCAGGATGGGGATGATCAGCACGGCGCCGTCCGCGAGCACCGAGACCTCCGCACCCCTGGGCGCGCGGCTGCCGTAGAGGATCGCGAGCATGGCCAGGGTGAGGAGGAGAGCCTGGTAGACGCGGTGGGAGCGGACGTAGCCGGCCAGCCGGAAGGCGGTCAGGGCGATCATCCGGTCTCCTCGATCTCGCGGGCCTGGTAGCCCTCGCCGCGCATCCGGGCGAGGAAGGGCTGGAGCTCGCCCACGGGTAAGGTGACCGCCACGGTCACCTGCGGCACGGCTGCGACAGCGGGTGCCCGGTCGGCGACCTCCGCCGTGGGTTCGACCGCGGTGCCCTCCTTGAGATGGCCGTCGACCACGGACCAGTGGCGGACGGCCGGGAGCGCGCGCAGGCCCCCCTGGTGGTCGCTGGCGATGACGATGCCGCCCCCGGCCGCCACCTCCGCGGCGATCGACGGCAGCACCTCGCGGGTGTCGGCGTCGAGACCGGCGAACGGCTCGTCCAGGATGAGCAGCCCGGGATCGGCCATCAGCGCCTGGGCCAGTCCCACCTTGTGCGCGCTGCCCTTCGACAGCTCGCCCAGCGGCACGGTGAGCAGGTGGCCCATGGTGAGCCGCTCGGCCCACGGCTCCCACCGGGCGCCGCCGCGTACGCGGGACATGTGACGCAGGTAGGCCGTCACCGTGAACGGCTGGCCCACGGGGAAGCGGTCGGGGGCGAAGCCGACCACCGGCGGGCGGCCGGAGATCGTGCCCGTCGTCGGCCGCGCCAGGCCCGCCAGCAGGCGGAGCAAAGTGGATTTGCCCGCCCCGTTCACCCCGGTCAGTTCGATGACGTCACCGGGCGAGAGCCGGGCGTCGGCGCTGCGGATGATGAGGGGCTCGCGCCTTCGGTAGCGGAAGGTGACCTTGGACAGTCGCATGGTGCTGCAACGCTATATGTCGGGTCGCATAGCCGGGATAAAGGCCCGACAATAGACGCAACCCCCAGCCGTATCTCATGAGGAGCAAGGCTTGAACCGCTTTCCACGCGTGATGGGCATGCGTTCAGGCTATGACCCCGTCGAAGTCGACACCCTGATCGGGCGGATCGAGTCGACGCTGGGCAGAGGCTCGCACGCGATGGAGCCCGTCACCGCCGACGACGTGCGCAGGGCCACGTTCCGCACCCGGCGCGGCGGTTACCAGGAGACCGCGGTCGACTTCGCGCTGGAGGCCTTCGTGGTGGCGCTGGAGACCCAGGCCAAGCGCCCGGTCCGGCTGGCCATGGCCGAGCCCACCGGCGACATGCTGCGCGAGGAGTGGTTCGAGACCCAGGCCGCCCGGGTCGAACGGGTGGCCTTCCGCTCGGGCCGGATGGGCACCGGCTACAACGAGGACGAGATCGACGCCTTCCTCGACCGGATCGTGGCGACGCTGCGCGGCACGACGGACTACCCGGTGACGGGCAAGGAGGTGCGGGAGGCCAGGTTCTCGACCGTGCTGCTGCGGGCGGGCTATCTGATCGCGGACGTGGACGCCTTCCTCGCGGGCATCGCCGACGTGCTGGACCAGCGCGCCTAACGGTCCTCGACGGCGGCGAGCAGGCCGCGCAGGTCGGACAGGACCCGCTGAATGATCGCCGGGTCCGGCGCCGCCTCGCCCAGCCGGTTGATCCAGACGCGGGGGAGGCCGAGCCGGTGGGCCGGGATCATGTCGTGGAAGTAGCTCTGCGCCACGTGCACCCACACCTCCGGCTCGTACGAGCGGCGGAACAGCTCGAAGTGCGCCAGGTCCGGCTTGTACGCGCCCGCGTCCTCCGCCGTCACCACCGCCTCGAACGGCACCGGCAGCCGCCGCCGCGTCTCCGCGATGAGGTCGCGGTCACAGTTGGTGAGCAGCGCCAGCTTCCACCCCGCCGCGCGCAGGGCCGACAGCTCGGCCCCGACCTCGGGGAACACCGGCCAGTACGGGAGCGTCGCGGCCAGCACGGACGCGTTGTCGCCGGCCGACTCGACCTTCTCCTCCGCGCACGCCCTGCGCAGCGCCTCGGCCAGTACCTGCCGGTAGCGCAGCCCCGGCGACTCGCTCTGCACGGCGTGCTCGTGCCGGTTGTACGCCTCCAGCAGCCGAGCCCCCTGCCCAGGAGCGATCAGCTCGGCACTGGTGTGGATGCCGTGCCGCCAGTCGACCAGAGTTCCGTAGCAGTCGAACGTTACCCATCGCATATGACCATAATGACGACATGGCAATGGTCGTGCGCCCCATCGAGCCGGGCGACCTGGAGACCGTGCGGCGCGTGCTCACCGAGAGCTGGGGCGGGACCACGGTGATGGTGCTGGCCCGGGGGGAGCAGGTGGAGGCGGCCGGGTTGCCCGGCTTCGTCGCGGTGATCGGTGACGAGGTGGCCGGTGTGCTCACCTACACCGAGCGCGCCGACGGCTCCGTGGAGATCGTCACCCTCGACGCGGTGGTCCCCGGCCGGGGGGTGGGGAAGGCGCTGCTGGACGCCGTACGCGCCGTCGCCCTCGAACGCGGCATGGCCGGACTCACGCTCGTCACCACCAACGACAACACCCACGCCCTGCGCTTCTACCAGCGTTACGGCTTCGACCTGGTGGCCCTGCACCGGCACGGTGTGGACCGCGCCCGCGCGGTCAAACCGAGCATCCCGGCCGAGGCCGACGGCATCCCGATCAGGCACATGCTGGAGCTGCGACTCGCACTCTGACGCCCGCCGCGAGGACCTGGCTCAGGTGGGCGCCGGAGGGGGCGGTCGCCGCTCGGGAGTGACCATGCGCTCCCGCAGGGCGATGAGCACGGACGTCACCGGAGCGGCCAGGAACGCGCCCGCGATGCCGGCGATCACGCTGCCCACCGTGATCGCCAGCAGGATGAGCGCCCCGGGCAGGTGCAGGGCCTTGCCGTAGATCTGCGGCGCCAGCACGTGGCCCTCGATCTGCTGCACGGCCACGGTCACCCCGACCACGATCAGCGCCACCAGCCAGCCCTTGGCAACGAGCGCCACCACCGCGGCCAGCAGCCCCGCCACGAACGCCCCCACCACCGGCAGGAACGCCCCCACGAACGTGAGCACCGCCAGCGGCAGCGCGATCGGCACGCCCAGGATCCACAGCGCCATCCCGATGAAGAACCCGTCCACCGCCCCCACGATCGCCACCCCGCGGATGTAGCGGCCGATCACCGTGTAGATCAGGTCGCCGGTCTCGGTCAGGCTGCTCCTGGCCGAGGCCGGCGCGAGGCGCACGAGCCAGCGGAAGAACCCGTGACCGCCGTGCACGAAGTAGATCGACAGGATGATCGCCAGCACCGTGCCGATCACGATCTCGCCCACCGTCTTGACCCCGGCGAGCGCTCCGGTGGTGATCGCCCGGCCCTGGCCGGACAGGTATTCCCTGGCCCGCTGGAGAAGCTGCTGGTCGTTGATCCCGAGCCGGACGGCCAGGTCGTGCAGGTTGTCCAGCACCGTGCCGAAGCTCGTCCGCAGCTCCGACAGGCTGTCCACCATCGGCCGCACCAGCAGCACGCCCAGCCCGCCGAACAGCACCACCGCGCACGCGAAGACGATCGCGGTGGCCAGCGCGGCGTTGAGCCCGCGGGACTCCAGCCAGCGGGCCGGGGGCCGTAGCAGCGCGGTGAAGAACACGCCGATGATGATCGACATGACCACCGTCCGCACCTGGTAGAGACAGAAGCCGGCCACCGCGACCACCGCGATCCAGCCAAGCAGCCGCCACGGCCCCATCCCGCGTCCCCCAATCGCGCCTGGTCAGAGGAGTTCCCCGGGAGGATCGGCGGCAATCCTGATCAGGCGGGCGGGGTGAGGTGCCGACGCTGGGAGCGCTTGTTCACCTCGTACGACTCCCGCGCCGCGTACGTGGCGCTCGTCGTGCCCACCTGTGCCACCGGCACGTCCCACCACGCCTCCGAGGAGGGCGCGTCGTCGGCCAGCCGATCGGTACGGACGTAGATCACCGTGGTCTCGGTGGCCGAGCGTGCCGCGTCGAGCGCCTTGCGCAGGTCGGACACCGACTCCGGACGCAGCACCGTCGCGCCCAGGCTGGCCGCGTTGGCGGCCAGGTCCACCGGGAGCGGGCCGCCCTCGGGGTAGGCGTAGGAGGTGCCGAGGCGCTCGGCGCCGACGCTCTCCGACAGCCGGCCGATGGAGGCGAAGCCGGAGTTGTCCACCAGGACCACGACCAGCTTGATCCGCTCGGAGACCGCGGTGACGAGCTCCTGCGCCATCATCAGGTACGAGCCATCGCCCACCAGGACGAACACCTCGCGCTGCGGGGCCGCCAGCTTGACCCCGAGACCGCCGGCGATCTCGTAGCCCATGCAGGAATAGCCGTATTCGACGTGGTAGCTGCCCGGACCGCTGGGCCGCCACAGCTTGTGCAGGTCGCCGGGCATCGACCCGGCCGCGCACACCACCGTGCCGTCCTCGCCCGCCGCCGCGTTGACCGCGCCGATCACCGCGGACTGCGGCAGCGGCGAGCCCTCCAGCGCGTAGGCAGCGTCGACCGCCGCGTCCCAGGCCCGCGTCAGCTCGGTGGCGCGCTCGCGGTAGGGGGCCGGGGCGCTCCAGCCCGCGCACGCCTCCGCCAGGTCGGCCAGGCCCGCGCGGGCGTCGGCGACCAGTTGCAGGCCGGACAGCTTGGCGGCGTCGAAGCCGGTGATGTTGAGGCCCACGAACCGGGCGTCCGGGGCGAAGATCGTCCGCGAGGCGGTGGTGAAGTCGCTGTAGCGGGTGCCGATGCCGATGACCACGTCGGCCTCGCGGGCCAGCGTGTTGGCGGCCGTGGTGCCGGTGGCGCCGATCGCGCCCAGCGCGAGCGGGTGCCCGTGCGGGAGGGCGCCCTTGCCGGCCTGCGTCTCGGCCACCGGGATGCCGAACTCCTCGGCGAACAGCCGCAGCTCCTCGGTGGCCTCGCTGTAGATCGTGCCGCCGCCCGCGACGATCAGCGGGCGGGCCGCCGACCTGATCAGCTCGGCGGCCCGGAGCAGGGCGGCCCGCTCGGGGCGCGGCCTGGCCACGTGCCAGACGCGGCGCGCGAACAGCTCGTCCGGCCAGTCGAACGCCTCCGCCTGCACGTCCTGCGGCAGGGCCAGCGTCACCGCGCCGGTCTCGGCCGGGTCGGTGAGCACCCGCATGGCGGCCAGCAGCGCGGACGGGAGCTGCTCTGGCCGGTTGATCCGGTCCCAGAAGCGGGAGACCGGCTTGAAGCAGTCGTTGACCGAGATGTCGTACGAGCGCTGGTCCTCCAGCTCCTGCAGCACCGGGCTCGCCACGCGGGTGGAGAAGATGTCGCCGGGCAGCAGCAGCACGGGCAGCCGGTTGATGGTGGCGCCGGCCGCGCCCGTGATCATGTTGGTGGCGCCAGGGCCGATCGAGGTGGTGCAGGCCAGGGTGGACAGCCGGTTGCTGGCCCGGGCGTACGCGGCAGCCGTGTGCACCATCGCCTGCTCGTTGCGGCTCAGGTGGTAGGGCAGGTCCTCGGTGGAGGTGGCCAGCGCCTGGCCGATGCCGGCGACGTTGCCGTGGCCGAAGATGCCGATGCAGCCGCCGAAGAGCCGGTGCTCCACGCCGTCGCGCTCGCTCCACTGGTTGGCCAGGAAGCGTACGACGGCCTGGGCGACGGTCAGCCGGATCATGAGGTCCTCCCGAACGGGACTCTGGGGTCTGTCGGTTGCGCGTCCCAGGAGGAGCGGATCCAGGCGTGGCGGGGGTCGTCGCAGAACGCCATCGAACGCTGCTCCGCGGGGCCTGCCAGGACGTTCAGGTAGTAGAGGTCATAGCCGGGGGCGGCCATGGAGGGGCCGTGGTAGCCGTAGGGGACCAGGACGACGTCGCCCGAGGACACCTCGGCCAGGGTGTCGATCCGGCCGCGTTCGGAGGAGTAGACGCGCTGGTAGCCGATGCCCTGGTCGGCCACCTCGAAGTAGTAGATCTCCTCCAGCACCGCCTCGCCGGGGTGCGCGGTGTCGTGCTTGTGCGGCGGGTACGACGACCAGTTGCCGTCGGGGGTGAGGACCTCCACGGCCACGAGCTTGTCGCACTCGAAGACGTCGGGAGCGCAGAAGTTGTTGACCTGGCGGGTGGCCTGGCCGGCACCCCTGATCTCGACGGGGACCTCGATGGCGGGCACGTAGCGGGGCCGCAGCGCCCGGGTGGCGCGAGCCGCGGGCAGCGCGATCCGCCCGGCGCCCTCCAGGGTCACCTGCGTAGAAATCGGGATATAGGCGAAATCCGAGGGGCCGTCGAACACCGAGGGACGGCCCGCCAGCACGAACTTGTCCGACGGGATGGTGACCGTGCACGAGCCGGAGATGGGCAGGACCAGCATCTCCTCCTCGCCGGTGTCGAAGGACACCGGGGCGTCCGTCAGGTCCACGATCCGCAGGCCGGAGTAGGTCCAGCCGGCCAGAGCAGGGGTGATCTCCACCGACCAGGGGGCGTTGGCGGCCTCGCCGTACGGAAGGTGGGTCATGCGCGGACCTCCCGAACCAGGGCGGCGGCGCCGTCCACCGCGCTCGCCACGTCGTCGTCCGGAGGATAGAGCAGGGCGCGGCCCACGACGAGGCCGCGTACGCCGGGCAGGCGCAGCGCGCGGTCCCAGTCGGCGAAGGCGGCGTCGATGTCCGGCGGGTCGCCCCCGAGCAGCAGGGCGGGCAGGGTGGTGGCGGCCATGACCCGCTCCATCTCGGCCACGGCGGGGATCTTCAGCCAGGTGTAGGCCGAGGTGACGCCGAGCGCCTGCGCGATGCTGATCGCGCGGATCACCGCGTCGGGGGAGAGGTCGTTGCGCACGGCCCCCGACTCCGAGCGCAGCGACCAGAACGGCTCCACCATCGCCACCAGGCGGCGGCGGGCCAGGTCGGTGACCGCGTGGGCGCACGACTCCAGCGTGGCCACGGTCGCGTGGTCGGCCGGGTCGATGCGGCACAGCATCTTGCCGCCGTCCAGGCGCATCGTGTCGATCGCGGCCGCGTCGAAGCCGGTGAAGCGGTCGTCCAGTTCGAACACCGAGCCGAGCAGGCCGCCCCGGTTCATGGAGCCGAAGGCCAGCTTGCCCTCCAGGGCGCCCAGCAGGAGCAGGTCCTCCAGCACGTCCGGGGAGGCCAGGATGCCGTCCACGCCGGGGCGGGAGAGCGCGACCTGGAGGCGGTGCAGCAGGTCGGTGCGGCTGGCCATGGCCAGCGGCCGGTCCCGCACGGCCAGGGAGCCGCGCGCCGGATGGTCCGCGGCGATGATCAGCAGCCGCTCGCCCTCCATCGGCAGCCCCCGCCGCTGCCGCCGGGCCGCGGCCTCGGCGATCTCCTCCGGCCGGGTGGCGCGGATGTGGGTGAGCCGCTCGTAACCGGCAGTCCTGGGCAGCGTGATGTCACTCACGAACGCTCTCCGTTCAACAGCTCCTCCACCTCGGCCGTGGACGGCATCGCGTCGGCGCAGGCCAGCCGGGCGGCCACGAACGCGCCCGCCGCGTTGGCGAAGCGGATCGTCCGCTCCAGCGGCCAGTCGTTCAGCAGTCCGTGGCAGATGCCGCCGCCGAACGCGTCGCCCGCGCCGATCCCGTTCACCACCTTCACCTCCACCGGTTCCACCAAGGCAGTCTCCGTAGAGGTACGCGCGAAAACCCCGTCGGGGCCCATTTTCACGATGGCCACCCGTACTCCGGCGTCCAGCAGCGCCTGCGCGGCGGCCTCCGGGTCGCGCACGCCGACCGCGGTCTCCACCTCGTCCAGGTTGCCCACGGCCACGTTCGCGTACGGCAGCGCGTGCCGGGCCGCCTCGCGGGCCGCCTCGCGCGACTGCCACAACGTGGGCCGGTAATCAAGGTCGAACACCGTCCAGCCCGTCTTGCGCGCCGACAGGGCGGCGGCGTGGGCCGAGGCGCTGGGCTCCTTGCTCAGGCCGGTCAGCGAGAACCAGAACAGGCGCGTGTCGGCGATCGCCTGGAGGTCCAGGTAGGAGGGGGAGATCCGCAGGTCAGGCGGGTGCTCGCCGCGATAGAAGTAGATCGGGAAGTGGTCGGGCGGGAAGATCTCGCAGAACGTGACCGGGGTCGGCACCCCCTCGAAGGTGCTCACGAAGGTGTCGTCCACGCCGAAATCACGGATCGCCCGGCGTACGAACTCGCCGAAGGGGTCGGCTCCCACGGCGGTGATCACGGCGGAGCGCAGCCCGTGCCGGGCCGCGGCGACGGCCACGTTGGTCGGGCTGCCACCGAGGAACTTGCCGAAAGTCTCGACGTCGGCCAGCCCGACGCCGGTCTGCAGCGGATAGACGTCGACGCCGCAGCGGCCGATCGTGATCAAATCGTATCCATCGGACCGCATCGGGCGGCCTTCCGCAGGTGGCGGACTCTGCACCTAAAGCACCTCCAGGACGGAGCGTTCCTTCGACACTATGGCATATTGTCATGACATTCGGATGTCCGCTATGTTTCGGTTGTGCCCCCTTCTGGAGCTTCGGTGACGCACACCGCATAGTCTCGGGCAGTTAGTCGGCTCCTGTCCGAGCAAAGACGCAGCATGCGGGCACATCCTCGAATTATGGCCAGGCCTTTACGTCATATGCATGTCATGACATATTGGCCCATGGCTTCCTCCCCTTTACGGACATGTCGGAGGGTTTGCATGGCATTGCGGAAACGGTCAATGGGTGTGGTCGCGGTCCTCGCGGCGTCCGTAGTGGGGCTAGCCGCCTGCGGCCAGTCGTCCGGCGGGAGCGGTGACGCCATCGAGTTGACGATCACCCAGAACGCCATCGCGGGCGGGAAGAACGCGGCGGGCGCGGACTTCATCGCCAACTGGGTGATCCCCAAGTTCGAGGCGGCCCAGAAGGCGAAGGGGAAGGACGTCAAGGTCAAGTTCGTCCCCAGCGGCGTCGACGACGAGCAGTACAAGACCAAGCTCTCCCTCGACCTCAAGTCAGGCAAGGGCGCGGACGTGATGGACATCGACTCGATCTGGGCCGGTGAGTTCGCCGAGGCGGGCTACCTCAAGCCGCTGCCGGACCTGGTCGGGGCCGAGGCCGACAGCTGGGACGGCTGGGCGCAGATCCCCGAGGCCGTCCAGGGCATGGCCATGTACAACGGCAAGAAGTACGCGCTGCCGGTCGGCACGGACGGCCGGGTGCTCTACTTCAACAAGACGCTCTTCCAGAAGGCCGGGCTGCCGGCCGACTGGCAGCCGACGAGCTGGCAGGAGATCCTGGACGCCGGGACCAAGCTGAAGTCCTCGGGCGTGCCCGTGCCGATCCAGATCAACGCCGGCACCGCGATGGGCGAGGCCACCTCGATGCAGGGCGTGCTGCCGCTGCTCGTGGGCGCGGGCGGCGAGGTGCAGCAGAACGGCAAGTGGACCGGCGCCTCCCAGCCGCTGAAGGACGCGCTCGGCCTCTACCAGAAGATCTACGGTGGCGGGCTCGGCGACCCCAAGCTCCAGCAGGAGGCCAAGGGCCGCGACAAGTCGTTCCAGCAGTTCGCCGAGGGCAAGATCGGCATCCTGCTGGAGGGCGACTACTTCTGGCGCAGCGTGATCAACCCCGCCGAGGGCGTGGCCAAGATGGCCGACCGCGACCAGAGCGTCGGCTACGCCATGATCCCGGCGATGGAGCCGGGCAAGGGCATCAAGGGCCAGGACTTCGTCAGCATGTCCGGCGGCTCCCTGCGCGCGGTGAACCCCAACAGCGAGCACCCCAAGGAGGCCTTCGAACTGGCCACCTTCACCCTCTCGCCGGAGGCGCTCAAGGAGGAGACCAAGGACGGCAACGTCCGCATCACGCCGCGTACCGACGTCAACAAGGACATCCTCGCGGGTGAGCCGCTGATGACCTTCATCTCCGAGAAGGTGCTGCCGGTGACGGCCTTCCGGCCGCCGGTCGCCGTCTACCCGCAGGTGTCGGTGGCGTTGCAGGAGGCCACCGCGGCGGTGGTCAGCGGCACGGCTCCCGACCAGGCGGCCGCCGACTACCAGAAGAAGCTTGAGGGAATCGTCGGTGGCGCAGGCAACATCGCCTCCTGAGGTCGTCAGGGAATCCGGCCAGGCCCGCCGTTACAACTCGGACGCGGCGGGCCTGGGCAGGCTGCGGGCCGGGGCCTTCGCGGCCCCCGCCCTGCTGCTCATCGCGGTCTTCCTGGTCTTCCCGGCGCTCTGGGTGCTCTATCTCGGGCTCACCAACTACCGCCTGACCGGGATCGCCGCCGCGGAGCCGCAGTTCGTCGGGCTGGACAACCTCATCAGCGCGGTGTCCGACCCCACGTTCTGGAGCTCGACCTGGCTGACCGTGCAGTTCGTGCTCGGCTCGGCCGTGATCGGCCAGGTCGGGCTCGGCTTCGCCATCGCCTGGCTGCTGCGCGACCGGCAGGGGCCGCTGAAGAGGCTGGTGGAGGGCCTGGTCATCCTGGCCTGGATCCTGCCGAGCGCCATCGTGTCGTTCCTGTGGGTGGCGCTGCTGGACCGCGACGGCGGCACGCTGAACGCGCTGCTCTCGACGCCCCAGTTCGCGCCGCTGCTCGACCATCCGATGTTGTCGATCATCGTGTTCAACACCTGGCGCGGCACGGCCTTTTCGATGATGCTGTACGGCGCCGCGCTCGGAAACGTGCCCCCCTCGCACCTGGAGAGCGCCCGGCTGGCCGGGGCCTCCGGCTGGCAGCAGCTCAGGGACGTCGTGTTCCCGCACATCAGGGGCCACATCCTGACGAACCTGCTGCTGATCAGCCTGTGGACGTTCAACGACTTCACGCCCTTCCTGCTCACGGCCGGCGGCCCCGACGGCCAGTCCGAGGTGCTGGCGGTGCACGTGTACAAGGTCGCGCTGCAGGGCGGCGAGCTCGGCTACGGCGCCGCCGTCTCCACGATCATCCTGCTGATCAACCTGGTCGTGGCGGTGTTCTACCTGCGGCTGCTGCGGAGCAAGAAATGACGCGTTTCGTCCTGGGCCGGATCGGGTTCTACACGCTGATCGCGGTGCTGCTGGCGTTCTTCACCATCCCGCTGCTGTGGCTGGTGACCGCCCCGTTCACCTCCGACCCCACCTACAAGGTGTCGGTGCCGGACTTCACCCTGGACAACTTCCGGGCGATCGCGGAGCACCCGTACGCGCTGCCGTCGTTGTGGAACTCCGTACTGCTCTCGGCGGGCACCGCCCTGCTGGTCGTGATCCTGGCCGCGCTGGCGGCGTACGCGCTCAGCCGGGTGCGGCTGCCGGGGCGCGACGCGCTGCTGTACACGCTCCTGCTGCTCTCGTCGATCATCACCGGGACGGCGGCCATGGTGCCGCTGTTCCAGCTCGCGGTCCAGCTCAATCTGATCGACTCCCAGCTCGGGCTGATCCTGATCCTGACCGGTGGGCTGCTGCCTGCGGCGATCTTCATGATGAAGGACTTCATGGACGCCACGCCGAAGTCCTACGAGGAGTCGGCGCGGGTGTTCGGGGCGACGCCGCTGCAGATCGTGCGGCACGTGGTGGTGCCCCTGGTACGGCCGGGGCTGGCGACCATCGGGGTCTGGGCCGTGGCCAACGTGTGGGGAAATTTCCTGATGCCGTACCTGTTGCTGAGCGACGTCGAGAAGCAGCCGGCGGCGGTGATCACGTACACGCTGTACACCGAGGGTGGCCAGGCGAACCTGAGCATGCTGTCCACGTTCGGTCTGCTGTACTCGATCCCCGTGGTGCTCATGTACCTGTTCGTCAGCAAAAAGTATGGCTTCCGCTTCCACGGAGGGATCAAGCGTTAAATGGCGGCAATCGAACTACGCGGGCTGAGCAAGGTCTATCCGGGCGGCGTCAAGGCGCTGGACTCGCTCGACCTGGCCATCCCCGACGGCGAGTTCTTCGCCCTGCTCGGCCCCTCCGGCTGCGGCAAGACCACGCTGCTGCGCACGATCGCCGGGCTGGAGACCGCCACCGGCGGCGCCGTGGTCATCGGCGAGCGCGACGTGACGGGGGTGCAGCCTGGAGCCCGGGACATCGCGATGGTCTTCCAGGACTACGCTCTCTTCCCGCACATGGACGTCACGGACAACATCTCCTACCCGCTGCGCATCAAGAAGGTCGGCAAGGGGCCGCGCCGCGAGAAGGCGGCCGAGGTGGGCGCCAGGCTCGGGCTCGAACACCTGATGGACCGGCGGCCGGGCCAGCTCTCCGGCGGGCAGCAGCAGCGGGTCGCGCTGGCCCGGGTGATGGCCACGCAGGCGCAGGCGTTCCTGTTCGACGAGCCGCTGTCCAACCTGGACGCCAGGTTGCGGCTGGAAGCGCGTACGTTCCTGAAGAAGCTCCAGCG
The DNA here is from genome assembly GCF_900099965.1 of Nonomuraea jiangxiensis. Classification (GTDB taxonomy): domain Bacteria; phylum Actinomycetota; class Actinomycetes; order Streptosporangiales; family Streptosporangiaceae; genus Nonomuraea; species Nonomuraea jiangxiensis. The sequence continues at coordinate 55,560 of NZ_FNDJ01000041.1, read as the reverse complement.
CGAGCTGGGTGTCACCACCGTCTTCGTCACCCACGACCAGGCCGAGGCGCTGGCCATGGCCGACCGGATGGCCGTCATGGAGGCCGGGCACATCCGGCAGATCGGTACGCCGGCCGAGGTGTTCCAGCGGCCCGCCAACACGTTCGTGGCCGGTTTCATCGGATCCACCCCCATGAACCTGCTGGACGGCACCGTACGAGGTGACACGCTGGAAGTGGCAGGGTGCAAGGTGGCGGTCCCGGTCACGGCCGAGGGACGGCTGTCCGACGGAGAGAAGATCGTGTACGGCGTGCGACCCGAATACATGGCCTACTCGGCCGCGCCCGCGGAGGGCGCGTTCGGCGGGCGGGTGGTCATCGTGGAGAACCTGGGCGCCTCCCACCTGGTGACCTTGGAGGCCGGCGACGTGAGCGTGCAGGCCGTCGTGCCCGAGGGCAACGAGCCCGCGGTCGGCGACGACGGTTACGCGGTGCCCCGGCGCGACCGCGCCCTGATCTACCGGGACGGAGATCTCGTATGACCACGAGAAGCGGTCACTGGAGCCTGGACGACCGGCTGGAGCAGATCCTGCGCGAGGTGCCGTTCGAGGTGCCGGCCGGCGCCGCCGCCGTGACCGTGCGGCTCGGCTACGACAGGTCGCAGGGGGTGATCGACCTCGGGTGCGGTGCGCCGGGCGGCTTCCGCGGCTGGTCGGGCGGCGCGCGGGACGAGTACACGATCACCGCGGACTGGGCGACCCCGGGCTACCTGCCGGGCGCGCCGGAGGCCGGGACCTGGCACGTGTGGCTGCGCCTGCACCGGATCCCGCCGCAGGGGCTCGACTTCACGCTGGACATCACCACCGAAGCTGTCGCCCCGCCGCGGCCGGACGTCGCCGAGCCGCGGCACGGCGAACGCCCGCCACGCCGCGACATCCCGGACGTCGACGGACTGCGCTGGTACGCCGGGGACTTCCACGCCCACACCCTGCACAGCGACGGCGGCCTGACCATCGCCGAGCTGGCCGAGCTGGCCCACGGTCGCGGGCTCGACTTCCTGGCCGTCACCGACCACAACACCGTCAGCCACCACCCCTGGCTGGACAAGATCGACCGCGAGATCACGCTCCTGCCCGGCCAGGAGGTCACCACCGACCGCGGCCACGCGAACGTGTTCGGCGACGTCGGCTGGGTGGACTTCCGGCAGCCGGTCGACACCTGGGTCGAGCACGCCGAGCGCGCGGGCGGCCTGATCTCGATCAACCACCCGCTCGGCGGCGACTGCGCCTGGCTGCAGCCGGTGAGCCGTCGCCCCCGCATCGCCGAGGTCTGGCACTCCGGCTGGTGGGACCGCCGCTGGGGCGCGCCGCTGGCCTGGGCCGACGCCTGGCGCGAGGACGTGGTCGCGATCGGCGGCAGCGACTTCCACCGCCACGGCTCCGACGGCCTGCCCGGCGCGCCCACGACCTGGGTGCTGGCCGAGGACACCAGTACGGTGCTGGAGGGCGTACGCGCGGGCCGCACGGCCGTCTCCGCGGGCCCCGACGCGCCGCTGCTGCTCAGGCTGGGCGACGAACTCCTGGCGCTGGACGCCGACGGGCTGGTCCTGGTGCGCCCCGACGGCACCCGGCAGGTCGTGCGCGGCGAGCGGGTGCTGCTGCCCGCCGCCGACGGACGGCACCGCCTGGAAACCCACGAGAACGAAGTGATCGCGCTATGCGAGGGAGGGACACGCGCGTGAGAAAGATCGCCAACGCGCCCGTGAGCTTCGGCGTGTTCGAGCTGAGCGACGGGCCGGCCCCGCTGGGCGCCGACGAGATGGTACGCGCGCTGACGGACGCCGGATACGACGGCATTGACCTGGGCCCGGTCGGTTACCTGGGCACCCCGGCGACCCTCGGCGAACACCTGGGGGAGCTGCGACTGGCCGGCGGCTGGGCCGACCTGCGCTACAGCGACGCCGAGCAGTTCAAGAAGGGCCTGCCCCTGCTGAACGCCACGCTGGACGTCTTCGCCGCCGCACCGGAAGGACCGTTCGCGCCCCGGCCCACGCTGGGCTGCTCGGGCTCGCCCGAGCGGTTCGCCCGCCCGGGCGGGAACGCTCCTGGGCTGGCGGCCTCCGACTGGGCCGCCTACGCCGCCCGCGTGCAGGAGGCGGCCGACCGCTGCCGGGCGCGGGGGCTGGAGCCCGCCTTCCACCACCACCTGGGCACCTACGTCGAGACCACCGAGGACGTGGAGCGGCTGCTGGAGCTGACCGACGTGCCGCTCTGCCTCGACACCGGGCACCTGCTGCTGGCCGGGGGAGACCCGGTGACCGCGCTGCGCGAGTGGGCCGGCCGGGTCGGGCACGTGCACATCAAGGACGGCGACCCCAAGATCCTCGCCCAGGCCCTGGCCGACGGCGTCGACCTGCGCGAGCTGATGGGCCGCGGCGGGTTCACCCCGCTCGGCGAGGGCGAGCTTGACCTGCCCGGCGTGGTGCGCGTGCTCGACGAGATCGGCTACGAGGGCTGGATCGTCGTCGAGCAGGACACGCTGCCGGGCCGCCGAGGCGTCCCCAGGAACATCGCCGACCAGGCCGCCAACCTCCAGAAGCTGAAGGAACTGGGACTGTGAAGATCGCTCTTGTCGGCTGTGGCGCCGTCACCCAGGCGGTCTACGTGCCGCTGCTGTCCAGGCGCCGCGACCTGTTCGAGGTGACCGCTGTCTGCGACCTGTCGCCCACGCTCACCGACGCGGTGGGCGACCGGCTGGGCGCGGCCGGGCGTTACAGCTCGGTGGCGGAGATGATCTCCGCCGGCGGGTTCGAGGCCCTGCTGGTGCTGGCCTCCGGCTCCCACGGCGAGACCGTGCGCCGGGCGCTCGCGGCGGGCTACGCCGTGCTCTGCGAGAAGCCGCTGGCGCTGACCAGGGCCGAGGTCGCCGCGCTGCCCGAGGGGCGGCTGATGGTGGGCTACATGAAGCAGTACGACCCGGCCGTGCGCCGGGCCGAGGAGGTGCTGGCCGCGCTGGGCGGGCCCGAGGTGATCAGGGCGGTCGAGGTGACCGTGCTGCATCCGAGCGGGGAGTCGCAGCTGGCCTTCGCGAACCTGGAGCAGGCGCGGGACGTGGACGCGGGGCTGCTCGGGTCGTTGCGGGACGCGGAGAGCGCGCTGGTGTCGCGGGCGCTGGGGGAATCGGCGCCGGAGGCGGTGCGGAATCTGTACGGGGTGTCGCTGGGATCCATATGCCACGATTTGTCGCTCTTGAGGCGCTTTACTGGGGCTCCTGCGGACATTTCGTACGTTGAGACCTGGGGGGACGCGCCCGGGTCCATCGAGATCTCCGGGGCGCTGCCGGTCCGGGGCCGGTTCTCGATCCGCTGGCACTACCTGGAGGACTATCCGGCCTACCGCGAGACCGTGGCCATCCACCACGACCGGGGCTCGCTGGAGCTGGTCTTCCCCTCGCCCTACCTGATGAACGCGCCCACCACCCTCACCGTCGTGTCCGGCGCCGAGAGCCGGACCGAATGGCGTGAGGTGACCGAGGCGTTCGAGGTGCAACTGGCCGCCTTCCATGCTTTCGTGAACGAGGGCAAGCCGCCGCTCACCGATGTCGGCGGCGGGCTTGAGGACATCGTGACGGCTCAGCGGATCGCGGCCCGCTATGCCGTACAGCATGGGCTGCCTATCGGAGGGGAAGCAGCGTGAGCACGGAGATCGTCGTAGTCCCGCACACGCACTGGGACCGGGAGTGGTACGAACCGTTCCAGCGTTTCCGGCTGCGCCTGGTGGCGCTGCTGGACGAGGTGCTCGACACCATGGAGCGCGAGCCTGGCTACCACTTCACCCTGGACGGGCAGCTCGCCTGCGTGGACGACTATCTGGAGGTGCGGCCGGACAACCGCGACCGCATCACCGCGCTGGTCGAGTCGGGGCGGCTCGCGGTCGGGCCGTGGCAGATCCTGCTCGACGAGTTCCTGTGCTCGGGCGAGAACATCATCCGCAACCTTGAGCTCGGCCTGGACCGGGCGGACAAGCTCGGCGGGGCGATGCCGGTGGGCTACCTGCCGGACATGTTCGGTCATACGGCGCAGATGCCGCAGATCCTGAGCAAGGCCGGGCTGCTGCACGCCTGCGTCTATCGCGGGGTGCCGTCGTCGGTGACCACCGACGCGTTCGCCTGGGTCGCGCCCGACGGTACGGCGCTGCGCACTCAATACCTGCCCGCCGGCGGTTACGGCAACGGCGCCTACCTGTTCTACGACGCCAAGGGGCTGGCGGGGCGGGCGGAGTCGTTCGTGGCGACCATGCGGGAGTGGCACGGGGCGGACGGGCCGCTGCTGGCCATGTACGGCACCGACCACTCCGCGCCGGTGAGCGGGCTGCCGGAGATGGTGGCGGAGCTCGGCGCCCGCATGGACACTTTGTCCGGTTATATCGGTATGTATTCGGGTGACGTGGACGGCCTGCCACGGATCTCCGGCGAGCTGCGCTCCCACGCCAGGGCCAACATCCTGCCCGGCGTGATCTCGGTCCGGGCCCACGTCAAGCAGGCCATGGGCCGCGCCGAACGGATGGTCGAGCGTTACGCCGAACCGCTGGCCACCCTCTGGGGCGGCGAGTGGCCGGGGCGCTTCCTGGACATGGCGTGGTGGCGGCTGGTGGACGCCAGCGGCCACGACTCGGTGACCGGCTGCGGCGTGGACGACACCGCCCAGCAGGTGGCCGCCCGCATCGCCGAGGCCGAGCACCTCGGCCAGGCCGTACGCGACATGGTGACCGCGCGGCTGGCCGCGTCCGTACCGTCCGACGCGGTGCTCGTGGTCAACCCGACCCCCGCCGCGCGCGGCGGCGTCGTGGTCGTGGACGTGGCGGGCACCGACCCGCTGGCCGACGCCACCGGCGCGGCGGTGCCCACGCAGCCGCTGGAATACGCGCCCACGCTGCTGCTCGACGAGGAGATGGACCCCGCCACCGCGCTGACCTTCGTCCACGGGACCGAGCTGTACGGGCAGCACATCACCTCGTGGTCGGTCGAGGACGGGACGCTGACGTTCACGGTGGCGCACGAGACGTCGGTCGTCTTCGACGTGGCCGACCTGCGGGCGGCACTGGACGGGGTGACCCGGGTACGCATCCTGGCCGAGCCGAGGCGCACGGTCGCCGCCCTGGTCCAGGTCCCGCCGCTGGGCCACACCAGCGTCCGGCCGGTGCCCCGCGAGCGGCTCCACCCCTCCTCCTCCACCACCACTGCCGTCGCGGGGCACGACCCGGCCTGCTGGCTCAGCTCCGACTCGGGACCCCTGCCGGTGCGGGGGAACGAGGAGGTGCTGGACAACGGCCTGCTGCGGGTCACGATCGCGGACGACGGGACGCTGACGCTCATCGGCCCGGACGGCACGACGGTCACGGGCGCGGGCCGCATCGTGGACGGCGGCGACGTCGGTGACACCTACAACTACGCGCCGCCGTTCTCCGACCGGCTGGTGTCCGAGCCGGAGTACGTGGAGACCGAGCTGGTCTGCTCGGGGCCGCTGGTGGCGGCGGTGGACGTGCGACGCACGTACCGGTGGCCGGCCGGGGGCGACGGCATCGAGGGCTCACCCGAGCTCCCTGCCGCCGCGCGTACGCTCCGGACCGAGGAGGTCGTCGTCACCACCCGGGTGGAGCTGCGGGCGGGCGAGCCGTACGTACGGCTGGAGGTGTCGTTCGACAACCGCTGCGACGACCACCGCGTACGCCTGCACGTGCCGCTGCCGGTCGAGGCCACGCAGTCGCACGCGGAGGGCCAGTTCGCGGTTGTCACCCGCGGGCTGACCGCCGAGGGCGGTTGCGGTGAGACCCCGCTGCCCACCTTCCCCGCCTCCTCCTGGGTGGCGGCCGGGGGCGTGGCGGCACTGCTGGAGCACGTCACGGAATACGAGCTGGCGGACGGCGACCTGGCCCTCACCCTGCTCCGCTCGGTCGGCTACCTCTCCCGCAACCGCAACGCCCTGCGCCCCGAGCCCGCCGGACCACAGCTCCCGACTCCGGCCGCGCAGTCACGCGGGCTGCGCTCGGTACGGCTGGCGCTGATGCCGTACCAGGGGTCGTGGGAGGAGGTCGTCCCGCACGCCGAGACCTTCCGCCACGACCTGCTGGTGGTCCCCGGCCAGGGTGACTCCGCCGCCGCCCTGCCCGCGCCCGCCTCCGGGCTGTCGGTGACGGGTGACGGAGTGGTGATGAGCTCACTCCGGATGCGCGACAACTGGCAGGAACTGCGCGTGGTCGCCCTGACCCCGGCGAACACGGAGGCACTCATCGAGGGCACCTTCACCAGTGCCCGCCGAGCGGACCTACGCGGACGCCCAGGCGAGCCCCTGCCGGTCACGGACGGCGCCCTCCGCCTGCCCCTGAAAGCCTGGGAAATCGCCACGATCCAAATCGCAAACTCTGAGTAATCAATCGAACGCATGTAGTAATGTATGGGCCATGCCCACACAGCAACACGAGGGTGTGACCAAGCTCCCCACCCTCGATTTCGGACACGCCGCACAGATGTTGCGGACGCTGCTCGACCTGCGAATACCCGACTCGGGCGAGGCTCGACTGGCCTCGCCCGACATGTCGGACGCCATACCGGCGGTCTGCCGTGCGGACGCAGCCTTGCTCTATGGGAAGGACAAGGAGAAGTTCGGCGTCATCACGGAGACGCAGCGCGGCCGGGACGACGACAAGCTGTATTCGTGGCTGGAATACATCGCCAACTTCCGGGCTCGTGAGAAGTGCCCGGTCTGCCTGGTCGTCATCTGTCCCAATCTGGCAACCGCTCGCTGGGCCGAGAAGCCCATAACGACCGGCCACCCGGGACTGACCCTGACCCCCTTGGTCATCGGCCCCCACAACACTCCGTTCATCACCGATGTGAACGAGGCGTTGAGCAATATCGGGCTGGCCGTGGTCGCGGCCGTCACCAAGAACGATGACCCACGGGTCAAAGAGGTGCTCGGCACCTTGAGCGAGGCGCTGAACAAGCTCGAGAGCGGGCTTGGCGCTCGTTACGCTCGGTATGTCTACGTGTCACTGACAGGCGTCGCACAGAAGGAATGGGGGAGACTCATGGCCATGATGACCTATCCGTATCAGGGAGAGTTCGCCGAAAGCCTGCAGGCGAAAGGCGAGATCAAGCTTCTGATGATGCTGCTCGAATCGCGCGGTATCGGGCTGTCGGACGAAGTCCGTGAGCTGATCACGACATGTGAGGACACTGCCACGATCGAGGCTTGGTTCCAGCGGGCGCTGACCGCCACTTCGGAAGAGGACCTTTTTGACTGAGGGTTCAATCTCCGCTGAGGATGCCAGACGGGCTCTGGCCGCCAGCTATCCGGATTTCGCCTATTACGGAGACCATGGCCAAAGCCTGCTGATCAAGGGCTTCGAGCAGGGCTATCTGTGCGGCCTGGCGAAGGGCATGCTGAAGGTTTTCGCGCAGTGCGAGATCGCAGTTCCGGAGCAGGTTCGCGAGCAGATCATGGCTTGTGAGGACATCCCCACTCTTGAGGCGTGGTTCCATCGGGCGCTGGACGCTGGTTCCGTGGAGGAGTTGTTCTCGCCGTCGCACCCGCTACGGGCCGAGCAGGCCCAGTTGGCGGGCGGCGCGGATGGCGAGCCAGACCTCGGCGAACGCGGCGCTTGAGGTCAGGTCGCGGCCTGTGAGCGTTGCGAAGCGGCGCAGGCGGTAGGCCAGGGTGTTGGGGTGGATGTGGAGGGCCGCGGCGGCGTCGTCCGTGTGGCGGTTGCGTTCCATCCACACACGCACCGAGAAGAGCAGCCGCGAGTCGTGGGTCTCGTCGTAGGCCAGGGCCTTGCCGAGGACGTGGTCGACCAGGGCGGTCAGGGTCGCCGGGTCGTCGGGGAGCCAGCGGCCCGTGGTGTCCTCGCCATAGTGGGCCAGGGGTTTGCCGGACTCGGCGGCGTGGGTGGCGGCCCAGATCGCCTCGCGTTGGGACACCCGGAGGGACGCGCCGGGTGGGAAGGGGCGGCTGGCGCCGGCTATGACGGCCGGGACCGTGGCGACGGCGGGGGCCAGGGACGCGGGGCCGAGGACGTAGTGGTCGTCGGCGCGTCTCAGGATGAGGTGGGGGAGGTCGGTGAGGGCCCGGCGGAGGGCTTCGTCGTCCGTGCCGCGGATCACCAGCAGGATCGAGTCGGTGTCGAGGGGCAGGCCGAGGCGGGCCAGGCGGCGGCGCGCGGCCGGTGGGTCGAGGACGTCCTGCAGCAGCTCGGCCAGGGTTTCTGCGCCTTCCCGGCGTAGGGTCTCGCGTTCGTGGCGGGCCATGGCGACCTGGAGTGCGGCCACCGTGGCGATGTGCTGGACCACCGCGAGGCCCGCCGGGCGGGCGCCCTCGCGTTCGCGGGCCACCAGGAAACCGGCAGGCCCCCCGGGCGCCGGGACAGGCAGGGCGAAGCCGCCGGGGATGGTGGGGGGTGCCTCGGGGCCGGAGGGGAGGAGGTCGAAGGCGGGGGTCGGGACGCCGGGGAGTAGCGGGCGGCCCTGCGGGGTGCACAGGTAGACGTCATAGCCGGACAGGCTTTCCAGGCGGCTGAAGAGGGTCGCCGTGTCCAGGTCCTCCGAGGCCAGCCAGCGGAGCGCGCCGAACACCTGCAACTGCGCCCCGAGCCGGTGGGCGGAGTCCTCCTGCAGCGCCGCCGCCACCTCCTGCGCGATCGCGATGAACGGCACCGCCAGCGGCACCTCCAGCACCGGCATCCCGCGCTCCGCCGCGGCCTCGAAGAACGCCTGGTGCAGCGGCGGCACGTGGAGCTGGGCCGACAGCGCCAGGGCGGAGACACCCGCGTCGTCGAGGCGTTCGAGGTAGGCGCGCTGCCTGGCCGCCCCGCGCGGCACGCCGATCCCCGTCGTCATGATGACCTCGGCGCCGAGCAGCCACGGCGTCGGGTCGTCGAGCTCGCTCACATGCGCCCACGACACCGACCGCGACAACCCGGCCTCGCCGGCCAGCAGGCGGAGCTGGAGGGCCGGGGAGCGGAGGAGGTCTTCCACCGTGAGCTTGTGGTCGGGCACAACACACACCGTAATACTCCGTGAACCGGACAATTGTCCCTGGTCGGGTGGCTGGCGAACACTTGCCGCATGAATCTAGGTCCCGTCGACTCCTCTCAGGTCCCCCGGTTCGCCGGGCCTGCCACGTTCGCTCGGTTGCCGCGGCTCGACCAGGTCGAGCGGGCCGAGGTGGCGGTGGTGGGCGTGCCCTTCGACACCGGTGTCTCCTACCGGCCCGGCGCCCGGTTCGGGCCCGCGGCGGTCAGGGAGGCCTCCCGGCTGCTGCGGCCCTACCATCCGGGGCTGGACGTCTCCCCGTTCGAGCGGGCTCAGGTGGTGGACGCCGGGGACATCGTGGCCAATCCGTTCGACATCGGGGCCGCGATCGAGGCGATCGAGACCGCCGCCGGGGGGATGGACGCGCGGCTGGTCACCATCGGCGGGGACCACACGATCGCCCTGCCGCTGCTGCGGGCGGTCGCCAGGAGACACGGGCCGGTGGCTCTGGTGCACTTCGACGCGCACCTCGACACGTGGGACACCTACTTCGGCGCGGAGTACACGCACGGCACCCCGTTCCGGCGGGCCGTCGAGGAGGGGATCCTCGACACCGAGGCGCTCAGCCATGTCGGCATCCGGGGGCCGCTCTACGGCAAGCGGGACCTGGAGGACGACCGGCGGCTCGGGTTCGGCATCCTGACCGCGGCCGACGTGCTGCGGCGGGGCGTGGACGAGGTGGTCGACGTGCTGCGGCAGCGGGTCGGGGACCGGCCGGTGTACGTCTCCGTCGACATCGACGTGCTCGACCCCGCCCACGCCCCCGGCACGGGCACGCCGGAGGCGGGCGGGCTCACCAGCCGGGAACTGCTGGAGATCCTGCGCGGCCTGGCCGGCTGCGATCTGGTGGGTGCGGACGTGGTGGAGGTGGCCCCCGCCTACGACCACGCGGAGATCACCTCCGTCGCCGCCTCCCACGTGGCCTACGACCTCGTCAGCCTGCTGGCGTTGCGGGAGAAGTGATCATGAGCGGCAGCCTCACCGAGATCGAGACGTACGGTGTCGAGCGCATCCCCGACGCCGACCGCACCGCGCGCCCGCTGGACCTGTTCCGGGTCGCCTTCGGCGGCGCCAACACCTTCGCCACCTGCGTGCTCGGGGCCTTCCCCATCCTGTTCGGGTTGTCGTTCTGGCAGGGCCTGGCCGCCACCGTGCTCGGGCTGGTGGTCGGGGCGCTGATCCTGGCGCCGCTGGCGCTGTTCGGGCCGCTCAACGGCACCAACAACGCCGTCTCCTCCTCCGCCCACCTGGGCGTGCACGGTCGGATCGTCGGCTCGTTCCTGTCGCTGCTGACGGCCGTCGCGTTCTTCTCGATCTCGGTGTGGTCGTCGGGAGACGCGCTGGTGGGCGGCGCGCACCGGCTGGTGGGGCTGCCGGACACCGAGCTCTCCTACGGCGTCGCGTACGGGATCTTCGCCGTCCTGGTGCTCGTGGTCTGCGTGTACGGCTTCCGCTTCATGCTGTTCGTCAACAAGATCGCGGTGGCGGCGGCGTCGCTGCTGTTCGTGCTGGGTGTGTTCGCCTTCGCCGGCGACTTCGACCCGTCCTATCCGGGCACGCTCGCCCCGGGTGACCCGCTGTTCTGGCCGTCGTTCATCGGCGCGGCGCTGATCGTGTTGTCGAACCCGGTCTCCTTCGGCGCCTTCCTGGGCGACTGGTCCCGCTACATCCCGGCGAACACCCCGCGCTCCCGTGTGATGGCCGCCGCGTTCCTGTCGCAGATCGCGACCATCCTGCCGTTCTTCTTCGGCCTGGCGACGGCCTCGATCATCGCCGCCAAGGCCGCGGACTACGTGGACCCGGCCGCGCCCAACTATGTAGGCGGCCTGCTGGCGGTCTCGCCCGGCTGGTATTTCGTGCCCGTCTGCCTGATCGCGCTGATCGGCGGTATGTCCACCGGCACGACCTCCCTCTACGGCACGGGCCTCGACTTCTCCAGCGTCTTCCCCCGGTTCTCCAGGGTGCAGGCCACGGTGTTCATCGGCACGCTGTCGATCGTGTTCATCTTCGCCGGGCGTTTCGCGGCGAACCTCACGCAGAGCATCTCCACGTTCGCCACACTGATCATCACGTGCACCGCCCCATGGATGGTGATCATGATGATCGGCTACGTGACCCGCCGGGGCTGGTACGACCCCGAGGCGCTCCAGGTCTTCAACCGCCGCCAGCGCGGCGGCCGCTACTGGTTCACGCACGGCTGGAACTGGCGCGGGCTGAGCGCCTGGCTGCTGTCGGCCGGGCTGGCGCTGCTGTTCGTGAACCTGCCGGGCCAGTTCGTCGGGCCGCTCGGCGGGCTGGCCGGCGGGGTGGACGTCTCGCTGCCGCTCGGGCTGGCCGTGGCCGCGCTGCTGTATCTGGCGCTGCTGGCGGCCTTCCCTGAGCCGCGCGAGGTCTACGGCCCCGCCGGGCCGCGGCTGACCCGGGCGGCCGACACCCCGGTCCTGCCCATCATGGACCCGACCACGAGCGCTGCCACGGACGCCGTGACATGAGGGAACTGGTCGACCTGTCGGTGCCGATCGAGACCGGGATGCCCGTCTATCCGGGCGACCCGGAGGTCTCGGTCGGCCCGGCGCTCACCGTGGCCCGCGACGGCGTCAACGTGCTGGGCCTGCACCTCGGCTCCCAGTCGGGCACCCACGTGGACGCGCCCTTCCACATCGACGACTCGCTGCCGGCGCTCGACGACCTGCCGCTTGATCGTTTCTGCGGCCCGGCCGTCGTGGTGGACGCCCGGGGCCTGGCGCCTCGCTCCCCGATCGGGGCCGAGCGCTTCGCGGCCGTGGCGGCGCCCGCCATCGTGCTCGTCGCCACCGGGTGGTCGGCGCACTGGGGGAGCGAGACCTACCAGGGGCACCCCTTCCTGACGGAGGAGGCCGCCGAGCTGCTGGCCGGGCGCGGGATCCGTACGGTCGGCATCGACGCGCTCAGCGTGGACCCCACGCCCGCCGCGGACTTCCCGGCCCACCGGGTGCTGTGCGGCGCGCACGCCGTCATCGCGGAGAACCTGACCGGCCTCGACCGCCTCCTCGACGCGCAGGCGCGCGGCCGGCCGATCGAGGTGTTCCTGCTGCCGCTGCGGTTGCCCGGGGCCGACGGCGCGCCCGTGCGCGCGGTGGCCAGGGTCGGCTAGCGGGTGCCCCAGGAGTAGGTCTGCTTGCGCAGCTTCAGGTAAACGAACGATTCCGTGGCCCGGACGGCGGGAATCGCGCGGATTTTACTAAGAATTTCCAGGAGGTGCCCGTCGCCCTCACAGACCACCTCGACGATCACGTCGAAGGAGCCCGCGGTGAGCACCACGTAGTCGATTTCGTCGAGGGCCGCCAGTTCGTTGGCGACCGACTCCAGGTCGCCCTCGCAGTTGACGCCGATCATGGCCTGCCGGGGGAAACCGAGCGTGAGAGGATCAGTGACCGCGACGATCTGCATGACGCCCGCGTCCTGCAACCGCTGCACGCGCTGGCGTACGGCGGCCTCGGACAGCCCGACCGCCTTGCCGATCGCCGCGTACGGCATGCGCCCGTCGTTCTGGAGCTGCTCGATGATCTGCTTGGACAGGTCGTCGAGCACCACCGGCCCGGCATTGGAGTTGGTGCGGCGTACGCGCGGCGGCGTCGTCATCGAGGGGGATCCTCCTAGCGGTCAGGCAGCACGGGGGGCGTTCCCGCTGGGGTTGCCTTCCTGGTGCGACATGTTGTCAGTTCTCGCCCGTCTGTCAAGCGAATTCGTAGCAATTTGGTATCTTCGCCACGAAATCCCTTGTCCGGATGCGTACGCTCTGTAAGAGTCGCGGCATCTCAGCCACCTCACGAGGAGGTCACCTTGACCACCCGTCTGCAGAACTTTATTAACGGCGAGTTCGTGGACGCCAAGAGCGGCCGATTCACCGACATCATCGATCCGTGCACGGGCGAGGCCTACGTGCAGGCCCCCCTGTCCGGGCCCGAGGACGTCGACGCCGCCTTCGCCGCCGCGGCCGCCGCGTTCGAGTCGTGGGGCAGGACCACCCCGGCTGAGCGGGCGAACCTGCTGCTCAAGGTCGCCGACGCGATCGACGCGCGGGCCGACGAGATCAACGAGGCCGAGTGCCTGAACACCGGCAAGCCGCGCGCCCGCATGGCCGAGGACGAGACCCCCGTCGCCGCCGACCACTTCCGCTTCTTCGCCGGCGCCGCGCGCACGCTGGAGGGGCCGACCGCCGGGGAGTTCCTGGCCGAGCACACCAGCGTCATCAGGCACGAGCCGATCGGCGTGGTGGGCCAGGTCACCCCGTGGAACTACCCGATGATGATGGCGGTGTGGAAGATCGCCCCCGCGCTGGCGGCCGGCAACACGATCGTGCTGAAGCCGTCCGACACGACCCCGGTCTCCACGCTCAAGCTCGCCGAGATCCTCGGCTCGGTGCTGCCGGCGGGCGTCTTCAACGTCGTGACCGGCGATCGTGAGACCGGCGCCCTGGTGGTGGGCCACCCCACCGCCGCCATGGTCGCGATCACCGGCTCGGTCGGCGCCGGCATGTCGGTCGCCAAGACCGCCGCCGACGACCTCAAGCGGGTGCACCTGGAGCTCGGCGGCAAGGCTCCGGTCGTGGTCTTCGAGGACGTCAAGGACCTGGCCAAGGCCGCCGGGGACATCGCCGTGGCCGGTCTCTACAACGCCGGCCAGGACTGCACCGCCGCCTGCCGGGTGCTGGTGCAGGAGAGCGTGCACGACGAGTTCGTGGCCGCGCTGACGGAGGCCGCCGCCGGCACCGTGACCGGCGACCTGTCCAACGAGGACGCGCTCTACGGCCCGCTCAACAACGCCAACCAGCTCGCCCGGGTGGAGGGCTTCATCGAGCGGGCCCCCGCGCACGCCAAGGTCCTCACCGGCGGCCAGCGGATCGGCGACAAGGGTTACTTCTTCGCCCCGACGATCGTGGACGGGCTCCGGCAGGACGACGAGATGGTGCAGAACGAGGTCTTCGGCCCGGTGATCACCGTCCAGACGTTCACCGACGAGGCCGACGCCCTGGCCAAGGCCAACGACGTCAAATACGGCCTGAGCGGCTCGGTCTGGACCTCCGACCACGGCCGCGCGATGCGCATGTCGAACCGGCTGGACTTCGGCGTGGTCTGGGTCAACACCCACATCCCGTTCGTGTCGGAGATGCCGCACGGCGGCTTCAAGCACTCCGGCTACGGCAAGGACCTGTCCGTCTTCGGCCTGCACGACTACACCAGGGTCAAGCACGTCATGCACTACATCGGTGAATAGCCCGATGAGCGGCACATCGGCGATCGAGCTGGTCGACGTCGTCAAGGAGTATCTCGCGCATGGAGAGGTCGTCCGGGCGGTCAAGGGCGTGACGCTGGACATCGCCGAGGGGGAGTTCTTCTCCCTCCTCGGTCCGTCCGGTTGCGGCAAGACCACCACCATGCGAATGATCGCCGGCTTCGAGGCCCCCTCGAAGGGCCTGGTGAAGCTGCTCGGCCAAGACGTCACGAACGTCCCGCCGAACAGGCGCGACGTCAACATGGTCTTCCAGTCCTACGCGCTCTTCCCGCACATGAGCGTCTGGGACAACGTGGCGTTCGGGCTGAAGCAGCGCAAGACGCCGCAGGAGGAGATCAGGCGGCGGGTCGGCGAGATGCTGGAGATCGTCGATCTCACCGGCAGGGAGAAGCGCCGGCCGCGTGAGATGTCCGGCGGCCAGCAGCAGCGGGTGGCGCTGGCCAGGGCCCTGGTCAACCGGCCGCGCGCGCTGCTGCTGGACGAGCCGCTGGGCGCGCTCGACCTCAAGCTGCGCCAGGCCATGCAGATCGAGCTCAAGCGCATCCAGCGCGAGGTCGGCATCACGTTCGTGTACGTGACGCACGACCAGAACGAGGCGCTCACCATGAGCGACCGGATCGCGGTCATGAACGACGGCCTGGTCGAGCAGCTCGCCGGGCCGCGCGAGATCTACGAGCGGCCGGCGACGGCGTTCGTGGCCGGTTTCATCGGCACCTCCAACCTGCTCGCGGGCAGCGCCGCGAGCGGGGTGCTCAAGGTCGGCGGCGGCCGGGTGCTGGTGCCCGGGCACGACGGCGACGTGTCGGTGACCGTACGGCCCGAGAAGATCACCATCTGCACGGACGAGCCGGGGGCGGGCCTGAGCGCCGTGCGCGGCTCCGTCACCGAGGTGGTCTACCTGGGCACCTACAACAGCTACACCGTGAGTCTCACTGACGGGGTGGAAATTACGGTTTTTCAGCAAAACGTGCATGACGCCGCGGCAACGGCGGAGCGGGGCGACTCCGTGTGGCTGTCCTGGCAGGCCCAGCACTCGTACGTGATTGGAAGTTGATTGCACCCCATGGACCCCCGCCTGCCTCTCCTACGAGGAATGACCCAGCCCCGTACCCGCCGTGACGCTCTCAGGCTGGCGGGCATGTCCGCCGCCGGTCTCGCCCTTGCCGCCTGTGGCGTGCAGGGCCAGAAGGCAGCGCCGCCCAAGGCCGACGCCGTCGAGGACTTCTGGTCCAAGCAGACCAAGCACGGCAAGGTCGTCTTCGCCAACTGGCCCGAGTACATGCCCGAGGACAAGGGGCCGCTGGAGAAGTTCAAGCAGGACACGGGCATCTCGTACGAGTACAAAGAGGTCATCCAGGAGAACGCGGAGTTCTTCGGCAAGGCCGATCCCGTGCTGCGCGCCGGGCAGTCGCTGGGCTACGACATCGTGGTCATGACCAACGGCGTCCAGCTGCAGCACATGATCGACCTGGGCTACATCGTGCCGCTCGACCACTCGAAGCTGCCGAACTTCCAGGCCAACGCGGGCCAGAAGTACAAGGAGCGGGCCTACGACCCCGGGAACAAGTACACGGTGCCGTACACGTCCGGTGTGACCGGGATCGCGTACAACACCAACTACGTCAAGGAAGACATCACCAGCATCCAGTCGCTGTTCGACCCCAAGTACAAGGGGCGGGTCGGCATGATGGCCGACGCCCAGGAGATCGGCAACTTCGGGATGTTCGCGCTCGGCATCGATCCGGAGAAGTCGGCCGAGGCCGACTGGCAGAAGGCCGGGGAGAAGCTCAAGGCGCAGCGCGACGCCGGAATTGTCCGGAAATATTACGATCAAAGCTATATCGACGCTGTGTCCAAGGGCGACGTCTGGCTGTGCATGGCCTGGTCGGGCGACGTCTTCCAGCGGCAGCTCGCCGGCGAGCCGGTCAAGTTCGTGGTGCCCGAGGAGGGCGGCACGATCTGGACCGACAACATGCTCATCCCCAAGGGCGCCGCGAACCCGGTGGACGCGCTCATGCTCATGGACTACCTCTACCAGCCGACCGTAGCCGCCGAGCTGGACGAGTTCATCCAGTACGTCACGCCGATCCCGGCCGTACAGGACCTGCTGCGGGAGAAGGCCAAGACGGCCACCGGCGAGAAGAAGAAGTCGCTGGAGGAGATGGTCGAGAGCCCGCTGATGTTCCCGTCCGAGGCCGACTACGCCAAGCTGCGCAACTACGTCAAGCTCACCACCCAGCAGGAGCAGGTGTACAACCCGATCTTCCAGTCGATCACGCAGGCGTAGTGATGAGGCGGCTCACCCCCTACCTGCTGGCTCTGCCGAGCTGGATGTGGCTGGCGATCTTCCTGGTCGTGCCGATGGTCGCGATGGCGTCGGTGTCGCTGCAGACCGGCAACGCGATCGACGGCTTCGCCATGACGTTCAGCTTCTCCAACTACGGTGACGCGCTCAGCAGGTACAGCCCCCAGTTGCTGCGGTCACTGCTCTACGGCGGGCTCGCCACCGTGGCGATGCTGATCATCGGGTATCCGGTGGCGTACTGGATCGCCTTCCGGGGCGGCCACCGCAAGTCGGTGTACCTGTTCCTGTTGCTGCTGCCGTTCTTCGTGTCGTTCGTGCTGCGTACGATCTCGTGGAACTTCCTGCTGTCGGACAACGGGATCCTGTTCGGCACGCTGAAGGGCTGGGGGCTGCTGCCCGCGGACTTCCACGTGCTGGCCACGACGTTCGCCGTGGTGGGCGGGCTGACGTACAACTTCCTGCCGTTCATGATCCTGCCGATCTACGTGGCGCTGGAGCGGGTGGACCCGCGGGTGGTGGAGGCCGCACAGGACCTGTACGCGACCCGGACGGCGGCCTTCCGCCGGGTGGTGCTGCCGCTGTCGCTGCCCGGGGTGTTCGCCGGGGTGCTGATGACGTTCGTGCCGGCCACGGCCGACCCGATCAACGCGCAGATCCTCGGCGGCACGGCCAACACCATGATCGGCAACATCATCCAGACCGAATACCTGACGAACCTCGACTACCCGACCGCCTCCGCGCTCTCCTTCACGCTCATGGCGGTGCTGCTGGTCGGCATCTTCATCTACGCCAGGGCGCTGGGCACGGAGAACGTGCTTGAGGCGGCGGCCCGATGAGGGGCATCAGGGTCGGCGACCGGCTGCTGCACATCTACACCTGGTTGGTCATCGTCTGGCTGTCGTCGCCGATCGCCGTGATGATCCTGTTCGGCTTCAACGACAAGCAGAGCAAGTCGAACACCTCCTGGCAGGGCTTCACGCTGCGGTGGTACGCGGAGCTGTTCGACATCTCCGACCTGACCGTGGCGCTGCGCAACTCGCTGGTGATCGCCCTGATCAGCACCGTCATCACGGTGGTGATCGGCACCATGCTCGGGCTGGCGCTCGGGCGGCACCGCTTCCGCGGCAAGGGAGTCACGAACTTCCTGGTCTTCGCGGCCATCTCCACGCCCGAGCTGGTCATGGGCGCGTCGCTGCTGTCGCTGTTCGTCTCCGGCAGCGTGCCGCGCGACGCCAACACGATCATCGTCTCGCACGTGCTGTTCTCGTTGTCGTTCGTGGTGGTGACGGTGCGGGCACGGGTCGTCACGCTGGACCCGTCGCTGGAGGAGGCGGCCAGGGACCTGGGGGCCACCGCCTGGGGCACGTTCCGGCAGGTAACGCTGCCGTCGATCATGCCGGGCGTGCTGGCGGGCGCGATGTTGTCGTTCGCGCTGTCCATCGACGACTACGTGGTCACGAGCTTCGTCAACGGCTCGACCGTCACGTTCCCGCTGTGGATCGTCGGGGCCGTCAAGACGGGAATCCCACCGCAGGTCAACGTCATGGGTACGCTGATCTTCGGCGTGGGCGTGCTGATCGCGATCGCCAACGCGGTGGCGGCGCGGCGCCGTAACTGATGAGAACCACTATGACTTCGTAGGGAAGTGGAATGTGTGGATCCGCTGAAGGCGCTGGCTGACGCGGAGCGCAAGCCGTACTGGCTGGACAGCCCGGCCAGACCCGAGCCGCGACCGCGGCTCGACCGCAGCACCCGAGCCGACCTGGTCGTGGTCGGCGGTGGCTTCTCGGGGTTGTGGACCGCCCTGATGGCCAAGGAACGTGACCCCTCACTGGACGTGGTCCTGCTCGAAGGCCGCAGGATCGGCTGGGCGGCCACCGGCCGCAACGGCGGGTTCTGCATGGCCACGCTCACCCACGGCCTGGCCAACGGGCTGGAGCGGTGGCCGGACGAGGTCGCCCGGCTGGAGCAGATGGGAGTGGAGAACCTCGACGAGATCGAGCGCACGCTGGAGCGCTACGGCGTCGACTGCTCGTTCGAGCGCACCGGCGAGCTGCACGTGGCCACCGAGCAGTGGCAGCTCGACGCGCTGCAGGAGCACCTGAGCCAGATCGCCGGCCTGGGGCTGGACTACGTGCCGCTGGACCGGGAGCAGGTGCGGGCGGAGGTGAACTCGCCGACCTACCTGGGCGGCATGTGGGACCGCCGCGGTTGCGCCATGCTCGACCCGGCGCGGCTGGCCTGGGGGCTGCGCGAGGCCTGCCTGCGGCTCGGGGTGCGGGTCCACGAGCGCAGCCCGGTCCGCGCGCTCCACGACGACGGGATCACGATCACCCTGCGCACCCCGCTCGGCGCCGTCTCCGCGCCGCACGTGGCGCTGGCCACCGGAGTGTTCCCTCCGCTGCTGCGACGCCTCAAGCACTTCGTGGTCCCGGTGTACGACTACGCGCTGATGACCGAGCCGCTCACCGACGCCCAGCTCGCCGAGGTGGGCTGGCACAACCGGCAGGGCGTCGGCGACTCGGCCAACCGCTTCCACTACTACCGGCTGACCGACGACAACCGCATCCTGTGGGGCGGCTACGACGCCGTCTACTACAACGGCGGCCTCGTCAGACCCGAGTACGACCAGCGCGACGAGACCTTCCTCACGCTCGCGGAGCACTTCTACGACACCTTCCCGCAGCTCGACGCCGTGCGGTTCAGCCACCGGTGGGGTGGCGTGATCGACACCTGCAGCCGGTTCAGCGCCTTCTACGGGCGGGCGCACGGCGGGCGGCTGGTCTACGCCGTCGGCTACACCGGCATGGGCGTCGGCGCCACCCGGTTCGGCGCGAACGTCATGCTCGACCTGCTCGCGGGCCGGCCGACCGAGCGTACCGAGCTGCGGATGGTGCAGGAGAAGCCGATCCCCTTCCCGCCGGAGCCGGTGCGCTCCGGTGTCATCCAGGTCACCCGGTGGTCGATCGCCCAGGCCGACGAGCACCAGGGCCGGCGCAACCTGTGGCTGCGCACTCTCGACAGGATGGGCCTGGGATTCGACTCGTGACGCAAACTGGGGCGTATGAGAGTTGATTTCGCTGTGGACGGCCTCACCCTGGCCGGTGACCTGCGGGTGCCGGACGGGGTGGGGCCGTGGCCCGGGCTGGTGTTCACCGGGCCCTTCACCGGGGTGCGCCAGCAGGTCACGGGGCTGTACGCGGAGCGGCTGGCCGCCCGCGGCTACGTGACGCTGGCCTTCGACCATCGCAACTGGGGCGAGTCGGGCGGTGAGCCGCGGTGCGAGGAGGACCCGCAGGGCAAGTTGCGGGATCTGCGGGCGGCGGTGTCGTTCCTGCGGGGGCGGGCCGAGGTGGACGCGGAGCGCATCGGGGCGGTCGGGGTGTGCCTCGGTGGGGGATATGCCCTTAAATTTGCTGCTTTTGAGCCTCGGGTGCGGGCCTTCGTGGGGATCGCCGGGGCGTACAACAACCCCTATGCCATGCGGGCGGGAATGGACTACCCGGACGTGCTGCGGACGTTCGCCGAGGTGCTGGAGCGGCAGGACCGGGGCGGACCGGTCGAGTACATGCCCGCGGTGTCGGAACGGGGCGAGGCCGCCATGCCGGGCGAGGAGCCCCACGCCTACTACGGCACCGGGCGGGGCGCCGCGCCCTCCTGGTCGAACTCCGTGACCAGGGCCAGCGTGCGGGAGCTGATCACGATGGACAACATGATGGGGGCGGACTTCCTGTCGCCCAAGCCGGCGCTGATCGTGCACGGGGTCGTCGACCGGTTCTGCTCGCCGGAGGGGGCCGAGGAGGTCTTCCGCCGGCTCGACCAGCCCAAGCGGCTCGTCTGGGTGGACGCCAAGCAGCACATCGACCTCTACGACCGCGAGCCGTACGTCACCGAGGCCGTGGACGCGACCGCGGACTTCCTGCGCGAGCACCTGTGACCCGGTCGGCAAGGTCGTCATGAAGGTCTGACCACGAAAGCACCGGGTCCGGGAGGGCAGCCGGAAAAAGGGGAAGTATGCGTACCAACCCCCCGCTGAGATCGCAGGGGGTTGGCGCATGCGTGCTGGGTGGACTTCCTGGGGCGCCTGCCTGGCCCTGGCGTTCGTGGCGGGGTGCGGCACCGATCAGGCGGCGGTCGAGCCCGCCGCGGTGAAGGCACCGGTCAAAGTGGGGCGCTGCCTGCTGAAGTATCCGCACGTCCACGCCGGGCGGGTGGCCCGGGCCCGCCTCGGGAAGGACCTCGCCCGATACGTGAGCGGGCGCCCCGGACACGTTGCCTACGCCGCACTGGACCTGGTCTCCGGGGTGCGGCTGGCCCAGGGGGAGCACGAACGCGACGTGATCATCGCGGGCGGGGCCAAGGTGGACATCGTGACCGCGCTGCTGCAGCGGCGTACCGGCGCGCTCGGCAAGGAGGAGCTCGACCTGGCGGCCCGCATGATCAAGAAGAGCGAGGACAAGGCGGCGGACGCCCTGTGGTCGCGGATCGGCGCGGGCGGGGCGATGAGCGAGTTCTACCGGCAGGTGGGGCTGAAGGAGACCACACCGGGGCCCGGCGACCACTGGGGCGGCACCAGGACCAGCCCCGCCGACCGCGTCCGGCTGCTGAAGGTGCTCATCAAGGGCGGCAGGGGGCTGAGCGTCCACGATCGGCGGCTGGTGCTGCGGCTGATGAGCCAGGTGGTGCGGGACCAGGCGTGGGGCGTCAGCGCCGCCGCCCGGCCGGTCGACCGGGTGGCGCTGAAGAACGGCTGGACTCGGCGCCCGTTCGAGTCCGGCACGTGGGCCGTCACCAGCTATGGACGGGTGGCCGGGCCGGGGCGCGACCTGCTGCTGTCGGTGCAGACGGACGGACAGCCGGAGGAGGGGACGGGCAGGGCGACGATCGAGGGCATCGCCCGCATGATCGGCGCCCGCCTCGACTCCCTCTCCCCGACCGTCGTCCGCCTCTGCCCGACCCACGCCTTCGCCTGACAGGAGCCTGACCCCGGCCTCACGAGTGGGCCCGGGCCAGGACCTCCTCCGGAATGACCTTCGGCACCCCGCGCAGCCCCACCAGCGCGAGCACCGCCACCACCGCCAGCACGCCCGCCGTGACGAGCGAGGTGAGGTGCACGCCCTCGATGAAGGCCGCCTGCGCCGCCTGGATCAGCGGGCCGGCCTGCTCGGGGGGCAGCGTCGCGGCCGTCCCCACCGCGCCCGCGATCGACTCCCGTGCGGCCTCGCCCGGAACCCCGGCGGGCAGCGCCAGGTTCGCCTGGTAGGCGCTGTTGAGCACGGTGCCCAGGATCGCGATCCCGAGCGCCCCGCCCAGCTCGAACGCGGTCTCCGACACCGCGGCCGCCGCCCCCGCCCGCTCCTTGGGGGCCGTGGCCAGCACGTTGTCGTTGTTGACGGTGAACGCGAACCCGACCCCCATGCCGCCGATGATCATGACCGGCAGCAGTACGAGGTAGTTCAGCTCGGGCCCGAGGGTGCTGTAGTACAGGAACGCGCCGGCGTTCATGACCAGGCCCAGCGCGACCACGCCGTTCCTGCCCAGGAAGTGGATGAGCTTGGCGGCCAGCACGCCGCCCACCGCGCCGCTCAGTCCGCCGGGGAGCTGGGCCAGGCCCGCCTGCAGCGGCGACCAGCCGAGCACGAGCTGCAGATACCAGGCGAACATCAGCATCATGGCCGACATCGCGAAGATCGCCAGCAGGTTGGTGTAGATGGAGGCGCTGAACGCCCTGAGCCTGAACAGCCGCACATCGATCAGCGGCTCGGCCAGCCGCGTCTGCCGCCACCCGAACAGCCCCAGCATCGCCACCCCGGCCAGGCCCGCCACCAGCACGTCCGCGTGCTCCAGGCCGTTGTGCGCGGCCTCCTTGACGGCGTAGACGGCGGCCACGATTCCGGCGAAGGACAGCACCACGCTGGTCAGGTCGAGCCGGCCCGCGTGCGGGTTGCGCGACTCGGGCAGCACCAGCGCTCCGCCGACCAGCACGACCACCATGATCGGCACGTTGATCAGGAAGACCGAGCCCCACCAGAAGTGATCGAGCAGCACGCCGCCGACCACCGGGCCGACGGCGAAGCCGGCGGCGCTCATCCCGCTCCAGATGCCGATGGCCGCGGTCCGCTCGCCGGGCTCGGTGAACACGTTGCGGATGATCGACAGGGTGGACGGCATGATCGTGGCGCCGGCCACGCCGAGCAGCGCCCTGGCGGCGATCAGCAGCTCGGGACTGGGCGCGTAGGCGGTGATCACCGAGGCGGCGCCGAACGCGGCCGCGCCGATCAGCAGCAGGCGCTTGCGGCCGATGCGGTCGCCCAGGTTGCCCATGGTGACGAGCAGGCCGGCCAGCGCGAAGCCGTAGATGTCGCCGATCCAGAGCAACTGCGTGGAGCTCGCGCCGAGGTCGGTCACCAGCCTCGGCAGGGCCAGGTGCAGGACCGTCAGGTCGAGCGAGAGGAGCAGGGTGGCCAGGCAGGCGATGGCCAGGCAGGTCCATTTCTTCTGCATGCCGCTCACTCTGGGGCGGGCGGCTGACGGTTCGCCTACCGTTCGCTGACCGATCCGCCTACCGCTCCTGGGCCAGGCGGTCGAGCGTGGTCAGCCCCTCGTCGATGCGCCGGCGGGTGGAGTGGGCGCTGTACCAGCTGCTGGGGCACACCTCCAGGGCCTGGGTCAGCGACGTGCGTGCCTGGTCCAGGTCACCGTCGGCCAGCGCCACCTCGCCCAGGCCGAGCAGTGCCCAGGCCAGCATCTCCGTCGAGCCGTTGCGCCGCGACAGCTCCGCCGCCTGCGCGTAGTCGGCCCCCGCGGCCGCCCGGTCGGCCAGGCCCTGCAGGGCGTCGCCGCGGCGGCACAGGCTCTCGGCGATCTCGGTCTTGGCGCCCAGCTCCCGGGCCGTGGCCAGCGCCTCGCCGGCCAGCGCGCACGCGGGGCCGTAGTCGCCCTGCTCCTGATACAGGCTGCCGAGCCCGGACACCACCAGCACCAGCCCCCAGCGCTCCCCGATGGCGCTGAAGGCGGCCCTGGCCTGCTCGAAATGGACCCGCGCCAGGTCGAACTGCCCCAGGGCCTGCCGCACGAACCCCGCCCCGCTGCTGGCCAGCGCCTGCTGCCAGGGCGGAAGCTGCGGGATGCTGTCCACGACGACCCCGTAGATGTCCTCGAAGTCGTCGGGCGGCCCGGTGAACATGGCCAGCAGCATCATCAGGAACTCCACCCGCATCGGCATGTAGGACAGCGGCAGCAGCTCGCGCACCTCGGCCAGCTGTTCTTGGAGCCGGTGGTGGGCCTCGCCGGCCCAGCAGGTGACGAGCACGCACGTGGCGAACTCCTCGTCCAGGTGCGGGAACCGGGTCCCGCCCAGCGCGGCCAGCAGCTCGGAGGCCAGATTGGCGCTGGTCACGCGGTGGCCGCGCATCCACCAGTAGCAGGCGCTGTAGGCCACCAGCCGCAGCCCCAGCTCCAGCCGTCCCGACTCGGTCACCCAGCGCAGGGCCGCGTTGAGGTCGTCGCTCTCGTCGTCGAGCCGGGCCAGCCACTCCACCTGCTCGCGTGTGCGCAGATAGGAGTCGGCCGTGAGCACCAGATCGAGGTAGTAGTCGGCGTGCGCGTCCCGGATCGCGGCCACCTCGCCGGAGTCCGCCAGCCGCTCGGCACAGAAGGCCCGGATCGTCTCCAGCATCCGGAAGCGCCCGTCCACGACCTCCACCAGCGACTTCTCCGCCAGCGAGAACAGCACGTCCTCCGGCAGCCCGCACACCCGCTCGGCCGCCTCGGGCCGCGCGCCGCCCACGAACACCGTCAGCCGGGCGGCCAGCCGCCGCTCGTCCTCGTCCAGCAGGTCCCAGCTCCACGCGACGACCGCGTGCAGCGTCTGGTGCCTGGGCAGCGCCGTCCGGCTGCCGCGCGTCAGCAGCCTGAACCGGTCGTCCAGGCGGGCCGCGATGTCGGACAGCGACAACGTACGCAGCCGCGCCGCGGCCAGCTCGATGGCCAGCGGCAGCCCGTCGAGCGCCCGGCAGATGTGCGTCACCTGGGCCGCGTTGCCCGCGTCGACCACGAAGCCCGGCCGTACGGCGGCGGCCCGGTCGGCGAACAGCCGGATGGCGGGATAGGTCAGCGGGTCGCCCGCCTCCGGCGGCGGCAGCCGCAGCGGCGCCACCGGCAGGATGGACTCGCCGGTGATGCCGAGCGCCTCCCGTCCGGTCACCAGGACCCGCAGGTCAGGGC
Organism: Nonomuraea jiangxiensis; assembly: GCF_900099965.1. Taxonomy (GTDB): domain Bacteria; phylum Actinomycetota; class Actinomycetes; order Streptosporangiales; family Streptosporangiaceae; genus Nonomuraea; species Nonomuraea jiangxiensis. The sequence continues at coordinate 30,690 of NZ_FNDJ01000041.1, read as the reverse complement.
AGGAGGCCAGCAGCAGGTCGGTCAGCTCGGCGGTGGCCGCGACGAGATGCTCGCAGTTGTCCAGGACCAGCAGCAGCTTGCGGTCGGTGAGCGCGGTGACGAGCCTGGCGACCGGGTCCAGCGTGGGCCGGTCGCGGATGTACAGCAGGGCGTCGCGGATGTCGAGCGCGGCCAGCACCGCCCGCGGCACGTCGGCGGCGTCGGAGACCGGCGCGAGCGGCACGATGCACACATCGCCCGTCGCCTGCTCGGCCGCCTCGGTCGCGAGCCGCGTCTTGCCCGCGCCGCCCGGGCCGATCAGCGTGACGAGCCTGCTGGTCAGCAACCGCTCGCCCACCTGCGCCAGCTCCTCCGACCGGCCGACGAAGCTGGTGAGCTGGGCCCGCAGCCCCTGCCTGGATCGCGGCCCGGCGGGGGTCGCGGAGGCACCGAGCGCCGGGTCGGCCCGCAGCACGGCCAGGTGCGCGGCGGCCAGCTCGGCGCCCGGTTCGACACCCAGCTCCTCGTCCAGCAGCTTTCTGGCCTCTTCGTAGACGGTCAGCGCCTCCGCCTGGCGGCCGCTGCCGTAAAGGGCGCGCATGAGCTGGGCCCGCAGCCGCTCGCGCAGCGGGTGCGCGGTGGTGAGCTGGCTCAGCTCGGCCACCAGCTCGCGGTGCCTGCCCAGGTCGAGGTCCGCCTGCACCCGGTCCTCGGTGGCGGCCAGCCGCAGCTCCGCCAGCGCCGCGGCGGCGGCCTCGGCCTGCGGGGCGTCGGCGAGCGGCGCGCCCCGCCACAGCTCCAGCGCCTCGCGCAAAACGACGGCGGCCCGGCCGGGGTCTCCGCCGGCCAGCGCCTCCCGGCCCGACCGCGCCAGCAGCTCGAACCTGTGCGCGTCCACGTCCTGCGGGTCGGCGACCAGCCGGTATCCGGCCGGGTGGAACTCCACCAGGTCCCGGCCCAGCACCCGGCGCAGCCTGGACACCTGCGACTGCAGCGCGTTGGCCAGGCCCTCGGGGGGCCGCTCGCCGTACATGCCGTCCACGAGCTGCTCCGCGCCGACGACGTGGCCGGCGTGCAGGGCGAGCAACGTCAGCAGGGCACGGACCCGGGGACCGCCGAGCATGACCGGCTCTCCCGCCTCGTCCAGCGCGGTGGTGGGCCCGAGGATCTGGAAGCGCATATGCCGATTATCGCGGTCCAGGGAAGACAGCGGAGATCTTCTCCGGACCCCAGGAGGGGCTCATCGGTGTTCTTCCCGTAGCAGGACTTCGAGCACCCCCGCGGCCAGGGCGAGCGCGTGCGCGGGCGCGGGGCAGGGCCGCAGCCCGGCGCCGAACGTCAGGTGCGGGGTACGGCCGCGCGCGAGGTCGAACCGCCCGGGCTCGGCGAACACCTCCGGGTCGCGGTTGACCGCCACCAGGTCGATCGTCACCTCGTCACCCGTGCGGATGTCGAGCCGGCGGGTGGCCTTCAGCGGCGGGTCCTGCCTGAGCGTCTCGTGCAGCAGAGCGTCGACGTCGTCACCCGGCGACGCGTGCTTGAGCGCGGTGTCGATGAGCGCCTCCATGGCCGCGTGGCCCTGCAACAGGAGCGTGATCGCGGGCAGGTCGGCCACGTCGAGCAGCACGGCGACGGCGGCGTCGGCCTGCGGGCTCTCCTCGCCGGACAGGTAGCCGGTCGCGGCGGCGGGCACGGCGCTCGTGTCCGGCACACCGAGCGCGGCGCCCAACACGGCCGTGGGCACGCCTCGCCAGTCTCCGTCCCGTTCTGCGGTCATGGTCCTGGCGGCCGCCCGCAGCTCGGCCGGGTCCAGCCTGGCCAGCCGCTCCACCAGCGGGCGCCGCCGCTCCGCGTGCGTCTCGCCGCTGCTGAATCTGGACACCTGGGCGCGCAGCCAGGCGAGCGTTCCCTCGCCGCCGTCCCGGCGTACCGGCGGCGGCACGTAACGGGCGTCGCCCAGCACCGTCATGGCCTGGGCATGGTTGGTGATCAGCATGTTCGCACGCTAGGCCGCCATCGCTTCGCCGGCGGCCGAAGCGTGCGCGTCAGGCCGCGAGCTGCTGCGGCCGATCGGTTCCCGCGGGCTGCGCCGGGGCCGGCGCGCCGACCGCGTCCGCCGTGACCTGACGGTCCCGGTACGACGCCACCGCCATGACGACGATGAGGACCATCTCGACCAGCACCACGGCCCGCTCCATCAGCCCGTAGTAGGCCGAGCCGTTGATCAGCGGGGAGGTGAGGGTGGCCGGGTGCGCCGCCAGATAGATCGCCAGCGTCACCGCGGCCGTCACGCTCATGGCCCTGACCGCGTTCCACCGGGGCGCCACCGACCGGTGCCGGGCCAGGACCCAGCCGGCGACCGGCAGCGAGTTGAAGACGACAGCCGCCGACCAGCGGTGGATCTCGCCGGACAGGGAGTCGATCTCCGACCCGCCGGGATCGGTGGGGAAGATCGCGCTCATCATCAGGCCGGCCGCCGCCGCCAGTAACAGCACCCTGGTGGCCGCCGTACGCGACGGGTCGCCGGCCGCCATCCCGTAGGCGAGAGTCAGGCACGCCACCGCGAGTGCCAGCATCCCGACGAGCACCGGCATCAGCCCACCGGACACGAGTACGTAGTCGCTGAGCAGTGGTTGCGCCGGCAGCGCGACCTGCGCGTAAACCAGAGCGCCGGCCGACACCGCCGTCCCGGCCACCGTGCCCCACAGGCACTGGCGTAGGGTCATCGAGCCACCTCATCGTAGATCTGCTCGAACCGGGCGAGCGACGTCTTGTCGTCGTGGGTGAGAGCCAGCTCCCTGCTGGCCTTGCCGAGCCGGGCACGCAGGTCGTCGTCGGTCAGGATATCCGTCAGGTGCCGGCCCAGCGAGATCACGTCGCCGGGCTGGAACAGGTAGCCGTTGTCGTCCACCAGGTGCGGCAGCGCCATCGCGTCGGCGGCCACCACGGGCAGCCCCGTGGCCATGGCCTCCAGCGTGGCGATGCTCTGCAACTCGGCGACGCCCGGCATGGCGAACACGTCGGCGGCGGCGTAGGCCTGGGGCATGCTCTCGTCGGGCACGAAGCCGAGGAAGAACACCCGCTCGCCCACCCCGATGCGCCGGGCCAGCCGCTCCAGCTCCGCCCGCTGGTTGCCCTTGCCGACGAAGGCCACCTGCGCGTCGGTCTCGTTGAGCACCAGGGGCAGCGCGCGGACGATCTCGTCCAGCCGCTTCTCCTCGTCCAGCCGGCCGACGAACAGGATGGTGGGCCGGTCGGGCAGGTCGAACCGCTTGCGCGCCCACGCCTTGGGCTCGGCGTGCGGGTGGAACCTGCCCAGGTCGATACCGCAGGAGACCGGCTCCACCGTGAGGGCGAAACCCTGGTCGGCCAGCAGCTTGGCGGCCAGCGGGGTGGGCGTGGTGATGTGGTCGGCGCGGCTGAAGACGCGGTTGAAGTCACGCCAGGCCAGCCGTCCGGCCTTGGCCCGCAGCCGGTCGGGGAGGTGCACGAACTGGAAGAGGTTGTCCGGCATGAAGTGGTTGGTGGCCACGATCGGCACACCGGCCCTGCGGGCGGCCGCCATGGCGGCCCGGCCGACCACGAAGTGGCCCTGGGTGTGCAGCACGTCGGGCTTGACGCGGGCGACCAGCCGGTCGAGCCGGGTCGGCACGGTGAACCGCATGGTGGGGTGGACCAGCAGGGGAGCCGAGCGCAGCCGGTGCACGATCACGCCGTCCAGCACGTCGGCGCTGGCCGGGCCGGCCTCCGACTGGCAGATCACGTGCACCTCGTTGCCACGCGCGGCCAGCCCGGTGGCCAGGCGATGGGTGAAGTAGGCGGCGCCGTTCACATCAGGGGGATAGGTGTCGCTTGAGATCAGGATGCGGCGGGGGCGTACGGGCGCGGCGGCACGGTCGGCGAGGTCGGAAACGCGGTGCAGGGGCATCGCCATGACAGGGGACTCCAATTTCAGGTGGTTCGGGGAAGGCCGGGGGACAAGGAGCGGGGCGCGGGCGGGTTCGGCATGATCAGTTACGGGCTTCCAGTGGCGTGGTCCTGGCCAGGGCGACGGTGCCGGCCGCGGTCAGTGCCGCGGCGGCGATCGGCAGGATCCCGGTCGGCAGCGGCTCGCCGAGCAGCAGCGCGCCGAACGCCACCGCCGTCAGCGGGTCGGCGATCTGTAGTGAGGCGAAGGAGACGCCGAAGTGCCCGATGGCATAGGCGCGCTGGAGCATCATGAGCGCCAGCAGCGCGGGCACCGGCAGCGCCAGCAGATACCACCAGTTCCAGGTGCCGTCCACCAGGACGCGCATGAGAGTGGCCGTGGCGCCGTACAGGACGCCGGCGCTGGTGGCCAGCAGCGCCGCCCGGCCGGCCGGGGAGGCCGCCCGGGAGCCGGCCCACAGCAGCACCGCCGCGACGCCGGATACGCCGAGCAGCGTCAGGACGCCCCCCGGGCTGAGGAAGGTGGGGCCGTCGGAGTTGGGGACCAGTAACACCAGGCCGATCAGCCCGGCCGCCACGACGCCCGCCGCCGACAGCTCCTTGCTGCTCGGCCTGCGGCCGTGCAGCGCGGCCGCGATGGGCAGCGCGAACAGCAGGCTGGCCACCCCCATCGGCTGTACGATGGTCAGCGGGCCGAGGCCGAGCGCGACGATGTGCAGGCCGCCGCCCACCAGGATGGACGCGCCGCCGATCAGCCACCGCGGTCTCCGCAGCAGGGCGAGCAGCCCCGGCTTGGTGGTGCCGACCGCCTCAAACTGCTGGAGGGCGGCTCCGAGCGCGAAGAACAGCGAACCGACCAGGGCGACCACCGCGGCCAGCACAGTCATGCGCACTCCTTTCACACGGATGGTGACTAGACAGGGTCAAACGGACGTGTCCGCTGGAAGACGATCCGGGGAAGCCTGGGTGGCGCGTCGTTTCCTTACCCATCTCACGATCTCGACGATCACGGTGATGGACAGCGCGATGCCCAGTCCGAGCAGCAGGCCCTTGATCGGGTCGTTCTCGAAGGCCATGCCGCCGAAGAAGCCGATCAGTGCCGAGTAGACCGCCCACGTGGACGCCGCGATGCCGTCGAAGAACGAAAATGACCGCAACGGATAGCGCACGGCGCCCATCGTCAGCGTGGTCGCGGTCCGCCCGCCCGGGATATAGCGCGCCACCACGAGGGCGAGGCCGCCCCGCTCGTCGAGGGCCTGGCGGGCCCAGACGAACGCCTTCTTCGTCCGCAAGCGGCCCGCGGACTTGTTGCCTATCAGATAGGACACATGATCGCCCGCGAACGCTCCGAGCGCCGCGACCACGATGACCAGGGGGAGGTTCGTCTCGCCGGTGGCGGCGAACACCCCAGCGGTGATCACCGCGGTCTCGGCGGGCACGATGGGGAAGAACCCGTCGAGCAGTGCCAGCGCGAAGATCACCAGGTATAACCATGGTGAGGACATCACCTGCTCGATCAGGCCGAGGACGGCGTGCGACATGGCTGTTCACTCCGATCGTTTAGGGCACCCACACAGCGTGTCGGTGCGCGTGGTCCGGGGACATCGGGAATGCCCCTGGTCGAACGCGGACCCGACCCCTACGGGGGTCAGGGCCGGCACCCCATGAAGGTAGAAACGTCCCAGGTCACAGCACATCGAACGATCGGCGCGAACCATCCCCGACTTTCGTCGGGGTCGGGGCTACGACCTGCCGGCGGACACCATCGATCCAACCGTTTTCCGCGGTCGGGCACAGCAGTGGAGGTAGGCGCTTTGCAGGTGGGGCTAGCACTACCGTGACGTTGGATCACCCGACCCTGACGATCGTCAGGGTCGGTCCCCCACTTCCGGTGGGGGCCATGGCCCGCTGGTGCGGGATAACGTCGATGCCGTGCAGTTTCTGTGCCGTGTTCGCCGGGAGGGCCGCCGCCAGGTGGTCTACGACCTGCTGCTCTGGGCCGGGCTCGGCATCTTCATCGCCGCCATGGGGCCCGATCCGATCAGGGACCCCGCCGCGTTCGGCTTGGTGACCGCACCCAAGGTCGCGCTCGCCGGGGTGGCCGTGCTGGTCGGGCGGCGGTGGCCGCTGGCCGCGCTGATGCTGCTGGTGCCGCTGGGGCCGTGGGAGTTCGGCCAGGGCTTCGCGACCGTGGACCTGAGCTGGCTGCTGCCCCGGCGGCACGTCAGCATCCTGCCGTTGGTGGCTACGTCGCCGTACATCATGTGGTACGCGTACCTGACCGGGCGGCGCATGAGCGGGTTGTGGTCGCCGCTGACGGCGTTCCTCCTGGTCACCGTCGTGGGCGTGGGCGTGGTGGTGGCCCAGGGCGGCGATCTGGCCCTGTGGGTGGCCATGGCCACCGGGCTCGTCGGCACGTACGTGGTGCCATATTCGTTCGGGCTGCTCCGGCGCAAGCTGCTGCAGCAGCGAACACAGGCGCGGCAGTCGGCCGAGGCGCAGGCCAGGCTGCGCGAGCGGGCCAGGATCGCGCGGGACATGCACGACTCGCTCGGCCACGACCTGGCCTTGATCGCGGTACGGGCCGCCGGGCTGGAGCTGACGCCCGGGCTCGGCCCTGCGGAGGTCAGGGCGGCGGGCGAGCTGCGGATCGCGGCCGCGGACGCCACCGAGCGGCTACGTCAGATCATCGGCCTGCTGCGGGAGGAGTCCGACGCGCCGCCGCTGGCTCCCGTCGGGGAGGAGGTGACGGAGCTGGTGCGCCGGGCCACGGACTCTGGCATGTCGATCAGCCTGGAGCTGGCCCGGGGGCCGGCGCCCGGCCTGGCCCGCGCCGTCGTCCAGGAGGGGCTCACCAACGCCGCCAAGCACGCGCCGGGGGCCGCCGTCGAGGTCACGGTCTCGCGCGAGCGCGTCGTCGTGCGGAACGGGCCGCCGCGCTCCCGGCCCACCGCGCGGCCGGGCGGGCTGGGGCTGGCGGGCCTGCGCGAGCGCGTACGGCTGGCCGGCGGCACGATGACCGCGGGACCGGCGGGCGACGGGTTCGAGCTGGCCGTGACCATCCCGCACGAGAGTTAGGCGTGGGCGACGTGCAGGCGGTGCAGCAGCCGCTTGAAGCCGAAGACCGAGATCGTGATCGCCGCGCCGCTGATCAGGGCCACCGCCGACGTCCTCATCAGCATGAACTCGCCGAGCGACCCGGCCAGGGACTGGTAGACCGCCAGCAGGATGCTCACCGTCGAGTTCGCCAGGAGCACGAACGCCCACAGCAGCGTGATCCTGGCGAAGAACTTGCGCACCCGCTCGTGCTTGAGCACCGCCGACGGCAGGTGGATGTAGTCGAGCGTGAGCTTCTGCACGAGCGGCTTGTTGAGCCGGACGGAGGCGAGGAAGACCATGCTGATGCAGATGGTGCCCATCTCCGGCTGGATGAAGAACCACATCCACGTGCCCGTCCAGAACGCCACGAGAGCGCGGACGGTGATCGCGAACGCGGCGAGATACATGGTGGCGGGCACCTTGACCCGCCTGACGAGCCGCCAGCCCACCCCGAGGTAGACCCAGGCGACACTCATGACCAGCGCCCACTTGAACCCGAGGACGACCATGGCCAGGTAGAACACGGCCAGCGGGGCCACGACCGCTTCGAGCAGCCTGGGGGCCGCCTGCCGGGCGAGCGCGGTGAGGCGTGGGAGAGTGACCGGAGGATGGTTCAAGGCTGCTCCGAAGATAGGCCGACGATCAGCGACTACCCGGGCTTCGGGGGTCCAGGCTTTCCGGATGGATCGCACCGCGTAACCGGCACGGCATCACCCGAGCCGGGGAAGCCCGCCGGTGGCCCACCGTACCCGAGCCGCGGCAGTGCGACCGCCGCTTCCGACACGTTCCATCCGTCACCAACCAAATCAGTAAAGCCTTGAACCGAACTTTCAGCCGAGTGACGTCGTGGCCAATTTCGCGCCGAAGCCGATGAAGACGGCGCCGGCGCACGAGGTCAGCCCGGCGCTGAGCCGGCGGCTCTGGCGGAACCGGGTGGCGAGGAAGGTGCCGCTGAAGATCAGGGCGGTCAGGTAGAGCATGCTGAAGAACTGGATCACCGCGCCCAGGATCAGGAACGAAAGGGCGGGGTTGGCGTAGCCGGGGTCCACGAACTGGACGAAGAACGAGACGAAGAACAGGATCGCCTTCGGGTTCAGCAGGCTGATCGTCAGGGCCGTGCGGAAGGGGTGGGCCGGCGGCGGCGTGGCCGGGAGCGCCTGCTCCTGCGGGACCGCCTCCACGCCCCTGGCGCGCCAGGCCCGCCAGGCGCTTCTGATCATCTGCAGGCCGATCCAGGCCAGGTAGGCGGCGCCGGCGTACTGCAGGATTCCGAAGAGGGTGGGGTTGGAGTGGAGCAGGGACGCGGCGCCGGCGGCGGTCACGAACATCAGGACGGTGTCGCCGAGGAAGACCCCGGCCGCGGCGCGGTAGCCCTGGCGGACGCCGTGCCGGGCGGCGAGACTGAGGACGTAGAGGGAATTCGGGCCCGGGAGAAGAATGATCAGAAAGGCGCCGACCACGTAGGCCCAGATATCCGTGATGCCGAAGAACATGCCGTTCGCTCCGGGAGGAAGAATTACTGGCAGGACACGGTATCGCATGATTAGTCGCCTGGCGCGTGCCGTATGCCGCCATAGACCTGTTTGTAGCTTAAAGCCCGGGTATTTGCCGAGCAGGCGGGGCGTGACCGCGGACCACACGCCGGGCATGTTCCCGGTGGCCGGGGTCGCGGGTGTGCCTCAGCGGGCGAAGTCAGGAAATTTGGGTCTTTCCTAGGGCAGCTAAGGTCTTCACTCTCAGTTCAGGCGCCGGTCAACACCCGACCCCGCGCGCCTGAGGAGGATGAGGTGCAACGCCGATTAGTCATCCTGCTGGCCGTCCTGAGCCTGATCTGCCTGACCGGCATGACAGGTGCGGGCGCCGCAGCCGAGCCACCCGCCAACAAGCAGTATCGGGTACAGGGCCCGGCGGACGCTCAACAGCGCAGCAGCGTCGCGGCCACCGGCGCGGCCATCGAGGAGGTGGCCAAGGACTCGGTGCTGGTCACGGCCACGGAAGCCGAGATCTCCGCCATCAGGCGGCTCGGCTATCAGGTGACGGAGGTCCAGCGCCCGAAATCCCCGTCCGCCGTCGAGGCGTTTGACTTCCCGCCGGCGGACTCGGGCTACCACAACTTCGCGGAGATGACCGCGAACATCAACGCCCTGGTCGCGGCCAGGCCGAACATCGTCAGCCAGACCACCTTCGGCACGACCTACGAGGGCAGGCCGCTACGGCTGATCAAGATCAGCGACAACGTGGGCACCGACGAGAACGAGCCCGAGGTGCTCTTCACCGCTCACCAGCACGCCCGCGAGCACCTCACGGTCGAGATGGCGCTGTACATCATGCACCTGCTGGCCGACAACTACGGCACCGACGCCAGAATCACGAACCTGGTCAACACCAGAGAGATCTGGATCATGCCGGACCTCAACCCGGACGGCGGCGAGTACGACATCGCCACCGGCTCCTACCGCTCCTGGCGCAAGAACAGGCAGCCGAACTCCGGCTCCTCGGCCGTCGGCACCGACCTCAACCGCAACTGGGGCTACAACTGGGGTTGCTGCGGCGGTTCGTCCGGGTCCTTCTCCAGCGAGACCTACCGGGGCGCGAGCGCCGAGTCGGCGCCCGAGGTCAGGGCGGCCTCCAACTGGGTACGCAGCCGCGTCATCGGCGGCGTGCAGCAGATCAAGTCGCACATCGACTGGCACACCTATTCCGAGCTCATCCTGTGGCCCTACGGCTACACCTTCAACGACACCGCGCCCGGCCTGACCGCGGACGACCGGAACGCGCACGCCACCCTCGGCCAGAACATGGCCTCCACCAACGGCTACACGCCGGAGCAGGCCAGCGATCTGTACATCACGGACGGCACCATCGACGACTGGCTGTGGGGGGTCTACAAGATCTTCAGCTTCACGTTCGAGATGTACCCGGTCGGCTCCAGCCCCGGCTTCTACCCGCCGGATGAGCAGATCGTCCCGCAGACGACCCGCAACAGGGAGGCCGTGCTGCGCTTCCTCGAATACTCGGACTGCGTCTACCGGATCATCGGCAAGGAGGCCCAGTACTGCGGCACGACCGGCAATCCGCCGGTGACGGTCTACTCCGACACGTTCGAGACGGCGACGGGCTGGACGGTCAACCCGGGCGGCACCGACACCGCCACCCTCGGTCTCTGGGAGCGCGGTGACCCCGAGGACACCACCTCGTCCGGCGCCAAGCAGCTCGGCACCACGGTCAGCGGCACGAACGACCTGGTCACGGGCAGGCCGGCGGGCGCGGCCGCCGGCGATTACGACCTCGACGGCGGCGTCACCTCGATCCAGTCACCGCCGATCACGCTGCCCGCCGGCGGCAACCTGAACCTGTCGTTCTCCTGGTATCTGGCGCACGGCTCGAACGCCTCCAGCGCCGACTACTTCCGGGTCCGCGTAGTCGGCAACACCACGACCACCGTGCTCAACCAGGCGGGCGCGGCCAGCAACCGCAACGGCGCCTGGGCCACGGCCGGCGCGAGCCTGAACGCCTTCGCGGGCCAGACGGTCCGCATCCTCATAGACGCGGCCGACGCCTCCGGGGCCTCCTTGGTCGAGGCGGGCGTGGACGACGTCAGAATCACCCAGCAACCGTAAACCGCACGCCACTCCGCCGTACAAGATCCCCGATCTTGTACGGCGGAGTCATGTCCGGGGCCACGGGATTGGGTCTTGTAAGGACAGGGAGTCAAGGCTACGATCGCGACAACTCTTAGGAAACTTTCCTAAAAGTAATCACGAATCGACAGAACCTTACAAGCCCCGCAAGGAAAAGGCCCGCGTGCGCCTCCGTGGGCCCGTGCCGTACGGCTTGCGCTCTCACCCCCCGGTGCAAGCCGTACGGCACGTCACCCCCCGAAGGAAGCACCGTGAGACTCCGCGCGCTCCTCCTGGCCCTCGTCACCCTCGCCCTCAGCCTGTACGCGCAGCCAGCCCAGGCCGACACGGCCTCCGCGACCTTCGTCAAGGTCGCCGACTGGGGCTCCGGCTTCGAGGGCAAGGTCACCGTCACCAACGCCACCACCACCGCCATGTCCGGCTGGAACGTGCAGTTCGACGTGCCCGCCGGGTACTCGATCCCGTCGGCCTGGGACGCGGTCATGACCCGGAACGGCCAGCATTACACGTTCACGAACCCGAGCTGGGCCGGCCCCCTCCCGGCCGGGGCCAGCGCGAGCTTCGGCTTCAACGGCAGCCCAGGGAACTTCCCCGGCATCAGCGGCTGCACCCTGAACGGCGCCTCCTGCGGCGGCGGCACGCCGACCCCCGGCGTTCCCGGCAGGCCGGGGACGCCCACGGCCACCGCGGCCAGCGGTGCCATCACGCTCACCTGGGCGGCCTCGTCGGGCACGGTGACCGGCTACCGCGTCTACGAGGGCACTTCTGTCAGGGCGACGGTCACGGGCACCACGGCCACCATCACCGGCCTCGGTGCCTGCCAGAGCCGCACGTACACCGTCAGGGCGTACAACGCCCAGGGCGAGTCGGCGGCGAGCGACCCGGCGACCGCCACCACCCCCGGCTGCACGGGTGGTGGCGGGACGCTGCCCCGGCACTTCCTCACCGGCTACTGGCACAACTTCGTCAACCCCGCCGTCGAGCTCAAGCTGTCGGCCGTGCCCGGCGAGTACGACCTGATCGCCGTGGCGTTCGGCGAGGCCACGGCGGTGGCCGGCGAGGTCGCCTTCGCGGTCGACGCCGGCTTGGCCGCGGCGGTGGGCGGGTACACCGACGCCCAGTTCCGGGCCGACGTGCAGGCGCTGCACCAGCGGGGCAAGAAGGTCATCCTGTCCGTCGGCGGCGAGGCCGGCCGCGTCCAGGTCGCCAGCGCCGCGGCGGCCACCCGCTTCGCCGACTCCGTGTACGCGCTCATGCAGAGCTACGGCTTCGACGGCGTCGACATCGACCTGGAGAACGGCCTCAACGCCACCTACATGGCCCAGGCCCTCAGGTCGCTGCGCTCGAAGGCGGGCACCGGCCTGATCATCACCATGGCCCCGCAGACGATCGACATGCAGTCGACCGGGATGGAGTACTTCAAGCTCGCCCTGAACATCAGGGACATCCTCACCGTCGTCCACACGCAGTTCTACAACTCCGGCTCCATGCTCGGCTGCGACCAGGCCCAGGCCTACGCCCAGGGCACGGTCAACTTCATGACCGCGCTGGCCTGCATCCAGCTCGAGAACGGCCTGCGGCCCGATCAGGTGGCCCTGGGCCTGCCGGCCGGACCCGGCGCCGCCGGGGGCGGCGTCGTTCCACCCGCTCTCGTCAACCAGGCGCTCGACTGCCTGGCCAGGCGCACCAACTGCGGGACCTTCGTGCCACCGCGCGCCTACCCCGACATCAGGGGCGCGATGACCTGGTCCATCAACTGGGACGCCAGCAACAACTGGTCGTTCTCCAAGACCGTCAAGCCCCACCTCCAGGGAATGCCATGAAATTTCGCAGCAAACTCACCGCATTAGCGGCAGGGCTCACCCTCGCCCTGACCGGAACCGGCCTCGCCACCGCGCCCGCCTCCGCCGCGCCCGCCGCTTCTGCCCAGGCCGAGGTGCAGGTGGCCGCCGCCTGGGCCCCGTGGACGTCCTACGCCGCGGGCGCGGTCGTCACCTACAACGGCGTCGACTACGTGTGCCTGCAGCCGCACACCTCGCAGCCCGGCTGGGAGCCGCCGAACGTGCCCGCCCTCTGGCGGCCCGGCACCGGCGGCGGGACCGACACCACGGCGCCGTCCGTGCCCGGCAACCTCCGCTCGACCGGCGTCACCTCCAGCAGCGTCGCGCTGGCCTGGAACGCCTCCACCGACAACGTGGGCGTCACCGGCTACAACGTCTACCGTGGCGGCACCCTCGTCACCACGGTGACCGGCACGACCTACACCGACACCGGCCGCGCCGCCAACACCGCCTACACCTACACCGTGCGCGCCCGCGACGCCGCCGGGAACCTCTCCGGCGCCAGCAACGCGGTCACGGCCACCACCTCAGGCGGCACCGGCGCCCCCGGCCAGCCGGGCACGGTAACCACGTCGGTCACCAACTCCAGCATCACGCTGAGCTGGGGAGCCTCCTCCGGCACGGTCACCGGCTACCGCGTCTACGAGGGCGGCACCCAGCGCGCCCAGGTCACCGGCACCAGCGCGACGATCTCCGGGCTGGGCGCGTGCACGTCGCACACCTACACCGTGCGGGCCTACAACTCGGCGGGCGAGTCGGCCGGGCGGGACGCCACCGCCACCACCACCGGGTGCAGCAACCCCACCAAGATGGCCGGCGCCCCGTACCTGTACATGGGCTGGGGCAACCCGCCCAACCCGGGCACGGTCATGGACGCCACCGGCGTACGGTCGTTCACGATGGCGTTCATCCTGGCCAGCGGCGGCTGCAACCCGGCCTGGGACGGGAACCGCCCGCTGACCGGCGGCGCCGACCAGCAGGCGATCAACACCATCAAGTCCAAGGGCGGCAACGTCCAGGTGTCCTTCGGCGGCTGGTCGGGCAACAAGCTCGGCCCGAACTGCTCGACCCCGCAGGCGTTCGCGGGCGCGGTGCAGCAGGTCATCAACGCCGTCGGCCCCGCCGTGGTGGACTTCGACATCGAGAACTTCGACGAGTTCGAGAACTACACCGTCCAGGACCGCATCCTCAACGGCCTCAAGATCGTCAAGCAGAACAACCCGAACGTCAAGGTCGTCGTCACCTTCGGCACCACCACCACGGGACCGAACGCCCACGGCATCCGCCTCATCAACCAGTCCAGGGCGCTCGGCGTGCCGATCGACAACTACACGATCATGCCGTTCGACTTCGGCGGCTCGAACATCTACCAGGACACGGTCAACGCCTCCGAGGGCCTGAAGAACGCGTTGAAGAGCGCGTTCGGCTGGAGCGACGCCCAGGCGTACGCGCGCATGGGCATCTCGGGCATGAACGGCCTCTCCGACCAGCAGGAGCTGACCTCCCCGGCCACCTGGACGCAGATCCGCGACTACGCCAGGTCCCGGGGGCTGACGCGGCTGGCGTACTGGGCCGTCAACCGTGACCGTCCCTGCCCCGGCGGCGGCGTGACCGCGAACTGCAGCGGCATCGCGCAGGCCGACTGGGAGTTCACCCGGATCACCGCCGGCTTCTGACCCGCTGAGCGGCCCGCTCCCCGGCGCGGGGGCGGGCCGCATGGAGGAACCCCCATGAAACTCCGAGGCCCGGCGGTCGCACTCGCCGCAGGACTGATCGCCCTCCACGCCACCCCGGCCCAAGCAGCCAACATCGCGACGAACCCCGGCTTCGAGAACGGCCTGAGCGGCTGGACCTGCTCGGCGGACTCCGGCGCCGCGGCCGTCTCGTCCCCCGTGCACGGCGGCACCCGGGCCCTGCGGGCCACCCCGCAGGGCAACGACCTCGCCAGATGCCAGCAGACCGTCACCGTCCGGCCGAGCACCACGTACCAGCTGTCGGCCTGGGCACAGGGGAACTACGTCTTCCTCGGCGCCACCGGCACCGGCGTCAACGCCAGCACGTGGGCCGCGCCCGGCGGCCAGTGGGGAGAGCTCCGCACCTCCTTCACCACGGGCGCCTCGGCCACCTCGGTGACGATCCACCTCAACGGCTGGTACGGCCAGGGCGCCTACCTGGCCGACGACGTGGTCCTCGACGGCCCCGGCGGCACCCCCGACACGCAGGCCCCCACGGTGCCCGGCAACGTGTCGGTGGGCGGCGCCACCTCGTCGAGCCTCACCGTGACCTGGTCGGCGGCCACCGACAACGTGGGCGTGGCCCGCTACGAGGTGTCCAGGGACAACGGCGCCCCCGCGACCACCACCTCGACCAGCCACACCGCCACCGGCCTCAGCCCGGACACCGCCTACGGCTTCCGCGTCAGGGCCTGTGACGCCGTCGGCAACTGCTCCGCCTATTCCTCCCCGGTCACCGGCCGCACCGGCGACGAGACCACCCCGCCCGCGGGCGACATCAGGTACGCCCCCTACATCGACATCACCATGCCCACGCCGTCCCTGGTCAGCGCGGCCACCGCGACCGGCGTGCGGAACTACACGCTGGCCTTCGCGCTCGGCGACAGCTCGGGCTGCAACCCCGCCTGGGGCGGCACCATCCCGATCAACGACGCGCGCATCGTCAACGACATCAAGGCGCTGCAGGCCAGGGGCGGCCAGGTGGTCGTGGCCAGCGGCGGGGCCATGGGGCCTTACCTGGAGCACGCGTGCGCCACCCCGGCCGCGCTGCTGGCCGCGTACAAGAAGGTGCTGGACACCGTCGGCACCAATCACCTGGACGTGGACGTCGAGGCGTCGATCGACGCGAACAAGGTCAACACCGCGCTCAAGCAGCTCCAGAACGAGCGCGGCACGGTGATCAGCTACACGCTGCGGGTGCAGGGCCAGGACTACGGCGTGGACCCGTTCTCGCTGCAGATCCTGCGGGACGCCGCCGCCAAGGGCCTGGAGGTGATCGTCAACCCCATGCTGATGAACTTCGGCCACACCGGCAACTGGGGCGATGCCATGATCGCCGCCGCACAGGCCACGCTGGGCCAGCTGCGTGGCGTCTGGCCGGGCAGGTCCGACGCGCAGCTCAGGCGGATGCTCGGCGTCACCCCCATGATCGGCAAGAACGACACCGGCATGACCACCACCCAGGCCGACGCCCGCAAGCTGCTCAACTGGGCCAACGCCAACCACATCGGGTTCGTCGGCTTCTGGTCGGTCGCCCGTGACAACGGCGGCTGCCCTGACGGGCGGGTCTCCCCGACCTGCAGCGGGATCTCCCAGTCGAGCTACGAGTTCACGAACATCTTCAAGGGGTTCACCGGATGAGGGTCCTGCTCAGCGTCATGGCCGGGGTGCTGCTCGTGCTCGGCCTGACCGCCGCCCCGGCTTACGCCGCCAATATCACGACAAATCCTGGTTTTGAGGATGGCCTGACCGGCTGGACCTGCTCGGCGAGCTCCGGCGCCACGGTCGTGTCGTCGCCCGTGCACGGCGGCACCCGGGCCCTGCGGGCCACCCCGCAGGGCAGCGACCTGGCCCGCTGCGAGCAGCGGATCAGCGTCCGTCCGTCGTCGTCGTACACGCTGTCGGCCTGGGCGCAGGGGAACTACGTCTTCCTCGGCGCCACCGGCACCGGCGGCACCGACCCCCAGACCTGGGGCTCGCCCGGCCCGGCGTGGAGCCAGCTGCGCACCTCGTTCACCACGGGCGCCTCGACCACGTCCGTGACCATCCACCTCAACGGCTGGTACGGCCAGGGCGCCTACCTGGCCGACGACGTCGTGCTCGACGGCCCGGCCGGCGGCGGAGGCACCCCCGACACGCAGGCCCCCACGGTGCCCGGCAACGTGTCGGTGGGCGGCGCCACCTCGTCGAGCCTCACCGTGACCTGGTCGGCGGCCACCGACAACGTGGGCGTGGCCCGCTACGAGGTCTCCCGCGACGGCGGCACCCCGGCCACTGTCACCGGGACGAGCCACCAGGCGACCGGCCTGAACGCGGCCACCACGTACCGCTTCCGGGTCCGCGCCTGCGACGCCGCGGGCAACTGCTCGGCCTACTCCGCCGAGGCGACCGGCACCACGACCACCGGGAGCGGCGGAGGAAACGGCCTGCCCAAGCGGGTCATGGTCGGCTACCTGCACGCGTCGTTCGCCAACGGATCCGGATACATCAGGATGAGCGACGTGCCGAACGAGTGGGACGTCATCAACCTCGCCTTCGGTGAGCCCACCTCGGTCACCTCCGGCGACATCCGCTTCCGCCAGTGCCCGGCCGCCGAGTGCCCCAACGTCGAGCCCGAGGCCGACTTCATCGCCGCCATCAGGGCCAAGCAGGCCCAGGGCAAGAAGGTGCTGATCTCGATCGGTGGCCAGAACGGGCAGGTGCAGCTCACGACCACGGCGGCACGCGACCGGTTCGTCCAGTCGGTCGCCGCGATCATCGACAGATATGGACTCGACGGCCTCGACATCGACTTCGAGGGCCACTCCCTCTACCTCAACCCGGGCGACACCAACCTCGCCAACCCCACCACCCCGGTCATCGTCAACCTGATCTCGGCCCTGCGGACGCTCAAGAGCCGCTACGGCGCGAGGTTCGTGCTGACCATGGCCCCGGAGACGTTCTTCGTCCAGCTCGGCTACCAGTTCTACGGCCCGGGGCCGAACGGGGCAGCCGACAGCCGGAGCGCGTCGTACCTGCCGGTCATCCACGCCCTGCGCAACGACCTCACCCTGCTCCACGTCCAGGACTACAACTCGGGGCCGATCATGGGGCTGGACGGCCAGTACCACACGATGGGCGGGCACGACTTCCACGTGGCCATGACCGACATGCTGCTCGCCGGCTTCCCGATCATGGGCAACCCGGCCAACGTGTTCCCCGCGCTGCGCCAGGACCAGGTGGCGATCGGCCTGCCCGCCTCGCCGAACGCGGGCAACGGGTTCACCACCGTCGCGGAGGTGCAGAAGGCGTTCGACTGCCTGGCCAGGGGGACCAACTGCGGCACCTACCGGCCACGCGGCGTCTACCCGAACCTGCGCGGCCTGATGACCTGGTCGATCAACTGGGACCGGTACAACGGGTTCGAGTTCTCCGGCAGGCACCGGGCGTACCTGAACGGGCTCACGTGACGCGGACCAGCTGGGTGGGCTTGAGCGGCAGGCCCAGCCCGGGCGGGCGGTAGGTCGGCAGGGCCTCGCCGTACTCGTGCATCCAGGCGTGGTCCACCAGCAGCCGCATCCGCCCGTCCACCGGCGCGGCGCCGGGCTCCACCGGCGCCGTCCGGCCGGACAGCCGCGTCACGGCCTCGGCCAGCAGCTCGGGGTCCGGCGAGGACAGGTCGCACTGCTCGTCGGGCCCGATGAGCAGGTCCACGTCGGGCGGCAGCGGGTAGATCGGCCGCGGCAGGGCGAGCACGCGCGGCGCGGGCGCCATCGGCCAGCCGTCGCGCACCGCCTCCAGCAGCACCGAGCGCGACGTCCTGCGCGCGAACAGGCCCTCCGCCAGTGCCCAGCTCAGCGCGCCCACGTCCGACCGGTCCTCGCCACAGGCATGCAGGCACAGGTACGGCACCAGCGGAACCCCCGCACCGCCCGCCTGCGCCCAGCCGCTGCCGCACCCGGTGAGCACCAGCAGCGCCAGCATCGCCCGATAGGCGGTGTCGGCGTGCGCCGTCTCCAGCCGCCCCGGCACGATCATGCACCGCCCGCCGGTCTTCTCGGCCGTCACCCCGAGCTCCCGCGCGGTCTTCAACGTGCGCGACGCGGGCACCCCGGTGCAGGACTCCTGCCAGGCCGGCGTGTACGGCTCGCGCCGATCCTCATATCCCTCGGGCCACACCCCCGGCAGTCCCGGCCGCGCCACCCCGTACACGGCCAGCAGCAGGTCGAACACGGTCGTCACCAGGTCGTCGCCCTCGCGCAGCACCGGCACCCCCCGGCGCAGCACCCCCGGCCCGTCGTCGAAGCGCGGCAGCAGCACCTCCACCGCCTCCCCGCCGTACACACTCAGCCGCTCGGACGCACGCCCCAGCAGCCCGCCCGGCACGAAGGCCCCCTCACGGGCCCGCAACCGCACCAGGAACGGCAGGTCGGTACGCTCCGCGGCGTGCCCGGCGAACGGCGTGCGGTCCAGGAAGAACTCCTTCAGCAGCACGTGCCCCATGGCCATGGCGAGGGCCCCGTCCGTGCCCGGCCGCACCACCAGCGTCTCGTCCGACAGCCGCGTCGGGTGCGTGCCGATCGCGACCACCTTCTGGCCCTTGTACCGCCCGGCGATCACCCAGGGCGTGTCCGCCGTGCGTGCCAGCCGGTTGTTCTCACCCCACAGCAGCACATAGGCCGCCCGCGCCCAGTCCTCGGCCCCCGGACCGGCGAACCGCGGCCCCAGCACCTGCTCGGGCGCGCACGGATGCTCGGTCAGCACCGCGCCGCCGAGCTCGCCGACCAGTCGCGCCAGCGGCGTGGTCGCCAGCGCCGCCACCCGGTCGGCCCCATGCCGGGCGACGGTGTGCGCGATCGCTCCCGCGGCCAGCTCGGCCGCCGTCATGTCGTCCAGCGGAACCCGGCGCTCACCTCGCGCGCGGCGATATTCCTGAGAGTTGGCTGTGAGTTTCGCCCAGGTCGCCACCGGGTCGCGTGATGCCTCACCGACCTCGAAGTAGAGCCTGACCAGTGACCGGTTGACCTGCGATCCCCCCATGGAAAAAGTTGAACACAGACCGTGACGTTCTAGTGCCATACGTGGCGGCATGTCGGGGATAAGAATGGGAAGCCCAGGTGGCAGCAGCTCTTCAGGTACGGCAGGCTAGAGGCCGCCATGGATTACGCAGTTCTCACGGGGATAGTCCTCGTCGCCGGTGTCGTGCTCGCCCTTGTCGCGCAATGGCGCGACTGGCGGCCTCCGCTCCTCGTCGCGATCCTCGTGGGCGTCGCGGTCCGCGTCCTGATCATGTATACGTCGGCCATCGACACGTGGCAACCCGTCGACTTCGTGGAAAGCTTCAAACCCGCGGGCGAGGCCGTGCTCAGGGGCCAGGACCCCGTGCTGGCCAGCGAGGGCGGCTGGCACTTCCTGCCGACCATCCCCTACGTCTACGGCATCCTGCTGTGGCTCGGCATCCCGTGGGAATACGCCGGCCGCCTGGTCACCGTGGTCGCCGACATCGTGCTGATCCCGCTGGTGGCCAAGCTGGCCGGCGGGCCCAGGGCGTCACTGCGCGCCCTCCAGTACGCGCTCAACCCCATCGCCCTGCTCATCGCCTCCGTCCACGGGCAGGTCGAGCCGGTCGCGCTCGTGTTCGGGGTGGCCGCCTTCGTGGTCGCCAGGGGCCCCGGCGCGCCCGACCGGCCCGGCATCACCACCGACGTGGTGGGCAGGCTGCGCAGGGGCGTGGCGGCATACGGTGCCCGCGAATCGGTCCGGCGGGTGCTCGGCCGCGGCGGGATGCTGCACCGGGCCCTGCTGCCCGGCCCCGACGACCGGGGCGACCTCAGGCGGGGCGCGCTCGCGGGCGTGCTGATGGGCCTGGCGTTGTGCGCGAAGAGCTGGCCGATCTGGCTGATCCCCGGGATGCTGCTGCTCCTGCCCAACCTGCGCGCCCGGGTGGCCGCCCTGTTCACCACCGGGGTGGTGCCGCTGTTCTTCCTGGTCACGTTGCCGATCTTCGCGGGCACGAGACTCGACCAGATCCCCCAGGTCATCCACACCATCCAGGACATCCGGCCGATCGTCGGCGAATACGGCTGGACCCCCTGGTTCACCGGCGGAGACTGGGCCCTGCGCGCGGACCTGGCGTCGTTCGGCACCAACCTGATCTACGTCAGCGTCGTGGCCGTCGTGCTCTACTGGCGGCGTGCCGACCCGGTCGACCTCACCACGGCCATCCTGCTCGTCTTCATGGTCATGACGCCCCGGCTGGGCGCTCAATACCTGCTGTGGTTCATGCCGTTCCTGATCGCCAGGCCCACCAGGTTCGCCTGGCCGGCCATCCTCGCCGCGTCCGCCTGGGCCGCCTACGGTTACCTCTACATGACGCAGTTCGACACCAACACGTGGTGGATGCTGCACTCCTACTGGTCGCGCGCCTCGATCGTGCTGCTGCCGATCCTGGCGCTGGCCATGCCCTGGGGCCGGCGCACAGCCGCCGCGGCCCCAGGACCGGCCTCCGCGGCCGGCCCCAGAGGGCCGGCCAGGGTCAGGTCAACGGCATAGGCGCTCCCACAAGGTGATCCACTGGTCGGGGTGGACATATCCCACGACGGTGTCGCGGGCGACGCCGGCGGCCGCCAGCGCGGCGTCCACCCCCTCGTAGCGGGTCTTCAGCGACGCGCGCACCGAGCCGCCCACCCCGCCGAAGCCCAGCTCGACCAGCTCCCGGTAGGAGTGACCACCGTGCACCAGCGGCTCCGGCCTGCGCTGGATGCGCAGGATCGCCGAGTCGACCGCCGGCACGGGACGGAAGCTCTCCCGGCCGATCGTGTCGCCGAGCCGCCAGCTGAACCACGGCCACGACTCCACCGTGACCAGGCTCCAGCGGCCGTAGTCGCCCGTGCGCTTGCGGGCGTACTCCCGCTGCGTGAGCAGCGTGGCCGAGGTCAGGGCCGGCGCCCGCAGGCACCAGTCCACGATCCGCGAGGTGATCGAGTACGGGATGTTGCCCACGACCGCGAACGGCTCGCGCGGCGCCCGCGCGTTCGTGAAGTCACCCCTGACCACCTCGATCCGGGAGTCACCGTGGCTGCGCGCGGCCAGCCGGCCCGCGAGCCGCGGATCTATCTCGTAGCCGACGACCTGCGCGCCCGCCGCGGCCAGGGCCGAGGTGAGCACGCCCGTGCCCGAGCCGGGCTCCAGTACGAGCCCTTCCGGTGCGGCGGCCTTGACCACCAGGTCGACGGCATGCCTGTCGACCAGGAAGTTCTGCGACAACGTGCGCCGCGCCATGTCCCTGGGCGTGCGGCCGCCGCTGTTCCTGGCCTGTTTCTGGGTGTGTGAATAGTTTCCGTGCGCGAAATTCTGCGCCACAGCACTGCCCTTTCGGGTCCTCGAGATCGACAGGTCTCGAAGGGCCCTGGGCGCGCGTGCGGACGCTCAGCCTCGAAGGAACGCGTCCGCTAGCGGGCCAGAGCCCGGCCGTGGCGGATGCGGATGAACATCGGGCAGGCGAACATGGAAGTCATGCCGGCCACTGTAGGCAGGGGCGGTCCGGCCCGGCAACGCAATAAACGCTTTGAGCCGGCATTGAGCTGGCTCGGGTAGACCTTGGAGCATGGACCGACCGGCCAGGGTGCTCGTCGTGGACGACGAGCCGAACATCCGCGCCCTGCTATCCCAGACGTTGCGGCTGGTCTCCTTCGAGGTCAGGACCGCGGAGACGGGCGCGGAGGCGGTGAGCGCCGCCAGGGAGTTCAACCCCGACATCGTGGTGCTCGACGTCATGCTGGAGGACTTCGACGGGTTCGAGGTGGCCCGGCGGCTCGGGGAGCGCGTCCCGGTGCTGTTCCTCACCGCCCGCGACCGGGTCGAGGACCGCGTGCGGGGCCTCACGCTGGGCGCCGACGACTACGTGGCCAAGCCGTTCAGCCTGGAGGAGGTGGTGCTGCGCATCCGCGCCATCCTGCGGCGCAGCCGCGCCGAGCCGCAGCGCGACGTCCTGGCGTACGCGGATCTGGAGCTCGACGCGCAGGCCCACGAGGTGCGCAGGGCCGGCGTGCCGGTCGACCTGTCGCCCACCGAGTTCAACCTGCTGGAATACCTGCTGACGAACGCCGGTCGGGTGGTGAGCAAGGCCCAGATCCTCGACAGCGTCTGGCGCTACGACTTCGACGGCGACTCCAGCATCGTCGAGTCGTACGTCTACTACCTGCGCAAGAAGATCGACAAGTTCGGTCCCCAGCTCATCCACACCGTACGCGGCGTCGGCTACACGCTGAGGACCCCGCGGTGAGGCCCGCCACCTGGACCCTGCGCACCCGGCTGGTCATGGCCATCCTCGGGCTGACCACGCTCGCGCTCGTGCTGTCCAACGTGATCGGCGTCATGATGCTGCGCGACAACATGCTGGCCCGGGTGGACCAGCAGCTCCAGGTCATCGCCAAGGTCGCCGGCGGCCTCAAGGGCTTCTCGGTGCTCCCGCCGAAGGCCGGCACCAGCAACGAGCTCAACGAACTGCTGAAGAAGCGGGCCGCGGCCGTGCAGCGCATCATGATCTACGGCGCGGACGGCAAGGTGAGCGGCCAGCCCTACGCCGACCCCGCCCAGCCCGCCCCCGTCATCGACGAGATCAGGACGGACGCCCCCTACACCGTCCCGGGCACCACGGGGTCCTCCTGGAGGGTCCGCGCCGCCGCGAGGCCGGACGGCGGCGCCGTCGTGGTCGCCCAGTCGCTGGCCGAGGTGGAGCAGACCCAGACGTCGGCCGTCGCGGTCGCGGTCGCCGTCAGCGTGTTCGTACTGCTCCTGCTCGGCCTGGCCGCCGCGGCCGTGGTGCGCCTCGGCCTGCGCCCCCTCACCCGGATGGAGGCCACGGCGGGACGCATCGCCCGCGGCGACTTCGCCCGCCGGGTCCACGTCTCCGACCCGCACACCGAGCCCGGCCGCCTGGCCGGAGCCATGAACGTCATGCTCGACCGCCTCCAAGCCGAGATCGCCGCCAGGACCGAGTCGGAGGCTCGGATGCGGCGGTTCCTCGCCGACGCCTCCCACGAGCTGCGCACGCCGCTCACGTCCGTCCGCGGCTTCGCCGAGCTGCACCGCAGGGGAGGCGGCGACACCGACGAGGCGATGCGCAGGATCGAGGACGAGGCGGCCAGGATGGGCGTGCTCGTCAACGACCTGCTCACGCTGGCCCAGCTCGACGAGGAACGCCCGCTCGACCGCCATCTCGTCGATCTGCTGGAAGTGGCGGCCGACACGATCCGCGACGCCCGCGTACGGGTGCCGGAGCGGCAGGTCAAGCTCACCGGCCTGGGGGACCGGCTCGCGCCCGTCACGATCGTGGGCGACGAGGCCCGGCTGCGCCAGGTGGCCGCCAACCTCGTCGGCAACGCGCTCAGCCACACGCCGCCCGAGGCCGCCGTCACCGTGCGGGTCGGCAGGTCGGACGGCATGGGGGTGCTGGAGGTGGCCGACACCGGGCCGGGAGTGCCGCCCGAGCACGTGCCGCGCCTGTTCGACCGGCTTTACCGGGTCGGCCAGGGCCGATCCAGGGCCGACGGCGGCGCCGGGCTGGGCCTGGCCATCGTCTCGGCCATCGTCCGCGCGCACGGCGGCCGCGTCGAGGTGGACACCGCCCCGGACCGGGGCGCGACTTTCCGGGTGTTCCTACCTGACTCCCAGGCGGCTCCCAGCGCGCGTTGAGGCGCGATCGCCACATTCGGGGGCATGAGAAGGACACATTTCGCCGCGGCCCTGATGGCCGCGCTCGCCGTGGCAGGCTGCGGCGGCCAGCAGGGCGGCACGGGGGTCGCATCCGTGGCCGCCGGGTCCTCCGCCAAGCCCTCCACCGGCTCCTCGCCCTCCGCCACGACCGACCCGCAGGAACGGGGCAGGAAGTTCGCCCAGTGCATGCGCGAGCACGGCATCGCCATGGAGGACCCCGACCCCGACGGGGGCGGCGGCCTGAAGACGCTCGACGGGACCGTCGACAAGAAGGCCCTCCAGACGGCCACCGAGGCCTGCCGCGACTACGCGCCGTCGAAGATCCGAAACCCCTCGCCGCAGGACGTCGACGTGCTCCGCCGGCTCTCCCAGTGCATGCGTGAGCACGGCGTGAACCTGCCCGACCCCAACCCCGACGGCACCTTCCCCAGCGGCACGGCGGGCGCCGTCAAGCGCGACGACCCCAAGTTCCGGCAGGCGCTCGAAGCCTGCAACAAGAGCCTCCCCGGGAAGGGAGCGGCCGGGTGACGCAGGTGAGGGAACCCACGGAGCGGAACCTGCGCCGGCCCTCGCCGCCCCGCCGCCGGAGCAGGCTGCGGGTGCTCGCGTGGACGGGCGGCGCCGCGCTGCTCGCCGCCGCCGTCGCGGCCGCCGCCATCGGCTTCGGCGGCAACGGTACGGGTACGGCCGTCGTCACCCGCACACCCCCGGCCACCGCGAAGGTGACCCGCACCACGCTCACCGAGACCAAGACCGTGGACGGCACCCTCGGCTACGGCGACCCCATCACCGTCAGCGGAAAAACCCAGGGCACGATCACCTGGCTGCCCGGCGAAGGCTCCACGATCACCAGGGGCCACGGCGTCTACAGCGTGGACGCCGACCGCCGCCCCCTCCTGTACGGCACCGTCCCCCTCTACCGCGCCCTGGAGGACGGGGTCGAGGGGCGGGACGTCGAGGAGCTCGAACGCAACCTGGACCGGCTCGGCTACGGCGGTTTCGAGGTGGACAACCGGTTCACCTGGGCCACGAGGGAGGCGGTCGAGGAGTGGCAGGAGGACCTCGGGCACGAGGTGACCGGCCGGGTCCAGCCGGGTGACGTCGTGATCGCGGCCGGCCGGATCCGGGTCGCCGAGCTGAGGAAGGCCCTGGGCGACAGCGCGAGCGGGCCCGTACTCACTGCCACCGGCACCACCCGGGAGGTGCTCGTCAACCTGGACGTGGCCGACGAGCACCTGGTCAGGAAGGGTATGAAGGCCACCGTCGAGCTGCCCGACGGCAGCACGGTGGACGGCAAGGTCGCCGGCGTCGGCAAGGTCGCCACCGAGACCGGCAACGGCAACGAGACCACCACCACCGTCGAGGTCAAGGTGTCGGTGAGCGGGCTGAAGAAGGCGTTCGACGCCGCGCCCGTGGAGGTCACGATCGTCTCCGACCAGCGCGAGAACGTGCTGGCCGTGCCCGTCGGGGCGCTGCTGGCGCTGGCCGAGGGCGGCTACGGCGTGCAGGTCGTGGAGGGCTCGGCCACCCGCTACGTACCGGTCGGGACCGGCATGTTCGCCGACGGCCAGGTCGAGGTCACCGGCGTCGAGGAGGGCATGACCGTGGCGGTGCCGAAGTGATCGTCGAACTGTGGGACGTGAGCAAGCGGTACGGCGAGGTCGAGGCGCTGCGCGGGGTCTCGATGGGCATCGGCCAGGGCGAGCTCGTCGGCATCGTGGGCCCGTCCGGCTCGGGCAAGTCGACCATGCTCAACATGATCGGCACCCTCGACCGTCCCTCCGCCGGGACCGTGCGCATCGCGGGGCACGACGTGCTCTCGCTGACCGACCGGCAGCTCTCCGCCCTGCGCGCGAACGTCATCGGCTTCGTCTTCCAGCAGTTCCACCTGGCCGCCGGCGTGCCCGCGCTGGACAACGTGGCCGACGGGCTGCTGTACGCGGGCCCGTCCCTGCGGGAGCGGCGGCTGCGCGCGTACGAGGCCTTGGAGCGGGTGGGGCTCGGGCACCGGGTCGGCCACCGCCCGCACGAGCTGTCCGGGGGCGAGCGGCAGCGGGTGGCCATCGCCCGCGCCGTGGTCGGCGACCCCCGGCTTCTGCTGGCCGACGAGCCGACCGGGAACCTGGACTCCCGCTCGGGGGCCGGGGTGATGGAGCTGCTACGCGAGCTGCACGCGGCGGGCACGACCGTGGTCATCATCACCCACGACCGCGACATCGCCGCCGCCCTCCCCAGACAAATCGAGATGCTCGACGGCCGCATCCTGCCGGAGGCGGATGGTGGGCAGGCGCCGGAGCTTGGCAACCGGCAGGCGCCGGAGGCGCCGGAGGCGGATGGTGGGCAGGCTCCCGAGCTTGGCAACCGGCAGGCGCCGGAGGCGTTCGGTGGGAAGCTACCCGAGGCGCTCGGCGGGCTCCCGGACGGAGTGCGGACATGACCGTTCTCGTGCCCGCCCGGATGCGCCCCCGTGACGTGGTCCGGGTCGGCGGGGCGGGGCTGCGGGCCAGGCCGCTGCGGGTGTTCCTGTCGGCGCTCGGCATCGCCATCGGCATCGCCGCCATGCTCGGCGTCGTCGGCATCTCCGCCTCCAGCCAGGAGGACCTCAACCGGCAGCTCGCGGCGCTCGGCACGAACCTGCTGACCGTGTCACCGGGCCGGACCCTGTTCGGCGAGGAGTCGCACCTGCCCGCCGAGGCGGAGGGCATGATCGCCCGGATCGGCCCCGTCACCTCCGTCACCGCGACCGGTACGACGCCGGCCAAGGTCTACCGCAACGACCACGTCCCCGACGCGGAGACGGGCAGCATCTCCGTCACCGCCGCCCGCCTCGACCTGCTCCGGGACGTCGGTGCCACCCTCGCCGGCGGCGCCTGGCTGAACGAGGCCACCCACCGCTACCCCGCCACCGTGCTCGGCGCCAAGGCCGCCGACCGGCTCGGCGTCGTCCAGGCGGGCCCGGACCAGCGGGTCTGGCTGGGCGGGCAGTGGTTCACGGTCGTCGGCGTGCTCGCCCCCGCGCCGCTGGCCCCCGAGGTGGACACCGCCGCCCTGGTCGGCTGGCCGGTCGCGGAGGAACGGCTGGACTTCGACGGCTATCCCACCACGATCTACGCCAGGGCGCGGGAGGAGTCGGTGGTCGCTGTCCGCGACGTGCTCGCCGCCACGGCCAACCCGCAGACGCCCAACGAGGTCGAGGTGTCCAGACCGTCGGACGTACTGGCCGCCAAGCAGGCCACCGACGCCACGCTCAACGCGCTGCTGCTCGGCCTTGGCGGGGTCGCACTGCTGGTCGGCGGCGTGGGCGTGGCCAACACGATGGTCATCTCGGTGCTGGAGCGCCGCGCGGAGATCGGCCTGCGCCGCTCGCTGGGGGCCACGCGCGGGCAGGTCCGCGCCCAGTTCCTGGCGGAGTCGCTGCTGCTGTCGGCCATCGGAGGCGTCGGCGGCGTGCTGCTCGGCATCGGCGTCACCGCCGCGTACGCGGGCTTCCAGGGCTGGCCCACGATCGTGCCCGTCTGGGCCATGCTCGGCGGCGTCTTCGCCACGCTCGCGATCGGCGGGGTCGCGGGTTTCTACCCGGCGGTACGCGCCGCCCGGATGTCCCCCACGGAGGCGCTGGCCACCCCGTGACCTGCCGGGTGAGGACTGTGCGGAGGCGCCGGCCGGGCGCTTCCGTACGTGTCCGATTCCGACAAGAGAACGGCGCGGGAAGCGGATAGCTTCGGGGCGAGACCCGTCGACCCCACGCGGAAGGAAACCCGCTCACATGGACCTCCTCGACCGAGCCGCGAGCTATCTGCACCTGCACGGGAGGCTGATCGACAGGTTGCGATTCGAGGCGCTGTTCGGGCACGGCTCACGCGAGCGGGTGCTGGACGCGCTGCGTTGCTACCAGAACGCCGACGGCGGCTTCGGCAACGCGCTCGAACCCGACCTGCGCGGCCCGGGCAGCCAGCCGGAGCCGGTGGAGGTGGCCTTCTGGATCCTGGACGAGCTCGACGCCTTCGACTCGCCGATGGTGCCCGCCGCCTGCGACTACCTGGCGGGGGTCACCACCGGGGACGGCGGGGTGCCGTTCGTGCTGCCGTCCGTCCGCGACACGCCCCGCGCGCCGTGGTGGGAGACGGACGACGACCCGCCGGGCAACCTCATCCCCACCGCGTCGATCGCCGGGCTGCTGCACAAGCACGGCGTCGAGCATCCCTGGCTGGCGACCGCCACGGAGTTCTGCTGGTCGCGGATCGCCGCGCTGAAGGAGACCAGCCCGTACGAGGCCCGCGCGGTGGTGACGTTCCTGAACCTGGTGCCGGATCGGAGCCGTGCGGAGGCGGAGTTCGACCGGCTGCGCGAAGGCATCCTGGCGACCGTGGCCCTCGATCCGGACGAGCCGGGGGAGCCGCACTTCCCGCTGGACTTCGCGTACGAGCCGCTGCGGCTGCCGCTGTTCACGCAGGACGTCCTGGACACCCACCTCGACGCGCTGATCGCCGCCCAGTCCGCCGACGGCGGCTGGAACGGCAACTGGCTCATGTGGACGCCCCTGGTGGTGCACGAATGGGGCGGATACGTCACCGTGCAACGGCTCAAGACCCTGCGCGCGTACGGGCGGCTGGCCTGAGGGTCGCCTGAGGCGGTGCCGCCCGGGCGCGGTTTCTGTCGGCGGGGTCGCGTACGTTGAAGGCATGTACGTGGAGCTGCCTCCTGAGCGGGACCTCGCCGGGCGTGTCGCCTGCGTGTGGCGCCAGGTCGCCGAGGCGGACTTCACCCAGCTCGTGGTCCCCGACGCCTGCGTCGACCTCATCTGGGGGCCCGACGGCCCGTTCGTGGCGGGCCCCGACACGGGGCCGATGCCCACCGCCATGAGGGCGGGCGACACCTTCGACGGCATCCGTTTCCGCCCCGGCGCGGTGGGCGACTTCTTCGGCCTCCCCCTGGACGAGCTGCGCGACCAGCGCGTCCCGCTGGCCGCCCTGCCCTTCCCGGTGGCCGACCCACCAGGCGTCCCGCCTTTCGCGGCGGCCGGCTCACCTGGTGCGCCGCCTTTCCCGGCGGCCGACGGGCCGAGCCCACCGGTCGCCATCCCCGCCCCGATCAGGGAGCTCCTGGTCCGGTCCGCTCGCGTCGACCCCGCCGCCCCCGCCATCGCCGCCGCGCTCAGAAAGGGCCGCTCGGTCGGCGAGGTGGCCTGGGACCTGGGGCTCAGCGAGCGACAGCTGCAACGCCGCAGCCTGGCCTCGTTCGGCTACGCGCCCAAGACCCTGCAGCGCATCGTGCGGTTCCAGCGCGCGCTGCGGCTGGCCCGCGCGGGCGTGCCGCTGGCCGAGGTGGCCGTGACGGCCGGCTACGCCGACCAGGCCCACCTTTCTCACGACGTCAAACGGCTGAGCGGGGTGCCGATGCACCGCCTCGTCTCACCTGCCGGTGAGCTTGCCTGACAGCAGCGCCTGCGCCCACTTGGCGCTCGGGTCGCTGTCCACCAGCAACGCCCGCGTGAGCAGGCTCAGGGGAATGGCGAGAATGGCGCCCAGCGGCCCCAGCACGAAAGTCCAGACAAGCAGCGAGATGAATGTCATCGTGGTCGAAAATCCCACGGCGTCGCCCAGGAACTTGGGCAGGATGAATGATTGGGTGACGACATTGATGGCGACATACGCGGCAATGACGAACACCATTGTCTGCACGCCGCCCGCCAGCAGCGCCAGCAGGGCGGGCGGCAACAGGCTGATGACGAACCCGATGTTGGGGATGTAGTTGGCGATGAGCGCGAGCACGCCCCAGAGCAGCGGCAGCGGCACGTCCAGCAACGACAGGGCGACGACGTCGAGTATCGCGCTCAGCAGCCCGAACACGGTGGAGACGATGAGATAGCGCCTGGTCCTGTGCGCGAACTCGGCGAGCGCGGTCACCAATTGCGGCCTGCTGCCCTCGCCGTCGGCGAGGATTTTCGAGGTCATCGGCGCGTCGAGGCACATCGCCAGCAACAACACGACTACGAGGAAAAGCGCGGAAAGCACGCCGATCACACTGCCGAGCAGACTTTGCGCCAGTCCCAGAATCCTGTCCGGGTCGAACGAGTGCCTCGCCTTGTCGATCACCTCGTTGCTGACGCCGTGCGTGATGGCCCAGCTTTGGGCGTCGGCGAGGAGCCGCTGGAACTCGCCGGCGTACGTGGACAGCAGCGATGCGAGCTCGGTGGCCGAAATGGTGAGGATGCCCGCCATGCCGAGCAGCACCAGCAGGACGATCAGGAACGGCACCGTGACCTGGAGCCAGACGGGGGCGTTCTTGCCGTCCAGCCAGCGGCGCACGGGGGCGACGGCTATGACGAGCACCAAGGCCAGCACCAATGGGCCGACGACCGAGGCGACCTCCCGGATACCGAAGAGGACGACGACCGCGCCGGCTATGCCCACCAGAATGATGACCGCCCTGGGGACGGCTTGATCACGCACCTCTCCTACGTACCCGTGGCCGGCGGGTGAACCATCGATTTGACGGTTCCGGGAGGCGTACATAGAGTTCAGCAGTCCCGCGAGGAGGGCGAAGATCGCCTGACTCTCTCGGGGACGACCTCCAGACTCCACCCTCCGGTGAGGCGTGCGCCTGCACTCGGATGGGCTGGTAAGTTTGAGGGGTTGTCCCGGAAACGGGGCGCGACTTAATTTCTGCAGGTTGTGCGAGTCGAGTCAATTTGACAGAGACTTGAACGGCTGAAAGACTTAAGGCACAACGAAATGAACGCCGCCGGGTGCGGGACTCGCAAGGGTTTCACGG
>NZ_FNDJ01000038.1 GCF_900099965.1 Nonomuraea jiangxiensis | reverse complement strand
CCCGCTCCGGACGCCCTGCTCACCCCCGCACCCGCTCCGGACCCCCCGCTCACCCCCGCACCCGCTCCGGACGTTCTGATCACTCCCGGCACCTCACCCGCCCCGGACGCGCCGGACACCCCCACAGGCACCCCATCCCACCGGGACGAGCTGGACACCCCCACCGGTACCGGTCCCGTCGGGTTGTTGGGCTTTCACGTCGGTGCGGATGCCGTGACCGTGCTCCTCCATCGCACCGGCTGGGCCGAGCCCCGCGCCTTACCCACCTCCGTCGGTCCCGACCTGCTGGCCGAGTTCGCCGCGGCCACCACCGGACGCCGCCCGGGGCTGCTGGACCTGGAGACCCGCCGCCACCGCGTGGGCCTCTGGCGCCGCCTGGCCGACCTGCTGCTGGCGCCGGCCCTCGACGCCCTGGGCGACGACCTCTGCCGGCTCCACCTGCTGCCGCACGCGGGCCTGCACCGCCTCCCGTTGCACGCGCTGGCCCCCGGCGGCCGCCCACTCCTGGAACGCTTCCCCGTCACCTTCGCCCCGTCCGCCGCCACCCTCACCCACCTGACCAGGCGCGCCCCCGTCGAAGCCGGCCGGTCGCTGGTGCTCGGCTTCACCCCGAACCCCGGCGACCGGCCGGCATCCGAGGGCACGGTACGGGACGCCGCCGACCTGCTCGGCGCCCGGCCCCACACCGGCTCCGAAGCCACCGCCGCGCTCCTGCCCGGCTCCTGGGACGTGGTGCACCTGTCCTGCCCGGCCGCGTTCAACCCGGCGGACCCGTACGGCTCGGGCATCCGGCTCGCCGACGGCCTCCTCACCGCCAGGCAGCTCATGAGCATGACCGTGGACGCCGGACTGGTGATCCTGGCCGCCCACGAGCCCGCCTCCCCCCGGGGGAACGGCTCACCGGCGGCCGGCATCGCGGCCCTCGCCCAAGCGCTGCTCCACGCCGGTGCCAGGGCCGTACTGCTCACCCTCTGGCCGACGGTCGCCGAGCTCACCCGCGCCCTGCTACGCGACTTCCACGGCAGGCTCGCCGACGGCATGGGCCCGGCGCGGGCGCTGCGCGGCTCCGTACTGGAGTTACGCGACCTGTACGGCTCCGCCGAGCCGGAGCTGTGGGCCCCGTACGTGCTGGTCGGCCTGCCGGACCGCACGGATGGGAGAGCTCCGCGCCCACCTATGTCTTGACAGTCCCCACCACGACGCCCAGCAGCCGCTCACCGGGCTGGTACCCGCAGCGGCAAGCACGCCGGCCAGGGCCGGGCGGGCGACACCCGGGCACCCGCGTACGGTCGGCTGTCCTAAGGATCGTTGCGGCGCTCAGGCGCTCCGAGCGCCTGGTCCGGCGCCGGGCTCACCCGTGATGCCGGGACGCCCAGCCACTTGGAGTCCGGCACGAGCGTGGTCAGGACCAGGCAGCCGGCGAAGCCCACCGCCAGCCCCACCGCGTAGCCGCCGAACGCGTCTGGCAGGCCCAGCAACGCCGTCACCGCGCCCCCTCCAACGGCCGCCAGCACCGCGGTCAGCTCGGTCAGCCCCGCCGCATCCCGCCCGCGCCGCAGCGTCCCGTACGTGATCCAGCCGAGCACGAGCCCGAAGCAGACGGCGCCGACCACGGCCATGCGGGAACCTCCTCGCCGGAAGGGATCATCGTTCACGATCGCACGATGCCCGAGCCCTGGCTAGGGGCCGGAGCGCTAGAGGTAGGACTTGGCCGCCGTCACCAGCTCGGCCTGCGCGTCGCGCGTGCCGACGTAGAGGGCCGCGTCGGGGGTGCGCTCGCGCACGTCCTGGTCGCGGATCGCGAACACGGCCGGGGGCACCCCCACGTCGCCGTAACGCCCGGTGACGGCCGCGCCGATCGCCCGGCGCACGTCGCCCACCACCTCCCGCGAGGTGTGCCCGAGCCCCGCCGCGGCGAGGTAGCCCAGCATCCCGGCGAAGCGCGGCTCCAGCTCGGCCGCGGGACGCTGCGCGGGCAGCACCGGCCGGTCCAGCCAGAACACCTTGCCCGCCAGGAAACCCGCGTAGCCGGCGCCGTCGTGGCCGAGCTCGCGCGCCGTCTCGGCGAGCAACTCCCCGAACTCGCCCAGCTCCGCCTCGGGCGGCAGGTCCGTGGTGACGAACAGCGGCACGATCAGCGCGTCGAGCATGATGACATCCCTCCGTGAGGAGGCTCATCGTAGGACCCGCCACCGACAATCTTCACGCCCGCCACTCCGGCCCCCCGCTCCTGGCCGATCCCGGCGGCGAACCTTCTGGCGCGGTCAGCGGTCGGTCCACTCGCCTTCGAGGGCTGAGTGGACGATCGAGTCGCGCCACCCGTGCGGCGTGTGTACGTGGTGCCGGATGCGTCCCTCCTCCACCATGCCCGCCGTCAGCATCGCGAGCTGGGCGGGCAGGTTGGCGGGGGAGCGGGCGCCCCAGATCCGGTGCAGCCCGAGGTCCTTGAACCCGAACGCCAGCAGCAGCCGTACGAGATCCGTGCCGATGCCGCGCCCCCAGTGGTCGGGATGCAGGCCGAACCCGATCTCGGCGCTGTGCGGATGCCGCTCGGAGATGTACAGCCGGGCCACTCCGATCACGGCGCGGCTCGCGGCGTCCACCACGGCCAGCACGTAGAGGCGGCGCGGCTCCGCGGCGGCCGCCTCCATGGCCTGGCGGGTGAGGCCGGCCACCTCCGCCAGGCTGCGCGGCTGGAACGGCATGTACTGGGTCGCCACCGAATCCCCGTAGATGGCGTGAAGGGCGGTCACGTCGGCCTCCGCGATCTCACGGAGGCCGAGCCGCTCGCCCTGGCAGGCCACGTGCCGCATGCGCAGAACGTAACGCGACTTCAGGGATCTTCACAAGCCTTTGTCAAGTCGCGAGTTGACTGCCGTAAGCTCTGGCGACAAGTTCGGCGACAGCGCTGTGCGAGCCGAGCGGCAGCGCGTATCCGGCCTCGATCGAGGTGGCGGCCTGCTCGACGATCGACGGCGGGGCCTCGTGGCCGATCAGGCAGGGCGCGACGGCCAGCCGCTGTGCGCCCGCCGCGCGCAGCCGCTGCGCCGCGACGCCGACCCCGGGCTCGCTGTCGAGGGAGGCGGCGACCACCGGCAGCGTGAGCCTGGAGGCCAGGAGCACCGCGGTGGCCTGGACGGCGTGCACGGCGCGCTCGCCGCCCACGGTGCCCAGGATGACGGCGTCGACGGGGCTGGAGACGTTCAGCAGGCGTACCCGGTCTGCCCTGGCCAGCCCGCGCTCCGCCAGCCTGATGTGCAGCGCCTCGGCCAGCAGCGGGTGCGGTCCCAGCGCCTCGGTGGCGACGGCGCCGGAGCCGCTGGCCGCGATGGCCTTGCCGATCTCCGCGAGGACGACCGGATCGTCCCAGGTGAGCAGGGGAACGACCACGGAGTCACGACCGGACGGCAGGGAGTCGGCCAGGTCGGCGAGGCTCGTCAGGCGTACCTCGATCTGCGGGTTGTCGACGCGTACCACGGCCGCGATCTCCTCGGCCACTCCGGTGGTGTCGCCGGGAGTGGCGAGCACGAGGAGTGGGGCGTCCGGCGGCAGGGACGCGGGCACGGGACGGCGGTGGCGACCGCCGCCCGGCCGCGGGGAACGTTCACGTACAGGCAGGCTCACAGGCGCGCAGTTTATGCGTATTCGGAGGTGGTTGTTCGGTGAATCGATGGCGATTGCGTCACAACCGGGCCCCCTGTGATCGAGATGACCTTGTTATCCCGTTATACGTTGACTTATCCGTACAAAACGGAGAACTTGGAGCAACTAGAAACGCGTTCTAGAGCGACAGTTTGCAGGACCGTCCCCCGGAGGATGGGAATGAAGCCGTTCTATGTCCGCGAGCTGAGTGTCTATCCGGTCGGCAGCCGCCGGATCTTCCTGCTGGCCATCGCCGTCCTGGCGAGCCTGGTGGCCAACTTCGAGACCACGCTGGCCACCATCCTGCCCCTCCTCATGGACGACCTCAGCATGTCGCTCACCGTCTACGGCCAGCTCGCCGCGCTGTCGGTGCTGGTGGGCGGGCTCTCGGCCGGGTTCGGCGGCATCCTGTCCGACCGGTGGGGGCGGGTCACCATCCTGGTGCCGACCCTGACCATCACGGCGGCCTGCAACTTCCTGCTCGCCACCGTGGACAGCGTGGCGGAGCTGTTCTGGATCCGGTGCCTGATGCTGTTCATCGAAGGGGCGGGCATCACGATCACCGCCTCGCTGGTACGGGACTTCTCGCCGCGCATGGGGCGGGCGCAGGCGTTCGCCTTCTGGACCTGGGGGCCGGTCGGGGCGTCGTTCCTGGCCTCCTTCATCGCGGGGTTCACGCTGCCGCTGTTCGGCTACGCGTGGCAGTCGCAGGCGATCATCATGGGCGTGGTGTCGCTCGCGATGTGCGCGGTCATCGTCTGGAAGATCGCCGAGCCCTCGGCGGCGCTGCGGGCCCAGGTGCTCCAGGCCGAGCAGGCCGTGACGGCCGTGGGGCGGCCCGCGCACGGCCAGGTGCGGGAGCTGTTCCGGCATCCGCACCTGTGGGCGCACGTCTTCGGCAACACCGCTTGGCAGGTGCTCTACTGGACGTTCGCGATCTTCGGGCAGACCATCCTGTCCGACGGCTTCGGCATGGACGCGGCCGTCGCGAACCAGGTGGTGGCGCTGGGCATCGTGCTCAACGCCCTGGCCGTGGTGGTGGTCGGCCGCCTGTCCGACCGCCTGCAGCTGCGCAAGCCGTTCATCGCCGCAGGGACGGTGCTGACCGCGGTGACGCTGGCCCACTTCATCTCCCTGGTCGGCCCCGAGGTCTCCACCATGCGGGTCACGGTCGTGTACGCGCTGCTCTTCCTGTTCATGGGCGTCGCGTACGTGCCCTGGATGGCGAGCTTCTCCGAGGACGCCGAGGACGTCGAATCCCGGCTGCAGGGCTCCGCGCTGGGCATCTGGGGCATGGTCGTCCGCGTCATGATCGTGGTGCTGCTGCTGGTCTCACCGCCGGTCGTGGAGGCCGGTGGATGGGGGGCCTGGCTGACCGTGGCACTGGCCGGCCAGGTCGTGTTCCTCCTGTCCATGATCGCCTTCAGGGGCCGGTGGCGCACCCGGAAGGCCGAGCCCCCGAAGGTCCCGGCCTAGCGGCGTCACGGGCTCAGCGGGACGGCACGACGACCGACTGCGGATTCCCCGGGGCGTACACGGTGATGCCCTGGGGCAGCGACTTCAGCTTCTCGATCTCGGCACAGGCGGGGCACTTGTCGTAGCCGTCCTGCCTGGCCTGATCGGCCTCCGCCTCCGCCCTGGCCTGGGAGACCTTCGCCTGGGCCTCGGCCACGGCCGCGGCGGCGGCCAGCGACCGGTTGACCGCCTGCTGCACGTCGCCCGGCAACGTCACCTTGACCAGCGTGAACCGCAGCCCGGTGAAGAAGTCCCCGCCCAGCGTCGCGGGCAGGTCGCGGGCCAGCGCGCCGTTGACCGCGTCCTGGACCCTGGCGATGGTGGCGTTGCTGTCCTGCGGCTTGAGGTCGGTGGCCGCCCCGGGGCTCTGCAGCAGCGAGCACGAGGGGACCAGCTCGGCGCAGCGCATGGCGCCGAGCCGGCTGCGCAGGGCGTTGTCGATCACCGGCCGGACCGCCTGGCCGAAGAACGCCGTCCAGCCGTCGTCGCCGTCCCACGCGTAGAGCGAGCGGTCGTCCTGGGCGCGGAAGGTACGGGTGCCGTACATGTCGTCGAACTTCTTCAGCGTCTCGTGGTCGAGGTTGAGCGTGAAGTACAGGGTGCCCTCGATGCCGAGGTTCACCCCGTCGCTGCTCGGCACCGTGACCACGTCCACCCCCAGCGTGGTGGCCCGCTTGGCGTCGGCGGTGATCGTGTAGAAGCGCTGCTGCGCCGGGTAGAGATGGGTGGCGGACCACATGCCGGTCCAGGTCAGGCCCGAGCCCGGATCGATCACCTGGCGCACCTTGTTGTCGTCGAGCGGCCCGCCGTCGCGGATGACGGCCACCTCGCCGCCGCTCGTGCTCTCCATGCCTCCCAGGGCCCCGATGAGCACGGGGATCGCGATCAGGGCGGCGACGACGATGAGGGCGGTTCTCATGCGTACCCCTTTCGCACGGGCGGCGTTGGCAGCCGCCGCCCGCGGCTTTCGCGGCGTCTCAGGCGAACGGCCCCACCGGGCCGGGCTGCTTGCTCGCGGGCGCGGTCTCGGTCAGGTCGAGGTCGCGGGTCTCGGGGGCGATGGCCAGGCCCACGGCCGTGATCGCGAGGGCGATGACCACGTAGACCGATACCGCCACCGTGCTCTGGTAGGTCTGGAAGAGCTGGACCGCGATGATGGGCGCCAGCGCGCCGCCCACGATGCCGGCCACCTGATAGCCCATCGAGGCGCCGCTGTAGCGCAGCCGGGTGCTGAACAGCTCGGCGATGAACGCCGCCTGCGGCCCGTACATCAGGGCGTGCGTGATCAACGCGACCACGGCGGCCAGCGCGATCAGCGGGAACGACTTGGTGTCGAGCAGCGGGAAGAACGCGAACACCCAGACCGCCGCGGCCACCACGCCGGCGAAGTAGACCGGCCGCCGGCCGATCCGGTCCGACAGCGAGCCGAACAGCGGGATCAGCACCAGCTGCAGCGCCGAGCCGATCAGCACCGCGTTCAGCGCCACCGAGCGGTCCAGCTTCAGCTGCCCGGTGATGTAGACGATGATGTACGCGGTGAAGGTGTAGAAGGCCACGTCCACCCCGATGCGCGCGGTGAAGGCGGACAACAGCGCCCGCGGGTGCGTGCGCAGCACCTCCAGCAGCGGCAACCGCGACTTGCCGCCCTGCTGCTCGACCTCGGCGAAGAGCGGCGACTCCGAGACCTTCAGCCGCACCCACAGGCCCACGAACACCAGCGCGCCCGACAGCAGGAACGGCACCCGCCAGCCCCACGACAGGAACGCCTCGTCGGACTGCACGAGCGACAGGATGGTGAGCAGGCCCGTGGCCAGGACGTAGCCCGCGGGCACGCCCACCTGCGGCCAGCTGGCGTTGAAGCCGCGCCGGCGGCCGTCGCCGTGCTCCAGCGACATGATCACCGCGCCGCCCCACTCGCCGCCGAGCCCCAGGCCCTGGACGAACCTGAGCAACGCCAGCAGAATCGGCGCGGCCACGCCCACGCTCGCGTAGCCGGGCAAGACGCCGATGAGGAACGTCGAGATGCCCATGACCAGGAGTGTCACCACGAGCACGGTCTTGCGGCCGGCCCGGTCGCCGAAGTGGCCGAACACGATGCCGCCGAGCGGCCTGGCGACGAAGGCCACGGCATTGGTGGTCAGCGACGCCAGCGTGGCGTTGAACGGGTCCAGAGAGGGGAAGAAGAGCTGGGGGAAGACCAGAGTGGCAGCCGTGGTGTACAAGAAGAAGTCGTACCACTCCAGCGACGTGCCTATCAGGCTGGCGAGGATCACTCGCCGGGTCTGTTGCGTGGAGCCTGACATGTCGATTGCTCCTTGAGTTGAGGGGGTTCCTCTCAACGTAAGGATCGTTGAACAATTCGACAAGAGGTTTGCTCCATGATTCCCTGTTAAATGTGGATAACGTGGCAGCCGATCTCTCCCAGGACCGGCCTCGGCTGGGCCGCAGCAGCACGGCGGAGCGCGTGGCCGACATCCTGCGCGACCGTATCAGCGCGGGGTTCTTCCAGCCCGGTCAGCGGTTGTCGGAGGAGACGATCTCCGAAGGGCTCGGCGTGTCGCGCAACACGCTGCGCGAGGCGTTCCGGCTGCTCGGCCACGAGCGGCTGCTGGACCACAAGCTCAACCGGGGCGTCTTCGTCCGCCTGCCGTCCGCCGAGGACGTGGCCGACCTCTACCGGGTGCGGCGCGTGCTCGAAGGGGCGGCGGTCCGCCGCAAGCCGGACAAGCAGGCCCTGAAGGGGCTCAAGGAGGCCGTGCTCGACGCCGAGCGGGCCGCGGCACAGGACGACTGGCAGGGGGTCGGCACCGCCAACATCCGCTTCCACCAGGCGCTCGTCTCGCTGAACGACAGCCCCAGGATCGACGAGTCCATGCGCCAGCTGCTGGCCGAGCTCCGCCTGGTCTTCCACGTGATGGAAAATCCGCGTGCCTTCCACGAGCCGTTCGTCGACCGCAACCGCACGCTGCTGGGGCTGATCGAGGCCGGGGAGCCGGAGCAGGCCGCCGCCTACCTGGATGACTACCTCGACCACGCCGAACGGCTTCTCATCCACGCGTACGAGCCGAACCGCTAACGTTTGGGCATGGACCGGATCTTCACCCTCGACGAGGCGCGCTCGCTCCTGCCCGGCATCATGGAGGAGGCCCGCGAGGTGATCGCGGCCCGGGCCGACCTCACCGAGATCGCCTTCGACCGGGAGACCAGAGGCGCCTCCGAGCTGGGCGGCATCCCCGAGCTCAAGGCGCACGAGGCCCGCATCCAGGAGATCCTCGGCGCGTGGACCGAGCGGGGGATCGAGGTCAAGGGCCTCGCGCCGGTGCTGATCGACTTCCCCGCCGAGCTCCAGGGGCAGTCCGTACGGTTGTGCTGGATCGAGGGCGAGCCGGCACTCGGCTGGTACCACCGCACGGAGCTGGGCTTCGCCGGCCGCCGCCGCCTGCCCTGATTTCCTCCTGCTCTTGACTTGGCCGACGCATGGCCTATATTCAACCTATCAGTTGATAAACCGAGAGGTTGAATACAATGCTCCTCCAGGACAAGGTGGCCATCGTCTACGGCGCGGGCGGTCCGATCGGCGGCGCGGCGGCGCGGGCCTTCGCCCGCGAGGGCGCCCGGGTCTTCCTGACCGGCCGCACCCCCGCCACCCTCGACAAGGTCGCCGACGAGATCCGCGCGGCCGGCGGCACGGCGGACACCGCGCGGGTGGACGCGCTCGACGAGCAGGCCGTCGACGCCTTCGCCGACTCGGTGGCCGAGCGGGCGGGCGGCATCGACATCTCGTTCAACGCCATCGCGGTCCAGGACGTGCAGAAGCCGCTGGCCGAGATCTCCCCCGAGGAGTTCGTCCAGCCGATCGCGGTGGCCGCGCGCACGCAGTTCCTGACCATCAGGGCGGCGGTCAGGCACATGATCCCGCGTGGGTCCGGGGTGATCCTCATGTTCGGCGGCGGCGGTCCCCAGACCCTGCCCGGCCTCGGCGGCTTCAAGGTCGCGCTCGACGCCATGGAGGGCATCCGGCGGCAGTGGGCGTGCGAGTTCGGCGCGCACGGCATCCGCGTCGTCACCATGATCAGCGGCGGGGTGCCGGAGAGCATGCCGGACAGCTTCGGCCCCAAGGAGGAGATCGCCGCGGGGCTGCGCGAGTCGACCCTGCTGGGCCGGACGGCGACGCTGGCCGACGTGGGGGACGTGGCCGCGTTCGTGGCCTCCGACCGGGCCAGGACCATGACCTCCGCGACCGTCAACATCTCCTGTGGTGCGATCGTGGATCATTGACCGACCACCGAGAGAAAGCCGGCCCGGATGCCCGACGACCAGCTCAGCCTCACCTTCGCCGCACTGGCGGACCCGACGCGGCGGGCCATCCTGGCCCGGCTGGCCGCCGGCGAGGCCACGGTCAACGAACTGGCCGAGCCGTTCGACATGAGCCTCCAGGCAGTGTCCAAGCATCTCAAGGTGCTGGAACGGGCCGGGCTCATCAGCAGGGGCCGCGACGCGCAGTGGCGGCCGTGCCGCCTGGAGACGGCCCCGCTGGAGACCGCGTCGGAATGGATCGACCGCTATCGTGAGCGCTGGACGGACCGGTTCGACCGCCTCGACGAGGAGATCAGGAAGCTCCGGCGCACGCAGGAGGAACACGACCATGGGTGACACCGAATTCATCATCGAACCGGGCAGGCAGGACGTCGTCATGATCCGGACGTTCGACGCGCCCCGGGAGGTGGTGTTCCAGGTGGTGACGGACCCGGAGCTCATCCCGCGCTGGTGGGGGCCGCACGTCCTCGCCACCAGGGTCGATCGCATGGAGGTCAGGCCGGGCGGCCAGTGGCGCTACGCCAACATCGACTCCGACGGCGGGGAACACTTCTTCCGGGGCGTCTACCACGACATCGTCGCGCCGGAGCGGTACGTCCGCACCTGGCAGTTCGAGGGCACGCCCGAGGACGTGGCGCTGGAGACGGTCACCCTGGAGGCGGTGGACGGCGGCACCCGCTACGTGGCCCAGTCCGTGCACCGGTCGGTGGAGGCGCGCGACGCCATCATCAGGGCCGACGGCCCGAGGGGCGGCCGCGAGTCCATGGACCGCCTCGCCGAGCTCCTGGCCTCCCACCCGAACCCCTGATCCCGGCCGCGCGTCCTGCCGGGCCCCGGGCCCCGGGCCCCGGTAGCGGCCCGGCAGCGGTGGCCGGTGGTATGCCGGACTGCGGAAGTCGGCGTCGCGGCTCCCGCGTCCGGGCATACGCTTCTCGCGTGGAGGCTCACTCGACCAAGGCGATGGCGGCCAGGGCGGTCGCCCTGTGCGTGGTGCTGCTGCACGAGCAGCCGTCGATCGAGTCGGTGACGCGTGTCCTGCGCGAGCACGGCGAGGTCGGAAAGATCGAGCTCGGCGCGGCGGACGTGACCGCCATGCGGGCGGCGGCGGCGCGGCTGCGCGAGGTGCTCGGCGCGGCGACCCCCGACGAAGCCGCGGCCCTGCTCAACCAGTTGCTCTCCGGCACGGCCAAGGCACCCAGACTGACCAGCCACGAGGGCACGACGAGCTGGCACCTGCACGTCGACAGCGGGGACGACGCGCCGTGGGGCGAGTGGTTCCTGGTGTCGTCGGCGCTGGCGCTGGCCGTGCTGCTCGCCGACTATCAGCGGGTCCCCGGCGGGTTGTGCGCCTCGGGGAGTTGCGGGCGGCCATACCTGGACTTCGGCGGCGGCAGCCCGCGCCGCTACTGCAGCACGCGCTGCGCCACCCGCGAACGCGTCGCCGCCCACCGCTCACGCACCTCCTCCGGCCTGGCGGGCTGACCACGCTCATCGCCGCCACGGCGCCAGCACCGCCAGCGCCGCGGCCTGCAGTGCCGCGCCGGCCAGCAGGGCCCACCCGGCCGAGTACGCCGCCAGCGGACCGCTCACCGCGGACCCGAGGGCGAACGAGGTGATCTTCAGGCTGGCTCCCGTGGTGAACACCTGGCTGCGAAGGCGGGCGGGCGCTTCGCGGTGGCGTACCGCGAACAGGGCAGTGAGCTGCGGCCCCTCGCCGGCCCCCGCCACGGCGGCCGCGACCACGGCGATCCAGAAGCTCCCCGCGAGGGCCGCCAGCGCCATCCCCACCCCGAGCACCGCCGTCGCCCACCCGAGCACCACGTCCCAGGGCCGGTCCCGCCGTGCCATCAGCGCGTTGGCCGCCAGGCCGCACGCGGCGGTGACGGCCAGGAGCAGCGCGCCGTGGCCGGCC
This sequence comes from Nonomuraea jiangxiensis, assembly GCF_900099965.1. Taxonomy (GTDB): domain Bacteria; phylum Actinomycetota; class Actinomycetes; order Streptosporangiales; family Streptosporangiaceae; genus Nonomuraea; species Nonomuraea jiangxiensis. The sequence goes on along the minus strand of NZ_FNDJ01000038.1, from coordinate 86,711 downwards.
TCGCCGGTGAGCTCGGCGGCGAGGACGGGCGCCGACACGACCAGCATGGCCAGCCCGCAACACGACACCATGGACCCGGCCGTCGCCCGCCGCAACGCCCGATTCCGCACAATCGCCCCGAACCCCTCGGCCAACTCCCCCCGGATGGACGTCCCGCGACCACCGCTGTCGAGCACGGATGCGCCAAGCCGAGGGGTGCCACGCTCGGGGCGTTCGTGTGCGGGCAGGGTCCAGGCGATCGGCAGGGCGGCGGTCAGCAGCGCGACGCACACCAGCGTCGCCGTCATGCCGCCGCTCATGGCCGCGACCACGCCCACCACGGCGGGACCGGCCAGCCCCGCCACGTTGTAGCTCATCGAGTCGAGCGCGTTGGCCCTGGCCAGCCGCTCGGGACCACCGGCGGCCAGGGGCAGTTGCGCGGTCCAGCCCCCGGTGAGCGCGGGACCCAGCAGGCCCGTCGCGACGGCCACCGCGATCACGGCCCCCGCGGGCACCCTCCCCAGCGCGTGGACGACCAGGAGCAGCCCGCCCGCGTAGCCGGCCAGGCACCAGGCGAGGGCCCGCCCCGGCCGCCGGACGCGGTCCAGCAGCACCCCGAGCAGCGGCCCGCCGACGGCGGCCGAGACGGTCAGGCCGGCCAGCAGCCACGACGCCGTCACAGGGGACCCGGTGACGGCCAGCCCGGTCACCAGGAGGGCGGGACCGGACATCTCGTCGCCGGTACGGGCGGCGACGGCGCCCACCATGTAACGGGATAACACCACTGAGACGTTACAGGAGAACGCGGCCCGATGTTAGGGGCCCTCGGCCGGGGGAATGAGGAACTCGCAGGTAGCCCCTGAGCTGGGAAAGCGCTCTGGGCTCGGGATGACGGTCGGTCTGTGCGGACTGCGTGCCGCGCAGGCCGACCGTCTTCCGTTCGCACGGGACGAGCCCGTACGAGAACGTCGCCCTAGGTCGAGCTGGTGAGGACCGCGAACCGGGCGCCGAAGGGGTCGACGAGGACGCCCATGCGGCCGACCTCTTCCACCGCCATCGCCGGAGACTGCACGGTGCCGCCGAGACGTTGCGCCTGGGTCATCGTGGCGTCGCAGTCGGACACCTCGAAGTACGGCAGCCAGTGTGCGCCGTCCCCGGTCTCGGCCTGGCAGATCCCGCCCATGGCCGACGACTCGCCGCCCTCGGCGGGAGAGATGACGGGGTAGGGCATGTCACCCATCGGCATCTCCTCGACACGCCAGCCGAAGACCGCTCCGTAGAAGGAGCGGATGCCGGCGGGGTCGGGGGAGTAGAGCTCGACCCAGCTCAGCGAGCCCGGGTCCGTGACCAGGCCGAGCCCTTGGGTCGCCCCCGGCTGCCACACCGCGAACATGGCCCCTGCCGGATCGGCGAACATGGCCATCCGGCCCTGCCCCACGATGTCGAACGGCGCCGCCAGGACCTTGCCGCCCGCCTGCTCGATCGTCTTGGTGATGGCGTCGGCGTCGGGCGTGTGGAAGTAGATCGTCCAGGGCCGGGCCGGGTTGTTCCCGGTGGCCTTGCCGATGCCGGCGACCGTTCTCCCGCCGACCTGGCAGAAGCGGTAGTCGTTGTTCGCGGGGCCCAGCGAGACGGACTCCCACCCGAACAGCCCGGTGTAGAACGCGGTGGAGGCCGCCACATCAGGGCTGTTGACGTCCAGCCAGCAGGGTGTGCCCGGAAGGTAATCGGTGGTGAGCATGCATGTGCTCCTTCGTGTGACGAAGCGGGGGGTGGCCTCTTCGCCTCGCGGCGCGGTCTGAGAGGCGACGCCACTCGTTTCCGGCGACTGCAAGCCTGGCACGACCCGCGTGCGGAATGCGACCCCCAATGCAGTCGAATATCTGTTTGAACTATGGCATAGACTCGATGCCATGGGACCGATTTTCCAAGCATCTCTGCTCGATCTTGACGAAGAGCTCAGGGTCGGCCCACTCGGTGCCACGGTCCGTAGGACGAAGCTCAGTCGTGGCGCGTGGTTCGACCTGCGCCCCGGCTGGCTGACGGGTGCCGACCAGCTCTACGAGCGGCTGGCGGAGTCGGTCCCCTGGCAGGCGGAGCGCCGGCGGATGTACGACCGGGTGGTCGACGTCCCCCGGCTCCTGAAGTTCTACGACGAGGACGACCCCCTGCCCCATCCGATCCTCGAAGAGGCCAGGCGCGCCCTCAACGCCCACTACGAGGAGGAGCTGGGCGAGCCGTTCCGCACGGCCGGCCTCTGCTTCTACCGCGACGGCCGCGACAGCGTGGCCTGGCACGGCGACACGATCGGCCGGGGCGGCACGGAGGACACCATGGTCGCCATCATCTCCGTCGGCTGCCCGCGCCCCCTCCTCCTGAGACCCCGCGGTGGCGGCCACTCGCTCCGCCACGAGCTGGGCCACGGCGACCTGATCGTGATGGGCGGAAGCTGCCAGCGCACCTGGGAGCACGCCATCCCGAAGACCTCCCGCCCGACGGGCCCCCGCATCAGCATCCAGTTCCGCCCCCGCGGCGTCCGCTGACCGCGCACCCGCCCACGAGGGTGATCGTGCACCGTGCGGGAAGACGGCGGCGCGGCGTCAGCCGGGACCGTCACATGTGCGGCCGGATTACCTGCCGGATCACCTGATGGTCAGCCTGGCGACGCGGCCCTGCTCGCCCGACGCCCAGCACGACCGGTCCGGCGCGCACGACACCGTGTCGAACGAGCCGCCGTCGAACGTCTCCCAGGTCCTCCCGCCCGAGTACGTCACATCGCTCCCGGACGGCCCCACCGCCACGGCCGCGAACGGCAGGTACGGCAGCCAGGTCACCCCCGACCGGTACGCGGGAGGCGGCGTGGCGGCGGCGGCCCAGGAGGCCCCGCCGTTCCTGGTCACCGCCCCGGCGACGGGTGACTGCTGCTCGGGCCGGTAGTCGCCGCCGACCGCGATGCCCCGGTGCCGGTCGCGGAAGGCCAGCGCGAAGACGCCCCGGGCCGGGTCGCCGGCGGGGATCGGCGTGTCGGCCACGGTCCACGTACGCCCGCGATCGCCCGAGTGGAACACCCGGGACCGCTCGGCCCCGCCGGCGGCCAGCCACACGTCCTGCCCGCCCGCCGTGACCAGGCACTGCCCGCTCGCCGCGAACCCGGCCTCGCCCGGCAGGGCCTGCGGCATGCCGGCGGACGGCAGCACCCGCCAGCTCCGCCCGCCGTCCTCCGTCGCCAGGATGCGGAATTTGCCGTCCACGGGGTCGCTCATGGCCAGCCCGTGCCGGGGGTCGAAGAAGGCCATGCAGTCGTAGAACGCCCGCGGCTCGTCGTTCCTGAACGTCTCCGTCCACGTACGCCCGCCGTCGCTGGTCCGGTAGACGCGGGAGTCCGTACCCGCGCCGATGGACAGTGCCACGGCCCGGCGCGAGTCGAACGCCTCGATGTCGCGGAACTCGAGCGCGGTCGTGCCGGGCGGGGACACGTTCTGCCAGGTACGCCCGCCGTCCACGGTCCGTAGCACTGTGCCCGCCGAGCCCGAGGCCCACACGACGTCGCGGCTCACCGGCGACAGGCCGCGCAGGCGCGCCGTCACCCCGGTCGGCTTGAGGTTCCAGCCGAGCGTGTGCGGGGCGGCGTGGGCGGGAAGCGGCGCACCGAGCACGACGGCCGCTGACAGCGCACTCAACGCGATTCGAAGCCTCATGTCGGGCAAACTAACCCAAAGGATCAACACCGTCCATGGCCTCTGGTCCCCGGCCGCATCCACGGCTGTCGAACGGCGCACGTCCGGGTTTCACACCATCAGGCGCCACATTGGCCGGGCTCACCCCCGCCGAGCACCGCACGCCCGGCGTCAGTCCGCCTCCTGCGCCCGGGATGGGGCCGTGCGTCAACTGGCGAGCGATCTCCCACGCCCCCGGACTCCTGCGCCCGGGTGGGGGCTGGGTCCGTTGTCACCATCTGCGCGCCGCTGGCCAGCGGACGCCTGCGCCCGGTGGGGGCTGGTGGTGTGCGGCCGGATGGGGCGAGGTGCCCCGTCCGGCTGGGGTGTGGTGATGCGGCCAAGCGGGGGCCGTGGGGTGGTCCTGCGGGTGGTCGGGTCGCGCGGACCCTGGGGCCGTCTGGACGGGTGGGGTCATGTGGGCGATGGGCCGTGGACCGGGTGGGCGTTGGGCCTGTGGGCGGTGGGGCCGTGCGTGGGGATGTGGGCGTGTGGGGCCTTTGGGAGTGGTGCCGGTGGGGCAATGCAGGCCGTGGGCTATGCGGGCGGTGGGGTCGTGGGGAGGGGCGGGGTCGGGGGGTGGGTGGGTGGTCCCGCTTGGTCGGTTGGGTGGGGTGTGTGGCCGGGTCAGGCGGCGAGGCGGGTTTGACCCCAGGAGAGGAGGGACTCGGCTGTTGAGAAGCGGCGGCTGGAGTCCGACTCGCCCAGCAGCACCCCGATCAGGCGGTGCCCGTCCTGGTCGGCGGCGTAGGCCAGGCAGTAGCCGGCCGCCCGGGTGTAGCCGGTCTTGAGCCCGATCACGCCGGGGTCGCCGAGCAGGTGGTTGGTGCTGTGCCAGTCGTACGAGCGGTGATCACCGTTGGCGTCCAGCGAGTGGTCCTGGGCGCTGGTCGCGGCCTTGATCAGCGGGTTCTTCAGCGCCGCGGTGGCCAGGACGGACTGGTCCTTGGCGGTGGAGTAGCCGTCGCCGTCCGGAGTGGGCAGGCCGTCGGCGTTGACGTACTGGGTGTCGTTCATGCCGAGACTGCGGGCCGTCTGGTTCATCTTGGCCACGAAGCCCTTGACGCCGGGGCCGTACGTGCGGGCCAGGGCGTGGGCGGCGTCGGCGCCGGAGGGCAGCAGCAGGCCGTACAGGAGCTCGCCGACCGGGATGCGGTCGCCGGGCCGCAGGTCGGCGGTGGTGCCGCCGCCGTTCACCGCGTAGTCGACGTCCGCGGCGCGGATCCGGACCAGGTCGGTGGGCTTGGCGGTTTTCAGGACGACATATGCCGTCATGGTCTTGGTGAGGCTGGCGACGGGCATCCGTTCGGTGGCGTTCTTGCTGTACAGAACCTGGCCGGACGAGGCGTCCATCAGGTAGGCGGCGCGTCCATGCACTCTGGGCGCGGCGGCTGTGGAGGCGACCGTGGAGGCGGTGGTCTGGGTGGGCACCTGTGCATAGGCCGGCACGGCGAGCCCTGTGACCAGGGCAACAGCGCCTGCCATGGTGGCGAGACGAGCTTTCCGGTTACGCATGCGCTCAGGCTGCCGCGCGTCTTGCACTACTTTTGACGAAATGCCTGACATTTCATGACAAAAGCCGCGAAAACCCCGATTTCTACGGCGAATACGACAACGTAGATCTTTTGGTGTTATAGCCAGAAATTACGAAATTTGGCCGCCGAAGGCGGGTTCAGAAGCCGTCGATCACGCGCTCCCCCCTCGACAGCATCTCGAACAGCTTCTCCCACCGCGGCATCACCTGGTCCGCCCCGTACGACAGCGCCGTCTTGGCCGCCGCCGTCCCCAGGCTGAGCCGCAGGTCGCGGTCGGCGATGACCCGCTTCAGCGTGGCGGCCAGCGCGTCGACGTCCCGGGGCGGTACGAGCACCCCGTCCACGCCGTCCGTCAGCACGTCCCCCGGCCCCGTCGGGCAGTCGAAGGCGACCACGGGCAGCGCGTGCGTCATGGCCTCGATCATCACCATGGGCAGGCCCTCGAAGCGGGAGCTCAGCGCGTACACGGAGGCGTCGGCCAGCTCCTTGTCCAGCCGCTCGGTACGCCCGGGCAACGTCACGTGCCCGCCCAGCCCGTACTGCTCGACGAGCCCGGCGAGCTCGGTCCCGCGCGGACCGGTGCCGAAGATGCGCAGCCGCCAGTCCGGATGCTCAGGCACCACCTGCGCGAACGCCTGGATGAGCAGGTCGAACCCCTTCTGCGGCACCAGCCGCCCGGCCGCCACCACGACGGGATTGACCTGCTGGGAACGTTCCCGCTCGACCCGGTGAACGGCGTTCGGGAGCTGCACGATCGGGGTGCCGGGCAGCAGCCGCTGGTATTCGAGCCGGTTCGTCCGCGTCAGCACCGTGATCGCGTCGAGCCGCCCGTAGTGGCGGGCGATCTCGTTGCGGATGCTCTCGGGATAGGCCGTCAGGTTCATGTGCTCCTGGGCGACCCTGACGACCGAGCCGGGGGTACGGCGGGCGGAGATCAGGTTCAGCGCGGGCCGGGTGGTGACCAGGATGCCGTCACGCAGTCCGGAGACGTAGTCCAGCGCGGCCCGCTCGACCCGCTCGGTGAAGTGGCCGGCCGCGAACTCCCCGCGCGGCACCACGTTCCCGCGGATCCGGCGCCAGGCCCGGCGCCCGGCCGAGTCCGGCTGCCGGCCTCCGCGCTGGTCCACCAGCGTGGTGACGGTGACCCTCGGGTCAGGTGCGAACTGCGGCGTCTCGCGCCGCCGTACCAGGCTGACCAGCTCCACGCGGTGCCCCGCCGCCGCCATCGCGTTCGCCTGGCTCACGACCGTGCGGACGGTGCCGCCGCCGCCATAAGCGTCCAGCATGAGGTAACGGATTCTCACGTGACGTCCCCCCGTACGGGCGACAGGAGGGATGCTTCGGGCAGCCGGTCGGTTTGCGGATCCGCGGGCGGTCTGATCTCGGGGACCGGAGGGGGAGGCGGCTCCTCCCGAACCCGTCCGATCGGGAATCCGGTGAACCTGACCAGCGCATTGTTCGTTTCGCGCTGCCAGTTCATGCGGACGGAGACTACCGGCCCTTCCTGGTGATTCCCTGGCAATGGGCAACGGCGAGGGCCGCGCGCCCGTGACGGTCGATGATCAAAAGCGCTAGCCTGACCCGTGGCCTGCCGACGACAGCCGAAGGGTTGCGATGGACGAGACGCGCTTGGCGGACGACGTGGTGCTGGGCCTGGTCGCGGAGCGGCTGAGCGCGGTCATGGGCCGGCCGTGGGAGGTCCGCGACGGCATGGCGAAGGGCCCCGGCACGCTCGCGGTCATGCTCGGCGAGGACCACACCGGCAGCGCCGCCCACCTCGACCTCCACTTCGTGCTCAACGTCGACCTCCCCGAGGAGACCACGATCAGTGACTGCGTCTCCGGCTACGGCGGCACCGTCGAGGAGGCCGTCGGCCGGGCCGTCGAGATGTGGCTCGGCACCACCGGCAGCGCGCTGCTGGAACTCCTCGCCCAGGACGGCACCCACGCCGGCCACTTCCCGCCCGACGATCCCGCCGGTTTCCCCGGCTGGCACGCCGTCCACGGCGGCATCATCGGATGGGGCACCGGCGACGACCACGACGTCGTGCAGCGCTGGGCCGTGGACCACGTGCTGCTCCCGCACCTGGCCCCGGCGCTGAAGGGCACGTTCGAGCGGGAGCGCCTGATCGGCGTCAAGGCGTTCTTCGGTGGCGGCGAGGGCGGCGAGACGGCCGAGATCCGGGTCGACGGCGCCTACCACGAGCCGGGCTCCCGGGTCCTGGCCGAGCTGCCCTGGCCCCGGCCCGCCTCCGGCCTGTCCTACGCTCGCACGTTCATGCTGCTGATCCACGACGAGGCCGGCTGACTCACTGCCCGGCGAGGCCGGTGTGCGCCACGCCGCGGATGATCTGCCGCTGGAACATCACGAACACCACGAGCAGCGGCAGCCCGGCGAGCACGACCGAGGCCATGATCTGCGCGTACCGCAACCCGAACGTGCCCTGCACGACGTTCGCCAGCCCCACCGGCAACGTCATCGTGTTCGGGTCGGTGGACACCAGGAACGGCCAGAGGAAGTTGTTCCAGGTGGTGATGAACGTGAAGATCGACACGGCCGCCAGCACCGGCCGCGACAGCGGCAGCACGATCGTGAAGAACACCCGCCACCGCCCGGCCCCGTCCACGAACGCCGCCTGCTCCAGCTCAGGCGGCACGTCCTGGAAGAACTTGAAGAGGATGTACACGATCAGCGGCGCGGCCACCTGCGGCAGGATGATCGCCCACCAGGTGTCCACCAGCCCGAGCGCGACCATCTCCGCGAACAGCGGCGCGATCAGCACGTGCGGCGGCACCATGATCCCGGCCAGGATCAGCGCGAGCAGCGCCCGCTGCCCCCGGAACCGCGTGCGCGCGAACCCGTAGGCCGCCATCGCCGAGAACAGCACGGTCAGGAAGGTCACGATCACGGCGGTCACCGTCGAGTTGATCGCCCACTTGACGATCCCCCCGGTCTCCAGCACCAGCGCGTAGGAGTCGAAGGTGATCTCGCTGCCGAACCACTGGAGGGGAATGACGGTCGTCTCGCTCTCGGGCTTGAGCGAGGTGGCCACCGCCCAGGCGATGGGCGCCAGCCAGATGGCCGCCAGCACCAGCGCGACCACCAGCATGACGAGCTGGCCGAGGCTGAACCGCTTGGTCATGACAGGCCCTCCGCCCGCTTGCGGAACAGCCGGAGCTGCACCAGGGAGACGATGACGATCAGGACGAACAGGATGTACGAGATAGCCGACGCATAGCCGATGCGGTAACCGGTGAAGCCGACGTCGTAGGCGTACTCGATGATCGGCCGGGTGGCGTCCTGGGGGCCGCCGCTGGTCATCAGGTAGATCTGGTCGAAGACCTTCAGCGAGGCCACCAGTTGCAGCACCACGATGAGCGCGGTGGTCCTGCGGAGCAGCGGCAGCGTGATCGAGCGCAGCTTGCTCCAGGAGGAGGCGCCGTCGATGGCGGCGGCCTCGTACAGGTGCTGGGGGATCGACTGCAGCGCGGCCAGGTACAGCAGGAAGTTGAAGCCCACCGTCCACCAGACCGTCGTCAGCACCATTGACCACATGGCCACCGAGGGGTCGCCCAGCCAGAGTACGTCGGTGCCCAGCGTGCCGTTGAGCAGGCCGTAGCCGGGCGGGTAGATCATCTGCAGCCACAGGATCGCCACCACGGCGGACGGCAGCAGGAACGGCCCGAAGAACGACAGCCGCCACAACCACTGCATGAACCGCAGATGGTGCACCAGCAGCGCGAACGCGAGCCCGAGCAGCACCAGCGGGACCGTGCTCAGCACGGTGAACACCAGCGTGTTCCAGAGCGAGCGCCACATCCGGGGGTCGCCGAACGCCTCGGCGTAGTTGGCGAACCCGACGAGGTGGTCGTTGGTGCCGGCGATGTTGACGCTCGACAGGCTCATCCGGAAGCCGAGCAGGGTCGGCCAGACCAGGAAGGCCACGTAGATCACCAGGAAGGGCGCGACGAACAGCAGCCCGTGCTGCGTCCAGCGGCGCCGGACCTTGGCCTCGGTGGCGGGGGCGGCGGTCGGGCGGGGCGCGACGGTGGTCGTCATCAGCCCTCCTGGTCGGGGAAGGGGATCGGGGCGGACAGCAGCCGGCCGAGCGCGGCCTTGGCCGTGGCCAGCCCCTCCTCCGGGGTGCGCGTCCCGCCGATGACCGGCGCGAACGCGTCGCCGAACTCGATCCACAACCGCGAGGCCGAGCCGGCGAACCACACCTGGGGATCGAGCGCGACGTCGGTGATGACCGAGCGGTACTCCGACTGCGGCTGCAGCGCCAGGTATTCGGGCAGCTCCAGGGCGGGCAGGTACGCGGGCACGTGCCCGGCCACCGCCCAGTCGGCGCTGTTCTTGATGAGGTAGGCGATGAACCGGTAGGTGGCCCGCTCGATCTCCGGATCGCGGTCGCGCTGGTGCGGCAGCACGAACGAGTGGCAGTCGGCCTGCGCGGCCCCGGTGCCGAAGACGCTGGGGAAGCGGGTCATGTTGAACGGCGTCCCGCGCTCCTTGAGCCCGGTGATCTCCCAGTCGCCGTTCCACAGGAAGGCCACCTGGCCGTTGGTGAAGCGGGCCACCGAGGCGCCGTAGTCCGAGCGGGTGTCGCAGAGCCCTTCGCGCCCCAGCATGCTCATGAACCGCAGCGCCTCCAGCGCCTTGGCGTCGTCGATGGTGATCCGGGTGGCGTCGTCCGACACCAGTGTGCCGCCGCTCTGCGAATAGAGTGACCACCACACGCGCCAGGGGCCGACCGTGCCCAGGCCGAGGGCGTCGTAGGTGAGCGGCGCCTCGCCGCCCATCGCGTCCTTGGCCTTGCGCAGCGCGGCCACCAGCTCGTCGGGGCCGTTGGTGGGCAGCAGCTTGCCGTCCGGGCCGAGCAGTCCCGCCCGGCCGCAGATCTCCGTGTTGTAGTACTGCACCATCGGGTGGGCGTCGAACGGGATCGCGTAGAGCACGCCGTCCAGGTGTGCGCGCTCCCAGATCGGCGGGCTGAAGTCGGCGGCGCGCAGGCCGCTCTCCTCCAGCAGCCGTACGTTGATGGGGTCCAGGATGCGTCCCGCGCCGATCCCGGCCAGCCGCGCCAGATGGAAGGCGGCCAGGTCGGGCGAGCGGCCGCCCGCTCCCGCCATGGCGATCTTGGTGTAGTACGGCTCACCCCACTGGAGCACGTTCTCCTCGACGAAGAGGTCCGGGCTGTCCTTGGCGAACCCCTCGACCATCTGTTTCATGACGATGCCGTCGCTGGCGCCCAGGAAGTGCCAGTACCGGATGCGCGTCCGGGAGGAGCCCAAACCGACGGGGATGGCGCACCCGGTGGCGGCGGCGCCGACGAGGGTGAGGCCGCCGCCGAGGAGCCGCCGGCGGGAGAGATCGGGGGGAGCTTGCACAGTGGCCCCTTCCTGCCGGGCTGTCGCTCGGCCGGGTCGTCACTGAGGGCGGGGGAGTCGGGGCAGCCGGGAACAGGGCCTCCGGCGGAGGCGAAAGGGGCGGGCCGTCCGGGTCGCGGTGGCCGCGCTGACCCCGGCGTTCTCCGGGGTTACCCGAGTGTTAGCGGTAACACCCGGCGTGTCAAGGCCCTGTGGGCAACCGCCTTCAGGGTGTTCCGGCCCCTTGACCCGGTCGGCTGATAACGCTAACAATCTTGATCACGTAATGCCCGAGAACCAGGAGCTCCCTCCGTGCATCAGGCCAGAATCACCCTCGATCCCGCGTTCAAGGTGGCACCGGTGCACCGGCGCACCTTCGGCACGTTCGTCGAACACCTCGGCCGCTGCGTCTACACGGGCATCTACGAGCCGGACCACCCGACGGCCGACGACGACGGCTTCCGTGGCGACGTACTCGACCTGACCAGGGAGCTGGGGGTGACCACCGTCCGCTACCCGGGCGGCAACTTCGTCTCCGGTTACCGGTGGGAGGACGGCATCGGCCCGCGTGACCGGCGGCCCCGCCGGCTCGACCTGGCCTGGCACAGCACCGAGACGAACGAGGTGGGGGTGGACGAGTTCGTCCGCTGGTGCCGCAAGGCGGGTGTGGAGCCCATGATGGCGCTCAACCTCGGCACCCGCGGCATCGCCGAGGCCCTCGACCTGCTCGAATACAGCAACCACCCGTCCGGAACCGCGCTGTCCGACCTGCGCGCCGCCAACGGCGCCAAGGAGCCGCACGGGATCAGGATGTGGTGCCTGGGCAACGAGATGGACGGCCCCTGGCAGACCGGCCACAAGACCGCCCGCGAGTACGGCCGGCTCGCCGCCGAGACCGCCCGCGCCATGCGGACCATGGACCCGACGCTGGAGCTGGTGGCCTGCGGCAGCTCCGGCTCCAGCATGCCGACCTTCGGCGCGTGGGAGGCCACGGTGCTGGAGGAGACGTACGACGTGGTCGACTACATCTCCTGCCACGCCTACTACGAGGAGAAGGACGGCGACCTCGGCAGCTTCCTGGCCTGCTCGACCGACATGGAGTACTTCATCTCCTCGGTCACCGCCACCGCCGACCACGTCGGCGCCCGGCTGAAGTCGCGCAAACGGATCGACCTCTCCTTCGACGAGTGGAACGTCTGGTACCTCTCCCGCTTCCAGGCCGCCCCGAAGCCGGAGGGCTGGCCAGTCGCGCCCCCGCTGCTGGAGGACCACTACCACCTGGCCGACGCGGTGGCCTTCGGCGGCCTGCTGATCACGCTGCTGCGCAACAGCGACCGGGTGACCGCCGCCTCGCTGGCCCAACTGGTGAACGTGATCGCGCCCATCATGACCGAGCCCGGCGGGCGGGCCTGGCGGCAGACGACCTTCCATCCGTTCGCGCAGGCATCCCGGTACGCGGCGGGCCACGTGCTGCGGGTGGAGCCGGACGCGCCCACGTACGAGACGGCAGAGTTCGGCGAGGTGCCGCTGCTGCACGCGGTGGCCACGCACGGGGAGGAGGGGACCACGCTGTTCGCCGTCAACCGCTCGGCCGACCGGCCGCTCTCGCTGGAGATCGACGCCCGGGGGCTCGGCGGCGGCACCCGGATCGTCGAGGCGACCACCCTGACGGACCCCGACGTGTACGCGCGCAACACGGCCGACGACCCCGACCGGATCAAGCCCCGGCCCAACGCCGACGTCGAGCACGACCCGGCGCGCGTCCTGCTGCCGCCGGTCTCCTGGAACGTGATCAGACTCGCCTGATCCCCGGGACCCGATGCGCTCAGGCCCCGATGCTCTCAGGCCCGGGCGCTCTCAGGCCCCGGGCGCCTGAGCGGCGCAATCAGGGCGTGAGGCGCTCAGGGATGGGGCGTTCAGGGTGGGGGCTCAGGGATGGGACGTTCAGGGGTGGGGGGCTCAGGCGTGGGGCGTCGCCGGGCCGGTGCTCTCGCGGACGATCAGCTCCGGCTCGACCAGCCGCCGCGACTCCGGCTCGGCGCCCGCCATCCGGTCCAGCAGCAGGTGGAAGGCGTACCTGCCGACCTCCCCGAAGTCCTGCCGCACGGTCGTCAGCGGCGGCCAGAAGTAGGCGGACTCGGGGATGTCGTCGAACCCCGCCACGCTCACGTCCTCCGGCACCCGCCGCCCCGCCTCGCGCAGCGCCCGCAGCACGCCTAACGCCATCTGGTCGTTGGCCACGAACACCGCCGTGACCTCCGCGTCCTGGGCCAGACGGCGGCCGAGCTGGTAGCCGGAGCGCGAGCTCCAGTCGCCGCGCAGCACCTCGGGCACCGGCCGGTCCGCGGACTCCAGCACGCCGCGCCAGCCCTCGATGCGCCCGTTGGCGTCGAGCCAGTCGGCCGGCCCCGCCACGTGCCACACGGTCCCGTGGCCGAGCCCGAGCAGGTGCTCGGTCACCCGGGCGGCGCCGACCCGCTGGTCCACCTTGGCCACCGGCACCGGGATGTCGTCGCCGGCGTCGACCGCCACCACCGGCATCTCGGGCGGCAGGTGCCGCAGCCCGTCGGCGGCGGACTCGTGCGGCGCCACGATGATCACGCCGTCGACCGCCTGGGCGCGCAGCCGCTGCACGCCCTCCTCCATCGAGGTGCGGTTGAGCGAGCTGAGGCTCGCGATGCTGACGTTGTAGCCGGCGTGCCGGGCGGCCTGCTCGATGCAGTAGAGAGTGGAGGCCGGGCCGTAGAGGGTGGTGTCGATGCTGACCACGCCGAGCACGCCGGAGCGGCCGGTGACCAGCTGGCGGGCGGCCTGGTTGGGCCGGTAGTCGAGCTCCTTGACGGCCGCCATGACCCGGGCCCGGGTCTCGGCACGCACCATGTCGGGGGCGTTGAGCACGCGCGAAACCGTCATGGCCGAGACTCCGGCGAGCACGGCGACGTCCATGAGCACCGCAGGCCGCCCGTTCCTGGCTTTCACCGTGGCCCACCCCCTTGGCGGTAACGCTAACAGGCTGCGGGGACGAGCGCGCGGATCAACTGTCTCAGTAGAGGTACGGCCAGCCCGCGGAGTCAAACCCGAGGTTGTTGATGCCCAGCCGCGAGCGGCCATCGTCACCGTAGTAGTGGTAGAAGAGCCGGTCTCCGTCCGCCTCGGACAGCACCGCCTGGTGCCCCGGACCGTGGAGGCTCCCGTGCCCGGCGAGGATCTCCGTGCCGCCGCCGGAGGTCATCGCGGTGCCGTCGCGGTCCCGGTACGGCCCGGTGACGCTGGTCGAGCGGCCCACCATGACCCGGTACGTGCTCGCCGCCCCCCGGCAGCAGGCGTCCCAGGAGACGTACAGGTAGTAGTAGGAGCCGCGCTTGACGATGACCGGCGCCTCGATCGCGGTGGTGCCGCCGCCGCGGCGGGCCAGGTCGTAGATCGCGGTGCCGGAGCGCAGGCCCGTACCCGGGTTGAGCGAGATGAGCTTGAGCCCGGTCCAGAACGAGCCGAAGCTCAGCCACCACCGGCCCTGGTCGTCCACGACCAGGTTGGGGTCGATCGCGTTGTACGAGCTCGACGAGTTCGTACTGATCACCAGTCCCTGGTTCGTCCACGACCCCTGCGCACCGGTCGTGCTGGTCGCGAGGAAGATCGCGGAGGTGTTCGAGCCGAAGGTGGAGGCGGAGTAGTACAGGTAGTACCGCCCGTTGCGGTAGGACAGGTCCGGCGCCCACAGGTTGGCGGCGCCGCCGGTGTACGTACGCGTCCAGGGCGCCCCGGAGGGGAAGACCACGCCGGCGTTGCTCCAGGACGTGCGGTTGGCGGAGGTCTTGAGCGCGATGTTGTCGCCGGTGTGGGCGAGCAGATAGCCGCCGTTCGGCCGGGTCACGACGGTGGGATCGTGCACGAAGATGCTCCCCGAGACGGGCAGCGGGTTCGGGTACGCGGCCGCGGCCGCCGTGACGAGGAGCACCGTCAAGGCGGCCAGGACGCCGCCGAGAGCTCGTTTCCACATGCTGGCCTCCTTCAGACCGGTCGGATGAACCACTGCTGGCAGGTGCTATTGAGCCAGCTCTGGCGTACGTCGGCGGTACCGCAGTCGGCCACGTCGGCGACCTTGCCGGTGGCCACGTTCACGAGCCTGCTGGTGTCGTCGGCCTGTTCCTCCACCCGCCAGCGCTGGCCGGCGCCGCCGCTGCAGGTCCACTGCCTGATGTTCGTCCCGTCCGCGGTGGCCCCGCCCGCCACCTCCAGGCACTTGCCGCTGTTGCGGTTGTTGTCGCAGCCGCCGCCGGCGTGGTAGATGATCCAGCTCTCGGCGCCGTTCGGGGAGGTGAAGAAGCCGTTGTGGCCGGGGCCGTACACGTTGCCCGAGCGCTGGAACACCGGCGTCGGCCGCTTCACCCACGACGATGCGCTGAGCGGGTTTCCGCCGTTGTAGGTGAGTTGCTCGAGCTTGTAGTCGGGCCCCCAGCAGGCGCTAGCCGAATAGATCACGAACGTCCGCCCGTCCCGCTGCAGCGCCACCGGCCGCCCTGCGTCTCCCAGCTCAGGGTAGGGCTGGAGATGCGGCTGAAGATGCTCCCGCTGATCGTGTACGGGTTGCTCATCGGCGCGATCACCAGGCTCTGCGCACTGCCCGCGACGAACCCGCTGCCGAGCAGGTAAAGGGTCCCGTTCGGGGTCATCGGGCTGGCGTCGATCAGCCGGCCGCCCGGGGTGAGGTTCGACCCGGTGAGCATGCTCCGGTACGTGTAGGGCCCGAGCGGGTCGTCACCCGGACTCTCCAGCACGTGGGTGCGCTGGCTGTCGCAGCAGGCGGCGTCCACCCGCCCGCCGGAGTAGTAGATGTACCAGCGGCCGTTGAAGGGATGCAGCTCCGGCGCCCAGAAGTTGGCGCCCCGAGCGGTGGTGGTGTCCTGCCAGACCTGGACGCTCGGAGCCGTGGGCAACCCGCCGAGCGTCGGGGATTTCCGCATGACCAGGGTGTTCGTGAAGCTCGTGGTGATCAGGTAGTAGTTGCCGTCCTGGTACCGCAGCCAGGGGTCGGCGCCCTTCTGCGACTTGATGGGGTTGGTGTAGCAGGGTGGCTGCCGAGGCGGGTCCCGTTCCCGGGGCAGTGAGCGGGAGCGCCAGGGCGGCCGGGGTTCTTCGGAACATCGTCGGACTCCTTGATAGCGCTAACATCGCACGGCGATCTCCCCCGTCACGGGTTTTCGTGGAGTGCCGCGATTGTTAGCGCTAACGTTTCCGCTGTCAATCAACCCTGAAACTTTCAGCCCCACTGCCGCCGCGCCAGGCGATCATCCCTGAGGAGCTATAAAATTGAAGCCACGCCTCATGCGATTGACGGTCTGAAAAAGGGCAGGCGCCTTGAGATGCGGGGGGCTGAGGTGGCATTTGATGCAAGAGCCAACAAGGGGACTTTCCGCCGGACGCTGCTTGACGTTCTGGCAGTAGCATCCGGGCTGATCGCACTCTTTCAGTTTTTCATTTCCGACAACGTCTCATCACAGTGGTTCAAGCCTGCGAGGGACTGGGTCGCGGAACGGTCGAACCTGTCGGAAGAGCTGGACGCCCTTGGAAGCGGATGGAATCGGCTCGTAACCGATGTCACTTCGCCCTCGAACCTGTTCGACACGCTGTCGCCATGGGAGCTTGTCGGCCTTATCGCTATTGCGGCTATAAGCGCCGGTATCCTCGGAAACCTCGTAGCGATGATCGTCCTTGATGGTCATACTGTGTTCAAGGGTGGACCGCTGAAGGTGAACATCGAGGTCATCAAGATTGTCGGAGCTTTCCTTGTCCTCGCATTTCCGTTATGGATTCTCTGGATAGGGAATGTGCCGCTATGGGTATGGCCGATACAGCGGTTATGGCCGTTGGCGGATTCATCGGAGACTGACCAGGCACCGGAGAAACATCCCCGCCGCGAGATCATCAACGCCATCTTGTACGTGGTGCGGCCCGCTCATCACGGTCGCCGTGATGGCAGCCAGTTGGCAGGACCGAGTCGGCGCCAAGACCGCCCTGCTGTCGGCGTACCTGACCATCCCGTTCCTGCACGTCTTCACCGACCAAGGCTTCGCGGGACGGTTGGTGGACTGGGCATGCGACACTCTGCGCACCACCTGGAGATTGTCTGCAAGCCCGGCTGACCAGCGCGGTGTGGCGTCATCTCCCGCCGTTGGGTGGTGGAGAGGACGCTGGCCCGGCGGACCGCCTGCCGCCGATTGGCTCGTGACTACGGACGCGACCCCGCCGTATCCGAAGCGATCATCCGCTGGGCGGCCATCGCCGGCATGGCCCGGCGCCTCACCCGAGGAGGACTCGCTCGACGACAACCGTGCTACATCTGCGACTGACGCAACGATCTTCTAGCACTCACTAAAGGGTTGTGTGGTAGCTCAGATCCTTGGCTATCAGGGACGAGGGCGTCAGCCTCAGCCACGCCGTGCCGCGTTGTCCGGGATCATCGTAGAGAAAGCGCACGAAGCGGCGGTCCCAACGGGACTCGTCATCGCCCAGGTAGCGGGCCAGCTTGCGCCTCCCGCGTGGCACATCGAAGGGAACGAGTGCGGCTCGCCCGCGAACGATGACCTGCTGGACAAGACCTGTACCAAGATCGCATTTGTCCACCACAAGAGCGACGCCAGGGTCGCTGCGGACTCGCTGGAAGAGCTTCGCCCATGGCCCCGTCAAGATCCAGAAAGCCCCTTCCTCCCACAGGTACCACACTGGACGCACGGTCGGTCCGCTGGTGGCGATGCGGGCCGTGAGGGGCTGGGCGAGAAAGGCATCGAGATCGAAGGGGGAACGCGTCATTGGGGCATCATCCCTGTTTCCCGCACTCAGCAGGAATACAACATTCGACCTAGGGCCACCGGACGTCGGTTTTGGGACAGCCGGTCCTCGAGTCTGCGCCCGGTGATCCGCCCCATATGCCCTATCTGCAACGCCGGCTTGGACACCGGTCAGCGCAGCCAAGTTCACCAAGCCCCGCATCACGAGGTCGTCCTGCCTGCCGGCGCTGACGCTCGTCGTCACGCCGCCACGCAAACATGAACGGTCTTCTCAAACACGCCCTCAGCACCGGTGCTGACGACCATGATCAACCTGGGGCAGCAAGAAGCCCCAGGCTCCCGGCGTGTGCCGTGAGCTGGGGCTTCAAACGCTGTCGAGCCTGGTGGACGATACTGGGATTGAACCAGTGACCTCTTCCGTGTCAGGGAAGCGCTCTCCCGCTGAGCTAATCGTCCTTGGAGGTGGCGACGGGATTTGAACCCGTGTGGACGGCTTTGCAGGCCGCTGCCTCGCCTCTCGGCCACGCCACCCGGGCCCAGATCACTTCGAGCGGAAGACGGGATTCGAACCCGCGACCCTCACCTTGGCAAGGTGATGCTCTACCACTGAGCCACTTCCGCGTTGCCCCACAACTCTAGCGCTTTTCCCGAGCGGATGCTCCCGGCACGCTATTTGCGGAGCTGGCGGGCCACGCTGCGCTCGGTGGCGGGGAGGCTGAGGAAGATCTCCAGGATCCGGGCGAGGCGGTGGACCTCGATGCGGTGGAAGGCGGGGCCTTCCGAGCGGGCCAGCACCAGGCCCAGGGCCAGCGGCGGTAGCGGGGCGTGGATGATGTGCAGGCCGTCGTCGAGGGTCATGGCCGTCGGGCGCTGCGGAAGGCTCTCCGGGACGGTCAGGTGCTGCGGGGCGCGCCAGCTCGCGTAGAGGACGCCCTGCTCGCTGGTGGTGGCGGCCCAGTCGGCGCTGAAGAGCACGGGGAGCGAGTCGATGAGGGTCGTCAGGGCCCTGTCGCCGGCCGTGGTGATGTATTTGAGGATCTCCAGCTCGGGGTAGGTGCCGGGGGCCTCGCGGGTGGTCCAGATGCCTTCGACGGTGACGCCCTCGACGCACTGCAGGCTCTTGAGCAGGTCCTCCCGTGGCAAGCTTTCCGGGCAGAAGACCGTGATGTCGTCGAGGGCCATGCCCGCGCCCCGGTCGAGGACCGTCACCTGCGTGATGTCGGCCCCCGCCGTGCCGAGGACCTTGGTGACCTGTGCCAGCGAACCAGGCCGGTCCGGCAGCGCCACGCGCACTCGAAGTAGCATCCATCTCCTCCCCAGCAGCTGCCGCTTCCAGCCTATCGCCGAGTACCGGTCGCGGCCTGACCTGCGCTACAACTGTGGGAGTGAAGATTGGGCCGATTGGGGTGTGGCCGCCGGTGGTGCTCGCGCCGATGGCGGGGATCACGAACGCGCCGTTCCGCGTGTTGTGCCGGGAGCAGGGCGCCGGGCTGTTCGTGTGCGAGATGATCACGACGCGCGGCCTGGTCGAGCGCAATCCGAAGACGCTGCGGATGATCAGGTTCGCGGAGTCGGAGTCGCCGCGGAGCATCCAGCTGTACGGCGTGGATCCCGACATAGTGGGCCGGGCGGTCAGGATGATCGCCGAGGAGGACCTGGCCGACCACGTCGATCTCAACTTCGGGTGCCCGGTTCCCAAGGTGACCAGGCGCGGGGGCGGGTCCGCGCTGCCGTACAAGCGGAATCTGCTGCGGCGGATCCTGCGGCAGGCGGTCGCGAACGCGGGGTCGCTGCCCGTCACGATCAAGATGCGCAAGGGCATCGACGACGACCATCTGACCTATCTGGACGCCGGGCGGATCGCGGCCGAGGAGGGGATCGCGGCCGTGGCGCTGCACGCCCGTACGGCGAAGCAGCATTACGGCGGCGTGGCCGACTGGGAGGCCGTGGCCAGGCTCAAGGAGGCCGTTCCCGAGATCCCCGTGCTCGGCAACGGCGACATCTGGTGCGCCGACGACGCCCTTCGCATGGTGCGGCAGACCGGCTGTGACGGCGTGGTCGTCGGCCGCGGGTGTCTCGGGCGGCCGTGGTTGTTCCGGGACCTGGAAAACGCGTTCAACGGCAGCCCCGAGCGGGCCCGGCCGACGCTCGGTGAGGTGGCCGAGGCGATGGCCAGGCACGCCGCGGGGCTGACCGAGTGCTTCGACGTCGAGCGATACGCCATCGCCGACTTCCGCAAGCACGTCGGGTGGTATCTGAAGGGGTTCACGGTCGGGAGCGAGCTGCGGCGGGAGCTGGCCACGGCCGAGTCGCTCGACGGGCTGCGGGAGGGGCTGGCCAAGCTGGAGCACGACCAGCCCTGGCCGCCCAACACGGACACGCCCCGGGGCAAGTCGGGGGAGAGGTCCAAGGTGCACCTCCCTGACGGGTGGCTGGACGACGCCTGGGACTGCGTGGTGCCCAAGGACGCCGAGTCCGACGTGTCCGGCGGCTGATCATCCGACGTGACCGGGCGCTGAGGGGCATCCCGGCCGGTGCGGTCCGTCAGTGGGGGTCGTCTGTGGGGTCGTCAGTGCGGGCCGTCAGTGTGGGCCCGTGAGCTCGGTGCCGCAGGGGCCGCCGCCCACGGCGGGCTCCAGGCGCACCGGCTCGCCCGACATCGTCAGGGTCGGGTAGAACTCTGCGATGCGCTCCGCCGAGCGGCCCACGTAATGGCAGATGAAGCTGCGGCGGAAGCGGTCGGCCGTGCTGTTCGGCTCCGAGCCGTGGACCAGGCTGCCGTTGAAGAACAGCACGTCCCCGGGGTCCATGTCCACGGGCACTCGTTCGAGGCCGGGTGGCGGCGGCACGTACTCCGTGGTGAACGAGACGTCCTGGTCGGCCTCCTCCGGGCAGAACAGGTCCATCAGGTGGGTGCCCGGCACGACCTCCAGGCCGCCGTTGGCCCGGTCCACCCGGTCGAGCGCCACCCACGCGGCCACGCACGTGCCCGGCTCCACCCGGAGGTAGAAGTTGTCCTGGTGCAGCGCCTGCCCCCTGGCGCCCGGCGGCTTGAAGTAGAACATGCTCTGGGCTGCTATCGGCTCCTCGCCGAGAAGGTCCAGGAGTATCGCGCCGATGCGGGCGTCGAGCAGATAACGCAAGGCGAGGTCGTTCACCTGGTGCGGGTGCATGATCCGGGGATAGTCGCGCAGGATGTCGTACGGCCGGCCCGGCTCCTGCGGCTGCGGCGCGAAGTGGCCCGGGATCGGCCCCCGGGCGTGCAGCGCCATGAACTCGTCGCGCAGCTCGGCCACCTCCTCCTGGGCGAGGAGGGCGGGCACCAGCAGGAACCCCTGATCGTGGAAGTCGTTGAGCCTCATGCATTCCACGCTAGGTACGCGGATCGGGGAAGGGTATGCCTGTGACCGCTGAGGACCTGTCCGTTCCTGCTGCCGAGCTGACGATCGTGGGCCACTACGACAAGGCCCCCGGCTACGCCACCCGGCGCCCGGGCGGCTCGCCGAGCTGGCTGCTGCTGTGGACGGAGGCGGGCGCCGGATACGTGGCGCAGGGCGAGGCTTCCTTCGAGGTGAGGGCGGGGGATCTGGCGGTGCTGGGGTCGGGGGTGGCGCAGCACTATCGGGTGTTGCCGGGGGCGCGGCGGTGGCGCTTCTGGTGGGTGCACTTCCAGCCGCGCCCGGCCTGGCTGGCGTGGCTGGCGCCGCATGCCCGTTCCCACGGCTGCCATCTGGTGGCGGGGGTGCCCGCGACCGTGCACGAGCGCATCGACCTGGCCTTCGAGCGGGCCCTCCAGGACGCGCACTGGGTCCCGGGCGCCGCGCCGACCGAGGTGAGAGGCGCGGGCGAAGGGCGGGCGGCGACGACCGCCGAGGTGAGAGGGGTGGAAGGAGGGCGGGTGGTGAAGTACGCCGAGGTGAGAGGGGCATGGGAAGGGCGGGTGGCGGGGGCTGCTGAGGTGCGGGTGCCGGCCGTGGTCGTGGAGGGGCCCGCGCGGGAGCTGGTGCTGGGCGCCGTGGAGGAGGTGCTGGTGCTGGCCACCGCCTCCGTACGGCCCGAAGGGCGCTCCGACGAGGGCGACGAGCGGATCCGGCGGGTGCTCGCGATCATCGCCGCCGAGCCCGGCGCCGCGCACTCGGTCGCCTCGCTCGCCGCCGCGGTCGCGCTCTCGCCCTCCCGCTTCGCCCACCTGTTCGCCGCGGAGACCGGCCGGCCGCCCATGCAGGCAGTACGCCAGGCACGCGTACGCCACGCGGCCGGCCTCCTGGAGGTGACCGACCTGGACATCGGCCAGGTGGCGGCGGCCTCCGGGTTCGTCAGCCCGTTCCACTTCAGCCGGGCCTTCAGACGGGAGTACGGCCTGCCGCCCCGCGACTACCGGGCCCGGCTCCGCGCCCACTCCTGAGCGGCGGTCAGCGGGTGAGCGGGAGGGGGCCGTTGTCGGTGGTGAAGAGCTGGTCGTCCAGGTGGTTCACGGCGTAGTCGATCGCCCCGACGACCACACACTCGTCGCCCAGCGTGGACGCGCGCATCTCCGGCATGCGCATGCACCTGGCCTCCAGCCGCTCCCGCAGCGGCTCCAGCAGCACGTCGGCCGAGCGGGAGAAGCCGCCTCCGAGCACCACCATCTGCGGGTCCAGGATGAGGACCATGGCGGCCGTGCCCACCGCGAGGTCCTCGACGTACCGCTCGACGGCCTCGATCGCGACCGGGTCGCCGTTCCTGGCGGCCGCGAGCGTGTAGCCCGCCGCGTCCTCCGGCGGGGTGCCCGCGGGCACGGACGCGCACGTGTGCAGGTGCTCGGGGGCGTTGAACCAGCGGGCCTCCGGCAGCATGACGATCTCCCCCGAGGCCGCGCCGAAGCCCCTGTGCACCTTGCCGCCGATGATCAGACCGGCCCCCATCCGCCTGCCGACGTGCAGGAACACCACGTCCCTGGCGCCCCTGGCCACACCGCGCCGGGCCTCGGCCATGGCGG
Organism: Nonomuraea jiangxiensis; assembly: GCF_900099965.1. Classification (GTDB taxonomy): domain Bacteria; phylum Actinomycetota; class Actinomycetes; order Streptosporangiales; family Streptosporangiaceae; genus Nonomuraea; species Nonomuraea jiangxiensis. The sequence continues at coordinate 64,346 of NZ_FNDJ01000038.1, read as the reverse complement.
CCAGGCGGCTGTCGTTCTCGATCAGCACCTGCCAGGGGAACATCCGGCGCAGCTCGCCCGCCAGGTCGAGATCCCGCCAGGCCGGTACGGCGGCCGAGTAGATGACCCGCCCGGCCACGTCGATCACGCCGATGGTGCCCACGGAGATCATCCACACGTCGGCCACCGTCGTACGGCTGAGCGCGAGACACCCCGCGACGGCCCGCTCGATCGCCGCCAGGCGCTCCTCGAGCGGGGCGTCGGGCCGCACCGGCTGCCGGGTCTCGGCGAGGATCTCCCCGTCGAGGTCGGAGAGGGCGGCGCGGATGTTGTGCCCCCCTATGTCCACGCCCACCAAGTGGCCGCTGTCGGCGCGGAAGCGGTAGCGGCGGGCGGGCCGGCCCATCGTGCCCTGGCTCGGCGGCACCTCCTCCACCCAGCCCAGCCGCATGAGCTCGTCGGTGACCTCCTTCATGGACGGCCGTGACAGGCCGGCGCGCTCGGCGAGCGCCGACAGGGTGAGCGGTCCCGCCTTGCGTAGCGCCCGGATGGCGGTCAGCGAGTTGAGCTGCCGCAGCCTGGACAGGTCGCCGCCGCGAACGTCCGCCATCGCCGTCCTTAAGTAGGTTTCCTCTGTAACAGGGAATTATGCCAGCGCTCGACCGCTGTACGCGCAACCTACATCTGCCACTAGTTCGGTAAAAATCCGCTCATTGACCCCTGGGACGGCTCGGTGCTACTAATGAAGCGCTCCTTCGTAAGTCAAGAGGAATGAGGACCTGATGTCGTTCGCTGACATCGGCGAGGTCACGTGCGATCCTGCCGTGGCCAGGGTGTTCGAGCACGGCTGGCAGTCATGGAGTCCCACGGGGGCCTACCGACTGACCGACACCCCGCCCAGGCCCGCCGACGAGACGATCCAGATCCTCGCCTACCGGCCCGAGACCCCGGTCCCCGACGGCACCTTCCAGGGCGAGGGCCTGCTGGCGGTCGAGCCGGGCGACGGCACCGTCGAGCTGTGGTCGGCGCCGAGCCCGCTCCAGGTGCCCTCGATCAGGGCGCGCCAGGACGGCGGGCGCCTGGTGGTCTCCGCCGACGGCCCGGTACGGCACCACCGCACGGAGGGCGGCCTCGCCCGCGCCCTGCGCGACTGGGCGGACACCATGGCGGCGCAGGCCGGGGCACCCGGGACGTTCCCCGCCGTCGCGCCCATGTGGTGCACCTGGTACGGATACTGGGACAAGGTCACCGACGCCGACGTCATCGAGAACCTGGAGCTCTCGGAACGGCTCGGCCTGGGCGCCGACATGTTCCTGATCGACGACGGCTACGAGGCCGGGATCGGCGACTGGCTGGAGATCCGGCCCGGGTTCGGGTCGCTGGCGCGGGCCGTGGACGCCGTGACGGACGCGGGCCGGCGGGCGGGCATCTGGACCGCGCCGTTCCTCGTCGGCCATGGCAGCCGGATCTTCCGCGAGCACCCCGACTGGCTGGTCAAGGGCGCCTACGCGGGCCGCATGTGGGACCAGGACCTGGCGGTGCTCGACGTCACCCACCCGGAGGCGGCCGAGCATCTGGTGCACGTGTTCGCCGAGTTCGCCGCGCTCGGCATCACCCACTTCAAGCTCGACTTCGTCTACGCCGGGGCGCTCGCCGGCGGGCGGCACGAGGACCTCGACCCGATCGCGGCGTACCGGCGGGGGCTGGAGCTGATCCGCCGGGGCGCCGGCGCGGCGGCCACGCTGCACGGGTGCGGGGCGCCGATGCTGCCGAGCCTCGGGCTGGTGGACATCATGCGGGTCAGCCCCGACATCGCGCCGACCGTGCAGCCCAAGTCCGGCGACATCAGCCAGCCGTCGCAGCTCGGCGCCCGGCTCACTGGCGCGGCCCGGGAGTTTCTGCACGCGCGCTGGTGGGTGAACGACCCCGACTGCATCATCCTGCGGCCCGAGGTGGAGGCCCGGGAGGAATGGGCCGCGCACATCGGCGCCACCGGCGGGTTACGCGGGTCCAGCGACCCGATCGCGGCCCTCGACGCCTGGGGGCTGGAGACGACCAGGCGCCTCATGGTGCCGACGACGACGGTCCCGTCGTGACGAGCCGCACCGCCAGGGCCGCCATGGGCGCCGCGGCCGCGGGGGAGAGCCGGTCGGCGGCCGGTCGCCGCGGGGCCCGGGGAAGCGGGGCCCAGGGAAGCGGGGCACGGCGGAGTGGAGGACGGAGAAGCGGGGCACGGGGGAGCGGCTGGCACGCCTACCTGTTCGTCGCGCCCAGCCTCTTCGGCGTGCTGGCCTTCCTGCTGCTCCCCATGGTCATCGTCCTCGTGCTCAGCCTCTTCGACTGGGAACTGCTGTCCGACCCCCAGTTCGTCGGCCTGGACAACTACCGCCGCCTGGCCGGCGACGGCCAGACCTGGCACTCGCTCTGGGTCACCGTGGCGTACGTGCTGCTCTGCATCCCCCTGCAGACCGTGCTCGCCCTGGCCCTCGCCCTGGGACTCAACCGGCGCGTCAAGGGCGTCAGAATCTACCGCTCGCTGTTCGTCGTCCCGTGGATGGCCACTCCCATCGCCCTCGGGCTGATCTGGAACTGGATCTTCGACCCCCGCGACGGCGCCCTCAACAGCGCCCTGGCCCTGATCGGCATCACCGGGCCCGACTGGCTGTCCGACCCGGCGTGGGCGCTGCCCGCCGTCGCGCTGGTCAGCGTCTGGCAGCAGACCGGCTACAACATGCTGTTCTTCCTGGCCGGCCTGCAGGGCATCCCGCGCGAGCTGCACGACGCGGCCGCCACCGACGGCGCCACCACGGCCCAGCGGTTCTGGCGGGTGACGTTGCCGCTGCTCAACCCCACGATGTTCTTCGTCACGGTGACGAACCTGATCGGCGCGTTCCAGGTGTTCGACACGGTCTACGCGATGACCGACGGCGGCCCCGGCCGGAGCACCGAGGTGATCAACTTCCGGATCTACCAGACCGCGTTCAAGGAGTTCGACTTCGGCTACGCGGCCACGCTCTCGACGGTGCTCTTCTTGATCATCTTCGTGGTGACGATGGCGCAGGTCAGGTTCTTCGGCAAGCGCACCACCTACGACCTGAGCTGAGGAAATCCGATGGCCAAGCGAATCCTGGTCCACACCGCGCTCGCGATCGGTGCGTTCGTCTCCGTCTTCCCCTATCTGCTGGTGGTGCTGACCGCGTTCAAGACGCAGGCGCAGCTCAGCTCCACCCACCCCTGGCTGCCCGGGACGCCGCCGACCGCCGACAACCTCGCCGAGGTCTTCGCCGGGGACTTCCCGCGCTTCCTGCTCAACACCGCCGTGATGACGGCGGTGCTCACGGCGGGCCAGCTGGTGTTCACCACCTTCGCCGCCTACGCCTTCGCGCGGCTGCGCTTCAGGGGCAGGGACGTGCTGTTCTGGCTGTTCGTGGCCACGATGATGGTGCCGAGCGCCGTCACGATGATCCCGCTGTTCCTGATCATGCGGGAGCTGGACCTGGTCAACACCTGGTACGGCCTGCTGGTCCCGTACGTGCTCGGAACCCCGTACGGGATCTTCCTGATGCGGCAGTTCTTCAAGAGCCTGCCCGCCGGGCTGGAGGAGGCCGCGCGGATCGACGGGGCCGGGGCGCTGACGATCCTCATGCGCGTCATGCTCCCGCTGTGCCGCCCGGCGCTCGGCACCCTCGCGATCATCACGGTGATCTCGTCGTGGAACAGCTTCCTGTGGCCGCTGATCATCACGAGCGGCGACGACACCAAGGTCATCACGGTCGCGCTGGCCACGCTCAAGATCGGCATCGGCGTCGACTACAACCTCATGATGGCCGGCAGCCTGATCGCGCTGGTGCCGATGGTGGCCGTCTTCATCTTCTTCCAGAGGCACATCGTCAGGTCGGTGGTTCTCACCGGCCTCAAATAAGAAGAGGTCAGCGAATGATGCACAACCCCCCGATTCGCTGGGCCGGGGCGCTGCTCGGCGTCGCCATGCTCACACTCACCGCGTGCGGGTCAGGATCGGCCGGCGGTGGGTCCGGCGACGTCACGTTGACGTACCGGCTGTGGGACGAACAGCAGAAGGCCGGTTATGAGCAGGTCATGGCGGCCTTCGAGAAGGCCAACCCGGGCATCGACGTGACCATCGAGGTGCTGCCGTACGACCAGTACTGGACCAAGCTCACCGCCGACGCGGTGGCGGGCACGGCGCCGGACGTGTTCTGGATGACGCCCACCCAGTTTCCCGAGTACGTCACCAAGGGGGTGCTGGCCCCGGTCCAGCTCGACGCCTCCCAGTATCACCAGACCGTCGTCGGCTCCTTCACCTACAAGGACAAGTTGTACGGCGTCCCGAAGGACTGGGGCATCGTCGGCCTGCTCTACAACAAGGACCTGTTCAAGAAGGCCGGCGTGGAGATGCCGGACAAGCTCACCTGGAACGCCGACGGCACCGGCACCCTGCTCGACACGGCGCGCAAGCTCACCGTGGACGAGGCCGGCAAGCACCCCGGCGAGGCGGGATTCGACCCCGCCAAGGTCACGACGTACGGCTTCCTGTCCTGGAACCACTATCAGACCCAGTGGATGAACTGGGTCGCCTCCAACGGCGGCAAGCTCGTCGACCAGCCCTTCGGCAAATACGTCTTCAACGACCCCGCCTCGGTGCAGGCGCTGCGGTTCGGCGTGGACCTGGTCGGCAAATACCACGTCTCGCCGCCCGCCACCCAGACGAACCCGCCCACCGGCAAGGCCACCGACATGTTCACGGCGGGCAAGGTCGCGATGTTCCCCGCCAACAACGCGCTGCTGCCGTTCGTCGCGCCCGAGTCCACGTTCGAGGTGGGCGTGGCGCCCATGCCCGAGGGGCCGGCCGGCCGCGCGGTCAACCTGAACGGCCTGGCCGAGGCCGTCTACGCCAAGAGCGACCACCCCGAAGAGGCCATGAAGCTGGCGCAGTATCTCGGCACCGAGGCGCCGCAGAAGCTGATGGCCGACGGCGGCTACGTCCTCCCCGCTCGTAACGGCCTCACTCAGGGCTACGTCGACTACTGGAAGTCGAAGAACGTCGACGTGACGCCCTTCGTCGAGGAGGCGGAGGGCACCACCTTCCCGTTGCCGATCGCCACCGGTTTCACCGGCTTCGAGACCAAGCTCAATCAGATCTTCAACGAGATGTACCTCGGCAACCTCTCCCCGCAACAAGCCGCTGACCAAGCGGTTTCCGAAGGCAACGCCTCCCTCCAGTAAAGGACCCTCATGATCACCCGGCGATCCCTGTTCGCCGGGGGCGTCAGCATGGGCGTCGCCGCCGCGTTGGGTGCCACACCCGCGCGCGCGGCCGCTCGGCGCGCCCCCATATCCGACCCGTTCCAGCTGGGCGTCGCCTCGGGCGAGCCCACGTCCGACGGCGTGGTCCTGTGGACCAGGCTCGCGATGGATCCCGTCGCCGCGGACGGCCTCGGCGGCATGCCCGGCCGCCAGGTGCCGGTCCAGTGGCAGCTGGCCAAGGACGAGAACTTCCGGCACGTCGTACGGCACGGCACCGAGCAAGCCGCCCCCGAGGCGGCCCACAGCGTGCACGTCGAGGTCGAAGGGCTCGACCCCGGCGCCGAGTACTTCTACCGGTTCAAGGCCGACGGCGAGCTCAGCCCGGTCGGCCGCACCCTGACCAGCCCGGCCCCCGGCACCCGCGGCCGCGCCCTGAACCTGTCGTTCACCTCGTGCGCCGACTACCAGGCCGGCTGGTTCACGCCCTACCGCAGGATGGCCGAGGACCAGCCGGACCTCATCGCCTTCCTCGGCGACTACATCTACGAGTACGGCGACTACAAGTACCCCGTCCGCGACCAGGCCGGCGGCGAGTGCTTCGACCTGGCCGGATACCGCCTGCGCCACGCCCAGCACAAGGCCGACCCCGAGTCGCAGCTGGCCCACGCCATCGCCCCCTGGGTCGTGGTGTGGGACGACCACGACATCGAGAACGCCTGGGCCGGGGACGTCCCCGAGCAGCCGGACCCGCCCTTCCTCAAGCGCCGCGCCGACGCCTTCCAGGCGTACTACGAGAACATGCCGCTGCGCCGCGCCCAGCGGCCACGCGGCACCTCGCTCAAGCTCTACCGCAGCATCCGCTGGGGCGCGGTCGCCAACCTGCACCTGCTCGACACCCGCCAGTACCGCGACCTGTACGCGTGCACCGGCGCCAGCGGCACGGTCGGCCCCGACTGCATGGAGCGGTTCGAGCCCAACCGGACCATCCTCGGCCAGGAGCAGGAGGCCTGGCTGGACGGCGAGCTGAAGCACTCCCGCGCCACCTGGGACCTGCTGGGCCAGCAGGTCTTCCTGATGGAGATGGACTGGACGAACGGCGCGGGCAAGGGCTACTCGAACGAGGGCTGGGACGGCTATGTCGCCTCCCGCAACCGCCTGACCGCCGCCATCGACGACTACCAGCGCAACGCCGTCGTGCTCACCGGCGACGTGCACTCCCACTGGGCCGGCGAGGTCAAGCGCGACCACCAGGACCCCGAGTCCAGGTCCGTGGCCGTCGAGCTGGTCACCACCTCCGTGACGAGCGCCGGCAACGGCCTGGACGAATACCCCAACACGCAGATCCTGCTCGACGAGAACCCGCACGTGAAGTTCTTCAACGGCCGCCGCGGCTACGTGCGCACCCGGCTCACCCAGGACGAGATGAAGGTCGACTTCCGCTCGTTGTCCCGCATCACCGAGCCCTACGCCCCCGCCTACACCTCCGGCTCCTTCGTCATCGAGCCCGGCCACCCCGCACTCAACCCCGCCTGACAGGATCCTCATGCGCATCCTCACGGCCGCCGCCGCGGCGGCCCTGCTCGTCATGCCCTTCGTCCCCTTAGCGAGCGCCGCGCAGGCGGAAACCACCGGCCCGCCCATGGGCTGGAACAGCCGCACGCTGGGCTGCTCGGTCTCCGAGTCGTCGGTACGGCAGGCCGCCGACGCGCTCGCGCGCCTCGCCCCGCTCGGCTACCGGTACGTCATCATCGACGACTGCTGGCTGGCCCCCCAGCGTACGAACGGCGCGCTGGCCCCCGACCCCGCCCGCTTCCCCGCCGGCATCGGCGCCCTGGCCGACTACGTGCACGGCAAGGGCCTGAAGCTGGGCCTCAGCCTGTCGGCCGGCACCAAGGCGTGCACGGGCGGCGGGCCCGGCTCGTACAAGAGCGAGGCCGCCGACGCCCGCCAGGTCAGGGACTGGGGCGTCGACTACGTCAAGTACGACTGGTGCAGCATGCCCACGGCCGACTTCCCCGGCCAGAACGTCCAGCAGATCGCCCAGGCCCTCTACCCGCCGATGCGCCAGGCCCTCGGCTCGGGCGTCGTGTTCGCCATGAACAACGAGGACGGCAGCACCGTGCCGTGGCTGTGGGGCAAGGACGGCGGCGCCACCACCTGGCGGACCAACGTCTACAACCGCCCCATCGCCGACAACTACCCGAACATGACCGACATCTGGGAGACCAACCAGCTCAGGGCCGAGTACGCGGGCCCCGGCAGCTGGGCCGATCCCGACCTCATCCAGGCCGGGCGCGGCGGGATGACCGAGACCGAATACCGCGCCCAGTTCACGCTCTGGGCGATCGGCGCGTCCCCGCTGATCCTTCAGGCCGACCCGGCCCAGGCGCCCGCGTCGGTCGTGGCCAACCCCAAGGTGATCGCCGTCAACCAGGACCGGCTGGGCGTGCACGGCACGTTCGTCAGGACCGACGGCTGGTACCACGTGCTGGCCAAGCCGCTGGCGAACGGCGACCGGGCCGTGGTGCTGTTCAACGAGAGCGACCGCGCGGCGACCATCTCCACCGACCTCGGGGACGGCCGTCACCGGGTCGAGGACCTGTGGACCGGCACCGTCACCTCGACCGAGGGCGAGCTGGCGGCCCAGGTGCCCGCCCACGCCGCGCTGCTCTACCGGGTGGGCGAGAGCCGCGGCCAGACGCCGCCGCCGCTGGTGACGTTCGAGGCCGACCCGCCCCGCTTCCTCGGCGAGGACCGGACCTCGGTGCTGGAGCCCGGCGTGACCGGCGAGATCGTCACCCGGGTCACGAACACCGGGGCCACCGCGCGGCTGCGCGACGTCGAGGTCACGGCCGGGGCGCCCGCCGGATGGCGGATCGAGGCGCGTACCCCTGCCAGGACCGGCCGGCTGGACGGCGGCGAGACCTTCACCGTGAAGTGGGCCGTCACCCCACCCGCCGACACCCCGCCGGGCACCTATCAGCTCACCTTCACCCGGGACGGGCAGAGCGCCGTGGCCGTGGTGACCGTCGCCCGCGCGCCCGGCGCCGGGACGACGTACCTGAGCGACCTCGCCTGGACCAGGGCCACGAGCTACTTCGGCCCCGTCGAGAAGGACATGAGCAACGGCGACCGGGCCGCCGGCGACGGCCGCCCGATCACCATCGGCGGCGTCACCTATCCCAAGGGCCTGGGCGCGCACGCGCCCGCCGACATCGAGTTCTACACCGCCGGGCGCTGCTCGTCCGTCACCTTCCAGGCCGGGATCGACGACGAGGTCGGGGCGGGCGGCTCCGCCGACTTCGAGGTCTGGGCCGACGGCGGCCGGGTCGCGCACTCCGGCCTGGTCACCGGTGCCATGCCGGCCCGCGAGGTGACCGCCTCCATCGAGGGCGCCCGGTTCGTCCGGCTTGTCGCCACCAACGGCGGCGACAACGCCACCTCCGACCACGCCGACTTCGCCGACGCCACCATCACCTGCCAGTAAGGAGATCGCCCGTTGAAGATCGTTCCCAGGCCCGTCAAGCAGGAGTCCAGGCCGGGCTCGTTCGTCCTCGACAGCCGGACCTCGCTCGTCGCTGATCCGGCACTCGCCGAGGTGGCCTCCTGGCTGCGCGGTGAGCTCGCCCCCGTCACCGGCGGCGAGCTGCTGCCGGGCGGAACGGGCCCGGGAACGATCACGATCGCGCTCGGCGAGCTCGGGCCGGAGGCGTACCGGCTGACCGTCGGCGACGGCGGGGTGGAGATCGTCGCGGGCGGGCCGGCCGGCGCGTTCTACGGGGCGCAGACGCTGAGGCAGCTGCTGCCCGCCGCCGCGTTCCGGAAGGCCGCCGCGGGGACCGCCGCCTTCGAGGTGCCCGGCGCGTACGTCGAGGACGAGCCGCGCTTCCCCTGGCGCGGCTGCCTGCTCGACGTCGCCCGGCACTTCATGACCAAGCGCGACGTGCTGCGCTTCGTCGACCTGCTGGCCCTGCACAAGCTGAACGTGCTGCACCTGCACCTCACCGACGACCAGGGCTGGCGGTTGGAGATCCGGCGCCATCCCAGGCTCACCGAGGTCGGCGCCTGGCGCAAGGAGAGCCAGATCGGCTGGAACGGCGCCATGGACGGCCGCCCGCACGGCGGCTTCTACACGCAGGACGACATCAGGGAGATCGTCGCGTACGCCGCGCGGCGCCACATCACGGTCGTCCCCGAGATCGACCTGCCGGGGCACACCCAGGCCGCCATCGCCGCCTACCCGGAGCTGGGCAACCTGGACGCGCCGCTGGAGGTGGGCACGACCTGGGGAGTCGGCCGGAACGTGCTCAACGCCGAGGACGCCACGGTCGCGTTCTTCCAGGACGTGCTGGACGAGGTGCTGGAGCTGTTCCCGAGCCCGTACGTGTGCGTCGGCGGTGACGAGGTGCGCAAGGACCAGTGGCGGGCCAGCCCGGCCGTCCGGCGGCGCCGCGCCGAGCTGGGGCTGCGTGACGAGGAGGAGCTGCAGAGCTGGTTCATCCACCAGTTCGACGCCTATCTCGCGGCGCGCGGCCGGCGGCTCGTCGGCTGGGACGAGATCCTCGAAGGCGGGCTCGCGCCCGGCGCGGTGGTCGCCTCCTGGCGGGGCGAGCTGGGCGCGGTGGCCGCCGCCAGGCGCGGCCACGACGTGATCAACTGCTCGAACACCAGCCTCTACCTGGACTACCGGCAGGGGCCGGGGGAGCAGGAGCCGGTGCCGTTCGGCACGGTGCTGACGCTGGAAGACGTCTACGCCTTCGAGCCGATTCCGGCCGACCTGCGCGGCGAACCCGCGGCGGCCCGCGTCCTGGGCGCCCAGTGCGGGGTCTGGACCGAGCTGATCGACTCCAGCCGGCACGTGGACTACATGGCCTTCCCCCGGCTGGCCGCGTTCGCCGAGACGGTGTGGAGCAGCGCCCGCCGTGACCTGGTGGACTTCCGCGAGCGGCTGGCCGCGCACCTGCCCCGGCTGGACGCGATCGGCGTGGAGTACAGGCGCGCGGAGGGGCCGCTGCCCTGGCAGACCAGGCCGGGGGTGCCGGGACGCCCGGAGGACCCCGAGCGCTGGCAGGCCAAGCTCGACGCCTGGACCAGCAACCTCCGCGCGACCTAGACCCCCGGGGACTCCGCCCTCATGGGCGGGTCCCCTCGCTCAAGGGCCCCTCGCTGAAGGACCCCTTGGCTAGACCTCGACGGGGCCGCCGCTGCGCCAGTAGACGTTGTCCTTCCTGGACAGCAGGCCCTCGTCGACCAGGTAGCGGCGCAGCGCCGCGTAGTCGTCGTGGAAGGCGCGCAGCGCCACGTTCACGTCCTTCTCCGGGTAACGCACCCCGGGCTCGAAGACCAGCACGATGTAGCGCAGCACCACCAGCCGCTTGTCGCGCCGCATCGCCATGGTCGTCAGCCGCCCGTCCACCAGGAACGTGCGCAGCACCCGCTCCTCCGCGCTCAGCTCCGCGGCCGGCTCGGCGCTCGCCCGCAGCAGCTCGCGGAAGCGCTCAGGGGTGGCCCGCCACTTGCCGTCCTCGTCGCAGGCCGCCAGGCCGCCGCTGGCCAGCCGCCGCAGCACCTTGGGGGAGAAGTCGCCGGTCTCGCCGAGCACCAGGCGGGCCAGCGTACGCAGCGTGTCCTCCTGGGAGAGCAGGCCGAGGACACGCCGGATTTCATCGTCGCTCACCCCCACCATTTTGTCCCATGATCGCCACACTGTTGCGCGTAGCCTCCTGGGAGCCCGGTGAGGACCGCACAGGCGCCGATCGCCGAATTCAGGAAATGTCTCGATCTTGGGACGTGATCATGACGGGAACCTGACGTAGTCCGGCCGACACTTAATCGACAGGCGTGTGCCGGGACGCCCTTGCCAGTCCGTTCCGGCACACGGCTTGTCGCCCCGGTCAGAGCCGGTTGAGGCCGATCACGTGCAGCACCGCGCGGCCCTCCTCGTCGGAGGCGGCCAGGTCCACCTGGGCGTCGATGCCCCAGTCGCCGTCACCGGCCGGATCCCGGACGGTCTGCCGCACCTTCCACAGCTCGCTCTCCTCCTCGATCCGCAGCAGCGCGGGCCCGCGCGCGTCTGCGTCGGTGAGGATCTCCTCGTGGTCGGCGTAGTAGGCGTCCAGCGCCGCGCCCCAGTCGACGTCGGGGGCGAGCTCCTCCAGCTCGTCCTCCTTCTCGATGGCGCACAGCTCGACCAGCCGGAACATCGCGTTGCGCACCAGCACCCGGAAGGCCCGCCGGTTGGCCGTGACCGGGCGCACCTTGGCCTCGAGCTGCTCCTGCTGCTCCAGCGCCGCGGCCGGGTTGGTCAGCTTTTCCCACTCGTCGATCAGCGAGGAGTCCACCTGCCGGACCAGCTCCCCGAGCCACTCGATCAGGTCGACCAGGTCGTCGGTCTTGAGGTGCTCCGGCACCGTACGCGACAGCGTGCGGTAGGCGTCGGCCAGGTAACGCAGCACCGTGCCCTCGGAGCGGGCCAGCTCGTAGAACTGGATGTACTCGCTGAACGTCATGGCCCGCTCGTACATGTCGCGCACCACCGACTTCGGGCTCACCGTGTAGTCGCCCACCCACGGGTGCCCGCGCCGGTAGGTCTCGTAGGCCCCGAGCAGCAGGTCCTCCAGCGGCATCGGGTACATCACCTCGGCGAGCTGCTCCATCCGCTCCTCGTACTCGATGCCGTCGGCCTTCATCTGCGCGACGGCCTCGCCCCTGACCTTCTTGAGCTGGGCCGACAGGATCTGGCGGGGGTCGTCGAGAATGGACTCCACGATGGAGACCATGTCCAGGGAGTAGGACGGGGACTCCCGGTCGAGCAGGTCGAACGCGGCCAGCGCGAACGTCGACAGCGCCTGGTTGAGCGCGAAGTCCTCCTGCAGATCGATCGTCAGCCGGGCCCGCCGGCCCTGCTCGTCGGGCTCGGCGAACTGCTCCACGATGCCCCCGGCCAGCAGGGACCGGTAGATCGCGATGGCCTGGCTGATGTGCCGCCGCTGCCACTTGCGGTCCTCGTGGTTGTCGGTCAGCAGGTGCTTCATCGCCTGGAAGCAGTCGCCGGGCCGGTTGATCACCGCGAGCAGCATGGCGTTGCTGACCTTGAAGCGCGAGTTGAGCGGCTCGGGCTCGGCCTCCTGCAGTTTCTGGAACGTGTCCTCGCTCCAGCCCACGAACCCCTCCGGCGGCTTCTTGCGCGCGTAGCCGCGCCGCCGCTTGGGGTCGTCGCCGATCTTGGCCAGCGCCTTGGCGTTCTCGATGTCGTGCTCGGGGGCCTGGCAGGCGACGTAGCCGATGGTGTCGAAGCCCGCCCGCCCGGCCCGGCCGGCGATCTGGTGGAACTCGCGGGCCCGCAGCCGCCGTACCTTGTTGCCGTCGTATTTGGACAGGGCCGTGAACAGCACCGTCCTGATCGGCACGTTGACGCCGACGCCGAGCGTGTCGGTGCCGCAGATGACCTTCAGCAGGCCCGCCTGGGCCAGCCGCTCCACCAGCCGCCGGTATTTCGGCAGCATCCCGGCGTGGTGCACGCCGATGCCGTGCCGGACGAGCCGGGACAGCGCCCGCCCGAACCTGGTGGTGAAGCGGAAACCGCCGATCATGGCGGCGATGGCCTCCTTCTCGGCCTTCGTCGCCATGTTGATGGACATCAGCGCCTGGGCCCGCTCCATAGCGGCGGCCTGCGTGAAGTGCACCACGTAGACCGGCGCCTGCCCGGTGCTGAGCATCTCCTCCAGCGTCTCGTGCAGCGGGGTCATCCGGTAGGAGTAGACCAGCGGCACGGGCCGCTCGGCGTGCTTGACCACGGACGTCGGCCGGCCGGTGCGCCTGGTCAGGTCGCGCTCGAACATCGACACGTCGCCGAGCGTGGCCGACATCAGCACGAACTGCACGTTGGGCAGCTCCAGCAGCGGCACCTGCCAGGCCCAGCCCCGGTCGGGCTCGGCGTAGAAGTGGAACTCGTCCATCACGACCTGGCCGATGTCGGCCGCCGCGCCGTCGCGCAGCGCCACGTTGGCCAGGATCTCGGCGGTGCAGCAGATGATCGGCGCACCGGGGTTGACGCTGGCGTCGCCGGTCATCATGCCGACGTTGTCGGTGCCGAAGACGGCGCACAGGTCGAAGAACTTCTCCGACACCAGCGCCTTGATCGGCGCGGTGTAGAACGTGCGCACGTCCCTGGTCAGGGCCGTGAAGTGGGCGCCGGCGGCCACCAGCGACTTGCCCGAGCCGGTCGGCGTGGCCAGGATCAGGTTGCTGCCGGAGACCACCTCGATGAGGGCCTCCTCCTGCGCCGGATAGAGGGTGAGCCCCCGCTCGGCGTTCCATGCGACGAACGCGTCGAAGATGGCGTCGGGATCAGCGTCGATCTCTTCGGGCAAACGGTCAACGAGTAGGCTCACGACATCTATCCTGCCGAAGTTTGCCGCGTGGTCGAACCGGATGCGGCCATCTCAGGTCAACCCGGCAGATCCCGTTGCAGCAGCAAGGTGTCGATCCAGCGCCCGTGCTTGAACCCGACGCCCCTCAGCCTGCCCGCCTCCTCGAACCCGCAGGCCCGGTGCAGCCGCGCCGAGGCCGGGTCGCCCGAGTCGGCGATCACCGCGACCAGCCGCCGGGCCGGCGTCCGGCCCGCCTGCGCGATCAGCTCGCCGAGCAGCAGCCGTCCGAGCCCGCGCCCGGTGAACGCGGGGGACAGGTAGATGGTGTCCTCCAGGGTGTGCCGGTAGGCCGGCTTGGGGCGGTACGGGGCGACGTAGGCGTACCCGGCGACCTCACCGTCCACCTCGGCCACCAGGAACGGCAGGCCCGCCCCGACGATGCCGTCCGCCTTGGCCCGCCACGTGCCGAGGTCCGGCGGCGTCTCGTCGAACGTGGCCAGGCTGGCGACGACGTAGTGGGCGTAGATCGCGGTCACGGCGGGCAGATCGGATTCGGACAGGGTGCGCAACTTCGTCATACTTCCGCATTCTCCGCAACCGCTGATGACAGCCGGGTTTCCGGCTCCTCACACCCGGGCCCGCGGAGCCGTCATGAGCAGCCCGCCGAGCAGCGCGACCAGCGCCAGGAACGGTCCGGCGCCGGGCGCGAACCCGCCCACGGTCAGGGTCAGCACCCCGCCGCCGACCAGCGCCGTCGCGCAGAGCATCGACCCCCAGCCGAGCTCACCGTACGGCAGCGCGGGCGGCGCCTCGAACCTGGCGAACACCTTCACCAGCGGCCACAGCACCAGGCACAGCAGCCCGAACCAGACCGGCCACCCGGCGAACCAGAACGCGCTGCCCGGCGCCGGCGTGTCGATCCCCAGCAGGACCACCGCCACGCCGGACACCACGATCAGGGCCGGCATGTGCCACAGGTACACCGTCATGATCCGCGGTCCGGCCCACGCCAGCAGCCGGTCCAGGGGCAGCCGCACCAGCCACGGCCGCAGCAGCATGGCCAGGCCCACCTGCCCGGCGCCGACGGCCAGCATGGCGAGGGTGGGCGGGGCCATGTTCGACACCTCGGCGCCCGGCAGGCCGATCATGCTGCCCGGGTAGGGGCCGAACGCCACTAGCAGCGCCGCCGTCCCGAACCCGCCCAGCGCCAGCAGCCAGGAACGCCTCATCCGGCCCTCGGCGTAGAAGAAGCCGAGCTGGTGCACGGCCAGCCAGACGAACACGACGTTCAGGTAGCCCGCGGCCTCGAACCCGGTAGAGAAGCGGACCACGTCCGTCAGCACCGCCCCGGCCGCCAGCGCGACGGGGACCAGGGCGCCGTACCGCTCGTGCAGGCGCAGCGCGTACGGGGTGACCGTGACGGCGATCAGGTAGACGGCGAGGAACCACAGGAGCTGGCCCGTCAGGCGGGCCCCGACCGTCAGCGGCTGCTCGGGCACTCCCAGCGTGAGCAGCAGTTGGGGGAGCGGGATCCACACCACGGCCAGCGGCAGCAGCGGCCAGGCCAGCCGCCGCAGCCTGGCCGCCAGCCAGCCCTGCGGCGACCCGCCCCGGCGGCCGAAGCTGATCGCGTTCGCCGCGCCGCCCGCGAAGAACACCAGCGGCATCACCTGGCTGATCCACGTCACCACCCACACGCCGGGCGTGGACAGCGCGTTGCCGGTGGTCAGCCGAGCGCCGTCGTAGGAGATGACCGGGATCGTCCAGTGCTGGAACACGATGAGCGCCATGCCGAACACGCGCAGCAGGTCGATGAACGGGTCCCGGGTCGCCGGGCGCGTACCGGCCGGGCGGCGCGGCTCCGCGGCTGGGGCGGTGGGACGGTCCAGCAGGACGGTCATGGAGGGCCTCGATTCACTGGGAACGGATGGCTCCCAGGGTTCCGCCCAGCGGATTCGCGCACATTGCCGTGAGCCGCCCTCTTGGGGGCTAGATCACACCACCGGCCCTGGTAGGGCTGGCCCTACCCCCGGACACCTGCGCACCCCGCTCGTCAGGCGCGGCTCGAGGCCCTAGCGTGATGGCCATGCGCTCCCTGACAAGGCGTGTCCTCCTCGACACCCGCTACACGCTGGTCGGCTTTCCCACGGCGGTCATCGGCTTCGTGCTCCTGGTCGCGGGCTTCGCCGCGGGCCTGGGCACCGCGGTCGTGTGGGTGGGCATACCGCTGCTGGCCGGCACGCTGATGATCGCGCGGGGGTTCGCGGACGCCGAACGGGGCTGGCTGTCCGACGTGCTGCAGCGCCCGCCGGTCCGCCCCCGGTACAAGCCCGCCCCGCCGGGAGCGGGCAGGTTCCGGCGGCTCGTCAACCCGATGACGAGCGGGCAGTCCTGGCTGGACCTGCTGCACGGCATCCTGGTCTTCCCGTTCGCCATTCTGTCGTTCGTGATCACCGTCGTGTTCTGGGCCATCCCCTTCCTCGGGCTGACCTATCCGCTCTACGGCCTGATCACCTCGCAGATCGAGGAGAACGGGCTGCCCGCGCTGCTCGGCCTCGGCAACGGTTATCTCGTCAACACGCTCTTCTACTTCTCCGTCGGCGTGCTCTTCACGGTGCTCATGCCGTTCATGGTGCGCGGGGGCGCGCTGCTCAGGGCCGGACTCGGCCGGGCGCTGCTGACCGGCGTGGCGGAGCTGCAGGAGCGCATCGACGACCTGGCCCAGGGCCGGGCCGCGGCCGTGTCCGCCGAGGCCAACGCGCTGCGCAAGCTGGAGCGCGACATCCACGACGGGCCGCAGCAGCGGCTGGTCTCGCTGGCCATGGAGCTGTCCAGGGCGCAGCGGCAGCTGGCCAAGGACCCCGAGGCGGCGCAGGCCACCATCAAGTCCGCGATCGACGCCACCCGCGAGACGCTCGACGAGCTGCGCGCGCTGTCGCGCGGCATCGCGCCGCCGATCCTGTCCGACCGCGGCCTCGCGCCCGCGCTCGCCGCGCTCGCCGGGCGCTGCACCGTCCCGGTGGACCTCGACGTGCAGACGGTCGACCGCTACCAGGCCGCCGTCGAGAACGCGATCTATTTCGTCTGCGCCGAGACCCTCACCAACGTGGCCAAGCACAGCCGCGCCACCGTCTGCACGATCCAGCTCGTCCGCATCGGAGATGTCCTCATGCTCACGATCGGGGATGATGGGGTCGGCGGCGCACACGTCGCCAAGGGACATGGTCTTGCCGGACTGGCCGACCGGCTCCGCGCCGTGGACGGGGAGCTGACCGTGCAGTCGCCGGACGGCGGGCCGACGATCATTGTGGCGGAGGTGCCGTGCGGGTAGTCGTGGCCGATGACGCGGTTCTGATCAGGGAGGGCCTGGTCAGGCTGCTTGAGGAGTTCGGCTGCGAGGTGGTCGCGACCGTCGGTGACGGTGACGGCCTCGTCAAGGCGATAGCCGAGCACAAGCCCGACGTGTCGGTGGTCGACGTGCGCATGCCGCCGTCGTTCACCGACGAGGGGCTCAGGGCGGCCGTGGAGGCGCGCCGCCGGGTGCCGGGGGCGCCCGTGCTCATCCTGTCGCAGTACGTCGAGGTCTCCTACGCCGACGACCTGCTCGCCGACGCCCGTGGCGCGGTGGGCTACCTGCTGAAGGACCGGGTGGTCGACGTGGAGGAGTTCCTGGAGGGCCTGCGGCGGGTGGCCGCGGGCGGCACCGTGTTCGATCCACAGGTGGTGTCCCAGTTGATGGTGCGCAGACGCAAGGACGACCCGCTGGCGCAGCTGACGCCGCGGGAGCGCGAGGTGCTCGGGCTGATGGCCGAGGGGAAGTCCAATCCGGCCATCGGGCGGCAGCTCGTGATCAGTGACGGGGCCGTGGAGAAGCACATCAGGAGCATCTTCAGCAAGCTCGGCCTCTACGCCGACGACGGCGACCAGCATCGCCGGGTGCTCGCCGTGCTGACCTACCTGCGTTCCTGACCCTGCTGCTCACCTACGTTTTCAACCCACTGCCTGCCCCGTCCCGCCTCGTCCGCCGGGCCCTCTCGACGGGCCTCGTTCACCGGTGAGAGCGGGGGCGGCTCCGCTCTCCGGTCCCTCGTCGGCCTGCTGAGGGTCGCTGGCCGGTCCGCGCGCCGTGCGCGCGGACCTGGCCGCTCGGGTCTAACCGAGCGCGTCGACCAGCTTCTTGCGCTGCTGGGCGCCCAGGCCGCCGAGACGGCGCTTCTCGTCGACGCCCGCCTCCTCCATCAGCGCGGTGGCCTTGGCCGGACCCACGCCCTTGACGGCGCGGAGCGCCTGGGAGACCTTGATCTTCTTCGCGATGTCGTCGTCGCGCTCAAGCAGCTGCGCGAACGTCAGCTCGCCGGCCTTGACCTTGGCCAGCAGGGCCGTGCGGGCGGCACGGGCCTCGGCTGCCTTGGCCAGAGCGGCTTGACGCTGCTCGGGGGTGAGAGTGGGAAGTGCCATTTCGGTTCTCTCCTCGGGGAGTTTACGTTCGGGTTCTGTACCCGTGGTGCAGTGGCTAATCATGGCGGATAGCAGCGGTACGTGTTGCGGAAAGCGCCCGCTCAACGTGTACGCCACACCGATGCGGCCGCTTCGGCGCACCTGACGTCCTGCCTGATCGTGCCTCCGCTGACCCCCACGCCCCCGACCACCCGCTCGCCCTCGCCGTAGCCGGCCCAGAGCGGGACACCCCCGCCGACGCTCAGGAATCGATCATCGGTCAGCCCGAACAGCTCCCCTCCCGGAGCGGTCAGCTCGGCCAGGTCCTCGGTGGTCCTGCGCAGGGCCACCGAGGTGTACGCCTTGCGCTGCGCGAGCACCGGCCCGGCGATCTCCGCACCCTCCATACGCTGGAAGGACACCAGATGCCCGCCCTCGTCCACGACCGCGACAGAGATCATCGCACCTTCGCGGGCCGCCTGCTTGAGGGCCGCCTCCGTCATGCGGAGCGCCAGCTCGAGATTCACGGGCCTTCCCTCGGCTTCAAGATTCTTTCGCCCCTTGGACCCTTCCATGCGTACAGGGCCTCGCGGGAGCCCGCAAGATCGCTTGCATGGCCGGGAAAGGATGTGGGTTATATCGGGTTTCGTCCCTTGAGCGTGGAATGCGTCACATTTTGCGGTTCGGGCGTGTCGGGGGCCTGGTCAGGGTGGCTTTCGCGCCACCGGTCGAGGCCCTCAGGAGTGAGGAACTCGTCGAAGACCGACTCCATGGCGCCGAGGAGCGAGCCGCGCCAGCCGAGGGCCGAGCCGGCGATCCGAGGCGGGCGGTCGCGGCGGATCGCCATGAGGCCGGGCTCGCAGGCGGCCAGCAGTTGCCCGCTCGCCCGCTCGTACAGCTCCACGCCGTGGCCCGACAGCGTCACGACCTCCGGGTCGAGGGCGTTCACCAGGGCGGCTATGCCACGGCCGAGGGCGGTGGCGTTGGCCGCGACCGCCTCCTCGCTGGTCGCCAGCACGTGCTCGGCCTGCTCGCGGCCCCGGCCGCCGCCGTAGGCGAGGCCGACCCGGCGCAGCAGGGCGTTCGCGCCGACGTCCATGCTCCAGCAGCCGGTGGCCCCGCACGGGCAGGGCCGGTCGCCGCCGGTGAGGGGCATGTGGCCGAACTCGGCGCCGGAGCCGCCCGCGCCGTCCAGCGGCCTGCCGTCCACCACCAGGACACCGCCCAGGTCGAAGTCCACGTGCAGGTGCAGGCCCACCCGTACGCCCCGCAGCCGCCCCCGCCGGGCCTCGGCCAGTGCCGCGAGCGCGGTGTCGTTCCCGACGAGCGGCCCGCCCGGCACCGGCGCGCCGGCCCCGCCCCGGTCCGGGGCGAGGAGGGCGGGGACGTCCACCGAGCGCCAGCCCAGGTGGGGGATGTCCACCAGGCCGCCGTGCCGTACCGGCCCCGGCAGGGCGACCCCGACGCCGACGGCGCGGGGGCCGAGGCGGGCCTGGTGCGCCCTGACGGCCTCGCCCAGGGGGCCGAGCGCGCCTTCGGGGGTGCCGTCGTGCGGGCGCACGTCGAGCACGGTGACCCGGCCGCCCAGCTCGCAGGCCGCCAGCTCCCAGGCGTCCTCGCGGACGTCCACGGCCAGCGCCAGCGGGCCGCGCGGGTGCGGCCCCGGCACGTGCGTGGGGCGGCCCCGGGCGGCTCCCGGGGCGGGCTCCTCGTGCAGCAGCCCGTCCTCGGCCAGGCCCGCGACGAGCACCGACGCGGTGCCCCTGGCCAGGTGCAGGTCGCGGGTCAGCTGCGACCTGGTACGGGTGGCCCCGCAGTCATGCACGGCCCGCAGCAGGCGGACCCGGTTGTGCGCCCGAAGCTCGACGCTGGTTGTGGCTCCATTCACGAATCACAGTTTATGCTCTGACCGTGAACAAAAGCCTCACAGATGCCAGACGTGCTCGTGTCGGAGTTTTCGGATTCTTCTTCCTTGCCGGATTCGTCATGGGTCTCTGGGCGGCCGGCCTGCCCTCGCTCAACGACCGGCTCGACCTCGGACCCGCCCGGCTGGGCAGCGTGCTGCTGCTGATCTCCGGCGGGGCGCTGGTGTCGATGACGGCGGCCGGGCCCCTGGTGGACCGGTTCTCCAGCCGGCGGGTGAGCTGGATCGCCGGGCCCGTGTCCGGGCTGGTGCTGCTCGGGCCCGCGCTCGCGCCCTCGTACTGGGCGCTGGCGGTCCTGGCGGTGGTGTTCGGGATGGGGCTGGGGGTGACCGAGATCGCCATGAACGCCCACTCCGTCGAGGTCGAGCGCCGCTACGGGCGGCCGATCATCTCGGCCTTCCACGGGACGTGGAGCCTGGGCGGGGCGGCCGGGGGCGGGCTCACCTCCCTCGTCCTGCAGACCGGGCTGGATCCCCAGGCGCTGCTGGTCGTGGCGGCGCTGGTGGTGCCGCTCCTGTACGTGCCGGCCGCGCGCCTGCTGCTGCCAGACCCGCCGGGGCACGACCCGGCCGCGTCGCCGGGCGGCGCGGCGGGGGGCTCGCTGGGGTGGTGGCTGATCGCGTTGCTCGGGGTGGCGGCGTTCGCCGGGCACCTGAG
Organism: Nonomuraea jiangxiensis; assembly: GCF_900099965.1. Classification (GTDB taxonomy): domain Bacteria; phylum Actinomycetota; class Actinomycetes; order Streptosporangiales; family Streptosporangiaceae; genus Nonomuraea; species Nonomuraea jiangxiensis. The sequence goes on along the minus strand of NZ_FNDJ01000038.1, from coordinate 43,711 downwards.
CGAGGGAGCGGCCATCGACTGGGCCGCGCTGCACGCCCGGTGGGTGCTGGCGACCGATCCGGCCGTGGCGCCGCTGGCGTACACGATCTTCTCGGTGGCGATGACGACCGTGCGGCTGCTCGGGGACCCGATCAGGGCCCGGCTCGGGTCGGTGCTCACCATCCGGCTGGCCGGGCTGTTCGCCACGGCCGGGTACGCGCTGGTGCTGCTCTCGCCGCTGGCCGGGGAGCCGCTGCGGGTGGTGTGCGCGTGGACGGGATGGGCGCTGGCGGGCGTGGGGCTGGCCACGGTGGTGCCGGTCCTGTTCAGCGCGGTGGGGGCGGCCGGCGGGCGGGTGGGGCGCGCGCTGGCCATGGTGACGGCGTTCGGCTACAGCGGGCTGCTGCTCGGCCCCGCCGTGCTGGGGTACGTCGCCGAGGCGTCCTCGCTCCCGGTGGCCCTGATCATCCCCGCGGTGCTGGCCGCCGTGGTGGCCCTGGCCGGTTCCCCGGCCATCCGCTCCCTCGGCCGGCACTCGGCCGCGCCGGCCACCTCCCTGCCCGAGCCCGCGCAGGCGCCCACCGCCCACGGCCCCGAGCCCGAACCGGCCCGCGACTGATCTCTGCGCCCCCTCCTGTCCCAGATGTTCACGCGCGGGCGGGAGGGGGTGCGTTACGGGATCGTGACTTGACCCGGAAGTTACGGGAGAGTTTCATGTCCCAAACAACGGTAAACGTTTACAGCTTCTTGACAGTAAACGTTTACGCTTCTGGAAGGACGACCTTGGCCGACGGACCCACGATCAACACGATCGCCGAGCGCGCCGGTGTCTCGATCGCCTCCGTGTCGCGGGTGCTGAACGGCCTGCCGACCAGGCAGGAGACCGTGCGCAAGGTGATGGCCGCCGCCGACGAGCTCGGCTACGTGCGCAACGCCGTGGCCAGGTCGCTCAAGTCGCGCCGCACCAACCAGGTGGCCTTCGCCATGGCCGACATCGGCAACCCCGCCTACCTGGCGATGCTGCGCCAGATCCAGCCGGTGCTCAAGGCCGCCGGATACCGGCTCGTGCTGCACTCCACCGACGCCGTCGTGGCCGACGAGATCGACGTCCTGCACGGCCTCGGCGAGCGATACGTGGACGGGCTGATCATGAGCCCGCTGCGGGTCACCGACGCCCATCTGGAGCTGCTGGCCGCCGCCCGCGCCCCGGTCGTGATCATCGGCTCGGTTCCCGAGGGCACGCGGGTGGACAACGTACGGGCCGACTCGCGCACGGGTGTCCGGCTGGCCGTCGATCACCTCTACTCGCTCGGCCGCCGCAGGATCGCCCTGGTCAACGGCCCGCTGGACACGGTGCCCGGCGCCGCGCGCGGGGCGGCGTACCGGGAGGCGCTGGAGGACCTCGGCCTGCCCTACGACGAGAACCTGGTGCAGGTCGGCGACTTCTACCGCCCGGAGGGCGGCCGGGCGGTGGCCGAGCTGCTCGCCCGCGTCCCCGACGTGGACGCGCTGATGTGCGCCAACGACCTGATCGCGCTCGGCGCGCTGGACGTGCTGCGGGCGGCCGGGCGGCGGGTGCCGGACGACGTGGCGGTGGTCGGCATGGACGACACCGACCTGGCCGCGGCCTCGTGGCCGTCGCTGTCCAGCGTCTCGCTCGGGTCGGCCGAGCGTGGCAAGGTCGCCGCCGAACTGCTGCTGGAACGGCTGAAGGGCGGCGAGCACGAGCCGCGGCGCGTCACCGTGCCGCCCCACCTGGTGGTGCGCGCCTCCACCGCGGGCGCCGGACCCGACGAGCGCGCGGCGCGGGGCGGAAGCCGGGAGGCCGGGGGAGCCGGGGAGAGGGGGGCCGGGTCGTGACGGCGACCGTGACGAGGGCGGCGCCGCCGGGGCGGCCGGGGACCAGGAGCCGCGGGATCTCCAGGCAGACGCGCGAGACCTGGCTGCTCATGCTGCCCGCGCTGGTCCCGGTGCTGCTGTTCAGCGTCGGACCCCTGCTGTACGGCATCGGCCTGGCGTTCACGGACGCCCGCAACACCCGCGTGCACGAGACGAGCTTCGTCGGCCTGGAGAACTTCACCCGGTTGCTGGGCGACGACGAGTTCTGGGCGTCGTTCAAGATCGGCGCGATCTGGTCCGTCTCGGTGACCGTGCTGCAGTTCCTGGCCGCGCTCGGCCTCGCGCTGCTGCTCAACGAGCGCCTGCGGTTCCGGGGCGTGGCCAGGGTGCTGGCGGTGGTGCCGTGGGCGATGCCGCCGGTGGTCATCGGGCTCATGTGGAAGCTCGTCTACCACCCCGACGCGGGCATCCTGAACGACCTGCTCGGCACGGACGTCAACTGGCTGGCCGACTTCTCCCTCGCGCTGCCCGCGATCATCGTGGTCGGCATCTGGACCGGCATGCCGCAGACCACGGTGGTGCTGCTGGCGGGCCTGCAGGGCGTGCCCAAGGAGCTCTACGAGGCCGGTCACATGGACGGCGCGGGAAGCTGGCGGCGGTTCTGGAACATCACGCTGCCTCAGCTCCGGCCGGTGATCGTGGCCATCACCTCGCTCGACTTCGTGTGGAACATCAACCAGTTCGGCCTGGTCTACGTGCTCACCCAGGGCGGTCCCGGCGGGCAGACGCGGCTGCCGATGCTGTTCGCCTACGAGGAGGCGTTCCGCTACCGGTTCGCCGGTTACGCCTCGATGCTCGGGCTGGCCATGGCGATCGTCGTGCTCGCCGTGCTCGGGCTCTACCTGTGGCGGCAGATGAGGGAGACCCGATGAGACGTGTCCCGCAGTACGTCGCGCTGGCCGCGTACGTCGTCTTCCTGGCCTTCCCGCTGGTGTGGCTGCTGTCCACGGCGCTGAAGACGCCACGGGAGATGGCGCTGGCGGATCCGACCTGGATCCCGCGCGAGCCGACGCTGGCCAACTTCGCCGACGCGTTCGGCGAGCAGGACCTGGTGGGCGCGGCGGTGAGGAGCCTGGTGGTGGCGCTGGCGAGCAGCGTGATCACGGTGCTGGTCTCGCTGCCCGCCTCCTACGCCATGGCCCGCTACCGCAGCCTGCTCAACCGGGTGGCGATCGGGTGGGTGCTGGTGAGCCAGGTGTTCCCGTTCATCCTGATCATCATCCCGCTGTTCATGATCCTGCGCGATCTGGATCTGGTGAACACGCTGCCGGGGCTGGTGGCGGTGCACGTGACGTTCACTCTGCCGTTCGCGCTGTGGATGTTGCAGGGCTACGTACGCGCCGTGCCGCGCGAGCTGGAGGAGGCCGCGGCGGTGGACGGGGCGGGCCGGTTGCGGTCGATCGTCAGCGTCGTCGCCCCGCTGCTGACACCGGGTGTGGTGGCCACGTTGCTGTTCTCGTTCATCTCGTCCTGGAACGAGTTCATGTTCGCGCTCGTGATCCTCCAGGACCCCGACGTCATGACACTCCCGCTGACGCTGGTGAGGTTCACCGGCCCCGAGGGGGTGGCCAGGCTCGGCCCGCTGGCCGCGGCGTCGCTCATGGCGACGATCCCGAGCCTGATCTTCTTCGCAATCATCCAGCGGCGACTGAAGTCCGGCCTGATGGCCGGCGCCGTCAAGGGCTAGGAGGCTCATATGCGTATCAGGTCAGCTCTGGCGGCTGCGGCGGTTCTCACGCTGGCCGCCGCGTGCGGCGGGGGCGGCGGGGGAGGCGGCGGGTCCTCCTCCGCCCCCGACGAGCCGGTCAAGCTCAACTTCCTCAGCCTGGCCTGGCAGAAGGAGTCCGTCGCCGCCAACAAGCAGATCGTCGAGGAGTGGAACAAGGCCAACCCGAACATCCAGGTCACCTACGTCCAGGGGAGCTGGGACAACGTCAACGACCAGCTCGTCACGCAGTTCGCCGGCGGCACCGCGCCCGACGTCATCCACAACGACTCGCCCGCGCTGTCCGGTTTCGCCAGCGACGGCTACCTGCTCGACCTGTCCGCCAAGCTGCCCGCCGAGCTGAAGAACGACATCCCGCAGGCCGCGTGGGACACCGTCACCTTCGACGGGGGGCAGGGCGAGCAGGGTATTTACGGGGTGCCGTTCCTGCAGGAGTCGCAGGTCATCATCGCCAACAAGAAGCTGCTCGACGCCGCCAAGGTGCGCGTGCCGACGGCGGACAAGCCGTGGACGTGGGACGAGTTCTCCGAGGCGGCCAAGAAGATGACCAAGGACGGCACGTACGGGGTGGCCTGGCCGATGAAGTCGCCGGTCAACAAGATCCTCAACCTGTCGCTCACCTACGGCGGCACCTTCTTCCAGACGGCCGGCGGCAAGACCACGGTCAAGGTCGGCCCGGAGGAGCGCGAGGTGCTCCAGCGCATCCACGACCAGCTCTACAAGGACAAGTCGGCCGACCCGGCCGCGCTCGGACAGGGCACCGCGGATCCGCTGCCCGCCTTCTACCAGGGCAAGTTCGCGCTCCTGCCGGCGGGCGTCTACCTGCGGCAGCAGGTCGTCGAGCAGGCTCCGGAGGGCTTCGAGTGGGTCACGCTGCCCGGGCCCGTGGGCACCAGCGCCCAGCAGGGCGCCGTCTCCCAGACGCTGTCGATCGCGCAGGACAGCGAGCACCCGGACGAGGCCCTGAAGTTCATCGCGTTCTTCCTGAACGGCGCCAACCAGGCCAAGCTCGCCAAGGGCGACTGGCTGCTGCCGACGTCGCGCACGGCCGCCGCCGATCCGTCGATGACCACCGGGGAGAACGGCTGGGACGTGGCCACCGCCTCCGCCAAGAACCTGGTCGTCGCGCCGTTCCTCAAGGTGAACGGGTTCGACGAGTGGGAGACCAAGGTCGCCGCGCCGGTCCTGCAGGAGTACCTGGCCAATAAGATCACCATCGACGAGGCCGCCACCAGGCTCGTCGAGGACGGGAACAAGGTGTTGGAGCGGTACCAGCGTTGACGAATCAGGACAGCGCGCATCGGGACAGCGCTCATCGGGACAGGGCCCGGGGGTGTCTGCTCGGCCTCGCGGCCGGCGACGCCCTGGGCGCCCCGGCCGAGAACCTGCCGCCGTCGGAGATCCGGCGGCGGTGGGGGCGGCTCACCGAGATCGAGGGCGGGGGCACCGACGACACGGAGTACGCCATCTTCGCGGCGTCCCTGCTGGTGCGGCACGGGCACGCGCTGACCCCCGCCGACGTGGCGGCCGCCTACCGCGAGCAGGTCATCCCGAAGGTGACAGGTCCGATGCGCGGGGCCGGGTTCTCCGAGCTGGGCACCGTCGAGGCGCTTCGCCGCGGGCTCGAACCGCCGCTGACCGGGCTGGCGCATTCGCACGGCTGGTCCGACGGGCTGGCCATGCGGGCCGCGCCCTACGGCGTCTTCTGCCCCGGGGACCCCGTCGAGGCGGCCCGGCTGGTGGAGCAGGACGGGCTGGTGAGCGCGTCAGGGGAGGGCATACTCGGCGGGCGGGCGGTCGCCGGTGCGGTGGCCGCCGCGATGGGCGGGGCGGCGGTGGGCGACGTGGTGTCGGCCGCGCTGTCGGTGATCCCCGCGGACTCGTGGACGGCCCGCAACATCGCCAGGGCCCGCGCGGTCGTCACGGGCGCCGCGGCCGAACCGGCGGCGGGCGAGTCCGGAGTGGTCGAGGCCCTGCAAGAGGCCCTGCAAGAGGCTTTGCACGAGGCCGTGGTCGTCAGGCACTACCCGTGGACCGACCTGGCTCCCGAGGCGGTGGCGCTGGCGCTGGCCGCGTTCCTGGTGGGCGAGGGTGACGTGGAGGCGGCGGTGACGTTCGGGGTGAGCCTGGGCAGGGACGCCGACACGATCGGGGCCATCGCAGGAGCCGTGGCCGGCGCCATGCGCGGGGAGGCCGGCGTGCCCGGCCGCTGGGTCGCGAGAATCGGACCGGTGAGCGGGAAGTGCCTGCCCGTCGTCGCCGGGAGACACGTACGGGACGTCGCCGACGAGTTGGCGGGAGGACGGTAGAACACGATGTCGGGGGACAGGATCAGGGGGGCCTTCGCCGGGCTCGCCGTCGGCGACGCCGCGGGCTGGCCCGCCGCCCGCCACCGGGCGGCCCTGCACGCGCCCTGGAGCAGACGCCTGCACCGGGAGCTGGACGCCTTCGCCGAGGAGCACGGGGTCACCACGTTGCCGGTGCCGTTCGCGCTCAACCAGCCCACGGCGCCGCTGCGGGTCGGCCCGTCCGACGACGCCGAATGGCTCGCCTGGACGGCGCTCACCATCGACCGCCCACGCGCCGAGGCGTTCGGGGAGCTCGTCGGCGGGCCCGTCCGGGCGCGTATCTCGGTGGCCACCGCGCTGGACAATCTGGCCAAGGGGGTCGAGCCGCCCGCGTCCGGGCACGACAATCCCCACCATTTCGATGACGCCGCCGCGGTCCGGGCGGTCGCGTTCGGCGCGCTGGGGCGCGACCCCACGCGGGACGCCCAGGTCACGAACGCCTACGACGGCCTGCTGGGCGCCCGCGCGATGGCCGCCGCCGTGGCCGAGGCCGTCGCCTCGGGCTCCGTGGCCGGGGCCGTCGAGGCGGCGCTGGCCGTACTGCCCGAGGACACCGCGATCGGGCACAACGCCCGGCGGGCACTGGCCGTCACCAGGCGGGCGGGAGACCCGTTCGCGGCCGTGCCCGCGCTGGACGGCGTGCTGGTCGACCACGTCTACAGCTACGGCGTGGGCGCCGCGCAGACCGTGCCCGCGGCGCTGGCGCTGGCCGAGGCGTCCGGCGGCGACCTCGGCCGGGCCGTGCCCGCGGCGGCGTGCCTGGCCGCGCTGGCCGACTCGGCGCCCGCGCTGGCCGGCGCGCTGGCGGGGGCGTGCGGCGGCTACGGGGCGATCCCGGAGGCGTGGATCGCGTCGAGCCGCACACTGGCCGGATGCTGCCTGCCCGACCTGGCGGGCCGGGACCTGATGGAAATCGTGAGCAATCTGACGGAGGAATCGCATGACGCCGCTTGAGGACCCGCTTGAGGACAAGGCCACTGGCTGCGTGGCGGGGGCGGCGGTCGGTGACGCCCTCGGCGGCGCCACCGAGGGCTGGACCCCCGAGCAGATCGTCGAGAGGTACGGCGGCCGCGTCGAGGGGATCGTCCCGCCGTTCAACGAGGACTGGCGCAACGCCCGGCCGATCGCCCCGTACCACAAGGGCGACGGCCACATCACCGACGACACGCTGATGACGCACGCCCTGATCCGGGTGTACGAGAAGGTGGGCGGGCACCTCGGCGCGTACGCGATGGCCGAGCACCTGGTGCCCGAGCTGATGGGCGAGCGGCGGTGGATCCCCGAGCTGGAGGCCGAGGCGCTGCCCCTGCACCGGATCTTCCTGGCCGAGAAGTGGATCGTGACCAGGCTGCACTACGCCCACGCGGACCCGCGCGAGGCCGGCGTCGGGAACATCGTGAACTGCGGCGCGGCCATGTACGTCGCCCCCGTCGGCATCGTGAACGCCGCCGACCCCGACGCCGCCTACGCCGAGGCCGTCGACCTGGCCGGGGCCCATCAGTCGAGCTACGGCCGCGAGGCCGCCGGGGTCATGGCCGCCGCCGTCGCCGAGGCCATGCGCGCGGAGGCCACCGCCGACTCCGTGGTCGCCACCTGCCTGCGCCTGGCCAAAGACGGCACCAGGGCCGCGATCGAGGCGGTCTGCGAGGCCGCGGCCGGGCTGGGGCACTGGGAGGGCTCGTTCGAGGCGCTGCGGGCGGCCGTACGGCCCTACGACACGGTCGCCGACACCTACCGCGACCAGGGCCTCGGAGCGCGGCGGCCGAGCCGGGTGCACAGCATCGAGGAGCTGCCGCTGGCGCTGGCGTTCCTGCTGATCGCCAAGGGCGACTACCGCGAGACGGTGCTGGGCGGGGTCAACTACGGGCGCGACGCCGACTCGATCGCCTCCATGGGCGGGGCCATCGCGGGCGCGCTCGGCGGGCTGGCGTCCGTGCCGGGGGAGTGGACCGAGCAGGTGGCCGCGGCCAGCCGTACGGACGTGGTGGCGCCCGGGATCGCCATCGCCGACGTGGCCCGCCGGGTGCACGCCGACGACGTGGCCCGGCGGCGCGCCCACGAGGCCGCCTTCGCCGAGCTCGCCCGCCGATGATTCGGCTCACCTGGGTCCAGCCCGAGGACCTCGTCGGCCACGAGCTGCGCCAGGCCATGGAGGACGGCCGGGGCGAGGGGGAGGGCGGCGCCCGCGTACGGGAGATCGCCGCCCGGTGGCACGCCGCCGGAGGGCACGACGCGCCGCCCCGGGCCGGGGCCTCCGCGCCGGAGGCCGCGCGGCTGCGCGGGCCGGCCGAGGAGTTGCTGGACGAGCTGGCCGCGATCCCGTCCCCGTGGGACGAGCCGTCGGACCTGGCCGGCATCATCGCGGCCTGCCCGTCCTGGCCCGGCTCGGTTCCCGCTGCCGGGCAGGTGGATCCGGCCCGGGTGCTCGGGGCGTGGCTGGGACGGGCGGCCGGGTGCGTGCTGGGCAAGCCCGTCGAGAAGATCCCCCGCGCGGGCATCAGGGAGATCGCCGAGGCCACCGGCAACTGGCCGATCCGCGGCTGGTTCACCGCGAACGGCCTGTCCGCTGACGTCGCGGCCCGCTGGCCGTGGAACCGCCGCAGCGCCGTCAACTCCCTGGCCGAGAACATCGACCGCGTGCCCGAGGACGACGACCTCAACTACCCGCTGCTCGCCCTGTCCGTGCTGGAGCGCCACGGCCGCGGCTTCACCACCGACGACGTGGCCCGGTTGTGGCTGGACGAGCTGCCCGCCGGCCGGACGTTCACCGCCGAGCGCGTGGCGTACCGCAACCTCCTGGACGGCGTCGAGCCCCCGGCGACGGCCACGTACCGCAACCCGTTCCGGGAGTGGATCGGCGCGATGATCAGGACGGACGTGTACGGCTGGGTCAACCCGGGCGATCCGGCCACGGCGGCGGAGTTCGCCTGGCGGGACGCCCGGCTCACGCACACCGCGAACGGGATCTACGGGGCGATGTTCGCGGCGGCGATGTGCGCCGCGTCACTGGTGACGACCTCGGCGGAGGAGGTCGTGCGGGCGGGGCTGTCCGTGGTGCCCGAGGGGTCCCGGCTGCACGAGGCGGTACGCCTGGCCGTCGCGGACGCCACCCGCGAGCACGACTTCGAGCGTGTCATCGACCACCTGCACGAACGCCATGGCAACCTGCACTGGGTGCACACCATCAACAACGCCGCCCTCGTCGCCGCCACGCTGGTGCACGGCCGGGGCGACTTCACCGCCACGATCGCGGGCGCCGTCGCCGGGGGCTGGGACACCGACTCGGCGGGCGCCACGGCCGGTTCGGTCGCGGGCGCGCTGAACGGCGGCGTTCCGGACCGCTGGCGCATGCGCGACAGCCTGGCCAGCAGCCTCACCGGGTTCGACGGGGTGGGCCTGGGCGAGCTCGCGGCACGTACACAGGAGATGATGAGGTCATGATCTCGGTTTTCGGCAGCGCCAACATGGATCTCGTCGCGTACGTGCCGGAAGCCCCGCGGCGGGGCGAGACCGTGACGGGCCACCGGTTCCGCACCGTGCCCGGCGGCAAGGGGGCCAACCAGGCGATCGCCGCCGCGCGGGCCGGGGCCGACGTGGCCTTCCTCGGGGCGGTGGGCGACGACGGGTTCGGCGCCGAGCTGCGCGCCACGCTGTCGGAGGCCGGGGTCGACGTACGCTGCCTGCGCCAGGTGCCTGGTCCCACCGGCATCGCGCACATCGTCGTGGACGACACCGGCGGCAACTCGATCATCGTGGTCCCCGGCGCGAACGGCACCGTCACCGGCCCCTCGGGCGACGACCTGGCCGCCATCGCCGCCTCGCAGGTGCTGCTGCTCCAGCTCGAACTGCCGATGGCGGCGGTCATGGCGGCGGCGCAGGCGGCCCGGGTCTCCGGCGTGCCCGTCATCCTCACCCCCGCCCCCGCCCAGCCGCTGCCGGACGAGCTGCTCGACACGGTCGCCCTGATCGTCCCGAACGAGCACGAGGCCGCCGCCATCACCGGCGTCACCGGCGCGGAGGCCGCCATGGACGCGCTGCTCGAACGCGTCGAGGAGGCCGTGATCACGCTGGGCTCCGCGGGCGCCCTGTACGGGTCCCGGCCGGGGGAGCGGCTGCTGGTGCCCGCCCCGAAGGTGAACGCGGTGGACACGACGGCGGCCGGCGACACGTTCGTGGGGGCGCTGGCCGTGGCGCGGTCGGAGGGGTACGGGGTCGAGGAGGCGCTGCGCTTCGCCTCGGCGGCGGCCGGGCTGTCGGTGCAGCGCGAGGGCGCCAGCACCTCGATGCCCACCCGCCTGGAGATCGAGGCCACGCTCAGCGACTGACAGTTCTCCGCGTCGCCCGGGAGAGCCTTCTTCTCAGGCCGCCGGGAACCAGGCGGCCAGTGCCTCCTCCAGGGAGGGGCCGCCGGTGCCCGCCCAGGCCACTACACCGTCCGGCCTGACCAGGAGCCCGCCGAGGTCCGGCCGGTCGGGGCAGGTGGTGGTGACCCGCCGTACCCTGCCGTCGCCGGCGCCGGCGGGCACCGCCCCCAGGTCGAGCAGCAGTCCCCGGCCGTCGTGCAGGTAGTCCGCCGGCCGCGAGCCGTCGGCGAGAGCGAGCTCCGGCACGGTCGTGCCCACCAGGGGATGCTCGCCCGGCAGGTCGTAGCGCTGCCAGAGACCCGAGATGCGCTTGACGAAGTAGGTGGTGCCCGCGGAGGTGTCGATCAGGTCGGACACGATCCCGCGCAGGGCCCGGGCCCGTGGCTCGGGCCGCATGAGCAGCACCTGGGCGCGCGTCCAGTCGAGCACCCAGGCGCCGATCGGGTGCCGTTCGGCGGTGTAGGTGTCGAGCAGCGACTCCGGAGCCCGCCCGCGCGCCACCGCCGCGAGCTTCCAGCCGAGGTTCACCGCGTCGCCGATGCCGAGGTTGAGTCCCTGCCCGCCGAAGGGGGAATGGACGTGGGCGGCGTCGCCGGCCAGCAGGACCCGGCCCAGGCGGTATGTCGTGGCCTGGCGGGCGTGGTCGGTGAACCGGGTGGCGGACACGACGCCGGTGATCGTGACGTCGACGCCCGAGACGTGGCGCAGGCTGGCCTGCAGCTCCGCAGCCGTGACGGGGGTGTCGCGGTCGTCCGGCGGGCCGCCGTACTCGACGGTCAGGATGCGCCCGGGGATCGGGCCGTTCACGTAGACGCCGGTGTCGGTGCGGGTCCAGCCGAAGGCGAGCCCCTCGGCGTCCTCCATCTCGACCATGGCCTGGTGGCCGGTGATCTCCGGCGGGGTGCCGGGGAATTCGAAGCCGGACAGCCGCCGTACGAGGCTGCGCCCGCCGTCGCAGCCCACCAGCCAGCCGCACTCGAACCGCCGCTCGCCGGCCAGCACGGTGACGCCGTCGGCGCGGGCCTCCAGCCCGGTCACCTCGACCCCGCGCATGACCTTGACGCCGAGCGCGGTCACCCGCTCCTCCAGCAGGGCCTCGATGTCCTGCTGCCGGACCCCGCCGAGCACGCCCTCGCCGCGCCCCGCGAAGTCCGGGTCGGACGCGTCGATCCGGTCGGCGAGCAGCCAGATGCCGGCGAAGTGCCCGGCGAACCTGGCCGCCGCGGGCGGCGGCGCGACGGCCCCGCCGGACCGCCGGCGCATGATCTCCAGGAACGCCTCCCGGTTGCGCTCCATCGCGGCCCGCAGGTCGGGAATCAGGCCGCGGCGGTCCAGCGCCTCGGCCGTCGGCACGTTGATCGCGCCGGCCTTGATCGTTTCGTCCACCTCGGTGAGCCGCTCCAGCACGGCCACGCTCACGCCGTGCAGGCCGAGCTCGTACGCGAGCATCAGGCCGACCGGCCCTCCACCGGAAATGATCACTTCGTAGTCCATGACTTCACTTTACTCGACTCAACTTTGAGTGCGATAAAGTGACCTTGTGGAGTCCTCATCACGGCGCGAGCGCAAGAAGGCCGAGACCCGCCGCCGCATCTCCGATCTCGGAACGCTGCTGTTCATGGAGCGCGGCTTCGACAACGTGACGATCGGCGAGATCGCCGAGGCCGCCGACGTGTCCAAGGTCACGGTGTTCAACCACTTCCCCCGCAAGGAGGACATCTTCTTCGACCGGCTGCCCGAGCTGGCCGAGCTGCTCACCGTGACCGTCCGGGACCGGCCCGGCGGGACGTCCGTGCTCGGGGCGCTGCGCGCGACGCTCCTGCGGCACATCGCCGAAGGGCACCCGCTGGGCGGGATGGACGACAGATTCCGGCTGTTCTGGGGGGTCATCCTCGACTCCCCGGCGCTGCGGGCGCGGCTGCGCGAGACGGTCGAGGAGGCGGAGGACCTGCTGGCGTCGTTGATCGCCGAGTGGGGCGACGATCCCGACCCGTGGCTGAGCGCGGCGTTGATCGTGGCCGGGTGCCGGGCGGCGTACGGGTCGATCGCGGCGCGGGTGCTGGCCGGGGAGGCGGCGGCCGGCCTTCAGGAGGAGTACGTCGCCCGGGTCAACCTGACGTTCGACGCCTTGGAACGCGCCCTCGCCCGCTGACCGGCCGCCTGCCGCATCGGACCCGTGACAAGCGGTTCGGATGGTGGCGTCGGGGCAGGTGCGTGAGTATGACCAGAAAGCCCGAAGAGCTGCCAGCGGCGGTAGGGCGGGTCAACGGGGAGAGCGACGTCGTCGCGGAACGTGCGGGTGTCGTGACACCGCGAACCCGCCGCCCGATCCCGGCCGACCCGCCGGAGGCCCTGGACGAGCCACAGCCGGAGGAAGAGCCCGAGGACGAGGAGGAGGACGTCATCCGCATCGACGCCGGGCCCACCGGCTGACCTCGTCCCACAGGCGCACCGCCGTCTGCCCGGCAGACCTGTGCCCGGTGGCCGGCGTGCGCCCGGGAGCACCCGCCGGCGGAACGCCTCAGGTGTCGGCGGACTGCAAGGTGAGAAGCGGGTTGTACGGCGCGCCCTTGCGCCGTTCGAGACGCACCTCGAAGCGGCTCAGATCGCCTCGGTGCGAGGCGACGAAGTATTCGACCGGCCGGCCGTCCGGCGCGTACGACGTGCTGGACAGCAGGAGGATCGGGCTGCCGCGGCGGATCTCCAGCGCCCGTGCCACCGCCGCGGGAGCGGGCACGGCCTCCACGCGCCGCCGGCCCCAGGAGATCTCGACCCCGTAACCGTCCTCCAGCAGCGCGTACAGCGACTGCTGGGTCAGATCCTCCTCCAGCAGCCGGGGGCACAACGCGTACGGCAGGTACGTCACCACCGTCACCCACGGGACCTCGTTCACGAACCTCAACCGGTCGAGGACGATGACCGGGTCGCCCGGGGCGATCCCCAGTTCGGCGGCGACCTCCGGCGTGGCGGGGACCCGCTCAAGGCGGCGCACGTCGCTGCGCATGGTGCCGCCGCGCGAGGTGACGTCCTCGTGGAGGCCGGTGAGCGACTGGACCAGGAGCTCGGAGGTCTTGGGCAGCGCCACGAACGACCCCTGCCCCTTCCTGCGCACGATGCGCCCGCTGATCTCCAGCTCGCGCAGCGCCTGCCTGACCACGGTCCTCGACACGCCGTACGAGTCGCAGAGCTCGCTCTCGCTGGGCAGGCGGTCGCCCGGGCGGTGCATTCCCGCGTCCATGTCCTGGATGAGGGCCTGCTGAAGCTGGTAGTACATCGGGACGAACGACTCCCGATCCAGTCGTTGTCGCGTCATGACTCCCCTGATGTGTGAGTGATCATGTCAAGCCGGGCGAACGACTCCTCGCCGATCGGGTTCCCGTGGACGCCGCACGACGGTCTCCCGGGGGAACGCGCGGTGTCGCCGACCGGCGAGCCCGGCCGATCGGGGGAGCGTTCCATCGCCGGCCCGGCGCCGCCGGCGGAGGCGGTGCTCCTGCGCAATGTAGCCGCGGCGCGGCGAGGACGTCGAACAGGGGCGTGGCCGCGTCGGAAAGGTCGGCCGTAAGGCGCCCGGTCGGCCCGTGCGCGGTGGGATGGCGCGCGGTGACCGCCGCTCGCGAGGGAACCGTCGTCGCCGAACATCGCCGCCCCGACTCCAGACATCGCGAGCCGCTGCCTCTTGCCTAACATCCTAGCATCCTGTAATTACAAGTTGCGTCCATGTTGTTGTAACAGGGGGCACCTACATGATCGAAGTCCGTAACCCCGGCACCGGCGAGTTACTCGGCGAGGCCGAGTCGTTCACCGAGGAACGCGTGGCGAGCGTGGTGGAGACCGCGCAGGCCGGCCAGCGGGAGATGGCCCGTTTACCCGCGTACGAACGCGAGTCCTTGCTGCGGCGGGTGGCGGACCTCGTGGATGCGGAGTCGGAGAGCCTGGCGCGGCTGCTGGCCGCCGAGAACGGCAAGCCCATCCTGCAGACGCGGGGGGAGGTGGCGGCCGCCGTGCGCATCTTCCGCGGCTACGCGGGCGAGGCGACCCGGTTGTTCGGCAGGCAGATCCCGCTGGACGCGGTGCCGGGGCTGGAGCGGCACCTCGCGGTGACCATGCGCGAGCCACTCGGTGTCGTGGCGGCCATCGTGCCCTTCAACTATCCCGTGGAACTCTACGCGCACAAGGCCGCCGCCGCGCTGGCCGCGGGCAACGCCGTGGTCGTGCAGCCGCCCTCGCGCTGCCCGCTCGCCGTGCTCCGCGTGGCCGAGCTGGTCGCGAAGGCGGGCGCGCCGCAGAACGCCCACCAGGTGGTCACCGGCGGCGTACGCGTGTCGCAGCTGCTCGCCGAGCTGCCCGGGATCGCGGCCGTGTCGCTGACCGGCAGCACGGTGGCCGGCAGGGAGCTGGCCAGGCGCGGCGCGGACACGCTGAAGAAGGTCTTCCTGGAGCTCGGCGGCAATGACGCCCTGATCGTCTGCGCCGACGCCGACCTGGCCCAGGCCGCCCGCGCCGTCGTGCTGGGCCGCCTGGCCAGGGGCAACGGGCAGATCTGCTGCGCCGTCAAGCGCGTCTACGCCGATCGGGCCGTCCACGGGGAGTTCGTGGCGGCGCTGCTGGAGGAGACCCGCAATCTCACCGTCGGCGACCAGCTGCTGGAAACGACCGACGTCGGCCCGCTGATCTCGGAGGAGGCGGCCGAGCGGGTCGAGACGGCCGTGCGCCAGCTTGTCTCCGACGGGGCCAGGCTGGTCACCGGCGGGGGCAGGAGGGGGGCGTTCTACGACCCGGTCGTGCTGTCCGACGTGCCGGTCTCCAGCGCGGCGTTCGGCGAGGAGATCTTCGGGCCGGTCGCCCCCGTGGCCTCGTTCACCGACCCGATGGAGGCGGTGCGGCTGGCCAACGCCTCGCCGTACGGGCTGCAGGCGGCGGTCTTCACCCGCGACATCTCCCGCGCGTTCACGATCGCGAGCAAGCTCGACGTCGGCGGCGTGGTGATCAACGGGTCCACCGCGCTGCGGGCCGAGAACCTGCCGTTCGGCGGCACGAAGGACACCGGGGGCCATCGGGAGGGCGTGCACGACACGGCGCTGGAGTTCACCCGCCAGAAGACGGTCATCGTCATGGAGGCGTTCCAATGAGCCTCGTGCTGCGCGGCGTCACCAAGGACTACGCGGGCGTCGGGGTGCTCCACGGGATCGACCTGGAGGGGCGCTTCGGCGAGGTGCTGGCCGTGGTGGGGGCCAACGGGGCGGGCAAGTCGACACTGATCAAGATCCTGGCCGGGGCCCAGCCGATGAGCGCGGGGGAGATGTGGATCGACGGCGAGCGCGTCGGGCTGCGCTCCCCGCACGACGCGCACGAGCGGGGCATCAGGACCGTCTACCAGGAGCTGACGCTGGTGCCCGGACTGTCGGTCACCGAGAACCTGCTGATGGGGGACTTCCCCCGGCGGCGCGGCCTCATCGACTGGCCCGCCGCGCACGCCAGGGCCGCCGAGCTGCTGGAGTCGATCGGGTTCGGCGCGATCGACCCGCGCACGTCCGCGGAACGGCTCACCGTGGCCCGCCAGCAGATGGTCGAGATAGCCAAGGCGCTGGTGACCGAGCCGCGCGTGCTGATACTCGACGAACCATCGGCCGTGCTCGCGGGCAGCGACCTCGACTCGCTGTTCGCGCTGATCAGGCGGCTGCGGGAGCGCGGCGTCCTGGTGATCTACGTCTCGCACCGGCTGGCCGAGGTGCTCGACCTGGCCGACTCCATCGTGGTGATCAAGGACGGCCGGGTCATCGAGACCACCGAGCCGGCGCGTACGAGCGAGGACGAGCTCATCAGGCTCATGGCGGGCAGGCGGCTGGAGCAGATCTACCCCGACCGCCGCCCGGAGCCGGGCGATCTCCGGCTTGAGGTCTCCGGGCTCACCAGGGACGGCGAGTTCGAGGACGTGTCGTTCACGCTGCGCGCGGGCGAGGTCGTGGGCATGTTCGGGCTCGTCGGGTCGGGCCGCAGCGAACTGGCCCGCTGCGTGTTCGGCGCCGAGCCGGCCAGTGCGGGCAGCGGCGCGTACGGCTCCCCGGCCGAGGCCATCGCCGCCGGGCTGGCGCTGGTCACCGAGGACCGCAAGCGCAGCGGACTCGTGCTCGGCATGTCCGTGCGCGACAACATCGCGCTCACCACGCTCAAGGGGCCGCTCATCGACCTGGCCAGGCAGCGCGACCAGATCGGCGGCATGATCGACCGGCTGGGCATCCAGCCGGAGGGCTGCGCGCCCATGGTGGTGGAGCATCTGAGCGGCGGGAACCAGCAGAAGGCCGTGCTGGCCAAGTGGCTGCTCAAGAGCCCGCGCGTGCTGCTGCTGGACGAGCCCACCCGCGGCGTGGACATGGCGACCCGGGTGGAGATCTACCGCATGATCGACGCTCTCGCCCGCGACGGCGTGGCCGTACTGCTCATCTCCTCCGACCTCACCGAGGTGATCGGAGCGAGCGACCGCGTGCTCGTGATGGCGCACGGGCGGATCGTCGGCGAGTTGCGTTCGGAGCAGACCAGCGAGGACCAGGTCCTCGCCTATTCGATGGGAACCCTCACATGATCGCCGCCACCCCCCGCCTCGTCCTGAGAGGGCGGGACTTCACAGCCGAGGCGATCTCGGCGGCCGTCGTCGTCCTGCTCGTCGTGGTGGCCGCCACGACCTCCGACACCTTCCTCACCCCGGCCAACCTCACCAACCTGCTCAAGCAGATGGTCACGACGGGCCTGCTGGCCTTCGGCATGCTGGTGGTGATCCTCACCGGCGGCATCGACCTGTCCGTCGGCTCCGTGGTGGCCTTCACCGGCATCCTCGCCGCCGGCCTGTCCGCGGGGCTGCCCATCCCGGTCGCGATGACCGTCGGCGTGCTGGCCGGCATCGCGTTCGGGCTGGTCAACGGCGCGCTGGTGGCGCGGTTCGGGCTCGCGCCGTTCGTGGTGACGCTGGCCTCGCTCACCACGATCCGCGGCCTGGCGTTCGTCTACTCCGAGGTGCCCATCACCCCGACCGACCCGGCCTTCCTCGGGCTCGGCTCCGCCATGCTCGGTCCCGTCCCGCTCATCACCCTGATCATGGCGGTGGTCTTCCTCGCGGGAGGCGTGTTCCTGTCCCGCACGCCCGCCGGCCGGTCGATCATCGCGATCGGCGGCAACGCCGAGACCGTGCGCCTGGCCGGCATCAACGTCCGCAAGCACGTGATCCTCGCGTACGCGATCAGCGGCGCCTGCGCCGGGCTGGCCGGGGTGGTCCTGGCCAGCCGCGTCGGCATCGCGCAGCCCAGCGTCGGCGTGGCCTTCGAGCTCGACGCGATCGCCGCGTGCGTCATCGGCGGCGCCGCCCTGTCGGGCGGCCGCGGCTCGGCGCGGGCGACGTTCGGCGGCGTGCTCGTCCTGGTTCTCATCAACAACCTGCTCAACCTGTACGGAGTGCAGAGCTTCTGGCAGCAGGTGCTCAAGGGCCTGATCATCATCGTCGTCATCCTCGTCCGGAGAAAATGATGAAATTACGAATCCTCCTCCTCGCCTGCTGCCTCGGCCTCACCGCGTGCTCGTCCGGAGGTGGGCAGGACGACGGCACGCAGACCATCGGCGTCGCCAACTTCCTGCTCAGCGGCCCCTACTTCAGCGGCATGGACAAGGCCATCGCCGCCCAGGCGAAGAAGAAGGGGAAGATCCAGATCATCAGCACCGACGCCAACGGCGACGCGGCCAAGCTGGCCGCCAACATCGAGGATCTGCTCAGCAAGAACGTCGACGCGATCATCATCTCCGGGGGCCCGCTGGAGTCGGCGCCCGCCGCCCTGAACGCCATCAAGCAGGCCGGCAAGCCCGTCGTCCTGGTCGACCGCAAGTTCGCCGTCGGCGAGTACACGAGCTGGATCGGCCCCGACAACAAGGCGATCGGCGTGCAGGACGGCCAGTTCCTCGCCAAGCGGCTGACCGACGGCGGCAAGGTCGGCATCATCAAGGGCGGGCCGGCGGACAACTCGATCGGCCTGGCCCGCACCGAAGGGCTGAAGTCGGTGCTCGGCACCACCCAGGGCATCACGCTCGTCGAGGCCCCGGACTTCGGCAACTGGAGCTCGGACGGCGGCCTGTCGGTGATGGAGAGCCTGCTGGCCCAGCACGGCGACCTCAAGGCGGTCTTCTGCGAGAACGACGCCATGTGCCTGGGCGCGCAGCGGGCCATCGCCGACGCGGGCAAGGCCGAGCAGATCGTCCTCGCCGGCGTCGACGGCCAGAACGAGGCGCTCAAGGCGATCCAGGACGGTACGAACTACGTCGTCACCGGGCTCAACGACGCCGACCAGATCGGCAGCATGGGCCTCGACCGGGCCGTCGAGATCCTCAGCGGCGCGAAGGTCGAGAAGGACACGGTCGTGCCGTCGCCCATGGTCACCAAGGACAACGCGGCCCAGTACTACGACCCCAACGGCACCTTCTGATCCCCCCTCGGAGGAGAGTTGTCCAGAAAAATCGCAACCCGTGGCTTACTTGCTCTTGTGGTGGCCCTGACCCCGCTGGCCGTCAACCCGCCGGCCGAGGCCAAAGCCGGCTGGCGGCTGCTCTACCAGGAGAACTTCGCCAAGCCGCTCGGCGACGCGCCCTGGGTCAAGGAGACGTACGCCAAGCCGTTCGACACGATCATGGATGACTCGGGTCTCTGGTACCAGAACGACTACGGGCCGGCCTGGAACGAGGCGTTCGAGTCCTTCGACACCTACCGCAAGGAGTTCAAGGTCGGCAAGGACGGCTGGCTGACAGCGTCGTTGTCGGCGCGCGACTGGAACAAGGACGGTGTGATCGAGTCGCCGCCCTCCATCAGCAGGAAGGTGATCAAGGGCGGGCCGGTCGCCGAGATCAAGGTGCCCGACCACACGGGTGGCGCGATCTTCCGCCCGACGAAGGCGCTGCCGGACAGGTACCGGGTCGAGTACAAGCTGAAGACGGTCGACTTCGGCGGCAAGCGCAACGGCACGATCGAGTACGACGGCCGGATCAACGGCTACTCGACCGAGGGCTGCAAGACCCAGCACCCCTGGGGCGAGGGGTCGCGCAGTCCGGGCTGGAACGGCGACGCGTCCTCTCCGTACTGCGAGTGGCAGGACGTACGCGCGGGCCGCTACGGCTACAACGGCTACCACTTCATGACGATCGTGGACTTCGCCGATCCCGCGCCGCGTAACAACCACTTCTGGCACTATCGCCGCAAGGTGCTGATGGACTCCTTCGCCCAGCACCCCGACCGGGTCGGCACCGGCACCGGCGGCCGCATCTGCGACTCCAACACTGGCCAGTACTACAACTACCGCGACAGCAGCTTCAACACGGTCAACATGTGGATCAGCGGCATGCCCAACTGGCGCCCCGGCAGGGGCGGCCTGGCGGGCAACTCCCAGTGGTTCATGACCACCTGCTCGGGCGGTAAGGCCGAGCAGCAGCTCTCCTCGGCCGCCGAGCTGCAGCCCGAGCTGATGCCCGATGAGTACTACACCTTCGCGATCGAGCGTGACGAGACCGGTTACACGCTGGAGGCGAGCGGCAACTTCGCCCGGGTGGGCAAGAAGACGATCCGCTTCCACCGGCCGTTCGTCGTCGACAACAACCCGATCTGGCACTACAACGTCAAACCGGAAGAGTACGACGGCCGCTTCAACGGCGACCTCGTGCAGAACGACAACAACGGCAGCACGACCTGGCCCGACCAGTGGCCGGCCGGGTCTGCCTATCCCGACTACTTCGTGATCGGCGACCTCTACACCAACGTCTACGAGGGCAGCGCGAGCCTGACCGACATCCGGCTCTACGTGCCGAAGAAGTAAGCGGCGGCAGGGGAGCTCGCGAGCCGGCGAGCTCCCTGGAACACCCGCCGGCCACGGCGCACAGGCCTGAGACGATCAGCCCCGACGCGCCGTGGCCCGCCGGCCGGACGACTCAGAAAACGCAGACCTGGCTGGGGCTGACATACTGCACGGTGTGGGAGTGGGTCGTCTCGCGTCCGGGGGCCAGGCCGTATCTGAACGGCTTCGCGTTGACGCAGTAATTAAGCTGCGTCTGATTGTCCACGCCCAGCACCGCGAGCCCGTCCGGGAAGCTTCGCCTCTCGCCTTCCGCGACGAGGACGGTCCACGGGGAACCGGAGGCGGTCAGCAGGCACAGGTAGCCACCTGGGCAGTAGGGGACGGGAGCGGTCCGTTCGGCGGCGGCGGCCGTCTCCGTCAGTGTCACGGTTGCGAAGACGATCGAGGCGGCGGCCAGAGCACGCCGCCACGTTGAGCGACTGGTCATGCTGCTTCCTTCCGTAAGGCGGTGGTCAACCCATCCGGACGGGACTCCAGAAAGCCGTGCACAGATCGTCACCCACCTGCTGCCGGTATGCGGAATTCGCCCTCATTGTGGCAACAGCGAAACGCCGATAGTTGACCAGCAATGACAACCTCTTTGCATCCCGTGCCAACCCGAGATGAGTCGGCAAGCTGGACAAGGCGCGCCGACGCGTCCCCGTACAGGCGCTCCACCTCAGGAGAGGAGCCCGCGTTCCATGGCCACGACGACCGCCGCGGCCCGGGTGTCGACGCCGAGCTTGGCGAAGACGTGCTTGAGATGCGTCTTCACCGTCGTCTCGCTGATCAGCAGGGTCCGGGCGATCTCCTTGTTCGCCGATCCGCGCGCGACCAGGCGCAGCACCTCCAGCTCGCGCGGGCTCGGGTCCTGCGCCGCCGGCCCGCGGATGAGCGCGGAGGCGATCGACGGGGCCAGCACCGCTCCTCCGGCGGCCGCCGTACGGACCGCGCGATGCAGTTCCTCCCGCGGCGCGTCCTTCAGCAGGTAACCCGCCACCCCGGCGGCCATGGCCCGCGTCACGTCCGCGTCCGTGTCATAGGTGGTGAGCACGATCACCTTGATCTCCGGATGGTCCACGCGGAGCCGCTCGATCGCGCCGACCCCGTCCAGCCCCGGCATGCGCAGGTCCATGAGGACGACGTGCGGCCGCACCCGCCGGGCCATCGCCAGCGCCTCGAACCCGTCGGCCACCGCCGCCACCACCTCGATGTCGGCCACGTGCTCGAACATGCCACGCAGCCCGTCACGGACCACCGGATGGTCGTCGACGATCATCAGACGGAGGGGATGCGCAGGCACAGTGCCGTCCCCTCTCCCGGCGCGGACTCGACCGTCAGTGTGCCGCCCACGGTGCCGGCCCGCTCGCGCATCGCGGCCAGGCCGTAGCCCGCGCGGGGCACGGCCGGGTCGAAGCCGTTCCCGTCGTCGTACACGTCGAGTGTCACTTCGTCCTCCATGTAGGTCAGCGTGATCGCCACCCTGTCCGCCGAGGCGTGCTTGGCCACGTTCGACAGGCCCTCCTGCGCCGCGCGCAGCAGCGCCGCCGCCACCTCACCGGCCAGGGGTCGCGGCGTGCCCTCCACCGCCACGGTCGCCGTCGTCCCCGACGTGCGCGACCAGCGCTCGGCCACCTCCGCGAGCGCCGCGTCGAGCCGCGCGTCGGCGAGCGGCCGCGGCCGCAGCGCGTCCACGGAGCGCCGCGCCTCCTGCAGGTTGTCCCGCGCCAGCTCCTTGGCCAGCGTGATCCTCTTCTGTACGGCTGCCAGCTCGGGCATCGCCTGCTCGGCCGCCTCCAGCTGGGTGATGATCCCGCTCAACCCCTGCGCGATGGTGTCGTGGATCTCCCTGGCCAGCCTCGCCCGCTCCTCCAGCACCCCGACCGCCCGGTTCTGCTCGCTCTGCCTGGTCAGGTAGTTCACGAACAGCCCGATCGCCAGCACCAGTCCGGAGCTCCCGGCGAGCTGCCAGATGGCGTCGGGCTTGTCCAGGTGCCCCCTGGCCACGAACGTGGTCAGCACCGTCGCCACGGCCCCCACGTAGGACCAGGGGCCGGCCAGCATGAGGTACGGCTGCGGCATCAGGCCGAAGATCACCACGTCGAAGGAGCGGTCGGTCATCACCAGGGCGGCGTACAGGCCGCAGATCACCACCAGGTGGAAGGCCATCGGGTTGGGCCGTCCGAGCAGGTGCGGCCGGCGTACCACGAAGAACCAGTGCCAGGCGGCCATCACCGCGAGGATCCCCAGCGCCGCCGGGCCGGGGCCGGACGGCTCGCCGAGCGAGAGGATCAGGCCGAGCGCCAGGCAGGCGTGGTAGAGCAGGTGGAAGGCGCGCAGCCAGCGCGCCTCCCAGACGTTCACTTCGTCACTCCCATCGGAACAGCGCGGCGGCGGTGGCCGTGCCAGCCACGATTATCCCCGCAAGGATCATGAACGGGAAGACCGCGGCGGTGCCGGCCCAGCCGTGGCCCAGGGCCTCCACGGCCGGGGTCAGCGGCAGGAAGTCGCCGATCTGGCGCAGCGAGTCGGGCAGTGCCTTCCTGGGCACGGCCGCGCCCGACAGGAAGATCATGGGGAACATGACCAGCATGCCGACCAGGTTCGCGCCCCTGGCGTTACGGACGAGGGCGGCTATCACGAAGCCGAGCGCGCAGACCATCACCGCGCAGAGCAGGTAGGCCGCGGCCAGCAGCAGGACGTTCCCGGGCGGTTCCCCGTCGAACAGCGTGATCGACACCCCGACCAGCAGCACCGAGCCCCCCAGGCCCGCCAGGATCTGCGCCACGAGCTGGGCGCCGAGCAGCATGACGGGGGTGACCGGCGTGACCGCCAGCCGCTTGAGCACCTTGCGCTCGCGGTAGGAGGCGATGACGCCCGGCAGGGCGCCCATCCCGCCGATGGCCGCGATCATCGCGAGGTAACCGGGCACGGCGCCGCTGTCGCCGCGCTTGAGCACCAGCAGCATGAGCGGGAAGGCCGTCATGAAGAACATCGAGGCGGGATCGCGGAGCAGCAGCCTGAGCTCCGTGTTCGTCAGAGCGGTGAACGCCTTCATCGGCCGGCTCCCTCAAGCGCGAAGTACGCCTCTTCCAGGGAGGCGGTTCCGGTCCGAGCGATGATCTCGCCCGGGGAGCCCATGGCCACGACGCGGCCGCGGGCGAAGACGGCGACCCGGTCGCAGAGCGCCTCCATTTCGTCGAAGTAGTGGCTGACCAGTACGACGGTGGTACCGGCCGCCTTCAGGTCGTTCACCAGCCGCCACGTCTCCCGGCGCGCGACCGGGTCCAGGCCCGTGGTCAGCTCGTCGAGCACGACCACCTCGGGGTCGCCCACCAGGGCCAGCGCGAGCATCAGCCGCTGCCGCTGCCCGCCGGACAGGTCGCCGAACGCCTTCCCGGCCAGCGACTCCAGGCCCCAGCGCGCCATCACCTCGCGCCAGCCGGCCGGCTCGCGGTAGAAGCGGCCGAACAGGCGCAGCGCCTCTGCGACCTTGAGCCGCTCCGGCAGCGAGCTGTCCTGGAGCTGCGCCCCGATCCGCTGGGCCAGGGCCCGCCGCCGCTGCGCCGGGTCCTCGCCGAGCACCCGCACCGTGCCCGCGTCGGGCCGCTTGAGCCCGATCAGGCACTCCACGGTCGTGGTCTTGCCCGCGCCGTTGTGGCCGACGATCCCGAACGTCTCGCCGGAGTGGACCGTGAACGTCACACCGTCCACGGCGTGCGTGTCGCCGTACGTCTTGCGGAGGTCTCTCACCTCGATGGTTTCCATGCCTTTGAGCCTCCCGCCGGGGCCGGTCGCGCGGCATCGTCCATCGCGTCGTCCCGGCATCCTCCATTCGGAGGACCCCGTGCCGGCGTGCGGGGGGCGTCACGTCCGGCGGTCGCGGAGGAGGGTGAGGGTCTGGCTCATCTCCGCCTGGAGGATGTCGCCGGCCGCCGTCGCGTCGCCGCCGCCCGGGCCGTCAGGGCGGACTCCAGGGCCGCCACGTCCCCCTCCGTACGCCGCTCCGCCGCCAGCCGGGCGGCCTGGATCTCGACCATCATGCGGACCGGCAACGTGGACCTGGTGACCCTCGCCCTCAACCTGTACTCCCAGGGCGTCGACCCGATGCTCGACCTCTCCGACATCGACGGGATCCGCCGCACCGTCGAGCACCGCAACCGCCTGCCGGTGCCCGACCGCCACCCGTACGCCGGGGACCTCGTCTACACCGCCTTCTCCGGCACCCACCAGGACGCCATCTCCAAGGGCCTGGCCCACCACGCCAAGCGGGCCGCCGATCTCGGCGTGCCGCCTGAGCAGGCGCCGTGGGACGTGCCGTACCCGCTGACCGCGGCCCTGGCCGCCGCCGGGATCGACGTCGACATCCTGCACTACGCCGAGCACGCCCTGGGTCCGGGGCAGGGTAGCCAGGCCATCGCCTACGTGGAGGCGCGTGCCGGCGGCCACACCCGGTGGGGCGCGGCCCTGGACACCTCCGTTCTGACGGCCTCGGTGCGCGGTGCTCGCCGCCGTGAACCGCGAGCCCGGCACGCCGTAAGATCCGTACCTCGTAGGATCGGCAGGGTGTTCGCTGCGGAGACGGTCCTGCACGTGCTGGAAGTGCTGCGGGCGGCGGGGTGCGAGGTCTGGACGGCCGGCGGCTGGGGGATCGACGCGCTCGTCGGCCGCGTCACCCGCGAGCACGCCGACCTCGACCTCCTGCATCGTGTCGAGCAGGAGCCCACGGTGATCGCCACGCTGGCGGCCGCCGGCTACGCCGAGCGCGAAGGCGTCGTGCCGGGCCGCCCCGCCCGCTTCGTCATGGCCGACGCCCACGGCCACGAGCTCGACCTGCACCCGCTGCTGTTCGCCGCCGACGGGTCCGCGATCCAGCGCCTCGACGACGCGGGCGGCGCGTTCACCTACCCGGCGCACGCCTTCGTCACCGGCGTGATCGAGGGCGTGCCGGTGCCCTGCCTGTCGGTGGCCCAGCAGGTGGACTTCCATCGGGGCTACCGGCCCAGGGCACGCGACCTGCACGACATGGCGCGGCTACGCGAGGCGTTCGGGATCGCCACTCACTTCTGAGCGGCGGCCCTGGGCGCCAGGAGGGCGGCGCACTCGTCGCGGTAGGTCAGGGCACGGGCGCGCAGGCGCACGGGATCGGCCAGCACCTCCCTGGACACCGAGGGGAGGACCAGGTGCCGTACGGACCCGAACAGCCGCGCCACGTCGGCCGGCGAGGCGCCCTGGGCGCCCATCCCCGGCGCCAGGACGGGCCCGTTGAGGTCGGCCAGCGAGTGCTCCAGCGCGGGCAGCGTGGCACCCATGACCACCCCGACCGGCCCGAACGGCGTGTGGCCCGCGTTCGCCGCGCCGGCCCCGGCCAGCACCTGGTCGGCGACCAGCCGCTGCAACGGCGCCGCCTCCGGGTTGGAGGTGCGGGCCAGCACGAACACGCCCGCGTCGTTGACCATGGCCGAGGTGATCGCCCCTTCCAGCGACCCGAACCCGAGGTACGGGCTCAGGGTCACGGCGTCCGCCGCCAGCGGGCTGCCCTTGTCGAGGTAGGCCTCGGCGTAGGCGGCCATCGTGCTGCCGATGTCACCGCGCTTGACGTCCAGCAGCACCATCGCCCCGGCCTCGCGCAGATCGGCGATGGTGCTCTCCAGGACCGCCATGCCGCGGCTGCCCCAGCGCTCGTAGAAGGCCGACTGCGGTTTGACCATGGCGGCCACGTCGTGCACCGCGTCCACGACCGTACGGCTGAAGCGTTCCAGGGCGGTGGGCGAGTCGTCCAGCCCCCAGGCGGCTAACAGCGCCGGGCTCGGATCGATGCCCACACACAGTGGTCCGCACTTGTCGAGCCTGGCTCTCAAGCGCGTCGCGAATGAGTCATTCATCTCAAGGCCCCCTTACGACCGTACGCAGACTAGCTCCCGGCGGCCCAAGACAGAAATGTTTGGTCCGTGACGATATGGGACGGAGCCCTCCACGGCCGAACCGGTGCCGGCCAGAGTCTTCCCTGAGTGGCCGGAGGGGTAGTTCAGCAGACATGTACGAGATAGCCCATCGGGTGCTGATGCTCCGCACCGATCCGCCACGTGACGTCGTGGCCACGATCGGCGTGCCTTACGAGGAGCCGACGGGCGAGTGGTCGTGCCCCTACCGGATCGACGGGCTCGACGGATGGGAGCACGAACGGAAGGTGACCGGGTTCGACTCGCTGGAGGCGATCGAGCTCGCGATGGTCATGGTGCGGGCCGCGCTGGCCGGCTCCCACGAGGCCAGGGAGGGGCTGCTGAGCTGGGACGAGCTGCCGTCGGGGCAGCGGGCGCGGACGGTGTACGTGACCGTCGACTCGGTGCGAGATATCGCCTATGTCGCGATGAAGCATGAAATGGTGCCAGGAGAGGCGATCCGGCAGGTCGAAGCGGACAACGTCCTGCTTGACTACGCGGACTCGGGAGAGCTTCTGGGCCTGGAACTACTGAACGCCTCCACCGTCCTCCCGCCGGAACTGCGCCTCTGAGGGGCGGGTGAAGAGCGGCGGTCACCCCATGGAGATAATCGGCGACTGTGACCTCTCCTCGCATCGTGGCCACCGATCTTGACGGCACCCTCCTCACCTCCACCGGCACCATCACCCCCCGCACCACGAACGCGCTCCGCAGGGCCCGCGAGGCCGGAGCCGAGATCGTCTTCGTCACCGCCAGACCCCCGCGCACCGCCCGTACGATCGCCGGGCTGGCGGGCGTCACGGGCACCGTGATCTGCAGCAACGGCGCCATCGTGTACGACCTGGCCACCGACGAGATCATCCGCAGCCTCCCGCTCGAACCGGCGGCGGCCAGGAAGGTCGCCACCCTGCTCGCCGCGGCCCTGCCCGGAATCGGCCTGGCCGCCGAGACCGGCAGGAACGTGCTCACCGAACCCGCCTACACCCGGCGGGTCACCCACGACCTGGCCTACCACCGCGAGGTGAGCTCCGTGTTCGAAGCGGGTGAGCCCATCGTCAAACTGCTCGTCCTGTCGAAGACGCACACGGCGGACGAGATGTACACGGCGGCCGTGGCGGCGATCGAGGGCCAGGCCGAGGTCACGCACTCCGGCGTGACCGGGGTGCTGGAGATCAGCGCGCCCGGGGTGACCAAGGCGGGCGCGCTCGACTGGCTCTGCCAGGAACGAGGGATCGCGCCGGAGGAGGTGGTGGCCTTCGGCGACATGCCGAACGACGTGGCCGTGCTCGCCTTCGCGGGCAGGGGGTACGCCATGGCCAACGCGCACCACCTGGTGCTGGCGGCGACCGAGCACCGAACGCTCTCCAACGACGAGGACGGCGTGGCGGCGGTGCTGGAGCGCCTCTACGGCTGATCCGTGGTGCCCGCCCGCCGGGGGAGGACGGGCACGTACGGCCTCACGCGTCGTCGTCCGACACGCGTGAAGTGTCCTTACACGTGCTGGGGGCCTTGCTGAGCAGCGGCAGCAGGCCGCCGCACGTGCTGACGGGCAGTGACACGGGCTCGACGATCTCATCGTTGAAGATGGTCACGTTGCCGATGAGCGGCGTCGGACCCTGCGCGGCGGCCGGTTCGGCGGGCTCGGCCGGTTCTGCCGGCTCGGCGGCCTCGGGGGGTTCAGGGGGCGGGTTGGCGGCGTACGCGGCGGTGCCGGGGAACAACGCCGCCGCGATCACCATCAGCACCGTGACCCCTCTCGCCCGCATCACAGGCCCCACCCCGTCGCGATGGTCCGGCGATGCGGCGAGGCTAGGCGGCGGCGCGCTCCGGGTGCAGGTTGGAGGAGTGCTCGTTGCGGCCGGTGCCCTGGAGCGGCCGGCCGCCCGCCATGATCCGGTCGATGAGCGCCAGCGCCAGCGCCGAGACCACGAAGGTCAGGTGGATGAGTGTTTTCCATATGAGCTCTCTGTCGGTGACGGCCGGTCGGGACGCGTTGATGAAGATCTGGAGCAGATGGATGGACGAGATGCCGATGATCGCCATGGCCAGCTTGACCTTGAGCACGTTGGCGTTGACGTGCGAAAGCCACTGCGGCTGGTCGGGGTGGCCCTCGATGCGCAGCCGCGACACGAACGTCTCGTAGCCGCCGATGATGACCATGATGAGCAGGTTGGAGATCATCACCACGTCCACGAGGCCGAGGACGATCAGCATGACGGTGGTCTCCGGCGGCGTGCCGCCGAACCCGAGCTGGACCAGGTGGAGCAGCTCCACCATGAACCGCCACACGTAGACCACCTGGGCGACGATCAGCCCCAGGTAGAGCGGCGCCTGGATCCACCGGCTGAGGAACATGACATAGCCGACCCGCCCTTGCATCCTCCGTGGCCTGGCCGGCTCGTCGGCCACGGACAGTTGTGCCAGCCGCACTAGGACGTCAGGACGTTGACGTGCTGGATCCAGGCTTCCACCTCCACGAGCGGCGGCTCGCTCGTGAGGCCGTCGAGGATGATCGGTGGCAGGCCGGCCAGCGCCAGAACGGCGATGGCGGTGAGAACGCGAGTCTTCAACGAAACTCCTTGCTGCTGCTCTTCGAGGGACGTTCGCTGCGCTGGGGGTGAACCGGGGGGCGGGCGGCGCGGCCACGCCGCCCGCGGGCGGGGGTGAGGGGGTCAGGTCTGCCGGTGGGGGGTGCGGGGAGTGTGGGCCCCTGGATCAGGGCTGCAGGCAACCCATGGCGGGCACCTCGGCCGGCACGCCCGGGTTGGCCGGATCGACCAGCGCGGTGACCTCGGTCGCGGAGCTCGCCAGGCAGGTGGCCACGCCGATGGGGTCCAGCACGGCGTGCGCGGCGGGGGCGGTGAGCAGGGTCAGACCACCGGCGACGACAGCGGCGGCGGCGATCCGACGGGGGATGGAACGCATGAAACCTCCTGGGTAATGGTAAAGAACAACCCACGACTAGCTACCCAGAGTAGTCAATGCGTAACACACAGTTGCTGTAAAGGATTCGCCGATCGGCGGCCGTGCCGTGGCTCAGATCTGCTGCCGGTCCTGGGCGGCCAGCACGTCGTCGGCGTGCTCGAAGGCCCACTCGCCGAAGACGCCGATCGGGTGCAGGAGGGTGCGGCCCAGGTCGGTCAGCTCGTACTCGACGCGGGGCGGCGCCTCCGCGTACGTGCTGCGCGTCACCAGGCCGTTGAACTCCAGGCGGCGCAGCGTCTCGGTGAGCACCTTGGGACTGATGCCGCCGATCTCCGCACGCAGCTGCCCTGGGCGGCGCGGGCCGTGGCGGAGCGCCCAGACGACGACCGCGTTCCAGGTGTTGGAGATCAGGTCGAAGGCGAGCCTGGCCTGGCAGTCGGCGAGGAACAACGGGGGCCTCCGATAGGCACCGAATGGTGTGCGACGGGATTTCTACCTTGTCCATGACAGTAATCGAGCTGTGCGAATACGGAGGACGCAGATGCGCATCGGGATCTTGGGCGCCGGCGGGATGGCGGACGCGCTGGGCACGCAGTGGGCGAGAGCGGGCCACGAGGTGCTGATCAGCGGCCGCGACCTGGCCAGAAGCACCGCCCAGGCGGAACGGATGACGTCCCACGCCACAGCAACGCCCACACATCCGCCCCGCTCCGCCATACGGGGTGAGGTGGCGGACGTGCGGGTGCGGGGCGCTGTGCGGGGTGAGGTGGCGGACGTGCGGGCTGTGCGGGCCGGGAGTTGGGCGGCGGCGGCCGAGTTCGGGGACGTCGTGATGGTGGCCGTTCGCCAGGCGGGGGTGACCGACGTGCTGCGGGCCGCCGGCGCGGCGATGCGCGGCAAGCCCGTCATCGACGTGAGCAACGCCGAGGGCCCCGGCGGGTACGACCCCGCCCGCCCGCTCGCCGGCCTGATCCACGAGCTCACCGGAGGTCATGTGGTGAAGGCGTTCAACCTGTGCCACGTGGACGTGTGGCGGATGACCCCACCGGTGTTCGACGGCCGTCCGCTGGCGGTGCCGCTGTGCGGTGACGACCCGGCGGCCCTGGTGGCCGTCCGCACGCTGGTCACCGACCTCGGCTGCACCCCGGTGGACGGTGGCGGCCTCGACCGGGCGGTGCTGCTGGAGGCTACGGCGGCGTTCATGATCGGCCTCTGGTTCTCCGGCGCCGACGCCCAAGCCGTCCTGCCACCCCTGGCCCACTCCGGCGCCCACCAGCCCTGAAGCGCGGCTCCCGGATCAAGTTGGCCGCTTCGGCGGTCATCGGCCGTGAGGCACCGCTCCCGGGTCGAGCTGGGAGCTTCGGCGCCCACCAGCCCTGAAGCGCGGTTTCCGGGTTGAGCTGGGCTGCTTCGGCGGTCACCGGCCGTGAGGCACAGCTCCCGGATCGAGCTGGGCGCTTCGGCGTCCACCAGTCGTGAGGCGCGGCTCCCGGATCACGTTGGGCCGCTTGGATGCGCACCGGTGCCGAGGCGCGGGTGCCGGGCCGGCTGGGCTCCGTTGGGCGCGCACTGGTTCGGTGTGCGCCCAACGGACTACGCGGGTGGTGCCGGGTTTACGACCCGTGGGGTAGCGGGGATGACGACGGCCGATGGATGCCGTGCGCGGGTCCCGGCAAGATCCTGGAGTCCTTCATCCGAGGTCGAAGGAGATGTCCAGTGGTAAGCCAGGTCGCCGGGCGCAGCGGTTACACGACCGCGTTCAAGGCCGTCACCGCGCTCAACACGGTGTCCGTGCTCGTTCAGGCCGTGACGGCCGGACAGCTGATGAGCGGGGGAGGAGCCGGGCTGCACGGCACCGGGGCGCTCGCGGTGCACGTGCTCGGCCTGGTGCAGGTCGTCGCCGCCGTGCTGATGTGGCGGCCCGGACGCGGTGCGGGCTGGCCCGCCCTGGTCAGCGTCGCGGTGCTGCTGCTCGGCTTCGTCCAGTCCGCGCTCGGCGGCTCCGGCGCGGTGGCCGTGCACGTACCGCTCGGGATGGCGATCTTCGGGCTCGGCGTATGGCTCCTCGTCTGGTCCTGGCGCCGCTGACCCCCCGAGCTGACCGCGTCGACACGTGACCGCGCTGACCCTTGTCCCGTCACGTCTGACCGTGCCGACCCTTGTCCCGTCACATTCGAGCCTCAGGGCTGCCCGTCGCGTTCGGGTGTCTGGCCAGGTGGTCGGCGTGGCGGATCGGGTCGGGGAGGCGGTAGCGGGTGGTCAGGCGCAGCACCTGCGCCGTGGCGGTGTCCAGGGAGATGCGGTGGCCCTGGGAGACGTACACGGGCTTGACGTCGCGTCGGGTGCGCAGCGCTCGTCCGACCGTGGCGCCCTCGTGCACGATCGGTGTCCAGTCCCCGCGCTCCGGGCCGGGCGTCTCATGCGTGCCCACGAAGGGTGTCTTGCCCACCCCCAGCGCCGGCAGCCCGGTCAGCACCCCGAGGTGGCAGGCCAGGCCGAACCCGCGCGGGTGCGCCAGCCCGTACCCGTCGCAGACCAGCAGGTCGGGCGTCACCGTGAGCCGTTCGAGCGCCTCCACCAGCGCGGGCAGCTCGCGGAAGGCGAACAGGCCAGGCACGTACGGGAACGCCGCCCGCCCGTGCGCCACCACCTGCTCCACCGGCTCCAGCGTGCCACCGTCGAACACCACCACGGCGGCCGTCAGCGAGTCGTCGCCGTGGTAATGCACGTCCAGGCCCGCCACCAGCGTGAAGGTGACGGGTCCTGTCAGCTCGACGCGTCCGACGAGCCGATCCTGGATGGCCTCCGCCTCGGCGACACCGGTGGGCCATGGGTGAAGTCGTTCAACATGCACCCGGCTAAGGTATGCCCCTTTCCTTCCAGGATGCCCGCCGCCGGGGACCGGCTCCGAGAGCCCGTCGGGAAGCGATTCTGTAATGTCGGGGGCCATGAGCGAGGTCATCATGGTCGCCGGTCCCGGCGTTGTCGTCGATCCCGGGCTGCTGGCCGAGGTGGCCGAGCGCGAGTTCGCCGCCTTGGGCGTACGCGGTGAGCTGGTGCACGCCCGCGACATGGCCCACCTGCGATCCCTGGTCACCGGCGGCGCGGTCGTGCTCCCCGGGCCGTCCGCCGAGGCGCGCGACCTCATCGGGCAGCCGCTCGGGCCGGTGATCTGGGTGGACATCGAGCGCGCCGACGGGGTGACGGCCGGGGAGGGGGCGACCCACCTGCACGGGCGCGGCGTCAGCGGCGTGGCCTGGGGCATCCGCCACGCCGTTCACCGGAGGCGGCACCCGTCCAGGCGCGTGGCGTACGGGCCGTCGCCGGAGCAGTGGGGCGACCTGTACGTGCCGGCGGGCGCGGCACCCGCACCCGTCGTGGCGCTGATCCACGGCGGCTACTGGCGCTCGATCTGGGCGGCCGACATCATGGAGCCGCTCTGCGCCGACCTGCTCGGCCGCGGCCTGGCGGTCTGGAACCTCGAATACCGCCGCCCCGACCTGCACGGCTGGCAAGCGACCACCACCGACGTGGCCACCGGCCTGGCCACCCTCGCCACCTTGGCCTTTACGGACCCGCCCGCCCTCGACCCCTTGACCCCTCAGGACACGCCCACCATCGACCCTTCTTCGGCCAGCGGGACCTCTCAAGATGCGCCCGCCCTCGGCCCCTTGACTCCCCGTGATCTGGCCACCGGCAGCGCCGTGCCCCCTGTCCGGGACGCGAATGCTGACGGCGCTACGGGCCTTGGCCGGGGAGAGGATGCCGGTCAAGATGCGGCTTCCGGCCTGGGAGGGGGTGCTGGTCGTGGTGCGGCCTCGGGCCGGGGAGAGGGTGCTGGTCGTGGTGCGGCTGAGGGTCGGGAGGTGGGTCGCGGCCGGGGAGCGGGTGGCGTGGCGGCCGCGGTGGTTGGGGGCTCTGTTCTGGATCTGAGCCGGGTCGCCGTTGTTGGGCACTCGGCTGGGGCGCAGCTTGCGTTGCGGGCGGTGGCTGATGGGGTGCGGGTGGCGTTGGTCGTGTCGTTGGCGGGTGTGCTCGATCTCGTCGAGGGTGACCGCCGATGGCTCAGCTCCGGGGCCGTCCCCGCCGCGCTCGGCCACCGCTCCACCCAGGAACCCGGCGTCTACGCCGATGCGTCGCCGTTGCTTCGGGTGCCGCTCGGGGCTCCGCAGCTCATCGTTCAGGGCGCCGACGACGATCTGGACCTGGTCGACTTCAGCCGCCGTTACGCGCGGGCGGCGCAGCAAGCCGGTGATAAGGCGAAATATCTGGAAATGCCGGGTGACCACTTCGCCGTCATCACCCCCGCCACCCCGATCTGGCAGGCCACGGCCCAGGCCATCGCCACCGCCCTGAGGTAGTGGACTTCGCCCCCACCCCGCCGTACGAATGGAAGGGTGGAGGTCACGATCGTCGGCGCCGGCCTGGTCGGCTGCCTGCTCGCCTGCTTCCTGGCCCGCCGGGGCCACCATGTCACCCTGTACGAACGCCGCCCCGACCCCCGGGAGCGGGGCCCCCATGGCGGCAGGTCGATCAACCTGGCCATCTCCGAGCGCGGCATCGACGCCCTGCGCCGTCTCGGCCTCGACACGAAGGTGCTGCGGGCCGCGCTCCCCATGCCGGGCCGGATGATGCACGCCCCCGACGGCACCCTGACCTTCCAGCCGTACAGCGCCGACCGCCGCCACGCGATCAACTCCATCGGCCGCGCCGAGCTCAACAAGGAGTTGCTGGACGCCGCCACCGCGCTTCCCGGCGTGCGGGTCCGGTTCGGGCACCGGCTCACCGCGCTGGACGAGCGCACCGGGCGGCTGGAGTTCGCGGGCGGGCGGGTGCATGACGCCCAGGTGGTGATCGGGGCAGACGGCGCGTACAGCGCGGTCAGGGCCCGGCTGCAGCAACTGCCCGGGGTGAGCTTCAGCCAGGACTACCTGGACTACGGTTACAAGGAGCTGTCGATCCCGCCCCGGGACGGCCGGTTCGCCATGGACCCGGCGGCGCTGCACATCTGGCCGCGCGGTCGTTCCATGATGATCGCCCTGCCGAACGCCGACCGCTCCTTCACCTGCACCCTCTTCTGGCCGCACGAGAGCCTGGCCGCGCTGGACAGCCCGCAGCGGATCAGGACCTACTTCGCCGAGCACTATCCGGACGCGCTCGGCCTGATGCCCGACCTGGTCACCGACTACCTCGACAATCCGGTCGGCCATCTGGTCACCATGCGCTGCTCGCCCTGGCACGTCACCACCGGGGCCGCCACGGTCGGGCTCGTCGGCGACGCCGCGCACGCCATCGTGCCCTTCTACGGCCAGGGCGCCAACTGCGGCTTCGAGGACTGCGTCGAGCTGGACCGCTGCCTGAACGAGGCCAAGGACGACTTCACGAAGGCGCTGGAGCTGTTCGAACGCCGCAAGGCGGACACCGACGTGATCGCCCGGCTGGCGCTGGACAACTTCGTGGAGATGCGGGACAAGGTCGGCTCCAGGATGTTCCTGGCGGGCAAGCGCGTCGAGCACGCGCTGGAGCGGGTGGTGCCCGGCTACGTCTCCCGCTACGAGCTGATCTCCTTCTCGACCACCCCGTACGCCGAGGTCGAGCGCCGCGTCGCCCGCCAGCGCCGGGCCACGGCGGGCACCGGCGCGGCACTGCTCGCCCTCCTGTACGCGCTACGCCGCGCGAGCCGGCCACGCCCACGCGACTGACGCCTCAAGGCGCTAAAACCCCTGGGCGGAACCGGGAGGTCTGCCCGCGACGACCTTGGCGAAGCGGGTGGCCACCTCGCGCCAGATCGGCGTCGAGACCGGCTCGTCGGCCACCGCCCGCGCGTACACCTCGTCGGGATCGAACCCGTCGGCCCGCCACCCGCGGATCCGCTCCGGCCCCACCTCGGGGTGGAACTGCACGCCCCACGCCCGCTCACCCACCCGGAACGCCTGGTAAGGGCACTTCTCGGTCTCCGCCAGGTGGACGGCCCCGGCGGGCAGCCTGGTGATCGCGTCCTTGTGGTGCTCGACGGCCGGCACCACCCGGGGCAGGCCCCGGAAGAGCAGGTCGCGGGCCGCCTCGGGCCGGATCGTGACCGGGAGGCTGCCGTTCTCCGGCGCGCCCACGTCGCCGGTCACCTCGCCCCCGGCGACCTCGGCCAGCAACTGCCCGCCCAGGCAGATCCCGAAATAGGGCACCCCGTCCGCCAGCGCCTGCCCGGCCAACCGCCGTACGTCACGCAACCACGGCGCCCGGTCGTCCTCGCTCGGCAGGTAACCGCCGCCCAGCATGATCAGGCCCCGGTGCGCCAGCCGGTCGGGCAGCGGCGCGCCGTCGTGGGCGAGCACCACGTCCAGCTCCAGCCCGGCCGCCGCCAGCCAGTCACCCAGCCGACCGGGACCGCCGCTCTTGCTGTTCTGCACGACCAGGACGTCACCCATCGCAACCCTCCACCAGCCGGGAACACCCCGTCCCCAGCGGAACGCCTCCCGGCGCGGTGCCGCGGGCAGGTCCGTTCTGGCCCGGCCTCCGTCGCCACCGGGACGGACGCGGAAACCGCCGATACGACCGGGTCACGGAAGGTTCGCCGCCCTGGCGGTGTGGCGCAGCAGCAGCGCGGTCGTCACCGGCCCGACCCCGCCGGGCACGGGGGTGAGCGCCCCCGCCACGCCCGCGACCGCGTCGAAGTCGACGTCGCCGGTCAGCCCGCCGTCGTCGGTGGGATTGGTGCCGACGTCGATCACCACGGCCCCCGGCGCCACGTGCTCGGCGCCGATCAGCCCCGCCCTGCCCACCGCCGCGACCAGCACCTCGGCCCCGGCGGTCACCGAGGCCAGGTCGCGGGTGCGCGAGTGGCAGACGGTGACCGTGGCGTGCCGGTCGAGTAGCAGGTGCGCCACCGGCTTGCCGACCACGGTCGAGCGGCCGACCACCACGGCCCGCCGGCCGGCCAGCTCCACCTCGTAGTGGTCGAGCAGCGCCAGCACGGCCGCCGCCGTCGCGGGCGGGAACGCGGGCAGCCCGGCCGCCAGCCGGCCGAGCGACAGCGGGTTGGCGCCGTCGACGTCCTTGCGCGGGTCGATGGCCGCGGCCAGCCGCTGCGCCGAGGCGCCCTCGGGCAGCGGGGTCTGCAGCATCACGCCGTGCACCTGGGGGTCGCCGCTGAGCCTGGTCAGCGTCTCGCCGATCTGCTCGGCGCCGGCTCGCGGGCCGAGGTCGACCACGTCGCAGGCGATGCCCACGCCGGCCGCGGCCTTGGCGATCGAGCGTACGTACCACAGGCTCGCCTCGTCGGCGGTGGCCACCACCACGGCGAGCCGTGGCTGCGGGCCCGCCGCCGCCTCGGCCTCGGTCTGCGCCCTGATGGCGACGGCCAGGTCTTTCCCGGTCAGGGTCCTCACGGGTTGATCTCCTCGCGTACTTCGGCGGTGATCCAGTCTGCCCTGGCGACGGCCGCGTCCACGCCCATGGTGCGGAGGTGCAGCTTCTCGCGTACCAGCTCGCTCCTGATGCCGGCCAGGTTGACCTCGACGTTCACCCTGGCCGTGGTGAGGGCCGCGCGGGCGGCGTCCGCGGCGGCGGCCACGTCGGTGACGACGTTGCGGTTGGCGACCGGCAGCAGCAGCTCGCACAGCTCGATCACCCGCGTGGCGGACTCGATCACCCGGGCGGGCGGCTCGGCCGCACCGGCCAGCGCCTCGGCGATGGCGGCGCTGCGCTGCTCGCCCTTGGGCAGCCGGTAGGCGTCGGTGACCGCGGTGAAGGCGGCCGCGTCCTCCTCGGCCAGCCGCAGCGCCCGCGCCCGCAGCGTGTCGGTCTCGCCGATCACCGCGACGACGGTCTCCGCGTGCGCGGCGTACTTCTCCCCGGTGGTGTAGCGGGCGACCATGCCGAGCAGCGCGGCGGCCTGAGCCGCGTGCAGGGCTGCCGTCGCGCCGCCCCCCGGCGCGGGCACCTTGTCGGCCAGTGCGGCCAGGAAATCGACGATCCTCGAGTCGCGCATGCCCGCATTCTGCCAGGCCAGGCGGCTCTCATTCGCGACGCATCGGCCGGGTGGCGTCCTCGGGGTCGCTGAACGGCATGAACGGCGCCGGCTCGGAACCGTACGAAGGCCCCAGGTCGTAGGACGGCGAGTAGACCACGCGATCGCCCCTGCCCCGCCATCGGGACGGGAACATCGAGACCATCAGCAGCGCCACCCCGATGAACAGCAGCCAGCCCGAGTAGGCCACCGTCTGGAAGCCGATCAGCACGGGGGCGGGCATCCACCCGTTGTCCGGCAGCAGTTGCGTGCCGAGGATCTCCAGCAGCGGCAGGATGCCGAGCGCGGTGAAGGCGAGCCCGCCGAGGAGGGAGGCGATGGGCGACAGGCGCGAGCCGGCCAGGAAGGCCAGCACGATCGCCGTCACCACGATCACACCCAGCCCGAGCCAGGAGAACTGGAACGCCGCACTCCGCTGGGACTGGTATTCGCCGACTCCGTAGCACAGTCCGGCGAGGACCAGGGGAGGGATCAGCAGTCCCGCGACCACTCCCAGAACGTGACGGGCAGCATTTGACATGGCACATCCCCGTTTGTTCGATTGATCCCCAACCTACCCCAGCGGAATCCGCCCCGGGGAATCCGGCCAGATGTCGCCTGAGCTTGGTGAACTCCCGGCCGGTGCGCTCGTCGAGCCACATGACGAACGCCGCCCGGTCCTGGGTGGCGCCGCGGGGATCACGCCGATACCGGCCCGGCGGTCAGCCCTCCGCCGCGCAGTTCCGGGGCTTTCGGCCCTTCCTGCAAACTCGCTGTGAAGCCCATTCTGGGTCTTTGCGGCACTCCGGACCGCGGGCATCGTGGGCCGCATGAGATCCGCGATCCTGAAGACCGCACTCAGCGCCTTGCTCGTGGTCCTGCTCGGCAGCATGCCTGCCCAGGCGGCCGCCTCGAAGCCCGACACGTTCCCGCTGCCCAACGGGTTCCAGCCGGAGGGGATAGCGATCGGGCCGGGGCCGTTCGCCTACTTCGGTTCCCGGCTGACCGGTGACATCTACCGGGCCGACCTGCGTACCGGGAAGGGGGCCGTCTTCAGCAAGGGGCCCGGCACGCCCTCGCTCGGGCTCAAGACCGACGGGCGGCGGCTGTTCGTGGCCGGGGGCACGGGGGGCAACGCCCGGGTGATCGACCTGCGTACCGGCGCGGTGCTGCGGACGTACACGCTTGCCACCGGCACCTCGTTCGTCAACGACGTCATCCTCGTCGGCGACGCCGCCTACTTCACCGACTCCGCCAACCCCGTCCTGTACAAGCTGGAGCTCGGCCGCAAGGGCTCGCTGCCCGCCGAGGCCGTCAAGATCCCGCTCAGCGGCGCCATCCAGTACACCACCGGCAACAACGCCAACGGCATCGCGCCCAGCCCCGACCGCCGCTCGCTGCTGGTCGTCCAGTCCAACACCGGCAAGCTGTTCGAGGTCGACCCGTCCTCCGGCGTCGCCACCGAGGTGGACCTGGGCGGCGAGCTGCTGACCAACGGCGACGGCCTGCTGCTGTCCGGCCGCACCCTGTACGCCGTGCAGAACCGGCTCAACACGATCGCCGTGATCGAGCTGGCCCGCGACGGCGAGTCAGGGACGATCGTACGGCGCCTGACCGACCCCCGGTTCGACGTCCCCACGACCGTCGCCGCCTACGGCCACCGCCTCTACCTGCCGAACGCCCGCTTCACCACCACCCCGACCCCGGACACCCCCTACTCCGTGGTCGCGATCACATCCTGATCCAGGCTTCACCGCCCCGGCGCCCGCGCCGGGGCGGCCCTCGACGGACCTGCGGAGCCCAGGTCAGCGGGCCGGGCGCAGTGCCGCGAGCTGCTCCTCGAACGGAACGAGCCTCTCCCCGGCCTCGTCACCCGGCCGGCGGTCGGTCTCCTCGCCCGGCCGGCGGTCGGCTTCGTTGCCCGGCTTGCGGTCGCGCAGCAGCGCGGCCAGCTCCTCGGCGGCGCGGGCGATGCGCTCGCCCAGGCCGTCGGTGAAGGCATCGCCCCCGCCGCCCCAGTCCTCCGCCGCCGCGTAGACGGCGGTCGGCACCACCACGGCACGCAGGTACGCGAACAGCGGGCGCAGGGCGTGCTCCAGGGCCAGGGAGTGCCGGGGGGTGCCGCCGGTGGCGGCCACGAGCACGGGCTTGCCCGCCAGCGCGGTGTTGTCGATCACGTCGAAGAACGACTTGAACAGGCCGCTGTAGGAGCCGCTGAAGATCGGCGTGACCGCGATGAGGCCATCGGCCGCCGTCACCTCCTCGATCGCCGCGCGCAGCCTGGCGTTGGGGAAACCGGTGACGAAATGGTGGGCGATGTCCACGGCCAGCTCGCGCAGCTCGACCACGTGGACGTCCGCCTCCTCCGCCACCCGCCGGGTCACCGCCTCGGTCAGGCGGTCGGCGAGCAGGCGCGTGGCGGAGGGCTGCGTCAGACCTGCCGTGACGACGACGAGCTTCATGGGGCGGATCTCCTTCACTGTTGTCCTGCGTTGCCAGGCGCTCGCGGTCGCGGTCCTGGGGGTGGTCAGGCGTTCGCGTTCTCGTTTTCGGTCGCGGTCGCGGTCGCGGTCGCGAGCCGGGTGGCGTGGGTCGGGGCGTCGGGCACCTCGGCCGGCCGATCCTTGGCGAACTCCTTGCGCAGCACCGGAACGACCTCCTCGCCGAGCAGGTCGAGCTGCTCCAGCACGGTCTTCAGCGGCAGACCGGCATGGTCCATCAGGAAGAGCTGGCGCTGGTAGTCGCCGAAGTACTCGCGGAACTCGAGGGTCCGGTCGATGACCTGCTGCGGGCTGCCCACGGTGAGCGGGGTCTGCTCGGTGAACTCCTCCAGCGACGGCCCGTGGCCGTACACGGGGGCGTTGTCGAAGTACGGGCGGAACTCGCGTACCGCGTCCTGGGAGTTCTTGCGCATGAACACCTGGCCGCCGAGGCCCACGATCGCCTGCTCGGGCGTGCCGTGGCCGTAGTGCGCGTAGCGCTGGCGGTAGAGGCTGATCAGGCGCATGAAGTGCTCCTTCGGCCAGAAGATGTTGTTGGCGAAGAAGCCGTCACCGTAGTAGGCGGCCTGCTCGGCGATCTCCGGGCTGCGGATCGAGCCGTGCCAGACGAACGGCGGCACCCCGTCCAGCGGGCGCGGCGTCGAGGTGAAGCCCTGCAGCGGTGTGCGGAAGCGGCCCTCCCAGTCGACGACGTCCTCGCGCCACAGCCGGTGCAGCAGCGCGTAGTTCTCGATGGCGAGCGGGATGCCCTGCCTGATGTCCTGGCCGAACCACGGATAGACGGGCCCGGTGTTGCCCCGGCCCAGCATGAGGTCCACCCGGCCGTCCGCCAGATGCTGCAGCATGGCGAAGTCCTCGGCGATCTTCACCGGGTCGCTGGTCGTGATGAGCGTGGTGGCGGTGGACAGGACAAGCCGCTCCGTCCTGGCCGCGATGTAGCCGAGCATGGTGGTCGGCGAGGAGGGCACGAACGGCGGGTTGTGGTGCTCGCCGGTGGCGAACACGTCCAGTCCGACCTCTTCGGCCTTGAGCGCGATGGCCACCATCGCCTTGATCCGCTCGTGCTCGGTCGGCGTCCTGCCCGTGGTGGGGTCCGTGGTGACGTCGCCCACACTGAAGATCCCGAACTGCACTTTAGTCACCATCCAGGACTGTTGAATATTTAACGACTACCCTAGCGCCCGCACGTACCCGGTTATTCCATCATCGGCCGTACCGTCGCCGGGTAGGGGCCCGCGCTCTCAGATGCCGCTCGCTCCGATCGTCTCCAGGAGCTCCTCGTTCAGCGGATAGGGCCGTTCTGCGGGCAGCAACGCGCTCACGTCCGCCCGGCTCCGCACCGCCGTGTGGAGCTCGCGTACCTGGTCCGTGAGGTCGGTGATCCCGAGCGTCCACTCGTCGACGTAACGCGAGACCGCCTCCCCGGACAGCCCGATCTGGATCGACCGGTACGGCAGCGCCTCGTGCCGCAGCCCGCGCTCCGGATCCCACTGGATGCGCACCGGGCTGCGGCGCACCCGCTCGGCCCAGCCCGGGCGCCGGTCGTC
This sequence comes from Nonomuraea jiangxiensis, assembly GCF_900099965.1. GTDB lineage: Bacteria > Actinomycetota > Actinomycetes > Streptosporangiales > Streptosporangiaceae > Nonomuraea > Nonomuraea jiangxiensis. The sequence continues at coordinate 2,615 of NZ_FNDJ01000038.1, read as the reverse complement.
ATGGCTCAGGCAGGAGTGCGCGAGCGCCCACGCGAACCCCTCCCGGCTCAGCTCGATCGCCAGGACCCGGCCCTGCCCCGGCTTGGTCGCGTAGCCGCACCGGTACATCATCCACAGGAACGACGGCTTGATCCACGTCATCCGCTCCCGCTTGAACGGTGACACGAAACGCTGGGCGGCGACGGCGGGCTCGGCGATGGCGGCGTCGTAAGCCTGGTAGACGGTGATCGACTGCTCGGTGTAGGCGGCACGGATCTGCCGGTAGGGCACGTTCATGCCGCCCAGCCTGGCGAGCCGCCGGACCAGGCGGCAACCGAATTCCCGCCAGGCCCCGGCGGCTCAGGTTCGGGCCAGGTCCCGGATGGCGGCGGCCAGGCGGGTGGCGGCGGGCCGCGGGATCGACAGGCCGCGGGTGGAGATGCCGACGGCCCACTGCGTGCCGGGCACGACGGCGCCCGCGCATGCCACCTCCTCCCTGAACTGCCCGTGCTCCTCCACCATCTGCCCCGGCCGCAGGTTCGACAGTTCCCGCTCCACGTCCTCGACGCTCGCCGGGGTGGAGGAGGTGAAGCGGCGCAGCCCGTACCCGGTCAGGACGCAGCGCCGGGCGCGGGACGGAAGCGACAGCAGCAGCGCCTTGCCCAGCGCGGTGGCGTGCGGCGCCGTCTCCAGGCCCGCCTGCAGGTCCTCCAGCCACGGCGAGCGCGGCCCCTCGGCCACGTCCACCACGACCAGCCGCCCGTCGGCGAGTTGCGCCAGGTACGCGGTGTGCCCGGAGGCTTCGGCCAGGTGCCGCAGCACCGTGGCGGCGCGCGGCGGGCGCTGGAACGCCTTCAGCATCTCGTGGTACCGCTCGGCCACCTGCGAGCCGAGCAGATAGTCGCCGTCGGGCCGCCGGTGCAGGTAGCCCTCGTAACACAGGGTGCGGACCAGGTGGTAGGAGGTGGACAGGTTGAGGCCGCATCGGCGGGCGATGACCTTGACCGGCAGCGGCCGGTCGGCCCGCGCGACCTCCTCCAGCACGCGAAGCGCACGGGAGACGCTGCGGATCAGATCGCTGGGTGGTTCGCCGGTCATCATCCAAGCATGTACGTGAGGTCAGCGTTCGTGACCTTACGTGAAGGGCGGTTCATGATGTGAAATCCACCCCGCCGACGTGATCTGTTCAAGGCGGCACCCCCGGCCGACGATGAGGTCATGCCGGAGATACCGCAGTGGGCCAGTCAGGCACTGTCCGGGGTCTATGACCCGTGCTGCCGGGAGAAGGGCATCTCGGTCGTCGAGATGGGGCTGATCAGATCGGTGGAGGTGACCGGGGAGAAGGCCCGGGTGGAGGTGCTGCTGACGTCGGGCTGGTGCCCGTTCGCCGCCAGGGTGCTCACCGAGGTACGCGACCGCATCGAGGAGCAGCCGGGCGTCCGCGAGGCGGAGGTCGAGGTCGTGTGGGACGAGGCGTGGACGGTGGACCGCCTCTCCCCGAGGGCGGCCCGCATGCTGCGCTTCCTGCCCGCCCCCGCGCAGGTGCCCGACCGGGAGGCCTACATCAGGAAGGAACTTCGATGATCGACGACATGTTCGTGTTCGACAGCGTGGCCCACGTCTTCAACTTCGAGGCCAAGAACGCCTACGGGTCGGCGGGCCAGATGTTCTCCAACCACCTGTACGCCTTCCACGCCACCCTCACCCCGGAGAACCAACCCAGGCTGGCGCCGGAGGAGTTTCTGCGGCAGTGGACGATCGACGACATCCGCCGCATGGTCTTCGACGAGTCCGACACCGACATGCTGGTCGCGATGCCGCTGCCGCTCACCGACCTCTACCACGACGGCCTGTCACCGTGGACGGAGTGCGCAGAACTGGCCGCCCGCGACCCCGACCGCACGGTCTTCTGGGGCACCGTGAACCCGCTCGAAGGCCGTAAAGCGCTCGACCTCATGGAACGCCAGGTGGGTGAGTTCAACGCGCGCGCGTTCAAGCTGTACAACGTGCGCTACGACTACGGCTCGCCCTACCCGTGGCGCATGGACGACCCGAGGGTGGCCTTCCCCATCTTCGAGAAGGCCCGCGACCTCGGCATCAACCTGATCGGCGTGCACAAAGGGGTGCCGCTCGGGCCGCAGCCGATCGAGCACACGCAGACGTGGGACATGGACGGGGCCGCCGCCAACTTCCCCGACATCAACTTCGTCATCTTCCACGTCGGCCTGCCGTTCCTGGACGAGACCTGCTGGCAGCTCATCCGCTATCCCAACCTGTACGCCGACCTCGCCGCCACGATCAACTTCATCGTCCGGGCGCCCCGGATGTTCGCCGAGATCATCGGCAAGCTGCTCTTCTGGTGCGGCGAGGACAAGATCATCTATGGCTCGGAGGCGCCCATCTTCCATCCGCAGTGGGCGCTGCGGGCGTTCAGGGACTTCCAGATCCCCCAGGACCTGTGCGACGGCTACGGCTACCCGCAGCTCACCGACCAGGCCAAGCGCAAGATCCTGGGCGAAAACCTCCTACGGCTGCACGGCCTCACTCCACTGCACACCCGATAACAGCCCCCAACCCCAACCCCGACCCCCAACCCCGGCCCCCGACCCCGGCCCCCGACCCCGGCCCCCGACCCC
>NZ_FNDJ01000033.1 GCF_900099965.1 Nonomuraea jiangxiensis | reverse complement strand
TGCGGGTGGCCACGTACTTGGGCATGTTGTTGATCCAGGCGCCCTCCTCGTCCGGCACGTGGGGCCAGTGCGAGGACAGGATGTCGTAGGACCGGTGGCCCAGCAGCATGCCGGTCGTCTCGGCGAACACGCCGCCCATGATCTCGCCGAAGCCCTCGTCCACGTGCGGGGCCAGCCAGCCGCTGTAGGGGAAGTTGTGGTCGTCGTCCTCGCCCGGCCCGCCGGGGGCCTGCATGATGCCGTCCAGGGACAGGAACGCCGCGACCACGAGCTTGCTCGCCATGATGTACTCCTCCGCATATTTTCTGGGGCTTTGGTGGGCCCCTTGACCTGTGCCCACAGCTTCGCGGGGCCGGTTTACGGATCGCTTAAGGCTTTCCTACGGCCGGCCCGCCAACGACCTTGATCCCCGGTGCGTGGCGGTGCTTCATCGAGGTCACATGACACCTGTCACCTGCTCCGCGATAGATCCCGTCCTGGCGGGGTAGCGGGACGGCTGCCGCAGCAGCAGACGGGAGTCGCACATGAGCACCATGGCGGGGAACTGGAAGATGACGATCGCGGACGGGTGCATGCCCGGCGACCGGCTCGGCCTGTTCAACCTCAGCTCCGGCAACGCCCACGTCGAGCTGACGTTCTGCGCGGAAGGCGGGCGGCCGCTGGGGCCGTTCCTCCTGGTCGTGCCCGCGCAGCGCACGCGGTCTCCCGCGCTGGACGACCTGGTGGAAGCCCCTCCCCCGGGCCGGTCGTACTCCGTCGTGGTGGTGTCGGACGTGCCGGTGCTCGTGCGGCCGCAGCCGGCGGACCAGGCCGTCCACGGACGACGGCGGCCGGCGGCCTGACCGTTCACCCCTGCTCCCGCGGGGAGCGCTATCGGCGGACCTCGTACCGCAGATGGGTGACCCGGTCGCCCTGGACGATCTCGGGGTCGCCGAGCAGCGCGGGCGGACCGTCGTACGCGCCGAAGAACCGTACGCCCTTGCCGAACACCACCGGGACCAGATCGACCTGGACCTCGTCCACCAGGCCGGCGGCCAGGGCCTGGCCCAGCAGGTCGCCGCCGGTCAGCGACACGTCCCTGTCCCCGGCGGCGGCCTTGGCCCGGGCGATCGCACTCGCCAGGCCGTCGGTGACGAACGTGAACGGCGCGCCGGGGAACGGCCAGTCCGCCGGTGGTTCGTGGGTGACCACGAAGACCGCCTCGCCCGCCGCGGGGCGGCCGTTCCAGCCGTTGGTGAGGTCGAACAGGCGGCGGCCGATCACCGCCGTGCCGATCCGCGACCAGGTCGCCTCCAGGTAGGCGGCGCTGGCGGGCGAGACGTGGAAGACCCGTTCCGGGTCGCCGCCGTTGAAGGGGACGTCCCCGTTGTTGTACCAGTCGAAGAGCGGGCCCACCCGGTCCGACTCGTCGGCGATGAAGCCGTCCAGCGAGACCGTCGCCCGCGCGATCACCTTGCCCATGTTCTGTGGCTCCCTTCTCAGTGGCGGGTAGTACGGCGAGCCGCGACCGATGTTGCCAGGCGGTAGCCACCAATTACGACATCTCCGCATGATTACCCTCAGTGAGGGAATACCACGCTCCGTACCCTATAGGGCTGCCTAGCCTGACATATGCCTGTTTGTCGGGGGACTGGAGGCATCGACGATGCGGAACGCCGGGACCGTACTTCTCAGCACGCTCACCGCGGTGCTGCTCCTGATCGCGGGCTGTGCCTCGGGCGGTCCGGAAACGTCGCCCGCCGGGCCACCGGGACAGGGCTCGGCGGCCAAGCTGTCGATCACACCCGCCGACGGCTCGAAAAGGGTCCCCCCTGACACCTCGATCACGGTCAAGGTCAGCGGCGGCCAGGTCACCAGGATGACCGTCACGGACGCCAAGGGACACCAGGTCACCGGGAGCGCGAGCGCGGACGGGACGTGGCGGCCCACCTGGCCGTTGCGGCCGTCGGCGGCGTACCGGGTGACCGCGCAGGCGACCGGCACGGACGGCAAGCAGGTCACGGCGCAGGCCGAGTTCACCACGCTGAAGCCGAAGCAGGTGCTGGAGAGCGGCATGTCGCCGCTGAACGGTGAGAAGGTCGGCGTCGGCATGCCCGTCCAGCTCCTGCTGTCGAGGCCCGTGATCACCCAGGCCGACCGGGCCAGGGTCGAGCGGTCGCTGACAGTACACATGTCCAAGCCGGTCGTGGGCGCCTGGAGCTGGGTGAGCGACCGGGAGGTGCAGTTCAGGCCGCGCGAGTACTGGCCGCCCGGTCAGAAGGTCACGGTCGTCGCCCACCTGGCCGGGCTGCGGATCGGCCGGAGCGTGTGGGGCACCAGGAACCGCATCCTGACGTTCACCGTCGGTCGCGAGCACATCACCACGATCCACAACGCCACCCATCGAGCGGTCGTACGCGAGGACGGCAAGGTCGTCAAGACCATCCCGGTCAGCCTGGGCAAGCGCGGCGAGGCCAGCTACTCCGGCACCATGATCGCCCAGGAGAAGGCCGAGTCGACCCTCATGGACTCGGCCACCATCGGCCGGCCGGGCGAGTACCGCGCCCATACCAAGTGGAACGTCAGGATGACCTACAGCGGCATGTTCTTCCACTCCGCGCCCTGGTCGATCAGCGCGCAGGGCCGCCGCAACGTCAGCCACGGCTGCGTGAACGCCAGCCCGGCCAACGCCCGCTGGTTCTACCGGTTCACGCAGCGGGGGGACATCATCAAGGTCACGGGCACGGCGCGCAAGCTCCGGTTCGGCAACGGGCCCACGCCGTGGGCCAAGTCCTGGCGGGAGTGGCTGGCGGGCAGCGCCCTCGGCACCCCCATCAACGCCTGAACGAGCACACCCATCAACGCCTGAACGAGCACACCCATCAACGCCTGAACGCCGCACCCCGCGCGTTCCCTCGCTGAGAGCCCCTCGGCCCGCGCCTTCGCACGGCGGCGGCGCGGGAGAGGCGGGACGGAGGCTAGAGATGGCGGGCCAGGCCGGACCGGTGCTGCTGGAGGGCCGGGGACTGGGCCACGCGCCCTTCTTCCAGGAGGTTGCGGGCCATCCGGGAGGCCGCCGGCTCGCCCTTGTCGAACGCCTGGACGAGGTGCTCGGCGTGGGCGGGCTTGAGGCTCTCGCCGAACGGCGCCTCGTACGGGTCCGTGATCGCCTCCACGAGGCAGGGGCCGTCGTGCGCCATCGCCCGCTCCAGGACCGCGGCCGCGTCGGACGGGTCCTCGATGCGGAAGGCCTCCAGGCCGCACGCCCGCGCCACGGCGGTGAAGTCGATGGGGTGGAGCGCGCAGCCGTACTGGGGATTGCCCAGCATGGCGTTCTGCTCCCAGACCTCCAGGGCGAGGGAGTTGTTCTGCAGGACGACCACCTTGACCGGCAGGTCGTGCTGGCGCAGGGTCACGAGCTCCCCCATCCCCATGGACAGGGCCCCGTCGCCGGTGAAGGCGATGACCGGGCGGTCAGGGCAGGCGATCTGCGCGCCGATCGCGTAGGGCAGCGCGGAGCCCATCGTGCACAGGGTTCCGGAGAAGGAGTAGTTCATGCCCGCGCGCAGTCTCAGGCGCCCGCCCCAGGCGGTGACCGTGCCGGCGTCGCTCGTGACGATGGCGCCGTCCGGCAGCGCCTTCGACAGCTCCCAGGTCACGACCTGCGGGCGCATGGGCGTTCCGGAGGAGGCGGCCTGGTCGCCGATCAGCTCCCACCAGGCGCGGTAGCTCTCCTGCGCCTGCTCCAGGAAGGAGCGGTCGGTCCTGCGCCGCAGCAGGGGGGCGAGTGCCGTGAGTACGGGCCCGGCGTGCCCGACGAGCCCGACCTCGACGGGATAGCGGAGGCCGATCCGGTCGGCGTTCAGATCGATCTGGACCGCCCTCGCCTGACCGGGCTCCGGCCAGAAGTCGTAGTAGGGCGTGGACGAGCCGACGACGAGGAAGCCGTCGCACCGCTCGAACACCTCGTGCGAGGCCCGCGTCCCGATCAGCCCCATGCCGCCCGTGGTGTACGGGCTGTCGTCCGGTACGCAGTCCTTGCCGAGGCCCGCCTTGACGATGGGCGCCCCGAGCACCTCGGCGACCCGTTCCAGCTCCGACCCGGCGCCGCGGGCCCCCGCCCCGGCGCAGATGGCGATCCGCTCGCAGGAGTTGAGCACCTCGGCCGCCGCGCTGAGCCGCTCGTGCGGCGGCATCACCTGGAACGGCTGCGCGGCCAGGGACGTGTGGCCCGGGATGTTCTTGGTGGAGGCGGTGTCCTGCGCGAGCGTCCACGACTGGATGTCGATCGGGATCGCCAGGTGCGCCGGGGCGCGGTTCATCAGCGCGCTCCGTACCGCCAGGTCGGTGACCGTGACGGCATGGGCCGGGCCCATGACGCGCTCGGAGTAGAGGCACGCGTGCTCGAAGAGCCGGTCGGACGGCACGTCCTGGAGCTGGTGCGCGCCGATCGTGTCGTGGTACGACAGCCCGGTCACCGCGATCACCGGGGCACCGTCGATCCGCGCGTCGTACAGGCCGTTGAGCAGGTGGATCGCGCCCGGGCCCGCGGTGGCCACGCAGGCGGCGGGACGGCCGGTGAACTTCGCGAAGCCCACGCAGGCCAGGGCCGCGTTCTCCTCGTGCCGGACGTGGACGAACCGCATCTCCGGATGGGTGCGCAACGCCTCGAAGAAGCCGTTCACCTGGTCCCCGCAGATGCCGAAGCAGGTGTCCACACCCCAGGCCAGCAGGCGCTCCACGATCAGATCGGATGTGGTCCTATGGTCGTCGTTCCCCATCACGCCCTCCCACCCCCGTGCGGCGCTCCAGGACGGAGATGCCCGGCCCTCGACGGGGGTGAACTCCCGCCATCACGATGGCCCGGAATACGGCACGCCATGGTTGGGCCAAGCCACGCCATCAGCGGACCGGCGGACCGGCAGGCCGGGTCGGCGCTAAGGCTGATCGCCGCCGGCGACCTGGCCGACGCGCGCGACCAACTCGTCAGGATCGGTCTCGAACGGGTGCCAGAACACGTGGTGGGCGCCCAGCGTCCTGGCCCGCTCCAGGTCCTCGGCCACCTGCTCGGGCGAACCGGTGAGCGGCATGCGCTCGTCCAGCGGCTGGTCCGTGATCGGGCCGTTCACCTGGAACACCAGCGGCCCCGGCCCCTTGCCGTACGCCTCGACGGTCTGCCTGACCTGCTCCCAGTCGAAGACCACGATGGTCAGCCCCAGCCCGAGCGCGACCGCCCGCTCGACGGCCGCGGGCGCCGCCGCGCCCGCCAGCAGGGTCAGCCCTGCCGGCTTCGGGCCGATCTCCGACTCGGGGATCGTGTAGAAACGGCCCGAGAAGCTCACCGGGTCGGGGCCCCAGCACGCGCGCATGGCCCGCAGGTGCTCCTCGAACCCGGCTCCGCGCCGGCCCGTGGGCACGCCGACCGCCTCGAACTCCTGCGCCATCCAGCCCTGCCCAAGCCCGATCATGGCCCGGCCGCCGCTGAGCCGGTCGAGCGTGGCCAGCCGTTTGGCCAGCACGACGGGGCTGTGGAACAACGCGTTGACCACGCTCGTGCCCAGGCGGATCGTGCTGGTCCTGGCGGCCACGAACGCCAGCGTCTCCAGCGGGTCGTAGACGCAGGCGTTGTTGTCGGGGAGCCGCACGGGCTGGTCCATCCCCAGCATCGACGCCTGGGCCGGGCGCAGGAGCCGTTCGAACGCCCATACCGCCCCGAGCCCCGCGCGTTCGGCGTCCTGCGCCACCTGGACGATCTTCTCCGGGTCGATGTGCCGTCCCGAGACGGGAAGGCCGATTCCGAGATCCATGTCGAATGTCCCTTCTCTCGCTCTATGTCAGACCTGGAGTGAGGCCGAAAGTCATCGGGATCGCGATCATGCGGGGCGGCGCCTTCACCTCGGCTTCATCGGCGGCCCGGCCTTGACCCGCAAAGGCCGGGAAATGCCCGGCTGTTGTCCTGGCAGCCGGCGCCACAGCGGCAGATAGTGATGAGCGGCATGGCAGAGAGTGGGCTCTCATGCCGGTCGAACTGTCACCACTCCAATGAAAGGGGTAACGATGTCGCCAACCGCCAAAGGACTCGTCGGTGGAATCGCCGCCGCGTTGTTGCTGACGATCGGGTCGGCGTCCACCGCGCTCGCCTCCTCCTCCGCGCCCGCCGGTCAGGTCTGCGTGAACGCGGTCTCCCCTCCGGGGCAACTCTGCGTACCGGGCACACCCGGTTTCACGGCGGTGCGGGCGACCATATCGTCGGCGTACAACTGGAGTTCGTACGCCGTAGTCCTGCGGCCGGCCGCGGGAGTCAGCGTCGGCTGCATTAAGCCGGGCGACACCGCCACATATCCGCGCAACTTCGAGCTTGCCGGTATCCAGGTGCTTTCCAGCGCCACGTGTGCCGTGTAGACAGCCGGTAACGGGCGAGTTTATCGCCGTGACATAACGGAAAGTCATCACTCATGTCATGCGCGAGCACGCGCGAGGGGTCATCGCGCCCATGATGTCCCCTCGCCCGGGCCGGGCGCTGCGACGGCGGACGCTGACCGGCAGAACGACGTGATCCCAGGGCGGCGCGCCGCGATGCGGGCCGTGCTCGACCGGGCCACGCGCAGGGCGTCCATCGTGGTGGGCGGCCAGGCACGGCTCCGGGTCATCGCCCTGCTCGCCGGCGTTCTCTCCCTGGTGGCCGCCGATCTGGGAACCGTCGGCGCGGTGGGCGTGGAGATCAAGCAGTCGCTGGGCCTCAGCAATGCCGGCCTGGGATCCCTGATCGCCGTCCCCTCCGCCGCTGGCGCCCTCGCCGTCCTGCCCGTCGGTGTCCTGACGGACCGCCTGCACCGGGTGAGGTTCCTGGCCACCTGCATCGTCCTGTGGAGTCTGGCCATGGTGGTCGGCGGCCTGGCCGATTCGCTCTCGTGGCTACTGCTCTCCCGGGTGGCGCTCGGGGCGCTGACCGCCGCCGCCGGGCCCACGGTCGCCTCGCTCGTCGGCGACTTCTTCCCGCCCGGCGAACGGGGCCGGATCTACGGCTTCATCCTGAGCGGTGAGACGCTCGGCGCCGGCTTCGGCCTGGTGGTCGGGAGTGCCATCGCCCACTTCCTGTCATGGCGCGCCGCGTTCTGGTTCCTCGCGCTCCTGGGCCTGATCTTCGTGTTCGTCATCACCCGCCACCTGCCCGAGCCGAAGCGGGGCGGCCAGAGCCGGTTGCCGGAGGTGCTCACGTCGAGGACGAAACCGGCCGGCGGCGCCCAGGCGGGGCGGGACGACGCGGCCCGCCGCGCGGTGCGCCGGCGCGGCATCGGGCCCGATCCCGCGCTGGTGCTCCGCCACAACCCGGCACGCATGTCCCTGTGGCGGGCGACCCGATACGTGCTCAGCATCCGCACCAACGTCGTCCTGATCGCCGCCTCGGTCATCGGATACTTCTTCTTCGCCGGGCTGCGGACCTTCGCCGTCGTCTTCGTGCACGAGCAGTACGGCCTCGGCCAGGCGGGCCTGACCGGCATGGTCCTCGTCCTGGGTGTCGGCGCTCTCCTCGGGGTGCTCAGTGGCGGGCGCGTCGCCGACGGGCTGACCCATCGGGGGTACATCAGCGCCCGCCTGGTGGTCCCCGCGGTCGCCTACGTGGCCGGCGCGGCCTTCTTCGTCCCCGGACTGCTCACCACGTCGGTGGTGATCGCGCTGCCGTTCCTGCTCGTCTCGGCCGCGTCGATGGCGGCGGCCCTGGCCCCGCTGGACGCCGCCCGTCTCGACGTCATGCACTCCCGGCTCTGGGGCCGGGCGGAGAGCGTCCGCACGTTCCTGCGGGTGGGCGCGGAGGCCGTTGCCCCGCTGACCTTCGGCCTTCTGGCCGACGTGCTGGGCCCGAGCGGCACGACCAGCGCGCAGGGGTTGCGGTACACCTTCCTGATCATGCTGGTTCCGCTGGTGACGAGCGCGATCGTGCTGCTGCACGGCAGGTACGCCTATCCGCGCGACGTCGCCACGGCCGCCGCCTCCGAACGCATGACAGGCGCGGACCGCAGGCGTGTCCAGTAGCCGGAGAGCCCCGGGGCCGTCCCTCCGAAACGTGGCCGCTCCCGGTCACTCCTTGATGAACGCGTCGCGCGGTCCGCCGTACACGGGGTTCTTGTCCAGCCGGTGCTCCGTGACGAGCAGCCGGATCACTCCCTTGGCGTTCTCCTCCCCCTCCCAGATGACCCAGTTGTCGGGTACGGGCTCCTCCTGCGTGCGGTCGATGCCGTATCCCCCGGGGTTCCCCGGTGGGACGGAGATGATCGCGAAGATCACCTTCTTGCCACGGCTCCTCAACTCGGGCAGGACCTGGCCGACGGTCTTCTCGTCCACGCGCAGCCCCGCCAGCGCGCTCCCCGGGTCGGTCCTGACGCGGAACTCCGGCTTGATCATCCTCGGCGGGGGCGCGGGCACCGGCTCGCAGGGCGCCACCGGGCCCTCCATCAGGTACGTCGTGGTCCCGCCGCCCTTGCCGCTGAGGGTCCAGACGAACGTCTGGCCGGGGCCGAACAGCTTGGTGTTGATGCGCATCTGCCAGCCCTCCGGCTCGCCGGGGATGTTCTCCGGCAGGCTGTACAGGCCGCGGGGGATGTCCTCCACGTGCTTCCCACGCGGCTCCCGGCACATCATGCCCTTGGGGACCAGGTCCACCATCGCGGGCACCTTCAGCTCCTTGAGCCGCCTTTCGAGCCCGGCGGCGTCGCCGAAGTCGCGGATCTGAATCGTCACCATCCCGTCGTTCAGGTTGACGGCGTACGAGCTGGGCACGTCCCGCAGCACGATCGGGACCACCGTGGCGCCCACGGCGAGCGCGGCCACGGCCGCCAACCCGAACGCCAGCCGCCTGGGCGTGTACCGGCGGCCGGTCCGCGGCGCCGTCGCCGGCTCCTGTGCGGTGATCACGGCCAGCAGCGCCCGCGCCGCCGGGCCGGACGGTTCCCCTCCCTGAGCGCCGGGCTCGACCCGGGCCAGCGGCTTGATCGCCTCGATCTCGTCGATGTCGTTCACAGCGTTCCTCACAGCTTTCCTCACAGTGGCCTCTCCACCGGGACCAGCCGGTTGTCTGCGGTTACGTGCACGCCCGCCGCGGCCAGCGCGCGGGACAGGCGCTTCCTGGCGCGGTGCAACCTGATGCGTACGGCGTTGCGGGACAGCCCCAGCGCCTTGGCGATCTCCTCGCGGTCCAGGCCCTCCCAGGCCACCAGCGACAGCAACTCCCGGTCGTCGTCAGGCAGGCTCCTGAACGCCCGGCCGATCGCGTCCAGCTCGACCTCGGTGTCCGGGGAGTGCCCGTACAGGTCGACCAGCTCGGCGTCGAGCTCCGCCGTGCGCGCCCGGCGGCGGTTGTCACCCCGGAAGTGGTTGGCCAGGACCTTGCGCGCCACGCCGTACAGCCAGAGCGTGGCCTCGGCGCCCTCCGGCAGCTCGTCCACCCGGCGCCAGGCGACGGTGAAGGTCTCCGCCACCACGTCGGCGGCGTCCTGCGGAGAGTCGCAGCGGCGCGCGGCGTAGGCCGTGATCTGGCCGTAGGCCCGGTTGTAGGCGGCCTCGAACTTGGCCGGCCGCTCGTCAGCCACGGGCGGTTCCCATGCTGATTCTCCTCATCGGATCATTTATGCGGACACCTACGCCTATGTGCGCTCATCGCCCATCATTTCCGTCGCCCCGACCGCGTCATGAGCCGACTGCATCATCACCCGTCTCCTGGGCAGCAAGAGCAATGGCTCTGCAAAGCACTTTGGTGGTATTCGGTGGGGTGTGAGCGAACAGGATGTCCGGTGACACCGGCGAGCGACGACGGCCGTGAGCCCACGGCGGCTCCCGACGTGTTCGCCGCCGACGAGTCGGTCGGCCGGGATCTCCGCCTGGTGGACTGGTCGGCGACCCCACTCGGGCCGCCGGCCGGCTGGCCGCAGAGCCTGCGGACCGCGGTGAGCATCCTGCTGTCGTCCCGGTTCTCGATGTGGATGGCCTGGGGACCCCAGCTGACCTTCTTCTGCAACGACGCCTACCGGCGGGACACGCTGGGCCAGAAGTATCCGTGGGCGCTGGGGCGGCCGGCCGGCGAGGTGTGGGCGGAGATCTGGGACGACATCGGCCCGCGGATCAACAGCGTCCTGTCCGTGGGGGAGTCCACCTGGGACGAGGCGCTGCTGCTGTTCCTGAAACGGTCGGGATATCCCGAGGAGACCTACCACACGTTCTCCTACAGTCCCCTGCGGGATGACGACGGCCGGGTGGTCGGCATGCTGTGCGTGGTCAGCGAGGACACCGAGCGGATCATCGGTGAGCGGCGCATGGCGACGTTGCGGGACCTCGGCTCCGACCCGAGCGTCGTACGTACCGAGGAGGAGATCCTGGCCTTCGCCGGCGATCAGCTCGGCAGGAATCCGCAGGATCTCCCGTTCACGGTGACCTACCTGTTCGGCGACGACGAGCGCGCGCACCTGGCGGGCACGACGGGGATCTCCCCGCAGCACCCGGCCGTCCCGGCCACCCTGACGGTCGGAGATCCGGCCGGGGTGTGGCCGACGGCGGCGCCGGCCCGGGGGGAGTCCGTGCTGGTGAACCTGGACGGCGCCCCGTTCACCGGCCTGCCGGCCGGGGGCTGGCCGCAACCGCCCACCCGGGCCCTGGTCGTGCCGCTGCCGCGGCAGGGCGGCACGCCGTACGGCTTCCTGGTGGCCGCGTTGAACCGGTACCGGCCGCTGGACGAGGGTTACCGCGGGTTCGTCGAACTGGTCGCCGGGCACGTCGCGGCGGGGATCGCCAGCGCCCGCAGCTACCAGGCCCAGCAGCGGCGGGCGGAGGAACTGGCCGAGCTGGACCGGGCCAAGACCGCCTTCTTCTCCAACATCAGCCACGAGTTCCGCACCCCGCTCACCCTGATCATGGGGCCGGTGGAGGAGCTGCGCCGCCGGCTGACCGACGCGGACGAGCGGACGCGGGAGGAACTGGAGGCCATCGGCCGCAACGGGCTGCGGCTGAGCAACCTGGTCAACAGCCTGCTGGACTTCGTACGCATCGAGGCCGACCGCATGCAGGCCCGCTACGAGCCGGTCGACCTGGCCGCGGTCACCGCCGAACTGGCCAGCGTGTTCCGCTCCGCCTTCGACAGAGCCGGCCTGGCCTTCGAGGTCGACTGCCCCTCCCTGGACAAGCCGGTGTACCTCGACCGCGGCATGTGGGAGAAGGTGATCCTCAACCTGCTCAGCAACGCGCTGAAGTTCACCTTCGACGGCTCCGTCCGGGTGTCGGTACGGCCGGACGACGCCCACGCCGTGGTCACCGTCGAGGACACCGGCGTCGGCGTGCCCGCCGAGGAGGTGTCCCGGCTGTTCGAGCGGTTCCATCGCGTCGAGAGCGCCCGCTCCCGCTCCAACGAGGGCAGCGGCATCGGACTGGCGCTGGTGAAGGAGCTGGTCGACCTGCACGGCGGCACGATCACGGCGCGGAGCACCGAGGGCGAGGGCACCGCGTTCACCATCTGCCTGCCCTTCGGCGCCGCCCACCTCCCGGCCGAGTCGCCGGCCTGGGCCACCGGCTCCGCCGCGGTCTCCACCACCGCCGACCCCTACCTCCAGGAGGCGCTGCGCTGGCTGCCCGCCGACGACGCCGGCGCCCCGGTCACGGACCCGGCCGAGGGGACGCGGTCGCCGTCCGCCTCCCCGGTACGGGTGCTGATCGCCGACGACAACACCGACATGCGCGAATACCTCTCCCGCCTCCTGACCGACGCCGGCTACCGGGTCCAGGCGGTCAACGACGGCCAGGCGGCCCTGGAGTCCGCCCTCGCGGCCGCTCCCGACCTGGTGATCAGCGACGTGATGATGCCGCGGCTGGACGGCCTGTCGCTGGTGGGGGCGTTGCGCGCGGATCCGCGTACCGCGTCGGTGCCCGTGCTGCTGCTGTCCGCGCGGGCCGGGCAGGAGGCCTCCATCGAGGGCCTGCGGGCCGGCGCCGACGACTACCTGGTCAAGCCGTTCTCCGCCGCCGAACTGCTGGCGCGGGTGCGGACGAAGGTGGAGCTGGCCCGGCTGCGCGGTCACCATGCCCGCTGGCGCACCGCCCTGCTGGAGTCGCTCCAGGAGGCGTTCTTCGTCTGCGACGAGACCGGGGCGGTCATCGAGATCAACGCCGCGTTCACCGAGATCCTCGGCTACGGCGTCGACGGCCTGCCGTACCGGCCGGTGTTCCCCTGGTGGCCGGACCCCGCCATCGACCCCGAGGCGCACCGGCAGGCGGCCGACGCCTTCGCGGCCATGCTCGACCGGCGCCAGGGCACGTACACCGTCCCCGCCACCCACCGCGACGGCCACCGCCTGTGGATCAGCGTCAACGGCAACCAGGCGCAGGACCCCGACACCGGCCGCCGCGTGGTCGTGGGCACCTTCCGCGACGTCACCGCCGAGCACTACTTCATCCAGCGCGAAAGCGCGCTCGCCGCGCTCAGCACCCGCCTGTCCAGGGCTTCCAGCCAGACCGACGCGCTGATCGGCGCGCTGGCCGAGCTGAAGGACCTGTGGCGGGCCCGGCGCGTGCTGGCCGCCCTCTTCAGCCAGGGGGACGAACCCACCCTGACCTCCACCGACCTTTCGCTCTCCTGGCACGACCTGCCCGCCCAACACCGCCATGCCCTCGGCGACCTGCGCCACCGGCCCCCGCTCACCCCGATCACCGACCACACGGGCGCGGGCATCGTGCTCGACCACCCCGACGGCCCGCTGACCCTGTGGATCGAGCTGGGCGACCTGCGGCCCTTCACCAGCGAGGACGAGCTGCTGCTGGCCCTGCTGGCCGGCCACCTCGCCCAGGGGCTGGCCCGCGCGCACCAGATCGACCAGCAGCGCGAGACCGCCATCGCCCTGCAACGGGCCATCCTCGGCCCTTCCCGCCTGCCCGACGGCTTCGCCGTCCGCTACGAACCCGCCACCCGCCCCCTGGAGGTCGGAGGCGACTGGTACGACATCGTCGACCTCCCCGACGGCCGCATCGGCATCGTGGTCGGCGACTGCGTCGGCCACGGCCTGAAGTCGGCCACCGTCATGGGGCAGCTACGCAGCGCCTGCCGCGCCCTGCTGCTGCAGGACTCGAAGCCCGCCCAGACCCTCATGGCGCTGGACCACTTCGCCGCCCAGCTCCCCCACGCGATCCACACCACCGTCTTCTGCGGCGTCCTCGACCCCGCGACCGGGCACCTGACCTACTCCAGTGCCGGGCATCCTCCGGGCATCCTGGCCCACCCCGACGGCGGCCACCACCTCCTCGAAGGCGGCCGCTCGCTCCCCCTGGCCGTACGCCCCGGCAGGATCCGCCCCGAGGCCGAGCACACCATCCCGGCCCGCGGCACCCTGCTGCTGTACACCGACGGCCTCGTCGAGCGCCGCAAGCGCCCACTCGACGTGGGCATCGACCAGGCGGGCGAGGTCGTCCAGGAGGGCAGGGGGCTGTCCCTCGACGAGCTCGCCACCCGGATCATGACCCGGATGGCCCCCGCCGGCGGCTACGACGACGACGTCGCCCTGCTGCTGTACCGGCATCCGGCCCCGCTGCGGATGGCCTTTCCCGCCGAGTCCTCCCAGCTGGCACCCGTACGCCAGGCCCTGCGTACCTGGCTCGCCCAGTGCCGGCTCCCTGTGCTGACCCAGCAGAGCGTGCTGATCGCGGCCGGCGAGGCGTGCGCCAACGCGATCGAGCACGGGCACCGTGACACGCCCGGCGACACCGTCCGGCTGCACGCCGAGGTCCTCGTCGACGACCTGTGGCTCACCGTCGCCGACACCGGCAGCTGGAAGACTCCGCAGCCCCGGCCCGACTCCAACCGCGGGCACGGCACCGACCTGATGCGCGCCATGATGCAGCGCGTCACCATCACTTCAAGCCCCGAGGGCACCACCGTCGACATGCACACGAGGATCGCCGATGACCACCCCGCTTGACCTGACCCCCGGCCGCCGCCCGGACGGCACCGCCCTCCTTACGGTCGCCGGCGAGATCGACATGAGCAACACCGCCGCCCTCGCCGACGCGGTGACCGCCGCGCTGCGCGGGACCGCGGGTCTCCTCGTCCTGGACCTGACCGCCGTCGACTACCTCGACAGCGCCGGGCTGGCGGTCCTGTTCGACCATGCCGAGCGCATCGAAGTGATCACCGGTCCGCTCCTGGCGCCGGTCCTGACCATCTCCGGACTCACCGGCCTGGTCACCGTCCACAACACCGAGCCGAAGAAGCCGCACACCACGTAAAGCCGCCCACCACCTCACGCATCCCGCGTCCGGCGTTCCGCGTCCCGCCCGTCGAGCGCCGGCTACCGGAGCTCGTCGGAGAGCCGGTCCGCCGATGACGTGGCCGGGTCCTCGAAGAACATGGACAGCCGCAGGTGGGTCCGGCCGCCCGGATGATCGAGCCATACCTCATCACACACCTGACGAACCAGCCACAGCCCCATCCCGCGCGTGGCGACCGGGCCGGGAACCCGCTGGAGATGCTCGGTTGTCAGGGTGCCTGCGTCGTCCGTGACGTGCACGGTCACGCCGCGCTCGTCGCCGCATGCGCGCAAGGTGCCGGTGCCACCCGCGTGCTCCAGCACGTTGGTGACGATCTCGTTGACCGCCATGACGAGCAAGCCGGCACGATGTTCGGTCATGCCCGCCTCCATCGCGAAGCAGTGCACGAGGTCGCGCATGAAGGCAAGGTCGTGACTGATCGGAACGTCCAATGCCAACCGCTCCCCCATTGCCCCCATATCCTCCTACAGGGTGTGATTTATGAGCCCAGAACCTGCCTCTGGCCGGACGACGCGGAAGTAAACGTCCTTACACGCCCGGTGGCGCCGGACGGTGCGTCGCGGTGTCCTCCCCGGAGGCCCGCCCGGGGCCCGGCGGCGCGGCCACACCACGCAGCGCCTGGTCCACGTCGTCATGGGTGGGCAACAGCTCGATCAACCCGGTGACGTGCAACAACAAGGCCAGCGGGCCGTTCACGCCGACCAGGCGCAACCAGCCGTCGGCCGCGACCGCCCGGTCACGCGCCTGCGCCAAGGCCCGCAGGCCGCTGGAGTCGCAGAAACTCAGGCGAGTCACATCGACGACCACGGCCGGCGGCCGCAGGTCACTCAGCGCCTCGTCGAGGCGCTCGGCCAGGCTCGGCTGAGTGAGCCTGTCCAGCTCACCCTCAAGCGAGATCAGGCGGTAAGCCGACCGGCGTGTGACGTTGATGGACAGAATGGTCATCGCGAGTCATCCCACCGTCGACGATGGAGCCGCCCCTTTTCTCCGGTCCTCGAAGCGACATGTGATCCACACCTTATTCACCGGTGTGGCGGCGGCGCTAGGCGGGGTTGACGCCCTTCAACCGCCGGTCGCGTCACCACCCCGGCAGTGCACCTCCGCCTCCGGCGCGGGACGTACGTTCTCCAGGAAATCCCTGGTCGACGTGGCGTAGGCGGAGCAGAGCAGCTTGCCGACGCGCGTCGCCCGCCGTCGCCGAGGCGGCGGGTGTCCACGCCCATGGCGTTCACGCTGCGTTCCAGGGCCACGCTGGAAACCGCGACCACCGTGTCACCGCGCTGGTCGACCCAGCGGAACGCCTCCCGGAGCAGCGCGCGAGCCAGCGGCCCGAGCCCCCCGGGCCCCGCAAGCCGCCCCGACGGCCCGGTACGGGAGCGGGCGTGACCGGTCGCCAGCCGGCTGATCTCCCAGACGGCCGGATCGCGGGGGGCCGGGCCACCACGCAGCATCCCGGCGAAGACGTCGCGGAGCATGTAGGGACCGTCGGTGGGCAGCAGCCGGCAGCATCCCGTGACCTCCCGGCAGCTCGCCCGCCCCGCCGGCCACGATGCGTTGCGCGCACCTCTCCCCCGGCACCTCGTCCACGAGCACCCCGCGCGTCAAGCGACTCCTCCGCGACCGCCTGCCTGCCGGTGCCCGCGGAACCCGAGACCTCTGGACGATAGGGGCGGCCGGCGGCCGGTGTCTTCGTGACATCGCGCAAGATCGGGGCGCGGCGCGGGATCGCATTCGTCACATCGCACGAACCCGGCAACACCCGGCACCGCTTCGCACTGGTGCATCTGGATGTGATGTACGACACTCTTCCTAGAACTCTGTTCCAGAACAGCGTTCTGGTGGACCCGCATCCCATGCACCACCCGGGGGGACCGACCGCGGAGGAGAAAGTCATGGTGAAGACCGTCGCCCGCGTACGCCGCCGACTCGGATCCCCGCCACCTGGCGGCATCAGCCCGTCCGATCCCAATCCCTTCGGGTGGGGGCCGTTCGTCGTGCTGTTCATCGTCGGCATGGTCGATCGCATCGAACACAACCTGATGTCCGGCGTGCTGCCCCTGGTACAGGCCGAATGGGGCTTCAGCGACACCGCCGCCGGATCCATCCCGACCGCCTCGGCGCTGGCCGCCGCCATCGTCGCGCTGCCTGCCGGATACCTCGCCGACCGTCACAGCCGTACCAAGATCATTGCGATCGTGGTCTTCTGCTGGGCCCTGGTCACCCTCGGCTCCGGCCTGGCCGCCGGGTTCGCCGTCTTCTACCTCACGCGGGTGCTGCTCGCCGCCGCCGAGAACGTCGACAACCCCGCCGTGGGCAGCCTGCTCGCCGACTACTACCCCGCCGCCACCCGCATGCAGGTGTACGGCTGGACCCGGATGACCACCTACCTCGGCGGCGTCGGCACCCTGCTGGGCGGCGTGATCGGCCAGGCGTACGGCTGGCGGGCCGCCTTCCTGCTGATGGCGATCCCGGGAGCGCTGACCGCCGTCCTCGTCTGGCGGCTGCGCGAGCCCCAGCGCGGCCAGATCGACAAGCTCATGGCCACCGCCGCGACACCTCCACCCACCGCCGCGGTACCCCCGCAGACCCCGCCGCCCGGTGCCGGCGCGAAGCCTCTCTTCTGGCGTCAGGTGCGCCAGGTTCTGGCCATCCGCACCCTGGTCCTCGTCGGCCTCGGCATCATGATCCTCACCTTCGGCCTCGGCGGCGTCTACTACTGGCTGCCCTCCCTCATGGTCCGCGTCTTCGGCATGGAGACCGGCGTCGCCAGCAGCATCAGCGGCGGCATCACCATCGTGGGCGTGCTGGCCGGCACCGTGGTCGGCACCTACCTCGGGAAGCGGATGCACGGGCGGGTCAAGGGCGGCAGGCTGCTCGTCGGCGGCGCCGGCATCACCATCGGCTCGGCCCTGCTCGGCGTCGCCCTGCTCATGAGCTCCACCGTGGCGCTGGTGATCCTCATCCTGCTGGCCGTCACGATCTCCTCCACCGCGATCCCCACGTGCACGGCCTGCGTCGCCGACGTCGTGACGGCCACGTCGCGCGGTGTCGGCTTCGCCGTCCTTCAGGTCCTGCTGACGATCGGCGTCGCCTTCGGCCCCCTCGTCGTCGGCATGACCTCCGACGCCACCGGCTCCCTCCTGCTCGCCATGTACGCGCTGATCGTCCCCATGGTCCTCGGCGGCCTGGTGGTCCTGGCCGCCCGCGGCTCGTACGAACGGGAGGCGGCCCGGGTCCTCGACGACGCCCGCACCTCCTGACCCCGCGAAACCCGTGCCCCGCCCGCCGGGCACGGGTTCCGTCCGGCGACAGCGACCTGGGAGCGCTACTTCCGGCGGGCTTCGAGCGCGTCCAGGATCAGATCCAGGCCGTAGCCGAACTCGGTCGAATAGTCGTAGCCGGGCCGCAGGGCGTGATCGACGATCATCTCCGTGAGGTACGGCAGCTCCTCCGCCGGCAGGTTCTCCAGGATGCCGCCGGCCACGTCCTCGACCTCTTCCGGCGTCTTCAGCGGCAGGTTCGCCTCCTGCAGGACGAACCCGCCGACGTAGCTGTCGATGAGCGAGACGGCGTGCGCGGCCATCGGCAGCGTGAACCCCGCCCTCCGCAGGACGCCGAGGACGGCGTCGTGGTGGCGGAGCGTGGCGGGCCCCGGGTCGCGGCGGGAGTCCATGAGGCCGAGCGCCCAGCTGTGCCGTGACAGGACCGCACGCGCGGAGGACGCACGGGCCCGGATCGCGTCGCGCCAGTCGTCGTCCCGGCCCCGGGCGGCCCCGTTCCCGGCGCCGGGCAGCTCGATCGCCGCGAACACCATGTCGACGACGCCGTCGAGAATCGCGTCCTTGTTCGGTACGTGGTGGTAGAGCGACATCGCCTCCACCCCCAGTTCCTGCGCGACCTTGCGCATCGTGATCGCCGCCACGCCGCCGCGGTCGGCGACCCGGACGGCGGCTTCGAGCACGCGGTCTCTGCTGAGCGGTTGGGGTGGTGGTGACACGACGGCTCCGGGGTGGGCGGGTTGACAACCTTACGAGCGTAAGCCAACCTTACTACCGTAAGTCGCCTTACTGGTGTAAGTCTCGCGAACCACGACGCCTGCCCGGACGAGAAGGAGAGATCCCGATGCCGATGCCCATGTGGTGGGGGCACGTGAACAAGCGGGTGTTCAACCCGCTGGCGATCAACGGCGGCAAGTGGCCGGTGCTGATCCACGTCGGGCGCGTTTCCGGCGCGACGTACCGCACACCGCTCGACGCCCATCCGGTCGACGGCGGCTACCTGTTCGTCCTGGTGTACGGATCGCGCTCGGACTGGGTGCGGAACGTGCTGGCCGCCGACAGCGCACGGCTCCGGGTGGACGGGAGGGAGGTGGACCTCGCCGCCCCCCGCCTCGTCGGGAGGGACGAGGCGTTCCGGGCGCTCCCGGCCGGGGTGGCCCGCCCGCCGAGGCTGCTCCGCATCACCGAGTTCCTCCGCATGGACCTGGTCGCCGGCTGACGATCGACGCCGAGCGCGGGTGGCCCTGGGGGAACGGGCCCGAAGTCCCGCACGGCGCCGCTGACCTGGCACGACGCCCGGACCGCGCGGAATGCGATCAGACCCGGCGTCGGTTGTTCCCTACATGAAGGCAATCGTTCTGGACAAGTACGGCTCGGCCGACGATCTTCACCTCGTTGACCTTCCCGATCCCAAGGTCGCTCCGGGCGAGGTACTGATCCGGGTGAAGGCCGCGGGCGTGAACCCCGTCGACTGGAAGCTCGCCGCCGGCTACCTCGATCCGATCATGTACACCGATTTCCCGCTCATCCCGGGCTGGGACGTGGCGGGGGTCGTCGAGCGCGTCGGCCCCGACTCCCCGGAGTTCGCGGTCGGCGACGAGGTATACGGCTACGTGCGCAAGGACTGGGTGCAGTACGGCACGTACGCGGAGTTCGTCTCGGCCAACGTACGCATGCTCGCCAAGAAGCCCACGTCCCTGAGCTGGGAGCAGGCGGCCGGGGTGCCGCTGGCCGGGCTCACCGCGTACCGGTCGATCAGGCGGGCCGGCGTGACGGAGGGCGACACCGTACTGATCCATGCCGCCTCGGGTGGCGTCGGGTCGTTCGGGGTGCGGATCGCGGCGGCGCTCGGCGCCCGGGTGATCGGCACCGCGAGCGAGCGCAACCACGACTTCCTCCGCTCCCTGGGAGCCGAGCCCGTCACCTACGGCGAGGGGCTCGCCGACCGGGTGCGCGCGCTGGCGCCCGGCGGCGTGGACGCGGCCCTCGACTTCGCCGGCGGGGACGCCATGGAGGTGTCCCTCTCACTGGTACGCCGGCCGCAGCGCGTGGTGTCCATCACCACCGACGCCGCCGAGAAGCACGGCGGCCACTACGTATGGGTCCGCCCCGACCCCGCCGACCTGGCCGCGCTGGCGAGCCTCGCCGACGAGGGCAAGCTGACCGTACACGTGGACCGCGCCCTGCCCCTCGCCGAGGCCGCGGAGGCGTGGCGGCTGAGCGCCTCCGGCCGGACCCGCGGAAAGATCGTCCTGACCGTCTGACCCACGATCCGGTGTCCCCGCAGCGGGCGGGGACCGGGGATGAGGTTGGGCAATGTGGGGAGGTCATGCCGTATGCCGGAACTGCCGGACGTGGAAGGCTTCCGCCGGGTGCTGTCCGAGCACACCGGCGAGCCGATCAGGGCCGTACGCGTGCACGACCCCGGGATCCTGCGCGGCACCAGCGCCCGGCGCCTGGCCGCCGCGCTGCGAGGGCACCGGTTCGAGCAGCCCAGACGGCACGGCAAGTGGCTGATCGCGCCCGCCGGCGGGCCGGTGCTGATGCTGCACTTCGGCATGACCGGCTCGCTGTCCTGGCATCCCCCGCACGAGCCACGGCACCGGCATGACCGGGTCGTCTGGCAGTTCGACGACGGCGAGCTGCGCTTCCGCGACATGCGCAAACTCCAGGGCATCCGCCTCGCCGACGACGAGCGCCAGGCCGAGCGGGTGATCGGCGACCTCGGCCCCGACGCGCGCGACGTGTCACGCGAGCGCTTCGACGACCTGCTGTCGCGCCGCCGGGGACGGCTCAAATCGGTGCTGACCGACCAGACCGTCCTCGCCGGCCTCGGCAACCTTCTCGCCGACGAGATCTGCTGGCGCGCCCGCGTCAACCCCCAGCGGGCCGCGAACGACCTGAACGAAACCGAACGCGCCGCGCTGTACCAGGCGATGCGCCGCGTCCTGCGCGAGTCGATCAAGGCAGAACGCGTGCCCCCGCGTGACACCTGGCTCACCGGTGCCCGCGACGAGCCCGACGGCCCCTGCCCGCGCTGCGGCACCCCTCTGTCCCGCCGCCGCATCACCGGCCGCACCACCGTCTGGTGCCCCGGCTGCCAACCCGCCTGAAGCCCCGCCCGTGGCCGGGAGCGCCGCCATGAACCGCTGTGAGCGGCCGGCAATCGTTTGGCAAGCGCGGTCGAAGATTCTCCTTCTGGGAGAGGGAGAATACATATGAGCGGATTCCTTCAGCCTGCGGAGGAGACTCCGGAGGCGCGGCGGCTGTTCGACGAGGACCTGGCCGAACTCGGCTACGTCATGAACGTCACGAAGCTCTGGGCCCACCAGCCGGACACCATGACGGGGCTGTTCGGCCTGCTGCGGCAGTGCGTCGAAGCAGGAGGGCTCGACCTGCGCACCCGCGGCATCCTGGTGACCGCCTGCGCGTCGGCCCTCGGGGACTCGTACTGCTCGCTGGCCTGGGGCGGCAAGCTGGCCGAGGCCGCCGACGCCCGTACGGCGTCGGGGGTGCTGCGGGGCGACGACGACGGGTTGACGCCTGAGGAGCGGGCGCTGGCGGACTGGGCGCGGAAGGTGGCCCGCGATCCCAACGCGATCGGCCAGGCCGACGTGCGCGCGTTGCGGGAGGCGGGATTCGACGACGGCCGGATCTTCGCGATCACCGTGTTCGTGGCGCTGCGGATCGCGTTCTCGACCGTCAACGACGCGCTCGGCGCACGTCCCGACGCCGCCCTCCGCACCACGGCACCGCAGTCTGTACGGGACGCCGTCACCTTCGGCCGCCCGATCGAGGACTAGCGGCGACGCGGCTTCGGCTGCCTCTCCCGCGCGACCCGGGGTCACTTGGCGAGGACGAGCCTGTCGTCCGCGCAGGAGACGACGGTGAGCTCGATCGGCGCGCCCTGCCCCGGCGGGAAGGCGACCCGGACGCGGCCGCCCTCCCCGGCTCGCCAGTGGCCGGTGACCGGCCGCGGACGGTCGTCAGGGCCGGGACGCAGCTCGACGAACGTCCCGTCCGCCCGGAACTCCAGCCCCCGCCGCACCCGCCGCGAGGGCGGGAACGGGTGGTCGGACGGCCGGTACACCGCCGTCGTCTCGCCGTCCTCCTCGTACGAGTGCAACCAGCAGCCGACGAGGCCCGACGGGGCGCAGCTCATCCTTCGCCCTCTGGTCAGCCGCCCGGATGGCGGGTGACCAGGCCGAGCGCCGAGCGGATGTCGTTGAGGACCTCCGTGGTCCGGCGCTCGGTGTCGTGCAGCAGCCGCGCCACCTCCCCGTCGAACGCGGGACCGGCCTGTGCCAGCACGGCCGCGGAGACCGCCCGCGCCTCCTGCCCGACCAGGAACGACGCCCGGGAACCCTCCAGGCAGGCGTCCATCCGGGTGGCCTGGCCCCGGGTGAACATGTACATGGCCGCGTCGTCGGTGTAGTCCATGTAGTTGACGAACATGTCGCCATTGGGACCGTTGTCGCAGGTGACGCGCGGGAAGGTGGGCTTTCCGGTGTTCGCGCCGGCCTGGTTCGGCGTGTCGGCGACCTTGTCGTCGCTGCTGCAGGCGCCGTCGTCGTCGCCCCAGATGTGGTAGAGGTCCAGCCAGTGGCCGATCTCGTGCGTCGCCGTACGGCCGCCGTCGAAGGGCCTGCTCGCCGTGCCCGTGGTGCCGAAGGCGGTGTGCAGGATGACGACGCCGTCGGTCTGCGGCGGGCCGCCGGGGAACTGCGCGTAGCCGAGCAGGCCGCCGCCGAGCAGGCAGACCCAGATGTTGAGGTACTGGTCGCTCGGCCAGGGGTCCGCTCCGCCGGTGGCGCCGGCCTTGACGGCGTCGTCCCAGGTGAAGCTGCGCCGCTCGGTCTCCACGCGGACGATCCCGTCGGTCGCCTCGCCGTGCGGGTCCCGCGTCGCGAGCCGGAACTCGACCCTGGCGTCCGCCACCAGCGGCTTCCAGACGTCGGGCACGTTCCGCACATCGGGATTGGCTGCCCTGAAGTCCTTGTTGAGCACGGCCAGCTGGCTGTGGATCTGCTCGTCGGAGATGTTCTGCTCCGGTGCCTGCGGGTTGTGCACCACGTGGACGACGACCGGCAACGTGACCACGCCGGTGCGCACGGACATGCGCATGCCCTGCTCGTACTGCAGCGCCCGCTCCTCGATCGTGGCGCGCCGGGCGCGGTAGGTCATGCTCTCGTTGAGCAGCCTGCGGTGCACGAGCATGGTGCCGCACAGGTCACGGGTGGGTGCTGGAGATCCATATTCGGACATGGAGCTGTACCTCCGGAGCTCGAACCGGGTGGCTCGCCTCGAAGCACACATGTACGTTTTATGTGCTTTTCGGCGCATATACCCGTACTTATTGGCCGGTCAAGCTCAGGAACTCGCAAACAACGCCTTCTCATTGGACATGGGGCAGAGCGGCTCGGGCTTCGGCGGCGACCTCCCCGTTCTAATGGGCGCCAAGACCAGCGCACGCCAGGGGGTTGGGATGGCTGATTACCGGGCGCCAGGCGTCTACGTCGAGGAAATGACCGCCACCGGGCCCATCTCCGGGGCCGGCACGAGCACGGCGGCCTTCATCGGACCGACACTGCGCGGGCGCACGGGGCAGCCGACGAAGATCACCAACTGGACGCAGTTCACGACGCTGTTCGGCGAGTACGTCAACGCTCCCCGGAGATACCTGGCGCACGCGGTGCGCGGGTTCTTCGACAACGGCGGCACCGTCGCCTACGTGGTCCGGGTGGGCACCGCCACCAGGGCGTTCCTGGAGCTCGGCGACCGGGCCGATCCCCCGGGCGTCGCCCTGGTGGTCCGCGCCGTGGAGGAGGGCCCCGCCGGGGAGGCGATCAAGGTCGCGGTGCGCGACGCGCGGATCGTCCGGGACGCGCGCGTGCTCCAGGTGCAGGTCGAGCATGCCGACGCGCGGGGCGACACGGTGACGCTGCCGTCGGCCGAGGACGCCAGGAAGTTCGTGCCGGGTGACCTGATCGAGATCGACGGTCAGCTCGCCGAGGTCGACCGGGTACGCGGCAGGGACCTGCTCCTCACCGCCGCCCTGGCCCGCGACGTGCGGGACGAGCCCGTACGCACCGCCGCGCCCAAGGCCGGCCAGCGGCGCCTCCGGATCGACCGGCCCCGGGGCGTCGAACGCGGCAGCGTGCTCCACCTCGAACAGGGCGACATCAGCGAGTGGGTCGTGGTCGAGCGGGTGAGCGGAGACGTGATCGAGCTCGCCGCCGGCCTGGCCAACGCCTACCCGGCGCCACCCGCGATCACCTCGGCGGAGTTCTCGCTCGACGTCACCGGCCCCGACGGGGTCGAGCACTTCGACGAGCTGTCGCTGGACCCCCGGCACAGCAGGTACTTCGCCGACCAGGTCGCCTCCAGGCTGGTCGAGGTCACCCCGCCCGGCGAACCCGGCCTCCACGCGCCACCGGCCGGACTGCCCGCGGTCCTCGCCGCGACGCCGCTGGCCGGTGGCCTGCCGGACACCCTGGAGGGAATCGAGGCCCCCGCCTACGAGACGGCGCTGGCCAGGCTGGAGCAGGTCGACGACGTCAACCTCGTCTGCGCGCCCGACGCCGTGACGCTGCCCGCCGTACAGCAGCGGCTGGTGGAGCACTGCGAGAAGCTGGGCGACAGGTTCGCCGTCCTGGACGCCCCCGACGCCGCCGCGCCGCTCGGGGAGGGCGGAGTGCTGGCCCGCAGGGAGCAGGTGACGTCCGAACGCGGCTACGCGGCGCTCTACTACCCGTGGATCACGATCTCCGATCCGGCGGGGCGCGGCACGTTCGCCGTCCCGCCGTCGGGCCACGTCGCCGGCGTCTTCGCGCGCAGCGACAGCCGGCACGGCGTGCACAAGGCGCCCGCGAACGAGCCGATCGCCGGGGCGTTCGGCGTGAGCAGGGCCCTCGGCCTGGCCGATCAGGGCGAGCTGAACGACGCCGGGGTGAACGTGCTGCAGGCGTTCGCCGGCAGCGCCCGCCCGATGGTCTGGGGGGCCAGGACCACCGCGCCCAAACACGAGACGGCCTGGCGCTACGTCAACGTCCGGCGGCTCTTCCTGTTCATCGAGGAATCCCTCCAGGAGGGCCTGCGCTGGGCGGTCTTCCAGCCCAATGACCTGTCCCTGCGCAAACGGGTCGAGCGCACGGTGAGCGAGTTCCTCACCCGGGTGTGGACGGCCGGCGCGCTGTTCGGCGCGACCGCCGACCAGGCCTTCTACGTCAAGATCGACGATGAGAACAACCCGGCCGCGATCCGCGAACTCGGCAGGCTCGTGGTGGACATCGGGGTCGCGCCGGTACGGCCCGCGGAGTTCGTCGTGGTCCGGATCGGCATGTCGCAGGGCGGCACCCAGGTGCAGGAAGGCTAGGCCGCGATGGCACAGACAGGCATGCGGATCGATCCGTATGTGAACTTCAACTTCCTGGTCGAGCTCGACGGCATCGCCCAGGCCAGCTTCATGGAGTGCTCCGGGATCGAGTCGGTCACCGAGGTGGTCGAGAACAGGGAGGGCGGCCACAACACGACCGTCCGCAAGGGACCCGGCAAGACCACGTTCTCCGACATCACCCTCAAGTGGGGGCTCACGGACTCCACCGAGTTGTGGCAGTGGCGCCAGGCCATCGTCGAGGGACGGGTGCTGCGCAAGAGCGGCTCCATCGTCGTCTACGACCTGGCCAACCGGCGTGAGGTGGTGCGCTGGAACTTCGTCAACGCCTGGCCCACCAAGTGGGAGGGCCCCGCGTTCAACGCCACCGGTCACGAGGTGGCGGTCGAGACCCTCGTCCTCGTGCACGAGGGCATCACCAGGACGGCCTGACCGTGACCGGCCCGGCGTTCAGCACGGAGCACGCGTTCACGCTGCCGCTCGGTTACCTCGACGCCTCGGGCACGCTGCACCGGGACGGCGTGATGCGGCTGGCCACCGCGGCGGACGAGATCCTGCCGATGAAGGACCCGCGGGTGCAGGCCCTGCCCACCTACCTGATCGTCATCCTGCTCGCCCGGGTGGTGGTCCGGCTCGGGTCGCTGCCGCAGGTGGATCCCGCCGTCGTCGAGGGCCTGTTCTCCCAGGACCTGACCTACCTCCAGGAGCTCTACAACCGCGTCAACGGCCTGTCGCCGCCCACGGTGGCCGTCACCTGCCCGCGCTGCGAGGCCGGGTTCGAGCTGGAGGCCCCGATGCCGGGGGAATCCGCGGCTACCCCCTGGAACGGGTCTACCAGGAGGTCGCCCGACTCGGACGCCACGTCCACTGGACCCACACAGAGTTGATGAACTTCGACCACGCCGAGCGCCGCCACTGGTTGCGTACGGTGCTCGCGCAGGCGGAGAGGGAGTGATCGATGCAGGGCGGACCCACGCTCGGTGAACGCCTGGCGGCGCAGGCACGCGCGCTGCGCGCCCGCAGGAGGCCGGTGTTCGGCTGGACGGCGGCACTGGCGCCGGCGCTGGCCCGGGGAGGTGCGCTGCCGGCCCCGGACAGGAGCCCGCGCCGCCGGGTCGAGGTGCGCCTGCCGCCCGTGCACGAGCCGGGGCCGCAGGACCTCGCGTGGCCGCGCCCGCCGGCTGCCCCGCCCCCGGCCCCGGCCGCGCCGCAGCCCGTCCGCGCGGACCTGCGGGAACGGCTGGCCCCGGTGATCGGCCCCGGCACGGAACGCCTCCGGATCCACCACGGCGAACACGCCGACCGGCTCGCGGCGGCGCACGGCGCCGACGCCGTCACCGTCGGAGAGGAGATCTACTTCCGAAGCGGCCGGTTCCGGCCCGACCAGCCCGAAGGGTTCGCGCTGCTCGTCCATGAGGCCTGGCACGCCACCGAGCCGGGGCGTCCCGGCGGCGCCGCGCATCGCGCCACCGCGTGGGGTATGGCAGCCGAGGAGAACGCCGCCCTCAGCCGTGAGCGCGCGTTTCTCGACGGCCCGGCCGGCGTGCCGAGCCCGCCCATCGGGGCGCCGCGCCCGGCGGTGCCGCCCGTCCACCCGCCCGCCGGTCCCGCTCCCGCCCGGCCCGTGGCGGTGCCGGGGACACCGGGCGCGCCGTCCGCGCCCGCGGCCCGGCCCATGGCGGCCCGGCCCGACCGCCACCAGGAGACGTCCGCCGAGGTCCTGGACCCCGGCGCGCTGCGCCAGGTCGTCCGTGAGGTGCTGCGTGACGAGGCGGCTCGCCAGATCAGGGCCGACCTGGCCATCGAACTGGAGCGGGGGGCCTGACGATGGCCCCGCAACTGGCCAAGGCGCTGATCGTCGACACCCGTACGGGCGAGCGCATCCCGGTCATGTACAACCCTGAGGAATACCGGATCGAGCAGGGCAACGAGCTCGCCGAGATCGGCATACCGGGTCTGGCGGCCTCGCCGGTCCAGTACGTACGCGGCCGGGCCCGTACCCTGACCATGGACCTGTTCTTCGACACCTACGAGCAGGCCGCCGACGTCCGGACGTTCACCCGCAGGCTGGTCGGACTGCTGCGCCCGGCGCAGCGCACGTTCACCCCGCCGGTGCTGCTGTTCGTCATGGGCCGGTTCTCCTTCCGGTGCGTGCTGGCCCAGGCGGACCAGCGGTTCACCATGTTCCTGCCGGACGGCACCCCGGTACGGGCCCGGCTGTCGGTCACCTTCCGCGAGTACACCGAGGTGGAGCTGGAGGTGCGGCAGGGGTTCCTCGCCGGCCCGCCGACCGTGCACAACCTCACCGACCGGGACACGCTGCCCGGTCTGGCCGCGACGTACCTCGGAGACCCGGCCCGCTGGCGGGAGATCGCCGACGCCAACAACCTGCCCGACCCGCTGCGGCTGTCCCCGGGCCGGCCGCTGGTCATCCCGGGGCGGTGAGCCGTGGACACCTTCGCGCCCCGGGCCGAGATCAGGATCAGCGGCGTCACGCTCGACGCGGACGTGAGCCGCCACGTGCTCAGCGTGCGCTACGACAACTCGCTGGAACTGGCCGACATGTTCACCGTCGTCCTCGACAACGGCGGCAATCGCTTCACCGACTCCCCGCTGTTCGACCTCGGCAAGAGCGTGGAGATCCACCTCGGCTACGGCGACCGGCTGGAGCCGATGATGCTCGGTGAGATCGCCTCCATCGAGCCCGCCTTCCCCGAGCACGGCGCTCCGACGTTCACCGTCCGCGGCTACGACAGGTCGCACCGGCTGCGGCACGAGATGCCGGACCGCCCGGCGTTCCGCTTCACCAACGACAGCGCCATCGCCGCCCAGATCGCGCTGGAGGCCGGGCTGATCCCGGTCGTGGACCCGTCCCCGTTCACGCATTCCGTGCTGCACCGGGCGACCACCGACATGGCGCTGCTCAAGCAGCGCGCCGCCGCCAACTTCTTCGACGTCTACGTCTGGTGGGACAAGCTGTTCTTCCGCTTTCCCCGCCCGCAGACCGAGGCGCCGGTGCTGGAGTGGGGCGCCAACCTGTCCGCCTTCAGCCCGCGCGTGGCCAACGCGGGCATGGCCGGGCTCCAGGTGGTGCGCGGCTACAGCCAGGAGCTGGCCCAGAGCATCGTGGGCGTCATGAGCGCGACCGCGCTGGACCTGGACGCGATCGTGGAGCAGCTGGGCAGCGCGGCGGTGGGCGCGCTGACCACCCTGGGCCGCCGGGTGGTGCGCGGCAGGCCGGTCACCACCCCGCTCGACGCGACGGCGCTGGCCAAGTCGCTGCTGCAGCAGCTCCTGGAGGGCATGTACGAGGCGAGCGGCTCCTGCCTGGGCCTGCCCGAGTTGCGGGCGGGCCGCTTCGTGGCGGTACGCGGGGTCGGGCGGCGCTTCAGCGGGATGTACCGCCTCAAAAGGGTGATCCACACGCTCGACTCCAACGGCTACCGCAGCGAGTTCGAGGTGACCCAGCGGGCCCAGGCACACGTGCTGCAACTGCTGCGCAAGGCCGTCTCGGAGAACCCGCCGCCGGACCGGCCCGAGTCCGCCCAGGGGGTCGTGGTGGCCGAGGTGGTCGCCGCGGACCCGGTCCGCTACGAGGTGGCCCTGCGCTTCCCCTGGTTCTCCGACATTCCCGACGTCGTGGCGGCGCCCGTCGCCACGCCCATGGCCGGGCCTGGCGCCGGCCTGTTCTGCCTGCCGGGCGCGGGTGACCAGGTGCTGGTGGCCTTCGAGCACGGGGACTTCGG
This sequence comes from Nonomuraea jiangxiensis, assembly GCF_900099965.1. Classification (GTDB taxonomy): domain Bacteria; phylum Actinomycetota; class Actinomycetes; order Streptosporangiales; family Streptosporangiaceae; genus Nonomuraea; species Nonomuraea jiangxiensis. Next base: position 96,200 of record NZ_FNDJ01000033.1, on the reverse strand, counting down.
CCGGCCGTACGTGATCGGCTCCCTGTGGAGTCACACCACCGCCAAGCCGGTGACCGCCCCACCGGGCGTCACCACGGTACGCCGGATCAGGACCCCGGCCGGGCACACCATCACCCTCGACGACACACCGGGCATGGAGAAGGTCGTCGTCGAGCACAGGACGGGCAGCTCGCTCACCTTCACCCCCACCGGCGACCTGGAGATCTCCGCCACCAACGTCCGGGTGAAGGTCAAGGGCACGATGGATGTGAGCGGACCGACGTGAGCGCCCGAGTATTGACCACGGCGAGCACCCTCACCTGCCCGCACCCGCCGGGAGCCGTCCGGCCCCCGGCCGCGCACCCGCTGACCGTCGCCGGGGCGAGCGTGCTCACCAAGGCGGACGTCGTCGGCCGCGACGTGCTGCCCGCGTGCGCGCTGCCGGTCGCGCAGGGGCCGCCCCAGACGAAGACGTGCACGAAGGTGACGTCGTGGAACGGCGGCGAGGCGGTCAGGCTGACCGTGAACGGCGCCGGGGTGCTCCTCGACCAGGGCTTCGTGGCCAAGACCGACGGCCTGGACGTGGGCGTGCCGCCGGACCCACCGCAACCCTCGCTGCCTCCGAAGCTGTCCGCGACCGCGAACCAGACCTGGTTGAGGGGAGAGTGAAGGTGGACGACAGGGGGGTGGCCTACCCGGTCGGAGCCGACGATACCGGGGGCATCGCCGAGTCCGCCGGGGCGGAGCGCGTCAGGCAGTCGATACTGATCATCCTGGGCACCCGGCCCGGCGAGCGGATCATGCGGCCGGACTTCGGCTGCGAGCTGCACAGCCTGGCCTTCGCGCCCAACACCCCGGCCACCGCCAACCTGGCCCGGCACTACGTCGAGTTCGCGCTGGCCAGGTGGGAGCCGCGGATCGAGGTCACCGGCGTGGACGTCGGCAACGACCTCCTGGCGGCGGCGCTCGCGATCAACGTCACCTACCGGGTCAGGGGCACGCGTGACGAGCTCAGCCTCGTCCTGCCCTTCCCGCTGGAGCAGCCCGCATGAGCTCCCACCGCGGCCGGCCGCTGCCGCCGAACCTGGACGACCGTACCTGGCAGGACCTCGTCGACGAGGCCGTCGCGCTGATCGACCACTACGCCCCGCAGTGGACCGACCGGAGCCCGAGCGACCCCGGCAGGACGTTGATCGAGCTGTTCGCCTGGCTCGTGGAGGGGCTGATCTACCGGCTCAACCAGGTGCCGGAGAAGAACTACGTGGCCTTCCTCAACCTGCTCGGCATCACCCGCGACCCGGCCACCCCGGCCCGCACCCTGCTGACCTTCACCGCGCAGAGCGGCCAGACCGCCACCGTGCCCGCAGGGACGTGGGCGCAGACGGCCGGCACGGAGTCCCAGCCGCCCGTGGTCTTCCAGACCGAGTCCGAGCTGACGGCCCTGCCCGCCGGGTTGTCGATGGTCGTGCGATACGACGTGCCGCCGGGCCCGGCGACCGCCCGCTGCGCCGACGTGACCGGCGCACCGGACGGCGTGGACCTGCACGTGCCCGACGGCGGCACCTCCTACCTGCTGCTCGGCTTCGACCCCGGCTTCACCCAGCCGGTCGATCGCGTGGAGCTCTACGGCGAGCCGGACCACCCGGCGGCGGGGGAACCCACCTCGGTCGGCTGGGTGTTCTCCACCGGCGGCGCCGACCCGGCCGGTTGGACCGACCTGCCCCCCGAGCGGGACACCGGCCACGGACTCGCCCAGGCGGGCCAGGTCCGGCTGAAGCTGCCCGCGACCCCGGCGTGGACGGGCGTGGACCCGGCCGGCTGGCCGTTCCAGCCGCCGGAGTCCGCACCCGCGGCGGGCCGGCCGCGTCGCTGGCTCGGGCTGCGGTTGCGCAACGAGGCCGAGCCGGGCGAGCCCGCGCGGGAGGCGCTGGTCAGGGTGCGGCACCTGCTGCCGAGCACGGTCCCGGCGACGACCGCGCTGACCGCCGGCCGTGACGTGCCGGAACTGCTCGGCACCGCCGGCCACGCCCCCCGCCAGGTGTTCGAGCTGCGCAACCGGCCGGTGTACCGGCAACCCGGCCGCTCCCACTTCGACCACGTCGAGATCCTGGTCGACGGCGTGCCGTGGGTGCTCGCCGAGGAACGGGTGGAAGGACGGGACCAGGCCGTCCGGCTCGATCCGGTGACAGGCGAGGTCGTCTTCGGCGACGTGGGAACGGTGCCGCCGGCCGGCGCCACGATCAGCGCCGTCTACCGGCACGTCGCCACCGGCGCCGCGGGGAACGTGCTGCGCGGCAAGGTCACCACCCTCGCCGAGGGCGTACGCGGCATCGTCTCCGTGACCAACAAGGTGCCCGGCGGCGGCGGCGCGGACGAGGAGCCGATCGAGGAGACCAAGGACCGGGCCCCGAAGCTGCTGCGCGTGCGCGACCGCGCGATCACCGCCGAGGACTACGAGTTCCTCGCCCGCCGGCAGCCGGGAGTCGCCATCACCCGCTGCCTGGCGCCCCGGGCGCAGAAGGAGGCCGGGCCGGGCGGCGCGTGGCTGGCCGGCGACCCGTGGTTGTTCGGCTCCCTCACCCGCGCCCCCGGCCACGTGAACCTGATCGTCGTGCCCGACTCGGAGTGGGCCGATCCGCGGCCGGAACCGCCGGTCTCCCTCATCCAGGACGTGATCGCCGCGCTGGACCCGTGCCGCGAGGTGACCGCCGATCTGCGGGTCACCGGGCCCCGTTACCTGCCGATCGAGGTCAAGGCCGACGTACGGGTCTTCACGCGGGCCAAGGACCTGCACCTCACGAGCGGGCTCGCGGAGGTGCAGGCGGAGGTCAAGGAGCGGGTCGCGGCGTTCCTGCACCCGGTGCGCGGCGGGCCCGGCGGCACCGGCTGGCAGGTCGGCCAGAGCCTGTACCTGCCCGACATCTACCAGGCGGTACGGCCCCGCGACGAGATCGGCTACCTCGCCGACCTGCGCATGCGACCGGTCACGCCGCCGCCGTACCACCTGCCGCCGATCGGCCCTGGCGGTAACTGGAACAACGACCTGCTCCGGCCCTTTCCGCTGCCCACCGCGTTCGCCCCGCAGGTGAAGCTGACCGACTACGAGCTGATCTGCTTCAGCGGCACGTGCGAGGTAACCGGGGAGGAGGAGTGAGCGGCTACCTGGACCACCTGCCTCCGGTGCTGCATTCGCCGCAACTGGGCGACCTGCTGCGGGTCTTCGAGAAGGTGCTCTCCGGGATCCACGACGACGTCCCGGCGGGCGGCGCCCCGATCGCCGGCCTCATCGACCGGCTGCCCGACCTGTACGACCCCGCCCGCGCCCCCGAGGACTTCCTGCCCTGGCTGGCCGGCTGGCTGGGGTTCGAGCTGCGCCCCGGCTGGACCGTGGCCCAGCGGCGCCGGGTCGTCGCCGAGATCATGAGCCTGCACCGGCGACGGGGCACCACCGCGGGGCTGGCCGGGCTGCTCGACCTGGCCGTGGCGGCCACCGACCGGCAGCGGATCACCATCGACAGCGGCGCCAAGGTCCTGTTCGCGCGGCCGGACAGGGAACCGGGCGTGCACACCCTGCTCTCCCAGGGGCCCTGCCTCCGGCCGCCCCCCGACCGCACCCTCGCCACCTCCGGCCTGGTCAGCCCGCAGTGCCTGGCCCTCACTCCCGACGGTCACCTGGTCGTCGGGGACGCGGGCGGCATCGGCGGCAAGCCCAGGGCGGGCCTCTGGCGGATCACCCGGACCGGCGCGTACGCCGACCTGGCCGGCGCGCCACCGGCCCCGCGCCCCCTCGGATCCCCCGGCTGGGCGCTCACGTCGCCGCTGGCCCTCGCCGTCGATCCGACCCCGCCCGGATGGCGGCTGTACGTGCTCGACGTGCAGCTGACCGGGCTGCGGGTGTTCCGCGTCACCTCGGCCGCCCCCTTCCAGGAGGAGACGGTGCAGGTGCACGCCAGCGTGCGCGGCATCGTGCCCGCGGCGGCGGTCTGCGACCGGGGGCGCCTGCTCATCCTCAACCGGCAGGCCAGGCAGATCGTCGACGTCGACCCGGCCTCCGCCGCCGGCCCGCCGCCGGTCATCAACCTGCCCGGTGCGGCCGGCCCGCGATCCCTCATGATCGACGAGAGTGGCGACCTGATCGTCGGTGACACGCGGGCGGACGGGCCCGCCGAACTGTTGCTCGTCAACCGGGCCACCGGCAGTGTGCGACCGCTGCTGGCGGCCGTGCCCGAAGCGGCCAACCCGCTGCTCGCGCCGTACGGGATCGCGCGGCGGCAGGACCGGCGGCTGCTCGTGCTCGACACCGGGCTCCAGCCCGACCAGGACCCCGCGCACCCGTACCTGCGCCGGACCATGCGGCCGGCCGCCCTCTACGAGGTCGATCCGCAGGTGAGCCCGCCGACGGTGACCCGGGTCACCGAGCCCGGCAACCTGGTCTTCCCTCGCGGCATGGTGTGGGACGACGGCACCGCCTACCTCTGCGACGGCGGGGAGCCCCTGAGCCGCAACGAGGCGAGCGGCGGGGTGCCCAGGCGGAACTTCCGGGCCGCACCGCACGAACTGGCGGCGATCGTGCACTTCGCCCGTGCGAACGCCACCGAGGAGGACCAGCGCGCCGTGCTGCGGAGCGTCGGCGAGGCCCTCGACCGGGAGCGGCCGGCCTCCGCTCAGCACACCCTGCTCTCCGCCATCGGCACGGACTAGCACCCTGGGAGCCAAGCATGACCGAAAGACTGATCCGCACCAGTTACGTGGATCCCACGGTCAACCCGCCCGAACCGCGGCAGGGGGACACGGGACTGCATGAGAGCCGGCAGGATCAGGAGGGCTACTTCGGGCCGCTGCACCGCATGCACGGCTCCGCACTGCACGGCTGGGGGGTGGCCGCCGGGCTCCAGGTCAGCGCGACGATCGGCCGCCCGGGGTTGCGGGTGCTGCCCGGGGTGGCGCTGGACGTACGGGGCCGGCTGCTCCCGCTGGCCGTCGGCGGCCACGTCAAGCCGGACGAGGACACCCTGATCCCCGTGACCGAGACGGGCGTGCCGCTGCAGACGGCGGTGGCGAGCGGGGAGTACCACCTCACGATCGGCTGGGCCGAGACGTTCGACTTCACCGGGGTGGGGTCGGGCGTGTTCAACACCGAGACCACGCCGACGCTGCGGCTGCGCCAGGTCAACGCCCCCGACGACGGCGAGGAGGTCATCCTGGCCTGGGTGGAGATCGGCGCGGACGGCGTCGTGGTCAACACCTCCGCGGATCAGCGCAGGACCACCGGGCTCTCCACGGACCGGATCACGCTGCTGGGCAGCTTCGACTCCTTCGACGCCGAACCGGGGACCGCCGTCACCGTCTTCGACCAGCAGGCGGCCGAACTGCGCGCGTTCAACACCGGCGGGGTGATTCTGGAGGCGTCCCGGGTGGACATCACCGCCCGGAGCGCGTCGTCGTTCCTCATCGTGAACCCGGTCGCCCGCCGGATGGGCGTGAACACCACCGTGCCGGGCGCCACCCTCGACGTGGACGGCACGACCGTGCTGCGGGGCGGCGTCGGGATCGGCACGCGGAACCCGCAGGCGACGCTGGACGTGCTCGGCAGCACCGTGTTGCAGCGCCCGCCCGGCCCCGACCCGACGGTCCCCCAGAGCACCCTGGACGTACGGGGGTTCGCGCAGGTCCGTGGTTTCCTCGGCATCGGCTCGGCGTCGATGCCCACGACGTCCCTGGACGTCAACGGCGGTGCCTTCATCCGGGGACGGGTGGGGGTGGGGCGCGGCGGGCCGCGGGCCCTGGTGCACGCCGTCGACCAGGGCGGCTTCGAGGCCGAGGACGGCGAAGGCAAGCTCACCACCAGCAACATCCCGCTGCTGGCCGAGGCCAGGACCGACGGCCAGACGGCGATCGGCGCGCTGAACAGCAACGGGCGGCCAGCGTTCGCGCTCAGCATCGACGAGGACGGGGGCACCAACAACGCGCGTGGCGTGCCCGCGTTCTGGGACAAGTACGACGGCAACTGGCACCTGGCGTTCGGCATCAAGAACGGCAACCTGGCCGTCGGCCACAGGAACCCCGGCGCGCGCCTGCACGTGGTGGGCGGGCCGACCGTCAATGACGTCGCGGTGCAGGTGGAGACCCAGCAGGCCGTCGGCATCTGGACGTTCAGCGAGGGCGGGGGGATCCCGCTGATCATCGGCGGCAAGCCCAACGCCGCCTGGATCTCCGGGAACGTCGACGTGCGCGGAACGCTGACCAAGACCGACCTCCGCTTCAAGATCGACCATCCGCTGGACCCGGCCGGCCGGTACCTGAGCCACTCGGGTGTCGAGAGCGACGAGATGAAGAACGTCTACGACGGCGAGGTCGTCCTGGACGATCGCGGCGCGGCCGAGATCACGCTGCCGGACTGGTTCGAGGCGCTCAACGAGCGGTTCCGCTACCAGCTCACCCCGATCGGCGCCCCCGCCCCCAACCTGTACGTGGCCAGTGAGTTGTCGGGCAACGCCTTCGCCGTCGCCGGGGGCGAGCCGGGGCTCAAGGTGTGCTGGCAGGTGACCGGGGTCAGGCACGACGCCTACGCGCTGGCCAACCCTCTGGTGGTCGAGACCGCCAAGGAGGCGGCCGAGCACGGCACGTACCTGCATCCGGAGCCGCACGGAGCACCCGCCGAGCGCGCCCTCAGGTGGATGCCGCCGCTCGCCCGCCAGGCGGACCAGCCGCCGGGAACGTGATGACACAGGAAGGCGAGGTCCTGGTGGCGCCGGCCGGTGGCGGGATGCTCGATCTGCTGGCCGTGCTCGACGTCCGGCTGGCGGAGGCCGTCGCGGCGGCGCAGGCGTCGTACGGGCCGGAGAGCGGGCGTGACCCGTTCCGCGGCCTGCACATCGCGGCCGGCGACGCGAGCCGGTTGCTGCGGCGGGCCCCGGGCGAGTCCCCGATCGGCCCGGGGAGCGTCGGTGACGTTCCCGGACCGGCCTGGCTCACCGAGCGGTACGGGCTGTCCGCGTTCGAGCTGAACGTGCTCGTCGTCGCCACCGCGCCGGAGATCGACCTGCGCTACGAGCGCCTCTATGGCTACCTCCAGGACGACGTGACCCGGCGCCGGCCGACCGTCGAGCTGACGCTCAACCTGCTCTGCCAGGACGTCGCGGAGAAGCTACGGCGGCGGGCCGCCTTCGCCGCCGACGCCCCGCTGCTGCGGCACCGGCTGGTCCGGCTGGTCGCCGACCCCCACCAGGTCGAGCCCCCGCTGCTGGCCCGTTACGTGGTCCCGGACGAGCAGATCGCCGACGTGCTCGCCGGCGTCTCGGGCCTGGACCGGCGGCTCGGCGCGTGGTGCCGGCTCATCACCGCCCCGGAAGCGGACGCCCCCGGGCTCGACTGGCGACCGGAGCGGGTGGCCGAACTCCGTGACCTGCTCGCCGGCGGGCAGCGCCTCTACCTGCGGGGCCCGCCCGGCTCCGGACGACGTCAGGTCACCGGGCTCGCCGCGGCCCGGCTGGGCAGGCCGCTGCTCCACGGCGACCTCGCCTCGGCCCCGGCCGACCCGGCCGGGCTCGACGAGGCGCTGCGCTGTTTCCTGCGCGAGGCCGAACTGTACGGGGCGGTGCCCTATCTGGACCTGGCCGACGCCCCCGGGCCGCCTGGACCCGGCGGGCACCGGTGGCAGGTGGCGGTCCGTGCCCTGGCCGCGGCGCCGGGGCCGATCGTGCTGGCCGGGACCGCGCCCTGGGCACCGGCCGCGGTTCCGCTCGCCGTCAACGCGGTCGACTTCGCGCCGCTGGACGCGGCCGAGCGCCGGTCGTGCTGGGTCGCGGCCCTGGCCGGGCGGCCCGTCGCGACCGCGGACATCGACGTGCTGGCCGAGCGTTTCCCGCTCACCCCGCGCGCGATCGGCGAGGCGGCCGGCGCGGCGAGCGGCGACACGCTGGCCGCGCTGACGGCGGCGGCCCGGTCCGGGGCCGGCCACGAGCTCGGCGCGCTGGCCGAACGCATCGAGCCCAGGGCCGGCTGGGACGACCTGGTACTGCCGGAGGACGAGATCGGCGCGCTGCGCGAGGTCTGCGCGCGGGTCGCCGGGCAGGGCCGCGTCCTGCGCGAGTGGGGGTTCGGCCGGAAACTGGGCAGGGGCACCGGGGTCGGGGTGCTGCTGGCCGGGCCGCCGGGCACGGGCAAGACCATGGCCGCCGAGGTCGTCGCGGGCGAGCTTCACCTCGACCTGTACCGGATCAACCTGGCCGGCGTGGTCAGCAAGTACATCGGCGAGACCGAGAAGAACCTGGACCGGATCTTCTGCGCGGCCGAGCGGGGGGTGGCCATCCTGCTGTTCGACGAGGCCGACGCGCTGCTCGGCAAGCGCAGCGAGGTGCGCGACGCCCACGACCGGTACGCCAACATCGAGGTGGCGTACCTGCTGCAGCGCATGGAGGCGTACCGGGGCGTGACCCTGCTGGCCACCAACATGCGGCACAACCTCGACGAGGCGTTCACCCGGCGGCTGGCCTTCACCGTGCGGTTCCCGTTCCCCGACGCGGCGAGCCGGGGGCGGATCTGGCGCGGCATCTGGCCGGCGGGCACCCCGCTCGCCGCCGACGTCGACTTGGACGCGCTGGCCGAGCGGTTCGCGCTCAGCGGTGGCCACATCAAGAACGTCGCCCTGGCCGCCGCCTTCCTGGCCGACGCGGGCGTGGTGACGATGGCGCACGTGGTGCACGCCGTACGCCGGGAGTACCAGAAGCTGGGCAAGGCGCTCACCGAGGACGAGCTCGGGAGGGGCGATGGCTGACCCCGCCAAGGCCGGTGCGCCCGTCATGACGGATGCCGCTCCGAGCGGGCCCGCCCCCGAGGCCAGGGCGCCCGCGCTGGGCGGCCCGGCCGCGGACACGCTGGCCGCCCAGCGCGCGGCCGGCAACCAGGCGGTGGGCGCCGCCGCCCAGCCACCGGAGCCGTCCGGCGTCGCGGGTTTCCTGGCGAACGCCGTCATCAGCATGTTCGTACGGGAGTTCACCGGCTCGGGCCCGCAGGAGCGCATCGCCACGGCGGCCATCCGTGGCTTCGTCTTCACCCTGGTCAAGGAGGCCACCTGGGAGGCGGTGAAGTCGGGCGTCAAGGAGCTGGCCAAGGACGAGAACATGGGGGAGTTCAGGCTGGGCTACAAGGCCGGGGTGATCCTGGGCTTCGTCAGCCCGGTCACCGACCTGTTCGGCATCCTGGTGCTCGCCGAGCAGACGCAGCGCATCGCGGCCGAGATCGGCCGGGCCGCCTGGGAACACCCCGACGAGGTCATCGCCGAGGCTAACGCCCTGACCACCCAGTTCAGGACCTTCCTGACCGACGTACGGACCAACCTCACCGCGGCCGAGCTGCTCAAGCATCTCCCCGAGCTGGGCGCCGCCGCGGAGCGGGCCGCGGCCGCGGCGGGCAGCGGCGCCGCCCACTCCGTGGTCCTGCACTTCTCCGGCAAGGAGGAGGAGCGGCCCATGCGGCCCGGCGCGGCGGCCCCGGCCGGTCCCGCGGCGCAGCTCGAACACTGGGCCACCGAGACGCGGAAGAAGCTGACCAGCACCCAGTGGTCCAGGCTCGGCTACAACGTCGGATACGACGTCGGGGCCGCGGTGAGCAACACGCTGCTGTTCGTCTTCGGCCTCGGCGCCGGGGAGGCGATCGCCGCGATCGGCGCGCAACTGGGCAGGCTGGGCGGCCTGCTGGCGCGTGCCGGGAACGTCGTCCGGCAGCTCGGCGAGGCCATCGCGGCGATCGAGGCGCTCATCGGCGCGCTGGTGAGCAAGCCCATGAAGTGGCTCGAACCCGCCATGAAGCCGTTCTTCCAGCTTTTGGAGCGGCTGCGCGGGTTCTTGCGGAAGCTGCTCGGCATCGCCGAGAAGGGCGCCGCCAAGGCCGCCGTCACCGCCGTGGAGAAGGGCGCCGCCGGGCTGGCCGCCGCACCACCGGCCGCCCCCGGTCCACCCGCCGCCAAACCCGAGCTCAAACCCAAGCCCAGACCCAGACCCAAGCCACCCAAGACCACACCCAAGGCCGCACCCGAAGTCGCGCCCAAGACCGCACCCGCTGTCGCACCCGAGGCCGCACCTAAGGCCGCACCCGAGGTCGCGCCTGAGGGCGCGCCCGGGACCGTGCCGGAGCCGGCGGTGCGGAAGCGGGTCACCGCCGGAGCCGCGCAGGAGTCGCCGGCGCACGTCCCGTCCGCGGCCGAGGCCCATCCGGCCAAGCGCTCCCGGATCGCCGCCGAGCAGCAGCCCGAGCCCGTGGGCGTGCTCGAAGCCGAACCCGCCACACCACTCAAGAAGAAGTCGGCACTGACCGCCCCCCGCCCGGCGGCCACCCCTCCCAAACCCGCGACTCCCAAGACCGCGAAGACCGCGCAGGCCGCGCCGCCCACGAGCGTGACGGCCACCGGTCCCGCGGCCGTGACCACCCCGCCGCCCAAGGCGCCCGTGCCTCCCTCGGGTCCGGTGCCGGCGGCGACCGGCAAAGGCCCGTCTCCGGAGATGGTCGCGGCCGTCGAGCAGGGCATCAAGGAAACGCCGCTGAGCACGGTCGGCGCGGCCGGCGAAGCGGCGGCCCTGTCCTCCCTGCGGGAGACCAGGCACGAGGTCTTCGACCTCAACAAGCTCCGCATCGACCTCCACCGCGTGCGCAAGAACTTCCCGCTGCTCGACCTCATCTCCAAGGGACCGGCGGGAAAGCCGGGCGTCGTCGCCTCCGTGAAGAACTACGCCATGGGCCGGACCGGCGAGTTGTCCCCGCACACGCTCCGCCGCTACGCCCGGGACATGAAGGCCATGCTCAGGACCGGCGGCCCCGGTTACGCCCCGGTCCCGGCGGAGGTGGCGGCCGACCTCCTGGCCGCCAACCGGGCCCAGATCCAGACCGCCCAGGCCTGGCCCCGGGACCTCGCCCCGGACGCCGGCCCCGAGCGCATCGCCAGGTACATCAACGAGAGGAGCATCCTGGTGATCCCCGACGACCACGTTCCCCAGGTGCGGAAGTTCATCGGGGAGCAGGCCCTGCGCGACCCCGGCGCGTACGAGCTCGTGCCGGGGCCGACCCTCGCGGACGACATCGCCCGGATCCAGGAACGTGTCCAGCCCATGGGCATCACCTCCGGCCAACTCCACGACATCCACCGGCGGGTGACGAAGGCGCCATGATCGAGCACATCGACCGCATGTTGCGGCATCTCCTGATCTCGCGGATCGACCACCTCACCGACGAGGCCCAGGTCCGGTTCCAGCCACCGGACGCGGACTGGCGTACGTACGTCGCCAACCTCTCCCACCTGGCGCTCAACGTCTACCTGCTGGAGTTGCGCGAGAACAGGGCGCTGCGCACGAACGAGCGCTCCCGGGGCACGGCCGCCGGCCTGGTGGCGGGCGAACTCGCGCCGCGCCGGGTCGACCTGCATTACCTGATCACCGCGTGGAGCGCGGCGGCCCCGAGCCAGGTGATCGAGCCCACCCTCGACGAGCACGCGCTGCTCTACCGGGCCGCCGCCACGCTGGTCGCCGCCGAGCCGCTCAACCCGGCCGAGATCTATCGGCCGGGGCCGCTGCCCACCGGTTTCCCTGAGCCGCTCGCGGACGCCGTGCTGCCGACCAGCGTGCTGCCGGCCGAAGGGTTCTCCAAGTACGCCGAGTTCTGGGGCACGATGGACGGGCGGCCGCCGTGGCGACCCGGCGTCCACCTCACCGTCACCGTGCCAGTCTGCTTCGGCCCCGGCGAGCTGGGCCCGCTGGTCACCACCCAGATGACCGGGTTCGAGCAGCCGGGGCAGGCGGGCGCCGAGGTCGTCTTCCACATTGGCGGCTCCGTGCTGGACGCGGGCGGCGTCCCGGTCCCGGGCGCCTGGGTGCGCGTCGAGACCCCGGACGGCTCCCCGCGGCACACCACCGAGACCACCGTCCAGGGTCGCTACACCGTCGGCCGCCTGACCGCCGGCCGGTACCGGCTCCGGGTCCGGGTCACCGGCCTCGGCGAGCGGGTCCGCGAGATCGAGCTCCCCGGCGCGGCCGGAGACCATGACGTGACCTTCGGCTGAGCAAAGTGCCCCATGCGCTCCCCGGCGCCGCCCCCCGGCCGGAGCCGGGTGGGCGGGGTGCTTCACATGCTGCCCGGCGCCGCCCCCGGGCCGGAGCCGGGTGGGCGGGGTGCTTCACGTGCTGCCCGGCGCCGCTCACCCGGCGGCCGGACCGAGCTCGGTTCGTGGCCGGTTGTCAGTGCACCGCGAGCAGCACCGGCCAGGTCTGCGGCCCGACGACGCCGTCGGCCTCGATCCCCGCGGCCGCCTGAAGGTCGCGGATGCCCGCGGAATGGGCCGGGGTGAACATGGCGTCGCTGACGCCCTCCAGCCCCGGCACGTCCCTGGCGAGCATCAGGTGGTGCATCGTGCGCACGTGCGGGCCCTGGTCGCCCTGACTGAGTATCGGGAGCTCTCTCACGATGGCCTCCGTCCAGCTCTCGTTCCGTTCGTAGTCCGGGTTCCAGAACCCGGCGATCACCGACGCGTCGCGTACGCGTCGCTTGCAGGCGTCATCGGTGTTGCCCTCGATCGTCTGCAGCCTGCCGTCGCCGAGGTTCTTCTCGACGAGGCCGATGTGGTCGATCCGGCCGATGGAGTTGGTGCCGCCCCAGTCGAAGAACACCAGCGCGCCGGGCCGTGCGTACTGCTTGATGTTGGCCACGGTGCCTTCGTGCCAGCGGCCGAGTTGTTCGCCGTCCTGGGCGTGCCACACCGTGTAGGCGCGGTCCCCGTTCGGCAGGACCGCCGCGCCGTTGTCGGAGTGCCGTGCCCAGTACGTGATGGACATGTCGCACCATGGTTCCGTCAGGAACTCCGACCCGTTCCGATCGGCGTACCAGCGGGTGATGACATTCGGCCGGCCCGACAGGCCGAGGTCGTCGCTCGCCCGCTTCACCATCTTCTCGGCGGTCATGACGGTCTCCTCCTTCCGTTCGGCCCCTGCTCGTACACGCCGGTCTCCGGGTTGAGGACGTAGCCGAGCGAGACCAGTACCTGCTCCTCGTCCAGCTCGGTGGGACCCCAGGCATGGACGTCCACGGCTTCCGCCACGAGTTCCGCTTCCGGTCTCCTGCTCATGATCAGCCTTCCTGGTCGGGACGCGACGTCCCTGACGCCAGGCATGAATGACGATCGGCGAACGACACCCAAGAGACGCCCTGAACGCCGCGACTTGGCGGCATGGAAAGCCGGCCGGCACCGCCACCGGCTCCAGCGGCCGGGCCATCAGGCCACGGCACGGGTACGTACCTGACTCGTGGGCCTGCCCCCTCCGGCCCGACATATCACCTCAAGAAAACCAAACATACTTAATTCCTGATTTGCGCCGATCGCGGAGCAGTTGGATGGTTTGCCAGGCGACTTTGACCCGCACCTTGAGCGGCTGGACTTCCGCTCCCGATATCCTTGTCATGAAACGTCGTGAAATATCGCGCAATAACCGGAAGAACAACCGCATAGGCGACCGTGGAAACTACGACAATGGCGCAGGTGGTGACCATGTTCGGGGTCGACGTATCCAACTGGAACGGCAAGGTGGACTGGGACGCCGTCGCGGCGGCGGGAGTCGAGTTCGCCTTCGCCAAGGCGACCGAGGGCGTCCACTTCAAGGACCGCACCTGGCCGCGCAACCGCGCCGGCATGCTGGCCCTGGGCGAGCGGTTCGTGCCCGGCGCGTACTGCTACCTGCGCGGCGATGCCGACATCACGCGACAGGTCGAGCTCTTCCTGGAGACCGTCGGCGACGTGTCCCCGCTGATGATCGCGCTGGACGTGGAGAGACGGGACGGCGTCAGCAGGCAGGCGACGGCCGAGGACGCGCGGAAGTGGGTGACGGAGTTCAAGAACCACACCGGCGGGCATCCCGTGCTCGGCTACTTCCCCCGCTGGTACTGGAGGGAGACCGGGGAGGGCGACCTGTCCTTCTTCGACACGCTGTGGGAGTCGCACTATGTCTCCGGCGAGGGGGCGCCCGGGACGTTGTACGACCGCGTGCCCGCCGCGTGGTGGCGGGGCTACGGCGACGAGTCCGTCTCCATCCTCCAGTTCAGCGACTGCGGCAAGCTACCGGGATTCCCCGAGGGGCTCTGCGACGTCAACGTCTACCTGGGCGACCGTTCGCAACTCCGGACGCTCGCCCTGGGAGGGACCTCCACGCTGGTCATCCCTGACGGCACTCCCCCGCTGTCCGCAGGCTCGGCGGGGCTACCGGTCTCGCAGCTCCAGCGGGCACTGAACGCGGCCGGGCGCTCTCCGGAACTGATGGTGGACGGGGACTTCGGCCCGCTGACCGAGGCAGCCGTCAAGTGGCTGCAGGGAAAGGCGGGCATCGCCAAGACCGGCATATACGGCGAGGAGACGGAAGCCGCGCTGAAGTCGGCGCTCAAGCCGCCGCGGCGGAAGCGCCCGCTGCGGAAGTCCGCCTGAACCGGCGGGCCACGCATCGGATCACTGGGGAAATCTGTGAGGGGAGGTCGTGCCGCGCCTGGCGATGGGCACCCCACCGGGTGTGTCCTGGTTGGGGATGAGGTAGGTGGTGGCGGCCTGTACGAGGAGACCCACCAGGGCGATGGCGATCTCCTTGGTGAACTGGCCGGTGTTGATCCAGTTGACGGCCAGGGCTCCGACCGCCACCACGAGCATGGACCACCACTTACGCGTGGGAAGCCAGGATTTCGACGTGGAGGTAGAGGAACGCATGGTGCTCCCCCTCCCGCTGGAATACCCGAACAATTCCCGTTGGCGCCTCGATTGTAGCCTCGCGTACCACGGAAATCGAGAAACGTGACGGCGTGCGGGCGCGGGTGCTGACGCAATTTTTCCTTGGCGATCCGTTGGCGAGGTGAATACCGTCCGCAGGTCGCGCATTCCGCTGCAACCGTCATGGAGGACTTTCGATGAGCGACACCACGAAATACGAACTCCGCGGCCCCGGCATCGAGATCACCTACCGGCAGGGCGACCTCTCCCTCAACGGGGACAAGCCCTACCTTCAGGACCGGCATTTCACCGGAGACGGTCAACTGGAGGAGTCCTCCGTCGGCATCGGCCGGCTGGTCACAGCGGAGCTCGTCCCGATCAACCGCAGCGGCTCCGAGGTCATCCTGACCCTGCTGCTGCCGAACACCTATTTGCAGGACGGGGCGGCGGGCGAGCCGGCCACCGGCGTGGCGGTCATCACGGAGACCAACGACTCGACCGTACGGCAGCACTACGACGTCCGGCCGCTCTCAGGCGCGGTGTCCCAAGTGTCCTCATGACGGTGGCGTCCCCGTGGCGGGCCAGGTGTGGCGGGGGCTGCCCGTTCCCTGGGTCGTACGCTGGAGCGCTGATCCGGCCGGCCCCGGCCTGGGAATGTGCTGGCGCGGTGAGCGCCTCTCCTACCGGGACGAGCTGCCCGGCGACCGCAGGTTCGGCGTGTTGTGGCACCGGGATCGGATCGGCCACGGCCGGCCGCAGTTCGCCACCGTCCACACCGGCCGGCACCTCGCCGCGATGACCGACCGTCGCTGCCAGGTCTGTGGCGGCACCGCGGTCGGCGGCGACGGCCGGATCGGCTGGCTGATCCCCTGCGACGAGTGGGACCCGCTCAACCGTCCGGCCGGCCCTCTGTGGACCGTGACCCCGCCGTGCTGCCGGGCCTGCCGGCCGATCGCCCTCCGGCTCTGCCCGCACCTGCGCTCTGTCGGCGCCGTCGCGGCGTCCGTGGCGAGGGTCAGACCCGCCGCGGTCCATGGTGACGCCTACGAACCTGGCCGGCTCACTCCCCGCGAGCTCAACCTCCGCGTTCCGCTGCCCGCCGAGGGCGACCTGCCGCACCTGCTCGGCAAGCTGCTCGTCGTCGAACTGGACGACGTCCGCCTGGAATGACCCGGCCGGCACGTGCCTGCCCGGGGCGGGCGGCTACCACCAGAACGCGTGGCCCGAGCCGCGCAGCGCCCGGTCGATCATGAAGCAGGTGGGATTGGTGCAGAAGAGCACGTCGTGCGGGCTCGCGTCCGTGACCCCCGCGAACGCGGGGTCGGGGGCGAGCTGGATCCGGTGATCCTCGACCTCGCCGCTCCCGGCCCAGCCCACGGGCGAGTCCAGGGCCTCGGACCCGGCGGCCAGGCGCAGCCGTATCCAGGTGGGGGCGGCGTACCACGTCCAGGGAACGGTCCAGTGCAGCAGGGCGGTGGTGGCGCCCGTGGCGACCTCCGCGACGGCGCGCTCGCCGACGTCGAAACGGCCGTTGTGGTCGAAGTCGATCCAGCCGGCGACCGTCGACGGCGATCCGGCCGTCACGGGCACCGCCAGCGCGTAGCCCCGGCCGCCGCTCGCGACCCACGACGACGAGGTGGCCACCGCGTCGTCGGCGTCCGTGCCGATGGGCAGCGCGCGTGGCGTCATGCTGACCGCGTCGGTGTGGTCCGCGCTGACGGAGCTTCCCAGATGGGAGTCGCCGATCGTGTGGGAGGCCGCGCCGTACGAGGCGGGCGCGTCGGAGTCGTCCTCGGTCAAGGACAGCTTCAACGCGGCCCACAGCTGCGGCGTCGACCCGCCGGAGCCGTAGCGCACGTCGTGGGCCCGCAGCTTGACGGTGAACGCGCTGACGGTGCCGTTCACCTTGATCGTGCCGCACGTGTACACCACGCCGCACGAGGTGGACTTGGCGCGGTACACCCGTTCCGGCTCGACCGATCCGGGGGTGACCCGGTAGCCGGGGAAGCCGGCCGCCCGGGAGAAGGCGGGCTTGGCCGGGACCCCCTTGATCAGGTCCACGGCGGGCCAGTAGTCGTCGCGGCGGTTCGCCGAGCGGCCCGAGGCGCCGCCGGTGCCGTAGAGGTGCAGGTGCGGATCCCGTACGGGCCTGGAGAACGTGAACGTCAGCCTGGCCACGTCGGTCCAGGCGCCCGGCTTGACGGCGAAGTTCTCATAGAGGTCGATGAACCCCGGCATCATCTTGGCGTTGGCCGGGACGAGATAGTCGTCGGCGGGCGCCGACAGGTCCGCGGGCAACGCCGCGGCCGAGGCCACCCGTGCCCGGCCGATCATCTTCTTGCGCACGGTCACCGTCACGCCGGACGGCATCCGGCCCACGGCCGATTTCGCCGAGTTGGTGAAGGACGACGATGCCGCCTCCTCAGCGGGCGCGGCGGGAACGACGGTCCCCGAAGCGCCGGCGAACACGATGGCCGTACCGGCCGCTATCGCAGCGAATGCCATAGTTGTTACCCCCGAGTAGTGGTTGCTGGGCTGAATGTGGACAGGTGCCGGGTCACGACCGCCGCGGCCGGTGCAGGCGGCTCACGAGGCCCCCGGTCAGGCGCCGGGCGGCGAAGCCGCAGCCGTACACGAACCGCATGGCCGGCCCGAACGTCGCCGCCGCCGCGAGCCCGACCAGGTACAACCCGGCGACGGGGGTCTCGAAGGCACGGCCGAGCCGCGGCGTGGGACCGGACGCCCCCAGCGCCCGGCGTAGACCGTCCTCAAGGATCCCGATCCTGGCCACGTCCACCCGGTAGCCGGTCGCCGCGATCACGTGCTCGGTCTCCAGTACGGTGACCGCTCCCGCGCCGTCCCGCAGCCGCAGCCGGACCCCGTCGCCGTACTCGGCCGAGGTCAGCCGCCGGCCCAGGACCTCCGTGACGGCGCCCTCGAACCGCTCCCGCAACCACCAGGACCCGGCGGGTCCGAGCGCGGTGCGTACGATGTGGCGGCGCGCGGGCCCCGGCAGGTACCTGACCGCGTCCGGCATCCGCGACCAGGCCACGGACGGCCAGCCGGCACCGAGCCCCGACCGGGGCGCCAGCACGCGCGTCAGCAGCGAGCGCCGCTCGGCGGGGACGTCGTTCCAGGCCAGCGCGCCGGACCGGGCGACGACCCGGACGCGCGCCCCGGCCTCCGCCAGCAACGTCGCGGTCTCCAGGGCCGACTGGCCCGCGCCCACCACGGTCACGTCCCGGCCCGCGAACGTGCTCAGGTCATGGTGGTCGGAGCTGTGCGTGACCGCCTCGGGCGGCAGCCCGGCCAGGACGCCGGGCCGATGGGCGAACGGCAGGAAGCCCACGGCCAGCACGACGGTCCTGGCCAGCACGCACGCCCCCGACGCCAGCGAGAGCGCGAACAGCGGGCCCTCGCGGCCGACGGACGTCACCTCCGTCTCGTGCAGGGCCGGGCCGACCGCTCGCGCGTGGAACCACCTGCCGTAGGCGACGAACCGTTCCACGGGCACCGGCTCGCCGAAGGAGCAGCGGTGGAAGGCGTCCAGGCCGTGCCGCCGGCCGGGGTCGCCGAGATGGGAGGCGGCCGCCTCGGACTTCAGCAGCATGCCCCGGGGCATGTGGAACTCCCAGGCCCGCATCGGCGTGCCGAACACCCGGGTGTCCAGCCCGGCGTGCAGGGCGTGCGCCGCCACGGAGAGCCCGTACGGGCCCGCGCCGACGACAGCCACGTCAATGACCGGGGTACGCACATTCTCCTCCATGATCGCCGGGCACTAGTTCCATGGCCTGGTCAGCCGGGTGAACCCGCGCCTCATCGTCTGCTGGGCCATGGCCAGGAAGGGGAGGGGGTCGTCGCCGGCGAACCAGGCGAACTCGTCGGCCGCGCACATGGCGCGCAGGCTCCTCGGCCCGGCGGTGAGGACGTCGTAGTTCTCCACCACGTACGTCCGGCCGTGACCGGCCCGTCCCCGCACCGCTCGCCGGCCGGACAGGTGCAGGTGCGCGACCCGTACCAGGTCCAGGCCGCCGCTGTCGCTGAACAGCCGGAACTGGGCGCCCAGCCGGGGGTTGAAGTCCAGCAGGTAGTAGGTGTCGGCCGCCGGGTCGTGGCGGAAGTCGAGGTCGAGGAGCCCGCGGTACCTCAGCGTCGTCGCCAGCTCGCGAGCCGTGCCCTCGACGACGGGATTGGGCAGCCACCGGCCGTAGGTGGTGAGCCCGGCGCCCTTCGGCCAGGCACGTTCCTTGCGTCCCGCGCCGCCGTACAGGCAGCGGGAGTTCTCGTCGAAGTAGCCGTGGAAGAACCAGTCCGGGCGCCGGCCTCCCCGTACGAATCGCTGGAAGAGCAGGTCGCGGCCCTCCGCGTGCCGGAGCAGCCGGGCCACCTGGCCGGCCTTGCGCACGAGGGTGGTGTTGCGCAGCCCGCTGCCGGCCGGCAGCAGCCAGGGTTGCGCCCACTTGGCGACCAGCGGCAGGCCGAAGTCGGCGACGGCCGCGGCGGCGTCGCGCTCGCCGGTGATCAGGCGGGTCTCCGGCTGGGCGATCCCGAGCGTGGCGCACAGCTGGGACAGCAGGTGTTTGTCCGCCAGCGTGCGCGGCAGGCCGGGCTCCTGGTCGGGCAGGAGGTAGTACGGGCGCAGCTGGGCGGCGCGCTCCGCCACGGCGATGGCGGTCTCGTCGTCCAGTGGCAGCAGGACGGCCCGGCGCCCGATGTCGTCGGCGACCTGCTTGAGCGCCTGCACGACGTCGCGATCGCACGGCCACCCGTGGATCCGCGTCAGGTATCGGGAACAGGAGGTCGGCGCGTGCCCGCCCGCGATCAGCCCGTGCACCTCGACCCCCGCCCTGCCGAGGGAGCGAATGGCGCCGAGCGTCCCATGGTGAAAGATATTGGCGTCCAGCCGCACCACGAGCGCCGGGACTGTGCAGTCGAGCATCTTTTTACGTCCTCCTCCTTCGCGACCGGCTATGGGATCGGCAAGTCGCGAGTCGGATATTCCGCTTGCCGTTACCTGGGGTATAGGGAGGGATACAAAGGCAGCAATCGGGGATGTGCGATGGCGGCGCGAAACATTGTCCGGCACGGGTCGCTGGTGATCGTCGTGGCTTCGGTGACGGTGACCGGGCTCGGCCTCGCCAAGCACACCGGCAGAAAGCCTGACGGCCGGTCCCGTCCGCACGCGGCGCTCGGCGTCTTCCTCGCCTCGGACTCCCGCGGTCCCCAACTCCTGGCGGGCTTCGAGTCGTGGCTGCGGAGCGAGGTGACGGTGGGGCGTACCTACCTGCCCGGCGAGCGCTGGAAGTCGATCGAGGGCGCGCCGTTCATCCTGGACCCGTGGACCCGCTGGCGAGCCGCCCGCCCGGACCGGATCCTGGCGCTGAACGTGCCGATGGTCGCGCCGAACGAGTCCGGCATGCCCGACCCGGCCGTGTCGCAGCAGCTCATCGCGGGGGCGCAGGGCGTTCATGACCGCCACTTCCGGCGGCTGGCCCGCAAGCTGGTCTCCTCGGGCGCCGCGAACACGATCATCGTGCTCGGCTGGGAGATGAACGGCACCACCTACTCCAGCCGGTGCGCGCCCAACCCGGAGGCGTGGAAGCAGTACTGGCGGCGCATCGTGACGACCATGCGGGCCACGCCCGGACAGCGTTTCCTGTTCGACTTCGCCCCCAGCCGGGGCCACGACGCGATCCCCTGGACGCAGTGCTACCCGGGTGACGACGCGGTCGACATCATCGGCATGGACACCTACGACCAGGGGCCGGGACACAACTTCGCCGACTACGTCGAGCAGCCCTACGGCCTGCGCGCCCATGCCGACTTCGCGGCCCAGCACGGCAAGCCCATGTCCTTCCCGGAGTGGGGGCTGTTCCGCCACGGCGACCGGCCCGCCTTCGTGCGCCGGATGCTCGACTGGATCAGCAGTCACAACGTGGCCTATCACTCGATCACCGATTACTGTCCTCACGGCATCTGGCAGTGCTCGTCGAACCCGCGTTCGTCGGAGGTCTTCCGCAGGCGGCTGCGCGGGCCCAGGTCGCCGGGGGCGATCCCGACGCCGGTGCCCGCCCCGGCTCCTTTTCCGGTCCCGATCTCGGCTTCCGCCCCTGTGGCCCCGCCCAGCAGCCCGAGCGTGTGCCCGGCCAGCGAGTCCATCGAGTCGTCCACGTCGAACGCGCCCGCCAGCGCGGCGGCGGCCACGCCCTCCGCGGCGGCCAGCGCGGGTTGCCCGAGCCTGAGCAGCAGCGCCTCGGCCAGCGCCGCCTCGTCGCCGGGCGCGACGGCGGCGCCGACCCCGCCGGCCACCAGTTCGGCGAGGCCCGGAACCGCGCAGGCGACCAGCGGCCTGCCCGTGGCCAGCGCCTCCAGCGCGGTCAGCGGCAGGCCCTCCCAGCGGGAGGGCAACACCACCACGTCCGCCGCGGCGTACCAGGACCGGGGGTCGGCCACGGCGCCGGCGAAGTGAACGCGCGGCACGGCCCGTGACCGCAGCGCGGGGAGCAGCGGCCCGTCGCCGACGATCGCCAGCCGGGCCCGCGCGTCGCGCCCGGCGACCCGTTCCCACGCCGCCAGCAGCAGGTCCTGCCCCTTCTGCCGGGTGACCCTGCCCACGCAGACCGCCAGCCGCGCCTCGGCGGGGACGCCGTGGCGGGTCCGGGCCGCGACCTGTTCGCGCGGGCCGGCCGGCCGGAAGCGGCGCAGGTCGACGCCGTTGCGCACCACGACGAGATCGCCGGTGACTCCGTGCCGCCTGGCCAGCTCGGCCTCTCCCTCGCCCACGCAGATCACCCGGGCGGTCCAGCGTACGGCCAGCCGTTCCCAGCTCAGTGCCGCCGCGGCGACCGGGCCCCGGGCGGCCGGCCAGGACCAGCCGTGCGGCTGGAACAGGGTGGGCACCCGCCCCCTGATCGCGAGCCGGCCCGCCAGCCCGGCCTTGGACGAGTGGAGGTGCACCACGTCGGGGCCGAACGCGCGGACGATGCGCCGCAACCGGGCCGCCGGCACGACGTCGGCCGGTCCCGGCGCCCGGCTCGCCGTCCAGTCCAGCCGGGGCACGCCCAGGCCGTCCAGGTCGTCGGCCAGCCGGCCGGTGGGCGGGCAGGCGACGGCGACCCGCCAGCCCCGCCGGGCCTGGTCGGCCGCGGCCGTGGCCACGTACGCCCCGACACCGCCGTCCACCGGCTGCGTGACGTGCAGCACGCTCGGCCTCAACGCCATGTCGCAACCCTCTCCGCCAGGCGGGGGCAGCGCCGCCGCAACAGGTCCCTGGTCGCCCTGCGCATGCCGGCGGTCGCCGCGTATCCGGAGGCGCGGACGCCGTGCCCCAGCAGCACCCGCCGATTGGCGACGGCCAGGCATTCCCACTTCGCCTTGTACGGCTCGTCCCCGCGCAGCATGCTGAGCACCGGCTTGCCGAGCCGGTGAGCGATGCCCAGGTTCTGGCGCAGCAGCATCGTCAGGACGTCGACCTCGGCGCGCAGCTCCGGGTGGACCCCGTACAGGTAACCGCCCACGAAGTCCTTGCCGACCACCACGAAGTCCGACGCCAGCAGCCGCCCGCGGATCCGGTATTCCGTCAGCGCCGCGTGGCCGTCGGCCACCATCGCCCGCGCGGCCCTCACCAGGTGGTCCATGAAACGCGGCTGCGTGTGCTGGGCGTTGATCGGCCGGTTGGCCCATTGCAGGGCGTGCAGGCGCAGCAGCTCCGTCATCGCCCGCTCGACCTGATCAGGCCCGACGGACACCGCCGACACGTCCAAGGCGTCGAGCTTGCGGAGCGCCGACCGCAGCCGGCGCGCCCGCCGCGTGCTCAGCCCCGCGAGCACCTCGTCGACCGGGCGGCCCGGCAGCTGGAGGCAGGTGGAGGCGGGCAGGGTCCACGTCCTGCCCGCCCACAGCTCGGCCAGCCGGCCGGCGGCCGCGCCGGGCCGCACCTCGGGCAGGTCGATCACGTCCCAGCCCGGCTGGGTGAGCAGCGCGGCCCGTAGCTCGCCCAGCCCGGCGTCGCCCTCGGAGTCGTCCACCACGATGTCGGTGAAGTCGGACTGCGCCCCGCCGACGGGTGTCAGCGCCCGGCAGCCCGACCGGTACTCCAGCCGGAACGGCGCCGCCGCGACGAGCCGCCCGCCCCGGTGGGCCAGGAACACGCGCAGCCGCCCCGGGGTCCCGTAGACCCGCCACCAGGAGCGGAGCCAGCCGAACGACTGGAAGGGCGTGGCGGCCGAACTGCGCGCGTAGAGATCCGCCCAGTCCGCCGACAACGCCGCCAGCTCCGCAGCCTCCCTGACGACCCGCAGCGTGAGTCCCGCTCGTGAGCTCTGCGCGGAGGGGGACCGGCTCACGCGTTCGCCCCGGTCAACGCCGGTTCCGGCGCGCGGGGCGCGGCCTGGCGGGCCGGCGGGGCGGCCAGGCGTACGAGGCCGGCCACCAGGACGGCACCGCAGCCGCCGATGGCCACGCAGATCAGCAGCACGGGGGACGCCGGGTGGAGCGGCGGCGTCGCGGTCGCGAAGGGCACCAGCCGCACGTCGGTCTGGGCGGCATGGGAGTTGGCGTAGTGGACGAGCGCGGCCGCCGCCCGGTTGACGCGCTCCGCGGCCTCCGTCGCCTCCGGGGCCATGAAGGTGAGGCGGAGCATCGGGGCGTCGGGGGTGGCCGCCACGCTCAGCGCGTCCTGTTCGGCCTCACCGCTGGTGATCAGTCCCGGATGGCCGGCGATCCGGGCGTAGGCGGAGGCGAAGTGGGCGGCCCTGGCCGGGTCCCCGCCGGCCACCATGACATAGGCGTCGGCGGCGTAGACGGTGTCCCTGGCCAGCGTGTACGCCAGCCCGCCCAGCATCCCGAACGCCAGCGACAGCGGCAGCCACCATCGCGAGATCAGGCCCATGATCCAGGTCATCGGTACTCCTCCGTGGGTACGGCGCCCAGCAGGCGCAGGTAGAGCGACTCCAGTTGCCCCGCCTGGCGGCGGATCTCGTAGAGCCGAAGGGCGTCGGGCGGGGCCAGCCGGCCCGGCGGGCGGGCGACCAGGGCGGACAGCTCCGCGGCCAGCCGGTCCGGCGCGACGCGGCGGGCTCCCGGGGCCGAGCCGGGCGGCAGGTCGTCGATGGCCGGGCAGGTGTCGTACAGGACCGGGAGGCCGCAGGCGAGCGCTTCGACGACCGCCAGGCCGAACGTCTCCTCCGCCGAGGGCGCGGCCAGCACGTCCATCGCCGACAGCATGGCCCGCACGTCGAGCGACTCGCCCGCGAAGATCACCCGGCGATCGGCGCCCGCCGCGCGGGCCAGCTCCCGCAGCCGCGGCTCGCACGAGCCGGAGCCGACCAGCAGCAGGACCGCGGGTTCGAGCGAGGGCATCGCCTCCACCAGCAGGTCGAAGCGCTTGCCCGGCTCCAGCCGGCCCACCCCGCCGATCACGAACGCGTCGTCCGCCAGCCCCAGCCGCTTCCGGGTACGCCGGCGCAGGGCCGCGTCGAAGCCGAACGCCGTACCGTCGACGCCGTTGGGGATCACCACGATGCGCGAGCGGTGCACCCCCCACCTGGCCAGCCGGTCGGCCACGGACGGCGAGACGGCCACGGTGAGGTGTCCCAGCCGCTCGCTGGCCAGGTACAGGGCCCTGATGGGGTGAGTGAGGCGGCGTCCCTCGATGTGCTCGCACCCGATCGAGTGCTCCGTCGCCACGATCGCCGGGACGTTCGCCAGCCGGGCCGCCAGCCGGCCGTACACGCAGGCCCGGTAGAGATGGGTGTGCACCACGTCGTAGCGCCGGGAGCGCATCAGCCGGGCGAGCCGCCCGACGGCCCGCAGATCCCTGTTGCCGCGCATGCCCGCGTAGTGGACGGGCACGCCGGTGCGCTCGATGGCGTCGGCGACCACGCCGCGGCCGGTGAGCACCGCGACCTCGCTCCGGACGCCCAGGTGCGGCAGCAGGGACCGCAGCTGCTGCTCCGCCCCGCCCGCCGCCAGACCGGTGATGACGTGCAGGACCTTCATCGGCCCCACCGGACCCGGTGGCGCAGCCATTTGGCGCGCAGCCGCAGGGCGCCGTCACGGTCGCCGACGTAGGTCCGTGGCAGCGCGTGCCCGCCGCTGAGCTCGGATCTCCAGATCGCGCAGGCGTAGGAGTAGCCCGCGTCGCGGACGGCGGCCACCTCGCGACCGGTGACGTGCCCGTACGGGTAGCAGAATCCGCTCACCCGGTCACCGAGCATGTCCTCCAGCACCGCCTTGCTGGTCGCCACCTCTTCCCGCAGCTCGGCCTCGCCCAGACCGGGCAGCGAGCGGTGCCCGGCCGAGTGGGAGCCGATCTCCATGCCCTGGCGGGCGGCCCGGCGCACGCCGTCGGCGTCCATGAGCCGCTTGCGCGGCCCGCCGGCGTCCCACGTGTTGTGCCCGCCGAGCAGGCCGGAGAGGACGAAGACGGTGGCCGTGAACCGGTGCCTGAGCAGGGCGGGCACGACCTCGCCGAGGAAGTCGTCGTACCCGTCGTCGAAGGTGAGCCCGACCAGGCCGCGGGCGTTCCCGGTGGCCCGGGCGCGCAGGAGCTCGCCCATCGAGACGCCGGTCAGGCCGCGCCCGGCCAGCCAGCGCAGCTGCCCGGCGAAGCGGTCGGGAGAGACGGTGACCCGGAACGGGTCGCTGTCGTATTTCTCCACGGAGTGGTACATGAGCACGAACGGCATGGCGTTCACGCACGACCTCGCATCCTGATCAGGCGGGTGATCGGAGTGGTTCCGATGAGCGCGGTGCCCGAGACGGCCGCGACGGCGCAGAAGGTGGCGGCGAGCGCGGCCCCGGCCAGCGCCAGCGCGATCGGCCGCGGCAGGTCCGCCAGCAGCGATCGTGCTCCCCAGCCGGCCGCGGTGGCGGCCGCGGCCGCCGGCAGCAGGCCGCGGAGTGGCGCGACAGCCATCCGGAAGGGCAGGGCCATGACCCGGCTGCGCAGCCCCGTCAGCAGCAGTACGGCGGTCAGCGTGATCCCGGCCGCGTTGGCCGCGGCGATGCCCGTGACCCCCCACGCCGGGCGGGCCAGTACGGCGGTCACGATCAGCCCTGCGGCCATCGCCAGGGCCGGGTACCAGGAGGCGCGGGCGCCGCAGAAGTAGGCCCGGCACGCGACACCGACCACCGCCTGGCCGAGCAGCCCGAGCGCGTACACCCGCATGATGTGCGCGGTGGCGGCGGTGTCGGCCTCGGTGAACGCCCCGTGCTCCAGCAGGACGGCCACGATGTCCGGGGCGCAGGCGAGGAACGCCGCGGTGCCGGCCAGCACCACCGCGCAGGCGACGGCCAGGTCACCGGCCATCCGCCGGCGGGCCCGCCCGGTGTCGCCCGCCGCGATGGAGCGGGCGAGCTGCGGAAAGCTCACGGTGGCCACGATCAGTGACAGCACCATCGGCACCTGGGCGATCTTCTGCGCGTAGTTGAGGTGGGAGATCGACCCCTCGGGCAGCGACGAGCCGACGAACCGCTCGACGAAGACCTGGCACTGGCGTACCAGCGTGAAGACCGCGACCGGCAGGAACGCGGCCAGCGGCAGCGGCACGCCGCGCGCGGGCCGGCGGGGTGGCCCGATGCGCCGCAGGAATGCCGGCGTCTGGACGAGCACCATGCCCAGGGCGCCCGCGGCCACCCCGAGCGCCGCCGCGTACACGCCCCGGTCCCGCAGCGTCCACACGCAGGCGACGATCCCCACGTTGTAGGCGACGTAGATGGCGGCCGGGGGCGCGAACGCCTGGTGCACCCGCAGCACGGCGCTCAGGTATCCGGCCAGGCCGAACAGCGGGATCGTGACGGCGGCCACGCGCATGCAGTCGGCGGCGAGCCCGGCCTGCGGGATGCCCGGCGCGAGCAGGCCGACCAGGTAAGGAGCGCCCACGGCGACCAGGGCGCCCAGCCCCGCCAGGCCCAGGCACAGCCGCGGCAGCGTCGAGGACACCAGGCCGCGCACGTCGTCGCCCGCCTCCACCGCCCGGCTGAACAGCGGGACCAGCACGAAGGCCATGGCGCCCTCGATCAGCAGCGGGGCCGCGGTCTCCGGGATCGTCCAGGCGACGAGGAACGCGTCGGTGCCGGCGTCGGCGCCGAACACCGTGCCCACCAGCAGGTCCCGGGCGAACCCGAGCAGCGAGCCGAGCCCGATGAGCAGCGCGGTGACGCTGACGGCCCTGGCGGCGGGTGACGTCGCCGTCGTCATGGCGCCACTCCCCCGCCGGCCGGGACCGGGATGCCACCGCTCGGTCCCACCGCCGCGGGCCGTGCGACGAGCGACAGCACCAGCCCGAGGACGACGGACATGACGACCGTCGAGGGGCCGCCGATGTCGCCGTAGCAGAAGGCCACGAGATGCCAGGTCAGCAGCCCGGCCGCGGCCAGGGCGGCGCCCCGGACGGCCCACCTGGCCAGGGCCCCCAGGAACAGCAGGAGGGCCGACAGCCCGAGCAGTCCCTGCTCGCTGAGCGTCAGCAGGTACATGTTGTGCGGCGACAGCAGGGGCCGGCGCTGGAAGCCGTGCGCCGGGTCGTCGGTGTCGCTGCCGGACGACAGCTCGATGGGCGCGTACATGTCCCGCAACCGGGCGAAGCCACGCGGCCCGGCCCCGGTCAGCGGATGGTCCATCCACATGCCCGTGGCGGTCAGCCACAGGCTGTACCGGTCGTTGACGGACCGGTCGGGCTGGGAGACGGCGGAGCCGATCGAGGCCAGCCGGTGGTCCAGCAGGTCCCAGCCGGTGCCCGGCCCGAAGGCCAGCACCGTCGTCGCGACGGCGCCGGCGAGGAGGAGCCGGGCGGCCAGCGCGCGGCGGTACAGGAAGAGCATGACCAGCACCGCGCACAGCAGGGCGAGCCAGGTGCCCCGGCTGAGCGACAGGACGAGGGGCACGCAGAGCAGCGCGGCGCCCGCGAGCGCGGCGGCCCGCCGCCTGCCGCGCAGGCGCAGGCCGACTGCCAGCAGGATGATCGCGCCATAGCTGACCACGCTCGCCATGCCCATGACGTCGGGCGCGCCGAACGTGCCGACGGCCCGCACCCGCTCGCCCGCATACGACGCGCCGGTGCCGGTGAACGCCTGGAGGCAGCCCACCAGCCCCTCCACGGCCGCCGCTCCGACGAGCGCGCCCCCCACGATCAGGACGTCGGCACGGTTCCGGACCGTGACCAGCACGGCCAGCGGGACCAGCACGAACACCTGGACGTACCTGGCGTAGCCCGGCAGGCCGCCGAGCAGGTCGGGGGAGGCCAGCGCCGCGAGGCTGACCATGCCCGCGACCGGCGCGAGCACCAGGGCACGGACGGGCAGCGAGGCCGCCGGGCGGCTCCTGAGCAGGACGAGGGCCGCGACGGCGATCAGCAGGACGGAGGCCAGGTCCGCGGCGGTGACGTGCACGCCGGTGGACAGATCCCCCCGGCCCGACGCCGGAAGGCAGGCGAGCAGCACGGTGCATGCGGCCGCCACGCTGGGCCGCGGACGGACGGTACCCATGCCTAGCTCCCACCTCGCCGGAGCAGTGCCCACAACGTGCGCAGCATGATCTTGACGTCTGATCGCAGGGTCCACCCGTCGATGTAGAAGTTGTCGAAGCGGGCGCGCTCCTCGATCGAGGTGTCCCCGCGCAACCCGTGGATCTGGGCCCATCCGGTGATCCCCACCGGCATCCGGTGCCGCAGGTCGTAACCGGGGATCGTGCGGGAGAACTCCTCGACGAAGTGCGGGCGTTCCGGCCGGGGGCCGACGATGCTCATGTCGCCCTTGAGAACGTTCCAGAGCTGGGGCAGCTCGTCGCATGAGGTCCTGCGCAGCAGCCTGCCCCTGGGGCCGACCCGGCTGTCGTTCGCGACGCTCCACAGGGTGGCGGACTCGTGCGCGTCCACCGGCTTCATGGTCCGGAGCTTGACCATCTCGATCGGCGCGCCCAGATAGCCGACGCGGCGCTGCCTGAACAGCGGCCCGCTGCCGATCTCCGAGCGGATCAGCAGGGCGCAGATCGCGAGGATCGGCGCGCTGACGACCAGGCCCGTCACGGCCACCGTGACGTCGAGGACCCGCTTCAGCGGCCAGGAGAGGCGGCGGCGCGCCTCGGAGCGCATCCGCAGGAGCGGCAGGCTGCGTACGTGCTCGCGAAAAGTGACGAAGTCGACGACCAGCTCGCCCAGGTCGGGCGCCAGGTACACCTCGCAGCCCAGCGCCCGCGCCGTTCTGGCGATCGACTGCTGTCCCTGCCCGGCGAAGATCACCGCACGTACGCCGTGGGTCTGGACGATGTGGACGACGTCACCGAGCCTGCCGAGCACGGGCAGGCCCGAGCCGGTGCCGGCGCCCTCGTCGAGGAAGCCCAGCGGGAGGAGGCCGTAGTCGGGATGGGCGAGCAGGCTCGCCGCCAGCCTGTGCCCGTGCGCGTCCGCGCCGATCACCAGGGCCGGCACCGACCTTCCGCGCCGGCGTGCCCTGCGGACGACGAAGTGGACGACGCTCCTGCCGCACAGGGCGAGAAAGGTGAACAGCAGCGCGCTCAGCGCGACGACCGCGAGCGTCGCCGCCTCCCAGAAGGCCGCGAGCGCGGCCACGAGTCCCGATCCGGCGAGCCAGAAGCCGCGATCCAGGCTGGAGGGCAGGACGCGCGGCGCGTAGCCGCCGCCGAGGCCGTTGAACGCGACGACCAGCATGCCCGCCAGCGCGATGCGCTGGAGTTGCTGGCCCGCGTTGGCCGCGGTGAACGCCATGCAGATCAGGTCCACGCTGACCAGGGCAAGCGGCTGGGGGTGCACCCAGAGCCTGGACCTCCGGCGTCTCCCCCGCCGCACGACCCGGTCGTCGCCGGTAACACTAACAGACACCGATTCTCCGGAAATAGCCGATTCAAGAAGATTGGCGCGCGATCAGCCGATCTGATAAGCCCAAGAAAGCGATAGTTGCCCTTCGGTTGGCTTGCCCTTAATAAATTGAGTGGACATTTTCCTGTGAGAAATGTGAACAATCCCGCAACGGAGCCTTGATCGTAGCTCCGCGCACCACGGAAATCGAGAACGTGACGGGTGGCGGGCTCAAGCCGTCACGCAAGATTTCATTGGTGAATTGTTGGCCAGATGAATGCCGCTCCCAGGTTTGGCGGGCGGGTGCGCCACGCCGGCGACGACCCGCTCCGCACCGCGGGAAGGGCCGTCAGCGGGCCGGGGTCCGGGGACGGTTCCACCAGAGCGAGAGGGACAGGGCCGCGGTGACGAGCACGGCGCCGCCGGCGGCGAAGGCGGCGGCCGTGTCGACCCGCTGCCGGATGACGGTGAACCTGCTGGGGAGGCTGCCGAGGGCGCTCTGGAGCTGGTCGGCGTTCTCGGCGCGGTGATAGGCGCCGCCGGTGGTCCGGGCTATCTGCTTGAGTGAGGGCTCGTCGATCATCCGGATGTTGCGGCCCCTGTCGAAGCCGCCGCGGCCTCCGAAGCCGCCGCCCCAGCCGCCGAAGCCGCCGAACTGGGAGCTGTCGCAGACCATCGAGGCCGGGTTCGTGGTGCCGAAGCCGATGGTGAAGACGCGGACGCGGCGTTGGGCCGCCTCCTGGGCGGCGGTGCTCGGGTCGACGCCCTGGGTGTTGGCGCCGTCGGTGAGCACGACGATCGCGGCACCGGCGTACCCTTCCCCGCCGCCGTCGCCGGGGTTCGCCCCGGTGGGGGCCACCGACGGGTCCACGTCCGCGATCGCGTCGATCGAGGCGAGAATGGCCTGCCCGACCGCGGTGCCGCGGGACGTGGTGAGGCCGTCCAGGGCCTCGATCAGCGAGTCGGTGTCATCGGTGGGAGGGACGAGCAGGCCCGCGGTGCCCGCGAAGGTGACCAGGCCGATGCGCGGCCCGCCCCGCTGCGACTCGATGAACTCCGCGGCGGCCTTCCTCGCGGCGGTGATGCGGTTCGGGTCGACGTCCGTGGAGCACATGGAGCCGGAGGTGTCGAGCGCGAGCAGGATCGTCGCCGACGTCTGCGGCACCGGCACGGAGGCCTGCGGTCGCGCGGCCCCGACCGCGAGCAGCGCGAGCCCGGTGACGAACAGCGCCGGAGGGATCTTCCGGGTCCAGCGCGTACGGCCGGGCAGGGCGCTCCGCACGAGCGCGATCGAGGTGACGCGCACGGCGGCCCGCCGGCGGCGGCGCCGCGCCCACTCGCGGATGACGAAGATCAGCGGGATGATCAGGACGGACAGCAGCGCCCACGGCCACGAGAACACCATTAGATCACCCGTCCAGACCGCAGTACGGTGAGCGCCGCTCCGGCGGTGAGCAGCACGAGGGCGAACCCGATCAGCCCGCCGGCCAGGGGCAGCGGCTCGTCGGAGACGGTGAGCCGCAGGTCGATCGTGTCGGCGATCCCGTCGAGCCGCGCGGCGTCGGAGGCGGGGTGGTAGGCGCCGCCGGTGGTCTGCGCGATCAAGGTGAGGGCGTCCTCCTCCAGCGAGGTCTGCAGGTGGTAGCCGTCGACCTG
Source organism: Nonomuraea jiangxiensis (assembly GCF_900099965.1). GTDB lineage: Bacteria > Actinomycetota > Actinomycetes > Streptosporangiales > Streptosporangiaceae > Nonomuraea > Nonomuraea jiangxiensis. The sequence goes on along the minus strand of NZ_FNDJ01000033.1, from coordinate 65,021 downwards.
CACCGTCGCCCCGGCCGTGGTGCCGATCCCGACGGTGTGGACGTGGACGCCCGCCTTCTGGGCCACGGCGGCGGCCTGCTCGATCTCCCCGTCCCTGTTCTGGCCGTCGGAGAACATCACGATCGTCGCCGACGGCCAGTAGCCGATGTCGGGCGCGGTGCCGTCGCGGCCGACGGCCACCTGCCTGCCGGTGATCGCCGACAGCGAGGCGGTGATGGCCGTCCCCAGCGCGGTGCCGCCGGCGATCTTCAACCGGTCGATGGCCTTGAGCGCGATGGAGTGGTCGGCGTCGGGGCGTGCGGTGGTGAACGCGCCCCGCTGGAACGCGACGACGCCGATGTCCACGGTGTCGGGCTGCGCCGCCACGAACGCGCGGGCCGCCCGCTGCGCCGCCGCCAGCCGGTTGGGCGCGACGTCGTCGGCCCCCATGCTGTTGGAGACGTCGATGGCGAGGATGACGGTGCCCGCGGTCCGCGGGACCGGCACCATGGCCGCCGGTCCCGCGCCGGCGACCGCGAGCACGCCGATGCCGGCGACCGTCAGCCCGACTCCCAGGTACGCCCGGCGGGCGCCCGGCACGGCGACGCCGGCCGCGGCGAGCGCCGCCGCCCGCCGGCGCGCCGAGACGACGGCCGCCCAGGCGAGCGCCGCCGTGACGAGCAGTCCGACGGCCAGCAGCAGCGGGGAGGACAGGGTCATGAGCCTCCTCCGTGTCCGTTGACGACCTCGGCGAGCCCCGTCATGTCGGCCGGTCCCGGGTTCGGGCGACGACCTCGACGAGCGCCTCGGCCAGATCGCGGTCGGTGTCGATGCGGTGGACGGGCACCCCGGCCCGGCGCATGCCCGCCGCGATCCGGGCCTCGCGGGAGTCGACGGCGGCGCGGAACCGGACCCGCAGCAGCGGGTCGGCGGAGTCGACGACGAGCTGCTCGCCGGTCTCGGCGTCCTCGACCACGATCAGCCCGGCTTCGGGCAGCGCGTCGTCGGCCCTGTCCACGATCCGCAGGGCGACGACCTCGTGCCGGCGGGCCAGGCGCTGGAGCGAGCGCTCCCAGTCGCCGTCGCCGATGAGGTCCGACAGCACGACGATGAGCGCGCGGCGGCGGGCGAGCCGCCCGGCCGCGTCGAGCATCTCCGCGAGGTCGGTGGTGGCGCCGCCGCGGGTCGCGGACGTGCGTTCCAGCTCGGCGCCGATCCGCAGCGCGTGCCGCCGGGAGGTGCCGGGCGGTACGACGCGCAGCACCCCGGTGTCGAACAGCAGGGCGCCGACGCGGTTGCCGCCCCTCCCGAACAGCCGGGCGAGGACGAGCGCCAGCTCGGCGAGCACGTCGTGCTTGCCGCGTCCCGGCCGGCCGGCCGCCATCGACGCCGACCGGTCGAGCACGAGCCACACGGTCAGCTCGCGGTCCTCGGTGAACACCCGCAGGTACGGCTCGTCCAGCCGGGCGGTCACGTTCCAGTCGATGTGCCGGGCGTCGTCGCCGTCGGCGTAGGCGCGCAACCCGGTGAAGTCGAGCCCGGAGCCGCGGTGCGCGGTGCGGTGGGCGCCCTGGAGCCGGCCGTCCAGCCTGCGGACGACCTTCCACTCCAGGCGGAGCAGGAGCCTCTCGGGGGCGGTGGCCATGGCTCAGCGGTTCTGCAGGACGACGTTGGGCGCCCGGACGGCCCCGAGCACCCTGGTGATGATCGTGTCGGCGTCGACGTCGTCCGCGAGGGCCTCGTAGGAGAGCACGAGGCGGTGACGCAGCACGTCGAGCGCGAGCTCCGACAGGTCGTGCGGCAGGGCGTAGTCGCGGCCGCGCAGGAACGCCAGCGCCCGGGCGCCCGTGACGAGCGCGATGGACGCCCGCGGGCTCGCCCCGTAGGTGACGTAGCGTTCCAGCTCGCCGAGGCCGGCCGTCGCCGGGGAACGCGTCACGGAGACCAGCCGTACGGCGTAGTCGACGATGGCCGGATCGACGTAGACCGCCTGGGCGCGGGCCCGCATCGCGATCAGGTCCTCGGCCGTCATCATCGGCTGCGGCGGCTCCGGCGGGCGCAGCGCCCGCGCGACGATCGCCTGCTCCTCGGCCTGCGTCGGATAGTCGACGACCACCTTCATCATGAAGCGGTCGACCTGCGCCTCGGGCAGCGGGTAGGTGCCCTCCGACTCGATCGGGTTCTCCGTCGCCATGACCAGGAACGGCTCGGGCACCCGGAACGTCTCACGCCCGATCGTCACCTGATGCTCCTGCATCACCTCCAGCAGGGCGCTCTGCACCTTGGCGGGGGCACGGTTGATCTCGTCGGCCAGCAGCAGGTTCGCGAACACCGGGCCGAGCTCGGTCCGGAACTCCCCGGAGTGCTGGTGGTAGACCCGCGTGCCGACGAGGTCGGCGGGCACCAGGTCGGGGGTGAACTGGACACGCTGGAAGCTCCCGGCGATCGCGGCGGCCAGCGACCGCACCGCGAGCGTCTTGGCCAGGCCCGGCACGCCCTCGACGAGCAGGTGCCCGTCGGCGATCAGCGCCACGGCCATGCGCTCCAGCAGGATGTCCTGCCCGACGATCGTACGTTTGACCTCGAACAGCACGTGTTCGAGCGGGTGGGCCGACTCGGTGGGCTTGGTCGAGGTCATGAGGTTCCTTTTCGTGAAGCTTCGGTCAGATCTGTGGCCCGTCGCCCGGGGGGCCGTCGCCTTCGCCGCCGCCCAGGGCCAGGCCGATCGGCACCGCGAACGCGATGCCGGCGAACGCCTCGTCGCCTCCCGGGTCGGCGATCGAGATGACGATCCCGACGACCAGGCCGCGGGCGTCCAGGAGGGGGCCGCCTGAGCTGCCCGGGTTGACGGAGGCGTCGAACTGGATGAGCCCGCTCAGGTCGCTCTCCTCGGTGGTCCGGTCCAGGCCCGACACCACGCCGGTGGAGACGCTGTAGGTCAGGCCCAGCGGATTGCCGATCGCCACGACGGGCGCGCCCACGGCCACGCCGCCGCCGAGCGTCGCCGGTACGACGATCTCCGGCAGCTTCGCGGGCTTGAGGGTCGCGACGTCGAGCTTGGGATTCGCCGTCGCGACAGCGGCCTTCGCCTTGGTGCCGTCGGCGAACGTCACGGTGACGTCCTTGGCGCCTTTGACGACGTGGTGCGCCGTCAGGATCGTCCCGTCCTCGGCCGCGATCACCCCGGTTCCGAGCGACCGCCCGGCCTGGATGACCACCACCGACGGCCCGACCCGCTCGAAGACGTCGGGCACGGTGAGCGTCGCACTGGGCGTCGGCGTCGCGCTCGGCCCGGGCGCGGCCCGTTCGCCGTTCCCACCGCCGCCACCCAGCCAGTACGCCAGCACCGCCACGACGACGAGTGCGCCGCCCCCGGCGACAAGCCACCGAGCCTTCCCGGCCACGGCTCCCCGAGCCTCGGCCGCATCGGCCTCCTGCGGCACGTGCTCCACCGCCCCATAGTCATAAAAATCGGCGAAAAGTGCCATAAAGACGGCCTAAGAACTCGCTGAGAACCCGATCCCGGCCGCCCCGCACGCGCGGACCGGCCAGACGCCGGCCGTGCCGCGCGGGCTCCTCCCAGCGGCTGTGACCTCACGGTCCGGAGCAAGCGCGACCCCGGTGACGGAAGGCCCAGAGTGGCACGCATCATCAACAAACTGACGCTGACCATCAAGGCACCACGAACCCACCCATGTGATCATTAGGCGGCATTTCTTCGTACGGCTGAGTCGTGGTGCTCACCGCGAACGCGATGCCACGTCACTAACTGCGAGGAGGAGGTGCCGACATGCGTCGCGACTTCGAGTGGAGCTGATCCGCGGTTTCCGGCCGCTGAAACGGCCGTCGCCGGGCCGGCTCCGCTGACCGTTGCCGCCGGCGGAGCCTGGTGAACCGCCGCGTGACGGGCCGGCCGGTGGTTCGGTGATGTACGGCTGGCATCGCCGATCCACCGCCCGGTCCGAGAGGAGATCACGGAGATGACCGGCGAGACCCGCCAGGAGACCTATGCCGCCCTTTTCAAGGTCGCGGAGTTCCGGGCGTTGTGGTCGACTGTGGCCCTGTCGCGCGGCGGGACACAACTGGCCCGGGTCGCCCTGGCCATCCTGGCCTTCCAGCGGACGGGATCGCCGGTCGTCACCTCGCTGGTCTACGCGCTGACCCTGCTTCCGGCGATCGTCGGAGGGTCGTTCCTGGGCGGGCTCGCCGACCGTTACCCGCGCCGCGAGGTCCTGGTCGCATGCGCCCTCTCACGGGCCGGCCTGATCGCGCTGATCGCCATCCCGGGCATCCCGCTGCCGGTCCTGTGCGCCCTGCTGTTCGTCGTGCAACTGCTCGACTCACCGGCCAAGGCCGCGCAGATGGCGCTGCTCCCGGACCTCCTCCCCGACCGGCTGTACGCGCTGGGAGTGGCGGCCGTCACCCTCACCTCGCAGATCGTCACCCTTCTGGCGTTCGCCGTGGGAGGCGCGCTGGTCGGCACGCTCGGGCCGAACAACACCCTCCTCCTCACCGCCGCCTCCTTCGTGCTGATGGGACTGATCACCAAGTGGCGGCTCCGCAGGCGTCCCGCCGCTCGCGACGACGGGCGGGGAACGCGGAACCGCGGCACGGGCGGAGGCGTGCGACTGATCCTCGCCAGCCCGCCGCTGCGCAATCTGCTGGCGCTCGCGCTGCTGGCCGGGTTCTACGTGGTCCCTGACGTACTGGCCACACCGTACGCCGCCGAACTGGGCCTGGGCACCACCGAGATCGGCCTGCTCATGGCGGCCATGCCGGTGGGCAACCTGGCGGGGGTCTACTTGTTCACCAGGTTCGTTCCCCCGGCCCGGCGGCTGCGCTGGATGGCGCCGATGGCCGTCGCCTCCAGCCTGCCGCTGGTCTTCTCCGAACTCATCCCGGGATTTCTCCCTTCGCTGGCGACGTGGGCTCTCGTGGGCCTGCTGAGCGCCTACCAGGTGACCGCCAACACCGAGTTCGTCCGGCTCGTGCCGCATGATCGGCGTGGCCAGGCGCTGGGGGTGGCGTCGTCGCTTCTGGTGACCGCGCAGGGCGCGGGCATGCTCCTCAGCGGACTCCTGGCCGACCACGTCGGCGTCCTGCGGACCCTCGTACTCGCCGGGGTGGTGGGGTGTCTCGTGGGGCTCTTCCCCGCGCTGGGCTGGCGGCGCGCCCGGTCCCGTTCGATGAACGTTACCGTGTGAGTGGGAGCCACCGGATCCGCCCGGATCCGCCGCCTGCTGTACTGGCTTCGCGAGCGCTTCGAGCAGAAGGGACCGCGGTTCGGATGCGGCGTCTCGCAGTGCGGATCGTGCACCCGGCACCGGTGTCGCCTTTCCAGCGGCTCCGTACCCTGCCCTTCACCGCCGACCGCGTCAAGGCGGCACTCTCGGACTGATCCCGGCGCCTGCGGCAGAGTGCCGCGGGCGCGGGTTCAGACGGCGGGGTCGGGCTCGCGGGCGAGCCTCAGGCGGCGACTCCGGGCTCGCGGGCGGACTTAAGCGCGCCGGCCCACAGGGCGAGATCGTCCAGCATCGCGCCGACCGCGGCCTCCTGGTGCGGGCCGGGCGTGAGGTGGGTCCACTCGGCGAAGTCGTGGATGAGGGAGAGCTCCACCTGGGGGCGCACGGTGGCGACGGCGACGTTGGCGAGGATGAGGCGCAGGTGCTCGACCGCGCGCACGCCGCCGGAGGCGCCGTAGCCGACGAAGGCGGCGGGCTTGTGGTTCCACTCCGCATAGAGGAAGTCGATCGCGTTCTTCAGCGCGCCGTTCGGCGCGTGGTTGTACTCCGGGGTCACGAAGACGAAGCCGTCGTAGGAAGCGATCTTCTCGGCCCACACGTGGGAGTGCGGCCGGCTGTACTGGCCCATCATCGGCGGGACCGGCTCGTCGATGTGCGGCAGGGCGTAGTCGGCGATATCGACGATCTCGTAGTGCGCGTCACCGCGCTTGGCGGCGATGTCGCGCACCCACTGGGCGACGGCCTCGCCCTTACGCCCGGGGCGCGTGCTGCCGATGATGATGGCGATCTTCATGATCGGGAAAACCTTTCAGGAAACGATAAGAGCCCTGGCCAGACCTCGTTGCTGATACATCAGCAAAATTAGAGCCTCTTTGTTGTCACGTCAACATTGGTACGATCAAAACGTGACGGAGACTCGGTGGCTGAGCGATAGCGAGCAGCGCATGTGGCGCGCCTACGTCGACATGTGCCGATACCTCCTCCAGGCCCTGGACCGCCAGTTCGCCGCCACGGGGCTGTCGAGCGCCGACTACGAGTTGCTGGTTCCGCTCTCCGAAGCACCCGGGCAGCGCCTGCGCGCCCGTGACCTCGGCCGGAGCGTCCACTGGGACCGCAGCAGGCTCTCCCACCAACTCCGGCGCATGGAGCAGCGCGGCCTCCTCAAGCGCCAGGACTGCCCCGATGACGCCCGGGGCGTGACCGTCCACCTCACTCCCGAGGGGCGCGCGGCGATCGAGGCGGCGGCGCCCGGCCACGTCGAGACCGTACGCCGGCTCTTCGTGGACCAGCTCACCCCCGAGGAGATCGACGCGCTCACCACGATCTCCTACCGGGTGCTGTCCCGCATCGCCAAGGAGTCCCTGGCACCCGGCAAGTCCGTCTACGTCGCCACCATCGACCAGGAGGCGTGAAAGGCCGTCAGCGACGTCAAAGCCGGCGGCACGGCGAGACTAGGGAAAACCCTAAGGCATCACCCGAAGCGTCCCTGGGGTCGCGCCTCCTAGGTTGGTGGTCCGTGACCACGCGAAGCGCCAAGATTGCGGCCATCCATGCCCAACGCGAGAACGACGTCGCGGCGGCGGAGCTGCTGGAGGGTGACCTCGGCGAGCTCGCCGAGGCGCTCGGCGAGCTCGATCGGACCCGGCGTGAGCTGGCGACCCGGGTCGACGACGACGCGTTCGACACGATCGCGGCACTCGCCGTCCCCCTGCAGGACCTCATCGACAGCGTCGCCGTCGAGCAGAAGGAGCTCGAACGGGTCCTGACCCGGTTGCGCCGCCTCACGCTCAACATCGGTGTCGTCGGCCGGGCCAGGCAGGGCAAGAGCAGGCTGCTGCAGAGCCTCACCGGCCTGACGGGCCAGGAGATCCCTGACGGTGACGGCGGCTTCTGCACCGGGGTCCCCAGCCTGGTCAGGCACTCGCCGGGAAACGCGACCTACGCGGACGTGTTCTTCCACACGGCCGAGTCCTTCCTGAACGACGTGATCGCCCCCTACTACGAGCGGCTGAAACTGGGCCCGCCGCCACACAGCCTGGCGCGGTTCGCGGAGCTGCTGCCCGACCTGCCGGAGGATCCGCAGGATGCCAGGAAGGCGGAGCGGACCAGCGCGTACGGTCATCTCGCCGCCTACCACACCTCCCTGCCCCACTACCGGGACCTGCTGGCCGAGCCGTCTCCCCGCCGCGTCGGCGCGGAGGAGATCCGCGCCTACGTGGCCCAGGACGACCTGCGGGGCGAGCGCCGCTTCCATGCCTTCCGCGCCGTGCGCCGGGTGCAGATCACGACGTCCTTCCCCCAGGCTGATCTGGCCGGCATCGGCACCATCGACCTGCCGGGCCTGGGCGACACGAACCTCGGCGACTCCCGCCTGCTGCTGTCGGCGCTGGAGGGCGACGTCGACATCGTCCTGTTCATCCGTCGCCCGGCACCGGAAGGGGACGGCATCCAGGAGATCGACAACGCACTGTACGACCTCGCGCAGAGCGCCCTGCCGGACATCCCCATGGAGAAGAGGTCGTTCTTCTTCCTCAACCGGCGTCGCAGCGTGGACCAGGACAACCTGTCCAACGCGCGGGCCTACCACGCCGCTCTCGGCACCTCGTCCATCCGGACCGTGGGCGCCTCCATCGTGGACTGCTCGCAACCGGACGAGGTGGCGGCCGCGTTCGAGCCGGTCATCGACTACCTGCTCGACCACATCAGCGAGCTGGATCAGCTGTTGCTCGACGCGCGGCGCCGCCGGGTGGCGGAGATCTACCGCCAGGCCGAGCTGCTGATCCGGGAGGCGTCCGCGCTGGGAGCGCTCGCGCAGCCGGCCACCGTGTGGTTCCCGGCGTTCCTGGCGCTGTTCAACAACGCGTACGAGCAGCTCTCCGTCGGGCTGGACCTGCTGGTCGAGCAGCTCAGGGAGGAGCGGGCCCGCCCCGACACGGCACTCGCGGAGGCCGTGCAGGAGGTGCTGCGTCGAGCGCGCGACGACAACGGCATCCCCTCCCCCGAGGACCTCCGCACCCGGTTCGCCCTGGAGGGCACCCGGCAGGCCACCTACGCCCACGTGCTCGACGAGGTCCGCGCGCACCTCTCGCGCCACTTCCTGGGCCTGCACACGGCCCTGCAGGAACGGCTGTACGCGATGTGGGCGAACGTCGCCGGCGTGCTGTCCGGGCCGGGCCTGCTCGCTCCCCTGTCCGCGCAGGCGGGCAAGGACTTCCTGCTCGCCGTCGCCGACAGGGTGCACCCGTCGGTGCGTCCCGAGGGTGAGAGCGAGCTGAAGTTCGCGATCCTGATCCTGACGGAGTTCGACCTGAGCTATCGCGGCTTCATCCAGCACAGGATCCGGCCCTGCCTCGACGGCGTACACGGGGACACGCCCACCATGCCCTTCCCGAAGGATGCCTCGCGGGTGGACGAGAAGACGATGCGGGAAATGCTGGAGATCACCTACGAGGAGGCGCTGGACCGCTGCGACGCGGCGCTCAACGACCTGCTCGCGGAGCCCAGCGGCGCCGTCTTCGCCATCGTCGAGGAGTTCCGGGACCGGGTCCTGCGCTCGGAGGGCGTCAAGGACGAGTGGCGGGCCTTCTACCAGGACATCCGCGCGCAGGTCTGGGCCGACCAGTTCGAAGCGCTGGCCGAGCAGACGGTCCATCTGAGGACCTGGAACGAGGCGGTGCGCAAGGTGAGCTCGCTGCTGCCGGAAGGGGAGACCACGTGAACAACGAGCCCAGGCGGATCAGGGCCAAGGCGCGGGAGGTCGTGACCGCCCTCACCGGCAAGATCGGTGAGGAGGCCGTCATCGACGTGACCATGCTCGGCTCCGTCGGCGTCGGCAAGACGACCCTCCTCGCCTCGATGTACGAGCAGTTCGGCCAGGTCATCGGCACCACCGACCTGCAGGTCACCCCGGTGGACCACCCCACCTCGGTCAAGCTCCAGGAGTACATCGAGGACCTGCGCCGCATCGCGCACGGCCTGCGGGTGGAGGGCGGCATCCCGGGCACGGGCGAGCCGAAGGAGTACGCCTTCGGCGTCGGGCGCAAGGGCCACAACCCGCTCTTCACCCTGCGGTTCACCGACTATCCGGGCAAGTACCTGCTCGGTTCGCAGCGTACGGACGGGGAGATGCTGCAGCGGGCGCTGAACCGGGCGCACGTGATCCTGGTCGCCATCGACGTTCCCGCTCTCATGGAGCGGAACGGCTACTACCACACCATGATCAACAAGACGCAGATGGTCACGGACACCATCAAGCGCATGCTCCAGAGGGACATGGCCCGTCTCATCATCCTCACGCCGCTCAAATGCGAGAAGTACGTCACCACGGCGGCGGGGCGGCGCGAGCTGAAAGCCCGCATCGACGAGGAGTACCGGCCGCTGATCAACCACATCGGCTCGGGCGACGTACGCGGGCGGACCGCGTGCGTGGTCACGCCCGTGCAGACGGTCGGGTCGGTGGTGTTCCACCGCCTTGAGGAGGACCCGCAACAGCGCAATCCCGTCTTCCACTTCCGGCTGAAGGAGGTGGACGCCTCCTACGCGCCCCTGGACACCGATCAGCTCCTGCGCTACGCCCTGAGCTTCGTCGTGAACAAGTACCGCGACAACGCACACCGCGGGGTGCTCAGGACGATGTGGGAGCGCGCCATCGGGACGGACACCGTCCTCACCCGGGCGGTCGACCAGTTCGGCGCGGGCCGCAAGAGCGACGACGGCTTCGCGGTCCTGCAGACGCATCCGTACCTGCGGCAGGGATGACGTGACAGCGATCTGGTTCGTGAAGACCAGGGGCCGCGGCATCTCCGAGGACTACACGTGGCGCGCCCTCGGCGACGAGGATCCGGGCATCGCCGCCGAGGTCGTGGAGGCGGGCTGGCGGGGACGCTCCTGCCGCACCCTCGTCGACGACGAGCGACCGGGACTGATGCTGTACGAAGCCGCCGACACCGGAACCGTGCTCTACGTCACCGGCCTGCGCCCGCCCGGCGAGCCCGCCGACGTGCGCAAACGGCCGATCCGGGCGGCCGTGCTGGGAATCGCCACGACCGGGGCCGGCCAGGACGATCTCGTCGGAATGGCCTGCGCGGCCCTGCTGGACGAGCTGGCGCCGAGGTTGCCGGTGGTCTACGGGCACGCGGAGGGGTTCGACGTACCGCAGGAGGAGTGGGTCACCCTGGTGGACGAGGTCCGGCAGCGGTCACTGGACCTCGACTTCCCGGGGCAGCTCAGCCTCAGGCCGACCCAGCATCCCGACACTCCGGGAGGGCTGGAACGCGCGGCCTCCCAGCTGGCGGCGATCCACCACCGTCACCACGCGCTCGCCCGCCTCTCCAAGCAGATCATCGTCCTGCGCACCGGCACGCTGGGCTATCCGGAGCTGGCAAAACTCAAGCCGTGGCGCACCATCTCCGACGCGCCGCAGACCGAGACGGCGAATCCGAGGGCCGGCTTCCAGCCCGCGGAGGCGCTGTACCGGCTCCTGCGCAACGGCCCGTCGGTCTTCTTCGTGATCGCCGGGCTGGTGGCGGTGGTCTTCCTGACGGTCCTGGCCGTCAGGTCGGCGCCGCAGAGCGGGGTCCCGCCGCCCGCGACCTCCTCCTCACCCCACCCCACGCTGCTCTCACCGGCGAAGCCCCCCACCAAGACCCCTACATGGACCCCTACGAGGACCGCGACCAAAACTCCTACGAAAGCCAAGACCCCCACGAAGACCCCCACCGGTACCTGAACGCCGCCGAAGGAGGAGGCGTCATGGCCCAGGCGAGCGACCCCATCAACGTGAGAGAGGCCCGAGCCATCCTCGCCCACCTGGAGGCGATCTTGGCGGCCGGTTCGGAACGTGAGCGGGACGCCGCCATCGGGGAGGGAATCGTCGCTTGGGGGAACGAGTTCATCAGCGCGCTGTCGTACGCGGCCGAGCGGAGCCCGGTGTTTCACCCGATCAGGGATAAGGCGGAAGAGCTTCACCAATCCTGGCTCTCCGGCAAGGCCCTCACCCGCCGGGCCGACGAGGACGAGCGCCGTGCGCTGGCGGCGACGGCTCTCGCCGAGAGGGCACCCGGTCTGGCCCGACTGGCGGTCCTGGCCCTGCGGAAGCTGCCCGAACAGCACCCGTTGCGGCGCGCCCGGATGGACTCCGCCCTGGCACTGCTGAGCCGGCACGGGCAGGCCGGCGACCACAGCGCCCGGCTTTCCGCGACCGCGACGATGCTCGCGTCGGCCTCGTCGCGCGAGCAGGCCGACGCGCTGATACGGGAGGGCGAGGAACTGCTGCGGCAGGCCACCGGAACCGGGCCGGGCCGGACCTTCCGCATCGCGGCCGGCGGGACCTTCGCCAGGCGATCCATCGAGGCACGGGACCGCGGTGACCAAGCGGCCATGCGGGCCCTCGCCCGGCGGGCGCGGCAGTTCATCGACCCCGTCGTCGACGACCTGGCCGCCGAGCGCGACTCCTACGGGCTCAGCCTCAGCGGGTTCGTGCACGAGATCGACGATGATCTGCCAGGGGCGCTGGAGCTGTACCTTCAGGCGCTCGGCAGCGGAGTGGCGGACGAACGCCGCCGGCTCACGCTGAGCGGGGTGTTGCGGACCGGTGCGCTGGTGGGACGGCACGACCAGGTGCTGCGGTTCGCTCACGAGGCGCTTGACGCGCTGGTGGCGCTCTACGCCACGGAACCCGACCCCCGGCGCGCGGCGGAGTACCGGGTGGAGCTCGACCGTGCCCTGAACAACGTGGGCCTCAGCTGCGCCGCGACGGACGACCGCGCCATGCTGCTGTGGGCGCTGGAAGCCACCGGCAGCGCGCGGTTACGGCATCGGATGACGATTCGCGCAGGCCGGCAGGGCCCGCGGATCCGGCGGCTCGAAGCCGCTCTGTGGAGTGCCGAACGCGGGCTCGGCTCGGAGCCCGCCGCTGTCAGGAGGACGGAGGGCCGGGCGGCCCGCTCTCTCACGGTGACCGCCCGGCTGCGGGAGGCCCACCGCATCGAGGCGCGGCGGCAGGAACAGGCCCTGAAGACACCGGACCCGCGCGATGTCGTGGCCCGGCTGCCCGCCGGCCACGGTGTCGCGGTGCTCGGAACGGGTCAGTGGGGCACGGCCGTGCTGCTGTTACGCGGTGCCGGCGCCGCCGGAGGACCCGGCGGGATGCCGGAGGGGACGATCCTGGACAAGCCGCTGAGCAGCTGGCTGCGCTCCCTTGGGCCTGAGAGCCCGCCCGGCTGGGCCTACGTCGTGGGAGCACCGTGGGAATACGACGGCATGCCGGGAGCCGACCGGCGCACCGCTCTGCGACAGGGGCTCCTCGACGCCGAGGCCGACGTCGGACCGTACCTGGCCGAGTGGGCCGGGCGGCACACGATCCGGACGTTGTGGCTGGTCCCGCATGGCCTCCTCGGGCTGCTGCCCTGGTGGGCGGTGCCGAGCCTGAGCGCCATCGACGTACGGCCCGTGCCCGCGCTGGCGCTGTTGCCCCGCGCCCGCGGCTGGGCGAGGCTGGCCGAACCGGCTGTCCTGCTCGGCAACGCCACCGGGGACCTGCCAGCGGCCGAGGCCGAGGTGAACGCCGTCGCCGACCGGTTGCGGCGCCGCGGGCTTCCCGCCGCGGTCCTGCCCGCGGACACCACTGAGGATGCCGTCGTGGCGGCCACCTCGGGGGCCAGGATCCTGCACTTCAGCGGCCATGCCACGTCCGAGCTGACCGACAGCACGCGCTCCGCCCTCCACCTGCGCCCGGACGCGCGGTGGTCGGCGCCGGAGATCGCCGGCGAACTGCGCTCGCTCGCCGCGACCGCGCGGTGGTCCGAACCCGCGGACGGCGTCCGTACCGCCGAGGTGGAACCGCCCCGCGCGGACGGGCGGGCACGGCCGGGGCTGTTGCGCGAGGAAACGCTGGGGGCGGTGACCCTGCGTCACCTCGAACACAGCCCGACCGGTACGCTGCTCGCCGCCTACGTCGGCGACCGCCTGGTCCGGCTGGCGGAGCTGTGGTCGGCCGGGGACATGGCGGTCTCGGGCACGCTGCGGGATCTGCGCCTAGCCGTGCTGTCGGCGTGCCAGAGCGGCGGCGGCGGGCTCGACCTCGGCAGCGACGAGTTCGGCGGCCTGCCGGCGGCGATGATGCTCGCGGGAGTGCGCTCGATCGTGTGCACCGCGTGGACCGTCGATGACGTTCTCAGCGCCGTCTCGGCCGACCTCTTCTGGGAGCTCCTGTGCTCGCGGCGGAACGGCGTGGTGGATCTGTACCTCTTGGTGCGGCAGGTGCGGTCGCGGCTGGCCGGCATGACGGCCGAGGAGGTCTCGCGGCGCGTCCACCGCCTTCGCTCGTTCGCCCCGGCCGGGCGCACCCGGTTCCTGCTGGAGGCCGCGGCCGCCCGGCTCGAACCCGACCGCCCGTACGGGCACGAGTACGACTGGGCCCCGCTGTTCGTCGTCGGAGAGCCACTGGTGGCCTGGAGGAGAACATGACCGGTTGGGACGACGTGCTGGAACTCACCGATCCGGACCGGCCGGCCACGACGGAGGACGACCTGCTGGTCGTGGCCTCCTCAACGCGTGCCGAGGCCGTCATCGGTCTCGTCCAGGACTGGTTCGGCGGCGACGACGCCCGCATGGCCCTGCGCCTGGTGCTGGACGGTGTCGACCGGGGCGTGCTGCGGCGGTCGGCCGCCTACTCCCTGGCCCGCACCTCCGACCGTGGCGGGCTGGGGAGCGGTGACCATGCCATGCTGCCCGGCCACAGCACCGAGTACATACCGTTGCGGCTGTCGTGTCCGGCGCCCGGGTGCCGCGTGCGCGCCGCCGCCGTCTCGTACGACCCGTACGACCCGCCTCAGTGCGGCGTGCACCACGTGGCGCTGCGGGTCGAGGGCTGAGATGGGCCTGCCATCCCTGGCCGGGCTGGACGGCGGCGCCCTGGGCAACCGCTTCTCACTGGTCTCGTCCCTGCCGATGTCGGCGGGCGCGCTGGTGGTGACGTTCGTCGTGGCGGCGGGCGCCCCTGCGGATGAGCCGAGCTGGGATCGGGCCGTGCGGACGGCGCGGAGCATGGACGCCGCGGACGTGGGGCTGCTGGCCGTGGCGGTCCTCGTGCTCGCCGTGCTGCTCCATCCGATGCAGTTGCGGCTCGTGCGGCTCTTCGAGGGCTACTGGGGCGGAAGCCGGCCGGCCGCCTGGCTCGCCGCGCTCCTGACCCACCGGCAACGTCTCGCGCGGCGGCGGCTGGCCGAGCGTGCCGAGCTCGATCCGGACGCCACCACGGTGCCCGCCGACGCCGCCGACGCCGACCGGTTGCGCCGCGCTCGTTACCCGAACGAGCCGCTCCTGCCCACGGCGCTCGGCAACGCCCTGCGGGCCGCCGAGCAGGGCGCCGGTCGGCCGTACGGGCTCGATGCGGTCGTCGTGTGGCCCCGGCTGTATCCGCTCGTGTCCGACAGGCAGCGGGCGGTGGTGGAGGACCGCCGCGACCAGGTCGACCTCGCCGTCCGGATGAGCGCCACGTTCGCGCTGGTGGCGGTGGTGACGGGTGCGTTGTTGTGGCGGCATCCCACCTGGTGGCTGGTCCCGCTCGCGGCGTCGGGCCTCGCGGTGCTCGCCTACCGGGCCGCCGTCGCCGCCGCCGTCGCCTTCGGGGAGGCTCTGCGGGTCGCGTTCGACCTGCACCGGTTCGATCTGCTCACCGCCCTGCACCTGCCGCTGCCCCGCGGCATCGAAAATGAGCGCGGCCAGAACCAGCGGCTCAGCACCTGGCTGCGCCAAGGCGGCGCGGCACCGGAGCGATACCACCACCCGGACCGGCCCGGCGACCCCGCCGCGGACCCGAACGGCGACCCATGATGTCCCGGCGCGACGATGGCATCCGGTAATACAGTCGGCGTGATCTCGGATGCGATCAGGGAGGACCGGCGATGGACACGACGTTCTGGGACGAGGCGGACCGCCTCCTGATCCGCTACGGAGTCGGCTTCAGCCCGCGGGTGATCGACCGTGCCGCCGGCGCCTATGTCTATGATCGCCACGGCACGCGGATCCTCGACTTCACCTCAGGGCAGATGAGTGCCATCCTCGGCCACGCGCACCCGGACATCGTGGCGACGGTCTCGTCCGCGGTCGCCTCGCTGGACCACCTCTACAGCGGCATGCTCAGCGCTCCGGTGCTGGAGTTCGCCGACCGGCTCACCGCGACCCTGCCCCCCACGCTGGGCAAGGTGTTGCTGCTCACCACGGGGGCCGAGGCGAACGAGGCCGCGATCAAGATGGCCAAGCTCGCCACCGGCCGCTACGAGATCGTCTCCTTCGACCGCTCATGGCACGGCATGACCCAGGGGGCGGCCTCCGCCACCTTCTCCGCCGGGCGGCGCGGCTACGGCCCGCCGGCACCGGGAAACCTCGCCCTGCCCGCACCGAACGCCTACCGTTCGCCGTTCCGGTCCTCCGACGGGTCACACGACTGGGAGGCCGAGCTGACCTACGGCTTCGCCCTGGTCGACCAGCAGTCCGCCGGCAGTCTCGCCGCCTGCCTCGTCGAGCCCATCCTGTCCTCCGGCGGGATCATCGACCTGCCACCCGGATATTTGCGCCGCCTCAAGGAGATGTGCGAGGAACGCGGGATGCTGCTCATCCTCGACGAGGCGCAGACCGGGCTGGGCCGCACCGGGATGATGTACGCCTTCGAACGCGACGGAGTCACCCCTGACCTCCTGACGTTGTCCAAGACCCTCGGAGCGGGGCTGCCGGTGGCGGCCGTCGTCACGAGCGCGGAGATCGAGCAGGTCTGCCACGACCGGGGGTTCCTCTTCTACACCACGCACGTCTCCGACCCGCTGGCCGCCGCCGTCGCGCTGACGGTCCTTGACGTCATCGACCGCGAAAACCTCGTCGACCGTGCCGCGCACCTGGGCCGCCGGCTGGGCGACCGGCTGCTCGCGCTTCGTGACGACTACGAGGTCGTCGGCGACGTTCGCGGCCGTGGCCTGCTCCAAGGGCTGGAGCTCGTACGGGACAAGAAGAGCAAGGCGCCCGCCGACGCACTGGGCCACGCGGTCACCTCGGCCTGTCTCGAACGAGGGTTGCACCTGAACATCGTCCAGCTACCCGGCATGGGCGGCATCTTCCGCATCGCCCCGCCCCTCACGATCAGCGACGACGAACTGCACACCGGCGTGGACATCCTCGAAGCGTCCCTCAAGGCCGTGCTCGACGACGCCGCCGGGTGAGCCGAAGTCCGGGCCGCGTTTCTGTCGTTCGCTGCTGCTAAAGATGTCCCCACCAGTTGACCTTCCTCGATACAGGGATGTTCCATGGCATCAGTGACGTTCCGCGATGAGACCGCGACCGGACGGGCGTTGGAGGAGTTCACCCTGCCCGACCTGCCCGAGCGGATCTCGGCCCGCGAGCTCGTGCGGCTGCGCGTGCGCGAGGAGGTGGCCCGTCACAACGCCTCCCCCAGCCACCACTTCCGCGGCCTGATCAAGCCGACCGACGCCGAGGCCGAGCTCAACGGCTACCGGTTACGCACCGCGCGCAGGCTGGACTGGGAGAAGCAGGCCGACGCGGCCGAGGCGGCGTTCGCCCGCAACGGCTTCCTGCTGCTGGTCGGCGACCGGCAGATCGAGGACCTGGACTTCGAGATCGACCTGCTCGCCGACCCCGTCGTCTCCTTCGTCAAGCTCGTCCCGCTGGTCGGAGGCTGACATGGGCGTTCTCGACGGGCTTCCGCCCGAGCTCCGGGGCTGGCTCGACGAGCTGGACGAGGCGGCCCTGGCGCACTTCCGGCGCCTCGACTCCTCCCTCCGCCACCGTGACGAGCACCACTTCGCCGACGAGTCGCGCCTGAAGGAGCTCTCCGCCGGGTGGGACGAGACCGCGTGGCGGTGGACGGCGTTGTGGGCGCAGTTGGTGACGCGGACCACCGACGGAAGCATCGCCGGCGAGACGCTCCTCACCAGGCTGGCCCAGCGCAAGCTGCGCTGGACCCCGCAGGAGCGGGAGCTGCTGTGGCGGACCACGCTCAGCCGGCCCTCGCGGCCCGGGAAGGACATCGTCTACCGCATCCCGATCTCCGCGATCAAGGAGCTGCCGGCGAGCGAGCGCGAGCATCTCCTGCCGCACCTCATGCAGGCCCGGCGGGAGATCGAGGCGGTCACCCACTCGGCCGACTGGCCGAGCAGGCGGGTGCTGGACGACCTCCTCGCCGAGCATCTCGCCGGTGACCCGGCCGAGGCCACGCGGTCCCTGGTGCCCGAGTGCGACGGTTTCGCCGTGCTGCTGCGGGAAGACTACGGCAAGCGCCTGGGCGAGGCCGACATCCTCCCGCTCCTGAGGCACTGGGTGACGGCGACGTCGGCCAACCCGGCACCGAAGTGGACGGCACGCGCGGGTGAGTTGCTCACGCCCCACGCCGTCGAGCTGGTCCGGGAGATCCTGGGCCGCCTGACGGCTTACCGTGAAAGCCCCTGGCACAACGGCTACCGCGACGTCGTCACCTACCTCCACGGGCGCACCGCCGAGCTCGTGCGCGGGATGATCTGGACCTGCGAGCTGATCGACGAGCCCTGGGTGATCGGGCTGCTGGGTGACGTGGCCCTGGCCACCGGCACCGGCATCGGCGGCTCGGGCCCGAACTCACGCAGCGAGCGCGTGGCCAACGCCGCCCTCGGCGTGCTGGCCCGGCGCGGCGGCACGGAGGTGGTCGCCCCGCTCGCCCGCGTCCAGGCCAAGGTGCGCAAGAAGAGCATCCTGGCCAAGGTCCAGCGGATTCTTGAGGCGATCGCCGTACAAACCGGTCTGTCTCCGGAGCAGCTGCTCGAACGTACCGTCCCCACCTTCGGCCTGGGCCACGACGGGACACGCACCGCCGACGGGCTGACCGTGTCGCTCACCGGCGCGATCACCTACAACGGCCGCAAGACCATTCCCAAGAGCGTCGACCGGGAGTCGCTGGCCGAGTTCAGGGCGTTGGCCAAGGAGCTGAAGAAGGCGGTCCCTGCCGAGCGTTTCCGCGTCGAGCGCGCCCTCTCGACCGGGCGGGGCTGGACCTGGGGGGAGGTGTGCGAGTTCTACCTCGACCACCCGGTCACCGGAGCCTTCGCCCGTACGCTGATCTGGGAGCTCGCCGAGGGTCCCGCCGGGCTGCCCGTCCGCGTCGAGGGAGGCTGGGAGCTGGCCGACCCGGCCGGGCACCGCGTCCGGCCCCGCCAGGACGCCTCGGTCCGCATGTGGCATCCCCTCTCCCACCCTGCCGACGAGGTCCGTGCCTGGCGGGACCACCTGCTGGAGATCGGCCTGCGCCAGCCGTTCAAGCAGGCCTTCCGCGAGGTCTACCTGCTCACCCCCGCCGAGGAGGAGACGCGCGACCACTCGCGCCGGTTCGCCGGCCACCTGCTCCGTTACGGCCAGGCCAAGGCGCTGCTCACCGAGCGCGGCTGGACCGGCCTGACGCTGGGCCACTGGGACCCGGCCGGCGGGTCCGGCTTCTGCGAGGCCACCAAGGAGCTGCCCGGCGGCCTGACCGCCACCTGGGGCTTCCACCTGGACGAGCACGCCTACGAACGCGACGGCTACGGCGCCACCGCCTCCATCTGCGTCAGCGGCGACCTTCGTTTCCACACCGGCACCTCGCCGGTGCCGCTGGCCGAGGTCCCGCCGCTCGTCCTGTCGGAGGCGCTGCGCGACGCCGACCTGGCCGTCGGCGTCACCTCCACCGGCCTGGACCCGGAGGGCCACGGGGACTACTGGCAGTCCTACGGCTTCGGCGACCTGACCGAGAGCGCCCAGGTCCGGCGCGACGCCCTGTCCCGGCTGCTCCCCCGCCTGGCCATCGCGGACCGCTGCTCCCTGGCGGACCGGTTCCTGCGGGTGCGCGGCGACCTGCGCACCTACAAGATCCATCTCGGCTCGGGCAACATCCTCATGGAGCCCAACGACGCCTACCTGTGCATCGTCCCCCGCAACTCCGGCGACCAGGTCTTCCTGCCCTTCGAGGAGGACGGCGGCATGTTGTCGATCGTGCTGTCCAAAGCCTTCCTCCTGGCCGCCGACACCACCATCACCGACCCGTCCATCACCCGCCAACTCCACCTCTGACGAGAACCGAGCGAACGTGGCCCGGTAACCTGGCGCGTCATGGCGGACTGGAGGATTCGGCCGGCTTCGATGGCGGACGTCGAGGCGGTGGCCGAGTTACGGGCCGTGGTGCTGCGCGCGGACCTGGAGCGGCTCGGGCGGTACGACGAGCGGCGGGTGCGGCAGCGACTGCGGGACAGGTTCGCCCCGGCGCACACCTGGGTGCTGGAGGTGGCCGGCGCCTTCGCCGGCTGCGTGTCGCTGCGGCCGGCCGAAGACGCCCACTGGCTGGAACACTTCTACCTGGCCCCGCACCTGCAGGGCAGGGGCATCGGCGCGGCCGTGCTGCGCGAGCTGCTGGAACGGTGCGACCGCGACGGCACCCTGGTCCGGCTGAACGTGCTGCAGGGCAGTGCGGCCCGGCGACTGTACGAGCGGCACGGGTTCACGCTGGAGGCCGAGGATCCGGTGGACGTGTTCATGGTGCGCGGGCCGGTCATGCCCGCGCGTGACGACTGATCGACGGGTGCCGTGACGCGGCGGTCGGCCTGACCTGGCCGCCGCAGGCGCACGATCGAGTGGGCGCCCCGTACGGGCGAAAATCGTTTGCCTCGGGTGACGGGCTCAGGGGAACGTGGTGTCCATGACGCGTTGACGGACATCACCCCGCTCTTTGAGATGCCACGGCGCCGACCCGCGCCGCCATGCCCGCCCGCCCATGCCTTGTTCAGCGAAGAGAGCGTCTTTGTCGCAGCAACCCTCCCGGCAGGATTCCCCGCTGCCGTCCGCCCCGGCCACGGTCGCCGTGTTCGCCTCTCCCGCGAGCTGGATCGAGTCCGATGCCCTCGCGCAGTGCCACCAGGTGGCCGCCCTCGACGGCATGACGCACGTCGCCGCGATGCCGGACCTGCACCCCGGCAAGGGCGCCCCCATCGGCGCCGCCATGGCCTCGACCAGGCTCTACCCGTTCCTGGTGGGCTCCGACATCGGCTGCGGCATCGCCGTGTTCCCCATCAGGCTCAAGCGCGCCGTACCTGAGAGGCTCGCCGCCCGGTTCCCCGATCTCGACCGCGCGCTGCATCCCGAGCAGGATGCCGACGACCCGGCCTGGGCCGTGGTGAAGGGCGACATTCCCGCCGGTCACATCGAGGGCCTCGGGACGGTCGGCCGGGGCAACCACTTCGTCGAGCTGGCGCGGATCGGGACCGTCTTCGAGCCGGACCACGCGAGCCGGCTCGGACTCGCCGCCGGCGACCTGGTCCTCGTCGTCCACAGCGGTTCCCGAGGGCTCGGCGAGCGGATCCTGCGGGCGCACACCGAGGTCCACGGCGCGGGCCCCGCCCCCGATCCCGGCGCCTACCTGGCGATGCACGACGACGCCGTACGCTGGGGGTCGCTCAACCGGCGGCTGCTGGCCGCCCGGGTCGCCCACGCCCTGGGCACCGAGCCCACCGAGCCGATCGTCGACCAGTGCCACAACCTGGTCGAGGTCCGCGACGGCGGCTACCTGCACCGCAAGGGGGCGGCGCCGGGTGACGGCCGCGACGTGCTCATCGCCGGCACCCGAGGCACGCCTTCCTACCTCGTGGCCGCCCACGCCGGGCCGGACGCCGGTCATTCCGTGGCGCACGGCGCGGGCCGCAAGATGTCGCGTGCCGACGCCCTGCGCCGGGGGCGGGCCAAGCACACGGTCGAGGAGCTGCGCCGCACACCGGTGGGGTCGCTGGTGGTGTGCGGCGACCGCCAGCTGCTCTTCGAGGAGGCGCCGACGGCCTACAAGCGCATCGAGCAGGTGATCGCCGACCTCGTCGCCCATGACCTGGCCACGCCCGTGGCCACCACGGTCCCGCTGGTCACGTACAAGACGCCCGACCTCGGGTCCACGCCCGGTAACCGCCGTAAGCGGGGGCGGTCGTGAGCGTCCACCTGCTCCTGTCGGCCGGGCGCGGCCCGCAGGAGTGCACCTGGGCGCTGGCCCGGCTGCTGCATCGCCTCGAAGCCGACGCCACCCGGCAGAGCCTGGAGACCCATCGCGCCCAGACCGTCCCAGGCGACCGCCCCGGCACCTACCGCTCCGCCCTGGTCCAGATCACCGGAGCCGGCGCCGAGGAGTTCGCCGCCTCGTGGTCGGGAACCCTCTGCTGGCAGGCCCCCAGCCCGTACCGGGCGAGCAGTCGCCGGAAGAACTGGTACGTCATCGCCCAGCCGTGCCAGGTCGGCTCCCCGCGCACGAGCTTCGCCGAAGCGGACGTCGACATCGTCGCCTGCCGCACCGGCGGCCCCGGCGGGCAACACCGCAACAAGGCCAGTACGGCCGTGCGCGCGACCCACCGGCCCACGGGGATCGTCGTCGTGGTCGACACCGAGCGGCAGTTCACCCTCAACCGCCGCATCGCCATGCGGCTGCTGCGTGAGCGCATCGAGCGCGGTGACGAGGCGGCGGAGCGCGCCGTCGCCACCGCCCGCCGGCACATCCACGACGAGCTCGTACGCGGCAACCCCACCCGCGTCGAACGCCCGGAAACGCCGCAGCCGGACCCGGGGTTCTCCCGGCGAAGGTAGCGTTTCGCGAACGTTCATGGCCTCATTACGCCATCGCCGCAGCGAGGGGGCGGGTGGGCCTCTAGCGTCGCCAAGGTCATCTCGACCTAACAAGCGGAGCATCCCGTGCACCTTCGCCATGCCTTGGTAAGTCTGGCCTTCGCTCCCGTACTCGTCGTGCCGCAGGCTGCCCACGCGTCGGCGGCCGATGACCACGGCGTACAGAGCCAGAAGAACCACTTCGACCTGCAAGCCCACCGTGGCGGGCTCGGCATGACGACCGAGGAGTCGCTGGAGGGTTTCGCCAAAGCCCTGCGTCTCGGAGTCAGCACCCTTGAGCTGGACACCCACGTCACCAAGGACCTGAAGGTCGTGGTCAACCACGACCGGCAGATCAGCGCGCAGAAGTGCCGCGACACCGCGCCGGTCACCCCCGAAGACCCGATGTTCCCCTACGTCGGCAAGTTCATCAAGGATCTGACCCTGGCTCAGATCAAGACCATGGACTGCGGATACCAGCAGCTGCCCGGCTATCCCGAGCAGGAGGTCGTCCCCGGCTTCCGGATGGTCGAGCTCAAGGACGTGCTGAACCTCGTCAAGACGTTCAAGGCCAAGCGGGTCAAGCTGAACATCGAGACCAAGGTCGAGGCCGGCGCGCCGGAGCAGACCGCGCCGCGCGAGGTTTTCGTCCGCCGGGTGTTCGAGGAGATCCGCGCCTCGGGCATCGAGGACCAGGTCACCATCCAGTCCTTCGACTGGGGCGCGCTGATGGAGATGCACCGGCTCGCGCGGAAGTGGCCGCTGGTGGCGCTGACCAACTACGACTTCCTCCAAGTGGGCAAGCCGGGCGCCTCTCCGTGGCTCGGCGGGATCGACGCCGACGACTTCGGCGGCGACTTCGTCAGGGCCGCCGCCGCCATCCCGGGCGTCACGGCCCTGTCTCCGGTGTACGGCTTCCCGCAGAACGGCACGATCAGCGATCCGGCCTTCCGCTTCTACGTCGACAAGAAGATGGTCTCGGACGCGCACCGGCGTGGCCTGAAGGTCATCCCGTGGACCTGCGACGACCCCGCCACCATCGAGGCCCTCATGGACATGGGGATCGACGGCATCATCACGGACTACCCGAACCGGGTCCGGCAGATCATGGCCGAGCGCGGCATGCGCCTGCCGAGGGCCTATGACAGGTAACACCTGGTCGGGGCCCGCTATGCCGCGAGCGACGCATGCGCGCATACCGGGCCCCGCCGGCCCGTCCCCGTCTGCGTGTCGGCGATCGTCATCGGCTTCCTCAGCCCGCCCGCGCAGGCCGCCGCCTGGTCCTCCACCGACCGGTGGGGCACCTGGTCCAACGGCGGCTACAAAGCTGGGACGTCTACCGTGGCAGCAACGGCGCCAACCAGGTCTTCTCCTTCGTCAGGACCGGCAACACCAACTCCGGCACCGTGGACATCAAGGCGGTGCTCAACTGGCTGCGTACGAATGGCTGGATGGGTGACGTGACGCTCGGCGACGTGCAGTTCGGCTACGAGATCACCTCGTCCAGCGGGGGGATGGACTTCGTCACCAACAGCTTCTCGGTGTCGTCCTCGTAGCCCCTACCTGACGAGTGGCTGCAGCGACTTCGGTACGAGGTACTCCTCGACCCCGTAGGCACCCCGCTCGCGCCCGTAACCCGAGTCTTTGACCCCTCCGAACGGCGCGTCCCACACCGTCGGGGCATCGCTCTGGATCACGCCGCCGACCCGGAGCAGCCGGGCGACGCTCTCGAAGCGCTCGGCGTCATCGGTCCACACGCGAGCGATGAGGCCGAACCGCGTCGCTTCGGCGAGCTCGATCGCATGCGCCTCGTCGTCGGCAGGCTGGATCACGAGCACGGGCCCGAACACCTCCTCCTGCACGATCGGCGCGCCGGGGTCGTCGGCCACGAGCACCGTGGGCGGGACATACCAACCGCGGGTCAGGTGGGAGACGTCCTGCGACGCGACGGTGCGCACCCCCGCGGTCTCACCGGCCACCCGGAGGTGCTCGGCCACCCTGTCCCGCTGGTCCTGGTTCGCCAGCGGTCCGACGGTGCTGGCCGGATCGGCGGGGTCGCCCACGACGACCTGCGCCATCGCCTCGCGGGCCACGTCCTCGGCCACGTCGAGCAGGTGGCGCGGAACGATCAGCCGAGACAGCGCCGCGCACGTCTGGCCCGCGTTGGCGAAGCAGCTCGCGATCGTGTGCCGCACCGCGGCCCGCACCTTGTCCTCATCGAGCACGATCGCGGCGCTCTTTCCGCCCAGCTCCAGCGAGGTGCGCGTCCCCCACTGAGCGGCGGACATGGCGACCTTGCGCCCGGTCTCGACGGAGCCGGTGAAGGAGACGAAGTCGGCGCGTGCGTGGCCCGCGACCGCGCTGCCCACGCTCCCGCCGCTTCCGCAGACGACGTTCAGTACGCCGGCGGGCAGCCCGGCCTCGGCGAAGGCCTCCGCCACGAGGAACGTCGTGAGCGGGGCGACGTTCGCCGGCTTGAGGACGACGGCGCAACCGGCGGCGATCGCCGGGGCCACCTTCAAGGCCACCTGGAACAGCGGGTAGTTCCACGGGGTGATCGCTCCGACGACGCCAGCCGGTTCGCGGACGACGTCCGAGCCGCCGATCCTCTCGCGCTCCGTGATCGCGTCAAGTGCCGAGGCCGCCGTGAGACGGATGGCCGCGAGGCCCAGGCCCACCTGCGCTCCGTGGACCTGGCTCGCCACGGTGCCGACTTCGGCCTGCATCGTGGCGGCGAGGTCGTCCGCCATGCCCGCCAAAACGTCCGCGGCCTTCCCGACCACGGCGACGCGATCAGCGGGCGACACGTTCGCCCACTGCCTCTGCGCGCGTGCGGCGGAGTCGAAGGCGCGGTCGACGTCCTCGGTGGTGGCGGAGCGCAGCCTGGCGATCTCCTCACCGGTCGCGGAGTCGTCCACCGGCTCGTACGACGTCCCCGACGGAACGACCCGGGCATTGTCCAGCCACAACGAATCGTCGACGATGCCCCTGGGTGCTGCCATGCTTCTCCTTAGATCACGATTGTCGGGCCTGCGAAGCGGGCCGAGAACGCCTCCTCGCGCCGCTGCTCAGCCGATGGGCTGTTCCGCCAGGAGCTTCCACGGGGAGGGAACGTCGCCCAGGGGGACCTCGATGAGCACCGGTGCGTCCGTTCCGCGGGCGTTGCGGATGGCGTCCCCGAGCCCCTCAGGCGTGGTGACCCGCTCCCCCGCGACGCCGAACTCCCTGGCCAGGGCCACGAAGTCGGGGTTCTTGAGCTCGACGCCGATGTTGCGACCGAACGTCTCGCTCTGGATGCGCTGCACGTTGCCGAACGCGTCGTTGCTGAACACCACGGTCACGAGCCCGATGCCGTACTTGGCGGCGGTGGACAGCTCCTGAAGCGCCCACCCGAACCCGCCGTCACCGTTGATCGAGACGACCTGCCGGCCCCCGGCCCCGACGGCGGCGCCGAGGCCGGTCGGGAAACCGTAGCCGAGCGTGCCCTGGTATCCCGGCGTCACGTAGGTGCCCGCTTGATACACCGGGAACGCCAGCCGCGCCGCATAACCGACCTGCGTGAGCTCCTCGACGAAGATGCCGTCGTCCGGCAGGGCCGCGCGGATCGCCCGAAGCCACTCCACCTGCGGCGCGATCACGCTCAGCGCATCGCGTTCGCGCTTGCGGTGGCCGTCGAGCACCGGCGCTTCCCGGTTGCCGCCGGGCAGGGCGTTCACGATCGCCTCCAGTGCGACCTTGGCCTCGGCGATGACCGCGACCTCGAACTCGCGCGGCGCGCCCACATCGGCGGGGTCCGCGTTGATCGCGACGAGGCGGTGGCGGCCGGGCCGGACGACCGGCTGCCCGGTCATGGTGAGGAAGCGAGTGCCGACGGCGAGCACGACGTCCGCGTTCTCCAGGACCTCCGCACCGGCCAGGCGCGACAGGGCGAGCGGGTGCCGGTCGCTGATGGCGCCCTTACCGTTCCGGCTGGTGATGACGGGCGCGCCCAGGCGCTCGGCGAGGGCCTGGAGCGCGGCGCTGGACGCGGCATCGCGTACGCCACCGCCCGCGACGATCACCGGCCGCTCGGCGGCGGCGAGGAGTTCGACGGCACGGCTGACCGAGTCCTCGTCGATCTCGCCGGTGCGGTCACCCGGGGGATTCACCACCCCGGCGGTCGTCGTCGCCTGGAGCACGTCCGGGGGGATCTCCAGGCCGACGGGCCGCGGGCGTCCGCTCGTGACCTGCCTGAACGCTTCGCGGACCAGGCCGGGGATCTCGTCGGGCGACTTCGCGATCCCGTTCCACTTGGTGAGCGAGCGGAGCAGGTCCGTCTGCCCCTGGATCTCATGGAGCAGGCCGAGACCCCGGCCGATGGCCGGCGAGGGGATCTGACCGGCGATGCACACGACGGGACTGTTCGTCGCGAACGCGGTCGACAACGCCGCACCGGCGTTCAGGAGGCCAGGACCGGGCACGACCATGCAGACACCGGGCCGGCCGGCCACCCGCGCATAGCCGTCCGCCATGTACGCGGCTCCCTGCTCGTGCCGCGCCGAGATGAAGTCGATCGCCTCGCGGTTCTGCGCAAGACCGTCCAACGCGTAGTCCAGCTGGATCCCGGGCACGCCGAAAATCGTCTGAACGCCCTCCGCGATCAGCTGTTCGGCGAGAAGTTCTCCACCGGTCTTCGTCATTGGCTTACCTTTCCTCCTGTTCGAGGCTGATATGGGGCATTTGTCCCCTTCAACCTCGCGTCATTCTTACGTGTCGCTTGAACCTCCGGCTCCGCGGGGTTAGATGGCGCTGAGGTCCCGCGTTCTCCCCTCCGCCGCGATCAGGATCGCCACGAGGCAGACGGCGAGCACCCCTATCCACACCCAGCCCAGTACGGCGATTCCGCCGCCGACGGCGACCAGGGAGGTCGCGATGAGGGGTGTGAAGCCCGAGCCGAGCGCCGAAGCGGTCTGGAAGCACAGCGAAGCACCGGTGAAACGCAGGCGCGTGGGGAACAACTCCGCCAGGAACGCGGCGAGCGGACCGAGGATGAAGCCCTGGATGAACTGGCCGACGATGACGGCGCCCGCGAAGCCTCCGGCGGTTCCGGTCTGGATCAGGTTGAGCATCGGGAAGACGAAGATCAGCGCTGCGACGATGCCGACGGCGAGGGGCAGGCGGCGCCCCCAACGGTCGCTCAGCCGGGCGCTGATGATGGCCGCGATGAGGAGGGCGACCGAGCCGAGGATCTTCAGGTTCAGGATGGTCGTACGGTCTGCACCGAGTTCGACGCTGTAGTTGACCGCCCACGAGGTGGCGATGCCGTCGATCGTCAGCTGGCTGATCGCGACGATGATGCCGAGCCCGGCCTGCATCGGGTAGCGGCGCAGGACCTCCAGGATCGGCACCCTCCGCTTCTCCGCCTCCTGGTTCAGCGACTTGAACAGCGGGCTCTCGCTGACCTTCAGCCGGATCATCATGCCGACCAGGACGAGCAGGAAGCTGAGCAGGAAGGGAATCCGCCATCCCCACCCGAGGAACTGGTCCTGCGGGAGCGTGGAGGCCAGGGAGATGGATCCGGTGGCCAGCATCGCGCCGGCGGGCGCGCCGAGGCTCGCGAACGAGGCCGCGAAACCGCGCTTCGCGCCGGGAGAGTTCTCCAGGGCGATGAGCATCGCGCCGCCCCACTCGCCGCCGACGGCCACACCCTGCAGGACCCGGCAGAGGACGAGGAGGATCGGCGCCAAGGCGCCGATCAGGTCGGCGGTGGGGAGGAGCCCGATCGCCATGGTGGAGACGCCCATGAGGAGCATGGTGGTGACGAGCACGCCCTTGCGGCCGAGCCTGTCGCCGAAGTGGCCGAAGATCACGCCTCCGAGCGGTCGTCCGACATAGCCGACGGCGAGCGTGACGAAGGACGCGATGGTCGCCATGGTCGGCGAGAGGTTGCTGAAGAAGACGTGCGGGAAGACGACCGCGGCCGCTATGACGTACAGAACGAAGTCGTAGAACTCGATCACGCTTCCGCTGAAGCTGGACAGCAGGATGCGTCGCATGGGGCCGTGCCACAGCGAGTCGGATCGCTCCTGCGGTGGGGTGTTCTCGGTGATGTCCATGGGAGGTCTTTCGGGTATGTCCGCACGGGAGTGCGGTCAGCGGGGGGGTTCGTTGGCGAGGACGGGCAGGGCGCCGAGGAGGTGCTCGGTGTCCTGCGGGGAGCCGACGGTCACTCGTATGCCGCCGCCGATGGGGCGCACGAGCACGCCGCCCGCCGCGCATTCGGCGGCCACGCTCGCGGTCGATTCGCCCAGCGGAAGGAAGACGAAGTTCGCCGCGGACTCGACGACGTTCCAGCCGCGAGAGCGGAGGGCCGTGGTGAGGACCGCGCGCTCCTCCACGATCGAGGCCACGCGACGCCGG
Organism: Nonomuraea jiangxiensis; assembly: GCF_900099965.1. Lineage (GTDB taxonomy): Bacteria > Actinomycetota > Actinomycetes > Streptosporangiales > Streptosporangiaceae > Nonomuraea > Nonomuraea jiangxiensis. Next base: position 36,759 of record NZ_FNDJ01000033.1, on the reverse strand, counting down.
GACTCGGCCACCTGCTCCGGCGTGAGCGCGGCCAGCGCGCCCGCGACGGCGACGCCGTCGATGCGGAACGGCACTCCCAGCCGGGACACGTAGCTCATCACTTCGCTGTCGCCGATGGCATAGCCGACGCGCAGGCCCGCGAGACCGTGCGCCTTGCTGAGCGTGCGGACGACGATCACGTTCGGGTGATCGTCCATGAGCTCCAGGCCGTTGACGTCCCGCGCGAACTCGACGTACGCCTCGTCGAGGATGACCGCGACGTCCTCGGGCACACGCGCCAGGAACTCCTTGAGTTCCGCGTTGGTGTACGCCGTGCCCGTCGGGTTGTTCGGGTTGCAGATGATGACGACCCGGGTGCGGGGCGTGATGGCGCCCCGCATGGCGTCGAGGTCATGGGCGTATGCCAGCAGCGGAACAGCGATCGGCACCGCCGAGTTGGCGATCGCGGCGGTGCGGTAGTACGGAAAGCTCGGCTCGGCGAAGATCACCTCGGACCCGGCCTCGACGAGAACCCCGACGATGTCACGCAGCAGCGCGGTGGATCCGTTGGCGACCGCGATGCGGTCGGACGGCCGGCCGACGTGCGCCGCGATGGCGTCGCGCAGCTCGGCGTACTGCATGTCCGGATACCGGTGCGCGTGCTCCAGCGCGTCCTTCATCGCGTCCACGATCGCCGCCTGCGGAGGCCAGGGGACCTCGTTCGACGCCAGGCGCGCCTGCCTGCGCGTCTCTCCGGCTTCGGGACGTCGCCCCGGCACGTACGGAGGCAACCCCTCAAGCCGGTGGGCGATCCTCAGTGATCCCACGTGTCTCCTTCCGTGAGCGTTCGCCGATCGCGTGCTGTCCGGTCGTGTGCGGCCGGTTGCACTACATTGCGCCCACCAGTGGGATTACGGCAATCACAAATATCGGGCTAAACAGTTCAGAAATTCTGAACTTCTGGCGCCCGCCGCCCCCCGCGGAATGTCCGTTTCCCCGTCGCCATCAGGGACAGGACGGCCGCGCCGGCCGCCCCTCAGAGCGTGCCGGTCTTGCTCACGGGCGTGCCGTCGAGCGAGGCGAACTGCCCCGCGACCGCTTCACGGCAGTAGGCCCGCAGCGCCTCCACCCGGGCCGTGCGCCGGGCACCGGGCGCGGTGGCGAGCACGACGTGGTTCGCGGGGATGTCGTCCGCGATGGGGCGGTACACGATCGGCTTCCCGTCGTACGTCAGGTCGCCGTGGGGACGGCCCATGATGATCGTGTAGCCGAGACCTCGCGCGACGAGCGAGCGAATCGTCTCGACGTTCGCGCTCCGCCAGCGCACCCGGGGCGTGATGCCGGCGTTGCGCAGGATCTCCTCGACGTGATCGGTGGCCGGGCGCATGGCGAGCAGAACGGCGTACTCGTCGCGCAGGGCGCTGAGCGAGACCTTGTCCTGGCCGGCCAGCGGATGGCTCGGCGAGACGGCGAGCTGCAGCCGGACAGGGACGAGCCGCTGGACGTCGACCTCGGAGACGATGTGGTTCTCGTACAGCAGGGCCGCGTCCAGCCTCCCCTCCACCAGGAGGGTCTGGAGCGCCGCCGACGCTCCTTCCTCCAGCTGGAGATCGATCGCCGGGTGACGCTTCGCGAAGTATTCGGCCATCTGCGGGAACAGCCAGGGGGACAGGGTCGTGAAGATCCCGACCCGCAGCGGGCCGCGCAGTCTGCCGCGGATGGTCCCGGCCAGCTCCTGAATGTCATCGACGCAGCGGGCGATCACTCGCGCGGTTTCGTAGACGCTGCGGCCGGCGTCGGTGATCTCGACGCCCTTGCCGCGCGTGCGCAGCGTGAGCTGGACGTCGAGGAGCTCTTCGAGCTGCGTGATGGCGAGCGAGACCCCGCCCGCGGACACGTGCAGCCTCTTGGCCGCCTCGGTGACCGATCCGCTCTCGACGACGGCGCAGAAGTATTGCAGCTGCCTGAGCGAGAGCGCCGAGGTTCCGTTCACTTCAATCTCCTTGAACTATCAATCATGATAGTTGTCATTGCCTGATTTAACCAGCCCCCGCACACTCGTGGTGTTCCGTCCATGGAGGGTTCGCTACAGAGCGTCCAGATCTCGTTACGGGGGAGTTCGACGATGACCGCCAGTCCCACGACCGATCCCCACGCCGGGGCGCGATCTCACCGCGATCCGCTGACCGATTGGAGTCCCAGTAAGTGACCAACTCCGCCACCTTCGACGCCGAGGTCATCATCGTCGGCGGAGGGCCCGTCGGCCTGCTGGCCGCGATGGATCTGGACTCGCGCGGAGTCTCGACGATCGTCATCGAAGAGAACCCCTACCTGGACCCCCCGAACGTCAAGTGCAACCACGTGGCCGCCCGCACGATGGAGGCGTTGCGCCGCTTCGGGCTGGCCGACAGGGTCCGCTCGGCGGGCCTGCCCTCCGACCACCCTCAGGACGTCGTCTTCCTCACCTCGGTGACGGGCACGGAGTTCGGTCGCATCCCGATCCCCTCCGCCGCCGCCCGTCGCGACGGAACGGGGAAGGGTCCCGACACCACCTGGGCGGTCGCCGAGCCGGCGCACCGCGTGAACCAGCGCTTCCTTGAGCCCATCCTCGAGGAGCACGTGGCTTCCCTGGCGAACGTGAGCCTTCGCAACGAGGTCAGGGCCGTCGCGGTCACCCAGGACGAGGACGGCGTGACGGTGGAGGTCACCCCGGTGGGCTCGCAGGAGAGGACGGCTCTTCGCGGTCGCTACCTCATCGGCGCGGACGGTGGCCGCTCGCTCGTGCGGAAGGCGATCGGGTCCTCGTTCCACGGTGACCCCGTCCTGCAGCACGTCCAGTCGACGTGCGTCAAGGTGCCAGACCTGTACGAGCGCATGCCGGCGGGGAAGGCGTGGGGCTACTACGTCTACAACGACCGCCGCAACGGCCATGTCTACTCCATCGACGGCGTCGAGACGTTCCTGATCCACACGTACCTGAGCGCCGAGGAGGCCGAGCGCCAGGAGGTCGACCGCGACCGGGCGATCCGCGACATCCTCGGCATCTCCGACGACCAGTCCTACGAGTTCGTCTCCCGTGAGGACTGGATCGCTCGCCGTCTCGTGGCGGACAAGTTCCGCGAAGGCCGCATGTTCCTCGCCGGTGACGCCGCTCACCTCTGGGTGCCCTACGGCGGATACGGCATGAACGCCGGCATCGCCGACGGCCTCAACCTGTCGTGGCTCCTGAGCGCCGTGATCGCCGGCTGGGCGGACGAGTCGATCCTGGACGCCTACGAGGCCGAGCGCCAGCCCATCACGGACCAGGTGTCCCGCTTCGCGATGTCCCACCTGCGGAAGATCTCCGACACGGATGTGCCCGCCGGCCTGGAGGCCGAGGGCCCCGAGGGGGACGCGGCCCGCGCGGCCTTCGGGAAGCTCGCCTACGACCTGAACGTCCAGCAGTTCGCGGCGGCGGGCCTCAACTTCGGCTACAGCTACGCGGACAGCCCGATCATCGTCGCGGACGGCCCGGCGCCGGAGTACACGATGGGCACGTACACGCCCTCCACGGTGCCGGGGTGCCGCCTGCCCCACCACTGGCTCGCGGATGGTTCGTCGCTGTACGACCACCTCGGTCCGTGGTACACCCTCGTGGTGCTCGATCACTTCGACGCCGCGGAGAGGTGGGCGGAGGAGGCACGCGCCGCGGGCCTGCCCGTCACCGTGGTCAGGCTGCCAGAAGGCGCCGGGGATCCCGCGTACACGACGCCGTTCGTGATCGCCCGTCGCGATCAGCACGTGGCGTGGCGGGGGACGGCACTGCCATCGGATGTCGCCGCCTTCGCCGCCCGGCTCGGTGCCGCGAACCGCTCCCGCAGCGAGCAGGGCTCCGACGTTCTGACCACCTCCACCCGCTGAAACCCCCTGTACCGCGACCAGGTAGACGCGAAGGCCACACTATGAGCACCGCACCCGCACCCGGTTCCCTGCCCAGCACGCCGGGGAAGATCATCGCCGTCCACATCAGCCACGAGTCCCGCGCAGCGCAGCGGGGCCGCCGGCCCGCCGCTCCCTCGTACTTCTTCAAGCCGTCGAGCTCCCTGGGCGCCTCGGGCGACCCGGTCGAGCGTCCCGAGGGCACGGAGCTGCTCGCCTTCGAGGGCGAGATCGCCCTCGTCATCGGTTCACCCGCGCGAAGCGTCTCCCCCGCCGAGGCCTGGAGACACGTGGCATGGGTGACGGCGTCGAACGACTGGGGACTGTACGACCTGCGCGCCAACGACAAGGGCTCGAACGTGCGCAACAAGGGCCGCGACGGCTACACACCCGTCGGCCCGCGGCTCATCGACGCGCGTACGGTCGATCCCACCGCGCTGCGCGTGCGGACGTGGCTCAACGGCGAGCTGGTCCAGGAGGGCGAGACCGCCGGCCTCATCTTCCCGTTCTCCCAGCTCATTGCCGACCTCTCCCAGCACCTCACGCTCGAGACCGGCGACCTCATCCTCACCGGAACTCCGGCCGGCGCGTCGGTGGCCGTCCCGGGAGACGTCGTCGAGGTCGAGGTCGATGTGCCGGGTGGGCCGAGCTCGGGCCGGCTGACGAGCCGGGTGGTCGAGGGTCCCGGCGGCTTCGATCCCGCCCTCGGTTCGCTCCCCTCGGTCGACGACCGCCAGCGCGAGGAGGCGTGGGGCTCGCGCGAGGCCGCGGGGCTCCCCGCCGCGGCGACCGGTCCGGCCCTGTCCCCCGAGCTGCGCGAGAAGCTGCTCAAGGCGCCCGTCGCCGGGTTGTCGCAGCAGCTGCGCAAGCGCGGCCTCGACCACGTCTCGATCGACGGCGTGCGCACGACCCGGCCGGGCACGAAGCTCGTCGGCGTCGCGAGGACGCTGCGCTTCGTCCCGTACCGCGAGGACCTCTTCGCCAGCCACGGCGGCGGCTACAACGCGCAGAAGCGCGTGTTCGACGCCGTGCGGGAGGGCGAGGTCATCGTCATCGAGGCGCGCGGTGAGCGCGGCTCCGGCACCCTCGGCGACGTGCTCGCCCTCCGCGCCCTCGCCCGCGGCGCGGCGGGTGTCGTCACGGACGGCGGCGTACGCGACTATGCGACGGTCGCCGGCATCGACCTGCCCGTCTTCAGCCAGGGGCCGCACCCCGCCGTGCTGGGCCGCAGGCACGTGCCGTGGGACGCCGACCTCACGATCGCGTGCGGCGGCGCCACGGTCCAGCCGGGCGACATCGTCGTGGGTGACGACGACGGGGTCGTGGTGATCCCCCCGGCGATCGCCGAGGAGGTGGCCGACGCCGCGCTCGCCCAGGAGACCGAGGACGCGTGGATCGCCGAGCAGGTCGCCGCCGGTCACCCCGTCGACGGCCTGTTCCCCATGAACGCGGAATGGCGCGCGAAGTACGAGGCAGCCGCCAGGGCCAGGGCCTGATGACCGTCCACTCTCAGCTCACCTCCGAACGGGAAGATCACATGACCGACACCGCGACCTCCGTCCGGCACGTCCCCGCCGACCTGCCCGCGCGCATCCGGCACTACATCGACGGAGAGTTCGTCGACTCGCTCGACGGCGACACGTTCGACGTGCTTGATCCCGTATCGAACGAGGTGTACGCGCAGGCCGCGGCCGGCAAGAAGGCCGACATCGACCGCGCCGTGGCGGCGGCCCGCCGGGCGTTCAGGGAGGGCCCGTGGCCCCGGATGCTGCCGCGCGAGCGCTCGCGCGTGCTGCACCGCATCGCCGACCTCGTCGAGTCCCGCGACGCCCGCCTCGCCGAGCTCGAGTCGTTCGACTCGGGTCTGCCGATCACGCAGGCGCTCGGCCAGGCGCGCCGCGCGGCCGAGAACTTCCGGTTCTTCGCCGACCTGGTCGTCGCGCAGGCCGACGACACCTTCAAGGTCCCCGGCCGCCAGATCAACTACGTCAACCGCAAGCCGATCGGCGTCGCGGGACTGATCACGCCGTGGAACACGCCCTTCATGCTGGAGAGCTGGAAGCTCGGCCCCGCCCTCGCGACGGGCAACACCGTCGTGCTCAAGCCGGCCGAGTTCACGCCGCTGTCGGCTTCGCTGTGGGCGGGGATCTTCGAGGAGGCGGGGCTTCCCCAGGGCGTCTTCAACCTGGTCAACGGCCTCGGGGAGGACGCCGGCGACGCGCTCGTGAGGCACGCCGACGTGCCCCTCATCTCGTTCACGGGCGAGAGCCGTACGGGGCAGATCATCTTCGCCAACGCCGCCCCGCACCTCAAGGGCCTGTCGATGGAGCTCGGCGGCAAGTCGCCCGCCATCGTCTTCGCCGACGCCGACCTCGACGCCGCGATCGACGCGACCATCTTCGGGGTCTTCTCGCTCAACGGCGAGCGCTGCACGGCGGGCAGCCGCATCCTAGTCCAGCGCGAGGTGTACGAGGAGTTCGTCGAGCGGTACGCCGCGCAGGCCAAGCGCGTGAAGGTCGGCTACCCGCACGACCCCGCCACCGAGGTCGGCGCGCTCGTGCACCCCGAGCACTTCGAGAAGGTCATGAGCTACGTCGAGCTCGGCAAGGGCGAGGGCCGCCTGGTGGCGGGAGGCGGACGCCCCGAGGGCTTCGAGTCCGGCAACTTCGTCGCCCCGACCGTGTTCGCCGACGTGGCCCCCGGCGCCCGCATCTTCCAGGAGGAGATCTTCGGCCCGGTCGTCGCGATCACGCCCTTCGACACGGAGGAGGAGGCGCTCGCGCTCGCGAACGACACGAAATACGGTCTCGCCGCCTACGTCTGGACGAATGACCTCAAGCGCGCCCACAACTTCGCCCAGGCCATCGAGGCGGGCATGGTGTGGCTCAACTCCAACAACGTCCGCGACCTGCGTACGCCCTTCGGCGGTGTCAAGGCGTCGGGCCTCGGACACGAGGGCGGCTACCGCTCGATCGACTTCTACACCGACCAGCAGGCCGTGCACATCACGCTCGGCGAGGTCCACAACCCCACCTTCGGCAAGTAGGCAGCACGCCCCCCATCCGTCACGAAAGCAAGGACGCTGACATGACCGTCCACGACCGTACCCCGACCTCCTCCGGCTTCTCCGTCAGCCAGGAAGCTCCGATCCACGCGGAGAACCCCGTCCCCACGCCCTCCTCGCCCGCGCCCGACATCCTGCGCTGCGCCTACATGGAGCTCGTCGTCACCGACCTGGCCGCCTCCCGCGAGTTCTACGTCGACGTGCTGGGCCTGACCGTCACGGAGGAGGACGACGAGGCGATCTACCTGCGCTCGCTGGAGGAGTTCATCCACCACAACCTCGTGCTGCGCAAGGGGCCCGTCGCCGCCGTCGCGGCGTTCTCGTACCGGGTCCGGACCCCCGAGGACCTGGACAAGGCCGTCGCCTTCTACAGCGAGCTGGGATGCCGCGTCGAACGCCGGGCGGACGGCTTCGTCAAGGGCATCGGTGACTCCGTGCGCGTGGAGGACCCGCTCGGCTTCCCGTACGAGTTCTTCCACGCCGTCGAGCACGTCGAGCGCCTCGCCTGGCGTTACGACCTCCACACGCCCGCCTCCATCGTCCGCCTCGACCACTTCAACCAGGTCACGCCCGACGTGCCCAAGGCCGTCCGGCACTACCAGGACCTCGGGTTCCGCGTCACGGAGGACATCCAGGACTCCGACGGCGTCGTCTACGCCGCGTGGATGCGCCGCAAGCCCACCGTCCACGACACCGCGACGACGGGCGGCGACGGTCCCCGTATGCACCACGTGGCGTTCGCCACGCACGAGAAGCACAACATCCTCGCCATCTGCGACAAGCTCGGCGCGCTGCGCCGCTCCGACGCCATCGAGCGCGGCCCCGGCCGGCACGGCGTCTCGAACGCGTTCTACCTCTACCTGCGCGACCCCGACGGCCACCGCGTCGAGATCTACACCCAGGACTACTACACGGGCGACCCCGACAACCCCGTCATCACGTGGGACGTGCACGACAACCAGCGCCGCGACTGGTGGGGCAACCCGGTCGTGCCGAGCTGGTACACCGAAGCCTCGCTCGTACTCGACCTCGACGGCAACCCGCAGCCCGTCGTCGCCCGTACCGACGCGAGCGAGATGGCGGTCACGATCGGCGCCGACGGCTTCTCCTACACCCGCAAGGACGACACCGAGGGGATGCCCGAGTACAAGCAGGGCGAGTACAAGCTGGGCCACCAGCTCTAAGAGGTCCCCCGCGCCGCCTTCTCACGGAAGAGTCATCATGCTGACGAAAGACACCATCACGTCCCTCGCGGAGGAGCTCGCGGAGGCGGAGCGGACGCACGGGGTCATACCGCGCATCACCGCGCGGTTCCCCGAGGCCACGATCGAGGACTCCTACGCCATCCAGGCGGTGTGGAAGGAGAAGAACCTCGCGGCCGGGCGTCGCCTCGTCGGCCGCAAGATCGGGCTCACCTCCCGCGCCATGCAGGCCGCGACCGGCATCACGGAGCCCGACTACGGCGTCATGTTCGACGACACCGTGTGGGAGAACGGCGCGCGCATCCCGCACGACCGCTTCTCCAACGTCCGCATCGAGGTCGAGCTCGCCTTCGTCCTGAAGGAGCCGCTGGAGGGCCCGGACTGCACGCTGTTCGACGTCCTGCGCGCGACGGAGTACGTCACGCCCGCTCTGGAGGTGCTCAACTCCCACATCGAGCTCGAAGGCCGCACGATCGTCGACACCATCTCCGACAACGCCGCCTATGGCGGGCTCGTACTCGGGGGCAATCCGGTGCGGCCCGACGCGGTCGATCTGCGGTGGGTGGCGGCCCTCCTCTACCGCAACGAGACGATCGAGGAGACGGGCGTGGCCGCCGGGGTCCTGAACCACCCGGCGTCGGGGGTCGCGTGGCTCGCCAACAAGACGCACCGGCACGGCGATCGCCTGGAAGCCGGGGAGATCATCCTCGCCGGCTCGTTCACCCGTCCCGTATGGGTGGACAAGGGCGACACCGTGCTGGCCGACTACGGACCGATGGGGACCATCTCATGCCGCTTCGTCTGAACCCGACCCTCCGCGATCGTCTCGCCGCGGCCGAGCGTCCGCTGTTCGGCGGATGGGTGTGCTCCGGCTCCCCCGTCATGGCCGAGATCATGGCGGGCTCGGGCCTCGACTGGGTGCTCATCGACATGGAGCACTCCCCCAACGGCCTGGAGTCCACGCTCGCGCAGCTGTACGCCGTCTCGGCCTACCCCGTCACGCCCGTGGTGCGCGTCCCCGCCGCCGACCCCGTGATGATCAAGCAGGTCCTCGACCTCGGCGCCCAGACGATCCTCGTGCCGATGATCTCGACCCCCGACGAGGCCGGAGCCGTCGCGGAGGCGACGCAGTACCCGCCCGCGGGCCGTCGCGGCGTCGGAAGCGCCCTCGCCCGCTCCGCCCGCTGGAACCGCGTCGACGGCTACCTCCAGAACGCCGCCGACCACGTCTCCGTGTTCGTGCAGATCGAGACGGCCGAGGGCGCCGCGGCGGCGGAGGCGATCGCGTCGACCCCCGGCATCGACGGCGTCTTCGTCGGTCCGAGCGACCTCGCCGCCTCCATGGGCGTCCTGGGGCAGCAGACGCACCCCGACGTCGTCGCCACCGTCCGCCGCGCCTTCGACGGCGTCGCCGCCGCGGGGAAGCCGGTCGGCGTCAACGCCTTCGACCCGGACACGGCACGCGCCTACGCGGACGCCGGGGCGCGCTTCGTGCTCGTCGGCGCCGACGTCGCCCTGGTCGCCCGCGCTTCCGAGGCCCTCGCGGCCACCTTTATCCACGGCCCGGCCGACGCGGCACGCGCCTCGTACTGACCACATATCCGTGCCGCGCCACTCTGGTGGCCGGCACCGGATCTCGTCATCGGCGGGCCGTCGGATCGTCAACCCATTCTCGTCAGGGTGTCGCGCAACCGGCGCAGGTCCCGCATGCGGGCCTCGTACGTCGCCCCGACCACCACGAGCAGCAGCCCGCCCACGGCGATCGGCACCCAGCGCGGCACCGTGAGGAGCATCTCCGACACGTACGGGGCCAGCTCCCGCACCGCGACCCCGGCCACCACGACGGCTCCGACCGCCGTGGGCGCCTGGAGCCGGAACCGGGCCCCGGCGAACAGCACCGCCAGCGCAAGCACGCCGAGCGCCAGCGACCGTCGCCATTCCACGTCCGCGTAGACCGCCACCAGGCTGGGCAGCATCGTGAAGGAGAGTCCCGCGCCGTAGGCCGCCCAGGACGAGACCGGTGCGCCGCCGCGCCGCCGCCACCAGCCGGCTCCCAGCAGGACCAGCGAGCACGGCACCGTGTACGCCTCGACGACGGTGACCTCGTCCGCCCCCAGCCGCAGCCACGAGGCCAGCAACAGCAGGAACGCGCCGGTGTACCTGAGGCCGTTCACGCCGCCTCGGACGACCGGACCCGTCCGCGGCGACATGAGCAGCACCAGCACCCCGGCCACGGCGAATCCCACACTCACCGCGACCAGGACGCGCAGGCCGAGCGAGAAGCCCGCTGCCACCGCCTCCAGCCCGAGGAACAGCGCGGCGAAGCCCAGCCCCCAAACCCGCAGCTCCTTCAGCCTGCCCCCCAGCGCCATGGCCAGGGCGGCCACCGCCAGGATCGGCAGCACGATCAGCGTCGCCGGCTCACTCCCGAACGCGTACGCCGCCGCCCGCACCGCGGCCGGACCGGCGACGATCGCGCACGCCATCCCCCACCAGGGCGCTCGGCTCAGTGTGGCGACCACGGCAAGACCGACGGCCAGCACCACCTGCACCACCACCGCGGCCGGGTAGGGCGTCACGAAGGCATGGGTGGCGACCGCGACCATGAGCACCCCGAACCCCAACGCCCCAACCACCGCCGCCCTCACCGGCCACCCACCGGCGCCGCCCAAGACCGCCCCCACCTTCACCGGCTCACCAGTCCCGGGCCCGGCCGCCGCCTTCCCCGACTCACCAGCCCCGGACCCGGCTGCCGCTGCCTTCACCGGCCCGCCGGTCCCCGGCCCGACCGCCGCCGCCCTCACCGGCCACCCGCGGGTGCCGTGCACGACCGCCGCAGCCAGGAGGCCGGCCGCCACCGTGCCCAGCAGCACCACGTCCGCCGGTGAGGCCATCTCGAACGGCTCCCACTGCCGTCCGTTCCACGTGCCCGTCCAGAGCACGTCCAGCCAGGCGAGCGGCGCCGCCAGCGTGACCGCGAGCCGAGGCAGCAGGGTCAGCGTGGTCAGCAGCGCCACCAGTCCGCCGGTGGCCATGGCCGCCAGCCGTACCTTTCGCCAGGGCAGCCAGGCGGCGGCGAGCACCACCGCGAGTGCCGGGACGAGGTAGGCCAGAGGGCGCCAGTCCGTGCCCGGACCGTCCAGCATCGGCTGCACGAGCGCGGCCGGCACGGCGATCAGCGTGAGCGCGGTTCCGGCGGTGACCCCGGCGGCCCAGGTCTCCCCTTCGGCCCTGCCCGGCCTGGCCAGCAGCCATGTCACGAACCCGCCGAGCAGAGCCAGCGCGACCAGCGGCGCCGATCTGACCAGGGCCTGATCGACGGACGGAGACCCCAGCGCGTACGGCACGCCGCCGAGCAGGGCGAGGGTCGTGACCCCGCTGCCGGCCAGGGCGGCCGTCACCCGCACCGCTTCCCGGCCGTAGCGGACCAGTGCGACGTCCAGCGCCGCCGTGGCCACCAGCATGGCCAGCAGCCACGTCTCCGACCAGTCGCCGGCCAGCAGCGGCAGGATCGGCTGCGCCAGCACCACGGCGACCGGAGCGGGCCCGCGAAGCCGGGTGACCCGGGCATAGGCCGCCAGGATGAGCGCGGTGAGCCCGAGCACCCCGGCCGTGTAGTGCAGCACGTCGAGGGCGTCGATCCCGAGGAACCCCACCCGCCTGGCCGCGTAGCCGTCGAGCAGCAACAGTACGACCGCGAGCCCTGCCACCGTCTCGGCCGTCGCGGTGAGCCTTCGCCGGATCAGCAGGACCGGCGCCAGCATGACCAGCGCGGTGAACGCGGCCAGCACGGCCGCGCGCCCGCCGATGCCCAGCCGCCCCCAGCTCACCACGGTGAACACCACCGCCGCCACCGTCAGCAGCAGACCACCGAGGATGAGCAGGACATTCTTCGCAGCACCGGAAGACACCTCCCGCGTCGGCCCACCGGCCCCCACAACCCCAGGCCCGGCCCCCGCAACCCCGGCCCCCGCAACTCCCGACCCTGCAACCCCGGGCCCCGCAACCCCGGACCCGGCCACCGCCGCCGGGTACGGCGGCGGCGCACCCGCACCAGGAGGCACCGCCCCCGCAGGCCGCTGCCCCACAGCGTCCGCGCCCGCCGCCCCCTGACCCCCGGCAACCGTGCCCGCCGCCCGATGACCCACCGTGCCCGCCGCCGCCTGACCCGCCGCATCCGCGCCTGGCGCCGCCTCACCCACGGCATCCGCGCCGGCACGCAGGGCGCGAATCAGTTCCGTACGGCGGGCCTGCAGCCGCGCCTGTTGATCGCTCAGCCCGGCGAGAGCCTGGTCCACCTGCCAGAGCTCGTGCGCCACAGGACCCCGCAGCGGCAGCGCACACCCCGGGCACCTGAACTCCGGCTCCTGGGACCCGGCTGCGGATAGGTCCGCACCGCAGTCCGGACATCTCATGCTTCCACGCACCAACACTCCGTTCACCGTGTCGAGATGACCCACATATCACCGCGACACCCTTGCGAAGCGCTATCACGGGGATCCATGAGCGACCACCACCGCCACCACCCTGCGCGAAGTGGACGAAGACACCCCTGGCCCCAACATTTGCGTGATGCAATCGACGTACGATGAGGGCATGTTGCCGCGCACCTACGAAGGACAGGTCTGCTCGATCGCCCGCACGCTGGAGGTGGTCGGCGAGCGCTGGAGCCTGCTGATCATGCGCGACGCGCTGCGCGGTACCCGCAGGTTCGAGGATTTCCGGGCCGCCCTCGGCATCGCGCACAACATCCTGTCCGATCGCCTCGGCAAGCTCTGCGAGGCGGGCATCCTGGAGCGGTGCCTCTACCAGACCAGGCCGGATCGTTACGAGTACCGCGTGACCTCCGCCGGCCTGGACCTGTGGCCAGTGATCATGTCGTTGCTGCTGTGGGGCGACCAGCACCGGGCGCCCGACGGCCCGCCGCTGCTGGTGCTGCACCGAGGCTGCGGCGGGCCGCTGCAGCCCGGGCTCACCTGCGGCCGCTGCGGCAAGCCGCTCGGGCCGCTGGACTGCGACATGGAGCCGGGACCGGGAGCTCAGCCGGCGGGGGCCAGCGTCAGCCCGGCGAGCCCGGCGTAGTAGGCGAACTTGAACGGGTCGAAAAACTGGTTCCGCTCGACGAGCGCGAGCAGAAGCCGCTCCCGCAGGGAGGCGAGAGCCGGGGCGAGCGGGTGGCGGAGCAGCCCGTACTCGGTGATCCGCAGTGCCAGAGCGGGCTCACCGCGGTCCAGCAGTTCCTCGCCCGCTGTGGCGAAGGCGTCCGGGTTTCCGCCGCCCAGCAGGTCCAGCGCGCCGGCCCACTCCTCGGCGGAGAAGTGCTCCACCCCCGTCCCGTCGGAATGCCAGTAACCCGTCGCCTGATGGTGCACGCGCTGGACGAAGCCGTCGCGCATGACCAGGTACGGGTTGATCGCGGCGGGGTGGTCGCGTAGGACCTCGGGCAGGTGGTCGAGGTCGAGCAGTTCGACCAGCGGGCGTCCGTCGGCGATGCCCGCCAGGACGGCGGCGTGCAGGTCGCGCAGGGCGGCCAGCAGGCCGGGGAAGGTCTCGGCCGTGAAGTTGACGGTCAGCGCGGTGTGCCCGTGGACCAGCACCTGGGGCCGCAGGTCCTGGACCGTCTGGATGGCCTCGAACAGGCCCTCGGCCGAGCCTTCCGGGAAGAACGGCGCGCCGAGGTAGGGCATGCACATGTCTCCGGTGAACACCACGTCCTGACCCGGCAGGTGGATGAGCAGCCCGTCGGCGCTCTCCCCGCCGCGGATCGGGATGAGGCCGAACTCGACCCCACCGATGGTCACCGCCTCGGCCCGGCTCACGAGCCGGTCCGGCACGACCTGCTTGCGGTGATCCGTGTCGCGCGGCAGAAGGTACGGGAACGGCGGCGGGCTCGCCGCCTGCAGCCTGAGCTCGTCGGGAAAGCCGGCCTGGGCGATGACCTGGCCACCGTCCTTGGTGAGCGCTTCCAGGCCGCCGACGTGATCGAAGTGCGCGTGGGTGAGGATCACGTGGGTGATCGGCTCCTCCGTGATCGCGCGCAGGTCCCTCAAGGCGGCTTCCACGTGGCGGGGATCGCTCCCGGCGTCGATCGCGACGACGCCCGTGCCGGTGATGACGAAGGCGAAGTCGGCGAAGTCGTACCCCTGCGCGACATGGACCCCGGGTGCCGCCTCCACCAGGCGGGGCGGGCCGAAGCGCAGTCCGTGGTCGGCGTCGGCCAGATAGTCGGTGACCAGCGCCACGTCATAGCCGTGCCCCACCCGCTCCTGGGCGTCCAGCGCGTCCTGCGTACGGCCCGCGCACTCGTAGCCGCGGGCCAGCGACCGGTGGACCGCGTGCATGAACCCCGGGGGGAATTGGTCGCGCACCGCGAGCACGAACTCCAGGTCCGCGATGACGGTCTCGGCCCGGCCGGCGCAGTCGGGGAAACCCGCCAGCGTGGTGCCCCTGAAGAAGTGCGGCAGGCCGAGGTCGCGCTCGGTCGCGCGATCCAGATCGGCGAGCGCCTCCTCGACCGGCCCTTCGAGGTGGGCCTTGAAGACGCCGGTCAGGCTCTGAGCCAGAGCGGAATCCGGCCGCTCGGCACTGAGAGCGGCGAAGTGCTCAAGCCCTTCACGGTAGCGGCGCGCCGACAGCAGCTGAACGGCCAGCAAGGCCAGCAGCCGATCGGATACGCCTGGCCATCGGGTGGCGCGGAGCAATGCCCTGCTCTGTTTCACGGCATCTCCTTCAGGTAGGGAGGCCCAGTAAATAGCGTGATGCAAGCAACCATAGAGCTTGTTACTTGCATCATGCAATCGAGCAGGATCGGCTAGCCATCGGTGGTTTTCCGCCGTGCTGCGCCTGCTGCGCCCGTCCAAGCTCATCCCCGCTGGGCTTACCTGAGGGCCGGGTGTGAACGCATACTCTGACGGTGACAGCTTTGATCGCATTCATCGGCGTTTCCGTTGTCGTCATCTGCACACCTGGGCCTGACACCGTGTTGACCATGCGCAACGCCTTCTCCGGCGGCCAGCGCAGTGGGATCTGGACCGCCGCGGGGGTCGCACTGGGGCAGGCCGTCTGGACGGTTGCCGCGAGCCTGGGCGTCGCCGGCCTGGTCCACGCCTCCGCGCCGGCGTTCCTGACACTGAAGTACGCCGGCGCCGCGTACCTGTGCTACCTGGGACTGCAGTCGCTGCGTTCCGCCTGGCGCGGCGGCGGCGCGCCGCACGCGCCCGAAGTCGTCCAGCAGCGGCTCACCGCCGGCCGGTCGCTGCGACAGGGACTGATCAACGACCTGGCCAACCCCAAGATGGCGGCGTTCTTCATGAGCCTGCTGCCGCAGTTCGCCCCGGCGGGCGGCGGGGCGTTCGCCGCGATGCTGGGGCTTGGCCTGCTGTTCTGCCTGCTGACCTTTGCCTGGCTGGCGCTCTACAGCCTCGCGATCGGCCGGGCGCGGGCGTGGTTCGCCCGTGCGGGTGTGCGCAGAACCCTGGACGCAGTGAGCGGGTGCCTGCTGATCGCCTTCGGAGCACGACTGGCCGTCACCGACCGCTGAGCGGGACTCCCACCTGGCATGCGAGGCGACGGACATGCCGGCAGAGCCCTCCCTGTGACGGCGGCGCCGGGGTCACGTCGCCGGGCCGGCGCCGGGGTCACGTCGCCAGGTCGGCGCCGGGGTCACGTCGCCGGGTCGGCGGCGGGTGCGGGCACGGCAGCCGCCGGCCGCATGAGCAGCGCGCCGACCGCCGACGTGGCCAGCGCGAGCACGGCGGCGACGATCCAGGCGAGGTGGAAGTCGCCGACCGATCCGGCGTTCACCCGGCTCCCGAGAATGGTGATCAGGACGGCGACGCCGAGCGCGGAGGAGATCTGCCGGAAGGAGTTCACCAGGGCCGATCCCGTCGCGGCCCGGCCAGCGGGGAGCGACTGCACGCCGGCGGCGATCAGCGTGCCGATGGCCAGCCCAACGCCCGCGCCGCCGAGGAGCAGGCTGGGCAGCAGGTCACGCGCGTAGTCGGGGACGGTGGCGGCGAAGACGGTACGCCAGAGCATCCCGGCGGCGAACAGCAGGCCGCCCGCCACGATCAGCGGGCCGTGCCCGTAGCGGCCGGCGGTCCGGGCGGTGAGCGCGGTCACCACGGGAACCAGGGCGGGGCCGGGCACCAGGGCCAGGCCGGTGGTCAGGGCGTCCCAGTGCCAGACCTCCTGACACCACAGCACGTTCGACAGCAGCATGATCGCGAAGGCCACGCCGAAGACGAAGGTGCCGGCGCCGGCCGTACCGAAACGTGGCAGGCGCAGCAGGTGCAGCTCCAGCAGCGGGCGCGCGTGCCGGGCGCAGCGGACGCCGAACCACGCCAGACCCACCGCGGCCACCGCGAACAGCGCGAGGATGCGCCATGAGCCCCAGCCCCACTCGGGGGCCTGCACCAGGGCTCCGGACAGGGCTGCGATGGCCACGGTGACGAGCACCGCACCCCACAGGTCCGGCAACGCGCCCCGCTCCCGGGCCGCCGGTCGTGGCAGCCCGGTCAGGCCGGCGAGTACGGTGATCAGGCCGATCGGCACGTTGACCACGAAGACCCAGCGCCAGTCGACCTGCACCAGCAGCCCACCCGCGACCGGACCGGCGGCCGCCGCCAGTCCACCGACGGCAGCCCAGGTACGGGTCGCGCCGGTCCGACGCCCCTCGGGAACGGCGGCGAGCAGCAGGGCCAGCGAGGTCGGCAGTTGCGCGGCGGCGCCGGCCGCCTGAACCACCCTGGCCAGCACCAGCCACCACAGATCCGGGGCGAGCGCGCAGCCGATCGAGGCGACGGTGAACACGACGACGCCTGCCAGGAACACCGGCCGCTGCCCGAAGCGGTCGCCGAGCCGCCCGGCCAGGACGAGCAGCGCGGCCAGGGTGATCGCGTAGGCGTTGAGCACCCAGGACAGGTCGGCCAGGGACGTCGGATGCCCGTCGCGGGAGAAGTCCGCGCCCACGGCCGGCAAGGCGACGTTGACGATCCACAGATCCAGGTTCGTCATGAAAACGGCCGCCAACACGATGACGGCCGCGACGCGGGAGCGGTTTGATACTCCAACTGCTTCAGGCATGCTGGGACCATAGCCCGGTCGTGGTTTGATAAGCAAACCGTCAGCTGGCAAGCTTCAGACATGCCCCGTCCACCTATCGACCCGACCTCGCTGCCCGGACGCCCGTGCTCCATCGCCTCGGCCCTTGAGATCGTCGGCGACCGATGGTCGCTTCTCGCGATCCGGGAAGTGATGTTCGGCAACCACCGGTTCGGCGAGATCGCCCGCAACACCGGCGCCCCGCGCGACCGGCTGTCGGCGCGCCTCAAGGGCCTGGTCCAAGCCGGCGTGCTGGAGCGGCGCCCCTCGGAACACGACCCTCGGTACGAGGGCTACCACCTCACCGAGGCCGGCCGGGACCTCGCCCCCGTTCTGCGGACCCTGCTCGCATGGGGCGACAGGTGGGCCGTGACCTCACCGCCGATGCGCATGCTGCATCACGACCACCCGCTCGCGCCCGCCACGATCTGCACGACCTGCGGCGAGCTCGCCGACCCCGCCGACCTCACCCGCGAGACCCGAATCCCCCACTGGACCGACGCCGGCCACGAACCGCCCGCAGCATGAGGCCGGGCCCTCCTCGGCGCGTGGCCGCTCTCGCCGCGCCTCGGCAGCGGTGGCGCGGCAGACACCCTGACCTGGCCGTGCGCGCCCGCCGTCGCGGCTGTCCGCGCGCCCTCAGCTGCCGTTCAGTACCACCGGATTCGCGGGTACGCTGACCGCCATGGAGATCATCAAGGGTGCGGGCACGTGGGCACAGCCCGCGCCCGGGGCCGAGGGCGACTGGGTGGAGCAGCTCAGAGTGCCGCACCTGTCCGTCGGGACGTACTGCATCCCGGCCGGCGGGGTCGACGGCCAGAGCCCGCACACCGAGGACGAGATCTACGTGGTGACCGCCGGTCGAGCCCGGATCGTGGCGGCGAGCGGCGAGGCGGAGGTCGGGCCCGGAGCGGTCGTCTTCGTCCCGGCGGGCGAGGAGCACCGCTTCGTCGACATCACCGAGGATCTGGCGCTGCTGGTGGTGTTCGGCCCCGCCTACGGCTCGCGGGAGTGACATTCAGCCGGCCGACCCTCTGACCGATCTCGACGAAGGCTACGGCGCCGGGACCGCGCAATCAGCGCCAAGCGGAGATCAGCAGCACCCTTCCGCGGAACTGCCCCGCTTGTCATTGTTCCCGAAGAGCCTGAAGCCCAAGGCGGCGTCACCGTCATTGGCATGCAACTGAAGTCGCGCCGCTAATGACTACAAGCGAGCCATGCGGCAATTCATCGGGTAAGTGACAATCCGTAATTCAACCGGGGAATTTTGGAATTATAGCTACGAATTGGCGTCCAGAATAGGGCCGATTTTGGGTTTACATAAATGGCCTCAGTTCATACGATCGGGGCCATGGGAGCGCTCCCAAACCTCGATGCGGCGATGAGACCGCGGCTACGCGATGACGTACGGTTCGTGGAATGCCCCGACGGGGCCTACGTGCACAGCGACTACGGGGCGTGCACACTACGTGGACGGCAGGCATACGACTGGCTCGCCAGGCTGGCGCCCGCGCTGACCGGCCGGCACACCCTGGCCGAGCTCTCGGCGAACCTCCCCGGCGACAAGCGGGCCATGGTCGAGAGCCTCGTGAGCCGGCTCGCCGAGCAGCGGTTCGTGGTGGATGACCGGCACGCGCGGCCACACGGGCTGACCGGCGCGGAGCTGCGTGCGTACGCGGAGGAGATCGCCTTCATCGGTTACGCCCTGGATTCGCCGGAGGCGCGATTCGAGCGAATCCGCAGCGCCCGCCTGGTGCTGGCGGGTGCGGGTCCGCTGCTGGAGGCGCTGGCGGGAGCGTGTGCCGGCACGGGCTGGCGGAGCATCACCGTCATCTCTCCCGACGGCGCGGCGGCCGGCCGGGCCGCGAACGCCGCCCGTCGCGACCCCGGCCAGCAGATCCGGACGCTCTCCCCCGACGGCGACGCGCTCGGCCGGGCGATCGCCGGGGACGCCGACGTCGTGCTCCAGGTGAGTGCGGATCTCCACGAGCTGGTGGCGACGGCCCGCGCCGGTGAGGCGGGCGACGTCGTGCTGGGGCAGGCCCTCGTCGGCCCGGCGGAGGTCTGGCTGAGCAGGGTGGGAAGGCCCTCCGTGACGGCCGCGGCGTCGGGCTGGCACCGGCTGGCCGCGCTGCCCGCCGCGGGTCCGGCCTCATCGGACGAGGACTGGCTGACAGGGCCGGTGCCCACGGTGGTCGCCGCCATGCTGGCGCTCGCCTGCTTCTCACACGTGACCGGGCTCGACACGGACCAGGAGCTCCTCCTCACCCGGGTGGACCTGCGCAATCTCGACACGCTCCCGCACCGGTTCCTGGCCCGGCCGCGTACGGGCGCCCGTCCTGGCACAGGCCAGGAGGCGATCAGGGAACGGGCCGCGGCCCTGGCGACGGCCCCGCCGATCGAGGCGGAGAGCCTGCTCGGCCTCGCCACCGAGCTGGTCGACTCCCGGCTGGGGCTGCTCGGCATGCTGGACGAGCAGGCGCTGGCGCAGTCCCCGCTGGCGGTGTGCCAGGCGACCGTCTCCGACCCGTTCGGGGCGCTGCCCGGCTGGGCGCCGCCGCCGCGGGTGTTCGGCTGGGGGCCGGACCAGCGGACGGCCCGGCTGCGCTGTCTGCTCGCCGCCCTGGGCACGTACGGGGTGCTCGCCGTCGGTCCCGACGCCGACGAGGGGGTGGTATGGGGCGTGGAACTGCCGGAGGGCCGGCCGCGTCCCGTGCCGGCATCCGAACTCCGGCTCACCGGCCTCGGCACATCCCGTCCGCCGGTGGGCACCGGTGCCGGGCTGAGCTGGACGGAGGCGCTGGCCGCCGGTTTGCGGGCCCGCTGCGAGCACCTGCTGGCCACGCGGGCCGATCACGCCGCCCCGACCGGCCCGGAGGGAGCGAACGGGATGGGCGCGCCGGTGGGGCCGATCGCCGAAGCGTTGCTGCGGCAGCTCGTGCTGGCCGGCGAGCCACCGTGGGTACGCGATCACACGCCCGTCCTCGGCGTGCCCGCCTTCTCCCTCACCGTCCCCGGCCAGGAGACGGTCGTGTCCGTGGCCGCCACCGCCCCGGCGGCGCTGCGCGACGGTCTGGAACGGCTGCTGCTCCGCTGGCAGTCCCGGACCGCCCGGCAGCACGCGTACGCCGAGGCCCGCCCCTTCTGGCCACCGGACGGCGACGCCCCCGAAGCCGTACGGACGATGGCCGGCGCACTGCGCCGCGCGGGCAAGGTGCCGGTGGCGGTGCCACTCGACGAGGACCCCGAGGCGGCCCGGTTGCTTCCCTTCGTCACCTACGTCGCGCTGCTCGATGACTGAGACCGCCATCACCACGGCCGCGCACCCCGCCCCGGTGACAGTGCTGGGTGAGGGCCGCCTGCACATGGCCATCCGCGCGGCCCTCGCCTCAACCGCGACTCCGGGAGGCGGCGCGACTCCACGAGACACCGCGGCTCCGGGAGACACCGCGGCTCCGGGAGGCGGCGTGGCTCCGGGAGGCGGTGCGATTGTGGTCGCGAGTGATGCTGACGACGTGCGGTCGTACCCGGTGGTGGCGCGGTGCGCGGCCGAACGCGGCGTGCCGTGGCTGCCCGTACGCGTCGAGGCGGGCTGGGCGCTGGTGGGCCCGGCCGCGCGCCCGCCCCTGCCCGGCTGCCCGACCTGCGTCGAACGCAGGCGCGCCGCCAACCGGCCGGACGCGGTGGCCCGTGACGCGCTGCGTGCGCGGTGGGCCGCGGACCTCGACTCCCGCCCCAGCGCGCTGCTGACACCGCTCGTCGCGCATACGGTCGCCGCGCTGGTCGCCGATGAGGTGCACCGGCTCCGTCACGACCCCGGATCAGCGCGTACCACCGGCGCGCTGCTGAAGGTCCGCCTGCCGACCGCAGAAGTACGCCGCCACCCGTTCCTCCCCGACCCGTTCTGCCCCGACTGCGGCACGCGGCCCGACGACGGTCCGCATGCGGGGCGGTACCTCCCCCGCCCCGCGCCCAAGCCGGACCCCATGACCTTCCGGGTGGGCGGCATCAGCCACCGGGCAGCGGAGCTGGAACAACGATTCGTCGACCCCGAGACCGGCATCGTCCAGGCCCTGGTCGCGCATGAGCGCGGAGGCGGCGCGATCGCCGTCGCCCGGCTCAGCCCGGCCCGCACCCAGCACGAGAGCCACCATGGCTACGGCCGCAGCGACGACTTCGCATCCGCCAGGGCCACCGCCGTCGCCGAGGCCCTGGAGCGGATCGCCGGCATCGCCCCGCGCGGCCGGCGGACCGTCGTGCACGCCGCCTACGACGACGTCGCCGACCACGCCCTCGACCCGCGCCTGCTGGGCCTCTACCCCGACGACTGGTACGACCGGCCCGGCTTCCTGTTCACCCGCTTCCGTCCGGATCGGCCCACGTCCTGGGTGTGGGCGTACTCGTTCGCTCGGGACGCGCCGCTGCTGGTGCCGGAGAGCTACGCCTTCTTCGGCCCCCGCCCGGCGGACGACCTCGGATTCGCCTACGAGTGCTCCAACGGCTGCGCCCTCGGCGGCCACCCGGCCGAGGCGATCCTGTACGGCCTGCTGGAGGTGGCCGAGCGGGACGCGGCCCTGGCCACGTGGTATGCCCGGATGCCCATCCCGCGAGTGGACCTAAGCTCGGCGGCCGACCGCCGCATCCCGATGCTCGCCCAGCGAGTACGGGACAGGCTCGGCTACGACGTGCACGCGTTCGCCGCGCTGCTGGAGCAGCGGGTGCCGGTGTTCTGGGTGATGGCCGTGGACGCGCTGGGCCGGCCGGACCGGCCGCGGGTGCTGTGCGGCTCCGCCTCGCACCTGGCGCCGGAACGGGCGCTCCGCAGGGCACTCGAGGACCTGGGCCCGATGCTGGCGGGCCACGTCGAACGCTACGACCCGGCGGTGTCGGCCCCGCTGGCGGCCGACCCCGAGCAGGTACGGCTGCTGGAGCACCATCCGCTGACCTACGGCCACCCGGACGCGTACGACCGGCTGGACTTCCTGCCGCTGGACGGGCCCGCGCTGACCGTGGCCGAGGTGACGGCCCGGGTCGGCTGGCCCGAGCACGACGACCTCCGCGCGGACGTGGCCGAGCTGGCCGGGCGCTTCCTGGCCGGCGGGCTCGACGTGATAGCCGTCGACATCACCTCGCCCGAGGCGAAGGCGTGCGGCATGTCCGCCGCGAAGGTCATCGTGCCGGGTACGACGCCCATGACGTTCGGGCACCGCTATCGGCGCGTCCACGGCCTGCCACGGTTGCTGAGCCTGCCGCGGCTCCTCGGTCACCAGGGCCGCGACCTGAGGCCCGAAGAGCTGAACCCGTACCCTCACCCGTTCCCCTGACCCCGGTTCCACGGGCACGACGCAGGAAGCGAGGCAGACCCGGATGCACACGACCACGGCGGCGAGCGAGGCCGGCGCGGCCACCCGCCGTTACCTGGCCGCCATGCGGGACCGGGGGCCGCTGGTCATCGACTGGGCGGGCGCGCCGACCAGGCACAAGCGCTACCCGGGCGCCGCACGCGCGCGGCTCCCCTGGGCCGCCGGCGACGGCTCCGCCCTCGGCCTGATCGGCGAGCTGCTCCGGGACCTGCTCGGCATGACCAGGCTCGTGTGGTCACACCAGTTGGACGACCGCGGCGAACCGCTGGGGCGGCCCCCCATGCTCATCACCGGCCGGCCGGCGCCGTCGGGCGGCGGGCTGTACCCGATCGAGGCGTACGTGGCCGCGGGCGTGCCCGGCCTGCCCTCCGCCCTGTACCACTACGACCCGGTACACCACGTGCTGGAGCGCGTACGCGGCGGCGACCACGTCCCGGCGCTGGCCGGCCTGCTCGCGGACGGCCCGGTGGCGGACGTGGTGGTCGTCCTGTCCGGGGTGTTCTGGCGGTCGATGTTCAAGTACGGCGACTTCGGCTACCGCCTGATCTGCCAGGAGACCGGCGTGCTCATCGCCCAGGCGCTGGCCGTGGGCGGGCGGCTGGGGCTGGCGGGCCGGGCCTGCCTCCGGTTCCCGGACGGCGAGGTGAACCGCCTCCTTGGGCTCGACGGCACCCGGGAGGCCGCGCTGGCCGTACTCACACTGTCCCTGCCACCCGGCAACACGCGGCACCCGAACGCCAAACCCCCGGACGCCGGACCTCCGTACGCCAGACCCCCGGACGCCGAACCCCCGGACGCCGAGCCACCCCCGCCCTCCCCCTCCGCCGGCGAGCTGATGGCGCGCCCGGTGGCCGGGGAGAGCACGCCGCTGCCCAAGGCCATGCCCGACGGCCTCGCCGCGGCCCTGCACCGGGCCTGCACCTCCACCTCCCCCACCTCCCCCACGGGCCCACCCGAGCCGGCCGAGGCAGAGGCGCTGCGCCCGAGGCTGCCGGCGCGGCCAGGCCGGGCCGTCCCGGCTCCCGGGCCCGCCACCGGAATCCAGGCAGCCGCCTCGGGAGTGCCGCGCCGCACGTCCCCGCTGGCCGGCTACCGGCCGGTTCCGCTCATGGGGGCGGCACTCGGCGCCGTGCTCGCCGCCGCGGGCGGCGGCTACCCGGCCGACCTGCCGGGCGCCGCGGCGGGCCCCGCCATGACCGCGCTGTGCCTGCTCTCGCTGCGGGTGGAGGGCCTGCCGCGCGGCGCCTACTGGTACGACCCGGCCCGGCACACCCTCCACGAGCTGGCCGGCGCCGAGCAGGTGGACGCCGTGGCCACCGGCCGGCTGCTGGCCAACACCCGGGTAGCGCTGCGCGGGGCAGCCGCCGTACTGGTCCCCGTGGGCGATCCGGTCGCGGGCGCGCGTCTGTTCGGCGACCGGTGGTATCGCATGCAGCAGATGGAGGCGGGCCTGGTCGCCCAGCGGGCCACGCTGGCCGCCGTCGCGCTGGGCCTGGCCGCGCGCATCCACTCCGACGGAGCCAACGAGACCACCGACGAGGTGCTCACCCTCGCGGGAACCCCCTTGCGGAGCCTGTCCTTCCTGGTGTTGGGCACTCCCCCGACCGGCGGGCCGCTGGTGGCCCGCCCCGTGCCGGCCCTGGTACGCGAGGAGGTGATGCCCGTCCCGACGACATCGTGACCCGTACGGAATCGACAATCCCTTTCACATCAGAAGGAGACACACATGTCCGCTGAGAACTTCACCCTCGACCTGCGCGGCCTGGACGTCGACTCCATTGACGTCGTGTCGGCCGACTCCATCGTGGTGGAGGGCCACGGCGCCATCGAGACCGGCGCCTCCTCCGCCCTGGGCTACTGCTCGTCCTACCTGACGGCCACCAGCTGCTGGGCTCCGGAAGAGTAACGCCGGCGTCGTCGGCCCGCCGGTGAAACCGGTATGACGAGCAGGGCCGAGGGCGCCCGTGCCGTGGGCGCCCTCGGCCCCTGGCGAACCCTCACGAGGAGCGCGTTCGATTGACCCATGTAACGCCCGCCGTCCCCGTCGCCGGGGACGGCGACCTGGCAAGGCTCGCTGATCCCGATTATGCCGTGTCGCCTGTCTTCGCCGTCCGCGTCGCGGGGCTGCCGGTGGCCGGGCTGGACCGGATGCGCTGCACCCGGACGTGGCGGCTGGTGGACGAGCTCGTGAACGTCTCGGCCTGGCTGCGAACCGAGGGCGCGGACCTGTCCGATCCGCTGCACGACGTGATCGGCGGCACGGCGCCCGGACCGCTCAGGTCCGGGCTGCTGGCGCTGCGGCGCGCGGTGTTCTCCGGACGCCGCCTGAGCGGCGGGGCCGCCTCCGCCGAGGTGCTGGCGGCCCTCCCCGAGGACCTGGCCGCCCGCGTCGGCGCGTGGACCGCCGTGCGGCGCCGCGCGGACGAGCTGCGCGCGGCGCTGCCCGCCGTGCTGGCGGAGGAATCACGGGAGAAGACGGCGCTGCTGCGCGAGACGGTGTCCGACGCCGGTTTCCGGCATGGCCTGGCCCAGGGCAGCCCGGTGCTGGCCGGCCGCCTCGACGCCTGGCTCGCCGGCCCCGCCGACCGCCCGCCGGAACGGCAGGAGTTGCTGCGGCTGGCCCGCTATCTCGCCCGGGCGGCCGTCAAAACCAGCCCGTACGCCACGTTCACCCTCAGCGGCCTGGGCCGGTGGGAGGCGGACGGTCCCGCGGTGCGGACCGGCGGCGAACCCGCCTGGCACGTCGTGGTCGAGCTGGACCGGGCGGTCCTGCGCCCGCTGTGGGCGGCGCTCACGCGGCATCGGCGCGTACGGGAGCGCGCCCGCCTGCGCGTCAACCCGTCCGCCTCCGACGACGGCGACCGGATCTGGTTCCTCGGCGCAGGCCAGGGCGAGCCCCTGTCCGGGGTGCCCGCGAGCCCGGAGGTGCGGGCGGCCCTCGATTGGGTACGCGGCCATCCCTTCCCCACTCTCGCCGCCGCCCCGGGGATCGAGCCGCTGGCCGACGCGGGGCTGCTGGAGTTCGTCGCGCCGTATGACGAGCAGGGCGACGACCCGGTGGGCCGGCTGGCGTCCTGGCTGGCGGAGGACGGCCAGGCGCCGTACACACAGGCCGTCGGCCGGGTCGCCGCGGCACTGCGCGACGGCGTCACCCGGCCCGGCGACGGCGAGCAGGCGGCCGTGGTCGTACGGGAGGCGCTGCGGGAGGTGCTGCCGCCCGGGCCGTCGCTGCCCGACAGGAACCTGCTCTGGCACAGCGCCGTCATCCCCGGCGTCGCGGGACGGCTGAGCGCGACGGCCTGGCGCGGCGTGTGCGACGACCTCGACAAACTGCGCGGATTGCTCGGCCTGTTCGACCCGGACCTGCCCGTCAAGGTCGCCGCCACCGCGTTCTTCCTGGACCGGTACGGCCCCGGCGGCCGGCTTCCCGCTCTGGACCTCTACCGCGAGATCCACCGGGAGGCCCCGGGCGAGGGCGGGGCGCTGCTGCGCGGCATGCTGCGCGACCCCATCGGGGGCACGCGGGCGATCCCGGACGCCGAACCCCCACCCGGCCTGGTACGGCTCACCGAGCTGCGGCGGACCTTCTGGGAACAGGCCGGCGCGCGGGAGCCGGTGGTCGACCTGACGCCCGCCCGCCTGGCCGCGATGGCGGACGACTGGCCGAGCTTCGTCCGGCCCCCGGGGTCGATCTGCTGTTACCTCCAGGCGGTGCCGGGGCCAGGCGGCATGCGCGCGGTCGTCAACTCGATCTCCGCCGGGTACGGGCGCGGTCTGTCGCGGCTGCACCGGCTGGTCGTGCTGGCCGGCGGTGAGGCGCCGCCCGCCGACGAACTCCGCGCCGCGCAGGGCGACGTTCTGGTGGCCGAGTGCCGCGGGCTGGTCGGCGGCGGTCTCAACGCCCGCCCGGCCACGGCCGACCTCGCCCTCGAGCATCCCTTCACCGCCCCGGACACGCGGCTCCCGCACGTCTCGCCGGCGGAGCTCATGGTCGGCTACGACGCCGGAGGTGACCGGCTGACCTTGTTCGACGGCGCCGGCCGCCCGGTCCGGCCGGTCCACCTGGGCATGACCGCCCAGTACTGGCTGCCGCCGTGGCTGCAGTTCCTGGTGCGGACGTTCGGCGAGCCGTCCACGGCGATGGTGCCCGGCTGGGTGTTCCGCACCCGGGGCGAGGGACCGGATGCGGGCGTGGTCGAACGGTGGCCGCGGATGGACCTCGGGCGGGTGACGTTCGCCCGGGCGGCGTGGCGGCTGCGGGCCGGTGCCTTCCCGGTGCCGGCCAAGGGCGAGGGCGAGGCCGCGTACCTGCCCAGGCTGGCCGGGTGGCTGGCACTGCACGAGGTGCCACGCAGGTTCTTCGCCCGGGTGGTGAGCCTGCGGGAGGGCCTGCACGTGGGGCTGCTGAGCAAGGACCGCAAGCCGATGTACGTGGACGTCACCGACACGCTGCTGCTGACCGGGTTTCTGCGCACGCTGCGCGACCCCGGCGCGCTGCTGGTGATCGAGGAGGCCCTGCCCGACCCCTCCCAAGCGCCCCGGTACGGCCCCGGCCGGCGGGTCACCGAGTACGTCGTCCAGGTCTCCGCGCGGCCGGCCCGATGACGGCGGCGCAGACGGACACGGGCGGTCACTGGATCGGCGCGCACCTGTTCCATTTCGGCGACCTCGACCCGCTGATCACCGACGTGGTGGACCCGGTGACGCGGGAGCTGGCGGCGGACGGCACCGCGGGCCGCTCGTTCTTCCTGCGTTACTGGGAGGGCGGCCAGCACGTACGCCTGCGGCTGGAGGTGCCGGACCCGGCGCGGGCGCCGCGCGTACGTGACCTGGTGCGTGAGCGGGCGGCGGCGCACTTCGCCACGCACCCGTCGCCCTCGGTCGACGCGGCGGCCTACCGCGCGTTCGCGTCCGCCATGGCCGCGGGCGAGCGGCGTACGTCCTACGACGATCGGCTGCATCCCGCCGGCTCGGTGGCGTTCCTCGGCTACCGGCCCGAGTACGAGGCGTACGGCGACGCCGCCTGCGTGGCCGCCGCCGAACGGCACTTCGCCGTGTCGAGCCGGCTCGCGCTGGACGTGCTACGGGCCCGGACGGAGATGGGCCGGCGCGCGGCGATCGGACTGGCCGCGCTGACGGCCGCGGCCGCCGTGTGCGAGCCGGACCTCCCCACCGCCGCCCACCGCCTGGCCGCAGCCGCCCGCGACGCGCAGGAGACCAGGAACGGCAAGGTGAACAAGGGCCACGACGCGCAAGAGGCCAGGAACGGCGCGGCGAGCACGGACGACCGGACACGCCACGACGCCCCGAAGGGCGAGAACAGCGCGGCGAGCAAGGACGACCTGCCACGCCACGTCACGCGGAAGGCCGAGAACAGTGCGGCGAGCGAGGACGACTGGCGGCGCCGGGAGGGTGCCGTGCTCGCCCAGACGCGCAGGCTGTGGGACGCGCCCGACTCCGGCGGCGACCTGCTGGCCGCGTGGGCGGCGTCGCTGCGTGCGCTGCGTGACGACCTCGACCTCCTGCACGCCGCCGGCCGGTGCGCGCCGCTCGACTCGGGCTCGCCGCACGCGTCCCTCGCCCTGGTCGCGCCGCCGGAGCGGCGCACGGTGTCCCTGATCCTGATGCGCTGCGTCCACCTGTTCCACAACCGGCTGGGGCTGCGCGCCGGGACCGAGCGTCACGTGTCGTACCTGGCGGCCCGCGGCATCGCGGGCCTCGCCGACTCCCGGAGGTGATCTCCCGTGCCCGAGGCTCCCACCTGGCACTGCGTGCACGTCCACTACCATGCGGCCGACAAGGACGGCCTGCTGCTGGACGCCGTGCGGCCACTGTTCGACGGACTGCGCGGCCAGGTCGCGGCGGCGTACGTGCTGCGCCACTGGCGGCAGGGCCCGCACCTGCGGATCAACGTCAAGGCGGCCCCGGCCGTCTGGGAGCAGGTCGTGCGCCCGCGGGTGGACGAGGTCATCGGCGCCTACCTGCGCGAACACCCCTCGACCGCCGCGCTCGACCCGGCCGCGAGCCTGGCCAGGCACCGCCTGCTCGCCGTACGGGAACAGGAACGCGGGCCGCTCACGCCGTGGCCGCCGGACAACTCCATCCGCGACGCCCCGTACGACTCCCGCCGGCACGTACTCGGCAGTGACGAGGCGGTGGACCTGCTCACCGCGTTCTACGCCGATGCCACCCCGCTGCTGTTCGGCATGCTGGAGCACGTGCGCGCGGGCGGTGACGGCAAGGTCGGGCTGGCGCTGAGCCTCATGCTGACCGTCGCGCACACCTCGCAGCACATCAGGCGCAGCTACTTGTCGTACCGGATGCACGCGGAGGGGTTCATCACGTGGGCGGCCGACCCTGAGGGCGCCCGCGCGGCTTTCGAGCGGGACTTCCGGGACCGGCGCACCGCGCTGACGAAGCGCGTGCGGGACGCCGTCGCCGCCCTGGACGACCCCGCCGCCCCACCCGTGCCGTTCGTACGGGAATGGGCGGCGCTGCTGGAGGAGTACCGGCGACGGGCCGGAGCGCTGCTGGACAGCGGCCGGCTGGTGCAGCCGACGTTCGAGCCCGGCGACGCGTTCCGAGCGCGGCCAGGCGACCCGCCCGCTCCCCACCGCGAGCCGAACGAGCTCCAACGCCTGATCTACGACAACCCGGCCTACCACGAGGCGGTCTTCAACGACCCGCGCTTCCTGCGCTACCGGGTCCTCCTCAACTACACCTATCTGCACCTGACCCGCCTCGGGCTCACCCCCCTCGACCGGTTCAGGACCTGCCACCTGCTGGCGAACGCGGTGGAGGACGTCTATGACCTGTCGGGCCTGGACGCCCTGCGCCAGTTCGCCGGCGGCAAGAACCAGGCGAGTGACCCGGAGAGGTTCTAGAGGAAGGGGTCGCGGAGGATGTCGAGAACGAGCCTGCGGCTCCGTCCCAGGAATGGATGCGGCCACCGTGGCCACACCACACCGAAAGGACACGGCATGACGATCCAGCGGATGGACAACGTGCTCATCGTGGTCGACGACCTTGACGCTGTCATTTCGTTCTTCGTCGAACTAGGCATGGAGCTGGAGGGCGGCAAGGCGCCGATCGAGGGACGTTGGGTGGAGCGGGTCATCGGGATCGACGACGTCCGGCAGGACGTCGCAATGCTGCGGACCCCCGACGGCCATGGCCGGATCGAGCTGGCGATGTTCCACACGCCGAAGGCGATCAGCACCGAGCCGAAAGACGCACCGGCGAACACCCTGGGCATTCGTCGCATCATGTTCGCCGTCGATGACATCGAGGACGTGGTCGCCCGCCTGCGCACCCACGGCGCCGAACTCGTCGGCGAACTGGCGGAGTACGAGGGCGTCTATCGGCTCTGCTACGTCCGCGGCCCCGAGGGCATCATCGTCGGGCTGGCCCAGCAGCTCACCTGAAGGCCGCCGAAGGGACCGCACAATGGGGGGAGCCTTCTGCGGGAGCGGCCGAGGCACGTCAACTGATGATCGCGTTGAGAAAGGCCACGGCGGAGCTGAACGCGGTGCACGCCGCGATGATCGACACAGGAGTGGAGAACTCGGCCCACAGGCTGAGCACGCCCGCGGCGGCGCCGATCATAGCCGCGATCGTGAAGATCAGGGCCGAGCGAACGGACAGCAGGGCTTTCTCACCTGAGGCGTTGTTCAAGCCGAGAGTCTCTGGAGCTGGTTGACCCGATTGTGAGCTCATGCCGACGTCCTTGTCATGGATTAGTCGTTGGTGATCCCCTGTCGTGAGCAGAGGCCGTCACTTGAAGTGACGAAACTGAACTTACTGCGTCCCACCCGACCTCCGATCGCGTGTTCCCGTGACGGCGGCGCCTACCTGTCTGACCAGCGACTTTGTCGGTTAGATAGGAATGCATCAATGGTGATGACCTGGTGGTATTTGTCATGCACCGCATGATGGCCCTCCGTCTATCGTCCGCTACCGAGCCGTCACAGAGCGCGACAGGGCCGTTGTGGCGAGGGTCACATGCAAAATCTCGAAGGCTGCGACACGTCGGCGTGGCGCGGGCCTCCACCTCAGCCACGGCGTTTCCACTGGGCGGTCAGCTCAGTCAGGTTGCCGCATCCCGTCTTCTCCAGGATGAGGGTGAGGTGTTTCTCGACCGCGCTTTCGCTGACGTTCAGCCGCCGCGCGATGTGCGTGTGAGCCAGCCCGAGCGCCACCAGTTCGGCCACGTCGCGCTCGCCTGCGGTGAGATCCGGCGCGGAGACGGGCACGAGCTCCGTCCCGAAGTACGGGCTCAGCAAAGGGCCCAGCGTGGCCGCCATCAGCCGGTCGCCCGGCTCGATGGCGCGCCGCGCGCCGTCGAACGGTATCCCCAGCGTGCTGACCGCACCCGTGGCCGGGGACCTGATGACGATCTTCAGCATGTCGTCGATGCCGTTGCGGCGCAGAAATTGGTCGGCGAAGTCCCGCTCCGGACCGGTTGCCCGCAGGCGGAGCCGTCCGAGGGTCGCCACACCGTGGCGGGTCAGGCAGGTCACCCCGTCGCGCGAGGCGAACGGATTGTTCCAGCGCCACCGCTCGACGTATTCCTCCACGAAGGCCGGCCGGAACATGGTGAGGTACTGCTCCTCGCCATCGCGCCCCGGCGCCAGATACGCGGGATTCTCGGCCACGAACGCGTCGATCCACCCGAGATGGACGGCCAGGGCCTCGGCCAGCGCGGGATAGAGCGCCTCCTGCCGAGCCGCGGCCACCTGCTCCAGCACCTTGATGAGCTTTCGGTATTCCAGCTGTTCCACGGATCCGCCATCGCGCTCGTTCATCGCTTCGGGGGCAGCCAGTACGGCGGGCTGCGTCGTTCTCGCCTCACCCCAAGCATTCCGTAACGCCCGGCTGACTATCTGTTACTTGGCCAATGATCCGGTTTCGAACGACTATGTCCCAGAACGCTCGCGGTCGCGATGATGACGGATGCGGCAGATGCGGGCACCATCCCCGGGCGGCGACCGCCCGAGGATGGCCCGCCGTCATCTCATGTCCTGACGGTGAAGGTGTCGACGTCGAACAGGTAGTTGGTGCCGCTGCCGACGAAGACCAGGTACAACGGCCCTGACGCCGACCCGCTCAAGGTCGTCGACACCGTCGCGTAGGTGTCCCAGCCACCCGTGGGCGACACCGCGACCGACCCCAGCAACGTGCCGGTAGCCGACCCCGAACGGATCTGGATCGTCCCGCCGGATCCGGCGGATGACACCCGAGCGCTGAAGCTCCGCAGCCCGGCGGTGTTGACCCCTGAGTACGCGGCCCAGTCGCCGTTCTGGATGTAGCCCGCCGAAGCGCCGCCGCTGGCCCCCGGGTGGTCGGCTCGCTGGACGCCGGACTGCGAGGTGAACGCCTCGCCCTCCACCGTCTGGCCGTTCCCGCCGGAAGTCTGGAAGGTGACCGTGTAGGTCTTGCCTACCGTGGCGTTCCAGCCCAGCGTGTCACCGGTACGGGTGGCGGTGACGGTGGCGCCCGACTCGTCCCTTACATGGTAGGCGCCGGTGGCCGCGGCGGTCCTGACCTTGATCGGCGCGGACTTTCCTGTCCGCAAGGTGATCGTCTCGGCGGCGCCCGACCTCCAGGTGGTGTCCACGGTCACGTCGCCCCGCGCCCGCAGCCCGGTCACCGACCCGGTCGGCCACGCGCTCGGCAGCGCAGGGAGCACGTGGACGGTGTCGTGCTGGCTCTGCACGAGCATCTCGGCGATGCCCGAGGTCGCGCCGAAGTTGCCGTCGATCTGGAACGGCGGGTGGGTGTCCCACAGGTTGTCCAGGGTGGACGACTTCAACTGCTCGCCAAGCAGCTTGTGGGCCCGGTTGCCGTCGAGCAGGCGGGCCCAGAAGTTGATCTTCCATGCCTTCGACCAGCCGGTGCCGCCGTCACCACGCGCGTTCAGCGAGACCCGGGCGGCCTGCGCCTCGGCCGTACCCGGAAGGATCTGGTTGCCGGGGTGCAGGGCGAACAGGTGCGAGACGTGCCGGTGGGTGTCGGTCTGGGAATCCCAGTCGCTCTTCCACTCCTGGAGCTGGCCCCAGCGGCCGATGCGCAGGCCCGGGTCGAGCCGCGACAGGGCGGTGCTCACCTCGTTCTGGAACGAGGTGTCGACGTTGAGGGCCCGGGCGGCGGCCAGGGCGTTGGTGAACACCTCGCGGACGATCTGCTGCGACATCGACGCGCCGGCCGAGAAGTCGCCGTTCTCCGGGGAGTAGCTGGGCGAGACGACGAGCTTCCCGTCGCGGGGGTCGGTGTGCAGGAAGTCCAGCCAGAACTCGGCAGCGCCCTTGATCACGGGGTAGGCCGTGTTACGCAGGTAGTTCAGATCGCGGCTGAACCGGTAGCTGTCGTACATGTGCTGGGTCGTCCAGGCGGCGGCTTCCGGGAACCAGAACGACGTCGCCCAGTTGTGCACGCCGGTGAAGCCGTAGGGGTTGGTCTCGTTGTTCACCACCCAGCCCCGGGCGCCGTACATGTTGCCGGCCGTCACCCGGCCGGGGGCGACCATGCTGGAGATGTAGCGGTCATAGGGCCGGGTCGTCTCGCGCAGGTTGGTCTGCTCGGCCGGCCAGTAGTTCATCTGCAGGTTGATGTTGACGTGGTAGTCCGCGTCCCAGGGAGGATTGGTGACGTTGTTCCACACGCCCTGGAGGTTGGCCGGCAGGATGTCGTTCTCCCGCGACGAGGAGATCAGCAGGTACCGTCCGTAGGCGAAGAACATCGCCTCAAGCGCCCGGTCCTGCGATGACGACCCGCCCGTGTAGCCACTGCGGAGCTGGTTTGTCGGGATCGTGGGGTTGGTCTGCCCGATGTTCAGCTTGACCCGGTCGAAGAGGTTGCGGTAGTCGGCGACGTGCGCGGCCTTCAACTCGTCGTAGCTCCTGGCCGCCGCCGTGGTCACCCGGGAGGTGACCGCGCTCGCCGGGTCGCCGCCTCGGTAGGTCGGGTAGGCGTCGGAATAGTTGGTGCCCGCCGACAACACCAGCATCACGCTGTTGGCCCCGGAGACGGTGACCCGATCTCCGGAATCGGTGCGGGTGCCGCCCTGGTTGACCACCTGCACCTGGGCTTCGAACCTCATGCCGTTGTTGGCCAGCGTTCCGCGGATGGTAAGCCGCCCGTTGGCGGCGGTGACGGACTTGTCGTTGCGCGGCGAGGTGTGCCGCAGCGTGAACGAGACTCGGCCGTTCTGGCTGGCCGACAGCCGGGCGACGATGACGTTGCCGGGGTTGCTGGCGAAGTACTCGCGGGTGTATTCGACCCCGCCCGCCGTGTAGCCGACCCTGGCCACGGCTTCACGCAGGCTCAGCTCGCGCCGGTACTGGCTGGTGCTCGACGGCGGGTTGGCGAAGTCGAGGAACAGGTCACCGAAGGTCTGGTAGGAACCGAAGTTCGTCTTGCCCTGGCCGAGCGCCGAGGCGACGCTGCTCGGCGCCATCCTGGCGTCCCGGTCGATCTGCGCCTGAACGGCGTCGATCGCGCCCGGCCTCGGCGAGGTCCAGTTGCCGAAGTTGTAGCCGGAGGAACCCGGGCCGCCGGTCCACAGGGTCTTCTCGTTGAACTGGATCTGTTCGGTCGCGACGCCGCCGAAGAGCTTGGCTCCCAGAGGGCCGTTGCCGATCGGCAGTGCCTGGGTCTCCCAGTCGGTTGCCGGCGAGGTGTACCAGAGGGTCAGGTCGTCGGTCGGCGGGAGGGCCAGAGCTTGCGCCGAGGTCGGCATGGTCATGCCGGCGAGCATCACGACCATGCCTAACAGGGCGATGCGCAATCTGGGGCACGGGTACTTGTTCACCACAGAGTCCTCCGATCAGTGAGGGCTTAAGCAAGGAAATAACACCGAAATCAGTACGAAACAAGACCCGACATCCGATGTTTTGTGGCCTCGCGAATGAGGTCGATATTTCGCCCGACGCCGCGCCAAAGGGAATCCGCGCAGATGAAATAGCCAGAAAGGGCGCTGCTCGACCTTCGGCCCGTGGATCGGAGTGATGATCACGAAAGATAGATCGGATGCATCCCGCACTTCAAGGCCGGCTCATGCAGGTGCGCCGTTGAGGACCTCGACCACGCCGGTGTCCAGGGAGTAGTACGCGCTGACCACGGCCAGGGCTCCCTTGCCCACCAGCGGCGCGAGGTCCCGGTTGCCGCGCAGGGCGTCCGCGGTCAGCTTCACCTGGGCCTTGGCCATCGCCTCTGCGGGGTCGGCGTGGCTCTCCCGTACGGACTGTTCGTAGGCCGGGCGCAGAGCCTCCGTGATCGCCTGGAGGTTGCCCGGCAACTGCTTACCTTCCCGCAGGGCCTCGTACACAGCGGAGACCGCGCCGCACCGCTGGTGACCGAGAACGACGATCAACGGGGTCCCGCTGGTCATCGGCCCGTACTCGATGGAGCCGGTGATGACGGGCCCCACCGCCGCCCCGCCGCTACGCATGACGAACAGATCGCCCAGGCCGGTGTCGAAGACGAGCTCGGGCGGCACCCGGGAATCGATGCATGACAGCACCGCTCCATAGGGCTGCTGGCTGGTGGCCAGCAACTGGCGGCGGGTGGGGTCGCGGTCCGGATGCCGGAGCGCGTTGGTCACCCAGCGTCCGTTGCCCTCCATCAGCCGTTCGTAGGCGGCCTTCGGCGTGCCGGGAGGCGGTCCTGCGGAAGGCGCGAGCCCCGCCTTGTACGTCCCGTCGATCGGCTCGGTCGATGAGCAGCCGGCCAGGAAGGCCGCTGCCAGGGACGCACTTCCCGTGAGCAGCGCTCGCCGCCCCGGACCATCGGCTCGAATGCTCATGACCTGCCGTCTCCAAGGATCACGCTGACGGCACATGAACCGCCAAAGGGCCGTCCTCGACAACTGAAAGTAAGGATAATGTAACGCTAAGTATTCGACCAAGCAATTCGGTGTCGGTGCGCATCTGGCTCGTTCGGCCGGTGGCGGAATTCGGAGGAATCACCACAATCAGTACTAGGGTGGTAACTAGGCGGGGAAATCCGCCGGAGCCCGACGAGGTCGCCCACGCAGACCCATGCGAAGGCCAGCAGTCGCCGACTCAGTACGCCGGACGATGTCGAGCGGTGATCACACCGCCCGTTCCGTGGAACGCGTGGGATCTACCTGGGGGCATCATGGCCGACGGCCGGCGCGGTGACGACGGTCACGCCTCGGGAAATCCGGACGGTGCCCCGGTCTGGGCGTTCTGGTCAGGCTCCTCCGGCATATCCCGCTCCGCCAGGAGGCTTGACATGTTCGAGAAGTTCACCGACCAAGCGCGGCATGTCGTGGTCCTGGCTCGGGAAGAGGCCAGGACGCTCAACCACAATTTCATCGGCACCGAGCACATCCTTCTTGGTCTGATCCATGAAGGTGAGGGATTGGCCGCCAAGGCCCTGGAGAGCCTCGGAGTCAGCCTTGAGGGTGTGCGCCACCAGGTCGAGGAGATCATCGGCACGGGGTTGCCGGCCGAGTCGGCGCACATTCCGTTCACCCTGCGGGCCAAGAAGGTTCTGGAGCTGTCGGCTCGTGAGGCCGCGCGGCTGGGTCACGACTACATCGGCACCGAGCACATCCTGCTCGGACTCGTCCGCGAGGGTGCGGGGGTGGCCACTCAGGTGCTGGTCAAGATGGAGGCCGATCCCACACGCCTGCGGGACTGGGTCCTGCAGTCGCTCGCCGGCCGAGGCGACGACGAGACGGCGACGCCCGTCGTTTTCGAGGAGTCGGCCCGGGCGACCTCCGCAACGCTGGACCAGTTCGGCCGCAACCTGACCCAGGCGGCCCGCGCGGGCAAGCTGGATCCGGTCATCGGCCGTGAGGAGGAGATCGAGCGGGTCATGCAGGTCCTCTCTCGGAGGACCAAGAACAACCCCGTTCTCATCGGCGAGCCCGGCGTCGGCAAGACCGCCGTCGTCGAGGGCCTGTCGCAGAAGATCGTCAGGGGCGAGGTGCCCGAGACGCTGAAGGACAAGCAGCTCTACACGCTTGACCTCGGCGCCCTGGTCGCCGGCTCCCGTTACCGCGGTGACTTCGAGGAGCGCCTGAAGAAGGTGCTCAAGGAGATCCGCACGCGCGGCGACATCATCCTGTTCATCGACGAGCTGCACACGCTCGTGGGTGCGGGCG
>NZ_FNDJ01000006.1:205319-454630 GCF_900099965.1 Nonomuraea jiangxiensis | reverse complement strand
CGCAAGGAGGACAGGAAGGCGCAGGTGGAGGCCGAGTTCGAGGAACTGACCAACGAGCCGGCGGCCGGCGGCTTCCCGGTGCCGCCACTCGATCTGCCGCACTACCACGGGGTGCAGCACAAGGAGATTCCCAGTGGGACTAACTGATTGGCTGAACCCCGTCAAGGGCTTCGGGGTCACCTTCCACACAATGTTCAAAAAGCCCGTCACGGTGAACTACCCGGAGGAGAAGCGGCCGACCGCGCCTCGGTTCCACGGGCGTCACCAGCTCAACCGCTGGCCCGACGGGCTGGAGAAGTGCGTCGGGTGCGAGTTGTGCGCCTGGGCGTGTCCGGCCGACGCGATCTACGTGGAGGGCGCGGACAACACCGAGGAGGAGCGCTTCTCGCCGGGTGAGCGTTACGGGCGCACGTACCAGATCAACTATCTGCGGTGCATCCTGTGCGGTCTGTGCATCGAGGCGTGCCCGACGCGCGCGCTCACCATGACCAACGAGTACGAGCTCGCCGACACCAACCGCGAGAGCCTCATCTACACCAAGGAGATGCTGCTCGCGCCCCTGACCCAGGGCATGGAACAGCCGCCGCACCCCATGCGGCTCGGTGAGACCGAAGAGGACTACTACCGGCTGGGGCGGACCAATGGGTGAGACCATCACTTTCTGGGTGCTCGCCGTCGTGTCCGTCGGCGCCGCGCTCGGCATGGTCTTCAACCGGAAGGCCGTCTACTCGGCGCTGATGCTCGGCACCGTGATGCTCTGCCTCGCGGTCCTGTACGCCGTGCAGGACGCGCCCTTCCTGGCCGCGGTGCAGATCATCGTCTACACCGGCGCCATCATGATGCTGTTCCTCTTCGTGCTCATGCTGGTGGGCGTGGACTCCTCGGACTCCTTCGTGGAGACGCTGAAGGGCCAGCGCTTCTGGGCCGTCATCGCGGCCGCCGGCTTCCTGGCGCTGTTCATCCTGGCGATCGGCAACGCGATCTTCAGCCCGGCGACCGGGCTGGCGGCGGCCACCGGGCAGGCGGGCTACATCCGCTCGATCGCGGAGCTGCTCTTCACCCGCTACGTGTTCGCCTTCGAGATCACCTCGGCGCTGCTGATCACGGCGGCGCTGGGCGCGATGGTGCTGGCGCACCGCGAGCGCCTGACGGCGAAGGCCACGCAGAAGGACATCTCCCGCGCCAGGTTCCGCGGCGACCGCCCGTCGCCGCTTCCGGGGCCGGGCACCTACGCCAGGAACAACGCCATCGACATGCCCGCGCTGCTGCCCGACGGCTCGGTCGCGGAGTCCTCGGTCAACCGCTACATCGCCCGCTACGACGTCGAGCAGGGCAACCTGCCCGAGGATCCCAAGCTCGCAGAGGCGATCAGGCACACGGCCGAGGAGGACGAGGCCGATGAGCACGAGGCCGAGCGGAACAATGGGGTGACCAAGTGACGACGCACTACCTCGTCCTTTCCGGCCTGCTCTTCGCCATCGGCGCGCTCGGCGTGCTGATCAGGCGTAACGCGATCGTGGTGTTCATGTGCGTGGAGCTCATGCTCAACGCCTGCAACCTGGCCTTCGTCACCTTCTCCAGGCAGGTCGGCAACCTGGAGGGCCAGGTCATCGCGTTCTTCGTGATGGTGGTGGCCGCGGCCGAGGTCGTGGTCGGCCTGGCCATCAT
This sequence comes from Nonomuraea jiangxiensis, assembly GCF_900099965.1. GTDB lineage: Bacteria > Actinomycetota > Actinomycetes > Streptosporangiales > Streptosporangiaceae > Nonomuraea > Nonomuraea jiangxiensis. The sequence goes on along the minus strand of NZ_FNDJ01000006.1, from coordinate 452,962 downwards.
CGTGACGATCTTCCGAACCCGCAGGTCCGCGTCGGTCGACGACGCCAACCTGCTGAAGTACTAAGAGGTGACTGGTGGAATCTCAAATCGCTGAGATCACCCAGCACACCGGCGGCGTGATCGGCGTCTCCTGGCTGATGATCGCCTTCCCCCTGCTGGGGGCGTTCATCCTGCTGGTGTTCAACCGGTTCACGAATCGCTGGGGCCATCTGCTGGGCGTGGCCATGTCCCTCGCCTCGTTCGTCGTGGCCGTGCTGGCGTTCTTCGAGCTGATCGGGTTCGGCGAGGAGGCGCGCCGGCGGGCCGTCCACCTCTTCGAGTTCATCCCCGGCATGCCGGGCGAGCCGCCCATGGTGGACATGGGGCTGCTCATCGACCCGCTGTCGATCAGCTTCGCGCTGCTGATCACGGGTGTCGGATCGCTGATCCACATCTACTCGATCGGCTACATGTCGCACGACGAGCACCGGCGCAGGTTCTTCGCCTACCTGAACCTGTTCGTGGCCGCGATGCTGCTGCTGGTGCTGGCCGACAACTACGTGGGCCTGTTCATCGGCTGGGAGGGCGTGGGTCTGGCCTCCTACCTGCTGATCGGGTTCTGGCAGTTCAAGCCGTCGGCTGCGGTCGCGGCCAAGAAGGCGTTCGTGGTCAACCGGGTCGGTGACTTCGGGCTGCTGGTCGGCATGTTCGTCATCTGGACCACGTTCGGCACGCTCGCCTTCAAGGACCTGGCGGCCCAGACCAGCGGCGTCGAGAACGGCACCACGCTGGCCATCGGCCTGCTGCTGCTGCTCGGCGCGTGCGGCAAGTCGGCCCAGCTCCCGCTGCAGTCCTGGTTGCTGGACGCCATGGAGGGCCCGACCCCGGTGTCGGCCCTGATCCACGCGGCGACCATGGTCACCGCCGGCGTCTACCTGGTGGTCCGCTCCGGGGCGTTCTTCTTCCACGAGGGCTCGGGCGCCGCGCTCGCGGTGGCCATCGTCGGCGCGGCCACGCTGCTGGCCGGTGCGATCATCGGTTGCGCCAAGGACGACATCAAGAAGGGCCTGGCCGGCTCGACGATGTCGCAGATCGGCTACATGATGCTCGGCGCGGGCCTCGGCCCGGCGGGCTACGCCTTCGCGATCGGCCACCTGATCACGCACGGCTTCTTCAAGGCCGACATGTTCCTCGGTGCCGGGTCCGTCATGCACGGCATGAACGACGAAGTGGACATGCGCAAGTACGGCGCCCTGCGCAAGGTCATGCCGGTCACCTTCATCACGTTCTTCATCGGCTACCTGGCGATCATCGGGTTCCCGCTGCTGTCCGGCTACTTCACCAAGGACGGCATCATCGAGACCGCGGTGCACCACCAGCCGGTGCTGGGCTGGCTGGCCGTGCTGGGCGCGGGCATCACCGGCTTCTACATGTCGCGGATGGTCTTCATGACCTTCTTCGGCCAGAAGCGCTGGGCCGACGACGCGCACCCGCACGAGTCCCCGGCGGTCATGACCTGGCCGCTGATCATCCTGTCGATCGGCTCGATCTTCCTCGGTGGCTACCTCATCCTGAGCAACACGCTCATGCTGTTCCTCAGCCCGGCCGTCGGCCGACCGGCGGAGCTGCCGGAGTTCCACTTCACGAGCGTGCCCGGCCTCGCCACTCTGGCGCTGGTCGCGGTCGGTGCCGCCTTCGCCTGGATGCGGTACGGCCGGGTCGAGGTGCCGGCCGTGCAGCCGCGCGGCAACTTCCTCACCACGTTCGCCCGGCGCGACCTGTACGGTGACGCGCTCAACGAGTCGCTGTTCATGCGCCCCGGCCAGTGGCTGACCCGCATCGCGGTGTTCTTCGACAACCGCGGCGTCGACGGGCTGGTCAACGGCCTGGCCGCGGGCATCGGCGGCAGCTCCGGGCGCCTGCGGCGGATCCAGACGGGCTTCGCCAGAACGTACGCGCTGTCCATCCTGATCGGCGCCGCCCTGCTGACCGGCGCCCTGCTCCTTGTTGGGAACATCTGATGTCACCCTGGCTTCCGATACTCATGGCGGTGCCCGTGGTGGGCGCCATCGTGGTGGCCCTGCTTCCCAAGGGCAGTGACAAGCTGGCCAAGCAGGTCACGCTGGCGGTCTCGCTGCTGGTGCTGGTCCTGACGGGCGTCATGGCCGCCGGGTTCAAGCCGTCCGGCGAGCGCTTCCAGTTCACCGCCGCGTACGACTGGATCCCGAGCTTCGGCGTGAAGTTCGGGGTCGGCGTGGACGGCGTCGCGCTCGTGCTGATCGCGCTGTCCGTGGTGCTGGTGCCGATCGTGGTGCTGGCCTCCTGGCACGACGCCGACGGGGTCAAGACCGCCGACGGCACGCTGATCACGCCCAAGCGGTCGGTGAAGACGTACTTCTCGCTGCTGCTGGTGCTGGAGACGATGATGATCGGCGTCTTCGCGGCGACCGACATCTTCCTGTTCTACGTCTTCTTCGAAGCCATGCTGATCCCGATGTACTTCATGATCGGCTCGTACGGCGGCGCCCAGCGGTCCTACGCGGCCGTCAAGTTCCTGCTGTACTCGCTGTTCGGCGGCCTGCTCATGCTGGTCGCGGTCATCGGGCTGTACGTGGTCGCGGGCAGCAAGACGTTCATGTTCCCCGAGCTCGTCGGGGCCATCCAGGACCCGACGACGCAGAAGTGGCTGTTCGGCGGCTTCTTCATCGCCTTCGCGATCAAGGCGCCGCTCTGGCCGGTGCACACCTGGCTGCCCGACGCGGCCGCGCAGGCTCCGGCCGGGGCCGCGGTGCTGCTGGTGGGCGTGCTGGACAAGGTCGGCACCTTCGGGATGCTGCGCTTCTGCCTGGAGCTCTTCCCGGACGCGGCCAAGGCGTTCACGATGCCGATCGTGGTGCTGGCAGTCATCAGCATCATCTACGGGGCCATCGTGGCCATCGGGCAGACCGATATGAAGCGCCTCATCGCGTACACGTCGATCTCCCACTTCGGCTTCATCGTGCTCGGGGTGTTCGCCATGTCGGCGACCGCCCAGTCCGGCGCGGCCCTCTACATGGTCAACCACGGCTTCGCCACCGGGGCGCTGTTCCTGGCCGCCGGGTTCCTCATCGCCCGGCGCGGGTCGCCGTTCATCGGGGACTACGGGGGCGTGCAGAAGGTCGCGCCGCTGCTGGCCGGCTTCTTCCTGGTCGCCGGTCTGGCCGGGCTGTCGCTGCCGGGGCTGTCGTCCTTCGTCAGCGAGTTCATGGTCATGATCGGCACCTATTCGAGCGCGGCGCACGGCTCGGGCGCGCTGACGGTGGCCGCGGTCATCGCCGCGCTGGCGGTGATCCTGGCGGCCGTCTACATCCTGTGGATGATCCAGCGGGCCATGAACGGGCCGACGGCCGAGCCGGTCAAGCTCTTCAAGGACCTGAACGCCCGCGAGGTCTGGGTGCTGGCCCCGCTGATCGCGCTGATCATCGGCTTCGGGTTCTTCCCCAAGCCGCTGCTCGACGTGATCAACCCGTCGGTGCACCAGACACTGACCAACGTGCAGGTGCCCACCTCCACCATCGCTGAGAAGGGGACAGGTCAGTGAACACCATCCCAGCGCCGACGATCGAGTACGGCACGCTGGCGCCGTTGCTGGTGGTGTTCGGCGCGGCCATCATCGGCGTACTCGTCGAGGCGTTCGCGCCGCGCTACCTGCGCAAGGCGATCCACGTGCCGCTCACGCTGCTGAGCCTGTTCGGCGCGTTCGCGCTGGTCCTCGTGCAGGTGCTGCGCGGCCAGGTCGCGACCACGGCCTCGGCCATGGGCGCGGTCGCGGTGGACGGGCCCTCGCTGTTCATCTGGGGCGTCATCCTCGTCCTGTCGTTCGTCTGCGTACTGCTGATCAACGACGAGGGCCACTTCGTCGCCTCGGCCGCGGCCGTGCCCGGCAGCGCCGACGAGGAGGAGGCCGAGGCTGAGGGCGGCGGTGGTCACACCGAGGTCTACCCGCTGGTGCTGTTCGCGGTCGGCGGCATGCTGCTGTTCCCGGCCGCGCACGACCTGCTGATGATGTTCGTCGCCCTTGAGGTCATGTCGCTGCCGCTCTACCTGCTGTGCGGCCTGGCCCGCCGGCGCCGCCTGCTCTCGCAGGAGGCGTCGATGAAGTACTTCCTGCTGGGCGCCTTCTCCTCGGCGTTCTTCCTGTACGGCACCGCGATGATCTACGGGTACGCGGGCACCGTCTCGCTCCCGGGCATCAACGAGGCCCTGGCCAAGGGATCGGGTCTCGACCCGCTGCTGATGCTCGGGCTCGCGCTGCTCGGCGTGGGCCTGCTGTTCAAGATCGGCGCGGCGCCGTTCCACGCCTGGAAGCCTGACGTCTACCAGGGCGCTCCGACCCCCATCACCGCACTGATGGCCTCGGGCACGCTCGTCGCGGCCGTGGGGGCCGTGCTGAGGGTGTTCTGGGTGGGTCTGGGGAACCTTGACTGGAACTGGCGGCCCATCATCTGGGGCGTCGCCGCGCTCACCATGATCGTGGGTTCGATCCTGGCGATCACGCAGACCGACATCAAGCGCATGCTGGCCTACTCGTCCATCGCGCACGCGGGCTTCCTGCTCGTCGGCGTGATGGCCACGTTCGGCACGGCCGCTCAGAACGCCGTCTCCCTGAAGGCGATCCTGTTCTACCTGGCGGTCTACAGCATCACCACGGTCGGCGCGTTCGCGGTGGTCACGCTCGTACGTGACCCGGGCGGCGAGGCAGGGCACCTGTCGCGCTGGGCCGGGCTCGGCAAGCGCTCGCCGATGCTGGCCGGGGTGTTCGCGTTCTTCCTGCTCGCCTTCGCCGGCATCCCGCTGACGAGCGGCTTCTTCGGGAAATACGCGGTGTTCGCGGCCGCCCTGAACAGCGGCACGCAGCCCGGCGACTCGATGGGCGGCTGGATGGCCGGCCTGGTCGTGGTGGGTGTGGTGGCCTCGGCCATCGCGGCCTTCTTCTACGTACGGGTGATCGTGCTGATGTTCTTCAGCGAGCCGGCGGCGGACGGACCGGCCATCGCGGTGCCCAGTACGGGGACCGTGGCTGTCATAGCTGTTTCGTTGCTGGTTACCGTAGGGGTGGGGCTCTACCCGGAGTCCCTACTCGGTGTTGCCAACGACGCTGCTCACAGCCTGTTCATCAGATAAGGGGATTTGTATGTCTGCGCCTCCCGTGGTTGACCTTCCCATCGAGGACGAACGGCTGGCGCAGGACCTAGCCGACGGAATGGCCGCGGTCGAGAAACTCCTGCGTTCGTCGGTGGAGAGCGAGGACGCCTTCGTCACGGAGGCGTCCAAGCACCTGATCGAGGCCGGTGGCAAGCGGTTTCGCACGTTGATGCTGCTGCTGGCCGCCCAGTTCGGCGACGCGACCGCGCCGGGCGTGGTGCCCGGCGCCGTCGTGATCGAGCTGACCCATCTCGGTTCGCTCTATCACGACGACGTCATGGACGAGGCCCAGGTGCGCCGGGGCACGCCGTCCGCGAACGCCCGGTGGGACAACACCGTGGCCATTCTCACCGGCGACTATCTGTTCGCGCAGGCCTCCGACCTCCTGGCCGACCTCGGGCCGGAGCTGATCCGCATCCAGGCGCAGACGTTCTCCCGGCTCGTCCAGGGCCAGATCAGGGAGACGGTCGGGCCGAAGGCGGGCGAGGACCCGGTCGCCCACTACCTCAGCGTGCTGGAAGACAAGACGGGCTCGCTGATCGCCGCCTCCGGCCGGTTCGGCGCGCTGCTGTCGGGGGCGCCGGCGGACGTGGAGGAGCGCCTCAGCCGTGCGTGCGAGGCCATCGGGGTGGCCTGGCAGCTCGGGGACGACCTGCTGGACGTGGCCTCCTCGGGCGCGGAGTCCGGCAAGACGCCCGGCACCGACCTGCGCGAGGGCGTCAAGACGCTCCCGGTCCTGTACGCGCTGGCCACGTCGTCCGATCCCCGGCTGAACGAGCTGCTGTCGGATGCGGTGGCGGAGGAGGACGTGGAGGAGGCGCTGACCCTGCTCCGTGCCCACCCGGGCATGGTCCAGGCCAGGGCCGAGTTGGCCGCCTGGGTGGACCGGGCCCGTACCGACCTGTCCGGCCTCCCCGACATTCCGGCCAGGGCGGCTTTTATGGCGCTATGTGACTACGTGGTCAAGCGTTCCGGCTGATTTCCGCTTCCGGGCGGCCGTGCGCGCCGTGCGGAAGCCGTCGTACGTGAAGATCGCCAGGGCCAGCCAGACGATCGAGAACCCGATCCACCGGCTGGGCGGCATCGTCTCCTTGGCGATCAGCACCCCGACCGCGAACTGCAGGATCGGCGCGATGTACTGCAGCAGGCCCATGGTGCTGAGCGGCACCCGGATCGCCGCGGCCCCGAAGCAGATGAGCGGGACGGCCGTGATGATCCCCGACCCCACCAGCAGCAGCACGTGCCAGACCCCATGGTGTCCGAACGTGGCCTGCCCGCCGGTCTGCAGGAAGATCAGGTAACCGAGGGCGGGCAGCAGCAGGACCAGGGTCTCCACGGCCATGCTCTCGGTGGCCGCCACGTTCGCCTGCTTCTTGACCAGCCCGTACACGCCGAAGCTCACCGCCAGCGTGAGCGCGATCCACGGCAGCCGCCCGTAGTCGAGCGTCAGCACGAGCACCGCCAGCGCCCCGAACCCGACCGCCGCCCACTGCAGCGGCCGCAGCCGCTCCCGTAGCAGCACCACCCCGAACAGCACGTTGACCAGGGGGTTGATGAAGTACCCCAGCGCGCTCTCCACCACGTGACCGCTGTTGACGGCGTAGATGTAGGTGCCCCAGTTGACGGTGATGACGACGGCGGCGACGGCCAGCAGCGCCAGCTTCGCCGGCTGCCTGAGCAGGTCCCGCACCCAGGACCAGTGGCGGCGCAGGGCCAGCACGGCGAGGACGGCCACCAGCGACCAGGCCATGCGGTGGGCCAGGATCTCGACGGCTCCCGAGGGTTTGAGCAGCGGCCAGTAGAGGGGGAACAGGCCCCACATGGTGTAGGCGGCGATCCCGAACAGTGCGCCACGCCGGAGGTCAGGCATGGGTCACATCTTCCGGCATCACCACCCTTAACCACAAATTTCGTCCTCTATATGGAAATGTGTAGCCACGCTAAAGTGTTGCGACGTATGTAGCCTGGGATGTGACCTATGGAGGTAGTGCGATGGGCTGGCTGTTCGGCAACAAGACCTCGATGGTCCGACCCGAGGACGCTCTCCCCGGCCGCCCGGACCCCATCCCCGTCCCCCCGCGGCACGCCGTCCTGCACACCCCCCTGACCCCGCCGTACACCTCGGACCAGGACTCGACCCCCCTGGAGGTGGCCGACTTCGGCCTCGGCTGCTTCTGGGGCGCGGAGCGCAAGTTCTGGCAGACCCCCGGCGTCATCACGACCGCCGTCGGCTACCAGGGCGGCTACACCCCGAACCCGACGTACGAGGAGGTCTGCAGCGGCCTCACGGGCCACACCGAGGTCGTCAGAGTGGTCTTCGACCCCTCAAAGGTGTCCTACGAAGAACTGCTCCGGGTCTTCTGGGAGGCCCACGACCCCACCCAGGGCATGCGCCAGGGCAACGACATAGGCACCCAGTACCGCTCGGCCATCTACTACCACTCACCGGAGCAACGCAAGGCCGCGGAAACGTCACGCGACGCGTACCAGAAGGTCCTGAACCAGGCAGGCTACGGCAACATCACCACCGACCTCACCGATGCCGGCCCCTTCTACTACGCCGAGGATTATCACCAGCAATATCTATACAAAGTGCCCAATGGCTACTGCGGCATCGGCGGCACCGGGGTCTCCTGCCCGGTCGGCCTGACCTCCGGTGGGGCGTAGGGGGTGTGGTGATAGCGAGGAACAGTCAGGCGGCGCGGATGCACGGCCGTGGGCTCACGGTTACCTCAAGGACGATGGCGTGAGCGCCGTCGTCATCGATGAGGTGCTCTTCAAGGGTGGGACCGGTGACAGCCAGGCAGTGGCGGTGCAGCCAGCCGAACAGGTCCTGCCCGGCGCGGACTACCCCTGCTGAGGATGGAACGACGGCTCGTACGACAGTACGGGCAGGCAGGAGGATCTGCTCGCCGGCGCCGTCGGTGGTCACCGCGGCGGCGAAGCCGCCCGTCGGCTGCCCGCGAAGCCAGGTCAGCAGGGCCGCCGGTGGCGCCGGGCAGACGGCGGCCAGTTCGTCGGGATGATTGAGGCGCATGCGGCGGACGCGTAGTCGACGCGAGTCCACCGCGGTCTGCTGAGGCAGGATCGACATCGGCACGGCGAGGTGGTCCTCGGCGTGAGCCGCGGTCGCGGCCAGTGTGGCGATGTCACGCCTGATATTCGCCACGATCTCGATCAGCGCCTGCCGGAGCTGCGTCTCGGGAGCGTCCATCAGATCGGCGATCTGGCGCAGCGGCAGGCCGAGGCGCCGCAGTCCGCGGATGCGTTCGAGCCGGGACAGCTCGGCCACGCCGTACCAGCGGTAGCCGGTGGTGCGGTCGACCGCGGCGGGAACCAGCAGCCCGATCTTGTCGTAGTGGCGCAGGGTTCGTTCGGATACGCCGACCATGCGCGCCAGTTGCCCGATCCGCCACATAACGTCCCCTCACCTGGCATGTTGACCTTGTCCCTGTGTCAGGGTTCTACCGTCCGGTTCATGACTGATCCGAACCCTCGGCTCCGGCTCACCGGTGTGCTGCTGTTGACCTCGCTGGTAGCCATGGTCGCCGGTACGGCCATCGCGGTGCCATCGGGGTTGACCCTGAGTCCGTCCGATCCCGGCGCCGCGCTGGACGCAGTGAGCGAGCAGGTCGGGCTGCACTTGACCGAGTTGGCCTTCGACGTGCTGGGCTGGCTGGCACTGACCGCGGCCGGGCTTGTGATGGCTGCTCGCCCGGCCGAGACGTCAAGACCGTATCTGGTGACGCTGGCCGGTGGCCTGCTGGCCGGCGCCGGGCTGGCCGGCCTGCTTCATGACGCCGGAAACCTGGCACTGACCCAGTTGGCCGCCCGCCCGACCGCCCCGGCGGCCGTCACAGTGGCCTTGGCCGTGCTGCTCACGGCCAAATGGGCGGTCAATCTGGCCGGGCTGCTGTGGGTCGCTGCCACCGTCGCCGGCGCAGTGGGCATCCCGATGCCCGCCGGGCTTCGTATCACCGGCGTGATCGCCGCACTTATGGGCCTAGCCGCGGTCGTACTTCCGTGGACGACCGGGACCGACGGCCCTACGGGGACACTGGAACAGCTCGGGTATGCGCTCCACATGCCCATCATGATCTGGTACGGGGTCCTGGGCTGGCGGTATCTGCGCAGGCAACATCCGGTCGTTGCCGCTCTTGATTTCCGGTCAGAGTCTCGATAGGTCGCATATCTATTGCCTGAAGCGAAGCACCACCACCAGCAATATTTGTGGAAGAACCCGGACGGCTACTGCGGGATCAGGGGAACGGGTGTGGCTTGCCCGGTCGGACTCGCCTCTGGTGAGGCGTAATCAGGACGCCGTGCACGGTCAGGTGGCCGGTGTCGCCGCTGGTCTAGGGTGCTACGGCTGGCAGTATGGCCGCTGACCTGGTCAGTCAAGCCGGAGCTGCCTGGCTTCTCCTGTCCCCTTGCTGGGTGACTCCTAGGTGTCAACGGGACGATCTAGGACGTAAGCATGGCAAGGGGATGGGGGTTAATTGGCGCAATATTAACTGCAATTCGGCTTCTCGGCCTCCCGCCTCCGTAGCGCCTGTGCGATTATCGCACTATGAAGGACACGGGAGAGTGGCAGGACATAGGTGAGCGCGTGCGCGAGTGCCGTATGGCAGCCGACATGTCACAGGAGGAGCTGGCGTCGGCGCTGAAGCTCGACCGAACGATGATCGCGAAGATCGAGCGAGGCGTTCGCCGTGTGGATGCGCTCGAACTCGCCAAGCTGTCGGCGGTTCTTCAGGTTCCCTTGGGCTACTTCCTCGATCCGCCGCCTCTGGTCGTGTCTCGCCGCGCAGAGCTGGCCGACGACACGGTGACTGACGCAACGCGGCAATCCCATCACTTGGAAGTCGCACTCTCCACGTGGTTGGCTGACATCCGGCAGCTTGTTGAGCTGAGGGCGTTCAACCCACCTGACATTGAACGCTATCCCGAGGCGGTGGAGGACACTCTGAGCGCCCGCCACGCCGCCGCATGGGTGCGAGAGCGTCTAGGCCTCGGCAATAAACCCATAGATTCGCTCATGAGTGTGTGCGAGCGGCTTGGACAGCTGGTCGCGGTTGTTGAGGTGCCAGGCGAAGGCGCCTCGTTGATCGAGGACGATCTTGCCGTGGCGGTGGTCAGCAGCCGCGGTGATCCTGGCCGCCGGCGTGCGACCGCAGCTCATGAGCTGGGGCACCTCATCGTTGGAGACGAGTACTCCACGGATATCGGTGTCCATGCGTCTCGTAATGAAAGAGAAGCGATCATTGACGCTTTCGCCGCGGAACTTCTTCTTCCAGTCGCAGCATTTCGCGGCGTCGCTGACTCGAGAGAGAGGGTCAGGCGCGAGGACCTGGTGGTCCTGGCTGCGCGCTTCAGGACCTCCTGGTCGTTGACTGTGCGGCAAGCCGTCGCAGGCGAAGCTATCGACAGGAGTTTCGCCAAGGAGATGCGCCAAAGAAACCCGACGCGCGCGGAGTTGATGGAAGCGGTCGGGTGGGCACCTCAACCCGATTTGGATGCGGTTCGAGTGCCTCCCAGCTTTGCGCATGCGGTGATCGAATCCTTCAAGGATTCGCTCATAACAGAATCTCGGGCGGTCGAACTCATGCGTGGTCAGATCGTGGCAAGCGACCTCCCGGTGCGTGATGATGCGGATTTCGAGCTGTGAGCAGCGCTGAGCCAGACCCCGTCTTGATATTCGATGCGATGTGTCTGAACCACTTCGCTCGCGCGGAACGCTTGGACGTGTTGCGTGATCTCCTGACGGGCACCGTGTGTCTGACCACTCACGTGGTGCGGGAAGAGATACGCGCGGGGGTGCAGGAGCACCCGCTCCTGCAGACTGTGCTGGACGCGGATTGGCTTGGGTTGGCCAGGCTCGATTCTCTGGAAGAGATCAAGTGCTTCGCCAAGTGGGTACAGCGCATCGGATCTTCGGGGCGCGATCTCGGGGAGGCCAGCGTGTTCTCCGCAGCCGAACTATCCCGCGGAATCGCCATCACCGACGATCGAGAAGCCGTGGCCGTGGGAAGGGCACACGGCTTGGAGGTTCATGGCACTGTGTGGCTTCTTGCCTGTGCGGTTCAGGACGGGAAGCTCAACGAAGTAGCCGCCGGAAACATCGTGGATGGTCTATGTGCTACCGGAATGCGTCTGCCGTGTACCGGTTCGACTTTCGGACCCTACGTCCGTCGCAACAGTGGACCCTGAATCTTCCTGAGGCTCGGTCCGTAGGCGACTTTCGGCTCTGACGTTTGTGAAGCCGGATGCATCACGCCGGCAGTGCCGTGGTCCGGTGCGGAGATCTGAAAGGCAGCTCATGGGGCGAGTGGAGTACTGGAACGACCCGGACGCGCCGAAGGCGAACAGCCTGGTGCCTGCTTGCGGGACGGTTACGGTGGATGATGCGGGGCGCATTCTGATGCAGTGCCGACGTGACACCGGTCAGTGGGCTCTGCCCATGGGGAAGATGGAGATCGGGGAGACGCCGTCCCAGTGTGCCGTGCGGGAGACCGAGGAGGAGACCGGCGTGCGCGTCGAGGCGGTGGGCATCCTGGGTATCTACTCCGACCCCGGTCACATCGTGGCGTACACCGACGGCGAGATCCGGCAGGAGTACGAGGTAATGCTGATCGCCCGTCCGGTCGGCGGTCGGCCGGGGGCCAATGATGAGGCCAGTGACGTGCGCTGGGTGGACCCTGGTGACCTTCATGCGCTGGACATCCACCCCACACAATGGCGACAGCTCAACGACTACCTGGAGCGCGCCTATCCGCACGTAGATTGAAACATTCGGGTGGATCAAGGACCAGGAAGAACGCTGGTACTGGTAGCCCTTGACCGGTCGGGTGACGAAGCTTGATCTCATACTCGCCCGGGCGGTGGGCGGGACTGATCTCGGTCGAGGTGTACGGCGATGGGGGCGACGTCCTTCGGAGTTTGCCTGTGACGTGGCCGCCGCGTACGGCATGAGTGGACCTGAATGCGCTTCAGCGCTGTGTGGAGGCGATGACGGCGACAACCTCTTCCCGCCACGCGTCGCGCGGGTCGCCGGCCCGCGTAGCGGCCTGGGCCGGTCGGGGTCGGCAGCGCTCACGCGCCGAACCGCCACGGCGGACCTCATAAGGACGGGGGGCTATTGCGACGTGTGGGGATGCTTGATTTGGCGGTGCAGCGGATAGTCGTCAGGTGGGATGGCTGGGGCCCGATACGCGAAGTCCTCGCGATGGGTGATGAACCGGCCGCCAAGCCCTAGTCTCCGGCGTATGCTCGCGTAACCATGGGCCGGCCTCCTGGTTCCGCCTCTCCGAGCATGTTGCGTTCTCGCACCGAAGTGATGAGTGCCCGAAACGCGTGCGGCAGCGTGTCAGGTTTGTGCCGCAAGGCTGTCTCCAGGCGTACGAGGAATGCCAGGAGTTCGGGATCCGAGACAGATAGGGCATGCTCTCTCAGCCGGTCCACATCCCGGAAGACCTTGGCGTCGTCGTCGAGGGGCCTTATGGTGACCAGGCCTCTGGCCATGGCCATGATGAGGTCGCCGATGGGGAGCGGCCGGCCCGTTTCTTCGATCTGCTTACCCAGGTCACCCATCCACTGCAGGTTGCCCCACAGCCGTGCCACCAGGGCTTCCTCGAGCCACGCTCGCACCTGCTCCCGGACCGCGATTTGCTGACCGGACAGCGTGCGGGTGGAGATCGTCAGTTCCACTATGGCGGCCAAGGCCGTGAGCGCGACGCCGAGAGTAATCGACTTGGTCAGGTCGTCCGTAAAGACCTGGGTGGTGACCGCGGCGGTGCCGCCGGCGCTGAGGGCTCTCGCCGAACTTCTCCAGCGCTGGTGCCGTCGTCGGATCTCGCTGTCCGGGACGTAACGGTGAATCTCGGCAGCCATTTCCCACCGGGCGGCACCCGGAGATTCGCCTTCACGCGCTTCTATGAGCACGCCGTGGGCTTCGTTCAGCACTGCTTCGGCGAACAGTGCGCTGCGCCCTTCTTCGTTAACGTGGTATTGGGCAAAATCGAGCGCTTTTCGGCCCATAGGGCTTTCGGCGGCGTCCTCTATCCAAGCTTTCAGTCGGTCGTCGAACGTTAAGCTGAGCCGGCCACGATAGTCGGGGAAGCGAACGCCCCAGGTTATCTTCTCTCTGACCCACCGGCCCATGCGCCGGAACATGCCAGAGCGGTCCTGGTCGATCGGAAACTCTGTGATGTCGAGTGCGTCGCAGAAGGCGGTGGCCGCTTGTCCCACCTTCTCCGAGAGGATGGTGTCATCCTCGCTGAGGGCGCGGGAGACAGCCTGCCATCGCAGATGCTTTAGCCAATTCCTCCTTTCTATTACCTTTTTTCCGATCTGATACCAACGCACGCTTTTGCCGACATAGCTGGCAACGGGGGGATGAGTCGACACGCCGCTATGCTACAGAATCTGCAGAGGCCTGGCATAATGCATCATCGTTATGTCCAACTCGTGCGAATTATCCCGTATTGTCCATCGGTCGAGGGGAATTGCTCCGCCTGCCGCGTGAAAACCCGCCGCTTCCGGTGCTCGGACCCGCAGACCCCGTGCTCCGGGTCGGGTTGCCGGCGAACTACCTGACTTCCGTGTCCGGCAGTCGATCTGGGTCGGTGCGAGGCTGGGCGGCTAGGACAGGAGGGTGTTGTAGGCGGTTGAGTGTTGTTGGCCGGACATGAAGGACAGGAACTCTCTGACGAAAGCACTGCGGGAGTAGCTGTCCGCTCGGCCGGTCAGGTCGCGGTGGAAGGCCGTGCGGAACAACCGCTGGTATTCCTGTACGTCGATCGCCTGGTCGTCGTCGAGGTCGGTGACATCGAACAGTACGTCGGCGATCTTGACCAGTCCGAGGCTGGGCAGCGAAACGGCCGAGGCGGCGTATTCCTGTCGTGTCACGCGTCCGTCGCCGCCGGTGTCGAGATGGGTCTGCAGCTCCCGCCACCAGGCGGCGTAGGCGGTGTAGAGGCGTTCCTCGTCCTGTTCGTCCAGGTCGAGCCGGGTGGCGATCTCTCTTGCCATGGCCGCCAGGTCGGGCCAGGCGAGGTAGCCGTCGCCGGTCTGGTCCAGGACCTCGGCGAAGAACTGGTCGGCTGAGCGGGTGGCTTGGCTGACCTTGTCGGGAGCGGGGGTCATGAGTCTGAGCATGGCCGCGGCCTGGCCTGCCTTGCGGCGTACGGTCTGCCATGGTCCGGAGTCGTCGGCGTGGTCGGGATCCAGCAGGCTCACGAACGTGCTGACGTGCACCCAACTGCTCGGTAGCAGGCGGGTGGCGAGTCCGGCGGTCAGGTAGGCCCCGTGCATGAGCGCCCGCGCTCCTGGAAGGTCGGGCAGGGCGACACGTCGGCAGAAGGGTTCCGGCAGCGACGCGATGGTGATCGCGGCGGCCACCGGGCCTGCCACGGCTCGGCCCGCGGCCCACACCGCGGGATGGTTGCGCAGCAGGGGCGGCGCGGGCACGTTGGCGAAGAGCCGGTAGAGGATGACATGGACCGCCTCGGTGTTCTCCAGGCGATGCTCGATCACGTCGTCGTAGTAGGGCCAGAACTCCCGCAACGTCGGGGGGAGCCGGTCGCTGTTGCCCTCCAGCAGGGCGAGGAACGTACGGAACTCGGCGTAGAGCCGTTCCAGTGCGGGCCTGTCGAGCGACTGGCCGCTCAGCCGGCACATCGTCACTGTCGATTCGAACAGGGTCGCGATCACCCAGGCGCGAGCTTCGGCGTCCATCGCGTTGTAGTGGCGGCCCTGCGAGTCGGTGCCCGAGATGCGGGCGTGCAGGCGGTTGAGGCGGGCCGTCTCCCGGTTGCGAACGCGATGGTCCGTGTCGAGGATTCGCTGCGTGCTCACCAACGTGTTGCGCAGCCGCCGCCACGGATGGGTCACGAACGTCGAGTTCTCGATCAACGCTGTGCCGATCTGAGGGTGCGCGGCTTCCAGCACCGTGGCGCGGGCCACCGCGAAGCCCCACCGTGCGTCGTTGACGAAGCGGCGCAGCATGGAGTCCGGCCCGAAGACGTCGACGGTCTTGTCCGCGGTGGTCTGGATCATCGAGGTGCCTCTCCCGTGGTGGCGGTCGACTGGCGAACATCGCCGAACCGGCGCTGGCGCGATCGGTAGGCCTCAAGGCATTCCCAGAGGTGGGTCGCGCGGAAGTCGGGCCACAGCACCGGAGGGAAGACCCATTCGGCGTAGGCCACTTGCCAGAGCATGAAGTTGGAGATCCGCTGCTCTCCGGATGTGCGGATGACCAGGTCCACGTCCGGCGTGTCGGAGTAGGGGAGATGCCGGGCGAAGGTGGCCTCGGTGACCTGCTCGGCCGGCACGGCGGCGTGGATCAGCGAACGGGCGGCTTCCACGATGTCGCGGCGCCCCCCGTGGTCGAAGGCGACCGTGAGCGTCATCTGCCTGTTGTCGCTGGTAAGCGTCGTCAGATCGGCGATGTCCCGGACCAGGGGCGGCGGGATCCGCGGATCGGACATGCCCAGGAACCTGCACCGGACGCCCCGCGTGTGCAACGCCGGTGCGTGCTTGCGGATGGCCCGGCGCACCAGCCTCATCAGGATGTCGACCTCGCCCGCCGGTCTGCGCCAGTTTTCTGTGGAGAAGGCGTACAGGCTCAACCACTTGATGCCGGCCGAGCGCGCTGCCTCGATGATGTCGATGACGGCGGCCTCTGCCGCCTCGTGGCCTGCGGTGCGCGGCAGCGATCGCTGCGCGGCCCACCGCCCGTTTCCATCCATCACGCAAGCCACGTGACGCGGCAACCTGCTGATGATTTCCATAGCTGAGCGTGACTATATCATTGCTCATAGTATTGTCGAGGGCCGTCAGAGTGTCGCCTGACGGCCGGTGCGGCTGGTGCGGTGGAGGCGAGAGGTTCGGTTCCTGCGGGGTTATTCTCCTCGCCATGATCATGCATCCGGAGCTGCTGGAGCGCGGGCATCCGTTCCGGCAGTGGAAGACGTGGCGGTTGCCGGGCGCCCAGCTGACGCTCACCGGCTATTCGCGGGCCAATGACAAGACGTTCTTCCACGTCCCCGAGTTGAAGCTCGGTCTTGATGCCGGGCTGGTCGAGGGTCGTCAGGTTGACACGGTGCTGCTGACGCACACGCATCTGGATCACTCGAAGGATCTCGACTTTCTGGCGACCCGTACGACCGGGGTCGACATTTACGCGCCTGACGAGGCGTTACCGTACGTGCGCGACTACCTGCGTGCCACGACCGAGCTGAACCAGGTCGCCGGCTACGACCCGGCTCTCGCCTCGGGGGTTCGGGTGCACGGGGTCCGGGCGGGGGAGGAGTTTCGCTTCGGCAGGCACGACTCTCATACGGTGCGGGTCATCGAGACCGAGCACAAAGTGCCCAGCGTCGGATATGGCGTCGCGGAGAACCGGCGAGCCCTCCTCCCGGAGATGGAGGAGCTCAAGGCGACGCTCGGCGCCGCGGAGTTCGGCCGGCTCGTCTCGGATCGGCGCAAGCAGGGCATAGCGGTCGACCGGCAGGTTCAGCGGCCGTTGTTCGCCTATCTCGGTGACACGCACGCCGACGCGCTCGGGCGCAGCCCGTGGCTTTTCGAGTATCCGGTGATCATCACCGAGTGCACGTATCTGCACGACGCGGAGCTCGATCGGGCCCGCCGGGTGGGGCACACGGTGTGGAGCCGGCTCAAGCCGTTCGTCGTGGCGCATCCGGAGATTCTTTTCGTGCTGACCCATTTCAGCCTGCGGCATTCCGATCGGGAGGTGCTGGCGTTCTTCGAGGGGGAGGGCTTGGCCAACGTGCTGGTCTGGGCTCATGCCGAGGCTCATCTGCCCGAGCAGCATCAGCAGGATCGCCTTGGGCGGCCGTGATGGTGAGGACGTCGGTGGGGCGGTGGGCCGCGTGGGGGTGGGCGGGCAGGTCGTCGAGGTGGGGGGACCAGCGGGCATGGATGGGGAGTGCTCCGGCGGCTCGGGCGCAGCGCAGGTCGGTGTCGGAGTCTCCGACGTAGGCCGTTGCCGAGGCGGGGACGCCCAGGAGGCGGCAGGTTTCCAGGAGGCCGTCCGGGGCCGGTTTGGGGTTGGTGACCTCGTCGCCGGTGACCACGACGGGAAAGTAGCCGGTCAGACCGGTACGGGCCAGCATCAGGCCGGCCAGGTGGCGGGTGGCGCTGGTGTAGAGGGCGAGTGGCATGCCGTCGTGGCGTAGTCGGCGCAGGAGTTCCGGGATGCCGGGGAACGGCCGGGTGGACTCGGCCGCGGTGGCGATGTGGGCGTGGAAGCGCTTCAGGTCGGTGGCGGTGACGGTTCTGCCCAGGAAGTGGGCCAGGACCGCTGGGGTGGGGCCGATGTGCCAGCTCGCGATCAGCAGGGCGGGGGACACGTCGGGGCCGCCGAGATCGCGGATGGTCCGTACGTAGGCGTACGGGATCGAGGTCATGGTGTCGACCAGGGTGCCGTCCAGGTCGAACACCACCGCCCGGACGGTCATGTCGCCGGCCCAGGGAGCGCGGCCTTGCGGTCCGTGACGAGGGTCACCGCGTCGAGGACGGCGGCGGTGTCGGTGAGGTCCGGCAGGACGACGTCCGCTCCGGCGGCCCGCAGGTCCGAAATGCCGGTGGTGCCGGTGGCGACCGCGACGATCCGCGCGCCGACCGCGTGCGCGGTGGCGATGTCCCGTGGGGTGTCGCCGACGAGGACGGTGTCGGTGCCGCTGTGGCGTCTGCCGAGATGCCGCTCGGTACGGTCGAAGGCGTGTACGGGCAGGTCGGTACGTTCGTAGGCGTCGTCCCCGTACGCACCGATCCGGAAGTCGACGTGGCCGGCGAGGCCGAACACCGTCATCTTCAGCACCGCGAGGGGATACAGGTTGCCGGTGAGGACCGACTGGCGTACTCCAGGAACGGCGCCCACGGCGGTCAGCGCATCGGCCGCGCCCGGCAGGACCCGACCCTCGGTGGCCAGGTCGTCGGCGCGGGCTCGCAGCTCCGTGACCAGCAGGTCGGTGAAGGCGGTGAGCAGCCCGGCGGCTGGATCCAGACTGTGAGCCCGTAACGCGTCGGTGGCGGCGGCCAGCTCGGTGCGGCCGTCGAACTGCCAGGGCTGCTCCAGCGGGATGCCGGTCGCCTTGTGGAACGCCGTGGCGTAGGCACGACGCAACTGCGTGCCGGCGTCGATGAGGGTGTGATCGATGTCCCAGAGCACCAGTAGCGGCATCTCAGTGGCTCCCTTGTCCTCCGTGTGCCCGGGCGGCACGTGCGCGAGCTGCGAACCGCGCGAGCGCCCGAGCTCCCGATCAAGGCGACGCTATGGCACGAGTGGATCGGGGATAAGGTCCGCTTCTGTTCGGGAATGTTGGCCCACTTCTGGCCGCTGGGGTGTCACCGTGCGGCGTTGAGGCCGAGGAAGCGGGTCAGGAGCCGGTCCGGGTTCGCAGGGGCAGGCGTGACAGGACGGTCATGGCGCGGGCGCTGCTCGCGACGTACCGGGGCTTGGGGTGCGCCGCCCGTACGGTCTGGACGATGAGTTTCACGGCCGGGTCGACGGGGCCTGGTTTCAGCCGGGTCATGGCCCGGCCCACGGCCTCCAGGGCGGGGGTGTAGAGGCCGGCCCGGTCGGCGGGGGTTTGGGCCAGGGCGGTGGCTGCGGCCGGTTCCGCCTTGGCGAAGATGGGGGTGTCTACCGTTCCCGGGTCGACGATCACCACGGGGATGCCCCAGGTCGCCAGCTCGACGCGGAGCGCGTGCGACAGCGAGTCCAGTGCCGCCTTGCCGGCGGAGATGGGGCCCAGGTACGGGAACGCGAGGCGGGCCGAGGCGGCGCTGACGTTGATCAGCCGCCCCCGGCCGGCCCGCAGCAGCGGCAGGAATGCCTGGATGACGTGGACGGGGCCGTAGACGTTCACCTCGAACTGGCGGCGCAGCTCCTCGGGCGGGACCAGTTCGAGCGGACCCTGGACGATCGTTCCCGCGTTGTTGATCACGGCGTGCAGGCCGTCGGTCTCCTTGGCGATCTCTTCGGCGGCGGCCTCGACGGCGACGGGATCGGTGACGTCCATCCGCACCACCCGCACCCCGGGTCGTGTCGCCAGTCGGGGGGACTCCGACCGTACACCGGCGTAGACGGTGAAGCCGAGTTCGGCGAGCCGCAGGGTGACGGCGCTGCCGATGCCGCCGGCGGCCCCGGTCACGAGTACGGACCTGTCCTTGCGCATGAGCACCTCACAGCGGCTACGACCTCGCGCGCCGCTTCCGGGGGGTGCTCGGCCAGATCTGGCCCGCCCAGCATCCCAAGATCTACGCCGAGCTGCGGCGGCTCGCCGACGACGGGCTGATCGAGGTCGACAGCGAGGGGCCGCGACGCCGTACGGCCTATCGGATCACCGGGTCCGGGGTGGCCGAGATCCGGCAATGGCTGGCCGAAGGCGACGTCGACCACACCATGCGCCTCCAGCCCCTCCTGCGGTCGCTGTTCTTCTGGCTGATGGACCCCGAGGACCTGGACAGGCATCTGCGCCGGAAGATCGAGTTCTACACGGGCATGGCGGAGCTGTACACCGCCTACGCCGAGCGCAAGGATCGCGGCGAGTTCGGCACCGCGCCTCCGGTGCAGTCGATGCGGGTGACCATCGAGGCGGGCGTCCGCCTCTCGCAGGCTCTGGCCGACTGGGCTCGATGGGTGTCCGAGCACCGGCCTCCGGCCGGGCAGCCCACGATGGACTGACTACCCGATGAGGCGTTTGCGCCAGGTGATCGGCGTGACGGTGATGGCCTGCGCCGGATCGCCGTCCCATTCGGCGGTGAGGCCGGCCTGATCCAGCGCGGCCACGACCTCGCGGCCGATGGCGGCCGTGGTGGCCGGTGAGCCGTCGAAGCCGCCGTACAGGAGGGTCAGGCCCTGTCCGCCGGCGGCGGTGGCATCCGTGCACTGCCTGTGGAAGAACACGAAGCCGCGGGCGTCCGGCGCGCCGGCCTCGCCGATCTCCGACCGGCCGCACGAACCGCAGCACGTGAAGTGCTCCTTCGCCGTGATGCCGGTGGCCGCCAGGGCTGTGAAGGCCCGGGTGAGGCGCTCGGGGTCGGTCTCGCCCTTCCAGGCGGCCTGCTCCTCGACGCGGTCCAGCCAGAGCCGGTCGGCCAGCTCACGGGCCTGTCCGGGGGTGACGGGCCGGTGATCCCCCGTGACCAGGTAGTCCGCCGCGATCTCGGCCAGCTCGGCCCTGGTCGCGTAGCCGCCGATGATCACCTCGCGGAGGCGCTGATCGAGCTTCGCGCGATCGTCCTCGTCCAGGGCCAGGGGCGGGGCGGGCTCGGGGGCGCCCAGGTCCACCGGGGTCCAGGAGAGCCCGTACCGCCAGCCGTCCGCCTGGCGCGCCCACGCGGCCATGACGGGGACCACCTGCTCGGGACCTTCGAGGAAGACCTGGAAGTGCCGGTCGGCGCCGCCGTCGCGATGCTCGACGGTGTAGTCGGCTCCGTCATGCCATACCTGCATGAACACGTTCGGCAGGTCGGGGATCCGCTGCAGGATCAGGAACCTGCGCTCGGGCCGCCCCAGAGCACCGACCAGGTCGGCGATGTCCGCCTCGGCCGGCCGTACGAACCGGTGACCGTCCTCGGTCACCGCAGTGATCTCCAGCATGCCGCCCACCCTGGCACAAACCGGTGGTCGCGGCGGCGCCGATCGATCGGGAAAAACTCTTGGGTCGGGCAGGCATAGCGGGACGGGCTCTTCCGCGTCTGAGGGGTGTCGTTCACTTGTATGGAGGTGGTCGTGGACGCCGCGGACGAGCAGCGCTTCCGCGAATTCGTCTCTGCGCGATCTCCTGCCCTGATGCGGCTCGGGTTCCTGCTCACCGGCGGTGATCAGCACGGGGCCGAGGATCTGGTGCAGGCCGCGCTGACGAAGCTGGCGGCCAGGTGGCAGCAGGTCGGCGCCCCTGAGGCGTACGTCAGGCAGATCATGTTCCGCCAGCAGGTCAGCTGGTGGCGGGCGATCGGGCGGCGGGGCGAGGTCGTCCAGGCGGTGCCGCCCGACCGGGCGGGCGCGGACCGTACTCATCAGAGCGAGTTGCGCATGGTGCTGCGCGGCGCGCTCGCCAGGCTCACCCCGAGGCAGCGCGCCGTGCTGGTGCTGCGCTATTTCGAGGACCTGCCGGAGGACCGGGTCGCCGACGCGCTCGGCTGCTCGGTCGGCACGGTGAGGAGCACCACGCACCGATCGCTGGCGAGACTTCGCCAGGTCGCCCCCGAACTGGCCGCGGAACTGGAGGCCGCCCCATGACCCGACTGCTGCGCGACACCATGGAGGAATGGGCCGGTGAGGTGCGGGTGCCGTATCACCTGGCCGACCGGGCGCTACGGAGGCGCGCCTGGTCGCCCGTCGCGGCGGCCGTGCTGGCCACGGGGCTGGCCGTCGTCGTAGCCGTGCTCGCCGTGGGGCTGCACGGCCCGAACACGACCGTACGTCCGGCGAACGGGGTGAGCGTGCCCGTCCTGCCCACGGTGACGTCCACCGACGTGCGGGCCGACATCGAGAACGCGCCGCCGAAGAGGTTCGTGGCGGCGGGCGACGTGGCCGTCTCCGCCTACTGGACCACCTGGCAGGAGCCGCTGCCCGACGGGGCGGAGCGCGTGCGGCGCACCTGGTATCTGTACGACCCCCGCTCCGACGGCTACGAGAAGACCGCCTGGGCCTGGCTGGACGTGGCCCCGGGGCTGCAACTCGCCGCGGTGCTGCAAGGGGACATGATCGGCAGGCGGGTGGGCATCCTCGACATGAACAGCAGGGAGGTCATGGCCTGGATCGACCTGGAGCACGACGTCGGCTCGCTCGTGTGGTCGCCCGACGGCACCAAGGTCCTGGCCACCGCGTATTCCCGGTATCCGGAGCCGAGCCGGAAGCGGGCGAGCCGGCACTCCTTCGACGTCGCGTTCCCGGCCAGCCCCCGGATCGGCTACTACCTCATCGACGTGGCCACCGGCGAGGCCGCCTATCACCGGCTGCCGGCCCTGGACGGCACCGTACAGCCCGGAAACTCGAACGGCCGCCAGGACCTCGGCTGGAGCCTGGACGGGTCCATGCTGTGGGAGCCCACCGACACCATGCCCGACAGGTTGTGGCTCAGCCTCGACGGCAGGCGGCAGGAGGGCCCGCCCGGCGACCAGTACATCGACTACTCGGCCTGGTCCAAGGTCTCGCCGGACGGCACGCGGGTGCTCAGCCGTGACCTGCCGCCGGCGAGGCCGGGCAAGCAGGTGGTGCTGCAGACGCTGGCCTGGGCCGACAACGACAACGTGCTGGCGCTGGGGTGCGCGGGCACGTGCGGGAGCGAGTTCGACAACGGTCTCGTGCTGGTCAGCGTGGACGGCGAGCGCACGACCCAGCTCACGGGCAACCGCGACCGCGGCGGCGACGACTCCTGGCACTGGGTGCTCACCCGGCGGAACTAGGGCGGAACCGGTACGTGCTCAGCGGCGGGATCGATCGCGGATCGCGGCCTCGATGCGGAGGCCGACGCCCACCAGGGCGATCCCGATGAAGGTGATTATCCACAAGGGCGAATTCGGGGCGCCGGAATTCGCCTGTATCACGGCCAGCAGGATGCCGCCGGCGATGGCGACGAGGCCGACCAGTCCGATCGTCTCCGGGGTCTCGTGGCGCCGCCAGTCGGGGTCGGCGCGTTTCTGCTCTTCGGTCACGGGCGGGAGCTTTTCACGTCGGCATGAGGGTCCGCCAGGAGTTGTCCGGTGCGGGGGCGCGTGGGGATGGTGAGGCGTGGTGTTCTGGTGGTGATCGAGTTGGGTTCATGCGGTGGCCGCTGATCAGTCAACCTCCTACCATCCTTCCGCTATGTGCCAATGGTGAGCTTTGTCCCGATCTATCCGATCTAGGAAAAGGCTGCCTTGATGACAAGCTCCTCGCAGGAGGATGAGGTTCGGCGGGCCGCGCCGCACACCCGGCGCAGGTTCCTGACCGTCAGCGGTGCCGCGATGGCGCTGGCGTTCGGGACGAACCTCGCGAGCGGAAACACGGCCAGTGCCGACTCGAAGAAGTTGCGCTCGGACCCGTTCGCACTTGGTGTCGCCTCCGGGGATCCGCTCCCGACGGCGGTGGTGTTGTGGACCCGCCTCGCCCCGGAGATCTTCGATCCGATGGGCGGGATGCCGGACAAGAACTACAAGGTCGAGTGGCAGGTCGCGACGGACGACAGGTTCCGGCAGGTCGTACGTGCCGGCACGGCGACCGCCCAGCCGGAATATCGCCATTCGGTGCATGTGGACGCGCGCGGCCTGGAGCCGGGCCGGGAGTACTTCTACCGCTTCCGTACCGGTTCCTACCTGAGCATGACCGGGCGGACGAAGACCGCGCCGGAGGCCCGGGACCGGGTCTCCAGGTTCCGGTTCGGCATCGCCTCGTGCCAGGCGTACCCGGACGGTTACTACACCGCCTACCAGCACCTGGCCGAGGAGGACCTGGACGTCCTGCTGTTCCTCGGCGACTACATCTACGAGAACGCCGTGAACACCGTGGCCGGCGACCGGTTCGACACCTCCGCCCAGGTGCCGGACATCTTCCAGGCCGCGCCGGTGACGCTCGACCAGTACCGGCTGTTCTACTCGCTGTACAAGTCCGACCCCGATCTGCAGGCCGGGCACGCGGCCCTGCCCTGGGTCCTCACCTGGGACGACCACGAGGTGGTGGACAACTACGCCGGCGGGGTCAAGGGCACCGTGCCGGTCGAGGACTTCCTCGTCCAGCGTGCCAACGCCTACCGCGCCTACTGGGAGCACCAGCCGCTGCGGCTGGAGCAGTTGCCGGCCGGGCCCGACGCGCAGCTGTACCGGCGGTTCGACTTCGGTGACCTGATGCAGGTCAGCGTGCTCGACACCCGGCAGTACCGGAACGCCCAGCCGCGTACCATCACCGGCGAGGCCCAGATGGACTGGCTGCTCGACGGGCTGAGCGAGTCGCGGGCCCGCTGGAACGTCATCGCCAACCAGGTGATGCTCGCCAAGCAGCGCACCACGCTCGCCAACCCGCCCGGCCTCAACGCGGACGCCTGGGACGGCTTCCCCGAGGACCGGCAGCGGCTCTTCGACGGCATCGTCGAGCGCGGGGTGGAAGGCGTCTGCGTCGTCACCGGCGACACCCACACCAACTACGCCAACGACCTGAAACTGAACTTCGACGACATGAACTCGCAGACGGTAGGCGTCGAGTTCGTCGGCACCTCGATCAGCAGCGGACGCGACGGGTTCGACACCAGCCCCCAGCTGGAGCTGCAGTTGCAGGCCAACCCGCACAGCAAGTTCGAGAACGGGCAGCGGGGCTACGTCACCTTCGACGTGAACCGCGACGAGATGCGCGCCGACTACCGGGTCCTGCCGTACGTGACCCGCCGCGGAGCCCCCGTCGAGACCCGGACCTCCTTTGTCTCCGAGCGGGCCGAGCCCGGCCTGAAGGCGGTATGACCATGACCCACTTCACTTTCCTGCGCCGGCCGCGCACTTCCGTGGCGGTCCTGGCCGCGGCGTCGGTGGCCCTGCTGGTGGCGCCCACAGTGACGCCCACGGCCGCGAACGCGGCGGCGAACACAGCGGCGAACGCGGCGGCGAACGCGAGCGGCTCCGGGCACGG
This sequence comes from Nonomuraea jiangxiensis, assembly GCF_900099965.1. Classification (GTDB taxonomy): domain Bacteria; phylum Actinomycetota; class Actinomycetes; order Streptosporangiales; family Streptosporangiaceae; genus Nonomuraea; species Nonomuraea jiangxiensis. The sequence goes on along the minus strand of NZ_FNDJ01000006.1, from coordinate 428,172 downwards.
GAAGCCGCCCCAGACACCCGGCATCCAGGTCTCGGTCGCCGCGGACTCGGCCGGGCTGAACATCGCCACCGGCCAGTGCGGCGGCGCCCCGATCACCGTACGGCTGACCAACCCGGGCACGCAGGCCGTCTACGCCGACGCCACGTTGTCGGCCGCCCGCCCCCTGGCGCTGCAGCGCACCGTGATCTCGACGTACCTGCCCGCGGGCTACACCGCCCAGGTCCCCATCCCGGTGACGGCGCCGCTGGGCACCGAGCCGGGGTCGTACTCGGTCAAGGTGTCGGCCGGGAAGTCCACCGCGAACGCGTCGGTCAACGTGACCGCCACGGCTCCCGACCCGAACGGCGACCTCGCCCGGTCGGCCTCCAAGATCAGCGCTTCCAGCACCCATGCCGGTTACCCCGTCTGCGGTGCGGTCGACGGGGACACCGACGGCGCGCACTGGGGCACCACCACCGGCTGGAACGACGGCAACTCGACGATCTGGCCGGACTGGTTCGAGTTGCGGTGGGACGGCCCGCAGACCGTGGGGCGCGTCACCCTGCACACGCTGAACAGCACGAAGTACCCGGCCGCGCGCTACGGGCTGAAGGACTGGGACGTCCAGACGTTCAGCGACGGCCAGTGGAAGACCGTCGCGTCGGTACGCGGCAACACCCAGGGAGTCGTCGACACGACGTTCGAGCCGGTGCGCACGACCGACCTGCGCGTGCTGTTGCTGGCAGGTAACGGCGCCAACGACTATTCGCGGATCGTCGAGCTGGAGGCCTTCGCTTCCTGACGTCGGCTCGGGAACGCCCCGGCCTGGAAACCAGGGACGGTCACCTGCGTGGCCGTCCCTCGGCGGGCCGGGATCCGGCCTCCAGGGCGAGGCGGACTCCTGGCTCCGCGGCGGTGCTCGCGGTCGGGGTCGTCGCGCTTTTCGTCAGAGGACGACAAGGAATGTTTACGTGGCTGTCATCCGGCCCTTCCATGATTTGGATAACGCGGTTATCACGTCCGGGCGCCTGAACCATGGACAGCGGGATTCGGGCGACAGATATTGGACGGGAGCGGAGGTATTTCATGGACGTGCGCCTTGATCATCTCGTCTGCTGGGTCTCGGATCAGCTCGGCTCACTGCAATTCTACGAGCAGGTGATCGGTCTGCCCGGGGTACGAGCCGAGGAGTTCAAGGATGGAAAGGCGGCTTTCCCGAGTGTGCGGATCTCGCCCGAGACCATCCTCGACCTGATGTCCTACGACGCTTCGAGGGGGGTGGACGAGGGCACCGGGGTGAACGGCACCGCCGGGCATCCGATCAATCATTTCTGCCTGGCCGTAAGCAAGGAGGATTTCGACGCGCTCCAGATTCGGCTGAAGGAGAGCGGCGTGGAGATCACCGGGACGGGCACCAACTCCTTCGGCGCCCGGGGCATCGCACCCGAGACGATTTATTTTCCCGACCCGGATGGCAATGTGCTCGAAGTCCGCTACTACGAGTGAGACGCGGACGGGTTTCGCCATTATGGGTGGAGCCCCTTTGCGCTATTACGGGTGAGGCCGGTGGCGCGGATCGGCTCTGGCCGATCCGGCCGCCCGTGAGGAGTGCGGGAGCCGTCCGTTCCTGGCCGAAGTGTCGGGCGGGTCTGGTACACAGGCGGCATGGGTGTGAGCGTTGATGAGTTTCTCGACCTGCTGGACCGGTTGCCTGACGTCCGGATGAGCCATGGAGGCGAGTGGATCGGGCTCAAGGTGCACGGCAAGGGGTTCGCCTACCTGTGGGAGGCGACCGAGACCGTCGGGCTCAAGGCAACGATCGAGGAGCAGATCGCGCTGGTGGCCGAGCGGCCCGACGTGTTCGAGGTGCAGTTCACGGCCGGGCGGTTCGGATGGGTGGTGGTGCATCTGGACAGGATCGACTCAGATGAGCTGTTCGAGTTGATGGCCGAGGCATGGTGTCTGACGGCGCCCAAGGGGATGGTGGCGGACTTCGAGGCGGCGCATCAGATCGCGCCCCGGGAGGGTGGCGTTCTGTAGGGAATTGTGGGGGTTTCGGGGGTGCTTGGTGAAAGGTGGACGTCAGGTTGCGGGAGTGGCGTGCGGGTGACGCGCCTGTGGTGCTCAGTGCTTTCCAGGTGCCCGATCTGCGGCGGCAGGCGCCCTTTCCCGTCCTCACGTTGCAGGACGCCCACGGCTGGATCGCCTCCTGGCAGGGGGCGGGGCACGCGTTCGCCGTGACGGTCGGCGGGCGGGTGGTGGGCAACGTCGCGGTGCTGGGGATCGATGGGCACGGCGGCAGCGGCTGCGTGTCCTACTGGGTGGTGCCGGCGGCCAGGGGGCGGGGGATCGCGGCGGCGGCCACCGGGGCGATGGCCCGGTGGGCGTTCGGCGAGCGCGGGCTCCGCCGGCTGGAGCTCCGACATCGGATGAACAACCCGGCTTCGTGCAGGGTCGCGGTCAAGGCCGGCTTCCAGGCGATGGGCATCGAGCGAGGCAAAGCCGGGTTCCAGGCGATGGGCGTCGAGCGGGGCAAGCCCGGATTTCACGCGATGGGCATCGAGCGGGGCCGGGGCGGTGGTGGGAGTGCGCCTTATGACGTTGAGCGGCATGTGCGGCTGGCCACCGACTGACTGGCAGTGCCCGGTCCGCTGATCTACCCTTTTCGGATGGACAGCGAGAGTCTGGCCGCGGCCGGGCTGCTGGCGGCCCTCAGCCGGGCGTCGGAGATTCTCGCGGACTTACATCACCCCTTCATAAGAAGCGAGCGTTTCTCCTATTTCCTCCCGCCGGCCGGCGTCCGCGTCGGCACCGTGTTCATGCTGCCCGACGGGCGCGAGTTGCGCTTCGAGGTCTCCATCGCGGCCACGGGCGAGTCCTTCCACGTGACAGGGGCGATCACGACCGAGGACGAGCCGCCGCTGCTCCAACTGCCGGGCAAGAACCTGGCGAACATCCACGACGGCCTGGCCGTGTTCGACGACTACGCGGGGGAGGTGGCGGCACCGGCGGCGCGAATCATCGACCGGCTACTGGACGGCATTGTCTGATTGTCAGACAATGGTCCGATGAAGAACGGACCTCTCGCCGTCATTGCCGCCTCCGCGCTGTGGGGAACCGCCGGTACGGCCGGCTTGCTCGTCTCCGCCGACTCCGTGGCGCTCGCCGCCGCCCGGCTCGTCATCGGGGGCACGGCGCTGGCCCTCTTCGCCGGCTCCGGCCTGCGCAGGGCGATCTCACCGGGATTGTTGCTGGGCGCTGTCGCGGTGGCGGCGTACCAGTTGTGCTTCTTCGCCGCCGTGGGCCGCACCGGGGTCGCGATCGGCACCGTGGTGGCCATCGGCAGCGGGCCCGTCTTCACGGGGCTGCTCTCCTGGGCGCTGCACGGCCGTCGGCCCAGTGGGCGGTGGACCCTGGCCACCACGGCCGCCGTCTGCGGGTGCGCGGCGCTGATCGCGGGCGGCGGGGCCGAGGCGGGCGGGCAGGTGCTGCCGGGAGTGCTGCTCGCACTGCTCGGCGGGCTGCTGTACGCGTTCTACGCCGTCATGGCGGCCTCCGCGATCGACCGGGGGGCCGAGTCCGGGGCGGTGATGGGAGTGATGTTCGGCGGGGCGGCCGCGATCATGGTGCCCGTCCTGGTGCTCGGCGGATTCGAGTGGCTGGCGGCGCCGCGCGGGCTGCTCGCCGTGCTCTACCTCGGGCTCGGCACCACCGCCCTGTCCTACTTCCTGTACGGCCGGGGCCTGCGCACCACCCCCGTGGCCACGGCCGCCACCCTGGCCCTGACCGAACCGGCGGTCGCCGCGCTGCTCGGCCTGGTGGTGCTGGGCGAGCGGCTGGCCCCGGTCTCGGTCGCGGGGCTCGTCCTGCTGGCACTCGGCCTCGTGGCGGTGGCCGTACCGGAAAGGGAGGCGGTGCGGTGACCATGGGGTTCGGCGTGGGCAGGCGGCCCGGCCGGGTGTCGGTGATCGGCTGTAAGGTCCGACGCATGGACGAGACATCCAGGACCCGTCATGCCGTGGACGCCTATGTCGACAGCACTGAGCGGCGTGATTGGGCGGCCCTCAGTGAACTGCTCGCCGAGGACGTGATCTACGAGATGCCGCAGACCCGCGAACGGATCCGCGGGAAAGCGGCCTTCCTCCAGTTCAACAGCGAATATCCCGGCGACTGGCACCTTGAGGTTCGGCGTGTCGTCGCCGACGGCCGCCAGGCGGCGGCCTTGCTCGACGCGCGGGTCGGCGCCGAGCACCAGGACGCATGCGTGTGGTTCGAGGTCTCCGAGCAGGGGTTGATCAGCCGGGTCACCGACTACTGGCCGGAGCCGTACGAACCGCCGTCCGGTCGCGAGCACCTCGTGGAGCGCTGGTAGTGCCTCATCCGCACTAGAGTCGCAGCCGTGACGTTGCCGCTCAGACCCGTCTCCACCGTCGGGGCCCTCGCCGACGCCCTGCGCGGCAGGGTGCTCTCCGGCGAGATCGAGCCCGGCACCTCCCTGCCCGAGCAGGAGATCGCCGCCACCTACGGGGTCGCCAGGCCCACCGTGCGGGAGGCGCTGGCGATGCTGGTGCACGAGGGGCTGCTCAGGCGCGAGCGCAACCGCAGCGCCTATGTCCCCGAAGTGACGATCTCGGATCTCGACGATCTCATGTACGTGCGCCGGCCCCTGGAGGACCTGATGGCCCAGGCCGTGGCCGGGAGGCGGGTGCCGACGGCGGAGGCCGCGCTGACCCGGATGGCCGCCTTGCCCGCCGACGGGCCCTGGTCCGAGGCCGTGGCCGAGCACATGGCCCTGCACGAGGCGCTGATCGAGGCGGTCGGGAGCCCCCGGCTGGAGCGCCTCTACGGCGCGCTGGCCGCCGAGACCAGGCTCGGGCTCGTGCGGTTGCGCGACGTGTACACGGACAGGGAGGTCCTGGTCCGCGAGCATCGCGAGTTGCTCGACGCGATCGCCGGCGGTCCGCGGGACGCCGCGCGGGCGGCGGTGGCGGCCCACCTCAGCCACTCCTGGGGCGCGCACTGAGCCACCCCCGGAATGCGCCCTGGCTGCTGGCGGGCCCCGCCCCTTGTACGGCGATTCGTACCATTGACGATGAACCCTTGCGGGACAGCCCCCGAACTCGCAAGAATCGCGCCCATGCACGGCAACCCGATGCCGGACTCCTACGTGTACGTCACGGAAGAGGGCGTCACCCGTCACTACGCGGACGGTAGCGTCGAGGCCCTCGCGTGGGAGGACGTGGTGGAGGTCCGTGTCGCGGCCGAAGCCGCCGAAGATGTCCTCTACATCCTGCTCGACCGCGACGGGGAAGGCTGCGTGGTGCCGCGTTCGGCCACGGATGCCACATTTCTCGCCCGGCTGCGCTACCTGCCCGATTTCGACCTTGAGCGACTGACAATAGCCGCCAATTCCGCGCACGACGGGGTTGTGGTCGTCTGGCGCAGCCCGGATCCGCCGTCCGCATTGCCGGATCTGGAGTACGACTAGCCCGCGATTCCGCCCCCGGCTGGCCGCTTCATCGGCCGGTAACCTGGCGAAATACCAGCGTAAACTTCACGGTCTCGGCTCCGCCGCTGCCACCTTTGGATCGTTCCGTCAAGCCCCAGAGTCACCCGACTATCGTCCGGTTGTGGACATTTGACGTTATTCCCGATGGCGGAATTGATCTTTACTCTTTAGTGGGGGCCGCCGCCCTTGATTGTGCGTGGGACTTGTCAACCCATGTGGTTCAAGGAACGTCAAGTTATCGCGGTGCACAGAGTTGTCACAGGGTGGTGCTATGAGGGTGGGGACTGGGGAGTCCGTTGCCGTTCTCCTCAAGGCCGTGCCACGCCGTGCGTCGAGCATCTGGACGCGGGCGTACCTACGGCTCCTGTTATGCGGCGACACGGTGTGCGCGCTGCTCGCGTGCCTGTGCGTGCTGGGCGTGCGACTGGGCGCCGGGGCGTTCATCCCGCTGGTCGAGTTCGTCCTGGGATTCGCGCTGGTCATCGCCTGGCCCGTCGCGCTCCTGATGGGCGGCGCCTACCGCCAGCGCGCGAACGGGGAGGGAACGGAGGAGTTCAAGGCCGTCTTCAACGGCGGCATCGGCCTGATGGCGGCCGTCGCCATCCTGGCCTACGCCACGCAGACCGCCATCGCGCGCAGCTTCGTGATGGCCATGCTGCCGCTGGCGCTGCTGATCACGCTCTATTACCGCTACCGGATGCGCAAACGTCTCCACCGAAGGAGAGCGGCTGGGGACTACATGCGCGAGGTGATCGCGGTCGGGCACCGGGAGTCGATCCTCGACCTGGTGATGCAGTTCAGGCGGCAGCCCTATCACGGAATGCGGGTGGTGGGAGCCTGCCTTCCCGACGACACGGTGGACGTCGACCTGGACGGGATACCGGTGCTGGGCTCCTTCGGCGACGTGGCGAGGGTGGTGGAGCGCGAGCGGGCCGACGCCGTGGCAGTCCTGGCCTGCCCGGAGCTCGACGGGGCCGCGCTGCGCCGGCTGGCGTGGAGCCTGGAGAGCGCGCGTACCGATCTCTTCGTGGCCCCTGCCCTGCTCGACGTGGCGGGACCGCGCATCAGCATCAGGCCGGTCGCCGGGATGCCGCTGCTGCACGTGGAGCATCCCGAGTTCGACGGCGCCAGGCAGGTCGTGAAGTCCGCCTTCGACCGGCTGGGGGCGGCGATGGCCCTCGTGCTGCTCGCGCTGCCGCTGCTGGGCATCGCGCTGATGATCCGCCTCACCAGCTCGGGCCCGGCGTTCTTCCACCAGACCAGGGTTGGCAAAGGCGGCAAAACCTTCCGCTTGGTTAAATTTCGCACGATGGTGGCTGATGCGGAGCAGCTCAAAGGCGCGCTGGTCGAGTCGAACGAGTTCGACGGGGTGCTCTTCAAGATTAGGAACGATCCAAGGATCACCCGCGTAGGCGCCCACCTGCGCCGATACTCGCTGGACGAGCTGCCCCAGCTCCTCAACGTCATCCGCGGCGAGATGTCCCTCGTCGGCCCGCGCCCGCCGCTGCCCGACGAGGTGGACCAGTACGGCGCCGACGTCCGCCGCCGCCTCGTGGTCAAGCCGGGCATGACCGGCCTCTGGCAGGTCAGCGGCCGCTCGGACCTGACGTGGGAGGAGTCCGTACGCCTCGACCTGAGGTACGTCGAGAACTGGTCGCTCATCCTCGACCTGCAGATCCTCTGGAAGACCTGGTCCGTCGTCACCCGTGGAGAAGGGGCTTACTAGCTGTGAAGGCACTCGTGCTCGCCGGGGGGTCGGGCACCCGGCTTCGACCCATCACGCACACCTCGGCCAAACAACTGGTGCCGGTCGCCAACAAACCGGTGCTGTTCTACGGCCTGGAGGCGATCGCGGCGGCCGGGATCACCGAGCTCGGCCTGGTGGTCGGGGACACCCAGGCGGAGATCGAGGCGGCCGTGGGCGACGGCTCGGAGTTCGGGCTGCAGGTCACCTACCTGCGGCAGGAGGCTCCGCTGGGGCTGGCGCACGCGGTGCTGATCGCCCGGGAGTTCCTGGGCGAGGAGGACTTCGTGATGTACCTGGGCGACAACTTCATCGTGGGCGGCATCACCGACCTGGTGGAGCGGTTCGCCAGGGAGCGGCCGGCGGCCCAGATCATGCTCACCCGGGTGGCCGACCCGACCCAGTTCGGGGTGGCCGAGCTGGACGCCGAGGGCCGGGTGATCGGTCTGGAGGAGAAGCCGGAGCGGCCCAAGAGCGATCTGGCGCTGGTCGGGGTCTACCTGTTCGGGCCGGCCATTCATGCGGCGGTGGCGGAGCTGAAGCCGTCGCGGCGGGGCGAGCTGGAGATCACCGACGCGATCGCCGGCCTGATCGAGGCGGGGTTGCGGGTGGACTCCTCGGTTATCCGCGGATACTGGAAGGACACCGGCAACGTCACCGACATGCTGGAGGTCAACCGGCTGCTGCTGGAGTCGGTCGAGCCCGGCGTGGCCGGGCGGGTCGACGCGGCCAGCGAGCTGGTGGGCCGGGTGGTGGTGGAGCCGGACGCGGTGGTCGAGCGGTCCCGGGTCGTCGGCCCGGTGATCATCGGCCGGGGCGCGCGGATCCGTGACAGCTATGTCGGGCCGTTCACCTCGATCGGGGCCGGGTGCGCGGTGGTGGACAGCGAGATCGAGTATTCGATCGTGCTGCCGAGGGCCTCGATCGCCGGGGTGGGCCGGATCGAGTCGTCGTTGATCGGCCATGACGTCGAGGTCACCCCGGCGCCGAACACGCCCAGAGCCCATCGTCTCGTACTGGGCGATCACAGCAAGGTGCAGATCAGTTCATGACAAGAGTCCTGGTGACGGGTGGTGCGGGGTTCATCGGCTCGCACTTCGCCCGCAGTTTGCATGACGTGTCCGTGACCGTCCTCGACAAGCTCACCTATGCCGGCAACCGGGCCAATCTCGACGGCGTGCCGCACGAGTTCGTGCACGGCGACATCTGCGACGCCGAGTTGCTCAGGCAGGTCGTGCCGGGTCACGACCTGGTGGTGAACTTCGCGGCCGAGTCGCACGTGGACCGGTCGATCGAGGGCGCGGGCGAGTTCGTGCGGACCAACGTGCTGGGCACCCAGACGCTGCTGCAGGCATGCCTGGAGGCGGGGGTGGCCAAGGTGGTGCAGGTGTCCACCGACGAGGTGTACGGGTCGATCGACATCGGCTCCTGGGACGAGAGGGCTCCGCTGCGGCCTCGGTCGCCGTACGCGGCCTCGAAGGCCGGCGGTGACCTGATCGCCCAGGCGTACGCGATCACGCACGGGCTGGACGTGTCGATCACCCGGTGCGGCAACAACTACGGGCCGCGGCAGTATCCCGAGAAGATCATCCCGTTGTTCGTGACGCGCCTGCTGTGCGGGCTGAAGGTCCCCTTGTACGGGGACGGCGGCAACGTGCGGGACTGGATCCACGTACGGGACCACTGCGCGGGCATCCGGCTGGTCGCCGAGCGGGGCGAACCGGGCGAGGTCTACCACATCGCGGGCACCGCCGAACTGTCCAACCGGGAGCTGACCGGGCTGCTGCTGGAGGCCTGTGGCCGGGGATGGGACCTGGTGGAGCAGGTCATGGACCGCAAGGGTCATGACCGCAGGTACTCGCTGGACGACACCAAGCTGCGGGCGCTGGGCTACCGGGCGGAGATCCCGTTCGAGCAGGGGCTGAAGGAAACCGTCCGCTGGTACGCCGATCACCGGGAGTGGTGGCTCGGTTGATCGGGTCGGTTCTCGGATTCTCGGCGACCACCACCGGGCCCCCATCCGGCACCCGGAGACAAGGACGATCATGAGGTGGCTCATCACGGGGGGCGGCGGGATGCTGGCCGCCGACACCCTCGACAGGACCGCGGTGACGGGCGAGCCGGTGCTCGCGCTCGGCCACCGCGAGCTGGACCTGTGCGACAAACGCGCGGTACGCGACTTCGTGTCGGCCTACCGCCCGCGAGTCGTGATCAACTGCGCCGCCTGGACGGCGGTGGACGACGCGGAGACGCGCGAGCCGGAGGCGCTGGCGATCAACGGGCACGCCGTGCACTGGCTGGCCGAGGCGTGCGGCCGGGTGGGGGCGCGGCTGGTGCACGTGTCCACCGACTACGTCTTCGGCGGGGACGACCCCCAGCCGTACCGGGAGGACTCACCCACCGGGCCGGTCAACGCCTACGGGCGGACCAAGCTCGCCGGGGAGCGCGCGGCGCTGGAGCATGGACACTACGTGGTGCGCACCGCCTGGCTCTACGGCGCGCACGGGACGAACTTCGTGCGCACGATGATCAGGCTGGAGGGGGAGCGGCCCACCGTCGACGTGGTCGACGACCAGCGCGGGCAGCCCACCTGGACGGCCGACGTGGCCGACTTCCTGGTCCGGCTGGCGCAGTCTGACCTGCCGCCCGGCGTCTACCACGGCACCAGCGCCGGGGAGACCACCTGGTGCGGGCTCGCCAAGGAGATCTTCACGCTGCTCGGCACGGACGCCGGGCGCGTGCGGCCGGTGTCCCTCGCCGCCTTCCCGCGGCCCGCTCGGCGACCGGTCAACTGCGTACTGGCGCACACCAGGTGGGCGCCGATCCGGCACTGGCGGGAGGCGCTGCACGCCGCCTGGCCGGTGCTGACGGGGACCACGAGGCAGGATCCGAACGGCACGAGCGCGACCCGGCAGGACGCGAAGGCGGGTCCTCAATGCAACGTGGCGTAGAACTCCTTGCACGTCTCGTAGTCCGGCAGCAGTCCGGCCACCCGGGCCTCCTCCAGCGTGGGGGCCTTGGCGTCCTTGTCCGACAGCACCGGCTCCAGACCGGCCGGCCAGTCGATGCCGATCGCCGGGTCCAGCGGGTGGACCCCGTGCTCCCGGCCCGGCGCGTACGGCTGCGAGCACAGATAGATGACCGTGGCCTGCTCGCTCAGCGCCATGAACGCGTGGCCGAGCCCCTCGGCGATCAGCAGGGCGCCCCGGGTCCCCTCCTCCAGCGTCACCGCCTCCCAGCGGCCGTAGGTGGGCGACCCCACCCGCACGTCCACGACCACGTCCAGGATCCGGCCGGACACGCACATCAGGTATTTCGCCTGGCCGGGTGGGACCGCGGCGAAGTGGACGCCGCGCAGCACTCCCGCGTTGGAGACGCTGCAGTTGACCTGGGCCACGTCCAGCCGCTGCGGCAGCCCGGCGGCTCTGAAGGTCTCGGCGAGGCTGCCCCGGGAGTCGGTGTGGACGGTGGGCCGGTGATGCCACGCGCCCTCGATGGAGAGGCGATCCATGATCGCAGCATGCCAGATTTTCTCCGCAAAACAGATAGAGAGAGGGATATTTCATGATGACCGCGGTCTTCTCTGACAGCGCCGTGACCGACGAGACCCGGCGCACCCTGCTCTTCCAGGGCGAGGTGTTCGTGTACGCGGCCTCACCCGCCACGACCGAGCTGATCAAGTTCACCCGGGAGCTGATCTCCGAGGCGTTCGGCGACCTGGACCCCGAGACCGCCCAGCACGAGATGCCGGTCGAGGACTTCGCGAAATTACTCGCCGACCTCAAGCCCCGCTTCATCCACCATCCACGGTGCAAGGAGCTGCTGCCCGCGGTCATCGAGGAGCGCGGCTGCGACCTCGGCCAGACCTATTTCGACGTGCCCAGGCTGCGCACGTCCACCTCCAACGACTACCTCGTCTCCGGCATCTCCTACGCCTTCCACCCGCATCGCGACTGCTGGTACTCGGCGCCGTTCAGCCAGGTCAACTGGTGGATCCCGGTCTACGACGTGGTGCCGGAGAACGTCATGGCCTTCCACCCGCGCTACTTCGACCAGCCGGTGCGCAACGGCAGCGCGGGCTACGACTACGCCGAGTGGAACCGTACGAGCCGGGTGAGCGCGGCCAGCCACGTCCGCAGCGACACCCGCGTGCAGCCCAGGCCCGAGGAGCCGATCGAGCTGGAACCGCAGGTCCGGGTGGTGCCGGAGGCCGGCGGCACACTCATGTTCTCCGGCGCCCAGCTCCACTCGACCGTGCCGAACACCTCCGGCCGGACCAGGTTCAGCATCGACTTCCGCACCGTGCACCTCGCCGACGTGCGCGCCCACCGCGGGGCGCCGAACGTGGACGCCGAGTGCACCGGCACCACGCTGCGCGACTTCGTGCGCTGTAACGATCTGGCCGCGATGCCCGAAGAGCTCGCGCTGGACTACGAGGCCCGGGCCCTGGCTGGAGTGAGCTGAATGACCGCCTGCCGACTGTGCGGCGCGAGCGGGCTGGCCGGGGTCGTGGACCTCGGGGCGACCCCGCCGTGCGAGCTGTTCCTGACCGCGGAGGCGCTCGACGCGCCCGAGCCCACGTACCCGTTGCACCTGAAGGTCTGTACGACGTGCTGGCTGGCGCAGCTGCCGCCGCTGATCACGCCGGAGGAGACGTTCACCGAGTACGCCTACTTCTCCTCCTACTCGACCTCCTGGGTCGAGCACGCCCGCCGGTTCGTGGACGGGGCGGGGCTGCGGCCGGACTCGTTCGTGGTGGAGGTGGCCAGCAACGACGGCTACCTGCTGCAGCACGTGGTCGCCCGGGGCGTGCGCTGCCTGGGCATCGAGCCGTCCGCCAACGTCGGCAGGGCCGCCATCGACAAGGGCGTGCCGACGCTCACGGACTTCCTCTCGCCGGAGGTCGGCCAGCGGGTGCGGGCCGAGCACGGGCCCGCCGACCTGGTGGTGGCGAACAACGTCTACGCCCACATCCCGGACATCGTCGGCTTCACCCGGGGCCTGCGCGCGCTGGTGGCCGACGACGGGCGGGTCTCCATCGAGGTGCAGCACCTGCTGACGCTGATGGAGCTGAACCAGTACGACACGATCTACCACGAGCACTTCCAGTACTACACGGTCGCCTCGGCGCAGCAGGCGCTGGCCGCCGGCGGGCTGCACCTGGTGGACGTGGAGCTGCTGCCCACGCACGGCGGGTCGATCCGGCTGTGGGCCCGGCCGGAGGAGGCCCCGGTCTCCCCGCGCGTGGTCGAGGTGCTGGCCAGGGAGAAGGCCGCCGGGCTGCACGAGCTGTCGGGGTATGAGGACTTCGCGGCCCGGGTGGCCAAGGTGCGGCGGGACCTGCTCAGGTTCCTCATCGACGCCGCCGACGCCGGGAAGACCGTGGCCGGGTACGGGGCCCCGGGCAAGGGCAACACGTTGCTCAACCACTGCGGGATCCGGCCGGACCTGCTGGCGTACACGGTTGATCGCAATCCGTACAAGCACGGCAAGTTCACTCCCGGGTCGCGCATCCCGATCCACGCGCCGGAGCGCATCGCCGCCGACCGGCCCGACTACGTGCTCGTCCTGCCCTGGAACCTGCGGGACGAGCTGGTCGAGCAGCTCGCCTACGTCCGCGAGTGGGGCGGTGCGCTGGTCTTCCCCATACCGAGTCTGGAGGTCGTCGCATGAAAGTCGTCCTCTTCTGCGGCGGGCGCGGCAGCCGCATGCGCAGCGACCTGCCGGGTGGCGACATGCCCAAGCCGATGCAGCTGGTGGGCCCGCGCCCGCTGGTCTGGCATGTCATGCGCTACTACGCGCACTTCGGGCACAAGGAGTTCATCCTGTGCCTGGGCTACGGCGCCCAGCACATCAAGGACTTCTTCCTCACCTACCAGGAGACGGGGTCGAACGACTTCGTCCTGCGTGACGGGAAGATCGAGCTGCTGTCCACCGACATCTCCGACTGGCAGGTGTCGTTGATCGACACCGGGCTCGACTCCCCGATCGGCGAGCGCTTACGCAGGGCCCGCCCCTACCTGGGCGGGGACGAGATGTTCCTGGCCAACTACGCCGACGTGCTCACCGACGCGCCGCTGCCGGACATCATCGAGCGCTTCGCCGCCTCCGAGGCCGGGGCCTCGATGATGGTGGTCCCGCCGACGAACACCTTCCACGTGATCGACGTCAGCGAGGGCGGGCTGGTCGGCGGCATCACCCCGGTCAGCCAGATGCCGCTCTGGGTGAACGGCGGCTTCTTCGTGCTCCGCCAGGACGTCTTCGACCACATCCCGGAGAACGGCGACCTGGTCGCGGACGGCTGCGCCGAGCTGGCCAAGCGGGGGCGGCTGCTGGCCTACCCGCACCGCGGCTACTGGCGGCCGAGCGACACCGTCAACCAGCGGCTGGAGCTGGATCGTTCCTGGGCGAGAGGCGAGCGGCCCTGGGCGCTGTGGGAAGCATGATCGGACTGCGGCCCGCGGCGCGGGACGGGATCGTCGCGCTCGGCGCCCACTGCGACGACATCGCGATCGGGGCGGGCGCGAGCCTTCACACCCTCTGCGCCGCCCGCCCGGGGCTGCGGGTGGACGCGCTGGTCCTGTCCGGCGGGGGGACCGAGCGCGAGGACGAGGAGCTGGCGGCGCTCACGGCCTTCTGTCCCGGCGCCGACCTGCGGCTCACCGTGCTCAAGCTGCCCGACGGGCGGCTGCCGGCGCACTGGGACGAGGCCAAGAACGCCCTGGAGGACCTGCGCGCCAGGACGCGGCCCGACCTGATCTTCGCCCCCTGGAGGGGCGACGCCCACCAGGACCACCGCGGCCTGGCCGAGCTGGTGCCGACGGTCTGGCGCGACCACCTGACGCTGGGCTACGAGATCGTCAAGTGGGACGGCGACCTCGGCCGGCCCACGGTCTACCAGCCGCTCGCCGACGGCGTGGCCGAGACCAAGGTAGGCCTGCTGCAGGAGCACTACCCCTCACAACGACACCGCCCCTGGTACGACCGCGAGACCTTCCTGGGGCTCGCCCGCATCCGGGGCATCGAGTGCAACGCCCGCTACGCCGAGGCGTTCCACGTGAACAAACTGACCATTGATCTGGCTGGAGGCTGACTTGCGGATCCTGTTGACCGGACACCAGGGCTACCTGGGCAGCGTGATGGTCCCCGTGCTCCTGGAGGCGGGGCACGAGGTGATCGGACTCGACTCGGGACTGTTCGCCGACTGCGTGCTCGGCCCCGTGCCGGACGACCCGCCGGGGCACGCCGTCGACCTGCGCGACGTGCCCGCCGAGCTGCTGGCCGGCGTGGACGCCGTGGCGCATCTGGCAGCGCTGTCGAACGATCCCCTCGGCTCGCTGGCCCCCGAATTGACCTACGACATCAACCACCACGCCTCCGTGCGGCTGGCCCGGCTGGCCAGGGACGCCGGGGTGCGCAGGTTCGTCTACGCCTCCACCTGCTCGGTCTATGGCGCTTCCGGGGGCGACGAGCTGGTGACCGAGGACGCGCCGCTGCGGCCGGTGACGCCGTACGCGGAGTCGAAGGTCAGGGTCGAGGACGACCTGGCGAAGCTGGCCGACGACGACTTCTCGCCGGTGTTCATGCGCAACGCCACGGCGTTCGGGTTCTCGCCCCGGCTGCGGGCCGACATCGTGCTGAACAACCTGGTGGGCCATGCCGTGCTCACCGGCCAGGTAAGGGTGCTGTCCGACGGCACGCCGTGGCGCCCCCTGGTGCACGCCGAGGACATCGCCGAGGCGTTCCTGCGGGCGATCGAGGCGCCACGGGACGCCGTGCACGCCCAGGCGTTCAACGTGGGCAGCGAGCGCAACAACGTGACGGTGGCCGAGATCGCCGAGGAGGTCGTCGCGGCCGTGCCCGGGGCCGAGCTGGTGATCACCGGGGAGACCGGCAGCGATCCGCGCTCCTACCGGGTGGACTTCTCCCGGATACGCGCCGCGCTGCCCGGCTTCGACACCCGCTGGACGGTCAGGGCGGGCGCCGAGGAGCTGACGGCGGCCTACCGCGCCTACGGGCTGACCCAGTACGACTTCGACCGGCGCTTCACCCGGCTGACCCGGCTCGCCGACCGCCGCGAGGCGGGCACCATCGGCGCGGAGCTGCGCCCGTGACGGATCCGACGCCTCCCTCAATGTCCGGGGAGGAGATGCACGCGCTGGTCGAGCGGCTGTACCCGCTGTGCCGCAGCATCACCGGCGACGGCCTGCGGCGGACCCTGGAGATCGTCGGCGAGCATCTGCCGCTGACGGTCACCGAGGTGCCGACGGGCACGGAGGTGCTGGACTGGAACGTGCCGAAGGAGTGGAACATCCGCGACGCCTACGTCAAGGACGCCGCGGGGCGGCGGGTGATCGACTTCCGGGAGTCGAACCTGCACGTGGTGGGCTACAGCGTGCCGGTGTCGGGGACGTACACGCTGGAGGAGCTGCGGCCGCACCTGCACACGCTGCCCGACCAGCCGGACCTGGTGCCCTACCGGACCAGTTACTACGCCGAGACCTGGGGGTTCTGCCTCAGCCGGCGCGTGCTCGACGGGCTCGGCGAGGGGCCCTACGAGGTGCTGATCGACTCCACGCTGGCGGACGGCTCGCTGACCATCGCCGAGCACGTGGTGCCCGGCGAGCTGGCCGACGAGGTCGTCGTGTCGTGTCACGTGTGCCATCCGTCGCTGGCCAACGACAACCTGGCGGGCGTCGCGGTGGCCGTGGCGCTGGCGCGCGGGTTGCGGCGGCCCCGCTACACCTACCGGTTCCTGTTCATGCCGGGGACCATCGGGGCGATCACCTGGCTGGCGCTCAACCGGGAACGCGTGCGCCTGGTCGCGGGCGGGCTCACGCTGGCGTGCGCGGGGGATCCGGGGGCGCTGACGTACAAGCGGAGCCGGCGCGGGGACGCCGTCATCGACCGGGCGGTCACGTACGTGCTGCGTGACCGGCCGCACGAGGTGCTGGACTTCTCGCCGTACGGGTACGACGAGCGCCAGTTCTGCTCGCCCGGGTTCGACCTGCCGTTCGGCAGCCTGACGAGGACGCCGTACGCCCAGTACCCGGAATATCACACCTCGGGGGACAACCCGGGGTTCGTCACTCCGGCCGCCATGGCCGACACCCTCGACGCCCTTACCCAGGTGGTCGAGGTACTGGAGGGCAACCGTACCTATCTCAACCTCAGCCCGTACGGCGAGCCGCAACTCGGCAGGCGCGGGCTCTACGAATCTCTCGGTGGACGGAGTGACACGAAACAGGCGCAACTGGCGATGTTATGGGTGTTGAACCTGTCCGACGGGGAGCACAGCCTGCTCGACATCGCCCGACGATCCGAGTTGCCCTTCGCCGCTGTGAAAGGGGCGGCCCTGGCACTGCTCGATGCCGGACTGGTGAAGGAGAAGGCGTGATGCGTTTCAAGGTCGGAGATCTGGTGGAAGTGCGGTCGGAAGCCGAGATCCTCGCCACGCTCGATGAGCGGGGGGAGCTCGACGGCCTGCCCTTCATGCCGGAGATGGCCGCGTACTGCGGCCGGCGGCTGACCGTGCACAAGGTGGCCCACAAGCTCTGCGACACGCAGACGGCCACCGGGCTCAGGAAGATGGAACGTGCCGTGCACCTGACCGGCGCCCGCTGCGACGGCTCCGGCCACGGCGGCTGCCAGACGGCCTGCTCCATGTACTGGAAGGAAGCCTGGATCAGGCGGGTCGAGCCGGGCAGCGCGCCCGCGACGACCGCCCCGCCCGACGCCGCCCTGCGTTCGCTGCTGCAGATCAGCACCCGCAGGCCGCCGGAGGCGGGCGAGGAGCGCTTCGTGTGCCAGGCCACCGAACTGCTGCGGGCGGCCCCCGTCTGCCTGCCGGTCAGAAGCCTGGGCCAGTACGTCACCGACGTCCGCACCGGGAACGCCGGACCGATCCGCACGCTGACGAGCCTGTTCATCGGCCTGTTCAACCGGGTGCAGGACTCCAGCAAGCGCTTCCTGCCGAAGCGGCTGCGGTTCCTGGGCGGGCGCCGCTGGGGCCTGCTCAAGCCGGGGCTGCGCGGCAGGACGCCCACGGGCTCGCTCGGCCTGCGGCCGGGCGAGCTGGTCAGGGTCAAGTCGAAGCAGGAGATCCTCGGCACGCTCAACGAGCACATGCTCAACCGCGGTCTCGGCTTCGAGGAGGAGATGGCCCGTTACTGCGGCAAGGTCGTCCGCGTCCGGTCCAGGGTCGAGCGCTGCATCGACGAGCGGACCGGCCGGATGCTGACCATGAAACAACCCTGCATCACGCTGGAGAACGTGATCTGCCAGGGCGTGTACAGCCTCAACTGCCCGCGCGAGTTCGTGCCCTTCTGGCGGGAAATCTGGCTCGAACGGGTCTCCACCTAGAAAGGCACGGATGGACAACTCAGAGCGTGTCGACGAGATCGGGGCGAAGGCAGGACGAGGCTTACGCTGGAGCCTGCTCGGCAACCTCGTCACCAAGGCAGGTTCCTTCGCCATGGGCCTGGTGCTGGCCCGGGTGCTCGCCCCTGATGACTTCGGCACGTACGCGGTGGCGCTCGCGGCGACGCAGATCGTCATGCACATCAAGGACATCGGCATCCAGGCGGCCACCGTGCAGTGGCGGGGCCGCCTGGAGGACATGGCGCCCACCGCGACCGTGCTCAGCTTCCTCTTCGCGACGGGGCTGTACGCGGTCTTCTACGCCTTCGCCCCCACCTTCGCCGGCATGGCCGGCAACGAGGACGCGGCGCCGGTCGTCAGGCTGCTCACCTCGATCATCCTCATCGAGGCGTTCACCGCGGTGCGCAGTGCGGCCCTGTTGCGCAGGTTCGACCAGGACAAGCTGACGCTGGCCATCATGATCGGCTTCGTGGCCAACGCCGCGGTGGCCGTCACCCTCGCGCTCAACGGCGCGGGCGCCTACAGCTTCGCCTGGGGGCAGGTCTGCGCCTCGGTGATCACCGGGGTGCTGATCTTCTTCTGGGGCTGGGTGCCGGTCAAGATCGGGTTCGACCGCGAGGTGGCGACGAAGCTGCTGCGCTTCGGCATCCCGTCGGCCGTCGGCTTCGGCCTGGAAGCCGTCCTGATGAACTCCAGCTACATCGTCGTCGGCGACGTGCTCGGCACCGAGGCGCTGGGTTACTACCTGCTGGCCTTCAACGTGTCCAGCTGGGTGCCGGGCATCATCGGCACCGCCCTGCGCTACGTGTCGCTGCCCAGCTTCTCGCGGCTGGCCGAGGAGCCCGCGGCGCTGTCGGAGGGCGTACGCAGGTCGGTCCCGGTCATGGTGGCCTTCGTCCTGCCGCCCGCCCTGGTGATGGCCGTGCTCGCGCACCCCCTCATCGACTTCCTGTACGGGGCGCGCTGGGACTTCTCCGCGGGCGTGCTGCGCTGGCTGGCGGTCCTGATGATCGTCAGGATGCTCATCTCCTTCCTGGCCGTGGACATCCTGACCGGGCTGGGCGCCACCAAGACCACCGTCGTGCTCAACCTCGGCTGGGCCGTGGCCCTGCTGCCGTCCTTGGTGGTGGGCGCGAACGTGGGCGGCATCAGGGGCGCGGCCATCGCGCACGCGCTCGTCGCCGTGTTCGTCACGCTGCCGATGGCGCTGTTCATCCTGCACCGGGTGGGCGTACGCCTCGGGCCGGTCCTGCCCGCCCTCGTACGGCCCGCCATCGGCGGCCTGGTCGCCGGGGCGGTGATGCTGTCGCTGGAGTGGCTGACCGAGGGCGGTCCCGCCCTGGTGACCCTGATCGTGGCGGGCGGTGCGGGCCTGCTGGTCTTCGTGCTGATCGTGGCGCCCACCGCCGTGCTGATGAAGCTCGTCAAGAGAAGGAGCGCCGTATGAACCTCGGCGACACGCTGGTCTCCATGGGCCTGCCGGTCTACAACGGGGCCGACCGCGTCGAGAAGGTGGTCCACTCCGTACTGGGCCAGGACCATCCGAACCTGGAGCTGGTGATCTGCGACAACGCCTCCACCGACAGGACGGAGGAGATCTGCCGCGACCTGGCCGCCACCGACGCGCGGATCGTCTACCACCGGCAGCCGAGCAACATCGGCCAGATCCCGAACTTCAGCGACGCCATCGCCCGGGCCAGGGGCACGTTCTACCGCTGGGTGGGCGACGACAACTGGCTCGCGCCCGACTACGTCTCCCGGTGCCTGCGCGTCTTCGAGCAGGACGAGCGGCTGCTCCTGGTCACCACCCAGCAGGCCTACACGGGCCCCGACGGCTCCTCCAGGACGGTCCCCTACTCCGGCAGCGGCTACCTCGCCGACGACCCGGTGGACCGGTTCAGTGAGTCGCTGCGGATGCTCAACGAGGACCCGCTCGCCATGGACCCGCTCTACAGCCTGATGCGCCGGGAGGGGGTGCTGGGCGTCAACCGCGGGCGGGTCCTCCTGCGCGAGGACGAGATCTTCGCCGCCAGGATGGCGCTGGCCGGGCCGTGGGGACACGTGCCGGAGATCCTCGCCGGCCGTACCTGGGAGGTCCAGCACCTGGCCGACATCGCGCGCAAGATCGGGGCGCCGTCCTGGCACGTGCGCTTCGCCACGGCGCTGCAGTGCAGGGAGCTGCTGCGGGCCCTCGGCGAGGTGCCGCTCACGCCCGCCCAGCGGCGGAGGGGGCGGGCCGTGGTGGCGCGGATGTACCTGCGCCGCCACGGCACGACCGCCACCCGGCGCGGCAGGAAGCTGATGAGCATGGCCGCCACACTGGTCGGCCGGTGACCGCGAGGCCGCCTCAGGGGCGGCCGATGAGCACAGCCCGCCTCAGGCGGGCTTCCGGCGCAGCCGCGCCCAGCGCGCCCCGGCCGCCGCACGTAGGGCGGGCCAGCTGCGGTGCCGCTGGAACGGCAGCTCGAACAGCGCCGCGAACCACCTGGCGAACACCACGGACACCGGTACGGCCAGCGCCGTCAGCACCACGAACCTGAGCACGCCGGGAGCCAGGTGGGGCGCCACCACGAAATGGTTGATCGTCACCACGACGGGCGCGTGCACCAGGTAGAGGCTGTAGGAGAAGGAGCCGAGCGAGCGCACCGGCCGGGTGTCCAGCAGGCTGACCAGGGGCCTCGGCCGACCCTGGGCCACGGCCGCGAGCAGCAGCCCCGCCGCCGGCGCCAGGGCGAGGTCCACCCAGAAGAAGTTCGCCACCGTCCATTCCGGGCCCCGCACGGCGATCAGTACGAACACGGGGACGACGGCGACCAGGGCCGCCCAGTGCAGGGGAAACCGCGAAGGGACCCGTACCACCCGGGCCGCGACCACGCCGACCGCGAACAGCACGGCGAACTGCGGGGTCAGCCGCATCAGCGTCGCGACCAGCGGGACACCGGGAGCCAGCAGCCCGACCGCCACCACGACGGCGGTGACCGCCGCGAGCATGGTCACGATTCCCAGCCGCCGCACGACGAGCAGCAGGAGCGGGAAGACGAAGTAGAGCTGCGCCTCGATGGCGATCGACCAGAGCGCGCCGTTGGGGCTCGGCGAGCCGAACACGTCCTGGAGCAGCAGCCCGTAGATCAGCGCGCTCTTGCCGGTGGGGACCGGCTGACCGGGCTGCGGCACGAGCGTCCACGCGACCACGAGGCTGAACAGCAGCGCCGCCCAGTATGGCGGCAGGATGCGCCAGGCGCGGCGGCGGGCGAACCTGCGCAGCCCGTCGAGCCGCCACCCGGCCCGGGCGGGGGAGACCGCCAGGGAGAAGCCCGAGAGGGCGATGAAGATCACTACGGCGAAGTGACCGTAGAGCAGCCAGCTCGCCCACCAGGGTCCGGTGTCGGCGGGGAAGCCGGAGAAGGCCAGCAACCGGCAGTGGTGCAGGACCACGAACAGTGCCGCCAGCCCTCTGATCCCGTCCAGCCCGCCCAGCCGCGCGCCGCCACCACCTGGTCGCGCGCCGGTCGCGGAGCCAGAGGTGTCTTCCGTCAACGAGCCCATCCCGCGCCACCCCCGCACAGGCCAGTTTTCGGCCACCGTGTGGTGTATCGCTGTGAATACCGCGTCCGTAACAAAGGTTGGCGTAACACCCAGGTCGGGAAAGCCGATGTACCCGTTGGAACGGTCTCCCGGGGGGTTTCCGACGCCCCGTTGCTTGGCATATCGGGCGGGGGTTATATGGAGTTTTGGAAGGCCATTCTCGGCCTCGCGCGCCAGCCGCTGGTCGGGGTTCCAGTGCTCCTGCTCGCCGTCGGTCTGGCTTTCGCCGGATATTTCGCGATGCCGATGCGCTATGTGACCAGCGTGTCCCTGGTGCTGGTGTCGCCGTCGGGCGGCGGATCGATCGACGCGACCAAGCCGCTCGCGCAGACGAACCCGCTGCTGCAGTTCAGCGACGACCTCCGGACCACCGCCAGCATCCTCATCCTCGCCATGAACACCACGGACGTCTTCAAGTCCGTCGGCGTGACGGACGGCGGGCCGACGGAGCTCGTCGTGGACGACGGGCGTACCAATCCCACGCTGCTCGGGGTGGGCACCACGGGGCCGTTCGTCTACATGCAGGTCGAGAGCGACTCTCCCGTCACGGCGAGCAAGGTGCTGTCCGCCGCCGAGGAGCGGCTGCGGACCGAACTGGAGGAGCGGCAGAACGACCTCAAGGCCCACCCGATCACGTTCGTGCAGGCCGACGAGGTGGTACGGCTCCCGCCCGAGGGTGACATGTCCATCAAGCTGCAGGGAACCGTGGGCGGGGCGCTGCTGGGCGTGGTGGCCGGGTTCGCGGCGGCGTACGCGATCGTGCGCAGGCGCTTGCTGGCGCCGTTCATGCAGCCGCTGCTCCGGAAGCCGGCCGAGGACGCCCTGGTGAGCCCGGCCGCCGAAGAAGCCGACAAGCCCGACAAGCCCGAAGAGCCCGGGGAGTCCGGGGAACCGGAGGACCCCGAGGAGCCGCCCGTACGCGAGGTCGTGGGCCGCAAGCCCGGCATCAACGGATCGGCGCCGGTGCCCGGCGACCTCGACGAGACCGGCCCCATCGACATCGTGCGGATCGGCGACGGTCACTGAGCCGGTCAGTCGTCCCCGCTCGCCGATCCGCGTGCGTTGTCGGTTACCGCAGGGTCACTTGCGGCGGGTGGCCAGGTCCGCCAGGACCGGCGGCACCCAGCGGCGGGCGGTCTGGCGGAGGCTGCTCTTCCACTCCTCGCCCGGACGCTGCTTGAACTTGGTGTCGTGCTCGTCGAGCACCTCGTCCTCAGGGCGGCCGTTGGTGTAGTAGTAGAGCGCCATCGACCGCCGGGCCCGGTCGTCGGGGCAGGTCAGCGGCTCGGGGTGGCCGTGGTTGGCGTCGTCGGTGGTGGCGAAGAGCACGAACCTGTTGAACACCGGAAGGATCTTGTGCTCGCACTCGGTCATGTCCTTGTTCCACAGCTGCAGGTGGCCGCCGTAGGACTCCTCCCACTCCTTGTTGAGATAGAGCAGCCCGTTGAGCCGGCGGTCGAGGTTGAGCCTGCGGTGCCGGTTGAAGTCCACGTGCACCTTCAGGAAGCCCCCCGGCTTGATCTGGTGCAGCCCGCCGCCGTCGTAGTGCGGATCGGACACGAGGTGCTCGATCCCGCTCAGCCGCTCCAGGAAGTCGATGAAGACCTGGCCGTTGAACTCCGCCAGCAGGTGGCGGGTGGCGGGCCCCATGCGCTCGGTGTCGGCCAGGGCCAGCTTGATCTCCTGGGCATTGTCGAACCGCTGCCACTCGACGTCTCTGGGCTCCGGGAACTCGGCCAGGACGGGCTCCAGCACGTTCGGCGGCAGGAAGTCGTCGATCACCACGTGCCGGAAGGGGCTCGCGTTGAGAAAGCTGTCGCGCAGTTTGTCCCCCAGTGGAAGGAGGTCTTCGCGGCGGAAGGTGAAGTTGTCGACTTTCTGCATGGACCGCTCCCCACCAGTCGATGTGTTTGTCCCCGCGTGGCAATCGCCTGATGGACCGATCCCGTTACAAAAGTCCCAGTAACGCCGGGTGCTGCTCATGCCGATTCCCTTGGGGAGAGTTGTGCGGAGGGGGAGGAAGCGTCTTGGACTTCTGGGGGACGGTCCTGGTCGTTTTCCGCAGGTGGTACGTCACCGTCCCGGCGTTCCTGCTGGCCCTGGCCGCGGCGTACGGGGTCTACCAGACGATCCCCGTCATCTACCAGTCGAACGCGGTGCTGGTGCTGACGATCCCGCCGACGGGCGGGAGCGTTCCAGTGGACCCGAAGTACCCCAACCCGCGGACGAACCCGTTGCTCAACTACGACGGCGCGCTCAACGTCTCGGCCTCCATCCTGCTGCAGGTGCTGAGCGCGCCCGAGACCGCGGCGCAGCTCGGCGCGCCGCCGGGCGGCGAGACCACGTACACGGTCAACAACGGCAGCGCCAACCCGGAGTTGCTGGCCAGCGGCCCCTTCGTGATCATCGAGGCCAGGAGCCCGTCGGCGGAGGTCGCGCACACCCTCGTCACCAAGCTGGTCGAACGGGCCAAGGCGGAGATGGCCGCGCGCCAGAGTCTGCTCAAGGCGCCGCGCAGCACGTTCATCCAGCTGACCGACATGGTCGCGCCCACGACGCCGCAGGAGCAGCGCGGCGGCAAGAGCCGCTCGGCCGCGGCCGTACTGGCTCTCGGCCTGTTCGCCTGCCTGACGGCCGGGTTCGCCACGGAGAGCCTCGCGGCGGCGCTGCGGCGCAGGCGTCTGAGCCGGCAGGCGGCGCCCACGCGGGACACTGAGGCCGATCCGGCGTCGGAAGCCGGCGCCGAAGGGCTGGTGCTGCGGCCGTGAGCGCGACGCGGACGGCCCCCGCGCACGATCTCGCCCCGCCCGTGGGCGAGCCCGTCCCGGGGAGGGCCCGGCGGCCGGTGCCGCATCGGGCCGACGCCGCCACGGCGGGCGTCGTCTTCGTGGTGATCCTGATGATCGTGCCCGCCAGGCTCGTCTTCCGTGGCCTGTCGTTCGCGATCACGCCCGCCGAGGCCGTCGGCCTGTTCGCGATGGCGTGGTGGTTCTGCGCCCACTTCACCGACACGCTCGGCGTGGCCAAGGGCCGTACGTTCGTCCGTACCATGGTGTTCGTCTACGGCGCTTCGCTGCTGGCCACGTACGCCTACGCCACCGCCGGGTTCCTGCCCGGCGACGAGCTCGACCTGGCCGACCACATGCTCGTCTCCGCCACCGCGATGATCGGCGTGGTGCTGCTCATGGTGGACGGCGTGCGCGGCAGGGACCGGCTGGACCTGGTGCTGAAGAGCGTCGCCGTGATGGGCGCGGTGCTCGGGGTGATCGCGGCCCTGCAGTTCCTGTTCCAGATCGACCCGACCAGGTACATGGTCCTGCCCGGCCTGCGCTTCACCCAGGAGGAGCTGTTCATCCTGGAGCGGAACGGGCTCAGCCGGGTCGCCGCGACCACCGGGCACCCCATCGAGTTCGCGGTCGTGTGCGCGATGATCCTGCCGATCGCACTGCACTACGCCTTCCGGGCCCACGAGCAGGGCAAACCGTCCGTGCGCTGGTGGATCTGCGCCACGCTCATCGGGGCCGGCATGGTCTTCTCCGTCTCGCGCTCGGCCTTCGTCGGCCTGGCGGGCGCGGCCGTGGTGCTGCTGATCGGCTGGCCCAAGGTGCGCCGTCTGATCGCGGCGGGCGCGGTGCTGGTGTTCGTCGTGGGGGTGCGGCTGGTGGTCCCTGGCGTGCTCGGCGCGATCATCACCCTGTTCACGGGCCTGTCGAACGACTCCAGCCTGCGCTGGCGCATCATGGACTACTCCGCCGCGGCCACCGAGATCGCCAAGCACCCGTGGCTGGGCCGCGGCCTCGGCACCTGGTACGCGCCCAAGTATCTGGTCTTCGACAACCAGTACATCCTCACCACCGTCGAGACCGGGGTGATCGGCGTGCTCGCGTTCGCCGGGCTCTTCGTGGCGGGCATCTGGTCGGCGCTGCGCGCCAGGCACCTGATGAGCGATCCGGCCGGCCGGGACCTCGGGCTGACGCTGGCGGCCTGCCTGGTGGTGCCGCTGATCGGCGCGGCCACCTTCGACCTGCGCTCGTACGCCGTGGTGACCGGCCTGTCGTTCCTGCTCGTGGGCGCGGCCGGCGTCCTCATGCGCGAGGCGCGGCACGGCCGGACGGCCACGTCCCCTCCCGTGGACCCGCTGCGTGACCGGCCGGCCGCGTCACCTCCGCTGGACCCGGGGCTCAGTCCAGCAGGCGCTGACGGGCGTCCTTCCACGAGCCCGCGGACAGATCCCGCTCGCTGATCGCCGTGACCGGCAGCGGCCAGTCGATGGCGAGGTCGGGGTCGTCGTAGCGGACCGCGATGTCCTCGGACGGGTCGTGCTCCCTGTCGATGCGGTAACACACGTCCGCCTGGTCGGTCAGCGCCTGGTAACCGTGGAGCAGCCCCGGTGGCACGTACAGGTGGGTGAACGTCTCGTCGTCCAGCCGCACGGCGGCCATGCGGCCGAAGGTGGGTGAGCCGGGCCGCGCGTCGACCAGCACGTCGTGGATCGCTCCACGGGCGCACCTGACCAGCTTGGCCTCGCCCCGGCCCGAGCGTCCGTGCAGCGCCCTGACGGTGCCGAGCCGCGAGCGGGACTGGCTGTCCTGCACGAATGCGGCGGGGTCGAGCCCGTGCTCGGCGGCCACCGCCGCGTCGAAGGTCCGGGTGAACATGCCCCGGTGGTCGTAGTGCGGCGTGGGGACGAACAGCAGCACGCCTTCGAAGGCCCCTTGCTCCACTCTCATGCGCTCATATTCGCCGAAGGGCGACGACATCTGCCAGACCCACGCGTAACGGGGCTCTCGTGCATGTCGATTTATTTCGTGGATGGTCGGGATGACTCGGCCCTGGGAAGGGAGCGACGACATTCCGGATCCCTCATTGACCGCGGCTGTCCCTCCGGCGCGTGCGCGCGTCGGAACGATCCACATCACCTCCCTCACCGAGGCGGAGGTGGCCGCGCACGTCTCCCGAGCCTGGGCGCGCGGCCGGGGCGGCACGATCGTCACCGCCAACGTCGACATCGTCAGGGCGGCGGCCCGGGACCCTCTCCTGACCGCGCTCGTCGAGCGGGCGGAGCTGGTGGTCGCCGACGGCATGCCGGTGGTGTGGGCGGGCCGCCTGGCCGGGGTGCCGATCCCCGAGCGGGTGACCGGGTCCTCGCTCGTCCACTCGCTGAGCGAGCGGGCGGCGGCGGACGGCCGCTCCGTCTACCTCCTGGGCGGCGACCCGGGCGTGCCCGAGGCGGCCGCCGCCGCTCTGGTGGCCCGGTACGCCACGCTCAGGATCGCCGGCACGCACTCGCCGCCGTACGGCTTCGACGGCGATCCCGCGGCGCGCGGTGACGCGGTCGGCAGGGTGGCGGCGGCCGGACCCGACCTCGTGCTGGTGGGCCTGGGGTTCCCCAAGCAGGAGCGGCTGATCGAGGAACTGCGCGCGGAGGTGCCCGCCGCCTGGTATCTGGGGTGCGGCGCCGGCATCCCGATGGCGGCCGGCCAGTTCAGCCGCGCGCCGCGCGCTTTGCAGTCGGTGGGCGGCGAGTGGCTGCACCGGCTCGCGCTCGAACCACGCCGCCTGGCCAGGCGCTATCTCCGTGAGGACGCCCCCTTCGCCGTCGCGCTGCTCGCCCGGGCGCTGCTCAGCCGCTTCCGACGCTCCTGAGAGGGTACGCCCGCATGCTCGCGATAGTGATCGTCAGCTACTTCAGCGCCCGCGTGATCGGAGACTGCCTGCGCTCCCTGGCCCCGGCCGGGGCCGGGGACGCCAGGGTGATCGTGGTCGACAACGACTCGACGGACGACACGATCGCGGTGGCCCGCGAGGCCCTGCCCGGCGTCGAGGTGATCGCCACGGGCCGCAACGGCGGGTTCGCCGCCGGGGTGAACGCCGGCATCGCCGCCGCGCCGGGCTGCGACGTCCTCGTACTGAACCCGGACACCCGCCTGTTACCCGGCTCCATCGACACGTTGCGCGCGGCGCTCGCCGTGCCGGGCACCGGGATCGCGGTGCCCCGCATCACCGGTGACTCCGGCGAGCCGCACCTGTCGCTGCGCCGCCGGCCGACCGTGCTCAGAGCACTCGGGGAGGCGCTGCTGGGCGGCCACCGGGCCGGGCGGGTGCCCGCGCTGGGGGAGCTCGTCGTGAGCCCCGCGAACTACGAGCGGGACGGCACGGCCGACTGGGCCACCGGCGCCGCCTGGTTGGTGTCGGCGCGCTGCGCCGAGGCCCTCGGCCCGCTGGACGAGAGGTACTTCCTGTACTCGGAGGAGACCGAGTACATGCTGCGGGCGGGGGATCGCGGCTTCGCGGTGCGCTACGCCGAGGCCGCCCACGCCGTGCACCTGGGCGGCGACCAGGCCGTCTCCAGCCGTCTCTGGGCGCTGTCGGCGGCCAACCGGGTCAGGCTGCACCGGGAGCGCCACGGCCGGCCGCGCGCGCTGCTCATGTGGCTCGCCGTCGTGCTCAACGAGACGATCAGGGCGCTCACCCGAGGCAGGACGGGCGGCGCACGGCACAGGGCCGCCCTGCGGGCGCTGTGGCGGATGCCCCGCTGGCCCGTGGAGGCGCAGCCCGCCCCTGGACCGTCGCAGGCCCCCGGATACGTCTGCTTCTCGGCGCAGGACTGGTGGTACCACAACCGGGCGCACTCCGACTTCCAGCTCATGCGCTCCGTCGCGGCGCACCGCAGGGTGCTCGTGGTCAACAGCATCGGCATGCGCATGCCGACCCCGGGCAGGTCCACCCAGGTCACCAGGCGCATCGTGCGCAAGCTGCGCAGCGTCGCCAAGTTCGTGCGCCGGCCGATGCCGGGCTTCTACGTGATGTCCCCGCTGCCGCTGCCCTTCTACGGCTCGCCGCTGCTGCGGCGCTGCAACGCGTCCCTGGTCCGCGCCCAGGTACGGGTGGTGTGCCGGGCGCTGGGGCTGGCCCGCCCGGTGATCGTGGTGACCATCCCCACCGCCTGGGACGTGGTGCGCCCGATGGCCAGGCGGTCGCTGGTGTTCAACCGCTCGGACCGGCACTCGTCCTTCCCCGAGTCGGACCGTGCCACCATCGAGGGGCTGGAGCGCGAGCTGCTGACCCGGGCCGACCGCGTCGTCTACGTCAGCAGGGCGCTGCTGGCCGAGGAGGCGGCCCTGACCCGTGACCGCGCGCACTTCCTGGACCACGGCGTGGACCTGGACCATTTCACCCGCACAGACGACCTGCCGGAGGACCTGGCGGCCATCCCGGGCCCGAGAGTGGGGTTCTTCGGCGCGCTGGACGATTTCGTGGTCGACTTCGACCTGCTGGAGAAAGTCGCGGTCGAGCTGTCGGACGTCTCGCTGGTGCTCATCGGCGACGCCACGGTGCCGATGGAGCGGCTCACGAAATATCCCAACGTGCACTGGCTCGGCTTCCGCCCGTACGAACGCATTCCCGCCTACGGCTCGGGCTTCGACGTGGCCATCATGCCGTGGCTGGACAATTCCTGGATCCGCCATTCCAACCCCATCAAGCTCAAGGAATA
Source organism: Nonomuraea jiangxiensis (assembly GCF_900099965.1). GTDB lineage: Bacteria > Actinomycetota > Actinomycetes > Streptosporangiales > Streptosporangiaceae > Nonomuraea > Nonomuraea jiangxiensis. The sequence continues at coordinate 399,480 of NZ_FNDJ01000006.1, read as the reverse complement.
TCTCGCACTCGGCCTGCCCGTCGTGAGCACGGACTTCGCCGAACTCGCGAATTACACTGATCGGGTAAGAGTCGCCACCGATCCCGCCGGGTTCGTGGCGGCCATCAGAGCGACCCTCCAGCAAGGCGGGCTCCGCTCCGCCGCGGAGTTGCGTGAGTCCGTGCTGGACGCGTCGTGGTCGTCACGCGCGAAAGAGCTCATGGCGCTGGCCGAGGGGGAGAGCGGATGACAAGGCGTGGCGCGTTACTCGCGGTGGCGGTGCTCGCGATAGCGGCCCTGCTCTGGTTCGTCCCGCGCGGCCTGGCCGACCCGCCGGCGGCGACGCCCCCGGCCACGCCCCGGCCGAGCGGGCCGACGCAGCCGGCGGAGCTCGGCCGTGTGCCGTGGGAGGGCGGTCCCGCCTACTACGCCAAGTTCCCGGCCACGGCGGCGGCCGGCTGGACGAAGGACTCCTTCTTCCCCATCGGCGTCTGGTACGAGTCGGTGATCACCCAGGACGACGTCGACAAGGACCGCGCGGCCGGCATCAACACCTACGTCGAGCTCACCGAGACCAGCGACATGGCGTTGATCAGGAACAACGGCATGTTCGCCATCCCGAGCAAGCCGCTGCCCGGCCACGGCGCGGAGACGGTCGCCTGGCTGATCACCGACGAGGCCGACATGTGGGCCGGGCCGGGTGACGACGGCTGGACCGGCAACTTCCCCGGCCAGGGCCCGCTGTGCATCCCCGACGACCCGCACAAGGAACGCTGCGGCTACACGGTCATGAAGACGCTCAAGGAGCGGCTGCCCAAGGGCGACGGCCGCCCGCACTACGCCAACTACGGCAAGGGCGTCATGATCTGGCAGAACGACGCGCAGGCCGGGCGGTTCGTCAACGACTACACCGACCTCGTCTCACTCGACGTCTACTGGTACACCAGCCATTACGCCTGCCAGGACGCGGAGGGCTGGCTGAACATCCCCCAGGAGCAGTGCCGCCTGTCGGCCAACTACGGCTCGCTGCTGGACCGGCAGCGCAAGCTCGACGCCGCGGACGGCGAGCGCCAGCCCATCTACGCCTTCGTCGAGGTCGGCTGGCCCGCCCCGGAGGACACCCGCGGCATCGAGCCGGAGCAGGTGAAGGGCGCGGTGATGAACTCGATCATCCACGAGGCCAGGGGCGTCATCTACTTCAACCACAGCTTCGGCGGGCCGTGCCAGACGCAGCACGCGCTGCGCGACGCGTGCGGCGCGCGGACCAGGCCCGCGGTCACCGAGGTGAACGCGCAGCTCCGGCAGCTCGCGCCCGTGCTGAACACCCAGTCGCTCGACTACTACTCCTTCGGCCAGGGGCTCGACACGATGCTCAAGGAGCACCAGGGCTCCTACTACGTGTTCGCGATGCTCAAGAGGGGGGTGCAGCCGGGGGTGCGCTCGTTCCGCCTGCCCGGCGGGCTCTCGCCGAGCAAGGTGGAGGTGCTGTTCGAGAACCGCGAGGTGCCCGTCTCCGGCGGCTCCTTCTCCGACTCCTTCGCGAAGGAGTACAGCTACCACATCTACAAGATCACTCCGTGAGCCCTTCGAACCACCGCACCGTACGCCGCAGGCCCTCCTCCAGCCCGGTGCGCGGGCGCCAGCCGATCAGCTCCAGCGCGGGCCCCGGGTCGGCCGTCTGCGGCACGTCCAGCGGCCGGTCGGGGACCGTCCCGAACGGCGGCGGCGACTCCTCCCCGGCGATCCGGTAGAGCAGCTCGACCGCCTCCCGCACCGACACCCGCGTGCCCGTGCCCACGTCGAACGCCTGGCCCAGCGCCCGCTCGCTCAGCCCGGCCAGGACGAAGGCCTCGACCACGTCGTCCACGTAGACCCAGTCCACCGGCTTGGCGCCGCTGGTCAGCCGGGGCTTGTCGCCCCTGAGCAGCGCCAGCGTCACGTAGGGCACCAGTTTGGCGGTGTCGCGCTGGCCGGGCCCGTACACCATGGTCGGACGCACGATCGTGTAGGGCTGCCCCCACAGCCGGTGGTAGAGCTCGGCGTAGCCGGTGGCCGCCGCCTTGGCCATCGCGTACGGCGAGGGCGGCGGGCAGTGCCCGTTCCCCGGCCGCGGCTCCTCGCTCGACCCCGCCAGCACCACCCGGCATCCGGGCCCGGCGGCCGTCAGCACGTTCACCGTGGCCGTGAGGTTGCCCTCCAGCGTCGCCCGCACGACGGACACGTCCCTGGCCCCGTTCACCTCGCCGGCCAGGTGGAAGACCACCTCGGGGCGGACGGTGGCGAACAGGGCCGTGACCGCCCCGGCGTCCCGCAGGTCGGCGCCCGTGCTCCGGCTCGCCCCGTGGACGTCCGCGCCCAGCTCGGCCAGCCGCCTGACCAGGTGGGCGCCGATGAACCCGGACGCCCCCGTCACCAGCACGCGCCTGTCTTGCCACTCCAACGGACAGCGCCCCTCTCCGGGTCGGCGGGCACACGATCGGGGCCCGCTCGGACGAAGCCGGCCCCATCGAAGCAGCGGCGATCGGAGCCTGCTTGCACAGAGCCGGCCCCATCGAGCAGCGGCGATCGGGGCCCGCTCGGACAAGCAGGCCCATCCAACCGTGAATGCCGCCGGGCGCGCTAGCGCAGTCGTTTGGAGCAGTGCGGGCATCCCTGGACGTGCCGGTGGCCGCCGCGCCGGTGCACGGCCCGGCCGCCCACCGGCACCCGCCCGTCCGACAGCGACGAGTCGCTCGTCAGTATGGCCACCTGCAGCCGGCGCAGCTCCATGGAAGGTTCCAGCCCGAGGTCCTTGGTGAGGATGTGCCGCCCGTCGCGGTAGACGTCCAGCGCCTCGGCCTGCCGCCCGCTGCGGTAGAGGGCGATCATCAGCTGCCCGCGGAACCGCTCGCGCAGCGGGTGCTCGCGCACCAGCGCGGACAGCTCCCCGACGAGCTCGGAGTGCCGGCGTAATCGCAGGTCGGCGTTGATGCGGTCGGCCAGCGCGGCCAGCCGCTGCTCCTCCAGCCGGGTGGCCTGGCGGTGCAGGAAGGAGATGTCGTTCAGCCCGGACAGGGCCGGACCGCGCCACATGTCGAGCGCGGTCCGCAGCAGGTCGCTGCCCCTGGCGACGTTCTTCGCCAGCAGCGCCTGGCGGCCCTCGCGGACAAGGGACTCGAAACGCCAGGCGTCCACGGCGTCGTCCGGCACGCGCAACTGGTATCCGGTCGGCCGGTGCGAGATCGGCACGCTCTCACCCAGCGTGCGTCTGAGCCGGTGGAGCTGCAGCCGCAGGCGCTGGCCGCCGGCGTCACCGGCCTCCGCGCCCCAGAGGGCGTCGATCAGCAGCTCGCTCTGCGCGACCATCCCGTGGTGGCAGAGCAGCAGGGCCAGCAGGCTGCGTTGCTTGATCGAGCGCGGGGATAATTGGTGCTCCCCGTCCATGACTTCCAGCGCGCCCAGAATGCCGAACTGCATGAGTATCCCCTGACTGCGCGTCTCGGGCCCTTCCCGCCGATCTAGGATAAGACCTTCTATTCCGCCGGGAAACGCCACTCCAGAAACTGCTCTGAAACGCAAGTGAAACGGGGCGTAAGCACACTCAAGGCTGGCCGATGATACCTGTGTCGGCCTTCAGTGCATTCGGGGTAAAAGCGCCGAATGGGGGGATATGGTGAGTTCTTTTCGGCAATTTCATCAGATGTCTTTACTGCGATCAAGGCCATTGATCGTCCTGGTCAGCATGGTCCTGCTGGTTTTCGGGCTCGCTCCCGGGAAATCGGCGGCCGCCGTATCGGGGCCCAAGGATTCGCACGCCCACGGCACGCCGCCGCGCGCGCCGGTCCAGCGTCCAAATGTGGACAAGTTAGGTCCACTGGCCACGCTCAAGGGCACGATACCGATCAAGCGCTCGACCTCGGTCGCCACGTCGGCGGCCGCGACCAGGGCGGCGGCCGCCGACCGGGTGGCATTACGCGCGCTCATCGTCGCCGTGGCCCCGGACGACTGGGGCGTGGCGACCTGGAAATCGGTCCTCGACCGGGTCGGCGCCCGCTACGACATCCTCTACAGCAGGGCCCAGGCACTCACCGCGGCCGACCTCGTCCGGCCCGACGGCACCGGCGCGTACAACGCCATCCTGCTGACCAACAACTCGCTGCTCTACTTCGACGGCTCCGCCTACGTCAGCGGTCTCGACGCCACCGAGTGGAACGTTTTATGGGCGTACGAGCGGGACTACGGCGTCCGCCAGGTCTCCCTCTACACGGCCTACGGCACCTGGCCCGAGGACTACTGCCTGCGCGCGGGCACCGAGGGTGGCATCGGCGACACCCCCATCGCCACCGCTCTCACCGCGACCGGCGCGAACGTCTTCGACTACCTGAAGACCGGCGTGAACGTGCCGATCTCGCTCTCGTACGTGTACCGCTCCACCGTGGCCGCCGGCTGCGCGGCCGACGTGATCATGACCGCCGGCTCCGACGTGCTCGGCGTGCGCAGTACCTCCACGGACGGCCGCGAGCGGATGGCCCTGACCTTCACCTCCAACCAGTACCTGCCCCAGGCCGACCTGCTGACCTTCGGCCTGTTCCGGTGGGCGAGCAGGGGGTTGTTCCTGGGCGAGCAGCGCCACTACCTCAACGCCGACGTGGACGACTGGTTCAACTCCACCGACCACCTCTACGCCGACGGCCACCTGGAGACCGACCCCGGCTACCGGCTGACCAGCAACGACGCGGCGAGCACCTACACCCAGCAGAACAGCTTCCGCGCCGCCAACCCGCTGGCCGCCGCCTTCAAGCTGAACATCGCCTACAACGGCGACGGCGCCAACCCGGCCGCCTTCTCGTCCTGCCTGGCGTTCCTCAGCCCTGACCCGCTCACCAGCTACTCGCGCTGCCGCGCGAGCTCGTTCGCCTGGATCAACCACACCTACAGCCACCCCAAGATGAACTTCACCGACTACGCCACCAGCCGCGCCGAGATCCAGGACAACCTCACCAGGGCCGCCGCGCTGGGCCTGAGCGTGGACCCGACCGTGCTCAAGACCGGCGAGTACTCGGGCCTGGGCGTCTACCACCCCGACCCGAACAACGACATCGACCCGCCGACCGACTTCGGGCTGGCCTCCTCCAACACCAACCTGCTGCAGGCCGCCGCCGACCTGGGCGTGAAATACCTGCACGGCAACATGTCATTCGGCAGCCACCAGCCGTCCTGCTTCAACTGCGGCATCCGGCACCCGCTCGAACCCTCGCTCATGATCGTGCCGGACTGGCCGACGAACATCGCCTACCACACGACCACGCCCCCCGAGGAGACGCTGTTCTACAACTCCTACTACGGGCCGGGCGGCAAGTTCCCGTACTGGCCGGTCGACCAGACCTACGCCCAGATCCTGGGCCACGAGAGCGACGTGGCGATGCAGCACGTCATGTCGGGCTCGGTCTACACGCACACGTTCCACCAGGGCAACCTGCGCAACTACGGCGGCAACCAGAGCCTGGTCTTCGACTGGCTGAAGGCCGTCATGGCCAAGTACAACGGCTACTACAAGGTGCCGCTGCTCACCCCGGACTGGGGCACGCTGGCCCGGTACGTCGAGAGCCGGACCGAGCACTTCGCCGGGCTCGCCGGGGTCGACGCCGTCCATGACCGGGTGGCCGGCACGATCACGTTCGAGACCACGGCCGCCACCACGGTCTTCGCCACCAACGCCGCCGCCGCGGGCGCCACCGCGTACGGCACCGACACCATCGCTCACCTGACCCTCACCCCCGGCACCCCCGTCACCGTCCCCGCGAGCGTGCGGCCGTGAGAATGACCTTCGTGTCGGAAGGCACGTACCCCTTCGCCATGGGCGGGGTCAGCGTGTGGATGGACCAGCTCATCAGGGGCATGCCCGAGCACACCTGGGACGTCGTCACGATGACCGTGGACGGCGCGGAGCGTCCCGTCTGGGACCTGCCGCCCAACCTCGGCCGGATCGTGTCCGTGCCGCTGTGGAAGGCCAGGCCCCGGCGCTCCACGCGAGCGCCGGGCCCGGAATTCGCCGACATCTACGGCCGCTTCCTGGAGATGGTCCTCACGCCTGCCGTCATGGGCGCGGGCAGTGAGGAGTTCCTGTCGGTGCTGGAGTCCCTCTACCGCTACGCCCACGACGGCGGCGACCTCGTGGGCGCGCTCACCGCCAACGACTCGCTCACCCAGCTCATGGACGCCTGGTACTGGAACAGGACCGACGGGCTCAACCTGGCCGACGCGATCACGGCCGGCGACCTGATGGGCCACATGCTGCGCCCGCTGTCCGAGCCGCCGCCGCGTACGGACCTGGTGCACGTCGCCATGAACGGCCTGAGCCCGCTCATGGCGATGACCGCCAAATGGCAGTACGGCACCCCCATCGTGCTGTCCGAGCACGGCGTCTACCTCAGGGAGCGATACCTGCAGTACGTGGACGAGCCGGTCTCCCACGCCGTCCGGGTGCTGCTGCTCAGCTTCTTCAGGCGGCTGGTCGCCGCCGCGTACGTCGCGGCCGACCGCATCGCGCCGCACTCGTCGTACAACCGGCGCTGGCAGATCCGCAACGGCGCCGACCCCGGCCGCATCCGCATCATGTACAACGGCGTCGATCCCGCCGACTTCCCCCCGGCCGAGGCCGATCCCGAGGTGCCCACGATCGTCTTCATGGGCCGGGTGGACCCGCTGAAGGACCTGCACACGCTGATCCGCGCGTTCGCGGTGGTCCGGGACAAGCTTCCCGACGCCCGGCTGCGCATGTTCGGCGGGGTGCCGGCCGGCAACGAGAGCTACCACCAGAGCTGCCTGGACCTCATCGACGAGCTGGACCTGGCGGGCGCCGCCACGTTCGAGGGCCGGGTCTCGACCCCCGTCCTCGCCTACCACTCGGGCCACGTCATCGCGCTGACCAGCATCTCCGAGGGCTTCCCCTACAGCGTCGTGGAGGCCATGGCCTGCGGCAGGGCCGTGCTGTGCACCAACGTCGGCGGCGTCGCCGAGGCGGTGGCCGAGGCCGGGATGGTCGTGCCGCCCCGCGACCACGTGGCCGTCGCGGACGCCACGGTGCGCCTGCTGGAGGATCCCGCGCTGCGCAGCCGGCTGGGCGCGCTCGCCCGCGCCCGCGTGCTGGAACGCTTCACCCTCCAGCAGTCCCTGGACGACTACCGCGCGGTCTACGCGGAGCTCCTGGGAGACGCTCCATGACCACCCTCGCCCCCAACGACGAGCAGCCACCCCGCTCGATCGGCGACCTCATCGAGCCCATGGGCTCGGGGATCTTCCGGGCCGTCGAACCCCTCCAGGTCGCCGCCATCCTGGAGTCCCAGGGCCTCAACGACAAGATCGCCCGGGAGCGGTACGGCCACGACGACGTCTTCTCCCTCGCCGAGGCCGCCTACTCGCACATCGCCGCCATGAACACCCCGCGCCCGCCGGCCGGCGCCGTGCTCCGGCGGGCCAGGCCGCTCGCCCAGATGCTGCACGGCCTGCTGTACGGCCTGCCCGCGGCGCTGCTGCCGGCCGCCTCCGGGCTGGTGGGCACGCAGTGGCTGGTGCCGGGCCTCGTGCTGACCACGGGGATCGGCTGGGTGCTCGGCAGCGCGGCGGCGCAGCTGGCGTACTCGCTGGTCGGGAAGGGCTTCCCGCGCTCGGCGGGCCGGACGCTGCGCACCGGGCTCATCCTCGGCGTGGTCGCCGCCATGTGCATGGCCTCCGTGCTCGCCCTGGTCAGGAACGGTCCCGTGGCGCTGGTGGCGCTCTGCGTCATGCAGATGGCCTTCCAGATCGCCTCCGGGATCCTGCTGTTCTACCGGCGCGAGGGCTGGCTCGCCGCCATGATGCTGCCCGCCGTGATGGCCGGGATCGCCTACATCGCCATCGGCGACAGCCGGGTCGGCCTGCTGGCGGTCTGCGTGGGAGTGGTCTGCATCGCCGCGGTCGTCGGCGCCGCGCTCCTGCTGACCCTCGCCGCGGGCGGCGACCCGCCCGCCGCCGAACCCCCGCTGCGCACGCTCGTTCGCCCCGACGTGCGCGCCCTGCTCCCATCCTTCCTGTACGCGCTGCTGACCGCCGTATTCCTGCTCCAGGCCGAGGCCAGATACGTCCTGGACAGGACCGACATCGCGGTCGCCGGCGCCGGGCTCGTGCTCGGCATGGGAGTGCTGGAATACCGGGCGCACGTGTTCGAGGACGAGGCCAGGGCGGCGATCCGGAAGGTGTGTTACCCGGCCGAGTTCACCCGGCACAGCCGCCGGCTGCTGGCCAAGGGCGTGCTGATCTGCCTCGCCACCCTGTCCGTGCTGGCCGCGCTGCCGCTGTCGTTCCTGTACTTCACCGGCACCCTCTCGTACGAGAGCGTGGCCATGGCCGCCGCCCACGTGGCCGTCGGCGGGGCGTACTTCCTGGCCTTCCTGCTGGCCAACCAGGGCAAGGTGGTGCTGCTGTGCCTGGCCCAGGGGGTCGCGCTGGCCGTGCACCCGGTGGGGCGGCTGCTGCTGCCCGCCGGCTCGCCGGCGCTCGCCGACGTGCTGCTCTTCCTGGGCGCCGCGTCGCTGTTCTTCGTCATCCTGCTCGCCCTGATGAGCCGCAGCCTCAGGGACGTCAAGCAGTATCGCTGAGTTCACCATCTGGAGGGACCCATGCACGTCGTCATACTCGCCGGCGGGAAGGGTGTCCGCCTGCGCCCGTACACCTCCGCGCTGCCCAAGCCCCTGGTGCCCATCGGTGAGGAGTACGCGATCCTCGACATCATCCTGCTGCAGCTCACCAGCCAGGGTTTCACCCGCGCCACGCTCGCGGTCGGGCACCTGAGCCCGCTCATCCGCGCCTTCGTCGGCGACGGCTCGCGCTGGGGCCTGGAGGTGGACTACACCGAGGAGGTGGTGCCCCTGTCCACGATCGGGCCGCTGTTCCCGATCAGGGACCGGCTGCCGGAGCACTTCCTGGTCATGAACGGCGACGTCCTGACCACGATCGACTACGCGGACCTGCTGGCCCGCCACGTCGACTCGGACGCGCCGCTGACCGTGGCCACCTCGCCGCGCGTGGTGAAGATCGATTTCGGCGTGCTGGAGGCGCAGGGCGGCCGCATCGTCGGCTTCAGGGAGAAGCCGCTGCTCAGCTATCACGTGAGCATGGGCGTCTACGCCCTCTCCCGCAAGACGATCGCGGAGTATCCGGAGGGCATGCCGTTCGGCTTCGACGAGCTGGTCCTCGACCTGCTGGACAGGGACCTGCCGCCCAGCATCTACGAGTTCGACGGCTACTGGCTGGACATCGGGCGGCCCGACGACTACGACGAGGCCAACGCCCGCTTCGACGAGTACCGGTCGCTGCTGCTGCCGTCCACGGCCGCGCCCGCCGGCCAGGTCCGGCGTCGCGGGAACGGGTGAGGTGAGCCCCTCGATGAGCACGGTCGTGCTGTTCGGCGCCACCGGCTTCCTCGGCCGCCAGGTCAGGTTGCTGCTGTCGGAGGACCCGCGGGCCGACCGGCTGGTCTGCCCCGGCCGGGCCGAGCTGGACCTGCTCGCCGCGACCCCCGCCGACGTGGCCGGCCTGCTGCGCTTCACCCGCCCGTCCGTGGTGGTCAACTGCGTGGGCCGGATGTCGGGCGGGCACGACGAACTGCTGCGCGGCAACGCGGGGGTCACCGCGCTCCTCCTCGACGCGATCGCCGCCGTCGCGCCCGGCGCCCGGTACGTCCGCCTGGGCTCGGCCGCTGAGTACGGCCCCGGCGAGCCCGGCCGCTCCCAGCACGAGGACGACCCGGCCCGCCCCACGAGCCCGTACGGCATCAGCCACCTGGCCGGCACCCTCATGGTCGAGCAGGCCGGCGCGGTGGACGGCGTGTCCCTGCGCCTGTTCAACCTCGTCGGCCCCGGCGTCTCCACCGAGAACGTGCTCGGCCGCGCCCGCGAGCTGCTCAGGACCGCGAGCGGGCACCTCGACCTGGGCCCCCTCGGCGCGATGCGCGATTTCGTGGACGTGCGCGACGTGGCCGACGCCGTCGTGCGCGCCGCGTTCGCCCGCGAGCTGCCCGCGCGGGTGATCAACGTGGGCAGCGGCCGCGCGGTCCCGGTCCGCGAGGCCGTCACCCTGCTGACCGCCGTGGCGGGTTTCACCGGCGAGGTACGCGAGAGCGCCCCCGAGCACTCCAGATCCAGGGCGGTGAGCTGGAGCCAGGCCGATATCGGCCGGGCCTGGCGCGTCCTGGGCTGGCGGGCCGGGACCCCGCTGGCCGACTCGGTCAAGGCGATGGTGTGAGGAGAGGCTGGATGGGACGGCTGCTCGCGCTGACCGCGCTGACCGGCTGTGCCGCCCGCCCGGCCCCGCCCCCTGCCCTCGCGCTGGACGAGGTGACGAGCTTCACCTATGTCCTGCAGGGCTATCCCGGTGGGCGCCTGGACACGGTCGAGCGCGCGCCGCACCAGCTCGCGATCGTCGACCTGTCCCGGGACGGCACCACAGGCGGCTACTTCACCGCCGCGGAGATCGCCCGGGTGCGCGCGAGCGGCAAGAAGGTCCTGGCCTACTTCGAGATCGGCTCCATCGAGACGTTCAGGACCGAGTACCGGGCGCTGCGCGGCGGCGCGCTGGTGCTCAACGTCTGGCCGGACTGGCCGGACGAGCACTTCGTCCGGTACTGGGAGCCCGACTGGTGGAGCCGGGTCGTCCGGCCCCGCATCGACCAGGCCCTGCGGGCCGGCTTCGACGGGGTCTACCTGGACACGCCGCTCGCCTACGAGGAGATCGACCTGGCGCGGGTGCCGGGCGAGACCCGTGACAGCCTCGCCCGCAAGATGGCAGGCCTGGTCATCCGCGTCAGCGCGTACGCCAAGGCCGCCCGCCCCGGCTTCCTCGTCGTGCCGCAGAACTCCCCGGAGCTGCGCCTCCAGCCCGGGTACGCCGCGGCCATCGACGGCATCGGCATGGAGGAGCTGTTCTTCAGGGCCACCGACCGGCCCTGCCGCCAGTCCTGGTGCCGGGGGAACCTGGACCACACCCTGGCCCTGCGCGCGCTGGGCAAAGCCGTGCTCGCGACCGACTACGCGAGCCGGCCGGCGAACGTCGCCGCCGCCTGCGCCCGCTACCGCAAGCACCGCTTCGCGGGAAACGTCACCGTGGTCGACCTCGATCGCGTCAGTCCCCCCTGCAAGCACGGAAAGGAAGGAGCATGAGATGCCGAAAACTGTCGGCGTTGTCGGCATGGGCTACGTGGGTCTGACGCTGACCGCGGCGCTGGCCCGCAAGGGCTACGTCGTGCACGGCGTGGACGTCAGCCCCCGGGTGGTCGAGGCGCTGTCCAACGGGCGGATCCACGTGTTCGAACCGGGAGTCGAGGAGACCTTCGCGGAGTTCCTGGACCGCAGCGTGTTCATCTCCGACCGGCTGCCCGCCGAGCCGCTCGACGCCGCGATCCTGTCGGTCTCCACCCCAGTGGACCTGTCCACCGGCGAGCCCGACCTGCGCAACCTGCGGGCCGCGGCCGAGCACGTGGCCGAGCGCCCGAGCACCCTGGTCGTCGTGCGCAGCACCGTGCCGATCGGCGCCAGCCGCGCCATCGTGCTGCCCGCGCTCACCGCCCGCTGGAGCCGGGCCAGGCTGGTCATGGCGCCCGAGCGCACCATCCAGGGGCAGGCGCTGCGCGAGCTGGTCGAGCTGCCCCAGGTGATCGGCGGGCTGGACGACGACAGCCTGCGGGCCGGGATCGAGCTGTTCGACGGCCTGGTGGAGCAGATCGTGCCGGTCTCCGGCCTGGAGACGGCCGAGATGGTCAAGCTGTCCAACAACTGCCACACCGACCTGATCTACGCCTTCGGCAACGAGCTGGCCCTCATCGCCGAGCAGCACGGGCTCGACCCGCTGGAGGTCATCAGGGCCACGAACCTCGACTACCCGCGGCCCGACCTGGCCAAGCCCGGTTACGTGGGCGGCGGGTGCCTGTCGAAGGACCCGTACATCATGCTGTCCAGCACTGGGCCCGAGCGCCGGCCGTACCTGGTGGGGCAGGCCAGGGCGCTCAACGAGCGGCTGCCCGTGCACGTCGCCGAGCGGGTGGTCGAGCTGGTCAGGCAGACGTTCGGGCACGCCGACGGGGTGCGGCTGTCGGTGCTGGGCTGGGCCTACAAGGGCTGGCCGGCCACCGACGACATGCGCGGCACGCCCATCGCCGACATGATGCCGGTCTTCCGCGCGGCCGGGCTGGTGGTCAAGGGGCACGACCCACTGGTCTCCGACGACGTCATCCGCGAGTACGGCGGCGAGCCCGTCAGCCTGGACAAGGCGTTCGCCGACGCCGACGCGATGATCGTGGTCAACGACCATCCCGACTACCGCGGCATCGAGGTCGAGGCCAGGATGGCCACCTGCGGCGTACGGGTGCTCTTCGACTCCTGGCGCATCCTGGACGAGGCCGCGGTCACCCGGCACGGCGTGCGTTACGCCGGCATCGGCTACCTGGCCGAGAGGAGCGGGGCATGAGGGTCCTCCTGCTGGGCGGCGCCGGGTTCATCGGCGTGCACCTGGCGCGGCGGCTGCGCGCGGCCGGGCACGCCGTCACCGTCGTCGACGACTTCTCGCGCGGGCGCCGCGACACCGCGCTGGACGGGCTCGCCGCCGACGTGCGCTCGGCCGACCTCACCGACCCGGCCTCGTACGCCGGGCTCGAACGCGGCTGGGACCAGATCCACATGCTGGCCGCGGTCGTCGGCGTGCGCAACGTCGAGTCCGACCCCGCCCGGGTCATCAGGGTCAACACGCTGGCCCTGATGCACCTGCTCGAGTGGCTCGGCCCCGGCGACCGGCTGTTCTTCGCCTCCACCAGCGAGGCGTACGCGGGCGGGGTGAGCGCGGGGCTGGTGCCCGTGCCCACGCCGGAGGACGTGCCGCTGGTGATCGAGGACGTGGGCGCGCCGCGGTACACGTACGCGATCAGCAAGGCGCTCGGCGAGGCCGCCGTCCTGCACACGGCGCGGGCGAAGGGGTTCGAGGCCGTCGTCGGCCGCTTCCACAACGTCTACGGCCCGCGCATGGGCGCCGACCACGTCATCCCCGAGCTGTCGCTGCGCGCCGCCCGCGGCGAGAACCCCTTCACCCTGTACGGCGCCGACCAGAGCCGCGCCTTCTGCTACGTGGACGACGCCGTCGAGGCCGTGCTGCGCCTGATGGCCACGCCCGAAGCCGCCGGGCGGATCGTGCACATCGGCAACGACGCCGAGACCAACATCGGCGACCTGGCCAAGCTCGTCCTGCGGATCGCCGGCGTCAACCCCGCCGTCCGCCACGTGCCCGCGCCCGCCGGCTCGGTCGCCCGCCGCTGCCCCGACCTCACCCTGCTGCGCGACCTGACCGGGTACGAGCCCCGCGTCGCCCTGGAGGAGGGCGTACGCCGGACGTACGAGTGGTACCGGGAGTCGTATCCGGGAACGGGGACACCATGACGCAGCCCATCGCGTTCTACTACGGGGCCGGGGAGCTGGAACGGCTGTCCAGGTTCGACAAGGTCGTGCTGCAGGCCGACTTCTACGCCCGGGACGAGCTGGACCTGCTGCGCGAGCGCGGCGTGCAGACGCTGGCGTACCTGTCGCTCACCGAGGACGTGGGACCGCCCGCCCCCTGGCACCGCGCCGAGCGCAACCCCGACTGGGGCGGCGCCTTCGTCCACACCGGTGACCCCCGCTGGGTGGCCCACGTGGTGGACCAGGCGACCACGGCCATCGCCGCCGGGTTCAGCGGGTTGTTCCTGGACACGCTCAACATCGAGCAGAACTACCCCGAGGACCTGCCGCACCTGCTCTTCCTCATCGCCGCGATCAGGGAGGAGGCCCGGCCCGCCTACCTGCTGGCCAACCGGGGGTTCGGGCTGCTGCCGCAGATCGCGGAGCTGGTGGACGGCATCCTGTTCGAGTCGTTCTCGGCGCGCTGGGTGGACACCGAGAGCTACGCGCCGTGGCCCGACGACGTGCTGGAGGTGCACGCCTCCGTCGCCGAGCGGCTGCTGGGGCTGGACCTCGACCTGTACGCCCTGGACTACGCCGACAACGACGAGCTGTGCGACTTCGCCATGCGGCGGGCCCGGGAGTTCGGCATGTTGTGCTTCGTCAGCGACCGGGTGCTGTCGCGCATCTGAGAGCGGGCGCGCCGCCGCCCCGCGGGCGAGCGGCGGCGCTCAGACGCCCTGTCTCAGTTGATGCGCCAGGTGTCGCCACCCAGCAGCAGCTCGCTCAGGTCACCCGGCCCCTTCTGGGCCACTGCCTCGTCGAGCTGCTCGGCCATGAGCACGTCGTAGGCCGGGCGGGCCACCTGGCGGAAGATCCCGATCGGCACGTGCTCGAACGCCGGCTCGTCCAGCCTGCTGAGCGCGAAGGCCACCGACGGGTCCGGGTTGTGCGCGTCGTGCACGACGATCCGGTCCTCGCTCACGCCTTCGCGGGCCACGACCTCGATGCCGCCGCTCGCGGAGCGTACGACGGCCTTGGAGGCGCTCACGATCGGCCGGCCGTGCTCCAGCCGCAGCGTGATGTCGTCCCGCAGCGCCGGGTCCTTGAGCTGCTCGAAGGCGTTGTCGTTGAAGATGTTGCAGTTTTGGTAGATCTCCACCAGCGAGGTGCCGCGGTGCGCGGTGGCCTCGCGCAGCACCGACTGCAGGTGCTTGCGGTCGGAGTCGATCGTCCTGGCCACGAACGACGCCTCGGCCCCGATGGCCAGCGAGATCGGGTTGAACGGCTTGTCCAGCGACCCCATCGGCGTCGACTTCGTGATCTTGCCGACCTCGGAGGTCGGCGAGTACTGGCCCTTGGTCAGCCCGTAGATCCGGTTGTTGAACAGCAGGATGTTGAGGTTGACGTTGCGGCGCAGCGCGTGGATGAGGTGGTTACCGCCGATCGACAGCGCGTCCCCGTCACCGGTGATCACCCACACCGACAGGTCGGGCCGGGAGGCGGCCAGTCCGGTCGCGATGGCCGGGGCCCGGCCGTGGATGGAGTGGAAACCGTAGGTGTTGAGGTAGTACGGGAACCGCGAGGAGCACCCGATGCCCGACACGAACACGATGTTCTCGCGCTTGAGCCCCAGCTCGGGCAGGAAGCTCTGCACGGCGGCCAGGATCGCGTAGTCACCGCAACCCGGGCACCAGCGCACCTCCTGGTCGGACTTGAAGTCCTTGAGGCTCTGCTTCACGTCGGCCTTGGGGATGAGGCTCAGCCCCTTGCCGTTGACCAGCTCAGTCACTGTCGATCACGTCCTGGATGACTCCGGCCAGCTCCTCGGCCTTGAACGGGAGCCCGCGCACACGGTTGTAGCTGATCACGTCGACGAGGTAGCGGGCCCGCAGCAGCAGGGCGAGCTGGCCGAGGTTGATCTCCGGCAGCAGCACCTTGTCATAGGCCTTGAGGACCTCGCCGGTGTTGGCGGGCAGCGGGTTGAGGTGGCGCAGGTGCGCCTGGGCGACCGTGCCGCCGTTCCTCCTGATGCGGCGCACGGCCGCCGCGATCGGCCCGTACGTCGAGCCCCACCCGATGACCAGCACCCGGGCGTTCCCGTCGGGGTCGTCGACCTCCAGCGGGGGCACGTCGATCCCGGCGATCTTGGCGGCCCGGCTGCGGACCATCAGGTCGTGGTTGTCCGGGTCGTAGGAGATGTTGCCGGTGCCGTCGGCCTTCTCGATGCCGCCGATGCGGTGCTCCAGGCCGGGCGTGCCGGGGATGGCCCACGGGCGGGCCAGGGTCTCGGTGTCACGCTTGTACGGCAGGTATTCGCCGTCGGCGCCGTTCGGCTCCGTGGCGAAGGTCTGCGAAATGTCGGGCAATTCGGAAACTTCGGGTAGCCGCCAGGGCTCCGAGCCGTTGGCCAGGTAACCGTCCGAGAGCAGCATGACCGGCGTGCGATATTTGACCGCGATCCGGGCCGCCTCGATGGCCGCGTCGAAGCAGTCGCTCGGCGACATCGGCGCCACGATCGGCACCGGCGACTCGCCGTTGCGGCCGAACATGGCCATCAACAGGTCGGTCTGCTCGGTCTTGGTCGGCATGCCGGTGCTCGGGCCCGCTCGCTGGACGTCCACGATGATCAACGGCAGCTCGGTGGTGACCGCCAGGCCCACCGTCTCGGCCTTCAGCGCCACCCCGGGACCGGACGTGGTGGTCACGCCCAGCGCCCCGCCGAACGCGGCCCCCAGCGCCGCGCCGACACCCGCGATCTCGTCCTCCGCCTGGAAGGTACGGACCCCGAACCGCTTGTGCCTGGACAACTCGTGCAGGATGTCGCTGGCCGGGGTGATCGGGTAGGAGCCCAGGAACAGCGGCAGCTTGGACTGCACACTGGCCGCGATCAGCCCGTACGCGAGCGCCTGGTTACCCGAGATGTTGCGATAGACGCCGGGAGCCAGCCGCGCGGGCTTGATCTCGTAGGAGATGGAGAACGACTCGGTCGTCTCCCCGTAGTTCCACCCCGCCTGGAAGGCCGCGATGTTCGCCTTGGCGATGTCGGGCTTCCTGGCGAACTTCTGCTCCAGGAACTTGATCGTGTGCTCGGTCGGCCGGTGGTAGAGCCACGACAGCAGGCCGAGGGCGAACATGTTCTTCGACCGTTCGGCGTCCTTTTTAGACAGGTCGAAATCCTCGAGCGCCTTCACGGTGAGCGATGTCAGCGGCACGGCGTGCACCCGCCACTCGCTCAGCGAGTCGTCCTCCAGCGGGTTGGCGTCGTAGCCGACCTTCTGCAGGTTTCGCTTGGTGAACTCGTCGGTGTTGGCGATGATGTCGGCGCCCCGGGGCAGGTCGCCGAGGTTGGCCTTGAGTGCCGCCGGGTTCATGGCCACGAGCACGTTCGGCGCGTCGCCGGGCGTGAGGATGTCGTGGTCCGCGAAGTGGAGCTGGAAGCTCGACACGCCTGGCAGAGTGCCTGCGGGCGCGCGGATCTCGGCCGGGAAGTTGGGGAGTGTCGACAGGTCGTTGCCGAACTCCGCCGTGCCCGCGGTGAAGCGGTCGCCGGTGAGCTGCATACCGTCGCCGGAGTCCCCGGCGAACCTGATGATCACGCGGTCGAGTTGCTGGACCTGCTTCGTCACAGCTCAGTCCTCCTCGACGCGCCAAGGCGCGGTTGCTTTGGGCGCGTTCTCTGTTTCCATGCTAGATCCTCGGAAGGTCACGCGTTTTCAACCCGTAAAGAGCGGGTAAACGCGGTCACGGTCGGAGTCAGTGTGAGGTGGGAGAACGACGACACAGTCCGGACGCGAGCCTGCAGAGGTCCACATGCAGGCGGGCGAACAGGACGGTTCGGGTCACGAGCGCCAACTATACGTCCCCCCAACACGTGTGCTACGTCAGGGGCTGCTTACTCGGCAGCTCGTTCCCTGACCTGTACAGGCGTCCGGCCTGCATCCCGGCAGGGCCGTACAACTCAGGAACGGTGACGAAGCTGTAACCCTTCCCCCGCAACCTTTTGAGGATGTCCGGAACCGCGTCAACGGATTCCCGACGGATGTCGTGCATAAGAATGATCGCACCTGGATGCGCCGCACGCACGGTCCGGCCCACTATGTCCTCTGGTTTCGCGCCGGGCCGGTCTCCCGAGTCGACGTCCCAGGTCACCAGCGACAGGCCGAGCTGGGCCGACACGTCCCGCAACACCGGGCTCACGTTTCCGTACGGGGGCCGTACCAGCGTGGGGGTCTGGTCGATGGTCCCCGACACCATGTCCTGGGTGCGTCGCAGCGAGTCGGCGATCTTGCTGCTCGTCTGCCGCGCCAGGTCCAGGTGCCCCCAGCTGTGGTTGCCGATCAGGTGGCCCTCGTCCCTCATGCGGTGCAGCAATCCGGGCTGCGCGACGGCGTTGCTGCCCACGGTGAAGAACGTGGCCCGCGCCCGGTTCTGCAGCAGGATGTCGAGCAGCCTGCCGGTGTTCGGCCCCGGCCCGTCCTCGAAGGTCAGCGCCACGCATTTGACGGCCGCGCAGTCCACGGTGCCCGCCTGGCTGCTGGTGGCCGGCGGGCTGGTCGTGGGCGGGCCGGGGAGCGTGATTTCTTGCTCCGTGCTCTCTTTGGCCTTGATACTCGCCTTGGCCCGGACGCTCTCCTGCGCCCGCCGCCCCAGCGCGGACAGCAGCGGCGCCGCCTGGGCGCCCGGCACGGCCACCGCCACCCGCCCGAGCGAGCACGCCGCGACCTGGCAGTCGTCGAACTCGACCACCAGGTCCCCGCTCCCGTTGAAGGCCAGGGAGTCGAACCGGTCGCTGTCCGTGGTCACGCTCTGCCAGTCGACCTGCGGCCCCCGCTTCTTGAGCTGCTCCCTGACCAGCCCGGCGAGCCGCTCCAGCGCACCCCTCCCGTCGAGCAGCCCGGTGGAGTCGACGGCCTTGCCGGCCTGCGGGTCGTACCAGTAGGTACGGGTGGAGTTGCCCCAGGTGCCGCCGACGAATTCGCCGCTGCGCAGGCGCACCGCGAGCGCCTGGGGAGAGGCGGCGGACAGTTGCCAGCCCACGTTGAGCTCGGGGTGCCGGCCGTCGTCCGGGGCGCCGGTACGGGCGCGGAAGACGCGCAGCTGGCGCTGGACCTCGGTCTTGAGGGCGTGGTTGAGTGCCGGGGCGTTGGCGAACTCGGGGTAGTTGATGTGCACGTATCGCTGGCTGGTGTGGTCGCCGACGGCCATCGTCCTGGTGTACAGACCGACGACGGTCGCCGGATCGACGAAGTCGACCAGCGTCGGCTCTGCCGGGACCATGATGTCCCGCTCGGGGTAGGCGGTGATCAGGCCACAGCCGCCGGTGGTGAGGGCCAGCAGAGCGATTCCGGTGAAGAATCGCGCTTTGTGCATGTATGTCACGTTATGGGATTGATCTTGTGATTTATGGTCATTTGATGTGATTTGATCCGATACCTCCCATCCCTTGACCCACCCTTGCCCCACCCTGGGTACCCACCCACTCCCCAGCCCCGCCACCCCCACACCGAGCAACCCCGGCCCAACGCCCCGAGCCCAGCCCCCAACCCCTACCAAACACCCCCACTCCAACCGGCCCCGCCATCCACCGTCCGCCACCAGCCACCAGCCACCCACCACCCGCCATTCACCGACCACCGGACATCCACCGGCCGTCCGCCACCCGCCGTCCGCCACCCGCCGTCCGCCACCCGCCGTCCACCGGCCCCGCCATTCACCGGCCGCCACCAGCCACCAGCCGCCCACCCCCCGCCATTCACCGACCACCAGCCACCCACCGGCCCCGCCACCCACCGCCACCCGCCACCCGCCACCCGCCATCCACCGGCCCCGCCACCCGTCGGCCGCGTACCCGACCTGGGATGTGGAGTTGCATCCGAGCGGGTCAGTCGCCCCGGCTTGGGTTACCATCCCGTCATGGACGGCTATTTCGGGTCCTACGCGCTCGTCGCCGCACTCCTGGCCATCGGTGTCGCCATCGTGGCCGGCGCCATGATGGCCAACCGCTTCCTCCGCCCCAGCCGTCCCACCGCCGAGAAGCTGACCACGTACGAGTGCGGGGTCGACCCGGTCGGGGACGGATGGGCGCAGTCGCAGGTCCGCTACTACGTCTTCACCTACCTCTACGTGGTCTTCGCGGTGGACGCCGTCTTCCTGTTCCCCTGGGCCACCGTTTTCGACGCCCCGGGATACGGCCTGACCACGCTGGTGGAGATGTTCGTCTTCCTCGGCTTCATCGCCCTCGGCATCGTGTACGCCTGGCGGAAGCGCGTACTCACCTGGACCTAGCGCTCGCCCGGACGGCGGGGACGGCAGGCCCCCCGGCGGAGATCCCTTTGCGTGACCTGCGATCCGCGCAAGAATGGTCACCATGGCAGCAACGGACCTCCCGATGCCCACAGTCGGCCCGATCTCCCGGTTGGCGCCCAAACCCATGCGGTTCGTGCTCAACTGGGGCAGGCGCTATTCCCTGTGGGTGTTCAACTTCGGGCTGGCCTGCTGCGCGATCGAGTTCATCGCGACCTCCGCGAGCAGGCACGACTTCATCAGGTTCGGTGTCATCCCGTTCGCGAACGGTCCCAGGCAGGCCGACCTCATGATCGTCTCGGGGACGGTCACCGACAAGATGGCTCCGGCCGTGAAGCGCCTCTACGAGCAGATGCCCGACCCGAAATACGTGATCTCGTTCGGCGCCTGCTCCAACACCGGCGGCCCGTACTGGGACTCCTACTGCGTGACGAACGGCGTCGACCAGATCGTCCCCGTCGACGTCTACGTCCCCGGCTGCCCGCCCCGCCCGGAGGCCCTCCTGTACGGCATCATGAAGCTGCAGGAGAAGATCGCGGGGGAGAAGCTCAGCGACCGTTACGTCTGGTCCCGCCCCCACGCGGAGGAGGCGTGAACGCGGGGTTCGGCGGCCGGGAGCGGCTCTCGGAGCGGTTCGGCGAGCGGGCCCAGATCTCCGAGTCTTACGGCGACACCACGATCGACGTCGGCCCGGCCGACTGGGTCGAACTGGTGACGTTCGTACGCGACGACCTCGGCTACGCCTTCTTCGACTGGCTGACCGGCGTGGACGACCCGCCGGAGGCCTTCCTCGTGGTGGCCCACGTCTATCACCCGCCCGCCGGCGAACGCCTCCTCCTGCGCACCCGCGTGCCCCGCGAAAGCCCCCACCTCCTCAGCATCGTGGACATCTACCGGGGAGCGAACTGGCACGAGCGCGAGACGTACGAGATGTTCGGCGTGATCTTCGACGATCACCCCAACCTCGTGCCGCTGCTCCTGCCCGACGGCTTCGAGGGGCATCCGCTGCGCAAGGAGTTCGTCCTGGCGGCACGGGTGGCCAAGCCGTGGCCCGGCGCCAAGGAACCCGGCGAATCCGGACACGGCGCCCCGAGCCGCCGCAAGACGCTTCCGCCTGGAGTGCCAGCCGACTGGGGGCCGCCCGATGCTTGAAGTGGTGCTGAGCTTCGTCGTCATCCTCATCGTGTTCCTGGTGCTGCCGCTGATCGTGGGGCAGACCGAGCACAAGGTCATGGCTCACATGCAGTCGCGACTGGGCCCCATGTACGCGGGGGGCTTCCACGGCTGGGCGCAGCTCATCGCCGACGGGGTGAAGTTCGCACAGAAGGAGGACGTCATCCCGGCCGCGGCCGACCGCCGCATCTTCATGATCGCGCCCGGCGTGGCGCTCATCCCGTACCTGGTCGTGCTGATCGTCATCCCCCTCGACCGTGACCTCGTGGCCGTCGACCTCGATCTCGGCCTCTTCTTCGTGCTCGCCGTCATGGGCATCGGCGTGCTCGGCTCGATCATGGCCGGCTGGGCCTCGGCCAACAAATACTCGGTGCTCGGCGGCATGCGCTCGGCCGCTCAGCTCATGTCGTACGAGCTGCCTCTGGTCCTGGCGGCCTCCTCGGTGGCGATGGCCGCCGGCACGCTGTCGATCCCCGGGATCGTCGAGGCGTGGCAGTGGTGGTGGCTGCCCTGGCAGGCGATCGGCGGCGTCGTCTTCTTCCTGGCCGGCCTCGCCGAACTACGCCGCCCCCCGTTCGACATGCCGATCGCCGAATCCGAGATCATCATGGGCCCGATGACCGAGTACACCGGCATGCGCTTCGCCCTGTTCATGCTCGCCGAATACGCAGGCATCGTGGTCCTGTCCTTCCTGACCACCGTCCTGTTCCTGGGCGGCTGGCAGGGCCCGCTCCTGCCCGGCTGGGCATGGACCCTGGCCAAGGTCTTCCTGCTGTCGTTCGTCGTCATCTGGCTCCGCGTGACGTACCCCCGGCTCCGCGAAGACCAACTCCAGAAACTCGCCTGGGCGGTCCTCGTCCCCCTGGCCCTCGTACAACTGGCCCTAACAGGCGTGATCAAGGTCCTCCTCTAACACCCACCCACTCCCACAGCCCCAAGCGCCGCACAGCTCACCGCCGGGCCGGGACCCCTCAGCGTGCACGACCAGCGCGGAATACCGACCGCGGCCGTGAGCCACCACCCACAAGGCCAACCCACATCCCACCCCCCACTCCACAAGCAACGCCGACCACCCCAACCCCAACCCCGCGGCCCGACGTCGCATCCCACCTCGACTCCCCGCCGCAACCCCCACAGCACCCATAGCCCAGCCCCCACGAACCCGACGCCTGACTCACCGCTCCACCCAAAGGCGCCCGCCACCCAAAGGCGCCCGCCACCCAAGGCGCCCACCACCCAAGGCGCGCCATCCGAAGGCCCCCGCCACCCGAAGGCCCCCGCCACCCGAAGGCCCCCGCCACCCAAAGGCGCCCGCCACCCAGGGCGCCCACCACCCAAGGCGCGCCATCCGAAGGCCCCCGCCACCTCAAGCCCGGCCACCTCAAGCCCGGCCACCTGAAGGCCCCGCCACCGAAGGCGCGCGCCACCTCAAGCCCCGCCACCTCAAGCCCCGCCACCTCAAGCCCCGCCACCTCAAGCGCCGCCACCTCAAGCGCCGCCACCTCAAGCGCCACCACCGGAAGCCCAGTCGCACGGCGTCCAGACCCGAATCCCGTCCCGACGCCTGGAGCCGGCTCCCCAACGTCACCCCGCGTCCACCCCCGGCACCACCGCGCGAACCTGCAGCGCCAACAGTCCCGATCCCGCAGCACCCAGGCCGGATCAATCCCATGGCGTTAACAGCCGTCGCCCGGACCTCAGCCGCTGCACAAGGAGAACGCGCCACCGTGACCTGACGCGGAAACTTTATGCCGACCTTATTCGTCGTTATCAGGCAAGGGGGCCTCTGGGGAGAATGCCGAGTGAATCAAATCCTGCCAATCGCCGGCGCGATAAAGGGCAGCCGCTGCCCAAAGACCGCGCTGACCTCCGACGGACAGACTCTGGCCGCGACCGACCAGGCCACCGGCCATTCGGTACGCGTGACGCCGACCCGTCTCTACCACTACAACTATGACCAGCAAGTAACGATCGCCAACAGCAAGCAAAAGCGCCACTCCAGCCAAGGAGTGGCGGCACTGGACGCCGACGGCCTGGTCCTGCTGGACCTCCCAGGCGAATGGCACGCAAGCCACCTCAAGGACTTCGCCCACCAGGCAGGCATCCCACTGGAGGACGCCCGCGCCGAACCGTCCGTCAACGTACGCAGGGTCCTCGCCGCCCGCGCCCCAGGCTGGCAACGCCTCCGAGGCTTATCAGCCTCCTCCCTCCGCAAATGGCAAAAGCCGATGGTCATTTTCGCAGGAGTAACGGGCGCAGCCCTGATGGTCTATCTGACGTCCCTGGGAATATGGGGCGCATGGCGGGGCCTGTCCGCCATCGGCCACGTGGTGCTGGACCTGCTGGACGCCAAATGGCTGGCCGTGGCTTTCAGCCCCTTGTTGCTGGTCATCCGCCCGGTCACCACAAGACTCCACCGCCGCCGGGTGAAAAAAGGCACCGCCCTGTCCTCAACCGGCGGCCTCTACCTGAGCACCAAGCCCAACAACAAACTCCTGGTGAACCACGGCAACGAGGTCCTGGCCGAGCTACGCATAGGCGAAGCCCCAGGCCAAGCCTTCCGCCTCCTTCTCTACAGGTACGACGGCCTGACGGGCCTGTTCATCCTCGACAGAACCGGCCGCTCCCTCCACCACCTCCCGGGCCTCTGGCCCCCAGAAGACGCCAACCGTTTCGCCACCCGCCACAACCTGTCCCTCTCCGCCCACCGCCTAACCCGCGACGAATACCTCACTTTCCTCAACTCCACACAGGAAGCAACCCCATAACCACCCACGCACCCACCCACCCCTCGCACCCAAACAGAAAAGGGCGTGATCGAGGGCGCCTGCCGCCACCAGATCGGTGATTGCCTGGACATCACCGGTGCTCGCCGCGGCCTGGCCGGAGCCGAAGCCATCCTGAAACTCCGCGCCCTGATCGCTAATGGTGATCTCGCTGCCTATTGGCACTGTCACCTCGCCCAAGAGCACCAACGCATCCACCATGCCCGCTACCGAAGGGAGGAGCACGACCTCACCGCTTGATCGTCACCCATGAAACTGCAGGAGCTGTTAAGCCGTCCCTGTTTCATTGCCGACGGCGCAGCAGCACCATAGCGATGCCGACTTGGGAAGGTTCGAGCGTGGCCTTGCCGTCTTCGATATCCCACAATGCGTTCTGCAGCACGCGGCCAAGACTCCAGCCGACTGCCCGCCTCCGATCGAGGCCGAGGACCTCGGTCAGCAGGTCAAAGCGGCGCAGCACCGCGCGAGCCACATCACCGGTGGCCTCCACCTCCTCCCACCGGTTGTCCAGTGCCGGCAGCAACTCAAACCCCGGATCGCCGGCCAGCGGTTCAGGGTCGATGGCCAGCCAGGGTTCCCGTTCCCCGGCCAGGACGTTGTCGTAGTGCAGATCCCAGTGCAACAGGCGATCACCAGGCTCGCCGACCAACTCGGCCACGGCGGACGCGCAGGTGCGCACCAGCCGCTGCTCGCCAGGGTCGCGCAGCGCCGACACAGCCTGCGGGACCTGAACGAGCATGGCCCCGGCGATGTCAGACAACCGTCGCACATCCCTTGGGGCAGGAACCGACGTCAAGCGGGCCATCAGCTCGGCCAGGACCTGCATGGCCGCATCATCGTCGGCCACCGTGGATAGCGGCCGGGCGGCATCCAGGCGTTCCAGCAACTGCGTGCCGCTCTGCTCGTCATAGTCGAGCAGGCGCACAACGCCGTCGCCTTGCCACGCCCGCAGCCCGGGCGCGGCGCCGGCGGTCTCCTCCCGGAGCTGCTGAAGCTTGAGGACGGCGGGTGTCCCGTCGGACTGAAGTACGGGCAGGACCAGCGAGGCCATGCCGTACGCGGCCGGACCGTCCGGCCGCAGCCCCCAGCGGTCCAGGAACTCACCGCCGAGGCGAGGCAAACCGGCGAGCCAAGCACGCGCTTCGGCACCGTTCGCACCATAAGACGCGGCGAACAGGCCGGGAACGTCGATGGAGGTCGACGTGTTCATGAAAGGCATCTCCTGCGTGGGTCCAGGGTCGATCTGCGACGAACGAAGGAGGCAACGGAGGCGCCCGATTGCCGGGCAGGCGTCAAAGCATGCACCCACCTTACCCAGGCGCGATCACATCTGATCATCGATGACCTGCCCAACTCCTCCCTCAGGAGGAACTGCATCCAACAGAAACGAGCAGTCATCCCAGTACGGCCTGAACGAGGAACCCTCCAGCCCTCCACACCCCACTACGAAGAGGAGGAACCTTCCTTGTCGCCCACACCCCCCATCGGAACACCACGCAGACTGAGCACCAGGAGCAGAGCACAGCCTCCGACGAGCGCGATGTCGGCGACATTCCCGACGAACAGCCCGCCATAGTCAATGAAGTCGACGACGTGCCCGTGGGCGAAGCCAGGGGGCCGAAAAAGCCGGTCAAGCAGATGGGACGTGGCACCGCCCAGCATCGCACCCAGCACGATGGTCCAGGCGGTTGAGCGCAGCCGCCGTCCCACGTACAGGATGCCGACAACCGCAGCGGCCGCGGTCAGGGCGAACACCCAGGTCGCCCCCTCCCCGATCGAGAAGGCGGCGCCAGGGTTCAGCAACAGCCGAAAGTGGATCAGCTGTGGAATCACCGCGATGTTCTCGCCGTCCGAAAGCGCCGAGAGCGCCCAGAACTTGGAGATCTGGTCTACGAGGAGAACGATCGCGGCCAGCACGAGCATCCATCCATATGGCCGCAAACCCCGTCTCGTAGCCTGCGCAGTCTGCCCGTCCGACACCCTTACCTCTATCTCGCAATAGGCACCTTTGCGCCTCGAATCTAGCGAAACGACCCCTTCGCGCGCAGGCCAGGCACCCTGAGCATGCATCCAGGCAGGGCCTCTCCCGGTACGTAGCGGACGGGAAACCGTACTGCCGAACACCGATCCACCCAACAGGAAGATCGCCATCCACAGGAAGCCCGACAACGTAGGCAACTTCCCGCCCGACACCATCCGACCGCTCGCCAACCAGCCCGCCCAACGAACCCCCCGGACCATCCCCCTGCTCCAGCACCAGCCCGATCCGAGCTCAATACGCCCCTGGGGGCTCACTCACCTCTCGAGCTCCACTCGCTCCCTGGGGCTCCGCTGACCCCTCGCACTCAGACAGAACCGGCAGAACCAGCCCAAAATCGACGCCCACTCAGTAGCTCAATCAAGGTCAACTGCTCAATGAATGATCGACAGCATCACGTCAGAAGCCGAAGGCCGGTCCTCCGGCCGCTTGCTGAGGCAAGTCCCCACCACACCGCGTAACCCAGGCGGCAACGGCGATAAGTCCGGATGAAACGTCAGCACCCGATTGAACACGGCAGGCACAGTGTCCTCCCCGAACGCCGGCCGCCCCGTAGCCGCGAACATGATCGTCACTGCCCAGCTGAACACATCGGAAGCCGGCCCCACAGCGTCCCCCGTCAGCTGCTCGGGCGACATGTAAGGCGGCGTTCCCACCACTTTCCCAGAAGTCACAGTCACTTGGTCAAGAGCCCGCGCGATCCCGAAGTCGATCACGCGCGGCCCATCGTGCCCGATCAGCACATTGCTCGGCTTGAAGTCACGATGAACGACCCCCGCCTTGTGGATGGCCGCCAACGCCCCCGCTGTGGACAACGCCAGTCGCGTCAGGCTGTCCTCGTCCCGAGGCCCGTGCTTCCGCACGAGCTGCTCTAGCGACGGCCCTTCCACGTATTCGCTGACAATGTACGCGTGCAGGCCGCTGATGTTGACATCGAGCACCCTGGCTGTGGAAAACGTCGCCACCCGCCGGGCCGCGTCCACTTCCCGGACGAACCTGGCCCGCGCCGTCTCATCCACCAGATCGTGCAGCACCTTCACGGCCACCCGCGCCCCGTTGGGCGCCGCGGCGAGATAAACCGCCCCCTGCCCACCGCGCCCGAGCGACTTGAGCACCCGATAGTGCCCGACCCACTCCGGTTGCCCGGGATGCCGGGTGTGCGAGGGCGCGGTGGTCCGCTGCCGCACGTCCACCCGCTGGTAGGCCGGCGTCCTGAACTGCGCCGACTGGTAGACCGGCGCCCTGAGCCGAGCCCGGACCATGTACGGAACCAGAACTCCCGAGTGAATGACCCCGCCGATCCAACTGACGACCAGCCCCATTGTCACCAGCCCGCCCAACGGCTCAGGAATGTCCTCGAAGTCGTTGTAGGCGAGCGCCGAGATCACGAAGGAACCGATGGCGACGAGATAGACGGACGCCGCGAGGGCCTGCCAGACGCTCCGCATCCAGTAGGCCGCGAACCCGATGCTGAACGGAGTCGCCAGGCCACACGTGAACAGGGGCAGGCAGGCCCATACGACGGCGGCCGCCCAAGCCCCGCCACCGGGACGGACCTGATGGCTCTGCTGCATGGCGGAGAGACTATCGCCATGACGTGGTTCATATCGGGCACCCGCACAGCTTGTGGATAACCTCCTGTCAACCTGTGGATGGCTGTGGAAAAACTGGGGACAACGCGCTGGCGCATTCACGTCTGCGGCCAAGTACGTCATGATGTTGAACCATGGCGCGCATTCCGGGAGTCGGACTGGCGAAAGGGCTGACCATCACCCTTCGCCACATGCTGCGCAAATCCGTCACTCAGCAGTATCCCGAGGTCAAGCCCGCCCTGCCGCCCCGCAGCCGAGGCGTCATCGCCCTGGTTGAGGAAAATTGCACCTCTTGCATGCTCTGTGCCCGAGAGTGCCCGGACTGGTGCATCTACATCGACTCGCACAAGGAGACGATCCCGGCCCCTGAGGGCGGCCGCGCCCGCCAGCGCAACGTCCTCGACCGCTTCGCCATCGACTTCGCCCTGTGCATGTACTGCGGCATCTGCATTGAGGTGTGCCCGTTCGACGCCCTGTTCTGGTCCCCGGAGTTCGAGTACGCGGAAGGCGACATCCGCAACCTCCTCCACGAAAAGGACAGACTGGCTGCCTGGACCCCCACGGTCCCCCCACCTCCGGCCCACGACCCCGGCGCCGAGCCACCGAAGGAGCTCACCGCCGCTCCCCGCCGCCCGGCAGGCACCCGTACGGACTCCTCGAAGCCCGCCCAGCCCCGACGCACCCCCACCACGCGCCGCCCCGAGGAAGCACCCACGGGCGAGCCGCCCACCCCAGCATCCACACCCCCCGCCCCCGAACCGGCGAACAGCACCACAGACGCACCCGCAAAAGCCCCTGCGGCGCCATCACCAACGCCGACCGAACGCCCCCGCCGCTCGATCTCGAACGTACGGGGAATCCGCCCCCCAGGCGCCCTCCCGCCCCAGGACGAGCCCTCCGCCACCCCTTCAGAGCAGCCGCAACAGACCCACACACCAGAAGCGGCACCAGACGGCAGCCTGTCCACAGACGCTAGAACAGACACCGGCGACACCAGCGTTCCCACAGGGACCAGGACGGACCTCGCCTCTGACCAAAGCGCCGTCTCCCTGGGCAGGAACGACATCGCCTCCTCAGACGAGACGCAGGCCGTCCCGACCACAGCGGACGCGACAGCCGCAGCCTCCGAGACCGAAACGGACGCCGTCTCGAGAGGCGTCGCTGGCGAGGATGCCGCCAGCGAGGATGCCGTCCCGAAGGGCATGGCGGCGGACACCGATCCGACCGCACCAACTGAGCCGGGCTCCGGCCGCGCCACAGACCACCAGCAGTCTCAAGGACAGGCTTCATCCACAGGCGAGTCGCCGCCAGAAAAGTTGTCCACAGCTCAGGGCGACCCGCGATCGAAGCCCGAGCCGGAGGAGCAGACTTCTGCCCCGAGCCCGCGCAGGCGCCGAATGGCCGATCCACGGTCCATCCGGCCGCCCGGGCGGCTCGGTCCTGACGAGACAAGGGAGTCCGAGGAGGAGTCGTGACCGAGGCGGTGCCCTCCTACCTGTCACCCACAGGGCAAGAGATCGTTTTCTTGCTGCTGGGCGCGGTAGCGGTTGGATCGGCGCTGCTTGTCGTCACGACCAAACAACTGGTCCACGCCGCCCTGTGGCTGGTGGTCTGCTTCGGTGCACTGGCCGGCGGTTACCTCGTGCTGACGGCCGAGTTCGTGGCCTGGGTCCAGGTGCTGATCTATGTGGGCGCGGTGGTGGTGCTGATGTTGTTCGGCATCATGCTCACCCGCGCCCCCATCGGACGCTCCGCGGACCTCGACAGCGGCAACCGCCTGGTTGCGGCCCTGGTGGCGGTGGCAACAGCAGCCATCCTGGTAACGGTGGTGATCGACGGCTTCCGCACGGCCTACACTCCGCTGCGACCGGGCCGCGGAGCCGCCAAGGAGCTGGGCGCCAGCGTGTTCGCGACCTGGGTCCTGCCCTTCGAGGCCCTGTCGGTTCTGCTACTGGCCGCGTTGATCGGCGCCATCGTCCTGTCCCGCACAGACATCCGCGGCGCCCCACCACCTGATCAGAAGGCACCCACCCCGACACCCGACACGGGCCCCCAACCTCCCGCCCAGACAGTTGCTACAGGCACGCAGCCAAACGCTCAAAAAGCCGGAACGAGCCCCCGAACGCCCGCGCAGCCGCTTGGCCCGGAGACACATCCACCGGCCCAAAAAGCCGGCAGCCCATCACCCGAACAGGATGCCGGTACCCCGCCGCCCGACCAGACCGGGGGTAGGTAGTGCATATCGTCTACCCTGCGGTGATCTCCGCGCTGCTCTTCTCCATCGGCGTCTACGGCGTGCTCGCCCGACGCAACACGATCCTCGTGCTGATGTCGGTAGAGCTGATGCTCAACGCCGTCAACCTCAACCTGGTCGCGTTCGACGTATGGCTGGGCGACCGCCTGCACAGCGGCCAGGTGCTCACGCTGTTCGTCATTGTCATCGCAGCGGCCGAAGTGGGCCTGGGCCTCGCCATCATCCTGGCGCTCTACCGCAACCGCCGCACCGTGGACATCGACCACCTGCGAGACCTCGCCGAACCCCCCGACGACCACCGTGACCCATCGGCAATTCTCACCGCCCCCAGCGACCATGCTGCCCCCAGCGACCATGCTGCCCCCAGCGACCATGCCGCGCCGAATGACTTCACCGCCCCGAGCGGCCTCGCCACCCCCGACCGAACGACACCGGCACACGGCCAATCCGACCACCTGACCAACGCCCCCACCTCCGATGACCGACAGCGCGACGATGACGAGCCCGCCAAGCGCCGATACCCCCACTCAGAACACACAGAGACTGGACAGGCAGCACCGGCGAGGCAGGATCACGCCACGGACGGCGAGAACCGGGCGGAAGCGGCCGTGACCGAGGGCCAGGCGGAGGCCACAGGGACAGGAAACGGACGTGAGGGCGAGCAGCCCGTCAAGCGAGGTGGCACGCTATGACGACATTCCCGCTCCTAGCCGTGCTCCTACCGTTCATCGCCGCCTCCGCAGCGCTGCTTCTCTCTCGCTGGCCGCACCACCGCACGACCACCACCGCGCCACGCGACCCGTCACCCGGCCGGTCCGCATCCGGCCTGTCCACACCTGGCGGGTCTGCACCTGACAGGTCTGCGCCAAGCCCGCCCACGCCTGCCGAGCCCACGCCTGCCGAGTACCCGCCGGCCGTGCCCGCAGCCGTGCCCGGACCCACCAAGCCCACGTCGCGGCCCCACCAGACCGTAAAGGAGATCAAAGCCCACCCCACAGCCGAGGCGGCGAATCAGCGGGCCAACACCCGAGCGGCCTGGCTGGCGATCCTGCCCACAGCCGCCGCGGCGCTCGTGACCATCTGGCTGGCCTGGGGCCCAGGCTTCGCCTTCCTCAGCGACGGCACCTCGACCTCACCCCCCACAGGCCAGACCTACGGCACGATAGTCACCGGCGGCATCCCGATCTCGCTCACCCTCCAGGCCGACAACCTGTCGAGCATCCTCGGCGTCCTGGTGACCCTCGTAGCCCTCGCCGTACAGATCTATTCGGTCGGCTACCTCAAGGACGACCCGCGCTATCCCTCCTACAGCGCCTTCATCAGCCTGTTCACCAGCGCCATGCTCCTGGTGGTCTACGCGGGTGATCTCCTGGTCCTCTACGTCGGCTGGGAGATCATGGGCCTCTGCTCCTACCTCCTCATCGGCCACTGGTGGGAAGACCGGGCCAACTCGCGCGCGGCGATCAAGGCGTTCCTCGTCACCCGCCTGGGCGACGTCGGCTTCCTCTTCGGCATCTTCGTCCTCGGCACGGCGGCAGGCAGCTTCCGCATCAGCGAGGTGCTGGCGAAGGTGCCGGAAATGTCCACGGCCACCCTGGTGACCGCCACGATGCTCCTGCTGGCGGGGGTGGCGGGCAAGAGCGCCCAGGTGCCGCTGCACACCTGGCTCCCCGACGCCATGGCGGGCCCGACCCCGATCAGCGCCCTGATCCACGCCGCCACCATGGTCGCCGCCGGCATCTTCATCGTGGCCAGGCTCTTCCCGGCGTTCCAGCACGCCCCGCCCACCCTCGACGTGCTGGCGGTCGTCGCCGCGCTGGGCATGCTGGGCGCCGCGCTGGCCGCGCTCGCCCAGGACGACCTGAAACGTGTGCTCGCCTACTCCACGGTCAGCCAGCTCGCGTACATGGCAGGCGGCCTCGCCGCGAACTCCGACACGGCGGCGATCTTCCACCTGCTGACCCACGGCGCGTTCAAGGCGCTGCTGTTCCTCTGCGCGGGCGCCGTGATCCACCACGTCGGCTCCAACCTGATGACCCAGATGGGCGGCCTGCGCCGGGAGCTGCCGGTCACGTTCGTCACGATGACGATAGGTTTCGCCGCCCTCATGGGCATCCCCCCGGCCAGCGGCTTCTTCAGCAAGGACGGCGTCCTGCTAGCCATGGACGACGCGCTGTCATCAAGCGTCCTGACGGACGCGGCCGCGTTCCTCCTGTACGGCTGCGCGCTCGCCACCGTCGCCGTCACCGGCGCGTACGCCGCCAGAGCCTGGTTGCGCACCTTCTTCGGCGAGACGAGAGCCGTGGCGCTCCCCGAACCGGAGCCCGGCACGGCCCACGTCGTGGACGTCAGGGAGGCCCCCAGGACGATGCTCGTGCCCATCGTCCTCCTCGCGGTCCCGGCCCTGCTGCTGGGCTTCGCCGGCGAGCCGCACCTGGATCTCGGCGTGGCGGCCATCAGCGTCGTGCTCGCCCTGCTCGGCGCCGGGGTGGTCTACGCGTTCTGGCGCAGCGACCCCATCGCCGACCCGGCCCGCCTGCTGGGGCCGCTGAGAGGGCCGTGCGAGCGGGCGTTCTACGTGGATGGGCTCTACGCCGCCCTGTTCGTACGCCCGGTGCTGGCGCTGGCCAGGCTGGTCGTCAGGACGGACGACGTGGTCGTGGACGGGGCGGTGCGCGGCTCGGGCAGGTCGGCGCGCGGCTTGTCCGGGGTGCTACGCCTGGCCCAGAACGGCAACGTCCAACTCTACGTAAGCGGCGTGCTCGCCGGTGTCCTGTTGATCGCGGTGGGGGCGGTGGTGTTCACATGACGGCCCGGCCTCCTTCCGAAGCCCTGACAGCCCGCCCAACCAGAGGCCGGAGAGCCGTCACGGCCGGGGCACGTTCGTGTCGTCCCGGATCGGGTCGTTCGCCGGGGGCGGTGGTGTCCACATGATGGGTGGCTGGCTTCCGATCACGCTGCTGGCCGTGCCGCTGCTCGGCGCGCTCCTGCTCCTCCTCGCCCCGCACGCCCTCCGCCCGATCCTGCGCACGTACGGGCTGGTCGTCTCGGGTATCGCGCTGGCGCCGGCCGTGCTGCTCGTCGTGACGTTCGACTACGGCAGGGCTGCGGCGCCGCAGTTCGAGGTGGACGTGCCGTGGATCCCCGGCCTGGGGCTGCGCTTCCACCTCGGCGTCGACGGGATCTCGCTGCCGCTGGTCGCGCTCACGGCGCTGCTGACGTTCCTGTGCTTCGTCTACCTGTGCTGGGGCAGGACGAGGGACTCCGGGCCGTTCATGAGTGACAGGCCCCGGGCGCTCGTGTTCACGCTGCTCGTCCTCGAAGTAGGCATGATCGGTACGTTCCTCGCCCTCGACCTGCTGCTCTTTTTCGTCTTCTTCGAGATCGTGCTCATCCCGATGTACTTCCTGATCGGCATCTGGGGCGGCGAGGGACGCCGGGGGGCCGCGGTCAAGTTCATCCTCTACACCCTGCTCGGCTCGGTCGTGATGCTCCTCGGCCTGCTGATCGTCTGGGCCCAGGCCGGCACGCTCGACATCGAGGCGCTCACCGCGGCCCACGGCAGCGGAATGTCGAGATCGGTGCAGATCCTGGCGTTCGTGGCCATCGGCATCGGCCTGGCCGTCAAAACGCCGATGTGGCCGCTGCACACTTGGCTGCCCGACGCCCACACGGAGGCGCCTACCGTGGGCTCGGTGCTGCTCGCCGGCGTGCTGCTGAAGATGGGCACGTACGGTTTCGCCAGGATCGCCATCCCCGTCCTCCCGGAGGGTGCGGCGGCGGTGGCGCCGTGGCTGGGTGCGTTCGCCGTGGTCGGGATCGTCTACGGCGCCCTCGCCTGCCTCGCCCAGCGCGACCTCAAACGCATGATCGCCTACTCGTCCGTCGGCCACATGGGCTTCGTACTACTGGGCTTCGCGACGCTGACCCCGGTCGGCACCAACGGCGCCCTCTTCGCGAACGTCGCCCACGGCCTGATCACCGGCCTGCTGTTCTTCCTGGCCGGGGCGATCAAGGAACGTCACCACACCGCCGACATGCCCTCGCTGGGCGGCGGCTTGCTGGCCAGGGTGCCGCGGCTGGGCTCGGTGCTCACGTTCGCGGCGATCGCCTCGCTCGGACTGCCCGGGCTGGCCGGGTTCTGGGGGGAGATGCTGGCGCTGCTCGGGGCGTTCCAACCGGCGAACGGGCTGCCACGCGGGCTGTTCCTCACGTACATGGTGATCGGCGGCCTGGGCGCGCTCCTGACGGCGGCCTACTTCCTGGTCATGCTGTCGCGCGTCACCCACGGCCGCCCCCACGACACCACCCCGCAGCCGCTCCCCGGGACACCGGCCGGCACCCCGCGGCCCGACCCGATCCACGCCACCCCCGACGAACGCCCCACCGCCCCCGCGGCCTCGTCCGGACGGCTCCCGGCAACGATCACCCTCGACCCGAGCACCGGACCGCCCGACCCCCGGCAAGAGGACATCACCAGGCACGAACTACTGGCTTGGACCCCGCTCGTGGTCCTGACCGTGCTGTTCGGGCTCTGGCCCGGCCTCCTCCTGTCGCTCACCACCCCGGCGGTGCAGGTCCTGCTGGGAGCCGTCTCATGATCCAGCAGATCGACTACTACGTGATCGCGCCCCCGCTGGTGCTCGCCCTGGTGGCCGCTCTGGTGCTGCTGCTCGACGCGTTCCTCCCCGCCCGCCCCGGCACCAGGACGGCGCTCGGACTCGTCACCCTGGCCGGTGTGGCGATCTCCCTCGCCTTCGTCGTCGCCCAGGCGCTCAGCGGCGGTCCGCCGCGGTCGACCTTCTGCGTCCCGCCCAACCTGGCCGGGCCGGCGGGTCAGGGGCCGGCGATGTGCTCGTTCGTGGCGGATCGGTTCACGCTGGTGTTCGCGGGCATGGTGCTGGTCGCGGCCGTGGTGGTCGTCCTGATGTCGATGACCCAGCTGGCGGACGGCGGCATCCCCGTGGGCGAGTGGTATTTCCTGCTGCTCTGCACCCTCGTCGGCGCCATCACCCTGCCCGCCTCCCGTGACCTCGTCATGCTCGTGGTGGCCCTCGAACTCGTCTCGCTCCCGGTCTTCGCCCTGACCGCGATGAAACGCTACGACGGCCGCGCCTCGGAGGCGGCGGTGAAACTGTTCGTGGTGTCGGTCGTCTCGACGGCGATCATGCTGTTCGGGGTCTCACTCCTGTACGGCATCGCGGGCGCCATCTACCTGTCCCGCCTGGCGGCCGTGTTCAGCGGCCAGATCGAGGCACCGGGCGTGGACCCGGCGCTCGTCCAGGGGTTGCCCGCGGTCGTCACGGTGGGTGTGGTGCTCGTGGTGGCGGGGTTCGCGTTCAAGATCGCCGCTGTGCCGTTCCACTCGTGGGCCGCCGACGTCTATCAGGGCGCTTCCGTTCCCGTGGCCGCCCTGCTCTCGGTCATCTCCAAGGCGGCGGGGTTCGCGGGGCTGATCCTCGTACTGGTCGTGGGCCTGTCCGGGCAGGCCGCCACCTGGGCGCCCATCATCGGGATCGTCGCCGCGCTGACCATGACCGCCGGCAACCTGCTCGCCATGCGCCAGCGCTCCGCCGTACGGCTGCTGGCCTGGTCGTCCGTCGCCCAGTCCGGCTACATCCTGGCCCCCCTCGCGATCACCGCCGCCTCGGGCGCGGTCGGCACGTCCATGGCCTACCTGGTGATCTACGCCGCCATGAACCTCGGCGCGTTCGCGGTGGTCATGCTCATCTCCAGGACCGTCACCCGCAATGAGCTCGACGACTACCGGGGCCTGGCGTTCCGGAGCCCGGCGGCGGGCCTCGCGCTGGCGTTCTGCCTGGTCTGCCTGGCAGGTCTGCCGCCGGGCCTGGCCGGGCTCTTCGCCAAGGTCTTCGTCTTCCGCGAGCTCGTCGTCGGCGGCTCCGGCTGGCTGGCGTTGATCATGGCCGTCAACACCGTGATCGGCCTCTACTACTACGCCACCTGGACAGCCCGCCTGTTCACCCCAACCCCAGGAACGTCCCGGGCCCCGACCTCGCCTATCCCTTCGGCCACCGGAGAGTCCCTCCCCCCAGCATCCCCCACCCCCCACCGCCCGCCCGCCACAACGTGGCTGGCCATCGGCCTCGCCCTCGTGGTGGCCGTCCTGTTCTCGTTCGCCCCCCAGGTGGTCCTGGACATGACCTCCTTGTCCGCCTTCGGCTGACGTGCTGCTCGGGCGTGTCAACAGACATGCCGCAGCAGGCATGAAAGTCGCACTCCGCCCTCAGCTGAGCACGCCGGGGAACGAGAGCTGGGTCATCAACGTTGGATCTGATGGACCCACACCACGGAGGGGGGAACCTTGCACCACAACGGTCTGCGCACCGCCGTTCTGCTCGGAGGGCTGTCCGCGCTGATCATCACGGTGGGCGCGTGGTTGGGCGGCGGCACCGGTGCGCGACTCGCGCTCATCCTGGCCCTGGTGAGCAACGGCGTCGCCTACTTCTTCTCCGACCGCATCGCGCTGTCGGCCATGCGGGCCAGGCCGGTCAGCGAGGTCGAGCAGCCCACGCTCTACCGGATCGTGCGAGAGCTCTCCACTCAGGCGCGCCAGCCGATGCCCCGCATCTACATCTCGCCGACGGTGCAGCCGAACGCGTTCGCGACGGGCAGAAGCCCGCGCCAGGCCGCGGTCTGCGTGACGTACGGCCTCACCAAGCTGCTCGACGAGGCCGAGCTGCGCGGGGTGATCGGGCACGAGCTTTCACACGTGTACAACCGGGACATCCTCATTTCCTCCGTGGCCGGCGCACTGGCCACGATGATCACCTGGCTCAGCTACGTGGCCGTCTTCTTCGGCGGTTCGGACGACGACGAGGGTCCAGGCTTCGTGGGCGCGCTCCTGATGATGGTGCTCGGGCCGGTGGCGGCCGGGATGGTGCAACTGGCGATCTCCCGTACGCGGGAATTCCAGGCCGACGAATCGGGCGCCAGACTCACGGGCGACCCGCTCGCACTGGCCTCCGCGCTTCGCAAGATCGAGATGGGCGCCCGCCGGCTGCCGCTCCCCGAGAACAGCCGCCTCACCTCGGCCTCCCACATGATGATCGCCAACCCGTTCAGCGGCTCGGGCTTCGGCCGCCTGTTCTCCACCCACCCGCCCACCTCCGAGCGAGTCGCCCGCCTGGAGCGCATGGCCGGCTACCGCCGCTGACCCACGGGCCCGAGTACGGACAGATCCTGGCTGACCGGCATGAGATCCACCCTCCACCCCGTCCCGCCGATCGGCCGCCTTCACCCCCCAACCCGCCCCATAACCCTCAAACCCGCCGCCGATGCCCTCATTTGACCTTCCCGCTGCCGACAGGCGGGCAGCGGGAGACAACTGCCCGCCCCGGGCAGGGGGGAGCCCCGGCTCGCCTACGGACTCGTACGGACTGCTCGTCTCCGGCTCAACCCTGCCGACAGCGCCGCTCATAGCGGGCCCTACGCGAGTTCCCCGCCCTTCGTGATCTTCCGCAAGATCGCCGCGAGGTCCTCGGGAAAGAACGTCTCCTGGGTACTTTCGAGCTCCTCGACACTCCACCACCGGTAGGCGGTCGTCGTGTCCTTCTCGATCTGCTCCATGTGATCGAACGACACGGCGGCATTGCCCACCCGGATAGCGAAGAAGGTCTGATCCTGGGTGATGGCGTACTGGCCCCAGGAGAACTCGATCGTGCCGCTCCCGTACGGTCCGGTGAAGTCCGCAGCCTCGACGCGGATCCCGGCCTCCTCGTACAGTTCCCGCGCCGCCGCCTCCTGCAGAGTCTCACCGTCCTCCAGGGCCCCGCCGATGGTGAACCAGAACGGCCGATCAGCGTTCGCGGGCTCGAACCCGTAGAGCAGAAGCACCCGGCCTTGGTCGTCAACAGGCAGGGCACGCGCCGTAACCCGGCGCAGGGGGATCTTTGTCACGACTAATGAGCTTACGATCCAACCCCGCCAACCCCGCCGGCCCCACCGGACGCACCGCGACTCAACGCCCCATCCCCCCAGCCACAGTTCCAGGGAACGTCCACAACACCCCTGACAACACGATCAGCGCGCCGGCCCACCCCGACCCCCACGAGCCCTGGAACCCGAAGCTAGAACGCCCAACAACACGTCCCCTCCTCCCACAGCAAAATCTCGCCCAACACCTGCGAGGGAGGCCAGATAGGACGACAGCGGGAGCACGGTACGTACTGAGCAGCGAAGGCGTGAACAGCGCGATGCGGACCGACACCGACGATGACTCTGGGCCACTCCACACGGCCGATCACGCGTAGTGCCAACACACGTACACGCGTGTCCCGGAGTGGCCCAAATCCCAAGAGCGCACACGAACGATCGCGGACCCCGCCCATGACGGCATCCATGGCCCGGTGTGCATGTCGTACAAGGTTCGAAGGGCGCGTACGTGCACGTGAAGCGCGGCGCGGCCCCAAGATCGGAGCATGAAGCCAAGCAGGCCGGCCGCAGGCTCGCGCGCCGCTCCACTACCTGTAGTTCACAAACTGCAGGGCGATGTCCAGGTCCTTCCCCTTGAGGAGAGAAATGACATCCTGCAGGTCATCCTTCTTCTTCGAGCTGACTCGCAGCTCCTCGCCCTGAATCTGCGCCTTGACCCCCTTGGGACCCTCGTCGCGGATCATCTTGGAGATCTTCTTGGCGTGCTCCTGGTCGATACCCTCCTTGAGGCTGACCAGCATGCGGTATTCCTTGCCCGACAACTTGGGCTCGCCCGCATCGATGATCTTCAGGGACAGCCCTCGCTTGACCACCTTCTCCTTGAACACGTCGAGTGCGGCGTTCGCCCGCTCCTCGCTGTTCGCCTTGATTTCGATGTTGTCCTGACCGGACCAGCTGATGGCCGCCCCGGTGCCCTTGAAGTCGAAGCGGTGCCCGATCTCCTTGACCGTCTGGTTCAGAGCGTTGTCGACCTCCTGACGGTCGATCTTGCTGACGATGTCGAAAGACGAATCGGCCAAAACACCCATCCTCTCAGCTGCGAAAGCATCCTGCGGATCCTGCTTCCCGGCGTACGCGAGTGGACCCAGCGAACGAGCCTAGCCAGCATCGGCGCGCTGTGCAGGACCCCAACCCCTTGCCCACCCGTGTACAGCAAAGGATCCCGTTTCACACCTCACCTACGGTTTCACACGGATCGATACCAATCACGCGGTTAACCCGCCGCCACATTCCCCCACCCCGGCACCAAACCCTAAAGATCGCCCCGGACCACCCAACCCACCCCCCTGCCCCGACCCGCTCCACAACCCCAGCCCCACCGCCGCTTGGGCCTAACCAAAGCCCCCGACCCGTCCCTCGCCACCCCATCCTTCCCCCCAGTACTCACACGCCGCAGCCGCCCCCTGTTTCGGCGCAGCCGCTAACCATGATCCAGTACGGACAAACTGGTGTCACGTACACCTCGGAAGTCCGCTATCCTTCTGTCTGTCGCCGCGAGAGCGGATGGCACGGCAGGTTGCCCGAGTGGCCAAAGGGAGCGGTCTGTAAAACCGTCGGCTCAGCCTACGCAAGTTCGAACCTTGCACCTGCCACCAGCAGTAAGTGCAGCTCAGAGGCCCTTCGGGGCCTCTTCTGCGTTTCAGGGGTGTGCAGCCAGATGCCGCTCTGAGTGGCCTGTTGTCGCTGGTCCACCAATATACGTGCAATGATCTTGAGCACGTTTCCGCAGGTCGGCTGCTGGTTTCGGCCAATACGCGGCCAAGAAGAAGAGCCCCGGTGATCGGCCGGGGCTCTGGGGACGGTTGGGACGTGGTCATGCGGTGAGGGCGTCGCCGATCCGCTTGTTGGCGATCTCCTGTTGGCCATCGATGCACTTGGCGTAGACCCTCAGGAGAACATCGACGCCGTGGCCCGCTCGTTCGGCCACGTCCGGGGCTGAGACACCTGCGTTGAGCCAGAGCGAGACAGCCGCGTGCCGGAGATCGTAGGGGCGCTTGGCGAGTGGAGAGGCGACCTGGACGGGCGTGAATGCCAGGAGGCGGGCGTCCTGCCAGACCTCGGTGTAGGCGGTCGAGGCCACGACGCCGCCTCGCTCGCTGCGGAAGATCCGGCCGTCCTTGGCGGCCCCGTACTCGGCGATGTGCTCGCGGAGGATCTTGACCAGCTCCGGCGGGATGGGAACGGGGCGGACGTCCTGTCTGCCCCGGTGCTTGAGGCCGCGTTCTTCGTGGGCGTCCCCGCTGTCGGTCCACTGGGTGTTGACCTCTGGGCGGGATACGTCGATGGTGAGCCGTCCCCAGCCTGAGACGGGCAGGTGGCAGTCCTGGAGGCGGAGGCCGACCGCTTCGGCCGGGCGTAGGGCGGCGTAGTACATGCAGGCGAAGAGAGCCATCAGCCGCCGGCCTCTGCCGCGTCGTCCGACGTAGGTCACCGCGGTCAGCAGCTCTTGCGCCTGGCGCGGATTCACCACGACGCGCGGGTCTACCGTCTCGGTGGTCTTGGGCGGCTTCCACCTGACCTTGTGCAGCGGATTTGCCGAAAGCTCCTCCAGCTCCACCGCGTACTCAAGGAGGGCATGGAAGACAGCGCGCTTGCGGGCGATCGTCGTGGAGGCTGCGGCCTGGCCGTCGAGGCACAAGGTCAGGGCGTGGAGGGCGAGCCGTACTGTCTTGGCCTCTTCCAGGCTTGCCAGGTCGAGCGAGGCCGCTTTCAGCCAGGCCACCGCAGCGGCGTGTTGCTGCAGGGCGTTCGGTCGCTTGTCCTCGGGCAGAAGGAGGCACTTGCGGAGAGCTACGCGCAGCTCGCGAGCGTCCGGGCGGCCCGCTCGTTCCTCGGTCAGTGCAGGCAGGACCGTCGCGAGGGCGTCGGACATACTGTCTCTACTCTTGGCCGCCGCGTGTGGCCACTTCATCTCTATGAACGCCTGGGCGAATTCCAGGACGCTCCTGGCATCCTTGGCCTTGAGCATGGATGCCGGAAGCCCGGAGTCCACATCGAACGCTTCACCGCGTTTGGCGGCTTGCCGCAGGTCGGAGAGGAAGCTCTCGGCCAAGGCCTTGGTTCGGTAGGTCTTGGAGGAGCGCTTCCGGGCGACGGACCAGCGGACCACGTATGACGGGGTCTTGCTGGATTTGTTGC
Source organism: Nonomuraea jiangxiensis (assembly GCF_900099965.1). Classification (GTDB taxonomy): domain Bacteria; phylum Actinomycetota; class Actinomycetes; order Streptosporangiales; family Streptosporangiaceae; genus Nonomuraea; species Nonomuraea jiangxiensis. Next base: position 358,825 of record NZ_FNDJ01000006.1, on the reverse strand, counting down.
GGGCGATCTCGAAGAACTTCACGTCGTAGGAGGTCGTCATGCGGTGCTCCTGAGGGATTGGAGCCAGGCGTTGAGGTCGCTGCGGTAGATGCGGAGTTCGCCGTTGGGCAGGCGGATGCCCTCTGGTGCCTTGCCGATCTCGCGCCAGCGGTAGAAAGTTCGGCGGGAGACGCCGCCGAGCTCGTCGAGGACTTGGCGGACGGTCAGCAGCTCGTCTCGCGTGGTCATGCGGCTCTCCCCGTGTCCTTGGTTGCCGAAAGATCTTGTCCGGTTGCTCTGGCTTCCAGTTCGCGGAGGTGGGCTCGCCAGCGTTGCCGTTCGTGGACCGATCGGAGGAGGCGGACGGCGAGCGGTGCGATGTTGGCGTCTCCGGCCGGGACGGGTTTCCAGACGTAGCGGTGTGGGTCGGTAGGTTCGTTAGGTTGGCCGAGGGCTTCCAGGACCCAGGTGCGGCGGTCCTGCTTGTGTTCGGCGAGGGTCTTGTTGGACCACTTGCGGGAGACCAGGACGCGGCGTCCGGCGTAGCCGAGGTGGTCGGGCTTGTGCGCCTTGCTGCGGCACTGGCCGGGAGTCATGCCCGGCTTGGCGCCCTTGGGCTGGACGCCGTAGCGCAGCCAGTTCGGGCAGGCCGGGGAGCAGGGTTCGAAGCGCAGCGCCTCAGCCAGTCGTGCGGCGTGGTCGCGCTGGGCCTGGTCGTCCGGGTCGAGGCTGTCACCGAGTGACTTGGTGAGGTACTTGGACAGGTAGCGGATGCACTGGTCGGCGTCCGGGCTGCCCGCGAGCACGCCTTGCACGTCCACTTGGGCGCCGAAGCGGATCACATGCAGGGGATCGGCCGTCTCGTCCGTGTCGAGCTGGTCGAGCGCCTGGTCCCAGGTGGGCAGCACCTCGCCCGTGCTGGGGTCGAGGTAGCCCGTGCCGTCCTCCCAGACGGGCAGGTGGTCACCGTCGAAGACGACCCGGTCGGCCGCCGGCCACCAGACCTGGTGGTAGGTGGCGGCGGCTATCTGCTTGATTTCCGCGCGTGGCAGGGTTCCGCGGATGGCCATGTGCAGGTGCGGCGCGAGCCGCTTCTGAGGCTCCACAGCGGCGAAGTACTGCACGTCGTAACCAGCGACGCGGCGCAGGTTCTGCACGAAGCGGTCGATGAGCTTGGAGAAGTGCAGCGCGTCACGGGCAGCCCGCGCGTAGTCGTAGGTGTCGGGATCGACAGGAACGCCGTTCTTGACCTTGCCGTAGGACGGGAGGGTGAGTGTCACGAACAATGAAGGCCGGTAGATCTTGCCGTCCGAACTGGTGAAGGTCCGCCCGAGCGTGGAGTTGATCATCTTGCGCTTGGGCAGTTCGGGAGCATCCTGCCGCCGCTTGGTCGAGCGGTTGCGTTTGGGGACGGTCCGGCCGAGGACGTTGCCACGCATGCCCGCCGCATTGATCTCCTCGTCCAGCCCGTCGATCAGCTCGTCCAGGTCGGTGGTGTCCTGGCCTTCCTGGTCGGCCTGGTCGCGTTGGGCCTGGACGTCGGCGCGGAACTCGACCAGCCAGCGTTGTTCGTCGTTCGGTTCGTCCGGGGTGATGGTCGGCTCCTGGTCGAGGTGCCAGCCTTCCCGGCATTGGGCCATGCGCAGGTGCCGGTTGCGCTTGGCGCACGGTGGGCACTTGGCCTCCAGGGTGGCTCCGCACGGGACGTCGATGATCTCCCAGAGGCCGGTGTGGGTGTCGAGCCGCTTGAGCGGGACGGGCCGGATGCACACCCCGTACTGCTTGGCGACCTCTTCGGCCACGTCGCGGGCCAGGGGCATGGCCAGTCGTTCGGCGCGAGGCAGCGCGCGGTCGTAGGTCACAGCTCCTCCCCATGGTGGTCGATGAGGGCGCCTTGGCCGCACTCGCGGCACTCGACCAGGCCCGCCGCCAGGTCCAGCCAGAGCGTGTTGTCGCTCAGGCAGGCCGAGCAGCGCAGCCCGTCCAGGAGGCAGGAGAGCTCACGCATGGTCGCTGCCCTCCGTCTCGGCCAGCTCGGCGCACAGCCGGTAGAGGCCCTCGTATGGGTGACGGCTGATGCGGGTGTGGAAGACCTCGAACGCTCGCACGCGAGGTAGATCACGGACGGTGAGCATGACGAGGACCGAACGTCCTGCCACCAGCTCGATCTCTTCGGCGGTGCCGTGGAAGCAGACCTTCATCAGACGTCCTCTCCGGCAGCGAAGGCGTCGGCCATGGCGCGGATGTCGGTGTCGGAGACGTAGGTCGCGCGGACGCGGATCGGGTCGGGCGAGGCTTCCAGCCGGACGTAGCCGACGCCGGCACCCAGTCCGGGGACGGGTGAGATGTGGTCGGCCAGTGCTCCCCGGTCCCGTGCGCCGTCGCCGAGGACCATGTCCACCTGTTCGGACTCGTCCAGCCGGAGTGCGATCTTGTCGGGGAACAGGTTGCGGATGTTCATGACTTCCTTGCGGGGGTCCTGGAGCGCCGCCAGGACTCCCACGCCCACCGCGCGGCCCTGCGTGGTGAGGGTGGCCAGCGCGGCCGAGATCCGCCGTCTCAGCTCTCTGTCGGATTGGTAGGCGGTCAGGAACGCGACCTCGTCGACCACGACCAGCACGAAGGGGTCATCCACTGTCGGGGTGTGGGAGCGCTGAATACCGGCGAAGCGGGCAGCGCGTTTCTGCATGACGCTTACGGCCTGGTCGAGGAGATCGGCGCAGTCTTCAGGGGTGGCCGCGTATCGGTCGCCGAACAGGGCACGTCCGTAGGACAGTTCCATCAGCTTGGGATCCAGAGCCCAGATCTCGACCAGGCCCGCGCGGACGGCCGGGAGGAGCCCGCGGATGGCAGACCAGATGATGGAACCCTTGCCCGCCCCGGTGGCGCCCGCGACCAGGACGTGTGTGCCGTGCACCTTGAGCAGCCATGGCCGCCCGTCTTCCTGCTTGCCGATCTCGACCGGCCCTGCGGTTGGCGAGTCAGGCACAGGAAGCGCCGGGATGCGTTCGGCCAGCGGGTCATGCCGGGGAAAGGTGAGCGTGAGACGACCGCCCCGTGACAGCGCCACCCGGCACGACGCGGAGCCGAACCCTTGGGCGAGGTGGTCGAGGCGATCGGCCCAGTCCTTGACCGACTGTCCTTTGAGCATGCGGACGGCGACGAGGTCGGCCCACGGGGTGCAGGTGACCTTGCCGAGCCGGGGGAGGTAGTCACGGCCCCACAGGTGCCTGCCGAGACCGGAGACGATCATGACGGGTTGCCAGTGCCGCCGGTAGACCCAGACGAGCCGCCACCAGGCCAGCAGTCGCCAGCCGATCAGACGGACGAAGCTGGTCCAGTGGGTCAGGGCCCAGGCCGCCAGACCTGCCGGGGCGGGTGCCGTGAGCAGCAGCGCCGTCTGCCAGCCGTACAGCAGTGTGAGGACGACGGGGGTGAGCGTCGCGAGCATGGCGACGGGATGCCGCCACAGGAGCCGGATGAGTCCGGCGAGGAGACGCCAGGCGAAGATGATCAGAGTCAGGATGGCGGGGGTCTGGATGACGGCCGGTCGGAAGACGACGGCCGTGTCGGGAGTGGTGGTGACGAGGTTGCGTGCCTCGTCGCCAGGCAGCCGCTTGAACATATGCTGGGAACCTCTCGTGAGTGAGATCAGGGAGAACCGAGGGGCCGCCGGAAGTTGCCGCTTCCAGCGGCCCCGCCTTGTCTGTCAGGACGCCGTCTGGTCGTGTTCGGCGTGCAGGCGCTCGCAGTCGGCCAGGTACTGGGCGGCGGCGGTGAAGATCTCGCGGGCGATGGCCAGGTCGGCGTTGGAGACCGGCCCAGCTCCGGTGGTGGAGACGGCGACCTTGGCGTCCCGGCTGATGATCGACAGGGACGGACGGCGCTCGTTGATCACGCTGGATCGGGCCTGCAGGCCGCTCGTGTAGAAGGAGACATCCACGTGCGTGGGCTCGTCCGGCTCCATCGAGAGCGTGACGTAGGTGTAGGGGCCGAAGTTCACGCCGCCGCCTCCTTGCCGACGGGAGCCTGCTTGGTGCGCGGCGGGCGCATCGCCGTCGCCCGGATGGAGTAAGCCAGCCGCCCGGTCTGACCGACGTACGGCGTGACGGTCATCCCGACGAACTCCACGGGCGTGATCGGGAGGCCGGGCACGGCGGGCGGCGCGGTGGGTTCGGTCTCGGACAGGATCTTGACCGCGACCGTCTTCTGGGACGCCTTGACGGTCGGGTCGCCGTCCATGACCGGGACCTGCCAGACCGGCTGTCCGGTCGTCTTGTCCTTGGCGTAGACGGTCCTGCCGTTGGTCGAGGCGTCGAAGTCCTTGACCTGCTCGGCCTGACCCACGAGGAAACAGCCGTGCGGGAAGACCTGGTCGAAGCTGATCGGGATGGGTCCCTGGATTGCCATGTGGTTCCTCTCGTTAGCGGGGGAGAGCGGTCATTCGCTCGTCCACTTGTACGCATGAGTTGAGAGTAAGTCCGCCAACTCGTCCGCACAAGTGGTTATGGCGGAGGGATGGGGTAAGACTTAGCTAACCTTGAAGACATCCTCAAGCTCATGCAGGCCGCCAGGTAGCGCCAGGCTCATGGCCAGCAGCACGGCACCCGCCGGGTCATGCACGGTCGCCAGCACGCCGAGCACCGGGTTGGACGACCCCAGCAACTCGGCTTCCTCCCTGGTCGGCTTCCGCGCGGACAGCCGCTCAGTGATGTGATCGAACCGCAGATGCTTGACCGCCTGAAGATGCCGGCGGATGCCGTTCCGCAACGGCTCCGGCTTGTCCAGATCGGTGCCCACCGCGATCTCCAACGGAACCCACACCGTCTCCACCGCCGACGCGACATCCCCCTGGCGAGTCACTCGCTTGCGCATGACCACCGGCGTCCGTTCGGCCACACTGAGGAGGCGAGCGACATGCCGAGGGGCCGGAACGTGCGCCACCTCAACAAGGCTGTCAGCGCTCTCACCCTGTTCCGCCGTGCTCAGGCTCGGCCGGACACGATCGGCCCCGCTGTCGGGACGCCCCTTCACGAACGAGCCGCGCCCATGCTCGCGCTCGATCCACCCCTGCATGGCCAGGGTCTGGAGTGCCCGAACCACGGTAGTGCGGCCCATGCCCAGTTCGCGCACCAACTGAGTCTCGGACGGCAGCATGTCACCCGGCGCGTACTCGCCCGACTCGATCCGGTCCTGAATCGTCCGCATGACCTGGGCGTATTTCGGCGGGGCGAAATCCATGCTCATCTTGGCCGTCCGTTCACTCTTGCGCTCGTCCGCACAAGTACAGTACTGGCTGAGAGATGACCTGTCAGGGCCCTTTCAGGCAAGTCTTCTATAGTCCGGCACGGGCCTTGTACCAGCGCCGAACGCACGCTGAGCAGGAGGACGAGCAGGTCGGGGCGAACGGCACGTGCCACGTACCGATCATCACCGGACGGACCGACACCCCACACCAGGCCATCGTGCCATCCGTCCGCACCGCATGCTGCACCAGCACGGAGCCTCGCCGGACGGCTTCCACTCCGCATCCCCAGAAGGCATTTGCGCTCATGGCTCGATCTCGCGGACGAAATCGGCCAGTGGGGTGAACGCCGCATGCGCGGCCCGCAGATCCACGTAGTACATGGCCACACGCTGAGCGGCCCGTACCGGGTCAATCGCGGGATGCCAGGCATAGATAACTCGCCGACGTGTGGCATTCCAGCCCGTGCGCCACCAGAAATTCTGACCGTCGCACCACACCACCAGGCCGACCCAGACCGATACGAGCGCGAGCCCGTACCCGTCGTGAACATCAGCGACGACTCCTTTACTCGCCAGCGCTTGCCGGAGAAGTTCGGCGGAATGAGCCGGATCTATCGTGATCATTTTTGCCGTGTTCATTCGGCCACCCGCGTGAATCGCACCATGCCCGCCGAGTCGAGGGAAGCGTGGAAGATCTCCTGGCGGAAGTGGTCGTCGGGGAGGGCGCCGAAGTCGCGGACGCTGTGCACGATGCGCCCCCGCACGGCAGCGTCCTCAGGCATGCCCCGCATCGCCTTGCGCAGCTCGTCCATGGCGGTGGCCTGGAACGGGCTCGCCCCACACGGCCCCAGTCCCTCGCCCTGGCCGATGGTGATGCGGACTTCCCACTCGAACAGCTCACCCCGCGCGCCGCCCTGGTCGAGGCCGTCACAGTGCAGGCAGTCTTCCTTGACGGACGCGGCCATGCCCAACCGCGATGCCGCAGCATGGCCGCGCCGGGTGACGATCTTCCATCCTCGGCCGTCGCATTCGGTGCACCTGACTGGAGTTGTCATGCCCGACAGCATGAGGAGCCAGACCGTTTATACATATCCCACGGCGTTATACAGCGGAGGCATATAGGGTCGGCGGCATCTCAATGCACCACCTGGGAGCCGACTTCCGGAGGACCGCATGCGTAAAACCGCTTTCGACCCGATCGACATACCAGAATGGGTGTGGGATCGCGACGAAAGCCGCGAAATCCTAAGAAGACGCGATATCGCTGGGCTATTCCGCCTCGTCGCGAAATACGCCGGGCTCAGCCAGGTACGCATCGCATCAGCAACAGAGATCGCACAACCCCGAGTCAGCAAGATCATCAACGGGACCGCGGGCCCCATCGAGGAGCTCGCGGTATTCGAGCGCATCGCCACCGGACTCGGCCTGCCCGACCACGCCCGCATGCTTCTCGGCCTGGCCCCGCTGGACCTCGCCTCACCGACCGGTGATCACGACGACGAGCACCAGGAGCAGACCAGCGAACTCGCCGCCCGCTTGGACGCCGCCTCAGCCATCGACCCCACGATGGTCATGATCCTCACGACGGACACCAACAACCTTCGCCTCCAGGATCGCCGCATCGGCGGGCCGGCCATCGCCGACAAGATGCGCGCCCAGATGGCCCAGATCGAACGCGCCCACCACCACGCCGTGCGCCCTCAGATCCGCGCCCAACTCGCCCACCTCCTCGCCGAGACCGCGTCACTGGCCGGATGGCAGGCCATCAACACCGTCGCCCTCAACGACGCCTGGAACCACTACGAACGCGCCAAGGCCGCCGCACGGGAAGCCGACGACCCCGCCGTCCTCGCCTACGTCTCCGGAGAGCAGGCATATGTCCTCATGGACCTGGGAAGACCGGCCGAAGCCGCAGAGCTCCTCCAGTACATCCACGCCACCCACCGCGACCACGTCCCCGCCCGCCTCAGAACCTGGCTGGCAGCAGCCGAAGCAGAAGCCGCCGCCGTCCTCGGCGACGAGGGCGCATGCCGTCGCGCACTCGACCAGGCTGCCGCAGTCCTCCCCGAAGGGGACGGCGACCCCGAGACGCCTTACCTGTCGATCAACGTCCACCATTTCACCCGCTGGAGAGGCGCCTGCCTGCTCCGCTTCGGCGACCCCAGCATCGTCGAGGACCTTCGTTCAGCACTGGCCGGAATGGATGGCACCTACAACCGCGCCGAATCCGGCGTCCGCTGCGACCTGGGACATGCCCTCCTTGCGGTTGGCGAGCCGGAAGCCGCCCAACCACACATTCAGCGCGCGCAGAAACTCGCCACCATGACCGGCTCCCGGCGTCAACGTCGCCGCATCGAGGAACTGTCTCGTGCGGTCAACCGTGCCCTTGGCCGTTGAGCCGGTGCTGAGCCTGGAGAAGACCGACCAACGTTCCGGACGTCCAGATGTCACCGCGGGCGATCATGCCGGGGATCTCCGACATCGGAACCCACTCGATCCGGTCGGCCTCCACCTCACCCTCAGGCTTGCCCACCAACTCGGCCCCACGCGCCAGGAACAGGATGTGCTCGGAGTCCACCATGCCGGCCATCGGCTGATAGCTCACCAGATACTCGACCTGCTTGGGCCGATACCCCGTCTCCTCCTCCACCTCCCGCGCAGCAGTCGTCAGCGGGTCCTCACCCGCCTCGACCAGGCCGCCGGGGAGCTCCCATCCCCATCGGTCGAACACGAACCGATGCCGCCACATCAGCAGAACCCGATCCTGCTCATCGACAACGACCGCGATGGCAGCCCGATCCAGATGCACCACATGATGCTCGAACCGCTCTCCGCCGGGGATCTCCACATCGGCCAGCCCCAGCCGAATCCACCGGTTGTCGTAGATCAGCCGTTCCCCGTGCACGACCCAGCGCGTCAGTTCAGCGTCATCAGCCACACCGTGAAACTACCGGCTCGCGCCCTCTTCCGTACAGGAGCTGTAGCAAATAGCCATACCTTGTAATGCTCGGAGTAGCAGCACCGCTCGCTAAGCAAAGGTATCGATGAATAAGCCTTGAGTCGGCCGATCGCCTATCGGGTCTGGCTGTCCAGGATAACTTCAATGGCTAGAAGGCGTATTAGCTGTACGTCTGGTCCCAGCGCATCCGCTTCTTCGCTCTGTGGCAACAGCACTGGCGAGTCTCTATATCGTGGATCATCCTTGGCGTGAACGATCCGGTTTCGGATTCGATAGATTCGGTCGGCAGCACGCTCCATGAGGCCAGTATTTGTACCGGATAGATTGAGCGGGTCGACGCCGACAATTGGCCCTCTCTTTGTAAAGTGGTCGCCCCAGAGATCGTTACGGAGAAATTCTTCGATTTCCTCTTGGCGCACACACTCCTTGAGGAGAGTCTTGAATTGTTGCGCTTCTGAAGCATTTGTCGCGCCTTCGGCCACCGAAACAAGTCTTAGAAGTGACTCGTCGCTTGATCGTTCGAAGCGCAAGTCTGTAAGTACCTTACGGATATCGCTCAGGGCATTGCGGCGGACTGCTGCTGGAATAAAATATTCCAAGGTTTGATAATAGGACAAAAATGCGAGTGGGTAGTTCCTGCCTGCGGAACTTGCGAAGTTGAAAAGCGCGGACACTTCGGGAGCGATAGTCGTCCTGGGGAAGCGCGCTGTGGCGATGTTGCTACTTCTATAACGGTTCAATGCAAGATATCTGACGGACGAATCCCTCCGTCGTGGATTAAGGGTTATGTTATGGCGGACATTTATTTCATATAGAAAGGACTGCAGTAGCCTCTCGCTCTCGGCAAGTAGGGCATCTTTGTCTGGTCGCTCCCTAAGCTTTAACTTTATGGTGCCAGTAAAGCCTCTGTATCCAAATCCGCCTCTCCATGTGTTTTCTAGGGCGGCTAGTGGTGATGTATTTGATACTTCGATGCAGCACATTAGTCTGGAATCGTGCAGGTGAAGTCGAGGATTTATGATTGCATCGGTTGATGAATTGCCGGAAAACTCAAGCGACGGAAACTGCATGTCATCACTTGAATGATGACAGTTTGCTGATTCTTCAGGCTGTAGTCGCGCAATCTGTCGTGCAAGCATGTAGGACGATGAGCGTTGTGCGCTCGTAAGTTCAAATTCGATGTACCCTATCTCCGGCGCAACAAATCCTTCATATCTAGGGTGTGGAATTATATTCCAGGATAGCTGTAAATCGAGGTCGGGGATGCAGTTTCGCGGGATCTCCTCGATGTTTCCTGTCGTTGGGTCCTTGTCCGGAGCGGCCAGCGTCATCGCAATAGAATTCTGCGATAGTTGTACAAATCGATATCCGCGATCACTGAGGCGAGAAATTACCCGCTGCTCAACTTCGCTAATGATCCCTGCCGATAGGGCTGGATGGTTTACGGGTTGAGGATCGGGCCATTCTTCATCTAGCTCATCCGTCGACATGCTCATATCACCCTTGTGCTGATTGTCGTTACTTCTATCGAGCATCTTGTCTTTCGACTTGCCGAGCCTAGCGAACCACCGATCCCCCTCCTTGTATCGCTCGATGCCAAACTATCCCACGAGATACCGAGATTCGTTGCCGAATTGTTCTTGTAGGTATCAAGCGGCGGCGCGGCGCGCCGCCGTAGCTCCGGCCCTCCGCCCGCCCGCCGTCTGGGCGTGCGGCCTGGGGGCCGGTCCCGAACGGCGGCGGGACACCGGGCCGGGCGCCGCACGCCGGCCCCGCCGTACGGACCGAACCCTCAGCACGGGGTTGCCGCGCCACCGCCCAGGGCTCACTCTCGACCGGAAAACGGTTTGCCGGAGCAGTGGTCCCACCTCAAGGATCACCGCATGAGCGATGAACTGGCCGGATTAGACGACCTCGTCATACAGGGACAAACGATCAGAGGCATCAAGCTCATCAAGGACACCTTTGAATGCACTCTTCACGAAGCCCTCGACTTCTACGTAGACCGGCATCGCAAGCTGCGCCAGACGCGTCCCGACGACTTCACCGAGAGTACTGGGAGGGCTTCTACTCCCGATTAACCCAGGGCCTCCGGCGGGGGCGCTCCGACTCCGGGATGATCACCATCCGGTGAGCCAGGACCGTAAGTGGCTGGCGTGGAAGCCTGATCATCCCGCCCGCCATCGACCCGGGACAAGCCGAGCAGACCAGGGCCACGGGTCAAGGGTCGTTCGTCCGGTGGGGCGCTCCACCCTTGACCCGTGGCCCTGGCCCGCTTCCCCTTCGGGCGGGTCGACGGCAGACGGGATGATCAGGCAGGTGGAGGTGTGTGCGAGCTGCGCAGCTCCGCAGCTTCCGCGATCCTTCCGGCACGCACGCGGAGCTCGTCATCGGTTGGTTGCGTATCCCGTACGGCTTCCCAGTCATCGATGAGGATCACGAGTTCGGTGATCTCCGGCGGATAACCGCACCTCGCCATTAGCTCAGTGATCAGGAAATCGGCTCCGGATGAGATAGGTAGTGTGCCGTCCCGCATGGCCAGCGAGATATCGCGGGCGGTAGCCCATGGCTCTTGGCGGGGGTCTATGGGAGGCATTCCGCACTCGGACAACACCTGACGGATCAACGGCTCGATCTCGGACATGGAGCCGATGGATAGAGCGTATCCGGCCAGCTCAAGGGTGGTCGGTGTGTCGACTCCGGCTCCGATCAGCTCGCAGGCAATCCAGCCCGCATCGGTGACAGAGCCGACAAGCTGCCCGTGTAGCAGGTCGCCTCGAAGCGTGGCCAGTTGGTCACGCAATTCTGTCGGGAGCTTCATGAGACCATTATCAGGGCGTGCCAGCTGCCTCCCGGCGTGATCGACTTGCCGTGCAATATGCGGGAAATGATCTCCGTAGCCAAGCGCGTGTGCAGGAGACGCGTAGCAGGTCGAGGCATAGGTGCGAGCGTTAGTCGCGACGCCCTGTAAAACCGTCGGCTCAGCCTACGCAAGTTCGAACCTTGCACCTGCCACCAGCAGTAGCTGCAGCTCAGAGGCCCTACGGGGCCTCTTCTGCATTTCAAGGGTGTGCCACCGTGGGCAGCCCTGAGCGGCTGATTGTCGCTGGTCACGGGATATACGCGGGATGGATTCTGCGGCGTTTCCCCAGGTAGACGCCCATGATCCGGAGTATGCGCGGGATGATGCGGCCCTGCAACGCCGAAAGGCCCGGGGGAAGCCGGAGCCCTTCGAGGAATGTTGTTCGTGATCTCATACGGTCAGGACGTCCGCTATCCGCTGGTTGACGATCTCCTCCTGGCCGTCGATGCACTTGGCATAGACGCGCAGCAGGACATCCACCCCATGGCCAGCACGGGCGGCCACCTCCGGAGCCGGTACGCCGCCATTGAGCCAGAGGGAGACGGCCGCGTGCCGGAGGTCGTACGGTCGGCGGGCGAGCGGTGAGGCGACCTGGGCGGGGCTGAGAGCCAGTGTGCGGGCCTCCTGCCAGACCTCGGTGTAAGCCGTCGAGGCGATCACTCCACCCCGTTCGCTGCGGAACAGACGCCCATCCGGGGCGACGCCGAACTCTTCGATGTGTTGCCGAAGGATCTTGACCAGCTCTGGAGGGATCGGGATCCGACGGACGTCGTCCGCGCCACGATGCTTGAGCCCGCGCAGCTCGTGAGCGTCTCCCGTGTCGGTCCATCGGCGGTTCACCTCGGGGCGTGAGCCGTCGAGGGTGAGCCGTCCCCAGCCTTCCGCGGGGAGGTGGCAGTCCTGCTCACGAAGACTGACCGCCTCACCAGGCCGGAGGGCGGCGAAGTACATGCAGGCGAACATGGCCATCAGCCGTTGCCCCCGCCCCTTCCCGCCACGCTGGCGCTTGCCGACATAGGTGAGCGCCACGAGCAGTTCGCGGGCCTGGCGAGGGTTGACCACGACTCGTGGGTCCACTGTTTCGGTGGTCTTCGGAAGCTTCCACTTGATGCGGTGCAGCGGGTTGAACGGCAGCTCTTCCAGCTCCACCGCGTACTCGAAGACGTGGTGAAGGATGGCGCGCTTCCGCTTGATCGTGTTGGCGCCGGCCTTCTTGCCGTCGAGGCGTAGCGTGAGGGCGTCCAGGGCCGGGCGGACGGCCTTGGTCTCGTTGAGGTCTCCCATGTTGAGAGATGCCGCCTCCAGCCAGCTGACGGCCCGCGCGATGTCGGCTGGCATCGTGGGCCGCTTGTCTTCGGGCAGGAGAACGTACTGGCGCAGCGCAACACGGAGGAGCGCAGCGTCCGGCCGCCCTGGCCTGTTTGTCGTCAATGCCGGAAGAGCCGTGGCCAAGGCATCGGACATGCTGTCACGGCTCTTGGCAGCCGCGTGTGGCCAGCGCGCCTCGACATACGCCTTCACGAAGTCAAGGACTGTCCGCGCGTCCTTGGCCTTGATCATCGACTCGGGGAGACCCGTCTCCAGGTCGAACGCTTCTCCCCTTCTCGCGGCCTGCCGCAGGTCGGTCAGGAAGCTCTCGCCGAGGGCCTTGGTCTTGTAGGTCTTGGACTTCTCCCGGCCGCCGACCTTCCAGCGCACCTCATAGGAGGGTGACTTGCTGGACTTGTTCCGCCGGATCTCCCAGAACTTCACGTCGTACGAGGTCGTCATGCTGTGCTTCGGAGGGATTCGAGCCATGCATCGAGGTCGCTGCGGTAGATGCGGAGTTCGCCGTTGGGCAGGCGGATGCCCTTCGGTGCCTTGCCGATCTCGCGCCAGCGGTAGAAGGTGCGGCGGGAGACACCGCCGAGCTCGTCGAGGACCTGTCGGACGGTCAGGAGTTCGTTTCGCTGGCTCATGCGGCCCTCCCTTGGTCCTCGGTTGCCGAAAGATCTTGTCCGGCTGTTCTGGCCTCCAGCTCTCGGAGGTGGGCTCGCCAGCGTTGGCGCTCGTGGACGGATCTGAGGAGCCGGACGGCCAGTGGTGGCACGTTGGCGTCTCCGGCCGGGAGGGAGCGCCAGACGTAGCGGTGTGGTTCGGTTGGTTCGTCGGCCTGGCCGAGGGCTTCCAGGACCCAGGTGCGGCGGTCCTGCTTGTGCTCGGCGAGGGTCTTGTTGCTCCACTTGTGGGAGACGAGGATGCGGCGTCCGGCGTAGCCGAGGTGTTCCGGCTTGTGGGCCTTGCCACGGCAGCGGCCGGGGACCATGCCGGGCTTGGCGTCCTTGGGCTGGGTGCAGTAGCGCAGCCAGTTCGGGCAGGTGGGTGAGCAGGGTTCGTAGCGGAGGGCGTCGAGCATGCGGGCTGCGTGCTCTTGCTGGGCCTGGCCGCCGTCGAGGGCGTTGCCGATGGACTTGGTCAGGTACTTGGACAGGTACCGGATGCACTGGTCGGCGTCCGGGGTCCCAGCGAGCACGCCTTGGACATCGACCTGTTCGCCGAAGCGGATGACGTGCAGGGGGTCGGCGTCCTCGTCAAGCGGCGGCGCGGCGCGCCGCCGTACCTCCGGCCCTCCGCCCGCCCGTCGTCCGGGCGTGCGGCCTGGGGGCCGGTCCCGGCCAGCGGCGGGACACCGGGCCGGGCACCGCACGCCGGCCCCGTCGTACGGACCGAACGCTCCGACCGGGGGTTGCCGCGCCGCCGCACAGATGCACCCCTACGATCGCCACTGCATGGCCGGTCGCCGTAGATGGCTGGGGCGATCGACGATCCAGGGTTCGTTCCTCACCCTGGCTCACCGAGGTAGCGTGGCTGACCCCCGTTGCCGGGCTGGTGAGGACGATCGGCATTGAGAGGAATGATGTGGCTGAAGCCCATGACGCACTGCCTAATCGTCTCGAGGGCTTACCCCGAGCAAGTGTTTCTGCTCGCGCGGTAGGGTGCGGCTGCAACGAGCTGACAGGGCATCGAAAGGGTGCGGTCCATGAAACCTATAGGCCTCGTTTTAGCCGACACGGAACGACTGCAGTGGGATTTCACGCCGCTCGTCAGCGTTGGACCACTCCGGTTCGGGATGAGTCATGACGAGGTGATTGCTGCGCTGGATGCGAATCCCCCTTCCACAGGCCCTTGCAGGTGTGGAGGGCGCCTTGCGTGGTTCCGTCTGCCCACCTCTTACGGGGGTGCCCTGACGACGTACTACGCAGAGTCTGGTCAGCTGTCCTGCATCGCGGTTGATGCGCGGCACGGTCCTCAGGTGAGGATGGACGGCCTTCGGCTGGTTGGACGTGTGCCGTCCGAGTTGGTCGATCTGTTCGTTGATCACATGCAGTCACGGGGACTGCCGGAAGCGGTCCACTGCTCGCAGTACGGAGATCTTGGAGCTGACGAGCTTGGGCTCGTACTGCGTGCGCAACGCGCTGGAGATATCCTCCTGACGCGCCCGGTTTTCGTTGCCCGCGAATGGGCCGATCGTGTCTGTGATGTGACAGAGGGCTATGTCCCTGATGAGGAATGGCAGGTGTACTGCTGAAGGGAAGACCGTACACAGCCACTGACTTGCATTGAACCGATCTGGAAGCAGGCTCCAGGGAGCTCGTTGGTTGGCCCCTTGCCCCGCGGGATATAGGCGGGATGATCTTCCCTGGCAGAGGGAAAGCGAAAACCGTACGCCGAGGTCAGGGGCCTGATGCAGTCGGGAATGTCACCCCGCTGTAAACCCGTCGGTGTCAACGACGGCCGAATACTGGGTCTGGCACAGATTCCGTGATCTTCAGGTGGACTCAGATCGATGCTTGTTGATCATGTTGAGTGGACGTATCTGAGCATCTGCAGATCTTCTTTCCTCACCTGGCCGGTGTTTGCGTCGAGGGGGTCTCCCGCTCCGGTAAGTCGGTGCGGATCCAGGCGAGAACGAGCACGTCGCAGGCGGCATGCCCCACCTGCGGCGGGGTGTCGAAGAGGGTGCACAGCCGGTACGAACGGCGGCTCGTTGATGCGGCCGTCGGCGGCCAGGAGACGCTGATCCACCTGCTGGTGGCACGCTTCTTCTGCCGTAACCCCAGGTGTGGCAGGCAGACCTTCGTCGAACAGGTACCCGGGCTGACCGTGCGCTACGGTCGCCACAGTCATTCCCTGCTCCAGACGTTACGGTCCATCGCCCTGGCGCTCGATGGCCGGGCCGGTGCCCGGCTCACCAGCCGGCTGGCCACGGCGGTGAGCCGGATGACCTTGATCCGGATCATCCGAGCCCTGCCCGATCCCATTTTGGAAGCAGCGCCCCAGGTACTCGGCGTGGATGACTTCGCCCTGCGCCGGGGCCACCGCTACGGCACCATCCTGATCGACATCACCACCCGGCTACCCATCGACATGCTGGACGAACGCTCCGCCGACGCGCTGGCCACCTGGCTGACCGACCACCCAGGAGCCCAGATCATCTGCCGCGACCGCGCCCGGCAGCTACGCCGAGGGCGCCGCCCGCGGTGCACCTGAAGCAACCCAGGTGGCCGACCGCTGGCACATGTGGAGAAACCTCGGCGAAGCCGTCGAACGTACTCTGGCCAAGCACCGCGCCGTCCTGCGTGACCTGCCGCCACTCACCCCGCCGGCCGAGGTCGCCGAACCCGGCAACCGCCCTCAGCCGACCGGGACGGACATGCCGTTGTCGGCTCGCACGGGACGCCTGGCTGAGCGGACACGACAGCGGCATGCCGCCATCCACCACCTGCTCGCCCAAGGACGCGACCTGCACGCGATCGCCGCCGAACTCGGCCTGACCCGCAACCCCGTACGCCGCTTCGCCCGCGCCGACAGCCCCGAGGAACTGCTGGTCAAGGACGGCACCGGACGCCGCCCCCGCGCGCTGGACTCCTTCGAGCCCTACCTGCGCCAGCGCTGGAACGACGGCTGCACCAACGCCGAACAGCTCTACCAAGAACTCCGCGAACGCGGCTACCGCGGTGCACCCACGACCGTCCGCCAATACCTGCAGTCCTGGCGCTCGGCCACCGTGCAACTACCGCCACCACCGCCTCCGTCTACAGTGCGGCAGGCCACCGGCTGGCTGCTGCGCAACCCCGCCACCCTCACCTCCGACGAGCAGCAACACCTGGACGCGCTCACCACCGCCTGTCCACCCCTGGCCAGGCTCTACGACCACGTCCGCACCTTCGCCGACATGATGGTCAACCGGCACGGCCACCACCTCGAACGCTGGATAGCCGCAGCCGATACCGACGACCTGCCCGAACTGCGCTCCTTCATCACAGGGCTTCGCCGCGATCTCGACGCAGCCAAGGCGGGCTTGACCTTGCCCTACAGTTCCGGCCCGGTCGAAGGGCACGTCAACCGCGTCAAGATGCTCAAACGGCAGATGTACGGGCGAGCCAACCCCGACCTACTGCGCAAACGCGTCCTACTCGCCGACTGAACCCGCCACGATCACGGAATTCGTGCCAGACCCTGAATTCACGCGTCGTCGACAGTCGGCTCAGGTTACGCAAGTTCGAACTCTGGACCAACCACACCGGCGAGCTGGCGGCAGACGGAATGATGTATCGGATCCCCCTGGGGCCACGCAGACGTCCTGGATGCCTCACCATGGAGCGTCTGGCAGGGCGGTTACTGGGTGAGAACTCCTACGGCATCCGAGGTGAGACGGCGGAGGTTTTCACCGGGGCGCAACAAGTTATGGCAGCCGTCGAGCTCGACGTATGCCTCGCGGAAGCCGGGGTCCAGTATCGCGAAGCGGGTGTGATGGTCGTGGCAGTCGCTGGCTGGTGCGGTGTCCAGGGCGGTGAGTAGGGCGCGCAAGCTGCTGCCTTTGAGGATGCGTGAGGACTCGAGTCTTCCTATTGGCAGGTCCATCGGGTTAAGCCTGCCCGCGGTCTTGTTCTCGATCCGGAAGACGCACACCCGCAGGCCTTCCGGCGGAGGATTCCATGAGCGCGGGTGGTTCGATGTCTGCGGAGTTACGTCCAGCCGTCCAAAGCGTTGGAGTACGTCCGGATATTGGTCGTGGCATCCGGCCCGGAAGGACTTCTCGCTCTCGAGGCTCTGGATGGGTATCTGTTCATCCACCTGGTACGGCAGGCTGCGAAGGGCGTTCAGAGCGGAAGGGTACGGTTTTCCGCAAACCCCGGTCGGCATCTTGGGTAGCACCGCCCTGCCGGAGGGATCCACCAGGACGAAGTAGTCGACGAAGATGGCTTCCATCGTGCAGATCGGGGGAAACAACGAGCTCTCGGAGCGGCGGCGTAGCTCGGTCATCAGTTCGTCGGCGGGCCCGTCGGTGTGTTCCTGGATCACCACCTCCCAGCGCCCCCGGCCCGATAAGTAACGGGACTCCCAGCGGCAGCGGATGACCTGGGCCGCGACGAAGTCGTAGGGGAGCCGCTGGCGAGGCATGGCAAACAAGTCAGGACTGGACCTCTGCGGGCACGAAGCCGTGACGACGTGATCCAGTTGTGGGGTCTTGTCTTCCGCGCTATCACGTTCGATCAGAACAAGAGCGGCGAGCATGGCGAGGACTACCCGAAGAGATCGCACCCCATTGGGACGTGCCACCCGTTCTCTTTGGTTCACCGTGGAGGAGATCAAGTAAGCCTCTTGGGCATGCCTTACTGCGGTCCTTCGGCGATTCGACTGGGGACGGGATGTTCGGCGGGAGGACGTGCGTGCGGGCCTGCACGTCCGCGAAACTGGCGCGGGATATGTACGGGATGATCTCACCTGCCGACCCTCGAACGCGAGCAGTATGCGCAGATCAGAGGATCACTACGACCAAGAACGTCAGCCCGCTGTAAAACCGTCGGCTCAGCCTACGCAAGTTCGAACCTTGCACCTGCCACACCAGCGGGAAGAGGCCCGTCACCAGCGGAAGCGCAGTGGCGGGCCCCTCGCGTTGTGTCCGGCCCTCTACGGCGATCCGGTGTCCTACGGCCTCTCGCAGCCGATACGCGGCCAAGTTCCGAGCTTGATCTAAGGCGATCCTGTGCCTTCGTGTTTGCAATCGCCGATGGCGGGACTGCCCAGATCTAGACGGTTCGAGCCCGCCGATATCTCAGGACAGGCCCGGCCTGACTTTGGTAGCGAGGATCGGAGCCCGCCTCGTAACCCACGTCTGGCACGTCGTATCTTTCCGGCAGGCTGTTGGCCGGTCATCTGCTCGCGATGTCAAGCGCGCTCGAAGGGGAGCACCTCCGACAGGTGCAGGATCAGGGCTCCCGGGTTCCGCGTCTGCGTCATGATCCGGCCCGGCCCGGTGAACTCGAAGACGAGGCCCTCGCCCGACTTGAGTGACTGGATCGTCTTGCCCTCGACCGCCCGGCGCAGGTTGCTCCTGACCGTGTCGTCGTAGGCGACCAGGTGCCCGGAGTCCACGACCACCTGCTGCCCGGCCGCGAGGTCAATCACGTCCATCGCACCGTAGCAGCCGAGGACGACCACGCCGTCACCCTGCGCCCTAATGAGGAAGCCGCCCTCGTTGGCGATGAGGTTGGACATGCCGCCCCACTTGGTGACGATCTCCACACCGTCACTGGAAGCGATCCACGATCCCTTGGTCAGCAGGAGCGCGCGATCGCCGCGTACCTCGGCAGACTCGAGTCGCCCGGCAGGTGGTGCGCCACGTCCACCCAGCCGCCGGTCTCCGGAGCGGTGTAGCGGGTGGTGAACAGCGACTCCCCGCCCAGCGCCGATCGCGCCAGCCCGCGCAGCAGCCCGCCCTCCACCTTGGCCCGGAGCTGGACACCGGCGCTCGTCGCGTACATGGCGCCCGCCTCGACGCGCAGTGTCTCCCCGCCGTCCGGATGGCAGCGCGCGACTGCGAACGAACCAGGGTGACGGATCTCGGTCTTCATGTAGTCCCTCCATCCCGATCATCTTGTCCGGAGCGACTCTGGCGGACTGCCGCACATGGCTCGTTGACTTCGCGTATACGCTCCAGTCGTCAGCCGGGCCGACCGTCCGGCGTCCGGGCCACGGAACAGTTCGCTGACGGATTTCGCGGAGCCTGGCGTTCGCGGATCACCAAGGTGTCCCCGTGATCGAATGAGACGGCCAAGCGAGCGACGTCCGGACGTCCCTGAGGGAGCTCGCCGTGGCCGCCATCGTGCGGAACATCGGCCGCTTTCCCGCTCAAAGCCGTTAGGGACGGCCGAAGTGGGCGCGGGATCACTCAGGGACAGGCGACCTACCCACAATCGTGGCCGCCATGGATCACCTCGCCCTGGCTACTGGCCCACAAAGCCGGAGGCGAGCAGGCAGAAGACACGCGAGCAGGCATCCCGGGAAGGCTGGTCCTGACCAGCAGCGTCGCGAACTGCTCCGCGAAACTGCGGACGGTCTGCCGATCGCCCGTCGCCGTGCCGACCGACTTCTGCGCGGCTTTGACGAGCCACGATGTCCGGCCTCCCCGATGAGGTGGGCACTGTCAACACAGGCCCGGGGAAGCAAGACGATTTTGCTGATCGCGGCGGATGCCGGCCGGCCTGCTGCGCGAGCGGCCTGCACGGCTGGCTTCAACCCCTCCGACCGCAACTCCGTACAGGCGCTAGAAGTGTCCTGACGATCTTGGTGGGCGGGTCGGCATGCGTCGGCGTTAGGGAGCGGTGAGATCGAGGGTCCAGATGCCATTGGTGTGGATGAGTCGCAGGTTGATGAGGCGGCGGAGGTTGAGGGCGGCGACGCGGTGATGGAGCCGGCGGTCGTTGGCCTGGGTGCCGGGCGGCGGCTTGCGGATCGTGGTGGGGGCGGATGGTCACGATGCGGCCGGTCTTGGCGGTGGTGCAGCGATCGCGCAGGGGGCAGGCGGCGCATAACCCGGTGAAGGTGGCGCGGCGCTGCTGGTAGTGGCCTGCCGGGGCGGCGAGCGGGACGGTGTGCGCGGCGGGGCAGGTGACTGTGCCGGCTCCGGTGTCGATGATGAAGTCGTCCAGGGTGAACCCGCCGGCCACGGCGGGTTTGAGCGCGGGCGGTTTGATCAGCAGCCGGTGTCCGGCGTCGGTGAGGGTGGCGCGCAACCAGGCGGCGGCGTAAGCGGCATCGGCCAGGATCTGCAGCGGTCCGCGTTCAGCGGCGAGCAGGTCAGGGGCGACGGCTGTCTCGTGATGGGCGGCACCGGCACCGGGGCGCAGCGCGACGGCGGTGAACAGTCCGGTCTCCGGCTCGACGGCCAGGTGGACCTTGTAGCCGTCGTCACGCTGCCGGCCGCTCTTGTGGATGTGGCGGGCCTCGGGATCGATGGTGGGGATGATCCGGTCGGGGCGGTGCGGCGGGCGATCCGCCACCGTCCGTCGGTGCTGTCGGAGTCGTCGGCGGGCTCGACGTCTTGACCGGCGATCACCGCCAGCAAGCCGACCGCGTGCTCGGCTGCCTCGTCCAGATCCTGGCCGCTCACGCAGTTGGGCAGGGTGAGCGCGTCGGTGACCAGCCCGCTCACCAGGGTGGTCTTGGCCTCCTCATCGTCCCAGGCGATCTTCGGCTTGCCGGGGTGGGCGTAGTCGTGGGCATGGCAGTGCGGACGGGTGTCCTGGCACACCCATCCCTGCGATGATCAAGCATCGCTGGTGCATATGTGGTTGCACCTGAGCGATCTCGGCCCGGTTCGCTTTCACACCGCTCCCGACGACTCGCTCGATCAACCACACAACTCCTATGACATGGACGAGTACGGCCAGGTCACCGTCGGTCCCGCCGCAGAAAACCTTCTGATGAGCCGATTCGTCGGCCAGTCGATCCGAGCCGTTCACCACATCATCGACCACCGGATCGAGACGGAGATCGGCCTCCGGCTCGAACTCGATCACGGCGAGGTGCGCATCCTCAACCTGGGCGACGACCTGGTCATCACCGACGCTGCTCTGCCGGACGCACTCGAAGCCGCTCTCCGCCGATACTCTTCGCGACGTTCAATGCGCTGAGCCCACGAGGCGAACAGGCCTTGAGATGCCGAACCTACGTGAGTTCCCGCTCTAAGCGCGGAGGTGAACCGGCAGGGCGGAAAGACCGTTGATGATCACTGATGGTGTCCTGCCCAGACCCTCCGCAGAAGCAGCGAGCCGCATGCCGGGGAAGCGCTCGATCAGTGTGCCGATCGCGATGCGGGCCTCGATGCGAGCGAGGGGCGCGCCGACGCAGTGGTGGATGCCGTGGCCGAAGGCGATGTGCGCCGGCGCTTCACCACTGATGTCCAGGGTGTCGCCGTCAGGAAAGACGTGCGGATCGCGGTTGGCGGCCATCAGGGCGAAAAAGACCGCCGCGTCGGCCGGAATCTTCGTTCCGTCGACGTCGATGGGCTCCGTCGTCCGGTACGACAAGGTGCTCTGCACCGGCCCGTCATAACGCAGGAGCTCCTCGATCGCCGGTTCGAGCAGCTCAGGACGTTCGCGGAGCCGAGCGAGCTGATCGGGGTGGGCGAGCAGGGCCCGTACGCCGTTGCCGATGAGGTTCACTGTCGTCTCGTGGCCGGCGACCACCAGCAGAAAGATCATCGAAGTCAGCTCGTCGTCGGTGAGCCCGTCCTCACCCTCACCGGCCCTGATCAAGTCGGAGAGCAGGTCGTCGCGCGGGTCATGACGCCTGGAGCGGACAAGGTCGCGGCTGAAGCCGAGCAGAGCAGTGATGGCTTCCTGGAATTCGTCGAAGCCGAAGACGCCAGGGGACACGACCGGCGGGGTCCAAGCCCGGAAATCGGCCCGGTCCTCCTCCGCGATGCCGATCAGCTCGCAGATCACGCCGATCGGCAACGGATAGGCCAGAGCGGGGATCAGGTCGACACTATCCTCACCGTCGAGCGCCGCGAGCAGCTCGTCGGTCATCTGCTGGATGCGCGGGATCAGCCGTTCCACCTTGCGTCGGCTGAAGCTCGGCATCACCAGCTTGCGCAGCCTGGTATGCATCGGCGGGTCGTTGTTGAGCATGGTCGTGTGGATGCCGCGCGCGACGGCCTCGGGAAGCCTGTCCGCGTACGCGGTGTTCCGCCAGCCGCCCTTGATCAAACGGGGATCGGTCAGCAGCGCCCTCGTGTGGTCGTAGCTGGTCACCAGCCACGCCTGTCCGCCGGCTGGTGTGGTGATCGGATGGACAGGCCCCCTGGCGGCGAGCTCCGCGTAAACGGCATGGCGTTCGTCGCCGATGACGGCGCTGAACGGGCTCGGCAACGCGCTCCCAAGCGCGGAAGCGGTCATGACAACCCCCGTGTGTCACTTGACGGATTTTTGGCCCCGGCGCCCAGGCACCGGTCGCAGGGAACGCTAATTCGGCGGGATATACGCGCAGCTGACGCCATATAGACGGCCTCCAGCTGCGGCGGCGAGCGCGCAACGAGATGGTCACCCTTCCGGCCGAGGAGCATCTGCGCCGCACCTACTTCCCGGAGTATGCGCGCTATCGGTCGGGCAGCAAGGCGGTCGCGGCTGTCGGCCGGTCGTAGACGGTGACGGGGACGCCTCGCTGGAGGAGGTGCCTTGTGGATCAGCGGTTCGACGCGCCGGTCGTGTACGTAACGGGCGACTGCTGACCGGCCGCTCTCACGGGGCGATACTCGGCGGAGGCACACTGCTGCTCTCCTCGCTCGCGCTGTCATAGCCGGCACCAGCGACCCCGCTGCTGGCGATCGCCGCCTACCTGGCCTGCACCGCGGTCAGCAGCGTGCTGCTCCGCCGCGGACGAGATTGAGGACCTCGCGCAGGTTGCGGCCGAGGCAGTCCAGGGTGTGCAGCACGATGACATCTCCCGAACAGCGCGGTCGGCGTGGTGTTGGCGATGATGGCGCGCCGGGCGGTGATGCGCTCGCCGTCCGCGAGAACGACCTGCCGGGCGGTGTCGCCGGAGGTGGTGATCTGCCGGACCTCGGCGCCGACGCGTAGTTCGCCCCCGTACTGCTTCAGGAGGCCCACCAGAGCCTCCACCATGCGGGAAGCACCGCCCTCGACGATCGACATGCCCTGGCGCTGATCAGTGAAGATCTCCAGGAAGGGGAACATGGCGCCGCCCGCGACGTCGGGACCGAAGTCGAGGTGCATGCCCCAGCAGGCCACCATCGCCTTGGCCGCGGGAGTGGTGAAGAAGGCGTCGCCCAGTTCCCTCGTGGAACTGGCCAGCAGTTGCGCCAGACGTGTGAGGCCGCGGGGCCGAAGCCGGCGCGCGGCTTTGGCCAGGGCCGACGTCATGGCGGCCGAGGGCACGGGCGCTGTGTAGAGAGAGAACAAGGTGGGGCTGAACAGGTCGTACAGCTCCTGTAGCCGCAGCCACCCGTCGGCATCCGCCGGGTCGCGCTCGCGCAGGCTCGCCAGCGTTCGTTCCAGGTCCTGGTCGACCCCGAGTGCGGTGCCGTCGGGGAAAGCGTTGGCGTACGGCTTGCCGCCCACGGCGTACTTCAGTCCGTGCTTCGCGAGCGCGGAGGCGTGTTCGGCGTAGAACGGCGATCCGAGCAGCAGGTTCTGGTTGGTGGAGAACACGTCGTGGACGAAACCGGGGAGGGTGAGCTCCTCGCTCAGCACCGCCCCACCCGGCCTCGGCTCCTTCTCGAGAATCAGCACCGACCATCCCGCTTTCGCGAGGCGTACCCCTGCGATCAACCCGTTGTGCCCGGCTCCCACAATCAGCACGTCATATGTCATGTCCCTAATCTAGGTTCATGTTCGAAATCCGACTGCCGGGATAAACGGGAAATCAATCGTGCGCGGACTTCGCCCGTCCCGGCCCAAGTCGGCAACCGGTACACCGCAGGAGGCTCGTTTGCATGCTGTCAATTCTTCATCAATGACGCACCTCTACGATCGGAGCAAAAGGTGTGGAGGGGAGGCCGCCACGTGCTTTTTCTGCTCAGCTCGGTGATGGTCGGGGTGCTTGTCGGCTGCCTTACCCACCTGCTTTTACCCGGCCGTCAGAGCATCGGGTGGGTGGCCACGATCGGCGCCGGTGCCGCCGTCGCGGGGCTCGCTTACGTCATGGATTTCGCGAACAACGCCTGGCTCGTTCTCGGGTTGGAATTCGTGCTGGCCGCCGCCTGTGTGTGCGTCGTCTCGATTGTCAAAGAAAGGTAGTTCATGTTCCGTGTTCTGTTGAGCCGAGGGTGCGCCGCCGCTGCTTTGGTACTCGTCAGCTCCTTGAGCGCTTGCGGGAGCGGCGGAAATGCCGACACGTGCGCGCAAATTGTCAAGCTGTATCAGGACTACACCACGCAGGCGCAATCCGCGGCCGGTGAAGCGGCGAGCATGAACAAGCTGAACGCCGATCTGGGCGCCAAGGTGAAGGACCTCGCGGGACAGTCCGAGGGTGACCTCGCGACGGCTCTGAACGGCATGGCCGAGACCTTCACGAACGCCCAGATCGATCCCGACGACCAGGACGCGGCCCTTGCCAAGCTGGCCGAGGTGCGTACCAGCATGAAAGCCGCTCTGGACAAGGTCAACGCCATCTGCACGTGAGCGGAGAACATACCCTCGCTGATGACGTGAAAGGTGGTGACTTCTCCTGCAGGGGCGGATGTGGTTCGCAGTACTGGGTCAGCTGCAGGTCTTGCGGGGGGAGCGCGAGGTCGGTCTGGGCGGCCCGCAACAGCGTGCGCTGCTCGCGTTGCTGCTGGCGGCCGGGGGACGGCCGGTCGGTCTCGAGGATCTGGTCGACGGCCTGTGGGGGCAGGACCCGCCGGACACTGCCCTCAACGTGCTGTACCGGAACGTGGGGATGCTGCGCCGGGCGCTGGAACCGGACCTGGGGGCGCGTGAGGCGGGCCGTTGGCTTCGGCGCGCGGCGGGGGGTTATCAGCTCGTCGTGGACGCGACCAGCGCTGACCTCCTCCGATTCCGCGAGCACATGGTGAAGGCGCGGACGTCCGCGGCGGAGCAGCGCCCGGTTGAAGCGGTGGAACGTTACCTGCAGGCGCTGCAGTTGTGGCGGGGGTCTGCGGGGACCGGGATCGCGCCCGAGGTACGGGCCCGGCCGAGCTTCGTCGCTCTGGACCGGGAATTCGGCGCCGCGGTGGGTGAGGCCGCGCATCACTCGCTCGCCGCGGGCATGCCCGCGCGGTTGCTGCCGGCAGTGCGGGCTGCCGCCGAGAGGGAGCCGCTGGACGAGCTGCTGCAGGCCCGGCTGGTGGAGTTGCTGGCCGCGACCGGGCACCAGGACGAGGCCCTCGACGTCTACCGGAAGGTCCGCGAGCGGCTGGCCGAGGGGCTGGGCATCGACCCCGGGCCGGAGCTGGCGGCCGCCGGAGAGAGCGTGCTTGGCCGGCCCGCCGCTGAGAGAGCTCTCTCGGTGGAGCAAGTGGGCATGACCAGGCCCGCCCAGCTGCCGGCCGGCCCGCCGGTCTTCACCGGGCGGCGCGCCGAGCTGGAGCAGATGCCGGTGGCGGAGGAGGATGCCGTCGGGCCGGATGCCGCGATGGTCAGGGTCATCTGCGGCATGGGCGGCATCGGGAAGACCACTCTGGCCGTGCACTGGGCCCAGCAGGTGGCCCACCGCCGCGCAGACGGGCAGTTGTACGTCAACCTGCGTGGCTTTCACCACAGCGAGCAGGCGATGAGCGCCGATGAGGCGTTGCGCGTCCTGCTGGCCGGCCTCGGCGTGGCCGCCGAGGAAGTGCCGGCGACCCTGGAAGCGCGGGCCGCCCTGTTCCGTGGCCGTGTCGCCGGACGGCGGATGCTCCTGCTGCTGGACAACGCCCGGGACGCCGAACAGGTACGCCCGCTGCTGGCCGCGGCCACCGGCTGCCTGGTCATCGTGACCAGTCGCGACCGGCTGGACGGACTCGTCCGCGACGAGGGCGCCCGCTCGATCACCTTGGCCCCGTTGCTCGCGGGCGAAGCCGCCGACCTGCTGCGCGCGCGGCTGGGAGCGGAGCGGGTGGACGCGGAGCCGGACGCGGTCGCGCAGATCGTGTCGCTATGTGGCGGGTTGCCGCTCGCGCTGGCTATCGTCACCGCCCACGCCCTGACCCATCCGTCCTTCACGCTGGCGTCCATCGCGGCGGCGTTGCGCCGGGAACGCAGCAGCCTGGATGCCTTTACCGGTTTCGATCCGACGGCCGCCCCCCGGGCGGTTTTCTCCTGGTCGTACCACGCGCTCACTCCGGCGGCGGCGCGGCTGTTCCGGCTGCTGGGCACCGCGCCCGGGCCCGACATCAGCGCGACGGCCGCGGCCGGCCTGATCGGCGTGAGTCCGGACCGTGCCCGCCCCCTGCTGGCGGAACTCATCGCCGCGCATCTGCTCAGCGAGCACGTCCGGGGCCGCTACGCGTTCCATGACCTGGTGCGCGCGTACGCCGCCGAGACGGCCGCCGAGCAGGACACGGAACCGGAGCTCACGGCGGCTCAGCTCCGATTCCTCGATCATTACCTCCGCACGGCCCACCGCTGCTCGGAGCTGATGAAGCCGGGCCAGAACGTGATTCCCCCGCCCGAGCCGCGCGACGGTGTCACGCCGGACCGGATCGGCGACACGGCTCAGGCGCTGGCCTGGTTCAGCGCGGAGGAGAGCGTCATCCTCGCCGCCGTCGAGCACGCCGCCCGGCTCGGGCTCGACCACCATGTCGCGCATCTGGCCTGGTCGGCGCACACCTACCTGGTGTTGATGCGCCCTGCGGAGAGCGTGCTGGCGTTGGCGCGGATCGCGGTGCGGGCCACGGCCAGGCTGGGCGAGGCGTCCATGCACGCCCACGCCCTGCACGCGCTGGCTTCGGCGTGCACCCGCGCCGGACTGACCGACCAGGCGCACCAGAACTATCAGGACGCTCTGCGGCTGCTCACCGAGTTGGGGGATGTGAAGGGTCAGGCCGTCGCGCACCTCGAGCTGACTCGCCTGCACGACCGGCAAGGCCGTTTCGCGGAGGCGCTGCACCACGCGCGGCGCTCGCTCGAACTGTCCCGGCTGGACGGGGCCGGCGCCTTCGAGGAGGCGGGCGCCCTGAACGCGGTGGGCTGGGTGCTCATCCGGCTGGGCGAACATCGCGAGGCCCTGTCACACAGCCGGCGGTCGCTGGCCCTGCACACCGAGCTCGGCAGCCTCATCGGCCAGAGCTTCAACCTTTACACGATCGGCTGGGCGCACCACGGTCTTGGGGAGTACCGCGCCGCCATCGAGAGTTATCGCAGGTCGCTGACGCTGGGCGACGGGCGGGGATGGCACGGTCGTGACCACGAGGCCCTGGTGCTGGAGCGGCTCGGCGATGCCCTGGAGGCCGTCGGTGACCACGAGGCGGCCCGGGCGAGCCGGCGGTCGGCCCTGGAACTCCTTCACGACTCCAGGACCGAGGCCAGGGCGACCGTCATCGCGAAACTCGGCGGCGACCGGTGACACCGCATCAAGCCGTAGCGGCCTTGGGGCGTTGCGAGAGGAACCGATGAAGCGCGGCGTCGCACCGTTCGACGCCCTCGTGCGCCCAGGCCTGCCGCCTCGCGAACGCCTTGACCAGCCGCTGGTAGCGATAGGTTCCGCGCGGCCCGGCGAGCAGCAGGTGCGCGTCGACGAGCGATTCCAGCAGCCGATGCGCCTGCGGCCGGGGCAGGTCGAGCAGCGCCGCGACCGCCTCCGGCGTCAGCTCGCCCTGGTCGGGCAGCGCCGCGAGCCGGAAGGCCGTGGCCTGGTGCGCGTCGAGTCGGCTCTGAGCCCGCAGCAAGGGAGCCTCGATCAGCGCGCAGTCCTCGTTCGTGCCCGCCGGCCGGTACAGCTCGTCCTCCAGCCGCAGGCGGACCTGCCGTACCGTCCAGTGTGGTCTGACCTGCAGCAGGTCGGCCGCCACGCGTACGCCCAGCGGTTGGTGCGAGCACAGCTCGACCAGCTCGACGGCGGTTGTCCGCTCCCCTAGGACCCGCCGGCGGCCGGCCAGCCGGGCGAGCATCTCCAGCGCGTCGCCGGGAGGCAGCGCTTCGAGCCTGATCCAGCGCACGCCGGACAGGTCCATCATGTGCCGCCAGGTGGTGACGATCGCGGCGCAGCCCGGTGCCGCGGGCAGCAGATGGTGTACCTGGTCCGCGTCAATCGCGTCGTCCAGCAGAATCAGCACCCGCCGATCGGCCAGTACCGTCCGCCACAGGGCTGCCCGCTCCTCCAGGCGGACGGGCAACCGCTCCTCCGGCACGCCGAAGGCGCGCAGGAAGGAGGCCAGCACCGTGGCGGGGGACACCGATCGGCCGGTTGACGCTCCCAGGTCCGCGTAGACCTGGCCGTCCGGGAAGCGGTCCCGCATCGAGTGCGCGGCCTTGACCGCCAGCGCGGTCTTGCCCACGCCGCCGAGCCCGATGATGGCCACGACCGGCGTCCACCCCGAGGGACGGAGGGTGTTCTGGATGTCGGCCAGTTCCGCGCCTCTGCCCACGAAGCCGGGCGGCACGGCGGGCACCTGGGCGGGCGGCCGTTCGACCGTGGGGGCGGGAGCCGGGCGTGGTGCCGGGCCGGCGAGATCGGGGTCGGCCCGCAGGATGCGCACGTACAGATCCTGCAGCTCCGCACAGGGATCGATGCCGAGTTCGGCGGCGAGCAACCGCCGCACCTCGTCGTATACCGCCAGCGCCTCCGCCTGCCTGCCGGATCGGTACAGGGCGGTCATCTGCAGTTCGCGCAGCCGCTCCCGCATCGGCTCGGCGGCGATGAACGCCGTCAGATCGTCGATCACCTCGGCGTGCCGGCCCAGTTCCAGGTCGAGGGCCACCTGTTCCTCCAGCGTGGC
The DNA here is from genome assembly GCF_900099965.1 of Nonomuraea jiangxiensis. Lineage (GTDB taxonomy): Bacteria > Actinomycetota > Actinomycetes > Streptosporangiales > Streptosporangiaceae > Nonomuraea > Nonomuraea jiangxiensis. The sequence goes on along the minus strand of NZ_FNDJ01000006.1, from coordinate 330,070 downwards.
CACCCGGCGCTGGACCAGCCGGGCCCGCTCCTGGTCGACGTAGTCGCCGCGGGCTCCGCCCAGGGGTGCGCCCTTCCACAGCGACAGGGAGTTCCGTAGCAGGTCGGCCGCTTCGGCCAGGTTCCCCCGCAGGCGCAGGGCCTGCGCCTCGCGCACCATTTCACGGAAGGCGGTCCAGTCCACGTGCTTCGGCTCCGCGGTGATGGCGTAGCCGCCGCCCGAGGATCTGATCACCCGGTCGTCGTCCTCGGCGGAGGACACGGAGCGCCGCAGCCGGCAGATGTACGTGCGCACGATGGACAGCGCGCTCCCCGGCGCCCGCTCCGCCCACAACGCGTCCACGATCTCCTCGACCGACGCCGCCTCACCATCACGCAGCAGCAAGAAGGAGAGCACCGCTCGCTGCTGGGGTGCGCCCAGATCGAGTTCCGTCTCGCCGCGCCATGCCCGGACGGGCCCTAGCAGGGAAAACCGCAAGCCCGTACTCATGATCGATCGTCCTCCACCCCGAACTCCATCGTCGAACCCTTGGTCTCCGGCGACGACAACCTCCCCGTGGTGCCCGCACACACCTGCCGGTCCTCGCCTGGAAGGGGGCCGGCCCGGCGCTCCACCGGAGCACCAGCGAGCGTAGGGGGGCGTTGTGCCTAAGAACTGACGGGATACGTGTGACCGCTCGGCCGCCCTGATCACCCGGTATACGCGCCGTCAATCTTCCGCTTGCGGGGCGAGCCCTACGTTCGTGCCCCATGGTGAGTCATCGGATTTCGCCGGAACACACGGACATTTCCGTGGATCCGGAGAGCGACACCCCCGCGGACCAGAAGAACGGGGGCGGTGTCCTGGCACTGCTCGAACGCATCGGGTCCGTCGTGGTGCCGATCGCCGTGGCGCTCTACGCCGTTCTCTACATCGGCGTGGAGCAGATGTACGCCGTCTTCGGCGTCAATCCCCAGCAGGTGGGCGTCGATCAGTCGGTCCTGCTCGGCCGCATGACGAGCACCCTGATCCTGCTCCTGTTGGTCGCCATCCCGCTGCTCGGTGTCCTCGTCGGACTGGGCTGGCTGATCGACAGGATGACCGGCGGCGCGGCGGGCAGGTTGTTCCTGCGTGTCAGGGAGCGGCCATGGATCGCCGCCACCATCGCGGCGCTGTGGTGCGGGGCGACGTACTGGGGCGTCTTCAACCTCTTCGGTGAACTGGACCTGTTCGTCATGGTCACCATCGCGGTGGGGCTGGGCGCGGCGGCCTTCCTGATCCCCTTCCGGCTGCTGCGCCGCAAGCCGGTCGGGCGCGCCGGGATGAAGGTGATCACCGGCGGCCTGACCGGGATCGGCCTCGGCTTCCTGCTCATCCTCGGGCTCGTCCAGGGCGCGATCGAGGTCCAGGAGACCGGGCAGGCCAACGACCTCCTGTCGTACGTCGGCTTTCAGGACCAGTGGACAGTGCTGAAGAGCGCCGATGACGACAAGCCCCTCTATGACGGTCGCTGGATGATGCTGCTGGGCGAGAGCGACGGCACGTACGTCCTGTACGACTGCGACCGGCTCGAAACCTTCAGAAGGCCCATGGAGACCACCAACCTCGGCAGCATCCAGCTCGACCCCGAGCGCCAGGACGGCTTCACCTGCGGCGACCTCGCAACGCAGGACACCCCATCACAAAGCGACAGTGAATAACCCTCTGTCGAAACCTCATCTAGGAGAATGACATGCTCTTTTTCTTGATCGGTTGCGTGATCTCCGGTGCTGTGGCCGGCCTGATAGGCCGGCTCATCCTGCCGGGACGTCAGGACATCGGTTGGTTCGCCACCGTCGCCGCGGGCACCGTGGCCGCTGCCGTCGGCACTGGCATCGCCTACCTGTTCGGCTTCGCCGGGACGGGCTGGCTGGTGTTCGTCGTGCAGATCGCCCTGGCTGTGGCCTGCGTGGCCGTCGTCGCCAACATGTCGGCCAAGAAGAGCAGGTCCTGACGCGGCAGCGGCGCGACGCACGCGCGGATCACACCAAGGCGGCCGTCGCCCGGAGCATTCGGCTCCGGGCGACGGCCGCCGCCGTTCGCGGGTCAGGGCATCCGCGTCCAGGCCCCGTACTGGATCGGTCCCATCACCTGGCTGCCCTGCTCGAACACGGCCTCGCGCAACGCCTCGGCGAGCGCCTCATCGGGTTCGAGCCCAGACGGCAGCGCGAGTCCCTGCTCCTGCAGTGCCGGCTCGAGGCTGCGCAACGAGTGCGCCATCCAGTCGAAGAGCGCCGAACCGGCATTCGCCCCGACGATTCCTACGGCCTCGATCTCCGGGCCGGGCAAGCCCGCGTCCACGAACGTCCGGTTGAGCCGGCGCCCGAAGTCCGGCGGAGTTCCGTGGGCTCGGTAGACCTCGGCGAGCAGCGCGTAGCTGTCGTCCCACGTCGGGCACGGCGGCCAGCTGGGATTCTCGTTGGTGAGGTCGATCTCGTGGAAGGCCACGATCCCGCCGGGACGCAGGAACCGCGTGAACTTCCGCAAGATCCTCGCGGGATCGCGCTGGTAGAGCAGGACGAACCGGCCGACGACGGCGTCGAAGCTCAGCGAGCCGGCGAGATCCTCCAGAGCCGTCACCTCGAACGTGACAGTGTCGGAGAGTCCCGCACCCGCCGCGCGCCCCCGCGCTTTCTCCACCGCCGTCGGATCGCGGTCGACGCCGAGCACCCGGCCGCGCGGCCCGACGATCTCACCCGCCAGCAGGGAGACGTCGCCGACTCCCGACCCCAGGTCGAGGACGGACATACCCTCGCGCAACCCCGCGGTCCGCAGAAACCGTTCCGTCCACGGCCGCAGGATGTGCCCCTGCAGCATCAGGCGGTGATGTTCGAGATCCGTACTGCCGAGCACGTAGGCCGGGTGGTCGTCCGTCAATTCGCACCTTCCGCCGGCGAGGCCGGCAGTCCGGCGATCCAGTCGAGAACCAGCTCGTTGAACTCCGCTGCCCTCTCCTGGTGGATCCAGTGGCCGACCCCGTCCCAGGCCACCGCCGAACTGTACGGGTGCAGGCTGACCGCCTCCTCCCAGCCGAGGTCTATGCCCTTGGCCTTCAGCGAGGCGTTCGCGGACACCGTCAGCACCGGGCAGGTCCTCCGGCGGAGATAGCCCTCGGCGGCGGGCCGCAACGTCACCTCGTTCGGCGCGTCGAACAGGCCCTGGAAGACGGCAGCCGCGGTCTCCGGAGAGGTGCCGAGCGTCCGGCGGCGGTGCCAGGTCGGAAGCCAGTCGAGCCCGGGATCGGTCGCGGGGGCCTCCATCCCGGCCAGCACGGCGGCGGCCACGGCGACCGGGTCAGGAGTACGGAACGCGGCGGCGACACCGGCCGCGAAGTCGAGGTCGAATCCGTAGGCGGGATCGACGGCGACGACGGCGCGGACCAGATCCGGGAACTCGACGCCGAGCACGGACGCGACCGCAGCGCCCAGCGAGTGACCCACGACGACGACGGGCCCACTGTCGAGATGTTCGAGCAGCGACACCAGGTCGGCGGCGAAGTCCCGCGGTGTGAGACCACCCGCGAATGAGGACGATCTGCCGTGACCACGGAGATCTGGCGTGATCACCCGATGCCGGGCTGCGAACGGCTCGATCTGAGGGGCCCAGTCGTGTGAGTCGCACGTGCCCCCGTGCACGAAGAGCACGGTCTCTCCACCGGTGCCCTCGTCGGTGTAGAAGAGCTGACCGTCACTCACGGTGAGGTAACTCATGTCATATCCCCCTGCTGTCTGCGAGATCAGGAGACCGCGCCCTGGCGCGGCCTTCGTTGGCCCGAAGAATCTAGAAGGAGTTATGTGAACAAAAAGTGCTAAAGCGTCATCGCCCTGCTGGTCGGTCGATACGACGCAGCTTCGCGCGGACCTCTTCGGCGGCCAAGGGGTCGGCGGCGTCGAGGATGGCGAGGGCTTGGTGCCAGACGGTCCGCGTCGTGCCCCGGTCGCCGGTCGCAAGATACGTCTCGCCGAGGCGCCTGAGCGTGCCGGCTTCCTGGTAGCGGTCGCCGATGTCGCGGTAGAGCTGGAGGGCCTCCTCGTAACAGGCGATGGCCTGCGAATGGTCGCCGAGGTGGTGGTGCGCGTAGCCGAGGCTGTCCAGCGTGCCGCCGGCGCCGTAACGGTTGTGGTGCTTGTCCGTCGTGGCGAGGGCCTGCTCGAAGTATGTGGTGGCTTGCCGGTGATTGCCGAGCAGAGCATGCGTCCAGCCAAGGGCGTGCAGCGCGCTGCCTCCCGCCACATGGTCGCCGACGGACTGATACAGGTCGAGCGCGCGACCGGCCGCGTCGAGTGCCTCCTCGTAACGTCCCTGCTGGTCGAGGATCCAGCCGTGGCAACGGTGGGCATGAGCCAGACCGGAGCGGTCATCGAGCTCGTCGAACAGGTGCAGAGCCTGCTGGACGTGGACGTTGGCGTCGTCGTACCGGCCCAGGCGGGCGGAGGCGCGGGCCAGGCCCCTGTGCAGATGTGCCTGTGCGTCGCGGTGCCCCGTCCGGATGGCGGCGGACAGGCCGGCCCGTTGCGCGGTGAGGAAGTCGCGCCAGTGGCCCTGGCGGTCGAAGAAGCGCTCAAGGGTCCAGGCCAGCTGCCAGGCGTGGGTGTCGAAGCCTTCTCGGACGGTCTGGTCGATCACGGACATGAGCACGAGATGCTCGCGGTTGAACCAGGCCAGGGCCTGCCGGTCGTCCTCGAAGGTCTCGGCGGCCACGCCGGGCGCGGTCGCGGGTAGCGTGGTCGTCCTCCAGTACGGGGAGTACAGTCGGCCGGCGGCGTGCGCGGTACGCAGGTAATGGTCATAAACCCTGTGCGTGGCGGCGCGCCGTTCTGCTTCGGAGTCGTGAGCGTGCGCGAGTTCGTTGGCGTAGGCGCGGAGCAAATCATGGCAGGTGTAGCGGCCGGGTGCGTGCTCGGTGAGGAGATGGGCCATGGTCAGGCCGGTGAGGAGTCGGCCGGCCTTTCCGACGGGCATCCCTGCGATGCCGGCGGCGGCGGGCACGGTGATGTCAGGACCCGGATGCACGGAGATGAGCCGGAACAGCCGGGCGGCGTCGGGACCGAGCCTCCCGTAGGACCAGGAGAAGACGGATCGTACGTCGCCACCCGGGTCCGAGCCGACGAAGGCGCCGAGGCTGCCGTCCGCCACGCGAAGTTCTCCAGCTGTTGCGGTGAGCGGGAGGTGCGGGTGGGCGGCGGCACGCGCGGCCACCACGGTCAGCGCCAACGGCAGACCCGCGCACCTGGCGATGATCTCGTCGACGGCATCAGGCGAGGACACGACCCGGTCCACGCCGAGACGGCGCACGAGCATTTCACGGGCTTCGTCCGCCGAGAGCGGATCCATGGTCAACGGATGGGCGCCCTCGGCGGCGACGAGACCGATCAAGCGGTCGCGGCTGGTCGTCACGACCAGGCAGTCGGAGTTGCCGGGGAGTAGCGGCCGGATCTGCTCGGCGTCGCGGGCGTTGTCCAACACGATCAGAACTTGGCGATCCGCCAGCAGGCTCCGGTAGAGGGCGCCCTGGGCGTCGAGTCCGCTCGGGATCCGGTGGGGTGGCACACCGAGGGCCGCCAGAAAACCGCGAAGAGCCTCTTCAGGATCGAGCACGGATCCATTCGGGTCGAACCCGCGCAGGTTGACGTACAACTGTCCGTCCGGGAACCGGCGGGCGACCTGGTGTGCGAGGTGCACCGCCAGCGTGCTCTTGCCGATCCCGCCCATGCCGCTGATCACGCCGATGATCACTGTCTTCGGGCTGCGCCCGTCCTCGGGTAGAAGGGCGAGAGCCCTGGCGAGGTCGGCGCGCCTGCCGGCAAAGGCTACGAGGTCCGGCGGCAGCTGCATCGGCGCCTTTGTGGGTGTTTCTGACGCGGGTGCTGTGCCCGTGGAGATGAGCGCCGGAGCGACCTGTCGGTTGAGGATCTGCTTCTGGGCGGCTCGCAGTTCGGCGCCGGGGCTGATGCCCAATTCGTCGGCCAGGTGGGAACGGACGGCATGCCAGGTCTCCAGCGCTTCCGCCTGTCGGCCGGCGGCCGCCAGAGCAAGCACCAATCTGGCCTGCACCGGTTCGTCCAGCGGGTGCCGTGCGGCGGTCTCCCACAGCTGCGCCAGCACGTGATGGGCCGCCCCTTGACTCAACGCCAAGTCCGCGGCCTCTTGAACGGTGGCGAGCTGCTCACGGTCCAGGGCTGTGAAAGCCGGGTGGGCCCGCACGTCCGCGGGAATTCCGGCGGCGGCCGGACCCTGCCAGAGCGCGAGTGCCTCCGTCAGCCGCTTCAGGGCGGTTCCGAGGTCACCGCTCATCCGGCTCCGCCGGGCCTCCTCGGTCATCCGGCGGAAGCTCAGCAGGTCCACTTCGTCGGGGCCCACGTCAAGCCGGTAGCCGCCCGATCTGCGGATGAGCCACCGTCCTTCCTCCCGTGCTGCGAGCGTGGGCTCGAGCAACCGCCGCAGCATACCTACGTACCGGTGTACGACGTTGACCGCGCTGGCCGGTGGCTTGTCCCCCCACAGGACATTCACGATCTCGCCCAGCGGCACCGATCGCCCCGCTTGCGTCAGGAGCAGCCCCAGCATCGCCCGCTGCTGGGCAGGTCCGGGGTCCAGCTCGATGCCATCGCGCCAGGCACGCACAGGGCCGAGTACCGTGAAGTGCACCTTGACCGGCACCCCCTGACCTGAGGCCGTCACCTCGCGCGACACCATCGATTCCCCGTTCCACCCCATACGTGACTGAAGACCGTCTGATCACTTTTTACGCACAAGAGTTGACGTACGATCGCGGCCCAGTAAACAACACGGGCGATACGCCGGTTGTTTCCTCTTTGTGAGCGGAGATTCAGTGCCCAAGATCGTTATTGCTGCCACACCCGTGCACGGACATGTGGCCCCCCTTCTCACCGTCGCCGCCGATCTGGTCAAGCGCGGTCATGAGGTGACCGTCCTCACCGGAGCCAAGTTCAAGGAGCGGGCCGAGGCCATTGGCGCGTTCTTCACAGCGCTCCCCGAGGAGGCCGACTACGACGAGGGGCAGATGGACCGGGCGTTTCCTGAACGGGACCTGCTTCCTCCTGGCCCTGCCCGGACCGGATTCGACATCAAGCACATCTTCGGAGACCCGGTCCCGGCACAGTACGAGGCGCTGCGTAGCCTGCTGGCCGACTTTCCGGCCACCGCGGTCATCAGCGACAGCCTGTTCCTGGGGGCTCTGCCCCTCTCCTTGTCGTCCACGGCCGGATCCCGCCCGATCACTGTCAGCCTGGGCATCTCACCGCCGCCTCCGGCGACCGGATGGGGCGAGGAGGTGTTCGTGGATGCGCAACAGCATCTGGAGAAAGTGTTCGAGTCGATCGGAACGACGCTTCCCGGGTTCGTGCTCAGCAGTCTGATCACCGTCCCTGACCACTACCTGCAGTTGACCATCCCCGAGTTCGAACACCCCCGCGACGACCTGCCGGGCTCCTTCCGCTTCGTCGGCCCGCTGCCCTCGCCTCCTGCCGGCGCCTTCGAGCGGCCTTCATGGTGGAAGGAACTGTCGCAAGGCCGCCCGGTCGTGGTGACCACGCAGGGGACGTTCGCCAACATGGACCTGGAGGAGTTGGTGATACCGACGGTGCGCGTCCTCGGCGATGCCGATGTCCTCGTCGTGGCGGCCACGGCGCGTCCCGGAGGAGCCGACGAGGTCCGGAATCTCATGGGGAACGTTCCAAACAACGCCCGGCTGGCGGACTTCGTCCCCTTCGACCTGCTGCTGCCCTTCGCCGACGTCCTGGTGACCAACGGTGGCTACGGTGGCGTACACACCGCGCTGCGGTACGGCGTCCCGCTCGTTGTCGGGGGCGCCACCGAGGACAAACCACGGATCGCCGCCCTGGTGGAATGGAGTGGGGCAGGTGTCAACCTGGGCACCGCCCGACCGGATGACGCCACACTTCACGCGGCCGTGAACGCTGTTCTGTCGACACCCTCGTACCGCACCCGTGCGCAGGAGCTCCAGGGTAAGTTCACGGGCTACGACGCTCTGGAGTCGATCTCCCGGCTGGTGGACGCAACAGCTCATGAAGTCTGACTCTCACCGCACCTGAGCACAGAGCCGAGGACCATGCGCCAGGAACTCCCTCTATGCGCCGATGCGGGAGGAGAGATCGACAATCCAAGAGGACCACAACGCCGTTGTATCTAGCGCCGGGAGCGTGAGGTTGTCGCGGAGGGACGGCGCGGACGTACCCAAGGACGCGGCACCGCCCGGGGTCGAGGCGCGCGGCTGTGTGTCACGTAGGGTTCTGGCTCGCCATCGGCTGGGTGCCAACCACGTTCAACAGCTCGAACTGCTCGGCGGTCGCGGTGTCGGGCGGCGCCGAGTAGACGACGATGCGCAGGTCAGCCCCCGGTACGGTGAGGACATCGCAGTCCACGGTCACCGCACCCAGGTCCGGGTGGTTCACGACCTTGGTGTCCCCGGTGGCGTGCACGCCGACCGCGTGGGTGGCACATAGCCCCCTGAAGGGCTCGCTACGCTGCCGGAGGTCATCGACGAACGTGCGCAGCCGTCCATCCTCCGGGTAGGCGGCGAGGGACGACCGCAGGTCCGACGCGGCCGCGCAGCAGCGACGGGCCGCCGGCGGTTCCGAACTCGGCGATGTGCTCGCGGAGGATCTTGACGAGTTCGGGCGGGATGGGCACCGGCCGGACGTCCTGTCCGCCCCGGCGCTTGAGGCCGCGTTCCTCGTGGGCGTCTCCGCTGTCGGTCACTCGGTGTTGACCTCTGGGCGGGATACGTCGATGGTGAGCCGTCCCCAGCCTGAGGCGGGTAGGTGGCAGTCCTGGATGCGGAGGCCGATCGCTTCGGCGGGGAGTAGGGCGGCGTAGTACATGCGGGCGAAGAGGCCATCAGGCGCCGGCCTCTGCCTCGTCGTCCTATGTAGGTCACCGTGGTCAGCAGTTCTTGTGCTTGGCGGGGATTCACCACGACGCGAAGGTCTACGGTCTCGGTGGTTCCTGGGCGGCTTCCACATGACCTTGTGCGGCGGATTTGCCGAAAGTTCCTCCAGCTCTACCGCGTACTCAAGCGGCGGCCGGGTGCGCCGCCGTACCCCCGGCCCTCCGCCCGCCCGCCGTCCGGGCGTGCGGTCTGGGGGCTGGTCCCGAACGGCGCGGGACTACAGGCTGGGGCCGCCGCACGCCGGCCCCGTCGTACGGACCGAACGCTCCAACCGGGATTGCCGAGCCGCCGCACAGATGCATCTCACGATCGCCACGGCATGACCGCCGCACGCGGTTGGGGACGATCGCCGGTCCATGCAGTGATCCTCACCGCAGCCCACTGGAGCAGTCGAAGAGGCGTTTCACTCCTGTCAGTTTCCGTGACAATCATCACGTGATCGATCACTACCGCGATCTCTTCAACCAACAGCAGTGGTTTGAGAGCGCCCTCTGCTGGACCGTCGTGCAACCTCTCCATGAAGAGATCACAGTGGACGATCTCCTGTGGCGGCTGAACGGAGGCCGAGATCCCGAGGAACGCATCATGGCATACCCAAGAGAGGAGCCGGCGAGGAGGACTTGCCCGTGCTCTTCGTCTACGAAAGTGAAGGAGCCTGGGGTTTCCTCGAGTTCTCCCAAGGCTTCGCCACACCCGATCACATCCTCACCGAACTCAGCAAGGAGTCACGCGTGTGGATGACGACCTGGCACTTCAACGGCGGATACACGATCCTCTACGCAGCCGACGGCAAGATTCGGGCACGCCTGCGCGACTTCATCTTCGCCGAGCACACCCTCCAAGAGGGTGATCCAAGCATCATGGCCGACTTCCGCGCCATGCTCGACAGTCTCGACCCGGAGGACTACCGAGGCAAGCTCAGCGCGGCGTTCGCCTTCATCGAAGCGTCCACCGGCATGGGCATCGAAGCCGAATGGCTCGATGTGGAAGAGGCACCCGTCATCATCCTCGACAACTGGAATGAGGCCTGAACCGCAGCGCTCGACTCTAATGTTGGTGAGCGTCAACCCACGCCTCCGGCGGGGGGCACTTCGGCTCCGGAATGATCACCGTGTCGGTTGTCTGAGCCGTAGGTGGCTGAGGTGGAAGCCTGATCATCCCGCCCGCCATCGACTCGGGACAAGCCGAGCAGAGCTGAGCCACGGGGTCAAGGGTCGTTCGTCCGGTGGGGCGCTCCACCCTTGACCCGTGGCCCTGGCTCGCTTCCCCTTCGGGCGGGTCGACGGCAGACGGGATGATCAGGAGGGTGGTGTGCCGCCGGACGCAGAGGTCATGACCTACTCGTCATCTTCGTAGTGCCACGCTTCAATAGCCCAAGGCTCTTGCGCTGAGGCTCTGCGCGCGGCGTATCCACAGGGGACAGACGCGGTTTCGGCCACGCTCGGATCGAGATCAACGATGTGGGCCACATGGCAGACTGCCGAAGCATTCGGATCGCTGGCGTCGGTGACGTCATCGCCAATGAGCCAGTCGTTCTCATCATCGTGAATCACGATGAGCGCGGGCAAGTTGCCGGAGATCACTGTTCTCTGTACGACGGCTCCGAGACCAGGCGGGAACTTGCCATCTGGGAACGGGAAGGGGACGCGTAAAAGGACCTCGCTCACATGGCGAAGTCTGCCAGCCCAGCCGAGGGCCATCACGGTTGTCGAGGGTACGTTCGTTGTGGGCCGCCTCCTGCCGGGTATCTGGCATACGGGCTGTCCGGAGCGACCTACAGTATGGGCGTGACCCAGCACGAAGCTGACCCAGCGGTTCATGCCGGTCCATTTCCGGCTGAGCGAGTGTGTGGTGAGTGCGGGGAACGGTACCGTGTCGCCTCGCGCGGGGAAGGGGGCCCGTTCCACTTCCGGACGATGACTATGGAGGCAGGGCCGGGCTCCAGTGTGAGGATCATCGGTCACTGGCGTTCGGGGGACTGGCATCCCGGAGAGACACTTGAACTTCGGCGTCGAGATGGCTTCAGGCTCCTGATCACGGGCGCTCAGATGGAGCCGGCTGCCAGTGTTGGGAGCGAGCTCCGAGGACAGCGCACTCTCCTCGTGCCAGGACACTGGTCACTTCAAGCTGCTGGCTGCATCTGGGCGACTCCTTCTCAGGATTAGTTCGCCTTCCTCACGATGTGCGCGGGTGGAGAGGCGGTTCTCGGGAGGCCGTGCAATATACGTGTAATGATCAAGGTCGGTCGAAGAGTATCGTGCGCCTATCCGCAGTTAGGAAGCACGGTTTCGCCCTAACGGTCACGCGCTGTAAACCGTCGGCTCAGCCTACGCAAGCTCGAACCTTGCACCTGCCACACCAGCAGGAAGCGGGCCGTCACCAGCGGAAACGCGGTGACGGGCCTCTCGCGTTGTGTCCGGCCGTGTACGGCGATCACCGGCCTCCTACGGCCTCTCACGGCCAATACGCGGCCAAGTTTCCAACCGGCATCGTGATCGTAGTGCCGCCGCACTGATGAGAGCCTGGGGGCAGCGATGTCATTCCGTCAGCGAGCCTGCGGTGATCTCGGCCTGATGGCTTCGGCTTCGACCAGGGGCGGTCAGAGGTCCTGCGGCCAGTCACCTGTCCGCGTCGCTGATGCGGAACATTGGGCGACCGATTGTCGCGGATTCGGCCCCAATCGCATGTGCTCTTTGGAGGTGCTCTGGATGTTGATGTGGTCAGCATCGCGACCCTGGGATTCGACGGCGACGACAGCTGGTCGTCGCCGTGAGCGTGGTTGTGCTCTGCGTCGCTCGCGTGGGCTACTCCTGTAACAAAAATCCTGAGTGACTCTTCAACTCGATTGATATCAGAAATCCCCTCCGTCACTCCACGCTCTCCTGGCTCTGGTCGAATGCGCAATTCGGCTAGCCTTTATGAGGCCTGTATTGAAGACGGAAGATGACTCTTGCCTTTTGCTTATGGACTCCCATCTGTCAGCTTCGTAGGGTCCAGCCATGACCCACGTCAGGGGACACTGGCGTCGCAACGCTAATGGCACGCTAAGTTGGGTACGAGCACATTACCGTGGCACGGCAGTCGCGGGAGGGGCCGGGGGCTTGGTCCTTCTCGCCATCGGACTGTTCCTGTGGGGGGCAATTTCGAACTCAGTTAGTAGTGATGCGCAGCAGCCGCAGGCAACCGTGACCCGCAGTCCCGTGAGTCCTGCGCATGCGCAGTTGATGGAAGCCCTGCGAGTTGCGCGGCATCATTCCGGACTCTCGCTCGAAGACGCGGGTAGACGTGCTGGCGTGTCCGCCAAAGAGGTTTCCGACATAGAGACAGGCTTGCTGGTTCCCACGCCGGAGGACATCACCGGCCTTAGCAATGCGTATCAGCTCTCACCAGATGAATGGACAAACCTGGTGGTGCTCCAGTCGTCGGTTCATTAGTTCGAGCGTCACATCCGCTATTTGGTATCGAGCAAATGTTCGATATGGGCGCATTGTTGAGACGGGTCGAATGATCGATATCTAGACAGCCTGGAGAGGGCGGCGCGGATGGACATCGAAGTCCTGGCGGGCGGCGATCGGCTTCGGCAGGAGCGCCTGACTAGATCTCTTCATCACGCTCTGCTGGATGTTGATGGCATCTCGGTGGATTATCCTGATAGTGAGGAGATATCCACCGATGCCCGTAAAAGCGGCGCAGCAACTCACGTGATCCTCGCGGTCACCCTGTTGGGCGCCGCCCGTCCTGCGCTGCAACTCCTGTTAACCGCCATCAAAGAGTGGTCCGCCATTGAGCGCAACCGGAAGGTTCGTCTAACCGAGGGCGAGCGGAGCATCGAGATAACTGTCCGTCCGGACGAAGCCTAGGAGCGCCTTATGCAGAGGTTCCCGCAAGACGGAACTGGACATGAGGAGCAACGCAGTTGAGCAGCCCTCCGCGACGTACCGCCCTGCTCTTGGGAACAGAAGTTTACCGTGACGGTCGCTTCGCGGCCCCTCCCCTCTTGCGGCGTGGACGTCGAGCAGATGCGTCAGGTGCTGGAGCATCACGCGATCGGTGCGTTCCCCAGCGTGGATGCCGACACAGAGCGCACGGCTGATGAGATGCGCGCCCGCATCGCGCAGTACCTGGAGTCGCTCAGCGAAGACGACTTGGCGCTGCTCTACATTCGTCCTGAATTGCTGCCAAAGCGGTGGCTTCGCAGTCGGCTGGCGGACGCGTGACGAATACGCGGCGAAAGGAAAATCTCTCAGCGCCCCATTGACCAGCCGCGGTGCTTACATCATGGCCTCGTCCGGTGCGGGCGAGGACTCCTTCGCCGGCCACACCGGCAAGGGACCCGAGCCTTCGATCTTCACCGGCCATCTTGTGGAGGCTCTGCGAACTGGCAGAGCTGCTAGGCCGGTCGATTGTCTCCTGTGGGATGTCGAGCACGGCCACTGGCGATCGAGTTGGGGCGAGCGGCCGAGCGATCTGTTGGAAGCCGTCGAAACAGCCCGGCTCCGGCTGGCGGACGCACCCAGCATGGCCCCACTCTATGCGCACCGGTTCCTACCGGCCGGCCGCGGAACTTACGGACATCCCGTCCTGTCCATGCGGGGTTGGGACACTATCTACTACGGCACGGACCTGGCCGACTACATCAACCAGGAGTTCCAGGAACCACGCCCCGAACGCGACGAGGAATGGCAGCCGCACGCCACGGTCCCGTTCTGGCGGGACTATCTCTGAGTACAGGTCACCAGTACGCGGAAGCACGATCAAGATCCGGGATATACACGGGATGGTGCCGTAGAGAGAAACCACGGCCAGGGCTGTGGTGCCAGCTCAGCGGCACAATCGAAGCCCAGATCTGTGGCCCGCTGTAAAGCCGCCTCCGGCGGGGGTGCTCGACTCCGGGATGGACGCGAGGACGAGGCCGCGGAATGGTCGAGAGTGTTCAGCCGCGGGGGCCTTGGCGAATTGGTATGGGCAGCGAGCTTTCTGCGCGCGAACCCTCGTGTCCAAGCTCTGATGGCTTGGACACGAGGCAGATCTGAGTTGTCGCTAGAGAGCTGACTTGTCGAGGATGGCTGCCACCTCCGCTGCTCTGAACACGAACCCTGCATGTGTTGTGTCCAGGGTGTGAACATCGTAGGGATTGTCGGGAGTCAGTGCGTCTGCTTCGGCGATCAGCCTGTCCTGCATGGCCACCGGAATGGATCGGTCGCCGGTGAGGCGAATGTAGGTGCGGGCGATCGTGCCCCAGGTGTCGGCGTGGACACGGGCGTCGGCCATCATGACCGCGATTGACTCGTCCGGCTGCAGGATGTTGAGGAAGGCCCGGAACTGTTCATCGGTGACGTCGGCCATGGTCGCCGCCTTGAGGTCGGCGAGCAGCGTCGGGTCGGCGGTGCGGTAGTTGGCCCGGCCGACACCAAGTTGAGCCGGGTCTCCGACATTGAACGCGGCTAGGTGGGGCATCAGGCTGGCTCCGTACTCGGGCTCCTGCATGTATTCGATGGGGTTCGACCGTTGCACGCACGACCACGCGGAGATGTACACGAGCCGATTCACCAGCTTGGGAATCGTGTTTGCCACCCCGGTGATGGTCGCCCCTCCGAGGCTGGCGCCCACCAGCACCACCGGCCCGTACTCGGCCACGCGGCGGACGACGTCAACGACCATGTCGACGTTGTCCTGCAGGGTGATCCCGGCCAACGTCGACGGCTCGATCGCCCATGCATCAAGGTCTTGCGGGGCCTGGTAGGCGACCGGGTATTGCGCGTCGAGGCCATGCCCCGGCAGATCGACGGCGAAGCTGCGGTGGCCGAGCAGCGCGAGTTCGCGCTGGATGGGGGCCCACATGAACGAACTGGAGCCGGAGCCGTGGACCAGCACGAATGTGGGAGTGGCATCGGCCGCGGGTCGAGGGTTCGAGGGGTTGGTTGAGATAGATGGCACGTAGATCAGTCCGATCGGATTGAGGTGCGGCGAACGCGCGTGATGCCGAGTGCTGGCGCGTTGAGCCGGCGATGAGATGGTGGGCGTCTAGTGAGCTCGCCGAAGTTCGGCGATGACACAGGCGACCGTGGACGCGGTGGCAGCGCTGGCCAGCCCATGGCAGACCGCAAAGGACGGAACGCAGCTATAGGCACCAACGGGCGGCTGTGTGACGTCGACGGGTCGGGTCGGGTCGGGCGAAAGGCGGCACGCGGAATCTAGACCGCAACGCTTCTAGCGGGATCGCCTCAACTGCCGCTGATCGCTGAGCGACCGGCGGGACACCGTCTCAGACAGTCCGAAGACGGATGAACATGTAGACCATGATCGGCACCATATCAGGTGGTCGGCGTTACGAGCGATCGAAAATGTGGAGGGCCGACAGATCTAACCCGGTGGACTACCGCCCTCACGACCGCCGGTGGCTAATCTCCGTTCAGGGGCTGGGGGCGATCGACGGTTGGGGACTTCGTTCCTCAGCCCTCGGACTACCGGAGAACATGGCCGGCCACGGTTGACTTTTTTTCGCCCCTTGCGCCTGCCAGACCAGCGAGAGGAGGTCCGTCACCAGCGGAAACGCGGTGACGGGCCTCTCGCTTTGTGTAGCTCGGTCACGGGATCGGGATGTTGCGCAGGTTCGATCGGGCGATTTGGATCATGTGTCCCACCCCGCCGGTGAGCACGAGCTTGCTGGTGGTCGTGGCGAAGCCGGCCAGTTGGCGGCCGGTGATGCGCGGGGGGATGGCCAGCGCGTTGGGATCGGTGACCACGTCCAGGAGGGCCGGGCCGTCATGAGCCAGCGTCTGGCGTATCGAGTCTCGTACCTGCTGAGGATCTTCGACCCGGACACCGTGAGCTCCGGCCGCGCGGGCGATGGCCGCGTAGTCGGTCCGGGGATAGGACGTGCCGTACGGCGGGAAGCCGCCGACCATCATCTCCAGATCGACCATGGCGAGCGAGGAGTTGTCGAAGAGCACGACCTTGACCGGCAGGTCGTAGTGGACCAGCGTGAGGAAGTCGCCCATCAGCATCGAGAACCCGCCGTCGCCTGACAGGGAGACCACCTGCCGGGAGCGGTCGGCCAGCTGTGCGCCGATGGCCTGGGGCAGGGCGTTGGCCATGGAACCGTGGCTGAACGAGCCGATCAGGCGGCGCCGGCCGTTCGGGGACAGGTAGCGGGCCGCCCATACGGTGCACATGCCGGTGTCCACGGTGAAGATCGCGTCGTCGGCGGCCTCCTCGTCCAGGATCGAGGCGACGTACTCGGGGTGGATAGGCCGGTGGCGTTCGACGCCGCGGGTGTAGGCCGCGACGACACCCTCCAGTGCGTCGGCATGCTTGGTGAGCATCCGGTTCAGGAAGCGGCGGTCGGTCTTCTCCCTGACCTGCGGCGTCAACGCGCGGAGGGTCTCGCGGGCATCACCCCAGACGGCGAGATCGAGTTTGGAGCGGCGGCCCAGATGTTCGGGGCGGACGTCGACCTGGACGATACGTACGTGGTCGGGCAGGAACGCGGTGTAGGGGAAGTCTGTTCCGAGCAGGATGAGCAGGTCGGCCTCGTGCATCGCGTCGTAGGCGGCGCCGTAGCCGAGCAGCCCGGACATGCCGACATCGAACGGGTTGTCGTACTGGATCCATTCCTTCCCGCGCAGCGCGTGCCCGACCGGTGCCTTGACCCGCTGGGCGAAGGCCATGACCTCGTCGTGGGCGCCGGCGATCCCGCTGCCGCAGAACAGCGTGACCGCATCGGCCGCGTCGACCATGCGGGCCAGGTCGGCGATCTCGTCCGGTCCGGGGCGTATGGTGGGGGCGCGGTTGAGCATCGCCAGTTCGGCCGCCGGCTGGGGCGCGTCCTGCCCGGCGATGTCTCCCGACATGCTCACCACGGCGACGCCTGAGCGGCCGACGGCATGCTGGACGGCGGTCTGCAGGATTCGGGGCATCTGCTCCGGATGGGAGATGAGCTCCGAGTAATGGCTGCACTCGGCGAACAACCGGTCCGGATGGGTCTCCTGGAAGTAGGAGGTGCCGACCTCGGCGCTGGGGATGTGCGCGGCCAGCGCGAGCACCGGCGCCATGCTCCGATGGGCGTCGAACAATCCGTTGATCAGATGCACGTGGCCGGGGCCGCAGCTGCCGGCGCAGGCGCACATCTGTCCGGTGATCTGCGCTTCCGCCCCGGCCGCGAACGCCCCGGCCTCCTCGTGCCGCACCTGCACCCACTCGATGCCGCTGTTGCGGCGTACGGCGTCGGTGACGGGATTGAGGCTGTCGCCGACCACGCCGTACAGTCGCTTGACGCCGGCCCGTACGAGAATGTCGATGAACTGTTCGGCAACGCTCTGCTTGGCCATTTTCCGAACCTTCCTCGTTTGTCGGTGTCGGCGACCGATCCGGCCGCGTGATGATCATGAACCGTCAGTACGAGCGGGGCAGTCCGAGCACGTGCTGCCCGAGGAAGGCCAGGATCAGGTTGTTGTTGACCGGGGCGACCTCGTACACGCGGGTCTCGCGGAACTTGCGTTCGACGTCCCAGCTGTCGACGAACCCGTTGCCGCCGTGGGTGTCCAGGCAGACGTTGGCCGCCTGCCAGCTGGCCTCGCTGGCCAGGAACTTGGCCGTGTTCGCCTCGGCGCCGCAGTGCTGCCCGCTGTCGAACAGGGCCGCCGCACGGGTGCGCATCTGGTCGGCGGCGGCGACCTGGGTGTAGGCGCGGGCCAGCGGGAACTGCACGCCCTGGTCGGCGCCGATGGGATGGCCGAAGACGGAACGCCGGTTGGCGTAGTCGATCGCCCGGTCCAGGAACCAGTAGCCGTCGCCGATGGCCTCGGAGGCGAGCAGGATGCGTTCGGCGTTCCAGCCGTCGATCACGTAGCGGAAGCCCTCACCCTCCGTGCCGATCAGGCTGTCGGCGGGGATCCGCATGCCCTTGTACCAGACCTGGTTGGTGGCGTAGTTGAACATGGTGCGCACCGGCTCGACGACCAGCGTGTCCGGCTGTTCATCGCGGACCTTGCGCAGGTCGACGAGGAACAGGCTGATGCCCTCGGCTCGTTCTGCCGGGTCCTCGGGCAGCGGCTGGGTGCGGGCCAGCAGCATCAGCAGGTCGGACTGCACGATGCGGCTGGTCCAGTTCTTGTGGCCGGTCACCACATAGCCGGCGCCGTCGGGCACGGCGGTGGTGCGGATCTCCGGGGTGTTGGAGCCGGCCTCGGGTTCGGTGATGGAGAAGGCCTGCAGCCGCAGCCGGCCGCGGGCGATCTCGGGCAGGTAGCGCCGCCGCTGCTCGTCGCTGCCGTGCCGCAGCAGCGCGGCCATCGTGTACATCTGCGCGTGACAGGCGGCCGCATGCCCGCCCGAGCGGTTGATCTCCTGGAGGATGATGCCGCCCTCGGTGACGCCCATCCCCAGCCCGCCGTACTCCTTCGGGATGAGCACCGACAGGTAACCGGCCTCGGTGAGGGCACGGACGAACTCCTCCGGGTAGGCCCGTTCACGATCGCGGGCGCGCCAGTAGTCGCCGCCGAAGCGGTCGCACAGCTCGCGTACCTGCACGCGGAGCCGCTGGTGGGCGGTGTCGGTGTCGTGGATGGCGATGTCGGTCATGACCTGGTCCCTCGTCTCAGTGCAGCAGGCCGGCGCGGCGGGCCTCGAAGGCGAGCCGGTCGCGGTGGTCGGGATGGGCGATGGCGATCAGCGCCGTGGCCCGCTGGGAGAGGCTGCGGCCGCGGAGTTCCGCGACGCCGTACTCGGTGACGACGTGGTCGATGGTGTTCTTCAGGGTGGTGACCGGGGTGGCCGGGCCGAGCTGGGCCTTGATGCGGCTTGTGCCGTCGCCGGTGGCCGCGTGGGTCACCAGGAAGGCGCGGCCGCCGGCGGAGTACATGGCGCCGCGGGCGAAGTCGGCCTGCCCGCCCGATCCCGACCAGTAACGGCCCGCGATGGTCTCGCTGGCCGCCTGGCCCATGAGGTCGACCTCGCTGGTGGCGTTGATCGACATCATGGCGGGTTCGCGGGCCACGACGCGGGGGTCGTTGACCCAGTCGACCGGCAGCATCGCCACCGAGGCGTTGCCGTCGAGCCAGTCGAAGAAGCGCCGGGTGCCGATGCAGAACGTGGCGACGTGCTTGTTGCGATGCTGCTGCTTCCTGGTGCCGGTGATGACGCCCCGTTCGGCCAGGTGCATGACGCCGTCGGACATGGCCTCGGTGTGCACGCCCAGATCACGGTGGCCGGCCAGCGCGGACAGCAGCGCGTTGGGGATGCGGCCGACGCCGATCTGCAGGCACGCCCCGTCCGGGACACGTTCGGCCACCAGCTCGGCGATACGCCGGTCCCGGTCGTCCGGTACGGCCGGCTGGGTCTCCTCCAGCGGGTAGTCGGCGGCGCACCAGCCGGCGACCTGGCTGACGTGGATCTGGTTCTCCCCGTACGTGCGCGGCATGCGCGGGTTGGCCTCCAGGAAGAACGGCACCTCGCCGATGAAGGCGGACACGTAGTCCGCGTTGGTGCCCAGACTGAAGTAGCCGTGCTCGTCGGGCATGGTCGCAGCGGCCAGTACCAGGGAGTGCCGGGTGCGCTCGCGCAGGAGCCGTGGCACCTCGCTGAAGTGCGCGGGGACGAGCTCGCAGGTGCCGTTCCAGTACGCCTGCCGGCATCCGGGCCCGAGGTAGTAACTGACGTGGGTCAGGTGCCCCGGGAACTTCCCGGCGATGTAGGGGTGCTCGCGGGCCGGGTCCATCTGGTGGATCCGCACCCCGGTGAATCGCTTGGCGTGTTCCTCCAGGGCGTCGATGACGGTGTGCGGTTCGCCGTGGTGGATCGGCACGATCAGGTCCGAACCGTCGCTGATCAGGCCCAGCACGTCGGTCGGCGCGTTCATGACACCTCCTGGTGGACCGCGGTCGCTACGGCGGCCCGGCCTCCGGGTCCTCCTGCTCCAGCAGCCGGCGGGCCGACTCCAGCCGCGGCTTGTCGATCATCTGCCCGCCGACGCGAACGGCGCCGCCCCCGCCCGCGGCCGCCACCACCTGCCTGGCCCACGCGAGCTCCGCCTCCGAGGGGGAGAACGCGCGGTTGACCAGGCCGACCTGGCGAGGATGCAGGCACATCTTGCCGGCGAAGCCCAGGGCCCGGGCCCGCCGAGCGTCCGCCATGGTGCGGTCGGGGTCGTCGAGGTCGGTGGTGACCCCGTCCACCGGCGCGCCGATCCTGCACGCACGGGAGACCACGACCAGACGGGAGCGCGCGTAGAGGAAGTCGTCCTCCGTCGCGCCGATGTCGAGCGCGAAGTCCACGCTGCCGAACGCGAGCCGGACGACATCCGGCCGGGCGGCGATGAGGGCGGCGTTCTCCACCCCCAGGGCTGTCTCCACGAGCGCGACCACCGGCACGCCGAGGCCGTCGAGCACGTCGGGTGTCTCGGCCTTGGGCAGCATCACGCCCAGCAGGCCCGGTCGGCCGGCGACCGCGCGCAGGTCCTCCTCGTGCCACGGGGTTTCCGCCCCGTTGACGCGCACGTACGCCTGCAGTTCGCCCAGCGCCGCGGCGACGGCGTCGCGGGCACCGGCCTTGGCCTCGGGCGCGACGGCGTCCTCGAGGTCGAGGATCGCGACATCCGCCCCGGCGGCCGCCGCCTTGCCGAACCGATCGGGACGGTCACCGGGCGTGAACAGCCACGATCTGGCCCTCATGGCGGCTGCACCGCCCGCCGTGCCCGCTCGTCCCACACCGGCCGTACGGCGGTCACGTCCGGGCCGTGGCCCCGGCGGTAGATCATCATGGTGCGCTCGAACACGATGACGACCTCACCGCGGTGGTTGAAGCCGACCGTACGGACCGTCACGATCCCCACGTCGGGCCGCGACCGCGACTCCCGGACCGACAGCACCTCCGACTGCGAGTAGATCGTGTCGCCCTCGAACACCGGGTTCGGCAGCCGCACCTGATCCCAGCCCAGGTTGGCCATCACGTGCTGCGAGACATCCGTCACGCTCTGGCCCGTGACCAGCGCCAGCGTGAACGTCGAGTCCACCAGGCGTCGCCCGAACTCGGTCTGGGCGGCGTAGTGGGCGTCGAAGTGCACCGGCATGGTGTTCTGCGTGAGCAGGGCCTGCCAGACGTTGTCTGTGGCGGTCACCGTACGTCCCAGCGGGTGCCGATACACCTCACCCACCGAGAAGTCCTCGAAGTATCGGCCCGACCACGAGACGCGCTCCGATTCGGTCCTCATGTCGACCACCTTTTCGGTCGCCTCCAACGTACTCTGCCACTCACGGCGCAGTTTTCATTCTCGAAAGTCTTTTCACACCGCGAAGTTTCTTCCCGCTGAGGGTTAGGTACCGGTCAACATGCGCCGACCATCCATATGCGGTCGAACATCGAAGCGCCGGATCACCCCACGTGAGTGGGGACCGGCATCTGGCGTAGGCTGAGACCCGACGATGTAGGGGCAGTGCGTGCTCGATCCAGGCCGCGGCCTCGGGCTCGCGGCCTCTTCTGCGTTTCAGGGGTGTGCAGCCGGATGCCGCTGTGAGCGGCCCGATGTCGCAGGTCCCGGAATATGCCCGGAAAGGATCACAGGGCGTTTCCCCGGGACCCTTCGGGGTGGGCTGGGTGATCATGCGGCGAGGCTGACGTGCGTGCGAGAGATGATCTAGGCTGGGCGCCCCCATCTACGACCACATGGCGGCGATCTTGCTTCCGTTATCGGCGATTCCACCGCGCTGTGGGGTGCCCTTGTTGACCGTGGCGGCTCTGGCGGCTCCCGCCTTGCGTACTTTCTCGTTGTACTTCCCCGAAGGGCCGACCTACTCAACGCAAGGCTTTGTCTGCCCCTTAAGTTCCGAGCCGATAGTTTTTACGGATGTCGGCTGGCTGATAGAGATCAACTGGCAGACCATCTCTGCGGAGTTGAACGGCTGGCCCACCGCCGTGATGGCGCTCGGGTTATGTGCGACTCTCGCTCTTCGGGGCAGGTGGGGCATAGCCGCCGCGTGGCTGACGGCGGCGCTGTTCCTGGTCATCGCCGGGGTGTTCACCATCCCATACGCCGTTGAGATCATCTCGGACGGCTGTACGGACACGCTCCGTTTCGGTGGTTGGGACATCGTCGAGTCCGGGCCGATCCTGCACTATTTGGCGGGCGCAGTGCTGGTTACGTTCTTGGCGCTGATTCGTCGTGAGGAGACGGGCTGTAGTCCCGCGCTCAAGGGAACCTTGCCGTAGCCTTCGCCGTCGATGGGCAGCGCGACAAGCCCGGAACGGTCCCAGGCGAGGTTCCGGGACCCTCCGATGTAGTGCTGGACGATCATGCGGCGAGGGCGTCGCCGATCCACTGGTTGGCGATCTCCTGTTGGCCGTCGATGCACTTGGCGCAGACCTCAGGAGGACATTGACGCCGTGGCCCGCTCGTTCGGTCACATCCGGGGCTGAGACGCCCGGCCAGTGGTCACGGAGGATCATGACCGGGGTGGGCGGGATGGGCACGGGCCGGACGTCATCCCGTCCGCGGTGCTTGAGTCCGTGTTCCTCGTGGGCGTCGCTGGTGTCCGTCCACTGGGTGTTGACCTCGGGCCGAGACGTCGATGAGGCATCCCCAGCCTGTCTTCGGGAGGTTGCAGTCTTCCCGGCGCAGGGCGATGGCCTCGGCAGGCCGGAGAGCGGCGTAGTACATGCACGTGAACGAGGCCCCTGAGCCGCCGACCACGCCTCGCCGGCCCACGTAGGTCACCACGGTCAGCAGCTCTTGCGCCTGACGAGGGTTGACCACGATCCGAGGATCTACCGTCTCGGTGGTCTTGGGGGGCTTCCACTTGATCCGGTGCAGAGGATTTGCCGAAAGCTCCTCCAGTTCCACGGCGTACTCACCCAACGCGCCGACCATCGGCACACCGACGCGCTAGTCTTCGGACTCGTCCGGCCAAGCAGTCCAAGTCAGCGTCTCCCGCCACCCAGGCAACCGGTAGAACCACATGGTGAAGATCTGCGCCAGAATCGGCAGTGTCCGGCTGGAAGCGCGGAAGTGTGCGTCCATGCTGCCGTCGCGATACTCCAGCCAGTAGGCCCCGTCATCCCGTAGGTAAGCCTGCATGTAGTACTCATCATTTTCTGCGTCCAGGCGCTCGACCACGAGGAAACGGTTGGACATGGTCAATCCGCGCAGCAGGGCATGCAGGTCGTCTGAACTCGGGTTCTCCACAGAATCGCCGCGTTCATTGAACGCCCGCGCCGTTGAACTCATGGCGCACAAGGTAACAATGCTCTATGCCTCCGGCAGGGGCTCTCCGGCTCCCGGATGATCATCACTCGCGAGGTCCAGGTCTGCAGGCGGCTGAGGTGAATCCTGATCATCCCGCTCACCATCGACCCGGACCAGATCAGCCTCCCCTTCGGGCGGGTCGATGGCAGACGGGTGATCAGGTCGGCGAGGCGTTCGGGTCAGTCATACAACTCCTCCGACGAAATCGTCTCATCCGCGGGCGGGGGCTGGATGTCCACCTTCATCCCCCAGTCCGACAACCGGAGATCCTCCTCGAAGGCGTAGTACGGGTCGTCTCTGGCGGACTTGTCGGGGCTGTCGTTCGGGTCGCGCCAAGCGCTCCATGCTCTGCGGACGAGCTGGTCACGGCCGATCCACAACCGCCAGGACACCTTCCAGGAGGCGTACTTGCCGGTGGGCTTGCTGCGGAGGCCGATGCGCATGGCCGGGTTCACCTTGTGGAGTTGCGCGAAGGTGATGGTGCCCTCGTAGAGGGTGGTCCGCACACCGTCGTAAACTCCGGCGGGCCGCTTGCGCGCGGTGGTGGCCAACACGGCTCTTAGCGTGGCCGGGTCGCTGAGGCTGACATGGTGGCCGGACTTCAGAACGAGCTGGCACGGCCACTCGTACGTGACCCAACTCTTGCCCGGCGGCAGCGGCCAGTCGGGGTCGGTCTTGGTGTACAACTGGTAGCCCCGCTTTCCGATGCAGATGTTGCGGGTCCCGTGGCGTCCCACGTTGAAGTTCGTCAGGTCTGTGGCCACGATCTTGCCCTTGCCGAACCCCACGATGCCGCGCACCGGCTTGTGGGAAGACCAACTGCCGAGCCAGTTCATCCGGTTACGCTGGACGATCTTGACCCCATGGTTCGGTACGAGCTGGCGCTGAATAGCGTCGGCCGGATCCATCACGGCATCGGCCCGTACGGCTGGCCCTGCGGTAACCGTGGATGCAGCCACCAGGAGAACCACCACGGCCATTCTTTGCCTCATAAGCTAGGGATCCTCGCAGCAGCAGATCTCATCGTGATCACGCTTTTCGGCGGCTCGATCTAACGACCCCGCATAAGGACCACCCCGCCGAGACCGTCGCGGCAAGATGGACATTCCGTCGTTGATCACGAACGAGCGATCCCGATATAGAAGCGATCGGCGAGCCTCCAGGGTTGCGGCTCGGGCTGCAATACGAGGCGCTCCACAGCCGTTCAGAAAATCCGCTAAGCGCCGCGGGCGCGCCGGCGCATTGGGACGATCAGACCTATCTGGATGACAAGTAGCACCAGCGCGATCACTGCCGATGCGGCGGTCATCTCTTCCTCTGAAAGTCCGCCAACACATTCCGTTATGTTGCCGCCCTCATATATTAGAGCGCAGTTGCGTCCAATGATCACGGCAACGATGAACCAATTGGCGAGCAAAAGGGGCACCGCTCCCAGGGCAAGGAGCAGTGTGATGTGGTTCAGCCTCCCGCCTGCCGGGTTCACCTTCGCCGGAACAGGTTGGAGACGTCCGCCTATATCGGAATCACGACTCACCCCGAACACATAAGCATAGGCAAGCGATCACGACAAGGTCGGTACGGTGCACCTTCAATCAAGGCGGCGGCGCAGGCGCAGGCGCGCGGCTCGAGCTTGCGGGGCCGCATCGGGCGATATGAACTCCAGACCCAAGCCCTTCGATGCTCGTTACACGCCCCGATCAACCGGATCGACCATCAGAACCACCCGGTCGACGTGGCACGGTTGGCGAGAGTTATGGTGCCGATCGAGCTGACCAGCCGGTCGACCTCGACGGCGTTCGCCTCGGCTAGGGCCTGTTCAGAAGCATCGGGTCGGGATGAGTCCTCGTGTACGGCACGGAACTCATCCCGGGGCCTTGGCGTTGTCCGGCGGTCGCAGGCACCGTGGGTTAGGCGATCACTTCGCCTTGGATGACGCGGAATCGGTGTAGCAGTTCGGACCGGATGCAGGTGAAGTGCTCGTCCATGTGCCGTCGCAGGCCGGCTAGCTCGTCGTTGAGCGCGGCAACGTCTTGTCTCATCTCGGCTCGCAAGTCGGTGAGGTCGGCTATCACCTGAGCGGTGTGGGTTTCGAGTGCCCGGATACGCGTCATGAGGTCGATGATCTGTGCTTCTGCGTTCATGCATTCCTACCTTTGCGAAGCTAGCCCCCGGCGCTGGTGGTGCGGCTCGGGTCTGACGTTGAGCACGGTGGCAGACGGGTGATGCCGGCGACAGTCCTCGGCTGCGACCGGGGTGTGGTTCTTTCTCCTGGTAGGAAGATTGTTCTTCCGGGGGAGATGTCAGCCGTCAGCGGTGTGAGGGCAAACAGGGGCGTGCCGGAAATTAGGGTCAGGGCCGATGATGCAGGGCCGTGGGCGGGCCGCAGTGGTCGGGGGCGTCGAAGGCGGGTGACCGGCCTCCGGGGGGAAGCCATGTCCAGCGCCGGATGCGGGCGAGCGGTGTTGTAATGGTCCGCGAACGCGTCGATCTCAGTTTGAGTAGTCTCGAACGAGGCGAACGGCAGCGCCTCGGTCAGCAGCTTGCGGCGCACGCTCTGATGGAACTGCTCGATCTTGCCCATCGTCGTCATAGTGCGCGGCGCGCTGTGACGCGACTTGATGCCGTTCTCGCGGCGGACGCGCTCGAACAGCACCTCGCCCGCCTTCGGCCCGCCGAACCGGCCTGTGCACTGCTTGCCGTTGTCGGTCGGCACCTCCAGCGGCACCCATCGCCTCGGCGAACGCCGCGCCGGGATGGATCATGGGGCGTTTCTCCCCAGATAGACGCCCGCGATCCGGGATGAGCGCGGGACGATGCCGCCCTGAAACGCTAAAGGCCCGTCCGCGATGCTTGAGCCCGCGTTGCTCGTGGGCGTCGCCGTTGTTCGTCCATGGGACTTTGACCTCGGGGGGGAGACATCAATGAGAAGCTGTCCCGAACCCTACACCGGAGGTCGCAGTCCTCCCTGCGTAGGGCGATGTCTTCGACCGGTCGAAGGACGTAGTATTCCACACCAGCTTAACGAGATCGTTCAGAGCTCAGCCAGTATTCAAAGAGCCGACTTGTTGATTTGAGGACAGCGGGATCACTCTGCGGCTGAGGCCAGATCTGCAGAAGGTAGTGCTCGTCTATTTCATCCCAGCTTTCCTCGTCCATACCTCTGGCGTGGTATCGCAAACGGTACGTTCCGGGACCGGCGGGCAGCGGCGGAAGAGCATGTGTCGTTCCCCCTCCCCACTCCTCCAGAAAAACCCGGCCCGATGGGGACTCATAGCTGATCTCGACGATGTCTTCGTAGCCGTCGAAGTCAGCACGAGGATCTTGATCGGCGACAGCTACCGTGAACCCCATCCTTCCCCACTGAAGGCCCACAGTCAGGAGGGCGGTGCCTTCCGCCACTTGGACGATCCCGACAGGATGGCTCGACGCGCCATCAATCCAGCCCGCGCTACATCCCTCATCCACGAGATATGTCTGGTGGTAATCCACCAGCACGTCCAGCTGAAGGACATGCACAACAGGAACAGGAGTCTCATCTGCGGTCACGGGGGAAAGCATAGGCTCCGTCGGTGACAAGATCCGCGATTCCAGAGCTGACAGTTTCTTGGCTGTACAGTCACCGCTACGGCCAAGAGGGCGGACGACGGCGGAATTCGACGGACGTCCACAGACACCGCGTCCCCAGGTCACAGCCCTGGACCTTGATGTAATCGACTTCTCTAATCCGCAGGCTCTGCTTCGCGATGTCGGTGCTACGCTGCCGCAAGCCGCTGGACCGGACGGTGCTGGTATCTGGCCCATCTTTCGACCAGTACGGCTGGGGGACGATGCAGGGGCGTATCCCTGAGAGCCCGGTGTCCATGGTTGTTCCTCAGATTTCCCTCTCTGAGGGCACGGATCTGCTCCAGTTGCTGTGGTGTCCCAACGGACACCAGTTAGACGACAGGTGGGCGCCCATCCCGCTACTGTTCTGGCGCCGTACCGGAGATCTGGCTGAGGTCCTTGCGGAACGCCCATGCGGGACCACGCCACGCCGGACGGCGATTTCGACACTCCGGGTGGCCGAGCTCGGCCAGGAGATCTATCTGGCGCGCCCCTGTGTGCTGGATTCTGAACGGGTCACTGAATATCCCTATGCTGAAGAGCTCTCCGAGCAGCTCCAGGCGGTCCTGGATGCATGGGATTGGGAGTCGTGGCACCTCACCGACATGTACGAGCTGCCCTGCAACGTTTGTGGAACCGAGACCGGGACCGCTCCTCAAATTGGGCAGCAGAGAATGGGACTGAGCATCCACTAGCCGAAGATCACGTTTCACGGCTACAGAAGTTAATGTCCGGGTAGCCGTCGTCGTCTCGGGACAAGCCGTGCAGACCAAGGGCCATGGGGCAAGGGTCGTCTGTCCAGTGAGGCGCTCCACGCTCCACACTTGCGCCGTGGCCCTTGGCGCCGATTTCCACGGCGGACGGGATGTCCTCAGTGTCAGGTAGGGGTGGTGCGCGCGACGTGCTCCCATTGGTTGCGGCTGACGCCGAGGCAAGCCACCACGCGTGATGCGTCGGGAGATAGGAAGAGCTGGAAGTGATAGGCCGGCTCGGTGCTTTTGACCATGCCGAGAATGAGGTGCTGCAGTTCGCAGGTGTCGAGTTGCGTGACCGCCTCATCGAAGCCTAGAGATGGGACGTTCATTCGGCGGGTGAGACGGCGCGACGCTGGTAAGTCCTGGTCAGGGCTATCGTCTCGGTCAGTTCCGGCCATATCTCGAAGTGCGCACCGGCCGCTAATGCCCGACGGCAGGCGTGGCCGGCTTCCCCCGTGGTGGGGAGAAGTTGAGCGAGCATCTCTCTATCCACGAAGGCAGCGTACGCACGGTGCTCCACCCTGTACGAGCAGCCGTTCTCTGGGAGCCTTCGGGATGATCAGTGAGGAGCTATGCGTCGGCAGGGTCGCGTAGGGCGAGTGCTTCGGCGTCGGTCAGTCCCCGGCGTGCTGCGATCCTGCGCCGAGCCCGCACCTGCGCGCTCGTGTGCGGACGGTATTTCGGGTCCCTCCCACAGCCGCAGGGCTCGAAGCCCTCGTACCGGAGCCCCGCTCCCAGCACAGCTGCGACGGCCGCCCACTCGCGGTCATTGGTCTTGCGCGGTGCGGCGAAGTCGTGGCCGGCGAAGAGCATCGGTTGCCGGCAGCGCGTGCACAGGTGCTCTGCGCCGTCCCGCGGCAGTTTGTGGCTCTGACGGCAGGAGACGCATACGTAGTGGACCTTGTAGGTGACCATCGCGTATGTGCACACAGGGGCAGAGTACTCCGGGCTTTGGGAAGGTTGTTCACGTCGACTGATCGGTGAAGTGCCTCAGGCTCGTTCGGGATCTCCCTGCGTCGGCTTGAGCGCGGTGGGTGTGGGATCTCATTGCCGCACTCATGCGGGTGAAGGGGTGGGTTATGCAGGTCTGGGTGGAGTCCTCGGGTGGGCCGCTGGTGCTCGTGGCGGAGAAGGCGCTGAACGAGTGGACCGGTGCGGACGGTGACGACTACGACTCGGCATGTACGGTTGACGATCTGGGAGTGATCCGGTTCGGCACAGGCGAGCAGGGCTTGGTGCTCTGGGACGAACCTGCGCGCACCACGTACTTCCAGGGGCTGAGGATCTTTGTGCAGTGGGTCTATGCCGATCCCAGTTGTGACGTCGAGCAGGCTGTGTCCTGGCTGGGCGATGTTGCTTGGGAGCAGGGGCCGACCATGGACGTTGGTGGGCCGATGGTGCTTCTGGATGCTGCGGCGCCTGGAGGGGAGATACAGATCAACCAGGTGCGGGGCGCCATGGACGGGGAAGCGATCAGCGTGGAGATCGAGCCGGGTCGGTATCGGGTGGATTCTGGTGAGACCAGGCCGGACGAACGCACGTGCTTTCGCTGCTATCGCCTGGTAGCGGTTTCCTAGGTCAAGCCCCCGCTGGACAGGCAGCACCGCTCTGCGGGGAACACCGGGGAACACTTGCTGTCGGCTGATCGGCCGATGGCACCGGTGGTGGCTCTCGGTCGCCCGCACGCTCTTGCGGCTTGCTTGAGCTGGATGCTCGGCAACGGGCACGTCCGGTTCTGAGGGGGCCGGGGTGTAGCAATGCGCTCCGAACTATCCGACATCGGGCGGGCGGTGTGTGCCTCTCAACGTGTGAATTCACTACGCAGGTATCCGTGAAAAGCGAGGACGGACTGTAACCGGCTGCTTCCCGTCGTATGTCAGGGGCGGCGTCAGGGCGGTGACAGGCCGGTATCAGAGCGGTCGGCGAGGGTTAATGCCATGAGCGGTTCAGGGATGCGGCCTCGGGGCTGCGAACTGGGCCACCGAGCTCACTCCCGACCCTCGTGCGTCGCTTATGGAAGCCCATGAGCGACGCGACGGGACGGGTGTCAGAAGCAACTAGTCGCAGGAGAGCATGATGCAGAAGTTCGATACCCCCGCCCCGATCTCCGCCGTCCTGGACATTCCGGCGGGGCGCGTTAAGTTCATCGCAGCCGACCGGGGCGACACCGTGGTCGAGGTTCGGCCCGCGAACGCCTCGAAGAGCCGCGACGTGACGGCGGCCGAGCAGACGACGGTCGAGTACGCCGATGGCGTCCTGCGGATCGAGACTCCGGTGAAGAACCAGTATCTCGGCCCGTCCGGATCCATCGAGGTGACGGTCGAGCTGCCCGCCGGTTCCCGGGTCGAGGGTAAGACGGCCAGCGCCGAACTCCGGACCGTCGGCCGCCTCGGCGACGTCGCGTTCGAAGGTGCGTACCGGGAGATCAAGCTTGACGAGACCGCGAGCCTGCGTCTCACCGCGACCGACGGCGACGTTGAGGTCGGCCGCCTGGGCGGGCCCGCGGAGATCAGCACCGCACGGGGTGACATCCGGATCGCCGAGGCCACGGGTGGCAAGGTCGTGCTCCGTACCCAGTTCGGCGACATCTCGATCGCCGCTGCCGCCGGAGTCTCGGCTGCCTTGGACGCCGGCACCAGCCACGGCCGCATCACCAACGCCCTCAAGAACGACGGCACCGTAGAACTCGACATCCAGGCCACCACGTCCAACGGCGACATCACCGCTCGCAGCCTGTGACCCGGCCGGGGCGTGGCCGGTACGCGGTCAGTACGCGGCGGTCGTGAGAGGGATCGCCGGTCAGGAAGTGATCGCGACGGGACTGTGAACCGTCGGCTCACCCTACGCAAGTTCGCACCTTGCGCCTGCCACATCAGCGGGAAGAGGCCCGTCGCCAGCGGAAACGCGGTGGCGGGCCTCTCGTGTTGTTGCGCCCGGCTGTCCATGGTTGGCAGTGATGATGTGGATGAGCGCTTCCCGCCAGGGTCTGACCCATCGGCTGACACCGGCGGACCAAAGATGATCGCTCCCTGCACATTCGCGAACACGACGATCAAGGTCAGCAGATCGTGTTCGGCGGAGCCGAGGGTGCCGAGTGCCTCCGAGTGCCTCCGAGTGCCGCCGAGTGCCTCCGAGTGCCTCCGAGTGCCGCCGAGTGCCTCCGTGGACCTCTGCACCGCTGACCGGCGCCGGCGCATGAAGGGCTCACCGGACTCGAGTCGTTTGACGGCTCCGGTGTCAATCCGTTGTGGCAGGCGGTGCGACTGGTCGCGACCACGCCGCCGGAAGGGGTACCGCTGACGACGGTGGTGCTGCCCGTGGTCTTCCACGACGCCATCGCGGCTGCGATCGCGATCCGCAGATCGGGCGCCTGATCGAGCGGGCGCTCAGCCGCCGCGGCGGCCTTGCGGGCCATCGCCGCCGCGGCGGCCTTGCGGGCCATCGCCGCCGCGCTCCCTACGGGCGACGGGCGGCGTCCGCGGCTCACCGCTGCCGCCGAGGGGCCGCCGAGGGCAGCCGAGGGCCGCTCTGTCGCAGGTGATCGCAGGTGATCGCAGGTGATCGCGGGTGGCTTGTCGGCGTTCATTGCCACGTTCGCCGTGCTCGCCTTGGACGCCGCCGAGTCGATGTGACGCTGCGGCCGGCTCCTACTGATCGCCGCCTCCGAAAGCCATCGGACCGACACCGAAGCGCACCCCCGCCGGAAGCGGACAAGAATCCCAGCTTTCCGGACGCGCGATCGTCCGCGCGTGTCGGACGTCGGAACGACGGATCTAATTTGCCGTGAGCGATGACCAGCGGGTCGATCCCACCGGGCGAGAGTGTTCTAGAGACACCGTTCATTTCCCGAACTCGGGAGCAGGTGTCGCGGCGGCGCTGATGGAGCGAAGGAGGCTCGTGATGGGCAAGATCGTGCTGGATGTGTCGGTGTCCCTGGACGGGTTCACGGCCGGACCCAACGTCCGGGAGGCGGAGCCGATGGGGGACGGCGGGGAACGGCTGCACGAATGGATGGCCGGGAAAGGGCCGGACGGCGGGGTCGACATCGGTGTCCGCCAGCAGGTGGATGCGGCGGTGGGGGCCGTCCTCATCGGACGGCGTACGTTCGACCTCGGTCTGGGCCCGTGGGGTGGCACGCCATGGCCCGGCGTGCCGAGCTTCGTGGTCACCCACCGGACCAGGGAGGACCTGCTCGGCGACAACGGCGGGACGTTCGCCTTCGACGGGCTGGAGGCTGCGGCCCGGCGCGCCAAGGAGGCCGCGGGGGACAAGGACGTCCTGGTGCTGGGCGCGGACGTCGCCCGGCATCTGCTCAGGGCGGACCTGCTCGACGAGGTGTACATCCACCTGGTCCCCGTGCTGATGGGCGAGGGCACGCCGCTGTTCGCCGGGGAGCGGGCCGAGCTGGTGCCGGAGGGGAAACCCGTCGCGGGGTCCGTGACCCACCTGCGCTACAGCGTCCTGAAGCCCGGACTTCCTTGACGCTCCGGTGCCGCGTTCATCGACTTCGGGATCTCCGGTGGCCGTCGGGGGCGGGCAGCAGGCTGACCAGGGCCGGCGTCGCCGTGGGAGCCGCGAGCTACGTGTGCTGTCTCGGGGGTGGTGCTCGCGTTCGGCCGGTGCTCGGGGGCGAGCGCCGGCCGGCGGCATGCTGTGCGTGGGCCCCGCGGTAGGGCCTCTATCGGGTGATGAACGACATCAGGTCGTCGTTGAAGTCGCGTTCGAAGGCACCGGCCAGGCCGTGCGGGGCGCCCTCGTAGATCTTCAGGGTGGCGTCCTTGACGAGCTGGGCGGTTTCCAGCGCGGAGGCGACGACAGGCACGATCTGGTCGTCGTCCCCGTGCACGATCAGCGTGGGGACGTCGAAGCGCTTGAGGTCCTCGGTGAAGTCGGTCTCGGAGAAGGCCCTGATGCAGTCGAGCGCGCCTTTGACGCCCACCTGCATGCTCCAGAGCCAGAAGGCGTCGATGACACCCTGCGACTGTTGCGCGCCCGTCCGGTTGTAGCCGTAGAACGGGACGGCCAGCTCCTTGTAGAACTGGGACCGGTCGGCTGCGACTCCGGCCCGGATACCGTCGAACACCTCGAGCGGCAGACCGTGAGGGTGGGCGTCGGTCTTGAGCATCAGCGGCGGCACCGCACCCAGCAGTACGGCCTTGGCCACCCGGGCGCTGCCGTGCCTGCCGAGATAACGGGTCACCTCGCCGCCGCCGGTGGAGTGCCCGACCAGCACGACGTCGTGCAGGTCGAGCGTGTCCAGCAGGGCGGCCAGGTCGTCGGCGTAGGTGTCCATGTCGTTACCGTGCCACGGCTGGTCCGAGCGGCCGTGGCCGCGGCGGTCGTGAGCGATGGCGCGCATGCCGTGGGAGGCGACCAGATGGAGTTGGTTGTCCCACGAGTCGGCGTTCAGCGGCCAGCCGTGGCTGAACACGACGGGCCGACCACCGCCCCAGTCCTTGTAGAAGATCCGCGTGCCGTCGGCGGCGCTGACGTAGGGCATCTCAGGTCCCTTCCGATGGGTGTCGATGGGCTCGACGCTAGATCCGCGGCGCCCGGCGGCAATCGGTCAGATGACTGCACCCGTACGGATCGCCGGTTCGCTGACGACTTCGGTCAGGTTCCGATGGCGGGTTTCCGGGGCGAACAGGACGGCGGTGAAGGTGATCGCCGCGCACACCATCAGCAGTACGGCGATGGGCCACGACGCGCCACCGGCGGCCGCCACCAGAGTGGCCGCCACGAGCGGGGCGGGGCCGCTGGTCAGCGCGGCCGTCCACTCGCGGGCGATCGCGACGCCGCTGTAGCGGTGGCGGGTGGCGAACAGCTCGGTCAACAGCGAGGCCAGTACGGCGAACATCCCGGCGACGCAGACGCCGTAACCCACGGTGATCGCGAGGATAACCAACCCGGGGTGACCGGTGTCGACCAGCCAGAACATCGGGAAGGCGAACACACCGAGCAGGAGCGCGGTGCTGAGGAAGACGGGACGGCGGCCGACGCGGTCGGCCAGCAGCCCGAACAGCGGCGTGACGGCGATCGCCACCGCCGCGGAGAGCAGTTTGGCGACCAGGCCCACCGTGGCAGGCAGGCCGAGCGTCCTGGTCACGTACGACAACATGAAGACGTTCAGGATGTAGGCGATCGCGCCGAAGGGGGCGTTGGCCGCGAAGGCGATCAGCAGGATCCGCGGCTGCCTCCTGAGGACCTCCAGCGCCGGGAAGCGGCTCAAACCCCGCGCACGCTCGCGCTCGAAGAGCTCCGACTCCGGCACCCGGAACCGCAGGAACAGTCCCACCCCCACGCCCACGAGGCTGAGCAGGAACGGCAACCGCCAGCCCCAGGTCTCGAACGACGGCAGCGCCGTGACCGCGGTGAAGGCGAGCGTGGCGGTCAGGATGCCGATCTGGACGCCCGCGCCGGGAAGCGAGGCCCACAGGCCCCGCCGGCGGGGATCGCTGGTCTCGGCCACCATGACCAGGGCGCCCGCGTATTCGGCTCCCGCGCCGAAGCCCTGCGCCAGCCGGAGCAGCGTCAGCAGGACGGGCGCCGCCTGGCCCACCTGATCGTAGGTGGGCAGCAGCCCGATGCCGACCGTGGACAGTCCCATCAGCAGCAGCGTCATGACCAGCATGGGCTTACGTCCGACGCGGTCGCCGAAGTGGCCGAACACGACCCCGCCGATGGGGCGGGCCAGGAATCCGACCGCGAACGCGGCGAAGGAGCCCAGAGTGCCCGCGAGAGGCTGGTCGGCCGGGAAGAACTGTCTGTCGAAGACGATCGCCGCTCCCAGCCCGAAGAGGGCATGGTCGTAGAACTCGAGGGCCGTGCCGATGACAGCGGCCTTGGTCACCGGTCTCCTTGTCATTTCTGCCTCCTGTTGTCGGGGCCGAGCGCCCGCGTGAGAAGGCGTCCGGCCTGATCCATCGCCGCGCAGGGCGTTGAGCGTGCGAGATCTGTGGATGACTCCTGGTAGCGCACGGCGGCAGCCCGGTATCCGGGCGCGCGAGGGCGGACGTCGTCAGGCGGCGGCGGCCTGGCGGATGAGGTCGGCGACCGCGGCGGGCTGGGAGACGTACACGGCGTGGCCGGCGATGACCTCGACGACGATCGATCCGGCGCGTTCGGCCATGGCCCGCTGGGCGGGGGGCGGGATCATCCGGTCCTGGGTCGCGACGAGGTACCAGCTGGGCCTGTGCTGCCAGGCCGGTTCGGTGACCGCCCCGGCGAGGGCGTCCACGCCCCAGGGGACCCGCACGTCGGCCATGAACGCAGGCGGGTCGGTGATGAGGGTGTTGATCGATTCACCCCTGTCGGGGGCGAATGCCGCGATGTACACCAGTGACGCGACGTTGGGGTGGGTGCCGGCCTCGCTGATCACGACCCCGCCGTAGGAGTGGCCGATCAGGAGGGCCGGGCCGTCGAGGCCGTCCAGGACCCGGCGGGTCATCGCGGCGTCATCCGCCAGCGACAGCGTCGGGATGGGCACGATGTGGACGCGGAGTCCGTCCCTGGTCAGCTCGTCGCGGACGTCCTGCCAGCCGGCTCCGTCCACGAAGCCACCGTGTACGAGCACGATGTTCCTGATTGGAGTCATGGCCGCTCCTGACCTGGATGGAAAGGCCCGAGGCCTGTCCCTGCGCACTCCATCCAAGTCGCGCGCACGCGCTCCGGCCACGCAGAACCGGACGCAGAAGTGGTTCCCGAACCGTCAGGGCGCGGGGTTCGCCAGGTCGCGGCAGCGGCCGCTCGCCTCGGTGTCGCCGATGGCCTCGTACACCTCGGCCGCGCGCGCATAGGTATGGCAGCTTTCGCCGGTACGGCCCGCCTCGGCCAGCAGGGCCGCCAGCGTCTCCAGGGCGCGGGCCTGCGGGGCGGCCAACTGGGCCTGCTCCATGAGGCTGATCGCCTCGGTGAGCTTGCTGATCGCCTCAGGGCGTTGTCCGAGCAGTCCCAGGCACTCGCCGACGCGGGCCAGCGCGATCGGCCGGGTGAACGCCACGGTGCTCGGCGTCAGCCCCGACCGGTCGTCGTCCAGCAGGGCCAACAGGTCGAGGTACTGCTCCAGCGCCTCGGCGTAGTGTCCGGCATCGCGAAGGCAGGTGCCGAGGGCGCCGAGACACTGGCAGTACCGATCGATGTCGCCGTCGGCCCTGAACATCTTCGCCGCCTGGATTTCCGACGCGATGGCCTCGTCGAGCCGCCCGAGCCGTCGGAGCGCGCCTGCCGCGGTGTGGTGCGCCATGGCGATCTGCGCCGTCGCACCACTGCGGGTGGCCAGGTCCATCGCCTGGGCGGTGTAGCGCAGGGTGGTCTCCAGGTCCTCTCGCGGCACCAGATGGACCCAGGCCAGCAGGTTCAGTTGCCCGGCCTGCCGGGCCGGGTCGCCCAGGGCCTCGGCGGCCTCGGCGGCGAGAGTGAAGACCTCCTGCCAGTGCGGCGCGTGCATCCACCGGTCGGAGAACCAGTGCATCGACTCGGCGCAGTCGAGGACGGCGGCGTACCGGCCGACGCTCGCCAGGTGGCGTAACGCGCCCAGCCAGCTGTCCACGTTCACGCGGAGCCAGTGGTCGGCCTCCTCCTCGGAGGACAGGTCGGCGAGGTCGGGGTCGGGCCGGTTGGGACGGCCGTACCCGGGCTCGAACCACCGCCCGGCGGTGGTGGCCATCCGCAGCAACCACGACGTCATCGTCAGGGTGAGCGCGTCGCGCTCGACCGCGGGTTCCTCGTCCCGGAGCCGGTCGCGGGCGAACAGCCGGACCAGGTCGTGGAAGCGGTAGCGTCCCGACATGCTGTCCTGCAACAGACCCAGGTCGACGAGTTCGTCGAGGGCGTCCCATGCCCCCTCGATCGACGTGCCGCCCACCACGGCGGCGAGAGCTGCGTCGAAGTTGCGACCCGGCACCAGGGCGAGCCGGCGGAAGACCCGCCGGGTCGAGTCGGCCAGCTGCTCGTAGGACAACCCGAACGCGGTGGCGATCTTCAGATCGCCGGCGCTGAGCTGGTCCAGGCGGCGTTCCTCGTTCGTCAGCCGGGCGGCGAGGTCGGCGGCGTTCCAGCCGGGCCGGCTGACCAACCGATTTCCGGCGATCCGGAGCGCGAGGGGCAGGCCACCGCACATCTGCGCGAGCTGCCAGAGAGCCGATCCTTCGTCCGAGGCGCCGCGGTCCTTCAGGATTCCGGTCAGCAGTTCGGTGGCCTCCAGCAGGGGCAGTGGCCCGAGGCTGAGTCTGCGCACTCCTTCGAGCCCGGCCAGCAGGCGTCGGCTGGTCACCAGGGCCTTGCCCGCGCCGCCGCCCGGCAGCAGCGGCCGGACCTGCTCCTCGGAGGCGGCGTTGTCGAGCACGATCAGCGCGCGCCGGTCGCGCAGCAGGGACCGGTACAGGGACGCGCGCCCGGCGACGTCGCCCGGGATCTGCTGATCCGCGATGCCGAGGGCGCGAAGCAGCATGCTCAGGGCCTCGGTCGGCGGCAGGGGCTGCGGAGACATGCCGAACAGGTCGAGGAAGAACACCCCGCCGGGGAAGTCCGGCCGCAGGGTGTGGGCGGCGCGGACGGTCAACGTGGTCTTGCCCAGCCCGGCAGAGCCGGTGATGAGTCCCACGCCCGCGGCGCCCGGCGCGTCCGCGGCACGTACCAGCTCGTTGGTCCAGGCCAGCTCCGCGGCTCGACCGGTGAAGTCGTCGACGGAGCGAGGCAGCTCGCACAGCCCCGTCGGGCGGGTCCAGCGGTCGCGCAGGCGGCCCTCGCGGGCCAGCTCGACAAGCTGTTTGCGGTCGGCGCCCGTCAGGCCGAGGGCGTCGGTCAGCGCGGTGACGGTCCGGTGCTGGGGGCCCTTGCTGCGTCCGCGTTCCATGTCCGACAGCGTCCGGGCGCTGACTCCCGAGGCTTCGGCGAGCTGCTCCAACGTCAGGCGTGCGGCGTGCCGGTGGCGACGCAGCACCTCCGCGAAGCTGGATGGGGTGGTGATCGAGTGCTCCTTCTCCGCGATCTGGTGGAGATCACACAAGGCCTGCGTGGAAGGCCGGTGCCGTTCGGGCGGTTCAATAGTCCTTCAACGGTCCCGGCGGTTCAACAGCGCCTGTCGTGGCTGCTTCCTGTTGTCCGGGCATTCGTAGCGTGACGTACTTGTGCGACCATTCGATCGCGGGGCTCTGGCGGGAGGGGTGGCGTGATCACGCTTTTCGGGCGCGAGCGCGAGGTCGCGAAACTCGCCGGGCTCGTCGACCGTGTTCGCGAGTGCGGCGACGCTCTGGTCGTACGCGGAGCGCCGGGGATCGGCAAGTCGGCTCTGCTGGCCATCGCCACCGAGCGGGCCGAGGCCCGGGATCTGCTGGTGTCCACCGTGTCCGGGGTGCAGAGCGAGACGCATCTGCCCTTCGCCGGGCTCCACCAGTTGCTGCGGCCGATGCTCGCAGGCGCCGGTCAGCTACCCACCCGCCAGCGCGAGGCCCTGCTCGGCGCCTTCGGGATGGCCGAGGCCGGCGACCCCGAGCCCTTCCTGGTCGCGCTGGCCGTCCTCAACCTGCTGGGTGACGCGGCGACCCACCGGCCCCTGCTGATCGTGGTGGACGACGTCCAGTGGCTGGACGGGCCCACCACCGAGGTGCTGGGGTTCGTGGCGAGGCGCGTGCGATCGGATCCGATCGTGCTGCTGATGGCCCTGCGCGACGGCTATCCCACCAGCCTGGACGCCAGTGATGTCCCCGAGCTGCGGCTGACCGGCCTGGAGCCCGCCGCGGCCGAGGCGCTGCTGGACGCCCAGACCACCGGGCTCAGCGGCGGCATGCGCCGGCGCGTGCTCAGCGAGGCGGCCGGAAACCCGCTCGCCCTGGTCGAGCTGCCGCTCGCGCTGGATGCCGGGGCGATCACGGACGAGAGGGGGGTCCTGCCGCTCACCGCGCGCCTGGAGCAGGCCTTCGCCGTACGGCTGGCCGAGCTGCCGCCGCACACCAGAGGACTGCTGCTGGTGGCCGCGGCCAACGACGGACACGATCTGGCCTCCGTCTGCGCGGGCGGGGGGATGATGACGGGCACCGAGCTGACCGCCGAGGCGCTGGCCCCGGCCGTGGACGCGGGCCTGGTCGAGCTGCACGAGCAGACCCTCAGCTTCCGCCACCCGCTGGTGCGCTCGGCGATCTACCACAAGGCCGGCCGCACCGATCGCCTGGCGGCCCACACCGCGCTGGCCCTGGTGCACGGCCACGATCCGGACCGCAGGGCCTGGCACCGCGCCGCGGCGATCCCTCATCGAGACGAGTCCGTCGCCGCCGAACTGGAGGGGGTGGCGGCACGGGCCCGGCAGCGCGGCGCGATCCCGGTGGCGGTGACCGCCTTGCGCCGGGCGGCGGAGATCAGCGAGGAACCGGCAGCCGGCGCCCACCGCCTGCTGGCCGCCGCCGAGCTGACCTTCGAGCTCGGACGTGGCGACCAGGCCGCCGAACTGCTCGCGCTGGCCGAGCCGTATTTCGTCGGCGAGCTGCCGCGCGCCAGGGGCGTCTGGCTGAGCGAAGTGCTCGGCGAGGGGCGCAACGACGGCCCCGCGCGGATCCGCCGGCTGGTCATGACGGCCGAGGTGGCGGAGGCGGCGGGCGACCGCGAGCTCGCGCTCAGCTTCGTCCGTGCGGCGGCCATCCGCTGCTGGTGGAGCGATCCCGGCTGGGAGCAGCGCAGCCGCGTCATCGCCCTGGCCGAACGGCTCGCGGCTGGCGACGACGATCCGGAACTGCTCGTCACCCTGGCCACGGCTGGGGCGGTGGAACGCGGGGCGGAGGTCATCGAGCGCCTGACCAAGATGCGCGACACCCGGCTGGACGGGGGCGTGACCAGGCTGCTCGGCCTCGCGGCGAGCACGGTCGGCGCCTTCGACCTGGTCGGCGACTTCATGGAGATCTCGATCGCCGACCTGCGCACCCAGGGCAGGCTGGGCCTGCTCACGCGGGCGCTCAGCACGCAGGTGTGGCGGCAGATCTTCTGCGGCGACTGGGCCGGAGCACTGCTGGTCGCGGAGGAGGCCGAACGCCTGGCCCGCGAGACCGCGCAGCCGCGACGACAGGCCACCGCCCTGGGGATGCTGGCGCTGCTGGCCGGACTCCGCGGCGAGGAGGAGCGCGGCCTGGCGCTGGCCGCCGAAGGCGAGCGGGTGCTCGGCACCGTCGCCATCACCTCGGTTGTCGCGCTGCTCCAGCATGCCAGGGGCATGATCGCGTTGTGCGCCGGGCGGTACGACGACGCGTTCGGGCACCTGTGGCGGCTGTTCGACCCGGGCGACACCGCCCACCACATGACCTGGCGGCAGTGGGTGATCAGCGAGCTGACCGAGGCCGCCGTCGCGGCCGGCCGGCCGGAGCCCGCCAGGCGGGCGGTGGCCGAGTTGGAGCAGGTGGCCGCCCGGACCCCGTCCCCGTTGCTGCACGTGGGACTCCGGCACGCCCGTGCGTTGCTGGCCGACGACGCCGGCGCCGAGGCGCTCTACCAGGACGCGTTGGGCGCCGACCTGTCGCGCTGGCCCACCGCCAGGGCGCGTCTCCTGCTCGCTCACGGCATGTGGTTGCGCCGACGGCGGCGGATCCAGGAAGCACGTGTGCCGCTGCGGGCCTCCCGCGACGCCTTCGACGTGCTGGGGCTGCTCGCCTGGGGCGAGAAGGCCCGCCAGGAGTTGCGGGCCGCGGGCGAGGCGAGCCACCTGCGCGTCGCGCCGGTCGCCGAACTGCTCACCTCGCAGGAACTGCACATCGCCCGGCTGGCCGCCGCCGGGCTGTCCAACCGCGAGATCGGCCAGCAGCTCTACCTGTCGCACCGCACCGTCAGCACCCACCTGTACAGGGCCTTCCCCAAGCTCGGCATCACCTCGCGCGCGCAACTGCGTGACGCACTGGCAGATACGTCACGCGACTGATACCGGGTCCGTCACGCGGAACATACCGTCGCTGTGTGCCGTCAACTCGCCAGGAACTCCAGCATGAGCTCATTCCACTGCTCGAAGTGGGTGAGCGGAGCACCGTGCGGTGCGGCGGGAATGGTCACGAGCGAGCTGCCGGCGACCGCCCGCGCGACGCGCGTCCCGCTGTCCTCCGGGGGCACGAACGCGTCCCCCTCGCCCTGGATGATCAGCGTGGGTACCGTGACGCGGGCCAGCTCGGGGCGGGGGTCGGCGGCGGCCCATGCCGCCAGCGAGTCGGCGGTCCCCTTGGGGGAGGCCTCCGCGGCCTGCCGCAGCAGGTACTGGCGCGTCGGCTCGTCCAGGGCGCTGTGCCCGTCGACGGCGAAGAACCTGAAGAGCAGATCGTCCAGCATGGGGATGCGGTGCCGCTTCGAGGCGGTCCGCAGCTCGTGGGCGAGCGGGTTCGCGTACAGCACCGGACTGCCCAGCACCAGCCGGGCCACCCGTCCGGACGCGGCGGCGTAGGCGACGGACTCGGCGCAGCCGGTGGAGAAGCCCACCAACGTCAGCCCGGTCAGGTCGAGGCCCTCGATCAGGCCCGCCAGGTCGGCGGTGAAGGTGTCGAGGTCGTAGCCGTGCCAGGGCCGGCTGGAGCGTCCGAAGCCACGCCGGTCGTAGCAGATCACCCGGTGGCCGGCCTCGACGAGCGGGCCGATCTGGAGCTCCCAGAACCGGCACGACAGGGGCCAGCCGTGCACCAGGACCACGGACGGCCCGTCACCCACGTCCTCGTAGAAGAGGCTCACGTCTGGTCCCACCTGTAGTCGCGGCACCCGCCCAGCATGCCGCGGCCCGGAAGCACGGCAATCGGTCAACTGACTGCACCGAGGAGACGAACCGCGTGGACATCATCGGACGGGACAGAGAGCAGGCCGTGTTGCGGCAGACGA
This sequence comes from Nonomuraea jiangxiensis, assembly GCF_900099965.1. GTDB lineage: Bacteria > Actinomycetota > Actinomycetes > Streptosporangiales > Streptosporangiaceae > Nonomuraea > Nonomuraea jiangxiensis. Next base: position 288,696 of record NZ_FNDJ01000006.1, on the reverse strand, counting down.
TCGACCGTGCCCCCGGCATCCTGCCCAACGTCGTGCTGCACGGAGACCCGGGCGTGGGGAAGTCCGTGCTGTTGCGGGCCGCGGTCGCCTACGCCAGGGAGCAGGGCGTCAGGGTGCTGGGCGGCAGCGGCTTCGAATCGGAGGCGCAGCTGGCCTTCGCCGGGCTGCACCAGTTGTTCGCACCGGTGATGGAGTACCTGGACCGGGTGGAGCCCTTCCACCGGGACACCTTGCGCCGGGCGCTGGGGTTGCGGGACGGACCGGTGCCCGACCGGCTGGCGATCTCGGTGGCGTCCCTGGCCGTACTGGCGGCCGTGGCCGAGGACGGGCCGGTGCTGATCGCCGTGGAGGACGCGCACTGGGTGGACCATCCCACCCGGGAGGTGATGATGTTCATCCTGTTACGGCTGCAGCCGTACGACGTGCGGGCCGTCTTCGCCCGCCGGCCTCTGACGGCCACCGAGCGCGTCACGCCCGGCATCCACATGCTGGAGGTGGGGCCGCTCGACGACGAGGCGGCCGGGCAGCTGCTGGACCTGCTCCATCCGGGCCTGCCGCCCTCGGCGCGCGAGCGCGTGCTCGCCGAGGCCGCGGGCAATCCCCTGGCGATCAACGAGCTGCCGCAGACCTCCGCGGGTGTGGACCTGCTGCCCAGCGGCGCGTCCCTGCGCACCCGGCTGGAGACCGGCTTCGCGGGCCGGCTGCTGGAGCTGTCGCCGCGGATCCGTACGACGTTGCTGGTGGCCGCCCTGGACGGCGACCGGCTGGAACATCGGGCCGAGCTGTCGCCGTACGAGCTGCTGGAGGCCGAGCGGGCGGGCCTGGTCACCCGTGACTCGACCGCGTCGGGCCTGCGGTTCCGCCACCCGCTGGTCAGATCGGCGATCATCAGGACGGCCTCGCCGGAGGAGACGCGCAACGCGCACGCCGTGCTGGCCGAGCAGCACAAGGACGATCCCGAGCTGTGCATGTGGCACCTGGCGGCGGCCACGGTGGAGCCGGACGAGCAGGTGGCCGCCGAGATCGAGAAGGCCGCCCGCGCGGTGAGCCTCAAGGGCGGCACCGGGCTGGCGGTCAAGGCGCTGCAGCGGGCAGCCGACCTCACTCCCGACCCGCCGGCCCGCGCCGCGAGGCTGGAGCACGCCGCCGAGCTGGCGAGCGAGTCCGGGCAGCTCGACCTGGCCCAGAACCTGCTGGACCAGGCGCGCCGCCACCTCGACGACCCGGCGAGGGCCCTGGCCACCAGGGCGCAGATCCTCATGCTGCGCGACGGCGATCTCGACGCGGCCCGCCGCCTGCTGCGGGGTACGCCGCAGGCGGGTCCCCTGGTCAGGGTGATGGCCGCCTCGTACACCCAGGATCCGCAGGAATGGGCGGAAGTCACCGGCGTGGTCGACGGCTGCGACGACGACCTCGTCCGCCTGCTGCACGACGTGTTCCTGGGCCGGGGTTCGGCGGCGCTCGTGCGTACCGCCCTCGACGCGCTGCCCGCCGACGCCCCGCCGGGGCGCGTGGCCGCGCTGTGCCGGGCGGCCACCTGGATGGACCTGCTGCCGGACTGCCGGGACCGCATCCGTGGCCTGATCGACGGCGAGACCGGGCGGGGTGCGGTGACACACGCCGCCAGCGGTTACTGGCTCGCCGCGCACGACCATTTCCTGGCCGGTCGATGGGAGGACGCAGAGAGCGCGGCCAACGCGGGACTCGACCTGTGCGTACGCCACGACCTGGACCTCCTGGCCCACGACCTGCGCTGCAGCCTCGGCTGGCTCGCCGCCGCGCGGGGGGACGCCGACAGCGCCAAGGAGTACAGCAGGACCGTCGAGCAGTGGGCCGCGCCGCGCGGGAGCGGCCTGCACTTGTCCCTGTCAGCCCGCAATCTCGCGCTCGCCGCGATGGCGCACGGTGACTACGACAGCGCCTACGCGTACTGGACGAGTATCAGCCCGCCAGGTGCCATCCCGCCATATGTCGCCTACGCGCCGTGGGCGGTGTTCGAGCTGGTGGAGTCGGCAATGCGTACCGGCCGGGTCGAGGAGGCCAGGGCGCACGCCGCCGCGGCCGAGAGCCTGGTCGAGCGGGCACCCCGGCTGCGCCTGCACGTCAGGGCCGCACAGGCGCTGGTGGCGCCGCCCGACGAGGCGGTCGCGCTGTTCCGGGCCGCGCTCGCGCTGCCCAGGACCGAACGCTGGCCGTTCGACCATGCCCGGGTACGGCTGGCCCTGGGCGAGTTGCAACGCCGCCGGCTGCGACCCGGTGAGGCCAGGCCGGAGCTGCGCCGGGCCGCCGACCTGTTCGCCGGCGTCGGTGCGACCGCCTGGCGGCAACGGGCCGAGCAGGAGCTGCGGGCCACGGGCATGGCGGTGACCCAGCGGCCCAACGCCGCGCACGGACTGACCGCCCAGCAACTGGAGGTGGCGAGGCTGGCCGCCGCCGGACTGAGCAACAAGGAGATCGGTGAGCGGCTGTTCCTGTCGTCCCGCACCGTGAGCGCCCACCTGTACCGGCTGTTCCCCAAGCTCGGCATCACCTCGCGGGCCGCACTGCGTGACGCGCTCGAAGGCGTGATCTCAGATGCAGTCAACTGACCGATTCATGCCGCCCGGCGGACCCCGGATGCTCGTGCTGCGACGACAGCACGAGCATCCAAGGAGAAACCCCGCCATGTCCCGCACCCAGCCTCGCCCCGGATTGCGCCTCACCCTCGCCACCCTGACCCTGGCACTCGGCCTGACCGCCGCCGTCGCCCCCGCCTCGGCGGCGCAGTCCACGAGCACCACCGCGAAACCGACCGTGGTGCTCGTGCACGGCGCGTTCGCGGACGCCTCCGGTTTCCACGACATGATCGACCAGTTGCAGCGGGCCGGTTTTCCGGTGATCGCGCCGGCCAACCCGCTGCGCGACGTGGCCGGCGACGCCGCGTACGTCTCCAGCGTCCTGGACACCATCACCGGCCCGGTCATCCTGGTCGGCCACTCCTACGGCGGCATCGTCATCACCAACGCCGCCCGTGGTCACGACAACGTCAAGGCCCTGGTCTACCTGGGCGCCTTCGCACCCGACAAGGGCGAGAGCGCGCTGCAACTGGCCCAGCAGTTCCCCGGCAGCAAGCTCGGCGACGCGCTGCAGACCCGGGCCTACCCGTTGCCCGACGGCACGCCCGGCGGGATCGACGGCTACGTCATGCCCGACAAGTTCCGCGACGTGTTCGCCGCGGACCTGCCCGCCGCCGAGGCCCGGCAGCTGGCGGCCACCCAGCGGCCCGGCAGCGTGCTCGGCCTGAGCGGCGGCAGCGGCGACCCGGCCTGGAAGACCATCCCGTCCTGGTACCTGATCCCCACCCGGGACAACGTCATCCCGCCGGCCGCCCAGCGGTTCATGGCCCAGCGCGCCGGTAGCAAGGTCCGTGAGATCCGCTCCTCCCACGTCGTCATGACCTCCCACCCGGACGCCGCGACCGCGGTGGTCCAGTCCGCCTACAACGCCACGCGCTGAAGGAGCCGACCATGAAACCCGACACCATCGTCCTGATCCACGGCTTCTGGGTGACGCCCCGGAGCTGGGAGCACTGGATCACGCACTATCAGGCCAGGGGCTTCAAGGTCCTAGCCCCCGCCTACCCCGGCTTCGAGGTCGAGGTGGAGGCGCTCAACGCCGATCCCAGCCCGATCGAGCGGGTGACCGTACCGCAGATCATCGAGTCGCTGGAGACGCTGATCCGCGGCCTGGAGTCGCCGCCGATCATCATGGGCCACTCGGCGGGCGGCGTGTTCACCCAGATCCTGCTCGACCACGGGTTCGGCGCCGCCGGGGTGGCGATCAACTCGGCCCCCACCGAGGGCGTCCAGGTGGTGCCGCTGTCGCAGATCCGCGCCACCTTCCCGGTGCTGAAGAACCCGGCCAACCGGCACAAGGCCGTCGGCTTCACCTACGAGCAGTGGCGGTACGCCTTCACCAACACCTTCCCCGAGGACGAGGCGCGGGCCACGTACGAGCGTTACCACATCCCCGCCTCCGGCCACGTGTTCTGGGGCAGCGCGCTGGCCAACATCCACCCGGGCAAGGACGACAACTGGGTGAACTACCGCAACGACCAGCGCAAGCCGCTGCTGTTCGTCTCGGGGGAGAACGACAACCTGATGCCGCCCAAGGTCCAGCGCTCCAACGCCAAGCACTACACGTCCAACACCGTCACCGAGGTCGTCGAATACCCCGGCCGGGCCCACCTGATGCCCGCCGAGAAGGGCTGGGAGGAGATCGCCGACCACGCCCTCGACTGGGCACTCAGGCACGCCGGCTGAGGAGCGCGGTCCGGCATGGCCACCCGGCCATGCCGGACCGCGGCACCTCGCGGGACGTCCGCGGGAACCATGGCGGGCGACCACGGCGCCCGATCGCCGCCGCGCAGGCGCCGGCTGGAGTACGCCACGATCTGCCGACCGGCGACGAGGACATCACGGAAGGAAGCGTTCACATGACGAAGGTCCACTTCACCCACATCGGCGGGCCGACCGTGCTCATCGACTTCGACGGCTGGCGCCTGCTGACAGACCCGACCTTCGATCCCCCCGGCCGGACCTACGCCTTCGGCTGGGGAACCTCCTCCCGCAAACTCACCGGTCCCGCCATCGCCCCCACCGACCTGCCGCCCATCGACGCGATCCTGCTCACGCACGTCCACCACGGCGACAACCTCGACGACGCCGGCCGGGCCCTGCTGCCGGCCGCCGGAACCATCGTGACGACCTCCTCGGGCGCCCGCTCCCTGCCGTATCCGGCCCGCGGCCTGCGAGCGGGGCAGGCGACCCGGCTGGAAGCCCCCGGGCGCCCGCCCATCGACATTGCCGCCACCCCCTGCCGGCACGGCCCCCCGTTCAGCAGGCCGGTCGTGGGCGAGGTCATCGGCTTCGCCCTCACCTGGCCAGGGCAGGCCCACGGACCACTCTGGATCACCGGAGACACCGTCTACCACCGCGCGCTTCGCGAGGCGGCGACCCGCCTGCGGCCGGGGACCATCCTGCTCCACCTGGGCGGCGTCGGCTTCCCGAGCACCGGGCCACTGCGCTACACGATGACCACCAGGCAGGCCACCCGCCTTCACGAGGCGATCGCACCGCGCACCGTCCTGCCCGTCCACTACGAGGGCTGGCAGCACTTCCGGGAAAACCGCGAAGGCATCGAGCGGGAGATCGCCGGCGGCTCGTCCACGCTGCGCGAGAGCCTCCGCTGGCTTCCCAGGGGCAGCCCGGTGGACGTCGCCGTGTGACCGAAGCCGCCGTACGCGCCCTGTCGCCTGGTTGATCCTGCTAGGCAGCCGGTACGAACGCCGCGAACTGTCGTTCCAACGTCTTGGCCACACCGCCACGCCAGCTCTCGGCGATGGTCGCGGAGACCGGGTCGGGGAAGATGTCCTCCTCGTCTTTCTCCACCCCGTCGAAGATGGCTCGTGCGACGGACTCCGGAGCGGCCTTCGGTATGTCGAGATTTCGGGACATGTCGGTGTCCAGGGGGCCGGCCAGGACGGCATGGACCCCGATGCCCTGTGCGGCCAGCAGAGCACGCAGCGCCTGGGTCAGGGAGAACGCGGCCGCCTTCGAGATCGCGTAGGCCGGCTGGACCGGCACCGCCGCGATGGCCGACAGGGACGAGATGTTGACGAGGGCTCCCCGGGAGCGGGCCAGCAGCGGCAGGAACGCCTGGGTGACGTCGTAGGTTCCGAAGAGGTTGACGGTGAGGAGCCGCTCGAGTGCGGAACGATCGCTGATGTCACCGTAAAGCGCCAGGCCGGCGTTGTTGACGAGGACATCGAGAGATTCGACCTCATCGACGGCCGCCCGGATCTGCGCCGCGTCGGTCACGTCCAGGGCCAGCGGCGTGACGCGCGCGTCCGAGTCGGGCAGGGGCCGGCGCGTGGCGGCGTACACCCGCTTGGCGCCCCTCCTCATGGCCTCCTCGACCAGCGCCTTGCCGAGGCCGCGGTTGGACCCGGTGATCAGAACCGTCTTGTCGGTGATGCTCGCCATGATGGCGATCTCCCTTCTTCTTGTGTGATGGCGCAGGCCGGGATCGCCGGTGTGGTCCGGACGCGACCGGCCTGACGGCAGAGGGCGCCAGGCCCCTGCGCGGGCCTGGCCGCCCGGCTCAGGTGGCGAGCGCGGGTGCGAGACCGAACGTCGGCACCAGGCTCGGGTCGATGAAGGTCGTGATGCGGCTGATCCGGGCCCCGATCAGGGTCAGGACCTGGATTCCGTACGCCTCGTAACGGCCGTCGTCCACGCGCTGGTAGACGACGGCGGCCGGCTGCCCGTTGGCGCGGGTGGGCTCCATCCGCCACAGGTCCCTGCCCAGGACCTGTTCGGTCAGGAACCCGGCGACGGCCTGCCGACCGGTGAACCAGGTCGGGATCGGCGGCATCTCCAGCTCGATGTCAGCCCGCAACAGGGTCACCAGCGCGCCGGCGTCGGCCCGGGTGAACGCGTCGACATAGCCGTCGAGGAGGGCTCGCCGGGTTTCCTCATCCGGCTCGGCCAGGTCGTCCTCGACCGGCCCGGCCTCGGCCAGGCGGGACCGGGCGCGGCGCAGCGCGCTGTCGACGGCGGTGGTGGTCGTGTCCAGCATCGCGGCGACCTCGGCCGTACGGAAGGCCAGCACGTCACGCAACGTCAGCACAGCCCGCTGCCGGGCGGGCAGGAGCTGGAGCGCGGCGATGAAGGCCAGCCGCACTCCGGTCCTGCCCGCCACGATCGCCGCCGGGTCGCCGGTGCCGAGCAGCGTGTCGGGCGCCGGCTGGAGCCACGCCACCGACGGTTCGCCGAGTGCCAGGGTCACGTGGTGATCGTCCGAGGGCGCTCCCAGTCCCGAGGGAAGCGGTCGGCGGGAGCGGGTTTCCAACGCTGTCATGCAGGCCCTGGTAGCGATCTTGTAGAGCCACTGCCGCACGGAGGAGCGGCCCTCGAACCGGCCGAACGCGCGCCATGCTCGCACATAGGTCTCCTGCACCAGGTCCTCGGCGTCATGGATCGAGCCGAGAATCCGGTAGCAGTGTGCGAGCAGCTCCCGCCGGAACGGCTCGGTCAGGGCGGCGAACTCGGCATCCGTCGGCATCGCGGGTTCTCCTGTGGCGGGGTTCACGGCAGGGGGAAGGGGTCAGGCATCGGGGCACTCCAGGGTGGTGGTCGGGTTTCAGTCGCTATGAAGACCGGCCGCCGGCCCGAAACCCGTCGCCGCAGCCGAAAAAGGGGATGTGAGGTGCTTCACGAACTCGGAGGCTCCGCTGAAGCAACTAGAGGGTTGCACGTAACAGAGAGGTTGTGCAACCATCGAGTTGCATCAAAGATTCGATAGTGAAGGAGGCTCTCCGATGAGCGAAGATCGCATTGAACGGGACACGCTGATTGCGGCACCGGTGGAGCGGGTCTGGTCGCTGGTGGCCGAGCCCGCGTTCTGGGTGTCGGGCGAGGCGAGCATCTGGGCGGGGGATGAGGCGCGACTGGCCGGCACGGTGGCCAGGGAGGGCGAGTCGATGGTGGCGAAGAACCCCAATGTCGGTGAGGTGTCGGTGCGCGTGGAGAAGGTTGAGCCGCCAACGTACGTCGCGTATCGGTGGGCCAGCGAATTTCCCGGCGAGGAGATCCGCGACGACAACAGCACTCTCGTGGAGTTCACGCTGACCCAGGAGGGCGACCAGACCCGCCTGCGCGTCGTCGAGAGCGGATTCGCGGCGCTGAGCACCTCCGAGGAACGGCGCGAGAAGGCGGTGCGGTTCAACACCGACGGCTGGTCGCAGGTGTTCGACGCGGTCAAGAACCGCGCCGAGCAGGCCGGGTGACCGCAGCGGAGAGTCCCGGCGCCGCCGACGAGGTCGCCGGCGTCCTGGTGGCCCTGGCCGACCCCACGCGACGTAAACTGCTCGATCTGCTCGCCGCGCGGGGCGAGGTCAGCGCGACGACGCTCGCCGAAGGGCTCCCCATCTCGCGGCAGGCGATCGTCAAGCATCTCGCCGTCCTGGACGCCGCCGGGCTCGTGTCCTGCACCCGCGTAGGCCGGGAGGTCCGGTACGCGCTGCGCCCCGCGCCGCTGGATGCGACGGCACGATGGATGGCCTCTGTCGCGGCGGATTGGGACAGGCGACTGGCGACGATCAAGCGCGTCGCCGAGGCGGCTGAACAACAAGCAGGCCAGTCCCGACCGCCTGCTCAGTAACACTTATTTCTTCCCCCCACCGGGGCCACCGCCGCGCGGGGCCCCGAAGGCAGATCCGCCGAACCAGGCTCACGGCACACCCCGTATCACGCGGGGTGTCCCTGGCATGCCTGGAACCGGGTGAAGCGGGCGTACGGCCCACGACGTGCCGTGCCGACGCCGACCGCCCCCGGATTCTTGAGAAGGGAACCATCCTTGACCACTGCCATCACCTCGACGCCCGCCGGAACCATCTCGCCGCCCCGGTTCACCCGCCGGCAGCGGTTGATCCTGCTGATCCTGCTCGGCGCCGGGTTCATGCTGTCCGTCGATTTCTCCATCCTGAACGTCGCACTGCCGGAGGTGGGGGAGGGCGCCGGGCTGGATCTGACGGCGCTCCCCTGGATCGCCTCCGCCTATGCCCTGCCCGCGGCGGGCTTCACCCTCCTGTTCGGGCGGCTGGGCGACCTGTTCGGCCGCCGCCGGCTGTTCATGGCGGGCATGGTCCTGCTGACCGCCGCCTCACTGCTCGGCGGCTTCGCCACCAATCCCGAGATGCTGCTGACCGCCCGCGCGCTCCAGGGACTGTCCACCGCCCTGTCCATCCCGTCCTCGCTGTCCCTGCTCACCACCACGTTCGAGGAGGGCACGACCCGTGACCGCGTGCTGGGCCTCAACGGCGCCTTGCTGTCGGGCGGCTTCACCGTCGGCGCGCTCGTCGGCGGCGCCCTGGTCGGCTTGCTGAGCTGGCGCTCGGCGTTCTTCATCAACGTACCGGTGGCCGTGATCATTCTCGTGCTCACGCCGTTCCTGATCAGCGAGAGCAGGGTGCCGGACCGGGTCAGGCTGGACGTGCCGGGCGCGATCACCGTGACCGGCGGTCTGCTGGCCTTCGTCTACGCGATCATCGAGCGGAGCATCCTCGTGGGTGTCCTCGGCATCGTGCTGCTGGCCGCGTTCTGGGTGATCGAGCTGCGCACGGCCGCGCCGCTCGCCCCGGTCCGCATCCTCAGGCGGCCGACGGTCAAGTGGGGCAACTACGCCGGTCTGGCGCTGTTCAGCATGGAGACGTCGATGATCTTCATGATGACGCTGTACCTGCAGAAGGTCCTCGCGTTCGGCCCGCTCGTCACCGGCCTGATCTTCGGTGTCCCGGGGCTGGCGGCGGTGTTCGCGGGACCGGTGGCCGGTCGGCTCATCGGCCGTTACGGCTACCGCAGGGTCCTGTCGGCGGGCCTGGCCACGCAGGGGCTCGCCGTGGTCCCGATGATCTTCATCGGCTCCGGCCGGCTGGGACTGGCCGTTCTGATCCCGATGCTGCTGATCAGCTTCTTCGGGCACGTGACGGCCATCGTGGCGTACACGGTCACCGGCACGTCCGGCTTGCCGAACGAGGAGCAGGGCCTGGCCACCGGCCTCACGACGATGACCCAGAACGTCGCCATCACGATCGGCATCCCGATCCTGAGCGCGATCGCCGCCACCCAGGTGTCGGAACTGAACGGCATCCATCTGGCGCTGACCGTGAACGTGATCGTCGTGCTCGTCAGCGTCGCGCTCGTCTGGATCGGTCTGCGGCCCCGCCGCTGAGCAGAGCGCGGACACAGTGGAAAGAAGCCCCGCCCGTCAGAGCGGGACCCCCCTCACTCCGCGCCCGGCACGGCCGCGAACAACCGCTCGACGGCCGCGCCGTCTCCGGCGACCGTCAGTCGCCGGCATCGGTGCGGCGAGCCGTCCGTCTCGGCGACGGCTTCTTCGCGGCTGCGTCAAGGTCGGGCCGCTTCGGGTGGCGGTGCGTCGGCGGGTCGGCGTCTGCCGGTGAGGTAGGCGGTGATCCCGAAGACGGCCAGGGCTGCGCACATCACGACGATCGCCTGCATGACGCCGGTAATGGATCCCTCCGCCAACCACGACCACATCGCTACGAAGACCACGGCGGTCAGCACGACGGGGAGGAAGACGGGGGCGAGCAGCATGATGCTCCTGCGTCCCAGCGGCGATCGTGCGGCCATCCCGCAGATGATCGCCGTCAGACCCAGCGGAACCCACTCCCACAACAGGAGTGCCGATCCTGATGTGACCGCCCACAGCCGTATGGTCGCGGTGGCTCCCATGAGGACGGCGGACCAGATCAGGATCTTGCGTCGGCCGACCAGTCCCACTCCGCGCCGTGGATGGGCGGTGCCCGTCAGCAGCACGGCCACGGCGACGTACGGAAGCAGGAGCAGCCCGAGGGGGACAAGCTGACTGAAACGCCAGTCGTACGAACTCGGGAGGATCGTGTCCACGGCGAGCCAGATGGTCCCTGCCCAGGCCAGGCCGGCCGCGAGCCACCGGTGATCACGCCAGGCGAGCACCGTGACCGCGACGTAGGCCAGTAGCTCGAGTGCCTGCTCGACGACACTGCCCGTCGACACCACCCCTGGGTCCGGTCCTCGCTGGACGTACATCGCCAACTCTTGGACGGTCGAGGGGAACTGGTGGATCAGCAGGACCAGCGGTCCGAGGACGGCGGCGACGCGGGCCGCATCGCGCCACCACACCAGTGAGTGCGGGCTGACGGGCCGGCGTAAGCGAATGGCGGCCGCTCCACCGATCAGATTGGCCGCGTCTCGCGGATGCGGCCGCCGACGGCCGGGCTCCGCACCTGCCATGAGCACGCCGAGCATCTCCTCCTCGTGCCTGGCTCGGTGATCGCGCGGATAGAGGCGGAGCAACCTGCGGTAGCGGTGTTCCAGGTCGCTCACGCGGGCCCTCCGATCCGGTGGGCACGCAGCCGGGTGACCGCCGTTCGTGCGTTGCGCTGCAGCCGCTCCGCCTCCGCGGCCAGGCGCCGGCCGCCTTCCTCGGTGAGCCGGTAGTAGCGGCGAAGTCGCCCGTCGACGATCTCCTCCCGCTCTTCCGCGATCAAACCCTCGGCCTGCAACCGGTCCAGGGCGGCGTACAGGGTGCCGGCCCTCAGCCGGATCTCACCCTGGGAGATGCGCTCGACGTCGGTGATGATGCCGTAGCCGTGCTGGGGCTCATGCGCCAGCGAGGTCAGGATGAGGAACGAAGGCTCCTGTAAGGCGCGTAACTTAGCCACAGGATCGTTATATACCGATAACCGGTACATCGGAAGACGCGGCGGGCGCTCAGACCGTCTTGAGCAACCCGCCGTCGATCACCAGTTCCGAGCCGCTCATGTTGGCCACCTGGCCGGAGGCGAGGAACACCACGAGCGCCGCGACCTCCTCCGGCTCGGCGAACCTGCCGGTCGACAGGCCGACGACCTTCGGAAGCTCGTCGGCCAAGCTCTCCGGCGCGATGCCCGCGCGCTGGGCGAGCACGTCCCCGGGCCCACCCGGCGACGTCCACACATCCGTCCAGACCGGACCAGGAGAGATCGTGTTCACCCGCAGCCCACGGCCGCCGAACTCCTCGGCCAGCGCCTTGCCGAGGTTCGACAGCGCCGCCTTGGCCGCCGACTGGGCGACCAGGCGGGGCTGCGGCATCCGGGCGTTGACCGAACTGATGTTGACGACCGCGCCGCGGCGTTCCAGGAGACTCGGCAACGCCGCACGCGTCGCGCGCACCGCCGACATCAACGTCAGATCGACCGTGTGACGCCAGGCGTCGTCGTCGAGTTCGAGGAATCCACCGGCCGGGGTCGAGGTGCCCGCGACGTTGTTGACGAGGAGGTCGATCCCGCCGAACCGCTCGATCGCGTGCCGTACGAGGTGGCCGGGGCCGTCGCCGGTGGACAGGTCGACCGCCAGCGCGTCCGGGGTCGCGTCCCGCAGGGCGGCGGTGACCGTACGGCTGCCGGCGACGACCGCGAACCCGTCCTCGACCAGGGCGCGCACGATCGCCAGCCCGATCCCGCGGCCTGCTCCGGTCACCACGGCGATGCGCGTCCCGTGCGATGTCGTCACCGCGTCGTCCTCCAACCGGTGCCGCTGTTTCGTGGTCCGAGATGTCATGCCGGTCATGATTCAGGTTGAACTATGGTTCAAGTCAATGAGCGAGCTGTCGATATCCGAACTGCGGGCCCGCACCGGGGTGGCGGCGTCCGCGTTGCGCTTCTACGAGCGCAAGGGCCTGCTCCACCCCGCCAGGCGCGCGGGCGGCAAACGTGTCTACGACGAGGCCGCCGTCGAACAGATCGCCCTCATCGACCTGCTCAAGCAGGCCGGCTTCACGCTGTCGGAGATCGCGGCGCTCGTCGGGCCGAGCGGCCGCTCGGCACCGGACTGGCGTGCCGTGGTGGCGGCGAAACTGCGTGAGCTCGACGATCGCGTTCAGCGGATTCAGCGGGCGCAGCAGGCCCTTCGGCATGCCCTCGACAGTGAGCGCGATCGCCTCGACGACTGTCCGGTGCACCATCGCATCCTCCGGGCACACGCCAGGGCTCTCGCGACGGCCGCGCAGCACGCTCCCCTTTGACGTCGTCTGCCGAGTCAGTCGCCGAACTCGAAACCGTCCGCCTTGGCGGCCGCGACGAGCCGCCGCATGCGGTCGGCGTCTGTCGCGACGGCCGCCATCATTCCGACGGAAGTCGAAACGGGTAGCCCGTCATTGGCCGGATAGGGCCGGATACCCGGCGATCTGACCGAGGGCTTCCGACAGACGTCGGGGTGGGTGGCCGCGTACTTCGGCATCTGCACCGTGACGAGGCTCGCCCGCGAGCCGTAGGGTGCGGCAGGTTCGTCGAGGAAGGTGTTTGTTGTGATCTTGAACCCCGGCCGCCGTTTAACCCAACGATTGTCGATCAAGTCCCTGGCGGTGTTCGGTACCCTGGTGCTCGGCGTATCGCTGAGCACAGCGCAGACCGGCCAGGCCGCCACCATGGCGTTCAACCCTCCCGCACTGCAGCCGATCGACCCGCAGCGCGTGCAGGACCAGCAGGACATGACCTGGCAGGACTACAAGCCGATTCCCGGAGTGAGCTGGGCCACCAACGGCGCGATCCCGACCGATCGCGCGCTGCGGGTGGCGCTCGTGGCTGTGGACTTCCCCAACCAGCCGTTCGTGATCACCCAGCCGAAGAAGTCCGACCCCTTCGGCAACCCGCAGATCGAGCCCATCACCCGGGACAAGGTCCCGCAGTTCTACGCCGACTTCTTCAACAAGCCGAGTCCGGTGAACAACTTCCAGACCATCAACGGGTACTGGATGGAGCAGAGCGGCGGGAAGATCGGTATCCCCGAGATCACCGCCTACGGGCCGTACGAGCTGCCGAAGGACTCCTTCCAGTACGGCCTCAACGACATCGGCCAGGAACAACAGCAGGGCTGCCCCAGCCAGACCACGGTGACCGGGAACCAGTCCGCCGTGACCACCATCGAGGTGAAGTCGACCAAGTTCCTCAAGGTCGGCGACGTCATCACGATCACGGGGGTGTCCCCGTCCGGGCGCAGGGTCGTCACCGGCATCCCGGACAGCACCCACCTCACGCTCGACGGGACGGTCACGGTCACCGACGGCGCCGGCATCAACAACTGTGCCGGAACCCGGCTGGAGACCGACGCCGACGCGCTCTGGCACGCGGACGCGAACTGCACCGGCAACTGCGGCTACGACGTGGTCCTGCGGATCTACGCCGGCTACGACGAGACCTCGGTGTGGCAGGAGTTCGGCGAGATGAAGTTCAACTCGCCGGAGGACGTGCCGCGGGAGGTCTGGGGCAACCCGAACCCGGAACAGCCCACCGCCGTGCGCAGCCGCTATGTCCCCTGGACCTCCTGGCTGGCCGGCTCGCAACTGTGGGGCCAGTCGACCGTCCGGCAGGGTGAGAGCTCGGGCACGATCACGCACGAGCTGAGCCACTTCTTCTTCAGCATCGGTGACAACAACAACAATCCGTACGCGCAGCCGTACCACCGGGCGGGGTCGGGGACGTGGGACATGATGGACCGCGGCTCGTTCAACGGGCCGGGCGGTCCGCACAACCGCTGGCAGGTTCCCGCACAGCAGGGCGCCTCGATGGGCGCCGAGCAGACGCTGCGGAACAAGATCGGAATGGGCTTCGTCCCCTACTCCTCGGTGGCGCGGTTCAACCGTGACGGGCTGGCCAAGTCCGGCCTCGCCGTCGTGGACGTGATCGCCAGGGCCGTGAACACCAGCCCGCTGCCGGTGGGCTCGCGGGCGGGCCTGCAGGTGCTGCTGGACGGCAACGCGCCGGCCGACCGTTCGCCGGCCTGTGACGTCAACACCAACCCGCTGTGCGACGGCGGCGGCCCGGCCGGCGGCTGGAGCAACTACACCCTGGAGACGGTGCAGCGGATCGGGTACGGCTCCTTCCAGCCGGACAACGGCGTGCTGATCGCCAAGAACAAGCCCTACGAGCCCGGACAGCGGGGCAAGGAAGGGTCGACCTGCGGCTACAACTGCTTCACGTGGGTCGTGGACGCGCATCCCGAGGACATCGACCAGCTCGACTACGTGCGGCCTGACGGCACCAAGGTCATGCGCACCATCGGTGACTACCGGCAGCTCAACGACGCGCTCTTCCACGCCGGCACGAACTCCGGCTCGAAGAACGAGTACGTCGACGCCTCGAACGGCCTGCACTTCTACATCCTCGACAAGTACGAGGATGACAAGGGCTTCCTGCACTACGTCCTCGGCGTGCAGAACCCGGCGGGTGCCGGGCCGCAGAAGCGCGGCGTGGCGCTGGAGAAGGGCACGGTGGGCGGCAAGGCCCCCGAACTCGCCACCTACTGCTCCTTCCGGTTGACCAACACCGGCAAGGACGCGGCCACCGACCCGGCGCTGCACCCGCAGGACGAGCGGGCCCAGCTGCGCAACGACGTCTACCGGCTGTCGGCTTCGGCGTCGAGCTCGGGCTGGGCGGCGCAACTGCCCAACAACCTGACCACGGCCGCGTTCGGCAAGTCCGTCGACGTTCCGGTCTTCGTGACCCGTACGCCGGTCAGCGCCGGCTCCACCACGATCCAGCTGACCGCGACCTCCGTGAGCAATCCGGGGAAGGCGGCCACCGCCAGCTGCAAGGTGAAGACGAAGGACACCGACCACTGATGACCAGGTGACCCCTGCGCTCGCCCTGGCCCGGCATTCGCCGGCCAGGGCGAGCGTCGGTCGGCGTGACGCGGTATGCGAAACGGGTGCGGGCAGGAAGCGCCGTCTACCGGGGCTTCTCGCTCATCGGCCCTGCGCGTGCGCATTGCCGCGTCGATGAGCCGGGACTCGATGCGGCTAGATTACCCAGGTGCGAATTGGGATTCTCGGGTCATTCGACGTCCAGGTCAGCGACGGGGTCGCAGTGGAGGTGCCGGGCGCCCGGTTGCGCGCGTTGCTGGCGGCGCTCGCGCTCGAACCCGGTCGGATCGTCCCGCGTGCGAGGCTGGTGGACTGGATCTGGGGGGAGCAGTCGCCCGCGGACGCGGTGAACGCCCTGCAGGTCCTGGTGTCCAGGCTGCGCAAGGTGTTGCCGGAGGGGTCGGTGGAGGCCAAGTCCGGTGGATACCGGCTCGTTGTGGACCCCGAGGCCGTGGATGTGAGCCGGTTCGAGCGTCTCGTCGCTCAGGCGCGTGCCGCCGAGGACCACGTACGGGTGGATCTGCTGCGCTCGGCGTTGGACCTGTGGCGCGGGACCGCCATGGAGGGCATCGAGCTGCAAGGCAGCGAGGCGTTCGACGCCGCGGTCACGGGGCTGGGTGAGCGCTACCTCGCCGTGCTCGGGGATCGGGTGGACGCGGAGGTGCGCCTGGGCCGTGGTGCGGAGTTGGTCTCCGAGCTGACCGAGCTGGTGGGGCGGTATCCGCTGCGGGAGGGGTTCGTCGCGGCGTTGATGCGAGCGCTCGCCGAGGCGGGCCGGGGCGCGGAGGCGTTGACGGTGTATCAGCGGTTGCGTGAGCGGCTGGCCGAGGAGCTGGGCACCGATCCGTCGGCCGAGTTGTCGGCGTTGCACACCGCGTTGTTGCGGGGGGAGCTGGGTGGCCGGGCGGAGAACCGCAGGACGAACCTGCGTGCCGAGCTGAGCAGTTTCGTGGGCAAGGACGACGACGTCGCCGCGGTCGCCGAGCTGGCCGCCGGGCATCGGCTGGTCACTTTGACCGGAGCGGGTGGTTCGGGGAAGACGAGGCTGGCCACGGAGGTCGCGCGGACGATGCTGGGCGAGCTGCCGGACGGGGCGTGGCTGGTCGAGCTGGCCCCGCTGCGGGCGGGCGGTGAGCTGGCGCAGGCCACGCTGACCGCGCTCGGCCTGCGTGACCAGGCACTGGCCGGCGGGGCCCCGGGTGGGGATGCGGTGGACCGGCTGGTCGCGGCGGTCCGGGAGCGCGTGATGTTGCTGGTCCTGGACAACTGCGAGCACGTGATCGAGGCGGTCTCGGTGTTCGCGGACCGGCTGCTGGGAGAGTGCCGGAGGCTGCGGATCGTGGCCACGAGCAGGGAACCGCTCGGCATCACCGGGGAGGTGCTCTGGCCGGTCGAGCCGCTCGCCCTGCCCGCGGAAGGCGCGGATCCGGCGGAGATCGGGTCCTCGCCGGCGGTGCTGCTGCTGCGGGAGCGGGCCGGCGCGGTGCGCAGGAACATCGGCGCGGACGCGCACACTTTGGCCACGATGGCGCGGATCTGCCGGGCGCTCGACGGGGTGCCGCTGGCGATCGAGCTGGCCGCGGCCCGGCTGCGGACGATGTCGGTCGACCAGCTGGCGGACCGGCTCGATGACCGGTTCCGGCTGCTGACGGGTGGCAGCCGTACGGCGCTTGCCCGGCATCGGACGCTGCGGGCCGTGGTGGACTGGAGCTGGGATCTGTTGAGCGAGGCCGAACGTGGCGTGTTGCGGCGGCTGTCGGTGTTCTCGGGTGGGGTGAGCCTGGAGGCGGCCGAGCGGGTGTGCGGGGACCAGGTGGACGTGGGGGACGCGGGGTTCGCCGGGGAGCAGGTGCTCGACCTGCTGACCGCGTTGATGGAGAAGTCGCTGCTGCTGGCCGACGGCGAGGGCACGCCGCGTTACCGGATGCTGGACACGATCAGGGAGTACGCGGCGCAGCGGCTCGCCGAGGCCGGGGAGGTGGAGGCGGCGCGCCGGGCGCATCTGGCCTACTTCACCGAGCTGGCCGAGACCGCCGATCCGCACCTGCGCCGGGCCGAGCAGCTGGAGTGGCTGGCCAGGCTCACGGCCGAGCACGACAACATCGGTACGGCACTACGCGGGGCGATCGCCGAAGGGTGGGCCCAGGAGGCGATGCGCCTGGTCGGGGCCGTGGGCTGGTACTGGTTCCTCAGCGGGCGTAAGGCCGAGGGCACCGAGCTGGGCATCGCGGCGGCCTCGCTGGAAGGTGAGGCGCCCGACGAGGTACGGGCGTTGGCCTACGCCATCGTGGCACTGCTGGTGACCTCCGGGTACGGGGATCAGTATCTGGCGCAGGAGTGGATCCACGAGGCGTACCGGTTCTGTGAGCCGGGTCGGCGTGGCCACCCGGCGCTCGGCTTCGTCGGGCCGCTGGAGGCGATGCTGCGGGGGCCGACGGAGTTCCTGGCCGCCTACGAGCCGCTCATCGCCGACGACGATCCGTGGGTACGCGCGCAGGCCAGGCTCAGCCGTGGCCGGTTGCGGCTCACGCTCGGCGGCGACGAGACCGACGTGGACACGGACACCGAGATCGCCCTCGCCGAGTTCCGCGCGCTGGGTGACCGGTGGGGGATCTCGCTGGCGCTGACCTTCCTGGCCGATCGGCTCGGCACGCGAGGCGAGTTCGCCCAAGCGTGTGAGCACTTCGAGGAGGCCATCGCGGCGGTGACCGAGGTGGGCGCGATCGAGGACGTGGTCGGCTGGCGGGCACGGCAGGCGCAGCTCTACTGGCTGCTCGGCGACGAGCGGTCCAGCACCTCCGCCATGGCCGAAGCGCAGCGGTGCGCGGACCGGATCACCTGGCCGGACGCGCTCGCCGAGCTGGCGCTTTCAAGGGCGCAGCTGGCGTGCTGGCGTGGCGAGCGGGACCGGGCACGCGAACACCTGACCACGATCCGGACGAGGCCCGGCGACACCGAGACGCTCGGGCTTCACGCCCTGGCCCAGGATCTGTACGGCTACCTCGCCGAGGATCTCGACTCGGCCCGCGCGCATCGGACCGAGGCGTTCCACGCCGCGGTACAGGTGGGGGACCGGCCGATGATCGCGCAGGTGCTGACCGGAATCGCGGATCTCGCGCTGCGGCAGGGGCAGGACGAGCAGGCGGCGCGACTGCTCGCGGCGAGCGACGGCGTGCGCGGCACGCCGGACCGCTCGCTGCCGGCCGCCTCCAGGATCAGCGAGGAAACGCGGAATCGCCTCGGCGAAACCGTGTTCGCCGAGGCGACCCGCGACGGCCGCCGCCGGGACTGGCGCGAACTGGCCGAGGTCACGCTCGCCTCGTGAACCCGGGACTGGCGGGGGCCGGCCGAGGTCACGCTCGCTCCCTGAACCTGGGACTGGCGCGAGCCGGCCGAGGTCACGCTCGTCTCGTGAACGTTGGATGAGCCCGCCCGTAGCCGGGCGAGGTGGGCGCGTCCAGCCGGATGTCGGTGTCCTGCGGGATGCCGACCTCCAGCTTGCCGATGGCGGCGTACAGGTCGGCCGTGCCGCTGCCGATCTCGCCCACGCGGACGTGACCGTTGGCGGTGCCGGCGCTGATCGCGGCATGTGCCACCTCGACGGTGATGTCACCCTCGGTCGAGGTCGCCAGCAGGTCGCCGGCGACCTCGCCGATCCAGCTGTCGCCGCCGGCGTTCTCGACCACCGCGCCGCCGTCGATCCGGCGTATCCGGATGTCCCCGTTCCCGCTGACGTCGGCCTGGCCGGTCACGTGGTCCACGATCACCTTGCCGCCGGCGGTCCGTAACCGTACGCCGGTGGCCTGCCCGACCCGGATGTCCCCGATGGCGTTCCTCAGTCGGCAGGAGCCGACCGCGCCCTTGATGAGGTACTCGCCCTCCTCGGTGTCACCCTGCACGTCCGAACCGGTCGGCAACTCCACCAGCACCTTCACCGAGCCGTACTTGGTGGTGAACGCAGTGCGCAGCTTCGGGTGCGCGACCAGCAGCCTTCCGTCGGCGAACTCGATGGTGGCCTGTTCGGCGGCCTCGACGTCCACCTCCCGGGACGGGTCGACCGGGCGGACCTCGACCACGGTGTCGGCGCGGTCGCCGGCGATGAACCAGATGTCCCCGAAGACGATGTCGACCGTCGCCGAGATCGGCTCGGGGGTGTCGAATGTCGGCATGGTGTGACTGCAGCGGTCCGTCACGCGGCGTCGAGGGCTGCGGTGGCCGGGCCTTGGGTGTCGGTGACAGAGATCTTCAGGTTCCGCGACATGGCTTGCCTCCGAGGTCAGCGGGTCGTTGTGTCAGTGCGACCACGATCGCCCGCCGCCCTGTCAGTGGGCAGTCACCGTCCTGTCGCGGCCTCTGACACGTGCTCTTCCTGGCCTGGGCGACATGGCTCAGCCCTGCTGGGCCGACCCGTGCGACACCTCAACCGGCAAGCCGTGTGACCATTCCGGCCGCGGCGGCGTCTGCATGTGACGTGACAATCGGAACCGTTCGGGGGGCGACATCATCGAGGAGCTGTACCGCGAGCACTGGCCGCTCGTGTGCGGGTTCCTCCTGCGCAGGACCCGTGATCCGCATCTCGCCGAGGACCTGGCGCAGGAGACGTTCGTCAAGGCGACCAGGGCACTGCTCGGCTGGCGGGGGGAGAACGCGGCGGCGTGGCTGCTCACGATCGCGCGCAACGTCCTGGTGGATCACGTACGCAGGAGCCGCCGCGAGCTGGTCCTCCCGAACCCCGACGAGCTGGGTGTGCCGCCGCTGCACGTGGAATCGCTGGATGTGCGCGACGCGCTGGAGCGGCTGCCCGAGCAGCAGTGCCGGCTGCTCACGCTGGTCTACTTCGAGGGCTTCTCCATGGTGGAGGTGGCCGCGATGACCGGCAGGTCGCACAACTCGATCAAGACTGCGGTGTGGCGGGCGAGGGCCGCCTTCGCCGACCTCTACGGGAAGAACCAATGAACATGCCTGAGATGCCAGACCTGCCGGACTTCGACCCCAAGCGCACCCGGCGTGCGGTCCGGCGGGGACTGTTCAGAACGGTCGCCATCGTCCTGGCCGTGCTGGCGCTGCTCGCGGTGGCCGCGACCGAGGGCTCGTCCCTGGTGCAGACCCGCGGCGACCGGGAACGCCGCATGCAGGACGTGCTCGGCACCGCCTTCAAGATCTACAACCCGGCCTATACGGTGGCGAGCGAATCCTGCTGCCAGACCAGTCCCGTGTCGATGTCGTTCGAGGTGGCCGTGTATCCCATGGGACCCGTCGGAGCCTGGCCGGTCGGGAGAGAGTCGTACACGATCAGTCAGGACTTCTTCGGCCGCGTGGGACGCCTGCCGCTGGGCCACACCGCCAACACCCGGCTTTCCCAGTCCCTGTTCGACGTCGGCACCAGACTGGCGGCCAAGGCCGACGTGCGTGCGGTGCTCGGCCGGTTGCCCGCCGACCTCAGCACGCTGGCAGTGGTGGAGTTCGAGCAGCCGCTCGGCGAGGCCGGTCTGAAGGCGTTCGTGAAGCAGTACGGCTCCTGCGCCGAACGGGTCGTGTACGAGCGCAGACCCGGCTCCCTCCCGATCACCTGGGGCTTCGGCGACTGGACCAACCCGCTGGACCGCGGCATGAGCGGCGACATGACCGAAGAAACGTGCGGTGGCAGCCTGCCGCAGTTCCGCGACTGGGTCGGCCTGCTGCGTGACCACGACGACGCCAACCTGCGCTCCTTCGACCTGTCTCTGAACCGGCTGCGCAAGGCGGCCGAGGCCGGGCTCGCCTACGGCTATGTGGATCAGCTCAGCTCGGTCCGCGAGCTGCGGGAGCTGCTCAAGGACCCGCGGGTGCGCACGATCCGCCTGGCCGGCGTGACGTTCGACCTGGACCGGCCCAGCCCCTAGATCGGCCTCGGGCGAGGCCGCCGTGGCGTCACTCGCTGATGCCTCCGGCGGGGAGGTCAGGGCTCGTTGGTGGGAGGTTCCGTCCTGGTGTTGGTCGAACCGGCGTCGGGCGACGTCTGGACGGGCAGGCGGAGCACGAACCGCGCGCCGAAGGGGCTGTCCTCGATGGTCAGGGTGCCGCCGTGTGCCTCGGCGATCTGCCGGGCGATCGGCAGGCCGAGCCCGGTGCCGCCGGCGTCCCTGGCGCGGGAGGCCTCCAACCGCGTGAACCGCTGGAAGATGACCTCCCGCTGCTCGTGGGCGACGCCGTCGCCGTCGTCGCACACCTCCAGCACGGCGGTGCCCGCCTCAAGCGCGAGGGTGACGGCGACGGAGGAGGTGGCGTGCCGTTCGGCGTTGTCCAGCAGGTTGTTCAGCAGCCGGGTCAGCTCGGTCCGCGACCCGTCCACGATCACCCCCGGGGTGAGGCGGTGCTGCCGCAGGGTGGTCTTGGCCCGGCGCCGCTCCAGCTCGGCCCGTACCAGGCCGCTCAGGCTGATGACCTCGCGGCGGCTGGTGACGCCCGCGTCCAGCCGGGCGACCTGCAGCAGATCGGTTACCAGGGCCTGCATGCGCTCCACGCTCTCCAGCAGCGCGTCCGCGGCCTGTGGCCACTCGGTCGCCCCCGGGTAGATCAGCGCCTCCTCGATCTGGGCCCGCATGGCGGTCAACGGGCTGCGTAGGTCGTGGGAGGCGTCGGAGGCGAAGCGGAGCTGCTGCTCGATCGCCGACTGGGCCCGATCCAGGGTCCGGTTCGCGGTCTCGGCGAGATCCCGCAGCTCGTCGCGGTACTTGGGCACGGGTACCCGATGGCCGAGGTCGCTGGCGGTGATCTGGGCGAGCTTGCCGCTGATGGCGCTCACCGGCTCCAGGGTCTTGCCCACGATCCGGCGGCTGCCCATGGCACTGACCCCCACCAGCAACAGCCAGCCGAGGGTGATCGGGATCAGCAGCTCGGGGCCGACGTACCACGGGACGTCGGGAACGGCCATGTCGAGCTGATAGACGCCGTCGGAGCGGTGGAAGGGATAGGCGAGGACGATGGCGCACCGGCCGGGGAACTGCGGCGTGTCGCACGAGGTGGTGGTGGCGAACGCGTCGACGTCGGGTCGCATGCTCGTCATCGGCGGCTTGCCCGCCGTGCCGGGGGTGGCGGCGACCATGGTGTCGGCCGGGTTGAACACCTGAATCGCCGTGTCAGGTCCGGCCGTCGCCAGCCGGGCGGGCACGGTGTGCTCGCGGAGCTGCTTGGCCAGGACCACCGCGTAGGCGAGAAGCTGCTGCGTCCGGTACTCGACCTCGGTGTGGCGTACCGATACCGCGACGAACACCGCCACAGCGGTGCACAGCAACGCCATGACCGCGCCGGCCATCACGGCCAGGCGGGTCCGGATCGAACAGTGATGCCACCGGCTCACTCTCTGATCACCCCTCGTGATCAGATGCCCCCGCGAGTTCCCTTTGCCGAAGTCCTTGCCAGCACGGGAAGAATAACGACCAAAAATGGGCAAAATCAGCACGTATCCGGCGGCCGTGGCCGGCGCGGGCCGGTCCAGGTAGAGGCCATTGCGCCCGGCGTCCCCAAGATCTGACCAGCGGCGGCGTCCCTGATTGAGCGCGCGCTCGCGAGCCGCCGCCCTCACATGCCCTTCCGACGCCGATGCATTGAACACTTGCATGGTGGGCAATACGTCTGTATAGACTGTTGGACGTGCGACCAATCACTGAAGCGGATCTGACGACCCGCGCACGCATCCGCGACGCCGCGATGGCGCTGTTCGCCGAGCAAGGGGTCAAGGCCACCACCATCCGGGGGATCGCCGAGGCCGCCAAAGTCTCGCCCGGCCTGGTGCAGCACCACTTCGGCAGCAAGGAAGCGCTGAGACAGGCGTGTGACGAGTACGTCCTCAGCTACCTGCGCGAGCAGGTCCACCTGGGCATCACCGACCACAACCTGGAAAAGCCCGAATTCATCGAAAACGTGCACCGGACCGCGCCGCCCTTGATGAAATACCTCGGCCGCGCGCTCGTGGACGGCTCCCCCGCGGCCGCCGCGATGTTCGACGAACTCGTCAGCGTGACGGAGGAGCATCTCGCCGGCGACGACCACGCCGAGGTGGACCACCGCGCCCGCGCGACCGTGCTGACAGCGATGAAGCTGGGCATCACGGTGCTGCACGAGCACGTCTCCCGCGCGCTGGGCACGGACCTTTACGCCTCGCAGGGCGTGCTGCGCGTCGGCAAGGCGCAGCTCGACCTGATCAGGCCGGAATTCCTCGGCCGCGAGCTGTTCGACCAGGCGCGGACCGGCCTGGAGAAATTCGAGGGACACCAATGAACGCCGCGGTCCACGCCGACGGCCTGGTCAAGACCTTCGGCCAGACCAAGGCCCTGGACGGGCTCGACCTCACCGTCAAGACGGGCGAGGTGCACGGCTTCCTCGGCCCCAACGGCGCGGGCAAGACCACCACGATCCGAATTCTGCTGGGCCAGATGCGCGCCGACGGCGGCCGGATCTCGTTACTCGGCGGCGACCCGTGGCACGAGGCCACCGAACTGCATCGAAGGCTCACCTACGTGCCCGGCGACGTCACCCTGTGGCCCTCGCTCACCGGCGGCGAGGTCATCGACCTGCTGGGCAGGGTACGCGGCGGCCTGGACCCCAGGCGGCGCGCCGAGCTGCTGGAGCGCTTCGAGCTCGACCCGCGCAAGAAGTGCCGCACCTACTCCAAAGGCAACCGTCAGAAGGTGGCGCTGGTGGCCGCCTTCGCCTCCGATGTGGAACTGCTGATTCTCGACGAGCCCACCGCGGGCCTGGACCCGCTCATGGAGGCGGTCTTCAACGAGTGCGTCCTGCGGGAAAAGCGCGACGGCCGCACCGTGCTGCTGTCCAGCCACATCCTGTCGGAGGTGGAGACGCTGTGCGACCGCGTCAGCATCATCCGCGCCGGCCGTACGGTCGAGTCCGGCAGCCTGGCCGACCTGCGCCACCTCACCCGCACGTCGGTGACCGCCGAGCTGATCGGGCCGGCACTCGGCCTGGCCGCCCTGCCCGGCGTGCACGACCTGACCGTCGACGGCGCAAGGCTGCGCTGCCAGGTGGACGGCGACGCGCTCACGGCGGTGCTCGCCGAGCTGGCCAGGGCGGGCGTACGCACCTTGACCACGCAGCCGCCAACGCTGGAGGAGCTGTTCCTGCGCCACTACGAGGGAGCCGCCAGATGACCGGCACCTGGGCCCTGATCAGGCTCATTGTGCGCAGGGACCGCGTGCTGCTGCCGGTGTGGATCGCGATCACCGCGCTGCTGCCGGCCGGCATCGCCTCGGCCACCGCCGACCTGTACGCCGACCAGGCCGCCCGCGACTCCTTCGCGACGGCCTCGGCGAGCAACCCCGCGCAGTTGGCCATGCGCGGCCCGATCTACGACGCGAGCGTCGGCGGCCTGACCGCCTGGACGCTCGGCTCGTCCCTCGCGCTGATCGGCGGGCTGGTCAGCATCCTGCTGGTGATCAGGCACACCCGGGTCGAGGAAGAGACCGGTCGGCGCGAGCTGCTGTCCTCGGGTGTCATCGGCCGCCACGCCCCGCTGGCCGGCGCGCTCGCGGTCGTGCTGGCCGCCAACCTGCTGCTGGGTCTGCTGTCGGTGCCCGCCCTGGTCGCGAATGGCCTGCCCGCGGGGTCGTCGCTGCTGTTCGGGCTGTCCGCCGCCACGGGCGGCTGGGTGTTCGCGGCCGTGGCCGCCGTCACCGCGCAGCTCACCGCCGCCTCCGGCACGGCGCGCGAGCTGGCCATCGGTGTCGGCGGGCTGCTGTTCGCGCTGCGCGCGCTGGCCGACGCCGGCGGCATCGGCTGGCTGGCGTGGTTGTCGCCGTTCGGCTGGGTTCGGCTGACCAAACCCTACGCCGGTGACCAGTGGTGGGTGCTGGGGCTGGTCGCGGTGTTCGTCGCCGTCCTGGCGGCGGCCGCGTTCGCGCTGTCCACGCGGCGTGACGTGGCCGGCGGCCTGGTGCCCGCCCGCCCCGGACCCGCGGCCGGGACGCTCACGGGCCCATTCGGCCTGGCCGCTCGCCTGCACCGGGACACGCTCGCGGGCTTCGCGATCGGGTTCGGCCTGATGGGCGCCCTGCTCGGGGTGGCGGCGCGCGGGCTGGACACGCAGTTGGACACGCCGCAGTTCCGGGAGCTGGCCGCGACCATCGGCGGTGCCGACGCCCGTATCTCGGACGTGTTCTTCACGTTCGTGATGTACGTGCTCAGTCAGCTCGTCGCGGGGGCGGCGCTGGTGTCGGCGCTGGGTGCCCGTGGTGAGGAGGCGGCGGGCCGGGCCGAGCTGCTGCTTTCCACCCCGGTCGGCCGGCTGCGCTGGGCGCTGAGCCACCTGGTGTTCGCCATCGTGAGCCCGGTGCTGCTGCTGGGCGCGCTGGGTGCGGCGGCGGGGCTCGCCTACGACGGCGACGTGGCCCGCGTCACCGTGGCCACGCTGGCCTACCTGCCCGCGGTCTGGACCGTGGTCGGGATCGCGACGCTGATGTTCGGCATGCTGCCACGCTTGGCGGCGGCCCTGAGCTGGACCATGCTCGGACTCTTCCTGGCCGTGGATCTGCTGGCGGAGTTCAAGCTGGCCACGGGGATCATCCTGGACCTTTCGCCGTTCGTGCACGTGCCGGCGCTCTTGCTGGGCGGCGCCTCGTCATCGGCGGCGCTGCTGGGGCTGACCGTGATGGCCGTCGCCCTCGCCACGGTGGGGCTGGCGTTCCTGCGCCGCCGCGACCTGATGCCCTCCGCCTGAAACCGGTACGACAGGCGACGTGAGTCAGGCCGGCTGGGGGAGGGTGAACAGGCGTAGGAAGGTCTCCAGCAGATCGCGGCGGCCGGACAGCTCGACCAGGCCGCACTTGGCCGCCTGGATGAGCTCCTGGTAGGAGGGCAGCTCGTCGGGCCGGAAGGTGATCACGAGATCGGGCTTGCCGGGGGCCGGGCCCACGTCGGCTTCGAGCTTTCCGTCGGTCACAGCGAGGTGCACCACCAGGTCGGGTGCGTGGATCTCCCAGCTCGCGGTCAGTTCGGCCGCGGCTTCGGCGTTGAAGATGGCCCGCAGGTTCATGATCAGCGAATCGGGGGTGACGATCTCGCCCGGCCGCGGCTCGCCCATGTGGACGGCTCCCCAGCGTCCGAGGGCGAAGATGGCCGGTTCGAGCTCGTGGCCGGCGGGGGTCAGCGCGTAGAGGACGCCGCGTTGCGGTGCCGGCGCGATGCGGCGTTCGATGATGCCCGACTGCTCCAGCTCCTTGAGCCGCGTGGAGAGCACGTTGGTGGGAATGCCCGGCAGCCCTTCGAGCAGGTCGGTGTAGCGATGCGGACGCACCGCGAGATCGCGCACGATCAGCAGCGCCCATCGCTCGCCCACGAGCTCCAGCGCTCGGGCCAGGCCGCAATACTGTCCGTAATCACGACGTCTCATGCGCCGACTATAGCAAACTCTCGTCTTCGCTATCTGATCTGCCAACACAAGCTTACTTGTATAAATGAAGTAGATGTGACAACGACCGTCACCGTCCTGTACCCGGCTCTCGCATCCCGCCGGCCGAAGGGCGCGGAGCGGGGACGAAGTACGGGCCGCTGGTGTCGAAGTCGGACCTGTACTCCAGGACGAACTGTTCGACTGACAGCGGGGCACGATGGCCGATCTTCTCGACGTTGTCGTTCGTGCCGGCGAACACGCCGTTCCGGTAATCGACGGCGACGTTGCTCAAGTGCTGGATGCGGTGCGCGGGCATGCCGCGTTCGGCCATGGCCGAGGCGAACTCCTCGACGCTGATCGGCTCGTAGTGCACCGGGATGCCGAGCGTGCCGGACATGGCCCGGGCGATCTCATGGTGGTTCAGCTCGACCGGGCCGTGCAGGGTGTAGACCGCGCGGTCGTGCGGCTTGG
Organism: Nonomuraea jiangxiensis; assembly: GCF_900099965.1. Classification (GTDB taxonomy): domain Bacteria; phylum Actinomycetota; class Actinomycetes; order Streptosporangiales; family Streptosporangiaceae; genus Nonomuraea; species Nonomuraea jiangxiensis. Next base: position 261,620 of record NZ_FNDJ01000006.1, on the reverse strand, counting down.
GGTCGAGCAGCACCGCGGCGATCACGTGGGCCTGGTCGACCGAGGCGATCGGCGCGTGCCGGCCCTCGCCGAACGGGAGCCGCAGGTACCCCTCGCCGTCCCGCAGTTCCCACCACAACTTCAGCCACTCGGCGAAGAACGTCGGCCGCAGGTGCGTGACGAGCAGGTCGGTCCGGTCGAGCAGGCGCTCGCACAGCCAGTGCTGCCGGGCGGCGTTGCTGCTCGCGTCGCGGCGGGCGGAGATCTGCGACATGTTGACCACGGCCCGCACGCCGGCCTCGGTCGCCGCCTGGGCGAAGTAGGTGGTCGCCTCGATGAGGCCGGGGGAGATCGGGTGGCACAGGTAGGCGCCGGCGACGCCCTCCAGCGCCGCCGTCACGCCGTCCAGGTCGTGAAAGTCCGCGACGACGACCTCGGCGCCGGCCTCGGCCAGCGAACGGGAGCGCTCGTCCACGCGGTGCACCATCGCCCGGACGCGGTGACCGCGTCGCAGCAGCAGGTCGATCGTGCCGCCTCCGGTCTTGCCGGTCGCGGCGGTGACCAGGAACAGCCTGTCGTCGTGGGTCATCTGAGCTCCTGACCTGCATAGTTCACTGACTGAACTGCTTCAGTGACCACGGTAGCACGGGCAGTTCAGTCAGTGAACTGATTGGGGAGTCATGGCCTCGCGGGCCGGTTAGCGGCTCGGTGGTTCCGCCGGGGGCCGGGTGAGCACGAGGGTCGTGGTGCGGTGGAGCCGGAATCCCAGGGACTCGTACAGCCGGACGGCGTTCGTGTTGGACGCCAGCACATGCAGGAACGGCCGCTCGCCGCGCTCCCGGATGCCGGCCGCGACAGCCAGCACCAGCCGGGTCCCCAGCCCCCGTCCGCGCCACCCCGCGTCAGTGCAGACTCCGCTGATCTCCGTCCAGCCCGGGAGGCGCAGTCGTTCGCCGGCCATCGCCACCAGGCGCCCGCTGTGGCGGATGCCCAGGTAGGCGCCCATCTCGATCGTGCGCGGCAGGAACGGCCCCGGCTTGGTGCGTTCGGCCAGGGCGAGCATCTCCGGGACGTCCGCCGAGGTCAGGCGTACGGCCTCCTCGTCCGGCGCGGCGGCGACCCCGTCGTCCACGAGTTGCAGCAGGGCGGCTCGGGTCACGACCTCCCAGCCGTCCGGTGGCTCGACCGTGCGACCGGTCAGCCCGGCCACCCCGCCGGGACCGGCGAGTGCCGCGACGTCCGCCCAGTCGGCGTCGTCGGGGGAGTCCGGCAACGCCATGAACGGTGACACGTCCGACGGGTAGCGCAGGACGTTCCCACGTCGCAGCGCGAAGTGGGCGTGCGGCCCGGTCAGCGCCGAGTGGACGGAATTGTCCAGCGGATGGGGCCGTCCCGAGTCGAGATTGTCTCGTGTCATGGCTGGTCGCTCGGTCACCAATCGATTTCGGCCGGTAGGAAGGGCTCGCTCTCCGGGGCCTCCTTGCGGGCACGCAGGACTCGAGCGGCGGGGGCGCCGGCCGGTACGCGCAGCGGAGGGTCAGGCCGCTCGATCGTGTCGGCCACCGTGGCGGCCACCTCCTCCGGGGTGACAATCTCGCCACGGAGGACACTGAGCGCCTCGTACAGCGGCGTGTACGGGTCGTTCTCCTTCAGGAACACCTTGGCGCGCTCGCCGCCACCCGAGGAGACCGCGCCTGGCTGCACCACGCTCACCTTGATGCCGAAGCGACGGGTCTCGATGGCGAGCGTCTCCGCGAGCGCCTCCAGTGCCCACTTGCTGGCGCCGTAGGGGCCGATCATCGGCAGCACCATCCGCCCCTGGATGCTGGAGACGAAGACGAGGCGGCCCGCCCCCCTCTCACGCATCGCCGGAAGCACGCCCTGCGCCACCCGCAGCGCACCCACGGTGTTGAGCTGGAAGAGCCGTTCGACCTCCGAGAGCGGGACGCTCTCCAAAGGCGCGCGTACCGTCTCGCCGGCATTGCTGACCACCACGTCGATGTCGCCGGCTTCCCGGATGGCCTGGTCGACGCTTTCCTGAACGGTGACGTCAAGGCGAAGGCGCTGGTCGACAGGCAGGTCGGCCAGCGTTTCCGGGCGCCGGGCGGTGGCGATCACCCGGTGGCCCCGGGCTGACAGCTCGATGGCGATGGCTCGGCCGATGCCTTTGGAGGCTCCGGTGATGAGCACGGACGACATGATGGATCTTCCCCCTTGGTGACCTTGCGGCGAACGCCGGTCAGGAATGACCGATTCGCACGAGGAGCTTGCCGGTGTTCGTGCCGTCGAAGAGCATGCCCAGCGCCTCCGGGGCGGCGGTCAGCCCCTCGACCACGTGCTCCCGGCTGCGCAGCTCGCCGTTGCGCAGCCGGGGCAGGAGATCGGCCTCGATCTCGTCGAAGCGAGCCTGGTGGTCCAGATAGATGAAGCCCTCCATCCGGACCCTCTTGAACAGCAGGTGGAACCAGTTGTGCAGAGGAGCGGGGCCGTGTCCGCCCTCGTACCGGGAGATGGCGCCGCACAGGACGACCCGGGCGTTGGGCGCCACGTGCGGGAGAAGCGCATCGAGCATCGCCCCGCCGACGTTGTCGAAGACGACGTCGATTCCGTCGGGGCACAACCAGGAGCAGGCCGCTGACACGTTCTCCTGGCGGTAGTCGACGCACTCGTCGGCGCCGATCTCCCGCACCCATGCGCACTTGGCCGGCGTCCCGGCGACGCCGATCACCCGCGCGCCGGCGGCGACCGCCAACTGGACGGCGATGGAGCCGACGCTGCCGGCCGCCGCGGTGACGACGACCGTGTCACCCTCGCGCGGCCGCCCGATGTCGTGCAACCCGAGCCAGGCGGTCTGGCCGGCGATGCCCAGGACGTTCAGGGAGGCGTTCAGCGGCACGCCTTCGGGTACGCGCCGCAGGGTCGCGCCGTGCACCACGGCATCCTCCTGCCAGCCCAGCAATCCGCAGACCCGGTCCCCGGCCGCGTAGTCGGGGTGCTCCGACGCGCTCACCGTGCCGGCGCCGAGGGCTCGCATGGTCTCGCCCAGCGGTGACGGGGGCAGGGAGCCGGGGGTGCCGTTCATCCAGCTCCGGGTGGCGGGGTCGAGCGACATCCACTCGACCTTCACCAGGACCTGTCCCGCTTGCGGCGACGGTACGGGTACGTCCTCCTCGTAACGCAGGACGCCTTCCTCCAGCGGCCCGGTGGATGTGGCGGGGCGCTGCGCGAGCACGTACCGGCGGGTCCGCTGACCCTTGGGGCCGGTCATGGCTCGGCGGGGCCGTCGCCGACGAGGGTTCCTCTCATGAGCCACGTCGGGCCTTCGGCGTAGGCGCCGGCCTCGGCGAAGAACGCGCTGAAGTAGGGGCCGGCGGCGTGCGTGTTGAACGCCTCGACGTCCGTGTAGACCTCGTTCAGGTAGAGGAGGTCCGGGTTCTCCTCGTCCGCGATGACCTCGAACCGGTGGGAGCCGGGCTCGTTCGCGAGGGAGTCACGCGCGGTCCTCCTGGCCGCGCGGACGAAATCGTCGCGATGCTCCGGCCTGACGGTGAAGGAGACAAGGAACTGGTACACGAGGCCGCCTCTCACGCTCGACATGTCTGGTTCAGTGACTGAACTACTGCTGGTGGAGACCGTAGCACGTAGTAGTTCGCTGAGTGAACCGGGAGGGTAGAATCGCAGCATGACACTCCCCAGCACCTACGCGGACCGCAACTGCTCACTCGCGCGGACGTTGGAGGTCGTCGGAGAGCGGTGGACGCTCCTGATCATCCGCGACGCGTTCTTCGGAGTGCGCCGGTTCGGGGACTTCGTCGCGCAGCTCAAGATCCCCCGCGCCGTCCTGACCAGCCGGCTGAAGTCCCTGGTGCAGGAGGGCGTGCTCGTACGTGAGGATGACGCGAGCGGAGGTGTCGAATACCGACTGACCGCCAAGGGCGAGGCACTGTGGCCGGTCCTGCGTGCCCTGATGAGCTGGGGTGACACGTTCTACTCTCCGGCCGGGGCCAAGCGCGCCTTCCGTCACGACGAGGACGGAGGGCTGCTCGACCACGAGGGACGCTGCCAGGATTGCGGTTCGACGGTCCCGGTCCCGCAGATCCGGCTCGAACCCGGACCCGGATTCGAGCCGGAAGGCCCCGAGGGAGATGCCGTCTCCAGCGCGATCAACACGCCACGGCGACTCCTCCAACCGATCACGGCGCCGCGCCCGATTCCGGCCGGCCGTGGCGAGCTGAGCTGAGCCCGCACCGGGCGCCGCGGGCTGTCCGATCGGTGTGTTTTCGCAGGCGGTGGCGGGTGGCGGGGCCCGCGTCGCCCCGTCGCTACGGGGGTCGAAGCGAGCCCGCCGAAGTTCCGTCAGGTGTCGGGTGATCGGCATCGGCGCGCCGGATACGGTCGGCTGACCAGACGGAGAATCGACCCGGTCACGATGTGCACCGCGGGTGGCAGTGCTGCGCCCTTTTCGATGCCGTCGGACCAGGTGCTCCGTCAGTCGCGCGCTGACATGGGGTGAAATTCGATGACGCGAGGAAGGCCGCGCCTGCGGATCTCCACGCTGCTGGTCGTCCCGGCTCTGGTGGCGCTGACCGCCGCCGCGGGGACCGCCGGGCCGGCCACCGCCGACCCACTTCCAGGGCCGGTCTTCGTTGACGGGCAGGCCCAGATAGTGCCCGAGTTCGCCGATCCCAGCACCTGGATCCGGGAGCGGTTATGGGTCGAGACCGAGTTCGACTCCGACGGCGACGGCCGTCGTGACCGCATGCACGTGGACGTCACCAGGCCGGGGCCGACCGCCGGCGGGCTGAAGGTGCCGGTGGTCTACGAGAGCAGCCCGTACTACGCCGGAACGGCCTCGACCCAGCGGCAGTACTTCTGGAACGTCAACACCGAGGTCGGCCAGGAGCCTCCGCCCAGGACCTCGCCGCCGCCGATCGCGCACAGGCCGGACCGCACCGCCGTGTCCACCAGCGAGGTCAGCACCTGGGTGCCGCGCGGTTTCGCGGTGGTGCACTCGGACTCGCCCGGCACCGGACTGTCCGAGGGTTGCCCGACGGTGGGCGGGGCCAACGAGTCGCTGGCACCGAAGGCGGTCGTCGACTGGCTGAACGGCCGGGCGAAGGGCTACACCAGCGTCGAGGGCGGTGAGCGGGTCTCGGCGACCGACTGGTCCACCGGCAAGGTCGGGATGACCGGTACGTCGTACAACGGGACGCTTCCGCTCGCGGCGGCGACGACCGGGGTCAGGGGGCTGGAGGCGATCATCCCGATCGCGCCGAACACCTCCTACTACCACTACTACCGCTCGAACGGGCTGGTCAGGAACCCGGGCGGCTGGCCGGGCGAGGACATCGACTACCTCTTCGACTACATCAGCAGTGGCTATCCGGACCGCCGGGAATACTGCGCCCAGCACGTCCGGGTCGATGTGATGAACCGTTTCCAGGACCGGACGACCGGCGACTACAACGACTTCTGGGAGGGGCGGGACCTCCTCAACGCGGTGCGCGGGGTCCGGGCGGCCACGCTGATGGCGCACGCGTTCAACGACTGGAACGTGGTGCCGGAGCACAGCGTCCGGATCATCGACGCGCTGAAGAAGCAGGGCACACCGGTGCAGTCCTACTTCCACCAGGGCGGGCACGGCGGTGCGCCGCCGCTGGACATGCGTAACCGGTGGTTCACCCGCTACCTCTACGGAGTACGCAACGGCGTCGAGCAGGACGCTCGGGCCTGGATCGTACGCAACGAGTCGGGACAGAACCAGCTCACGCCGTACGCCGACTATCCGAACCCGGCGGCGTCGCCGGTCACCCTGACGTTGCAGAGTGGCGGGAACACCACCGGCGGGCTGACCTCGCTGGCCCGGGCGGACAGCGGCACCGAGCAACTCGTGGACGCCGGCAACCTGGCCTGCGGCGCGGGCACCCTGGCCACCCAGGTGTCGGAGCACCGGCTGCTCTACGTCACTCCGGAGCTCAGCGCGCCGGTGCACATCTCCGGCACCGCGCAGGTCCGGATCCGGCTGGCCGCGAGCAAGCCGGCGGCGAACCTGTCGCTCGCGCTGGTCCGGTTGCCGTGGACCAGCGGCGCGGACTGCGAGTCCAGCACCCGCGGCTCGACGACCAGCATCATCACCCGGGGCTGGGCCGACCCGCAGAACACCCGTTCGCTGCGGCACAGCGAGCCGCTCAAGCCCGGCAAGTTCGTCGAGCTGACCGTGCCGTTGCAGCCGGACGACCAGGTCATTCCCGCCGGGTCCCGGATCGGGCTGATGGTCTTCTCGACCGACCATGAGTTCACCCTGCATCCCGCGCCGGGCACCGTACTCACCGTGGACCTGGCCAGGACGTCGGTCGAGCTGCCCGTCGTCGGCGGGCCGCTCGCGATGCCGGTCTGCGCCGAGCCGGACACCCGGCCGACGGTGGTGGTCGGCGGGGTCGACAGCGGGGTGCCGAACCGGGCGCTGACCGGCACCTGCACGGTCAACGACCACATCCTCGACACGGAGGAGTGGCCGAACCACGGCCAGTTCGTCCGGCACGTGACCGAGGTCGCCGACCGGCTCGTCACGGCGGACGTGATCAGCGCCCGCGACCGGTCCGCCCTCGTCCGCGCCGCCGCCCGGTCGGAGGTCGGCAAGTGAAGCCCGTGACCATCCGTCGCCGGATCGGGAGGCCGGACCTGCGGAGACTCGGCTCGCTGCTCGGGGCGCTGCTCCTGGCAGCCGGCGTCGCCACCGTGCCGGCGACGACGGCGCTGGCCTCGACAGAGCAGGCAGCTGCCTCGACAGGGGCGGCGGTCGCCGCCGGCGGGCCGGCGCGGGGGTGTGCGTTGCCCGGCGTGGGCGGCGTGCCGGCCGACGACCACCGGAAGGGATGGTGGGGCGACGAGGGCCGCGAGACCGACTGGGAGCGGTTCGTGCGACCGGCGGGGAAGGTCCGGGCGGTCATGTTGTTCGTGGACTTCCCGAACGCCCGCGCCGAGGACAACGCGGCGCCGTACGACACCACGGCGGCCTATCAGGACTTCCTGGCGCCGGCCGCCGACTGGTTCCGGACCTCCTCGTCCGGAAAGCTCGACCTGCGGATCGACGCGGCGCCGAAGTGGTACCGCATGCCGCTGGCGGACAGCGAGTACGGGATCGCGCGGACCATGCCGTTGCGGACCCAGACGCGCTACATCCGCCAGGCCGTCGAACTCGCGGACGCGGACGTCGACTTCTCCGACTACGACCTGGTCTACGTCGTGCCGTCGCGCAACGCGGTCAACATCGCGCTGTCGCCCGCGTACGTCAACCTGAGCGACGACCGCATCACCGCCGACGGTACGTGGGTGAACCACGGCGTGTCATTCGGGCGTGACATGTGGAGCTGGGGCTTCAAGATCATGGTCCACGAGACCGGCCACACGTTCGGCCTCCCGGATCTGTATTTCGAGCCCGGCGAGACCCACGCCGCCGTCCGGGGCTGGGACCTGATGGGCAACATCGGCGGGCGGCAACCGGACTTCCTGGCCTGGCACAAGCTGAAGCTCGGCTGGCTGCGCGACGGCCAGATCGACTGCGTGACGAAGCCCGGCACGACCCGGCACCGCATCCGGCCGGTGGAGCGCGCCGGCGGGGGCAAGGCGGTGGTCGTACGCACCGGCGAGACGAGCGCGTACGTGATCGAGAGCCGCCGGGCGATCGGTCATGACACCGAGGCGTGCAGCTCGGGGGTCCTGGTCTACTCCATCGACTCGACGTCGCGCTCCGGACAGGCGCCGGTCCGGATCATCGACGGGTCCCCGGGATCCACCCCGACCGCCGCCTGCCACGACCTCGACCTCGCGACCCTGGAGACCGGCGCCGTCCCGGCACTGACCCTGCCGGACGGGACGACCGTCGAGGTCATCCGCCAGTCCGACAAGTCCGACACCGTCGTCGTGACCAAGCGGCAGTAGTGCCCGCTCATCGGAAGGAGGGATCTTGAGGAAACCATCGACAGCTCTGGCGGCCGTGCTCGGCACGATCGCGGCGGTCGTCCTCGCGGCAGCCCCGGCCGGCACCGCGGCAGCGGCCGGCACGGACCCGGCGGCGGCGACGCGGGGCGGACCCGAGCCCGCCCGCGCCTGCGAGATCAGGAAGCCGCCCGAGGGGTGGCCGGACGGGACCAGCGCGGGTTTCGACACGAACCTGCACAGCGGGATCGACAGCGACTGGGATCTGCACGTCAAGCCGGCGGGCAAGGTTCCCGCGATCATGCTCTTCGTGGACTTCCCGAACGCGACCGCCGAGACCAACACGGCCCCGTACGACGGCGTCGACGCCTACCACGACTTCCTGACGCCGGCCGTCGACTGGTTCGAACGTTCGTCGTACGGCCGGTTCGAACTGCGGATCACGCCCGTGCGGAAGTGGTTCCACCTGCCCAAGCCGGACATCGAGTACGGCATGGCGCGGAACACCTTCACCGTCGAGAACCAGCTCGCGTACGTCCGCGAGGTGGTGGAGCTGGCCGACGCCGAGGTCGACTTCTCGGGATACCAGCTGCTCTACATCGTGCCGTCGAGGAACGCGCGCAACGTCGCCTTCTCCCCGGAGTTCAACGACTACACGCGGGCGATCGTCGCGGACGGCACGGTGCTGAAGAACGGGGCGACCTTCGGCCAGGACATGTGGAGCTGGGGATACAAGATCCTCAACCACGAGACCGGCCACGCGCTCTCGCTGCCCGAGTCCTACAACGCGTCGGGAGTCGGCGGTACGCACAGCTACGTCGGCGGCTGGGACATGATGGGCAACATCTCCGGCCGGGCTCCGGAGCTGATGGCCTGGAACAAGTGGAAACTGGGCTGGCTACGTCCGCCGCAGGTCGGTTGCGTCACCCGCGGCGGCGTGACCGAGCACAAGCTGACCCCGATCGAGGTGGGCGGCCCACCAGGGAAGTCGCCGAAGATGGTCGTCGTGCGCACCGGCACCTACACGGCCTGGGTGGCGGAGCTGCGACAGAGCCTGGTCAACGACGAATCCACGATCTGTGACCCCGGCGTGCTCGTCTATCGAGTCGACGCCTCCATCCCGAACGGCGACGGCTCGATCAAGGTCCACGACGCGAAGCCGAACTCGGGACGGCAGGGGCCGTGCACCGAGCTCGACATCGGGACGCTCGGCCTCGGGACGGGGGAGACCCCGGTGTTCAGCGACCCGGCGACGGGCGTGACCATCGAGGTCGTGCAGGAGTCCGCGGGGAGCGCCGTGGTCCGGGTGACCAAGGCGTAGGCGCGGCACCGGGTACGCGACGGCGACCCCGTCGCGTACCCGGCACCCGGCGGGCGGATGATCGCGTCCGGTGGGGTAGTGGGCGGGCATGCGATATCACGTACTGGCGTGCGACTACGACGAGACCCTGGCCAAGGGCGGCATTGTCGCCCCCGAGACGATCGAGGCGCTGGAGCGGCTGTCCCGGGCGGGGATCAAGCTGCTGCTGGTCACCGGCCGCGAGCTGGACGACCTGATGGCCGTCTTCCCCCAGGTGGAGGTGTTCGACGCGGTCGTGGCCGAGAACGGAGGCCTGCTGTACGACCCCGGCCGGCGCGAGACCGAACCGCTGGCGGAGCCGCCGCCGCCCGAGCTGGCGGAGCGGCTGCGCCGCGAAGGTGTCAGCCCGCTGGGCGTCGGCCGGGTGCTGATCGCCACCAGGGAACCGCACGACGTGCAGGTGCTGGAGGCGATTCGCGAGCTCGGCCTGGAACTGCAGGTGATCTACAACAAGGGCGCGGTGATGGTGCTGCCCGCGGGCGTGAACAAGGCCTCCGGCCTCGCCGCCGCCCTCGACCGGCTGAACCTGTCCCCGCACAGCGTGGTCGGGGTCGGCGACGCGGAGAACGACCACGCGTTCCTGACCGCCGCCGAGTGCGGAGCCGCCGTCGCCAATGCGCTGCCCGCGCTGCGGGAGGCCAGTGACCTGCGGCTGGCGGGCGAGAACGGGGCCGGCGTGTCGGAGCTGGCCGAGATGCTCATGTCCGGCGAACTGGACGCCATCGAGGTGCCGCGCCGCGCCGTCCTGCTCGGCCATCGGGGTGACGACGAGGTACGGCTGCCGCCGTACGGGGTGGGGCTGATGGTGGCGGGCCCGTCGGGCAGCGGCAAGTCGACGGTGACCACGGCACTGCTGGAACGGCTCGCCGGCACCGGTTACCAATGCGTGGTCGTCGATCCGGAGGGCGACTACGCCGAGTTCCCCGACGTCACCGTGCTCGGCGACCCGGACCGGGTGCCGGGGGTCGAGGAGGTGCTGCGCGTGCTGCGCCAGCCCGGGCAGAGCGTGGTGGTCAACCTGATCGGCCTGCAACTGCGTGACCGGCCGGGATATTTCGCCGAGCTGCTGCCCCGGCTGGCCAGCCTGCGTGCCGCGCTCGGGCACCCGCACTGGCTGGTCGTGGACGAGGTGCACCACCTGATGCCCGCCGAGTTGCGTACCGTACCGCTGCGCGAGGCGGGCGACGTCGGCTCGCTGCTGATGATCACCGTGCATCCCGACGCGGTCAGCCCGGCCGCGCTGCACCTGATGACCCACACGCTGGCCGTCGGCAAGGAGCCGGAGGCCACGCTGGCCGCCTTCGCCCGGGCGGCCGGGCACGACGCGCCCCGGCTGGAGCCCACGGAGGGTGACCTGGCGCTCTGGCGGACCGGGACCGCCACGGCCCACCGGGTCACGCCGGCGCCGCCCACCGTCGAGCGTACGCGGCACCGGCGCAAATACGCGGCCGGCACCATGTCCAAGGACAAGAGCTTCTACTTCACCGGCCCCGACGACCGGATGCGGCTACGGGCCCGCAACCTGCACACCTTCGTCGAGCTGGCCGAAGGCGTGGACGACGGCACCTGGACCCACCACCTGCGCCGGGGCGACTACTCGGCCTGGATCCGCGACGTCCTGGGCGACGCGGAGCTGGCCGATCGCATCGGGGAGGTGGAGGAGAACCCCGAGGGCCCCGAGGACGGCAGGCGGCGCGTGGCCGACCTCATCGCCGAGCGGTACACCCTGCCCGCCGAGCCGACCGACTTCGACCCCGACCACGACTGACCACCGTCAGGCCCTTTCACGGATTTTCCCGGACGATCATCACATTTGTCCGGCCTGTTTCGTCTTGGTAGCGACGGGCGAATCACGGCAAGGGCGGGGTGATGATGAGAGCGAACTCACTGGCGCGAGCACTCGACGACCGGCTCGGCGGGGCGGGCTTCCTGAAGAAGGCCATGAGGAAGGTCTTCCCCGATCACTGGACCTTCCTGCTGGGGGAGGTCGCCCTGTACGCCTTCGTGGTCGTCCTGGTCACCGGCGTCTTCCTGACGTTCTTCTTCAAGCCGTCCATGCAGGAGGTCGTCTACAACGGCGCCTACGTGCCGCTGCGCGGTGTCACGATGAGCCAGGCGTACGCGTCCACGCTGGAGATCAGCTTCGAGGTGCGCGGCGGCCTGCTGATCCGGCAGATGCACCACTGGGCCACGCTGATCTTCCTGGCCGGCATCGCGGCGCACCTGCTGCGCCACTTCTTCACCGGCGCCTTCCGCAAGCCGCGCGAGCTGAACTGGCTGATCGGCGTGGCGCTGTTCGGGCTGGTCATGCTCAACGGGCTGTTCGGCTACTCGCTGCCCGACGACCTGCTGTCCGGGGCCGGGCTGCGCATCCTGCACGGGGTCACGGTGTCGGTGCCGCTGGTGGGCACGTATCTCGCGATGTTCCTGTTCGGCGGGGAGTTCCCCGGCGGCGACATCGTCCCCCGGCTCTACAGCCTGCACGTGCTGCTCATTCCCGCGCTGCTGCTCCTCCTGATCCCGCTGCACGCGGTGGTGCTGACGTGGCGGCAGACGCACACGCAGTTCCGGGCCAAGGGGCTGAGCGACCGGGTGGTGACAGGGGTGCCGTTCTTCCCCGCGTTCATGGCCAAGACGACGGTGTACTTCCTGTGGGTGACGGGGGTGGCGGCGCTGCTGGCCACCGTCTTCCAGGTCAACCCCGTCTGGCTGTACGGGCCGTACGTGCCGAGCGCGGTCAGCGCGGGCTCCCAGCCCGACTGGTACATGGGGTTCCTGGAGGGGGCGCTGCGGATCATGCCGCCGTGGGAGTTCACGGCCTTCGGGCACACGGTGGCGATGAGCGTGCTGATCCCCGCGCTGGGGGCGCCGGGCCTGCTGTTCGCCGGGCTGGCCGTCTACCCGTTCGTGGAGCGGTGGGTCACCCGTGACCGGGCCGTGCACCACCTGCTGGACCGGCCGCGCGACGTGCCGACCCGGACGGCGCTCGGGGTCGCGGGGACCGCGTACTACGGGGTGCTGTGGCTGGCGGGCGGCAACGACGTGATCGCCTCGAACTTCCACATCTCGCTGAACGCGACGACCTGGATATTCCGTGTCCTGATCGTCGCCGGGCCGGTGCTGGGGTTCGTCGTCACCCGGCGGATCTGCATGGGACTGGCGGCCCGGGACCGGCACACCGTCGCCCACGGCGTCGAGACCGGGGTGATCGTACGCGGGTACGAGGGCGGCTTCACCGAGATCGAGCGGCCGGTGACGGACGAGGAGACGGCCGTCCTGGTGCCGCCCGCCTCCTCCGCGTCACCGTCGCTGCCACGGCCGGCCGGTGACGTCCCGCCGCCGGTCGAACGCCGGGTCCGTGACGCGCTGCAGCGCTCCTGGGACCGCTGACCTCTAGCATGGTGGACACCCCGTGGAGATCGACTTCTGGAACGGCGGGATAACGGTTGGGAAACAGTAGGTAGCGCAACATGGTTCCTGACAGCGAGCATGGGACGTGTGACGCGGCGTCATCCCGCCGTGCGGGAGCCCGCATTCCCGTACGCTGCCCAAGCGATCGATTCCCTGCGTTCCTGGCCGGCGCTCGCCCCGGCCCACCACGACAACGGTGTCGTGTTCACCGCCGAGGACCGGGAGATCGTCCGGTTCAACGGCCGTGGCACCGCTCACCTGCACCTGACCCGGCCGGTGCTCGACCGGCTGATGGACGTGCTGGCCAAGTCCGTCCACCTGGGCCTCGCCACCGAGCCGGGCTGGGTGGTCATCAGCCTTGAGGACTCCATGGATCTCCACGCCCTCCTGGCCCTGGTCAGTGTGGCGATCAAGGCCAATGCCGAACCCCCGGCAGAGGAGACCGTCACGGACGGGATGACCTCACGAGGGTGAGAGCTGCCGGCGTTCACCCGTCGGCAGATCCATGACCCGCAGGTCCGGGCCGGCCAGTGCCGCGGCGTCCGAGGCGGTGCCGGAGGTGCGGAACAGCCGGGAGAGCGGGTCGTGCCCGTGGGCGTCGTGCACCGGGATCAGCACCTTGGCCCCGAGCGCGGACGAGCCCGCGACGGCCTGGCTCGGCCCCATCACCAGGCGGGGGCCGAACACCGGGCGCAGCCCGTTCACGGGCAGCAGGGCCAGATCCACCTCCGGGTGGCCGGCCCGGTACCGCTCCAGCGGCTCGACCTCGCCCATCTCCCCTCCGAAGAAGACACGCCCGCTCGCCGTCGTGAAGACGTAGGCGTTGTTGGGCCACAGCAGGGTGCGCCCGGACGGCACGACCCGCAAGGACAGGCCGGGCGCCAGGTCGCGGGTCTGCCCCCACGTCAGGCACTGCGCCTGGTGGAAGCCCACGGCGCGGGCCCGGCGGGCCATGCCTCGCGTGGGCACGTAGAGCGGGGTGGATTCCTTGGCCGGCAGGTGGCGCAGCCCGCGCAGGTCCCAGTGGTTGGTGGCCAGGTTGGTGACGACGATGGCGCCGAGCGGGGGCAGGTCGGCGATGCGCAGGCCCAGCGGCTCTCCTCGGCGCAGCCACCACCGTTCGGTGAACCAGGGGTCGGTGAGGACGGCATGGCCGTCCAGTTCCAGCAGGACGCAGGAGTTGACCACGCGCGTGATCGCGATGGTTGGCTTGATCATGCCGTTACCGTGCCGGTTAATGTACACATGAAGTCAAGCGACGGGATGGCCATCGGCGAGCTGGCCGAGCGGTTCGGCCTGGCCACACACGTGCTGCGCCACTGGGAGAGCATGGGCCTGCTGGATCCCGGCCGGCGGGCGGGCGGTCAGCGCGCGTACGGGCAGGCCGATCTGGAGCGGGTGGCGCTGATCCTGATGGGCAAGGAGGCGGGCTTCACGCTGCGGGAGTTGAGCGTGCTGCTCTCCGCTCCCAGTCCCATGGAGCACCGTGATGTGCTGCGCCACCACGTGGAGGAGCTGGAACGGCGCATCTCGCGGGCGCGGGCGGCCAAGGAGCTGATCGAGCACGCCCTCGACTGCCCGTACAGCTTCGCCGAGTGCGAGCACGCCCGCGAGCAGATCACCGCCCGCATCCCCTCGGCCGGGGAGCGCTGAGCCCTCCCCGGCCGGCCTGACCCAGGTCAGCCGTTCGCCCTGGCCGGGGGCAGCAGGGCGGCGGCGGCCACGATGAGCGGGTCCAGGCGGTCGTCGTCGGCGGTCACGTCGGCGAGCAGCCTGGCCCGCATCCGGGGGTCCCAGAAGGAGTGGATGTGGGCGGCGATCTGCTCGGCCGCCCAGGCCGGGTCCCGGTTGCGGAACTGCACCGCGATCTCGTTCGACATGCGGATGTGCGGGGGCGTGTGGGTAGCGGTCACGTTGATCACCTCACCACGGCGGCGGCCGGGGTCGGGTGCTTCAGGGACACCTGGACCGCGGTCACCTTGTACTCGGGGCAGTTGGTCGCCCAGTCGGAGTTCTCCGTGGTCACCACGTTGGCGCCGGTCACCGGGTGGTGGAAGGTCGTGTAGACCACCCCGACCGGCATGCGCTCGGCGATCTTCACCCGCAGGGTGGTCTCGCCGACCCGGCTGGCCAGCGCCACGGTGTCACCGTCGCGGATGCCGCGCACCTCGGCGTCGTGCGGGTGCATCTCCAGCATGTCCTCCGGATGCCAGGCGCTGTTCCCGGTACGCCGGGTCTGGGCGCCCACGTTGTACTGCGACAGGATGCGTCCGGTCGTCAGGATCAGCGGGAACTTGCGGGTGCTGCGTTCCTGGGTCGGGACGTAGTCGGTCTGCACGAACCGGCCCCTGCCGCGTACGAACCCGTCGATGTGCATGATCGGGGTGCCCTCGGGCGCCGCGTCGTTGCACGGCCACTGGACGCTGCCGACCTGGTCGAGCTTGGCGAACGACACCCCGGAGAAGGTCGGCGTGGTGAACGCGATCTCGTCCATGATCTGCGCGGAGTCGTCGTACTTCATCGGGTAGCCCATCGCCTGCGCGATCTCGCAGACGATCTCCCACTCGTGCTTGCCGGTCCGCGGCGCCATCACCGGGCGGACCCGGTTGATCCGGCGCTCGGCGTTGGTGAACGTGCCGTTCTTCTCCAGGAACGAGGTGCCCGGCAGGAAGACGTGCGCGTACTTCGAGGTCTCGTTGAGGAACAGGTCCTGCACGACCACCAGCTCCATCGACGACAGGGCGGCGGTGACGTGCTGGGTGTTCGGGTCCGACTGGACGATGTCCTCACCTTGCACGAACAGGCCCCGGAACGTGCCGTCGATCGCGGCGTCGAACATGTTGGGGATGCGCAGGCCCGGCTCGGGGTCCAGCACCCGGCCCCACAGCGTCTCGAACGTGCCGCGTACGACCTCGTCGGAGACGTGCCGGTAGCCGGGCAGCTCGTGCGGGAAGGAGCCCATGTCGCACGAACCCTGCACGTTGTTCTGCCCGCGCAGCGGGTTCACCCCAACGCCCTCGCGGCCGATGTTGCCGGTGGCCATGGCCAGGTTGGCCATGCCCATCACCATGGTCGAGCCCTGGCTGTGCTCGGTGACGCCGAGGCCGTACATGATGGTGGCGTTGCGCGCGCTCGCGTACAGACGGGTGGCGGCGCGCAGCTCGGCCGCGGGGATGCCGGTGATCGACTCGACCGCCTCGGGGCTGTGCTCGGGGGCGGAGATGAACCGCTCCCACTCGGCGAAGTCCTCGCAGCGCTCCTCGACGAACTCCCGGTCCACCAGGCCCTCGGTCACCACCACGTGGCTCATCGCGTTGATCAGCGCCACGTTGGTGCCGGGCCGTACCGGCAGGTGGTGCTCGGCCTGGATGTGCGGGGAGCGTACGAGGTCGATCTTGCGCGGGTCGGCGACGATGAGCTTGGCGCCCTGGCGCAGCCGGCGCTTGATCCGCGAGCCGAACACCGGGTGGGCGTCGGTCGGGTTGGCCCCGATGATCAGGATGACGTCGGCCTTGTCCACGGACTTGAAGTCCTGGGTGCCGGCCGAGGTGCCGTAGGTCTGCTTGAGGCCGTAGCCGGTCGGGGAGTGGCAGACGCGGGCGCAGGTGTCGACGTTGTTGTTGCCGAAGGCGGCGCGCACCATCTTCTGGACGACGTACACCTCCTCGTTGGTGCACCGGGAGGAGCTGATGCCGCCGATCGCGCCGGCGCCGTGCCTGGCCTGGATGTCCAGCATGCGGCTGCCGACGTAGCCGATGGCCTCCTCCCACTCCACCTCGCGCCAGGGGTCGGTGATCCGCTCGCGCACCATCGGCTTGAGCTGCCGATCGGGGTGCGAGGCGTAGCCGAAGGCGAAGCGGCCCTTGACGCAGGAGTGTCCCTCGTTGGCCTTGCCGTCCTTGTACGGCACCATGCGGACGACCTCGTCGCCACGCAGCTCGGCCTTGAACGAGCAGCCCACGCCGCAGTAGGCGCAGGTGGTGATGACACTGCGGGTCGGCATGCCGAGCTGGACCACGGACCGCTCCTGCAGCGTGGACGTCGGGCAGGCCTGTACGCAGGCGCCACAGGAGACGCACTCGGACTCCATGAACGTGCCACCGGCACCGGCGGCCACCTTCGAGTCGAACCCGCGGCCCTCGATGGTCAGGGCGAAGGTGCCCTGCACCTCACCGCAGGCGCGCACGCAGCGCGAGCAGGCGATGCACTTGCTGGCGTCGAAGTCGAAGTAGGGGTTGGTGCTGTCGGTCGGCAGGTCGAGGTGGTTCTCGCCGTCGAAGCCGTAGCGGACCTCCCGCAGGCCGACCACGCCCGCCATGTCCTGCAGCTCGCAGCCGCCGTTGGCCGGACAGGTCAGGCAGTCCAGCGGGTGGTCGGAGATGTACAGCTCCATGACGCCGCGGCGCAGCTCGGCCAGCTCGGGCGTCTGGGTGCGTACCTTCATCCCGTCGGCCACCGGGGTGGTGCACGACGCCGGGGAGCCCTTGCGGCCGTCGATGTCCACCAGGCAGAGGCGGCACGAGCCGAAGGGTTCGAGGTTGTCGGTGGCGCACAGCTTCGGGATGTCGATGCCGCACTCGGCGGCGGCCCGCATCACCGAGGTCCCCTCCGGAACCAGCACCGTCTTGCCGTCGATCTCCACGGACACGGTGGCCTCGCCCGAGCGCGCCGGAGTGCCGTAGTCCTGCTCCTTGATCAGGGTCATCGCCGTTCCTCCTCCGAGGTCGCTCCGAAGTCGCCGGGGAAGTGGGTGAGGGCGCTCCGCACCGGCATCGGTGTCAGGCCGCCCATCGCGCAGAGGGAACCCTCTGTCATCAGGTGACACAGATCGTTGAGCACCTTCAGGTTGGCGCTCCGGTTCTCGCCCGCGACGATACGGTCGATGACCTCGACGCCGCGTACCGCGCCGATCCGGCACGGGGTGCACTTGCCGCACGACTCGGCGGCGCAGAACTCCATGGCGAACCTGGCCTGCCCCGCCATGTCCACGGTGTCGTCGAACACCACCACGCCGCCGTGGCCCACCATCGCGCCCGCCGCGGCGAACGCCTCGTAGTCCATCGGCAGGTCGAACCGGGACGTCGGCAGGTAGGCGCCGAGCGGCCCGCCGACCTGGACGGCCCGTACCGGCCGGCCCGAGCGGGTGCCGCCGCCGTAGCCCTCGACCAGCTCGCCGAGGGTGATGCCGAAGGCGGTCTCCACGATGCCGCCGCGGGCGATGTTGCCGCCCAGCTGGAAGACCTGGGTGCCGCGCGAGCGGCCCACCCCGAGCCCGGCGAACGCCTCCGCGCCGTCGGCCATGATCATCGGCACCGAGCCCAGGGTGAGTACGTTGTTCACCACGGTGGGCCTGCCGAACAGGCCCTCCAGAGCCGGGATCGGCGGCTTGGCGCGCACCGTGCCGCGCTTGCCCTCCAGGCTCTCCAGCATGGAGGTCTCCTCGCCGCAGATGTAGGCCCCGCCGCCGACCCGGACGAACAGGTCGAAGGTGAAGTCCTGGTCGAGGACCCGCTTGCCGAGCCAGCCCCGCGCATAGGCGGCGTCGATCGCCGCGCGCATCGTGGCCACGGCGTCCGGATACTCGGAGCGGATGTAGATGTAGCCCTCGCTCGCGCCGGTCGCCCAGGCGGCGATCGCCATCCCCTCGATGAGGGTGAACGGGTCGCCCTCCATCAGCATCCGGTCGGCGAAGGTGCCGCTGTCGCCCTCGTCGGCGTTGCAGCAGACGAACTTCAGGTCCGACTCGGCGCCGAGCACGGTCTTCCACTTGATGCCCGCGGGGAAGCCCGCGCCGCCGCGCCCGCGCAGCCCGGAGTCGGTGACCTCGGCCACGACCTGCTCGGGGGCGAGGGACAGGGCGCGCCTCAGCCCGGCGAGCCCGCCGTGGGCGGTGTAGTCGTCGGGGGAGAGCGGGTCGATCACGCCGACCCGGGCGAAGGTCACCCGCGTCTGGTCGCGCAGCCAGGCGATCTCCTCGGTCGGGCCGAGGCACAGGCGGTGCCCGGCGCCATCGAGCAGTCCCGCGTCGAGCAGGTCCTCGACGTCGTCCGGGGTCACCGGCCCGTACGCCACCCGGCCGGCCGGCGTCTCCACCTCGACCAGCGGTTCGAGCCACAGCAGGCCGCGGGAGCCGTTGCGCACGACGCGGGCCCTGGGGCCGGCCGCCGCAGCGATCCGCTCGGCGACCTGGTCGGCCCCCACCGAACGGGCCGCGGAGTCGCGCGGGACGTAGACGGTCACCTCGGTCACGCGGTGACCTCCAGAAGACGGTCGAGCTCCTGCGGCCCGACCCTGCCGTACAGCCGGTCGCCGACCTGGACGGACGGGCCGATCGCGCAGTTGCCGAGGCAGAAGACCTGCTCCAGGGTGACCGATCCGTCCGGCGTGGTCTCCCCGAGGCCGACGCCGAGCCGGTTCTTCGCCTGCTCGACCAGCCCGGCCGCGCCCACCGACTGGCACGCCTCCGCCCGGCAGATCCGGACCGTCGTACGGCCCGGCGCGCTCTGGCGGAAGTCGTGGTAGAAGGTGACGACGCCGTGCACGTCGGCCTTCGACAGGTTCAGCTCGTCGGCCAGGATCGGGATCGCCGCGGGATCGACATGGCCCAGATCCTCCATGAGATCGTGCAGGATCGGGAGCAGAGCACCTCGGTCGTCGCGGTGCCGAGCGACGACCGAGCGTACTCGATCTTCAAGAGACTGTGCTGGCGACGACATGACCAGCCTTTCGATCGGGGGCTCGCACTTGCACGATCACTCATCGTGGGCGCGAGCGTCCAATCGTTCTCTTCGATCGGTTGAGAGCCGGCGACTATCGACGCTGGTCAGGCCGGGTGAGGCACTTCGGTATACACCATACCGTTACGCTACGGCTGCATCGTGAGCATGGCCTTGATGGACTCGCGGGCGGCCATCGCCGCGTAACCCCGGGCCACGTCCTCCAGCGGGAGGACGGTGTCGAAGACCGGTCCCGGGTCGAGGGTGCCGGCCGTGATGCAGGAGATCAGGTCGGGAAGATACCGGCGCACGGGGGCGATGCCCAGGTTCAGGCTGAGGTGGTGGATGAGCGGCGGGAACAGCGGCAGCGTGGGCGCGGTGTGCGGCACGCCGACGGCACCGATCGAGCCGCCCTCGCGGGCCATGCCGACGGCCATCGACCACGACTCGGGAGTGCCGACCGCCTCGACCACGTGCCGCACGCCGAGACCGCCGGTCAGCTCGCGAACGGCCGCGATGCCCTCGTCACCGCGCTCGGCGATGACGTCCGTCGCCCCGAAGAGCTTGCCGACCGCCGTGCGATCGGCGTGCCGGCTCATCAGGATGACCCGCTCGGCCCCGAGTATGCTCCTCGCGCCCAGCACCGCGCACAAACCGACGGCCCCGTCACCGATGACGGCCACCGTCGAGCCCTCGGTGACGCCGGCCAGCACGGCTCCGTGCAGGCCGGTGCCCATCACGTCGGAGGCCGCCAGCAGGGCGGGGTAGAGCGACTCGCCGGTGCCGTCCATGCCGCCGGGCACGGCCACGAGGGTCCCGTCGGCGTACGGCACCCGTACGGCCTCGCCCTGGCCGCCGTCGGTGCCCGCCGCGCCGAAGGTGCCGCCGCGCTCGCACGACGTCTGGATGCCGTCCAGGCAGGCCGGGCAGGTGTTGTCCGACCACTGGAAGGGCGCGACGACCAGATCGCCCGGCCGTACGGTGCGGACCTCGTCGCCCACCTCCGCCACGATCCCGATGAACTCGTGGCCCAGCCGGGACCGCTCCGCGCGGTTGATGATCCCGCGGTAGGACCACAGGTCCGAACCGCAGACGGCGGCGCGTACGACGCGCACCACGGCGTCGGTCGGCTCCGAGATCGAGGCGTCGGGCACGTCGTCGACGACCACGTTGCCGGCGGACAGGTACAGGGTGGCGCGCATGGGGGTATCGCCTTCGTTCTGGGCGGACGGTGGGGTTCGGTCAGTGGACGGCGGGAGTGCGGGACTCGACGGCCAGCGCCGACTCCACATACCCGGCCATGGCCAGCAGCCGCAGGTCGGTGCCCCGCGGCGACGACAGCTGGAGCCCGATGGGCAGGCCGTCGGCGCTCCAGCCGCAGGGCAGCACCAGCGCCGGGGCGCCGGTGAGATTGTGGACCGCGGTGAACAGGCCCTCGGCGGCGCCCTCGGGAGTGTCGACCGGCGGCGTCGTGACCGGCGCGACGAAGGGCGCGGCCGGGGTCAGCAGCACGTCGATGCCGGCGTAGACCTCGGCGACGGCGGGCAGCAGCCGCTCCCGCTCGGCCAGCGCGGCGCGGTAGTCGTCCTCGCTCACCTCCGCGCCCGAGCGCAGCAGCCGCAGCGTCTCGGGGCCGTAGTGGCCGGGATCGGTGCTCGCCCGGGTGCCGTGCGCCCGCCAGGCCTCGAACAGCAGGATCGCGGAGAAGGTCTTGTCGAGCGCGTCGAAGGGCGAGCCGTCCACCTCGACGATCGAGCAGCCGGCGGCCTGGAGGGCGTCGATCGACGCCCGGATCGCGGCGGTCACGTCCGGCTCCATCTCGGGCCGGTCGAGCTGGCCGGGCACCACGCCGACGCGCAGCGCGCCGGCGTCCCGCGGGGCGGGCTCGCCGCCGGTCAGCGCGGCGAAGACCGTGGTCGTGGTCGCGACGTCGCGGGCGAGCAGTCCGACGTGGTCGAGGGTGGGCGCGAGCGGCTCGACGCCGTCGAGCGGCAGCGCGCCGTGGCTCGGCTTGAACCCGACCGTCGCGCAGTAGTGGGCCGGGATGCGGATGGAGCCGCCGGTGTCGGTGCCCAGCGCCACCGCGCAGACGCCCGCCCCGACGAGCGCGGCCGACCCGCCGCTGGAGCCGCCGGTGGTCCGCGCGGGGTTGAAGGGGTTCATCGCCTCGGGCACGTCCGGGTGGTTCGCGCCCGCCGCGTACTCCAGCAGGGAGGTGGCCGCGAAGACGTCCGCGCCGGCCGCGCGCAGCGCCGTGACGACCGGGGCGTCGGCGGTGGCCGGCTCGGCGCGCATGGCATGCGGGTTGCCGTTGCCGCGCGGGTGCCCGGCGATGTCGATGATGTCCTTGACCCCGACCTGCACGCCGTGCAGCGGGCCGCCCGGGGTGCGAAGCGGCGCGTGGAAGAGCTCGACCACGGCGTTCAGCGGGCGGCCGAGCCGCTCGGCCCGCTCGTACGCGGCCAGCAGTTCGAGGTTGGCCACCTCGCAGGTGCGCTCCCCGCGCTCGATCGCCTTGATGATCTCGCCGGTGTAGGTCGTCAGCGGGCCCGCCAGGTCGTGCAGCAGGTCGTCGACCTCGGTCTTGCGCTTGCGGACCATCAGGTCGCGGTAGATGCCGCTGTGCGACTTGGCGCTGCCGCGGTTGAAGGCGACCAGCCGGGCCAGCGAGCCTTCCAGGTCGTCCGGCTCGAAGCCGTCGAACCCCTCGGGCTTGACCGGCGACTGCGCGAGCACCTCCCGCGCGATGGCGAGCATCAGCGGCCGCCACTCGGGCGCTTCGAGGGAGTCGGCGATGGACAGATCGGAGACGGCGCCGGCGTAGAGCATCGCGCCGTACGCCTCCTTGCCCCACAGGAAGCCCATGATGTTGCCGGTGGCCTCGGCGTACGGGAGGGCCTCGACGAGCTCGCGCACCCGGGGAGTGATCTCCCCGCCGGTCGGCTCGCCGACCCGGAACGTGCCGATGTTGCCCTGCATGATCCGGCCGGGGCCCAGCACGTCGGCGCCGAAGTTCACGAAGCTCACCAGCAGCCGGTCAGGGCCGACCACGGCCGTGAGCGCGTCGGCGGTCAGGCCGTTCTGGAAGCTGACCAGGTAGCCGTCCGGGTCGAGGCGGTCGCGTACGAGCTCGGCGGCCGAGACGGTGTGGTGGCTCTTGACGGCGATCGCAACGTGGCGCAGGCGGTCGGGCAACTCGTCGGGCGTGACGGCCCGCGCCGCCACCGTGAAACTTCCGACCGGTCCCTCGATGGACAGCCCATCCCGGTTGATCGCCTCGACGTGCGCCGCGTCGGCGTCGCAGAGCAGCACGTCGTGGCCGGCGCGGATCATGTGCGCGCCGATCGTGCCGCCGATCGCGCCGGCACCGATGATCGTCAGTTGCATCAGAGGTCCGCCTGATTTGGTAGTTCTTGGGTCCTTTGCCGTCGGACACTACCTGAACCGATTTGAATGCTCTAGTCTGCATCTGCTGATGAGTTCGGGACGGCGACCTTACGTATGACAGCCGCTTCATGCTTATCCCTTGCGAAACGTAGATTCGCTGCGGGCCCGACCGGTCAGCGACTCCTATCGGATCCCCCCGGGTCTCTCCGGGGCCGCTCTGCCATACCGCGCCCGCTGGAGCCCCCCGCGAAACCCATGAAGGATAGTCATGTCTGACCTCAACCCCTCGGCCTCGGAGTTGCCCGCCGGCCTCCGCGTCCCCGTGATCAGCCGGCGCCGGCTGCTGCAGCTGAGCGCCCTCGGCGTCGGAGCCTTCACCGCCTCGCCGCTGCTGGCCGCCTGCGGCTCCACCACGCCGCAGAGCGCGGCGGGTGGCTCCAAGGGAGGCGATCTGGTCATCGTCCGCGCGAACGACTCGGTGGACATGGACAAGACCATGGTGTTCAGCAACGCCTCGATCTGGGTCTACCAGCAGATGTTCGAGTGCCTGGTGGCGATGACCGACGACGGCCAGGGCGTCAAGCCGTGGCTGGCCGAGAGCTACGAGATGTCCGACGACAACCTCTCGTGCACCCTGAAGCTGAGGAAGGGCATCAAGTTCCACAACGGCCAGCCACTGACCTCGGCCGACGTGAAGTTCTCGATCGACGAGTCGACCAAGACCAAGGGCGGCTGGGAGTTCATCAACTCGGCGATCAAGGAGGTCACCACCCCCGACGACCTCACCGTCGTGGTGACCACCAAATATCCGTGGGCGCCGCTGCTCGCCGACCTGAGCTGCCCGAACAACGGCATCATCCCCAAGGACTACGCAGGGAAGTCGGCCAAGGAGTTCTACGCCGCCCCCATCGGCACCGGGGCCTTCATGTGGGGCACCTGGAAGAAGGGCGACTCCATCCAGCTGAAGAAGAACCCGTCGTACTGGCAGCCCGGCAAGCCCGCGCTCGACACGGTCACCTGGAAGGTCGTCCCCGACGACAACGCCCGCGCGATCCAGCTGCAGGGCGGCCAGGCCCACATCAACGAGAACCCGCCGTTCTCCAGCCTCGCGCAGCTGAAGAACACCCCCAACGTCAAGGTCGACCTCTTCCCGTCCACCAGGACCGACTACATCCTGATGAACCAGACCAAGGCGCCGTACTCGGACGTGCACGTGCGCCGGGCCATCTCGTACGCGATCGACCGCCAGGCGCTGGTCAAGAACATCCTGTTCGGCAACGGCGCCGTGGCGAACTCGTTCATGATGCCCTCGACCCCCTACTACGACAAGGACACCCCGGGCCTGCAGTACGACATGGACAAGGCCCGCGCGGAGATGAAGTTGTCCAGCGTGCCCGACGGGTTCAAGACGACCTTCCTCGCGATGTCCGGAGACTCGGTCGACTCGGCCATCGCCCAGGTGCTCCAGGCGTCGCTGAAGGAGCTCGGCATCACCATGAACATCCAGAACGTCGACGCGAGCGCGCAGCACGACATGACCACCAAGCTGCAGTACGAGATCGCCCACTCCTACTGGACGATGGACCTCGCCGACCCCGACGAGCTGGTGCAGTACGCGCTCGACCCGACCTCCGGCGGCCACTCCTTCAACACCGGCTACGACAACAAGGACCTGATCAAGCTGGTCCACGAAGCCCAGAAGGAGTTCGACAAGACCAAGCGGCAGGCGCTCTACACCGAGATCCAGAAGCAGGCCGCCGACTCGGCCTTCCTCGCCTTCCTCTTCTACACGCCGTTCCCGTACTCCCAGAGCTCCAAGGTGCAGGGCTTCAAGGTGCTGCCCACCGGCTCCTACCACCTGGAAGACGTCTCGCTCTGATCCGGGCTAGCCGATCGCACACACGGAGCAACGGAGTCGATGAAGTACCTGGTCTACATACTCAAGCGGCTGGTCTCGCTGATCCCGGTCCTGCTCGGGATCTCGTTCATCGTGTTCTTCCTGATCCGCCTGATACCGGGCGATCCGGCGGCCACGCTGCTCGGCTCCCACGCCACCCCGGACGCCGTCCGGGAACTCCGCAACCAGCTGGGCCTGAACCAACCGTTGTGGAGCCAGTACCTGACCTTCCTGGGCCACCTGCTGACCGGTGATCTCGGCTTCTCCTACGTGTACGACAGCCCGGTCGGCGGCCTGATCGGCGCCAGCCTGCCGGTGACGATCTGGCTGCTGGTCTCGGGCACCGTGTTCACGCTGCTGATCGCCGTGCCGCTGGCCGTGCTGGCCGCGGCCCGGCGCAACGGGATCCTGGACAACATCATCAGGACCGTGCCGATCGCGGGGCTGGGACTGCCGGCGTTCTGGCTCGGCATCATGCTGATCCTGGTCTTCGGGCTGAAGCTGAAGTTGTTCCCGGTGGCCGGGTTCGGTGACACGCTGGGCGCGCACATCCACGGCATCATCCTGCCGGGCATCACGATCGCCCTGACGCTCGCGCCGATCCTGATCCGCAGCCTGCGCGCCAGCATGATCGACGTGCTGAGCAGCGACTACATCGTGACGGCGCACGCCAAGGGCATCAGCACCTCACGGGTGGTGCTCGGCCACGCCCTGCGCAACGCGGCCGTGTCCTCCGTGACGGTCCTCGGCGTGAACATCGCCTACCTCACCGGATCGACGCTCGTGGTCGAACGCGTCTTCTCGCTGCCCGGCATCGGACAGCAGATGATCAATTCCATTCTCGGAAGGGACTTCCCCACCGTGCAGGGAATCACCCTGATATTCGCGATCATGGTCGTGGTCGTCAACCTGCTGACCGACGTGACGCACGCCGCCCTCGACCCGCGGGTCAAGCTCTCATGAGCGCGGCGACCAGCGTGGGTCCCGTCGTCCCGGCCGTACCGGGTGCGCGCCGCCGCAGCCGCGGGCGGTGGAACGCCCCTCTCGTGGCCGGGCTGATCCTGTTCGGGCTCATCGTCCTGTGCGCGCTCTGCGCGCCCCTGCTGACGAGCTACGACCCGATCAAGCAGGACCTCACGAACGCGTTCCTCGAACCCGGCTCGAAGGGGCACCTGCTCGGCACCGACTCGCTCGGCCGCGACGTGCTCGCCAGGCTGCTCTACGGCGCGCGGGTGGACCTCCAGGTCGGCGTGCTCGCCGTCATCTCGCCGTTCGTGATCGGCAGCCTGATCGGGCTGATCGCCGGCTGGTTCGGCGGCTGGCTCGACGCCATCGTCGGGCGCGTCGTCGACATGGTGATCGCCTTCCCGTTCCTGGTGCTGGTCATCGCGCTGGTGTTCGCGATGGGTCCCGGCACGACCAGCATCTACACGGCGATCACGCTCGTCGGCTGGGTGGCGTACTGCCGCATCGTGCGCGGCCAGGTGCTGGTCGCCAAGGAGCAGGAGTACGCCATGGCGGCGCGGGCCAGCGGCCTGCCGACGTGGCGCATCCTGATCCGGCACCTGCTGCCGAACGTGCTGCTCCAGGCGGTCGTCTTCACGATGAGCGACATCGTGCTCACCCTGCTGGCCATCGTCACCTTGGGCTTCCTCGGCCTCGGCGTGCCGCCGCCCACGCCCGACTGGGGGACGATGATCCAGGAGGGCCAGCAGTTCATCCTGGACAAGTGGTACATGTCCACGATCCCGGGTCTGGCGGTCGTCCTCACCGGCCTGGCCCTGGCGCTGATCGCGGACGGCATCGTGGAGAAGGCGAACCGATGACGACCGAACCGTTGCTGGAGGTCCGCGACCTGCACGTGGACATCCCCCTGTCGCACGGCCGGCTGCACGCGGTCCGCGGGGTGTCGCTGTCGGTCGGCGTCGCCGAGTCGGTCGGGCTCGTCGGCGAGTCCGGCTCGGGCAAGAGCCTGACCCTGCGCGCGCTGCTCGGCCTGCTGCCCCGCCCGGCCCGCATCGTGTCCGGCACCATCCTCATCGACGGCGAGGACGTCACCGGCCTGCCCGCCAAGCGGCTGCACCGCCGGCTGACCGACACGATGAGCATGGTCTTCCAGGACTCCCTGACGGCGCTGAACCCCGTCATGCGCGTCGGCGAGCAGATCGCCGAGGCCCCGCTGCGCAGGCTGGGCAAGTCGCGCGGCGAGGCCAGGGCCATCGCGATCGACCTCATGAACAAGGTGGGCATCGCCGACCCGGAGCGGCGCTACGAGCTCTACCCCCACGAGCTCTCGGGCGGCATGCGGCAGCGCATCTGCATCGCGATCGCGCTGTCCACCAAGCCGCGGCTGATTCTCGCCGACGAGCCGACCACCGCGCTCGACGTGACGATCCAGGCCCAGGTGCTGCGCGTGCTGCGCCAGCTCAAGCAGGAGGAGCACGTCAGCCTGCTGCTGGTCAGCCACGACCTCGCGGTGGTCAGCCAGACCTGCTCGCGGCTCTACGTGATGTACGCCGGAAAGGTCGTCGAGTCGGGCGCGCTGCTCGACCTGATCGCCGAGCCCCGGCATCCCTACACGTTCTCGCTGCTGCGCTCGGTGCCGGACCCCGACCACCGCGTGGACCGGCTGCTGACCATCCCCGGCCAGCCGCCCGACCTCAGCCAGGCGATCTCGGGGTGCTCGTTCGCGCCGAGGTGCCCGTTCGCCGTGGACGCCTGCCACCACCAGGAGCCGGCACTGGAGCCGGCCGGCGCCGCCGGCGTCGAACGCAGGAGCGCGTGCCTGCGAGTGGACACCGCGGAGCGCTGGAGCGAGATGGTCGCGGAGGAAGCGGTGAGCAAGCAGTGACTGCGGGAAACGAGATCCTCTCGGTCGAGGGCCTGGCCCGGCACTTCACGTCGCCCACGTCGGTCACCGACCGCATCTTCGGCAAGAAGCCGACGGTGAACCACGCCGTGGACGGCGTGGACCTGGTCCTGCGCAAGGGGGAGACGCTGGGCCTGGTGGGCGAGTCGGGCTGCGGCAAGTCGACGCTCGCGCGCACCATCGTGGGCCTCTATCGCCCCACCGCCGGCACGATCCGCTACGACGGCGAGCCCGTGCCCGCCAAGCGGCCACGGGCACAGCAGCGGGCCATCCAGATGGTGTTCCAGGACCCCTACAGCTCGCTCAACCCCCGGATGACGGTCGAGCAGACGCTGTCCGAGCTGCTGAAGTTTCACAAGATCGTGCCGAGCAACAAGGTCGGCGAGCGCAACCGCGAGCTGATGCACCTGGTCGGGCTGCCCGAGCGGGCGCTGAAGCAGCGGCCGCGGCAGTTCTCCGGCGGCCAGCGGCAGCGCGTGGGGATCGCCCGCGCGCTCGCGCTGGAGCCCACCGTGCTGATCGCCGACGAGCCGGTCTCGGCCCTCGACGTCTCGGTGCAGGCCAACATCATCAACCTGCTCACCGACCTGAAGGAGACGCTGCACCTCTCGGTCATCTTCGTCTCCCACAACATGGCGGTCGTCCGGCAGGTGAGCGACCGGATCGCGGTGATGTACCGCGGGCGCATCGTCGAGACCGGCCACACCGACACCCTGTTCGACGACCCGGTCCACCCCTACACCAAGCTGCTCATCGGCTCGGTGCCCCGGCTGGCGGAGACCGAGGGCGAGCAGGCCGAGCCCACCGACGTGGACGGGGTTGCGGTGGCCGACCCGGCCGCCGCCGAGGAGGTCACGCTCTCGGCGGCCCGCGACGGCACCACCCCGTGCCGCTACGCCGGAAGCTGCCCGGCCGTCGTCGCCGCCTGCGCCACAGAGCCACCCCTGATCGTCGATCCACGGGACAGCCGCCGGGCCGCGGCCTGCGTCCACGTAACAGAACGCGCGGAAAGAGTGAGTGAGTGATTTCCCCCATCGTCATCGGCAGTGAACGCAGCGAGGCGGGCCTCCCCGCGGCGATGGAGATCCTCGCCCGCGGCGGCTCCGCGCTCGACGCCGTGGAGGCCGGGCTGCGCCGCTGCGAGGACAACCTGGACGACCATTACGTGGGCACCGGCGGGCTGCCGAACGCCCAGGGCGTGGTGGAGCTGGACGCGTCGCTCATGGTCGGCTCGACCAGGGCCTTCGGCGCGGTCGGCGCGGTCAGGGGATTCCCCAATCCCATCTCGATCGCCCGGGCCGTGCTGGAGCGGCTGCCGCAGCACAGCCTGCTCGTCGGCGCCGGCGCGGAGCTGTTCGCGGAGGAGAACGGGTTCACCCGGGCGGAGCTGCTGACCGAGGAGTCGAAGAAGCTGTTCCGGTTGGCGCTGCGGCCGTCCGGCGAGTCGGTCGAGGGCGAGCGGACCGAGGCCCAGGCCGGTGACGAGCTCTACCGGCGGACCGCGCTGGAGCTGGTCAACCGCTTCGCCCCGCACGACGGGCCGTGGGGGACCATCAACATCATCGCGCTCGACTCCTCAGGCGAGCTGGTCGTGGGCGTGTCCACCAGCGGCTACCCCTGGAAGTATCCGGGACGGGTCGGCGACTCGGCCCTGCCCGGCGCCGGCAACTACGCCGACGTGCGCTACGGCGGCGCCGCCTGCACCGGCCGCGGCGAGCTGAGCATGCGTGCGCTCGGCGCCCGCGGCATCGTCGCCGACCTCGCACGCGGGCTCGACCCGTCGGCCGCGTGCCTCGCGATGCTGGCCGACGCGGCGACCCTGCCCGACGACTACCGCGCCGAGCTGCGCTGCCTGGCGCTCACCCCGGACGGCCGGCACGGCGCCGCCGCCGGTCAGAGCGGTTCCGTCTACGCGGTGATGACCGAGACCTCGACAGAACCCGAGCTGCACCCCAGGAGCGTGCTGTGAAGATCTTCATCTCGTCCGACATGGAAGGCACGGCCGGTGTCGTCGACTGGGACCAGTGCGTCATCGGCGGGTCGCAGTACCCCTACTACACCGACCTGCTGACCGGCGAGATCAACGCCGCCATCGAGGGCGCGGCGCAGGCCGGCGCCACCGAGTTCCTGGTGAACGACGCGCACTCGAAGATGGCCAACCTGAAGCCGGACGCGCTCGCCGGGCGGGCGGGCTATCTGTCGGGCCGCTACAAGCCGATGTACATGATGCAGGGGCTCGACGAGAGCTTCGACGCGGTCTTCATGGTGTCC
Source organism: Nonomuraea jiangxiensis (assembly GCF_900099965.1). Taxonomy (GTDB): domain Bacteria; phylum Actinomycetota; class Actinomycetes; order Streptosporangiales; family Streptosporangiaceae; genus Nonomuraea; species Nonomuraea jiangxiensis. The sequence continues at coordinate 231,792 of NZ_FNDJ01000006.1, read as the reverse complement.
TACCACGGCTCGATGGGCAGCAGGGGCTCGGTGCTGTCGCACACCTATTTCCCGACGGCCTTCGCGGAGGTCACCGTCAACGGCGTCGTCGCCGGCGAGGCGGGCATCAACGCGCTGGTGGCCGCGGCGTACCGGGTGCCGATCGTCCTGGTCACCGGCGACGCCACGACCGCCGAGGAGACCCTGCGGTTCTGCCCGCGCATCGAGACGGCGGTGGTGAAGAAGTCGGTCTCACGCTTCGCCGCCGAGTCGCTGCACCCCGCGGCGGCCAGGGACCTGATCCGCGACCGGGCCAGGGCGGCGGTCGAGGGGCTGAAGGAGGCCGGGCCGCCGGACATCGCCCTGCCCGTCACCCTCGGCATCTCGTTCCGCAGCAGCGACTACTGCGAGCTGGCCGCCAGGATCGCCGGGGTCGAACGGACGGGTGACCTGTCGGCGACCATCGTCGGCGACGACCCGCTGCGGATCTACCAGACCTTCATCACCGTCGTACTGCTGTGCCGGGGTCTCGTCGAGTGAAGATCGTCGACATTCTCACCCAGCCGGTCCGCGCCGGGTTCTTCGCGGACGACCAGGCGGCCATCAGGGCCGGCGCGGGGCACGACGGCTTCACCTACACGGGCGAACCGCTCACGCCGGGCTTCACGGGGATCAGGCAGGCCGGCGAGGCGCTCTCGGTGATGTTGCTGCTGGAGGACGGCTCGGTCGCCCACGGCGACTGCGCCGCCGTGCAGTACAGCGGCGCCGGGGGCCGCGACCCGGTCTTCAGCGCGGCGGACGCCCGCCGCGACGTCGAGGAGCACCTCACGCCGTTGCTGAAGGGGGCGGAGCTCGGTTCGTTCCGCGAGCTGGCCGGCCGGGTGGAAGACTGCCGCACCGCCGCGGGCCCGCTGCACACGGCCGTGCGCTACGGCGTCTCCCAGGCGCTGCTCGACGCGGTCGCGTGCAGCCGCCAGCTCACCATGGCCGAGGTCGTACGCGACGAGTACGCCACCGGCGTGGACCTGGCGCCGGTGCCGATGTTCGCCCAGACCGGCGACGACCGGTACGACAACGCGGACAAGATGATCCTCAAGCGGGTCGACGTCCTGCCGCACGGCCTGATCAACAACGTCGACACCAAGCTGGGCCGACACGGGGAGCTGCTGGAGAAGTACATCGGCTGGCTGGTCGACCGGATCGCCGGTCTGCGCCCCGACGCCGCCTACGAGCCGAGGCTGCACTTCGACACCTACGGCACCGTGGGCCTGGCCTTCGGCGGCGACGTCGAGGCGGTGGCCGGCTACCTGGCCCACCTCGGCGACCTGGCCGCGCCGTACGAGCTGGTCGTCGAGCATCCGATCGACGCCGGCGGCCGGGAGGCGCAGATCGAGACGTACGTGCGCCTGCGGGCGGCCCTGCGCCGCCGCGGTTCGCCGGTCAAGATCGCCGTGGACGAGTGGTGCAACACGCTGGAGGACATCCGGCTGTTCGTCGAGGCGGGCGCGGCCGACGTCATCCACGTCAAGACGCCCGACCTCGGCGGCATCGGCAACACCATCGAGGCGCTGCTGCTGGTGCGCGAGCACGGCCTGGTGGCCTACTGCGGCGGCACCTGCAACGAGACCGACCGCTCGGCGCAGGTCTGCGCCCACGTCGCGATGGCCTGCGACGCCGGGCAGGTGCTGGCCAAGCCGGGTATGGGAGTGGACGAAGGGTTGATGATCGTGGGCAATGAGATGGCGCGGGTGGCGGCGCTCGCCGCGGCCCGCCGGTCGGGCGGCGCGGCTACGGTCGGTCGGGAGGCGCTGTCATGACCGAGCCGAGGTTGCCGCTGTCGGACGTCAGGGTGATCGCGATCGAGCAGTACGGCGCCGGCCCCTTCGGCAGCGTCCATCTGGCCGACCTGGGCGCGGAGGTCATCAAGATCGAGGACCCGTCGTCCGGCGGCGACGTCGGGCGCTACGTGGTGCCCGAGCAGCACGGCGAGGACAGCCTGTTCTTCGAGACCTTCAACCGCAACAAGCGCAGCCTGGGCCTGGACCTCACCACCCCGCAGGGCCGGGCCGTGTTCGAGGACCTGGTCAGGGTCAGCGACGTGGTGCACTCGAACCTGCGCGGCGACGTGCCGGCCAAGCTGCGCATCCGCTACGACGACCTCAAGCACCTCAACCCGGCGATCGTGTGCAGCTCGCTCAGCGGTTTCGGCATGACCGGGCCACGCAGCAAGGAGCCCGGCTACGACTACGTGCTGCAGGGCATCGCCGGCTGGATGGACCTCACCGGCGAGCCCGACGGGCCGCCCACGAAGTCGGGGCTCTCCCTCGTCGACTACGCGGGCGGCCTGGTCGCGGCCGGCTCGATCCTGGCCGCGCTGCACGCCGCCCGGCGCGACGGGGTGGGCGCAGACTGCGACCTGAGCCTGTTCGACACCGCGGTCTCGATGCTGACCTATCCGGCCGCCTGGCAGCTCAACGGCGACTTCGTACCCCGGCGCACCCACCACTCGGCCCACCCGTCGCTGGTGCCGTTCCAGGCGTTCCCCACGGCCGACGGCTGGCTCGTGGTGGCCTGCCCGAAGGAGAAGTTCTTCCGCAGGCTCGCCGAGGTCGTCGGGCATCCGGAGTGGCCGGACGACCCCCGCTACGCGAACTTCGCGGCCCGCAGGGAGCACGCGGAGACCCTGCTGGCCGAGCTGGAGCAGGTGTTCACCACTAGGCCCAGCGACCACTGGCTGGACCTGCTCAGGGCGGCGGGCGTGCCCTGCGGCCCGGTGAACTCCGTGGCGCAGGCGCTGGCGGATCCGCACACGCTCGCCCGCGGCATGGTGGTGGAGACCGAGCATCCCTACTTCGGCACGATCCGGCAGGTCGGGAGCCCGATGCGGGTGCGGCAGGGCGGCCTGGAGGAGCCGGGGGAGCGCGCGCACCGGCGGGCCCCGCGCCGCGACGAGGACGCCGACTACATCTACACCGAACTGCTCAAGTACGACGCCGAGCGGGTCGAGCGGCTGCGCGCGGCCCGGCCGGAAGGGGAGTCATGACCGTACGCGCCGGATGGCAGGGCCGCTATTTCGAGGACTTCGAGGTCGGCGACGTGTACGAGCACGGGCTGGGCCGCACGGTGACCCAGGCGGACAACGTCTGGTTCACCCTGCTCACCCAGAACACCGCCAGGGTGCACTTCGACGCCCACTACGCCGCGCAGACCGAGTTCGGCCGGCCGCTGGTCAACTCGGCCTTCACCATCGCGCTCGTCACCGGGCAGTCGGTCAACGACGTGTCCTACAACGTCATGGCCAACCTGGGCTGGGACGAGGTGCGGCTGCCGAACCCGCTGTTCGAGGGCGACACCGTCTATTCCTCGTCCGAGGTGCTGGCCGTGCGCGAGTCGCGGTCGCGGCCGGAGGTCGGCATCGTGACCGTGCGGACCACGGGCACCAACCAGCACGGTACGGTCGTCATCACCTTCAACCGGACGGTGATGGTCTACCGGCGCGGATTCGGCCCCGTACACGGGCCTGGGGCGCCGGGATGACCATCGGCCATCCGGCGCCCCTCAGGCGTCCTCCTCCGCCGGTGAGTCCGACAACAGTTCGGCCACCAGGTTCTTCGGCTCGATCTCCATGATGCTCAGCGAGGTCTCCGTACGCTGCACGCCCTCGATCTGCCAGATGCGCTCCATGAGCAGGTGCCGCAGGTGCAGGTGGTCGCGTACGCGGAGCCGGGCGAGCAGGTCGATCGCACCGGTCACGACATCGAGCCCTTCGAGCTCGGGAATCAGGGAGAGCTTCTCGATGAGCTCTTTCTGCTGATAGCCCTGTACGGCGGTGATGGTCAGGTAGACCGTCATCGGGAACCCCGCGGCGTTCCAGTCGACGCAGACGCTGTAGCCGCGGATGACGCCGAGGCGCTCCAGACGCGCGATGCGCTCTCCGACCGCGGGCGCGGACATGCCCAGCTCGCGGGCCAGCGCCCGTTGGGAGCGCCGGGAATCCTTGCTGAGCAGCACGAGTATCTGCTTGTCAACGTCGTCGAGCGGCACCGCCGGCGCCGGCGCCGGCCCGGCGGGCAGGTCTCGTAGCGGGGCGGGAGTGGCGCTGGCGACAGCGCGGCGTCGAGGGGGCATGGCGGGAAGGCTACCTCGCCGTTCGTATGCGAACCACGGTTCCCCCGAAGTCGATCGTACGACTTGACCGATCTTATGCATCTGAAGGGGGACGGACTGGTAATTGAGGGACGAATGGTTAGTATTGGCTCTAATCTCCTTACAGATGACCACCTTGCAGGCCGACATGGATTTCACTTCGCAAACCGTCGGACCGAGCGGTGCGTGACCCCCGAGAACGGAGTGTGAGGACCGGTGCGGGTCTTCGACAGCAACTGGATGCAGATCGCCGACTACCTCGAACGTGACGATCGCGTCGTGCTCCCGGTCGGCTCGACCGAGCAGCACGGGTACCTCTCACTCGGCACCGACGCGCTGCTGGCCGAGCGCGTGTCGGTGGAGGCGGCCGAGCCGCTCGGCGTGCCGGTGCTGCCGGTTCTGCCGTTCGGCATGGCCCCGTACTTCACCGCCTACCCCGGCACCATGAGCCTGCGCATGAGCACCTACATCGAGGTGGTGCGCGACCTGCTGGACTGCCTGGCAGGTCAGGGCTTCCGGCGGATCGCGGTGATCAACGGGCACGGCGGCAACGCCCCCGTCGCCGGGCTCATCCGCGAGTGGATCAACCGGCCCGGCGCCGACCGGGTCCAGGTGCTGTTCCACAGCTGGTACAACGCGCCGAAGACGGCAGCGGCGGCGAGCCGGTTCGACGAGGACCAGTACCACGGCTCGTGGCTGGAGAACTTCGCCTGGACCAGGGTGGCCGGCGTCGAGATCCCCGGCGGCGCCGCCCCCGTCATCGACCGGGCGAAGGCCGGCAACCTGACGGCCGAGGAGATGAGGGCGCAGTCGCCGGACGGCAGTCTCGGCGGCGCCTACCAGCGAAGTGACGAGGACATGCAGCTCGTCTGGGACGCCGGCGTGGCCGAGGTCCGCGAGCTGCTGGAGAAGGGATGGCTCGACCAGTGACATCAGGCCCAGTGAGATCGGACGCGGCGACATCGGGCGCGGCGACATCAGGTGCCGCGACATCAGGCCCGCAGACCTCGGACAGCGGCAGGATCGCCGTCGTCACCGGCACGGCGCACGGGATCGGCGCGGCCATCGCCGCCGCGCTCGAAGCCGACGGCGTCCGGGTGCACGGCATCGACAAGGACACGGTGGACGTGACCGACTCGGCCGCGGTCAACGCGTTCTTCGCCGAACTCGGCGACGTCGACATCCTGGTCAACAACGCGGGCGGGGTCGTCGGCCAGGTGCACCACCCGATCGAGGAGATCTCCGACGACGACTGGTCGGCCGTGGTCGCGGCCAACCTGACCAGCACCTTCCTGTGCACCCGGGCGGTGGCGCCGGGCATGAAGCGGCGCGGGTGGGGCCGCGTCGTCAACATCTCCTCCGGCGCCGGCCGCAGCGTCAGCCTGACCGGCATCCAGGCCTACGCCAGCGCCAAGGCCGGGCAGATCGGCTTCACCCGCCAGATGGCCCACGAGCTGGGCCGGTACGGCATCACGGTCAACTGCATCGCCCCCGGATTCGTCCTGTCGAACCCCACCACGATCAAGCAGTGGGAGAGCTACGGGGACGCGGGCCAGCGGGAGCTCGTCGAGGGCATCGCCGTACGCCGGCTGGGCTCGCCCGAGGACATCGCGCACGGGGTGCGGTTCTTCGTCTCCGAAGCCTCGTCCTGGATCACCGGTCAGACCATCTCGATTGACGGCGGACATGCTCTCTTTTAACTCCACCGACGCCGAATACCTCGACGAGCTCGCCGCCTACGTCGCCGTGCCCAGCGTGAGCCGCGACGCCACCGAGGAGACCATGCGCACGGCCGCGGAGTGGCTGGCGGACCAGCTCTCCTTCGCCGGCGGCCGCGTCGTCGCCACCTCCGGCCACCCGGTGGTGCGGGGCGAGTGGCTGGGCGCTCCCGGGGCGCCCACCATCCTGGTCTACGGCCACTACGACGTGCAGCCCACCGGCTCGGAGGCCGAATGGCGCACGCCGCCGTTCGAGCTCACCGTGGACGGCGACGTGATCCGCGGGCGCGGGGTCACCGACGACAAGGGCCCGGTGTTCATCGTGCTCAAGGTGGCCCAGGCGTTCATCGCCCAGGAGGGCGCGCTCCCGCTGAACGTCAAGTTCCTCTTCGAGGGCGAGGAGGAGATCGGCAGCCCGCACCTGCCGGCCTACCTTCGCGAGCACGCCGACGAGCTGGCGGCCGACCTGGTCATCTCCGCCGACGGCGCCATGTGGCGGCCCACCGAGCCGTCGCTGTCGATCGCCTCCAAGGGCCTCGTGACCCTGGACATCGAGGTCACCGGCGCCAACGCCGACCTGCACTCCGGCCGGTTCGGCGGCACCGTGGCCAACCCGCTGCACGCGCTGTCGGAGATCCTGGCCGGGCTGCACACGCCCGACGGCCGGGTCGCGGTCGAGGGCTTCTACGACGGCATCCCCGAGCTGAGCGACGAGCGCCGCGCGGCCATCGCGGCGGTGCCCTTCGACGAGGACGGTTACCGGGACGGCCTCGGGCTCGGCAGCGTCTTCGGCGAGGCCGGCTACAGCACGCTCGAACGCCTGTGGGAGCGGCCCACGCTGGAGGTCAACGGGGTCACCGGCGGCGGGAAGTACACGGTCATTCCGCACACCGCGCGGGCCCACATCTCCTGCCGGCTGGTGCCCGGCCAGCGGCCGGACGCCGTGCTGCGGGCCATCACCGACCACGTGCTCGACCACAAGCTCACCGGTGTGCGCGTCGCGGTCCACCCCGACGAGGGGGGCGTGCCCGCGTACACGATCGCGCCCGATCACCCGGCCATCCGGGCCGCCCGCGCCGCGCTGGAGCACGTCTACCCGGGCCAGGACGTGCTGCTGGCCGTCATCGCCGGCACGCTGCCCGCCACGGCGCTGTTCGAGGAGGTGCTCGGCGCGAAGACGCTGTTCTTCTCCTTCTCCACCGCGGACGAGAACCTGCACGCCCCGAACGAGTTCCTGCGGATCCCGCGGCTGCGCGAGGGCATGCGCGCCTGGGAACAGCTGTGGCGGCTGCTCGCCGACGGGCCGCACCGGCTGGCCCCGGTCGCCGGTCCCGGCTCGCGCGAGCGGTCCGCGTGATGAGCTACCGGTCCTACGGTTACCTCACTCCCGGCGAGGACTTCCCCGAGTTCGAGCTGGCGCCCGAGTTCGGCCGGGTCCCGCCGTACGAGGACGGGCTGGCGGCGGCGGAGCGGTCGCGGGCCGAGCGGCTCCTGCGCGACAACATCGTGATCAGCCTGCACGACCACCCGGTGCGCTTCCCGGCCGACATGCGCCAGACCCCGGAGTACAACCGCACCGGGCGCCAGCACACCGCGTTCGCGGGGCTCCGCGCCTCCGGCATGACCGTCGTGTTCGACAACATGATGGACGGCACCGCCTGCGTCACCGGCAACGCGCCGTGGCGCTGGCTCGACGTCATCACCGACCTCGGCATGCGCCAGGCCGACCTCGCCCACCAGGACGACGTCATCGTGGTCAGGAACCTGGCCGACATCGAGTACGCCCACCGCACCGGCAAGGTGGGCCTGCTGTTCGGCCTGGAGGCGGCCACCCCGATCGAGAACGAGATCGACCGGCTCGACGTGCTGTACGGCCTCGGCCTGCGGCAGATCGGCATCGCCTACTCCGAGGCGAACGCGCTCGGCAGCGGCCTCAACGAGACCGTCGACGGCGGCCTGACCGACTTCGGCCGGCGGGCGGTCGCCAGGATGAACCGGCTCGGCCTGGCCATCGACATCTCGCACTCCTCCGACCGGACCGGCCTCGACGTCTGCGCCGCCAGCCAACGCCCGGTGTTCATGACGCACGCCGGGGCCCGCGCGGTCTGGGACACGCCGCGGATGAAACCTGACGACGTCCTGCGCGCCGTGGCCGAGACCGGCGGCGTCATCGGGATGTCCGCGGCGCCGCACACGACGCTGTCCGAGGCGCATCCCCGGCACACCATCCTGTCGGTGATGGACCACTTCAAGTACTGCGTGGACCTGGTCGGCATCGAGCACGTCGCGTTCGGGCCCGACACCCTCTACGGCGACCACGTCGGCCTGCACACCGTGTTCGGCCACCTGCTCAGGATCGGGGCCGCCGCCCCCGGCGGTCCCTCCTTCCCGAAGGTGGCCTACGTGGACGGCCTGGAGAACCCGACCGAGAACTTCGCCAACATCTGCGGCCGGCTGGTAAGCGACGGGTTCTCCGACGACGAGATCGCCGCCGTGCTGGGCGGCAACATCCTCAGGGCCCTCGACCGTGTCTGGACCCTGTCGTGACCTCTTCGCAACCAGGAGTGAGTGGTGGCTGACCACACCCCCGAAGCCCGCACCCCCGAAGCCCGAACCTCCGAAGTCCGAACCTCCGAAGCCCGCACCTCCGATGTGCCGCCGAACGCCGAGCTGGCCCGGCTGAGCGCGGAGTTCTTCCAGATCAAGCATGCCGCCGACCCGTTCAGCGCCACGTTGCTCGGGGTCTCCGGCTTCGACGGCCTGGTGCCCGACCCCAGCCGCGAGGGCTCGGCGGCCGTGGCCGCCGAGCTGGCCGGCATCGAGCGAGGGCTGGCGGCCCTCGACCCGGCCGGCCTGAACCCGGCCGACCAGGTCAACCACGCGGTGCTCGGCCGCCTGACCTGGGCGACCCGGTCGGACCTGGAGCACGGCCTGTGGGAGTCCGGGGCCTCGGCCGACGGCTACTCCGCGCCGCAGGCGATGATGTTCATGTCGGTCCCGGCCGCGTCCGTCACCGACGCGGCGGCGGCCGAGCAGTATCTCCGGCGGCTCGGCGGCCTGCCCGCGTTCCTCGACGCCGTACTCGACCGTTACCGTACGGCCAAGGACGAAGGCCGCATCCCCACCCGCGTGGGCGTCGGCCAGGCCATCGACCAGCTCACCGGCCACCTCGCGCTGAGCCTGGCGGACGACACGCTGCTCAGCCCGCGGCTGCCGGACGACGTGGACCGCGACCAGGTCAGGGCCCGGGCGGCGGAGATCGTCGAGGGCTCCGTCCGGCCCGCCATGCGCCGCCTGCTGGCCGGCCTGCGCGACGAGCTGCTGCCGGTGGCCCGCCCCGACGACCAGGTCGGCATCCGGTTCGTCCCGGGCGGCGAGGAGGGCTACCGCGACGCGGTACGGCGGCACACCACCACCGACCTGTCCCCGGAGGAGATCCACCGGATCGGGCTCGACTGTCTGGCGGAGCTGCAGGCCGAGTGGTCCGAGCTGGGCGGCCGGGTGCTCGGCACGACCGACGTGGCCGAGATCCATGCCCGGCTGCGCGACGACCGCTCGCTGCGCTTCACCGACGGCGCGCAGATCGTCGACACGGTCACCGAGGCGCTGCGCCGTGCGGAGGAGGCCCGCGGCGAGTGGTTCCCGGCGTACGACATCGCCGACTGCGTCATCGAGGAGATCAACCCGATCGAGGCGGGCAACGCCGCGCTCGCCCACTACCGGCCGCCGGCCGGCGACGGGTCGCGGCCGGGCGCCCACTGCGTGCTCACGACCGATCCGCAGGAGCGGTTCGTGTACGAGTACGAGGCGCTGGCCTTCCACGAGAGCACGCCGGGGCACCATCTGCAGATCGCCTCCGCGCAGACCCTGACGGACCTGCCCGAGTACCGGCGCTTCCTGGACGCGGAGGTGTGCGGCTACGTCGAGGGCTGGGGCCTGTACAGCGAGCGGCTGGCCGACGAGATGGGCCTCTACACCTCCGACCTGTCCCGCCTCGGCATGTTGTCCTTCGACGCGCTGCGGGCCTGCCGCCTCGTCGTCGACACCGGCATGCACCACCTCGGCTGGTCGCGGGAGCAGGCCATGCGGTTCATGTGGGACAACACCGCGACCACCCGCGCCAACGTCCGCAACGAGATCGACCGCTACATCTCCTGGCCGGGACAGGCGCTCGCCTACATGATCGGCCGCCGCGAGATCCGCCGCCTGCGCGACCTCGCCCGGCGGCGGCTCGGCGCCAGGTTCGACATCCGGGCCTTCCACGGCACGGTGCTCGGCAACGGCGCGGTCCCGCTCGGCGTGCTCGACCAGATCGTGTCCGGCTGGATCGACCGCCAGGCCGCCTGAATTTTCTGCTGAAGGAGTGTCCGTGTTCGTAGACATCAACGGAGCGCGCCTCAATGTCGAGGTGCTCGGCGAGGAGGGCGCGCCGGTTCTGATCGCCCATCACGGCGGCGGTGGCATCGGCTCGCTCGCCGAGCCCAGGTCCACCTTCGGGCCGCTGTCCGACCTGTTCCGCGTCGTGGTGTTCGACGCCCGCGGCTGCGGGCTGAGCGAGGGCGTGCCGCCGTACTCGCACGCCCAGTGGGCCGCCGACGTCGACGCGCTGCGCGAGTGGGCCGGCGCGGAGAAGATCGTGGTCGCCGGGGGGTCCTACGGCGGGTTCATCGCCATGGAGTACGCGATCGCGTATCCCGACCGGGTGAGCGCGATGATCCTGCGCGACACCTCGCCGGACCGTACCAACCTGGCCCTCGCCACCGAGAACGCGCGCAAGCAGACCCGCGTGACGATCAACTGGGAGAACTACGAGCGTTACTGGAGCGGCAACATCCGCGACGACGAGGACCTGAAGTCCTGCTGGGCCGAGCTGATCCCGCTGTACGACTTCGAGTACGACCCGGTGGCCGCAGCCGCCCGGGTCGAGGCCGGTATCTACCGCCACGAGGCGCACAACTGGTGCTTCCAGCACAACGCGCCGATCTACGACGTCAAGCCGCAACTGCCGTCGGTCACCTGCCCCACCCTGGTCACCGTCGGACGCACCGACTGGGTGACCCCGGTGTCGTCGTCGGAGACGATCGCCTCGCTCATCCCGAACGCGAAGCTGGTCGTCTTCGAGAAGTCCGGCCACTCGCCGCAGATCGAGGAGGCCGAGCTGTTCCAGCAAACGATGCGCGACTTCCTGGCCGAGGCGCTGCCCGAGATCGCGGCGGTGGGGCGATGATCAGCCGGCGTACTCTGGAAATCCCTCAGCTCGACCTCGCCATCCCCTACTTCGACGTCCAGGGCCGCGAGGACGGGCCGCGGCTCACCGTGCTCTCCGGCGTCCATGGCGCCGAGTACGCGTCGATAGCCGCCGTCCGCGAGTTCGTCCGCGGCCTCGACGCGAGCGCCGTCAAGGGGCGGATCGTCCTCGTCCCGGTGGTGAACGTGCCGGGCTTCTGGGCCAGGGTGCCGTTCGTGGTCCCGCCCGACGGCGAGAACCTGAACCGCAGCTTCCCCGGCGACCCGGCCGGCACCTACACGCGGGTGCTCGCCCATCACGTGTTCGAGAGGTTCGTCCTCGGCTCCGACTACCTGGTGGACATGCACGCGGGCGACGTGCCGGAGGCGCTCGAACCGTTCACCATCTTCGAGGAGTCGCCGGTCGAGGCCGCCTCGCTGGAGCTCGCCACGGCCTTCGGGCTCGGGCACATCGTCCGGCAGGCGGCGGCGGCGCGGACCGTGGCGGGCAGCACGTGCGCGGCGGCGGCCGACGCCGGCATCCCGGCGATCATCGCCGAGTCGGGCCAGAACGGCCTGCTCGACCGGGCGGCGATCGACCGCCACCTGGCCGGGCTGACCAACCTCGCCAGGTCGATCGGCGTGCTGGACGGCGAGCCGTGGCCGCTCCGCGGGGCCCGCCGTCACGAGGGCTGGCACTGGCTGCGCACCGAGCGGGCCGGCTGGTGGGAGCCCGCGGTGTCGGTGGGGGAGTCCGTGCCGGCCGGCGGGCTGCTCGGGACCGTGGCCGACGTGTGGGGCGAGGTGTTCGCCGAGGTGCGGGCGCCCGAGGCGGGCACGCCCCTGTTCCTGACGAGCAGCCCGGCCGTCTCCGCCGACGGCCTGCTGCTCGGCCTCGCCCGCGACTGAACGCCATGGGGCCGTGCTCCGGAGCACGACCCCGTGGCATTTTCCGGAGGTGGCGTCACTTCCGGGTGGACAGCTCCACGTAGTAGGGCTTCATCGCGGGGTAATAGGTGTCGAAGTCCGGCGTCGGAGAGCCGTCGCGCGCGGCCACCAGCATGTCCAGGTAGTAATCCCAGCCGGGGCCGACCTCGCCGATCTGGTCCTCGTCGTCGAGGTGCTGCACGAACCGCAGCAGGGTCTCCCCGCCGGCCTCGGACAGCAGCAGCTCGACGTGCCAGCTGCCGAACTCGTCGGTCGAGGACAGGGCCAGTCGCCGGGGCGGCTCGCACGCGTCGACGCGCATCTCGATCCACGGCTCCTGGTCCTCGAACAGCATCCGTACCTTGATCATGTGGCCTGGCGCGGCGTCGCCCTCCCACGGCCCGAACCAGCGAGCCGTGCGGTCGGGCTCGGTGACGCTGGCCCACACGTCCTCGACCGGCGCGCGGAACGATCGGGTCAGCACGAGATCGCTTCCTGCGTCGGTACGGAACAGCTCACCGGTGGGCAGACGGTTCATGCGGTGCTCTCCTCTGCTTGATCGGCCGACCCCTGGGCGCGACGTTCGCGGCGGGTCCGGTAAACCTCTGTCTCCAGCGCGTCGAGGCGGTGCTCCCAGCCGGCGGGCCGGGCGAACTGGGCGAGCCAGGCGACGAGCTCGGTGAACGGCCCGGGGTCGAGCTCGTAGAGCCGCTGCCTGCCGACGAGCTCGTCACGCACCAGCCCGCTCTGCCGGAGCACGCGCAGGTGGCGGCTCACGGCCGGCCTGCTGATCTGGAAGTGCCCGGCGATCTGCCCTGCCGCGAGCCTGCCGCCGCGCAGCATGACCAGGATCTCCCGGCGCACCGGGTCCGCGATCGCCCCTGCCACCTCATCCACCCGAAAAGCGTAACCCACTGGTTACGCTTTTGTCGAGGCGGCGATCACTCGGCGGATCTCATGGCGGACCCTTCGCCGGCGGGTGCGGCCGCGGCGCGGGCCTGCCGGCACCTGCCCCCGTGGCGGTGCCGGCATGAACGGGACGACCATGGCAAGACGCCCTGATCGCTGGCAAGGAATCGGCTCGAGATGGGATGCTGGGACGACACTCTCCATTGCGAGCTGCGCGTTCGGCTGAGCTGCTGGGACGTCGGTGGGATGCGTGGGACGGCGCGCAGCTCACGGCTGAAAGGCGATCCGGGTCTTGACGCAGATGACTGACGCTCAGCGATTCGCCGCACGGTTACGGATGCTCAAAGAACGCGCGGGGGCGAGTTTCGAAGAGCTGTCCAGGCAGACCGGCGTCAGCCGATCGAGCCTGCACCGCTACTGTTCGGGGGCCAAGGTGCCGACGGCCTACGGGCCGGTGCACGCTTTCGCCAAGGCGTGCGGCGCCACCAGCGACGAACTGCGTGACTTGCACCGGCTGTGGGCGCTGGCAGACTCCGCGCGGTCCGACCAGGCCGCCCCCTGGGACGAGGCCGACAGCGGGTCGCCCGAGGCCGCCGGGCCCGAGACCGATCCGGCCGCGGGCGGGGAGCCGATGCGGCCCGCGGACGGCAGGACGGGGAAGGGGCTTCCCGACGGGGTCGCGGGCCGGCGCGGGTGGCCGCTCCGGGCGGGTGGCCGGCGCGTCCCGGTGGCCGCCGTGGCCGCCACCGTCCTGGTCGTCGCGGGTGTCGCCGCCTTCGTCGTGTTCAACACGGCCTCCGGGGACAATGCCCCGACGATCTCGGAAAGCAGTCCGGGCGCCCTGCCCGTGTCCACCGTACGGGTCTACAACGTCGAGCAGGGTTGCCGGACCCGTGCCGAGCGCATACCCGCCTGCAGCATGGGCCTGGCCCGCGATCCGCGCCTCAAGTACGCCGCGGGCAACGTGGTGGCACACCGCGTCTGGCACGGCGACGTGCTGCGGACCGACTGCGTCCTGTACGACGGCGACCGCGTCGAGGACGAGACCGGGGTGGGCACGACCCGCTGGTTCCGGGTGCTGCTCGACGACGTGCCGGGCGGCTACGGGTGGCTGCCCGCCGTACGCACCCACGACAACCCGAAGCTCCCCGTCTGCACGTGAACCGCGCGGGCCAGGGGGCTCGGTGCGCGCCGGAGCCGGGACGGCGACTAACGTCTCGGCTGTCCGGAAAATGAGGTCCCGGAGTTGTCCCCTGCTGGGTCGCTCGTTCGTCGCGCAGGTGAGAGCCCACTGCCCTGGAGGTTCGCGATGCAGTACGCCTTGCTGATCTACACCCCGCCCGGCTACGCGGACTCGCTGCCGGAGGCCGAACGCGAGGCGGCGCTGGCCGAGTTCCTCGCCTTCACCGACGACGAGCGGTACGTCGCCGGCGGGCAGTTGCAGCCCACCGAGACGGCGACCACCGTGCGGGTGTCCGGCGGCCGGACGCTGATGACCGACGGCCCGTTCGCGGACACCAAGGAGGTGCTCGGCGGCCTCTGCCTGATCGAGGCGGCCGATCTGGACGAGGCGATCGAGCTGGCCGCGCGCGTCCCGGCCGCCCGGCTCGGCGGCACGGTGGAGGTCAGGCCGGTGGTGCGGCGCTGAGCGTGCTGGAGGAGGTCTTCAGGGACGAGTGGGGCCGGGTGGTGGCCTCGCTGGTCGGGTTCCTGCGTGACTTCGACCTGGCCGAGGAGGCCGCGCAGGAGGCGTTCGCGATCGCGGCGCGGCACTGGCCCGCCTCGGGCGTGCCGGACAACCCGGGCGCGTGGCTGGTGACGACGGCCCGCAACCGGGCCATCGACCGGCTCCGCCGGGAGCGCACCCTGGCCGAGAAGATCCACCTGCTGCCGGTGCCGGAGGTCATCATGGACGAGTTCGACGACACCGTGATCAAGGACGAACGGCTGGAACTGATCTTCACCTGCTGCCATCCGGCGCTGGCGCTGGAGGGGCAGGTGGCGCTCACGCTGCGGGCCGTCGGGGGGCTGGAGACCGCCGAGATCGCCCGGGCGTTCCTGGTCTCCGAGGAGACCATGAAGCGGCGCCTGACCCGCGCGAAGGCCAAGATCAAGCTGGCCGGGATCCCGTTCGCGGTTCCCGGCGCCCGGCTGCTGCCCGATCGTCTCGACGCGGTGCTGGCCGTGATCTACCTGATCTACAACGAGGGCTACCGGGGCCGGGTCGACCTCGGTGCCGAGGCCATCCGCCTGGGGCGGCTGCTCGCCGCGCTCATGCCGGCGGAGCCGGAGGCGTACGGGCTGCTGGCGCTGATGATGATCCACCACGCCCGGCGGCGGGCCCGGTTCTCCGGGGAGGACCTCGTGCTGCTGGAGGACCAGGACCGGTCGTTGTGGGACGTGGGCCAGCTCGCGGAGGGGCGGGCGGTGCTGGATCGAGCGCTGGCGCTGGGCGGGCGCGGCGCCTACGTCGTCCAGGCCGCGATCGCGTCGCTGCAGACGCGCGAGCGGATCGACTGGCCGCAGGTCGCGGAGCTGTACCGGCGGCTGGTCGAGCTGACCGGCTCGCCGGTGGTCGAGCTCAACCGCGCGGTGGCGCTGGCCCAGGCCGGCGACCCGGCCGCGGCGTTGCGCGCCGTCGACCGCCTCGACCTGGACGGCTACCTCTACTTCCACTCGACCCGCGGCGAGCTGCTGCGCCGGCTGGGCCGGGACGCCGAGGCCCGGGACGCCTACCGCCGGGCGCTCGAACTGGCCACCACGACCCCCGAGCGGCGGTTCCTGGCCCGGCGGCTCGAAGGGCTCTGATTTCCCCGGCCCGGCCCGTCCCCCGGGCGGATGCTCGTTCGTCGCCTGCATGTGAGCGACAACCGGACGTGGGGTCGCCACGCACGATCATCCCGATCCGAGGAGAAGTCACATGTCGGCAGTCCAGTCCACCGGGGTCCACGAGACGTTCCTGCGCCTCCACGAGGCCGTCAACAGCGGCGACGCGGAGCTCATCGCCAAGACGATCGACGAGGTCATCGCGCCTGACCTGGTGTTCCACGCGCCCGTGCCGATGGAAACGGCGGGGACCGAGGCGCTCAAGCAGGTGTGGAGGGTGCTCCTGCGCGCGTTCCCCGACATCCACGTGGCGGTCGAGGACGTGATCACCGAGGGGGACAAGGTCGTCTACCGGAACCGGGTCACCGGGACCCACCAGGGCGAGTTCAGGGGCCTCGCGCCGACCGGCAGGTCCGTCGCGTACGACGAGATTTTCATCGTCCGCGTGGCCGAGGGCCGGGTGGCCGAGATCTGGGGGGTCGTCGACGTTCACGCGCAGCTGCGGCAGCTCGGCCTGATCCCCGAGGGCACCCTCTGAGATGAACGTCTTCCTGTGGATCGTGCAGGCGATCCTCGCTCTGTTGTTCGGCCTGTCCGGCCTGGTGAAGGTCCTGCAGCCGAAGGACCGGCTGGCCGGCAGGTATCCGTGGGTGGAGGACCACTCCCAGGCCACCGTGCGGTTCATCGGCGTGATGGAGGTGCTCGGCGCGATCGGGCTGGTCGTACCGGCCGCGACCGGGATCGCCGCCGTCCTGACACCGGCGGCCGCGACCGGGCTGGCGGTCCTCATGGTGCTGGCGGCCGGGACGCACATCCGCCGCAAGGAGCCCTCCGGAGTGGTGGTCAACGCGGTTTTGTTCGTCATCGCGGTGTTCGTGGCCTGGGGCCGCTTCGGTCCCTACGGCTGGTAACCGCCTCCTTGGCCGGCCCCGGGGTGACCGGGCCGGCCGTTGAGGCGCGGTGACGGCTATTGCATCAAACCAGTTTGATGTATTGTGTCGATCATGGCACCGTCCGGCGAATCCGCTCCACCGCCGTTCGTCCGCCTGGCCGCCCACCCGGTGCGCTGGCGGCTGCTGAGCGAGCTGGCGCGCGGCGACCTGCGCGTGCGGGAGCTCGTCACCCTGGTCGGCGAGCCGCAAAACCTGGTCTCCTACCACCTGCGGCTGCTGCGCTCGGCGGGGCTGGTCAGCGCCCGCCGCAGCAGCTTCGACGGCCGCGACAGCTACTACCACCTGGACCTGGAGCGCTGCGCGCACGCACTGGCCGACGCCGGTGCCGCCCTGCATCCGGCGCTCCGCGTGCCCCCCGGGGAGCCGGTGACCTCCGCGGCGCCCTCCGTGCTGTTCATGTGCACCGGTAACAGCGCCCGCTCACCCATCGCCGAGGCTCTGCTGCGCCATCGCGTCGGCGGTCACGCCGAGGTGACCAGCGCCGGCAGCCATCCCAGGGCCCGCCTGCACCCTCACGCCGCACAGGTGCTGCGCCGGCGATACGGCATCGACCTCGCCGGGTGGCGCCCCCGGCACCTGGACACGCTGATCGGCCGCCGCTTCGACTACGTGATCAGCCTGTGCGACAAGGTCCGTGAGGTCTGCCCCGACTTCGACGGCCACCCGCGACGCGTGCACTGGAGCATCCCCGACCCGGCCGCCATCGCCGATGCCGGCGAGGGCGGCTACCCCGTGTTCGACCGCACCGCCGCGGAGATCGACACCCGCATCCGGCATCTGCAACCCGTCCTGTTCCCCGTCCTCGTCCCCGTCCCGCCCCGGGAGGTCCGGCCATGACAGCAACCGACCAGGTCGCCAGCGTCCGTTACATCGTCGACGACGTTCAAGCGGCCGTCGACTTCTACACCACACACCTCGGCTTCACCGTCAACTTCAGCGCCGCGCCCGCCTTCGCCGACGTGGTGCGCGGGCCGCTGCGCCTGCTGCTGTCCGGCCCCACCAGCTCCGGCGCCCGCGCCACCCCGCACGAGGCCGCCGGCGCGGGCCGCAACCGCATCCACCTGATCGTCGCGGACCTGGACGCCGAGGTCGCCCGGCTACGCGCCGCCGGCCTGCCGTTCAGCAGCGACCTGGTCACCGGGCCCGGCGGACGCCAGATCCTGCTGACGGACCCCGCCGGCAACCTGATCGAACTGTTCCAGCCCGCCCCCGGCACAGCGCAGCGCCGCTGAGTCCGGTCCTGTCCCCGGCGCGACCGGGCACCACTGAGAGTCCGGCCCCGGCCCCGTCCCCGGCACGGCGCTGCGCCGCTGAGAGCTCCGGCCCCTCCCTGGCATGGCCGAACGCCACTGAGAGTTCCGCCCCCGACCCCAGGGCGGCCGGGCGTCACTGAGAGTTCCGGCCCCGGGCGGTCTCCATTTACCTGCCACGCAGTATCGTGTTCCGATATCGGGATCCGTTTCGACAGGAGGTCGCACGTGGCGGGCACGCCCACGGGTCCAGGGCTGCTGGAACGCCGCCTGGGCCTGACCGACGCGGTCGTCATCGGGCTGGGCTCGATGATCGGCGCCGGCGTCTTCGCCGCCTTCGCGCCGGCGTCACGCGCGGCCGGCTCGGGGCTGCTGCTCGGGCTGGCGCTGGCCGCGGTGGTCGCCTACTGCAACGCGACGTCCTCGGCCCGGCTGGCCGCCCGCTACCCCGCCTCCGGCGGCACCTACGTGTACGGGCGGGAGCGCCTGGGTGAGTTCTGGGGCTACCTGGCCGGGTGGGCGTTCGTGGTCGGCAAGACCGCCTCGTGCGCGGCGATGGCCCTGACCGTGGGCTCCTACCTGTGGCCGGAGCAGGCACACGCGGTCGCCGTGGCCGCCGTGGTGGCGCTCACCGCGGTCAACTACGCCGGGATGCACAAGACGGTCTGGCTGACCAGGGGGATCGTCGCCGTGGTGGTGGCCGTACTGGCCGCGGTGGCGGTGGTCTGCCTCACCACCGGCACCGCGGACGCCGCCCGACTGGACGTCACCTCCGACGCCACCGTCACCGGGGTACTCCAGGCGGCGGGTCTGCTGTTCTTCGCCTTCGCCGGTTATGCCCGCATCGCCACGCTGGGGGAGGAGGTCCGCGACCCGGCCCGCGTCATCCCCCGGGCGATCCCGCTCGCGCTCGGCCTGACCCTGGTGGTCTACGCGGTGGTCGCGGTGGCGGCGCTGGCCGTGCTGGGCAGCGTGGGCCTGGGCCGGGCGGGCGCCCCGCTGGCCGAGGCCGTTCGCGCCGCCGGGTTGCCCGCCCTGGTGCCGCTGGTCGGCGCGGGCGCCGCGGTGGCCGCGATCGGCTCGCTGCTGGCGCTGATCCTGGGCGTCTCCCGTACCACGCTGGCCATGGCCCGCGACCGGCACCTGCCGCACGTGCTGGCCGCCGTCCACCCCCGCTTCAAGGTCCCGCACCGCGCGGAGCTGGTCATCGGCGCGATCGTGGCGATCCTGGCCGGCACGGCGGACCTGCGCGGCGCGATCGGCTTCTCCTCGTTCGGCGTGCTGGTCTACTACGCCATCGCCAACGCGAGCGCCTGGACCCTCACTCCGGAGGAGGGCCGCCCGGCCCGGCTGATCCCCGTCGTCGGGCTGGCCGGGTGCCTGGTCCTCGCCTTCTCGCTGCCGCTGTCCTCGGTGATCGCCGGGGCGGCGGTGCTGGCCGCCGGCGTCGCCGCGTACGGCCTGCGCCGGGCGATCACCACCCGCTCACCGTGACGGCCTGCGCCGCGATCACCACCCGCTCACCGTGACGGCCTGCGCCGCGATCACCACCCGCTCACCGTGACGGCCTGCGCCGGAGAATCATTACCCGCTCATCGTGATGCCCTAGACGGGTGGGCGGCAGCACGTGGAGGCTCAAGCCGTCCCCGGCGGCCGGTCGGCCTCGGGCAGCACCTCGCGCGCCAGCTCCAGCAGCGCCCTGCGGTCCTCCGCCAACGCCGCCACGCCCGCCTCGGTGGCCCGGTAGATCCGCCGCACCCGGCCCTCCACGACCTCCTGCCGCGAGGACAGCAGCCCGTCGGCCTCCAGCCGGTGCAACGTCGGATAGAGCGTGCCGGGGCTGATCGCATAACCGTGCCGTTTGAGCTCCTCGGTCATCCACGCCCCGTGAACGTCCTGCTCGGCAGCGTGGTGCAGGATGTGCAGCCGCACCGCCCCGCGCTGGAACTCCCTCATCCTCGCCCACCGTCCCGACTCGGCACGCCCTCCAGCATATGACGAAACCGATATCGGCCCCCGAGGTCGAGCCGTCCCGAGTCAGCCGACGCGGTGGGAGCGGCGGGAGCGGGCCAGGGCGAGCCCGCCGGTCACCACGCCGGCCAGCCCCAGCAGCGCGGCCACCACGGACCAGAGGCGCCCGGTGGTCAGGGCGTAGGCACTGACGGGGTCCTGCGCGGTCGCCGGGGTGGTCGCGGGGGTACTGCGGGTGCGGTAGTCGGCTGGTCATCCGCGCGCACGATTCGCCCGCGCGTACATCCGGTTATGGTGCGCCCATGAGCACAGGACGGTTCGGCGTCCCGGCAGGCGTCACGGACTGGGTGATCGCCGTGGGCGTGGCGGCGGCGCTGCTGGTCACCGGGCTGTCCGGGCAGCACGCCGGCACCTATCTCGACCTGGTCGGCCACGCGCTGCTGACGGCCGGCGGACTGGCGCTGGTCGCGCGCCGCCGGGCGCCGGTTCTCGTGCTGGCCGTCACCGGGGTCTGCGCGGCCGGTTACCAGGCGGCCGGGTTCGACGTGCCGGCGGTGGCGTACCTGTTCGCGGTGTACGCGGCCGTACGGGCGGGACACCGTACCGTCACGGTGGTGGCGAGCGTGATCATGCTGGCCGTGCTGCCCCTGGCGGCAATGGCGTCGGGCCTGCACGACACGGGCGAGGCGTTCGCGCAGGCCCGCGGTGCCCTCGAACTGGCCTGGCTGATCGCCGCCGGGGCCGCCGGCGAAGCGCTGCGGCAGGCCGAGCGGCGGGCGGACGAGGCCGAACGCACCCGGGAGGAGACCGCGCGGCGCCGCGCCGACGAGGAGCGGCTGCACATCGCGCGTGAGCTGCACGATTCGCTCACCCACCAGATCTCGATCATCAAGGTGCAGGCCGAGGTCGCCGTGCACGTGGCCAGGAGACGCGGCGAGCACGTGCCGGAGACTCTGCTCGCGATCCAGGAGGCCGGGCGCGAGGCGGCCAGGGAGCTGCGCGCGACCCTGGAGGCGCTACGCGACGACGACACGACCCCGCCGCGCGGGCTCGACCACGTCGCGGAGCTGGTGGAGCGGGCCAGGACGACCGGCCTGGACGCGACGCTGACGATCGAGGGCCGGCGGCACGACGTTCCGACGGCGGTGGACCGGACCGTCTATCGGATCGTCCAGGAGTCCCTCACCAACATCACCCGGCACGCCGCCGCGGCGACGGCCTCGGTCCGGATCGACTATCTTCCGGACGCGCTGGCGATCCGCATCGACGACGACGGCACGGCCACCCCGGACAGCACCCCGGTGCCCGGCGTCGGGCTGCTCGGCATGCGCGAACGGGTCACCGCCCTCGGTGGACGCCTGCGCGCGGCGCCGCGTGGCGAGGGCGGCTTCACCGTCCAGGCCGAGCTGCCGGTGGACCGGACGCCATGATCCGGGTCCTGCTGATCGATGACCAGCCGCTCCTCCGCAGCGGGTTCCGCGCGCTGCTCGACCTTGAGGACGACATCGAGGTGGTGGCCGAGGCCGCCGACGGACAGGAGGGCCTCGCCCTGGTCAAGAAGCACCTGCCCGACGTCGCGCTCATCGACATCCAGATGCCGGTCGTCGACGGCATCGAGGCGACCCGGCGCATCGCGGCGGACCCGGCCCTGGCCGGGGTGCACGTCGTCATCCTGACCAACTACGGCCTGGACGAGTACGTCTTCGACGCGCTGCGCGCCGGGGCGGCCGGGTTCCTCGTCAAGGACATCGTGCCGGAGGACTTCCTGCACGCCGTACGCGTCGCCGCGCGTGGCGACGCCCTGCTCGCCCCGTCCATCACCCGCAAACTGATCAACCGGTACGTCGCCCAGCCGCTCCGCACCGGTACCGGCGCGGGGCTGGAGGAGCTGACCAACCGCGAACGCGAGGCCGTCGCCCTGGTCGCGCAGGGCCTGTCCAACGACGAGATCGCCGGCCGCATGGGGATCAGCGCGGTGACCGCGAAGACCCACGTCAACCGGGCCATGGCCAAGCTCCGCGCGCGGGATCGCGCCCAGCTCGTGGTCCTCGCCTACGAGTCGGGCCTGGTGTCCCCGCGAAACATCTGATGTATGCGCCTAATAGCATCGGGTGTGCCGCGAGCCGTACATCGGTATGAGGGTATTTCGGATACTGCATTCCGTATGTAAAATCGCAGCAAAGTGGAGGGGAGTACTCCTTCGCGGCCGCGTCGTCATCACGGACCCGCCTTCGGGGCCCGGCGCGGTCGGTCCGCGACGATGCGGGCGGAGAAGACCTCCGACGGACGTGTCAACGCCAAGTCGGAGGAGCGCTTATGCCCCCACCTATGTCCGTGCCCGCCTGGCTGTGGGTGGCCACCATCGCCACGTTACTCGGACTCATCCTGGTCGACCTGATCATCGTCAACCGGCGGCCCCACAAGGTCACAATCTCCGAGGCGACGCGCTGGATCGCCTTCTACATCGGCTGTGCCGTCGTTTTCGGCGCAGGAGTGTGGATCTTCGGTGGCGACGAACAGGCGGCCTCGTACCTGACCGGCTACATCACCGAGTACTCGCTGAGCGTCGACAACCTGTTCATCTTCATGATGATCATGGGGAGCTTCGCCGTGCCCGCCATCCACCAGCACCGCGTGCTCCTCATCGGGATCATGATGGCGCTGGTCATGCGGGGCATCTTCATCGGCGTGGGCGCGCAGGCCGTACAACGTTTCAGTTGGATCTTCTGGCTCTTCGGCGGCATCCTCATCTACACCGCGTGGAAGTTCGCGTTCAACAACAAAGAGGAAGAGGAGTACGACCCCAACGGCGGCGTCGTACGGCTGGTGCGCAAGCTGTTCCCGGTCACCGACGAGTACCACGGCTCGCGGCTGACCATCAAGCGGGACGGCCGCCGCTGGCTGACCCCGATGTTCATCGTCATGATCGCCATCGGCGGCGCGGACCTGGTCTTCGCGGTCGACTCGATCCCCGCCATCTTCGGCATCACCCAGGACGCCTACCTGGTCTTCGCGGCCAACGCGTTCGCGCTGATGGGGCTGAGACAGCTGTACTTCCTGCTCGGCGGGCTGGTGGAGAAACTCGTCTACCTCGCCTACGGCCTGGCGGTCATCCTCGGCTTCATCGGCGTGAAACTCGTCCTGCACGCCCTGCACGAGAACGAACTGCCGTTCATCAACGGCGGCGAGCACGTCACCTGGGTCCCCGAGATCAACAACTGGGTCTCGCTGGGCGTCATCGTGACCGTGCTCGGCATCACGACAGTGCTCAGCCTGCTCAAGTCCAGGCGTGACGAGCGCCAGGGCGTCCAGCCGCCCGAGCCCGAGCCCGAAACCGAGCCCGCCGACCCGGCGCGCAACTGACCGTGGGGGCAGGCTCGCCGCCGTGGCCGCTGCGCGCCCGGCGGCGAGCCCTTGCGGTCCTTGCGGTTCAGGATCGATTCGCTTGACGTACAGAGGGAGGGGGAGACGGCGGCTTCCCGCCGTGCGGGACCAGATCGACGTGCTGCCCGAGCTCGCCCGCGAGGGCATCCCGGTCGTACTGACCGGCGACTTCAACAGCCCGTCGCACCTCGACTGGACCCGGGCCGTCGCGGACGCGCGGGAGGACGTGCCCTTCGCGGTGAACTGGCCGGTCAGCGCCGCACTGGCGAAGGCCGGGCTGCACGACACCTACCGCGAGGCGCACTCCGACCCGGTCGCCGTCGCCGGCTTCACCTGGACGCCGGGCGGCCCGGAGACCGACGCGCACGAGGTGTACGACCGGATCGACTGGGTGCTGCGTGCCGGGCCCTCCCGCACGATCGACAGCACCGTCGTCGGCGAGACCGGCGGCGCGAACGTCGGGGTGGGTTTGTCCCCCTACCCGACCGACCACCGGGGAGTGGTGTCCACGCTGGACGTCGAACCGGCGGTGCCGCCGGTCCTGGCCGCCCCCGCCACCCGCGCGGTCACGGTCGGCAGGGCGCTCCCGGTCACCTTCCACGGCTCCGGCGAGCGGGGTGAGCGCGTGGCGCTGCTGGACCGGCGGGGCCGGACCGTGGCGGAGCAGCCGACGGGCAAGGCCGTGGACGGCACGGTCACGTTGCCGACGAAGGGGATGCGCGAGGGCGCGTACGACGTCGTCCTCTCCACCTCCGGTGGCAGGACGCTGTCGAAGGCCCCGGTGTGGCTCTATCCCAAGGGCGAGCCGGCCCGGGTGTCGGTGGGCAGGAACCGGTACCGGGTGGGCGAGCCGATCGACGTCTCCTGGTCGAACGCCCCCGGCATGGGACTGGACTGGATCTCGGTCTTCGCCTGCCCGAAGGACGGGTGCGAGCCCACCTCCGGCTACCTCGTCTACACCTACACCGGCTCGCGGATCGAGGGCCACGGCACGATCGGGCCGCGCTCGATCGGCGCGGCGGACTCCTGGCCGCTGCCGCCCGGCAGGTACGTGGTGCGCCTGCTGCCGGACGACGGGCTGGTGTCGGTGGCCGATTCCAGGGTCTTCACGGTGTCCTGACCCTTCGCCCGTATTGCGGGTGGTGAGGTCACGCCGCGTTGCCCACCACCCGCTGCGGGGAGATCCGGATCACGACCCGTACCGCGCTCGGGGGGAGCCGGAGGTACTCCTCGCCGGCTCCCTCTCCGTCGTACTTTTCTGCCAGCAGCACCGCCAGCCGCCTCCCCGCGTCCTCGGTGACCGTCGCCACCCCTCGGACCTCGACGTACTGCTCGGGGTCGGAGAGGTCGAACACGCTGAGGCTGGCCCGCGGGTCCCGTTCCAGGTTCAGGACCTTGCGCCGGCCGGCCTGGGAGGAGATGACCACGTCATCGCCGTCGATGCCGACCCAGACGACCGAGGTCTGCGGACTGCCGTCGGGGTTGAGGGTGGCGAGGACGCCGATGTTGGGAGCGTTGAGGATCTTCCGGGCGGAGTCGCTGAGGATGGCGCTCATGATCGGCAGCATAGAGTGCCCACCCACCACCCGCCCAGCGCTCCCGGCACGAAATCAGCATCCGCTGTCGGGGTGCGGGGAGGCCAGCGGCAGACGGCGTGGCGGCGGATGGGGAAGCTCCCGCCCGGTGCGCGCGGTGATGCCGTCAAGGGCCAGCTCCAGGTAGCGGCGCCACGCCTGCGGCTCGGTGCTCAGCAGCGGCGCCGCCGTGTGCTGGATGCCCGCCAGCAGCAGGACGACATCGGTGCCGGTGAGATCCGGGCGGACGACGCCCCGCTCGCGGGCGCGGGCGGTGAGCGCTTCCCCAGCGTCGCAAAGGCGGTCGATCGCGGCACGCACCTGCGGGTTCTGCAGGGACGGGCGCCCGACGACCTCGCAGAACGCCCGATCCCTGACGAGGAGCTGCACGCCGGCGGCCATGAACTCGCGCAGCGCCAGGCCGGGATCGTCAGCCGTGAGCAGCTCGGTGGCGGTGTCCATGAGCTCGTCGAGCATGCCGAGCATGATGGCCGCCAGCAGCTCCTCCTTTGAGGAGAAGTGGCGGAAGACCGTGCCCTTTCCCACCCCGGCACATTGCGCGATCTCCGCGATGGAAACCTCGACCCCGCGTTCGGCGAACGTCTTGGCCGCGGCGTCCAGCAACAGCCGGCGGTTGCGCACCGCGTCACTGCGCGACGGGGCGCCGGACGTCGCTCCAGTCATGCCGTCTCCCTTCCGGCCATCAGTCTACTCCCCAACGTGACCGACCGGTCCGTTTCGGGTTTATGCTGAAGGTGACCAGCTGGTCCGCTTAGCTGTGCGGGCCGGAAGTTGTGAGCGGTACGAAGGGAAAAGTCAGATGGGCAACACGTTGGAGGGAAAGGTCGTCCTCGTCACCGGAGCGTCGTCGGGCATCGGCGAGGCCACCGCGCTGGCCCTCTCGGCGGAGGGAGCCCTGGTCGCGGCCGGGGCCCGGCGAGTCGACCGGTTGGAGTCCCTGGTGCACAAGGCGCCCGGCGAACTGCTGGCCCTCGACCTGGACGTGACCGACCAGGACTCGGTCCGGGCCGCGGTGGCGAAGACCGTCGAGCGCTTCGGCGCCCTGGACATCCTGGTGAACAACGCCGGCGTGATGCTCACCGGCCCGATCGCGGGCGCGGACACCACGGAATGGACGCGCATGGTCGAGACCAACCTGCTCGGCTCGATGTACACGGTCCACGCGGCACTGCCGTACCTGCTGGAGCGCAAGGGCACCGTCCTCCAGGTCTCCTCGACCTCGGGCCGGTTCGCCTCGGCCTACGGCGGCGTCTACGCGGCGACGAAGTTCGGCGTGACCGCCTTCTCCGAGTCGCTGCGGCAGGAGGTCACCGCCCAGGGCGTACGCGTCGTGGTCATCGAGCCCGGCTTCGTCGCCACCGAACTGGCCGACCACATCACGGACCCCCCGACCCGGGCCGCCGCACAGGAGATGGCCGCCTCCATGCGCACGTTGCAGCCCGAGGACATCGCCAACGCCGTCGTGTACGCGGTGACCCAGCCCCAGCACGTCGCGGTCAACGAAATCCTCATCCGCCCCACCGACCAAACCCCCTAACCCACCCACACCCCCCATCCAAACGCGCGGGTCGGACCCGCAGTCGCCCAGG
>NZ_FNDJ01000006.1:0-204164 GCF_900099965.1 Nonomuraea jiangxiensis | reverse complement strand
CGACCGCGTTGGCGGCGACCGCGTTGGCGGCGACCGCGTTGGCGGCGACCGGGCTGGCGACGACCGGGCTGGCGACGACCGCGCAGCCGAGTACCGCGCCGCCACCGACCGCGTTGGCGACGACCGAGCTGGCGACGACCGAGCTGGCGACGACCGCGCCGCTGAGTATCGCGTCGGCGACTACCGCGCCGCCAACGATCCGTCCGCCGACCATCGTTCCGCCAACTATCGCGCTGCCGACTACCGCGCCGGTGGCGGAGAGGGCTGGTGATCGCCATGTCGTGGCAGACCACAGCACCGCCGAGGCAGGCCCCGCCCGGGATCGTCGGGTCCGGGCTCGCGTCCCTTCCGGACGTCGTCGCGGCGGAATGGCTGAAGCTCCGGACCCTGCGCTCCACCTGGGCGGTCTGGGCGGCAGCGACCGCGTCCAGCCTGCTCGCCCTGCTCGTCCTCATCATCCACGTCGGCTCCTACGATCAGGCCCCACCGCAGGAGCGGGCGTCTTTCGAGGGCGCCGATCCAGCCGTCATGGTGATGCCGTTCGTAGCCTTCTTCATCGGCGTGGTCGGTGCCCTGGCCATCACCACCGAGTTCTCGACCGGCTCCCTCGGCCCCAGCCTGGCCGCGGTCCCGCGGCGGTGGACGCTGCTGGCCGCCAAGATCGTGGTGGTCACCTGCGTAGCGTCCGCCAGCGGCGTGCTGCTCGCGGGCCTGTCACAGATCGTCGCCATCCTCGTTCTGGGTGACCGCCCGCCGCCGCTCAACCCCTGGACCAACGGGTGGGAAGCGGCCGCTTCGGCGACCGGCACGGCCGTCACCACCCTGGCCACCGGCCTCGTCGCACTGGGGCTCGGCGCGGTCTTACGGTCGACGACCGCGACGGTGACGGCGATCGGGGCGTTTACCGTGGTGCTGCCCAGTTTCGCGCACTTCCTACCGGACGCCCTCCACCTGTGGGTGGCCTCGATGCTGATTCCCAACCTCGCACCCCAGATCGTGGGTGCCGACTCGGCCTATCTGCTGTCACCACCCGCGGCTATAGCGGTCCTGGCGTTCTACGTGGTCGTGGCCCTGGGGGCGGGCGGTCTCAGCCTCTCTCGCCGCGACTCGTGATAACGACCGCATGCCTTGGGGGCGGCTGTGTGCTGCGGTTGCTGAGCGGGTCTGGGCTCGTTGAGCGCCGGGCCGCTCCGGATACCCATCGCGGCGCTGCCCATGGCTTTGCTCGTCACGGCGAAGCGGCCGCACTGACGGACGTGCGCACATCGAACTCCCTGAACGTGGGGGGGTCGGATGGGGGCGTGCACGTCCGTACGGGAAGGTGGCCGGGTGCAATCCCAGGGGACATGATCGAGAACGGTGGTCACCCGGGCCGGCCTTGCCGATCACCATCGAAGTGGCGGCAGGGGCACTTCCGGATACCGCGCACCCAATCGCCCTGAAGTCGTCCGGTGGTCCCATGGTGAGCCGCTCCGGGCCGGTGGGCATCGCTTCGCAGCGTCTGGTGGTCCCATGGTGAGCCCGTGCCGGTCGGCGGGCATCGCCTGCAGGGTCGTCCGGTGGTTCCATGGCGTGCCGCTCCGGTCGGCGGCATCGCTTAGAAGTGTCTGGTGGTCCCATGGTGAGCCCGTGCCGGTCGGCGGGCATCGCCTGCAGGGTCGTCCGGTGGTTCCATGGCGTGCCGCTCCGGTCGGCGGCATCGCTTAGAAGTGTCTGGTGGTCCCATGGTGAGCCCGTGCCGGTCGGCGGGCATCGCCTGGAGGTCGTCCGGTAGTTCCAAGGTGAGCCGCTCTGGGCCGGTGGCCATCCACTCGAAGTCGTCCGGCTGTCCTATGGCGAGCCCGTCCGGCCCGGCGGCCATCGCCAGTGGGAAGGCATCGAACACCAAGGGAGCTGCCAGGCCGTGGTCTTAAGTGGTCCATGTCGGTGGGGGGAGAGGGCCGTGGCGGGCAAAAGTCCGCGCCGGGCAAAAGTCCGTGGTGGGCAGAAGTCCGTGGCGGGGAGAGGGCCGTGGTGGGCAGAAGTCCGTGGCTGAAGGCCGGTGAGTTGTTTGCTGTGGATCGTTTGGTCGGTGTGTGTTTCGGAGTGGTGGTGGGGGTCTGCCCAGGTGCCGACTTCTGTGGCGGTGCCTGGGCGGTGGCTGGCTTCGGCTTTGAGGTCAGTGGGTTGTGGTTGCTGTGAGTGCGTAGTGCCAGAGGCGGTCGGCGGCTGACGGGTTTAGTGACCAGGTCGCGACGCCCGTGGTTGCGTCCGGGCCGCCCTGCACCACCTCGGCCTCCTGGTTCGCCGAGGAGAAGAAACGGCCGGTCACGCCGTCCATTAGTGGGGATGCGGCGAGGAGTACCGCGGTGGCGGCGCCCTGCTCTGGGGTTGTGAAGTGAGGCGGCATCAGCAGGTTCCCCTCTTCGTCCATCGCGCCACGCGCCCGCATGGTGGCCGCGTCGATGTGCCGCTGCAGGTTGGTATGCACGTAGCCGGGCTCGAACGCGTTCGCGGTGATGCCGTCGCCGGCCCAGCGGCGGGCCGCGCCGACCGCGAGCAGCACATCGGCCGTCTTCGACTGCGCGTACGCGACCCAGGGGTCGTACGGGCGGCGCTCGAAGTGCGGGTCGTCGAAGTCGAACGGCGCCCTCAGCTGAGCGCCGGAGCTCACCATGACCACTCGCGCGTCTCCGGCCTGCCGCAGGTTCTCGTGGAGGCCGGTGATCAGGGCGAAGTGCCCGAGGAAGTTCGTCGCCAGCTGCAGCTCCCAGCCGTTGGCGGCGACCTGGCGGGTGGGCAGGGCCATGACCCCGGCGTTCGCCACGATCGCGTGGACCGGCCCGGTCCAAGATGCGACGAAAGTGCGTACGGAGTGGAGGTCGCTCAGGTCCAGGGCCAGTTGGTCGCCGGTGGGCTTGCGGGTGGCGACGGCGACCTCGGCTCCCGCCTTCCGCAGGGCCCGGACGGTCTCCAGGCCGATTCCGGAGGCACCGCCGGTGACGATCATTCGTCGTCCGGTGAGGTCGACACCGGTGAGGATCTCGGTGGCCGTGGTCTTGGCATTGAATGGGGTGCTGATCTGCGTCACGACCAAAAACGGTATAAAGCGGTCATTGGACTCAGAATGCTTCAGGGTCCACCATAGTTCAGTGAGCGTCCAGCAAGCCGATCCTCTTGAAGACGTCCTCGCCCTCGTCGGCGTGACCGGCCACCTGTCCATCGGGCTGGTGGCCGGTGGTGAATGGGCGGTGGAGTTCGGGCCGCCGCCGTCGGTCAAGTTCAACTCGGTACGCCGTGGCCGCTGCCTGCTCACCGTGGACGGCGTATCGGAACCGATCGAGCTGGCCGAGGGAGACTGCTTCCTGCTCGCCCAGCACCGTGCCTTCACCCTGGCCAGCGGGCCGGGGGTGCGGCCGGTCCCGGCCGAGCCGGTCTTCGCGGCGGCCACCGACGGCGTCGCGCGGGTGGGCGCCGGTGAGGACGTGGCGCTCATCGGGGGCCGGTTCGACTTCGGCGAGCGGGCCAAGGAGCTGCTGCTGGACGCCCTGCCGCCGGTGCTCCACGTGCCCGGCGGCACCACCGAGGCCGCGACCCTGCGGTGGGCGCTTGAGCAGGTCGACGCCGAGCTGCGCGACCGGCCGCTCGCCTCGACTTTGGTCTCCGGGCATCTGGCCCTGGTCATGCTGATCCAGCTGCTGCGCCTGCACCTGGACAGCGCCGGGTCTGGCGAGGCGGCCGGCTGGATGGCGGGGCTCGCCGACCCGGTCGTGGCGCCGGCGCTGCGGGCCATGCACGCCCGGCCGGCTCACGCCTGGACGGTGGCCGAGCTGGCCGGGGTCGCGGCGGTGTCCCGGTCGACGCTCGCCGCCCGGTTCAAGCAGGCCGTCGGTCAGGGGCCGATGGACTACCTGACCGGCTGGCGGATCGAACTGGCCGCCGACCGCCTGCGCCGAGGGGACGAGACGGTGGCGGTGATCGCCCGTGAGGTCGGTTACGGCTCCGAGGGCGCGCTGAGCAACGCGTTCAAGCGGGTCACCGGCGCGTCCCCGCGCGACTATCGCCGTGGTGGAAGAGCGCTCGGCGGGTGACGGCACCACACACACGTCCGTCGGGTGGTGGGTGCGGGTGCCGTTGCGAGATCAGGGTTTTTCTTCTCTTCCGGTGAGGACCACGTGCGGGCTTTCCTCATCCCGCTAGCCGGGCGCGCCCACGTCCACGGCAAGGTCCGGGTCCACGCCCACGCCCAAGGTCCGGGTCCACGCCAAGGTCCACGCCCACGCCCACGTCCAACGCCCACGCCCACGTCCAACGCCCACGAGCTGGTCTCGGAGGCCGGGGCTTCTGCTGCGTCGGCTTCGGTACGGGTTCCGATAGTCGCCGTGCGGTGGATCCGCCCGCAGGAGGCGGACCGCACCCCCTTCCCGCCGAAAGCCGTGCGACGCCGCGACGCCGCGACGCCGCGACGTCCCGACCTCCCGATCCCGACGTCGTGACGTCCCCGACGTCCCGATCCCGACATCCGACGTCCCGACGCCCGAAGCCCCGGTCTCGAAGGCCCGAAGGTCCCGAAGGCTCAAAGGCCCGAAGGCCCGAAGGCCCGAAGGCCCGAAGGCGCGAAAAGCCCGTGTTGCACGGGGGATCGGGGGAAACGGACAAAAAACCCATACCCGGTAGAAAGTTACTTAGGTCACACAAGTAATGTTGTTGCCCTAAGCAACCAGATGGAGTTCCCGCCGTCCACCCCTTCGACGGCGTCCCCGTGACGGACGGCGAACGCCCGCCCGCCGACCCCCACGACGACCCCGACCAGCGAGGAGATCGCCGATCTCATGCCCCCCTCTCGCCAGGTCCCTTGCACCGGCTTCAACGCGCACCGTGCCCGCGTACCGCATCCCTCTCGCACGGCTCAGACAGTGAAAGGACATTGATGACAACCGCAGTACGGGCCGAGGCCCGGGGGGCTGCGCCCGAGTCGGACGCGCCGATGACACATCGGCAGATCCTGGAAGCGCTGTCAGGACTGCTGCTCGGCCTCTTCGTGGCGATCCTGTCCACGACCGTGGTGTCGAACGCGCTTCCCACGATCATCTCCGACCTGCACGCGACCGAGACCACCTACACCTGGGTCATCACCGCCGAACTGCTCGCCACCACGGTCACCACCCCCCTCTGGGGCAAGCTCGCCGACCTCGTGAGCAAGAAGGTCCTGGTCCAGCTCGCGGTGATCATCTACGTGGTCGGCTCCGCCCTCGGCGGACTGGCCCAGGACCCGGCGATGCTCATCAGCGCCCGGGTCGTCCAGGGCCTCGGCGTCGGCGGTCTCACCGCCCTGGTCCAGGTCATCATGGCGGCGATGATCTCCCCGCGCGAGCGGGGACGCTACTCCGGGTACATCGGCGCCGCCTTCGCCCTCGCCACCGTCGCAGGACCGCTGATCGGCGGCGTCATCGTGGACACCGACTGGCTCGGCTGGCGCTGGTGCTTCTACGTCGGCGTGCCGTTCGCGATCATCGCGCTGATCGTGCTGCAGAAGACCCTGCGCCTCCCCGTGCTCAAGCGTGAGGTCTCGATCGACTGGCCGGGAGCCGTGCTGTTCTCCGCGGCCACCTCGCTCCTCCTGATCTGGGTCTCCTTCGCCGGCACCGAGTACGACTGGCTCTCCTGGCAGACCGCCTCGATGATCGCCGGCGCGGTGTTCCTCGCCGCGATCTTCATCCTCGTGGAGATGCGGGCCAAGGACCCGCTCCTCCCGCTGCGCCTGTTCGCCAACCGGGCCATCAGCCTGTCCACGGTGGCGAGCCTGCTGGTCGGCGTCGCCATGTACGGCGTCACCACGTTCCTCAGCCAGTACTTCCAGCTTGCCCGCGGCGAGACGCCGACGCATGCAGGGATCATGACCCTGCCCCTGATCGCCGGACTGGCCCTGACGTCGACGGTCGCCGGCCAGATCATCAGCCGTACCGGCCGCTGGAAGATCTTCCTGGTCCTCGGCGGCCTGTTCCTGTCGGCCGGGCTCATCCTCGCCAGCACGCTGCGCTACGACTCCGAGTACTGGCAAGCGGCGATCTTCATGTTCCTCATCGGCGTCGGCGTCGGCATGGTCATGCAGAACCTGGTCCTCGCCGTGCAGAACCAGGTACGGCTCACGGACCTGGGCGCGGCCAGCTCGGTGGTGGTGTTCTTCCGCACGCTCGGCGGTACGGCCGGCGTCGCCGCGCTCGGTGCCATCCTGACCAACCGCGTCGCCGAGTACACCAAGGACGGCCTGGCCAAGCTCGGCATCGAGGGCGGCCCGGGCAGCGACGGCTCGATCCCGAAGCTGGCCGAACTCCCCGCTCCGGTGCGCGAGGTCGTCCAGAGCGCGTTCGGTCACGGCGTCGGCGACCTGTTCCTGTACGCCTCGCCGCTGGCGGTCCTGGCGCTGCTCATCGTGCTCTTCATCAAGGAGGTGCCCCTGCGTACCTCCAACGACGGTCCGATCCCGTCGGCGAGCGCGCCCTCCCCCCAGCCCGCGGTCCCCGGCCGCCACGCCCAGCGCGCGCAGGACCTCGACCGGCCGGAACTGGTCACGGTGGGCGCGAACGCCGAGCAGCAGCCGCAGAACGGCCTGGCCACCCTGCCGCTGCGCGTCCCGAACGTGGCCCACGCCTCGGCAGGCCGGCCGGCGCCGCCGCAGGACCACGGCGGCTCCGGCATCCGCGGTTTCGTCCGCGGCGGCGACGGGATGCCGGTGCCGCACGCCAACCTCACCCTGATCGACGTCGGCGGTCACCAGCTCGGCCGGACGGCCACCCAACCCGACGGCTCCTACCAGGTGCCCACCCCGGGTAGCGGCACGTACGTCCTCATCGCCTCGGCGAGCGAGTACGACCCGCAGGTCGCGACGCTGGTCGTCGGCAACCGGCCGCTCGACTTCGACCTGGTGCTCAGCGGGTCCGGCAGGCTGGGCGGCACCGTACGCGACCTCGCCGGCAACCCGGTCGCCCAGGCGATGGTCATCGTGACGGACGCCCGCGGAGAGGTCGTCATCACCGGCGTGACCAAGGCCGACGGTACGTACGGCTTCAGCGGCGTCGTCGCCGGCACCTACACGATCACGGCCAGTGCGGAGACCCACCGGCCCACGGCCGTACCGGTGGAGGTCGGAACCGGGCAGACCACGCAGGACCTCACCCTGCAGACGGCCGCGCGGATCCGCGGCACGATCCGGCTCAAGGGCGCGGACCGCCCGCTCGCGGACGCCCGGGTCACCCTCCTCGACGCGACGGGGAACGTCGTCGGCACGGCGACGACCGGCGAGGACGGCGAGTACGCCTTCGCCGACCTCACCAGCGGCCAGTACACCGTCATCGCCACCGGCTACCCGCCCCAGGCGAACGCGGTCACCCTCACCGGGCAGGGCGAGGACGGCCAGGACATCTGGCTCGGCCACTCGGAGTGACACCAGGCCGCCCGGCCGCGTCCGTGGACGTGGCCGGGCCCGGCCGGAACCCCAGACCGGCGGCGCGCAACAGCCGCCCGGTGAAACGAGTGCCCGTCAACAGGCGCCAGGGCCGCCGATGAGCCCAGTGAGAGGCGCGCAGCCGCCCGTGTGAAGAGCGAAAGCAGGAATCCCATGTACACAGGCCATCAGGCCCCGGACAGACCACCAGCAGGCGGGCGTGGTCTGCATGTTCAGATGCGGACGAAGGACGGCTGGGCCGTCAAGCACGCCGTCGTCACCCTGACCGACATGTCCGGCAACCAGGTCGTCCGGGCCGAGGCGGACGCCGAGGGCATGGTGTCCACCGCCCCGCTGCCCCCCGGCGTCTACACCGTCGTCGTCACCGCGGCCGGGTACACGCCCATCGCCTCCACGGCCATCGCCACCGCGTCGGGCACCGCCGACCTGGGCACGCTCGTTCTCGCCCGGGAGGGAGGGACGGCGCTGCCGCCGCCCGGCGTGTGGACCATCGACCCGGCGCACTCGAAGGTGTCCGCGACCGCGCAGCACCTCGGGGTGTCCAGCGTGCAGGGACGGTTCGCCTCGTTCCGCGGCAGCATCGTGATCGGCGCGACCGCCGAGGCGTCCGGTGTCGTGGCCGAGATCGAGGCCGCGTCGATCGACACCGGCAACAGCACCCGCGACACCCACCTGCGCTCGGCGGACTTCCTCGACGTCGCCGTCCACCGCACGATCTACTTCCGGAGCACCGGGGTGGTTCCCACGGGCCCGGACCGGTACACGTTGCACGGAACCCTGAGCCTGAGCGGCATCACCAGGGCGATCGACCTCGACCTCGCCTACCTCGGCACCAGCCCCGACCCGTGGGGCGGCCTGCGGGTCGCGTTCCGGGCGGTCACCGAGTTGCACCGCTCCGACTTCGCGATGAACTACAACCAGGTGGTCCAGGCGGGGATCTTCCTGATCGGAGCTACGCTGAAGGTCGAACTGGACATCCAGGCCGTCCAGGGCGAGCTGCCGCCGACCGCCTGATCGCCCTGGTGACCACGATGGCCGGCACACCACCTCGCCCACGACCCACACCATCGCCCGGTGAGAAACGGTGGCTCCGATGACCGAGACACCGACGACCGTTCCCGTCGAGGATTTCGAGGCCTATTCCGCGGTCGAGCACCAGCTGGGCGTGCTCTTCCGGCGTTCCAGGGCGCTGTCCGGCAAGATCAGCCGGGCCGTGCATCCGGAGCTGGAGGTCGCCGCCTACAGCCTGCTCGTACGCATCGAGGAGGTCGCCCCGGCCCGGTCCAGCGATCTCGCGGCCTACTTCGGCGTCGGCAAGGCGACGATCAGCCGCCAGCTCAAGGTGCTGGAGGAGCTGGGACTCATCCAGCGCGAGCCCAACCCGCTGGACGGCCGGGCCCACTCGC
Organism: Nonomuraea jiangxiensis; assembly: GCF_900099965.1. Taxonomy (GTDB): domain Bacteria; phylum Actinomycetota; class Actinomycetes; order Streptosporangiales; family Streptosporangiaceae; genus Nonomuraea; species Nonomuraea jiangxiensis. Next base: position 195,314 of record NZ_FNDJ01000006.1, on the reverse strand, counting down.
TGAACCTCACCGACGAGGGCCACCAGCGGCTCGACCACGCCCGTTCGGCCCGCCAGCAACGCCTGTACGCACTGCTGGCCACCTGGCCGACGGAGGACGTCCAACTGCTGGGCGGCATGCTGGCCCGCTTCAACGCCCTCACCGACAGCTACGGCGAGCCGAACGCCTGACCGCCGCGCCCGCGAGCCGCGTTCGTTTCAGAGCCGCCGGAAGCCATCAGGTCCAGTCGAGCCGCTCGGCGAGCAGTGCCTGCTGGGCCGGGTTCGCGGTCAGCGCCAGCGCCTGCTCGTCGGCCCGGCGCGCCTCGTCGCGGCGGCCCAGCGCGCGCAGCAGTTCGGCCCGGGTGGCGTGCAGCAGCGGGTAGCGCGCTAGTGGCTCGTCCAGGTCGTCGAGCTCCGCCAGCGCCGCCGCCGCTCCCTTCGTGTACCGCAGGGCGACCGCCCGGTGCAGCCGGGTGACGGGCGAGGGCGCCAGGTGCAGCAGCATGTCGTACAGCACCAGGATCTGCGCCCAGTCGGTGCTCTCGAAGTCGGCGGCCTCGGCATGGCAGGCCACGATCGCCGCCTGCAACTGGTACGGGCCCGGCCTGCGCCGGGAGCGCGCGGCCCGTACCAGCAGCGCGGTCGCCTCCTCGATGGCCTGCCGGTCCCACCGGCCGCGGTCCTGGTCGGCCAGGAGCACCAGGCGGCCGGCGGCGTCGAAGCGGGCCGCGCCGCGCGCCCGGTGCAGCCGGATCAGCGCCAGCAGCCCGGCCGCCTCGGGCTCCTTGGGCACCTGGTTCGCCAGCAGCGCGGCCAGCCATTCGGCGTCGTCGACCAGGTCACGGGCCTGGGCCCGCTCCGGCGTGCTGGACAGGTAGCCCTCGTTGAACAGCAGGTAGATGACAGCCAGGACCTCGCCGAGCCGGGCGGGCAGCTCCCGCGGCGGCGGCAGGCGGAACGGGATCCCGGCCTCGCCGATCTTCCGCTTGGCGCGGGTGATCCGCTGCGCCACCGTGGCCTCGCCCACCACGAACGCCGCGGCGATCTGCGCCGTGGAGAGCCCGCACACCACGCGCAGCGTGAGCGCGATCTGCGCGCTGCGCGAAAGCGCCGGGTGGCAGCAGGTGAAGATCAACCGCAGCCGGTCATCGGGTACGGCGGGAGCCGGCCAGGTCAGCCGGTCGAGCTTGGCCCGGTAGGTGGACTCGCGGCGCAGCAGGTCCAGCCCGCGCCGCCGGGCCACCGTGAACAGCCACGCGTCCGGCCGGTCCGGCACGCCCTCGGCCGGCCAGCGGCGCAGCGCCGTCTCGATCGCGTCCTGTACGAGGTCCTCGGCGGTGGAGAAGTCGCCCAGCAGCGACACCAGGGACGCGGCCAGCCGACCGGCGTGCTCGCGCACCACGCGTGCGAGCGCTTCGTGACTCGCGTCCCCGGACTCGCTCATGAGAAGGGGCGGATCTCCAGGAGCGGGCAGGCCGGCCAGGTGCTGACCATCTTCAGCGCCTCGTCCAGGTCCGCCACCTCGATCTCGGCGAACCCGCTGACCACCTCCTTGCCCTCCACGAACGGGCCGTCGGTGACCACCGGCTCGCCCCCGCCCAGCCGTACCGTGGTGGCGGTGTGCATGGGGTCCAGGCGCGTGTGGTGGGTGATCTTGTCGGAGTGCTCGGCGAACCAGCGGCCCACCGCGTCGTAGGCGGCCTCCAGCTCCAGCGCGCTCATCGCCTCCAGCTCCTTGGCGAAGGCCTCGGTCTCGACGAACATCAGTACGTACTTCACAACGGTCTCCTTGGGTTCGGTCGGGGGTTCGTCAGCTTGCCGGGAGGTTGGCGTACAGGTCCACGCCCACGCCGTCCGGATCGGCCACCGTGGCGTAGCGCATCCCCCAGAACGCGTCGAACGGCTCGGCGATCCCGCGGTGGCCGGCCGCCACCAGCTCAGCGTATTTCGCGTCCACCCCGGCCGGGTCGTCGAACTGGAAGCACAGCAGCGCCCGCGGCCCGCCGGTCGGCGCGCTCCAGCCGGGCAGGAACGGCGTACGGAAGCCCTCGGTGTCCAGCATCACGGTCATCCCGTTCGGCAGGTGGCAGTCGGCGTGCTGGCCGGAATGTTCGTCGATCTTGAACTCCAGCCCGAGCCGGGCGTAGAAGGCGATCGCCGCGTCCAGGTCGGACACCACGAGGTCGACGGTGTTGAGAGTGGGGTTCATGTCTTGCTCCACGGAATCGGTTGCCGGTGGTCTCCGGGCGTCACGGGGCGGCCCCGCGATCGGCCCTCATCTCTTAGACGATCGGCCGAGGCCCCGACACGACACCGCCGCGAAAGTCACGCCTCAATTCCAGCAGGTGGGGGCGGGTGGGTCCGCGACCGGGGCAGCCGCCGCGACCCGCATGGGGCTCAGCAGGCGCGGACGTCGTGAGCGATCCCGCCGGATACGGCCCGCAGTTTGTCCGGGTTGGCGATGTTGTGGATGGCGGCGATGCGGCCGTCCGCGTCGAAGGCGAAGGTGACCGTGGCGATCACCCGGTCCGGCCCGCTGAACACCATGCCGGGACCGCCGTTGAGCTCGACCAGCGCGGCCTTCATGTCGCCGGGCTCGACTCCCTGGTAGGTGACCGTGCCGATGGCGGCGAACCAGGCGGCCACCGTCCGCGCGCCCACGACCGGACGCAGGGCCTGGCGGACCTTGCCGCCCCCGTCCGTCCACAGGGTGACCTCGGGGGACAGCAGCTCCATGAGGGTGTTGAGGTCGCCCCCTGTCGCGGCGGCGAGGAACCGCTCGGTGACCGCCCGCTGCCGCGACCTGTCGGCGGTGAAGCGGGGCCGCCGGGCCTGTACGTGCTCGCGGGCACGGTGCGCGGCCTGCCGTACCGCGGCCTCGGAGCGCTCCACCGCCTCGGCGATCTCGGCGTGGCTGAAGCCGAAGACCTCCTTCAGCACGAACACCGCCCGTTCGAGCGGGCTCAGCGTCTCCAGCACCACCAGCATCGCCATGGACACCGACTCGGCGTGCGTGACGTCGTCGGCGGTGTCGCCGCTGGTGAGGATGGGCTCGGGAAGCCACGGCCCCACGTAGGTCTCGCGCTGGTGCCGGGCGGAGCGCAGCCGGGCCAGCGCCTGGTTCGACGCGATCCGTGCCAGGTACGCCTTGGGATCGGCCACCTGCGAGCGGTCCGCGGCCGACCACTTGATCCAGGCGTCCTGGACCACGTCCTCGGCGTCGGCCGCGGTGCCGAGAATGCGGTAGGCGACGGAGAACAGCAGATTGCGATGCTCCTGGAACACCCGCTGGTCCCGCTCCTGGTCCGGGTGGCTCATCGGGCGTCCCGGATCCGGGTGAACCGGCCGCCACGGGGCCAGAACGCACCCGAGGCGGGCATCTTCTTCATCCGGCCATAGGTCGGCCAGGGTGAGGCGGTCACCGTCTCCTTGTACCAGGCGGCCGTACGGCCCGTGAGGCACACCCTCCTGGGACTGTCGTCGGGGCGGGTGAACTGGACCACCGCGTCGTGCCGCCCCAGGCTCACCGGCGTGTGGTAGTAGCCGAAGCGGAACGGCTTGGGCCGCTTGCCCGCCAGCGCGCGGACGATCGACACCGCGGCGTGCACTCCGGTCGGCATGCCGCCCTGGCAGGTGCCGTGCATGACGCCGTAACCCTGGCGGATCGCGGCCGCGTCGCCCACCGCGTACACGTCGGGGTGCGACACCGACCGCAGCGTGGCGTCGGTGACGACGCGGCCGCGCTCGTCCACGGTCAGGCCGGCGGCGGCCGCCAGCGGTGAGACCCGGGTGCCGCTCGTCCACAGGACGACGTCGGCGGGGACGCTCTCCCCGCCCGCCAGCTCGACCGCGCCCGGCGACACCTTCACCACCTCGACCCCGCCGCGCACCCGGACGCCCAGGCGCTCCAGCGCGGCCCGCAGGTAAGTCCTGGCCCTCGGGTTCATGGTCGCCCCCGGCTCCTGGCGGCCCAGCAGGACGACGCTCAGCTCCGGATGCCGTTCGGCGATCTCCGCCGCCGACTCCACGCCGGTCAGCCCGCTGCCGCCGACCACCACGGTGCCACCGCTGCCGAGCCGCGCCAGCCGGGCGGCCAGCGCCTCGGCGTCCTGGGGGCCGTCCAGGGTGTAGGCGTGGTCCGCGACACCCGGCACCGCCGCCGTGTCGGCCACGCTGCCCAGCCCGTACACCAGCGTGTCGTAGTGCAGGGTCTGGTCGTCGTCGATCCGTACGGTCTTCGCGTCCGGGTCCACCGCCGTCACCCAGCCCCGTACGAACCGCGCGCCCGTGCCCGCCAGCAGCTCAGGGATGCTCATCGTGGCGAGTCGCTGCCCGGTCGCGGCCATGTGCAGCCGCAGCCGCTCGGTGAACCGCTCCTGCGCGTTCACCAGGGTCACCCGCACGTCCCCGCGCCGCCCGACCCGGGCCGCGAGCTGGATCGCCGCGGCCATGCCCGCGTATCCCGCGCCCAGGACCAGGACGTGATGGGGGCTCGCCGGGCCGGCCTTGCGCTGTGCGCTCATCGTCTCGTACCTCTCTCGTCGTGCTGACGACCACGAGATGCGGGAGGCCGGCCGGTCCGTGACACGAGGCCGATGTGACGTGCGCCACGGGCCGTGACGAGGGCCACGCAGCGAGACGTCCGAAGGCCGCCAGCGGGGGATTCCCCAGGGCGGTGAAAGTGGGGGCCATGACTTCTGTTGTCGACACACACGTCCGGATCGAGCCGAACATCCTCTACTTCGGCACGCCCGTGGTCCTGATCTCCACCCTCAACGAGGACAGCACGCCCAACCTGGCCCCCATGTCCTCCGCCTTCTGGCTCGGCTGGCGGGCGATGCTGGGCATGGGCGGCGCCTCCAAGACGACCGCGAACCTGCTCAGGACGCGCGAATGCGTGCTCAACCTGCCCTCCGACGCCATCGCCCCGGCCGTCGACCGGCTCGCGCTCACCACCGGGGCCGACCCCGTCTCGGAACGCAAGCAGCAGCGGGGATACCGGTTCGTGCCCGACAAGTTCGGGCGGGCCGGGCTGACCCCCGTGCCGTCCGAGACGGTCGCGCCGCCTCGGGTGGCCGAGTGCCCGGTCAGCATGGAGGCGGTCGTGGAGGCGTCGCATCCCATGGGCGACGGCTCGGCGCTGGCCTTTGAGGTACGCGTGCAGCGGGTCTGGGTGCACGAGGAGATCCGCCTGGAGGGGACGAGCGACCACATCGACCCCGACGCCTGGCGGCCACTGATCATGAGCTTCCAGCACTTCTACGGGCTGGGCCCGCGGGTGCGCCACTCCACGCTGGCGAGCATTCCGGAGCGGCTCTACCGCACCGAGGACCTAGAGCGGGCGCGCACCATCTAGCAGGGCCAGCCAGCTCCGGCCGGCGCACAGGCGGCTGATGTCCGCGTAGGAGAGCCATTCGGCATGAGTGCTCTCCGAGCCGGCGGGCGGGCGGGTGGGGGCTCCGGGGCGGGGGAGGCGGGCCCGGAACATCACCATGTACGTCAGGGCCGCATAGCGGTAGTCGGCGGGGGGCGGTTCGTGGAGTTCGATGCGTTCCCAGGCGAAGACGGACAGGTCGGACGAGGTGAGGCGGAGGCCGGTCTCCTCATAGAGCTCGCGGGCCGCGGCCTCCGGTGGGGTTTCGCCGGGTTCCAGGTGGCCGCCGGGGATGTCCCAGCCGCGGCCCTCGCGGTCTATACAGGTCAGGAGGGTCCGGCCGGTCTCGTCGGACACGAATGCGAACGCGGAGGTGATCTGATCCACGGGCGGGAGGGTCGGGGAGAGGATCAGGTCCAGGCGGTGTGCCACGGGGATCCAGGGCACGGTGCGGGTTGCGATCACATGGGTCATGACCGACATTCTCGCCGATGTTGGCTGGTCAGACGCCTCGGCGCATCGCCCGGTTGCCCAGGTAGAGGCCGAGCGCGGCGACACCGCAGGCGGCGGCGGTCCCGTACAGGACGGACGGGTTGACGAGATCGCCCGCGAAGAGGGCGCGCTGGGCGTCCACGATGTAGGTGACGGGGTTGACCTGCCCGGCCACGCGGAGCCAGCCGGGGGCGGTGTCCAGGGGGAGCAGCACACCGGACAGGAGCAGCAGCGGGAACAGGATCGACTGGCTGACGATGTAGAACAGGGTGCCGCCCGGGGCCGACTTGATGGCCAGGACGAACGAGAGCGCGCCCAGCCCGACCCCGAAGACCACCAGCTGGGCCACCGCCAGCAGGATCCCCACGGGATACAGCTGGAAGCCCAGGGGGAGAGCCAGCAGGATGATCAGCACGGTCTGGGTCAGCAGGACGAGCATGTCCTTCAGCGTCCGGCCCACCAGCATCGCCGTCCGGTTCAGCGGCGTGACCAGCAGGCGTTCCATCGAGCCGCCGATCAGCTCCACCAGCAGCGTGTAGCCGGCGCCCATGGGCCCGGTCAGGCACATCATGACCAGGATCCCCGGCACGAACCACTGCCACGACGAGCCGACCGCCCCGTCCAGCAGCGACCCGAACAGGAACAGGAACAGCAACGGCTGCCCCATCTCGAAGAGCAGGCCGGTGGGATCGCGCCGGGCCGGCGCGAACTCGCGGGAGAAGACGGTGCGGGTGTCACGCAGGAATGTCATCATCGGTCAGGCTTCTCCCGGTGAGAGTGAGGAACACGTCGTCGAGGGTGGGGCGGATGGTCTCGGCGGTGGCGACCTTGATGCCGGAGCCGTCGAGGGTTCTGAGGTGGTCGGGGAGCGCGGCGGCCGCGTTGGGGACCTTGACGCGGACGGTCGTGCCCTCGGCGGTGCCGCCCGCCAGGGCGACGGCTCTGGCGGCGTCCTGCTCCGTGGTCGTGGTGATGGAGATGTGGTCGCCCGCGAGGTCGTTCTTGAGCTGTTCGGCGGTGCCGTCGGCGATGATCCGGCCGTTGTCGATGATCACCACCCGCTCGGCCATGCTGTCGGCCTCCTCCAGGTAGTGGGTGGTCAGGACCAACGTCGTCCCGTACGCCTCCCGTAGGCGCAGGATGTGCCGCCAGATGTCCGCCCGGCTCTTCGGGTCCAGGCCGGTCGAGGGCTCGTCGAGGAAGAGCAGGTCGGGGCGGTGGATGAGGCCGAGGGCGATGTCCAGGCGGCGGCGCTGGCCGCCTGACAGGGTGCCGGGCAGGCGCTTGGCCAGCGGTTTCAGGTCCAGCAGGTCGAGCAGCTCGTCGGCTCTGGCGTTCGCCTGCCTGACGGTGAGGCCGTAGCAGCGGCCCTGGGTGACGAGCTCGTCGCGGACCCGGAAGTTCTCGCCCGCGCCGTTCTGCTGGCCCACGTAGCCGATGCGGGCGCGGACGCCTGCCGGGTCCCTGGCCACGTCGCGGCCCGCCACCATGGCCTGGCCCGAGGTGGGCGGCAGGAGCGTCGTGAGCATGCGCAAGGTGGTGGACTTGCCGGCGCCGTTCGGGCCCAGGAAGGCGACGAGCTGGCCGGCTTCGACATCGAGGTCGAGGCCGCGCACGGCTTCGACGGACTGCTTCTTGACTTTGAACACTCGGGTCAGTCCCCGGGTATGGATCATGGTCGGTCTCCTCTGGGCATGGCGAAGAAACCCCAGGTCGGGGGCTCGATTGAGGATCGAACCAAGTTTGTGCAGGGAGATCCCGGTTTGGCAAACGTGAATGTAAGGTATACAAACGCCTCTGACCTGCGGAAACGACGTGTTCGGCGGCGGCTCCTTGGTGGCGGATTTTGGGGGTCTGAGGTGCGGTTTTCCCGTTACCTGGAAACTTTTTTCGCCATGCGGGCGTGTACGGGCTGCGGCAGCATGTGTGGCCATGCTGTGCGTACTCGTGAACGGGCTGCCGGGAGCAGGGAAGACCACCCTCGCGCGGGGGCTGGGGCGGGCGCTCGGACTGCCGGTCTTCAGCAAGGACGATCTCAAGGAGACCCTCGCCGACATGCTCGAAAGGCCCGACGGGGTCGGCGAACGGGAGTGGAGCAGGCGGCTGGGGGCGGCCGCGAGCGAGAGCCTGTGGACGCTGCTGGCGAGCTGCGGGCGCGGCGCCGTGCTGGAGAGCCTGTGGCCGGCGCCGTTGCGGCCGGTGGTGCTCGCCGGACTCGACCGGGCGGGCGTCGCCGGGGCGGCGGTGCGCGAGGTCTGGTGCGACGTACCGCCTGACCTCGCCAGGAGTCGCTACGAGCGGCGTGAACGGCACCCGATCCACCTTGACGCCGAGGTCGGTGATGAGCGATGGGTGGAATGGGTGGCGGGGGCGCGGCCGCTGGGGTTGGGGGCGGTGTTCCGCGTCGATACGTCTATATCCGTTGATATTTCGCGACTTGCGGAATTGTGTAGTGCTCCGCGATGATCTGCGGCGTGAAACGTGCGCTGTTATTTGTAGTAATTGCAATGCTCGGGGTCAGTGGGGCCGGGGCCGCCGAGGCGGCCGATGGTGTTACCGGGGTTGACGTCAGCAACTGGACGGGCGAGGTCGACTGGGGAAGTGTGTCCTCGGGCGGTGGGAAGTTCGCGTTCGTCCACGCCACCGAGGGCACGAACTATCGCAACCCGAGTTTCGACGCCCAGTACGACGGCGCCGCCGCGGCCGGGCTCGTCCGTGGCGCCTATCACTTTGCGCAACCACACGAATCCAACGGGACGGCGCAGGCCGACTATTTCCTGCAGAACGGCGGCAACTGGGTCAGCGACGGCCTGACGCTGCCGGGGGTGCTCGATGTCGAGGACAACCCGTACAAGGACCGGAACGGCAAGAACAACTGTTACGACCTGTCCACGGCCGACATGGTCACCTGGATCAAGGACTTCACGAAGAAGTACTACGACGCGACCGGGCGGCGCGCGATCATCTACACCACCACGAGCTGGTGGCAGACGTGCACGGGCAACTCCGGCGCGTTCAAGGCCAACCCGCTGTGGCTGGCCCGGTGGGGCGGCGATCCCGGCGAGCTGCCGAAGGGCTGGACGCGGTACACGTTCTGGCAGTCGGCGGAGAAGGGGCCGCTGGCCGGTGGGGGCAACGCGTTCCACGGTACGGAGTCGCAGCTGGCCGAACTGGCCAACCCGCCGGCGGAGGTGACGGTGTCGGGGGCGGCCAAAAGCAGGAAGACCTACATCGTGACCCTGTCGAACACCGGCCCGCATCCGGTGCGCGACGTCAAGGTGTCGGGACGGGCGTTCGGCGGGCACCGGGTGGTGAAGGCGCCGGGGTGCAAGTTCAGCGGTACGGCCGTGTCGTGCAGGCTCTCGGAACTGGCCCGGGGGGCGAAGAAGACGTTCACCATCACCACGAACGCCAAGGTAAAGGGAACAGTTGGCATGAACGTCACCGTTGGCTCAATAAAGCTCACCCTTAAAGCCGGATAAATCCCCGGGGCTCTATCGAAGGGGGCGGGATGAGGCGGCGGTCGGCTGTGGTGGCGGCTCTGCTCCTGCTGGCCGCCACCGCCTCCGTGCCGTTGGACCGGTACGTACCGGCTCGGATCGTCCGGGCCTCCTACGAGATCCAGCGGCTCGGGGTCGCGTACTCGTGGGGAGGCGGACACGCGGCCGACCCCGGACCGTCGCTGGGGACGTGCGTGGGGTACCGGGGGAAGATCAGGCCGTGCCCGGCGGCCGTCACCCGGGGGCTGGACTGTTCGGGGCTCGCCAGGTGGGTCTACGCGCTGGCGCACGGGAGCGACGTACTGGGGCCGGGGAACACCGACGACCAGGTACGCGAGCTGCGGCGGGTCGCCATGGGGCGGCCGGGGGACCTGGTCTTCTTCGGCCACGTCACGGACAAGTCGATCAAGACACACCATGTGGGCGTGTATCTCGGTGGGGGGAAGATGATGGACGCTCCTTACACCGGGGCCGTGGTCCGCATCGACCACGTCGGGGGGCGGAAGGACTTTGCGGGCTTCTACCGGTACTGAGCCACGGGCACCCGGCGCGGCACCGTTCCCGCGCCGGCTTCCGGGATGGCCGGTGCCGAGTTGGTATGGCTGTAACGCGTGTGACTCCACGGAAAATGAGAGACCCGGCGGCTAATGTGTGCCGCTATGGACAGGCGATGGGTGGGACTCGACGGCTTCGAGGTCGTGGGTGTCATGCGAGCTGGGCGGCAGGTGCTACGGGTGCGCCGGCACGGGTGGTTGGTCGCCGACTGCACGTCTGTGGCCGAGGTGGCCGGACACGTCGATCTGGCCGACCTGTGTGAGGTGATCGAGTTGCCCGTGCGGCGGAGGACCGAAGCGGCTGTGGAGGCCCGAACGAGTTCGCATCATCGCTGACTCACGTGTATGGTTACACCTGTCCGCAGCGCCGGACAGGCCCCTATAGCTCAGTCGGCAGAGCGTCTCCATGGTAAGGAGAAGGTCAACGGTTCGATTCCGTTTGGGGGCTCGCACTGTGAGCAGGAAAACGCCCGGTCCAAGTCATCTTGGAGCCGGGCTTTTCTGATGGTGGAGCATTCTGCGCGACGCTTTCGCGATGACCTTGGTGGTCCTGCGTCCTGAGCGCCGCTCTCTGTTGTGGGGGTGGGCCGGCGGCGCCGTCACAACGGGGACGCTCGCCGAACTCTCTCCCGTTCAGCGAGCGCCGGGTTTCCAGCCGCCGGTCGGCCGGTTTCACTCGCCGCTTGCCGAAACTCCGGTCCGTCACTCGGAGTGCGCACATCAGGCGAGTGCCCCTGGCCCCGATGGCGCCGTTATCGGGGCCATCGGATCATCCGCCGGTCAACGCACCATCTTGGAGATTCCCGGGGCCTCCACGATGTGTTGCGGTCCGTTGGCGTAGTTGCCGCCGTTGATGATGTTGTCGCTGTTGAGTGAGCCGTTGGCGTTGTCCCAGTTGCCGCTGTTCACCTGACGCCCGCGGACGCGATAGTTACCGCTTTTCCACAGGTTCCCCCGGTCGGCGAACGCGTCGTGCCCGACCGCCGCCGTGGCCGAGGCCGAGCGTTCGAGTAGCGGCGTGGACAGTACGACCGCCGTCACCATCAACCCGAGATGAGCCGCGGCCAGCAGGGCCTTCCGCGTCAAGCCCGTCATCGCCGGTCACCAGCCTGACTCAACGGTCTGGGGTCCGTTGGCGGTGTTTCCGCCGTTCGTGGTGTTGCCGCTGCCGGTGGAGCCGTTGGTGTTGGAGAAGTTACCGCTGTTGATCGCGTTTCCTTCATTATGGTAATTCCCGCTGTTGGTTGAGTTTCCGCTGTTCTCCGGGCCGTTGACGCACTTCGTGGGCGAATTGAGCGTCGGGGAGTTGTAGCTGATCAGGCGGTTGCCGCAGAAAACGCTGGGCAGGGCCTCGATCAGGGTGCCGAGGTCCGCTCCTGTCATCCGGTAGAGCAGGGAGCCTCCCTCTTCGGGCTCTGCCACTGCCGATGCGCTGTTCGCGGTCAGCAGTGCGCCGCAGCCGAGCAGAATGATCACCGCAATTCGTACGAATGCTCTCAACGCGTCCCCCCCTTCATTCCGTGACTTGATTCACCGACGATAGCACCGCGTAATCTCCGCCAACGGTAAGTAATCGTGGGGGTCGCGCGAAAATCGGCGCGCCCGTGGAGCCGCCCGGAGTTCCGAAATCCAGTTGTGCCGGGACATCCTGCGGCGGGGGCCGCGGGATTGCGGTCGTGGACTATTAGGCAGCGGCGGGAAGGCGATCAGGTGTTTGGCCGCCGGGTGTCGCGTGCGGAGTGATGTGGATGCTGGGAAGAATTATTGAATGTTCCTGCTGGTCCCGGTTTCCTACACTCCATCGAATGGCGCATGACACGAACCCCGTGCGTCCCGTCGTGGTCGATCACGACGACGCCTGGCGGGCGCGAGGATCGAGCCTCTGCGACGAACGGACGTCTTCGACCGGGTCCTGGCCGAGCGGGGGCTGTTCCGGGACTGGTTCTGCGCGCAGCAGGAGGCGGTGCCGGCCTACGTCCGGTTCAAGAACGTGCTCGCGCACGCGGTCCCCGATGTCGCCACCTATACCGACGTGAAGGATCCCGTCGTCGATCTCCTGATCGCGATCGCCGCGTCCTGGGCGGAGGAGAGCGGCTGGCTCCCGCACGCCGGAGCGGGTTCGAGGGTGTGAAGCCGCCCTTCCTCTTCCCGACCCGTCGGAAGCCCACGTCAGGGAGTCCGCGTCGGGGAGTCCGCGTCGGGGAGTCCGCGTCGGGCAAGTCCGGGTCGGGCAAGTCCGGGTCGGGCGGGTCCGGGTCGGGCGGGTCCTTCGGGTGGGGTTGGCCGGGGCGGGGTGTGGTGGCTGGGGGGTTGTCTGGATCGTGGGGTGGTTGGTTGACGTGCTGGTTCGCGCTCGGGAACGGGCGCTGCTACGCTGGCCAGCGCCTTCATACAAGATCCCTGGTGGGGTCCGGCGCGGGTCTCCCCGGGTAAGGGGAGGGTCAACGGTTGGGTGGCCGTTGGGGGCCGACAGCAGGCGGGGCTTTTGCTGTTGGGTTTCGGTTGTCGGGGGGTCCTGGGGCATACTAGGGGGCACCCAACCCGATCAGGTGAGTTACTGATGTGCTCGCCACTTCGGGTATCCTCTACAGGCCGGGGTCGTTACCGGCTCAAAGGCGGAGTAGCTCAGTCAGGCAGAGCAAACGGCTCATAATCGTTGTGTCGCCGGTTCAAGTCCGGCCTCCGCTACTGCCCATTCCCAGGTCGTCCGGCCTGGGCAGGGGTGTGTCCATGTCCCGAACGTAGAAAGGCACTCCCAAGTGGCTGCCACCGACGTTAGGCCGAAGATCACGCTGGCCTGCCAGGAGTGCAAGCACCGCAACTACATCACGCGGAAGAACCGGCGCAACGACCCGGATCGGCTTGAGCTGAAGAAGTACTGCCCCAACTGCCGCTGCCACCGCGCGCACCGCGAGACTCGCTAGCCTGCGCAGTCAGCCAGTTCGGCATCGCCCGGTCTCCGGGCGGGGCTTTTACCTTCAGGACCTCCTGCATACCGCACAACCGGCGTCCCCTCGCAGGGCGCCGGTTTGTCGTGTTCCATGGACCCCTAATGCACGCCCACGCTCCCTTTCGGCGTGCCCGTGGACTGCTCGGCCCGGGGCTTGAGCACGCGGGCGCACCGCTGCTCGGATGCTCGGAGGGGGTCGGGGAGCCGCTCGGACGGTCAAGTGGGCGTGCGTAACGGCGGGGACCACGTGGCGGTCAGCGGGCGTGTTCCTGGAGGCCATCAGCCACGGTCGGTGGGTGGCGGCCGGCTTGGCTCCGCCGTACGCGATGGAGGTGGGTCGGGGTCGGGTGGGGCAAAAATAGCGGCAGGGGCGGGGACAGCCGAACCTTGTTCTGTTAGCGTCACGCTCGGCAGCGCTTGTTGAGAGACATGCGAGGGAGCACTGATGGCCTTGAATCGCGACTTCATCGGCAAGACCTATCCGCCCAGCGCCCCGTACGAGGTCAGCCGGGTGAAGATCCGGGAATTCGCGGCCGCGATCGGCGACGGCAACCCCCTCTACCGTGACAAGGACGCCGCCCAGGCCGCCGGATATCCCGACGTGATAGCGCCGCCCACGTTCCCCATCGTGTTCAGCCTGCAGAGCGGGGGCGAGGCGCTGATGGATCCCGAGCTGGGACTGAACTTCGCCATGGTCGTCCACGGCGAGCAGCGCTTCGAGTACGTGCGGCCCGTCCACGCCGGCGACGAGCTCGTCATGACGAGCACGATCACCGACATCAGGACCGCCGGGCGCAACGAGCTGCTGACGGTCAGGAGCGACGTGTCCACCGTTCAGGGCGAGCCGGTCTGCGTCACCTACAACACGATCGTCGAGCGTGGAGGGGCGGGCTGAGATGGCGGCCACGGTGAAGTACGACCAGGTGGAGGTCGGGCAGGAGATCCCGGCGGTGGACTACGTCGTGCGCCGGGTCAACCTGGTGATGTACGCGGGGGCCTCCGGCGACTTCAACCAGATCCACTGGAACGAGCGGTTCGCCAAGATGGTCGGGCTGCCCGACGTGATCGCGCATGGGATGTACACGATGGCGCAGGCCGGTCGGTTCGTCACCGACTGGGCGGGGGATCCCGGCGCCGTGGTGGACTTCGGGGTGCGGTTCTCGTCGATGGTGGTCGTTCCCGATGACGACCAGGGGGCCACGATCTCCGTCAGCGGGGTGGTGGAGGAGAAGCTGGAAGGCGGGCGGGTGGTCATCGGGCTCACCGCCAGCTCAGGCGACGCGCAGGTGCTGTCCAAGGCCCGCGCCGTGGTTCAGCTCGTCTGAGACGGGTTGCGCCGGGTCGGGGCTGAGCCGGGTCGAAGGGCTGCGCGCTGAGCGGGGGCGGGGGGCGTGCTGGGCGTCTGAAATGGTGTGATATGTCGGGCGCGTCTCGGGTACTGCGTCTTCCTATGAGTGATGTCGCGCGACAAGTCTGGCCCACTGTCCGGTCGATCCCCGTCAGCGCTGTGACGGACCACAAACCTGCCGCGCACCTGCGACCCGCACGGATCGAGCAGGTGGCCGCGGGCCTCGGCACCGGGCGTGACACGACGGGCGGGGCGGCGCCCAGGAGAGCGGGGGCGGCCACCGGAGTGGGGACCGCCGGGGCGAAGCCATCGGCCGCGCACACCCGGGAGACGCGGCCGGAGGGCGCTCAGGGGACCGAGCCGGCCGGTACGCATGCTCGCATCAACCCCGCCGCCGAGCTCGGCTTCTCCGGGGACCCCGGACAGCACGGCGACCCGGGCGACGTCATGTTGCACGCCCAGGTCACCTGGGACGGCACGCTGGCCACCAACCGCCTCGACGAACTGGGCGTCACCTACGAACGCCGGCGCCTGGAGGTCAAGGACGTCACCACCAGCGTCAGCCTGCTGGTCGACGGGTGGCCCGCGGACGTGGAGAAGTGCGTGCAGTCCCTGCTGGACCACACGAGCGCCCGGGTGCTGGCCCTCGACCTGGGGAACGTCGACGGCGCCGGTGACGTGCTGCGCGGACTGGCCGAGCGGTATCCGGAGCGCGTGGCGGTGTGGCACGTCGCCGAGCAGCCGCACTGGCGCGGCGGCACGGCGACCTGGGGCGAGTGCCGGGCCAAGCTGCTGCGGCTGGACGAGGCCGAGGTGCACGTGCTGATGGAGACCTCCCTCATGCTCTGCGGGGACGCGCTGACACCGCTGGTGGCGGCCGTCGTGGAGGGCGCGGTGGCGGCCGGCTGGCGAGGCGTCGAGCTGCTGGACGGCGGCGAGCAGTGGCAGGACGCGGCGCCCGGCAGGGTGAACGCCTTGACCGGGGACCTCATGGCGGTGCGCAGGTCGGCGGCGATCGGCGCGTTGCCGGAGCAGGCGAACTACGGCCGCAACGCCGATCTGGAGCTCTCGCTCGGCCTGTCCGGCGAGCTGGTGGTGCCCGCCGAGCGGCTGCCGGTGCAGCGGCTGGGCCCGCATGACATCGCCCCCGACTACGGCCGGCGCGAGGGACAACGCAACTACGACGCCGTGCTGCGGATGCTGCGAACCGGATGAGCCTCATAAGCTAGTTGCTCATGGAGATGCTCGCGCCGTACACCACGTTGCGCCTGGGCGGGCCCGCCCGCGATTTCGCCGAAGCGACCACCGCGGAGCAGCTCGTCTCGCTGATAGCCGAGGCCGACCGGAACGCCGTGCCCACGCTGGTGCTCGGCGGGGGCAGCAACGTCGTGGTGTCCGACGAGGGCTTCGACGGGCTGGTCGTCAAGGTCGCCACCCAGGGCGTGTCCGTGACGCGCGACGGCGATCACGTGCTGGTCACCGTCGAGGCGGGCGAGGACTGGGACCCGCTGGTCGCCCGCGCGGTGGCCGAAGGGTGGTCGGGCATCGAGTGCATGTCCGGCATTCCCGGATTGGTGGGCTCGACGCCCATCCAGAACGTCGGCGCCTACGGCCAGGAGGTGGCCCAGACCGTCTTCTGCGTGCGGGCCTACGACCGGCTGACCCGGCAGGTGGTCGACATGGAGGCGCGGCAGTGCGGGTTCTCCTACCGGGACAGCGTCTTCAAGCGGGATCTGTCGCGGCACGTGGTGCTGGCGGTCACGTACGCGCTGGATATTTCGGAGATGTCCGGCCCCGTAGCCTACGAGGAGCTGGCCAGGAGGCTGCGGACCGAGGTCGGCGGCCGGGTGCCGCTCGAACGGGCGCGAGAGGCCGTTCTGGGGCTCCGGCGGGGCAAGGGCATGGTGCTCGACCCCGACGATCCGGACACGCGCAGCGCCGGATCGTTCTTCACCAACCCGGTGCTCTCGCCCGCCGAGGCCGAGGACCTGGAGGTGCGGGCGCCGGGGCATCCGCGGTGGGACCTGCCGGACGGGTTGATCAAGGTGCCCGCCGCCTGGCTGATCGAGCAGGCCGGCTTCCCGAAGGGATATGAGCGCGGGCCCGTACGCATTTCCACCAAGCACACCCTGGCGCTGACGAATCCCACGGGCGCCGCCACCACGGCCGACCTGCTGGCGCTGGCCAGGGAGGTCAGGGACGGCGTGCGCGAGAAGTTCGGGGTCACGCTGGTCAACGAACCGGTGCTGATCGGCTGCTCCCTGACGGAATAGGCGCCCGATCAGAGCTGTTATGGTGATTCGGAATTACCGAAGGGGAGTAGTCCCAATCGTGTGATCGACATACTGGCGCTTCATCGCGCCCGGTCACGCGGGCCTCACAGGGCGGACGAGACCTTCGGCCTGGCAGTCATGGACAAGACGCTGCCGGGCCGAAGCCGTGCCCGAAAAATCTCCCCGGGTTCCTCGCTTCCGGTTCGGCCGCGCGGAAGAGGAGCCTTGGAAGCGTTCTGGATCAGTCTCGCCGTCATCTTCGTGGCCGAGCTCGGTGACAAGAGCCAGCTCATGGCGTTGACGTTCGCCACCCGTTTCAAGACCTGGCCGGTGCTGCTGGGCATCACGATCGCCACGACCGTCGTGCATCTGGTCAGCGTCGCCGTGGGCGGGGTGATCGGGGACGCGTTGCCGACGACGGCCATCTCGGTGGTGGCCGGGCTGGCCTTCCTCGCCTTCGCCGTGTGGACGCTGCGCGGGGACGAGCTGAGCGAGGACGAGTCCCGCAAGGCCCAGCGCGCGACCGCCAACGTGCTGTTCGCCGTGACCGTGGCGTTCTTCCTGAGCGAGCTGGGCGACAAGACCATGCTGGCCACCATCACGCTGGCCACGCAGCACGGCTGGCTCGGCACCTGGATCGGCTCGACGGTGGGCATGGTGGCCGCGGACGCGCTGGCGATCCTGGTGGGGCGGCTGATGGGCAAGCACCTGCCGGAGAAGGCCATCAAGTACGGTGCCGCCGCGGCGTTCGCGATCTTCGGCGTGATCCTCCTGGCCGAAGCGCTGCTCTAGCCCGAACGGATCACGGGGACAGCAGCGACAGCCGGTGGGCCGCCGCGGCGGCCTCGCCGCGGGTGGTCACGCCGAGTTTGGCCAGGATGTTGGACACGTGCACGCTCACCGTCTTCGCCGAGATGAACAGCTCGGCTGCGATGTCCCGGTTGGTCCTCCCCTGCGTCACCAGGCGCAGGACCTCCATCTCACGCGGCGTGAGCAA
Source organism: Nonomuraea jiangxiensis (assembly GCF_900099965.1). Classification (GTDB taxonomy): domain Bacteria; phylum Actinomycetota; class Actinomycetes; order Streptosporangiales; family Streptosporangiaceae; genus Nonomuraea; species Nonomuraea jiangxiensis. Next base: position 177,845 of record NZ_FNDJ01000006.1, on the reverse strand, counting down.
CTCCGACTGCTCCTGCAGGCCGCCCACCCGGCGCGACAGCGACTCGATCTCGTCGATCAGCGGCGTCGCGCGCAGCGCTTTGGCCAGCGGGAGCGCCACCTTCAGCCGGGTCGCCGCGCCCTCGCGGTCGCCACCCCGGGCCACCAGGGTCGCCGCCCGCAGCAGCGCCTTGGCCTGGTTGTGCGGGCGCCTGAGCCGCTCCCAGGCCGCCGCCGCGGCGTCGAAGTCCCCCATGTACGACAGCCGGTACGCCTCCACGACCGGCCCGATCACCGACAACTCGGCGGCCACCTCGGCGGCGTGCTTGCGTACCGCGGCGGCGCGTTCGGGCTCGGTGGCCTCGGCGCTGTCGCAGACGACCCTGAGCAGGGCGAGCAGCCGCCACCCGAGCATGGCCTTGCTCGACTGCCGGGGGCGTGCGAGGACCCGCTCGGCCACGCCCAGCGCCTCGCCCGGCTCGCCTCTGAGCAGGTGCCAGCCGATGCGCAGGCGGGCGTTGCTGGTGATGTCCTGGACCCACTCCTCCGGGCGGTCCTTGAACACCCCGATCTCTGACAGGATGCCCTCGACCAGCTGCGCCTCGCCCCTGGCCAGGGCGATGTCGGCGCGGAGCCGCAGCAGCGTGTACCGGGTGCGCAGGACCGGTCCGTGGCTGAGCGCGCTCTCGACGATCTCGATGGCCTCGTCCCAGCGGCCGAGCGCCTCCAGCGACTCGGCCCAGTTGTTCTTGATGAACAGGCCGCTGCCGCGGAGCCGGCCGTACTGCTTGGCCAGCTCCCAGCCGTGCTCGGCCAGCCGCAGGGCCTCCTCGTCGCGGCCCATGTCGAGCAGCGCGTCGATGTTGTTGCCGACCGCCCTGGTGATCAGGCGGCCCGAGTCCTCGGCGAAGCCGATTTCAAGGGCCTCCTCGTTGACCGCGATCGTGGACTCCAGCTCGCCGTTGAGGGAGTGGCCGAGCGCCAGGTTCATCAGCAGGTCGGACTCCAGGCACCGGTCGCCGTGCGCCCTGACCAGGCGCAGCGCCTCGGCGATGAGCTCGCTCGCCTCCCCGGTCTCGCCCATCATCATGATGTGGCGGCTCAGCGACGCGGCCACCTCGGCCCATTCGAGGCTGTCCTCGGGGACGAGCCGGAGCGCGTGCCGGAGGTCGTCGATGACGCCGGGCTGGCCCTTGGAGGTCTTGAACGAGGCCCGGCGCGCGATGAGGTGCGCCACCCGCTCCGGCTCCTGCGTCTCGTCCAGCTGGGACAGGGCGGCCTTGACGAATCGGATGCCCTTGTCGGTGTCGCCGACGGCGTTCGCGGCCTCCGAGGCGCGTTCGAGCACGGCGGTGTGGTCGGCGTGGATGAGCTCGTCGGCGTGCGGCACCCGGTCCCAGAGCATGAGCACTCGTTCGAGCAGCGGGATGGCCTCGGTGTAGGCGAACGCCTTGAACGACTTCTGGGCCGCCTCCCACGCGGAGATCAGCGCCCAGTGGTCGTCGCGGGCGCCGTACCAGTGGTGGGCCAGCTCGACGGCGGCGCGGCCGGGCGGGACGAGCCTGCGGTTCTTGGAGATCTCCTCGGCGTATCTGGCGTGCAGCCGCTGGTGCTCGCCCGGCAGCAGCTCGTCGTGCACGGCCTCGCGGATCAGGGAGTGCCGGAAGACGTAGGCGCGGTTGTCGGCGATCTGGAGCACGTTGCGGGCGATGGCCGGGCGCAGCGCGGTCTCCAGCTCCATCTCGGACAGGCCGCTCACGGCGGCCAGCAGGGCGTGGCTGACCCGGGTGCCGCCGGCCGCCGCGACCCGCAGCACGCGCTGGGTCTCCTCGGGCAGCCGCTCGACGGAGTTGAGTATCAGGTCCTGCATGGACTCGGGGAACGTGCAGTCCTCGCCGCCCTCCAGCATGGCCTCCACGAACAGCGGGATGCCCTCGCTGCGCTCGTAGACCTTCTGGACCTTGCTGTACTCGGGGACGACGCCGAGGATCCCGGTCATCTGCTGGGCGACCTCGTCCCTGGACAGTCGGGGCAGGTCGAGCCGGTGCACGCCGTTGACCCGGCCCAGCTCGGCCAGCACCGGCCGGAGCGGGTGCTGGCGGTGCAGGTCGTCGGAGCGGTAGGTCATGACGATCAGCACCTGCGGGGCGTGCAGGTTGCGGCTGAGGAAGGCGATCAGGTCGCGGCTGGACCTGTCGGCCCAGTGGATGTCCTCGATGACGAGGACCGTGGGGTTGCCGTCGGCGAGGCGTTCGAGGAGCGTGAGGAACTGCTCGAAGAGGCGGGCCCGCCCGGTGTCGGTCTCGCCGTCGCTGTTGGGCTCGCCGAACTCGGGGAGCAGCCGGGCCAGGTCGCGCTCGGCGCCTTCCGGCAGCAGCGCGGCCACCGCGGCCGTGCCCTGCTCCCTGACGAGCTGCCGGAGGGCGGCGGTGAACGGGGCGTAGGCCAGACCCTCGGTGGACAACTCGACGCAGCCGCCGTAGAGCACCTGCGCGCCCCCCGCGGCGCAGCGCTCGGCGAACCTCTGGACAAGCCGGGTCTTGCCGACTCCGGCCTCCCCGCCGAGCAGGACGGCCGTGGCCAGTCCCCTTCTGGCCACGTCGAAGCTTTCGGACAGAGCTGCCAGCTCCTCTTCGCGCCCTACGAAAACAGGACTGACAGGACGTCCCCGCATGTCATCCAGCATGTCATGCCCCAACGATTGCTTTCGACGCAATTACGGCGTACGGCCCGGGTCAGGGAGGTACAGGGGCCCGGCCACGAGCGAGGATGTGGCCGGGCACTTTTCGGGTGATCATGAGGAACGGCGCTTGCCGAAGAGCGAGCGGCGCTCGGACTTGTTGTGCCGCTCGGCCTCGCGTACGCGGCGGTGCTCGGCGGCGGCCCGGCGCAGCTCGTTGGCGTGGTTCTTCATGAGCTCGAACTCGATCTCGGGGTTCATGGTGTCTCCTGACACTTCGTACTTTTCCTGACATCCTCAAGAATCGTGCTAAGGCCCTGCCCGGCACATCGGGTGGATGCCTTATCTCCGCGCTCCGGATGCTTACCGCGCATACCTAGGGCCGGTCATGGCCGCCCTAAGGTGCCCGTACGGAGGTGGAGACCCTGGTCGGGACCGCCCTAAGGCGCCCGGTTTGGAGGTAGAGACCCTGGTCGGCGATGCTGTGGTGGTGTCAACTGTGACGAGCTCGCTCGCGGACGTCGCCTCGTCCGACGCGGCGTTGCGAGCATTCCTGCATGGCCTGCCCGGAGTCGACAGGGTGGGCGCGGACCAGCGGGCGGCGGTGCTGGGCACCCGTTCGATCAAGACGACGGCCAAGGCGGCGGCGATCGACCTGGCCATCTCGATGGTGGACCTCACGACCCTCGAAGGAGCCGACACGGCGGGCAAGGTGCGGGCCATGTGCGCCAAGGCCATGCGGCCCGGGGGTGACGCGCCGCGGGTGGCGGCCGTGTGCGTCTACCCCGACCTGGTCGCGGTGGCCGTCGAGGCGCTCAAGGGCTCCGGCGTGCGGGTGGCCTCGGTGGCGACCGCGTTCCCGAGCGGCCGGACCTCGCCGGAGATCAAGGTGAGCGAGACCGGTATGGCGGTGGCCGCCGGGGCGGACGAGATCGACATGGTGATCGATCGAGGTGCGTTCCTGTCGGGCCGTTACATGAAGGTGTTCGAGGAGATCGTCGCGGTGAAGGCGGCCTGCGGGGACGCCCATCTCAAGGTGATCCTGGAGACGGGCGAGCTGGCCACCTACGACAACGTGCGCCGCGCGTCGTGGCTGGCGATGCTGGCGGGCGCCGACTTCATCAAGACCTCGACCGGGAAGGTGTCCCCCGCGGCCACACCCTCGGTGACCCTGATCATGCTGGAGGCGGTGCGCGACTTCCGCGCCGCCACCGGACGCCAGGTGGGGGTCAAGCCCGCGGGCGGCATCCGTACGACCAAGGATGCGATCAAGAACCTGGTGCTGGTCAACGAGACCGCGGGTGACGACTGGCTGACCCCCGAGTGGTTCAGGCTGGGCGCGTCCTCGCTGCTCAACGACCTGCTGATGCAGCGAGAAAAGCTGGCCACCGGCCGTTACGCCGGTCCCGACCACTTCACCCTGGACTGATGATGGCGATCTTCGAGTACGCGCCCGCGCCCGAGTCCCGTGACGTCGTCGACCTCCAGCCGTCGTACGGGCTGTTCATCGACGGTGAGTTCGTGGACGGCTCGGGGCCGGCGTTCAAGACGATCAACCCGGCGACCGAGGAGACCCTCGCCGAGGTCGCCACCGCCACCGCCGACGACGTGGACCGCGCCGTGCGGGCCGCGCGCAAGGCGTTCGGCGGGTGGAGCGGCCTGCCGGGGGCGGAGCGGGCGAAATACCTGTTCCGGATCGCGCGGATCATCCAGGAGCGCTCCCGCGAGCTGGCCGTGCTGGAGTCGCTGGACAACGGCAAGCCGATCCGGGAGGCGCGCGACGTGGACGTGCCGCTGGTGGCGGCGCACTTCTTCTACTACGCGGGCTGGGCCGACAAGCTGGCCCATGCCGGGTTCGGGACCAGGCCGCTGGGCGTGGCGGGGCAGGTGATCCCCTGGAACTTCCCGCTGCTGATGCTGGCCTGGAAGATCGCCCCGGCGCTGGCCTGCGGCAACACGGTGGTGCTCAAGCCGGCCGAGACCACGCCGCTGACGGCGCTGCTGTTCGCCGACATCTGCCGCCAGGCCGACCTGCCGGCCGGGGTGGTCAACATCGTGACGGGCGCGGGCGAGACCGGCGCGGCGGTGGTGGCCCACCCCGACGTGAACAAGGTGGCCTTCACCGGCTCCACCGAGGTCGGCCGGCTCATCGCCAGGACGGTGGCGGGCACCGGCAAAAAGCTCACCCTGGAGCTGGGCGGCAAGGCGGCCAACATCGTCTTCGACGACGCCGCCATCGACCAGGCGGTGGAGGGCATCGTCAATGGCATCTTCTTCAACCAGGGCCACGTGTGCTGCGCCGGCTCCCGGCTGCTGGTGCAGGAGTCGGTCCAGGAGGAGCTGCTCGACGCGCTCAAGCGGCGCCTGACCACCCTGCGGCTCGGCGACCCGCTGGACAAGAACACCGACATCGGCGCGATCAACTCCGCCGCGCAGCTGGCGAAGATCCGCGAGCTGTCCGACCTCGGCGAGAGCGAGGGCGCGCGGCGCTGGTCCCCGGAGTGCGAGCTGCCGAGCAAGGGCTTCTGGTTCCCGCCGACGGTGTTCACGCAGGTGGCGCAGTCGCACCGGATCGCCACGGAGGAGATCTTCGGGCCGGTGCTGTCGGTGCTGACCTTCCGCACCCCGGCCGAGGCGGTGGAGAAGGCCAACAACACCCCGTACGGGCTGTCGGCCGGGATCTGGACCGAGAAGGGCTCGCGCATCCTGTGGATGGCCGACAGGCTGCGTGCCGGGGTGGTGTGGGCCAACACGTTCAACAAGTTCGACCCCGCCTCACCGTTCGGCGGCTACAAGGAGTCCGGCTACGGCCGTGAAGGCGGGCTCCATGGGCTGGAGGCGTACCTCGATGTGTGACCATCGCAGGACCCGCCGCCGCAAACGGCGGGCGCAGGCCACCCGCGGGCACGCCTTCGCCCGGGCCGGACGTCCCGTCCGCAAGGGGTGGTACGCCCACCGCTGCGGCGTGAGCCGGTGCGGGCAGGTCTTCGTGCCGGTGGAGATGACGCAGGAGTCCATGTGGAGAGGGCGGGGCGATGAGTAGGTTGTCCGTCAGAAAGACCTACAAGCTGTACATCGGCGGGGCGTTCCCGCGCTCCGAGAGCGGGAGGTCCTACCCCGTGACCTCGCCCAAGGGCGATTTCCTGGCCAACGCGTCGCGGGCGTCGCGCAAGGACGCCAGGGACGCCGTGGTGGCCGCGCGCAAGGCGTTCCCCGGCTGGTCGGGCGCCACCCCCTACAACCGGGGGCAGGTGATCTACCGGGTCGCCGAGATGCTGGAAGGCCGGCGGGCCCAGTTCGCCGAGGAGCTCGGCGGGGGCAAGCGGGCCGCGCTGGAGCAGGTGGACGCCACGGTCGACCGGCTGGTCTGGTACGCGGGGTGGTCGGACAAGATCGCGGCCGTGCACGGGGCGGCCAATCCGGTGGCGGGGCCGTACTTCAACCTGTCCTCGCCCGAGCCGACCGGTGTGGTGGCCGTGGTGGCGCCCGCCGATCCGCTGCTCGGGCTGGTGTCCGTGGTCGCGCCGGTGATCGTCACCGGCAACACCTGCGTCGTGGTCGCCTCCGAGCCGGCGCCGCTGGCCGCGATCACGCTGGCCGAGGTGCTGGCGACCTCCGACCTGCCCGGCGGTGTGGTCAACGTGCTCACCGGGCGGCAGGCCGAGCTGGCGCCCTGGCTGGCGGCGCACATGGACGTCAACGGGCTCGACCTGACCGGGGTCGGGGACGAGGAGCTGGCGCTGCGGTGCGAGCAGGAGGCCGCCGAAAACCTCAAGCGGGTGCTGCGGCCGGTCGCGGAGGACTGGACGGCCGACCCGGGGACCGGCCGGATGACCCGCTTCCTGGAGACCAAGACGGTCTGGCACCCGGTCGGCATCTGAGCGTCCCGGGCGACCGGCGTGCCGGCAGCCTGCCCGAGGTCTGTCGGCGCCCTGCCGTCTGCCCGCCCGCCGCCCGCCCGCCGTCTGCTCGCCGTCTGCTCGCCGACCGCCCGCCGCCCGCCCGCCGTCTGCCTCCCGCCACCCGCCCGCGGTAGGCGCGGTCCGGGGGCTCAGGCGGGCGGGAGGCCGTGGCGGAAGAGGTGACTGGGGTCCCAGCGGGCCTTGAGCGTGGTCAGGCGCTCGCGGTCGGCCGGGTCGTAGGCCCTGCGCACCTCCTCCGGAGTGGCGTTCTCGCCGTACAGGAAGTTGAGCACCCGGCCGCCGGTGGCCCACGGCGTCAGCGCCTGCCTGACCCCGTCGTGTGCGAGGCGCAGGTGCCGCGTGTCGGCGCCGGGCGTGAGGCCGGGGGTCAGCAGGCCCGCGAAGTAGAGCGCGTCCCGGTTGCCCACCGAGTTGGGGTGCGACCGCGGCTTCGCCAGCGCGCCGCCGAGGTGGCGGACCTCGACCACGCTGTCCGCGCCGAGCAGCACGTCAAGGGCCGCCGGTGGCAGCTCGCGCAGCAGGGAGTGCGTGGCGAAGTAGCCGGCCGGGCCCTTCGGGTCGTCGTGGATGGCGCCCGAGGCGGTGTAGGGCATCTCACCTACTGTGTCCTCCAGCCGGGGGCCGATCGCGCGCAGCGGGCGTACCAGGTCGGCGCCCTCCTCCGGATCGCCCGCGTACGCGATGCGGATGTGGGCGACCTTGCGGCCCCGCAGCGGGGCGGGCACCTGCGGCAGGTCGGGGAACGGAATGATCGCGATGGACGACGTCATCTCGTCCGGTAGCGCGGCCGTCCAGTCCGCCCAGGTGCGCAGGGCGGCCGGCACGAGGTCGGCTGCGAAGTGGAGGGCGCCGCCGTACAGGCGCTCGACCGGGACGAGACCGATCTCCAGGGCGGTCACCACGCCGAAGCCGCCCCGCCCGCCGACCAGTGCCCAGTACAGGTCGGGGTCGCTCTCCGGGGTGACGTGGCGGAGCCGGGCGTCGGCGGTGACCACGTCGATGGCCCTGACCTGGTCGGCGGCGTAGCCGTACAGCCTGGCCAGCAGGCCGATGCCGCCGCCGAGGGTGTAGGAGACCGCCCCGACGTCCGGGGAGGAGCCGGACAGCGGGGCCAGGCCGTGGCGGGCCGCCGCCTCGATGACCTGCTCCCAGCGCACGCCGGCCTCGACCCTGGCGGTGGCGGCGGCGGGGTCGATGGTGACGCCGTTCATCCTGCCGGTGGTGATGAGCAGGCCGCCGGGCGTGGTGCGGGGCAGGCCGTGGCCGGTGGCCTGGACGGCGACGGACAGCCCTGCGTCGGCGGCGTGGGCCACGGCCCGGCGCACGTCGTCGGCGGTGGCGGCGGGGACGATCAGATCAGGCTCGTACGGGTCCAGGAGCTGGAAACCCCTACGTTCGGCGTTGTAATCAGGGTGGGTTCTGTCCAGTGTTGGTAGCACCTGTTCAGGGTGTCGGCCGGTCCCTCCATAAGTCAAAGAGATGATACTTCTGAGAGCTAGAAGGAATGGTTATGAGCCTGGGTGAGTTCCTGCGTTCCAGGCGGGCGCGGCTCCAACCGGAGGACGTGGGTCTCAGCCCCGGCGTACGGCACCGGCGGGTGGCCGGGTTGCGGCGCGAGGAGCTGGCCCCGCTGGCGGGCCTGAGCGTCGGCTACTACACCCGGCTTGAGCAGGGCCAGGGCCCCAACGTGTCCGCCGAAGTGCTCGACTCCCTGGCCAGGGTGCTGCGGCTGGACGGCGACGAGCGGGCCCACCTGCACCGCCTGGCCCGCGCCGCCGGTCGCCCCGGCGAGCCGGGGCCCGAGCTGCTCCGGCCGGGCATCAGGCGCATGGTGGAGTCGTACACCGGCGTGCCCGCCTGGGCGGTCGGGCGCCGGGCCGACGTGCTGGCCTGGAACCGGCCGGCGCACGCCCTGTTCACGCCGCACCTGGACTTCGACGCGCCGGACCGCGAGCCGCGTCCGAACTTCGCCCGTATGGACTTCCTCGACCCCCGGTCCCGCGACCTCTACGTCGACTGGGAGCAGAAGGCCAGGGACGACATCGCCTACTTGCAGGTGTCGCTCGGCAGGTTCCCCGGCGACCGGGGACTGCGCGAGCTGATCGACGAGCTGCGGGCGGGCAGCGCGGAGTTCCGGGCCATGTGGGCGGAGCATCCGGTGAGCAACTGCGCCTCCATCTCGCGCGGCTACCGGCATCCCGAGCTGGGCGTTCTCACGCTCACCTCCGAGCTGCTGCGCACGCCGGACGACGAGGGGCAGGGCGTGGTGCTGTTCCAGCCGGAGCCCGGGTCAGCCGGGCTGCTGGACCGGCTGACGCAGGCGCAGTGGCAGGACCACGCCCAGTAGGACCACCGCGCCCGCCACCACGAACGCCGTACGCAGCCCGCTCAGCAGGTCGGCGTGCGCCGACACGATCGCCGTCAGCCCGGCCACCCCGATCGCCCCCACGAACGTCGGCAACTGCGCCAGACCACCCGCCACCCCCTGGTCGGCCGGGTCGAGCCCGGACGTGATCGTGGTGACGGCCGCCACCACGGTCAGCACGTGACCGAAGCCCATCGCCGCCGAGGTGGCCAGAAGCACGCCGAGCCCGCCGGCGGCGGGCAGCAGCGCCATCGCCGCCGTACCGGCCGCCTGGACGGTCAGGCCCACGGCGATGGTCGCGCGGGTGCCGCGCGCGTCGATCAGCCGGGCCGCCAGGCCGCCCGCGACCAGGGCCGCCACGCCCTCGCCGAGGAACCCGAGCCCCGTCTCCAGCGCCGACCAGCCGAGCACCTCCTGCATGTAGACGCTCAGCAGCACGGTCGCCCCGCCGCACATCGCGAACGTGACCAGCGCCGTGACCATGCCCCACCGCACGGTGGGCAGGCGCAGCAACCGCGGCGGCACCAGCGGGGCACGGTGCCTGGCCTCGACCGCCAGGAACGCGCCGAGCAGCAGCCCGGCCGCCACCGCGCTCGCCCAGCTCAGCGTGGAGACGCCGTAGACCAGGGCGAACAGCCCCGCGGCGGCCAGCACCGCACCGGGCACGTCCAGCCTGGCGGCGGCCCGGTGGCCGGCGGCCGGGACCACCGTGAACAGCCCCACCAGCACCACCACGCCGATGAAAGCCAGGATGAGCATCGTCCAGCGCCAGCTCAGCCCGCTGGTGACGACGCCCCCGCCGATGGTGCCGGCCACGAAACCCAGCGACAGCAGCGCGCCGTTCACCCCCAGGGCCCTGGTGCGCCGGGGACCCTCGGGAAAGACCGTGGTCATCAGGGCCAGCGCGGTCGGGCCGATCATGGCCGCCGCCACCCCCTGCCCGGCCCTGGCCCCGACCAGCACCGCGGGCACCGGGGCCAGCGCCGCCAGCAGGGAGAACGCGGTGAACGCCGTCACGCCGAGCGCGAACAGCCTGCGCCGCCCCACCACGTCCGACATCCGCCCGAACAGCGGCATCAGCGCGGCCGTCGGCAGCAGACAGGCGGTCACCACCCACTGCAGGTCACCCCGCGTGGCGAAGGCCAGCTCGCGGCCGATCTCGGGCAGGGCGACCGTGATGATCGAGTAGTCGAGACCCGTCATGAAGGTGGCGCCGCACAGCGTGATGAGCACCAGCCAGCCGCGGGTTCCCAGGCTTTCCCTGGTCGTGGGGGCAGAGGTCATACGGGCCAGGCTCGGGCACGGCCCCGTCGGCAGCCAGCGCCCTGCCGGAGGTACACCTGCCAGGTGCAGGCTCAGAACGCGAAGCCGGGAGGGCGCAGCGGCGGATGGGCGCGCTGGAGCTGGGCGGCCAGGCCCAGCAGGTGGGGTTCGCCGCCGGGCGGGGCGATGAGCTGCACGCCGATGGGCAGCGCGCTGGAGTGCGTGGCGATGGGGACGGTGATCGCGGGCCAGCCGCACATGTTCCAGGCGCCGGTGGCGGGGGCGTACCGGATGTTGGTCAGGGAGTTGCGCAGGAAGCCGCGCTCGCCCCAGCGCTCGGCCCTGGGCGGGACGGCCGCGAGGGCGGGCGTGATCAGCGCGTCGGCGTCGCCGAACCACTGGTCGGCGCCGTAGGCCCGCCAGCGTTCCCGGCCGCGCACGCCGCTCAGCTTGAGAGCGCCGAGCACCTTGCCCACGCGGGCGAGCCCCCGGGAGCGGCGTTCGAGCCGGCCAGGGTCCAGGCCGCGGACCGAGGTCGCGGCCTGGACGAGCCAGGCGGCGACCGTGGCGGGACCGAGCCAGGCGGGCAGCCTGCGGCCGTGCTCGACGATCGTGTGACCGGCCACCCGCAGCGTCTCCGCCGCCGCGCGCACCGCGGCCCGGAACTCCCTGTCCATCGGCATGCCCGCGGGCAGCGGCTGGGGTGCGTAGGCCACCCGCAGGTCGAACGGCTCCGGGCTGTCGGGCGGCGGCTGCGGCTCCCACACCTCGTCGTCGTCCGCCCAGACCGAGCGCAGCATGGTCGGGCGCGGCTCGACCCGCCGGCCGCTCCGCCACGCCTCCGCCAGCGCCGGGTCCCCGGCCAGTACGGACAGCGCCAGCGACAGGTCGGGCGCGGTCGTGGCCAGGGGACCGTTCTCGATCAGCCGGTCCCAGTCGTCGGTCGGGGCGGGGACCAGGCCGGTGCCCGGTTTGATGGCCAGCACGCCGCAGCAGGCCGCCGGGATGCGCAACGAGCCCATGCCGTCGTTGCCCAGCGCGAGCGGCACCATGCCCGCCGCCACGGCCGCGGCGCTGCCGGCCGACGAGCCGCCGGGCGTGCGGGTCAGGTTCCAGGGGTTGCGGACGATGCCGTACGGGCTGTCGCCGAACGCGACGAGCCCCAGCTCGGGCAGGTTGGTCAGGCCGACGACCACCGCGCCGGCCGCGCGCAGCCGCGCCACCGTCTCGTGGTCCTCCCGGGCGGGCGTGGTCGCCGTGGCGGCCGAGCCGCCGCGGGTGGCCTCGCCCGCGACCTCCAGGTTGTCCTTCACCGCCACGGGCACCCCGGCCAGCGGCAGCTCAGCGAGGTCGCGCCGCTTCTGCACGGCGTGCGCCTCGTCCACGGCCTGCTCCCTGACCAGCCGGAACGCCCCCACCCTGGGATCCCGCTCCGAGATGGCGTGAAGGTGCTCCTCCACCACGGTCACGGCGCTGACCTCGCCCTGCCGGACGGCCGTCGCGATCTCCACAGCGGACCTGCCTGCCCACAACATGACTAGAGTGTGCAGGTTTTCACACTTCGTGGCGAGCCTCTGGACGATCTCGGCCGCCACCCGGGCCACGCCTCAGGGGCGGAGCCAGATCCGCAGCGGGCCGATCGGGGTGAAGCCCTGCTTCGTGGCCGGTTCGGGGTCCGACTCGTAGCCCACCAGCGGGCGGCCGGGGAACAGCTCGGCCGCCAGGGCCACAGTGCCGGACCACGCGGCGTCGATGTCGCAGCCCGAGGCGTAGACGTTGGAGACGCCGACGACCCGGCCGCTCGCGTTGAGCATCGCGCCGCACACGATGTCGCCCTCGATCCGGCCGCACAGCGGGCTGGCCGCGCCGAGCAGTCCCGGCAGGAACAGGTCCCGTACGCCTCCGGAGAAGCACGCCTCCTCCCACTCGCGCAGCGTGGCCGCGTCCTCGACGACCTCCCAGGCGATCGGGTCGCCGGTCGCCGCCGGTCGCGGGGTTCCGCCGGGGGCGGGGTGGTGGATCCAGGTCGCCTCGAACAGCACGTCGAAGCCCGGCAGGTCGAGTGTGGCGAAGCTGTCCTTGACCGAGGCGCCGGAGCCCGGGTCGATGCGGTCCAGCACGTCCGCCGCGCTCGCCGCCGGGGAGAGGGTGACGGCGTCGGGGTAGAGGGGCGGGGTCCTGGTGGGGTTCGTCCAGGCCAGGTCGGTGAACGTGCCGGGGATTCCGTGCGTGCGGCACATCAGGTCGCACCACTCGGCGTTGTTGCGGACCGCCTCGTTGATCATCGCGAACTCCGTCTCACGTTCTCGGTTTCACGCGGCGGGTGGGCTGGGCGGTCAGAGGGTCCTCCGGCCACGGGTGCTTGGGGTAGCGGCCGCGCAGCTCCGCGCGTACGGAACGGTAGCCGTCACGCCAGAACGACGCCAGGTCCGCCGTCACGGCCACCGGGCGGCCCGCGGGGGAGAGCAGGTGCACGAGCACCGGCACGCCCGCGATCCGGGGCGTCTCCACCCAGCCGAACAGCTCCTGGAGCTTCACCGCCAGCACCGGCTGCTCGTTCGTGTAGTCCAGGCGGATGTGGGAGCCGCTGGGCACCTCGATGCGCTCAGGGGCGGTCTGGTCCAGGCGCTCGCTCCACGGGATCAGCCGTCTGAGCGCGGTGGCCACGTCGATGCGCTCCAGGTCGGCGCGGCGGCGGGCGCGTGACAGCTCGGGCTCCAGCCACTGGTCGGCCAGGTCGACGAGCGAGTCCATCGAGGGCCAGGGGGCGCCGAGCGCGCGGTGGCAGAAGGCCAGGCGGGCCTTGAGCTCCTTGGCCTGCTTCGTCCAGGTCAGGACGTCCTCCGTACGCAGGCCCTCCAGGACGGCCGGGCGCACGTCGGCGTCCTTGAGCGGGGTGGCGGACAGCTCGATCGCGCCGAGCCGCTGGACCCGGCGGGCGGACACGTCGCCGCGGCGCTCGCCCGGGGGGACGTGCCAGGCGATCTCGTCCTCGGTGGTGACCGGGTGGGCCAGCCTGGCGGTCTCCTCGTCGATGGCGACGGCCTGCCTGATCCGGGCCGAGGCCGAGCCCGCCGGCCGGTCCGCCACGGCGATGGCCAGCCACTCCGCCGTCTGCAGCCTGGCGCCGTCGGCGAGCTGGGCCTGGGTGCCGGAGGCCATCAGGTAGCCACCGCCGCGCCGCCGGGCCACCCGCTCGGGGAACGCCAGCGCCACCGCCATCCCGGCCAGCACCTCATCCCGCCCGGCCCGCCCGTCCAGCGCGTCGCCCCGCCCACCCGACCGCGCAGAGCGAGGGGGCTTGCCGGGCTGGGCGGAGGGAGGTGGCTCGGCCGGCCGGGTCGAGGGAGTGGGCTCTTGGTCGCGGGACTGGAGGGCGGTGCGGCGGAGGCGGTCGGTCTCCTGGCGCCAGCGGGCCGCGAAGCCGGGGCCGCCGCGGCGGGCCGTACGCCAGACCTCCACCAGGTCGTCGCCCGCCTCGCGGGGCAGTTGCTCCGACAGCAGGGCCACCACCTCGGCGGCCTCGGGGCCGAGGTCCAGCAGGGCCCTGGCCAGGCGGGGATGTACGCCCGCGAGCGCCATCCGCCGCCCGCGCCCGGTCACCCGGGAGGAGTCGAGCGCGCCGAGGGCCCGCAGGGTACGGGTGGCGGCCGACATCGCGGCGGCCGGTGGCGGGTCGAGCAGGGCCAGGCCCGCCGCGTCCGGCACGCCCCAGCAGGCCGCCTGCAACGCGAACCCGGTCAGGTCCGCGAGCGCGATCTCCGGCCGGGCATGGTCGGCCAGGCGCTCGTGCTCGGCGGCGGACCAGCAGCGGTAGACCGTGCCCGGCGCCTGCCTGCCCGCCCGGCCCGCGCGCTGGTCGGCCGCCGCCTTGGAGACCCGGACCGTGGTGAGCGAGCCCAGGCCGCGGGCGTGGTCGGTACGCGGCTCGCGGGCCAGCCCGGCGTCCACCACCACGCGGACGCCGGGGACGGTCAGGCTGGACTCGGCCACCGACGTCGCGAGCACCACCCGGCGGGCCGCGCCGGGGGCCAGGACGGCGTCCTGGACGTGGGCCGGGGCCTGGCCGTGGACCTGGAGCAACTCCACGGTGCCACCGAGCATGCCGGCCACCTTGGCGATCTCGCCCACGCCCGGCAGGAAGCACAGCACGTCTCCGTCGCGCTCCGCGAGCGCGCGGCGTACCACCGAGGCCACGTGGGTCAACAGCGCGGGATCGACCCGCAGGCCGTGCGGCGGGGCGACCGGGCGGGCGGGCGGCGCCCAGACCGTCTCCACCGGATGCGTCGCGCCGGTCGTGGCCACGATGGGGCCGCCGAGCAGGCGGGACCACGGCGCGGCGTCGGCGGTGGCGGAGGTGGCCAGCAGGCGCAGGTCGGGGCGGAGGGTGTCGCGCACGTCGAGCAGGAAGGCCAGCGCCGTGTCCGCGTCCAGGTGGCGCTCGTGGCACTCGTCGAGCATGACGGCGTCCACCCCGGCCAGCTCCTGGTCGCGCTGGAGGCGTTGCAGGAGCACGCCGGTGGTGACGACCTCGACCATGGGGTTCGCGCCGGTGTGGCGTTCGCCGCGGATGCTGTAGCTCACGCCCATCCGCCGGGCCGCCGCGCGTACGGCCAGCCGGCGCGGCTCGGCCACCAGCACCCGCATCCCGGCCTCGGCGAGGGCGAGCGGCACCACCGTCGTCTTGCCGGTGCCGGGCGGGGCGGTCAACACCGCCGTGCCGTGCCGGTCGAGCACGGCGAGCAACTCGGGCAGGACATCCCGAATCGGCAGGGAGTCGGCCGGCCGTGGATCCACCGCCCGGTGGGCGGCGTGAGGCAGGTGGGCGGCGTCAGGCCGGGCGGCGGCGTGAGGCAGGTGGGCGGCGTCAGGCACGGGATCGTCAGGCATGGCGGGTCAGAGTGGGACCGGGGCTCCGGCGGTCATGGGACTGGCGGCCAGGATCGAGTCCAGCAGGCCGGGGAAGCGGGCGTCGAGGTCGTGGCGGCGCAGGCTGATGTAGACCACCCGGCCCTCCTGCTTGGAGACGATCACCCCCGCCTCCCGCAGCGTCCGGTAGTGGTGTGAGGCGGTCGACTTGTGCACGCCCAACTGGTCTCCGGCGTCGCCGCACGTCATCTCCCCGCACGTGGACAGCCGCCCGACGATCTCCAGGCGCACGGGGTCGGCCAACGCCCGCAGGACCTCCGTGAGCTGGATGTCCTCCGTGGCGGGGTGCGGTAGCAGACGCATACGAAGAACCCTACCTCCGTCCGATTGTTTGACAACGATCCAACTATAGGACAGTTTGATGCTTGTCCAACTTTGACGGAGGCTCCATGAGTTCGCGGCTCTACCCGCTCGCTGTGGGAAATTTCGCTGTCGGTACCGGGATGTTCGTGACGGCCGGGCTGCTCGCCCCCATCTCCGCGGATCTGAGGATCTCCACGTCCGCCGCCGGGCAGCTCATGACGATCTTCGCATTGGCGTACGCGGTGCTGTCGCCCCTGCTCGCCGCCCTGACCGCGCGCCTGTCGAGACGGAACCTGTTGCTGCTGGCCCTGGGCGTGTTCGTGGTGGGCAACACCTTGACCGCGCTGGCTCCGACGTACCCGCTGGTCATGGCGACCCGGGTGGTCGCGGCGGCGGGGGCGGCCATGTTCACGCCCACCGCGTCGGGAGTGGCGACCGCGCTGACCACGCCCGATCGCCGGGGGCGCGCGCTGGCGCTGGTGATGGGCGGGCTGACCGTGTCGTCGGCGATCGGGGTGCCGCTCGGGACCTGGCTGGGCTCGGCCTCGGGGTGGCGGGCGACGATCTGGCTGGTGGTGGGGCTCGGTGTGATCGGGTTCGCCGGGGTCGCGGCCATGGTGCCCGAGGTGCGGATCGCGACGTCGGGGCGGCTGCGGGAGCGGTTCGCGCCGCTGGGTGACCGGCGGGTGCTGGCGGTGCTGGTGACGCAGTTGCTGACGTTCGGGGCCGGGTTCACCGCCTACACCTACATAGGGTCGCTGTTCGACCTGCCGTTGCCCGCGTTGCTGTGGGCGTGGGGGATCGGCGGCATCGTGGGCAACCAGCTAGGCGGGCGCTTCACCGACGCGTACGGGCCGCGCAGGATGGTGCTGATCGGCCTGGCCGCGGCCACCGTGTTCATGGCCCTCATCCCGGTGGCGAACCTGGCGCTGCCGATCGCCCTGGTGTGGGCGTTCCTGTGGGGCGGGCTGGGCTGGCTGGTGGGGCCGGCGCAGCAGTTCAGGACGGTCGCCGCGGTGCCCGGCAACGTGTCGATCGGCCTGGGGCTGCTGTCGTCGGCCCAGTACATCGGCCTGTTCGTGGCCGGGCTCGCGGGTGGCGCGGCACTCGACTGGTACGGCCGGGCCGGCGTGGTCGTCTTGTCCACCGGCCTCGGACTGCTGTCCGTGCTGTTCACCCTGGTCACCTACCGGCCCGCCGCGGAGCCCGGCCCGCCGGCCGAGGATCAGCCGATCGCCGGGATCCAACCCGCGGTGACCGCGAGGATGACGAAGAAGCCCAGGATGATGCGGTAGATCACGAAGCCGGTGAAGCGGTGGCTGCTGATGTAGCGCAGGAACCAGGCCACGGCCGCGTAGCCGACGATGAAGGAGATGACCGTGGCCAGGATCGTCGGCCCCCAGTCGGGGGCCTTGCCCTCGCCGATCTGGGTCAGCTCCAGCAGGCCCGAGGACAACACCGCGGGGATGGCCAGCAGGAAGGAGTATTTCGCGGCGTCCTCGCGGCGGTAGTCCAGCAGCAGGCCGGCCGTGATGGTGCCGCCCGAGCGGGACACGCCGGGGATCAGGGCGAGCGCCTGGGCGAAGCCGTACACGATGGCGTGGGGGAAGCTCAGGTGCTTTTCGAGCGTGAGCTTGTTGCGGGCGGTGCGGTCGGCGAACCACAGGATGCAGCCGAACACGATCAGCGTCGTGCCCACCAGCCGCAGGTCACGGAAGACGGTCTCGATCTGGTCTTTCAGCACCAGGCCCAGCACGCCGATGGGCAGCGAGCCGGCGATGATGAACCAGCCCATGCGGGCGGCCCAGTGCCGGCGCAGCTCCTTGACGAACAGCGAGCGGGTCCAGGTGGAGACGATCTCCCAGATCTCCTGGCGGAAATAGATCAGCACGGCCGTCTCCGTGCCGAGCTGGATCACCGCCGTGAACGCCGCCCCGGGGTCCTCCCAGCCGGCGAAAGCGGAGACCACCCGGATGTGGGCGCTGGAGGAGATGGGCAGGAACTCCGTGAGCCCCTGGATCAACCCCAGAACCACCGCTTCGAACCAGCCGATCACGAGTACACCTTCCCAGGACGCGCGAGTGACGAGGGTGAGGCTAGCGGAAACGGGGCCGGGCGGTTGCCCGCGTGAGGCGTCCGGGGTCGGTGGGGGTGGACAGGTCCGCCGGTGGGCGGGCTGGTCGGCTGCCGGATCAGGTGCCGATTTCCGGTGGGAAACGACCGTGACCGTCCGGCCGCTCGTGAGACGAAGGTCACGGTCCGGGGAGCGTTAGCGGGTCCAGACCTTGGCGTTGGCCCTGGCGAAGTCGGCGAAGTCGCGGGCGGGCCGGCCGAGCGCCTGCCGTACGCCGTCGTTCAGGTGGGCGTTGCGGCCGTCGAGGATTTCGCCGAACATCTCCGCCAGGCCCTCGGCCTCCTCCTGCGGGGCCCCCTGCGCGACCGCGGCGGCCACGAACTCCTCCCGGGTCACCTGCACGCTGACGATCTGCCTGCCGGTGGCCGTGGACAGCTCCTGTGCCGCCTCGGCGAAGGTCAGCAGCCGCGGGCCGGTCATCTCGTACAGTTTGCCCGCGTGGCCCTCCTCGGTGAGCGCGGCCACGGCCGCCTCGGCGATGTCGTCCACGTCCAGGAACGGTTCGGGCACGTCCTCCGCGGGGATCGCGATGACGCCTTCGAGGACCTGGTCGAGCAGGTGGCCCTCGCTGAAGTTCTGCATGAACCAGCTGCAGCGGAGGATCGTCCACTCCGCTCCCGACTCCTGGACCGTGCGCTCGCTCGCCTGCGCCTCCGGCTCGCCCCGGCCGGACAGCAGGACCAGCCGACGTACGCCCTTGCCCACGGCCAGCTCGGTGAACGCCTTGATGTCGTCGTACGCGCCGGGCATGGCCAGGTCCGGGTAGTAGGAGAGGTAGACGGCGGTGACGCCGTCGAGGGCCTGCGGCCACGTGGAGCGGTCGTCCCAGCCGAAGGCCGGGGTGGCGGAGCGGGACCCGATCCGCACCGGCAGGTCCAGGGCGGTGAGTCGGTCAGCGATACGGCGGCCGGTCTTGCCGGTGCCGCCCAGCACCAAAATCGTCATGTATCCAGTAAGCCGTGATACCGGTAAGACTCTCCATGGTTGAGAAGCGCAATCCCATATGCGATCGTCTACCCATGGACCAACTCGCGGCGCTACTGGACGGCCCGCGAGCCCGTGGCGCCTTCCTGCTCCGTTCGATCATGGATCCGCCCTGGTCGCTGCGTATCCAGGACGAGGCGCCGCTGTCGGTGGCGGCCCTGGTGAGCGGCGAGGCGTGGATCACGCCGGACGGCGGCGACCCGATACACCTCTCGCCGGGCGAGGTGGCGATCAACCGGGGGCCGGAGCCGTACACGGTGGCCGACGACCCCGCGACCGAGCCGCAGATCGTCATCCACCCCGGCCAGCACTGCACCACGCTCGACGGCGTGTCCGTCTACGAGTCCATGGACCTGGGCGTCCGTAGCTGGGGCAACAACCCGGACGGCGGGACGGTGCTGCTCAGCGGCACGTACAATCTGGAGGGTGAGGTCAGCAGGCGGCTGCTGGAAACGCTGCCCCCGCTGATCGTGCAGCCCGGCGGCCCGGTCATCGCACTGCTCGGCGCCGAGATCGTCAAGGACGAGCCGGGGCAGGAAGCGGTGCTGGACCGGCTGCTGGACCTGTTGGTCATCGCGGTGCTGCGGTCGTGGTTCGCCACCCACGAGGCGCCCTCGTGGTATCGCGCGATGGGCGACCCGGTGATCGGCAAGGCCATGCGCCTGCTGCAGAACAATCCCGCCCACCCGTGGACCGTCGCCACCCTGGCCGGCCGGGTCGGGATTTCGCGGGCCTCGCTGGCCAGGCGCTTCACCGAGCTGGTGGGGGAGCCGCCGATGTCCTTCCTCACCGACTGGCGTCTGGCACTGGCCGCCGACCTGCTGCGGGAGCCGGACGCCACGATTGGCTCGGTGGCCAGAAAGGTCGGCTACGGCAGCCCGTTCGCGCTCAGCGCGGCCTTCAAACGCGTACGCGGCATCAGCCCGCAGGAACACCGGACCGGATGAGACCTCTGCTGCTGCTGGACGTGGACGGCGTGCTCAACCCTATGAGGGGGCCCAGTCCCGACTTCCGGGCTTACCGCTGCCTGATCGGCAGCGAGGTCTACACGGTGCACCTCAACCCCCGGCACGGCCGCCGGCTGCTCGACCTGGCCCTGACGACCGGGTCCGAGCTGGTGTGGGCGACCACCTGGGAGGATCACGCCAACGATTGGATCGCTCCCAGGATCGGCCTGCCCTCGCTGCCGGTCATCCCCATGAGCCCGGAGGCGCCGAGCGAGTTCGGGGAGATGTTCAAGACCCCGCACGTGGCGGCGTACGCGGGGCGGCGGCCGTTCGTGTGGTTCGACGACCAGGTGTGGGCGGAGGACGAGGAGTATCTCAGGGTTCATCGGGGTCTGGCGGATTTCCTGCTCGTCCATGTGGACCCGAGGATCGGACTGACCAGCCGACATCTGGGCATGGCACATGAGTGGCTGACCCTTACAGGGTTTTCTCAGGGTTCCTGACGGGAGTTCCACAGACCGGTCGCCCGTTCTACGGGTAGCTGGTAACCACACGGAGGGACATCATGTACCGCTCACGAGAACACCGGATTCTGGCGGGCGTCTGCGGCGGCATCGCCGACAAACTCGGACTGCCGCCCACGCTGGTCAGGATCCTCTGGGCGATCCTGTCGCTCTTCCCCGGGCCGCTCTGGGTCGCCTACGTCGTCATGTGGATCCTGATCCCCAACGAGCCGTCGGGACACCGGGCCTGAGGGCTGTCGGCGGGGCGGCCGGCCTGGCGCCGCCCCACCCGGTGTCCGGCTCCCGGCGAGTCAGTCGTCGCGGAGACGCTCTTCGAGGGCCTCGACCAGACCGGCGATCACGCCGTCCGGCGAGGGGCTGTAGTGCGGGACCGCCCAGCGGGTTATCCGGGCGTCGATGACCGTGGGCCGGCCGGAGCCCAGCGCGCCGCGGAACGCGTCCTCGAACTCCTCCAGCGTCTCCACCCGGTGGCCGTCCGCGCCGCACGCCCGTGCGTACGCGGCGAAGTCCGGGTTCCGGAACTCGACGAGCCCGCTCTCCCTGTACTCCGAGAGCTGGTAGAGCTTGATGAGCTTGAACTGCTCGTCGTCGAAGATGACCCAGATGACGGGAAGGTCATGCTCGACGGCGGTCATCAGCTCGAAGCCGGACAGCGAGTAACACCCGTCGCCGCAGCCGACCACGATCGTACGGTCCGGATGCGCGACCTGCACCCCGAGGGCGCCGTTGACGTGCCCGGCCATCGGCCCGAACGAGCCCGCCTTGCGGAAGTGCTGGCCTTCCTCCAGTTCCACGAAGTAGCCGAGCCACGCGAGGTGCGCGCCGGCGTCGGCGAGCAGGATCGCGCGTTCCGGCAGCATCCGTCCGATGGCCTGCGCGAGCTTGCCCGGGTGGATGTTCCCGGTGACGTGCGGGATGTGCCTGGCCTCGTAGTCCCGGCCGTCGATCGTGACGGGCGTGACCTCGCCGACCCGCTTGTCCAGCGCCTCGACCAGGGCCGCCACCGCCGGCCGGGCGTCCGAGCGGAGCGTGTAGTGAGGTTTGTACGCCTTGTGGAACTCGGTCTCCGAGATGTTCACGTGGATGAGCGTCTTGCCGTTGAACAGGTCCCTGCGGTAGTCGAACGTCGCGTGCTGGTTGAGGGAGTTGCCGACGCACAGCACGACGTCGGCCTCGCGGAAGGCCTTCCAGGCGCTGGCGTGGCCGCTGTCGGCGAAGACGCCCACCGACAGCGGGTGGCTCTCGGACACGATGCCCTTGCCGTCGAGCGTGGTCAGCAGCGGGATCTGGAACCGCTCGATGAGCCGCTTGACCTCCGCCCCCGCGCCGCTGCGGATGGCGCCGAAGCCGACGAGCGCCACGACACGCCTGCCGTTCGTGAGGGCGTCGGCCAGCACCGAGGCGATCTCCTCCACGCGGGCCGGGTCGGGCTGCACCGGCGCGACGGCGAGCCGGATCCGCCGCTCCTCCCCGACCTCGACGTCGGGCTGGGACAGATCCCCCGGAACGTGGATGTGCACCGGCCCCGGCCGCCCCTCGAAGGCGATGTTGACCGCCTCCTCCAGCACGTCCCAGGTGTCGGCGGCGCTCGTCAGCAGGAAGGACCGCTTGGTCGTGGCCGCGAACATGGCCCGCGAGTCGGGCGTCCCGTTCAGGCCCGAGGTCTCGTTGAGCGAGCCCCAGCCCTGCCACTTCCGGTTGGCGTATCCGGAGACGGCGAGCACCGGGTAGGAGTCGGACATCGCCATGGCCAGCCCGGAGAACAGGTTGAACGCCCCCGGCCCCGCCGTGGCGAAGCAGAAGCCCAGCTTGTTGGTGTACATCGCGTAACCGCAGGCCATGAACGAGGCGGCCTGCTCGTGCCGGGTGATGATGGGCCGGATCTGCCGCGAGTCCCGCAGCGCCAGCATGAGGCCGGCGGCGTTCTCCCCGGCACCGCCGAAGGCGGCCCGTACGCCGATGTCCTCCAGCCCCTTGACGATGGCTTCGTACACTCTCATGATCGCACCTCTCCGCGCGTCGCTTGTGAGGGAGCCGCTGATCGAGCGGCTCCCGCCCCCCGGGGATCGTCTTTGTGGCGCCCTTTTCGGATCCCTCCGCGGCCGGCGGAGCCGGGAACGGCCGTCGCTACGCGTGCCACCGCGCGGCGTGCCGGGCGTGCGCGTCGGTCGTGCCGTTGGTGAAGAACCGCTCGTAGTATTCCGACTCGACGTGGTGCGTCTGCAGCCAGATGCCGGGCACGTGGATGGCGTCGGCGTGCGCGGGGAAGCGCCCGTGCGTGGCGTGGATGTAGACGCAGATGTCGCGTACGCAGTCGATCACCCGCTGGTCGTATTCCCGGGCCTCGGCCAGGTAGCGCTGCCCGAAGTCGTCCTTGTAGATGCGGGCGAACGTCTTCGGGTCGCCGTAGATGCCGCCCGGCCCGAACTTCGCCCGGACGACGCTCTCGACGGCCGCCTCCATCGAGGCGTGGTTGGGCGGGCAGGCGGCCTTGATGAGGTGCTCCCCGCCGGCCCGGAGCCCGACCGGATGCGACCGCAGGGTGGCGTATTTCGGCAGGGGCACATGCCAGCGCAGGATGTCGGCCGGCCGGAACCGCGGCGTGACGAAGTCGAAGCCGAGCATGCGGCCGTACGCGCGGGAGAACTTCGGGTCGCCCAGCATGATCTGCGGGTGGATCGAGGCGTGGATCCAGGCGCCGAGCCCCATGGCGTCCGCGGCCAGCATCATGTTCTGGACGAGCAGGTCGGCCTCGATCTGGGTGCGCATCGGCCCCAGCGCGCCGAGCGGCAGCTTGAGGTCGGCGTTGAGGAACCCGTTGCGCACCCATTTCCGCACGCCCGCCGGCTGGTAGAAGTTGCGGTCGTCGACGAGTGCCGGCCTGGCCCCCTCCGGCTGGGTGAGCAGGTACATCAGCGCGTTGATGTACTGGTGGGAGAGGTCGACCACGGGCAGGAAGACCGTGGTGCCGGGCAGGTTGGACAGGAAGCGGTTGGAGTCGAGGTAGGCGGGGAAGTCCCGCATGCCCTCGGCGACGTCGAGCCGGTGCGGCAGCACCTGTATCTTGGCCCGGCGTGCCCGCTCGACCAGCGTGTCGGCGTCGAAGGGCAGGCCGGGGGCGGGCTCCAGCTTCTTCAGGAAGTAGGTGCCGGTGTCGTTGATCATGAAGAAGTGGGTGCCCTGGGCGTTGTCGGGGCTGCCCGCCGTACGGCCGGTCATGTTGAGGTTGGGCTTGGCCATGATGGGGTCGCCGTTGCGCGGGTCCTCGAAGGGCCGGTCCGGCATGGTGAGGCCGGAGCAGCCGGTGAGCGCGATGAGCACCGCCTCCTCCAGCTCGGTCAGCGGGAGCGGCTGATGCGGCGACCGGTAGCTCATCGACCCGGCGGGCACGTCGGCGCCGCGGCTGACCCGGTGGGTCCGCCGCCGCCAGATGGTCTCCATCAACGGCCTGGCCAGGAAATCCGCCAGCCCTTCCCGCCTGGTCTCCGGCTCCACGGACATGGTCGCCCCCTCCCTCTCAGACCTGCCCGGCTCAGGCGCCGTGCCCGTCGGGCGTGGACGCGCGCCAGGGTGCGAACGCGCTCGTCGTGCGCGGCAGGAGGCTCGCCAGCTCGGGGCAGTGCCGCAGGATGACGCTCTTCATGCCGTTGCGCTCGATCCAGTCCAGCCCGAGCGGGGTGTAGATCTCGGGCCGGAAGTCGACGGTGAGGAACCGGTCGCTCTGCAGCCGCCGGCTGGCCATGAGGATGAAGATGCGGAAGGCCGTGTCGCTGAACCCGAAGTGCTCGGGGGGATTTTCCGCGTAGAGCCCGACCACCGTGTCGATGTCGTCGACCGTGCGGTAGACGCTCTTGAGCCGCGTCAGCGTGTCAGGGTCGGAGGTGAGCTCCTCGAAGCTGCGCAGGCGCGGCTTGTGCAGGCCGGTACGGAAGTCGTTGTAGCGCGGCACACCCCGGCGGCGGGTGCGGACGAGGTCGACCACGGACAGGTCGATGATCTCCCCGCTCCGCTCGAACGCCTGCAGCGCCCGTGGGAAGTTGCGCAGGGTGATCGCCCCGGGATGGGCGATGCCCAGCGAGTAGAGAGAGTTGGCCAGGCCGACCCGGCGCATCAGGGGCTCGGTGGCGGCGCCTTGGACGTCGTGGAATCCCAGGGTGTCGAGCGTCCGGTCGGACCGGTGGTCGGCGATCCGGTAGTCGTCGGGGATGAGCGGGTGCATCCGGTAGACGGTGACGAAGTCCTCGGTGAGCGAGTACGGGACGCCGTGGTGGTCGGGTAGGGTCTCGGGGATGCCGGTGAGCGCGTGGGCGTCGACCAGCCACAGGCCGAGGCGGGCCAGCCAGTTTTGCGGCGGGCCCGACCAGTTGGCCGTCAGCCCGATGTCGATCAGCTCGGTGGCGAGGATCGCGGGCGTCCACTCCACGGTGTGGATCTTGGCGATCAGGGCGGAGATCACCAGCCGCGCCGTGTGGTAGACGGTGTCCTCGTCCATCCGGGGGTATTGGCTGCGCAGGGCCGCGCACACGGTGTTGTGCTCGCGGGCGAAGAGGGTGTGCATGACGCTCAGCCCGAGCCACCAGTTGTTACGGAAACCGGTGATCGGGATGCCGTCCGGGCCGGGCACCAGGTGGCCCTCCGGCAGGTGCAGCGCCGCGCCGCCGTCCGGCTCGCGCAGGGATTTGGCGACGGTCTCGTCGCCGCCGTAGACCTCCGAGCCGTCCCACCAGTGGGAGGCGGAGTTGGCGAACAGGATCGGCGACTCCGCGCCGCCGGCGCTGACGTCCGCGCCGAACCGCATCGTCCCCTCGGGTGCTCCACCGGGCGTGTTGACCCAGGTCATGCCGGGCGGGAGCGGCACCTCCACGCTCTGACCGCCCGCCGGGTGGCGCTTGTGCTCGACCCAGTCGTGCACCTGGAACTGGATCCACGCGGCGGCGAGGATGTTGAGCGACCTGGCCGGGAGGAAGGTGTCGCGGTGGAGCAGCTCCCTGCTGACCGTCACCGGATTGGGCGTGTCGAAGAGGTCGGGCCGGTGGACGGGCGGGAGGTTGCGGCCGAACGCCGCGCCGAGCGCCCCCATCCGCGGCGCGGACAGGTCGTTGTAGGTGCCGTCGTAGGTGCGCCTGCCCCGAAGGTGCTCGTCGATGGGCGGGGCCACCGGGTGGGGCCGCGGCACGGGCTCGTGGGGCTCGGTGTCGATGAGGTTGTCCCGGCGCAGCACCTGCCGGATGGCCTCGATGTTGAGCAGCCCGAGATAGGTCGGCAGCCGGTCCCAGGGGACGCGCCGGTTGAGGGCGTCGAAGCCCTTCTCCAGCAGGGCGCCGGCGATGAGGTTGCGTTTCGGCGTGGGCACGACGAAGCGGTGCCCGCGGCGATGGGCGCTGGAGGCTTCGTAGGCGGCCCTGCGGGCGCGGTTGAGGTTGCCGAGGGGGCGGAACTCGTCGGTGGTGTGCCACGGATCGAAGGCGAGCTGGTCGATCCTGAGCGCGGTGGCGCGTGCCTGCGCGGTGTCGAGGTCCTGGCGCGGGATCGTCAGCGTGGCCACCGGGATGACGGGCGTGTCGGCCTCCCGCCACTCGGCCGCGCCGTTCTCCACGGGCGTGAGCCTGGCGTTGGTGTAGCGCTGGACGCACAGGTCGAAGACGACCTCCGCGCGGGCCAGCCGCGCGGCGAACTCGTGGCCGAGGTAGTCGGGATCGCCCTGCGGCGGGTGCGGCGCCGCCGGTGTGCCCGCGGCGGGGCGGAGCCGGTAGCGCACCGGCCCGGCGGGCCCCCACAGGATCGAGCCGCGGCTCCAGTAGGTCTCCAGCGCGAGGCTGCGCACCGGGCGTCCGGTGGCCGCGGTCACGTTGCGCCGCATCCGCGCGGCCGTGGACCAGCCGAGCCTCCAGGGCAGCTTGGCGTAGAGCGCGACGCCCTTGCGCAGGGTCGAGTCGGCCCCCGCCATGACCTGCGCGAACACCACGAACTCGCGGGCATTCTTGGCGTGGGAGACCGGGTAGTTCGTCATCAGCAGGTCGTGGGTCTCCTCCGGCCCCACCTCGATCCGCAGCGCCGCGCCGCGCAGGTCGGGCGCGGCGTCGGGCTGGTGGACGCCGCTGGCGTTGGAGAGCCGGACCACGGCCGGGTATTCGGCGCCGGGCTGGGCGAAGCCGGTGCGGAGGTCCTCGGGCAGGTCCCGGCGGAATGCCAGCCGGGCGTTGTCGACCCCGACGATGCCCTTCGCGTGGAAGGCCCGGTCGATGCCGGCGGCGCCGCTGCGCTCCTTGATCTTCCATTGGACCAGCATGAGGTCGCGGGCCAGCCGGTCGAAGATCTTCCGCTCGACCTCGGGGCTGCCTCCCACGTAGCGTTCGTATCGCTCGGCCGCGGGCACCTCGTGGACGGCCGGAGCCTTGTCGGCGCGGCGCTCTTCATGCTTGGTCATGTGAACATCCCCTCCCCGAGGCTCGCTCTCGATCGTCGCAAGAGCGGTTCGGGCCGCGGCGCCAAGAATCTGTAGCTCGCTATTCCCCGAGGTCAGGGAAAGAATGCGCCCCCCGGCCGTAGAGTTATCGATTCTAGCGCGAAATTCGGCATTCGTCCGGTTTCGTTCATCGTCGCGTAATGGCATGCCAGAAGTCGAATAATTCATGCGACAAATCAGATAAAGGGTTGTCTTTAATATCGGGCCGCCTCAAGGGAAATTTCCTGCTTATTTACCGGTGGCGGAACGGGTGCACGGGCGCTCCGGCCCTCCTCCGGGCACCCCCGCCCCCGGTCCCCGCGTCCGGGGGGCGTGCCGTCGCCGTCCGGCGGCCGACATATCCTCGAAGCCATGAGGGCAAGGCCGCTGACGCTCATCCGCGATGAGCTCGTCGAATACGACAAGGCGATGGAGCGCATGTCCGACCTGGTCGGGCAGCGCCAACGGGACGAGCGGCCGGACACGCTCTGGTTGCTGAGTCACCCGTCCGTCTACACCATCGGGCGCCGCACCCCGCTCTCCCACCTGCCCGACCCCTCCCGCGGCATCCCCGTCGTCGAGACCGGGCGGGGCGGCCAGCTCACCTACCACGGGCCCGGCCAGCTCGTCGGCTACCTCGTCGTCAAGCTGTCCGAGGGCGAGGGGATCGTCGACTACGTGCGCGAGGTGGAACTGCGGCTGGTCGAGGCGCTGGGCAAGCTGGGGCTGCCGGCCGAGCGACGTGACACGCCGCCGGGCTCCGAGCTGCTGACCGGCGTGTGGACCACCGGCACCGGCCGCAAGATCATCTCGATCGGGATGCGGCAGAGCAGGGGGGTCACGAGCCACGGGTTCGCGCTCAACGTGGACGGTGACCTGACGCCGTGGGACTGGGCCGTCGCCTGCGGGATGCCCGACGTGGACATGACCTCGCTCAAGCGCGAGCTCGGCGCCACCGGCATGGACGAGGTCCGCGCGGCCGTGGCCGACGCCTTCGAGGCCTCCTGACCGGTACGGGAGACGGGCTCGTGGGGCACGGCCGTACCCCACGAGCCGGGAGCCTCAGGCGATCGGGACCTCGTCGACGGTGCGGCGGGGCCCAGTGAACCAGTGGCGGGCCGACGCGACCCACCACAGGGCGATGCCGACCAGCACGACGCCCACCGCGATCGGCGCGTAGTTGACCGACGTCCAGGCGAAGTCCTCGTTGCCCGGCACTCCGGCCGGCGAGAACGGCATGATGAAGTAGATCGAGACGATCACGATCTCGACGCAGGCGATCCAGCACAGGACCCGATATTTCCGGCCGAGGGTCCACGGTCCCGGCTGGAAGGCGTCGCCCATCCGCAGCCGGAGCCAGATCGGGATGAGGAACGCCAGATAGAGCCCGATGACCGCGATCGACACGACGGCGTAGAAGGCGACCGGGGTGGTGAGGCCGGGCGGGGCGTAGAGGGCGGGCAGCGTGATCAGCGCGGCCATCACGCAGCCCGCGACGATCGCGTTGACCGGGGTGCGGTTGCGGTCGACCCTGCTCCACAGCCGCCAGCCGGGCACCGCGCCGTCGCGGGAGAACGCGTACGTCATCCGC
This sequence comes from Nonomuraea jiangxiensis, assembly GCF_900099965.1. Taxonomy (GTDB): domain Bacteria; phylum Actinomycetota; class Actinomycetes; order Streptosporangiales; family Streptosporangiaceae; genus Nonomuraea; species Nonomuraea jiangxiensis. The sequence continues at coordinate 149,779 of NZ_FNDJ01000006.1, read as the reverse complement.
GACATCGACGTCACGCAGCTCATCCCGCAGAAGAACTGGCCGACGGTGGAGATCGCGAAGATGGCCGTGGCCCAGCCGGACGTGAGCGCGGACTCGAAGATGGCCCCGACGAATCCGCCGGCCTCGTTGAGCGCGTCCACGTTCGTCGCCGCGAACAGGAACGACAGCAGCAGGATCCACCCGCCGATCGCGGAGTAGAAGATCGACTGCCACAGCCCGCGGGCCGCGCTGCGCGCCGCGCCCTGCGTCTCCTCCGACACGTGCGCGCAGGCGTCGAATCCGGTGATCGTGTACTGGGTCAGCAGGAAGCCGAGCGGCAGCACGTACAGCCAGAAGGGCACGCCCTCGGCGCCGGCGCCGAAGCCGGAGGTGTTGTTCGTGCCGCCGAAGACGAAGCCGAGCGACTGGTGGTCGTCCGGCACGAAGACCAGGATGGCGACCACGATCGCGGCACCCGCCACGTGCCACCAGACCGAGACGTTCTGCAGTAAAGAGATGAGCCTGTGGCTGTAGACGTTGATCAGGGCGTGCAGCGCGAGGATGACCACGAACAGCAGGAACGCCTGGTGGAGCGTCCCCTCCCAGCCCCCGCCGGTCACCCGGCTGAGGGTGATGTTGAGGAACGTGGCGCACCCGTAGTCGACCGACGCGGTGACGGCGATGAGGCCGATCAGGTTGAGCCAGCCGGTGAACCAGCCGTGGATCGGCTTGCCCAGCTTGGCGGCCCACCAGTAGATGCCGCCCGCCGTCGGGTACGCCGACACCAGCTCCGACATGCAGAAGCCGATGATCAGGATGAAGAGGGAAATGAGCGGCCAGCCCCAGGAGATGGCGATGGGGCCGCCGTAGTTCCAGGCCTGGCCGAACGTGGTGAAACAGCCGGCGAGGATGGAGATGATCGAGAACGAGATGGCGAAGTTGGAGAAACCGCTCCAGGTGCGGGCCAGCTCCTGCTTGTAACCGAGCTCGGCGAGTCGCCTGGAATCCTCTTCCATGCTCATTGAGGTCTCCCTGGGGGGCGCGGAGGACGCTCTATTTGGTCTACGTCTAGACCATTTCCGCCCAGGGGACAAGGCGTTACAGGCGAGTTTCGCTCTGGTCAGACCGGCAGGTCGTCAGCGCGGGGGGCGCACGGGTGGCGGGTCCGCGGCGAGAGGGCGGCGGAGCGGCGCGGCACGCTTCGGGCCGCCGTCAGAAATCTCCCGCGGCCCCGCCCGCCCGAGCGCCCCGGTCGGCGCTCGTCGGCCGTCAGGCCCCGAACGCGTCCGTGGCGGCCTGGCAGAAGGCCTTGAGGTCGTCCGGCCTGCGGCTGGTGACGAGCATGTTGGGCCCGGCGGTGCACACCACGACCTCCCGGTCCACCCAGGTGGCTCCGGCATTGCGCAGGTCCGTCTGCAGGCTGGGCCAGGACGTCATCGTACGGCCGCGCACCACGTCCGCCTCGACCAGGGTCCACGGCGCGTGGCAGATGGCGGCCACCGGCTTGCCCTGCTCGAAGAAGGCGCCGGCGAACCGGACGGCCTGCGGCACCATCCGCAGGAAGTCGGGGTTCGCGACACCCCCGGGCAGCACGAGGCCGTCGAAGGCCGCGGGGTCGGCGTGGTCCACCGTGTCGTCCACGGCGAACGTGTCGGCCTTGTCCAGGTGGTTGAACGCCCGGATGTGACCGGCGGCGGTGGAGACCAGCACAGGCGTGCCACCGGCCTGCTTGACCGCCTTCCACGGCTCGGTGAGCTCCACCTGCTCCACTCCTTCCGGAGCGACCAGGAAGGCGATGGTCTTGCCGTTCATCATGGGAATCCCCCTTCGGACTGCGTGTTCCCTCCCCCTTACCGGTGCCGGGGGATGTATGCCCCGCCACCACGCAGGGGTATGAGGAAGACCGGGCCGGCCGGCGGCGGGGTCAAGGGGGCTGAAAATTTACACCGCTCAAGGAAACGAGAATGAAACAATTTTCCGCCACTCGTTGACACGCGGTCTCCCTATGGTGTGGCTTTCTCTACACAGGAACCCCCGCCTGAAGGTGAGGCACGTATGAGGAAGTGGGTCGCGCGCCTGGTCGTACTGGGCGTCGCGCTATTACTAGCAGGTCAGGGCACCACCGCGGCCCTGGCGCAGAATCCGGCGGCGGGGAAGAAGATCGTTCGGGTCGGCGCGACGCAGGCCATGGACTCGATGAACCCGTTCCTGGCTGTGCGCATCGTCTCGACGCAGATCCACCGCTGGATGTACGGATTCCTGACCGTCTCCGACTCCAAGACCCTGCAGCCCAGCCCCGACCTGGCCGAGTCGTGGACCACGTCGGAGGACGGGCTGACGTGGACGTTCAAGATCCGGCAGGCCAAGTGGTCCGACGGCCAGCCCGTCACGGCCGAGGACGCCGCCTGGACGTTCAACCGGATCATGACGGACGAGGCCGCCAAGACGGCCAACGGCCCGGCGGTGGAGAACTTCGAGAGCGTCACGGCCAACGGCCAGGAGCTGACCATCAAGCTCAAGGCGCCGCAGGCCTCCATGCTGGAGAACCCGATCCCGATCGTGCCCAAGCACGTCTGGGAGTCGGTCACCGACATGGCCAACTACGACGCCGAGAAGTACCCGGCCGTGACCAGCGGCCCGTACATCGCGGTCGAGCACAAGAAGGACCAGTACGTCAAGCTGGTGGCCAACCCCAACTACTGGCGGGGCAAGCCCAAGATCGACGAGCTCCAGGTCATCTTCTACTCCAACCCGCAGGCCGCCATCGCCGGTCTGAAGAACGGTGACATCGACCTGATCGGCCGGCTCAACCCGCCTGAATACGAGGCCATCCAGAACGACCCGGACATCGTCGCCTGGAACACCCAGGGCCGGCGCGCGGCGTACCTGCAGATCAACCACGGCGCCACCACCACCGACAACAAGCCCATCGGCGACGGCCACCCCGCGCTGAAGGACCCGAAGGTGCGTCAGGCGCTGCACTACGCCATCGACAAGCAGCGCCTGGTCGCCGAGGTGCAGAACGGCCTGGCCCAGCCGGCCAACGGGTCGATCGTGCCGCCGATGTACAAGGACTTCTTCTGGGAGGCCACCGGCGACGAGAAGGTCGGCTACGACCCGGCCAGGGCCAACCAGATCCTTGACGACGCCGGCTACAAGAAGGGCGCCGACGGCGTCCGTACGATGCCGGACGGCGACCGCAAGCTGGAGTTCCGCTTCAGCATCCACACCGACACCCCGATCGAGGACAAGCTCGCCGAATACCTGACGGGCTTCTTCAAGGACATCGGCATCACGTTGACCACGAAGAAGCTGGAGTCCAGCAAGTTCACCGAGGAGACCGGCGTCACCGGCCTGTTCGACCTGGCCATCAGCGGCTGGTCGGTCAACCCCGACCCCGAGGAGGTCATGGCCACCCACCTGTGCAGCCGCAGGCCGAACGCGGCCGGCGAGGGCGGCGGCACCGAGTCGTTCTACTGCGACGAGACCTTCGAGAAGCTCTACCAGGAGCAGCTCAAGGAGCTCGACCGGCCTAAGCGCATCGACCTCCTCAAGCAGATGCAGGAGCGTCTCTACACCGACGCCCCGATCATCGCCCTCTACTACAACAACGACCTCGAGGCCTACCGCAAGGACCGGATCGCCAGTATCACCCCGATCCCCGAGGACAAGGGCCTGCTGTACGGCGGCAGCAGCTACTGGCCGTTCTACACCGTGACCGTCAAGGACACGGCGGTGACCAGCCCGGCCGGTGGCGGCTCCAACACCGGCCTCATCGCCGGGATCGCCGGCGGCGTGGTGGTCATCGCCCTGGCGGGCTTCCTCCTGAGCCGGCGGCGCAAGAGCGTCGCAGACGACCGCGAATGACCGCACCGCTGGAAGCCGCGGAGCCCGCCGTCCAGGCGGCGGGCCCCGGTGACGAGCGCCCCGTCCGCCGTGGCACGCTGCAGTACGCGTTGTCCAAGGTCGGCGGGGCGCTGTTCAGCATCGCCATGGTGATCGTCGCCACGTTCTTCGTGTTCCGGCTGCTGCCCGGCGATCCCGTGCGCAACCTGGCCCAGGGCCGCAACATGACCCCGGCCCAGCTCGACCTGGAACGCCACCGGCTGGGGCTGGACAAGCCGCTGATCAACCAGTTCTTCGACTTCGTGGGCAACACGCTGAGGCTCGATCTCGGCACGTCGTACGAGTACAAGCGGCCGGTCCTCGACCTGATCGGCGAGCGCATCGGGCCGACCCTGCTGCTGGCGGGCACCGGCCTGGTCATCGCGGTCAGTCTCGGCGTCTGGCAGGGCACCAGGGCCGGCTGGCGGCATGGCGGCCGGTTCGACCGCTTCTCCACCGGCACGTCGCTGGTGCTGTGGTCGGTGCCGACGTTCTGGCTCGGGCTGCTTCTCATGATGGTGTTCGGCGTCGGCATCGGGCCGATCCCGGGTGTGCTGCCGTTCCGGGGCATCGAGAGCGTGGACGCGCCCGACGGGTTCGCCTATCTGCTGGACGTGGCCTCGCACATGGTGCTGCCGTGCCTGACGATGGTGGCCGTGATCTACGCGCAATACCTGCTGGTCATGCGCTCGTCGCTGCTGGAGGAGGTCAGCCAGGACTACGTCACGGTGGCCCGGGCCAAGGGCCTGCGCGACGACGAGGTACGCCGTCGGCACGCGGTGCCGAACGCCCTGCTGCCCACGGTGACGCTGGTGTTCATGCGCATCGGCTTCGTGGTCGGCGGGGCCGTCACCGTGGAGACGATCTACACCTGGCCGGGTCTGGGCCAGCTCTTCTACGAGGCGATCGTGGTGCCTGACTTCACGCTCATGCAGGGCACGTTCATGTTGATCACCGTGGCCGTGATCATCATGAACACGCTGGCCGACGTGGTCTACCACCTACTCGACCCGAGGGTGAGGTCGGCATGACGAGTGTGGCCGCCGCCCGCAGGCGGCAGGCGCTGAGCCGCTTCTGGGCCGACTTCCGCAGGCACCGGGCCGGTCTCGCCGGGCTGGTCGTCCTAGTCGCCGCCGTGCTGCTGGCGGTGTTCGCGCCGCTGTTCATCGACGACAGCGTGACCAGCGTCGTGGACGCCCCCGGCGAGGAGTGGAGCGGGCCGAGCCTCGCGTTCCCGTTCGGCACCGACGAGTCCGGCCGCTCGATCCTGCTGATGGTCTGGTGGGGCTCGCGCACGTCGCTGCTCATCGGCTTCCTGGCCGCGCTGGTCAGCATCGTGATCGGCATGGTCGTGGGCATCGCGGCGGGGCACTTCCGCGGCTGGCTCAGCGCGGTGCTGATGCGCGTCACCGACTGGTTCCTGGTGCTGCCGTCGATGGTCACGGCGCTGGTGCTGGCGGCCATCCTGGGCGGCAGCACGTTCACGATCATCATGGCGATCGGGATCACCACGTGGCCCTCAACCGCCCGGCTGCTCAGGGCACAGACGCTGGCCGTCGAGGCCAGACCTTACATCGAGCGCTCCAAGGCGCTCGGCGGCGGGCACTGGCACATCACCACCAGGCACGTGCTGCCCAACGTGGCGCCGCTGCTGCTGGCCAGCACCACGCTGGAGGTCGCCAGCGCGATCGTCACGGAGTCCACGCTGGCCTTCCTCGGGGTCAGCTCGAACAAGACCTCGTGGGGCACGATGCTGCGCGGCTCCTACGACTACGGCGCCGCCACCCAGGGCGCCTGGTGGTACATCCTCATCCCCGGCCTGGCCATCCTCGTCGTCGTCATGGCGTTCACGCTGGTCGGGCGGGCTCTGGAGGCCGTGCTCAACCCCAGGCTCAGGAAGGCGACGTGAGCGAGGGAACAAGCGGAAAGACGGAGTCGGTCGCATGACTCTTCTCGAACTCGACGACCTGTCGGTGACGTACCGGATCGCCGCGGGCGAGGTGCCCGCGGTGCGCGGGGTGTCGCTGACCCTGGACTCCGGAGCGGCACTCGGAGTCGCCGGCGAGTCAGGATCCGGCAAGTCGACGCTGGCCATGGCGCTGTTGCGGCTCCTGCCCCGTGACGCGCGCGTCGGCGGCCGGATCCTGCTCGGCGGTGAGGACGTGCTCACCATGAAATGGGGCCGCATGCGGGCCGTACGGTGGGCCGAGGCCTCGATCGTGTTCCAGGGAGCCCAGCACGGGCTCAACCCCGTGCGCCGGGTCGGCGACCAGATCGCCGAGCCGCTGCTCGTGCACGGCCAGGCCAGGCCGGAGGCGGCCCGCAAGCGCGTGAGCGAGCTGCTCGAACAGGTCGGCCTGCCCACCTGGCGGGCCCGCAGCTACCCGCACGAGCTGTCGGGCGGGCAACGGCAGCGGGTGATGATCGCGATGGCGCTGGCCTGCTCCCCGCGGCTGATCATCGCCGACGAGCCGACGACCGCGCTCGACGTGATGGTGCAGGCCCAGGTCCTCACGCTGATCAAGGAGCTGGTCGCGGAGCACGACATCTCACTGCTCATGATCTCGCACGATCTGTCGGTCCTGGCCGACGTGTGCGACCAGCTCGCGGTCATGTACGCCGGCCGCGTCGTCGAGCACGGGCCGTCCGGCGAGGTGTTCCACGACGCCAGGCACCCCTACAGCCGGGCACTGGCCGCGGCCTTCCCGACAGTGGGGGACCCGGCCTCGCGCATGGCGCCCAAGGGCCTCGGCGGCGACCCGCCCGACCCGATGCGGCTTCCCGGCGGGTGCGCGTTCCATCCGCGCTGCCCGGTGGCACTGGAGGAATGCGCGTCCCTGGACGTGGCGCTGTGGCTGGCGGGCCCCGGCCGTACCGCCGCGTGCGTGCACGTGAGGGAGAAGGAGGGGGCCTCATGACCGAGACGCGAACCACCGAGGAGGCCCCGGCCACCACGAGCCCCAGCCTGCTGGAGGCGCGGGACCTGCACGTGGAGTTCCCCTCGCGCGGGCGCCGCGCCCGTGCGGTGGACGGCGTGAACCTCGCCATCGGCGAGGGCGAGATCGTCGCGCTGGTCGGCGAGTCGGGGTGCGGCAAGACCACGCTCGCCCGGACCCTGCTCGGCCTTGAACGCCCCACCTCGGGTGAGGTGCGCTACGGCGGCGCGGCGCTCGACTACGGCAGCAAGGCGCTCAAGGCCTACCGGCGGCAGGTGCAGCTCGTCCTGCAGGACCCGACGGGCTCGCTCAACCCCCGGCACACGGTCTACGAGGCGGTCGCCGAGGGGCCGCGCATCCACGGCCTGGCGGACGAGCGGGAGGTCGTCTCCACGGCCCTGTCCAGGGCCGGGCTGCGGCCGCCCGACCGGTTCTTCCTGCGTTACCCGCACGAGCTGTCCGGCGGCCAGCGGCAGCGCGTGGTGATCGCCGGGGCGCTGGCGCTGAACCCGCGGGTGCTCGTCGCCGACGAGCCGGTGGCCTCGCTGGACGCCTCCGTCCGGGGCGAGATCCTGGCCCTGCTGCTCCGGCTCCGGTCCGAGCTGGGCCTGTCGGCGCTGGTCGTCACGCACGACCTGGGGCTGGCCTGGAACATCGCCGACCGGGTGGCCGTGATGTACCTGGGCAGGATCGTCGAGTCCGGGCCCGTCGAGCAGGTGCTGACCGCGCCGCGGCACCCTTACACGCAGGCCCTCCTGTCGGTGCTGCCCGAGTCGCCCGAGCGGGTGGTGCTGACCGGGGAGCCGCCGGACCCGACCAGGATTCCCGGTGGCTGCCGGTTCCACGCCCGCTGCCAGGTGCTCGCCTCGGGGCGGGCGGCCGAGGCCGGGGTGGACGGTAAGTGCCGATCGCAGCCGCTGGACGTCCTGCCCGCCGTCCCGGTGGCCCAGGCGGCCTGCCACTACGCGGAGATCTGAGGTCAGCCCAGGTCGGCGTCGTGCACCAGGATGGCGGCCTGGACGCGGTTGGCCAGGCCCAGCTTGGCGAGCACGCGGCTGACGTGCGACTTCACCGTGGCCTCCGTCAGGCGCAGCTCGCGGCCGATCTCGGCGTTGGACAGGCCGCGGGCCACGGCCCTGATCACGTCCTCCTCCCGTCCGGTGAGCCCGGCGAGCTGCCTGCGGGCGGCCTCCGCGCGGGAGGGGGCGCGGTCCGCGTACGAGGCCAGCAGGCGCTTGGTCACCGACGGGGAGAGCATGGCCTGGCCGCCCGCGACCGTGCGCACGGCGGCGGCCAGCTCCCGCGGCGGGGTGTCCTTGAGCAGGAACCCGACGGCGCCCATGCGCAGCGCCTCGTGCACGTATTCGTCCAGGTCGAACGTCGTGAGCATGACCAGCTTCGGCGGGTCCGGCCGGGACAGCAGCCGGGAGGCGGCGGCCAGGCCGTCCATGACCGGCATGCGCACGTCCATCAGCACCACCTCGGGCCGCAACCGCGGCACCGCCGAGACGGCCTCGGCGCCGTCGCGGGCCTCGCCGACGATCACGATGTCGCCGGCGGCCTCCAGGATCAGCCGGAGCCCGGACCGGACGAGCTCCTCGTCGTCCACGACCAGCACCCGGATCACGCGGACCCCCTGCACAGCATGCTCATCAGCGTAGGGGGCCGGCATGAACGGGGGTTACGACGAAAGTAGCAGCCGCCGGTCGCGGTCACCGGGCACCCGGGTAGTCCTTGAGCGTGATGGCGTTGGCGGCGGTGTGGATGGGGCCGGCGATCCGCTCGATCATGCGGTCGCGTCCCGGCAGGTGCGGGAGCAGCCTGATCATCAGGAGCTGGAACCGGAGGGCCGCGCGTGACCCGATGACCATGCCCTTGACGTTGGCCGGCCCGAGGGCCTGGTTGGCGGTCACGAAGGGGCGCATCTCCCGCTCGTACGCGTCCGTCCCGCCGCCCGAGGCCAGCTCGCCCGCCAGCACGTACGCCCCCACGAGCGCCAGGCTGGTGCCCTGCCCCGAGGCGGGCGAGGCGCAGTAGGCCGCGTCGCCCACCAGCACGACCCGGCCCGCGGACCAGCGGTCCATGTGGATCTGGGAGAGCGAGTCGAAGTAGAAGTCCTCGGCGCCGCGCATGGCGTCGAGCAGCGCGGGCACCTGCCAGCCGGAGCCCGCCATGGCCCGGGCCACCAGCTCCTTCTGGGCGGCCGGGTCGCGGTGGTCGTGGGCCAGCGGCTCGGAGGACCACATGAACAGCGCCTTGGCGTTGGTGTCCTGGCGGGTGCTGTAGACGTTCGCGGTCCGGCCGGGGGCGGCGTGCACGGCCTCCTCGCGGTCGAGGCCGAGCGTGTTGGGGACGGTGCAGATCGAGATGTAGTAGCCGAGGGCGCGGGCGAAGCGTGACTCCTCGCCGAAGGCGATCCGCCTGGTGTTGGAGTGCGCGCCGTCCGCGCCGATGACCAGGTCGAACCTGCGTGGCAGGGAGCGTTCGAACGTGACCGTGCCGTCCTCGGCGATGCCGGTGACGGAGTCGGCGAAGACGTATTCGACCTCGTCGCGGGTCAGGTCGAACAGAAGCTCGTTCAGGTCGCCGCGCATGATCTCGACGTCGTCGCCCGTGCGCCCGCCGAACAGGTCGGCGTCCATGGTCGCGACCGGCCGGCCCTTGGCGTCGTAGTGGGTGGCGGTCCGCATGTCGGTGCTCCGGGCACGCACGGCGTCCAGCAGGCCCATGCGCTCGATCACCTGGAGTGCCGCGCCGCGGATGTCCACCTTGTAGCCGCCCGTACGGATCGCGGGGGCGCGCTCGACCACGGTCACCGTGTAGCCGTGCCGCCGGAGCCAGTAAGCCGTCGCGGTGCCGGCGATGCTCGCGCCGGAGATGAGGATGTTCTTCATGGCGTTGACAGTACATACGTCTCAGACGCTTGTCTAGTACGAAGTTTCAAGACGATTGTGCTACTCTCCGAGCATGGGAAACCGGGAAGATCTGCTGGCCGGGGCAAAGCGGTGCCTGATCGAGAAGGGCTATTCGCGCACCACGGCGCGTGACATAGCCAACGCCTCCGGCGTGAGCCTGGCGGGCATCGGATACCACTTCAGGTCGAAGGAAGCGCTGATGAACGAGGCGCTGTTCGAGGCGATGCGGGAGTGGGGCGACGACCTGGCGGCCACGCTGGTGGCCGACGTCGACCCCTCGGCCACCCCGCTGGAGCGCTTCGAGGCCGCGTGGGACCGGGTGGTGGAGTCGTTCTCCCGGCTGCGGCCGTTGTGGGTGACCCAGTTCGAGCTGATGGGGCAGATCGACCACCTGCCCGAGGTGCGCGAGCAGCTCGGAGGCGCCGTCAAGGAGGCGCGGCTGGGGCTCGCGGAGCTGTTCTCCGGGATCGAGCCCGGCAGCGACCCGGAGCGCGCACGGCTCACGGGGACGGTCTACCAGGCCATGCTGACGGGGTTCCTGTCACAGTGGCTGCTCGACCCGGACAGCGCGCTGTCGGGCCGTGAGGTGTCCACGGCCCTGCGCATGATCGTTTCCTGACGCTAGAAGGCGCTTATCGTGGCCGGGGCGCGTTCGGCCCGGCTCAGCGTGCGGATGACCGCCGTCGGCCCGTGCCGGTGCACGGCCAGCCGGGCCAGCAGCTCGACCACGGGCTCGATCACCGGCGCGGGCAGCTCGGGAGTCTCGACGCCCACGCTGGAGGCCAGGTCGTCGGAATGCACGACCAGCTCCACCAGCCGGGTGAGCAGGAAGTCGTCGAGCCGGAGCGACCAGCCCGCCCACGGCAGGTTGACCACCCGGTCCGCGGGCTCCGTGGGCAGGGCGGCCGTCAGCTGGTCGAGCAGCCGCTGCGCCTTCTCGACCAGGGTCGCGGCCCCGTCGGCGGCGGCCGCCTCGCCGCCCCGCCTGACGCTCACGTTGCTCTCGTGGTCGAGGCCCGCCTGCACCCACGGCGACCGCGAATAATGCTCGATGAGCCGGATCGGCGCGTGCCCGTCCTCCTTCGAGGCGAGCACGTCCGCGACCCGGACGAGTTGATGAGCCAGGTGCCCCGCCAGCCCCGCGACGCTGAACTCCGTGAGCGCACTCGGCTTGTGCCAGGCCGAGCCCACCGCGGGATCACGCAGGAGCGAGACCGCCGACGTCGCCGCCACCAGATAGGACTGCCTGATTTCCCCCATTGCCGCCCTTCCAGGATGTCAGGTGGTAATTCGGGCCAAGACTATCCCCCGTAATGGGCGCACGCTTGTACGTTCTACCTAGTGAGACGGGCGGCTCGCCGCCCCGCTCAGGTCAGCGCCTTCCTGATCGCGGACCGGATGAACGTCCGAGCCAGCCGCCCCCTCCTGAACCGGCTCAGCACCGGAGCCGGGGTCCCGTACCTGCGGGCGCGGACGTCGGCCACCACCGTCTCCGGCGCGCCCAGTTCGGCCAGCACGTCGAGGGCCTCGCGCTTGCTGATCAGGCGCCCGTCCCGCAGCGTCACGGTGGCCCTGGCGACCGTGATCATGCCCAGGTCCACCCACACGTCGCGCAGCCACCGCCGCCGCCCGCGGGTCTTGTCCAGCCAGAAGTCACGCAGGTCCGCGCGTACGTACGCGGCCAGCTCCGCGTCCGACACCGGCGGCAGCAGCCCGGCGGGCGGCGGCCCGTACAGCACCCGTCCGGCCTCGTGCAGCTCGCGCCGCGTGACCGCGGTGACGGGGCGGCGGTAGATCTCCTGGTGTGCCCACGTCACATGCTCGACCGCGGGGTCGTCCAGCTCCTGCCTGGCCAGGTAGGAGCAGTGCAGCCGCCTGGCCAGCGGCGGGTCGAGCGAGCGGTGCAGGGCCTTGATCCGGCGCCACTGCTCCATCGTCACGGGCGAATCGACGATGGCGACGAGGTCCAGGTCGCTGCGGCCCTCCTGGTAGTCACCGGCCCCGAGCGACCCGTGCGCCCACAGCGCCACCAGGGGAACGGCCGGCTCGACGCCCTCGAGAAATTGCCTTAGCAGGCGCTCCGTCGCTGCGTGCATGATGGCCACTATGATCGATACACACCTGACAGGGAAAGTCGCGCTGGTCACCGGCGCCAATCAGGGCATAGGCGCGGCCACCGCGACGGCCCTGGCCGCCGAGGGTGTGGCGGTCTTCCTCACCTACAAGCGCCTCCCGCCGCTGAACGAACCGGCCTATCCCGCCGCATACGACCAGGCCCGTGCCGCGGACGCCGGCGACGTGGTGCGGCGCATCCGCGCGGCGGGCGGCACCGCCGAGGCCGTGGAGGCCGACCTGGCCGACCCGCAGACCCCCGGGGCCCTGTTCGACCAGGCGGAGCAGGTGCTCGGCCCGGTGCAGATCCTGGTCAACAACGCCAGCGGCTGGCTCAGCGACACCTTCGCCGCGCAGGAGCGCGACGGGTTCGGCCGCCCGCTCAGGCCGGTGGCCGCCGAGACGTACGAGCGCCAGTTCGGGGTGGACGTACGGGCGCCCGCCCTGCTGATCTCCGAGTTCGCCCGCCGGCACATCGAGCGCGGCGCCGACTGGGGCCGGATCATCGGCCTGACCTCCGGCGGCCCGCAGGGCTTCCCCACCGAGGTGTCCTACGGCGCGGCCAAGGCCGCCCAGGAGAACTACACGATGTCCGCCGCGCACGAGCTCGGCCGGTACGGCATCACCGCGAACATGGTCCACCCGCCCATCACCGACACCGGCTGGATCAACGAGGAGGTGGCGAAGCTGGCCGGCACCGGCACCCCCTTGCGATCCGTGGGCCGGCCGGAGGACGTGGCCGAGGTGATCACCTTCCTGGCCTCGCACCAGGGGCGCCGGGTCACCGCGCAGGTCGTCAGGATGTACTGAACAGGGCGCTCACCGACTCGCCGTCGTGGATGCGGCGCATGGCCTCGGCCAGGGCGGGCGCGATGGACAGCACGGTGAGCTTGTCGCCGGCGTCCGGGGGCGGCGGCACGGTGTTGGTGCAGACGATCTCCTCGACCTCGGGCCGCGCGCTCAACCGCTCGATCGCCCCGCTCGAGAACAGCCCGTGCGTGCAGGCCACCCGCACCGAGCGGACCTTGTGCTCGCGCAGCCGGTCGAGCAGCTCCAGGACGGTGCTGCCCTTGGCGATCTCGTCGTCCAGGATGATCACGTCCTTGCCCGCCACGTCGCCGATCACGGAGCTGATCACCACGCGGTCGTCGGGGAAGCGCTGCTTGGCGCCCATGGCGACGTCGGTGCCGAGCAGGCGGGCGAAGTGCGCGGCCTCCTTGGCGTTGCCGAGGTCGGGGGAGACGACGACCGTGTTGCCCAGGTCGTACCGGTTGAAGTGCGCGGCCAGCTCGCGCAGCGCGTGCAGGTGGTCGACCGGGATGCTGAAGAAGCCGTGCACCTGCGGCGAGTGCAGCGTCATCGCCAGCACCCGGCTGGCGCCGGCGGCCACCATGAGGTCGGCGACCAGCCGCCCGCCGATCGAGATGCGTGGCGCGTCCTTCTTGTCGCTCCGGGCGTAGGCATAGTGCGGGAGCACGACGGTCGTCCGGGCGGCGGACGCGCCGCGGGCCGCGTCGAGCATCAGCAGCAACTCGACCAGGTGCTCCTGCACGGGCGGCACCAGGGGCTGGATGAGGAACACGTCACGCTCCCGGCAGTTGGCCTGGAGCTGGACTTCGAGCACGTCGTTGGCGAAGCGGTGGACCTGGACCGGGTGGAGAGGAGTGCCGAGGTGCTTGCAGATCTCCTCAGCCAGATCCGGGTGGGCACTGCCGCTGAAAACCGTGATATCTCGCACGCTTCCGTAAGCATAGCCACCCGTGGCGCTTTTTCACGAGAGCGACTCGACGGTGAAGGCGCCGAGGTCCGGCAGAACGCGCCAGGCCAGGGCGAGGGCGTCCGGCGCGGGCGGGTAACGGGGGTGGGGCACGGCGACCACGCGCATGCCCGCCGCGTGCGCGGAACGCAGCCCGTTGCTGGAGTCCTCGACCGCCACGCATTCACGGGGATCGACCTCCAGCCGCCTGGCCGCCTCCAGATAGCCGTCGGGGGCGGGCTTGCCGCGCGGGACCTCCTCGGTGGACACGGTGGCCTCGAAGCACTCCGCCAGCCCCGCCGCGGCCAGCACCGTGTCGATCAGCGAACGCGGCGACGAGCTGGCCAGCCCCAGCGTGACCTGCCCGGACAGGCGCCTGACCGTCTCCACCGCACCCGGCATCAGCGGCACCGCGTCACGGTAGCGGGCGGCCATCCGCTCCACCACGGCGCTGGCGATCTCGCCGGCCGGCATCGCCACCCCCAGCGAACCGAGGTAAGCGGCCCACTCGGCGGTGCTCATCCCCATGAGCCTGGACTGGGTGTCCGGCTGCCAGGTCCCGCCGTGCTCGGCGACGAACGCCCGCCGCACCTCCTCCCACACCGGCTCGGAGTCCACCAGCACCCCGTCAAGGTCGAACACACAAGCCCGCATGACCTTCGCCTCCCCACCCACTCACTCGCCGAAGCCGACCACCGACCACCGACCACCGATCACCGACCACCGATCACCGTCGCTTCTCGTCGCGGACGGAGTCTCCGCGAGGATACGTGACCAGCACCCTGCCGCCCCCGGGGCGCTGTCCCTATTGCCCGAGTCATGCTAATCGGGGCCTTTGTTGGGCTTTCTGGGTCAGATCCCGGGCATGCGGCTCGACATGGCAGACCTTCCATTCGGCGACAGGCGCGACTTCGAGGACGCGGACCGCGGCTTCCTCGCGAAGCTCGACCCGACCGTGATCAAGACGGCGGACGGCAGGGTGGTCTGGGATGACTCCTACGGATTCCTCCGGGAGGACTGCCCGGAGACGGCCCACCCCAGCCTCTGGCGCCAGGCCCAGTTGTGCGCCCGGCACGGCCTGTACGAGGTGTGCGAGGGCATCTACCAGGTACGCGGCCTGGACCTGACGAACCTGACCCTGGTCGAGGGCGAGCGCGGCGTCCTCGTGATCGACCCGCTGCTCTCCACCGAGTGCGCCGCCGCCGCGCTCAAGCTCTACCGTGCCCACCGCGGAGACCGCCCGGTCACCGGCGTGATCTACACCAGCGCGCAGGCCGACCACTACGGCGGCGTCCGCGGCGTCACCGACGGCGCCGTGCCGGTCCTGGCCGCCGCCGGCTTCATGGAGCACGCGGTCGCGGAGAGCCTCCACGCGGGCCCGGCCATGGCCCGCCGCTCCGTCTACCTGCACGGCGTCGCCCTGCCGCGTTCCCCCGAGGGCCACCTCGGCTGCGGCCTGGGCCTGGCCGCCTCCACCGGCACCACGTCGCTCGTGCCGCCCACGCTGGACATCGCCCGTACCGGGCAGGAGGAGCTGATCGACGGCGTACGGATGGTCTTCCACCCCGGCGCCCTCGCGGAGACGAGCCTGCTCCTCCCTGACCGCCGTGCCCTCTACCTGGCCGACAGCGCCGGCCGCGGCCAGCCCGACCTCCTCCCGCCACGCGGCGCCGCCGTGCGCGACGCCCGCGCCCGCGTGCGTCACCTGACCGAGGCCATCACCCTGTTCGGGGGGCGCGCCGACGTGGCCTGCGCCGCGCACTACTGGCCCCTGTGGGGCCGCGACAACATCGTGGGCTTCCTCACCCGGCACCGCGACCTGTACGCCTACCTGCACGACCAGACGCTGCGCCTGCTCAACAAGGGCCTGACGGGACCCGAGATCGCCGAGACCCTGCGCCTGCCGCCCGAGCTGGAGCGGTGCTGGCACACGCGCGGCTACCACGGCTCGGCCGGTCACAACGCCAAGGCCGTCTACCAGCGCTACCTGGGCTGGTTCGACGGCAACCCGGCCCATCTGTGGGAGCACCCGCCACGGGAGAGCGCGATCCGGTACGTGGAGTGCCTGGGCGGGGGAGCGGCGGTGGTGGCGTTCGCCCGGCGCTACATCGACGAGAACGACCTGCGCTTCGCCGCCCAGCTGCTCAACCACGCCGTCTTCGCCGACGAGGGCAACAAGGAGGCACGCGACCTGCTCGCCGAGGTCTACACCAGGCTCGGCCACGGCGCCGAGAACGGGACCTGGCGCAACTTCTACCTCATGGGCGCGCTGGAGCTGGCCGAGGGCATCGTCCCGGCGACCGCGGGCACCGCCTCGCCGGACCTCCTCGCCGCGCTGACCGTGGAGCAGATCTTCGAGTCGATCGCCATCCGCCTCGACGGCCCGCGCGCCTGGCACGAGCGGCTGTCCATCGACTGGTACGTGACCGACCTCGGCGAACGGCACCGCATGACGCTGTCCAACGGCGCGCTGATCCACCAGGCGAACCCGCCCGACGAGAGCGCGGACCTGACGCTGAAACTGACCAAGACCCAGCTCGTCGGCCTGCTGACGGGCAAGGGTGTGGAAGGCGTGGAACGGGCGGGCAGCACGGCGGCACTGCAACGGCTGATCGCCCTGCTCGACCGCCCCACCCCCGACTTCGCCATCGTGACCGCCTGACCCGGGGACGGGGACCCCCGCCACGGGGGACGCGCTACGCGTCGGCCACCCGACCGGCCCGCTCGTCGGCCGGGTGGCCGGCACGTTCGCCGGCCTTCCCCGTGGTCCTCAGCGACTTGCACGCCAGCACCAGCAGCGTCGTCGCGGCGGCCGCGGCACTGGGCCCCACCAGCAGCGGCATCGACACCTCCCCCGCGTGCCAGACGGCCATCAGGGTCGCCGCCAAGGTCAGCACCGTCACCCCGAACATCGCCAGCCACACCGGCATGAGATCCAGATACACGAACAGCAACGGCAGCGCCAGCCACACGAACGGCGGCGCCACCGAGGCCAGCGCCATCCACCCGTCGGTCACGAGGACCAGCCAGGCGCCCCGGAGCCACGGCTGCTTGAGGGCCGGCCCCACGGCGTACGCCAGCCCGAGCACCAGCCCGCACAGGGCCTCGGCCACGCGGCCCTCGCCCAGCACGGCGACCACGGCGATCACCAGCAGCAGGCAGGTGGTCACATGCACCACCCACCGCAAGAGCCGCAACGGAATATCACTCATCAATTACGAACAGTAACAATCGTCCGGCGGCAAGGCGAGAGGCCCCGGAGCCCAACCGGCGTCAGACGGTCAGCGGGTCTCGGTGCGCGGCCCGGTGAAGGCGGTGAGCACGAAGTAGAGCGCCCCTGCCAGCACGAGCGCGACCACGACGCCGATGTTCGCCGCCCCGAACGTGCCGGCCGCCAGTTCGTCGCTCATCAGGAAGCCGAGGACCTTGGCGATGTTCGGGTCGGCCGAGGTGATCAGCCCGAGCCCCACGACGGACGCCACCACCAGCGACACCAGCCCCGGCCAGTGGAGGACGGGCCCGCCCGCCCGGAGCAGCCGCTCGTCGTAGGCCCGGCCGCCGGCCCGCAACCGCCACATGTCCACCAGGAAGATCGCGACCCAGGCCGCCATCACCACGCCGACGATCGCCAGGAACGCCTGGAAGGTGGCGAGGAAGCTGGTGGAGACGAACAGCAGGTAGTAGCCGCCCAGCAGCATGAGCACCCCGTCGATCAGCACCGCGTAGTGCCGCCTGACCGGCACGCCGAGCGCCAGCATCGACAGCCCCGACGAGTAGATGTCCATGATCGCCCCGGCCAGGAACCCGCCGATGGCGGTCAGCAGGTACGGCAGCAGGAACCACGTCGGCAACGCCCCGGCCAGCGCCGCCACCGGGTCGCCCGCCGCGGCGTCGGCCAGTCGCGGATCCCCGCCCGCCAGCAGCACCCCGAACACCAGCAGGACGATGGGCGGCAGCGCGCCCCCGAGCGTCGTCCACCAGGCCACGGACCGCGCGGGCGAGCGGGCGGGCAGGTAACGGGAGTAGTCGGCCCCGCAGTTGACCCAGCCGAGCCCGAGCAGGGTCATCGCGAAGATCACCCCGCCCAGCCAGCCGCCGGGTCCCGCCGTGGTCTCCAGGTCCCCGCCGAGCCTGGGCGCCATGAGGATCATGTAGACGACGGTCAGCACGACGAACGCGTACGTCAGGTACTGCTGCACCACCATGATCATCGCGTGGCCGTACACACCGATCGCGATCACCACCACCGCCGCGACGGCGAAGCACACGGCGGTGGCCGTGGTGGCCGGGATGCCCGGCGCGATCCGCCCGAGGATGGCGGCGCCGCTCTGCGCGGAGAGCGTGACGAGCACGATCTCCCAGCCGACGTTCGAGATGTAGGAGAACGCGGCGGGCAGCTTGTTGCCCTGATAACCGAACGGCGCCCGGCCCAGCGTCATCGTCGGCACCCCGGATCTGGTGCCGCCGATCGCGACCAGCCCGACCAGCAGGAACGACAGCACGTACCCGACGGTCCCGACGATGATCGCCGGCACCACGCCCAGCCCGAGCCCGACGATGTACACGCCGAACGCGACCCCGAACAGCGACAGGTTGGAGCCCGCCCAGGGCCAGAAGAGATCCCTCGGCCGCCCGTGGCGCTCGGCGGCGGGGACCGCGTTGATGCCGTTCTGCTCGACGGTCATCGTATCCATGTGCGGACATTACCCGGGTTTGGTGCAGAAAAGAACTCTTCCTGCGCTGTTGACCTCTTCAGAGGCGACGCCACGCCGTCGAGCGTGATCGCTGCCAGGGGGGCGCGTGAGCAAAGAAATGATTAGGGGCTTATATTTCATGACTTGGCGGGAACCATGAGCGCCATGCGGTGGTCGTACCGTCTTCTGCTGCCGTGGCGCGGGTGAGGAGGAGCGACGGAGAAAGTGCCGTGATGGGGACGTCCGGAGTCGACACGCGGAAGCGCGCACTGGCCGTGTGCCTGACGGCGGCGTTCATGACCGGGCTGGACGTGAGCATCGTCAACGTGGCCCTGCCGTCGATCCGCACCGCGCTGAGCGCCTCGGACGACGGGCTGCAGTGGACGGTGTCCGGCTACGCGCTCACGTTCGGGCTCCTGCTGGTCCCGGCCGGGCGGCTGGGGGACGCGCGGAGCCGGCGGACGATCTTCATGTGGGGTGTGGCGCTCTTCACGCTGTCCAGCGCCGCGTGCGGGCTCGCCCCGGCGATCGAGGTACTGATCGTGTCCAGGCTCGTGCAGGGCATGGCGGCCGGGATGCTGAACCCGCAGGTCTCGGGGCTGATCCAGCAGATGTTCCTGGGGTACGAGCGGGGCCGGGCCTTCGGCGCCCTCGGGGCCACCATCGGCGTGTCCACGGCCGCCGGGCCGTTGATCGGCGGGACGCTGGTCACCGCGTTCGGCGCCGAACACGGATGGCGCTGGGTGTTCCTGGTGAACGTGCCGATCGGGCTGGTGCTGCTGCCGCTGGCTTGGAAGCTGCTCCCCGCGCCGCAAGTCGTGCACCGGCGACAGCAGAGCATGGACCCGCTGGGCGTGGTGCTGCTGGGAGTCGGCGTGGCGGGGGTGCTGCTGCCGTTCATCCAGCGGAACCAGTGGGAAGGGCCGGCCAAGTGGCTGCTCGTGCCGGGGGCGCTGGCGGTGCTGGGAACGTTCGTGGCATGGGAGCGGTCCTACAAGCGGGAGCCGCTGGTCACCCTGGCGCTGTTCGGCAAGCGTTCATACCGGCTGGGGACGGCCATCGCGTTCTTCTACTTCTCCGGGTTCACCGGGATCTTCTTCATCTACACGCTGTACCTGCAGAGCGGGGAGGGCTACAGCCCGCTGCTGGCCGGGCTCTCGATCACGCCGTTCGCCCTCGGCTCGGCCACGGCCGCCATGATCGGCGGGCGGCTGGTGTCGCGGATGGGGCGGCGGCTGGTGGCGCTCGGGCTGACCACGGTAATTGTCGGGCTCGCGGCGACGATGGCGGCCACCGCCCTGGTGCCCGGTCACGGGGTGGGGCTGGCGACCGCACTGCCACTGCTGGTGGCGGGGGTGGGCAGCGGTCTGGTGATCTCGCCCAACCAGGCCATCACCCTGTCCGAGGTGCCGCCCGCGGGCGGGGGGAGCGCGGCGGGGGTGCTGCAGACCGGGCAACGGCTGGGATCGGCCATCGGGATCGCGGCGGCGGGCTCGACGTTCTTCAGCTCGCTGGGGGAGGGCTGGGACACGGCGTTCCGGCACGGGCTGTCGGTGGTACTGGTCTCGATCTTCGTCGCCCTGCTGGCCGCCCTCTGGGACCTCTACCGCACTTACCGCTCTCCGCAGGATCGGGGGTCGGTGTGAGCGGAGCCACGTTTCGGACGTCCCTCCGACCACGTTGGGTGATGGAGGGGGGACGGTGGGCGGCCGGGAAGTGTCGGTCGCGGTGCCTAAGCTGCCCGCATGGACCTACGCGAGCTCGCCGCCGAGATCGAGCCCACCTCCAGTCGCTACGCCCAGCAGTTGGGCATCGAGCGTGACGACACATGGTTCCTGCTCAAGCTCCAGGAGGAGCTGGGGGAGCTGACCCAGGCGTTCCTGATGCGCACCGGCCGGGCCAGGACCAAGGGCCAGACCGCGGAGGAGCTGGATCTCAACTTCCGCTCAGAGCTGGCCGACGTGCTGTGCCACGTGGTGCTCATGGCCCACCACCACGGGGTGGACCTGCAGACGGAGATCGAGCGCAAGTGGCTGGCCTGGGGGAGTTGAGGCGGGCGGTGCCCGGGTCGGGCCGCCCGCCGGTTCACGTTTCGCCGTTACGGCGCCCAGCCCCGCACAGGGTCAGAGGGCGTCTCCCTGGAGGGCCCTCAGCCCTGTGCGGTGGGTGGGGTTTGGTTGGATTTGGAGCGCTCAGCCGACCACGGTGATGCGGTTGGTGGCGGGCGGGGCGATCGGGTTGTTCTGGCCGAGGTGGTCGACGAAGGCGTCGATGTCCAGCGGCCCGCTCCACAGGTCCGTGCCGTCCCGGAAGCCGACGAACGCGTCGCCCCCGCCGACCAGGAAGTTGTTCGCCGCGACCCGGATGGACTGGGTGTCCGTCACCGGCACGCCGTCGATCTTCATGTCGGACACCTTGGAGCCCCAGGCGGCGCCGCGGTTGTAGGTGTAGGTGAAGTTCGCCGAGGGCTGGAGGATCTTGGTGAACGCCTGGTTGTTCGGCCCGCCGGTGAACTGCTGCTCCAGCACCGTCTTGAGCTGGGCGCCGGTCAGCGTGACGACCTGCATGAGGTTGTTGAACGGCTGTACCTTGAACGCCTCCCCGTACGTGACGACGCCGTCACCCTCGCCGGCCGACGAGCCGGCGTACGTCAGATTGTCCCGTACCCCACCCGGGTTCATCAGCGCGATCTGGGCGTTGCCCCCGGACTTCGTGGCGGCGAGCTGGCCGTCGGCGATGAGGTCGCCCAGCGACGACTCGCCGGACGGCGCGGCCGCGTTCGTGATGTCGGCGCTGATCGTGCCGATCTTCTTGTTGGCGACGGACGCGACGCGGTCCTGCCACGTCTTCACGAACGACGAAATTTCGGGATCCGGGGTGACCGTCCGGGTCACCACGTGGTTGTCCGCCACGACCGAGGCCCGGTCGATGTCCCGGGTCTTGACGTTCACCTGCAGGTCCACCTGCGTGATGACCCGCCCGAACGAACCACCCTGCGAGAACAGGCGGTCGTGACCCGCCGGGTCCTTGACCTTGCACACGTACGCCGAGTGCGAGTGCCCGCTCAGCACGACGTCGATCTCGGGGTCCACCTGGGTGGCGATGCGGTTGCCCGCTCCCGGGGTGGCGCTGCAGGCATCCGGCGACTTGCCGGCTTCGGCCTGGTCACCCTCGTGCACCAGCACGACCTGGGCCCGCACCCCGAGCAGCTTGAGCAGCTTGGAGGCGACGTTCGCGGCCTTGACCTCGTCCACGAACTTGAGGTCCTTGATGCCCTCGCTCGTGACGATGCTGGGCGTGGTCTGCGTGACGAGCCCGATGAACCCGATCGGCATCCCGTTCATCATCTTGATGGAGACCGGCGGCAGCGCGGGCACGCCCCAGTCGGACAGGAGCTGCTTGACCTGCTTGTCCTGCCCGAGCGCGGCGAGCGCGTCGGTGCGCTCGTTCGGGTTCTTGAAGAGCACGTTCGCCCCGACGTAGTCGAACTTCGCGCCCTTCCACGGACCCGCGGGCGAGCACCCGTCCACCGGGTGGCAGCCGCCCTTCATGATCCGCCGCAGCTCGCTGTAGCCCTCGTCGAACTCGTGGTTGCCCACCGCGGCCACCTTGAGCCCCAGCTTGCCCATGAACTCGACCGACGGCTCGTCGTGGTAGGCGGCCGAGATCAGCGGCGTCGCGCCGATCAGGTCGCCCTGGGCGACGGCGATGGTGTTCCGGTCGGTAAGTGCCTTCATGTGCGTGGCCACGTAGGCGGCCCCACCGGCGTCGACGGTGTTGCCGTTCTCGTCCACCATGCGGCCGGAGGAACCGGTCGGGGGCTCGAGGTTGCCGTGGAAGTCGTTGAGGGCGAGCAGCCGGACGGGCACGGTCTTCTGGGCCTTGCCCTTCGGGTCCTTGCTCGCGTCCGCGGGGAGGGTGGCGAGCATCACTGCACCCGCGGCTACGGCTCCGGCCAGAGTCAGCCGGAGGAGGGAACGAGACGTCATGAAGCAGACGTTACGGGGGCAACCCATGCATCCAATGTCGCAAAGGTAACGATTTGCCGGGCTGTCACATGGCGTTATTTGCCAGTCATACGCCTAGAGTTCGTCCTGTGAGTGTGCGCGTAAAGGTCAGAGAACGACTCGATGACCAGGAAATCACCGGTGTACTGGAGTTGGTGGAGGCGGCGACGGAGGCCGACGGCGTCCGCCCGCTCAACGAGCACGTGATGCTACACCTCCGCTACGGCGGCGACCCGCGGGCCCGCTCGCTGCTCCTGCATTCCGGCCCGGATCTGGCCGGATACGCCCACGTCGACCTCACCGACGAGGTCGAGGGCCCGAGTGTCGAGCTCGTCATCCACCCTTCCTACCGCCGCCAGGGCCACGGCACGCGCCTCCTGAGGTCGATCATGGACCTGACCGGCGGCAGGCCGCGTCTGTGGGCCCACGGCGACCACACGGGCGCGGGCGTGCTCGCGGCGGCGTTCGGCTTCGAACGGGTGCGTTCGCTCTGGCAGATGCGCCGCTCCCTTTACGCCCCGCTTGCGCCGTTCGTCCTCCCGGCCGGGGTGCAGCTGCGTGCCTTCGTCCCCGGCCAGGACGAGGAGGCCTGGCTGGAGGTCAACGCCGCGGCCTTCGCCCACCACCCGGAACAGGGCGCCTGGACGATGGACGACCTGCTCCGCCGCGAGGAGGAGCCCTGGTTCGAGGCGGAGGGCTTCTTCCTGGCCTTCCGCGGCGAGAAGCTCGCCGGCTTCCACTGGACGAAGATCCACGGCTCCTCCGACCACGGCCACGAGCCCCTCGGCGAGGTGTACGTCGTCGGCGTCGACCCCTCCCAGCAGGGCACCGGCCTGGGCAAGGCGCTCACCCTGGCCGGCCTGGCCCACCTGCGCTCGCGCGGCCTCGCCCAGGCGATGCTGTACGTGGACGAGGCCAACACGGCGGCGATCAGGCTGTACGAGTCCCTCGGCTTCAACCGCTGGGACGTGGACGTGATGTACGCGCCCGCCCAGGACCAGGCGGAGGACGAACCGGAAGCCGACGATCCCGCGACCGAGAGCGGCAACGCCACGAGCTGACCTTCACCGCGTGCGTCCTTTCACAAGAGCTCTTGGACTATTTATTCCACGAGCCAGTGGAGGACGAAGTAGAAGACGGAGGCCACGAACGCGGCGGCTGGAATGGTGAGGATCCAGGCGGTCACGATGTTCCCCGCCACCCCCCACCGCACGGCGCTGAGCCGCTTCGTGGATCCCACGCCCATGATCGCCGAGGTGATCGTGTGCGTGGTGGAGATGGGCGCCCCGAACTGGATGGCCGCCGCGTACAGCACGGTCGCCGCCGCCGTCTCCGCGGCGAACCCCTGCGGCGGGTCCAGCGCGATGATGCGCCGCCCGAGCGTACGCATGATCCGCCAGCCGCCCGCGTACGTGCCGAGCGAGATCGCCCCCGCGGCGGCGAGGATGACCCACTGCGGGATGGGGTCGCCCGGCTGGGCGAACCCGCCGACGAGGAGTGCCAGGAAGATGACCCCCATGGTCTTCTGCGCGTCCTGCAGTCCGTGCCCGAGCGCCATCGCCGCGGCGGAGACGGTCTGCGCGTAGCGGAAGCCCCGGTTGGTCTTGCCCGGCTGGCTGTTGCGAAAGATCCAGTAAATTGCGATCATGATCGCGGCGGCGAGCGTGAACCCGATCAGCGGCGACAGCACCATCGGGATGACGACCTTCTCGACGACCCCGTCCCAGTGCACGACGCTGGCCGAGGCCAGGGCGGAGCCCACGAGCCCGCCGATGAGCGCGTGGCTGGAGGAGGAGGGCAGGCCGAAATACCAGGTGATCAGGTTCCAGGCGATCGCGCCGATGAGCGCCGAGGCCACGATGACCAGGCCGTGTGAGCCGTTCGGGGCGTCGATGATGTCCTTGCCCACCGTGCTCGCGACCTGGGTGCCCAGGTGGGCGCCGATGAAGTTCATGGCCGCGGCCATGAACAGCGCGGCCCTGGGGGTGAGCGCCCGCGTCGATACGGAGGTGGCGATGGCGTTCGCCGCGTCGTGGAACCCGTTGGTGTAGTCGAAGGCCAGGGCGATGACGACCACGCCGATGACAAGGGCGAGCGTGAGGTCCACCAGGTCCTAGCTTTCCTTGACCGCGATGGACTCGACGGTGTTGGCGACGTGCTCGAAGGCGTCGGCCGCCTCCTCCAGCGCGTCGACGACCTCTTTCATCTTCATGACCGTGAGGGCGTCGTACTCGCCGCTGAAAAGCTTGGCCAGCAACCTCCGATAGACCTGGTCACCCTGGTTCTCCAGACGGTTGACCTCGATCCAGTACTCGTTGAGGTTCTTCATCGAGCGTAGCCGCGGCATGGCCTCGGCGGTCAGCTCGGCGGCTCGCTCCAGCACTTCGACCTGCCGTACGACGTCCTTGGGCAGGTGGTCGATCTGGTACAGAACGATGAGGTCGGAGGCCGCCTCCATGGCGTCCATCACGTCGTCGAGGTTGGACGCGAGTCGGTAGATGTCCTCACGGTCGAACGGAGTGATGAAGCTCTCGTTGAGCCGGTTCATGATCGCATGGGTACGTTCGTCACCGGCGTGCTCGCAAGCGCGCATCTTCTCGGCCAGGGCCTCCCTGTCCGATCCCTCACTGATGATCTCGACCAGCAAACGGGATGCCGTGACCAGGTTGTTCGCCGAATCAGCGAACAGGTCGTAGTAGCTGTCCTCACGTGGCGTGAGACGCAGGCGCACGTCGTTCTCCAGATGTGCGGGGATGGTCCGTGCAAGAGAGTACGGGTAACCAGGCGAAATGCGAACTTCATGTCCTCTTCTCCTTCTGGCTACCCTACGTATGCTTTAAGACACCACAGACGGTGCTACATTGCCCCCCATTTTCCCCAGAGCCTAGACACGGCCGCGTTACCCGCCCCCACCACCAGCGCGGACGGCGTTAACGCTGAGTAGCCAACCGCGGCCACCACCCCGAATTCCCCCGCAACAGCGATCCCAACATCCCCCACGCAACCCCGCATTTTTACCTACACCCCACCCGCACCCCCACCCAACCCCCGACCCCCCACCCCACGCCGGGACCCCGAACCCAACCCCGAACCGGCCCCAACGACCCCAAGCCGACGACCTGCGCCCACGTCCTCAAATCCCAGAGTCCTCAGATCCCCAGAGCCCTCAGCCCGTCAGAGTCCTCAGCCCTCAGAATCCTCGGAGCCCTCACTCCTCAGAGTCCTCAGCCGAAACCAACTGCTGTCCGAGCGAGGTGATGCACCCCGCCCTTGGCCGGCGACATTCCGTCACCATGGGACGTCACCGTCACCATGCCCTACAGGAGAAGGCCGGAGAAGGTCGCCGGTGTGGTGCCTTGGTTTGGGGAGGCCCTCCCACGGCTCAACTCAGATCTTGGTCCGATGAAAGTTCCTGAACGACCGAGACGGCGTAGGCCCACGCTGCCCCTGATACCGCGATCCGTACTTGTCTGACCCATACGGATGCTCAGCAGGCGAACTGAGCCGGAACACGCACAACTGCCCGATCTTCATCCCCGGCCACAGCTTGATCGGCAACGTCGCCACGTTGGACAACTCCAACGTCACGTGCCCACTGAACCCAGGATCGATGAACCCCGCCGTTGAGTGCGTCAGCAACCCCAACCGCCCCAGCGAACTCTTCCCCTCCAGCCGCGACGCAAGATCGTCCGGCAGACTGATCACCTCGTAGGTGGACGCCAGCACGAACTCCCCCGGATGCAGGATGAACGGCTCATCCCCATCGGGCTCGACCATCCGCGTAAGATCCGGCTGCTCCACCGACGGATCGATGTGCGGGTACCGATGGTTCTCGAACACCCGGAAGAACCGGTCGAGCCGCACGTCGATACTGGAGGGCTGGATCATCTCCGGATGGAACGGATCAAGCTTGAGCCGACCAGAGTCGATCTCAGCAAGGATGTCCCGGTCAGATAGCAACACGGAGAGCAACTTACCGTCAGTACAGGAACTCTGGGGCCCCGGGATTGCTGATGTGGACCAACTTTCCGCTAGAGTGTGGGGGTCGCGACATCGAGTCGCACGCGGGTGTAGTTCAATGGCAGAACATCAGCTTCCCAAGCTGACAGCGCGGGTTCGATTCCCGTCACCCGCTCCACAACGAAGGCCCAGGTCAGGGCTGACATGGTCGAAGCTCTGAACTACTTTGGCCGCGGATCGGTGCGCCTTGTCAGGCGACTTTCCAGGTTCGATCGCCGAGCGTAGCAACGAGATCCAAGTGACCCCCGAGCGCAGCGATGTACTCTCGTACGACGTCGATGCCGGACACCTCGCCATGCTCGATCTTGGAGATGCGAGCTTGGCTGACTCCCAAGGTGTGGGCGAGTTCAGCCTGGGTAACACCGGCGGCCTGGCGGATCTCGGCGAGCTGGAATCCGCGGACGTACGCTTCGCGGCGTTCACGCGCGACGGCCTCCCCGGCAGCGCGTTCCGTCTCGTCTCGCGGGTCGATCGCTGCCGCCTTGGCCTTGACGTCCGACCACTTGCTGTACCGAGTGCTCATCGCTCCTCCTGCTCCTCTTGGTTGAGCTTGATCAGGTGCTGGGCAAATCGTTCATCAGCCAGTGGTATCGCTTCCCGATACCAGCGGTTCCAGTTGCCGGCTTTGTCGCCGGCTACCAGAAAGATCGCTTCCCTTGCCGGATCGAAGCAGAACAACATCCGGATCTCACTCGTCCCCGATGAGGGCGGACGTAGTTCCTTCATGTTGTGGTACCGGCTGCCCTGTACCCGGTCAACCAGAGGACGGCGCGCCGTCGGGCCTTCCTCCGAGAGCTGATCGATCGCGTCCTTGATCAGGTCTGCAGTCTCCGGATCGGTTGCGCATATGGTCAGATACCACGCCTCGACCTCCGGATGAAGGCTGACCTCCCAGCTCATACAACGATTATAACCATCTAGTCATATTCTCCATGTCCGCATCTCCACTTCCCCTTCAGGCGGACCGACGGTGGACAACGGGGTGACCAGGCGGGCGGTGTGTGCGCGTCGCGCGGGAAATACCAGGTCGCAGCCTGATCGCCGTGCCATTAGCGTGCCATTAACGGCGGTAACGAAGGGTCAACCACGGTCACTCATGACCGGCCTCAGCCCCAGGTCAACGCCCCTACGAGCCAAGCTCCCTGCAGTTCCCAAGCTGACAGCGCGGGTTCGATTCACGTCACCCGCTCTCAGACTGAGAAAGCCAGGTCAAAGGCTGATTCCCGACCTGGCTTTGATCGTTTCTAAGGCTGACTTCGATCTTCTGTGCCCGTTACGCTTCTCGGCGAGCTTGCCGAGAGCGTCTGCGATGGCCCTGTCACGCTCCATCGCGATGTGCTGGTAAATCAGGGTGGCCCGCGTGGAGGAGTGCCCCATGCGGGTCATGAGATCCCGAAGGGTGGCACCAGACTGGGCGGAGAGGGCGTTTCCGGTGTGGCGAAGATCATGGAAGTGAAATCTGCCGAGTCTCGCCTTCTTGAGCGCCGCCGCCCAGACTCGGGTGAAATTCGCGCGCCGGAGTTTGGCGCTCTTGGGGCCGACGAGACGTGTCCGTGTTCGCCCTTCTCGGCGTACGTCTCCATGTGTTTGCGAAGGTCGGGGAGCAGGGTCGCGGGATGCTGATGAGGCGCTTGCCCGTTTCCGACTTGGGTGGACCGATCGTCACCGAGCCGTCCTTGAGTTCGGTCGTGGTGCCGACGACGCGGATCGTTCCCGCGTCCAGGTCGAGGTTCTTGCGCTGGAGTGCTGCCAGTTCGCCCCACCGCAAGCTGGCGAAGGTGGCGAGCAGGACCAGCATGCGGAACCGTGGCTCGATGGCATCGGTCAGGGCGAAGACCTACTTCATGGTCAGCACGGGCCGCTCGGGAGAGTCCTCCTTGCCTGCCTCCTTGATGGTGCACGGGTTGGCCTTGATCAGCCCATCCTCTACTGCCGTGTTGAAGATGGCCTTCAGGAGCCGGTACGCCTTGGCACGGTGACCGGTCCTACGCCGTTGTCGTGGGAGCGGAGTAAACCTGTATGACCATCGACGCCCGGACTCTTCTCCCCATCGCCGAACACGCCGTGTCGATCGCCAGAGAGATCATCCGCACCAAGGCTCCCGGCGTTGTAACGGCCAAAGGCGACCGGGACATGGCAACGGAGGTGGACTACGCCGTTGAGCACGCCGTGCGGGAGTTCCTGTCTCGCGAGACGCCCGAGATCGGATTCCTTGGCGAGGAGGAAGGCGTCAGCCGCACGAGCGACGGCCTGACGTGGGCACTGGACCCCGTGGACGGAACGGCCAACTTCTTGCACGGCATCCCGCTCTGCGCCGTGTCCTTGGGCCTGATCGATCAACGCACACCCACACTCGGGCTCATCGACCTGCCGTTTCTCGACCTCCGCTATGCGGCAGCCAAAGGCGCCGGTGCTGTCGCCAACGGATCCAAGATTCGAGTGAGCGAGGCCCGCGAGCTGCGGACAGCGATCGTGGCGATCGGCGACTATGCCGTGGGTGAGAACGCGGACGAGCGGAACCGGCCGCGGCTCGCGCTGACTCAAGAACTTGCTGCGCGTGTACAGCGCATACGAATGTTCGGCTCAGCCGCAATCGATCTCGCTTGGGTGGCAGAGGGCAAGATCGACGCCAACATCATGCTCAGCAACAATCCGTGGGACACCGCCGCCGGGGCCATCATCGCCCGTGAGGCCGGCGCCACCGTGGTCGACTTGGATGGCAGCCCGCACAGCATGACCGCTCACGCGACCATCGCCGCAAGCCCCAAGCTCGTGGCCGACCTCATCGACCTCATCGCCGAGGCTCGTAAGGACACAGTGTTGAACCGGCGCGTTGCCAAATAGCTCTTGTAGGTATCAGGCGGCGGCGCGGCGCGCCGCCGTACGCCCTGCGCCAGCGCCGCCGCGCTGCGCGTGCGGCCTGGGGGCCGTTCTCGCGCGCCGCGCCACGCGGGCATCGCCGCGCCGTACACCCCGAACTCAACGTCCGAGCGCCGCACCGCCGCGAAGGCCAGTTGTGCCGACTGTCCGGCGTAACCGGATGGCGCTAGGGTGACGCCGTGATCAGCAAGCCGCCCGGATTACCATTTCTGGCCGTCTTCTCGGCCGCGGCTTCCGTCATCTTGACATGGGCCAGCTACCCATACTGGTACGGGATCGAGATGTTCCTGTTCGCGATCCCCGTTGGCTGTCTCCTGCTCGCTTATTGGGCGATCCGGATGGTATGGGCCGACCGCAAGGGAACCTTGACAGGCGGCTTAGGCAGCCGCTGGTTCATGCCGTGGTTCGTCGCCGTCGGTGTCGTGCTCGCCCTCATCACCGACGCCCCGTTTTGGATACGCTTCACAATCTCCGAACCGAGCATAAAAGCCTACGCCGAAGCCGTAGTCAAGAATCCCGACCGCGAAGAGCCTTGCCAATGGGCGGGCCTGTACTACGTGTGTGACGGGGGGCAGTACTCAGATCTCGACACTGGTGAAGAGGTGCCCGGTAGCGCAGAGTTCGGAGTGCAGGAGTGGTTTCTGGACGACAATAGAGGTTTCCTCTGGCTACCCTCCGGCGAGCCAGACGAGACAGCTGACGACAGCTACCGCTATCTGAAGGATCATTGGTACGGCTACAAAGGCTGGGATGGCTGGTAAGCAGTCGGCCTCGCCGACAAGCCTGGCCTAGCGCTCAGCACGCCGTAATACGGTACGAACGCCGATCCCCGAAGCCCTATCCACACCGTTCCCTCCTTCGAGGGTTCTGTTCAAGCAGTATCCGGCGGGGGCGCTCCGGCTCCGGGATGATCACTGCGACGGGTGCCGGGGCCGTGGTTGCTGAGGTGGAAGCCTGATCATCCCGCCCACCATCGACCCGGGACAAGCCGAGCGGACCAGGGGGTCAAGGGTCGTTCGTCCGGTGGGGCGCTCCACCCTTGACCCGTGGCCCTGGCCCGCTTCCCCTTCGGGCGGGTCGACGGCGGACGGGATGATCTCAGTGTCAGCCGGGCAGGTGCGCGCGTCGCGCGAGAAACACCAGGTCGCGGGCTGATCGCCGGGCCACTAGCGGGCCATTAGGAGGGGTGACGAGGGGTCGACCACGGTCACTCAGGACCGGCCTTCCGCGCAGCTCAGCGCCCCAGTGGGCCGTGATCGATGCAGTTCCCAAGCTGACGGCTCGAGTTTCGGTATCCGTGTCGATCTTCCGTGCATCAAGCGTGCGATTAGTCGGATTCACTGCTGCGGCGTTCCAGATACCACACGATACGAGAGGCCGTCCAAGCTTGGAACCAGCCCGCGCCCACGAGGAGCAGGACGAGCACGATTGGATTCGTCATATCGATGGGCAGCAGGTCCCATATCTGCCAGATCAACCAGCCGAGAGGAAACGTCAGGTACATGAGCGCTACCCCGGACAGCAGGATCGGATCCTGGACTGTCAGCAGAATCACGATTGAGTAGATGCCTAAGGCCAGCACAAGGCCGGAGTAGGCGAGAGCAGGGCACCCGAGGGGGCCGAGCTTGTGGGGTTTCCTCATTCCGGCTCCATGCGCTGATCCAGGTAAGAGCGTCGAGTGTACTCACGGGTAACCGGTTCGGTCCTCTCGATCAGGGATTGCCTTGCGATATGCCGGTCCAGCAC
The DNA here is from genome assembly GCF_900099965.1 of Nonomuraea jiangxiensis. Classification (GTDB taxonomy): domain Bacteria; phylum Actinomycetota; class Actinomycetes; order Streptosporangiales; family Streptosporangiaceae; genus Nonomuraea; species Nonomuraea jiangxiensis. Next base: position 118,849 of record NZ_FNDJ01000006.1, on the reverse strand, counting down.
ATCGGTGCGTGCCCGCTGCGTGCCCGTTCGCACAGCGATCAGCGGGGCATCACGGAGCACTCACGGTCAGTCGACCGGCATATGCCCAGGTCAGTCTTTCCTCTGCTCAGAGTGCATGATCTTGAAAGAGTTCCCAAGCTGACAGCGCGGATTCGATTCCCGTCACCTGCTCTCATCGTGGAGGCCCTGGTGGGGGCGTGAATCCCGACCCGGGCCTTGATTGTTTTCGGACTGGTTCGATCTTCGCGGGCCATTAACGGGCCATTAGCTCGTGAACACCCTGCCGGGACCAGTACGCCCGCCGTGCCCTCGTCGCCGTCATCGTCCCGAGCTTCGAGCTGCCTATCGATGGCGTTGGTGATCGCCTCGTCGGCTCCCCTGACGGCGTGCTAGTAGATCATGGCTGCTCGCACGTTGTCGTGTCCCATACGCGCCATGAGGTCCTTGAGGCCCGCGCCCGATTCGGCGGCCAGCATGTTGCCCTGTGCCTCATGTCGTGGAAATGAAGCTCCGAGAGGCCCATCTCCGTGACCACACCTACCCACCGAGTGCGCGTGTTGAAGCCGCTCCGACATATCGGCCCGCCCTTGGCTGCTGGGAACATCAGCGAGCCCGGCTCCCTCTTGACGTAGGTGTCCATGTGCTCCTGGAGGACGGGGGACGATGCTCTGCGGAATGCCAATCGTTCGCCTCCCGGCCTTCAAGGCGGCGGCTCCGCCACCGCGCGCTGCCCTGCGCTCGGCCGCACGCTGCGCGTGCGGCCTGGGGTCCGTTCTCGCGCGGCCGTGCTCGGGCCGTGCGCAGACATGAGACCCTGAACCCGTGGCGGCTCAACCATCCCGCGCCGAGATCGAAGCGCACTTCGATGGCCTTCTCCACGGCGCCACGACCCGTGACGAGGTCGATCGGTGGGCCGCGCAATGGGGTCTGTGCGATGTCCCCGAGGGAGACGATGACCTCATGTGGTGGGCGCTAGGACTCCTCCACGGCATCGACCTGCGTACCGGGCCCGAAGGCGAGTATCTCCACGACGACGATGCGATAGCCGGCTGGCTCAGCGAATTCCGTAGCCAGGCCAGGATGAACGCCTCTGGCGAGGGCACTCCGGCTCCAGGGTGATCGCCGTAACGTACCACCGAGCGCTCCGGCAGGGTTGCTGTGGACGACGCCGCACAGATGGAGCACTACGATCGCCACAGCATGGTTGGCCGGCTGGGGGCGATCGGTGATCCGTGCTTTGTTCCTCAGCACGGATCACCGAGCAGCATAGTTGCGGTCCGATTCCAGGCTGAGGCATGGACCAGCCGGACGGGATACAACGCAGCCCGGAGTGCATCATGCGGCCTACAGAAGGTGGGAGCCTGCTCAGGCGCGTAGGCGAGTTGTATCCCGTAGGCGCTGCCAGGAACGTGGATGTCCAAGTGACTAAGTCCCCGTTTGAGGCCCAGATCGGCTCTGTACTCTGGCGGGCATGCAGATCCCCGGCCTCGGCCCGGTCCTCGTCGACGATGTGGGCTGGTATCAGAGCGAACCTGTTCCCGTGCCGGTTCTCGGCGGTGAGCGATGCCGCATCGCCGTTGAGGGCTATGACGATGACCCCGCACCCGAAGACTTCCACGCCGCGATCCGTACCTTCCTGGCGCTCGACCGATCGGCGCTGACCGCGGCGACACCGTCGATCTTCGCCTACTACCGCGACGTCACGGACGACATTGTGGCGGCTGGCGACGACGACTGGTACGTCGAGATTGAAGGCCCACACGACGTGCTTGACCACATCCAGTTCGGGGACAATCCGATAGTTAGCCGCGACTCATACGGCGACCGGCACGTCTACGTGTCGCTGGTGTGCGAATGCGACTGGGAGGTCGAGCATGGGCTCCAGATTGTGTTCAGGGACGGCCGTACGGTGACCAAAGTCGGCCCGTGCGACGGCCATTTGACGAACGCGGCAGCTTACGCCGATGACAGCCTTGACGGCGTCGTGTACTGCCCGTCGCGCTGACACTTTCCCATGGTGTACAGCCGGACAGAGGAAGCCTCGGCGTACGTGGTCCGGATCGCGACCTCAGTGCGTGTCTCGGGCCATTAACCAGGGTGACGAGGGGGCAACCATGGTCACTCATGACCTTGCCGACATCCCCGGTGACCAGCAGCGCCCTGCAACAGGGACCCTGATCGGTGCAGTTCCCAAGCTGACAACGCGGGTGCGATTCCCGTCACTCGCTCCAAGCACGAAAAGCGCTGTCCGGCATGCCGGATCGCCTACTCCTCGAACCAGGCCACCAAGCGGACAGCATCGTCTCCGTGAACGTGCGCGAGCGTACGCATGACTGTCCATACCCCGTGCCAGAGGCTGTCAGGCGGTACGGCACGGCGGCGCGTGGCACGTTCAACGCGGAAGACGGTGTCTCTATCCCTCCACTCGGTGCCTTCATCCCACAGCACAGCAACCTGATAAGGGTCGACCGTCAAGGTATCCACGCCACTTACCCGAGCGAATCTGCGGCTCCATACCGAGCGGTAAACGAGTTCTAGGCTCTGATCGGGGAGCTGCCGGTACTGGGCTACGTTGGTCGGATGAAGGGCAGGTTCGTTCCAGTCGATCGCGGTGACCTCATCCCAGTTCAACCACGTGACACCGAAGGCGGCTTCTCCCCATTTCGCCAAACCCGCTTTGGCGGTCTCCGACGCATCCTCGGGGAGCCCGCGATCGGCCGCTACCGGTCGCCAGTGGCCTGAGCTGCGAACCCCGAAGAGGCAATCGAAGGCTTCGTCGTCTCTGCCAACCAACATCTTCAGAGAGATAGCAGCGCACCAAGCGGTCTCACCGACGTCCAGTCCGGGAGTCCATGTGCGGCACTCGATGAATCCGTGGATGTCGGTTCCCATGCCGAGATCTTCTTGTCCACGCGGAGGTGTTGTCCAAACCTTTATGATCACGAGTCACTCTCCGGTGGGCCGTAGGTGGGTGAGGTAGATGCCCGAGCAGGGCGAGCAGAGTTCGTGCGGACCGCCAGGCCGTACCCGCTGCGTGCCCGTTCGGACGGCGATCAACGGGAAGTCGCGGGGACTCACGGCCGCTCGACTGGCATCTGCCCAGGTCGGCCTTTTCCCTGCTCAGAAGCCATGATCTTGAAAGAGTTCCCAAGCTGACAGCGCGGGTTCGATTCCCGTCACCCGCTCTCATCGTGAACGCCCAGGTAGACCGATGGGTCGGGTACCTCGGTTTTGGTGTTTACTATGCCCGTTGGTCTCTGTGTGTGCCATTAGCCTTGATGATCATCCAGCGGGTACCATCACGCCAAGCGGGTCATCCTTCGCCGTCACCACGGCGCATGGGCAAGGACCAGACGTTGGTCCTGGAGTTCGCCGAGAACGAGGATGGCGCCCCAGAAGAGCGGAACGTCCTGTGGCGGCTTACGGGACATCTGATCACCGGCCTGGTCGGCCGTGCGTCGCCATCGACGACGCGACGTGGAACAACGGCTGGAGCTAACTTGCGCAGGGCCGCACACTCCACCTGCGACAATGTCCTGCCATAGCGGAACGCCCCGGCGTTCGGGTGCGTTCTACGGCCTCACTGATGACGCCACCTTTGGGCTATTCCACCAACGCGCCGAAGACATAAGTTCCGGGAGCGTCCGGGTCGTCGCCGGCCCAGAACTCTGTCCAGTGGATGCGGAACTCGTCGCGGGTGAGGTGGCCGTCACCGTCCAGGTCGAGGCGCGGAAAGATCTCATCGGTCGCTGAGGGCGCCCCGTTCCACGTCTCGATGAGCGTGCCGTATTCCGAACAGGAGATGAGGCCGTCGCCATTGAGGTCGATGGCCTCGAACATCGCGTCGGCAGTGTCGGAGACCGCGTCGGCCATGTCACCGAGTCCTTCTACGACCCGAAGCACCTCGTCGAGGGAGACGGCGTCGTCGCCGCCAGGGCCGGAGGCGGCGCGGAGCACTGGCCACCAACCGGTCATGATGGAGGCCAGTCGCTCCGGGTCGACGGACCCCGCGACGGCCGTCCAGCGGTGGGCGAGCGCCTGGAAGTCGGTCTGAGTCAGTCGGCCGTCGCCGTCCACATCCATCGCACGGAAGACTCCGCTGACCTTTCTACGCTGGAACTCACTGGCCACATAGCCTCCACTCTTCGGGAGACTCGATGCTTTCGGAGGATCACTAATCGTCACCATACTCATTTGAGTGACGAACCTGTTACGTACCGTGGAGGGTCTGGTTAATGACGTAGGAGATCGTCATCCGGTGGTCGGGGTCAACGAAGACAGAGAACCGCCCCAGCCGGGCGCGCCTTCCTCAGGCGACTTTCCAGGTTCGGTCAGCAATCGTAGCTACGAGCTCCAAATGGCCTCCGAGTGCGGCGCGACGTGATCGCCTCGTCGGCTCCCCTGACCGCAGGCTGGTAGATCATGGCGGCATTGGTGCTGCTGTGCCCCGTGCGGGCGCCATCTGGGTCAGCTGTGAAGCAGCTCCGTGAGCGGGCCACGCGCATCACGGGGATACAGGTTCAGCTGCTCGAACTCGGCGGCCGTCGCCCATTTGAGTTCGAAGCTGTTATCCGGCCCGTGCTCCACAGCCTCCTCACCGGAGAGCGACGGTACGCCGCTGACGGCACGGATGAGGAAGTAGAAAGCGGGCCGGCCACTGTGTGAGCCGGTGAAGAGCAACCGGTCGATCTTCCCGGTGAGAGTCGTTTCCTCGTGGAGTTCACGAACCGCCGCACTCTCCGGCGACTCGCCATCCTCCACATGACCCCCGGGAAGAAGCGCGTAGTGGTGCCCGGGACACGCCGACCCCTGCCAGCCTGCGGCATCGCACATGACGCAGGCGACGCCGGGGCCGCGCCGAAGGAACCGCTTGATGACCAGGACTCGGTTGCCGTCGATGACCACGGCAACCGCTCGGGGGATCGGCATGAAATGGATCCTATGATTCGGCCCAGCGAACATGGATGAGTTCCGCCGGGCCGTCGATGAAAGACTGTGCGCCGAGCTCAATCGAATGGGACAGGCGCCCTCGAGCTCGTGACGGTCCCCGGAAGCACGGATTCGACCACGACCCAGGGCTTGCCCGTGGCGTCGCAGGCGATGGCGGAGACAGTGAGTAGCACGGCCGAGCTCCTGGCGTCGAGGAGCCTGGCTCATGGAGCACGTGGCTGACCTGCGATCAGGCAGGCGACGCCATGCGCTATCCGCCATGTTCATGACCCTTGACTGATGGAGTCCACCGGACGCTCGGGGCATTCTAGGCAGACGAATAGGTAGAGCGATCCAGCGTCCTGGATCATGAGATCGGTGGGATTCTGTATTTCCGGAAGGGCGTTCAGGGTAAGCAGCGGACGCTCTTCCATGGGAGCCCAGCGTTTTCCGCTCTCAATGTCGAGTTCCCAGCTGGCAATCGTCAGAAGATGCGCCATCTCGTGGCCCCTGCTGCACTCGAATGGTACCGGATCTTGGATCCACTGCGGCCAGCCCCCGACCTTGCTCCCCGGAGCAGTTGACAGATGTTCGCCATAAGCCCAGCCATCAGGATTCGGGAAATCAATCTCCCATGCCTGAATACGATCCCAAAGTTCAGTGGAAAGTTCGTAGGCATCCGGGTACTCCTGCACGCGCTCCGGCGCCAGCACGCAAGCCGTAGGGAGATACGAGTCGTCGCTGTCGGGATCTGGCGTAGGGGCCTCGATGAGGTGATGCCCGACGGCTTCCGCCTTCCGCCAGTGCACGATCGTGTGAGGCTGGAAGTACGGTTCGTGATCGAGTGGGCACCACAGCACTTGGAGGGTGTCGGTGTCATGGGGAAAGGGCAGCTCGGGAACGTCTCGAGTGATAAGTTGCATGACGGGGATCAGCGGCAGCGGATCCCGCCCTTCTGAGGAGTCATGAGTCTGCGGCTCGGGGCACATAGGCCACGGTTCATCCGCAGGCCACAACAGCGGCCCGCCTACGGAGCTGTCCGTGATGGCCGGCCTTCCTCGACGCGGATGCAGTCGAACAGCAGTCCTGCGCTGACCTGCCAATTCAGGGAAGACGGCCGCTATATCGAACGGCGCTGAGGGTGTCGTCAAGCTCATGCTCACCACTCCGATCGCTACAGACAATGTCGTTATGGCACATCGTAGAGCCGAGGACCGACAGAACGAATCCCAGTTCGCGGCTCTGACCATTGTGCTATTAGCGTGCCATTAACGGGGTAACGAGGGTCAACCAAGGTTGCTCACGACCGGCCTTAACTGCAGATCAGCGCCTCTACGCGCCTAGATCCCCGCAATTCTCAAGCTGGCAGCCGGATTGGATGCGCTCCAAGAATGAATCAACGTTCTGATGCTCCCAGTGAAAACATGCGGCTTAGGCAAGGCAATCTTCGAATCACCTCCGTCGGATTACGGGAATTCCACGAAAGCCCTGTGGGATGGGGATCGCTTTGGTTCCTGTGGCCACGTCCTGCCATGGCGTCGTAGATGCCCTCCTCTTCACCGGTAGCCTCTTCGAAGGCTCTGGCGGCCACGTAGCTCAACGCCTCCCACTCTGGCCACTCATCGGCCCATTCCCGCATAGGGCGCTCTGCCAGTCGTTGCACCTCGGGCACGTCAGCGAGGTTGTCGGGGTCGGTTACAACGAGGTCGAAGGTGTCGCGGCCAAGCCCGATCAGCCATGCCTGGAAGTACCAGAAGCTATCGGTGGAGCAGTGGCCACCGAAGATCAGGTTGGCCGCTTCCCACATGTCATAGGTGTCGGATTGTCGTCGTATTTGGTTCAGAAGGATCTGGAAATCGACGACCCGGGACAGCGGACTCCGCGCAAGGTGGAGGGCGAGCCACCGTAGGCGCTCATCAGGATCACTGGTCTCTTCCCGGGACCGATGAAGGAAGAGCCAGAACTCGTCAACGTCCATGACGCTGCATGGTGCCAGGCTCGGCTGACAATGCCGCAACACGGAGACCTCGACCGCGTGCCAGATCCGTGCCAGAACAGGCAGGCCACCCGCTCTCATGCTTCAAAGCCCAGATAGGACGGAATCCGCGGCCCCTGGGCCTTGGTTGGTTTGGGACTGGTTCGATCTTCGCGGGCCATTAACGGGCCATGAGCTCTTGATCACCCCACCGCGACCAGTACGCCCGACTGATAGGCGGTCGGGAACGCCACCTCGTCAACCACGACCGGGACGAAGGGATCGTCGAGGGTTGCGTGTGCGATCGCTGAACTCCGGCCAAGCGAGCCGCACGCTTGTGCATGACGCTCACGGCCTCGTCGAGCAGATCAGCGCAGTCGGCGGATCGGTCGCGTACCGACCGCCGGCGAGTGCCTTGCCGTACGACAGCTCCGTCAGCTTCGGATCAAGCGGCGTACTTCCGCCCGCATCCCCGAACCCGTAGCCTGTCATCGGCCCGACTCACGATCATGCCTTCGCTCACAGGAGCACACACATGAGCGCCATGCACGACTATTACCGCGCTCCGGATCGCGCCACAGCCACCTGGCGGCCGGACCAGCTGCGGACATCAGGTGAACCGCTTCCGAACGCTCCTGTGTTCGATGTCGTGGAAACCAAATGGGTTGACCCAAACGGGTCCCTGGGCAGTCTCGTGGCCGTCATCAAGGGCGTCTCCTACTCGAACGACCTGGTCGAGACAGTTACCTTGTACCCTCCGATCGAGGGGAGGCCGGCGACCGAAGATGAATGGCTGGCTCTCCCGGAGGACTCCCCCTACAGAGACGGACCCGAAATCGAGGAATTGCCAGTGAGCGTCCGCGACGCCCTGGCCGAGGTCGACGACGCCCGCCTGCCCGAAGTGGCCAAACGATGGACGGTTGAACCTCTCTCCAGCTTCAGCGAGGGTGACGACGTGCGCGATCTCGTCAAGGAGTTCGTCGCGCTGGCACGGCGTGCAAAGGAGAGCGATCAACTTCTCTACTGCTGGTGGATTCCCGGTTAAGCATTCACCTACTGATCCATATCATCCTCATCGAGCGGCGGAAGTACGCCGCAGGCGTCGTCGAGCTCCCTTGTCGCGATCATGTCCTGCACTGCGGCGATCATCGAGTCGAACCCGGGTTCACGGATGACGATCAAATCGGAGCACCAGAAGTAGCGGCCGCTGAGGCACTCATCTGTGTCCCGCTGGCGATTCATGATCTTGCTGATGACGCCGAGCGTCATGAACGTCGCGTACCGGCGAGTGCCGTCGGACAGTGTGATGGTCGCATCGGCTTCATCGGCGGTTTCAGGGGTGACCCCTCCCAGCGACAGATCAGCACTCGAAGCCAGGTTCGCAGATTCGGTAGAAAGCGCCGTTGATCTCGATCACGAGCCCACCCTGGCGAGGGTCGCGAGACATGGCAATGTGAGCGCGCCACTCGCTCTGTCTACGCAGGCGCTGTTCGGTCAGGCCATTAGCGGGCCATAAGGAGGGGTGACCAGCGGTCATTCACGATTACTCGGAGCAATCGTCAAGAGTTGTGGATGGATTGAGAGCGGTCGTCAAGGTTGGGCTGACACGTCGGAAGTGACCAGCTCGACTTCGAAGCCGTCTCGGTCCTCTAGGTAGGCGGCGTAGTGCTGATTTCCGCCGGCGTAAGGGTGACGATCGGGGAACATCAAGGTCCACCCGTGTGCGGGTGCCTGTTCGACCAGGGCATCGAGTTGGGTGCGGCTTCCCACGTGAAAGGCCAGGTGGTTCAAGCCCGGGCGGCAGCGGTCGTGCCGATCGGCGCTGAGTGCGGGTGACTGTTCCAGAACCACATAGGTGGCTCCCAGCCGCCAGCTCCGGCCATCGTTCCAGTCTTGGAACTGTACGTAGCCAAGCGCCTGCAGCAGCCATTGCCAGCTGGCGATGGCGCGCTGCAGGTCGGGGACCCAGATCTCGACGTGGTGCAGCATTCCGGTGGTGGCCTCGCCGTTCATGCCGCCACCCCTTCCAGACGAGCTTGCCGTTGATGAAGGTCGCGCCAGCGCGGACCAGCACGACCAGGTGAGGAGCGTTCACGGCACGCCAGCGGGCTTGAGCCGACTCGATGGGTTTGAACGCCATCGCCAGCCCGGTGGCGCGTGACCCCGGCCTCTTGATGACCTTGGTGCGATGCCGCACGGTGGCGAAGGTGGACGCGATCGGGTTGGTGGTGCGTAGATGCACCCGGTGCTCCAGGGGATGGTCGTAGAAGGCGAGCAGCTCGTCCAGGTCGTCGACCACCTTGGTGACCACCTTGGGATACTTGGCGCCGTGGGCGGCCTGGAAGTCCTTGGCCGCGGCCTTGGCGTGCTTCTTGTCCTCGGCGTTCCGGATCTCGGCCAGATGCTTCTTGGCCGCTGGGTGGGCCGACTTCGGCAGCGCCCTCAACACGTTAGAGATCTTGTGAAACCAGCACCTCTGCTCCCTGGTCTGCGGAAACACCTCCCGCAACGCCGACCAGAAGCCGAGCGCTCCATCGCCGATCGCCAGCACCGGGGCGCGCATCCCGCGCCGCAGGGCGTGGTAGTCGTTACGCACCATCAGGCGGCGGCCGTGCTCGTCGCGCTCATCGGTGAAGGCGGCGATATAAGTGTCCACCTCGGCCTGCAACGCAGTGGCGAGACGGAGTTGCGGTCGTCAGCGGGTAGTTCGGGCACTACGGTAAGCGGCACGGGTGTGCCTTCCCGACCGACGTTGGCGCGTCGGCCTTATCTCGAAACCATCATCAGATGATCCGGGAAGGTACACCCTCCCCGGCGGATCCACAGCTTTCGATGATTGCTCGTGACTCATGACCCGGCTTCTGTGCAGCTCAGCGCTTCATCGGGCCGTGATCCATGCAGTGGCCAAGCCGACAGCGCGGGTTCGATTCCCGTCACCCGCTCTCATAGCGAAAGCCCAGATGGACCGATGGATTTGGTGCCTGGGTTTTGATCTTTCCTAAGGTTGTTGATCTCTTCATGCCATTAGGCATGGGAATCACCCGGCGGGAACCAGCAGGCCAGGTGGGTCGTCCTCGTTGTCGTCGCGTGGCCGTTCGCGCCCGATGAGGTGCCTGTTGATGGCTTCGGTGGTCAGCTGGTCGGCTCCTCGGACGGTGTGCTGATAGAGCATCGCGGCCCGGACGTTGTCTTGCCCCATGCGGGCCAGGAGGCTGGAATCGGATGCGATGCCCCTCGTCACTCCTCTCGAGCCCGTCGGATGCTGCCGATGGGTCGGCGCCCCAAGCTTGTCCGTCACCTGAAAGGCCTGCTTCACGGAGAGGGCTGGTCGCTCTTCGGCGAGTTCGTCGCTGGCCCCACGGATCCGGCACGGGTTGCGCTAGATGATTCGGTTGTCCTCTCTGCCGCTGTGATGAGCATCGCGCAGATGCCGGTATGCCTTGCCCGCATGCTGATGGAGACGCCCTTGTCGAACAGATCCGCCTGCCACTGCCGAAGTTTCGCCGTCAGGAAGGTTGCGGTCACTCGCCAACTTCACGCGAGCCTCGCTGTACCTGCCGGATTGCTCTTGCAGGTATCAAAGGCAGCGCTGCGCGCCGCTGCACGCTGCGCCTACGGTCTCGGGACGCGTGCAAAAGTAGTGTTGGCGGCGGCCTTTAGGTCGGTGCTGTTCGCTTCGATCGAAATACAGCCTGTCGCATGTTTTATACGACCCGTACGATCAGGCCCTATGCGTCCGATGTTTTTCTTCATCGTCCTGGGATCACTGGCCTTCGTCATGAGCGGCTGCTACGTGATTGGCTAGAACAGCCCTGCTGACAGCAAAGGCATGACGTTCGCTCTGATCGGCATCGGGTTCATGATTGCCTCGTTGGCTGCAACGCTTGCTGAGCGCAACGATCAGAATCAGAATCCGCCAGTCAGGGCACGGGCACGAAACGACCGCGAAGCCAGAGAACCTGCCTCGTAAGCGACGGCCGATTAGACATGCCTAATCGGCCGCTTGGTCTGTCCCAGACGGCAAGTCAGAGCCAAATTCCAGTTGGGAGCTCCGGCTTCGGGATGATCGCAGCGCCGATGCCTGGGCCGTAGGTGGTTGAGGTGGAAGCTTGGTCATCCCGTCCGCCGTCGACCCGAGACAAGCCGAGCGGGCCCTGGCCTGCTCGGCCTTGGGGCGGGTCGACGGCAGATCTTGACTGCCTGGACGTTGCTGTTGGTATCAAGGCGGTACTCCGTCGCACCCCGGCCCTCCGCCCGTTCGTTGCGCGGGTGTGCGGTCTGGGGGCCGGTCGCGGTTGCGTCCACGGGAGTGGTGTACGAGGGTTCCGGGGTTCGATCCTCAGCTCACCGATCAAGGCGGCTGATCATCGTATGGATACGTTCCAGGCCGTATGGCCGTAGGTCTGGGATGGGACGCTTTTGGCGATGTTGGGGGGTCGAGCTAGCGGGTTTCGGTTGGGCTGGGTGGTTGGTGGTGGGCGCCCCAGTCCCATAGTGCTTGGAGGACAGGGCCGAGGCGGCGCCCGTGTGGGGTGAGTGTGTAGTGGACCCTGGGTGGCCAGCCGGGCTGGCGGTGGCGATCGAGCACACCGGTGTCTGTCAGGTGGGCCAAGCGATCGGACAGGACCTTGTCCGATAGTTCGGGAAGGGCGTGGCGGAGTTCGGTGAAGGTGTGGTCGCCTTTCAGGAATTCGCGGATCACGAGGGTTGTCCAGCGACCATGCAGGGCCGCGAGGGTTATCTCCACCGGGCAGGAGGGGGTGGGTTTGGTGACGTTTGCGCGAGGGTCGTCAGGCAGGCCTGGGCGGGCTGGGTAACCAACTGTTTGGTGAGTCACGAGGACGCCTCCTAGCGTTGCCGCATCTGACTGATATCTACCTGCTGGGAAGGAGATGCGTCGATGATGCGGCAGCTTGCGGATCGCCCCGAGGACGTGCCCATGGTATTCGCCGAGCGGTTCAACACCGGGGATGTGGAGGCGGTGGCGGAAGTTTATGAACGTGGGGCGGTATTCGTCGCGGAGCCGGGCTCACCGCTGACCGGCGATGAGGCCCACGCTGCCAATGGCCGATTCGTGCTTCTTGGGCTGCCGATCACTGTTCGGCCGCGGCACGTCTACACTACGGGCGACATCGCCTTGCTGATCGTCGACTGGCTCATAGAGGGCACAGACCGTGATGGCCGTCCTGTGCACATCGAGGGCACCGCCACTGATGTCGCCCGGCGGGGGCAAGATGGGCGCTGGCGATACGCCATCGACAACCCGTTCGGCGTGCAACCGGGCATCGGCGGCCAATTGTGACCTGCGTCGATCGAGTGTCTCCGTGCCGGGCATCTGCCTCGAGCGTGTGATGGCGCCCGATGTGGTGGCCGTCACTGGGGGAATGTCGGGGACTGCCGGCAGTAGCGCGGTTGGTCGGGAGGTTGGGAGCCGAAATCTTCCGTACTGATGGACTTGCGATCCCGCGAGGGCTGGACCGGTCTTTCTTTAGACTGTTGACGTGATCGAGCTGGGTTCGCGAGAGCGTAAGCAATCGCCGCCAGCCCATATCGTGTGGGAGAGCCTGACCGATCCACGGCGCCCGGGTGGGCGGCAATGGCTCGATCTGCGTTCCGATGAGGTTGAGCCTCGTATCCTGCGGGCGGTGAAGCCTGAGCTCGTGGTCTGGTCGTCATTGTGGCCGGAAAGGCCCGATGATGAGATTCGGTTCGACATCCGGCCAGCTGACAGCGGATGCAACCTGCGCTGGACGCTGTTGACGCCTGGGGAAATTCCGGAACAGGCTGTGATCGGCCGTCTGCGTTATCGGCTCAATTTCCTGATTAATGCTCAGCTTCGATTCTCCTTCGGGCAGTAGGGTCGCTGGCCGCATCGCCATGTCAGGACCCTCTGGCCTCGATCGAATCGCCTTCCTTGGTGATCGACAGTTCGAGGCCGTAGGCCGGGCCACCGCCGCCGTGGGGTCCGAGCTTGCGGGGTCGTGTGCTGCGCGTGCGGCCTGGGGGCCGTTCTCGCGCTGCCCGGCACTGTAGGCGCTCGGCCATCGGCGTGCGTGCGACCTGACTTTCGACAGGGATGTCGGTTGACGATCGACGGATGATCCGCCCGGCTCGGCTTTGACAGGCTCGCCCCCGTGAACACGTTCTTCCCCGGACGGTGGATCGGTGGTGTGACACTCATCCTGGGGCCGGTGGTCATGTGCGCCGGATACCTGCTGCGTCACCTGAGCACAGTCACCGCCCTCACCCCTCAGCAGTACGCATGGGCCGAGGCGCAGCCCTTCGCCGCCTACGGCCAACTCCTCGCGTACACCTCAGAACCCGCCCTACTCACACTCTCCTACGCGGTCTTCGCCTTGGGGGCGATGCTGCTCTTCCCCGCTTTCGTCGCCTTGGCTCAGCGGGTTGGTGGCGGCCTCGCCTTCTGGGGCGCCACCCTGCTGGTCGCCGGGCTTTTCTCCCGCCTGTACTCCGCTGGCGCCGACCAGAGCGCCTTCCAGCTCACCGAGGCCATCGGGCTGGACCACGCGACGGATGCGATCATGAAGGAGTACGTGGACATCTCCTATGGCCCGTGGCGGGTGAAGTCATGGGCCTCGGTCGGCCAGTACGCCGGTTCGCTGCTCCTAGCCGTCGCCGCCTGGCGCTCAGGCCTCTTCGGCACCGCCCGCGCTGTGATGTTGCTGCTGGCAGGGGGCACCTGGATGGGCGTGCTGAAAGGCGCCTCCGTCCCCGACGTGCTGGTCACCGGTTTGCTCTGCGTGGCGCTGGTGCCGCTGGGCGTGCAGGTGCTGCGGGACCGGCCGCCGGTCCCCATTGGCCGTTCGAAGGTATTGAGCTGGTGATGAAGGAATCTGCCGCGAAGGTGGCCCCGTCCCTGCGCTGGCCGTAACCGGGGGCGCATAGGCTGTCGGTTTCGGCGAACATCAACGCCTTGGCCATGGATCGCAACCAGTCGGGGTTCCCGGTCTCGATCTGCTTTTGCCGGCTACTGCTCGGGCGTCACACTGTTGTCCGCGGCCATCACGTGTTCTCCTTCGATTTTGACTTGCGCCTTTGAAGGATCGCGCGATGGCCGTCGCCATTTCACCCACGGCCATGTCCAGGCCGAACTTGTACGCCACTCTCGTGGGCGCAACCCTGGTCACCTCTTGAGCGTTGGGTCTTCGAGTGATGCCGGGGTCCAATCGACGGTTCGGACCAGTTCCCTCAGTCCGACGCTTGGCGGTAGGAGTCGCATCGCGGTGTTGCGTACCAGGATGACCAGTCTGTTTTCCAGTTGTGGTCCCATTCGGCCCACCCGGTGGGCGTTGCGTGCGACGGACTGGGTTCGCGGTCGCCGCGCGTGATCGTAGCGGGCGAGCGCGGCGGCGGGGTCGGGTCCGGCTCGCAGCTCGGCGGCGAGGACGACGGCGTCTTCGAGCGCCATGCCGGCCCCCTGCCCGAGGTGTGGCTGCATCGCGTGGGCCGCGTCTCCGATCAGGACCGTACTGCCGCGGACGTAGCTCGGCAGAGGGTCGGCCAGGTGGAAGATGTCGTGGCGGAGCACGGCCTCGGGCGGCGTGGTCGCGAGTACGGCCGGGATCGGATCATGCCAGGAGCCGAATCGCGCCCGTAGTTCCGCGAGTTCGTCGGCGTACCGCGTGTCACGTGGAGCATTGGCCAGGGCGTGCCACTCGGTTCGCCCGCCGGTCAGCGATGTGAAGCCGAACTCCATGCCACGGCCCCACGTCTGATCGACGCCCTGCGAGGAGCCGACAGGTTCGCTCGTCACGCCCCGCCAGACGGTCGCGCCGGCGTAGGCCGTGCCGGAATGCTCCGGCCACACCTGTGAGCGCACCCAGCTGTTCAGCCCGTCGGCGCCGATGACGATGTCCGCGTCGAGTACGGCGTCGCCGTCCGGGGTGGTGAAGCGGACGCGGGCTCCCGTGCCGTCCTGCTCCAGCGCCCTGATCAGCGCGCCCGGCACCAGGACGTCGGACGGCAGGGCCTGGACCAGCACGTTGTGCAGCTCCAGGCGGAGAAACGAGTAGACCGCCGTGCCCAGCCGGTCCTCGATGGCGGCGCCGTCCATGGGTGTCAGCAGCCGGCCTGATGGGGGGGCGATCCTGCCCCCGGGCTGGCGGCACCCGGCGTCGCGTACGGCAGCGCCCACCCCCAGCGTGTCGAGCGCGCGCAATCCGTTGGCCAGCAGTGAGATGCCCGCCCCGATCGCCCCGAACGCGGACGCCTTCTCCAGCACCGTGACCCGCCATCCGATGCGCCGCAGTCCAATGGCGGCGGCCAGCCCTGCGATACCACCACCGATGACAATCGCGGATCTCTCGCCCATGGCACTCCCTTCTACAGGCGAAGGGAAAACAAGTGATGATGGAGCGCCGGGATCGCCGCGCCGTACTGGCCGACGCGGCCATCGGCGTGGGAGCGTCCATCGCGCCACTGCCCGGCACGCAGGAGAGCAGAGACGAACTCCACCAGAGCATACGCTTGCTACTGGAGGCCATGATCCACCAAGCCGGCTCGGTGATCCAGGTCTTTGAGCGGCCTGGCCCGGCGACGGCTCCTTAGATCATGCCTCCGGCGCCGTGGATGGTCTGGCCGGTGATCCAGCGGCCGGCGTCGGAGGCCAGGAACGCGACGATGTCGGCGATGTCGGCGGGTTCGCCCAGACGGCCCAGCGGTGTGCGGGCCTTGGCGTCGTCGATGATGTGCTGGGGCAGGGTGTCGATGACGTCGGTACGGGTCAGGCCGGGCAGGACGCTGTTGACCGTGACGGATCTGGAGCCCACCTCCCAGGCCAGCGTACGGGCGAGCTGGTCACTGGCGGCCTTGCTTGCGGCCAGCAGCGCCATGCCGGGCAGCGGCGACACGGTCAGCGCGGAAGAGATCAGGATGATCCGGCCGTGGTCGCTGATGCGTTGTGCGGCCTCGCGCAGCGCCACGAACGTGGACCGCACGTTGGCGTGCAGGTGCTGGTCGAAGTCGTCGTCGGTGGCGCGGGCCAGCGGCCCGGCGGTCGCCGTGGCCGCGTTGTTCACCCATACGTCCACCCGGCCGTACTGGCTCTCGGCGGCGTCGAACAGCTCCTTGACCGCCTCGGCGCGGGTGATGTCGGTGCGGACCGCGGTGGCCAGCCCGCCCGCTTCCTTGATCTGGGCCACGGCCCGCGCGGCCGTCTCCTGGTCGCGGGAGCCGATGACGACGCTCATCCCCGATGCGGCGAGTCGGCCGCTGATCGCTCGCCCGATGCCGCGCGATCCGCCGGTGACGACCGCGACCCGATCCTCGACGCGCATGATCCCTCCAGTTGGTCGATTCTATGGATAGTCCATAGCATCGACTAAATGGGTAGAGGGTGTCAACTGTCCAGCTAGTAGACTGTCTGCCATGGCCGACGCACCTGATGACGACGAGCTCGTCGAAACGCTGATCGGCGTCTTCAGGGAGATCGACGGCCTGTTCAGCACGGTGAGCCGGCAGCAGGGACTAACCCCCCAGCAGGCGCAACTGCTGTGCTTCGCTCAGCATCTCCAGCCGGCCTTCGGCGAGCTCGCGACCCTGCTGCACTGCGACAAGACGAACGTCACGGGCCTGGTCGACCGGCTTCAGCGACGCGGTCTGCTCACTCGCCAACCCGACCCCAACGACCGCCGGATGACCCGCGTCCGCCTCACCCCCCAGGGCGAGGCGGTCACCGCTCAGTTCAAGCAGGCCATCGGCGCCACCCTGACGACCCGCTTCAGCTCCTGGCCCAGCGCCGAACGCGACAACCTCGTCCGCCTGCTCCAATCCGCCACCACGGAACTACGCCCCTGACCACAGGGGGGCGCCCCGGAGCGGTTGTGTCACCAGACGGCGAGCAGCTCCTGCTGCGGTGCGTCGGGGGTCTTCGGGCGGATGAGTACGGTGGTACGGTCGCCGTCCAGTCTGCTCAGCGGTTGGAAATTGCCCTTGACGAGTAGATGTCGCCCGGTGGAGTCATAACGGATGAGGGTCCACTGGGCGGCGGTGTTTCCGGAGTGTTCCCCGCTGAATATCGCGCGGATTCGTTTTCCGTCCGGGACGGAGTATTCGCCGATCGAGTAGCGCTGTGATTCCCCGCCACGGGGTGAGGAAGCGCCGCCGACGAGGATCGTACGGCCGTCCGGACTGATCGCCACCGCCGTCGAAGTGGAGGCGTCGCGCACCACGGTGTGACTGTTCTTGAGCGTTTCGCCGGGGGCGGCCGTGTCGAGGACGCGGACCTCCGAGGTCACCGCGAACGCGAGCCTGCGGCGGTCGGCCGCCCATGACAGGCTCCAGATGTTCCCGTTGGCGTTCGTCGTCCACGTCCGAGTCGGCGTTCCGCCGGGCAGATCCACGACCACGAGTTGCGCGCCCGGACAAAAGCGCAGCGTCTTGTCCTTGCCGCACACCTTGCCGTCAATGCTGTAGGCCAATCGGGTGCCGTCATTCGTTATGGCGATGGAGCTGACGGACTCTCCGACCACGGGAGCGATCACATCCCGCGTCAATTCGGCGAGCTTGCCGCGGCTGTCCGCCCGCAGCCGGTAGAACCACGTGGTGGTCACCATTGTCTTGAGTGATGTCACGCTCTGGGCGACATAGAAGGTCGTGCCCTGTCCGGTTCCGGTGAGCAGATATCCGCCGGGGAGGCCGCGGGTGATCCCCTGGGGGGCCGGGGGCATGGTGACGCGGTCGGTGATCCTTCCGTTGAGGGCGTCGCGGATCGCCAGGCCGTTGTTCCCCGCGGTCAGGAGGTAGCGCGGGCCGGACTCTTCCGTACCCACCGGAGGGGGAGCGCCGAAACCGGCCAAGGCCGCGAAGCTCACCACCAGGACCACGGCGAGAGCGGCCAATATCGGGGCCGGCAGGAGAAACTTGCGAAGGCGCGGGCGGGATCGCGGGACACGGTCAGTGGAGCGCAGCGTCTCGGCGTGCACGAGGTCCGCGCCGGCGGCGAAGGCGTCTCGGAGTCGGTGTTCGATCCGCTCGGTCATCGGTTCTCCTCAAGTTTCTCGGCGAGCTTTCTGAGCGCACGGGAGACCGTGGACTTCACCGTTCCGCGGCTGATTCCCATGACCGCCGCCGTGTCCGCCTCGGAGAGATCGAGGTAATAGCGCAACACCACGGCCTCGCGCTGGCGGCGCGAGAGATCGCGCACCGCCGCGAACACCTCACGCTGGGTCTCGCCCAGCAAAGCCTGAACTTCGGCGGACCAGAACGGCACCTCCCGTTCGACCCCGAACCACCGCCGGGCGATCACCCGCCGACGGTGAACCGCGCGACAACCGTTGAGGACGACGGTACGGAGATAGGGCAACAACTGATCGTGATCGGCCAGACGACTCCATCGGTGATGTACGGCGGCGAAGGCGTCCTGCACGATGTCCTCGGCCGTTTCCTGGTCCCCCACCAGCAGGAAGGCGAATCGGACGAGGCCGAGACGGTGGGCCTTGAACAACTCGGCGATGGCGACATCCCCGGGAGGCCGTTCCATCGGGGGGAACTCCGGCGGAGGATCCTCCATCACACTCCTGATCTCACTTTGCATGCCTACTCCATGCGGAGGTACGCCAGGAGGTTGCTTCAGAATGCCGACTTTCTTCAGGCCGGCAGCGGGCGGGTGAGGCTTCCGGCTCGGGCCCGTGTCGTGGGAAGCTGCGCTGACGATTTGAATCGGGATGTAGGAGTTGACGGTGCGCAGTAAGTCGCCGCAGAAACCGCCCCCCAGCGACGCCGAGACTGCCGAGTACATGCGGAGCCTGGCCGAGCGCTTCGTGGAGCACACGCGCGCGGACGGACACTTCCTCGACTGGGACCCGGCGTTCATCCACCATCTCGACAACTACTGCACGCAGTTCGCCGCCTCGAAGCCGCCTCCCGAGGTGATTCACAGTGTGATCATGGGTGCGGGGGCCTATCTGGGCGAGATGATCGTCCGGAACGCCGCCTGGACATGGGTGTACTGCACCAGCGAGAGCGCCGCCGCCGTGGAGAGCCCTGACGGGGTTCGTGGCTATCCGCACAACAAGGTCGCGAAGCGGATCCACAACGGGACCGACCACGATATTGAAGCCTTCTTCAAGTACGCCATGACGGGTGTGGTGCCACACGGGACGACCGCCCGCGTCATCAAGCCTTCATGGTGGAAGCGGCTGCGGTCGAGAAGCTGAAGGCGGGCGGGAAGTGCCGGCGCGCGTGGGCCGTACGCCCTCACGGTGGTTCAGGGGTGCTGTCAGGGGGACTCCCAGGGACGTCCCCGATGCCGCCCGTCGCGCCTCCCTGGAGACTCGACTCCATGAATATGAAGAGCTTAGGTGTGGTCGCGGGTTCGCTGGCGCTCGCGGCCCTGGTGACCGGATGTGGCATCGTCGGCCGCGAGACCGACACGGCGTCCTACGACGTCACGGACAAGGTGACCGCGATACAGATCGAGTCCGACTCGGGCGGGATCGAGGTCACCGGGTCCGACAGGGAAGGCATTCGCGTGACCGAGCAGCTCAGCTGGCGTGGGAAGAAGCCCGTGCCCAGCCACGAGACGCAGGGCGACACCCTTGTCCTCCGATTCACCTGCCCCGGCGGGTGGCTGAGCGGAGGGAGCTGCGAGGTCGGCTACCAGGTCGAGATCCCCCGAGGGCTGCGCGTCAAGGCCGTCAGCGATTCGGGAGACGTGACCCTGCGGGACCTGTCCGGTGAGGTGAACGCGGCCAGCGACTCGGGCACGATCGACGGCACCGGGCTGGCCGGCGGGCACGTCGTCACGAAGACCGACTCCGGAAACATCACCCTTGCCTTCAGCGCTCAGCCCGACAAGGTGGAGACGACCACGGACTCCGGCGATGCCGAGGTGCGCGTGCCGGAAGGGCCGTACAACATCGCCGCCAAGACGGACTCGGGCGACAAGGAGATCGAACTGCCGCATGACGCCTCGGCTCCGCACTCGATCAGACTGTCCACCGACTCGGGCACGATCAGGGTCGTCGGATCCTGAATCGCCTTGGTCGGCGTGCCGGATGTGGGAGGGGACTGACGCGGGTTCATGACGGTCGGGGCAGGTCGATGTGGTACCGGATGAAGCCGTTGTAGGTGGCGACCTTGTCATACAGGTGGCGTGCGGTCCCGTTGGATTCCTGGGTGTTCCAGTAGACGCGGTAGCAGCCACGATCGCGGGCCCAGTCGGTGACGGCCTCGATCAGCGTCCGCCCGACGCCCTTGCCGCGTACGTCCGGCGCCGTGAACAGGTCTTGCAGGTAGCAGACGTCGTGGTCGGGGGCGGACGTGCTGCCGTGGGTGAGGAAGTGGACGATGCCGACCAACCGCCCGTCCAGCCGTGCCCCGAGGGCGTGCAGGCGGGTGTCGGCCTGGAACTCCTGCCAGGCGCGCTCGTACATCTCGTCGGGCTCGGTGCGTTCGTAGAAGTCGATGTAGTCGCGAAACAGCTCCTCCCAGGTGGGTCGGTCGGACGGGAGGAGCATAGAAACGCTGATCATGTGGTCACCCTAGGGATGAGTGGCCTGGTCGGGTACGGCCACTTCGGGGGTGGAACGGGAGACCACATGCCGGTCGCCGGGAAGCACGTGTACGCCGAAACGCCGGAGTACACCGAGGCGATCCGCGACGGACGGCTGCTGGACGTCGGCTGTGGGGTCCCGGAGCCTTCCCGGGCCGTGACGCTGGGCATGATCCGGCGCGCTCTGAAGCCGGGCGGGCTGCTGCTGATGCAGGAGATGGAACGCGAGCCGCGGGACGAGGTCCAGCGGCCCGCCTTCCTCCTTCGCCGGTTGGTTCATGGCGGGTCGTGCTCATGCGCCGGCCGGACAGGCACTGATCAGCCCGGAGCCGGGCGGCAGGCCGCGACGCCGTGATCGACGTGCAGGGCGGTCACATCTCCTCCGGTTTGGCCGCACGGTACCGCGTGAGGACGGCGGCGCCGGCGGGTTCGGCGCCCAGGCACTCCAGGTGGGCGGGTGGGCCGTCGGCGGGGAAGAGGCGTTCGCCGGTGCGGAGGATCGTGGGGAAGGTCAGCAGCCGGTACTCATCGATCAGGTCGGCCGCCATCAGCGCGTGCACGATGCTCAGGCTCCCGGTGACGATCACGTCGCGTCGCTCGTGCTTGACGGCGTCGATGAGGTCGCCGTCGATGACCGTGGAGTTCGCCCAGGCGGAGGTGTCGGTCAAGGTACGGGAGGCGACCAGTTTCGGCGCGGCGTTCATCCGCGCGGAGAACGGGTCGTCGCGCGACGGCCAGAGCCGCGAGAACAGCTGCCAGGTCTTGCGCCCCAGCAGCAGGACGCCGTCGTCCAGCGTCTTCCCGAGCTGGAACTTGTCCCCGGCGACCGTCTCGGGGCCGTGCCGGAACGCCCAGCCGCCCGTCGGCGTGCCCGCGGACCCGTCCGGGTCGGACACGATCCCGTCCAGGGTGACGAACTCGATGGCGATGACGCTCATGATGTGGATCCTTTCGGTCGATGCTCGCCCGTACATACCGGCGGCACCGGCCCGGCTCATCGCCGTTCGTCGAAAGAAATTCGCTCGGGCAGATCGAAGGCCCGGAACACGGCCGGATCGGCGAACACGACGTTGTGCGCCACCCGGCCGCCGGTGACGGTGAACACCTGCAGCGTGTGCAGGCGGTGCCCGCCGGGCTCCGGCGCGTACGCGGCGAGCGCGGGCTGGCCGTTGGCGGTGAGACGTCTGAGGGTCCAGTCGGTTCCGCGGGTGTCGAAGACGCGGCGCATGAACAGGCCGTAATCGTGGCTGCCCTGGTACCACAGGGGCACCGGCGGCATCTCCAGGACGGCGTCCTCGGTGAGGAGCCGTACGAGGGCGGGGACGTCGGCCGCCTCGAAGGCCCGTACGTACTGCTCGATCACCGCCCGCGTGCTCGGGTCGTCCGGCTCGGTGACCTCGCCGGCGTCGCCCGCGGCCGCGAGGGCGGCGCGGGCCCGTTGCAGGGCGCTGTTGACGGCCGGGACCGTGGCGCCGAGCTGGACGGCCACCTCGGCGGCGCTGAACTCCAGCACCTCCCGGAGCACGAGCACGGCCCGCTGCCGCGCTGGCAGCAGCTGCGTCGCGGCCACCAGCGCGAGTCGTAGGTCGGTCCGTGCCCCCACGTCGAACCGCGCGTCGGGGAACGGCTGCAGCCAGGGGACATCGAAGGCCGGCGTGAGCGGCGCCCCGGGATCGTCGCTGGGGGAGCCCATCCCGGACGGCAACGGCCGCCGCGCCCGCCCCTCCAGCGCCGTCAGGCAGACGTTGGTCGCGATGCGATACAGCCAGGTCCGTACGGACGCCCGCGTGTCGTCGTACCGGTCCCGGGCCTTCCATGCCCGCAGCATCGTCTCCTGCACGAGGTCCTCGGCCTCGTGGAACGAGCCGGCCATCCGGTAGCAGTACGCCACCAGCTCACCCCGGTACGGTTCGAGATCCACGGGACTCATGACGGTTCATACGCCACGGGAGCACGATTTATGCCCATGTCACCACCGAACCGGGGCGGGGGAACCGGCGTGACGGCCGTCAGGGCCCGTTCAGTCCCCGTAGCACCGGCAGGCCCGTTCCCGAGTCGAGCAAGAGGCGGTCGCCGAGCGGGCCGGCGAGGGTGACTGTGGTCGTGTCGGTCTTGAGTATGGCCGGGCATACCGTGTCCGAGTCGAGGCTCTCCTCGTCCACGCCGACCACCACCACCTGGCCGGTCTCGTACGCGCGGGCCCCGCGGACGGTGCTGCAGGCGCCGTGGCCGTACTGGAGGCGGAGGTCGTGTGGCCGGCCGGTGACGAGGTCGTACGCCATCACCTCCTCGGCGTCCCCCTGGGCCCGCTCGGGACGGGCGGTGACGGCCGAAGGGTCGACCGCCACGTGGACCTTCCTCTGCTCGACCCCCTCGACGGTGAACAACCACGCGGGCGCCTGGATCGTGCCGCGGCTGGTCCTCAGCGGGACCCTGCCCAGTTCGGCACCCGTCACCCGGAGCGGGCGGCAGCCCTTGGCCGGGCACTCCTCCTCGATGAGGTCCGCCGGCTTGCTGAACTCCTGGTACGCCCTCGCCGCCGTGACGAGTGGCACCCTCGTGACCTCGCCGTCCGGCCAGCGCACGTCAGCGTCACGAGGGGAGCCGGCGGGCAGCTCGGTGGCCAGTCGCCAGGCGCCGTTGTGCGAGCTCGTGTTCACCCAGGCCGGGACCTGGTCCACATGGGCCCATCCGTGCGGGTTCAGTGTCTCCAGCGCGACGAACCCCCGGCGCCAGGCCTGGTCGTCGGCCGAGCCCTGCCAGCGCGCCGCCACCTCCCGGGCCCGCTCCTCGAACCCGCCGGAGGACACGGGAGCGACCCAGCCACAGGAGCACAGGAGCAGCACCAGGGACAGGCAGGCGATCACCCTCCGCAGAAGTCCTCTTTCCGCGACCGGGGTGGTGCCGGCGGGCGGGTGGCTCAGGGGATGGCGGTCGCCTACGCGGCGAGGTTCGCCGTGGTGATCGGCACCAGGTGGAGGCGTCATGCGAGCACCATAGGGGGTGTCGGCCGGGCGTGGCCGAACCCATCGAGCCAGGACCGGCCCGCCCTGTCAGGACCGGTCCTGACAGGGCGGGGAGCGGTTCAGCGGTCGGTGCGCAGTGCCTCGGCGGAGAAGCCGGCGATCTCCTTGTAGCGCTGCGACATCTCGGCCAGCTCCTCCACCTTGATCACGTCGTCGATGTGGTCGAACGGCCGGTCCCCGGTCCGCTGCCACACCTCGCGGATGATCACGTCCGGCGGCATGCTCCGGTTCGCCAGCACCACCTGGGCGGTCGCGGGCAGCCGTTCCGCCTCGTACGCGCGCAGCGCCGTCACCGGGTCGGGCGCGGTGGCCAGGTGGTGGCGGAGCGAGCGGGCGTCGAGGATGGCCTGGCCGGCGCCGTTGGAGCCGCGCGGCACCATCGGATGGGCGGCGTCGCCGAGCAGGGTGATCCGGCCGACGCTCCAGTGGTCCAGCGGATCCTGGTCCACCATCGGATATTCGAGCACGGTCTCCGAGCCGCGGATCATCGCCGGCACGTCGAGCCAGTCGAAGTGCCAGTCCTCGAAGGCGTGCAGGAAGTCCTCCAGGTTGCCGCGCCGGTTCCAGTCGCGTTGCAGGTGGCGCGGGGTCTGGATCTCGGCGACCCAGTTGAGGAGCTGGTCGCCGTCCGGCAGGTTCCTGATCGGGTAGGCGACGAGCTTGCCCCGGTCGATCCAGCCGGCCCGCACCATGCTTCCCCCGGACAGGAACGGCCTGCCCTTGGTCACGCCGCGCCACATGTTGATGCCGGAGTAACGCGGTTCGCCCTCGTCCGGGTGCAGCTGCTTGCGCAGCACCGAGTGGATGCCGTCGCAGCCGACCAGCACCCGGCCCCGTACCGGGGGCAGCTCCACGCCGCCGGGGCCGGTGAAGTGGGCGGTCACGCCGTTGTCGTCCTGCTCCGCCCGGACGCACCGGTGGCCGAGCACCACCCCGTCCGCGCCGATGCGCTCCTGCACCGCCGCCAGCAGCACGGCGTGCAGGTCGCCGCGGTGGATCGAGTATTGAGGGTGCTCGTATCCGGCGTGCCGGCCGGCGGGCTCCCGGTAGATGAGCTGGCCGAAGCGGTTGAAGAACACCGACTCCTGGGTGACGACGGCGGTCTTGTCCAGCTCCTCGCCGAGGCCGAGCCGGTGCAGAATGCGGCTGGCGTGGGGCAGCAGATTGATGCCCACACCCACCGCGCCGACCTCGGGCACGGCCTCGTAGACGCGGCAGTCGATGCCGGCGTCGTGCAGTTCGAGCGCGAGCACCAGACCGGCGACGCCGGCGCCGACGATGAGGACCTCGGTCGAAGGGCTCGCGGGATCGGGGGACCGTCGCGGCATGAAGACTCCTGGCTTCTGTGCTGATTGCGTCGGACGGCGGGGGATGGGCCGTGGCCGACACCGGCGCCTGCTGGGGCGCCGAGCACATGGTGCCATTACGTTGTTGATTACGGACTGATCTGCGCTAGTTTTTCTGACATGCAGAACAACATGCTGGGCGCGCTCCCCCCTTACGCCATCGGATCGGTGGACAAGGCGATGCTCATCCTGCTCATGATCCGGGACCGCGGCGAGGTGCGGGTCACCGACGTCAGCGACGAGCTGGGGGTGGCCCGTTCGACGGCCCACCGGCTGCTGCTCACCCTCGCGAACCGCGGTTTCGTCGCCCAGGACCGGGTCTCCCGCGCCTACCGCGCCGGCCGGGTGGTGGTGGAGATCGGGCTGTCCGCGGTGGGCGGGCTGGACGTGCGGCGCAAGGCCAGGCGGCACATGGAGTGGCTGGCGGCCGAGCTGCACGAGACGGTCAACCTGATCATGCTGGAGGGCAACGGGGCCCGCTTCATCGACGGGGTCGAGGGCGACCGGCCGCTGCGGGTGTCCTCGCGCACCGGCACGCTGCTGCCCGCGCACAGCACCTCGGGCGGCAAGATCCTGCTCGCCGAGCTGCCCGACGAGGAGGTGCTCGACCTCTTCCCCGACGGCCTCACCCGGGTCACGGACCGCACCATCACCGACCCGGACGCGTTGCGTGCGGAGTTGCGCAGTGTGCGCGACCTCGGCTACGGAGTGAATCACGAGGAGAGCGCCGCCGGGCTGGACGCGGTGGCCGTCTGCGTACGCGACCACCTCGGCCGGGCCCTGGCCGCGCTCGCGGTCAGCCTGCCTCACCAGCGGATGACCCAGGGCAACCTGCACATGATGCTGCCCCTGCTGCGCTCGGCGGCCGAGGCCATCAGCCAGGATCTGTGATCCGCTGGACCGCCCAAAATCGGGCCGTTTGTTCTGCTGTGCAGAATCTATGACCGTTGAATGACCGGATCGATTCCCTTTTTGGCAATCCACCCGTAACTTCTGGCAGCGAACCACCAATCCGGGCGCTGTGCCACGAAACGGGTAGATGTCATGATTCAGCATGAAAAGGGTCGCGTCAGCATGCTTCCGCGCGGGTGGCGCCGGTGAGCTACAACGACTACGACGGCCCTCACGCCGACCTGCGCGAGCTGATCGAGCGTATTGACCGGTCCGGGCAGCTGGTGCGGCTGGCCGGCGTCGACCCGCACCTGGAGCTCGGCACCCTGATCGAGCTCATCGCGCACCGCGGCGGCGAGGGCGGCCCGGCCGTCCTGTTCGACGAGCTCGTGGGGGCCAAGCCCGGCCATCGCGCCTTCTCCGGCGCCACCAACTCGGCCGAGCGGCTGGCGCTCACCATGGGCCTGCCGGCGCCCGCCCACCCCCTCGACGTCGTACGCGCGTACCGCGACCGGATGAAGACCCACGAGCCCATCCCGCCGGTCACCGTGGACGACGGCCCGGTGCTGGAGAACGTGCTGCGCGACGACGAGGTGGACGTGACCGGGCTGGTCGCGCCCTTCCTGCACGAGCGGGACGGCGGCCGCTACATCGGCACCGACGACCTGGTGATCATGCGCGACCCGGACGACGGCTGGGTCAACATCGGCACGTACCGCAGCATGGTGCACGGCCCCGACCGGGTGGGCCTGTGGATGTCGCCCGGCAAGCAGGGCCGGCAGATCAGGGAGAAGTACTTCTCCCGCGGCGAGCCCTGCCCGGTCCTGATCTCCTGCGGCCACGACCCGCTGCTCTTCCTGGCCTCCGGCAACGAGCTGCGCTACGGCCTGTCCGAGTACGACTACGCGGGCGGGCACCGCGGCGAGCCGTTCGAGGTGGTCTCCTCCGAGCTGTACGGGCTGCCCATGCCGGCCAGGGCCGAGCTGGTGCTGGAGGGTGAGATGTATCCGGGCGACGTCGCGCCCGAGGGCCCGTTCGGCGAGTTCACCGGCTACTACGCCGGCGGGCGCTCGGACCAGCCCGTGGTGCGCATCCGCCGGGTCTACCACCGCAACGACCCGATCGTGACGGTCGCCTCCCCGATCAGGCCCCCCTCGAACTTCTCCTACAGCAAGTGCGTGATGAAGGCCGGGATGATCTGGGACGAGGTGGAACGGGCAGGATTGTCCGGCGTGCGGGGCGTGTGGTGCCACGAGGCGGGCGCCGCCCGGCTGTTCAACGTCATCTCCATCAAGCAGGCCTACGACGGGCACGCCAAGCAGGCCGGGCTGCTCGCCGCCTCCTGCCAGTCCGGCTCCTACCTCGGACGTTTCGTGGTCGTGGTGGATGAGGACATCGACCCGACCAACACCTTCGACGTGCTGTGGGCCATGTCCACCCGATGCGACCCGGTGGACGACATCGAGATCATCCGGCGGGCGTGGAGCGGTCCGCTCGACCCCCGCATTCCGCACGGGCAGACGCACAACTCGCGGGCCGTCATCATGGCCGTCCGCCCCTTCGACCGCATCGCCGACTTCCCGCCCGTCGCCGAGGCGAGCCCGGAGCTGCGCGAGCAGGTCGCGCGCAAGTTCGCCGGAGTCCTGGCCGGGCTCGGCGCCCCATCCCCCCACATGCAGGAGAAAGCAGAATGAGCAGCCTCCGCCTGACCGCGATCGTCGCGGCGACCGCAGCCCTGGCCCTCGGACTCACCGCGTGCGGTGGCGGTGCCACCTCCGGGTCCGCCGGCGGCGGTGACAGCGCCACCATCACCTACGGCATCTACGAGCCCGGCGCCGACTCCGGCTACCTGCTGATGGGCAAGGAGAAGGACTTCTTCGCCAAGCACGGCGTCAAGGTCAACGTCGTCCAGCTCAAGAGCGCCACGCAGGCGTACCCGGCGCTGCTGGCCAAGCAGGTCGACGTGGTCCAGGGCAACCCGAGCGAGGCGCTGCTCGCGGTGCAGAAGGGCGCGAAGCTGAAGTTCGTCGGCTCCACCATGCCCGGCCAGAACTACGGCCTCTACGCCAAGAGCGACGTCGCCTCCCTGTCGGCCATGGCCGGCACGACGCTCGGCGTCTCGACCCCGACCAGCCTGCCGGCCGTCGTGGCCAAGGCGATGATGCTCCAGTCCTCCGTCGATCCCTCCTCGGTGAAGCTGGTCAACTCCGGCGGTTCCGCCGACCGGTACAAGGCGGTGGTCGCCGGGCAGATCCAGGTCGCCTCCGCGCCGCTGGACTACACCGCGCAGGCCGCCAAGGACGGGGTCAAGCTGCTCGGCCGGGCCAAGGACGTGGTGCCGGAATATCCCAGGTACGCGCTGATCACCCGGGACGACGTGCTGCAGGCCAAGGGCGACGCGGTCACCGGGCTCATCGCCGGGCTGGTCGAGGGCATCCGCTACGCCGACGCGCATCCGGACGAGGCCCAGGCGCTGGCCGCCAAGACGCTCAAGGTGCCGGCCACCGACCCGATGATCTCCGAGACGTACAAGGAGTTCCACGAGGGCGGCTACCTGGCGATGAACGGCGAGATCCCGGTCAAGCAGATCAAGTACATCGCCGACCTCCAGGTGAAGCTCGGCATCACCAAGTCGGCCATCCCGGTGGACCCGATCGTGGACGACAGCTATCGCCAGAAGGCCATCGCCAAGATCGGCGAGGTCGCGTCGAACTACTACGGAGACGCCAAATGAGTGGCGACCTCGCGGTTGACGTACGCGGAGTGTCCAAGGTCTTCCAGGACGACAAGGGCCGCCAGGTGCAGGCGCTGCAGGACGTGTCGTTCCAGGTGCGCCGCTCGGAGATCGTGGCGCTGACCGGGCGCAGCGGGTGCGGCAAGACCACGCTGCTGCGCATCATCATGGGCCTGGAACAGCCGTCGGGCGGCTCGGTCACGGTGGACGGCGTACCCGTGCAGGGCTGCGGCCCCAACCGGGGCATCGTCTTCCAGAACGCCGAGCTGCTGCCCTGGCGTACCGCGCTCGGCAACGTCGAGTTCGGCCTGGAGGCGCGCGGGTTGCCCAAGGCGGAGCGGCGTGAGGCCGCCGAGCGGGCGATCGAGCTGGTCGGCCTGGGGAACGCCGCGAACCGCCGCCCGCACGAGCTGTCCGGCGGCATGCGGCAGCGGGTGGGCATCGCCCGCGCGCTCGCCATCGACCCCGCCGTACTGCTCATGGACGAGCCCTTCTCCGCGCTCGACGCGCAGACCAGGGAGAAGATGCAGGGCGAGCTGCTGGAGATCCACCAGCGGACCGGTAAGACCATCATCTTCGTCAGCCACGACATCGACGAGTCGGTGCTGCTCGCCGACCGGGTGGTCACCCTCGTGCCCGACCCGGGCCGGCTGCACGGCGTGCTCGACACCGGCTTCGGTGACTCGACCGACCTGGACGAGCGCCGCAGCTCGGCGGAGTTCGCCCTACGCCGTCACGAGCTGCTGCAACTCGTGCACGGCCGGGAGATCCAGCAGCAGGATGGAGTGTCCATATGACCGCGCTCGCAGACCAGGCGGCGCCGCCCGTCGACGACGAGACGGCGCTGTCCAGGAGGATGCGGTCCCAGCGCCGCAGCGGGCGGGACCGGTTGGTCACCGCCGCCGGCGTCGTCGTCTTGTTGATCATCTGGGAGGTCGCCGCCCGGCAGGTCGACCCGATCCTGGCCGCGCCGCCCAGCGCCGTCTTCACGGCACTGATCGGCATGATCGCCGACGGCAGCCTGCCCGTGGCGGTATGGGAGAGCGCGCAGCCGTTCCTGGTCGGCTATCTGCTGGCCATCGTGGTCGGGGTGCCGGTGGGGCTGCTCATCGGGCGGTTCCGGGTGGTCGAGGCGGCGATCGGCTGGCTGGTCATCGCCGGGTACGCGATGCCGATGATCGCGCTGACCCCGGTCTTCATGCTCTGGTTCGGGCTGGGCTTCGCGGTCAAGGCGGCGATGGTGATGACCATGACGGTCTTCGCGATCTCCATCAACACCTGGAACGGCGTGCAGAACGTGCCCCGTACCCTCATTGAGGTGGGTACCGCCTTCTGCGCCTCGCAGCCGCGCATCCTGACCCAGATCGTGATCCCCTCGGTCATCCCGTCGATCATGACGGGTCTGCGGATCGGCATCGGCAAGGCCGTGGTCGGCATCGTGATCGCCGAGTTCTTCACCGCCATCGGCGGGATCGGCGGGGTCATCATCGACGCCGGGCACAGCTTCCAGCCGGACCGGATGTTCGCCGCGGTCGTCGTGCTGATGCTCGCCGCCGTCGCGCTGACCGGGCTGATCGGCCTGGTCGAGCGCCGGCTGGCCCCGTGGAACCGGTCGATCGCCGGCGGTGCGCATTGAACACGCCGATCGCGGGGGCGCCGCGCCGGGTCATCGTCGGGGTCTCCGGCGCGACCGGCACGGCGCTGGCCGTACGGACGTTGCAACTGCTCGGCGCGGCGGGAGTGGAACGGCATCTCGTCGTCAGCCCCGCCGCCCGGCGGACGGCGGCCTACGAGATGCCGGAGGCCACGTTCGACGCCGAGGTGGTGCACAACTTCAGGGACATCGGCGCCTCCATCGCGTCCGGGTCCTACCCGGTGGACGCGATGATCGTGATCCCGTGCAGCGTCAAGACCCTGGGCGCCATCGCCTCGGGGGTGTCGGAGAACCTGCTGGTGCGGGCGGCCGACGTCACGCTCAAGGAGCGCCGGCGGCTGGTCCTGTGCGTCCGGGAGACGCCGCTGCACCTGGGGCACCTGCGGGCGATGGTCACCGCGACCGAGATCGGCGCGATCATCGCGCCGCCGATGCCCGCCTTCTACGCCCAGCCGGAGTCGCTGGACGACGTGGTGGACCACATCGTGGCCCGGGCGCTGTCGCTGATCGGCGTGCACGTGCCCGGCGCGCCGCCGTGGCAGGGAACTCCCGCCTCGGCGGCACGCGACACGGAGAGCCGGCCCACCACGTAGCGGGCCGGCCCATCGTGGGTTCGGCGGTCAGAGCCAGGCCGGCAGTGCCGGTCCCGCGGCCGCGCCCGGCCGCCCGAGCAGGTAGGCCGTCACCTCCGCCAGCTCCCCGCGCACCTGCGCAGGGGAGCTTTCCTGCGTGTCCAGCGGGCCCAGCTCCCACTGGTCGCCGGTGTCTGTGGCGGTGATCGTCACGCGCGGCGCCTCCGGGCCGGCCGCGAACGCCGCCGCGGCGTCCCCGGCCAGCGCGCGGAGCACGTCGGCGGGCACGTCGCGCAGGCTCGTGCCGGCGTCCAGGTCGGCCGCGTGCACCCAGACCTCCCGGGTACGCATCCAGACCACCTCGGAGGCGGGCACCGTACGGCCCCGCGCGGTGCGTACTTCGGCGTCCCAGGCGGTGACGGGCATGCCCGCGAGCTCCCGGGCGAACCGGGCGTGCGCGGCCTCCAGCTTCGCCCGCAGGTCACCGGCCGGCAGCGCGGCGCCCGCCTCGATGTCGGCCGCCCGCTGCTTCGGCGAGGCGTACATCGGGGTCTCCACCCCGGTACGGGCCCAGTCGAGCAGGTTGACCAGGGCGTCGGCGTTGCTGGCGACGTGCGCGACGACGTGCCGGCGGCGCCAGCCCGGCAGCGCCGAGGGCGCGTCCAGGCCGGCGTCGTCGATCTTGCCCAGCGTCCGCTCGAACAGCGCGGTGCCCTCCTGGACCCACGCCGGTGCGGGCACTGTCATGCCTTCTCCAGCCGGCAGACGTTGCGGCACTCGCCGAGCCCCTCGATCCGCGTGGTGACCACAGCACCGTCGGACAGGTAGCGCGGGGGCTTGCGGGCGTGCCCGACGCCGCCGGGGGTGCCGGTGGCGATCACGTCGCCGGGCGCCAGCGTGATGATCTTCGAGATGTAGGAGACGAGCTGCACCGGGTTGAAGAGGATGTCGGACACGTCGGTGCGCTGCATCACCTCGCCGTCGACCTCGCAGCTCATCTCGCCGCTGGTGGCCGGCGCCTCGTCCGGCGTGACCAGCCACGGGCCGAGCGGCGTGGTGGCCTCGAACGTCTTGCCCTGCAACCACTGGAGGGTGCGGTACTGCCAGTCCCTGGCGGTCACGTCGTTGAGCACGGAGTAAC
The DNA here is from genome assembly GCF_900099965.1 of Nonomuraea jiangxiensis. GTDB lineage: Bacteria > Actinomycetota > Actinomycetes > Streptosporangiales > Streptosporangiaceae > Nonomuraea > Nonomuraea jiangxiensis. The sequence goes on along the minus strand of NZ_FNDJ01000006.1, from coordinate 87,068 downwards.
CGGCGATGGCGGCCCTGGCCTCGTCCTCGTCGGCGTTCCTGACCTCGGTGCCGATGACCAGGGCCAGCTCCGCCTCCCAGTCCATGGCCTCGGACGCGGCGGGCAGCACGATGTCGTCGTACGCGCCGATCAGCGCGCGGCCGTACTTGGCGAAGAGCGTGGGGTAGGCGGGCGCCTCGCGGCCCATCTCCTCGATGTGTTTGCGGTAGTTGACCCCGACGCAGATGATCTTCTCGGGCGACGTCACGAGGGGCGCGTAGTCCAGCCCGTCGAGCGGGTGGGCGGGGCCGTCGGCGGCGGCCGCGGTGACGCGCCAGTCCGGCCGGCGCAGCACCTCCACCAGGTCGGCCGGGCCGAGCTCGACCGCGCGGTCGGCGTCGACGCGCACCGCGCGGGTCTGCCCGGCGACACGGATGGTGGCGAGTTTCATCGGGTCTCCTGCCTGCCGGCGGCCTGCCGCGCGAGGCGGGTGAAGCCGAGTGCGTCGTAAACGGGCTCGTCACTGAAGCGGAACAGGTCCACCTGCGTCTCCGCCGCCAGCGCGAACTCACACCAGGACGGTACGGCGAACAGGTCGCCCTTGCGCACCGAGAACCGCTCCTGGCCCAGCGTGACCGTGGCCTCACCCTCGAAGACCTGCCACACCGCCGAGCCGACGATGCGGCTGGGCTCGGTTCGCGCCCCTGCCCGCAGCCGGTGGAACTCGGTGCGGATGGTCACCAGCGCGTCCCCGCCGGTGGTCGGGTTGCTGTAGCGCACCCCGGCGTGACCCGGGCCGAGGGCGGTCGGGTGCCCCTCGTCGGCGAGTTCGAGCTGCGCGGTCAGCGCCGCGTCGGTGTGCGCCCAGCGGTAGGCCATCAGCGGCGAGCTGGGCTGGTCCGGCGCGCCGAGCGGGCGCAGCCCCGGGTGGGCCCACAGCCGCTCGTTGCGCGAGCGGTCCGGGGTCTCGGTGACCGTGAGCTTGTCCGGGCCGAACTCGAAGAACCCGGCGTCGAGCTGGTGCACCAGCGGGATGTCCAGGCCGTCGATCCAGGCCATCGGGCTGTCGCTGACGTTCTGGTGCTCGTGGAAGGCCCAGCTCGGGGTGAGCAGCAGGTCGCCCCTGCGCATGGCCACCGGGTCGCCCTCGACGTTCGTCCAGACGCCCTCGCCGTCGATCACGAACCGGAACGCGGTCTGCGTGTGGTGGTGCGAGGGCGCGACCTCGCGCGGGCCGAGGTACTGGATGGCGGCCCACAGGGTGGGGGTCGCGTACGGCAGGCCGGGCAGCCCCGGGTTGGCCAGCGCGATGGCCCGGCGCTCGCCGCCCCGGCCGACCGGCACCAGGTCGCCCGAGCGCTGCGCCAGCGGGTAGAGGTCGGACCAGCGCCACACGTAGGGGACGGCGGCCGGCTGCGGGGTCAGCGGCATCAGGTCGTCCCTGGCGGTCCACAGGGGGATCAGGTTGTGCTCGCCGAAGTCCTTGTAGAGCTGGTCGAGCGCGGCCTCATCCTGCTCGATCGTCGTCATGCAGTCCACTCCTTGCATATGCGAAGCCGGTCACAACCGGCATTTTGACCGTATTACAGGTGCTCGCTGCGTGGAACTTAGCCCTGCTAACATTCCAGCATGCAGAATCAGCCCACTTATCCGCTCAAAGCGGTGGAGAACGCGCTGGTGACGCTCAAGTTCCTGCGGGAGCGCGGGGACGTCCGGGTGGCCGACGTCGCCGACCATCTCGGGGTGGCCCGCTCGACCGCGCACCGGGTGCTGGCGATGCTGGTCTTCCACGACTTCGCGATCCAGGACGCCCGGCGCGTCTACCGCCCGGGGCCGGCGCTGAGCCCGCTGCGGGAGACCGGCCTCGGGCCGCCCGACCTGGTCACCATGGCCCACCCGCACCTGCGCGAGCTCAACCAGGAGGTCGGGGAGACGGTCCACCTGATGGTGCTCCAGGGCAACGGCGTGCGGTTCGTGGACGGGGTCGAAGGGCCGCAGGCCCTGCACGTGGGCAGCAGGATCGGGATGCTGCTGCCCGCGCACGCCACCTCCGGCGGCAAGGCGCTGCTGGCCGAGCTGCCCGAGGAGGAGCTGCGCGCCCTCTATCCCCGGGGCGTGTCCCGTGGCGCCGCGGCGATCGACGACCTGGCCGCGCTGCGCCGTGAGCTGGAGGCCGCGCGCCGCCGGGGTTACGCGGTCAACAGCGAGGAGAGCGAGCGCGGGGTGCGGGCGGTGGGCGCCTGCGTGCGTGACGCCGCGGGCCGTGCGGTCGCCGCGGCGGCCGTCGCGGTCCCCAGCGTCCGCTGCCCCAAGCGCCGTCTCGGCGAACTGGCCGTCCCCCTGCTCGCCGCCGTCACCCAGATCAGCGCGGCACTGGCGAGCTGATGCCGCCCGGACGGGCTGGGCGGGCGGTGCGCGATCGGGCCGGGTGGCGCCTATAGTGAGTCAGGTGGCTGACTCCAAGGGGTCCAGGGCGGAGACGGCGAGTGCCAAGCGGCAGCGGCTGATGATCTCGGCTGCCCAGGTCGTCCACCAGCAGGGCGTGGAGCGCACCACCATCGCCGACATCGCCCGTGCCGCCGACGTCCCGGTGGGCAACGTCTACTACTACTACAAGACCAAGGACGACCTGGTCGCCGCCGCGCTCACCGAGCACGCCCGCCAGCTGGGGCTGCTCACCGACCGGCTGGACCAGCTGCCCGATCCGCGCGAGCGGCTCAAGGGGCTGGTGGCGGCATGGGTCAGCCAGGGCGACCTGGCCGCCCAGTACGGCTGCCCGACCGGCACCCTCGCCGCCGAGCTGGACAAGCGCGCCGAGGGCGGGCTGGACGTGGCCGCGGGCAAGGTCATCCGGCTGCTCCTCGACTGGGTCGAACGCCAGTTCCGCGACCTCGGGCAGCCCGATCCCGACGGGCTCGCCCTGACGCTGGTGGGCGCGTACCAGGGCATGTCGCTGCTGACCAACGCCCTGCGCGACCCCACCGTCATGACGCGCGAGGGCGACCGCCTGATCGCCTGGCTGGACTCGCTGCCCGCCCGCTGACGCCCGGGGCCGCACGAGGGGTCAGGGCTCCGTGAGCGACCCGCTCCGGGTGTCCGACGGCGGGCCGTTCGGCGCGTCGGGGAGCCGCAGCCCGCGCAGCTCCTTGCGGGACAGCAGGCCGAGCTTGCGCAGCGCGTTGGCGACGTGGCTCTCCACGGTGCGCCTGGACAGGAACAACTCGGTGGCGATCTCCTGGTTCGTCCTCCCCTGCGCCGCCAGCAGTGCCACCTCGTGCTCCCGCGAGGACAGCCGCTGCCCGTGCGAGGGCCGCCCGCCCCGCCACGGATAGGGGATCGGCACCCCGTTCTGCCGCATGACCCGGCAGATCCGCGCGATGTCCCGGTCCGCGCCCAGCCCCCCGTACAGGCGCAGCGCGCCTTCCAGCAGCGGCCCGCCGTCGGCCGTCCCGCGCTCGCAGCGCCACCGGCCCAGGCGCTCGGCGGCCAGGGCCTCCTCGTAGCGCAGCCCCGCCGCCCGCAACGTGGTACGCGAGGCGTCCAGCAGCCGGTCGGCCTTCACCGGATGGCTGGTACGGGCCAGCACCGCGAGGGCGCCCAGCAGCGCCGCCTGCGCGATCGGCGCGTCCGCGCCCGAGATCCCCGCGCTCAGCTCGTCCACCAATTCGGCGCCCTGACCGGCCCCACCCATCGCGTCCAGCGCGTCCACCAGGCACAGAACGCTCTCCGCCCCCCACACCCAGTTGCCCTTGGCCCGCACGTGGGCCAGCGCGGCCGTGGCGTGATCGGCGGCCCCGGCGGCGTCGTCCAGGGTCAGCAGCAGCCGGGACAGCGTCATCCGGGCGGGGATGAGCGGCCAGACGGCCCCCACCCGCTCGGCTGTCTCGATCACGTCACCGAGCAGGGCCACCGCCTTCTCGGCCGGGCCGGTGGCCGCGAGCAGCCGCGCGTGCAGCAGCAGCCAGTCCAGGGACGCGGCCTCCACCTTCGCGCCCGTGCCCGCCAGCCGGCGCGCCCGCTCCTCCAGCCCCTCCCACCGCCCGGCGGCCTGGTTCACAGCCGCCGTCACCAGCTCGACGATCTCGGTCAGCCGCAGGTATTCCGCCTGGTCCACGACCTGCCGCCCCTCGGCCAGCAGGTCCTCGGCCAGGTCCAGCCGGCCCACGTGCAGGGCGCCCTGCGCCCAGTTGACGCAGGCCCGCGCGTGCTCGCGCGGCACGGCCCGCAACCCGTCGTCGCGCAGCAGCTCGTCAATCAGCTTGCGGCTGCCAGGATCGCCCTGTTCCAGCAGGAGTGAGGCCCTGGCGATGCGTACCGCGATCCGGACGTCGGGGTCGCCGCTGCGCCGGGCCGCCTCCTCTGCCTGGTCGCAGCGCGCGGCGTGCTCGCCGACGTGCCGGTCCACGACGGTCTCCGGCGCGGACAGCACGGCCAGCGCCCGCCCGAGCAGCGCCGGCCGGTCGGCGAGGTCCTCCAGCGCGCCCTCGATCTGGAGGTGCCCGGCGCGCACCTCACCCACCTGGCGCAGCATGCGGCCGAGCGCGAAGCGCAGCTCTCCGCGCAGGTGGGCGGGCAGGGGCTCGGTGGCCAGGAGGCGTTCGAGTATCGGTACGGCCTCCGCGTGCGCCAGCCCGTCCACCGCGGCCCGGCCGAGCTTGACGGCCAGCCGTACGCGCGCCTCGCGGGACAGCTCGCCGATCTCCAGCGCCTGCAGCAGGAACCGGGCCGCGGTGGCGTCGTCGCCGTGGGAGAAGGCGGTGTCGGCCGCGGCCTCGGCGTTGCCCACGAACTCCGCCGGGCGACCCGCGTGCCGGTAGTGATGGGCCAGCCTGGCCACCGGCCGCGGCCCCGGCCCGGTCCTGGCCGCGCTCTCCAGGGCCTGCGCGGTCCGCAGGTGCAGCCAGCGGCGGCTGGACACGGGCACGGACTCGTACACGATCTGCCGGGCCAGCGCGTGCCGGAACCGGCACCGCCCGTCCTCCTCGTGCAGCAGCCCCACGGCCTGGGCCTGGGCCAGCGCCCTGGCGACGGCCGGCGGCCCGCTGCCCGCGACCTCCGCGAGCACCCGCTCGTCCGGCGTCATGCCGACCACGGCGGCGGCCCCCAGGATCTCCCGCGCCGCGTCGTCGAGCGCGGCCAGGCGCTGCAGCAGCACGTCACGCAACACCGTGGGCACGGCGAGCTCGGCCAGCACGTCGGGGCGGCCGGGGATCTCGTCCGCGGGCAGTTGCTCCAGCAGCGTGCGCAGCACCTCCTCGACCACGAACGGGATGCCGCCGGTCTTCTCGTAGAGGGGCACGGCGAAGGCGCGGGGCAGCTCGGCCCGCAGGATGCCGCCCGCCAGCTCCGCCACCTCGGCCGGGCTCAGCGGGGTGAGGGCGACGGTCCTGGCCGGGCCGGCGGGCGCCCGCGCGAACGCCTCGCGGATCGGCAGCGGCCCGGCCTCGATGCGTACGGTGAGGATCACCGACACCTCGCGCGGCTGGTGGGCGGCGAGGAAGGCGAGGAAGTCGTGCGTGCCGCCGTCGGCCCAGTGCACGTCCTCCAGGACCAGCACCAGCGGGCTCAGGTGGTCCAGCAGCGCGAGGGCCGCCCGGAACACCCGGTGCCGCTCCGCCCGCTGGTCGGGCAGCGCGGGCAGCGGCGGCGGCAGGTAATCGGCCAGCTCGGGGAGCAGCGGCGCGAGCGCCCCCACGACGGGGTTGGCCGGCCGGGAGGCGGCGAGCTCGGCGCCGGCCTGGCGGAAGGCGTCGAGCACAGGGGAGAGCGGCAGCGGCTCCTGGAGCTGCTCGCACTGGCCGATCAGCCGCCGCGTCCCTGCCAGTTCGGGCGTCGCGAGCAGCTCGCCCACCAGCCGGCTCTTGCCGATGCCGGCTTCGCCCTCGATCAGCGCGAGGGAGGGCGGGGCGGCGATGACCGCGCGCAGCAGGGCCAGCTCGGCACGGCGGCCGATGAGCACCCTGGACAGGGCACCCGAGGGGGCGAAGCGGGCCGGTCCCCCGGGCATGACGGCCCACCCCCTACCTGGCGTATCAGCACGAACAGGCTACCGGATCACCAACTTCCGTTAAGGGCCGGACAAAAATCCGTATACGGTACGGATGCCCTCCCCGAGAGCCGCTGAATAGCCTCGGCGGTCGTCCGCGATCAGCGGCGATGTATGAGGGGCGACGATGGACCTGTCCAGATCTCCGGGAATTTCCCGACGGTTATTGGCGACGGCGGCGGCGGCCGGGCTGATCCTGGCCGGGCTCGCCTGGCCCGGCGCGGCCTCAGCGCAGGCCGCGCCGGAAGAGCAGAAGACCTACATTGTGCAGATGGCGCCCGACCCCGTCGCGACCTACGAGGGCGACGTGGCGGGACTGGCCAAGACCAAGCCCGACCAGGGCGAGAAGATCGAGCCCGGGTCCACCGAGGTGACGAGGTACGCCGACCACCTGCGCGGCCGGCACGACGCCGCGCTCAGGCGGGTCGGCGGCAAGAAGGTCTACGAGTACCTCTACTCGTACGGCGGTTTCGCGGCCACACTGACCGCCTCCCAGGCGGCGCAGATGCGGACACTGCCGGACGTGGTGGCCGTGACCGAGGACAGGAAGGTCTCCGTACAGACCTCCTCGACCCCCGCCTTCCTCGGCCTCGACGCCCGCGGCGGCCTCTGGGACCAGCTCGGCGGCCCCACCGGCGGCAAGGACGGCGAGGGCGCGGGCGACGGCCTGGTCATCGGCGTGATCGACAGCGGCATCTGGGCGGACAGCAAGAGCTTCGCCGACCCCGACGGCAGCGGCAGGCGGTACGGGAAGCTGCCCGGCTTCACCGGCACCTGCACGCGGCAGGCCCCGGACGAGTCCTGGAACGGCGGCCTGTGCAACGGCAAGCTCGTCGCCGCCCGGCACTTCGACGCCGGCTGGGGCGGTGACGAGGGCGTCAAGCAGCAGCTCCCCTGGGAGTTCCTGTCACCGCGCGACTACAACGGCCACGGCACGCACACGGCCTCCACGGCGGCCGGCAACCACGACGTCCCGGTGACGGGCCCGGCGGCGGGGTTCGGGTCGATCAGCGGCATCGCGCCGCGCGCCCGGGTGGCCGCGTACAAGGCGCTCTGGTCCACCCAGGACGCCTCCACCGCCAACGGCTACTACTCGGACCTGGTCGCCGCCATCGACCAGGCGGTGGCCGACGGCGTGGACGTCATCAACTACTCGGTCTCCGGGACGGCCACGGACTTCCTCGACCCTGCCGAGGTGGCGTTCATGGCCGCCGCGGAGGCGGGCGTGTTCGTCTCGGTCGCGGGCGGGAACAGCGGCCCGGCCGCCGCCACGGTCGAGCACCCGTCCCCGTGGGTGACGACGGTCGCGGCGGGCACGCACAACCGCGGCACGCAGGGTTCGGTGACGCTCGGCAACGGCACCTCCTACAGCGGCGCCTCCCTGGCCGCGACGAAGGCCGGTCCCGCGCCGCTGGTGGACGCCGCGGCGGTGGGGCTCCCGGGCGCGGACCCGACGCTCGTGGCGCAGTGCTACGCCGCCAGGGACAACGGCGGCAAGCCGGTGCTCGACCCGGCCAAGGCGCGGGGCAAGATCGTCGTCTGTGACCGGGGGGTGACGCCGCGCGTCAACAAGAGCGTCGCCGTCGCCGAGGCGGGCGGGATCGGCATGATCCTCACCAACACCGACGACAACTCGCTCAACGCCGACCTGCACTCCGTGCCCACCGTGCACCTCGCGCTCAAGGACCGGCAGGCGGTCAAGGACTACGCCGCGACCGAGGGCGCGACGGCCACGGTCCAGCAGGCCAGGATCATCGACGACGTCCCGGCCCCGTACGTGGCCGAGTTCTCCTCGCGCGGGCCCATTAGCGCGGGCGGTGGCGACCTGCTGAAGCCCGACCTGATCGCCCCTGGGCAGGACATCCTGGCGGCGTTCGCGCCACCGGGGGCGGGCGGGGCCGAGTTCAACTTCGCCAGCGGCACCTCGATGGCGACCCCGCACGTCGCCGGCCTCGCCGCGCTGCTGAAGGACCTGCACCCGGACTGGTCGCCGATGGCCGTCAAGTCGGCGCTGATGACCAGCGGCTACGACGTCAAGGACGGCCCTGGCACCGACCCGTCGGTGATCTTCGGCCAGGGCGCAGGACACGTCCGCCCGAACAGCGCCGCCGACCCCGGCCTGGTCTACGACAGCGGGGTCAAGGACTGGCTGGCGTTCCTGTGCGGCAACACCAAGGGCGTGCAGCAGGAGATGTGCGACCAGCTCGCCAAGAAGGGCTACTCCTTCGACGCCAGCGACATGAACGTGCCCTCCATCGCGATCGGCAGGCTGCCGGGCACCCAGACGGTGACGCGCGAGGTCACCAACGTGGGCCGCTCGACCGCCACCTACACCGCCTCCCTCAGCGGCCTGCGCGGCATCGAGGCCAAGGTGAGCCCGAGCACGCTCAGGCTGAAGCGCGGCGAGACGAAGTCGTTCACGGTCACGTTCACCCGGACCACGGCCCCGATGAACGCCTACGTGGGCGGGCAGCTCACCTGGCAGGAGCAGCGCAAGCACACCGTACGCGTCCCGGTCGTGGTACGCCCGGTGCCCGAGGCGTGGGCCGCCACGTACGGCGCCGCGGGCGGCAGCGACTCCGCCGAGCAGATCGCCCTCGACCCCAAGGGCAAGCGGGTCTACGTCTCCGGCGCGAGCTACGGCAGCACGCCGGGGGCGCTCAGCCCGCAGATCGCCACGGTCGCCTATGACGCGGCCACCGGCGCCGAGGTGTGGAGCAAGGGCTACCGGGGTCCGGGCGGCGACTACGACGAGCCGTCGGCGATCGAGGTGAGCCCCGACGGCAGCAGGCTCTACGTCGTCGGCGTGAGCGCGGGGTCGGACACCGGCAACGACGCCGTCACGATCGCGTACGACACCGCCACCGGCGCGGAGGTGTGGGTCGCGCGCCACGCCGGCGTGGCGGCCGGCACCGACAACGGCAACGGGCTCGCGCTCAGCCCGGACGGCAAGAACGTCTACGTCACCGGCATGACCTCGCTGGGCGAGGGCGGCAAGGAGGACTACTTCACGGTCTCCTACCGGGCCGAGGACGGCACGCAGGCGTGGCTGGCCCACTATGACGGGCCGGGCGGCAGCACCGACGACGCCAGGGAGATCAGCGTGGCCCCGGACGGGTCCAAGATCTTCGTCACCGGCCAGAGCGCGGGCGAGGACGGCACGGGCCTGACCAACTGGGGCACCGTCGCCTACGACGCCGGCACCGGCGCCCAGCTCTGGGCCGCCCAGCTCGACGGCCCCGCGCACGGGCTCGACATCCCCTCGGCGATGGAGGTGGCCGCGGACGGCAAGGCCGTCTTCGTCAGCGGCGCCACCTCCCACCCGCGGACGCAGACCGACATGACCACCGTCGCCTACGACACCACCACAGGAAAGGAGCTCTGGTCCGACACCTTCGACGGCCCGGCGCACGGCAGCGACAACCCGCACGACCTGGCGCTGTCGCCCGACGGCGGCAGGCTGTTCGTCACCGGCAACACCGACGGCGAGGGCACGAGGTCGGACTACACCACGATCGCCTACGACCCCGCCACCGGTCAGCGCTCGTGGGTGCGACGCCACAGCGGGCAGGCGGGCGCCGACGACATCGCCTGGGACGTGGCCGTGACCCCGGACGGCGGCAAGGTGCTCATCACCGGCCAGAGCTCGGACGACGCCAGCCGGGGCACCGACTTCCTGACGATCGCGTACGACCCGGCGACCGGCGAGCCGGTCTGGACCGGCCGCTACGACGGCACCGCCGGCCAGTCGGACGACGCGCACGCGCTCGCCGTGGACACGGCCGCCGGCACCGGCGTGCGGATCTTCGTGACCGGCTCGGCCGCGATGAGCGGCGACCCGATGTACGGCCTGGAGGTCGACTTCGCCACGGTCGCCTACTTCGAACCCTGGAAGAAGTCGTGACCGCCTGACAGGAGCGGCATCGCGCCCCCGGCCTCCGCCTTCGCGGCGGGGTGCCGGGGGCGTACCCTTTCCCGGGTTTCGGCGTGGGACGCTCACCCGGTCTCCGGCGCGGAACGCCCCGGTTTCAGGACCATTTCGGCGTCGGACGCCCGCGTTTCAAAGTCGGCCGCGATGGGAAGGCCGACGTTAATTTCTGTGCTACCTGATCTTCAGGAGCGCCAGATGTCCCTTGTCACGCTGACGCCCGCCGCTCGCGCCGCCCTCCGCGACGAAGAAGTGATCTTCTTCGACTGGCACGTGACCGGCCTCTGCTGTGCGGACGCGGGGGAGTTCTCGATGAGGCCGCTGCGCCGCTCCCGGTTGCCCCGCCGGACCCGCCGCCTCGGGACCGAGCCGGTCTATGCCCATCCGGTCGCGTGGGTGCATCTCGTCGAGCTCCCCGTCACGATCGACTTCCGTCCGGTGTGGCGCTGGCGGCGCTTCACCACCGATCTGCCGCCGGACGCCGGACTGCGCTGCTGCCTGGGGCGCCCGGTATACGACTGAAATATGGGAGGTAACCGGTGAAGTTGCGTTCCATCATCATCTGGACGGCCGTCGCCGTCGTCGGTGCCGTCGGGTGGGCGGTGCTCGCCCTGTCCCGGGGCGAGAACGTCAACGCGGTCTGGCTGCTGGCCGCCGCGCTGGGCTCGTACGCCATCGCCTACCGGTTCTACGCCAGGTTCATCGTGCGCAAGGTGCTGCGGGCCGACGACCGCAGGGCCACCCCGGCCGAGCGGCTGGACAACGGCATCGACTACCAGCCGACCGACCGGCGCATCCTGTTCGGCCACCACTTCGCCGCCATCGCCGGAGCGGGGCCGCTGGTCGGCCCGGTGCTGGCGGCCCAGATGGGCTACCTGCCCGGCACCATCTGGATCATCGCCGGGGTGATCTTCGCCGGGGCGGTGCAGGACATGGTGATCCTGTTCTTCTCCATGCGCCGCAACGGCCGCAGCCTCGGGCAGATGGCGCGCGAGGAGATCGGCCCGGTCGGCGGTGCGGCGGCGCTCGTCGCGGTCTTCGCCATCATGATCATCCTGCTGGCGGTGCTGGCGCTGGTCGTGGTCAACGCCCTGGCGCAGTCCCCGTGGGGTGTCTTCTCCATCGCGATGACGATCCCCATCGCCCTGTTCATGGGCTTCTACCTGCGGGTGATCCGGCCCGGCCGGGTGGTCGAGACCACCGTGATCGGGGTCGTCCTGCTGATCCTGGCGATCGTGGCCGGCGGCTGGGTGCAGGACTCCAGCTGGGCGCCGTTCTTCACGCTGAGCCCGTCGGCGCTGTCGCTGTGGCTCATCGCGTACGGGTTCGTGGCCGCCGTGCTGCCCGTGTGGATGCTGCTCGCGCCGCGCGACTATCTGTCGACGTTCATGAAGATCGGGACCATCGCGCTCATCGCGATCGGCATCGCCGTCACCTCCCCCGCGCTGCAGACCACGGCGTTCACCGACTTCGCCTTCAACGGCAAGGGGCCGGTCTTCGCCGGGTCGCTGTTCCCGTTCGTGTTCATCATCATCGCCTGCGGGGCGCTGTCGGGGTTCCACTCGCTGATCTCCTCCGGCACGACGCCCAAGATGATCCAGAAGGAGACACAGGTCCGGATGATCGGCTACGGCTCCATGCTGATGGAGTCGTTCGTGGCCGTCATGGCCATCACCGCGGCCTGCGTGCTGACCCCCGGCCTCTACTTCGCGATGAACTCCCCGGCGGGCGTCGTCGGGGCCACCGTGCAGACCGCCGCGGAGGCGGTCACCAACATGGGCTTCGTGATCACGCCCGAGCAGTTGCAGGCGGCGGCCACGGCCGTACAGGAGGAGACGCTGATCGCCCGGACGGGCGGCGCGCCCACGCTGGCGGTGGGCATCTCGCAGATCTTCTCCGGCTTCCTCGGGGGAGCGGGGTGGCAGGCGTTCTGGTACCACTTCGCGATCATGTTCGAGGCGCTGTTCATCCTCACCACCGTGGACGCGGGGACGCGGGTGGGGCGGTTCATGCTCCAGGACACGCTGGGCAACCTGTGGAAGCCGATCTCCCGGGTGAGCTGGTGGCCGGGCTTGGTGGTGACCAGCGGCGTCGTCGTGGCGGCCTGGGGCTACTTCCTCTATCAGGGCGTCAACGACCCGCTCGGCGGCATCAACCAGCTCTTCCCGCTCTTCGGCATCGCCAACCAGCTGCTGGCCGCGGTGGCGCTCACCGTGGCCACCACGTTGCTGATCAAGAGCGGGCGGCTCAAGTGGGCCTGGGTGACGGGCGTGCCGCTGGCCTGGGACGTGGCGGTCACGCTGACGGCCAGCTACCAGAAGGTGTTCTCGCCCGATCCCGCGCTGGGCTTCTTCGCCCAGCGCGACCGCTATCAGACGGCGCTGGACCAGGGGCAGTTGCTCGCGCCCGCCAAGACGCCCGCCGCGATGCAGCAGATCGTGGTCAACTCCACCGTGGACGGGATCCTGGCGGCGCTGTTCGCCGTCCTGATCATCGTGGTGATCCTGGACGCGGCACGGGTGTGGATCAAGGCGATCAGGGTGAGGGAGCCGCTGCCGAGCACGGAGGCGCCGTTCGAGGAGTCGAAGATCGTGGCGCCCGCCGGGCTCATCGCCACCCGCGAGGAGCGCGAGCTGATGGCCAAGAGCCCCTAGACGCGCAGCTCGGGCGGGAATCCCGTCCAGCGCAGCTCGGCGGGCAGGTGCGCCATGTCGTTGAACAGGAGCACCGACGACGGGCGGTCCGGGGCGTACCGGATGACGGTCAGGGCGGCGTTGCAGTGGTTGACGCCGAGCCAGCGCCATTCCGGGGCGTCCAGGGCGGCCCGGACCAGCCAGCCGACCAGGAAGTTGTGGGTGACGACCAGCTCGTGCGCGGTCCCCTCGGCTGCCGGGCCGGTGAACAGGTCGAGGGCCTGGCGCGCGAGGGCCGCGCCCTGCTCGTGGTCGGGGAACTGGTGGACGAAGTCGAGGAGCCGGTCGGCGTGCTCCGGGGACAGCTCCTCCCTCGTCGGGACGTACGGGACGTAGTCGCCGGCCGCTTCGCAGGCGTGCAGCGGGACGCCGGGGAGGTGCTCGCCGATGAGGCGGGCCGTCTCGGCGGCGCGTCCGACCGGGCTGTGGTGGACGGCGGTGAACGGGACGTCCCGGAGCCGCTCGCCGAGCAGCGCGGCCTGGCGGCGGCCGGCGGCCGTCAGCCCGTGACCGTCCGGCGACGCCTCGCCGTGCCGGGTCAGGTACAGATAACGGGTCAAAACGGGTGCTCCTTATGGTTGACCTCAGGTATGGACAATGGGCATCGTAGGGCGGGTGGCCGGCGATGAGACGCGTGACGGGGTGGCGCTGACCAACCTCGACCAGCCGCTGTTCGACGGGTCCGGCGCGACCAAGCGCGACCTGGTCGACTATCTCGACGCGGTCGCCGACCGCATCATCCCGGCCCTGCGCGACCGCGCGCTCTCGGTCATCCGGGTACGCCCGGGACAAGAGCCGTTCATGCAGAAGAACCTGCCGAAATACGCCCCCGACTGGGTGCAGTCGGTGTCCCACTGGGCCGAGGCGTCACGCAGGCAGGTGACGTACGCGCTGTGCAACGACCGGCGCACGCTGCTGTGGTTCGGCAACCAGCGGGCCGTGGAATACCACCCGGCGCTGTTCGTCGGCCACCACGCCACCCACATGGTGCTCGACCTCGACCCGCCCGACGGCAGCGACGCCTTCCCGCTGGCCGTGCGGGGCGCCCTGCTGGTACGCCAGGCGCTCGCCGACGCCGGGCTGACCGGCGCGGTCAAGACCAGCGGGGCCAAGGGCGTGCACGTGTTCGTGCCGGTGACGGCGGGCACGGCGGTGGAGGACCTTGCGGCGGCCACCCGCGCCCTGGCCGCCCGCGCGGAGCGGCTGGACCCGGCACTGGCCACCACCGCGTTCATCCGCGAGGACCGCGCCGGCAAGGTCTTCCTCGACTCCACCAGGGCGGGCGGCGCCACGGTGGTGGCCGCCTACAGCCCCCGCATCCGTCCCGGCACCCCCGTGTCGTTCCCCCTGCCCTGGGACGAGCTCGACAGCGTACGGCCTGCCGACCTCACCATGCGCACCGCGCCCGGCCTGCTGAAGGGCGACCCGTGGGCCGAGCTCATGCCCGCGCCGCAGCAACTGCCCGCCGACCTGATCGAGGAGGGGCACACGATCCCGGTCGCCCGCGTGCAGGCGATGCACGAGGGCAAGCGCCGGGCCCGCGCGCGGCGGGCCGCCGAATAGGCAGGTGTCCGGATTAGGACGCCATAGTGGGTCTTTTCAGCGGATCGGGCTCGGGTTACGTTCCGTAAGCGGCGCTCGGGGGACAGGCCGCGATTCTTTTTCACGCCGAGCAGGGGGAACCCCTATGCGCAAAACCGTGATCGCACTGATCACCGCACTCTCCTTACCCTTGGCCCTGACGGTCGCGGCCACTCCGGCCCAGGCGACGGGCCTCGACGACGTCTTCGCCAAGCTGCTGGTCAAGCAGGTCAAGGGCGCCAACGTCAAGAAGCACCTGGACGCCCTGCAGGCCATCGCCAGCGCGAACGGCGGCAACCGGGCGGCCGGCACGAGCGGTTACAACGCCTCCCGCGACTACGTGGCGAACAAGCTGCGCAAGGCCGGATACAAGGTCACGCTGGAGCCGATCGACTTCGTGGAGAGCTGGTCCGAGAACAGCCCGCCCGTGCTGGACGTGACCGCGCCCAACCCGAAGTCGTACGTGCCGAACGACGACTTCGTCTCCTTCCAGCCCTCGCCGGCGGGTGACGTGACCGCGCAGGTTCAGGGCGTGGACCTGACCCTGCCGCCGACCCCGACGCCCACCTCGACCAGCGGCTGCGAGACGGCCGACTTCGCCGGGTTCGTACCTGGGCGGATCGCCCTCGTCCAGCGCGGCACCTGCGCCTTCGTCGACAAGGTGAACAACGCGGCCGCCGCCGGGGCCTCCGGGCTCATCGTCTTCAACGAGGGCCAGCCGGGCAGGACCGACGCCTTCCCGCTGGACATCGGCGAGTGGCGGGCCGGGATCCCGATGGTCTTCACCGACTTCGCCGTGGGCAACGAGCTGGCCGCCACGCCGGGTGCGACCGTCCGGCTCAAGGTCGACTCCAACCTCGTGCTCGGCACCAACGACAACGTGATCGCGGAGTCCCGCTTCGGTGACTCGCGCAACGTCGTGATGGTCGGCGCCCACCTTGACAGCGTGACCGTCGGCCCCGGCATCAACGACAACGGCTCGGGCAGCGCCGCGATCCTCGAAGTGGCCGAGCAGATGGCGCTCTACCCGGTCAAGAACAAGGTGCGCTTCGCCTTCTGGGCCGCCGAGGAGATCGGGCTGCTCGGCTCCGACCAGTACGTCGACTCCCTGTCGCAGGCGCAGCGGGACCGCATCCGGGTCTACCTGAACTTCGACATGGTCGCCTCGCCGAACTACGCCTACAAGCTCTACGACGGCGACGACTCCGACGCCGTCGGCTCGCCCGCGGGCCCGCCCGGATCCGCCCAGATCGAGAAGCAACTGGAGAAGTTCTACGGCTCGCGCGGGCTGCCGACCGTGGGCACGGACTTCGACGGCCGCTCCGACTACGGGCCGTTCATCGCGGTCGGCATCCCGGCCGGCGGCATCTTCACCGGCGCGGAGGGCATCAAGACGCCCGAGGAGGCGGCGCTGTTCGGCGGCACGGCGGGGGTCGCGTACGACGTCTGCTACCACCAGGCGTGCGACACGATCGCCAACATCAACGCGACGGCGCTGGACGTGGACTCGGACGCCATCGCCGACTCCGTCGCCAGGTTCGCCTTCGACCTGCGCTCCATCCCGGCGCGGTCGTCGGCCGCCCGGGCGGCGGCCACCATGGCGGCCCAGAGCGTGAGCTGACACCACCGGATCCGGCCCGGCCCACGGATGATGCGCTGTCCGTGGGCCGGACCGGCCGGGGGCGCGCTGTCCGTGGGCCGGGCCGGCCGGGGGTGCGCTGCCCGTGAGCCGGGTCGGCCGCGGGCGCTAGCGGGTGATTCTGACGTCGTCCACGCCCGCCTCGACCAGGGAGGCTCCTGAGGCGTCGGCCGCGTCTATGAGGATGCGGACCGTCTGGCCCGCGAAGGCGTTCAGGCTCGCCGTGGTGCTGCCCCAGGCGCCGTTGCGGTTGGTGGCCGCGCCGGCCTGGTTGAGCACGGTGGTCGTGGTGCTGCCGACCACCCGGACCCGGAGGTAGTCGGCGCTGGAGGCGTTCGAACCGTGCGCCAGATACCACGAGAACGACAGGTTCAGCGTGCCCGTGGGCAGTGTGATCGGCGGCGACTGGATCGAGGTGACGCCGCCGTCGAGGTCGTAGTCGCCGGCGGCCGCGCCCGCCAGCCTGCCCGTGACCAGGTCGTTCGTGCCGCTGACCGTGGTGCCGAGCTGCTTGGCCCCGGACGAGGTGGTGGCCTCGGGGTCACCTCGCTCCCAGAGGCCGAGGGTGGCGGTGTCGGTGCCGCCCGGGTTGACCGTCCAGCCGGTCGCCGTCTCGAACGTGTCCTGCCACACCACGACGGGCGGCACGGCGGTGGCGATGGTCCACACGGCGTACGCGATGGCGTCGGCGTTCCTGTTCAGGGCGGTGTCGTTGATGTTGGCCGTGGTGTCGCAGGAGCGGTGGTAGCAGACGTCGAACGCCTGCCCGGCCGTGCCGCCCCACAGCGTGGCCTGGGCGCTGGACTTGATGCCCTCGGCGCCGGTGAATGTGCCGCCCGCCGGAATGCCCACGGCGATGAACGGCCCGTAGTCGGAGCGGCCGTCGAAGTCGGTGCCCCGGGTGGGCACGCCGATCGAGGTGAAGTAGTCCTGGATGGTCCGCTCCAGGGCGGCGGATCCGGCGGGGCCGGGTCCAGCGCCCGTCCCATCCGAGTTGTCGCCGTCATATACGAAATATCCGGCGTTGGGGGAGCCGACCATGTCGAAGTTCAGGTACCCCTTGATCCGCGCCCGTTCCGCGGCCGGCAGGTTGTTGACGTAGAACTGGGACCCGCGCAGCCCCAGCTCCTCCGCCCCCCACCAGGCGAAACGCAGGTGCTTGGCCGGCTGGAGGGCCTGGCGGGACACTTCGAGCGCGGTCTCCAGGATGGACGCGCTGCCCGAGCCGTTGTCGTTGATGCCCGGCCCCGCCGTGACACTGTCGAGGTGCGCCCCGATCATCAGGATGTCGTTGGGGTCCCCGCCCGGCCAGTCGGCGATGACGTTGTAGCCGGTGGCGCCGTTGTAGGTGAACGACTGCAGGGTGGTGGTGAACCCGGCGGCGTTGAGCTGGTCCCTGACGTAGTTGGCCGAGGCCAGGTAGCCGGGGCGGCCGTGCGCCCGGTTGCCGCCGTTGGCGGTGGCGATGCTCTGGAGCTGGGTGAGGTGCGCTTTGACGTTGGCCAGCGAGATGTCCGGCGGGGCGGCGGCCTGTGCGGGCCCGGCCGGCAGGACGCCGGCCATGGCTAACGCGAGGGTCGTACAGGCTGCGACGATGGCCGATCTCATGCCTTTTCTCCAGGTGAGCGGCATGGCAGCGCCTCCATCTGAGTCGAGGGTGAAAGATCCAGAGATGGTGCTGTATGGACGTTAACCCCCGAAATGGGGTTCGCCTAGAGACCAACCTCGACGCGCATGGAAGGAACCCACGGGGCTCACGGACGTACGGCGTCCTCGGCGCGCAGCGCGGTCACGAGGATCTCGGGCCGGTCGGCGAAGAAGCGGATCGTATGGGCCTCGGCGACGGCGCCGAGCGGGCGCTCGAAGGTGATCGGCTCGGTCAGCCGGATCGTCACGTTGGCCGTGGAGGCGACGGCCACGGTCAGCCGGCCGTCCGCGACCGCGATCATGGCACGCTCGTGGTAGCTCCGGCTGGTGTGCACCGAGGCGATCAGGTGGCGGGGCACGCGCACGTCGAGGTAGGCCCCGTACCTGATGCGCACCTCGTCGGCCGTGACCACGTGCGGCCGGGTGACGCAGGCCGCGACCAGCGCGAGCCCGAACAGCAGCCCGTAGACGTCGAGGACCAGCACCGCGTACCGCACTCCCGCGGGCGCGCTCATGGCGACCAGCAGCAGGTCCACGACCACCGCCTCGACCACCATCGCGAACATCATCAGCGACATCGTGAAGTACTGCTCCTTCGCGTACGTCACGGCGGTCGCGCCCGGGGGCACGCCGTGGCGGCGGCGCGCGAGCCATAACCCGACGGCCGCCAACCCCTTCACCTCGAAGCCCAGGATCCGCAGTGCGGCTTTGCCCATCGGGTGTCCTCTCTCTTCTCGCTTCGACACTCCCCATGGGACACGTTGACGTCGCGTCAAGGTCAAGCCGATGGATCACCCGGCCGCTCAACTGGTCTGAACTTCGGGTGCATAATGCCTTATGGCGGAACGCGATCTTCACACCGGCGATCTCGAACTCGACCGGATCATGGCGGAGTTCCGGGCGAACTCCAGGGAGTTCTCCGAGACCATCGACAGGGTCGGTGAGGTGGTCGGGCAGGCGGAGAGCCCCGACGGCAAGGTCAAGGTGCGGGTTTCGTCGTCGGGGCAGCTGACCGCTCTGCGCATCGATCCCAGGGCGATGAGGCTGGGCTCGGAGGAGCTGGCCGACACGATCATGGACCTGTCGCGGCGCGCGACGGAGGACGCGGCGCGTCAGCTCATGGAGGTGACGCGCCCCTACCTGGAGGGCGACGAGCGGGGCGAGTCCCGCCGCCGGTAGCGGGTCCTCGCCGGTTCACTTGACGCGCGGGATCAAACTGCGCGTCCCGTGGATGAGGAACTTCTGGTACATCTCCTGCTCGGTCAGCCCGTGCTCCGAGCCGGGCAGGGGATTGTCCCCGTGCTGCGCGTCCATGGTCATCGAGTACGTGGTCGAGGCGACCATCCGGGGCACGAAGCTGCCGTTGTTCAGCTTCATCCCGTTCGGCAGGGGGATGTTGGTACCGATGGTCCGCAGCCCCGGCACCTTCGCCATCAGCGCCGCCGTGCCGTCCGCGACGCCGTCGAAGGCCATGTTCGCCACGAAGTGCTCGCGGAACTGGGTGAGGTTGTAGTCGGCCGACCTGACGTCGTTGCCGGACAGGTCCGTCTTGATCCCGCCCAAGGTGTTGAGCCCCAGGGGCAGCACCACCTCGCCCGTGGCGTACGCCGCGCTGTCGGCGACGTAGTAGGCGAAGGTGGGTAACAGCAGGATGACGAAGCGGTTCGCGGTGTAACGGAGGAGGATCGCCTGCCGTTTCATGATCGCTTGCAGGATCTTCCAGGTCACCACCTGGTATCCGATGGTGAACATCATGTCCACCGTCAAGATCGCGCACAGCACCCTCAGCGCGTGGTTGACCTTCTCGATGACGTCGGCGTAGGCCCGGCAGGCATTGGCCGCGTTCCGGTGCTTGAGGGAGACCGCGAGAACCGCCGGGCCGTACTGCTCGGTCCAGAAGCGCTTGAATTCGTCGACCGCCTCGTCCTGGCTCTTCTCCCAGACGGTCTCGGCGGCGGCGTTCGCCTGCCGGAAGTGCCGGTCGATCTCGTCGGCGATGCCGTCCAGGACGTCGGCCGCCTCGCGGAGCTTGTCCGGATCTCCTTCGAGATAGGAGATGCCGAACAGGAACTCGGGCGCCAGCAGCCCGGCCACGCCGGCACCGGCCATCCCGCCCAGAGCGACCTTGGTCGCGAGCCCGATGGGCATGCGTCCACCTCCTTCGTCAGGCCCGCTCCACCGGAGTCGTGGGCACGCTGACCTCGTCGTCCTTCCGCCGGGCGAAGTCGACCAGATCCTTGATGAACGCGTTCTTGTCGACCATGCTGGCCCAGTTGGCCGCCTGCACGTTCCTGCTCATCCCGACGACGGCGTTGCCGATGTCCTCGTAGGCCTTGCGGAGGTTGTGGTGGGCCGTGGTCAGGTCCTCGTAGGCGCTGTCGAATCCGGGGTGGCCGTCGGCTCCCTTGCGGAAGAGCCGAGCGGCCTCGTCGGTGGCCGGGTTGCCGAAGTGGGGGATGAGGGCTTCCAACCGCTCGCGGCGCGGCTTGACGCTTGCGTCGAATTCGCCGCCCTCGGCGTGGATCGCCCTGCCGCTGTTCTCCATGCTGGTGTGATCGATGTCCAAGAGGCCTCCTCCGCGGGGTCATCGCGGTGATCATTCTCTGTACCGGTTATTACCAGATGATGACTTTGCAGTTGCCATTGTGCACTTTGTGATTGCAGAGGCGGAAGTGTCCGCGTTGGCCGGTCGCCGGAAAACCCATCGCCTATGGCGTTGAACCCTCCGGCGGCCAACGGCGTACCCCCTGACGGCACGCGCCGACCTGGTGGGGGATGCCATGGAATTTCAGGGATGGGACGCCGGCCTGGCTCTGAGGCCGCGCGATTACCTCGGAAGCGGCGAGTCGCTCGCCGACGTCGTCAGGGCGGGCGGACCGTTCCGCGGCGAGGCGCTGCACCGCCTCGCGCTGGACGTCGCGGCCACCCTGGCGCGGCTGCACATGGCGGGCATCGCGGGGCTGCGGCTCCATCCGGGGAACGTCATGATCGCGCACAACGGGCGGGCGTTCTTCGCGCCGGGGCCGCGTACGAGCGACTTCCCGTCGCAGGACGTCAGGGACTGGGCGGACGTGATCGTGTTCGCGGCGACCGGGCGGCGGCCCGCCGCCGACGCGCAGCCCGGCCTCGACGCGTTGCCGCCGGGGCTGCGTACGATGATCGCCGGGTGCCGCCGCCAGTACCCTTCGGCCCGCCCGACCGCCGTGGACCTGGTGCACAGGCTGCTCGGCCGCCCCGGGGTCGCCCACCGCGACACGGTGCCGGAGCTCCTGCGCGAGGCCGAGGACAGAGCGGGGCCGGACGACCGCGTACCGCCCGGGGACGCCACGCCGGCGCCGTCGCGGAACCGGGACGATCCCGCCACGCCGGCGCCGTCGCGGAACCGGGACGATCCCGCCACGCTGGCGCCGTCGCGGAACCGGGAGGAGCCCGTCGCGCTGGCGTCGCGGCCGGACTGGGAGGAGCCCGTCGCGCTCGCGCCCTGGCCGAACCAGGAGGAGCCCGTCACGCTCGCACCCCTCTCGCATCCGAGCACCCCGGTCACGCGCAAGGCTCGGTCGCGCCCGAGCGTGCCCGGCGCGCGCAAGCCGCGTTCGCATCCGAGCGCTCCGGTGACCCGCGGGTCACGTGCGCGGGCGGAGGCCACCGCCACACCCGCGCGGTTCCCTCATGAGCACCCTCTCGACGCGCTCGACCCGCTGCCGGGCAAGGACGCGGCGGCTGCCGGGCACAGACCCCCGCCGCCCGAGTACGTGCTGGTCGTCCCCGCCCCGCCCCCGCCCGAGGAATCACGCGTCCGCACGCCGCCTCCTGACGACGTGCCGGTCCACCCGGGGGTGCCGCCGGCCGAGGACGTGCCGGTCCACCGCGCGGTACCGCCTCCTGACGACGTGCGGGTCTTTTCCGCGCCGCTGCCGGTCGCCGCCGTGCCGGTGGAGTACGAGGAGACGTTGGTCGAGCCCGCACCCGTGTGGCGCAGGCCCTCCTACTTCGTGGGTGTGGCGGTCGGCGTGTTGATCGTCGCGGTGTCGGCGGGCGCGGTGACCGCGGTCTCCGCCCGGGCCGACACCCTCCCTCAGGGCGGGCACCTATTCCCGACGAACGGCGGGGAGCCGAACCCGGCGGCCGGTGAATTCACGGGGAGTACGCGATGAAACCGTTCGGTCTCGGCATTCTCACCGGCATTCTCGTGGGCACGATCGCGGCGTCCCTGGTGTTCGCGCTCACGGACCAGGATTCCGCGGCGACCACGTCGAGGTCGGCGCCCGCGACCCTCGTTGACGTCGAGAATTACCACAATGGCTGACCGGTCCATGCCGAGAATGGCAAACAACCTCACCATGAGCCCAGCGGTGGTTAGAGTAACAACCCCCCAATCAGCGCGATATTTCTGGATATCCGCAGCGCGAGGAGCCGCGGGTGAATCACCGCGTAACCGACGAGGCCATGGTTCGAGCCCTCTACCGCGAATACGGCGCCCCCTTGATGGCCTTCGCC
Organism: Nonomuraea jiangxiensis; assembly: GCF_900099965.1. Lineage (GTDB taxonomy): Bacteria > Actinomycetota > Actinomycetes > Streptosporangiales > Streptosporangiaceae > Nonomuraea > Nonomuraea jiangxiensis. Next base: position 65,058 of record NZ_FNDJ01000006.1, on the reverse strand, counting down.
GTCAGGCTCACGGGCGGCGATCGGCGCTGGGCCGAGGACGTCGTCCAGGAGACCCTGGTACGCGCCTGGCGCAACCTGCACGACCTGCGTACCGACTCCGGCTCCTTGATGCCGTGGCTGGCGACCGTGGCCCGCCGCGTCGTCATCGACGACCGCCGCCGGGCGGGCACCCGCCCGCTCGACGTCGTGGAGGATGTCGCGGACCGCGCGCAGCCCGTGGCCGCCGAGGACGAGCGCCTGCTGCGCGAGATCGTCGTGACGGAGGCGATGCTCTCGCTGTCGCCCGCCCACCGTCAGGTGCTCACGGAGACGTTCCTGCTCGACCGGACGCTCCAGGAGGCCGCGGAGACGATCGGCGTGCCGGTCGGCACCGTGAAGTCGCGGGTGTACTACGCGATGCGCGCTTTGCGCATAGCGTTGGAGGAGAGGGGGGTGACTCCGCCATGACGGAGGTGCATCACGAGGACGTCGCCGCATACGCGCTCGGCCTTCTCAGCGAGGAGGAGCGGACGGCGTTCGAGCATCACCTGCGCGGCTGCGCGAGCTGCGCCGCCGAGGTCGGGACGTTCGCGGCCATGGGCGAGCTGATCAAGACCGTGCATCCGGACGACCTCCTGCCCAACCCGCCCGACCCCCAGGTCGAATCGCTCTTGGTACGCCGGGCCACCATCGAGCGCCGCCGCCGGCGGCTGCACCGTACGTTCATGTCCGCCGCCGCCTGCCTTGTGGTCGCGGCCGGTGTCTTCCTCGGCATCACCTCGCTGACGGGCGAGCCCAACCCCGACAGCATCCACAGCCCGGCCCGCGCTCTCCTGCTCACCGGCCGTACCTACTCTCTGAGCGACGCGGAGACCGGCGTGTCGGGCGTCGTCGGCGTGGAGGACAAGGGCTGGGGCACCCACGTGGCGCTGGAGCTCAAGGGCGTCAAGGGCCCGCTGAAGTGCCGTCTCCTGGCGGTCGGCGACGACGGCCGCTCCGAGGTCGTGGCCAGCTGGGGCGTGCCCGCCAAGGGGTACGGCGTGCCCGGCTCCCCCGACCCCCTCCTCCTGCACGGCGGCACCAGCCTGCCCCAGTCCGACCTCAACCACTTCACGATCGAGACCATCGACGGCAGAAGCCTGGCCAGCGTGGCGGTGTGACGGCCTACGATCGAGGCGATGCGCATTGACCTGCACAGCCACAGCACCGCCTCCGACGGCACGCAACCGCCCGCCGACGTGATGCGGCGGGCCCGCGAGCGCGGACTCGACGTGCTGGCCCTGACCGATCACGACACCGTGGCGGGCCACCAGGCCGCGACCGACGCGCTGCCCGCCGGGCTGACGTTGGTGCCGGGCATGGAGCTGTCCTGCCACCGCTCCGGCCGCAGCATCCACCTGCTCGCCTACCTCTTCGACCCCGCCGATCCCGAGCTGCCGGCCGAGTGCGTGCGCCTGCGTGAGGCCCGCGAGGTGCGCGGCCGCCGGACCGTCGAGCGGCTGGTCGAGCTGGGCGTACCGGTCACCTGGGAGCAGGTGACCGAGTTGGCCGCCGGCGCCCCGGTCGGCCGGCCGCACATCGCCCGCGCCATGGTCGCCGCGGGCGCGATCAGCGATCCGGCGCTCGCGTTCACCCCGGAGTGGATCGGCACGGGCGGCCGCGCCCACGTCCCCCGCTACGCCCTCGACCCCGAACGCGCCGTGCAGCTGGTACGCGCGGCGGGCGGGGTGGCGGTGCTGGCCCACCCGAAGGCGGACCAGGGCGGCAGGTCCCTGCCCGACGAGTGGATCGCCGATCTGGCCAGGGCCGGGCTCTTCGGTCTGGAGACCGACCACCCGGAGCACGACGCCACCGCCCGCGAACACCTGCGCGCCCTGGCGGGCGACCTCGGGCTGGCGGTGACGGGCGCCAGCGACGACCACGGCGAGCTGACCGGACACCGGCTGGGCTGCGAGACGACGGCGCCCGAGGTCTACGAACGCCTGACCGCCGCCGCGACGGGCGCCACCCCCATCACCTCACCGGCCGGCCGATAAGGACGCCCGCAGGTCACGCCCGCAGGTCACGCCCGCGGGTCGCATCCGCAGGTCACGCCCGCAGGTCACGTCCGCGGGTCACGTCCGCGCGGGTAACGCGCGTAGGTCACGCTCGGTAGAAGGTCAGCGGGTCACAGGGCCAGCAGGCGTGCTCGTAGCTCGCTGACCTGGCGTGGCTCCGCGATCCCGTCCCAGGGGGACAGGGCCGTCAGCCCGGCCTCCTGGTGCTCCTGGATGCGTTCGGGCCGCAGCCGCGCCAGGTGGAGGTGGGCGAGCGCGGTGCTCACCCCCGCCGGCGGCAGCCGTGGCCCGGCCTCCTCCAGCAGCCTGATCACCTCTTCAGGCGCGTACTGGGCATCCTCCAGCAGGACCCCGGCCCGCTGCACCAGGCAGCGCGCCCGCCCGAGCTCGTCGGCGGTGCCGGCGTAGAGGCGTTCGGCCTGGTCGAGGTGGGACCTGGCGTCGAAGGCCAGGCCGAGGTAGAGGTGCGCGAGCGCGAGCAGCTCGTGGGCGTGCGCGCGGGCGTTCCCGTCGCCGGTTCCCCTGGCCATGTCCAGCGACTCGAACAGCACGGCCCGCGCGTCGGCGTACAGGCGGTGGGCCTCCGGGCCACGCCCCTCGTGGTCGAGCGTCTGGCCCTTGCGCAGCAGCAGCGCGGCCACGTTCGTCAGCCGCAGCGTGTGGCCCGCGACGTCGCCGCCGGACAGTGCCTGCCCGTAGCGGACGAGCGCCGACTCCACGGCGGTGAACTCGTCGCCGCTGGCCAGCAGGATCGCCGCGTGCTCCAGGTGCAGCTCCGCGGGCCACGACTCCACCTTGACCCGCAGCTCGGCGGCCCTGTTGAAGTGCCGGCGGGCCCGGCGCGGGTCGCCCGTGGTGAGCAGGACGGCGCACTGGCGCAGCTCGGCCGTGGCCTGGGCCTGCTCGTCGCGCAGCGCCTCGGCGGCCCTGGCCAGCTCCGCCGCCGCGCGCAGCCGGTCCTCGTGCCGCTGTTCCAGCCGGAACCACGTCTCCAGCCCGTCGGCGATCCTGGCGAGCGCGTCCCCGGTCTTGGGCACCGGCGGGGTACGGGCCAGCACCCGCAACAGCACCCGGTCCTCCATGGCGAACCAGGTGCGGGCGCCCTCGTCGGGCAACCGCGCGCCGAACGTGTCGGCCTGCTGCGCGTAGTGCTCGACCAGCCGCCGCCAGGCCGCGACCTTGCGCGGCGTGTCGGGCGTGCCCGTGGAGCGGAAGGCGCCGGTCACCCGTACGCGCGTCATCCGTACGTTCTCCACGAGGCCGAGGTCGCCCAGCTCCTTGATGGCGTCGTCCGCGGCGGGCACACCCAGCAGGGCGGCGACCGCGCCGTGGTCGAGCTCGGCGACCGGCAGGTCCGACAGGAGGCTGAGCAGTTGCTTGGCGGTCGGTCTGAGCTGCTTGACGCTGAGGTTGAGCACGAAGTCGAGCTTCTCGGCGATGGGCAGCCGCTCCAGGTCGTCGACCAGGGAGCGCAGGGGGATGTTCGGGTTGCCGGCCAGCCAGCGGCCGACCCTGACGATCTCGGCGGGGCTGCCCAGGCAGGCGTCGACCAGCAGCCCGAGCGCGGCGGGGTCGCGCTCGGCCCGCTCGTCGCCGATGTGGCGGGCCAGCAGCTCGCGCCCGGCGCCGGGGCCGAGCGGGCCGAGCTGGACCGGCTCCGTGTGCGGCGGCAGGTCGTCCGTGAACGTTCCCGCCACGATGATGTGCGCCCCCGGCACCCGAGGCGGCAGCCAGGCGACCTGGCTCCAGGCGCTGACGTTGTCCAGCAGCAGCACCCGGCCCGAGCCGGTGAGCGCGTCGATCACCTGCGGGGTCGCGTCGTCGGCCTCCTGGATGGCGCCGGGCGGCCGGTCGAGCGTGCGTAACACGCGCTGTGCCACGCTCAGCGGCGTCTCCGGGCGGTCCCGGTCGGGGCCGCGCAGGTCGGCGTAGCGCTGCTTGCGGGCGTCCCCGGCCAGGTCCCAGGTGGCCTTGATGGCGACGGCGGACGTGCCCGTGCCCATCGGGCCCTGGACCACGACGACGCCGCGTTCGCGGGCCCGGTCCTGGATCTGCCGCAGCTCGGCGTCGCGGCCCACGAGAGCGTCGATCACGTCGGGGAAGGGCAGGCGGCCGAAGAGCGGTGGGGGCGGGGCCGGGCTGCGGCGGCGTACGAGGTGCGTGAGCCAGCCCGCCGCGATCGGCAGGGGCAGGGCCAGCAGGGCGAGCAGCCAGACCGGGAGGCCGCCGGCGAGCTGCTTGATCAGCTCCTCCTGCAGCAGCAGGACCGTGCCGCCGGCCGTCACCAGCCCGCCGAGCCCCAGCTCGGGCAGGTGGGCCCCGGCGCGCCGGGCCAGCCGCGACGCCCGGAAGCGCAGCCGGTCCTTTCGCGAGATGTCCGTCATCGCCGTACCCCCTGCGTCAGCCCCCGATACAGCCAGCGCCCGGTGACGGCCACCACCAGCAGCGGCACCGCGGTCGCCAGCACCGACTCCGCGGCCAGCGGCGCCGCGGCGCTGACGAAGTGGCGGGCCTGCTCCAGCAGGATCAGCGACAGGTGATCGCCCGCGGGCCAGTTGAGCAGCAGCCCGACGACCGTGTCGTTCCACACCAGCACGAACGCCAGCACCCCGGCCAGCACCAGCGCGGGCCTGGCCTCGCGTCCGACGTGGACCAGCTCCCAACGGTGCCGCGCCAGCATGGGGGTCGAGACGCGGACGAACGCGTTGTGCAGCACCAGCACCGCCAGCGGGATCACCAGTGCCGCGTGCACGATGGCCAGCGCGGACCCGGTGCCGACGACGGGGCTGAGCCAGAGCTGCAGCGGCACGGCGAACGCCTGCGGCGGCAGCGCCGCCAGCGCCACCGCGACCAGGAGCGCGGGCCGCCAGCCGCGGCGCGGCAGGAGGTGCTGGTGGGCCAGCACGTACGCGGCGGGCACGGCGGCCAGCAGCACCAGCGCGACGACCAGGGCGGCCCGCAGGAACGTGGTGCCGAGCGCGCCCATGAAACCGCTGTCGGCCAGCGCGTCCGCGTACGAGCCGAGCGTCCAGGGGCCGCCGTTCCACCATCCGGACAGCGCGGCGGCGTTCGGCTCGCGCAGCGAGGTGAGCACGAGCACCACGAACGGCAGCGCCCACAGCACCGACACCGCCCAGCACGCGACCCGCAGCCGCCGGCCGCCCAGGGGCCGTGCCGGGGCGACCGGCTCACCCCAGGTCACCCGCCCCCGCAGGCCGAACAGCGCGGGCAGCGCCATCACGGCCACCATGACGGACAGCCCCACGGAGAGCGCGCCGGCCCGCGCCTCGCGCAGGTCGCCGTGGTGCCGCCACCAGAACAGCCCGGCGCCCTCGACCTCGGCCTGCATCGACCCGGGCGCGCCCATCAGCACGAGGTCGAACACGCGCGCCGCCGCCACCAGCGCGAGCAGGTACGCCAGCGCAGCCGGCCCGGCCAGCGCGGGCACCACGACGGACCAGATCCGGCGCCGCCGGTCCACGCCGAACGCCCTGGTCACGCGGAGCAGGTTGGTCGGCATCCGGGCCAGGGCCGCGCGGAAGACCAGGAACGCCACCCCGGCCCACTGCCAGACGAACGCCAGCCCGAGCACCAGCCAGAGCCAGACCGGCCCGAGAAAGGCCACGTTCACGTCGAGCAGGCCGAGCAGGGCGTTGACCGGGCCGCGCCCCGGGTCGGTGTCGAACAGCGAGCGGAAGATCGCGCCCGTGGTGAGCGGCGAGACCACGGCCGGCAGCACCAGCAGCACGCTCAGAACGCGGCTCAGCACCGGCCCCGCGTTCCTGGTCAGCCAGGCCAAGCCGAGCCCGACCACGCACACGAGCACGGCCAGCACCAGCCACACGAACGAGTTGCCCAGCGACTGCAGCACCTTTTCGTCCCCCAGCACCGCGTAGCCGGTCAGCCCGTTGGAGAAGCTGATGATCACCGTCACGAAGAGCGGGACCAGGATGATGCCGGCCGACAGCAGGACCGCGAGCAGCAGGTAGGCGGAGGCGCGCCAGCGGCCCAGGCCGTGCCTGACCACCGGTACCCCGGCGTCGTGGTGCGGCGCCACCTCGAACAGGAACGCGTTCCGCTCGCTCACAGGGCCCCCTCCCTGCTGCCCTGGGCGAGCTTCTCCCTGGCCGCTTCGGCCGCCGCGCCGGGATCGGCGCCGGCCACGGTCACCTCCGAGAAGAGCTCGGTGAGCACGCGCCACAACCCGCGCCCGTCCCCGCCCTCCAGCGTGCCGATGAGCCGGTCGGACAGGTCGTAGCGGGCGTTCACCGCGGAGTGGAGCTCCTGCGCCGGGCCGACGAGCAGCGGGTGGGTGGGCAGCGTGAACGGCGTCAGGAAGCCGCCCTCGGCGACCCATCTCGTCACCGCGTCGTGCTCGCCCGCCGCCCGCTGCCTGGTCAGCCAGTCGACGAAGGGCCTGGCGTCGTCGTGCAGGGCCACCGCCACGTCGCCGCCGACCACGAGCGGGGGCTGCCTGCCCGCCTGGCCGGGGAAGGGGAAGTGCTGCGGGGCGACGCCGCCGGCCTTGAACCGCTCGATGACCGGCAGGGCGAAGTCGGGCGCGGCCACCATCCTGGCGGTGCCGTAGGCGAAGACGTCGAGGATGGAGTCGTGGAACTGCTTGGTGAGCGCGCGCCTGGCCGCCTCGCGGGGGAACGCGCCCTTCCAGATCTCCGCCAGCAGTTTGAGCGCCTGCTCGATCTGGGGGGTGTCCCACCAGGTGGGATTGCCCGCGTCCTGGCCCGGTGGGAACAGCCCGGCGTAGACCTCGGGGGCGGAGGCGAGCAGCACGTTCTCGAACCAGTCGCTGAGCACCCACCCGTCGGCAGCCCCGATGGACAGGTCGCCAGGGACGGGTCGCCAGGTGTCCAGGTCGGCGGGCCGCACGGCCTCGCCGACGCGGTGCCACACGAGCGACTTGTGCGCGACCTTGAACCAGACGCCCAGCTCCTGCCCGCGTTCGGACGTCACGAGCTCCCGCCAGAACTTCGGCTGCCGCTCCTCGCCGTCCTCCAACGGGTTCAGCGGCCTGACGCGGCGCCGGATCACCGGGTCGAACAGCAGGCCCAGCCGGGGGATGACGGCCACGTCGGGGACGACCTCCGTCGCGGGTCCGCGCAGCAGGGCACCGATGTTGTCGCCCGCCGAATAGACCCTGACCGGCTGGTCGTACTCCTTGACCACGTCGAGGAAGCGCCCCAGCTCGTCACCGCTCCAGACCACCGCCACCCGCAGTGGCGGCTTCGCGCCGCACCCGGCCAGGGCCACCGCCGGGATCGCGGCCAGCAGTCCCCTACGGCTCAACGGCATCGGCGGTCTCCCAGAAGTGCGCGGGGGAGGCGAGACTGGCCACCCTGGTCCGGTCGTCGGTGACGACCAGCACGGCCAGGCTGGGGTCGGTGCGCAGCGCCGCGCTCACCGCCGCGTGGCAGGGCCCGCAGCCCGTACGGTCCTCGATCACCAGCACCTTGACCGGCAGCAGCCGGCACAGGGCGCGGGCCAGCGCGACGTTCAGGCGCTCGTCGTGGGCCAGCTCGTGCGGCCTGGACCGCAGGAAGCCCTGGATGTCCATCCGCCTGGCCATGAAGGCGATCCTGCCGTGCACGAGCGGGGCCAGGCCGTCACGGGCGGCCAGCGCCAGGTTCTGCTCGACCGTCAGGTGCGGCAGCAGCCCCGCCCCCGCCGGAACGAGCCCGACCTCGCGCTCGGCCGGCAACCGCATGGTGATCTCCTGGCCGCCGACCTTGATCCGCCCGCCGACCGGCATCTCCAGGCCGAGCAGCAGATCGGTGAACGCGTCTGCCTCCGCCGGGCCGGCGGCCACCACCACGGCGGTGTCGCCCGGCCCCACGGTCAGCGGGTCGCGGTCGAGGCCACGCCGAATCCCACGAATCTCCCAGGTGAGTCCGATGAGCTCGAGAAGTGGCACGTGCGCAACCGCCGTCAAATCCGGATGTCGTCCGTGTTCGACGCTTGCACAAACGGTGGATCACGGCAATGCGAATGATCGATTTCACTACGTGTTCGGCCGGCCGGTCACCTCAGCGGGGCTCCCGGGCCGGCGAAGTGGGTCGCGAACCAGTCCCCGGCGTGTTCGGCCACGGCTTCCAGCGCCCCCGGCTCCTCGAACAGGTGGGTGGCGCCGGGCACGACCGTGATCTTGGTCTCGGCGCGCAGGCGCCGCTGGGCGTCCTCGTTCAGCTTGATCACTATCGGGTCACGGCCGCCCACGATGAGCAGGGTCGGCGCGCGTACCGCGGCCAGCCGCTTGCCGGCCAGGTCGGGCCGCCCGCCGCGGGAGACGATCGCGGCGACGGCGTTGTCCGGCTCGGCGGCCGCCCACAGCGCCGCCGCCGCGCCGGTGCTGGCCCCGAAGTAGCCGATCGGCAGGTCCGTCTGCTCCCGCACCCAGCCGGTACGCCGCAGCAGCCGATCGGCCAGCAGCCCGATGTCGAAGACGTTCGCCCGGTCGGCCTCCTCCTCGGAGGTGAGCAGGTCGAACAGCAGCGTGCCCAGCCCGGCCCTGTTGAGCACCTCGGCCACGTACCGGTTGCGCGGGCTGAGCCGGCCGCTGCCGCTGCCGTGCGCGAACAGCACCACACCCTGAGCGGCGTCAGGAATGATCAGATCGCCGGACACGTACTCACCTCCCTGCCACGGGCCCCCGTCCACCTGCCACTTCCCGCAGACGCCGCCTCTATCCGCCGCCCGGCCCCTGGGCCGGACCCGCCCCGTCAGCCCTGCAGCAGGGCCGTGACGAACTGCAGCAGGTGCCACGCCGCGTAGGCGCCGACCGAGCGCAGGGCCCACTGCTTGCCCTCGCCCGCCCTGATCGCCCAGCGCAGCCCCTTGCCCTCCTCGCGGTGCCCCTTGAGGGTCCTGACGACGAGGTAGGCCGCCACCAACCAGGTGGCCGCCGACCCGGCGACCAGCCCGTAGGAGATCCCCGTCAGGACCTCGGACCCGGCGGGCCCGGTCCAGGACGGGAACTGGCGGCCCCAGGCGGCGACCGTCGCGGCGAGCAGGCAGACGGCGACCCGCCGATCCCTGCGGGCCTGTCGCTTGAGCCAGTGAAGGTCTCGACGCAGATGGTTCTTGAGCATCCGGATCACCTCCGCTTGTCGTTAGCCGGCAGGACCAGCTAACGAGAAGCGCGCCGGAAGATCTGCGACCTCAGGCTCCGGATTTCACGACTTTTATCGGAATTATCCGCTAATTACGCGAAGATCTTCGGTGACCCGCCGCGCTTCGAACGCGTCGCCCACCTCCTCCAGCACCCGCCGGGCCTCGCTCAGGCAGTCCGCCGCCTCCGCCCGGTTCCCCAGCCGCGCCGCGACCAGTCCCAGCGCCCGCAGCGCGCATCCCAGATCCCGCCTGGTCCCGCATTCGAGGTGCACCTCCCTGGCCTGCCGGGCGTGGACCAGCGCCTCCTCGGGGCGGTCCAGGTCGAGGAGCACCATGGCCAGCGTCGTGAGCGCCGCCGCCCACCGGTCCCTGGTGCCGGTCTCGTTCTGCAGCTCGACCGTCTCCCTGGCCGGCGCCAGCGCCTCCGCCGACCGGCCCGCCGTGTACAGCGCCTGCGCGATCGACAGCAGCGCGCTGGCCCGGTTGTCCCGCAGCTCCTCCCTGATCGCCAGCGACGCCTCGGCCGCCTTCAGCGCCGGCTTGTGCTGCCCCAGCGACAGGTACGTGTACGCCAGCGTCTCCTGCACGTCCGCCTCCGCCCGCCGGTTGCCCATGCCCTGCACGATGTCCAGGGCTTCGAGCGCGTACACGAAGCCGACCTGGGGCAGCCCCTGCCGCCGCCGTACCCTGGCCAGCCGGTTGAGCATGCGGGCCTCCACCGGCTCATCGCGGATCACCCGGCTGATCGTCAGCGCCTGGTTCAGGTAGTCGTCGGCCCGCAGGTAGTCCGACAGCCGCCAGTGCACCAGCCCGATGTCCCCGAGGGTCTCGGCCTTGCCCTGTTCGTGGTGGAGCTCGACCTGCACGGCCAGCGCCCGCTCGTAGTAGGCCAGCGCCTCGTCGTAGCGGGAGCCGTTGCGCGCGATGCGGCCGAGCGCGCACAACGCCCGGCCAGAGCCGTACTGGTCGCCGGTCGCGGTGTATCCGGCCAGCGCCCGCTCCGCGTCGCGGCGCGCGTCGTGGTGCAGCCGCAGCAGGTCGTAGATCTCGGCCAGGCAGAGCAGCGTCTCGGCCTCGGCGTGCTCGTCGCCCAGCTCGTGACAGATCGACAGCGCCTCCAGGCCCTCCGACAGCGCCGCGTTCGGCTCGCCCAGATGCTGCCGGACCCTGGCCAGGATGATCAGGCTCTGCGCGGTGCCCCGCCGGTCGCCGAGCTCCTCGCGTACGTCCAGGGCCTGCCCGGCGTGCTGCAGCGCGGGCTCGTACCGCTCCTGGGACAGGTGCAGGCGCGACAGCGTGTGCAGGCAGCTCACCACCCCGGCCTGGTCGCCGATGCCCTTGTAGAGTTCGAGCGCCTCCTCGGCGCACTTCAGCGCGTCCTCGTTGTTGCCGGCGATGCCGTGCACCTCGGCCAGGTCGTTGAGCGCCCGCGCCCGCCCCACGCCGTCGCCGAGCGCGTCGAAGTCGGCCAGCGCCTCCCCGATGAACCTGGCCGCCAGCGTCGAGGGTCCGATGTCGCGGTGGATCGAGCCCAGGTGGCCGCGCATGAGCGCGATGGCCCGCCGGTTGCCCACCTGCATCGCCGAGGCCAGCCCTGCCTGCTGGACCTCCAGGTTGTTCGCGTAGAACCGCAGCTTCCTGAACGGCGCGAACACCGCCTCCGCCAGCCGCCACGCCGTCCCGTGCGCGCCGCTCTCCTCCGCCAGCCGTACGGCTGAGACCAGCGAACGCCGCTCCGCCTCGAACCACTCGCGCGGCGTGCCAGGCTCGGTCGCCACGGTCAGGTAGTGGTCGAGCAGCCGGGCCCTGGCCTCGCGCACGCCTGCCTCCGCATGCCTGCCCAGCTCCCTGGCCAGCCGCTTGACCAGGTCGTGCACCCGGTAACGCGGCCCCGGCATCGGCTCCACCAGGTAGGCCCGGTGCAGCCCCTCCACGGCCGCCACGGCCTCCGGCACCGGCACGCCGAGCGCGGCGGCCAGCACCTGCGGCGTGAAGTCCCGCCCCGGCAGCAGCCCGACGTGCCGGAACGCCCGCCGCTGCGCCGGGCCCAGCGACTCGTACGCCAGATCGAGCGCCGACCGGAACGCCTCCTCCGGATCGCTCATGAGCAGCCGCTCGGGCCTGCGCAGCTCCCGCACCCGCTCCTGCACGCTCAGCTCCGGGTGCTCGGCGAGCTTGGCCGCCGAGATCCGCAGCGCGAACGGGTGATACGAGCACACCCTGGCCAGCTCGGCCAGCGCGTCCCGGTCGGCGGCCCGCGCCGAGTCCTCCCCGAGCACCGACACCAGCAGCGCCACCGCGTTGCCCGGGTCGAGCACCGGCAGGTCCATGAGGTCGGCGTGCCCGGTGGCGCGCAGCGGCGCCATCCGGGTCCGGCTGGTCACCAGCACCACGCAGTCCTTGCTGCCCGGTAGCAGCGCCCTGACCTGGGCCGGGTCGGCGGCGTTGTCGAGGATGAGCAGCAGCCTGCGCCCGGCGATCCTGCTGCGGTAGAGCAACATCAGCTCGGCCTCGTCGGAGGCGGGCATGTGCTCGCCGACGCCGAGGGAGCGCAGGATCTGCCCGAGCGCCTCGGCGGGGGTCATCGGCGGCTGGCTCGGCGACTGGCCGCGCAGGTCGATCACGATCTGCCCGTCGGGGAACCGGTCGGCGTGCAGATATCCCCAGTGCGTGGCCAGCGCCGTCTTGCCCACGCCGGGTAACCCCTGCACGACCATGGTGTTCGTCCGCCGGGGCCGCTTCAGCCAGGCGGTGAGCAGGTCCAGGCTCTGCTGGCGGCCGGTGAAGTCGGGCACGGCGGCCGGGAGCTGGCGCGGCCTGGGCACCTCGCCGACCGGCAGCGGCCCCGGCACGGCGCCCGGCCGGGTCAGGAACGGCGTCACCCGGCCCGTCCAGGGTGCCGACAGGTGCTCCCAGCTTCCCGCGGCGTCGCGCAGCGCGGACGGGTCGGCGATCCGCAGCCGCCGGTAGCCGGGGCGTACCAGCCAGCCTCGCCGGACCCACTGGTTGAGCTGGCGCTGCACCACGTCGGGGGAGCTGCCCACCAGGTCGGCCAGCGTCTCCATGGACAGCGGCGGCGCGGAATCGGAGGCCAGCCGGTAGCGCTCGTCCAGGTGCAGCAGCCAGACGGCCAGCCGGGCGGCCACCGGGGCCCGGGCCAGGGCCTCGTGCCTGCGGGCGGCCACGTTTCTCGCGAACAGCTCCTGCACCAGCGCGGTCGCCACGGCCGGGCTGGCGGCGGCGTGCTCGCGCAGCCGCCGGATGTCGATCGGCCAGGCGCGCACCTCCGTCAGCGCGTCCACCTTGACCTGCTCGGCCGGGTTCCAGAAGGCCAGCTCGCCCACGAGGTCGCCGGCGCCGCGCAGGTCGTGCAGGGCCTCGCGCTCGCCGGGCGGGGTGTGCTCGCGGGCGTAGCCGTACTCGATCACGTGGACGCGGTCGGAGGGCCGCAGCGACGAGCAGATGGTCTCGTTACGCCGGTAGACCCGGGGCCTGGCGCTCTCGTCCACCAGCGACCTGAACAGACCCACCCCGGCACCACCAATCCCGGGACGGCGGTGTCCGCGACAAAACAGGCGTGAAACAGCCCTGACGACAACGTGTCACATCAGTGGACGCCAGCGGACATCCCGCTGTCAATCGGGCGTGAGTAGGGGAGACCGTGGGGCCGGTCAGACGTGGGCGGGGTCGGTGCGGTCGGGGACGAAGCGGTAGCCGACGTTGCGGACGGTGCCGATCAGCGACTCGTATTCGGTGCCGAGCTTGGCGCGCAGCCGCCGCACGTGCACGTCGACCGTCCTGGTGCCGCCGAAGTAGTCGTAGCCCCAGACCTCCTGCAGCAGCTGGGCGCGGGTGAACACCCTGCCGGGGTGCTGCGCCAGGTATTTGAGCAGCTCGAATTCCTTGAAGGTGAGGTCGAGCACCCGCCCGCGCAGCCGCGCGGTGTAGGTGGCCTCGTCGATGGACAGGTCGCCGCTGCGGATCTCGTCGGGCACGTCCTCCGCGGCGGACTGCGAGATGCGGCCCGTGGCCATCCGCAGGCGAGCCTCGACCTCGGCCGGGCCGGCGCTGTCGAGCAGGACGTCGTCGACGCCCCACTCGGCGGTCATCGCGGCCAGGCCGCCCTCGGTCACGATCACCAGCAGCGGGCAGTCGATCCCCGTCGTGCGGATCAGGCGGCACAGGCTCTTGGCCTGCACGAGCTCCTTGCGCGCGTCGACGAGCACGGCGTCGGCCGGAGGCGTGTCGATGAGCGCCGAGGCCTCCGCGGGCGAGACCCGGACCGAGTGGAGCAGCAACCCCAGCGCCGGAAGCACCTCGGCGGAGGGCTCGAGGGCGTTGGTCAGCAGCAGTAGGTTGCTCATTACGGCCTCCTCAAACGCGCAAGGACCCGGGGGCTACGTTGCCCAGGTCCTCTAGGCGAGGATAGCTCACGAGCAAGCCGAGTCCATTGCGCGTCCACCAGGTGAACAGCGCGTCTCCGGAAACATCCTGGTTTCGGACGCCGCACAATAGTGGGTGAACCATTTGTGAGGTGTGCATGGCCACAGGAAAAGTACGTTATTGGGCAGCGGCCAAGGAAGCGGCGGGGGTCGCCGAGGAGGCTTACGACGCGGCCACACTTGGCGAACTCATGACCAAAATCACAGAAAATCGTGCCGAACTCGCGCGGGTCATGCAGCGTTGTTCGTTCCTCGTGGACGGCTCCCCGGTCGGCAAACGCCACCATGACCAGGTGATACTCGGTGACGGCGCGACAGTGGAGGTGCTGCCGCCGTTCGCCGGTGGGTGATCGGGCACTTCGCCGGGGAATGAGTGAGCCAGTCGGTAGGCTCGTGACCCCCGCCTGAGACAGGGAGCCCCATGCGCAAGCTGATCCTTTTCCTGATCGTGCTGGCCGTTCTCCTGGTGGCCGTCGATCGGGTGGCCGTGGCCGGGGTGGAGCGCGACCTCGCGAACCGGATCGCCGCCTCGGTGGACCTCAACAGCACGCCGACGGTGACCATTGAGGGCATCCCCTTTCTCACCCAGGCCGTCTCCGGACACTATCCAGAGGTACGGTTCGATCTCGGCACGCTCACCATGGCGTCCGTGCCGATCAAGGACCTGCGGGGCGCCGCCTACGACGTGACGGCCCCCCTGGCCGACGTCCTGCAGAACCGGGCCAGCGTCCGAGCCCGTCGGGTGGTCGTCAGCGGCACCCTGACCAGGGCGACGATCGACAAGTTCGCCCCGGAGGGTGTCAAGATCAGCGGCAACGGGCGGCGGCTGGTGGCCTCGGGTGAGGTGATGGTGGGGGTGCAGAAGGTGAAGTTCGACGCCGAGATGCGGGTCGACGTGGCCGACGGGGGCATCAAGCTCCAGGCCGAGAAGATCGAGGGCGTGCCCGACCAGCTCGCGCAGTTCGTCACCTACACGATCCCGTTCAGGGGGAAGCTCCCCTTCGACGTGCGGGTGACCGGGGTCAAGAATGTCGCCGACGGCCTGGAGTTCTCGGCCGAAGCTTCTGACGTGCCGATTCGTGGATGAGATTGAACCGGTCCCGCGCGCCGTACGTGATGAGGGTGTGAGCGCAGCCGGGACCGCCGACGAGGAACTCGTGAAAACCCTCTTCGACGAGCACGCCGGCCCGCTGTACGGCTACGTGCTGCGACTGACCGGTGACTCGGGACGCGCCGAGGACGTCGTCCAGGAGACCCTGCTGAGGGCCTGGCGGCATCCCGACGCGCTGTCCGGCCGGCCCGTCCGCGCCTGGCTGTTCACGGTGGCCCGCAACCTCGTCGTCGACCAGCACCGGGCCAAGAAGGCCAGGCCACAGGAGACCGGGGACGAGGCGCTGGCGGTGCTGCCGGCCGACGACGAGCTGGAGCGCGCGGTCGAGTCGTGGGCGGTGGCGGGCGCGCTGGCCGCGCTCCGTCCGGAGCACCGCGAGGTGCTGATGGAGGTCTACTACCGGGGGCGATCAGTGAAGGAGGCGTCGGCGACGCTGGGCATTCCGCCGGGTACGGTCAAATCGCGCACCTACTACGCGTTGCGGGCGCTCAAGCTCGCCCTCGAAGAACGGGGGCTGGCGCCATGATGACATGCGAGGAGGTCCGGCTCTCCCTGGGCGCGCACGCCCTGGGAGCGCTCGACCCCGAAGAGGCGCTGGAGATCGACAACCACCTGGCGACCTGCGAGACCTGCGGCTCCGAGCTGACCGAGCTCGAAGGGGTGGCCTCGTTCCTGGGCAAGGTGTCGGAACGCGACGTCGAGCTGGTGGGGAGCCCGCCGCGCCAGGTGCTCGACCGGTTGCTGAACGACCGCGCCAAGCGGTTCAGGCGGGGCAGGATGCTGCTGGTCGCCGCCGCGTCCGTCGCGGTGCTGGCCGTGGGGGGCACGGTGTGGACGGCCGTCCAGAGCAGCCGGCCGGGAGGGACCGCGGCCGCGGCCCCGGAGGCGGACACGTCGCAGGCCCGTAGCTCGGCGGCGGACAGCCAGGCCCACGCCTCGGAAAGCCAGGCCCACGCCTCGGAAAGCCCGACCGGCGCCTCGCCCTTCAGCGACGCGCAGCCCCGGCTCGCGGAGCCGTCGCGCGAGGCGCCCGACCGGGCCCAGGCGGTCGAGGGCCGCGAGTTCCCCGGCGTGAACAAGGCCAAGGGCTACCGCGCCACCGTGGCGGCCTGGCCCGGCGACAGCGGTACGGAGCTCGCCATCAGCGTCACGAACATGCCCGCCGGCACCACCTGCACCCTGGTGGTCGTGGACGTGGACGGCCATCGCGACCCCACGGGGAGCTGGTTCATCAGCGGCAAGGGCTATCAGGCCAAGGCGGTGTTCAAGCAGACGACGCCGGTGCTCATGGGCGACATCGCCCGGTTCGAGATCGTCGCGCCGTCGGGCGAACTGCTCGTCACCGTCCCGGTACGGAAGGCGAAGTGAACGCGGGCGCGGATGATCGGGGCGAGGACCGGCTGACCGCCGCCGACCTCGGGCGGGAGCTGGGGGAGCGGGCGACGCTGGTGCACTTCTCGACCGCGTTCTGCCAGCCGTGCCGGGCGACCAGGCGGGTCCTGGCCGACGTGAGCGCGCTGGTCCCGGGGGTGAGCCACGTGGAGATCGACGCCGAGTCCCGCCTGGACCTCGTACGGCGGCTGGACGTGCTGCGCACGCCGACGGTCCTGGTGCTCGGCCCGGCGGGGAACGTCGTGCGGCGCGCCGCCGGCCTGCCGCGCAAGGCCGAGGTCCTGGCGGCGCTGGCCGCGGCCGTACCGGAGCCGGACCGGAAATCGTCTCACGATTTGTCTCATCAACCGGACGAGATGTGACAGATGACGAGACGCCGAGTAGTGTCGAGTTCATGAACCCTTCGACAGAGCTGCTGACGAAGCGGCGCGCGGTTGACTTCTGCCGCGTGTCCACCGCGCTCTGTCGGGCTGCCTGAGGACGATCTCGCGGATCCTCAGATCCGCTCCAGTCGACCCCTTCAGGAGCATCCAACGATGCGTGCCGATCCTAGAGTGCTGCGTGTCGCCGCGGCTGTCACCACACCGGTCCTCGCCTCCGTCCTGGTGACGGAGGGCGTCCGGCTGCCCGCCGTCGCGCGCCGCTCTCTTCGCTCCACGCACTCGATGCTCCCTGCGACGCCCGTCAAGGGCGCCCCGAAGGAGACCGAGGACGCCCGCGGCACTCCTGCCGCCTTCCTCGAAGCAGCCTGCGGATTCCGCCATGGCTGCGAAACGTACCTGCTCGATCGCCGTCTACTGCCCGCCGCCAACATGGAGGTTTCCTAATGAGCCGCTCCGCCGCCCTGGTGGACGCCGACTGGGTCGAGGCCAACCTCGACACCCCTGGAGTCGTGCTCGTCGAGGTCGACGAGGACGTCAGCGCCTACGACAAGGGCCACATCCGTGGCGCCGTGAAGGTCGACTGGCGGCAGGACCTGCAGGACCCGGTGCGCCGCGACTTCGTGGACAAGACCGGTTTCGAGGCCCTGCTGTCCGACCGCGGCATCTCCAACGACGACACCGTCGTGCTCTACGGCGGCAACAACAACTGGTTCGCCGCCTACGCCTACTGGTACTTCAAGCTCTACGGCCACGAGAACGTCAAGCTGCTCGACGGCGGGCGCAAGAAGTGGGAGCTCGACTCGCGCGAGCTCGTACGCGACGTGCCGCAGCGCGCCAAGACGCAGTACACCGCGCAGGAGCAGGACCAGGCGATCCGCGCCTTCCGCGACGACGTGGTGTCCGCCATCGGCAAGCTCAACCTGGTCGACGTGCGCTCGCCCGACGAGTTCACCGGCAAGCTGCTGGCTCCCGCGCACCTCCCGCAGGAGCAGGCCCAGCGCGCCGGCCACGTGCCCACCGCGCGCAACATCCCGTGGTCCAAGGCGGCCAACGACGACGGCACCTTCAAGTCCGACGACGACCTGCGCACCCTCTACGGCGAGGCGGGGGTCGACTTCGACAAGGACACCATCGCCTACTGCCGCATCGGTGAGCGCTCGGCGCACACCTGGTTCGTGCTGCACGAGCTGCTGGGGCAGTCCAACGTGAAGAACTACGACGGTTCGTGGACCGAATACGGCTCGCTCGTGGGCGTGCCGATCGAGCTGGGGGAGGCCCGCTGATGACTGCCGACGGATGCGGAGCGCCGGAGCAGACCGTGGCGCTGCCGGCCGGGATCGACCTGTCCACCCAGGCGGTTATCCAGGGCGTGGTGACGGGCGCGAGCACCGCCTACGCGCGCCTGCTCGACCACTCGGGCGAGTTCACCGGCGAGGTGGTGGTGTCCGATGAGGGCGTCTTCCGCTTCTTCGCCGCTCCCGGCGACTGGACCGTCCGCATCATCGCGGGCGGCGGCGTCACCAGGGACGTCCAGGTGGAGGCCAAGCTGGGCGAGGTGTCCCAGCTCGCGGTCGCCGTCTGACCTGATTTCACGGCCGTTGCCCGCGTCCCTACCGGGGCGCGGGCTTCGCCTTGTCCGGGGCGGTGCAACCGGATCCGGCGCCGCGGTGTTGCAGGATACGTGAGAGAAACCGACTGTCTCGACCCGGTGCGCAAGGCGCTGCTCGACGACCTCGACGAGGGGTTCGCCGAGCTCTACGGCGCCTACCGCGGCATGGTCTTCTCGGCCGCGCTGCGGCTGAGCGGGCGCTGGGCCGACGCCGAGGATCTCACCGCCGAGGCGTTCCTGCGGGCCTACCGGGCGCTGGCCGGATATGAGCGCGACCGCCTCGCCGAGCTCCAACCCCGGGCCTGGCTGATGACGATCCTCATGAACCTCTGGCGGAACCAGGTCAGGACCAGCGCCCGCAAACCCCCGCCGGAGCTGCGGGACCAGCCGGTCGACAAGATCGATCCCGGCGAGGACGTCGAGGAGGCGGCGGCCCGCCGCGAGACCGGCGACGAGCTGGCCGTGCTGCTCGGCCGGCTGCCCGCCGAGCAGCGGGCCGCGGTGGTGCTCCGGCACGTCGTGGACCTGCCGGTCAGCGAGGTCGCCGCCGTGCTGCGGATCCCGCAGGGCACGGTCAAGTCGCACGTGTCGCGCGGGCTGCGGCGGCTGCGCGAACTAGGAGGTGCCCGATGACCCCTGATCCGTTGCTCACCGGACTCGCGGCGCTGGCCGTGGACGCCCCGGACGGGCTGCTCGACCGGATCGCGGCGCGCTGGGTGAGCGTGCCGAGCCCGATCGGGGAGCTGCACGTGGCCTGTACCGACCAGGGCGTGGCCTACGTGCACGCCGGGGCGGGGTTCGCCGAGGCGTTCAGGGAGCGGTTCGGCCGCCCGCTGGTGCCCGCCGCCCGGCCGCTCGCCGGGCTGCTGCCGGCGCTGCGCACGGGCCGCTCCTCGGGGGTGCCGCTGGACCTGCGCGGGCTGAGCCCGTTCCAGCGGGACGTGCTGGAGGCGGTACGGACGATCCCGCGCGGCGAGGTCCGCCCGTACGCGTGGGTGGCGGCCCGGATCGGCAGGCCGGGGGCCGTACGCGCGGTGGGCGCGGCCCTCGGCCGCAACCCGGTGCCGCTGCTGGTGCCGTGTCACCGGGTGACCCGCTCGGACGGCGTGGTGGGCGACCACGTGTTCGGCCCGGCTGCCAAGGAACGGCTGCTGCTGGCCGAGGGCGCTGACCTGGCGCGGGTGCGGGAACTGGCGGCGGCGCGGGTGTTCTACCTGGGCAGCGACACCACGGGCGTCGTGTGCTTTCCGACGTGCCACAACGCCCGGCGCATCACGCCCCGGCACCGGCACGGGTTCCGCACCCTCGCCCAGGCCAGGGCCGCCGGTTACCGCCCGTGCCGGACGTGCCGGCCGGGTCAGAGTTTGACGGGATAGCGCATGAGGAGCGTGGCGCGGACGACGTCGGGGCCGTGGGCGCGGTAGCCGTGCGGCACGTCGGAGCGCCACGAGATGTGGTCGCCGGGGCCGGCCGTGAGCGGCTCGCGGATGGGGCCCGCGCTGAGCGTGCCGGTGAAGACCGTGACGTGCTCGGTCACGCCCTCGTGGTGGGCGGGGGAGGTCTGGGTGAGGCCGGGCGGGACGCGCACCCGGTAGAGCTCGTAGGTGACGTAGGCGTCCTCGAACGCTTCGAGCAGCTCCGCCTCCATCGCCGTGCCCCGCATGATCTGGGGCTCGGGCGGCGCGTCGAGTATCGCCCCGATCGGCACCCCCAGCTGCGCGGTGATCGCCCAGAGCATCTTCAGCGTCGGGTTGGTGGCGCCGGTCTCCACGTCCGACAGGGTGACCCGGTCGATGCCGGCACGGTTGGCGAGCTCGGTGAGCGAGACACCACGTGCCTGTCTCAGTTGCCGCAGCCGATCTCCTACCACGCGGGGATCGGTGTCGATCGCGGGTGGCGGCTCCATACCGTCATGTTGCCGCACGCATCGCATGCCGGGGACGTTCTCGCAGGCTGGATGTTTCTACTGGAACCGTTCGACTCGGCTCACCGGCACGTCGCCCCCCGTTCATGATCGATCTGCGGAGCGTAATGCTTTTCCGGTGTTGCTGCTGCGTCAGATGGGACATAACGCTACGATTCTCCAGGTGTCCGGTTCGACAGGAGTGATGGCGCCCCCGGAACCTTCGCCTACGCCGGCTCAGCGGATGCCGTCGCCGTACTCGCTGCCGGCGCACGCGCTGCGGCTGGCGGGCAAGTGTGCCCTGCCCTTGGCTCTCTGGTTCGCCGCGGGCGAGCTGGTCCGTTTCGTGCTGCTGTACGGCGCCACCGAGATCGCGTACGGGGACCTCCGCCAGGTCCGCCTGGTGGGCACCATGACGCTGCTCACGTTCATCGTCCTGGCGGCGATGACGGTCACCACCGGCATGCTGCACAGCCTGCGCGGCGCGTTGTGGGAGATGCGGGCCAGGTCCGGTGACGGCGTGGCGGAGGAGCACTTCTTCCGCACGCTGGACCGGGTGGCCCCGGCCTTCGCGGTGCTCTATCTGGCGTGGGGGTTCCAGGTGGAGGACGCCCGCGACATCTACCAGATGGACCTGTTCCACCACTTCTACGACATGACCGACGCGGCATGGTTCGGCGAGGACTCGCAGGTCGGCCGGGGGCTGGTCGACCTCGACTGGCGGGTATCGCTCGGCGCGATGGCCGTCACGTTCCTGCTGAAGCTGCTGTTCGCCAAGCTCGTGGAGAAGCAGAAGGGCAAGTTCTACGGCTTCCTCGCGGCCTTCTCCGAGTTCGCCTTCGTCTTCTACGGGCTGAACGCCACCTTGGCGGCCGCCCAGCTGCGCTCCGACTGGGTGGAGCACCGCAACGTGGTCGCGAACACGGAACACGTCTGGGCCCAGGCGGAGAAGAGCGTGCCGCTGTGGGACACCGTCACCGGCGCGATCGGGGACGTCTGGCCGCTGATCACCGACGCGGTCGCGGTCCCGCTGGCCTGGCTCACCGTGGCGATGCTGGTCTTCGGCGCCTACTCCGACCAGACCCGCACTCTGGTCAAGGGCACCCGGCTGGAACGCGGCGTGGACCGGCTCGAAGGCAGCCACGACCTCACGCAGCGGTCGTTCGACCAGGTCACCGGGGGGTTCAGGGACCGCTGGCTGCCGCTGGCCAACTCGCTGCGGATGATCTTCAAGGGCGGTCTGCCGCTCTTCGGCATGATGTGCCTGTGCTACGTGAGCATCACGGTGGGCTCGGAGTACGCCGAGCGGGCGGTGGTGAAGCTCATCGGCGCGGGGAGCGAGTGGGTCTGGGTCTTCCAGGGGCCGCCGCTGACGTTCGTCCGCCAGATGATCGCGACCGCGCTCAGCATGGCCCTGCTGGCGGCCACGTACGACATCGCGGCCACCAGGGCCCGCCTCAGCGGCGAGCCCCTCGACGACGTCTGAGCCGGTCGCCCGCCCGTCAGCGGCGCTTGAAGGCCAGGATGTCGATGTCCTGCTCCAGCTTGGACATCTTCTCCCGATCGAAGAAGTCCTCCGTGGGGGTGTCCGAGCGGTAGGTGCTCGGCCGGATGGAGAGCTCGACCTCGTTCGCCACCGGGGTCGGCACGATGGCCATCCCCTCGATCTTGTACTCCTTGCCCACCTCCAGCCGGTCCGTCGGCCGGTCGCCCGGCTGGAGCTCCACCGTCCAGGTACGGCCCGCGCGGTCCGTCAGCTTGTTGTCGCCCGGCTCGGCGACCATCGTGGCGCTGGCCGGATCCAGCACCTTCTTCGTGATCTCCACCTTCAGCCAGGTCACCTCGGGGCCGTGCTTGCTGCCCTCGGGGGCTTCTATGGGCGTGATGGAGGCCCGGTACTCGACGTTGTAGACCTTCCCCGCCTGCCCGGCGGCGACCGGGACGATCCTGGTCGGACGCGGCGTGGTGACCTTCTCGTAGAAGAGGTAGCCGTCGTAGGACTGGGCGCCGATGGTGAGCAGCGACACCACGACGACTCCCACGGCGACCAGCACCGTGCGCCGCCGCCGGGGCCGCTGCCGCCCTTCCGCGGCGGGCTGCGGCCGCTCCTGCGGCGACGGGGGCGTCCCCTGGCCTTCCACCCCGGGCTGTGCGGCCTGCGGCGGTTGTGGAGCCGTCTGGGGCGCCGTGGCCTGTGGCGGCGGCGGTGGTGCGGCATGCGGTCGCGGGCCGCCCGCCCGCGGCATGGGCAGGGGGTTCCGCACGATCGGCATGGGCTGGGTGACGCCGCCCGTGGGATCGCGGTCGGCGGGGGGCCAGACCTGCTGGTCGGGGTAGGGGGTCCGGGGACCGCGCGCCTGCGGCATCCCGGGTCCCCGCGGCGCGCGGGGCCGAGGTCGCAGGCCGGGCCGGGGCGGCAGGCCCATCGCCTGCGTGATGTCACTCCCGGGCGGCGTGCCCTGCGGCATGGCGGGGCCGGGCGGCGGTGTGGCGGGGCCGCGGTGCCCGCCCGGAGGTGGCTGGTGGGGGGCGGCGGGGGGCGGCGCGTCCTGGTCGTCGCGCCGCCGGTCCTTCCTGGGGGTGAACCAGTCGTTCCCGTCGCTGGTGCTCATCCTGCGTTCACTTCCTGACGGTCGAGAAGACGTCCTGCGGCGAGGCGGCGAGCTTGCGCGCGCCCTCTTCGTCCAGGCCGAGATCCACCTCGACCTCGGGCTGGTACGGCTCCACCGGCCCGGCCGCCGGCGGCAACCCGAACACCACGCCGGCCCCCGCCAGCACCGACGCCGGCACCTCGAAGAAGAACCGGCCGCTGACCCAGATGTCCGGCTGCACCCACGTGTTCGCCAGCGTCAGCGATCTGTCGATCCGGTCGGTGGCGTCGAACCGCTTGCCGTCGGCGGTCACCAGCACCGGCTGGCCCAGGTGGTACGGCTTGCGGCTGGACTTGGCCGAGGCGTTGACGATGAGGAAGAGGTTGTCGGTGCCGAGGGTCGCGGTGCTCGTCTGGACCGACCTCGCGGCGCTGAACGAGTCCAGTCGCACGGTGAACCGCTGCGCGTCCACGTTCTCGCCCTTGGCGCCGGTGTAGGTGATCGGGTCGCTGAGCTCGCCTTCGGCCATGTCCATGGACTGCACCCCGACGGCCGCGCCCAGCAGCACCAGGCCGGCCACGACGCCGAGCAGCCGGGCCCCGGCGCCGGGCCGCCTGGCGGCCCGTCTGGTGCGCCGCGGCGGCGCGGTGGCGGATCGCGGCTCGGTGGCGGTCACGTGGCCGCGCCCTTCTTGACGGTCATCGTCACGCGCGCCTTCACCTCGGGCAGGAACTTGTCGCCCACCTCGCTGGTGATCATCTGCCAGCGCGGGATGTCGCTGTTGAAGTCGGGGGAGAACTCGAAGCCGGCCACCTCGAAGGAGACCTTCTCCGGCGGCGGCTGGTTCTCCTGGAGCTGGTAACGGACGATGACCCGGGCGGGCACCCCCGGCTGGAGCTGGCGGGTCTCGCCCCCCTTGGCCTGGGCGAAGACGAACGGCCCCGCGTCCTTGCCGAAAGCCGGGGTGATCTTGAGCAGCGAGGCACCGAAGCCGGCGGACAGATAGGCCTGCTCGGGCTTCGGGGCGGGCAATCCCACGTCGGCGGTCTCGTCGCCCTTGTTGGTGACGTCGAAGACCATCTCCAGGAACCGCTTCTCGTCCTGGAACTCCGACTCGGGGGGCACGACCGTGACGCGCGTCTCGACGAACTTGGTGTCGTACTGGCCCTGGTCGAGCACCGCGCCCGCGCCCAGCGTGTCCAGCTCGTCGGGGGCCTCGCCGAGGCCGCCCAGCAAGGCGGTGACGCCGACGGCGGTGAGCGCCGTCAGGGCGATCACGGGCACCACCACCGGGCGTCTCGGCTTGTCGCTGCTGCCGCCGGAGGGTTCCGTCATGGGTAAGGATGGTAATAGGTCTCGCTTATCCCATCTGCCGCAATGGTCCCATCGGGCGGGTCGAATTGCCGAGAAACCCTGCCGCTGCGGGGCCGGAAGCTCATACGCTGTCACGGAGCGGAAAGGGCCGGACCCTTACTCTCTTAAGACATATGGCGGCCGGAGGGTCACGTGACGGACGTGCATCCCGAGCATGCACAGCTCCAGGCGGACCGTATCTACCTGGGCTGGCAGTACATCCTGCTGCACCCTGACCCGGGGCCGCCGCCCAAGCGTCCCTCGCCCGTCCAGGAGTCGTCGCCCGCCGCCGGGCCCGACCACCCCGACCCGGAGCTGCTGCGCCGCGAGCGGCTCCAGGAGGACATGCTCAACCGCCCGGTGCGGCTCTTCCGGCTGTTCATGCTGGTGGTGAGCGTGCTCATCCTGGCCGCGGCGATCGCCGGATACCTCGACTGGTCCTTCGCGCTGCTCGGGCTGGTCGCCGCCGGCGGCGTGGCGGGCATCTGCAGCTTCGCGCTGGTCCAGGGCGACCGGGCGGTCAAATACCGGGTGCTGGAGCAGCAGGCCAGGGATGAGCGCAGGCGCCGGGAACGTGACAAGGAGCTGTTCCGCGCGCAGGAGGAGCACGCCCAGCGCTACCGCGAGTGGCAGGACTCCAAGGAGCGGCACGACAGGCAGCTCACCTGGTACGCGGTCTCCGTACCCGACGAGATCGACCGCATCGACGTGGCGGGCGGCACGTTGCCCGGGTGGTCGGCGCTGGTGACGTTGCTCGGGGCGACGCGCCTCTACAGCGGCGGCCATTTGACCGTGCTCGACCTGTCCGAGGGCGCGATCGCCAAGGACCTGATCGAGCTGGCCCGCAAGGGCGGCGACGACCCGCTGGTCTGGGTGCTGCCGGTGGACCTGCCGCGGCTCGACCTCGGCGCCACGCTCCGGCCCGAGGCGTTCGCCGACGTGCTGGCGCACGTGGTGAGCGTGAGCGAGGAGCACCGCAGCACAGGCGATCTCAGCTTCGACAACGCGATCCTGGAGCGGGTGCTGGAGGTGCTCGGCGAGAACGCCACGATCAGCCAGGTCACCGCCGCGCTGCGGGCGCTGGCGCAGGTCGGGGATCCGCGCGACGACCTGCGGTTCGGGCTGATCACGGCGACCCAGCTGGAGCGCATCGGCACCCTGTTCGGGCGCGGGGTGAGGGATCGGGTGGTGATCGAGCGGGCCTGGGCGCTGGAGTCACAGCTGCGCAAGCTGGAGACGCTGGGCACGCAGGCTGTACGGCTGCCGCCGGCCCGGCTGCGGGTGGTGAGCATGGACCGGCAGGCCGGGGTGTTCGGCAACCGGGTGCTCGGCACGTACGTGGCCACCGCCCTGACCCACATCCTGCGCCAGTCCCCCGCCTCCGACCGGCCCTGGTACCACACGATGATCGTGGCGGGCGCGGACAAGCTCCGCGGTGACGTGCTCGACCGGCTGATGGACGCCTGCGAGACCTCGCGTACCGGACTTGTCTTGACTTATCGGTCTTTGACGCCGACGGTGCGGGAGCGGCTCGGCCGGGGACACGCGGCGGTGGCGTTCATGCGGCTGGGCAACGCCGAGGACGCCCGGGTCGCCAGCGAGCACGTCGGCACCGAGCACCGGCTGGAGCTGGCCCAGCTCACCGAGACGATCAGCGACTCGCTGCCCGGGCTCAACGGCGGCTACACCTCCACGATCTCGCAGGTGGAGGACGCCCCGGGGGATCACGAGGACACCAGCGCCGACCTGGCCGAGGACATCACCGAGTCCACCGAGTGGGGCAGGACCGCCGAGAAGATCGGCGAGCGGGAGCGGGTGCTGCAGCGCTCGCGGGAGTTCCTCGTCGAGCCGCACGAGCTCCAGCAGCTCCCCACCACCTCGGTGATCGTCACGGACGCCACGGCCGAGGGCAGGCGCGTCCGCCTCGCCGACGCGAACCCGGCCATCCTGACCTTCCCCAAGACCACCCTCGGCGAGCTGGAGGACGTACGCGAGGCGGTGCTCGCGATCGATCCCGAGGCGCGGGACGGCGACGCAGAGCCGCCGCCGAACCTCGGGCCACCACCGCCACGCCTGGACTGGCGCAAGGGCAGGCAATGACCTGGTCAAGGCCGAGGTGAAGGGCTGACGGTTGGCGGACTTTAACAAAGAACCGTCTGTGGGGGAATGAAATGCAGCCGAGTGTCTCGCTGAGTGGGCCCTGGTATCGAATCCAGTCGATCGCGGCGCCTTCGCGAAGCTCGTCGGCGGAGTGGGATTTCGTCACCGTGCTGCCCGCGGTGCTGTCGGCGGCCCAGCGTGACCGGCCGTTCGTCATCGGGTGGCTGTCGCGAGGTTCCGGAGCGCCGCTCGAGCTCATCACCAACGCGGGGCCGTTGTCGCCGCCGCGCCAGCCGCGCAGGTCGACCGACGCGCCCGACCATCCGAGCGGGCCGCAGCCGCTGCTGTTCCCGGGAGGCGCGCGCGGGGTCACGCTCGACGAGGAGTACCTGGCCGACCTGGCCGACCTGGTGTGGACCCCGTGTCCCGGCCGCCAGGCGCCGCCGCTGGGCAACAGGGGACGCGAGCCGGACGAGCTGCGGCGGCCGACCCTGTTCGAGTCGACGCTGGTCACGCTCATGTCCCGGCCGTTCGCCTGGCTGGTGGTGGCCGAGCCGACCGACCTGCTCGACGCCGAGGTGGCGCACCTGCGTACCCAGCTCAACGTGCTGCGGCAGTACGGGGACGCCTCCGAGCGCTCCCGCTTCGACGCCGAGCGGGCCGAGCGCCGCATGCAGGAGCTCGACGCGTTCCGCGAGGCGGGGCTCTGGAACGTCCGGGTGCTGGCCGGCGGCGCCACGGCCGAGGAACTGCGGCAGATCGCGCCCGTACTGGTCGGGTCGGTGGAGATGAGCCACCACCCCTACCGGCTGCGCAGCGCGCACGGCGCCGTCTACGCGCTGTCGGAGGCGCTGGCGATCACCATGCAGGACCCGGCCGACGGCGCCGCGGCCCCGTTCGCGGCGACCGCCGGCGCCCTGGCCGCGCTGGCCGGGCTGCCCCGGCGGGAGGTCCCCGGGGTACGCGTGCTCGACTCCGGCTTCTTCGACGTGACCTCCGAGACCGACGGCGGCGAGCTGGAGCTGGGCGAGATCCTCGACGGCCAGGACCGGGGCGTCGGCTCGTTCCGGGTGCCGCTGGCCACGCTCAACAGGCACGCGTTCGTCACCGGGGCCACCGGCTCCGGCAAGTCGCAGACCGTCAGGCACCTGCTGGAGCAGCTCAGCCGGGCCGCCATCCCCTGGCTGGCCATCGAGCCCGCCAAGTCCGAGTACGCCGCCATGGCCGGCCGCATCGACGACCCCCTCACGGTCATCAACCCCTCGGCCCCCGACGGCGTGCCGTTCAGCATCAACCCGCTCGAACCCGAGCCCGGCTATCCCGTCCAGGCCCACATCGACATGGTGCGGGCGCTGTTCATGGCCGCGTTCGACGCCGAGGAGCCGTTCCCGCAGATCATGTCGCTGGCCCTGCAGCGCGTCTACGAGGCCACCGGCTGGGACGTCGTCACCGGCGGCGCCGTCCCCGGCGCCAACGTCCCGCCCAGCGTGCCCACCCTCGAACAGCTCCAGCACCACGCCATGGACGTGATCAAGGAGATCGGCTACGGCCGCGAGGTGCAGGCCGACGTCGAGGGCTTCATCTCGCTCCGGCTGCGGTCGCTGCGCGTCGGCTCGGCCGGGCGCTTCTTCGAGGGCGGCCACCCCGCCGACATCGGCGGCCTGCTGAAGCGGAACGTGGTGCTGGCGATCGAGGACGTGGCCAACGACGAGGACAAGGCGTTCCTCATGGGCACGCTGATCATCAGGATCGTCGAGCACCTGCGCATGCGGGCCAGGAAGGAGAAGTCCGCCGAGTTGCGCCACGTCATCGTGATCGAGGAGGCGCACCGGCTGCTGCGCGACCGCGGCCACGGGCGGGCCTCCACCCACGCCGTCGAGCTGCTGGCGGGCCTGCTCGCCGAGATCAGGGCGTACGGCGAGGGCATCGTGGTGGCCGAGCAGATCCCCACCAAGCTCGTCTCCGACGTGGTCAAGAACACCGCGCTGAAGGTCGTGCACCGGCTCCCCGCCGAGGACGACAGGAACCTCGTCGGCGCCGCCATGAACCTCAGCGACGAGCAGTCCCGCCACGTGGTGTCCCTGCAGCCGGGCTCGGCCGCGGTCTTCGCCGACGGCATGGACCGCCCGCTGCGGGTCCGCGTACCGCTCGGGGAGTCCAGGGAGAAGACGCTCCCCGGCCCGCCCCCGCCCATCCGCGGACGCAGGTCGGCGGCGTGCGGCGCGCAGTGCCGTACCGGCCAGGCGTGCACCCTCGTCGAGCTGCGCGAGGCCGACGTGCTGGCCGACTCGCCGGACTGGGCGTGGCTGCGCATCTGGTGCGACACGGTGGTGCTCGCCTTCGTCAGCAACCGGCCGCTGCCCGGGGTGCCGCGCGTCCTGACGGCCGCCTGGTCCGACCTGCCGGCCCGGCGCCGGGAGTGCCTGCTGGCCACGCTGATCGAGCGGTCGGTGCAGCGGCGCGCCTGGTCGCTGCGGAGCTGGTTCGACCCGGCGCTGCTCACGGAGCAGGCGGCGGAGACGGCCACGCGGTTGCTGTCGGGGACCTCCGGCGGCGGGGAGCGCCCCGGGGCGGGCTGGGTCATCCCGCAGGTGCGCTGGCTGCACGAGGTCGACCGGCTCTTCCCCTACGGCCGGCCGGCCCCCGACCTGCGCAGCCCGGCGCCGCCCATGGAGTACGCCCTGTTCCGCCAGCCGAACGGCGCCACCTCCTACGACCTCGTCCACACCGAGCTGCTCGGCCACCGGGCCAAGGCGCTGCGCCACCATCCGCTGTCGATGGAGGTCGACCACAACCGGGCGCTGGCGTGGCGGGTGATCCTGGGGGACGACGAGAGCGAAGGGGTGCAGCGCGACATCACGACGGTGGCGATCGGGATCGAGGCGTCGGCCCGGGTCAGGCACGTGGGGCAGACGATGGGGGCCGGGTGGCTGGAGACGGTGCTGTCGTGGCCGCGCCGCTTCGTCCTGCCCTTCGACCACGGCGGCGCCCCGGAAATAGCCTTCGCCGACGCCCCGTCGCCCACCTGAACCCGTCCACGGGGGCCGGGCGGCCCGGCCCCCGCGCGGCCCTGAGCGGGCCTCTGAGGGCCTCAGGGGCCTCTTCGGAACGCGGCGGCCATGTGGCCGGCGGCGCCGCCCCGTGTCGCGTTTTCGTGTGCGTCTCCAGACCAAGGGCCAAGGCCGACTAGGATCCTTGGGCATGACCCAGCTTCCTCTGCGGGCTCAACTCGCCAGCGCTCTGGGCCGCAGCGCCGCCACGCTGTCCAGGATGACCGGGCGCGGTGACGGCTCCGTCATCGGCGGGCGGGTCGGCCTGCTCCTAGAGCCCGACCTCCTGCGCCAGCTGGCCCGCGACCGCAAGCTGGCCCTGGTCAGCGCCACCAACGGCAAGACCACGACCACCAGACTGATCACATCGGCCCTGCTCGAACTGGGCGAGGTGGCCACCAACGCCTTCGGCGCCAACATGCCCGCCGGGCACGTCTCCGCGCTCTCCCAGCACAAGGGCGCTCCTTACGGCGTGCTCGAAGTGGACGAGAAATACCTGCCCGAGGTGCTCAACACGACGGGCGCCGGCGTCATGTGCCTGATGAACCTCAGCCGCGACCAGATGGACCGCGCCGCCGAGATCTGGCTGCTCGCGCAGAAGTGGCGCAGGGCGCTGTCCGGCAAGCCCACCCACGTCATCGCCAACTGCGACGACCCGCTCGTGACCTGGGGCGCGTCGACGGCCGCCAAGGTCACCTGGGTGGCCGGGGGCCAGCGGTGGAAGGAGGACTCCTGGTGCTGCCCCGAGTGCGGGGGGCCGCTCGACCGCAAGGACGCCGACTGGGCGTGCCGGGAGTGCACGTTCCACCGGCCGGAGCCGCAGTGGTCGCTCGACGACGACTCGGCGATCGACCCGCGGGGGCAGCGGTGGCGGCTCGACATCCAGCTGCCCGGGCAGGCCAACCGCTCCAACGCGGTGATGGCGCTGGCGGTGGCGGAGGCGTTCGGGATGCCGGTGGAGCGGGCGCTGCCCCGGCTCCGCGAGGTCACCTCGGTGGCGGGCCGTTACACCACCGTCGAGCGTGACGGCCGGCAGGCGCGGCTGCTGCTGTCGAAGAACCCGGCGGGCTGGCTGGAGGCGTTCGACGTCGCCGATCCGCAGTTGCCGATCATCCTGTCGGTCAACGCGCAGGGCCCCGACGGCCGCGACACCTCGTGGCTGTGGGACGTCGACTACCGCATCCTGCGCGGCCGTCCCGTCTTCGTCACTGGCGAGCGCCGCCTCGACCTCG
Organism: Nonomuraea jiangxiensis; assembly: GCF_900099965.1. GTDB lineage: Bacteria > Actinomycetota > Actinomycetes > Streptosporangiales > Streptosporangiaceae > Nonomuraea > Nonomuraea jiangxiensis. The sequence goes on along the minus strand of NZ_FNDJ01000006.1, from coordinate 34,731 downwards.
CGCTGCGGCTGGAGGTGGCGGAGGTGCCGTTCACGCTGTGCCGTACGTTCACCGAGGCACTGGCCATGCAGCCGCCCGGCCGGGTGGACGTGATCGCCAACTACACCGCCTTCCAGCTGATCCGATCGGAGTTCGGTCGTGCCGTCTGACAGCGCCCTCAGCATCGTCTGGATCTACCCCGACCTGCTGAGCACCTACGGAGACCAGGGCAACGTGCTCGTCCTGGAGCAGCGGGCCCGCCTGCGGGGCATCGAGACGGAGACGATCCACGTACGCTCGGCGGACCCCGTGCCGGAGGGCGGCGACATCTACCTCATCGGCGGCGGCGAGGACCGCCCGCAGATCCTGGCCGCCGCGCGGCTGCGCAAGGACGGCGGCCTGCACCGCGCCATCGCCAGGGGCGCCGCCATGCTGGCGGTGTGCGCCGGATACCAGATCATGGGCAGCACGTTCGGCGGCGAGGAGGGCCAGCCGGTGGACGGCATCGGCCTGCTGGACATCGCCAGCACCCGCGGCCCCGCCCGCGCGGTGGGCGAGCTGGTGGCCGAGGTGGACGCCGGGCTCAACCTGCCCACCCTGACCGGCTTCGAGAACCACATGGGCGTCACCCGGCTGGGCCCCGGCGTCAAGCCCCTGTCGAGGACGCTGGTGGGCGTGGGCAACGGCGACGGCTTCGAGGGCTGCTACGCGGGACACGTGGTGGGCACCTACCTGCACGGCCCGGCCCTGGCCCGCAACCCCGCACTGGCCGACCTGCTGCTGTCGTGGCGGGTGGGCCCGCTGGCCCCGCTCGACGACTCCGCCTACGAGGCCCTGCGCCAGGAGCGCCTGGCGGCGGTCCGGCCCGGCTGACCGCTGCCGAGGGGGCAGGTCCGGTCAGTAGACCAGGGCCTGGACTCCCTCGCCCAGGATCTCCTCGACGAACGCGGGGGCGCCCGCGATGCGGACGCCGTCGATGACGTCGTCCATGGTGATGTTCCTGCGCGCCGCGCACTGGGTGCAGAGCGTCACCCGGCCCCCCGCCAGCACGGCCTCGAGCAGGTCGGTCAGCGGCGCGGCCTGCGGCAGGGCGAACTCCTTGGCCCGGCCGGGCAGCGCGAACCACGACGACTCGCCGGTCAGCCACAAGGAGACCGGCACGCCGCTCGCCAGCGCCGTGGCCGCCACCGTGAACGCCTGGTTGCACCGCTCCGGGGCGTCCGCCCCCGCGGTCACCTTGATCACCAATGATCGTGCCATGCCCGTCACCGTCCGCTGGATGCTCATGTTCCTCGGCCATCCCCCCGGCGACTCGCCCCATCGCCGGGCGAAAGCCCCGTCTGGTCCAGGCCGACAATACCGGCTACCCACGCCGTCCGCGGGGGGCCTGGGCCGCGCGCGCCGCCGCTACCCTTGAGAGCCATGGAAGAACCTGAAGTGCACCCCGACCTGGAGCCGATCGCGTTCCTGCTCGGCCGGTGGGAAGGCGCCGGCGTGGGCGGCTACCCGACGATCGAGAGCTTCAACTTCGGGCAGGAGATCGAGTTCGGGCACAACGGCAAGCCGTTCCTGACCTACGTGAGCCGCACCTGGCTGCTCGACGAGTCGGGAAACCGGGTCAGGCCGCTCGCCACCGAGTCGGGCTACTGGCGGCCGCAGCCGGACCGGCAGATCGAGGTGGTGCTGTCGCACCCGACCGGGATCGTCGAGATCTACATCGGCGAGGTGGTCTTCCACAAGATCGAGCTCCGTACGGACGTGGTCGCCCGCACCGCCTCGGCCAAGGAATACACCGCGGGCCACCGCCTCTATGGCCTGGCCGAGGGCAATCTCGCGTGGGCCTACGAGATGGCGGCCGTGGGCCACCCGCTCACCGACCACATGTCGGCGGTGCTGAAGAGGGTGGCCTGAATGAGCGACCCCTTCACCCCTGACGCCGTCGCGGCGATCAAGCGCCACATGAACGACGACCACGCCGACGACTCGCTGATCATCGTACGCGCGCTCGGCGGGCGGCCCGCGGCCACCTCGGCCGTGACGAGCGACGTCGACGCCGAGGCGATCGAGTTCACGGTGGACGGCGGGGAGCGGGTGCGGGTGCCCTGGGGCGAGAGGCTGACCGAGCGGGCCCAGGTGCGCGGGGCCGTGGTGCGCCTCTACCGGGAAGCCTGCGACCGGCTCGGCCTCACCGCCAGGGGAGAGCACTGAGCGGTCGGCCTCGACGGTGCCGTGCATGAAAAAGGGCCCCGGGCATCACTCCGCCTGCGACGCAAGCGGGCCGGATGGACCATGGTCGGGATGGGATCCCGCCTCCGGCTGCCAGGGGCCCCGGTGGTTGCCTCGAATTCGCGAACGACACGAGACAACAGTCCGCGCCGTTAGCGGACAACCACCTCGCTAGCCCGACTATGACTCACCATTATTCGGACCACCTCCTTTCCGCGTACCCAAGAAGTTATGCGCTCGGCCGCGAAGGGGGCAAGTGAATATTCACCAGACCGTCCGGAGGGCCCCCGCAAGGGGCGGAATGTGCCCCTAGACTCGGGAACATGACCGAGACGCAATGGCACGAAGAACTTCGTGCGAAGGGCTACCGGGTCACTCCCCAGCGTCAGCTCGTCCTGGAGGCGGTCAAGGAGCTGGAGCACGCCACTCCCGAGGAGATCTGCGTCAAGGTCCGCGAGACCGCCCGCGGCGTCAACATCTCGACGGTCTACCGCACGCTGGAGCTGCTTGAGGAGCTCGGCCTGGTCACCCACACCCACCTCGGGCACGGCGCGCCGACCTACCATCTGGCCGCCGAGGCCGACCACGTCCACCTGGTGTGCCGGGGGTGCGACGAGGTGTTCGAGGTGCGCCCCGAGATGGCGGAGGGGCTGGTCAACGCGCTGGACAAGGAGCTGGGGTTCGTCGCCGACGTGCATCACCTGACCGTTTTCGGGCGTTGCCGCAACTGCCGCTAGCCTGGAGGCATGCGTAGCCCTCTGCTCGACCTTCCCGGTGCGGTTCCCGCCGACGAACCGGATTCCGACATAGCCGGGCATTACGGCGACCTGTTCGCCGAGCAGCGTGCGCTGGCCAAGGGCGAGGCGGTCGTCGACCGCAGCAATCGCGAGGTGGTCCGCGTCTCCGGCGCCGACCGGCTGAAATGGCTCAACGACCTGACCTCGCAAAAGCTCGACCAACTGGCCCCCGGGCAGTGGACCCAGACGCTCGACCTCGACCTGCAGGGCCACGTGCTGCACCACCTGACGCTGGTCGACGATGGTGAGAGCGTGCTGGCCCACGTCGAGCCGGGCACCGCGCAGAGCCTGATCGACTATCTCGACCGCATGCGGTTCATGCTGCGGGTCGAGGTGTCGCGGGCTGACGACCTGGCCGTGCTGTCCACGGCCGATGAGGACTTCCTGGTGCCGCGGGCCGAGCTGCCGGAGCATCTGGGCAAGCGGCCGGCGGGGCTGTGGGCTTACGAGGCGCTGCGGATCGAGGCGCACCGGCCGCGGCTGGGGCTCGACACCGACCACAAGACGATCCCGCACGAAGTGGGGTGGATCGGGTCGGCCGTGCACCTGTCCAAGGGCTGCTACCGCGGTCAGGAGACCGTCGCCCGGGTGCACAACCTGGGGCATCCGCCGCGGCGGCTGGTGTTCCTGCACCTCGACGGGAGCGTCGACACGCTGCCTCCGCACGGGGCTCCGGTGGTCTTCGAGAGCCAGGAGGTCGGGGTGGTGGGCTCGGCCGCCCGGCACTACGAGCTCGGGCCGATCGCGCTGGCCGTGATCAAGCGGACGGTGCCGGTGGACGCGCCGCTGCTGGCCGGTGGGGTGGCCGCCGCTCAGGAGATCGTCGTGCCGCCGGACGCCGGGCGCAACGTCTCCATCGACCCGAGCCTGCGCCGCCGCCTCCGCTGAGACCCCGGCCGCCGGGCGCGGTCACTCGTCCGACGTTGGTCGCCGGGCGCGGTCATCCGCCCGAGGTCGCGCTCGCGGGGGGCGGTCACACGTCCAGGATCAGCGTGATCGGGCCGTCGTTGACCAGGGACACCTTCATGTCGGCGCCGAAGACGCCCGTCTCCACGTGCGCGCCCAGCGCCCGCAGCTCCGCCACCACGGCGTCGACCAGCGGTTCGGCGACGGGGCCCGGGGCGGCCGCCTGCCACGTGGGGCGGCGGCCCTTGCGCGCGTCGCCGTAGAGCGTGAACTGGCTGATCACCAGGAGCGGCGCCGACACGTCCGAGCAGGACTTCTCGCCGTGCAGGATGCGCAGCCCCCACAGCTTGGCGGCGAGTCTGGCGGCCTCGGCGGGCGTGTCCGTGTGCGTGACACCCACCAGGACGAGCAGCCCCGGCTCGTCGACCGCCCCGACGACCCGCCCCTCGACCTCGACCGACGCCGAACTCACCCGCTGCACAACCGCTCGCATGGGATCCCATTCTGGCGTAGAAATCGCCGTTCGTAGACTCGTGCCGGAAAGGGGAGAGCTCAATGTCGATGGTTGTGGAAGTTGTCCGGTCCGGGTTCGTGGAGTCCACGCATCAGGCGCGCATGTTCACCGTGGACGAGGCAGGGCGCCCGGTCGAGACCCGGGGCGCGGTCCACGTTCCCGCCTCGCCACGGTCGTCGATGAAGCCGCTGCAGGCACTCGGCATGTTGCGTGCCGGGTTGCGGCTGGAAGGGGAGTTGCTCGCGCTGGCCTGTGGCTCGCACTCGGGCGAGCCGTTCCACGTGGACGGCGCCAGGAAGATCCTGGCGGGGGCGGGATTGTCGGAGGAGGCACTGCTGTGTCCCGAGGACTACCCGTTCGACCGGGCGGTGACCGAGCGCGGCCGGATCTACATGAACTGCTCCGGAAAGCACGCCGCCATGCTGGCCACCTGCGCGCTGAACGACTGGCCGCTGGACACCTACACCGCCCCCATGCACCCGCTGCAGCGGGCGATCAGGGAGACGGTCGAGGAGCTGACGGGCGAGCGGGTCGCCGCCTCGGGCGTGGACGGATGCGGGGCGCCGCTGTTCTTCGTGTCGATGCTGGGGGTGACCAAGGCGTTCCGGGCGTTCCCGAAGTCCTCGCCCGACTCGTACGAGCGCAAGATCTTCGACGCCATGACCGCCCACCCCGAGTGGACCTCGGGCACCGACCGGCCCGAGGCCAGGCTGATGCGCGCGATCCCCGGGCTCATGCTGAAGTCGGGGGCGGAGGCGTTCGACGCGTTCGTGTTCGAGGACGGGCGCGCGGGCACCGTCAAGATCGAGGACGGTGGCGCGCGGGCCCGCGTCGCGGTCACGGTGGCGGCCCTGCGCTCCCTCGGCCTGGACGCGCCCGAGCTGGCCGAGCTGGGCACCCCGCAGGTGCTCGGCGGCGGCCGCCCGGTCGGTGAGCTGCGGATCCGCTGACGTCAGGCGGTGGGCACCCGGGTGAAGCCCGCTCGGTAGGCCGTGGGCGTGAGCCCGACCCGGGCGATCATGTGCTTGCGCAGGGAGTCGGCGCTGCCCAGCCCGCTCCGCCCGGCCACGTGGTCCATGGACAGCCCGGTCGTCTCCAGCAGTTCCCTGGCCCGGTCGATGCGCCGCAACAGCAGCCACTGCAGCGGGCTCGTCCCGGTCTCCGCGTGGAAGCGCCTGGTCAGGGTCCGTACGCTGGTGCCGGCGTGCGCGGCCAGGTCGGCCAGGGTGAGCGGGCGGTCGAGGTGGGCGAGCGCCCAGGCCCGGGTGGCGGCTAGCGAGGTGCCGCGCTCGGGAGGCAGCGGGGTCTCGATGAACTGCGCCTGGCCGCCCGGCCGTAGGGGCGGGACGACCGCGAGCCGCGCGGCGGCGTTGGCGACCGCGGCGCCGTAGTCGAGCCTGACCAGGTGCAGGCACAGGTCGATGGCGGCGGCGGCGCCCGCCGAGGTGTAGATGCCGCCGTCCTCGACGAAGAGCAGGTCGGGCTGGACGTCGACCGCCGGGAAGCCGGTGGCGAGGTCGCCGGCCAGTCCCCAGTGGGTGGTGGCCCGCCGCCCGTCCAGCAGGCCGGCCTGGGCCAGCACGAACGCGCCCGTGCACAGGGAAGCGATGCGCGCCCCGCCGGACGCGGCCTCGCGCAGGGCGTCGAGGACGGCCGGGGGAGCCTGCTCGCCGCCGCTGCCCACGGCGATCACCGTGTCGGCGCCCGCCACCGTGTCCAGGCCGTCCGGCACCACGATGGCGGGGCCGCCGACGGTCGCCAGCGAGCCGGGCCGGGCCGTGCAGACGCGCACCTCATAGTCGGCGACGCTGTTGAACACCATGAGCGGGATCGAGACGTCGAAGCTCAGCACGGGGAGCACGACGACCACGGCGACGCGATGCATGGCCAGATCCTCCGGATAGTAGGCATTCCGGCCACTATCGTACGAGGCCGCGGGTCGGCACCGTTGTCATCATGAGATTTCAGGTGATCGTGGGTCGCGGGGCCGCCGCGTCGAAGACCGCTCTGCTGCTGGCCGAGGACGGCGAGCGGGTACGAATGATCAGCCGTACGGGTGGCGGGCCCGAGCACCCGCTCGTCGAGAGGGTCGCCGCCGACGCGACCGACGCCGACCGGCTCACCGAGCTGGCGGAAGGGGCGGACACGCTGTTCACCACGGCCGCGCCGGCGTACCACACCTGGCCGGAGCAGTTCCCGGCCCTGTCGGCGGCGCTGCTCACCGCGGTGCGGCGGACCGGCGTCCGCTACGTCATGCTCGGCAACCTCTACGCCTACGGGCCGGTGGACGGGCCGATCCGGCCGGACTTCCCGCTGGCCGCCACCGGGCCCAAGGGGCGCAGCAGGGCCCGGGTGTGGGAGGAGGCCGCCGCCTCCGGAGTGCGGGTCACCGAGGTGCGGGCCGGCCAGTTCTACGGCGCCGGCGCCTACTCGGTGTTCAGCCTCATGGTGCGGCGGCAGGTCCTCGACGGCACTCTCGTCCTGGTTCCGCAGGAGCTCGACGTGCCGCACAGCTACTCGGCGATCGGCGACACCGCGCGCACGCTGGTCGCCGCGAGCCGCGACGAGCAGGCCTACGGCCGGGCCTGGCACGTGCCGACCGCGACCCTGTCGGTGCGGGAGCTGGCCGGGCGGCTGGCCGAGCTCGCGGGGGCGCCGAGGCCGCGGATGGAGCAGATGACCGAACGCGACCTGGCCCTGCTCGCGCTCACCGCGCCGTTCTGGGCCGAGATGCACGAGGTGCTGACCAAGCCCGGCCGGCCGTTCGTCGTGGACTGGTCCGAGACGGAGAAGATTCTCGGCGTGGGGGCCACCCCGGCCGACGACGTGCTCAGGGAGATGATCTGACGACGCTCTAGGGCTGGGGCTCGCCCGGCTGGGGGATCGCGACGACGCCCAGGGTGATCTGCCGCCGCCCCGGGCCGGGGGTGGTGTGCACGAGGGGGTCGATCAGCTCCCGCAGGCGCGCCCGGAGGCGGGCGAGCTCCTCGTCGTCCACCCACACGTGCGCCGACACGTAGGTGAGCCCCTGGGTGACCGGATCCTCCGGCTCGCTCTCCAGGTAGGCGTGCGCCTGCGCCATCAGGCCCGTCACGAACGCGGTCACCGCCCGCTCGTGATCGTCGGCGGACAGCGCCGCGGGGTCGGGCACCGCCCCCTGGACCGCGTTCTCGTCCAGCTCGTAGGTGTGCTCGACGGCTCCGCGCACCTTGCGCTCACCGGCGACGCGGACGACGCCCGCCTCAAGCAGCCAGCGAACGTGCCGGTAGAGGCTGCTGTACGGAACGTCCGGCAGCGCCTGGCGCAGCTGGGTCCCGGTGTGCGGGCCGAGTGCCAGGATCTGTGCCACCCGGATCCGGACCGGGTGCAGCACACCGACATCGCTCACATGCGTCCTTCCCCGACGATCGCCGCCCTTGCGGAATCGTAGCGCGCCATTGACTCCATTATTGGCTATGGTCTTAAATATGGAATCAATTGACAAGGGGAGGACCGCTGTGAGCATCACCACGTCAGACCTGCGGGAGCGCCTGACCACGCAGGCCGAGCGGCACGGGGTCCCGGGCGCCGTGCTCGCCGTCCTGCACGACGGGGCCGTCGTCGAGGCGGCCACCGGCGTGCTCAACACCCGCACCGGCGTCGCGGTCACCCCGGACTCGGTCTTCCAGATCGGATCGGTCACCAAGACGTGGACGGCCACGTTGGTCATGCAGCTCGTGGACGAGGGGTTACTGGATCTCGACCGGCCGGTCCGCGCGTACCTCCCGGCCTTCGCGCTCGCCGACGAGACGGCCGCGGCGCACGTCACCGTCCGTCACCTGCTGGCGCACACCGCGGGGTTCGCCGGGGAGGATCTCACCGACTACGGCAGGGACGAGGGCGCCGTGGCCGCCCTCGTGGCCAACCTGTCCGGCGCGGCCCAGGTCACCGAGCCCGGCACGCTGTTCTCCTACAACAACGCCGGGTTCGTCGTTCTCGGCCGCCTGGCCGAGGTGCTGAGGGGCGAGTCCTGGGGCCCGATGGTGCGGCGGTGGCTGGCCGGGCCGCTCGGACTGGGGACCGTTGTCACCCTGCCGGAGCAGGCCCTCCTGCACCGCACCGCGGTCGGCCACGTCGAGGTCGCGGGGACGCCAGGCCCGGCTCCGGCCTGGGCGCTCCCGCGGGCGCTCGACCCCGCGGGCGGGCTCGCCATGAGCGCCGCCGACCTGCTGGAGTTCGCCCGCCTGCACCTGCGCCACGGGCTCGCCCGCGACGACGCGCGCCTGCTCTCACGCGACTCGGCCGAGGCCATGCGCACCCACCAGTCGGCCCCGCCGCCGCTGTCCGCCTTCCCCGGCTCGTACGGCCTGGGCATGGAGCGGCACGGCTGGGACGGCGGCACGGTGCTCGGCCACGCAGGGTCGACGATCGGGCAGTACGCCTACCTGCGCATGGTCCCGGAGGCGGACGTGGCCGTGGTGCTGCTGACCAACGGCGGAGGCGCCGAGGCCCTCCACGCGGACCTGGTCCACCCGCTGCTGGCCGAGCTCGCCGGCGTGCGCGCGCCCGCCCCGGTGACGCCTCCCGCCGCCGCCCCGCTCAGCGACCCCGGCCGGTACGTCGGCGACTTCGACATGGGAGTGGCCACCATCAGGATCGGCCACGACGGGCAGGGACCGCTGACCATGACCGTCATCCCGCGGGTCGCGGCCGTCGAGGCGCTGGTCACCAATCCCGTCACGGAGCTGGCCGCGCTCGACGATGTCCGCTTCGTCGAGGTCGGGTCGGACCGCGGCGAGCACCGGGACGTCATCTTCCTCGACCCCGGGGCCGACGGGCGCTTCCGCATCCTGCACAACAGCCGGGCCATGCCCCGCATGGCCTGAGAGCGGCGGATTCAGAGGCTGCGGAACTGGCGGGTGGCGGAGATGGCCCCCGAGGTCGTCGTGGTGAAGGTCCGCATGGACCCGGCGAACTTGGACAGGTCCCACTCCGCCGGCCCGTGATACCAGTACAGGTTGTCCGACTGGTGCCCGTTCCCGGTGACCGAGGCCACCACCCGCGACCAGTGCTCCACCCCGTCGAAGATCACGGCATAGGGCAGATAGCGGGAGAACAGCTCCACCCGGTGCTGCTCGGGCACCTCCCCCAGCTCCCCGGAGAACAGGTACTGGCGAAAGCCCATCGTGTGCGCCAGCGCCGCCGAACCCTTGGCCGTCTTGGCCGGCATGTACTGGCCGCCGATGGCCAGCGCGCCGCCCGCGATGACCACGGCCAGACCGAGCAGCCCGTACGTGGTGAACCAGGCCAGCGCGACGGTGGCCAGCAGCCCCACGCCGATGAGCACCACGCCGATCGTCGTCCACCGGGTGCGCTCGGTGTCGGGCCGGCGGGCGAACCAGCCCTGCTTGACCACGTCCGCGTAGAGGGCGTCGCGCACCTTGCCCAGATGGCTGGCGAACGAACCGGACAGCTGCGACAGCAGCACCGCGTCCCGGCCCTCGAAGATGGCGTCGTAGAGCGCGCGTTCGTACGGCAGGAGGGCGTTGACGGGCGCGTTCGGCAGCCGGACCAGCATCCAGTCGGGCGCGTCGTACGTCTGCCTGGGCTGCTCGTCGATCCGCAGGTAGCCCCGTACGGCGAGGTCCACGATGGTGGCGGTCACGTCGACCACGTCGGCCTGCTCGTCCACGAGGGTGCCGATCTGGCCCGGCCGTACCCCGTCGGGCGGGGAGAAGTGACCGTTCTGCACCGGGCTGGCGGGACCCTGCTCGTGCCCCGCGACCCTGGCGTCGCGGCCCCGCGTCCAGTAGAGCAGGCCGATCCCGCCGAGCATCAGCACCAGCAGGGCGGCCAGGGCGCCGCCGGTGACGGTGTCCAGGGTGAAGGCGGAGGCCAGCGAGAAGCGCCGCTCCAGGATGGGCGCGCCCTGGCTGGACCCCTTGGCGTAGCCGACGACCACGGTCAGGGCCTGGCCGGGCGCGAGGTTCTGCTGCTCGAACGTGGCCTGGGTGGCCGTGTGGTCCATGGACGCCGAGGTGCAGCCGATGGCCGAGGTGAGCTCGCCGGCGAAGCAGGACAGGTTGCGCACCTGCCCGGGGCCGCTCACCGTGACGGTGGCCTGGGCGACCGGCTGGTTCCAGCCGTTCACCGCGAACCAGCGCAGCTCCTCGACGCTTCCCGAGGGGGTGACCGCGCCCTTGACGTCGTATTCGACGGTCTGCCCCGTGACGGTGAGCACGTCGCCCGCGAGCGTGCCGCCCTTGACGTTCGAGACCTGGTAGAGACGGTCGTTGTCGTCGTCGTACCGCGTCCTGGTGATGAACGTGCGCCTGAGACCCGCGGCCGCCCCGGTGATCTTCTCCACGACGTGCAGGGTGCCGTCCTTGCCGAGGGTCAGCGTCACTTCGTCCGTGATCCCTGCCTCCGCTGTCGCCGCGGGGGCGGCGGTCAGCGCCAGCGCGGCGGCGCCCAGGGCGGCCAAGGTGAGTCTGATACCCGTCATGGCGGCACATCGTAGCGGTTCGTACTCTTCAATCCGGCTAGATGTGATTTGCCGCTCGCTGAACACTCCCGGGCCCGCGACCTCCGGCGGACTAGTCGGAGATCTGGATGCGCAGGCGGCGGAAGCCGCGCCCCTTGCTCTCGATCTTGGCGACCTTGATGTGCCCGATCTGCTTGGTGGAGGCCACGTGGGTGCCGCCGTCGGCCTGCGTGTCCAGGCCGACGATGTCCACGATGCGCACGTCCTGCACGGTCTCCGGCACCAGGTTGGTGGCCGTGCGGATGATGTCGGGGATCTCGAACGCCTCCCCGCGCGGCAGGACCCGTACGTCGATGCGCCGGTCGGCGACGATCTCGGCGTTGCAGGCGTCCTCCACGGCCTCCTTGAACCCGGGCGGCACCTCGGGCAGGTTGAAGTCCATCCGCGCGCTGAGCTCGTCCATGTTGCCGCCGGTGACGAGGCAGCCGTAGTCGCGGAACACCACGCCGCACAGCACGTGCAGGCCCGAGTGCGTACGCATGAGGGCCGAGCGCCGCTCGTCGGCCACCGCCGCCCGGACCGTGGTGCCGGCGGGCGGGATCGGGTCGCCCTCGGCCGGGATCAGCTCCAGGTCGTCGCCCTTGCGCACCCCCACGACGCGCGTCTCCACGCCCTGCCAGATCAGAACTCCGTGATCCGCCGGCTGGCCACCGCCACCCGGATAGAATGCCGACCGGCTCAGCACGATCCCCTCTGGCGTGGCGTCCAGGACCACGGCCTCGAAGTCACGTAGGTTCTGGTCGGCGAGTTCCAATCGCTGCGTGCGTCCGTGGAGGTCGTAGGTCATATCGGCAGCCTAGTGCCCCGAGGTGGTAATGCGTGGCCTGACGCATCGGTCCGGGATCGCGCCGGTCATCGCGTTGATGGCGATTTCTGGCTGTGGCGGCACGATCGCGGCCAACGTCCCTTCGCGCCCGGCCGGCACCCTCGCGGCCAGGGCGCCGGTGATGATGTTCGTGGGCGACAGCTTCACCGTCGGGTCGGGGCCGGTGCCGGAGTGGGAGACGTACGCGTCGCAGGCCGCCCGCCGGCTGGGCTGGCAGCCCGTGATCGCGGGCGCCGGCGGCACGGGGTTCGTCAACGAGGGGCGCGTGGGGCGTACGTTCCGCGAGTCCTTCGAGGTGGAGCTGGCCTGGCGGCCTCCTCCCGACCTGCTGGTCATCTCCGGCGGGCACAACGACCGCCGCTGGAGCGCCGAACGCGTGCGGCACGCCGCCGAGGGCCTGCTGGACCGGGTGCGCGGCCACTGGCCGGACACCAGGATCGTCGTGGTCGGCCCCATCTGGCTGGACGACGCGCCCCGGAAGGCCTATGAGGTGCGCGACGCGGTGGCGCGGGCGGCCGTGCGCGCGGGCGTGGCCTTCCTCGACCCGATGGACCGGCGCTGGGTCACCGGCAAGCGGTCGGCGGTGGTGCTGCCCGACGGCGTGCATCCCACGCGCGCCGGGCACGAGCACCTCGCCGCCTGGCTGGCCCCGAAGCTGGCCTGATCACCAGGGGCCGTAGGGGCCGCTGTTGCCCCGGCCGCCCATGCCCTTGACCGCTGGCTTGACGTCCACGATGTAGACGGTGGCGGCGATGACGGCCAGGATCGAGAAGATGCCCAGGCCGATGCCGATGAAGTCGCTGGCGCCGAACGCCAGGAACGCGTTGAGATATTGCCATGCCCCGGCGCCCGAGAACAGCGTCGCCAGCGCCAGGATGAGCAGCCACAGGTTTTTCTGCAGCTTGCCCGCCGAGACGAACGCGGCCGTCGGCACCCGCAGCGCGTGCACGAGCGCGTAGACCGACATGCCGAAGATGCCGGCGGCGAGCAACAGGAAGAGAAGGTTGAAAACGCCGTTGATCAAATTCATGTGCTTGGCTCCGCCCAACGCCGCGATGGATGCGGCTTCAGCCTAATAGGCGCCGCCGACAGGCGGGCACCCCCAAAGAGGAAGGCCCGCCTCCAGAAGAGGAGGCGGGCCTTCCGTCAGGTCAGGCCTTGGCCTTGGTGGTGCGGTTGGTGGTGCGCGTCTTCTTGATCGGCTGGGCCACGGGCGGCTCGGCGGCCTCCGACACCTCTTCGAGCTCAAGCGCGGCCTCGCCGCTCGCCTTGCTGACCACCTTGCGGCCACGTGTGGCAAAGTCCTCGTAGACCTCGGTGGCCCGGTGGGTGAGCTGGTCGGCGTAGTCGCGGGCCTTCACCGGGAAGTCCCTGGCGAGGCCCTCGGCCTTGTCGGCGTAGGCGCGGGCCCTCTCCGGCAGGTCCTTGGCCAGCTCGGAGCGGCGGGTCTGGAGCTTGTGGAGCCGCTCGGGCAGCTCACGCAGCTTCTCGACCGCGAAGTCGCCCATGCCGGCGACGGCATAGAACGGCTTGGACTCCGCGAGCTTCTTTACCTCGGTGGCGAGCGTCATGGGTTAACCTTCCTTGGTTTCCTGGGTGACGTTGCCGTTGCGCGAGGTCGCCGCGTAGGGCTCAAGTGCGGCGAGAAACTCCTCGGACAGCGGCTCGTCATCCGATGCGGAGTCGTGCCGGGGACGAGCGTTCTGGGAGGTCTGCTCGTCTTCGGCGCGCTTCTCCTTTCGGAACGACTCATAAATATCAATCAGCACCTGGCTCTGCCGTTCGCTGAGATTCGTGTCGGCCCTGATCGCGGTGATCACATCACTCGGCGGCTCCCGGTCCTCGATGAGGCCCGCCTGCACGTAGAGCGCCTGCGACGAGATGCGCAGCCCCTTGGCGATCTGGTTGAGAATCTCCGCGCTGGGCTTGCGCAGCCCGCGCTCGACCTGACTCAGGTAGGGGTTGGAGACTCCGGCGGCGGCGGCGAGCTGGCGAAGTGAGATCTTCGCCTGCTGCCGCTGCTCGCGGATGTACTCACCTATCGAGCCGACCTTGGGTAGTGCCATGCGGCCAGTCTGCCCCGCGGTGCTTGCAATTGCAAACGCGGCGATTAACGGCAGCAAGCATCAGAGCTGGATAACCCAGAGATAGGGAGCAGTGGTGAGCAAAATCACAGAAAGTGCGATGTATCCATAACGCACCGACACGGCCAGCTCCGGAGCCGGCTTGATCAGGCGGTCCACCCTGGCCATGACGTTGTGGGCGTGCAGGCCCAGCATGCCGTGCGGGGTCGGCATGGCGCCGGCCGTGCCGAACCTGAGCAGTGCCGTCGCCAGCCGGCGCGGCGAGCAGTAGCGGCGGGCCCGGTCGTCGGCGGCCATCTCGATGAGCAGCTCCACCTGCCCCTGCGCGTCGGACACGACCTTGGACCAGGGCAGCGCCCGGCGCAGCGCGGCGAACGGCAGCAGCACCAGGTCGTGGCGCTCGCGCACGTGGGCGGCCTCGTGCGCGAGCACGGCCGCCAGCTCGTCCTCCGAGAGCAGCTTGAGCGCGCCCTCGCTGACCACGACCTGCGAGCGCAGCCCCGGCACGCAGTAGGCGGCGGCGCTGGGGTGGGCCAGCACCCGCACGCCCGGCACACCCGGGTCGTCGTGGGAGATCAGCGCGAGCAGCATGCGGTGCCGCCGGCGGGCCCGCAGCGCCTGCACGCCCGCGGCGAGCAGCACCACGACCAGCACGGCGAGCGAGGTGAGCCCCGCGATCAGGGCCAGCACGTGCAGCGCGTCCCACGCGTGCAGCGGCGGCTCCCCGTGCGCGAACGCGATCAGGCCCGGCAGCACACCCGTGCCGTAGGGCTGGACGGCGTAAGCGAGCATGGCGCCCGTGGTGGCCAGGCCCCAGGCCACGCCCAGGGACTGCCAGACGATGATGGCCAGCCGGGGAGCGCGTGAGGTCCACCGGGCTGTGGTGAAACGCCAGGAGCCGACCGCGCACGCCGTGGCGAGCGCTGCCAGCGCCGCTGCCGTGATCACTCGTCCTCCAGCTCCGTCAGCGCTTTGCGCAGGATCTCCGCCTCCGGGCCCGACACGGCCTGGGCGAAGCGGGTCAGGGCGGCCGATCGGTCGCCCGTCAGGTCCAAGGCTTCCAGCATAAGCTCGGCGATGTAGGCGTCTCGGGTTTCCGCGGGCTGATATCTCCACGCCCGGCCGTCCCGGGTGCGGTGGAGGAAGCCCTTGCGGGTGAGGCGGTCGAGGACGGTCATCACCGTGGTGGGGGCCAGGTCACGGTCGGCTATGAGCCTGCCGACCTCGCGGGCGGTCAGCGCCGTGCTCTCCGCCCAGAGGATGTCCATGATGCTGCGCTCAAGCTCGCCAAGACCTTTCACATCCCTCAGACTAGCTCTACAACCTGTCGAGCTGGCATCCGGGTCATCGATGGATTCGCTGTCCACGCGACCATATCTGCATATGCGTATACGGGTACTTGCCTCTACCTAGATACACGGCAAATCTTGATAAATACGGATCATCGGTCGCCACCGTCGTTCCGATCGGGCCTGGAGGACCGGCGCGCGAGATTGCGGTGGCCGCTCGTCGCTGACAGTGTCGGCCGGATGGAGATCACGCTGGTCCAGGGCGACATCACCGCGCAGCGGGTGGACGCCGTCGTCAACGCCGCCAACTCCTCCCTCCTGGGCGGCGGGGGCGTGGACGGCGCCATCCACCGCCGTGGCGGGCCGGAGATCCTGGAGGAGTGCAGGAAGCTGCGCGCCTCCCGGTACGCCCGGGGCCTGCCGACCGGCCAGGCGGTGGCCACGACCGCCGGGCGGCTGCCCGCCCGCTGGGTGATCCACACGGTCGGGCCGGTCCATTCCGCCTCGGAGGACCGTTCGGAGCTGCTGGCCTCCTGCTACCGCGAGTCGCTGCGGGTGGCCGACGAGCTGGGGGCGAAGTCGGTGGCCTTCCCCGCCATCTCGACCGGGATCTACCGGTGGCCGATGGACGACGCCGCCCGGATCGCCCTGGAGGCGGTGCGGCAGGCCGGGACCTCGGTGGAGGACGTGCGGTTCGTGCTGTTCGACAGCGCGGCCTACGCCGTGTTCGAGGCGCGCCTGGCGGGCTGACGCGGATCGACGGCCGACCACGGCAGGGTCAGCTCGCCGAGGCGCCACCGGGCGGGCCCGCCCAGCGGCGGCCGCAGGGGTACGGGCCAGGAACCGGACAACAGCCGCACCGCGGCCAGCCAGCGCTGCCGTGCCCCATGAGCCCCGTAAGGGGCGCTGACCGCCCAGGCGTGGTCGAAGTCGCTCAGGAAGCCGTGGATGCGCTCACCCGGCACGTTCCGGTGGATGAGCGTCTTCGGCAGCCGGTCGGCCAGGTCGGAAGGCCGCTCGAAAGCGCTGAAACGGGCGGAGAACGTGATCGTCTGCGGCCCTTCCCGCGACAGTCCCACCCAGACCGCGCGCCGCCCGTTCTCGGAGCAGGTCCCCTCGACCAGGACGCCGCCCGGGGCCAGCCTGGCCCTGAGCACGTCCCAGTAGTGCCACGCCTCGGCCTCGCTGTACTGCCTGAGCACGTTGAAGGCCCGGACCAGGGTGGGCGGGCGCGGCACGGGCAGCTCGAAGCCGCCCAGCAGGAAGGTCAGCCCCTGCCGTTCGTACGGCTTCGCCAGCGCCACCCGGGCCGGATCGATCTCGATGCCCACGACCTCGACGCCGGGCGCCACCCGCCGCATGCGCGTGAACAGCTCCAGCGGCGTGGCGTGCGAGGCCCCGTACCCGAGGTCCACCACGAGCGGGCGGTCGGCGGCGCGCAGCGAGCGGCCGTGCACGGCGGCGATCCACCGGTCGCAGCGCCGCAGCCGGTTGTGCGCGGTCGTCCCCCGGGTGATCGAGCCGACCGGCCTGCCGGTCGAGGGGGCCGAACGCCTGCCCGGCCGGGCGGGCTCAGTCACTGACGCGATGCAGCTTGTGCTGGGCGGCCTGGGCGCGGGGGCGCATGACGACGCGGTCGATGTTCACGTGGGAGGGGCGCGTCACGCACCAGGCGATGGCGTCGGCCACGTCGTCGGCGGTCAGCGGGTCCGGCACACCCTCGTAGACGCGGTCGGCCGCCGCCTGGTCACCGCGGAACCGGGTGACCGCGAACCCCTCGGTCCGCACCAGGCCCGGCGCGATCTCCACGATCCGCACCGGCTGCCCGACCAGCTCCAGGCGCAGCGTCTCGGCCATCGTGCGCTGGGCGTGCTTGGCCGCGACGTAACCGCCGCCGCCCTCGTAGGACACCAGCGCAGCCGTCGAGGTCAGCATCACCAGCACGCCGTCGCCCGACTCGACCAGCCGGGGGAGCAGCGCCTGGGTCACGCGCAGGGAGCCGAGCACGTTGGTGTCGTACATCTGCTGCCAGTCCTCCGGCCGGGCCTCCGCCACGGACTCCAGGCCGAGGGCGCCGCCCGCGTTGTTGACCAGCACGTCGCAGCGCTCAAGGGTGTCCGCCAGCGCGTCGACCGACTCCTGCGAGGTCACGTCGAGCGTCACCGGCCTGATCGAGGGCGCTTCCGAGGCCAGCTTGTCCAGCCGGTCGCGGCGCCGGGCGCCCGCCACCACGTCGTATCCCTCGGAGGCCAGCCGCCGCGCGGTCGCCTCTCCTATGCCGCTGCTCGCACCGGTCACCACAGCCGTTTTCCGCATGCGGAACATCCTGCCAGCCGGGCCCGGCACCGTCGGCCTGCGGTGCCGACAAATACCCCTAAATCGGGCATCCGTCACCCCCGGTGGTGGCTAGGAGTCGGGAATGTCGGAAAAATCTAGACAGTTGTAACAAAGTTGGAGGTGGTGTCGAGTGAGGCGACGGCGGGTCAACCGGGTCGCGACCATCAGCATGCACACGTCGCCCTTGGACCAGCCCGGAACGGGCGACGCCGGCGGCATGAACGTGTACATCGTCGAGTCCGCCAAACGGCTGGCTCAGCTCGGCGTGGAGGTCGAGATCTTCACCCGGGCCACCGCGCGCCACCTGCCACCCGTGGCCGAACTCGCCCCGGGCGTCCTCGTGCGCCACCTCACGGCGGGCCCCTACGAGGAGATGGACCGGGCCGACCTGCCGGCCCAGCTCTGCGCCTTCCTGTCGGAGGTGCTGCGCACCGAGGCCATGTACGACCCGGGCCGCTACGACCTCATCCACTCCCACTACTGGCTGTCCGGCCAGGTCGGCTGGCTGGCCAAGGAGCGCTGGGGCGTGCCGCTCGTGCACACCATGCACACCATGGCCAAGGTCAAGAACCTGCTGCTGGCCCGGGGCGACAAGCCCGAGCCGCGGGCCCGCGTGGTGGGCGAGGAACAGGTCGTGGAGATCGCCGACCGCCTCGTGGCCAACACCGTGGACGAGGCCCGTGAGCTCGTCGACCTGTACGGAGCCCCCGAGCAGCGGGTCGCCGTCGTGAACCCCGGCGTCAACCTCGCCGTCTTCCGGCCCGGCTCCCAGGCGGTCGCCAGGGACCGGCTGGGACTGCCGCAGGGCGCCCACGTGCTGCTGTTCGTGGGCCGGATCCAGCCGCTCAAGGCGCCGGACGTGCTGCTGCGCGCGGCCTCCAGGATGCTCATCGACGACCCGTCGATGCGCGAGCGCCTGGTGGTGGCCTGCGTCGGCGGGCCCTCGGGCAACGGCCTGGCCCGGCCCTCGTTCCTCACCGAACTGGCCGCCGAGCTGGGCCTCTCCGACGTCGTCCGCCTCGTGCCGCCCGCTCCCCAGGAGGAACTGGCCGACTGGTACCGGGCGGCCTCGCTGACCGTCGTGCCCTCGTACAGCGAGTCCTTCGGGCTGGTGGCCCTGGAGTCCCAGGCTTGTGGGACCCCGGTGGCGGCCGCCGCCGTGGGAGGGCTTCGCACCGCCGTACGGGACGGGGTGTCGGGCGTGCTCGTGGACGGCCACGATCCGGCGGATTGGGCCCGCGCGCTGCACGGCCTGCTGACCGCGCCGCGCCGGCGGGAGGAGCTGTCGCAGGGCGCGTGCGCCCACGCGGCGGCGTTCGGCTGGCAGGCGACGGCGTCGCGGCTGCTGGAGGTGTACGTGGCCGCCATCGCGAACCTGCACAAGTCCCCGGTGGCGGTGAACCTCTAGCTCCGGCTCCTATCCTGTCGGCATGCGTGATGTCGTCGAAGCCGCGCTCAAGACCGCGGACGTCTCCTACGACGAGCCGCGGCCCGGGGCGTTCCTGGTGAAACTTCCCGGGCAACACAAGCTCGCCACCATGACCTGGCTGATCGCGGGGGAGCGGGAGCTGCACGTCGAGGCCTTCTTCTGCCGCCAGCCGGACGAGAACCACGAGGAGTTCTACCGCTGGCTGCTCGGCAAGAACGGCTCCATGTACGGCGTGCACTTCTCCCTCGACCCCGTCGGCGACGTCTATCTCGTGGGCCGGGTCCCGCCGGCGGCCGTCACGGAGGAGGAGGTCGACCGGCTCCTGGGCTGCGTGCTGACGTACGCGGACGAATGGTTCGACCGGGCGCTGGAGCTGGGGTTCGCCTCCTCGATCAGGCGCGAGTGGGAGTGGCGTGCGAAGCGCGGAGAGTCCCTGGCCAATCTGCGGGCCTTCGCCCGCTTCGCCGATCCGGACCGGTGACGCGGCGGCGGACCTCGCAACCTCCCCGAAGCCGGAAAACCGTAGGATTGGCGCCATGGCGACTTTGGTGCTGCTAAGGCACGGCGAGAGCGACTGGAACGCGAAGGGCCTGTTCACCGGCTGGGTGGACGTGAGCCTGTCGGCCAAAGGCGAGGACGAGGCCCGTCGCGGCGGCCGGCTCCTCACGGACAACGGGCTGCGCCCGGACGTCGTCCACACCAGCCTGCTGACCAGGGCCATCCAGACCGCCCAGCTCGCCCTGGCGGAGGCGGACCGGATCTGGCTCCCGGTGAAGCGGAGCTGGCGGCTCAACGAGCGCCACTACGGCGCGCTGCAGGGCAAGAACAAGGCGCAGACCAGGGAGGAGTTCGGTGACGAGCAGTTCATGCTGTGGCGCCGCTCCTACGACGTGCCGCCGCCCCCGATCGCCGACGACGACGAATACTCCCAGGCCGGCGACCCCCGCTACGCCCTGCTGCCCCCGGAGCTCATGCCCCGCACGGAGTGCCTGAAGGACGTGGTGGAGCGCATGCTCCCCTACTGGTACGACGAGATCGTCCCCGACCTGGCGGCGGGCCGCACGGTCCTGGTGGCGGCGCACGGCAACTCGCTGCGGGCCCTGGTCAAGCACCTGGACGGCATCAGCGACGAGAAGATCGCCGGCCTCAACATCCCGACGGGCATCCCCCTGGTCTACGAGCTCGACGCGGACTTCCGGCCCACCCGCCCGGGGGGCGAATACCTGGACCCGGAGGCCGCCAAGGCGGCCATCGAGGCCGTGGCCAACCAGGGCCGCTGATCCCGCGCACCGTCAGCGGCCGCCCGGCCGCTGACCCCGCGCGACGCCGCCCGGAAATGCCGAAACCGGATGGAGGCCGTTCCTCCACCCGGTTTCGTCGCCGGTCTGTCCGCGGTCGATGCTAGGCCCATGACCACGGCGTGTTCGGGGGTTCCGCGGACACTTGGCCGAGTGCGGGGCCGGAGATGGGCCCTTGATTGCCGGCCGGTGACCCGCGAGGGGGGTCAGCTCGGGCGGGAACCCGTGACCAGGTAGACCACGTCCGCCGCCACCCGTACCGCGTGGTCGGCGTACCGCTCGTAATAGCGGCCGATCAACGTGATGTCGATCGCCGGCTCGACCCCGTGCGGCCATTCCTTGCTCAAAATGTTCCTGAACAGCCGACGGTGCAGCCGGTCCATCGCGTCGTCGTCCTGCTCCAGCTCCAGCGCCGAGTCCACGTCCCTGGAGGCCACGCAACTGCCCGCCTTGGTGACGATGTTCTCCGCGATCTGTCCCATCTCCAGGATGGTCGAGCGGATCTCCGGCGGGATCGCCGACTCCGGGTGGCGGAGACGGGCTACCTTGGCGACATGGACCGCGAGGTCGCCCATACGCTCAAGGTCAGTGCCCATGCGCAGCGCCGTGATGACCATCCGCAGGTCCACCGCGACCGGCTGCTGCCTGGCCATCAAGTCGAAGATCGACGACTCGATGTCGGCGAACACCGCGTTCACTTCCTCGTCACGGGAAATGACGCTCTCGGCGAGCTGGAGGTCGGCGTCGAGAAGGGCCGTGGTGGCACGCGAGATGGCCGATCGGACGAGGCTGGTCATCTGGACCAGCTTGTCAGTCAGCAGATCAAGTTCTTCATGGTACGCGTCGCGCATGCTATTACCGTACGTGCCGATCAATGAACGAACTTCTACAGTCAGATGAACTTTCCAGGAAAGAGGCGTTCATCCGCTGATGGGAGGGTCTGCCGCTGGGAAAAGGCCACCTACCATCGGAGGCATGAGTGAGATGGCCATGAGCTTGGCGGCCCTGGCCGGGTTCGTCGTGGGCGCCCTGGCGATCCTGTTCTATCGCAATCAGATAGAGACCCGCAGCCGGGTCGACACCACCGACGCCGTGGAGACGGGGGCCGCGCTGCCGCAGGGGGTGGCGTCCGTGCTGGCCGTGCTCCCCTCGTCGGCGGTGGTGCTCGACGCGCACGACAAGGTGCTCCGCGCCAGTTCGGCGGCGCGGGCGTTCGGGCTGGTCAAGGGGGATCGGCTGATGGCGGCCGAGCTGCTCGCGCTGGCCAGGCAGGTGCGCAGGGACGGCGAGATCCGGGAGAGCGAGATCGACGTCGCCGGGCACAAGTTCGGCCAGGAGACGACGAACTTCGCCGTCCGCGTGGCCCCGCTCGGCTCCCACGGCCAGGTGCTGGTGCTCGCCGAGGACCAGACCGAGCGGGTCAGGGTCGAGGCGGTACGCCGTGACTTCGTCGCCAACGTCAGCCACGAGCTGAAGACCCCGGTGGGCGCGCTGAGCCTGCTGGCCGAGACCATCCAGGACGCCGCAGACGACCCCGAGGCGGTCACTCGCTTCGCCGGGCGCATGCAGCACGAGGCCGCCCGGCTCACCTACCTCGTACAGGACCTGATCACGCTCAGCAGGATCCAGGGCGCCGAGCCCATTCCGACGCCGGGTCAGGTCTCGATCGACGAGGCGATCCACGACGCCATCGACCACTGCAACACCAAGGCCGTCGCCAAGGACATCACGCTCGTCTCCGGCGGCACCGAGGGCCTGCGCATCTGGGGTGACGACGAACTGCTCCTCACCGCGCTGCGCAACCTGATCGACAACGCCGTCGCCTACAGCCCCGAGCACACCCGCGTCGTCGTCAGCGTGCGGCCGGCGGGCGACTCGGTGGAGATCAGTGTCAGCGACCAGGGCATCGGCATTCCCGAGGAATCCCTGGAGCGGATCTTCGAGCGCTTCTTCCGCGTCGACGCGGCCAGGTCGCGCGCGACCGGCGGGACCGGGCTCGGTCTCGCCATCGTCAAGCACGTCGCCGCCGCGCACGCGGGCGAGGTGTCCGTCTGGAGCAAGGAAGGGTCCGGCTCCACCTTCACACTCCGTCTGCCCGCCTTCGGCGGCACGGCGGTACCCGTACCACCCTCGATTCCCCTGGAGACAGCCCTGTGACTGAGGCAAGCCAACCAACCATCGGACGCGGCCCCCTGCGGGACGTGAGGCCGGCGAAGGAGAGCCGCTCGTGACTCGCGTACTCGTCGTGGAGGACGAGGAGTCGTTCTCCGACGCCCTGTCCTACATGCTGCGCAAGGAGGGCTTCGAGGTGTCGGTCGCGGCGACCGGGCCCGAGGCGCTCGACACTTTCGACCGTAACGGCGCGGATCTGGTGCTGCTCGACCTGATGCTGCCGGGATTGCCCGGTACGGAGGTGTGCCGCTCGCTGCGCCAGCGCTCCAAGGTCCCGGTCATCATGCTGACCGCCAAGGACAGCGAGATCGACAAGGTCGTGGGCCTGGAGCTGGGCGCCGACGACTACGTGACCAAGCCGTTCTCCTCGCGGGAGCTCGTGGCCCGCATCCGCGCGGTGCTGCGCCGCCAGGGCGACGTCGTGGAGGAGCTGGAGACGGCGGTGCTGGCCGTCGGCCCGGTGCGGATGGACGTGGACCGGCACGTCGTCGCGGTGCGGGGCGAGCAGGTGCAGCTCCCGCTCAAGGAGTTCGAGCTGCTGGAGGTGCTGCTGCGCAACGCCGGGCGGGTGCTGACCCGGGGCCAGCTCATCGACCGCGTCTGGGGCGCCGACTACGTGGGCGACACCAAGACCCTGGACGTGCACGTCAAGCGCCTGCGCGCCAAGATCGAGTCAGATCCGTCCAACCCGCGCTGCATCCTGACCGTGCGCGGCCTGGGCTACAAGTTCGACGCAGTGGAGGAGTGAGAACCCTCGTTCCGGTACGCGGTGACGTACCGGAACGAGGGTTTCGCGCGCCCTCAGTGGGTCTCTTCCGCCGGGGAGGCGGACGGCGTCGGCGTCGGCGTGGGCGCCGGGGTGGCGTTCGGGGCCGGGGGGTAGTCCTTGTACTCGCGGCTGCGCGTGACCACAGGGACGTCCATGGACAGGCTCCCGGCGTTGGCGAACTGGAGGTCCAGCCGGATGGTCTCGCCGCCCCTGAGGCTCTTGGGGAGCCCCTCCAGGAGGATCTGCGGGGTGGGCTTGCCGGTGTTCACCAGCTGGTTGCTCGGGAGCTGGATCGGGGCCGTGAGCTTCACCGTGCCCATGCCGCCCGCGGAGATCGCCTGCAGCGTGTCGGCGGTTGGCGCGGTGTTGAGGATGTTCAGGTAGATCGGTACGGACCCGCGCCAGGCGATCTGCGCTCCGGAGTCGGGGCCGAGGATGAACGCCTGCGGGATGTTGATGCCGCTCTCATGGCCGTATTTGCCCTGCTCGATGAGCACCTGTGCCTCATTGGGCTTGTACGGCCTGTTGGTGGTGGCGTCGAATCCGGCCCCGCAGCCCGCGAGCACGGGGGCTGCCAAGAACGCGGCGGCTACGACAATCCAGCGACGGCTGGTCACGGACGGGTTCTCCTTGGTCTTACGCGGGACTCGCGCATGCGCGATGAGCGGATCTTGTGGGGGTCTCTCGCATGCGTGATGGGCAGCGCCCACCATATCCACCTGAATGCATGGTCATATCCGCGCCCCCGCAGGTCATTAGCCATGTCCGCATATGCGATTCATACAGTTGAGCGCTTGTCAAGCCCCAATATGCGGCTTTGACCTGCAGTTATGAGGATTTCACTGTTCCGGGAGGCTGTGGATGCGTGGTACCCTGGAGTACAGCGGAAGGGGTACTTGTCACATGACTTTCCAGGTCGGCGACACTGTCGTCTACCCCCACCATGGGGCTGCTCGGATCGAAGCAATCACGACGCGATCCATCAAGGGTGAGGAAAAGACCTACCTGGTGCTCAAGGTCGACAAGGGCGACCTTACCGTCCAGGTGCCAGCTGAAAACGCAGAACTCGTCGGTGTGCGCGATGTTGTCGGCCAGGAAGGCCTTGAGCGGGTTTTCGATGTCCTGCGGATGCCGCACACGGAAGAGCCCACCAACTGGTCTCGTCGCTACAAGGCCAATCTGGAGAAGCTCGCCTCCGGCGATGTGAACAAGGTTGCCGAGGTCGTCCGGGACCTGTGGCGGAGGGACCGCGAGCGTGGTCTGTCCGCGGGTGAGAAGCGCATGCTCGCCAAGGCGCGCCAGATCCTCGTAAGTGAGCTTGCCCTGGCCGAGAAGACCAATGAGGACAAGGCCGAGGCCCTTCTCGACGAGGTCCTCAACTCCTGAACACGAACCTTCCACGGGTGGGCGTCGGAGTCGACGTCCACCCGTTCGCTTCGGGAGACTCGGGTCGCGAGCTCAACCTGGCGGGCCTGCACTGGCCGGGTGAGCTCGGGCTCGAAGGCCACTCCGACGGCGATGCCGCCGCGCACGCGGCCTGCGACGCCCTGCTGTCGGCCGCCGGCCTCGGCGATCTGGGCCGGCTGTTCGGCACCGCCGACCCGCGCTGGGCGGGCGCCTCGGGTGCCGCCCTGCTGGAGGAGACCGCACGCCAGGTGCGGGCCGCCGGCTACGAGATCGGCAACGTGGCCATCCAGGTGGTCGGCAACCGGCCCAAGCTGGCGCCGCGCCGTACGGAGGCCGAGAAGGCGCTCAGCGCGGCCGTGGGCGCTCCTGTGAGCGTCAGCGCCACCACTACGGACGGGCTCGGCCTCACCGGCCGTGGAGAGGGCATCGCGGCGCTCGCCACCGCACTGGTGGTCGAGACCGCGGGCAACCTTTCCTGAGGGCCGGGCGTCCAACGTAGGGATACGTGAGGGTGTCCTGGCGGGTAACCCGCCGAGTACGGAGGCGGCGGCTCGTCACTGGCGCGGTACGGGCCGCCGCCTTCCCTCGGATATTTTGCCTGCTCAGCGGGTAGTTCTTTCCGCGAGATATGAACGTCTCGGGGGGAGTCGCACATGATCGGCGCGATCATTTCCGCAATAATCATCGGTGCCATCATCGGTGCGCTGGCCCGCCTGCTGGTGCCAGGCAGGCAGCACATGTCCATCGGCCTTACTCTCGTCGTCGGCATCGTGGCCGCTCTGATCGGCACGCTCATCGCCCAGGCGGCCGGCTTGGCCGACACGAGGGGGATCGACTGGATCGAGCACCTGCTGCAGCTCGTGCTGGCGATCGCCGGCGTGCTCCTGGTGACACGCCTGGGCGGCGCGGGGCGTTCCGGCCGCTTCGGCAGAAAATCGACCTGACCTGCTCGTTCTTTACATCGGCGAATAATCGCCGGGGATCGGGTAGCGACCTCCCCGTGAGAGTGAACCGCTCACTCTCACGGGGAGGTTTCGTGACATGACAATCGAGTCCATCCTCGGCGCCATTGTGATCGGCGCCGTAATCGGCGCGATCGGCCGCCTGCTCCTTCCCGGCAGGCAGGCCATCGGGTGGATCCTCACCGTCGTCGTCGGCATCGTGGCCGCTCTCATCGGCACGGCGATCGCCCAGGTGCTCGGCGTGGAGACCACGCCCGGCATCGACTGGATCGAGCTGGTGATGCAGGTGGTGCTGGCCATTGTGGGCGTCGGACTGGTCGCGGGGCTGCGCCGCGGCTCCCGCGTCTAGGCGGAATATGCGGGCCCGCCCCCGGATCCTCTGAAGCTCCGGGGGCGGGCCCGCGCGTATCAGCCCTCTGGAGTCCCTCGGGGCGGCCCGCGTCAGTCTTCTGGAGTTTCTCGGGGCAGGCCCGCGTCAGTCTTCTGGAGTTCCTAGGGGCGGACCCGCGTCAGTCCTCTGGAGTTCCCCGGGGGCAGGCCCGCATCAGTCCTCTGGAGGGCGCGGAGTGCTGCGGAGACGGCCTGAGGGGGCCGGGGTGTCGTCCTCTATGACGGGGTGCGGGGCCGTGTCCTCTAACTCGCTCTGACGGCGCTCGGCGGGGTCTGCGGACTCCGGGCCGTGTTCCGGGTCCGGGTGGGCGGGGCCGTCGTCTATGACGGGGTGGGGCTGGGTGTCGGCGTCCCGGTCGGCGTCGTTGGAGCGCGGGTGGACGAGGACGTCGGTGGGCTTGACCCGGTCACCCCACCGAACGGGCCGCGTCTCCGGCTCCGGCTCTCGTACCGGTTCCGGTTCCGGCTTGCGCTCGGCTTCCGGGTCGGGCTCCGGGTCCCGCTCCGGCTCCGGCTCCGGCTGGGATCGTGACCATGGCTCGGGCTCCGGTCGCGGTCGTGGCACGGACTCGTAGTACGGCTCGGGCTCAGGCTCGTGCTTTAGCTCCGGCTCGCGGTAGAGCTCCGGCTCCGGCTCATGCCTTGGCTCGTGGCGTGGTTCCTGCCGTGGTTCTTGTCGGGGGTCCGGCTGTGGCTCCTGCTGTGGTTCCTGCTGTGGCTCGGGCTGCGTGGACGCCGGGGCCGCGGGCCATTCGGTCACCCGCTCGTTCACCCGTGCCGAGATCGGCGGGGTCTCGGGGCCGATGGGCTCAGTCCTGGGCGTCTCCGGCACCGGGCGGGGGCGATGGAAGGGCACGAGGTCCTGCTCGGCAGGGCTCTCGTCCGCCCGGGTGCCCGCATCCCTTCGAGCCTGGACGTGCTTGATCAACAGCAGCCAGAGCCACAACGCCAGTGCCAGCATGACCCAGGGCGCCAGGGCCACGCCCACGGCCGTCTGGCGTACGTCGAAGGCGAACCGCACCGCCGTCGCCACATTGACCGCCGCTGCCGCGACGATCAGCAGGACCAGCACGAACGCCGCCTGCACGCGTACCAGGAGCCTGGCCGGGCGCAGCAGTAGGACGGCGATCAGCGCGACCAGCAGGAGCGCGTCGAAGGCCGCCGGATAGAGGAAGGCGAGGTCCTGTCCGGCCTCGCCGGTGAGGGCCAGCGCGCGCAGGTCGTCGAAGGAGAGCGCGCAGGCCGCGCCGGTCAGGGCTGCTACAGCGAGCCCGGCCAGCGCGATGCCCAGGCGGCGAAGCGTAGAGGGGGGAGTCACGTCCATGGCGGTTCGAGCCTACAGAAGAATGGGGGCCAGGACCGATCAAGGGAGAGACATGGCCGTGTTGCCGGGAGAAGCCCGCCGACTGCTGAGCGCACCGAACTTCGCCACGGTGACCAGCATCAACCCCGACGGGGGACCGCACTCGACGGTCGTGTGGGTGCGTACGGACGGCGACGACGTGCTGTTCTCGACCGTGAAGGGGCGCGTGAAGCCGCGGAACTTCGAGCGTGACGCGCGGGCCAGCCTGCTGGTGATCGACCCGGACGATCCGTACCGCTATGTGGAGGTGCGGGGGCGTGTGACGATGGCCGACGACCCGACGGGGGCGCTCATCGAGGAGCTCTCGCAGCAGTATCGGGGGCAGTCGTGGGTGGAGAAGCCGGGCGCAGAACGGCTCATTGTCAGGCTCACACCGGACAAGGTCACGTTGCGAGGCTGATTTATTGGCCGGACGGTGACATTTATCGGCGTGACCGGCGCCCCGAGGCGTTAGCCTTGCGTTCGTGAGCCTGCACATCTACGACACCAGTACGCGCGCCATCCGTGAATTCGTTCCGGTCGAAGCCGGCCGGGCGTCGATTTACCTGTGTGGGGCGACCGTGCAGGCTCCCCCGCATATCGGACATATCCGTTCCGGTGTGAACTTCGACGTGCTCCGGCGGTGGCTCGCTCGTTCCGGATATGACGTGACGTTCTGCCGCAATGTCACGGACATCGACGACAAGATCATCAGGGTCTCGGCCGAGGAGAGCGTGCCCTGGTTCGTCGTGGCCGAGCGCAACCAGCGGGCCTTCACGTGGGCTTACGACACGCTGGGCTGCCTGCCGCCGACCGTCGAGCCGCGGGCTACGGGGCACGTACCCGAGATGATCACGCTCATGGAGCGGCTGATCTCGCTCGGCCACGCCTACGCCTCCGGCGGGGACGTCTACTTCGACGTACGGTCCTATGCCGAGCACTACGGCAAGCTCTCCAACCAGAAGCTGGAGAACATGCGGGCGGCGGCCGACACCGACGACGAGTCCTGCAAGCGCGACGGGCGCGACTTCGCCCTGTGGAAGGGCGAGAAGCCGGGCGAGCCGACCTGGCCGACCCCCTGGGGGCCCGGGCGTCCCGGCTGGCACCTGGAGTGCTCGGCGATGGCGACGAAATACCTGGGATCGACGTTCGACATCCACGGCGGCGGGATCGACCTGATCTTCCCGCACCACGAGAACGAGATCGCCCAGTCGCAGGCGGCCGGTGACGGGTTCGCGCGCTACTGGATGCACAACGGCATGCTCAAGATCGGCGCTGAGAAGATGAGCAAGTCGCTCGGAAACTCGCTGCTGATCCCGGAGATGGTGCAGAAGGTGCGCCCGGTGGAGCTGCGCTACTACCTGGCGGCCCCGCATTACCGGTCCTCGATCGACTACTCGGAGGAGGCGCTGCTGGAGGCGGCGGCGGCCTACCAGCGGATCGAGGGCTTCGTGACGCGCGCCGCCGAGGTCATCCACGACGTCGACGCCGACGCGCCGCTGCCCCAGGCGTTCGTGGACGCGCTCGACGACGACCTCGGCACGCCCCAGGCGCTGGCCGTGGTGCACGAGGTGGTGCGCGAAGGCAACGTGGCGCTGTCCAAGGGCGACAAGGAGGCCGTGGCGCGGCTGCTGGCCGAGACCCAGAACATGCTCGACGTGCTGGGCCTCGATCCGCGTTCGCCGCAGTGGCGCGGGGCCGGGTCGGACCTCGCGCCGGTGGTGGACGCGCTGGTGGCCGTGGCGCTGGAGCAGCGCAAGGCGGCGCGTGAGCGCAAGGACTACGCGGCCGCGGACGCGATCAGGGACCAGCTGTCGGCCGCGGGGATCACGGTGGAGGACACACCTCACGGGGCGCGGTGGGAGCTGAGCCGCTAGACCTCCCGCCTTCGCCCGTGGGGTCCTTGTCCCTCCCATCCGGGCCTGAGGTGGCCGGCGGCCCGAGTACCCTTGTGGCATGGCAGCAGGCGGTAGGGCTTCGGGCAGGCCCGCGAAGAAGAAGGGCCCGAGCAAGGGCGCCGGGGGACAGGGCCGCCGGGCGCTCGAGGGCAGGGGCGCGACGCCACCCGCCGAAATGCGCCATTGGTACAAGGACAAGGCTCGTGCCCAGCGCATCGCGCGTGAGGACGGCGGAGGCGCACGGCGTACGGCACCGGTGCGGCAGCGCCGTTCCGAAGACGCTCCTGAATACATCGGCGGCCGCAACCCCGTGCTGGAGGCCCTCCAGGCGGGCGTGCCCTCCAACGCGCTCTACATCGCGCAACGCCTCGACAACGACGACCGCGTACGCGACTCCATCAAGATCGCCGCGGAGCGCGGGATCGCCCTCCTCGAGGTCACCCGCGACAAGCTCGACCGCCTGACGGAGGGCGCCGTCCACCAGGGCATAGCGCTCCAGATCCCGGCCTACGACTACGCGCACCCCTCCGAGCTGGTCGAGCTCGCCCATGACGCGGCGGAGACCCCCCTGATCGTGGCCCTGGACTCGGTCACCGACCCCCGCAACCTCGGCGCCATCGCCCGCTCCGCCACCGCCTTCGGCGCCCACGGCCTGCTCATCCCCTCCCGCCGCTCGGCCGGCGTCACAGGAGGGGCCTGGAAGACCTCCGCGGGCACCCTGGCCAACCTCCGCGTGGCCCGCGCGGCCAACCTCACGGCGGCACTGCGCGACTACCGAGAGGCGGGCCTGTTCGTGGTGGGCCTCGACGGCGCCGGCCAAACCGACCTCGACCAGGTCGACCTGCTGGCCGAGCCCCTGGTGATCGTCATAGGCTCGGAGGGCAAGGGGCTCTCCCGGCTGGTCCGCGAGCACTGCGACGTGGTGACCCGCATCCCGATGCGAGCAGCGGCGGAGTCACTCAACGCGGGCGTGGCCGCCGGAGTGGCCCTGTACGAAGTCGCTCGTCACAGGCGCCCCTAGCGTCTACACTGGTAGGCCGTGCCGACGTAGCTCAATCGGCAGAGCATCTGTCTTGTAAACAGAAGGTCAGGGGTTCGATTCCCCTCGTCGGCTCTCCACGCGAAAGGCCCCTGAACAGGCATTACGCCGTCAGGGGCCTTGTGGTTTCCGATCTTCAACCAGCGTCTTGGGAGCCAGCGGTGGCTGTTTCGCCAGGAGTGCGGTGGAGATGGTGTCCGTCACCGGGCGGGCTGCCACCACGCGGCGTGTCGGATGGTGGCAGCGACCTGGCGCGGTGTCCCGTCAGCCGGTTAAGCGTTAGGGTGCCGCGCACGGCAGGCAGTACGGCGATGATGAAGGCGTCGCGGAATGCCGGCGATGGGGTTACGGGCGCCCTCGGACGGTGACGTTGTGCGTGCCGCGCGTGTACTCGAACACGTTCGTGCCGTCCCACCGGACCTCGTACACGTGCTCACCGCCCACAGCGGGGGTGTCGACGAAGGCGAACGATCCGTCGCTGTTCGTGTTCACGGTCCCCACGAACTCGAGGTTTCCGTCAGAGACAGTCAGATATACCACGAGCAGGGCGCCCGACGGAGGAGTCTGATCACCTGCGTCCAGCACGCCGCTGAACGAGAGTTGTTTGCCGACCGTCCCTGTCTTGGGTCCGGACAAGGTGATCGAGGATGGGTGTCTGGCCGCGGTGACGGCGGCAGAGGTCCGGCTCCATCGGAAGTCCGCGTTGCCGTTCCAGAACACGTCGTACGTGATCGTCCCGGAGACCGGAGGGGTGTCGGTGAAGGTGTAGGTGCCGTCTGCGGCGGTTGTCACGCCTGGGATCGTCGTACTGGTGCCGTCGGGAAGTTTCCGGGTCACCACGAGTGGTTGCGGCCCGGGGGCCGAGCCGTCCGCCAACGTGAGCGTGCCGGTCGCGGTGAGCGGAACGAGGGCGGTGCCCGTGGGCGGAGCCGACAGCTTCAGCGTGGATCCCGGAAGTGTGGCGCCTTCCGCTCGCCACAGGCGCAGTCGCCGTTGGGACGTTACCTCCTCCAGCACGGTGAAGACGTCGACACCCGAGAAGGCGAGCGTACCGATGACCGGGCTGGCGTAGGAGGCGAAGATCCGGTAGGTCTGTGCCCTCGTCCCCATGTCGAACATGGTGATGTCGTAGCCGGTCGTCCCGGTGGCCGCCAGGTGAGCGCCGTCCGGGCTGATCGCGACGGATCCAGCCCCGCCTGGGAAGGAAAAGGCCTTGGTCAGGCTGGTGGTGTCCCATCCGTCAAGATTGTTTAGGATGACTGTCGAGCCGTCCGACGTGATCACCAGGTCGTATATGACCAAGGAATTATCGAAGCCGTTGATGACGCCTCGCCGGACGGGAGTCGTGCCGTTCACGTCGTACACCATGAGGTCGCACGCGCTGAGGCCGGTCTCGCCGACGGCGAGGGTGCCCCCGGCGGCGGCGACGAGCGGGGCGTTGTAGATGTTGGCCACAACCGGCACCGGCACCGGTGCGGCAGCCGACAGATCGAGGCCGAAAACGCCGCCGTTGAACGTGTTGCCACAGCCGTAGCCCACCCACAACCGGTTATCGGATAACGTCAGGTTCCACGGACACGGGTAAGGAGCCACGTCGATCCGCCGGATGACGGCGAGGGAGTCCGTGTCGAGCTCGAGCACCTGTTGTGCGCCGCTCAGCGCTACGAACGCGCGCTTGTTGTCCGGCGTCACCGCCAGGCCGGCCGCACCGGGCAGGTCGCTGATCGTGTCGGTGATGGTGCCGCGGGAGTCGGTGACGATGATCTCGTCATCCCCGGCGACGAAAACCTTGCCACCGGC
Organism: Nonomuraea jiangxiensis; assembly: GCF_900099965.1. GTDB lineage: Bacteria > Actinomycetota > Actinomycetes > Streptosporangiales > Streptosporangiaceae > Nonomuraea > Nonomuraea jiangxiensis. The sequence goes on along the minus strand of NZ_FNDJ01000006.1, from coordinate 2,744 downwards.
CGCGGCCACATCGCGGGCGTCTTTCATCCCGTCGAGGTAGACCATGGAGTCGGCGGCCGACGCCGCGGGGGCGACGGCGACGGTCAGGCCGGCGGCGATGGCCAGGGCACTGCTGAGAGCGATCAACCGGCTGATCAACGAGGCGCCGGCACGAGCCGGCCCTGAGGGTAATGGGCGCACATGAACTCCACTTTGAGAGGAACGAAATTACGGCCTACAGGACCGAGCCGGTCCACAGCTTGCTCGCGGCGTCGTAGACCTCCCGTACGTCACCGTCGAAGTACGGGAAGGCACTCGTGTCGTCCGGAGCACAGCGGGCCTGCGGCTGACACGACTGATCCACGCCTCCTTCGCCGTCTCCAGATCTGCTCAAGATCTCCAAGCTGAGCCACCCCGCAATGACGCCATGGCCCGACATATCAGTCAAGGAACAGAAGGTGACCTTCCTTCGGATCCGAACGCATGCTCTAAAACTCTAGGCAAGCGCTCTCCGCTGCGGAGATCCGCTTGGTGCTGATCATTGAGCCACGCCCGGCGGTGATCACATTCCGTGAAAACGGCAGGTCGCAGATGATGATGCGTGACCCTATCGTTACTTGATCATCATAGAACCGAGATCGATTCCCCCTGCGCGGACAACCATTCCGAGATGCCGGGCGCGTTACGGAGTCGACAGGCTTGGAGCTGCCGCCCCCCTACTGTCCTTTGCCCTCCGCGGTCAATCCGGCGCGTGAGCGCGTCGAGCGGCAGGCCGTCGCCACACGCTACGACAAACGCGCTTACATCTTCCTTGGCACCGTCACCTTGGCCGCCCTGATCATCTGGCTCCGCACCTGATCTAAGGGTTCTACGTCGTGACCGGCCTATGTTTGCAAGCAGGTAGTCAGGAGTTCGAATCTTCTAGGCTCCACAGGCGAGAATTCACCGTTGTCGACCAGTGCGGGGCGAGGGTGGTGGCGGGCCTCGGCACAGCACACCGCCGCACAGATGCGGCCCCACGATCGCCAGTGCATGGTCGGTCGTCGTACGTGGTCGGGGGCGATCGACGATCCGGGGTTCGTTCCTCACCCTGGCTCACCGGATGGTGTGGCAGGCCAGCATCACTGGTCGATGTGGGCACTACCGCAGCTCAAAAGGGCGGGTCATCGCTGCACCCTCTGCTGTCCAGGACGTGCACTCCAAATCTTCCTGCTCGACTAGCGAGGCGGTTTCTTCACCCCATGCGCGGAGGCCATCTACCGCGATGGCCCGGTAGGACTGGTCTGAGCTGGTAGCCAGGACGCTGCGCACGATTGGTGCGAGGCTGGCTTGATAGTGGGCGAGTTCGGGGGCGTCCAAGAGCGGGACGGCTGCGGCGAGGGCTGCTTCCCGTACGGGGCAGGGCCGATGCGTTCTCGGCTGATGGGACGCTCGCGGCGCGTTGAGGCCGGGCGGTTGAGGGGGCACCCCGGGGTATAGATGGCAAACGCGACCCCTGATGATCGTTGGGTGTCTACGCCAGTCGATCAAGAACAGGGGCCGCGTTCGCGTGCCATCATCCCCGATCGACGTGCTCGCCCGCCACCTGGAGCACGTCACCATCGCCGACCCACCGGGCGACCTGCCCGATCTGCCGACCCTGGCCCAGGTCCTGGACGCCATCCCCGACCCGCGCAGCCGTCGCGGACGCCGCTACCGGCTCGGCCCACTGCTGGCGTTATCCCTGCTGGCCGTCCTCAGCGGAGCGACCTCCCTCGTCAAGATCACCCGGTTCATCGCCGGGTATGACCCCGCGCTACGCCAACGAGCCGGTCTGCCCGGCACCGTACGGCTGGCCGCCAGCACCCTGGGTCGCCTGCTCGCCCGCCTGGACGGCGACGACTTCGACACCGCCACCTGCGCCTACCTGGCCATGCTCGCCGCCGACGCATCACCCACCACCAGCCCGCCCTCAGCCCGGACTCCGCTCACCGGCCTGGCCGTGGACGGCAAGACCCTGCGCGGCAGCCGCACTGCCGGCGGCACCACGGTCCATCTGCTGGCGGCCACTCGCCATGACACCCAGACCGTCGTGGCCCAACGCCAGATCGACGCCAAGAGCAACGAGATTCCCGCCTTCACGCCCCTGCTGTCCGGGCTGGACCTCACCCACATGGTGATCACCGCCGACGCCCTGCACACCCAGCACGAACACGCCCGCCACATCATCGCCGCCGGCGGCCACTACCTGTTCATCGTCAAGGGCAACCAGCCCACCCTGCACCGCCGGCTCAAGGCCCTGCCCTGGCGGGAAGCCGTGTTGAACGACCGTACCGACGAGCAAGGCCATGGCCGCCGCGAGATCCGTCGCATGAAGATCTGCACCGTCCGCCCCAACCTGCCCTTCCCCCACGCCGCCCAGGCCATCCAGGTCAAACGCCGCCGCACCGACCACCGAACCGGCAAGACCACCATCGTGACGATCTACGCCATCACCAGCCTCCCACCCGGACGAGTCACCCACCCCCAGCTCGCCGCGCTGATCCGCGGGCACTGGAGCGTCGAGGTCCTGCACCACACCCGTGACGTCACCTACCGCGAAGACGCCTCCCGCGTCCGCACCGGCACTGCACCCCGGATCATGGCCAGCCTCCGCAACCTGGCCATCGGCCTGGCCCGCCTGATCGGCTGGACCAACATCGCCGCCGCCACCGACCACTACCGCAGCCACCCCGCCGACGGCCTTCAACTACTCGGTCTTACGACATGAGAACGCTTCGGCCCTG
>NZ_FNDJ01000032.1 GCF_900099965.1 Nonomuraea jiangxiensis | reverse complement strand
CACCGCACCGCACCGCACCGCACCGCACCGCACCGACCAATCGAACACCACCTAATTCATCACCAACACAACACTGCAAGAAATGACACCCAAACAATTACCGACCAAGCCGGCGGCATCCAGTCGCCCTCACTCGCCTGCCGCCTAATCACTACCACCTGAACCACCATCAGGCTTGGCTCCGCCGTCAGCCTTTGCGCCACCGCCACCGCCACCGCCAGCACACGCCCGTGCCGACCTCGACCCCGATCCCGATCCCGATCCCGACCCCGACCCCGACCCCGACCCCGACCCCGACCCCGACCCCGACCAGCCTGAAGCAACACCAGCCCGAGCCGCCATTAATCTGAACCGTTATAGCCCTGGCCCGCTATAACCCTGGCCTGCTACAGATCTGGACCGCCACAGCGTAAACGCTATTGACCTGAACCGCCCATTAAGCCAGCCGACATCGCACAAGCCACCAGCAAACAATCAGTCAACCAACTAACCAACGAAACACGTCACCATCAAGAAGATCAACCCGCCGCAGAAACCAACCCACTTTCGTAAGCCGCGATAACCAACTGCGCCCGATCCCGAGCCTCCAACTTAGCCAGCAGCCGAGTGATATGAGTTTTAACCGTGGCCAAACTCAGCTGCAAATGACCGGCAATTTCTCCATTGGACAGTCCTCGCGCGATCAACGTCAGCACCTCCCGCTCCCGCTCCGTAATCCCTTCCAACCCTCGCACCCGAGCCAGCACAGGAGTACGGGTGAATTCCTCGATCAGCCTCCGCGTAACCGTTGGAGCCAGCAAGGCCTCCCCACTCGCCACCACCCGAATAGCGGCGAGCAAATCCGGAGGCGGCGTGTCTTTGAGCAGAAACCCACTGGCCCCGGCTCGAAGGGCGTCATAGACATAAGAGTCAAGATCGAACATGGTCACCACGAGAACCCGCGAAACATCCCGTATCCGGCGGGTGGCCTCGATCCCATCCATCTCCGGCATACGTACATCCATCAACACCACATCGGGACGCCGCTCCCTTGCCACGGACACAGCCTCGACCCCCGTCCCCGCCTCCCCCACCACTTCCAAGTCGGGCTCGGAGTCAACCAGCACTCTGAAACTCCCCCGGAGCAACGCCTGGTCGTCGGCCACAACCACCCGGATCACTGAACCTCCTCGTAGGGCAACCGAGCGAAAACCCGAAACCCGCGCCCCGGAAGATTCCCAGCTTCAAACGTGCCGCCGAACATCGTCACCCGCTCCCGCATCCCGATCAGGCCATGCCCCGTCCCTTCGGAAGGCAACGTACGCCTACCAGGCCCGTCATCGATCACCTCAATCCGCACCTCCCTACCGTTTGCTACGACAGACACCCGGCAGCGAGCAGGCGCAGCATGTTTGACGACATTGGTAAGCGCCTCTTGCACGATCCGATAGACCGACAGTCCGACCCCATCAGGCAGTCGTAGCCGCTTCCCCGCTCTCGCCTTCCCTAGCCCGGCATCGTGCTGTTCACGAAGCACCTCACCAGCGCCACCCTCCGCTGAGGGAAGATCGCCAGCACCACCCGCGACAGCAATCGCCTCACCTACGCCCTCCCACCGGACAGCCCCGTCACTTCCGCCCTCCCGAACGCGAAGCCCGTCACCTGCGCTCTGCCACCGGAGAGGCCGATCGCCGTCGCGCTCCCACACGCCAAGCCCGTCGCCTCCGCCATCCCCTTCGCGAAGTCCGTCACCTCCGCCATCCCCTTCACGGAGTCCGTCACCTTCACCATCCCCTTCACGGAGTCCGTCACCTTCGCCACCCACCTCGCGAAAGCCACCGCCTTCGCCACCCCGCGGTCGGAGCGCCTCACCTTCGCGTTGTCCTAGGCCCTCGTCATTCCCCGCCCCCTGGTCACCCCGCTGACGACGAGCATCGGCCTGGCGATCCCCCGCACGAGCCTCGTCAGCGCCCTGGGCCCTCACGTCCAGCTCCACCGCGATCCCCGCTGACCGAGTCCGCTCCACCAGCGCTTCAAGCCCCGCAAGCCCTGGGGCGGGAATCAGATCGGGCGCCGACGTCGACCTCAGCACACCAAGCAGATGACGCATCTCGACCAACGCGCTCCGACTGGCGGTCTCGATCACGCGCAACGCGTCGTGCGCCTCCTCGGGTTTGGTCGCCATAACGTGATTGGCCACACCCGCCTTGACCACGATCAATCCCACGCTGTGCGTGACGACATCGTGCAACTCGCGCGCGATCCTTAACCGTTCTTCCGTAACCGCCTGCGTCGCCAACCGCTCGGCGTCACGCGCCGCACGAAGCCTGCGCTCATGCATGAACCGCCCGATCGTCCAGGCACCGCCCAGCATCGCGATCCCCAGAAGCGGCTGGTCAAGATGTGTCAGCCAGGTTGGAGCGCCTTCAGACGGCGCCCCCATCACGCCCAGCCCGAAGACGCTGACCAGGCTCAACACACCTATCGCCGACGTCGGCAGCACAGCTCCGAGGGTGCCGGACAGCGCGACGGTGTAAAGAGCGTACGCGGGCGAGAGATAAGCGAGCCTCAGGAAGTCGAACGGCATCGTCCAGATGGTGAGCAGCAACGTGAAGCAGAAGACCGGCAAGGGCCACAGTCTCCGCACGGCAAGTGGCAGTCCCAACCCCAGGGGCAGGGCGAACCTCGCCCAGGCCGGCAGCGCCATGGCACCGGCCGTCACCGTGAAAGACACGAACGCGAAGCCCAGTCCCGCCGCCAGATCAAGCATGATCAGCTGACAGCGGCTCAAGCGCCTGACGAAGATGGGGTCGGTGGCGTCCACGCGTTGAACCGTAGTCCCTGAAGCAGCGCGCGCACGTCAACCCAGGGTCTGACCTTGAAGTTCGAACCGTGGTCCGACGCGCCAGCCCCTCGCCGCCCCGCATCCTTTACGGCATGATCCAACTCCAACACCTCACGAAGCGCTACGGCGACGCGCTCGCGGTGGACGACCTGTCCTTCAACATCGAGCCCGGTCACGTCACCGGCTTTCTAGGCCCGAACGGCAGCGGCAAGTCCACCACGATGCGAATGATCCTCGGTCTCGACGCGCCGACGTCAGGCCAGGCGCTGATCAACGGACGCCGATATACGTCGATCAGCAAGCCGATGCACGAGGTAGGCGCGCTACTGGACGCCAACGCCGTCCACGGCGGCCGTAGTGCGTACAACCACCTGCTCTGCCTGGCCCGCACCAACGGCATCGGCCCTGCGCGCGTGGCCGAGGTGCTCGAGCAGGTCGGGCTGGCAGGCGTGGCACGAAGACGGGTGCGCGGCTTCTCACTCGGCATGAAACAGCGGCTCGGCATCGCCTCAGCGCTGCTCGGGGATCCTGACGTGCTGATGTTCGACGAGCCGGTCAACGGCCTCGACCCCGACGGCGTGCGCTGGATCCGAGACCTGATGCGCTCACTGGCCGCACAAGGGAGGACGATCTTGCTGTCCAGCCACCTGATGAGCGAGATGGCCCTCACCGCCGAGCGCATCGTCATCATCGGCCGAGGCAGGCTGATCGCCGAGGCCACCGTAACGGAGCTGACGGCGCGCTATCCGTCGCTCGAAGACGCCTACCTCGCCCTGACCGCCGGCAGTCTTGAATACGGAGCAGCTCGATGAAGGCGACGCTCTCCTCCGAATGGTTGAAGCTGCGCTCGGTGGCCTCCACCTATCACGCGATCGGCACGGCGGCCATGACGATGGTCCTGGGCGTGGTGTGGGCTCTCTACGTGAGTGCTCTTGCGGAAGACCGTGGCTCTCTGCGAGCGGCAGCCCCGGAGCAGGGCTTTCTACCTCTCCTGCAGATCAGCCTGGCCGTGCTGGGCGTGCTTGCGATCACCACCGAATATGCCACCGGCATGATCCGCACCAGCCTCACCACCGTCCCCAAACGCAGCACGTTCCTTCTGGCCAAAGCCGGGATCGTGGCTATAGCCACGTTCACGGCCGCCCTCTCGATCCTCCTGGTCACCTATTCGGTCAGCCGCTTGATCATCGGCGGCCACCAGGTGGGCTTCAACGACAGCGCGTTCACCGACGACCTGCCCATGCTGCTCGCTTCGGTCTTATCGGTGACATGCCTGGCGCTCGTGGGGCTCGGCCTCGGAGCCGCCATCCGATCAACGGCAGGAGCGATCTTGTCGGTGGTCGCGCTGCTGTTCGTGCTACCCGGTGCCGCAAACTACTTGCCGCCACCATGGAACACCCGCGTGGCCCCTCTTCTCCTGCCGAACCTCGTCCCCCAGATAGCCGACCAGCGCCTCTCCTCACGCCTGGGTGACGGTTTCCTCTCGCCCCCGGCCGCACTCGCGCTGCTCCTCGCCTATCCACTCATCGCTCTGGCCCTCGGCTATTACGTCCTCAAGCGGAGGGACGCATGACCCTGACCCGCCCCAAGCTTCCGCTCCAGGCGCCCACCCCTGCGCCACAGCCCTGCCCCGAAGGAATGTCGCCAAGAAGACGTCCAACCCCGGACCACACTCTCACCCAAGCACGCTTGGTAACGGAACGTGCTCATGCAGCAGCCCACTTCGATCCCCAATCAGGCCCACACATGAGCACCCACCTTCCCGCACCGCACCGCCACCACACACGCACTCTCGATCCCCGACCTCACGCCCATCCGATCGCACACAGTCCCCGACCAGCCGGCGCGACCTGGACCCTCACCCCTCAGGACGGATGACCACATGAGCGTTCTCGCTGCCGAATGGCTGAAGGTTCGTTCGGTCCGCTCGACGTACCTCATCGTCGGGCTCAGCCTCGCCGCCGTCCTCCTGGGGTTCGCGATCGCCACAGCAGCCATCGACATGTACGACAGCGCTTCCCCGGCACAGCAAGCAGGAGCACGGATCGCGGACCTGGAAGAAGTGCTCGCGATCGTGCCTCAGTTGTGCATGGGCGTTCTGGGCGTCCTCACCATAACGTCCGAATACATAACCGGCTTGATCAAGACAAGCCTGACCGTCGTTCCTCGTCGCTGGCCGATAATCGCCGCCAAGTCCACGATCGTGGCCACGCTTGGGCTGATCATCGGCTCAACAGCGGTCTTCGGCACCTATTTCGTCGCCCGTTGGGTGCTCGGCGACCGTTTCTCGGGCGCCTACACGGGCCCGCTCTCGGACAGATTGCCGCTGCTGGTGGCCATCAGCCTTACCGTGCCGGTGTTCGCGCTCCTCGGCCTTGGGCTGGGGGCGCTGCTGCGATCCGCTGCCGGCGCGATCACCGTCATAGTCGGTCTCGTCTACGTGATCCCGATCATCGTCGGCAACATCCCCGAGCCCTGGAGCGAACGCCTGGGCTCCGTGATGATCGCCGCACTCCCCCGTGAGATCACCGGCGACCTCAACGTCACCTCGGTTTACGGCTCGCTCCTCCCTCCCGCAGCGGCCGCCGCGGTGCTGATCGCCTACGCGACGCTCCCACCGCTGGCCGCCATCTGGCTGGTACGCCGGAGGGACACCTGAAATGTGGCCGCTGAAAACTTCGATGCAACGGTTCCACGGCCATGCCGCCGATCGCCATGATCATGCCCCCGACCGTCCCGCCCTAGAGAGCCGAACCGCCGACCGCCCGTCCACCCGCTGCCCACTCAGGCGAGCGTGGCAGTTCGCCAAGCGCATGAGAAATCTTCGAGGGCCAGGCCCGCTGACCTTCGACCGAGTCGGCAAAACAACCTCGCCGCCCACCCCGGCAGCAGCCATCCCAGACCCGACGAGCACAGCACAGGAGCATCTCGACCAGCGCCAGCACATCCCACCAGGTCCAAGAACGCCCCCGGATGGCGGAGTCCTCTCCCACGCCACCCCAGGTTCGCGAACGCCGCCGGACATTGCCCGCGCGTACGAACCTCCGGCGGTACGGCAGATGTTGGCGTCTGCCGTACCGCCGGAGGAAGGCTCAGACCTCGAGCACCACGGGGATGATCATCGGCCGACGGCGATAGGTGTCGCTCACCCAGCGCCCTACCGTGCGCCGCACCACCCTGCGGATCTCCTGCATGTCGACCACGCCGTCCGCGGCCTTCTCCGCGAGGGCACGTTCGATCTGCGGGATGAACTCGTCGAACTGCATGGGGTCGATGCCGGAACCACGTGCGTGGATCTCGGGGCCCGCGGTCAGCTTGCCAGTGTTGGAATCGACCACGATGACCACGGAGATGAACCCCTCGTCGCCGAGGATCTTGCGATCCTTCAACGAGGTGTCGGTGATCTCTCCCACCGACGAGCCGTCGACGTACACATACCCGGCGTGCACCGCACCGACGATCCTCGCCCGGCCGTCCACCAGGTCCACCACGACCCCGTCCTCGGCGATCACGATGTGATCCTCGGGGACACCGGTGAGCGTGGCGAGCTTGGCGTGGGCACGCAGGTGCCGCCACTCGCCGTGCACGGGCATGAAGTTCGACGGGCGTGTGAGGTTGAGCACGTAGAGGAGCTCGCCGGCGGCCGCGTGACCGGAGACGTGCACCTTGGCGTTGCCCTTGTGCACGACCCGGGCGCCCCACCTGGTCAGTCCGTTGATCACCTTGTTGACCGCGGACTCGTTCCCCGGCACCAGCGACGAGGCCAGCAGCACGGTGTCGCCCTCGGCGATGCGGATCGGATGGTCACGGTTGGCCATCCGGGACAGCGCCGCCATCGGCTCGCCCTGGGAGCCGGTGCAGATCAGCACCACGTCCTCGGGCGGCCACTCCTCGATGTCGCGGGAGTCGACGATGAGCTCCGGCGGCACCTTGAGATATCCCAGGTCACGGGCCACGCCCATGTTGCGCACCATCGAACGTCCGACCAGGGCCACCTTGCGCCTGTGCTTGGCGGCCGCGTCCATGACCTGCTGGATGCGATGCACGTGCGAAGCGAAGCTGGCCACGATGACCCGCTGTTCGGAGGTGCGGATCACCTCGTCGATGACCGGCGCGATCTCCCGTTCGCTGGTGACGAACCCCGGCACCTCGGCGTTGGTCGAGTCGGACATCAGCAGGTCGACGCCCTCGCTGCCGAGCCTGGCGAAGCCGCCGAGGTCGGTGAGCCGACCGTCGCTCGGCAACTGGTCCATCCGGAAGTCACCGGTATGGAGGACTATGCCGGCCGGAGTCCTGATGGCCACGGCGAGCGCGTCGGGGATCGAATGGTTGACCGCGAGAAACTCGCAGTCAAAAGGCCCAAATGCGTGCCGTTCGCCCTCGATGACCTCGAGTTTGGTCGGCTGGATCCTGTGCTCAGTGAGCTTGGCTTCGATCAAGGCCAAGGTGAGTTTGGACCCGATGAGGGGGATGTCGCGCCGCTCACGCAGCAGGTACGGCACCGCCCCGATATGGTCCTCGTGAGCGTGTGTCAGCACCACGGCTTCGACGTCGTCGAGCCGGTCTCTGATGTATTCGAAGTCGGGCAGGATCAGGTCAACGCCCGGCTGGTCCGGCTCGGGGAACAGCACTCCGCAATCGACGATCAGCAAACGTCCGTCGTACTCGAAGACGGCCATGTTCCTGCCGATCTCCCCCAACCCACCGAGTGCGACGATGCGCAGGCCTCCCTCGGGCAGTGCCGGAGGGGAGCCAAGCTCGGGATGCGGATGACTCATGCCTGGCCCCTACGGTCAGATCTCGTTCTCAAAACTCCCAGTTCCTCCCCATATCTATGCGTCTGCCAACTTCACCCCGCCGGCTACCAGGCAAGTACGCAGCTCGGCGATTTGCTTCTCGGTGGCGTCCACGAGCGGCAGCCGTACCGGACCCATCGGGACGCCTACCAGGCTCAGCGCCGCCTTGGCCATGATCGCGCCGCCCGCGCGCAGCATGATGCCGTCCACCACAGGGGCCACCCGGCTGTGGATGTCCAGCGCCCGGGCGACATCGCCACTCCTGTGCAACTGGATCATCTGTGCCAAGTCCGCGCCGACCACGTGCCCGACGACACTCACGAACCCGGCCGCACCCACGGAGAGCCAGGCCAGGTTGAGCAGGTCGTCGCCCGAATAGAAGGCGAGATCCGTGGCCGTCATCACCTGACTGCCCGCGAACAGATCGCCCTTGGCGTCCTTTACCGCCACGATACGCTCATGCTGCGCGAGACGAATCAGGGTCTCGGTGTTGATCGGCACGCCGCTGCGGCCTGGGATGTCGTACAACATCACAGGAAGCCCGGTCGCATCGGCTACGGCGGTGAAGTGCTGATAGAGCCCCTCTTGCGGAGGCTTGTTGTAGTAAGGCGTCACCACCAGCAGCCCGTGAGCTCCGGCACGCGCCGCCTGCTTCGCGAGCTCGACGCTGTGGCGGGTGTCGTTGGTGCCCGCCCCCGCCACCACAGTAGCGCGATCACCGACAGCCTCGAGAACGGCGCTCAGGATCCGCTGCTTTTCCTCGTCGGAGGTGGTGGGCGACTCACCGGTCGTCCCATTGACGATCAAGCCGTCATTGCCTTGCTCTTCCACCAGATAGGTGGCGAGACGTCGCACAGCCACATAATCGACCTCGCCGTCGGAGTTGAACGGCGTGACCATCGCGGTCAGCATACGGCCGAAGGGCGCGTCGGTGGTTCCAGTTGGCGATGCCATAGTGCGAACGCTACCTGGATTCAGAAATCCGTTGGACGTCGCCACCCCGCTTTGCCTGCCTGGAGCCGCTTTTTGCCCCCTTTCGCCAGCATCTCGCCACCCAACCAACCCCCCGCGACCCCATCCCTGGTCCCCCATCCGGCAATTGCCCGGCAAGGATCAAGCCACCACTCCGTCATCCCGACGCTCGGGCCCCACCGCCACAACAGCCCCCGGATCTCGCTCAGTCCCCCCAAAACGCCACGCACGTCCGATCCGCCCGATTTTCTCTCAGTCCAGTTCGTTGTGGGCTCCGCCTGGACGGGAGGTCGCCCGTACTCCTTAACTACACCGACATAAGGACGAACCGCTAACACCACCGCACAGGGCCGTTCCGAACGGGCCGCGCACGAGAGCCGGGCACTGACATCGCACGGCCAGCCTGCACGGGCATCGATGAAGCGATCCCCATGGCACGGCGGTCCAGCGGTGCGTTTCTAGCCGCTCGGTCTCATGCTGCCTGGCAGGCGACGTGCTGCTTCGGTCGTTGATCTATTATGCGGCGGCAATTCACTCCTTGTGGCGGGCCGAGGGCGATCCCGCGCGGGTGCCACGGTGTGGACACGAACGGCTCAGGCCAGTTCAGGTGCCGTGACGCGGGCCAAGGGGCCAGACCGGTGCAGGTGGCTGTGATGCGGGTCGAGGGGCCAGATCGGCGCAGATGCTGTGATGCGGGCCGAGCTGGCAAGCCCAGTGCGGCTGTTGCGCCCCTGACCGGCAACGGCATAGTCTTCGCCACCCGCCTGGCTTCTGGTTCAAGACATAGGACAACCTACGCCGCGAGACATAGGAAACTGCTGCTGTGATGCGGGCACGGGCCAGACTGGTGCAGGTGCCGCGGTGGGTCGGGAGTGGGCGCAGGGAGGTCCCGGACGCCGTCAGTGACGACATACGCCGTGTGCCGCAGTTTGGTTGGGCTTTGCTCGGGCGCCGGAGGGAGGCGGTGGTCCGCCATTGAGCAGAGGGGGCCAATGCTCAGATGCCACAGGACGGCTTGGCTATGGGTCCATGATGACTGGGCTCGGAGGACAACCCTGGTTTGAAGTGCCGCGGCCGACGCATGCCCGCAATCTGGGGGATGTCGCGATCTGGGGGAGCCGGTATCGCCGGTGGGGACGGTGTAGAGGGTTCGGTTGTACGGTGGATCAGCGCCGTACGATGCATGACGCCCCGCGGCCGCGCCCGTCGCGCAACGTCCGCGTCGGGAGGTCGTCCCGATGACCGGCGCCGTCCTCCGCCGACCACGTGCCACGCCAGGCCGAGGGATCGCCAGGCGGGGGCGAGATCGGGTGTGCAGGAGAACGCGTGGCCATGCCCTTGTCACCAGGAGAAGGCGGTGGCGACCAGCGTGAGGGGTCTCAGGACATCCGGTCCATCGCGGGGGCGGGCATTGGAAGAGGTCGCCGATATGTGCTCGGGGGTACACACATCGACGACCTCTACCGGAGAATCGGCAGGCCTTACATCGGCGTTACAGGGTTTCTCTGATAATTTTCCGCCATCGCAAAGTTGGGGCTCCAGCAGTCATCGATGACGGTCGGTTACCTGTCGAATACGGCAACATAGGGCAACGCCTCACACGAACCCCCAGGGATGGACTAGTGGCCACCTCAGATCCGGTCTACCTGCGTGTCGTCGAAGACATTCGGCGACAGATCAACGACGGCTCCCTCCCCCCCGGCGCGCCCATTCCCTCGCGTGCTCAGCTGACCCGCAAATATCAGGTCGGCGAAACCGCCGCCCGGCACGCGCTACGCGTGCTCGCGGGCGAAGGCCTCATCATCGGCCGCGTGGGCTCGGGCCATTACGTCAGGGAGCGCCCCGACCTCACATCGCTTCATCGATGGAGATTCCTCGACCATCCGGCCCCGTTCGCAGCCGATCTGCAGTCCCAGGGCAGACGCGTGACCTGGGACTGGCACAGCGAACCGACCGAAGCGGGCCCTGATCTCGCCAGACGGCTACGCATCGGCGAGTCGACCGCGCTCACCAAAACCCGGTACATCTTCCGTGGTGACGGCAGACCACTGCAGTTGGCCACGTCCTATGAGCCGCGGGAGTTCGCCGCCCATTCGGAGGAGGAACGACGAAGCCTCGTGGCGCGGATGTATGCACACGGTATAAAAATCACCGAAATCGTCGAGAGTGTGCACACCCGCATTCCTCGTCCGGCGGAGAGCGATGCACTCGATCTGGCGGCCGGCGTTCACGTGCTGCACGTCGAACGTACGCACTGGGCGGGCGATCGCCCCGTGGAGACCAGCGACATCGTCATCCCGGGCGATCGCTTCCGAATCACGTACAGCATGCCAGTTTAGGGCCGAGTGTCCCGGGCGAGTACGCCTCCTCGCCCGGGACCTTCAGCCCGGCTGATGCCCGCGCCCGGATCGGGCAGGGGTGGATGCCGCATTTATGCGCATGAGTGCCGTACGGATTCCCGCATGTGGGTGCTTACGGTGACGGTGCGTGGTGATCTGGTCGTTCGCGTCGTCGCCACAGGCTGCCGGAACCGCCACAGTGTTCGTGGGTAAACGAAAGTATTTCATCCGTTCACGCCGTCACGCCGTCACGCCGTCACGCCGGTCACCCGCGCCGTGACACCAGCCACACGACACCACCGCATCGCCCACGGACGCAGATCAGCGATCGCGCGATCGGCCGCGTTGGGTGGGCAGCACCGCGTTGATCATCGATACGCGGCGTCGTATCGTTGGCCCTGTCAGACGGTCTCGGCCGAACGCCGTGCTCATCGCGGATGAGGAGCGCTCCATTGTCCGCATTGGACTCTGGTGGCGCAGGCTTAGCCACCCGCTGGTGCGGGATCGGCCAGCGAAACGAGGGAAGACGCCGGGCCGAGCTGCCGACGAATGCAACTGCCAGCGGGAATGGACGTCCCATGCCGATCTACCGCTGCCGTCCGATACTCCGGCGCAAGCTTCTGGCGCTGGGGCCAGCCATTGGCGCTGCTGAGTCGATGATCGTCGGTACCACGTCCGTCGATCGCTCGTGCCGACGTACCGGGTGAGCGCTGAAACTCTGCTCGCAACAGCGCCCTGGGGTCATGGGCATCGGTGAACGCGACGGCACCAAGGGGTTGCTGGGGTCGGCGATCGTGACGGCGGCCAAGGGGCTGCGGGGGGCCCTTCAATGATGTCGGACGCGGTGTAAGCGCTCAAAGTGCCGACCTGGGAAAGTCGATGTGCTCGTCGTTCCGTGTGTGGCTTGCGGCGGGGCACTCAACGTAGGAAGGCCCGTTCCCAGCGTCGTGCCTCTCGTCGCTTGCGGTCTGCGCAGCGTTCCAGTTCCCTGCCTGTCACATGGACAGAGGCGCGCATAGGTGGAGAATTCGGCGCTGAAGGAGAGGGGGCCACTCCTTCGTAGCGGCAAGCAAGCCGGCTCGTGCTGCCTTGAGGTTGCGCGGCGTGCTGGCCGGGGGTGCCGAGGGATGCCTGCTTGGGCGTCTTGCCGTGGGCGATAGGACAGCCTGTGACCCGCGAGCAGATCCTGCGCCTGGCGCGGATGGGCGAGGCCAGCACCGACAACCTGCTGGCCGCCTTCGAGGGGGCGAAGGGCCAGCCGCTCAGCCGGGTGTTCTGCGCGCTGACCGTGCGTGGACACGTCCGGTCCATGAGCCGCCGGGTCGCCCGGCACTTCGGGTATATGGGGCCTTGGCTTCGGCTCGCCTTCATGAGGTTACGGGGACTGAGGTCGTTAGGGATGGTCGTGCGGACATGGGGGCTGGGGGGTGGTGCGGGTCGCTCCGTCGGACGGGGCTTGCGGCATTTCGTGCATGTGCCGACGAATGGGAGCGGCCGGTTCCGTCGTGAACGTGCAGGTCAGAGATTGTCGGTGGGCGTTGGTAGAACGGTTGCGGAGGTTACCGATGCGAGTCAAAGACCTGCCCGACAGAGACAGGCCACGCGAACGGCTCATGGCCAGCGGAGCCGCCGCGCTGGCGGATTGGGAGTTGCTGGCCGTGCTGCTCGGCTCGGGATTTCGTGGATCGAGCGCCATGGATCTGGCGGCCCGACTGATCGAGCACTGCGGGGATCTCGATGCGCTCAGCCGTTCCGATCCGCATCGGTTACTGACCGTGCCTGGTGTCGGCCCGGCGAAAGCGGCGCGAGTGACCGCGGCTTTTCATCTCGTACGCCGGGCGGATGCGCGGCCAGAACGGGAGCGGATCACCAGCACGTCCGAGTTGGCCGAGTCGTGCGCTCCGCTGCTGCACGGCCGTAGGCACGAGCGGTTGGTACTGGTGACGTGCGATACGCGCGGCCGGGTGCTCAAGCGTTCGGTGCTGACCGAAGGGGGGACTGACCATACGGCCGTGCCGATCCGGGAGGTGATCAGGGAAGTGCTCACCGCGGGTGGAACGCTGTTCGGCCTCGCCCACAACCATCCGGGCGGCTCCCTCGATCCGAGCCCGGACGATCTGGAGGCCACGATACAGCTCGTCCAGGCCGCCGAGACGGTCGGGCTGCGTCTGCTGGATCACCTGATCATCACAGATGGGGCCTGGCGTCGGATCCCCACGTAAACCAAATCGACCGCGGACTATAAACCCAGCGGACATCAAAGGGAATCTTCCCATGTATAGCACCGAACCAGAGTTTTCCAAGGGACGGCCATGAGAATCTAATGGCGCGGGTCAGGGCCGTCTCGGACGTCAGCCGGTCTTTCCTCGCCGTGGCGGGATCCCATGTCCTCCTGGAAGACATGGGATCACGTCAGTGGGTTCGCAACGATCTCAGGCGGGGCTCTTCGCTCACACCGAATCTGGGTGGGGAGCTCCGTCTGGGGTGCCCGATCCCGATTTAAGGGACAAGCTCCTTCCGGCATTCGTGGGACTCGGTCCGGGTTCTGGCTGAATTCGGGGGGAGGTTCTGGCTGAGGTTTCCGGCCGGACTCTGGTGAGGCTCCGTATCCGATTTATGATCAAATGCTGGTGGGTTCCGTCTTGGGTGCCATATCTTGATGCGGCCGGGCGTTCCACCCGGGGTCTTTCCAGACAAGGTAACGACGTGGGGGAACTCCTTTCCGGCTCAGTCGAGTGCCGTGAACCCTCTGACTTGCTTGCTCTCAGCAGGGTTGATTCACTTCGTACGCCCGATGGGACTTACGTGAACTTTGACGGCCTCAGCGTACTTGCTGTCGATGCCGGGCAAGTAGGCCGCGTGATTGCGGCCCAGCGGGAGGGCCACAACAAAGTCGGAGTCACCGGTTGGAATATGCTTCACCTACTGGCTTCTAGAGGCCACAATGTTGTCTGCGGCCATCGCCTTGGGGTCCTTCGGTTCTGTACTGCGTCGTCGAAGGGCAATGCGATGGCCGTCACCATTTCTTGCCGATGCCGTCGCTATACGGTTTCGAGCTCGGCAGTGAGGCATTTAGACTTTCAAGGCGCATAGGGCGTTCTTGTTGTGTGTGTAGTTTTACGCCGATCACGGCGACATCCGACATTTGGGCCATGGATCGGGTTTACACACCGGTGGAGGCTTTTGAGTGGCTCGAGGAACCGCCTAGAGCATCAGGGGGTGGTGTCGGGATCCGGTATGGGGCCCTTGATGATCATGTCCAGTCAACCAAGGAACAGGTCGTCGACGGTGCGGCCGGGGTGGAAGTATTCCGCCATGCCGGCCATCACGGCCGGGAAGCGCTCGCTGATAGTGGCCATGTCGAAGTCCTTCAACGCGTCGGTGTCCGGGCGGGGGCCTGCTCTTCGAGGATGTAGCCGATCGTGAAGCGCTCAACGGTTAGGACGATCATGCGGGCCCTGCGCAAGGAGAGGCCGCGCGCTACCAGGGTGCTTATCGCCAGGTCGGAGATCTTGGCCGTCTTGAGCGACAGCTGGGAGGCGGAGATGACTCGGGCGCCGTGCGTGGAGTGCTGGCCATCGGCGCCGATACGGTGATCAACACGGCTGTCTCCGACGAGGTGCTGGCGCAGGCGTTCATCGACGCCAAGGGCGGACGGCTACGACGTCGTCGTGGACTATCTCTGGGGCTGGCCCAGCGAGATTCTGCTGCGGTCGCTGGTCCCACGGTCGTTCGAATTTCCGAAGTCGACCCGGTTGATCCAGGTCGGCGAGTCCGCCGGGGCTGAGCTCACCCTGGCTGCTGGGAGTCTGCGCACTTCCGAGGTCGAAGTCTGCGGGGCGGCCAAGGGGCTCGGTGGAGAGATCCGAAGGTTACCGGGAGCGAGGCGCCGCAGGAGATGTTCGCGCCATGACGGCGGGGTCTCGTCGAGGGCCGTGGTGGGAGATGGGCTGCTTGGGTGTTTCGGTGTCGTACGGGTGGGTTGAGCATGGGGGTCTCGTCGATACGCGGCCACGTTGGTTGCTATTCGGGCAGTACGTGGCTTTTGGTCAAAGGTTGGTCGGTGACCTCGTTCGTCGACGCGAGGCTGCCCCAGGGCTCGTCATGGGCCTCGCGAGGCTCGTGCACAGTGCAGGTTCGATGGTGGTACTTGTGGGTTCGGGGCCGTCGCCAACCTTCGAGGGCAAGGCTTGTGGGCGGTCTGGGCTTGCGAGGGTGGTGAAGGCCCCGGCAGGTGCCGTGCTGGAGGTGACACCTGCCGGGGCAGGGGTAGCCCACCAATGCCTGTCGCGGTACACGGGTCCAGTTAGTGCCGTCGAATCCCCTTGAAGGCTCGGCTCAGTGGCGGCAGGGACTGAGCCGCGAGTCATGGGGAGTGAGGTTGGAGATCCGGGGGCCGTCAACGATCGCGGAAGGGCCGGCCTCCAGATCGGCTCGGGTGGGCGGCATTCTGCGGGATGGAGGATGGGCGCGCACGGCTTGAGGATCGCACGTAGCCGGAGGTTGCCACGGCGTAGGAGGTTGCAGGCGGTCTCGGGTCAAGTTGGTGGCGGGCACGGCGCCCCGGGCTGGATCTCTGGTCGCGTGCGGCGATTCTTCGGACGAGTGCGCAGGACTCCCCTGGCGTGGCGCCTGATCGTGGGGTGGGAGAGCAGGGGGCCTGGGAATGTGGTTCGTGTGGCGGGGTGCTCCAGGGCGAGGCTGCGGAAGTGGGCTCCGGTTCCGGTTTTAGTTCCGGTTCCGGGTTCCGGTATCAGTTCGGGTTCGGGTTCGGTTCGAGATCTGGCTTTGGGTGGGGTTCCGGCTCTGGTTTCAGTTTTGGTCGGGGTCTTCGGTTCTGTCGCCTCTGTCGATAATCAGTTGCCACACTTTCCTTACCGTCGAGCCAGCCTGATGCTGAATTTCTTTGTGGTCGTTTTCCTTTTCGCGAGGTGTCTTACGAATGAAGGTGATCTTCCTGGCCTGGCATCGTTCGTACACACCAGGCAGTGTCCGGTTGATGGCGATGGATGCCGGTCTGGCTGCTGGTACGTCGGGAGCGTCTTGATCGGCATCCGTATGCACTGGTATGTAGCACGTATCGGTCCGCTCAGGTGAACGTCTTGCCTGAGCGGGCATGTACGGTTTCGTCTATAATCCGAGCGTGCTAGATCGCGAAGGGCCCGTACCTATTTACAAGCAGGTCGCCGACCTGGTCCGCGATCAGATCGAACGCGGCGAGCTCAAAGCGGGTGATCCCGTACCCAGCGAGGCCACCCTGGAGAAGGACTACGAAATCGCCCGGACAACCGCCCGTCGCGTCGCGCGCGAGCCGCGGGAGCGGGGGCTCGTGTACACGGTGCAAGGCGAGGGGACGTTCGTCGGCCAGCCGGGGACACCACGCTCGCCCAGGAAGACGCCGCTTTATCAGAAGATCGCGGAAAACGTCGCGGACAGTATCCAGCGCGGCGAGATCTTGCCGAACCGTTCCATTCCCGGCGAGAAAGTCATGATGCGGCAATACGGCGTGGCGAAGGTGACGGCACGGCAGGCGGTCGCGTACTTGAGGGAGCAAGGGTGGGTCTTCACGGTCCCTTATCGAGGTACATACGTGGCTACCTCTGATAAATGGCCCGTAAATCGGACTCCATAATATCCCTGCCTTTGACGGCGCCGTTGTATACCCTTGAATCGTGCTGAAACGCGAGGGTGACACTTATCTCTATTTGCAGATCAGCGACGTCATCAGGGCGCGCATCCTGGCCGAGCTCTCCCCCGGGGATCTCGTGATCAGCGAAGCGGGGATCCAGCGAGAGTTTCAGGTGGCCCGTACCACCGCGCGCCGGGCCATTCGGGTGCTGCGCAACCAGGGGCTGGTGCATACCCGTCAGGGAGAGGGCACGTTCGTGAGCTCCCCCGAGGACGTGGGGCGGCCGTCGGGGCCGCAGATCCCGCTCTATCGGCACATCGCCGAGGAAATCAGGCAACGCATCAAGGCCGGCGAGTTGCCCGCCTCCCACTCGATCCCGAACGAGGCCACCCTGGTGCGGCAGTTCGGCGCCGCCCGCGAGACCGTACGCCGGGCCGTGTCACTGCTGAGAGAGCAGGGATGGGTCTTCACCGTCCCCCATCGCGGCAGCTACGTCTCGCCCGAGGACCGCTGGCCCGGCTGAGCGACGACCCGAAACCACAGGCAGACCACGGTCGAGTCGTCCGCCACCGGATGGCCCACGTCGGTCCAGAAGCGGCGATGGGTCTCCCGCCAATCGGCCGTCGACCGGAAACCCTCGCCTTCCGCCTCGGCGAACTCCCAGGTGACCTCGGCGAACGGCGTCAGCTCCACCCTGGTTATCTCGATCTCCGCCACGCTCTGGCCGGCGTCGTCCACGAGGATCAGTCGCTCGCCGACCTGCTCCACCTCTTCGCCCTCGGCCTCGTAGTCGAGGGACAGAAGTCCGGCCGTCGCCTGCTTGCGGCCGGACAGCGTCAGGTCGGTGAGCCATGTACGCATGTCGCCGGGAGCGCCCAGCTCCAGGACCCTGAGTCCGTTCCTACGGGGCCACATGCCGCCATGTTAGAAGACCGGGATGATGTCCTCCGGATCGATGAAGTCCACCGGCACGCCCTCCAGGTCCAGCTCCGGAATGGCCGGGAAGGCGATGCCCCAGCGTTCGACAATTGCGCGGACCCGGGCCATGGCCACGCGCCAGTTCTCCGCCTGCTCCTCGTACGACAGCACCCCCAGCCCCGCCTGCCTGGCGTGGTCCATGAGGACGCGGTGGTTGGGCAGGAAGTACGGCGGAAGCTCCCAGAAACCCTCGGGCGGCTCCCAGAGGATCATGCTGAGGAAGACGAAGCCGGCCCGGAGCTGACGCGTGATGAGAGTACGTACGTCGTCCGTCAGGCCGGGCCATTCGTTCTCGAGGATGGTCATGCAGATCTGCAGATGGCGGGACTCGTCCCGGCCGATGCGCTGGAACATCTCGCCGAAGACCGGGTGCTGCGTGCCCGACGACATGCCCCTGAACAGGGTCGAGGCGGCCATCTCGCCCATCATGAAACTGGTGAACAGCACCGGCAGCGAGTACTTGCCCACGGCCGCGTTGTAGCCGTTCCAGTAGCGGCCGCCGTTGTGGTAGAGCCAGCCGATGTTGTTGTGCGCGGCGCGCTCCAGGTCGTCGGACGGGCTCCAGTTGAGCGGGCCGCCCGGCCAGAGTTTGGCGATGGTGCGCTGGCAGCATTCCTCGTGGTTCATCTCGTCGCGGGTGATCGAGAAGAAGCACTTCCTGACCGGGTCCTCTTCGTGCTTCTCGAATGCCTGGATGGTGGCCCGCGCGAACACCGCCGGCCCCGAGGCGTCGAAATTCGCCAGCACTGCGAACCAGTACATGATGCCCAGGCGCTGCTCCCTGGTGAAGTCCTCCGCTCGCAGGCCGTCCCAGGGAAGATCGGCCGGGTTCCAGACCATGCGCTTGGACTTCTCGTAGATGGCGGCGAGCTTTTCGGTCTCCACTCGCCATTCCATCGGGTAGATGTTGGGCTGCGGGATCTCCGGCGCCGGCCAGAACCCGCCTTCGGGGATCGTGAGGTCTGCCATATTGTGACACCTCCCCTCTTATCCTGCGGCGTAGCGTCACGTCATTTCAAGTACGGGCCCGCTGGGTGACGGTTACGCAGATCAGTACGGCCAGGGCGGCGACCATTGTGGTCAGGCCGAATCTCTCCCCCAGCAGGAACCAGGCCCAGAGGAGGGTCAGGAGGGGTTGGATCAGCTGGGTCTGGCCCGCTCTGGCGATCCCGCCCTTGGCCAGGCCCGCGTACCAGGGGATGAAGCCGATGAACATGGAGATCGCCGATACGTAGGCGAGGCCGACGATGGCGTGCGGGGTGGGGGTGAGGGGGGTGGTGAGGGCCAGGACCGCGGTGATGGGAGCCGTGAAGGGGAGCGACAGGACCAGGGTGTGGGAGATCACCTGCCAGCCGGGGGTCTGCCTGGACAGGCGGCCGCCCTCGGTGTAGCCGATGGCGGCTGATACGAGGGCTCCTACGAGGAGGAGGTCGGACCAGGTGGGGGTGCCGTGGCCCTGGGCGAGGGTGAAGGCGGTGATGACCAGGGCGCCTGCCGTACTGGCTGTCCAGAAGAGGGGGCCGGGGCGTTCGGCGGCTCTCAGGACGGCGCAGACGGCGGTGGCGGCGGGGAGGAGGGCTATGACGACCGCGGCGTGGGAGGTGCTTGTGCCGAGGTCCAGGGCCAGGGTGCTGAAGACGGGGAAGCCGAAGACCACGCCCAGGGAGATCAGGGCGTAGGCGGGCCAGTGGGGTTTGGGTGGGAGGAGGGGGCGGCCGGTGGCTTTTAGGCAGGCTGCGGCGAGGATGCCTGCTATGGCGGCTCGGCCGACGGCCACCAGCCACGGCTCGAAGCCTTCCAGGGCGTAGACGGTGCCTGGGAAGGAGCCTGAGAAAGCCAGGACACCGAGGAGGGCCAGGGCTGTGCCTTGGCGGGCTTGGCGGGTCTTTTGGGCTTTGTGGGCCTGATGGGCTTCCTGGGTCCCGTGGGCCTGGTGGGCCTGGCCAGGGGTTGGTGGGTTGGAGGTGGGGGGCTGGTTGGTTCGGGGTGTGTTGCGGTGGGGCTTGCTGGCCGAGGGCTTGGTGGGCTGAGGTGTGCTGCTCTGGGGCGCACTGGGCTGAGGTGTGCTGGCCTCGGGTGCGCTGGCCTCGGGTGCGCTGGCCTGGAGTGGCTGGGCGCCGTTGAATTGCGCCGAGCCGGACCGTTCACCTTCTCGCCGACGCGGCGACCTTTGGAGACCCGCGGTCACGGGATCGGCAGGCGTCCCGACGTCCCGCCCCTGACCAGCGAAATCCGCGGTCGTCCCGACGTCCCGCCCCTGACCAGGGGGATCCGCAGTCAGCCCACCCGGACGCTGGCCGGAGGAGGCCGCGCCCATCCCAACGCCCCGCCGCTGACCAGCGGGATCCGCGGTCGTCGCGACATTCCGCCCCTGACCAGGGGGATCCGCAGTCAGCCCACCCGACCCCTGGCCGGAGGAGGCCGCGCCCATCCCGACCCCCCGCCGCTGATCAGCGGGATCCGGAGTCGTCCCGACAGCCCGCCAATCACCAGCGGGATCCGCGGTCGTCCCGACATTCCGCCCCTGGCCAGGGGGATCCGCAGTCAGCCCACCCGGCCGCTGGCCGGAGGAGACCGTGCCCATCCCGACGCCCCGCTGCTGACCAGCGGGATCCGGAGTCGTCCCGGCAGCCCGCCAACGATCAGGGGAATCCGCAGGCGTCCCTAGTGCAGGCCCTTGGCCAGGGGCACTCGTGGTCAGCTTGGCTCTCGGCGGTTGACCAGAAGGATCCCTAGCGGTCCGCCCCGAAGCTGAGGAATCGCCATCTCTGGTGACAGTGGAGGCTGGTGGAGGTGTCTCCGTCTGCGGTTGGGAAGGGGTGGGGGCTTGGGTTTGTGGGGGTGGGAGCGCTATCTCGGGGGAGGGAGTAGCGCTATCGTGATCTCTCATGGAAAACGATAGCAGTGTCGATCAGGTCGCTGCGATACTGCGTCAGGAGGCCGAGCGGTTGGCGGCGGGGGCGCAACTGACGTCCAGCAGGGAGATCATGCGGCGTCACAACGTCAGTCCCGTGACCGTCTCCAGGGCCATCGGGCAGTTGGCGGCCGAGGGGCGGGTGGTCACCAAGCCGGGTGTCGGGGCCTTCGTGGCTCAGCCGGTCGGCGGGGCGCGGGATGCCGCCGACCTGTCCTGGCAGACCGTGGCGCTCGGGGCCCGGGTGGTGGACGACGAGCCGGTGGCGGCGTTGCTGGGGGCGGTGCCCGAGGGGACTGTGCCCCTGACCGGGGGGTACCTGCGGCCAGGGTTGCGGCCCGACAAACAGCTGGCGGCTGCGGCGGTGCGGGCCGTACGGCGGGCGGAGGCGTGGGCGATGCCGCCGCTTACGGGAGTGGTGGAGCTGCGGAGGTGGTTCGCCGCGCAGGCAGGGGGTGACGTGACGGCGGGGGACGTGCTGGTGGTGAGCGGAGGGCAGGCGGCGCTTACCCATGCGTTCCGGGCGCTCGCGGCACCTGGTACGCCGGTGCTGGTCGAGACGCCCACCTACCCTGGAGCGCTGGCGGCGGCCAAGGCGGCGGGGCTGCGGGCGACGGCCGTACCCATGGACCGGGACGGGGTGCGGCCGGAGCTGCTGGCCGAGGCGTTCGCCGTGACGGGGGCCCGGGTGTTCTTCTGCCAGCCCACGCTGCACAACCCGACGGGGGCGACCCTCCCCGTCGAGCGCCGGGAGCAGGTGCTGCAGGTGGCCAGGGCGGCGGGGGCGTTCGTCATCGAGGATGACTACGCCCATTTCCTGACCGCGCAGGCGCCGTCGTCGCTGGCGTCCATGGACCGGCACGGCACGGTGGTCCATCTGGTTTCGCTGACGAAGATCCTCTCCCCCAGCCTGCGGGTGGCGGCCGTGATCGCCCGAGGGCCGGCCGCTCGCCGGTTGCGGTCCAGCCAGCTGGTGGAGTCGTTCTTCGTGGCCAGGCCGTTGCAGGAGACGGCGCTGGAGTTCGTCGGGTCGCCGGGGTGGCGGCGGCATCTGGCGGCCGTACACGGCGAGATCAGCGCCCGCCGCGACGGCCTGGCGGCGGCGCTGGCCGCGCGCATGCCCGAGGCGGAGGTGCATGTGATGCCCATCGGCGGGATGCACCTGTGGGTGCGGCTGCCCGCCGAGGTCGACGAGCACGCGCTGGTGGAGGCGGGCAAGCGGAACGGGGTGCTGGTGAGCCCGGGGCAGATCTACTATCCGTCCGAGCCGCCGGGGCCGCGGATCCGGGTGACGCACATGGCCGCCGCCCATCTGGCGGAGCTGACCGAAGGGGTGCGGCGACTCTCCCAGGCCCTTGCCGAGGTCTCATCGTGAGAGGCTGCCCGGGGCTGGTCGCGGCCTCGTCATGAAAAGGCCGTCCAGGGCTGGCCGCCATCTCATCATGAGGAGGCCGTCCAGGGCTGGTCGCGGCGACGAGGCCGCGAGGCTTGGTCGATGATCTCGCCTCAGGCGAGGGTCAACGATCTCGCCTCAGGAGGTGGTCGGCGATCTCTCCCGGAGGTTCCCAGGCTGCGGCAGCGGGCTGACGTCTGATGATGTCTTGCTGGGGTACGTGCAGTTATGCGGCGACTGCACCAAGACACGGGGTTACCGGGTGAGGAAGCGGGGTTCGCGTCGTCTCCAAGGGTCAAACACCGATACGGTGTAACTCGTGCCTTGTGGCATGGACGGCAGGCGAAGGAGCGGGCCGAGATGGCAGACGTAGGCGTCCGGGCGGCCCGGCGCGAGGATGTGCTCCAGGTTGCGAACACTCAGATCCGCGCCTGGCGCTACGGTTATCGGGATTTCCTCCCCGAAGGCCCACTCGAGCAGATGACAGGCGCGGCGGCCGAGAAGATGTGGCTGCGCCAGTGGGACGAGGCGATCGTGGCCCCGCCCACACCCATGCATCGGGTGCTGGTGGCGGTGGAGACCATCCTGGACACCGAGGGTTTTCCGGCGCTCGGCGCGGGCGGCAGTGCCGCGCTGACCACCCCACGCGGCGGTGAGCGCGTGGTGGGCCTGGCCTCACATGCCCCCGCCGAGGACCCCGACCTCGACCCCAGCGTGGTGGCCGAGATGCTGACGCTGCTGGTCGACCCGGACTTCGTCCGCCGGGGTCACGGCAGCCGCCTGCTCAACGCCACGGTCGACCACCTGCGCGAGGACGGGTTCCGCCAGATCGTCACCTGGGTGTTCGCCGACAACCACGCGGTGCTCGGTTTCCTGGAGTCGGCCGGTTGGGGCGAGGATATGGCCGAGCGCGTTCTCGACATGGGCCGTCCGATCCGGATGGTCAGGCTCACCACGGATATCAGCTAGAGGTCTCAACGGATATGGCAACACCCGGCCAGTGGATCGCCGGCGCCCGGCCGCGCACTCTCCCCAACGCCATCGTGCCCGTCATGGTCGGCACCGGCGTGGCCATCGGCGAAGATGGCTTCGTGTGGTGGCGGGCGATCCTGGCGCTGTTCGTGGCGCTTTCCCTGCAGATCGGGGTCAACTACGCCAACGACTACAGCGACGGCATTCGCGGCACCGACGACCAGCGGGTCGGCCCGATGCGGCTGGTGGGCTCGCGGGCGGCCACCCCGCCGCAGGTGCTGGCCGCCGCACTGGGCTGTTTCGCGCTCGCGGCGGTGCTGGGGCTGATCCTGGTCATCGTCACGCAGGCGTGGTGGATCCTGCTGGTGGGCGCCGCGGCCATCGCCGCGGCCTGGTTCTACACGGGCGGCAAGCGTCCGTACGGCTACCGCGGTCTGGGCGAGCTGGCCGTGTTCGTGTTCTTCGGGGTCGTGCCCGTGGTGGGCACCGCCTATGTGCAGACCGAGCACCTGAGCTGGCCCGCGTTCTTCGCCTCGATCCCGGTGGGTCTGCTGTCGTGTTCGATGCTGGTGGTCAACAACCTGCGTGACGTCGGCACGGACGGCAGCTCCGGCAAGCGGACGCTGGCCGTGCGGCTGGGCGCCGAGCGCACCCGTACGCTCTACGTGGCCCTGCAGGTCGTGCCGTTCGTGGTGGCGCTGGCGATGATCCCGGTGACGCCGTGGGCGGCGCTCGTGCTGCTCGCCGTGCCGCTGGCGATCCCGCCGATCAGGACGGTGCTGGACAAGGCCGTGGGCCCGGCGCTGATCGCGGTGCTGCAGCAGACCGGGAAATTGCAGCTGGCCTACGGACTGCTCTTCGCGCTGGGCTTGGCTATCGTCTTCTGACGAGCGCCCCGAACCTGTGGATCGATGAGCGCAAGGCCTCTGACGAGCACGAGGACGAGGACGAGGAGGAGCTGTGAAGGACTTCGTCGCCGGGCTGCCCAAGTGTGAGCTGCACCTGCACATCGAGGGCACGCTGGAGCCCGAGCTCAAGTTCGAGCTGGCCGCCCGCAACGGCCTGGAGCTGCCCTACTCCTCCGTCGCGGAGATGCGGGCCGCCTACACCTTCGACAGCCTGCCCTCCTTTCTGACGATCTACTACGAGAGCATGCGGGTCCTGCGCACCGAGCCCGACTTCTACGACCTGGCCATGGCCTACCTGCGCAGGGCCGCCGAGCAGAACGTCCGCTACGCCGAGATCTTCTTCGACCCGCAGGCGCACACCTCCCGCGGCGTGCCGTTCGACGTGGTGATCCGCGGACTGCGGCGGGCGCTGATGGACGCGGAGACGCAGCTCGGCGTGCGGGCGCAGCTCATCATGTGCTTCCTGCGTGACTTCCAGGCCGAATACGCGATGGCGACGCTGCTGGAGTCGCTGCCGTACAAGGAGTGGATCGTGGGCGTCGGGCTGGACTCCGACGAGAAGGGCAATCCGCCGGCCAAGTTCGCGGCGGTCTACGAGCGCGCCAGGCAGGAGGGCTACCTGCTGACCATGCACTGTGACGTGGACCAGGACGACGCGATCGAGCACATCCGCCAGGCCGTCGAGGACATCGGGGTCAACCGAATCGACCACGGGGTCAACATCCTGGAGGACCAGCGGCTGGTGGAGACGGTCCTGGCCCGCGGCATGGGGCTCACCTGCTGCCCGGTCTCCAACGGCTTCGTCACCGGCTCGTTGAAGGCCGAAGGCATCCGCAAGCTCATGGACCTCGGCGTGCGGGTCACGATCAGCTCCGACGACCCGGCGTACTTCGCGGCGTACGTCCAGGAGAACCTGCTCGCCCTGCACGACGCGCTGCAGCTCTCCCGGGAGGAGCTGGCGCAGCTGCAACGGAACGCGTTCGAGATCGCCTGGCTGCCCCGGCACGTCAAGGATGCGTATGTGGCGGAAGTGGATGCCTATGTCGCGGGTTGATGTTCAGATTCTTGCGCGGAAGGGCTAGCGGGAAGACCCCTGGCAAGGGCAGGCTTGCTGCACAGATGGTCCGGAGGAGTGGCCCGACGCACGAGTGCGAAGGAAACCGTTGAACCGGCCTACAGTGCCCACGGACATCGCGGAGTTCGAGCGGGAGCTCGTTGAGAGCGTCTCCATCATCTCTCGGGTGATCCCCGGTCGTCCCATGGTCAGCATCGCCCTGTGTGCCGAGTCCGGCATCCGTACCGCCGCCTGCTCCCACGTGCGGGCCGGTCGGCTCGACGAGTTACAGTCGGCCACCGGCGACGGGCCGGTCCTCGACGCGATCAGCACCGGCCGGCCGGTGACGGCGACGGATCTGGCCGCGGACTCCCGCTGGCGCCGCTTCGCCGCCGACTCCCGGGGGCTCCGCAGCCTGCATTCCGAGCCGCTGGAGTTCGAGGGCGGGCCGCTGGGCGCGCTGACCCTCTATTCCGACGACGCCGGCGAGTTCCCCGACGCGGTACGGTGCAGCCTGCGCGTGTCGGCGGGCCATCTCGAGCTGCTGCTCCGTACGACGCTGGGCGCGGCCCGGACACGTGAGATGGTGGCCCAGCTCAAGGAGGCGCTCGCCACCCGGGCGATCATCGACCAGGCGCTCGGCATCGTCATGGCGCAGCGCCGCTGCACCTCCCACCAGGCCTTCGAGGTGCTCCGGCAGGTCTCCCAGTCCAGGAACGTCAAGCTGCACCAGCTCGCGGCCTCGATCGTGGAGGCGGTCAGCGGGGAGCCGCCGCAGCGGTCGCGCTTCGAGGAGCCCCCGTCGCACTCGGCCGACCAGCCGTGAACGGCACCCCGCTACGGGTGCGCCGGCGTCGAGGCGCCGCGCGCATCGGGGGCCGGCCCGGACGTAGGGGACCCGCGGCGCATCACCACCCGCGGCGCCACCTCGATGCCCAACTCGCGCTCGTGGGCCACCAGCGCGCGTAGCTCCGGCCCCCACTCGGCCTCCGGCATCACCGAGAAGCCGTGCCGCGCGTACCACGGCGCGTTCCAGGGCACGTCCCGGTAGGTCGTCAGTGTCACCGCGGGCGCCCCGGCGGCCCCGGCGTGGGTGATCACGGCCGTCATCAGCCGCCCGCCGATGCCCTGCCGCATGCTGTCGGGATGCACGGCGAGCTGCTCAAGGTGCAGGTTGCCGTCCACCCACCCGATCAGGGCGAATCCCGCCGGTGGCTCCCCCTCGACCAGCACCGGCCCGGGGTCGGTGACCTCTTCGATCATGGTCGTGCCGGGCGGGAACACGATCCCCACCTGCTCGAACAGCCGATCCGCCGCCAGCTCGATCGCTGTCAGCCCGGGGAGCTCTCCTGCCTCCGCCCATCGCACCATGCCGACACGATCCCATGTTTCGGGCGTATCGCGCCGCTCGTATTAGTGTTGATGATCGTAGTCCCGGCTGTGCGGAGCCCGGGACCCTCTCCTCACGACGTGCCCACGACCCACTGGACGGGTGGTGGGCACGTCGTGTGCGGCAGAGGTCAGAGGTCGAGCAGGGGCTCCAGCCCCAGGGTGAGGCCGGGCAGCTCGCGCACCCTGCGCACCCCGAGCAGCACGCCCGGCGTGAACGCCGACCTGCTCATCGTGTCGTGGCGGATCGTGAGGATCTCCCCGTCGCCGCCCAGCAGCACCTCCTGGTGCGCGATCAGCCCGGACAGCCGCACCGCGTGCACGTGAACCCCGCCGACGTCGGCCCCGCGAGCGCCGTCGAGCGCCGTGCTCGTCGCGTCGGGCATCTGGCCCAGCCCGCCCTTGCTCCGCGCCTCGGCCACCAGCTCCGCGGTGCGCCGGGCCGTGCCGGAAGGGGCGTCGGCCTTGTTGGGATGGTGCAGCTCGACGATCTCGACGGACTCGAAGTAGCGGGCCGCCTGCTGCGCGAAGTGCATCATGAGCACGGCCGCGATGCCGAAGTTGGGGGCGATCAGGCAGTTGGTGCCCGGCGAGCCCGCCAGCCACCCCCGCACGGTCTCCAGCCGCCCCTCGTCGAACCCGGTCGTGCCCACCACGGGGTGGATGCCGTGGCCGATCGCCCATTCGAGGTTGCCCATGACCACGTCGGGATGGGTGAAGTCGACCACCACCTCGGCGCCCCTGAGCCCCTCGACGGAGTCGTCCTTGTCGAGTGCGGCCACCAGCTCCATGTCGGTGGCCGCCTCGACGGCCTTGCACACCTCGACGCCCACTCTGCCGAGGGCGCCCAGCACACCTACCCTGATCACAGGGCCAACCCTATCGGACGGCGTCGCCGAAGTCCTTGTCGCCGTACGGGCCGATCACGGCGAGCGTGAGCGGCCGGCTGAGCACGTCGGCGGCCACCTCGGCGATCTCGTCGGGGGTGACGGCCTCGATGCGCGACAGCACCTCGTCCACCGACATCAGCTCGTCGTAGACCAGCTCGTTCTTGCCGATCCGGGACATGCGCGAGCCGGTGTCCTCCAGTCCGAGCACGAGCCCGCCGCGCATCTGTCCCTTGCCGCGCATGATCTCGTCGGCGGACAGGCCCTCGGTCACGACCCTGGCCACCTCGTCCCGGCAGATCTTGAGCACGTCGTCGATCTTCGAGGGCAGGCAGCCCACGTAGATGCCGAACTGCCCGGTGTCGGCGTAGGCAGAGGTGTAGCTGTAGGCGGAGTAGGCCAGGCCGCGCTTCTCCCTGATCTCCTGGAAGAGCCGGGACGACATGCCGCCGCCCAGCGCCGCGTTGAGCACGCCCAGCGCGAACCTGCGCTCGTCCGTACGGGCCATGCCGGTCGTGCCGAGCACCAGGTTGGCCTGCTCGGTCGGCCGGTCGAGCACCCTGACGCCCGAGCGGGTCTCCGCCCCGGGACCGCTGGTGCGCGGGGGCGCGAACTCGGCCGGGCCGGACAGCGCGCCGGCCCGCTCGTAGGCCCTGGTGACCAGCTCGACGACCTCTTCGTGGCGTACGTTGCCCGCCACCGACACCACCGTACGGCGGGGCCGGTAGTAGCGGTGGTAGTACTCGGCGATCCGCTCGCGCCCCAGGGCGTTGATCGAGTCGACCGTGCCCAGGATGGGCCGGCCGATCGGCGAGTCACCATAGAGGGCGGCGGCGAACTGCTCGTGCACGACGTCCGAGGGGTCGTCGTCGTGCATGGCGATCTCCTCCAGGATCACGCCACGCTCTGACTCGACGTCCTCGTCCGTCACCAGCGAGCTGGTCACCACGTCGGCGAGCACGTCCACCGCCACCGCCAGGTCCTCGTCGAGGACCCGGGCGTAGTAGCAGGTGTACTCCTTGGCGGTGAAGGCGTTGATCTCGCCGCCGATGCCCTCGATGGAGGCGGAGATCTCCATCGCGTCGCGGGTCGGAGTGCCCTTGAACAGCAGGTGCTCCAGGAAGTGGGTGGCCCCCATGTGCTCGGGGGCCTCGTCACGCGAGCCGATGCCGACCCACATGCCGACCGCGACACTGCGCACGGTCGGCATGGTCTCGGTCACCACACGCAACCCGCCCGGCAGGACCGTGCGCCTCACCACCCCGGCACCGTCCTTGCCGGGATGCAGCGTGGTGGTGGTCACCGGGCCTCCGTGCCGCGTTTGTCCGTGATCTCCATCACGAGATCTCCTTCACCGGCCACGGGACCGAAGCCCTGCCTTCTGTGGTCCTCACCGTCACGAGTTGCGGTCGTCGCCGTCGGTGCGGGTGCTGCGCACGCGCGTGCGAGTGCGGCGCGGCTTGTCCGGCTTCTCCTCGGCGGCCGGCGCGGCGGCGGCCTCGGGCTCGGGAGCGGTGTCGGAACCGCCCTCGACGGACTCGGTGGCGGGCTTCGCCTCCTTGTCCGCGGCCTCCTTCTCGATGACCTCGACCGGCACCAGGGAGAGCTTGCCCCGGCCGTCGATCTCGGCGATCTCGACCTGGATCTTCTCGCCGACGCTCATGACGTCCTCGACGTTCTCGATGCGCTTGCCGCCGTGCAGCTTGCGGATCTGGGAGACGTGCAGCAGGCCGTCCTTGCCCGGCATCAGCGAGATGAACGCCCCGAAGGCGGCGATCTTGACGACCGTGCCCAGGTAGCGCTCGCCGACCTCCGGCATGTGCGGGTTGGCGATGCCGTTGATCGCCGTACGGGCCGCCTCGGCGGACGGGCCGTCGGTGGCGCCGATGTAGATCGTGCCGTCGTCCTCGATGGTGATCTCGGCGCCCGTGTCGTCCTGGATCTGGTTGATCATCTTGCCCTTGGGGCCGATGACCTCGCCGATCTTGTCCACGGGGACCTTGATGGTGATGATGCGCGGCGCGGTCGGGTTCATCTCCGCCGGGGAGTCGATCGCCTCCTGCATCACGTCGAGGATCGCCAGGCGGGCGCCCTTGGCCTGCTTGAGCGCGGCGGCCAGCACGGAGGCCGGGATGCCGTCGAGCTTGGTGTCGAGCTGCAGGGCGGTGATGACGTCCTTGGTGCCGGCGACCTTGAAGTCCATGTCGCCCATGGCGTCCTCGGCGCCCAGGATGTCGGTCAGCGTGACGAAGGTGTCGCCCTCGCCGATCAGGCCCATCGCGATGCCCGCGACCATCTCCCTGAGCGGCACGCCGGCGTCGAGCAGCGCCATCGTGGAGGCGCAGACCGAGCCCATCGAGGTCGAGCCGTTGGAGCCCAGCGCCTCGGAGACCTGGCGGATCGCGTACGGGAACTCCTCGCGCGAGGGCAGCACCGGGATGAGCGCCCGCTCGGCCAGCGCGCCGTGACCGATCTCGCGGCGCTTGGGCGAGCCCACCCGGCCGGTCTCGCCGGTGGAGTAGGGCGGGAAGTTGTAGTTGTGCATGTAGCGCTTGGTGCGCTCGGGGTTGAGCGTGTCGATGACCTGCTCCATGCGCAGCATGTTGAGCGTGGTGATGCCCAGGATCTGGGTCTCGCCACGCTCGAACAGGGCCGAGCCGTGCACCCGCGGCACCACGTGGACCTCGGCGGACAGGGCGCGGATGTCCTTCGTGCCGCGGCCGTCGATGCGCACGCCCTCGTTGATGACCCGCTCGCGCATGAGCTTCTTCATCACCGAGCGGAACGCGGCGGAGATCTCCTTCTCCCGCCCCTCGAACTCGGGCAGCAGCTTCTCCGCGGCCAGCGCCTTGACCTTGTCGAGCTCGCTCTCGCGCTCCAGCTTGCCGGCGATGGTCAGCGCGGCGGCCAGCTCGGTCTTGATCGCGTTTTCGACGGCGGCGTAGACGTCGTCCTGGTAGTCCAGGAAGACGGCGTATTCGGCGGTCTCCTTTGCGGCGACCTGCGCGATGCGCGACTGCGCCTCGCACAGCACCTTGATGAAGGGCTTGGCCGCCTCCAGGCCCTGCGCGACGGTCTCCTCGGTCGGCGCGACGGCGCCCTCGGCGACCAGCTTGAGCGTGTCCTTGGTGGACTCGGCCTCGACCATCATGATCGCGACATCGCCGTCGCCGAGCACGCGGCCCGCCACGACCATGTCGAACGTGGCCCGCTCCAGCTCGTGGTGCGTCGGGAAGGCCACCCACTGGCCGTCGATCAGCGCGACGCGCACGCCGCCGATCGGGCCGGAGAACGGCAACCCGGCGAGCTGGGTGGACAGAGACGCGGCGTTGATGGCCACCACGTCGTAGAGGTGGTCAGGGTTGAGCGCCATGACGGTGGCGACGACCTGGATCTCGTTGCGCAGGCCCTTGACGAACGACGGGCGCAGCGGCCGGTCGATCAGCCGGCAGGTGAGGATCGCGTCCTCGGAGGGACGGCCCTCACGGCGGAAGAACGAGCCGGGGATACGGCCCGCGGCGTACATTCGCTCTTCGACGTCGACCGTGAGCGGGAAGAAGTCGAAGTTCTCCTTCGGCGTCTTGGACGCCGTGGTGGCGGAGAGAACCATCGTGTCGTTGTCGAGATAGGCGACGGCGGAACCCGCCGCCTGGCGCGCGAGACGGCCGGTCTCGAACCGGATCGTACGCGTGCCGAAAGAGCCGTTGTCTATGACGGCTTCAGCGGTGTGGACACCCTCCACGGGGGACCTCCTTGTGGTCGGTCTCCCGCGCCCTTTTCCACCGGCACCCTCGTTAGGTGCAGCGCCGGTCTTCGATCGAAGCGCCCGGTCACAATCTCACTTTCATACCTACCGGAAGCCACTACCGAGGACCGGCCCGCAGGCGTCGCGGGTCGCATGGTGCTGAGCGGACGCGGGGGCTGTGTGTCTCGGATATTCAGTTGTACGCCAGGCGCCCGGCCGTTTCACGTCGCCACGCGCCTGGGCGTCCGGCCGCGCCGATATGGAAAGGGAGCGGCGCGGACGCCGCTCCCTTCATGCTATCGGCGCAGGCCGAGCCGCTCGATGAGCGAGCGGTAACGCTGGATGTCGACCTTCTGCAGGTATTTCAGCAGCCGGCGCCGACGCCCGACGAGCAGGAGCAGACCACGACGGCTGTGGTGGTCGTGCTTGTGCGTCTTCAGGTGCTCGGTGAGCTCGCTGATGCGCTTGCTGAGCAGCGCGATCTGCACCTCGGGCGACCCGGTGTCGCCTTCGGCCGTCGCGTATTCGCTGATGATGGTCTTCTTGGCAGCGGTGTCGAGGGACACGGCTCTCCTTCGATCTACGGGCACGCGTGAATGAGATGGATGTGCGAGCGACCGTGCGTGCCTACAGTCGCCGCGTGAAGGCCGTCATGGGCAGCGCGCAACAGCGCCGTCACAGAGCCGACATGCAAGGTTACCACCTAGGACGGGGTGGTCCGCCGTATCGACATCATCGTGCTGGAAGACTGTTGCGACGGGGCCTGCCCTGGCACGAGATGGAGGACTCGCCATGCGGATCGGAATCTTGCTGTTCGAGGACGTCGAGGAGCTCGACGCGGTGGGGCCGTGGGAGGTGTTCGGGATGTGGGAGCGGCTGTGGCCGGGCGAGATCGAGCTGCTCTCCCTCGCCCGCACGGCCGGCCCGGTCAAGGCGGCCAAGGGCCTGAAGCTGCTCGCCGACCACGGCTTCGCCGACGTGGGCGGGCTCGACGTCCTGGTGCACCCCGGCGGCAAGGGCACCCGGCCGCTGGTCACGGACGAGGAGCACCTGGAGTGGGTACGCGGCCTGCGTGCCGGGACGCCGCTGATGACCAGCGTGTGCACGGGAGCCCTGGTGTACGCGGCGGCGGGACTGCTGAAGGACCGCCCGGCCACGACGCACTGGGGGGCGGTCGAGCGGCTGGCCGCGCTGGACCCGACGATCGAGGTCCGGGAGAACGCCAGGTTCGTGGACGACGGCGACATGGTCACCTCGGCCGGCGTGTCGGCGGGCATCGACATGTCCCTCCACCTGGTGGCCCGCCTGTCGACGAAGGACCGGGCGCGGGAGATCCGCCGCTACATGCAGTACGACCCGGAGCCCCCGGTCTGACGCCCGGGGCGCAGCCGGTCGAGCGGGCGCTCCGTGGAGGCGGGCGGCTCGCGTAACGAAGGGTTCAACTGGTGAGGCGGCGGGTGGCCGCGACGTCGCCCTCGATGCCGGCGATCAGCGCGTCGATCGACTCGAACCGCGTGTTGCCGCGCAGGCGCGCGGCGAACTCGACCGCCACGTGCACCCCGTAGAGCTCCAGATCATCCCGATCCAGCGCATAGGCCTCGACCGTCCTGGGCACCCCTTCGAACGTCGGATTGGTGCCGACCGAGATCGCCGCCGGCCACCGCTCCCCCGCATAGAGCGCGGGCAGGTTGGCCACGGGCACGCACTCCAGCCAACCCGCGTAGACCCCGTCCGCCGGAATGGCCGTGTGCTGCGGCGTCTCCACGTTGGCGGTCGGGAAGCCGAGCTGGCGCCCCCGCTGGTAGCCGCGTACGACCACGCCCTCCACGCGGTGCGGCCGCCCCAGCATCGCGGCGGCGCCCTCGACGTCGCCCGCGACGAGCCGCTCGCGGATCGCGGTCGAGGAGAGGTCGTCGAGCAGGGGCACGACCTCCACCCCGAAGTCGTATTTGTCGCCCATCGTGCGCAATGTCTCCACATCGCCGCTGGCGGCGCGCCCGAACCGGAAGTTCTGCCCCACCACGACGGCGGCGGCCTGGAGACGTTCGGCCAGGACGTTCTGGGCGAAGTCATCGGGACTGGTCCGCGACAGCTCCAGCGTGAACTCCAGGACGTGGACCTCGTCCACCCCCAGCGCGGCCAGCAACTCGGCCCGGCGCCGCGGGGTGGTGAGCCGCTGCGGGCGCGCCCCCGGCCGCACCACCTCGTCAGGGTGCGGCTCGAACGTCACGGCCACGCTCCGCAGCCCCCGCTCGCGGGCCACGGCGACAGCACGCTCGACCACCCGCTGGTGCCCGCGGTGGACCCCGTCGTACACACCTATGGTGACGACAGACCTTCCCGAACCCTGCACGCTAGGCCCCATTCGCTCGTGGCGGATCAATCCCCACAAGCGTGCCATGCTCGCGCTCGTTCCCTCCAATCGAGCCCCGGGCGGCCACGTCAGGGGCGGTAGGATCGCACATCATGCCTCGATACGCGCTTCTGATCCTGCCTGCCTTCAACCGGGTCTACGGCGAGAGCTCCGTCCGGCTGACCCTGAGCGAGCTGGCCGTGTTCGGCCGGCGGGCGCTCGGCGACGAGGCGCCGGTGGGCGAGGAGACCGAGATCGGCGGCGTGCCGTACGTGACGTTCGAGACCCCTGAGCCGCTTACCCAGGCGGACATTTCGCTTTTGTCCAATCTTTCCTCTGTTTACGCGATTTTTCAGATTGAGGGCGAGCTGCTCAGGCCGCTGACCATGCGCCGCCTCGACCGGCTGAGCAGCGACCTGATCACCATCCAGAAATACGCCGGCAAGACCAACGAGCACTTCACCAAGCTGCTGCTCAACGTCACCGTCCTGGCGTGCGACAGGGAGCTGGGCGACCGGCTGGCGGTGTTCGACCCGCTCTGCGGCCGCGGCACGACCCTCAACCAGGCCCTGATGTACGGCTACGACGCCTACGGCATCGACGTGGACGGCAAGGACTTCGAGGCCTACACCGGCTTCATCAAGACCTGGCTGCGCAACAAGCGGCTCAAGCACACCGCGGAGACCGTGCCGGTGCGCCGCGAGCGGGCCCTGGTGGGGCGGCGGCTGAACATCACGTTCGGCCTGTCGAAGGAGTCGGTCAAGGCGGGCGACGTGCAGCACCTGACCATGATCAACGCCGACACCCTCAGAAGCCGCGAGTTCTTCAAGCCGGGCTCGTTCGACGTCCTGGTGACCGACGCCCCCTACGGTGTGCAGCACGGCAGCAAGGGCGGGCACGGCGGCCTGTCACGCAGCCCGATGGAGCTGCTCAGGCAGGCCGTGCCGAGCTGGGCCGGGTTGCTGCGCCCCGGCGGCGCGATGGGCATCGCCTGGAACACCTACGGCGGCAAGAGCGCGGAGCTGGCCGAGATCCTCAAGGACGCGGGCCTGGAGGTGATGGACTATCCGGGCTTCGAGCACTGGGTGGACCAGGCGATCGTCCGCGACATCATCGTGGCCCGCAAGCCCACCTGACCGCTAGGACACGAAGACGGCGATGGGCCTGGCCGTACGGCCCTGCTCCTCGACCAGTGCCAGCAGCTCGCCCTCGGGCCCGAACACCCCGATCGGCCCCTTTCCGAGCCCGGCCGCCGGCAGCCGCCCGCCGTGCCCGATGACCCGCGCCTCCTCGGCCGTCACGTCCCTGCGCGGGAACGCCGCCGCCACCGCCTCCCCGATCGGCAGCACCACGCACTCCTCGGTGAGCTGCTCGATGCTCCGGGCCAGCGACAGGTCATAGGGCCCCACCCGGGTACGCCGCAGCCGCGTCAGATGCCCGCCGACCCCCAGTGCCGCCCCCAGGTCACGGGCCAGCGCCCGGATGTAGGTGCCGCTGGAGCACGTCACGACGGCATCGACGTCGACCACCGCCGCCGGCTCCTGCTCGTGCCGGACGTCCAGCACCTCGAACGCGCGCACCGTCACCGCCCGGGCCGCCAACTCGACCGCCTCGCCGGCCCGCGCCGCCTTGTAGGCCCGCTGCCCGTTCACCTTGATCGCGCTCACCTGCGGCGGGACCTGCATGATCTCACCGGTCAGCGCCGCGACACCCTTGCGGATCTCGGCCGCCGTCACCTCCGCCGCCGATGTCGTGGCCACGACCTCGCCCTCGGCGTCGTCGGTGTTCGTGCTCACCCCGAGCCTGATGGTGGCCTCGTAGACCTTCTCCGTCAGCGCGAGGTGCCCGAGCAGCCTGGTCGCCTTCTCCACCCCGACCACCAGCACGCCGGTGGCCATCGGATCGAGCGTGCCCGCGTGCCCCACCCGCCGGGTGCCCGCGATGCGCCGCATCTTGGCCACCACGTCGTGCGAGGTCCACTCGCCCGGCTTGTCGACGATGAGCAGCCCGCTCTCCGCCATCACACCGCTCCGCTCGATCGCCGTCGCACCTTCGCCAGCTCGCGCCGGAACCTGGCCATGGTCTCGACCACGCCGTCGTGCGAGGTGTATCCGGCGGCGTTGTGGTGCCCGCCGCCGCCCAGCACCGAGCACACGGTCCCCACGTCCACCGCGCCCTTGGACCGGGTCGACACCTGCCAGTCGCCATGGTCGTCCTCCTTGAGCACGACCGCGACCTCGGCCTCGTCCGTACGCCGGACGATGTCGATGATGCCTTCGAGCTCCGCGTACGGCAGCCCGTACGCGGCCCGGTCCACCCGCGTCACATAGGTCCACACCAGCCCGTCCTCCAGCCTCACCCGTTCCAGAGCGGAGGCCAGCACCTTGAGATAGCCGAACGGCGAGCGGTCCCACAGCTCCCGGGCGATCTCGTCGGTCCGCAACCCGGTGGCCACCAGCCTGGCCGCCATCTGGTGCACGGCGGGCGTCGTCGAGGGATACCGGAACGAGCCCGTGTCGGTCACCAGCCCGGCGTACAGGCACGTGGCGATGTCCCGGTCGAGCCGTCCGCCGAGCCGGTAGACCAGCTGCTCGGCCAGCATCGCCGTGGCCGCCGCCGTGGAGTCGACCAGGCCGAGCGTGCCGAAGCTCTCGTTAGAGGGGTGGTGGTCGACCACGATGACCTCACGCGCCCGGGCGGCGTTGTCGCGCAGCAGCCCCAGCCGCTCCGGCGTCGAGGCGTCGAACGTGATCACCAGCCCCGGCACGGGCGGGAACTCCTCCGGCGGCACCAGCATGTCCTGGCCCGGCAGGAACCGCAGCAGGCGGGGCACCGCGAAGTGCCGGTCGCCGAACGACGCCACGATCCGCTTGCCCATCGAACGCAGCACGAACCCGACGGCCAGCATCGAGCCGAGCGCGTCGCCGTCGGGCGTCACGTGACAGGCCAGAGCGACCTCCTCGGCCCCGCCGATGAGCCGCACCGCCCGGTCCCACGAGATCTCGGGGATCGCGTCGTGGCACGGGGCCGCGCGGGACGGGCGGTCTGCTCTGTCGCGAACGTTGGGCGTCACGCCGGGTCGTCCCCCGGCTCGACCGCTTCGTCGGGCTTGCGGTAGGGGTCGGCCTCTCCGGCGTAGGCGGCGCTCTGGGCCTGGCGGGCCACCTCGGCGTCCCGGGCCCGGGCGGCGTTGATCAGGTCGTCGAGCTGGCGCGCGCTGTCAGGCAGGGGGTCGTGCTTGAACGTCAGCGTCGGGGTGAACCGCACGCCCGTCTGGCGGCCCACCTCGGAGCGGATGACACCCTTGGCGCTCTCCAGCGCGGCGGCGCTGTCGGCCCGCTCGGCCTCGGAGCCGAACACCGTGTAGAACACCGTCGCCTCGCGCAGGTCCGCCGTGATGCGCGTGTCGGTCACGGTGACGAAGCCCAGGCGCGGGTCCTTGATCCGGCGCTCCAGCATCTCGGCGACGATCTGCTGGATGCGGTCGGCGAGCTTGCGCGCTCGTGCGGCGTCCACCATGTTCGCTCCCCCTCACGCACGTCCTGGCCGTGCTGTCGTTCAATCTTCGTCGTTGTAGAGCCGGTGCCTGGCCGACAGCAGCTCGATCTCGGGGCGGAAGGCCACCATCCGCTCGCAGGCGTCCAGCACCTCCTGGCAGTTTCCGGCGGAGGCCGACACCACGGCGACGCCGACCTCCGCCCTGCGATGCAGGTCGAGGTGGCCGGTCTCAGCCACGGCGATGCTGGGATAACGTCGCTGCAGTTCGGCGATCAGCGGCCGGACGACAGAGCGCTTCTGCTTCAGCGATCTGACGTCGCCGAGCAGGATGTCCAGGGTCAGGGCACCCACATACATCGTTGGCAACCACCGCTTGGCCTGGTGTGGTGAGCGCACGTCCGGCCTGCTGCGGTGGGGACCAGGCCAGGACGTGCGAGCGGCGCCCGGCGGATGTCCCGCCGGGCGCCCGGCCGCGCGTCACGCGCGCGGCTTCTCCCGCATCTCGTACGTCTCGATCACGTCGTCGATCCGGATGTCGTTGTAGCCGACCCCGATACCGCACTCGAAGCCCTCGCGGACCTCGGTCGCGTCATCCTTGAAGCGACGCAGGGAGGAGACGGTCAGGTTGTCGGCGATGACGACGCCATCGCGGATCACCCTGGCCTTGCTGTTGCGGACGATCACGCCGGAGCGGACCAGCGAACCGGCGACGTTGCCGATCTTCGGCACCTTGAAGACCTCGCGGACCTCCGCCGTGCCCATCTGGACCTCTTCGAACTCGGGCTTGAGCATGCCCTTGAGCGCCGCCTCGATCTCCTCGATCGCCTGGTAGATGACCGAGTAGTAGCGGATGTCGACGCCCTCGCGCTCGGCCAGGTCGCGTGCCCGCGGCTCGGGGCGCACGTTGAAGCCGATGATGACCGCGTTGTCGTCGGCGACGGCCAGGTTGACGTCGTATTCGGTGATCGCGCCGACCGCGCGGTGCAGGACACGGAGCCTGACCTCGTCGCCGACGTCGATCTTGAGCAGGGCGTCTTCCAGGGCCTCCACCGAACCGGACACGTCACCCTTGATGATGAGCTTGAGCTCGTCGACGCGGCCCTTCTCAAGGTCGCTGAACAGCTCTTCAAGGGTGCGGCGACGGCTCGACTTCGCCATGTCGGCGCTGCGCTTGCGCGCCGCGCGCTGCTGGGCGATCTGCCGGGCCATGCGGTCGTCGGTGACCACGATGAAGTTGTCACCGGCGCTCGGCACCGCCGTCAGACCCATCACCAGGACGGGACGGGACGGCGTGGCCTCCTCGACCGCGTCGCCGTTGTCGTCGAGCATCGCGCGAACGCGGCCGAAGGCCTCGCCACACACGATCGAGTCGCCGACGCGCAGCGTGCCGCGCTGGACCAGGACGGTCGCGACGGGGCCACGGCCCTTGTCGAGGTGCGCCTCGATCGCGATGCCCTGGGCGTCCATCGTCGGGTTGGCCCGCAGGTCGAGCTCGGCGTCCGCGGTGAGCAGGATGGCCTCGAGGAGCTGGTCGATGCCCGTGCCGTTTTTCGCCGAGATGTCGACGAACAGCGTCGAGCCGCCGTATTCCTCGGCCACCAGGCCGTATTCCGTGAGCTGGGCGCGCACCTTGTTGGGGTCGGCGCCCTCCTTGTCGATCTTGTTGACCGCGACCACGACCGGCACGTCGGCCGCCTGGGCGTGGTTGAGGGCCTCGATCGTCTGCGGCTTCACACCGTCGTCGGCCGCGACCACCAGCACCGCGATGTCGGTGGACTTGGCGCCACGGGCACGCATGGCGGTGAACGCCTCGTGACCCGGGGTGTCGATGAAGGTGATCTTCCGGTCTTCGCCGTCGTGCTCGGCGGCGACCTGGTAAGCGCCGATGTGCTGGGTGATGCCACCCGCCTCGCGCGCCACCACGTTGGTCTTGCGGATGGCGTCGAGCAGCTTGGTCTTACCGTGGTCGACGTGACCCATGACGGTCACGACCGGCGGACGCGCGGCCAGGTCGGCCTCGTCGCCCTCGTCCTCGCCGAACTCGATGTCGAAGGCCTCGAGCAGCTCGCGGTCCTCCTCCTCCGGGCTGACGACCTGGATGTCGTAGTCCAGCTCGGCGCCCAGGAGCTGCAGCGTCTCCTCGTTGACCGACTGGGTCGCGGTCACCATCTCACC
Organism: Nonomuraea jiangxiensis; assembly: GCF_900099965.1. Classification (GTDB taxonomy): domain Bacteria; phylum Actinomycetota; class Actinomycetes; order Streptosporangiales; family Streptosporangiaceae; genus Nonomuraea; species Nonomuraea jiangxiensis. The sequence goes on along the minus strand of NZ_FNDJ01000032.1, from coordinate 88,332 downwards.
GAGGTGCAGCATGATCTGCACGAGGGAGGCGGGGTTCGCGCCGATGCGGTCGGCGAAGTCGGCCAGCGACGCGCCGCGCGGCAGGCGGATCGTCGCGCCGTTGCCGCGAGCGACCTGCACGCCGCCGATCGCCGGCGCCGACATGTTGTCGAACTCCTGGCGCCGCTGGCGCTTGGACTTGCGGCCACGCGCGGGACGGCCGCCGGGACGCCCGAAGGCTCCCGCGGTGCCGCCACCACGGCCACGGCCGCCGCCACCCGGACGGCCGCCGAAGCCACCGCCGCCGCCACCGGGACCACCGGTGCTGGTGCGCGGGCCGGCGCCACCGCCGCCACCGGGACGACCGGCGAACCCGCCGCCACCACCGGGACGACCGCCGCCGCCACCACCGGGACGGCCACCGCCGCCACCGCCGGGACGACCGCCACCGCCACCGCCGCCGCCACCGGGACCAGGACGGCCACCGCCGCCGCCAGGACCGGAGGGACGACCCTGCGGCATCATCATCGGGTTGGGACGCGGGCCACCGGGGCGGGGACCACCGGCACCGGGACCGGGACGCGGACCGCCGGAGGGCGGGCCGGGACGCGGGCCGCCGGGACCGGAGGGCCTGCCTTCGCCGCCGCCACGACCCTGCGGCGGACGCGGCATCGCGCCGTCGCGCGGCGGACCGTCACGACGCTCGCGCTGCCCCGGACCGCCACCGTCGCGGTTGCCGCCGGAGCGCGGCGGACGGGACTGGCCCATGCCGCTCGCGTTGGATGAGAACGGGTTGTTGCCGGGACGCGGGCCACGGGGACCCGGCTTGGGACCCGGGCCGGGCCGCGGGCCACCACCACCACCGGCGGGGGCGCCGGGACGCGGCGCCTGCTGGCCACCGCCACCACCGCCACCGGCGGGACCAGGACGCGGGCCGGGCTTGGGACCCGGACGAGGACCGGGCCGCGGACCCGGAGTCGGACGGGACGGCGCAGCACTCTCGAAACGTGCCTGCGGAGCCCCGGAGGTCTCACCGCGCGCGGCCTCAGGCTGCTGCTGCGGCGGGTGCGGCATGGGCACCGGCGGGCGCGGCTGACCGCCGCCCGCGGGACCAGGACGCGGACCGGGCCTCGGACCCGGACGCGGGGCAGAGGGGATCGGCGCCCCCGAGGCGCCATTACCGGCCTGGCTGTCAGCCGGCCGGGGCGCAGCCTTTGGCGGCTGCGGCTTGTTGGACGGCGAGCCGCCGCCCCTGGAGGGCCCACCCTTCGATGCGCCCAGAGCTTCGGTGAGCCTGCGGACCACCGGCGCCTCGATGGTCGAGGACGCCGAACGGACGAACTCCCCCATCTCCTGGAGCTTGGCCATGACGACCTTGCTCTCTACGCCGAACTCCTTAGCGAGCTCGTATACCCGGACCTTCGCCACTGCACTCCCTTACTCGGCCCGGGAGGCTGGCTATGCCGTCCGGACCGTCGCTACCTTGACGTCTTCATCGCCGCGTGCTCATCAGGCGCTCATAGCAATCTGACTCCGCCCATCAACTCGGCGTCCTACATGACATTTCGTGGTCTCCCTCCAGGTGCGCCCGCACGCGCGAGACGTCAAGCGGCCCCGGCACGCGGAACGCGCGCGGAAACGCTCGGCGGCGCTCGGCAAGCTCCAGACAACTCACGGACGGATGCAGCGATGCACCACGGCCCGGGAGCCGTCCTCGCAGGTCAGGGATCACCTGATCCTCAACCCGCACCAGACGGAGCAGCTCGGACTTAGCCGCGCGGACCCGGCAGCCCACACAAGTGCGCTGCGGGACCGCTTGGCCACCATATTCCAGCTTACCGTGTTGACGCATCTACGGAACCGGCGGCATCTTCGGCCTGAGTGTCCGGCCGGATGTCGATCCGCCATCCGGTGAGCCTCGCGGCCAGCCGGGCGTTCTGCCCTTCCTTGCCGATGGCCAGCGAGAGCTGGTAGTCGGGTACGGTCACCCGCGCCACGCGCCCCTCGAGATCGAGAACCTCCACGTGGGAAACACGTGCGGGCGACAGGGCATTCCCTACGAATTCGCCCGGATCCTCTGACCAGTCGATGATGTCGATCTTCTCACCGTGCAGCTCGGTCATCACGTTGCGCACGCGCGAGCCCATCGGGCCGATGCACGCGCCCTTGGCGTTGACGCCGGGCTTGCGGGACCTGACCGCGATCTTCGTACGGTGGCCGGCCTCCCGCGCCACCGCGGCGATCTCCACGGTGCCGTCGGCGATCTCCGGCACCTCCAGCGCGAACAGCTTCTTCACCAGCCCGGGATGCGTGCGCGACAGGGTGACGGAGGGGCCCTTGTGGCCCTTCTTCACCTGCACGACGTAGGCGCGGATGCGCTCTCCGTGCACGTATTCCTCACCGGGGACCTGCTCGGCGTGCGGCAGCACGGCCTCGATCTTGCCCAGGTCGACCAGCACCACGCGCGGGTCCTTGCCCTGCTGGATGACGCCGGAGACCAGCTCACCCTCGCGGCTGGCGAACTCACCGAAGTTGATCTCGTCCTCGGCGTCCCGCAGCTGCTGCAGGATGACCTGCTTGGCGGTGGTGGCGGCGATCCGGCTGAAGTTGTTGGGCGTGTCGTCGAACTCCCTGACGACCTCACCCTCCTCGTCCAGCTCGGCCGCCCAGATCGTGACGTGACCGCTGCCGCGGTCGAGTTCGGCGCGCGCCTTGGCGGCGGCGCCGTCAGTACGGAAGTACGCGATCAGCAGCGCGTCCTCGATCGCCTTGACGACCAGGTCGAAGGAGATGTCCTTTTCTCGCTCCAGGCTGCGCAGGACGCTCATGTCGATGTCCACGACGGCTCCCCCCTAGCCTTCGCCGTCGACGTCGTCGAGTCGGCGGAACTCCACCTGTACCCGTCCCCGGGTCAGGTCTTCGTAATCAAGCCTGCGTGCGGTGCCCGCGACATCGAGGTCGACACCGCCGTCGTCCGCGGTCATGATGCGGCCCTCCACGATGGAGCCGTCTCTCATCTCCGCCTTCACCAGCCGCTTGGCGGCCCGGCGCCAGTGGCGCGGCTCGGTGAGGGGACGGTCGACGCCCGGCGAGGAAACCTCGAGCGTGTAGGCCGCCTGTCCCATCGAGTCGTCGTCGTCGAGTGCCGTGGACACGGCCTGGCTCACGTCGGCCACGTCGTCGAGGCTCACGCCGCCGTCCCGGTCGACGATCACGCGGACCAGTCGTCGTTTGCCTGCCTGGGTGACCGTGATGTCCTCCAGATCGAGGCCCTCCGCGCTGACCACGGGCTCAAGGAGCTTCATCAGGTGGTCGCGGGGTGATGCGCTGCCCATATCGACCTCCCCTATTGTCATGTACTCAGCCGGGCGGACCTCGCCTCAGGCTCCCGCCGCGTGGCCGCTCAGCCAGCGACGACAGTTGACACCCTATCCGTATGCGGGCACGGAAAGAGCGCCACTCGGCGTGGTCGAATGGCGAGCGTCGCCTGACAGCGATCGTGGGTGCCAGCCCGTACGATGCTATCTGCGTCCGTCGTCACTGGAGGTCCAAGCCCGTGCGCCCGCTTCACCTGTCCCGGCGAGCCTTGCTGGCGGGCGGAGTGGCGGCTCTGACCGCCTGCAGCTCCTCCGCCCCCACTTCCGCGCCGACCCCCCAGGCCACGGACACCCCCGAGAGCCGGCTGCTGAAAGACCTGATCGCGGAGAAGGAACGCACGATCGCGCTCTATTCTTCCCTGATCGCCGGCGGGGCGGAAAAGCTGGTCCCGTTCCGTGATCGCCACCAGGCGCACGTCAACGAGTTGCGCAAGCATGTGGTCGTCACCGCGTCACCGCTCCCGGCGTCGGGGACGCCGCAGCCCACGGCGTCGGCCACCCCGAAGCGGGTGTCGTTGTCGCGGCTGCGGGACCTGGAGGCCAAGGCGGCCGAGCTGCGCACCCGCCAGCTCGCCGACGTCTCGCCCGGGGTGGCCCAGCTGATCGCCAGCATCGGCGCCTGCGAGGCCGCCCATGTCGTGGCGCTGCCGAGGTCGCTGTGAGCCTGGTGGGGGCCTGAGGTGAGCATCGTGACGGGAGCACAGTGAGCGAGAAGAGCGCCGACGACGTCGAGAAGCTGCGCAAGGCGCTGGCGGCCGAGCACGCGGCGCTGTACGCGTACGGGCTGCTGGGCGCGCGGACGTCGGGTCCGCTGCGGGACAGGATGACCGCGGCGTTCGAGGCCCACCGGGCCGGCCGCGACCGGTTGCGGGCGTACATCACGGCGCACGGCGGCAGGCCGGTGGAGCCCGACGCGTCCTACGAGCTGCCGTTCTTCCCCGGCAACGCCACCCAGGCGGTCCGGCTGGCGGTGCAGCTGGAGACCGGCGTCACGGCCGCCTACCTGGAGCTGGCCGCGGCGCGGGACGCCTCGTTGCGCCGCTATGCCGCGCTGGCCATGCAGGACGCCGTGACCCGCTCCTACGACTTCCGGCCCGCCCAGCCCGCGGCGTTCCCCGGCATGCCGGTCGCCGCCACCGCCCCGGCCACGGTCTCTCCCTCAGTGGTGAAGGACGGAGAGTAGGCCGGGGCACCGGCGGGGCGGGCGAGGACGGGTCCGCCGAGGCCCGTGCCCGTCCAGCGGCGGGCATGGGCTCGGCGGGCCCGACCGTCACACTCGGGTGCGGGCCGTCAGGTCAGGGCGGCGAAGATGCGGTCGGCGGCCTCGGTGAGCGGGATCTCCGACTTCTCGCCCGAGACGCGGTCGCGGAGCTCCACCACGCCCTGCGTCAGCCCCCGGCCGACCACCACGATCGTCGGGACCCCGAGCAGCTCCGCGTCCTTGAACTTCACGCCAGGCGACACCTGGGCCCGGTCGTCGACCAGCACCCGCGCCCCGCGCGACTCCAGCTCGGCGGCCAGCTCCAGCGCGGCCTCCACCTGGTTTTCCTTGCCGGTCCCGACGATGTGCACGTCGGCCGGGGCCACCTCGCGGGGCCACACCAGGCCCAGCGAGTCGTGGGCCTGCTCGGCGATGACCGCCACGGCGCGCGAGACGCCGATGCCGTAGGAGCCCATGGTGATGCGGATGGGCTTGCCGTCGGGGCCGAGGGCGTCGAGCCCCGCGGCGTCGGCGTATTTACGGCCGAGCTGGAAGATGTGGCCGATCTCGATGCCCCGGTCGATGGACAGCGACGAGCCGCAGCGGGGGCAGGGGTCGCCGGCGCGCACCTCGGCGGCCTCGATGGTGCCGTCGGGAATGAAGTCGCGCCCCGCCACCACGTTGGCGGCGTGCTTGCCCGCCTCGTTGGCGCCCGTGACCCAGGACGTGCCGGTGACCACGCGGGGGTCGACGAGGTAGCGGATGCCCAGCTCGCGCAGGATCTGCGGGCCGATGTAACCGCGTACGAGGCCGGGATGCGCGGCGAAGTCGGCGGCCTCGAAGATGGCGGGCTCGCCGGGCGACAGCGCCGCCTCCAGGCGCTTGAAGTCCACCTCCCGGTCGCCGGGCACGCCGATGACCAGCGTCTCCACCTTGTCGGAGCCCGGCGTGACGACCTTGACGACGACGTTCTTCAGGGTGTCGGCGGCGGTGATCGACAGGCCGTGGTGCTCGTTGACGTGGGACACCAGGCTCTCGATCGTGGGCGTGCCGGGCGTGTCGAGCACCCGCAGCGGCGCCGCGTCCTCGATCGCGCCGGCGGCCGGGGCGGTCGTGACGACGGCCTCGGCGTTGGCCGCGTAGCCGCAGGTGTGGCAGGCCACGAACGTGTCCTCGCCCGTGGGCGTGGGTGCCAGGAACTCCTCCGACGCCGAGCCGCCCATCGCCCCCGACACGGCGAACACGATCTTGTAGTCGATGCCGAGCCGGTCGAACGTCCGGATGTAGGCCTCACGGTGCTGCTCGTAGGAGCGCTTGAGGCCGTCGTCGTCGAGGTCGAAGGAGTAGGAGTCCTTCATGACGAACTCCCGGCCGCGCAGGATGCCCGCCCTGGGCCGGGCCTCGTCGCGGTATTTGGTCTGGATCTGGTAGAGCGTGACCGGATAGTCCTTGTACGAGGAGTATTCGCCCTTGACCATGTCGGTGAAGAGCTCCTCGTGGGTGGGACCGAGGAGGTAGTCGGCGCCCTTGCGGTCCTGGAGCCGGAACAGCGTGTCACCGTATTCGGTCCAGCGGCCGGTGGCCTCGTAGAACTCGCGGGGCAGCAGGGCGGGGAAGAGCACCTCCTGGCCGCCCATCCGGTTCATCTCCTCGCGGACGACGCGGGCGACGTTTTCGAGCACCATCTTGCCCAGGGGCAGCCACGAGTAGATGCCGGGCGCGACACGACGGACGTAGCCGGCGCGGACCAGGAGCTTGTGGCTCGGCACTTCCGCGTCTGCCGGGTCGTCCCGCAGGGTGCGAAGAAACAACGACGACATGCGCAGCAACACGGCTACTCCTTGCTCGTACCTGGATGCGGAGGCTTACAGGCTATCCAGTCGGGGCGACCGCTCGCTCGGCGTTATCCGCGAGCCCCGGCCGGAGCGGCGTCCGGAGTCACGCCGCCGACGGGATCCGGCCTGCCATGAGGGCCGTGATCGGGGCGGCGAACGGCGTGGCGTCACCGGGTGTTGTGTGGCAAGCAATCGCTTGGTTAGCATCCGGCCATGACGCTCGCCGATGAGCTCCGCGCCGTCGTCCGCGCCCATCTCGCCGACCGGCCCGGCGCGTCCTGGCGGGAGCTGGCGCGCGACCTGGGAGTCGCCGGCCTGCTCGTCCCCGAGGAGTACGGCGGCACGGGTTGCGGCCCCGCCGAGGCGGCGGCCGTGGCCGAGGAGCTGGGCCGGGTGCTGTCACCCCACCCGTTCCTGCAGTCGGCGGTGATGGCCGTCGCGGCGGCCCGGGCCGGCGGGGCCGGTGACCTGCTGGAGGCGCTGGCCACGGGGACGACCACCGCCACCGTGGTGCTGCCAGGCGACGGCGACCTGTGGCTCGACGGGGGCCTGCTGACGGGCGTGGTGCCGTACGCGCTGGCGGGCGAGGTGGTGCTCGTCTACACCGGGGGCCTGCTGGTGCGGGCCGCGCCGGCGGAGCGCAGGACGTACCCGACCATGGACGAGAGCCGGCCGCTGCAGGAGTTGTCCTTCCGCGCCACCCCGGTGGAGCCCCTCGGCGACGGCGGGTCGTGGGCCCGGGTGCGCGACCTCGGGATCGCCGCGCTGGCCGCCGAGCAGGTGGGCGGGGCGCGGCGATGCCTGGAGATGGCGGTGGAGTACGCGAAGACGCGGCGGCAGTTCGGGCGGCCGATCGGGTCGTTCCAGGCGATCAAGCACAAGCTGGCCGACCTGCTGCTGCTCGTGGAGTCGGCCAGTTCGGCGGCGGGGGCGGCGGCCGGTGACGAGCTGTCGGCGGCGGTGGCGGGGTCGTACTGCACCGAGGCCTACCTGGCGGCGGCGGGCGAGAACATCCAGATCCACGGCGGCATCGGGATCACCTGGGAGCATCCCGCGCACCGCTATTTCAAGCGGGCCACCTCCGACGCGCAGCTGTTCGGGCCGCCACAGGCTCACCGCGCCCGTCTCGCGGAGCGCATCTTCGCCGGCTAACCGCCGAGCAGCTCCTCCCAGGGATGGCGGGTGTTGGTGCGGCGGGTGGTGTCCAGGGCCTCGGACAGACGCCAGAAGCCCGGGCGCTCGCGTACGGTCGCCCGCCCCATCGGGTCGATCGCGCGCAGCTCGAACCGCACGCCCATCACGTCGAGCACGGCCGAGCCGTCGCTGCCGGGGCCGGCCTCGATGACGAGCGAGCCGTCGAAGTCCGGGTCGCGCACCTCCTCGGCGAGCAGGGAGGCCACTTCGGAGGCATACGGGCCGTCGCGCCACTCGATGTGCCAGCTGTGGTCGGCCCCGCGCCACCACGTGAGGTCGCGGCACGACTCGATGAAGTCGGCCTCGGTGGCGAGCGCGGCCATCACCCGGCCGAACGCTTCGTAGCGGCGGGCGCTGGTGAGCGAGAGGTCATCGTCGGCGACGTCGGAGCCCGCGCCGTCCTTCGGCCGCCGCAGCACGTGCTTTCGCTTCACGAGCATCCACTCTGATCGCGTACGCGCCCTTCCCGCAAGTCTTTGCCGCTGATACGCTCTACCAAGCGAGCGCTTGGTTAACCAACTCCCGGAGGCGCGATGACGTCCCTACGGATCAGCCTGGGATATGAGCTGGAGGTCCGCGGTCGTACGCGCGAAGTAGAGCAGCAGGCGTTCCGGAACGTGATCGACCAGGTCGTCCTGGGCGACCGGCTGGGTTTCGACACGGCCTGGTTCGTGGAGCACCACTTCACCCGGGGCTTCTCCCACTCCTCCGCTCCCGATCTGGTCCTGGCCGCCATCTCGCAGCGCACCGAGCGCATCCGGCTGGGGCTGGGCGTGGTGCTGTTGCCGTTCCAGTCCCCGATCCGCACGGCCGAGCGCGTCGCCACGCTGGACGTGCTGAGCGGCGGGCGGGTGGAGTTCGGGACGGGGAGGGGGGCCTCGCCGCTGGAGTACCAGGCGTTCCAGCGCCCGTTCGAGCAGTCGCGGCGGATCTGGGAGGACTCCCTGGAGGCCGCGCTGGCCATCTGGCGGGCCGACGGCGAGCCCGTCACCAGGTCGAACGAGTTCTTCGAGATCCCCGACGTGGCCGTCTACCCGCGTCCCGCGCAGCGGCCGCATCCCCCGGTGTGGGTGGCCTCCACCTCGCTCGACGGCTACCTGGCCGCCGCCAGGCACGGCTACCACCTGCTCGGCATGACGATGCTCAAAGGCATCGACGACGTCGCCGCCGACATCACGAGATATCGGGAATGCTTGGCGGACAGCGGCTTCGACCCGGCCACCCGCCGCGTCGCCCTCATGATCCCCTGGTTCGTCGCCCCGACGCGGGACGCGGCGAACGGCACCGCCGCCGACGCCGTCCTGTGGTACATCCGCCGCCAGGTCAACCTGGTCACCCCGCCCGGCTACCACGACGCCCGGCACGCCACCCACCGCGTGCTGGGCCAGCTCGCCGCCGGGTTGCCGCCGGAGGAGGCCATGGCCACGCTGCGCGAGCACCTGATGGTGGTGGTGGACGACGTGGCCGGCTCGCGCAAGGCCCTGGCCAGGATCGCCGAGGCGGGCGCCACCGACCTCATCGTCCAGGCGCAGGTCGGCGGGCTGGCGCACGAGCGGGTGTGCGAGTCGATGACGCTGTTCATGAATGAGGTGGCGCGTTGATGGGTGAGGGTGGCGCGTTGACGGGGCCGTTCGTGAGTGGGGTGCCGCATTGAGGGGGCCGTTCGTGAGTGGGGTGGCGCATTGAGGGGACCGTTCGTGAGTGGGGTGGCGCGGTGACGGCGGGCCGGACGCCGGCGGAGCGCTGGCTGACCCGTGACGACCTCGGGGCCGCGGCGCGCTCCGCGACCGGTCTCCTGCTCGTCTCCCCCGACGTGTCCAGCGTCTTCCCGCTGGGCCCCGCCGACCGCGCGGCGGCCACCGGACTCACGGTGGCGGCGCTGCGGGCGGCCGGGGTCGGCCCGTCCGACCGTGTCGTGGTGGCCCTGGCCGAACCCGCGGGCGCGCTCTGGGCCGCCGCCGCCGCGGACGTGGCCGGGGCCGCCGCCGCCGTGGGACCGCGCGGCCGGATGCGCCTGCACCACGCGCTGTCCACGCTGGCGGCGAACACGCTGGTGATCACCCCGACGGGCGCGATGGACTTCCTGGCCCGCCTGCACCTGGAGTTCCTGCTGGACCCGCTGGACCTCGGGCTCGCCACCATCGTCCTGACCGGCGAGATCGCCTCGAAGCGCACGATGAGCCATCTGGCGGGCGAGTTCGGGGCGAGGGTGACGGAGGTGCTGGCCAGCCCGTTCGGCGGCGGGGCCCTGGCGTGGCGGGCGGCCGAGGAGGACCCGCTCACGCCGCTCGCGGACGGCCTGCTGGGGCTCGCCGCCCTGGCCAAGGACGTGCCGGCCGATCCGGGGGCGTCGCCGGCCGAGCTGGTCGTCACCCCGTACGGGCATTCGACGCTCGGCGACGCCGTGCTCAGGACCGGGTACGTGACCGGGACCCGCACCCCCGGCATCCCCGCCCCCGCGCACACAGTGGGCGGGCACGTCCTGGTCAGGGGCGTGTGGCTGGCGCTGCCGCGGATCGAGAAGGCGTTGTCGAGGATCGACGGCGTGACCGGCTGGGAGCTCGCGATCAGCCGGCCGGGGACGCTGGACACGGCCGTGCTCATGGTCACGTTCGGCAGGGAGAGCCTGGTCGGGAACCCCATGTGGCGGTCCCGGATCAGGCAGGCCGTCCAGGCGCTGACCCCGGTCTCGATCGAGGTGGAGATCGCCCGGGACGTCCGCGAGACCCCCGTGCCCGGCACGGTGAACGACCTGCGCGGCCATCACCTCGGCAGGGACCGCGCGCTCATCATCCAGGGGTGAGACGATGGCGTCGATGCCGGACTGGGGGACGCTCCCCCGCATGCTGCGCCACCAGGCGGAGCGGTACCCCGACGCCGTCGTGGTCGCCGACCGCGGCACGACGGTGACCATGTCCGAGCTGCGGGCCGCCGCCGCCGAGATCGCCCGCGGCCTCCTCGCGCTGGGCGTCGGCCCCGGTGACCGGGTGGCGATGTGGGGGCTGAACTCGGCGTACTGGGTGCTGCACGCGTTCGGGATCTGGGACGCGGGCGCGGTGATCGTGCCGCTCTCCTCGCGTTACAAGGGCATCGAGGCGGCCGAGCTGATCACCAGGACGGGCGTGGAGGTGCTGATCACCGGGGCGGGCCCGGCGGAGACCCCGCTCGCCGACCGGCTGCCCCGGCTGCCGGGCCTGCGGCACGTCGTCCGCCCCGACTCCGGATTACGCGGCTCCGGCACCCGCATCCCCCTGAGCGAGGTCGAGGACCGGGCGCTGGCCGTCCGCCCGCCGAACCTGTGCGAGATCATGTCCACGTCGGGCACCACCGGCACGCCCAAGGGCGTCATGCTGGACCACGCCCAGATCCTGCGCGGCTACTGGGACTGGTCGGAGATCGTCACCCTCGACGAGCACGACCGCTATCCGGTGATCGCCCCGTTCAGCCATGGTTTCGGGCTGAACGCCGGGCTCATCGCCTGCGTGCTGCGCCGGGCCACCATGGTGCCGACCCCCCTCTTCACCCCGGACGCCCTGATGTCGCTGATCGCGTCGGAGCGGATCACGATCCTGGCCGGGCCGCCCACCCTGTTCCACCGGATCCTGGACGAGCTGGACCGCGCCTCCTGGGACGTCTCGTCGCTGCGGGTGGCCATCTGCGGGGCCGCCGCCGTACCGGCCGCCCTGATCACCCGGCTGGTCGAGCGGGTCGGCCTGGAACGGGTGATCAACGCGTACGGGCTGATGGAGGGCACGGTCGTCTCCATGACCAGGGCCGGCGACCCCGTGGCCGTGATCGCGAACACCACCGGCAGGCCCGTGCCCGGCATCGAGGTCATGATCGTCGGCGACGACGGGCGGCCCGTCCCGCCCGGGGCGCGCGGCGAGATCCTGCAGCGCGGCTACGGCGTGATGCGCGGCTACTGGGACGATCCTGAGCGGACGGCCGAGGTCATCGACGCGGCGGGCTGGCTGCACACGGGCGACGTCGGCGTGCTGGACGGGTCGGGGAACCTCGCCATCGTGGACCGCAAGAAGGACCTCTACACCGTCAACGGCTTCAACGTCTCCCCCGCCGAGGTCGAGTCGCTGCTGCTGATGGAGGGCTCGCCGGCCCAGGTCGCGGTCATCGGCGTGCCGGACCCGGTCACGGGCGAGGCGGGCGTCGCGTTCGTCGTCCCCCGGCCGGGGGTTGCCCTCGACCCCGAAGCCCTGCTCGCGTGGGCGCGGGCCGAGATCTCCAACTACAAGGTCCCGAAACGGGTCGTCGTGGTCGACGCCCTGCCCACGAACGTCAACGGCAAAGTGGACAAACTCGCCCTGCGGCGCGATTCACGGGCGATGCCGGACGGGTAGTCGGGTACGGCGTGCTGCGCTCAGTCGCGGTGATGAGCCGCTACGTTGGCAGGGAGTCCCGATCATGTGGTCATCGCGCGAGACGGGTTCATCCGCACCGGGGATCGGGGATACATCGATCACACTGACCGGTTACATCTAGTGGGACGTGTGTAGCCGGGTCTTAGGAGGCAGCGTGACGTTGCACGTGGCGGTCATCGGGTCGGGCCCCGCCGGGATTTACACGGCCGAGGCGTTGGTCAAGCAGTCGGCCGGGCCGGTCGAGGTCGACGTCCTCGAACGCCTGCCCACCCCGTACGGGCTGGTCAGGTACGGCGTCGCGCCCGACCACACCTCGATCAAGTCGATCGCCAACTACCTGCGCAGGGTGCTGGAGCTGCCCCAGGTGCGCTTCCTGGGCGGTGTCACGCTGGGCACCCACGTGTCCGTCGAGGACCTGCTCGGCGCCTACGACGCGGTGGTCTACTGCACGGGTGCCATGGTGGACAGGAAGCTCGGCATCCCGGGCGAGGACCTGCCGGGCAGCGTGGCCGCGACCGACTTCGTCAACTGGTACTGCGGGCATCCCGACGTCGACCCCGGCCGGTTCACGCTCGACTCCTCCGAGGTCGCGGTGATCGGCGTGGGCAACGTCGCCGTGGACGTCGTACGCGTGCTTGCCAAGACCTCCGACGAGCTGCGCGCCACCGACGTGCCCCACGACGTGCTCGAACGCCTCGAAGAGAGCCAGGTCAAGGCCATCCACATGGTCGGCCGGCGGGGGCCTGAGCACGCCAAGTTCACCCTGAAGGAGCTGCGCGAGCTCGGCGAGCTGGCCAACGCCGACGTCTGCGTGCGCCCCGAGGAGGCCGTCGTGCTGGGCGGCGACTTCCCGCGCCAGATCCAGGGCAACATCAAGGTCCTGCAGTCGTGGTCCACCCGCGAGCCGGTCGGCCGGCCGCGCCGCCTCGACGTGCGGTTCTGGCTGCGGCCCGTGGAGATCCTCGGCTCCGAGCGGGTCGAGGGCCTGCGGCTCGAACGCACCCGCCTGTCGGAGGAGGGCCGCGTGGTGGGGACCGGCGAGTTCGAGACGCTGCCGGTCGGCATGGTGCTGCGCTCGGTCGGCTACCAGAGCGTCCCGCTGCCCGGGGTGCCGTTCTCGGAGCGGACCATGACCGTGCCGAACGAGGCCGGACGGGTGCGGGACCGCGAATACGTGGCGGGCTGGCTCAAGCGCGGGCCGACCGGGGTGATCGGCACCAACAAGTCCGACGCCGCCGAGACCGTCCGGACCCTGCTCGCCGACCTCGCCGACCGCGAGGAGACGCCCCGGGGGTCCATCGACGCGCTGCTGGCCGAGCGTGGCGTGCGGCCCGTGACCTACGACGACTGGCTGGCGATCGAGACCGCCGAGGCCGACCTGGCCAGGACGCTGGGCCGGGGCGAGCGCGTCAAGATCGTCGGGCTGGAGGCCATGCTCCGTGCGTGCCGTCCGTCCTGAGGGCTTCGAGGAGGTCCACCGGGCCCAGCTGGCCCGCTTCCCCGCGGCCGAGCCCGGCTGGCAGCCGGTGCACACCGTGTACGTCCCCGCCGACCGATTTTCGGCGGGGACCGTCGCCGAGTGGGGCGAACAGGCCTTGTCCCTGGTCAAGGCGCACCTGGCCGGGCCCTACGAGGTGGGTGAGGTGTTCGGGGCGGACGAGGGGCTGGCCGCCGCCGTGCACGAGCGGGTGCTGCGCAAGCTGTCGGCCGAGCCGATCGAGGACCTGCGGATCGACTTCGAGGACGGCTACGGCGTACGGCCCGACTCCGAGGAGGACGGGCACGTGGCGCGGGCGGCCGAGGCGGTGGCCGCCCTGCACGCGGCGGGGGCGTTGCCGCGGCGGTGGGGGCCACGGGTGAAGTCGTTCGCCGACGGGGATCCGGAGCGGGCGGTGCGCACGCTGGAGGGGTTCGTCGCCGGGGTGGTGGAGCGGGCCGGGGAGTTGCCCGGCGGATTCACGGTGACCTTTCCGAAAGTGCTCATGGAGGCGTACCTGGGGCAGTTCGTGGGCGTGCTGGAGCGGCTGGAGGCGGCCCTCGGGGTGCCCAGGCTGCGCTTCGAGATGCAGGTGGAGGCGCCGCAGACGCTGGCGTTCCTGCGCGGCGAGCTGCCGGAGGCGCTGGGCGGCCGGCTGGCGGCGGCGCACTTCGGGGTGTTCGACTACACGGCCGCGATCGGGCTGCCGCCGCACGAGCAGCGGCTCGACCATCCGGCCTGCGATCACGCCCGGCACGTGATGCAGACGGCGTTCGCGGGCACGGGGGTGGAGCTGTCGGACGGGTCGCTGGCCGCCGCGCCCGCCTCGGAGTCCGTACGGGATGTGCACGCTTTGTGGCGGCGGCACGCCGAGCTGGTCCGGCACTCGCTCGCGCACGGGTTCTACCAGGGCTGGGACATGCATCCGGCGCATCTGGTGAGCAGGTTCGCCACCGTCTACGCCTTCCACCTGGCCCGCTACGGCGCCTACCGGGAGCGGGTGCGGGCCTGGGAGGAGCGGCGGGCGGCCGAGGGCGGGATCATGGACGAGCCCGCCACGATCCGCACCCTCGCGGCGGCACTACGCCGAGCCGACGCCGCCCTCCCCTGAACCCGCCCTGCTGCTCTGCGCCGCTCTCCTCCGCCGTCCGGCCCCCGCCCGGCCGGACCACGGCTTCAGTCGCGCTCCACCAGGGCCCGCCACTGCCGGACGAGCCGCCATTCGACCGGGTCCGACCAGCTCGCCCGGACGGCGGATCCCACGTGAAAGGCGCGGATGCCGTAATCGAGCAGGGCGGGCACGTGCCCGGGCCGTAGGCCGCCACCGGCCAGGATGATGGAGCCGTCCCCCGCCGCGGCGCGCGTCTTCAGCACCGGCAGGCCCTGGCCCACGCCGGCGGGCGAGCCTGAGGTGAGCACGGTGGCGAGGTTGGGCAGCAGGCGCACGGCCCGCCAGGACGCCTGTACGTCGGCGGCGTGGTCGACGGCCCGGTGGAACGTCCATGGGAGCGGGGAGACGGCGTGAATGAGCGCCTCGGTGGCCGCGAGGTCGACGACGCCCTGGCCGTCCAGGAACCCGAACACGAACCCGGCCGCCCCCGCCTGCGCCAGCGCCTTGGCGTCGCGTCGCAACCGGTCCAGGACGTCGGCGTCGGCAATGAAGTTGGCGTCGCAGCGGAGCATCACCATTTGGGGCAGGGGGCACTCCGCGGAGATCGCGGCAACGGTCTCCGGTGACGGGGTCAGCCCGTCGGCCGCCATGTCGGCGACAACCTCCAGCCGGTCGGCTCCGCCCTGTTCAGCGGCCACGGCGTCGCGCACGTTCAGCGCGATCACCTCGAGCAGGGATCCGGTCATGCAGGAGAGGTTATATGGTGCTCTGACCCATTCTGTCGGTGATGGCAAAAACCTCCCCCACCCCACCAACCTCCCAGCTCACCCCACCCCCACCCGCCCTCCCCACCGCACTCCCCACCCCCCACCGATCCGTACACACCCCCTCGACCACCCCCGCCACAAGCCCCCTCGGAACGCCCGAGAGCCGCCCAGACGCAAGCACAGAGCCAGCGAGCCCACGGGGCCCTCGCACCCCGCCACAAACCCCTGAGGACACCCCTGAGGCCCACCCAACGCCCCATCCCGGGAAGGACCCTCCCTGGCGCGGGTCTGCCTCGCGCGGAACTCCTGACGCGGAACCCCCCTGGCGCGGGGCCCCGGTGGGGTCTGCCTGGCGCCGGATTCCTGACGGGACTTCTGGCGCGAGACCTCCCTGGCAGGGGCTCCTGGCACAGGCCTCCTGGGGGAGCTCCCGGTGCAGGGCCCTCGCGTGCCCTCCACCGGCACAGTCCTCCCTGGCCCGGGACCTCTTTGGCGCGGACCTCCTTGGCGCGGACCTCCTTGGCGCGGATCTCCCTGGCGCGGATCTCCCTGGCGCGGGTCTGCCTGACGCGGGTCTCCCCGGCGCAGGTCTGCCTAGCGCGGGTCTGCCTAGCGGGTCTGCCTGGCGCCGGACTCCTGACGCAGAGCCTCCTGAAACGGGGCTCCTGACGCGGAGCCTCTCTGGCGCGGGCCCCTGGTGCGGGTCTGCCTGGCGCCGGGCCCCTGACGCGGGACTTCTGGCGCGGGACTTCTGGCGCGGGACTTCTGGCGCGGGACTTCTGGCGCGGGACTTCTGGCGCGAGACCTCCCTGGCAAGGGCTTCTGGTGCAGGCCTCCTGGGGGAGCTCCTAGTGCAGGGCCCTCCTCCGCCGGCACAGTCCTCCCTGGCGCGGGGCCTCTTTGGCGCGGGTCTGCCTGACGCGGGTCCCCCCGGCGCGAGTCCCCCCGGCGCGGGTCTGCCTGGCGCGGGTCTGCCTGGCGCGGACCTCCTGGCGCAGCCCCCATGGCGCAGTGCACGCGCGTCTTCCCCCGGCACAGGCCCTCTGGCGCGAGACCCCCCGACGCGTCCCCTCGCAGGGGGTCGGGCGGGCCAGGTGCTGCGCCGGCGCAGCCTGACCCCCTACGAGCCCCCGGCCCCCGGCCCTCCCCTGGCGCGCCGCGTCGGCGAGGAGGTGTGCGGTGGGGCCCGGCGCAATGCGGACGGCGCCCCACCCGTGACCCGCACCCCTGATCGCCAACCCGCAGGAGCCCCGCCCACAGGAGCCCCGCCCGCAAGAGCCCCGCCCACAGGAGCCCCGCCCGCAAGAGCCCGGCCCACAGGAGTTCGGCCCGCAAAAGCCACGCCTGCGCGGGGCCGGCGGCAGGGCAGGGCGAAGGCAACACAAGCGACAGCGACAGAACCCCAGCGGAGGCAAAGCCGTCCGACGAGGCGGAAGTAAGAGCCCGATGCCCGCACGAGAAGTCGGGGACATAGGTGGTCGATTGGACGAGGCGGGAGTGCGAGGTCAGATGCCCGTGCGAGGGCGGGGACGTGGGGTGGGTGGCCGATGCCCTGGGAGGGATGGGGGGGTGCCGGCCCGGGTCGGGTGCCGAGGTCATGTCCCTGCGGCGAGTGGGGGGTGCGGGCTCAGGGGCTGAGTGGGGGTGCGGGCTCCAGAAAGCTGGAGTGGGGGATGCGGGCTCAAACGAGCTTTGGGGGATGCGGGCTCAGGGACTGAGTGGGGGGTGCGGGCTCAAGAGAGCTGGAGTGGGGGGTGCGGGCTCGGGGACTTCATGGTGGTGGTTGGTGTGCCTGGGAGGGTTGGGGGGTGCGGGCCCGGGGTTAGGGGGGCGGGCCCGGGTGGGGGTCAGGCGCTGATCAGTTCGGCGATCGTGAGGTCACGGAAGACCGTGGTGGACACGTCTTCCGACGGTCGCTCGAAGAGGGCGCCCGACGCGCGGTGCGGAAGGTCCACCGTGCGGATGTGCCTGAAGCCCCGGCTCCGGTAGTAGTCCTGCAGCCGCCGGTTGTCCTTGGCGCAGTCCAGGCGCAGCCAGGGCAGCCCGGCCGCGTACGCCATGCTCCCGGCCCAGTCCAGGAGCGCGTCTCCGAGACCGCTGCCCGCCCAGGGCCGGGCGACGGCCAGTTTGTGGATGTAGAGGGCCGACGAGGGGCGGTCGGCAGGGGTCCAGAACTCCGGGTCGGCGTGGTCGTCGAGGGCGATGGTGGCCACCGGCGGAGCCGACTCGTCGGGGTCGAGGTATCGGAGCTCGTCGTCGAGCAGGTAGAGCACCCGCTCCTCGATGAGCGGCTCGATCCGCTCAGGACCGAATCCACCGCGGGGCCACTGACGGACCCCCTGCGAATAGAGCCACTCGGAGGTGTCGGCGAGCAGCCTGAGGACGCCGGGAAGGTCGGTGGGCTCCGCCTGCCGGAGGGCGAGGGGATGAAGCAGTGTCGTGGTGTGCATAAGAGGACTCCCGTTGCGTTGGGTGTTCGCGCTTGTACACAGCGTGATGACGCCATGGTGCGCAGGGGCGAATTTCGGCCATAGACCCGATATATATGGATAAATGGCGATTTAGGGGAGTATGCACGACTCCCCATGGCCAGCGAGGCGGCTATTTCTCGCTGCGCCCGGCCGGCGGGATCACCCCTTCAACCGAGCCCGTCAGCGGCGATCGAGCTCGTATCTGATCAAATGTTTGTCGGCGGGAAGCACCGACACGGCGACACGCACTGGCATATCGGCCCCGTCGTAACCAACTCGGACATAGACCATGACTGGCGTGCCGAGCTCTAGTTGGAGACGCTCGGCCTCCTCCTGGTTGGGCATGCGGGCCCAGATGTCGTCCACGACGCGTATCTGCGCATGGCCCAGCTCTTCCAGCACCCGGTTCGCCCCACGCGCGATGTCTCCGGGCCTGGCGATCTCGGAGTCCGCAACCAGGTCACGGGGGAAATAGGAATCGTTGGTGTTGTACGGCTGGCCGTCCACGAAACGCAGACGGCGTCTCACCACCGCCAATTCCCCATCCGCCAACTCCAGCCTGCTGGCGATCTCCTCGACAGGAGACACCGTCAGCACCTCGATGTACTGGCTCGGCTCGCGGCCTTCCTGCGCCACGGCATAGGCGAAGGCTTCCCGCAGTTGCCCCGTGGATTGCGGCTCCAGCTCCCGCTGCGGATAGATCAGCAGCGGTCTGCGATCTCTGACCACGGTGCCGCGCCGCGGCGTGCGCGTCACGAGCCCTTCGTTGACGAGCTCACCGAGGGCCAGCCTTACGGTGTTCCTGCTCACCCCATGGTCTTCCATGAGCTGCGCCTCGGTCGGTAGCTGTGCCCCCGGGCCGAGGACACCCGAGTAGATGGCTCGTCGCAACTCCGAAGCCACCTGCTGATACAGCACCGACCTTGCCACTTTCACCCCTTTTGTTCCAACAATTTAGACGATCTGGTTCTAGCAGGCCACAACCCCTTGACCAAACCACCTCGCCCGGCCCATCATCCATTCGTTGGTACAAATCCATCTAAAGGCCGGTGAGGGGGTGAAGGCCAGTGTTGCCGGTCCGCACGGGAACGCCATACCAGCCCTGGCATGACTCCAGCGGTGCAACACGTTTACTGCGTTACGCGTTGCCACGCCAGGGGTTCACCCACACCTACCAGAGCAATGGCGAACCTGCGCTATCGGCGTTGACTGAGCTGACCGTGTGGTGCAAGGACGGATCCTTTGTCTGGAACGAGGAGGGTGGCGCCCCCGTCACGCACCCCATTGATGACCCGGTTGGTGCAGCTCGACGCATCGCCGCACGTTACCGGCACCGCGAGCCTTCGCGCTCCCCCACCGACTCCGTGTTCGGACCAACGGTCTAGGACTCCATCCCTCGCCGGAGTCCTGGCGCCGCCGCTCACGGGGCAGGAAGCGCGTCCTGGCGGGTCCCCCACGCCCGCCAGGGCGCGCCTTCCTCCCGGGAACCAGGGAACCGCCGATCCACCCCCATACCGGGGGTTTCTTTTTTTGGTACGAGGGGGCGCCCGCGCCGCCCGGCCCCTGACCCCTCCCGCCCACGCGGGGCCACCCGCGACGAGAAGGTACGGGCCACGCGGCCCCGATGACAGGCGAGCAGGCATGATCGTGACTCGTGACCTCGTGGCCACGCCTGACACTGAGCCCGAACCACTCACGTCCGCCGCCAAATCCGAGTCGTCCGCATCGACGCCTACGCCAATCATCGACCCTCGGAGCCCAACCTGGGGGCACCTTCGGGATGGTGGGACTGATGGGGTTTATGGGAACGAATCCATTCGAGAATCAGGCCGATCAGTGGGAGGACTTGCGGTCGAACGGATGGATATCCGCCCGTTCCGAGGTCTCGGCCGGGATCCAGTCGACCAGGCTCAGCTCCTCGTCCACCCGGATACGGACGGCCCGGACCCGCTCCCCGGGCTCCGGCGGGCGCTCGCCGCGCCAGCCGCCGTACACGAGGCACCCGGGCACCGTCGCCGGCCTGACCATCACCACCACATAAGGCACCTGGAACCCCGGCATGAACGGCTGGTGGTTGACGATCCAGCTCTCCACCGTCCCCTCGGGCTCCACCGCCCGCCAGCGCCACGCCTCCGTACGGCAGGCCGGGCAGAACGCCCGGGGCGGGAAACGTACCGTGGCGCAGGCGTCGCACTCCTGCACGGCGAACTCTCCCCCGGCCAGCCGCTCCCACCACTGCCGGGAGTCGCGGTCGGGCTCGGGCCGGTACATCACGCCCTCCTGAGGATCAGGGCCGAGGTGGCGGGGAGGATGTAACCGGGCTGGGCGGTCGAGAGCGCCACCTCGGCCCCGCGCGCCTGCCGGTCCCCAGCCTCGCCCCTGAGCTGCGACACCGCCTCGGCTATGTGGTTCATGCCGTGGACGTAGCCCTCCGACAGGAAACCGCCGTGCGTGTTGACCGGGAGCTCGCCGGCCGGCGAGGTGGCGCCGGAGGCCACGTACGGGCCGCCCTCGCCCTTGGCGCAGAACCCGTAGTCCTCCAACTGGACGATCACCGAGTACGTGAAGCAGTCGTACAGCTCGGCCACGTCGATGTCGCCCGGGCCGAGGCCCGCCTGCGCGTACAGGCGCGGGGCCAGGGCGGCGGCGGCCGTCACCGTGGGGTCGGCCGCGGCGCCGGACAGATGCGAGGTGCCGCCGCCCCAGGCCGCGGCCGAGATGGAGACGGGCGGGCGGCGGAGGTCGCGGGCGCGTTCGCGGGTGGTGACGACCACGGCGCAGGCCCCGTCGGTCTCCAGGCAGCAGTCCAGCAGGCGGAACGGCTCCGCGATCCACCGGCTCGCCAGGTAGTCCTCCAGCGTGATGGGCGTGCGCATCAGCGCCCGGGGGTTCTTGGCGGCGTTGGCGCGCTGGGTGACCGCCAACTGCCCGAAGTGCTCCGCTTTAGTGCCGTATTTCAGCATGTGCGCCCGCGCGTACATGGCGTACTGCTGGGGCGGCGCGAAGAACCCGTACGGCGCCTGATACTGCACCTCCGGGCTCGCCGGCACCCCCCGGCCCGTGCCGCCCATGCGGAACTCCGAGCGGGCGTTGATGGCCCGGTAGCACACGACCGTCTCGGCCATGCCCGCCGCCACCGCCAGCGCGGCCTGGCCGACGACGGCATGGGAGACGCTGCCGCCGCCGAACTGGTCCAGGTGCCAGGACAGGTCCGCCAGCCCCAGGGCGGGGCCGACCAGGGTGGGCGGGGCCGAGTCGCCGACCCGGTGCGTGGCCAGGCCGTCCACGTCGTCCGGGGTGAGGCCCGCGTCCTCCAGCGCGGCCAGCACGGCGCGGCAGGCCAGGGTCAGGGTGGAGACGCCGGAATTCCTGGTGAAGGGGGTGTAGCCGACCCCGGCGATCGCGGTGCGATCCCGGAATTCAAGCAAGCGCTTGGCCACATTCGTCACGGTAGGCTGGAAATTTCCCCCATGTCAACGCGCGCCGCCCCTGACGGCACGGGTTCTTGGCACCTTTTCCCGGCCCCCCCTTCCGTCCAAGCAAGCGCTTGGTATGATACGGACAGCCGGTGGACGAGGAGGCGGATCATGAGCACACATGCTGCCCGGCTCATCGCGCCGGACGGCTGTCGCGGCCTTCCGACGCCCCATCGAAGGATTCGCAACGGAGCCGCCATGCCGACGGGCCCATCTCAGCACAGCCCGAACGGCCACCTGGACAGCCGCCGCTTCCGGCAGGTGCTGGGCAGGTTCGCGACGGGCGTGGTGGCGATCACGGCGGTGGATCCGGTGACCGGCCGGCCCTGCGGCCTGGCGGCCAACTCGTTCACCTCCGTCTCGCTCGACCCGCCACTGGTGGCGTTCTGCGTGGCGCACACCAGTACGAGCTGGCCCAAGGCGCGCGGCGCCAAGGTCGTCACCGTCAACGTGCTGGCCGAGCACCAGCAGGACGTCTGCCTCCAGTTAGCGGCCAAGGGCGGGGACAAGTTCGCCGGCCTGCGGTGGACCGGCTCCCCCGGTGGCAACCCGGTGCTCGACGGCGCGCTGGCCTGGATCGACTGCGAGGTCGAGGCCGAGCACCCGGCGGGAGACCACCTGATAGTGGTGGCCCGGGTGCTCCAGCTCGACACGTACGCGGAGGGCGGCCCGCTGGTGTTCTTCCGCGGCGGCTACGGCGGCTTCGTTGACCCTGCCTGAGCAGGGCCCACCCGACCGGAGCCTGCCCGAGTCAACCCTGCCCGGAACCGCGGCGGGGGACGCCGCCTCCGGGCTGCGGGCGCAGGCCAGAGCCTGGCTGGAGGAGCAGCTGAGCGGCGCGTTCGCGCACGCCAGGGGGCTCGGCGGGCCCGGCCGCGAGCACGAGGGCCACGAGCTCCGGCACGCGTGGGAGCGCCACCTCGGCAAGGCCGGCTGGACCTGCCTGGGCTGGCCCGAGCGGTACGGCGGCCGCGCCGCCTCCCTGGCCGACCAGGTGGCCTTCCACGAGGAGTACGCCAGGGCCGACGCCCCCGCCCGGGTGGGCCTCATCGGCGAGGGGCTGATCGGCCCCACCATCCTGGAGTTCGGCACCGACGAGCAGAAGGACCGCTTCCTGCCCCCGATCCGGCGCGGCGACGAGCTGTGGTGCCAGGGCTACTCCGAGCCCGAGGCCGGCTCCGACCTGGCGAACGTCCGGACCAGCGCGCGTCTGGAAGGCGGCGAATGGGTGATCACCGGCCAGAAGGTCTGGACCTCGCTGGCCCACGTGGCGAACTGGTGCTTCGTCCTGTGCCGTACGGAGCCGGGCTCGCGGCGACACCACGGGCTGTCGTACCTGCTGGTCCCGATGGACCGGCCCGGCGTCGAGGTACGGCCGATCGTGCAGCTCACCGGCACCTCGGAGTTCAATGAGGTGTTCTTCGACGGCGCGCGCACGGCGGCGGCGAACGTGCTCGGCGCGCCCGGCGACGGCTGGCGGGTCGCGATGGCCACCCTGGGCCACGAACGCGGCGCGTCCACGCTGGGCCAGCAGATCGGGTTCCGGCGGGAGCTGGCCAAGGTGATCGAGACGGCCCGGCGGACCGGCGCGGCCGACGACCCCGTCCTGCGCGACCGGCTCGTCCAGTCGTGGCTGGAGCTGGAGATCATGAGGCTGAACGCGCTGCGGATGCTACGGCCCGACCCGGGCCCCGAGGCGTCGATCGCCAAGCTGTACTGGTCGGAGTGGCACCGGCGGCTGGGCGAGCTGGCGCAGGCCGTCCAGGGCAGGGCGGGTCTCGTGGGCGAGCCGGACGAGTTGCGACGGCTCTACCTCTTCAGCCGGGCGGACACGATCTATGCCGGATCCAGCGAAATCCAGCGGAACATCATCGCCGAGCGCACCCTGGGACTCCCCCGCTGATTGGAGCATCCATGCCTCCTGCCTACCCGAAGGCGCACGGCCTGCTCGACGGCAAGGTGACGCTGGTCACGGCCGCCGCGGGCGCGGGCATCGGCTATGCCACGGCCCGGCGGTGCGCCGAGGAGGGCGCCACCATCGTGCTCTCGGACCGGCACGAGCGCCGCCTGGACGCCGCCGCCGAGGCGCTCACCGAGCTGACCGGTGTCAAGCCGCTGGCCGTCCCGTGCGACGTGACGTCCGAGCCCCAGGTGCTGGCGCTGTTCGACGCGGTGGTGGAGGCGCACGGCCGGCTCGACGTGGTGGTCAACAACGCCGGACTCGGCGGTACGGCCCCGCTGGCCGAGATGTCCGACGAGCAGTGGCACGCGGTCATCGACGTCACCCTCACCGGCACCATGCGCTGCACCAGGGCCGCGCTGCGGCACATGATCGCCCAGGGCTCCGGCGTCATCGTGAACAACGCCTCGGTGGTCGGCTGGCGGGCCCAGCGGGGCCAGTCGCACTACGCGGCGGCCAAGGCCGGGGTGATGGCGCTGACCAGGTGCGCCGCCCTGGAGGCGGCCGAGCACGGGGTCCGGGTCAACGCGGTGGCGCCGTCGCTGGCGGTGCACCCGTTCCTGGCGAAGGTGACCAGCGAGGAGCTGCTGGCGGAGCTGGCGGCCAAGGAGGCGTTCGGGCGTTCGGCGGAGCCGTGGGAGGTGGCCAACGTGATCGTCTTCCTGGCCAGCGGCTACTCCTCGTACATGACCGGGGAGGTCGTCTCGGTCTCCTCCCAGCACCCCTGACTCCCACCTGTCACGCAGGTCAAGGGACCCCCCGGGCTAGGCGAGGGATCAGCGGAGATCTACTGTCGTTGGATATGGGCACACGCTCCTCCTTTCTTCTCGACGTCCTCATGACGGAATTCGGCGAGTCGATCAAGCGGGACCCCGCCGCCTTCAGGCGGAAGTTCCGGAAGATGGCGGCCTCGCCCTTCGCCTTCTACCGGGGCAGCGCCTCCCTGTTCTACGCGGACATGACGGGGACGTTCGCGGACGAGTCCTACCTCGACCAGCAGACCAGCAGGGTGTGGATCCACGGCGACCTGCACGCTGAAAACTTCGGCACCTACATGAACGCCTCCGGCGCCCTCGTCTTCAACGTCAACGACTTCGACGAGGCCTACGTCGGCCCCTACGTCTGGGACCTCAAGCGCTTCGCGGCCAGCGTGGCGCTGATCGGGTACGCCAAGGCGCTGTCCGACGACTCGATCAGCGTGCTCGTGACCGACTTCGCCGGGGCGTACTTGGTCGAGATGGCCGCGATCTCCCACGGCGGGGACCACGCGATCGGCTCGCTCACCCTGGAGACCACCAGCGGCGTGCTGCACCGGGTGCTGCAGACGGCGCGGCTCAGCACCCGGGTGGCGATGCTGGACGTCGAGACCGTGATCAGCGACTACGACCGGCGCTTCGCTCTCATGGAGGGGCGCGAGCCGGTGGACGCGGCGACCAGGCAGGCCGTGCTGGCCGCGTTCGAGGAGTACCTGGCCACGCTGCCGGTGCAGGGCAGGCCGGTCGAGCACGTGATCAAGGATGTGGCGCTGCGCAAGGGCGTCGGGATCGGGTCGGCGGGGCTGCCGTCGTACAACCTGCTGCTCGAAGGGCACACGCAGGCGCTGGAGAACGACGTCATCCTCTACATGAAGCAGGCGGCGGTGCCGGCGGTGGCGCGGCACATCACCGACGAGAAGGTGGCCTCCTACTTCCTGCACCAGGGGCACCGTACGGCCGAGTCGCAGCGGGCGCTGCAGGCCTACGCCGATCCGTGGCTCGGCTACACGACGCTCAACGGGGTCGGGCAGCTGGTGGCCGAGGTGTCACCGTACTCGGCCGATCTGGACTGGGACGACGTCAACGAGCCGGACGAGCTGCGCTCGATCGTGCAGGACCTGGGGCGGGCGGTGGCGCGCATGCACTCCGTGGCCGACGACGAGTCCAGCCACGACCTCGTCGACTTCTCGACGGAGGACGCGATCGTGCGGGTGATCGGCGACGACAGGTCCGGATTTATCGGGATGCTGGTGGATTTCGCCCATCGGTACGGGCTCCAGGCCAGGGAGGACCACCAACGGTTCGTCGACCTCTTCCGCAACGGCCGCCTCCCCGGCGTCTGAGGCCCCACTGGCTACCGACCGGTTGGTATGGCATGCTGCCAGAACATGACTCTGTTCTCAGTGGAAGGCAAGACGGTCGTCGTCACCGGCGGTTCGCGGGGCATCGGGCGCATGATCGCCGCCGGGTTCGTCGCCGCGGGCGCGACCGTCCACATCTCCGCCCGTAAGACGGCCGAGGTCGAGAAGACCGCCGCCGAGCTGGGATGTTCCGGTGTTCCCGCCGACCTGTCCACGCCCGAGGGGGTGGAGCACCTCGTCGCGGCGGTGGACGGGCCGCTGCACGTGCTGGTGAACAATGCGGGGGCGACCTGGGGCGCGCCGCTGGAGGACTATCCCGAGCACGCCTTCGACAAGCTCTGGAACATCAACGTGAAGGGCGTCTTCTACCTGACCCAGAAGTTCCTGCCCCAGCTGAGGGAGGCGGCCACGGCGGAGGATCCGGCGCGTGTCATCAATGTGGGGTCGGTGGACGGCATCAAGGTGCCCGGCTTGCCGACCTATGCCTATTCCTCGACGAAGTCGGCGGTGCACATGCTCACCCGGCATCTGGCCAGGCACCTGGCGCCGGAGCACGTCACGGTCAACGCCATCGCGCCCGGGCCGTTCGACTCGAAGATGATGGCCTTCGCCCTGGACGACCCCGCGACCAGGCAGTCCGTCGCGTCGAGCGTGCCGCTGGGGCGGATCGGGCGGCCCGACGACATGGCCGGGACCGCCATTTTCCTGTCATCGCGGGCGGGGGCGTACCTGACCGGCGCGGTGATCCCCGTGGACGGTGGGATCACCTGCTGATCGGCCGCCCCCGCCGCGGCGCGGACCGGCCCCTACTGCCAGGGCGGGACCGGCTCGCGCGACCTGGGGAGCGCGACCGCGTTCTGGCGGTCCGCGGCGCGACCCTGGCTGCTAGTCGACGACGTCGTCGACGACCACGTCGCTGCCGTTGGTGCCGGTCACGGCGTTGCCGTTGACGTTGTTGACACCGGTCGCGCCATAGCCGTTGAGGTTGAGGCTGGCGACGTTGCCGAAGTTGTTGCCCGACTGCGAGGAATTGCGGTTGGAGCTGGAGTTACCGGCGTTGGTGTCCGCGAGCGCGGGGGCCGACAGCAGGGTCATGCCGGCAGCGGCGGCGACGAGGCCGGTCACGCAGAGCTTCTTCATCATGTCGTGTCCTTTCGAGTGTGTCTGTCTCGGACGTCAGCCGGTCAGTCGAAGATGTACGTCACCGCGATGCCGCCGTGGGTGGCGGTGGTGGCGACGCCGTTGACGTTGTTGACGTTGGTCGAGGCGCCCTCGCCGCGGTTGCCGGCGAGCACGTCCCCGAAGTTGTTGCCCGACTGCGACGAGTCGTGGTTGCCGCTCCAGTTGCGGGACCAGTTGTGGCCGATCCACGGGCCGGCCCAGTCGTCGTCGGCGTGAGCGGGGACTGCCAGTAGCGTGCCGCCGACGACCGCTGCCGCCATGGCCGCGGCGGCCAGCACCTTTGTGATCACATCTGCTCCCTTCGCCCAGTGAGGGAAGCCTCCGGGAGGGCGCGCACCACGGGCCCCAAGACGCACACCGCCCCCATTGCCATTCCTTGGCCCCAAGGGATCAAGGCCAAGGCGAGCCTATAACTCTCAGTTGCCGATTGACAGCATTACGTGATCAGAACATTGTTCCGCCTATACGCTGACAGGAGGCGTCAGTGTCCGGCACATAACATCCGCCGCATGATCTACGAACTGCGGCGTTACACCCTGCATCCCGGGCGGCGGGACACCCTGATCGAGCTCTTCGAGCGGGAGTTCGTCGAGGGGCAGGAGGCGACCGGGATGCGGATCACCGGCACGTTCCGGGACCCGGACGCGCCCGACACCTTCCCCTGGTTGCGGGCCTTTCCCGACATGCCCACGAGGCAGGCGGCGCTGAGCGCCTTCTACGGCGGACCGGTGTGGCAGGCGAACAGGGACGCCGCCAACGCCACCCTGATCGACTCCGACGACGTGCTCCTGCTCCGCTCCGCGGGTCCGGCGGAGTTCCCCGCCTGGGAGCGCCCGCCGGTCGGCGCGGTGGAGCTGCCGCAGGCCCTCTATGTGGCCACGATCTACCACGTCGAGGAGGGTTTCTCCGCGTTCTTCGCGCGGGAGGTCGCGCCCGTGCTGGCCGAGGAGGGAGTGCCGGCGATCGCCTGCCTGGAGACCGAGCACGCGGAGAACACCTACCCCCGCCTGCCGGTACGGACGGGGGTCAACGTGTTCGTGTGGTTCGCCCGGTTCGACACGGCCGCGGAGGAGCGAGAGGTGGACCTGCCGATGCTCAAGTCCCGCCTCACCGCGGCGCCGGAACGCCTGCGCCTCCACCCGACGGCCCGCTCCGCCCTGCGCTGACGACCGCCACGCGCCCCGCGCCCCGCGCCCCGCGCATCACCGGTCGCGCTCGCCGCCGACCGATGTCACGGGTCGCACTCGGCGCCGACCGGCGTCACGGGCTGTCGCCGGAGGCGAGGTGGCGCCAGGCGGGGATCTCGCCGCCGCCGTCCACCCGTACTTCCGCGCCGGTCACGTAGCCGGGCGCGGCCAGCCACAGGCAGGCCCGGGCCACGTCGCCGGGGGTCGCCATCCGGCCGGCGGGAATGGCCGCTCCCATGCGCTCGTCCCCGTGTCCGCCGTAGTGGCCGGCGGCGCGTTCCGTGGCGGCCAGGCCCACGACGACCGTGTTCACCCGCACTACCGGCGCCCATTCGGCGGCCAGGCAGCGGGCCAGGTGGTGCAGCCCAGCCTTGGCGGCGCCGTAGGCGGAGGTGCCGGGCGAGGGGCGGGCCCCGCTGGAGCTGCCGATCATCACGACCGCCCCGCGGGCGGCGGCGAGCAGGGGGTAGGCGTACTGGGAGACCAGCAGCGGCGCCGTCAGGTTGAGCTCGACGACGCGGGCGTGCAGCCGCGGCGAGGTGCCCGCCAGCGGCGCGTACGGCGAGCCGCCCGCGTTGTTGACCACCACGTCCAGCCGGTCGAACCCCTCGATGAGCCGCTCGACGTCCGCCGGCACCCGCACGTCGGCCCGGACGAACCGGATCCCGCCGCCGTGCTCGTCAGCGCCCGGGGTGCGGGCGCAGACGGTCACCTCGGCGCCCGCCGCCAGGAAGGCGGCGGCGATGCCCGCGCCGATGCCCCGGGTGCCGCCCGTCACCAGGACGGCCCTGCCGGTGTAGTCGTAAGTGACGGTCACGGGTGCTACCGTACCAAGCAAGCGTTAGGTGCATCTAGGGAGCCTTATGGGGATCACGCTGCGGGCCGGCCCGATCGCCGAGGTGGTCGTGGACCTGCCGCCGGTGAACGCGCTGCCCGTGCGGGCCTGGGAGGAGCTGGCCGAGGCCGTGCGGGCGGCCGGGCGCGACCCGGGGACCAGGGTGGCCGTGCTGCGGGCCGAGGGGCGCGGGTTCAACGCCGGGGTGGACATCAAGGAGCTGCGGGCGGCTCCGGGGCACGCGGCGCTGGTCGCGGTCAACCGGGCGTGCCACGCGGCGTTCGCGGCGGTCTACGAGTGCGCGGTGCCGGTGATCGCGGCCGTGCACGGGCACTGCCTGGGCGGCGGCGTCGGGCTCGCGGGCAACGCCGACGTCGTCGTGGCCAGCGAGGACGCCTACTTCGGGCTGCCCGAGGTGGACAGGGGCGCGCTGGGGGCGGCCACGCACCTGGCCCGGCTGGTGCCGCAGCACCTGATGCGGGCCATGGTCTACACGTGCAGGAACGTCACGGCCGCCGAGCTGCACGCGTTCGGCTCGGTGCTGGAGGTGGTGCCGCGCGACAAGCTGCGGGAGGCGGCCCAGGAGGTGGCGGAGCAGATCGCCGCCAAGGACCCGTACGTCATCCGCCGCGCCAAGGAGTCGCTCAACGGCATCGACCCCGTGGACGTCAACCGCAGCTACCGCTTCGAACAGGGCTTCACCTTCGAGCTGAACCTCATGGGCGCCGGCGACCGGCACCGGGAGCGGTTCACGTGACCAAGGTGATGTCCGCCGCGGAGGTGGCCTGCTCGGTGGAGAGCGGGATGACGGTGGGGATCGGCGGCTGGGGCTCACGCCGCAAGCCGATGGCCCTGGTACGCGCCCTGCTCCGCACTCCGGTGCGCGACCTCACGATCGTCTCCTACGGCGGTCCCGACGTCGGCATGCTGTGCGCGGCGCGGAAGGTGCGCCGGGTCGTGGCCCCGTTCGTCACGCTCGACTCCATCCCGCTGGAGCCGCACTTCAGGCGGGCCCGGCAGGCGGGGGAGATCGAGTTCGTGGAGTACGACGAGGGGATGTTCATGTTCGGGCTGCTGGCGGGGGCGCACGGGCTGCCGTTCCTGCCCACCCGGGCGGGGCTGGGCTCGGACGTGCTGCGGGTCAATCCGGGGCTGCGTACGGTGCGGTCGCCGTACGCGGACGGGGAGGAGCTGGTGGCGGTGCCCGCGCTGACCATGGACGTGGCGCTGGTGCACGTGAACCGGGCCGACGTGCGGGGGAACGCGCAGTATCTGGGGCCCGACCCGTACTTTGACGATCTCTACGCGAAGGCGGCGCGGCGGTGTTACGTCTCGTGCGAGCGGGTGGTGGACACGGCCGATCTGCTCAAGGAGGGGCCGGTGCAGTCGCTGCTGATCAGCCGGTCGATGGTGGCGGGGGTCGTGGCGGCGCCCGGCGGGGCGGGGTTCACCTCGTGCGAGCCGGACTACGGGCGCGACGAGGAGCGGCAGCGGCGCTACGCGGAGATCCCGTGGGAGTCGTGGGCGCCGGAGGAGCTCCGGGAGGACCCGCATGAGCAGGGCTGACGTGTGCGTCGTGGCGTGCGCGGAGGCGTTCAGGGGGGACGGGGAGATCCTGGCGGCGGCGATCGGCGGGGCGGTGACGGTGCTGGGGGCGCGGCTGGCGCGGCTGACGTTCGAGCCCGACCTGCTCACGCACGACGGCGTCTGCCTGCTGACCGGCGACGTGCCCGCGCTGGGCGCGGCGCCCGAGGTGGTCGAGGGGTGGCTGCCGTTCAGGGAGCACCTGTGGCTGGTGCTGAACGGGCGGCGGCACGTCATGCTCGGGGCCTCCCAGATCGACCGGTACGGCAACACGAACATCTCCTGCATTGGCGACTGGCCCAGGCCACGGGCGCAGCTGCTGGGCGTGCGGGGCGCGCCGGGGAACACGCGGTGCGATCCCACGAGCTACTGGATCCCCCGGCACTCGCCCCGGGTGTTCGTCCGGCAGGTGGACCTGGTCAGCGGGCTCGGCACCGACCGGGGCGCCCGCGAGCTGCGCCGGGTGGTGACCGACCTGGCCGTCCTGGACTTCGGCGCGCCCGGCGGGTCCATGCGGCTGGTGTCGGTGCATCCCGGGGTGAGCGTGGCCGAGGTGCTGGCCGCGACCGGGTTCGAGCTCCACGTCCCCGCGAACGTCGGCCGCACCCGCGAGCCGACCGCCGAGGAGCTGCGCGTCCTGGACCGCCTCGACCCCGGGCGGGTGCGCGAGCGGGAGGTCCCGGGGTGAGGACCGCGCTGACCTCCCTGGTCGGGTGCCGGTATCCGATCGTCCAGACCGGGATGGGGTACGTCGCGGGCGCGCGGCTGGCGGCGGCCGCCTCCGCGGCGGGCGGGCTGGGGGTGATCGGGGCGGCGACCATGTCGGTTGCCGAGATGACCGCGGCGATCCGGCGGGTGAAGGAGCGCACGGACGCGCCGTTCGGGGTGAACCTCCGTTCCGACGCCGACGACGCGGCCGAGCGGGTCGGGGTGCTCATCAGGGAGGGCGTCCGGGTGGCGTCGTTCGCCATGGCGCCACGGCGGGAGCTGATCGCGCGGCTCAAGGACGCGGGGGTGCTGACGATCCCCTCGGTGGGGGCGCTCCGGCATGCGGAGAAGGTCGCGGGGTGGGGCGTGGACGCGATCGTCGTACAGGGCGGGGAGGGCGGCGGGCACACCGGGCCGCTCGCCACCACGCTGCTGCTGCCGCGGGTCGTGGATGCCGTGGACGTCCCGGTGATCGCGGCGGGCGGGTTCTTCGACGGGCGGGGGCTGGTGGCGGCGCTGGCGTACGGGGCCTGCGGGATCGCCATGGGCACCCGCTTCCTGCTGACCAGCGACTCGCCGGTGCCCGATGCGGTGAAGAAGGTCTACCTGGCGGCGCGGGAGACGGTGGTGACGACCGACGTGGACGGGGTGCCGCACCGCGTGCTGGCCACCCCGTTCGTGGCCTCGCTCGAACGCTCGCGGCTGGTCAGGGCGCTGGCGAACGCGGCCAGGTTCAAGCGGCTGTCGGGGCTCTCGTGGGGCGCCCTGGTCCGGGAGGGGCGCCGGATGCGGCACGGGCGTGACCTGACGTGGGCCCAGGTGCTCCAGGCGGCGAACACGCCGGTGCTGCTGCGGGCGGCCATGGTGGACGGGCGGGCCGACCTGGGGGTGATGGCGTCGGGGCAGGTGGTGGGCGTGATCGACGACCTGCCCTCGTGCCGGGAGCTGATCGGGCGCGTCATGGCCGAGGCCGAGGCCACCCTGTCCCGGCTCACACCGCCTGCAGGGTGACGCGGGCGGGCGTGACGCGGGCAGGCGTGACGGGGACGGGAGTGACGCGGGCGGGAGTGACGGGGCGGCGTGACGCGGGCAGCGCCGCCGTGGCGGGCGGCGTCAGAGGACCGTGATGCCGCGGGCCGCGAGGATGGCGTTGGCCTGGAACTGGTTGATCACGGCGCCGGCGAGGGCCCGCAGCTTGGCGTCGTCGGGCTGGCCCAGGTCCGCGCCCCGCAGGTCGGCCTTGGCGAACGTCGTGTTGAGCAGCCGGGTCCCGATCAGGCGGCAGTCCTCCAGCGTGGCCTCGGTGAAGTCGCAGCCCGACAGGTCGGCGTCGTCGAAGCGGACGCCCTCGATGTGCTCCCCGCGCAGCGAGCAGCCGCCGAGGTTGGCCAGGGTCAGGTTGGAGCGGGCGACCTTGAAGCCGGTGCCCCGGGAGGCCGTCAGGGCGGCTCCTATCATGCGGCAGCCGGTGAAGACCGTGTCCGTCAGCAACGCCCCGCCGAACTGGGCCGAGGACAGGTCCACATCGGTGAACGTCGCGTCGATCAGGTCCGCGTCGTTGAAGCGGACGCGCATCCCGCCGCCTCCCACAAAGGCCGCCCCGTCCAGGTCGGCCTTGCGGAAGTCGGTCTGGTCCAGCACGCAGGACTCGAAGCGGGCGCCCGCCAGCGGGGCGCCCCACAGGTCCGCCTCCGTGAGGTCGCAGCCGCGGAAGACGTGCGTCTCCTCCGGGGAGAGCCGGTCGGTCAGGGCCGCGTGCGAGAGATCGTCGCCATCGAATTCCACGAGGGGCAGCCTACGACGGCCAGGACGGCGGTAAGGAACGCCGGCCGGGCGGTCACCGTACGCCCCCCGTGAGGGCCTCGGCCGCCGCCTGGCCGCAGACCCGGGCGGCGCCGTACGTGGCGATGTGCACGGCGCCCAGGTCCGCGCGGGCGGGCAGGCCCATCTCCACCACCACCGCGTCCGGGCGGGCGCTCAGGAGGTGGCCCAGGGCCTGGGCCTGCCACTCGTGGCGGTGGACGTCCCGGACCACCACGACCAGCGGCCGGGGGGCGGCCCGCGCGATCAGGTCCTCCAGGGCGGCGCCCGTGGCCTCGCCCGCCGTAAGGCGGGTGACCTCGGTGCCGGGCAGGAGCCGGGTGAGGGGCTCGCCGAGGCCCCACGGGGTCTTCCTGTCGATGGCCAGGTTCATCTCGGGGGCCAGCTCCACCACGTGGGCGGCGGCGGTCAGCGGCAGCACCGGGGCCGTCGACCGGCGGGTGACGCGCAGCGCCCGGCGGGCGGCCTCCAAGCCGAGGACGCCGTCCTGCGGCGCCCGGCTGCCCGAGGAGGCGGCCCATGCCGCCAGCTCGCGGACCCTGCGAGCGGCGTCGGCCAGTCGCTCCTCGGGCAGCAGTCCAGTGGTCACCGCCGCGGCGATGGCGTCGCGGATCTCGACCGCGGTCGCCTCGTCGGCCCGCTCGCCGCCGACGCAGATGGCGTCGGCTCCCGCGGCGATGGCGCGGGCGGAGGCGCCCCCGATCCCGTACGCCCCCGACACCGCGGTCATCTCGATGCCGTCGGTGACGATCATCCCCTGGAAGCCGAGCTGCTCGCGCAACAGCCCGGTGAGCACCTTGGGGCTGAGGGTGGCGGGGAATTCGGCGTCATACGGGGGCACGAGGAGATGGCCGGTCATGACGGCCTTGACGCCCTCCTCGATCGCTTCCCGGAAAGGGAAAAGCGCGTCCTCGATCCCGTGCTCGGCCACCACGGGCACGCCGTGATGGGAGTCGACCGAGGTGTCCCCGTGCCCGGGGAAGTGCTTGGCGCAGGCGGCCACCCCCGCCGACTGCAGGCCGCGGACGAACGCCCTGGTGTGCCGGGCGACCAGCGCCGGATCCGCGCCGAAGGCCCGCAGGCCGATGACCGGGTTGTCGGGGTTGGAGTTGACGTCGGCCGAGGGGGCGAAGTCGAGCGTGATGCCCACCTTGGCCAGGTCGCCGCCGAGGCCCCGGGCCACGGACTCGGTCAGGTCCACGTCGTCCACGACGCCCAGCGCGTACCCGCCGGGGCGGCTGCTGCCCGTGGTCACCTCCAGCCTGGTGACCTCGCCCGACTCCTCGTCGATGCCGACGAGGATCTCGGGGTTCTCCGCGCGCAGCGCGGCGGTCAGCCGGGCCACCTGGGCGGGGTCGGCGATGTTGCGCGAGAACAGCACCGCGCCGGCCAGCCCCGCGCCGAGCCGGCGGCGGAGCCAGTCGGGGGGCGTGTGTCCCACGAAACCGGGGAGGAGGACGGCGTCGGCGAGGCGAAGAAGGTCACCGCTCAGGGGCATGAAACGAAATCTAATAGGAAAGTTTCCTATTTGCTAGAGGCATTTTCTGACGTCAACCCGCCGCGGGGATATCGGGACCGAGGCGCTCGATGACGGTGACGTTCGCCTGTCCCCCGCCCTCGCACATGGTCAGCAGGCCGTACCGGCCGGCCGTGCGCTCCAGCTCGTGCAGCAGTTTCACGGCCAGCACGGCGCCGGTCGCGCCGAGCGGGTGGCCGAGGGCGATGGCGCCGCCGTTCGGGTTGACCCGCGCAGGGTCCGCGCCGGTCTCCTCGATCCAGGCCAGGACGACGGGGGCGAACGCCTCGTTGATCTCGACGGCGTCGAAGTCGCCGATCGACAGGCCGGTCACGGCGAGGGCGTGGGCGGTCGCCGGGATCGGGGCGGAGAGCATCATGATCGGGTCGGCGCCGCGGGCCGACAGGTGGTGCACGCGGGCGCGCGGGGTCAGGCCGTGGTCGCGTACGGCCCGGGGCGAGGCGACCAGCAGGGCCGCCGCGCCGTCGGAGATCTGCGCGGCCAGGGCCGCGGTGAGCCGGCCGCCCTCGGTCAGCGGCTTGAGCGCGGCCATGCGCTCGATCGTGGTGTCGCGGCGCGGGCCCTCGTCCGTGGTGAGGCCGTCGTAGGGGGTGGTCTCGCGCCGGAAATATCCGGCGTCGATGGCATGCAGGGCCCGCCGGTGGGACTCGTACGCGTACCGTTCCATCGCCTCCCGGGAGATGCCCCACCTGGCGGCGATCCGCTCGGCACCGGTGAACTGGGAGACCTCCTGGGCGCCGTACCGCTTCGCCCAGCCCGTGGAGCCCGCGAAGGGGGTCTCGTGCCCGAGCGGGCGCCCGGCCAGCATGGCGGACCCGATGGGCACCATCGACATGTTCTGCACGCCGCCCGCCACGACCAGGTCGGCCGTGCCCGACAGCACGGCCTGGGCGGCGAAGTGCAGGGCCTGCTGGGACGAGCCGCACTGGCGGTCCACCGTGACGCCCGGCACGTGCTCGGGCAGCCCGGCGGCCAGCCAGCAGGTGCGGGCGACGTCGCCGGCCTGCGGGCCGATCGTGTCCACGCAGCCGAAGATCACATCCTCGACGGCGGCCGGGTCGGCGCCGGTGCGCCGCATCAGCTCCCCCAGCACGTGCGCGCCGAGGTCGGCGGGGTGGGCCTCGGCCAGGCCGCCGTTCCTGCGCCCGACGGGGGTGCGGACGGCGCCGACGATGTACGCCTCGCTCACGCCCGCATCGTAGCAAGCGCTTGGTCTAGCGCGGAACGCCGTATGAGCTGGGCCGGACACGTGAACAAGCGATTGTCTGAGGGCTCATAATGGTGACGTGACCACCCGTAAGAACTCCGGCACCACGACCACTCCGGCCAAGCGCCAGCGCGCCAGCGTGTCAGGGCCGGCCTCCGAGCGCCGCGACCACCTTGTCAAACTCGCCGCGGAGCTCTTCGCCCGCAAGGGCTTCCAGGCGACGACAGTACGCGAGATCGCCGAGGAGGCGGGCATCCTCTCCGGGAGTCTCTACCACCACTTCGACTCCAAGGAGACGATCGTCGACGAGGTGCTGTCCACCTTCCTCGACGACCTCATCGCCCGCTACCGCGCCGCGGTCGACACCAGCACGGACGCCCGGGCGGTGCTGTCGGAGATGGTCCGCATCGGATTCGGCACGCTGGAGCCGCACCGCGCCGCGATCACGGTGATGCAGAACGACTGGAATTACCTGCGTCAGTTCGAGCGGTTCAACTACCTCGTCAAGGCCGAGGACGAGGTCGAGCAGATCTGGGTGGCGCAGATCAAGGCGGGCCAGGCGGCCGGGCTGTTCCGTTCCGACGTCGACCCCAAGCTGACCTACCGGATGATCCGCGACACCATCTGGGTGGCGGTGCGCTGGTTCCGGCCCGGGGGCAGGCTCAACACCACCGCGCTGGCCGAGCACTACATCACGGTGCTCTTCGACGGGATCGCCACCGGCGAGCGCACCACCCAGCAGGGATGAGTCTCGGCAAGGCCGTACGGCTGGCCCTGCAGGAGGCGGCCCAGCCCGACAAGGCGGAGGCGATGCGGGCGTACATGAAGTCCACCATGCCCTTCCTGGGAGCGCAGGCCGTGCCCCGGCGGGCGGCGCTGCGGCGGGTGTTCACCGAGCACCGGCTGGAGAGCGCGCCGGACTGGCGGAGGGCCGTGCTCTCGCTGTGGCGGGAGGCCGAGTTCCGCGAGGAGCGCTACGCCGCCATCGAGTTGTCCGGCTATCACCTCTACCGGGAATACCAGACCCTCTACACGGTGCCGATGTACGAGGAGATGATCGTCACGGGCGCCTGGTGGGATCTGGTGGACGAGCTGGCCACACACCGCGTCGGCGGGCTGCTGGCGACCTACCCCGACTCCATGCGGCCGCTCATGCTGGAGTGGGCGCACGACGACGACCTGTGGAAGCGGCGCACCTCGATCCTGTGCCAAAACCGCTTCAAGCGCCGCACCGACACCGCCCTGCTGTACGCGTGCATCGAGCCGAGCCTGTCGGACAACGACTTCTTCGCGCGCAAGGCGATCGGCTGGGCCTTACGCGAATACGCCAAGACCAACCCGGGCGAGGTCCTGCGTTACGTCAAGGCGAAGGGCATCACGGGGCTGAGCCGGCGCGAGGCGCTGAAGAACCTGCCCGCCACCTGAGGCCCGTTCACCTGGTCCACAAGGCATCCTGGACGGCCTGGACCAGGGCCATCAGCTCCGGGGTCACGCGCTCCTTCGACCAGGCCAGCGCGTAGGTGATGCGCAGGCCGTCCGCCTCCAGCGGCACGAAGCGCACGTCGTCCCTTCTGATCGACCTGGCCAGGAGCTGCGGGATCGGCAGCAGGCCCGCGCCCGCCGCCACCAGGTCGAGGGCCGCGGCGAAGTCGTCGTCGGCCACCATGCGCGAGCGCCCCGGCAGGCCCGGCCACGGCAGGGTGCCCGGCGTGAGCAACACCTGGCCGCCCAGCTCGGCCGCGGTGACCCGGGGCCGGGCCTGCAACCGGTGCCCGGCCGGGACCGCCAGATGATCGACGACGACGTGGAACCTGGCCCCCGTGACGAACCTCGTGACGAACGCCGTGGGCGCCGGAACGGCCAGGATCGCGGCCGAGACCTCGCCGTCCGCCAGCGCCCTGGCCGCCTCCGCGCGGCCCGCCACTCGCAGCTCCACGCCGACGGCCGGGTTGCGGCCCGCCAGCCGCCTGACGATCCGCGCCGCGAGCGTGCCGACCAGTGGTGGATAAGCAAGGTGAATGATCGGCATCGCCAGCCGGGCGGCCTCGGCGGTGAACGCCCCGGCCGCCTCGATCGCCTGCTCCGCGTACGGCAGCAGCGCCTTGCCCTCCGCCGTGAGCCGCACCTCATGGGCGGTGCGCTGGAACAACCTGACCCCGGTGGCGCGTTCGAGCCGGGTGATGGCCTGGCTCATGGCGGGCTGCGACATGCCCAGGTCGGCGGCGGCCGCGGAGAAGCTGAGCCGCGCCGCGACCCTGGTGAAACAGTGGATCTCCCGGAGCATAAGCAACACCAATACATAGTGCACGATTCGCGCCGCGCTCGGCAGGATGCCGGAGATCCGACCGGATCACCGGGTGGCGGGCCACGCCACGATGCGAAGGAGTCGAGAGCATGTCCCCATTTCCCACGTCCACCGTGCTCGGGTATCCGCGGATCGGGCCGCGGCGGGAGCTGAAGCGGGCGCTGGAGTCGTACTGGGAGGGGCGGTCGAGCCGGGCCGAGCTGGAGCGGGTGGGCGCCGAGATCAGGGCGAGGACCTGGCGCCGGCTGGCCGAGCTGGGGCTGGCGGGGTTGCCGTCGAACACGTTCTCGCTCTATGACCAGGTGCTCGACACGGCGGTGCTGCTCGGCGCGGTGCCCGCGCGCTATCGCGAGGCGGAGGACCCCTATTTCGCCATGGCCCGGGGCACCGAGGGGCTGGCGCCGCTGCGGATGACGAAGTGGTTCGACACCAACTACCACTACCTCGTGCCGGAGATCGGGCCGGAGACGGAGTTCGAGCTGGACCCGGCCAAGCCGCTCGGCGAGGTGCGGGAGGCGCGGGCGCTGGGGTTCGAGACGCGGCCCGTGGTGCTCGGGCCGGTGACGTTCCTGCTGCTGGCGGGGGCCCTGGAGCGGCTCGACGAGGTGCTGGGCCTCTATGAGGAGCTGCTGTCGGTGCTGGCCGCCGAGGGGGTCGAGTGGGTGCAGCTCGACGAGCCCGCGCTGGTCCGCGACCGGACCGCCGAGGAGCTGGCCGCGGTCGCGACCGCCTACGAGCGGCTGGGGGCGGCCGGCTCGCGGCCCGCGCTGTTCGTGGCCTCCTATTTCGGGGACCTCGGCGAGTCGCTGCCGGTGCTGGCCGGCACGCCGGTGGAGGCCATCGGGGTGGACCTGGTGCGGGGCGGCGTGCCCGAGGCCGACCTGACAGGGAAGACCGTGGTGGCGGGCGTGGTGTCGGGGCGCGACGTGTGGCGGACCCAGCCCGAGCGGGCGCTGGCCGCGCTCGGCGCGGTCCGGGCCTCCCACGTGGTGGTGAGCACGTCCTGCTCGTTGCTGCACGTGCCCTACGACGTGGCGGCCGAGGACTCGCTCGACCCGGCGCTGAAGGCGCGGCTGGCCTTCGCCGAGCAGAAGGTGGCCGAGGTGGTGGCGCTGTCCCAGGCCGCCTTCCGGGGCACGCCACCGGCCGCGCCCTCGGTGGCGTTGCCGGGGCCGGTGCCGGCGGAGGAGCGCAGCCCGTACGCGCTGCGCGCCGCCGCCCAGGCCGGGCACCTGCGGCTGCCCCCGTTGCCGATCACCACGATCGGGTCGTTCCCGCAGACCGGCGAGCTGCGCGCGGCGCGGGCCGCCCTGACCGCGGGCACGCTGTCGCGGGAGGACTACGAGCGGCGGGTCGAGGCCGAGATCGAGCGGGTCATCCGGGTGCAGGAACGGCTCGGGCTCGACGTCCTGGTGCACGGGGAGCCCGAGCGCAACGACATGGTGCAGTATTTCGCCGAGCACCTCGACGGCTTCGCGGTCACCCGGCACGGGTGGGTCCAGTCGTACGGGTCGCGCTGCACCCGCCCGCCGATCCTGCACGGCGACGTCAGCCGGCCCGCGCCGATCACCGTGCGATGGTCCACATATGCGCAGTCGCTCACCGGCAAGCCGGTCAAGGGCATGCTCACCGGGCCCGTGACCATCGTGGCCTGGTCGTTCGTCCGGGACGACCTGCCGCTGCGGGAGGTCGTGTTCCAGGTGGCGGACGCCGTCAGGGACGAGGTGCGGGACCTGGAGGCCGCCGGGATCTCGATCATCCAGGTGGACGAGCCGGCCTTGCGCGAGCTGCTGCCGCTGCGGCGAAGCGCGCAGGCGGACTACCTGGAGTGGGCGGTGGCGGCCTACCGCCGGGCCACCTCGGGGGCCGGTGACCGGACGCAGATCCATACCCACCTGTGCTATTCGGACGCCGACGAGATCCTGGCGGCCATCGACGGCCTGGACGCCGACGTCACCACGATCGAGTCCGCCCGGTCGGGGGCGCGGATCCTGGGGGCGGTGGAGGCGTTCGGGCGGGGGCTCGGGCCGGGGGTGTACGACATCCACTCACCCCGGGTGCCCGGAGCCGGGGAGGTCGAGGAGTTGCTGCGCCGGACGCTGCGGGTGCTGCCGGTGGAGCGGGTCTGGGTCAACCCGGACTGCGGGCTGAAGACGCGGACGTACGAGCAGGTGGAGGCGTCGATGGCGAACGTGGTCGCGGCGACGCGGCGGCTGCGCGCGGAGCTGCCCGCCTGACATGCCCGGGGAGCGCCGGGCGCGTACGGCGCTCCCCGGGTGACGGCTACTTCAGGGCGCCGGACGTGAGGCCCGACTGGATCTGGCGCTGGAAGAGCGTGTAGACGACCAGCATCGGCAGGATGGCGATGGTCAGGGCGGCGAAGAGGGCCGACCAGTCCTGGTCGTATCCGGCGGCGGTGGAGACGTCGGAGATGCCCTGGGTGAGCACCCACTTGTCCCGCTCCTGCAGCAGCACCAGCGGGAGCTGGTACTGGTTCCACTGCCCGAGGATGTTGAAGATCGTGATGCTGATGATGCCCGGCCGGGCCATCGGCAGCATGATCTGGAAGAAGACCCGCGTGTGCGAGGCCCCGTCCACCATGGCCGCCTCCCCCACGGCCGTCGGCAGCGTACGGAAGAAGGCCGACAGGAAGAACACGGTGAACGGCATCGAGTACGCGATGTAGACCAGCACGATCCCGGCATGCGTGTTCAACCCGATGAAGGGCCCGATGACCGGCAGGTTGCCCAGGTTCTGCACCACGAAGAACAGCGGCGTCAGGGCCAGGTAGACCGGGAACGCCAGCCCGGACACGAACAGCAGGTAGATCGCCCGGTTGCCGCGGAACGGGTAACGCGCCAGCACGTACGCCGCCATGGACCCGACGAGCATGGTCCCGAACGTGCTGAACGCCACGACGATGACGCTGTTGAGCATGTACTGGCCGATGTGCGCCTGCTCCCAGGCCCTGGCGAAGTTGTCCCAGCGCAGCGTGGCGGGCAGCGACCAGGCGTCACCGAAGATCTCGTCCTCGCTCTTCACCGAGGCCAGGAACGTCCACAGGATCGGCACCATGACCAGCAGCGTCCAGATCAGCAGCGCGACGTGCGTGAGCACCCCGAGCGGGCCGAGCCGCCGCCTGCGTTCCTCGCGGGCGAGCCGCCGCGAGTTCGCCGCCGTCCACGACGTCACAGTTGTCATCAGTACTCGATTCGTTCACGCCGTGACAGGCGCAGGGACAGGATCGCGAAGCCGACGGTGAAGACGAACATGACCACGCCCAGCGCGGAGGCGTAGCCGAAGCGGGAGTACTGGAAGGCGTTGCGGTAGATCTCCGCCGCCATCACGGTCGTCGACCAGTCGGGCCCGCCGTGCTGGTCGGTCATCACCCACACGATCGCGAACACGTCGAGCGCCAGGATGCCCAGGTAGACCCAGGCCACCTGGACGGTGTCCCAGAGCAGCGGCAGCGTGACGCGGAAGAACAGGCTCATCCGGCCGGCCCCGTCGATCTGCGCCGCCTCGAACATGTCCCGCGGGATGGAGGCCAGCCCTGCCGAGAACAGCACCACGTAGAAGCCGACCGCCTGCCACACCATGACGCCCAGCACCGACCAGAACGCCACCTGGGGATCGGACAGGAAGCCGATCGGCGAGACCCCGAGCGCCATCAGGGGGCCGTTCAGCATGCCGCTGCCATCCGGCCGGAACACCTGCTGGAACAGCACCGCCACCACCGCGACGGCCAGGACCTGCGGGAAGAAGAACACCACGCGGTAGATCTTCGACCCGCGGATGCCGGTCACGCCCTGCGCGCCGCCCACATTGAGGAGGAAGGCGAAGAACAGGGCGATGACGATCGTGATCAGCGGCAGCAGCACGAGCAGCAGGACGTTGTGGGTGACGGCCTTCCAGAACGTCTCGTCGCCGAACAGCCGCACGAAGTTGTCCAGGCCGATGAAGGTGGGCGTGGCCGTCACGCCGCGCCAGTCCGTCATCGCGATGTAGAACGCCTGTAGGTAGGGCGAGATCACGTAGACCAGATAGAGCATCACCGGGGCTGCCAGGAACGAGATGATGAACAGCCCGCGGCGATACCTGTTGAAGATCATGAACGCTGATACTTCTTGATCGAGGAGTCGTTCTTGATCTCGTCGGCCTTCTTCTGCATGCGCTCCAGATACTTGTCCGGGCTGAGGCGGCCGGCCATCAGCTCGCCGGTGGCGGCGACGCCCTCGTCCTTGAGCGGGCCGTACCAGTTGTTCCAGCGGTAGTAGACGACGTTGGCGCCCGCCTCGGTGATCGCCTTGGAGGCGCTCTCGACGCCCGGCGAGTTCTTGCGGCCCTCGCTCGCGCCCTTGACCACGGTCAGCGTACGTACGAGCTCGCTGAAGTCGCCGGCCGCCTTCTTCGACAGCATGGCCCGCAGGTATTCCATGCCGGCCTGCGGGTTGGGGCTCTTGGCGGAGACGATGAAGTTCTCGCCCGGCTGGGTGTGCAGGGTGCCGTACGGCAGCTTGTCCGAGCCGGTGACGTCGGGGATGGGGAACATGCCGTACTCGAAGTCGGCCGGGGTGGTGGACTTCTGCTCGTTCTCCAGCCAGGAGCCGGAGGGCAGCATGGCCACGCGGTACTTGTTCTGGGCGGTCTGGGTCTGGATGTGGTCGAGGCCGGTGGTGCCCTGCATGAGATATTTGGCGCCCACCTCGGCCCAGGCGGTGGCGGCGGTCTTCATGGGCTCGGCGGTCCAGGCGCCGTCCTCGAGGTTGTCGATGTTGACGAGCACCTCGTTGCCGCCGATCTTGGCGGCCATGGTCAGCAGCGGCTCATACAGATATTGCGGGAATTTTCCGGCATAGGTGAAAGGTGCCATCTTGCCGGACTTCTTGATCGTCTCGCAGAGGGCCAGGAACTCGTCCCAGGTCTTCGGGATCTGCCATTGGTTGTCCCGGAATGCCTTCTGCGAATACCAGATGCCGTGGATGTAGTTGACGTAGCCGAGCACGGAGAACTTGCCGTCGTAGGTGCCGATGTCGATGACCGACTGGTCGATGGTGTCCCTGACCTTGGTGTTCGGGTCGTCCCACGAGGGCGCGTCGAGCAGCGCGGTGAGGTCCTGCAGCTGGCTGTCCTGGGCCAGCGCGCCGAAGTCCATGAAGTTGGCGCCGGAGTTGTCGATCACCTCGGGCGGGTTGCCGCCGGCGAAGCGCGGCTGGAGGACCTTCGTGATCTCCTTGGTCGAGTTGTGCTTGATCTCGACGTTCGGATATTTGCTCTTGAACAGCGGCTGGTGGATGCCGGTGGCATAGTCCTGGCCGAAGCCGCCGTCGAAGATCCAGACCTCCAGCGGCTTGTCGGCGGGAACGCCGAGCGGGTTCGCCGCGCTGGTCGCGACCGGCGCGGACGACGACGTGGCCGCGGGCGGGGCCGCCGGTGTGGCACACGCGGCCAGCGCCCCTGCCACGGGCACGAGGGCGGCGCC
This sequence comes from Nonomuraea jiangxiensis, assembly GCF_900099965.1. GTDB lineage: Bacteria > Actinomycetota > Actinomycetes > Streptosporangiales > Streptosporangiaceae > Nonomuraea > Nonomuraea jiangxiensis. The sequence goes on along the minus strand of NZ_FNDJ01000032.1, from coordinate 45,144 downwards.
GCGAAGGAGTTCGCGCCTACTGATATGGGGGGTGTGAGGCATGATGACTTACTCCTGACTATTTATGAACCGCGTCTGATGCGTCCTGCGTAGCGGCTCTCCAGTGCCTTGTTGTGGTCGTCGCCGCCGGTCACGTTGGCCGACAGGTAGATGGGGGGTGTCTCGCCCAGGGCCACCAGCTCCTCCACCGCCCGCGTGACCACCATCTGCGCGAGCAGCGCCGAGGTGATCGTGGACACCGCGCCGTAGGTGCCGCCGCCGGGCAGGTCGAGGATGGCGTCCCCGTAGGGCGCGCCGTTGTCCAGCACCACGTCCGCCAGGTCGAGCAGCTTGGCGCCCGACGGGTGGCGGGAGGTCATCCGCGTGCTGTGCTTGACGGAGGTCAGGGCGATCAGCGGGTGGCCGCGTTCCTTGACGATCGTGGCCAGCTCGACGACCGCGCCGTTGACGCCCGAGCTGGAGATCAGTACGAACACGTCCTGCGGCGCGACCGGGGCCAGCTCGTAGATCCGGTGCGCGACCGCCGGATCCCGCTCCAGCTCAGGGGTCAGCACGCTGGGCGGCTGGCCACCGTACAGCACCAGGTCCCTGGGAGTGAGGCGGTTGCTGGGGACCAGGCCGCCGGCCCGGCCGGCGATCTCCATGGCGATGGCCTCGGAATGACCCGAGCCGAACGCGTTGACCACGCCGTCCGCCCTGATCGAGGCCACCAGCAGCGCGGCCGCCGCGCGTACCGGCTCGGCCTGGCTCTCCGCGACCTGATGGGCCAGGTCGAGCACCTTGGATGCGTAGCTCATTCAGCCTCTCTCCACGCGGTGGCTCTCCACAGCGCTGATCGTGCGTTCGAACGCCTCGTTGGTGCGCTCGTAAGTGCGTTGCGCGACCGCCACGTAGACGGCGTCCAGCACGAAGAGCTGCGAGTGCACGGCGGCCAGCCCGCCGAGCCGGAACGTGGTCTCCCTGCTGGCGGTGGTCAGCACCAGCTCGGCCAGCTCGGCCAGCGGCGAGCGGGCGAAGGAGGTGACGGCGACCGTCAGTGCCCCGTGGCTGCCCGCCTCCGCCAGCGACTCCATGACCTCGCGGGTGCGGCCGCGATGGCTGATGCCGATGGCCACGTCGCCCGTCTTGAGCAGTGCCGCCTCCGACAGGGCCACGTGCGCGTCACCCGCGCTCCACCCCGGGATGCCGATCCGGCGCAGCCGGCCCTCCAGCATGGTCGCCACGTTACCGCTGGTGGAGACGCCGACGAGGAGTACACGCGGGGCCGCCACGATCGCGTCGGCGACCCTGGCGACCACGTCGAGGTCGAGTTGGGCGGCGGTGTCCTGGATGAGCCTGGTGTCGGCGGCGGCCATCACCTCGATGGCCGCGTCCAGCGGGTCGTCGGGGCCGATCTCGTGGCCGACGCCCGCGCCCCAGCCGGCCTGCGCCGCCCTGCCGGTCTCCGTGGCGAGCGCGACACGCAGCTCCGCGTAGCCGGAGAAGCCGAACGCCCGGCAGAACCTGGTCACGGTGGCGGGCGAGCTGCCCGCCCGCTCGGCCAGCGCGATGATGGTCGACCGCGCGGCCTCGGCCGGGTCTCCGAGAATGACCTCGCCGACCCTGCGCAACGCCTCCGGCAAACCGGGTAGTTCCGTCTCTACACGTCCGAGAGCTCCTGAAGTCACGAATATTCCTTCCGAATACCCGGTCTTCCCGCGAAAATTATTCTTGCTTCAGGGTCCCGTCAACCCCCAGACTCGTTTCCGTGACGGAATCGCTAGTGGTCGGCGTCGATGCCGGGGCCACCTCCACGCGGGTGGCCGTGCACACGCTCGGCGGCGCTCGCGTCGGCTACGCGATCGCCGGGCCGGGCAATCCGACCGCGCACGGGCTGACCGCGGCGGTGGCGGCGGTCGCCGACGCGCTGCGCGAGGCGCTCGGCTCCCTGGCCGGGGCCCGGGTGGTCTCCTCGCTGGCCGGAGTGGCCGGGCACGTGGAGGAGATGGTGCCCGAGCTGACGACGGTCTGGGCCGAGCACGGGATCGCCCGCGGGCCGCGCTACCTGGGTGACGTGCAGATCGCCTACGCCGCCGGGTCCTCCGAGCCCGACGGCGCCCTGCTGCTGTCCGGCACGGGCGCCGTCGCCGCCCGGATCGTGGACTTCGACCTCGACGCGCTCGCGGACGGGCTGGGCTGGCTCCTCGGCGACGCGGGTTCGGGCTTCTGGATCGGCCGCGAGGCCGCCAAGGCCGTGGTGCACGCCCTGGACCGGGGCCTGCCGGTCGAGGCCCTGCTCCCCGAGGGCGAAGGGGGAGAGCTGGTCCGGCTCGTCGGCGGGCACTTCCTGGGCGCGGAGCGGCGGGCCACGCCGCGTGCCGCCGCCGATCGCATCGTCCGGCTGGCGCAGGCCGACCACATGCGGCTGGCCGCGCTGTCCTCGCTGGTCAGCCGGGCGGCGGAGGCGGGCGATCCGCTGGCCGTCGAGATCGTCCAGGAGGCGGCCGGCCATCTGGTGACCACGCTCCGGCGGGTGCACGCCGCCGGCCCGGTGGTGCTCGCCGGCAGCGTGCTGACCAGCGAAGGGCCGGTGCGGGCGGCCGTGATGCGGCTGCTGGCGGGCGAGACGGTCACGACGGCGCGCGACGCGGCGGGCGCGGCGGCCTGGCTGGCGGCCCGCGAGCTCCTGCCCGCCGCCGAAGCGAGGGCCCGGCACGCCGCCTTCACGACCGGCTCCTGACGGAGCACGCCGCGTACGCCCTGGTTATCGGTGGCCCGCGAACAGCAGGTTGGCCCACACGATCATCGTTTGAGCGCGCCTGCCGCGTGCGGTCTCGTCGACCACGGTTTCACCATCGACTATGCGGGTCCGCCGGATGAAGTATTCACCCCCTATCTGGCACAACTCGTAGTACGTCGGCTGGCAGCTGCACGTGTAGTCACGGACCCGGGCACGATCCCCGTGCGGCCGTAGTGGCTCCCATCTCAACGGTGGGTAGTCGGGGTTCGGCTCCGGCACGTGGATCGAGTGAAACCGGTCGTCGTCCTCCGGCGGCGAGTCTGGTTCTGTCATGAGGAAACCATACGTCTAGTCGTTGTCCCTTGTCTGCTTGAGTAGGGCGCTCTGCCTATATAGACAGAACGATATGAGAGCACTTGCCCGCCTTGGCCTATGTTGCTCACGTGCTCGATTACGAAGGTGACACCCACGTCTACCTCCAGATCGCCGACATCCTGCGGCGGCGGGTCTCGGGGCTCTCCGCCGGACACCCGGTGCCGAGCGAGGCCGAAATCCAGCAGGAGTTCGGGGTCGCCAGAACCACGGCCAGGCGGGCGGTCCGCGTCCTCAGGGAGGAAGGGCTCGTCTACACCGTTCAAGGAGAAGGGGCCTTTGTCGGTCCATCGACGGAAGCGCCTCGCCAGAGGCGGAAAACACCGCTCTACCAGCAAATTGCGACAGACATCAGCAATCAGATCCAATCAGGAAAGCTGCTCCCGCGACGCCCGATACCGGGCGAGACGGCGCTGGTGAAGCAGCACGGGGTCGCACGGGAAACAGTGCGGCGGGCCATGGCTCTGCTCAGGGAGCAGGGGTGGATCTACACCGTGGCCCAGCGCGGCAGTTACGTCTCTCCGCGGGAGTCGTGGCCCGAATCTTGAGTTTGCCTGACTGCTTGTATCGACACGTCTACGCTATGAGCATGCTCGACCGTGACGGGCCCGTCCCGATTTACGTGCAAGTCGCCGACGAGATCCAGGATCGGATCACCAGCGGGGAGTTGCGGCCCGGCGAACCCGTACCGAGCGAGGCAGAGCTGGAGGCGGAGTACACGATCGCGCGCACCACCGCGCGCAACGTGGCACGGGAGCTTCGCCGACGTGGGCTCGCCCATACCGTTCAAGGGGAAGGCACCTTCGTCGGGCCTCTCGGTGTGCCACGGGCGAAGCCGACGAGGGCGATCTATGTGATCATCGCCAATGACCTCGCCGCTCGGATCAGACGCGGCGAGCTCCGGCCGAACCGGGCGATACCCAGCGAGCAGGCGTTGATGCGGCAGTACGGAGTCGCCAGGGTCACGGCACGGCAGGCCGTTTCCCGCCTGCGGGAACAGCGGTGGGTCGTGACAGTGGCGCGACGTGGCACCTACGTGGCCGATCCAGCGGGATGGCCCGAGGAACCACCCGCCTGAATCGCAGCCGCCCGCTCTCGGCAGGGACCGTCAGCCCTTGACCGCCCCCGCCGTCATGCCCGTGCCCACGTGGCGCTGCAGGAAGAGGAAGAGCAGCAGCGCGGGCAGGGCGAACAGGCTGGCGGCGGCCATCGTGGCGCCCCAGTCCGTGCCGAACACGTCCCTGAACGACGACAACCACACCGGCAACGTCCTGAGCGACTGGTCCTTGATGATCAGTACGTTCACGAACGCGAACTCGTTCCACGCCGTGATGAACCCGAACATCGAGGTCGCCATCAGCCCGGGCGCCAGCAGCGGGAACGCCACCCTCCGGAACGCCGCCAGCCGGCCGCACCCGTCCACCAGCGCCGCCTCCTCCAGCTCCGGCGGGATCGCCGCCAGAAACCCGCGCAGCGTGACGATCGTGAACGGCAACGTGATCATGAAGTAGACGCCGGTCAGCATGGCCAGCGAGTCCAGCAGGTCGGTGTCCCTGGCGATGATGAACACCGGCACCAGCAGCGCCTCCCACGGCGCCATCTGCGCCGCGAACACCGCCACCACGAACGGCCCCCGCCCCCGCCAGCGCATCCTGGCCACCGCGAACGCCGCTAGCAGCGCCACCACCAGCGCGAACAGCACCGCGGCCGCCGTGACCAGGAGGCTGTTGCGCCAGTAGATCCAGAAGTTCGGCGCACTGATCGCGGTGGCGAAGTGGTCGAGGGTGGGATGGGAGGGCCAGAAGGTCGGCGTCTCCGACTGGATGTCCCTGGTCGGCTTGAACGCCGTCAGGAACATCCAGTAGACCGGGAAGATCGTGACCACCAGTACGGCCACCGCGGCCGCGTTGAGCGTGAGCCTCTTCATGAGCGCACCATTCGACGCAGGTTGTTGACCAGGGCGACGGCGAGGATGACGACCGTGAGCATGGCGACCGCCGAGCCCAGGTCATAGCGGTGCAGCACCCGGGCGATCTTGAAGGCGTAGATCGGCAGGGTGGTGGTGGCGTCGTCCGGGCCGCCCTGGCTGAGCACCCAGATCTGCGGGAAGCACTTGGCCACCCAGATCACCTCCAGCACGGCGACCAGGGCGAAGAGCTGGCGCAGCATCGGCACGGTGACCTTCCAGAAGACCTGCCGGCCGGTGCCGCCGTCGATCCTGGCCGACTCGTACAGCTCGATCGGGATCGTGGTCAGCCCGGCGTAGAGGGTGAGAGCGGCGAACGGCACCGACTGCCACACCACCAGCACCACGAGCACGGCGAACGTGGCCGTGCCGTCGGCGAACCAGGTGTAGCCCTGGAAGGAGTCGAAGCCGAGGGTCACCAGCAGCCAGTTGACCACGCCCAGCTCCGACTGGAACAACCACTGGAACACCGTGGTCGCCGCGATGATAGGGGTGGCCCAGGCCAGGGCCAGCGCGCTCATGAGGGTCAGGCGCAGGCCTCGGCGCAGGCGTACGAGCATGAGGGCGACGCCGGTGGACAGCACCACGATGAGCACCACGTTGGTCGCGGTCCACACCAGCGTGCGCAGCAGCACCTGCCAGAACTGCGCTCCGGACAGGAGCTCGACGTAGTTGTCCAGGCCGGCGAAGGCCGCGCCGCCCCGGATCAGCTCGCCCATGCGGAAGTGCTGGAACGAGATCACCGCCGCCTTGAGCAGCGGATAGAGCAGGAGGAAGGCCCCGCCCGCCACCGCGGGCGCGATGAGCAGGTAGGGCCAGAACGCGCGGTGCCCAGCCCGCATCAGGATCCGCTGTTCAGCGTCGTGGTGATCGACTCCGACGTCTTCCGCGCCTCCGCCGCCGGGTCGGCTCCGGTGAGGACGGCGGTCATGTACTGCTTGATCACGGAGGTGGCCTCGACGGCGGCCCAGTTGGGGGTGTTCGGGGTGGCGCGGCCGTGGGCGGCGCCGACGGCCATGGCGGCGGTGCCCTCGTCGCCGGACAGCACGCCGGCCAGCCCTGTACGGTTCGGTACGAAGCTCATCGCCTTGGCCAGCTCGGTCTGGAACTTCTCCCCCGCCAGGGCCTTGACCAGCTCGTACGCCTCCTCCTGGCGCTGCGAGGCGGCCGGGATGATCAGGTCGGAGCCGCCGGTGAACACGGTGCCCGGCTTGTCGGCCGTCTTGCCGGGGATGGGGAAGAAGCCCATCTTGTCCTTCAGCGTGCCGTCAACCTCCAGGACCCGGGCCGCGACGCCCGGCACGGCGATGATCTGCCCGACCTTGCCCTGCGCGAACACCTCGTGCTGGGGCGGGGTGGCCTCGTCGGCGTCCTTGGGGCCCTTGCCGAGGGCCTGAAGGCGCTTGTAGAAGTCCATGCCGGCCAGGGCCTGCGGGGTGTCGAGGGCGCCCCGCCACTTGCCGCCCTCCTGGACCGCCAGGTCGCCGCCCTCGTCCCAGACGAAGCCCGCCAGGGCGTACCAGGTCTGGCCGGCCAGGTAGATGCCCTGGTTTCCGTCTTTATTTAGTTTTGTCGTGATATCTAGCCATTCGTCACGGGTTTTCGGGGGCTCCTTGATGCCGGCCTTGGCGAACAGGTCCTTGTTGTAGACGACCACGCGGTTGGCGGCGTACCACGGGATTCCGTACTGCTTGCCGTCGATGTTGCCCGGCTGGGCCAGGCCGGGCAGCCAGTCGGCGCCGTTCAGCTCGCCGATCCTGGCGGTCAGGTCCGTCACGCCGCCGCTGGCCGCGTACTGGGCGACCTGGGTGTTGCCCACCTCGATCACGTCGGGCGCGTCGGTGCTGGCCAGGGCGGCGGTGACCCGCTCGCCGATGCCGTCCCACGCCTGGACCTGGAGGTCGAGGTCCACGCCCTGGTGGGCGGTCTCGTACTCGGTCTCGAACTTCTTCAGCAGGTCCTGGGTGACGCTGCCGTCCATGATCCAGACGGTCAGCTTCGCGGGGGCGCCGCTCGCCTGCGCCGACCCGGGCGCCGGCTCGCCGCCGGTGCCGCACGCGCCGAGCGCGAACACGGCCACCAGGGCCAGGATGCGGTTCTTCATGGCGTTCCTCGGGTTGTGGGGGGTGCCTGCGCCCGCAGGACGGGCGCAGGGGCTTGTCACGGGTTGGGGACGGTGTCCCTGAAGGCGGTGCCGGCCGAGCGCAGGGCCGCGACCCTGCTCTGCACGTCGGCGGGCGAGACGACCTCGTTCTTGCTGTGGTAGATCCAGTCGACCTGCTGCCGGTACGTACGCGTCCCGGTGGCCCCCTGAAGATCGATGAACCACTGGTTGAACATGATCCACATCGGCGTCTCGGGATAGTAGATGTCACCGTGGTCGGCGAACAGGCGGCCGTCCACGTAGTACTTCATCCGGCCGCCGGACACCTGGATGACCAGGTCGTGCCAGCCGGCGAAGCTCACGCGCTCGGCGGTGTGGGTGTTGACGGCCTGCCAGGGCTCGCCCTGGTAGGTCTCCCAGCTGGTGGCGTAGAGGATGTTGGACGGCTCGCCCCAGCCGCCGTTGGGCAGATACTCGAAGTCGAGCTCGCCGTAGTCGGGGTCCAGGTTGTAGCGCAGCGGGGTGATGGTGAAGAACGTCTGCACCACGTGCTCGCCGTCGGGACCGCTGGTCGGCGCGTCGCTGAAGCGCACGCGGGCGGCGTAGGTGCCCTCCTGGAACTTGCGGTTGGTGGTGGACAGCTCGGTCTGTACGGTGCCGCCCGCCGTGCCGTTCGTGGAGGAGTCGAGGGTCAGCAGGCCGCCGGGGAACGAGACGGCCGACGGCGACCAGGTCGCGCCCGGCACACCCGGCCCGCCCGAGCTGCCGCGTACCGTCCAGCCGTGCTGGGCCAGCAGCGGGTCGGCGGAGCTCGTGTACGTGAAGTCGTCGAACAGCACGCCCCCAGGTCCCGGCGGGGTGACCGTGACGGTCGGGGTGGGCTCGCTGCCCGTCGGGGTGCCCCAGGCGAGCTGGCCGTTCACGTAGACGGTGATCTTGTTCCAGTTGCCGTAGGCGGTCTGGGGACCGTAGGAGTAGTCGTCGCTCTGCTGGAACGTCTGCCAGTCCGCGCGGTAGAAGCGCAGCTGCAGGTCTCCGGTGTTCGAGCCGGGGGCCAGGGTGCCGGAGGTGAAGCCGACCTCCAGGTACTGGTCGGTGCCCGCCTGGCGGACGAACTGCCCGGTCACCGTCGAACAGCCCACCACCGCCCAGGAGCAGGCGAAGCGGTAGGTCTCCGCGCCCTTGAGGTAGTAGCGGATCTTGACCTGGTTGAGCGGGATCGTGGTGGTGCCGTCGTTGAAGAGCTGGAGCCAGGGTTCGGCCTGGGCCGTGGTGGCGCCGGGGGAGCTGGTGCGGTACTGGAGGCGTACGGACTGGGCGGCGTCGGCGGGGATGACCAGGGCGACGACCGTGAGGACGGCGGTGATGGCTAAGGAGAGCAGGATCTTTCCGAAATTTCGGGACATGGGTGGGGTTCTCCTTGGTTCTGCGGCCCCCGGAATTCGCGCATGACGGACAGAGGTGGTGGCTGGTTCAAGGCGGGTCAGGCTCCTCGGCGGATGCGGCCCGCGTACCGGGCCTCTAGTGCGAGGTTGTGCGCGTCGCCCTCCGGGACGTTGGCCGAGAGGTACACCGGTGGCCTCTCACCGGCTTCGAGCAGGTTGCTCACCGTCTGGGCGACGACGAGCTGGGCCAGCATCGCGGAGGTGATGGTGGAGACGGCGCCGGTCGCGCCGCCGTCGGGCAGGGGCAGGACGGCGTCGCCGTAGGGGGCGTGGTTGTCCAGGACGACGTCGGCCAGGTCGGCGAGCTTGCGGCCCGAGGGGTGGCGGGACGCGACGGCATCGCTGTGGGCGCGGGAGGTGATCGCGATCAGGTCGTGACCGCGCTGCTTGACGAGCGTGGCGAGTTCGACCACCACGCCGTTCACGCCCGAGTTGGAGATGATCACGAACAGGTCGTCGCGGTGGACGGGGGCCAGGTCGAGGATGGTGTGGGCGATCGAGGGGTCGCGTTCGAGGTCGTACCGGTCGAGCTCCTCGCGGGGGGCGTCGCCGTAGCGGACGATGTCCCTGAGGGCGAGCCTGTTGGTGGGGACGAGGCCGCCCGCGCGGCCGGCGATCTCCATGGCGACCGCCTCCGAGTGGCCGGAGCCGAAGGCCTGGATGACGCCACCGCCGGTCAGCGCCTTGGTGAAGAGATCGGCGGCTCGCGAGATCTCCGGGTCCTCCGGGATGATCCGGACGAGGTGGGCGATGTGCTCGGCGAAGGCTTGCGGGCTCACTCGCTGATCTATGGTCATATATCCCCTTCCGGGAGACGATGTCCGGCCACGGCGCGGACGGTGACGTCGAAGGCCTGCTTGGTGCGTTCGTAGGTGCGCTGGGCGACGGACACGTACACGACATCCAGTACGAGCAGCTGCGAGTGGATCGCCGCGAAGCCCTCGGACCTGAAGCTCGTCGCGCGGCTGGCCGTGGTGAGGACCAGCTCGGCCACCTCGGCCAGCGGGGACCTCGGCTGGGACGTGACGGCCACGCTGATCGCGCCGTGACTGCCCGCCTCCGCCAGGACCTCGATGACCTCGCGCGTTCTGCCGCTGTGCGAGATGCCGATCGCCACGTCGCCCTGGCCGAGCAGCGCCGCGTCCGTCAGCGCGCTGTGGGCGTCGGACCTGCTCCAGGTCGGCACCCGCATGCGCTGCAGCCGGTATTCCATCTCGCTGGCCACGGCCGCGCTGCTCGACACCCCGAACAGCAGCACCCGCCCGGCCCTGGCCACGGCCTGCGCGACCTTCTCGACCACGGCCAGATCGAGCTGGTCGCGGGTCTCCTGGATCAGGCGGATGTCGTTGCCGGAGACGACACTGAGCACCCGGTCGAGGCTGTCGTCGGGCAGGATCTCCTGGCCGATGTCGGTCTCCCACGTCTGCTGGGCGACCCGGCCGGTCTCGGTGGCGATGGCCACGCGGAGCTCGGCGTATCCGGCGAAGCCGAGGGCGCGGCAGAAGCGGGTGATGGTGGCGGTGGACGTACCACTCCGCTCGGCCAGGTCCACGATGGTCATCCGGGCCGCGTCGGCCGGACCGTCGAGGATCGTGTCGGCCACCTTGCGCAGCGCCTCGGGCATGTCGTGCTGTTCGGCTCGGATGCGGCCCAGTAGTTCCACGCGGTGATAATTATGCTCGGATTGTGGTGCGGTCAAGGCATTTGGGCAATAATTTTTGACATGAAGCTGGTGCTCGGCGTCGACGCCGGCGGCACGTCCTCGCGCGCCGCGCTCTTCACCCTGGACGGCACAGCGGTAGGTCGCGGGCACGCGGGCGGCGCCAACCCCGGCGCGCTCGGGCCGGACCTGGCCGCCGCCAACCTCACCACCGCCGTCCGGGAGGCGCTGGCGGGCGGCACATCACCGCAGGTGGTGTCGGTGGTCGTGGGACTGGCGGGCAACCCCGCCCTGTGTGCGGACCTTATCGACCGGGTCTTCCGTGCCCTCCTACCCGCCCACACCCTCCACACCGATCCACACACCTTCCGCGCCGTGCCGAGTGGGGACGCCTCGGAGGGGCGGGGCTCCGGGCGTTCCGGAGCGGTGCCCGTGTGGTCCGCCGGCGACGTCGTGACCGCATTCGCCTCGGGCACGGCAGCACCGACGGGCACTGTGCTGATATCCGGCACGGGGGCGATCGCGGCAAAAATTATCGACCACCGGGCGGTCGCGACAGCGGACGGGTTCGGCTGGTTACTCGGAGACGAGGGCTCGGCCTTCTGGCTCGGCCGCGCCGCCGCCCGCACCACCCTCCAAACCCTCGCCACCCTCCAAACACTCGCCACCCACCCCACCACCCACCCGCCCGCCGCACAGCCCACCGCCACACACCCCACCACCGACCCGACCGCCACCTCCACCGCCTTCATAACCCCCACCGCCGCTGCCTTCACCACCGCCGCCGGGGAACCCACCCACTCAGAACCCGCCCCCGCCCGACCGGGCACCCCCGCACTCGGTGACTCCGAGGCCAGCGACTCCGAGGCCGGCGGCTTTGACGCCACTGACTCCAAGGCGAGCGGCTCCAACGCTGGCCGCTCTCCTAAGGCTGGCGGCTCCAAGGCTGTCCGCTACAAAGGCGGCGGAGTCCGGCCGGGCGTCTCCGGAGCCAACGCCCCCACAACCGGCACCCCCCAGGCTGGCACTGCCCCACCGGGCGCCCCGGAAGCCAGCGGCCTCGACGCTGGCGCGGTGCCACCGGGCGCCCAAGGAACGAACGCAAACGAAGCGGGCAACCCTGGCACGAGCGCGGCTCGAACGGGCGGCGATAAAACAAGCACCGCCCAAGCGGGCGACCCCAGGACGGGCGCGGCCGAAGTGGGCGGCCCCGGCATGAGAGCGACTCAAGCGGACGGCCCTAGCATGAGCGCGGCTCAAGCGGACGGCGATGAAGCGAGCACCGCCCGAGCGGGCGGCTCCGGCGCGGGCGGGGCCGAAGTGGGCGTCGCCGAAGTGGGCGGAGACCGAACGGGCGTCTCCTGGGAGGGTGGCCCCAGAGTGGGCGTGGCCGGACATGCGGCGGGCGGGACGGGCGTCGCCGGATCCATCGCCGCTGGAGATGCGACAGGCGAGATGGGCGTCGCCGCTTCCATCGCCGCTGGACATGCGGCGGGCGGGACGGGCGTCGCTGCTTCGGCCGCTGGCTGGGCGGGGCTGGCAGGGTTGGCTGGGTTGGTTGTGCGGCGGCTTGTGCCTGAGGGGCTTGGCGGTGATCCGGTCGCTCAGCTGGCGGCGGCTGTGCATGCGCGGCCGCCGCTTGCCCTGGCCGAGTTGGCGCCGCTGGTGAGCCAGGCTGCCCGGAAAGGAGATCCGGTGGCGGTGGCCATCGTGGAGGAGGCCGCGGCCCGGCTCGCGGCGACCGCCTCGCAGGTGCATCGGCCCGGCCTTCCGATCGTCCTCGCAGGCAGCGTCCTTACGGCGACAGGCCCCGTACGGGATGCCGTACGGGGCCTGCTGCGGGATGCCGTCGCGGCGGGTGACGCGGCCGGGGCGGCGGCGTGGCTGGCGGCGCGCCCGTTCCTGAACCCCCAGGAAGCCGAGGCGCGTCACCCCCACTTCACCCGCCGGGTGACGTGAGAGCCCACGACCGGTCCCGCCCGTCCGCTCCGGCACAACCGGCCGGGCCACTGCGATGGCCAGGCCCAGCCGGTGATCAGGACCGCCCGGTCGTCAGGCCCGGCCGGGTCGCTAGGCCCAGCCGGGTCGCTAGGCCCCCCGCCCGGTGGCCAGGCCCGCCCGGTCTCCGGGCAAGGCCGATGACAGGCCAGGCCGGTGATCAGGACCGCCTGGTCGTCAGGCCAGGGCGATCAGTGGCCAAGCCAGGCCGAGCGGTGGGATGGCCGGGGCGATCGGTGGGATGGGCTTGGGGTGGGTTAGTTGGTGGTGGATTTGGTGGGGTTCTGTGGGAGGCGGTCCTTGGTGACCAGGAGGCGCAGGACGCCGGCCTGCTCCGACTCCGCCCGCCAGACGATCCAGTCGTCACCGACCTTCGCCTTCTGCCCGTCCGGGTCGAAGCGGAACCCGTTGTAGTCGGGAGCGGGAGTGATCACTCGGAAGACCGCGCCGACACTGCGCCTGCGCGCCTCGGCGAGGACCTCGCCCACGGTCTTCTCCTCCGGGTCGTAGCCTTCGAGCATCTCCCCCTTGCCCGTCGCCGAGCCGATGTTCTGGTACTTCTCCCCGGCCTGCGCCGGCCGCCCCAGCTTGACCAGTGCGTCACCGGTGACCTGGCGGCCCACGGTGAGGGTCATCACGCAGCCCGGCCGGCCCAGCGTGCAGCCGGCCGGTTCCGTACCGCTGCCGATGGACGTCGGCACCGGACCGGTGGTGGGGCCGCCGACCCCGCTCATCCCGATGACCTTGCCCACCTGGGACGGCGAGGAGGGCACGGGCTCCAGGCGCACGTTCAGCCCCACCGCCTTGAACCCCTTCGTGTACTGGGCGTAGTCGGCGAGCGGGTCCTTGATGGAGGCGACGTAGTAGTCGCCGCGCAGTTCGATGTCGATGGCCGAGCTGGCATAGGAGGTGGCCTGGCCCCCGCCGAGCACGGCGGGGCCGACGACCGCGGCCGCAGCCACCGCCGCGACGGCGCCGGCGGCCACGAGCAGCCGGCCCGTACGCCGCCGGCCGCCGACCGCGACCAGACCGCCGAACCGCCCGCGGCCGTCCGCGGCGCGGCCCGTCGCGGCCACCGGCTCCTCGGTGATCGAGGCCAGCAGTGCCCGCGCCCCCGCGCCGGACACTCGCCCGGACAGGTCCTCGTCGCGAACACGGGCAAGGTGCTGCAGGTCGTTCATATCGACTCCAGGACGAGATGGTTGACGGAGATGCCGGCACCGGCGAGCGCCTTGGAGAAGCGCTTGCGGGCGCGGTGCAGCCGGATGCGTACGGCGTTGCGCGAGCAGCCGAGGACCTTCGCGATCTGGCCGTGGTCGAGGCCCTCCCAGGCGACCAGCGAGATCAGCTCCCGGTCGTCCTCGGGAAGCGCGCGGAACTCCCGCGCGATGGCCCCCAGCTCGACGCTGCCCTCGGGCGTGAAGCCGTACAGGTCGGCCACGTCGGTGTCCAGCGTGGCGTTCCTGTGCCGGTGCCTGGCCTGGCCCCGGTGGTGGTTGGCGAGCACGTTCCTGGCCACGCCGTAAAGCCAGAGCCTGGCCTCGTCGCCGGCCGGCAGCGTGTCGACGCGCTGCCAGGCGATGGCGAACGTCTCGGCGACCACGTCCGCCGCGTCGTCCGGCGAGTCGCAGCGGCGCACCGCGTAGCCGAGTATGCGCTCGTAGGTCTCGGTGTAAACGGCCTCGAACCGGGTCTTCCGGTCATCATCCACGGGCGGTCCCCATGGTCGGCCTCCTTGAGTACGGGATCGGAACACCCCGTACATGTCGGCGACCCCCGCAGCATTTCTCCTGATTTTTCACCTTACGAGCAAGGCCGCGCTCCCGAAGCTGCCGCCGAACCCCGTCACCAGCGCCACCTCACGCCCCGCGCGCAGTTCCCGCACCGCCTGGGCCACGTTGTTGAGCCCGTGCACGTAGCCCTCCGACAGCAGGCCGCCGTGCGGGTTCACCCCGGCGTGCCGCCGCTCCAGCAGGTACGCCCCGAGGTCGGCCCGCTCCACCAGGCCGAAGTCCTCCAGCTGCCGGGGCACGAGCCACGAATAGGCGTCGTACGGCAGCATCACGTCCACGTCCGACGGCCGCATGCCCGACGCCTTCCAGAGCATCGGGGCCACGTACGAGGAGAAGATCGCGGTCACGTCGGCCGCCCGGTCCATCGACGAGCACCCCGGGCCGCCCCCGCGCACCACCGCCCGGACGCGCGGCCCGCCGAGCACGCCGCTGACCACGAGCGCGCACGCCCCGTCCGTCTCCTGGCAGCAGTCGACCGTGCGGAGCGGGGTGCAGACGTACGGCCTGGCCAGGTAGTCGTCGAGGGCGAGCGGCGAGCGGCGCATGGCCCTGGGGTTGGCCTCGGCGTTCCGCCTGGACTGGGCCACGACGGCGTGCAGGTGTTCGGCGGTGAGGCCGGTGTCGTGCAGGTAGCGGGTCGCGGCCAGGGCGAACAGCGGGATCGGGCCCGCCAGGCCGTAGGTGAGGCGTTCCTGCGGGCCGGTCGAAACGGTGTTCATGCGCTTGCCGGAACGGCCATTTAGTGCCCGATAAATCACGATATTTCGTGCTATTCCAGCGTCGATCAGCATGGCCGCGTCACCGAGGATCGACGCCGCCTGCGTACCGCCTCCGGCGATGTCGTTGTGCCAGCCCAGCCGCTCGATGCCGAGGGCGCGGGCCACCTGCACGACCGGCACGGAGTCGTTCAGGTGATAGCTGAGCAGCCCGTCCACGTCGCACGCCGCGATCCCCGCGTCCGCGCAGGCCGCCCGGCACGCCTCGACCGCCAGCTCCAGCTCGGTGCGCCCGGACTCCCTGCTCAGGGCCGTCATCCCGACCCCGGCCACGGCCGCCCGCTCCGCGAAGGGCTGCATCCCCGCTGCATCCCCCCTCCTCCGAACGATCACGCCGACTGCCGGTCACGCTATCACGCAACCCAAGCGCTTGCTCGTTCAAACATCGCCCCGCCACCCGGCGTGAAAGGTGCACCCGCCCGCCCCCGGCAACGTGTTTCCGGACGGGCCACAACAGCGGCGACTTTCGTCCCAAGGCCACACCCCATTGCCGCGCGGGGAACCGGACAACACATACGACCAGCCCGTTATAGAGATTTGGCCGGAAATAACATCACCCTGATAACTGACATCTTCACGAAAGCTGTCCAGTCTTGTAATACGTAGAGGCGATCGACCGATAGCCCATCATCATCACGCCGAGGTGAGCGATGGATCTACGCTACGTCCGCTACGCGATGGCAATCGCGCGAGCGGGCAGCCTGCGCCGGGCAGCCGCTGCCCTGCACATAGCCCAGCCCACGCTGTCCGAGCAGCTCAGGGCACTGGAGAAGGAGGTCGGGGTCGAGTTGTTCAGCCGTTCGTCGAGCGGCGTGCAACTCACCGAGGCAGGAGAGGCGTTCCTGGCGCAGGCCACGGTCGCGGTCAACGCCTTCGAGCGGGCCGTGATCGCCGCCAGGACCGCGGGCCAGACGACGCGCCTGGGGGTGGCCGACGGGCTGGCGGACGTGGTGGCCCGCCTGCTCTCCCAGATCCACACCACTCCCGTGCGGGTGGTCCCGATGGGCACGGCCGAGCAGATCGTCTCCATCGTGGACGGCACCCTGCAGGCAGGGCTCGGGTACGCTCCCGGCTCCCTGCCCAGGGGCGTGGCCCGCATGCTCATGTACCGCTTCCCGGTACGCGCCCTGCTCCCCCGCGAGCACCACCTGGCCGCCTCAGAGACGCTGTCGCTGGCCGACCTGGCCGCGGAGCCGCTGGTCATGCCGGAGTCCGACGCGGTGGCGGGGGCCCGGCGCTTCCTGGAGGGGTTCGTCAGGCACCGCCTCCACCCCCGCCTCGGCCCGGCGGCGGCCACCCATGACCTGGTGGTCAACCTGGTGGCGGAGGGCGCGGGGTACGCTCTCTGTGTACACGAAGGAACGACAATTCCCGAAGCCTTAACGTTTATCCCGATAAAAGAGGACGTTCCGCCGTTGGAAGTCGTCTTCCTCTGGAACCGCCAAGCGGAAGTGCACGAGCTCGTCAGCGCGGCACGCCACCTGGCACGCGCTGGATAGCGCTATTATCCAACGATGCGCATCTCCGAACTCAGCGTCAAGTCCGGTGTGGCCCTCCCCACGGTCAAGTACTACCTCCGCGAGGGCCTGCTCCACCAGGGCGTGCAGACGGCCGCCACCCGAGCCGAGTACGACGAGTCGCACCTGCGCAGGCTCCGCCTGATCCGGGCCCTGCTCGAAGTGGGCAGGCTCCCGGTGGCCGCCATCAAGCAGGTCATCGAGGCGGTCGAGGACGATTCCCTCCCCATTCACAAGATGCTCGGCACCGCCCACTACGCCCTGGGCCCGACCGTCGAGCCCGAGCCCGGCGAGGACTGGCGGCTCGCCCGCGAAGAGGTGGACCGCCTCGTCGCCGACCTCGGCTGGGACATCCACCCCGCCGCCCCCACCCGTGACGAGCTGGCCCAGACCCTGGTCAGGATGCGCCAACTGGGCCTGCACATCGACCTGAAGCCCTACGTGGAGGCCACCACGAAGCTGGTGTCGGAGTTCGAGATGGGCCTGGTCCCGTTCCAGGGCCCGCGCGACGCCGCCGTGGAGGCCCTCGTGCTCGGCACGGTCCTGTACGGCAAGGTGTTCGACACACTGCGCCGGATGGCCCAGGAGTCGGAGTCGGCCCGCCGCCTGCGCCCCCACCCCTGATCTGCCTTGTCTAGATGAGGCCGTTGGCGCGCAGGATCTCCACGGCCCGCAGGGTCGCGGCTCCGCGCCAGTCAAGCGTCCCGCCGGGCGAGATCCGCGCGTAGTCCACCACCCAGCCGCCGTCGTCCTGCTGCTCCCCCGCCAGCCTGGCCAGGTCCGCGGCGATCACCTCGGGCGCGAACAGCTCGCGTGCCGGCCGGCCGGGCTCGGGCGCGAAGTCCAGGGGCCGCAGCGACTCTTCCTCCGTGCCGCCCTCGACCGGCACCCGGCCGTCCGCGGGGAGGTAATCGGCCAGCCGCTTGAGCAGGCCGGCCGCCCGGGGCTGACCGTCGTGGACGGCGTCGAGGAACCGGACGGCGAACGACAACTCGTACGCCTGCGGCCGCTCGTCGAGCGCCTGGATCGCGTCCAGGCAGTAGCGCGTGGCCCTGGCCAGCCACGGGTGCGCGGCCACGGCGGGGTCGTGGGCGGCGACGCGGTGCGCGATGGCCGCGGACACCGCGGTGATCTGCAGCGACGAGGTGGTGTGATCGTCGCCGGCCCACCAGGGCGCGGTGCCGTCGGGGTAGGAGATCGGCAGCGCGAACGGCAGCCCGCCGTCGGGCAGCGTGACCGACTCCAGCCAGTCGCACAGCGCCGCGGCCTGCGGTGCGGTGACGGGGGCGATGTCCTTGAACACCTCGAAGGCGTGCAGGGCGGCGCCGGGCTGGCTCTCGGGGGCCCGCAGGTCGGGCTCCAGGCCCCAGCCGTAGCCGCCGTCCGGGTTGCGGTAGCCCTCCAGGGCCGCCAGCGCCGAGGAGGCGTCGCCGTCGCCCATGAGCAGGTCGTACCGGCGGCGGTCGAGCACTCTGGCGTGCGTGGCCAGGAAGGCGGGGATCACGGAAACGTTCACATCCATGCCCTCATCGTGCCCGGACCGGCGCCGGCCGGTCTTGTCCGTTCCGGACACTAGTCGCCGACGATCACCGGGCGTTTCAGCAGCCACAACGCGGCCCGCCGGAGCAGCGTCCTGTGGATCTCGTTGTCGTAGGAGCGGGTGTCGTGGCCCAGCGCGTCGTACAGGACCCGGCCCCGCCGCACCGGCCGCGCCCAGACCAGCGGCTGGCCGTTGGCCGAGGCCAGCGGCTCGACGTCGGGCAGCACGTGCAGGTCGCTGTAGACCTCGTCCACCACGTCGAAGTCGCGCAGCCCCTCCACCACCGGGTGCTTCCCGTGCACCCGGACGCTCGTCCAGCCCAGCGGCGGGTGGTGGGACGTGGGCCACTTCCAGCAGCCGCCCAGCACGCGCGGCCAGCCCTGCCAGTCGTCGAAGCAGATCGACGCCGAGTGCATGCACAGCAGCCCGCCACCCCGGTCGAGGTGGTCGAGGAGCGTGGCGCGGGCCTCGGCGGGCAGCCCGAACCTCCACTCGCCCCGCAGGTCGGCGAAGCGGTCCTGGGTCATCTGCCAGCGCAGGGCGTTGACGGTGATGAGCTGCACCTCGGGCGGCTCGCTCAGGGCGCCCGCGATGTCCTCGGTGATATCGGATTCGACCCCCACCTCGGCGAGCACCTCCGCGAGCGCGGCCGACGTGGCGGCGAAGTCGTGGAACAGGCCTCCTGAAAGAATCAGATTTCTCGCCACTCGCCAAGCTCATCACGCCTCTCGCGGCATTTCCACCCGGAACCTGTCACATCCGGCCAAGCTGCCCCGTCCTTTCGTCATAGAGAGAGGACAGATGATGAGAGTTCTGGTTGCCGGAGCCACCGGGGTCGTCGGCCGTCAGCTGGTGCCGCTGCTGCGGGCGGTGGGGCACGAGGTGGTCGGGCTGTCCAGGTCGCCGGGCGCGGACGTCACCGTCGACGCGCTCGACCGGGACGCGACCGTACGGGCGGTGCGCCGGGTCGGGCCGGACGCCGTGGTGCACCTGCTGACGGCCATCCCCAGGGCCATCGATCCGCGCCGGATCGACCGGCAGTTCGCGCTGACGAACCGGCTGCGCGTCGAGGCCACCGCGCATCTCATCGAGGCCGCGCCGAACGCCCGGTTCATCGCCCAGGGGCTGGCCTACGCCTACGAGCCGGGCCCGGGCCTGGCCGACGAGGACGCGCCCCTGTGGGAGAGCGCGCCCAAGGTGTACGCACCGGTCGTGGCGGCGCTCCGCGACATGGAGCACCAGGTCGCCCGGGCCGGCGGGCTGGTCCTGCGGTTCGGTCACCTGACGGGGCCGGGCTCGATCTACGACGAACACGGCTCGACCCGGCAGGCCGTACTGGCGGGCAAGATGCCGATCGTGGGCGACGGCGGATCCGTGATGTCGTTCACCGACGCGCACGACGCCGCCACCGCCGTGGTGGCCGCCCTCGACCGGGAGGTGGGCGGGGCGCTCAACGTGGTGGACGACACACCGGTCGAGCTGGGCGAATGGCTGACCGCGTACGCGGCCGGGCTGGGCGCGCCCGCGCCGAAGCGGGTGCCGGCGTTCCTGGCCAGGCTGCTGGTGGGCGACTTCGGCGTGGCGTACATGACCAGGCTCAGGGGCGCCGACAACTGCCGGGCGCGGCTGCGGCTCGACTGGCGACCCCGGCACGCCTCGTTCGCCGCGGAGCGGGCATGATGCCGGCCGTGGACTTCGAGGAACACCGTCCGATGCTGCTCGGGCTGGCCTACCGGCTGCTGGGCAGCATGTGGGACGCCGAGGACGTGGTGCAGGAGGCATGGCTGCGCTGGCAGGGCACCGACCAGAGCCAGGTCAGGGAGCCGCGCGCCTTCCTGACGACGGTGGTCTCGCGGCTGGCGCTCGACCAGCTCCGCTCGGCACGGGTCAAGCGGGAGGCCTACACCGGGCCGTGGTTGCCCGAGCCGGTCATGACGTCGGAGGCGGGGCCGCTGGACACGGCCGAGCTGCGTGACACCGTCTCGTTCGCGACCCTGCACCTGATGGAGCGGCTCTCGCCGCCCGAGCGAGCGGTGTTCGTGCTGCGGGAGGCGTTCGAGCTCCCGTACGACGAGATCGCCGGGATCGTCGGCGCCTCCGTGCCCAACGCCAGGCAGATGTACCGCCGAGCCTCGCTGCGGCTGGCAGAGGGGCGTGACAGGTTCCGGCCCTCGACGCAGGAGCACGCCGAGCTGCTGGTGAAGTTCATGGAGGCGGCGGGCGGCGGCGACCTGACCGCGCTCACCGACCTCCTGCACGAGGACGTCGTGCTCTGGAACGACGGCGGCGGCCGGACCAGGGCGGCACTGCGGCCCATCGCCGGCCGGCAGAAGGTGGCCTCCTTCCTGCTCGGCCTCACGTCCCGGTACCAGTTCAGCGAGTCCCGGCTGGTCGAGGTCAACGGCGGGATCGCGCTCCTGACCAGCCTCGAGGAGGGGCACCAGCTGGTCATGCTCGACATCGTCGATGGCCGCATCAAGGGCCTCTACGGAGTGCTGAACCCGGACAAGCTCACGCGGGTGCCCGTGGACTGACCGCCGCCCGCTCGGCTCCGTGACACGCTCGGGGCCCACCGGACGATCTATAGTCGCCCCTATGGATCTCGGCATCTCGGGCAAGGTCGCCCTCGTCACCGGAGGCAGCGCGGGCATCGGCCTCGGCGCGGCAAGGAGCCTCGCGCGGGAGGGGTGCGACGTCTGCGTGTGCGCCCGCAACCCCGAACGGCTCGCGGACGCGGTGGTGGAGCTGCAGGAGTTCGGCAAGGTGGTGCACGCCGTGCTGGCCGATCTGGAGGATCCCGACGCCGCCCGGCGGGTGGTCGAGGAGACCCGCGACGTGCTCGGCCCGGTCGACATCCTGGTGGCCAACGGGGGCGGGCCGGTGGGCGGGCGCTTCGACGAGGTCGGGCTCGACGACTGGGACGTCGCGGTGCAGCGCAACCTGCTCAGCGTCGTACGCCTGGCGCGGGCGGTCCTGCCCGACATGCGCTCGCGCGGCTGGGGCCGGATCATCACGATCACCAGTAGCTCGGTCCGTGAGGCGATCAACGGCCTGCTGCTGTCCAACGCCGTCCGCCCGGCCGTGGCCGGCCTCGTGCGTACGCTGGCCCGTGAGGTCGGCGGCGAGGGCGTGCTGGTCAACAACGTGATGCCGGGCCCGATCGACACCGACCGGCTGCGCGGGCGGTACACGTCCGAGGAGGCGCTGAACGGGCGGATCAGCGGGGTGCCGGTGGGCCGCGTCGGGCTCCCGGAGGAGGTGGGGGACGTGGTGGCGTTCCTGGCCAGCGAGCGGGCCTCGTTCGTGAACGGGATCTCGATGCTGGTCGACGGCGGGGAGAGCCGCGTCATCGCCTGACGATCGCCGCGCGGGCGTGTCACCCGCGTCCGTGCCTCCGTCCATGATATGAGCGCGTGCTCAGCCAGCTTTGAGCGCATGGCATCCTTCGGGTAAGGACCTGTGACGAAGGTGGGGCGTGACGCATGGACAAGCCGGTCATCGTGACCGTGGACGACGACCCTGGCGTTTCGAGAGCCGTCGCCCGCGATCTGAGACGCCGATACGGCCAGGAATATCGGATCGTCCGCGCGGAGGCGGCCCGGGACGGCATCGAGGCGGTCCGGGAGATGCGCCTGCGCGGCGACGAGGTGGCGGCGATCCTGGCCGACTACCGCATGCCGCAGATGAACGGCGTGGAGTTCCTCGAGGCCGCCATGGACATGTATCCCTATGCCCGTAGGGTGCTGCTGACGGCCTATGCCGACACCGACGCGGCGATCCAGGCGATCAACGTGGTGGATCTCGATCATTACATGCTCAAGCCGTGGGATCCGCCGGAGGAGAAGTTCTACCCGGTGATCGACGGCCAGCTCGACGCCTGGTTGCGTACCGAGCGGGTCGAGCAGGTGGAGTTGCGGGTGGTGGGCGACCGGTGGTCGGCGCCGTCCTACCGGGTGCGTGACTTCCTGGCCCGCAACCACGTGCCGTACCGGTGGATGCTGGCCGAGGACCCGGAGGGCGCACAGCTGGTGAAGGCGGCCGGTGACGAGTGCCATCTGCCGCTGGTGGTGACGGCCGACGGCGTCACGCTGGAGTCGCCCGACCAGGCGTCGCTGGCCTCGGCGGTGGGCCTGTCGACGACCCCGGCGACCGACTTCTACGACCTGATCGTGATCGGCGGCGGGCCCGCCGGGCTCGGCGCGGCCGTCTACGGCGCCTCGGAGGGCCTGAACACGGTGCTGGTCGAGGCCTACTCCTCGGGCGGCCAGGCCGGTCAGAGCTCCCGGATCGAGAACTACCTGGGCTTCCCCGACGGCGTCTCCGGCCAGCAGCTCGCCGACCGGGCCCGCAGGCAGGCGCTGAAGTTCGGGGCCGAGCTGCTGACCGCGCGCAAGGTGGTCTCGCTGGAGCCGCGCGGTCAGGCGCGCGTGGTGGGGTTCAAGGACGGCGGGGAGATCGCGGCGCACGCGGTGATCCTGGCGACCGGCGTCAGCTACCGGCGGCTGGAGGCGCCCGGGGTGGAGGAGTTCGCGGGCCGGGGCGTCTACTACGGCGCCGCCCTCACCGAGGCGCCCTCGTGCAAGGGCGCGGAGGTCTACATCGTGGGCGCGGCCAACTCGGCCGGTCAGGCGGCCGTCTACCTCTCGGGATTCGCGAGCAAGGTGCATTTGTTGGTGAGAGGTGATGGTTTGGAGAAGTCCATGTCTCACTACCTCATCGAGCAGATCGCCGCGATCCCCCACATCGAGGTGCACCTGCAGACGCAGGTCACCGGCGGTGACGGTGACGGCCACCTGGAGCGGCTGACGCTGTCCGCCAAGGGCGCGGGCGCGGAGCGCACGGTCGACGCGCAGTGGCTGTTCGTGTTCATCGGGGCCGAGCCGTACACCTCCTGGCTGGGCGAGACGGTCGAGCGGGACGCGAAGGGGTTCGTGCTCACCGGGCCCGACCTGGTGCAGGGCGGTAAGCGGCCACGCAACTGGCCCCTGCGCCGGGAGCCGTACTACCTGGAGACCAACGTGCCCGGGGTGCTGGCCGCCGGTGACGTACGCGCCGACTCGATCAAGAGAGTGGCCTCCGCCGTCGGGGAGGGCGCGATGGCCGTCGCGCTCGTACACCGTTACCTGGAGAAGCAATGAGCGGCACGAACATCGACATCGGCGAGCTGCGGAAACTGTTCCTGTTCGAGCGGCTGAGCGACGAGCAGCTCGCCAAGCTCGCGAGCAGCGGCAGGGTGCAGACCTACGCGCAGGACGAGGACATCGTCCGGCAGGGCGAACCGGCCGAGTGTTTCGCGGTGCTGATCGAGGGCGAGATCCAGATGATCAGCCAGACGGTGAGCGCCGGGACGGTCGCGATGCCGCGCGTCTCGCAGCCCGGCGTCTACGGCGGCGCCACCGCGGCCTACCTGGGCGAGCGGGCGCCGGTGACCTACCAGCACACGTTGCGCGCGACCGCGCCCTCGCGCATGTTCATGTTGCCGGCCAAGAAGTTCGCCTACATCGTGGCCGAGTGGTTCCCGATGGCGATGCACCTGCTCGACGGCCTGATGTCGGGCGGCAGGATGCAGCGGGAGATCATCGACCGGCGGCAACGGCTGACCGCGCTCGGCACGATCACGGCCGGGCTCACGCACGAGCTGAACAACCCGGCGGCGGCGGCCGTACGGGCGGTGAGCGAGCTGCGCACGCTGATCCAGACCTCGCGCCTGCGGCTGGCCCAGCTCGCCGAGGACGGCATCCCGCCGGAGAAGCTGCGCACGCTGATCGAGGCGCAGGAGGCCTGCACCCGCAACCTGGGCAACCAGCGGCAGCGCTCGCCGCTGGAGATCTCCGACGCCGAGGACGAGCTCGGCGAGGCGCTGGAGGAGCAGGGCGTCGACGACCCCTGGGAGCTGGCCCCCGCCCTGGTCAACGCCGGGTTCTCGACCGCGGACCTGGCGAAGATCCGTACCAAGGTGGGCGAGGCGCACACCCCCTCGGCGCTGCACTGGCTGGCCGAGGCGATCGAGATCTCGCAGATGCTCAACGAGGTGACCGAGGCGACCGAGCGCATCACCACGCTGATCCGCTCGGCCAAGGAATACTCGCAGATGGACCGGGCGCCGTTCCAGCAGGTGGACGTGCACGACCTGCTCGACAGCACGGTCGCGATCTTCCGCGGGAAGATCTCGCCGGGCATCAGCGTGGTCACCGACTACGACCGCACGCTGCCGGAGATCCCCTGCTACGCGGGCGAGCTGAATCAGGTGTGGACCAACCTGATCCACAACGCCCTCGACGCCATGGGCGAGGAGGGCACGCTTACCATCCGCACCGCGCACGACGAGGACGAGGCCATCGTCGAGATCGGCGACACCGGCCACGGGGTGCCCGAGGCGATCAAGGAGCGGATCTTCGAGCCCTTCTTCACCACGAAGAACGTGGGCGAGGGCACGGGTCTCGGCCTGGACATCTCCTACCGGATCGTGGCGGGCCGGCACGGCGGCGAGATCAAGGTCCGCTCGGTGCCGGGAGAGACCTGGTTCGAGGTACGCCTGCCGCTGCGCGAGACCGTACCGGCGGCCTGAACCTCGGGAGGTTGATCAGCTGATAGCCGCTTCGCACTTGTCAGGACGTCTCATGCCCGCATGTAATGGCTGACCGAAATGCGGGAAGGAGGCGGGCCAGTGAGGCCCTGCTCGTCGTCTCGACGCTGCCGTTCGCGTTCCGGTGGCTCGGCATCCCGCTCGGCTCTGGCTCGCCCGTTCCCTAGTGGCACTTGGAAGGATTTCCGTGTTGATCACCGACTGGAGCCGGCAGGCCCTTCCGGCCATGCTCGACGACCTCAAGGCCGTGGTCGAGCTGGAGACTCACAGCTACGACAAGGCTCTGCTGGTCAAGGGGCTGCGCGGGATCCGCGGCCTGGCCGTCGAGCGGCTCGGGACGCCGGACGACGAGGTCCTGCACGAAGGCGGCGGGCACGGCGACATCCTGGAGCTGACCTATCAGGGCACCGCCCCGGGGACCGTGCTGCTGCTCTGCCACTACGACACCGTCTGGCCGACGGGCACGCTCGCCGGGTGGCCGTTCACGGTGGTGGACGGCAAGGCCACGGGGCCGGGGGTGTTCGACATGAAGACCGGGCTAGTGCAGTCGATCTGGGCGGTGCGCGGGCTACGGGAGCTGGGGCTGCCGCATCCTAGCGTGCGGTTCCTGTTCAACGGGGACGAGGAGATCGGCAGCCTGACCTCGCGCCCGCACATCGAGGCGGCCGGTGAGGACACGCTGGCGACCCTGGTCTTCGAGGCCTCCCACAACGGGGCTCTGAAGACCGCGCGCAAGGGGGTGGGGCTGTTCGACGTGACCGTGACCGGGATCGAGGCGCACGCGGGGCTGGACCCGTACGCGGGCGCGAGCGCGATCCACGCGCTGGCCGAGATCGTCACGACGCTGGCCGGGGCCGGGTCGCGCGAGCGCGGCACCACCGTGAACGTCGGGCTCATCAACGGCGGCACCGGGCGCAACGTTTCTGCGGGCCGGGCGACCTGCGGCGTCGACGTGCGGGTGACGGAGCCGGCGGAGATGCGACGGATCGACGACGTGTTCGCCGGCCTGCGGGCGTCGGACCCGCGGGTGACGATCTCCGCGACCGGTGATTGGAACCGGCCGCCCATGACCCCGAACGCCGCCTCCCGGCGGCTGTTCAAGGAGGCCCAGAAGGTGGCCGAGGAGTTCGGCTGGCTGCTGGACGAGGCGGCGGTCGGGGGCGCCAGCGACGGCAACTTCGTCTCGGCGCTGGGGCGGCCCGTACTGGACGGGATGGGCGCGGTGGGCGACGGGGCGCACGCCCGGCACGAGCACGTGCTGGTCGAACACATCCCCGAACGCACCGCCCTCACCATCGGCCTACTCTCAGCCCTAGCCTGACCCCGGACCCACCCTCACTCCAGGCCCACCCTCACTCCGGGCCCGCCCTCAACCCGGGCCCACCCTCACTCCGGGCCCGCCCTCAACCCCAGGCCCGTCTCACTCCGGGCCCATCCTCACTCCGGGCCCGCCATCACCTCGGACCCACCCTCAACCCGGGCCCACCCTCAACCCCGGCCCGCCCTCAACCCCAGGCCCGTCTCACTCCGGGCCCGCCCTCAACCCCACGCCCGCCGTCACCCCGGACCTGCCGCAAACCCCAGGCCCGCCGTCAACCCCACGCCGCCGTCACCCCAGGCCCGCGCGCTCTCGGATCCCTCGCGGGCCCGACCGCCCTCGGACCCTCCGAGGCCTGTCCCTCTCAGACCCTCGCAGGCCCGCTCGCCCTCGGACCCTCCGAGGCCCGTCCCTCTCAGACCCTCGCAGGCCCGCCCGCCCTCGGACCCTCCCGGGGCCGCCCCATCTCGGCGCCCCTCCGAGGCCCTTCGGCTCTCGGACCTCCTCCCGGACCCCCGCCCTCGGACCCCTCTCGGACCTATCCACCCCCAGACCCCCTCCCGGGGCCCGCCTCCTTCTGGGCGCATCCCGTCCTCCGCGGACGCGCCGGCCCTCCGCCACCGGGGTCCGGAGGGCGGCGGGGGTGGTCGGGGGTGCTGGGGTGGTCAGCCGTAGATGTGGTCGCGGGCCAGGTCGAGGGCCGTCAGCACGGCTCCCTGGAGCACCGCGTTGCCCTCGACCGTGCTGGCGCGGACCTCGGTCGGCGCGGGGGCCAGCGCGCCCAGGCGCTCGGCCACCAGCCTCGCCAGCTCGTCGCCCCCCTGGTGCCCGACCCTGCCTCCGAGCACGACGAGCCCGGGGTCCAGGATCGAGACGGTGACGGCGGCGCCCTTGGCGATCCGCGCGGCCAGCTCCGCCCGGTCGAGCCCGGCCATGACATCCGGTGAGACGAGCTGGCAGAACTCCGTTCCGTCCACCTCCAGCATCCCGACCTCCCCCGCGCCTCCGGACACTCCCCTGCGCACCTGCCCACCCAGAACGACCGCCGCGCCGATCCCGTCGTCCAGCCACATCAGCACGAAGTCCTCGCTCCCGGCCGCCGAGCCGGTACGCAACTCGGCGACGGCGGCGAGGTTGACCTCGTTCTCCAGCACCACCGGGACACCCAGGCGCTGACGCACCCGGCCCATCAGGCCGGGCCGCCAGCCGGGCACGTCGCTGACCCCCACCAGCTCTCCGGTGCGCGGATCCACCAGCCCCGGCGCGCCGATCACCACGGTGTCGAGCGCGCGGCCCCCGGCGGCGTCCCTGATCGTCCGCTCGACCAGGCCGTCCAGCTCGCCGCGGATCGTCTTGGTGGCCTCACCCGCCACCCGGCCGGTGATGTCGGCGACCACGGCGGTGACCGCGTGGCGCCGCAGGTCCACGCCCGCCACGTGGGCCCGGTCCGGGACCAGCCCGTACAGCCGGGCGTTCGGCCCCCGCCGGTCCTCGCCGTATTCGCCGGTGACCCGGACGAGCCCGCCCTCCATGAGCCGCTCCAGCAGGTCGGACACGGTGGGCCTGGACAGCCCGGTCAGGGTGCGGAGCTGGGGCGCGGTCAGCGGCCCGCGCTCAAGCAGCAGGTCGAGTGCCAGCCGGTCGTTGATCACGCGGGCCATCGCCGGGGTCGCGGTCTTCACAGCCCCATATTAATCAGGAAGCCTGCCTGAAAGGCTTTTCATCAGGAAGCCTGCCTGATATTTTCCGGAGCATGAGCCATCATCGCGCTATCGCCGTCGTGTTCGCCCTGCACGGAGCCGTCGCGGGCAGTCTCGCCACGCGCATCCCCTGGTTACAGGACCACCTGGACCTCGGCCCTGGCACCCTCGGCCTCGCCCTGGTGTGCCCGCCCATCGGAGCCTTGATCGGCATGCCCATGGCCAGTCGCCTGGCCTACCGTTTCGGCGGGCGGGCCGCCACCCGCGTCCTGCTCGCGTTGTGGTGCGGGGGCATGGTCCTGCCCGTGCTCGCCCCGGCGCCCGCCTGGCTGTTCGCGGCCTTCCTGCTGTACGGCGGCACGTCCGGCATGTGCGACGTCGTGATGAACTCCCACGCGGTCGTGCTCGAACGCCGCCTCGGCCGCTCGATCATGTCCGGCCTGCACGGCATGTGGTCGGTGGGCAGCCTGGCGGCGGGCGGCGTCGGCGCCCTGGCGGCGCACGCGGGGATCGACGCCAGGATCCATCTGGGCGTGGTCTCGCTGGTGCTGCTCGCCGTGGGTGCGGCGGCCGGACGCGGCCTGATGCCCGACGACTCGCCGGCCGACGCCCCCGCGCCGCGCCGCTTCGCCCTGCCCGGGCGCGCGGTCCTGGCCATCGGCCTGGTCGGGTTCTGCGCCACGTTCGCCGAGGGCGCCAGCTCGAACTGGGCCGCCGTCTACCTCACCCAGGTCACCATGGCCGGTCCCGGCCTCGCGGCGGCCGGCTACACGGTGTTCATGCTCTGCATGGCGAGCACCCGGCTGGTGGGCGACCACGTCATCCGCCGTCTCGGGCCCGTCGCGGTCGTCCGGGTGGGCGGGTTCATGGCGGTGCTGGGCGGCGTCCTCGTGGTCGCGGCCCGCACGCCGGTGCTCGGCATCGCGGGGTTCGCCCTGATCGGGCTGGGGGTGGCGGTGGTGGTGCCGCTGGTGTTCGCGGCGGCGGGCAACGCGGGGGCGACGCCGGGCGAGGGGGTGGCGGGCGTGGCGACGATCACGTACATGTCGGGCCTGATGGCACCGGCCGTCACGGGCTGGGTGGCGGGCGGTCTGTCCTATCCGGCCGCGTTCGCCATGATCACCGGCGTGGTGCTGCTGCTGGGGCTGCTCGCCCCGGCCCTGCGCCCCGCCCCCAAGCCCCTCGTCCGCACCCCCGGCTGACCACCGACTCACCCACCAAGCCGTCCATACGCACGCCCGGCCAACCCGCCATGCCCTCCGTACGCACGCCCGGCCAGTCACCGGCCCACTCGCCGAGCCCCTCATACGCACGCGCGGCCGGTCACCGGCCCACCCGCCGAGCCCCTCATACGCACGCGCGGCCGGTCACCGGCTCGCCCGTCGGACGGTCACGCCGTGGTACGCTCCCAAGCGAGCGCTTGGTTTACCGTTGAGGGGCCGCCGCATGAAGTTCTCGACCTTCCACCTCTTCCACCGCTTCGACGGCCAGAGCTTCAAGGACGTCTACGACTACCACCTGGAGCTCATCGAACTGGCCGAGGAGCTGGGCTTCGACGGGGTACGGCTGGCCGAGCACCACTTCAGGGACTACGGCGTGGCCCCCAACCTGTTCACCATGCTCGCCCACGCCGCCGCCCGCACCACCCGCCTCCGGCTGGGCACCGGCATCGTGGTGCTCCCCCTGCACGACCCGATTCACGTGGCCGAGGAGGCCGCGCAGGTGGACGTGCTCTCCGGCGGGCGGCTGGACCTGGGGATCGGGCGGGGATACCAGAGCGTCGAGTTCGAGGGGTTCGGGATCGACCTGGCGGAGGCCCGCGACCGGTTCAACGAGGCGCTGGAGGTGATCGTCGGGCTCTGGACGCGGGAGTCGTACCAGCATGAGGGGAAGTTCTACCGGACCGGGACCGAGGTGACCCTCGTGCCGAGGCCGCTGCAGTCGCCGCACCCGCCGCTGCACGTGGCGGCCGTCTCCCCGGAGACCGTGACCATGTACGCCGAGCGCGGGCTGCCCGTCCTGGCCGATCCGGCGGCCACGTTCCGCAAGGTCGTACGGGCGGCGGAGACCTGGCGGGAGACGGCCGCCCGGGCCGGGCACCCGCCGGGGGCGGACCTGGTGGTGGCACGCAGCGTATACGTGGCCCCGACGCTGGAACAGGCCCGCGCCGACCAGGCCCGGTTCGAGGCGTCGTTCGACCGCTCGCGCATCTTCAACCCGAGCAGCGCCCCCATCGACCCGAAGACGGGGCGGGCCGCGCAGGGCTTCGAGTACTACCAGGACCGCTATCTCAAGGGCGGCACGGTGTCGGCCGACTTCCGGTGGGAGCAGCTGGAGGTGATCGGCGACCCCGAGCGGGTGATCTCGCAGATCTCGGTGCTCAGGGACGCCGGCTTCACGAACCTCCTGTGCGACTTCGGCAGCACCCGGCCGATGCCGCTGGCGGACATGAAACAGGTCATGCGGTTCTTCGCGGCCGAGGTCATGCCCGCCTTCCGCTGACCCCCTCACCCCGGAGGTTCCCGTGATCCACAGCCTGTCCCTGGCAGACGTCGTCGCCGACCACGCCCGCAGCCGCCCGCAGGTCACGGCGGTGGTGGACGGGGACCTGCGGCTCACCTACCCCGAGCTCGACGCCCGAGTGACCCGGCTGGCCGGCGCCCTGGCCGGCGCCGGGGTCGCGGGTGGCGACCGGGTGCTCTGGCTGGGGCAGAACTCGTACGCGGTGCTGGAGCTGCTGCTGGCCTGCTCCCGCCTCGGGGCCGTCTTCTGCCCGGCCAACTGGCGCCAGTCGGAGGACGAGCTGCGCTTCGTACTCTCCGACCTGACCCCATCCGCCGTCGTCTGGCAGCCCTCGGACCTCACCACGGCCCTGCGCGCCGGCGCGGCGCGGACGCCTGCGTGGATCCAGGCGGGCGACGAGTACGAGCGGCTGCTCGCGGACGCGACCCCCCGGGAGTTCGCGCAGGTGGCGGACACCGAGCCGGTGCTGGCGCTCTACACCGCTGCCTTCTCCGGGCGGCCCCGAGCCGCGCTGCTCAGCAGTGCCGCGCTCGTCGCCCACGCCACCCAGCTCCTCGTCGTACGCCAGATGGAGCCGGGCTTCACCTTTCTCAACAACGGCCCGCTCTTCCACGTCGGCACCATGATGTTCTGCCTGGCCACCCTGCAGATCAGCGGCACGAACGTCTTCACCCCCGCCTTCGACCCCCAGGAGGTCTGCCGGCTGATCGACGCCGAGCGGGTGACCCAGGCGTTCCTGTTCGGGCAGATGATCGACGCGGTGACGCAGGCGAACGCGGGCGGCAAGTACGACCTGTCGTCCCTCAGGTTCGTCTCCCACTCGGCCGAATGGGACGACATGATCACCGTGGACGACTCGCCCTGGTGCCGGTCCAAGATGGGCGGCTACGGTCAGACCGAGGTGGGCGGGATGCTCACGTTCCTGGGACTGGCGGAGGGCGGGGCGGGGTTCGCGGGCCGGCCCGGTCCGCTGGTGCAGGTGCGGATGCTGGGGCCGGACGGCGAGGAGGTCCCGGCGGGCGAGGTGGGCGAGATCTGCGCCCGAGGAAAGACCCTTTTTTCAGGATATTTCGCCCGGCCCGACGTGAACGCCGTCAAGCTCGCGGGCGGCTGGCACCACACCGGCGACCTCGGCCGCCGCGAACCCGACGGCACCATCACCTTCATCGGCCCCAAGCTCCGGATGATCAAGTCCGGCGCCGAGAACGTCTACCCGGCCGAGGTGGAACGGGCCCTGAAAACCCATCCCGCCGTGGCCGACGCCGCCGTCATCGGGGTGCCGGACCCCACCTGGCACCAGGCGGTCAAGGCGATCGTGGCCTTGCGGCCGGACGCCCAGGTCACGCCGGACGACCTCGTCGAGCACGTCAGAGGGCTGCTGGCGTCGTACAAGAAGCCGAGGCACGTCGAGTTCGTGGACGCGATCCCCAAACACGGCTTCACCCCCGACTACGACGCCCTGGACCGGGCGCACGGCGGCGGGAACTACCCCGGCATCTGACCGACTATTTCGCTATACAACCACCATTTGAGAGCCTACTCTCACATTTATGCGACTTCCCATCGAACGCAATCCCGCCTGCCCCTTCGACCCTCCGGCCGGGCTCAGGGGCCTGCCGGCGATGAGCCGCCTGGAGTTCGCCGACGGCCATCTGGGGTGGCTGGCCACCAGCGCGGAGGCGGCCCGCGCCGTGCTGGGCGACCCCAGGTTCAGCGCCCGGCAGGAGCTCAAGCACGCTCCGCTCTTCGCCGTCCGCGCGGGCGCTCCCGGCGAGGCGGCCCCGCCGGGGTTCTTCGCCACCACCGACCCGCCCGGGCACACCCGCTATCGCCGCCTGCTCACCGGCCAGTTCACGGTGCGCAGGATGCGGATGCTGGAGCCGCGCGTCGAGCGGATCGCGGCCGACCACCTCGACGCGATGGCGGCCGCGGGGCCGCCCGCCGACCTGGTGCGGGCCTACGCGCTGCCGATCCCGTCGCTGGTCATCTGCGAGCTGCTCGGGGTCCCGTACGACGATCACGAGTTCTTCCAGGACCGCAGCATGCGCGTCGTCACCCCGGACGCGGGCGGCCCGCAGGCGATCGCCGACCTCACCTCCTACCTGGGCGAGCTGGTACGCCGCAAGCGGTCGGAACCGGGCGACGACCTGATCAGCGGCCTGACCGATGAGCTCACCGACCAGGAGCTGACCAACGTGGCCCTGATCCTGCTCGTCGCGGGCCACGAGACCACGGCCAACATGCTGAGCCTCGGCACGTTCGCGCTGCTCCGGCAGGGAGTGCGCTACGAGGAGGAGGCCGTCGAGGAGTTGCTGCGCTGGCTGTCGATCCTGCACGTCGGCGCGCCGTCCCGCAGCGCGCTGGAGGACGTGGAGGTGGCGGGCGAGCTGGTCAGGAAGGGCGAGACGGTCGCGCTGTCGCTGCCGATGATCAACCGGGACCCCGAGGTGTTCGCGGACCCGGACCTGCTCCGGCCCGGCCGCCCTGAGGCCCGCCGGCACCTGGCCTTCGGCCACGGAGTTCACCAGTGCCTGGGCCAGCAGCTCGCCCGGATCGAGCTGGGCATCGGCTACCGGGCGCTGTTCGAGCGCTTCCCCGACCTGCGCCTGGCGGTCCCGGCCACGGAGGTGTCCCTGAAGGAGGACGCCGTCGTGTACGGGGTCCGCTCCCTGCCCGTCACCTGGTCCTGATCACCGGGCGGTCAGAGAACGGCCAGCGGGGTGACCGGGCTGCCGGTGCCGCCCTCGATCCTGAGCGGCGCCACCACGAACACGAACTCCGTCCGCCCCCGCCCCGCCAGCTCCTCCAGCCAGAGCAGCTCCACCAGGTGCACGCCGTGCCGGTGCAGCAGGATGAGGTGGAGGTCGTCGGCGAGCGGCTCGTCGGCCAGCCCGCGCGCGTTCAGGCCGCCGACCGCCGCGTTGTCGGCGGCCACCACGGACACGTCGCGGGCCGCCAGCCAGCGGCCCGCCTCGGCCGAGAGCCCCGGCTGGCCCGCCCAGTACTCCTCCCGCGAGCGCTCCCACACCAGCGGCCAGCCGGTACGGATCACCACCGCGTCCCCAGGCCGGGGCGAAGCGATCTCCGCCAGCAGCTCCGCCGGAATCCGGTAGCCGACCGGGAGGTGGTCGAGTCCGAGGTGGCGGGGCACGTCGAACAGCAGCCCGCGGGCGACCACCCCGCCCACGTGCTCGATGCCGCACCTGGTGGCGCCGTAGGAGCGGACCCTGGCGGCCGGGTGCCCGTTGTAGAGCTCGTCGCCGGACCACATGTGGCACAGCGCGTCCATGTGGGTGGTGGTGCCGTGCTGGGTGACCACCAGCGCGTCGTCGGCCACCCGCAGGCCGTCGCCGACCGGCCGGGCGCCGGCCGCGTAGTCGCCGCCGTCCACGGACATGAAGTGCTGCGGCAGCGGGCGGCCCGGCAGGTGCGGGACCGTGGTGGGCGCGGGCGAGGAGGTGGCGCCCCTGATCGGCATCGCCAGGCTCAGCACCTCGCCCGTGGTGGCGGCGCGCAGGGCGTCGAGCACCACGGCCGGGGTGAGGAGGTTGAGGGTGCCGCGTTGATCGTCTGGGCCGAATCGTCCCCAGTTGTTAGGCTCGTGAGCCAAGTAAGCGCTCCCTTTCCTGCGGAGGTCTGATGCACTGCGATCCTCGGTTCTCCCGCGTACGCGAGGTGTTCGAGCGGCATTTCGCCGATGGCGAGGAGCTGGGTGCGGCCTTCGCCGTCTACCTGGACGGCGAGCCGGTGGTGGATCTGTGGGGCGGGACCGCCGACCGGCACACGGGGCGGCCCTGGGAGGCCGACACGCCCGCCTTCGCCTACTCCTGCACCAAGGCGATCACCGCCACCGTGCTGCTGCAGCTCGCCGAACGGGGGCTGGTGGACGTGACCGCGCCGGTCGCGGACGTGTGGCCGGAGTTCGCGGCCCGGGGCAAGGCGGCGATCACGGTCGAACACCTGCTCACCCACCAGAGCGGGCTGCCGGTGGTGGAGGACCCGGTGCCGGTGGAGGAGTTCGAGGACCACGCGGCCATCGCGGCGCGGCTCGCCGGCCAGGCGCCGCTGTGGGAGCCGGGGACGGCGCACGGCTACCACGCGCTGTCGTACGGGTTCCTGGTGGGAGAGGTGATCAGGCGGGTCACCGGCAAGTCCGTGGGGGAACTGGTGGCGGCGGAGATCGCCGGGCCGCTGGGCCTGGAGCTGTGGGTCGGCGCGCCGGACGACGTGATCGCCCGTACGGCCCGACTCAAGGCAGGCGAACGCCCCCGCCCGCCGGGCACGAACGGCCAGCCGGGCGAAGCGACCGCGACCGGCGGCCCGGCCGTCACGGAGGCCGCCGGCGCCGACATTGACGCCGGCCAGGGCGGATCCGCGCCGACCGGTGCGGCTCAGGGCAGGGCCGCTCAGGGCAGTGCCGCTCAGGGCAGTGCCGCTCAGGGCAGTGCCGCTCAGGGCGGGACCGCTCAGGGCAGTGCCGCTCAGGGTGGGGCCGGGTCTGAGGGGTCGCGGGACGTGCTGGCCGAGATGGCCAGGGCGGCGCTCGATCCGCAGAGCCTCATGAACCGGGCGCTCGGCAATCCCCGCATGCAGCAGCTCAAGGGCGGCGCGAACCATCCCCTCATCCTGCGCGCCGGCTGGCCCGCCGCCGGGGTCGTCACCACCGCCAGGGGCCTGGCGGCGTTCTACCGGTCGCTGATCGCCGGCGACCTGCTGCGCCCCGACACCCTGAGCGACGCCATCCGCCGGCGGGTGAGCGGCCCCGACCGGGTGCTGCTCCTGGACTCCTCGTTCGGGCTCGGTTACATGCGGCCGTCCACGACGTTCATGATGCCGTCGCAGACCGCGTTCGGCCACTCCGGCATGGGCGGCGCCTTCGGGGTCGGCGATCCGGAGCGCGGCCTGGCCATCGGCTACGTCATGAACAAGATGGCCGGCGCCGTCTCGGGCAACCTGCGCGGCCTGCGCCTGGTGGGCGCCGTCTACGACGCGCTGCGCTGACACGGCCGGTCAGTGCATGGTCACGCCGCCGCTCACCGACAGCGTCTGCCCGGTGATGTAGGCGGCACGATCCGTGCACAGGTAGGCGATCAGCCCCGCCACGTCGGCGGGCGTTCCGAGGCGGCGCAGCGGGATGCCTCGGGCGATCTTGTCGACCAGCCCCGGCTCGGCCGCCGACACCCGCCGCAGCATGGGCGTGTCGGTGGGGCCGGGGCAGACCACGTTGGAGGTCACGCACGCCCTGGCCGCCTCGCGGGCGAGCGTCTTGGCCAGCCCGAACAGCCCGGCCTTGGTCGCCGCGTACGCGCCCTCGCCGCCGGACCCGGCCCGGGCGCCGTCGGAGGAGACGAACACGAGCCGCCCCCACTCCCGCTCCAGCATCCCGGGCAGGAGCAGCTTGGTCAGCAGCATCGGCCCGCGCAGGTTGACCTGCCACATGAGGTCCCAGTTCGCCGGGTCGCTGGCGACGAACGGCTCCACCACCGACACCCCCGCGTTGTGCACGAGGACGTCCACCGCGCCCACCACCGTGCCCACCGCCTCGCCGAAGGCGGCCACCGCCGCGGGCGAGGCCAGGTCCACGGCCATGGCCAGCGCCCCGGGCAGGCCGGCGGCGACCCGCTCGGCGCCCGGCAGGTCCACGTCCGCGACCACCACACGCGCCCCGAGCGCGCTCAG
Source organism: Nonomuraea jiangxiensis (assembly GCF_900099965.1). Lineage (GTDB taxonomy): Bacteria > Actinomycetota > Actinomycetes > Streptosporangiales > Streptosporangiaceae > Nonomuraea > Nonomuraea jiangxiensis. The sequence goes on along the minus strand of NZ_FNDJ01000032.1, from coordinate 9,448 downwards.
GTCCGCGGCGACGGCCGCGCCGATCGCGCCCGCTCCCCCGGTCACCACGGCCACCCGCCCGTCCAGGCACAGCCCGTCCATCACGCTCCCAGCCGCCCGCCCTGCTCCTCGACCAGCCCCCTGACCAGCTCCGTCGTGGTCACGCGGGTGGCGAGCAGGCTGATCGTGTGCTTCAGTACGCTCCGCGCGTAGTCCTCCGGGATGCCCGCCACCGCGTCGGTCACCACGGTCACCCGGTAACCCAGGTTGACCGCTTCCAGCGCCAGCCCCGGGATGCCCAGGTTGAGCGACACCCCGAGGGCGACCACGGCGGAGACGCCCAGCGAGCGCAGCGTCATGTCGAGCGAGGTGCCGGTGAAGGGCGAGAAGCCGTGGTGTCGCCGGCTCTCCAGGTCGCCGTCGCCGCGCAGCTCGGGGAGGACCTCGGTGGCGGGCGTACCTTCCAGCATGTGGCCGGGGTCCTTGAGCAGGGAGGCGATGAACGGCGAGTTCGACGTGTGGGAGCCGGCCCGGTCGGGGCGGAAGGCGGCGGTGCAGTGGATCACCGGGAGGCCGGCCGATCTGGCGGCGTGGAGCACGCGGGCGGCGTTGGCGACGACGTCGTGCCGCGCGCAGGCGGCCACCAGGTCCGGAAATTTCGTGAGATCGCCGACCACGCCCCGCTGCATCTCCATCACCAGCACGGCCACGCGCTCCACCGGCGACCTCCGAATCAGCCGAGCGCTTGCTTGGTTAGGTCCCGAGCATAGCACCCGCCGTACCGGGATGGACCCGGCTGAATCTCGCCCTCGTGACAACCGGAACCCCGGATGAGAGCGTCAAATCCAAGGACGGCCTGATGGGGGTTCGACTTGGTCCCTGGTTACCGTGAAGCACGCCAGCTCGGCGCCGGCCGCACCGGCCGGGTGTTCCTCGCCACCTACCAGTCGACGGGCGCATACGTGGCGATCAAGTACCTGAACGCCACGCTGCGCAGGGACACCGAGTTCATGGACCGCTTCCGGTCGGACGCCCACGCGCTGGTCGAGATCGACGACCCGAACGTGGTCCGGCTGTACGAGTACGTCGAGACCTCGACCAGGGCCGCCGTCGTCACGGAGCTGGTGGACGGCGTCTCACTGCGCACGCTGCTGACCGAGCACGGCCGGACCAGCCCCGAGGCCGCGCTCGCGCTGCTCAAGAGCACGCTGCTGGCCCTGGCCGCCGCGCACGAGGCGGGCGTGCCGCATCGCGACGTCAAGCCGGAGAACGTGCTGGTCCAGGCCGACGGCACCAGCAAGCTGGCGGACTTCGGCATCGTCGTGCACGCCGAGGAGCCGGGGGTGCCGGCGGGCAGCCCCGAGTACATGGCGCCCGAGCTGTGGACGCAGGACCAGGCGGGGCCGGCCGCGGACCTGTACGCGGCGGCGTGCGTGCTGTTCGAGGCGGTCAGGGGCCGTCCGCCCTACCGCGCGTACAAGGAGGACGACGAGAACGAGCTGGACGTGCCCGCCGTGCGGGACAAGCACCTGGTGGAGCCGGTGCCGCTGGAGATCGTCCCGGACACCCTGCGCGACCTGCTCAAGCGCGGGCTGGCCAAGGACCCCACGGTCAGGTACGGCTCGGCCCGGCACTTCGCGGCGGAGCTGGAGGAGGACGCGCTCGCCGGATACGGTCCCGGCTGGGAGCAGCGCGGCCGGCGCCACCTGGCCGAGCAGGCCACGCTGCTCGCCCTGCGCTTCCCGCTGGCCAGGACCGAGACCGCGACCGGGGTCACCGCCACCCTGCGCGACCGGATGCTGAAGATGCCCAGGCTGCCGCCGCACCTGTGGGTGGCGGGCGCGGCGGTGGTCGCCGTGGCCATCGCCCTCGTGATGTCGGGCGGGCGGCTCCCACCGGGTCCCGGCACGGTCCTGATCCCGCCACCCGGGGCGCAGGAGGAGCCCGAGCCGGACGAGGCCACCACACCCGGCCGGGGCCGGACGAGCGCCACCCCACGCCGCACCACCGCGACGCCCGCGCCCACGCCCGGGTCCGGCCGCGGGCGCGGGTCCACGACCCGGACACCCACGCCCACCGGCACACCCCCGCCCCCGCCCACCAGCGCGCCGCCACCCAGGCCCACCGACCGGCCGGGCGGGACCTCGGGGTCACGGCCGGTCGTGCAGACGGCCGGCATCGCCCGCTGGAGCGGCACCACGGGCACGGTCCAGGTCTCGGTGGACGGCACGGGGCCGGTACGGCTGCTGATCACCTACACGCGCCGGGACGGCGAGGACGGCTCGGCCCGCACGCTCCGCCGGGAGACCCGCACGTTGCGCGGCAGCACCACCTACAGGAGGACCGTCACGCACGACCCCGGGAACGTGGCCTGCGACAGCCGGGCGTATCTCGGGATCCTCGTCATGACGGAACCGGCCGCGGGCAACGGGCCGCAGGTGAGCGAGGTGTCCGTGGACGGGCCCGCCTGCCCCGTGCAGCCGACCGGCTCCCCCACACCCCCGCCGACCGGCTCCGCCACACCCTCACCGAGCGGCTCCGGCCCGCCTCTGGCGACCGGCTCCGACCCGCCTCTCCCGAGCCGGGACCCGGTCGTGCACACGCCCGCGCTGTCGGAACCCCTGGAGGAGCCGTCGCCGAGCAGCACCGGCCTCGCCGGACTACCAGAGGAGCCGTCACCGAGCAGCGCGGACCTTGCCGGGCCACCAGAAGAGCCGTCACCGAGCAGCGCGAGCCTCGCCGGGCTACCAGAGGAGCCGTCGCCCAGCAGTGCGGGCCTTGTCGGGCTACCAAGCGTGCGCTAGCTTGGCAGCGATGAGCGCTGACACCTCCGCCCCCGCCGAGCTGGTCATCCGGCGCTGCGCGTCCTGCGACGGCCGCCTCTGCCTCCCCGAGCCGAGCTGCCCCTGGTGCGGCGGCGAGCTGGCCGGCGAGCCGGTCCCGGGTGAGGGCGTGGTGCACACGTTCACCGTCGTGCACCGCTCGTTCGCGCCCGCCTACCGGGGCCGCGAGCCGTACGTGATGGCGTGGGTGGACCTGTCCGCGGGGACCAGGGTGTTCGGGCACGTGGTGGGGTGCGCGCCGGAGGAGGTGCGGATCGGCATGCCGGTACGGGTGACGTTCGTGGACGGGCTGCCGCACTGGAGGCCCGCGTGAAACTGGGCAACGTGCTGATCCCCGTGGCCGACCTGGACGAGGCCATCGCCTTCTACGGGTTGCCGGTGAAGTTCCGTGACGGTGACAGGTTCGCGGCGCTGGACGGTGGCGGGGTCACCGTGGCGCTGGCCGGGCCCGCCGAGCACGTCACCGACTCGGCCGCGCCGTCGTACAAGGTGGAGAACGTGGCCGCGGCCGTGGCCGGGCTGGTGGCCCGCGGCGGCGTAGTGGTGCGCGGGCCCGAGCAGGGGCCGCATGAGACGCGGGCCGTGCTCCGCGATCCCTCGGGAAACGTCTTCGTGCTCTATTCGCCCCTCTGACCTGGAGGCACCCCATGGCACGATCACCGTACGGGAACTACGGCCACGCGATCCTGACCGCGGGAGCGATGCGCACGCCCGGCCGGGTGGCGCTCACGTACTGCGGCGAGCGCAGCCTCACCTACGACGAGCTCAACAGGATCGTCAACCGCCGCGCCAACGCCCTGCTCGCCGCCGGGATCGTGCCGGGGCGGCGGGTGGCGGCGCTGCTGAACGAGACGCTCCAGGTCGTCGAGGTCTACCTGGCGCACGCCAAGATCGGGGCGGTGACGGCGGCGCTGAACCCGTACTGGCCGGTGGAAACGGTACGTGACGTGGTGGCGGCCGCGGGGTGCACGGCGTTCGTGTACGACGAGACGGTCGAGCACGTGGTCGAGCAGATCAGAGGGTCGCTCCCGGCCGTCACCGCCTGGATCAAGGACCTGCCGGCCGCGTCCGACGCGGAGCCGCCGCTGGGCGGGTACCACGACGACCCGCTCGCGCTCTACTACACCTCGGGGACGACGGGGCTGCCCAAGGCCGTCGTGCACACGCACGCGTCGTCGCTGGCCACCGCGCAGATCTGGCTCGACGTGCCGCGCGGGCCCGGCTCGGTGTTCGGCACGGGCGCGATCATCTGGGGCATCGGGTTCCCGGCGATCGTCGGGCCCGCGCTGTACGCGGGGATGCGGCTGGTGCTGGAGCAGGACTGGGGCCCGGCCAACTTCCTGCGGGTCGTCCCGCGCGAACGGGTCACGCACGTGTCGCAGATCCCCTCGTTCTACTCGGCCCTGCTGGGCTCGCCCGACCACGAGGGCGTGGACCTGTCGTCCATCGAGGTGATCATCCTGGGCGGGGAGCCGCTGACCGCGACCATGCTCGACCGGATCAAGGCCCGGCTGCCCCAGGCGGGCGTCTTCTCCTTCTACGGGCAGACCGAGGCCCCCTACACCTGCATGGGACGGGTGGACGACGGCTCGACGCCGCTGGGCTCCTCCGGGCGCGCCAGGACCGGCAACGCGGTACGCGTCACGGACCCGTCCGGGCACCCGGTGATCGACGAGGCCGGCGAGATCAACCTGGCCGGGCCGCACCGGATGGCGGGCTACGACGGCCTGCCTGAGCGGACGGCGGAGGTCCTGCGCGGCGAGTGGTACGTCGGGGGCGACCTCGGCACGATCTCCGCCGACGGGGTGCTGCGGGTGCTGGGGCGGCGCGAGGACGCGATACTCAAGCACGGCGTATGGACGCAGCCTGCCACCATCGAGGACGCGGCCTCGGCGCAGGACGGCGTGGCCGAGGCGGGCGCGGTGGGCGTGCCGGAGGGGGCCGCCGACCAGCGGGTGCTGCTGGCCGTCGTGCCGCGCGCCGGGCACACCCTCGACCCGTCCAAGCTGGCGCTCGCGCTGGCCGACACGCTGCCCGCGCATCAGCGGCCGGACCACATCGTGGTGGCCGGCGAGCTGCCGCACTCGCAGGACGCCTCCGGCGGTCCCGGCAAGCTCTTGCGCAGGCGGATCCGCGAGCTGCACGGGCACCTGCTCGCGTGAGCGGGGCCGCCATGGACGGGCACGTGGGCAGGCACGTCTACGAGCACGAGGTCAAGGCGTTCCTGCGGGAGGCCGGGGTGCCGGTGCCGCGCGGGGTGACGGTGTCCGGGCCGGAGCCGGACTTCGGGCCCGCTCGGGAGCTGGCCGGGCCGCTGGTGCTGAAGGCCTTCGGACCGGGGCTGGTGCACAAGTCGGAGGTCGGGGCCGTACGGGTCGGGCTGGCGTACGAGGATCTGGGACCGGCGTCGGCCGCGATGCGCGCCCGGACGGCGGTGGCGGGGTTCCTCGTCGAGGAGCAGGCCGCGCCGGGCGTGGAGCTCATCGTGGGCCTGACGCGGGACCCCGGCTTCGGGCCGGTGCTGCTCGCGGGGCTGGGCGGGGTGTGGGCGGAGGCGCTGCGGGACACGGCGCTGCGGCTCTGCCCGATCTCGGAGGCGGACGCGCGCCGCATGCTGGCGTCCCTGCGCGGCTCCAGGCTCCTGTACGGCCACCGCGGCGCGCCGCCCGTGGACGTGGACGCCGTGGTCAAGCTGCTCATGACGGTCGGCGGCCCCGGCGGACTGTGGGAGCGGCTGGAGCTGGGCGAGTTCGAGCTGAACCCGGTCATCGCCACCTCCTCGGGAGTGATCGCGGTCGACGCCCGCCACCTGCCCGGCCCCGGCGGCGGTGGGGTGCGCGCCACGGCAGGGACCGACTTCCTGCCCCTGTTCGAGCCCCGGGCCGTGGCCGTCGTGGGCGCCTCCACCACCAGGCCGAACTTCGGCAACCTGTTCCTGGACTTCTACCGGGCCACCGGTGTCCCGCTGGTGGCCGTGCACCCGTCGGCGAGCGAGGTGTCCGGCGTGCCCGCGGTGCCGTCCCTGGCGGCGGCGAACGTGGACTACGCCCTCGTGGCCGTGCCGGCCGAGCGGTGCGCCGAGGTGGTGCGGCAGGCGTCCGGGGTCCCGTTCGTGCAGGTGATGAGCGGCGGGTTCGGCGAGGCCGGGCGGGCGGAGCTGGAAGGCGAGCTGGTCGAGGCCGCGCGGGCGGCGGGCGTCCGGCTGCTCGGGCCCAACTGCATGGGAGTCTACTGCCCGCTGGGCCGGCAGACGTTCGTCGGCGGCGGGGTCGGGCCGGCCGGGCCGGTCGCGCTGATCTCGCAGAGCGGCGGGCTCGCCGGCGAGGTGATCAAGGTCGGGGAGCGGCGCGGGCTGGCGTTCAGCCGGGTCGTCACCGTCGGGAACGCGGCCGACGTGTCCCCCGCCGAGCTGCTCGGCTGGCTCGCCCGCGACGACCGGACCGAGGCCGTGGGACTGTACCTGGAGGATCCGCGTGACGGGCGCGAGCTGTACGAGGCGTTGTGCTCCCTCGCCCTGCCCGTGGTGCTGCTGGTCGGCGGGCGCAGCGGGCAGGGGCGGGCGGCGGCGGCCGGCCACACGGGCGGGCTGGTGAGCGAGCGGCGGATCTGGGAGGCGGTGGCCGAGCAGAGCGGGGCGGTGCTGGTGTCGAGCCAGGACGACCTGATCGGGGTGCTGGCGTACTTCCAGGCTCACGGCTCGCGGGTCACCGCCGGGGACGGGGTGCTGGTGGTGGGGCCGAGCGGGGGCGCGAGCGTGCTGGCCGCGGACGCGTTCGACCTGGCCGGGGTGCGGCTGGACCCGCTGCCCGGCGACGCGCTCGGCGAGCTGCGCGGGCTCGGGGTGACGGCCACCGGCAATCCGCTCGAAGTGCCCGTCGGGCCGCTGGGGCGGGCGGAGCTCGTGGCCGAGGTGATCGACGTGGTGGTGCGGCATCGGCCGTGCCGTGACGTGGTCGCGCACGTGAACGTACAGGCCTTCTTCACGTACGGGGACCGGGCGGAGCCGCTCTACGCGTACGCGCGGGCGGTCGCCGGGGCGCAGGCCGCGCTGCCCGGCACCAGGATCACCCTCGTCACCAGGAACGGCGACTGCGCGCCCGCGGGCGTCGAGGACGAGGTGAGGCGGATCGCGGCGGCGGCGGGGATCCCCGTCTACCGCTCCATGGAGGCGGCCGCGGTGGCCGTCGCGGCAGGAGGACGTCATGGGGCTGCTTGACGGCAAGGTCGCGCTGGTCACCGGAGGGGCGCGGGGCATGGGGGCGGCGCACGTGCGGCTGTTCCTGGCCGAGGGGGCGCGGGTGGTGTTCGGCGACGTGCTGGACGAGGAGGGCAAGGCGCTGGCGGAGGAGACCGGGGCCGCCTACGTCCGTCATGACGTGACCAGCCTGGAGGAGTGGCGGCGGGCCGTGGCGACGGCGACGGACCTGCATGGGAAGCTCGACGTGCTGGTGAACAACGCCGGGATCCTGAAATATCGGCGTATCTATGACATGTCGCCTGAGGACTTCGACCGCGTGATCGGCGTCAACCTCAGGGGCGCGTGGCTGGGGATCAAGTCGGTGATCGACCCCATGAGGGCCGCCGGGCGCGGCTCCATCGTGAACATCTCCTCCATCGAGGGCTTCGTCGGGGCCGAGGGGCTGTCGGCGTACTCGGCCTCCAAGTTCGGGCTGCGCGGCATCACCAAGTCGGCGGCCAGGGAGCTGGCCAGGTTCAAGATCCGGGTGAACTCCGTGCACCCCGGGGCGATCAACACCTCCATGGCCATGGACCCGGACATGATGAGCGAGATCGACGCGGACGCCTTCGTGAAATCCATGGTCATCAAGCGTTTCGCGAAGCCGGTGGAGGTGTCGCACGTGGTGGCGTTCCTGGCCTCCGACCGGGCCAGCTACTGCACGGGCAGCGAGTTCACCGTGGACGGCGGCCTGCTGACGGGCGCGGGCTACTGAATTTAGGTAGATCTTTCCTGCATACCGCCCGTACTGGGATAATTCGGACAGTGGCCCTGACCTGCGCTTTTCATCTCGACCGGCCTGTTGAACTTCTCTTGAGGCGCACTTGACCTGCGGAAACGACAAGGTACTCTCGCCTCACTACAGGCTTCCGGTTTAGCCACATCCGTCCTGCTTGACCACTTTTGTCAGGAAACGTATGGGTAAATCCGGTCTGTCCGGGAGGTCCCCATACTTCCATGACGCCAGAGACGCAGAAGTTCATTGAGCTGCTCAAGAGTCAGGTCGGCTATTCCGAGCGCGGCGGTTCCACCACCAAGTTCGGTCATTGGTACGGCCATACCGTCGAGCTCGACGCGGACTACAGCTCGGCCCCGTGGTGCGACATGTACCTCTCGTGGGCGGCGCACAAGCTCGGCTACCAGGACTGGATCGGGCAGTTCGCGTGGACCGTGGCGCATGCCAGGTGGTTCAAGCAGCAGCACGCCTGGGGGAAGGTGCCCGAACCCGGCGCACTCGTCTTCTACGACTGGAACGGCTCCGGCAAGATCGCCGGCATCGACCACGTCGGCGTGGTGACGAAGGTCAGCGGCGACAAGATCTTCACCATCGAGGGGAACACCGGCGGCGGCGACGTGGAGCGCAAGGAACGCGACACGAGCAGCGTCGTCGGCTACGGCTACCCGGAGCTCGTCAAGGCCCGCCTGGACGCGACCCGTACCGGCGATCCCGCGACCCAGCCCCAGCCCATCCCGGCAGCGCCGCAGCAGCAGGCCGAGATCCAGACCGTCGAGGCACTCCCCGGTGCCCGCCCATCCCATCAATCAACCGCAAATCAACCAACCGAGGGACGGCCTGAGATCCCCATGCCCAACGGACATTCCGGCCACCGGCCCACGGGGCCGCACTCCGACTCCCAGACGGCCTACGACCAACCCGCCCACCGCCCCCAGGGCCAATCCGGCCACCGCTCCCAGGGCCAGTCCGGCCGAGACCCCCAGTGGCAGCCCGGCGCCTACGGGGAGCAGGGGCGCCGACCCGGCGACCAGCGGCACGACCCATCCGCGCAGCAGGCGACCACCGACGGCCCGGGCTACCCCGGCGGCCAGGACCGACCCGGTTCCCACCGCCCGACCGGCTCAGACCGACCCACCGGCTCTGACCAGCACGCCGGCTCGGATCAGACCACCGGCTCTGACCAGCACGCCGGCTCTGATCGACCCAGCGGTTCCCACCGGCCCGGCCGGCCCGCTGATTCCGACCAGACCACCGGCTCGGACCAGCCGAAGACGGACACCGGAGGTCACCACCCCTCCCACGGGCAGTCGACCGGCTCGGGGAACTCGGGCACCGGCGGAGACGACTCCCACCCGTCGGCGACCCATCCCGTCCCCACACCGACCACCGACGCTCCGACAGCCACTCAGACGCCCACCCCATCCGACTCGTCGTCAGCCACCCCCACCGATTCCTCGTCCGCCACCCCGACCCCGACCACGTCCGACTCCTCAACCCCCACCCCATCCGACTCGTCATCCGCCACACCCACCCCCACCGACTCGTCATCGGCCACACCGACCCCTACCGACTCGTCGTCCGCCACACCCACTCCCACCGACTCGTCGTCCGCCACACCGACCCCCACCGACTCGTCATCGGCCACCCCCACCC
>NZ_FNDJ01000023.1 GCF_900099965.1 Nonomuraea jiangxiensis | reverse complement strand
CCCTTGTCGAAGCGCATGCCCTCGGTGAGCTCAAGCTCCAGGCCGAAGGTGTTGCTCTCCTCGACGGTGATGACGCCTTCCTGGCCGACCTTGTCCATCGCCTCGGCGATGAGCGAGCCGATCTCGGGGTCGGCGGCGGAGATGGAGGCGGTGGAGGCGATCTGCTCCTTGGTCTCCACGTCCCTGGCGAGCTTGGACAGCTCCTCGCTGACCCGCTCGACAGCGGCCTCGATGCCCTTCTTCAGGGCCATCGGGTTGGCGCCGGCGGCCACGTTGCGCAGGCCCTCACGCACCAGCGCCTGGGCGAGCACGGTGGCGGTGGTGGTGCCGTCGCCCGCGACGTCGTCGGTCTTCTTGGCGACCTCCTTGACCAGCTCGGCGCCGATCTTCTCCCAAGGGTCCTCGAGCTCGATCTCCTTGGCGATGGACACGCCGTCGTTGGTGATCGTGGGAGCGCCCCACTTCTTCTCCAGCACGACGTTGCGGCCCTTGGGACCCAAGGTCACCTTGACGGCGTCGGCGAGCTGGTTCATACCGCGCTCGAGACCGCGCCGGGCGTCCTCGTCGAACGCAATCATTTTCGAAGCCATGATGCTCCTGCTCTCGATGGGGTCCGGGGACGGCGCCCGCGACGGACGGCCGCCGGCGGGCGGACAGGCCCGCCGGCGCGCCTCGCCGTCCCGGCGCACGCCTTGCTATTGGCACTCTCCGGTCGGGAGTGCCAGGCGTCATGTCGCACTCTATACACAACTTGCGTGTCACGCATCTAGTGCGTGCCCCGCACTTCGGGTAGAGTCGGCCCATGAACGACGACGTCATGGACCTCCGGGCCCGCAACAAGCAGTCCACGCGGGAGGCGATCAGCCATGCCGCGCTCCGCCTGGCCATCGAGCAGGGCCCGCACGGGCTGGCCCTCGTCCGCGTCCACGACATCGCCACGGCCGCGGGGGTCTCACCGCGCACCTACAACAACTACTTCTCCAGCAGGGCGGAGGCGATCTGCGCCTTCCAGGCCGACCAGGCCGGTCGCGCCGGGCAGGCGCTGCGCTCCCGGCCCGCCGACGAGCCGCTCGACCAGGCCGTCATCGCGGCCATGATCGAGCTCTACACCGATCCCGAGCCCGACAGGGCGGGGCTACGCATGATCATGTCCACGCCTGAGCTGGAGGGCGAGGCGCTCAAGGCGTTCTCCATGGCGGAGGGCCCGCTCGCCGAGGCGATCGCCGCCCGCACCGGCACCGACCCCGCGCGCGACCTGTTCCCCGCCGTCACGGCCGCCGCGATCGCCGGCGCCATCCGGGTGGCGGGGCGGCACTGGCTCGAGCCCGGCACCACCGGCTCCTTCGCCACCGTCCTGCGCGGTGCCCTATCCTGCGTCGTTCCCGCCGCGCCGCCGCAGGCTCCGTCACCCACGCGATGACCTCCCGCCCGCCGATGAGTTTCCCCCCGGCAGGCGGTCTGCACGGAGTGATTCGTCGCACCTGACAGGAGAACCACCGATGGCCGCACTGATCTACTCCGCGATCGCGTCGCTCGACGGCTACACCGCCGACGAGAAGGGCGACTTCACGTGGGCCGCACCCGACGAGGAGGTGCACGCCTTCATCAACGACCTGGAGCGTCCGATCGGCACCTACCTGTACGGGCGCGGAATGTACGAGACGATGATGGTCTGGGAGACCATGGACACCGGCCCGGCGGAGCCAGACGTCATCCGCGACTTCGCCACCCTCTGGCGGGCCGCGGACAAGATCGTCTTCTCCACGACCCTGCCGCAGGCGCCCACCGCCAGGACCCGCCTCGAACGCGACTTCCGCCCCGACGCGATCCGCGACCTGAAGGCGACGGCGGACCGCGACCTCTCCATCGGCGGCCCGCACCTCGCCGCCCACGCGCTGCGCGCCGGCCTCGTGGACGAGTGCGGCATCTTCGTGGTCCCTGCCGTGGTCGGCGGCGGCAACCGGCTCTTCCCTGACGGCCTGCGGCTCCGGCTCGACCTGCTGGAGGAGCGCCGGTTCGCCGGTGGCATGGCCTACCTGCGCTACCGCGTCGGCTGATCGCGGCCGCCTGGCTGCGCTATGGTGTCCGGAAATGTGCCGGTTGTCCTGAACGGGGCGTGGTGATGGGCCGCCGTTCCAGCGCAGGCGGAGTCGGGCCAGGCCTGCGGCGGCCCTTCGCGGACGGCGCGGCGGCGTGCGTGGTCGTCGGGTGTTCTGGCTGCCGCCGATCATCGACGTGGCCGGCACCTGGCGCTCGGTCGCCGGGCCGGCGCTGGCCGCGGTCGTGGCGGCGGCGATGCTGCTGCACCGGCGCCTGCCGGTGCCGGCCGTGACGACGGCCAGGCCCGCTCCCCCGGCCATCCGGTTCCTCGACACCCTGGCCGCCGAGCGCATCAAGGTCACCAGCCTGCCGGCCGGGTGGATCGCCCTCGCGGTCACCTTCGACGCCAACACCCTGCTCGGCATCGTCGCCGCCACGGATACCGTCCGCGTCGCCGGTCAGGCGGGGCCGGTCAGGCGGGGTCGGTCCCGCTCGCCGAGCTCGGCACCCTCATGCTGCACCGGTCTACGGGTTCGTCGCGATCGCGGTCTTCGGGGCCGGCAGCGAGTACCGTGGCGGCCGGCTGCGCGTGAGCCTCGCCGTCGTACCCGACCGTGGCCGGCTGTTCGCCGCCAGGCTCACCGTCAGCGCGGCGCTCAGCCTGGTCGCGGCGATCCCGGCACCCTCCCGGGTTACGTGCTGCGGAACTTCGCGGTGGTGAGCTGGGAGCCGGTGATGCCGCCGCCGGATTCCTGGCCCTCCTGGCCGTCTATCTCCTGCTCGGTCTCATCGGCCACGGGTTCGCCGTCGTCGGGAGGACGGTCGTCACCCCTCTCGCCGTACTCCTCGTCACGGCCGTTCTCGTCTCGCCGGTGTTGCTGGGCGCGCTGCCGAATCTGGTGTGGTTCCTCCCGCACGAGGCGGCCCTGAGCCTGCTCGGGACGCCCGCCGACCCGGCCAGGGCACTCGGCCCGAGCGCCGGGGCACTCGTCCTGGCCGCCTGGGCGGCGCTGTCGGTCGCCACCGCCTGGCAGGTCTTCCTGCGCGGAGACAGCTGACCGCTCATGGCCGGCTGACATCTGTCATACCGGGGTGACTGACTCCCGGCACTACAGCCGTATCCCGCTCTCGACCAGGCTGAACGGCATGGGAATCGCGCTCGAAGTCGAGGCCGTGAGCAAGCGCTACGGCGGTACCGTGGCGCTCGACGGCGTGGATCTGAAGGTGAAGGAAGGGCAGACGGTCGCCGTGCTCGGCCCCAACGGGGCGGGCAAGACCACGATGTTGTCCATCGCCCTCGGGCTGCTCGCGCCCGGTGCGGGAACGGCCAGGGTGTTCGGCCTCCCGCCCGCCGACGCGCTGCGCTCGGGTGCCGTCGGGGTGTTGCTGCAGGATGCTGGGTTGCTGGAGGACGTACCGGTCGGCGAGTTGGTGAGCGCGGTGGCCGGGATGTACCCGGCGCCGATGCCGGTCGAGCGGGTGCTGCGGGCGGCGGGCGTGGCGGAGTTCGCCGGGCGGCGCGTCGGCCGGTTGTCCGGCGGGCAGCAGCAGCGGGTACGGTTCGCGCTGGCCCTGGCCGGTGACCCCAGGCTGCTCGTGCTCGACGAGCCCACGGTGGGACTGGACGTCGACAGCCGCCGCGCCCTGTGGCAGGAGGTACGCGCCCGTACGGCGGAGGGGCGCACGGTCGTGTTCGCCACCCACTACCTGACCGAGGCCGACGACTACGCCGACCGGGTGGTGCTGCTGGCCGGCGGCAAGATCGTGGCGGATGGGCCGGTCGAGGCCGTCAAGGCCCTGGTCGGCGGTACGGAGGTGCGCTTCGTGACCGGCGGCGCCGACGTGTCGGCGTTCGAGGCGCTGCCGGGTGTCCGCCAGGTGCACATCGAGGGCCGTACGGTCGTGCTGCGTACCGGCGACTCCGACGCGACGCTCCGCGCCTTGTTCGCGAAGTTCGACGACGTCCGGGACGTCCGCACGGTGAGCCCTGACCTGGAGAGCGCCTTCGTGAGCCTGACGGGAGGGCAGGAGCGATGAGGTCGTACCTGAGGCTGGAGCTGCGTCGGGCCTTCCGCAACCCGGCCGGGCTGATCCTGCTGACCGGCTTCCCGGTGGCGCTCTACCTGCTGTGGACCAAGGTGCTGAACGTGGTGCCGCAGAACCAGCAGGGCGACTTCGCCGCCTTCAGTATGGTGTCGATGGCCACGTACGGTTCGCTGGGCGGCGCCCTGTTCATCGGCGGCGCCATCGCGCTGGAGCGGAGCAAGGGCTGGGCACGCCAGCTCGCGGTGACGCCGTTGCCGGCCTCCGGGTACGTGGTGGCCAAGCTGGTCAGCGGGGTCGCCGGGGTGCTGCCGAGTATCGTGGTCGTACTGGCCGCGGGCGCGCTGCTGGGCGGGGTACGGCTGCCGCTGTGGACCTGGCCGGCCCTCGTGGCGCTGATCTGGGTGGGCGTCGTGCCGTTCGCGGCACTGGGCATCGCCTTCGGCTACACGCTCAAAGGGCAGGCCGCGAACCTGGCCATGATGGGCGTCTACTTCGTCCTGTCCGTACTGGGCGGATTGTGGCTACCCGTGCAGGTGATGCCCGAGCCGATGCGGGTCCTGGCCGAGTACAGCCCCGCCTACCAGGCCGGATCGCTGGGCTGGCGGGCGCTGGACGGGCAGTGGCCGACCGGGACCGCCGTCGGCGTGCTGGCCGCCTGGACCCTGCTGTTCGCCGCGCTGGCCGTGTGGCGTTACCGTCGGGCTCTGTGACGGTCGCGAACGTGACGCTGGGAATGCCGCCGAGGGACGCCGGCCGAGGCCGTGCGGCGGGCCGGGCCGGGGGCCTGGCCTGGCTGCTCCTGCTGGGCTGGCCGCTCTGGTCGTGGTTCGGCACGGCGCCGGGGGCCGGGGTGGTGGTCTGGGTGCTCGCGGCGGTGGCGCTGTTCGCGGTCTGCTGGCTGAACATCATGTGGCGGACGTTCAGCGTCGGTAAACCCTCGACGTGGGCCCTGATCGGGCTGCCGGTCACGGCGGCGGCCCTGCTGCCGGCGCTCGGGCCGCCGTGGGCGTACGTGTCGTTCGTGTTCGTCGTCAGCACGCTGGCCGCCGCGCTGACCGGGGCCGCGTTCGCCGCCGCGACGGCGGCGACGGTGGTCGTGGAGGTGGTCGCGCTGGTGGCGCAGGGAGTGTCGTTCGGCGGGATCTGGTGGGTGCCGATCGCGGTCGTGGCGCAGGCGACCGCGGTGCACAGCATGCTGCGGATGGGGATCCTGCTGGCCCGGCTGGACGCGGCCCGCGCCGAGGTGGCGCAGCTCGCCGTGGAGAACGAACGGCTGCGCTTCGCCCGGGACCTGCACGACATCCTGGGGCACACGCTGACCACGATCACCATCAGGAGCCAGCTCGCCGCGCGGCTGGCGCACACCGACCCCGATCGAGCGGCCCGCGAGATGACCGACGTGGAGCGGTCCGCCCGGCAGGCCCTCGACGAGGTACGGCACGCGGTGTCCGGCTATCGGGCGCCCGCGCTGTCGGAGGAGCTGGACAAGGCGGCGCGCGGGTTACGGCTGGCCGGGATCGAGCTGGAGGTGTCGCCCGCCGACGGACCCATCCCGGCCGCCGCCGAGACACTGCTGGCCTGGGCCGTACGCGAGGCCACGACCAACGTCCTGCGCCACAGCCGGGCCAGGCGCTGCTGGATCGACCTGCGGGTCGACGCCACCGCGGCCACCTTGGAGGTCCGCGACGACGGGTCACCGGCGACCGGGGCGGACGGCGGGCCACCGGCGGGCGAGACTCAGGACGGGCTCCCGGCGGTGGGCGGGACTCAGGACGGGCTCCCGGGCCTCGGCCGGTCGGCGGGCGGGACTCAGGACGGGCCCTCGGGCCTCGGCCGGTCGGTGGGTGGGGCGTGGGATGGCGGGCAGCGGCCGGGGAGCGGGCTGACCGGGCTGGCCGAGCGGCTCACGCAGGCCGGTGGCCGGCTGGAGGTCGGCCGGCCGCCGGGCGGCGGCTACCGCCTCTACGCCCGCGTCCCGCTGGCGGTGACCCCATGATCCGCGTCCTGATCGCCGACGACCAGGACCTGGTCAGGGGCGGCCTGGCCGCGCTGCTCGCGCTGGAGCCGGACATCGAGGTGGTCGCCGAGGTCGGGCGCGGCGATCAGGTCGTGGCCGCGGCGGCCGAGCACGACCCAGACGTCGTACTGCTCGACATCGAGATGCCGGGCCTGTCGGGCCTGGAGGTCGCCGAACGCCTGCGCGACCGCCGGGTGATCATCGTGACCACGTTCGGCAGGCCCGGCTACCTCAACCGGGCCCTGGACGCGGGCGTGGCCGGTTACGTGGTCAAGGACGCCCCCGTCACCGAGCTGACAGCGGCCGTACGGCGGGTGATGGCGGGCGAGCGGGTGATCGATCCCAAGCTGGCCGTGACCGCCCTGACGGTGGGCCCGAGCCCGCTCACGCAGCGGGAGGCCGAGGTGCTGCGGGTCGCCTCCGACGGCTCCACCGTGGCCGACATCGCCCGGCGGCTGTTCCTCACCGAGGGCACCGTACGCAACTATCTGTCCTCGGCCATCGGCAAGACGGGCGCCCGCAACCGCGCCGAGGCCGCCCGCGTGGCCGAGTCACGCGGCTGGTTGTGACCCCGCGGCAGCTCAGGAGCGGAGTGTCCCGCCCAGCGTCTCGCGCGCCGCCTCGGTGGCTTCCGCGCGCACGCCGGGCGGGACGGCGTTCGCTCATCTCGGCGCGGTAGACGGCGATGCCGACGCTGCCCAGGAGCGCCACCCCGATCTTTACACTCAGGGCCGCTCCGGCCGCGCTCGGGAGGGAGGGCACCTATGGCGACCAGGAAGTCCTCACAGTCCGGGTAGCGCGATCGCCGTGCTGATCGCCGCGCTCAGCAGCAAAGTCGTGCCCATGATCGGTCCGGCCGTTCGGCTGCTCGCTGTGGTGGTGGCGCGCAGGCGTGGTGCTGCCACACCGAGCACGACCAGTTGGACGACGCCGACGACTGCCACACCGATGTCATTCAGCAACAGCGCCAAGGGCAGGAAATGCGCCGCCACGACGAGCGCGACCCACCACGCCATCCACCGGGACGCCCCGCGCCTGCCCAACAGGAGACACCCGGCTCCCGCGGCCACGACCTCCGCCGCGACCAGGACGCCGAACCAGGCGTACTTCCCCTCCAGGGCGCTGGGCTGGTCCCAGTTCGCAGCGGTCAACACCCCGAAAGCCACAGCGAACCCCACCCCCAGGACCGACGCCACGCCCAGCCAGACCCGCCAGCTCCGGGGCGGGTCCTCCTGGGACCAGCCGAACCACACGAAGGCCATCAGCCCGAACCACGCCGTGGTGAAGCACTGGTCGCGTAAGAACTCTGTCAGCATCGGCACTCATTTCTGTAAGTCAGCGATCCGAGAGCGGCGTAGAAGGTTGTATCTCAGCCGCCCAACGGCTGTTTACTCTATGAACGCTCCAGAGTTCCCTCGGCGGCCCACGACGTGCGGATCCGCCGGCAGGGCCACACGAGTGCGTGCCCTGCCGGCAGCCTTACGTCAGTTGCAGGGGCTCGTGGACCACGTGATGTAGCCGTTGAGTCTGCCCCAGGTCGAGACCTCACCACTGCAGAATTCCGTCTTGACCCCGACCAAATTGGTGCGCGCGGAGTCGGAGAAGTACTGGGTGTTGCACATGTAGCCGGCCCGGCAGGCGGGGGCGGCCTGCGCGCCTGTCGGTACGGTGGCGAGCGCGGCGGTGGTCAGAACGGCGACGGCCAGTACGCGACGGATCATGAATCGTCCTTCCTGATCGGGGGGAACGGGGGGTAATCAGCCACAGGGCGTTTCGGACCAGTCCTTATATATGGTGCGACGCCTCAGCCGTAGAAGGAACCCCAGAAGCATCAAGACCGGCACAGCCCCCGCCCCGCTTCGCCGCTCCGTCTCACCAGGCTTGCGTGTGCCCGTTCACGGCCGGTGGCGGCGCTCACTGGACGGAGAAGTCGCACCAGGGGGACCACTCCGACACCGCCGCGCTGTCCTCGGCCCGCACCCGGAAGCGACGTTCGACAAGCAACCGGGCGAGGGCGCGGACAACCACGCGGCCGGGAACGGCTGTGCGCTCTGGCCGCCGTCGCACACGCCGCCGATCCCGACGCCCTGGCCGACATGCTGATGCTCGTCACCTCAGGGCTCTACGCCAACGCGGCCACGCTCGGCCCCTCCGGCCCCGCCGCGCGTTCGGTCGCCGCCGCCCGCATCCTCATCGACCAGCACGTCCCCGCGCCTGTCCCCGCACCCTGACAGGACGAACCGCTGAGGCGCAGAGTGACGGGGCTGGTCAGAGGCCGATGACCTCGGCGAGGAGGTCCACCTGCGCAGGATCCGGATCGTTGCCCATGAAGATCAGTTCGTCACAGCCGATTTGGTCGAAGGCGGCGATCGCGGCGGTGATCTGCTCCGGTCGGGTGTAGGCGATGGAGATGCCGTAGTCCGCGTACTCGTCGCCGGCGAAGGCGTAATAGGAGCCGACGGCATCGGAGATCGCGGCCTCGGCATCGGGGCCGAGTGCGTACATCACCGACGCCACCAGCCGAGGCGCGCCGGGTCTGCCGGCCGCCGTCCACGCCTGCCGGAGCTGAGGGGCGAAGTCCTGAACGTCCTGCACGGTCGCGTCACCGGCGATCCATCCCGTCCCCCGGGAGACGATGCGGCGCAGGGTCGCCTTGGAGGTGCCGCCGAACAGCAGGGCGGGCCCGCCGGGTGTGGCGGGTCGCGGGCCCACGGGGTCGCCGGGTGCCGTGGCCGCCGCGAGCCGGTCGAGGAGCTGGTCGAACTGCTTGCCCCTGGTGCCGTAGTCGACGTCGCTGAGCACGAAGTCGTCCTTCCGGAGTCCCGGAGCGAGCCCCAACTGCAGGCGGCCGGGCCCGGCGAGCTGGTCGAGTGTGGTGACGGCCTTGGCGAACAGGGCATGGTTGGCGCGCAAAGGTGCGAGAAGCACGCTGGTCACGAGCCGGATGCGCGAGGTGGCGCCCGCCGCGGCGGCCAAGGTGATCAAAGGCTCCGGCGTCGACCAGGCCAGACGGTCACTGACGCTGAGGCTGGAGAAGCCGCGCAGTTCCGCTCGGCGGGCCCAGTCCACCAGTGTCGTGCCGTCGGTCCACCGGGCATGACCGGGCAATCCGATACCGATATCCATTACAGGTGCATTCCTTCCGTCAAGGGGTTCAGGTGCGAAGGGCGTGGCCGGAGCCCCCGTCGGCACTCCGGTCATGCGGGGTTCGGCCCTCGCGGGGGCACCCACCTCAAGGCCGGATGACGGTGCGAAGCCCCGGCCGCCATCGTGCAATCCCAAGCGCGGTTGAGGTCAACACGGCCCCGGGACAGCCCCAGGAAACACGAAGCCGCTTCCACACCCGACGCGACGGTCAGCCTCCTCGAAGAGCGAGAGCCACCTGCTCGGCCCTGCCGTAGTCGTACGGGACGGACAGGCGTTCGGCGTCGGCCATGGCCTGCCCGGCCACGCGCCGGGCCGCCCGCTGCCTGCCCGCCGTGGCCAGCACCAGGGCGCGGGCCCAGCCGATCCGGGCGACCGCGCCCGGATTGCGCGACACGAAGCGGGTCATGCGGGAGTGCAGGAAGCGCGCGGTCCCCGGGTCGGGGTCGAGGGAAGGGAGGAGCTCGGCCAGGCCGGTCCAGCATTCCAGCAGGCCGTGCTGGGCCGGGGGCAGCCGCCTGGCCAGGGCGAGAGCCTCCCGCACCGCCGGGCCGCCGCTCGCGGGGTCCAGACGGGCGCCGGCGGTGAGCAGGCGCATGCGCTGGATCACGTGCAGGGCGGCGCTGTCGCGAAGTCCCAGCTCGCGCGCGTGCGTACGGCGGCGCTCGGTCGAGGCCCAGGCGGCCGCCAGCACCTCCGCGATCCGCCCGGCCGCGACCCCGTCCAGGCGGAGCAGCGCCTCCACCCGCCCCATCAGGCACCAGTAACGGCCGATGTCGTCACCGCCTACCCGCGCGACGGCCAGCTCCTCCGTCTCGGCATAGAGGTCTACGGCCGCGCCGAAGTCGCCGCGCCACAGGGCGGTTTCGGCGAGCATGCCCGCGCAGCTCTCCGCCATCCGGGGGTCCGGCGTTCTGGCCCGGCCCTCGGCGAACGAGTGGCGGGCGGCCTCGAACGCCCCGGAAAAGAGCTGGTCGAGCCCGCGGGCCAGCCGGGCGCGGTTCGCGGCGGCCGTGGGGTGCGAAATGCCGGCCAGGGCGTGGTCGGTGAGCGCGCCGTAGCGGTCGGCCAGGCGATGGAGGCGGGCGATGCGGGCGATGGTGGCGAAGTTCGCGTACGCCTCGGCGCGCAGTGCGGGGTCGGTCGCCTGCTCGGCGGCGTTGAGCTGGCGGAGCGAGGCGAGCAGCATCGTGGGCAGGTCCCGTTGCAGGAAGGCGAGCCTGGCCAGCAGCGTGAGCGCCTGCGCGGCCTCGGCCCCGGCGGCGTCGGCCCGGCGTACGGGCAGCAGGCGGCCCGCCGCCGCGCCGACGAGGGCGACGGCCCGGCCCGGCGACGAGGTCGGCAGCGGCCGGCCCACGGTGTCGAGCGCGGCCCTGGCCAGGGCGATCGCCTCGCCCTCCCTGGCGAGCTGGTGCTCGCTCACCGCGGCCATCCACAGCCGGCGCGCCCTCAGGTGCGGGGCCTCCCGGGTACGGGCGAGGTGGCGGCGCACGATGGCACCCGACTCCTCGTACAGGCGTAATCGCAGGCACAGCGCCCAGTAGTGGTCCAGGAACCGCGGTTGCCCCGACGCGGCCCAGGCCAGGCGGATGTTGTCCAGCTCCGGGGCGAGAACCCGGGTGACCTCGGTGTCGGAGGCGTCCTCGAGCGCGGCGGCGTGGCGGTCGAGGAGGCGGGCGAAGTGGGCGGCGTGCCGGCGGCGTACGGTCCGGTCCAGGTGCGCGGCGGCGAACTGCTGGATGAGGGGGTGGATGGCGTACCGGCCCGCGGGCGTGAGGTGGATCATGCTGTGGTCCACCAGGCGTACCAGGACCTCCGGGCTGGTCCTGGCCACCTCCAGCGCCGCCCGCAGCGTGCACCCGCCACCGAACACCGACAGCGCCGCCAGCGCCTCCTGCCCCGCCGGGTCCAGCAGCCGCCATGAAGTCTCGAAGACCGTTCGCATGCAGGCGTGCCGGGAGCGGGCGGCGGGTCCTGGGGCCGAGAGCAGGCCGGGGTCCACGCCGAGGCGCTGGGCCAGCTCGGCGCAGGGCACGGCCCGCAGCAGGCTGGCCGCCAGCTCGATGGCCAGTGGCAGTCCGCAGGTCGCGGCGCAGATCGCGGCCACCAGGGCGGCCTCCCGGTCGGGATCGAACGACGGCTGCGCCTTCAGCGCCCGTACGGTGAAGAGCTCCTCGGCGGCCGGGGCGGGCAGGCCGGTCACCTCGACGATCACCTGGCCGGGCAGGTCGGGGCGGCGCCTGCTGGTGGCCAGTACGCCTACGCCGGGCGCGGCCTCCATGATCCGGGCGATGACCGCGTCGAAGGCGGGAAGGTGCTCCAGGTTGTCCAGCACGAGAAGGGTCGAGCGGGCGGAGAGCGTGGCGAGCAGCAGGTCGAGCGCGGGGCGCGGCGGCGTGAGGTCGACGCCGAGGCGGCGGGCGAGCGTGGTCACGGCCGCCTCGTGCCCGACCCCGGCGAAGGACACGAACGCCACGTCCCGCGCCGGTCCACGCGCGCCGTCCCCGTTCCGCGCCGGTCCACGCCCGCCGTCCCCGTTCCGCGCCTGCCCACGCTCACCGTCCCCGGCCCCGGCCGTGCGGGCAGTGGCGGCGATGGCGAGGCGGGTCTTGCCGATGCCTCCCGGCCCCACCAGGGTCACCAGGCGCTCGCGGGACAGCAGCTCCCGCAGGTGGCGGACCTCGGCCGCCCTGCCGATCAGCTCGGTGCCGGGCACCGGCGGGCCCGCCCGGCGGTGCCCGGGCCTCGGCAGGAGCGCCTGCCTGAGGGCACGTGTCTCCGGCGCGGGATCCACGCCCAGCTCGGCGGCCAGGCGCCGGCGGAGGTCCTCGTAGCAGGCCAGCGCCGCGGCCCGGTTGCCCGCCTCGGCGAGGGAGGCGATCAGCAGCCGGTGCGCCTCCTCGTCGAACGGGTCCAGGTCGGTGACGATGCGCGCCAGCCGTACGAGCTGCTCGGGACACGCGGAGCCCGCGGTCGCGGCGCCCACGAGCACCTCGCGCAGCATCGAACGCACCCGCCCGCGCTCCGCGTCCAGCCACCCGGCGAAGGCGGGGGCGTCGCCGAAGGAGACGCCGTCCAGGAACTCACCGCGCCACAACCGCAGCACGCCCGCCACCGGCAGCTCGCGCGTGAGCTGACGGTGGTCCACGAAGGAGGTGTCGTCGGCGCGGAAGCCGACCTGCTCGCGGCCGATGTCGAGCCAGCCGCCCACCTCCCTGCGCAGCTCCGACAGCGCCAGCCGCAGGCTGCCCCGGGCGTGGGTGTCGGGCCGCTCGCCCCACAGCAGCGTCGCCAGCTCGCCCCGCGGGCGCGGCCCGGGCGCGGTGGCGAGGTAGCAGAGCAGCGCCCGGGTCTTGGCGGAGCGGATGCCCACGGGCACCCCGCCGACGGCCAGCTCCGGCGTGCCGAGCAGCAGTACGGTGAGAGTGTCTCCCATAACGGGAGGGTAGGCGCGCGGCTCCCGCCTGCCTGTGCCGATTCTTACGGACGGATTGTGCACTGGGTCCTTGACCTGCGCTCTAACGATGTGCTCACGACGCCCCGAGCACGCTGATGCCGCGTTTCGCGACAAGGAGCGGAGCGTCAGCACATCGAGGAGGAACCAGCATGCACTCTCGCAAGCCGATCGCCGCGTTGGCACTCGCCGCGGGCCTGATGGCACCGGCGGCTCTGGCCACGACGCCGGCGCACGCCATGGCCGCGTCGTGCCGCGTGACGCTGTACGACATCGACGCGGGCAACGTCGCCGAAGGGGACGGCCAGGACGAGCTCCGCTTCCTGGTCCAGGGAAACCTGTTCCCCCGATTCAACAGTACGCACTACTCCATGAGGTCCGGGGACGACGGAGACCCCGCCGACTTCGAGTACCCGACCGCGATCATCACGACCGGCCAGAACGTGACCTTCGACCTGCGCGAGGCCGACGGGCCGATCTGGGGCCAGGGCACCAGCCTCGGCACCGTGACGGCGTTCGGCTCCTCGTGCGTCCCGCTCGACGAGGACGAGGACGTGATCATCTCGGATACCCTCACCGGGGACGAGCCGACGGAGTTCACGTACTCGGTCAGGCTCAAGATGGTCGGCCTGTAACCGTCGGTGAAGGCCCCGCCGCCCGGCGGGGCCTTCACGGGTCAGCGCAGCCCGCCGTAGAAGGTGCGCAGGTCGTCGACGAGCACGTCGGGCACGACGTGGGCGGCGTAGTGGCCGCCGCGGTCGTAGGACTTCCAGTGCACGATGTTCTGGTGGTCGCGCTCGGCGAACCTGCGCATGGAGACGAAGTCGCCCCCGAACATCGCCAGGCCCGTCGGGACGGTGGTGGGCCCCTTGGGGTGCTCGGCGTGCGCGTCCTCGTAGTAGAAGCGGGTGGCCGACGTCGCGGTGCCGGTCAGCCAGTAGAGCATGACGTTGGTCAGGACGAAGTCGGGGTCGAGGTCCGGCGCCTCGCCGAAGAGCTGCGCGTTCCAGCCCAGCAGCCCGACCGGCGAGTCGAAGATCGCGTACGACAACGTCTGCGGCTGCTGCGCGTGCAGGGTGTTGTAGGACATCTTGTTCTCGGAGAACCACTGGAGCACCTCCAGCCCTCGCTGCTCCTCCGCGGTGATCCCCTCGAACTCGGCCGGATCCCCGGAGGGGAACGAGAAGAGCTGGGTGACGTGCACCCCGACGACGTGACCGGGATCCACCCGCCCCACCTCTGGAGAGACGAACGAGCCGGCGTCGTTGCCGACCGCGCCGTAGCGGTCGTAACCCAGCCGCCGCATCAGCTCCGCCCACGCCCTGGCGGTGCGGTACCGGTTCCAGCCCCGCTCCTTGGTCGGGCCGGAGAAGCCGAAGCCGGGCAGCGACGGGATCACCACGTGGAAGGCCTGTGCCGGGTCCTCGGGATCGGTGAGGGGCTCGATGACCTTCTGGTATTCCACGATCGAGCCGGGCCAGCCGTGCGTGAGGATCAGCGGCAGGGCGTTCTCGTGCCGCGAGCGGACGTGCAGGAAATGGATGTTCTGCCCGTCGATCTCGGTGGTGGCCTGCGGGTACCGGTTGAGCTCGGCCTCGTGGGCGCGCCAGTCGTAGCCGTCGCGCCAGTAGTCGGCGAGCCCGCGCACGTACTCCACCGGGACGCCGTAGTCCCAGCCGGCGCCCGGGATCTCGTCGGGCCAGAGTGTGCGGTCGAGGCGGTCACGAAGGTCGTCCAGCCGGGCCTGCGGAACGTCGATGCGGAAGGGCCTGATCTCGTGGTTCTCGCTCATGACGGCAACGCTACGGATCATTCCGGTCAAGTTCTGTCCTGAAGTGCTGGCACGCTTGAGGACATGTTGGAGACCTCGGCGCGGCTGCTGCGCCTGCTGTCGTTGTTGCAGGCCAGGCGTGACTGGCCCGGCGCCGCTCTCGCGGAGCGGCTTGGAGTGAGCGAGCGGACCGTGCGCCGCGACGTCGATCGGCTGCGCGACCTCGGATATCCGGTGGACGCGACCCGTGGCACCTACGGCGGCTACCGGCTGGGCGCCGGCACCGCCATGCCGCCGCTCCTGCTCGACGACGACGAGGCGGTGGCCGTCGCGGTCGGGCTGCGCACCGCCGCCGGCGGCAGCGTCGCCGGCATCGAGGAGACCTCGGTACGCGCGCTCGCCAAGCTGGAGCAGGTGCTGCCCTCCCGGTTGCGGCACCGGGTCAACGCGCTGCAGACCTACACCGAGCCCGTGCCCGCGGACCGTCCCGGCCCGGTGGTGGACCCGGGCGTGCTGACCGCGCTCGCCGCGGCCTGCCGGGACCAGGAGCGGCTGCGGTTCGACTACCGCGCCCACGACGGAACCGCGGGTGTCCGGACCGTCGAGCCGCACCGGCTCGTGTCGTGGGGCCGCCGCTGGTATCTCGTCGCGTGGGACGTCGACCGGCAGGACTGGCGCACGTTCCGGGTCGACCGCGTCGAACCCCGGGTGCCCACCGGGCCGCGCTTCCCCCCACGCGATCCGCCGGAGGGCGGCGCGGCCGCGTACGTCGCGCAGGGAGTGTCGGCCGCGGCCTGGCGCTACCGGTCCCGGATCGTCGTCCACGCGCCCGCCGAGGTCGTGACCGAGCGTATCAACCCCGCGGTCGGCGTGGTGGAGGCCGTGAACGACGACACCTGCGTGCTGAACACCGGCGCGGACAGCCTGCACACGATCGCCGTCCACATCGGCCTGCTCGACCTGGACTTCGAGATCATCGAGCCGCCGGAGCTCATCGACCACGTGCGCGACCTCGCGGCCCGCTACGCCCGCTCCGTCTCATGAGGGCTCGTCCACGGAGCCGGGCGTCCAACGCCCGGTCCGGCACTCTCACCCGAACGGCCTTGACATCGCTCATGGCTAGAGTTTAACTCTAAACTCAGTCACTAGAAGTCAACTCTAGAGAGATGGTCCAACATGGCTGTCATCAGCATCACCCGCTTCCAGACCGGTTCCACCGATGCCGAGGAGGTCCAGGCCCGGCACGCCGACCTGGTCAGCGCCGTCAGGGCCACCCAGCCGGGCCTCGCGGAGGCGCGCCTCGGCCGGCTGGACGACGGGACGTGGGTCGGCGTCTGGCGCTGGGATTCGGCCGCCAGGCTGCAGGCGGCTCGCCAGGCCGCGCATGACATGTCCGCGGCCACGGCGGCGTTCGAGGTGGTCCGCGATGCCACGGTGGAGGACATCGAGATCCTCGCCGATCTCTGAGCCCACGCCCTCCCCCAGGAGACGGCACCGGGCGCCGTCCCCCTTCCGGACGGCGCCCGGTGCCCCTCGGGCTCTCAGACCCGGCGCTCGTCAACCCCCACGGCGCCGACCCCGCTGCCGAGCCGGCCGCAGGTGCCCTGCGACTGCCCGATGCCACCCGGCGCGAGCGTGACCCACTCCCCGACGACGTCGGGCGCCCAGCCGCAGGTGATCACGGCCCGGAACCGCCAGGTCTGGCCCATCGGGTTGCTGCAGAACGCGATGCCGAGGTAGTTGTCGTTGTGGTGGACGAAGGTGCGGCAGTTGAGGTATGTGGCCGCCGAAGCGGGCGCGGCGAGCCCCAGCGACAGCAGCGCCGCTGACCCGGCCACGGCCGCCGCGACGCGCATGGTCTTGAACATTGCCCCTCCTGAACCCTGTGTTGGGTGTCACTTTGCGTAGTCGATCGTACGCATGGAGTGGCGACAACGAAACTCATTATTCCCGCGCCCCGCGCCCCTGTGCAGCCGGTCAGACGCGACGCTGCAGAATCATGCCGGGCCACTCCCTCACGGTGAACGGCTGGACGCGGGTGAAGCCGCAGCTTTCGTAATAGGCCACCAGCCGGCCGTCGTCACCGGCGTAGCAGTCGACCCGCACCAGCCCGACACCACGCCCCCGAGCCTCGGCGACGGCCCATTCCAGCAACTGCCGCCCCACGCTCCGGCCGGCGTAACGGTGGTCGGCGACGAGAGCCTGAACGTACAGCTCGGGTTCGGCGGCGGGAGTGACGTAGTCGTGCGCGTCCCCGACGACGACGCAGCCGGCGGGCCCGCCGTCGATCTCGGCGATGCGCATCCCACCACCCGCCAGCCACCCGGCGACCTGTCCCCTGCGGTGGTCGTCGCCGCTGAACGGACGACTCCCCCACTGCCCGGTACGCCCCTGGGTGACCAGCCACGCCACGGCACTGTCGAACATGGCCAGCACGACGTCGACGTCCCCGTCACGGCCTTCGCGAATGTCCATCCGGCCACTGTAGGCGGCCGGCGATCATGCCCTGCCACCTGCCTGGACGGCGGTGGTCATGAGCCGCCGTCGGGGAGGCTTCGACATCGGTAGATCCCCGGCGTCAATACTTCCGTCAGATGCGCCAATACGACGCCCGCCGGCTCGGGATTAGATTCGGGCGAACCATTCCATCCGCACCACCTCCAACCCCCCACGCATGGAACGGATTCGTCATGGCCAAGCGTCCGGCACTCCTGGCTGCCCTCGCCACCGTGGTCACGGCCACCACCGCGATCGGAACCCTGCCCGCACAAGCCGCGGCACCCCTCCCGGTCCCGATCAGCGTCGTCCTCCCCAAACCCGTCAACCTCGCCGTGGCCGGAAACATCCCGGTCACCCTGCTCAGCGCGGACGGCGTGGACGCCACCGCCGTCGATCCCGCCACCGTCCGCTTAGCCGGCGGCGTGCCGGTCGCCCAGGGCGACGGCGGCTACCTCACGTCCACCGTCGACGCCAACCGCGACGGCCGGGCCGACCTCGTCGTCCAGGCCGACAAGAAGCTCCTGGCCCGCGACGGCGGGCTCGGCCCGGCCTCCACGGCGCTGACCGTGACCGGGTCGCTGCGCGACGGTCAACGCTTCGAGTCCTCGGGCACGGTGACGGCCGAGGTCGCCCTTGAGGTCAAGTTCAACGAGCCGCTCCAGGTACGCGGCGCGAACCAGAACCTGCGCAGCACCAGCGGCGGGAACCTGGCCACGGTGCACACCGTCCTCGACCGGCACGGGGCCCGATCGGTCACCCCGCTGGTGCCGGACGCCGCGGTCGCCAAGCTGGACGGCCTGAAGGCCCAGGCGAAGACGCGCGCCGGGTCGGCGGTGCCCGACCTGGGCTCCTGGTACACCGTCGTACTGCCCGCCGACGCGGACGCGGCGAAGGTGGTCGAGGAGCTCAAGGCGCTGCCCGAGGTGGCCTTCGCCTATCCGTCCCCCGACCCCGTACCGCCGCCCGCGAGCCAGGACGTGGAATCGGCGGCGGCCGCGACCCCGGACTTCACCGGGATGCAGGGTTACCTGCGGCCCGCGCCGCAGGGCATCAACGCCGACTTCTCGCGCCGGGACCCGCGGGCCCGCGGCACCGGCATCAGGATCGTCGACCTCGAGTACGACTGGAACATGGCCCATGAGGACCTCCAGCTCAACTCGTCGAGCGACCTCGGCGGCACGGTGTTCCCGCGGTACACGGGCTTCGCCGACGAGCACGGCACGGCGGTCTTCGGCGAGCTGGTCGCCCGGGACAACGGCTACGGCGTCACCGGCAGCGTGCCGGCGGCCACCATGTACGGCATCTCGCCGAGCCAGGCCGTGTCCGGCGGGGGCACCCGCTGGAACCCGGGCGCTGCGCTGGCCTACCTCGCCGGGCGAGGCGTGCTCCGGCGCGGCGACGTCGTCCTGCTGGAGCAGCAGACGTCGGGCCCGCTCGGCGGCAGCAACTACGCGCCGCTGGAGTGGATCCCGTCGGTGTTCGACGCGATCAGGCTGCTCGACGGGCTCGGCGTCACGGTGGTCGAGACCGGCGGCAACGGCAACCAGAACGTCGACTCCAGCATCTACGTCCGGGACGGAATCAAGTGGTTCGACCGCAACACCCACAACTCCGGCGCGATCCTGGTCGGCGCCGGTAGCGACACCGACCGGGAACGGCTGAGCTTCTCGAACTACGGCTCCCGGTTCGACCTGCAGGGCTGGGGCCGCAACATCGTGACCACGGGCAGCAACGGCAACCTGCAGGGCGGCACCAGCCCGGCGAACCTCAACGTCCGCTACACCAGGACGTTCGGCGGGACGTCCGGAGCCGGGCCGATCGTCACCGGCGCGGTCGTGGCCGTCCAGTCCTACCTGAAGGCCACCGGCCAGGCGCCCTGGACCGCCGCGCAGGTCGCCGACCTGCTGAAGCGTACGGGCACCCCGCAGGGTCCCAACACCACGGGACAGCGCATCGGCCCGCTGCCCAACCTCGAGGCGGCCCTGAGGGAGATCGAGGTCGACGTCCCCGCCACCGAGGCGACGCTGAGCCCCGGACGCTGACCTTCCGCGATCACCGGTGACGCGAACCTGATCGCCGCTACAGGCGCGCCGCTCGCAGCGCACCTGTAGCGGTGAATGATCAGGTAGCTCCCGCCAGGAACCGTGACAGCAGCCCCAGCAGCGCATCGGCGGTCTTGCCCAGCAGCGCCAGAAGCAGGATGGACAGGAGCAGAATGTCGGTCCGGCCGGTGTTCTGGCTGTCGATCAGCAGGAATCCGAGTCCCATGGAGGAGGCGATCAGCTCGGCCGCGACCAGGAAGAGCCAGCCCTGGGCCAGGCCGAGCCGCAGCCCGGCGAAAACCGCGGGCGCCGCGTACGGCAACTGAATCCGGGTGAGCAGGCCCAGCCCGCGCAGCCCGTACGCGCGCCCGGCCTCGACCAGGTGCGGATCCACGTGGGCCAGCGCCGCCGACACCGTGGTGTAGACGGGGAAGAACGCGCCGATCGCCACCAGGACGATCTTCGGGCCCTCGGCGATGCCCAGCCAGAGCACCAGCAGCGGAACCCAGGCCAGGGAGGGCACCGCGCGCAGGGCGGCGATGCTGGGTGCGAGCAGGGCCCGGACCGGCGCGTACAGCCCGACCGCAGCACCCGACACCAGGCCCACCGACGCGCCCGCCGCGAACCCCAGCAGCACGCGCTGCCCGCTGATCGCGACATGCTGCCACAACTCGCCGCGCCGCACCAGTTCGGCCACCGCCGCCAGAACGGCCGAAGGCGCGGGGAGCTGGCTCGGCGTGAACACGCCCGCGCCGGCGGCGGCCTGCCAGGCGGCGAGCGCGATCAGCGGCACCACCAGGCCCGCGGCGAGCCTGCCCAGCCGCGCCGACCGGCGGCCACCGGAACGCGACGCGCCGGAGGCCCCCAGAGCGGCACGTCCCGTCACGACGAAGCCTGCGCCTTCTGCGCGAAGCGGGGCTCGAACAGCGAGTCGAGTGCGGTCTTGGCCTCTGCCTCCGAGCGCACCTGGTTCTCCCGGACCAGCGTCGGAAGGATGCGTTCCAGCACCGCACGCTGCTCGGCGCCCGGTACCGGGCTGATCTCGGTCTCGGTCCGTTCCTTCAGCACCACCGTGGCGACTTCGGGGGCGAGCTTGGCCTCGGTGGCCAGCAGCTGGACGGCCTCGTCGGGATGCGCGCCGATCCAGGCGCGTGCCCGCTCGTAGGCGTCCACGACCTTCTGCGCGAGGTCCGGATGCTCGGTGAGGAAGGCTTCGCGGGCGTTGAGGAAGCCGAAGGAGTTGAAGGCGGGGTTCCGGTAGATCAGCTTGGTGCCGGAGTCCACCTGGCTCTGTGCCATCAGCGGGTCCAGCCCCGCCCACGCGTCGACGTCGCCGCGTTCCAGCGCGGTCTTGCCGTCGGCGTGCTGCAGGTTGACGACCTCGACGTCCGTGGCGCGGAGCCCGGCCTCCTCCAGAGCCTGAAGCAGGAAGAAGTACGGGTCCGTGCCCTTGGTGGCGGCGACCTTCTTGCCCTTGAGCTGGTTCACCCGTGAGATGGGTGAGTCCTTGCTCACGACGAGCGCCGTCCATTCGGGCCGGGTGTAGATGCCGATCGTCTTGATGGGGGTGCCGTTGGCGCGGGCCTGCAGCGCGGCGGCGCCGGCGGTGGAGCCGACGTCGATGGTCTCGCCGCGCAGGTTCTCGTTGGCCTTGTTGCTGCCCGCCGACAGCACCCAGGTGACCTTGGTGCCCTTGAGCTCGTTCTCCAGCCAGTGCTGGTGGCGGATGACCAGGCTGAGCGGGTTGTAGTAGGCGTAGTCGAGTCGCAGTTGCCCCGAGGCCGGCGTGGCGGCGCCGCCCTCCCCCTGCACGCAACCGGTGGCCAGGGTGGCGAGCAGGACGAAGGCGAGCAGGGAGCGGAGGTGGGTCATGGAGTGGTCTCCTCGGCGGGGGTGGGTCTGGGGACGCCAAGTCGTTCCAGCAGGTCGGCGCGGAGGACGGCGAGCTCCGGGTAGGCCCGGTCGCGCGGCCGGAGCCAGGGGACGTCGAGGACGGTCGCGACGGTCGCGCCCGCGACCGGCGGTTGGGTGTCGAGCAGGACCACTCGGTCGGCCAGGTGCAGGGCCTCGTCCACGTCGTGGGTGACGAGCAGGACCGTGGTTCCGGCGCCGCGCTGCACCTCGGCCAGCAGGTCCTGCATGCGCAGGCGGGTGAGGGCGTCCAGCGCGGCGAACGGCTCGTCCAGCAGGAGCACGCCGGGCTCTCTGACCAGCGCTCTGGCGAGGGCCGCCCGCTGGGCCATGCCGCCGGAGACCTGGCGGGGCCGGTGCCGGTGGAAGCCCTCAAGGCCGACGACGTCGAGCCAGTGGCCGACGATCTGGCGGCCACTCCCCCGGCCTACGCCCTTGGGCAGGCCGAGGGCCACGTTTCCGGCGAGATCGCGCCAGGGCAGCAGCCGCGGCTCCTGGAAGACCACGGCGCAGCGGTCGTCAATGCCGCGGACGGCACGCCCGTCCACCAGCACCTCGCCGGCCGTCGGCGTCTCAAGCCCGGCCACCAGCTTGAGGAGGGTCGACTTGCCGCATCCTGACGGTCCCAGGATGGCTACGAGCTCGCCCGGCAGGATGTCCAGCTCGATATCCCGCAGCACTGTGTGTCCGTTGCCGAAGGTGTGGCCGATGCCACGCAACCCGACCCCCGCCGCAGTCGCCGCCATAACCCTCCTTTCCTCGCAAAACGACCAAAAAGCCCGCATTTCCTACAGGACAAGACGGAATGATACAGGCGTGTCAGCCGGTCGGCTGCATGCGCCCTTGGGTGGGCACCCACCGCCTCCGCGCGCAACGGCCTCCCCAGGAGGGAAGACCCAGAACGTTATCTGGTGATCGCGACCGAGCCACCCCGGCTCGTACGCCTTGTCCGCGAGCATGCTGAGCGCCCCGTTGGGGCCGCACACGCCGCTGGCGCTGCTCGTTCCCTCATCGCTGAAGAAGATCGAGCCGGGCGTCCGGCAGGAGATCACAATCGCGATCTTCTCACCGGCGGGCCGGGACCGGAGGCTGACCTTCGTCGCCGACTATCGATAGGAGTCGATCAGCCGCGCGAGGTGCCTGCCGGCGATCTCCAGCGGTGCTTCGCTCTGGGAGACCTGCGCCGACAGCTCCGCGCCCTCCAGCGTGTTGATCACGGTGTGGGCGAGGTCGTGCGCCACGTCGCCGGCGAAGCCGGACCGCGTGAGCTTGTCGCGGACGAGCGTGCGCCAGTTTTCGTAGGCGTCCTCTGCCGCCTGCTGGATCTCCGGCGCCCGGCCGACGCTCTCCAGTGCCGTGGTGGTGACGGGGCAACCGTCCAGCCAGCCGGATTCGCGCAGCTCCTCGGCCAGGTCGCGGGTGCAGGCGACGATCGCCGCGGCCGGATCGTCCTCCTTGTCGAACGCCGCGCGCAGGAATTCCGCGAACTCCCTGTCCCCATGGCGGACGGCCTCGACTGCCAGCTCCCGCTTGCCGCCGGGGAAGAAGTGGTAGACCGAGCCGAGCGTGGCCTGCGCCTCCTGGGAGATCTGCTTGAGGCCCGTCGCCTCATACCCCTGCCGTTGCATCAGGCGAGAAGTCGTCCGGACGATCCGCTCCCGGGTGCCGATCTCGTGCTGGGTCCGCATGGTCCCCATTGTACTGGATAGAGCGTTCGTTCTATTCGTGTGCTACGTTGTGCCCTAGATAGAGCGTTCGTTCTAGTGGCGAGGAGAGCTTGGATGAAGTCCGTAACGGTGATCGGGTTGGGCCCCATGGGGCAGGCCATGGGCAGCGCCTACCTCGACAACGGCTACGAGGTGACCGTGTGGAACCGCACGCCCACCCGGGCTGACGCACTGGTGGCACGGGGCGCGAAGAGAGCGGAGTCCGTCGAGGCGGCACTCACCGCCAACACGCTGGTGGTGCTGAGCCTGACCGACTACGACGCGATGGATGCCATTCTGGCGCAGGCTCCGCCCACCGCCCTGGCCGGGCGTACCCTGGTCAACCTCACCTCCGACACCCCGGACAGGGCACGTCAGGCGGCCGTGTGGCTGGCCGAGCGGGGAGCGGTGCAGATCACCGGGGGCGTGCAGGTGCCGCCGCCGGGCATCGGCACGCCGGACGCCAT
The DNA here is from genome assembly GCF_900099965.1 of Nonomuraea jiangxiensis. Classification (GTDB taxonomy): domain Bacteria; phylum Actinomycetota; class Actinomycetes; order Streptosporangiales; family Streptosporangiaceae; genus Nonomuraea; species Nonomuraea jiangxiensis. The sequence goes on along the minus strand of NZ_FNDJ01000023.1, from coordinate 145,325 downwards.
GACGTACTACAGCGGTCCCAAGGACTCGATCGAGGCGCACCGGCCCGCCCTTGAGGTGCTGACCGGGATCGACTACCTCGGCGAGGACCAGGGATTGGCGGCGCTGTACTACCAGATCGGCATCGACATGTTCTGGACAGCGATGGCGGGCTACCTGCACGGTCAGGCGGTGGCGGAGGCCAATGGCATCTCGGCGGAGGTTTTCCTGCCACACGCGGTGAGGACCTTGGAGCTCCGCTATTTCCTGGAGTTCTACGCGCCGCGCATCACCGCGGGCAACCACGAGGGAGACGTCGACCGGATCTCCATGGGCGTGGCGAGCCTGGAACACGTGCTGCACACCACACAGGCAGCCGGCGTGGACGGCTCACTCCCGGCCGCCGTCCTGAAGACCTTCCGCCAAGGCGTCACCGCCGGCCACGGCCAGGACAGCCTCACAAGCTTGATCGGCGTGTTGAAGGCGAGCTGACGTACCGCCGCCCCGCACACCGGGCACCCAGGGCGCGCGGGAACCAGCGCCGGCACGGGGGCTGAGCACGACACGGCAACCATCGCGGCCGTACCGGATGATCGTGTCGGGCTCCAGCCCGGCGTGGTGCTGGTAGTCGAGGAACGTCGGGACCCTGCCGGCGGGCATGGACACGGTCACCTGGTGTGGGATGGTCCGGCTGCCCCAGCCCGCGACATACGGCAGCTCGGCGGGGCTTGCGCCAGGGAACTCCAACCCCTCTTCACGAATCGTCACGGGCTCTCCGCTCCTCAGCGGGTAGACCGCGTTTCGAGCGACGAACATGGCGCTGAAGGAGCTCCTGTTCTGGACGCGATCGTAGAGCGCACATGCCGTAGACGGTTTCAGGAACGGCCGGCCCGCCGGCGCCCACGTCTTCGCGGTGGGTGGTGGTCTCGACATCGACCCGTCCGTCCGTACGAAGGCGCACCCGCGCCTCCCGGCGGAGGGCGCCGCGGGCGGCCAAGGCACGGATCGCAGTGAGGTTCCGCGCGTTCCCCCTCGTGCAGGGCCGCCGCCACCTCAGGATGGGCCTTGAACATCCTGGCCAGCCGATGCGAGATCGTCGGAAACCCTTCCAGGTGTTCGCGGCGGTACGCGTCGCGCACGGCCATCAATGCCGCGCCGCCGGTGAAGATGTACGTGCGGGCCGCCGATTCGAGGATGCCTGCTTGAGCAATAGATCAGCGTTGTCCAGCCCGCACGATATCGCCCGTGTGAGGTCTCCGTGCTGGTAGTACCGGATGGCCAGGTCGTTGAGCCTGATGGACGGCGCTGGTCCCGGATCGTCAAGATGGCCTGCGATGGCATCGCGGGCCATCCAGGTCCGGCGATGATCTCCCCGGCTGGCGTGGTAGCTCGCGAGTGCGCCCAGCAGATCGCATCGGTGCCCGACCCGGTCCACCAGGGTCTCGATCGAGGACGCGAGCTTCTCTGCCTCGTCCAGCAATTCCGCTGGGACGCGTTCGCCGTCTCGCGCGGCGGTTCGTAGCATCTCCGCTGCGGTGTCACATGCCGAGTCGTAATTCCCGGCGTCGCGCGAGGCCGCGATGTCGTGGAGCGCTTGAGAAGCCGGGCTGGGGCGTAGGTTCCGCAGCAATGACTCGGCGTGAAGACGTTCTGGGGAATTCGGAGCGGCGAAGTCCACGGCCGCACGCAGGAACGGGATGGCCCGCCCGCTCTCGCCGAGTTTCTCCCAGGCCGTGAGGCCGGTGCCGATCCTACGGATGAGCGCCGCATCGGTGATGGAGCCGTCAGGCGCGGTGTCCTCCGGTCGGCTGAGGAGCCGGGCCGCGACCTCAAGCCAGGTCCGCGCCTCGGTGGCGAGCGACGCCACGGGCATGTCGCCAAGGATGTGGGCGAAGGGCAGAACACACCTGTACACGAAGATGGCGCGGAGCGTGGCATGGTGCAGGTTGCCGGGGTCCGTGGGGTAGGTGTCGGGGCGGCCAGGATCAACTCTCGTCGTGACCGCGCCCCCTTGAAGGTGGGCATGATGACGCTCGTCCCACGTCATCAGCTCCTGGAACGCGCGCTGGACGTGACCGCGCAACTGCTCCACGAGCTCGGTGTTGAGGAGCATAGTCACGAGCCAACGACCAACGGCGGAAATCAGTCCAAATCCCGGTCCGGCCCATGACGGCTGACCGATTCAGTACGCACGACCTCGAACTCGGCGACGACATCGTCATCAAGCGATACACGTCGTGGCACCGAGGAGAGCCCCACCGAGAATGGGCGGCGCTGCAGCTCCTCGCCCAACACGCACCTGGCCTGGCGCCCACACCGGTCCGCGCCACCCTCAACGCCCGCCCTCCCACGATCATGATGACCAGGTTGCCGGGACGCGTCCTGCGCGGTGAACACGCCACTGACGAGCAGATCTGCGCGATGGCCGCCGCACTGAACCGGCTGCACAAGGCGATCCCCACGCACGTGGTCGCGGCGGTCGAGCCCGCCGCGTCGTGCCCTACCGTAGCCGTGGCCAAGGCCCGCGCCCGGGCCGACCAACACCCTGACCTCGGCGAGGACCCACGGGTACGCCAGGCATTCCAGGCGGGCACTGCCTGGCTGTCCTCCGCCAATCCGGACAAACTCACTACCAATCCACTGCCGCCCGTCCTCGGGCTGGCGGACGGCAACCATGCCAACGTGCTGTGGGACGAGCACGAGGGCCGCGTACGCTTCATCGACTGGGAAGATTCCGGCCGCAACGATCGCGCCTTCGAACTCGCCGAGGTCTGTGAACACATCTCCCGCCTCGACGGCACCCTGGAGGCCGAACAACTGCTGGCTCACCTCGACATGGCTCCCTCGGAAGCCGAGCGCGTGCACGAGTTCCGCCGCCTGATCGCACTAGGCTGGTTTCTCCAACTCGGCCCCACCGGCCCGGCCACCCCGCACAACCCGGTGGGCACCTTGGAACGCCAGGCCGACCGTGTCCTGTACCTGCTCGGCTGAAAGCGATCACTTCCGCTACGGTTCGTACGTTCCTGGCCGGTAGCGGTGTGCGGGGTGGTCGCCTGCCGGGTTGAGCTTGGCACCTGTGGAGTCCCGCGCTTCGAGTGCGGCAGCGTAGTAGCGGCGACGCTCGGCGATGAGCTGCTCGACTTGCTCGTCGGTGATGTCGGGCAGCTTGCGGAGGTCTTCGAGGAGGAGATCTCGGTGGGGGTGGTCGCTGGCGGTGGCGTGTCGGCGCGTGCGTTCGACGCCGGCGCTGTACAGGAGCTGGTGGGGCACGATGCCCCAGGTGTCGAAGCTCCGGTAGACCGCTTGCCACAGGAGCCAGACGTCCTGGACCCTGGCGGTGTTCGGCGACCAGGATCATGGCGAGCTCGATGCCATGCCGAAAACCCCATGAGTGCCCGTGTGAGTGCGTCTCCTGTACGAGCAGGAATCGCGCGAAGTCGATGTCCACGGGCCCTGGGCGGCGGATCAGGTCTTCGAGGACCCGCTGCCGATCTCTCCAGGTCACGTCGACGGGTCGGCCGTGCTCGTCGGTATCGCCCTCGAACGCGAGTAACGCCCAGAGCTCAGGATCTTCGAGCCACCAGTCGGAATCGGGGAAGGGGACGTCGTCGGGGCCGGTCACGTTGTCCCTCCCGTGGCCGCCTGATCGGCGGTGAGGTAGCGGTGCAATGAGGTTTCGGAGACGCCGGTCTTGGTGGCCAGCGCCAGCAGCAGGAAGGCGATCCACGATGCCGGCGGACGTCAGCGCGTCGCGTTTCCGCCCCAAAGACTGCTTTGTGGTGGGAACGCGAGCATAGACCAGTTCCAACCCGGTCTGAGGGCGTATGTCGTCGTCCGCCATCCCGACAATCTAGATGCGCCAGCCCTTCTGCTTGGGGATATCGGCCGACGCGGGCCGACACTGCACGCCCAACTGGTGGACCAGGCCGACCTTGGCCCCCAACTCCACCCCACGCTCTGGCCCGGGAGTAGACGTCGACCTTGCCGCGGAGGGACATCGGGCGTGGCCGGTGACCGGTCCGCGATTGTCAAATCCTGTGTATCGATGAGTGTGGTCGGACTTCCCAGGTCGGTCGTTGGAGCTGATCGTTGTACACGATGATGTCGGCGTGGTCGGTTGGGCGGGCTGTGGCGAAGTAGAGCTGTTGGGCGGGGATATAGCGGTTGCGCCAGGACCGTTCGATTTCGGCGGTGTCGGCGGTGGATCCGGCCGGCGCTGTGCCTCGGTCCCGGGCGCGATCTACCGTCTGCTCGAAGGGGACGGACACGAAGATGCGCAGGTCCCACCGGTCGATGAGTTCTGGGCGCAGGAGGAAGACACCGTCGAAGAGCAGTACGGCGTCTGCGGGGGCGGTCGCGGCCGGCGGGGACGATGGGGTGTCGGTGTCTCTGTCGTAGACCGCGTGTTGGAACCTTCGGTCTCCGCCCGGGCCCAGCGGATCGAGCAGGACCCGGCACAGCGCGGCGTGGTCGTGGGCGTCGAAGTAGCAGCCTTCGGCCGAGTACTGGCCGCGTCGGTAGCGCTGTGCGCGGGGGAAGAGGAAGTCGTCGATGGTCGCGCGGATGACGTCGCGGTCCTGCGCGCGCAGGACGACGGCGAGCTCGTCGGCCAGCGTGGTCTTGCCGGCGGCGGGCGGCCCGTCGATGGCGACCCGCAGTGGGTGCGCGGTCGTGACGGACCTGATCGCCTCGACCAGCCGACTGATGAGCTCGCCGCGGGTGCCTTGGTCCATTGCTGCCTCTCTCACGGTGTCTCTGTTCAGCACCACACGTCAGGCTGCGGTCGCCGGCTCGCGTTCGACGAGGACGCCTCGTTCGAAGCGGGCTCCGGCACCGACGAGGGCGACATCGCGGCAGACATCGCGGTCGGCCGCGACCGGTTCGCGGAGCACGGGTGGGCGATGAACTCCTCGGCGTTGGCCGGTCGCCACTGCCAGGAGCAGGCGTTGGTGAACTCCACCAGCCGCGCATCGCCTCCAAGACGATAATCCTTTGACTGCCGGCGCAGTGGCGATCGAAACTGGCCGAATGGCTGTCACCGAACGGCGCGAAGTCCGCGAGTTGAGCGATGAAATCGCCGGTGTTCCCGCGCTGGCCCGCTTCCAGGGCTCGCCGGAACGCGCCGCCGAGTGCGGAACGGTGCTCTTCTACCACGGCTTCTCCGGTCACAAGGAGAAAACGGCCGCCTACCTGACCGGGATCGCCGAAGGCGGATTCCTGGCGATCGGGCTCGACGCCGTGGGGCACGGCGCGCGCCGCCGACCTGATTTCGACGAAGTTTTCTCCGACGAGCGGTGGGATACCGACTTCGAGGCCACGGAGTCGGACTTCATACGGGTCGTCCAGGATACGGCCGCCGAGGTTCCCGCCATCATCGACGCGCTTTGTGACCGCGGCTGGGCGTATCCGGACCGGGTGGGCATCGCCGGGCGATCACTCGGGGCCGAGGTCTCCTACCTGGCCGTGCTGATCGACCCCCGGCTCCGGGCAGCCACACCGATCGTCGGCAGCCCGGAATGGGCGCTGCCGTGGCCTGAGAGCCCGCACCGGCATCCGGAGCGCTTCTTCCCAGTCGCTATCCTTTCGCAGGCCGCTGAGAACGATGAGTATGTCCCGACTTCCGGCATCCGGGCCTTTCATCACCTCCTCGCGCAGCACTACGTCGCCGATCCCGCACGCCTGGAATACGTCGAATACCCGGGTGTGGGCCATGCCCTGTCGCCGCAGTTCAACGACCAGACGATTCGCCGCATCGTCACCTGGTTCCGCCGCTGGCTTGCCCAGTCCGACTGAGTGGCGTCGCGGGCCACGTTGAAGGGGTTGCTACGGCTTGGCCACCTCGCGCAGGGTGGTGAGGAGTTCGCGGAGGGCGGGCTGGCCCAGAGAGGTCTCTCGTACCGCCGCGTGGATGGCTCTGACCGGCTCAGGGCCGCTGAGCTCGCGGACGACGACCGCAGGGTGGCGACCGGCCAGTCCCATGTTCGGGATCAGTGTCGCGCCGACACCGGCCGCGACGAACGCCTGGGCCGTGGTGTAGTCCTCGGTCTCCACCTCGAACTCCGGACGGAAACCCGCCGCCGAGAAGCCTTCCAGCATCGCGTCGAGGCAGAGGCCGGGCCGCTCGCTGCCGATCCACCGCTCGCCCGCCAGGTCGGACAGCTTCAGTACGGGTTGTGAGGCGAGCGGGTGTCCCAAGGGCAACACGACGCGGTAGGGGTCGTCGAGCAGGTGGGTCAGCCGGATGCCTTCGTGGACCTGACAGTGCGGCCGGACCACGATGGCCAGGTCGGCCCGTCCCTGCATCACGTCGGGTAGAGGGTCGTCGGGGTCGGTCATCTTCAGGTCGATCTGCACGTCCGGACGGTCCTGGCGGAGCCGGGCGAGCGCTGGGGCCACCAGAGTGGCGCCCGCCGTGGCGAAGTAGCGGATCGACAACCGCCCGGTGCGGGCGTTCCGCAGGTCGGCGAGTGCCGCTTCGGCCTCGGCCACCTGCTGTTCGATGACGGCCGCGTGCCTGGCGAGCAGCCGTCCCGCCATCGTGGGCTTGATGCCCCGGCCGATCCGTTCCAGCAGGGCGATGCCGGCCTGTTTCTCCAGCGCCCTCACCTGCTGGCTGATCGCCGACGGGGTGTAACCCAGGGCGACCGCGGCGGCGCTCACCGACCCGCTGGTGACGACTGTGTGGAGGACCTGCATGCGTTGTGCATCAAGCATGTAGCTCAGCTTAAAGGTAGTCGCACAACCTTGCACTTGTCCTGTTGCTTTCGTCTGCGGCAACGTTTCAGCTCGACCGGCAGAACGAGAGGTGGACGATGATCTACAGGGCGTGAACGCGCATAGGCGTGCTCGTTCTGTTGTGAGGGCCGGCCTCCCTGGGGATCAAGGTCGCTCTGGAGTCCGCGGCCGGCGCAAGCGGGCGTACAGGTGCCAGAACGGGCGCCGTCATGACCTTCGCCGGTGGAACCAGTGGCGGTGCCCTCGGACGAACGTCACCAGGAACAGCAGTTGGAGGCCACCCTCGACCAGGATGAGCAGCGCGGCGTCGACTGCGGTGAGGAGGGGACCGCCGTGGAACCCGTTCCAGATCGCGGCCAGCGCATGAGTCAGCGCGCTGACGACGATCGGAGCGCCGTAGAACGCGAAAACCGTCAGCGTGATGGAACTGCCCACTCCGAGGGCCAGCGCATAGATCCTGACGGCGCGCCGCTCGTGCGCGGGCAGCTCGGCGGTGGGGTCGGTCACCGGCGAGCCCCGCTTGCGGAACGGGAAAACCGCCCTGGCCAGCAGATGCCGGACGTAACCGAGACCGTCGCCGAAGAGGTCCTTGCAGCGCAGCAGATCGCGTAAGACGAAGTAGAGGTCGGTACGCATGTAGATCAGAGCCTGGAGGGGCAGGCTCAGCAGCGCGGTCAGCGTGAACGCCCGCAACAACGCCACGGCCAGGTCGGGCAACGGGAGGAACGCGACGGCCAGCGACATGACCGCGATGAGGAACACATCGGAGGCCATCCCCGCCAGGTAGACGCGGTACCGGCGCCGCCGCGGCACGCCCCAGATCGCGGTGACGTCGGTCTGTACGACCAGGTAGTGCAGCCTGGTGCTGAGCCCGATGCGGGCCGGTGCGCCCAGCGAGCGCGCGGCGATCAGGTGCATCATCTCGTGGACGCTGGCGAGGACGGAGAAGAAGGCCGTGTTGACCAGCACCGAAAGCCCGGTGTAGTCGCTCCAGAAGAAGTCCTGGTGCCGAGGGAGCAGGTCGCCTCGGGTGAGGACGGTCACCGACGCGGCCGCGACCACGGCGAGCCAGAGCAGTTTCATCGGCTTGGTGAACACCCATCGAACGTGGCGTTCGGTCACGCGGGCGAAGTGGCCGGCGACGGCCGCGGGCTCCGAGCCGGACAGGAGGCGCCCGTCGACCTCGGCCACGAAGGCGAGGTCGGACAGGGCCTCCACGAACGCGGCCACATCCAGCTCGACATCATGCTCGGCCGCGATGGCGGCTTCCACGTCCTCGACCCGCCGCCCCTCACCGAGCAGCCGGATCACCTCCCCGCACACCGAAGGCAGTTCGACGAACTCGCCGAGATCCGGGCGGCCCACAATGATCGCATCAGGGTCGTCGTCGTCGGGACGGACCACGAGAGCGTGAAACCGTACGATGCTGGCCGCGCCGACCTCGACCGCCTGGACGCTCACGGAGCGCCCGGCCCGCAGACCGGGCACTCGTCGTCACGCGGAACATCGATGTAGTACTGGTGATCCCAGACGGCGAGATTCCAGTGGAAGACCCTGCCGCGGGTCTGCGCCGGCAGGCCGCCAAGCTGATACAGCACCTCCAGCGCGCACAGATGCCCGCTGATGTTGGCGCTGGCCGCGACCACCGCGTTCGGCCGCGACTCGGTCAGCAGCCGCCCGAGGTCCTTCTCCTTGCGCCCCTCTTCCTGCCGGTCCAGGCAGGCCCAGCAGCCGGTGTCACCCGGAACGAACGAGCCCACCACGACCATCGGCCCGGTGTACAGGCTCATGAACCACGGGGTGCCGGTACGCAGTGCCGCTTCGTTGGTCCACTCGACGATCTCCGGATGCGGCTCGTCCGCGCACAGGACGAACATGTCGCAGTCGGCCATCAACTCCGCGACGTCATCCGGACCGCTGACCTTGGTGTCGCTCCCGGTCACCCGGACCGCGCCGTTCATCGCCCGCAAGCGGCTGATCGCCTGCTCGACCTTGGGCCTGCCCAGATCACCCTCGGTGTACAGGAGTTGGCGGGTCAGGTTCGACTCTTCGACGTCGTCGAAATCCGCGATCCGCAGTGCCCCGAGGCCGCTCGACACCAGCCCCGCCGCGACAGCCGATCCGGTGCCACCCACACCGAGCAGGCTCACCCTGGCATCCTTGATCCTTGACTGGATCTCATGGGGTGACGTACGCGGGGACGTGTCGATCCAGCTGAAGAAATGGCGCGCCGATTCGTGGCGGGCGATCTCCCGTTCGGTCAGGTTCGCCGGTACGGGCGCCCCGGCGTCCTCGACGAAACCGCTGTCGACGAGGTCGTCGATGACGCCGCGTACGCTGTCATCGTCCACGTCGGGATGGGTCTTCGCGAAGTCGGCGCAGATGTCCTCGACGGTCCGGGTGCCGTCCATGAGGGCCAGAATCCTGGCGATGCTGCCGTCTTCGTCGTCGGCTATCTCGGAGGCCACCCCGAACTGCGACAGACCGATGACGATGCGGTTTCCGGGCAGAAAGAATGGCTGATGAACGCGCTTCACGCTGGGAACATGCACCCCGTCGGGCCCCCTTGATTCCGGTGCACAGACAAACGGGACCGGCCGGACGAGAGCCGGCCGGTCCCTACGTATCTTGATCAGCCGCTGGCTCCCACGTCCGTAGCGTCCGCACCCGCCGGAGACGGTGCCGGCGGAGGGGACGGCGCGGGCCTTGCGAGGACCGCGGACATCCCCGAGGGCGGAGGCAAGATCTTCGCGGACCGGAAAATCGTTGTCGTCCAGCCCACCGCGGGCGAGTTCCGGGCCTTCAGCGCCACCTGTACCCACCAGGGGTGCACCGTGGACAACGTCTCAGGCGGCATGATCAATTGCCCGTGCCATGGCAGCATGTTCAACCTCGACGGCACCGTCATGGGCGGTCCGGCCACCAGGCCGCTGCCGCAGGTGCAGATCAAGGTCGACGGGGACACGATCTCACTCGCCTGAACATGGCGGGCCGCCGCACCCGGGAGTATGACGGGTGAGACGATCCGGCCAGATGCGCATCCCGCCGTCCACCACCACCGTGCTCCCCGTGAGCACGGTGGCCACAACGACGGCAAGATGTGATGCATGTTCGACTCGCCCCTGTCCGCCCGGCTTGAGCGTTGCAGCCGTATCCTCGTCGCCGGCGCAGGCGGGGGCTCCGATGTGTACGCCGGGTTACCCCTCGCCCTGTCCCTCCGGGAGGCCGGAAAGGAGGTGCACCTGGCCAACCTGTCGTTCAGCCATCTCGACGCCCTCGACCTTGACGTCTGGCTGTACGAAGACGTCGCGGAGATACGCCCCGACACCCTGGCCCGTGACTGGTACTTCCCCGAAGGCTGCCTGGCGCGCTGGCTGGCCGGGCACGGCCAGCCGTCGACCGTGTACGCCTTCCGCAAGGTGGGCGTCCTCCCGCTGCGTAACGCGTACGCCAAGCTCGCCGAACACCTCGATCTGGACGCGGTCGTCCTGGTGGACGGCGGCACCGACATCATCATGCGCGGCGACGAGGCCGGCCTCGGCACCCCGGCCGACGACATGACGAGCCTGGCCGCCGCCCACGCCCTCGACATCCCCGAGAAGGTCGTGGCCTGCCTGGGCTTCGGAGTGGACGCCTATCACGGCGTCAACCACGTACAGGTGCTGGAGAATCTGGCCGCCCTGGAACGCGACGGCGCCTACCTGGGCGCGTTCTCCGTCTCCAGATCCACGAAGGCGGGCGCGCTCTACCTCGACGCCGTCGCCCACGCCCAGGCCGAACTGCCGGCGTACCCGAGCATCGTGAACGGCTCGATCGCGGCGGCGGTGCGCGGCGAGTTCGGGGACGTGCGCTTCACCGACAGGACCAAGGGCAGCGAACTGTTCATCAACCCGCTGATGGGCATCTACTTCGCCGTGGACCTCGACGCGCTGGCCCGGCGCTCGCTCTACCTGGACCGCCTCCAGGACACCGTGCTCATGCGCCAGGTCCACTCCGTCGTCGAGGCGTTTCGCGACGAGGTGACGCCCCGCCCGCCGAAGTCGTTCCCGCACTAGGCGTGGGAGACGGCCGAACCGTACGCAGCCGCCGGGGGAGTTGATCGCTTGGCGCTTGCCGTTCCGCCGGTACGCGGGTCACACCGGGCGGCGGTCGACGGTCTCGCAGTCGCCCGACACCTGCGGGTCCGCCAGGTCGACGCGGATGACGTCGATTCCGGTACCGCAGCTCAGGTCCGCCACGTCGGCCCTGGAGCCGTCGGCGCCCGCGGGTTCGAGGGCATCGACCTCGTCGTCGCCGTTGCCGCCGCGCAGCGCGTCGGCGCCCTCACGGCCCACGATCCGGTTGTCGTTCGAGTTGCCCCGCAGCGAGTCGTTGAAGTCGCTGCCGAGCAGGTTCTCGACGGTGGTGTCGATGTTGTCGTGGTCGGCGTTGAGGCGGCCGTCGTCGGCCTGGCCGTCCATGTCGACCAGGACGCCGGACGGGCTGGCCCCGTAGTCGGCGGCGTCGATGTCGGCACCGCCGATGAACGTGACGTTGCCGCCGGTGGTGTCGGCGGGGCCGAAGTAGGTGTCGTTGCCCGTCCCGCCCTCGAAGCGGGTGATGAGCGGGGTGTTCGCCCGGACCTCGTCGGGGCCGCCGAGGGTCACCAACCTGATGGCCCTGATCGGTGCGCCCTCACAGAGGACCATGTTGGCACCGCCGTTCCGGCGGCAGCCCTCGCCGGGCTCGATGCTGGTGCCGGTGGTGTCCTCCAGGGTGATGATCCTGCCGCCGCCGGTGCTGACCAGCTTCAGCTTGTTCGCTAAGTCGCTCCCTTCGTAGTGGAGTTCATCGGTGCTGGTGACGTGAGCCGTGGGAGCCACGGCCGCGGCGTGCCCGGGGGTCGCCAGGGTGCCGGCGAGCACGGCGGTGGCCGCGGCGAGCAGCGTCAGCCGGTTGAATGACTGGGAGACTTGCATGGTTCTGTCCTTTTCGTCAGTGGTGGGAATTCCGAGGGATCTTCGTGTCGCGACGAAGACCTCCATCGGCTGCGGCACCATGAAAGGACAGTCCGGCGTCGGGCAGCACGTCGAACGACGCACAATCGCTGTGCTCTGCCGTACAACCCCCTCGCCTCAGCGAAGCATGCGATCGACCACTTCCTCGGTCGTGGGCACCGAATGAGCGAGGAACCGATAGTTGGTGATCGCCGCTTTGTAGCCATCGCCCCAGTCAGGATGCCGTGGTCCAGCGGTCGCGTCCCTTACCACCGCCACCTCGAAGCCTTGCTCCAGGAATTCGCGCAGGTGGGATTCGACGCACAGGTTCGCCAGCATGCCGCCGAGAACGATCCTGGCGATTCCCCGCTTGCGCAACTGCAGGACCAGATCGTTGGTCTGCGGCCCGAACACCTTGTGGGGACTGGCGACGATCGTTCTGCCGTCTTCGATGTAGGGCTTGAAGCGTTCCAGCCAGTCCGCGCCGGAGCCGCGGAAACCGCTCAGATCCAGCGGACCGCTTCGCGCGAACGTACGGGTCCGGAACTCCTCGGCCTCCAGCGGCCCATTGAACGTCCAGTCGCTGTCGGTGGGATAGAAATAGTGAGGCGATATGAAAACGTCATAGCCCCGCTTCTTGGCGGCCCGGAAAATACGCTCCATATTTTCGACGGTGCCGTTTTCGGTGACGCTCGCACCGACCGCCGCCCAGCTCGTTCCGTTCTCGCTCAGCACGTCGTTCTGCGGGTCGATGAACACCACCGCGGTGTCGGACTGTTGAATTTCCATGCCCTGGCCCCTTTGCCGTTTCCCCGGCTCGTCGTCCGAGAGAGCGGCCCATCGGACTACCCTTCCGGTCGGCCCGCAAGCGCCGTTCCGAGGTTGATTGCCGAGATTTGGGCCTGGCTCAGGGGGCAGGCCGGGGCCTGGTTTACCGACACGGTGGTGACGATTGCCAGAAGCGAGCCGACACTACAGAAAGCTGTACCGCCTCTTGGGCAGTGTGCCGGATTTTCCGGGTCGGCCGCGGTTTCTAGGTTTGTCGCCATGAACGATCCCTATCGCATCGAACCGGAGCACCGCCCGGCCGCGCCCAGGTGCCGGGACGGCCGGCCCGGGCTGAAAGCGCTGCTGTGGGTGGTGCTCGTCGTCGGCGTGGCGGTGAACCTGGTGGCCGGCCTCGCGATGGGCGATGACGTCACCGTGGCGGGGCTGGCGGGCGGGCTGGTCGGACTGGCCGCCCTCATCGGCCTGATCATGCTCTTCGTCAACGGACGCCGCTCATGAGGCCGGTCGTCACGCTGGACCGGGTCACGAAACGCTACGGCGACCTGGTCGCACTCGACGAGGTCACGCTGGCCGTTCCCCAGGGGAGGTTCGTGGCGGTGATGGGGCCGTCGGGCTCGGGCAAGAGCACGCTGCTGCACTGCGCGGCCGCGCTCGACCGGCCGACGTCGGGCACGGTCAAGATGGGCGGCACGGACGTCGGCAGGCTGTCGGAGACCAAACGTACGGTGCTGCGCAGGAAGCACGCGGGTTTCGTGTTCCAGTCGTACAACCTGCTGCCTGCCATCAGCGTCCAGGACAACATCACGCTGCCGCTGCGGCTGGCCGGCGTGCGGCCGGACCGGGAGTGGCTGGACGAGCTGGTGCACCGGGTCGGCCTGCGTGACCGGCTGCACCACAAACCCGCCGCACTGTCGGGCGGGCAGCAGCAGCGGGCGGCGATCGTCCGCGCGCTGGCCGCGCGTCCCGACGTGGTGTTCGCCGACGAACCCACGGGCGCGCTCGACCTGCGCAGCGCCGGCCAGGTGCTGGACCTGCTGCGCGAGCTCGTCGACGAGCTGGGCCAGACCGTCGTCATGGTCACTCACGATCCCGCCGCGGCCACGCGCGCTCACGAGACGCTGGTCATGGCCGACGGCAGGGTGATCGACGTGCTCGACGCCCCGGCGCCGGAGGAGCTGGCCGTACGGCTGACGCGCCTGGCCGGAGGGGAGCCGGTCAGGTGATCAGGATCGCACTGGCCATGGCCAGGATCGGCGGGCTCGTCGTGGTCTTCGTGGCCGTACTGGGCGGGATGGCGCTGCTGACCGCGACCGGGGTGATCGTGGACTCCGGCTTCCGGTCGCAGCTCCCGCTACGACTGGTCCAGGCGGAGGTGATGGTGTCCGCGCGGCAGTCGATCCCGGTCAAGGAGGACCTGCCGGTCGCGCTGCCGGAACGGGCGCCTGTGCCCGGCTCGCTCGTCGGGGTCGTCCGCGAGGTTCCCGGCGTGGCGGCCGCCGTCGGCGACCTCAGTTTCCCTGCCGCCGTCGTCAGCGGGACGAGCCCTCCTGTCCCCGGCGGGCCGGCCACGGCAGGTCACGGCTGGTCGTCGCTCTCGCTGAGCGGACGGCTCACGGCGGGGCGCGTGCCACGTGGCCAGGACGAGATCTCCCTGCGCGACGGGAGGCTCGGTGAGCGGCTCCGGGTGGTGGCGGGCGGCCGTCCGGCGACGTACCGGGTGACGGCGCTGGTGGACGCGCCCGGCCTCTACTTCTCCGACGCCGCCGCCGCGACGCTGGCGGGCAGGACGTCCGGCGGGCGGGCGGGCACGGTGGACCTCGTGGCCGTCCGCGCCGCCGCCGGGGTGAGCCCCGACGAGCTCGCCCGCACGCTGCGGCAGCGGCTCGGCGACCGGTACGAGATCGCGACCGGCCGCTACCGTTCCGACGCCGAGTCGCCGGGCGCGGTGGCCGGGCGCGGCCTGCTGCTCGTGCTGCCCGGCTCGATCGGCGGCGTCAGCCTGATGATCGTGGGTTTCGTCGTGGGCGGCGGGCTGTCGCTGTCGATCAACCGGCAGCGCCGCGAGCTGGCCCTGCTGCGGGCGGCGGGCGCGACTCCACGCCAGGTACGCCGCGTGGTCGCCGTCCAGGGCCTCGCGGCCGCCGCCCCGGCGCTGGCACCCGGCGCGGCCCTGGGCTATTTCCTGGCCGCCCGTCTCGGGGACCTGCTGGTGGGCATCGGGGCGCTGCGGGCCGACCAGCCGCTGGTGTACGGGCCGTTGCCGGCGATCGCCGCCGCACTGTTGCTGCTCGGGGTCGTCAGGGTGGCGTCGTGGGCCGCCTCGCTCCGCGTCTCGCGCATGCCGGTCGTCTCCGGCGTCGCCGACCTCGGTGAGCCGTCACCGTTCCGGACGAACGCGGGCCTGCTCCTCATCCTGGCCTCACTGGTGCTGTCGGGCGCGCCACTCGCCGTACGTACCGAGGCCGCCGCCATCGGCCCGGCCACAGCCGCTCCGCTCGCGGTGATCGGGCTGGCACTGGCCGGCCCCCGGCTGGTGCAGCGGGCGGCGGGCGCGTTGGCCCGATCCCGCTTCGTGGCCCGCCTGTCCGGCCCCTGCTGGCTGGCCGTGCACAACACGCACGGTCACGCGCTGCGGACGGCGGGCGCGGTCGCCGCCCTCGGCATGGTCGTCACGCTCGGCCTCAGCGTCACGCTCACCCAGACCACGCTCGCCGAGGCGCGGTCGGCGCAGGCCGCGCCGGCCATGCGGGGGCTGGTCACCATCACCGCGCCGAGCCTGAGCGGCATCCCGCGGGGCCTGCTGGAGGAGGTTCGTGAGCTCACTCCGGCAGCCGGGATGGTGACGACCACGGTGGTGACCGGGCCGCTCGCGTTCGCCGACAACCCGCGATTGACGGCGCGGCCCGTCCTGGGGCTGGGGCCGGACGCCGAGGGGCTGGTCGACCTGGACCTTGTGGACGGCGCTCTGAGCCGGCTCACGGGCGCGGCGGTCGCGCTGGACGAGCAGGTGGGCCGGGTCGGCGAGCGCCTGGACGTGATCATGGGCGACGGCGCCCGGGTCGAGGCCACGGTGGTGGCCACCTACCGGCGCGGGCTCGCCTTCGGGCCGATCGTGGTCTCCCGTGATCTGGCCGCCGCGCACACCACGACCGGCCTCGACAGCGCCATCATGGCCAGGCCCGCGGCACTCGCCCCGTTGCTGGCCCGCTGGCCCGCCGTCGAGGTCACGGGAGCGACGCAGGGGCCGCAGGCGGGCGTGGCCTCGGGGCAGGCGCTGGTGAACCTGGCGGTGCTGGCCGTACTGCTGGCGTACCTGCTGGTTGCGGTGGCGAACCGGCTGGTGGCCACGACCACGGCGCGGCGCGACGAACTGGACGTGCTTCGCCGGCTGGGCGCGACCCCTCGCCAGCTGCGGCGCATGATCCGCTGGGAGGCGGTGCTGATCGCGGCCGGCGCGTCGGGGGCGGGCATCGTGCTCGCCGCCGTGCCGCTGGTCATGCTCGGCATCGGCTTCCTCTCGCGCCCGGTGCCGGCCGGACCGTTGTGGTTGGTTCCCGGGTCCGTACTGGTGGTGGGATTGGTAGTGTGGCTGGCCGTTGAGCTGCCCGCCAGAAGGATCCGGTAATCCGTGCGGCTGAGACTTTTATGGCATGCCATCCGCTATCTCCTGGTCGGCTTGCCGTCGGCCATGGCGACGCTGCTCTTCGTGCCGCTGCTGGCGCTGGGGCTGCTGTCCACCGGGGTGGGGCTGGGGGTGGTGGTGCTGCCTCGCATCGTGATGGGTCTGCGCCTGTGGGCCGAATGGCATCGCCGGCGGGCGGCGGCGCTGGTGAACGCCACGATCTCGGCCCGGCAGGCGCGGCTGCGCCAGGGGATCCGCGCGCAGTGGCGGCAACTCCTGGACGACCCCGAGATTCGGCGCGACCTGCGCTGGATCGTCCGGCACATCGCCACGGGCTTCCCCGCCGGGCTCGTCGCGCTGATGGTCGTCGGCATGGCGGTGTCGTCCGTGATCGTGGCGCCGTTCTGGTGGGCGTTCCCGGTGGATGAGGCGCTGACGATCCTGGCCTTCCCCGTGACCACGTGGTGGCAGGCGATCGCCCTCGGCGTGCCGCAGCTCGCGGCGGCGTTGGCGCTGGGCTGGTGGGTGCTGCCGGGGCTGGCCCGGCTGCACGCACGGAGCTGCCTGGCGGCGCTGGAGCCGTCCCCGGTGGAACAGCTCGCCCAGCGGGTCGGCGAGCTGACCGAGAGCCGGGCGGGTGTGCTGGACGCGCACGGCGCGGAGCTCCGCAGGATCGAACGGGACCTGCACGACGGCACACAGGCCAAACTCGTGGCCATCGCCATGCGGCTGGGCGTGGCCAGGGAGATGCTGAACGAGGACGCCGGGCCCCTCGCCCGGCTGCTCAGCGAGGCTCATGAGAGCACGGAGGAGGCGATGACCGAGTTGCGCCAGGTGATCCGCACCATGTATCCCCCCATCCTGGCCGACAGGGGACTGAAAGGAGCGGTATCGGCGGTGGCCGCCGGCGCGGGCGTCCCTGTCGAGGTGAGCACGGACGACCTGGGGCGGGTCCCCGCGGCGGTCGAGGCCGCCGCCTACTTCATCGTGGCCGAGACGATCACCAACGTCACCAGGCACAGCGGCGCCACGCGCGCCACCGTACGGCTGTCCAGGCGGCGCGACGTCCTGCTCATCGAGGTCGGCGACGACGGGCGTGGCGGCATCGACGAGAGCCGCGGCACGGGGGTCGCGGGCATCCGGAAGCGGGCCGCCGCATTCGACGGGCGCGTGCAGGTCCACAGCCCCGCCGGCGGACCGACCACCATCACCGTGGAGCTGCCGTGCGCGTCGTGATCGCCGAGGACAACGTTCTGCTCTCCGCCGGGCTCGAACTGCTACTGGGCACCAAGGGCATCGAGGTCGCCACCGTCGTCACCGACGGACCCGCGCTGGTGACGGCGGTCCAGGAGCACCGGCCCGACCTCGTGATCGCCGATGTGCGGCTGCCTCCGTCCTTTCGCGACGAGGGCGTCAAGGCGGCCCTGGCCGTGCGCCGGGCACATCCGGGCCTGCCTGTCCTGGTCCTGTCGCAGTACGTCGAGCGCGTGTACGCCCGCGAGCTGCTCGCCGACGGCCACGGCGCAGTGGGCTACCTGCTCAAGGACCGAGTCAGCCGAGTCGGGCAGTTCGTCGACGACCTGCGCAGGGTCGCGGCCGGCGGCACCGTGATGGACCCCGAGGTCATCGCCCAGCTCATGGCGGGCGGCGGGCTCGACTCCCTCACCAGGCGGGAACGAGAGGTACTGTCCCTGATGGCCCGCGGGCTCAGCAACGCCGAGCTCGAACGGGAATTGTCGATCACGGACAACGCCGTGCACAAGCACATCGGGAACATCTTCGCCAAACTCGGCCTGCCGCCCTCCGACGGAGGCCACCGCAGAGTGCTGGCCGTGCTCACCTTCCTGGACCACCAGTAGCGTTTGGCTCTCAGTTCACCGCTTTGTTGACGGTGAGTGCACACATCGGCCCCTACTTCGGCCCGGAGGGGCTGGAGACCTCGGTGGAAGCCGCCTGACCACCGTTCCGAAGCGAGGCCCCGGGCAGATCAGCCCGAAGCCTCGGTGATCAGAAGATCTTTCCCGTATTGTGGCCGTCCGTGCCGTGGCCGGTCTGGGGGCGGGCACGAAGATCGGCTCGAGATGGCTCGCCGATCGAAGATGACGGTGCTGTCGGCGGCCTGGCGGCGGGGACCACTCCAGGGTCGTCGCGGAGGGCTGCGGTCCCGGGCGCTGAGCCGACGGGACCGGATGCTCGAAGCGGGACACCACGTGGAGGTGGGCTCTGCCGGGCCGTCTCGCCGCTGGCGGCCCGCGGAGGGAACTTCATGACCGCCGCGGGCGCGTACTCCGTACGAGCTACTGAACGGGCACCGTCAGCTCCCGGAAGCTGGCGATCTTGACGTTCAGTGCGGTGGCGCCTGCCGGCAGCGCGAACAGGTCCCAGAACTCCTTCGCCTCGCCCGGCCCGAACTTGGGACTGCTCAGGCGTACTCCGGACAGGTCGGTGCAGGCGCAGTAGGAGTCGATGTCGTCGCCGGTCGGCACCTGGAGGCGGCCAGGCAGGTACTGGCGTCCGGCTTCCACGTCGGTCAGCGTGACGTTGAAGGCCGCGCGGTACTTGAACGACATCCAGTCCCGGGCGCCGTGCAGCTCGTTGAACCAGGCCTCGCGGTCACCGTCGTTGGTGATTCGGTAGGTCAGCAGGCCGAGGCCGCCGGGGAGCCGGCGTAGGCCGGTCACCTCCATGGAGATCGGCTGGCCGTCGGCCTTCCCGGTGCCCGTGAGCTCTTCCGCGCCCGGAGTGGGGGAGGGGGAGGGGGTGGCCGCCTGGTCGGTCGCGGCCGGCTGCGGCCTGGCGAACGACACCGTGACGCGGCGGTTGCGGCGCTTGCCCTCATCGGTGTCGTTGCCGTAGAGCGGGCGGCGCGAGCCGTACCCCTTGGCCTGGAAATCCACGTCCTGCCGGTTGACCAGTTCGGACAGCGCCCGCTGGACGGCCTGGGCCCGGCGCTCCGACAGCGGGTCGTTGATGGCGTCGGTGCCGGAGGAGTCGGCGTGTCCCTCGACTTTCACCGTGGCTCCGGTCGAGGAGTCGATGAGCTCGGCGGTGTTCGTCAGGATGGCGTTGGCCTTGGGGGTGAGCGTGGCCTTGTTCACCGCGAACAACACGTCGGAGGAGAGGCTCACCTGGAGGTTCTTCCCGTCGTCGGCGGTCTCCTCGTACTGGTCCAGGGATTCGGACGGGGTCACCAGGGAGCGGATGACGGTGGTGACGGGCTCGGCGTCGGGGTCGGGGATGAGCATGCCGGGCGGGACGGCGGGCGGCTCGTCGCTGATCGGGACGTTCGGCATGGGCGGGCCGACGGGGGTGACCACCGTGGTGCTCGCGGGGTTGCCCGACGGTGCGGGCGTGACCGCGTACAGGGAGATCGACTCGCCTGGGTCGATGAAGTAGCCGAGGCCGTCGCGGTCCTGGTCGGTGCACAGACACGGGAAGTCGGCCGGCTTGTACGGCAGGATCAAGGCGTGGGCCTCGGTGTCGAGTACGCCGATGCCGGACGCCCACCGGATCCGCCCCAGCGGACGGGTGTTGTCGCCCATCTGGCCGGTCCACGACAGTCGCTCCTCGGCGCCGGTGTTGCTGAGCCTGACCTGGATGACCAGGTGCTTGCTCTTCACTCGGTTCAGGCCGACGACCTCGACCTTGAGCTCCGGGGTCAACGTGCTGCGCGTCTCGGCCAACACGGGCTGCGCCTGCTGCTCTCCGGGGCCCGGGCTGGTGGTCGAGGCGGCGGTCTGCGAACTGGAGGGAGACGGCACGGAGGTGGCTGAAGGCGCGGTCTGCGGCGGCCCTGCGCAGGCCGAGATCATGAGCAAGGCGATAAAGGGGACAACGATCCGATAAGCCATTCAGGGCATACTGCCCTACTTTGTACTCCTTGCTGTAACCACGGCCTGTGGTGCCGATGAACAGGGCTGTCATGCTCGGGGGTTTCGTGTGACCAGAGCCGATCTGGAGTGTGGTGGGCAGGTCGGCACCGTAGACGATGTGCTCGCGTCAAGCATGTAGCTCCGCTTAAAGGTCGATGCAGAACTTCGCGCTTGTCCTGTCACTTACGCTTACGGCAACCTTCACCTCGAACGACAGGGCGAGTCAGTTGCCTGTCGGTCATCCGTCCTTTCGCTGGTCGCTCGGGGAGCCTCCCTGCGGCCGGTCTCGGACACGAGAGCGAGGAGAGGTCATGAAGAAGAAGCTTGAGGTCAAGATCAGGAAGCTCGAGAAGATCGAGACCACCGTCAACCGCGGCGGAGCGGCCATGCCGGCGCCCATGTGGCGGTCGTGCCCGGCGCAGGCGGCCAAGACGGTCATCAGGCCCACACCTCCCGCGCCCACTATGGCGGCCCGGCGAGAAGTGCCCGCCACTCTGTCAGCCGTCGGCCGATCTTCCCGTGGGTCATGTACCGCGGCATCCCGCGCCGGGCATCCCTGATCTGACTTCCTGCACATAGGTTCGCTCTCCAGGTTCTTCCCATTCCGTCGTTCCGGCGGGTGCTGGATCAGCGTGCCGTGCAGCCAGTGGGAATCTCGGACAAAGTCACTTCGAGCTCCACGTCGGCGACGTCACCCCTGCCGGATGGCGGCGCCTGAGCGGAGCCCGCGAAGATCTTGCCGGAGTTCCGGTCGAGGAAACCATGTACTTTTCCACACCCACGCAACGCTTTCACCTGCGATGGAGCGTCTGGCTGAGATCGGCTGCCCGGCACCCGTCGGTGTCTCGACGCGGGCTCAGGGGTTCTGGAAGGCGACTTCGGGATTCGTGGGGGTCGGGCCGTTCAGGAGTGGCTGGGGTTCGCCGTGGAGGTGCTGGGTGAAGAAGGCGCCTACGTATGCCGTGGTGATCTCGCCTGAGCGCTTTCCCGGTAGCGGTGCGGTGGGGTCGACGATCCCGGCCTGTCCACCCAGGATGGGGAGGTCGATGAAGGTGAAGTGGCCGGAGTCGGCCACGGTCAGCCAGCGCTTCCAGCCGTCCAGGCGTCGCCATGCTTGGAGCCAGCTTGTGTCGGTGGAGTCGGGTGAGTGCTGGGCCTTGGTGCCGAGCATGAGGAACGGTCGCTTGCCGAGGCCGGAGGTGGGGACGGGGGCGAAGAAGGTACCGTCCAGGTTCACCCCGGCGCGCACGCGGTGGTCGGTGGCCATGACGCTCGCTGCGGCGTTGCCGCCCAGTGAGTGGCCGGCGGCGCCGATCCTGCGCGCGTCGATCATCTGCCGGCGCTTCCAGGCGGGTGCGCGACTGGCACGGTGGGTCAGCTGGTCGATGACGAAGGAGAGGTCGGCTGCCCGGTTGGTGGCGGCCTTGACCAGCAGTCTCTTCGAGGCATCGTCGGATGGCGCCCGCTCCACCGCCTCGCACGCGAGGCAGGTCAGGGTACGGCCGCCCGGGAAGGTGGTGCCGAACGATTCGTAGGCGTGATCCACGAGTGCGACGACGTTGCCCCTCGATGCGAGGTCTTCGGCGAGCGTGGTCAGGGTGGCGCGGTTGAGGCTGAACCCTGGGGAGAGCACCACGAGGGGATACTTGCCGCTGACGGGGCGGGCGCCGATGTGTGCGTTCGTACGGACTCCGGCGAGTTGTTCAGCCCTGACGGTGGTGTCGAGCCCCTGTCCTTCGAGGAGGAGACGGGCCTCGTCGAGGGTCATGTACGGTGCGGTCCTCCCGCTTGCGCGGGCCGGGTAGTACATCGACACCATCAGCTCGCGTGCGCGGGCTTTTGGCGTCCACGGGTCGCGGCGCTTGCCGTCGACGAGATGCAGGGTGTCGCGGCCGACCTCGTACTGTCCGGTGGGGTGAGGGATCGCAAACTCCGAGGTGGAGGTGGAGCCGGGGGTGGTGCGAAACGATGCGGCGGCAGGAGGAGAGGGGGTGGAGGTGGCCGTCGCGGGGGACACAAGGGCGGTCGGTGCCAGGGTGAGGAGGGCGAGCGCGACGGTGCGGCGGGTTCGGTGCATGGGAGGACTGTAGGAAGAGTGCCGCTATACCCGACATGCCCGAAAGGCCAGCTCGTGCCCTTACTTTCGTCAGGGTCCCGACCTCGGCGCGGCGCCGCCTCTGGAAGGGGCGGCGCCGGCGTTGTTCAGACCGAGTACCTGCAGATGAGTGCCTGACTGGCGCCCTGGGCATGGCCGAGGTAGAGGTAGGTGGGATGGAAGTACGCGCACGCGGCGGAGGCGCTTCCGCTACCGGTGTAGGTCATGCCGGAGCCGCCGGTGCTCCAGCGGTAGCAACTCAGGCTCCCGTTGTAGAAGCCGATGGCGGAGGAGGAGTTGACCTTGGCGGAGCAGTAATCGCCGAGCGAGAGCGGGCTGTAGGTCACCTCCACCACTGCCGCCTGCGCTGGTGCGGCGGAGACGGACAGCGCGCCGAGACAGGCGAGCATGGCGGTGAGGAGGGCAGGGACGCGACGGGTCACGAGGACCTCCGGGAAGTAGGACGCCGAGTGTGGGCAGGGCGTAAGCGCGCAGCAGGAGCACGATGGAGCATGGCGTACCTGTAACACGCTGCGTTGATGGAAGTATTAAATAGGAAAGCTTCCTATGCAATAGGGAACGTTGATCACGTCCTCACCCGTGCTTCGACCACACCGCCCCAGCCCGGGCTCCTCTCCCATCGACCCCTCAGGCACGGGCGGCGCGCCCGGCACGGTGGCGCCCACGTCGATCGGGCGCCTCGTCCCTAAGCCGGGCGTACATCGGGTGCGGATCGCGGAAAAACGCCTCCGAGCGGCTCGGTGGCGGGGTCAGGCGTTCGCGGGTCGTTCGCCGGCGATGGTTCCGCCCGGGTGACCACCGGTTTTGGCCTCTGCCCGTCCTTCTTCCCTGGCGCGGGCGAGCAGGTCCGCGAGCCGTTTCGTGCGTCGCCGGATGATGGCCCGGACGGCGAGGACGAGGGCTGCGAGGATGGCCGCGAGGGCGAGCTGCGGCCAGGGCAGGGTCCACACCGTCACGGTGGCCGAGACGGGCCGGGCCGCGGCGCCGTCGCGGGTGGCGGGGGTCACGTCGACGCTCGTGCGGAGCGGCCCCAACGCCCAGACTCCCTCGACGCGGGCTCCGACCTCCCGGCTGCCGCCCGGGAACATCTCCTGGACGTCGGCCCTGGCATGGTGTTCGGCCAGGCCGAACAGCTCTGCGACGGTCACCCGGGCGGCACCCGTCACCGCGACGTTGCCGGCGCTCTTCGCGGTGTACGTGACCCGGATGGTGCCGGCTGAGAAGGGGTTCCAGGAGTGCTCGTACGTGGCGGTGAGGTCGTCCACCGCCACGGCCGCCCTGACCGTGCCGGTGGCCCGCATCATGACCCGGAACCCGACCCGGCCCTCCACGGCGACCGTGCCCTGAGTGCTGGTGACCGTCGCCGCGATGCCGGCCGGGTGGTCTCCCGGCGTGGCGTCGCGGGGCACGGTGATGGTGAACGGCACCACCTTCGTCTCGTTGGCCCCGACGGTGACCTGTTCCTGTACCTGGATCCAGGTGCCGCCGTCCGCCGACGCGCGGTCGGACGGCAGCATGTTGAAGCGTCCCTTGTCGGTGAGGTAACCGTCGGCCGCCTTCAGGGCGAAGACGGCGGTGCCGTCGCTGAAGTTGCGTACGGCCAGGTGCTCGGTCACCACCTGACCCGGGTCGAGCGTGAGCTCGATCCGCCGCCGGCCGTCCGGGCCCTGCTGGTCGGCCGGCTGCACCGACCAGGTGAGCGTCGGCTTGGCCGGTTCCGCCACGGCGCCGGCGGCCGGGACAGGCACGGTGACGAGCACGGTGACGAGCAGGGTGACCAGCACGGCGGCCAGTACGGCGAGCGGCCGCGGCAGGGTTCGGAGCATGGCGAGGTCCTTCGACATAGAGGTCCTTCGAGGTGGGGGGCCGCGGCCCCCCACCCGCGCGTTATTCGAACAGGGACAAGGTCAACGTCGAGGTGTACGAGCCGGCGGCGACGTCCGCCGGCGACCGCAGAAACAGGTCGGCGTTGACGGAGAACGAGCCACCGGCGACGGTCCCGGAGTCGAACGTGGACACCAGCAGCTCCTGGTCCACGAGACCGACGTTGTTGCCCGGCTGGGTCGGCTCGTCCAGGACGGTCACCACCTCCTCGCCTTCGGAGACCAGGCCGCTCTCGCCGCCGTCGAGCAGGCGCGGCTGCCAGCCGAGGTGGCCGGCGCTGATCGGCGCCTGACCGGCGTCGCCGGCGAACTCGGTCGCGTTGCCCAGCACGGCCCACGCGGCGCCCTCCGGCACCTCCTCACCCGTACGGGTGTCGGTGACCGTCACCGTCGGTAATGTGCCGACGAACTGGCGGACCTCCAGGGTGGAGCCCTCCTCGGCCAGCGCGACGGAGCCGTCGGCGATCGACAGGGCGAGCACGCCCGGTTCCCGGATCTCCTCGATGTCGACCGTCACCCGCACGTCGGCGCTGTCGCCGGGTTCGGGATCGGCCAGGGCCGGCGACTGCAGCGCCATGGTCGCGGTCAGGACGGCGCCCGTCGCGGCCAGCCAGGTGCGATATGTGCTCATGCGATGCTCCGTTGTCCTTCGTGGTTGGGGGGAAATGCGGGAGATCATGCGGTGCAGGAAGCTCCGGAGTGTTCGGCCGTGTGGACGGTGGTCACCTCCTTGCCGTCCAGGGTCCCGGTGGCGCGGACGGTCACCGAGCCGGCCGTGACCGAGGCCGCGCGGGTGGCGAACGACTGGTAGGCGTTGGCCCCGGGCGCGATGTTCGGGAAGGACCGCTCGCCGTACGCGGTCTCCAGGGCGAGGGTCACCGGCGCCTCGTGGTCGTTGCGCGCCCGCACGGCGACATACGCCTTGCCCGCCAGGCAGCGGGCCTGGGCGGTGACCGTGACGGGCACCACGCCGGGGTCGTCGGCGACGACCCGCCATTCCGTGATCGCGACCGCGGAATAGGTGGTGCCGTTGCCGTTGGCCTGGACCACGGCCCGCACCCGGGGCGTGGTGACCGGGTCGAAGGTGACGGTGTTGAACGCGGTCGTGCTCGTGCCGTAGCCGGTTGCGCCGGTCACGTCGCGCCAGGCCGAGCCGGCCTCGTCCCAGTACTGCAGCACCCACCCGTCGGGGGCGGCGACGCCTTCCCCGGTGCCGCCTTCCGAGTCGCGCCAGAACTTCAGCTCCGTCCCGATGATCCGCACCGGGCGGGCCCACTCGTACTGGACCCACTGGGTCGCCGGGCGGGTGCCGGACCAGGTGCCCCAGATCTGGGCCTGGCTCGGGTTCGCCGGGTCGGCGCCGTCGTTCAGCGCGGTGAGGCTGTTCCAGCCCGCCGTGTAGGAGGCGGACGGGGTGGCGATGGGCCCGATGTTGCCGGTGAGCGGCCCGGACAGGTCCGCCGGAATGGTGACCGTCCTGGCGGTCTCCAGGTTTCCCGCCGTGTCGAGCGCGCGGAACGACACGGTGTGCCGGTCCGCGTCGGGCGCCGCGATGGCGCCGGTGTAGGTCGTCCACCCGCCCGTGCCGATGGTGTACTCGATCCGGGCGACCCCGGAGGTCGCGTCGCTCGCGGCTATGGTGACCGCGCGGGTGGCGCTGTCCACATTGGCGGTGCTGACCGGTGCCGTGGCGTCGATGCGCACGGCGAGGTCCGCGGGCGCCGAGACGTTGCCGGCGCGGTCGGCCGCAGTCGCCGTGACGGTGTGGCGGCCGTCCCCCGAGACGTTGACGTCGGTGTACCGTACGTCCCTCGCGATGACCGGCTGGCCGTCGTCCACCGTGGACGCGATCGTCACGCGGCCGCCGCGGTCGTCGGCGCCGGCGACGCGCACCCGCACCGCGGAGCGGTACCAGCCGCCGCCGCCCGCGCTGCCGCTGGGCGTGAGCGTGACCGCCGGCGGGGTCCGGTCCCCTTCGGTGTCACCCGGCGAGACCACCTTGACCTGCGCGGAGACGCGGCCGGCGGCGTAGCCGAGCACGGTCCCCCGCAGCGTGAACGTGCCGGGCTCCGCGACGTCCTCCGCCCGCACCGGGTCCCAGAAGACCGGCACCTGGAGCCTCTCGCCGCCGAACGACGCCTCGACCGCGCCGGGCACCTCCCGCTCGCCCACCTCGACCGTGATCGCCGGCGGCGTGACGGACTCCGGCTGGTCGGCGAGGATCTTCCACTCCTCGACCGCCACCGCCGAGTACGTGCTGCCGTTGGTCGACGCGTCGAACAGCGCGCGGACCTGCGTGGTGGTGACCGGGTCGAACGTGGTGCTCTGGAACCCCTGCGTGCTCGTCGGATAGCCGCTCGGATCCGGCACGTCGGCCCACTGCCCGGCGCCGAGGTCCCAGTACTGGATGCGCCAGCGGGCGGGGGCGGCGACGCCGACACCGCTGCCCTGCGGCTGGTCGTTCCAGAAGTCGATCTGCGAACCGGAGATGCGCACCGGCTGGTCCCACGTGTACTGGGCCCACTGCTGCGGCGGGTTGTTGCCGGTCCAGGTCCCCCACATGTCCGGTGGCAGCGGGTTCGACCGGACGATCTCGTCGTTGAGCGCCTTCACCCAGTACTGCGTGGGCACCGGCTCGTTGGAGACGGTGACCTTGGCCTCCTGGGCGATGTTCGGCCGGGGCGTGAGGTCGCGTCCCTTGATGGGCGTCGGCGTGACGAGCTTCATCCGCGGCGGCGTCTGCGTGTCGTCCCACTCGACCGGGTCGATCGCCACCGAACGGCGGAAGTGGCCACCGCCCACGGCGTCGGCGGTGTGGTAGGCGAGATACCACTTGCCGTCGAACTCCAGGATTCCGGGGTGGCTCGTCGTTGAGGAGACCGGGCGGAGCACGGTGCCCCGGTAGGTCCACGGCCCCTCGGGCGACGAGGCCGTCGCGTAGGCGATGCAGGCGTGGTAGTTCGCCGGGGTGCACGGCGAGGTCGGGCCGGCGTTGTTCCCTGCGTAGGCCAGGTAGTAGGTGCCGTTCCGCTTGAAGATCCAGGGTGCCTCGAAGAAGCCGGTCAGGCCGGTGACGGAGCGCTGGGTGCCGACCGGGGTCTTCATGTCCTGCCGGAGCTCCAGCATCCGGGCCTGGCCGAACGTGCCCCAGTAGAGGTACACCCGCTGGTCGGGGGCCTGGCCGTCGATGAGGATGGTCGGGTCGATGTTCTGGATGGTGTTCGGCGTGGGCACTCGCTGGGAGATCAACGGCCCGCCCACGTGGTCGGCCCACGGTCCGGTCGGCGTCTGCGAGACGGCCACCCCGATGGCGAACCGGTCCGGCGCGGTGCTGTTCCGCTCGCTGACCGAGACGTACCAGTAGTAACGCCCGTCCACGCCCTGGATCACCTGGCTCGCGTACGCGCGTCCCGGCGTCGCCCAGGAGAAGACCTGTTCGGGGCGCATGAGCGACGGGTAGTGGGTCCACTGGCCGGATGCGACGTCCGTGGTCCTGAAGGCGCCCCACTGGTTCATGACGAAGTCGTTCGTGGACGGTCCGGCCTCGTCGCGGCCGGTGTAGAGGTAGAGCTCGTCGCGGCCGCTCTCGTTGCCGGGGGCGCCGGCCGGCACGACGACCGGCGCCGGGTCGGCCGAGTAGTAGCCGCCGTCGCCGAGGATGGGATTGCGGGTGTTGGTGAACGTGTAGGAGTCGGAAGCGGAGGCCGGTGCGGCGGTCCCGGCCAGGCCGCCGACGAGGAGCCCGGCGGCCGCCACGGCGGCGGCTGCCCTGCGTAACCGTCGGCGGGGCGCGGCGCCGCGCCGAATGAGGGTGTTCACGGTGGTGAGGTCCTTACGTGTGCGGGTGGTTGCGGCGCCGGTCCGGCACCGCAACCACGAAGGGCTAGCGGCAGCTGAGATCGCCGAACGGCGCATCGAACTGCGCGGTCACCGGCTGCCCCGCGACGGTTCCGGTGGCCTTCACCGTCGCGGTCCCGGCCTGCACCGTCTTGGCGCGGGTGTTGAACGCCTGGTAGGCGGACTTTCCGGGGGCGACGCCCGACACCGTCCGCGACCCGTACGGCGTGATCAGCTCGATGGTGAGCGGCACGTCGTCGGCGTTGCGGGCGTTGACCGCGACGTAGGCCTTCGCGCCGGTGCACTGCGTGCGCGCCTGGACCTCGACGTCCCACGTCTCCGAGGGGTCGCCCACGGTGAGGGTCAGCGTGGTCTTGGTGGTGCCGGCCTCGCTGACGTAGTCGGGCAGGATCAGGTCGCCGACGACGGTGTGGCGACCGGGCGTGTTGACGAGGTCCTCGTCGAACTGCCAGTCGACCCCGATGGCCTGGTTGTCCCTGGAGCCGTCGTTGTAGGACACCTCCACCTTGTCGGGCAGGTAGGGCAGCTCCCCCACCTCGACCGTCTGCTGGAACGTCTCGGCGCCCTGGATCGAGATGCCGCCCTGGGACACCTCGGGCCGTACGTAGACGCGGGCCTCGGCGATCAGGCCGTAGGCGTCGTTCGTGCCGTAGACCACGAACGGTTCGACGTTGGTCTCGGCGACCATCTCCGGCGTGATCTCCTGCCAGGTGAACCCGACGGTGCCGCGAGCGCCGCCGGCGTAGATCCCGTCGAGCTTGCTCGGCAGGGTGGGCACCTCTCCCACGGGGGTTCGCATGAGCACCGGTGAGCGCACCGAGTCGACGGTCTCGCCGTTGGCGCGCCAGCGCAGCACGCCCGTGCCCGCGCCGCCGCTCATGAGGCCCCAGATCCGGATGCGCAACCGGCTGGTCGTGATCGGCTCGAAATCGAAGTGGTTGTAGGCGTTGACGGCCAGGCCGTCGGCGTACGCCGACCCGTTGACGAGGGTGACCGGGGTCCACGAGGTGCCGTCATCGGAGGCCTCGATGGCGTAGGTCGTGCCCGTGGGCCGGCGGGTGCCGCCGTTGTCGTCGTACCAGTACACGTCGGTCGACGACAGCCGCACCGGCGAGGTCCACTGGTACTGGATCCACGCCTCCTGCGCGGGGCTGGTGCCGTTGCGCGGCTGGCCCCAGTTGCCCCAGCCGTTCCCGGCGCCCGGATTGGAGTTGGCCGGGGTCGTGGCCTCGTTGACCCGCTGGTGGTTCTCCCACGAGGCGGTGCCGCTGGTGGTGATCGTCGCCGACGCGCCGAACTCCGCGGTGACCTCGCGCTCGGTGAGCGTCACCGTCACGGTCGCCGTGGACCGCCGCTCGCCGTCGTCGGCGAAGAACCGGAAGGTGTAGTCGCCGGCGACCGTGCCTGTCACCCGGGTCGACAGCGCCTTCGGGTCGGCGAAGATGACGCCCGCTCCCTGCGGCGCCGAGACGGTCTCCCAGCCGAACGTCAGCTCCTCGTCGTAGGGGATGCCGTCATCGCCGGCCGTGGCGGTCAGCTTG
This sequence comes from Nonomuraea jiangxiensis, assembly GCF_900099965.1. Taxonomy (GTDB): domain Bacteria; phylum Actinomycetota; class Actinomycetes; order Streptosporangiales; family Streptosporangiaceae; genus Nonomuraea; species Nonomuraea jiangxiensis. Next base: position 115,956 of record NZ_FNDJ01000023.1, on the reverse strand, counting down.
GTGGACAGGTTGCCGTCCGCCGAGCCGTCGCGCGCGGCGGTGACGATGGGCGCCTGGTTGGTGACCTCCGGCACGTCGCGTCCCGAGTCGAACACCTGGATCTCGGAGATCGCCGTGAACAGGCCCGGGTTGTTCGTGAACGCGACGCGCAGCTTGTCCGACGTCACGGTCCGGAAGAGCGCCTCGTTGAACTTCGCCGCCGGGACGGTCGGGTTCTTGAACTGCCCCGGTACCTCCTTCCAGCCCCCCTCGCCGTCGGGCACCTGGATCCACCAGCGTGCGGGCTCACGGTAGCCGGCGGCCTGACGGTCGCTGACGAAGTACACCTTCACGTTGTCGAAGGACTTGGCCGACCCCAGGTCGAGCTCGACGTAGCCGTTCTTGTCGGTCGTGCCGTAGTTGCCCCAGAACGGTTCGTTGGCGGTGACGCCGTCGGTCACGGCGGTCAGCGCCACGGGCCGCTCGGGCTCCTTGATCGCGCCGGGCGTGTGGTTCATCGTGCTGCTGCTCCAGCCGGGCGTGTGGAACTGCCGCCACGGCGTCGGCCGCGCGCCCTGCTGGGTGAACGACGAGCTGAGCTCGGCGCCCGCCGCCAGGTTCCGTCCGTCCTCGGTGAGGTCGATGCCGGCCGTCTTGAGGTAGTCGACGACTCGGTCGTCCTGGATCGAGGTGTTCACCGCGCTCGGGAAGTCGGTTCCGGTCGGCGCGGTGAAGGTGACGGTGAGGCCGTCCTCGGCGTCGGCCTGGCTGGTCTTCGGGTCGTAGGTGAGCTTGCCGAGCTTGTCGGTAGTGACCTTCTTCTCGCCGTTGAGGAACAGGCTGTAGCCCGCGCCCAGGCCGTACTCGCTGCCGTCGGGGTCCCAGACGATCGTGACGTCCTGCCCGTGGTAGCGCAGGTTGTTGACCATGAAGTGGTCGTAGCCGAGCTTGATCGGCCACAACTCGATCTTGTCGTCGGACCGGGGCTGCAGGCCCGCCATGTCCTCGACGAAGATGTAGTTCATGTTGCCGAGCATCACGTGGTTGGGGTTGTTGCGGTTGTAGGTCTTCGCGGTCGGGTTCCAGTTGGAGTAGTACTCGGCCTGGTTCGGCGCGCGCACGTCCCCGCCCGGGTAGATGCTCCAGGCCATCCAGTCCAGCAGCCGCTTGGCGTACGCCGGGGTGATGTACTTCTGCTCCGGGTCGTAGTGGCGCAGCGCCGCACGGACGCCGCGGTACTGCACGGTGAAGTTGATGTTGGAGAAGTTGTTGGAGCCGCCGACCCCGTAGGCCGACCGGTCGTACTGGTTGGCCGTGTAGAACGGGAAGATCGGGAAGTTGTCGCCGTAGATCAGGAAGCGATACCCGTCGACGTACTTCTGCCACTGGTCGAACGGGATGATGTTCTGGGCGTAGACGTCGTAGAGGTTCGACTCCTTCGCCGGGATCAGCGAGCGGGCCGACTCGGGCAGCGGGTTGGGCCGGCCGTTGGAGCTCGCCGCGCTGGTGGCTCCGTGCGACGTGCCGGCCAGGAACATCCGCGTGTCGGGGCTCCACAGCCGGTCGAGTACCGCTTCGCGGATCTCCTCGGCGCCGGCCGCGAGCTGGTCGACCTTGGCCTGGTCCGCGCCGGAGATCTGGTAGAGCTGCCGGGCGGCGTCGAACGCGCCCCACACGTACGCCGACTCGGGACGTTCGATGGTCCGCGCCCCGGGCGCGCTCGCGTTGGCCTTCGGGAAGCCGAAGGAGATCGCGTCGGCGTCGTTGCCCGGCATGTAGTTGGCGTCGTAGGCGATGAGCTTGTCGTCGTTGCCGTCATAGTGCTCAAGCTGCCCGACGCCGTCGCCCTCGAAGTAGTGGGCGAACTTGCGCGCGATCTCCTCGCCGCCGCCGTGCACGTTGTAGGCTTCGAGCCCGGCGGTGCCGAGGTACTGCGAGTAGTGGTTGTTCCAGCTCGTGTGACCAGGGCTGTCGAGGAAGGCCGAGGAGCCGGAGAGCTCGCCGATGTTGAGGATCTGCCCGTACGGCAGATAGGGCGTGCGCAGCCACTTGGTGTCCTGCAGGTGCATCGGCTGGGTCAGCGCGACGGCGTTCTGGTAGAGGTTCACCCCCTCGATCGTCGTCGGATACTGGTACACGTAGCCGGGTGCGTTGGCGTCCAGGCTGTTGTAGCGCTCGCCCCACCAGCGGTAGACGATGGCCTTCTCCAGGGCGGGGTCGGGGACGTCAATGTAGGGCACGTCCTTGGCCCAGCGGCGGTTGAACTCGGTGATGCCGGTGCGTACGGCCTGACCCGGTGACAGCGCGGCATACTGCTCGTAGCTCTCGACGGTCTTGGGCAGTGTCGGCGAGGAGACCGCGCCGACGACGGAGAGCGAGACCGTGCCGCCGGCGGGCACGGTGACCTCGCGGTCGAGGTTGGCGCCGTTCCGGGTGAAGCCGGTGCCGGTGAGGTCGACGCTGATCGTGTTCCATGCGGTGTCGACCAGGCCGTTGTTGGAGCCACTGGTGATCGTGCGGGTGCCGGTCAGCTCGGCTTCGCCGTCCCCGGCCCGCGTCGCCAGCGGCGAGGCGGCGCGGACGGTGAACGTCGCCGCCGAGTCGCCCGGGTTGGTGAAGTCGATGGCGGTGACGGCGACGTTGTCGTACGTGATGAACTTGGTCAGATCGGCGGTGACCCCGGTGGTCCCGATCGTGTACCGGCCCTTGGCGTGGCTGGGCGCGTTGAACCGGTCGGCGTTGACCTCGGCGACCGTCTGACCGGGCACGGTGACGGTGTAGAGGTTGCCGAGGTTGTTCGGCCCGCCGACGAAGGTGTTGCCGGCGAAGCCCATGACGGTGAAGTTGTTGTTGCTGGCGCCGCGCATGTACAGGGAGCGGCCCCTGGTCATCAGCACCGCCGCGCCGAGCGGGCCGCGGACGCCCAGGACGCGGTCGAGGTAGTAGTCCGTGCCCCCGGCGGCGAGGTCCTTGTCGAAGATCGACTGGTGCATGCTCGACGCCGTGTACGGAACGCCGGGCTTCAGCCGCTCGGCCACCTCGGGGACGTTGGTGTAGGCCGGATCGCCGATCTCCATGACGTGGTGCTGCCCGTCGGTGTAGACACCCACGTCGCCTTCGTTGCCCGGAAGGACCGGGCCGTCGGCATGAGCGGTGGACGGCATGCCGATCACCCCTCCCGCCACGAGCGCGGTGAGGGCTGCCCACGTGGGTGCCCTTCTTAACCGCTTAAAGATCATTTACGCCTCCTGGTGGCAAGGGGGTCTGGTCAACCGGCCGGCGGCGCTGGGGCCGTCCTGGCGCGGGAGGGGCCAAGTTGAATGTGAGCGCTAACAAATGCGTGGGAACGCGGGCACACGAGTGTCCCGGCCGCTTCACTGCTTCTCCCTCCGATATGTCGCGACATGGCGTCCGAAACAACCTAAAAGGTTTTCGAAACGTAGAAGAATCCGGTGGCGCTGTCAATGGCGGAAGGGCCGGTAGACAGCCGTCGGTTGCCGTGGAGGAGGTTGGAAAGGGTTTTCGAAGGGCGGCCAGGCAGGCGGCCATAACCGACGTGACCGCCCTGGAGCCGCATCGGCGACGCCCGCCGACCTCTCAGCCGGGCGGGCGGCCGACGTCGCCCACGGTTCCCGATGCCGCTCGAAGGCGGTCGGCCATGACCCCGATCCGCTCGACCAGCTCCGGCGGGTCGTGCACCTCGAATCCGATGTCCATCAGAGCGATCCACACGACGATCTCGTCGAGGTTGTTCGCGCCGCACTGGAGGACGCAGGTCTCCGCGTCGACGGGCTCCACCGTTCCCGTCGTCGGCGGCATGTGCCCGGCCACGACCTCCGCCGGGGCATGCATGGTGAAGCGCGCCTGATAGCGGTATGGAGCACTGGAGAGAGCCCGGGACATGTAGGCGGCGAGGTCCTCGTCGGGCGGGTCCCGGGGGACGAAACGCGGCCCGTTCGGCGTCCTCAGACGTAGCCGGTCGACCCGATACGTCCGCCAGTCCTCCTTGTCGATGTCCCAGCCCACGAGATACCAGCGGCGCCCCGAATGCACGAGCCGATGCGGCTCGGCTGAACGGCGGCTCTCCTGACCCTCGTGCGACCGGTAGTCGAACCGCAGCCCCTCGTGATCTCGGCAGGCCGCGGCGATGGCGGTCAACACCTCGGGGTCCACCGGCACCGCGGCCCCTGTCATGGGCACGGTCATCGACTGCAGCGCGTGAACGCGGTGCCGCAGCCGCGAGGGCAGCACCCGTTCGAGCTTCGCGAGCGCCCGTACGGACGTCTCCTCGATTCCGGCGACCGTGCCGCCGGCGGCCGTCCTCAGCCCCACCGCGACCGCGACCGCCTCGTCGTCATCGAGCAGCAGCGGAGGCAGGTCGGACCCGGCGCCGAGCCGGTAACCCGGCGTGCCGGCCGTGGCGTGCACGGGATAGCCCAGTTCCCGTAGCCGGTCCACATCCCGCCGTACGGTTCGCATCGTGACACCGAGCCGCTCCGCCAGCTCCGCGCCGGACCAGTCCCGATGGGTCTGCAGGAGGGACAACAATCTGAGCAGTCGAGCCGAGGTCTCCAGCATGCTCCCCATGTTGCCCGCAACCTAGGACCGAACTCGACCTAACCGGCCCCTAACGTCGTGGGCATGACGAAAATCAACCCGTTCCGCATCGACATCCCGCAGGCCGACCTGGACGACCTCCGCGACCGTCTGGCCCGCACCCGCTGGCCGGACGAGCTGCCCGGCACCGGCTGGTCGTACGGCGTCCCCTCCTCATATGCGAAGGAACTGGCGGAGTACTGGCAGACGGCGTACGACTGGCGCAAGCACGAGACGGCGCTCAACGAGTACCCGCAGTTCACCACCGAGATCGACGGCCAGAACATCCACTTCCTGCACGTCCGCTCCCCCGAGCCGGACGCGATCCCGCTGATCCTCACGCACGGCTGGCCCGGTTCGATCGCCGAGTTCATGAAGATCATCGGCCCGCTCACCGACCCCGGCGCCCACGGCGGCGACCCGGCCGACGCCTTCCATGTGGTGGCGCCCTCCCTGCCCGGCTTCGGGTTCTCCGGCCCCACCCGCGAGACCGGCTGGAGCCCGCGCCGGGTGGCCCGCGCCTGGGCCGAGCTGATGAGCCGCCTCGGCTACGACCGGTACGGCGCCCAGGGAGGCGACACCGGCGCAGTGGTCTCCCCCGAACTCGGCCGTGTCGCACCGGACAAGGTCATCGGCGTGCACGTCAACGGCGCCCTGGGCTTCCCGACCTTCCAGCCTGACGAACTGGAGGGCCTCACGGAGGCGGAGCAGGCCCGGCTGGCCCTCTACACCGACCAGGACAGCTCGGGTTACGCCATGATCCAGTCGACCCGCCCGCAGACGCTCGCCTTCGGCCTGCATGACTCCCCCGCCGGCCAGCTGGCCTGGATCGTGGAGAAGTTCAAGGAGTGGACCGACCCCGCCCACGACCTCCCCGAAGAGGCCGTGGACCGCGACCAGATGCTCACCGACGTCACCATCTACTGGCTCACCGGCACCGCGGGGTCGTCCGCCCGCCTCTACAAGGAGGGCGCGGCCGACTGGGGTCAGCCCGTCGAGAAGTCCGAGGTTCCCACCGGGGTGGCGGTCTTCCCGGGCGACGCCGCGATCCGCCGCATCGCCGAGCGCGAGCACAACGTACTCCACTGGTCGGAGTTCGACCGGGGCGGCCACTTCGCCGCGATGGAGGCACCGGACCTGCTGGTCACCGACATCCGCACGTTCTTCCGGCTGGTCCGCTGACCCGCCGGCATCGGCCGGACCGGCGAGGAGCCCTGGCTAGATCGGGAAGCTGCCGCGGCGGACCTGCCAGTGGCGGCCGGCCTTCAGGTGGTCGATGATCGCGCGCTGGAGCGCGGTACGGCGCGGCAGCTGGTCGAGCGGCGTGGTCAGGGTGCGGAACACGAACCGCAGCACCTCGACGTCGGCGTCCACCCCTTCCGGCTCCTCGTAGGGCTCCAGCTCGAACCTGCGCTGGAACCGGACGATGTTGGAGTCCTCGGGCAGGTATTCCAGCAGTTGCGGGTCGAGGAGCCACGAGCCGCAGGTGAACGTTGTGTAGCACTCGTCGGGAAAGTGATGCGGGAAGAACGCGCGGGCCTCGTCGAGCGACGCCTCGACCGCCTCCGGGGTCATCGGCCCCGACTCGGGGATGTGCAGGTTGATGGCGGTGCCGCCGCGGTGGTGCTGCAGCCGGCCCAGCTCGTAGATGCCGCCGCGCGCGTGCAGCGTCAGCCAGCTCTGCATGACCGGCCAGCCCTCGCGGCGCATCCGCCGGTCGATCGCGAGGTTGCGGCCCAGGTCCGCGAGGGTCGACCACGTCACGGCGTCGGCGATGCCGTGGTCGCGGTGGTATCCCGTGACGACGTCGACCAGGGCCAGGTACGTGTACACGTAGAGATGCCGCCAGGCTGGGCCCCGCTCGCGCGGCAGCTCCGGACCGGGCGACAGCCAGCCATAGCCCCCGAGATCGGCACGGACCAGGGCGATCGAGCGGTCGAGCAGCCAGCGCAGCTCCGGAGTCCACAGGGGAGAGTCCGGGTCGGGCCAGCCCGCCATGATCTCGTCGGCGTCGTCCGGCCGCACCGCGAGCCGGTCGAGGATGGCGGGCGCGTCGGCCTTGGCCGGCAGCGGAGCCGACGGCCGGTCGCCGGCGAGCCGGTGCACGCGCTCGACGTCCTCGACGGATACCCCGAGCCGGGCGGCGATGTCGTCCAGGTCCACGCGGACGATCCTAACGGTCGATGGGGTCACCCGGTCTCCGGCGATCTGCTCGCTGCCGGGCCACACGACGACGACCCCGCCTTACCGGTTGGCGAGTCGATGCGACGGGCGCGGCGCCGGTCGCGCCTTACTCGGTCAGGAGCCGCAGCCCGATGACTCCGGCGAGGATCAGACCCAGACATGCCAGCCGGAGCGGTGCGACGCTTTCGCCCAGGACGAGGATGCCGACGGCGGCCACGCCGACCGCGCCGATCCCGACCCACACCGCGTAGGCGGTGCCCATCGGCAACTGGCGCAGGGCGAACGAGAGCAGGACGAAGCTCAGCGCCGCGGCGGTCACGCCGAGGACCGACGGCCACGGCCGGGTGAAGCCGTCGGAGCGCTCCAGGGCCGTGGCCCAGACGATCTCCAGCAGGGCGGCTCCGATGAGCAGCAGCCAGGCCATCGCGGTTACGCGGTCGTGCCGGCGTCGACGGCGATGGCCGCGCCGGTGATGTTGCGGCCTCCGTCTCCGGCGAGGTGTGCCACCGTGGCGGCGATGTCGTCAGGAGTGCAGTACCGGTTCAGGGCCGTGTACTGGCGCTCCTCTTCGGCGTCCGGCCCGTCGGCGGGGTTCATTTCGGTGTCGGTCGAGCCGGGGTGAACGAGGTTGGCCGTGATGCCCCGTGGGCCGAGGTCGCGGGCGAGGCCCTTGGTGAGGCCGCTCAGCGCCGATTTGCTCATCGCGTACAAGGTCCAGCCCGGGTAGGGGACGCGCTCGGCCAGGCTGCTGCCGATGTTGATCACCCTGCCGCCCTCTCCCATGTGCCGGACTGCGGCCTGGGCGAGCACGAAGCACGCGCGTACGTGTACGGCGAGCGCCCGGTCGAGGTCCTCCAGCGTCACGGCCTCCAGGGGGCCGTAGACGGCGATGCCCGCGTTGTTCACCAGGACGTCCAGCCGTCCGAATGTGGCCACGACGTGGTCCACGGCGCCGGCCAGCGCGGCCGGGTCGGTTGCCGGAGCGGCGACCGCCGTCCCTCGCGCGCCCACGGCTTTGACGGCCGCGACGGTCTCGGCGGCGCGGTGAACGGCGTGCTCGTAGGTGATCCCCACGTCCATGCCGTCGCTCGCCAGTCGTCTGGCGATCGCGGCTCCGATCCCCCGGCTGCCTCCGGTGACGAGGGCGACTCTGCGTGCCATGCGTGTTCTCCGTCCGGCGATTAATCGGAATCAATTCCGCTTAATCGAAGCGGAATCCGTTCCGGATGTCAAGGCGTCGGCTGGGCCATGGTGGGGCCGCGCCCGTGGCCAGGACGCCTGAGGGAGAAGCGAACCGAGTTCCGTTAGGCTGACGTCCGGCCCGAAGGAGGTGGTCAATGGGCGCGAAGCGCGAAAGGGCGGACGCCGCCCGCAACCGCGCCAAGATCCTCACCGCGGCCGGCGAGATCGTCGCGGCCCGCGGCGTCGAAGCCCTCGCGATGGCGGACGTGGCCACCGCGGCCGGCGTCGGAGTGGGCACGCTCTACCGCCGCTTCGGCGACCGGTCAGGGCTCGCGTACGCGCTGATCGACGAGCGCGAGCGGGAGTTCCAGGCGGCGTTCATCGAAGGGCCGCCACCGCTGGGCCCCGGCGCGCCCGGCCTCACCCGGATCCGGGCCTTCCTGCATGCCTTGGTCGACCGCACCACGGCCCAGCTCGACCTGCTGGTCATGGCCGAGACGGCGACCCCGCTGGCCCGGTTCGGCGCCGCGTACGATCTCTACCACAGCCACCTGACGATGCTCATCGCCCAGGTCGACCCGGACGCCGACGCCTTCTGCCTGGCGGACGCCCTCCTGGCCCCGCTGGCCGCTCCCCTGCTGGCCCACCGTCTCCGCGCCGGCGAGGTGACCGCCGACCGCATCAAGTCGGCGCTGGACGGTCTGCTGGCCGGCTTCAAGGCCTGAAGAAGGCCCGATTGCCCCAGCGACACCGCTCATCACCTCGCCCAGAGCCGCGTAGTCGCCGGACTCCACCAGAGCGGCACAGCGCCGGCAGGCGTCGACGCGGGCCCAGGCCGGTGCCCGCCGGCATGGAGTCCGGGGGTCATGGCCGGCTTGCTCGCTGCGGGTCCTTCAGGGGCAGGTGCGGGCCGGTCGCCACGCGGCGGCTGGATGCCCAGACGGCGAGCGCGCAGGCCGCGAAGGCAGCGCCCAGGATGCTGGAGCCGGTCCATTCGGCGCCGGCGAACACGGTGGTCGTGGTGGTGGCGCCGAGGGCGGAGCCGAGGGAGTAGAAGATCATGTAGCCGCCGATGACGCTGCTGGTGCGGTGCGGGTGGGTCATCGTGAGCAGGTGCTGATTGCTCACGTGCACGGCTTGGACGGCGAAGTCGAGCACGACCACGCCGATGACGACGAGCCACAGCGACCACGACGCTTGCCCGATGGCCAGCCATGAGGCGGCGAGGAGGACGAGCGCTCCGCCGGTCACGGCGCTCGCGCGTCCGGTGTCGGCCGAGAGTCCCGCCCGGGCGGCGCCGAGAGCGCCGGCCAGGCCGGCAAGGCCGAACAGGCCGATCTGCGCCGTGCTCAGATGCCACGGGGCCGCCGCGAGCGGTAGCGCCAGGCCGCTCCACAGCGTGCCGAAGGAGGCGAACAGGAAGAACGCGATCAGCCCGCGCGAGATGAACAGGCGCTCGCGGAACAGTCCGCCCAGCGATGTCAGCACCTGTCGATACGTGGCGTGGTCGGCGCGCGTGTCCGGCGGCAGGGTTCTCAGGACGAGGAACGCCAACGTCACCAGGAGCACGGCGAGCGCGACGTACACGCTGCGCCAGCCCCACACCGCGGCCAGCGCGCCGGCCGCGACCCGTGCTCCGAGAATGCCGATGACGACGCCGGAGGTCACCACGCCGAGGTTGCGGCCGCGTTCCTCGGGCGTGGACAGGGCGGCGGCGTAGGCGACCGTCGTCTGCACGACGACCGCGAACAGGCCCGCGACCACCAGCCCGGCAAGCAGCACCCAGGTCCGAGTGGCTGTCGCGGCCAGCGCCGCACCGGCCGCGGTCAGCAGAAGGTGCCCCGCCATGAGCCTGCGCCGATCGATCATGTCGCCCAGCGGGACGAGAACGGCCAGTCCCGCCAGATAGCCGAGCTGCCCGGCGGCGACGACCCATCCCAGGTGAGCCTCCGGCACGCCCAGATCGCTTCCGATCTGGGCGAGCACCGGCTGCGCGGCGTAGATGCTCGCGACGGCGACCGCGCAGGTCGCGGCGAACAAGGTCCTTCGGCCAATGGTCAGGCCCACTCGCTCCCCCTCAATCAGTAGCACATTGCAACTGATTCGAGAGTACGGAAGAATGGTTTCAAACAGCAACTCTTCGGGAGCCGTGATGCCTCAGACCGCGATCAATGCCGAGGACGTGACCTGGACCGACCAGACCTGCCCGGTGGCGCGGACCCTCGACCTGATCGGTGACCGTTGGAGCCTGCTCATCGTCCGCGACGCCATGGACGGCGCGAGCGCGTTCACCGACTTCCAGCAGCGCACCGGCATCGCCCGCAACATCCTCACCGACCGGCTCCGCCGGCTGGTCGAGCGCGGCGTGCTCGACCGGCGGACCGCGCCATCGGGCAGGCGGCAGCTCTACACACTCACCCCTGCCGGGCGCGACCTGTTCACCGTCATCGTGGCCCTGCGCCAGTGGGGCGAACGCCATGCTTTCGCCCCCGACGAGACCCACTCCGTCCTCGTCGACGAACGTGGTCTCCCGCTTCCAGAGCTTCGGCCGATCAGCTCAGGCGGCAACCCCGCCGACGTCGACACGACCTCCGTGCAGAAGGGTCGCCACCGCCAGTAGATATGGCTACTTGTGGCGAGCGGGTCGTCCCGCCACGGCAGATCGGTTTCGCGTTTTGCCGTCAGGCCTTCGGCAGGGCGTCCACGACGACCTGGAAGCGGCGAGGATCGAAGTAGTCGTGGTATTCGCTGATCAGGCCATCGGTGAAACGGAAAACGGCGATATTGTCGTTGGTGTATTCCGTTCCGCCGATCAGGGTGGCGACGTTGCGGTATTCGACACAGACGGCGTCGGAGTCGGCCGCGGGATAGATGCCGGTGATTTGGGCGTTGAAGGTCTCGAAGTTGCCCATCAGGTGGTGGAAGCCGTTGACGATGTCCTCCTTGCCACGGATGGCCGAGGCGAATCCCTCCGGCGGGTAAGGCACCGTGATCACCGCGTCCGCGTGCCACAGGGTGCCCCACCCCGTCACGTCCTTGACAGACAGCAGCCGGAAGAACTCCCGGACTGTGGCAACGTGGCCGACGCCCAACTGCTGGGTCGACTGGCTCATCTGATCGCTCCTCTTGGTTCATAAGTGCGGTAGTGAGAAGTGCGTTCCGAACGGAGATTGCCCAAGCGTTCGGCGGTGCCGGCGCACCGAGCGTCAGATCCCCACTTTTATCGGTCCGGTCGGCAATGGACCGGCTCTGCCAATGGTGGGGGGACAGCCGGATGTCGATCAACCGGCGATTCCTCATAGCAGCCAGTCGTACGGCTCATCGATCGGAGGGCGACTCACCTGGGTCAGGACGACCCGGGACCGTCGTCGGTCCTGGCGAGCAGTTCCTCAACCACGGCGACGAAGGCCTGCGCGGCAGGCCCGAGCCTGCCGGTGCGCCAGACCAGCCCACTGCGCGACAACCTTTCGGTGGGCATCGGCACGGTGACCACGTCCGGGTGGCGGTAGTACCTCTCCGTGGACATCACGGTCGGATGCACGATCTCCCCGAGCGCGACATGCGCCAGGATCTCGGGCATCGACATCAGTCGCGGTCCTCGGTGAATCGGCCGGCCGCTCGGCGTGCGCGCCGGATAGAGCTCGGCGATGATCTCCTCGGGCGCGTTCGGGATGCTGACGACGGTCTCGCCCGCCAGGTCCTCGAAGGTCACGGCCTCGCGGGTCGCCAACCGATGATTGCGGGCCACCATGACGACGCGCGGCTCCTCGGTCAGCACCGGGCCGACCGTGTATCCGGGCTGGGTGATCGGCAGGCGGATGGCCAGCAGGTGGATGTCGTCGTCGAGCCGCCCGAGCAGCGGACGGTCGTGCCCGATGTCGACCAGTTGCACCCGGCACCCTGGATGACGCCTCTCGAAGGTCCGGGCGATCTCCGCCAGCCGGTCACCTCCGGCCATCAGCGTCGCCAGGCCGACGCGGACCCGCCCCGTGACGCCTCCCGCAGCCTCAGCGACCTCCGCCAGCGCGGCGTGCAGGCCCTCGTAGTGCGGACGGATGCGCTGCAGCAGCTTCTCGCCGAGAGGGGCCAGCATCACCCGGCGGCTGCTGCGCTCGAAGAGCGTGCCGCCCAGACGTCGTTCGAGCTCGCGGATGACCTGGCTGACGCGTGACTGGGTCAGGTGCAGCCGCTCGGCGGTCCGCCCGAAATGCAACTCCTCCGCCAACGTCAGAAACGTCCTGATCTCGTGCAGCTCGATCGCTTCCCACATCAGCGCACCCCTTCCGACCCGCCACGAAGGCTATTCGAGGTTGAAGCATGATGTCGTCAGGGTGGGGCGGGGAGTCCGGGGCCAGGGTGCCGGCGGTCATGACACGCCCGCCCGCATGCTCGACCACCGTGTGCCGCCGTCCACGAAATGCACGTCAAAGCGGTCCTGCTCCGGCAGCAGGCTTTCCGGCGCGTCCAAGCCTTGTGCGATCCGCCCGAGCAGCCTGAAGTAGTCGAACACAGCGTGTGACAGTGCGGCCTGGCGCCGTCGGCCCCGCGCTCAACGTGAGCCGGTTGGCGCCGAGTGGGCCCTCTGTCCCGCCGGCATCGGCCAGTAGCCGGAACGCGCTGCCAGGCGACAGCTCCACCACCTCCGCGGCCCCGTCTGACACGACCATGGCCTCTGACATGGCAACTCCTTCCAGGAACGATCAGGACCCATTCCAGCGCGGGAACATCCGCCGAACCAGAAGCAGTTGTCGCAGGGAGAAATCATCAATCGTGATAAATCCCGGAAGGACGAATGGAGCTCCGGCAACTGCGGTACTTCCTCGACGTGGCCGAGGAAGGCGGCTTCGCCCGGGCGGCCGAACGCACCCGCCAGGTGGCCGCCGACATTGTCGCAGGCACCGACGGCGCCCTACGACTCGGCACGATTCACGGCCCCGGCCAGCGCCTCTACCGCAGCCTGGCAGCGCTGGTCGCTGTCGCGCCCCGACTGCGCGTCCGGCCGAAGCGGCTCCCCCCGGCCGAACGGCTCACCGCCGTACGCGAAGGGCAACTGGACGCCGACTGATCCGCGCCCTCACCACGGCCCCCGGCCTGAAGCTGATTCCCGTCTGGACCGACCCCCTCTACGTCGCGCTTCCTGCCGGCCCCCCGCTGGCCGCCGAACCCCGGCTGCGCGAGATCCTGGCCGACATCGCCGCAAGTGCCCCGTCCTGGACCGTCTTCTACGAGGTCTCCGGCCTCCCCCTCGCCCCGGGCATCGCCATCCGCCCGCTGACCCGGCCAACCCTTGTCACGTCGCTCGCCGTACGGGCCGAGCCGCTCACTCCCGCGCTGGAGCAGTTGCTGACCGCGCTGGCAACCGGCGCCCAAGGGCGATGAGTTCGTCATTCCCGGTTGCGGTTGCGGAGGCCGAGCACCACCGCTCCCAGCACGCAGGCGACGGCGGAGGCCAGCAGGATAGCGCCCTTGGCCTGGGTGAGGTGGGCCTGGCTGGTGTAGGAGAGTTCGGCGAACAGCAGGGAGATGGTGAAGCCGATGCTCGCGAGCACGCCGAGACCGGCGATGTCGATCCAGGACAACTGCGGGTTGAGGTGAGCGCTGGTGAAGCGGGCGACCAGCCAGGACGCGCCGAAGACGCCGATGAGTTTGCCGCCGATCAGTCCGGCCAGCACGCCCCAGGTGATGGTGCTGGACCAGAAACCGCCCGCCCCGGACAGGCTGATGCCGGCCGACATCAACGCGAACACCGGCAGCACGAGGCCGGAACTGACCGGCCGTAGTGCCTCCTCGGCCCGGTGGGAGGGTGAGGTCGTCTCGCCGTCGCGGGCACGGGTACGCATCAGCAGGCCCATCGCAACGCCGGCGACGGTGGCGTGCACGCCCGAACCGTGCACCAGCACCCAGATCAGTACGGCGAACGGCCCCTGCAACAGCCGGCCCGTCACCCTCGACCGCAGCCCGGCGGCGGCCCGGTCGCGCCCGTACTGCAACCAGGCCCAGCCGGCCAGACCCGCGGCCGCCATGACCAGCGCGGCCAGGTTCAGGTCGGCGGTGTAGCCGACGGCGATGACGATGACCGCGCACACGTCGTCCACGGTCGCCAGCGTCAGCAGGAACGTCCGCAGCGGCGTGGGCAGGCGCCGCCCCACGATGGCCAGCACCGCCAACGCGAAGGCGATGTCGGTGGCCATCGGGATGCCCCAGCCGCGCGCCGCCTCACCGCCGGAGCCGGCATTGACCGCGAGGAACACCGCGGCGGGCACGGCGACACCGCCGAGCGCGGCGACGATAGGCAGCATCGCCCGGCGCGGATCCCTGAGTTCGCCGTGCACGAGCTCCTGCTTGAGCTCGTTACCGACGATGAAGAAGAACACCGTCAGCAGCCCGTCAGCCGCCCACTCCTGGACGGTCAGGCGCAGGTGCAGCCCGGCCGGGCCGAAGGCGAAGGTGCGCAGTGCCTCATAGGAGCCGGCGAGTGAAGAGTTCGCCCAGATCATCGCAACGAGGGCGGCGCCGATGAGCAGCAGGCCGCTGACCATATCCGAACGCAGGGCAGCGATCATTCGTGTGAAAACAGCAGGCATGGAGGAACGTCTCCCGGGACGGTACGCAGGGTGGGCGCCGACAGCGCCCCCAGCTCGTGTGCCTGAGCCGAGCGGTGGGCTCAGGCGTGCTTCGGTGGGCAGACGCTCATGATCGCGCCCCACGTGCTGACGTAGCCGTTCGTGCCGATCGGCCGGAACTCCAGCGGCCGCGGCGACTGCCCACGCCGTCCCGGCCGAACCCGGACGCAAAGGTGAACGCGGACGTTGTGCACCGCCGCCTCCTTCGCGCCCTCAGCCTGCCGTATCGTCCCCACCCTACAAAAGTTCTTGCAACGAGGACGTCGGCCTGTGCGTCCCTGGAAGGTGGAGTTCGAGGAGTTCGTCCGCGCCAGAAGCCATGCACTGCTGCGCTACGGCCTGGTGCTGACCGGCAACGCCGATGACGCGGCCGATCTGGTCCAGGAGGCGCTGCTCAAGCTGAGCTCCTCGTGGCGGCGTGTGCGCAACAAGGACGACCCCGAGGGCTACGTGAGAACGATCATGGCGCGGCAGCATGTGAGCTGGTGGCGCAGGCGACGGCGGGAGCACCTTACCGCTGACATTCCCTCGCCGGTCCACGATGACGAACCCGAGCTCGGCGAGATCTGGCAGCGTCTGCGGGCCTTACCGGCCAGGCAGCGCGCGGTGCTGGTGCTGCGCTACTACGAGGATCTCGCCGATGAGGAGATCGCGGCGAGGCTCGGCATCTCGCAGGCGACCGTCCGCAGCCAGGTCTCGCGTGCGCTGGCCACGCTCCGCGTCCGCGCGGACGCTCTCACGGGGAGGTGGAGATGACAACCGAGGAACGGTTGGCCCAGGCGTTGCGCACCATCGCCGATCGGGCCGAGAACCGGGATGTGCTGCCCGGCGTGATGGCGAAACAGCGGAGCCTGGTGCGCAGGAGGGCCAAGGGGGCGCTCGCGGCGGTCTGCGCGGCGACCCTGGGGTGGGGCATGCTGGTCGCCTGGCCCGCGGCAGCGCCTGGTGTCATGGACACGGTGGAGCCGCGGAGGAACGCGGTCGAGCGGGTGTGGCCGCAGGCCGTGTTCACCATGCCTGGGCACTCCAGGCCGTTGGCGGCGATCAGCGCCACAGAGGTGCTGGTCTGGGCCGAGCCGGGAGCACTCAAGGTGTACGACTCCCGCTCCAAGCGTTCGCGCTTGGTCGCCACGCTCGGGCAAGCCCCGCAACAACTGGCCGTCGACCGTGAGCGGGTGCTCTGGATCGCCGACGGGCATTTCTGGGTCGTTCCCTTGCGGCCCGGTGGGCAGGCCAGGAAGGTCGGCCCGACCCTGGGGAAGAACATCGATCGCATCGCGCTCGCCGGTCAGGATGTTGTCTGGTCGGCACCGCTGGATGGCGTCTGGCGGATGGGGATCGACGGCGGGACTCTCGAACGGGTGGCCAGGTCCAAGGGGCTGCAGCTTGTGGAGTGGCCGTGGGCGACGGACGAGCCTCTGGACGTGCGTACGAATCCGACGAGAGTCGTCAATCTGCAGACGGGGCGCACCATCGAGGTCCGCCCCGCGGCAGGGGTTGAGGGCCTGCGTTGCGGGCCGACCTGGTGCACCGGGACACGCGGGGAGCATGCCATCGTGCAGCGCAGCGACGGCGGCTGGAACCAGGTGCACCGGGGGTTGCGCGGTTATCCGTACCGGGATCGCTTCCTCACCGGCTCTGGGGAGATTTACGACGCCCGCTCGAATACGACCGTGAGCTTCGAGGGAGCCAAGCTGCCGTCGGGTGAAACGCAGTGGTCGACAGGCGGCGGCGTCATCTTCTGGACCCAGGCCGACGGAGTGCGCGTGGTGAACCTGGCCGCCGTTCCTCAGCCATGACAGAGCGGCCCACCCCGGAGCCGGAAAACCCTTATTTCCTATCTTTTTATGTATATTAAGGAGCTCGCGCGGGTGATCAGGAGGCGGGATGACATCACCGACAGATCCGTTCGCCACCGATGGCGACCAGGAACTGGGCAGGCTCCTTCAGGGCTTTCAGCAGGATCTGGCGGCGCTGGAAGGGCTGCGCGATCGGATCGGCTCCGTCAAAGGCCGGGGTGAGGCGGCCGACGGCCGGGTGGTGGTGAACGTGACGCAGACCGGGACGCTCGTCGGGCTCACGATCGATCCGCGCGCCATGCGGCTCGGCTCCGACCAGCTCGCGGCGGCGATCATGGAGGCCGCCGCACGGGCGGCGCGCGACGCCCAGCAGGAGGCGAACGACCTGGTGGCGCCGTTCATCGCCGGCACGCTGCTGGACGGCGACCGTACTGATGGGGCTCGGCGGCGTTGAGGATCAATCCCGGTCGCGCGAGCATCTACGGGTTCGGCACCCTCGGCATCGCCGCCTTCGTGTTCGAGATGCTGGCCGTCGACTATCCCGAGGGCGATCCGGACAAGGCCCGCCAGGCCGCCGCCGTCTGGGCCCGCCTGGCCGACCGCATCGAGCAGAGCCCCGACCGCACCTACCCGGCCGCGGAGTCGGTGTGGCGCAGGAACGAAGGGGACGGAGTGGAGGCGTTCAAGTCGGCGGTCACCGCCGAGCTGTACCGGCAGCCCGAGGCGGACGGGTACGCCGCCAAGCTCGCAAGACGGTGCCGCGACAACAGCGCCGCCTGCGTCGACTTCGCCGAGACGATCAAGGCCGCCCGGGACGCGTACTGGACGCTGGCCCTGGCGAACCTCGCCAGCTTCGTCTTCATCACCACCTTCCCCTGGCAGGCCGGGGCGGCGTACCAGATCACGCAGATCCTCATCCGGCGGGCGCAGGCCCGGCTGCTGGCGAAGCTGCTGGAACACAGCATCGCCAAGATCGTGCTGAGCAAGCTGACGGAGTACACGATCGGCAGCGTCTTCTTCGCCGTGGGCGACGTGGCGGTCGTGGCGGGCGTCAAGGCGGCGCGCGGTGAGGACCCCGGCTCGCTCGGGGAGAACGCCACGCAGGCGCTGAAGGAGTTCGCCGCCTCGGTCGCCTTCTACGGGGTGTTCGACGCGGCCGCGCCCGTGGCCAGGAAGGTGACCGCGAACGCGGACGTCCAGTATTTCCTGAGCCGCCTGGCCGGCGGGTCGATCGGGTACGGCCCCTCGTACGACGCCATGAACGGGCAGTCGGGCGAGGAGCTCATCCCCACCTGGAAGGAGACCCTGGGCCGGGTGCTCCTGTACTTCACCATGGCTCACAAGCCGGCGGGAGGCTGAGGACGGCATGGAGTTCCACAAAGCTCCGGTCCGCGGGGTGGCAGCAGCGTTCGACCTCGAAAGGGAGGACCTGGCCAGGTTCGTCACCGAGGCCGCCGAGGACCTGAACGCCATCGGCGACTTCTGGGGCGGCACCACAGAGGGCGCGACGTTCTTCAAGGGCCAGGGCGGCGCCAGCGGTTACGAGGCGGTCACCGGTCAGATCATCGCGGGCATCCAGGTACTCCTCGACGCGCACCACGAGATCGCCGAACGACTCCGCCTCATGACCAACAACGTCGAGGTGGCCGACTGGGACAGCGTGGCCGCCATCTTGTCGAAACTTCCTCCCGCCGATCCCGACCGGCCGATCTGGGGCGTGGGCTGAACCGCATGCCGCCGCGACGACCCTTATGCGACTGACCGGCACGTTCGTTCGACAACGGCCAGCGGCCGGTCAGGACCAGGGAGGAGGGGTCAGCCCTTGAAGTAGTGTCCCGCGTTCAGGTCCTCGATGAGCCCGGGCCGGGCGGGATGCCAGTCCAGCAGTTTCTGGGTCAGGGCGGAGGAGGCCGGCATGTCCAGCGTGACGAAGGAGGCCAGCCAGCCGAAGTGCTCGTACGCCTCCCCCGAGGTGATCGCGGTCACCGGCACGCCGAGCCGGCTCCCGATGACGCCGGCGATGTCGCGTACCGGCACGCCCTCCTCGGCGACGGCGTGCAGCCGTGCGCCCGTGGGAGCCTCCTCCAGGGCCAGCCGGTACAGGCGGGCGGCGTCCAGCCGGTGCACGCTCGACCAGCGGTGGTCGCCGTCGCCCACGTAGGCGGAGACGCCCTTCTCGCGGGCGATGCCGATCGCGGTCGCGACGAACCCCGGGTCGCCCTCCCCATGCACCAGCGGCAGCCGCACCAGCGAGGCCCGCACCCCGCGCTCCACGAACGACAGCCCCACCTGCTCGGCGGCCCCCCGAGGCGAATGCGTCCCCGGCTCGTCCTCCTCGGTGCCGACGCGGCCGGGCGGGAGCACGCCGGTGCCCGAAGTGATCACGAACGGCCGGCCGGACCCCGCCAGCGCCTCGCCGAGCGCCGCGATGGCCCGCCGGTCGGTCTGGTTGGCGGCCTCGAAGTTCGCGAAGTCGTGCACGAAGGCCAGGTGGATGACGCCGTCCGCGGCGGCGGCCCCGTCGCGCAGGCCGGCGAGGTCGTCGAGCGAGCCGGGGCGGGGCTCGGCTCCCGCGGCCCTCAACGCGGCGGCGGCCTCGTCCGTACGGGCCAGGCCGGCCACCTGGTGCCCGGCCTCGATGAGCTCACGAACGACGGCGGAACCCACGAAACCCGTGGCCCCGGTGACGAAAACACGCATGATGATCTCCTTCTTCAGCGGTGTTCCCATCGTCGGAGCCGGCGCCGTCCCGCGTCCAAAGCCTGTTCCGCATCGGGCAATACGTTTCAGGCATCACCGCAGTAAGCTGCGGGATATGACCGAATCGCCCGACCTCGATCTGCGGCTCGTACGCTACTTCACGGCCGTCGCCGAGCACCGGCACTTCGGCCGCGCCGCCGAGGCCCTGCACATCACCCAGCCGTCGCTGAGCCGCCAGATCCGCGGCCTTGAGCGGCAACTGGGCGCCCGCCTGCTCGACCGTACGTCGCAGGGCACGCGGCTCACCGAGGCGGGCGAGGTCTTCCTGCCCCGCGCCAAGACGCTGCTGCGCTCGGCCGCCCAGGCGGCGGCGCAGGCCCGCGCCGCCGCTCGGCCCAGCCGGATCACGATCGGGTACACGTCGGGCCTCATCGTCACGCCGGCCGTGCGCGAGCTGCGCCGCCTGCACCCTGACGCCGACGTACGCACCTCACACGTGGCCTGGAACGAGCCGCGCCCCGCCCTGCTCGACCACCGTGTGGACGCTGTGGTGACCCGCCTGCCGTTCGCGACCGACGGGCTCGACGTGACGATCCTGTACGACGAGCCGCGCATGCTGCTGGTCTCGCGTGACCACCGCCTGGCGGGCCAGGAGTCCGTGACGCTGGACGACATCGCCGACGAGCCGCTGCCCCGGCTGGCCGACCCGGACCCGGTCTGGGAGGCGTACTGGCGTATCGATCCCCGGCCCGACGGCCGCCCGGCCCCCGGCGGCCCGCTCATCGCCGGCATCGAGGACAAGTTCGAACTGATCGCCGCCGGGGAGGCGGTGGCCATCGCGGCCGGCCCGATCTTCGTCAGCCTCCGCCCGGACGTCACCTCGATCCCCCTGGAGGGCGTCGAGCCGAGTCACGTCGTGCTGGCGACCCGGGCCGGCGACCGCAACCGCCTGGTGGCGGCGTTCCGCAAGTCCGCCAGGGCGCTGCTCACCCGTTCACCGGCAGCCCAGGGCTCGTCGGAGGCGGCGGAAACCTGAGGCGGCCCGCGAACGGCGGGCCGGGTGCGTCACTGCATGGACTGCAGCTCCTTCAGGTAGTCCCGCAGCGGCTGCAGCCCGGCTTCGGCACGGCGTTCGTCCACCTCGGCCTCGTTCTCGATGGGGGTGCGCGGCTGCCACGTCCCCTCCGCGTCCACACCCCACTGCGTGCCGTACACCTGCGGCTTCTTCTCCGCCACCCGTACCCGGTCGGTGAGGTAGGCCAGGTCTCCCGGATCGGCGTCGTCCTTCGCCACGGCCTGCCGCATCAGCGCGAGGCCGCGACGCTGGAATTCGGGGTCGAGGTCGGCGTGCTGGACCATCACCCAGGCCGCGTGGGCGCCGTCCTCGCCCACCAGGGCGTGGCCGGGCCAGCCGTGCGTGTCGAGGATCCGCCGCATCCGTTCGGTGTTGGCGCGATCCACGCCGGCCATCCGGTCGGGGTCCGCGCCGGGGGCTCTGACCTGCTGGTCGCGTTCCATCATCGTCAGCAGCTCGGCCCGCAGCGCCGGATCAGCCGGGGCGTCCTCGCCGCACCCCGTGATCAACATGACCGCCGCGAGCAGCGACAGCGACGCAAACAACCCGCGCATGATCGGCCTTTCCACCGGGGGGAGGCAGAGACGCAAACGTACAACGGCGGAGGCGTGCTCACCAGAGGTCCTACCCGGCGAGCAGCAGGCCCTCCCTCACGACAGACATCCGGCTCGTCACGGCCAGGCGCGGGGCCCTCGGACTCAGCGGCGGCCAGGTACCAGGCGGCGCTCCCCCACCGTCGCTGACATCACCGCTCAGCAGTCCCGCAGTGCGGCGCGGGTCTGCGCGGTGGACATGGGAGGGATCGGCAGGGGGTGGGCCGCGGTGGCGTGCAGGCCGTCCAGGGCCAGGGCGAGGTGTCGCCGCCAGGCTCCCGGGGCCACCTTGTGGGTGGCTCTGACGGTCGCCGCCACTCCCCAGACCACGAACGCCATGTCAGTGAGTGTGACGTCGGCCCGCAACTCCCCGCCTCGCTGGGCGCGTTCGAGGATCTCCCGCATCAGGCCGTACCCGCGATCCCCGTCCACCGCGGCCGTGCGTGCGGCGAGGTCGTTGTAGCCGAGGTCGGCCGCTTGCAGTTCGCACACGCCGGTCAGGAACGCGACGAACCCCTCCCAGGGGTTGTCCATGGCCAGCGCGTGCTCGGCCAGCTCGGTCACGGTCGCCGCTCGGTCCGCGAAGGCCGCCTCCACGAGGGCGTCTCGGGTGGGGAAGCGATTGTAGAGCGTGCCGATGCTCACCCCTGCCGCGCGGGCGATCTCGTCGAGCGGCACGTCGAGCCCCCGATCCGCGAACAGCTGCCGCGCCGCCTGCAGGAGGCGCTCACGGTTTTGCACGGCGTCCTTGCGCATGCCCGCCAGCTTAGCTAACTTGAGGGGCCTCTCAACTTGAGGAGGTCCTCAACTTATGGCTCGGACCATCGTGATATCCGGCGGCACGAACGGCATCGGCAAGGCCCTGGCCCGCCACTACGCCGAGCTCGGCGATCAGGTCGTGGCGGTGGGCAGCAGCGACGAGGGCGGGCGGCGCCTGCGCGAGGAGGTGCCGAAGGCCCACTTCGTCAGATCCGACCTCAGCTCCCTGCGCCAGACCCGCGACCTGGTGGAACGACTCAACGCCGAGCACCCCATGATCGACGCCTTGGTGCTCGCCGCGTTCCGGTTCAATCCCACACGAGTAGAGACCGAGGAGGGTTTCGAGCACACCTTCGCCCTCTACGTGCTCAACCGCTGGCTCATGGCCGAAGGACTGCGTGGCCCGCTGGAGAACGCGGCGACCCCAGTGATCATCAACCTGTGCGGCGCGGGGCAGGGCGGCCGGATTCACTGGGACGACCTCCAGCTGAAGCACAAGTACCGGGCTGTCACCGCGACCATGCAGGGAGCCAGGGCCAGCGAGTTACTGGGGACGGCCTATGCCTCTGAGCGTACGAAGTACGTGCTGTACAACCCGGTGTTCGTGGCGACAGGGCTGCACGAGCCCTTCAAACAGCCGCTACGCGGCATCGTGCGAGTGGCGTCGGCGGCCTTCGCCCAGCCGCTGGCCAAGGCCGTGCCGCCGATCACCGCGCTCATCGACCATCCGCCGGCCGAACCGTTCACGACCTGGAAGAAGGGAAAGATCCTCGATCGTGCCGTGGACCGGAACGAGGCGCGGCGTTTCGAGGAGACCATCCGCGCCCTGACTCAGCCCGGCTGATCCCCTCGCCTGGAAAAATGGCAAGGGGGACATCCGCTCCTTGCCACTACCAGCCTATAGCGCATGGGGGGCCTTGCCACAAGGCCCCGGTCGTACCGCACAATCACCCTTCGGCCGGAACGTACGGAAACTGGGGGCTGCGGGATGCGGGTTGTGTTGGTGAGTTACGGGTCGCGCGGGGACGTCGAGCCCATGGCAGGGCTGGCGGTGCGGCTACAGGCTCACGGCGTCGAAGTAACGGTGTGCGCGCCGCCGGATTTCGCGGAGCTGCTGGACGATGTCGCCGTGCCGCTGACTCCCGTAGGCTGGCCGATCCGCGCGCTGGCGACGGGGGCGATCCCCGGCAAGGCGGGCCTGTCCGACATCGCCGCCGAACTGACCGCCATGGCCTACGAGGCGGTCGCCGGGGCGGCCGAGGGCTGCGCCGCGGTGGTGGCCGCCGGCTCGTTCCCGGCCCTGGCCGGTACGCGGACGGCGGCCGAGAAGCTGGGCGTGCCCTATGTGTTCGCGTCCTTCTCCCCGTGTTACCTGCCGTCGTCGCATCACCCTCCTCTCCGCCGGCCGGGCCAGGTGATCCCCCCTGAGGTGACCGGCAACCGGGGCCTGTGGGACCTGCACGCCGAGCACATGGAAGCCCTGTTCGGCGACACGATCAACACCCACAGGACCTCGATCGGCCTGCCGCCGGTGAGCGGCGTCCGCGACCACGTCTTCACCGGCCACCCGTTCCTGGCGGCCGACCCGGTTCTGGGCCCGTGGCAGGAGACGCCGGAGCTCGACGTGACGCAGACCGGCGCGTGGATCCGGCCGGACCAGCGTCCGCTCCCAGTCGGCCTGGAGGCGTTCCTGGCCGCCGGTGCGGAGCCGGTGTACGTGGGCTTCGGCAGCATGCTGATCCGGGGCGCGAACGCGCAGGAGGTCTCCCGGGCCGTCATCGAAGCGGTCCGGACGCGGGGTCGCCGCGTTCTGCTCGGCAGCGGCTGGGCCGACCTGGCCCTGATCGACGACCGGGACGACTGCTTCGTCGTCGGGGAGGTCAACCAGCAGGCGCTGTTCCGCCGGGTGGCCGCGGTCGTGCACCACGGCGGCGCGGGCACGACGACGACGGCCGCTCGTGCCGGGGCGCCGCAGGTGATCGTGCCTCAGGTCGCGGATCAGCCGTACTGGGCGGGCCGGGTGACCGAGCTCGGCATCGGCACGGGACACGACGGTCCGACGCCGACCGCCGAGTCCCTCTCGGCCGCACTCAAGATCGCCCTGGCCCCCGAGACCGGTGCCCGCGCGGCCGTCGTGGCCGAGACGGTCCGCACCGACGGGGCGGAGGTGGCCGCGAAGCTTCTGCTCGACATGATCGGCCGGAGCGGGTCCGCGGTGTCCACGGGCTGATCCCCGGAGGTCACATGACCAGGTCTACATCCTCTGCGGGTCCATACGGATCCGTCGTTGCGTGGCGACGAGCTCGGGGCCGCGTTCGCCGACGTCTGGTGCGCTCTCCCGAAGGTCGTCTTCAGGACGGGCCGGCGCAGTGCGGCTCAGGACGTTCGGAGTGCCTGGGTCGGTGGCATGGAGGCCGCGCGTAGCGCCGGGTAGATGCCCGACAGCACGCCGATCGCCATCGCAGTCCCCAGCCCCGCGGACATCGCGGCCGGTGGGATGATCACCTGCCAGCCGAGGTGCACCGCCATGCCGTAGGTGACGGTGACCCCGACGAGCACGCCCGCCACGCCGCCGGCGGTCCCCAGCAGGAACGATTCCACGACGAACTGCGCGGCCACGTGGCGGCGCGCTGCGCCCAGCGCACGCCGCAGCCCGATCTCCGACCGTCGTTCGAGCACCGAGATCACCATGACGTTCGCGATGCCGATGCCGCCCACCAGCAGCGCGACCGCACCGAGGCCGACGAACATCGTCGTGGTCGCGTTCGCCACCTCCAGACGCGCGGTGAGCACGTCGGAAGGCCGGCTCACCGCCACCTCGTTCGGGTTCTTCGGGTTCGCGGCGCGCGCCAGCACCTCGAACACCTCCAGGGTGCGCTCGGTCTGGCTCCGCACGTAGATGCGGCTGGGCCGGTCGTTGTACGCGAAGTCCCGCGCCGCGACAGGGAAACCGATCAGGGCCGATCGGTTGATCTCGGAGGCGAGCTCGATCGGACGGAGGATGCCGATCACCGTGTACCAGCGGCCGCCGAGCCACACGCGGGGAGCGCCGGAGAGATCGGTGATGCCGAGTGTCTCCGCCGCGGTGTGCCCGAGCACGGTCGTAGGGTATCGGCTGGTCGCCTCGTTGAGGTACGTTCCGGCGAGCATGTCGGCCCCGAGCGTGGAGACCAGGGACGAGTCGGCCGCCCGTACGGACAGGCCGCCGGTGATCTGCGGCGGGATCTTGTCGGACCGATAGACGCCGACCCCGGCGAGTTCCGCGGTAGGGGCCACGGCTTCGACGCCCTCGGTGTGCCCGATGGTGGTCGTGGCCGTCGCGGGCAGTGGCACCTCAGCGTCCGACAGGTTGCTGCCGTTCACGACGGTGAGCAGGTTCGTTCCGAGCCGGTCCAGCCGGGCCAGCAGGTCCGCCTGGCTGGAGCGGGTGATGCCGAGCACGGCCACGACGGCGGAGATGCCGATCGCGATGCCGAGCATCGACAGCAGGACCCTGACCCGTCGGGTGCGCAGCCCACCGGTTGCCACCGGAATGAGGTCCGCGGCGCGCAACCGGGACAGCCCGATGTCGCTGCCGCTCGTAGCAGGCGTTCCCGGGAACGTGCGGGGCCGGTCGGTCGCGGTCATCCGGAGCTCCTTGAATCGTGCACGATCTGCCCGTCGCGCATTTCGATGTGCCTTCGACCGGCGCGGGCGACCTCCTCGCTGTGGGTGATGACCACGATCGTCGTTCCGTCGCCGTTCAACTCGTCGAGCAGCGCGAGCACGCCCGCGCCCGAACCGGTGTCCAGATTGCCTGTCGGCTCGTCGGCGAAGACCAGCTCGGGCCGGCCGACCACCGCCCGGGCGATGGCGACCCGCTGCTGCTCGCCGCCGGACAGCTCGTGCGGTCGGTGGTGCGCCCGGTGGCCGAGCCCCACCCGTTCCAGCGCCTCAGCCGCGGCCGCGCGGCGCCGCCCGCCCGGGATCGCGCGGTACAGCAGTCCCGTGGCCACGTTGTCGAGCGCGGAGAGGTGGTCCAGGAGGTGGAACCGCTGGAACACCACGCCCATGTGGTGCGCGCGCAGCCCCGACAACCTGCGGTCGGACAACCCGTGCGCGGCGCGACCGGCGATGCGGATCGAGCCCGAGGTGGGCCGGTCGAGGCCGGCCGCCATGTTCAGGATCGTCGTCTTCCCCGAGCCTGACGGGCCGACGATGGCCACGAGTTCGCCGCGTTCCACGGTGAAGGACACGCCGCGTACGGACTCGACGGGCGGGTTGCCCGGATACACCTTCCAGGCGTCCCGTACCTCCAGCACCACGCTCATTGGACCGGCACCTTGATCTGGTCTTGTGTGGAGAGTTCACCGGCCACTTCCACCATGCCGGTGCTGCTGTCGAACAGGCCGGGCTCCACCTTCACCAGGCGGTTGGAGGCCAGCCGCACCTCGTAGCCGCCTCCGGAACGGGCCAGCAGCGCCGTCACCGGCACGGTCAGCACGTTCTTCCGGGTCATGGTCGCGATGCCCGCCTGCACCGGCGCCTGATCGAGGCTCGGGCCGTCCTTCGGCAGCGTGACCCCGATGGTGACGGGCACGGCGGCGGGCAGGCTCGTCGACTGCGCGTTTCCCGCGGACCGCGGTTGCGTCGCCACCCTGCCCACCCGAATCACCGTGCCCTTGAGTGGCTTCACCCCGGACAACGT
This sequence comes from Nonomuraea jiangxiensis, assembly GCF_900099965.1. Lineage (GTDB taxonomy): Bacteria > Actinomycetota > Actinomycetes > Streptosporangiales > Streptosporangiaceae > Nonomuraea > Nonomuraea jiangxiensis. The sequence continues at coordinate 89,779 of NZ_FNDJ01000023.1, read as the reverse complement.
GATCTCCACCGAGTCGCCCGCCTTGACCAGGTGCTGCCGATCCGTGCTCAACTGGACGGTTACCACGTGCCGGTTGGAGGTGCCCGTCAGCACGTTGGAGTTCGCGCTCACGGCGCTCCCGACCTCGGCCCTCGCCTCCGCCACGCGCAGGGATCGCGGCAGGAAGGCCACCGTACCGAGCGGCAGCCGCCCGGTACGCTCCCACGACCGCACGCCCCACCTCGCCTCCCATGCGCGGATGGCCTGTGAGGTGGCGTGAGTGAACCGGTCGTCGACGTCGATCCGGCGATCGGGGTCGAGGCCGAGACGGACGAGGTTGCGCTCCAGTTGCCTGACGTCGGGACCGCTCGTCATGCCGTACTCGAAGGCGCGGTAGGCGGGCAGGTCACCGTACAGGAGGCGGACCTGCTTGCCGTCCACGGAATACAAGGGTTCACCGCGCTCGATGAGGCTTCCTGGCGTGGGAACGCTGGTGAGGATGGCCGAGGCACCCTGGTGCACCACGGAGTAGTCGCCCTCGTAGCCGAGGGTGCCGCCGACCTGGATGCGCTCCGTGATCGTGCCGCGGGTCACCGGCGCGGTCTGGGTGGCGACGCTGGGAGCCGGCGTCACGGGCCGCTGCCGGCTGGGCAGGGCGATCCAGGCGGTCACTGCGGCCACCATGAGGAGGAGCGTGGTCCACAGGACCCGGGCTCGGGACCGCACAGCGGGACGGTTCACGAGGCGCGCCACCCCTTGGCCCAGTGCTGGACGCATGCCTGGCGGGCGCGCATCAAACGCTCGGTCTTTCCGTCCAGCGGGGTGCCGACGACGGGGAAGCTGCCGTCGGACTTGGGATCGGGCCACTCGGGAACCCCGTTCTCGCGGATGCACTGCGCGAACTTCCGCAACTGGGCGATCTCGGCGTCGGAGTACCGGTCGTCGACAGCGGACTGCGGCAGTTTCCTCGTGATCGAGTCACAGGCGGCCAGTGCCTTGTCGACCTGGTCCTCGGGCTGGTTCTGGGCCATGACGAGCCGGCCGTCTTTGACCGTGGGGTCAGGGAAGTTCGGAGCGCCGTTCTGGCGTATGCACTGGGCGAGCTCCTTGCCGATGCCGAGGATCTCCGCGTCGCTCGTGGCGCCCGAGCCGGAGGCCGCCCCCTCGGATCCGCAGGCGGTGGACGCGGCGAGTAACGCCACGGCGCCGAGTCGAAGGAATTTGGTCATGCACGTAACGTGACAGCGCTGGGAGGTGCCCGTCGTCGGATCGGGCTCCGGTTCGCCTCCTCCCTCAGGACGAAGTCGCCGTGGCCCATGTACGAGTCGGCGCTGATGTGCGGCCGGCCGCGGCTCCCTACGATGGGCGGTATGGCCCTGATCGCTGAATGGCGCCGTCTCCTCGGCGCCCGGCGGGTTCTGCTCCTCGACGTCGCCGTGGCCGTCGTCTTGACGCTCCTGTCCAGTCCCAGCACGCGGGTCCACGCCGATGCGACGGCCTGGTGGGCGTTCAGCGCCGTCATGGTCGCCGGCCTCCTCATCCGGCACCGACGTCCGCTACCGGCGTTCCTGCTGGCGCTTGCGGGAGGCGCGGCGCACCAGCTCGATCTGTACGTGCCCCTGCAGCCGATCGACCTGATCGTCCCCATCACCCTCTACGCGGTGGCCGCCCACAGCAGCACGCGCCGAATTTCCTACGTCGTGCTCGGCCTGGCGATCACGACGGCGTACGTGATCGGCATCGTCAACCTGCTGCGCCCGGGAGTCGCCGGTGGCAGGTTCGCCCTCCCCGGGACGGTCAGCTCCAAGGCTGAGCTGTCCATGGAGGCGCTTGCCGGTCGGCCGGCGCCCGATTCCGTGGCCGCATTGGCCGCCCTGTTGGGAGAGGCGGTGACCTCCGCCATGAGCGTCATGTTCGTCCTCGTGCTCGCCTTCGCGTGGGGCACGGGCGTACGCAGCAGGACAGAACGCCTCCTGCTGGCCCGCCGGCGCGCTGAGGATCTGGAGCGTGAGCAGCACCAGCGCACCGCGCTGGCCACCGCGGCCGAGCGCGCCCGGCTGGCCCGCGAGATGCACGACGTTGTGGCCCACGGGCTGTCGGTCATGGTCGCCCAGGCTCAGGCGGCGGTGGCGGCCCAGCGGCGCAACCCCGAGTTGAGCGCACAGGCGATGCGCGAGGTCGTCACCGTGGGCAGGAGCTCCCTGGCGGAGATGCGTCAGTTGCTGGGCGTGCTGCGCGGCTGCTCAGAGGGTGCCGACCGGCTGCCGCTGCCGGATACCGGCGATCTGCCCGCGCTGATCGACCGGGTCCGGGCGGCTGCCACCCCCGTTGCCTTCCGGGTGGAAGGCGAACCGGTCAACCTCCCGACCAGCGTGGATCTGTCCGTTTACCGGATCATCCAGGAAGCGCTGACGAACACGATGAAGCATGCGGGTCCGGGTGCGAGCGCCGATGTGCGCCTCACCTTTGGGCGGAGTCAGGTCGAGATCGAGGTCTCCGACGACGGTGTCGGGTTCTCCGGGGCAGAGGAGGGTAACGGCCTTCGCGGCATTGCCGAGCGGGTCAAGCTGCTCGACGGCGAGTTGGAGCTCGGCCGTTCCGCGGCCGGCGGCGTACGCGTGCACGCCCGCCTGCCGACCTCCGCGGGTGCGCGTTTCGATCGTGTCGTGTTCCACGCGCCGGAGGTCGCGCCGGCGTGAGCGATGAGGCCGCGGGGTCGCGGCATCCGACGCGTGTCGTGCTGGTGGACGATCAGTCACTGCTCCGCGCCGCCTTTCGGATGATCTTCGATGAGACGGACGACATCCGGGTCGTCGGCGAGGCGGCGGACGGTGATCAGGGGCTGGCGGTCGTCCGGGACAAGCGGCCGGACGTGGTGTTGATGGACATCCGCATGCCCGGCATGGATGGTGTCGAGGCCACCCGGCGCATCAGGGAGGACTGCGCCTTCGCCAAGGTGCTCATCCTCACCACCTTTGACCTGGATGAATATGTCTATGATGCGTTACGTGCCGGGGCGAGCGGATTTCTGCTGAAGGACACGCTGGCCGAGGACCTGCTGTCGGCGGTGCGCGCGGTCGCCTCAGGGGCGGCCGTGACCGGGCCGACCGTCACTCGCCGCCTCATCGATCACTACGTTCGGCGTGAACCTGAGACGTCGCAGGCCGAGAGACTGCGGGCACTGACCGCGCGGGAGCTGGAGGTGCTCACCATGATCGCCCGCGGCCGGTCGAACAGCGAGATCGCGCGGGAGATGTATCTGTCCGACGGGACGGTGCGCACTCATGTCGGCCGGATATTCGCCAAACTCCGCCTACGCGACCGGGTGCAGGCGGTCATTCTCGGTTATGAATGCGGCCTGGTGCCGCGCGGCCGGGAGTAGGCGAACCACCCGATCGGACCGCTGCTTCAGTGGGTGTAGAACAATTGTTCAAGTCTCGTCGTTGATGAGACCGTGTGGTGACCGCGAGGATGTGGCGACACACCGACGATCACAGGAGGAACGATGGCGAACGCGAGCGCGGCCCCCACGGGAGGGCACGGGACCGCACCGATCGCGGAGCTCACCGCCGGGCACCTGGTCCCCGGCCGATGACCGGCATGTGGGAGACGGTTCCCCGGCTGCTCGGCGACAGCCGCTACCTCGTGCTCGCCACCGCCGATCGCCAGGGGCGGCCGTGGGCCACCCCCGTCTTCTTCGCCGCCCGCGACGAGGACCGGCTCTTCTGGGTGTCGGCGCCGGACAGCAGGCATTCCCGTAACCTCGCCGAACGCCCGGACGTGGCCATCACGGTCTTCGACTCCCATGCGCCCGTGGGCGGCGCCGAGGCGCTCTACCTTGAGGCGACCGCCGGCCCCGCGGACGATCCCGTCGCGGCCCTGGCGGCGCTCAACGCCCGCCTCCCCGCGGGCAAGGAGCTCACCGGCGACGACCTCGCGCCGTCCGGCCCCATGGTGGCCTACAGCGCCGACGTGCGAAGGCACTTCGTCCTGATCCGAGGCGGGGACTCGCGCTTCGACAACGTCACCGACGCGCGGCTCCACGTCACGCGCCCCCGGCAGGGGGCTCAGCCGCGGTACGCCCGGAGGGCCGCCCGATGACCGACTTCGCCGAACGTGTCGAGCGGCACCGGGGCGAGCTGCGGGTGCACTGCTACCGGATGCTCGGGTCGTTCGACGAGGCGGAGGACCTGGTCCAGGAGGTGTTCCTGCGTGCGTGGCGCGGCCGGGACGGCTTCGAGGGCCGTTCCTCACTGCGCGCCTGGTTGTACCGGATCGCCACCAACGCCTGCCTGGACTACCTCGACGGCCGGAGCCGCCGGACGCTGCCCGACCAGGCCGATTCGCCGGCCGGCCCGTGGTTGCAGCCGTTCCCCGGTCACCTGTGGGAGCCGGTGGCGCCGAGCGCCGACGACCCGGAGGCCGCGGTGGTCGCGAAGGAGACCCTGGAGCTGGCGTTCCTGGCCGCCATCCAGTACCTGCCGCCGAGGCAGCGCGCCGCGACCATCCTGTGCGACGTGCTGGGCTGGCCGGTCCGCCAGACGGCCGAGGCCCTCGACGGCAGTGTCGCCTCGGTCAACAGCGCACTGCAGCGGGCCAGAGCCACCCTGCGCACCCACCTGCCGCCCGACCGGTCGGACTGGGCCCCGTCACCCCCGCCCACCGACGAGGACCGCAAAATCCTGCGCCGCTACATGTCCGCGGTGGAGCGCGGCGACCTGACCGAGGTCGCCGAGCTGCTGGCGCGGGACGTGCGGGCGACGATGCCGCCGTACCCGGAGTGGTTCGCCGACCGCGACGGCGTGCTGGCAGCGCTGGCGACGAGCTGGGACCCAGGCTCACCCCACTACATCGGAACGCTGCGCATGCTGCCGGCGAGCGCCAACGGCCAGTTGGCCGCGGCGACGTACCGGTGTCCGCCGGGCGGGCACGCGTACGTGCCGTTCGGCATCGGCGTGCTGCGGGTCCGCGACGGCCGGATAACCGAGATCGTCGCGTTCCACGAGCCGGCCCTGTTCCCGTCGTTCAACCTCCCGCCCACCCTGGACCGATGACGTTCCGCGGTGGATGCCGTCTCAATACCGCACGAGGCAATCAGCCGGCAGAGGAGACAGCAGTGAACGACATCCAACCGCAGACCGCGAGCGGCAAGGTGCTCTGGCACTTCACCATGTCCCTGGACGGGTTCGTGGCCGGGCCGGACCACGACATGGAGTGGATGATGACCGGCATCTCGCCCCAGCCGGGCCTGATCGAGGAGTACGTCGCGACCACCGGCGCCATCCTGGGCGGCCGGCGCGGCTGGGACCACTTCCCGGATCCCCGCAGCGTCTACGGCGGCGCCTGGACCGGACCCATCTTCGTGCTCACCCACCATCCGGAGGACGCCAAGCCCGCCGACGGCGTCACCTTCCTGGACTGTGACGTGGCCGAGGCGGTACGGATCGCGCTGGCCGCGGCCGGCGGCAAGAACGTCGAGGTGCATTCGCCGACGATCGGCGGCCAGCTTCTCGAACGCGGGCTGCTCGACGAGATCAACCTGCACATCGCGCCCGTGCTGCTCGGTGACGGCATCCGGCTGCTTGACCTCCCCGGTGGCCGGCCGCACTATCTCCACCGGGTCGGCGCCGGCGACCCCACGGCCGAGCTGAGTGTGCGGTACCGGCCGGTCAGGGCGTGACCCCGAGCATCCCCACGATCGGATCAATCTTCATTCGCGATCGATCCGATGACAAACATGTGTTGGACTCATTGACCCCCTTTCGCCCAGGCTGGGGGCCGTGACTGCGAGACAACCTCACGCAGCCGGCGGCGTGTCGCGCGGACTGCTCCTGCTCATGTCGGTGGCGACCGGGTTGGCAGTCGGCCAACTGATCCGAACGAGCATGACAAGGGGATGAACGTGCCGCGCACCGTACTGATCACCGGAGCCACCGGGACCGTGTCCACCGCGCTGATGGACGCGCTCGAAGGGGCCGAGGTGAGCCTTCGTGCTCTCGTCCGCGACGAGTCCAAAGCCGAGGGGCTGCGCCGGAGGGGCGTCGAGGTCGTCGTCGGCGACCTCGGCGACCCCGGATCGCTGCCGCCCGCCTTCGCGGACGTGCAGGACGTGTGGCTGCTCACCCCGAACGGCCCGCGCGCCCCGGAGCACAACATGAACGCCGTGTGGGCCGCCCGCCAGGCCGGCGCGGAACGCATCGTGCGCCTGTCCGTCGTCGGCGCGGCCCACGACGCCCCCAACCGAAGCGGCAGGCTGCACGCGCTGTCCGACCGAGAGACCGAAGCGTGCGGCATGCGCTGGACGATCCTGCGCCCGCACTGGTTCATGCAGAACCTGCTGAACGAGGCGGGCGACATCGCCGCCACCGGCACGTTCTCGCTGAACATGGGCTCGGCGCGGATCGGCATGATCGACGTACGCGACATCGCCGAGTGCGCCGCTCGCGTGCTCCTCGACGGCCCTGAGCGCCACCATGGCCGGACGTACACGCTCACCGGCCCGCGATCGATGTCATTCGACGAGGTCGCCGGCCAGTTGAGCCTCACTCTCGGCAGATCCATCACCTACCTGCCGGTCAGCGACGACGCCAAGCGCAAGACACTGCTCGGCTACGGCGTTCCGGTCTGGATCGTCGACATGCTCGAAGAGTACGCGCAGGCCTACGGCCCCGGCTGGGGGGACTTCACCACCGACACGGTCGCCGGCCTGCTCGGCCGCCCGCCACACGACCTCGCCGGCTTCCTCCGCGACCACGCAGCAGCCTTCACCCCGACGGACGGCAACTGAAATCGGGGCACTCCGCGAGTCTCGCCGAGACGCTCGCGGTGCCTGCCCGACGAGCTGCGAGCGGCCTGACACCACCAGGCCAAGAAGAAGAAAGGCATCAGATGATGCGACCCCTCAGCGGTATCGGCGCGATCATCTGCGCGCTCGTACTGACCATCACCATGAACGGTTCCGCCGAAGCGGCAGTGGACCCCGGAAACATGCCGACCTCGATCGTGTTGCCCGACGGTTTTCAGCCCGAGGGCATCGCGATCGGCCCCGGCCCGTACGCCTTCATCGGCTCCATGGCCGACGGCTCCATCTACCGCACCGACCTGCGCACCGGACGGGGCGCGATCTTCAGCCGCGGGTCCGGCACGCCGGCGCTCGGAATCAAGATCGACTCACACGGACGCATGTTCGTGGCGGGCGGCACGGGCGGTGACGTGCGCGTCCTTGACTCTCACACCGGCCGGGTGCTCGCCTCCTACCGGCTGACCACCGGAGAGGCGTTCGTCAACGACATCGTCCTCACCAAGGACGCCGCTTGGGTCACCGACTCCACCAACCCGGTGCTCTACAAGCTGCCGCTGAACAGCGGACGGCTACCCGCCGCGGCGCAGCGGATCCCGCTCACCGGGGATCTGGTGTACGGCGAGGGCTTCAACGCCAACGGCATCACTCCGACTCCGGACGGCCAGGGCTTCATCGTCGTGCAGTCGAACACCGGCGGACTGTTCCGTGTCGACCCCTCCGGCAGGACCCGGCGGGTCAACCTGCACGGCGAGTCACTGAAGGAAGGCGACGGCCTGCTGCTGCGCGGCCGGACACTGTACGCCGTGCAGAACCGGCTCAACGCCGTGGCCGTCCTGGAGCTCAATGCGACGGGGACCGACGGCCGCGTGGTGCGGCGGGTGACCGATCCCCGGTTCGACGTGCCGGCGACCATAGCGGCCTACGGATCCCGGCTCTACCTTCCCAACGCCCGCTTCGACACTCCCCCGACCCCCACGACCCCGTACACCGCCGTCGCCATCCCCCGCCCCTGAGCGGGCATCCGAACCCTTCCCTTCACACGGCATTCAGCTCCGAACATGATCATGTGAACTCGAATGCCCCCTGACCTACAAGTGGGGCGCTCATGCCCCCCAAAAAAAGGGGGGCTCGAAAAGGGGGAAACACGTGTTCAGGGTGTGGCGAGAAGGCAGAAGGCCCCGGCGGAGACGGCGGCGACCCCCGTGGCGGCAGGGAACGAGTGGGTCAACGTGGTCTATCCGAAGCGGCTGGTCGACATCCGCAACGGCAGGTGCCGCATGCAGGGCTACTGGAGCTCGAAAGCCGTCAAACCGGGCAGCGGGCCCCTCGGTGGCGTCTTCTTCGACACCCCTTGCGTACGTCGTCGGCCCCAAGTGAGCGATCACCATGCACCCGCAGATCATCGACTACCAGATGAGGGGTCTGGGGTTCTACGTCGCCGACCACTCCTACGACAGCAGCAAGCCGTCCAGCTCGGGCCACAACGAACGCTGGATGTTCTGGGGACCCATCCTCGGCGGGAACTATCAAGGACATGACCACCGGCGGTATCGCCTCGGTCGGGGCGATCTGGGGACCGAAGGCGAACTGGTGCGACGGCTGGAACAACCCGGGCGCCTGCCCCACCACAACCTGAGAAACCGGAGCGACCTCGCCGGCGTGCCCGGTCAGCGTGGCGGCGGGGCGGTTGCCGGTCGCCCCGCCCCACACGTGAGCCGCTGGTGACGTCGTCGCCAATGCCCGGGGCCTGAGCCGATACTGTCGGAGTATGACGATCTTCGGCCCGGTCATCGACACCCGCCCCCTGTTCCCGCGCGAGCGGGACGCCATGCTCGGCCTGCTCGGGTCGCTGGGGCCGGCTGACTGGTCGAAGCCGACGGTCTGCCCCGGCTGGGACGTCCACGACATCGTGGGCCACGTGCTGAACGACCATATGCGGCGGCTCTCCGGCAGCCGCGACGGGTACGGCGGCGCTGTGTTCGCCGACGACGAGACGTTGCCCGCCTATGTGGCGCGCGTCAACGAGGAGTTCGTCCGGGCGACACGCCAGCTGAGCCCGCAGGTCATGATCGACCTGCTGGGCCACCTGGGCCGACAGCTCGACGCCCTGTGGGCCACCTACGACCTGGAGGCGCCCGCCGACCTCAACGTGTCCTGGGCCGCGACCGACGTCGACAGCCCGGCGTGGCTGGACATCGCTCGCGAGTACACCGAGTTCTGGGTGCACCAGCAGCAGGTGCGCGACGCGGTCTCCGTTCCCGGTGCTGACGGCCCCGAACTGGTGGGGCCGGTTCTGGACGTCTTCGCCCGGGCGCTGCCGTACGCGCTCAGAGAGGAGGAGCGCCCGGAGGGTACGGCGGTCAGGCTGGAGGTGACCGGCCCGGCGGGTGGGCGGTGGTCCGCGGTCAGGCGTGCGGGCCGCTGGGTGATGTCGCCGGCGGACGCGGCTCCCGCCGCGCTGGTCACGATGGACCAGGACACGTTCTGGCGGCTCGCCACCAGGGGTGTCACGGTCGAGCGAGCCCGCGAGCGCGCGGACATGGACGGCGACCCGGCGCTCGCCGCGGCGGCGACCACGCTGCTGGCGGTCGTCGCGTAGGGTTTCGCGGACTCTGGCGGGCGGTGCCGGCGCAGAACCGTATCCGGCCGGACAAGGAGCCGCAGCCGGCGCGGAACCTCGCGCGCAGTTCGGCCTCCCCCCGGTGGCCGCGCCGGGATCCCGCTGCGGCATGATCGCTGGTCATGAACAGAACGATCACCGCTTTGCCGGTGCTTGCCGCCGTGCTCCTGTTATCCGCCGTACCCGCCCAGGCGGCTGCCCCGGAGCCCGTACGCGCGCTGAAGGCCACGTTGGTTCCCGGGCACGGCGTGCACTTCACCGAGGTGGCCACCTGGTCCAACGGCCTCGACACACTGCAGACGGACACGGCCCAGGGCGTGCTGCAGTTCAGCAAGAAGGGGGTGGCCGGCTACGACGTCAGGAGCACGACGTGGGACGACGAGAAGTACCGCGCCGTCTCCGTCGGCGACACCGCGTACTACTCCGGCGCCATCTACCAGTTGCCCAAGGGCAAGACCTGGTTCGCGACCGGGGGCGGCGCGCTGCCCACCATCTACGGGCAGATCCTGAACCCGGTCGAGCTCACGACGCTGTCGGCGCTGCTCAAGAAGGGTACGAAGGCCGGTAACAAGATCACCGGTAAGATCACTTTTACGGACCTGGCCAAGGTGTCGCAGTGGTTCTCCCGCTCGGTCCTCACCGACTGGGACGACGACACGGAGATCTCCTACACGCTGACGCTGAACTCGGCCGGCCTGGTCAGCAAGTTGTCGAGCTCGTACCGGGCCAAGGATGTCACGGAGGACTTCGCCGAGTTCGAGGGCGGCATCATCGCCGTCGACACCCGCTACTCCGGATGGGGAAGCAAGGTGTCGGTCAAGGCTCCCGACCCCAAGGGCGTGACGTACAAGCTGCCCGAATGAGCGCTCTCTGAGACAACGGCTGGTACGACACGATGGGCCCGGACCGCGTAGGTTCGGGCCCATCGCGTCGCCACCGGCTGGCGGAGAACTGTGGACAACGCCGCGGTTGTTCGGCGAGGGCAAAGCGGATGCTGGGCGATCTTTCGGGCATTGAGCCGGAATGCCCTCCACGGACCTCGTCCTGGCCATCGGCGGCGCCGCGGCCATGCTCGCCGCCGTCCTGCCCAGCGTGCTCGCCCGCCGGGCGCTGTCACTGCCCCTGGTCTACCTGCTCGGCGGCATCGCCCTGTACCTGCTTCCGCTCGGCCTGCCCCGCCCCGATCCGATCGCCCACCGGGTGGCCATGGTGCACATGACGGAGATCTGCGTACTCGTCTCGCTCATGGGAGCCGGCCTGGCGCTCAACCGGCGGATCGGGTTACGGAGCTGGGGCACCACCTGGCGGCTGCTCGGCTGGGCGATGCCGCTGACCGTGGCGGGCACCGCGGCCGTGGCCATGGCCGTACCCGGCTGGCCCCTGGCGGCGGCGCTGCTGCTGGGCGCGGTGCTCGCGCCCACCCGACCCGGTGCTCGCCTCGGACGTGAACGTGGGCGAACCCGCAGACGCCGAGAACGCCGACGACGAGGTCCGCTTCGCGTTGACCTCCGAGGCGGGGCTGAACGACGGGCTGGCCTTCCCGCTGGTGTACGCCGCCATCGCGGTGGCCGTCGCCGGCGGGACGGGGTGGCTGGGCGAGTGGGCCCTGGTGGACGTTCTCTACCGGGTCGCGGCCGGGCTGATATGCGGGCTGCTCATCGGGCGGCTGCTGGGGCGGCTGTTCTTCCACTCCCCCGCCGAGGTGCTGCGCCTGGCGGAGCGGCGTGACGGCTTCGTCGCGCTCGCCGCCACCCTGCTCGCCTACGGCGTGACGGAGCTGGTGCACGGTTACGGATTCATCGCCGTGTTCGTGACCGCGTGCACCATCAGGCGGGTCGAGCACGGTCACGGCTACAACAACGTTCTGCACGGCTTCGTCGAGCAGCTCGAACGGCTGTTCACCGCCTGGCTGCTGCTCCTGCTCGGCGGCTTCGTCGCGACCGGCGGCCTGGCCGCGCTCACCTGGCGCGGCGCCGCCGTCGGCCTGCTGCTCCTCCTGGTGATCCGCCCCCTTGCGGGCTGGTTGTCCCAGGTGCGGGGCTCGGCCTCACGTAAGGAACGGCTGGTCATCTCGTTCTTCGGCATCCGGGGGATCGGCTCGCTGTTCTACCTGGCGTATGCGCTCGGCGAGGCAGACTTCGGCGTCCCGCCATCGGAGTTGTGGGCCGTCACCGCCTTCACGGTCGTAGTGTCGGTGGTGCTGCACGGCGTCACCGCCACGCCGGTGATGGGGCGCCTCGACGCACGACGCGACGCCGGCGTGACGGCCGGGCCCGGGTAGCCCCCATACCCGTGACGCTGCCCAGGTCAGTGAGCGGCGGGTTCCCACCACGTCAGGTGCTCGGTCGCCCGGGCCACCGGCTCGATGATCTCCCACGCCTCGGCGATCAGGCCGTCGTCGAGGCGCCAGATGTCGACGACCGCGATCCCCGGCTCGGCGCCGGGCAGCCAGCGCCGCGAGTACATCACGACGTGATCCCCGTCGGCCAGCACGTGCTGGATCTCCACTTGCATGCCGGCGAGCGGGATGAGCGCGGCGCGTACGGCGGCGAGCCATTCCGCCTTGGTCGACGAGGTGGAATCGGGCCTGTGGTGGACGAAGTCGTCGGTCAGCAACGGCGCGAGCGCATCCACGTCGCCCGTCCCGACCAGCTCCGTCAGCGCCCGCTGGACGATGTTCTTGTTCTCTGTGGTCACGGCAAGCAGTGTTTCCGCCGTTGCCCCGGTTGTCGATGAAATGCCACTTCATGGCGTACGGCGCCACGAAAGGTAACATCGACCGCCATGTACACCGTCGGGGAACAGTTGCGGCAGTGGCGGCACCGCCGGCGACTCAGCCAGCTCGACCTCGCCATCGCCGCCGACATCTCGGCTCGTCACGTCAGCCTGGTGGAGACCGGCAAGTCGAACCCGAGCGCCGACATGATCCTCCGGCTCGCCGATCAGCTCGATGTGCCGTTGCGTGAGCGCAACCGCCTGTTGCTCGCGGCCGGCTTCGCTCCCCGCTACGCCGAGCGGCCGCTGGACGGGGAGGCCCTGTCGGCGGCCTGGGACGCGATCGAGCGGGTGCTGCGCGCCCACGAGCCGTACCCCGCGCTGGCCATCGATCGCCGGTGGAACATCGTGATGAGCAATCGCGCCATTGACCCGTTCCTCGCCGGTGTGGCCCCTGACCTGCTGCGACCGCCGATCAACATGGTGCGGCTCGGACTGGACCCGCGTGGGCTCGCCACCCGGATCGTCAACCTGGCCCAGGTGCGTACGGTGCTCCGTACCAGGATCGCGCGCCAGCTCGCCACGGCTCCCGACCCCGAGCTCACCGCACTCTACGAGGAATTCCTGGCGCCCGGCTCCGAGGACGTGAGCCACCCGGTCGAGTCCGAGATCGCGATCCCGATGATCTTCCGCTTCGGCGATCGGGAACTGCGGCTGTTCTCGACCACCACCACGTTCGGCACCCCCATGGACATCACGCTGGACGAGGTCGCGATCGAGTCCTACTACCCGGCGGACGCGGACAGCGCCGCCTACTTCACGAAGCCCGGCGAGGGAACGACGACCAGCTTTCAGGCGGGGTAGAGGCACGGATGCCTTCGGTCCTGGGCATCATCGGACACGGCGCCCCGAAGGGCCGACAGCGGGCAGGGCCGTGAGCCAGTCGGTCAGGAGCTGGTTGACCTCGTCGGGACGTTCCTGCTGGATCCAGTGGCCGCAGCCGTCCAGGAGGTGGGAGGAGACCAGCCCGGGAAGGGCGGCCGGGTAGGCGTCGATCGCGTCGGCCATCCAGGTCGTGGAGGCGTCCAGGCTGCCGCCGATGAATAGGGAGGGCTGCTTGATGGGGGCGCCGTTGAAGCCGGCGAGGTCCTCCCAGTCGCGGTCCATGTTGCGGTAGCGGTTGAGCGCGCCGGTCATGCCGGTACGTTCGAACTCGCCGGCGTATACCTCCAGGTCGTCCTCGGCGAGCCAGGAGGGGCAGCCGGCCGCTGGGGAACCGGTCGCGCAGCGTTGCGCCGGGACTGACGAAGTGCGGGTCCGGGGCATCGGGGCCGGGCATGGTCTCGGCGGACAGCGCCGCGTAGAAGCCCGCGAGCCAGCCCCGCACGTCGGGTTCCATCTCGGCCTCGGCGCGCCCGGGCTCCTGGAAATAGGAGACGTAGAACTCCTGGTCACCGCCCAGCTGAGCGAAGACGCCGGTGGGGCGGGGGCCGCCGGGCGGCGCGTACGGCACGCTCAGCAGCCCCACCGCGCGGAAGACCTCGGGGTGCAGCAGGGCGGACGTGGCGGCGATGTTCGAGCCCCAGTCGTGGCCGATGATCACCGCGGACTCCTCGCCCAGGGCGCGCACCAGCGCGACGTTGTCCTCCACCAGGGCGAGCATCCGGTAGCCGTCCTCCGCGGCCGGTTTGGAGGATCGGCCGTAGCCGCGGACGTCGAGCGCGACCGCCCGGTAACCGGCCTGCGCGAGCGCCGGGAGTTGATGGCGCCAGGAGTACCAGGACTCCGGGAAGCCATGGACGAGCAGCACCAGCGGCCCGCTCCCCTGCTCCGCGACATGAATCCGGCCGCCCGGCACGGACACCGAACGATGCGTGATCTCCGCGACGTGCTGTGGCATGCGTCTCCTCCAGATGGCGTGCCCGCCTCTGCCGGCGGCAGTGCTCCTGTCCCCCGCTCCGCGTCGGCTCGGCTCCGCGGGCGCTACCACCGATCATCCCGCTGACCTGGGAAGTCGCCCAATCCTGTTGCCGGATCAGCAACGTCTACGATGCGGCTCCCTGGGCGGGAACCATGAGAGCCTGACACCTCCTCAGGTGGGGTGTCAGGCTCGGTGACCGTCGGGCTCAGAGCTTGCGGATCGATACGGCGTTGTCGCCGACCCCGCCGCCTCGGGCGTACACGCACAGGTAGGTCTGCACGACGGCGACGACCGTCCAGCCGGGCGGCGCCGACTGGACGCCGCAGATGACGAGTGTGCGGCCGGAGGGCAGGCCGTTGAGGTTGGTGAGGGTCTGCTGGTTGTTGAGGACGCCGTTGGGGGTCTTGCTGATTTCACAGTTGTAGGAGTAGGACAGCGCCGTGGCATAGAACCCGGCCGGGGGCGGAGGCGTGATGCAGGTGGTCACCGTGCCGCCGGAGGGGGTGTCGCTGATGACCTTGATGGTTTTCGCGTTGTAGTAGATGGTGCCGGGCTGGCCACACTGGTACCAGTCGAAGTAGGCCGTCGGCATCGAGCCGGTGGGGATGGGGGCGTTCGCGCAGACGTTCGTGCTGGGGCCGAGCATCTGCGTCGATGCACCTGCCGGGGAGGGCGAAAGGCACATGACGGCGGCTGCCGCGACGACGATGGCGGTCAGCAGTCTTCTCATCGGCGCTCCTGTCGAATCGATGTCGGGGGGGAACATCACGACTCATCATTACTGGGCATCTGCCTCGGAGAAATGCGCATCGTTGCATAAATGTGCAAATGGCATTTATTGCCACACGTGTTGCGCGTTTCGGAGAAAACTGCGATACTCCCGCCAAAAATAGGATATGCGTATCACCTATTTACGGTAGCGACCTCAATGTGAAGGACCTGAAAGCTCCAGCACCCGCCCAGCTCCATCCGGCAACGCCCGCCAGGTCGACACCCGCACCGCTCTGAGGACGCGACCCGTATGCCGAGCGGCGGAAGTTCCATGCCCATGGATCCGCGTCAGGCGCTTCGGCATTACAGAAGGTCAGGCCAGGAATCCAGTGGCTCCGAGGGGCGGCACCGCGCCCTCTGGTACAAGGGCGCGCAGCGCCATCCGGGCGTCGCCACTGGACCACATGCGTGGGGAGTCCGGGCTGAAGCAGCGGGCCGCGATCACGTTCAGGAGTGCTCGCTGGGCGGTGTCGAGCGGCTCGACGGGCGGGAACCCACCCGGGAATGCCTTCATGCGCAACCGGCCGCCCCAATCGCCGAGGTAGATGATGCGTGGCGCGCCGGCAAGGAGAACGTCCAGGACAGGGGTCAGGTCATCCAGGGTCGCCCGGTCGATGGCTGCGGGCAGGAAGTCGGACATGAAGATCGGACCGAAGTGCGGGTAGTCACGCTTGCACCACACTGCGGCAGACGGCGCCGACAACACCTCCAGCAGCGCCCGCGTGCCTTGGATGCTGTCCGCGTTCGCGGGTGAGAGCGCTGCGGCTGCCCGTACCACCGGATCCGGGTCCGTTTCCATCGCTGGTTTCGTGTCGTACCCCCACGATTGCAGGGTCATGACCGCCATCACCCTGGCGTGCTTGTCGAGGCCGGCGAGGGCGCGGCCGCCGCGCGACCACGCAGCGGCCTCGGCTCGGTGGTCCGCGAGTTCCGGGGCGTCGAGCAGACAGGCGAGCAGGGTGCCCAGCGCCTCGGAGGCGACCGCTGGGTCGGGGTCGGTGCGCATGGCGTACGCAGCGCGGTAGACGGATGGACGGATGGCACGGCACGCGGCGACGTCGGCCGGGAAGCCCCGCCGACGCCCGTCCGGCTCGGTGATGTGCTGCATGACCGACGTCAGCCAGCGCAGCAGGGCGACCCGAAGCGGCACCATGACGCCACGGATGCCATGTCTGGGCAGAACCGGCGTCAGTGTGCGGGGATCGTCGAGCACTGCGGCAACGAAGCGCGCCACCGGCGCCGTCGCACTGTAGATGCCGCCCTGGTGGTGGACAACGTGGCAAAGGTCGTGAAGCGCCCGACCCTGGCGGCCGGCGTTCTCGGTCAGCAAGGCCGCGAGAATCTCCGGCGACGAGGGCGCGTCGGGGTCCCCGGCGTACGCGTGCTCGACCACAGACCAGTCCGTCTGGGCCAGGAGGTCCTCGTGTCGCACCGACGAAGCATAGATCCCTGCGGTGCAATGTTGTCGCGCTGAAAGCCCGCCAGACAGCCGACGAGGCATACCGGCCAACCCGACCGGCCCACTCAGGGCAGCGTCGCCATTGCCTGCGACGAGTCCTCCAGCAAAGCGCACATGTTCCTGCGAACCTGTGCAAGGTGGTGCCGAAAAGTCACAGGCGTACGGCGACGGGGCCCCTCGTGGGTGCGCTCGCGCGGGGTCCGCTCCTGGTCGGTCAGGCTCGTACGTAACTCCGCCTTGGTCGTGAGGCCGTCCAGAGCGGAGACCCGATGGAGCGCCGCAACACATCGCCCGCTGGCTGTCCGCTGACCTGCCACGCTCGCCCCGTCACTGCCGGCCCCGCCTACACCCTGGACGCACGCCGCGCCGACCTGGACCCCTTCACCTTCCTCCCCGGCGGCAGCGACGGCGAGCACCTCTCCGAACCCCCGCCAGACTGAAGCCATGAGTTCCGCAACACCCCGGACCGGGCAGGTCCTCTTCCTCAACGGGACGTCCAGCTCGGGCAAATCGAGCATCGCCGAGCAACTCCTGCTCGTCCTGGACCGTCCCTTCTTCCACATGCCCGTCGATGCGATCAACGCCATGCGCGCCCGCCAGCGCTCGCTGGAGCTGGACCCCGACGAGCTGGCCACCGTCCTGACCCGGACCCGGGCCGGCTTCCACCGCGCGGTCGCGGGCATGGCCCGAGCCGGCAACGACCTCGTCGTCGACTACGTCCTCAGCGAGCAGTGGCGCCTGCTGGACTGCCTCACCGTACTCAGCGGCCTAGACGTCGTCTTCATCGGCGTCCGCTGTTCAGCACAGGAACTGGCACGGCGGGAGAAAGCACGCGGCGACAGGCAGCTCGGGCAGGCAGCAGCCCAGCTCGGGCAGGTCCACTCCTACGGCAACTACGACATCGAATGCGACACCACCACCGCCAGCCCCCGCGACTGCGCCCTGACCATCAAGCAGTCCCTTGACCACCTCCCGACCTCGCGAGCCTTCGACCGCCTCAGATCCGAACTCCTGGGCTGACCAGTACAGAGGCTTAACCGCCCGACCCCCGGACCGACACGTCCACCAGAGTGCCGATCCTCAACTGGCGGGCATGAACACGGAGCCTGGCCAGGCTCCCCCCAACCACAGCACGGAACCGCCATCTACAACTTGGTGGTCGCAGCAACCGCGTGCGGCTCACATGTCCCGTCACAAGGTGGCTGGGCGGTGGGACAAGGTTCGCCGTCCTGAATGCTGGGCGCGGCCAGAGGAGTCAAGCCGACGAGCGCCAGGCAACACTGCCGCCCGCCTGAGGCGATTGAAATGCCGCGGTGAACAACCCGAATGCGGCGCGCTCAGGAGCAGTAATAGATCTTGGGTTGCCATATGTTGGGTGTCCGGCACGTCCGCGGTGTAGGCATGATGGTCGGCCGCTCCTCGGTCTCCTCAGCGATCGCCGCCTTGCCCTTGCCGCCCTCGGGGCGTGCCCGAAACGCGGTTTGATGTGGCGAATAGCGATACGTTCCGTGCTCGGCCTTGGCGTTCAACCGGGGAACGCGGCGGGAGAAGGGGAGGTAATACCAGGCGTAGCCCTTTTCCGGCTGTATATCGTCGCAGTAGCCGTCGTCCGTACGCACGCGGGTCCTCGTCCGCACGCAGATCTCGATGCGCTCGCCATCGTCGAGGGGCAGGGCGATCTTCCTCCCTCTGCCACCCTTGCCCGAGACCCGCACGCCGTCGTAGCCCGGCAACTCGAACGTTCCGGACCTGGCTTTCCCGCCGGTTGCTGGGATCTCGGCGTCGAGAGACAGGTAGTACCAGGCGTGGCCCTTCTCGGCGTCGTCGCAGGACCGGTACGCGGCGCGCACCATGGTCTTCTTCCTGACGCAGATCTCCGCGAAGGAGGGCTTGACGTTCTCGTCGGGGACCTCCTCTTCAGCCAGGAACGGATCCTCCTCAACGCCCTCCTCGAAGTCCCCCTCCCACGAGCCCGAGCTCCAGCCGTTCCTGTCTGATCCGTTGGAGAGGGAGGCGCATCCGGTGAGAAGGAGGAACGCGGCCATGGCCAGTCGGACGGCGCGTAACGGGGATGGCGACAAAGGCTGCCTCCGTCTGTGATCTTCTGCTTTCGCGTAGGGAGCAACGAGAGCAGTCGCCCGACAGTTCCGGAGGTGATACCGGCTCGGGCAGGAGAGGTTCGATCAGCTCCCCCACTGCGCGTCGGTCAGGTGCGAAGGGTAGCGGTCTGGGGCAGACCGGCAGCCCTGGCGGCGAAGATGAACGATCTTCTCAAATACGCAGTAAGGGGCTCCGCACGTGGGCGGCCATAGGGAGCCGCCATGATCGAGCGCGGCATCCTGGTCCCGGCAGAGGAAGATTGACTTAAAAACCTACCTGATATATAGGTTTTACATGGTCGGTCAGTCGGCGCGACGGCGGCGCCTCATCCTGTCCGGGCTGGACACGGTCACCATCCGGCCCGAACCCGTGGGGGCGTAGATGATCGAACTGATCAGCCCGGACCGCTGCGTGAAGTGCGGCATCTGCGTCAAGGTCTGCCCGACGCACGTCTTCGACGGCGCACGCGGCGAGGTGCCGGTTGTCGCCCGTCAGTCGGACTGCCAGACCTGCTACCTGTGCGAGGCGTACTGCCCCGTGGACGCCATGTACGTCGCCCCCTACGCCGACACCCCGGCCGAGGTAGCCGAGGCGGAGCTGGCCGAGGCGGGGCTGCTCGGGAGCCGGCGGGCCACCATCGGCTGGGGCGCGGGCCGCACCCGGCTCGCCGCCGTGGACACCACCCCGTTCCTGCACCAGATCGAACCCAGGCCCCGCTGGACCCGCCTGTACCGAACAGGAAAACTGACGGTGCCCGTCGCCTCGTGCGCCGCCTACTACGCGGGCAGCGGACTATCCGGCCTCCCCCGACGACGCCGAGCCCGGACTGCGCGACCAGCTGACGCGGACCGGCTGGGCATTCCCGTACCTCGTGGACGCCGACCAGGCGGTCACCGCAAAACTGCCCCGCGACGCCACCGACCGGTTCCTCACCCGGAGCCCACGTCCCCGAACCGCACATCCTGTCCATCGGCTGCGGCATCACGTGGCGCTCTGGCAACGAGCCCACCTGACGCGGCCACCCCTGCATTGACCACCTCTGAAAGGATGTCCCGCCTTGTTAGAGCGTTCCTCCTCTGCGCGAGCCCGGTTGCGCTCCGCTGTCACCGTGGCCGCGCTCGCCACCAGCACGGCCTTTTGCGGCACAGCCGCCTCCGCTTCGACCGGGCCGACACCGAAACAGGGTGGCGTCGACGTGGCGGTGGAATGGTACGACGTCACCGCCGACACCATCGCCGCCGCCGGATCCTCCGCGCAGGTCACCAACAGCCGCACATGGGCGATCAGCTGGCTGTCCGCCGCCCGCGCCCTGCGATCCGGACCCCGCCAGACCGCCTTCCAGGACGCCGCGCTCGCCTCCGCGGTCCACACCTCACTAGCGGGCCTGATCCCGGCCCGCACCGCCGAGCTCGACGCGGCCTTCGCGGCGACGCTGGCACGCATCCCCGCTAGCCCGTCCAAGGATCGCGGCGTGGCGGCCGGAGCAGAGGAGGCGACGGCGCTGCTCGCCGAACGGGCCGGCGACGGTCTCGACCCGGCCTCGGTCAGCCCGCCGTACCCGGTCCCCCAAGCCGCACCCGGGGTCTGGCAACCCACGCCGCCGGCTTTCGGGCCGGCCACCCAGGCGGGCACCAGGTATGCCAGGCCGTTCCTCCTGGGCCGCGCCGACCGGTTCCGGCCGGAGCCCCCTCCCGCGCTCGGCTCTCCGAAATACCGGGCCGACCTTGAGGAAGTGCGCGATTACGGCGCCTTGAACAGCAGCCAACGCACACAAGCCCAGACGGACATCGCGCAGTTCTGGCTGGGATCCTCACTCACCATCTACAACGGCGTGTTGCGTGCCGCCCTCGTCCAGTCCCGATGGCAGACGTCAAGGCAGGCCGAGCTCGTCGCGCTCTTCCACGTCGCCCTCGTGGACACCCAGATCGCCACCTCAGATGCCAAATACACCTACGAAAGATGGCGCCCGGTCACCGCGCTCCGCGCCGCCGACACCGGCCACCCCTCCATCCCCTCGGACCCGACCTGGGCACCGCTGCACACGACACCCTCGCACCCCGACTACCCGAGCGGCCACAACACCTACTCCGGCGCCGCCGAGCAGGTGCTGACCTCGTTGATCGGCGCCCACTCCCGCGAACCGTTCGCGCTCACGAGCCCGACCGCGCCCGGAGTCACCCGGACCTACACCACCTGGAAGGTCCTGACCGACGAGAACGTCGGCGCCCGGGTCTGGTCGGGCATCCACACCCGCTCCGCCGACAAGGCCGGGGCGACACTGGGTCGCCAGGTCGCGGCCCACACTCTGCGTCACGCCGCACGACTGCTCTCGTAAGTCGTCGTACCCGGAAGACCGCTGAAGATCCTTGCCTGGCTTCGTCCTCCTGGGATGGAGCCACAGTGGTTCAGGCCTTCTCGGGCACGCCGGGAGGAAGTCCTCCGGCGAGGCGTCCTCGGTGCTCGGGTCCGCGACACCGGCACGGGCGGCTTCCTGCGTGCAGCCGCCCGACGGCGCGACGGCTGTCCGCTCTCAGCGGGCTTGCAGCTGGTGGCGCAATACGAACCGGCGGGTGCGGAAGGCGAATCCCCCGCTCCACCTCGGGGCGGACCGGCCCCGGTGTGATCGGCTGTGAGCCCGTGAGCGACCACACCGGGCTGCCGGCGAGCTATCGCGATGCGAGAGCCGGGTACAGGGCGGTGACGGGCTGGGAGAGCGCGGCGTGCACGCCCTTGGTCATGTCATCGACGAGTACTTCGTGCTCGCCAGCCTCCAGAGCGTCGAACACCGCCGCGACGACGTCGGCGGGCTTGTGCTTGTCGGGCGAGGGGTTGTCCGCTTGCATGGGCGTGTCGGTGGGGCCGAAGTAGGCACTGAGCACCTGCACTCCGTCGGGTGCGAGTTCGAGCCGCAAGGCGTTCGTCGCCATCCACAGGCCGGCTTTTGGAGACGCTGTGGGCCTTGCCGATCGCGAGCCAGCTGAGGACGGAGCCCACGTTGACGAGCGCGCCCTTGGCCGATCGGAGCGCGGGTGCGAGGGCGCGGGTGAGGCGGATCGGGCCGATGAGGTTCGTCTCGATGGTCGCCGTGATGTCGTCGATCGGGGCGCTTAGCAGGTCCCCTCGAGGGAGGACGGCCGCGTTGTTCACCAGGATGGTGGTGTCGCCGGCCTCGCCCGCGGCGCGTTCGATGGAGACGGGGTCGGTCAGGTCCAGTCGCAGTGGCACGACGCGCTCATCGTGCCATTCCTTCGGGTTGCGCGCGGCAGCGTAGACGCGGCCGGCGCCTCGATCGAGGGCGGCTGTGACGAGGGCGGTGCCGAGTCCGCCATTGGCGCCGGTGACGAGGACCGTTGCGTTGGTCAGCGTTGTCATTTGTGTTCCTTTTCTCTCCGGACGGATTTCTGACGGTGAGGGAGGTGGTGCTACACCGCGTGGGCCTTGCGGTGCCGCGCCGCGTACGTGCTGGTGACGACCACGCCGGCGATGGCCACGATGGCGATGGCGAGGCCGAAGCCGACCGCCATGGACGTCACGCCGACGGTCCGGCGAACTGGCCGGCGATGATCGCGGGGATGCCCATGGCGAGATAGCCGACCAGGTAGATGGCCGTGAACGGCCTTGCGTGGTCGTGGGTTTTCACTTCGGGTACGAGTCCTCGGGTCGCGCCCGAGAATGACGCGCCGAGCCCCGCTCCGCCGGAAACGGCGGCGGCCCACAGGAGGGGCAGGGTTCCGGTGCCGACGCCGGCGATGAACACGACCGCGCCGAGCGCCAGCGCGCCGGCGCCGACAAGCCTCAACCGGTGAGGCCGGACACGGGTCGTGAGCGCCGACACCGCGGTTCCGGCGCCGAAGGCGACGAATGCGGCCAACGCGCCGACGAGCGGGGTTCTGGCCTCGAACACGGCACCCATCACGATGGGGACCAGGCCCAGGAACAGCGCCATGGTCATGAACGCGCTGATCACCACGGGCATGGTCGCTGCGAACAGGCTGCGTACCTGGGGCGGCACCGAGGCACGCGGGACCAGCGATGCCAGCGCGCCCGGCTTGCGGGACGAGGTCTCCGGGGTGAAGACGGTGAGGACGGTCCCGATGGCCATGACCACGACGAGGACCAGCCAGACCGTGTATACGGGGTCTGGGGCGAGTTGGGTGAGGATGCCCGCGAAGAGCGCTCCGATGCCCAGGCCCGCCAGGGGCGCCATGCCGGTCATCAGGGCGCCGAGCTTCTTGTGACGCTCGGGAGCGAGTTTCACGACCGCGGCGCTGAGCGCGCTGGAGGCAGCTCCCGTGGCGACTCCCTGGATGATGCGGGCGGCGATGAGCCAGCCGATCGAGGGCGCGAACAGGAACACCAGCATCGCCGCGAGTTCGACCGCGAGCGCCGCGATCATGAGTGAGCGCCGGCCGACGTGGTCGGACAGCGATCCGATCACCAGGATCGCGATCAGCAGCG
Organism: Nonomuraea jiangxiensis; assembly: GCF_900099965.1. Lineage (GTDB taxonomy): Bacteria > Actinomycetota > Actinomycetes > Streptosporangiales > Streptosporangiaceae > Nonomuraea > Nonomuraea jiangxiensis. The sequence goes on along the minus strand of NZ_FNDJ01000023.1, from coordinate 66,954 downwards.
CGATGGCATAGACACCGAACGCGAGCGTCAGGTGCCAGGGCGCCAGGCCCCAGTTCTTCTGGTAGACCGGCAGGAGCGGCGTGGGGGCGCCGGCCGCGACGAGGATCGCCACCATCGCCGCCGAGATGCCGGCGAACCCGACGGTGCGCGGCAGGTAGGGGCGTTGCCTGGACCGGGTGCCCGCCCGGGTTTCATGCGAGGTGGGGAGCGCCCCACCCCTGTTGCCAACGGTCACCGGATCACCAGGTCAGACGTTGACGCCGGTGAGGAGGCCGGCGTGTGCGCGGGCGTACTCACCGACGGTCATCGACCGTCGGCCGGTGAGCTTTTCGATGTTGTCGCCGGCGGCGACGGGGGAACTGGTGCCCTTGCCCACCGGCATGGACAGGACGCCCTCCCGCAGCTTGGGCAGGATCCAGAAGTACTGCAGCCACTCCAGGAAGAGGGTCGGGCGGAGATGGACGACGTTCATCCCGGACCGGTTCAGCGCCTGCTCGGCGATGTAGGGGGGCAGACCAAGTACGAGAGAAAGGGGCAGTGACGCTATGACCTGTGACGTTGCCCGTTCGATTTCGGCGTACGCGGTTTGACCGGAGGTCCGCTGCTTCGGTCACCGACGTGCCATCGTCGACAACCGCGTCCGGCTGGCCACTGTCAGGGCGTGTTCGGGCACGCCCGCTGCTACAGGTACTGGCCCGCCTCGGCGCTGTCTGTCTTCGACACACGCGCCGACACCACGTTGGCGAGGTTGATGACTATGCCGTTCACGTCGGCTTCGCGATCATATCTCGCTCGCATCAACACCAGGCTGCGCCGCTCGTCCATGGCACGAGCGATCGCCGCCACCGCCTCTGGCTCTCCGTCGAAGTCCCCGCTGATCACGGAGACGTCTTCGCCGCCCATCAGGTGGAATCGAATGATCAGTGCGACATTCTCAGGCACGGCCGGCTCCTTTCGCCAGCATCCGCAAGGGGCCCCTGCCCAGGGTCGAACGCTGTAGGCAGTTGCCCTCCGCATTCGCCTACCGTGGCGCGGACGCGGTGCCCTCAAGCCGGGGTGGGATACGGGAGTGACAATCGCGGCACCCACTCCGAACCGGTTTGCTGCTCTGGTCAGTGGTCGGTGATGAGGGCGTCCAAGGCGGCTTCCTTGTCGGCTTCGGTCGGCAGGGCGTAGCGGCGGGTGGTGTCCAGCGAGCCGTGACCGAGGAGTTCCGCGACCAGGATGGGGTCTTTGCCGTCGCGGATGAGCTGGGTGGCGAAGGTGTGGCGCAGGACGTGCGGGCTGAAGGGTTCGGTGGGGTCGTCACCCAGGCCGACGGCGTCGCCGAGGCCGGTGATGATGTCGCGGGCGGCGCGGTCGCTCAGGCGGCCGCCACGGTGGTTGAGGAACACCGCGGCGTGGGTGCCGGCCCCCTTCCAATCGGCGCGGGCCTCCAGCCAGTCGATCAGGGCCTGGCGCAGGTCCGCATGGACGGGCAGCAGGCGGATCTTGCCGCCGTCGCGGCCCTTGCCGCGGATGCGTAGTTCGCCCTTGCGGGCTGAGAGGCGGACGTCGGCCAGGTCGAGGCCGACGACCTCGGAGATGCGCAGGCCGGCGTAGTAGGGCAGCAGGGCGATGGCCTTGTCGCGTGGGGATGCGGTGAGCTGGACGTGGCGGACGTAGCGGCGGGTGCGCCGGGTGTCCAGGGCGCGGGGTGCGGTGCGGCGGGTGTCTCGTTCGCGGCGGGCCTGGGGTTTGCCGAGGCCGCGGCGGGTGTAGAAGTCGTCGATGGCCGACAGGTAGGTGTCGATGGTGTTGGGGGCGCGGCGGCCGTTCTTCAGATGCCGCCGGAAGTCGCGTACGGCGCCGGTGACGGCGATGGGGTCGGTGAGCGGGTCGCCGTCCAGGGCGCCGGCGTCGGCCTGGTCGGCCAGCCAGGCCAGGTAGCCTCGCAGCCGGGAGGCATACTTGGTCTTGGTGGAGCCGGCCAGCGGAGCCTGCGCGAGCGCGGCGGTGTAACCGGCCAGGACGGCGGCGTGGGGGGCGGAGAGTGGCACGGCCCGCGACCGGCCCGTGTTTCCAGAAGCTGCTCCGGCCGGTTGCGTGATCCCTGAGGGCGTGTTTCCGGAAGTCACCCCCTCAGTTTACTTCCGGAATTGCCGAATTCCGGAAGTCATGCCGTACAATGAAGATACCGAGGTCTTTTCGAGCGTTGGCATTCAGGTCTGCGTCGCCCCCGGCGAACCACCACCGGCCTCTTCGGGGGCCTGGACAGGTCAGACGACCATGACGCCGACACTTCTTTCTCAACCCGCACCGCTCAGCCCCGCCTCGCCCGCGATCCCTCGGGTCGATTCCGCGCTACGGCTCAGTCTCCGCCCGGTGCCGAACAGACTGGCTGTGGTGGACGGGGCCTGGTGGCCCTCCTCCCGTGACGCGGCCACCGAACTGCCCGGCCTCATCGCCGCCGCGGACCGGCTGCTGGATCGGGTCACGCTCCGCATCGGCCTGCACTGTGATGTGTGGCAGAACATCCCGCGCCGCATCCCCGCGCGCGGGCGTCAGGTCCGCATCGGCTGGTTCCGCCACACCGACCCGCGGGTGATCACTCTCATCTTCGCCGCCGGCGAGCCGGTCGTCCTGCTGATCATCCCGTCGGGCACCGCCGCCGGCACCGCCGAGGCCACGCTCAAGCTCACCGCCCAGGACATCGCCGGCATGAGCATCGACGCCATCCTCACCCTCGCGCATCTGCCCGCCGGCCCCGCTCCGCATGCCACGGCCGACGGCTCGGCCCGCTGGGAGGACGAGGGCGGGTCGCTCATCGGGCAGGTGGCGCAGCCATCCATGGGACGGCCGGCAACGTCGGAATGACCCCGGTGTGCCGCCTGCCGGCCAGATCGAGCGGTCCTGGCACCGCCCGTACTGGCGGCGGGCCGATCTCCGGCCGGCAAGCATCTCATCACCTTTCAGCTTCTCCCATGAGGAGGACTTCCATGACCGTCATCGACATCGCCCCGCTCGCCGGGGCCAGCGCCTCGGCGCCGACCCTCGTGCATCTGTCAGGGGACATCGACATCTTCACCACAGCCCGCCTGCGCCAGAGGCTGATCAACACCCTCGCCCACAGCACCGACCTGCTCATCGTGGATCTGTCCCAGGTCACCTTCTGCGGGGCAGGCGGGATCGGCGTGCTGATCGGCGTGCAAGGCCGTGCCCGGACACGAGGCATCACGCTGGCCCTGACCGGCGTTCCCCCGCGCGTGGCCCGGCTGCTGCGCATCACCGGGCTGGACCACCGCTTCCCGGTCATGGCGTGACCGGGATGCCGACCGCCACCCGCACCGCCGCCGAGGCGGGCTATGACGGCCATGCGCCGTTCCCCCGGCCCGCTGCGCCCGCGCGGGCCGGTATCGTCCCGGTGACGCTGACCGCGGCGATCGTCATCGCGCCGTTCCTCGCGCTGGGCGCCGGCATCTGGCTGGCGTGGGGAAGCGGAATCACTCTCACCGACCTGCTGCTGGCCGCCGTCTTCTACGTGGTGACCGGGCTGGGGGTGACGGTCGGCTTCCACCGGCTGCTGACCCACCGTTCCTTCACCGCCCGCCCTTGGCTGCGCGTCACCCTGGCCGTGGCCGGGTCGATGAGCTTCCAGGGCAACCTCATCGACTGGGTGGCCGTCCACCGCCGCCACCACGCCTTCACCGACCAACCGGGCGACCCGCACTCCCCCTACCGCTACGGCACCGGCCTCGGAGGGCAACTGCGCGGCCTGGCCCACGCCCACCTAGGCTGGCTGTTTTCCAGCGAACCCACCTCGGCCACACGTTATGCCCCCGACCTGCTCCGCAATGATCCGGCCATGCTGCGGATCTCGCGCGCCTTCCCCGCCTTGTGCGCAGCCTCCCTGCTTCTGCCGTTCGCGGCGGGCTGGGCGATCAGCGGCGGCCTGTACGGCGGGCTGACCGCATTCATCTGGGCCGGCCTGGTCCGCATCGCCCTGCTGCAGCACGTCACCTGGAGCGTCAACTCCCTGTGCCACATGATCGGCGAGCGGCCGCACACCACCCGCCGCCACGACCGCTCCACCGACCTGTGGCCGCTGGCCCTGCTGTCCTTCGGCGAAAGCTGGCACAACGGCCACCACAGCCAGCCCGGCTGCGCCCGGCACGGCCGCGGTTCCCGCCAGATCGACCCCTCGGCCGCGCTCATTGACCTGTTCGAACGCCTGGGCTGGGCCACCCACGTGCACTGGCAGCCCGCCGACGTCCTCGGCCACCCACGCATGGTGGCGGGCAAGCACACACTGCGCACCAGCACCCGCCCCAGCACGCCCGGGAGACGTTAGCCCTGGTCAGCACGCTTGAAGGAGCTCGTTCCGCATGGGGGAGACGATCTATTGTGAGGGGAGAGGCTCCAGGGGGAGGGCGTCAAGGTGACGGGTGATGGTGAGCGGATGCTGGGCGGCCTGCTGGACGCCACTCAGCTGTCCGCGATGGAGGATCTGCCGGGCCTGGTCGCCGCGTACGGACGGCTGGCCGGCTTCTCTCAGACGATGATCTACGTAGCTGACCTGCAGCAGCAGCTGCTGGTGCCCTTGGCCGGGCAGCGCGACGTGTACGGCGAGCGGCTTGAGGCGATCCGGATCGACGCCACCATGGCCGGGCGCGCCTTTCGCGGCGTGGAGATCGTCGAGGCCCGGCATATGATGGATCCCGCCGCTCCTGAGAGCGTCCCTGCCTCGTCGGCCGGCGAGGGGCCGCAGCGACTATGGGTGCCGTTGCTGAGCGGCACCGAACGGGTCGGCGTCCTGGGAGTGAGCGTGCAGCGGGGATCTGAGGCCGCGGCGTTGCTGGCCGGCCGGCTGGCCTCGCTCGTCTCGCTGCTGCTGATCAGCAAGCGCCCCTACAGCGATTCCTACGCCCGCCTGGTCCGCACCCGGCCGATGATGCTGTCGGCCGAGGTGTTGTGGAATTTGCTGCCGCCTGGGGGCTTCGCCGATGACAGGGTGGTGGTCAGCGCCGCGCTGGAGCCGGCCTACGAGGTGGGCGGAGATGCCTACGACTACGCGATCGACGGCGACACCCTGCATGTGTCGATCTTCGACGCGATGGGGCACGACACCGCGGCCGGGCTTACCGCCACCATCGCCATCGGGTCCGCTCGCACCAGCCGCCGCCAGGGCACGAACCTGCCCGCGATGAGCGAGGCTATCGACGCGGCGATCGCCGAGCAGGTCACCGGCCGCTTCGCCACCGGCGTCCTGGCCGATCTCGATCTGCGGACCGGCCGGCTGGCCTGGGTCAATCGAGGTCACCATCCGCCGTTGGTGATCCGAGGCGGCCAGCAGGTCGCCACCTTGACCAGCGTGCCCGACCCACCGATGGGTCTCGGCCTGGACCTGTCCACCGGCCTGCTGCACTACCAGCTCGAACCCGGGGACCGGCTGCTGTTCTACACCGACGGCATCATCGAGGCCCAGAGCCCGAACGGGGAGTTGTTCGGGCTGGAGCGCTTCATTGACTTCATCATCCGCCGCGAGGCCGACGGCATGTCGGCCCCGGAAACCCTGCGCCGCCTGATCCAGGCCATCCTGGCGCACCAGCGCGGCCGGCTGCAGGACGACGCCACCGTACTGACGACCGAATGGCGCACCCAGCGGCAACAGCCGCTCAGCTTGGAACGCTCCAGGCTGACCGCGCCGCACGAGGCACGAGGCACGAGGCAACACGATGATCAAAAGCCATCGGCACGCCGAAAATCAGGCGGCCAGCTCGACGTCGGTGAAGTCGACCTCTTTGAGTAGGGGGTCGAACGGATCTGGCCGATGACGGAGCTCGTCGGTGGCGTACGCGCCGAAGCGGCTGATGTGGGCCCGCAGGTAGGGGGCGATCTGGCCGAGCTGGTCGGCGGTGATCTCCCAGCCCTCGGCGACGAGCTGCCGCACGATGTCGGAGATGTCCAGGGTGTTGTGGAAGACGACCAGGTTGGCCAACAGCGTGTTGAACTTGATCAGTTTCTCCTGCTCTTCGGGGTCGTTGTCGGCCAGCACCCCGCCGAAGCCGAGCCACTTGGAGAACCCGTTGTAGGACTCGACCTTGTTGGTCGCCGCGGTGACCCGGGTCCGCAGCGCCGGGTCGGCCAGATACCGCAGCAGGGCGACGGTACGGACGCTGCGGCCGACCTCCCGGAAGGCCTTGTAGATGCGGTTCTTGCGGGAGTTGGACCGCAGCCGCCGCATTAGCGTGGCTGAGCTCAGCTGGCCCTCGCTGATGGAGATCGCCACCTGCATCAGGTCGACCCAGTGCTTGTCGATCAGCTTCCAGTCGATGACGTTGCGGCCGCTCTCGCCGAACAGCTGGTCGATATGCGGATAGGCGATCTTCTCCGAGGCACAGAAGAAGATCAGGTCCTTGAAGTTGCGGATGCGCGGCATCAGGTCGAACCCGAACAACGTGGCCAGGGCGAAGGCGTCGAAGTTCTGGCCCTGGGTGTCGGCGTGCACCGTGGAGGGCTGGATGTCGGAGGTGTTGGCCAGCAGACCCTCGATCAGGTGCACCGCCTCCCACACCCCGCACGGAATGAACCGGGAGAACAGCGCCACGTAGGTGTCGGAGATGTAGTGGTAGGCGATGCCGCCGAATCCTCCGTACCGGATGCTGGTCTCGGCCAGGAGATTATCGATGTAGGTGTCCACCTGGGTGCCGGCGGCGGCCACCGTGCTGCCGTCCCCCCAGGCTTTGACCACGTCCAGCTCGGCGAAGGCATTGACGACATCGGCGATCGCGGCGTTCAGCTTCTTCAGGGTGATGTGCCGGTTGCGGACCATGGACAGCTCGCGGGCGGTGACGCCGGCGATGTGCTTGGCCGCCTTGTACGGGCCGATGTTGATCCCGCCGGTGAACACCGCCAGCGAGTACCGCCCCAGCTTATTCTTGATCTTGGGGTCGGAGCCGGAGGCCGGGCCGAAGTGGCGATACCAGGTGAGCCAGTGGGCGGTGCGCGCGACGATCGACAGCAGCGAGCGTTCGGGCATGCGCCGCTCGATCTCGGCCGCCAGCCGTTCGGCCTCGGCGTCGGTGCCCTTGCCGCGGCGGCGCTTGAGGGTGGGCACGCCAGCTTCGTCGATGACCAGGTCGGCGTTGTCGAGGTAGCCGGCGTCCAGGTGCGCGGCCGCGCTCAGGTGAGCGTCCTTGAGGTGGGCGGCGAAGCCGGCAGGGGTAGGCGGTCCGCTTGATCCACGTCATCCCAAGGCCGTCCCTTGCCTCGCTTCCGGCGTCCAGACGCCGAAACCGTAGCGACGATCAACTCCACCGGACGCCTTGTTCACCGAACCGCAATCAACCAAAGCGCAGGGTCACACCATCCGAGGAACACCCCCTCTGACCAGCAGTTCAGCAGCCCACTGCCCCTTTCTCCCGTACTTGGGCTGCCCCCCATGTAGGTGTCACGGCACGAGGGGCTGGTGGACTCACGGTTCGCCGACCTCTGAGCCCGAGAGTCAGGGACTCCCGGACGGCCGCCCGCCCGGTGTCACCGGTCGCTCCTGAGACGAGGACGGTCTTGCTGCTGGCTGATGACGACATATGGTTCTCCGCTGGTCGAGTCACGAGGCGGTGATGGACTGCAAAGCGAGCGCTGCACGCTCCAAGGAACGATCCGCTTGCGGCCGGCCTTGTCGGCGAGACGGCCGTACGGCAGCAGAAGCGCCGGCGCAGCCGGCCACGAACACGTCGGGCACCCGGCTCACATCACCGGCCGACGAACCGCTCCTTCCGAATGCGGCGGTGACGACGAAGACGACTACGCGCGGGCTGCGCGTGAAGGCTCGCGGCAACGCCTGGACCTGGTCATTCGCCCTGGCCTGTTCGGCCATGGCAGGTACCGGGCGCCGCGAACTGCTGGGCACCTTCCTGCACCTGTTCGCCATCCCTCAGTCGGCCTGAGGCGACCAGGTGCCACCGCCCGGCACGGGCCGGCGGACAGCGGGTCGGGCGAGTACGGCAGCTCTGAGGAGCGGTCGAGCACCACGCGGCCGGGGCGGCGGCTCATCACCAGCAGGCGGGTGCCGAGGTAGACGGCGGCCTCGTCCACGCTGTGCGTGACGAACAGCACGGTCTTGCCCGTGGCCTGCCAGATGCTTCGGATCTCCTCCTGCGGGCGCGCCCTGGTGAGCGCGTTCAGCGCGGCGAACGGCTCGTCCATGAGCAGGATCGCGGGGTCGGGCGCGAGCGCGCGGGTGAGGGCGGCACGCTGCTGCATGCCGCCCGACGGCTCGTACGGCCGCCGCCCGGCAAGTCGGCCGGCCCGGCCACTGGTATCCCACTATTTAGGTAGGTTATGCTGGCTTTAGTGGATCACGCTTGTTCATGGAAAGGCAGTTCCCCCATGTCCTCATCCAGGCCGCTGTTCGCCGCCGTCATGCTCACCGTCGTGGGTCTTCTCGGCGCCTGTGGCGGCGGTGGAGCTGCCGGAACGGCGCGAGGCGACGGCAAGCCGGTCTACGGCGGCACGCTGACCTACCTAGAGCACCAGCCCCCGACCTGCCTCTACCTGCCGGCCGCCGGCTTCTATCCCAACGGCGGCATCCTCAACCAGCTCACCGACAAGCTGACCTGGCAGAACCCGGAGACGCTGGAGATCGAGCCGTGGATCGCCACGAAGTGGGAGGTCAACGCGGACGCCACGGAATACACCTTCCACCTGCGCGAGGGCGTCACCTTCAGCGACGGCAGCGCGCTCGACGCCTCCGCCGTGGCGGCCAACTTCGACGTGTACGGCCTGGGCGACGCCGACCTCAAGCTGCCCGTCGCCGAGTTCGTCAACAACTACGACCGTAGCGAGGTCGTCGACCCGCTGACCGTGAAGTTCCACTTCAAGCAGCCCTCCCCCGGCTTCCTGCAGGGCACGTCCGTCATCGGGGCCGGGCTGGTGTCCAAGAAGACGATCTCGCTGCCGTACGAGCAGCAGTGCCAGCTCAAGAACATCGTCGGCTCCGGCCCGTTCACGCTGAAGAACCAGGTCGTCGACAAGGAGGTGGACCTGGCCGTGCGTAAGGACTACAACTGGGCCCCGCCGTCGTCCAAGCACCAGGGCCGGGCATACCTGGACGAAATCAAGATCATCGTCACACCGGAGGACAACGTCCGCGTCGGCGCGCTGATCTCCGGCCAGGCCGACTTCGTCCGCTATGTCCAGGCGTACGACGAGAAGACCGTCAAGGACGCCGGGTTCACGATCTACGCCGAGCCGACGAGAGGCGTGAACAACGGCCTCTACCTGCGGCCGACCAACAGCATCCTGAAGGACCTCGACGTCCGCAAGGCGCTGCAGGCGGGCACGAACGCCAAGGAGGTCGTCGACACCCTCTTTACCGCCGGCTACCCGCTCGCCACCTCCGTGCTCAGCCACCTCGCGCAGGGCTACGTGGACCTGTCCAAGGAGCTGGCCTACGACCCGGACAAGGCCAACGCGCTGCTCGACCAGGCGGGCTGGGTCAAGGGCGCCGACGGCATCCGCGAGAAGGACGGCAAGAAGCTGCAGCTCGGCGTCTTCGTCTCCGGCCCGCAGCCGCTGTCGAAGCAGACGCTCGAACTGATCGGCCAGCAGTGGGCCAAGCTCGGCGTGAAGCTGGAGATCCGCCCCGCGGACTCCGGCACCCAGGCCGTGGACATCAAGGACGCCGAGAAGACCCCCCTCACGCACAGCATGGTCGGCCGCGCCGACCAGGACGTGATCAAGAGCCACTTCCACAGCCAGAATCGGGACGTCATCCTCTCCGACGACAAGAAGCTGGACCGGCTCCTGGAGGAGGAGTCGGCCGAGCCGGACACCACCAAGCGCAACGCCAAGGTCGCCGAGATCCAGCGCTACGTGATCGACCAGGGCTACGCGATCCCGCTGTTCGAGGAGCCCCAGGTGTACGGCGGCGCCCCGTACGTCCAGGGCGTGGCCTTCGAGGCGGTCGCCCGGCCGTGGTTCTACTCGGTGTGGAAGTCCGGCCAGTGACGAGATACCTGCTGTCGAGGGTCGGGCAGGCGGCGCTGGTGCTGTGGGCCGCCTTCACGGCGAGCTACGTGCTCCTGCAACTCCTGCCCGGCGACTCGATCCTGATCAAGTTCCAGAACCCGGAGCTCGGCCTGTCACCACAGCAGATCGCCGAGATCCGGGCGTACTACGGAGCCGGCGACCCGCCGCTCCTGGACTACCTGAACACCCTGCTCGGCTTTCTGACCGGCAGTTTCGGCTACTCCATCGACACCGGCAGCCCCGTGGTCGAGCGGCTGGCCGAGGCTCTGCCAGAGACGGCCAAGCTGGCCTCGGCCGCCTTCGTGCTCGCGGTGCTGATCGCCGTGCTGATCGCGTTCGCGGCGAGCTACTCCAGGACCTCCTGGCTCAGGGGCGCGCTGCTGTCGGTGCCGTCGCTGTTCATCTCGGTCCCGGCGTTCTGGCTGGGGATCCTGCTCATCCAGGTCTTCTCGTTCCGGCTGAGGCTGGTGCCGGTCATCGGGGGCGGCGAACTGCAGCAGCTCATCCTGCCCGTGCTGACGCTGGCCGTGCCGATCTCGGCGCCCATCGCGCAGGTGCTGGCGCGCGGTATCGACCAGGTGTACGCCCAGCCGTTCGTGCCGGTGATCGCGGCCAAGGGCGCCACCCGGTGGTGGATCCTGTGGCGGCACGTGGCCCGCAACGCCGTGCTGCCGGCGATGACCGTGGCGGGGCTGACGTTCGGCGAGCTGATCGCGGGCTCGGTCGTCACCGAGACGGTCTTCGGCCGGGGCGGCATCGGGCGGCTGACCGAGCAGGCCGTCAACGCGCAGGACACCCCGGTGATGCTGGCCGTCGTGGTGCTCGCCGCCGCGGTGTTCGTGCTGGTCAACCTGGTGGTGGACGTGCTGTTCCCGGTGCTGGACCCGCGGCTGAAGGCGGCGTCGTGAAGGGCGGGCTGATCCTCTCCTGGCTGGTGATCGTCCTCGTGCTGCTGTGGGCGGTGGTGCCGGGCGTGTTCACCGGCTACGACCCGATCGCCGGCGTACCCGCAGAGAAGCTCCAGGCGCCCGGCGCGGAGCACCTGTTCGGTACCGACGCCGTCGGGCGCGACATGTTCGCGCGGGTCGTGCACGGCGCCGTGCACTCGTTGTCCGGCGCGTTCGTGGCCGTCGCGGTGGGCCTGGTGCTCGGCACGCTGCTCGGGCTGCTGGCCGGTTCCGCCGGCGGCGTGCTGGACGCGGTGGTCATGCGGGTCGTGGACGTGCTGCTGTCGGTGCCCGGCCTGCTGCTGGCGCTGACCGTGATCATCCTGCTCGGTCCTGGCACGGTGAACGTGGCGATCGCGGTGGGCATCGGGTCGGTGGCGGCGTTCGTCCGGCTGTCCCGCTCGGAGGTGGTCCGGGTGCGGCGTACCGATTACGTGGAGGCCGCGTTCGGCAGCGGCGGCCGCTTCCCGGTGGTGTTGTGGCGGCACGTGTTGCCGAACTCGCTCGGCCCTGTGATCGCGCTGGCCGCGCTGCAGTTCGGGGTGGCCATCCTGGCCATCTCGACGCTCGGCTTCCTCGGCTACGGCGCCGAACCGCCCACGCCGGAGTGGGGCCTGCTCATCGCGGAGGGCCGCAACTACCTGGCGACGTCGTGGTGGCTGACCACGTTGCCCGGCGCCGTGGTGGTCGCCGTGGTCCTGGCCGCCAGCCGCATCAGCCGCTCGATCGCTAAGGAGGGCCCGTGAGCCCGCTCGACGTCCGCCCGATCGCCAAGGAGGGCCTGTGAGCCTGCTCGACGTCCGTGACATCGCGGTCTCCTACGACGGCCGCCGGGCGGTCGAGGGCATCTCCTTCACGGTCGAGCCGGGCGAGGTCGTCGCCGTCGTCGGCGAATCCGGGTCGGGCAAGACCACGACCGCCCACGCGATCATCGGCCTGCTGCCGCGGAACGCCTCGCTCGACGCGGGTCAGATCCTGCTCGGCGAGAACGACCTGGCCACCTGGTCCGCACGCCGGATGGAGTCCGTACGCGGTGCGCAGATCGGCCTGATCCCACAGGACCCGTCCAACTCGCTCGACCCGGTCAAGACCATCGGCGCCCAGATCGGCGAGGTGCTGCGCATCCACAAGCGCGGCGACCGCGGGACCATCCGGCGCCGGGTCGTCGAGCTGCTCGCCCGCGTCGGCCTGCCCGACCCGCAGGCCCGCGCCCGCCAGTACCCGCACGAGCTGTCCGGCGGCATGCGGCAGCGGGTGCTCATCGCCATCGCGATCGCGCTCGAACCCCGGCTCATCATCGCCGACGAGCCCACCAGCGCCCTGGACGTCACCGTGCAGCGGCGCATCCTGGACCTCGTCGACGACCTGCGCGCTGAGTTCGGCACGGCGGTGTTGCTGGTGACCCATGACCTCGGCGTCGCCGCGAGCCGCTCCGACCGCCTGGTCGTCATGAAGGACGGCCGCGTCGAGGAGCAGGGCACGACCAGGGAGGTCATGTCCGCACCCGCCGCCGAGTACACCAAGCGGCTGCTCGGCGACGCCCCCGCCCTGTCGGCGCGCCCGTTCAAGGACGCCGCCGCGGCCGAGCCCGCGATCGTGGTGCGCGACCTGGTCAAGGAGTTCAGGGTCGGGCGGAGCTCGTTCCTGGCCGTGGACGGCGCCTCTTTCGAGGTGCCGCGCGGCACCACGCACGCGCTGGTCGGGGAGTCCGGATCGGGCAAGACCACCACCGCGCGCATGGTGGTGCGCTTCACCGAGCCCACGTCGGGAACGGTGAGCATCGCCGGGGCTCCCGACGACCGCCGTTTCCGCCGCCACGTGCAGCTCGTCTACCAGAACCCCTACGGGTCGCTGGACCCGCGGCAGTCGATCGCCGACATCGTGGAGGAGCCCTTGCGCAACTTCCGGCTGGGCGACCGCGCCACCCGCCGGGCCCGCGTGGGCGAGCTGCTCGACCGGGTGGCGCTGTCCAGGGACCTGCTCACGCGCAGGCCACGCGAGCTGTCGGGCGGGCAGCGGCAGCGGGTGGCCATCGCCCGCGCGCTGGCGGCCGGGCCCGAGGTGATCGTGCTGGACGAGGCGGTCTCGGCCCTCGACGTCACCGTACAGGCGCAGATCCTCGACCTGCTCGAACAGCTCCAGCGCGACCTGGGGCTGACCTATCTCTTCATCTCGCACGACTTGGCGGTGGTGCGGCAGATCTCGCACACCGTCTCCGTCATGAACAGGGGACGCATCGTGGAATCGGGAACAACGCGGCAGGTCTTCACCGAGCCGCGGCACGAGTACACCAGGGAACTGCTGGCCGCCATCCCGGAGCCGGTGCGATGAGGCTCGGCTTCTTCACCCGGCTGCTCGACGACGTGACGCCCGGCGAGCGCTACCGGCTGGCGGCCGAGCAGATCGCTCACGCGGAGGCGTACGGGTTCGACACCGCGTGGGTGGCGCAACACCACTTCGACGGCGTCGAGGGCGGGCTGCCCGCGCCGCTGGTGTTCCTCGCCCACGTGGCGGCCAGGACCAGCCGCATCCGGCTCGGCACCGGCATCATCACGCTGCCGCTGGAGCACCCGGTGCGGGTGGCCGAGGACGCCGCCGTGCTCGACCTGCTCACCGGCGGGCGGCTGGAGGTGGGCGTGGGCAGCGGGGGGACGCCGTCGTCGTTCGCGCCGTTCGGGCACGACAGCGCCGACCGCTCGGCCGTCTACGCCGAACATCTGGCGGTGCTGGTTCGCGCCTGGTCCGGGGAGGACCTCGGCGGCGGTAACCGGCTCTACCCGCCCGCGCCCGGGCTGCTGGAGCGGATCTGGGAGGCGACGTTCTCGGTGGCCGGCGGGGCCCGCGCGGGCCGGGCCGGGAACGGGCTCATGCTGTCGCGCACCCAGCCGCGGCCCGCGGACAACCCGCAGGCGACGCTGGCCGGCATCCAGCGTCCGATCGTGGACGCCTACTACGACAACCTGCCGCCGGGCGCTGTCCCGCGCATCGTCGCCTCGCGTACCGCGTTCGTGGCCGACAACCGGGCGGAGGCGTTGCGCTGCGCCGAGCTCGGGCTGGGCCGGGGCAGGCTGCCGTTCGAGCTGCCCGACAACGACCTCGACACCCGCATCGCCGCCTTCGACGTGCACGTGGGCACCCCTCAGGACGTCATCGAGAGCCTGCGTGCCGACCCGACGCTGGAACACGTCACCGACCTGGTCTTCCAGGTGCACTCGGTCGATCCGCCGCACCCGCTCATCCTCCGCTCGATCGAGCTGCTGGCGACCGAGGTCGCGCCTGCGCTCGGCTGGCTCCCCTCCACCGAATTGAGTTCGACATGATCACCGATGTCATCGACCACCTGGCAGGGATAACGCCGGGATCCCCACTCGACCAGCTACGCGACCGGCGGCCCGGTGCCCGTGAGCACGCCCAGCGCAGCTTCGACGCCCTCTTCTCGCCCGACTCGGAGGGCGAGGTCACGCTCGTCGAGCGGGACGCGGTCGCGGCCTTCGTGACCGGGCTGCACCGGGACGGCAGGGTCGCGGCCTTCTACGCCTATCGGCTGGCCGCGCTCGCGCCCGGCCTGCTCACGGCCGTCGAGACCGAGATCAAGGAGGGCCGGACCACGGGACCGTACGGGATCTACCCGGCGGACGGCCCGCTGGCCGCCGAAAGCGACGAGGGGCTGCGTTACCGGGTCAGCGATCCGGACGCGCTCGGCGCTCGGCTCACGGCCGCGTTCGAGCATGCGCACCTGCTCGTCTTCCGCCCCCGGGAAGCGAGCAGGCAGGCTCTGGACGCGCTTTCCCTGGCCGGCTGGACCACCACGGGCATCGTGACGTTGTCGCAGCTCGTCGCCTTCCTCAGCTTCCAGGTACGCGTGGTCACCGGCCTGCGCCTGCTCAACCAGAAGGGATCCGCGGCATGACCGGCTTCACCCAGGAACAACTCGGCTGGGAGCCGTGGCTGGCGCCGCTGGCCGAGGACGAGCTGACCGACGTTCACCACGAGGCGCTGATCGACAAGGGGCGGGCCGCGTCCCCGTACTTCCGGCTGCTGGCCCGCGACCCGGAGATCCTCCACGCGCGAACCCTGACCGACAACGACATCTTCTACAACGCCGACGGCGGACTGCCGCGCGCCGAGCGGGAGCTGGCCGCCACGGCCACCTCCCGGCACAACGGGTGCGTGTTCTGCGCCTCGGTCCACGCCCGTTTCGCCTCCCACTACTCCAAGCACCCCGGCGACGTGCAGCGGCTGCTGGACGAGGGGGTCGCCGCTCCGCAGGCGGGCAGGTGGCGGGCCGTCATCGACGCCTCGGTCGCGCTCGCCGCCACGCCCGAGCAGCTCGGCCCCGAGCACGTCGCGAACCTGCGCGCCAACGGGCTCGACGAGCTGGCCATTCTCGACACCATCCACGCCGCCGCGTTCTTCAACTGGGCGAACCGGCTCATGCTCTCGCTCGGCGAACCCACAGAAAAGGCAACAAAATAACGCTTTCCGGACCAGAGGCGCGGCGCTGCCGGGGCCGCTGATCTAGTACCATGCCCGCTCAGCGGACTTTGGCATGTCAAAGGAGAGGGCGGGACACCCTGCCTTCGGTGCCTCGAACCGCCTGACCGGAGGAGCCGATGCTGGGATGACGGCAGGGCGGCCGATGCCCACACAGGACGACGTGCTGGGCTACTTCAACATGCTGTCGAACTGGGGCCGGTGGGGCGACGACGACGAGCTGGGCACTCTCAACCACATCACCGACGACGTCCGGCTGACGGCGGCGCGGGCCGTGCGCCACGGCAGGAGCGTGTCGTGCGCATGGGAGGTTGCCGTACCGCAGGACATGGAGCGGTCGACGACGACGTGTCCGTGCGCGGCCGACATGCCGGGTGCCGAGAACATGCCGGTAGCCGCATTCCACGCCGACCGGCGCTGGGGCTTTTCGTCCGAGCGACTCGGCATCACGTTCCACGGCAACACCCTCACCCACCTCGACTCGCCGTGCCACATCTTCTGGGACGGCACGATGTACAACGGGCGGTCGCACTCGCTGGTCGACGCCGCAACGGGATCGGCGTGGGCGGCCGTCACGGCGGCGGCGAACGGGATCATCACGCGGGGTGTCCTGCTGGACATTGCGGGGGCCCGCGATGTGCCGTGGCTGGAGCCGGGGCAGGGTGTGTTTCCCGACGATCTCGAGGAGGCCGAGCGTCGCCAGGGTGTGCGGGTGCGATCCGGCGATGCCGTACTCCTGCGGACCGGCTATGGTCGCTTCCGGCATGAGGCCGGTGCGGCCGGCGGTTTCACGCAGGCCGGCTGGCACGCGTCCTGCCTGCCGTGGCTGCATGAACGGGAGGTCGCGCTGATCGGCGCGGACACCCCCCAGGACGTTCAGCCGTCGGGGTACGCGGACGTGTTGATGCCGGTTCACGCCGTGAGCCTCGTCGCGATGGGGCTGTGGATGCTCGACAACTGCGACCTGGAGGCGTGCGCGACGACGGCTGCCGAGCTCGGCCAGTGGGACTTCCACCTCGCAGTCGCGCCGGTCCGCTTCGCCGGTACGTCCGGCAGCCCGGTCAACCCGATCGCCACATTCTGACCGCGGTTCACGAGGGGGTGCGACGCCATGAAGAACCCGGCCCGCACCAGGCCGGCTCAACTCTGGGTCGTCGGGCGGATGACGATCTCGCCGATCTCCACATCATGGGGCTGTTCGATGGCGAAGGCGACAGCGCGGGCGACGGCTTCCGGCGCGATGGCGTACTGGTTCATGTTGCGGCGGATCTCCTCGCGGACTTCGGGGTTGTCGATGGAGCCGACGAGTTCCGTACGCACGTAGCCCGGCGAGACCGCCGTCGTCCGCAACACGCCGTCGGTCGACTCCTGCCGCAGCCCTTCCAGGAGGGTACGCACGGCGTTCTTGGTCGCGGCGTAGACCGCCATCGTGGGTGTGATCTTCAACCCGGCCGTCGACACGGTGGTCACGAGGTGGCCCTGTCCCTGCTCGCGGAACACCGGCAGCGCGGCGGCGATGCCGTGCAGCACGCCGCGTAGGTTGACGTCGATCATCGCCGACCAGCCGGCCACGTCAAGGTCGGCCACGGGGCCGATCTTGCTGATGCCGGCGTTGCCGACCAGCACGTCGAGCCGCCCGAACGCCGTCACGGCAAGGCCGACGAGTTGTTCGAGGTCCTCGCGGGCGGTGACGTCCACGGCCCGGGTGACGGCGCGCCCGCCGCGGTCGCGGATCTCACGGGCGATCTGGTCGAGCCGCTCCGTCCGCCGCGCGCCGAGCACGACGGCGGCGCCCCGCTCGGCGAGCAGGCGCGCGGTGGCCTCGCCTATCCCGCTGCTCGCCCCGGTGATGGCCACGACCTTGCCCCTGATGGCTGACATGGCAATTCCCTCCACAGTAAACTGGACACGTGTCCGTTTAGGTGACTCCCACCGTACCGGACACATGTCCGCTTAACCAACCCGCCCAGAAGAGGACCGATGAACGCCCCCCGCCGCCGAGCCGACGCCACCGAGAACCGCGCACGGATCCTCCAGGCCGCACGAGAGGTCATCGTGAACGCGAACGAGGTGCGGCTCAATGAGATCGCCAAGCGGGCGGGCGTCGGCCAGGGCACCCTCTACCGCCACTTCCCGACTCGGGAGGCCCTGCTCGCCGAGGTCTACCGCAAGGACGTGGACGACCTCGTGGCCGCCGCACCGGAACTGCTCGCCGAGCACGAACCGCTGCCTGCCCTGGCCGGCTGGCTGGACCGGGTGGCCGAATACGCCAAGGTCAAGCGCGAGGTGTTCGCGGCTGTCGAGGCGGGAGTGTGGCAGGACCTGTCCGCGCACAGCCTCGGCCCGATCGGCGAGGCGCTGACCACGCTCCTCGACGCTGGCAAAGCCGAGGGCGTCATCCGCCCCGACGTGGACGCCCGCGACATCATCCTGCTGATCGGCTACCTGACCCGCCTGGAACCCGCGGAGTGGGACGCCCGCGCCCACCACCTCCTGCGCGTCATCCTCGACGGCCTACGCCGTCACACCTGAGCAGGGCCGACCGCCGAAGGCGAGCCGATCGACGACGCCGACGCGAAGGCGTGAGCCAAAGGTGAGTCACGCCCGCGTGGGAGCCTCACCGGAGAACATGACCGCCGCAGCGGCCGCCGGACCGGGGTGGCGTCCACGTGCACCGGTTTCGCGCCGCAGCCGCCGGCGCCGAGCATCGACCAGTCGGCGTGGCCGGGGAACGCCGGGTCCTGCCAGGTTGCGGGGGCGGTGCCGCAGCAGGCGCGCCGCTCCAGCGCGTGGAGGCGAAGCGGGCGCGGGACCGGCCGTTGGTCGCGACTATTCATTGAATGTATAGTCGCGACCATGTCAACCGCTCATGTGCTACTCGGCTTCCTCGCCGAGCGCCCGAAGCACGGTTACGAGCTCAAGAAGGAGCACGATCACCGTCTCGCCGGCGCCAAGCCGCTGGCGTACGGACAGGTCTATGCCACGCTGCAACGCCTGGAACGTGACGGCCTGGCAGAGGTCGCCGAGACGCAGCAGGAGGGCGGACCCGAGCGCACCCTGTACGCGATCACCGACAGCGGCCGGGCGGAGCTGGAGCAGTGGCTGAACACCGTCGAGCCGTCGGCGCCATACGTCGCCAGCCCGCTGTTCGCCCGGGTCGCCGTCGCGGGGAAGGCCGCCGACGGCTATCTCCTGCGGCAACGCGAGGCGCACCTGGCCCGCATGCGGGAGCTGACCGCCGAGAAGGCATCTGGCGCGCCCGCCCAGGTGCTGGCGGCCGACTACGCGCTGCAGCACCTTGACGCCGACCTGCGCTGGATCGAGACCGCGCTCGCGCGGATGAAGGAGGACAGCAATGCTTGAGGCCAGGGGCCTGGGCAAATCGTTCGGCCAGACCACGGCGTTGACTGGTGTCTGCCTGGAGATCGCGGAGGGTGAGATCGTCGCCATTACGGGACCGAGCGGCGCGGGCAAGTCAACTGCTGCTGCACTGCCTGGCAGGGGTCGTGCGGCCGAAGTCCGGCGAGGTCGTCCTGGACGGCCGGCGGATCGACACGCTTGCCGAGGCTGAGCTGACAAGATTACGGCGCGAGAACTTCGGCGTCGTCTTCCAGTTCGGCGAGCTGGTGCCCGAGCTGACCGCGGTGGAGAACGTCGCGTTGCCGATGCTGTTCAACCGGCACGGCCGGCAGGAGGCGATGACCGCCGCGGCGCAGTGGCTGGCCCGGCTGGAGGTGTCCGACTGCGCCGAGCAGCGCACCGGTGAGCTGTCCGGGGGGCAGCGGCAGCGGG
This sequence comes from Nonomuraea jiangxiensis, assembly GCF_900099965.1. Lineage (GTDB taxonomy): Bacteria > Actinomycetota > Actinomycetes > Streptosporangiales > Streptosporangiaceae > Nonomuraea > Nonomuraea jiangxiensis. The sequence goes on along the minus strand of NZ_FNDJ01000023.1, from coordinate 47,710 downwards.
TGGCCGTCGCGCGGGCGCTGGTGACCGGTCCGCGCGTGGTCTTCGCCGACGAACCCACCGGAGCGCTGGACACGCTCGGCGGCGAGCAGGTGATGAGTGCACTGCTCGATGCGGCGCGCGCCAGCCGTACCGCCGTCGTCCTGGTCACCCACGACAATCGAGTGGCCGCCTACGCCGACCGGGAGATCGCTCTGCGCGACGGAGCGGTGCTGGCAGGGGTGCACCGGTGATCGCCGTACTGCGGATGCTGAACAGGGGACGCTCGCGGGCCGAGCGGGTACGCGCCAGGCTGGTCGCCGCGGGCGCGTCGGTGGCGACGTTCCTGGTCTGCACGGCCGTCAGCCTGGCGGACTACAGGGACGAGGGCGGCTCGCTGACCGGGCTCGGCCTGGCGCTGCTGGCCGTGCCGGTCGCAGGCCTGGTTCACCAGGCCAACCGGCTGGCCTCGGCCACCAGGGAGCGGCGGCTGGCCGTCTTGCGGCTGGCGGGGGCGACGCCGGCTGACGTACGAGTGCTGGGCGCTTGGGAAGGCGGCTTGCTGGCACTGGGCGGGTCTCTCGTCGGCGGCGCGCTCTACGTGGTCACCCATCTCTCGGGGCCGGTACCGCAGGTGCCGGTGGTGGTGGCTTTGGTGACGCTCGGCGGGGTCTTGTCGGGGGTGCGCGCCGGTCGGCACGTCGTCGCCTCGCCGCTGGGAGTGGTCCGTCGGGCACGCGTACGGGGGCCGCGCGTGCGAGACCTGCTCATCCTTGTGGCAGGGGTCGGCTTCTTCGTTCTCGGCGCCGTGGTGAAGGGAAGTTTCCCGCTCGTCGGCAAGTACGGTTCTGTGGTCGTCATGGCAGCGGGGCTGGTGCTGGTGCTGTTCGGCGTGACTCTGGCCGCGACCTGGCTGATCAGGGTGTACGCCCGCCGTACCGGCCTGCGGGCCCGGTCTCCTGAGACGCTGCTGGCGGCACGCCTGGTCGAGGCCGACCCGCGGGCGTGGGCCAGAGCCCTGTCCGTGGTGAGCCTGACCGTGTTCTTCGGCGCGGGAGCCGGGGCCCAGCAGGCCGGTGTCGGCTACTCCCAGGCCCACGCGCTGGTGGACGTCGCGCTCCTGGTCGCCCTGGTGACCTCGGCGGCCGCTCTGGTGGTGCACCAGGCGGAGGAGCTGATCGACCTTCGCCGCTCGTTCGCCGCGCTGGCCGCCTGCGGGGTACCGGAGCGGGCGCTGGGCGGGGTGCTCGTGCGACAGGCGGTCATTGCCGCGCTGCCGGTCTGCGTGGTGGCGGCCGTCTCGGGTGTCGCGGTGGTGATCTTGACCGTGTGGGACGTCTACCAGGTCCAGTGGCTCGGTTGGGCGGTTGCCAGGGCTGTGGCCATGGCAGGCGTCGGGGTGCTCACCGCGGCGCTCGTCGCCCTGGCGGCCCGTCCCCTGCTGCGCGGCGCACTCCGTTTCGAGACGCGGACATGACTACGATCCCGTAGAAGAGCCTGGGAACGTGCTAGTCGGAGACGCGGTCGAGGACGGCGGCTTGCTCGGCTGTGCCAGCGCGGAAATACCGAGCCGAGGTGTCGAGGGGGCGTGGCCGAGGAGGGCCTGGACCTGGGCGCCGGCTTCGCGCAGCCGGGTGGCGTAGGTATGGCGGAGCCGATGGGGGCGGAGGCCGGGGAGCTTGGCGTTGTCGCCGACGGCCGGCACCACCTGGATGATCCCGGAGATGGTCAGGGCTCCGCGCTGGCCGGTCCACAGCGGGCCGGGTTGGCGGCCGCGGAGGTCGAGCCAGGCTGAGACGCGGGCCCGGGGGGTGGGTGGGCTCGGGACCGTGCGCACTTGGTCGCCCTTGCCGTGCAGGCGGACCGTGCCGGTGCGGGCAGTGATCGCGATATCGTCGATCTGCAGCCGCGCACTCCTCCTCGCGGGCTCCGGCGTACATTAGGACGGCGATGATCGCCGCGTCGCGGACCCTGCGGCGGGCGGCGGCTCGGTTGACGTCGATGCGCAGTCGATGCCCTCGATCTCGCAGCACGCCTGGGCACGCCCGGCCATGCCGACCTCGGAATGCCGGCCCTCCCGCCCCGCTGAGCACACCGTCAAGCACTCCACAGGGCGAGTTCGCATCACCTCAGCGGTCATCACGCCATCACCCACCGCCGCGCCGCCGCGCAGCCGCAAAGAGGCTGCGTGCCCTGGCCAACCCCGCAGCCGGCCCTGCGCTGCTCGACGCCCTGCAGCGAGAGATCCGCGATCCACGGACCTGGGAAACGCATTACCAGATGATCATGGCGCTGGCAACGTGCGGCCACCAGTCCGCTCTCCAGCTGCTCAGAGAACTCGCGCTCAAGCCGCTGGGCGCCACGATGATCTGTGTCGCCCTTGGCGACGGAATCGTCCGACTTGGCCGAGACCACCCGAACCTGAACTTCCTGGCCGAGCGCACCCCCTACGACGGACTTCGCTTCTGGCCTGCGGCCGCAGCAGCCGGCTGGAACGGCTCACGAATCAAGGCATTCCTCACCGCATGCGCATCTTCCCCGCGAGAGGACGTAGCCGATGCCGCCAAGGCCTCGCTTGAGGGACGGTACAAGACCTATCAGCCGCTCTGACAACGCAGCGCTGCAGGGAAGGTCGGAGACGTGGGTATAGGTCGACAAGGCCTTCCCGCCGTGGATGGTCATGTTCCGGGCCGTCAGCAGTACTCGCGGGTCGCTGGGCATGGCGAAGCCCGCCGCTCGCTGGAGTTCACCGCAAACATCGGGCGCGCGTTTCCAGATGAGTCGCCGGACACACCGGACATGTGCTACCTCTCAGGGATGCCTGACGAAGATGATCTTTGCATCGGGCCGTCGGAGGACCACGGCGATGCCGTCACCGCGGTCGCGGTCTCCCCGGACGGGCGGATCGGGGCGACCGGCGCGCGTTCCGGTGAGATCCGGCTGTGGGATCTGCGCCATGGCCTGCTGACCGCCTATGTGGGAGGGCTGCAAGGCGGGCCTGTGGAGAGCGCCGCGTTCATCGGGGACGCCCGGCAGCCCCGGTTGTTGACCACGGGGCCATCGGCCTCGCTCTGGATGGTGACGGCCGAGGCCCTGGAATGGCGGCAGTTCCCCTGGGACGGCGGGCGGCTCCTCACGTCCTCGGACCGGGAGGCGGTGCTCAGGCAGTGTGGAGATCTTCGCTGGCTGGGCGTTTTCGGCTCCCTGTACGGCAGCATCAAGTCGGAATCCCCGATGGCATTGGGGCGCACCGCCTCCGGTCTGATCGTCGTGAGCAGTGACGAGGGCCTGATCAGGGCCTGGCGGCGGCCTGCTGGGGAGACCTACGGCGACGCCGGGCTCGTATGGGCCTTCGGCGGCGATGCGGCGGATCAGCGGCTGACACGCTGTTGCGACGGGTGGCGGCTTGTGGTGTCCCCGCGGCGCGGCCGGGTGGTCGTTCTCGACTCGGAGAGTGGGGCGGTCGTGACCGCGTTCGTCCCGCCCGCCCGGCCGACGGCGATCGCGGCGCATCCGGACCGGCCGCTGGTGGTGCTCGGCGGGCGGGACGGTTCGCTGTCGTGGTGGGATGCCCGCTCGGCGCACTGCCTCGGGCGCGTTCAGGCGCATGGCGGCCGTGTCCGGGCATTGGCGCTCGCCACGGACACGGACCTGGTGATGTCGGTTTCCCAGGATGGAACGGCCGCGCTCTGGCGGTTGCACGGCCGTGGACCCGCCGGCCGCTTCGTACCTCCCACATCCTCCGGCCCCCGGGAGCTGACCCATGTGGCCGGTACGCCGGACGGGCGGTGCTGGCTGGTCGGCGGGCGCGGCGGCCAGGTCCACGTTCTCCACTGGTCCGGTCATGCCGGGCTCGTGCCGCAACGCGTCGGCCGCCCCTCCTGGGTGATGGACGGCGGTGACGTGGAGACCCTGCTCGATGACGTCCGCCACCACTGGGACGACGGCCCGGCGAGCGTGGCCGCAGTGCGTGAGCTGGCTTCGGGTGATCTCGACGAAGCCTGGCACGGGTCGGCGGTGGACGCGCTGACGGACCTGATCGTGAACGGTGCGGACCCGGCGACCCGCGAGGCCGCGGTGATCGCGCTGGCGGAGATCGACCAGGGCAAGGCCACCACCGCCCTCTATCAGATGTTCGGTCGTCACGATGGCCACGGTTCCGCCGGGCGGTTGCTGGCGTACTTCACCGGCGAGGACGAGTCCACGACGGAGGAGCTCGTCGCGAGCCTGCCCGGGATCGGCGACTTCCTCGGTGTGCTCACGTCGGCCGCCTTGGGCGAACGGGGCGCCGCCGCGGTTCCGGCGGTGCACGCGGCGCTCCGCGCGTTTCCCTTCCCGACCCGGGAAGACGCCGACCACTGGTTTCGCGACGAGTCGACCAAGTACCGGCTGATGTACGCCCTCCGGCAGGCCGGTGCGGCCGCGGCGCCCGCGACGCCGACCCTGCTGGCCGTACTGGAGGACGACGAGATCTACCGGGACACCCGGCACCAGGCGAAGGTGACCCTGCAGGCGATCGGTCTCCCGGAGACGGCCGACACGATCGCCGCTGAGGTCCGGCGGCGGGCCGACCTTGTCGTCCACCACGAGGACGGCCAGGACGACGACACGGAAGGTTGCAGCCTGCTGCTCGAGGTGCTGCTGGGCATGCCACCTGCGGCTCTGGTGGCCTCCCGCGAGGTCGGACCGGCGCTGGAGGCGGTGCGGCGCCGCCTCGGCGACGGCATCAGGACGTACGAGGACAACGGCGAGGTTCACGAGTACACGGTTTTCGAGATACGACTCGCCGACTGCATCGATGAGGAGATCGCCGAGCAGATCAAGAGGTGAGCAGCCTGCGGACGTGCGAGACGACCGGCGTCTCGATCACCGAGGCTGCCGCACCCTCAACATTGGCCGCGTTCTCATCGATGGTCAGGGGACGCGGCCGACCGCGCAGAGGAACCCGGCTCCTCCCGGGCCGGCGATCGACAGCTCCCCCGGGCCTTCGGCACGCCAGACGGACGGCTCCACCAGGCCCGGCTCCAACAACTCCAGGCCCTCGAAGAAGGCGGCGATCTGCTCGCGCGAGCGAGGGGCCAAAGCCCCCGAGGTGGTTCCACGGTAGATCGCGCGGCCCTTGCCGACGTCCTCACTGCCGAGCTCGCCCGCCGTCACGTGGGAGAGGATCAGATGGCTGCCGGAGGGCAGGGCTTCGCGGATGTTACGGACGATGCCGAAAGCCTCGTCGTCATCGCCGACGAAGTGCAGCACCGAGACCAGGAGCACGGCCAATGGACGCCGCAGGTCGAGGTGTCGTGTGACATCCGGGTCACCGAGGATGGCCTTGGGCTCACGCATGTCGCCCTTCACCACGATGGTGTCCGGGGTCTCCGCCAGCAGGGCACGGGCGTGCGTGAGCACGATCGGATCGTTGTCCACGTAGACCACCCGGGATTCGGGAGCGGCCCGCCGCGCCACCTGGTGGACGTTCTCCTGGGTCGGCAGGCCGGTGCCGATGTCAAGAAACTGGCGGATCCCGACCTCGGCGACCGCGCGTACGGCGCGACCCAGGAACTCCCGGTTGTCTCGCGCGATCTCTCTCCCATTGGGAGAGATCTTCAGGATTTGCGCAGCGGCCTCGCGATCGGCGGCGAAGTTGTCCTTACCACCGAGCAGGTAGTCGTACATCCTGGCAACGCTCGGCACGGTGGGATCTATCCCCGCTGGGGCTCGTTCCTGCTCGGTCATCCCTAACTCCCAGCTTCGTACGGATAATCCACAACCACGCTATCGATCATCTCACCATGATCCATTCCTCCGGCACCTGGTGCTCCCGTGGCCCGAGCACGCGGGAGACCGCACCAAGCCCGGGATGCCGCTCTCCGGCCGACACCGAGGGCACTACATCTTCGCCGCCGCGCTCTTGATCGCCTCCCGGATCCGGAAGTAGGTGCCGCAACGGCAGACGTTCTCGATCGCGTCGATCTGTGCGTCAGTGGGGTTCCTGGTCTGCCTCAGCAGTGCCACAGCGGCCATGATCTGGCCTGGCTGGCAGTAGCCGCACTGCGCGACGTCCTGCTCCAGCCATGCCTCTTGCACCGGGTGCAGCTTGTCGCCGTCGGCGAGACCCTCGATCGTGGTGACCTCTCTGCCTTGGGCCTCCGACACCGGGACAACACAGGGGTTGATCGCCTTTCCGTCAAGGTGACTGGTGCACGCCTTGCAAACGTCGATCCCGCAGCCGTACTTCGGGCCGGTCACGCCGAGCCGATCACGCAGCACCCACAGCAGGGGCAGGTCTGCGGGCGCGTCGACGGTGACGGTCCTCCCGTTCACTGAAAAGGTGTAGCGGGGCATCTCGTGGCTCCTCAGCGGGGGAAGGGGGTGAAGTCGACGTCGAAGTTGATCGGAAAGCTACGCGGCCTGGTGCCGGTGGCCCGCGCGTAGGCGTTCGCGATGGCGCCGACCGCGGCAGGCACGCCGAGCTCGCCCGCGCCACCCGGCTCACCGTTGGCGGGCATGATGAAGATCTGGACGTCGGTCGGCGAGTCCTTCTGCCGCGCGTAGTGGAACTGTGAGTAGCTGCCTTCCAGCGGCAGGCCCCTGTCGATGTGCAGGCCCGCCCGCAGGGTGGTGGAGATCGCGTCGGTCAGGCCGCCGAGCAACTGCGCCTCCAGCCCGCGCGGGTTGATCGGGCGGCCGACGTCGGCGGCGATGACGGCCTTGACCACCCGCGGCTTCTTCGGATTCCGCGCGTCGATCTCGACCAGGCAGGCGGTGCAGGACTTGTACTCGTCGTGGAACCCGACGCCTTGAGCGAAGCCCGCCGGCATGTCGCGGCCCCAGTTGCCCTCCTTCGCCACCTTGTCGAGCACCGCGCGCTGCCGGGCGGTCTTGAGGAACTCACGGCGGAACTCGACGGGATCCTTGCGCATCTTCGCCGCCAGTTCGTCGACGATGATCTCGTCGGCGCCGCGGGTGTTGGCGGACCACACCGACCGCCAACTAGCGGTGTGCATTTTCAGCGGCACCTCTTTGAGCAGCTCCGTGACGACGCCGAAGCGGTAGGGAACCTTCACGCTCAGGTGGAAGACCGCCTGGGCGAAGCTCATGTTGCCGGCGACCGGAAGCCTGGTCGCGACAGCGGTGAGCATCTCGCCGACGCCGTGCCTGAAATCCGTCTCCACGGCGGCCACTCGGTGCTCATAGGTCAGCACCTTGCCGCGCGTGTAGGTGGCGCGGATCTTGTGGTGGCTCGCCGGGCGGGCCCGGCCGTGTCGCATGTCGTCGATTCGCGACCACATCAGCTTGACCGGCCTGCCCACCGCCTTGGAGATTCGCGCCGCCTCGACCGCAGCATCGGCGAACAACTTGCGGCCGAACGAGCCGCCACTCTGCGTCACATGGACGGTGACCTGTCGTTCGGGCAGGCCGAGCGCCGCGGCGATCTCCTGCCGGGCGAGGATCGGCGACTTCAGCCCGGCCCAGATCTCGGCCCGGCCCTTCCGCACGTCGGCGACCGCGCAGTTGGTCTCAAGGGGTGCGTGGCTGACGAACGCGAAGTCGAACTCCGCCTCGATGTGGCCGGTGAGCGGCGGCACCACGGGCGGCAGGACCGCGGCGCGCAAGCGCTTGCGGATTCCGGCGTCGGACAAGGAGTCGGCGGTCCCGGCGTTCCAGGTGACGTCGAGGGCCTCGACGGCGTCCATCACCTGGCCGAACGTCTCACCCACGACCGCGACACCGGTGGGGATGACGGTGAGAGCGATCACGCCGGGCATGGCCCGAACAGCGGTTTCGTTCTTCACCAACCGTACGGTGCCGTTGATCGTCGGTGGGCGCCGTACCATCGCGGGCTTGGCGCCCGGCACGTCGATGTCGAGCGCGTACCGTAACTGGCCCGTGACCATCGCGCGGGCGTCCACACGCGAGGTCGGGGTGCCCACCAGCTTGTGCTCGGACTCCGGCTTGGGCTTGGCGGTGAGACGCGACAGGGGAAGTTTCGCCGCGCGAGTCGTGAGGGAACCGTACGCGGCCCTGCGCCCGTCCGGCGCGACCACCGCGCCGCCACGGGTGACCAGACGGCCGGCCGGTACGTCCCACAACTCCCCCGCCGCGGCGACCAGGCGTGCCCGCGCGGCGGCGGCCGCCTTGCGCACCGGATCGTAGAGCGCGCGGACCGAGTTGGAGCCTCCGGTGAGCTGGCTCAGCAGCAGCTCGGGCCGCGCGTCGGCGAGCCGTACACGCACCTTGCCCAGTGGGACGTCGAGCTCCTCGGCGACCAGCATCGCCACGGCCGTGGTGATGCCCTGACCGACTTCGGCGCGGGGCAGTTCGACGCGCACCTCGCCATTCTCGGCCACCTCCAGGACCAGCATCAGGTGCGCGGTCGGGGTCCCTGCGAGGATGAGCGCGTCGCCGGCGTCCATGATGTCCGCGGGTTGCGGGACGCTCGAACTGGCGTCCGCCGGGGCGGCCGTCTCCGCGCTGAGCGCGAGTGTCAGGGTTGGAGCGGCGACCAAGACCGTCAGAAAGCGGCGCCGGTCGACCGCGCCGTCCTCGTGCCGGGCGGAGCTCGGGGTGGGGCTGCCCATCGGATCCCTTCTGACTGTGAGGATGGTCGTTCTTAACAGAAGCGGCCAAGTCCGAGAGATCGGATAGATTATCTCGGCAGGCCTCGCGCCGCCACGGTTTGAAGGGATTGCCGCAGTACTCGCGGAAAACCGGCCGGATATGGCCTGACCTGATGCGCTTTATGCGTTACCGGCGTCGCGTCGCTCCCGGTTGTTCTGCCAGCGGCACAGCGCCTCGGGGAAGACACGGGCGTGGCGGGTTGGCGAGACAACCGAGGTGTGGCCGGAATCTGCCCGGGCTCGCTCGGAGTCGGGTCGAGGTCGCCGGGTGGCAGAGCGACCTGGGCGTGGCGAACGGTGAGAACGACCGACCCGGCGCGGCCGGCCCGGCGTTCGGCCGGCAGGCTGGGCAGGGGCCGGGCGGTGGCGATGCGCCAGGCGATGATGTCGACGGCGCCGCCCTGCCTGCTGACGGGTGATGGCCATGTGCCATTTGCTGACAATGCCACTCGAGCAGATGATCTGCTGTTTTTGCGCATGGCGTTGTCGTGCCCTCAGGCGGGTGGTGGGGCGGTGACGGCCTGGAGGGCGGCGCTCAGTGCTCGGGCCTGCGCCGGCGACTGCGGGGCGTCGCCGAGGGGGATGGCGCCGTCGTCGCGGTGCAGCATCACCACGCCGTCCTGCAGGGTGACGGTGTCGAAGGCCCCGCCCGGCAACCGCACGCCGGGCCGTCCGTCGACGTCGGTCAGCGGCGGCACCACCAGGCCGGTGGCCGCCTGGGCGGCGGCGAGCTGGCGGCGCAGGGTCTGCAGTTCGCGTTCGGCCATCTCCAGGCGGGTTTCGGCGGTGGCCTGGCTCAGGCGGGCCTGGTCCCGTTGCGTCTGGAGCCGGTCGCGTTCTTCGTCGAAGCGGCGCTGCCGTTCGGCCAGGTCGTCGCGTACCGCGCGGGTATCGGCGCGGGCCTCCTCGGCGGCGGTGGGCGGCTCGCATCGAGGTACGGGCCTGCTCGGCGTCGGACTCGGCCTGCTGAACGCTCATCTCCGCCTGGGCCAGCTGGGTGGCGATGGCCTCCGATACCTGCGTGAGGCGCTCGTCCAGCTGGTGCAGGTCCTCGCGTTCGGCGGCCAGCTGGGCGTCGCGCTGGTCCAGCCGGGTGGGACCCGCCACTCAAATTTCTTGGGCGTTCGTCACAGGGTTTCAGCGCATTGGTCACATGATTGCACCGTCCAGATCGGGACAAAGCAACCCACAGTGCTTGTTTCTGCCCTGCATGATCTTCATGTCTGCGATCTCGCGTCTGCCTGAGCTGGCCGTGACGCTGACCCCCTAACCGCCGCGGCGAAGCGTCGGCCAGCTGAATCTCGCCATGCGCGGGCGTGGACGCGGCCTGACCTGTCGCCTGATGGACCTTCTGTCCGTCTCCTGAGCTGCTGGCCACTGCAATAGACGTGACCAATTCCATTGAAATCGGGATGAGCAACCAGGCCTCGACCAGCGGTTTCATCATGTGATTGCAGTGGTTGGTCATCACGGCTGCAGTGGAATCTGCCACCGTATCGCTAGGATGACGGTCGGGACTGACGTGTCCTTGCCGTGCGTGCCGAGCACTACAGTTAGCGTGGCTGCAGAGCCCCGGGCCTCTGCGTGCATCCGTCCCGGGAGCACCGCTCACCTGGCACGCGGTGGCCTCGCCGCGCCGATCCGGCCGTGTGACCATAGGCCGTCCCGCCAGGTACGCGGCCCTGGACGCACGGCGCCTTTCGTGGTCGCAGCCGCCTCACACCGTTCGGGAAGCAATCACCGTGTTACGCCCAGCGGCTTGACGGGCCTTTACCGACTCGCTGGTATAGTCCCTTTCGATTCCCCTACCTGCTTCGGTGGGTGGGTGCGGGCCCCGCCTCCGGGCGGGGCCTTTGCGTTGTCACCGCCTCCTTGTGAGCGAGCTTTTCCAAGGGATGTGGTAGGGCCCTTTCCTGCTTGTCCGGAGAGGGCCTGGGGCGCGTCAACGGGTCCAGCCGAGATACGGCCAGAACCGGCCATGAGTCGATCTTGACGCCCGTTTCCGCAGGTAGGCGTACGTACGGTTAGCGGTCAACCGTGATCAGGTTGAGGGCGCCTTCCTTGTCCTTGTCGGAGGGCAGGCTGTAGCGGCGGGTGGTCTCCAGGCGGGCGTGGCCGAGGATCTCGGCGACCAGGACGAGGTCGGTCTTGCCGCGGACCAGGGTGGTGGCGAGCGTGTGGCGCAGGACGTGCGCGGTGGTGGCGTCGTCCAGCCCGGCTGTCTGGGCGATCGCGGCGATGATGCCGCCGGCGGCGCGGGCGGTCAGCCGTCCGCCCTTGGCGTTGAGGAACAGGGCTCGGTTGTCGTCGGCGCGGGGCCAGTTGGGGCGCTCGTCGAGCCAGAGTTGCAGTTCGGTGCGGAGCTTGGGGTGGATGTCGACCTCACGGAACTTGCCGCCCTTGCCGTACAGGCGCAGCTTGCCCTTGCGGGCCGACAGGTGGACGTCGTCGACGTCGAGGTGGGCGACCTCGCTAATGCGTGCGCCGGCGTAGTAGGGGATCAGCGCGATGCACCGGTCGCGTGGGGACAGGTGCGCCTCGACGGCGCGCAGCCAGCGGATGCGGGCGCCCTTTTCGAGTGCGCGGGGCGCGTTCTTGGGGAGGTCTTCCCGGCCGATGTTGGCCTTGCCCAGGCCCCGGCGGGTGCAGAAGTCGTCCAGCGCGGTGAGGGCGGAGTTGACGTAGAGGCGGCTGCGTTTGGCGGGTCCGTCGCGCAGCAGCCACATCCGGTAGTCGCGCACGGCCCAGTCACGCGCCTGGCGGTCTGTCAGAGGATCGGCGGTGTAGGTGGCGGCGTGGTCGGCCAGCCAGGCCAGGAACATGCGCACGCGGGAGCGGTAGGTGCGCCGGGTCTCGGCCGACAGCGGCACGCGTTCCAGCGCGGCGGCGTACTCGCCGAGGACGGTGTCGTAGGCGGCAGGGAGCCGGGTGGGGCGAGCGCCCGGACCGCGCTTCGTAATCTCGGAAGCGGATCCGGGCTCCTGTGACGCCGCGCTGCGCGTAATCTCGGAAGTCACACCTGGGAGTGTACTTCCGAGATGACATTTGATCTCGGAAGTACATCTGTTCCGAGTGGAGGGCCATCAAGCTGGAGTACATCCAGACCCGTGGGTCGTGTCGAGGAAGGCGCGGAGCAGGCGGGCCAGGTCGCGCTGATCCTCGGCGGACATGCCGCTGAAGATGTCCTCGCTGATCTGCTGTTGTAGGTCGGCGATCTGGTCGATCGCGCTCAGCCCGTCGTCGGTGAGCGTGAGTCGGAAGGCCCGCCGGTCGCCGGGGTCCGGCCTCCTGGTGATCAGGCCGTCGGATTCCAGCGCGTCCACCAGTGGGGTGATCGCCCGTCCGCTGACGCCGAGCACGTCCGCTAGATCCCGCATACGGCTTCCCGGGCGGTGATGAAGGGTGGTCAGCAGGCGCACCTGGGCTGGCCAGAGCCCGTGCTCGCCGAACCTGGCTCTCCCCTGCTGCGCGAAAGCCCTGTGCGCGGCCACCAGCAACTCACCCAGTTCCGTCGCTGCACTTGACATTCGAGCGCGTTCCTTTCCACACTGTCAGCACGTATGCTGAACTAGGTAACTATCTATGGGTTCAGTAATTCTGATCCTACGGGAGGAATGTCATGGACAGGCCGCTGATCCTCGTCGCCGGGGCGACCGGCAACCAGGGCGGTGCCGTCGTGGACGCGCTGCTTGAACACTCGGGCCAGTGGCGGGTGCGGGCGCTGACCCGAGATCCGTCGGGTGCCCCCGGCAAGGTGCTGGCGGCGCGGGGCGTGGAGGTCGTCGCCGGAGACATGGCGGACAAGGAGTCGCTGAAACAGGCGCTGAAAGGCGCCTACGGCGTCTTCGGGGTGCAAAATTCCCGGACCGCCGGGCTGAAGGGGGAGGTCCAGCAGGGCATCACGCTGGTCGACGCGGCCAGGGCCGCGGGCGTCGAGCATTTCGTCTACGCCTCGGTGGGCGGGGTCGAACGTGTGCGCGGTATTCCGCACTTCGACACTAAGTGGGAGATCGAGCAACACCTGCGGGCCGCCGGACTGCCCGCGACCCTGCTGCGCCCGACCACGTTCATGGACGTGTTCACCATGCGCGGTGCCTCCGTCGGGCTCGGCATGATGGCCGCCGCGCTCGGGCCGCGCAAATCCCTGCAGATGGTCGCAGTACGGGACATCGGCGTCTTTGCCCGGCTCGCGTTTGAGCAGCCGGAGACGTACACCGGTCAGGCGCTTGAGCTGGCCGGGGACCAGCTCACCGTGCCGGACATCGCCACCAGGCTCAAGGCCGCGGGCAGGCCGGGTCGCTATGCGCGCGTTCCACGGGTGCTGCTGCGGGCGATGGGCAAGGAGGCGCGGATGCTGTTCTGGTTCGAAGAGTCCGGATACAACGCCGACATCCCGGCCCTGCGCAAGCAGCACCCCGGCCTGCTCACGCTCAAAACCTGGCTCGCCCAGACCAGTGGGCTGGAGGCGGCATGATACTGGTCACGGGGGCGACGGGCAACGTCGGGCGCGGCATCGTACGGCGCATGACCGCGGCGGGTCACAAGGTCAAGGCACTCACTCGCAACCCCGGCACGGTGTTCGACGGCGCGGACGTCGTAGTCGGCGATCTCGACGAACCCGGCACGCTGCCCGGCTGCCTTGAAGACATCGACAAGGCGTACGTGATGGGCCTGGGCCCGCGGACGGCCGAGCAGGTCGCCAATTTCGTGCACGCTGCCGACGGCCTCCAGCACATCGTGCTGATGTCTTCGCTGAGCGTCGAGCTCGAACAGGGCGGCGTCATCGCCCGCTGGCATCGCGAGGCGGAGGACGTGGTGCGGGAGTCCGGCATCCCATGGACTTTCCTGCGTCCTGGCGTGTTCACTTCCAACGCCCTGCAATGGGCGGTGTCGATCCGCGCCGAGGGTGTCGTCCGATCGCTGACGGGCGACACGCCCGTGGCGCCGATCCACCCGGACGACATCGCGGCGGTTGCGGTGACGACGCTGCTGTCGACCGGGCATGAAGGGCGCGCTTACGCGCTGACCGGCTCGGAACGCACGACTCCTTCCGCCCAGACTCGCCTGCTCGGCGAGCTGCTGGAACGGCCACTGACCTTCGAGGAGGTGCCCGCGGAGGCCGGGGCGCGCTCCATGACGGCCTTCGGTATCTCAGCGGAGGAGGCCGAGGCGAGCGTGCGGTCGGCGCACCAGGACGGCCTCTTCGGCACCCCGCTGCCCACCGTCCACGACCTGACCGGCCTGGCGCCGCGCACCTTCCGCGACTGGGCGGTCGAGAACCTCGACGCCTTCAGGTGAGCAGGCGACAGAGGGCAGGCAGTCAGGGCAGTTTCCATAGGGGCGTGGGCGTGTCGCCTGGTTGGTGGCCATCGCGCCGCATGGTCGTATTCCTGATCGTTGGTCTCACCCACGACTCGGGTGGGCGCGATGAGTCCGTGGACTTTGAGAGCGAGCGCCAGGCCGTGCTGGACGGCCTGTTCAGCGCTTTGAGAACGTGGGTTTCGCTGAGCGCGGCTCAGCTGACCGCCTGCTTCACCAGCGCGGCGGTCCGCGCCTCCACCTCGGCGGTCACCTCGGTCAGGGCGAATGCGGCCGGCCACATCGTGCCGTCGTCCAGGTTAGCCTGGTAGAGATGCTCCACGGCTCATAACCCGGCGGTCAGGGGAGGTCACGCCGCGTCGGCATCCTCGCCGAGATCGAGATTGACCTCCATGCCGTCCAGCGGCCCGTTCAAGTCGTAGACATAATCCCCGAAACGGCGCACATTGTCCTCCTGATAGGGGGACATGATCACCACGTCGGCGCGATGGACCGCCTCTCCCTCGCTGCGCAGCTGGTTGAGCACCAGCGACATGTCCAGCGTGGTCTGGTACATGACCAGGTCGGCGACCAGGGTGTTGAACTTGATCGCTTTCTCCTGCTCCTCGGGCTCGTTGTCGGCGATCACCCCGTTGTCGCCGAACCCGATCCACTTAGGACTCGACCATGTTGGTGGCCCGGGTGATGTTCTCCCGCAGCGCAGCGTCGGAGATGTAACGCAACAGCACCATCGTCCTCTTGACCCGGCCCAGCTCGCGGAAGGCGCGGTAGATCTTGTTGCGCTTGGAGTCGTGCCGCAGCCGCCGCAGCAACGTGATCGACGACAGCTCACTCTCCCGGATGGAGATGGCCACCTTCATCAGGTCCTGCCAGTGATCCTCGATCAGCCGCCAGTTGATCGGCTCACCGAACAGCGCGTCGATATGCCGATAGGCGATGCCGGCCTCCGGCCGGTGGAAGGTCAGATCCCGGAAGTTGCGGATCCGGGGCAACAGCTCAAACCCGAACCGCGCGCTCACGAGGCTGCTACGGCGCGCCGAGGGTGCATGCGCAACTGCAGCGGGACGGGCAGCAGTGTGGACGGCGGCGGGTGGCCCGGCTGATGCGCGCGCTCGGCCTGACCGGGGGGCATCGGCGCCGCCGCCGGCAGACCACCATCCCCGACCCGAACGCCGAGGCCCGACCGGACCTGATCGGCCGTGACTTCACGCCCGATGCCGCCGTCGATACCCGCTGGTGCGGCGACATCACCTCATGGTGCCCTCGCTGGACCGGCTGGGCCGCTCCTTGCAGGACCTCATCTCCATCGTGGCAGGGCTGCGCAAGCGCGGCGTCGGCTTCCGCTCCCTCCATGAGGCGCTGGACACCACCACCGCCGGCGGTCGACTCATCTTCCATGTCTTCGCCGCGCTGGCGGAGTTCTTCCGCGAGTTCATCGTGGAAGGCACCCACGAAGGGCTGGCCGCCGCCCGCGCCCGCGGCCAGCGTCTCGGACGCCCGCCGGTGATGACACCCGAGCAGATCCGGCACGCCCGCGACCTGCTCACCCGGCCGGACAACACCGTCTCCTCCATCGCCCGGCTCCTCGGCGTCAGCCGCTCCACGATCTACAAGTATGTCCCCGAGCTCAAGCCCAGCGGCGTCCAGCAGATCGAGACGGGCGACGCCCGCACGTCACCACCCGAGCTCACAACAGCCACCCCACAGGAAGGGCATCTGCCATGACGCCATCCGTCTCGCTCGACGACTTCGACAGCCCATCGCCGTCGCTGGCCACCGCGGCGCGCGGCGATGGCGCCGCGCACGACCGGCACCGCGAGATGATGGATCGGCTCAACGCGCAGATCGAGGACTTGGCCCGAGAGCCCAGTCCGTCCACCTTGATCGCCGCCTGCGTCGTCGTGCGCGCCCAGCCGGCGCTCCAGCACGCCGTGGAATTGATTGCGCTGTGGCCCGGCTACCCAGAATCGTCGGCAGTGCTCCGGCCTTCAGGCCGGCGGTAAAGCCGACCAGCCCGCGTAGCGGGGCAAGAACAGTCGATGCGCCGCCAGGCGAACCGGCGTCCACCCGGCTCAGAGCGGCCGGTTCTGCTGCTCGATGTACTGGCGCAACTCTACGTTGTCGTCGGACATGCCCAGGGCCAAACACCGGCCGCGCCGCCGCCATTCCTGGCGGGGCGCGTCAGGGAGTCAGGAAGCCGGTGATGGAGCGCCGAAGGTTGTCGCCCGCGCCCGCCTCCACCTTCCTCACCCGGTGGAACGTGCCGGCCACCATCACCACGAGCCGGTTCGGCCGGGGCGCGATGGACGTGGCCGGCACGGGAGCGTTCATCAGGTCCTTGGGGACGTCGAACTCGGCACACGGCACCTCGCCGACCGGGCAGTCGAACAGCTCCAGCTCGCCGCCCCACGTCGCCCGCCACTCGCCCGACAGGTAGAGCGTGTACGCCGCCCCCCGGCCGCTCCCGTCGTCGTGCCAGTCCAGCCCGGACCCCCGGCCGTACCGCCAGAACTTGAACCGGTCGTTGTCCTCCGCCGTCACGCCGAGCGCGTCGAGGCCCCTCCTGACGGCCGACGTCACCTCTCCGGCGTGCTCCTCGCCGGCTTTCGCGGAGGCGTACGACGCGTCGGCGTAGAACGCCACTCCGTCGAACATCGGATCGACCGAGCTGAAGGTGGGCCGGTGCTGCACGGCCCGCTCCTCCTCCCGCCAGGCGGCCAGGGCGTCCGGGGACAGGGCGTTGTCGACCACCACGAACCGCCGCCCCTGTACGAGGGTCACGGCCTCGGCGGTCCGTCCGTCATGAGCTGCCACGCTCGCGCCTCCTGATCTCCTTTGACATGGCCTTCCGCCTCGCCTTCTCGGCCGCCCTCGCGACCGGATCCCGGGGAGGTCGACGAGGGCACCCCCTGCCACGCCGAGTCACCGGCGCCGTCCTCAAGAGCGCGGTCCCGCAGCCCCGAACGCGGGACCGCCCAGACGAGCACCGCCGCCGCCGTGGCGACGATGACGGCCGCCAGCCCGGCCAGGTACACCGTCCGGCCCACCAGGTTCGCGAGCGGCAGCGCGATCACGAAGCCCAGCGGCACCATCGCCGTGGTCATGGTCGTCTCGAACGATCCGACCCGCGACAACATCGGCTTGGGGACCGTGAGCTGCACGAGGGTGTCGAAGACGACCCCGGCGACCCCCGCCGCCAGAGCCGCCAGGAACAGGGCGCCCGCGACCACGACCAGATGCCGGCCGTACGCGAGAGCCAGGAGCTGCACCGGCATCGAGACGACCAGCAGGGCGACGGTGAGCACCCCGCGCCACTCGACGCGCACGTGCCCGCTCACCAGCGCTCCCAACAGCCCGCCCGCGGCCAGGAACGTCACGATGACGCCCCACTGCTCGATGCTCCCGAACCTGTCCTGCACGGTGATCGGTCCGAGCACGCTCACCGAGGCCAGCCCGACCTGCACCGGAACCCAGACGAGGATCGCGCCCAAGACCAGCGGCAGGCGGGGCATGACGCGCACCGCGTCGAGGAACCGCACGCGCTCCCCCGCGCCGCCGTCATCGTCCTCGGCGGGTCCGCGCTCCGGCGGCCGGGCCCGGATCAGCCGCCTCAGCCAGGCGAGCGAGACGAGGGAGACGACGAAGGTGGCGGCGTCGAAGAAGAGCGCCAGCGGCACGCCTCCCACCACCACCAGCAGCGACGCGAGCGCGGGCCCGGCCAGCCGTCCGGTGTCCCCGGCGACGTCGAGCCAGGAGTTGGCCTTCTGCAGCTGGGCGGGGCGGACCAGCTCGGGGAGCAGCCCGACGGCGCCCGGTGTGAAGAAGGCCGTCGCCGCGCCATAGACGGCCGCGGACACGACGAGGTGCCAGAGCTCCGGGTTCCCGAGGGCGAAGGTGATCGCCGGGAACACCTGGGCGGCCAGGCGGACGGCGTCCGCGCCGAACATGACCGGCAACCGCCCGACCCGGTCCGGCAGGCTGCCTCCGTACGCGATGAAGACGAACCTCGCCAGCCACAGGGCCAGCAGCACCATCGGGATGCCCCGCCCGTCGGGCGCGACGGCCAGGGCGGCGAACGCGAAGGTGACCGAGACGACCCCGTCCCCCAGCTGTGAGACCGCCTGCCCCGCCAGGTAGACCCTGTAGAGCGGCGACGACAGGGGCGAGCCGGGTACGGCGGGAGCGTCGGTCATGCGTCTTCTCCGGCGAAATTGTTCACCGGCGAGCCCCGCCCCACCACCCGCTCCACCACCTGCCCCGCCTCCGCGAGCTGGACGGTCTCCACGAGATCGGCCAGATGGGCGGCCGTCAGGTGGCGGCCGAACGGGGAGGGGCATGCCTCCACCAGGTCGCTCGCGACCAAGCGGCCCGCTGCGGCGACGCTCCGTACCAGGGCCGTCAGAGTCGCGGGGTCGAGACCGCCGCCAGCGGGATAGACGACATCGGGAGCGTACGCCGGGTCCAGCACGTCGATGTCCACCGTGAGGTGCACGGGCGCGCCGGCGCAGAACCGCGCGATCGTGTCCGCCGCCTCCGGCGCGCGGGCCTCGTCGGCCGTCAGGTAGGAGACGCGCCCGCTCGTGGCCTGGTCCAGGTTCGTGTCGACGCCCCGCACGCCGATGGTGAGCCATTCGACGTGGGGATGCTCGGAGAGCACCCAGCTGACGAAGTTCCCGCAGTCCGCGGTGACCGCGTTCCCGGCCGGGCGGCGGTCGGCGTGCGCGTCGAAGTGGACGACGCGCAGCGCCGGATGCCTGCCCGCGACCGCGCTGATCACCGGGTAGCCGATCGAGTGGTCCCCGCCGATCACCAGAGGCCGGTGGCCCTGCGCCAGGACGGTGCCGACGAGGGCCCGCAGCCGCTCGTGGGCCGCCGCCCCCGTGTCGATCTGCGGATGGACCGCGAGGTCACCGTGATCCACGAGGCCGGGCAGTCCCTCGGCCGGCCGGGCCCGCAGCGTCCACGACCAGGTGCCCGGCTGGGCCAGAAGCCGGAACCTGCCCGCGAGGGCCTGGCGGATCACGGGGACGGCGTCCTTGGGCCGGGGGCCGGGAGGGCCTCCCAGGTCCACCGGCGCTCCGATCAGTCCCCATACGGCCGCGGCGGCCCTGGTGCCCGCGGGCAGGGACAGCGGGGTCCCGGCCATCCGCGCGAGCCCGCCGGTCGCCGCCGCCGAGGCGTCCGGCGGCACGATCAGGCGGATCCTGCGCAGGGCCTTTTCCGCCTCCTCAGTGAGCCGCACCGCTGGCGCGCCGTCACGGCGTTCCCCCAGCTCCCACAGCTCTCGCAGGGGCGGGGTCAGGGTGAGCCGCGTGCCCTCGGCCTCGTTGACGAGGTCGCCGCCCTGGATCCGGAACGCCGGGTTGAGGACCCACGGGGCCCCGGACTGGTCCACGCTCGTCATGGCGAGGTTCACCGGGCCTGCTCGACCAGGAGGAGCCCGGCGCGGACCAGCGAGTCAAGCGCCTGGTCGATCTCCGCGTCGGTCAGGGCGATGCCCGCCGTGTCATCGCGCAGCGTGGTTCGCCCCGCCGACCACTCGTTCATCCAGGGTGCGAGACGGCCGTCGATCCTGAGCCGCACGCCGAGGCTCTCGATCGCCATCAGGCCGTCCCCGGCCTCGACCAGCGGCGGGAACCGGGCCGCCCACCTGAGCCGGGTACCGGTGTACGGGACGCTCTCCACCGACCACGGCAGCGACAGGCCCTCGCGCCTTTCGAGCGACTGCGCGGAACGCACCTCCCGCGCCCGGTGCACGTCCGAGGCCAGGGCGGTCATGAGGGAGTCGAGCTCGCCGCCGTCATCGGGCGTCCCCTCGGTCCTGGGCCGGTTGGACCAGGCGTCCAGCGCGGTCCGCGCGAGGTCCTCGGGGGTGGACGCGTGCAGGCCGAAGGTCCAGTGCAGGCTCGGCCCGATGCCGGTGGCCTCGTGGTCCCATCCCCGGGGGATGTGCCACACGTCGCCGGCGTGCATGTCCGCCTCCTCGATCAGCCGCGCGCCGGGCCCGGAGCCCTCCCAGATCCGCCAGTGCTTGCTGCCCTCCGCCTGAAAGATCACCGTGGCGTGGCCGTCCGCGTGGCGGCCGAACGCTGACTGCGTCGTCCAGCAGGCGTAGCAGTTCACCCAGGCCGGGTCGTCGGCGAAGTACTCGAACTCCTCCCGCAGGCGAGCAGGGCCCACGTGGATGCGGTCGGCCCTGTTGGCGACGAGGGTCGCGCCGGAGCGGAGGTACTCGACCATGGCGCCGTAACGCCAGTTGCGGTGCACGATGTCGCCGCCGTCGATCCGCGTGCTGATGTAGGTGCCGGGATAGGCCATGGGTTCGGACGACAAGCGGATCATCAGCGGTTCGATCGTGGTCGTCCTCATGATGTGGTCGATGACGCCCCATCCGAGCGACGCGCGCCACGATCCCTGCGGGACCCGGCCGGCCAGAAGCTCGTTCCCGAACGACTTGCGCCAGACGGACTCCCCGCCGAGCGCGTCGACGATGTTCTCCCACGACAGTGTCATGACTGTGTCCCAACGCTCCGAAGGACGCCCACGCGGACCAGGGCCCGCACAGCGGCTCGCAGCTCTGGCGTGGTGGCCGCGTCGCGCAGCTCGTCGGCGCCGACGAGGGCGCCGGGCTTCAGCAGGCGGGCCAGCTCACCGAGATCGACGGAGAGCTCTCTTCCCAGGGCGAAGACGCTGTGGTCGGCGATCACGACCGGCAGGCGGGTGACTGTATAGGGTGGACCTTGATCGCTGGTTCTGCCGGGGAACCGGGGCGGCGAGCCGTACCCGCACGACCGGCGGAGCATCGCCTGCCGCCGCACGGCCCGCTCGACGCCGTCGTTGCCGAGGGCGTCCCGGAAGGCGTCGATCGCGCCGGCGACCGGATCCCCGTCGGCCTGTTCCCGGTGCTGGGCGTTCCGGCGGCGCATCTGGTGGAACAGCGCGTCCGTGGCGGTCTGCCCGGGATCTTCCGGATACACCGTGAGCCCCAGGAACAGCGACGGGCCGTCATTGCGGAAGAGGTGGTACATCCCCGCGGGGATCAGTAGGAAGTCACCGGGCGCGAGGCGGACGCTGTCCGCCGACGGCAGAAGAGGCTCCGCGTCCAGCGTGTGCGGGCGCCCCTGGCCGAGTGCTGGCAGGCTCAGCCCTGGCCAGGTCCACGCCGTCTTCGCCGCCGGGCCGAGGTGGAAGATGAAGGAGGGCTCCGGGTCGGTGTGCACGCCGAACGGGGTGGTGCCGGAACTGGCCACGAAGCAGTACCAGTCCACTCCTCTCGTCAGCGGAACGCCCGCCGATTCGAGCGGGAGGACGAAGCCGGTGTAGAGAAGCTCGGCGAGCTCGGCGTCCCAGGAGTCCAGGCCGTTGATCGCCAGGCAGATGTCGTCCTTTCCGGTGCGGGCGGAAAGCCAGGAATGTACCGCGGACCGCCCGGAAAACGCCCCCGATACCAGTTTTTCCGAGGCGTCATAGTCGAGGCAGGTGTCACGGAACGCTCTCATGGCGGGCAGATCCGTGTCGTCGCCGTCCACTCTGGTGGTGGCGGCCCGGAGAGCGCCGAGAACGAGCTCCGCGAGAACGCCCGGTTCGCGGATCAGGCCGGGAATGTGCACGCGTTCGGCGAAATGCGGCCCGTCCCGCTCGCAGAGTTTCCGCCAGGTGCCTTCGTCCAGCAAATCTCAGACCTCCGGAATCGTGCGGTGAATGGTCCCGTCAAGCCGCCTGACCAGCCCGGTGGGCGCGGGAACCCGTCCTGTGCTCAGAGAAGTCCCGCGCCCACCGGCCTGCGGATCAGTGACCGACGTCCCGCTGCGGCCGCATCCAGAGCTGCCGGTCCTGCAGAGCGGCGACCGACTCCTCCGACACGATGATGTCCGCGATGTCGACGAGAACGGGGCCCCGCCCTTCGTGCCGGTCGAATTCGTTGTGCGACGTCATTTCCATGTGACTTCCCTTCTTGTTGTCGCGGGCCCGCGACGTGCACGGACCCGGTAACAGGAATCAGCGGCTCCGAACCGCGGGAGAACCCGTGCCGCAGTGTCACGGGCATTCCGGCTTTTCTTGTGCCGCTGAGGGCGTTATTGCTGAGTCTTCACCCGTGGAAGGGCGTTCGCCCAGGTCACCGACCGGGCATTCTCCGGACATTCACCGGGCGAATCCGTGCCCCTTGCCGCCCGGCGTCTTCGATTCACGCCGCCACCGGTTGCTGACGGCTCAGGTGTCGCCCGCCCGCGCGGCGCGGCCGAGGCGGAGGGCCGAGATGAGGAAGAAGATGCCGCCCGGGATGGCGTAGCCGGCCGCGTTGAACAGCGTCGGGCTCTGCGCGGAGGCGCCGGTGATGAAGGACACGCCGGCGAGCGCCAGCCCCGTTCCCTCCGGCGAAGTCCCACGCCCCTCGCCTGAGAACGGGGTGCACGTGGTGCGGTCTCACAGGCATAGGGAAATCACTGCGCCGGGCCCACTGAGGACGTTCTCCCTTTCTCCGCCGCGACCCCCTGCGTGGGAGGGGAAGGGCTCAGGGACGGCTTCGCGCCAACCGTGGCCGGGGATACACCACCGGGAGAATCTTGGCGATTCAGGCGTGGACCCGGGCCGCTTGGCGACCGCGAGCCCGATCCCCCGGGTACCGCCGCTCCCGTGAACTCAGCAGGAGACGTGCCCGATCCGATGATGATCTCACCCGGCGAAAATGGCACGGCATACGACATCTACCAGCTATATGGTGCGCTCGTGGACAATCTTGAAGGCCTCGTCATCGCCCGGCGGCTGCGTGTCCCTATCGGCGACGCCCCTGCCGGTTCGCACCCGGGCTGGGGAGAGGTCGCCGCCCGTCAACTCGACGCCGCCCTGCTGAGTGTCGGCTTCAAATGCTCGGCGGCCTTGCTGGAGCGGCTGTCGAGGCTGCGCGGAGAGACCGTGGTCGATCTGGGCGTGCGCGTTCTGGCCGCCGTCCGCCCCCTGGTCGGTGACCAGGTGCAGCACAACGCCTACTTCCTCAACTTTCCCCGTAATGTGCCCGACACTGTGGAGTTCTGGGCCGGGCTGCTGCGCGAGGCGCTGCTTGACCCGGTCGCCGCCACGCGCGTGCAGCCGGCGACGCTCAACCTGCTCGCGCTGCCCGGCTACGGCCGCTACCAGCACACCTACGCCGACTTGCTGGCCGCCCACGCCGAACTGATCCCGCTGGCCGGCGACCGGGTGAGCGTGCTGGAGCTCGGCGGCAGCCTGGAGTCGGAAGCGCGCGAGCTGTACTTGTCGCTGGCGGGCTCGGAGGTGCCGCTGGCCGCCGAGGACCTGAACGCCCTGCGGACGCTGGCCGCATCGTGCACTGAGCAGCCGGAGCGCATCCCGGTGCGGGAGAACCGCGCCGTCATCAACGAGCTCCGCTTGGCCGCGGGCAGGCCGCTGCTCGTGGACACGGTGACCGACGTGCTCCGGCTCGCCTGCGGCGCGTCCGGCGGCGACGTCACGCTGGCCGCGCCCACCCGGTTCCGTTCGTTCCGGCGGGCCGAGCGCCGTGCCCTCCTGCAGGCGTTGGACGCGGTCGCGTCCCCGGCGAAGCTCGGCGACGTGCCGCGCCACCGTGAGCAGTGGAAGCGGCTCGGCGAGCGGCTGCACCCGCACGAGTACCCGCAGTTCCCGGCCGCCGCCCAGGTGTTCGAGGTCGCGCGAGGTGATCGTCGCGCGCGCAGCCTCGACGCCCGGGTGGAGGCGGCCCTGCTGGCCGACCGCGCCGGCGAGGCGGTACGCCTGCTGGAGAAGGCGCCTGGCGCGCTGCTTCGCCGTCTCGACCACCTGCTGCGGATCGGCGAGTCGGCGTCGGCTGTCCTCGACGCCATGGAGGAGGCGGCGGCGCAGGCGTCCGGCCGGGTGCTGCTCTCGTTGCGCGAGCACCTGCAGAACCGGGCCGCTCCTGCTGCTGGCCGCGTCTTCGCCAACCGGCACAGCCGGGCGTGGGCGGCAGCCGACGCCCGGCCGCCGCTGGACACGGAGGTCGTGGCGCGGGCGGTGGCCATCCTCGACGAGGAGGTCACCCGACGCCTGCCCGACCCGGGCGAGCTGATCGTCGATCCGGACGTGCTGGACGTCGCGCTGCCGCTGTCCGGCAAGGCCGCCGCGCCGGGGCTCGGCATGCTGCCGCGCGGCTCTCTTTCGGCGGTGGACGGCGAGCTGTTGCGGTTCTTCGTCTACTGGCGTCAGGCCGAGCGGCGCACTGATTACGACCTGTCGGCTCTGATGCTGGACACCTCCTACGGCACCCCCGAGCACATCTCGTGGACCAGCTACCGCAACGCCTTCGCCGAATACTCCGGCGACCTCACCGACGCCACCAACGGCGCGAGTGAGTTCATCAACATCCGCCTCGCCCAGGCGACCAAGCCGATCATCATCCCGCAGGTGAACATCTACGCCGGCGAGGCGTTCGACGAGGCGGCCGAGGCGTTCTTCGGCTACATGACCAGGGACGCCGGCCAGGAGGGGTTACCGTTCGAGCCTCGCACCGTGCGGATGAAGTCCGACCTGCGCGGCGCGGGCCGGGTCGCGCTGCCGCTGGCATTCCTGCGCGGCGTCGACGGCGCGTGGCGGGTGAAGTGGCTGCACCTGTACCTGAACGGGCACGCCCGCTTCAACCAGGTCGAGGGTAACCGGGTCACGACCTCACTGCTGGTGCGGTCGATCGTCGAACGAGACCAGCTGCGGGTCCGGTACCTGGCCGGCCTGCTGCGGGCCAAGAGCTCGCCAGGCGAGCACACCACCTACATCGGGCTGCAGGTGCCGGCCGGGCTGCCGGACGGGGCGCGGGTGTACACGCCGGCGACCCTGCATGAGCTGATCCCCGCCTGATAGAGTAAAGATCGTGAGGCCATGGGAGGGCTTCCTTCTCACCTTCTTGGAAAAATCTCTAGTTCTCCCGCTTTCCTCGCACCCTGGTCGTGAGGCCATTTGACGGCTTCCTTCTCCTGGTTCGATTCCAGGCAGGTCCTGCGGGCCTGCTGGGTCATCTAGCCGCTGAGCCTTCCTCACAACCAGGTTGCCGAGTGCCCTCCACTCCGGCCGAGGGCTCTCCACTCCGCACGTGCGTGGCCGAACGCTTGGGTGGCGTCGGTGGCGGTTGGTAGCGTCCCCTTATGCCCCCATCGAAACGTGCCGTCGAGGCGTGGGATGGCCTGAACGAGCGGCAGTGCACGTACATGACGGTGATCTACCGTGCAGACCAGTCGGCCGAGCGGATGGCCGAGGGACCCCGGTCGAGGCGGGACGGAGATCCCTGAGGAGGCGTATGCGCGGGCGTGCCCGCGGCCGTGATCGCGGCCGTGATCGCGGCCGGGGTGCGGTCGGGCCGTCTCGACTCGATTCACCTGGTGGAGCGAAAGTCGCGGAAGGGGCCGATGGCGGCGGGGTTCGCCGCCGTGGTGGTGGGCCTTGCCGTGCTTGTCCTCTTGGATGCGCCGCAGGTGGTGGTGGCGTCGGCGGCCGTGATGCTGGCCTGGGTTCTGGTGATGGGCCCGATCACGCTGGTGTGGAAGGTCAGCTTCCACACGGGGGTGTCGGCCGGTACCGCCGTGGTGCTCGCGTTCGTGCTGCCCGCGCTGCCGATGCTGGTGGTCGGGGCTGTGCTGGTGGCGGTGATCGGGTGGGCCCGCGTTCAGGTGTCCCACCACTCCCCCGCCCAGGCGCTCGCGGGCGCGGCGGCCGGGGCCGCCGCCTCCTGGGCGACGCTCGCCGTGATGCTGTAGGCCACGTCTCCTTGCCCGAAGGCAAGGAGGCTATGACCCGTCACTGTGTCGGGGTCCGTTCCCGGGATCGCCCGTAGGGTGACCTCGATCGTTATCTTGGGTTATTGACTTCTTCTAGCAGGTCAGAGCTCGATGATCTTGTCAGGCACGTAAGGCACGTCGACTGTCTCTGAAGGCACGTTGCATCCAAGGCATATCCGGGTGCCTCCGGCAAGCCGTCTTTCTGCGTAGGGCGGTCCGAGCAGGCCGCGCCCTCTGGCCGGGGCCGGGTCAGGACAGATAGGTCGCCTTCTCCTCGGCGGTCAGTTCCCAGGCGGCGAGGCCCATGCCGGATCGGGCCGAACTCCCCCAGACGCGGCCGTCCAGGGGAGTTCGGTGGGGCCACCGGGTGCCGGGTCAGCCCAGTTGCTGGGCGTTCAGGCCGGTGAGGCGTTCGTAGGCGGGGTTTTGGCCGGGGTAGATGACCTGGATGTCGATGGGGAGGGCCGTCCCGGGATCGACGCTGTGTCCGCCGCCCTCAGGGGAGCCGAGCAGGACGGCACCGTCGGTGCCGTCACGGAGGATCTCGCCCCAGAAGGTGTCGATGAAGCTCTTGGACAGTGAAGTTCCCTCCGGCAGGTCACCGAAGCCCACGGCCCATTTCATGACGCGGGTGTCCTCGGCGTGCATCGTGAGCCGGTAGGAGTAGAGGTGCCCCGGGCCTTCCGCCCAGTGGCCCCGCAATTCCTGGTCCACGCGCAGGTTCCCCACGAAGCGGGAGGCCAGCGCGGACTGGGCCTGGTCGTTCCAGGAGCCGTTCGGGCTCCCGGCCATGGGGATGTCCGCCAGCCTCGCGATCGAGGTCCCCCGGTCCACCGGCAGTGAGTGTCCCTGCTGGTTGGCGGCCGAGAAGAGCGCGTTGTCCTCGACCGTGTTGTTGACGACGGCACTCACCCCGTCGCCGCTGTGGTCGAACCCGTACTCGGAGAAGTCGTTGACATACGCGCCCGTCGGAATGGCCAGGATCTTGTCACCACGCCCCGGGCTCTGACCCGCGTTGAAGTTATTGGCCCGGTAGAGACAGAAGTGCCCCTCAGGGCACGCCTCGGCGCCCTGGCCGTAGATCAGCTTCGGTTCCGTGTTGTCGCTCATTGTGCTCCCTTACCGTTGACGGCTGACGCGGCGGTCCCCGGGAGGGTTGAACCGCGCCGGACAGGCGGCGTGAGCGGCCGCCAGCCGTGGTGTTCTGTAGAGATCGTCTATGCGGAGAGATGCTCCTACCAGCGGAAACGCGGTATCGACCGCAGTCAAGATCGGCTTTGGCTGCCGTAGATCGTTCCGCGGGTGCGTGTCACAACCCTGCCCATCGTGATCGCAGAAGCTGCTGTGATCGCGATGGCAGGGTTTAGCGCTCGGCGCTTAGCCGTTGATCCGGCTGATGGTGTACAGCTGCGGGGTGGGCCCCGGTAGACGGAGAACCGTCCTTGTGGAAGTCCCATAGATCCCTCCCGGCTACTTTCTGTAGTCGCATATGCCCAGAGAGTGGCAGTTCAAAGCCAGAACAGGCCGCACCCAGACCGGCGGGGCAAAGAAGGGCGTTTCCCGCATGCCCTCGGCCACCGCCTACGTCATCGGCCATCCGAAGGCGGTCAAGACCGCGCTGCTGGCCGCCGACGCGTCCATGGACGTCTTCAACGCCATGGCCTAGGTCCGCATGGCCGGCTCACGGGCGCTGGCGCGGCTGCACAAGCAGCAGATCCGGTTCACCGCCGATCGCGCTGAGGCCATCGCCGAGCTCTGCGACGGCGCCGAGGCGGCCATCGCCGCCGTCCGGGACCTGGCCACCGGCTCGGCGCTGGGCGACGCCGCGCTGGCGAAGTTCCTGGACGAGAACGGCGGGCTGCTGTGAGCCGGCGGCAGACATCCCGACAGCAGGCCTCGCGGAGGGCCTCACGGCGCGACGCGATGGGCTTCACGCAAGCCGAGAACGACGTCGCCGACGTGATGATCTGGCTGCGCTGCAACCACGGGCGCGAGGTCAGCTACGCCGACATCGCCGCCGGGGTCGAGTTCCCGGACGGTCACCGGCTGCGGCGGGCCGTCGGGGATCATGACTCCGACGGCGATGTCGGCGCTGATCGGGTCATGGCAGCCGGGTCACCTCCGCCCCTCGCCGGGCTGCGTCCAGGAGCCACGGTCACCCACGGTCAGCCATAGTCAGCCAGTCAGCCACAGTCAGTCATCGTCCGCTCGCCCACGGGCCGCGGCTCCAACGCCGCCGGCCGAGCAGGAGCAGTACCGGCCGGGGTACCCGGGCCCCCTGGCGCCGATCGCCTCCGGCGAGCCTGTTACGGTGACGCGATGGCCGCCGAGCACCCGATGATCGAACAGCAGCGGTGCGACCTGTTGTGCCTGGACCTTCCGTATGCCGAGGACGTGCGCGCCGGCCTGCCGGATACGGCGGAGATCGCCGCCGCCGCGGCACGGGCGAGGGCCCTGGCCGACGCCTCCCGGCTGCGTATCGCGCTGGCCCTGCAGGCAGGCGGCGCGATGTGCGTGTGGGACCTGGCCTGGGTCTGCGACCTGGCCCAGAACCTCGTCTCCCATCACCTGCGCGCGCTGCGCACCGCCGGGCTCGCCACCTCGCGGCGCGAGCGCAAGCTCGTCATCTACTCGCTAACCGACACCGGCCGCACCCTGCTGGCTGCCTTGATGGGCACGTCCGTCCCGACCACACCGCGCTGATCGCCGATGACTCAGCCGATGGGGGCCCTCCGCTCAAAACGCCTCGCGTCGTGGCCGTGGGGCCGCGTAGCGTCCCAGAGGTGGACACCAACGAACAGCGGGACCTGCGCCGGCTGATCAGCTGGCTGGAGCGTATCGAGCCGTGGCAGAAACTCACCGGTGAGGACTCGCGGACCTGGCAGGCCGACCCGCGTAGCCCGCTGGCCGGCGCACTCACCAACGAGGGCAACGCGGCGGGTCATGAATGGCGTTGTGCCATTCGCGTGCCATGGTTCTTGGACTGGGCCGTGTCGACGGTAGGCGTGTGGGATCGGCCCAGGCGAGCGGCCTGCCAGGCGGATCTTGTTCTCCTTGCAAGCGGTGGGTCGCTGGTTCGAACCTAGTGCCGCCCACTTCCTGTGAGGGCGTCGTGGGCGTCGTCACGCTCGTGCCCGCATGGTCAAATACTGTGGTGAGCGAGGAGACGTGGAGTCCGGAGTGGTGCATCGTGGGCACCCTGCTGCCGTATCCGTACAGCCAGAACGGCCCGCACGCGGAATTTCGGAGCCAGAAGATCTTCCCAGCCGGGGCAAAGCTGTACGTGGTCGGCGGGTTCGCGGGCATGGGCTACGAAACGGTCACCGTGGTCGGCTACGCACATCGCCGTCGCAGGCCAGTGAGAGCGCATATCCAGGCCAAGTATGTGGGTGGTTGGCGAGCGCAATTGGTCTACCGGCCGGTGATTCTCCGTGCGATCAACGATGCTCAGCTTGAAGAGCACAATGGCCACCGCTGGCTGGTCGACCGCCGTGAAGGCCGCCGTGTCGTGTTCCAGCCAGGCGAACCAGAGTACGGTGCGCACCTGGCAGAGATAGCCGCTGGTTTCCAGCGAACTCTTCACGGAAGTTGATCGAATCCAGGATGAGCAGGTGGCGCGTGGATCGCAGAGCGCGCTCGTACTTCTCGGCGGTGGTGCACCGGATGTACTCCAGGCGCCGGCCCTGCATACGCGCGGGGAGGCCGGCGAGGCCCGCCGTCAGAGCGTCCTTCGTCGCCGACGGCGAGCTGAGCATAGAGGTCCAAGGTGGCGGGGGCGGCGAACGCTGAGGTCGCGGCGAAGGCCATGGCCGTCTCCCTGACGGCCGGATCGATTTGCCATCCGCTATCGGCCTGCGCGAGGTAGGCGAGAACGGCGTCCAGGGCGGGAATCAAGGAGGCGTTCTGGCCGCCCAGGTCTATGCCGTAGAAGCCGACGGGGTGCTCGGCGGTGGCGTCGTGCCGGCGCATCCACTCCAGGTGGACGCCCATCTGCTGCCACAGCCCCGTCAGCGAGGTCAGGCCGCCTGCCATGATCTCGCCGAGCAGGTCCTCGCCACCACGGCCGCCGTACCCACTGATCAGGAACTTCTCCGAGTGGGAGGGGACGCTGCCCCTTTCTCTCGTACTTGGTCTGGCCCCGATCATGAACAGGCTGCTGACCGAGGCCCAGGCCGGGGAGCGCTGGCCGGGTTCGCGCGCACGTTCACCAGCAGTCTCGACACCACGGGCCTGTCCTGGAACCAGACGTTCTCCCTCGGGGTGCCGCTCGGCACCGAGGTGCTCTCCGTACTGCTGACGTTCGTGGCGGCCCGGCACCGCCATCTTCCGCGACCTCACCGCCCCCTCCGCCCCCGTCGAACTATCCGGCGGCCGGGACATCTCGGCCGCGCCCGATGTCGGCACTCCGCTGCCCTGGGGGTGAGAGACCGGCGTCACCGAGGCGACGCCCCGCGCTTCACCCGACGGGGCCGTTAGATCGAGCGCGGCCCCGTGGTGCGAGACGCGGAAGAGGCCATGCCCTCGCCAGCATGGACGGGCCCGTGGTGCTCTTCCCCGCCCACGTCACCCGGTACTGGGCACGGCCGGACATCGCCTACCTGCCGGTCACCGATCTGGAGCCGCTACCGTGTACGCGCTGGTGCGGCGGAGGGAGGCGGAGAGCGAGCCCATCCGGGCCCTGGCCGGCATCATCCGTGACCTGGGCCCTCTCCCGTCGGCCTCTCCCGGCTCTTGATGTCGTCCGTCACCCTCGGGTGGGATCTGATGCCAAGCGGGCCGGGTGTTGCCTGGCTGTACGCCAATTCGCGCTGTCCCCGATGGGCAGGTGAGTGGCGGCGTCGCAGTCGTAGGAGCCGACCCGGACAATTACGAGAGATCGAAGGGGGCGGGGGAGTGGCCTTCCCAGATCTGGCGGGATGCCTGTTCGGGGTAGGGCAGAGTCTTCGACTCGGTGTCCAGGACGCGGGTGAGGTGCCCGTCGGGCCGGTGGGCGGACCAGCCCGCGTCGCCGGTGGTGACGAAGCGGACCCATGCCTCCTGGAGTTCGCGGGAGAGTGCGACGGCCTCGGGAGTGGGCTCCTCGCCGATGAGCTGGGTACCGACGGGGCTGTCCAGCGTGCCGAACGCCAGGGGCACGTCGAGGCTGTGGCAGGCGCCCAGGATGCCGCCGAGGGCCGGGGCAACCCAGCACAGTTCGAACAGGTACGAGGTGCCGCCGGCTGCGGCGTTCGCCTCGGCCAGCTTCTGTGACGGCATGCGGAAGAGGGCGTCGGAGTACACCGTCTCCACCAGCTCCTCCGGGCCTGCCTGCGGGAACGCGGCACGGTAGGCCCGCGCGCCGTCCGGCTGCGGGGCGTGCAGTTCCAGGGCTGCGTGGGCGTCCTCCTCGGTGAAGGTGCCGTACCGTCCGCTCATGACGCTGAAGTACCGGAATTCGTCCCGGGTGTGGCCGACGAGCAGTTCGGTCCCGCTCGCGCGCGCGCCGGTCAGCGCGGGCCAGGGCGTTTCCGGGAGGACCTCGCCGTCGACGACGGGGCACAGCGCGGTGCCGGTCTCCGTGAGGCGTCCCCAGCTCTCCCGGTGCGCGTGGAGGCCGGCGTTGAAGGAGGTGAGCTCGGCGGCCAGGTGCCAGGGGTCGATGTCGCGCAAGGCCTCGGCGGTGGGGGCCGCCGCGCCGAGCCGGTCCGCGAACGCGGCGGTGACCTGCCGTGCCAGCGCAGGGGTGCTGTGCAG
The DNA here is from genome assembly GCF_900099965.1 of Nonomuraea jiangxiensis. GTDB lineage: Bacteria > Actinomycetota > Actinomycetes > Streptosporangiales > Streptosporangiaceae > Nonomuraea > Nonomuraea jiangxiensis. The sequence continues at coordinate 16,311 of NZ_FNDJ01000023.1, read as the reverse complement.
CCCCGGCACCGAATGGGCGATGGCCCGCCGGAACAGGCCGCGCGCCGGCTTCATCGTCAGCAGGGCGGCGACCGACCCCGCCCCGGCAGACACCCCGGCCACGGTGACCCGGCCGGGGTCGCCTCCGAAGGCGGCGATGTTGCGCTGCACCCACTCCAGCGCCGCGATCTGGTCGAGGAATCCGCGGTTGGGCGGCACGTCGTCGAGGAACGCGAAACCCTCCGCGCCCACGCGGCAGTTGATGGTCACCACGACGACTCCCGCCTCGGCCAGCGCTGCCGGGTCGAACATCGGGTCGCTCGACGCCGCCGAGAGGTAGCCGCCCACGGGGATCCACACCAGCACCGGCAGTCCCGCCGCGCCGGGATCCGGAGTGCCGACGTTGAGCGTCAGCCAGTCGGTGCCCTGCGGGGGCACGTCGATCGGCAGGGACAGCGGCACCACGGGGCCGAACTCGACCGCCTGCCTCGTCCCCTCCCAGCGGTGCGGCGGCGCGGGCGCGGCAAAGCGGAGCGCTCCGACCGGGGGCTGGGCGTAGGGGATGCCGCGGAACACCGCGTGCCCCTGCCGCCAGCGCCCCTGCACCACGCCTTCCGTGGTCCGTACCTTTGGCTGTTCGGACATGACGATTCCTTCCCTCGAGTGGACCCCAGGATTATGGGTCAGGTGTATTATGTCAACTGTATTGGAACAGTCCCGGGGTACGAGGGAGGGGCCGGCGATGCCGAAACAGGTGGATCACCGCGGACGCCGCGAAGCGATCGCCCGCGCACTGTGGCGGGTGGTGGAGCAGCGCGGCGTCACACAGCTGACGATGCGCGTGGTGGCGCAGGAGGCGGGCATGTCACTCGGGCAACTGCAGCACTACTTCGCCTCCCGGACCGCCATGCTCTCCTTCGCCATGGACTTCGCGTCCGAGCAGACCTCGGTGCGCGTACACCAGGGGCTCGAAAAGCTCGGTGACCGTCCGCACCCCCGTGACGTGCTGCGACTGACGCTCGCGGAAATGCTCCCCCTGCATGCCGACGCCCGCGCGACCAGCCGGATGAGCGCCGCCTACGTCCTGGAGGCGCTGCACGACGAGGCCGTGCACGAGCAGGCGCGCCGCGGCCTCGTCCAAGGGCGGGCCCTCGTCGAGCAGTTGGTCCACCAGGCGATCGCCGACGGGTACATCGACTCCGGCCGCGACCCGGCGACCGAGACCAACCTGCTCCTCGCCCTCACCGGCTTCACCTCTCTGATCGAACTCGACGTGATCGAGCCCCAGGACGCGCTCGCCGCGATCGACGTGCATCTGGACCGGTTGTTCAGGAGTACGTGACCTGCCCCCGGACACGGGGGGCAGGTGGGGACAAGATCGCTCCAGTCCGGCCGCTCCCCGGCCTGGTGCCATCTGACCGGCCACCTCTACCTCGGCACCGCGCCCGGGCAACGACCGTCCCATCTTGTCGGGACCGTTTGCGAGAATCCGGGCCATGACTAGCAGGAATGCCCCCGAGTTGCGTCAGCTCTGCCACCAGGACGAGATCGACACCGACCAGTCGCGCGAGCTGATCGACTGCTGGATTGAGGTCAGCAATGCCGGTGGGGCCGTGGGGTTCCCGTTCCCGCCCGTGACCGTCGAGGAGGTCGCCCTAGCCGCCGAGCAACTCATCGCAGGTCTGCATCCCGACCGCAGCCGCTTGGTCCTGGCCACGCTCAATGGCGTCCTGGCGGGCTGGCTGAACGTCCGTCGCGATCCCCACCCGCTCGTCGCGCACTGGGGCACCCTGCACCACGTCCAGTCGCACCCCGCCTTCCGAGGCCGCGGCATCGGGTCTGCCCTGATGAACCACGCCCGCCAGGTCGCCCGTGAGGATATGGCTCTGGAACACCTTCACCTTGCCGCACGATCCGGCATGGGGCTGGAGCACTTCTATGGGGGTTTGGGCTTCAAAGAAATCGGCCGCCACCCCGGCGCCCTCCGTCTGGCGCCGGGTGACGACCGAGACGAGATTTTCATGGTCTTGACGCCGCTGTGATCTGCGGGGGTGGCTCCGCCTCGCGCGCATCAGCGAGCTGATGGGTTCACGACGATCATCGGCACGGCAGCCGCGGCCAACCTATGTGCCTGACGTGCCTGACAGACCTTCAAGCGGCTGACCAGCTATTTCGCCTGACTACCCAAGATAACGATCGCTACTGGCGGAACCGGCTTCGGTCGAGCGAGTCGCCGTGGCCCCTCAGATCGCTGCCCAGGCTGCTCATCGCGTCGGCATGATCGGTCAACGCTTCGGCGTGCTTCGCCAAGCCGCCGTCTGCGCTGCCGCCAGGTCGTTGCCGTGACGAAGCTCGCGGTAGATCGCCTGCAGCACCAGCAGTTGGGCGTTGGCCAACCGCTCGGACGGTGTCTGAGGGGCCAGGTCGGCCGCCGTGGTCATGCTCAGCGTCGATCCTGCCGATGGGCCTGCAGGGCGAACTGAAAGAGCATGTCGCCCATGGCGCGGACAGAGTAGATATGGCGGCTGGTAACACGTTCGTTAACGGCACCCCTACTTGGTCTACCCCCCAACGACACCTGGTACCAGAACCTCCTGACGTAGTGGGGCGCCGTCGAGTGATCACGCCTGCCCGGACTCCCCTCGCGGAGGGGAGCCCGGGCGGCCTCGGCTCAGGAGTGAGCCTGCCGGTAGAGGGCACTGTGCTCCTGCCGGCGGGCGTCCATGATCTCCTTACCCACGTCGCCTTCCGTGCCCGCGCGCAGCAGCAGCGCCTGGTTGCGCAGTCTCGCGATCGACTGGTTGACCGCCTCCATGATCGTGGTGTCGGTGTTCCAGCTGTCCTCGTCCTCTTCCAGCAGGGTCTCCTCCAGTTCCGTGGCCACCGCCGTGAGCTGCCGGCACAGCGCCGCCCAGACGCGCCCGCGTTCGGCGACCGACAGACCGATCTGCTCCTTCAGCGCCTTGGCGTCGAACGTGTCCTCCTCCGTGGCGGTCAGACTCTCGCCGTGCCCGCCGCGGTCACCCGGATCCACCGTGGCGAAGGGCAGCAGGTTGCGGAAGGTCAGGTAGGCGGTGGCCGCCTCGCTGGGCGTCTCCACGCTCAGCGTGTCGTAGGCCGCCTGGAACAGCGCGTGGAGCTGGCCGCCCGCCAGCTGCGCCAGCGGCAGCAGCCGGTCGAGCGCCATGACCGGTGAGGCCAGATCACGGCCTACGGCCTGGTCCAGCGTGAGCAGCGCCTCATCGTCCGTTCGCGTGCGCAGCAGCAGTTTCTGCACGGCGGTGCTCTGGATGACCCACGCGGTGGTGTGGCAGCCCATGCCGGAGACGCCGGCAGGCGCCCCCGGGCGTCCGTTGATCACCAGCGGTTTGCCCGGCTCGTAGACCACCACAAGCGGGTCGTGGGTGTCGTCGACGACCCACGGCTTGATCTGGTCGGTGGCGGGCAGGGCCATCGCGTCCAGCGCTGCCTCCACGGCCGCCAGGATCTCGCCCGCCTGCCGGGTGCCGAGATTGAGCTTGGGGTAGAGCGCCGCGATCTGCTGCTTGAGCTGGGTCACCGCGGCCTGCCCCGGGCTGGGCTGCAGGAAGCCGGAGAAGGCCACGCCGCAGGGGTACGCCGTGGCGCACAGCCGCTGGTGCTCGTGGAGCAGCGACGACATGATCTGCACCACGCGTCGCGGAGCCGAGGCGGCCAGGTGCTGCTCGCCGGTCGCCTCCACCTTGGCCAGGCCCAGGTAGCGGCCGATCTGGGTGCGGTAGGTCTTGAGCGACCTGGCCAGTTCCTTCTTCTCGTCGCCCCACACGTTGGGCAGGTCTCGGGCGCAGTTGCGCAAGGTCAGCGCGGCCTTGAACAGGTGCTGCTGGTCGGTGACCTTACGCAGCCTCTCAGCGATCTCGTCCGCCGTCGCCTGCATCCGCTGCAGATCCAGGCTGAAGGAGGCGCGGCGGTGCAGGTTCCCGGTCAGGTTGGCGGCCATCTCGCCCAGCACCTGGTTGTCGGAACGGTTCTTGCCGATGCTGTCCGGGTCGATCGCGTAGGCCAGGCCGGTCTCGCGTAACGCGGCGTCGAAGGAGAACAGCCGCCACAGCGCCGCCTTGACCGCCTCCGGCTCCGGCGGCCGCGCGAAGTACTCCGCGCCCTGCCTGAACAGCGCCGGCATGCCGCCCGCCGCCGGGTGCAGCGCCTGCGCCTGCTGGTGCTCGAGCTGCTCCTTCACGATGTACCGCTCGGAGTACATGACGACGCCGCGGGCGTGGGCCTCGGCCGAGCCGATCGACCCGCGCGAGGTCAGGTTGCGTACGGTGGAGTACGGCAGGTAGTTGACGTAGGCCAGGTGATGGGCGATGGCCGAGCTGAGACCGGCCGCGATCTCGCGGCGCATCCCGGCGTCCAATCCGTTCCGCGCGGCCCTGATGAATTCGCGCGTGCGGTGGCAGGAGTCCTCCAGCAGCGGGATGCGCTGCTCATAGTCGCTCAGCCACTTCAGCATCTGCATCTGGGGGCTGGCGCTGTCTTCCATCCACAAGGCGGCGGCGTTGTGGGCATTCTCCAGCCAGTCGACCGCCTCTTCCAGCGTCTTGCCGTACAGCTCCGCCTTGATCACGTCCAGGTGCACGGTCCAGGCGATCGTGTGGTCGCCCATCCTGCTCCCGTAAGGGGAGGGGGTACGGGGGGTGGGGCTGATCTGCACCCGTCCGACCCTGACGGGCTGGGTGGGCGCGTCCTGGACTTGTAAGATCCACGGCAGCAGCCGGACCACGGCTCCCTTCGGCAGGTCGGTGTGCTCCTGGGCGACCAGCTTGAGAGCCTCTCCCTGTTTCGCCCCCTCGACAGTCGGTCCGGTGCTCGCTGCAATCGTCCTGGCGCGCTTCATTCGCGCCCCCTCCCGTGAGTCGCAGACTTCCCTTCTCTCCCACCCGGCGTTCTCGCGCAAGACTCATGGCCGGAGGTGGTCAATACGAGTTGGGAACGATCCATCGCTCTTCTGGTGATGTGGCCGGTGCGGATTGCCACGAAGTTGTCCTGGGGTTATGCCACATGGCGTCAGTGGGAGTGCCACGAGGTGTCAGCAAGATCCTTTGAGTAAGCAGCGTTGAGGGGGCGCCCTCGGGCTATATTCGCAGTTGAGCGCCCTGTTCAGAGCGGAAGCCGCGTCGTAGCTTGCCTCCGTGTCATCCGTCGTCCGCCTGCGCCCTGCAGGTGATGACCTCGCAGCCCTGCGGCGTTTCGACAGCGAGATCCATGCGGAAGGGACCCTGCTCTACTGACACGCGGTGGCAATAATGCCATCTGGACATTGCCGATCGAGCCGATGACCTGGTGTTTTGCCATGAAGTGTCAGTAAGAGGTGCCAGTGCATGTCAGTACGGATGCAGTGGCACCCAACATGGAGCGTGTGCCGCACGGGATTGCCACGCCCTCAGGCGGGTGGTGGGGCGGTGACGGCCTGGAGGGCGGCGCTCAGTGCCCGGGCCTGTGCCGGCGACTGCGGAGCGTCGGCGAGGGGGATGGCGCTGTCGTCGTAGTGCAGCATCACCACCCCGTCCTGCAGGGTGACGGCGTGGAAGGCTCCGCCGGGCAGCCGCACGCCGGGCCGGCCGTCGACGTCGGCGAGCGGCGGTACCACCAGGCCGGTGGCCGCCTGGGCGGCGGCGAGCTGGCGGCGTAGGGTCTGCTGCTCGCGTTCGGCCATCTCCAGCCGGGTGTCGGCGGTGGCTTGGCCCAGGCGGGCCTGGTCCCGTTGGGTCTGGAGCCGGTCGCGTTCTTCGTCGAAGCGGCGCTGCCGTTCAGCCAGGTCGTCGCGTACCGTGCGGGTTTCGGCGCGGGCCTGTTCGGCGCTGCTGGTGGCCTGGTCGAGCTGTTGGCGGGTGGTGGCCAGGTGCGCGCCGGTCTGCTCCAGTTGTTCGTCCAGGCGGCGAAGGTCGGCGTGGGCCTGGTGCAGCTGATGGTCGCGTTCGGCCAGGGCAGTGGCGCGCTGCTCGGCCAGGGCGGTGGCGCGCGAGAGGTCGGCGTCCAGGGCGCGTAGCTGCTCGGCTTGGCGCCTGGTCAGGGCTTGTTCGTCGTGCAGTTGGGCGGTGAGCTGGCCGATCTGCATGCCCAGGCGTTCGGCGTCGGCGCGGGCTTGGCTGTGAATGCGGTCGCGGTGCTCCTCGGCCGCGTGCTGGGCGTGCAGGGCCTCCTGCAGGCCGGTCAGGGCCTCCTGCCGGTCCTGCTCGGCCCTCTGGCGGGCGGCGTGGGCGGCGCGCATCGAGTCCCGGGCCTGCTCGGCGTCGGATTCGGCCCGCTGCACGTCGGTCTCGGCCTGGGCCAGCTGGCTGGCGATGGCTTCCCCTACCTGCTCCAGGCGCTCCTCCAGCCGGCGCAGGTCCTCGCGTTCGGCGGCCAGCTGGGCGTCGCGCTGCTGCAGCCGGGCGCGAATCTGGCCGGCCTCGGAGGCAAAAGCGCTGACCGCGGTATGCGTGGCCGCCGCGGCGGGGGCGCTGTCGGCGGCCCGGCTGGCCTCGTTGGCGCACAGCTTGCAGCAGTACTTGCTGGGGCGGCCGCCCTTGCCGGGTTCGCGTTCGGGCTTGGCCCGGCCGCAGCCGGGGCGGGCGCACTGCCGCAGTACGTCGTCGGTGTCGAGGGCGAGGCAGTCGCGGGTGTGGCCGCGGCCACCGCGGGGCGCCTCCTCGGTACTGAGGAGGCCCGTGTTCGGCCCTGTGTTCGGCCCTGTGTTCGGCTCAGTGCCTGGACCCGTGCCGAGGCTGAGGGGCGCCGCAGTTTCCCCTCGCTCGGCCGGCAACTCGGTCGGCGGTGCGGTGTCCGGGGCGCCGGGGTGGTCCGGAGCCGGGGTGGTGGGGCGCGGCTCGCCCTCGAAGCTGATCTCCGTCACGCACCGAATTTAGCATCAGCACATGCTTGACGAATATCGATTCCGCATATCGCTCATGCGTTTCCTTTATGATCACTGAGAAGTGGAGTTCTCAAAGATCATTACTGGTAGGGTGATCATGTGATCGAGTCCAACACGGCCCCCGGGCCGGAGCCCCGTCCGCTCCCCGCAGCCGCCTTCCCCGTCTCTGCCGCCGGGCTGCCGCCGGGCGCCGGCCCGGCGATCGCGCCCGCGCGCGACCCTTACCTGCTTTATTTGGGACGCCTGGGCAGCGCCGACTCTCGCCGCGCCATGCAGATCTGCCTGGACCACATCACCCGGATGCTCACCGGTGATCGGCTCGACGACACCGCCGTCACCGGCCAGGGCCAGCCCTGGCACCACCTGCGCTACGAGCACACCGCCTGGATCCGCGAGCAGATCGACCAGATGGACTGGTCCCCCGCCTACCGCAACAAGCACGTGGCCGCACTACGCGGCGTGCTTAAGGAGGCCTGGAAACTCGGCCTGCTCAGCACCGACGACCACCAGCGGGCCGTCGCCCTGACCCCCTTCACCGGCCACCGCGAACCGGCCGGCCAGCACGTCCCCGACACCGTCATAGGCGCCCTTATCGCCGCCTGCGACGCCGACCGCTCACCCGCCGGCACCGCCACCAGCGCCGGGCTGCGCGACGCGGCCATCATCGCCGTGCTGGACGCCTGCGGCCTGCGCCGCGCCGAACTGGTCGCCTTGCACTACGCCGACTACGACCGGTCCCGGCGCATGCTCACCGTCATCGGCAAAGGCGACAAACAACGCCGCATCCCGGTCAACACCTTCGCCGCCCGCCGACTGGAGGCCTGGCTCGCCCGCCGCGGCACCCACCGCGGTCCGCTGTTCCCCCGCCTGACCCGCGGCGGCACCGTCCGCACCGACACCGGCGGCCGCCCGTGGCAGATGAACCCCCAGGCGGTACGCGACATCCTGGCCAAGCGCGCCGAAGAGGCCGCCACCACCCCGGTGCGGCCGCACGACCTGCGCCGCACCTTCATCTCCAACCTCCTGCCACAAGCCGACGCGATCATGACCGCCCGCCTGGCCGGCCACGCCAGCCCCAGCACCACCCTGGGCTACGACGTGCGCCCGGACGAAGAGGCCCGCGACGCCGTTGAACGACTTCGCATCCCCACCGTCGCACCCCTGCTGCCCGACACGACCGCAGACCAGAGGCCATCTCCCACACTGCGATGAGGACGCGGCACCAGGTCCGCCACCGGCCCCGGGTCATGGGGTCGTAGAGGCGGACGTCGCCGTCTTTGTAGCGCTGCAGATCCCGGCCGCCGGTGCAGTCGGCGATCTGACCGCCGAGCAGGCCGCCGAGATGATCGCCGCACTTCCCGGCCGTGAGGAGACGGCGGTCGAGTACGGCTGGCGTGCCGACCTGGTCCTCGCAGGACTGGTGAGGTGCGGCGGCTGCGGCGGTGACCTGACCCCCGACATGACCGCCGGTGTCATCACCTTCGCGTGTCCGGCCGACGACTGCGGCCTGGTGCGCATCGCGGCGCGCGTGCTGGTGCCGGCTGTGGTGGAGCAGGCGGTGGAGGAGGTGCTGGAGCAGCTGCGGACCACCGCGGCGCCCGATCTGCTGCTGGCGCTCGCGCATCGCCGCAGCGCCGAGCTCGTGCCGCCGGACACGACGAGCGGGGAGAGCTGGTGGGAGCGCGCAGACCCTGACGCGCAGAAGGAGCTGCTTGCTCTGCTCATTGCTCACATCGTGGTCAAGCCGGTCGATGGGGCGGGGTTCGATGTCGCGGCCCGGCTGTCGGTGGCATGGCGGTCGGCCTGACACAGGGCGGACCGAGGTTCGCGACGCTTCCTCACACGCGATGGCTGCGAGCAGGGCCAGGGCGTGCATGCCGTCAACGTAGCCGTCCAACGGCGATCGGCACCCCAAGCGAGATGCTCGCATCCGGAAGTGCGGCTGGCGTATTAGCTCGGAGAGCTTTATTCTGCGGGCCCGATGTCTGCCACTATTAGAGACTCGGGCTTAGCGTGTGCAAGTGTCTCCCTGATCGCCTTGGCGACCCGTGAGTCTTCCATGAGCGTGTCTGCTCCATAGCTCGCGAAGGACTCAAGCGTAACTTCGACCCCTGGCCATTTATCCGACTCCATCTGAATCCAATCAGAATTCTGACCGACGGTTTTCCAATTGGATTTTTTGAGGAGGTTGCTTGTTTTTATGAGCGCCCCTGCAGCGCTTGAACTCGCTGCATCGATGATGATGACATCCGTGATTTGCGTTTCGCCGTCCCAATAGCCGTCCGTCGATGTGGCCGCAATAAACTTGCCCACCGCTCGTACCTCCTCGACGGCGCCTGGATCGACTTTTACTGTTGCGGGGAGGAGTTCAGAACGGCAAGCGGTGATCATGAAGATGCCGCAAGCGATAGCAGCAATCGACCACAAAGACCGGCGCGACCAGCTCATATCGCCGGCCCGAGAATAGACATTACTGGTGTGGCCCTTTCCCTACGCATGCCACCAGCAGTTAACGCTGACGCATCGCCAATGCTCCTTGGCTTGCGTCTGCCGGATACCGTACATGGCGTTGATGCGGTCCACCAGTCCAGCTGGAGCTTTACCGCCTTCGAGCCATACTTGGAATCGGTTGAACTTCATGGTTCCTTTATCGAGTTTCGGCCAGGTGGCCCCCGAGCATCCACAGTATCCGATCGCCTCCTGCCATCGCTAATATGGACAGATTTATATTGCCCAGCTCCTACATACTGCTGGTAGGCAATCGTCGCTTTAAGGTATTTCATGTATTCAGCGGCCAGTTCGATAGCCGCTCGTGGCTTGTTTACCAGTAGATCGTAAATTTCATCATCGCTCATCTCCACGCCCTTTTGCTTGAGCAGGAATCTCGCCTTATAGATTTCGAGCTGTGCAATCCCGACGGATGCCTTAGCCCCTTCCGCTTTATAGGCCAAACCACCAGGCCGGCTTGCCGATCCGACCCTCCGCGAAGGAGTTCTCGTAGAGAAGGACGGCCATCAACGCATTCTTGTCCACGCCATTACTCTTGGCGGACGCCGCGATATCTTTCGCAAATTGCAAGAATTCCATATAGATGTCGAGGTTGGGAAAATCGCCGCAGGAGGCTTGACGGTTACTGGCCATAGCCTGCACACAACTCGGCACCCTCGGATCGTCCCCCACCTCGGCCGCAGCCACCATGGGAACCATGCTGTCCATGCCCCCGACCGCTACCCAAAGGGCATCACGATCGCGTTGCTCCATAGCAGGGAACCATCCCAGCATGTACGCCTCCTGCACGTCTGCATCGGCGAACCAGAAGTTCGGCTGATCGACAAGGCGCCCGTTGGGCATGACCTTCCAACCGAGTCTTTCGCGCTCCTCCTTCGAAAAACCCGGACCGTAGAGATAGTCATAGCCGGGCGAGTTTACAAGGTCGCTCCGGTATCGCTCGTGGACGAAGGTCTCGTGGCAGACGCCGTCGCTCGCGATGCATCCGGCGTAGCCTGGTCCGGCCTCCTGGAGCGAGCCGCCTGGCACGGTCGAGTGTCCGGTGGGATTGATGCCGGTCAGCGGGGAGGCGTTGGCGTAGGTGTAGCGGTTGGCCTGCACCGAGGGGCTGGGGTCGAGGGTGGCGGTGTCACGGCTGGTGAAGGTGCCGGTGCCGGGCTGGTACCAGCGGGCGAGCATGTTGACGTTGCCGGTGTACGCGCCCTGATAGCCGAGCAAGGATGGGGCGCCGCTCCGCGCTGTGACGGTGCCGAACGGGTCGTAGGCGGTGGAGGTTTGCATGGAAGTGGTGTAGGTGGCCACCAGGTCGCCATGCAGGTCGCTCAGTGCCGACACCGCCGGGGCGGTGCCTTCCTTCAGGCCCAGCAGGTTACCGGTGGCGTCACGCGCGTAGGTGGCCTGCACCGCGCCGCCGCTGTCAGCGATGGCGGCCAGGTCGTTGCCGAGCCCGGAGTAGGCGAAGGTCTGCTTGGCGGTGCCGCGGATGCGGCCCACGAGGCTCTGGTCGGCGTCAGGCACAACTCCACCTTGAGCGCGGCGGCCAGGCGCGGATCGTCGGGGTCTTGTTGGCCGACAGTTGTCCAGGATGACGTAGATCGGGGGCCGTCGGGGCGAGCCCGGCGGATCGACTTGAGCGCGGCCGGCGTGCCGGCGCCGCTCTTGCGCTCGCGGACCACGCCCCACAACTGGTCATCGCCCAGGTTGTAGCAGCCGTGAAAGTAGCGCATGCCCTGGTCACGCCGGTAGGTGGCCGGCCACCGCTCGGGATGACCTTCACGCGCCCAGTCCGAACCAGGCTGTGGGCGGATCGACAGTTGCCCGAACTGGTCGAAGGCGAAGCACCGGTTCGGGAAGCGGGTGGTGACCTCTTCGATTCGCCCTCAACGGTTGCGGGGCTCGGTCGCTAGCCCTGCTCTTTCGCGAGGGTTGTGATAGTGGCTGGTGTCGGCTTGATCGTGATGTTCATGGATGTGTTGCGGGTGTGGCGGGCTTCTTGGCGAAGCGCTCGTTGAGCCAGTTCGCCATGAGGTTGTACATGTTCTTCTGCGCGTTGGCGTAGGATTGACCAGTCACCGCGGAGCAGGCCGTGCAGCCGGTACCGCCGTGGGTGGCACCCTCGATGACGTAGAAGTCTTTGTCCTGGCTGGCAGCCATGTCGTAGAATTGCTCGGCGTCACGGACGAAGTAGTGCCCGCCCATGGCCGTGACCAGCAGCGGCACGTGCACCGACTGCAGCGCACACATCACCGAGTTGTTGCTCGTGCACCACTCGATCCCGTCCAGCGAGTTCGTGGAACGGATGGCACGCACGGACAAGAACGACTTGGCCGTGAGCATCATAGTGCTGCTGAATCCCGACTCATCCCCCGGCTCCAGGCTCTGCACACGCACGCTCTCGACCGGGTAGCGGTCCTCGATCGTGCCGTCGTCCTTGAGCAGCTTGGCTGGTTTCACGGTGGAGTGGTCGATCCCTAGGTCGATCTGCGGCAGACGGGCGTTGTCCATCATCGGCATCACGAACGGGGCGTCGTCGTCACCCTTGGCTTCCGCCTTGGCCAGCAGCTTCTCCGCCTCGTCGATGAGCTTGTTCATCCGGCCGGACTGCGCCTTGGAGTACGCGTCGATGAACGCCTGGGAGTAGTGCGTGTTCCCGTCCTCCGCGTACCCGTTAGCCGGGTTGAACGGGTCCAGCTTCCGGTCAACCATCGGGTCGGTGTCGTAGCGGTTGAGCAGCTTCTTGTCGTTCCTCACACCACCACTGATGGAACGCACCGAGTTGATGGTGTTACCCGGGTGGGAGTCTTGGGTGATGATCCCGTCCACGGGCGGGAAGTTGTCGAACCCAGAACCCTCACACTTGACCAACCGCTGCGGGTCCTTGCAGTACGCGGACCCGTTCTCCGCCACCGCCTGGTAGAACGTCGTGGTCGGCCCACCACCAGAAGCGCCGTACAGCACCACATGCTCCACCCCCGGCATGGCGCGCGCGTACCGCACCGCCTGAGCCAGGTCGAGCGCGTTGTTCTCCCACGGAGCGGCCTTGGCCTCGTTGTTGTCCGAACGCGGGTTCACGCCAATCACGAAGAAACCGCGGTCGGACAAGTTCTTGGTGGTCGCGTTGCTCAACCAGTTGCCGTCCCGGTGGATCCCGATGACGACCGTGTTGGCGTCCGGGAACAGACCAGGGTCGGGCCGGTGTAACGCGGCCTTAGCCGCTCCGGAGAGCTGGATGTATTCCGGCGCGGGCTTACCCTCAGCGGCAGCCGTCGCCATCCGGGGCCCGGCCACCAGGCCCAGACCCACCACGACGGAGGCCGCAAACAGGGTTACGAGCCCACGAGACAATCTTGATCGAGTCATGGCACCTCATTGAGCTTGGGAAATAGTCGAGTGGGAGGCCGCCTGTCGATGGCGGCCGGGCCGACGGTGCCCCACGGATGTCGCGACACCGTAGTCGGCCCACACATGCACAAAGAAGTACCGAGCAACGATGCTCACTACTTCACCCCCCGTGTGTGATGGAGAGGCAAGTCGCGTGTGAATGGTAAGTCCACTGGACCAATAGGTCAATGCCCCAAAGACCTGGTGTCGCCAGCCGGTGACCTCGTCAACCAGCGACAACTGGACGCCGGGGTGGGGTCGTTCCCCGCCGTACGATCATGCGGGTGCCAGCCGGGTAGCCGGTGAGGAAGAGGGCTTGGTCGGCCCAGCGTTGGCCGATCTGATCCGGCGGGAGCTGGAACCGGTCGTCGCGGCAACTGCCTCTGTCGCGGCTGTCGAGTGGCGCGTCAGCGAGATCATCAACACCTACCGAGGCGTGAAGCTGGCGGCAGACCCCCTGGCTCGCGCGATCGACGTCCAACTGCGCATCGACCAGTTCCGCATCGTCCAGGGCGGGCTGGGAATTCCCGACGTTCTCATCGGCATCGCCGTTTTCCATCGGGGAAATCAGACAGGACCTCAGGACCCGAATGGGTGCACGGTGTCGCCTGGCAGCGCCGGCGTCGAGATAACGAACCATCGCTTGATCAGCCGGACCAAAACCCAGTGGCAGGCGAACCAGTATGCCGACGTGTGGCTCCAGTCGGACAAGCAGACAAGCGTCAAACCTCACTACACCGCCTTGTGCTCCACGGGTGTGTCCAGTCATGGGCTCTGCCAAGATTTCTTTGGTGACTAACCGTGGTGCTTCTGGGCGAGGAGGATCCGTTTTCGGAGTAGCGATAACCCGGCCTTGCCGTACGTCTGCCGCTTGAGGAGTTTGATCTTGTTGACGACGCCTTCGGTTGGTCCGTTGCTGTAGGGCAGGGCGAGCGCGGCGGCCACGGCGTCGTGGTCGATGAGCAGGCCTTCGGCGAAGGAGCGCAGCGCGGGAGCCTGCTGGTCGGTGTGGACCTTGTCGATCCAGGCGTCCAGGCGTGCGGTGTGCTCGTCGAGGTTGCCGTCGTGGTCGGTGGTGAGCAGGGCGGCGAAAGAGCGTACGTGGCCGGCGACGGCCTGCAGTTCGGGGCAGCGTTTGAGGGTGTGTTCCAGTCGGGTCTGCTGGGCGGGGGTGAGTTTCGCTGGGTTGGTGGTGATCCAGCGGGTGAGACGGCGGGGCGAAGGCGGCGGGTGTTCGCCGTCGGCGCGGCCCTGTCCCAGGTAGCGGTAGAGCAGGGTGGAACCGCCCTGATATCCCATCGCCTTGATCTCGCCGAGCAGGGTCCAGGTGGCCACGTTGGGCTCGATGGCGCGTCGTTTGCGCAGGTAGTCGCGGAACGGGTCGACCAGGGTGGTGGAGTATCTCGGCCCGTGGATCAGTTGTTCGGCGTGTTCGGCGGCGGCGTACTTCTTGACGGTGTTGCGGGACAGGTGCAGCTTGCGCATGATCTGTCCGTGCGAGGCGCCCTGGGCGAGCAGGGTGTGCACCGCCGCGTGCCGGGATCGGGTGCGCTGCGCGGAGGGGCCCTCGCTGCGGGCGGTGCCGTGATCGGGGTCGCTGTAGCAGGCACGATGTGCGATGGAGGTCTTCTCCACCGCCTGGATCAGGTTCTTCCAGACGTGCCCATCATCGACTCACCGCGTCGGATGGTCATAATGGTGCCCACGCCGGAGTTCCGCCAACACCAGCTCCACGACCTACCCCGAGCCGCCTCGCTCGGGCACCGCGTCAGCGATCCGGCTCGAGCACAGGCCAACCGCCTCACCCGCGATCGCCTCGTCGCAGAGGACGCCGTCCGCACCGCCCACCAGCTCGGCATCCGCGTGATCGAAGTCGACGGTTCGCGCGACGTCGCTGCGATCGCGGAGATAGTCGCCGACCATTTCAGCCCCTACCTCCCAGAGCAAGGTCGCAAGGCTTGATCACCGGAGGCATTCAGAGGGATCCAATACCCGACGTCACCATTATGGTTCAGCGAGGACGAGGCGCTGCGGGCGGCGGCGAACTGGAAGACCTATATCTCGGGATGGAGGACCGCGCCCGGCTGGAGCGCATGCTCGGCTATCCACGGCTGGCGCTGACCGCCCGGCTCCACGACGGGCCCTGGTGGGAACTTGACACCTGGCACCCCTGCTGCGACCCGCGCATCCCGCTGCGCGAACGTGAACCGGCCCGGTCGGTCGGCTGCTCACCTGGCGATGCCCGGCTGCCCTGGGTGAGCAACGCGTTGAAGTGGCACATGGCGATGCTGCTGGAGTCCGGTACGCTCACGTGGACCACGCTGACCAACCAGCGCAGTTCCTCCCTCCTGCGCTTCGCCCGCTGGCTGGAGACCCTGCCCGACCCCGCCGCGGTGATCCAGGATGCCTCCCGAATCGGTGTCTTCGCCGCCGGGTTCCGTCGCTGGACCCTCGAACCGGCCAACCGCTCCTCGGTTAACCGCCCACCTGAGACCGTGAACACACGAAAGATCAATATCGACCTAAGAGCTGTTTCTTAGATCTGCTGACTGATCGTGGTTGAATCGTCACGATGGGCGTATGGGGCGAGGAGACTTAACCAACGCAGAGTGGGAGCGGCTCGAACCGTTGCTACCCGAGGGCGGTCAGCGGGGCGGGCGATGGAATGACCACCGCAGAACGATCGACGGCGTGTTGTACCGGGCCCGCACCGGACTGCCGTGGCGGGACCTGCCCGAACGGTTCGGTCCGTGGATCACGGTCTACAAGCGGCATCGCCGCTGGTCGGCCGATGGCACCTGGCAGATGCTGCTGACCGCGATCCAGGTCGAGCAGGACGCCGAGGGGCGGGTGGACTGGAATATCTCCGTGGACTCCACCACGGTGAGGGCGCATCAGCATGCCGCCGGCGCGCCTCGCACACCGCCCCCTGCACCTCCTGCATCCGGGGGCGGCAAAAGGGGGGATGCCGCCGGGACAAAGCGGGGCGATCCGGTGCTGGCCAGGCTGGCCGCCCGGCTGGCGGAGGTGGTCAGACTGGGGAGTGCTTAGGCCGTTCCCGTGGCGGGTTCACCACCAAGATCCATCTGTCCGCGGATGGCCGCTGCCGGGTGTTGTCGCTGGTGCTGACGCCGGGCCAGTATGGCGACAGCCCGCAGTTCCGGCGAGTGCTGGGCGCCATCCGGGTGCCTCGGCTGGGGCCGGGACGTCCGCGTACCCGGCCCGACAGCCTGGCCGCGGACAAGGCCTACTCCTCCCGCGCCAACCGCGTCCACCTGCGCCGCCGCAAGATCCGCCACACCATCCCCGAACCACGCGATCAACGCGCCCACCGCCGCCGACGCGGCTCGGCAGGGGGTCGGCCCACCGGCTTTGACGCCGAACGCTACAAGGCGCGCAACGTCGTCGAACGGGCGATCAATCGGCTGAAGAACTTCCGGGCCGTGGCCACGCGTTACGACAAGCGCGCCTACATCTTCCTTGGCACCGTCACCCTGGCCGCGTTGGTCATCTGGCTCCGAACCTGATCCAAGAAACAGCTCTTAGGT
>NZ_FNDJ01000027.1 GCF_900099965.1 Nonomuraea jiangxiensis | reverse complement strand
CGGGCAGGTCGAACGGGATGCGCGCGGCCTCGCCGAACATGCAGATCACGTAGATCAGGAACGACGGCAGCAGCAGCACCACGAACCAGGTGTCCGCCTGCGCCTTGACGATCTCCGAGGTGGACAGCGTCCCGGCGAAGATGAACACGGCCACGAACGACAGGCCCATCGCGATCTCGTACGAGACCACCTGCGCCGCCGACCGCAGACCACCCAGCAGCGCGTACGGCGAGCGCGACGACCACCCGGCCAGCACCACGCCGTAGACCGACACCGCCCCCATGGCCAGCATGAACAGCACCGCCACCGGCAGGTCCACCAGCTGCAGCGGCGTCCGCACGCCGAACAGGTCGACCATCGGCGCGAACGGGATGATGGAGAAGGCCAGGAACGCCGGCACCACCATGATCACCGGTGCCAGCAAATAGAGCACCCGGTCCACGGTCCGCGGGAAGATGTCCTCCTTCAGCCCCATCTTCAGGCCGTCGGCCACGGATTGCAGCAGGCCGAACTTACCGGCCCGGTTGGGACCGTAGCGGTGCTGCATCCGCGAGATCAGCTTCCGCTCGAACCAGACGCCGAACAGGATGCCCAGCATCAGGAACAGGAACAGCAGCACGGCCTTGATGATGGTGATCCACACCGGGTCCTTGCCGAAGTCGGCAAGGGTCGGATCGGCCACGAGTGGGTGAATCATGAGGCGCTCCCGATGGTGACGATGTCGCCGGCCACCGCGCGCAGGTCACGCGTGACCGAGCAGCCGCCGGAGTTCGCCGGCACCCAGACCACGCGGTCCGGCAGGTCGGCGACGCGTACTGGCAGCGTCACGGTGTCGTCCGCTGTGCCACCCGCCGTGCCACCCGCTGGGCCGCCGATCACGAGCTTGTCGCCGTCGGCGACGCCGAGCTCGGCCGCCGTGACCTGGGAGACCAGCGCCTCGGCGGCGCGTGCGGTGCCCGCGAGGTAGGGCTCGCCGTCCTGCAGCCTGCCCTCGTCGAGCAGCAGGTGCCAGGTCGCCAGCAGGGCCTGGCCCTGCTCGGGGACCACCTGGGTACGGGTCAGCGCGTTCGGTGCGCTGATCCGGCTGCCGCGCCAGGAGCCCAGGCCGGACAGCTCGCGCCGGGCGGCCTTGGCGTCCGGCAGGCCCAGGTGCACGTCCATCCGGTCGGCCAGGTTGCCGATCACGGCCAGGTCGCTCTGCAGCCCGGGCACCTTGAGCGGCGCCTCGAACGAGCGGCCCCGGCCCTCCCAGTTGACGAACGTGCCGCCCTTCTCCTGGACGGAGGCGACGGGCAGGACCACGTCGGCGCGGTCGGTGACGGCGCTGGCGCGGATCTCCAGGCTGACGATGAACGGCGTGTGCTCAAGCGCCTCCAGCGCCGCCGCCGGGTCGACCAGGTCGTACGGGTCGACCCCGGCCACGACCAGGGCGTCCAGCTCACCGCTCCGCGCCGCCTCCAGGATGCCCGCGGTGTCGCGGCCCGGCGTGGCGGGCAGCGTGGCGACGTTCCAGGCCCTGGCGACCTCGGCCCTGGCGATCTCGTCGTCCACCGGGCGGCCGATCGGCAGCAGGTTGGGCAGCGCGCCCGCTTCGAGCGCCCCGCGCTCACCGGCCCTGCGCGGCACCCAGGCGAGCCTGGCGCCTGCGGCGGCCGTGAGCCGGACGAGGGCGGACAGGGCGCCGGGCACGGTGGCCAGGCGCTCGCCCGCGAGCACGATCGTGCCCGCGGCCAGCGTGCCGACCAGGTCGCCGACGGCGTCGGCCTCGGCGCCGGGCGCGGTGCGGATGAGCGTGCCGCCCATCTTGACCAGCCCGGGAGAGGCGAACGGGGCGATGGCGGTGACCTTGAGGCCCTTCTTCTGCCACGCCTTGCGCAGGCGCAGGAAGACGATGGGCGACTCCTCCTCGGGCTCGAACCCGACGAGCAGCACGGCGGGGGCGTTCTCAAGGTCGGCGTAGCTGACCTCGATGCCCTTGCCAGCCACCGCGTGGGCCAGGAACTGCGCCTCCTCGGCGGAGTGCGGCCTGGCCCGGAAGTCGATGTCGTTGGTGCCCAGGGCGAGCCGGGCGAACTTCGCGTAGGCGTAGGAGTCCTCGACCGTGACCCGGCCGCCGACCAGCACGCCGGCCTTGCCACGGGCCTTGGCCAGCCCCTGCGCGGCCACCATCAGCGCCTCCGGCCACGAGGCGGGCACCAGCACGCCCTCCTCGTTACGCACCAGCGGCGTCTTGAGCCGGTCGGGCTGCGTGGCGTAGGTGAACGCCCAGCGGCCCTTGTCGCAGTTCCACTCCTCGTTGACCTGCGGGTCGTTGCCCGCCAGGCGGCGGGTGACCCGGCCGCGCCGGTGGTCGGTGCGCTGGGCGCAGCCGGCGGCGCAGTGCTCGCACGCGCTCGGCGTGGACACCAGGTCGAACGGGCGGGCCCGGAACCGGTAGGCGGCGCCGGTCAGCGCGCCGACCGGGCAGATCTGCACCGTGTTGCCGGAGAAGTAGGAGTTGAACGGCTTGCCCTCGGCGGTGCGTACCTGCTCCTTGGCGCCGCGCTCGAAGAACTCGATGAGCGGGTCGCCGGCGATCTGGTCGGAGAAGCGGATGCAGCGCGCGCACTGGACGCAGCGCTCGCGGTCGAGCAGCACCTGCGTGGACAGCGGCAGCGGCTTGGGGAAGGTGCGCTTCTGCTCCTGGAACCTGGACTCGCCCTGGCCGTTGGACATCGCCTGGTTCTGCAGCGGGCACTCGCCGCCCTTGTCGCAGACCGGGCAGTCCAGCGGGTGGTTCATCAGCAGCAGCTCCATGGCCCCGCGCTGCGCCTTCTCGGCGACCGGCGAGGTGAGCTGCGTCTGCACCACCATGCCCTCGGCCACCTCGATCGCGCACGACGGCTGCGGCTTGGGGAAGCCGCGGCCGTTGCCCGCGTCCGGGATGTCGACCAGGCACTGGCGGCAGTTGGCCGCCGGGTCGAGCAGCGGGTGGTCGCAGAACCTGGGGATCTGGATGCCCAGCAGCTCGGCGGCTCTGATGATCAAGGTGCCTTTGGGCACGCTGACCTGGAACCCGTCGATGGTCAGGGTCACCAGGTTCGTTTCGGTCTCTACGACTGTCACTGCTCACTCCAGAGAGTGGACTTCTTCGGGTCGAACGGGCACCCGCCGATCTCGAAGTGCTTGAGGTACTCCTCGCGGAAGTACTTCACCGAGGAGTGGATCGGGCTCGTCGCGCCGTCGCCCAGGGCGCAGAACGAGCGGCCCAGGATGTTGTCCGCGATGTCGGTGATCGTGGCCAGGTCCTCCTCGCTGCCCTGGCCCTGCTCCAGGCGCTTGAGCACCTGCTTGAGCCAGTAGGTGCCCTCGCGGCAGGGAGTGCACTTGCCGCAGGACTCGTGGGCGTAGAACTCCGTCCAGCGCAGCACCGTACGGACCACGCAGGTGGTCTCGTCGAAGATCTGCAGCGCCCGGGTGCCGAGCATGGAGCCCTTGGCGCCCACCGCCTCGAAGTCGAGCGGCACGTCGAGGTGCTCGTCGGTGAAGATCGGCGTGGAGGAGCCGCCCGGGGTCCAGAACTTGATCTGGTGCCCGGCGCGGATGCCGCCCGCCATGTCGAGCAGTTCGCGCAGCGTGATGCCGAGCGGGGCCTCGTACTGGCCGGGCCGGGTGACGTGGCCGCTCAGCGAGAAGATGCCGAAGCCCTTGGACTTCTCGGTGCCCATCCCCGCGAACCATTCGGCGCCGTTGCCGATGATCGAGGGAACACTGGCGATCGACTCCACGTTGTTCACCACGGTAGGCGAGGCGTACAGGCCGGCCACGGCGGGGAAGGGGGGCTTGAGGCGAGGTTGACCTCTGAAGCCCTCCAGCGAGTCGAGCAGTGCCGTCTCCTCGCCGCAGATGTAGGCGCCGGCTCCGCTGTGCACCACCAGCTCCAGGTTGTAGCCGGAGCCGAAGATGTCGGTGCCGAGATAGCCCTTCTCGTAGGCCTCGCGCACGGCCGCGTGCAGCCGCCGGATCACGTGCAGCACCTCGCCTCGCACGTAGATGAAGGCGTGGTTGGCGCGGATCGCGTAGGAGGTGATGATGACGCCCTCGACCAGCGAGTGCGGGTTGGCCATCATCAGCGGGATGTCCTTGCAGGTGCCCGGCTCCGACTCGTCGGCGTTGACGACGAGATAGTGCGGCTTGCCGTCGCCCTGCGGGATGAACCCCCACTTCATGCCGGTCGGGAAGCCCGCGCCGCCGCGGCCGCGCAGGCCGGAGTCCTTGACGGCCTGGATGACGGCGTCGGGGTCCATGCCCAGCGCCTTCCTGGCCGCCCCGTAGTCGCCCCCGTAGCCGTCGAGGGTGAAGGAGTTGGCCTGGTCCCAGTTCGCGGTGAGGACCGGAGTGAGTGTGGTCATGCCTCGGGGGCCTTCCATCCGTGGGCCTTGGCCACCTTCAGGCCCTCCAGCGAGGGGCCGGCCGCCGACGGGCCGTCGCCCGCCAGGTCGTCCGGCAGGCCCGCGAGCACGCGCGAGGCCTCCTTGAAGGTGCACAGCTTGCTCGGGCCGCGGGTGGGCCGTACGTCCTTGCCGGTCCGCAGGTCGTCGACGAGCTGCTTGGCCGACTCGGGCGTCTGGTTGTCGAAGAACTCCCAGTTGACCATCATCACGGGGGCGAAGTCGCAGGCCGCGTTGCACTCGATGCGCTCCAGCGAGACCTTGCCGTCCGGGGTCGCCTCGTCGTGACCGACGCCGACGTGCTCCGACAGCTCCTCCCAGATCTGGTCGCCGCCCATGACCGCGCACAGCGCGTTGATGCACACGCCGACGTGATAGTCACCGGCGGGCTTGCGCTTGTACATGGTGTAGAAGGTCACCACGCCCGTGACCTCGGCCTTGCTCAGGCCCAGCATCTCGGCACAGAACTCCTGGCCGTCGTCGGAGACGTAGCCGTCCTCCGACTGCACCAGGTGCAGCAGCGGGAGCAGGGCCGACCGGGGCTTGGGGTAGCGGCCGATGATCTCCTTGGCGTCCTTTTCCAGACGATCCCGGACTTCCGGTGAATATGTCACCGGTCCACACCTCCCATGACGGGGTCGATAGAAGCCACCGCGGCGATCACGTCGGCGACCTGGCCGCCCTCCGCCATCGCGGGGAAGCCCTGCAGGTTGCAGAAAGACGGCTCGCGGAAGTGCACGCGGTACGGGCGCGTGCCGCCGTCGCTGACCACGTGCGCGCCGAGCTCGCCCTTGGGCGACTCGATGCTGGCGTACGCCTGCCCGGCCGGCACCCTGAAGCCCTCGGTCACCAGCTTGAAGTGGTGGATGAGCGCCTCCATCGAGGTGCCCATGATGTGGGCGATGTGGTCGGGCGAGTTGCCGAACCCGTCGGGGCCGAGCGCGAGCTGCGCGGGCCAGCCGATCTTCTTGTCCTCGATCATCACCGGGTCCCCCTTGAGCGGCCCGGCGATGCGGTCCAGGGCCTGCTCGATGATCTTGAGGGACTCCTCCATCTCCCTCATGCGCACGAGATAGCGCGAGTAGACGTCGCAGCCGCGCTCGGTGGCCACGTCGAACTCGTAGGTCTCGTAGCCGCAGTAGGGCTGCGACTTGCGCAGGTCCCACGGCAGCCCGGCGGCGCGCAGGATCGGGCCGGTGATGCCCAGGGCCATGCAGCCGGTCAGGTCCAGGTAGGCCACGTCCTTGGTGCGGCGCACGTAGACCGGGTTCTCGTCGAGGAGCTTGCGGATGTCCTTGATCCGCTTGGGCATCTCCTTGAGGAACTCGCCGACCTTGTCGACCGCGCCCGCGGGCAGGTCGACGCTCACGCCGCCCGGCCTGATGTAGGCGTGGTTCATCCGCAGACCCGTGATGTACTCGAACAGGTCCATGACCATCTCGCGGTCGCGGTAGCCGAACAGGAACGGCGTGGTCGCGCCCAGCTCCATGCCGAACGTGCCCATCGCGACCAGGTGCGAGGAGATGCGGTTGAGCTCCATCATCATCACGCGGATGGCCTGGGCCCGCTCAGGGATCCGGTCCTCGATGCCGAGCAGCTTCTCCACGCCCATGCAGTAGGCGGTCTCGTTGAAGATCGGCGAGAGGTAGTCCATCCGGGTCACGAACGTGGTCCCCTGGGTCCACGTCCGGTATTCCATGTTCTTCTCGATGCCGGTGTGCAGATAGCCGATGACGCCGCGCGCCTCGGTGACCGTCTCACCGTCGAGGGTCAGGACCAGGCGGAGCACGCCGTGCGTGGACGGGTGCTGCGGGCCCATGTTGACGACGAGGCGCTCCTCCTCGGAGGCACGCACACCGGTGACGACCTCGTCCCAGTCGGCGCCGTTGACCGAGTAGACCTTGCCCTCGGTCGCCTCGTCATAAGCGGTGCTCATGAGTAGGACCTCCTCTCGTCGGGCGCGGGGATGGTGGCGCCCCGGTATTCGACCGGGATGCCGCCGAGCGGGTAGTCCTTGCGCTGCGGGTGGCCGTCCCAGTCGTCCGGCATCATGATCCGGGTGAGGCCGGGGTGGCCGTCGTAGACGATCCCGAAGAAGTCGTACGACTCCCGCTCGTGCCAGTCGTGGCCCGGGTAGACGCCGACGGTGGACGGGATGTGCGGATCGGCGTCGGGCGCGCTGGTCTCGACGCGCACCCGCCGGTTGTGGGTGATCGAGCACAGGTGGATGACCGAGTGCAGCTCCTCGCCCACGAGGTGCGGGTAGTGCACGCCGGTCACGCCGAGCGAGAGCTCGAACCGCAGCTCGGGGTCGTCGCGCAGCTTCTGGCACACCTCGACCAGGCGCTCCCGCTTGACGTGCAGGGTCAGCTCCCCGCGGTCCACGACCACCCGGTCGATGGCGTCGTCGAGCGCGAGGGCGTCGACGAGCTCGTCGAAGTAGCCGCCGTACGGGCGGGGAGTCGAGAGCTGGGGCGCCCGGCGGACGACGAGGCCGCCGTAGCCGGAGGTGTCGCCGGTGTCCTGCGCGCCGAACATGCCGCGCCTGGCGACCGGCGGCTCCGGCACCGCGGGCACCGGGACCTGCGGGGTCTCGCCGCTTTCCGGGGCGCCGGGGAGGTTGTCGGGCGAAGTCACTTCGCGGCCCCCTGATCGATCAGTGGCAGCGTGCGCAGCGCCTGCAGTTCGAGGTCCTCGATCTGCTTGGCGCGGTGCGCGCCGAACTTCATGTTCTGGATCTTGTCGTGCAGCTTGACGATCGCGTCGATCAGCATCTCCGGCCGCGGCGGGCAGCCCGGCAGGTAGATGTCGACCGGCACGACGTGGTCGACGCCCTGCACGATCGCGTAGTTGTTGAACATGCCGCCGCTGGAGGCGCACACGCCCATCGAGATGACCCATTTCGGCTCGGCCATCTGGTCGTAGATCTGCCGCAGCACGGGGGCCATCTTCTGGGAGACGCGCCCGGCGACGATCATGAGGTCGGCCTGGCGGGGAGACGCCGAAGCGCGCTCCATGCCGAAGCGCGCCAGGTCGTAGTGGGGGCCACCGGTGGCCATCAGCTCGATGGCGCAGCAGGCGAGGCCGAACGTGGCCGGCCACACGGAGTTCTTTCGCGCCCATCCGGCGGCCGCCTCGACGGTGCTGAGGATGAACCCGCTGGGGAGTTTCTCTTCAAGTCCCATTTCAGTCCCAGTCCAGACCCTTGCGGCGCCACACGTACGCGTAGGCCACGAGCACGGTGATGATGAACAGCAGCATCTCCACGAGCGCGAACAACCCCAGGCCGGGGGAGATCATCTGGCCCGCGTCGTTCGTCTGCGGCGCGAACGAGACCGCCCACGGGTAGAGGAAGATGATCTCGATGTCGAACACGATGAAGAGCATCGCGGTGATCATGTATTTGAGCGGGAACCGTCCGCCACCGACCGGCTGGGGCGTCGGCTCGATGCCGCATTCGTAGGCGTCAAGCTTCGCGCGGTTCCAGCGCTTGGGGCCGGTGAAGGGAGCGATGGCGACCGAGAAGATCGCGAAGCCCCCCGCGAGAACGGCGAGCACCAGGATGGGCACGTAAAGGTCCATCGCTACGCCTCCTCTGGAGTCGCCGCGCGCGAGGGCGCGCAGCCGGATCTGATAGTTCTGAGAATCATGCTGGTGGCGCGACCTTCGAGAGTGCGTTGATGATCATGTCTGACGCGTCGCCTCGCCGGTCGGTGAGATTACCAAGGAGTTTGATGGCAAAGCGCATCAGCCTCGGGTGCGGGAGCCCGTGCCTGGTGCCGAAGCGCATCACACCCGGCTTGCCGATCGCCTCGACGAACCACCTGCCAAGGGTGAAGTAGCCACCGTAGGCCGACTTCAGCACCTGAGGATAGGTCCGCAGGATCCGCTCGCGCTGCGCGGGGGTGGTGTTCCGTAGCCCCTTGGCGATGATCTCGGCGGCGATCTCGCCGGTCTCCATGGCGTAGGCGATGCCCTCGCCGTTGAAGGGGTTGATCGAGCCGCCCGAGTCGCCCACGAGCATCAGTCCGCGGGTGTAGTGAGGCTGCCGGTTGAAGGCCATCGGGAGCGCGGCGCCCCGGATGGGGGCCGTCATGTTCTCCTCGGTGAACTGCCACTCGGCGGGCATGGACTTGCACCAGCGGCGCAGCAGGTCCCGGTAGTCGAGGTTCTTGAACCCGGCGCTGGTGTTGAGCAGTCCGAGGCCCACGTTGGCGGTGCCGTCGCCGACGCCGAAGATCCAGCCGTAGCCGGGCAGCAGCGTGTCGGCGTCCCAGAGCTCCAGCCAGATCTCCAGGTAGTCGTCGTCGTGGCGCGGGCTCTCGAAGTAGGTGCGCACGGCCACGCCCATGGGCCGGTCCTCGCGCTTGTGCAGCCCCATGCCCAGGGCCAGCCGGGTGCTGTTGCCGTCGGCCGCCACCACCACGCGGCTGCGGAGCTCGCGGCCGTCCTTGGTGGTCACGCCGACGATGTGACCGCTGCGGTCGTCGAGGATCGGGCCCGTGACGGTGACGCCCTCCTCCAGCCGTACGCCGTTCTTGACCGCGTTGGCGGCGACGATCTGGTCGAAGTCCTGGCGGGTGCGGACGAGGCCGAAGTCGGGGAACCTCTCCAGCTGCGGCCAGTCGAGGTCGAAGCGCAGGCCGCCGCCGACGACGCGCAGGCCCTTGTTCCTGACCCAGCCCGGCGCGTCGATGTCGACGCCCATGTTGAGCAGCTGCTTGACCGCCCGCGGGGTCAGTCCGTCACCGCAGACCTTCTCGCGGGGGAACCTGGTCTTCTCCAGGAGCAGCACGTCGAGCCCCGACCGGGCGAGGTAATGGGCGGTCGCGGAACCTGCGGGGCCGGCGCCGACGACGATCACGTCGGCGTTCACTGCGCTCATGGTCGCGCCCGCCTCGCCACTCGCCGGCTCGTGGGCCGCTCCCTCGCGGCGAGCTCCTGCGCTTGAACGTTGGCTGTTGGCACCGTCACTGGACTGTCCTGTCCTTCGAAGGCCTCGGGGTGTAGCGCCTTCGTTCCTTTGTGAACCCCTTCACAAACTTGTCGGCCCGCAGTCTACTGCTTTTGCTGTACATAGTGGCAGTCGGGGTGCTGTTCTGTGATCCAAGGGGACGGCGTGTCGCCTGAGGCCTCCCAGTCATGATCGTCACGCTAGCAGCCACTCTCCTGAGGGGTCGTCGGCAGAGTGGACCCCCGGCGCCCGGGCGACCTGAATAGATTTCGGAAAGTGCTCTCTCGCCTCGGGATGACGGAAATAACCGGAGAAAGGGTCCGACTGAAAAGATGGTTTCAGTCCACTTGACACCGAGTCAAGCGGGCTTGAAGCCCCGGTGCATGGCGACGATGCCCATCGAGAGATTGCGCCAGGCGACGCGTTCCCAGCCGGCGTCCTGAATGGTGCGCGCGAGCGCCCGCTGGTCCGGCCAGTCCCTGATCGACTCGGCCAGGTATTCGTAGGAGTCGTCGTTGGAGCCGAACACCTTGGCCACCTTCGGCAGCAGCCGCATCAGGTATTCGCGGTAGACCAGGTCGAAGGCGCCGAACGTGACGTGCGAGAACTCCAGGATCACCAGCCGTCCGCCCGGCCTGGTCACGCGGAGCATCTCGCGCAGCGCCCGCTCGGTGTCATGCACGTTGCGCAGCGCGACCGAGATCGTCACCGCGTCGAACACCCCGTCGGCGAACGGCAACCGCAGCGCGTCACCCGCGACGAACGGCACGCCGCCGCCGGTCAGCCCGTTGCCGCCGTGCCGGCGCACGCCGGTGCGCAGCATGCCGAGGGAGAAGTCGGAGGCGATCGCCCGCGCGCCCAGGGTGGTGAACGCGTCGGTGGACGTGCCGGTCCCGGCGCCCAGGTCGAGGACGAGCTCGCCGGGACCGGCGTCGACGGCGGCGGCCACCGCCTTGCGCCAGAGCCTGACCTGTCCAAGGGAGACCACGTCGTTGACGAGGTCGTAGCGCCGGGCGGTGCGATCGAACATCGCGGCGACCTCGTCCGGCTGTTTGTCCAACTGAGCGCGCGTCATGCCCCACACCTTATGGGAGGGGCGATCCAGCAGGATGTGGGACCAGCTCTATCAGGACAATCAACGGAAAGTAGCCGCGAGATTACCGAACGTCTGCTAACAATTGGCAAATGCTTGCCCGTGCCGCCCTTGCGGCGATCATCGCTTCGGCCCCGACCGCGCATCCTGGCGTGGTCTCGGCCGACCCGGTCGACACCACCCCGCACGTCCTCGACGGCATCGTCAACGCCATCGCCGTCGTCGGCGGCACCGCCGTCGTGGGCGGTTCGTTCAGCGAGGTGAGCGACGCCGCCCGCACCACCGTCTACCCGCGCGCCAATCTGTTCGCCTTCGACCTGGCCACCGGCCGCGTCCTGCCGGACTTCGCGCCGAACGTGGCAGGCCCGGTGTACGGCCTGGCCGCGGGCGACCACGGCACCGTCTACGTGGGCGGCGAGTTCATCGGGATCGACAACCGGCGCTCCCGCTCCCTGGCCAGGCTCAGCCTCTCCGACGGCTCGCTCGTGCCCGGCTTCACCTCGCGCATCGGCGGCGGCATGGTGACCACGCTGGCCCGCGAGGGCTCCCGGCTCTACGTCGGGGGCGACTTCCTCAGCCCGCGCACGGCGCTGGCCAGGCTCGACGCGAACACCGGCGCCGCCGACCCGGGCTTCGCCATCAAGCCGGACGACCCGCTGACCTCCGGCGTCAAGGTCCACGCGCTGGACGTCTCGGGCGGCCGGCTGGTGGTGGACGGCTCGTTCACCACGCTCGACGGCCATTCCCGGCCCCAGCTCGGGCTGATCGACGTCAGCGGGCGCACCGCCAAGGTCGCCCCCTGGCGCACGGAGGCGTACGCCCGCCGGTGCGCGGACGCGTTCCCCTCCTACGTACGCGGCCTGGACTTCGCCCCCGACGGCAGCTATTTCGCGGTCGTCACCACGGGAGGCGCCAGGGGCGGGATGTGCGACACGGCCGCCAGGTTCGAGACGTACGCCAAGGGCACGAACATCAGGCCCACCTGGGTCAACAGCACCGGCGGCGACTCGCTCTACGCGGTCTCGGCGACGGGCGCGGCGGTCTATGTCGGCGGGCACCAGCGCTGGCTGGACAACCCGCGGGGGCGCGACTCGCCCGGCCCGGGAGCCGTGTCACGCCCGGGCATCGGCGCCATTCATCCGCGTACGGGAAAGGCGCTGACCTGGAATCCCACCAGAGAGCGCGGCATCGGAGTCAAGGCTTTTTCGGCGAACAGCAGCGGACTACTTGTCGGTAGTGACACGACGAGACTCGGACGGGAGTACCATGCCCGGATTGGCATGTTCCCCCTGCGCTAGTCGTCGTGTGGCTTGTGCCGGTCGATCCTGCGGCTGATGCGTTCGCTGACGGCGTCGCGCTGCCTGGACAGCAGCACGTAGCTGGCTATGCCGCTGATCAAGAAAGCAGCCAGGAACGACCACAGCGGATTTGTCACGTTAAGTAGTGACAGTCCCAGGTACGAGACAAGCAGGGCCACGAGGAACAGGCCGATCCGCGACGCGGTGTAAACGAGTACGGGATGCACAGGTTCGAGGTTACTCGGACCCGCGCAGCGGTCGCTCTTCGCATCGGACGCGAGCACTGCTACTGTTCCCAGTCAGGGAGTTTCGTAAAGAAACACCCACGAGAGCCCCAAAGAGGCTCTATCATATAACAATCGGGCAGTCAGCTGATAACAACCCGTGATCTTTGTAGAAAACCACGGATAAATCAGGCTTCGCTCGACACACTGGTTACCTGTCCGCCCGCTGGCAGGAAGCGGGATGCGAGGGGGAGAGATTGGTGGAGAGTAGCAGCGAGCGTCTGCTGACCCCAGGAGAGGTTGCCGCCCTCTTCCGGGTAGACCCAAAGACGGTTACGCGCTGGGCTGCGGCAGGCCGCATCAGCAGTATCCGCACCCCCGGAGGGCACCGGCGCTTCCGCGAGTCGGAAGTCCACGCCCTTCTCCGAGGCGAGGACGTTCTTACGGCCGACAGGCCAGCAGGGGAGTCCCCGCGCGTCTGACGTTCCGTCTAGCCGGTGATCCTGAACTGACAGGATCACCGCTGGCGGAACCCAGTGTTCGCGTGCTTCCCGGCCACACTTCCGTACGGTGAGCACGGGGCGGCGCCATCCGCCGACCGTGGCTGGCGCCTGTCCGTTCGATCAGGCGTCCCGCTCGTCCCGCCGTGGATCAGGCGTCTTCCTGCTCCGCCTTGAAGGCCAGGAACTCGCGCTCCAGATCGTCGTTCCCCTCTTCCCAGCGCCTGCGGCGTTCGGCGACCTCCTCCTCCGTCAGCGACTCCGGCAGCCACTGTGCGTAATCCGGATCGTCCGGCTGCACTTCCACGTACGCGTTTCCCATCAGGCGCCCGTCTTCGCTGGTCAGGCTCTGCGGCACGCGCAGGGTCCCGTCAGCGAGCCGGATGACGTACATGGTGGATCACCTAGATTCCGTAGCGCCGGTTGAAGAACAGCATGACGTCGAGCGCCATCCGTGTGTTGCCGCCGAGCATGTCCACGAGGGCCGGCCGCTGACGGGCGGCGATGGCCGCGAAGGCGTCGGCGAAGAACTCCTTGCGGCCGAGCCCGCCGCCCTGGCGGTGGAACATCGAGGTCAGCAGTGGCAGTGCCCTGTCGTAGAGGTTGGTGAACTCTGGCGAATCCGACACCCACTCGCCGTACGCGGCGTCGATGTCGTCGATCGCGTGGCCGACTTCGTGCATCATCACGTCCGGGGTGGGCGAGGGGCGGTCGCCCACGACGATCTTCCCGTCGCCGTACGCGCCCGCGCAGATGTCCCAGGTCGCGCGGCCCGACGGCAGCGGGGCGCCGCGCAGGTAGCCCATGTCGTCGAGGTCCGGCACGCCGCCACCGCCGACGTAGATGCCCTCCAGGCCCTCCGCCAGCAGGTCCTTCAGCCGCTCGGGCAGCCTGGCCAGGCTCTCCACGGCGCGTACGACGTCCGCGGACGGCGGTCCCTGCCTGGCGTCCCACTGGCGGTGCAGGATCCGCTCCAACCTGCCGCAGTGGCGCAGGCCGTCGCCCATCGAGGGCGCGTCGGGCCGGTTGGGCTGGGCCCTGGGGGGCTGGTCGTCGAGCTCGAAGTCGTACCAGGTGTAGCGGGGGCGCTCCACCACGGCGGCGGGGAGGCGCTCGGGCTGTCCGCGCAGCGCGTAACCGTCCCAGGTGACCTCGCGGCTTGTGTCCTGCGCCCGGTAACCCTGCGGGCGACCGGACGTGGCCTCCCGGGGGCGGCCGAATCCGGCCTGGGCCCCGGCACCGGGCCACGTCACACCCTCGGGCCGTCCCCTGAGGCCGTCGCTGCCGGACCGTCCGGGCCGCTCGGTCTGTCTGAGCCCCGAAGCCCCCGGGCGGGCCTCAGGAGGCCGCTCACGGGCGTCGGACCAGAAGGAGCGCTCGGCGTCGGGAGGAGCCTCGTTGCGGCGCGAGAACAGGTAAGATCCACGCTGCCACCAGCGGCCACGCCGATGCCGCCCTTTGTCGTTGAGACTCTTGTCATGAGAAAAGGCCATCGCACCCCTCAATGCCGTGGAGTCCCCTGGACACCGCCGCATCGGCTACCACCGTACGACGCCGATCTTCCGCTAGTCATCCGAAATGGGACATCGGGCAGCACGATCACGTCGCGGATGGCTTACAGTTCGGGCATGGCAGGTGTTCTGATCGGCCTCGCTCTGTTGGGGTTCTGGCTCTTCTCGTTGTTCGACGTGGTCACCACACCCGAAGACGAAGTCAGGAACGTACCAAAGGCACTGTGGATCCTGATAGTGGTGTTGATCCCGCTCCTCGGCGGCCTCGTGTGGATGGCGCGCGGGCGACCGCGCGCCCCGCGGGCGACCTGGCCGGTGCCCCCGGGCCCGGGCATGCCGAAAGGACCGGACGACGACCCCGACTTCCTGCGCGACCTCGACCGCCGCATGCGCGGCGACGACCTCAACTGAGACCGGCCCCGCTCCCCGGCTCAGACGTCGGCGTAGCTGTGCAGCCCGCTGATGAAGACGTTGACGCCGATCAGGTTGAACAGCAGGCACCCGAACGCCAGCAGTTGCACGATCGTCGCCGCCCTGCCCCGCCATCCGGCCGTCACCCTCGCGTGCAGGTAGGCCGCGTAGGCCACCCAGGTGATGAACGACCAGATCTCCTTGGGGTCCCAGCCCCAGTAGCGCCCCCACGCCCGGTCCGCCCAGAGCGCCCCCGCGATGACGGCGAACGTCCACACCGGGAAGGCGAACACGATGGCCCGGTGGGCCACCCGCTCCAGATCGTCCCTGCTGGGCAGGCGCGACATGCCGTCGCCGCGCACCAGGTAGAGAATGCCCGCCACGCCGGCCAGCGTCAGCAGGCCGCTGGCGATGATGGCGGCGGTGACGTGGATCGCGATCCAGTACGAGTCGAGCGCGGGCACGACCGGCCCCGCCGAGGTGTAGAAGACCTTGACGGCGAGCCCGAGGCCGAGCGCCGCGGTCACCATGACGAACGGGCCGAGGAAGCGCACGCTGTGGCGGAGCTGGGTGAACAGGAACGCGGTCACGGCGGCGAAGGAGATGGCCACGACGAACTCGTACATGT
The DNA here is from genome assembly GCF_900099965.1 of Nonomuraea jiangxiensis. GTDB lineage: Bacteria > Actinomycetota > Actinomycetes > Streptosporangiales > Streptosporangiaceae > Nonomuraea > Nonomuraea jiangxiensis. The sequence continues at coordinate 138,378 of NZ_FNDJ01000027.1, read as the reverse complement.
TGCCCCACGGCCACCGCTCCACGGCCAGGCCGCGGGACACGATGGCGGCGAGGTTGGCCGCCCAGCCCAGCCAGGCGAGCCCCAGCGCCACCTTCCCGGCCATGGCCGTCCCGGTGCCGGGCTCGGACGGATCGACCGGCCCGCCGCCAGACGCCACGAGCGGGCCGGCGGCGGTGACCACGTCACCCGCCGATCCGGCGCCCGCGCCGACCGCGACCGGCTCCTTGACCGTGACCTGCTGGTCGGCGGACTCGGCGACACCGTCCGAGGGACGGCCGGCGATCCGGTCCGGGCGGGCGCGGCCGAAGGCCAGCTCGATCGCGAAGCCGACCATGGCGAACACGTAGAGCAGGACGGCGGCGACGACGAACAGGTCGCTCAGCCCGGCGAGTTGTTCAGCGGACATCCTTGTCTCCTGCTGATAGAACCTTGACGATCTCGGCGAACTCCTCGTGGAAGCCCGCCACGTTGCCCTCGGTGCGGGTCAGGCCCCCCACGTCGACCGTGCCGCCCTCCTTGACCCGAACGAAGACGCGGCGCCGGCGGATCAGGAGCGAGAGCATGATCGCGATGACGGCCGTGCCCGCGGCCACCAGGGCGGGCATGCGCCCCGGGTCGTAGGACGTCTGCAGCGTGATCCACTTCTTGACCCCGGTGAACTCCAGCTTGCCCAGCCCGTCGGGCAGGTCCACCGACTGCCCCACGGCCAGCGGCTTGGGCGTGTTGGAGCCCATGAACAGCCGCTTGAGCTTCCTGAGCACCTCCGGCTCGGCCAGCGTGTAGACCGACTGCGGCTTGCCCGAGTTGACGCCCAGGTCGCCGGAGAAGGCCCCGAGGATCTCCACCTGGGGGTTGACGTCGGCGGGGAAGGCGGAGGCGTAGGTGCCGTCGGTCAGCGGCACGCTGGTGGGCAGGAAGCGCAGCAGGAACCCGAGCTGTGACGGCTGCGCGTCGGGCACCTTGACCACGCAGCCCGAGGTCATCGTGGCCTTGTCCTCGATGAGGCAGGGCACGGGACCCTCGTAGGCCACCTGGCCCTTGCCGTCGGTGATCTTGAAGACGGGCGCGTAGCCGTTGCCGATCAGGTAGAGCTGCGTGCCGTCGACCTCCAGCGGCGAGTTGACCTTGAGGTCGTAGTCGCGGGCGGGCGAGCCGGGGTGGTCGTTGACCTTCAGCCGGGCCGTGTAGTCGAGCGCCTGTCCCCGCTTCTCGCCGGTGAGCTGGTAGGCCACCTTGAGGTCGGACAGCTGGAACGAGAACGGCTCCAGCGACTCGGCCGAGACCTGGTTGCCCGGGATGAACCGGTCATAGGCGGCCACCGTGTTGGCGAACCCGTCGCCCTCCACGACCAGCACGTTGCCGCGGTAGCCGTAGAGGGAGCCGAAGCCGACCGAGAACAGGATGCCGAGCAGCGCGATGTGGAAGAGCAGGTTGCCGGTCTCGCGCAGGTAGCCCTTCTCCGCCGAGACCCAGCCGTCGCCGGTCACCACGCGGAAGCGCCGCTTGCGCAGCCGCCACGCGGCCTCCGAGGCGGTCAGACCGCTCTCGAACGAGGCGAAGTGCGGCAGGCGTGACAGGTTCTTCGGCGCGGCGGGCGGCTTGCGGCGCAGCTCGCGCAGGTAGGTGGCGGTGCGCGGGATGATGCAGCCGATCAGCGAGGTGAACAGCAGCAGGTAGACGGCCGCGTACCAGGTCGAGCTGAACACCTCGAAGAGCTGGAACCTGTCGTACCACTCGGCGAGGGTCGGATTCTGCTGGTAGAGCAGCGCGACCTTGTCGGGGTCGACGCCGCGCTGCGGCACCAGCGAGCCCGGCACCGAGCCGAGCGCGAGCAGGAACAGCAGGATCAGCGCCGTCTTCATCGAGGTGAGCGTGCGCCAGGCCCAGCGCAGCCAGCCCGTCAGCCCGAGCTGGACGTGCTTGGGCGCCTGCTCCTTCTCCAACTCCTGGACGCTCATCAGATCACCGGTTGGAAGCCGCCGATAAGACCCTGCATGGCCGCGATCATCTGTCCCCACATCCCGGTCACGAGCAGCACGCCGACCGCCACCATCATGCCGCCGCCGATCCTGGTGATCAGGCGCGAGTGCCGGCGGATGGCCCGGAACGTCCGCAGCGCCCTGCTGTAGGCCAGCGCCGCGACCACGAACGGCAGCCCGAGGCCCAGCGCGTAGGCGACGGCCAGCAGGGCGCCGCGGCCGGCGCTGCCCTCGTTGAGCCCGAGCGTCAGCACGACGGCCAGCGTGGGCCCGATGCACGGCGTCCAGCCCAGCCCGAACACCACCCCGAGCAGCGGCGCCCCCGCCAGCCCCGCAGCCGGGAGCCGGTGGATGCGCACGTCGCGCATCAGCGCGGGCACGGCGCCCAGGAACACCAGCCCGAGCACGATGGTCAGCACGCCGAGCACCCGCGTGATGAGGTCGGCGTTGACCAGCATGACGGAGCCGAGGCCGCCGAACAGCGCCCCGCTCAGCACGAACACCACCCCGAACCCGGCCACGAACAGCGTCGCGCCGAGCACCAGCCGGCCGCGTTTGGGGTCGGCGCTCATGCCGGTCACGTAGGACAGGTAGCCGGGCACCAGCGGCAGCACGCACGGCGACAGGAACGACACCACCCCGGCCAGCACCGCGATCGGCACCGCGAGCAGCAGCGAGCCCGAGGCGACGACCTCACTCATCGCGCACCTTGGTCACCGCGTTCATCAGGTCGGTGTATTTGACCGCGCCGAGCGCCCTGGCCGCGATCCTGCCCTGCTTGTCGATGATCAGCGTGGACGGGATCGCCGCCGGCGGCACCGTGCCCTGGAAGGCCAGCGCCACCTTGCCCGGCTGGTCGAAGATGTGCGGGTAGCCGGTCTGCTCGTTGCGTTCGAAGGCCTGCGCGTCGGCCTGGCGGTCCTTGAAGTCGATGCCGAGGAACTCCACGCCGGAGTCCTTGGTCTTGGTCGCGACCTCCTTGAGCACCGGCGCCTCCGCCCTGCAGGGGCCGCACCAGGAGGCCCAGAAGTTGAGCACCACGACCTTGCCCTTGTGCGCGGCGAGCGAGGCGGTGGACCCGTCGAGCGTGGGCCCCTCGACGGCGGGCGCGGGCTTGCGCTCGGCCGCGTCGAACACCTGTATCTTTCCGTCGCCCGCGACGAAACGGGTGTCACCCACCTGCGGCTGGCCACTCTGGTTTCCCGCGCAGCCCGCGACCAGCACAGCCAGCAGAACGAGGGGGATGAACTTGGCGCGCACGGAGGAAGATCTCCTTGTACTACAACCGGTAGAGCTTGCAACTCTACCGTCGGGGCCAGGCGCCCCGGACACCGGGGAGCCGATCAGGCTCCGGGGATGGAGGGACCCGCGCGCAGCGACCCGGCGGGCTCGCTGTAGCCGATGCTGACCAGGCGATCGCCGTCGAACGTCAGTGTGGTGATGCTGGCCAGCGAGCACTGCCTGCGCCGTGGGTCGTGCCAGAGCCGACGCCCCTCGGCCGCGCACCTGATCGCCCAGATCGGGAGCTGGTGGCTGACCAGCACCGTCTCGTGCCCGCGCGCCGCCTGCCTGGCCTCGTCGATCACCGACCGCATGCGCCGGACGATGACCGGATAGGGCTCACCCCAGGAAGGGCGCAGCGGATTCCAGAAATAGCGGTAGTTGCGTGGGTTGCGCAGCAGGCCGTAGCCCTGCCCCACCGTGCTGCCCTCCAGCAGGTTGCCCGCCTCGATCAGGCGGGCGTCGCGGACGACCTCGATGCCGAGCTTGTCGGAGAGGGGCGCGGCGGTCTCCAGGGCGCGTTCGAGCGGTGAGCTGTAGAGCGCGACGATGTCACGGCCTCCGACCGCCTTGGCGACCGTCTCGGCCATGAGCTGACCTGTCTCGGACAGGTGGTATCCGGGCAGTCTGCCGTAAAGGATGCCGGCGGGATTGTGCACCTCACCGTGGCGCAGCAGGTGGACGACGGTGGTTTCAGCCATGGTGTGGCACAGCCTAGTCGCTCCGGCGGGCCGGGTCGCCGGGGCCCGCTGGGCGAGCGGGTGGATCATGACCGATGCGAGGTCCGGGCATGGCGGGCGTCGCGCCCGGCTAGCTGACCGCCCAGGCGTTCTCCTGCGTCCTGCTGACCTCCGCCAGCGCCTCGACCATGGCCCTGATCGCGGGTCTGCGGGCCGCGTCCGTCCGCCACAGGGCGTAGATGCGGCGGGTCTGGCGCGGCCTGATCGGGATGAGGCGCACGTTGTCCGGCACGCAGTCACGCCCGAGCCTGGGCACGATCGCGCAGCCGAGGCCGGCCGCCACCAGGGCGAGCTGGGTCGGGTATTCGTCGGCCATGCAGGCGACCACCGGCTCCAGCGAGGCGTTGCGCAGGGTGAAGACCAGCCAGTCGTGGCAGACCGTGCCGGGCGTGGAGCTGATCCACCGCTCGCCGTGCAGCTCGGCCAGCTCCAGCTCCCTCTTGCCGGCCAGCGGATGGTCCGCGGGGACGGCCACGTCGGCGATGTCGTCGAGCAGCGTGGCCTTGGACAGGCCCTCGGGCAGCGCCATGGGCCGGTTGAGCCAGTCCTGGATCACGCCCAGGTCCAGCTCGCCCCTGGCCACCTCGCGCACCACCCGCTCCGGCTCGCGCTCGTTGAGCTGCACCCACAGGTCGGGGTGGCGGGTCCTGAGCGAGACCAGCGCGCCGGGCATGAGGCCGCGGGCCGCGGTGGCGAAGGCCCCGACGTTGAGCCGGCCGACGACCTCGCCACGCAGCGCCTCGAAGTCCGCCTCCGCGGTCTCCACGAGGGCGAGGATGCGCTCGGCGTGCTCGGCCAGCAGCCCGGCGGCGTCGGTCAGCCGCACGCCGCGGCCGTTGCGCTCCATGAGCCTGGCCCCGGTCTCCCGCTCCAGCTTGGCGATCTGCTGCGACACAGCGGACGGGGTGACCATGAGCGCGTCCGCCGCCGCGCCGACCGAACCGTAGACGTGAACTGCGTGAAGAGCCTTGAGCCGGTTCAAGTCCAACATGTAAGGCACTCTAAACGGTTTAGCGTAGAAAGTCTCGCTTGTCGTTGAATGTGTAGCGGATGAAAATAGTTGCATGAGAATCCTCAAGACGAAGCAGCAGCAGTCCAGCACCACCTCCTACCTCAAGGCGCTCGCCGAGCAGGCCCGCGAGCAGCGCATTCGCTACCAGAAGCCCGCTCGCTGAGCGGGTGCGGCAGGGCCGCCCGAGCGGCGGCCACCGCCGAAGCCCTCTCCCTCGGCTACAGGACCGCGGCCGCCGCCTTGGCCGCGTCAGGAAGGGCGTCGGCGACGCGGCCGAGCGCCTCGTCGTCGTGCGCGGCCGACAGGAACCACGCCTCGAACGCCGACGGCGGCAGATAGACACCCCGGTCCAGCATCGCGTGGAAGAACGCGGTGAACGCCGCCGTGTTCTGCGTCTTGGCCGCGGCGAAGTCGGTCACCTCGGCGTCGGTGAAGAAGATCGAGAACAGGTTGCCCGCCCGCTGCAACCGGTGCGGCACACCCGCCGCCGTGAGCGCCTCGGTGGCCGCCCGGCCCACCGCCAGCGAGGCGGCGTCCACCTTCGCGTAGGCGCCGGCGTCCAGGGCGCGCAGCGTGGCCAGGCCGGCGGCGCACGCCAGCGGGTTGCCGGACAGCGTGCCCGCCTGGTAGACGGGCCCCTCGGGCGCCAGGTGGGCCATGACGTCCGCCCGGCCGCCGAACGCCGCCGCGGGCAACCCGCCGCCCATGACCTTGCCGAACGTCATGAGGTCCGCCTCCACCGGGTCCAGGCCGTACCAGCCGGAGGGGGAGACGCGGAAGCCCGTCAGCACCTCGTCCACGATGAGCAGCGCCCCGTGGGCCGTGCACAGCTCGCGCAGGCGCGCGTTGAAGCCCTCGCGCGGCGGGACGATGCCCATGTTCGCCGGGCACGCCTCGGTGATGACGCACGCGACGTCCCCCGCCGCGAAGGCCGCCTCGACGGCCTCGACGGAGTTGTACGGCAGCACGATCGTGTCCGCCGCCGACGCCCCCGTCACGCCCGGCGTGTCCGGCAGCCCGAACGTCGCCACCCCGGACCCGGCCGCGGCCAGCAGCGCGTCCACGTGCCCGTGGTAGCACCCGGCGAACTTGATCACCTTGGACCGTCCGGTGAAGCCGCGGGCCAGCCGTACGGCGGACATCGTCGCCTCGGTGCCGGAGCTGACCAGCCGCACCTTCTCCACCGGCGCCACCCTGGCCACGATCTCCTCGGCCAGCTCGACCTCGCCTGGGGTGGCGGTGCCGTAGGAGAACCCGTTCGCGGCCGCCTCGGAGACGGCCTCGACCACCGCGGGGTGGCGATGCCCGAGGATCATCGGGCCCCAGGAGCAGACCAGGTCCACGTAGCGGTTGCCGTCCGCGTCGGTGATGTAGGGGCCCTGGCCGGAGACCATGAAGCGCGGCGTGCCACCCACCGCGCCGAACGCGCGCACCGGCGAGTTGACCCCTCCCGGCACGATCCGGCGGGCGCGGGCGAACAGGTCTTCGGAGTTCTGTGTACGGCTCACGCGCACCAGGTTAGCCGCGCGCTCCGGCGCCCCGGTCGGCACCTCGGCGCCGGGGAACGCCCGCTCAGTCGGCGAGCCACTCCAGCAGGAGCAGCGGGTCGGGCAGCGGCCGGTCGGCCGGGGGCCGGAGCCAGGTGACCGGCTGGCCCGTGGGCAGGGTCGAGGGCGGCGCCAGGACGTAGCTGTCGCGGCAGTGCCAGCGCAGCCCCGGCGTGTCGTCGATCGTCGCCGGATCGCAGTCCAGGTGGCACGACCACCACTCGTCCTCGTCCTCCGGGTTGCCCCGGGTGGCCACATAGAACAGGACCCGGTCACCGTTGGCGGCGACCGGGCCTGGCTGGGCTCCGTCGGCGTCGATCCGGGTGAGGGCCGACAGGCCGGCGGCGAGGGGTACGTCGAAGACGTCGAACACGCGCCCCGTGGGCAGGATCACGTTGGCCTCGGGCTCGGCCTGCCACCAGCGCGTGAGCTGGGCGGGGTCCGTCGTGGCCTGCATGTGCCAGGCGGGGGACAGCGGATGGGCACCGGGGTCGGGACAGCCGAGGCGGTCACAGGAGCACGCGCGCCGCCCCTCACGCAGCGGATATGCCCCGGGCACGACGGGCCACCCCAGGGCGGCGTATTCGAGAACAGAGCCGATTCGCGTCGGCCGCGACCGCTTTCTGGTACGCCGAACCAGTGGTACCCCCACCATGGTGTCTCCCGTCGAACTCACAAGCGCAAGAAGGGGTCCCGGGCACACGCCTCGCAGGACACACCAGCACTTGTCATCGCACTCTAACGCACGCGTCTCAGGAGTTGACGGGAAACCCCTTGGTTAGAGGCGGCGTGCCACTTCCGTGGCCCAGTATGTGAGGATCAGGTCGGCCCCGGCGCGCTTGATGGCGACCAGCGACTCCAGGATCATCCGCTCACGGTCCACCCAGCCGTTGGCCGCGGCCGCCTCGACCATGGCGTATTCGCCGCTCACCTGGTAGGCCGCCACCGGCACGTCCACCTCGTCGCGGAAGCGCGTGATGACGTCCAGGTAGGCCAGCGCGGGCTTGACCATGACCACGTCGGCCCCCTCGGCCAGGTCCAGGCGGACCTCGCGCAGCGCCTCCTCCAGCGGCCCCGCGGGGTCCTGCTGGTGGGTGCTGCGGTCGCCGAACTGCGGCGCGCACTCGGCGGCGTCGCGGAACGGGCCGTAGAAGGCTGAGGCGTATTTCGCCGTGTAGGCCAGGATCGGGACGTGCGCGTAGCCGGCCCCGTCGAGGGCCGCCCTGATCACTCCCACCTGGCCGTCCATCATCCCGCTCGGCGCCACCATCTGCGACCCGGCGGCCGCCTGGGCCACCGCGATCGAGGCGTACCGCTCCAGCGTGAGGTCGTTGTCCACGTCGCCGGAGGGCGTCAGGATGCCGCAGTGCCCGTGGTCGGTGAACTCGTCCAGGCAGGTGTCGGCCATGACCACGGTAGCGTCGCCGACCTCGGCGGTCACGTCACGCAGCGCCTTCTGCAGGATCCCGTCGGGGTCGTCGGCGGCCGAGCCGCGCGCGTCCTTGACCGCGGGGATCCCGAACAGGATCAGCCCGCCCACGCCGGCCGCGGCCGCCTCGTGGGCGGCCTTGCGCAGCGAGTCGCGGGTGTGCTGCACGACACCCGGCATCGAGGCCACCGGCTGCGGCTCGGTGATGCCTTCCTTGACGAACATGGGCAGGATCAGGTCGGCCGGGTGCAGCCGGGTGCCCGCCACCATCCGGCGCAGCGCGGGGGTGCGGCGCAGCCTGCGGGGGCGGGCGACCGGATAGTGCGCGCTCATTTGCCTCTCCTTCTGGCGCCCCGGCGATTCTGTGAGGGCCGGCGCGGGGTGTCACCCGCGGCCAGGGCCGCCTGGCGCTGCTTGGCTCCATATTCGGCCACCGCGGAGGCCAGCGCGGACGCGGACGGCCTGTCGGCCATGACGTCGACCCGGAGCCCGAACTCCTCGGCCGTCTTGGCCGTCTGCGGCCCGATGACGGCGATCACGGTGACGTTGTGCGGCTTGCCCGCGATGCCCACCAGGTTGCGCACCGTGGAGGAGGAGGTGAAGAGCACGGCGTCGAAGCCGCCGCCCTTGATCGCCTCCCGGATGGGCGCGGGCGGCGGCGCCGCCCGCACGGTCCGGTACGCGGTGACGTCGTCGCACTCCCAGCCCAGCTCGGTGAGCCCGGCCACGAGCGTGTCGGTGGAGATGTCGGCCCGCGGCAGCAGCACCCGGTTGATCGGGTCGAGCATCGAGTCGTAGGGCGGCCACTCGGCCACCAGCCCCTCGGACGACTGCTCCCCCGAGGGCAGCAGGTCGGGCTTGACCCCGAACTCGACCAGGGCCCGCGCCGTCGCGTCGCCCACGGCGGCCACCTTGAGCCCGGCGAAGGCCCGCGCGTCCAGGCCGTATTCCTCGAACTTCTCGCGTACGGCCTTGACGGCGTTGGCGCTGGTGAAGGCCACCCACTCGTAGCGCCCGGTGACCAGGCCCTTGATCGCGCGGTCCATCTGCTGCGGCGTGCGGGGCGGCTCGACCGAGATGGTCGGCACCTCCTCCGGCACCGCGCCGTAGGCGACGAGCTGATCGGACAGGCTCCGCGACTGCTCCTTCGTACGGGGGACGAGCACCCGCCAGCCGAACAGCGGCTTGGTCTCGAACCACGACAGCTTGTCACGCAGCGTCACGGCCTCGCCGACCACGATCAGCGCCGGCTCGGTGAACCCGGCGTGCTTGAGGTCGACCTGGAGCCTGCCGAGCGAGGACACGACGGTGTACTGCTCGGTGGTGGTGCCGCCGCTGCTGACCGCGACGGGCGTGGTGTCGGGCTTGCCCCCGGCGATGAGCGCCTTGCCGATGGCCACGGCGTCGTCGATGCCGTGATAGATCACCAGCGTGCCCCGGCAGGCCGCGTGGACGGCCCAGTCCTGCTCCTGGGAGGCGTCGACGACCCGGAACTCCGGCACGGACGTGGCCGCGGGGATGCCCGCGTAGGTGAGCACGGCGGTCGCGGGCGGCACGCCGGGCACGATCTCGAAGTCCACCTCCGCCGCGGCGCAGGCCGCGACCTCCTCGATGATCGAGGAGAACAGCATCGGATCGCCCGCGCACAGGCGTACCACGAGCCCGCCGCCCTTGGCCCGCTTGACGAAGTCGCCTTCGACGATCTCGACGCCTTCGCGGCAATGGTGCAGCAGCGGGGCCTGCGCCTCCTCGTCGAGCACCACCGCGTCGGCCCTGCCGAGCAGCTCGGCCGCGCGGAGGGTGAGCAGGTTGGGATCGCCGGGACCCGCGCCGACGAACGCGACGAATCCGGAGGTTGGACTATCGGAGCTCAATGGGAATGCTCCCCCATCAATCTGTCGGCTCCTTCGGCGATCATCTCGGCCGCCAGGAGGCGGCCCAGGGTGACAGCCTCCGAAGGAGAGCCGGCGGCGGACTTGCGGACCGCCTCGCGGCCGTCGAGCGCGACGACCACTGCGGTCAGGTTCAGAGTGTGCCCGTCATCGGACGCGAAAGCACCCACCGGTGCCGAGCAACCGGCCTCGAGCGCGTTGAGCAGGGAGCGCTCGGCGGTCACGGCGGAGCGGGTGGGGGCGTCGTCGAGCACGCCGAGGAAGGCGATCAGGTCGGGGCGGTCGGCGCGGCACTCCACGGCCAGCGCGCCTTGGCCGGGAGCGGGCAGCAGCTCCTCGACCTCGAAGATCTGCGCGATGTCGGCGTCCCGGCCGATCCGGTGCAGCCCGGCGGAGGCCAGTACGACCGCGTCGAGCTCGCCCGAGGCGACCTTGCCGATGCGCGTGTCGGCGTTGCCGCGGATCGGGACGTATTCGAGGTCCGGGCGCAGCGCGCTGAGCATGGCGATCCGGCGCGGAGAGCCGGTGCCGACCCTGGCGCCGGGGGCGAGGTCGGCGAACTTGTGCGGGCCGACCAGCGCGTCGCGGTGGTCGTGCCGGGCCGGGATCGCGGCCAGGGTGAAGCGGGGGTCCTGCTTGGTCGGCAGGTCCTTCAGCGAGTGCACGGCGAAGTCGATCTCGTCTTCGAGCAGCTTGTCGCGCAACGCGCTGACGAAGACGCCGGTGCCGCCGAGCTGCGCCAGGTGGGCCTTGGTCACGTCGCCGAACGTCGTGACGCCCACCAGCTCGATCGCGCGCCCGGTGCGCTCGGTGTAGGCGTCGGCGACCATCTGGGACTGCGTGGTCGCCATCAGGCTCCGGCGGGTTCCCAGCCTCACAGCTCGACCTCCCTCACGGCCTCGGGCAGCTTCGGATCCAGATTGAACAGCTCGCGCAGCGCCTCGGCATAATGATCGCCTCCTGGGCAGGCGGCCAGCCGCTTGACACGCACGGTGGGCTCGTGCAGCAGCTTGTCGACGACGCGCTGGACGGTCATGGCCACCTCGTCCCTCGCCCGCTCGTCGAGGTCGGGAACACGCATCAGGAGGCGGCCGAGCTCGGACTCGACCACGCCCGCCGCCTTACTGCGCAGCGCCACCACCGTCGGGGTCACCCTGGCCGCGCGCTCGGCGTCGAGGTAGGCCCGCAGCTCCTCGGCGACCAGCGCGCGCACGGAATCGACCGCGTCTCCTTCCCGCGAGCCGATGCCCGACTGCTGGATGGTCTCCAGGTCGACCAGCATGACGCCCGGCACAGAGCGTACCTCGGGGTCGATGTCATGTGACAACGCCAGGTCCAGCAGGAACGCGCCCCGGGTGAGCATGTCGGCCGTGATGAGATGGCGGCCCGCGCCCGTGCAGGTGATGACGATGTCGGCGGAGCCGAGCTCCCGGGCCACGGAGGCGAACTCCACCGCCCGGCCGCCCACGGACTCGGCCAGCCGGACGCCCCGCTCGTACGTACGGTTGGCCACGACGATGTCGGTGACCCCGGCACGCGCCAGCGTGACGGCGGCCAGCGAGCTCATGGAGCCCGCGCCGACCACCAGGGCGCGCCGCCCGGCCAGGTCGCCCGCCAGAGCCAGGCCGGCGGAGACGAGGGAGGCGCCGGCCTGGTCGATGCCGGTGTCGTGGTGGGCCCGCTTGCCCACCCGCAGTGCCTGCTGGACCAGCTCGTTGAGGGTGGCGCCGACGGTGCCCTGCCGCTGCCCCAGCTTGAGCGCCTGGCGGACCTGGCCGAGGATCTGGCCCTCGCCGACGACCATGGAGTCGAGGCCGCAGACCACCGAGAACAGGTGTTCGACGGCGCGTTCCTCGAAGTGCACGTAGAGATGCGGCGTCAGCTCCTCGACCGGGACGCCCGTGTGCAGGCCCAGCAGCCGGCCGACGGAGGTGACGGCGGGGTGGAAACGGTCGACCGCGACGTAGAGCTCGACCCGGTTGCAGGTCGAGACCACCATCGTCTCCGCGACGTTGACGTCCTGCTGGACGTCGTGGAGGAACTTGACGAGGGCGTCACCCGTCAGGGACACACGCTCGAGAAGTGCCACCGGCGCGGTCCGATGACTCAGTCCGATAGCCAGAACACTCATTGACCGTCCACCGCCATGAGTGGCCCCCCCGCTTTGCGCTGCTCGTGGAACGCGAGAATCTGCAGTTCTATTGACAAGTCAACCTTACGGACATCGACGCCTTCCGGCACAGACAGCACAACGGGGGCGAAGTTCAGGATGCTGGTCACACCCACGCCAATCACGCGATCACACACTTCCTGCGCCGCCGCCGCGGGTGTCGCCAGAACCACGATCGAGACTCCACGCCGCTTGATCACGGCTTCCAGTTCGTCGATGTGCTCAACATTCAACCCCGCGATGGTGTCGCCCACGATTTCGGGGTCGGCGTCGACGAGCGCCGCCACCCGGAAGCCCCTGGAGACGAACCCTCCGTAGTTGGCCAGCGCCCGGCCGAGGTTACCGACCCCCACGATCGCGACAGCCCAGTCCTGGGTCAGGCCGAGCTCACGGGAGATCTGGTACACGAGGTATTCCACGTCATAGCCTACGCCGCGGGTGCCGTAGGAGCCGAGGTGTGACAGGTCTTTGCGCAATTTAGCGGAATTGACCCCGGCGGCGGCGGCCAGATCCTCGGAGCTGACGGTGGCGATGCCCCGCTCGGCCATCCCGTGCAGCGCCCGCAGGTACAACGGCAGCCGTGCGACCGTCGCCTCGGGAATGCCGCGGTCACGGGGTTGGGACGGGCTCTTCACGTGCCGGAGCTCCAGGGGACGGGCGGCTTGGGGACCGCGTGAACGGAATCGAACCGTCTTTCAGGTTAATCCCTTTGTGAACCGATGCACAAAGTCACGGCGGTCCGGAGCGGCGCCGCCGGCATGCCGGCGACCCGCGCGACTCGCATAACGTGGCCCCATGCACCACATCACGTTGCTCGGCAAGCCCGGCTGCCACCTGTGTGAGGACGCCCGCGAGGTCATCGCCAGGGTTGCGGGCGACCTCGGCGTCCCCTGGGAGGAGGTCAGCATCGAGACCTCGGCCGAGTTGCGGGAGAAGTACTGGGAGATGATCCCGGTCACGCTGATCGACGGCGTGCAGCACGACTTCTGGCGGGTCGACGAGGGCCGGCTGCGGGCCGCGCTGAGCGACTGATCAGCGCCGGCCTCACCGCGGGGGCGATCAGAACATCGCCGTCGGCAGCGGCACCACCTTCGCGGCGTTGACGTTGAGCTCGATGACGTTGGTGGCCAGCACCATGGCCTGCCGCTCGTTGACGAACCTCTCGACGTGCGGCTGGCGCTGGTGGTCGCGGTAGGCCACCTCGTCCCGGTAGAGCTCGTAGACGATGCGCTGCAGGGGGGCCGACTTCACCGCGTGGCAGGCGTACACGAGCGTGTCGGGCTCGCCGCGGCGTACGGCCTCGACCGTCGCCTCGGCCAGCCGGTCGAACGCGTCGCCCGCCCCGTCCATGATCGTGAACACGGTCAGCAGGCCGTAGATCGTCGGCAGCGGCCTGCTGGAGGCGGGCTGCTGCTGCGGCGCCGGCTGCGGGACCGGCTGCGGGACCGGCTGCGGTGCCGGCTTCGGTGCCGGTGAGAACACGTCGGCGCCGGGGTAGACCACGCCGGTCGCCGGCATGCCGTAGTCGGGGCGCTGGCCCGGGCCGCCGCTCATGATGTAGCCGGTCGCGGGGCCCCCTTCGGGCGGGGCCGCCATGCGCGCGGCGTAGTCGACCTCCTGGTCGCCCGCGCGGTATTCGGCCACGAGGTCGCCCAGCCCCGACGCCCTGCGCGGCGGCGGCGAGGGAGGCAGGTCGGGGGCCGGCATGGGCTCGGGCACGCCGCGCCGGCCCACCCGCTCGTCGCGGTACATCGGCCGCTCGCCGGGTGGCATCTGCGCCATGCTGGGCTCCTCGCGATACTGAAGGGCCTCCTCGCGGCGCTGAGAGCGATCGTCGCGGCGCGGGACGCGCTCCTCGCGGTCCGGAGCGAAGTCGTCCTCGTCGTCGTCCTCGTACGGCGCCAGCGGCCGCAGCACGGTGTACCAGACCGCGGCGGCGGCCACCAGAAGCAGCGCCGTGGTGAACAGCGGCGGCACCGCGAACCGCATCGCGCCCACGAGCGCCATCCCCGACGGGACGATGACCAGGGACGCGTGCAGGTTGTCGGTGTCGTATTCGTCGCCGTTGCGCCACTTGAGCCCGGCGACGACCAGCATGGCCAGCATGAGCAGCACGGCGATGACGTGCACGCCGATCAGCAGGTAGCCGGGGATCAGCCCCCAGAAATCCGCGGCGGCGGGCAGCGTCCTGCTCATGTCGTCGCTCTTGAGCGGGTCGAAGACCATGATCGCGGCGGCGACGACGGTCAGCGCGGTGCCGAACAGCCACGCCAGGAACCTCGGCGGCACCTTCTCCGCCAGCAGCTGCACCAGCCCGACGCCCAGCCAGAGCGGCGCGAGCAGCGATCCGGTCACCTGGTAGATCCGGAACGTGAAGCCGCCGAACCCCAGGACGCCCCCGATGCCGATCACGCCCAGCGACAGGCAGAGGGACACGACTGCAACGGTCCAGGCGATCAACCACCCCTCGGGATCGTCGCGCAGTCGTTGAATCAGGGCACCGGCCGCGACCGCCGCGAGAAGCGCACCGGCGAACGCTATGACAGCAACGAGGATCTCCATGGTGACTCCAATGCTGCCGGACGTTGCCTCCCCGCCGGTAGCCGAAGCGGGAACCGGTCGGTCCGGGGCAGGTCACATCCGGCGGCTCACCGCAGGCAGCGGGGCATGAACCTGCGGGTAGCGGGGTGTGCGCCTCCACGGTATCTGGCGATTACGCCAAGTCATGCAAGCATGCCGTGGATTGTGGATTTTCCGGTTGATTTCTAGAGTGTTCGAGCACGCCGCACCCCTTACCCCTAGGGATACCGGATGCCTGACTCGTCACCGTTCGCCGGGCTGTTAGCGCCAGCGGTCGCTGGACCTGCCCGGACGGGCGAGCTCGCCGTGCGCGACGAAGTGCCCGACGACCTCCGTACGCTGGTGATGCATGCCAAGAGCGGCTGCTCGGAGTCCTTTGGCACGCTCTACGACCGCTACGTGGATCTCGTCTACCGATACATCTACTTCAGGGTCGGCTCACACCCGTTGGCCGAGGACCTGACCAGCGAGACCTTCCTGCGCGCGCTGCGCAGGATCGCCGACTTCACCTGGCAGGGCCGCGACTTCGGCGCCTGGCTCGTGACCATCGCGCGAAACCTGGTGACCGACCACTTCAAGTCCGGCCGCTACCGGCTGGAGATACCCACCGGTGAAGTCATCGACGTCCCGCTCGACGGCTCGCACATCCCGGAGAACGCCGTGGTCACGGCCATCATCAACGACCGCATACTGCGGGCCGTCCGAGATCTCAATCCTGAACAGCAGGAATGTGTGGTCCTGCGCTTCCTGCACGGCCTCTCGCTCGCGGAAACCGCGCTGATCATGGGGAAGAAGAGTGGAGCGATCAAAGCGCTGCAGTTCAGGGCCGTCCGCTCGCTGGCCAGGGCACTTAAGAACGACCTGGCGTAACCTCCCCCATCCGCCTCTCGTTAGGCAGGTGTCACGTCGGGACCGTCTAGGAGCAGTCCATGAGTAGGGCGAGCAGGCGACGGGAGCGCGTGCTCGAACACCTCGTGGAGCTGGGACGGCTCCCGCTCGGCGCCGACCCGGAGCCCGCCTTCCGGGCCCGGTTGCGCGCGCAGCTCCTGTCCGGGGAGCTCACCGACGAGCCGGTCCACCACGTCAGGCACCGTCCCCGCCACCGCCGGCCCGTACGCCGCCGGCCGGTCCTGTCGCAGCTCGCCACGCTGGGGCTGGCGGCGGCCATGATGGTCTCGGCCTTCGCCACCTACCAGGCGGTGCCGGGAGACTCGCTCTACCCGCTCAAGCGCGCGGCGGAGAGCACCCTCGTCCACCTGAGCACCGACGACGCCGAACGCGGCCAGCGCGAGCTGGACTCGGCCAAGACCCGCGCCAAGGAGGTGGCCAGCCTGCTGGGTTCGTCCGTCGACGGGCCGCTGGTCAGCAGGACGCTCAAGGACATGGAGGAGTCCACGCGGGCGGGGATCAGCCGACTGGAACGGGTCGAGCCGCGCTCGCCGAAGATCAAGTCCTTCGCAAGGGACCAGAAAGAGGTCGTGGGGCCCATGTTGACGCAGCTCAACGAGGCCGAGGCGGTCCAGGCAGAAGGCTATCTTGACTATATCGAGGGTCTGGTCGTCCCGAACTAGGTCAGTAAGCTGAGCCCATGTGGCGGCTAATCCGACGACGACAAGAACCGGAGCCCCGGGCCGCCGGGGAGGCCGCGGCCCAGGCGGCGGTCACCGTCGCCCCGGCCCAGCCGGACCTCCAGGCCGCGGCCTTCTTCGACGTGGACAACACGATGATGCGCGGCGCCTCGATCTACCACTTCGCCAGGGGGCTGGCCACGCGTGGCCTGTTCACGTCGTCCGACCTGCTGAAGTTCGCCGTGGGGCAGGCGGTGTTCCGGCTGCGTGGCAACGAGAACCCCGAGCACATCGCGGTGGCCAGGGAGACGGCGCTGGCGTTCGTCGCGGGCGCCAAGGTCGATGACGTGGTGCGCCTCGGCGAGGAGATCTACGACGAGGTCATGGCCGACCGCATCTGGGGCGGCACCAGGGCGCTCGCGCAGGACCACCTCGACGCGGGCCAGCGGGTCTGGCTGGTCACCGCCACGCCGGTCGAGCTGGCCAGGGTCATCGCGCAGCGGCTCGGCCTGACCGGCGCGCTCGGCACGGTCGCCGAGAGCAGCGACGGCGTCTACACCGGGCGGCTGGTCGGCGACCTGCTGCACGGCCCCGCCAAGGCCGAGGCGGTGCGGGCGCTGGCCCGCCGTGAGGGACTCGACCTGACCAGGTGCACGGCCTACAGCGACTCGGCCAACGACCTGCCGATGCTGTCGCTGGTCGGCCATGCCGTGGCCATCAACCCGGACGCCGAGCTGCGCGAGCACGCCAGAAAGCACGCCTGGCCGATCAAGGACTTCCGCACCGGACGCAAGGCCACCCTGGCGGCCCTGCCCATCGCGGCGGGCGTGGGAGCCGTGGCGGGCGGCGTGGCCGCGGGCATCGCCCTGCGCAAGCTCTACCGCACGCAGCGGTAGAGCCCGCGGCTCCCTCAGGGGCGGCCCTGGTGGGTCATTCGAGTGACTTGAAGAGCTCGGCGGCGTCCGGCTGCTGCCACGCGAGCCTATTGGGATCGTCGGGGTGGGGCCGCCAGGGGACGGTCATGAAGGTCAGCTTGGTCTCCGACATGCCTACGGCCAGCTCGTACATCGCTTCGGGGCTCAGATCCGTCCTGACCGACTCGTGCATCACCCCGAGGAACGCCCTGAGCCTGCCGGGGTCGAACAACGCGTCCCGCAGCCGCTGCAGGGTCGCGAGCACGAGCTCCTGCTGGCGCTTGATCCGGCTGATGTCGGAGCCCTCGGCGCCGTAGCGGCGCAGGCGGACGTAGCCGAGCGCCTGTTCGCCGTCGAGCATCGACCTGCCCGCGGGCAGCCGCAGCTTGGCCATCCGGTCGTCCACCGGCCGGGGCAGCGTCACCTGTACGCCGCCGAGCGCGTCGACCACCTTCTTGAACCCCGCGAAGTCCACCTCCACCGTGTGCCGGATGGTCAGCCCCGTCAGGGTCTCCAGCGTGGTCCTGAGGCAGCCCGCGCCCCCCGTACGGTACGCGGAATTGATCATGTCCTCCCTGGCCGGCGACGAGCCGCAGCGCGGGATCCGGACGATCGAGTCGCGCGGCACGCTGACCGCGACGGCGCTGCCCCGGTCGGCGGGCACGTGCAGGATGACGATGGTGTCGGAGTGCGCCCCCGCATCGGCCATCCGAGGGCCGTATTCGACGTTGCCGGCGCCCTGGCGGGTGTCGGAACCGATCAGGAGCACGTTCATGGCGCCGCTCACGTCCACGGAGTCGGTCCCCGCGGGCGGGGCGGCCGGGTGGCGGTCGCCGATCAGCACGGTGGGCACCACGACCGCCACGGCCGTGGCGGCGGCCACCAGCCCGGCCGTCCACCAGCTCACCCAGCGACCCACCCCGCCTCCGCGCGGGCGGGCCCGCAGGAGGCGCTCGCGCTGGCGGGCGAGCGTCGCGGGCGGTTCGTGCTCGAACGCCGTCCCCAGGTCGCGGAGCAGCTTCAGGTCGTCCATCGTCACTCCTCCTCCAGGGGGTTGGCGTCGCCGAGCGCGGCCCGGACCTTGCGCCTGCCACGGTTGAGACGGGATCGCACGGTGCCGATCGGGATGGCGAGCGCCCGGGCCGTCTCCTCGTACGTGAGATCCCCCCAGGCGATCAGCAGCAGCACGTCGCGGTCCTTGGCGGGCAGCGCGGCCAGGGCGCCGGCCAGCTCGGCCCGGACGGCCTGGGCGCTCACCCCCGCGGCCACCCGGTCGGCCGGCGACTCCACCTCGGCCTCGACGGGGGCGCGCAGCAGGGCGCGGTAGCGGGCGGCCTCACCGCGGTGGTGCCGGGAGATGAGCTTGGTGAGGATGCCGAAGAGCCAGGGCCTCGCGTCCGGCATCGCCAGGTCGTAGCTCCGCCTGCGGGAGAAGGCGATCAGGAAGGTCTCGCCGACGAGGTCCTCGGCGGGCTCGGGGCCGAGGCGTTTGGAGACGTACCTGTAGAGCATGGCTGAGTAGCGGTCGAAAAGCTCCGCGAACGCCTCGGGTTCGGTCAGTGAGGCGCTCACGAGCTCCGAATCCGCACCCCTGGTGGCGGGTTGCGTGATCATCTCCGCCCTTCTGTGGGAAATCGGTCACGCATGTCTTGCCGCAACCCGCCCTCCGGGTTCACGCGGGCGGTCACAGCTCCTTGAGCTGGCCGCCGTCGATGACGAGCTCGGCGCCGGTCGTGCTGCCCGAGCGGGGTGAGGCCAGCAGGGCGACCGCGTCGGCGATCTCCTGCGGGTCCACGAGGCGCCCGGTGACCATGCGCAGCATCTCGGGGGCGACCTTGGTGACGACGTCCTCCTTCGTCGCCCCGACCATGGCCCCCATGACCTCGGCGGCGCCGCCCGGCCTGGTCCACCAGTCGGTGAGCACCGCGCCGGGCGTGAGGGTGTTCACGCGCACGCCCCGCGGGCCGTACTCCTCGGCGACGGCCTTGCTCACGTGGCTCACGGCGGCCTTGGCGGCGGCGTAGTCGACGTTCATGGCGCCGGGCTGGCGGGCCATGGTGGAGGAGAGGTTGACGATCGAGCCACCGCCCCGCTCCAGCATGACGGGTACGGCGGCGCGGATCATGCGGACGACCGAGAACAGGTTGAACTCGAACATCGCCCGCCAGTCCTCGTCGTCGGGCGCCATGAACCCGACCCGGGGCAGCGTCACTCCGGGCGGCGGCCCGCCGGCGTTGTTGACCAGGATGTCCAGGCCGCCGAACTCGGCCACGGCCCGCCCCACGACCCGCGCGTGCTCCTGCGGGTCCATCAGGTCGGCGGCCACGTGCACGACCTCGCCGGGCAACGCGTCGGTACGCCGCCGCGAGACGGCCACGACGTGCGCGCCCTCCTCGGCCAAGGTGCGGGCGACGGCCAGGCCGATGCCCTTGGACGCGCCGGTGACGACGGCGACGCGGCCGGAGAGCTGAAGATCCATGGGGTTCCTTCCGGTGTTCAGTGAGCGAATCGCCCCGTTGAACACCGCCGGCGCCCCCCAGGTTTCACATGAAGGGCGGGAAGGCGTACCCCCTGCGCAGCACCAGCTCGTTGAGCATCTGCTGGATGACCTCCCGCACGTGGTCGGTGAGGTTGAACACCAGCATGGGATCGTCGGCCGCCGACGGGTCGTAGTCGTCGGTCCGGATGGGCTCGCCGAACTCGATCATCCACTTGGACGGCAGCGGCACCAGCCCCAGCGGCCCGAGCAGCGGGAAGAGCGGCGTGATCGGCAGGTAGGGCAGGCCCAGCAGCCGGGCCAGCGACTTCAGGTCACCGATCTTGGGATAGATCTCCTCGGCGCCCACGATCGCGACCGGCACGATGGGCACGCCCGTGCGCAGGGCCGAGGCCACGAACCCGCCGCGGCCGAACCGCTGCAGCTTGTAGCGATCGGAGAAGGGCTTGCCGATGCCCTTGAAGCCCTCGGGGAACACCCCGACGAGCTCGCCCCCACGCAGCAGCCGGTCGGCGTCCTCGCGGCAGGCCAGCGTGTGGCCCGTCTTGCGGGACAGATGGCTGAGCACCGGAAGCTGGTAGACGAGGTCGGCGCCGAGCAGCCGCAACGGCCTGCCGGCCTCGTCGTGCAGCGCCAGCTGCATCATCAGCGCGTCGAACGGCAGCGTGCCCGAGTGGTTGGCCACGATGAGCGCGCCGCCCTCCACCGGGACGTTCTTCAGCTCGACCGTCTCCACCCTGAACCAGTGGTTGTAGAGCGGCCTGATCAGCTCCAGGAGCACCTTGTCGGTCAGCTCGGCGTCGTAGCCGAACTCGTCGACCTCGTAGTCGCCCGTGATCCGCCGACGGATCAGGGCGAGCAGCTCCGCCACCGGATCGGGTTGCTCGAAGGACGGCGCCGCGCTGATCGGGATCACCCGGGCCTCTTCGCGGGGAACGCTCAAGTGCGTACACCTCCGAACGGGCGCAGGCCACGCGAGCGCAGGAAGTCGTCGAAGGCCGCCCCGGTCGTGAACTTGGGTTTCCACCCGAGCTCGGCCTCAAGCCGGGCGGTGTCGACCGCGCGGCCGTGGCACATCAGCCTGAGCTGCTCGGGCGAGTATTCGACCAGGCCCATCCTGCGGGCGGCGTTGCCCAGCACCTTGAAGGCGGGCGAGAGCACCGGCAACGACGGCCGTCCCGCCCTCCTGGCGCACTGCGAGAGCAGCAGCACACCGGCCCCGGCCACGTTGTACGTGCCGGGGTGGTCCTCTGTCGCCATCCGGAGCAGCACCTCGACCGCGTCGTCCTCGTGAACGAACTGCAGCCGCGGGTCGAAGCCGAACACGGTCGGCAGCACCGGCTGGGTGAAGTAACGGGTCAGCGGTGACTCGACGCCGGGACCCATGAAATTGGCGAAGCGAAGCAGCGACACCGTCACGTCGGGACGGCGCCGCGCGAAGCCTCGCACGTAGCCCTCCACCTCGACGGCATCCTTCGCATAGCCGTGGCTGGGGCCGTCGTGCGGCTCCAGCTCCTCGGTGAACACCGCTGGATCCCGAGGCGACGAGCCGTAGACGGCCGTGGTGGAGCGCACCACGACACGCCGCACGGTCGCCGACCGTTGGCAGGCACCGAGCAGTTGCATGGTGCCGATCACGTTGTGCTCCTTCATGGCCGTCCGGCCCCCGCTCCTCGACGGAGCGCTGACCAGGCTCATGTGCACAACGGTGTGAACATCCGCGGCCGCGATCACCTGTGCGATGTCGGGGCTGCGCAGATCCACCCGGACGAACTCCGTCCGGCCCAGGGAGATGCCGCCATCGCGAGTCAGCGAGGGCGGCGGCACGGTGTCAACTCCAATGACGCGGCTGATGTCCGGGGCTGCCGCCAGAACGCTTGCCACCCGGGCGCCTATGTGGCGCGAGACCCCGGTGACAAGCACGGTGTGGGTCATCAGCGCGCCTCACAGCTGCGTAGGTTACTTTTTGTTACGCCGCTGGATGCGCGTCTTCTTGAGCAGCTTGCGGTGCTTCTTCTTAGCCATCCGCTTGCGGCGCTTCTTGATCACAGAGCCCACGGGACCCCCAGGTATTCAAACAAGACTGAACCGGAGTGCGAGCGCACACCGGCTCACAGACTACCGGCGATCGACGGTAGATCGCCCCATAGGGGGGTCGAAGCCCGGTCGCGTCGCGGCGACCGGGCTTCTCCCGCGACAGCATTCACGACACGATCTTTCATGCCGCTACTTCAACCTGCCTCGATGTAGGCCTCCCGAAGATAGTCGTGTACCGCCTGCTCAGGCACCCTGAACGACCGGCCTACTCGGATGGCCGGGAGCTCGCCAGAGTGGACGAGCCGGTACACCGTCATCTTGGACACCCTCATGACCGTGGCCACTTCCGCCACGGTCAGGAACTTCACCTCACTGAGAGGTCTTTCGCCTGCACCCATCGGACGCCTCTTCCGCACGTGTATCCGGGTTATCCCCACTGGTGCCATTGCTCACGCACGTGTACTGCCGTCAGCGTAAGTCGGGACTCCGAGTGCGCAAACCCCCTATTTTCTCAGTTGACGGAGCCACCTGTCAGCCGAACCAGCGAAATCGCTGGCCAGCAGCCTGTTTGAGCACCTTGCCTGGACGTTGGAACCGTCCAAGCTGCCACACATAAGAGTCTCCGGAGCCCCATCAAAAGTTGGCAAAGGGACAGCGAGCCCCTTGGAATGCAGGCGCGAAAAGACGGTATGGGGAGGACCGAATCGAACTCAAAGGGCTCGTGTGACCTGAGTGACAAGCCGCTCCGTCAACGGTGCGTAATAGCGCGGTAGCACGTTGTCGTCAAGTGGTACGACCACGTCAATTTTTCCCTCCGCCTCGCCGACGAAGAGCCCGGGGTCGTTGCTGTCGGCGAACGCCACGGTCGGCACTCCGGCCTCCGCGGCCGCTCCCGCCCAGCCGTGGTCGGCGATCACCAGGTCCGGCTTCTCCCCGTCCAGCTCGCCGAGCATGTGCCGCATCGGGGCCGCGTCGTGGGTGTGCACGAAGCCGCCGCGGTCGTCGAGCATCGCCACGCTCTCCATGTAGCGGATCCCGCGCGGCCGGCCGAAGCTCGACCCGGCGTACGTCCAGCCCTCGCCCGGCGTCACCAGCAGCGCGCCGCGCTCGGCGCAGAGCCGGGCCAGCGGCATGTGGATGGCGAGCAGGCCGGTCGGGTGCCCGGTGGCGAACAGCACCCGCGGGTTGTCCCGTGACAGCACCGAGGCGATGCGCTCGGCCATCGCGTCGATCGCGTCGATCGTCAGGTCGGGGTCGATGGTGTCCTGGCCCCAGCGGTGGCCGGGGTCGGAGATCACGCCCGCGGACTTGGCCATCAGCGCCAGGACGTCCCGGTACGGCCATGGCTGGTCGTAGGTCAGGCCCAGCATGTAGTAGGGATCGCCGTTGGCCAGCGAACTGTAGTGGTCGAGATTGTTCTCGCGTGGGGTCGCGACATCGCCCGCTATACGCGTGTATACGAGATGCTCGCGAAGGTCGTCGCGGCTGAGCACAAGTTCTCTTTCTCGTTAGGGCATCGGGTCAAGGCCGTGCAGGGGAAACACCGCATTTCGCGTAGCCAGCACCGAACGGTCTATGGGGTCCGCTGGGTCATAACCATCTGAGAACGGATGAAATTCCGGATTTCGCCCATCTGTCATGGTAAGGGGTGGAGCTTCTCCTGTACGGTCCCTGACCAAACGGCGCCACTCTTGACCCGTGGGAGTGGATGGATCGACGGGATGACCCGCCACCTCGGCGATGAGGTGGGTCCACGCCCGCGGCACCACCTGCACCAGCTCGTAACCGCCGCCCCCGGTCGCGATCCACCGGCCGCCCGCCGTCTCGTGGGCCAGGCGGTGCAGGGCGGCATATGCGGTCCGCTGGCCGTCCACGCTGAGCATCAGGTTGGCCAGCGGGTCGAGGGCGTGGCTGTCGCAGCCGTGCTGGGTGACCAAAATCTCCGGCCGGAACTCGCGCAGCAGCGGCGGCACGACCGCGTCGAAGGCCCGCAGCCAGCCGGAGTCGCCACAGCCGGCCGGGAGCGCCACGTTGACCGACGTGCCCTCGGCGCCGGTCTCCTCCGGGAACCCGGTGCCGGGGAACAGCGTGCGCGGGCTCTCGTGCAGGCTGATCGTCAGCACGCGGGGGTCGTCGTAGAAGACCGTCTGGACGCCGTCGCCGTGGTGCACGTCCACGTCCACGTACGCGACGCGGCCGGCGCCCTGGGCCAGCAGCCACGCGATGGCCAGCGCGGGATCGTTGTAGACGCAGAAGCCGCTGGCCAGCGCCGGCATGGCGTGGTGCAGCCCGCCTGCGACGTTGACCGCGTGCTCGGCGGTGCCCTCCCAGACCGCGCGGGCGGCGGCCAGCGAGGCCCCGGCGATCAGCGCGGAGGCCTCGTGCACCCCCTGGAACGCGGGATTGTCCGAGGTGCCGAGCCCGGCTTCGAGATCGGGCCGGCCAGTGGCGGACACCCGCTTGACGGCCTCGATGTAGCCCCGCTCATGGACCATGGCCAGCTCGGCGTCGGTCGCGGGCTCGCAGCCGGCCACCTCGACCTTGTCGAGCACGCCGAGGTCACGGGCGAGCGCCATGGTCAGCTCCACCCGGATGGGGGCGAGGGGATGGCCGGGACCGAAATCGTAGGAGATGAGGGCGTCGTCCCAGATCACCCGCGCCGACCGGCCCATGCAAACTCCTTCGCCTGATCCCTAGCCCGCCTGATGGTCGCTCACCGCTCGGTGTGTCGGGCTCGCTCCCTGCGCCGACGTTACAGCAGCGCAGACACCTCCTTATAGCCCTGGTCGGAAGGCGGCAAAACCGATCGGCATCCCTGGAACGCCGGTGGCTTAGGGTTTGAGCGTGCGCCCGGCGCGAACCCTCCTCAAGATCGTCCGCTATTTCAGACGTCCCAAGGTCTTCGACACGACGCTCGTGGTCGTGCTCGCCTTCCCGGCGATCGTCGGGGTCCCCATGATGCTCCTCCTGGGCGACCCCTCGGACGCGAAGGGCGGGGCGGTCTACCTGGCGGGCATGGCGTGCCTGCTCATGCGGCGCGGCCGGCCGGTCCTCACGGCGGCGCTGGTGGCCGCGGTCGACGCCGTGGGCGTGGTCACGGGGATCGTCACGGGCTCCAACGTGCACTCGCTCATCGCGCTCTACAGCCTCGGCCGCTACACCTCCGGCCGTACGGCCGTGATCGCCTCGGCGGGCGCGTACGCGGTCTACGCGGCTGTGATGGTGTGGCGCGATCCCGGGCAGGCCGCGTGGGTGGCGACCCTGTTCCTGGTCGGCGTCCCCGTGGGGCTGGGCCAGATCGTCCAGCTCCGCGCCGAACTCGACGAGCGCGGCCGGCGCGAGGCCGCCGACGACGCGGTCCGCACCGAGCGGCGGCGCATCGCCAGGGAGCTGCACGACGTGGTCGCCCACCACATCACCGTGATCAACGCCCTGGTCGGCGGCGCCCGCGCCACGCTCCCGCCGGAGCAGGAGATCACCAGGAACGCGCTGGAGAGCGCCGAGCAGACCGCCCGCCAGGCGATGTCGGAGATGCGCCACCTGCTCGACGTGCTGAGGGCCGACGGCAACGAGGGGCCCGACGCCGCGACGGGGGTGGGCGCCGACCGCCTGCCCGAGCTGATCAAGGAGGCCGGGTCCGCCGGCCTGCCCGCCCACCTGTCGGTCACCGGGGAGCCCGTCGCACTGCCGACGGCCGTGGACCACGCCGTCTACCGGATCGTGCAGGAGGCGCTCACCAACACCCGCAAGCACGCGCTCAGCGCCAGGGCGAACGTCCTGCTGACGTACGAGCCTGCGGCCGTGGAGGTCGAGGTGATCGACGACGGCCTGGCCAAGGACTCGGGCGGGATCGGCGGCGCGAAAGGCGGGGGCGCGCCGGGATTCGGGCTGGGCGGCATGGCCGAGCGGGTCGCGCTGTGCGGCGGCCAGCTGTCCACAGGCCCCCGCCCCGAAGGAGGTTTCCGCGTGCACGCCCGTCTCCCCCTGGAGCAGACATGACCTTCCAAGAGCGGATCAGGGTTCTCCTCGTCGACGACCACGAGCTGGTGCGCAAGGGGTTCAAGCTGATGCTCGACGCCCAGCCGGACCTCGCCGTGGTGGGCGAGGCCTCCGACGGCGAGCAGGCCGTGGAGCTGAGCAGGCGGCTCAAGCCGGACGTGGTGCTGATGGACCTGCACATGCCGGGTCTCGACGGGGTCGGCGCCACCGCGCTGATCACGTCGGAGCTGCCTCAGGTGCGGGTGCTCGCGCTGAGCACGTTCGACCTGGACGAGAACGTGGTCGCCGCCCTGCGCGCGGGCGCCGACGGCTTCCTGCCCAAGGACGTCTCCCCCGAGGAGCTGATCGAGGGCGTACGCGTGGTGCACCGCGGCGAGTCGGCCGTGGCGCCACGCCTGCTGACCCGGTTGATCGGCACCTTCGTCCGCCCGTCGCGTCCCAGGCAGGTCCCGGTCGAGCTGACCGGGCTGACCGAGCGCGAGCGGGAGATCCTCGTACTGATCGCCCGCGGCCGGTCCAACCCGGAGATCGCCTCCGACCTGTCGGTCTCCCCCTCCACCGTCAAGAACCACGTGACGAGCCTGTTCGCCAAGATCGGTGTCAGGGACCGCGCGCAGGCGGTGATCGTCGCGTACGAGGCCGCCCTCATCCGCCCCGGTGAGTAGGACCAGGGTCCTACCGACCCGCCCCGAGAACCAACCCAGGGCATGACGACATCGCGGCCCCGCGACGGCACGCTGGGTCCATGACCGCCATCCGAGCCACCAACCTGAGCAAACGCTACGGCGGCACCCTCGCCGTGGCGGACCTGTCATTCGACGTCGAGCCCGGTCACGTGACCGGGTTCCTCGGCCCCAACGGCGCCGGCAAGTCCACGACCATGCGCATGATCCTCGGCCTCGACCAGCCGTCCGGCGGGTCGGTGGCGGTTGACGGCAAGCCCTACCGGGAGTGGCGCCGGCCGCTGCGGAAGGTGGGCGCGCTGCTGGACGCCAAGGCCGTGCACGGCGGGCGCAGTGCCCGCAACCACCTGCTGGCCATCGCGCAGAGCAACGCCATCCCCGCCGGCAGGGTGGCGGAGGTCCTGGAGGTCGTGGGGCTGAGCGAGGTGGCCGGGCGCCGGATCGGCGGGTTCTCGCTGGGCATGTCACAGCGGCTGGGCATCGCCGCCGCGCTGCTCGGCGATCCGGAGATCCTGCTGTTCGACGAGCCGGTCAACGGGCTCGATCCCGACGGGATCCTGTGGATCCGCACGCTCATGCGCAAGCTGGCGGCCGAGGGGCGGGCGGTGTTCGTCTCCAGCCACCTGATGAGCGAGATGGCGCAGACCGCCGACCGGCTGGTGGTGATCGGCAAGGGCCGGCTGATCGCCGAGACGAGCGTGTCGGAGTTCATCGGGCGCAGCTCGCAGGGCTACGTACGCGTGCGCTCGCCCCGCCTCGCCGAGGTCGCCGAGCTGGTCAAGGTGGGCGAGCTGCACGCCGACCACCTGCGGGTGACCGCCATGAGCACGCTGGAGATCGGCGCCCTCACCGCGCGGTCCGGGATCCCGCTGGAGGAGCTGACGTTCGTGCGGCCCTCCCTCGAAGCGGCCTACATGGAGCTGACCAAGGACAGCCTGGAGTTCACGTCATGACGCACATCCTCAGGTCCGAATGGACCAAGATCCGCTCGGTGCGCTCCACGGTGTGGACGCTGGCCGCCACCGCCGTGCTGATGCTGGGCCTGTCCGCGCTCCTGAGCGCCTCGGTCAAGAGCCAGGCAGACGGGCCGATCCCGGGCGGTGAGGCGATAGCGACGAGCCTGATGGGGTCGATGTTCGCCTCGCTGTCCATGGCCGCCCTGGGCGTGCTGGTGATCTCCAGCGAATATCGCACCGGGAGCATCCGCACCTCGCTCATGGCCGTGCCCACGCGCATGAGGCTGCTGATCGGCAAGATCGTGGTGTTCACGATCGTCTCGCTGGTCGTCTGCGCGGTCGCGGCGGCCGGGTCGATCGGCGTCGGCCTGGCGATCTCCCAGCCACCGTCGGTCGATCTGGGCCAACTGGTGTGGTCCACGATGGGATGCAGCGCCTACCTGACCGCCTGCGGGCTGTTCGGGTTGGGACTGGGCACACTCATCAGGCACACGCCGGGCGCGCTCGTGTCGGCCATCGCCCTGATGCTGGTGCTGCCCCCGCTGACCTACCAGCTCCCCGGCGAGTGGGGCAAGGCCGTGAACGCCTACTTCACCACCAACGCGGGCCAGCTGATCGTGACCGGCAGGGCCAACGACTTCCTGGGCCCGGTGAGCGGCTTCGGGGTCTACCTCGCCTGGGTCGCGGTGGCCATGGTGGCAGGGGCCGTGCTACTACAGCGCCGCGACGCCTGAGCCCCGCACGCCCGACCCATCACCCCAGCGGACCTCCGCCGGGGTGATCGGCATCCCACGCCACCCTCCGAAGCCCGCACGCCCCACCCCCACCTCCTGAACCCCGCACCTCCCGGCCCACCTCGTAACCCTTGCCCGCCTACCTCGTGAAAGCCGCGCCCCGCCGCCCACCTCCGCGAGTCCTCGCCCGCCCAGCCACCTCGTGAAACCCGTGCCTGCTCGCCCACCTCCTGGAAACCACATCCGCCCGCCCACCTCGTGAAGGCTGTGCGTGCCCGCCCACCTCGTGAGAAGCCCATGCCCGATCCGCCTACCTCCTGGAGGCCGCGCCCAGCCGCATCACCCGGCGCGTAGGGCGACGACGGGGTGCGGGATCCGCCCGAAGTCCCTCGGCTGGCGGTTCGGCTGGAAGCCCTTTTCGGGTTAGCCGGAGGCGAGTTGGCGGCCGCGGTCGCGGGCGGCTTCGATGGCGGCCAGGAACGCCGCGCGTACGCTGTGCCGCTCCAGCTCCGCGATGGCCGCGATCGTCGTGCCGCCGGGTGAGGTGACGGCCTCGCGCAGGATCACCGGGTGCTCGCCCGAGTCGCGCAGCATCACGGCGGCCCCCACGATGGACTGGGTGACCATGTCGAGCGCCGCCGCCCGCGGCATGCCGAGCAGGATGCCCGCGTCCACCATGGCCTCCACCAGGTAGAAGAAGTAGGCCGGCCCGCTGCCGGACAGCGCCGTGGCGGCGTCCTGCTGGGACTCGGGGATGCGCAGCACCTTGCCCACCGGGCTGAGCAGCCCCTCGGTGCGCTGGAGGTGCTCCTCGCCCGCGTGCGCACCCGCCGAGATCACGCTCATGGCCTCGTCGAACCTGATCGGCGTGTTGGACATCACCCGCACCACGGGGACCTCCGAGCCCAGCCGCTGCTCCACGAACGAGGTCGTGATGCCGGCCGCCGCCGTGATCACCAGGCGGTCGGCGGGCACGTAAGGAGCGATCTCGGCCAGGAGCGCGGCCATGTCCTGCGGCTTGACCGCAAGGATCAGCGTGTCGGCCGTCTTGGCGGCCTCGGAGTTGGTGACGGTGCGTACGCCGTAGGCCTCGCGCAGCGCCTGCGCCCGCTCGGCCCGCCGGGTGGTCGCCATGATCTCGTGCGGC
Source organism: Nonomuraea jiangxiensis (assembly GCF_900099965.1). Taxonomy (GTDB): domain Bacteria; phylum Actinomycetota; class Actinomycetes; order Streptosporangiales; family Streptosporangiaceae; genus Nonomuraea; species Nonomuraea jiangxiensis. The sequence continues at coordinate 109,213 of NZ_FNDJ01000027.1, read as the reverse complement.
TCGAACCCGGCACGCAGCAGCCCGGACAGCAGGGCCTCTCCCATCTTGCCCGTGCCCAGAATCGCAATCATCTTGGCAGCTTATCCGGCTAGCCGCGGGACATCAGAGATCGCAGGAAGAAGGTCAGGTTGCGGGGGCGCTCGGCCAGGCGGCGCATGAGGTAGGCGTACCAGTCGGCGCCGTAGGGGATGTAGACCCGCATTCTCGCGCCCAGCCCGGCCAGGCGGGTCTGCTCGGCGGGACGTACGCCGTACAGCATCTGGTATTCGAAGCCCGTCGGGTCGCGGCCGTCGAGCACGGCCATGGTGGAGGCGATCCGCACCAGCCGCGGGTCGTGGGTGGCGACCATGGGATAGCCGGTGCCGGCCATGAGGACCTTCAGGCACCGTACGAACGAGCGGTCGATGTCGGCGGCCGAGGTGTAGGCGCCGGGCGCCGTGTAGGCCCCCTTGCACAGGCGCACCCGGGCCCCGCCCAGCTTCTCGACGCGATCCAGCGAGTCCGGCAAATAAGCCTGCACCACCACGCCCACGTCCGGATGGTCCCTGCGCAGGGCGGCGTGCACGGCGTGCAACCCGGCGATCGTGTCGTGCTCCTCGGCGTCGAGCGTCACCGTGAGGTCCCTGGGGGCGGCGGCCCGGCAGATGGCGGCGGCGTGGTCGTACGCGAGCCGCTCCGACAGCCGCAGCCCGAGCGCGGTCAGCTTGACCGACACGTCGGCGCCCGCGGGCAGCAGGTCGAGCAGCGACAGGTAGGCGGACACGGCGCGCTCGGCCTGTGCCCGATCGGTCACCTCCTCGCCGAGGTGACCGACGGTGACGAGCAGACCGCGCCGGGTCAGCTCGCGGACCGCCGCGCCGATGTCGTCGGCGACATAGCGCCCGACCACGTCCTTGGTGACGGGCGAGGAGGTGATGACGCGCTCGGCGCGTTGGCTCTTGGAGACGGCGAGCATGGCCTGACGGAGCACGGGAACCACACTAACCCGGCGCCTGGCTGAACCGTGGCCCGGCGTGATTCGTCGTAAGGGGTATGCGGACAATGACAGCGACTCCTTTCGCCGGGACAATGCTCGCAGTAAGCGTGATGCTCGTGACGGGTTGCGGCGCGGCCCCGCCCGCCGAGCGGGCCGCCGCCACGGCCCCGGCCCAGCCGCCGGTCGCGGCGGAGCCGGTCACCACCATGCCCACGAAGGGCCCTGAGCCGGTCAAGCCGACGGGCAACGCGATCAACGTGCACAAGGTCCGCTGGACCAACGCCACGCCGGTTGCCAAGGGCAGGCAGATCAAGCTCACCTGGTGGTCGGGCGTCGCCCCGTGCACGGTCCTGGACCGGGTCAAGGTGAAGGAGACCGCCAAGCAGGTCACGATCACCCTGTACGAGGGCACGTCCCCAAAGGCCAAGAACGTCTCCTGCATCATGATCGCGATCGAGAAGACCACGACCGTCAAGCTCAAGAAGGCCCTCGGCAATCGCAAGCTGGTGGACGGTTCCAGATAGTTTGTCCAACAACGGACATCCCTGGTGACAACTGATCGATTTGTTGCGATACATCGATCAGGCACCGGAGGCGCGGGGGCGTCGAGGGTGACGCCGCGCATCACTGGGGGTCCCGTGAGACGTCTCGGTCACGCCTTGTCCTCGTTCCTGCTCCTGTCCGTCGGCCTGGTCGCGGTGGCGAGCCCGGCGGCCCAGGCGCTGCCGGCCTCGTTCCAGAAGCAGACCGTGTTCAGCGGGCTCAACCATCCCTCGAACATCGAGTTCTCCCCTGACGGGCGTGTGTTCGTGGCGGAGAAGAACGGCCTGATCAAGGTCTTCGACTCGCTCGCCGACACGACGCCGGCGACGTACGCGGACTTACGCACTCGGGTGCACAACTTCTGGGACCGCGGCCTGCTCGGCCTGGCCCTGCATCCGAACTTCCCCGCCGACCCGCGCGTCTACGTCATGTACGCGTACGACGCCCTGCCCGGCGGCACGGCCCCGCGCTGGGGCACGCCGGGCGGCACCGACGATCCCTGTCCCACCCCGCCCGGCGCGACCGGCGACGGCTGCGTGGTCACCGGGCGCCTGTCCGTCATCTCCCCCTCCGGCGCCGAGACCCCGCTGATCACCGACTGGTGCCAGCAGCATCCCAGCCACTCCACCGGCGACCTCGAGTTCGGCCCGGACGGGATGCTGTACGCCACCGCCGGCGACGGCGCCAGCTTCAACTTCGCCGACTACGGCCAGGACAACCTGCCGGGCTCGGACCTCACCCCGGACAACCCGTGCGGCGACCCGCCCTCGCCGGTGGGCACCGCGCTTACGCCGCCCACCGCGGAGGGCGGCGCGCTGCGCTCGCAGGACGTACGGACCACCGGCGACCCCGCCGGCCTCGACGGCACCCTGATCCGGATAAATCCGGACACGGGGGCGGCTGCCGCGGGCAACCCGAACGCCGCCAGTCCCGACCCCAACCTCGCCAGGGTCGTCGCCCACGGCCTGCGCAACCCGTTCCGCCTCACCAACCGGCCGGGCACGCCGGAGATGTGGCTGGCCGAGGTCGGCTGGAACACGTTCGAGGAGATCAACCGGGTGCCCAACCCCACCGCGGGCGTCGCGAACTTCGGCTGGCCCTGCTACGAGGGCGCCGCCAGGCAGGGCGGCTACGACAACCTCAACCTGACCCTGTGCGAGACCCTCTACGCGGCGGGCGCGCCGGCGCACGCGCAGCCGTACTTCGCCTGGAACCACAATGCCCGCGTGGCCCCGAACGACCCCTGCCCGTCGGGCGGCTCGTCGGCCGGCGGCGTGGCCTTCTACGAGGGCGGCCGGTATCCGGACGCGTACGACGGCGCGCTGTTCCTGTCCGACTACAGCCGCCAGTGCGTCTGGGTGATGACCAGGGGCGCGAACGGCCTGCCCGACCCGGCGACCATCGCGAACTTCGACTCCGGCATGCCCACGGTCGAGCTGGAGATCGGCCCCGGCGGCGACCTGTTCGCGGTGGACTACGATCACGGCACGATCGTCCGCTACGTCTACGACAACACCCCGCCCACAGCGGTGATCAACGCGAGCGCGACGTCGGGCGACGCCCCGCTGGCGGTGAGCTTCTCGGGCACGGGTTCGACGGACGGCGACGGCGACCCCCTCACGTACGCGTGGGACCTCGACGGCGACGGCGAACTGGACGACTCCACCTCGGCCACCCCGTCGTTCACCTACACCCAGCCCGGCTCGTACGTGGTCCGGCTGCGCGTCGGCGACGGCCGGGGCGGCCAGGGCGACGCCACGGTCACGGTCAACGTGGGCAACACCCCGCCCACGGCCGCGATCATCGCCCCCACCGCCGCGACGACGTGGGCGGTCGGCCAGACGATCGCCTTCTCGGGCACGGGCACCGACGCCCAGGACGGCACGATCCCCGGCTCGCGGATGAGGTGGACGCTCGTCCTGCACCACTGCCCGGGGACCTGCCACGAGCACGAGATCACCACGGTCACCGGGGCGAGCGGCTCCTTCCAGGCGCCCGACCACGACCATCCCTCGCACCTGGAGCTGCGCCTGACGGCGACGGACGCCCAGGGCCTGACGGACACCAGGAGCGTGCTGCTACAGCCGCGCACGGTGAACCTGACCTTCCAGTCCACGCCGGCGGGCCTGCAGCTCGGCTTCAACAGCGAGCAGGTGACCACGCCGTTCACGCGTACGGTGATCGTGGGCTCGGGCAACTCCGTGTCGGCGCCCTCGCCGCAGTCCGCGGGCGGAGGAAGCCTCTCCTTCGCGTCCTGGTCGGACGGCGGCGCCGCCACCCACCAGATCGTGGCCCCGGCCACCGCGACGACCTACACCGCCGCCTACACCCCGACGCCCGCCGTGCCCGGCCTGGTCGCCGCCTATCCCATGAACGAGGGGGCGGGCACCGCTGTCGGCGACACGTCCGGCCTGGGCAACACGGGCACGGTCACCTCCACCGCGTGGACCACAGGCGGCCGCTTCGGCAACGCCCTGTCCTTCAACGGCAGCTCCAGCTGGGTCACCGTCCCCGACTCCCCCAGCCTGCGCCTGACCAACGGCATGACCCTGCAGGCCTGGGTCCGCCCGGCCGGCGTCACGAGCTGGCGCACCGTCATCATGAAACAACACGCGGGCGGCCTGGCCTACGTCCTGGCCGCCGGCAGCGACACCAACCGCCCCCACGTCACCATCCAGACCACCACCACCCTCGGCGACCTCGGCGCGCCCGCCCAGCTCCCCCTCAACACCTGGAGCCACCTGGCCGCCACTTACGACGGCAGCGCCCTCCGCCTGTACGTCAACGGCATCCAAGTCGCCCAGACCGCCAGGACCGGCAACATCCGCGCCGACAACGCCCCCCTCCGCATCGGCGGCAACAGCGTCTGGGGCGAATACTTCAGCGGCCTGATCGACGAGGTCCGCGTCTACAACCGCGCCCTCACCCCCGCCCAGATCCAGACCGACATGAACACGCCTGTCAGCTGAGCCATCCCCCTCGCGGACCCCCGGCGCGCACCCACCGCGCCGGGGGTCCGCCCTGCGGAACCACCTCCGGCACGCCACCGTTGGGCCCGATGTGTACGGTTTCTTGGGAATGCATCCCCGCTCATGAGGGTTGAGTCGAGTAGGCTCAAGTCGTTTGACAAGAACGACACCCAATCATTAGCTTGAGTCCAACAGACTCAACTTTGACTACAAGGACGTACTCATGGCACGTGCGGTAGGTATCGACCTTGGGACGACCAACTCCGTCGTCTCGATCCTCGAGGGCGGTGAGCCCACCGTCATCGCCAACGCGCAGGGCTCGCGGACCACGCCGTCCGTGGTCGCCTTCGCGAAGAACGGCGAGGTCCTGGTCGGCGAGGTCGCCAAGCGGCAGGCCGTCACCAATGTGGACCGGACGATCCGCTCGGTCAAGCGGGAGATGGGCACCAACTGGTCCCAGGAGATCGACGGCAAGAAGTTCTCGCCGCAGCAGATCAGCGCGTTCGTGCTGCAGAAGCTGAAGCAGGACGCGGAGGCCTACCTCGGCGAGAAGATCACCGACGCGGTGGTCACCGTCCCGGCCTACTTCAACGACGCCCAGCGCCAGGCCACCAAGGAGGCCGGCACGGTGGCGGGCCTCAACGTGCTCCGCATCATCAACGAGCCCACCGCGGCGGCCCTCGCCTACGGGCTCGACAAGGAGCAGGACCAGACCATCCTGGTCTTCGACCTCGGCGGCGGCACCTTCGACGTGTCCCTGCTCGACGTCGGCCAGGAGGACGGCCACGGCTTCGTCGAGGTCAAGGCCACCTCCGGTGACAACCACCTGGGCGGCGACGACTGGGACCAGCGCGTCGTGGACGAGCTGGTCAAGCGCTTCCAGAACGCGCACGGCGTCGACCTGGCCAAGGACAAGATGGCGCTCCAGCGCCTGCGCGAGGCGGCCGAGAAGGCCAAGATCGAGCTGTCCAGCCAGTCCGAGACCAACATCAACCTGCCCTACATCACGGCGTCGTCCGAGGGGCCGCTGCACCTGGACGAGAAGCTCACCCGCAGCGAGTTCCAGCGGATGACGGCCGACCTGCTCGAGCGGACCAAGGGCCCGTTCCACCAGGTCATCAAGGACGCCGGCATCAAGGTCTCCGACATCGCGCACGTGGTGCTCGTCGGCGGCTCGACCCGCATGCCCGCCGTCTCCGACCTGGTCAAGGAGCTGACCGGCGGCAAGGAGCCCAACAAGGGCGTCAACCCCGACGAGGTCGTGGCCATCGGCGCCGCGCTGCAGGCGGGCGTGCTCAAGGGTGAGGTCAAGGACGTCCTGCTGCTCGACGTGACCCCGCTGTCGCTGGGCATCGAGACCAAGGGCGGCATCTTCACCAAGATCATCGAGCGCAACACGACGATCCCGACCAAGCGCTCCGAGGTCTTCACCACGGCCGAGGACAACCAGCCGTCCGTGCAGATCCAGGTCTACCAGGGCGAGCGCGAGATCGCCTCGTACAACAAGAAGCTGGCCACGTTCGAGCTGACCGGCATCGCGCCGGCGCCGCGGGGCATCCCGCAGATCGAGGTCACCTTCGACATCGACGCCAACGGCATCGTCAACGTCTCCGCCAAGGACCTGGGCACGGGCAAGGAGCAGACGATGACGATCACCGGCGGCTCTGCGCTGCCGAAGGACGACATCGAGCGGATGATGCGTGAGGCCGAGTCGTACGCCGAGGAGGACAAGAAGCGCCGCGAGGAGGCCGAGGTCCGCAACAACGCGGACGGGCTGGCCTACCAGACGGAGAAGTTCCTCCGGGAAAACGATGACAAGGTCCCCGGCGACATCAAGACCGAGGTCAACGACGCCCTGACCGAGCTGAAGAAGGCTCTGGACGGCACCGACACCGACGTCATCCGCACCTCCGCGGAGAAGCTCGCCACCGTCAGCCAGAAGATGGGCTCGGCGATCTACGCTCAGAGCCAGGCCCAGCAGGGCGGCGAGGGCGCTCCGCAGGACGCCGCCGCCGGCCAGGGCCAGCAGCAGAAGGCCGATGACGACGTGGTCGAGGCCGAGATCGTGGACGACGACCAGCCGAAGAAGGACCAGTGATGCCGCCGCGTGACAACGGGCACGACGAACCGGTGATCCGCGACAACCGCAAGATCGACCCCGAGACGGGCCAGGTGCGTGAGGCCGCTGCCACCACGCAGCAGGAGGACGTGCCGCCCGCGGAGCAGGTGGAGGCGCAGGACGGCGAGCTGGCGGCCCAGCTCGCCGAGCGCACCTCGGACCTGCAGCGCCTGCAGGCGGAATACACCAACTACCGCAGGCGGGTCGAGCGCGACCGGGTCGCGGTTCGCGAGCAGGCCGTCGCCGGAGCCCTGACGGAGTTGCTGCCCGTACTCGACGACATCGGCCGGGCCCGCGACCACGGCGAGCTGACCGGCGGGTTCGCGAAGGTGGCGGAGTCGCTGGAGGCGGCGGTCACCAAGCTGGGCCTCAGCGCCTTCGGCCAGAAGGGCGACCCGTTCGACCCGATGGTCCACGAGGCGCTGATGCACAGCTACTCGCCCGAGGTGACCGAGCCGACCGCGGTGGAGGTCCTGCAGCCTGGATACCGCATGGGAGACAGGGTGCTGCGCCCGGCGCGGGTGGCCGTCGCCGAGCCCGGGGAAGAGGCCCCTTCCGCGTCAGATGACGACGACAACTAACACGAAGGGCTGGAGATGAGCACCAAGGACTACCTGGAGAAGGATTACTACGCCGTCCTTGGTGTGCCCAAGACCGCCACCGCCGACGAGATCAAGAAGGCCTACCGGAAGCTGGCCAGGCAATACCACCCCGACACCAACCAGGGCGACCCGTCCAAGGAGACCAAGTTCAAGGAGGTCTCCGAGGCTTACGACGTCCTGTCCGACATCAAGCGCCGCAAGGAATACGACGAGGCGCGCACGCTGTTCGGGTCCGGGGTGGGCGGCCAGCGACCGGGCGGTGGCGGTTTCCCGTTCGACTTCGGTGACCTGTTCGGCGGGACCGCCCAGGGCGGCTCCGGCGGTGGTGCGACTGGAGGGCTCGGCGATCTGTTCGGCGGGCTGTTCAACCGGGGCACCACCCGGACGACCACGACCACCAGGCCGCGTCGCGGCCAGGACATCGAGTCCGAGGTCACGCTGACGTTCACCGAGGCAGTCGAGGGCACCACCGTGTCGCTCCGGCTGACCAGCTCCGCCGCCTGCACCGGGTGCAGCGGCACCGGCGCCAAGGCGGGCACGACCCCGAGGGTCTGCCCGACCTGCGAGGGCACCGGCGCGGCCAGCCGCAACCTCGGCAACTTCGCCTTCTCCGAGCCCTGCCGCGACTGCAAGGGCCGCGGGCTCATCGTGGACGAGCCCTGCCCCGTGTGCGAGGGCAGCGGCCGGGCCAAGAGCACCCGCACCATCCAGGCCCGCATCCCCGCCGGCGTGGCCGACGGCCAGCGGGTCAGGCTCAAGGGCAAGGGCGCGCCGGGCGAGAACGGCGGGCCCGCGGGCGACCTCTACATCCTGACGCACGTCAAGCCGCACGCGGTGTTCGGCCGGTCGGGTGACAACCTGACGGTCACCGTGCCGGTGACGTTCACGGAGGCGGCGCTGGGCGCCGAGATCAAGGTGCCGATCCTCAAGGGTCTGCCGGTCACGCTGCGCATCCCCACGGGCACGCCCAACGGGCGGACGTTCCGCGTGCGCGGCCGGGGCGTCACCCGCAAGGACGGCACCAAGGGTGACCTGCTCGCCAGCGTCGAGGTGGTGGTCCCCAAGACGCTCGACGACAAGTCACGCGAGCTCCTCACGGAGTTCAACACCGCCACCGCGGGTGACGACCCACGCGCGGAGCTGATTCAGCGAGCCAGAAGCGAGTAGCCGATGGACGCCAACTATTTCGACCTGTCAGACGACACGCCCGTCTATGTGATCTCGGTGGCGGCGCAGCTCTCCGGCCTGCACCCGCAGACGCTGCGCCAGTATGACCGGCTGGGCCTGGTCAGCCCTGGTCGCACGGCCGGGCGTGGCCGCCTCTACTCGACACGCGACATCATCCAGCTCCGCGAGGTGCAGCGGCTCTCCCAGGAGGAGGGCATCAACCTCGCGGGCATCAAGCGGATTCTCGAGCTCGAGAACGAAGCTCTGCGGCTGCGTGAGGAGGTTCACCGCCTGCGCGCCGAGATGCGCATGGTCAGAGCGCTGATCCGCTACGAGCTGCCACCGGGGGCCTGAGAACAAGATGGACTACAAGCTCACCCAGAAGAGCCAGGAGGCGCTCTCGGGGGCCATGCGGCGCGCCGCCGCGGAGGGCAACCCCGAGATCGCCCCGGCTCACCTGCTGACCACGCTGCTCTCCCAGACCGGCGGCACCGCCGTGCCGCTGCTGGAGGCCGTCGGCGCCGACTGGCGCACACTGCGTGCCCGTACGGAGGAGCAGCTCGCGGCGCTGCCCAAGGCGCAGGGCGCGACGGTGGGGGCGCCGTCGAGCTCCCGCCAGCTCCTCACCGTGATGAACACCGCCGCCCAGCACGCCAACCGCCTCGAAGACCTCTACGTCTCCACCGAGCACCTGCTCGTCGGCCTGGCCGCCGACGGCGGCCCGATGGCCGAGCTGCTCAGGTCCCAGGGCGCCACGCCGCAGGCCCTGCTCGACGCGTTCGAGAAAGTACGCGGCCACGCCCGCGTCACCAGCGAGACCCCCGAGGACACCTACCAGGCGCTGCAGAAATACGGCGTCGACCTGACCGAGCGGGCCCGTAGCGGCAAGCTCGACCCGGTCATCGGCCGCGACACCGAGATCCGCCGGGTCATCCAGGTCCTGAGCCGCCGCACCAAGAACAACCCGGTCCTGATCGGCGAGCCCGGCGTCGGCAAGACCGCCGTCGTGGAGGGCCTGGCCCAGCGCATCGTGGCCGGCGACGTGCCCGAGTCGCTGCGCAACAAGCGGCTGATCTCGCTCGACCTGGGCGCGATGGTGGCCGGCGCGAAATACCGCGGCGAGTTCGAGGAGCGGCTCAAGGCCGTGCTCTCCGAAATCAAGGAGAGCGACGGGCAGATCGTGACCTTCATCGACGAGCTGCACACCGTCGTCGGCGCGGGGGCCGCCGAGGGCGCCATGGACGCCGGCAACATGCTCAAGCCGATGCTGGCCCGCGGCGAGCTGCGCATGATCGGCGCGACCACGCTCGACGAATACCGCGAGCGCATCGAGAAGGACCCGGCGCTGGAGCGCCGCTTCCAGCAGGTCTACGTGGGCGAGCCCACGGTCGAGGACACCATCGCGATCCTGCGCGGGCTGAAGGGGCGCTACGAGGGCCACCACCAGGTGCAGATCGCCGACGCCGCGCTGGTGGCCGCCGCGGCGCTGTCCGACCGCTACATCACCAGCCGCTTCCTCCCCGACAAGGCCATCGACCTGGTCGACGAGGCCGCCTCGCGGCTGCGCATGGAGATCGACTCCCGTCCGGTGGAGATCGACCAGCTCCAGCGCAACGTCGACCGGATGAAGATGGAGGAGCTGGCCCTGTCCAAGGAGACCGACGAGGCCTCCGTCCAGCGGCTCGACCGCCTCCGCCAGGAGCTGGCCGACCGCCAGGAGGAGCTCAACGCCCTCGTCGGCCGCTGGGAGCAGGAGAAGGCCGGGCTCAACAAGGTCGGCGAGCTGAAGAAGCAGCTCGACGAGGCGCGTGGCGCCGCCGAGCGGGCCCAGCGCGACGGCGACTTCGAGACCGCCTCCCGGGTGATGTACGCCGAGGTGCCCCGCCTGGAGCAGGCGCTGCGGGCCGCCTCCGAGGCCGCGCCGCCGGACAACAGCATGGTCAAGGAGGAGGTCGGCGCCGACGACATCGCCGAGGTGATCTCGTCGTGGACCGGCATCCCCGCCGGGCGGCTCCTGGAGGCGGAGACGGCCAAACTGCTGCGCATGGAGGAAGAGCTGGGCAAGCGGCTCATCGGGCAGCAGCAGGCCGTACAGGCCGTTTCCGACGCCGTACGGCGGAGCCGGGCCGGCATCGCCGACCCCGACCGGCCCACGGGCTCGTTCCTCTTCCTCGGCCCCACGGGCGTGGGCAAGACGGAGCTGGCCAAGGCGCTGGCGGAGTTCCTGTTCGACGACGAGCGGGCGATGACCCGTATCGACATGAGCGAATACTCCGAGAAGCACAGCGTGGCCAGGCTCGTCGGCGCGCCTCCCGGCTACGTCGGCTACGAGGAGGGCGGCCAGCTCACCGAGGCCGTACGGCGGCGCCCGTACACCGTGGTGCTGCTCGACGAGGTCGAGAAGGCCCATCCCGAGGTGTTCGACATCCTGCTGCAGGTGCTCGACGACGGGCGGCTGACCGACGGCCAGGGGCGCACGGTCGACTTCCGCAACACGATCCTGATCCTCACCTCCAACATCGGCTCGCAGTTCCTCGTCGATCCCAAGCTGGAGAACGGGGCCAAGCGCGAGGCCGTGATGGGGGCGGTGCGCAACTCGTTCAAGCCGGAGTTCCTCAACCGGCTCGACGACGTGATCGTCTTCGACGCGCTCGGCACCGAGGAGCTCGCCCGCATCGTCGACCTCCAGGTCGAGCGGCTGGCCCAACGGCTGGCCGACCGCAGGCTGACCCTGGAGGTCACTCCCGCGGCCCGCGAGTGGCTGGCGCTGACGGGCTACGACCCGATGTACGGCGCCCGCCCGCTGCGCCGCCTGGTCCAGTCGGCCATCGGCGACAAGCTGGCCAGATCGGTGCTGGCCGGCGAGGTCGTGGACGGCGACAAGGTCCGGGTGGAGCTGGGCGACGACGAGCTCGTCATCCAGCGCGGCTGACCCCTTCCTGAGCCCGGGGATCCATGGTCGGATCTCCGGGCTCCGGCGTGTCATGACACGGTCATCTCGCCCCTTGTTCGGTAAGGTTCGGCCCACTCTTCGGACAAGCCGCGCCCGCGCCGCCGACCGGGTGACTACGTTCAGCGTTCTGTCAGATCACCGAATCGATCAGGGGGACGTGACGTGTCATCTCGGAAGGTCCGCAGCGTCTTGGCGGCGGCCGCTCTGGCCGCGGGTGTCTCCTGGCTGACCGCGGGCCCCGCGACGGCGCGCACCTGCGCGCAGGCCGAACCCGCTCTGCTGGCGATGAGCTCCATCGCGTCCCTCTGCGACGAGCACGCCAGGCTGCGGTTGAACGACGGCACCCCGGGGGGCGGCCGGATGGTCACCGCGGAGAGCAACAAGATGGCCATGGCCGCCGGACAGCTCGCCAGGCAGCTCGGTCTGACCGGCCTGGCGACCGGCAAGACCGTGCTGGGCTCGGCCGACCTCGGCGGGATGGCGGCGACCTGGGGCATGCCGTCGCTGACCTCGGCCTCGCCCGCGCTGTTCCCCGCGGTGCCCGGGCCGGCCGACATGCGGGACGTGTCGACGATGGTCGGCATCCCGGCACTGCCCGCCCTGCCCCAACTGCCTCAGGCGCCGCTGCAGGCCAAGGTGCCGGCCGAGACGTCGTTCGGCCACGGCCCCCGTCACGACCGCGTCACGGGCAACGGCGTGAAGTCGGCGCTGGACCTCGAACGCCCGGTGAACGAGGTCGGCTCCGACGTCATCGGCACGCTGCTGCCGAAGGCGGTGGAGAGCGTGGAGGGCACCTCGATGCTGCCCGGCGGCCAGCTTCTCGTTGACGGCTTCAGCGGCATGACCCAGGGCCTCGGGCTGCCCCGGGACCTCGGGCTGCGGTGAGCCCGCGGCGTATCAGCCATCCCGTCCGGGTGCGGACCGTGCCTGCCGCGCCCGGCTTCCCAAGACCGAAGGGGCCGCGGACCACGCCAACCGCGGCCCCTTCGGCCCTTTCACCGGCACTCCAGGCGTCCACCGGAACTCCAGGGCCCGTCCGTCGGCACTTCAGGCTCGTCCGCCGGCACACCAGGCTCGTGCACTGGCGATCCGGGCCGCTTCCGGCACTTCGGGCACTTCGGGCACTTCGGGCACTTCGGGCAGGCGAGGCCCCGCGGCGGGCCATCGGCTCGCCGCGGGGGCGCCGGGCCGCTCAGGAGACGAGCTCGTCCAGCTCGTCCTCAGGCAGGCCGAGATCGACCCTGATGCGGTAGCGGGTGCGTAGCAGCGCCACCTGCTCGGGATCGTTCTCCTCACACCTCAGGGCGGCCTGGGTGGCCCATTCGAGGCCACCTTGCAGGTCTCCGTAGGCGACCAGCGTCTCGGCGATCGTATGAGCGGTCGCCGTGGAGACGCCGCCCTCCGCGCGTATCGTCTCGATGACCTCCCTAGCCTCATCGGGCCTGTCGAGCTCGAAGAGCGTGTCGGCGATGCCGGCACGCGGGTCGAAACCCGCCTCGCCACCGTCCTCGACCGCGCGCTGGAAGCACTCCAACGCGCGCGCGGGCTGGCCCGCCGCGCGCCACTCCTCGGCAGCGAGAACCAGGATGGATGCCCTGGAGACGTCGCCCGTCGAGTAGTCGAGCGCGACGTCGTAGAGCCGACCGGCCAGGGAACTGTGGTCGTCGGCCAGTAGGGCCTGCTCAAGCAGATGATCAAGGTGCTCACGGGTCACATGCGCCACACCGCGAGACTACCGAGCCGCCCGGCGCTTTGCCCGGTCAATGCACATCGCCGACGACTCACATATTCGGCCACGCAGCGCCCAACAGCGGCTACACGGCGCGTTCATGCGCAGTTCAGAGGGCATATAGGAGGCACTTGCGGCTACGCGAGCGAAGGGAGTTCGGTGGGCATGTCCAAGCAGACGACCTTCGCGCTGGCCTGTGCCGCGGCGCTGTCGGCCCTCATCCCGGGAGTGGGCGGCTATCTCTCGGCCCGCATGGAGGCCATCGAGACCGCGGAGCGCAACCTGCGCGCGCGGGAGAGCAGGCTTGAACTCCGCGAGGCCCGGCCGGTGGCGTTCCTCGGGCCGTGCCTGCGCACGCCGCCGTCACCGCGGTCCCGTCATGTGCCCGCGACCGCGCTGGGCGATCGCGAGCACAGGCAGCGCCGGCCGCGCGGGCTCCAGAAGGAGCTTGAGCGGCAGTAGGCAGGGCTACGGGGACCAGGACTTGAGCTGGCGGGCCAGGAAGCCGCGGATCACGTGCCGGGCCGCCTCGACGATCTCGGGCGAGCCGTCGGGGTCGCGGCGGAAGGCCAGCTTGAGCACGGCGTCACCGGCCTCGACCGCCACCAGCACGGCCAGGTCCAGCTCCGGGCTGTCGGCCAGCCCGAACTCCTTGAGCAGTAAACCGCGCAGGCGCCCGGCGATCACCGTGTTGTTCTCGGAGTCGGAGTCGAGCAGGTTGAGGTCCACGGCGTCGCCGAAGTGGAGGCTCTTGAAGCCGGATACGGTCCGGTGCATGTCGACGTACACGTCGATGATCGCGTCGACCGCCTCCCACCACCCGCGGTATTCCTCCGTCAGGAACCTGCGATCCACCCGGCGGACGAACTCCTCGACGTTGCGCCTGGTGAGCTCCTGGGTGATGGCCCGCTTGTCGGGGAAGAACTGGTAGACCGACCCGATGGCCACACCCGCCCGCTCGGCTATGCGCGTGGTGGACAGGGCCTCGTATCCGGTCTCGTCTAGCAGCTCGGCACACGCGTCGAGCATCCGCTCGACGCGACGGGCGCTGCGGCGCTGTGCTGGCTGCCGCCTGAGGGCTTGGGGGTGGACGTAATCGTCCTGCAGTTGCGGCGAAGACACGGATTCATCTTCTCCCGTACGGGCGATCGTTACCGGAATTTTTGTTGATTTCTCGTGCCCCCGCTCCATCGCGCCAGCCTCCGCATCAACCCGGGAGAAATCCGCGACAGGGTATAGCCGATTTTGGCCTCAGCGTTAACTGGCACCACGGCTTGATTTCTGTGTACGGCCCGCAGGATGTGGGCGGCCACCCGCTCGGCCGGATATCCGCGCCGCGCCAGCCCCCGCACGGCTTCCTCCCGCAGGTCGGCCCCCACGTACGTGGCGTTGCCCGCGATGGGCGTGGACACGAACCCCGGGCAGACGGCGGTGACCCCGATCCCGTGCCCGGCCAGCTCGGCCCCGAGACAGTCGCTGAGCATCTTCACCGCCGCCTTCGAGGTGGAATAGGCGGGCAGCAGCCGTGTGGGCGCGAACGCGGCCAGGGACGCGATGTTGACGATGTGGCCGCCTTCGCCGCGTTCCACCATGGCGGCGCCGAACAGCCGGCAACCGTGGATGACACCCCAAAGATTGACATCGAGGACCCGGCGCCAGTCGTCAACAGAATGATCGAAAAACGACCCGGCGACGGCGATCCCCGCATTGTTCACCACAATGTGTGGCACCCCATATTGCACGATGATATTTCGAGCGAAATCCTCCATCTGATCTATATTCGCGACATCGACCTCTGCGGCGTGCGCCGTTCCCCCGAGCTCACCGGCGATGGCGCCGGCCACCCGCTCGGCCGCCGCGCCGTCGATGTCGGCGCAGACCACCTCGGCCCCGTGCGCCGCGAACGCCCGGGCCGTCGCCCGCCCGATCCCGGACCCCGCCCCCGTGACCACCACCAGCCGATCACCGAACACCTCGGACCCCTTCCCGGCACGCGCCCGCCACCGTCCCCGAACAGGCACACCCGCTTTGCCATGCCCGACGAACCGGCCGATCACTCCGGCGACCACCACGGGACGGCTCCGCCACACCCGGGCCGCGACGGTGCCGGCGCTCAAGCCCACCGGACCGACCGAGGTGCGCCCGTCCCCGGAGACCTCCTATTGGACCGCTTGTCCAGGAGGATAGATCGATCAGGGTCGCGCGGCCAGGCCCGTACAGGCCCGCAGGTCCTTCCAGTCCGCGATCGCCCGCGTCCGGGCTGCCCCCGTCATCGCCACCGGCACGCCCGCCTGGATGGTCGCCGGGGTCCAGCGGTCCTTGAGGACCTTCCTGCCCTTGATCGTCAAGGTCAGCACCCCGGTCCTGCCCGTGGTGGCGGGGTTGGAGTTGTAGAAGACGAAGTTCCCGAGGCCGTAGCTGACGTACGCGTCGTCGAGGTACCCGGCGCCGAGCAGGATGTGCGCGTGCCCGCCGACCACCACGTCGGCCCCCGCCTCGACCAGCTTGGGGGCGAGCGAGCGCTGCGCCTCGTTCGGGCACTTCTGCATCTCGGTGCCCCAGTGCAGGTGGACGATCACGGTGTCGGAGTTCTTACGCGCCTTCCGTACCGCCTTGAGCAGCGCGGCCTCCTCCTTGGCCGAGGCCAGCCCGCCCTTGTCCGCGGTGGCGGTCCACGACTGGATGAACTCCGCGTCCAGCACCTGCGTGGCCCCGATGATCGCCACCCGGTTGCCGTTCACGGTCCTGCGGAACGGCTTGTACGCCTGCGCCGCGTCCTTCCCGATCCCCACCACCGGGAACTTGCTGCGCCCGATCGCCGCCAACGAGTCCGCCAGCCCGCTCTCCATGTAGTCCATGCCGTGGTTGTTGGCCATGGAGGCCACGTCCACCCCGGCCTTCTTCAACGCGGTGAACGCGCTCGGCGGCGCCCTGAACGTGTACTGCTTCCCCGGTGCCGGCGTCCCCCCGGTGGTGATGGCCGTCTCCAGGTTGACCATGGCCAGGTCAGACTCGCGCAGGACGCCGGCGATCGGCCCGAGCGCCGTGCCCGGGTTCGACAGGCGCCCCCGTAACATCCCCTCGAAGTGCACGTCCCCGCCGAACGAGATCGTGTACGGCCGCTGCTCCGGGGTCGGCTCGGCACTGGGCGTCTCCGTCGGCTCGGCCTGCGGCGAGGCCAGCGCCTGCGGCTGCATCCGTTTGCTCTGTGGCACCCGTTCGGGCACCGCCGAACATGCGGCCAGCGAAGCGGCGACGACCAGCACCGGTAAGGCTCGGAGGAGTCTCATCTGCCGCTACTTCCGCTAGGTCCGGACAATCACGGACCGAGCATTCTAGATGCCGCGCATCACCTCGCGATACCACCTTTTCCCATCAAAACGGACACAGCCGTACGGGTCTGGTCGTCCAGCGGCGTGTAGACGACCATCCGTACCTCGGGAACCGCCGTGAAACTGGTGGTGCTGAAGCGCAGCTCCCCCAGCCGTACGTGCCGGTACGCCTTCACCCGCGGCCCCGGATCGGCCACGTCCTGCCTGGCCCACAGCCGGGCGAACGTCGGGCTCTCGGCGGCGAGCCGGCGGACGAAGTCCTGCCAGCACGGGTCGTCCGTGTGGCGGCCGTAGGCGGCCCTGAAGACGGCCACGGCCCTGGCGATCTCCTGCTCCCGGTTGAGCAGCACGGTGTCCGCGTCGGGATTGAGGCACGACTGCCACAGCGAGTTCCGCTCGCCCTCCGGGGCGGCGGCGATCTCGGGGAACAGCGCGGCGTAGGCGGCGTTCATGGCCAGGATGTCGTAGCGGCTGTTGATCAGACTCGCGGGCATGTCGCCGAGCCGGTCGAGAATCTGCTGCATCTCGGGCGTTACCTGGTTGGAGTCCGCGCTCAGCGGCACCTCGGCGTGCCCGGCCAGCCGGTAGAGGTGGTGGCGCTCGGCGCTGTCCAGGCGCAGGGTGCGAGCCACGGCGTCGAGCACCTGGGCGCTGGCGTTGATCGGCCGGCCCTGCTCCAGCCACGTGTACCAGGTGACGCCGACCCCCGCGAGCTGGGCCACCTCCTCGCGGCGCAGCCCGGGAGTGCGCCTGCGCGGCCCCGGCGCCAGGTCCACCATCTCGGGGGTGACCCGTTCGCGGCGGCTGCGGAGGAATGCGGCAAGATTTGAACGTCGCTCCTCGGTCACGCTCACATTCCCCACTATGGCGACATAGCCGACACTTATCCAGGTGGCGCTAATACCAGTATAAAGGGGCTCTCGTTACTGGTACCGAGATCCCGGCAGACTGCTCTGCATGACGCGAACTGCCGACTTGGTCCCTGCCGCGGGCACGAAACCGCAGCAGGCCAAGGCCAGCGGCCTGCTCCTGGCGATCATCCTCGTGGGGCAGTTCCTGGCCATCCTGAACGTCAACATCGTCAACGTGGCCACCCCGACCATCGAAGCCGACCTGCGCTCCTCCGGCGCCGGACTGCAGATGATCGTCGCGGGTTACACCGTCGTCTACGCCGTTCTGTTGATCACCGGAGCCCGGGTCGGTGATCTGCTCGGCCAACGCAAGGCTTTCCTGGGCGGCTTGGCGGTCTTCACCCTCACCACGCTCGGCGCGGGCCTGGCGCCCACGACGGGCTGGCTGATCGCCTTCCGCCTGCTCCAGGGCGCGGGGGCGGCGATGATGATGCCGCAGGTGCTCACCTTGATCCAGCGCAATTACCACGGTGCGGCCAGGGGCCGGGCGATCGGCCTGTGGTCGCTGGTGATCAGCGGCGGCATCGTGGTCGGCCAGGCGCTCGGCGGGATCCTGCTGGGGTTCGGCGCGGGCTGGCGGATCGTGTTCCTGGTGCTGGTGCCGATCGGCGCGCTGCTGCTGGCGGCCGGGCTCCGGGTGCTGCCCGCCGACCGGGGCGGAGGCGCCACCGGGCTCGACCCGTGGGGGCTGATCAGCCTGTCGGCGGCCGTACTGCTGTTCGTGGTGCCGCTGGTCCTCGGCCGTGACCTTGGCTGGCCGGTGTGGGGATGGATCTCGATGGCGTTGAGCGTGGTGACGTTCGTCGTGTTCGTCCGCATTGAGCGGTGGGTGACCGCGCGTGGCGGCCGTCCCCTGGTGGACTCGCGGGTGCTGCGGGCGCCCGGCATGCGGCCGGGGCTGGCGATCCTGCTGTTCGGCCCGGCCACCTGGGGCGCGTTCCTGTTCACCTCCTCGCTGCACCTGCAGAGCGACCTCCACCTGTCGCCGCTGGCAGCGGGCCTGATGCTGGTGCCGTGCGCGCTGGCCTTCGGCCTGGTCGGGCTCCTCTGGCCACGCCTGCCCATCCGCCTGCAGCGCCCGCTGGTGCCCGTCGGCTACGTGGTGGCCGCCCCCGCCTACCTCGGACTCGGGTTCGCCGCCGGCGGCGGTGTCCCGTACGCGCTCATGGGCGCGCTCATCGGCACCGGCCTCGGCGTGCAGGTCGCGGTCACCAACATGGCGACCGAGCAGGTGGACGGCGCCTACGCGGCGGACGCCAGCGGCGCCCTGCTCACGGTCATGCAACTGGGCCAGGTCATCGGGGTCTCCACGGTGGGCACCCTGTTCATCTCACTCAGCCAGAACACACCCACCGCGCCCCCGGCCTCCCTGGCGGCCGCCATCGCCATGGCAGCCCTGGCGGTCCTGGCCGGACTGAGCTCCCTTTTCCTCGTACGACGCCGCGTCCCGGCCCGAATCTGAAAAGGCCACGGCCTGGCATGAAACCCAGGGAAGCCGGGGCCCGGGACATTTCCCGGCCACAACACGAAAGACCCGCGTCCACCGGTGGGCGCGACCTTTCTTGCTCAAGAAAAGTTTCGTGAAAAGCGGCGGCCGGACGCGTTATTTACTGTTGCCGGCGGCCGCTGCGGAGAAAACCGACGGTGTAGGACCCGACCATCCGTGACGGCGGGGCGAGGGCTCCGCGGAAACGGCGAAACATGACCGGTGCGGTTGATCAGCTTGGGTGTTCCTGTGCCATGATGTTCATGTTGTCCGAGCTCAAGTCAGCCAACGAGCCGGATCGGGGTGTGCCATGCCCCGGCTCCAACGGCCCTGCGAGTTGTGCCAGCAACTTGCCAGGGCCGTTCTCATCTAAACGCCGACCGTCGGCGCCAAATCAAACTCGCCTTCCCGGACACCCGCGGTGAAAGCCTCCCACTCGGATGACGTGAAGACCAGCACCGGACCGCTCTGGTCCTTGCTGTCACGCAGCGCGATATTCCCATCGGCCAAGGGGGCGATTTCGACACAGGCGTCTGCGCCGTTGCAGAAGGAGCTCTTCCGCCAAGCCGCCGCCGTAGGGTGGTTGTGCATTTTCTCCCCAAATAGACAAAGGGGCTCCATTGCCCCTTGTTGAGGTTGGATGGCCTAACGCCGCCACAGCATAGCTTTACGCTGTATCAGCACGCGCGACTCATCCTCGTCCAGCGCCTCCGACCTTATGTGGCCGAAGGCGGTTTCGTATCCGGCCACCCGTTCGAGGTCCTCGACGAAGTGGGCAGTGTACAACTGTTCGAGGTAGACCACATCGTCGAAGTCCCTGAACTTCAAGTGGATGAACGCACTGGTGTTCACCGGATGAAGCGAGTCCAGCGTTAGGATGTGAAGACTGACCTGTGGCAGCAGTGAGATCTCCAGGAGATGCTCCATCTGCTCGCGCATCACCGAGGGTTCACCGAAACGACGGGTCAAGGCCGACTCGTCCAGCACGACCGTCAGCGCGCATGGATTGGCCCGGCGTAAAACCCGCCGCTGCCGATCGAGGCGGGCCTCGACCCGGCTCCGGACACCGCTGTGCGTGATGCGCGCGATGCCGCTGGAGGCCAGGATGACTTCCCGCGCATAGTCCTCGGTTTGCAGCAGACCAGGCACGATCTGGGGTTCCCAGGATCGCTGATAGGTCGCCTCCGCCTCCAGCCCGAGAAATCTTGTGTACTCCCCGGGCAGAGTGTCCTCGTAATCTTCCCACCACCCGCGCTGCTCCGCGTCCCGCAACAAGCCGAAGAGTTCCTCAAGTTTTTCCGGGTCGGTGCGGTAGAGCTCCGCCATGGCCTTGATGTCGTCGGCGCTGGGCATGGTCTTGGCCGCTTCGATGCGGCTGACCTTGCTCGCGGACCAGCCGAGCACCCCGGCCGCCTTGGCTCCCGTGAGCTTTCTTTTCTCCCGGAGGAGGCGCAGCTCCTGGCCGAGCCGGAGTCTGCGTACTGTAGGACTGCCCTGCTGCGATGGCACCGTCCACTCTCCTTGTCGGGAATGAAGGTGTAGCCGGTAGGGGTCGTTTGCGGTCCGGCTTCCTGGGCCGTTCGCTCAATCTTACACTGCAAGTTGCATGTGTAGTGCCACTTGGCCTTGCCAGCAGGCTTTCATGCAGGAAGCGTAGGAGCAAGACGAGATCCGCGAATGTGCCAGGTCCAGGGCGGGTTTTCCAGGCTGCTCCCCCTGCCCTGCCCGCTCCGATAGTTCTCGTGCAAGTTGCACGGCAAGCTCATCAGCAAGCTGCGAAGAAAGTTAAATCTTCCCTTGCTCAAAGTATTGCAGCATCGCGGACGCCGGAGGACGATCGGGATCAGGAGGGATCTCGACAGACGAGGAGGCCGGACATGACGACACGGCCGTACGCTTCGAGCCTTCCCGCTGTGACAGCGCGCCCGCACCATGGGCGCCTCGCCGGCAACGTCGCCGTCCCGGAAAAGAAACTTCACCCCAGGGAGGCCGCTTGCCGGAAGGATTTCGTAACCGCCTGAAGAGTCCAGCGCACATCCGCTCGTTCGAGCACGCAAAAAGCCGGCCGACGCTGACCACCGGATCGCCGCATATGGGCTGCCACCCTGCGACGAGACCGATCGCCAGTCGTCGGACCGGCCAAGAAGCCACCTCTAAAATGCCGCGAAAGGGGTCTTCTTATGTACTCACAAGGTACCAAGGGACTCAGCCGAATCAAGTCCCGGATCCAGGAGCTCATCTCCTGGGCCGACCGTGAAATCTGCATGGAGCCCGACGAATTCGCCTACCGGATCGGCTGGACGGTCAGCAGGACGGGATTCGGCGCCCGTCGTTACCGGGACCCACGGTTCGACCAGCTCAGCGTGCCACGCAGGGTGCCAGAGGAGGTGTCCTGACGTGTCGAGGAACCCGCGCAACCAGATCTACCCCGCCAACGAGGACCTCCCCACCCCGGGCGGGAGCGGGCTGCTGGTCAGGCTGTGGCGGATCCGCACCGAGTTGCTGCTGGCCGCCGGGCTGGGGCTGTTCACGCTGACCCTGCTCGGCGCCACCCAGGAAGGCCGGTGGCTGCCCTTCGTCCTGCTGACCAGCGCGATCTCGGTGCCGGCGGCCACCAGGACGGGACGCAACTGGGTCGTCGCCCACTTCTGGTGCGTGGTCTCCAGGCACCGCCTGCAGCGGGTCTGCCTGGAGACCACGATGCACACCAGGGCAGGGCGGATTCCGCTGGTGCTGTGGATCACCCCGACCGCGACGGGCGAGAAGGCACTGATCCTGTCCAGGGCCGGGATCTGCGCCGAGGAGTTCGAGGCGTACAGCGAGGAGATCGCGGCCGCCTGCTGGGCCAGGAGCGCCTGCGTCTACCGGCACCGCAAGCGGGCGCAGTTCCTGATCGTGGAGATCGTCCGGCGCGACGAGACGCCCGGCGCCACCTCTCCCGGCCTGGACCGGCTGTACGGCCGGCGAGCGTGGATGTCGCTGAGACCCGACCTTGAGGAGCCGCCTGATCTGCGCGCGGAACGGGTGCTGCCGCGGGTCGGCTGACGACGCGCTCAATGCTGTGAAGAACCTCACTGGAAGGCCTGGGGAATCCGGGAAATCCCCCGGGCGGGCAAGCCCCGGAGACCGCGGGGGCTCCGGGGCTTCCCCATGTGTACGGCACGAGCCAAGATGAGTTCATCTGACGAACTCAGGAGTCGCGATGACGTCGACCGTCCACCGGACCTGCCCCCTCTGCGAAGCCGTCTGCGGCCTGACCCTCACCCTCGATGAGGGCGGGCACGTGACCAGCGTCCGGGGCGACAAGGAGGACCCGTTCAGCAAGGGATTCATCTGCCCGAAGGGCGCCAGCCTCGGCCGGCTCGACGAGGACCCCGACCGCCTGCGCAAGCCGCTGATCAGGGAGGGCGAGCTGTGGCGGGAGGCCGGCTGGGAGGAGGCGTTCGCGGCCGTACGGGCGGGCCTGGAACGGGTGGCCGACCGCAGGTCCGTCGCGATCTACCTGGGCAACCCGAACGCGCACACCATGGCGGGCGCCCTCTACGTCGCGCCGCTGGTCAAGGCGCTCGGAACCCGCAACCTCTACTCCGCCAGCACGGCCGACCAGATGCCGAAGCACGTGGCCAGCGGGCTGATGTTCGGCCATCCGCTGGCCATCCCGGTCCCCGACCTCGACAGGACCGACTACCTGCTGATGCTGGGCGCGAACCCGCTGGAGTCCAACGGCTCCCTGTGCACCGCGCCCGACTTCCCCGGCCGGCTGAAGGCCCTGCGCCGGCGCGGCGGCCGGCTCGTCGTGGTGGACCCGCGGCGCACCAGGACCGCGGCGCTGGCCGACGAGCACGTGTTCGTACGTCCAGGCACGGACGCCTACCTGCTGTTCGGGCTCGTGCACACACTGTTCGAGGCGGGCCTCGTGACCCCCTCGCACGCGGTGAACGGGCTGGGCCAGGTACGGGAGGCGGCCAAGCACTTCCCGCCCGAGGCGGTGTCCCCGCGTACCGGGGTGCCCGCCGAGGTGATCAGGCGGCTGGCCGTGGAGCTGGCGACAGCGCGTACGGCGGCCGTCTACGCCCGGATCGGCACCTGCACGGCCGAGTTCGGCACGCTGGCCCAGTGGCTGGTCGAGGTGCTCAACGTGCTCACCGGGAACCTGGACCGTCCCGGCGGCGCCATGTTCGCCAAACCAGCGACCGAGCCGGGGGTGCGACGCGGCAGACCGTACGCGGTGGGCCGGTGGAAGAGCCGGGTCCGGGGGCTGCCGGAGACCAACGGCGAGCTGCCGGTGGCCACCCTCGCCGACGAGATCGAGACGCCGGGCGAGGGCCAGGTCACCTTCCTGCTCACGGTGGCGGGCAACCCCGTGCTGTCGGCCCCGCACGGGCCCCGGCTGGACGCGGCGTTCCGGCAGCTGGACTTCATGGTGAGCGTGGACCCGTACCTGAACGAGACCACCAAGCACGCCGACGTGATCCTGCCCCCGCCGCGGGTGCTGCAGTCGGGGCACTACGACTTCGCGCTGCTCGGGTTCGCCGTGCGCAACTACACGCGGTACTCCCCGCCGCTGCTGCCGCTCGACGGGCAGCCCTCGGAGGCCGAGATCCTCGCCAGGCTCGCCATGATCGCCTCGGGCCTGGAAGGTGACCTGGACGCGTTCGTCATCGACGAGATGCTGCGCAAGGCCACGGAGACGCCCGGCTCCGGTGTCGAGGGACGGGACGTGGCGGAGCTGCGGGCGGCGCTGGAAGGCGGGACGGGCGCCGAGCGGCGGCTGGACCTCATGCTCCGGCTCGGCCCCTACGGCGAGTGGGCGGGCAAGGGCGACCTGTCGCTGCGCAAACTGCTCGACAATCCGCACGGCCTGGACCTGGGCGCGCTGGAGCCGCGGCTGGACGAGGTGCTCAGGACCGCCTCCGGGCTCATCGAGCTGGCGCCGCGCGAGCTCATCGAGGACGTGGAGCGGCTGCGCG
The DNA here is from genome assembly GCF_900099965.1 of Nonomuraea jiangxiensis. Classification (GTDB taxonomy): domain Bacteria; phylum Actinomycetota; class Actinomycetes; order Streptosporangiales; family Streptosporangiaceae; genus Nonomuraea; species Nonomuraea jiangxiensis. Next base: position 85,456 of record NZ_FNDJ01000027.1, on the reverse strand, counting down.
GCCGGCTGGCGGAGGAGCCGCCGGAGATCGTCCTGGTCGGGCGGCGCCACCTGCGCTCCAACAACAGCTGGATGCACAATGTGGGCCCGCTGGTGGGCGGCAGCAACACCTGCACGCTGCAGATCAACCCGGCCGACGTGGCCCGGCTCGGGCTCGGCGAGCACGCCGTGGTCCGCTCGGCGAAGGGGCAACTCACCGTGCCGCTCGAACCCACCGACACGATCATGCCGGGCGTGGTGAGCCTGCCGCACGGCTGGGGGCACGCCGACAGCGCACAGAGCGTGGCGGCCGATCATCCGGGAGTGAGCGTCAACGCTCTGACCGACGAGACCGCGGTTGACGTTCCGAGTGGTAACGCAGTGTTCAACGGAGTTCCGGTAAGCATTTCACCAACCGGGGTGATCATCGCGCAATAGGGTGGCGCGCGTGACTATCGCGCCAGAAGAGGACCGCCTGCACACCCAGATCGCATTCGCCGTCGAGATCGACAAACTGAAGCGGATCATCCGCCGCAACCATCTGATAGACGGTTCGCGGCGGGAGAACACCGCGGAGCATTCTTGGTACGTGGGCACGTTGGCGATGGTCCTCGGTGAGCACGCCCCGCCGGGGACCGACCTGCAGCGGGTGGTGGCCATGCTCTTGGTACACGACCTGGTGGAGATCGACGCCGGTGACACCTTCGTCTATGACCAGGTGGCGGTCGAGGCCCAGGCCGTGGCCGAGTCGGCGGCCGCCGACCGCATTTTCGGCCTGCTGCCCGCCCCCCAGTCCACGGAGTTCCGGCAGCTGTGGGACGAGTTCGAGGACAGGAAGACGCCGGAGGCCAGGTTCGCCAAGGCACTTGACCGTTTCGCCCCCATCCTGGCCAACCACCACACCGAGGGCGGCACCTGGCCGCTGTTCAAGGTCACGGCCGCGCAGGTCAGGGAGAAGGTCCGGATCATCGAGGAAGGATCACCCTCGCTCGGCGCCTACGCCCTGGAGCTGGTAGAACTCTCCGTGGCGAGGGGTCATCTGTCCGAGTGATCCCGTCATGGCCGGGGTAGGGGACTTGTCGTGAAAGAGACAGTACGAGCGGGACGTCGGCATTTGCGGCGTCTCGCTGGGCCGGTTGCCCTCGCCGATCGGCTCGAGAAGTCGAAGGCCATGGACACGCCGGTCAGGGTGCTGGCCAAGACCGTACGCCAGCGGGTCCGCCCGGCCTGGCTGCGTGACCTGCTGCACGGCGTACCGATCGGCAAACCGCTGCACCCGCCGCTGGCCACCGTCAGCCTGGGCTGCTGGCTGTCGGCGGCCGTCCTGGACGTGGCCGACGCCGACCCCCGCGCCAGCCGACTGCTGCTGGCGACCGGCATCGCCAACGCGCTGCCGACGGCCGCGGCCGGGCTGACCGACTGGTCCTCGCTCCACCGCGAACAGCAGCGCGTCGGCTTCGTCCACATGTTGTCGAACATGGTCGCGCTCGGCCTGTTCTCCGCCTCCCTGCTGGCCCGGCTGCGCGGCCAGGAACGTCCCGGCCGGCTGCTGTCGTTCGCCGGACTCGGCGTCGGCACCCTCGGCGCCTACCTGGGCGGCCACCTCGCCTACCGGCAGGCCGCGGGCGCCAACCACGCGCCGCAGGTCACCCACCTGGTGCCGCTGGGCTGGCACGACCTCTGCCTGCTCAGGGACCTGCCCGACGGCCGGCCGGTGGCGCGGCGGCTCGGCTACATCCAGCTCTTCGTGCTGCGCAGGGGCGAGGCCGTGACCGTGCTCGGCGACCGCTGCCCCCACCTGGCGGGCCCGCTGCACCAGGGCAGGCTCATCGTCGAGGGCGGGGACGCCTGCGTGGTCTGCCCGTGGCACGGCAGCACGTTCAGGCTGGCCGACGGCTCGGTGAAGCACGGCCCGGCGACCGCCCCCGCGCCCATGTTCGAGACGCGGATCCGCCGGGACGGCACGATCCAGGTCCGGCCGGGCGTGGCCTGAGGTCCTCAGCCCGGCCCGTCGGGGGACTGCCCGGCCTCGTCGGCCGGATGCTCCACGAGGGCGAGGATGCGACTGGACATGAACCTGGCCGTCCGTACGGGCGTTCCGCTGCGGGTGACCTCGCTCACTTCCACGAGCGCCCGCCGTGTGGCCACCTCGACCCGCCGACCGGCGCGCGTGGCCTTGATCTCGTAAGTACGCGGGGTCCCACCGGCGTCGATGACGATCTCCACCCGATCACCCTTCATGTACGGATTTATACCCATAAAGGCTGCTGTTCATCCGCACACCAGTGCGACAATCCTCCGGGAACCGGGCTCCGGCGGCTAGGACTCCACGGGGGGCTGGGGCGGGGAGAAGAGGCCGCCCAGGCTCTCCAGGACCTTGCCCATCTCCGACGGCACGATCCAGATCTTGTTCGCGTCGCCCTTGGCGATCTCCGGCAACGTCTGCAGGTACTGGTAGGCCAGGAGCTGCTGGCTCGGATTGCCGTCGTGGATGGCCTTGAAGACCATGCCGATCGCGTCCGCCTGCCCCTTGGCGCGCATGGCCTGCGCCTCCGCCTCGGCCTGCGCGCGCAGCACCGCCGCCTCCGCCTCGCCGCGTGCCCGCAGCACCGACGCCTGCTTCTCGCCCTCCGCCGCCAGGATCGCCGCCTGGCGCTGCCCCTCGGCGGTCAGCACGGCGGCCCGCTTGTCGCGGTCGGCGCGCATCTGCTTCTCCATCGAGTCCTGGATGGAGGCGGGCGGGTCGATGGCCTTGAGCTCGACCCGGTTGACCCGGATGCCCCACTTGCCGGTCGCCTCGTCCAGCACGCCACGCAGCGCGGTGTTGATGTCCTCGCGCGAGGTCAGCGTACGCTCCAGGTCCATCCCGCCGACCACGTTGCGCAGCGTCGTGACGGTGAGCTGCTCGACGCCGGTCAGGAAGTTCGCGATCTCGTACGTGGCCGCCTTCGGATTGGTGACCTGGAAGTAGATGACGGTGTCGATGGACACCACGAGGTTGTCGGAGGTGATCACCGGCTGGGGCGGGAAGGACACCACCTGCTCCCGCAGGTCGATCAGGTCCTTGATGCGGTCGATGAAGGGCACCACCAGGTTCAGTCCCGGGGTCAGCGTCCGGTGGTAGCGGCCCAGGCGCTCGATGATGGCGGCCGTGGCCTGCGGGATGATGCGGATCGTACGGGCCACACCGAAGCCCACCGCCGCGACCACGACGATGGCGACGATGAGCTGCTGCGTGGACATGGCGACGCTCCGAAGCCGAGGGGGCCGACTTCGCAAATGCTATTGGGTTTCAGCTTTGAGCGGCTTTCATCGGCATAAATGGCGATTAGTGAGCTCGGGCGTACCAGCGGCCCTCGGAGCCGCGCTCCAGCGACAGCGGCACCCCGAACGTGTGCGACAGATTGTCCGACGTCATCACGGTCTCCAGCGGCCCCTGGGCCACCACGGAGCCGTGCCGCAGCAGCAGCCCGTGCGTGAACCCGTTCGGCACCTCCTCCACGTGATGCGTCACCAGCACCAGCGTCGGCGAGCGGTAGTCGCCCGCCAGCACCGACAACCGGCGCACCAGGTCCTCGCGCCCGCCCAGGTCGAGCCCGGCAGCGGGCTCGTCGAGCAGCAGCATCTCGGGGTCGGGCATGAGCGCGCGGGCGATCTGCACCCGCTTGCGCTCCCCCTCCGACAGGGTGCCGAACCGCCTCCTGATCAGATGGGCCGCGCCCATCATGTCGATCAGCTCGACGGCTCTGGTCACGTCGTTGGAGTCGTATTCCTCCGTCCAGCGACCCATGATCGCGTAGGAGGCGGTCAGCACCAGGTCGATGACCTTCTCCTCCGGCGGGATCTTCTCGGCCAGTGCGGAGCTCGCCAGCCCGATCCGTGGCCGCAGATCGAACACGTCCGCCTGTCCCAGCCGCTCCCCCAGCACCTCGACCAGGCCCTCACTCGGATAGAGCAGCGTGGCCGCGACCTGCAACAACGTGGTCTTGCCCGCACCGTTGGGCCCGATGACGACCCACCGCTCATCCTCGTTGACCGTCCAGTCGATGCCGCGCAGCAGGGCCGCTCCGTCGCGCCTGACGGCCACGTCCTGGAGCCGCAGCACCTGACCACCCATCCCCGAACCTCCTTTAGGAGTCACCCTCGGGACAAACCTATTGCAGGGCGAGCGCTTATCGTGGATCGGTGCGCCCTGAATCGCCTGTCTGTCCCTCCCTGGTCGCCTGGGGCAACGCGTGGCTCGCCGGTCACGTCGGCCTCGACGAGGCGGCTGACCACGTGGAAGCCGCCTGCGGACCCATCGTCGCGGGCGACGTACCGTTGCGTAAATACCTGGCAAACCTGCGGTCCGACGGCTTGCGGGAGTTGCGGCTCGCGCTTCCCGCGCCCGGCGACCCGCTGGGGTTGTCGGGGCCCGCGCCGTTCAATTCGGCGGCGGTCGACGTGGGTCAGGCCGCGATCGCCGTGCTCGGCGAGCGCAACCTCGGGCTGGTGCCCGCGTCGGACCTGCGCGGGTCCTCCTACGTCGGAGTACGCCTGGAGGTGCACGACGCCGGACCCGTACGCCAGGACCTGCCGTCGTTGGCGGAGGCCGAGCGCGAGCTGTCGGACGCCATGCGGTCCGCCACCGAGGGGCTGGCCTCCGTGGAGGGCCCCGGGCAGGCCCGCCCCGAGCGGCTGGAGCGGCAGGGCGGCGAGCTGGCGCCCGGCTATCCTGCGCGGGCCCACCGGGTCTCCTCGCTGGCCACCCGGCTGCTCGCGGTGCTGCGCCTGGCCGACGAGCGCGGGCTCACCTCGGGGCAGATCTCCGCCCGCCAGGCCGCCCTGCGCGAACTCGACCGGGCCGTACGCCGTGCGCTCGTCGCCGCCCACCACGCGATCTTCGAACCGCTCAAAAGCCCGTAGCCGGTCAGCCCAGCCCGTGCCGGACGGCATAGAGGGCGGCCTGGGTGCGATCCTGCACGCCGAGCTTCATCAGCACGTTGGAGACGTGGGTCTTGACCGTCTTCTCCGCCACGGCGAGGCTCCTGGCGATCTCCCGGTTGGACCGGCCGGCCGCGATCAGCGCGAGCACCTCGCGCTCACGTTCGGTCAGCGGCACCGGGGCCGGCGCCCCGGTCGTCCCGGCCAGCATCGCCTCCGCCGCCTCCGGGGCCAGCAGCACCTGCCCGCCGTGCACCGCGCGTACGGCCTGGACCAGCGCGGGCGGGTCGACGTCCTTGTAGAGGAACCCCGACGCGCCGGCCCGCATCGCGGGCCCCACGTCCGACGGGTCGCTCACCGACGTCAGCACGACCACCCTGGTCGCCGAGCCGTTCAGGCGCTCCAGCGTGCCCAGCCCGTCCAGCACCGGCATCTTCAGATCCAGCAGCAGCACGTCGGGGGCCAGCTCCCCGACCAGCGCGACGGCCTGCTCCCCGTCGCCCGCCTCGCCGACGACCGTGATGTCGTCCTGGAGGTCGAGGAACGTCCGCAGGCCCTGGCGCACCACGGGATGATCGTCGGCGATCAGGACCCGGATCAAACGCCCACCTCCATGCGTACGGTCGTGCCGCCGCCATGGGCCGACTCGACGGTCATGACGCCGCCCACGGACTCGGCCCGGTCGCGCATCGACGCCAGGCCCAGCCCGCGCGACTCCTCCTGCGCGAATCCGGCGCCGTCGTCGTGGACGGTCAGGGCCAGCCTGTCGCCTTCGAGGGCCAGGCACACCGAGACCAGGGCGGCCTCCGAGTGCCGCAGCGCGTTGTGCAGCGCCTCCTGGGCCACCCGCAGCACCGCCACCTCGACCGCCGCGTCGAGCGGGGGCAACTCGTCGCACTCGAACGTGACCGAGGAGGTGTGCAGCCGGTCGAACATGCGTACCTGCTTGCGCAGCGTCTCGGCCAGGCCGTGCCGGTCGAGCTCGGCCGGGCGCAGCTCGACGATCACCGCGCGCAGCTCGGACAGGGCCTCCCCGGCCAGCCGCTGGACGCGTTCGAGCTCGGTGGCGGCCTGCTCGGGCGCCTTGGCCAGCATGGCGGCCGCGGACTGGGCGGTGAGCCGGAGCGAGAACAACTTCTGTGTCACGGCGTCGTGCAGCTCCCTGGCCATCCGGTTGCGCTCCTCCAGCATGGCCAGCTCCCGGCCGCGCTCGTAGAGCCTGGCGTTGGTCAGCGCGATGGCCGCGTGCGCGGCGAACAGCGTGAGAAGGTCCTGGTCCTCCTGCGTGAAGCCGCCGGACGCGCGCTTGTTGGCCAGGAAGATGATGCCGAGGACCTGCTCGCCGTCGCGGATGGGGACGCCGAGGAAGTCCTTCATCACCGGGTGGGCCTTGGGCCACCACTCGAACCTGGGGTCGCTGCGCAGGTCGGGCAGCCGGGCGGGGGCGCCGTCGCGGAGCATCGCGCCGAGCATCCCGTGCTGCCTCGGGAGCGGCCCGATCGCGTCCCACTGCTTGTCGGTCAGCCCCTCGGCGACGAACTCGGCGAACGACCCGTCCTCGTCGGGCACGCCGAGCGCGGCGTAGCGGGCGTCGAGCAGGCGCTGCGCCGAGCGTACGATGACCTGCAGCACCTCGCGGACCGACAGGTGACGGGTGACCGCGAGCACCGCGGAGCTCACCGCCTGGAGGATCTCGTCTCGGTCGGCCGTCACGGCACCACTCTATTGCGGGGCCGCCGCCGGGATCGGGGGGCTTTGGTCCTAGGTCGATGTGCCCAGGGCGGGCCGGGCGTCGGCCCGATGTGCGGCCGGACCCGCGTTCCTACCGTCGAAGCATGACGAACACCGCACTCATCACCGGCGCTTCCCGCGGACTCGGCCTGGCACTGGCCCGCTCACTGGCCGGCGCGGGATGGAACCTCGTGCTCACCGCCCGTGGCGCGGCCGACCTGGAACGGGTCGCCGCCGAGCTGGGCGCCACCGCGATCCCGGGTGACGTACGGGAGCCCGCGCACGTCGAACGCCTGGCCCGCGCGGCGCCCGAGCTGAACCTGCTGGTCAACAACGCCGGCGACCTGGGCGTGACCCCGCTGCCCCCGCTCGCGGACTACCCGCTGGACGCCTTCGCGGCGCTGCTGGAGACCAACGTGACCGCGCCCCTCGCCCTGATCCAGGCCACGCTGCCCGCCCTTCGCGCCGCCCGCGGCGCGGTCGTGAACGTCACCTCGGACGCCGCCACCGGCGCCTACGAGGGCTGGGGCGGTTACGGCGCCACCAAGGCGGCCCTGGAGCAGCTCTCCAACGTGCTGGCGGCCGAGGAGCCCGACCTGCGGGTCTGGTGGGTCGACCCGGGCGAGATGAACACCCGGATGCTGGCCGACGCCGTGGGCGCCGAGGAGGCCGCGGCCGCCGCCGACCCGGCCAAGGTGGCGGCCTCCCTGCACGACCTGATCGGCGCCCGGCCCGCCAGCGGGAGAGTGAGCCTGCAATGACGGCGGCACTCGACTTCGCCCTGCCGGCCGACCTGTCGGCCCACGAACCGCCCGAGGCCAGGGGGCTGTCCCGGGACTCGGTTCGGCTGATGGTCTCGCGCGGCACGCTCGACCCCTCGCACCACCACTTCAGCGACCTGCCCGAGCTGCTCGCCCCCGGGGACCTGATCGTGGTGAACAACTCGGCCACCCTGCCCGCGGCCGTCCGGCTGGACCGGCTGGCCGTGCACTTCTCGACCTCCAGGCAGGACGGCACGTGGCTGGTCGAGCTGCGCCGCCGTACGTCGCGGGCCACCGAGCCCTACGGCGGGGGCGAGCCGGGCGAGTGGCTGCCGCTGCCGGGCGGGGCGACGTTGCGGCTGCTCGCGCGGGAGACGCCGCGGTTGTGGCGGGCGGTGCTCGACCAGGAAGTGGAGCCGTACCTGCGGGCGTACGGGGTGCCGATCCGGTACTCGTACGTGGAGCGGGACTGGCCGATCGAGGCGTACCAGACCGTGTTCGCGACCGTGCCGGGCAGTGCCGAGATGCCGAGCGCGGCCCGGCCGTTCACCGCCGATCTGGTGACGGCGCTGGTGGCCCGCGGGGTGGGGATCGCGCCGATCACCCTGCACACGGGGGTCGCCTCGCCGGAGAAGGACGAGCCGCCCTACGCGGAACGGTACGAGGTGCCCGCTTCCACCGCACGACTGGTCAATTCCAGCAAGGAGGGCGGAAACCGGGTGGTGGCTGCCGGAACGACCGTCGTACGGGCCCTGGAGACCGCCGTGGGCGCCGACGGGCGGGTGGCCGCGGCCGCGGGATGGACACGGCATGTCGTCACCCCGGAGCGTGGTGTACGGGCCGTCACGGGGTTGATCACCGGCCTGCACGAGCCGCGCTCCAGCCACCTGCTGATGCTGACCGCAGTGGCGGGACCGGCCGCGCTGGCGAAGGCGTACGAGGCGGCGCTGCGGGAGGGGTATCTGTGGCACGAGTTCGGCGACACGCACCTGATCCTGCGCGACTAGGATTTACCCAGAATTTGCCTGGTGGGGCTGGCGGGGGCGCTCATCGCGCGTTCGGGGCCGCGCTCTGCCCCGCGAGCCCGCCGTGCAAGTGTCCGAATGCCGAACCTGCTTCGCGAGCACCGGACCAAGCGCAGTACCGTGGCTGGATGTGGACCAGCGCACCCTCCTGATCACACTGACCGGCCCCGACCGCCCTGGCGTTACTTCGCGCCTTTTCTCCGTTCTGTCCCGTTTTCCGGTGACCGTCGCGGACATCGAGCAGGTCGTCATCCGGGGCAGGCTGACGCTGGGCGTGCTCGTCGCCTACGCGGGCGGCGCCCCTTCCGGCACCGGCACCACCCTCGGCGCCATGTGGACCGCCGTCGAACAGGTGGCCGACGACCTCGGCATGGAGGTGGAGCTCTCCACCGGATCCCAGGCCAAGGAGCAGCGCCGCCGCGGCCGCCTGTCGGTCAGCGTGCTCGGCGCCACGCTGCAGCCCGCCGCCATCGCGGGCATCGCCGGCCGCATCGCCGCCGCCGGGGCGAACATCGACCGCATCGAACGCCTCGCCCAGTGGCCGGTCACCTGCATCGAGATGTCCGTCTCCGGCGCCGACCCGACATTCCTGCGCGTCGAGCTGGCCGCCGAGGCCGTCGCCCAAGAGGTGGACGTGGCCGTGCAGCGCACCGGCCTGTCGCGCCGGGCCAAGCGGCTGATCGTCATGGACGTCGACTCGACGCTCATCCAGGGCGAGGTCATCGAGCTGCTGGCGGGGCACGCGGGCTGCCAGGAGGAGGTCGCCAGGGTCACCGAGGAGGCCATGCGCGGCGAGCTGGACTTCGCCGAGTCGCTGCGGCGCAGGGTGGCGCTGCTGGAGGGGCTGCCCGCCGAGGTGTTCGAGAAGGTGCGCAAGCAGGTCGTGCTCACCCCGGGCGCCCGTACGCTGGTGCGCACGCTCAAGCGGCTCGACTACCGCTTCGCCATCGTCAGCGGGGGGTTCACGCAGATCACCGACGCGCTGGTGGAGGAGCTGGGGATCGACTACTCGGCGGCCAACGTCCTGGAGGTCATCGACGGGCGGCTGACCGGGCGGGTGGTGGGCGAGATCGTTGACCGGCCGGGGAAGGCACGGGCGCTGGAGAGGTTCGCCAAGGAGGCCCACCTGCCGATCTCGCAGACGGTGGCCATCGGCGACGGGGCCAACGACCTGGACATGATCGCGGTGGCCGGGCTGGGGATCGCGTTCAACGCCAAGCCGGTGGTGCGGCAGGCGGCGGACACGGCGGTCAACACGCCTTATCTCGACTCGATCCTCTACCTGCTGGGGATCTCCAGGGACGAGGTCGAGGCGGCGGACGCGGAGGACGGCGCACTCAGCGCAGGCTGACTCGCACACTCAGCGCGGGCTGACCCGACGCTCAGCGCAGGCTGACTCGCGCACTCAGCGCGGGCTGACCCGGACGCTCAGCTCGGGCTGACCCGGGCCCTGGTCTCGGCTCTTCTTCGGGTGCCGCCGGCCTCAGCTCTCCTTGGGGTCCCAGCGGGTGACCAGGCGGCCCTCGCCGGGTGAGAGCTCCTCCCAGCCGGACTCCACCCCGATCACCGCGAAGGTGCCCGGGCGGAACGTGTAGTCCCCTCCGGTCAGGCCCAGGGCCAGCTCGTGCACGCCCGGATTGTGCCCGCACAGCACGACGGTGCCCAGCTCGGGGTCGGACCGGCGTACCAGCTCCAGCAGCTCATCCGGATAGGCCTGGTAGATGTCGCCCTCGTAGCTGATCTCCGTCGCCGGGAAGGCGATCTCGGCGGTGCGCCTGGTCCTGAGCGCCGGTGAGCAGAGCACCAGGTCGGGGGCCAGCCCGGCCGCCCTGATCTCCTCGCCCGCCCGCTCGGCGTCCCGCTCGCCCCGCCCGGTCAACGGCCGCTCCCGGTCGGCCAGACCGGGAACCTGGGCGGCCTTCGCATGCCGCAGCACAATCAAGGTCCGCACCGGCTCACCCCGTCCCTGAGGCCCAGACGGCCAGCCCGATGATCGCGGCCAGGATGACCACCATGGCCAGCAGGATCAAGCCCAGGGTCTTGCCGCCGTTGGGCTGCTTGCTCTCGTTCACCCGCCCAGTTTCCCACCGCAGGCGCCCGGTTCCACGCCCACCCTCACCACCTCATCCCCCGGCCCCTCCCCACCCACCTCGCATTCCGCCGCTCGCCGGCACCACCTGCGAATCGAGCCACCCCGAACCCCGCGGCGCCCCCAGAAACGAGAGACGCCCGGCCCCCACGTTGTGGGAGCCAGGCGTCTCAGGTGTGAACCGAAGCCTGCGCCTCAGCGCCGCCGGGCAGCGTCTTACGAAGCCACCGGCTCGTGCTCACGGTTGTTGTTGTCGCTGGCCGGCTCGCTGGTCACCGACCGCCGCTTGGACACGACGATGGCCGCGACCACCACAGCCACCGCCAGCACCGTGATGCTGATGCGGACGGTCGGGTTGCCCGCGTACAGCACCACCGCAGGGGCCACCAGCAGCGCCACCAGGTTCATCACCTTGATCAGCGGGTTGATGGCAGGGCCGGCCGTGTCCTTGAACGGGTCGCCGACCGTGTCACCGATGACCGTGGCCGCGTGCGCCTCGGAGCCCTTGCCGCCGTGGTGCCCGTCCTCGACCAGCTTCTTGGCGTTGTCCCAGGCACCGCCGGAGTTCGCCAGGAACACCGCCATCAGGGTGCCGCAGGCGATGGCCCCGGCCAGGAAAGCGCCCAGCGGCGCGTAGCCCAGCGCGAAACCGACCGCGATCGGGGTCATGACCGCCAGCAGGCCGGGCGTGGCCAGCTCGCGGAGGGAGTCGCGGGTGCAGATGTCCACGACCCGGCCGTACTCGGGCTTCTCCGTGCCGTCCATGATGCCGGGCTTGTTGCGGAACTGGTCGCGTACCTCGAAGACCACCCGCATCGCGGCCCGTCCGACCGCCATGATCGCCAACCCCGAGAAGAGGAACACGACGGCGGCCCCGATGATCAGACCCACCAGGACGTTCGGCTGATCGATGCTGAGGCTGAAGGTGGAGAACGCGCCGAGCGCGCCCTTGACCGCCGAGGTCGCGGAGGCCAGTTCGGTCTCCACGGCGGTACGGAAGGCGCCGAACAGCGCTGTGGCCGCCAGTACGGCCGTCGCGATGGCGATGCCCTTGGTGATGGCCTTCGTGGTGTTGCCGACGGCGTCGAGGCTGGTGAGCACCCGGGCGCCCTCGCCCTCGACGTCGCCCGACATCTCGGCGATGCCCTGGGCGTTGTCGGAGACGGGTCCGAAGGTGTCCATCGACACGATGACGCCGACCGTGGTCAGCAGACCAGTGCCCGCCAGGGCCACCGCGAACAGGGCGATCGTCACGTTCCCGAACCCGAGCAGGAACGCGCCGTAGACCGCACCGCCGATGATCAGGGCGGAGTAGACGGCCGACTCCAGGCCGACGCTGATGCCGGCCAGGATGACGGTGGCCGGGCCGGTGGCCGAGCTCTCGCCGATCTCCCGTACGGGACGCCGGTTCGTCTCGGTGAAGTAGCCGGTCAGCAGCTGGATGGCGCTGGCTAGAACCAGGCCGATGAGGACCGCGCCGATCGCGATGAGCCGCGGGTCGGCGTCGGACTGCACGGACGAGTTGGTGAGACCGCCGAAGCTGTCAGGCAGGTACAGGTACGCGGCGCCCGCCACCAGCACCGCGGAGATCGCGGCGGAGATGAAGAAGCTGCGGTTGATGGCGGCCATGCCGCTGCGGTCCCGGTCGCGCATCCCGGTGACGAAGATGCCGATGATCGCCGTGATCACACCGATCATGGGCACGATCAGCGGGAAGACCAGCCCTTCCTCACCGAAGGCCACCTTGCCCAGGATGAGGCTGGCGACCAGCATGACCGCGTACGACTCGAACAGGTCGGCCGCCATGCCCGCGCAGTCGCCGACGTTGTCGCCCACGTTGTCGGCGATGGTGGCGGCGTTGCGCGGGTCGTCCTCGGGGATGCCCTGCTCGACCTTGCCGACCAGGTCGGCGCCGACGTCGGCGGCCTTGGTGAAGATACCGCCGCCGACTCGCATGAACATCGCCAGCAGCGCCGCGCCGAAGCCGAAGCCCTCCAGCACGCCGGGCGCGTTGCCCTGGTAGATGAAGACGACCACGGCCGCGCCGAGCAGGCCGAGGCCCACGGTGAACATCCCGGCCACGCCGCCGGTACGGAACGCGATGCGCATGGCGCGCTTCTCGCCGGATTCGTTGGCCGCGGCGGCGACGCGTACGTTCCCGCGCACGGCCAGCCACATGCCCATGAATCCGGTCAGCGCGGAGAACACCGCGCCGACCACGAAGAAGAGCGAACGCCCTATGCGTACGTCGGTTTCTCCAGGTAGCAACAGCAACAGAAAGGGAATCACGATGACGAAGATCGCCAACGTGCGGAACTGGCGGGTCAGATAGGCGGCTGCGCCTTCCTGTACGGCACGGGCGATGTTCTGCATGCGCTCCGTGCCTTGGCCGGCCGCCAGCACCTCGCGCACCAGGCCGCCGGCGACGGCTAGCGCGATCAGTGCGACCGCGGCGACCACGATCACGATAGTGAGATTGTTTCCGCTCAGGGCCAGATTGGACGCTGGCTCCGCTGCCAGCATGTGCCTGCTCATCGTTCTCCTCGGCAAGACCGGTCGTCCTGCCCGGGCGGTGCTGCAGTTTTCCTCGGCGGGTGTTGCGGCACCATCCGGGTTGTGGGTGCCGCTTCCGGTTGAATCCGCGTTCCGCCGGATCACCTTGGCCGGTGCGGGGAGTCTACGCAGGCACTCAACGGATATGAAGGCTCTGGAGGCGGCTAATTGTGCGTGCGTCTGGCAATGCCCTGCCAGCGGCCCGGTTTGGGTTCTGACAGGTAGATTATCCCTTGGTTTAAGGTCATGACAGGAGTCTATAACGGCCTGTCCGTAACCCCGATTTCCGGGCGGAGGCGCAGCGCGAGGGAAGGCGTAGCGCCAGGGCCCGTCCAAACCGAAGCATCTTGCGCGACAGGCCCGTTACACCGGAAGCCACGGGCCCATCGGAACGGAAGATCGTCGGCATGAACGGTTGACGATGACCGGGCGGGGGTAGGTGGCTTTCAGCCTGCAAACCCTAAAGAAACGATCGCGCCGTGAGCTGGTTCTTCCGCAATCGTCAATCTTTAAATAAAGAACCCCGCACGCCCATCTCGGGCGTGTCAGCCAGCCCGCAGGTGAACAACCCAAACGGCCGCCCCACAAGGCGAACAACGCCCCGATCCTCCCACGACCCGGATCCACCACCAGCGGCCTGAACGATCAGACGGACCACCTGACGGACCACGGCAGGGATGTGTTGGCCCACCTGGCCGAGCAACCCCACATGCCCATGCAGCCCCTGCCCCGAGAACCCGCCATGCCCGAGCAACCCGCCATGCCCGCGCTATACCCGCCATGCCCGTGCCGCCCACCATTGGCCCCGCCATGAAGCACACCGCTCACCACACGAGGCCTGCTCACCCGAACACCGCCACCCACCACCAGCGCCCGCCGAGCACCTCGCTGACGTCTCACCGGCGCCTGCCGGACACCTCGCCGACCGTCCCCCCGGCACCCGCCAAGCACTTCGCTGGTCGTCCCACCAGCGCCCGCCCAGCACCTCGCCGACCGTCCCACTGGCACCCGCCGAACACGCTCGCCGACCGCCTCACAAGGGCCTACCGAGCACCTCGTTGACCGTCCCACAGGGGCCCGCCGGACACCTCACCGGCCGTCCCCCGGCACCCGCCGAGCACTTCGCTGGTCGTCCCACCAGCGCCCGCCCAGCACCCCGCCGACCGTCCCACTGGCACCCGCCGAACACGCTCGCCGACCGCCTCACAAGGGCCTACCAAGCACCTCGTTGATCGTCTCTCAGGGGCCTGCCGGACACCTCGCCGACGGTCCCCCGAGCACTTCGCCGTCCGTCTCTCAGGGGCTTGCCGACCACCGCGCTGGCCACCTCAGGGCGTAGGCCGACCGCCTCTCAGGGGCCTGCCGACCACCGCGCTGGCCGCCTTCAGGTGTAGAACGTCACACAGGCCCTCGCCATCACAGCCCCTGTCCCTCACGGGCATGCCCACATAGGAGCCACCAGAGGTCGTCCATCACGCCCGTATGCCATACGAACCCCACCCACCAGCCAGTTCATCGCCGGCCAGGGGAAACGGAAGCCACGGTGCCTGTGCGCCGTTACGGTGGCCCGCCCCGTGCGGGTCAGCGGGCGTCCTCCTGGAAGTCCCCCGACACGTACGGCGGGTGGCGGTCCACTTGGCTCCGCCGTACGAGATGGGTGTGGGTGTTGAGAAGATGGGTGTGGGTTTGGAAAGACGACACACAACAGCTGCATGTGATCAAAGAGAAGCCGCGACATCAGCGCGACGACGGATCAGGCTCCATTGGTGGCAGGCCACGACATGCGGATGTTGGTCCCCTTGGGGCTGGGGAAGACTTCGACGTCGTCAGCCAGCCCTTCGATGACCGCGATGCCGAAGTTCGACATGAACGAGTCAGAGAGCATCCCGAGATCGAGCGGCTGCTCCTGCTTGATCTCGTCGCTGGGGGCATGATCGCTCACCGTGACCTCGAAACGTCCCGAGTCGTCACGTAGCTCGATGCGGATGGGCTCACCCGGACAGTGCGCGCGGTGCGCCTCCACTGCCCGGGAACACGCCTCACCCACGGCGAGCCTGACCTCGTCCAGCAGTGACTCCTCCACGCCGGTGCGACGGGCGATCGCCGTCGCCACCAGCCGGGCGGTCCGCACATGCGCGGGGAGAGCGCTGAACGTCAGCTCGACGGTAGCCATGCTACTTGTCTTTGCCGTGAGCTTCCTTGGCCTCGTCGACCGAAGCGTAGATCCCGAAGACCTTGGTCAGACCGGTGATCCGGAAGATCTTGAGGATGCGCTCCTGCGTGCAGACCAGCTCCAGCGAGCCGTCGTGCGCCCGAACCCGCTTGAGCCCTCCGACCAGGACGCCAAGACCCGTGGAGTCGAGGAAGTCGACCTTCTCCATGTTGACCAGCAGGTGGAAATTGCCCTTGTTCACCAGGTCGATGAGGAGTTCACGCAATCTCGGCGCAGTGTAGACATCGATCTCACCCTCGACCTCGACGATGGTGAGTCGGTCCTCGTTGTGGTGATCCAACTTCAGATCCACAGATCCTCCAGCGCCTCGCCTGCGAAAGTACTCTTGCGGGCCTGGCAATCTGGAGCGTGGCCCCAGATCGTCCGACCCTGACGCGCGGCATTCAACCACGCGTCTGGCTTGTGTCTATACGAAATCACGATTCCCGGCGACTTTGCCCACCGATGCAAGACTGGAAACAGTGACTTCCTTCGCATCCTCCCCACATCAAGCAGGTCCACTCCTCCACCACCTGCTTGGAGTTCCCGCACGTCACCAGCGTGTCACTCATGTGGAGCATGTTCCAGCACGTCAGGCTGGTCAAGTCAGTTGGCCCAAGTGGACCCCAGAAGTCCTTGTTACGCGCTTGGCGAACCGCGGGGTGACAGGACTCTGGCCTCACCAATACGAAGCCGCCGACCTGGCATTCCGTGGCCGAAACGTGATCATTTCCACAGGGACGGCGTCCGGGAAGTCCCTGGCGTACCTCACACCGGCGGTCGCCTCCTGCCTCGACGGCGGCACGATCCTGTACCTCACGCCGACCAAGGCCCTGGCCGCCGACCAACTGCGCGGCCTACGCGAGCTGCGCATCACTCAGGTGCGTGCCGCCACCTTCGACGGCGACACACCGTTCGAGGAACGCGCCTGGGTACGCCAGCACGCCAACTACGTCCTCACGAACCCGGACATGCTGCACCGCAGCATCCTCCCCCGCCATGCCCAGTGGTCGTCGTTCTTCCGCCGGCTGCGCATGATCGTCGTGGACGAGTGCCACGGATACCGCGGCGTCTTCGGCTCCCACGTCGCCCAGATCATGCGCCGCCTGCGCCGCGTCTGCGCCCGGTACGGCTCGCGCCCCACGTTCCTGCTCGCCTCGGCCACGGCCAGTGAGCCGGGGCTGTTCGCCAAGAGGCTGACGGGGCTTGAGATGGACGAGGTGACCGTGGACGCCTCACCCAAGGGTTCCACCACCATCGCGCTGTGGGAGCCGCCCCTGACGGAGCTCCGGGGCGAGGGCGGGGCTCCGGTACGGCGCACCGCCACGGCAGAGGCGGCGGACCTGCTGGCCGACCTCGTCCTGGCCGACGTCCGCACCCTCGCCTTCGTCCGCTCCCGCCGCGGAGCCGAAACGGTCGCCCTGGCCGCCCGCGCCAAACTCGCCGACGTCGCCTTCTCCCTCTCCACCTCATTCCCCACCACACCCCACCACCACAGCACCCAACGGCCAACAACCCCCAACACGGACACCGGTACGAGTACCGGCATAAGCCCCAAAACCCACACCAGCACCGAAACACCCCCTCACCCCACCCCGAACCCATCACCAGCGAACTCCGACCAGCCCGCTTCCACCTCCGGAAACTCCGGCCCTCACCCCACCGACCCACGTAACGAGCCACACGACGAGGGCGAACGCGTCCCCGCCGCGAAACACAGCAACAACAACCCCCTAACCTGGGCAATCCCCACCCAATCGGACGGCTCCACCCCGGCCGACTGGGCCGATCTCCCCAACAAGATCGCCGCCTACCGAGCCGGCTATCTCGCGGAGGACCGCAGGCTCCTGGAGAAGGCCCTCCGCGCAGGCACTCTCATGGGCCTGGCCTCCACGAACGCCCTCGAACTGGGCGTGGACATCTCGGGCCTGGACGCCGTGCTGATCGCGGGTTGGCCGGGCACCCGTGCCTCTCTCTGGCAACAGGCAGGCAGGGCGGGCCGCGACGGCCGGGACGCACTCGCCGTACTGATCGCCAGGGACGATCCCCTGGACACCTACCTCGTACACCACCCGGATGCCCTGTTCGGCCAGCCCGTCGAGGCCATCGTCCTGGACCCCGACAACCCCTACGTCCTGGGCCCCCACCTCTGCGCCGCAGCCGCCGAGATCCCGCTGACCGAGGACGAACTGCCCATTTTCGGCACCACCGCCTCAAACCTGCTGGACGACCTCGTCGCCGAGGGCATGCTCAGAAGGCGCCCCGCGGGCTGGTTCTGGACCAGACGAGAGCGCGCCACCGACCTCGCCGACATCAGGGGCGGCGGCGGCTCCCCCATCCAGGTCGTGGAGTCGTCCACCGGCCGCCTCCTGGGCAGCGTGGACGAGCCCTCCGCCCACACCACGGTCCACACGGGCGCGGTCTACCTCCACCAGGGCGAAACCTTCCTCGTCGAACTCCTGGACCTGGAGGCCGGAGTGGCCCTTGTCTCCGCCGCGAACCCGGACTACAGCACCTTCGCCCGTGACATCACCGACATCTCCATCCTCGGCACGCAACGCTCCCACCCTCTGGGCTCCGGCACCCTCCACTTCGGCGAGGTGGAGGTGACCCGGCAAGTGGTCTCCTACCTCATAAGGCGCCTCCAATCCGGCGAAATGCTCGGCGACGAACCCCTAGATCTCCCGCCCCGCACCCTCCGCACCCGCGCGGTCTGGTGGACGCTGCCCGCCGAGGCCGTATCACCCCTGGCGGAGTCCGGCATCGACCTCGGCGGAGCCGCCCACGCCGCCGAACACGCCTCCATCGGCCTCCTCCCCCTGTTCGCCACGTGCGACCGCTGGGACATCGGCGGCGTCTCCACCGAACTCCACGCCGACACGGGTCTACTCACCGTCTTCGTGTACGACGGCCACGAGGGCGGCGCCGGCTTCGCCGAACGCGGCTACGCCCGTGCGACGGACTGGCTGACGGCGACCCGCGAGGCCATCGCCTCCTGCGAGTGTGAACGCGGTTGCCCGTCCTGCATCCAGTCCCCAAAATGCGGAAACGGCAACGAACCCCTGGACAAACGCGGCGCCATCCTCCTGCTCAACACTTTGCTGACACCTCAACCCACAAACGAACCCTGATCACCGCAGGCACTTATAAATCAAAACCACACTCACAAACCACGAGATTCGGGCCCCGCGAAACAGCCGCAACCAAGGCACCCCTCACCGCCAGCCCGCAACCCCCAACCCAACCCCTACCTGCACCTACCGCCGGGCCCCACAGGACACTTAACCCGCCGCAATCAACCTCAACCAGACCAGTAACAAATACCGCTCGCCAATTAACTGTCGCCGTTTAAGTGCCGCCGACCGGCAAAAGTACGTTCATCGCCAGCGCCGGTGACGTCATTCTCATCGTCATCATCATCAGCCGCCCAGAAATCAGCGGCCCCTGGCTGCGGACGTTCCCAGAAACCACTGTCTTCCATGGCTCGTGGCGAGGGCGGCAGGTAATCGTCCCAACGATCCTCGATCGATACGGAGGCGCGCGGGCTCTCGGACGCCGAGGACGCGGAAACGTCGGTCACCGCCGAACTGGGCAAGGCAATACGGACAGGCCCCTTAGCACCAACCTGCCCCACCCCCTCACCCCACTCCTGCCCTTCCCGCTCACCACGCGAGCGGCGTTCCCCTTCATCACGCGAGCGACCTTCCTCCTCGCCGCGCGGACGGCCTCCCCCCTCGCCAGGCGAACGGCCTTCTCCCTCGCCACGCGAACGGCCTACCTCGCCGTTGTAAAACAGCTCATCGCACTCACCACGCCCGCGCGCCGCTTCATCGCTGTAGACGAGCCCACCCCGCTCATCCCACCCTTCCCCATCACCGCACGCTGGCCCGCCCCCTTCGCCGCTCATGTGCCCCTGCGGAGAACCGTTCCCCCGCACGTACCCCTGCGGAGCATCGTTCGCCCGCCCCTGCGTGCCCCCACGCGTGTCGTCCTTGGCTTCTCGAACGGTGCGCACTTCAACCTCTCGAAGGTCGCGCAGCCGTACTTCCGCCGCGGCACCCAGCTCGGTCTCCGCGGCACCCGAAATCCCAGCCGCACTCCTCACCGCGTCCTGGTCTTCAACGCCGCCGCCCTCCAGCGCACGGACATCACCCGTACCGAGATACAGCGCACGCGCCGCCGGTACTTCCTTGCGCGCTCGCTCGGGCGTGGACGACTGCGCCCGTTCGGGCTCGGCTGCTGCCTGCCGCCCATCGCCGGGCGACGACGGGGTCCGCGTACGGCTCTGCTCGGGGACACGTGTCTTGGCGACGGCCAGGATCACAGCAGGCCGTCGAGGTGTGGTCCTCGTGGGCGGGGCACCTTCGTTCGCCCGCGTGACCCGTACTCCATCAGCCGAGGGTGCACCGGCACCCGCAGTAGTGGTAGCCGCGGGCATGGGGTTGGCCGCGGAGGCCGCGAGCGCACGCCGTCGGGCCCAGGCACCTCCATGGGCGCCGAGCAGCAACAGCAGTAGCCCGCCCGCGACGTAGAACCCGTACTGGTTGATGTTCGCGAGCGGTGACTCGCTCGACTGCGCCTTCACATCGCTCGTCTGGACGGGAGCGGAGCCGGCGCCGTCCGTGGTGCCCGCCGGTGCCAGACCGTCCGTTCCGCCCTGGTCGTTCGTAGTCGGGATGGGCAGGTTGCCGTTCTCATCGGTGTTCGGCATGTCCGGCAGCTTGGAGCTCTGCTTGGGAGTCGCCGGTTTACTCGTGGGTACGGACCGTTGCCCGGAGGGCAAGGTGGGCAACGGGTCGACGTTCTTGGCGTCGTTGGCCTTCGGGGTTCGCCGGCTACCGGTCGTCTTCTTCGGCTGGGCCGTGGGCTTGGCGGGGAAGGAGATGTAGGTGGCGGGCGAGTCGCCTGATCCGACCAACCCCCCGTCGCCATCGCCCCTGAACGCCTTGACGGTGAACCCCACCCTCTGTCCCGCCGCGTTCTCCGGCACGGCGAGCGCCGCCTCGCACGATGAGCCCCCGCACGCGCTGTCGGCGGACAACCTTCCCACGATGCCGGAGCGGGTGCTGGACACCTCGTACGACTGCAGGTCGGGCTCGGACCCCTTGCCCCAGGTCACGAGCACCTTGCTGGTGCCCTGCATACTCGCGTTCACATTGCCCGGCGCCTCCGGCGGCCGCCTCAGCTTGAACGTGCTGGTCGCGTACGTGGAATTGGTGAGCTCTCCCCTGAGGGTCACGGTGAAGGTGCCGTTGGGGGCGTTTCCGGTGTCGAACGTTCCGGAGATCGTCTGGTTCGCGCCCCCTCCGGCGACTTTCTGGCTGGGCGTGTCGGGGCCCTCGACGTACAGGCCCATGTTCAACTGCACAATCCCGGTACGCGCCGAGATCGTCACGGACGAGCCAGTGATCACTTGGCCGTCGGAGGGCGATGTGATCTGGTCGGCGGAGTCGGATTGCCACATCGTCTCGGCCGCTTGAGCAGACCCGCCGAGCACGATGGATGCGGCCACGATCATCCCTGCGGCCACGACTCTGCCGACTACCGTCACGACGCTTCCCTCCATCGAGAGCCTCGCGCCGCCCGACCGCCCTGGGGCGTTCACGCGACGACCGGAAGTGCAGTGCGCCCGGCCGATGCGGTCATCGACCGCCCCCGGACCCGCACCTTAGCGACTTCGTCCCAGCTCTCCCAGGCTTCCCGTCACAGACGGCATGGACTGAGGGTAACCGGAACCTTACGGGAGCAATCCAACTCTTGGACACCATGTCTAAGTAGTCGTGATTCGATTGCGACATAGCCTCGTAAACCCCAATCACCACTTGAATCGCCGTCATAGGCGTGGCCGGCCGGCGGCACCCGATGACAGCCGATCGATCGGCAGGGCTTTCGCCCTTCCGGAGGTATTTGCGCTGGCGGTAAGCAGATCCGACCCATTTCTGGCGCTCGCCGGCCTCCCCTGCCGTTCGTCCGTTCGCCCGTTCGCCCGTTCGCCCGTTCGCCCGTTCGCGTGTTGGTGTGTTGGGTGTGTTGGGTGTTTGGGTGTTGGGGCCTCTGCGCGCTCTCACCTCAGCGCCGTTCAGGTCTTGGCGTCCTCGCGCTGTCCGCAGCATTTGCGCTGTTCGTGCCGTTCGTGTGTTCGCTGGGAAGTCCCGCCAAAGGTGGCGAGGTGAACGTGGTCTCTATTGATCATTTCCGGCTGGCCGCTGTGAAGGTGACATCGCATCGGCCGGGCCGGCGCGGGATCTGCCCGTGAGGGTTCGGGCGCCCACGATCGGGAGTGAGATCGGTAATGCGGTCCGGACATCGGCGATCTCGTCGGTGATCTCGCACTGGGTTAGCTGGACGCCGTTCTGGGTGGCGAGGGTGGAGGCCGTTTGGCAGGCGCCCTCGGGGTCGATCAAGGCGTATTTGGCCGCTGCGAGGGCGCTCAGATCGGCGGCGCTGTTGACTCGGTGGCGGGCCACGCGTACCGAGCCCGCGATGGCGAACGCCGTGGCTAGTGCTACGAGCATTGCCATGAGGGCGACGCCCCACAGGGTGGCTGAGCCTCGTTCTTTGGGGTTGATCACTGCCTCCCGACCGGAGCGTCTTTGGACGTCATGGCGGAATGTCTTTGGGGCTGGAGTTGGTGCCGCTTTCCAAGGTCGAGTCCGTAGGGGCTCATGAGTCTGGGTTCACGACGCCTTTGGGATCCGGGTTCGTGGCGACTTCCGGTTCTGCGTTCGTTGCGGCTTCTGGGTCTGGGTTTGGGCCGTCATCCGGGCTCAGGTTCGTGAGTGGTTCTGTGGCTGCGCTGGCTGTGGCGGATACGTGGACGGCGGGCAACGAACGGCCCCACGCTGGGCGTACTTCTACTGTGATTTGGACCTTTGTGGTTTCCGTGTCACGGGTCACTTCGATGTCCGCGTCGGGGCGGGTGGCTGAGCGCGCAAAGTCGCGGACTTGGTCCAAGGGCTCACCTCTGGCTGCGGCTCTTGCTGCCGCGCGGGCCGCGTCCACGCATTCGAGCTGGGCGCCGACTGCCTGGATGGCCCATAGGGCGGCTGCCAGGACGACCATGAGGGCGGGCAGCATCGCGGCGGTCTCGGCTGTTACCGAACCCCGCGATGCTGACCCTTTGTCGCCCTTGGAAGTCCGCTTGTGGCGGAAGGTCATCCGCTGTTGGTCTTGAGTGCTCGATCAATGAGGGATGTCAACATTTCCTGCACCTCTGTGCTACTGACCACTTTGAAGAGGAGCGCGGCGAAAGCGCAGGCCGCGATCGTTCCCACTGCGTATTCGGCGGTCGACATGCCACGCTCACGGTTCACGGCTGCGTAGTGGAGCCACCTGCCGGCGCTGCGCCGGGTGCGGGCGATCAGTCGGTTGCCGATCGATGTGGGGGACGCGGCCTTCCTCAGGACTTTGCTGCGGTTTGTGGCGATTGGGTTGGAAATTGTTATGTGCCTGCTTGGCCTGATGATCAGGGTGGAAGTGGGGGTGATCTTGGCTGCTGTGTCGATGGTTGATTCGGTGTCCGTGGTCTCTGGGGCGGCTTTGATGTCGTCTGGCTTGGTGGCGGGACTGAGCATCGGGCCTCCAGGTTGTTGGAGCCGGGGTTGGCCCGGCGGGAGTTCAAGGTTCGCGGAGCGGGGGTGGGAGGCAGCGAACCGAACGACGTTCTGTGGATAAGGCGGCGGGCTGGAGCCGACCCTGTGGATAAGGGTGCGCTGGAGGTGACCGATGGGCTGCTTCCGAACGCGGCCCATGGGCTGTGCCTGGACGCGACCAATGGGCTCGCCCGGACTCGGCTGATGTCTATGCCTGGATGTGGCTGATGGCCATACCAGGACGCGGCTGATGGCGGTGCGGATGATCAGGTCAACATCCGGCGTGTCGCATGCCCGGATGATGCCGATGGTCATTGCGCCGTACGCCGGCTGCCCCTGTCTCACGCCAGGGCTTGGTGCCCTCCTGGTCAACGTGGGGAGCAGCATGTCGTCGCCGCCGTGGCTCGTGCGGTTACCGGCGGGGGCTTACAGCGTCGCCGTGTCGGAGACGTGCCGGGGCTCGAACCGATGCTTCTGCCAGCGCGTCGCCCGGTGCCCATACGCCACGTCCGTGGACGTGACCAGCCACCCGTCGGTGTCGCCAGGGCCACCGACCCGTCGATGTAGTGGCCACCGGACGGCACGGGCCTGTGATCGCCGGATCGCCGAGGTCCACGTCCATGGCCGCTGGATTACAGGTGGCATCCCGTGGTTGCCGGTACGGGCCGTGCAGAGAGCCGCCGATGGCTGGTGGCCATTGAGTCTGCGTCCGTGGGTTGTGGGATCGATGGTGTGTGGCCTTTGGGGGCGTGGGTTGGGTTTGTTCGTGGTTCGTGCTGGCCTTTGAGGCTGGTTGGTTTGGTTAGCTGGCTATTGGGGCGGTGCGGGGTCGTTCGTGGAACGTTCGGCGGTAGGTGGTGGGTGGGACCCCTACTATCCGGGCGAAATGGGCTCGTAGGCTGGCTGCTCCGCCGAATCCACAGGTGGCGGCGATCCATTCGATCGGTCGGTCGCTGGTCTCAAGGAACTGCTGGGCCAGACGCACTCGCTGCTGCAGCAGCCAGCGCAGTGGCGACATCCCGAGGGCCTCGGCGAACCGGCGTTCGACCGTGCGTACGCTGACATTGGCCTGGGCGGCCAGGTCGGCGTTGGACAGCGGCAGATGCAGGTGGCCGCCGGCCCATTCCAGCAGGCCGGCCAGCCAGTCGTCGCGGGCCGCCGGCGAGGCCGGGCGGCGGTACTGGGCCTGCCCGCCATCCCGGTGGGGCGGGGTGACGAGGCGGCGGGCGAGTTCGGCGGCCACCGCGGCACCGTGGTCGATCCGCACCACGTGCAGGCAGGCGTCGATGCCGGCCACCGTTCCCGCGGAGGTGATCACGTTCGCGTCCTCGACGTACAGTACGGACGGGTCTACCCGGACGGCGGGATAGCGGCGGGCGAGTTCCTCCGCGTGCAGCCAATGGGTGGTGGCCCGGCGCCCGTCGAGCACCCCTGCGGCGGCCAGAACGAAGGCGCCGGAACAGATGGACAAAATCCTGATCCCGCGCCGGTACGCCTCCCGGACCACCTCCACCAACTCCGCCGGCGGGTCGTCGTGCACGTTCGTGCAGGCGGGGATGACGAGGGTGTCCGTCGATTCCAGATCCCAACCGTCGCGAACCGGGGCGAGGGTGAATCCCGGGCTCAGCCGTACCGGAGCATTCCCCACCGGGACAACAGAGAACTGGTACCACGGATCCGACAGATGCGGCCGATCAACGCCGAAGACCTGACACGGGACGGCCGCTTCGAAGATCGGCATGTCGTCGGTAACGGCCATCACGACACGATGGGGACGCATGACGCGAATCTAGCGCAGGCTGACGCCGCGGACGGTGGCTCCCCGCAGCGCCTCTCAGCAGGATCGGGAAGGTCCCGACGGCTGGAGGAGGCCTGATGACGGAGATCAACAACCAACCCGACCCGGAGCGCGGGAAGCCGGCGATCGCCGTGTTCGGAGCGTACGGGCACACCGCCCGATTCGTGACGGCGGAGCTGCTGGAGCGCGGCTGGAGGCCCGTGCTGTCCGGGCGGAACGCGGCGAAGCTGGAGGCGGCCGCCGCCGCTCATCCCGGCGTGGAGTGGCGGATCGCCTCGGCCGACATGCCGGACTCGCTCGACCACGCGATCGCCGGTACGGCCGCGATGATCAACTGCGCCGGACCGTTCGCCGAAACCGCGCCGCCGCTGATCGAGGCCGCGCTGCGGGCCGGGATCCACTACCTGGACGTCACCGGCGAGACCCTGGTCGCGATCGATACGTTCAGCGCCTACCGGGATGACCTGCGGGTGAAGGAGTCGGGCATCGTGGTGGCGCCGGCGATGGCGTTCTACGGCGCGTTGGGCGATCTGCTGGCCACCGTCGCGATGGGTGACTGGTCGGAGGCCGACGAGATCTCGATCGCCGTGGCGCTGGACAGCTGGCATCCCACCCGGGGAACCCTGCTGGCCGGCGAGCGCCGGGCCGGGCGGCGAGTGGTCTTCTCGGACCATCACCTCCAGGTCGTCGCGGGCGACGAGCCGCCCCCGAGGGGGTCGTGGACGTTCCCTGCTCCGTTCGGAACGCAGGACGTCGTGGGGCAGTTCTCCACCGCTGATGTGGTCACCATCTCCCAGCACCTGGACACCCCGCGGATCAACGCCTTCCTGAACACCACCCCGCTGAAGGATCTCAACGCCTCGGACGCCAAGGGTCCTCAGGCGGCTGACGCCAGCGGCCGATCGGCCCAGATCTTCCTGGTTGAGGTGGTTGTCCGCCGGGGGGACGAGCGGCGGCGGGTGGCGGCGCGCGGTCGCGACATCTACGCCATCAGCGCGCCTATCGTGGTGGAGGCCGCAGAGCGGATCTTGGCGGGTCGTGGCCGGGCTATCGGCGTCGTCACCGCCGGGGAGCTCTTTGACGCTGAGGACTTCCTGCGTTCCCTACCGCTGGACGAACTGCTGCTGCTGGACGACCAGTGACCTCCAACCGCGCAGAGGCTGCCCACGGGCTCGCGGGCTCATGGCCTCACGACGTCCCGGTCTCCCGGTCTCCCGGTCTCGCAGCCTCGTGGCCTCACGACGTCACGGGCTCGCGGTCTCCCGCTCTCGCGGTCTCGCGGTCTCGCGGTCTCGCGGTCTCACAGCCTCATGGCCTCCCGGCGTCGCGGGCTCACGGCGTCGCGGGCTCTCACGGGATGACGATGGTGGAGGCGAGGCCGGCGATCACTGGGATGATGCCGAGCAGGACGAACGCAGGTAGGAAGCACAGGCCCAACGGTGCCACGGCCTTCACGCCGACTCGCCTGGCTGAGGCCACGGATGCGGCTCTGCTTGTCTCGCGGGCGTCGTCGGACAGGCGGGTCAGGACGTCTGCCACCGGAGCGCCGCTTTGGGCTGCACGGCTCATGGCGCGGGAGAGTTGGCCCATGGCGGGGTCCTTTGCGAGGGTGGCCCAGGTCGGCTCCGGGTCCGCGCCCAGGCGCAGTTGGCTGCTCACCCACGTCAGCCGATGGCCCAGCGGGCCTCCGATGGCGGTGGCCGCGATCTCGGTGGCGGCGCTCACCGGCCGTCCGGCGAGCAGGCAGGCGGCCATCAGATCGGCGGCGAACGGCAGGTCAGCGGTGATTCGGTGGCGGTCGTGCCGGGTCTGCTGAGACTCCATTCTGCTCAGGTACATGGCTATTGCCGGGGCTGTCAGGAGGCCCACGACGATGCCGGGAATGCCGCCGATCAGGAGCGCTATGAGCAGGGCTACGACTGCCGCTTTGGTGATCGTCTTTCGGGTGATCGGTGGTCGTGGCTGCTTGTGGGGCAGATCCAGCCAGTCTGGGGGGTGTGGCTCGCCAGTGAAGGGCTGCTCTCGATGATCTTGCGGGTCCTGGTGATCTTGAGGGCTCCGGCGGGCTTGGGGGCCTTGGCGGGCTTGGGGGCCTTGGCGGGCTTGGGGAAATGGGGTGGTGGGGGAACGGGGCTTGTTCGGTGGGCAGAGCCGGGCTAGCCGCTCCCCTGGTGTCCTGGGCGAGAACCACAGCCAGGCTGCCAGGCCGGCGCACAAGGTCGATAGGAGGTAGAGCATCGGTCGGATCCGATCGGGGGGTGGTTGGTGTGCCGAGGTGAGCGGGGTGGGTGCGTGGGTGGTCAGGTGCGGGGTCTGCTTGAGCCGGTTGGGCGATCTGGGAGTTCTGTGGGCCGGTGAAAGGTGCCTGAGCTACGGGTCTGGGGGCGATGGTCGAGCGGGCGGACGTGAGTTGTGGGGGAGCAGGTGCAGCGGTCGAGTCTTAGGGGCGGATGTATGCAGGTCTGCCGTAGGGGGGGTGTGCGGGTTCGGCGGGAGGCATCTGACCTGTGGGGGGTGGGATCAGGATTGGGCTTGGGTTGCCATGCGGTTGGTCCATAGCAGGCCGCAGGCGTCGAGGGTGATTCCCGCTATCAGGCAAGCCAGGCCAGGGAGGCTGCCGAACAGGAAGCTCAGGGGGTGCATGTTGAGGGCTGCGGCCATGAGGAGGCCGAGGGCGGGGAGTATGGCGAGCATCTTCGCCGTAGTGCGCGGACCTGCGAGTTGTGCTGCGACGTCCTGGCGGTGGGCCTGGGCTGTGCGGAGTGTGGTGGCCACTCGTTCGACCAGGGCGGCCAGGCCGGCGCCCACGGTGATGGAGACCTCCCAGCAGGCGGCGAGTTGACGTAGGCCCTCGCCTCCTTGGGGTGGGGTGGCTGCGATCAGGGCCGCGGAGACGTCGCCTCCGTCTCTTGCCGCGGCCAGTATCGGGCGTAGGGACTCCGGGTCGGGGAAGTCCACTGCCGCTATGGCTCTGGTCAACGCCTCTCCTGGGGTGCGGCCGGCGGATAGTTCCGCTGACAGGGCCTGGCATAACTCGACGGATGCTTGTCGCCAGGCGTCGGCGCGGCGGGTGGGGTTGGGGCGGGTGAGCCGTCTACTCAGGGAATGCCATTGGGGCTTTTGCTGAGTTGAGGTGAGTTTGCTCAGGCGGGTTGTGGCGGGGTCCGGGCCTGTCCACAGCCAGATGGCGAAGGCTGTGGACAACGCCGCGATCAAGGCGTTGGTCATCGCAGCTGCTCCCATGTTGGTGTGGTGCCGTGGTCGTTGGTTGGGTGTCTCTGTCGCCTGTCGACTGATGTTCGGTGGGCCGAGCCGTCTGATGTCCGGTGGGCGAGGCCATCTACTGCTCGGTGGGTTTGGCTGCCTGCTGCTCGATGGGTTGGGCCAACTGCTGCTCGGGCTTCCGCTGGTCGGTGGGTGGGGCCGTCTGGTGCTCGGTGGGTCGGGCTGCCTGCTCTGCGGGTGGGGGTGGCTGTTCTTTGGGTTAGGGCGTTGTAGCCGGGGCCAGTTTGGGTGTGGCCTGTTGCGTCGAAGGTTAGGGCCGGGAGGGACTCCACCAGGCCGGTCGAGGTTCTGGAGAGCA
This sequence comes from Nonomuraea jiangxiensis, assembly GCF_900099965.1. Lineage (GTDB taxonomy): Bacteria > Actinomycetota > Actinomycetes > Streptosporangiales > Streptosporangiaceae > Nonomuraea > Nonomuraea jiangxiensis. The sequence continues at coordinate 57,211 of NZ_FNDJ01000027.1, read as the reverse complement.
GGCAGATCTCGGCTATGCGACGTCGGCCGTCCGGACGGTCTCGGGTCAGGTGGATGACCGCGTCCAGTGCTGCGGCGAGTTGGCTGTGTACGGCCTCTCTGCTCAACCCGGCCGCGCAGCCGAGGGCCTCCAGGCGGGGTGGTACGTCGGCCGCGGTGTTGGCATGCAGCGTGCCGCAGCCGCCTTCGTGGCCGGTGTTCAGGGCGGCCAGCAGGTCCACCACCTCCGAACCCCGGACCTCCCCCACGACCAGGCGGTCAGGGCGCATGCGGAGCGCCTGGCGTACGAGGTCGCGCAGGCCCACGCCGCCTGCTCCCTCCAGGTTGGCCGGGCGGGTCTCCAGGCGCACCACGTGTGGGTGGAGGGGGCGGAGCTCGGCCGAGTCTTCGACGAGGAGGAGGCGCTCGCCCGGGTCGGCCAGGGAGAGGAGGGCCGACAGGAGGGTGGTCTTGCCGGTGCCGGTGCCGCCTGTCACGAGGAACGCCAGCCTGGCGGTCACCATGGCGGTCAGGATCGGGATCGCGGATGGGGCGATCGTGCCTGCTGACACCAGGTCTGCCAAGGTGAACGTACGGCGTGGGGGCAGGCGTAGGGATATGCAGGTGCCGCCGGAGGCTACCGGTGGGAGCACGGCGTGCAGGCGCACTCCACCCGCGAGCCTGGCGTCGACGTACGGGGACGCGTCGTCGAGGCGTCTGCCTGCGGCGGCTGCGAGGCGTTGGGCCAGTCTGCGTACGGCTCCGTCGTCGGTGAACCTGATCTGGGTGCGGTGCAGGCCGCCGCCGTCGTCTATCCACACCTCGCGGGGGCCGTTGACCAGGACGTCTGTCACGTCGGGCCGGGTCAGGAGGGGCTCCAGTGGGCCGGCGCCTATCAGGTCGGCACAGAGGGCCCGGGCCACGGCGAGGATCTCGGCGTCGCCGTATACGGATTTCTCGGCTCTCAGGGCGACTGCCACCTGGGCGGCGCTGGGTTCGACGCCCGTTCGGGCCAGGCGTACGCGGACGGCTTCCACCAGCTCCGGGGACACTCCTGGGGCGGCGAGGCCGGTGCTCTGGTGGGCCGGCTGTGGGGGCCTGGTGGTCATGCCGGAAGGAGGTCTCTCAGGAGGGTCGCGCAGAGCGAGCCGAGGACGGTGCGGGGGCCGAGCTTCGGGAGTTCGCCGCGGTTGAGGGTGGCGGTGAGCCTGGGCTGGTCGGGGAGGTGCCCGGCTGACGGGATGCCGAGAGAGGCGACGGCCATGTCGTCCTCGACTATCCCCGGGCGGAGGATCGCGCGGATGTCGGCGGTGTGTTTGCGCACCTCACCGAGGACCTGGGAGGTGGACAGGACGCCGCGTACGTCTGCCGTGGTCACCAGCAACGTGGTCTTGGCTCTGGTGAGCGCCTCTGTCGAGGCTGGGTCCAGGTGGCGGGGGAGGTCGACGACCACCAGGTCGAAGCCTCGTCGGCCCGCTTCCAGGACCGAGCGCATGGCTTGGGCCGGGATCGGTGCCACTTCGCCTCGCTGGAAGGACAGGACCGCCAGGTCCCCGAAGGACGGCAGCGCGGCGTGAAGGGCACTGGAGTTGATCCGGCCCTCCCTGGCCACCAGGTCGCCCCAGCGGGAGCCTGGTGCCTCCTCGTGGCCCAGGAGGGCGTCTATGCCTCCGCCCAGCGGATCGGCGTCTATCAGGAGCGTGCGGAGCTGATCGCCTGACGCACGCAGGGCCAGGCAGGCTGAGAGGACGCTCGCCCCGGCTCCTCCTCGGCCGCCGATCACGCAGATCACCGGGCCTGAGCGGGGGTCGGGCTCCATGGCGTCCGCGAACCGCTCCACGAGGTCGCGTTCGCCGCTGGGGAGGGTGACGACCGCCTGGGCGCCTACCGCGACGCATTTTCGCCAGGTGTCGGGGTCTTCTGGGTCTCGGGTCACCAGGAGGACCTGATCCCGGGGCGGGGGTGAGCTCGCGGCCACGGTGTCCGCCTGGTCGGCGCCGATGGCTATCAGGGGTGCGAGATTCCAGTACGGGCGGGCGTGGGCGGGGACGTGGGCCACGTCCAGCTGGGCTCCGGCTGCGGCTGCTATGCGGACCAGGTCGTCCAGTAGGGCGTGGTCCTCGGTGATGACCAGGGGGCGGTGCATCCTTGTGGCCTTCCTGTGGGGTTGGGGACTCAGCGGAGCTCAACCCTGATGGAGGGGGTGGGGATGGCGGGGCACCGAACGGGGTTCTGGGGATTGTGGGTGCTGGTTGAGGGGCTCCTGTGGATAACGCTGGGGTGAAGCGGCCGAGGCGGGGCAACGCCGGTGGAGCGGCTCAGGCAGAGCGATGGGGGCCAAATGCGATGCAGGCTGAGAGGCGCGGGTGGAGCCGCTTAGGGCTTTAGCGGCCCAGGCAAGGCAAGGAGCTACTTGGGCAGAGCGACCAGCTCGGGCGGCCACGCGGCCCAGGCAGACGCGGCCCAGGCAGGCGCGGCTCACGCGGGGCGCGCCGCTTGGGCAGGAGCGTGGCCTGGGCGAGCGGGTGACGCAGGCAGGCGGGTAACGCAGGCAGGCGCCTGAAGCAGGCGGGCGCGTGGCCTGGGCAGGTGAGGTCGGCGAGATGTGTAGAGGGATGCGCTTGGGCGAAACGTGGAGCCGCTCGGACCGGACGCCAGCGGCGTTGGCGGGAGAGGCGTAGGGCGGTGTGGAGGGGCGCTGGTGGGGCGTGGGGCGGCGGGCAGGACCTTCGGGTGGATGCGCACTGTGCCCCGCAGCGGCCTCGCGGGTGGGTGCGCACTGTGCCGCCCACAGCAGCCTCGCGGGTGGGGAGCGTGGTGGGGCTGGTGGTTCCGCCGTGACCAGGTGGTTGAGGGGGAAAAGGGGCGACCCCCGCCGGGGGGGAGAGCGGGGGTCGCCTGATCGGTCCGGCTCCGGGGGGGTAGAGCCGGTCCCGTTTCAGAAGAAAGCTTTCATCACTTGACCGGAGCCTGGCAAGGGACTTGCAAACCTATCCCCCGCACAGTCGGCTCCAGTTTGGGGCGATACCAACGTATGCTGCCCGATCGACTCGAGTTTCGTCGAGGAGCAATCTCGCATTTTCGCCAAGTTTTTTGGCAGCGCCATAACGATCACATAAAGGCCGTCACAGAGAGTGATCGTCAGGGCTGGGCGGCCGACACATCGGAGGGCGGTTCGGATGGGCGGTCGGAGCCTGGTCCACGGGTGGGTAAAGGTCTTGGTCCGAGGGGTTCCCATCAGGGTGGATCCGTCGTAGAAAGGTGACACGGACCCCTTGTCCGGGTGCATCACCCAGGCACCCACGCGCGACCAGCCGCGGGAGGCGCGTCGTGACGGGCTTGACCCGCTCCGACGAATTGAGGTGCACGCTTGGTAACCCGGTGTGATGCACCGGCAGACGGCGTCTCTTGACTGAGACGCCGTCAGCTATGTCAGCCGCGGCTCTCTCAGCCCCTTTGCATGGCCTCACAGACCGCAGTCGCCTCGCGTACGCCGAGGGTAACCGCGGAGGCACATTGTTGTATCCAGCGGCCCACGCCCTCCGATGTCCCGGTCAGGTACGCCCGCAGACCCTCGGCGTACGGCTGCTCCAGGTGCCCCACCTCCACGGCCACCAGGGACTTCGGATCCAGGCCGTACTCCACCAGGGTCAGGCGCTCCGCCGCGCGGGCCACGACGCCGTCCGCCACGCCGAAGGGGCGCAGCACGGCCAGCTCGGCGTGTACGACGGCGGCCAGCACCAGCGCGGGCGCCTTCGTGGGCCGTTCCAGCAGGTCGAGCAGGCTGTCGAGGCGGGCCGACGCCTCCGCGGCGCCCGGGGCCGGACCCAGGCCCAGAGGGTCGGGGGCCTGGTCGGACGTCCGGGGGCGGCCCAGAGCGGTCATCCGGGCCGCCTCAGCCGACTCACCCCCTGCCCCAGCCTCCGGAGCCGCTCCACCCGCCGAAGCCGCCTGACCCGTGAGGCCGGCCGCCGCCACGGAGTGGAGCCGGGCGAGCACCTGCCGGGGAGCCTTTCGCCAGGTCGAGCCCAGGCGGCCCAGCTCCGCCGACGCGCGTAGCGCCCCCTGGACCAGCGGGTCGTCAATCTCGTCCCGGCGCAGGGCCTCCAGGGGAACGTCCACCCCCTCAAGGGCGGCCGAGGCGCGGGCGCCGCGCAACGACGACTCCGCGGACACCGCCGGGCTGGCCCGGCGCAGGACGCGATGGCGGTAAAGCCTGTCAACGGCCTCACGGGCCTGGTCCACCGCCTCGGGCACGCCAGGGAACCCGGCGATCACGGCCAACGGGTCACTCACGAAACCCGACCCTAGTGGGTGGCCAGGATCAACGCCGCAGGTGCCGGTGGTTCGCCGCTCCTGCCCGCCCTCGGATCAAGGTGTCAGCGAGTAGTGCGGCCTCGCGGATGGTGACGAACCCGTCAGCGTACTGAGGAGAACGATTGAACGCGGCGAACAACCCCGGAAGCACCGGGAACACGGTTTGAGGCGATGCGATGACAGTGCGTCGGAAAGTACTGTACAACGTTCCAAGCCTTATCTCGTCGCCTTACAAGCGCAATTGAAACGTTGTAATACTGAAATCAGGAGAATATAGGGGTGGCCGATTCGTCGGTACTCACCACTTTATGGGCCCCCTGACCACAGTGGCACGGACCACGGTACAGACCTGTCTAGACCTCTTGTGTGTGGAGGCCGTGAGCTGGTGAAGTGGGACACGACCTATCCAACTGGCCATAGAAGGAGCACGAGGTGGCCCCGGAAACCTCTGGCAACGAGACTCAGGCGCTGTCAAATCTGCTACAGGAGAACCGCCGGTTCGCCCCTCCGGCCGACCTGGCAGCGGCCGCGAACGTGACCGCCGCCGCATATAGCGAGGCCGCCGCCGACCGTCTCGCCTTCTGGGAGCGGGCCGCCGAGCGACTGACCTGGGCCAAGCGGTGGGACAAGACGCTGGAGTGGAACCCGCCCTTCGCCAAGTGGTTCTTGGGAGGCGAGCTCAACGTCGCCTACAACTGCGTCGACCGCCACGTGGAGGAAGGTCGCGGCGACAAGGTCGCCTACCATTGGGAGGGCGAGCCCGAGGGCGACACCCGTACCCTCACCTACAACGGCCTGAAGACCGAGGTCAGCAAGGCCGCCAACGCCCTGCGGGAGCTCGGCGTCGCCAAGGGCGACCGGGTGGCGATCTACATGCCGATGATCCCCGAGCTGCCCATCGCCATGCTCGCCTGCGCCCGCATCGGGGCGGTGCACTCGGTGGTGTTCGGCGGGTTCTCGGCGACGGCGCTGAAGAGCCGGATCGACGACGCCGACGCCAAGCTCGTGATCACCGCCGACGGCGGCTACCGCAGGGGCAACCCGTCGGCCCTCAAGCCGACCGTGGACGAGGCCGTCGCCGAGTGCCCGCAGGTCGAGCACGTCCTCGTCGTACGGCGCACCGGACAGGACGTCGCCTTCACCGACAAGGACGTCTGGTGGCACGACCTGGTCGACCGCCAGAGCGACCAGCACACCGCCGAGCCCCACGACGCCGAGCACCCCCTGTACATCCTCTACACCAGCGGCACCACCGGCAAGCCCAAGGGCATCCTGCACACCACCGGCGGCTACCTGACCCAGACCGCCTGGACGCACGACGCGGTGTTCGACCTCAAGCCGGAGACCGACATCTACTGGTGCACGGCCGACATCGGCTGGGTGACCGGACACTCCTACATCGTGTACGGCCCCCTCGCCAACGGCGCTACCAGCGTCATCTACGAGGGCACCCCGGACACCCCGCACCGCGGCCGGTTCTGGGAGATCGTGCAGAAGTACAAGATCACGATCCTCTACACCGCCCCCACGGCGATCAGGACGTTCATGAAGTGGGGCGACGACATCCCCGCCAAGTACGACATGTCCAGCCTGCGCATCCTGGGCTCCGTCGGCGAGCCGATCAACCCCGAGGCGTACGTCTGGTACCGCGAGCACATCGGCGGCGAGCGCTGCCCCGTCGTCGACACCTGGTGGCAGACGGAGACCGGCGCGATCATGATCAGCCCGCTGCCCGGCGTGACCGCGGGCAAGCCGGGCGCGGCGATGCGCCCGCTGCCGGGCATCGTCGCCGACGTGGTCGACGACCAGGGCAACAGCGTTCCGGACGGTGGAGGCGGTTTCCTCGTGGTCCGCGAGCCGTGGCCGTCCATGCTCCGGACGATCTGGGGCGACGACCAGCGCTACATCGACACGTACTGGAGCAGGTTCGACGGGATGTACTTCCCCGGCGACGGCGCCAAGAAGGACGATGACGGCGACCTGTGGCTGCTCGGCCGGGTGGACGACGTCATGCTCGTCTCCGGCCACAACATCTCCACCACGGAGGTGGAGAGCGCGCTGGTCAGCCACCCGAAGGTGGCCGAGGCGGCCGTGGTCGGCGCGACCGACCCGGTGACGGGCCAGGCCATCGTGTCGTTCGTGATCCTGCGCGGCACGGCGGAGGAGAGCGACGACATCGCCACCGACCTGCGTAACCACGTGGCCAAGACGCTGGGCCCGATCGCCAAGCCGCGCCAGATCCTGGTGGTGCCCGAGCTGCCCAAGACCCGCTCCGGCAAGATCATGCGCCGCCTCCTGCGCGACGTGGCGGAGAACCGCAGCATCGGCGACGTCACCACGCTGGCCGACAGCACGGTGATGAACCTCATCTCGGAGAAGCTCCCGACGGCCAAGTCCGAGGACTGAACAATCCGCCTTCCCCAACCGCATGTCCCCATAAATCGGGATATGCGGTTGGACGGCGCCGCAGGCCACGGCCGCAACGGCCGTACGGGGGCACGGACATCTCCCTCACCGCGACCATCCACCGCGACCATCCACCGGCGCCACCGGTGCCCACCCCGGGGGTCCGGCCGCACGCACCCGTCCCAGGCGCTATCTTGTCCGATCGGGTAGTTCTGGGAGTGATGGGCAGGGACCGGTACCCGGTAAGTTCCTCGGCGTGTTCGGCGCCGCCTGGCCGTCACCACCGGCCGGCCTGGCAAGACTGTCCGAGTGACGCCACCGGGCGACGGCCGCGTGTACGGGGTACGCGAGCCGCGTCAATGCGCTGGATGATGTTTGACACGGCCACCAGGCCTCGATAGGAGACGTTCATGCCGCAGACTCCCGAGGAAGAATCCCTGGGTTCACTGGTCGCCCAGGCGAGCAGTCACATCTCGTCGCTGGTGCGCTCGGAGATCGAGCTGGCCAAGGCCGAGTTCAGGTTCGACGCCAAGCGGGTCGGCATGGCCGGCGGGCTGTTCGCCGCGGCGGCCTTCATGGCGCACCTGTGCCTGATCCTGGCCTCGTTCACGATCGCCTACGCCCTGGCCCAGTGGCTGCCCAACTGGCTGGCCTTCCTCATCGTGACCGTGTTCTACCTGCTGGTCGCGGGTCTGCTGGTGCTGATCGGAGTCCGCCGGCTCAAGGGCCTGGCCGGGATGAAACGTACCGCCAGGTCGATCAAGGGTCTCAAGGAGATCGCCACGCCCGACGGCGAGGTGCTCCCGGCGGCAAGCCCGGACCGCGAGCCGGTGACCCGCGATGGCACCTGACGAGTCCGTCGTCCAGATCGAGGGCCCGTGGACGCATCGCGCGGTCCACGCGGGCGGCACCCGCTTCCACGTCGTCGAGGCGGGTGAGGGGCCGCTGGTCCTGCTGCTGCACGGGTTCCCGCAGTTCTGGTGGACCTGGCGGCACCAGCTGAGCTCGCTGTCCGCGGCCGGCTACCGGGCGGTCGCGGCCGACCTGCGCGGCTACGGCGGCAGCGACAAGCCGCCGCGCGGCTACGACCTGCCCACGCTGGCCGCCGACGCGACCGGGCTGATCAGGGCGCTGGGCGAGACCGGGGCGATCGTGGTCGGCCACGACTGGGGCGGGCTGCTGGCCTGGACGATGGCCGTACTCGACCCCAAGTGCGTGCGCCGGCTGGTGGCCGTGTCGTCGCCGCATCCCCTCCGGCTGCGCAGAGCGCTGCTGACCGACCCGTTCGGCCAGCTCAAGGCCAGCCGCCGGACCCTGGGCTACCAGCTCCCGCTGCTGCCGGAGCACCGGCTGACCCGCCACGACGCCTCCCTGGTGGGGCGGCTGCTCCGCGAGTGGTCCGGGCCGGGCTGGCCGCGGACCGAGGTGGAGCGGACCTACCGCGAGGCGTTCCAGATCCCGGCCGTGGCGCACTCGGCGCTGGAATACCACAGGTGGTTCGGCCGTTCGCAGCTACGCCCCGACGGCCGGCGCTACGCCAGGGCCATGCGTACCGAGGTCGAGGCTCCCACGCTGCACCTGCACGGTGCGCTCGACCCGTGCGTGCTGCCGCGTACGGCACAGGGCTCCAGCCGCTACGTGGCGGCGCCCTACCGGTGGCGGCTCCTCGAAGGGGCCGGCCACTTCCCCCATGAGGAGATCCCTGACGTGTTCGACACCGAGTTGCTCGGCTGGCTGGCCGATCCGGAACCCGACCGATGAGAGACCGCGATCCCGAGGGCAGGCCGCGTAACGCCAGACCGCGCGACGCGTACGGCAGGCCGCTCCCCTACGGCTCCCCCGGCGTGCCCAGGGTCCCCGACGACTACGCGCCCACCACCGAACAGGCCCTGGCCGACGGCCGCCGTTTCCTGGGCGAGGGCATGCCGTTCAACGCGCACGAGGTGTTCGAGGGCCGCTGGAAGTGCGCGCCGGAGGACGAGCGCGAGTTGTGGCAGGGGCTCGCGCAGATCTGCGTCGGGCTGACGCACCTCCAGCGGGGCAACGGCCGCGGCGCGGTGACCCTCTTCAGCCGCGGCGCCGCCAAGGCCCAGGGGTACGGCGGCGCGTACGACGCGGTCGGCAAGGCGGCCTCGGGCCTGAGCGCGGACAGCGACCCCGAGGCGGCCATCGCCCTGATCATGGAGAAACTGCCGGCCTAGCGGGCCCGCGCTCAGTCGCACTCCTCCGTGCTGTCCGGCGTGGTGTCGTTTCTGCCCTGGGCGGCGTCGGGGGAGACCTCCTCGGCCGTCAGGACGTAGCCGGTGTCCTTCTCGTTGATCGCGGCCGCGAAGATCACGCCGTAGACGGCGCCGCTCTCCGTGAGCAGCGGGCCGCCGGAGTTACCGGGCAGCACCTCGCCGCGGATCGCGTAGACCTGGCGCGTGACGGTGTGCGAGCGGTAGATGTCGGGACCCTCGGCGTCGAGCTGGCCGCCGATCCTGGCGGGCACGGCGGTGAACCCCCGGCCCTTGGGGAACCCGGCGATGATCGCGTTGTCGTTGCGCCCGCCGTCCCCGTCGAAGGCCAGCTGCGGCAGGCCGAGGCCGGGCACGTACAGGATGGCGATGTCGCGGCGCGGGTTGTAGCGGACGACCGTGGCCTCGTGGCGGGTGTTGGTCGAGTCGATGATCTGCAGGTCACGGGTGACGCCGGCGACCACGTGGGCGTTGGTCATGATCCGGTCGGGCGCGTAGACGAAGCCGGTGCCCTCGATGTGCTTGTTGCAGCTCTCGGCATTGCCCTGCACCTTGACGATGGACTCCCGCGCCCTGGACAGCCTGGAGCCGCGCAGCACGCTCTCGTCGGGCGGCGGCACGTCGATGAACGCCCCCGCGCCGATGTCGTCGAACACGGGCGGGAAGTCCGAACGGTCGATGAACTTCTTGAACGGCTGCTGCCAGTTGCGCGCGGCCTGCGGGATCGCGTCGTCGACCGTGGTCAGCAGCGCGGAGTTCTTCACCTGGTCGACGAGCGGGGTGAACGCGGTGGAGACGATCAGCGACCCGATCAGCCAGGCGATGACCAGCACCGACAACGCGCTGGCGAACGTGCCGCCCACCGCGTCGGCCAGCCTCGCCGGCTCCCAGGTGACGTGGCTGCGCACGACCGCGCCGAGGGTCGAGGACGCGAACTGACCGAGGGTGGCGGACAGGAAGACGATCACGATGGCGAGCAGTGCCTGCGGCGTGTCGCCGTCGACGACGGCCTTGGAGATGGGCGGCGCGATGAAGACACCGAGCACGGCCCCGCCGACGAACCCCACGAAGCTCATCGCTCCGATGATGAAGCCCTGCCGATAACCCGAGATGCCGAAGGCGATCACGAGGCCGATCAATATGAGGTCAAGCAGATCACCGCGCACGCTTCAAAGGTAACCAGCGATACGGTCAAGTGTGCACGTCTTCCGCCAGGACGGCGTCACTCACCTGGCTATCTTGAGCGCTATGCCGCCGGCCGAGGGAACAGTGCGCGGTCTCATCGAGGCAGCCCTGCGCGACACCGATCCTGACGGCCCGCTGCGCTGGCACGTGATCTGTCAGCTGCGCCAGCGGGGGGACCTGGAGTCGTTCATCGAGGCGCGGCGGTTGTGCGCGGCCGACACCGTCGCGGAGCGGCTGCTCGGCGTGGACATCATGGGGATGCTGCGGCCGTTCGTGGACCGTACGCTGCCGGTGCTGCGTTATCTGGCCGCCAGCGAGGACGACGCCATGGTGCTCTACTCGGTGCTGATCGCCTTCGGCCACCTCGCCGACCCGCGCGCGCTCCCGTCGGTGATCGAGCTGGCCGGGCATGAGGACGCCCGAGTCAGGTACGGGGCCGCGTACGCGCTGCAGCACGTGCTCGGCGAGCCGCCGGACCGGGCGGGCCTGGACACGCTCAGGAAGCTGGCATGTGACAGCGACGCCGACGTGGCCGGCTGGGCCTCCCTGGGCGTGGCCCTCCGGTCAACGCGGCAACCGTCCGACCGGCGAGAACGCCCGTCAGCTTCGTCGTGAGGCGAGGTTGAGCATCCCGGGCGGCATGTCCTCCACCCGCGTGTCGTCCCACGGCCGGTCGAGCCCGCCTTCGCGCAGCACCGAGTCCAGCACCATCGCGGTGAACCCCCACACCAGCATCCCCCGCACCTTGAACGCCGGCCCCGCCATCCCGCTGGGATGCCGCAACATGATCCGGTTGCCCGGGTCGACCAGCTCGGCGATCGGCACCCGCTCCACGGAGTCGACCTCGTCAGGCGAGGCCGCGTGCACCGCCGAGGGCTCGCGCCACCAGGCGATCACGGGCGTGACCCGGTTGTCGCTGTGGTCGAGGTAGAGCTCGGGCAGCGTGCACAGCACGTGCACCCCCGCCGGGTCGACCCCGGTCTCCTCCTCGGCCTCCCGCAGCGCCGCCTCGACCGGCCCGGCGTCCTCGGGATCGACGCCGCCGCCGGGGAAGGCGGGCTGTCCCGCGTGCCGGCGGCCCCGGGTGCTGCGCTGGATGAGCAGGACGTCCGGCCCTAACGCCCCCTCCCCGAACAACATCAGCACGGCCGCGTCCCGGCCGCCGCGCGCGGGTGGCCGCATGTATCGGGGAACCCGGGCCCGCTGGGCCCGCGCCGCCAGTCTGTCGAGCCAGTCGGGCACTTGCGTCACGCATGCTGCAACACGCGCCGGCGCCGATCACTTCCCCGGATCAGGAGAACGGGCCGGGCTTGACGAGCTTTTCCGCCTCGGCCTCCGAGGTGGGGCCGGTGCCGTAGGAGGGGCACAGGGCGGCCAGCGGGCACACGCCGCAGGCCGGGCGGCGGGCATGGCAGATGCGGCGGCCGTGCCAGATCACCCGGTGGGAGAAGATCGTCCACTCGCGCCTGGGCAGCAGCTCGCCGACGATGTGCTCGATCTTGACGGGATCGGTCTCGTCGGTCCAGCCGAAGCGGCGCACCAGCCGCTGGAAGTGGGTGTCGACGGTGAGCCCCGGCACGTCGAACGCGTTGCCGAGCACCACGTTGGCCGTCTTGCGTCCCACGCCGGGCAGCGTGACCAGGTCCTTGAGCTTGCCGGGGACCTCGCCCCCGTAGCGCTCGCAGACCGCCTGGGCCATGCCGATGATGCTGTTGGTCTTCGCGCGGAAGAAGCCGGTCGAGCGGATGATGTCCTCCACCTCGGACCGGTCCGCGGCGGCGTAGTCGGCCACCGCCGGGTATTTCGCGAACAGCGTAGGGGTCACCATGTTGACCCGCTTGTCCGTGCACTGCGCGGAGAGGATGGTCGCGACCAGCAGTTCTAAGGGGTTGGTGAAGTCGAGCTCGCAGTGGGCGTCCGGATAGGTCTCCGCCAGGATGCGGTTGATCTTGCGCGCCCGGCGTACCAGTGCGAGCCGGGTCTCCGGCTTGCGCCCCGCCGCTTTGGTGGCCATGCGGCCAAGACTAGAAGCTTCTCCACATGGTTGAACCCTGGACCGGCCGGAACACGTACAACCTGGCGCGGGAAGGGGGCCGGGTATGGGTGATCAGGGTGCGTCGCTGGCGTACTTCGTGCGTCACGAGGGGCCGCTGGGCGGCCGGGCGCTGCATCATTTCGCCGTGAGCTGCATGGCGGCGCTGGCCAGGCTGCACGGTGGCGACACCGCCGGGCTGCGGATGAGCCGGGACAGCGTGGCGCTCGGCGGCCGGGGCCAGGTGCTCATCGGCTGGGAGACCTCCGGGACCAGCTACGAAGGCGCGGCGGCGGACGACGTACGGGCCTGGGCCGACCTGGTGGTCTTCGCGGCCACCGGGACGGAGGACGGCGACCCGCGGATCCTCCCGCCCGCGCTGCGGCTGGCGGTCGAGCAGTGCCGGCACCCCGATCCCGGCGCCCGGCCGAGATCCGTGGACGTGCTGCGTGTCCTGCTGGGACGGTCCGTGGCGGCGGCGATGGCCTCAGTCGACGGCCTGCTGTCCGGGGCGCACCGGCGCGTCGGGTAACTTTCCCCCTGAATGTGACTCATGGGGCAAGCCCAAATCACTCCGGCATATCCCCTAACCTGTGTGTGCCGCCCGGAGTGGGGTGCGTCACAATGGCAGCAGAGGAGGCAGAGTGAACACCGACGATGTGCTGGGCAAGGCCCCCCTGTTCGCCGCGTTGGACCGCGAGAGCGCCGCCGCGCTGCGGACGAGCATCACGGAGGTCCAGCTGTCCAAGGGACAGACGCTCTTCCACGAGAACGAGACCGGCGACCGGCTCTACGTCGTGCTGGAGGGCAAGATCAAGCTCTCCCGCACCTCGCCGGACGGGCGGGAAAATCTGCTCAGCGTGCTGGGGCCGAGCGAGATGTTCGGCGAGTTGTCGCTGTTCGACCCGCGACCGCGCACGGCCACCGCGACCGCGCTGACCGACGTGCGGCTGGCCGGGCTGGGCCACGACGACCTGCGACCCTGGCTGACCGGCCGCCCCGAGGTGGCCCTGCACCTGCTGCGCGCGCTCGCGCAGCGACTGCGGCGCACCAACGACGTGCTGGCCGACCTGGTCTTCACCGACGTGCCCGGACGGGTGGCCAAGCAGCTGCTCGACCTGGCCGAGCGCTTCGGCACCAAGATCGACGACGGCCTGCGGGTGCACCACGACCTGACCCAGGAGGAGCTGGCCCAGCTCGTCGGCGCCTCCCGCGAGACGGTCAACAAGGCGCTGGCCGACTTCGCCCAGCGCGGCTGGCTGCGCATCGAGGCCAAGGCCGTGGTCATCCTCGACATCGACCGGCTCCACAACCGGTCCAGGTGACCGGGTCCGGCCCGGACCGGCGTCAGGACCGGTCCAGATAGTCCAGCTGCGCGACCACTGACATCTCGGCGGCGGCCCAGAGGGAGCGGTCGACGTCTGCGTAGACGATGCGGACGATCTCGCGCGGCGTGCGCGCCCCCTGCTCCCGCGCCGCCCTGATCTGGTCGAGCCGCTCGCGCCGGTGCGCGATATAGCCGTCCAGCGCCCCGATCGGATCGGGCAGCACCGGCCCGTGGCCGGGCAGCAGCGCCCGCGCCGCCAGGCTCTCCGCCACCGCCCTGAGCCGGTCGAGGCTGCGGAGATAGTCGGCCAGCCCGCCGTCCTTGGCGATGATCGTGGTGCCCCTGCCGAGCACCGTGTCACCGGTCAGCATCGCCTGGTCCTGGGGCAGCCAGAAGCAGAGCGAGTCGAACGAGTGGCCGGGCGTGCCGTAGACATGGAGCTCCACGTCGCCCGCGGTCACCACGTCGCCGTCGGCGAGGCCCTCGTCGCCGAGCCGGTGGCGCGGGTCGAGGGCGCGCACGGGCGCGCCGACCAGCTCGGCGAAGCGCCTGGCGCCGCCGCTGTGGTCGAAATGCCCGTGGGTGAGCAGGATCTCGGTGACGTGGCGCTCCCCCAGATGGTCGCGTACGCGGCGGAGGTGCGACTCGTCGTCCGGCCCCGGATCCACCACCACGACGTCCTCCCCGCCGACGACCCACGTGTTGGTGCCGTCGAGCGTCATCACGGAGGGGTTGGGCGCGAGCAGGTTCTCGGCGTGCTCGGTACGGGAGCCGTCGGGCGTGCCGATCGGGATGTACAGGCCGCTCACGAGATCACCAGCCGCATCCGGCCGTCGGTCTCCACGGCCCTGGGCATGATGGGCACGATCTCCCGGCGTTCGGCCAGGATGGAGTCGAGGCCGTCGTGGCCCGCCAGTTCGTCAAGCGTGTGATGGGTGGGCGGCATCAGGAAGATCTCGCCCTGTTCTGCCAGGGCGAGCGCCTCGGCGGGGCGTTTCCAGGCGACCTGGTCGGCCTCGCCCCCCACGTCGCGGGTGCGCTGGCCCTCGGGCAGCACCGCGGCGAAGAAGCGCGTGTCATAGCGCCTGTGCTCGATCTCGGGCGTGATCCAGTGCGCCCAGGGCTTGAGCAGGTCGGAGCGGAGCACCAGGCCGCGCCGGGCGAGGAAGTCCGCGAACGACAGGCTCCGGTCGATCAGCGCCAGCCTGTCGGCCTCCCAGTCGTCGCCTGTCGTGTCCCCGACCACGGAGTCGGGGCCGGGGCCCGCCAGCAACACGCCGGACTCCTCGAACGTCTCGCGTACGGCCGCGCACACCAGCGCGCGGGCGACCCGCTCGCCGGCGTGGAAGATCGCGCCCCACTCCGCGGGCGACGGCCCGGCCCAGGCGACCGCCTGGTCGGCGTCGCGGGCGTCCACGGAGCCGCCGGGGAAGACGTACGCGCCCGCCGCGAAGGCCATCGTGGACGTCCGCCGGAGCAGATAGACCTCCGGGCCCTCCCGCAGGATCACCACCGTGGCGGCGTCCCGCGCGGGCACCGGCTCGACCCGTCCGGCCATGATGTCCCGGGCCCGCGCGGCGAGCTCGGCTGGAAGCGGGAATCCGACCCCGGTCACATAGAACACCATTCGGTCATGGTGACATATCCCAGCAATTAGGAAACTTCCGCTATCAATTCCACCTCCACCGGCGAGTCGAGGGGCAGCACGGCGACGCCCACGGCGCTACGCGCGTGCCTGCCCAGATCGCCGAACACCTCGGCCAGCAGCTCGCTCGCGCCGTTGCCCACCTTGGGCTGCTCGGTGTACGCCGGGTCGCTGGCCACGAACACCACGACCTTCACGATGCGTACGACCCTCGACAGGTCGCCGACCTCCGACTTGAGCGCGGCAACCGCGTTGAGCGCGCAGACGCGGGCCAGCGCGGCGGCCTCCTCCGTGGTGACCCCGGCGCCCAGCTTGCCGGTCCGGGTCAGCTTGCCGTCCACGAAGGGCAGCTGGCCGGAGGTGTAAACGTGGTCGCCCGAGCGTACGGCGGGCACGTAGGCCCCCGCCGGCGTGGGCACGTCGGGCAGGCTCAGCCCCAGCTCCGCGAGCTTCTGCTCGGGCGTCGTCACTGCTTCTCCCGCTTGAAGTAGGCGACGAGCTGCTCGGGCGTGGCGCCCTGCAGGATCTGGACCAGCTCCCAGCCGTCGGAGCCGAAGTTGTCCAGGATCATCTTGGTGTTGTGGATGAGCACAGGGGCCGTGAGGTACTCCCATTTCTTCATGGCAGTCAGCGTAGGCGTTGTGACCACGGCCCGTGATACACCGCCGAACGCGGCGCAGCACAGTGTGAGCAATCTCAATCGAGACTCATCGGCATCCGGGAAATGGCCGTTCGGTAGCCTCGAGTGGTGGAGTCTCCGGACACGGACTGGACCGACGTGCGACTGCACGTGGTCACCGGCAAGGGCGGCACGGGCAAGACCACGGTCGCCGCCGCCCTGGCCCTCGCCCTGGCCGCGGGCGGCCGCAAGGTGCTGCTGGTCGAGGTGGAGGGCAGGCAGGGCATCGCGCAGATCTTCGATCTGCCGCCGCTGCCGTACGAAGAGCGCAAGGTCGCCGTGGCCCCCTCCGGCGGCGACGTCTACGCGCTGGCCGTCGATCCCGAAGAGGCGATGCTCGAATACATCGAGATGTTCTACGGGATGCGCCGCGCCGGCCGGGCGCTGACCAAGATGGGCATCGTCGACTTCGCCACCACCGTGGCCCCCGGGTTCCGCGACGTGCTCGTCACGGGCAAGACGACCGAGGCCGTACGCAGGCGGGGCAAGAACGGCCGCCGGATCTACGACGCGGTCGTGCTCGACGCGCCGCCGACCGGCCGCATCGCGCGCTTTCTGAACGTCACCCAGGAGGTGGCGGGCCTGGCCAAGGTCGGGCCGATCAAGAACCACTCCGAGCTGGTCAACGGCGTGGTCAAGTCGCGGGAGACGGCCGTGCACCTTGTCACCCTGCTGGAGGAGATGCCGGTCCAGGAGACCCTCGACGGCATCGGCGAATTGCGCTCCGCGGGCCTGCCAACTGGTTGCATTTTCATCAATATGGTGCGCGATTCACTGCTCCCCCAGGCCGCTCTTGACACAGCTGTCAAAGCCCGCTTCGACCCGGGGGAGCTCGTACTCGGGCTCAAAGCGGCGGGAGTGGCCGACGGCGCCCAGGCCGTGGCGATGGCCGAGGCGCTCGCCGAGGAGGTCGCCGAGCACGCCCACCGCACCGAGCTGGAGCGCGCCGAACGCGAGTCACTGGCCGGGGCGGGGCTCAAGAGCTACGACCTGCCCCTGCTGGCCGACGGCGTCGACCTGGCCGGCCTCTACGAGCTGGCAGAGAGCATCCGCACCCAGGGAGCAGCGTGAAAAAGCCCGCCCGCCTCGACATCGACGCCATCCTCGACGACAGCGGCACCAGGATCGTCGTCTGCTGCGGTGCGGGCGGCGTGGGCAAGACCACGACCGCCGCCGCCCTCGGGCTGCGGGCCGCGGAGCGCGGCCGGTGCGTGGTCGTGCTCACCGTCGACCCGGCCCGGCGCCTGGCCCAGTCGATGGGCCTCACCGAGCTGGACAACACGCCGCGCCTGGTCAGCTCGCCCGAGGGCGGCGGCCAGCTCTTCGCGATGATGCTCGACATGAAGCGCACGTTCGACGAGATCATCGAGGCGCACGCCGATCCCGCGCGGGCCCGCCAGATCCTGTCCAACCCCTTCTACCAGTCGCTCTCCTCCAGCTTCTCGGGCACGCAGGAGTACATGGCGATGGAGAAGCTGGGCCAGCTGCGCCGCTCCGACGAGTGGGACCTGATCATCGTGGACACGCCGCCCTCGCGGTCGGCGCTCGACTTCCTCGACGCCCCCGAGCGGCTCGGGCGCTTCCTCGACGGACGGGTCATCCGGCTGCTGACGGCACCGGCCAAGGCCGGAGGGCGCAACGCGTTCCGGCTGCTCAACGCCGGGTTCGGGCTGGTGGCGGGAGCGATGACCAAGCTGCTCGGCGCACAGGTGATCAAGGACCTGCAGACGTTCGTGTCAGCGCTCGACGCCGTCTTCGGCGGGTTCAGGCAGCGCGCCGACATGACGTACAAGCTGCTGCAGGCCCCCGGCACGGCCTTCCTCGTGGTGGCCGCGCCGGAGCGCGACGCGATGCGCGAGGCGTCCTACTTCGTCGAGAGGCTCGCTGAGGAGCGCATGCCGCTGGCCGGACTGGTGGTCAACCGCGTGCACGTGGCACCCGCCTCGAAGCTCTCAGCGGCCCGCAGCGCCGCCGCCGCGGAGGACCTGGACTCCAGGGGCGAGCACGAGCTGACCGCCGCCGTGCTGCGGCTGCACGCCGGGCGGATGCAACTCATGGCCCGCGAGGGCCGTGAGCAGGAACACTTCACCTCGGCCCACCCCACGGTGCCCGTGGTGCGGGTTCGCGCCATGTCCGAGGATGTTCACGATCTCACGGGTCTGCGGCAGATCGGTGACCTGCTGGCGAGCGCCTGATGACAAAAGTACGGCCGGCGGACGGCGCCGGCCGTACTTTCTCGCGGGTTCGGGATCAGCCCGCGACCAGCTCGTTTGTTCGTTCGTACTCTTCCTTGGCCGACTCGAGCAGCTCGCGCCACGAGTCCACGTCGGGTCGTCGCCGTAGCAGCGCACGCCGTTCGCGTTCGGTCATACCGCCCCACACCCCGAACTCGATGCGGTTGTCCAGCGCATCGGCGAGGCATTCGGTGCGGACCGGGCAGCCCCGGCAGATGAGCTTGGCCCTGTTCTGCGCGGCGCCCTGCACGAACAGGGCATCCGGATCCGCACCCTTACAGGCGGCACGGGAGGTCCAATCCGTGATCCACATTGTTCGACCCCACTCCCCTTAGGTGGTCAGTCGTTCATTTGGGGCCGACGGGCGCGGGCGCCGAGCCTCCGTATTCAGTTGCCGCAGAGGAGAACGTACGCAACTACACGTTCGGGCCGACAGACCCCAGAGGACCAATTTCTCGGCGGAGTCTTGACCGGGAATGACTAGTCACCCCCGCCAGTCAAGGCGAAATGGTGTCGAGCTACCGATAAGGTCAGGCTTTCGACGTACTCTTGGTAGCGTGCAAGCGCGTGGCAAAGATCGATCCAACCCCGTTCTGGGCACCCTGCGTCTGATCATCGCAGGGGCAGCCGCCGGGGTGCTCACGGCCGCCGTGGCCCTGCCCGCGGTGGGCGGTGCCGGGATCTCGGCCAAGAGCGCCGTGGAAGGGCTCAACCTCAAGCCGGAAGAGCTCGACGAACCTCCCCTGCCCGAGCGGACCGAGCTGTTCGACGCCAACGGCAAGAGGATCGCCCAGTTCTACTTCGAGAACCGGCAGTCCGTACGCCTCGACCAGGTCGCGCCCATCATGCAGACGGCCCTGATCGCGATCGAAGACTATCGCTACCACGAGCACGGGGCGATCGATATCGAGGGAACGGCCAGGGCGCTCCTCAAAAACCTGAGCAACGGCGGCGTGATGCAGGGTGGCTCGTCCATCACCCAGCAGTACGTCAAGCAGGTCCTGCTCAACAAGGCCGAGACGCCTGAGGAGCAGCAGGCGGCGATCGCGCCCACCGTCTCGCGCAAGCTGGCCGAGCTGCGCTACGCGCTGGCGATCGAGGAGAAGTACAGCAAGGACCAGATCCTCGAGAAATATCTGAACATCGCCTACTTCGGCGCCGGAGCCCACGGCGTCCAGGCCGCCGCCAGGCGCTTCTTCGACAAGTCGGCCGCCGACCTCAACCTCGTCGAGGCCGCCACCCTGGCCGGCGCCGTACAGAACCCCGCCAGGACCGACCCCAACGTCGGCCCCGAGTCCCGGGCGCGGCTGCTGGAGCGGCGCAACGTCGTGCTCGACCGGATGGCCGAGATCGGCAAGATCACGCCACAGCAGGCGGCCGAGGCCAAGGCGGAGAAGCTGGGGTGGAAGGACACGAAAGTACCCGGCGGCTGCGAGGCCAGCATTTATCCGTACTTCTGCCTCTACGTCCAGTACGAGATCCTCAACAACGAGGAGTTCGGCAAAAACCCGGAGGAGCGCAGGAAGCTGCTCCAGCGGGGCGGTCTGCGGATCAAGACCACCATCGACCCGAAGATGCAGAAGGCGGCCGAGAAGGCCATCAAGAAATACGTCAGCACCAAGGACAAGCCCGTGGCCGCGCAGGCCATGGTCGTCCCCGGCACCGGCGAGATCAAGGCGATGGCCGCCTCCCGCAAGTTCGGCCGGAGCAAGAAGAACAACGAGATGAGCTACAACATCGTGGCCGACGCGGCGCACGGTGGCGGGCGCGGGTTCCAGCAGGGCTCGACGGCCAAGGTCTACACGCTGGCCGCGGCGCTGGAGGAGGGCCTGAAGTACGGCGACGGCTTCCCGAGCCCGGCGGGCTACACGGCAGGCGGCTACAGCACGTTCAAGAACTGCAAGGGCGAGAACGTCGGCGACCCGAGCCACACCGTGCGTAACTCCAGCGAGGGCGGGGGCGGTTTCAAGACCCTGGAAACCGGCACGTGGGGGTCGGTGAACACGTTCTTCGTCAAGCTGGAGGAGAAGGTCGGGCTCTGCGACGTCGTCAAGATGGCCAAGAAGCTCGGGGTCAAGCGGGCCGACGGCGGCAAGCTGTCGGAGGTGGAGACGTTCACGCTCGGGGTCAACGAGGTGGACCCGGTGACGATCGCCAGCTCGTACGCGGCGCTCGCCGCCCGCGGCGAATACTGCAAGCCGCTGGCGATCACCGAGATCGAGGACCGGAACGGCAAGGCCAAGCAGTACAAACCCAAGTGCTCCCAGGTGATCGAGGAGGAGGTCGCCGACGCGGTCAGCGGCATCCTGTCCGGCGTGTTCACCAAGGGCACGATGACCGAGGTGGGCGGCATCGGCCGGGACGCGGCCGGCAAGACGGGCACGACGGACAACTACATGTCGGCCTGGTTCGCCGGGTACACGCCCAACCTGGCCTCGGCGGTCAGCCTCGGCGACCCGCGCGGCGCCGCCGACCACGAGCTGATCGGGGTCAGGATCGGCGGGACGTACTACTCGTACGTGTACGGGGCCTCCATCTCCGGGCGGATCTGGAAGGACTCCATGATCGACGCCCTGAAGGGGGTCGAGCCCGCGAAGTTCACGCCTGTTGACCGCTCGCGCTTCGGCGGGTGCACGGACAACTGCGCGCCCAAGCCTCCCAAGGAGAAGGACGAGGAGGGCGGCCCCGACAACCCGTTCGACATCTTCAACCCCGACCGCGGGGACGACGGACGCGGCGGCGACGGGCGGGGCCCCGGCGGAGACGGACGCGGCGGCGGTGGCGACGGCCGCGGACCTGGCGGGGGCGGCTTCGGGAACGGACGGGGCGGCGGCGGCAACGGCACGGCAGGCCCTGCCAATCCTGGCCGCTGAGGGCCCTGGAGAGCCTGTGAGGGTGCGCTGTGCGGCGCTGAGGCCTCCTCTGCCGGCTTGAGAAGCCTGGCGAGGAGGCCGCGGTTGCGCAGCCGGCGACAAGCCCGTCTGCGACGCCCACAGAAGCGCGGCGGCGGCGAGGAGCCCGTGTGAACGCCCGCCACGGAAACGGCGGCGAGGAGCCCGCCAGCAAGGCGCGCAGAAGCGGCAAGAAGCCCGCCTCAAGCCTTCGCTCGCCGATCAGCCAGCCGCGTAGCCGCCTATCCTGGCCTTACCTGCCGCGTAGCCCCCAAGCCTGGCCTTAGCAGCCTGCCGCGTAGCCCCAAACCGTGGCTTAGCCCTCAAGCCTGGGCTTAGCCTGCCGCCAGCTTGGTGCGGACGGCGGCGGCCACCCGGCCCCCCTCGGCCCTCCCGGCCACCTTCGGGTTGACGACCTTCATGACCTGCCCCATCGCCTGCGGGCCCGAGGCCCCGGTCTCGACGATGGCGGCCTCGACGATCTGCGCCAGCTCCTCGTCGGAGAGCTGCGCCGGCAGGTACTCCTCCAGCACCGCCTGCTCGTCCAGCTCCGCCTGGGCCTGCTCGGCCCGCCCCGCGTTGCCGAACGCCTCCGCCGCCTCCCGGCGCTTCTTGGCCTCCTTGGTGAGGACCTTGATGATCTCGTCGTCGGTCAGCTCCCTGGCCTCCTTGCCGGCCACCTCCTCGACGTTCACCGCGGCCAGTGCCATACGAATCGTCCGGAGACGTACCTCGTCCCGGCCCTTCAGCGAGGCCGTCAGATCGGCCTTCAGCTTGTCCTTCAATGCGCTCATGCGCTCCATCTTGCCGTCTGCGCGGACCGTACGGTCGTCACGCGCCGGATCTCGGGCATCATGAAGAGGTGAGGAAAGCCGTCGCAGTGCCACTGTCCATGCTCGGTCTCGGCCTGGCGGGGGTGGGTTACGCCGCCGTGGTGGAGCGCAACTGGTTCCGGCTCCGCCGCTTCGACGTGCCGGTGCTGGCTCGCGGCCAGCGTCCCGTACGCGTTCTGCACCTGTCGGACCTCCACCTGACCCCGCGCCGTACGATGCTGATCAACTGGGTCCGCTCCCTGGGAGCCCTCAAGCCCGACCTGGTGGTCAACACCGGCGACTCGATCGCGCACCCGGAGGCCGTCCCCTCACTCCTGCACGCCCTGGAGCCCCTGCTGTCCCGCCCGGGCCTGTTCGTCTACGGCTCCAACGACCTCTACGCCCCGCAGCCCAAAAACCCGGCCCGCTACCTGTGGCGCACGTCCAGAAACGAGCGCCGCCAGCACATCCCCAATCTGCCGTGGGAGGAGCTGGGCGCGAGCATGGCGGCCGAAGGCTGGCTCGACATGAACAACACCACGGCCCGCATCAAGGTGGCCGACCTGGACGTGGCGGTGGCGGGCATCCACGACTCCCACATCTCCCGCGACCGCTATGACCTCGTCGCGGGCCCGGCCCCGGCCGACGCCGACCTCCGCCTGGGCGTCATGCACTCGCCCGAGCCCCGCAACATGACCCGCTTCGCCGCCGACGGCTACCAACTCCTGCTGGCCGGCCACACGCACGGCGGCCAGCTCTGCATCCCCTTCTACGGCGCCCTGGTGACCAACTGCGGCATCGACCGCGCCCGGGTGAAGGGCCTGAGCCGCCACGACTCCGCCTGGCTCCACGTCTCCGCCGGCCTCGGCACCTCCCCGTACGCCCCGGCCCGCTTCGCCTGCTTCCCAGAGGCCACCCTCCTCACTCTGGTTCCGCGACGATAAAGGCGGTCACAAGCACCTTGGGAGTCCGCTAGACTTTCTCAAGCACGCGCAAGACGGGCGTGCACCGGGGTGTAGCGCAGCTTGGCAGCGCGCTTCGTTCGGGACGAAGAGGTCGTGGGTTCAAATCCCGCCACCCCGACAGTAGTACTGCAGATCAAGGGCCTGATCGCTGGAAACAGCGGTCAGGCCCTTGATCTTTCGTTAGCGTGGCGTTAGTGGTTGAACCTCATCACGTAGCCGTTAGCAACCCCAGGCAGCCCAAAAAATCACTCGACCTGCGCCCGTTTGAACCCCGGAATCTGGGGCCAGCGAGGGATCGACCCCAGAGCTGGACTATGAATCCTGGAAGTCTCGCGCGGGCCAGCCTTGCTGATCTCCCCCGGCGCCGCGTGGAGTGGCCGGCTGGAGCGCGCATCGAGTCACGGTCCAATCGTCCTGTCTGTCTTCGTGGATAGGGTGACCAAATGTCGCAAACGCTTCCGCCCCTGATCACCGAGGCGGCGGCACTATCCGTCGCCGGAGCCCGGCTCCACCGGTACGAGATGGGCCCGGCGCTAATCGGGGCGGGAGCGGACGCAACCGTCATCATCGTTGCACCCGGGGACAACCCGGGGCGCAGCAGCGTCCAGGACTCCATCCATGTGTTACTGAGCGGGGACAGGATTGCGGACCTCCACTCACGGTTTGAATTCCGGGGCCCTCTACCCATCCACGTCTTCGCCCGCCTGGACCAAGGATGCCTTCCCCTCGGCACCGCGCTCTGCAGAGGAACGTCGTACGCCCCTGCCGCCTTCGACCACGCCGCATTGGAACTCGACCGCCCCTTGAGCCGCGAGATGCTGGACGCGGTCCGACCAGTCCCGACACCCGGCCCGGTGCCAGACGTGGACTGGGTCGACCACGTGGAAACCGATCCGATCCGGGCTCTGGAGTCGTTCGTCCTCGGCTGGTTTCCCGCCGAGGAGACGGAGCCGGCCGAAGAGGAGAGCACGGCGGGCGACCTGAACAACCTGCCGGAGGCGTTGGCCGCCTTCCACCGCTTGGCCCGCCTCCGCCCGGCGATCCACAGATTCCACGACCCGGTACTGAAGCAGCCCCGGCGCTCTTCCAGACGGCTCGGCGACCGACTGGTCTTCGCCGTGTGGGACGGAGCCGGGATGGACTGGTCCATCCCGTGGCCACCGGAGGAACCATGCCAAGCTGATCCCCGCGTGTGGCTCACCGAAGAACCCAATGCTGCGGACTCGGAGCCGATCCTCGAAGTGGAACCGCTGAGCCGCTTCCTCCTGCAGTTCACGCTCTACGAAGCCATTAATGCCGCCCCCTACCACGCATCGAGCTACTGCATGCCGACCGCGCGCCTTGACGCGTTGTGGAGCATGCTGCGTCCCATACCCCTGAGCCCATTCCTGCCGGCCTATACGGCCGAGAGGTTCTTCGTGGCCCCAGGGTTGCTCATGCAGGTCAGCAACGACGAGAGCGAGGCGGTCGTGAGCTTCGGCGCGCTCCACCGCGGGACCCTGACGCCGCTGCTCGAACACGGGTTCAGCTGGTCCCGCTTCGACGGGTGAGACATGAAGGACCGCTCTGGGCGAGGTCTTTGATCCAGATTATCGGCGGAAGCGTAGTGGCTGGTGATCATTACGATCGGGCGGGTGGACGATTCTGCTGGACGTTACGGGCAGCGTCCAGGTGGGCCGCTGGGCATCCGATGGCGGTGCCGATGAGGGCGTAGTAGCGGGGCGCGGCCACACCTACAGGTATGGCCGCGCCCCGAGTTCAACTCGCGCTCTCGCCTGTGTCCATCCCGAGAACCTTCATGAGATGAGCAGTACAGACACGGTAGAGGTCGCCGATCCGAATGATGCGAACGGGGAACTCGCCATCACGCGCAAGCTGGTACGCCTTGGACCGGCCGATGCCGAGGGCACGGGCCGCTGTCATCAGGTCGATCGTGGGCGGCAGGTCTTGTAGATCGCGGAATGTCATCGGGTTCATGAAATGCCTCCCGATGCCGCTCCAGCCTCTCGGATCCTCGCGACAGCAAGCCGGATGAACGGCTCGTTCAGCTCGATGCCGACGAAGTCCCGGCCGAGTTGCCGGGCGGCGATGCCGGTCGTGCCGCTGCCCATGAACGGGTCCAGAACCTTGCCGCCCGGGCAGCAGCCAGCGGCAATGGCCTTGAGCGGGATATCGATCGGGAAGGCCGCGAAGTGGTCGCGCGTAGCGGGCGGGTGGGATCGACCAGACGTCCCCAGGGTTCTTGCCGTTCGGGTGGGCAGCGGCATGCCGTCTGCCCGTGTGGGGCGCATTGCCGCGCCGTGGCGCAGTGGAACGCAGGCGTCCGTGTCCCCAGAACGGTATCGTTGATCTATTGCATAGCCTTAGCACGAGGAACTCTCTGGAGAGAGGTTATGATCCCGAAAATGTGGCACCCCGCTGCTAAGCAATCGAGGGAAAACAGCACACCCCCGTCGTATATCCGCAGGTGAACAAGTGTCGGCCCCGCGGATGCGGGGGTGTCCCGGTCGCCGTCAAGGTAAACGTAGACCTCGCGGCCCGCCTCACGCATGGCGGGTGTTTCGGCTACGACGATTTCATCAGGTACCGCGCAGTGGTCGGCCCACAGGGCGGGGGTGTTCCACAGGTCTAACTGGACGCGCACATTGCGTTCGAGTTGACCACGCACGTGCGGGGAACTCCGGATGTGACATCAGTTGCTCTTGAATTTCCTGCTCGGTGGGTGTGACTGCCCGTTACCCGTACTGCATGCCCTGTCCTACCGCGCCAGTCTCCACTAATTCAACGTGTGTAGCTGGTTGCGAGAAATGCCTGCATCAACACACCACCGCAGCGGAATTTATGTTACACAGGGGAGTTATGCTTCTGATGCGATAGGTTCCTTCTCCTGTTGGAACCGAGTTCTTCTTAGCCTGGCTCGCCAAAGCGGCTGGCCACTTCGTCTGGTCATCCCAGACAAAGTCGTAGAGTATTTGAATGGAGCCAAAGTCATGGTTAGATAGGTCGGCTCCGCATAGATCTCTGGCGGTTGATTCATAGGCATCCTCCGAAATGCGCGGTAGATCAATTGCGAGGTCGCTTGCCCGAGCAAGGCCGCGTCCTAAGGTGCTGATCAGGGCCCCAATGAGAGTACTTAAGTATGCTTCAAGAAGCAGATCATTAGTTGCGATAGGTGACATAGCAGCTGCGAGAGCACGCGCTGTGGCCACATTGAGCAGGCGAACGAGGTCTGCCACCTCATCCAAATCGTCCGAAGATGCCTTGTCGAAAGCCGCGCTAACGGCTTTCGACACACTGCCCAGTTGTTCTGACGTGGGAATGATCTTAGCGAGGCAGTTGGTGAGTATCGTTGCACGATAGAGATCGGCAATGATCTGGCGGAGCCGGACATGCACCATAAACGGGGTGAGCTCCGGAGTCAGCTTTTCCGGGCGCACGTCGAGTAGATTCGTTAGCAGGATATTGACATTGGTGCTACTTTTCACTCTTTTGGAGAGAGTAGCACTTGCCGAGTCGAGTAGGTGGTCGAGTTCTTCGTCAGTCATCGGCTCTGCTGTATCGTCGCAATCTAAGGTGGTCACTCGTCTCCTTATTCTCGTTGAGATGGCTGCCAAGGATCTTTTTCATTGTTGCACGAGCCTTTTTGATCAGGTCGCGTGCTTGCTGCTCTGTCAAGCCCATTTGTTCAGCGATGATGGCATATTTGAAATCATCCATACGATAGGCCATAGCCAAGCGCTGGTCGGGGGGTAAAGCATGCAGGGCTGCTCGTACATCCGACTCGAGGGCCACCTGCTCGGCCCAATCGTGGCCCATCTGATCATGGTCGGTGGGATCCGAGCCGAATGGAATTGTCGGTATTTGACGACGATTCTGGCCGCGAGGTCGCGTGAGTGCGCGAGTCGCTACGGTGCGTATCCATGCTCCTGGCTCACGAATTGAGATCCATTGGGACGGGCGATTAGTCAGCAACCGCCATGCCTCAAGGAAAGCTTCCTGTGCTGCGTCGTCGCTGTCTTCATGCGATGCACCGTACCGCATAAGGAACACCTTCAAACGAGGGTACTCATTCTCTGTGAACGACACGAAGGCTTCGCGTACCGCTCGATGAGTTCCCGCTGCCGAGTTGATGGGCGATCGCTCTGAGTGCTGGTCGCTCATTAATTTGGGCCCGATATCTGCCCGTCCGAGGCTTTGGTGAGCGTATTGGTCAGCTCTCGAAGAAGGGTGCGTTGCCAGCGGGCGGAAACCCACGCGCTCGCTATGGTGGTGAAGACGCTGGCAATCGCCGAGCATGCGCTTGCCAGGATGATCGGATCCATCGGGGGATGCCTCCAGCTCTCTCTGTGCATCGGAGCACATTAATAAGTGGCGGCTGAGAGCAAGATCGGGAATGGCGAAGGTGTCACGGATGCATGTTCTTGTGGCTACGGGTACTGATTTTTTCCTCGTAGTGTCAAAAATTTCTACGGCTCGACGGGTATTTACGTGTTTTGGGCCGAGTCAATCGACTATCGCCTTATGTGGACTTGTGTTCTTTGTTTCCGATATCACCCGGAGGGTGTTGCGGCGGCATGGCTGTCCCTGCCAGGTCAGGGGGCCGAGGCGTGCTCTTCCTGTAAAGGCCCGTGGCTGAAGGTGCCGAAGCGGCCGGGAGATTCCACTCGCAGCGGGGGCCGATCGAACTTCGTGTCCTCGTGAGGTTGTGTCAGTGAGCTCTTTCCATCGTGACGGCACTGGTCAGGATGGGTTTGCGGGGAGCGGTGGCGGATGAGAGGATCCGCATCCGGTGTGCCGAACGCCGCTCCCGGTGGCGGAGGTTAGACCCGGCCCGGCAAGCCCTGCTGGTCTTGGCGCATCTGCGTAATGGCGACACCTACGCGCGTCTGACCGGCGGGTTTCGCCATCGGCACCACCACGGCCTGGCGCTACATCCGCGAAGCCGTGGACCTGCTGGCCGCCCTGGCCGACGACGTGCACGCCGCCGTCAAGCGCGCATCCCGGCTGGCCTACACCATCCTGGACGGCACCCTCATCCCCATCGACCGCCTCGCCGACGAGCGCCCGTACTACAGCGGCAAACACAAACAGCAAGGGATGAACGTGCAACTACTGGCCGACCCCGCAGGCCGGCTGGCCGGCACCACCGAATGGATCATGCGCGGCGAAAACCGCGGCGGCAGCAACTACGCCATCTCCGGCTCCCTGATCTGTTCCTGACCTCCATCCGCCCTCCGGCCCCCCTGCCCCGCTGTAGGGCAGAGGGCCGCTCCGCCGTTCAAGCACGGCCGGGTGTACGGGCCGGCGCCGCGCACGTCAGCCCGTACGGCGCTGATCCCGCCACAGCGGTGGGCGTCGGCAGCAGCTCTGCCGATCCTCGGTGGCCCGCGCCGATGCCCGGACACTCCAGGTCACGGCCAGGCGGCCGGCACGACGATGTCCTCCCCGGGAAAACGGGTGCCTGGTCAGTGGGTGAGCAGGAGGCTGTCGACCAGGCCGGTGGTGGAGGAGATGGTGTCGGTGCCCAGCAGGCAACCGGGCAGGCTGCCGACGTAGCTGATGCCGCTGGTGATGCGGGTGACGTCGTCACCCAGGTAGCGGCCGGCGGTGACGACGCCGGTGACGTTGATGGTCTGCGGGGTGGTGGTGGCCGGGGCTGAGTCGAGGGCGGGCAGGAGCGCAGTGGCCAGTGCGGTCAGGCGGCGCGGCAGCTGGTGGTGGGCGGGGGAGATCGGTGAGGTCGCGGGGCATGAGGTGCTCCGATGATCAGGTCAGGAGCAGGTGGCCAGTACGACCGAGATGACTGTGCAGGTGGCCGAAGCTGAGTCGTTGGCCGGGTTCGGGTCGGCCGGGGTGGAGGTGGTGCGGGTGGCGGTCACGGGGACGGGGCCGATTTTGAGCAGGCCGATCGGCAGGCGGAAGGTGTAAGTGGCCGTAGCGCCGTCGGCGATGCCGGTGGAGGTGCAGGTCACCCGGCCGGGGGTGGAGGTGCAGCCGGCTGAGAGGTTGGTGGCGGTTTTACCGGCGGGCAGGGTCGCGGTGAGCGTGGCCGAGGTGACCGCGTCCGGGCCGTCGTTGCGGGCGGTCAGTCTGTAGCTCAGGTACGGGACCAGGATGCCCAGATGAGGCTGGGCGGTCAGATCGATGTCGAGGTCGGCGGCGACGATGGTGGTGTTCTCGGCGTCGCTGTCGTTGGCCTGGGTGGGGTCGGCCTCGGTGGCGTCGACGCCGGCGGTCGCGGTCACGGTGCCGGTGGTAGTGGGTGACAGGGTGACGGTCACGGTGGCGGAGGCGCTGCTGGCCAGGCTGCCCAGGCTGCAGGAGACCGTAGTAGTGACCGTGCAGGAGCCCTGCGACGGGGTGGCGGACACGATGCCGGCCGAGGCGCTGCCGGACAGGGCCAGGGTGGCGGTCACGCCGGTGGCGCCGGCGGGGCCGTTGTTGGTCACGGTGACGGTGTCGGTGAACGTGCTTCCGAGGTTGACCGGGTCGGCCGAGTCGGCCACCTGCACGGCCAGGTCGGCTCCGGACGGTGCGGGGGCCCAGTCGGTGGCGTACTGGAAGCCGGAGATGCCGGCCAGGATGGTCTTGCCCGTGCCGTTGGCGTTCATGACAGCGGGGTCGGCGCCAGTGGTGTAGGCGATCTTGGTTCCGTCGGGTGACCACTGCGAGAGGGCGCTGACGCCGTCGTTGGTGAGGGCGGTATGCCCGGTGCCGTTGGCGTTCATCACGTAGATGTTGTCGGAGCCGCCGCCGAGTTCGTCGATGGCGGAGAGCGTGTAGGTGATCTTGCTGCCGTCGGGTGACCAGTCCGGGAGGATGGCGGACTGGGCGCCGGAGTAGCTGGTCACCTGCGTGGCGCCGGTACCGTCTGGGTTGACGGTGAAGATGTTGTTGCCGGCCCTGTAAGCGATCTTGGTTCCGTCAGGTGACCAGGCGGGGCTGTCGCCGAACACGCCGAGGGAGACATTGCCGGTCCCGTCGGCGTTGATGGTGCTGATCGATCCGCCCAGACTGGTGTAGGCGATCTTGGCGCCGTCGGGGGACCAGGTGATCGAGAAATCGATGAGACCGGCGCCGGTGGTGATCTGGGTCTCGCCGGTGCCGTCGGGGTTCATCGTCCACACCTGCAGGGCTCCGCTGGCGAAACGGGTGAAGGCGATCTTGGTGGCGTCGGCGTTCGCGGTGGGGTAGTTGTCGTACGCGGTGTTGTCGGTGATCTTCGTCAGGCCGGTGCCGTCGGGGTTGATCGAGTAGATCTCCCCGTCCGGCTCGGTGGACTGATCGACGAAGTAGATCTTGCCGTTGTCGCCCGGCCAGGCGGCCTGCGCCGGACCGGCCAGCCCGGCCAGCACGGTCGCCACCAGGACAAGCGCGGCGGCCGGTGCCGTCCAGCGGCGTAGCCATCCCGATTGGCGGGCGGGCGCGAACGCGACGTGATGCCATAAGAAGACATGACGGAGCATGGGATCTCCTCTTTCTCAAGACGGCCGATTCCCGTGCCCGGCCCTGGCCAGAGGGCGAGGCGCGGGCCGCGGACGGCGCGGGGTCCTGCGTGGCCCTCACACCACGGCAACACCCCGGCGCCCACTGCCGCGGACAGGCCCTTGTTCACAGGCACACGACATGCGGCGCACAGACTGGACGGAAACAGTTCCTGTACCAGGGCATGCCTGAGCAGCCCGCCTGCCAGGTCAGCGTGGGGCGGTCTCAGGTGGCACAGGTGATGGACCCTTGGAACACACCCTCCCGACGGAGGGGTCGGTCTATCGGCGCGACCCGTACGCTGATCAATACACGCGTACGCTCAATCCACGCGTCCGTCCACTGGAAGCATGACGCGCCGTGCTCAACACCCGGATATGGGCGAATGGTGTTGCCATTCGTTCTCCTTCACCCCTGTAACGGACAGAAACGGCGGGGTTTGGTGCCTACCAGCGGCCAGTGTCCGCCCGCCCGCAGGCGATGGCAATCCTCTACCGAAAACCGTTTCGCGGTGCGCCCGGCAACCTCGCCACCCAGCACGGCGCACTGAGCGGCCCTGCTCTGCCCCCTGGCCGTGAAGCAACCGCCTTTGCACAGGTGAACTCCACAATTAGGGGTTCCGGTCACGCGCTCCGACTGCCGGGCCTGAGGCGCTGGGCAGCCGCCGCAGCCGGACCGGATGTCCACAACTGGACACCTTCTCCCACTGCCGGTGACGGGCATGCGGGCGAGCTCCCACGCCCCGGCGGGCACACAACGTCAGCGGGGACGTCCCGCCCACCGCCAGCCCGCCCCCACCCTTGAACGCGCCGACCTCAGCCGCCCGATTGCGGCCCGCCAGCCCGGATCACGGTCGGCGAACACGTCGATCAGCACGCGGACCGGCAGCCCCGCCTCGGCCGGATGCCGGAACTGCCGATCCAGGTTCAGGGTGTAGCGGTTGTGGCCGCCGACTCGGTGGCGGGTCAGATAGCCCGCCCGGCACAGATCGGCAACGATGTTCTGCACGCTCCGCTCGGTGATGCCGATGCTGGCGGCGACCTGGCCCATGACCGCGTCACGGTCGCGGGAGATCTCCACCAGCACCCGGGCATGGTTGGTGAGAAACGTCCAACGGGTCGGACGTATGGGGGGCGAGGGTCGTCGCTAGCTGGGCCTCACGCGTCGAAGGCGGCAACCCCGGCCAGCGAGCTCTTCTGGCGATATTGCGGGCAAGCGCGGAATATCCCCGCGGGTAAGCGAACGGCGTCCCAGGTCGGCCTCTCGAGTACAGGCCGCTGACAGATGGTGAACACTTAAAACGCTTTCCGTTGAATTCGCGCTCGCGGCTCTGGACGAAGAGGTCGTGGGTTCAAGTCCCGCCACCCCGACAGATAAGATCGAATATGTCTACTCGCCGCGCACAGGCGATCCTGCCACGTGGGTCCTTCAGGACCTCAGCGCTGCGGCGGGGAGCCGCCTGGGGCGTCCGACTCACGCTCGAGCGGTGGGACGCCTGCCCAGTCCGGCAGCGGTTCGCACTGTCTTATCCATTCCGAAGGCACGCGAGTGCTCCCTGAGGCCGCGACGATACCGCCCACGATGGCACAGGTGGTATCGACATCCCCGCCGGCCGCCGCAGTGGTCCACATGGCCGCTTCAAAGTCATGGCGTTCGCGCGCCGTCACCCAGAGGGTGAAAGGAACCGTGTCATGCGCGCTGACCTGCCGCCCGTTTCCCAGCATCCTGGCGGCGAGCGCCGAATCACCGATGGTGAGGAGTTGCCGGGCCTCCGCGATGCCGTCACGGACCATGCTCGCGGGCACGTTCTCGCTGATCCTGTCCAGGAAGCGCCCCGGCGGGAGATCGGGCTCCGTGACGGCCGTTGCCGCGGCCACCGCTACCGCTATGGCGCCGGCTACTGCTTCGGGGTGAGTGTGGGTCACCTGTGCTGAAAGGGCCGCCTGTTGGATGACCTGCGCGACGTCGTCGGCGAACCAGGCGCCGAGAGGGGCCACCCGCATAGCGGCGCCATTGCCCCATGAGCCCTTGCCGTCGAACAGTTCGGCCGAAAGCGTCCGCCAGTCCCCGCCTTCGCGGATGAGACGGAGCATCCGATTCGTGGCCGGGCCGTACCCACGATCGAAATCGTGACGTGCCGCGAAGCTCGCGGCGAGTGCGTCCTGGTCGATGGCGCCGTGGTCAGCAAGGACACGATGGATAGAGCATGCCATCTCGGCGTCGTCGGTCCACTGCCATGGGCCGGGCGGAGGCAGGCGGTCGGAGAGGGCTTGTCGATTGGCCGGAACGAAGAATTGGGAACCGAAGGCGTCGCCCAGAGCCAGGCCGCGAAGAGAGGCTGTGGCACGCGCAAGAGGATCAGGGGGCATCCTCTCCATTGTGAGGTACGCCAGAGCGGCTCGTCCGTCCGAGGCGGACTGGCTGCGGCACCAAGGGCTCATGCATCGTTGGGGCCCTCTCAGTCCTCGGCAACTCGCCCTCCTCAAGCGCATCTCGACCGGCGAGGACCTGGGCCGGCCCGATGACGTGCCGGAAGCGCCACGCCGGCTATCGGCCTTACCACCGAAGGCCTGAAGTCACCGCATGGGGACGTGTGGTGGACTTCGCGTAGCGCCGCGGGGTGGTGCCCGACGACCCTTACCTCGGGAAGCGGAAGCAGTGGAACGGGGGCCTCCGTATCCGGCTCATGGTCGGCACACGCAGCAGGCACTCGCCACCGAGGCAGCCAGTAGGGGTTATTCGATTCGTGAGTGTCCCATCTCTCAGAGGCGCGGCAGCGGCTATCAATATAAGGGGCTTTGTTACGAGCGAAACTGCTAACGCCGTGACGGCCAGATTTCGGTCTCTGTCGAACGACACGCCTATGTCATCACCATTCTCCAGGGGTCATCTCAATCAACGGACGGCGAGCGGGCGGTGGAAACTGGAGGATGTCGTCGGCGACGTCGTTCAGGAGCTTGAAACCCGCGCTCGCGATGACGGACAGCGAAGAATGGGCGAAGGGATCGCCCGAGCTCAGCGTAAGGATCGCTGGCAGGAGGCTATGGCCAGGCCGTAGGCCGGCCGGCTCCGACGTTAGGGGCGGCTAGGGGTACTTCAGGGGCGGAGCCCCGGCTTAGCCTGAACTCCGCTGCCTGAGGGAGATCGTCGATTATGCGGAATAACCGGCAAAAATACAGCGGGACATTCATCCACGACTTTCTCGACCAAAGCGCCGCGGAGTTTCCCGAGTCGCCAGCGGTGAGGGACTCCACCGGGATCTGGACCTATCACGAACTGGATACGATCAGCCACGCGGTAGACCGCTGGCTGGCCGGGCACGGCGTCGGGCCGGGCGCGCGAGTGGTGGTGCAGGCCCCCACCGACCGCCGGTTGGCCGCGCTGTTCTTCGGCGTCTCCCGCCGCGGTGCCGTCTTCGTGCCGCTCAACTCGGCGATGAAGAGCTTTCACCTGCGTTCGGTGCTCGAGAACGCCGACCCCGCGCTGGTGATCGTCGAATCCGCCGGCGGGAAACCCGCCGACGTGCGCGCCCTCACCGGCGCACCGGTCCACGACTTCGAAGCGGTCTGGGACGAGGTGACCGAGCTCGCGAGCCAACGGGCGCGCGTGGCCGAACCGATTGAGATCAACCCCACGGATCTGGCCGCGCTGGTGTACACCTCGGGCAGTACGGCGGAGCCGAAAGCGGTGATCTGCCCCCACGCCCAGGTCTGCTTCGCCACCGTGGCGCTCGCCGAGGCGCTCGGCTACCGTCCGGACGACGTGGTCTTCTGCCGTTTCCCGATGTCCTGGGACTACGGGCTGTACAAGCTGCTGATGACCTGCGCCGTGGGCGCCGAACTGGTCTTCGCCGACGCCGGCGCCGACCTGCGGCTGGTCGACCAGCTCCGGAAGACCCGGGCGACGGTGGTGCCGATCGTGCCCTCGCTGGCCAACATGATCATCGCCTCGGCGCAGCGGAAGGGTGAGCCCACCACCGGGGTGCGGTTGTTCACCAACACGGGCGCGGCGCTGCCCACCGCCACCATCGACGCGCTGCGGACCCACTTCCCCGGCGCCCGGGTGGTCCGCCAGTTCGGCCAGACCGAGTGCAAGCGCATCTCCGTCATGCCTCCGGAGGAGGAGCGGGAGCGCCCGGACTCCGTCGGACGGCCGCTGGCCGGCACCGCCGTACACATCCTCGACCCCGACGGGAAGCCGGTGCCCACCGGGGAGACCGGGGAGATCGTGGTGACCGGCCCGCACGTGATGCCGGGGTACTGGCGCAACCCCGAGGTGACCGCGAAGACCTTCCGCCGCGACCCGCGGACCGGGGAGACGCGCCTGCACACCGGTGACTACGGCCACTTCGACCAGGACGGATACCTCTACTTCGACGGCCGGCGGGACGACATGTTCAAACGCAAGGGCATCCGGATGAGCACCGTGGAGATCGAGGCGGCGGCGCTCGACATCGCCGGGGTACGGGCGGCCGCCGCGCTGCCCCCGGAGGGCGAGCACGATCTCGCGATCTTCGTCGAGGCCGACAACGGGGCGAAGCTGGAACCCCACGCCGTCCTCCGCGAGCTGGCCGCCCGGCTGGAGCCGGCGAAGGTGCCCGCGGTCTGCCGGGTGATCCCGGAGCTCCCGCAGTCCGCGCACGGCAAGTACGCCCGCGACCAGCTGCGCCACCTGCACGCACAGGAAGAACGTCCGGCCACTCCCCGCCCCCGGCAGGCGCTCCCGGACTCAGCGCCCAAGGATGCGACCCGGCAGGCGGAGCCCCACCGGAAGCCGCCGGGAATCAGCCGTGAGGAACTGGTCAGCCGGTTCGGGTCCCCGCTCTACGTGTACGACCTGGACCGGGTCACGGCGGCGCACCGGGACCTGGCCGACTTCATGCCGGAGGGCACGGCGATCTACTATGCGCTCAAGGCCAACCCGCACCCGGACGTGGCCCGCGCGCTGCGTACGGCCCCGGGCGGCGGCTGCCGTGCGGAGATCAGCTCCACCGGGGAGCTGAGCGCCGCGCTGGCCGCCGGTTTCACCGGCGCGGACTGCATGTACACCGGGCCCGGGAAGACAGCGGGGGAACTGGCCGAGGCGCTCGCCGCCGGGGTGCGGCTGTTCTCCGTGGAGTCGCTCACCGACCTCGAACACATCGGCGCCGCGGCCACCGCGCACGGCACCGTCGCGAAATGCCTGCTGCGCGTGAACAGCGCCACCGCGGCCGCCGCCACCAGTATCCGGATGACCGGCGCCCCCTCCCAGTTCGGCAACGACATGGAGGACCTGCCCGCCCAGGTGGCCGCGATGCGCGCGATTCCGGGCATCCGGATCATCGGCGCCCACTTCTTCCCGCTCAGCAACGCCGCGGACGAGGACAGCCTGCTCGGCGAGTTCCAGCACACCGTGACGGTCGCCGCGGAGGTGCAGCGCATCCTGGGCGAACCGCTCGAACTGGTGGATCTCGGCGGTGGGTTCGCCGCGCCGTACGGCATGCCCGGTACGCGGCCCGGCTACCCGAGCCTGCGCAAAGGCCTGGAAGAGGCGCTGGACCGGTACCTGCCGCAGTGGCGGGACGGCCGGCCGGGCATCGCCTGCGAGTCCGGCCGGTACCTGGTGTCCGACTGTGGCGAGCTGCACTGCACCGTGGTCAACGTCAAGGAGAGCCGGGGCCGCACCTTCGTCATCCTGGACGCGGGGATCAACGCGTTCGGCGGCATGGCCGGGCTCGGCCGGCTGCTCCCGGTCCAGGTCAAGCCCACGCCACCGAACGGCGGCACACCGAACGACGCCGCGCCCGGCCGCCGGGCCGCGCTGGCCGGGCCCTTGTGCACACCCGGCGACCTGCTCGCCCGCGAGGTCGAACTGCCCGACCCGGCCCCCGGCGATCTGGTGACCATCCCGCACGCGGGCGCTTACGGACTCACCGCCAGCTTGTCCCTGTTCCTCGGCCGCCCCGCGCCTACCGAAGTGGTGATCCGCGGGGGCGAGATCGTCTCCGTCTCCCAGCTGCAACGCCAACGGGTCTACGACCTGCCGCGAAACCCCGACCCCCGGAGCGCATGATGGCAACCCCAGGCGAGCACGGCGGCCCTTCCGAGGCCGGGCTCGACGGCCTCGACGAACTGCCCGCCGCGGAGCAGCGCCGGGTGCTCCTGGAACTGGTGCTCCGGGAGACCGGGGAGGCGCTGCTCGGAGTGGAGGGCGGCGAGCTGGCCGAAGTGACCTCCAGCCGGCCGTTCCGCGAGCTCGGCCTCGACTCGCTGGCCGCAGTGGACCTGCACGACCGGCTGGTCACCGCCACCGGCGTGGCGCTGCCGATGACCCTGGCCTTCGACTACCCCACGCCCGAGCTGGTCGCCGACTACGTCCGCGCCGCCGTACTGGGTCTGCCCGTGCCGGAGCCCGCGACGGGGCG
This sequence comes from Nonomuraea jiangxiensis, assembly GCF_900099965.1. Taxonomy (GTDB): domain Bacteria; phylum Actinomycetota; class Actinomycetes; order Streptosporangiales; family Streptosporangiaceae; genus Nonomuraea; species Nonomuraea jiangxiensis. Next base: position 20,615 of record NZ_FNDJ01000027.1, on the reverse strand, counting down.
CGCGGACGTCCTGGACGCCACGCCGGACGCCGACGCCGACCCGGTCGTCATCGTCGGCATCGGGTGCCGCTTCCCCGGCGGCGTCGACTCCGCCGAGGGACTGTGGCGAATCTTCGCCGAGGAACGCGAGGTGCTCGGCGACTTTCCCACCGACCGCGGCTGGGATCTGGAGAACCTCTTCGACACGAACCCGGACGCCCCAGGGAAGAGCTACGTGAGTCGCGGCGGCTTTCTGCCCGACGCGACCGGGTTCGACGCGGACTTCTTCGGCATCAACCCGCGCGAGGCGCTGGCCATGGACCCGCAGCAGCGGGTGGTGCTGGAAACCTGCTGGGCCGCGCTGGAGCACGCGGGCATCGACCCGACGTCACTGCGCGACCAGCCCGTCGGCGCGTTCTTCGGCGCCGAGGTACACGAGTACGGCGTGCGCGTGCACGAGGCGCCGGAAGGCCTGGACGGCTACCTGATGACCGGCAACGCGCCGAGTGTGGTCTCCGGCCGGCTCGCCTATCTGCTCGGCCTGTCCGGGCCGGCGATCACGGTGGACACCGCGTGCTCCGGCGCGATCGTCTCGCTGCACCTGGCCTGCGCCTCGCTACGCTCAGGCGAGTCCTCCCTGGCCTTCGTCGGCGGGGTGGCGGTGATGGGCAGCCCGGGCATGTTCACCGCGTTCAGCCGGCAGCGGGGGCTGGCTCCGGACGGCCGGGTGAAGGCGTTCGCCGATGCCGCGGACGGCACAGCGTTCTCCGAGGGTGTCGCGGTGCTGGTGGTGGAGCGGCTGTCGGACGCCCGCCGCCACGGGCACCGGGTGCTGGCCGTGGTGCGCGGCACCGCGATCAACCAGGACGGCAGGTCCAACGGGCTGACCGCGCCGAGCGGTCCCGCGCAGCGCAGGCTCATCCGGGACGCACTGGCGGCCGCCCGGCTGGAGCCCGCGGACGTGGACGCGGTCGACGCGCACGGCACCGGCACCGCGCTGGGGGACCCGATCGAGGCGCACGCGCTGCTGGCCACCTACGGTCAGGACCGGCAGTCGCCGCTGTGGCTGGGCTCGGCCAAGTCCAACCTGGGTCACACCCAGGCGGCCGGCGGCATTGCCAGTGTGATCAAGATGGTCCTGGCGATGCGGCATGGGCTGTTGCCCAAGACGCTGCACGTGGACGCGCCGTCCTCCAAGGTGGACTGGTCCGGCGGGGCGGTGGAGCTGCTGACCGAGGCCCGGCAGTGGCCGCGGGTCGAGGGCCGGCCGCGCCGCGCGGGGGTGTCGTCGTTCGGCATCTCCGGCACCAACGCTCATGTGATCTTGGAAGAGCCGCCCGTTGAGGAGCCGTCGGTCGTCGGTACCGCTGTGCCCGCTGTTGAGGAAGCGTTGGCCGGGGCGGGGTCGGCAGAGTGGGACAGCATCACGGCCACCGCACCCCAGGGCGACCACGCGGCCGTGCCGGTGCCGGTGCCTGTGGTGGTGTCGGCCAAGAGCGAGGCGGCGTTGCGGGCGCAGGCCGGTCGGCTTGCCGGGTTCGTGGCCGAGCACGGTGAGGCTGGTCCGGTGGGGGTGGCGGCCGGGCTGGCGCGCCGGGCGGCGTTGGAGCATCGGGCGGTGTTGCCGACGGCGGATCGGGAGGGTCTGCTGTCCGCGTTGCGGGCGTTGGCGGCTGGGGAGTCGGAGCCGTCTTCGGTGGTGGGTCGGGTGCGGCCGGGCCGGGTGGCGGTGCTGTTCTCTGGTCAGGGTGCTCAGCGGTCTGGAATGGGACGGGAGTTGTATGCGGCCTTCCCGGTGTTCGCTCGCGCCTTTGATGAGGCGTGTGCGTTGCTGGAGGCCGAGCTCACCGCTATCGAGGCTGCGGGGGTTGTGAGCGGTCTGGCCGGTGGGTTGGGCTTGCGGGAGATCATCCTCGGCGAGACCGATGGTTCTGGTGCCGGTGGGGTGCTGGATCAGACGGTGTTCGCGCAGGCCGGGCTGTTCGCGGTGGAGACCGCGTTGTACCGGCTGCTGGAATCGTTGGGGGTCCGGCCTGATTTTGTGGCTGGGCATTCGCTGGGGGAGATCAGCGCGGCGCATGTGGCCGGGGTGCTGGACCTGGCGGATGCGTGCCGGTTGGTGGCCGCTCGTGGGCGGTTGATGCAGGCGTTGCCGGCCGGGGGCGCGATGGCGGCGATCGGCTGCGGCGAAGAGGAGCTCGCGCCGGTGCTGGCCGGGCGTGGCGAGATCTCAGTGGCGGCGGTGAACGCGCCCGGCGCGGTGGTCGTCTCCGGCGCGTCCGAGCAGGTGGAGCAGGTCGTCGAGTGGGCGCGGCAGCACGGGCACCGGACCCGGCCGCTGCGGGTGTCGCACGCGTTCCACTCGCCGTTGATGGAGCCGATGCTGACCGAGTTCGCCGCGGTGGCGGCCTCGCTGACGTTCCACCCGCCGACCATGGCGCTGGTGTCGGGAGTGAGCGGGCGGGTTGCCGGGTCGCAGATCACCGAGCCCGGCTACTGGGTGGAGCATGTGCACCGGCCGGTGCGGTTCGCCGACGTCGTCACCACTCTGCGCGGGCACGGGGTCGGCTGTTTCCTGGAGGCCGGTCCGGACGCGCAGCTGGCCCCGATGATCGAACAAACCCTCACCCACCGCAACGACAACGACGCAGAGCCTGCCTCGGTGGTGGCGTTGCTGCGCCGCGATCGGGACGAGACCGCCCAACTGGTCGCCGGACTGGGCCAGGCCTGGACGTGTGGCACGGCCGTGGATTGGACTGCCTGGCCGACCGGGCCAGGCGGTGCCCGCATCGGCGACCTGGATCTGCCCACCTACCCCTTCCAGCACCGCCGCTACTGGCTGCAACCCGCCCCGGCCGGTGACCCGGCCGCGCTTGGTCTGGGTGCCGCCGACCATCCGATCCTGGGTGCGGTGGTGGAACAGCCTGACGGTGGCGCCATCCTGACCGGCCGGTTGTTGGTCACCGCCCACTCCTGGCTGGCCGATCACGCCATCAACGCCACTCCGATCCTGCCCGGCACCGCCTTCGTCGAGCTCGCCCTGCGTGCCGGTGACCAGGTCGGCTGCCCGGCCATCGACGAACTCACCCTGCACACCCCCCTGGAGCTACCGAGTCGGGGCCACGTGACGATCCGGGTGGTCGCCGGCCGATCCGCCGTGGACGGGCGGCGGCCCGTGGAGATCCACTCCATCGGCGAAGACGGTGTCTGGCTACGGCACGCTACCGGCTTCCTCTCCCCCGACCCGGCTCCCGGCCCGGCGGCACACGAGTTCGCCGACTGGCCACCGCCGGGCGCGGAACCGCTCGACGTCACCGGCCTCTACCCGGCGATGGCCAACCGCGGCTACGACTACGGCCCCGCTTTCCGCGGCCTCACCCGAGCCTGGCGTCGCGGCGAGGAGGTCTTCGTCGAAGTGGCGTTGGCCGACGGGATGGAGGCAACGGGCTTCGGCGTGCACCCGGCGCTGCTCGACGCGGCCCTGCACGCCACCGACCTGCTGCCCGGCCACGACCAGGATACGGCGTTGCCGTTCGCCTGGCGCGGGGTGTCACTGCATGCCGACGGGGCGCGTGCGGCGCGGGTCAGGCTGCGCCAGGACGACGAAGCCGGGGTTCGGCTCGACCTCGCCGACCCTGTGGGCCAGCCGGTGGCCACGGTGACGTCACTGGCTTACCGCTCGGTGCCCGCGGAGTGGTCGAGCTCGCGCTCTGCGGCGCACCAGTGGCTGCACGAGGTGGCGTGGCGGCCGGTGGACGTGACGGTGTCGTCGGGTGGCATCGGCGCAGATCTGGTGATCGATGCCACCGGGTGGGCCAGGGTCGGATCTGCCGACAGTGGGCTGCTGGACCGCCTACGCCGTGGCGTGGGTTCGGTGTTGGCCCGCTTGCAGGAATGGCTGACTCGTGAACCGGGAGATGACGCCCGGTTGGTGGTGGTGACCCGGGGCGCGGTGGCCGTGGCCGACGGTGAGATCCCGGATCCGGCGCAGGCGGCGGTGTTCGGGTTGATACGGGCGGCGCAGGCGGAGCATCCCGGCCGGATCACACTGGTCGATCTGGAAACCGACGCCGAGACGGCACCCGGTGAGGTGGCGCTTGCCGACGCCTCGCTGGGCCGAATCGGCGACGGGGTGGCCGACGCGGCGGCGGCGGCGGCGCTGGCTTGTGGTGAGCCGGAGGTGGCGCTGCGCGGCGGCCGGGTGTGGGTGCCGCGTCTGGGGCGGGTGGCGTCGCCCGGTTCGGAAGACGTGGCCTCTTCCTGGTCGGCGCCTGGCGGTGCTGGTCGGGCGGGGGGTGACAATGCCGGCGAGGAGCCCGTGGCGGCCTGGCCGGTCGATGGGACCACGCTGATCACCGGCGGCACCGGTGGACTGGGCGCGCTGGTGGCTCGGCATCTGGTCGTCGAGCACGGGGTGCGGCATCTGCTGCTGGTCTCCCGCCGGGGTGCCGATGCCCCCGGCGCGGCCGAACTCCGCGATGAGCTGGCCGGGCTGGGCGCCGAGGTGTCTGTCGCGGCCTGTGATGTGGCTGATCGGGACGCGCTGGCGGTGTTGCTGGAGGGGATCGGCCAGGCCCATCCGTTGCGGGCGGTGGTGCATGCGGCGGGGGTGGTGGACGACGGAGTGATCACGTCGTTGTCGGCCGAGCGGGTGGAGGCGGTGTTGCGGCCGAAGGTGGACGCGGCCTGGCATCTGCACGAGCTGACCCGCGAGGATGGTCTGGCCCGGTTTGTGGTGTTCTCCTCGCTGGCCGGGGTGGTGGATGGGGCCGGGCAGGGCAACTACGCGGCCGCGAACGCGTTCACCGATGCGCTGGCGGTGGCCCGGGCCGCGGCCGGTTTGCCGGCGGTCTCGCTGGCGTGGGGGCCGTGGGCCGAGGAGCGGGGCATGGCCGGCCGGATCAGCGCGCGGGATGATGCGCGGATGCGCAGCGCGGGGCTGGTGACGTTGACCGCGGGTCAGGGTCTGGCCTTGCTGGACGCCGGCCTGGCCGCGGGTCGGCCGTATCTGGTGCCGGCCCGGTTCGATCCGGCCGCGCTGGGCCGGCGTGGGGCCGATCTGCCGGCGCTGTTGCGTGAGCTGGCCGGTCCCCTCGCGCGCCCGGCCGCCGACCCCGCCCGGACGGTCGGCCCGGCCGACTCCGCCGGGGCGGCTGGTGAGGTGCGGCCGTTGGTGGCGGCGCTGGCGCAGCTGTCGGCCCCGCAGCGGCAGCGGCGGCTTTTGGATGTGGTCTGTAGCGAGGCGGCGGCCACTTTGGGTCATGACACCGCTGCGGCCATCGATGCGGACCGGCCTTTCCAGGAGTTCGGGTTCGACTCGCTGACCGCGGTGGAGTTGCGTAACCGGCTGCACGCGATGACCGGGCTACGGCTCACTCCTACTCTGGTTTTCGACCATCCCACTCCCCGCGCGCTTGCGGTGCATCTGGACGCCGCCCTGTCCGGTACCGCGGCCCGTCGCCCGGTCCCGGCTGCCCCGGCCGGCGGCTCTGCCGGTGATGTTGGTGGTGATCTCATTGCCGTTGTCGGGATGGCCTGCCGTTTCCCCGGCCAGGTGACCGGTCCTGAAGACCTCTGGCGGCTCCTGATCGACGATCGTGATGGCATCACCGGCTTCCCCACCGACCGAGGCTGGGACATCACCGGCATGTACGATCCGGAGCCCGGCAAGCTGGGTCGCACCTACACCCGGCAAGGCGGGTTCCTGCACGACGCGGCGTACTTCGACCCCGCTCCGTTTGATATCGGCCCGCGGGAGGCCACCGCCATGGACCCGCAGCAGCGGCTGCTGCTCGAAGCGTCCTGGGAGGCCCTGGAGCGCGCCGGCATCGACCCATCCGGACTGCGTGGCACCCCGACCGGGGTGTTCGCCGGAGTGATGTACCACGACTGGGGCACTCGGCCGGGCCAGGTGCCGGAGGAGTATGCCGGCTACCTGGGCAACGGCAGCCTGGCCAGCGTGGTGTCCGGGCGGGTGTCGTACGCGTTCGGCTTGGAAGGGCCGGCGGTGTCGGTGGACACGGCGTGTTCGTCGTCGTTGGTGGCGTTGCATCTGGCGGCGCAGGCCTTGCGTGCGGGAGAGTGCGATCTGGCGCTGGCCGGTGGGGTGACGGTGATGTCCACGCCGGACACCTTCACCGACTTCGGCCTCCAGCGCGGGTTGGCCGCTGATGGGCGGTGTAAGTCCTTCGCCGAGGCGGCTGATGGGGTCGGCTGGGGCGAGGGTGTCGGGGTGCTGGTGGTGGAGCGGCTGTCGGACGCCCGCCGTCGGGGGCATCGGGTGCTGGCAGTGCTGCGCGGTAGCGCGGTGAACCAGGACGGGGCGTCGAATGGGCTGACCGCGCCGAACGGTCCCTCGCAGGAGCGGGTGATCGCTCAGGCGCTGGCCTCGGCAGGGATCGGTCCCGCACAGGTGGACGTGGTAGAAGGACACGGCACCGGCACCGCGCTGGGCGACCCGATCGAGGCGCAGGCTTTGCTGGCCGCCTACGGCCAGGACCGGCCATCGCCGTTGTGGCTGGGGTCGGTGAAGTCGAACCTGGGGCATACCCAGGCGGCGGCCGGAGTAGCCGGTGTGATCAAGATGATCCTGGCCATGCGGCACGAGCTGTTGCCCAGGACGCTGCACGTGGACGCGCCGTCGTCGAAGGTGGACTGGTCCGGTGGGGCGGTGGAGCTGCTGACCGAGCCCCAGCCCTGGCCGCGCGCTGCGGACCGGCCGCGCCGGGCGGGGGTGTCGTCGTTCGGCATCTCCGGCACCAATGCGCACGTCATCCTGGAAGAACCCCCGGCCGAGGAAGAGCCGCTCACCAGGGAGCCGTCGGGCGAGCGGGACGGCAGCACGGCCACTTCACCCGAGGGCGACCACGCCGCCGTGCCGGTGCCGGTGCCTGTGGTGGTGTCGGCCAAGAGCGAGGCGGCGTTGCGGGCGCAGGCCGACCGGCTTGCCGGGTTCATGACCGAGCATGACGAGGTTGGTCCGGTGAGGGTGGCGGCCGGGCTGGCGCGCCGGGCCGCCCTGGAGCATCGGGCGGTGTTGCCAGCGGTGGACCGGGAGGGTCTGCTGGCCGGGCTGCGGGCGCTGGCGGCTGGGGAGTTGGAGCCGTCTTCGGTGGGTCGGGTGCGGCCGGGCCGGGTGGCGGTGCTGTTCTCTGGTCAGGGTGCCCAGCGGCCCGGGATGGGCCGTGAGCTATATGCGGCTTACCCGGTGTTCGCTCGCGCTTTTGATGAGGCTTGCGAACTCCTGGAGGCTGAGCTCACCGCCGCCGACGCTGCGGGGGTTGTGACCGGTCTGGCCGGTGGTGTGAGCCTGCGGGAGATCATCCTCGGCCAGACCAGCGAGACCGGTGATTCTGCTGCCGGTGGAGTGCTGGATCAGACGGTGTTCGCGCAAGCCGGGCTGTTCGCGGTGGAGACGGCGTTGTACCGGCTGCTGGAATCGCTGGGCATCCGGCCCGATTACGTGGCCGGGCATTCGCTGGGGGAGATCACTGCGGCGCATGTGGCCGGGGTGCTGGACCTGGCGGACGCGTGCCGGTTGGTGGCGGCTCGTGGCCGGTTGATGCAGGCGTTGCCGGCCGGGGGTGCGATGGCGGCGATCGGCTGTGGCGAAGAGGAACTCGCGCCCGTATTGGCTGGCTATGACCAGGTGGCGGTGGCAGCGGTCAACGCGCCCGGCGCGGTGGTGATCTCCGGCGCATCCGGCCAGGTGGAACAGGTCATCGACTGGGCGCGGCAGCACGGGCACCGAACCCGGCCGCTGCGGGTGTCACACGCCTTCCACTCCCCGCTGATGGAGCCGATGCTGGCCGAGCTCGAGCAGGTCGTGGCGGGGCTGACGCTGCGGCGTCCGGAGCTGCCGCTGGTGTCCAACGTCTCAGGTGACCTGGCCGGCGAAGAGATCACCCAGCCCGGCTACTGGGCCGAGCACGTGCGGCGGCCGGTGCGGTTCGCCGACACCGTCACTACCTTGTCCCGGCATCAGGTCGGCTGCTTCGTCGAGGTAGGCCCGGACGCCCAGCTGACCCCCATGATCGAACAAACCCTCACCCACCACAACGACAACGACGCAGAACCCGCCTCGGTGGTGGCCCTGCTGCGGCGCGACCGGGACGAAACCACCCAACTGGTCGCCGGGCTGGGCCAGGCCTGGACATGTGGCACGGCCGTGGACTGGACCGCCTGGCCGGCCTGGACCACCGGGGCCGGACGGGCCAGACCGGCCGGACCGGACGGTGTCGGCCGTCTGGACCTGCCCACCTACGCCTTCCAGCACCGCCGCTACTGGCTGCAGCCCACCCTGGCCGGTGACCCGGCCTCCCTCGGCCAGACCGCCGTCGACCACCCGATCCTGGGTGCGGTGGTGGAGCAGCCCGACGGCGGCGCCATCCTGACCGGTCGGTTGTCGGTCACCACCCAGCCCTGGCTGGCCGATCACGTCATCAACGCCGTCCCGATCCTGCCTGGTACCGCCTTTGTCGAGCTGGCCCTGCGTGCCGGTGACCAGGTCGGCTGCCCGGCGATCGAAGAGCTCACGCTGCACAGCCCCCTGCCCATCCCGGACACCACCGACGGCGTCACTCTTCAGATCATTCTGAGCCCACCTGACGAAGACGGCCGGCACCAGATCGGCATCCACTCCAAAGACGATCATGGGACCTGGACCCGGCACGCGACCGGCGCCCTCACCCCCACCCCCCAAGACACCCCAGCGGACCTGGGCCACGCCTGGCCCCCGCCGGATGCCCAGCCGTTGGACACCACCGGCCTGTACGACCGCCTGGTCGACCACGGCTACGGCTACGGCCCCGCCTTCCACGGCCTCACCCGAGCCTGGAAACACGGCGACGACCTCTACGCCGACATCACCCTCCCCGAAGAAGCCGGACAGACCACCCGATACGGCCTACACCCCGCCCTCCTCGACGCCGCGATGCACGTGGACCTGGTGGCGGGGCCGAAGGCCACGTTGATCCCGTTCAACTGGAACGGCGTCACCCTGCACGCCGCCGGCGCCGACGCGGTGCGAGTGCGGCTGCGCCGGCTGGACGGCGACGAGGTCACCCGGCTGGACCTCACCGACTCCGCCGGCCGGCCGGTGGCCACGGTGGAGACGGTGGTGTCCCGGCCGGTTCAGGCCGACCAGCTGGCACAGGCCCGCCCGGCCTCGGAGTCGCTGCTCGCGGTGACGTGGCGGCCGGTCACGCCGTCGGGTCCCCTCGGCGCGGTGGACGCCTCCGACGCGCTCGTCATCGACGCCACCGGCGGCGCCGGCGAAGCCTCAGGCGGCGGTGTGCCGGATCGGGTGCGGCGTGCCCTGCGTACGGTCCTTACCGGTCTACAGGACTGGTCGGTCAAGGCGGACACCCGGCCGGCAGTGGTGATCACCCGGGGTGCCGTGGCGGTGCGCGACACCGAAGCGCCGGATCCGGCGCGGGCCGCGGTCTGGGGCCTGGTGCGGGCCGCCCAGGAGGAGAACCCCGGTCGGATCATCCTGGTCGACCTGGATCCGGCCGGCTACCTGGCGGACGGCGTGCGCGTGGCCCTGGCCACCGGCGAGCCCGAGTTGGCGATCCGTGACGGCCGGCCGTGGGTTCCCCGGCTGACCGGCGCCGCACTCCCGCGCGAGGGTCACGCCGACCGGGTATCGCGCGCCGCAGCCGTTGACCCGTACGACGCGGCCTGGCCGGCCGATGGGACCACGCTGATCACCGGCGGCACCGGCGGGCTGGGCGCCCTGATGGCCCGGCATCTGGTGGCCGAACACGGCGTACGGCACCTGCTACTGGCCTCCCGCCGGGGCCTGGACGCCCCCGGCGCCGCCGAACTCCGCGACGAACTGACCGAACTGGGCGCCGAGGTCACCATCGCCACCTGCGACGTGGCCGACCGGGACGCCCTCACCGTACTGCTGGAGGAGATCCCCGGCACCCACCCCCTGCGCGCCGTGGTGCACACCGCGGGAGTGATGGCCGGCGGGGTGCTCGGCACGCTGACGGAGGAAGGGCTGGACCGGGTGCTGCGCCCCAAGGCGGACGCCGCCTGGCACCTGCACGAACTCACCCAAAAGCATGACCTCGCCCGCTTCGTACTGTTCTCCTCCGCCGGAGGGATGGTGCTCGCCGCCGGGCAGGGCGACTACGCGGCGGCCAACGCCTTCCTCGACGCGCTCGCCGCGGATCGCGCCGCCTCCGGGCTGCCCGCCACCTCACTGACCTGGGGAATGTGGGCGGTGGACACCGGGCTCGGTGGGCCGCTGCAGGACACCGACCTGGCCCGGGTGCGCACGCTGGGCATACCGGCGATCTCCGCGGAGACCGGGCTGGCGCTGTTCGACGCGGCGCTGCGCGTGCCCGCGCCGGTGCTGGCGCCGATCCGGCCGGACGTCCGCGCGCTGCGGGCTCGTGGCGACGACCTGCCCGCGCTCTTGCGTGACCTCGTGGGCGTGCGCCGTACAGCCGCCGTGGCCGCACGGACCGACGAGTCGAACGGCGCAGCCGGGCTGCAGGAGCGGCTGGCCGGGCTGCCTGCCCGGGAGCGGGACCGCCTGTTGCTTGAGCTGGTCCAGGCCGAGGCAGCGGTGGCGCTCGGGCACGACACCGCGGACGCGATCGACGCCGAGCGCGGCTTCGTGCAGCTCGGCTTCAGCTCGCTGGCCGCCGTCGAGCTGCGGAACCGGCTGCGCCGGCGGACCGGCCTTCCGCTGCCCGCCACGCTCGCCTTCGACCAGCCGAACGCCACCGCGGTCGCCCGATACCTGGCCGAGCGGCTGGCCCCAGCGGAGGTGGAGTCTCCCGAGCCTCCTCCCTCCGCGGCGGACGACGAGCAGCTCGCCGCGGCCTCTGCCGAGCAACTCGCCACGGCCTCCGCGGAGGAACTCTTCGAGATTCTCGACCGGGAGCTGGGTGGCGACGTGTAGCCGAGGTCCTCGGCGCCGGGCGGCGGTCGCAGGAAGCGGGCAACCCGCTAAAGGCGTCCTGCCGCCCGGTGGCCGGGGGGACGCGGCTGCGCCCCGTCGTCCGCGGAGTGCCCAAGCGGCTTCTCCCGGTCGACGACGGACCGCTCATTCACGATCCGCTGCCCGCCCTGAGGTTCGCCGATATCGCCGGCATCCGGGACGAAAAAGGGCCCGCACATCACATGGGCCCGACCTCCTGAGCGCGTGCCCTGGTCGCGATCCTGAAGTTCCGCCGATGACATGAAGAAGCTCCTGGTGGAGGCTTGATCATCACGATCAGTGCCGTCATCACCAGGAGCTTCGAGTGCTGTTCTCTTTGTGATACTAGGGCAGGAGAACCACCGCGCTCGTCCGACCTGCTCTCACCAACCGCGCCGTACGGTCTCGACGATGTGCGCGCGCTGCTCCTCGGTCACCCACCAGCCCACGGGCAGGCAGACGACGCGCTCCGCCACGCTGTCGAGTCCGGGCAGCAGCGTGGCGTACCGGCGGACGCAGGTGTGGGTGTCGTTGCGTTCGTGGACGTTGCTGACCATGATCTGGGCCTCGTCCATGCGCTTCATGAAGCCGGCGCGGTCCTCGACCTTGATGGGGTAGATCCAGAAGGACGACTCGCGATCCTGGGCGCGTTCGGTCAGTTCCAGCCCCGGCACGCCGGCGAGCTCCCGGTCGTAGTGGGCGGCGTGGGCCCGGTGCCGTGCCACGACCTCCTCCGCCCATTCCAGATTGGCCAGCCCTATCGCGGCGTTGATGTCGGTCATGTGGAACTTGTAGCCCCACTCGGCGACGTCCGGCGGGTTGCGCAGCCGGTCGGCGGCGCGGCTGATGCCGAACCAGCGCAGCAGCGTGGCCCGGTGATGCAGCTCGTCGTCCGGCAGCACCAGAGCCCCACCGTCACCGCAGGTCAAATGCTTGATCGCCTGGAAGCTGAACACGGCGACGTTGCCGTGGGTGCCCAGGCGGCGGCCCTGGTAGGTGGCGCCCCACGCGTGGGCGCAGTCCTCGATCACCACGGGGCGGAATCCGAAGGCCGCCTCGGCGTCGTCGAGGATCTTCGCCAGCCGCCCGAGGTCAACCGGATAGCCGGAGAAGTGCACGACGACGATGGCGCGGGTACGGGGAGAGATCTTGCGGGCCAGGTCGTCGAGGTCGACGTTGAGCGTGGCGGGATCGACGTCCACCCACTTGATGCGCAACCGGTTCGCGAGGATGGTCCAGTTGGTGGCCTCCATGGTCAGGGGCGTGGAGAGCACCTCGCCATCGTCGTCCCCACCTGCGGCAACCATGTGGAGCGCCAGGTGCAGCCCCGAGGTGCCGCTGTTGACCGTGGCGACGCGCGGGTTGCCGATTCGCTCCCCCAGCGCCCGCTCGAACTCGGCGACCTTGGCGCCCTGGCCGATCTGGCCACTGCCGACGACCTCGGCGACCGCTGCCGGAGCCGACTCCGACATGGGGACCTTGAACAGCGGGATCAACGCGGCACTCCGTCCGGTGTGGCGAGTTCGGCATAGCGGGCCAGACAGTCGGCGTAGGAGGGCAGGATGCCGAGCCGTTCGGCCTCTTTCAGGGAGGGCGCGGCCCGGTCCTTGTCCGACAGGACGGGCTCAAGGTCGCGCGGCCAGGGCAGGTCGAGGTCGGGGTCCAGCGGGTTCACCTCGAAGGAGCTCTCCGGCGACCAGGTGCTGGAGCACAGGTAGAAGACGGTGGCCTGCTCGGTCAGCGGGGCGAACCCGTGCGCGAGCCCCTCGGCGAGATAGAGCGCGTGCCGGTTGTCCTCGCTCAGCTCCGCCACGACGTGCTCGCCGTACGTGGGCGAGCCCTGCCTGATGTCGACGACGATGTCGCGGATGGCGCCGCTCGGGCAGCTCACGTAGCGGGCCTGGCCGGGCAGGTGGATCGCGTGCAATCCACGGATCGTGCCGCGTGTGGAGACGGAGCAGTTGACCTGGGCCACAGTCAGCGAATGGCCGACGGCCTCGGCGAAGGCAGGCTGCTTGAAGACCTCGAGGAACAGTCCTCTGGAGTCGGGGAAGATCTTGGGCTCGACGAGGAACGCCCCGCCGATGCCGAGTTCGCGAATCCGCATATGATCCCTCCTTCGACGTTATGTTGGGTCGCCCTGATCTGCGGCGACAACCCCTACGGCACCCTTATGCGCCTGCCACCAGGGGCGGTTGTTCCGATACCACTCGACCGTCTCGGCCAGGCCTTTCTCGAAGTCCACGGCCGGGCGGTACCCCAGCTCGGCGCGGATCTTGACGTCGCGGACGGAGTAGCGGCGGTCGTGGCCCAGGCGGTCCTCGACGAACTCCACGCGCTCCCATCCGGCGCCGCAGGCCTCCAGTAGCATCCCGGTCAGCTCGCGATTGGTCAGCTCGGTGCCGCCGCCGATGTTGTAGACCTCTCCCGACCGGCCGGCCTGCCGTACCAGCTCGATCCCCGCGACATGGTCGGCCACGTGGAGCCAGTCGCGCGAGTTCATGCCGTCCCCGTACAACGGCACCTTGCCGCCGTCGAGCAGGTTGGTGACGAACAGCGGGATGACCTTCTCGGGGAACTGGTACGGCCCGTAGTTGTTGGAGCAGCGGGTCACCCGCACGTCCAGCCCGTACGTCCGGTGGTAGGCGAGGGCGAGCAGGTCGGACGAGGCCTTCGACGCGGAGTACGGCGAGTTGGGCGACAGCGGCTGGTCCTCTCCCCAGGAGCCTTCGGAGATGGAGCCGTACACTTCGTCGGTCGAGACGTGCACGAACGTGCCGAGCCCGTGCTCGACCGCCGCCGCGAGCAGCGTGTGGGTCCCCGTCACGTTGGTGCGGACGAACTCCCCCGCACCGCTGATGGACCGGTCGACGTGGGATTCGGCGGCGAAGTGCACCACCTGATCGTGCGCGGCCACCAGTTCTCCGACGAGGGCGGCGTCGCAGATGTCGCCCCACACGAACGTGAAGCGGCCGTCGGCGGGCTCCAGGTTGGCCCTGTTGCCCGCGTAGGTGAGCTTGTCGAGAACCGTCAGCTTGGAGTGGCCCTGCTCGGCCATGGTACGGACGTAATGGGAGCCGATGAATCCGGCGCCGCCGGTGACCAGGATCCTCATTTCACGTAACTATTCGCGATGCTCATCACGTACTGGCCGTAGCCGGACTGCGACTGCTCGGCTCCGAGCCGGTAGCACTGCTCCGCGTCGATGAAGTCCATGCGGAGCGCCACCTCCTCCAGGCAGGCGATGCGAACGCCCTGGCGTTGTTCGAGGGTCTGCACGTACTGTCCCGCCTGGAGCAGCGTCTCCGGCGTACCGGTGTCCAGCCAGGCGAATCCTCTGCCGAGATCCACCAGTTTGGCCCTGCCCCGCTCTACGTAGGCCAGGTTCACGTCGGTGATCTCCAGTTCGCCACGTTCGGACGGCTTGAGATTCTCGGCGATGTCGATGACGTCGTTGTCGTAGAAATACAGGCCTGTGATGGCTCTGTTGGAGCGCGGCTTCGCCGGTTTCTCCTCTATCGAGATCAGGCGCCCGCTCTCATCGGTCATCCCCACTCCGTAGCGGCCGGGATCGCTCACCGGATACCCGAACAGCACGCACCCCTCCACATCCTGCACGTTCTCTTCCAGCACCTCCGAGAAGGAGGGTCCGTGGAAGATGTTGTCGCCGAGGATCAACGCGGCCGGGCCGCCGCCGATGTGGGAGGCGCCGATGAGAAAAGCCTGGGCTATCCCGTCCGGCGATTCCTGGGAGGCGTAGGAGATGTTCAGCCCGAAGCGGGAGCCGTCGCCCAGCAGCCGTACGAAGTTCGGCACCTGGTCGGACGAGGAAATGAGGAGGATATCCCTGATGCCGGCCAACATGAGCACCGATATCGGGTAATAGATCATCGGCTTGTCGCTCACCGGGAGCAGCTGTTTTGAGACCGCGGCGGTGATCGGATGCAGCCGCGTTCCCCGGCCTCCCGCGAGGACGATTCCTTTCACGGCCTTTTACCTCTCTGCTGCGTGGAAGTGTCCCGAGGCTAAGCAGGGGCGGAGCGGAGCGGCAAGGTCGATGACCGGAGAGAGGGGGAGCATTAGGGGGGACCGCCATGCCCTGTAACCGGCGAATAGGGGACCGTCCGCACCCGACCGCGAATGGGGACGGTGAGACACCTGAATTAGGGGAGGGTAGGGGCTGACCAGGTCTCCCCCGGCGGCGAGAATTCCCCACATTGACGTCTCCTGAAGGGAGTCCGACGGTGCGGACTGTCGCTTTACGCCGTGCCGTCACGGCGCTCGTGGTCGCGGTTTCCTCACTCACACCGGCCGTTTCGGTGCAGGCGGCGCAGGACACGGGGGACGCCTCCACGCGCGAGGTCCCCGGGCTGCGCGAGCCGGTGCGGCTGGTGGTGGACCGCTGGGGGGTTCCGCACCTGTACGCGCGCAACACCGACGACGTGTTCCTGGCGCAGGGGTACAACGCCGCGCGGGACCGGCTGTTCCAGCTCGACCTGTGGCGGCGGCGCGGCCTGGGCCTGCTGTCGGCCGCCTTCGGGCCTAGTTACGTCGATAAGGACCGGGCCGCCCGGCTCTTCCTGTACCGCGGGGACATGCAGCGGGAGTGGGCCGCCTACGGGCCGGACACGCGCAGCGCCGTGACCGCGTTCGTCCGCGGCATCAACGCCTACGTCGACTGGGTCAACGCGCACCCGGAGGCGTTGCCGCCGGAGTTCCGCCGGCTGGGCCACCGGCCGGACCGCTGGCGGCCTGAGGACGTGGTACGGATCCGCAGCCACGGGCTGGCGCTCAACGCGTACCCCGAGGCGTTGCGCGCGGCCGCGATGTGCGCCGGTGGGCAATCCGCCGCCCGGGCTCTCGTCCGCCTGGAACCCGCGCACGAGCCCCGGGTGCCGGACGGACTCGACCCGTGCGCCGTGCCCGCGGACGTGCTCAACACCTACCTGCTCGGCGTCACGCCGGTCGCCTTCAACGGCGTCGCGGTACAGTCGGCGCCGCTGTCAGCGCCCGGAGGGTCGAACGCCTGGGCGCTCGCGCCGTCGCGTACCGCCACCGGCCGGCCGATCCTCGCCGGCGACCCGCACCGATCCACCACGGCGCCGGCGCTGCGCTACGTCACCCATCTGTCCGCGCCCGGCCTGGATGTGATCGGCGCCGGCGAGCCATCGCTGCCCGGGATCTCCATGGGGCACAACGGCCGCGCCGCTTTCGGGCTCACCGTTTTCGCCGCGGACCAGGAAGACCTTCAGGTGTACCGCCTGCACCCGGACGACCCGGGCCGCTACTTCTACCGTGACCGCTGGGTGCCCTTCACCACGGTGCGGGAGGAGGTGCCGGTGGCCGGCTCGACGCCCCGTCAGGTGGAGTTGACCTTCTCCAAGCATGGCCCGGTGCTCAAGGTGGACGCGGACCGGGACCTCGCGTTCGGCCTGCGTACCGCCTGGTCGGAGCCGGGCACGGCGCCGTACCTCACCGGTCTCGACGCCATGACCGCGCGGAGCTTCCCCGAGTTCGCCGCCAAGGTGCGGCGCTGGGCCGCCCCGCCGGAGAACCTGATCTACGCCGACACCTCGGGCTCCATCGGCTGGGTGCCCGGCGCCCTGGTCCCCAAGCGGCCACGACACGACGGGCTGCTGCCGGTGCCCGGCGACGGCCGCTACGAATGGGACGGCTTCCGCGACGGCGCCGAGTTGCCCAGGGTGAGCAACCCCAAGAGTGGCTTCATCGCCTCGGCGAACGAGTTCAACATGCCCTCCGGGCACCCGGTGCGCGTCGGCTACGAGTGGGAGCCGTCGGCCCGCAAGGAGCGCATCGAGGACGTGCTGTCCGGCTCGACCCGGCACACTCCGTCCGAGATGGCGCGACTTCAGCGCGACCAGGTCGACGAGTACGCCCGGCGCATCCTCGCGGTGCTGCGCGACATTCCGGCCGGTGACGACCCGGACACCGTGGCCGCAATGAAGCACTTGCGCGAATACGACGGTACGCCGAGCGCCGACTCCCCCGGCGCGGCGCTGTACGAGCCCTGGCTCTACGGGCATCTCGGCCCGGCGTTCCTCGCCAAGTTCGCCACCCCGGCGGTGGCCGCCCGAGTGCCGCGCGCCGACTCCCGGCAGTTGATCGACGCGTTGGAGCGGCCGGACCACTGGTTCGGACCGAACGGCGCCGCGGTGCGGGACCAGCTCGTGCAGCAGACGCTGCGCGCGGCCTACGCCGACATTCGCGGCCGGCTCGGCGCCGACCCGGCAGCCTGGCGCTGGGGAAGCCTGCATCAGGTGCTGTTCTCCCACCCCCTGGGCGACAATGTCGGCCCGTTCCCCCGGGGCGGCTCCGTGACCACGGTGGACGCCTCGACCTATTACCCAGGGTTCTACCGGTCGCAGTCCGGCGCCGCGTACCGGATGGTGCTGGACGTCGGGGCCTGGGACAACTCCACCTTCGTGAGCGCCCCGGGGCAGTCCGGGAACCCGGCGAGCCCGCACTACGCGGACCTCGCCGCCGCCTGGAACTCCGGCGCCCAGGTGCCGCTGCTGTACAGCCCGGCCGCGGTCGCGCGGAACACGGAAAGCGTCATCACTCTGGTGCCCGCGGCGTCCGGCCGCGGGTGATCGCCGGCGCCCCCCGGTGCTCACCGGGGGGCGGCGAACGAATCACAGCGGAAGGAACGATGTGGACGAGCGTTGGATCAAGCGATTTCACCCCGCGCCGGACGCCCCGGCGCGGGTGGTCATACTGCCGCACGCCGGCGGCGCGGTCAGCGCCTACTTCAAGCTGTCCGCCGCGCTGCACCCGGCGCTTGACGCCCACGCGGTGCAGTACCCGGGCCGGCAGGAGCGCCGGCACGAGCCGCCCTTGACGGACGTGCGCCTGCTGGCCGCCGCCATCGCCGATGCGCTCCCCGACGACGGGCGGCCCACGCTGCTGTTCGGGCACAGTATGGGCGCGGTGGTCGCCTTCGAACTGGCCCTGCTCCTGGAGCGGCGCGGCACGGCCCCGCACGCGCTGGTCGCCTCCGGCCGGCGCGCCCCGTCCACCTACCGCGACGAGTGGGTGCACCGGCGGGACCCGGCCGGCGTGGCGGACGAACTCCGCCGGCTCAGCGGCACCGACCCGGTGTTCCTGCAGGACCCGGAGCTGTTCGAGATGGTGCTGCCGGCGCTGCGCGCCGACTACCAGGCGGTGGAGACCTACGAGTGCGCCCCGGACGCCGCGGTCGGCTGCCCGCTGGTCGTCTTCGTCGGCGACGACGACCCGAAGACCACCGTCGAGGAGGCAGGCGCCTGGCGCCGGAACACCACCGGCGGCTTCGACCTGCGGGTCTTTCCCGGGGGACACTTCTACCTGGACGACCAGGTGGCCGAGGTGACCGACGCGCTCATCGCGCTGTCCAAATAGTGTGACTCACCCGGTCCGGGTGAGTCACACTCACCCGGACGTCTGAGCCAGCCATTCCTCGATCACGGCGGCGGTCTGCCGCGCCTCTGACTCCAGGATGCTGAAGTGGTCGGCGGCCACCTCGCGCACCGCCATACCGGAGGTGAGGACCGGAGACCAGCCCGCGCCGACGCCCGCGGCCGTCCCGCCGGGCGTCGCCACCCCCTGGTTGGCGCGGATGAACAGCGTCGGCGCCGCCAGTTCGGCCGGCCGCCACTGGGAGAGCAGGGCGGCGTACCAGCCCATAGCGGACAGCCGGGCGGCGGTGAACGGGCCGAACACGGCCTCCCGATCGAGCAGGCCGCCCACGATCGACGACCAGACACCGGCGCTCTCCCCCGCCCCGGGAACATGCGTGTCGAGAAGGATCACCGCGGCCGGCCCCTGGCCGGCTTCCGTCAGGGCGCCGGCGAGCGCGTGCGCGAACACCCCGCCGGCGGAGTATCCGACCAGCGCGTACGGCTCCGCGGCGACCCCGGCGCCGCCGGTCACCATTCGGGCCAGCCCGTGCACGAGGGCGTCCAGTGAGGCCGGCAGGCTCTCCTCCCTGACGAACCCCGGCACCGGCAGCACGGCGAGGTCGCGCACCTCGCGGAATTCCGTGGCCAGCGGGACGAACTGGTGCGGCCCGCCGAAGGCCATCGGTGAGTTCAGGCAGAACAGCCGCGGCCGGCGCGGGCCGGTGGCCAGCACCACCGGGGTGCGGGCCGGGGCGTCGGCCGCGTCGTACTGGGGACGGATCGCGGCGGCGGCGTGCAGCAGCGTCATCCCCTCCTCGATCTTGCCGGCGGCGGCAGCCGCGCGGAACAGGCCGCTCAACGTCTCCGTCGCACCCGCCAGTTCCTGTGTGGCCGACCCGTCGCCGTGCGCCGTGGCGGGTCCGGGCCGGGCTTGGCCGTTGGCCGCCGCGGCCGGCGCTCCGGGCGCTGCGGCGGCCGGAGCCGGACCGATTTCCTCGGCCAGCACCCGGGCCAGCGCGCCGGCCGTCGGGTAGTCGAAGGCAGCGGTGGCCGGCAGACGGACGCCGGTGTCCGAGTTGAGCGCGTTGCGCAACTCCATGGCGGCCAGCGAGTCCAGGCCCAGCCCGACCAGGTCGGCCTCCGGCTCGATGGGCTCCGGGTCCGCGTGTCCGAGCACCTGGGCCACCCGCCTCCGAACCAGCTCGACCAGGCGCTCCTGGCGCTCCTCGGGGTCCAGCGCGGCCAGCGGTTCCAGCTCGATCTCGCCCGACGCCGCCGTGCGTCGTACGGCCGGGGCCAGGTCTTGGAGCAGCGCGGGAACGCCGTCCGCGCGGGCGCGCACAGCGGCCGGGTCCAGCCGGATCGGCGCCAGCACGGCGGCGTCCGCCCGCCGCGCCGCGTCGAACAACGTCAGCCCCGCGTCCACCGGCAGCGGCAGCATGCCCCAGCGGCGGATTCGGGCCAGGTCGTCGTCGCGCAGCCCGCGTTGCATGCCCGCCTCGCCACCCCACAGGCCCCAGGCCAGCGTCCGCGCCGGCAAGCCCGCCGCCCGGCGGTGCTCGGCCAGCGCGTTGAGGAAGGCGTTGGCCGCCGCGTAGTTCCCCTGGCCGGGGTTGTCCACCAGCGATGCCGACGAGGAGAACAGTACGAACTCGGCCAGGTCATGCTTTTGGGTGAGTTCGTGTAGGTGCCAGGCGGCGTCCGCCTTGGGCCCGGCCACCTGGTCGACCAGCTCGGGCGTGAGGTCGGCGAGGACCGCGTTCGCGCTCGCCCCCGCGGTGTGCACCACGGCGCGCAGGGGGTGGGTACCGGGTATACCCTCCAGCAGTACGGTGAGGGCGTCCCGATCGGCCACGTCGCAGGCGGCGACGGTGACCTCGGCGCCCAGTTCGGTCAGCTCGTCGCGGAGTTCGGCGGCGCCGGGGGCGTCCAGGCCCCGGCGGGAGGCCAGCAGCAGGTGCCGTACGCCGTGTTCGGCCACCAGGTGCCGGGCCAGCAGAGCGCCCAGCCCGCCGGTGCCACCGGTGATCAGCGTGGCCCCATCGACCGGCCAGGCCGCCACGGGCTCCTCGCCGAGGCGGGCCCGCTCCAGCCGGGGCGCCCAGAGCCGGTCATCGCGCAACGCGACCTGTGGTTCCCCGCTCCTAAGCAGCGCGGCCGTCTCGCCGTCGGGGGCGACCGGAGTACCGCCAGAGCTCGCGGCATCCCGGGCGCTCTGCTGCCTGGGGTCCAGGTCGATCAGGGTGATCCGGCCGGGTTCCTCCGCCTGAGCGGCCCGTACCAGTCCCCACACCGCCGCCTGC
>NZ_FNDJ01000026.1 GCF_900099965.1 Nonomuraea jiangxiensis | reverse complement strand
GGCGGGGGCTGCGCGGACGGTCAACGGGCGGCGGCCGAGCAGGCGGTCAGCGGGCGGAGGCTGCGCGGGCGGCCAACGGGCGGCGGCGGCCGAGCGGGGGGTCAGCGGGCGGCGGCCTTGATTTCGTCTGCGGACTTCTTGCTGCGTGACACTCGGACGAGCGCCGCGGACAGGCGGGCCAGTTCGTCGTTGGAGTGGGCCAGCCTGGCCAGCGGACGTTCCTGGCGCGGCAGGCCGAGCTTGCCCGCGCCCTCCAGTACCCGCTGGTCGAGATGGGGCGCGACCTGCGGCCACACGGCCTGGACCTCGCGCAGGAAGATGTCCGCACCGGTCGGGCCGATGCCGGGGAACTCCATGAGCAACTCCGCGATCCGCCGCGGGTCGCCCTCGGCCGCGTTCCGCAGGCGGCGCAGGTCGCCCTTCCAGCGGTCGATGAGCAGCTCCGCGCCCTTGCCGAGCATCGTGGAGGTCCGCTCGTCGTAGCGGCGGTAGTGGCCGCGGCCCAGCGCGTCCACCCGGTCCTGCCAGCTCGCGTCGCGCATGCCCGCCGGGGTGCCGTACCCGGCCGCGAACAGCTCCTTCGCGGCCGCCACCGCGATCTCCGCCGAGATGCGCGCGCTGAGCAGCATGGCCAGCACCAGGAGCTGGTAGAGCGGTTTGGGGCGGTCCGAGAGCTTGATCCCGCTCTCCAGGGCAAACGTACGGCCATAACGGTCGAGCAGGGCATCCATGACAGCTTTGTCGTTTTTGCCGGTTTTCCCCATGAGGGCCAGCTACCCGGCCTCCATCCGCGCATGCCCGGGTTTGGGACCTGGGCCGCAGGGGAGGCGGAGGGTCTTCGTGGCAAAGGAGCTCATCGTGCTGACACTGACTGACAACGCCGTCGTGGCGATCCGGGACCTGATGGTCGGCGAGGACGTCCCCGCCGAGGCGGGCCTGCGGATCGCCCCGAAGGTCGATGAGGCGGGTACGCTCGAGCTCTTCCTGGCCAGCGTGCCGGAGGCGGGCGACCAGGTGGTCGAGAAGGAGGACGTACGGGTGTTCGTTGCGGAGGACGCCGTGCCCATCCTCGACGACAAGTCGCTGGACGCCCAGCCGGGCATCCCGGGACAGCCGATGTTCCGCCTGGACCGGCGAGCCTGAGATACGACCCCGACGCATCAGGGGCCCATCTCCCTCCGCCCGGGGGCGGTCTTACGGCCCCCCTTCGCGTGGGGCCGGAGGCTCCCCTTCACGTGGGGCCGGAGGCTCCCCTTCCCGTGCGCACGGGGCTGGAGCTCCCCGTTGCATAGGGCTGGAGGCCGCCATCCGGTCCAGCACTCCCATTCGCAGCAGGTAGTGGTCTCCACGGCTTCGTCCTCACACGGGACGAGGCCCGAGGCCATGCTTCCATGGGGTCCGCCCCAGGGGCCGGCGTGAATTTGTGGGACCAAGTGAACGCATGGGGGTGGGTAAACCCAGGCGGTAGTGAACCGAGGGGCGGGGGTGAACCCCTGGGGGTGGTGAACCAATGGGGCGGAGGTGAACCGGTGGGGCCGGGATCAATCCGTGGCGACGGTGAACCCCATGGTGGCACGGGGCTTAGGGACCGAGGGTGGACATGCCGTTGGAGCGGTCAGGTCAGGCCCCTGAGGACACCGTCCAGGCCCCGGCTGAACCGGTCGGTCGAGATAGCGGCCGCCATGGCATGGGACACCGGCGATCCGGCCGCTGTGAGCGCTCGGGCGCTCATGACGTGACCCCTCAAGCGCTCGGGCGCCGACGACGCGGCTGACCTGAGCGGCCGGGTGCCCGTCGCGGCTGACCTTGAGCGGTTGAGGGCGGATCGCTGGCGCGCTTGAGCGCTGGAGGCGGGTGGCCCCACTGCTTCGTCAGTCGAGGTGGCGGGGGTGGCCCGCTTGGTCGGATTGGAGGGTCGCCGGGCATAGGTGGCCGCGGGTAGGCCGTCACCGCGGCCCCTGCTGCTACCGGTCGGCTTGATCAGGTGGGGTGGCCGGGGTGGCTCGATTGGTCGGATCGGAGGGTCGGGACGGCCCGGTCGGCTTGGTCGGGTCGGGTGGCGGGTGTGGGCGGGTGGATTGTTCGGATCTGTGCGGTTGCGGTTGCGACGGCCACGGGCTCGCCGTCGGGCCCCAGGAGCTCGCCGGACATGAAGCACACCTGACTGCCGCGGCGCACGACGCGGCCTCGGCCCACCAGCCGGCCGGGCTTGGCCGGGCGCAGGAACTGCACGTGCAGGTCGAGCGTCGGTGCGAAGCGGCCCTCGGGCAACGTCGCGGCCAGCGCGGGCCCCAGCGTGTCGTCGAGCATCGCCGCCAGGAAACCGCCCTGGACCACGCCCACCGGATTGGTGAAACGGTCGCTCGCCTGGAAGGCCACCTCGATGGTCCCCTGGTCGGGGTCCACGCTCAGCAGCTCCCAGCCCAGCGTCTCGGCCGCGGCGGGTGGCGGCACCCGCCCCTCGTGCATGTCCCAGAACAGGCCCCGGCCTGGCTGCGTACCCATGGGGACATTGAACGCCATGCCACCGACAGTTTCCGACCTGGCCGGGCCCGCCCCGATCAGGGCCGCGAAGGGCTGGCCCGGCCAGGGTCTCAGGAGCGAGCAGGCCCGGCCAGGGTCTCACGAGCAAGCGGGCCCGGTCAGAACCTCAGGGGCGAGCGGGCCCGGCTATGGGTCTCAGGAGCGGAAATTCGCCAGGCCGTCGGGCATGCCCCGCCGTACGGCCTGGACGATCTCCTGGTGCAGGCTTGGGCCTGGATCGGTGGTCAGGCCCAGGGGGCTGCCCTCGATCTCGTACCATTCATCCGCCTGGAAATACTGGATACATACGGTCGCCCGCCCCCCGTTGACCTCCGTGCGCACGGTCACCTCGCCGGTGATGACGCCCACCTCATCCGTCATGACCCCGCCGGGGCCCGCGACGACGTGGCTCTCGTAACGGGTGATGCCGTCGCCCGGCAGGGGTTCAGCCACCGTCCGTCCAGTCGCAGGTCGAGATCATGTCCGCCAGCGCGTCCAGCTCGGGCCCGGTGACGGTCAGCTCGTAGCGGGACTTGACGTCGACCCAGGCCCTGCCGTACGTGCACCAGTAGCCGCGCCGCGGCGGCCGCCACTGGTCGGGCGGCTGGTCGCCCTTGGACCGGTTCGAGGCGGCGGAGACCGCGATGAGCTGCGGCCCGTCCAGGTCGTTCGCGAACCTCCTGCGCTGCGCGTCGGTCCAGGCGTCGGCCCCCGAACGCCAGGCCTCGGCCAGCGGGACCACGTGGTCGATGTCGAGTTCGGAGCCGCTGGTGAAGGTCCTGCCGTCGTACTCGCTGAACCAGGTCCCGGAGACGGCGCGGCACCTCTCGTCCTGCTTGACGTCCTCGCCGTCGCGGGCCAGCACGACCTCGCGGGTGTCGCAGTCCTCGCCCCGCTGGGTCCAGTGCGGGAACCGGGCGCGGCTGTAGCCCTGCATCGGGCGCGGGTCGGCCACGGTGAGCTCGCTCAGCCGCTGGTAGGCGGCCGCTGGAGACAGCGGGGGCGGGAGTTCGGCGGGCGCCGCGACCGACGCGGCCGGGGCCAGCACGACGAAGGACGCGGCGGCGGCGAACGCCGCCACCGCGGGTTGCCATGATCGCAATGAGAGCATGGGCAACGACTAACAACGGAAATTACTCCCAGTAGTCGCGCCCGCGCCCAATTGTCACTTTGGGCGACAATCTTGAAGCAGGTGTTACGAGGTGCCGGAGAGGCGCTCCACGCCGCGCAGCAGCGCGGAGTGGTCCAGCCCGCCGTCCCCCGCGGCCTTCGCCGCCGCGACGAGCTGGGCGACCAGCGCGCCCAGCGGCAGCACGACGCCCGCCTCGCGGGCCGCCGACGTGACGATGCCCATGTCCTTGTGGTGCAGTTCGATGCGGAAGCCCGGCTCGAAGGAGTGGTTCAGCATGTTGGCGCGCTTCTGCGTCAGTACGGCCGAGCCCGCCAGCCCGCCGCCGAGCACCTCCAGCGCGGCCTCCAGGTCCACCCCGTACGCCCGCAGGAACACCACGGCCTCCGCCAGCGCCTCGATGTTGGCGGCCACGACGAGCTGGTTGGCCGCCTTGACCGTCTGGCCCGCGCCGCTCGGCCCCACGTGCACGACCGTCCTGCCCACCGCGTCGAAGATCGGCTTGGCGGCCTCGAAGTCGTCGCTCTCGCCGCCCACCATGATCGACAGGGCGGCGTTCCTGGCGCCCGCCTCGCCGCCGGAGACCGGGGCGTCGAGGTAGCGCAGGCCGTGCCGGGCCGCCTCGCCCGCCAGTTCGCGGGTGACGTCGGGACGGATCGAGGAGAAGTCGATGATCAGCGTGCCGGGCGCGGCGTGCGCGAACACCCCGGCTTCGCCGGTCAGCACGCCCCGCACGTCCGGGGAGTCGGGGAGCATGAGCGCGACCACCTCGGCCCCCCGCGCCGCCTCGGCGATCGAGTCGGCCACCCGGCCGCCGGCCTCGGCCAGCGCCCTGGCCTTCGCCGGTGTGCGGTTGTAGCCGGTCACGCTGTGTCCGGCCTTGACCAGGTGCACGGCCATGGGGCTGCCCATGATGCCGAGGCCGATGAAGGCGATGCTGGTCACGATGATCCTCCCGAGTCCGCGGCCCGCTGCTCGCGCGGCAGCCAGGCGAACGCGGCCGGGCCCTCGGAGCGGTATTCGAGGCCGATGTATCCGTCGTATCCGGCTGCGTACAGATCGTCGATCCACTGGCGGAGCGGCAACGCGCCCTCCCCCGGCGCGCCCCTGCCGGGGGCGTCGGCGATCTGTACGTGGGCGATGCGCGTACCGTACCGCTCGATGACGGACGGTACGTCGTCACCGTTGGTCGCCAGGTGGTAAAAGTCGGCCAGCAGCCCCAGGTTGGGCACCTCGCCCAGCCGGTCGAGCACGGCCACGGCGGCGTCGGCCGTCAGCAGCGGATAGCGCGGCGCACCGCTGACCGGCTCCAGCAGCACGGTCCCCGCCACGCCCGCCGCGCAGGCCGTCAGCAGCTCGGCGGCCAGTTCGTCCTGCTCCTTCGCCTCGACCCCGGCGACGCGGTTGCCGTAAAGGGCGTTGAAGGCCCGGCAGCCGAGCCGCTCGCCGATGTCCGCCACCACGGGGATGTTGTCCCGCAGCTCCTGCGCCCGCGCGGGCCACGACACCAGGCCGCGGTCACCGGCGGGCATGTCTCCGGCGAAGAAGTTGAGCCCGGTCAGCCGGACCCCGGCGTCCTGGACGGCGCGTACGAACGCGTCCACGTCCCGGTCGGCGGGCACCGCGACCGGCCACGGCCACCAGAACTCGACCGCGGAGAACCCGTCGGCCGCCGCCGCGGCGGGGCGTTCCAGCAGCGGCAGGTCGGTGTAGAGGATCGAGCAGTTGACGGTCCACCTGATCACATGAACTCCTCGAAAACGCCGACCCCGGTCACATGAACTCCTCGAAAACGCCGACCCCGGTCACATGAGCTCCTCGAAAACGCCGGCCCAGTTCACGTGCGCGCCTCTTCTGTCTGTTCGCGGCGTAGCTGGCTGACCAGGCGGCCCTGGGCCTGGTCGAGATGGTGGGTGAGGCGCTGCTGCGCCCGCTCGGGGTCGCCGTCGCCGATCGCCTTGAGGATGTCGTCGTGCTCGTGCACCACGTTCATCGGGTGGGTGGTGCGGTGGGCCTGGAACTGGCCCATGGTCAGGTGCACCTCCCCGAGGATCACCTCGTGCATGCGCGACAGGCGGCGGCTGCCCACGGCGGCCACCAGTGCGGAGTGGAAGGCGATGTCGGCCTCCACCTGGCTGGCGAACGCCATGTCGCCTGCCGCCGCCTTCATCGCCGCCTGGGCTCGCACGGCGTCGGGCGGCACGGTGGCCGTGCGGGCCAGCGCCGCGACCGCGGCCCGCTCGACGGTCTCGCGGCTGAAGTAGAGGTCGCGGATCTCGCTTTCGTCCAGCTTGGGCACGACGGCGGTCTTGTGCGTGGTGCGGCGCAACAACCCGAGCGCGGTTAGCCGTTCGAGACAGGCCTTGGCCGTGGGGCGCGCCACGCTGTATTCGCCGGCGATGCGGATCTCGGTGAGCTTCTCGCCGGGGGCGATCTCGCCGTTGACGATGCGCTTGCGGACCGACTCGTAAAGCGCTTCCGTCAGGGATGACGGTCCGAGGGAAAAACTGGGCTGGCCGTCCACAGAACTCCTCCCGCACGTCGCCAAATCGTCAGACAAGTATACTGGCTACCTCAGTAGCCGGCCGCCTTGTCGACGACGTTCCGCAGCGGCGCGCCGCGGGCGAATCTTTCCAAGTTGTCCACCAGGATGTCGAGGCCCCTGCGGGCCGTCTCCCTGGTGGTGGCGCCGTTGTGCGGAGTGACGATCACGTTCGGCAGTGTCCAGAACGGGCTGTCGGCGGGCAGCGGCTCCACGCCGTGCGCGTCCAGCCCGGCGCCCGCGATCTCGCCCCGCCGCAACGCGTCGAGCAGGGCGTCGTCGTCGGCGATGCCGCCACGCGAGACGCAGACGAAGCAGGCGGTGGGCTTCATCGCCGCGAACGCCTCCCGGCCGAAGCGTCCCGCGGTGGCCGCCGTGAGCGGCGCGGTGACGATGACGAAGTCGGACTCGGCCAGGAAACGAGGGAAGTCGTCCGGACCGAACAGCTCGTCCACGCCCGGCGCGGGCGCCGCCGTCCTGCGCATGCCGAGCACCCGCATGTGGAACGCCCGGGCCTTGGCCGCCAGGTCCAGCCCTGCGTGGCCGAGCCCGTACAGGCCGATGGTCTTTCCCGCCAGTTCGCCGTGCGTGAAGCGGTCCCAGCGGCGCTCCTCCTGGGCACGCGACCAGCGCCGCACGTCCCTGTTCAGCATGAGCGTGAGCAGCATCGCGTGCTCGGCCAGCGGGATCGCGCCGTTGCCGGTGGCGGAGGTGAGCGTGACGTCGCCGGCCAGCAGGCCGTCGGACAGGATGGCGTCCACGCCCGCGGCCGGGCTGTGCACCCAGCGCAGGCGGGACGCCCTGGCCAGCAGCGCCTCCGGTACGTGGCCGACGACCGCGTCCGCGTGCTCGATCCCGTTCAGGTCCGCCGTGAAGTCGATGCGCGCCGCCGGGGCCGCCGCGCGGATCCGGCGGCGCGCGCTCTCGTCGTGGTCACCGGTGATGATGATCCTCATTTGAGCCCCGTGGTGGCGATGCCGCGGATGAGCTGCTTCTGGGCCACGGCGAAGAAGATCAGCACCGGCAGCAGCGACAGGAGCGACATGGCGAACAGCATGCCCACCCCGCTCTGTGTCTCGGAGTCGACCATGGAGTTCAGCGCCACCGGCACCGTGAACATCTTGGGCGAGGTCAGATAGATCAGCGGCACGAAGAAGTCGTTCCAGGTCCAGATGAAGGTGAAGATCGTGGTGGTGACGAGCGCGGGCCGCATGAGCGGCAGGATCACGTACCAGAAGGTACGGAAGGGGCCCGAGCCGTCGATCCAGGCCGCGCGGTCGAGATCGCGCGGGATGGTCCTGATGAACTGCACCATCAGGTAGACGAAGAACGCGTCCGTGGCCAGGAACTTCGGGATGAGCAGCGGATAGTACGTGTTCACCAGGTCGAGCTGCGAGAAGAAGATGTACTGCGGGATCACCAGCACGTGCATCGGCAGCATCACCGAGACGAGCGTGATGGCGAGATACACCTTCCGCATCCTGAACTCCAGCCTGGCCAGCGCGAACGCGGTCAGCGAGCAGGAGAAGAGGTTCCCGACGATGGCGCCGACGGTGACGATGAGGGAGTTGGCGAAGAACACGGAGAAGGGGCGGTTCAGCGCGTTCCAGCCCTCGGCGAAGTTGTCGAAGGTCATCTCGCTGGGGATGAGCCCCGGCTCGGTCAGGATCAGGTGGTCGGGCTTGAACGAGCTGACGATCATCCAGATCAGCGGATAGAGCATCAGCAGGACGAAGGCGCCGAGCCCGAGGTGCTTGAGCAGGTCCCGGCGGCCACGCCGGCGCACGGCCGCCCTGGCGCTCCTGCGGGTGGTTTCGAGGGTCGCGGTCGTCATCAGTCGTCTCCGTAGAAGACCCAGTACTTCGACAGGACGAAGTGCACGGCCGTCACCAGGCCGATCGCGATCATCAGCACCCAGGCCAGCGCGGAGGCGTAACCCATGTCGAAGTTCGTGAATCCCTGCTGGTAGATGTAGAGCGTGTAGAACAGCGTCGAGTTCGCCGGGCCGCCGGTGCCGCCGCTGACGACGTGGGCCTGGGTGAAGGTCTGGAACGCGCCGATCGTCTGCAGGATCAGGTTGAAGAAGATGATCGGGGTGAGCAGCGGGATCGTGACGCTGGTGAACTGGCGGACGATCCCGGCGCCGTCCACCTTGGCGGCCTCATAGAGCTCCTCGGGGATCTGGCGGAGCCCGGCCAGGAAGATGACCATCGGGGAGCCGAACGTCCAGACGTTCAGCACGATCAGCGTCGAGAGGGACAGGCTCGGGTTCTGCAACCAGCTCCCCAGCTCCAGCCCGAACACCGACAGCGCCCGGTCGATCAGGCCGTCGTCGCCGAAGATCTGCCGCCACAGGATGGCCACGGCCACGCTCGTGCCGAGCAGCGAGGGCAGGTAGAACGCGCTGCGGTAGAAGGCCAGGCCGCGCAGCCCCCGGTCCAGGATCAGGGCCAGGAGCAGCGCGAAGCCGAGTTGCAGCGGGATGGAGACCAGGACGTAGATCACCGTCACCTTGACGGCGGCCCAGAAGTATTCGTCCTGGAACATGCGGCGGAAGTTCTCCAGGCCGTTGAACTCCGGCGTGGACAGGATGTTGTAGTCGGTGAAGGAGAGGTAGAGGGAGGCGACCAGGGGCACAGCCGTCACCAGGACGAGCCCCAGCCACCAGGGGATGAGGAAGACGTGCGCGGCCCCGCCCTGGCGATGGAGTCTCGACACACGGCTCACTTGCGGGTCCGCTCGATGCCGGCCTGGACCTCGTCCAGGAAGCGTTTGGAGCCGTCGGCCGTGTTCACCCGGCCCAGCGCGATCTCCTCGGCGACCCTGGCCATGGCCGTGCGCCAGGTGCTCGTGCCCGGCGGCGCCTCGAAGCGGGGCTTGCGCTCGGCCTCGCGCGCAGCCTGTACGACGGCGAGCATCTCCTTCTCGTCCTGACCGGCGAAGTCCTTCGACTGCTCGAACACCTTGGGGTTGACCGGCGCCCCCATGGTCAGGCCGACGGTCTTGAGCATCGCCACGTTGTTGGTGTTGTAGTTGACGAGCTTGCCGGCGGCCTGCACCTTCTCATCGTCGATGCCCTGATATATCGCCATCCGCGGGAAGTACAGGAACGGGTGCCCCGCCTGAGCCCCGGCGGCGACCGGCGTGGGGCGGAGCTTGAAGCGCTGGTCGGGGAACATCTTGGCGTCGTCGATGATGTGGTTGGAGTTGCCCACCTTGGCCAGCACCTTCTTGCCGACCAGCGCCCAGTCGGGCGACATGCCCTCCTGCTCGCTGAGCGTCAGCACGGCCCCGGCCTTGAGCAGCTTGTCCCACCAGTCGAACCAGGCGCGCGTGCTGTCGACGGTGAAGCCCGCCCTGCCGTCCTCGGTCCACAACTGCTCGCCGCGCTGCCGCAGCCAGGACTCGAACGGCAGGTCGGCGTCGGGCTCGTACGCCATGCCCTTCCGCTTGCCGGGGTTGTTCCTGGTGTAGTCGACGAGGAAGGCCGCCCAGGCGTCCCAGTCGGTGTCGACGGCCGGGAGCTCGACGCCGTCCTCCTTGGCCCAGGTCTCGTTGTAGCGGATGACGGGGACGAAGATGCCGAACGGCATCGTGTTGAGCTCGCCGCCGAGCTTGAAGGAGTCCAGGTCGGCCTTGGAATAACCGGACAGGTCAAGGGTCGGGATGTCGTCGAGGCGGCGGTAGAGCTTGCTCTTGTGGTAGGTGAGCACCTGCGGAGAGGCGATCCAGAAGATGTCGGCCACGTCGCGGGCGGCCATCTGCGTGGTCATGCGCTCCTGGAAGGCGCTGTATTCGGCGAACTCGGGCTCGACCTGGATGTCCTTGTTCTGGGTGGTGAACTCTTTGAGCGCCTTCATGTAGTTCTGCTGCCGGATGTTGTTGCCCCACCAGGCGTATCTCAGTGAGAGACCGCCCGCGCCGCCCTCGGAGCCGCCGCCGCATGCCGTGAGCCCGGCGCCCAGCGCACCGGCCGCGGCCAGCTTCAGGAAGCCCCGCCGATCGAGTCCGCTCATCACTCTTCTCCCGTCGTCCTCACAGGGGATCGGCTACCCCGGTGATGACCTAGTGTTCATTTGTCAGACGAGACCGTCAATAGGTCATGAATACTTGTTTGACAATCTGACGACGAGGACCTCGTAGAGCCCGATCCGGGGCAGGAGCACGCGGTTCGCGGCATCGGTTTCCAGCACGCGGCCGGCGCGCAGGGCGTGGACCTCGCCCGGCCAGGGCAGCGTGAGCCGGCACTCCCCGATCTCCAGCGGGCGGCGGAACCGCTGGTCGGCGTCGCCCGAGCGGTTGAGCAGGTGGATCACCCCGCCGTACGCGGACCGGCCGAGCACGATCTCCACCTGCTCCGGCAGGTCGGTCTCCATCGTCAGGTCCGCGCCGGCGGCGTCGAGCGCGCGGTCCGCGAACTCGTCGCGATGGGCGCTCAGCCCGGTCTCCCGATAGCCGCGGCCGACCGTCCACGGCATCAGCACGCCGGTGCCCTGCCCGTAGCGGGCGCTCAGCCAGCCGGGGTGGCCGGTCTCCTGGTGTCCGTGGCACTTCTCCGGCGGGCCGTACCTGGCCCTGGACAGCGCGAGCAGGCCCGCCCGTGCCCCCTCGCGCGCCTCGACCACGTGGAAGGCGCCGATCACCGGCAGCATGCCCCGCTCGCCGCGCAGGTGCAGCGAGCGCACGGCCTCCTCGCTCTCCCTGCTCGCCAGACGGCGGGCCACGGGCAGGCAGGCGAGTCGCGCCCGGTCCGCCTCGAACCCGGTCGAGCCGGTGGCCAGCACCGTCCCGCCCGCCCACACGTACGCGTCGAGCACCTCGGGCTCCCGCAACGGCCCGAGGTCGGGCAGCACGACCAGCCGATACCTGGACAGGTCGCTCACCGCCAGCTTGTCCTCCGGCAGCACGTCGAACGGGATGTGCCGCTCCAGCAGGGACAGGTACAGCCCCTGGAACTCGCTGGTCGCCCCGCCAGGCGACGGGTCGGGCCTGACCAGCAGCGTGCGGGCCGCGGGGACGAGGTCACGGTAGACGTCCGCGTGGTCGCGGTGGAAGCGGGTGATCTCGCCCGCGACCCGCAGGCACTCGTACGGGCTGTCGTCGGGCGTCCCCATGACGTACGTGGACGGGATCGCCCCCCGCGCGGTCGCCTGGATCAGATACTGGGCGAAGTGGTACGGCTCCTCCCCCGCCATCCGGTACGGCATGTCCACGAACCCCACCGCGTTGACCAGCACGGGAACCTCCGGCCGGTACGACTTGGCCGCGCTGACGTGCTCGCTGGTCCTGTGGTGCCAGAGCGGCCGGCCGACGGCGTTGTTGGCCTCGTGGAAGACGAGGTCGGCGCGCTCCCCCAGGATCAGCGCCGCCCCGGGCCGCCGGCCGGCGATCTCGGCCCTGATCCGGGCGTTGAGCTCTTCCAGGGTCTCGTTCGCCAGCCGCCGCCAGCGCTGGTAACCGGGCGAGTCCGGGCCTGTGGGCAGCGGGTCGCCGAAGCGGCGTACGCATGCCAGGCAGTGGCACACTCCCCAGTAGCGCCTGCTGTAGTCGACCTCGTTGAACGACATCCAGTTGAGGAAGAAGCCGTCGATCTCGTACCGGTCGAGCACCTCGCCGATCACCTCGAACAGCTTGACCTGGTAATAGTCGCCGCTCGGGCACACACTGGCCAGCTCGTTGTAGACCTGGGAGGCGCCGTCGGGGGCCACGAAGCACCACTCGGGGTGCCGCTCGGCCCGCCGCTGGTCGATCTTGGAGAAGTCCATGCGGGCGAGCACCCGCACGCCCCTGCGCCGGGCCGCGGCGACCGCGTCGCCGACCAGATCACCGGACGGGCGCTCGGCCAGCCACGGGTTGCGCGTCTGGAAGTCGAGGTCGGTCGGGTAGTTGGACAGGATGCCGCCGACGCTGAGCAGCCACGTGTCGGCACCGAACTCCTCCAGGTAGTCGAGCACCCGCTCGACGTCCAGCCCCGCGTCCACCTCGCGGAGATTGGTCTGGAACACCCGGAACGGCTCCCGCCACCACTGAGCACCCGTCATGCGCGGTCCCAGGTGAGGTGCACGACCTCGATGAGGCCCACGCCCGTCAGTTCGACCTCCACCCGGCCGTCGCGGACCTCCGTGGCGGCGTCGGCCTCCGCGACGAGCAGCCTGGCCTTCGCGCCCCGCACGCCGGGCGGCAGGGCGACCGTCACCGTCTGCGCGGGCAGCGGGATCGTCTCCCTGATGGCGCCCCGCATGGCCATCGGGTTGGTGAGGTTCACCAGGGCGACCGCGACGGCGTCTGCGTCCCGGCGTACGGCGAGGTCGGCCAGGCCGGGTCCGCGCACGGTCACCTCGGGCTCGCCGCCGAGTGCCCACCGCACGGCGTTGGCGATCAGCCGGCCGTGGTCGGCCTGGAGCGCCTCCCAGTAGACCGCGCCGAGGTCGAACGGGAAGTACACGACCCGCCCGCCACCGTCGGCGGCCTGCCTGATGACGGCCGCGGGGGCGTCCGGCCGCTCCCGGGCGTACAGCTCCTCCATCGGCAGGTCGGGAAAGTCGGGCACGAACCTGAGCGGCACCCGCGTGCCCGCGCGGGCCGCGACGCGCAGCAGGCGGGTGCCGCCGATGATGCGCCTGGCGCCGTCGAAGCCCGCGTTCACGGGGTGGTCGCCGGTCAGCGCGATGTAGTTGTTCTTCACCGGCCCCCTGACGGACTCGACCAGGTCCACGCCCAGCACGTCCGCCAGGCCGAAGCCCTCGCGCGGCTCGCCCCGCTCGTCGTACAGGGAGGACTGGTGGGCGGCCACCAGGCCGCCGCCCGCGGCGACGTACTCGCGGATCACCTGGCATTGCGCGTCGCTGAGCTGCTCGGCGTCGGCCAGCACCAGCACCTTGTACGGCCGCAGCCGCTCCGCGGACAACGCCTGGTCGGCCAGCAGGTCGAACGGGATCCGCGCCTCGACCAGCGCCTGGTAGAACCCGTCCTCGTCGGGGAAGGTGTGCGCCGCCCCGGTACGCACCCGGCCCACCCGGTCCGGGTCGAGCAGCGCGACCTCGGCGCTGACCGGAAGCTCCGCCAGCACCGGCTCCAGCCGCGCGTGCAGGCCGAACGCCTCCACGATCGCCGGCACCCACCGGGGATCCGAGATCGTGGCGTTGAACTTGGTGAACCACGGGAACGCGCCCTGCGCGAACCCGTCCACGATCCACGTCTTGACCTCCTCGGGCGGGGCCACCGCGTCCTTCCACCGGTGCTGGTGGTGCTCGGGCCCGACGGAGGTGATGAGCCCGACCGGCCGGTCCGGGAACAGGCCGCGGCTGCGCTTGGCCACCCGCCCGGCCGCCCACGGCGCCTCGATGCCCGAGCGGCCCTGCTTGTCCACCACGAACATCGGATAGACCCGGCGCACCAGCTCCGGTTCCAGGTCGCGGGCGGCGAACGCGCCCAGGTTGGGGATGAAGCGCGCGTGCGGCCGTACGTCCTTGACCGCCGCGTCCCAGATCGCCACCAGCTCGCTGAGCCGGCGCCGGCGCCAGGCCACGTACGCGGGCCAGGCGGGGCCGGTGCCGTCGCCCGCGCGTTCGGGCAGCTCGAAGCCGGTTTCGTCGCGGAAGGAGCGTTGCGCGGCCTCGCTGTGGGAGATGCCGGCATAGCCCTCCCAGCGGTTGGCGAAGATCGCGTCCACGTCGTACTCGCGCACGATCTCCCGCGCCACCTCGGTGATGAACTCGCGGTGGTAGCCGGTGAAAGCGCACGTCAGCCAGATGTCGGGGTACGACCAGTGCTCGATCGGCGTGCCCTGCGCGTCGCGTGCCAGCCATTCCGGGTGCGCCCTGGCGGCGTCGGCGTGCACCGCGTGCGGGTCCACCCGCGCCATGACGTGCATGCCCAATCCCCTGGCCCGCTCCACGAGGGCGCCGAAGGGGTCGGTGTCGCCCAAGAAGGTGCTGCGATGGTGGAACGGGATCCGGGTCGGATAGTAGGCGATGTAGCCGCCGGCGCTGATGCAGACCGCGTTCGACCTGCTGTCACGCATCACCGAGGTCCAGAAGTCGACATCGAGATGCGCCGGGTCGTCCTCGGCCAGCGTGAGCTGCGTCCAGCGGGTCGCGGTTCTGGGCCAGTCGGAAGTTCGCATCGTGACACACCTTTTCGTCAGGCTTTTTGTCAGACGCGAAATATTGTCATACAAGAAATCAAGCATGACAAGGACGAGATCATCCGTGAGATCGCCCTCGGGCCCCGCGCGCCGGAGCGGCTTCGTGAAGCCGTGGCGGGTCTATGATGTTGGAAAATGAAGCGGCGCCGTCCCCCGGCCGCCGCCGGGCTGCGGAGGTTTCCCCGGTGTCGCAATGGGCTCATGACACGTTCGGGCAGCGCGCGCCCGCCATCAGGCAGGCGGTCGCGGAGGCCCTGTCGGTCGCGCTGGAAAACGCCCGCGACGCCCAGCGGATGGCCCAGACCGACCACCTGCACCCGTTCGGGTTCACGCTCATGTCGCGCAAGTTCGAGGCGCTGGCCGAGGCGTTCGAGGACATGGGGGACGTGCGGATCGTCAAGCCCGCGGGGTCGCAGCACGAGCTGGTGGTGCTGGACGGCAGGCTGCTGTTCCCGTTCCGCTACGCCAAGGACCGCTCCCTGAGCGTGATGAGCGCGCGCATCGGCGACGGCCGGCCGTCCGCGCTGGTGCAGGCGCTGTTCAACCGGTTCGGGCCCGAGCCGCGGATGCGGCAGCTCGCGCTGCAGGGCATCGCGCCGCAGGCCGTCCCGATCGCCGAGGCGCTGGGCGACCTGCCAGAAGGGACGAGCCTGGTGCTGATCGCCTACGCCTGCAACGCGCACGCCGGGCTGCTCGACGCCTGGTGGGGCGAGGCCGAGCTGCTTGACCGCACCGGCAGCCTGCGCTGGCACCACTGCGAGGAGATCCCGCTGGCGCAGGACACGCCCGCCGCCTACTCCTCGACGCTGTCGCTCACGTTCGACACGGGCGACATGCCCACGCCGTCGCTCAACGCGCGCACCGGTGCCGAGCGGCTCGCGCCGCCGGTCAGCGAGGCCGCCCCGGCCAGGTCAGAAGCCGCCGCCGGTGAGTGACTCCAGGACGGGCGGGCCGAGTCCGCAGGCCGTCGCCGACGCCTTCGACGCCACCCGCCTCACCCAGGCCCGGCACCTCGCCGCGCTCACCAAGAAGGAGGTGGCCGAGCACCTCAGCGTCTCCCCCGCCGCCGTCGGCCAGTACGAATCGGGCGTCACCCGGCCCCGGCCCGACCTGATCCCGCGCCTGGCCGAGGTGCTGGCCGTGCCGATGGCGTTCTTCCTGCCGGGCCGCCCGCACGGCAAGCTCGACGGCTCCATGGCCCATTTCCGCAGCCTGCGCTCCACCCGCGCCTACCAGCGGGCCAAGGCCGTGGCCTTCGTCGAGCAGGTGTGGGAGCTGACCTACGCCCTGGAAAAGCGGATCCAGCTCCCCCTGATCGACCTGCCCGGCTTCGCCGGCGGCGAGCTGCATCCGGCGCTGCCGCGCGACCCGGCGGGCGCGGCCCGGGCGCTGCGGGCCCACTGGGGGCTCGGCACCGGCCCGGTCAGCCACCTGGTGCGGCACATGGAGGCGCACGGCATCGTGGTCGCCTTCCCCCGCCACGACCCCGACGCGGTCACCGTGGACGCCTTCTCCACCTCCAGCCTGCCGCGGCCGATCGTCGTGCTGACCCCCAACCGGTTCGACGACATCTACCGCCACCGCTTCACCGCCGCCCACGAGCTGGGCCATCTGGTCCTGCACGGCGACACCGCCGCGGGCGACAGCCACCAGGAGCGGGAGGCCGACGCGTTCGCCGCCGAGTTCCTCACCCCTCGCGACAGCATCCTGCCGCACCTTCCCCTGCGGGCCGACCTGCGCAGACTCGCCGAGCTGCGGCAGACGTGGGGGGTGTCGGTCGACTCGCTGCTCTACCGCTGCCGGGAGACCGGGCTGCTGTCCGACTCCGCCGCCGGCCGTGCCTACCAGCGCCTCAACGCCCTGCGCGAGCAGCCGGGGTTCACCAACGAGCCCGTCTCCGGCTATCCCGGTGAGCAGCCCGTCCTGCTCGCCCAGGCGTTCGAGCTGGCCTCGCGGGAGAGCGACCTGACCGCCGCCGTCCTGGCCAGGGAGCTGGCCTGGCCGATCGGCCGCGTACGCGAGCTCATCGGCCTGCCCGACCAGCGCCCCTCACTCCGGCTCGTCCCCTAGAGCCGCCCCGCCGCCCGCCTGCCCCCATCCGTGGTGTCAGAAGGCGTGGCCGCGCTCGCGCACCCGGTCGGCGGCCACGGTGCGGGGCGTTCGCGATAGAGCGCCTCCCAGTCACGGGAGTCCACGATCAGCGTGCCGGTGGGCGAGAGCACCCGCCGCATCGCCGCGAGCGCGCCCACCATGGCGGAGCCGGCGTCGGTGGCGGGTGCGCGAGCGCCATGGCATCCGTCCTGATCCCGCACGCGCAGTCCAGCACGGGCGCGCCGGGTGGCAGAGCGCCGACGATCCCCTGGATGAACTCCCTGCTGTCCGCGGAGGTCCCGGTCGGCGGCGAGGTCGCGGTAGTAGTCCGGCACGCCCCGAGCCTCGCACGCCTCCCACCCCCGGTCCATCGAACCGCTGCCGCCGCGACGGGGCGAAGGGGTTCGGTGGGGGGTTCGGGGGTAGCGGGGTGGCAGCGTCGGGTGCTAGGAGGAGGCGGGGGATGCGTCGCATCGTGCTTACCGCGTTCATGTCGGCCGTGGCCGTCACGGGGTGTTCGCAGGCGGGGTTGGACACCACGCAGACCGAGCCGCAGAACGACGGGGCCAACGCCGATCTGGACGGTGAGCTGTACCTGCGTAACGTCTTCCTGGTGGGCGGGGCGGAGACGGGGTCGCCTGGGCCGCAGCAGGTCCTGTACGGGGTGCTGATCAACAGCGGGGACCGGCCGGTCCGGCTTGAACGGGTCACCGTGGGTGGGGGTGGGTCCGTGCAGTTGGCCGGGGCTCTGACGTTGCCGCCCGATCAGCCCGTCGGCGTCGATGACCAGCCGCTCGGCACGGTCAGCGGGGTGCGGGGGGACACGGTGCCGATGACGTTCTTCTTCAGCGGGGCCGAGCCCGTGCAGCTGGAGGTGCCGGTCAAGGCGCGGGTCGGGCAGTACGCGAGCCTGACGCCCGTGCCGTCGGGCTCGCCGCCGGCGACGCCCACGCCGGGAGGACCGCCGTCGGCCACCACCGGGGAGACGGCGCCGCCGCCCATCATGCCGGTGAGCACACCGCCCACCACACCGAGGTGACCGCCGGCGCGCAGGCCGCAGTGCGTCGCCCGGCGCACCACCATGACACCGTCGTGCGCCGCACCACCATGACACCGTCGCCCGGCGCACCACCATGACACCGTCGCCCGGCGCACCACCATGACACCGTCGTGCGCCGCACCACCATGACACCGTCGCTCGGCGCACCACCATGACACCGTCGCCCGGCGCACCACCATGACACCGTCGCCCGGCGCACCACCATGGCACCGTCGCTCGGCGCACCACCATGGCATCGTCGTGCGCCGCACCACCATGGCACCGTCGTCCGCCGTGTCTCCAGGGTGGGGCCTGGAGACATGGCGGCGGCTTTCTCGCCGGAGCGGTCAGGGGGCCCGGCCCCCGAGCGTCACGCGGTCAGCTGGTCACCACTCCTCGTCCCCGCCCTCGTCCTCCTCGAAGACCTCGTCGATGATCTCTCCGGCCACGAGGCCGCCCACCACGCCGGCCGCGGCGCCGGCGGCCACCGCGCCGATGCCCATGCCGCCGCCGCGGTGCGAGTCGTGGTGCGAGTCGTGGTGGCCGTAGTGACCGCCGTGGTGCGAGTCGTGGTGCGAATCGTGGTGGCCGTAGTGCTCGCCGTGGTGCGGCGCGTGGTGGCCGTACTGGGCCAGGCCGGTCAGCCAGCGGTCGATCTCGCTCGGCCAGTCCGTACGCAGCGCGTCCTCATGGCTGACCTGGAAGCGCCCGATGGCGTCGCCGGAGTAGCGGCCGGCCCGCTTGTCGGCCTCCAGGATGACCTCCAGCCCGCCAGGGCCGGCCACGAAGGTGACCTCGATCTCCCCCACCACCCCGGCGTACTGGGCGGCCGGGTAGAACTCGATCTCCTGGTAGAACGGCAGCTCCTGGCGCACCCCGTACAGGTGGCCCAGCTCCAGGTCCGCGGACTTGAAGTGGAACCCGAGCTGCAGGAACGCCTGGAGAATGCGCAGCTGGGAGGGCAGCGGCTCGACCGCCACCATGTCCAGGTCACCCTTGTCGACGGCCTTGGCGACGGCCAGCTCGGTGCGTACGCCGAGCGCCATCCCGTTCAGGTGCTGGCCGCCGATCTCGCTGATCGGCGTCTCCCACGGCACCGGGATCTGGAAGTCGATCGTCCGCTCCTCGCCCTCGCGCAGCGTGAACGGCCCGGAGACCTGGGAACGGGTGAACTCCCCGACCCCGGAGCCCTCCCCGCCGCCGTGCTCCATCTCCACCCGGGCCACCAGTCCGAGGGTGATGTGCTCGATCTGGGCGTCGAAGTCACCGCCCTTGAGACGGACTTCGCCGGCCAGCGTCCCGCCCGGCTGGGTACGCGGCGTTGCCAGGACGGTGTCCACTGAGGGACCGCCGACGCCGAGTGCACCCAGCATGCGTTTGAAGACCACGGCTTGCTCTCCTGTCGAAGATCTGGTTGTAGTGCCGCCCCGCCCAACGATCAGCGCCCCCGGCCTGGTTCCAGGAATAGCCGACAACGCCCCGGAAGCCGTCCGCTATGCAATCGAGCAGGCAGAATGTCCGCTCCCGCTGGTCACCCCTTGTTACCGGGATGTCAAGGAGTGAAGAATATCTTCGCAAGGTTATCGCCAGAGAAGGAAAATATTGAGACGCTGGACTGCGCCACCCCAGCCCCAAGGAGCGGTTCATGCGCCGACTACTGGCGATCTCCCTCGTCGCCGTGCTGCCCTTAACGAACGCCACCGCGGCCCGCGCCCAGGAACCCGAGACCCGGCAACAGTCCTTCGCGGCCGCCGCCGCGGAGTTCCAGGTCCCCGAGAGTGTGCTGCTCGGCGTCTCCTACCTGGCGTCCCGCTGGGACGCCCACGCCGGCCGGCCGTCCAGCGACGCCGGGTTCGGCCCCATGCACCTCACCGACGCCGCTGCCTTCTCCGCCGCCAACCACCACAGCGAGGGCGCGGAGGACGCCCGCGGCGACGAAAGCAGGCCCCTGCCCGCGCCCGCCGCCCCGCCGGCCCCCGCCAACCTTCCGGGCTCCCTGCGGACCATGGAGCGGGCCGCCGCGCTCACCGGCGAGAGCCACGAGCGCCTGCGTACGGACGCCGCCGCCAACATCCGCGGCGGCGCGGCGCTGCTGGCCGACTACCAGAAGGCGCTGGGCGCGCCGCTGAGCGACGATCCCGGCCAGTGGTACGGCGCCGTCGCCCGCTATTCGGGCGCCGAGGAGGCCGGCGCGGCCAGGTTCTTCGCCGACGAGGTCTTCGCGACGATCAAGGACGGCGCGGAGCGGACCACGGACGACGGCCAGCGGGTCAGGCTGGCGGCCGTGCCAGGGCTGGCGAAGGCCGAGAAGTGGCTCGACCGGCTCGGCCTGCGCCACCCCCGCCCCGACGGCGTGGAGTGCCCGGCCTCCATCTCCTGCGAGTGGATCCCCGCGGCCTACCAGGAGCTGCCGCCGAACGGCTACGGCCACTACGACCTGGCCGACCGCCCGGCCAGCCAGCAGATCGAGTACATCATCATTCACGACATGGAGGGATATTTCCTGCCCTCCATCGGCCTCAACCAGGACCCGACCTACGGCGCGAGCTGGCAGTACTCCGTACGCGCCGCCGACGGCCACATCGCCCAGCACATCAAGGCCAAGGACATCGGCTGGCAGGCCGGCAACTGGTACATCAACGCCAAGTCCATCGGCATCGAGCACGAAGGCTTCCTGGCCGAGGGCGGCACCTGGTACACGGAGGCGATGTACCGCAGCTCGGCGCGCCTGGTCCGCTATCTGGCGCTCAGGTACGGCGTGCCGCTGAACCGCGCCCACATCCTGGGCCACGACAACGTCCCCGGCACCCTGCCCACGACCGTGCGGGGGATGCACGAGGACCCGGGCCCGTTCTGGGACTGGGCCCACTACTTCGAGCTCATGGGCGCCCCGCTGCGCCGGTTCGGCGGCCCCAAATCCGGATCAATCATGATAAAGCCGGACTTCGCCACCAATAAGCCGTACTTCTACGGCTGCGACCGCGCGAACCCCGAGGCCGCCTGCCCGCCGCTCCCCGCGCACACCGTCTGGCTCCGCACCGAGCCCCGCGCCGACGCGCCGCTGGTCAAGGACATCGGCAAGCACCCGACGGGCGAGTCCCTCTACAGCGTCTACGACCACAGCGCCCGCGCCAGCACCGGCCAGCGTTTCGCGGTGGCCGAGCGCCGGGGCGACTGGACGGCCATCTGGTACCTCGGCCAGAAGGCGTGGTTCCACAACCCGGCCGCCGCACCCACCGCCGTCCCGTCCATGGGCCTGGTGGTGACCCCGAAGCCGGGCATGGCCACCGTCCCGGTGTACGGCCGGGCCTACCCCGAGCAGGAGGCGTACCCGGCCGGCGTCCCGTACCAGGCGGTGACCCCGCTGCAGTACACGTTCTCGGCGGGCGAGCAGTACACCCTCGCGGGTCCGGCCGCCGCCGAGTACTACCGGGCGGTCACCTTCGACCTGGCCGACCACCAGGTGGTGCGGGGCCGGACGAAGTACCTGCAGATCCAGTTCGGCCACCGTGTGATGTACGTCAAGGCTGACGACGTGCGGGTGACGTTCTCCGGGTGAACTCCTTGACGGCCCGCCGGGTGCTGGCGAGCGCCTCCTGAGAGGAGTCGAACGTCCGCTGGGCGACGCCGACGAAGACGCAGTCGACGACGAGGAGCTGGCTGATCCTGCTGGCCAGGGCGCCGGGACGGAACTCCGTCTCCCGCCCGGCGGAGATCAGCACGTGTTCGGCCAGCTCCGCGATGGAGGAACGGGGGTTGTTGGTGATGGCGACGGTCGTGGCCCCCGCCTCCCGGGCCCGGGTCAGCGGCTCGATCACGTCGGGGGTCTCGCCCGAGGTGCTGATCCCGATCGCCACGTCCCCCGGCTTCAGCAGCACCGCGCTGGTGAGGGCCAGGTGGGCGTCCTGGAAGGCGTGGCTGGACAACCCGATCCGCAGCAGCTTCTGGGCGACGTCCTCGGCGACCAGCCCGGAGGCGCCGACCCCGTAGGCGTCGATGCGGCGCGCGCCGACGATGGCCTCGACCACGAGCCCGAGCCGCTCGGAGGTGAGCTGGGCCACGGTGTCGTTGATCGCCTCGGACTCGGCCCTGGCCACCTTCTGGATGACCTCGGACAGCGGGTCGTCGGGCGCCAGGTCACCGGGCACCAGCCGGTCAGGCTGCGCCGCCGCCGCGGCTAAGGCCAGCCGCAGCTGCGGATAGCCGGCGAACCCGAGCAATCGGGCCGTGCGTACGATCGTGGCCTCGCTGGTGCCGGAGGCGGCGGAGAGCTCCGTGATGGTGCTCCTGGCCACCGTCGCCGGGTCCTCCAGGATGAGGCGGGCCACGGTCTGGGCGGCGGGCGTCAAGGACGGCAGCACACCGCGGACCGTGGCCACCAGAGTGTCAGCCCGCAGGCCGTTCCCGCTGTCGTCCACGTCCTGATTATGCCCTGCGCCCGATTGCCGGGGAGTGCCCGGCAATCGGAGGGATCCGGCTAACGCAAAGTGCCGTTCGTCATGCCCGCGGGTTCCTCGGGTACGGCGACCAGTCCGAGCTCGCCTGCGGTGACGAGCAGTGGGTGATCCGGGACGACGCGTACGGTGTAACCGAAGGCCCCGGTGTGGTCGAGCGGCACGACGCCCGTGTAGTGAGCGTGCCCGTCGTCGTCCACCGCCGCCACCTCCAGCCGCGCGTACGCCGGCCGCACCAGCTCGTCGTGCGGCCCGACCCTGCCGTAGGCGGCCTGCACCAGCACGTCGCCGACCTCCAGGTCACCGAGCGCGATGGTGGCACGCAGCTCGATGGAGGCCCCGACCTCCGGCGTGTCATCCACCCCGGCCGCCTCGACGTGCTCCACCCGGACCCCGGGCCAGGCCCGCGTGACCCGGACCCGCCAGGCGGCGAACGCCTTGGCCGGCGCGTAGCCGTCGTCCGACAGCGCGCGGGCCGACCCGGCGGCCGGGTTGTACAGGTCCATGACGTAGTCCCGCAGCATGCGCCCGGCCAGCACCTTCGGTCCCAGCGAGGTCAGCGTGTGCTTGACCATCTCCATCCAGCGCC
Source organism: Nonomuraea jiangxiensis (assembly GCF_900099965.1). Taxonomy (GTDB): domain Bacteria; phylum Actinomycetota; class Actinomycetes; order Streptosporangiales; family Streptosporangiaceae; genus Nonomuraea; species Nonomuraea jiangxiensis. The sequence continues at coordinate 140,689 of NZ_FNDJ01000026.1, read as the reverse complement.
GGGGCGGCCCGTCGGCGCTCCGGTCGTAGAACCGGTCGGACACCTCGTGCTCGATCAGGTCGTAGAGGGCGGCGGCCTCCAGCTCGTCGCGCCGGTCGGGGTCGGTCACCCCGTCGGCGGTCGGGATCGCCCAGCCGTTGGTGCCGTCGTACCACTCGTCCCACCAGCCGTCGCGGATCGACAGGTTCAGTCCGCCGTTGAGTGCGGACTTCATCCCGGAGGTGCCGGAGGCCTCCAGCGGGCGCAGCGGGTTGTTCAGCCAGACGTCGCAGCCCTGGACCATGAGCTGGCCGAGGGCCATGTCGTAGTCGGGCAGGAAGACGATGCGGTGGCGTACTTTCTGCTGGTCGGCGAACTTGACGATCTGCTGGATCAGCTTCTTGCCGCCCTCGTCGGCCGGGTGGGCCTTGCCCGCGATCACGATCTGCACCGGCCTGTCCGGGTCGAGCAGCAGGTCGGTCAGCCGCTTCGGGTCGCGCAGCATGAGCGTGAGCCGCTTGTACGACGGCACCCGCCGGGCGAACCCGATCGTCAGCACCTCGGGGTCGAGGGCGTCGTCGATCCACCCGAGCTCGGCGTCGGAGGCCCCACGCTCGCGCCAGGACCGGCGCAGGCGTACCCGGGCGCCCTCGACCAGCCGCCGCCGCAGCGTGCGCCTGATCTGCCAGATCTCGGTGTCGGAGATCTTCTGGATGCCGTCCCAGCCGCGGGCCCGCTCGATGAGCGAGGGCAGCTCGCGCCCGGCCAGCTCCATGAACTCGCGCCCGACCCAGGTGGGGGCGTGCACGCCGTTGGTGATCGACCCGATCGGCACCTCGTCCAGGTCGAATCCCGGCCAGAGTCCCTTGAACATCTCCCGGCTGACCGCGCCGTGCAGCAGGGACACCCCGTTGACGCGCTGGGCCAGCCGCATCCCCATGATCGCCATGTTGAACCGGCCGGGATCGGACTCCGCCCCGAGGGCCAGGATGCGCTCGACGGGCACGGTCGGCCAGGCGTTGGCGCCGCCGAAGTGCCGCTCGATCATGTCCACAGGGAACCGGTCGATGCCCGCGGGCACGGGCGTGTGCGTGGTGAACACGGTGCCGGCCCGCACGGCCTCCAGCGCCTCGTCGAAGGAGAGCCGGGCCTCGGTGAGCTCACGGATCCGTTCGAGCCCGAGGAATCCGGCGTGTCCCTCGTTGGTGTGGAACACCTCAGGCTCGGCATGTCCGGTGATCTTGCAGTAGGCGCGGATGGCGCGGACGCCGCCCACGCCCAGCAGCAGCTCCTGCATGAGCCGGTGGTCGGTGCCGCCGCCGTACAGGCGGTCGGTGATGTCGCGGGCGGCGGTGTCGTTGTCGGCCACGTCGGAGTCGAGCAGCAGCAGCGGCACCCGCCCCACCTGCGCCACCCACACCTGCGCGTGCAGCACGCGCTCCGCGGGCAGGGCGACGCGGATCTTGACCGGGGCGCCGTCCGCGTCCTTGAGCAGGCTCAGCGGCAGGCCACCCGCGTCGAGCGAGGGGTAGTGCTCCAGCTGCCAGCCCTCGGGCGACAGCGACTGGGTGAAATAGCCGTGCCGATAGAGCAGGCCGACCGCGAGGATCGGCACGCCCAGGTCGCTGGCGGCCTTGAGGTGGTCGCCGGCGAGGATGCCGAGCCCGCCCGAGTACTGCGGCAGCGCGGCTGCGATGCCGTATTCGGGGGAGAAGTAGGCGATGGCACGTGCGGTGTCGGGCAGGGTCTGGTACCAGCGCGGGGAGGTCATGTACTCGCGCAGGTCGTCGGCGGCGTCGGCGAGGCGGCGCAGGAACCGGCGGTCGGCCGCCAGCTCGGTCAGCCGCGCCGGGGTGACGGCGCCCAACAGGGCCACGGGGTCGTGCCCGACCTGCTCCCACAGCGCCGAGTCGACATCGGCGAAGAGGTCCATCGTCTCCGGGTGCCAGGACCATCGGAGATTATGCACGAGCTCGCCGAGGGCGGCCAGCTCCGCGGGCAGGACGGTGCGGACGGTAAACCGGCGGATAGCTCTCACGATTCTGCACCCTACGGGCTAGGAGGGACCTCTCAGTCCTTCACCCCCACGGCTGCCCTTCAAACCCCTTCCGGGAACAAGCATGAAGCGGCACGATTGGGGCAACTTTCCTCTTTGTTGGGTCTCCTGCGGCCACACTCGGGAGGTCCATCCGCTGCTGTCCATAATTTACGTGCAAGGATCGTTCTTACACGAAAGCCTCCGGCTGCACCGAGCGTGCCGCCGCAAACCCTTGAATGCGATGATCGGACGAATTCCCATCACGGACATCTCCCCCGTCGTCGACTGCGGGCAGTGGCCCGCCAAGTCGGTCGCCGGCGAGACCTTCGAGGTCTCGGCGACCGTGTTCAGAGAGGGCCACGACGCCGTCGCGGCGGGCGTGGTGCTCACCGCGCCCGACGGACAGCGCGGCCGCCTGAAACCCATGCGCGAGTTGGCCCCCGGCACCGACCGCTGGGGCGTTGACGTGTGCCTGCCCGCCGAGGGCGACTGGGTGTTCCGGGTGGAGGCCTGGAGTGATCCGATCCGTACGTGGCTGCACGACGCCGAAATCAAGATCCCGCGCGGCATGGACGTCGATCTCATGTGCGAGGAGGGCGCCCGGCTGTTCGAGCGGGCCGCCGCGGCCGTCCGCGCCACCGACTGCCCCAACGGCCAGCCCCGGCCCAACGGCAACGGTGACACGGCGTCCAGGAACCGGGGAGACACGGCGTGCGGGCACCGGGCGGCGCTGCTGTCGGTGTCGGCCACGCTCCGCGACGAGAGCCTCGACCCGCGGGCCCGGCTGTCGATCGCGCAACTCCCGGAGACGACCTCGCTGCTGGCGGCGCACCCCTTCAGGGAGCTGGTGACCAGGTCCAAGTCACACAAGATCAGGGTGGACCGGCGCAGGGCGCTGTACGGCTCCTGGTACGAGTTCTTCCCCCGGTCGGAGGGCGCGGTCGTCAACGGGTCCGGCATCTCCAAGTCCGGAAATTTCCAGACCGCCGCCAAGCGCCTGCCCGCCATCGCCAAGATGGGCTTCGACGTCGTCTACCTGCCGCCCATCCACCCCATCGGCACGACGTTCCGCAAGGGGCGCAACAACACGCTGAACCCCGAGGCCGACGACCCCGGCTCCCCGTGGGCGATCGGGTCGGAGGACGGCGGCCACGACGCCATCCACCCTGACCTGGGCACGCTCGCGGACTTCGCGGAGTTCGTGGCGCGCACCCGGGAGCTGGGCATGGAGGTCGCGCTCGACTTCGCGCTGCAGTGCTCGCCCGACCACCCGTGGGTGAAGGAGCACCCCGAGTGGTTCACGATCAGGGCGGACGGCTCGATCGCGTACGCGGAGAACCCGCCGAAGAAGTACCAGGACATCTACCCGGTCAACTTCGACAAGGACCCCGAGGGCGTCTACACCGAGGTCAAGCGGGTGCTGCGGCACTGGATGGACCACGGGGTACGAATCTTCCGGGTGGACAACCCGCACACCAAGCCGGTGGCGTTCTGGGAGCGGCTGCTGGCCGACATCCGCACGACCGATCCCGACGTGATCTTCCTGTCGGAGGCCTTCACCAGGCCGGCGATGATGCGCATGCTGGCCAAGACCGGCTTCCACCAGTCGTACACGTACTACACGTGGAAAAACTCCAAGCCGGACGTGGAGAGCTATCTCACGGAGCTGTCCCGCGAGACCTCCGGCTACCTGCGTCCCAACCTGTTCGTGAACACGCCGGACATCCTGCACGAGTTCCTGCAGCACGGGGGGATCCCGGCGTTCAAGATCAGGGCGGTGCTGGCCGCGCTGGCCTCACCGAGCTGGGGCGTGTATTCCGGGTACGAACTCGGAGAAAACATGCCCGTACGTCCAGGAAGCGAGGAATACCTCGATAGTGAGAAATATCAGTACAAACCTCGCGATTGGGTTACCGCTGAACGCGAGGGCCGGAGTCTCGCTCCTTTCATCACTCACCTGAATTTGTTTCGAAGAGCTCATCCGGCCCTCCAGGAATTGCGTAATCTACGGTTCCACCGGGTCGACCAACCGGACATCGTCTGCTTCTCGAAGCGACTCCCCGGCGCCTATGACGCGGCCACACGAAGGCACGGAATGGGCGACGTCGTTCTGGCGGTCATCAATCTGGATCCGCACCACACCCACGAGGCGACCGTGGATCTGGACCTGCCGGCGATCGGCCTCGACTGGAACGCCGAGTTCGTCGTCGACGACGAGTTGTCGGGCGAGTCGTACCGGTGGCGGCAGAGCAACTATGTGCGCCTCGACCCCCACATCCACCCAGCCCACATTCTCACCGTTCGGGCCGCGCCACGGTAGAACTGAATTCAGCGGGGAGTCTTCGACGTGTGTGAAAGCGCCTCCCTCGTGAGCCCCTCGTGGGGTGGCTCATGAGCTCCACCACACCCATTCCCAACACCTTTGACGAGGAAAAGCCGCGCGATCCCTACTGGTACAAGCGCGCGGTCTTCTACGAGGTCCTGATCAGGGGCTTCGCCGACTCCAACGGCGACGGCACCGGCGACATCAAGGGCCTCATCAGCAAGCTCGACTATCTGCAGTGGCTCGGCGTGGACTGCCTCTGGCTGCTGCCGCTCTTCGAGTCGCCGCTGCGCGACGGCGGTTACGACATCGCGGACTTCATGAAGATCCTTCCCGAGTTCGGGGATCTCGGCGACTTCGTGAAGCTGGTGGAAGAGGCGCACAAGCGCGGCATGCGCGTCATCGCCGACCTGGTCATGAACCACACCAGCGACGCGCACCCGTGGTTCCAGGCCTCGCGGCACGACCCCGAGGGCCCCTTCGGCGACTTCTACGTGTGGTCCGACAGCGACGAGAAATACCAGGACGCCCGGATCATCTTCATCGACACCGAGACCTCCAACTGGACCTACGACCCGGTGCGCGGCCAGTACTACTGGCACCGCTTCTTCCACCACCAGCCGGACCTCAACTACGAGAACCCGGCCGTGCAGGACGCGATGCTCGAAGTGCTGCGGTTCTGGCTGGACCTGGGCATCGACGGGTTCCGGCTGGACGCGGTGCCGTACCTCTTCGAGGAGGAGAGCACCAACTGCGAGAACCTCCCGAGGACCCACGAGTACCTCAAGCGGATCAGGACCGAGGTGGACCGGCTGTTCCCGGACCGGGTGCTGCTCGCCGAAGCCAACCAGTGGCCCTCCGACGTCGTGGAGTACTTCGGCGATCCGGTGGGCGGCGGGGACGAGTGCCACATGGCCTTCCACTTCCCGCTCATGCCCCGGATCTTCATGGCCGTACGCCGGGAGTCTCGCTACCCCATTTCCGAAATCTTGGCTCAAACGCCGAAAATTCCGGAGCACTGCCAGTGGGGGATCTTCCTCCGTAACCATGACGAGCTGACGCTGGAGATGGTCACGGACGAAGAGCGCGACTACATGTACACCGAATACGCCAAGGACCCCCGCATGCGGGCGAACGTCGGCATCCGCCGCCGCCTGGCGCCGCTGCTGGAGAACGACCGCAACCAGATCGAGCTGTTCACCGCCCTGCTCCTGTCGCTGCCCGGCTCCCCGGTGCTCTACTACGGCGACGAGATCGGCATGGGCGACAACATCTGGCTCGGCGACCGCGACGGCGTGCGCACGCCCATGCAGTGGGACCCCGACCGCAACGCCGGCTTCTCCGACTGCGACCCCGGCCGGCTCTACCTGCCGGTCATCATGGACCCGATCTACGGCTACCAGGGCCTCAACGTCGAGGCCCAGCAGAAGAGCGCCGGCTCGCTGCTGCACTGGACCAAGCGCATGATCGAGATCCGCAAGCGCCACCCGGTCTTCGGCCTCGGCGGCTACGCCGAGCTCAACTCCTCCAACCCCAGCGTGCTGGCGTTCGTCAGGGAGCTGGGCGATGACCGCATGCTCTGCGTGAACAACCTCTCGCGCTTCCCGCAGCCGGTCGAGCTTGACCTGCGCCGGTTCGTCGGCGTGTCTCCCGTGGAGACCATGGGAGGCGTTCCATTCCCGGCAATTGGCGAACTTCCGTATCTTTTGACGCTTCCAGGGCATGGGTTCTACTGGTTCACACTCCCGCCGGCCGTCATCCAGGAGGAGTAGGACGTGCTTAGTGAGCTCCTTGCCGCATGGATCAGCCGTCAACGTTGGTTCGGTGGCAAGGGGCGCCCGATCGACGAGTTGTCGATCGACTCGGACGTCGAACTGACGCCCGGCCTGAGACACCTGATCGTCGCCGTCTGGCAGGAGGGCTCGCGTGACCGCTACCAGGTCCTGCTCGGCGAGCGCGACTCCCTGCCCGACCGGCTGTCCCACGCCCTGATCGGCACGGTGGGGGACCACTACCTGTACGACGCCGTACACGACTCCGACCGCATGAGCTGGCTGCTGGAGGGCATGGCCCGCGACGAGACCCGCGTCTCCGGAGCCCTGCGCATGCGCCACGTGCCCGGCGTCACCATCGACACCTCCCAGCGCAGCCTGGTCCTCGGGGCCGAGCAGTCCAACACCTCCCTGGTGTACGGGGACGCCTACATCTGCAAGCTCTTCCGCCGTCTCATCCCCGGGGTGAACCCCGAGCTGGAGGTCGTGACGGCGCTGGCGGCCAGGCACGCGCCGCACATCGCGCAGCCGTACGGGTGGATCGAGGCCGACCTGGACGGCACGGGGACGACCCTCGCCATCATGCAGGAATACCTGGCCACCGCGAACGACGGCTGGGACCTGGCGCTGACCAGCGTGCGCGACCTGTACGCCTCGATGCCCGAGATCTCGGCCGCCGAGGCGGGCGGGGACTTCGCGGCCGAGTCGCTGCGGCTGGGCGTCGCCACCGCCCGGGTGCACCACGAGCTGGCCCAGGCCTTCCCCACGGAGACCGTGGAGATCCACGAGATCAAGCGCATGGCCGAGACCTTCAGGCGCCGGCTCGGCCGGGCCGTGGCCGAGGTGCCCGAGCTGCGCCAGCATGTGGAGGCCGTCGAGGACGCCTACCACCAGGTGGAGCTGCTCACCAACGCGGTGCCCGTGCAGCGGGTTCACGGCGACTACCACCTCGGCCAGGTGATGCGCACGCCGACGGACTGGGTGGTGCTGGACTTCGAGGGCGAGCCGGGGCAGCCGCTGGCCGAGCGCAGGGCGCTGTACTCGCCGCTGCGGGACGTGGCGGGCATGCTGCGCTCGTTCGACTACGCGGCCAGGCACCTGCTGGCCGGCCGGTCCGGGGCCGCCGACCTGGAGCCGCGGGCCGAGGAGTGGGCGGACCGCAACCGGGAGGCGTTCCTGGAGGGCTACCGGTCGGGCGGCGGGGTCATCACCCGGGCCGACGCGGCGCTGCTGCGCGCGTTCGAGCTGTCGAAGGCCGTGTACGAGGTGGTCTACGAGGCCCGCAACCGCCCCACCTGGGTGTCGATCCCGCTGGCGGCCTTCCGCCCCCGCCCGGTATAGCCCCCGCCGGCGGTCTTCCCCCGCGCGGCATGGCACCGCACGGCATGGCACCGCACGGCATGGCACCGCGCGGCATGGCACCGTCGGCCTAGAGCAGCTCCTCAGCGAGGCCGGAGAGGCCCTCGTGGCCGAGTCCGCGGGCGACGCGCCGGTCGATGATGGCCTTCATGGGGAGCAGCAGGTCCAGCGGGACGCCCTCGTCCTCGAAGGCGCGGACCAGGTTCTCCATGCCCGACCTGTTGACCTCCAGGTTGGAGACCTCCGTGCGGTGGTCGCCCGCCTCGATCGCCGTGGCCATACGCGGTTGACTGGCCGCCATCGCGTTGAGCCACGGGACCAGCAGCTCCGAGGTGAACTCCGTCAACGGGTACTTCACCGATCTGACGAGCGCCACGGCCTCCAGGAAACCGGCGATCTGGCCGTACATGCCGGTCAGCATGGCCAGGTCCAGGAGCGGCGCCAGGCCGGGGTCCTCGCCGACGTAGCGGGGCCGCGCGAGGACGCCGAGGGCCTGCTCATAGCGGTCGTAGGCCGACCGGGAGCCGCTGTAGAGGATCAGCGCGCCGGGGGTGGCGATCATCTGCGGCACGGCCATGACCCCGCCGTCCAGGTAGTCGCCGCCGCGCCCGGCCACCCGGGCCGCCGTCTCGCGGGCCTCGGCTGGGCGGCCCGTGGTGAGGTTCGCGATGACGCGGCCCGCCAGCGGGGCCTGCGCCAGCACCTCCTCGACGGCGGGGTAGTCGAGCACGCAGGCGATCACCAGCGGGCTGGCCTCGACCGCCGCCGCCGGAGTGGGCGCGCTCATCGCGCCCTGGGCGACCAGGGGCGCCGCCTTCTCCGGCGAGCGGTTCCACACGGTGACGTGGTGTCCGGCGGCCAGCAGAGTGCGCGCGAGGGCGGCGCCCATGAGGCCGAGGCCGAGCACGGATATGTTTTCTGACATTTCAGTGTTTCCTTCTGTGTGGGTGATGCGTTCACCCTGCCGGTCGTGGGTTATGGCATGGTTCGGAGATGGTTATGGGGGGCGGATGCGGTTCGGGGTGCTGGGTCCGCTCGCGGTGTGGGCACCGGACGGGGAGCCGGTCCGGGTGCCGGAGGCCAAGGTCCGCGCGCTCCTCGCCGGCCTGCTGATCCACGCCGGCCGGCCCGTCTCCGCCGACCGCCTGATCGAGGACCTCTGGTCTGGCCGCCCGCCCGCGAACGCCGCCGCGGCGCTGCGGGTCAAGGTGTCGCAACTGCGCCGGGTGCTGGGCGAGCGGGAGCTGGTGGCGTACCGGCCGCCCGGTTACGTGCTGCGGGCGGACCCGGAGTCCGTGGACGCGGTCCTGTTCGAGACGCTGGTCGCCCGCGCGCAGCACACCGCCGATCCCCGCGTACGCGCTTCGCTGCTGCGCCGGGCGCTGGACCTGTGGCGCGGCGGCACCGCCTATGCCGAGTTCGCCGACGAGCCGTTCGCCAGGGCGGCGGTGGCGCGGCTGGCCGAGCAACGGCTGGTGGCGGTGGAGGAGCTGGCCGAGGCGCGGCTGGGGGCGGGCGAGCACGGGCTGCTCGCCGCCGAGCTGGGCGACCTGGTGGCCGAACATCCCCTGCGCGAACGGCTGCGGTCGGTCCACATGCGGGCCCTGTACCGATCGGGGCTCCAGAGCCAGGCCCTGGCGAGCTACGCGGACCTGCGCCGGCACCTGGCCGACGACCTGGGGCTCGACCCCGGGCCCGAGCTGGTGTCGCTGCAACGGGCGATCCTCCGGCGCGATCCCGCCCTGGCGGCCCCGGCCCGCCCGCGTACCAACCTGCCCGCCCCGCTGACGAGCCTGGTGGGACGGGACGAGGCGGTGGCCGAGGTGGGCGCTCTCCTCCGGTCCGAGCGGCTGGTCACCCTCATAGGACCGGGCGGCGTGGGCAAGACACGCCTCGCCCTGGCCGCCGCCTCGGAGCCGTCCCGCGACACGGCCGTGTGGCTGGTGGAGCTGGCGGCGCTGCGACCTGGGGCGCCGCTGGTCGAGGTGGCCGAGGCGGTCGCGACCGTACTGGGCCTGCGGGACGACGCGGCCGGCGACCGGCTCGCCGCCTCCGTGCTCGACCGGCTGGGCGCCGCGCTGAGCGGCAAGGAGACGCTGCTCGTCCTGGACAACTGCGAGCACGTCGTCGACCAGGTCGCCACGCTGGCCGGGCGGCTGCTGCGGGCCGCCCCGGGGCTGCGGATCCTGGCCACCGGGCAGGAGCCGTTGCGGATCGAGGGCGAGACCCTGTGGAGCGTGCCCCCGCTGGCGCGGGAGGCCGCCATGGCGCTGTTCGCGGCACGGGCGGGGGTCGAACCGGACACGTACGTGGCGGAGATCTGCGCCCGGCTCGACGGGCTGCCACTGGCACTGGAGCTGGCCGCCACCAGGATGCGAACGCTGACCCCGCGCCAGCTCGCCGAACGGCTGGACGACCGGTTCCGGCTGCTGGCCTCCGGGCGGCGCGGCGCTCCGGCCCGGCAGCGGACGTTGCGGGCGATGATCGACTGGAGCTGGGAGCTGCTGGCCGAGGGCGAGCGCGTGGTGCTGCGGCGGCTGGCCGTGCACGCCGACGGCTGCACGCTGGAGGCGGCCGAGGAGGTGTGCGCCGAGCCCGGCGTGGACGTGCTCGACGCCCTGGCCAGGCTGGTGGACCGGTCCCTGGTGACCCGGGTCCCCGCCCCGGCGCACGAGCCCGGCGGTGAGCCGAGGTTCCGGCTGCTGGAGTCCGTGGCGGCCTACTGCCACGAGCGGCTGGACGAGGCGGGCGAGGCGGGCGAGGTGCGGCTCCGGCACCTGCGGCACTACACCGGCCGGGCCGAGCGGGCCGAGCCGCACCTGCGCGGGCACCGGCAGCGGCACGCGCTGGCCGAGCTCGACGCCGAAGGCGCCAACCTGCGGGCGGCGCTGGAGACGGCGGTCCGGCTCGGCGCGGCCGGCGAGGCGCTACGGCTGGTCAACGCCATGGCCTGGTACTGGGTGCTACGCGGCAGGCTGGGCGAGGGGCAGCGGGCGCTGGAGGCGGCACTGGCGATCGGGGAGGCCCCGGGCACCGCGCAGGCCAGGGTGTGGCTGGCCGGGCTGCGGCTGCTGGCCGGGCGGTTGCAGGTACCCGACGCCGCGCTGTTCGAGGCCGTCCCCGGGCGCCGGGCCCGGGCCAGGGCGCAGTGGTTCGTCGGCTTCGCCCTGGTCGGGTACGGCGACGCGACTGTCAGCCGCACGCTCGTCGAGACGGCGCTCACGACCTTCCGCGAACTCGACGACAAGTGGGGCACGGCCGCCGCGCTCAACGTCCTGGCCCGCTACGCCATGCTGAGCGGTGACCTGGCGGCGCTGCGGCAGGCAGGGGAACAGGCGCTGGCGCTGTTCAGGGAGCTGGGCGACCGATGGGGCGAGATGCGGGCCACGGAGGGCCTCGGCACGCTGGCCGAGATCACCGGCGACTACGAACGGGCCGCCGACCTGCGCTCGGAGGGCCTGCGCATGGCCGAGGACCTCGGGCTGTGGAGCTCGGTCTCCGACGCGCTGTCCCGGCTGGGCCGGATCGCCCTGCTGACGGGCGACCACGCGCGGGCCGAGGACTACCACGAGCGGGCCAGGCGGCTGGCGGTCACGCAGTCGAACCGTCCCGCCGAGCACTTCGCCGACATCGGCCTCGCGCTCGGGGCCCGGCGGCAGGGCCGGCTCGACGAGGCCGAGCGGCGGCTGCGGGCCTGGCTGGAGTGGGTCAGGGAGGTCGCGGGCGCGCCCGGGGCGGCGCTGGTCCTGGCAGAGCTGGGGTTCGTCGCCGAACAGCGGGGCGATCCCGCGGCCGCCCTCGGGCTCCAGCTCGAAGGGCTGGCGGCGGCCCGCCTGGTCGGCGATCCCCGGGCGACCGCGCTGGCGCTGGAAGGGCTGGCGGGCGCGCTGGCGGCGGGCGGGCGCCCGGATGAGGCGGGCCCGCTGCTGGGCAAGGCGGCGGCGCTGCGGGCCTCCGTGAACGCCCCGCTGCCGCCCGGCGAGCGGGGCGACGTCGAGAGGATCAGTGCCGGGGTGGCGAACGCGCTGGGCAGGGCGGCGTTCGAGGCGGCGCTGTCACGGGGAGCGGAGCTGCCGCTGGAAGACCTGTTGGCCGGACTCGCCCCAAGAATCCGCTTGGGATGAACCCGTAATTTGCCCTTCCAGTGATTGTCTCGGCCAAAGCGGGCAGTGCCTGGGAAGGACGGTCATCATAGGGCAAGGTTTGGAGCATGCCGATGAGGACAGAGCTCGACCGCCTCGCGGGCGGGGCACATCACGATCCGCATTCCGTGCTGGGAGCGCATCCCGTGCCCGGCGGGATCGTCTTCCGCGCCCTGCGCCCGCTGGCCGAACGGGTGCGCGTCGTGCTGGACGACGGCACGGCCCATGACATGAAACACCAGGCGCACGGGGTGTTCGAGGTCACCGTCCCGGGTCTGGACAAGGTGCCCGGCTACATGCTGAGCGTCAAATACGCCGATGCGGAGCCGCACCAGTCGCGGGACCCGTACCGGCACTGGCCCACGCTCGGTGAGGTGGACCTGCATCTCATCGGCGAGGGCCGGCACGAGCGACTGTGGGAGGTGCTCGGCGCCCGGGTGATGGAGCACGAGGACGTCGAGGGCACCGCGTTCGCCGTCTGGGCGCCGAACGCGCGCGGCGTCAGGATCGTCGGCGACTTCAACCACTGGGACGGCAGCGCCCACCCGATGCGGTCGCTGGGGCGTTCCGGGGTCTGGGAGCTGTTCGTACCGGGGCTGGGGCCGGGTGAGCGGTACAAGTACCGGATCCTGGGCGCCGACGGGGTGTGGCGAGAGAAGGCCGACCCGATGGCCCGGCGGACCGAGGTGCCGCCGATGACGGCGTCCGTGGTGGAGCGGTCGGAACACGTCTGGGGCGACGACGCCTGGATGGCCGACCGGCGGGAGAAGCAGCCGCAGCGCGGGCCGATGAGCGTCTACGAGGTGCACCTGGGGTCGTGGCGGCCCGGCCTGTCATACCTGGAGCTGGCCGAGCAGCTGTCCGAATACGTGGCCGACCTGGGGTTCACGCACGTGGAGCTGCTGCCGGTGGCCGAGCACCCGTTCGGCGGGTCGTGGGGTTACCAGGTGACGTCCTACTACGCGCCGACGGCCAGGTTCGGCACGCCGGACGAGTTCCGCCGTTTCGTGGACGTGATGCACCAGCGCGGCATCGGGGTGGTGCTGGACTGGGTGCCGGCGCACTTCCCGATGGACGAATGGGCGCTGGCGCGCTTCGACGGCACCCCGCTCTACGAGCACGCCGACCCGGCCAGGGGCGAGCACCCTGACTGGGGCACGTACGTGTTCGACTTCGGGCGCAGGGAGGTGCGGAACTTCCTGGTGGCCAACGCGCTCTTCTGGCTCAAGGAATTCCACGTGGACGGCCTGCGGGTGGACGCGGTGGCCTCCATGCTCTACCTGGACTACTCGCGGCGCGAGGGCGAGTGGACGCCCAACGTCTACGGCGGCAGGGAGAACCTCGACGCGGTCGACTTCCTCAAGGAGCTGAACGCCGTCTGCTACCGGGAGGCGCCCGGCATCTCGACCGTGGCCGAGGAGTCGACGGCCTGGCCTGGGGTGTCGCGCCCGGTGCACCTGGGCGGGCTCGGGTTCGGGTTCAAGTGGAACATGGGCTGGATGCACGACACGCTGGAATACCTCCGGCACGAGCCGGTCTTCCGCCAGTATCACCACCATCAGATGACGTTCTCGCTGCTGTACGCCTACTCCGAGAACTACGTGCTGCCGCTGTCCCACGACGAGGTCGTGCACGGCAAGGGCTCGCTGCTGGGCAAGATGCCGGGCGACGAGTGGCAGCGGTTCGCGCAGCTCAGGGCGTTGCTGGCGTTCATGTGGGCGCATCCGGGCAAGCAGTTGCTGTTCATGGGCGGCGAGTTCGGCCAGGGCTCGGAGTGGTCGGAGGAGCGCGGGCTGGACTGGTGGGTGCTGGAGTTCGACGGACACCAGGGCGTCCAGCGGCTCGTACGCGACCTCAACCGGATCTACCGGGAGACCCCGGCGCTGTGGGAGCAGGACGCCACCCCCGACGGGTTCCGGTGGATCGACGCCGACGACGCCTCGGGGAACACGTTCTCGTTCGTCCGCTACGCGTCCAACGGGGCCGCGGTGGCGTGCGTGGTCAACTTCAGCGGCGGGCCGCACGAGGACTACCGGCTCGGCCTGCCGTACGCCGGGAACTGGTCGGAGATCGTCAACACCGACGCCTACGACTACTGGGGCAGCGGCGTGGGCAACATGGGGGTGGTCGAGGCGAGTGCGGAGCCGTGGCACGGGCTGCCGTACTCCACGACGTTGCGGGTGCCGCCGCTCGGCGCGGTCTGGCTCACGCACGAGGGACCGCCCGAGGCGTGAGCGCGGGGTCCTGTGACGGGAGCGCGCAGTCGCGGGTGCACGGTCGCAGGCCCCGAGCCGGGAGGGTGATCGCGGGAAACGCGAGCTGAAAGTTCGGTGGGAAACCCGGCCGGGGGCCTGTGCCTCCCCGGCAAATCACCATAAACTCCGAGATCATCCCCCTCTCGGAGGACGCGTGCGACTTCGCCCTCTCATCGTGTGCTTAACCGCGCTGGCCCTGCTGCCGCTGTCCAGCCCGGCCAACGCGGAGGATCCGGCACCGGCGCTGACACCGCCCCCCGCCGCCTCGACCCCGGCCCCCTCGCCGAGCGCCTCCCCCGGCGCTCCCGAGGACAGCCCCTCCCCCACCCCCAGCACTCCCGAGGAGAAGGTCGAGGACGGGTTAGGCGTGGACGGCGGCTCCGAGCGGGCCATCGTCGAGCTGACCGATCCCGCGCAGGCCGCGCCCGTCGCGACCCAGGCGGCGGCCAAGAGCGTGGACGTGCTGCTGCAGCCCCAGAGCCAGTCGTTCATGGTCGTGCAGGGCACCGCCGAGGAGCTGGCCAAGCTGGCCGAGGACCCGCGGGTCAGCTCGATCCACCGGGACAGGACCTACACGCCGGCCGACGTGGCGGCGCTGGACGGCTCCAACCTGACGCAGATCGGCGCCGACCAGGTCCACGCCAAGGGCATCACCGGAACCGGCCAGACGGTGGCCATCCTGGACACCGGCATCGACACCGACCACCCGGCCTTCGGCGACCGCATCGTGGCCCAGGCGTGCTTCTCCGCCGTCGAGCCGGGCGTCGAGTCGCTCTGCCCGAACGGCCGCACCGAGGAGATCGGCCCGGGGGCGGCGAGCGCGACCACGCCCAAGTGCCTGGCCGGCGGCGTGAACCTGTGCGACCACGGCACCCATGTCGCGGGCATCGCGGCCGGCAGCGGTGGCGTGGCGCCAGGCGCGGGCATCGTGGCGGTGCAGGTGTTCAGCCGGCTCGACGACGAGGACGTCTGCGGCGAGCCGTCGTGCCTGCTGGCCTTCGAGTCGTCGTTGCGGCAGGCCATGGACTACGTGGCCGGGCTGAGCCAGCCGGTCGCCGCCGTGAACCTCAGCCTGGGCGGCGAGCTGACCGAGACCGACTGCGACGCCAGCGAGGAGGGGGCGATCTTCAAGCCGAAGATCGACGCCCTGCTGGCCAGGGGCACCGCGACCGTGGTCGCGGCGGGGAACGAGTATTTCGAGGGGACGTCGTACCCGGCCTGCATCTCGACGGCGGTGGCCGTCGGGGCGAACGACGGCGGTGACGCGATCGCGGACTTCTCCAACCGCGGGTCGCTGGTGGACCTGTTCGCGCCGGGCGTGGACATCGAGTCGGCGGTGCCGGACAACGCCACGGCCGTCTACAGCGGCACGTCGATGGCGACCCCGCACGTGGCCGGCGCGCTGGCGCTGATGAAGGAGGCCGGGCCGCAGACCCCGATGGCCGACCTGGTCAACACGCTGAAGACGACCGGCAGGCCGTACGTGTACGAGGCCAACGGCACCCAGGTCACCACGCCGCGCCTGGACCTGGCGGTGGCCCTGGCGGATGCGGCGCCGCAACCGCCGATCACCCAGAGCCCGAACCCGCTGCCCGACCCCGGCGACAGCAGCGTCCCGGACCCCGAGCCCGACGACCCGACCGACCCGGCGCCGGATCCCGCGCCGTCCGGCCAGCCGGTGCCGCTGCCCACCGTCACGGTCACGGTGACCGTCACGCCGAGCCCGGTCACCACGGCGGCGGTGTGCACGCGCGGCACGGCCGCCAAGAAGATGGCGGCCAAGGCGTGGGCCGTCGAGATCCACCGCAGCAGCGGCAAGATCCCGGACGCCACGCTCAACTGCTACCTGAAGCTGATCGCCAAGGCGAGCAAGGTGTTCCCCGAGCTGACGAAGGCGTCGTCGCTGGGCAAGGCGTACCGGGTGCTGAAGAACACCAAGACCAGCAAGGCCGCGCTCGACAGCGCGGTGCTCACGGCCTGGCTGAACTGGGCGCACGGCACGAACGGCACCACCGCGCTGACGGCCGCGGAGAAGGTGCGGATGAGTAGCAAGCCCTCCGCGGCGACGCTGAAGAAGGCCGCCAAGAACGTCCTCAAAGGCGTCAAATAACTAAATATCGCGAAAGGCCGGTCGCTTCTCGACCGGCCTTTCTTCTTTGGCCTGGTCACCGCAAAAAGGGCCCCAACGTTTCTCTGGGCTGCATACGTCGCTGACATCGCACTTGTCACACGGGGGATGTAAACGCCTGTACGCAGCCGGGAGCGGAGGAGCTTCACGGCTTCCCGCCCCGACGCTCGGAGGAAACCCGTGAGGCTACGGTCTCTTCTGGCCTGCGCCACGCTGGCCATGACATTCGCCGCGCTCTCCGCGCCCCCGGAGCTCCAGGCCGACACCCGGGACGCGGGCGGCCCGATCATCAGCCCCGCGCTCATCGCGGAGATCCAGGAGAGGTCCAAGGTCCGCTCCATCATCCAGCTCAAGCCGGGGCAGAGCGTCGCCGCCGTCGCCAGGGACTTCGAACAGACCTCCGCCGGCAGCCAGGTTCTGGAGGCGGCCCAGTCGCCGCACTTCTTCGTCGCCGAGGTGGACCGCCCACTGCTGGCCAGGCTCAGGAAGGACGCGCGTGTCCAGTCCGTCTACAAGGACGAGCTGAGCATGCCCACCCTCGACGTCACCACCAACGTGATCCGCTCCAACCGGGCGAACGACGCCGGCTGGACCGGCCGCGGCGCGACGGTCGCGATCCTGGACATGGGCATCGACCGCGACCACCCGTACTTCGCCGGCCGGCTCGTGGACGAGGCCTGCTTCTCCTCCTCCGACCCCGCGGACGGCGCTGGCTCGCTCTGCCCGAACAACCAGTCCAGCCAGATCGGCCCCGGCTCGGCCGACGCCGAGACCCAGCAGTGCCTGATCAACTCGACGAACGCCTGCTCCCACGGCACCCACGTGGCCGGCATCGCGGCGGGCCGCATGACCACCGGAGCCCCTTCCAACGGGGTCGCCCCGGCCGCCGGCATCCTGCCCATCCAGGTGTTCAGCCGCGTGAACAGCGCCCTGACCTGCTCGGTCAGGGGCGCCTCGACCCCCTGCTTCCTCACCTACACCTCGGACCAGAAGCTGGCGCTCGAATACGTGGCCAGGGTGGCGAGGAACCACAACGTGGCCGCGGTGAACCTGAGCCTCGGCGGCGGCGGCCCGTACAGCACGGCCTGCGACTCCGACGCCACCGCGGGCGCGCTCAAGCCGGAGTTCGACGCCCTGGTGGCGCTGGGCGTGGCGCCCGTGGTGTCCGCCGGCAACAACGGCTTCCAGAACGGCGTCGCACACCCCGCGTGCATCTCGACGGCCGTCACGGTGGGCGCCACCAACGACAGGGACGAGCTGGCCCCGTTCACCAACCGGGGGCCGATGCTCGACCTGCTCGCGCCGGGAGTGAACGTCAACTCCTCGTTGCCCGGCGGCACGTACGGCGTCAAGAGCGGCACCTCGATGGCCGCGCCGCACGTGACCGGGCTGTTCGCGCTGATGAAGCAGGCGTTCCCGACCCTGACGGTCGCGGAGAGCCTGCGGCGGCTGCAGACCAGCGGCCCCGGCATCCGGTACGACGCGGAGGGCAGGCAGGTGACCACGACCCGCATCGACGCGGAACGCGCGATGGCGGCGACCGACCCCCGGGTCTGAAACGGCGACTCAGGCGATCCGCCGCTCCCGCCCCACTGACCTCAGTTCTCTGATTTATAGACTTCTGACGACAAGCTCCCCCTGAACCCCCGGACGAACAGTTAAGACGGGTACGCGGCCCTGCGCTCCAAGCGCTAGCGGGACCGGCGGGCCCTGCCGACCGGGGCTCATCCGGCGCCGACCCGCAGGGCCCGGCGGGCGTCCTCCAGGAGCGCCCGCGCCGCCGCCCCGTAGACGCACACGTCGGCCAGTTCGCCGAACGTCCGCTCGTAGACCGCGACGTCCTCGGGCTTCCTGAGGCGGAACTGGGCGGCCACCCCGTCCACGCGGACCTCGCCCCCGTCGTAGATCCAGAAGTTCTCCGGCGGCATCACCGGCGGGCGGGCCGTGCCGGGCAGGATGCCGAGGCTGACGTTCGGGCTCTCGCGCGTGAACCCGGCCAGCCGGTCGAGCTGCTCGTCCATCCGCTCCAGCGGCACCACGGGCGTGCGCAGCGCCTGCTCGCCGAGCAGGAACATGAACCGGCGGGCCCCGCTCAGGATCTCCTGCTGCTCCATGCGGGCGGCCACGGCCCGGTCCAGGTTGTCGGGGATGCCGCGGAAGTCGATGATCGTGGCCAGGTGGGCGCGGGCGTAGTCCTCGGTCTGCAGCAGGCCCGGGATCGCCGAGTGCTGCCACACCCGCAGTTCTTTGGTGCGCTCGTACAGGCTCTTGAAGGCCTGCTGGATCTCGCCCAGGCCGGTGCGCTCGATCCGGCGCCACTGGGCGTACATGGAGTCGATGTCCCGTGTCTGGGCGATGAGGTCGGGGATCTGGTCCTCGGCGCCGCACGCGATGGCCCAGGTCCGTACGTCCTCGACGCTGGGCAGCTGAGCGGCGGTCTCGATCTTGGAGATCATGGCCTGGTGACCCGGCCAGCCCATCGCCTCGGCGAGCCGGTCGCCCGTCATGCGCCGACCGGCCACGGTGCGGTTGACGCGCAGTTCCCTGAGCCGGCCGGCAAGCGCTTGCCTGGCTTCCATGATCTTGTCTTGACTGGTCATGGGGAGGCCAACCTCTCGACGTGAGGTATCGCGGTGTAATCGACGCTACGCCGAGAGTGACCACTCGTCATCAGTGTTGGCGAAGAATCATGAAGAAACTCCCATGCGGGGTCCCGCTGGATCCAGCCCCGCACGCGGGCGCTTCCCCGGTTGGACGTGAACGGTTCTCACTCCCCGGCGCATTTCGAATTGCGTCGCTTAGGGTGGCTCTATGGACGCAGGCAGGGCGATCTTCGAAACCGTCGACAAGCTTCGCCAGCGGCGCACCGCCCCGCTGGTGCTGGAGCTCGATCTCACCGAGGGCCTCACCGAGGGCCCGCCGACGGATCCGCTCGCCGCGGTCCTGTCCATGCGCAAGCCCCGCCTGTCCGACGTGCTGTCCGGGCTCAAGCGGGCCAGGCAGGACTCCAGGGTCAAGGCGCTGATCGTACGGCTCGGCGGCGCCCCGCTGGGCCTGGCCATGGTGCAGGAGCTGCGCCAGGCCGTGATCCACTTCAGGGCCTCCGGCAAGCTGACCGTGGCCTTCGCGGAGACGTTCGGCGAGTTCGGCGGCGGCACGGTGCCCTACTACCTGGCCAGCGCCTTCGAGCGGGTCTACCTGCAGCCGAGCGGCGACGTGGGGCTGACCGGGGTGGCCCTGGAGCAGCGCTTCCTCAAGGGGGCGCTGACCAAGCTGGGCGTGGGCTACGAGGCCGGCCAGCGCCACGAGTACAAGACCGCCGTCAACACCTTCACCCAGGACCACATGACCGATCCGCACCGCGAGTCCACGGGCCGCATCGTGGAGTCGGTCACCGAGACCCTCGTCGCGGGCATCGCCGACGGCCGCCGGCTGGACCCCGGCAAGGTGCGCGAGCTGATCGACCGCGGCCCGTTCTCCAGCGCGGAGGCGCAGGAGGCCGGGCTGGTCGACCACCTGGCCTACCGGGACGAGGTCTACGACGAGGTCAAGCGCTCCGCGGGCGGCGAGGCCCACCTCCTGTACGTCTCCCGCTACGCCAGGGGCGCGGCCGTCAGGAAGCTGCCGCACCCGATGACCGACGGGATCGCCCTCGTCCACGGCACCGGCATGATCAGGACCGGCCGCAGCGGCCGCAGCCCGCTGGGCGGGGGCGGGGCGATGGGCTCCGACACGATCAGCGCCGCGCTGCGCGCCGCCAGGCGCGACGAGCACATCAAGGCCGTCGTGTTCCGGGTGGACAGCCCCGGCGGCTCCTATGTGGCCAGCGACACGGTCTGGCGCGAGGTGGTGCTGACCCGCAAGGTCAAGCCGCTGATCGTCTCCATGGGAGACCTGGCGGCGTCCGGTGGCTACTACGTGTCGATGGGCGCCGACGTGATCGTCGCCCAGCCGGGCACGCTCACCGGCTCGATCGGCGTGTACGGCGGAAAGCCCGTCATTTCCGAGATGCTCCAAAAAATCGGGATAAATTCGGAGATGGTGGCCGAAGGGGCGAACGCCGGTATGTTCTCCACCTCCCGCGGCTTCTCCCCCGAGCAGTGGGAACGCGTGAACGCCTGGCTCGACCGCATCTACGACGACTTCGTGAGCAAGGTGGCCAAGAGCCGCGACCTCACCCGCGAACGCGCCCACGAGCTGGCCCGCGGCCGCGTCTGGACCGGCGCCGACGCCCAGGCGGGCGGCCTGGTGGACGAGCTCGGCGGGCTGGAGGACGCGCTCGCCCTGGCCAGGAAGCGCACGGGCCTGGCCGAGGACGCCCCCGTACGCACTTATCCGCGGCTCAACCCGCTGGACCGCCTGCGCGGCCCGGAGTCCAGCGAGGACAGGTCGGCCGCCCTGGCGAGGATCCGGATGGACGCCTGGGGCCCGCTGGCCCGCCTGTCCGCCGAACTCGGCCTCCCCGCCGCCGGCCCCCTCCTGCTCCCCTCCTGGTACACGATCCGCTGACCCACACCCAAACCTTCATCCTTTACGGCAGAGCCAAGCCGGCCGCCACCCGCCGCACCCGGCCGGGCGCCTCCAGGAGAACGCCCGCTGACCCGCACAGGGCCGGGCGCCGTTACGTGCGTCTCCTGGACCGTCTAGGTGGTGACAACGGGACCGCCTCGGCGAGCACGGCGAGACCACCACCGGAGAGCCCCGGTAGCAGGGGGCGTCAGGATCCGGTTGAGCGGTAGCGGCCGCGGAGGCGTATCAGGGGGTTGAGGGCGGGGTTGACGTAGCAGACCGCGAGGACGGTGGCCAGGAAGAGCGTGTGGTCGCCGGCCGGGATCACCTTGGTGGTCTCGGCCTCCAGGGCGGCCACTCCGTCCTCCACCACCAGCGCGTCCGTGTGCGGCCCCCGGTGGTGCGGGATGCCCGCGACCAGCAGGCGGGCGCTGGGGCGGCCCGCGGTGGCGAAGCGGCTGGCGATGGCGGCCTGGTCCGCCGACAGCAGCGAAGCCGCCCAGCGGTCCTGACGCAGCAGCACCTCGTTGAGGTAGCCGCCGCTGGCCAGGCTCACCAGCACGAGCGGAGGTTCCAGGGAGACGGACATCAGCGCCGACACGGTGACACCGAGGTCGTCGCGCCCGTCGCGGGCGGTCACCACCGCCACGCCGGCCGCCAGTTGCGCCATCGCCTCCGTGAGCTCGCTCACGCCGAGGACCCCCCGCAGTGGGGAGCCCTCGGCGCGGCGGGCGTCAGCCGAGGCCGTTGGTGGTCAGCCATTCCTTGGCCACCGTGGCGGGCTCGTCCTTGTTGACGGCGATCTTCTGCATCATGTCCAGCAGGGACTGCGTGGAGAGCTTCGCCGAGATGTCGTTGAGCGTGGTCCTGATCGTGTCGGTCGCCGCCGCCTTGTTGAGCAGCGGGGTCACGTTCTGGGCGGGGAAGATGTTCTTGGTGTCCTGGAGGGCGACCAGGTTGTTGGCCGCCATCTTGGGGTCGGTGGTGAACACGTTGCCGACCTGGATCGAGCCGTCCTTCAGGGCGTCGGCGGTGGTCGCGCCGGTGGACTTCCACTCCTTGAACTCGATCCCGTAGACCTCCTTCAGCCGCGCTTCCCACCGCTCCTTGAACTCGGGCGGCCCGCCGAAGGTCATGTCCTTGGAGACCTTGGCCAGGTCCTCCATGGTGTTCAGCGACTGCTTGGTCTGGGTGTCCTTGGTGATGGACAGGCTGTCCTTGTCCTCGGCCGGCGAGGAGTCGAGCACCTCCAGTTCGGCAGGCAGCTTCTGCTGCAGCGCCGTGTCCACCTCGTCGGTGGTCGCGGCGGTGTTCTTCAGGTCGAGGAAGGCGAGCAGGTTGCCGTTGTACTCCGGCACGATGGTCAGGCCACCGCTCTTGACCTGGTCGATCACGACCTCACGGGTGCCGATGTTGGGCTTCTCGTCCACTTGCACACCCTTGGCCTCCAGTGCCTGGGCGTAAATGGAGGCGAGCAGCACGCTTTCGGGGAAGTCGAACGATCCGACGACGGCCTTGCCACCCCCGCCCGAGGCGGACCCGCTGGGGGCCGCGCTCGTGGTGTCGAGCGGGTTTCCCCCGGTGCTGCCACCACCGCAGGCGGTCAGCGCGAGCATCGCCGAGATCAGCACCCCCGCGATGCCGTACTTCCGTCTCATCTTGCTTTTCCCTTCTAAGCGGGAGGTAATAGGGGAGACTATCGAACTTTAAGCCGCCGGCTCACCCCGGGTGAGACCGTCACCCTCTGCGCGAGGGCGAACAAGATCTGCACTACCAGCGCAAAAAGCACAATCAGTACTGAACCACCAACGACCCTGGCGTAATCCTTCGTCGCGAAACCATCGATGATGAAGCGTCCCAGCCCGCCCAGCCCGGTGTAGGCGGCGACCGTGGTGGTGGCCACGACCTGGATCGCGGAGAGCCGGCAGCCCAGCAGGATCAGCGGCAGCGCCACCGGGACCAGCACCCGCCCGAGCACCTGCCCGCCGCGCAGCCCCATCCCGTACGCCGCGTCGCGCAGCTCGGGATCGACCCCCTTGATGCCCTCGAAGGTGTTCACCAGGATCGGCGGCACCGCCAGCAGCACCAAGGGAATGATCACCGGCCAGACCGAGGCCGCGCCCAGCAGCAGCACGAACATCACCAGCAGGCCCAGCGTGGGCAGCGCCCTGGCCAGGTTCGCGGACACGACCACGACCACCTCGCCCCGACCCGTGTGCCCGATCAGCAGCCCGAGCGGCACGGCGATCAGCACCGCCAGCGCCAGGGCCAGGGCCGAGAACTCCAGGTGCTCCAGCAGCCGCGCCGGAATGCCGTCGGGGCCTGACCAGCGCGCGGGGTCGCCGAAGAACTCGACCAGCCAGTCGAAGAACGCGATCAGCCAGCTCATGCCCTGCCCTTTCTGGCGCGTACCCACGGGGTGAGCAGCCGCTGGGCGAGCACCAGCAGCCCGTCGGCGACCAGGGCCAGCGCCACGATGAGCACGATCCCGACGATCACCGGCGGCATGAAGGGGTTCTGGTACGCCCTGGTGAACAGGCTCCCGAGCCCGCCCTGGCCGATCAGGGCGCCCACGCTGACCAGGCTGATGCTGGAGACCGCGACGACCCGCAGCCCGGCCAGCACCACCGGCACGGCGATCGGCAGCTCGACCGCGAGCAGGCGGCGCAGCGGGGTGAACCCCATGGCGACGGCCGACTGCCGCACGTGGTCGGGCACCGAACCCAGCCCGTCGACCACGGCCGGGATCAGCACCGCCATGCCGTAGAAGGTGAGCGGGATGATCACGGTGGTCTGCGACAACCCGGTCACCGAGATCAGCAGCATGAAGATGGGCAGCGAGGGGATCGCGTACACGATGTTCATCAGGCCGGAGGTGGGCTGGTAGAGCCAGCGCCACCGTACGCAGGCCAGGCCCAGCGGCAGCGCCACGACCAGCGAGAGCAGGATCGGCACGAGCGACATGGTCAGATGGTCGGTGAGCAGGTTTCTGATGCTGTCGACCCGGCCGGTGTCCCAGTTCCGTGCGATCCACTCCCAGATCGAGGGGGGACCATCACCCATCTGCCGCCTCCGCCAGCGCCTCGTCGAGCGCCTCCCGGGTGGCCACGCCGACGACCTTGCCGTTCTCGTCCACACCCACGGCACAACCGGACGGCGACAGCAGCGCCGCGTCGAGCGCGGACCGCATGGAGTCGCGGCCGTGGACGAACGTCCCGAACGGCTCCAGCACGTCCGGCCGCGCGTCGGCCACCCAGCCGACCGGCGCGCCGTCCGCGCTCACGACCAGCGCCCACGGCTCTGCCGTGCCGCCCCCGAACCCCTCCTCCACGGTCAGGTCGGTACGCAGCCGCAGCCCCGCCGTGGAGACGAACTGCAGCCGCCTGATCCCCCTGTCACGCCCGAGGAACTCGCGGACGAAGTCGTCGGCCGGATCCGACAGCAGTGTCTTGGGGTCGGCGAGCTGCGCCAGCCGGCCGCCCACCCGCAGCACGGCCACCCGGTCGCCGAGCTTGATGGCCTCGTCGATGTCGTGGGTGACGAAGACGATGGTCTTGTTCAGCTCCGCCTGGAGCCTGAGCAGCTCGTCCTGGAGGCTCGTGCGCACCACGGGATCGACCGCGCTGAACGGCTCGTCCATCAGCAGCACGGGCGGATCGGCGGCCAGCGCCCTGGCCACCCCGACCCGCTGCTGCTGCCCGCCGGAGAGCTGGAACGGGTAGCGCCGGGCGAGCGCCGAGTCGAGCCCGACACGTTCGAGCAGCTCCATGGCCCTGGCCCTGGCCTTGCGCCGGTCCCAGCCGAGCAGGTAGGGGACGGTGGCCACGTTGTCCACGATCCTGCGGTGCGGGAACAGCCCGGCCTGCTGGATGACGTAGCCGATGCCGCGCCGCAACGTCGGCGGGTCGATGCCCTGCACGGGAACGCCGTCGAGCAGGATCTGCCCTTCCGTGGCGTCGATCATCCGATTGATCATCCGCAGGGACGTCGTCTTACCGCAGCCCGAGGGCCCGACGAACACGGTGATCTCCCCGGTGGGCGCCTCCAGGCTGAGGCCGTCCACGGCGACCGTGCCGTCCGGATAACGTTTGGTGACCGCGTCGAATGTGATCACGCGCGACCTCTCGCTCGTGGCAGGGCCGCAGCCCCCCTGCCACGACCGCCGCATGATCTATTGACACCACAGACTACGGTCATGCGCGCCGCTCTGTCCCCCTGGGCCCAGCTTAAACGCTTCACTGACCAGGGTTATTCACATGAAATCCGGATCTGGTAGTGCGCCAGACCAGGGTGTGTTGGCATGATTACCCCACAGACGTCCAACGACCGCATTCGCTCCTCCGCACGCTCAGCCCTCACAGAGTCAGCAGCAGCAAGAGTCATCGTCAGCGTCCGCACCAGCAGCAAGGATCCGGCCCCGTGTCTCAGCCGCTCACCGGTCAGCGCCCCCGCGCAGAACTGGTCGCAGAGCTCTACGACCGTCATGCCGCCGGGCTGTTCGCGTACTGCGCTGACCAGCTCGGCGACCCAGGCTCCGCGTCCGATGTCCTGTTGGCCGTGCTCACCGGCGTCCCCGACGCCGAGCCTCCCCGTGCCGCTCTCTACGCGCTCGCCCGCCGGGAGATCCACCGGCGGGACATCGTCTACTCGCCGCCCACCGTCGATCCGCTCACCGACCCGGCCTCCGCGCTCGTGGAGCGCACCCTGCGCGAGCTGCGGCCGCACCAGCGCGAGGTGCTGGTGCTGTGCACGGTGTGCGGGCTGAGCATGGCCGAGCTGGCGTGGGTGCTCGACGTCGCGCCGGACACCGCCGAGGAGCTGGTGGTGGGGGCGGCGCACCGCTTCCGGCAGTCGCTCGGCATGGCGCTGCTCGGCCTCGGGGCCCGCGTCGACAGGTCCGCCGAGGACGTCTACGGCGCGCTGGGCATCGCGCCGCTGCGCGACGTGCTGTGCCGCCTGCCGTGGCCGGAGCCGCCGGGCGGGCTGCGCATCCACTTCGCGGGCTCCCGTACGGCCAGCCCCGGGCCGCTGTTCGTCAAGCCGCGCTGGCCGGGGCCGCCGGTCTGGCCGCAGCCGCTGGCGGAGGCCGACCCGGCGACCAGTACGGTGATCTTCCCTACCGAGTTGCTGACACCGCCGTCACCGTCGCGGGCCCGCGAGCACGAGGCGACCACGGCCCCGATGCCCAAGCTCCGCGACCCGCTGGGCGCGCTGGACGCCGCCGCGTTCTTCCCGGGCTCGCCGGTGCCGGGGGAACGGCCGTTCTTCCTGGCGGCGCCGACGGGGCCGGAGCCGTTCGTGACGGGCGACGTGATCCTGCCCGGCGACGCGGACGAGCCCTTCGCGACCGGCGATGTGCTGCTGCCCAGGAACCCGCCGCCGCCGTCCGCGATCGAGGACGTGCTGGTGCACAAGGGTCCCGCGCGTCCCTTCGACCCGGCGCCGGCGCGTGAGGACCGCCTGCGGTCCCAGCCGGTGGAGTCCCAGCCTGCGGAGACCCGGTGGACGGGGGCGCAGCGGAGGTTGCCGCGATGGACGGGGGCGCAGCGGTCCGAGGACGCGGGCCGGGTGGCGGCGCCGCTCTTCCAGCCGCGTTCCAGGCCCGCGGAGCCGCGTCCGCTGACCGATCCCGCGGCGCCGCTGTTCGGCGCCAAGCCCCCCGAGCCGGTCTACCGGCTGCCGCAGCCCGAGGACGAGCTTTCCGGCACGGGTCCGCAGCCGTCCGTGAGGGACCTGGGAGCCGTGCCTGAGCCGTCCCCGCGCCCTGACGTTCCGGCGGGTGACGCGCCTGTGTCGGCCCTGCGCTCGGAGGCTCCGTTTCCGCTTCGCCGGGAAGCGTCCCTGCTGGCTCCGCGCCCGGTGCGCGCCCGCCCGCAGACCAAGCGGAAGCCGGAGATCACCGCACGGCCGCCGAAGGCGCGGCGGCGCCGGGAGCGTCATCACGACTGGGCCTGGGAGCTGATCGGGTTCCTGGTGTGCGTGGCCATCGCGATGATCGTGTTCTTCTCGGTGCCGCAGTTCCTCGGGCCCTGATCCGACGGGCGTCAGCCGTACTGGCGTCTTCTGATCGGGCAGGGGTGCGGGACGTGGCGGTTCGGGCAGCAGATCACGGCGATACTGGCGAACCGGCCGCCCTGCAGCCATTCGCCCCACTCCACGTCCACGCCGCGCGGCAGCAGGTCGCGGGCGGTGGCCAGCCGCTCCTCCGGCGTGATCCGCTGGGGCGGCGGCAGCGCGGAGCGCACCTGGTCGTACTCGGCCGCCAGCCAGCCCACCGCGCCCGCCACGTCCTCGAACGTGGCCGCGATCCGGGAGGCGGGCTTGGCCAGCCAGTCGCCGGTCCGCATCGGCGGCAGCGGCGAGGACCGGAAGCCGGGCGCGTCCGGGCGGCGCTCGGCCTCGTCGGACAGCTCGTCGCCCACCCCCGTCCACCGGTAGGCGTGCCAGTGCATGGTGTCCCCCGCAGCGCTGAGAGGCGGCGCCTATTCCTCCCATTTCTCCTGCCCTGCGGAGCTACCTCCGGAAACGTACCGTGCCTGGTGCGGCCGGGGGTCAGCCCGCCGAGAGGATGAGGCCGCTCGTCGGCACCCCGGTGCCCGCGGTGACCAGGACGTTCGCGACGCCGGTCAGCTGGTTGGCGGCGGTGCCCCTGATCTGGCGGACCGCCTCCGCGATGCCGTTCATGCCGTGGATGTAGGCCTCGCCGAGCTGGCCCCCGTGCGGGTTGACCGGGAGGTGGCCGTCCAGCTCGATGCCGCCGTCCTTGACGAAGTCCGGCGCCTCGCCCCGGCCGCAGAAGCCGAGCTCTTCCAGCTGGGCCAGGACGAACGGGGTGAAGTGGTCGTACAGGATGGCCGTCCGGATGTCCCGCGGTGACAGTCCCGACATCTCCCAGAGCCGCCCGCCCACCACGGACATCTCCGGCAGGCCGGTCATGTCATCGCGGTAGTAGCTGGTCATCATCATCTGGCCGGCGCCCGCGCCCTGGGCCGCCGCCGTGATCACGGCCGGGGATCGGCGCAGGTCGCGGGCGCGTTCGGCGGAAGTCACCACCAGGGCCACCGCGCCGTCACTCTCCTGGCAGCAGTCGAGCAGGTGCAGCGGCTCCACGATCCACCGGGACGCCTGGTGCTCGGCCAGCGTGATCGGCCGCCCGTGGAACCAGGCCGCCGGGTTGGTGGCCGCGTGCCTGCGCATCGCCACCGCCACCCGCCCGAAGTCCTCCGACGTCGCGCCGTGCACATGCATGTATCGCCGCGCGAACATGGCCACCCACGCCGCGGGCGTCATCAGCCCGTACGGCACGTGCCAGCTCATCTCCAGGCCCTGGGAGGTGGGCTCGCCGGTCAGCCCGGCGTTCGGCCGGCCGAAGCGGCGCCCGGAACGTTCGTTGAACGCCCGGTAGCACACGACCGTCCTGGCCATCCCGGTGGCCACGGCCATGGCCGCGTGGGCCACGGTCGCGCAGGCCGCGCCGCCGCCGTACTCGACCCGGGAGAAGAACGTCAGGTCGCCGACGCCGGTCTCCCTGGCCACGGCGATCTCCTGGTTGGTGTCCTGGCTGTAGGTGACCATGCCGTCCACGTCGCCGGGCGACAACCCGGCGTCGTCCAGCGCGGCCAGTACGGCCTCGGCGGCCAGCCGCAGCTCGGAACGCCCTGACTTCTTGCTGAACTCGGTGGCCCCGATGCCCGCCACGGCCGCCCGCGCCTGTGCCAACTCCCCCGTCTCCTTCCTGGTCATCCGGCCCGGCCGGCCGGGAGGGTGAGGGTGACCGTGCCGGTGGCGTGGTCACCCAGGCTCACCCGGCCACGCACCTCGACCGTGAACCGGCCGTCCGCGTCCGACACGACCGTGCCCTCGAAGCTGAGTCGGTCGCCCGCGTACGCGGGGACGCCGAGCCTGACGTTGATGCCCCCGATGACGGCCGCCGGGCCCGCCCAGTCCGTCACGTAGCGCTCGACCAGGCCCATCGTGGTCAGGATGTTGAGGAAGATGTCCTTCGAGCCCTGGGCCCTGGCGAGCGCGGTGTCGTGGTGCACCGGGGTGAAGTCCATCGTGGCCAGCGCCGTCGAGATGACCATGGTGGGGGTGAGCTCGACGGACGACGGCGGGAGCGCGGTGCCGGTCGTGACCTCGTGTGCCGTCAGCGTCCGCATCACGCCTCCCCGGGTGTCCACATCGGCAGGACGAGCCGGTCGTCCATCGAACGGTAGGTCACGCGCAGCGGCATGCCGATGGTCACCTCCTCGATCGGACAGTCCACGACGTTCCCGACGATGCGTACGCCTTCCGGCAGCTCCACCACGCCCACCACGAACGGGGCCTCGCGCCCCGGGACGGGCGGGTGGTGGTGGACGACGTAGCTGTAGAGGGTGCCCGTGCCGGTCGCGAGCGTGTGGGTGCGGTCGGCCGAGCGGCAGCGGGGGCACAGGGGGCCGGGCGGGTGGCGCAGCTCGCCGCAGTCGGCGCAGGACTGGATGCGCAGCTCGCCGCGCTTCGTGCCCTCCCAGAAGAAGGCGGTGTCCTGGTTGGTCGCGGGCCGCAGCGGATACGGCTCGCGGCGCGAGGGCTCGGGCGAGGGCTCGGCTGGGCGCTCGGCTGGGCGCTCGGCTGGGCGGAATTTCAGGACTCGGAAGAGCATTTCCGCTACCGGCTCGTCGTCCTCGACGTACCAGGTGATGTTCCAGGTGGCGAAGTAGCCCACGCCCAGGGCCGTCCGCTTGGGCCCCGCCAGGTCCGTGAACCTGGTGGCGGCGGTGAGCCGCTCGCCCACGCGCACGTACCGGTGGTAGGTCTGCTCGCAGTTCGTCGCCACCACGCCCGTGTACCCGCCGGCGTCGAGCGCCGTCATCATGTCGTCCACCGGCGAGCGTCCCCTGGCCCCGGTGCGCAGGCCCTGCATGGTCCACACCTGCGCCATCGCCGGCGGGGCCAGCCCCTGGTCCAGGTAGACCGGGTTGGCGTCGCCCATCGCGGCCAGCCAGTGCCTGATCATCGGCACGTTCACCGGATCGGCGGCCGGCACGCCCCGCACCTCGCCCAGCGCCACCTGCTTGGCCGCGAGCTCGCGCAGCTCCTCGTGGATTCTGTCCTCGCGGGTCATCGCGGCGGCCTCGGCAGGCCCAGGCCGAGCATCGCGATCAGCTCCCGCTGCACCTCGTTCACGCCGCCGCCGAACGTCAGCACCACCCCTCCCTTGACCCCGGCATCCGTACGTTCCAGCAGCTCGGCCGTCTCCGGGTCCGCCGGGTCGCCATACCTGGCCAGGACGTCGCCGACGATCCTGCCGATCTCCTGCATCCGCTCGGAGCCGTAGATCTTGGTGGCCGAGGCGTCGGGGGCGCCCAGCCAGCCGAGGTCCATGTTCGCGGCGACCTGCCAGTTCAGCAGCTCGTTCGTGCGGAAGGCCGCCCACACCCTGGCCAGCGCCCGGCGTACGTCCGGGTGCTCCGCCAGCCCGGTGCGGCGGGCCCAGGCGAGGAAGCGGTCGTAGGTCTGGCCGAGGTTCCCGGCCGGGCCGAGGGTGACGCGTTCGTGGTTAAGCTGGTTGACGATCAGGTCCCAGCCCCGGTCCACCTCGCCGACCACCATGTTCACCGGCACGCGGACGTCGGAGTAGTACGTGGCGTTCGTGTGGTGGCGGCCGTCCATGGTGACGATCGGCGTCCAGGAGAACCCGGGGTCGTCGGTGGCGGCGATCATCATGGTGATGCCCTTGTGCTTCTTGGCCTCGGGGTTCGTACGGACCGCCAGCCAGATGTACTGGGCGTAGTGCGCGCCGCTGGTGAAGATCTTCTGGCCGTTGACCACGTAGTGATCGCCGTCGAGCACCGCCGTCGTACGCAGGGAGGCCAGGTCCGTGCCCGCCTCGGGCTCGCTGTAGCCGATCGCGAAGTGGCACTCCCCGGCGAGGATGCGCGGCAGGAAGAGGTCCTTCTGCTCCTGGGTGCCGTACTGCATGATCGTGGGCCCCACGGTCTGCACCGTGATGATCGGGTACGGCACGCCCGCCCGGGCTATCTCGTTGGCGAAGATCTGCTGCTCCAGCGGGCCGTAGCCGCCTCCGCCGTATTCCTTGGGCCAGCCGAGGCCAAGCTTGCCGTCCCGGCCGAGGCGGCGGCAGTGCTCCATGTACGCCTCGCCGAACGGGTCCGCCCCGATCTTCCTGCGGTCGTCGCCGGAGAGGCACGTACGGAAGTACTCGCGGAGTTCGTCGCGAAGTGCGCGTTGGCCGTCGGTCAGGTCGATCAGCATCAGACGAGCGCTCCGATCAGGTCGAGCTGGGCGTCGGCGCCGCCGAGCAGCTGGGACAGGTGCCTGGCCTGCGCGAAATAGCGGTGCAGCGGGTACGTCACGTCCAGCCCCAGCCCCCCGTGCAGGTGCTGGCAGGTGTAGAGGGCCTTGACCGCCTCGCTCACGTGATAGGCAGCCAGCGCCACGTCCCGTTCGGCGGGCAGCCCCTCGCCCAGCCGCCACACCGCCGACCACATGGCCACGTCCAGGGCCCGGCCGGCGATGTAGACGTCGGCGATCTGCATGGTCACCGCCTGGAACTCGGCCAGCGCCCGGCCGAACTGCCTGCGCTCCTTGATGTAGGCGGTGGTCAGCTGCAGAGCCCCTGCCAGCACGCCGCTGGCCTGGGCGGCGACGGCGGCCATGAACAGCTGCCGCACCCCGGCGACCGCCTCACCCCCGCCCACCCGCTCGCCCGGGGCACCGTCGAGCACGATCGTGGCGGCGGGCTCGCCGGTAGAGGTGTACTCGGAGCTGACCGCGACCCCGGCGACCCCGGCGACCCCGGCACCACCGGCGACCTCGCCGACCCCGCCTCCACCGGTCCCCTGCTCGCCGAACGACCGCTCACCCGACGGCTGGTCGCCGAGCGACTGATCGCCGAGCGGCCGGTCCACGGGCGGCCGGTCGCCAGGCGGCCGGTCGACGAGGAACAGCCCTTCGTCGGCGGTGACCAGCAGGGGCAGCGCCGGGTAGGGAACCGAGGTCTTGCGTCCGTTCAGCGCCCAGCCGTCGGCGGTCCGCCGCGCGGTCGTCAAGGGCGGATCGGCCAGCGCCCGGCCGGGCTCGTGCAGCGCGACCGCGAGCCCCGCCCCTCCTCCCTCCTCCGACCCGAGGCGTTGTCGCTGTTCAGGGGTGCCATGGCGGGCCAGGGCCAGCGTGCCCACCAGCACGGGCAGCGCACCGGCCGCGGCCGCCCTGGCGCCCACCTCCCGCAGCACCACGGCCAGCTCCACCGGCCCGAGCCCGGCCCCGCCGGCCTCCTCGGGAACGCACACGCTCATGAGCCCGGCCTGCCACAACCGCTCGCCGGGGTCCCCGTCCCTGGCCAGCACCTCGGCCGCCAGCTTCCGCAGGTCTTGCTGGGTCTCGTCCAGGTTGAAATCCATCAGGTCTCCAAGAGGTGTTGCCTGCCGTGCCGTACGAACTCCTCCTCGATCCCCTTGACGTCCGCGTCGGTCAGGAGCCGGAGCCCGGCGGCGGTACGCCACCAGACCGGGTCCGCGCCGCGCCAGCGCTCGCGGGCGAGCACCCGCTTGATGACCTTGTGCGAAGGCGTCAGGGGCAACCGCCGGGAAAGCCGGATGTAGCGGGGTAAGGACTTGGCTCCCAGATCGCGACGGGACGTCAGGAAGGCCAGGAACGCGTCCGGGTCGAAGGCCCCTTCCAGCACGAGCGCCGCCATGACCTGGTCACCGGCCGCCGCGTCGGGCACCGGGTACACCGCCGCCTCCACCACCCCGGCGAACTCCCGCAACGCCGCCTCGATGGGCGCCACGGCCAGGTTCTCGCCGTCCACGCGGAGGCGTTCGGTGCCCCGGCCGGCGAAGAACACGTGGCCGTCCGCGTCGGCGTAGGCCAGGTCACCGGACCAGAACGCGCCCTGCCTGATGCGCTCGGCGTCCGCCTCCAGGTCGTTGTAGTAGCCGTCGAACAGCCCGAGCCCCGCCGTGTTGACCAGCTCGCCGACGGCCTCGTCCGGGTTGAGCAGCCGGCCGTGCTCGATCAGGCCCGGCGGGCAGGGCCGCCCGGTGAACGGGTCAAGGATCCGCACCCCGTCGGGCAGCCTGCCGAGCGAGCCCGGCGGCCCGGCGGGGTCGGGGGTGAGCGAGATGGCCGTCTCGGTGGAGCCGAAGGCGTCGATCACCAGGCAGCCGAACCGCTCCGAGAACCTCCTGGTGGCCACCGCGCTCCCCTCGTTCCCGAACGCGATCTTGAGCGGGTTGCGGGCGTCGTCGGAGCGTTCCGGGGTGGCCAGGACGTAGGAGAGCGCCTTGCCCACGTAGTGCGCATACGTACAGCCGTAGCGCCTGATGTCGGGCAGCAGTCCCGAGGCCGAGAAGCGCCGCCGCAGCGCCAGCGCGGCCCCCGAGGCGACGGCGGGGGCGTAGGCGGCCATCAGGGCGCCGGAGTGGAACAGCGGCATCGAGCAGTAGACGACGTCCTCGGGCGTGAGGAACGCCGCCAGGCTCTCCCCGGGGACGGCGATCTTCCGCTGCGTGACGCGCACGGCACGGGGACGGCCCGAGGTGCCGGAGGTGAAGATCAGCATCACCAGATCACCGGGCTCGACCGTGCCCGCCGGCCCGGCGGGCTCCAGGAGCCCGGGGGACACGGCGGACAGGGGCAGGACCTCCAGTCCGAGCGCCGCCGCCACCGGCCCGGCGAGCCCGGCGTGCGGGTCGTCCGCCAGGAGCAATCCGACGTCGGTCGCGCGGGCGTCGCGGATCAGCTCCTCGACCGATCGGGTGGGGTTCAGTGCCACCACCACGGGGCCGCCCAGTGCCGCCGCGCCCACGAGGAAGACCAGTTCGGGGACGTTCTCGCTGATCACGCCGACGTGCGGGCGGGCGGCCCGACCGGACAGCCAGGCTCCGGCGGCACGGCAGGCGGCGATGTGCTCGCGCCACGACCACGTCGCGTCCTCGAACATCAGCCCAGGTCGATCGTCCTCGGCCCGGGCGAGAAGCAGGGACGCGAGGGTGTTCGCGGTCATCGCTCCTCCAGCAGCAAGCGCTAGGTCAGCCGAATGGCAAACTAGAACACATTCTAATCTCTGTCCAGTGGCCGCCCGCGCGGACAAGTATTGATATATGCCGGTAATGCCGTAGACATGGGGCTATACGGCTGGTTTGTGACCGGCGAGTAACAAGCCGCGTTGTCGAGAAATCAGATAACGTGTTCTTATGCGTACCTCGCACGCGTCGATCGCCGCGCCCTCAAGCGACCCCGAGGGGACCATGGAGACCCATTCCACCCCACCGGGCGGGCACAGCGTCCGTACGCGCAGCCAGCACCAACGCCGCAAGCGCATCGTCCAGGCCGCCGCGGCGCTGGCCTCGCGCGGCGGGGTCGAGGCCATGCAGATGCGCACCGTGGCCGAGCGCGCGGGCGTGGCGCTGGGCACGCTCTACCGCTATTTCCCCTCCAAGATGGACCTGGTCGTGGCGGTGGTGGGCGAGGAGCTCGACCTGCTGGAGAGCAGCATCGAGCGCCGCCCGCCGAGCGCGGCCACGCCGTCGAGCCGGGCGGTCGACGTGCTGATGCGGGCGACCCGCGGGCTGATGCGCGAGCCGGAGCTGGCCGACGCGCTGATCCGGTCGCTGATCATGGCCGAGGTGCAGACCCCGTTCGGCGACCGCATGACGGGGCTGCTGCTGCGGGTCTCGGCCGACGGCCTGACGATCGACCAGGCCACCGAGGAGCAGCTCGACCTCGCGGGATCGCTGGCCAGCGTGTGGGTGCAGGAGCTGCTGGAGATGCTGCGCGGCCGGCGCACCTACGACCAGATCCAGCGGCGCATCGAGACCGCGTCCGCGCGGCTGCTCGCCGACGTCTGAGCCCCTTCCTTCACTGACAGGGCGTCCGGTCCGGCCGTCGTGCCCGACATGGCCCGATTTTTACCCATCCTGACCTTCGGGCCACTCGCGCGCCGGCTCGGGTCCGAGCACGCTGTACGGCATGAAGATGAACGCCATCAGCCAGGACGCCCTCGGCGGCCCGGACGTGCTGCATTTGATACAGGCCGACAAGCCGACCCCCGGCCCGACGGAGGTCCTGGTACGGGTGGAGGCGACCTCGCTCAACCCGACCGACTGGAAGACCCGAGCGACCGGCGGCATGCTGGGACAGCCGCCGTTCGTGCTCGGTTACGACGTCTCCGGCGTCGTCGAGTCCTCGGGCGTCGGGCAGGCCCTCTACCGGCCGGGCGACGAGGTGTTCGGCATGCTGAAGTACCCGCAGGGGCACGGCTCGTTCGCCGAGTACGTCACGGCGCCCTCCCGGCACTTCGTACGCAAGCCGGCGGGCGTCGACCACGTCCAGGCGGCGGCGGTCCCGCTGGCCGGGCTGACCGCCTGGCAGGCGCTCGTGGACTTGGCCGACGTGCGGGCGGGCCAGCGGGTGCTCATTCACGCCGCCGCGGGCGGGGTGGGCCACCTGGCGGTGCAGATCGCCAAGGCGCGCGGCGCCTACGTGATCGGCACGGCCAGCGCCGCCAAGCACGACTTCCTGCGCGGCCTGGGAGCCGACGAGCTGGTCGACTACCGGACCCAGGACTTCGCCGAAGTGGTGCGGGACGTGGACGTCGTGATCGACACCGTCGGCGGCGAGTACGGGCCGCGCTCGCTGCGGACCCTGCGCCCCGGCGGCACGATCGTCTCGCTCGTCCTCAGCCTGCTGGATCGCGGCGTTCACGCCGAGGCCGTCGCCGAGCTGGGCCTCCGTTCCGAGACCATGCTGGTGGAGCCGGACCACGCCGCGATGCGGGCGCTCGCCGCCCTGATGGAGGCGGGCCGGCTGCGGGCGGAGATCGCCGCCGTGCTGCCGCTGGCGGAGACGGCCAAGGCGCACGAGCTCGGCGAGACCAACCGCACCACCGGCAAGATCGTCGTCACGGTCCCGCACTGACCACGCGCGCCGGGCCGGGATCGCCCTCGCCGTGCCCCTGCCAGGGCGAGGGCGGTCCCGCCGCGGTGATGCCGCCCGTCGAGGGGCGTGCATCGCACTGATTGACCGGTCGAAGGTAAAGAATTCATCGGTCTGTCGGTGGCGCCGTCTATACAGGTGGTATGACCGACAAGCCGACGAATGAGGACTTCCTCCAGGCGGCCGATCCGATGCGGCGGGAGTTGCTGGCGCACTGCTACCGCATGATGGGGTCGGTGCACGACGCCGAGGACCTCGTCCAGGAGACCTACCTTCGCGCGTGGCGCGCCTATGACGGATTCGAGGGGCGTTCCTCGTTGCGTACGTGGCTCTATCGCATCGCCACCACCGCGTGCCTGACCGCGCTCGACAGCCGCAACCGGCGGCCGCTGCCGACCGGGCTGGGCGCGCCGAGCATCGAGGCGAACGCCCCTCTCTCATATGACGCCGAGGTGCCGTGGCTGGAGCCCGTGCCGGACGCGATGACGGGTGTGGGCGGCGCCGACGACCCCGCCTCGATCGTCACCTCGCGCGAGAGCATCAGGCTCGCGCTCATCGCGGCGCTGCAGCACCTGCCGCCCCGGCAGCGGGCGGTGCTGATCCTGCGTGACGTGCTCAAGTGGCGGGCGGCCGAGGTGGCCGAGGCGGTCGGCACCTCCACCGCGGCCGTCAACAGCATCCTGCAGCGCGCCCGTGCCCAGCTCAACGAGGTCGCGCCGAGCCTGGACGATCCGGTGGAGCCGCTGTCGCGGGAGCAGCGGGACCAGCTCGACCGTTACGTGGCGGCGTTCGAGAACTACGACGTCGACAGTCTGGTGCACCTGTTCACCAAGGACGCGGTCTGGGAGATGCCGCCGTTCGTCGGCTGGTACCAGGGGCCGGACGCGATCGTGGAGCTCACCAGGACGCACTGCCCGGCCAAAGGAGCCGGCGATCTCCGGCTGATCCCCATCGGCGCCAACGGGCAGCCGGCCTTCGCCGTCTACTACCGGACCGACGGCGTGCACCGGAAGTTCGCGATCATGGTGCTCACTTTTTCCGGAGAGAGCCTCAGCCACGTGGGGATGTTCTTCGACCTGAGCCTGTTCGAGCCCTTCGGGCTGCCGGAGACGCTGGAGGCTTCCGCAGCAAAGTAGAACGCGTTACAGTCACGCCAGTACATCGTTCTGGAGGTGACCGTGGGCACACCCGTGATCGTCGAAGCGGTACGGACTCCGATCGGCAAGCGGGCGGGCCAGTTGGCCGGTCTGAAGCCGCAACAGGTTCTCGCCACGGCGCTCATCGGGCTGGTCGAGCGGTCGGGGATCGACCCGGCGGCGGTCGACCAGGTCTTCGCGGGCTGCGTCACCCAGGCGGGCGAGCAGGGCGGGCACGTCGGCCGGTACGCATGGCTCTATGCCGGGCTGCCGTACCAGGCGGGCGTCACCACCGTGGACGCCCAGTGCGGCTCCTCGCAGCAGGCGGTGCACCTGGCGGCGGCGATGGTCAGCGCCGGCGTGATCGAGGTCGGCGTCGGCTGCGGCGTCGAGATGATGAGCCGGGCGCCGCTCGGGAGCAACGTGCTGCCCGCGCGCCCGAAGCCGGACGACTGGAGCATCGACCTGCCCGGCCAGTTCACCGCCGCGGAGCGGGTCGCGCGGCGGCGCGGGCTGACGCGGGAGCGGCTCGACTGGTTCGGGGCTCGCTCGCAGCGGCTGGCCGCCAAGGCGTGGGCCGACGGGCGGTTCGAGCGCGAGATCGTGCCCGTCGGTGACGTGCGCCGGGACCAGGGTTTACGGGAGACGAGCACCGAGACGCTGGCCGGGCTCAAACCCGTCGTCGAGGGCGGCCTGCACACCGCCGGCACGTCCTCGCAGATCTCCGACGGCGCCGCCGCCGTGCTGGTGATGAGCGAGCAGGCGGCCCGGCGGCACGGGCTGCGGCCCCGGGCGCGGATCCTGGCGCAGGTGCTGGTCGGGGCGGAGCCGTACTACCACCTGGACGGGCCGGTGGACGCGACGGCCAGGGTGCTGGCGGCGGCCGGCATGACGATGGGCGACCTCGACAGGTTCGAGGTTAATGAGGCTTTCGCGTCGATCGTGCTGTCTTGGGCGAGCGTGCACGAGCCCGACTTCGACCGCGTCAACGTGAACGGCGGTGCGATAGCCCTCGGGCACCCGGTGGGCGCCACCGGCGCGCGGCTGATCACCACGGCCCTGCACGAGCTGGAACGCTCGGACTCGACGACCGCGCTCGTCACGATGTGCGCGGGCGGGGCGCTGGCCACGGCGACGATCCTGGAACGGATCGCCCCGGACCCGGCTCGGTGAGCAAGCGACGCATCGGCACGGCTGATCGGTTGTCCGGCACGGGTCCACGGCACTCGTCACGTATCGGGGGGCAGATGAAGAGCAAGCGCAGGCCGTACGCGGAGCAGCGGCCGCAGGATCTCGGCGGCGGGGTGTGGAGCGTGCCGGTGCCGATCCCCGGCAACCCGCTGGGCTACACCCTCGTCTACGCCCTGGAGTCGCCCAGGGGCCCCGTCCTGGTCGACGCCGGGTGGAACCACCCGGACGCCTGGGAGGCGCTCAGCGGCGGCCTGGCGGCGCTCGGGCTCGACGTGACGGCGGTGAGCGGGGTGGTCGTCACCCACTTCCATCCCGACCACGCCGGGCTGGCCGGGCAGGTCAGGGACGTCTCCGGCGCCTGGATCGCCATGCACGAGAACGACGCGGCGCTGGTCAGGCTCATGACCGCGTACGCGGCCGGCGAGCACGACAGGTTCCAGGCCGACATGCTGCGGCGGGCCGGGGCCGACCCCGCCGAGGCCGGCCGGTCGATGGGCGAGAGGCCCACGCCGCCCGCCGCCCCCGATCGCGAGCTGCGCGACGGCGACCTGGTGGACCTGCCGGGCCGCAAGCTGCGGGCCGTGCACACGCCCGGCCACACCCCCGGGCACATCTGCCTGCACCTGGAGGACGCCGACCGGCTGTTCACCGGCGACCACGTACTTCCCGACATCACCCCACACGTCGGCATTTATCCCTTTGATCGCGATGATGTCGATCCATTGGGTGATTTCTTGGAGTCGTTGACCCGGGTCGGCGAGCTGGGACCGCTCGCCGCCCTGCCCGCTCATGAATGGATATTTCCTGATGTGGCCGCGCGGGCCGCCCAGATCCGCCACCATCACGAGGAGAAGCTCGACCGGTTGCTCGCCCTCCTGGCGGAGCGGCCGGACCCGCCGACCATCTGGGAGGTCGCCGCGATGATGACGTGGAACAGGCCGTGGGACGCCCTGTCCCCCGTGCTCAGGAGCATGGCGGCCGGGGAGGCCGCCGCTCACTTGCGCACGCTGGAGGCCAGAGGCCGGATACGTCGCCTCTCCGGTGTCGATCCCGTGCGCTTTCAGGCTCTAGACTCCTAGACATCCGATGTCTAGGGAGAAAAGCGTGGCGGTCACCGACGCGGCCATCGACAAGATCAAGCAGATGATCCTCTCAGGCGAGCTGGCCCCAGGCGACCGGCTGCCGAAGGAGGCCGACCTGGCCGAACGCCTGGGCCTGTCACGCAACTCACTACGCGAGGCCGTCCGCGCGCTGTCGCTGATCAACGTGCTGGACGTGCGGCAGGGCGACGGCACCTATGTCACCAGCCTGGAGCCCCGGTTACTGCTGGACACCATGTCGTTCGTGCTCGACCTGCACCGTGACGACACGGTGATCCAGTTCTTCGAGGTGCGGCGCATCCTGGAGCCGGCCGCCACGGCGATGGCCACCGAGCTGATGACCGACACCGAGATCGAGGAGCTGCGGGTGATCCTGGAGTCGCTGCCCGCCCGGCCCACGGTCGAGGAGCTGGTCGCCAACGATCTGAAGTTCCACCAGCGCATCGCTCTGGGGTCGGGTAACAGCGTGTTGTGCTCGTTCATCGAGAGCCTGTCAGGTCCGACCACTCGGGCGCGGATCTGGCGCGGGCTCACGCAGGAAGGCGCGATGCAGAAGACGCGGGAGCAGCACACCGCGATCTACGAGGCCATCGCCGCCCGCCAGGCCGACGTCGCCCGTTCCTGGGCCACCGTGCACGTCGCGGGCGTGGAGTCGTGGCTGCGCAAGGCCCTGGCCTGATCACCAGGGATAGACGCCGCCCAGCTCACTGAGGAAGACGCCGG
Organism: Nonomuraea jiangxiensis; assembly: GCF_900099965.1. Classification (GTDB taxonomy): domain Bacteria; phylum Actinomycetota; class Actinomycetes; order Streptosporangiales; family Streptosporangiaceae; genus Nonomuraea; species Nonomuraea jiangxiensis. Next base: position 101,091 of record NZ_FNDJ01000026.1, on the reverse strand, counting down.
TCGGGGCGTCGGGCATGGTCGCCTGGCGGGCGACGTGCGCGCCGCCCTCGTCGGCGGGCAGTACGCCGGTGAACCCGTTGAGGTCGGTGGCGCAGAAACCGGGCGACACCGCGTTCACCTTGATCGGCGTGTCCCGCAGTTCCTCGGCGTACATGAGGGTGACGGCGTTGAGCGCGGCCTTGGAGGAGTTGTAGCCGAGCAGCGTCGCGTAGGCACGGAACTCCGAGGCGGAGTCGGTCAGGAAGGCGAATGTGCCGAGGCCGCTGGACACGTTCGCGATGCGGCCGGCGGCCGACCTGCGCAGCAGCGGGAGCATGGCGTTGGTGACGGCGACGACGCCGAGCACGTTCGTCTCGTAGACCTCGCGCAGCAGATCGACCGGCATCTCGCTCGGCCTGTGGTGCTGGTCGCGGGTGACCGCGGCGTTGTTGACCAGCAGGTCCAGCCGGCCGAACTCGCGGTCGACCAGGTCGGCCGCCGCCTCGACGGTGCCGAGGTCGGTGACGTCCAGACGGACGAACCGGGCATCCAGCCCCTCGGCCACCAGCTCGGCGGCCGCCTTCGTGCCGCGTTCGGGATCGCGGGCGCCGACGAACACGACGTTTCCGGCCTGGCCCAGGACGCGGGCGGTGGCGTACCCGATCCCCTTGTTGGCACCGGTGATGAGAACGATCTTCTGTTCGGTCATGGCCCCAGCCTCGCCGCGAACGCGCCGGACCGGCAGAGAACCGTTGAACCACGGATCGGCGGTCCCTGGTTACCGGGCCCGCAGGTCAGGCATGCTGACAGGTATGGATCGGGTCAACAGGGAGGAACTGGCGGCGTTCCTGCGCAGCCGGCGCGCGCTCGTGCGGCCGGCGGACGTGGGCCTGGAGGCGGGCAAGCGCCGCCGCACCCCGGGGCTGCGCCGTGAGGAGGTCGCCCAGCTGGCCGGGATGTCCGTCGACTACTACGCCCGCCTGGAGCAGGGGCGCGGGCCGCGCCCGTCGCGCCAGATGCTCGGCGCCATCGCCAGGGCCCTGCGCCTGTCCGACGACGAGCGCTCCCACCTGCACTACCTGACCGGCGAGCCGCCGGGGCCGCCGTCGGGGCCGCCGCGCGACCTGCGGCCCAGTGTGCTGCATCTCCTCGACCGGCTGCCCGACAACCCGGTGATCGTGCTGGACGCCAAGTTCGACGTCCTGGCCTGGAACGCGCTGGCCGCCGCGCTGCTCACGGACTTCTCCACCCTGCCCGCCGACGAGCGCAACATCGTCTGGCGCTTCTTCACCGACCCGCGGGCCGAGTCCTTCCTCGATGCCGAGGACACCTGGCACTTCGCCCGGGCGGCGGTGGCCGACCTGCGTGCCGTCGCCGCGCGCTATCCGGCCGACCCCGGCGTCAAGCGGCTGATCGGCCGGTTGCTCGCGGGTTCCGCCGAGTTCGCCGAGTTGTGGGCGGGGCACGACGTGACGGTGCGGCGGTCCGTGCGCAAGCGGCTCAACCACCCGGTGGTGGGATGGCTGGAGCTCGACTGCGACGCGCTGCACGTGCCCGAGTCCGACCAGTGGGTCGTGTTCTACACCGCCGCGCCCGGGTCGCCGTCGTACGAGGCGCTGCGGCTGTTGAAGGTCGTCGGCATCCAGGACCTCGGGGTGAGCTCATGAGGTCCTGGTGGCGGCACCGGCTCGTGATCCGGAAGGGTACGAGCGGGTAGGACCGTCCTTGTGCCCGACAAACTCTCGAAATATCGGAGCAAACGCGACGCCGAACGTACCCCCGAGCCCGTCCCCGACTCGCTCTCCTCCTCGCCGGACGGCAACGCGTTCGTCATCCAGGAGCACCACGCGCGGTCCCTGCACTGGGACCTGCGCCTGGAACGCGACGGCGTGCTGGTCTCCTGGGCCGTCCCCAAGGGCCTGCCCGCCGACCCCGGCACCAACCACCTGGCCGTGCGGACCGAGGACCACCCGATGGAGTACCTGACCTTCCACGGCGAGATCCCCCAGGGCGAATACGGCGGCGGCACCATGACCGTCTGGGACACCGGCACGTACGAGACGGAGAAGTGGTCGGATCGCGAGGTCAAGTTCGTCCTGCACGGCGAGCGGGCCGACGGCCGCTTCGTGCTCTTCCGGACCAGGGGCAAGAACTGGATGATCCACCGCATGGGCGCCGCGGCCCGCGACCCGTTCCCCGACGTGGACCCCATGCTCCCCACCCGGCGCGCGAAGCCGCCGCGGGACCCAGCGGCCTACGCCTTCGAGTTCGCTTGGGGCGGTCGCCGCCTGCTGGTCCCCATCGAGGGCGGGCGCACCACGGCCGCCCGCGAGCATCCGTGGCTGCGCGCGCTGGCGGAGTCGTTCGGCAGCCGTACGGCGGTGCTGGACGGGGAGCTGACCACCCTCGGCGGCGCGGAGATCCTGGTCTTCTACGACCTCCTGTACGACGACGGCCACTCCCTGCTCGCCGAGCCCTACACGACCCGGCGGGCCGCCCTGGAGGCACTCGGGGTGACGGGCGGCCACTGGCAGACCGCCCCCGCCTGGCCGGGCGACTTCGACCCGGTGCGCCAGGCTGCCAGGGAACAGGGGCTGCCGGGGGTGCTCGCCAAGCGCCTGGACTCCCCGTACGAGCCGGGTACGTCCACGTCCTGGCTGCTGCTCCCGTCGTGAAGCGACCACCTCCCGATGCGCCGACCGCCCGTTAGCGCGCTCCGGGGGGCATGCACTAACGTGACCGGGCCAGCAGCCCCTCCGACTCCAGCTCCGCCCAGAGCTCCTCCGGCACCGGGCGGGACCACAGGTCGGCGTTGGTGGTGACCTCCTGCGGGGTGCGGGCGCCCAGGACGATCGTGGCGATCGCCGGGTGGCGCAGCGGGAAGGCCATCGCCGCCTGCGGGAGCGTGACGCCGTGGCGCTCGCAGACCTTGGCGATCCTGGTGGCCTTCTCCAGCAGCGTCGCGGGGGCCGGGGCGTAGTCGTACGTGCCCGACGGCGTGGGCGTGGCCAGGATGCCGCTGTTGAAGACGCCCGCCGCCAGCACCCGTACGCCGCGCTCCACGCACGCCTCCAGCAGCGGCAGGCCCGACTGGTCGAGCAGCGTGTAGCGGCCGGCGAGCATGACCACGTCGATGTCGGTCTCCTGGACGAAGCGCAGCGGGACCTGCCACTGGTTCATCCCGATGCCGACCGCCCGGATCACGCCCTCGGCCCGCAGCTCCGCCAGCGCCGGGTACGCCTCCTCGATCGCCTGGTCCGCGTGGTCGTCCGGGTCGTGGATGAGGGCGAGGTCGACGGCCGGGAGCCCCAGGCGTTCCAGGGACTCGCGCAGCGACCTGCGTACGCCGTCGCGGGAGAAGTCCCAGCGCCGCTCCAGGCCGGCACGTACGTCGAAGCCCTCGGCGTCGGCCCCGCCGTCGGCGGCGGGCACCAGCAGCCGGCCGACCTTCGTGGACAGAAGGTAACCGGAGCGACCGGCCAGCGCCGCACCCAGGCGGCGCTCCGACAGGCCCAGCCCGTAGTGGGGCGCGGTGTCGTACAGCCGCACCCCGCGCTCCCAGGCGGCCTGGACGGTGGCGCTCGCCTGCTCGTCGGTCACCCCTTCGTACAGGTTGCCGATCGGCGCGCCGCCGAAGCCGTGACGTGGTAGGTCGATCACGCCGGCCATCAATCTTGTGCCTTTCCACCTGCTATGCGGCTGATCATCAGGGCGATGAGGATGATGCCGCCGTAGATCACCGGCTGCCAGAAGCCCGAGACGCCGATGAGGGTCAGGATGTTCTGCACCAGGCCGATCACCAGCACGCCGGTCAGCGCGCCGAGGATCGTGCCCTTGCCGCCGTCCATGCTGACGCCGCCGATGACCGCCGCGGCGAACACCATGAAGATCCAGCCGACCCCCATGCTGTTGCCGATCGCGCCGAGGCGGCCGGTCTCCAGGATGCCCGCCAGGGCGGCGAGCGTGCCGCCGAGGATGAACACCCCGTACAGGACGCGGTCCACCCGGATGCCCGCGGCGCGGGCGGCGTCGGAGTTGCCGCCGATCGCGTAGAGCGAGCGGCCGGCCCGGAGGTAGCCCAGCCCGAACATGCCCGCGGCGAACAGCGCCCCGGCGATCCAGATGGCCGCGGGCAGGCCCAGCCACATCGCGCTGCCCAGGTAGAGGATCGAGTCGGGGAGCTGGAACAGCGTCTTGCCCTCCGTCGGCCCCTGCAGGAAGCCGTGCACGATGATCAGCATGGCCAGCGTGACGATGAACGCCGACAGCTGGAACCTGATGATCAGGAAACCGTTGAACGCCCCGATGGCCGCGCCGATCAGCAGGGCCAGCGGGATCACCAGCACCCCGGGCAACCCGAGGCCGAACCCGCCCGCCGACACCGGGATGATCAGCATGACCGCGATGGCCGGGGCGGTGCCGACCGTCGACTCCAGCGACAGGTCGAACTTGCCGGCGATCAGGATCATCGCCTCCGCCAGCACCAGGAGCGAGATCGCGGCCTGCTGCTGCAGGACGTTCGTCAGGTTGCCCGCCGTCAGGAACGTCGGGTCCAGGAACGCGCCCACCACCAGCAGGAGCAGGATCACCGGCACGAGCGTCAGGTCGCGGAACCTGGCCAGCCGTAGCCGGGGTGCCGGCGCAGTCACAGTGGTCACTCTTCTATGCCTTCCATCACGGCCACGAGCTCGTGGTCGGCCCAGCCACGCGGCACGTCCTGCACCACCCTGCCGTGGAACATCACCAGCACCCTGTCACAAATGCGCAGGTCGTCCAGTTCGTCGGAGACGACCACGGCCCCCGCTCCCCGATCGACCGCGTCCTCGACCGCGCCGAGCAGGGCCTGCTTGGCCTTGACGTCGACACCGGCGGTCGGGTTGATCACGACCAGCACCGTCGGGTCGTCCACGAGCGCCCGCGCGAAGACGACCTTCTGCGCGTTGCCCCCGGACAGGTCCCCGACCGGCTGATCCGGTCCTTCGGTCTTGATATCTAGATTTTTGATCATTTCTACTGCTTTGTCCCGGCGTCGCGTCGGGGACACCATGCCGTACCGCCCGAGCTTGCGGGCGATCGGGAAGGTGGCGTTCTCCCCCACGGACAGCAGGGGGACGAAACCCTCGTGGTGCCGGTCCTCGGGCACGAAGCCGAGACCCGCCCGCATGGCGGCGGGCACGTCGCCCTGCCGGACCTGGGTGCCGTTGACCGTGACCGTGCCCGTGTCCGCCTTGCGCAGCCCGACCAGGGTCTCGGCCAGGCCGACCTTGCCGCTGCTGGCGGATCCGGCCAGGCCGACGACCTCGCCGGATCTGACCGAGATGTCCACGTCCTGGTAGCGGCCGGCCAGTGACAGACCCTCCCCCGACAGCACGACCGTGTCGCCGGGGGTGCGGGTGCGGGCCTCGTACGCGGTCGTGGCCTCGCCCGTCATCGCGGCGACCAGCTCGTCATGCGGGAGGTCGGCCGCCGGCCTGGTGAGAACGTGCCGGGCGTCGCGGAAGACCGTGACGCTCTGGCAGATCTCGTAGATCTCGTCCAGGTGGTGGGAGATGTACATCATCGTGACGCCCTGCTCGCGCAGGGACCGCATGCGGGTGAACAACCGCTCGATGGCCGGCCCGTCGAGCCTCGCGGTCGGCTCGTCGAGGATGATGAACCTGGCCCCGAACGACAGCGCGCGGGCGATCTCCACGAGCTGGCGCTGCTCGACGGTCAGGTCGCCTGCCAGCGCCTGCGCGTCGACGTCCACCTCGTACGTGTTCAGCAGCTCGCGTGCCCTGGCCCGCAGCCCGCGCCAGTTGATCAGCCTCCCGGCCGACTGACGGTTGAGGAACAGGTTCTCCGCCACCGTCAGGGCCGGGATGATCGTCGGCTTCTGGTACACACAGGCGACCCGCTGCCGCCAGGCGTCGCGATCGGCGAGGGCGGGCGCCGCCTCTCCCGAGAACAGCACCTCGCCCGCGTCGGGCCGCTGGAGCCCGGTGAGGATCGACACCAGGGTGGACTTCCCGGCGCCGTTCCTGCCGACGAGTGCGTGCGTCTCGCCCTCGGCGATCGCGATCTTCGCGCCGTTGAGCGCCGTGGTTGGCCCGAAACGCTTTACGACATCTCGGGCCTCAACATGATTTTTCATTAGTTGACCTGGTTGCCCCAAAGGGCCTTGTCATCCACGTTGTCCTTGGTCACGAGCGGCGCGGGGAGCTGGTCCTCCATGCCGTTCGGGAGCTGGATGATCGTGCTGTCGTGGTCGGTGGGACCGGGCTGGAACGTCTTGCCCTCGGCCGCCGCCTTGGCGTAGAAGAGGGCGTACTTGGCGTACAGGTCGGCCGGCTGGGACACCGTGGCGTCGATCTCGCCCTTGCGGATCGCCTCGAACTCCTGCGGGATGCCGTCGTTCGAGACCACGAAGACGTGCTTGGGGTCCGTCGGCGGGACCAGCAGGCCCTTCTGCTTCAGCACCTGCAGCGTCGGGGCCAGGTGGACGCCGCCGGCGTGCATGTAGATGCCCTTGATGTCCGGGTTCTGCTCCAAGCGGGTCTGCAGCATGGACGCGGCCTTGCTGCCCTCCCACTCGGTCGGCTCGCTGAACACCGTGATCCCGGGGAACTTCGACTTCATGCACTCCAGGAACGCCTCGGACCGGTCCCGGCCGTTGATCGAGCTCAGCGCGCCCTGGAGCTGCACGACCTTGCCCTTGCCGCCGAGCTTCTCGCCGAGGAACTCGCAGGCCTTGGTCCCGTACGCGCGGTTGTCGGCGCGTACGACCATGTAGACCTTGCCCTTGTCGGGCCGCGTGTCCACGGTCACGACGGGGATCTTCTTGTTTTCGAGCTGCTGCAATGTAGTGGCCACCGCTCCGGTGTCCTGGGGGGCCATGACGATCACCTTGGCGCCCTGACCGGTCAGCGCCTGCACGTTGCTGACCAGCTTGGTGACGTCGTTCTGCGAGTTGGTGGCCGGCATGAGGTCCACCTTGAGCTCACCGGCCATCTGCGGAACGTACTTGATGTAGCTGTTCCAGAAGTCGGAGTCGGCACGGGGATGATCGATGCCGACCTTCGCGCCGCCGCCTCCTGCTTCTGCTCCTGTCGAAGTGTCTGAGCCACACGCCGTGATGATCGTAAGGAGGGCCGCGACCGCGACCGCCGGTCCGAGCTTCATGGGGGGTTACCTTCCTTACTGGTGGGCCGGAGCCGGAGCTCCTGCACACCTCCGTCCGTACTTGATGAGACGGAAGCGGAGTCCCTGCATGCCACCGTCTATGAGATGGGCTTGAGGCGAGGTGCCCCATGCCGCCGACCTTTTGTTGATGAGACGGCCTGAGGCTGGGTGCCCCATGCCGCTGTACTTTGTGAGATGGGCCTGAGGCTGGGTGCCTCATGCCGCTGTCCTTTGTGAGATGGGCCTGAGGCTGGATGCCTCATGCCGCTGTCCTTCTTGAAGCAGCCCTGAGGCGGGATGCCTCATGACGCCGATCTTTATGAAGTGAGCCTGAGGCAGGGTGCCTGCCCGCCGGAGCCCTTATGAGGTGGGGCGGAGCCGGAGTCCCTGCATGCCGCCGTCGACCGCGAGCGCGGTCCCGGTGGTGGCACCGGCCTCGGGGCCGGCCAGGTACGCGATGGCCGCCGCCACCTCCTCGGCGCTCACCAGGCGGCCCATCGGCTGCCTGGCGTTGAGCGCCGCCCGCTCCGCCTCGGGGTCGGGGGCCGCGTCGAGCAGCCTGCCGACCCACGGGGTGTCCGCGGTGCCCGGGTTGACGCAGTTGACCCGGATGCCCTCGCGGATGTGGTCCGCGGCCATCGCGAGCGTCAGCGACAACACCGCGCCCTTGGTCGCACTGTAGAGCGCGCGCTGGGGCAGCCCGGCGGTGGCCGCGATCGAGCAGGTGTTGACGATCGCGGCGTGCTCCGACCGACGCAGGTACGGCAGCGCCGCCCGGGCCACCCGGACCATGCCGACCACGTTGACGTCGAACACCTGGTGCCACTCGCTGTCCGGGTTGTCCTCGACAGTGCCCTGGGCCCCGATGCCGGCGTTGTTGACCAGCACGTCGATGCCGCCCAGTCGCTCCGCCGCCTCGGCCACCGCGGTACGCACGCTCGCGTCGTCGGTGACGTCGGCCTTGATGCCGATGAACGGCTCGCCCGGCGGGTTGAGGTCGAGGCAGGCGACCTTCATGCCCCGCTCGGCGAGCAGGGTGGCGGCGGCCAGGCCGATGCCGGAGCCGCCGCCGGTCACGACTGCTTTCAGGCTCACTCGTCCCTCCAAACCTCGCCGCCGGGGAACGTATGGGCGGCGATCGACTCTGCGTGCATCTCCGCGCTGAACCCGGGCGCGGACGGGGCGACGTACCGGCCGTCGCGGATGACGACGGGGTCAATGAAGTGCTCGTGGAGGTGGTCGACGTACTCGATCACGCGGTGGTCCATGGTGCCGGTGACCGCCACGTAGTCGAACATCGACAGGTGCTGCACCAGCTCGCACAGCCCGACACCGCCCGCGTGCGGGCACACCGGGATCCCGAACTTGGCCGCGAGCAGCAGAATCGCCAGGTTCTCGTTGACCCCGCCGACCCGGGCCGAGTCGATCTGCAGGTAGGAGATCGCCTCGGCCTGCAGGAGTTGCTTGAAGAGGATGCGGTTCTGTACGTGCTCGCCGGTGGCCACCGGGACCGGGGCGATGCCCCTGGCGATGGCGGCGTGTCCGAGCACGTCGTCGGGGCTGGTCGGCTCCTCGACCCAGTGCGGGTGGAACTCCTTCAGCGCGTTGACCCACTCGATCGCGGAGCCGACGTCCCAGCGCTGGTTGGCGTCGATGGCGATCGGGAAGTCGGGCCCGCAGACCTCGCGGGCCACCCGGAACCGGCGCCTGTCGTCGTCGAGATCGGCGCCGACCTTGAGCTTGATCTGGGTGAAACCCTGGTCGAGGGCCTCCTTGCAGAGCCTGCGCAGCTTGTCGTCGTCGTATCCGAGCCAGCCGGGGGAGGTGGTGTAGGCGGGGTAGCCGGTTTCGAGCAGCGTACTGATCCGCTCGGCCTTGGTCGCTTCCGCATTTTTCAGGATCTGGAGGGCTTCGTCCCGTGTCAGGGCGTCGCTCAGATAGCGGAAGTCGATGAGCCCGACCAGCTCCTCAGGCGACATGTCCGACAGCAACCGCCACAACGGCTTACCCGCCCGCTTGGCCTTGAGATCCCACAGGGCGTTGACCACGGCGGAGATCGCCATGTGCATGACGCCCTTCTCCGGCCCCAGCCAACGCAGCTGCGAGTCGTTGACCATGTCCAGGTAGAGCGCGCCCAGGTCTTCGACGTCCTTGCCGACCACGTACGGCTCCAGCGCGCTGATCGCCGCGGTCTGGACGTCGTTCCCGCGCCCGATCGTGAACGCGAACCCGTGCCCCTCGAACCCGTCGTCCGTCGTGAGCACGACGTAGGCGGCGGAGTAGTCGGGGTCGGGGTTCATGGCGTCGGAGCCGTCGAGCTCCCGCGAGGTCGGAAACCGCACGTCGTGCGTCTTCATCCCAACAATCCGGTACGCCCCCGCCCCCTGGCCGGACATCTCGGTCACTCCCTCACCCCGTGGTCGATCCTGAGCCGAGTCCTCGCCCGTCATGCCTGCCCCACGGTCTGGCGCTGCCGGCCGAGCCCCCCGATCTCCAGCTCCATCACGTCGCCGGCCCGCAGGTACGGCTGCTCCGGCATGCCCAACGCCACTCCGGCGGGCGTACCGGTGTTGATCACGTCGCCGGGCTCCAGCACCATGAACTGGCTCAGGTAGCGCACGATCTCGGCCACGTCGAAGATCATGTTCTTGGTGTTGCCGTCCTGGCGCTGCTCGCCGTTCACCCACAGGCGCAGCGGCAGGTCCTGCGGATCGCCTACCTCGTCGGCCGTCACCAGCCACGGGCCCAGCGGGTTGAAGGTCTCGCAGGACTTGCCCTTGTCCCACTGCCCGCCGCGTTCGAACTGGAACGCGCGCTCGGAGACGTCGTTGGAGATCGCGTAGCCCGCGATCACGGCCAGCGCCTCCTCCCGGCTGCCCAGGTAGCGGGCCTCCTGCCCGATGACGATGGCCAACTCCACTTCCCAGTCGGTCTTCACGCTGCCGCGCGGCACCAGGACCTCGTCGTTGGGGCCGATCATGGTGTTGGCGGCCTTCATGAACACGACGGGCTCGTCCGGCGCTGCCTGGCCGGACTCGGCGGCGTGGTCGCTGTAGTTCAGGCCGATGCAGACGATCTTCCCCGGACGTGCGATGGGGGCGCCGATCCGCAGCCCCTCGGCGTCGATGAGGGGCAGGGCACCACGCTCCAGCGCGTCGCGGACGCGCGCCACTCCCCCGGAAGCGAGGAAAGCCCCGTCGATCTCGGGCTCTCCGATGTCGCGCAGGTCACCGGCAGAGTCCAGCACTACCGGTCGCTCCTGTCCGACAGGTCCTACTCGCAGCAGCTTCACACCGCATCCTTCACATATACATCGGATGTCTTGATTCAAGATGCTGGTGCGACCAGGTAGAGCGTGTCAAGGGCGCCGAGACGGATACATCCGATCCGTGACCTCGAAGGACACCCCCGAGAGACCCACCCGGCGTGTGAACCGAATACACCGCCCCGCCACCTCCGTTCACGCTCCCGAATGCCAACCGCCCAAAACATCGGAGGGGACGCCGATTCCTCCATAAAGCAGCACAACAAGCCGGAAAGTACGCACCCCTCTCCACTCCCCAACCAACCCGACCACCCCGTGACCCCTCTCGCACGAGATCCCCGTCGCACCCGACGCCCCCCCGCGCCCTCCCCATCCTTGACGACCGCACAGCGACGTAATAGAACACGTTTCAGAAGGCTAACCAAGCGCTTGATCAAGTGGGTGAAATCGGGTGCAGATCAACCTCGTCGACCGGGACCATTACGCGACCACTGGACCGCCGCACGAGCAGTTAGCCTGGCTCCGCGCCAACTCCCCCGTCCACTGGCACGAGGGCGAACCCGGCTTCTGGGCCGTCACCCGGCACGAGGACGTCGTCCACGTGTCGCGCCACTCCGATCTGTTCTCCTCGGCCAGGAGACTCGCCCTGTTCGACGAAGTACCCGAGGAGCAGATCGCACTCCAGCGGCTCATGATGCTCAACCAGGACCCGCCGGAGCACACGAAGCGGCGTTCGCTCGTCAACCGGGGATTCACCCCGCGCACCATCGGTGCCCTCGAACAGCACATCCGGGACATCTGCGACGACCTCCTCGACAAGTGCACCGGCGAGATCGACTTCGTCACCGAGGTCGCCGCGCCCCTCCCCCTGTACGTGATCTGCGAACTGCTCGGCGCGCCCGTGGCCGACCGCGACAAGCTCTTCTCCTGGTCCAACCGCATGATCGGCTCACAGGACCCCGACTACGCCTCCTCCCCCGAGGACGCCTCGGCCGCCGCCATGGAGGTCTACTCCTACGCCGGTCAACTCGCGACCCAGCGCAGGGCCCACCCGAAGGACGACATCGTCACCAAGCTGCTGCAACCCGACGAGAACGGCGCGACGCTCGACGAGAGCGAGTTCGAGCTCTTCGTCCTGCTGCTGTCGGTGGCGGGCAACGAGACCACCCGCAACGCGGCCTCCGGCGGCATGCTCACCTTCTTCGAGCACCCGGACCAGTGGGAGCGCCTGGTCGCCGACCCCACCCTGGCCGCGACCGCCGCCGACGAGATCGTCCGCTGGGTCTCCCCGGTGAACCTCTTCCGCCGCACGTCCACCACCGACCAACTGCTCGGAGGCCGGCAGATCCGGGCCGACGACAAGGTCGTGGTCTTCTACTCCTCCGCCAACCGCGACTCCGCCGTCTTCCCCGACCCCGACGTCTTCGACATCGCCCGCAACCCCAACCCCCACATCGGCTTCGGCGGCGGCGGCGCCCACTTCTGCCTGGGCAACCACCTTGCCAAACTGGAACTCCGCGTCCTGTTCGAACACCTGGCCCGCCGCCACCCCCGCCTCCGCCAATCAGGCCCAGCCCGCCGCCTGCGCTCGAACTTCATCAACGGCATCAAGGAACTACCGGTCACCATCGGCTGAAGAAGGAGACCGAACCCTCGGGTCCACCGATCACCCGGACCCGACCCCCGCCCACCGCCCGCGCTCTTCCCATGGCCGGTCGATCCCGCGCTGGAAGCGACGCAGCGGCGGGGGTCATAACCCCACCCAAAGCGCCGCCTTCCCGGCGCAGCAGACGTAACGCCGGGCACGACACACAGAGCATCGTTACGCGGAGGACGTCCCGCCGACGCGCGGCACAGAGCCACCGTTGCGCGGTAGATGTCACGCCAAGCCACGGCACACAAGACCGCCGTTGGCACACACGGCCACCGTTGAGCAGCAGGCGTGACCCCGGAGCACGGCACGTAGAGCCACCGTTGAGCAGCAGGCGTGACCACACGGCGCGGCACGTAGGGCCATTGGTGTGGAGCCGTCACCGGAAGGACTTACGCCTTGTCGATCTGTAGCGGGAATTGCGGCGGGCCGCACGGATGTAGCGGAGGATGCGGGTCGTGCGTTCGGGACCCGGTTGCCAGCCGCGCTCGATCAAGACGTCGGCCACGTGGTGGAGGAGGTCGGCGATCTGGGTGGGGATGACGTCCCTGCGGACGGCGATCACGCGCCAGCCCCGTCGTCGGAGCTCCTCTCGGCGATCGGCGTCGCGCTGCTGGTCGGCGGCCGAGGTGTGGTGCTCGCGGCCGTCGTACTCGACTGCGACCTTGAACTCCTCCCAGCCCAGGTCCAGGTAGGCGTGGCGACCGTGGTCCAGCTCGACCCTGATCTGGGTGGTGGGTCTGGGGAGGCCGCCCTCGACGAGGATGACCCTCAGCCAGCTCTCCCTGGGCGAGGCCGCTCCCCGGTCGGCCAGGCTGAGGTTGTCGCGCAGGCGCCAGGTGTTGGTGGGGCGGTGCCACAGGGCGTCGAGGTCCAAGCCTCTGCGGGCGAACTGGTCGAGGATCGCCACCGCTTCCATGCGTGGCAGCCAGCGGGCGCAGTCGAGGGCGGTACGTTCTATGGTGGTCAGGCGGATGCCCTGGTGCTCGGTGATGTCCTCGTCCGGGAGGGATGTCAGGTAGGTGACGCAACCCCGGAGCGCCACATGACCCGAAGCGATCACCTCGACGGGCCAGTCCTCCTCGTTGGTTGGCAGAGTGTCCAGGCCCCAAATGTGTGCGGCCGTCTGACGACAGGCAACTGCCTGAGGGACTGAGCGGGTGACTCGCCGGGCGCGCTCGGCGAGGGATGGTGAGGCGCGGCCGGTCACGACAGTGGCCTTCCAACCGCGCACCGCATAACACGGAGATCCCGTCCCAGACCAGAGCCCCACCCCAAGCGAAGTCCCCGTCCTGGACGCAAGCCCCCGCCCGGCCACTTCGGGCGTTGGTGCTGCTCGTGCGGCGACGCCTCGCGTGGTACTGGGGTTGGAAGGGACGAGGGGCCCGCGACCGTGCCGGACTTGAGGTCGCCGGGGTGGCTCGTGCTGGCGGCACAGGCGCTCGTGGACGGGAGAGATGTGAGGAGTGCTGGGCTCATGGAGCCAAGGGTGCATCGGACGGCTGCGGTGGCGAGGAACCGAACGGGGTTCTGTGGAGAAAGATCGCTTATCCACAATCAGGAGGTGGAACTGGGGTTTACGGCTACGCTACCCGTCTTGGCCCGTGGGTGGCCCGTCGCACCGTCGCCTCGCCAGAGAACGACGCCAAGCACGTGCCGAACATCCAGTCATGCGCCGTCGCGTTCGTGTACGACAGCCGGAACCCGTCAGTCGCCTCAGCATGCAAGGCCAGAGCGAGCTGATAAGACACGCATTCGCCCCCGTAGGCGGTCACATACGGGATCACCCTCCTGTGGCCGCTCCAACCCCGCCGTCCTCACCGGCTTGCGCTTCGTGGTGCGCCCGCAGCGCGGCAGCATCGTACAGTCGCCTGTATCGCTCCTGGTACAAGCCCTCGATCCGCCGGGCAGCCGTCTCCATCGTCGAACACGGACACACGGTGTAATCCCATCTCCCCGTACCGCTTGCATCGTTCATGCACCAACGGAAACGCCAGCCGTCGCGGCCCCACTCGCACCACACCGCCAAGCTCACCGACCAGATCCCCACCAGCGCGATCCCATGAGCCTCGAAGACTTGCGAGTCGATCCCACGGCCACGCAGTACCGCCGCCAACTCCCGCGCCAGAAGTCCCGCCGGACTCCCGTACGTACTGACCGTCATCCGCTCTCTCCCTCCTCTCGGCATTCAGCGGGGCAGCAAAGCCGACACGACGCGTTCGCCCATCTGCGTGAGGCTGGTCTCCCAACACCCGTTGGTCAGTGAGTCCACCATCCACAGGCCCCTGCCCGTCGTCTCGTGCGGCCCGGGCATGCGCGGCATGGGCACAGACGCCGACAGGCCAGGGTCTACGACGCTCAACCGCCAGAAAGGCCGTTCCCGTTCTTCCACCGCCCGGAGGCTCATCCGCACCCACGCGCCCTCACCGTGAAGCACGGCGTTCGTCACCAGCTCCGACGCGATGGCCTCAAGGTCCGCAAGCGCCGGATGATCCCCCATCCACGCCCGGAGTTCCCTACGAGCCAGCCCCGGCAATAGGGCTCGGTCGTCGATCTCGCTGACGAACCACACTTTGATGCCCGCGTAGGGCGGATTTTTCGCGGCTACTCGCATGGTCACCTCGGAACGTTGGCGTACAGACCTCATCCGAACCTGTACGCGCTTTGCTGTGGCCTTCATCCCTGCGCATTTGTTAAGCCTCCTCAGCATGGACTCTCGTCCCGTGGCGCACCGCACCGATTGGGCGTACCGTTCCTTACAGCTTGTAGGTCAACCCTCTAAGTGACCGCTCGCAGCAATCACCCTCAGGAGAGAAGGGGTGTGGCATGGCAGCAAATGGGGACGATCCCAGCAGGGAGGCGTGGAAGGAATACGCCCGACGACAGCTCCAATATCGGACGGACCAAGGGTTGAGCCAGGAGCGTCTAGCAGACAGGCTGCCCTACAGTGAAAGCGCGGTGGGGCACGTCGAACGTCTCATGCGCAAGCCAACCGAGGAGTACACCCGCGAGATCGAAAAGGCTCTGGGGCTCGACGGACAGCTCATGGAGCTGCTTCCTGCGATCCACGGGAACACGATGGGGCCGAAATGGTTCCGAGAGTGGCCACGAGTCGAAGCGCTCGCTCACACCATCCGAACGTCTGAGCCGATGCTCATCCCTGGCCTACTCCAAACGGAGCGTTACGCCCGGGAGGTGCTCCTCGGAAGGCCCGGGGCAACCCCAGAGGAGGCAGAGCAGGCGGTGCGTCTGCGTGTCCGTCGACAAGCAATCCTCGGCACGCCCAAGCCTCCTATGTATTCCACACTGATCGACGAGAATGTTCTTCATCGCCCCGTTGGTGGTGCGGAAGTGATGCGTGAGCAGCTTCAAAAGCTCCTCGATGTGATCAGCCCTCCGTACGTCACGGTAAGGATCATTCCCCTTACAGCAGGGCTCACGGTGGGGTGCCTGGGAGCGTTCGAGGTAGCCACCATGTTCGACGGCGGC
Organism: Nonomuraea jiangxiensis; assembly: GCF_900099965.1. Classification (GTDB taxonomy): domain Bacteria; phylum Actinomycetota; class Actinomycetes; order Streptosporangiales; family Streptosporangiaceae; genus Nonomuraea; species Nonomuraea jiangxiensis. The sequence goes on along the minus strand of NZ_FNDJ01000026.1, from coordinate 85,546 downwards.
CCCGACCACGCCTACCTGGAGAGCGCGGAAGAGGGACGGGTAACGAATCGCGCGGCAACCGTACAGGCGCTTATTGTGCGGTGGGAAGCCCTGTCTGGCATGGCGTATCCCGTGGATAGGAGTCGGCAAACCATTCGCGAGGTGATGGAGAGCTATGGGTAACAGTATGCCCGTCGGCGTGTGGATGAAGGCGCAGGCATCTGGCGACAACGGTGGTAGCTGTGTCGAGGTGATGCGCCTGCACGATGACAGCGTGCATGTCAGAGACAGCAAGGCCAGGGGAAAAGGCCCAGTTCTGCAGTTCCGGCCTGATGAGTGGCGTGCCTTCCTGGACGGAGCATCCAAGGGAGAGTTCGACCTCTCCTAATGCCTTGTGGAAGGGGGTTCGGCCCGGACGGCTGAGCCCCCTCCTGTTGGGTCACCCCCGTACAAGCATGTACGGCGGGCTTCCGTACACCCCTTTCGGGAGACGAGCCCCCAGGCCGGGCATAGCGGGAGATCTCGAATGACCCGGAGTGGGTTGCCAGTTGTCCAGCCGGAACTCCAGTGGCCGCAGTTGCGTGGCTGGGCGCCATGCCTGCCAGATGCTCTCCGAACGCCTGCGAGGACCCACGCGCTGGACCAACGCACCGATCCTGGCGATACCCCGGCTCGGCCGTGCCCAGTACTGGTGGCCACCGCCGGCCGGGCCGCTCGCAGGCCACCTGACCATCCACAGACCACCTGACCGGCCACGGGACGTGGCGACCGACCGCTCAGGGATGCAGCGACAGGCCCTTCAGGACCTTGTCCACAGCGTTCCTTGGCCCGTGGACCGCCACCCCCACCAGCCCCAGCTCATCGGCCTCCACCGCACGCACCGCCGCCCGGTTGTCCGCGTCGTGCCCCGTCTTGAACATCTCCTCAATGTAGACGGCCACGTCCATGCCCCGCCCCGTCGCCTTCTCCCGGACAACCCGCAGGTCCCCCAATTCCCCCACATACACCAGCACAGGCTGGCGGAACATCGGCAAGTAGGAGTTGCCGGACCCGTCCTCGTACGGCTCGCCGATGGTCTGAGGGACCCCGCCCGCCACCGCACTCGCCAGGAAGGCGGTGACGTTGAGCTGCTGCCATGCGGCCAGATCCGCGCGTACCACGATGCCGATCTTGGTGTCGAAACGCATGGCACCAGTCTCGGACGCCCGCCCTCACCGCGTCTTGAACGCTCGTGCGGCGGGCCAGGCCACCAGCACCGGTCTTGTCAGTGACCGGCGACAATGGAGGCATGCGACAGGACTGGTCCCGATACTGGCGGTCACCTGACCGGCCGATCGAGGCCATGTACGCGCACTTCGAGCAGCACGCCTACCACCGGCACAGCCACGAGACCTACTCCTTCGGCGTGACGGAGACCGGGGCCCAGTCGTTCACCTGCCGGGGCGGGGCGCACACGAGCGCGGCGGGCATGGTCATGGCCTTCAACCCGGAGGACCCCCACGACGGCCACGCCACCAATCCGCTGGGATTCACCTACCGGATGGTTCACATAGGCCCTGACCTGGTCGCCGAAGCCCTGGCCGACGCCACGGGCCGCCGCACGGGCCTGCCCCTGTTCACCACCCCGGTGCTGGACGACCCAGCCCTCGCGGCCGCGCTCCGCGCCCTCCACACGTCCCTGCTGAGCCCCACGACCGCCCTCCACCGCGACGAGCTGCTCACGGCGACGATCACCCACCTGGTACGCCGGGCCGCCACGACGCCGCTCCCGGACACCGGGCCCACGAGGTCGGCGCGGGTGGCCGGGGAGGCCAGGCAGCTCCTGCACGCCCACCTGACCGATGACCTCACCATCGACGACCTGGCGAGAGCCGCGGGCACCACCCGGTACGCGGTCTACCGCGCCTTCCGCGCGGAATACGGCATGCCGCCGAGCGACTACCAGCGCCAGCTACGCCTGAGAACGGCCCGCGCCCTGATTGCCGCCGGCACTCCGCTCGCCGAGGTCGCCACCGCGACGGGCTTCGCCGACCAGAGCCACCTGACCCGCTGGTTCACCCGCTACTTCGGCCTAACTCCAGGCGCCTACCGCCAAGCCACCACCACACCACCGCCGGGGCCAAGCGTGCCACCACGGACGGGGTGAACGTTGCGCGCCGTAACGGCGGCGCGCCACTGACCGGTCAGCGGCCGTTCCCCTGGACAGACGCGAGCCAGCGACGGCGGTCGGCGAACCACGGCAACGCGTAACAGACAAAAAAGGATCACCACGGGTCGTAATCATCCGGGTCGGTGCCGTTGGTGAGGAGGCGGAGGTCGGCGTCGACCATCATCGACACCAGTTCGTCGAAGGACACCCGCGGCTCCCACCCCAGCTGCGCCCGCGCCTTCTTCGGATCCGCGCACAGCAGATCCACCTCCGCCGGCCGGTGCAGCGTCTGGTCCGTCACCACATACCGCTCCCAGTCCAGCCCCGCCGCCGCGAACGCCGCCTCCGCCAGCTCCCTGACCGACTTCATCCGCCCGGTCCCGATCACGTAGTCCTCGGGCTTGGCGGCTCCCAGCATCAGGTGCATGGCCTTGACGTAGTCCCCCGCGAACCCCCAGTCCCGCCGCGCCTCCAGGTTGCCCAGCCGCAGCTCGCCGGCCAGTCCCAGCTTGATCCTGGCCACCCCCAGCGACACCTTCCTGGTGACGAACTCGGCCCCGCGCCGCGGCGACTCGTGGTTGAACAGGATCCCGGACACCGCGAACATCCCGTACGACTCCCGGTAGTTCTGCGTGAGAAAGTGCCCGTACGCCTTCGCCACCCCGTACGGCGAGCGCGGGTGGAAGGCGGTGGCCTCGTTCTGCGGCGTCTCGCTGACCTGTCCGAACATTTCGGACGACGAAGCCTGATAAAAGCGGATCTGTCCGGAGGCAGGCCCGCCGGCCCCCCGCGACACCCCCGAGCACACCCGGATGGCCTCGAGCATCCGCAGGACACCCATCCCGGTCACCTCAGCCGTGAGCTCCGCCTGCTCCCACGACATGGGCACGAACGAGATGGCGCCCAGGTTGTACACCTCGTCCGGCTGAACCCGTTCCACCACCGAGATCAGCGACCCCTGGTCCAGCAGATCCCCCCGCACCACCTGCACGTCGGACAGCAGCCTGCGCATCCGGGACATCCGCGGGTTCGCCTGCCCGCGGACCAGCCCCCAGACCTCGTACCCCTGCTCCAGCAGGTGCTCCGCCAAGTAGGAACCGTCCTGGCCGGTGATGCCGGTGATGAGAGCTCGCCTGGCCAAGGAGTCCTCCAACTATCGCTGCCCGCGCGGGCCCGCCGGACCGCATCCCTTTGGGACGGGAATGTACAGCCAAGCACCTCAACGGGGCATCTGGCCCCATAGAACACGTTCCACCGAACCACGCTCGGTTACGGCAACGTCGCAGTTCGCACGGCCTAAAAGCGGCATTGTTAACAATTCCAGCCGAACTACCGAGTGGTAGCCTTTGTCGGACTAAGGTCATCTTTCACGGTACACGCCCGACTCCGGGCCCTACCGGCGGAGAAAGGGGTGTCCGTGCGGGAGCGAACGCTGCGGATCGCACTGCTGTCCTACCGCAGCAAGCCGACCTGTGGTGGCCAAGGTGTCTACCTCCGCCACCTGAGCCGGGAACTGGTCGCACTCGGGCACCACGTCGAGGTGTTCTCCGGCCAGCCCTACCCCGAGCTGGACGAGGGCGTCATCCTGCGCGAGGTGCCCAGTCTCGACCTCTACCGCGACGAGGACCCGTTCAGGACTCCCAAGCTGGAGGAGTACCGCGACTGGATCGACTGGCTGGAAGTCGGCACGATGTGGACGGCCGGCTTCCCCGAGCCGCTGACGTTCACGCTGCGCGCCTACCGCGAGCTGAAGAAGCGGGTCGGCGACTTCGACGTCGTGCAGGACAACCAGACCCTGGGCTACGGCCTGCTCGGCATCCAGAAGCTGTTCCCCGTGGTCGGCACCATCCACCACCCGATCAGCGTGGACCGGCGCATCGAGCTGGCGGCGGCCACCGGCGGCAAGAAGCTGAGCATGCGCCGCTGGTACGGGTTCGTGAAGATGCAGTCCCGCGTCGCGCCCCGGCTGAGCCCGATCCTGACCGTCAGCGAGTCGTCGCTGGCCGACATCCACCGCGACTTCAACGTCCCCCAGGCGAACATGCGTCTGATCCCGCTCGGCGTCGACACCCGTTACTTCCACCCGCGCCCGGACAAGCCCAGGCGCAAGGGCTCGATCGTCGCCGTCGCCAGCGCGGACTCCCCGATGAAGGGCGTGGCGACCCTGCTGCGGGCCGTGGCGAAGCTCGCCACCGAGCGCGACGTGAATCTCACCGTGGTCAGCAAGCCCACCCCCGGCGGCCCCACCGAGCAGCTCGTCCAGGAGCTGTCGCTGCAGGACCGCGTGCGCTTCGTGCACGGCATCTCCGACGACGAGCTGGGCGAGCTGATCGCCACCTCGGAGATCTCGGTCGTGCCCTCCCTCTACGAGGGCTTCTCGCTGCCCGCCGTCGAGCACATGGCCTGCGCCACGCCGCTGGTGGCCAGCCGTACCGGGGCCCTGCCCGAGGTCGTGGGCGACGCCGCCGTCCAGGTCCCGCCCGGCGACCCGGAGGAGCTGGCCGCGGTGCTGCGCCGCCTGCACGACTCCCCCGAGGAACGAGACCGCGTGGGCAAGGCCGGATACGAGCGCGTCATGGAGCGCTACACCTGGCGCGTCGTGGCCAAGCGAACCGTCGAGGCCTACCACGAGGCCATCGCCGCCCGTCGCCCCTGAAACGGGCCGTCCCCAACACGAGGAGAAGCGACAAGTGCTGACCGTGGACTTCGCCCGGCTGCCCGTGGGCCCCGGCGTGCGCGTGCTCGACCTGGGCTGTGGCGGCGGCCGGCACGCCTTCGAGGTGCTGCGCCGGGGCGCGGACGTCATCGCGTTCGACATGGACCAGTCGGAGCTGGACGGCGTGGCGGGCATGTTCGTGGCGATGGACAAGGCGGGCGAGGTGCCGGCCGGGGCCAGCGGGCAGACCGTCCAGGGCACGGCGCTCGACATGCCCTTCGAGGACGGTAGCTTCGACCGGGTGATCGCCGCCGAGGTGCTGGAGCACATCCCCGACGACATGGCGGCCATGCGCGAGATCTTCCGGGTGCTCAAGCCCGGCGGCACCGCCGCGGTCACCGTCCCCAGTTTCCTGCCCGAACGCATCTGCTGGGCGCTGGACGAGGACTACCACACCGCCCCCGGCGGGCACGTACGCATCTACACGCTGGCCGAGCTGTCGGCCAAGCTGAAGTCCGTCGGGTTCGAGATCGGCCCGCACCACCACGCCCACGGGCTGCACGCGCCGTACTGGTGGATCAAGTGCGCGGTCGGCGTCAACAACGACGACCACCCGCTGGCGAAGGCGTACCACGAGTTGCTGGTCTGGGACATCATGAAACGTCCCGCCGCGACCAGGCTCGCCGAGGCCGTGCTCAACCCGATCATCGGCAAGAGCGTCGTCCTCTATGTCAGGAAGCCATGATCTCCCCCGAGGAGGTCGTGCGCACGGCCGAGAGCATCGCGGCGATACAGCAGGAAGACGGCGGCGTGCCCTGGCCCGAGGGGCACGTGGACGCCTGGAACCACATCGAGTGCCTGATGGCCATGTCCGTCGCGGGGTTAGCGGAGCCGGTGCGGCGCGGCTACGAGTGGCTGGCCCGCCACCAGCGCGCCGACGGCTCCTGGCCGATGAGGCTGGTCGACGGCGTGCCCACCGAGCTGGGCGGCGAGACCAACCACGCCGCGTACGTGGCCGTCGGGGTCTGGCACCACCACCTCGTCACCGGCGACCAGGCGCCGACCGAGCGGCACTGGCCCATGGTCAAGGCCGCGCTCGACTATGTGGCCGGGCTCCAGACCGAGCGCGGCGAGATCGTCTGGGAGCGCGACGCGCAGGGCAGGGCCTCGACGTACGCGCTGCTCACCGGCTGCTCCTCCATCCACCAGGGGCTGCGCTGCGGGGTGCTGCTCGCCGAGCACCTGCAAGATCCGCAACCGCACTGGGAACTGGCCGCCGACCGGCTGGCACACGTCCTGGCCGCGCACCCCGAGGCGTTCGCCGACAAGAGCCGCTTCTCCATGGACTGGTACTACCCGGTACTCGGCGGCGCGGTGCGCGGGCGGGCGGCGTTCGAGCTGCTGGAACGTGAGTGGGCGACGTTCGTGGTGCCGGGGCTTGGCATCCGGTGCGTCTCCGACCAGCCCTGGGTCACCGGGGCCGAGACCTGCGAGCTGGTGCTGGCCCTCGACGCGCTGGGGGATCGCGAGCGGGCGACCGCGCTGTTCGCGGACATGCAGCACCTGCGGCACGAGGACGGCTCGTACTGGACAGGCTGGCAGTTCGCCAACCGCAAGCACTTCCCGCACGAGCGCTCCGGCTACACGGCCGCCGCCACCGTGCTGGCGGCCGACGCGCTGCTGCGGCTCTCGCCGGGGTCGGGGGTGTTCCGGGACGTGGCGGGGAGGTCGGTGTTCGATCCCGAGGTCTGCGGGTGCGCCGCCGGTACGGGACTGCGCGTCCCGCCTCACGCCGCCGACGAAGGGCTCTGACCCGGCCTGACCGGCCGCAAGGGCTTTTGCGGGTTCTTTGCCGGGGAAATCCGGTGCGCCGCCGACGAAAGGCGCAATGGGCTTACTAGCTTCTGAGTGGCCGGTACGAGACGTCTTCGGGGGAAGCGTGGGCGACACGGGCACAACATCGTTCATGGACCAGGTCGGGATCCATCCGGCGCTCTCATCGGCAAGAGGGCTGCGGAAGTTCCTGGCCAAGGATCCGCTGGAGTCCGATCTGAGCCGGCGAAGGTTCCGGCTCAGAAGCGGAACCTCCACTACATCCTTCACCAATGCCGAAAAGTCCTACGTTTTCGGCTACAACGCGGTGATGTCACGAGAAGTCGAGAAAATCGAGGATATCGAGGCTGAGCATCGGCCCTTCGGTTACGAAGGGGCCGCCGCCGCCTGCACCGTGCTCGACCTTCTCACCCTGACCCGGGGCCGGCGCCTTCACGAGCTACTCACCGGCCCCGCCCGACATCACCGCCACGCCGCCTACCTCGGCGCCGGCCGCGGCTACGCACTCGTGCGGCTGCGTCCGGTGCGAGGTGCGCGGCGGGCCCATCCGCTGCTGAGGTGGCTGGCGGTGGACGGGTTCGGCTTCCAGTGGAGCCTGAGCAGGGCCGATCGCATGATCGGCGAGCGTACGATGCCGGATCTGTTCTCCCGGGCCCACGGTGCCGTGTTCGACCAGGGGCTGGGCCGCCTGCTCTGGTACCACGACTCCGCCTCGCCCGACGACGTCTCGGTCCGGATCGGCGGCTATCCGGCCGGACGGCGGGCCGACCTGTGGAGCGGGGTCGGGTTCGCCGCGACCTACGCGGGTGGGGCCGAGGCCGAGGAGTTGTGGTGGCTGACCGAGCACGCGGGGTCCGACGGGTTCCGGGCCCACCTCGCGCAAGGATGCGCCTTCGCCGTGGCCGCCCGGCTGCGGTCGGGGGCGCTGCCCGATCACGTGGCGCGGGCCGTACCGATCCTGGCGGGGGTCGAGCCCGAGGAGGCGGCGGCCTGGACGGACCGGGCGCTCATCGCGCTCGGGCACCAGGCGCACACGCACGAGGACTTCAGGAGCTGGCAGTCCCAGACCCGCCGCTCCTGGACCCGCCGCCACCGCCACTGACGGCCGGTCCTCATGCTGAGGCCGCTCAGGTGCCGGGCCGGACGCGGTCCAGCACCCGGCGCTCAGATGCCGGGCCGGACGCGTTCCAGCACCCGGCGGTCAGATGCCGGGTCCGACGCGTTCCAGCACCCGGACCGAGCCCAGCGCCGACACCTCGGTGAACGCCCCGGACTCCAGCGCCCGCAGATAGACCCGGTAGGGCGCCTGCCCCCCGTCCGCGGGATCGGGGTAGACGTCGTGGAACACCAGCGCCCCGCCCTCCACGACGTGCGGCGCCCAGCCCTCGTAGTCGCGGGTGACCGGCTCCTCCGAGTGACCGCCGTCGATGAACAGCATGCCCAGCGGCGCCCGCCAGAGCCCGGCGACCCGCTCGGAGCTGCCGACGATCGCGATCACCTCGTCCTCCAGCCCGGCGGCCGCGATCGTGTTCCTGAACGTCGGCAGCGAGTCCATCTTCCCGAACCTCGGGTCCACCAGCGTCGGGTCGTGGTGCGCCCACCCCGGCTGGATCTCCTCCGACCCGCGGTGGTGGTCGACGGTGATGACCACGGACCCGGCGTGCCTGGCAGCCGCGCCGAGGTAGATGGCGGACTTGCCGCAGTAGGTGCCGATCTCGCAGATCGGCCCGAGCTTGCCGTACCGGCAGGCCGCCTCGAACAGGGCCGTGCCCTCCTCGTGCGGCATGAACCCCTTGGCGTGCTTGGCCGCGTAGACCAGATCGGATGACATAGCCATAGAGATGCACACTAACCGAACCGAATAACGTTCCAGAGACCCCTTGCAGGCCCCTTCTGGAACCTGTTCTACTTGGCAGCGTGAATCAGCGCGCTCGCATCGCGATGTCGGACGACGACGTCACCGCGTTCCTGGAGGGCTCGCGCAAGCTGCAGCTGGCGACCATCAATCCGGACGGTATGCCGCACCTGGTGACCATGTTCTACGGTATGGACGAGGGGCGGATCGCCTTCTGGACCTACGCGAAGGCGCAGAAGGCGCGCAACCTGGCCCGCGATCCCCGGGTGAGCTGCCTGGTCGAGACCGGCGAGGACTACGGCGAGCTGCGCGGCGTCCTGGTCTACGGCAGGGCCGAGCCTGTGACCGGCCGGGAGGGCGTCCTGGCCATCGGCATGAAGATCGCCCGTAGGATGACGCCGGGCGTGCCGGACGAGCTGTTGCGGCCCTACGTGGAGAAGACCGGGCTCAAACGGGTTGCCTACGTGGTGGAGCGCAGCAAAGTGGTCTCATGGGACCACAGGAGGCTGACGTGAGAGTCAAAGTAGACGAGCTGGTCTGCGAGGCGAACGCCGTGTGCGTGGGGCTCGCGGCCGAGGTGTTCGAGGTGGACGACGATGACCAGCTCCACATCCTTCTTCCTGAACCACCCCCCGAGCTGCTCGACCGCGTCCGCCACGCGGTCCGCTCGTGCCCCAAAGCCGCCCTCTCCCTTGAGGACTAGCCTCCAAGGGACCAAGTGGAGGAGGAACCCCCATGCGCGCCGCCATCCTGCACGCCGTCGGCAACGACAAGCTCGACATCCGTGACGACGTCACGCTGGCTCCGGTCGGGCCCACGGACGTGCGCGTCCGGATCAGGGCGACCGGCGTGTGCCACTCGGACCTGTCGGCCATGTCGGGCGTGCTGCCGCAGCCCATGCCGCTCGTCCCCGGCCACGAGGGCGCGGGGGAGGTGGTCGAGGTGGGCGACCACGTCGACTCCGTACGGCCCGGCGACCACGTGGTGATCAGCTGGCGTCCCGCGTGCCAGAGCTGCGACCTGTGCCTGGGCGGGCAGCCGTACCTGTGCCCCAAATACATCATCGAGTCCTTCAGCAAGGGCAACTTCCGGTTCGGCGGCGACGCGGCGACGGCGTTCGGGATGGCGGGCTGCGGCACCTGGGCCGAGGAGATCGTCATCCCGCAGCAGGGCGCGATCAAGATCGATGACGAGGTGTCGTGGGAGGCGGCGGCCCTGATCGGCTGCGGCATCACGACGGGCGTGGGGGCCGCGCTCAACACCGCGAAGGTGCGTCCCGGCTCCACGGTCGCGGTGATCGGCTGCGGCGGTGTGGGCCTGTCGGTCATCCAGGGCGCCCGGGTCTCCGGCGCCCGTACGATCCTCGCCATCGACCCGCTGGAGTCCAAGCACGAGCTGGCCAGGAAGGTCGGCGCGACGCACGCGGTCACGCCCGAGCAGGTTCCCGGGGCACTCAACGACCTCACCGCCGGCGCGGGCTTCGACTACGGCTTCGAGGTGGTCGGCAAGTCGGCCACGATCCAGAGCGCCTGGCAGATCACCCGGGCGGGCGGCGACGTCATCGTGGTCGGGGCCGGCGCGCTCGACGACATGGTGTCGATCTCGGCGTTCAGCCTGCTGTTCGAGGGCAAGCGGCTGCTGTCCAGCCTGTACGGCGAGGCGGACGTACGCCGTGACTTCCCCTACTTCGCCAAGCTCCACAAGGCCGGCCAGCTGGACCTGGAGTCGATGATCAGCTCCCGCATCCGCCTGGCCGACCTCAACGACGCGGTCGAGGCCCTGCGGCGCGGCGAGGTCCTCCGCCAGATCGTCCTCATGGACTGAGCGCCCACCCGGAGATCCTCCTCCCGCCCCGCCGACCCCACCGCCCGGCGAGGTGACGTGACCGCGGGAGGCAGGATCCCCGGCACCGGCTCCACCAGGGCGTCGGCCTGCGATCACTTTCCGTCATGGACTCGACACGCTAGAGTCCCTCAAGCTGGCGGCGTGGCGCTCCCCGCAGAGGATGGGTCCCTCATGGTGGAGTTCATCGAGGTTCACTTGACGGTCGACGCACCGGACAAGGCATCCCGGCTGGCGCACGGCCTGCTGCATGCCGGCCTCGCCGCCACCGTCGACATCTCCGAGGTGACCAGGCTCATCCGGCGGGAGGGCGGGATCGAGGAGACGAGCGCCTGGCAGCTGGGCGTCGTCACGACCGCCGGGCGGCTGGCCGACATCGAGCGGCACGTCGGGGACGACCACCCGGACGAGGAGATCCTCATCGTGACCATGCCGATCTCAAGGCTCGACTGACGTCCGGCCAGGCCGATCAGGGGCACGGGCGACCGGGATGAGGCCGTGCCGCGCGGGGCGACCCCCGCCCCCGCGCAGCACGGCGGGCCGAGCGGCTCAGGTCGTGGAGAAGGCGGCGTCGAAGGCGCTGGTGGGCGGCGTGATGGAGTTGAGGGTGCGGATGTAGGCGATCGCCTCCCGCGCCCCGTCCAGCCGGTCCATGCCCGCGTCCTCCCACTCGATCGAGATCGGGCCCTCGTAACCGATCGAGTTGAGCGCCCGGAAGCAGTCCTCCCACGGCACGTCGCCCCGGCCGGTCGAGACGAAGTCCCAGCCCCGCCGCATGTCCGCCCACGGCAGGTGCGAGGACAGGCGGCCCCGGCGGCCGTCGCCGACGCGCATGCGCGTGTCCTTGCAGTCCACGTGGTAGATCCGGTCCTTGAAGTCCAGGATGAACCCCACCGGGTCCAGGTCCTGCCAGACCATGTGCGAGGGGTCCCAGTTGAGGCCGAACGCCGGGCGGTGGCCGATGGCCTCCAGGGTCCGTACCGTCGTGTGGTAGTCGTAGGCGATCTCGCTCGGGTGGACCTCGTGCGCGAAACGCACGCCGACCTCGTCGAAGACGTCGAGAATGGGGTTCCAGCGATCGGCGAAGTCCTGGTATCCGGCCTCGATCATGGCGGCGGAAGCGGGCGGGAACATGGCCACCATGTGCCAGATCGACGACCCCGTGAAGCCCACCACCGTGTCCACGCCGAGCAGCGAGGCGGCCCTGGCGGTGTCCTTCATCTCCTGGGCCGCGGCCTGGCGGACGGACTCCGGGTCGCCCGAACCCCAGATGCGGGCCGGCAGGATGGACTTGTGCCGCTCGTCGATGAGGTCGCAGACGGCCTGGCCGACGAGGTGGTTGGAGATGGTCCACACCTTCAGGCCGTGCTTGTCGAGCTGGGCGCGCTTCTGCTCGACATAGGACGGGTCGCTCACGGCCTGGCCCACGTCGAAGTGGTCGCCCGAGCAGGCGATCTCCAGGCCGTCGTAACCCCATTCGGCCGCCAGCCGGCACACCTCCTCGAACGGCAGGTCCGCCCACTGCCCCGTGAACAGCGTGACTGGTCGCATCGGTTTCAGTCCTCCACGTTCGTGTAGCGGCTGTCCTCAGCCGCGCTCTGCTCGACGGCCGCCAGCACCCGCTGCACCCGCAGCCCGTCGGCGAACGACGGCGTGGGGTCGGCCCCGGTGGCGACCGCCTCCAGGAAGTCCCTGACCTCGTGGGTGAAGGTGTGCTCGTAGCCGAGCCCGTGACCGGGCGGCCACCAGGCGCCCGCGTACGGGTGGTCGGGCTCGGTGACCAGGATCCGCTCGAACCCGCCGCCGCCGGAGCTGACCCACAGCTCGTTCATGGCCTCGAAGTCGAAGGCCAGGCTGCCGCGCGAGCCGAAGATCTCCATGCGCATCGCGTTCTTGCGCCCGTTGGCGAACCGGGTGGCCTCGAACGAGGCCAGCCCGCCGCCGGACAGCCGCCCGATGAACAGCGCCGCGTCGTCCACCGTGACCGGGCCCTTGGTGGCGGACCCGGTGGCGGCCAGCCCGGCCGACTCCTCGGCCAGCGGACGTTCTTTGATGAACGTCTCCGTCAGCGCCGACACGCCCACCACCAGCTCCCCGGTGATGAACTGGGCGGCGTCCACGATGTGCGAGCCGATGTCGCCGAGCGCGCCGGCCCCGGCCTTGTCCTTCTGCAGCCGCCACACCAGCGGGAACTCCGGATCGACGATCCAGTCCTGCAGGTAGGCCGCCCGCACGTGCCTGATCTCGCCGATCCGGCCGTCCTCGACGTACCGGCGGGCGAGCGCGACCGCGGGCACCCGCCGGTAGTTGAAGGCCACCATGCTCTTGCCCGCCGCACCGGCCGCGGCCGCGACCATGGCCTCGGCCTCGGCGACCGTGTTGGCCAGCGGCTTTTCGCAGATCACGTGCTTGCCGGCCTGGAGCGCGGCGATGGCGATCTCGGCGTGCGAGTCACCGGGCGTGCAGATGTCGACGATCTGCACGTCGTCCCGCCGGACCAGCTCTCTCCAGTCCGTCTCCACATCGGCCCAGCCGAGCTGCGCCGCCGCGGCCTCGGTGCGCTCCTTCGACCTGCCGGCCAGCACCGCCATCCGCGGCACGAGCGGCAGGTCGAAGAAGGCCCCCACGCTCCGCCAGGCCTGGGAGTGGACGCGGCCCATGAAGGCGTAGCCCACCATTCCCACGCCGACGGTGGTCTTGTCTGACATGCAACCCCCGATCAGGATTCGAAGCCGAGCTCAAGGTACTGCGCGACGTTATCCTTGGTAATTGTCTCGGACGCGAGCGTGATGGACTGCGGCACCTGGTTCTCCACCAGATCGCTCATGCCCTTGCCCTGAGCGATCAACCGGGCCAGTTTGATGGCCGAGGAGGCCATGGTGGGGCTGTAGGTGACGGTGGCCTGCAGCACCGAGGTTCCTGACTGGATCTCGCGCATCGCGTTGGCCGAGCCCGCCCCGCCCACCATGATGAACTCGCTGCGGTTGGCCTCCTTGATGGCGGCCAGCACGCCGACGCCCTGGTCGTCGTCGTGGTTCCAGAGCGCGTCGATCTTCGCGTGCGCCTGCAGCAGCGAGGTGGCCACCTCGTTGCCGGTCTCCACGGTGAACTGGGCGTCCTGCTTGGCCGTGACACTGAACCCGAACGTCTTCAGCGCGTCGGCGAACCCCTTGCTGCGGTCCTGCGTCAGCGGCAGCGTGGCGATGCCCTGGATCTCCACGATGACCGGGTTGGAGACGTTCTTGGCCTTGAGCGCCTCGCCGATGTAGTGCCCGGCGGCCACGCCCATGCCGTAGTTGTCGCCGCCGATCCAGGTCCGGTAGGCCAGCTTGTCGGGGAAGACCCGGTCCAGGTTGATGACCGGGATGCCCGCCTCGGTGGCCTGCAACGCGATCTGGTTCAGCTGCTGGCCGTCGTTGGGCAGGATGACCAGCGCGTTCACCTTGGCCGAGATCAGCGACTCGACGGCCGAGATCTGCTGGTTGATGTCGTTGGTCGGCTCGACCGGCCTGAACTCGACGTCGGTGTACTGCTTGGCGGTGGTCTCGGCGTTCTTGGCGATGGCGGCGATCCACCCGTGGTCGGCCGCCGGCGCGGAGAAGCCGATGACGACCTTGTCGCCCGGCTGGTCGTTGCCGCCGGCCGGGGCGGTGGAGGCGGCCGGCGCGGCGCTGGACGGCGCGGCGGCGGGCTCGTTGCTGGTGCAGCCGGCCGCTAACAGGGCGGCTCCGCCAAGACCGCCGATGAGGAATCCCCGGCGCGCGACGTTGTCACTCATGGTGCTCTCTCCTTCAGGTTCCGTCGCTGGAGAAGGACGGCGACGACGATGATCAGGCCCTTGGCGATCAGCTGGTCGCTGGTGTTGAGGCCGTTGAGGATGAACAGGTTGGTAATAAGGGTGAAGATCAGCAGGCCCAGGATCGAGCCCACGATGGTCCCCCTGCCGCCCGTGAGCAGGGTGCCACCGATGATCACGGCGGCGATCGCGTCGAGCTCGTACAGGTCGCCGTGGGTGGAGGAGCCCGTGGTGGTACGGGCCATGATCAGGACGGCCGCGATGCCGCAGCACAGCCCGGACAGGGCGTAGAGCAGCATCGTGTGCCTGCGCACGTCGATGCCGGCGAGCCGGGCCGCCTCGGGGTTGCCCCCGACCGCGTACGTCCTGCGCCCGAACGTCGTGCGATTGAGCAGGATCCACCCCAGCACCACCACCAGGGCGAAGATGTAGACCAGCATCGGGATCCCGAGCACCCGGGTCGTCGAAAGCTCGACGATGAAGGAGTTCTCCGGCTGGATGAGCTGGGTCTTGCGGTCGGACATGCGCTGTGCCAGCCCGCGGGCGGCCACCAGCATGGCCAGCGTCGCTATGAACGGGACCATCCGCCCGTAGGCGATAAGTAACCCGCTCACCAGCCCGGCGCCGGTGCCGACGAGGATCGCGCAGATCGCCATCACCACCGGCCCGAACGACTGTGTGGCCACCGTCGTCGCCCAGACCGAGGCCAGTGCCATCACCGCGCCCACCGACAGGTCGATGCCGCCGCCGATGATGACGAACGTGGCCCCGACCGTGATGACGCCGATCGTGGCGGCCAGCGACAGGATGCTGACCAGGTTGGAGGCCGTGGCGAAGTTCGCGGGTCTGGTGACCAGGCCCACCACGACCAGGATCGCGAGGGCTCCGAGCAGGCCGAGATGACGCATCTCCCCGAAGCCCCGCAGCGACGACAGAGCCGGCGCGGCTGTCCTGGCCGCGGGTCTGTCCGTTGTGGGCTCGCCCATCAGGCCGCCCTCCCATTCATGATCATGTCGAGGACGCGGTGCTCGTCCAGCTCCGCGGCCTCGCCCTGGTGGATGACCGTCCCCTCGCGCAGCACCAGCACCCGATCGGCCAGGCCGAGCACCTCGGGCACCTCGCTGGAGACCAGCAGCACGCCGATGCCCTGCTTGGCCAGATCGTGGATCACGGCGTACAACTCGGCCCTGGCGCCCACGTCCACGCCTCTGGTCGGCTCGTCGAGCAGCAGCAGCTTGCGTCCGCCGAGCAGCCAGCGGGCGAGCACGGCCTTCTGCTGGTTGCCTCCCGAGAGTGTTCTGATCGGGCGTTCCGGATCGGGTGGCCGGATGTCCAGCATCTCCGCCAGCCGCTTGGCCTCGCTCCGCTCGCGCTTGCGGTCCAGCCAGCCGAACTTGGCGAACTCCGGCAGGGTGCCCAGCGTGATGTTGGCGGTGACGCTCTGGTCGAGCAGCAGCGCCTGGGCCTTGCGCTCCTCGGGGGCCAGGCCCATGCCCCGCCTGACGGTGCCGACGACGCCGCGCCGGACGGGGGTGCCGTCGAGCAGGACGCGGCCGGACGCGGAGCGCGCGCCGTAGACCGCTTCCAGGATCTCCGAACGCCCCGAGCCGACCAGCCCCGCCAGGCCGACGATCTCGCCGGCCCGTACCGAGAACGAGACGTCGGCGAAGACGCCCGGCGCGGTCAGGTTCTCGACCTTGAGCACCTCCTCGCCGGCCGAGCGGCCGGTCTTGGGCGGGAAGACGTACTCGACGTTGCGGCCCGTCATGAGCGAGACGATCTGCCCCGTGGGGGTCTCCCTGGCGGGCAGGCCGACGGCGACCGTACGGCCGTCCTTCAGCACGGTGACCCGGTCACCGATCTCGCGGATCTCCTCCAGCCGGTGGGAGATGTAGACCACGGCCACGCCCTCGGCGGTGAGCTCGCGAATGATGCGGAAGAGGTTGGCCACCTCGTCGTGCGCCAGGGCGGCCGACGGCTCGTCCATGATGATCAGGCGGGCGTCGTGCGAGAGCGCCCGGGCCATCGACACGACCTGTTTGGCCGCCGGCGACAGCCGCCCGACCTCGACGGACGGGCGGATCTCGGGGTGGCCCAGCCGCGTCAGGACCTCACTGGCGGCGGCCCTGACCGCCGCCCTGTTGACGAAGCCGAAGGTGGAGTGCTCGTGGCCGAGGTAGATGTTCTCGGCCACGCTGAGCCCGTCGACCAGGTCCAGTTCCTGGTAGATGGTGGCGAAGCCGAGCCTGATGGCGTCGATGGGGCTGCCGGGGCGCACTTCCTTGCCGTTGAAGACGATCGTGCCCTCGTCGGGCTGGTGGGCGCCGGCCAGCACTTTGATCAGGGTGGACTTCCCGGCGCCGTTCTGGCCGAGCAGGCAGTGCACCTCGCCCGCCCTGACGTCCAGGTCCACCCCGTCCAGCGCGCGCACGCCGGGGAACTGTTTGACGATGCCCTTCATGACCAGCATCGGGCGGTCCCTTTCAGCGCTCTTCAGTGCGTTTGGTTCTAGGCGTTGACGATGCGGTTGATGTTGTCCGGTGACAGGTAGTGCTCGATGGCGAGGATTCCGGCGCCGAGCGCCGCCGCGTTGATCCCGGTACGGCTCGGCGTGATGGACAGGTGATGGGTGGCCAGCGGCAGCGAGCGGCGGTAGACCGTCTCCCTGATCCCGGCGAGGAGGTGCTCGTGCACCCGCGACAACGCGCCGCCGATCACGATGACCTCGGGGTTGAAGAAGTTGACCAGGCTCGCCAGCACCTCGCCGATGAGCCGGCCCGCCTCCCTGACCAGGCGCAGCGCCTGCGTGTTGCCCGCCTGTACGAGCGCCACGACGTCCGCCCCCGACTCGGCCGCGAGACCCAGTTCGGTCAGCCGCCGGGCGATCGCGGCCCCGCCGGCCACGGCCTCCAGGCAGGCGCTGTTGCCGCACCGGCAGCCGGCGTCCTCGTGACCACTGACCCTGATGTGCCCGATGTCGCCCGCCGAGCCCTGCGCGCCCCGGTGCAGCTTGCCCTCGGCCACGATGCCGCAGCCGATGCCGGTGCCGACCTTGACGAACAGCAGGTGGCTCGTCTCGGGGAAGGCGTTGCGGTGCTCGCCCAGTGCCATCACGTTGACGTCGTTGTCGACCAGCACCGCGACGTCGCCGAAGAACTCCGGGATGGGGTAGTCGTTCCAGCCCGGCATGATCGGCGGGTTGTTCGGCCGGCCGGTGGCGAACTCCACCGGTCCCGGCACCCCGATCCCCACCGCGCGCAGCACCGCCCTGGGCCGCCCCACCTCGCCCAGCAGCCGGTCGAGCCGCTGGTCGACGTGGGCGAGCACCTTCTCAGGCCCCTCGCCGATGAGCAGCGAGTCCTCGCACTCGGCGAGCACGTTGCCCGAGATGTCCATCAGCGCGACCCGGCAGTGCGTGGCGCCGAGATCCACGCCCGCGAAGGCGTGGTCCTCGGTGTGCAGGCGCAGCTGGCGCGGCGGACGGCCGCCGGTGGACTCGCCGCTCTCGGTCTCCTCGACCAGGCCACGCTCGATCAGCGCGTCCACGCGCTGGGAGATCGTGGACCTGGCCAGGCCCGTGAGCCTCGCGAGATCGGAACGGGTGGTGGCCGAGCCCGCGCTGATCAGCGTCAGCACCTCACCGGCCGAACCCTGCTGGGGGGTCATGCCGAGACAATAAGATCACCGATGCGGCAAATCAAGAGATGGAATCGACCAAACTCCGCCAACTTCCGCCGAAGGTCGAACAAAGCCAAGTTTGTGACTAGATTTCCCAACATTTCGGCATACCTTGCGCGACCTCCGGAACCCCACCTTCGGTCCGCCGTGCCCGCCTCAAGGCTTGCCGGAGGCGGGTCTCGAACAGCAGGCCCAAGAAAAAACCCCGCCGCCGACGTGCTGTGTCGGGCGGCGGGGAGAGCGGCGGAAGCTAGAGCATCGCCTTCATCGAGTCTGCGGCCGTCAGCACGTACGGCTGCTCGGCCATGACCGCGTCCCAGTTGCCCGCGATGGCTTCCGGGGTGAGGTCGTCGGTGCGCCAGCCGGGCCCCTCGGCCACGAACACCCGCGCCACCCGGCCGCCGCCCACGGTGAACACCTCGCCGCTCGCCTCGCAAGACTCGTGCACGAGGTAGGCCACCAGCGCGCTCACCCGCTCCGGCGCGAACTTGGCCTCGAACTCGGCCGGCAGCAGCGCCTCGGTCATCCGGGTCCAGGCGATGGGCGCGATGGCGTTGGCCTTGATGCCGTTGCGGGCGCCCTCGATGCCGATCGTCTTGGTCAGCCCGACCAGCCCCATCTTGGCGGTGGAGTAGTTGGCCTGCCCGAAGTTGCCGAACAGCCCCGCCGGGCTGGAGGTGTTGACGACGCGCCCGTAGCCGGCGGCCTTCATCAGCGGATAGGCGGCCTGGCTCACCAGGTAGGAGCCGCGTACGTGCACGGCCAGCACCTGGTCGAACTCCTCGACCGACATCTTGCCGAACGACTTGTCCCGCAGGATGCCGGCGTTGTTGACCACGATGTCGACCTTGCCGAACGCGTCCACGGCAGCCTGCACCACGGCCCTGGCGCCCTCCGGCGTGGAGATGTCGTCGGTGCTGGCGACGGCCTGGCCGCCGTTCTGCTTGATGAGGTCGACCACCCCGGCGGCGGGCCCCTCGGACGCGCCTGTGCCGTCGAGCGCGCCGCCGAGGTCGTTGACCACGACCTTGGCCCCCCGCTCGGCCAGCAGCAGCGCGTGCGACCTGCCCAGACCGTGCCCGGCCCCCGTGATGATCGCGACCCTGTCATCGAACCGAAGCATCGAACCTCCCACACAGGAGAACATCGTTCTAGTACAAGTACGATAACCGACCCGGGACCGGGATCACGGTCCCCCGTCAGCAGACCGGCCGCACGGCCCGGGCCCACCGCGTGTTCAGGGCAGGCGCCACAGGTCGGGCTCGCCGGCCACCCGCAGCACCCGTCCCCTGGCCTCCAGCCAGACCAGATGGGCCAGCGTCTCGTTGTTGGCGGCCCGCCGCATGTACGACGGGATCGTCTCCCACGGCCGCGACCAGGTCAGTCGGGTGGCCACGGCCCAGCAGGTCACCCCGTCGGAGGCGGCGACGACCCGCTCGACCTCGGCCAGCCGCTCGTCGTGGTGCGCCATCACGTGGTCGACGCGCCCGGCCAGCTCCAGGAACCGGTATTCATGCGCGGGCAGCACCTCCTCCACGTCCAGCTTGCGTACGGCGGCCAGCGAGTCGAGGTAGTCGGCCAGCGGGTTCGGCCCGGACTGGGGGTGCACGGCCACGATCGGGGTGATCTTGGCCAGCACGTGGTCACCGGAGAACAGCAGCCTGCGCGCGGGCGAGACGAAGCACAGGTGGCCGGGCGAGTGGCCGGGGGTCCACACCGCCCGCAGGTCCCAGCCGGGCAGGCCGAGCTCGTCGCCGTCCTCGACCAGCCGGTCGGGCTTGGCCATGGAGACCATGTGCCTGATCATCATCGACGCCCCGGCCAGCTCGTCCAGCGTGGCCACCGGC
Source organism: Nonomuraea jiangxiensis (assembly GCF_900099965.1). Lineage (GTDB taxonomy): Bacteria > Actinomycetota > Actinomycetes > Streptosporangiales > Streptosporangiaceae > Nonomuraea > Nonomuraea jiangxiensis. The sequence continues at coordinate 65,911 of NZ_FNDJ01000026.1, read as the reverse complement.
ACGCCGCAGCGGGCCAGCAGCGCGCGTTCCCGCTGGACGAGGGTGTCGATGACGTCGTCGTCGTAGCGCTCGCGGACCAGGCGGGCGTCGGCCGGGTGCAGCGCGATCCAGGCGCCCGACCGCTCGCGGACCCGCCCGGCCAGCCCGTAGTGGTCGGGGTGGATGTGGGTGACGAGCACGCCCTTGACGTCGGCGATCGTGTATCCGGCCACGCCCAGGCCGGCGACGAGCGCGTCGTACGCCTCGTCGGTGTTCCACCCGGCGTCCACGATCGCCACGCCGTCGGGCAGTTCCAGGACGTAGACGAGGACGTACCGCAGGGGGTTGACCGGGATCGGCACCGGGACGGACCACAGACCAGGGCGTACCCGCTCGACGTCGGGGATGGTCCCGCCGGCCCACGCGTCCCGCTGCACCGGATTGGCCGGGGTAACCACGAACTTCGCCATATGTCCGAATATAGTTCTGGATCCGAATCATGTTCTACTAGGCCCATGAAGCCGAGCCGCGAGATCTCAGACGATGGCCGCTTCGTCCGGCAGCCGAACCACTTCACGGACCCGCTCGGCCCGCCAGAGCCCGGCCGCTACCGGCTCTACGCCTCCTATGCGTGCCCGTGGGCCCAGCGCGTGCTGATCGTCCGGGCGCTTCTCGGCCTGGAGGACCTGCTGGACGTCACGATCGTCGACCCCATCCGCGACGAGAAGGGCTGGCGCGTCCCCGGCGGCGACCCGGAATACCTCTCGGAGCTCTACCACGCCACCGACCCCGGCTACACCGGCCGCTACACCGTCCCGTGCGTCTGGGACACCAGGGACAAGCGGATCGTCACCAACGACTTCCCCCGGATCACCCTCGACCTGGAGACGTCATGGGGCACCGAGCCGGACCTCTATCCGGAGCGCCTGCGCCCCGACATCGACATCATGAACGACCGCCTCTACCACGGCCTCAACAACGCGGTCTACGAGGCGGGCTTCGCCCGTGACCAGCAGGCGTACGAGGAGGCGGTGGCGCGGGTCTTCTCCACCCTCGACTTCCTGGAGGTGCGCCTGGCCGAGTCGGAGCACCTCTTCGACACGCTCACCGACAGTGATGTGCGCCTCTACACGACCCTGGCCAGGTTCGACGCGGTCTACTACGCGCACTTCAAGTGCTCGGTCCGGCGGCTGACCGACTATCCGGCGCTGTGGGCGTACGCGCGCAGGTTGCACGCGATCCCGGCCTTCGGCGAAACCACCGACTTCGATCAGATCAAGCGTCATTACTACGTCACCCAGACCAACATCAACCCGACACGGATCGTGCCGGTGGGGCCGGAGCTGGACTGGCGTCTGTGACTCCGGGCCTCCCGGCGGGCCCGGTCGCGGGTACGGCCGCGGGCATCCGGACGAACAGCAGGGCCGAGGCGAGCAGCACCGTCCCGGCGAGCGCCCAGGCGGGGGCCACGCCCGCCTGGGCGGCCAGGGCGCCGAGCGTCAGGTTGCCCACGATCCCGCCGGACTGCAGGAAGAGCGAGGAGGTCGAGGCGACGGTGGTGCGCTCGGCGGCGGTGACCGCCTTGTGGGTCAGCTCCAGGCACAGCAGGCCCGTCACGGACAGGCCGACGAACAGCGTGACGTAGGCCAGCCCCGCGCTCACGAGCCCGGCCGGGCCGCCGAGCCCCGCAGTGGCGGCGAGCGTGCCGACGGACAGCGCGGTCAGCACCGTCCCGGCGATCGCGCCCCTGGCCGAGCCGCCCACCAGCCGGGCCACGCCGGGCGCGAGCGCGCTGCCCGCCGCGCTGCCCGCGAACCCGAGCGCCGCGACGACGGCGTAGGCCAGGCTGCCCTCCTCCGCCGTGCCCGCCAGCTCGGCCAGCCGTCCCGGCGTGAGCAGCTCGATGGACATGAGCACCAGGCCGGAGCCCGCCGCGGCCAGCATCAGGCGGCGCAGCACCGCCCTGCCGGCCGCCAGCCGCACGCCGGAGGCGACCGTGGCCGGCACCTCGCGCAGCACGCCGGCCACCGAGCGGTGGGCACGGGCCGGCTCCGGCAGCGCGAGCATCACCACGACCAGCAGGGCCGCCGCCGCCAGCGCGCCCAGCAGGGGCGGCGCCGCCAGCGGGAACATCAGGCCCGGCGGCACCAGCAGCGGCAGGCTGCCGCCCACGAGCACGCCGGCGCACAGGGCCACCGACTCCATCGCGCCGCCCCGGGCCAGGCCCGGCCTGAGGTCCGCGTCGGGGCCCTCGACGGCGTGCAGCGTGTCGACGTACCAGGAGGTGGCGGGGCCGCTGGACAACGCCCTGGCCACGCCCTTCAGCACGCCGCCCGCCAGGAACATCCAGAACGTGGTGGACACGCTCATCAGCGCCAGCGCCGCCACGGTGAACGCGGCGGAGACCGCCAGCACCACGCGCCGCCCCACGACGTCGGCCAGCCCGCCGGTGGGCAGTTCGAGGCCGACGGTGACGATCGAGAACACGGTGACGCACAGCCCGATCTGGGCCAGGCCGAGGCCGCGCTCGGTCATGAGCAGCACCATGGTGGCCACCATGAGCCCCACGGGCAGCCAGGTCAGGAAACTGACGAGCATGTAGCGGCGCAACGCGGAACGGGCGGTCATCGGTCGCTCACCCGGGGGAAGCCCCCGACCCAGAGGTGGACCTGGCGCGCGTCGGGGGCGCCCGCGTCCCGCGCGGCCAGCTCCTCCAGCAACTCCTCGGTGCGTGCCGCGAACTCGCGCAGCGCCTCGGGCGTCAGCTCGAACAGGTGGTCGCTGAGGCCGGCCGCCTCCACCCACGCGGGGGACCACTCGGCCTCGTCGAAGTCCTCGGCCATCCGGGCCAGGAGTCCGGCCTGCAGCAACCGCATGGCCTTGACGGTCTCGCGGCCCTCGGGCGTGTCCGCCAGCTCGCGGCTGTTCCACGAGGTGTAGCGGTGGCGGGCCCGCCAGCGGCGTTCGCGGCCGTCGCGGCGCTCGGGGTCCTCCTCGATGAAGCCGTTCTTGAACAGCTCGCGCAGGTGGTAGCTGGTCGAGCCGGAGCTCTCGCCCACCCTGCGGCCCAGCTCGCTGGCCGTGGCGGGACCCTCGCTGCGCAGCAGGCCGAGCATGCGGGCCCGCAACGGGTGCGCGACGACCTTGAGCACCTGGGGGTCACTGATCTTGTACCGATCCTCCATGGGTCTCACGGTAAACCGCAAAGAAAATTTTGCAAAGAGGATTTTGCGATTTTCCGCTCGGACACCGCGCTCGTAGACTGTCCGGATGCTTGACGACATCTGGGTGGACGACTCCGTCTTCGCGCTGCGGCCTGACTTCGCGGTGCTGGTCATGACCGCGCACGGCCTGCGCAACGGGCCCACCGACGACCGGTCCCGGCAGTGGCTGGCGGCGGCGTCCGAGTCGGAGATCCAGACCGCGAAGATCGACGCCTGGAAGGACGCCTACCGCGCGTTCGGGGCCAAGCCGCAGCGGACCAGGCCCTCGGTGGACGCCCTGACCCGGCGGATGCCGTTGCCGGAGATCAACCGGGCCGTGGACGCGTACAACTCGATCAGCGTCAAGCACGCGCTGCCGATCGGCGGCGAGGACCTCGACCACTACCAGGGCCCGGCCCGGCTGGTCAGGGCGGCCGGCGACGAGGCGTCGGAGGAGGCGCTGGGGCAGCCGGAGCCCGGCGAGGTGATCTGGCGCGACGACGCCGGCGTCACCTGCCGCCGGTGGAACTGGCGGCAGGTGGCGCGCACCCGGCTCACCGAGACGACCACCAACGCGATCTTCCTCCTGGAGCGCCTGGAGCCGATGACCCTGGAGGAGCTCAAGGAGGCGGGCGAGGAGCTGGCCGAGCTCCTGTCCGAGTTGTCCCCTCAGGTACGGATCAGCAGCAGGTTGCTACTTGACGGGAAATAAACCCCCCGGCGCGGCGTTGATACCAAAGAGTAATAAACGCGGCACCACCCGGATTGACAAGGGAGGCGTGACCTCTTTGCGCGGTCCTGAGAGGATCGTTCGAGGCGGCACGCCCTCTTGTGCGCGCGCTGCCAGTCCGGGCGAGTAGCCTTGGACAGGTTCTCTAACATCAACGCCGATCTGCGGAAGAGGGCGATTTCCGCCGTGTCGTCTGAGTCGTCGCGGACAAACCCGCTGGCAAGCTTTGGTCAGAACGAGTGGCTTGTCGACGAGCTGTACCAGAAGTACCTCCAGGATCCCGAGTCTGTCGACAAGGCCTGGTGGAACTTCTTCGCTGACTACAACCCTGACTACGGACCGGGGCGTGCCCCGGCCAGGGAGGCGGCGAACGGCACTGTGACCGCACCCGCTCCCCCGCAGGCGCCGCCAAAGGCGGCACCGAAGGCGCCACCCGTGGCCGAGAAGCCGAAGCAGCCCGCCACCCCGGTGCCCAAGGGCGCCGAGGAGGTCAAGCTGCGCGGCGCCGCGGCCCGCACGGCCGCCAACATGGACCTGTCTCTCGCGGTCCCGACGGCCACCAGCGTGCGCGCCATCCCGGCCAAGCTGCTCATCGACAACCGCATCGTGATCAACAATCACCTCAAGCGGGGCCGGGGCGGCAAGGTCTCCTTCACGCACCTGATCGGATTCGCGATCGTCAAGGCGCTGAAGGCCATGCCGGAGATGAACTACTCCTACACCGAGGTCGACGGCAAGCCGACCCTGGTCAAGCCCGAGCACGTGGGCTTCGGCCTGGCGATCGACGTGCAGAAGAGCAACGGCGAGCGCCAGCTCCTCGTGCCCTCGATCAAGGGCGCGGAGGAGATGGACTTCCGGCAGTTCTGGATGGCCTACGAGGACGTCGTCCGCAAGGCGCGCGGCGGCAAGCTGGGCGTCGACGACTTCGCCGGCACCACGATCTCGCTGACCAACCCCGGCACCATCGGCACCGTGCACTCCGTGCCGCGCCTGATGCCCGGCCAGGGCACGATCATCGGCGTGGGCGCGATGGAATACCCGGCCGAATACCAGGGCGCCTCCCCCGACACGCTGTCGCGGCTGGCCGTCTCCAAGGTCATGACGCTGACCAGCACCTACGATCACCGGATCATCCAGGGCGCCCAGTCGGGCGACTTCCTGCGCCAGATCCACCGGCTGCTGCTGGGCGAGGACGGCTTCTACGACGAGATCTTCGAGGCGCTGCGGATCCCGTACGAGCCGGTTCGCTGGGTCCAGGACATCTCGGCCTCCCACGACGACGACGTGGCCAAGTCCGCGCGCGTGATCGAGCTGATCCACGCCTACCGCGTACGCGGCCACCTCATGGCCGAGACCGACCCGCTCGAATACAAGCAGCGCAAGCACCCCGACCTCGACATCCAGTCGCACGGCCTGACGCTGTGGGACCTGGAGCGCGAGTTCGCCACCGGCGGCTTCGGCGGCCGGCCGCTGATGAAGCTGCGCGAGATCCTGGGCGTGCTGCGCGACTCCTACTGCCGTACGGTCGGCATCGAGTACATGCACATCCAGAACCCCGAGGAGCGGGCCTGGATCCAGGCACGGGTGGAGAAGCCGCACGCCTCTCCCGCCCGCGACGAGCAGCTCAACATCCTGAGCCGGCTCAACACCGCCGAGGCGTTCGAGACGTTCCTGCAGACCAAGTTCGTCGGCCAGAAGCGCTTCTCGCTGGAGGGCGGCGAGTCCCTGATCCCGCTGCTCGACTCGGTGATAAGCGACGCCGCCGACGAGGGCCTCGACGAGGTCGTCATCGGCATGGCCCACCGCGGCCGCCTCAACGTGCTGGCCAACATCGTGGGCAAGTCCTACGCGCAGATCTTCGGCGAGTTCGAGGGCAACATCGACCCGCGCACCGCGCACGGCTCCGGTGACGTGAAATACCACCTGGGCGCCTCCGGCGCGTTCACCGCGCCCAGCGGCAACACGATCACCGCCTCCGTCGTGGCCAACCCCTCCCACCTGGAGGCGGTCGACCCGGTGCTCGAAGGCGTCGTCCGCGCCAAGCAGGACCTCCTGGAGCGCGGCGAGGAGGGCTTCACCGTGCTGCCCGTCCTCATCCACGGCGACGCGGCCTTCGCGGGCCAGGGCGTGGTGGCCGAGACGCTCAACCTGTCGCAGCTGCGCGGCTACCGCACCGGCGGCACCGTGCACGTGGTGGTCAACAACCAGGTCGGCTTCACCACCTCGCCCGCCTCGTCCCGTTCGTCGGTCTACGCCACCGACGTCGCCCGGATGATCCAGGCGCCGATCTTCCACGTCAACGGCGACGACCCCGAGGCCGTGGTGCGCGTGGGCGAGCTGGCCTACGAATACCGCCAGGCGTTCCGCAAGGACGTCGTGATCGACCTCATCTGCTACCGCCGCCGCGGCCACAACGAGGGCGACAACCCGGCCTTCACCCAGCCGCTGATGTACGACCTGATCGACGCCAAGCGCTCGACCCGCAAGCTCTACACCGAGGCGCTGATCGGCCGGGGCGACATCACGGTCGAGGAGGCCGAGCAGGCCCTGCGCGACTACCAGGCCAAGCTGGAGCAGGCGTTCACCGAGACCCGCGAGGCGGCGAAGAAGCCGCTGGAGGCGGGCGCCATGCGGGTGCCGCCGACCGAGGTCGTCAAGTGGTCGCACGACGACACGGAGACCGCGATCACCGACGAGACGCTCAAGCGCATCGTCGACACCCAGCTCAACCTGCCCGAGGGCTTCACGCCGCACCCGCGCCTGGCGCCGGTGCTGCAGCGCCGCGGCCAGATGGTCGAGCAGGACGCGATCGACTGGTCGATGGGTGAGACGCTGGCGTTCGGCTCGCTGCTCATCGACGGCCACCCGGTGCGCCTGGTCGGCCAGGACTCGCGGCGCGGCACGTTCACGCAGCGCCACGCCGTCCTGGTGGACCGGATGACCGGCGCCGACCACACGCCGCTCAAGACCTTCAACCAGGGCACCACGAAGTTCTACGTCTACGACTCGCTGCTCAGCGAGTTCGCGGCGCTCGGCTTCGAATACGGCTACAGCGTGGTCCGCCCCGACGCCCTGGTCTGCTGGGAGGCGCAGTTCGGCGACTTCGTCAACGGCGCCCAGACGATCATCGACGAGTTCATCTCGTCGGGCGAGCAGAAGTGGGGCCAGAAGTCCTCGGTCGTGCTGCTGCTGCCGCACGGCTTCGAGGGCCAGGGTCCCGACCACTCCTCGGCCCGCATCGAGCGGTTCCTTCAGGTCTGCGCGCTCGACAACATGACGGTCGCGCAGCCGACCACCCCGGCCAACTACTTCCACCTGCTGCGCTGGCAGGTGGAGTCGGAGCGGCACAAGCCGCTGGTGGTCTTCACGCCCAAGTCGCTGCTGCGCCACAAGGCGGCCACGTCCAAGGCGGCCGACTTCACCACCGGCACCTTCCAGCCGGTGCTCGGCGACTCAAGCGTGGACCCGGCCAAGGTGACCCGGATCGTGCTGACCTCCGGCAAGCTCTACTACGACCTGGCCGCGCAGCGCGACAAGGTCGGCCGCCACGACGTGGCCATCGTCCGGCTGGAGCGCCTCTACCCGTTCCCGGCGGAGGAGCTGCAGGCCGAGCTGGCGCGTTACGGCGCGCAGGCGGAGCTGGTGTGGGCCCAGGACGAGCCGGTCAACATGGGCCCCTGGCCCTACCTGACGCTCCGGCTGGCCGAGGAGCCGCAGACGCTGGGCGGCCGTGAGCTGCGCCGCGTGTCCCGCACGCCCAACAGCTCGCCGGCGACGGGCTCGCACAACTCGCACGACACGGAGCTCGAGGACATCCTCCACGAGCTGTTCGGCTGATCGACGCACAACCTCATGAGCCCCCGGCCGCGGCCGGGGGCTCATGGTTTGCCTGGCACCAGAAGGGGATGGCGATGTACTTCACCGATCGGGGGATCGAGGAACTGGTCGAGCGGCGGGGCGAGGAAGAGGTCAGCCTGCTCTGGCTCGGTGAGCGGTTGCGCGAGTTCGTCGACCTCAACCCCGAGTTCGAGACTCCGGTCGAGCGGCTGGCCACCTGGCTCGCCAGGCTCGACGACGAGGACGACGACTAGCCGGCGCCCTCCTCCGTACCCGTGCGGGTCCCCGCGTCCGGGTGCGCTCCCGCCTGCCGCGCGGGCGGCGTCGAGCTCGCGTAGTGTGGATACAGACGCGATACATCTTGAGTTTTCGCCATACGCGACATATCTTGTTTGCGTAGGGATGTGTCGCCAAGAAGGGCGTGATCATGCAGCGGTGGACGATCGAACAACCCGAACAACTCACGTTCGGCGCCGTGGAGTCTCTCGACGTACGCATCGTGGCGGGGCGGCTGGCCGTGCTCGCCAGTGACGGCCCCTCCACGCTCGAGGTGTCCGAGATCGACTCGCAGTCGCCTCTTCTGGTGACCTACGACGAGGACGCCAGGGCTCTCGTGATCGCGTACAAGGACCTCACCTGGGACGGCCTGCTCGGCTGGTTGCGGCCCGACCGGCGCAGGACGGTCCTGTCCATCGCCGTGCCCAGGTCCTGCCGGGTCAACGCCGGCGTGGTGTCCGCGCCCGCCGTGGTGGCCGGGTTCGAGCGGACGACGCACGTCAAGAGCGTGTCGGGGGAGATCGTGCTGGACGGCGTGAGCGGCGAAGTGGTGGCCGCGACCGTCTCGGGCCCCGTCGAGAGCCGGGCCATGGAGGGCGACCTGGCGTTCAACAGCGTCTCGGGCGACCTGACCGTGGCCGACGGCATCCCGCGCAGGCTGAAGGCGATCACCGTGTCCGGCCGCATCACCGCGGACCTCGCGCTGAGACCGACGGGTCATGTGACGCTGAACAGCGTTTCCGGTGACATCCTGGTCAGGCTGCCGGAGAACGTCGAGGCCGACGTCACTGTCAGGTCCACCTCCGGCAGGCTGACCAGCACGTTCGAGAAATTGTCCAACACGAGCGGTCCCGGCTCGAAGTCGATGTCGGGGCGACTGGGTGGCGGCATGGCCGCGTTGTCGGCGACCACGGTCTCCGGCGAGGTCACGCTGCTCAAGGGGGAGAAAGAATGAGCCCTGTCTTCGGTCACGGCCGGCTGCGCCTTTACCTGCTCAAGTTGCTGGAAGAGAGCCCGCGCCACGGTTACGAGGTCATCCGGCTGCTCCAGGACCGCTTCCTCGGCGTCTACTCGCCCTCCCCTGGCACGATCTACCCGCGCCTGGCCCGCCTGGAGGAGGAGGGCCTGGTGACGCACGAGGTGGTCGAGGGCAAGAAGGTGTTCTCGATCACCGACAAGGGCCGAGAGGAACTGAACGCCCGGCTCGACGAGCTCGACGATCTGGAGCAGGAGATCTCGGCCTCCGTGCGCGACATCGCCCGCGAGGTCAAGGAGGACGTACGCGACACGGTCAAGTCGCTGCGTGACGAGCTGACGCGGATGGCCAGGGACGTGCACACCGGGACCCACGAGGACGTCGGCCGGATACGTGACAGGCAGCGGGAGGACTTCCGGCGGATCAAGGAGCAGCAGAAGCGGCAGTGGATGGAGAACGCCTATCGCTGGCAGGGCGAGGGCGAGCGGATCAGCAGGGAGTGGCGCAGGATCTGGTCCGAGGTCTGGGCCACTCTGGGCGGCCCGCCGCCGCACCGCGCCGACCTCGACGCCGAGGTGGGCGAGCTGCTGGCCGACTTCGTCGCCCAGGCCCGCGAGGACGCCTCGGAGGCCGGCCTGACGCCGGAGAAGCTGGCCGAGCTACGCACGGCGCTCACCGAGGCAAGCCACCGCGTCCGCGACATCCTGCGCTCCTGACCCGTTCGCGCCCTTCCGAGGGCCCGCGGTTCCAGGGGCCCGCAGCCTCCCAGGGACCGCAGCCTTCCAGGGACCGCAGCCTTCCAGGGATCGCGGCCTTCCAGGGATCGCGGCCTTCCGAGAGCCCGCACCCTTCCGACAGGCCACCGAGGGCCCGCGGCCTTCCGGATGCCTGGGACAGCGGAGGGAGGCTACGCGGAGCGGGGATGCCGTTCGAGGCGGGGTGAGCTCCGCGCCGCCCCGCGGGCGGCCTTGCGGGCGTGGTAGGCGATGGGCATGAAGCGCAGCCGTTCGGGCAGGCGCGGCGTCAGCATCGCCACCGCGTGCCCGAGCTGCCGCAGCCGCCGCTCGTCCCGCGCCGTCCACCGCAGCCCCAGCTTCGCCCGCACCGCGGGCGGCAGCGTGCCGACGGTCACGAAGTGGTTGAGCTCCCCCGAGCCCGCCCCCACCGGCGTCCACAACGGGTGCAGCGGCCGGGGCAGCCAGGGTGGTGCCGGCGTGCCGCGCAGCACCGCCAGCACGTCCAGCGCGGTCGCATGCGGCTCCAGCCGGTGCGCCACCATCCCCTCGAAATACCGCCAGAACGCCGCCAGATCCGCGGGCATCTCCCGCTCCGGCACCCGCAGGATCGCGCCGAGCCGCCGCGACTCCGCGTAGAAGCGCCGTTCCTGCTCGGCGGTGAACGGCGTGCCGAAACAGCGGTTGAGCACGAGGAACCGCTCGAACAACGACAGATGCACCCACGCCCACGCCTCGCCGTTCAGCGCGTGATAGGGCCGGCCGCGCTCGTCCACCCCGTGGATAGGCCGGTGCAGCTCCCTGAGCCGCGCGCCCTCGGCCGCGCCGCCCGCGTACACCCACTTCTGGATCGAGGCGAGCGTGCGGACGAGCCGCCCCCACGGATCCTCCTTGTACGTCGAATGCGCCGCGACGGCCGCGCCCACCGCCGGATGCATCGTCTGGAGGACCAGCGCGCTACCGGCCACGAGCAGGTTGCGGTATTCCCCCGCGGTCTCCCAGTGCATCGAACCTGGGCCGAACGGCTCCACGTCCATGGCGGCCTCCCGGGTGATACAACCCTTAAATCCTTGTATCACCGAGGAGGCCACCAAGTAACCCGTCACTTATTCACGGGTGAAGACGATCTTCCCGAAGATCTCGCCCGCCTCCATGGCGGCGAACCCGTCCCGCGCCTCCGCCAGCGGCAGCACCCGGTCCACCACCGGCCGTACCCCGGTCTGCTCCAGGAAGACGGCCAGCCGCCGGAGCTGGTCCCGCGTCCCCATCGTGGATCCCACCACGGAGAGCTGCAGGAAGAAGACCCGGTTGAGGTCGGCGGGCGGCACGGCGCCGCTGGTGGCGCCGGACACCACGATGCGCCCGCCCGGCTTGAGCGACTTGAGGGAGTGGCCCCAGGTGGCCTGCCCGACGGTCTCCATGACCGCGTCCACCCGCTCGGGCAACCGCGCACCCGACTCGAACACCTGGTCGGCGCCGAGCTCCCTGGCGCGTTCGCGCTTCTCCTCCGACCGGCTGGTCGCCCAGACCCGGTAACCACCGGCTCGGCCGAGCGCGATCAGCGCGGTGGCCACGCCGCCGCCCGCCCCCTGCACCAGCACGGTGGAGCCGGGCTCCAGCCCGGCCTTGTCGAACAACATCCGGTACGCGGTCAGCCAGGCCGTCGGCAGGCACGCGGCGTGCTCGAAGCTCAGCGTGGACGGCTTGGGCACGAGGTTGCGCCGCGGCACGGCCACCCGTTCGGCGAACGTACCGTCGTAGGTCTCCGACAGCAGCGACCGCTTGGGATCGAGTGTCTCGTCGGCGCCGGTGCCGATCACGGAGTGCACGATGACCTCGTTGCCGTCCTCGTCGACTCCGGCGGCGTCGCAGCCGAGCACGATCGGCAGCCGGTCCTGCCTGATGCCGACGCCTTTGAGGGTCCACAGGTCGTGGTGGTTGAGCGCGGCCGCCCGTACGGAGACGGTCGTCCATCCGTCCGGGACCTTCGGCTCGGGGTGCTCACCTAGCGTCAGCCCGGCGAGCGGGTTGTCGGGATCGGTCTGTGTGGCGGTTACGGCGAACATGGCCGCACCCTACTTCAGCGCGATCTCATCCCTCCGGACCCCCGCCCTGGCTTCACTTCACTTCACCGTGACCTTGATCCCCTCGATGGCCGCCCTGCGGAACGACGGCGATCCGACCGCGGCGACCTGTATGTCCCCCCGGCACACCGAGGCGGCCGGCCGTCCCCGCCCGCTGATCACATCCGGCAAGGGCGCGTCCCTCTTGCAACCGGGTGTCGGCGCGAGCACCACCATCTCCCCCGCACCCCCGCCGAACCAGAGCTGCGGCCCCACCGGCTCCCCCCGCTCGGTCGCCCCCGGCTTGGCCAGCCGCACCGCCCCGTCGTCGGCCGACAGGACCAGATAGCCGTCCTTGGTCACCTTCCCGTGCACGGCCTGCGCGAGCGCCACCCGCTCGTCGAACGTCAGCCCCATCCCCCGGTCGTACATCGCCAGCCGCCACCGCCCGAACTCGAACAGCAGCACCTGCCCATACGTCCCGCTCCCGGCCTGGCGGGGCCAGAGCGTGACGTTGTCGGCGTAGTTCCTGAGCGGCCTGCCGCCGCGGGTGACCTCGATCGCGCCACTGTACGGGGCGGAGAGCTGCCGGTATCGGTCCCCGATCCAGAACCCCTGGAACGGCCGCGACCCCATCTCGTCCAGTCCCAGCTCGGCGGGATAACGCACCTCGGCCCGCAGCCCGTTCGGGAACACCACCTGGATGAGCTCGTCATCCCCTTTGCCGGTGGAGTGCGCGTTGAGCACGTTGGGCGGATTGTCCAGCCGCCTCAGCGACCGGATGGGCTCGGGCGTGGCAGTGGGGCTCGCCGCCTCCGGCTCGGGCTCCCGGCTGGCGAGCAGCCCGACCACGGGAATCAGCAGCAAGGCCACGACCACCGCCAGGCCGATCCAGCGACGACGGCCGCGCTCGCCTGACTCGATCACGTCGAACTGGTCAGCCACGACGTTCCTAGCTGAGAAGTGCCGGCTTGCGCCCTTGCGTTCAGTTCAGTTGAGCGGCGACCTCCAGCGCAAGCCCTCGAACCGGGCGAAATCCTTGTCGCAGGTCACGAATTCACAACCGTGCTCGATGGCGAGCGCGGCGAGGTAGGCGTCGGGAATCAGGTTGCCGCTGGCACCGGCCTGCCGGCACAGCCGGGCGAAAATCTCCCAGTGCCTCGGACCAGCGTGCAGCACCACCGCATGCGGCTGGTGACGGACGGTGTCGGCGAACTCCCGGGCGTCCTCGAAGGAGGTGGCGCCCGGGATGCGAGGATTCGTCACCACGCGGATGAAGCCGTTGAGCGCGAAGTCACTCACCGCGTAGGCCTCGTCGCCATGCAGCATCTCGATGAGCAGGGCGTAACACTGCTCGTGGTGCTCGAAGTCACGCCGCTGCGCGTTGACGAGGACGTTGGTGTCAAGCATGCGCATGGCCGGCCCCCAGCGCCCGCTCGATGTCCTCCTGCTCGAGAATCTCCTTGATCTCGGCCCAGGTCAGCCTGGGACCGGAGGCGGCTCCGGAGACCGGCAGGTTGATTCTGGGGCGCTCCGCCACTTCGTTGGAGCGGTTGAGGAGTTGTCGCAAGGCGTCCTCCATCACTGAGTTGAGACTGCGACCGTTTCGTGCCGCGTACGCCTTCGCCTCGTTGAGGAGCGTCTCGTCGATGCGCACAGTAGTCCTCCGCATGACTCCAGCGTCCGCTGGTGACATAAAAATGTCAACAGCAGATAGTAGTCAGACGATCACAGACTTTGCACACACTTTAGCGAATCACCAGGTGGCCACGTTCACGTCGCCCTCGGGCGCGAGTCGTACCGGCTGTCCCACGAGCTCGCGGGACTCGGCGTCCGCCAGCAGGTCCGGCCGCTGCACCACCGCGTACGCCCGCCCGCCGCCGGGCAGGTCCACCACGAGGATCCCGCGCTCGGCGGCGCCGTCCCGCGCGTGGGCCACCGTGTAGCCCGCCACCACGGCCGGCCCCTCATAGCGCCCCACGATCGGCACCCCCTCCGCCACGAACACCGGCGCGGCCTCCCCCAGCCGCCCTCCCGGCTCGCTGGACCACACCGCGTACGTGTGCTTCGTCAGATGCATCCCCACCCCGGTCACCAGCCCGTGCCCGGGCCGCGCCCGCAGCAGGCCCGCCATGGTCGCCGTCGAGTGCAGCACATAGTCGCTGGCCGGCCCGCCCGCGTAGGGCAGCCCGCCGGTGACGGTGAGCCCGCGCGGATCCAGCGGGTCCAGCCCGATCGCGTCACACGCCTGCCGCAGCGCGATCGCGAAGCAGCTGTACAGGTCCAGCGCGTGCATGTCGTCCAGCCCCAGCCCCGCCCGCAGGAAGGCGGCCGCCGCGGCGTGCCCGACGGCCTGCGAGGAGCCCAGCGCGGGCCGCGCGGCCACCTCCCAGGTGTCCTCCGCGTACGCCCATCCGCGCAGGTGGACCCGCTCCGCCGCGGGCACCCCGAGCCGGTCGGCCAGCCGCGCGCCGGCCAGCACGACGGCCGCGGCCTGGTCCACCTCCAGCACGGCGACCGTGTCCCTGGTGTAGGGCCAGCCCACGAAGCGTCCGCCGTTCGCGAGCTCGGCGGGGGTGCGGGCGGTCCTGCGCCAGGCGTACGGGTTCGCGGCGGCCACCTCGGTCATCGGCGCCAGCAGCCGGCCCCTGTCCCGCATCTCCTCCTCGATCGAGAGCCCCAGGGCCGCCCGGCGCGCGGTCTCCATGATCGCGTAGGTGTGCACCGGCAGGAACAGCCCGTGCGCCAGCTCGGCGGGGTGCGGCGGGCGCTCCCACCCGTAGGGCGGCTTGGGCCGGGCCGGGTGGCTCCACGGCGCGTGCTCGCCCGCCAGCCGGTACGCCCGGCGCGTCGCCAGCGCCTCACCCCCCACGACCAGCGCGGAGTCCAGCTCACCCGCGGCGATCATGGCCGGCGCGGCGCCGATGAGCAGGTGCGGGGCCGTACCGGAGACCTTGGAGTAGACCCGGTGCCGCGGCGTGGCGCCCAGGCGCTCGGCGAGGCGGCCGACCGGCGCGTCGTACTGCCAGGAGTCGCTGTGGACGATCTGGATCGAGTCGAGCCGCCCGACCGGCAGCCGGGCGTCGGCGGCGGCCGACCGCGCCACCCGCTCCCACAACTCCAGCGGCTCGGGACCGGGCTGCGAGCGGATCGAGAGTTGCGCGACGCCGATGAGGCACGGGGTGCGAGGATCCATGGCCCCCATTCAACCAGAACAACATTCGGTCAATGAGAAGTGGCCTTTGATAATCAGCGTTACCGCTGTGACAAACGAGATTTACCACCGTCGCCACCTGCGGGGATGCCCCCTCGGAATACATGCGCATTCCATGTCCCGTGGCCGGGACGGAACCGTCCCATGCTTTTTACCGTCGCTTCCTGGTCGCCCGGCGGGGCCTTTCATTAGCGTTTCGCACGTTTTCCTGGCCCATCGGGGCGCAGCACCCCGCGCTGGGCCGCCGAAAGCAGAGAGGAGCCCCATGCAACCCCGAGCAGGGCGCATCATGGTCCCGCTCGCCGGGCTGGTGGCCGCACTGGCCGGCCACCCCGCCGCGAGCGCGACCGCACCCCCCGACGTCGTGTCGGAGGATTCGGCCACCCCCGCCGAGCAGGCGATCCAGTTCTGGACTCCGGACCGCGTCCGGCAGGCCACCAACTACGACGACAGCCTCGATCTCTCCTCCAAGGGCGTCAAGGGCAGCGCCGGCACCCCCGACGGCCCGCCCGGATCCGTGCCGCCGACCGGCCGGGAGAAGGCGAGCGCCAAGAGGAGCAAGCAGGTCAACCTGCCGAACACGGTCGGCCGCGTGTTCTTCACGCTGCCCAGGGCCGACCCGCGCGACCCGAGAAACTGGCGTTACTGCTCGGCGAGCTCCGTGCAGGGCACGTACCGCAATCTCGTGGCGACCTCCGCCCACTGCGTCTACGACACCAGGAAGAACACCTTCTACGACAACTGGATCTTCATTCCGTCGTACTGGGACGGCAAGGGCGCCTGGGACGGCAGGGCCCCCTACGGCATTTACGCCGCCAAGACGTTCAACGCGCATGACGATTTCGTGGTGAAGGAGGACTACGACTTCGACTACGCGTTCGTCAACGTCTACAACGGCATCAAGGTCGGCTGGGAGAAGGCCGACGGCAGGTGGCGGTGGCAGGTCACCAACGCCGGCCGGCTGGGCGACAACGTCGGCGGCCAGGGCTTCACGTGGAACCGGAGCACGAAGCTGGACGTGTTCGCGTTCGGCTACCCGGCGGGCAGGCACCCCGACGGCGACAAACCGTTCACCGGCCGCACGATGAAGTTCTGCTACGGCAGGACCAAGCCGATGCCCGAGACCCGCAGGTACGACCTGCAGCAGCACGTCGGCGTCAGATGCTCCTTCACGGCCGGCGCGAGCGGCGGCCCGTTGCTCTACGGCTACAGGAGCGCGTCACGCACCGGCTACCTGGTCGGCGTCAACAGTGTGGCGTGGGACACCGACGGCAACGACCGCTACGACCACATCTCGTCGCCGTACTTCAACACCGACACCTACAAGGTCTACAAGACCGCCGCCAACCGGTGGACCGGCAACATGCCGTGACGAGTTGGCGCCCCAAGGCCCCGGCTCCCGCATGGGATCCGGGGTCTTGCGAACGCTTATGAGGGTGGCGTGCGCCACTGCGGCGGTCGCGAATGTGACGCCGAAAGCGGGGAAATTCCGTGCGCTCGGCTCGCTCGGCACACCCCCGCTGACCTGGGAAGATGTAACCGATTAATGATCATTTCGGGGTTTGTGTGGAGACTGTCTGACAGCATCCTTATAGTGCTCGGTACACCCTAGATCAGGTAACGAATCTCTATCCTGGCTGCAATAGAGTCCGTCCATCTGGAAAAATCCACCCTTACGACCCCAAAGAAAGGCATTTCATGATCCCCCGGGCCAGGCACCTGGTGGCGGCTGCGCTGAGCGCCGCGCTGCTGGTGCAGGCTGCCCTCACGGGGATCGCGAACGCCGCCCCCACCAGCAGGGTCTACGCCGTGCCGCTGGCCAAAACCGTGTCCGACGTGCAGCGGGTCGCCGAATACTGGCGGCCCGACCGGCTCCAGCGCAGCGACAGCTACATCCCGGCCACGCCCGGCGCGCAGGCCGCCCCCACGTCCGGCGCCACCGTGCCGGGCGGCCCCGTCCCCGCGGGCAAGCGGACGGGCAACCCGCACCTGCCGACGCCGGCCATGCCGAGCACGGGCACGGGCACGATGGCCAACACCATGGGCAAGGTCTTCTTCACGCTCGGGGGCAAGGAGTACTGGTGCTCCGCCAGCTCCGTCGCGGCCCCCAACCGCAGCGTGGTCGCCACGGCCGGACATTGCGTGTACGACCCGCGCCAGGCCAAGGCCGCCGAGAACTGGGTCTTCGTCCCCAACCCCCTGCCCAACGGCCAGACGCCCTTCGGCATCTACGTGGGCTCCACGATCAGCATGCACGAGGACTGGACGGGCAAGGGCGACTACGACTACGACTACGCCTTCGTGACCGTGCACCGGGGCTTCGTCTGGACGCCCAAGAACGGCAGCTGGGTCATGAAGGACGTCGGCCGACTCCAGGACAACGTGGGCGGGCTGGGGCTGGAGCTGAACAACAGGCAGCCCACGTACCAGGCCGTCGCGTTCGGCTACCCGGCGGGCGCGCAGCCGGACAGCTCCCGGCCGTTCGACGGCAAGACGCTGCGGTCGTGCACGGGCACCGTCACCCGCTGGACCCAGGCCCCCAATCTCGACCTGCAGAAGGGCGTGCAGCTGCGGCGCTGCGACTTCAGCCCCGGCGCGAGCGGCGGCCCCTGGCTGACCGGTTTCGACCAGAACCGCATGCTCGGCAACCTGACCGGCGTCAACAGCCTGACCTGGGACAGGGACGCCAAGAACTGGTACGACGCGGTGTCGTCACCGTACTTCGACACGGCCACCGGAGACGTCTACCAGCGCGCCGCCACCCAGACGACGCCGTCGAAAGTGACGTAAGTCATAACACTCTCCCTGCCGCCAGGGACGATCAGGGGAAATCCCGATCTCGGGACCGTCACGGCGAGCCCCGCGGCGGCCGGCCGGATCTCCGGCGCATACGCGCCTGCTGATCTCACGTTGTAAGTTCCGGGCTGTCCCTTTGCTGAGTTCTGGAGGTGCGCGAGGCGCCTCACGCCAGGGTAACCAGGAGTCACCTTGCAGCGAATCCTCCTTCCCGCCGGTGTCGCCGTCGTGGCCACCGGCCTGCTCACCGCCGGTCTCAGCGGCACCTCGCGGGCCTTCGGCGACATCTCCCAGGACTCCATGGCCCGCGACACGGCCGACGCGGTCTCGGTGGCCTCCTTCTGGCTGGCGTCGAACGGGGCCGCCCTGCGCTCCGCGACCCCGTACACGTGGAACGCCGGGCAGATCAGGAAGGTCGTCTCCAAGGGCGGCCACGACCCTGACGGCAAACCAGGCACCACGGCCCCGATCAGCGACTCCAGGCCCGCCGCCATCGCGGCCCAGAACGTGAACCTCCCCAAGACCGTCGGCAAGGTCTTCTTCGTCGACGGCTCCGGCAGGTTCCGCTGGTGCTCGGGCACCTCCATCCAGTCGAACTACCGCAACCTGGTCTCCACCGCCGGTCACTGCGTGTACGACACGGCCGCCGACCGGGCCGTCATGGACAAGTGGGTCTTCGTCCCCGGCTACTACCAGGGCCGCGCGCCCTGGGGCATCTACGTGGGCGAGCAGGCCTTCACCCACTACGACTTCGAGGCGTACGAGGACCACGACCGCGACTACGCCTTCGTCACCGTCTACAACGGCATCCACCTCAACGCCGCCAAGCAGGTGAACCGCCGCGACTACCAGGGCTTCACCGGTCCCAAGCGCGCGTGGGGCGGCCGGTACTACCTCCTGCTGTCCAAGGACGCGGGCCGCCTCGGCGACAACGTCGGAGGCCAGGGCTTCGCCTGGAACCAGCCCGCAGGCAGGACCGTACGCGCCTTCGGCTACCCGGCGGCCCGGCACCCCGACGGCGACAGGCCGTACGGCGGCGTGACGCCGAAGCAGTGCCACGGCAGGACCACCGCCAAGGCCCTCGGCGCCTCGTGGCTGAAGATCGAGGATCATCTCGGCCTCAAGTGCGCCGTGACCCCCGGTTTCGACGGCGGCCCCTGGCTGCTGAACTACGACAATTCCAAGCGCCTCGGTTACGTGAACGGCACCACCAGCACGTTCGCCGACCAGGACGGGAACGACCGCGTCGACTACATCACCTCCCCGTACTTCGACGGCGAGACCGAGGCCGTGTACGACGCCGCCAAGAACGTGTGGACCGACAAGATCGTCGGCCCGGACGGCGAGCTGTACCGGTAGCCCTCCCCTTCGGGGGTCGATGGGGAGATCTTTATTGGTTCCCCTGACACAGAGTATTTGCGTTGTCACGATTAGCGCATGCATCGTGGCGACCTGACGAACGCCGAGTGGGAACGGCTCGCTCCGCTGCTTCCCCCGGCCCGCGAGCGCGGGCGCCGGCGCGAGGACCCCCGTACGGCCATCAACGGAGCGCTCTACCAGGCCCGCACCGGAGCGCGCTGGCGCCATCTCCCGCACCGGTTCGGCTGCTGGGTCTCCATATACCGGCGCCACCGCCGCTGGGCCGCCGACGGCACCTGGGAGCGCCTGCTGACCGCGCTCCAAGCCTCCCCGGCGCCGCCCGCCTCCACGCCGCCCACTCCCGCGCCTGGCTGGCCGCGGTCGTCGAGCAGAGGCACACCCAGGGTCACGACGCCCCGACCCCGGAACACCCACCCCCGCCGAGGCTGACGGCCGCTCCGATGGGGCTCCAGATCCACGGCCATTCTGAGAAAACTGAACGTCAGAGCCCTCAATCTGAAGATCTCCTGTGAGATCAACCGGAATTAGACGGAGCAGCCTTCGATCCGGTTCCTGTGATCTGAGTCACGATAAGCCGACTACGCTCCGCATCCAACCACTAACGGCACTTACGTCCCAAGAACAACAACCTCGCCATGCGCTGCGAAAACGTGACCTTCCGCTCACTGTGGGCGTCGGCTCTTGACTGATAACGGAAAGGTAACGGCGGTAAGGGTGTCGACCAGATCACTTAGATCGGGTTCCACCTGCAGAGATCCTCACGCTATGTTCCTTGCCATCCCTTTACTGACGCATGGGACGCACGATGCGTCCCACGACAGAGCAAGGAGCAGTTCCCTTGAAGCGCATCCTCATCCCGGCCAGTGGCGCCCTGCTCGCCACCGGTCTTCTGGCTGCCGGCCTGGCTGGCACCGCTCAGGCTGACAGCGTCTACGCCACCAAGCAGCTGGCGAAGGACGCTGCCACCGCCAAGGCGATCGTCAACTTCTGGTCGGCGACCAACGGTGCGGCCCTGAAGGCCGCCACCCAGTCCGACATCTGGACCAAGACGGACGTCGCTCAGATGCAGAGCAAGGGCGGCTACAGCTCGGACACCAAGCCGGGCAGCACCGCTCCGATCGGCGAAGAGACCAAGAGCACCGCCAAGGTCCAGAACGTCAACATGCCGAAGACCATCGGCAAGGTGTTCTTCGTCAACAGCAAGGGCGAGAAGAAGTGGTGCTCCGCCACTTCGATCCAGTCGACCCACCGCAACCTGGTCGCGACCGCTGGTCACTGCGTCTACGACACGGCGACCAACTCCGACCTCATGGACAAGTGGGTCTTCGTCCCCGGTTACTACCAGGGCCGCGCGCCCTGGGGCATCTACGTGGGTAAGCAGGCGTTCACCCACTACGACTTCGACGTCTACGAGGACTTCGACCGCGACTACGCGTTCGTCACCGTGTACAACGGTGTCACCCTCGGCGGCGGCGAGGCCAAGCAGGTCTCCAAGGCCGAGTTCGACGCCTACAAGGGCATCAAGGACGCCAAGGACGTCGAGGTCAGCCGCGAGGAGTTCCGCAAGGGCCGCCTCGACCCCAAGACCGCCGACAGCTACTGGCGCAAGAAGGGTGAGGACGCTGAGGCGGCCGGCCCCGACTTCCCCGGTGCCGAGGTGGAGAAGGTCGAGGTCACCGAGGCTCAGTGGCGGGCCGCCAAGGCCGGCAAGGGCACGGGTCGCAAGTTCGGTGAGCCCGTCACCGAGAACGTGACCTACAACGACGCCATCGCCTACCTCCAGAAGCAGGACTCGAACTGGAAGCCGGGCCAGGCGTTCCCGAAGCCGACCGCGCAGGCTCCCGCGACCGTCAAGCTTGACCAGCGGGGCAACTCCACGATCACTCACTTCTACGTGCAGTCGTGGGTCAAGCCCGGTTCCGACGCGAAGTACTACAAGACCGTCTTCTTCATCATCGATGGCGCCGTGAAGGACGCGGGCGCCCTGGGTGACAACGTTGGTGGTCAGGGCTTCGCCTGGAACCAGCCGACCGGCAAGTACGTGCGCGTGTTCGGTTACCCGGCCGCGCCGCACCCCGACGGCAACAAGGCCTACACCGGCGTCACGCCGAAGTGGTGCTACGGCAAGACCTCCGACAAGCTCGTCGGTTCTGCCGCGAAGAAGATCGAGGAGCACCTCGCCATCAAGTGCGCCATGACCGAGGGCGCCGACGGTGGTCCGTGGCTGTACAACTACAGCAACAGCAAGCGTCTCGGCTACGTGAACGGTGTCACCAGCACCTTCAACGACCAGGACAAGAACGGTCGCGTGGACTACATCTCGTCGCCGTACTTCGACGGCGAGACGAACACGGTCTACAAGGCCGCTGCTGCCACGTACTCCGGCAAGATCCTCTAGTAGAGGCTACGAGCGGCCACAAGCCGTTCGAGTAACCGTTCCATCCGAAGGGCCCGGCATCCAGCCGGGCCCTTCGGGCTTTCTGTCCGAAATGTGAAGCGCCCTTGGACGCACGCCGCGCCCGAGCGGTGCCACGAACCGTATGTGATCTGCGTCACACCCTCTCAGGCGACCGGATCTTGACCAAACCTCCAGCCACCCAAGCCCGGCTTATCGCACCTTTATCCTGATCTGGGCAAACGGGGACGAGGCGAGTCTCCCCCGACTCCTGCGTCACAGCCTCTTAAACATCACAGAACGGTAACGCCCCGCTAGTCGCCCCATTTCCTTTCAAAGCGGCTATGCCGGTTCAAGATCGAACCTGTATGTTCCATGTCATCCCTTTACTGACGCATGGGACGCAAGAGGCGTTCCACGACAGCGCAAGGAGTTACCTGTGAAGCGCATCCTCCTCCCGGCCGGTGGCGCCGTTCTGGCCACTGGTCTTCTGGCTGCCGGCCTGGCCGGTACCGCTCAGGCCGACCCGGGCTATGCCTCGGACAAGCTCGCGAACGACGCGGCTGCCGCCAAGGCAGTCGTCGAGTTCTGGTCGGCGACCAACGGTGCGGCCCTGAAGGCCGCCACCGCCTCCGACATCTGGACCAAGACGGACGTCGCTCAGCTGCAGAGCAAGGGTGGTTACAGCTCGGACACCAAGCCGGGCACGACCGCTCCGATCGGCGAAGAGAAGAAGACCGCCGCCAAGGTGCAGAACGTCAACATGCCGAAGACCATCGGTAAGGTGTTCTTCGTCAACAGCAAGGGCGAGAAGAAGTGGTGCTCCGCCACTTCGATCCAGTCGACCTACCGCAACCTGGTCGCCACGGCCGGTCACTGTGTCTACGACACCGCGGCTGGCTCTGACGTCATGGACAAGTGGGTCTTCGTCCCGGGTTACTACCAGGGCCGTGCGCCTTGGGGCATCTACGTGGGTTACCAGGCGTTCACCCACTACGACTTCGACGTCTACGAGGACTTCGACCGCGACTACGCGTTCGTCACCGTCTTCAACGGTCTCAACCTCGGTGGCGGCACCGCCAAGAAGGTCTCCAAGGCTGAGTTCGATGCCTACAAGGGCATCAAGGACGCCAAGGACGTCGAGATCAGCCGTGAGGAGTACCGCCAGGGCCGCCTCGACCCCAAGTCCGCCGAGTACTACTGGCGTGACAAGGGCTCCGCGCCTGAGGCGTCGGGTCCGGACTTCCCGGGTGCCGAGGTGACCAAGGTTGAGGTCACCGAGGCTGAGTACAACGCCGCCAGGGCGGGCCAGGGCAACGGTCGCAAGTTCGGTGCGCCTGAGACCGAGAACGTGACCTACAACCAGGCTCTTGCTTACATCCTCAAGCAGAAGCCGGACTGGAAGGCTGGCGACCCGCTCCCGGCGCCGACCAAGGAAGCTCCCGCCACCATCAAGCTCGACCGGCAGGGCAACGCCACCATCACGCACTTCTACGTGCAGCAGTGGTACAAGCCCGGCAAGGACACCAAGTACTTCAAGACCGTCTTCTTCATCATCGAAGGCGCCGTGAAGGACGCGGGTCGTCTGGGCGACAACGTCGGTGGTCAGGGCTTCTCCTGGAACCAGCCCACCAAGAAGACGGTGCGGGTGTTCGGTTACCCGGCGCTGCCCCACCCCGACGGCAACAAGGCCTACACCGGTGTTACGCCGAAGTGGTGCTACGGCCCGACCTCCGACAAGCTCGTCGGCTCCGCGGCGAAGAAGATCGAGGAGCACGTCGCGCTGAAGTGCGCCATGACTGAGGGCGCCGACGGTGGTCCGTGGCTGCTCAACTACAACAACGGCAAGCGTCTCGGTTACGTGAACGGTGTCACCAGCACCTTCAACGACCAGGACAAGAACGGTCGCGTGGACTACATCTCGTCGCCGTACTTCGACGGCGAGACGAACACCGTCTACCGCGCCGCTGCCGCTTCGTGGTCCCCCAAGCTTTTCTAGTAGGGGACAGCGACCGGCTGTAACCGGTTAGCGGTCTGCTTCATCCGATGGGCTCGGCATCCAGCCGGGCCCATTCGGCTTTTCAGTGAAAATTTATATCTTTCGACACCAGAGTGACCGATGTGTCGATAGGGTTTTTTACACCCGATTTGACAACAGTGGAGCCTCCTGTGAAGCGCCTGCTCATCCCCCTAGCCGTCGCCGGCCTCAGTGCCGCCATACTCGTCCAGCCCGCCACCGCCGCACCGAAATGGGCGAAAGACGACCTCCTCCCCAAGCCTTCCGACGCGTACAGCGCCGCCTACTTCTGGCTCGAGTCGAACGGAGCAGCGCTACGCAAGGCCACCCAGTACAGCCTGGACACCAAGGACGTGCCCAAGCTGGTGTCAACGGGAAGCAAGGGTGCCCCCGACGGCAAGCCCGGCATGACAGGCCCGACCACCAACCCCAAGCCGGTCACCTCCAAGAACGTCAACCTGCCCAAGACCATCGGCAAGGTCTTCTTCCGCGGCACCGACGGCAAGTACCACTGGTGCTCGGCCACGTCCATCCAGGCCAGGAACCGTAACCTGGTCGCCACGGCGGGGCAGTGCGTCTTCGCCGACGGCAAGGACGACGTGTACGACAAGTGGATCTTCGTGCCCGGCTACTACCAGGGCAACGCCCCGTGGGGCGTCTACGTCGGCGCGTACGCCTTCACCGCCTACGACCTCGACACCTACGACGACTACGACGGCGACTTCGCCTTCGTCGCGGTGCACAACGGCTTCTCCCTGGCGAAGGACAAGCGGGTCACGGCCAAGGAGTTCAAGGCCTGGGGCGGCGACAAGTGGGTCAAGCCCCGCGAGATCACCGCCGCGGAATTCGGCAAGTGCCGGCTGGAGCTCGGCGACTGCTGGTCCGAGGGCAAGGACGCGCCCGGGGACCTGGTCGGTCCCGACTTCCCCGGCGCCGTGCTGGAGAAGGTTGAGGTCAACAAGGACGCCTACACCGCGGCCAGGGCCGGCAAGGGCCAGGGCCGCAAGTTCGGCGAGCCGGTCGTGGAGCAGGTCACCCAGCCGCAGTGGGCGGCCTACAAGGGCCTCGGCGAGAAGGGCACCGGGCCCGACAAGCTGGGCAACTACACCATCACCCACTACTACACCCAGAAGTGGGTCAAGCCCGGTACGTCCCGCAAGTACTTCGTGGCGGACTACTACATCGGCGTCGCCACCGACCGCGGCCGCCTCGGTGACGTCGTCGGCGGCCAGGGCGTGGCCTGGAACCAGCCCCTGGGCCAGCAGGTGGTGGCCTTCGGCTACCCGGCCGACCCGCACCCGGACGGCGACAAGGCGTTCACCGGCCTCACCCCCAAGTGGTGCGCGGGCAAGACCAGCACCAAGTCGACCCAGATCAACACGTTCAAGGTCGAGACCCACCAGACGCTCAAGTGCACCATGACCGGCGGCGCCACCGGCGGCCCCTGGCTCATGAAGTACGACAACAGCAAGCGCACCGGCTACGTCAACGGCGTGACGAGCCTGTTCGCCGACACCGACGAGAACAACCGGATCGACACCATCAGCTCCGCCATCTTCGACGGAGAGGTGGCCGACGTCTACAACAAGGCGAACTACGCCGCCACGAAGTCGATCGTGGGCCCCAACGGCGAGCTGCTCAAGTAGATCGGGACAACGGGAAGGCCCGGGAGGCACGAAGCCTCCCGGGCCTTCCCGTTGCGCGGCCCGGCGTCCGGGCCGGTCTTTCACGCGCTGGTGAGCTCCCGCGTGTGTTCGCGCAGCGCCAGCACGGGCCGCTCCTTCTTGTACGGCTCCAGCCGCCGCCGCAGATCGGCCACGTAGGACCGCGACCGGGCCGACTGCAGGTCACCGGCCAGCGTGAAGGCGCTGGCCGCCGCCACACAGGCCTCCTCCAGCTCCCCGCTCTGCAGCAGCCCCGCGGCCAGCAGCGACAGATTGAACATGCGCCCGCGGACGTAGCGGGAGTCCATGTCGAGCGAGCGCCGCGCCATGTGCACGGTCCGCTCGCCCTCCCCCAGGTCCCGGAAACAGTGGGCGAACTTGGCCGACAGGTAGGCCTCGTCGAAGTAGCTCAGCCACCCGGGCTCCTCGGCGGGCCTGCGGGCCTCGAAGGCGCGCTCGGCCGCCTGCAGGGCGCCGCCGCAGGAGCGGGCGTCGCCCAGTCCCGCGTGGGCGTGGGCCTCCAGGACGTGCGCGGAGGCCAGCAGCGTGTGGACGCCGGCCCGGCGGGCCGCCAGCTGGGCGGCCCTGGCCAGGTCGAGCGCATGGGCCGGCTGGCCCATGTAGACGGCCTGGTGTGCCATGCCGGCCAGGATCTCGCCGCCCAGGGTGTGGTCGTCGGCGCCCCTGGCCAGGCGCAGGGCCTGGATCAGGTAGCGCTGGGCGAGCCCGTGCTGCTCCATGTCGTAGGCCATCCACCCCGCCAGGCGGGTCAGCTCGGCGGCCGCGGCGGCCAACCGGCGGCCGGTGGAATCGCCGTACGAGCCGTCCTTGAGCAGAGGCGAGACGGCGGTGTCGAGGTATTTGACCACCGACGAGCGGACCCGTCCGCTGCCGAAACGGTTGTCGAGCTCACCGAACGAGCGGGTGACCTCTTGGATGGCGGCGATGTCCGCGCGGCCCACCCGCCGCGTGCCCCTGCCGCCAGGGCGTCCCTCTGAAGGGCACGTCAACCAGCGCACGGCTCCGATGGAGCCTGCTCCTATCGCGAACGTGGAGTCGATCAGAAACCTCCGTCTTTCCACGTCGGCCCGCCACAGCGCCGTCACGGTCGCGACCCCCTCCTGCCACGTGTGCGTGAACTCCTGTCCGAGATCGAGGGGTGTGATGCTCGCCGGCATTCCCAGGTCCTCCGAGGTCACCGGCCGGCCCAGCCGCAGTGCGAAGATCTCCCTGAGCAGGCCGGGCACCGGATCACGCGGCCTCTGACCACCGATCCAGCGCAGAACCGAGCTGTGGTCGTATTTGAGGCCCGGGGTGCCGCGTGCAGCGCCCAGATCGTTGAGGCGCCTGGCCAATCCCTTGTGGGAGAACCCCGCCTCCGCGATGAGCTGCTGCAGCAGTCGATTAGGCTCGCGTTCCATCGCTCTCCTCGTCACAGGAGTGGGCGCCCACATCCCTTACAGAGAGCTACAGTTATAGCACCTTGGGTAAAGGTTTTATGGCAGTTCCCAAAGAGCATCCCAACTCCATCCCGCCGCCGTCGCGGGCCGTGCCCGCGGTCAGGCTTGAGGCACAAAGCAAGGAGCGAGGGCCGAAAGGGCCCTCGCTCCGGCGGGTCAGCGGGTCAGTGGGTCAGCGGGTCAGCGGCGGGCGACGCCGTCCGTCTTGGCCTGGGCGGCCACGGCGGCGGAGACTGCGGGCGCGACCCGCTCGTCGAACGGGCTGGGGATGATGTACGTCGCCGAGAGCTCGTCGCCGACGACGTCCGCCAGCGCACCGGCCGCGGCCACCTTCATGTTCTCGGTGATCGCGGTGGCCCGCACGTCCAGCGCGCCACGGAAGACCCCGGGAAAGGCCAGCACGTTGTTGATCTGGTTGGGGAAGTCGGAGCGCCCGGTGGCCACCACCTTGGCGTGCCTGGCGGCCACCTCCGGGTGCACCTCCGGCGTCGGGTTGGACAGCGCGAACACGATGGCGTCCGGCGCCATGGAGGCGATGGCCTGCTCGGAGAGGGTGGACCCGGACAGCCCCACGAACACGTCGGCGCCCGCCAGGGCCTCTTCCGTGGAGCCGGTGCGGCCCGCGCGGTTGGTGTCGCGGGCGAGGGCCTCCTTGACCGGGTTGAGGTCCTCCCGGCCCTGGTAGATCATGCCCTTGGAGTCGGAGACCGCGATGTCGCCGATGCCGGCCTCCAGCAGGATGCGGGTGACCGCGACGCCCGACGCGCCCGCGCCTGCCACGACGGCGCGCAGGTCGCCGAGCGGGCGGCCGGTCAGGCGGGCGGCGTTCTGCAGGGCGGCGAGCGTCACGATGGCCGTGCCGTGCTGGTCGTCGTGGAAGACGGGGATGTCGAGCAGCTCGCGCAGCCGGTCCTCGACCTCGAAGCAGCGCGGGGCGCTGATGTCCTCCAGGTTGACGCCGCCGAACGACGGCGCGAGGCGCACGACGGTCTCGACGATCGCGTCCACGTCGGTGCAGTCGAGGCAGAGGGGCACGGCGTCGACGTTGGCGAACTCCTTGAACAGCAGCGCCTTGCCCTCCATGACCGGCATGGCGGCCGAGGGGCCGATGTCGCCGAGGCCGAGCACGGCGGTGCCGTCGGTGACCACGGCGACCACGTTGGAGACCCAGGTGTAGTCCTGGGCCAGCGCGGGCGTGTCGGCTATGGCGGTGCAGACCCGGGCGACGCCGGGGGTGTAGGCGAGCGAGAGGTCGTCCGCGTCGCGAACGGAAACGGTGGAGCGAACCTCGATCTTGCCACCGCGATGCAGCGCGAAGGCCGGGTCGAGATCGAGTGAATCAACGGAAGCAGAAGCGGGCTTGGCAGCCACAGCGACCCCTGTAGTCATCGGGAGCGGAAGAAACCTTCGGCGGGACGATCGCGGCGAGCGGGCTGGCTTCGGTAGCTGCCAGAACTCCCTCGTCGGCCGTCTCCGAGGGGGATCGGGGGTCACCCGTCCGCCCATCTTGCCACATGGTGAGATGGTGTCGGTCTCGCCCCCGACGCCGTTCCGTTGACGCATCGTTAAATGTCCGATGACGGACCGCCGCTAAACCCCATTTAAACTGCACAAAACGCAACTTTCTGGCATTTAACAACGAGGAGGCCATACATGGCCCTCAGCCCCAAAGGCCGCCGTGGCTACGCCGCCGGCGCGCTCGCCCTGACCGCCGCCCTCGCGCTGAGCGCGTGCGGCAGCGACACCGGCTCGAGCTCCGGCACCACCAGCGCGAGCGCCTCCGCGGCCGGTGGCGGCGTCAAGCTGGTCGAGCCCGGCAAGCTCACGGTCTGCACGAACATCCCTTACGAGCCGTTCCAGTTCCAGGACGCGAGCGGGAAGATCGTCGGGTTCGACGTCGACATCGTGGACCTGGCGGCGAAGAAGCTCGGTGTGACCCAGAACATCGTGGACATCGACTTCGCGGTGATCAAGAGTGGTGCGGCGATGGCCGCCGGCAAGTGCGACGTGGCCGCCGCCGGCATGACCATCACCCCCGAGCGCCAGCAGAACATCGACTTCTCCGTCCCCTACTTCGACGCCACGCAGGCGCTGCTGGCCAAGAAGGGCACGGGGGCCAAGTCACTGGAGGACGTGAAGGCCAAGAACCTCAAGCTCGGCGCCCAGGCCAGCACCACCGGCCTGTCGTACGCCCAGGAGAAGGGCTTCGACCCCACCGAGTACGCCGACTCCTCCAAGGAGCTGCTGGCCCTGCAGGCCGGGCAGGCCGACGTCATCATCCAGGACCTGCCCGTCGTGCTGACCTGGCTGAAGAAGCCCGACGTCGCGGCGAAGTTCGAGCTGATCGCCAGCCTGAACACCGGCGAGCAGTACGGCATCGGCCTCAAGAAGGGCGCCGACCCGGTGCTGCTCAAGACGATCAACGACGAGATCACCAAGGCCAAGTCCGACGGCACCTACGAGAAGATCTTCATGAAGTGGTTCGACAAGAAGCCCGGCGAGCTGGGCTGATCCATGGCCGACCAGCCCAAGACGGCTGAGCCCGCCCGCGGCGGGCTCAGCCCCCGGAAAAGACAGCAGATCAGCCGGGGCATCCAGTACGTCGTCCTGGTGGTGGCGCTCGTCGCCGTCGCGCTGTTCGCCGACTGGGGCAGCCTGGCCCAGAACTTCGCCAAGCTCGACGTCGCCCGCGAATCGCTGCCCGAGCTGTTCACGGTCGCGCTACGCAACACGATCATCTACGCGGTGGGCGGATTCGTCTTCTCGTTCGTGCTCGGGCTGCTGCTCGCTCTCATGCGGCTCTCGCAGGTCGGGCCCTACCGCTGGATCGCGATCATCTACATCGAGATCTTCCGCGGCCTCCCCGCGCTGCTGATCTTCCTGATGATCGTGTTCATGCCGCTGGCGCTGTCCGGGTTCGAGGTGCCCGGCGGCACGTACGGCCAGGGCATCCTGGGGCTGGGCCTGATCGGGGCGGCCTACCAGGCCGAGGTCTTCCGCGCGGGCCTGCAGGCCGTGCCCAAGGGCCAGACGGAGGCGGCCAGGTCGCTCGGCATGTCCGCCACCAGGGCCCAGATCACCGTGGTGATCCCGCAGGCCATCCGGATGGTCATCCCGCCGACCACCAACCAGTTCGTGGCCCTGCTGAAGGACTCCTCGCTGGTGTTCTTCCTGGGTGTCTCCGGCCAGTACGTCGAGCTGGCCAAGTTCGGCAACGACCAGGCCTCCCAGCACGCCAACGCCACGCCCATCCTGGTCGCCGGCATCACATACCTGATCGTCACGATCCCGCTGGGCTACCTCGCGTCCCGGCTGGAGGGACGTAAGGGAAGGACACGATGACGCACGCCATCGAGCTGCAGGACCTGCACAAACGCTTCGGCCAGAACGAGGTGCTCAAGGGCATCGACCTCACGGTCGACCCCGGCCAGGTGGTCTGCGTCATCGGCCCGTCGGGCTCGGGCAAGTCCACCCTGCTGCGCTGCGTGAACCTGCTGGAGCAGCCCACCAAGGGCAAGGTCTACGTCCAGGGCGTCGAGCTCACCGACCGCGACGTGGACATCGACGCCGTCCGCCGGCACATCGGCATGGTGTTCCAGCAGTTCAACCTCTTCCCGCACATGACCGCGCTGCAGAACGTGATGATCGCCCAGCAGCGGGTGCTGAAGCGGAGCAAGACCGACGCCGAGGTCATCGCCAGGGAAAATCTCGACAAGGTCGGCGTCAGCGACAAGTGCGACTCCCTGCCCGGGCAGCTCTCGGGCGGGCAGCAGCAGCGGGTGGCCATCGCCAGGGCGCTGGCCATGAACCCGGACCTGATGCTGTTCGACGAGCCCACCTCCGCGCTCGACCCCGAGCTGGTCGGCGACGTGCTCACGGTCATGCGCAAGCTGGCCGAGGAGGGGATGACCATGCTCGTGGTCACCCATGAGATGGGCTTCGCCCGCCAGGTGGCCGACCGGGTGGTGTTCATGGACGGCGGTGTCGTCGTCGAGGACGGCGTCCCGGCCCAGGTCATCGGCGACCCTCAGCACGAACGCACCCGTACGTTCCTGCACCGCGTCCTGCACCCCGAGGAGTAGCCGTACGGCGGCGGGCCGGCACCCCGCCGCCACGGCGCCGCCCCCGCTCCTGCCCCCGTTCTGGTGTAATAGATCCGCATGGATCTGACCTCTTACGCCGAGTGGGCAGTCCGGCTGGTCAACGATCCCGACCCGCCGCCCGAGCTCCGGCGGCTGCGCGACGAGCTCGCCGCCGTGTTCGACGCGGCCGCGGTGTCCGACGCGGCCGGCGCCGAGCAGGCCGTGGCCGCGCTGCTCAACGCCCTGCTGGTGCGTTATCCCGTACGCCCGCAGCTCACGGACCACGACGGCCGCTGGCACCTGCACCTGGCCCCGGACGTCGCCGCCGGAGCCGTGATGGGCCTGGCCGCGGTCGTGGCCGAGCTGGGCGTGGACCGGTTCGGCCGGTGCCGGGAGCCGCACTGTGGCCAGGCGTTCCTGGACACCTCCTCCAACCGCTCCCGCCGCTACTGCTCGGCCCGCTGCGCCAGCCGGGCCAACGTCGCCGCCTACCGCGCCCGGCGGCGTACCAACGGCCAGTAGCGCAGCACGACGCGCCCGACGATGTCGTGGACCGGGCCGAAGTCCCAGCTGTCGCGCCGCCCGCTGGCCCGCTGGTTGTCGCTCTCCAGCCACCAGCCGTCCGCGCCGTGCCACTGCGCCCGTTTCACGATGAGCTGATCGGGATCGCCCGGGAGTCTGGCCACCACGAGGTCGCCCGGGTGGACGGCGGCTCCCCGCCGAACCAGCAGCCAGTCCCCCGGAACCAGTGCGGGACGCATGGAATCGCCCTCGACACGTACCCTCATGGGCTGAGACCCCCTACTCCTCAGGTGTTCGGACCCGAGTAAGGTCGGTTGTGGACCAAGCTGAATCAGCATCAAGGAAGGACTTTCTGATGCTCGCACGACTGCTACGACCCAAGCATGTCGCTTCCGCACACTGCGACCTGCCTTGTGGGGTCTACGACCCCGCCCAGGCCCGCATCGAGGCGGAGTCGGTCAAAGCGATCATGGAGAAGTACGCGGGCAACGAGGACCCGGTCTTCCGCGCCCGTGCGCTGACCATCAAGGAGGAGCGGGCCGAGCTGGTCAAGCACCACCTGTGGGTGCTGTGGACCGACTACTTCAAGCCGCCGCACCTGGAGCAGTACCCGCAGCTCCACCAGCTCTTCTGGGACGCCACGAAGCTCGCGGGCGCCGCCGGCGCCAAGGGCACGGTCGACGTCTCCAAGGCGGAGGACCTGCTGGGCAAGATCGACGAAATCTCCAAGATCTTCTGGGAGACCAAGGCCGCCTAAATCGGCACATAAGGCTCTGTGTGGTAAGGGACCGCACAGAGCCTTTTCCGTTGTTGGCGAGTCTGATTCGTCCAAGCACCGCTCAGGGGCGGTAAGTTGCAGTTGGCGTCGGATACCGCGAGGAGGAACGTGACCGAGGAAACCGAGACGCGCGCGGAGGGCGTGGCGGGCATCCGCGACGTGGTGAGCATCAGGCTCCCCGCCGCAAGCGCTTACCTGTCTGTGCTGCGTACGGCTACCGCCGGGCTGGCGGCGCGGCTGGACTTCACGCTCGACGAGATCGAGGATCTGCGGATCGCGGTCGACGAGGCGTGCGCCATGCTGCTGAGCGAGGCGGTGCCCGGCACCGACCTGACCGCCGAGTTCGAGCTGACCGGTCAGGAGATGCAGGTCAGCGTCGAAGTGGCGACGGTCGGAAGCTCCGCGCCCAAGCGCGATGACTTCGCCTGGATGGTGCTCACCGCCCTCGCGGATGAGGTGGACGCGGTGGCGCCCTCCCCAGGCTCCCCCGACACGATGGCGATCGTCCTGCGTAAGCGCCGAGGCGCGGCGAGGCCGGCGTGACGGAAAGGACTGGAGCCATGGCCACCAGCGAACACGCCGTGCCCGACAGGGTGCGGGCCCGGATCCTCTTCGCCGAGTTGGCCGAGCTGGGCCCCGAGGAGCCGCGTCGCCAGCGCATCAGGGACGAGCTGGTGGAGCTCCACCTTCCCCTGGTCGAATACCTGGCCCGCCGGTTTCGCAACAGGGGCGAGTGGCTCGACGACCTGACCCAGGTCGCCACCATCGGACTGATCAAGTCCATCGACCGTTTCGATCTCAACCGCGGGGTGGAGTTCTCCACCTACGCGACGCCCACCATCGTCGGCGAGATCAAACGTCACTTCCGCGACAAGGGCTGGGCCGTGCGCGTGCCGCGCAGGCTGCAGGAGCTCAAGCTCTCGCTGACCAAGGCGATAAGCGATCTGTCGCAGCGCGAGGGCCGGGCGCCGACGGTGGCGGAGCTGGCCTCCTACCTCAAGATGACCGAGGAGGAGGTGCTGGAGGGGCTGGAGTCGGCCAACGCCTACTCGACCGTCTCCCTCGACGCGCCCGACTCCGGCGACGACGACGCCCCCGCGGTGTCCGACTCGCTCGGCATCGTGGACGAGTCGCTGGAGGGCGTCGAATATCGCGAGTCGCTCAAGCCGCTGCTGGAGCGCCTGCCGCCGCGGGAGAAGCGCATCCTGCTGCTGCGGTTCTTCGGCAACATGACGCAGTCGCAGATCGCCACCGAGCTGGGCATCTCGCAGATGCACGTCTCACGCCTGCTCGCCCGCACGCTCGCCCAGCTGCGCGAGGGCCTGACCGCGGACGACTGAGCCCTCACGGGAGCGGAGACTGACCGCGTGGACTGAGCCCTCGCGGGAGCGGAGTCCGACCGCGGACGGCTGAGCCCTCGCGGGCGTGGAGCCCGGTCGCCGACGATCGGGCTATCCGTCGCCGTAGAGGGCGTGGGTGGTGGGGGGCGCCAGCAGGGTCGCCAGCCCGGCCACGGCGACCACGATCAGCGGGACGCCGAGCTGCGGCTGGCCCGACTGGATGAGCGTGACGGCGACGGGCAGCATGAAGATCTGGGCCAGCACGGCGGGCGACCTCCCCCACCGCTCCACCCTGAACAGCCCGCCCAGGGCCACCCAGAGCAGTCCGGCGCCGATCAGCACCCCGAACCCCGCCTCCGCGAGGCCGGTCATCCGATCCACCGGAGACCCCATCAGGGACTCCACGCCGACGAAGACTCCGAGCCCGAGCGCTGTCAGGCCCTCCAGCGCGACGACTGCGGCGGCGATGACCAGGGTCAGCGGGCGATGGTTCACGCCCCGTACCCTACTGCTCCTGACGGAGGATGCGGGAAATAGGACGTTCGGCCGATAAGGCGACAACGATCACCGGCTACGCTGGCGCTATGCGCGCAATGCTGCTGGTCAATCCCAAGGCCACCACCACAAACGCTCGCACGCGTGACGTGTTGATCCGCGCGTTCGGCGCGGCCGTGCGGCTCACCGTCGAGGAGACCCGCTACCGGGGCCACGCGGCGGCGCTGGCCGCCACCGCCCGCGCCAAGGGATACGACGTGGTGGCCGTGCTCGGCGGCGACGGCACGATCAACGAGACCGTCAACGGCCTGCTCAACCCGGTCGACGGCGGCGAGATCCCGCGGGGCGCCGACCCGAGTGCCACCCGGCCCGCGCTCGTCGTCATCCCCGGCGGCAGCGCCAACGTCTTCGCCCGCGCGCTCGGGTTGCCGAACGACCCGGTGGAGTCCACCGGCGCCGTGCTGGAGGCGCTCAGGGACAACCGGCGCAGGACCGTGGGCCTGGGGCAGGCCCTCTGGGAGGGGGAGAGCCGCTACTTCACGTTCTGCTCGGGCCTGGGATACGACGCCGAGGTCATACGGGCCGTGGAGGGCCTGCGGGGCAGCGGCCGGAAGGCTACCCCCGCGCGGTATGTGAACACCGCTCTACGGCACTATCTGGCCACGGACAAACGGCATCCTGCGATGCGCCTGACGGGTCCCGGCATCCCGGCCGCCGAGGGGATCTTCATGGCGATCATCACCAACACCTCACCGTGGACCTACGTGGGCGGCCGGCCGGTGACCCCGACCCCGTGGGCCAGTTTCGAGACCGGGCTCGATCTGCTGGGGCTGCAGCGCATGGGGCCCCTGGCGGTCGCCCGGATGATCCGGCGCATTCTCACGGAGAGTGAGGCCCTTCCGTCCGGCCGGCACCTCGTACAGCTCCACGACGAGGCCGAGTTCACGCTCACCGCCGAGCGGCCGGTGGCCTTCCAACTGGACGGCGACTACCTGGGCGAACGCGAAACCGTAACATTCCGGTCTACACCGAACGCATTACAAGTTTTGGTCTAGATAGTTACATTCGGTCATTGTGTGACGCATCCGACAGCCATAACAGCCAAAACTTCCCGCCAACCCTCTTGCGTGCACTCAGCGTGGCTGACAGGCTCAACACTGACGTCGGAACGTAGGACCTTTAACAACCCCAAGGGTCCTCCCGACGGCCGCGGGGAGGCCCGGTCCTTACAGGATCCGGGTTCTTGTTCGCACAGGTTAGTGAAAGTCTTCACAAAGTAGCCGCACGGAGCCGACCAGAGGCTCCATCTACTAAGGAGTGGACGCATGGACTGGCGCCACCGAGCTGCCTGCCGTGACGTGGACCCCGAGCTGTTCTTCCCGATCGGCAACTCCGGCCCCGCGCTCATGCAGATCGAGGAGGCCAAGCAGGTCTGCCGTTCGTGCTCGGCCATCGACGCGTGCCTGAAGTGGGCGCTGGAGTCCGGCCAGGACGCCGGTGTCTGGGGCGGTCTGAGCGAGGACGAGCGCCGGGCGCTCAAGCGCCGCTCCGCCCGTGCCCGCGCCCGCGCCACCGCCTGACCCAGCCGGAGCGACCGGCCCGGTCAGGCCGGCGGGAGCGGAAGCGGGATGGACAGGGCGACCTCGGTACCGCCTTCCAGGCGCGGCTCGATCGAGAGCCGGCCCGACAGCTCCCCTTCCACCAGCGTACGGACGATCTGCAGCCCCAGACTGGTGGAGGTCTCGAGATCGAAGCCGGGGGGCAGGCCACGGCCGTCGTCCCTCACGATGACGTTCAGCCGGCCGAGTGCCGCGTCCACCAGCACCTCCAGCCGCTTGGGCCGCCCGTGCTGCAACGCGTTCTGCAACAGCTCCGTCAGTGCCATGGCGAGCGGCGTGGCGATGAGCGAGGGCAGGACACCGAACTCTCCCATCCGGCGCGGCATGACGGCCACCTCGGGCGCCGACACCTCGCCGGCCATCGCGATCACGCGGTCGGCGATCTCGTCGAAGTCCACGAACTCCTCCGGTGCATGAGAGAGCGTCTCGTGCACGATCGCGATCGACCCCACCCGGCGTACCGCCTCCTCCAGCGCCTCCCGTCCCTCGGGCACCTGCAGCCGCCTGGCCTGCAGCCTGAGCAGGGCGGCCACGGTCTGCAGGTTGTTCTTCACCCGGTGGTGGATCTCGCGGATGGTGGCGTCCTTGGTCATCAGCTCGCGCTCGCGCCTGCGCAGCTCCGTCACGTCCCTGATGAGCACCAGCGCGCCGATCCGCCCGCCGCCGACGATCAGCGGAATGGCTCTGAGCTGCACGATCGTGCCGCCGGACTCGACCTCGGTCTCCTTGGCGGCCCGGCCGCTGGCCACGATCATGAGGTCTTCGTTGATCGGCTCGTCGGAGTAGCACAGCGTCGCCGTGACCCGGCCGAGCTCGGCCCCCACCAGGTCGGCGTGCAGGCCGAGCCGGCGGTAGGCGGACAGGGCGTTCGGGGAGGCATAGGTGACGCGGCCGGCCCGATCGAGCCTGAGCAGGCCGTCGCCGACGCGGGGCGAACGGACCAGGATCGGCTCCTCGCCGGAGAACGGGAAGCGGCCCTCGGCCACCATCTGCGCCAGGTCCGAGGCGCTCTGCAGATAGGTCAGCTCCAGGCGGGAGGGGGTGCGGGCGGAGGAGAGGTTGGTGGAGCGCTGGATCACGGCCAGGAAGCGCCCCTCGCCGTTCTCCACGGCCCTGCGCACCGGGATGGTCTCCTCGCGGACCGGGACGCCGGTGGACCAGTCGGGATCGCCCTCGCGGCAGATGCGGCGCTCGTGCCAGGCGGTGTCGATGAGCTGGCGCTCGCCCTTGGCGGCCACGCTGCCCACGATGTCGTCGTGGTAGACCGTCGGGCCCGTCGTGGGGCGCATCTGGGCGATGGCGATCCAGCCGTTCTCCCCCAGCAGCGGCGCCCACAGGATGAGATCGGCGAAGGACAGGTCGGCCAGCAGCTGCCAGTCGGAGACGAGCGAGTGCAGCCAGTCGAGGTCGGCTTCGTCGAGCGCGGTGTGGCGGGCGACCAGGTCGCTGAGAGTCGGCACGACTGCATCATGCGTGCTTTCCCCCGCGACAACCAAACCGGTCCCCGGACGTGCGGGCACGCCGGGAACGCGCGCCCCCGGCCGCCCCTCGCACAGTGACGACAAATCAGGCTTTGTTCTCCGAATGGTTCCTTTTCCGAAATCTCATATTGTGAAAACCATCACACTGCCGAACGGGCTCAGATCCGGGATGGGGCTGTGCCGGGCATGCCGGAGGTGATCTACACGGGCGGGTGGTTCCTCCGCGACACGGCGCGTGTACCGGCCTCGGTTGTGATCGAGCGCGTCCCTGTCGATATCCTTCACAATCAACCTGAGCTGCCCGGATCCACGCGTGCCAGGGGCCGCACGCGCTCGGTGCCGGACGGCCGCCCGGGTCCGCGGTTGACCGCTCGGGCCGAAGTGAGTTCCGATGATCTCGCGGTGATCAGACACGCCTCACCGCCGTGGCAGAAGTGAAGGTGAGCGCGTGACAGACGACAGCCCCCGCGTACCGAAGTACTACGACGTCAAACGCAGCCTGCTTGAGCTCACCAAGTCCCTCTCGCCGGGCACCGCGCTGCCTCCGGAGCGCACGCTGGCCGTACGTTTCGAGACCTCGCGCACCACGGTCAGGCAGGCGCTGACGGAGCTGGTCGTGGAGGGGCGGCTGCTGCGCATCCAGGGCAAGGGCACCTTCGTGGCCCAGCCGAAGGTGGCGCAGGTGCTGCAGCTCACCTCGTACATCGGGGACCTGCGCACCGCGGGCCTGGAGCCGGACACCAAGATCCTGGAGATCGGCTACATCACCGCGGACGAGACGCTGGCGCGCCGCCTGGCCATCAACCCCGGCGGGCGGGTGCTGCGCATCCACCGCCTGCGGCTGGCCAACGGGGAGCCGGTCTCGATCGATACGACCCACCTGTCCGCGCGCCGCTTCCCCCGGCTGCGGCGGGAGCTGGAAGTGCACGCCTCGCTGTACGAGACCCTGCACAACGCCTACAACGTACGGCTCACGGACGCCGAGGAGATCATCGAGACCGTCCTCGCCACCCCGTACGACGCCAAGGCCCTCGGCGTGGACGTCGGCCTGCCGATGCTGCTGCTCACCCGGCACGCCTTCGACGCCGACGGCAACCCCGTCGAGTGGGCGCAGTCGCTCTACCGCGGCGACCGCTACAAATTCGTCACCCGCCTGCGCCGCCCCTGAAGGGTCACGGCCGGTCGGGCCGCGCCGCACTCCTACGCTTGAATCATGAGCGTCCTCGTCGTCACAGGCACCGATACGGGAGTGGGCAAGACCGTGGTGGCGGCGGCGCTCACGACCCTGGCGCTGGCGCGCGGCGCCCCGGCGGCCATGGTCAAGCCCGCCCAGACCGGGACGGACCCGGATGCCGCGGGCGACGTCGACCAGGTGATCCGCCTGTCGGGGGTCACGACGACCTTCGAGCTCCGCCGGTTCGCCGACCCGCTCTCCCCGGCCGCCGCCGCCAGGGCCGCGGGCGTGCCGCCGGTGTCCCTGGAGGAGGCCGCACGGCTGGTGCGGGAGCTGGCCGGGTGCCACCGGCTCGTGGTCGTGGAGGGCACCGGCGGGCTGCTGGAGCGGTTCGACGAGGACGGCGCGACGATCGCGGACCTGGCCCGCTCGCTGGGCGCGCAGGTGCTCGTGGTGGCCGGCACCGGGGCGGGTGCGGTCAACCACGCCGCGCTCACCCTGGAGGCGCTCGCCCATCGCGGGCTGGAGCCGGCCGGGCTCGTCATCGGGCGGTGGCCCGGCGTGCCGGGGCCCGTCGCGCGGAGCTGCGTGGCCGATCTGGAGATGCTGGCGGCCCGGCCGCTGGCGGGCGCGCTGCCGGACGGGGCGGGCCGGCTCGGCGGGCAGGCGTTCGCCGAGGTGGCCCGGACGGGGCTGAGCGCCTCGCTGGGAGGCGCTTTCGACGCGGCGGAGTTCAGGCGGCGGCTCCGCCTGCCGCCGCCTGGGGCGGGGTGGGGCTAGCCCCACCCTCCATCGGCACACCAAACCCATTTCGCGTCCTCCATGCGGCTCAATACGGTTGAGGTATGAAAGTCCCCCGCCCATGGTCGGCCCGCGCCTGGCTCGACACGGCCCACGTGATGATCGGGCTGCCGGTCGCCATGGTGTTCGGCGGGCTGACGCTTCTCCTGGCCGTGATCCCTCCGCTGCTGCGGCTCGGCCTGCCCCGGTTCAGCGGGGTGCAGCGGTCCAGGTTCGAGGCGTTCCTCGGGGTGCGCATCCCGCCCGTACGCTCCCCCAGCCAGTGGCGCAGGGCGACCACCTGGCGGCAGATCGGCTACCACCTGCTCTCCCCGCTGGTGAGCTCTGTGGCGGCGTTCCTGGTGGCGCTGTCGTGGGGCGGGGCCGTGGTGGGGCTGCTGGCGTTCCTGGGGCCGAATATGCAGCCGCCGCCGCTGGAGTTCATGTTCGACCTGCGGGACGAAAAAATCCTGGCCGCCTACATCCTGATCGGATTCGCGCTGCTGCTGCTCGCGCCCGTCCTGGCCCGGGGCATGGCGGCGCTGGACCTCTCGGTGGCGCGCACGCTGCTCGGGCCCAGCCGTTCCGAGCTGGGACACCGGATCGAGACCCTGACCGAGAGCCGGGCCGGCGTGATCGACGCGGCCGACGCCGAGCGCCGCAGGATCGAGCGCGACCTGCATGACGGCGCCCAGCAGCGGCTCGTCTCCCTCGCCATGAACCTCGGCCTGGCCAGGGCCACCCTGACCGACCTGCCGGAGCCGGCCCGCGAAGCGATCGAGCAGGCGCACGAGGAGGCGAAGCAGGCGCTCAAGGAGCTGCGCGACTTCGTCCGCGGGCTGCATCCGGCCGTCCTCAACGACCAGGGCCTGGACGCGGCGCTGTCCGGCGTCGCCGCCCGGGCCCCCTTCCCCGTCAAGCTGCGCGTCGACATCGATCGGCGGGCCTCCCCCACTATCGAGGCGGTGGCGTTCTTCGTCGTGTCCGAAGCACTGACCAACATCGCCAAGCACGCCGCGGCCACCCGGGCCGAGGTGGGCGTGCGGCGCGAGCGGGACCGCCTGCACCTGCTGGTTCACGACGACGGCTGCGGCGGTGCCCGGCTGGACGGCGGCACCGGCCTGCGCGGCCTGGCCCAGCGCATCGACTCGGTGGACGGGTCGCTCAAGCTGTCCAGCCCGCTCGGCGGGCCCACGACGATCGAGGTGGAGCTGCCGTGCGAGTAGTGCTCGCCGAGGACTCCGTGCTGCTGCGCGAGGGCCTGATCAGGCTGCTGGACGCGGCCGGCATGGAGGTGGTGGCGGCCGTGGACGAGGCCGAGGGGCTGCTGCGCGCGGTCGAGGAGCACCGTCCCGAGCTGGTCATCACGGACGTCAGGATGCCGCCCACGCACACCGACGAGGGCCTGCGGGCGGCGCTGGTGCTGCGCCGCCAGCATCCCGCCTTGGCGGTCCTGGTGCTCTCCCAGT
Organism: Nonomuraea jiangxiensis; assembly: GCF_900099965.1. Taxonomy (GTDB): domain Bacteria; phylum Actinomycetota; class Actinomycetes; order Streptosporangiales; family Streptosporangiaceae; genus Nonomuraea; species Nonomuraea jiangxiensis. The sequence goes on along the minus strand of NZ_FNDJ01000026.1, from coordinate 25,447 downwards.
ACGTCGAGGAGCGCTACGCGGCCCGGCTGCTGGCCTCCGCCGCGACCGGTGGCGTCGGCTACCTGCTCAAGGATCGGGTGGCGGACGTGACCGAGTTCATCGACGCGCTGCGCCGGGTGGCCTCGGGCGGCACCGCGCTCGACCCGGAGGTGGTCGCCCAGCTCCTGGTGCGCGGCAACAGCGACCCGCTCGAACGCCTGACTCCGCGCGAGCAGGAGGTGCTCTCGCTGATGGCGGAGGGCCGCTCCAACGCCGGTATCAGCCAGGCCCTGGTGCTCAGCGAGGGGGCGGTGGGCAAGCACATCGGCAACATCTTCGCCAAGCTCCACCTGTCCCCCGCGGAGGGCGACCACCGGCGGGTGCTGGCGGTGCTGCGGTTCCTCAAGATCAGAAGCCTGCCATGAGGGCGGCCTGGCTGGCCTCCGGCGCCGTGGCGACGCTGATCGCGCTCATGACGTCCACGGCCCTGCTCTGGGGCCTGTTCGCCCACGCGGAGCCGCCGGTGACCCGGCAGTCGCGGGCCATCCCCTTCGCCCGGGACGACGTGCGGATCCAGGTCGGCAAGGGCCACGTCAACGTGTCCATCGAGCCCGGCGAGGCCGGTGAGCTGCTGGTCTTCCGGGAACTGCGCTGGTCGGCGGACCGGCCGACGGTCACGGAGACCTGGGAGGAGCACAGCGGGACCCTGCGGCTCGACGCGGAGTGCCACAACTCCGACCAGCCGGACGGCCCGCTCTGCGTGGCCGACTACTCGCTGTTCGTGCCGCCGGAGACCCGCGTCGAGGCCGGCACGGCCTCCGGCGCGCTCAACGTCAACCGCCTCTTCGGCGGCCTGCGCCTGACCTCGCTCTCCGGCGACGTCAACATCCACGACGTCGCCGGCTCCGTCTGGGTCAGAACCGGCACGGGCAACGTCATCGCCGACCGCCTCAACGGCGAGGAGGCCGACGTGGAGGTCGGCTCGGGAGACGTGCACCTGCGCTTCCGCGAGCCGCCGACGAAGGTCAGGGCCGTGGTCAGGACATCGGGCAACGTCGGCCTGACCGTGCCCGACCTCCCCTACGGCCTGACGGTGCGGGCGGCCGACAGCATCATGAACGTCCACAGGGACGACCGGTCGCCCCGGCAGATCACCGCCACGGCCCCCACAGGCGTCGTCACGGTGACGGTGGTACACCGCCCTTGAAATCTGTTTACTCTTGTGACCGGTTGGTAAGTTCCCGGCATGGAGTCTGCGAAGCACGCCGGTGACGCCGCCGTCACCGTGTCCAAGGCCTATGGTGTCGAGACGATGTTCACCCTGTCGGGCGGGCATGTCTTTCCTCTCTACGACGGCGCGGTGCACGAAGGCATGCGCATCCTCGACGTACGCCACGAGCAGAGCGCGGTCTTCGCCGCCGAGGCGACGGCGAGGCTGACCAGGAAGCCCGGACTGGCCGTACTGACCGCGGGGCCGGGCATCACCAACGGCGTCAGCGGCGTGGCCACGGCGCACTTCAACGGCTCGCCGGTGGTCGTCATGGGCGGCCGGGCGCCCCAGTCGCGCTGGGGCAGCGGCGCCCTGCAGGAGCTGGACCATCCGCCGCTGCTCGAGCCGATCACCAAGCTGGCCTTCACCGCCACCGGAGCCGAGTCGATCGGGCAGGACGTGGAGATGGCCTTCCGCACGGCCATCGCGCCGCACCGCGGCCCGGTCTTCCTCGACTTCTACATGGACCACCTGTTCGCCCCCTCGCCGTCGCACGACGTGCATTCGCAGACGCCCTCGCCGCTGGAGCCCGACCCCGAGGCCCTGGCCGGCATCGCGCGGCTGCTGGCCGAGGCCGAGCGGCCGGTGCTGGTCTACGGATCCGACGTGTGGATGGACCGGGCCGAGGAGGCCGCCCGCGACTTCGCGGAGACGTGGCGGTTGCCGGTCATCCCCAACGGCCAGGGCCGCGGCATCCTGCCGTCGGGGCACGAGCTGCTCGTCACCCGCGCCCGCGGCCTCGCCCTCTCCCAGGCCGACCTGGTGATCGTGGTGGGCACGCCGCTGGACTTCCGGCTCAACTACGGCTGGTTCGGCGGCAAGGAGGGCGCGCCGCTGGCCCGGGTGGTGCACATCGCCGACGCGCCGTCACAGCTCGCCACGCACATGCAGCCGGCCGCCTCGGCGGCGGGCGACCTGTCGGTGGTGTTCTGGGGCCTCGGCGCGGCCTGCGGGGAGGCGGGAGTCAAGCCGGACAGGTACGGCACGTGGGTGTCGAAGCTCCACGAGACGGCCGCGGCGGCCATCGCGGGCGACGCCGAGCTGCTGGCCGCGGACTCCGACCCGATCCACCCCATGCGCATCTACGGCGAGCTCGGCAAGCTGCTGGCCGACGACGCCGTGGTGATCGGCGACGGCGGCGACTTCGTCTCCTACGCGGGCAAATACGTCGAGCCCAAGCAGCCGGGCAACTGGCTCGACCCGGGCCCGTACGGCTGCCTCGGCACCGGCCTGGGCTACTCCGTGGCCGCCCGCCTGGCCCGGCCCTCCTCCCAGGTGGTGCTGCTGCTCGGCGACGGCGCGGCCGGGTTCTCGCTGATGGACGTCGACACCCTCGTACGCCACCGGCTCCCGGTCGTCATGATCTGCGGCAACAACGGCATCTGGGGCCTGGAGAAGCACCCCATGCAACTCCTGTACGGCTACGACGTGGCGGCGGAGCTGCAACCGCAGTGCCGCTACGACCAGGTCGTGACCGCGCTGGGCGGCGGCGGCGAGCTGGTCACCAAGCCGTCGGAGATCGGCCCCGCGCTGCGCAGGGCCTTCGACTCCGGCATCCCGTACATGGTGAACATCGCCACCGACCCGCAGATCGCCTACCCCCGCAACACGACGGGGGTCTGATCTACTGCCGGGGCGAGACGGTCGGGGTCGGCTCGTCCGTCGGCGGCGGGTCCGACTGGCAGGGGCCGTCGGTGACGACCAGCTTGACCGTCTCGCCCTTCTCGACCCACTTCCCGCCGGCGGGCACCGTCTCCTGGATCGTGCCGCAGGAAGGGCCGTTGCTGGTGTTGGTCTGGTCGACGAGCTCCGGCTGGAGCCCGGCCGCCGCGATCTTGTCCTGGCCGACCAGGAACCGCATCCCGACCACCTTGGGCACCTGCACCTTCTTGACGGTCGGCGAGGGTGAGTTGGTGGGCGTCTTGGTGACCGTCGGCGTCGAGGAGGGCGTCTTGGTCGGCTCCTCTTCCTTCTCGGTCTCAGAGGGGCGCACCGGCGGCTTGACGGTCGGCTGCTCCTCGCGTTCCGTCGGCGTGGGCTCGGACGTGCGCGGCCTGACGGGCTTGGAGGTCTTGGGCCGCGACGGCACGTTCGTCACCTTCGAGGTGGTCGCCCCCGTATCCGGGTCCTGCGAGCCGACGGGTGCCCCCATACCTGTCAGCGCGACGGCCCCGGCGCCCACACCGAGCACCACCACCGCGGCGATGCCCGCGATCAGCCCGGTCCTGCGTGGCGCCTTGGTGCCGCGCCGCCCGCCGGCACGCCGGTCGGCCATCGCCGTGGTCGTCTCCGCGGGGCGGGCCGGCTGCACCCCCGTCTGGTACGCCGCCGGCGGCGGCGCCATCGTGGCCCCGGTGGTGGGCATCATCTGGGGGGCGGGCAGCTCCTGGCCGGTGGCGATGGCCCTGGCCGCCTCGCTCATGGCCTTGGCCGTCGGGTATCGCCGCGCCGGGTCCTTCGACAGCGCGATGTCCACCAGCGTGCGGACCGGCTGCGGGATCTCGACGGGCAGCGGCGGCGGCGCCTCCCGGATGTGCTTGAGCGCGATCGTGACCGCGCTGTCGCCGTCGAAGGGCCGCTGCCCCACCAGACACTCGTACGCGACCACGCCGAGCGCGTAGATGTCCACCGCGGGCGTGACGGGAGCGCCCTCGGCCTGCTCGGGCGCGCAGTAGGCGGCGGTGCCGAGCACCATGCCGGCGTCGGTGAGCCGGCTGGCGATGTCGGAGCGCGCGATGCCGAAGTCGGTCAGCACCAGCGTGCCGTCGCGCTGCACCAGCAGGTTGCCCGGCTTGACGTCGCGGTGCACGATCCCCCGATCGTGCACGGCCTGCAGCGCCGACGCGGCCTGGGCGATCAGCTCCATGGCGGCCTGCGGCGGGATCCTGCCGAGCCGGGCCAGCAGCCGGTCGAGCGGCTCGCCGTCCACGAACTTCATCACCAAATAGACGGTGTCGCCGCTCACTCCGTAGTCGTAGACGTCAACGACGCCGGAGTGGTTGATCGTGGCCATCGCCCTGGCTTCCGCCTGAAAGCGAGCGACGAACCCGGGGTCCTCCATACGGCCGGGAAGCAGCACTTTGACGGCGACAGTGCGCGCCAGCACGATGTCCTCGCCGCGCCACACCTCACCCATGCCACCGGCGCCGATGCGGGTATCCAGCCGATACCGCCCCGCCAGCGTCGTCCCTTGGGCCACCATGACTCCCCCGTTACCCCCCTGTCTCGATAAGCTCTCCCACCCCGCGATTCTCCAACAAAGCGAACTTTTGTCGCGGTGAGGTAACACAGTGGTCACGGAACCCAGAGAGTGTACGACTCACTAGTCTCACATGCCACTCAAAAGCCTCAAGCCGTATACACCCTATCCTGGGGCCTTCCTCCACTACTTGTCCGCGTTTCCAGGAACTCAGCCTGCCGTTAGTAGGCTGAGCCTCATGACGCTCGTTCCGGGGCTCCGCGCCCAGTTGCTCATCATGGTCGAAATGGAGGACACCGCGAAGAAGGTCGGCAGCGGAGACGTTCCCGTGCTCGCCACGCCGCGGTTGGTCGCGCTGGCCGAGGCCGCCTGCGTCCGGGCCGTCGAGAAGCACCTCCAGCCCGGCCAGACCTCCGTCGGCACCCGGGTCGAGCTCGATCACCTGGCCGCCAGCCCGCTGGGCACGCACGTCCAGGTCGGCGTGGAGCTGATCGAGGTGGACGGCCGGCGGCTGATCTTCGCCTTCGAGGCCCATGACAGGCGCACCGTCGTGGGTCAGGGCATCATCGAGCGGATGGTGGTCGACCGTGCCGCGTTCCTCGCCCGCGCCGCCCGCTGACACTCACTCGGCGAAAGGCCTGACGGCTCGACGACGTCCGGTCACTCGATGACGGCGATCACGTCGCCTTCCTGGATCACGTCGCCCTCGGCCACCTTGAGCTGCGAAACCACGCCGTCCCCCTCGACGATGACCGGGATCTCCATCTTCATCGACTCAAGGATGACCAGCGTGTCGCCGTCGGAGACGGTGTCGCCCTCGCTGACGACGACCTTCCCCACGTTCGCCACCATCTCCGCGCGTACCTCGGCCACCGGAGGGCTCCCCTCTTCCCGTGTCCCCACATCCTCATCCGGCGCGTGGGCTCCGCGCAACGTCGGGTCGCACCCGGGGGCCCGTAACCGGCCGGCTCAGACGCGCCCGCGGTCCACCACGCGGGCGAGCGCCTCGATCGCATGCGGATCGTACGCGCCACCGCCGGACAGCCGGACCCGCTCCAGCGCGGCCCCGGCCCGGTCGCGGTCGGTCGACGGCCCCACCAGGTCGTCGTAGGCGTTGGCGACCTTGATGATGCGGCTCGACAGCGGCGGATCGTCGGTGATCGGGTCGCACTGCCGCCTGACCACCTCGGCCACCCGGTCCAGCACCCCCGTCTGCCTGATCACCTCGGCGCCCAGCTCGGCGATGCGCCGGGCCTGGTCGGGCTCGGTGAGCACGGTCGCGCCGCCGGGGATCGGGTCGCGCAGCGAGAGCTGGCCGATGTCGTGCATCAGCGCGGCGTATTCGAGCTCCAGCAGCTCGGGCTCGGCCATGCCCAGCTCCCTGCCGATGGCCACGGCCAGACGGCTCACCCGGCGCGAGTGGCCGGGCTCGACGTAGCCGCCGACCTCCGTGACCCGCGACAGGGCGCGTACGGTCTGCAGGTAGGTGGCGCGGATCCCGGCGTATTTCCGGAAGGCCACCTGCGTGACGAGCAGCGGCGCGGCGAACACCAGCAGCGCGACCAGGTCCATGCTGTGCGTGGCCAGCGCGAGCAGCACCCCCGACGAGGCCACGGCGGCACCCAGCGGGAACGCCATGTTGATCTCGTCGCGCACCGCCACCCTGAACGCGGTGCGTACCTGCTCGGCCCGCAGCAGCGCGGCGATCAGCACGTCGATCATCAAGGCGATCGCGATCAGCGTGACCATCACCGCGAGCGCGGGCCACCAGGTGCTGGTCGGCGGCGTGGTGAGCTTGTAGAGCGGATCGGCCAGCGGCCGGAAGGCGAAGGCCAGCAACGCGCCGGTGAGCAGCCGCCGGGCCATCGCCTCCAGGCGCGGCGGCCGGCCCACGGCCAGGTGCGGGAGGGCCCCCGCGAGCATTCCGACCGCGATCACGGCCACGACCTGCAGCGCGGAGTGGTGCAACTGGTTCTGGCTGAGGTCGAGCAGCAGCGTGTAGCCGAGCGCGGCGGCGGCGCCGATGGGCGCGACCTCCCTGTTGCCCGGCATGGTCAGCCTGGCCAGCTCGCCGATCGCGATGAGCGCCCCGAACCCGACCGCGATCTCCGGACGGTCGAGCCCGACGGAGGCCGTGTGCGCGATCCCCGCCACGGCGACCAGCCCGGCCACGCAGATGAGCAGCAACTGCCCGGAGTCGAGCCGGCGCAGGACCGTGTTGAGCGAGCGTTCGGTACGCCTGGGGCGCTCTGTGGTGATCATGGCCCGCTCACGACCTGGATGGGCATCGTCGGGTCGTCGTGGTCCTTGATCGACGTCTCGGCCGCGTCCGGCGGCGGCGGGTCGACGCGGCGCGGGGGCTGCCACGGCTCGCGTTCGAGAGCCCGGACGAAGGCGGCCACCATGACCGGGTCGAAGTGGGTGCCGGCGCTCTTGCGCAGCTCGTCGACCGCCTCGCCGACGGGCCTGGCACCACGGTAGGAGCGGTCGGAGGTCATCGAGTCGAACGCGTCTGCCACGGCGATGACCTTGGCGAACTCGGGGATCTCGTCACCGGCGAGCCCCATCGGGTAGCCGGTGCCGTCGTGGCGCTCGTGGTGGTGCATGATCCCGGCGTACGCCTCGTCGAGGAAGCCGATGCCGCGCACGATCTCCAGGCCGCGCATCGGGTGGAGCTGGATCGCGGCGAACTCCTCCTCGGTGAGCGGCCCGTTCTTCTGCAGCACCTTGGTCGGCACGCCGAGCTTGCCCACGTCGTGCAGCATGCCCGCGTAGCGGATGGCGCGCACCCGCTCCAGGCCCATGCCGATCTCCTGGGCGATCATGGAGGAGGCGAGGGAGACGCGCGTGCAGTGGCCCCTGGTGTAGTAGTCCTTGGTCTCCACGGCCTGGCAGAGCGCGGCGATGGTGGCGTCGTAGGAGCGCTGCTGCGCGTGATAGTGGCCGAACGCCCACCGCGCCACGAACAGCGGCAGCAGCACCAGCACGGCCGAGATCGACTGCACGGTCGCCCACAGCCCGGCCACCAGCAGCCCGAAGGTGCCGTAGCCGAGGTAGGACAGCAGGAACTGCACCATCCCGCGCAGCGGCACGTCGGTCGCCCTGACCCCGGTGGCCAGCGCGATCATGGTCAGCGTGACCACGATGTTGAGCGGCACGAAGACGCCGGTGGCCGCGGCGTAAGGGCCGATGAGGTCATCGAAGGCGTTGACCTGCGGCACGCCGACCGCGCCGTCGAGCGCCTGGTAGACCCAGCCGGCCGCGTAGCCGCAGATGGCGAACTGGGCGCCGTTGAACAGCCGCTTGATGAGCGGCAGCCCCGGCCGCACGCTCAGGACCGCGGTGAGCCCCACCAGCGCCGCGCCGTCGGGACCGATCAGCACCACGGCCGCCAGCGAGGCGGAGAAACTCACCGACACCGCGAACTGCTCCACGTTGAGCAGCGTCGGCATCGACTCGCACACCAGGAACAGCAGGGCCAGCACCAGCAGCACGTCAAGATCCTCCGGCGCCACCGGAGCGCCGGAAGTGATCACGTTACGGACGATGAGCGCGGCCGCCACCCCGATGACGGCGACCAGATAGACCCTTGCAGGCCACGGCAGATCACGCATTGCGGCCCCCTACGGTGTTCAGATCCAGGACACCCCGCGGGGACCCGCTCCGCCGATAGGTGCGATGGCGGCGAGCAGCCGGGCGACCGTAACCATGAACATCCACATGCCTCCATGTCGACTTCTGGGGTTCACGCTACAGAAGACGAGGTGGCCATATGGGCCGAGCGGGAAATCGCAAGCAAAGCGTAATCAAGCAACTACCTGACGCGATGGCTCCTGGTCCATTCGACGGTCTTCTTCACGCCGGTGGGCAGGTCGGTGCGCGGCTCCCAGCCGAGCCCGTCGTGGGCGGGCACCGGGTCGACCGCCATCGCCGGCAGGTCACCCACACGAGGCTGCGCGAACCCGGGCTTGTCCTGGGCGCCCGCGGCGTCGGAGATGAGCGAGTGCAGCCGGCGGTCGGCGGTCTGGATGCCGGTGCCGAGGTTGAACCGGCGCCCGTTGCCCCGGCCGCCGCACGCCCGTACGAAGCCGTCCACGACGTCGTCGACGTAGACGTAGTCGCGGGTCTGCGTGCCGTCGCCGTAGAGGACCGTGGGCGTGCCGTTGAGCAGGGCGTCGGCGAAGATCGCCACCACTCCGGCCTCGCCCTCGGGCGACTGCCGCGGGCCGTAGACGTTGGAGAGCACCAGCGTGGTGTATTCGATGCCGTACAGGGCTCGGAACGTGGCGAGGTAGATCTCGCCGCTCAGTTTGGAGGCGGCATAGGGCGAGCGCGGGTCGGGCACGGCGTCGCCCGGCACCGGGATGGTCGGCGGCCGGCCGTAGACGGCCACGGAGGAGGCGAACACCACCTTGCGCGTGTGCCCCGCCCGGGCGGCGGCCAGCACGGCCGCGGTGCCCTCGACGTTGATCCTGGCGTCGTGCGCCGGGTCGCCGACGCTCCTGCGCACGCTGATCTGCGCGGCCAGGTGGCAGACGACCTCCGGCTGCCGCTCCGCGAAGAGGCCGACCAGCGCGGGATCAAGGATGTCGAACGCGTGCAGCCGGAACCGGTCGCTTTCCGCGGCCTGCTCCAGATTTTCCCTGCTCCCTGTGGAGAGGTCGTCCACCACGTCGACCTCGTGGCCGTCCGCCAGCAGGCGATCGACGAGATTCGAGCCGATGAACCCGGCGCCGCCGGTGACCAACACGCGCATGGGCAGAATCCTAGTCCGCCAGCTCGGCCCTCACCTGCGCGATGCGCGCCAGCACTTTGGAACGCAGATCAGCGGGCACCGGGTCACAACCGCAGTGCTTGGCCACGAGCGCCTTGATCGCCTTGTCAAGGTCATATTCCTGGAGGCACGGGCTGCACTCGTCGAGATGCACGCGGATCTCGACCACGTCGCCGTCGGTCAGCTCGCCGTCGAGGTAGGCGTAGACCTTGTCGAGCACGTCGCGACAGTCGGTGTCATGCGGGTTGCCACAGCTCATTTCGATCCCTCCGCCGGGACCAGACCACGCTCGCGGGCATAGTCCTCAAGGAGGCCCCGCAACTGCCTGCGTCCTCTGTGCAGCCTCGACATCACGGTGCCGATCGGAGTGCCCATGATGTCGGCGATCTCCTTGTAGGGGAAGCCTTCGACGTCGGCCAGATAGACCGCGATCCTGAACTCCTCCGGCAACTGGGCGAGCGCCTGCTTGATGTCCCCGTCGGGCAGGTGCTCCAGCGCCTCCACCTCGGCCGACTTCAGGCCGCTCGAGGTGTGGGACTCGGCCCGCGCGAGCTGCCAGTCCTCGATCTCCTCGGTGCCCGACTGCTTCGGCTCGCGCTGCTTCTTGCGGTAGCTGTTGATGAAGGTGTTGGTCAGGATCCGGTAGAGCCACGCCTTGAGGTTGGTGCCCTGCTGGAACTGGTGGAAGGAGGCGAACGCCTTGGCGAAGGTCTCCTGCAGCAGGTCCTCCGCGTCCGCGGGATTTCGGGTCATCCGGAGCGCGGCGGAATAGAGCTGATCGAGATACGGCATGACGTCGCGCTCGAATCGCTCGCTTCGCTGCTCCAGCGTCTCCGCGCCTGTCGCGGGCACCGGACCCACCCCCCTAAGATCACCGGTGGCCGGCTGTGGCGGAACACCGTACTCAGGGGAGGATACCCGCTGGCCGCCGACCTGGTGTTCGGCGGGCTGGGGTCTGAGCAATGTGAGCATGCTCGTCGCAACACGCCCGCGCCCTTGTCTGTTCCCGCAAGATAGAAGGTACGAAGGACCCGGTGCGGGGAACGTCCATACGTACCGGCTGGTAGCCCTTTTTCCGGAACTCAGGAGTCGCGTGTGCTGCCCATTCCGGCCGAGGAACTGAACGGCTCAGGGACGCTCGGGCCGTACTGGACCTTCTACCGCGCCGTCGCCGCCGAGCAATTGAGCCGCTGGCTCCCCGGCGATCCCTCCGTGATCCTCGATCTCTCCGGCGGCCGCGGGCGCTGGTCCGGCCAGGCCTCCAGGGCGGGGCACCGGGTGATCGAGGTGCTCGACTTCCGCAGGACGGTCGATGCGCAGTCCCGGTTGCGGGACGCCGACCGGGTGCGTCACATTCGGGCCGACGACCTGGCGTTCCTGCCGGACGCGAGTGTGGACGCGGTGCTGGCCGAGGAGCGGGCCATGTCGATCGAGCTCATGGCGGAGTCGGCGATGAGCGACGTGGCCAGGGTGCTGCGGCCGGGCGGGCGGGCCCTGGTGTGCGTCGACTCCCTGGTCCTGGGCATGGCCATCCTGGCCGAGCAGGAGCAGTGGCAGCACCTGCGCCAGACGGGCGAGGTCATGCTGGTGCCGTGGCCGGACGGCAGCATCACCCGGTGCTTCAGCAGCGGGCAGCTGCGCGAGCTGCTGATGGGCGCCGGGCTGGAGGTGGAGTGGGTGCGGCCGCGCACGGTGCTGTCGCCGTCCACGGTGGACCACGTGCTCGGGTCCGACACCCGGTCGCTGACCTGGCTGGTGCGCACCGAGCTCGACGCGCACCCGGACGACGACGACACGGTCGGCATCCACCTGGTGGCCAGCGCCCGCAAGAACTGACACTCCCGCGCGGGGCCGACGACGGCCGCGACCCGCGGAGCCGCCGTTCTTCGTGTCCGGCGGCCGTTCCGACTTTCAGCGGCGGCGCTCCCGTTTGCCCTGGCACTGCACACAGCGCGCCGCCTCGGGGCGCGCCTCGAGCCGGCCCTCCGGGACCGGCCTGGCACAGTCGACGCACTGGCCGTACGTGCCTTCCTCAAGGCGTTTGATCGCTTCGACGACCGCACGGCGCTGCGCGGTGGCCACGGTGAGCATCGCCTGCGCGCGGTCGGCGTCGGTCAGGTCCGAGCCCGCGTCGGCCGCCGAATGCTCGCGTACGGCGACGGGGTCGCCCTGCAGGACCCCGATCGAGCGGTCCAATTCCGCGAGCATGTCTTCCAGCCGCTCACGAACGGTCGTGACGTCCACGAATCCGCACCTCCGGGTGAAATGAGGGCAACCCGCGGCGTGGACTCCCCGGTTGTCCCGCCCGGTGCAATTGGGGGCTTTTTGGCGGTGACACCGAGTGAACGGATGCATCGCTTTCCTCACCGGATGCCCAATTACCGTGCTTCTTACACCTTTAGAAGAGTGCTGTTTCCTCCTCGTCCATGAGGGGTTTGATGAGGTCCGGGCCGTTGTTCCGAACGTTGTTGACGTCCGTCGAGACCGGATGCGCCGTCAGCCTCCCCTGGTCGGCGGGCACCAGCAGGCCCGTGGCCTCGTCGATGTCGGTCAGCTTGGGGTCGAGCCACTCGGCCCAGCGCTCGCGTTCGATCATCATGGGCATCCGGTCGTGGATGCGGCCGAGCTGGTCCTCCGCGTCGGTGGTGATGACGGTGCAGGTCACCAGCCACTTGAGCGGGTCGTCGTCGTCGCGCGAGCGGTCCTTCCAGAACTCGTACAGGCCGGCCATGGCCAGCACCCCGCCGTCCGCCGGATGGATGTAGTACGGCTGCTTTTTCTTCTTTTCGCCCTCGACCGGCATCCACTCGAAGTAGCCGTCGGCCGGGATCAGGCACCTGCGCTTGGCGAACGCCTGACGGTAAGACGGCTTCTCGGCCACCGTCTCGATCCTGGCGTTGATCAGCCGGGACCCGATCGACGGATCCTTGGCCCAGGCGGGCACGAGACCCCATTTCACGATCCTGAGCTGCCGTACCGCTCGTTCGGCCTCCTGGGGGACGCGGCTCAGCACGGCGTAGACGTTCTTGGTGGGCGCGACGTTGTAGTCGGCGCCGAGTTCCTTCTCCGGCTCGCTGTCGAGCTCGACCTCGAACTCCTCCAGCAGCTCGTGCTTCTTTCGCGCCGAGGCGTATCTACCGCACATGTCCCCACACTGCCATGCCGGCGTTCCCACCGCATGCGTACGTCCACCCCACCCGGCACCTGACGGCCCGGCGCCCCCTCAGACCTCCGCACGATCCACTCCGTCCACAGGCCGCGACCCGCCGCCGGCAGGACCAGTAGGCTTTGACCATGCCCGCTCCGCACTGGCCAGCACCCACGGCGACCGCCCCGGTCACCGCCACCGTCCCGCTGCCCGGCTCCAAGTCGGTGACCAACCGCGCGCTCCTGCTCGCCGCCCTCGCCGACGGCCCGGGAGTCGTCCGCCGGGCGCTGCGCAGCCGCGACGCGGACCTGATGGTGTCCGCGCTGCGGGCCCTGGGCGCGAGCCTGGTGGCGGTCGAGGAGACGAGCGCGGCGGTCGACTGGCAGGTGACGCCGGGCCCGATCCGCGGCGGCGCGCGCATCGACGCCGGGCTGGCGGGCACGGTCATGCGCTTCGTCCCGCCGGTGGCGGCCCTGGCCGACGGCCCGGTCTCCTTCGACGGCGACCCGCACGCCCGCAAGCGTCCGATGGGCCCGATCCTCGACGCCCTGCGTTCGCTGGGGGCGCGGATCGACAACGACGCGCTGCCGTTCACGATCAGTGGCCCGCTGGCGGGCGGCGAGGTCACGCTGGACGCGTCCGGGTCGTCGCAGTTCGTCTCGGGGTTGCTGCTGACGGCGGCGCGGTTCGAGAAGGGCGTCACCATCCGCCACGTGGGCCCGCCGGTGCCCTCGCAGCCGCACATCGAGATGACCGTGCAGATGCTCAGGGCGGTGGGCGTCCGGGTGGACGCCGGCGAGCGCGACGTGTGGCGGGTCGAGCCCGGCCCGATCGCGGCCAGGGACATGACGGTGGAGCCCGACCTGTCCAATGCCGCCCCCTTCCTGGCCGCCGCCCTGGTGACGGGCGGTTCTGTCACGATCCCCGCCTGGCCGTTGGAGACCACCCAGCCGGGCGACGCCCTGCGCGACCTGCTGACGACGATGGGCGCCACGGTCACCCGCCAGGACGCCCCCGCCGCCCTCGCGGACACCGTCGACATCGCAGGGGCTGCGGCCGGCACCACCGACCTGGTGGTCACCGGCACGGGCGAGATCTCCGGCATCGACGCCGATCTGCGCGACGTGGGCGAGCTGACCCCGGTGATCGCCGCCCTGGCCGCGCTCGCCACCTCGCCGAGCCGCATCCGGGGCGTGAGCCACCTGCGCGGCCACGAGACCGACCGCCTGGCGGCGCTGGCCACCGAGATCAACCGGCTGGGCGGCGACGCGGAGGAGACCGACGACGGCCTGATCATCCGCCCCCGCCCGCTGCACGGCGGCGTCTTCCACAGCTACGACGACCACCGCATGGCCACGGCCGGCGCCGTGATCGGTCTCGCGGTGCCCGACGTGTCGGTCGAGAACATCGCGACCACCGCCAAGACCCTCCCGGAGTTCACCCGGATGTGGACGGCGATGCTGGACTCCCGATGATCACGCTCCGGCTGCCGGCCGCCACCGGCTGGTTTCACGGGGATAGCGCCGGGCACGCCGGAGATGGGCGGCACGTGCTCGTGCCGACAAGCCGCCACCTGCCACACGGAAACGTACGGCAGCACGCGGACGTTGAGCATGACGACCCCACCCGAGCGAACCGATGCCGCCAGCGCGAACGCGGCCCACTCCCCCGACGAGCACTCACAGCCCCACGAAAGGACGGCAGGCGTATGGGAGCAGACCGCTGAAAAAGCGGGAATACGACGAGGACGACGTACGGGTCAGGCCGGGCAAAGGCTCCAGGCCGCGGACCCGGATCCGTCCTGCGCACGAGGACGCCGTAGAGGGTTTCGTAGTGGCCGTGGACAGGGGCCGCTACACGACCCTGGTGGAGCCGGAGCGCGCGAGGGGCTCGGCCCAGAAGCGCAAGCCGCCGCAGCGGCGCCTGGTGGTCGCCATGAAGGCACGCGAGCTGGGCCGCAAGGGAATCGTCGTGGGTGACCGGGTGGCCCTGGTCGGCGACGTGTCAGGCCGGCCCGACACCCTGGCCAGGGTCGTCCGCGTGGAGCCCCGCAGCTCGATGCTGCGCCGCTCGGCCGACGACACCGAAGACACCGACGGCATCGAACGCCCGGTCGTGGCCAACGCCGACCAGCTCGTCATCGTGACCGCCCTCGCGGACCCGCCGCCCCGGCCCCGCATGATCGACCGGATCCTGGTGGCGGCGTTCGACGCGGAGATCGACACGCTCCTGTGCCTCACCAAGTCCGACCTGGCCCCGCCGGACGGGCTGGTGGCCTTGTACGAGCCACTCGGCGTTCCGCACGTCGTCGTGCACAAGGGCGGCTCGCTGGAAGAGCTCCGCGACCACCTGACCGGCCACATCAGCGTCCTGGTCGGCCATTCGGGGGTCGGCAAGTCCACCCTGGTCAACGCCCTGGTCCCTGCCGCCAACCGCGCGGTCTCCCAGGTCAACGCGGTGACCGGCCGCGGCCGCCACACCTCCACCTCGGCTGTGGCCCTGGAGCTGCCGGAGGGCGGCTGGATCATCGACACTCCGGGAGTCCGTAGCTTCGGCCTGGCGCACGTGTCCGTGGAGACGGTCCTGGCCGCGTTCCCCGACCTGATCGAGGGTACGGTCGAGTGTCCCAAGGGCTGCACCCACCTGGACGAGGACTGCGCCCTGGAAGCCTGGGTGGCCGCCGGCAACGCCGACCCGGCCCGCCTGGAGTCCCTCCGCCGCCTCCTGTCCAGCCGCGAAGGCACCCCCGACGACACCCCCTGACCGTTCACCGACCTACCTGACGGGCCGGACGCCGTGAGCGCCACACCTCACCCCGGCGGTGGACACTCCGCCGAGCCTCGCTCAGCGCCGGTGAGGGCGTAGCGTCCACGTCACGTTCACCACGCAGACCACCTCGCCATCCCCGTTCCGGACGTCCACCCCCACCTCGAACACCGGCCGCTCCCCGGCGTCCAACGTCCCCACGACCTCCTCCCGGGTCCCGAGCACCCGAGCCTCGGCCCACACCTCCCCCTTGGCCACCTTCCGGTATTCGACCCGCGCCGAGGTGGCCAGCGGCACCGCCCGCTCCAGCTGGTCCCCGAACACCGACAACATCGCGGCCCCCGACGCCGACTCGGCCAGGGTGAAGAGCACGCCCGCATGCGGCCCCCCGACGTGGTTGTGCAATTCCTCTCTATCGGGCAAACGACATATGGCCCGCCCTTCGCCCACCGAATCCCACGTAATACCTAGAGTGCGGGCAAACGGCACCATTTCCAGCAGCAAAGATCCGACATCAATTGACACACCGGGCATCTTACCGACGAGTAACTGGGACGAGAGTTACCAGAACGGGGCCATTGGCGACTGATGTTCGGTATACCCGACACGGTAGCGTGGGCGATCGTGCAGGGTTATAACGATGATCTTCGACTGGCCCACGTCATGGCGGACGCCGCCGACGACCTGACCATGCGACGGTTCAAGGCGGTCGATCTCAAGGTCGACACCAAGCCGGACCTGACCCCGGTCAGCGACGCCGACCGCGCCGTGGAGGAGGCCATCCGCGGCACGCTGCGCCGGGCCCGGCCGCGCGACGCCGTCGTGGGCGAGGAGTTCGGCAAGACCGGCTGGGGCGCCCGGTCGTGGATCATCGACCCCATCGACGGCACCAAGAACTACGTACGCGGCGTCCCCGTCTGGGCCACCCTGATCGCCCTCATGGAATACGGCAAGGTCGTCGTCGGCCTGGTCTCGGCCCCCGCGCTCGGCCGCCGCTGGTGGGCGGCGACCGAGGGCGGCGCGTGGACGGGCAAGAGCCTCACCAAGGCCTCCCGGATGCAGGTGTCCTCCGTGTCCAGCCTGGCCGACGCGTCGTTCTCCTACTCCAGCTTCGGCGGCTGGGAGAAGACCGGCAGGCTGGACAATTTCCTCGACCTCAGCCGCGCCTGCTGGCGTACCAGGGCGTACGGCGACTTCTGGTCGCACATGATGGTCGCCGAGGGCTCGGTGGACCTGTCGGCCGAGCCAGAGCTGTCGCCGTGGGACATGGCGGCGCTCACCGTGATCGTGGAGGAGGCCGGCGGCACCTGGAGCGACGTGGCAGGCGTACCGGGTCTGGAGGGCGGCAGCCTGGTCTGCACCAACGGCACCCTGCACGAGGAAGTCCTCAACCGCCTGAACGGCACCGCCCGCTGACTCCCACACGTCCGCCGCGACCAACGGCAGCGGTTGCGGCGTTCATTTCCCGTTCATCCCTTTGCGTCACATTGCCCACTACGTGACCTCGGCTTGACGGTCCCCGACCCCCACGGGATCGGCCTCCCGGATGATCCTCCGTAGCTCACGTTCCGCAACCACCCCGGCGAACAACCCCGCGCTAGAGCGCCAGCACCCGCCGCGCCGCGTCCAGCAAGGCGTCCCGATAGCCCCCGCCGTACAGCACCACGTGCACGAGCAGCGGATGCAGCTGATGCAACGGCACCCGCTCCAGCCACCCCTCCGCCGGCGGCCACGCCTCCCGATAGGCCCCCAGCACCCGATCCAGGTACGGCAGCCCGAACAGCTGGAGCATGGCCAGGTCCGTTTCCCGATGCCCACCGTGCGCGGCGGGATCGATGAGCACCCCCGACCCCCCGGACCACAGCACGTTCCCGCTCCACAGATCCCCGTGGATGCGCGCCGGCGGCTCGGCCGGCCCCGCGACCTCCGCGAAGCGCTCCACGGCCCGCTCGACCAGGGCGACGTCGGCCGCGGGCAGCCGGGCCATCCGCAGGAACGGCAGCACCCGCCGCGAGCCGTAGAACGCGGGCCAGTCGGGCGCGGGCGAGTTGTCCATCGGCAACTCGGCGATGAACCCCGGCCACGGCGCCCCGAAGCCCGCCGCGCCGGCCCGGTGCATGGCGGCCAGCGCGCGCCCGAACCGCTCGGCGGCCTCGGGAGAGGGCGGCTCCTGGCGTACCCAGGACAGGACCAGGCGGTCCGCGCCGACCTCCACCACCTCGGGCACCGCGATCGCCTCGCCGAGCCACAGCAGCCCGGCGGCCTCCGACGCGAACACCTCCGAGGCCGTCCCCGTCTTCGCGAACACCTCGCGCCCGTCGTCGAGCAGCCCCCGCTTGAGCCGCCACCCGTGCGAGGCGCCCAGATCCCTAGCCGATCTCATCGGCAATGTGCTTGGCCACCCCCTCGGAGGCCGCCTCGACCAGGGCGAGCACCTCCTCGAACCCCTCGCGCCCCCCGTAGTACGGATCGGGCACCTCGGCGTCGGGCGGCGCCGCCGGATCGAACGAGCGGAACAACCGCACCTCCACGTCCGCGGGCGCCATCCGGCGCAGGGTCACGAGATTGTCACGGTCCATGGCGAGGACCAGATCGTAACGGCTGAACCAATCCCCGGTGAACTGCCGGGCCTGGTGCGCGGCCCCGTCGTAACCGTTCTGGGCCAGAATGGCGAGTGCCCGCTCGTCCATGGGATCCCCGACGTGCCAGCCGCCCGTTCCCGCGCTGTCGACCGTGACCTGTTCTCCCAGGCCACGCTCCGTGAGTGTGCGGCGGAGGACGACCTCCGCCATCGGCGATCGGCAGATGTTGCCCATGCACACAAGGCATACGCGATAAGTCATACCACCCATCATGGGGGCGACCTGGCGCGTTCACCGAACGTTCACCCCTGGTGGGGGGTCCGGGTCACCTTGGCTGCATAGCTTCATGGCGACTAAGGACCAAGTGGGAGGACCCAAACCGTGAAGTATGCAAGCCGGCTCGCCGCCGTCGCCGTTGTCGGCGCGCTCTCGCTCGCTGCGTGCGGCACTGATGACAACGCGCCTGCGGGCAGCGGCACTACGACCTCCGCCACCGCCTCCGCGGGCAGCGACGCGGGTCTGAGTGGCACGATCAACGCCGCGGGCTCCTCTGCCCAGGCCAACGCGATCACCGAGTGGACGAAGAACTTCACGGCCACCAACCCCGGTGTCACGCTGAACTACCAGCCCAGCGGCTCGGGCGCGGGTGTGCAGTCGTTCATTCAGGGCACGATCGCCTTCGCCGGCTCCGACTCGGCGCTCAAGGACGACGAGCCGGCCCAGGCCGACGCCCGGTGCAAGACCGGCAAGGCGATCAACATCCCGATGGTGACCGGCCCGGTCGCCGTCGTCTACAACCTGCCCGGTGTCGACGGCCTGCAGCTGTCGCCCAAGACGCTCGGCGGCATCTTCAACAGCCAGATCACCAAGTGGGACGACGCCGCGATCAAGGCCGACAACCCGAACGCGACGCTGCCGTCCGTGCCGATCCAGGCGTTCCACCGCTCGGACGAGTCGGGCACCAGCGACAACTTCACCAAGTTCCTCAAGGCCACCGCCGAGTGGCCCTACGAGCCCGCCAAGGCCTGGCCGGCCGAGGCCAAGGGCCAGGGCTCCAAGGGCTCCGACGGCATCGCCTCCTCGGTGAAGGACACCGAGGGCGCGATCAGCTACGTCGAGCTCTCCTACGCCGAGAACTCCTCGCTGCAGAAGGCCAAGGTGGCCAACGGCGCCGGCGAGTTCGTCGAGCTGACCCCCGAGAGCGCGGCCAAGACCGTCGAGACCGCCGAGATCAAGGGCACCGGCAACGACCTGGCCCTGTCGATCGACTACGCCACCAAGACCGCGGGCGCCTACCCGATCGTCCTGGTGACCTACGAGATCACCTGTGAGAAGGGCCTGTCGGCCGAGGAGTCCAAGCTGGTCAAGTCCTTCCTCACCTACACCGCGAGCGACGAGGGTCAGGCGGCTCTGGGGCAGCTCGGCTACGCCCCGCTGTCGGGCGCCCTGCTCACCAAGGTCCGTTCCGCGGTCGAGGCGATCTCCTAACGACTGATGGCGACCAATACCAAGACCCGTGACGGCGGGCCGGCCATGAGCCGGTCCGCCTCGCGGCGCACCCATGGAGAAGGGCTGTTCCGGTTTCTCTCCACCGCGGCGGGTGTCGTCCTGCTGGCGATCATGGCGGCCATCGCCGTGTTCCTCATCAGCGAGGCCATCCCCGCCCTGCGGGCGAACGAGGGTAACTTCTTCGGCGACCTGGTCTGGGAGCCCAACAGCAGCAAGGTGTTCGGCATCGGGGCTCTCGCCTTCGGCACCGTGCTCAGCTCTGCACTCGCCCTGGTCATCGCCACCCCGATCGCGGTCGGCGTCGCGCTGTTCATCT
Source organism: Nonomuraea jiangxiensis (assembly GCF_900099965.1). Classification (GTDB taxonomy): domain Bacteria; phylum Actinomycetota; class Actinomycetes; order Streptosporangiales; family Streptosporangiaceae; genus Nonomuraea; species Nonomuraea jiangxiensis. The sequence continues at coordinate 5,904 of NZ_FNDJ01000026.1, read as the reverse complement.
CCCACTACGCACCCCGCCGGTTGGCCGCGCCGCTCGGCTACCTGATCGACCTGCTCGCCGCCGTCCCCAGCGTGGTCTACGGCCTGTGGGGCGTGACGTTCCTGGTGCCGCTGCTGCGCACGCCGTCACAGTGGCTGAACGAGCACCTCGGCTGGTTCCCGCTCTTCGCCGGCGAGGGCATCATCGGCGGCAAGACCATGTTCGCGGGCGCCGTCGTCCTGGCGATCATGATCCTGCCGATCATCGCGGCCATCTCCCGCGAGGTCTTCCTGCAGGCACCGAAGATGAACGAGGAAGCGGCACTGGCACTCGGCGCCACCCGCTGGGAAATGATCAGGATGGCGGTCCTGCCGTTCGGCCGCCCGGGCGTGATCAGCGCCGCGATGCTCGGCCTCGGCCGGGCCATGGGCGAGACCATCGCGGTCGCGCTCATCTTCCCCGCGACCTTCGACATCTCCTTCCAGATCCTCACCCCGCACGCCAACAGCATCGCCGCCAACATCGCCAACGGCTTCGGCGAGGCCAACGACATCGGCCGCGGCGCCCTGATCGCCTCCGGTCTGGTGCTGTTCGTCATCACCTTGCTGGTCAACATGGGTGCCCGTTTCGTCATCAACCGCCGTAAGGAATACGCGAGGGTCGGCGCATGACAACGACGACAGGTATCCAGCACATCTCGGCGGGCCGCAGGTTCAAGGACCTCTTCGTCAAGGCCCTGGTCTACCTGGCCTTCGCACTCGCCGTGGTGCCCCTCGTCTCCGTGCTCTGGCTGGTCATCTCCAACGGCGTGGCCCGCCTGGACCTGGAGTTCCTGACCCACTCCATGCGCGGCATCGGCGCCAGGGACGCCGGCGGCGGCGCCTACCACGCGATCATCGGCACCCTGGAACAGGTCCTGCTCGCTTCCGTCATCTCGGTCCCGATCGGCCTGTTCACCGCGATCTACCTGGTCGAATACGGCCAGGGCGGCCGGCTGAGCCGCGCCATCAGCTTCTTCGTGGACGTCATGACCGGCGTCCCTTCCGTCGTTGCGGGCCTGTTCATCTTCGCGTTCTGGATCCTGTTCCTGGGCGCCCAGTTCTCCGGCTGGGCGGGCGCGCTCGCGCTGGCCATCCTGATGATGCCGACCGTGGTCAGATCGGCCGAGGAAATGCTCCGGCTGGTGCCCAACGACCTACGCGAAGCCTCGTACGCGCTGGGCGTGTCCAAGTGGCGCACGATCCTCAAGGTCGTGCTGCCGACGGCGTTCACCGGCATCGTCACCGGCGTCATGCTGGCCGTCGCCAGAGTCGCCGGCGAGACCGCGCCGCTGCTGATGACGGTGTTCTTCACCAACTCCATCAACAACGACCCGTTCAACGGGCCGCAGATGGGCCTGCCGCTCTTCGTCTTCGACCAGGCGGCCCGGCCCAACGACACCGCCGTCGACCGGGCGTGGACCGGTGCCCTCACGCTCATCCTGATCGTCATGCTGCTCAACCTGGTAGCGCGCCTGATCGCCTGGTGGCGCGCGCCTGCCAGGGGCCGATAGGGGGTAAACGCCACAATGTCCAAGCAGATCCAGGTCTCGGGTCTCGACGCGTACTACGGGTCGCACAAGGCGATCGAGGACGTGTCGATGACCATCGAGCCCCGCTCGATCACCGCGTTCATCGGGCCATCCGGATGCGGCAAATCGACCTTCCTGCGCACGCTCAACCGCATGCACGAGGTCATCCCCGGTGCTCGCGTGGAGGGCAAGGTGCTGCTCGACGGCGATGACCTGTACGCCCCCAACGTCGAGCCCGTCTCCGTCCGGCGCATGATCGGCATGGTCTTCCAGCGCCCCAACCCGTTCCCCACGATGTCGATCTACGAGAACGTGGCCGCCGGGCTCCGGCTCAACGGCCGCCTGAGCAAGTCGAAGCTCGACGGGATCGTGGAGGAGTCGCTCAAGGGCGCCAACCTCTGGAACGAGGTCAAGGACCGCCTCAACAAGCCCGGCGCGGGCCTGTCCGGCGGTCAGCAGCAGCGGCTCTGCATCGCCCGGGCCATCGCGGTCAAGCCGCAGGTCCTGCTGATGGACGAGCCCTGCTCGGCGCTCGACCCGATCTCCACGCTGGCCATCGAGGACCTGATGGCCAAGCTGAAGGACGAGTACACGATCGTCATCGTCACCCACAACATGCAGCAGGCCGCCCGGGTCAGCGACAGGACGGCGTTCTTCAACCTGGCCGAGCAGGGCAAACCCGGCAAGGTCATCGAGATGGACGAGACCTCCCGCATGTTCACCAATCCAACTCAGAAGGCGACAGAGGACTACATCACGGGGCGCTTCGGCTGATGACGCGACAGCAGGCGGCATCCACGATGAACGGGGACACGAGGACCAAGCCCGTACTGCTCATCGCCGACCCCGACGGCACTGTCGTGGAAGAACTGGCCACTGCCCTCGAACGTGAGGGGGTGGCCGTCACCGGCGTTCCCGATGGAGCTCAAGGGCTGCTGCAGGCGGGCGCCATACAACCGGACGTGGTGCTCGTCTCGGCCTCGCTACCGGTCATCGACGCGGTGGAGTTCGTCCGCGCGGTACGCCTGGCCAGAGCCGTGCCCGTGCTGCTCGGCGTCGGCGAGGGCCACGCCGAGCAGGCGGTACGCGCGCTCGCCGCGGGCGCGGCGGCCTGCGTGGCCCGGCCCTACCGGATTGCCGAGCTGCTGCCGTTCATCCAGGCGGCCTCGCCCGAGTCCCGCAAGATCCTGGCCGTCGGCGGGGTCGAGCTGGACGTACAGGCCTACCAGGTACGCGTCGGCGGCCGGGCGGTGCACCTACCGCTGCGCGAGTTCGAGCTGCTGCAGTACCTGATGCGCAACGCCGACCGCACGGTCACCCGGGAGCAGATCATGCGCCACGTGTGGCACGCCGCGGCCACCACTTCGACGAACACGATCGCCGTACACGTCAAGCGCCTGCGGGCGCGGCTGGGCGACGAGGACGACCAGCTCATCCAGACCGTACGCGGGGTGGGCTACCGGCTCGTCACGCCCGGCATTTCCGGAACGACTGCATAATTCTCTGCACTACGCCTTCGACGGTCGCTATGCCGTACCCCACCTCGGGACTGCCCTCAGTGAGTACGGCAATGGCGTAGTCGTGGCCGTCACTCCGGACCAGGCCCACGCTGATCGTCGCCCAGAGCTTGTTCGACACCCGCTTGAGCCAGCCGTTCTTCAGAGCCACCCGGTCGCCCCCGCACGCCGCGGCGCTGACGCCCCAGTCCTGCCCGTCGACGACCGTGCCCATGAGCCTGAGCACCTGGTCGCGCTCCTTCTTCGAGAGCGGGCTCTTCCTGGAGACGAGGGCCTGCATGAGACGGACCTGGTCCTCGGCGGACGTGCGGGTGATGCCCCAGCAGTACAGGTCCACGCAGCTGCCGGGCACGCCGTGCGTGTGCTTGAGCCCGAACCGCCTGCCCGCCTCGGTGAACCCGGTCGCGCCACCGATCCGCAACCAGAGCCGGTCGGCGGCGTGATTGTCGCTGTAGCGGATCATCTGCTCGGCATCGTGCCTGACGGCCTTCGGTAACTTCTTCCACGGGGTCCTGAGCAACAGCGCCAGCAGGATCTGCACCTTGGCAGAGCTGGCCGTGATCATGCGTTCGCCCGGGTGGTAGCGATAGACCCGTCCGGTCGCCAGATCCTTGACCATGGCGCTGACCGGCCCCGGACGGCCCGCCAGATACCGGTCGAGCCGCTTGCCGATCTCCTTGGCCGGGATCGGGGGGAGGTTCTCCACCTCCACGCTCGACTCGATACGCCCCAGAATCGCCTCTTGCGCCCCAGATGCCCTGTCCACTTGTCCCAGACCACCCGAGACGGGAAGGGCCGCGTACGACGCCTCAGGGACGTTCGGAGGGGGCACCACGAGTGGCAGGAGCAGGGCGAGCGCGACGGCCAACCGCGGTGTCGCCTTCCGCCTGCCCCCGGTCACCCGAGCATTATCACGAAAACTCCTGACACATCGCTAGACACCAGTAGCCAGGAGTCTCGCTACCGCATCGTCGTCACAGGAGTCCCAGAAGCCTCCCACGACATCTTCCAGGTGCTGCAGCGACTCGGCCCGGAACAGCACGTCCTGGTATTTCGTGATGTCGTACTCGGTCGCCCCCATGGCCGCCAGGTCCAACGGCCTGATGTCCATGCCGCGAAACTCCTCGATCTCCCCGTACGACGACAAAATCCCCGCCCCGTACGCCTTGAGCTCATGCCCCTCGGCCATCACCCCGAACTCCATCGTGAACCAGAACACCTTCGACACGAACTCCAGCGCCTGCTCCCCCTCGACCCGCCGCGCGGCCTGCCCGGCCAGGCGGTAGAGGGCGGCGTACCGGGGATGCGCCAGGGCGTTGGCATGCCCGATCACCTCGTGGATGACGTCGGGCTCGGGCGTGTAGAAGGGCACGGAGTGGTGCCGGACGTACTGTGTCGAATAGAAGAACCCATCCGCGAGCACCCCGTAGAACTCCCGCAACGGCACCAGCCCCGCCGCCGGCCGATAGCGGAACCCGGTCAGCGGCTCCAGCAGCTCGGAAACCTCCTCAAGCTGCGGAATCCGGTCCTGCGGCAGCCCCAGCCGAGCCGCGCCGGCCAGGTATTCGGCGGTGGCGTACTTCTGGTGCTTGACCGCCAGTTCCCTGGTGACCATCGCCCACACCGCGTGTTCCTGCTCGGTGTACTCGGCCGCGGGAATGGGCGTCCCCGGCTGATAGTCCAGCGCCAACCGCGCGATCGCGTTCCGCCGCTCCCGGTACACCGGATCCGCGAACCCCGGATGGGACGCGGACAGCTCCACCACCACCGACCCATCCTTTTGGGCGGCAACTGGGGCGAAGTACTGTGCTTCCTCAAACATGTCTCAGATGACACCAAACCCCGGCTTCACCTGGCAAGAGTGCCCAATTCCACTGCGCGATACGCTAGATTCCGCATCCCCGAACCCCCGTTTCTTGAGCGGATCGCACAACCCTCGGAGCTACCCGAATGGACGACCTCGACACCAGGCTCCTCGTGACCATGCGTGCCAACCCCCGCATCGGCCTGACCGAACTGGCCCGCCAGCTCGGCGTGGCCAGAGGCACCGTCCAGGCCCGGGTGGAGAAACTGACGACCCGAGGAGTGATCGAGAACTTCGGCCCCACGGTCTCCCCCGCCCACGCCGGCCACCCCATCCTGGCCTTCGTCTGGCTGCAGATCGCCCAGGGCCGGCTGACGGAGGCGGTGGCGGCACTCGACGCCGTTCCGCAGATCCTGGAGGTCCACGGCACGAGCGGCCAGCACGACCTGCTGTGCCGCGTGGTGGCCCGCACCACCGACCATCTCCAGGAGATCATCGCCCACATCCTGGCGTCACCGGCCGTACAGCGCACCGACACCACGATCGCCCTGTCAACCCAGATCCCCTACCGCATAGAGCCCCTTCTCCAGACCCCGTAGCGAAACAAAAAAAGGCCCCACGCACCACACGTGAAGCCTCACCAACGCAAAAAAAGGGGGGGCCCGACGCCCGAAACGTCGAACCCCCCACAAAGATTGTCCGGCGGCGACCTACTCTCCCACACCCTCCCGAGTGCAGTACCATCGGCGCAGAGAAGCTTAACTTCCGGGTTCGGAATGTAACCGGGTGTTTCCTTCCCGCCATAACCGCCGTAACCCTCCGAAACAGCCTGTTTGCTGTCTCAGAATTGCCTAGTGGACGCGAGCAAAAACTTGAAAGTCTGCTTTGTGGTCAAGTCCTCGGCCTATTAGTACCGGTCAGCTCCACACGTTACCGCGCTTCCACCTCCGGCCTATCAACCCGATCATCTACCGGGAGCCTTACCCCATCACTGGGAGGGAGACCTCATCTCAAGGCGAGCTTCCCGCTTAGAT
>NZ_FNDJ01000037.1:72062-108946 GCF_900099965.1 Nonomuraea jiangxiensis | reverse complement strand
CGGTCCACGATCTGACCGCCGCTCGCGCGCATGTGCTGGGCGCGTTGTACGCCGCAGCCGCAGCCGGCCTGCCCACCCTCGCCGACAGCGGCTACGACGGCGCCGGGATCGGCATTCATACGCCGATCAAACAGCCCGAAGGCAACCAGGTTCTCAGCCCGGACAACCGCACCTACAACCGGCTCCTACGCGCCCTGCGATGTCTCGGCGAACGCGGATTCGCCCTGCTCAAAGGCCGCTGGCGGATCCTCCAGCACATTACCGCCAGCCCCAGCACAATCGGCGACATCGCCCGCGCCGCCCTTGTGCTCACCCATTTCGAGCACAACTACCTACCGACAATTCGCTGAGATCACGTCAGTGTGGCTCCCAGCCGTGCTGCCCATGATCATTGCACGATTTAGCATGTGCCCGGCGGAGATAATCGCTACCGGCTCTGGCAAGGAACGCTGGTCGCCTGATCACATTGTTACGGCTGGAGGGTTCGGATGGGAATCCATGGGCTTGATCCTCAACGTGCGAAGCGGGTGGCCGAGTTGGAGGCAGAGTGCCGGCCCGTACTTGGACAGGAAGACGGCATGGAAGCGGTGCAACGTCTCCTGGCTGGCCGGGGCGTGGGCTTAGCGGATTCGATCTTGATCACAAGACAACTCCTGGGGGCAGGCCCAAGCGCACTCGGAGAAGCCAAGGCAACTGTATTGGGCAGTACGGCCCGGACCACCGAACGGGCGCATCATGGACGTTTGATGGCCGACCTCCTTGCCCGACTCAAGGATGACCCAGACATCCAGGCGTACGAATCAGGCGACCAGTAGCAGCCTCTGGTCACCTGAAGACTGGGAGGACCTCCTCGCTCCGGACGTAGACCGTAACCACGTTGCCCGGTGAGCCGTGCTTCGTTCCTCAGCACGGCTCGACGATCGCCCCCAGCAATCCACAGTGGCCCGCCATGCCGTGGCGATCGTAAGGGCTGCATCTGTGCGGCGGCATGGCAACCCCGGTCGGAGCGTTCGGTCCGTGTGGCGGGGCGGGAGCGCGGTGGCCGGCCCGGTGTCCCGCCGCCGTCCGGGCGGAGGGCCGGGGGTACGGCGGCGCGCCGCGCCGCCGCTTGATACCTACAAGAACAATTCGGCAGTGCAGGGCTGCAGGCCTGATGATCATGCAGACGATTGGCTCAAGCTCCGGTGTGACGAGTTGATGGCGGCCAAGAGTTCCCGGGCTGAGGAATCTCGCTTACCCGTGAGCGCCTTCTCTACCCCGGCGAGTTGTTAGAAGGCCCAGCGAGACTCTGTGCGTTGTGCCGTTTCCAGGGCCAGGCGCCCGCTGGCGATGCCCTCGTTGAGGTCGCCGATGCGGAGTTGAGCGGCGGCGATGTCGGCGTGAACTGCGGCGATCTTCTTGTGGTCGGTCTCATGGGCCAGAGCGTTGAGGACGGCCTGGCCTTGATCGATAACGCGTTGTTCGTTGCCGAGGTTCACCGAACACCTGGCGATGTACATCAATGAGACCAAAGGCTCCTTCGTGTTTCTCGGCAAGCGCGGGGCGTTCCTTCGGGGGAGCATCTTCTGGCGTTAGGCCAAGTGGGCTGACGCGCTCTAGGAGATGGGGGTGCAAGGGCTGCACTTTCACGATCTCCGGCACACCGGTAACACCCTGGCGGCCCAGTCAGGAGCGAGCCTCGCCGACCTCAAGGCGCGCATGGGACACGCAAGCGACCGAGCCGCGCTCATCTACCAGCACGCCACCCGAGACGCTGACCGGAAGATCACCGAGGCCCTCTCGGCCCGCGTCAAGGCCGAGCAGAAGAAGGTGAAGAAGACGCCCAGGAAGAAAGATGACGACGGCAGCGCGGGCGTGCTGGTCCCCGCTGGTTAATGGCACGCTAGTGGCACGAACACCCCGTCACGTGGAGCCTAGGAGATTCGAACTCCTGACTTCCCTGCTTGCAAAGACGCATGCCGATCTTGCTCGACCTGCGAAGACGCAGCTTCGCGCCCTGATCGCGTTTCCCGTGACTCCCCGCTGTTCCCCCTCGTTGCCCGTCCCATCGGGCACTCGACGGGCACGCCGTGCGAGTACGGGATGTGCCTAGGACCTGCGCCTGTTTTCAAGCTCCTTCATCTGGCGAGCCGCGTGATTGATCGTTTTGAGAATGGCTTGGATCTCGTCCCTGCGGAAGCCCATGCGCATATGAAGGTCGGCGTAATCTAGGTGGATGCCGTTGCAGACCTCGTTGAGCGCGTTGTTGATCAGGGAGACATCGTCGCGGCTCAGAATGACGACGATCTCATCCTCGGTTATTGCGTTGATCTCCACATCCGAAGCATCGCAGACCTGCCCTGTCCGATCTTCCCGGTTGCTGCGCCTCCGGAGCGGCCTCCTTCTCTGGGGCGGACGACGGGAATCGCTGTCAGCTTGGGAAGTACATCGAGTACGGCTGGTAGGACTGCTGGCCTGGGCTTTGGGCCGGTCATGAGTGACCGTGGTTGACCCCTCGTCACCCTGGTTAACGGCCCGGTGGTCACCCCGGCCCTACCTCGCAACATGGGATCCTCGGCACATGCCCACGATCATGAACAGCCTTCCCGATCCCCTGCCCGAGTTCTTTGATTGCGGCTGCTCGGACATCTACTACTGTCCGCGGTCCAGGGATGTCGAATGCCCCCAGCACAGTGGCTTCGATGTCTGCTGCGACGCACTTGATCAGCACATCCTGCTCCATGTGTGACCACCAGCTTGGAAGATTTCGGTACGCGACCCTGTGAGCTGCTGCGGCGCTGGCCAGAGGAGGCCTTACCTTGTCCGTGATTCCCCGTGATTCCCCCTCATTCCCCGGCTTTACTGGCACGCGAATGGCACGGCCTGAGAACCCCGTGCGGACGCACGCACCTCTCTCGTCGGGAAAAGCCGGCCCCCAACCACCTACGAACCTGGGCCCTGCCTCTTGCGATCATCCCGGAGCCGGAGGCCCCCGCCGGAGGTAATAGACGGTGTGGGGATGGATCGGGCAGACTTGATCGAAATAATGATCGGATTCTGAGGAAAGGGTCGGGTGGGCGAGTTGACAGAGCTGTTTGTGTGGCTGGGGGGAGTGCTTTCGTGGTTATTCTCGATGGCGGTGCTGTTCTTTGTGATCTATGTGGCGATACGGCTGGCGCTCACGCATGATCGTCGGAGTCAGGTCCCACATCCGCGCGATGTGGCGGATGCGGAGCTGCGGGAGCGTGCAGCGGCGGAGAGAGCAGCACAGAAGCGAGAGGCGGAGGAGCGAGCGGCTCGACGGCGTGAAGCGGAAGGAACTGACGCCGTGTAGCGGCGGCGGGCCGGTGGTCGGCGCGCTAGCTGGGTACGGCGGGCGCGCCGTACGGCTACGGCCCGGGTCGCCGCCAGCCGGGACCGGCGCCCACGCCACACGCCCGGCTGGCGGGCGGCAGAAGGCCGGGGTACGGCGGCGCGGCGCGCCGCCGCTTGATACGCGGGGCCTGACGTCGTGGATCGTCCCGCCCCCGACACGTTCGCAACCAAGACCGATGCGGAACAGTGGCTGGTCAAGATCGAGGCGAAGATTCTCGCAGACGAGTGGATCGACCCGGACGCCGGAAAGATCGCGTTCGGCAAGTACGCCGGAGACTGGATCGACGAACGGCCCAACCTTCGACCGCGGACCGTGGAGTTGTACGGCTACCTCCTGCGTCGGCATCACGCCGACCTTCGGGGACAAGGCCCTCAACGAATCTCACGCTGACGCAGGCAGAAGCCGTCGTAACGGCCGCCGAACAGGCAGATGTCCGCATCCGTGCTTACATCCTCCTATCCCTCCTCACCGGAGCACGCACAGAAGAAGTACGCGCATTGACCTGGTCACATGTGGTGGCGTTCGACCAGAAGCGAGGAGCGTGGCTATCGGTCGAAGAGGTCCGATGGGACCACGAGGAGTTCGCCGTCTACGTCTGGCGATCCGTACGCAAGAAGGGCGACACGAAGACCGTCAAGTCGCGCCGCACGCTCAAGCTGCCAGCCCGCGCGGTTAAGGCTCTTCGCCTGCTCAGAGAGAAGCAAGACGAGGTGCGCGCCGATGCAGTGAACTCGCCGATCGTCGGAGGCCTGGTCTTCCGCATCAAGACCGGCACAGCGCTCACGGCAACGAACGTCCGACGTGACTTTCGCAAAGTACTGAAAAGCGCCAGCCTAATCGACAGGGAGTGGACGCCCCGCGAGCTACGGCATAGTTTCGTGTCGCTTCTATCAGACTCTGGGGTTCCGATCGAGGACATCTCCCGACTGGTCGGACATGCAAACACCGTAGTTACCGAGACAGTCTACCGCTTCCAGCTTCGCCCTGTCCTCCTCGAAGGAGCCAAGGCAATGGATGCGATCTTCCGCGAACATGCCTAGATAGCCGTCTTCTCCTCGCCCCCGCTGACGATCACGGCAGCGGGGGTGTCTGCATGCACGCAGAGCATCGCCATCATGGCTCGTTGCCGCGCGATCCTTCCGTGCGTGCACGTCAATCATGCGTCCTTCTGTCTCTCCGCGCGGGCAAGGGCGTCGCACAATCAGCACCAACGCCTTCGTTAACCTCGCCAAACCACGGTTACCCTGACCCTTACCATCTTCGATCCTGACACCCGATACGACGATCACCCTGGGGCCCGAGGCAGCCCATAGTAGAAAAAAGATACACATACATACCCAAATAGAACGCTTGGCCTAAAACTCCCATCGTTGACCATTACCAGTCGAGCATTCGATAGGACATGTCGTGGCACAGGCGGTGCTCATGACTGATACTGAAGTCATGACTGCACCCAAGCATGGACCCCTCCTAGTCACCCTAGGCACAGTGGCCGCAGGGACTGCCATCGCAACTGGCGCGTTCTGGATCAATGGACTAGAAGAGGCGAGTTGGTTCGCTGCAGTTGTTACACTTCCGCTTACCGTCGCATCTCTCATAGTCGCTCTATTGCAGAGAGCACCAATTTCGTTAAATCGAAATCGACAGAGAAGTGATTCTCGCGATGAAAGCGAGCGGAATGCTTGCATACACCAAAGAAATAACAGAGGTGACAATATCATCCAGCAGGGTCCTACTAATATTATTTTGACTACACGGACCAGAGAGGACCCAAAGAAAGGATAGGTCACTCAATGGCACAGGAGTCCTTTCGGCAAGAAAATCAAGAGGGACCCAATGTCAGCCAGAACAGCAACTCTGGGCAGAATATATATATCACTAACATTCAGCAGCCGACTACACCCACAGAAGAGACCGCCCCGGAAGAACCACCAGAGGCGGAGACAAAGCCCGAATTAGAACCAGAGCCAGGACCCGAAGGATGTGGCTGGGTTCTCATCGTAATCGCTGTAATCGTTGGCCTGATTATTCTTGTTGCTCTATTGAACAACGGCGACGAGGGCGAACCTGAATCCAGTAAGCCTTATCCGGCCGGCGTTACTAACGAAAAGATTCTTCAGCCAGTTTCTGACACAATATACAACTGCGCGAAGGAACCTGTACTGGCCCCGCGGACCTGTCCGCAGAAAGCTACCTCTATCGAGGAGGTTTCGAAAGTACGCTGGTCCGTCCACGGATATCCGACCGATGGAGCAGATATCCAATTTGATGGCAGCACATTCACAGTCGACGGCACGGCCGTCCTGAGCATAAGATTCCGAGAAGGATCAACAGACAGATACGAAGTTCACATCGTCCCTTACAGAGCAAAAGTTTTTCTAGACTCAGGCCAACTTCGCCTTGGCAGCATAGTTAAACTCGACGATATTTCTAGTCGTGTTAAGAAGCAGGAACCTGCCTTGGCATGGGAAGACATCAAGACACAGGTACGTGCCGCATTTGATAGGTGCGCCTCCAGCAAGCAGGCCCCTATGCCTCCTGGTTGCCCGAACAACCGTCGGTACGATGCCGACGACGCCATATGGACGCTGGAATCAAATCCAGTACTAAATGCTGTCAAAGAATTTGATGAGACGACTGGCGTGATTCACGCTCTCGGAAGTTACTCTATACATCTCGATGGAGTTAATTTCTTTGGCAGGGTTCAGGGAAGCCAGGCCGGCGACTATGACGCATGGGTCATCTTCGGAGACACTGGAATCGAAGTTCTGGATATCCGTCATGAGTGATCCCTGCATGCTGTGGCGATCGTGAGGGCTGCACCTGTGCGGCGACGCGAACCCCCAGGCAGAGGGTTCAGCCTGTGTGGTGCGGTTGGTGTGCGGCGGCCAAACCGGTGTCCCGCTCCGTCCGGGACCAGTCCCCGGGCCGCACGCCTGGACGGCGGGCAGAGGGCCAGGGTGCGGCAGCGCGCCGCGCCGGCGCCTTGATACCCACATAAGACCCATTCGGCAACTGATCGCCGTTGAGCGCTATGGCGGGAGTGCTCCCGGAGTGCGTTCGATCTCCGATTGGTGGGTTATTCGCTTTCTGCACTTCGCGTCATGGCTAGGCCATCGAGCATGCGACCACGGGACGGTGAGCGGCTCGCGGAGGACGATCACTTCGAGACCCCCGTGCCCACCACAGGCGACGGATGCGTGACCACAAACGCGGTAGTCACGCAGTTTGTCACTCACCCTCGCCTCGCTGTGGTCGGCGAGGGTGAGTTCTCCCTGGTGGAGCCTAGGAGATTCGAACTCCTGACTTCCTGCTTGCAAAGCAGGCGCTCTGCCAACTGAGCTAAGGCCCCTTCGACGAAGATAGCTTACCGGGCGGACGAAGCCACCTGCGTCGTCCCAAGGTCGTCGCTCAGTACCAAGCTCGGAAAATCCGCGATCGAGTCCAGGATGTGGGTTGCGCCGCCCTTCAGGAGGCGTTCACGGCTGTGGACGCCTGTCATCACGCCTGCGACGATCGAGGCGCCGGCTCGTTTGCCGCAGAGCATGTCGCTTTCCGAGTCGCCGATGACTGCCACCTGGCGTACGTCTTGGACGCCCAGTTTGAGGACGGCGTGCAGGACCATGTCAGGCCAGGGGCGGCCGCGGCCGCCGGCGTCTTCGGGGCAGATGGCGAGGTCGATCTTGTCGTGCCAGCCGAGGACGCTCAGTACGCGACTCAGGGTGGTACGGCTGAAGCCGGTGATCAGGGCGAGCTTGATGCCGGTGCCGCGGAGCTTGTCGAGGACTTCGAGGACTCCGGGCACGGGTATGAGACCTGCTCGCTCAAGGGCACCCTCGTAGGAGCGCTCGAACGTCAGGTTCGCCGCCTGGGCCTGGGCCTCGTTGCCGGGGAAGATCCCGCGGAAGACATCGATCTTGGGGCAGCCCCGGGACCGGTGCACGTGAACCATGGCACGCGCATACGCTCCGGTCCCGGGCACAATGCCCTGGGTCGCGATCGCCTCGGCAAAGGCGCGCTCGACCATGGCGATGTCACCTACTGTGGTGCCTGCCAGGTCCAGGCACGCCAGCTTGATGGGGACGACGTCACTCATCGCCTCGCCGGTCGGGTTAGTTCTCGCTGCCGGTCGCCTCGGTCCAGAGATCGAGCTCTGCGCGGTCGGCCTGCACCTTACGCCAGATCAGCAACCCCCCAAGGGCGATCAGCGCCAGAACGAGCAGCTTCTTCACGGTGTGACCCCACTTCTTCGACGGCCTCACCTGCCGGGGTGAGACCCAACGGTTGACATGCAGCCTAGCAAGGGATGGCTGCGATCCCTGTGTCGTGCACGGGCCAGATGTGCGGAATGTGCGATGAGCGAGTGCTCAACCCCAGGTGAAGGGCCTCGGCCCGCTGTTGTTGTTCTCTTCGCGGTTCTCTTCGCGGTTCTCGTCTCTCTCCGTTGTTCGATCACCCGCGCTCACATCGTTCATTGTCATCACCCGTACTTTTCTTGGACAACATCCCGATCATGCCAAGATTTCCGACTCTGCGCGTGGCGTGGGGGTTGGGCAACCAGCCTCATGGGCCAGGGAGCAAGGGGCAGGGGGCAAGGGGAGGGCAAGCTTGGTGGGCAGTCGCGGGTTGGGTGGTTCGCGCAGGGCGCCGGCTCGGGGTTGTGGCCGTGCCGGCGAGGTCGCCTGGTGGTGGGGGTGGGAGTGGGCGAGGTGGTGGTGGAAGTATCGGCGTGGCGGGTCGGGTGGAGGTATGCGCAGGTGGGGTAGCCTCCCGGGGGTATCTCGGGAGGTCTTGGGGGCCGAGGCCTGGGGAGTGCTCTTTGGTGCAGGGTTCGGAGGTGGGGGCGCGGTGCGCGGCTGTTCGTCGGAGGTATGGCCGTGGGGGCGGTGTCTCGGAGGTACGGCAAGAGGGTCGCTGTCGTGCGGGTGTGAGTCGGCCGTACGGGGCGCGCTGGTTGTGAGGTGAATCTCACTTCTGCTTATACCCTTGGGGGGTATCATGGGGAGTCGGAGAACGACTGCTTGCGCACGACTGAAGGAGATCGCTATGAGCGCCGCCACCTACACCGTCAACGGCATGACCTGCGGCCACTGCGTCAGCTCCGTGAAGGAAGAGGTCAGCGAAGTGGCGGGGGTTACGTCCGTGGAGGTGGACCTGGCTACCGGGCTGTTGACGGTCGGCAGTGATGCGCCGGTCGATGCGGAGCTGATCAGTGCGGCCGTCAAGGAGGCGGGGTACGAATTGGTGGGCCGATCATGATCGCTGGCACCGCACCGGACTCGGTTCGTACACCCTGGGTGTGACCGTCGTCTTCGACGGTGTCCTGGGGGTCGGGGAGGGCGGTCATGCCGACGGCTCCGGGCATGGGGTGATTGGTGGCATGGCTACGGGCGCATCCTGCCTGATGTGAGCGGTGGCGGCTGGGTCTGAGACGCGTGTCCGTGCGTGCTGGGGCCGGCCGCTCCCAAGGCGTTGCTGATGGGCAGTGGGCAGCGGGGTCAGCTCGGCATCTTGGCTAAGGGGCCGGGAGGGCTGGAGCAGGCGTCCGAGCGGCCGATCGCGTAGGCCGTGGGCAAGGCGGCCGCTGCCCGGGCGAGGCGCTGCCCGTGGCGGGGACTGCCCGTGGCGGGGACTGCCCGTGGCGGGGCTGCCGACGTTGGAGCGGTTCGCCGACATTGGAGCGGTTCGCCAACGTCTAAGGGGTCGGCTGCGTGGGGTGGTGCCACGGGCAGGCGGTGTTGGTCGGCTGGGCTCCGGTTGTTGGTGGAGTCGTCACAGTCGCTCAACGCCGAACTGGGGCGGGTGGTACCGACCCGTCCCAGCCCACCGCCACCGCGGTCCGGCCGACCTGCTCGGCCTCCCGGCGCGGGCGGTGCTGATGGTGGCCGACGTGGGGGAGCCCACCAGCGAAGGGGCCGTGGCGCGGTTGTGCGGGCTGGGGTTGACTCCGGTGCTGCTGGCCGGGGACAGCGCGGTCGGGGCCCGGGGAGTGGTGGTCTCCGTGGGCATCGACGCCGGGTCGCGGCCGACGCCATTCGGTTGTCGCGCCGGACGCCGGCCACGATCACGGGGAAGCCGTTCTGAGGGTTCGCCTACAACGTGGCGGTGTGGGGGTGCGCTACCCGGTGATCGCGGGTGTGGCGGTGGTGTTCTGCGGCGGGTTCGTGGTGGGTGACGGACTGCGAGTGCGGTGCTTCGCCTGATCACTCGGCGGCGGCGCTCATGCGTACGACTCCGGTGTCATCCGGGTGGCCACCCCCATCCGGTTCCATGCGTTGATGGTGGCCACGGCGACCACGAGGGCGGCCAGTTCCTGCTCGTCGAAGACGGCGGCGGCGCGGGCCCAGATCTCGTCCGTGATGTCGCTGGTGGAGAGCCTGGTGGCGGCCTCGGTGAAGGCCAGGGCGGCGCGTTCCTGCTCGGTGAAGAAGGGGGCCTCCTGCCAGACGGCCACGGCGTGCAGGCGGGCGTCGCTCTCCCCCTCCTTCTTGGCGTCCGAGCTGTGCATGTCCACGCAGTAGACGCAGCCGTTGATCTGGCTGGCGCGCAGGCTCACCAGCTGGAGGAGGGGCTTGGGGAGGGTGCTCTGCGCCACGAACTTGTCCAGTCCGGACATCGCCTTGTACGCGTCGCGGGCCAGCGACCCGAGGTTCATTCGTTCGGTCATGCCCCCATCCTGCAACCCATCTTGTCCCGATATAAGCTCCAATTTCCGGCAAGTTGATTGGGCCAAGTTGGACGTACACATCAGCCTCGGCGGCCGTGGTGACCTGGCCGCACAGGTCTACCGACAGCTCCTTGAGGCCATCCTCGACGGGCGGCTGCGCGCGGGCGAGCGGTTGCCCCCGACCAGGGAGCTGGCCCGCCGGCTGGAGATCTCCAGGAACACGGTCGCGCTCGCCTACGACCGCCTGGTCGCCGACGGGTTCCTGGTGGGGCGGGCGGGGGCGGGCACGTTCGTGTCGGCGCAGCAGGTCAGGCGCCGGGCCGCGCCCAAGGGGGTGGTGCAGCCGAAGCCGGTCTGGCGCGAGCTCCACGGCGTACGACCGCCGCAGCCCGCCCGGTACGACTTCCGCGCCGGTATCCCGGACCCGCACCTGTTCCCGATGGAGACCTGGCGCAGGCTGGTGGCTCGCGAGCTGCGGGTAGGCGTCGCCACCTATAGCGACCCTTCCGGATACGAGCCTCTAAGGGAGGCTATTTCGCGGCATATCGGTATCAGTCGCTCGGTGCTCGCCGGCCCCGGCGACGTACTCATCACGAACGGCGCCCAGCAGGCCCTCGACCTCATCGGCCGCGTCCTCATCGAACCAGGCACCTGCGTGGCCGTCGAGGAGCCCGGCTATCCCCCGGCCCGCCAGCTGTTCCGCTCCCTCGGCGCGCGCGTGGCCGGGGTCCCGGTGGACGCCGAGGGCCTGGTCGTCGAGGCCGTACCCGGCTCCGCCCGCATCGTGTACGTGACGCCCTCCCACCAGTTCCCGCTCGGCACTCCCATGTCGCCGGCCCGCCGAGCCGCCCTGCTGGCCTGGGCGGAACGCCGCCGCGCCGTGGTCATCGAGGACGACTACGACAGCGAGTTCCGCTTCGGCGAACGCCCGCTCGAACCCCTCCAGAGCCTCGACCGCGCCGGCCGCGTCATCTACGTGGGCTCGTTCTCGAAGACCCTGCTCCCCATGCTGAGGCTCGGCTTCCTGGTCGCCCCCGCGTCGCTCGCGCCCGCCCTGCGTACCGCCAGACGCCTGTCCGACTGGCACGGCGAGCTGCCCACGCAGGCCGCCCTGGCCCGCTTCATCGACGAGGGCCTGCTGGCCAGGCACATCAGGAAGGCCACCCGCGAGTACGCCGCCAGGCACGCGCTGATCGCCGAGGCGCTCGCCGGTTTCCTGGATCTGATCCCCTCTACGGCCGGCCTGCACCTGTGTGCCCGCATCCCGCCGGGAATGTCGGTACGCCTGCCGCCGGACGTGGCAGTGGAACGGCTGGAGGCGTACTGTGGCGAGGCCCCGCCCCAGCCCGGCCTCGTCCTGGGCTACGGCGCGATCACCCGAGACGCCATCCCCGAGGGACTGCGCCTGCTACGGATGGCGGCGCAGCCAGAACCGCCTGGCCCGCTCCCCTGACATCTCCGGGTCGTCGGGCGGCGAGGGCTGCTGCACGATCACGACCGTGGTCTTGGCGTGCCGGGCGCAGTACATGCTGGTGGAGGGCAGGAAGATGCGGCTGAGCAGGCCGCGCCGCCCCCTCCCGAGCACCAGCAGGTCGCCCTCGCGGGCCAGGTCCACGAGGTGGTAGCCGGGATCGCCGACCCTGCCGATCGCGACCGTCGTGAGGTCGTCCGGCACCCCGCCCGCCACGTCCTCGAACACACTGTTGATCACCTCGGCGCAGCGCGCCTCCTCGCCGGCTCTGACGGCGTGCTGAACGGGCAGCGCCTCAGGGAAGGGATGCACGGGCGCACGGCTGACGTGAACGACCACCAACGCCATCCGGTGCAGCCTGGCCGCGCCGATGGCCCAGGCGAGAGCCCAGCGCGAGGCCGGGGACTCGTCCACCCCCACGATCAGCCTCACACCGCCGGGCAGTTCCTGTTCCACGGTGCCTCCTGCTTGAGAAGTACGACCATAGTGCGCCACCCTCCTGGTTACCGGGAGGTGGCACTTTGCGAACTCTGGAGTCCCCCGCAAACCGGGGCGTAGCGCGCGGGAGTGCGACGACGGTTGGGGGGGCGGTGTCCGTCCCGCCCTCGATCGAAGGCGTGACGGGGCGCCACGCACGGGCTCACCTCGTTCGTGGCATATCCAGGCTACGGGAAACCGACCGGGATGGCCGGTTTGAGCCGTTCTGCCGGGCGCGGTTTCTGGCGGTTTCTGGCGGTTTCTAGACGAGCCTCATCAGACCGTCGTACAAGGTCGTCCGCTCGTCCTCCGAGAGGACCCGGTACGGCGCCGCGGCCCGCTGGTTGGTCTCCGCCTCGATCAGGATCCGCAGGGGGCCGTCCCGCAGGTCGACGATCTCGGCCGCGGACAGCCCCGCCGCCCGCCAGGACGCGGCGTGCGCGTCGGCGCGGTGGTATCGCAGGACGGCGATCCGGTTGAACAGCAGCAGCCCCGGCGGCGCGTCCACCGGCTCGTACGGCGGGGAGGCCAGTTCCAAGGCGCCACCCGGCAGGGGTTCGGCGGCGTCGAGCACCCGGCCCGCCAGGTCGGCGAGCTCCGGCAGCCCGGGGTCGGGCCAGACGCGGCGGGTCGCGGCGGCGTGCAGGTCGTACAGCCCGTGGATGAACTTGAGGCCTTTGTCCGTCAGCCGCAGTGTCCCGTCGCCGTCCCTGGTGAGGGTGCCCTCGCTGAGGTGCTGCTCCAGGTCCGCCTGGTGGGCGGCGGGGTCGCGGTAGCGGTAGATCGTACCCAGCTGGGGCCGGTTGACCGGGCGCACGGGGAGCATGAACCTCAGGTCGGCCAGCAGCCCGGGGGTCACCCCCGACGCCTCCGCCAGTTCGTCGGCCGCCCGGCGGGCCGCGGCGTGCACGTTGACGTGAGCCGCGTCGATGACCGGGGCGATCGCCGCCGCGTATTCCGGCACGTCCTGAAATTTCGGCATCGGCGGTGATTATGCCGCACAGCGAGTCACGAGACTGGCACTACACAACACCCATCCCCAAACCCACCCCGTTGTCCCTGATGTCCGAGTAGCAGCGACGGGTGCAGGCCCGAACAACCGCAACTCCGCCCCTGGGATGGGGTGCGTGGCAGGCCTGGCCCACGTACCGGCCGAACACACGGGGGCTGACCACACGGCGGTCGACCACACCGTGTCGGCTGCCACCGCCGCGGCGATCCAAGCGGGCGTCGCCGACAACACCCGTGCCGCCCATGCCCGCGACTGGCCGGCTTCCACGCGCTGGTGTGCCAGGCCCGACCGGACCGCTGCCAACCGGGTGCTCACCGGCTACCGCCGCCACCTGGCCCAGACCGGCATGCGAAGGCCGCACCACGCCGCGACGCCGCCACCCCCGACGACCTGCGCGCCATGCCGGCCACCAGAACGACGAGGACCTCTGCGTGGTCCGCGCCCTGACCACCTGGATGGCCGGCCTCGCCACAGACAAGCGCACCCGAGGTCCACTATTCGTCCGCATCGACCAGCACCAGAACATCGGAAGAGCGATGCACCGGGACGGCCGCCCGATCGGCGACCCGGACGGGCGGCTGTCGGTGCGCGCCTTCGACGACATCATCGCCGGCGCCGCCGAACGCGCCGGCCTGGACGCCGACCGTATAGAGGGCCTGCGTCGGCAATGGTCGGGGCACTCTCTGCGCCGCGGCTACGCATCCGCCGCGCGCGCCGCCGGCGTCGATCCGCTCACGATCGCCCGGCGCGGCGGCTGGAAGGAGAACTCCACGGTGATGTGGGACTACTTCAAAGAAGACGTCGACCGGTGGGCTGAGTCGGAGGAGGACGACATGCTATGACGAACGCCAACCAACCAGTCGGCTTGGGCCCAGCTGTGAGGGCTTCCGAATCCTGTGGCCCGCGAGGTCGAGCTGACCGCTCTCCTCGAAGCCATCAGGATCCCCTCGTACGAGGGGTGCCGCCCGCCAAGTTGGATCAGTTCAGCGGGTGCGCGATGCCCCGCTCGTAGGCGAGGAAGGCCAACCCCACGGCCAGGACGGCAGGCAGCGTGGCCGGGGCGTGCTCGCGCCGTGAGACGTGGAAGGCCATGGCTCCGCACATGAGAAGGAACAGACCGGCCGCCGAGACCGGAGTCAGCCAGGTTGCGACGCCCAGCAGCCCCGGCAGGACCAGCCCGGCGGCGCCAAGCGCCTCGGTGACGTTGGCGGTCAGCCGTAGACGGGGACGGTTCTCGGCGGCCAACCGCCGTCGCAATGCCGCGGGCGGGAAGGCGTGCACGGCGGCGTGCACCAGGTACGCGCAGCACAGGAAGCCCTGCAGCCACCACAGGACGGCGTTCACCGCCGCTCCTCCCGGGAGGCCGCCCGGAGCGCCTGCCAGCCGGAGGCGTCCGCGATGAACGTGTCGCATCTTCTCCCGATCTCCAGCACCTGTTCCAGCGAGCCGGTACCAGTGGCCAGCTCGAAAAGACCGCGGAAGTACGGGAAGCGTTCGACGCCGGGCGCGACGACCACGAGCAGCTCCGCGGTACGCCCGGCCGACGCGCCGAAGGCGTGCGGTGTCCTCGGCGGGACGATCACCACGTCGTGCCGCTCCGCCGTCACCAGTTCCTCCCCGCAGAGCAGGTCGACCGAGCCGTCCACCACGAAGAACAGCTCGGACGAGCGGTCATGGTGGTGCGGCGGCGCGCCGTCGGTGCCCGGGCCGAGGCTGATCAGGTGTGTGCCGAGAGCGTGCGAAGTGACGTCGCCGTCGGCGATTAACCGCATCGTGTTGGGCGGCACGCCAAGCTTCTCGGCCTCGGCGGCCCGTACGACGACGGTGTCACCGTATCCGGGGGAAAGCATGGACATGGGATCCTCCTTCAGAATCAGGCACGGAAACCTTCGGCTGCGGCGGGGACTTCCGGATTCGGGCGCGAAGTCCCTCAGGCCGGGGCACCGAGGCCGCGGACGGTTAGCTCGACGAGCTGGCGCAGGCGTCCGCGCAGCTCGTCGACGGTTCCGCGGGCCAGCTCGATGCCGGTGAGGGCGTCCACGAGGAGCCGGGCCACGTCGCGGGCCGGCAGCTCCGCGCCGAGGCGCGGCGGCGCGGCGGAGGTGAGCACGTCCTCGACGGCGCTGACGAGGCGCTCACGCGCGCTCGTCACGATGGGGCCCGCGATCGCCGCCGCCTCCCGCAGGACCTCGTCGCGGAACTCCGTCTCCGGCCCGGCTACCAGGTCGAGCCGCGCGGCCAGCACGCCGTACAGGCGGTCGGCAAGCGTTCCGCCGGAGCGGCTCGCGGCTGCCGCCCGCCGGTCGACGACGTCGAACGCGCACTCCACCATCGCCTGGAAGAGGTGCTCCTTGCTCTTGAAGTGCTGATACAGCGCGGGCCGCGACATCCCGGCGGCCTTGGCCAGCAGGTCCATCGACGTGCGGGCATAACCGTAGCGGCCGAAGCAGGGGACGGCCGCCTCCAGGATCTGAAGGCGCTTGGCATCCATCGTTGCCGACATGCTGACAATATTAGTGTTGATCGTCAGAATGTAAAGCGGTCCGACGCGTGGCGTCGTCCGCATCTGTGCGCCGGATCAGCGTGCTTCGGGGGCGTGCGAGCGATGGGATGCGGTGGTCCGAGTGCGGAGTCGCTCGTGGAAGCGTTCGGTGTTGATGACGGCACGGCGGTGGGTTCCCCGGCAGACGGTGCCCGCGTCGTCGTGGGCATGGACCGTGAAGGTGAGCTGTTTGCCGTCCACACTGCTGAGATCGGCCTGGACGGTCAGCGTACTGCCGGGCGGCGTGGGAGCCTCGTGGCTGAGGTCTACATGCACGCCCAGGGTCTGCTCGCCGTCGTCCAAGTGCCCGTCGAGGGCGCGCATACAGGTCCATTCCACGACGCCGACCAGGTAGCCGGTGGCCAGGACCGAAGGTAGGGCGGCGAAGTAGGCGGATTCGGGCAGCAGGTACGGCACGGTGCGTTCGGCGGGAACGAGATAGTCCAGCCGTGCGGTCAGCCCCGGTTGAAGTGAAGCATGCATGATGGCTCTCCTCCTTGCGGACGGCAGCCGAGCCCAGGACGGCGCCGGACTCAGGGGGCGGTGATGATGGGGGCGATACGAGGGGCGGCCGGCTTCACGTAGTCGTCGGTGGCCAGGGCGATCGAGCGGTCCAGACGCGCGGCGTTGAAGAACAGCTCCGGAACCCGCAGGAGCGCCGGATCGGCGACCAACCGCTCATACAGCCCCTCGTCCAGGCTGTCGGGGGCGGCGATGCCGCTGTTCACCTCACCACTCACCGCTCAGCAACTCCTTCGCCTCGGAAATACGGTGTTCGTCGCGCTGGTAGAACACCCATTGCTTGATCTTCCTGCCGCGCAACAGCCCGGCCTGCGCGAGCACCTTCAGATGCTCACCACAGGTCGGTTGGCTCACCCCCAGCTTCTGGGCGATGAACAAAGAGCAGACACCGTCACGCACCAGATCACCGTCACGCTGCGGCGGGAAATGGCGTTCAGGGTCACGCAGCCACTCCAAGATCAGCAAACGCTTGTCGCTGGCCAGCGCCTTCACCAGATCAACATCCAGCACGTAGGAATTATGGCAATTGCCTAACTCCCTGTCTACAAGTGGCTGCGGACTGTCCGAGTTCCCAGCCCTCCAAGCCGTCACCCACGCGCAGCAGGTCCGCCATAGGCCCCACCATGTGACCGTGGCGCCGAACCGCTCCAGCACCGCGCGCTCGCACCCGGCTTTCAGCTGGTTGCCCGGAGGCTGGCGGGGCGGGGTGTCGGCCGGGCAAGGGTACATCGGGGAGTCCTCGTTCACGGGGAGTGTCCCCCAGTCCGTGAACGCGTGGATGGAGGAGACGAACGTGTAGCAGCGCCGGGGACGGAAAGCCGCGACGGGGTTACCACGAGAGCCGGCTAGCCGCGGTGCGTGGTGCCCCGGTGGCCATGGAGTCGGGCAACTTCGGGCTCGCGTGACGGCGGTCAGCCGGTGAAGGGTCAGCGGCCGTTTCCTGGAGGGCCATCAGCCACCTACGGCGGGTGGCAGACCACGGCAGTGCGTAACAGAACAAGGGGGTTCAAGCAAAGCGACCAGAAGTGCCATGGCGGAGCGCGGTGGTGAGGGCGGTGGTGAGGGCGGGGAGGTCGTCCAGGCCCAAAGTGGCGACGGTGAGGCGGAGGGCGGGCGGGGAGCTGATGCGGTTGCGGGCGCCGGGAGCCGGGACCCACCCCCGGGCCAGCAGCCGGGTGATGGCCGTGCTCTCGTCGGCCACGGGGATCCACACGTTCAGCCCGGTACGCCCGTGCGCCCGGATGCCGCGCTCGGCCAGGGCGGCGACCAGGCCGTCGCGGCGCCGGGCGTAAGCGGCGGCCACCGCCGTCCGGTCCACCGCCCGCGTCCGCCACAGGTGGGCCACCGCGCGTTGCAACAGGTGGCTGACCCAGCCCGCGGCCAGGCGCTGACGGCCACGCAGCCGACCCAGGCTGGCGGCGTCGCCGGTGACCAGGGCGAGGCGGAGGTCGGGGCCGAAGGACTTGGCGGTGGAGCGGGTCAGGATCCAGCGTTCTGTGGCGCCGGCCAGCGGATGCAGCGGGATGTCCACCATGCCCGAGCCGTGGTCGTCCTCGATCACCAGCACGCCCGGGAACGCCGCCAGCACGGCCCGCAGCTCCTCGGCGCGGGCGGCGGGGATGGCGGCACCGGTCGGGTTCTGGGCCCGTGGGGTGACGACCACGGCGCGCGCTCCCGCCCGCAGCGCCCGGGCGAGGTCGTCCGGCAGGGGGCCGTCGTCGTCGAGCCGCATCGGGACAGGGCGCAGCCCCAGAACGCCGACGAGGTCGAGGAGGGCCGTCCAGCCCGGGTCCTCCACCGCGATCGGGTCGCCGGGGCGGAGGTGGACGGTCAGGACACGTTCGACCGCGTCGAGGGTGCCCGAGGTGACCGCCAGCGGCCCGGCCGGCACCCCTTCCGCGCGCAGGCCGGCCCCGGCCAGGGCGAGGAGTTCCTCGTCGTCGCCCGTCCCGTACATGGCGGGCCGTTCCTCGTGCGCCCTGGCCGCCGCGGCGAGTGCCGCGTGCAGGGGCGGGAGCAGGGCGGGGTCGGGGTTGCCGGTGGAGAGGTCGCGGGCGCCCGGCGGGACCTCGATGCGGATCTCCTCGCGGAACGTGCTGGCCGGGCGGGGCCTGACCCGGGTGCCGCGGCGTCCGGCGGTCTCGACGACACCGCGCTCGCGCAGCAGCCGGTACGCCGCCGCCGCCGTGTTGGGGCTGACCCCGGCCGCGCCGGCCGCCTCGCGTACCGATGGGAGCGCCGTACCCGGTGCCAGCCGTCCTCCGGACACCGCCGCCTCGACCGCGGCCGCTATCTCATTGGCCGTCCCACCCGTGATCAGGTATTTTCCTTGCACAAAACACAGTATGTACTAATACAAAGGGGTACGGGGTGCTCATTCATCCGTGGGATGCGGCCAGGGACAACGACGAATGGCGGAGTTGGCTGCGTACGCGCGACTTCGGGCTGATCGCCGCGAACGGCGTGGACGGCGGGCCACCGGTGGTGGTGCCGACCCACTTCCTGTACGACGGCGACCGGGAGGTGCTGCTCCACCTGGCCAGGCCCAACCCGATCTGGGCCGCGCTGGAGGCCAACCCGGTGGCCGTGGTGAGCGTGCACGACGACTACGCCTACATCCCGTCCGGATGGCGCTCGGACTCGCCCGAGGACGGCGTGCCGACCAGTTACTACGCCACCGTGCAGCTCACCTGCGCGGCCACGATCGTGGACGGCGCCGAGGACAAGGCGGAGATCCTGCGGCGGCAGCTGGCCCACCACGAGCCGGACGGGACGTACGGCGAGGTGGCCGCGGACTCAGGGCCGTACCACCGGAGGTTGCCGGGGATCAGGGGGTTGCGGCTGGAGGTGCTGGGAGTGCGGGCCAAGTTCAAGTACGACGACCACCGGCCGGTGGACTTCCGGGAGCGGGTCGCGGGCGAGCTGGCCGGGCGGGATCTGCCGGGCGACGTGGCCGCCAGGGAGCAGCAGCTCAGGCGCATGCGGCAAGGCCGGCGCCCCTCGTCTCAGGATGCCGGTTCAGGCTGAAACACGCTGGTTAGGATGATCGCATGGCAGCGCAGGAGGGCCCCGATCGCGAGCGGGTGCTCGATTGGGTGGAGCGGGTGGCGACGTTCGTCTCCGCGGAGTGGGGGCTCGCCCCCATCTCCGGCCGCGTCCTGGGCTGGCTCATGGTGTGCGACCCGCCCGCGCAGACCGCGAGCGACATCGCGGGGGCCATCGGCGCGAGCCGCGCGTCGCTGACCACCAACATGCACCTCCTGACGACCATCCGGTTGGTCCGCAAGTTCCGCAAGCCCGGTGAGCGGAACGTCTACTACCGGATCGAGGACGACGCCTGGTCGAAGGTCATCCGGCAGAAGCTCGCCGTGTTCGCCGCGTTCGACGAGGTGGCGGCGGACGGCCTGCGGCTGGGCTGGGCCGACGAGGCGCGGACCGCGCGCATCCGCTCGGCCAGATCCTCCATCGCCGCCCTGACCAAGGTGCTCGACCAGGCCCCCGACTGAGCTGCCTCCCCGAACACGACACCGAGGGCGGATGTCGCTGTCCACTGCCTGTGGATAACCGGCTCGCCCTGTGGACAACGTGCCGTGGAAGAACCCGGCGCAGGCCTGGAAAGGGGGCGGTACTCGCAGGATTCGCCGTCTTCCCGTCATCCACAAACGGCTGCGCACAGCCTGTGGACGACCGGGGGAAAACGTGCCGGGTCAGCCCCTTCCGATGAACGGCATCGCCGTCGCCATGACGGTCATGAACTGTACGTTCGCGTCGAGTGGCAGGCCCGCCATGAAGACGATGGCCTCGGCGACGTTCCGCACGTCGATGGTGGGCTCTGCGGCGACCGAGCCGTTGGCCTGCAGAACGCCGTGGCTCATGGCCGCGGTCATGTCCGTGGCGGCGTTGCCGACGTCGATCTGTCCGCAGGCGATCCCGTACGCGCGGCCTTCGAGCGAGATCGCCTTGGTCAGGCCGGTGATGGCGTGCTTGGTGGCCGTGTACGCGGCGGCGTGCGGGCGCGGCACGTGCGCCGACAGGGAGCCGTTGTTGATGATCCGCCCGCCTCCCGCCGCCTTCATGTGGCGGAACGCCTCCTGCGCGCACAGGAACGCCCCGGTGAGGTTCGTGCTCACGACCTCGGACCACTGCCCGTGGGAGATCTCGTCGAAGGGCGCGGCCGGCCCGAAGACTCCCGCGTTGTTGACCAGCACGTCCACCCGCCCGAACCGCTCCAGGCACCGCTCGAACAGCGTCCGCACGGACTCCGGCTCGGTCACGTCACAGGGCGCCACCAGCACGTTCTCGCCGGTGCCCGCGATGGCCGCGGCGGTCTCCCCGAGCGCCTCCTCCCGCCGGCCGGCCAGCGCCACCCGGTGGCCGGCGGCGTGCAGGGCGAGCGCGGCCTGCCTGCCGATGCCGGATCCGGCCCCGGTGATCACGACCGCCCGCCCGTTCCCCGGGTCGTCCACAGCGCTGTCCTCCCTTGTGCGGTGGCTTCCGACATGCCCGATCAGGCTAAGCGGCCTTCCGAAGGTCAGGCCGGCCGGGTCGGCGAGCGCAGACATTGCCGACTCACCCCGCCCTCTCTACCCCGGCTATACGTGCGCGGGGCAGGGATGAGGTACGGATGGCACCGGGGAGGGATGACGGTGGCGAAGCGGATCTTGGTGACCGGCAGCGGGCCGCTGGGCCGGGCGGTGGCCGACCGGCTGGCGGCCCAGGGGCACGAGGTGCGCACCATGAGCCGGCACGCACCGGCGAACGGCGAGCCGAGCGCGTACACCTGGATGAAGGTGGACCTGCTCGCCGGGGAGGTGCCCCAGCGGGCGGTCGGCGACGTGGACACGATCGTCCACTGCGCGGGCTCCCGCCGCGGCGACGTCGAGGCGGCCCAGAACCTGATCGCCGGTGCCCGGCGTGCCGGACGCCCGCACCTGGTCTACATCTCCATCGTCGGCGCCGACCGCATCCCCTACCACTATTACCGGGACACACTGGCGGTCGAGCGGCTGATCGGGGACTCGGGGCTGCCGTGGACCGTGCAGCGCTCCACCCAGTTCCACGACCTCATCCTGAGCGCCTGCCGGATGCTGGCCCGCGCCCCCGTGATGCCCGTCCCGGCCGCCACCCACTTCCAGCCGATCGACGTCCGGGACGTGGCCGACCGCCTCGTCGAGCTGGCTCTGGCCGCCACGCCCGGCGGGCACGTACCCGACGTCGGCGGGCCGCAGGTGCTCAGCGCCCGCGCGCTGGCGCGCTCCTACCTGCGGGCCAGCCGCCGGCGAAAGCTCGTCGTGCCGGTGATGTTCCCCGGTGCCGCGTTCGCCGGGTATCGGGAAGGCGGTCAGCTGGCACCCGAGCACACGGTCGGCCGGACCACCTTCGACCAGTTCCTCGCCGAGCGCTTCAGTGCTCAGGGCGCCAGGAAGATCCAGCCGGCGCCCGGGACGTGACGAGCATGACGGCACGCGCCTGGGTCCGGACCGGGCTGGTCATCGTCCGCACATGATCTTCCATATCGCCCACCTGCGGAACTTTCCTCCGGCGGACGCGATCACCCAGACGGTCCTGCTGACCGTGCTGATGCTGATCCCGATCGCCCTGCTCGTCCCCGCCCGGCGGCTGCCGCGAGGTTGATCCCCGGTCCCCTGATCCGGCATGAGGTCCGGGACGAATAGCGGGATGCGCGTGATGTGACGGGGCACGAACATCAGCCATCCCTGGGGGATTCATCATGGGAGACTTCTTCGGCACGCTCAAACGCCAGATCGACGCCAACGCCAAGCGGGTGGTCGAGGAGTGCGTCTGCGCGATACCCGACTACCATGCCATCGCGTCCGAGGCCCACGACTCGATGCTGGAATTCGCGATCACCGTACGCCGGCGCTCGATCGAGCTCGCCGCCGCGAACGAGCCGCTCCTTGAGTCCGACCTCGCCTACATCGAGTCGGTCGGCGAGCAACGAGGGGCGCAGGGCGTGTCGGTCGCGTCCCAGCGCAGCGTCCTGGCCCTGCACGCGGCCGGCACCTTCCGCGAGATGTCGGAGGCGGCCGGACCGAGCGACCTCGGCGACTCGATGCACATGCTCGGCTGGCTCGCCCGGCAGGGCACGGCGGCGCAACAGGCCCACACCCGCGGACACCTCAGGGGACGACAGCGCCACCTGTCCCTCGTCACCCGGGTCCGCCTGCTCGCCACCATGCTGCTGCGGGACGACCCGATGGCGGCGGAGCTGGCCAGGAGCCTGGCCATGCCGGTGGCCGAGCACTACCTGGTGACGGTGATCAGGGTCGCCGGGCAGGCGCCCCCGATGCCGGACTCGGCGCGGGAGCAGGTCGCGCGGACGCTCCTGGAGCAGCACCGGGTGCCGCTCGGCTGGTGCGATGCCGAGGAGTTCGCGGCGCTGGTGCCGTGCCGGAGCGCCCGTTCCGAGGACTCCGCCGCGGCCGAGGGTCACGGGCTCGCCCTGGGCCGCGACTTCGCCGGGGCCGTCGGCCGGCCGTGCTCCGTCGGCACCGCCCGCGGCCGGACCCGCTCCCTGGCCGAGGCGGCCGCGCTCGCGCGGAAGGTCAGCCGGGTGGCGCCGGTGGAGCGGGTCCCGCGCCGGACGTACGGGCTGTCAGACGTGTTCGCGGAGCTGGGGGCCTCGCACACGCCGCAGGTGGACCGGTGGCTGCGCGAGGTGGCGCGGCGGCTCTGCGACGGGCCCGACCTCGTCATCACGCTCGACGCCTACTACCGCAACGACATGAACCGGCTGCGTACGGCGACGTCGCTGCACATCCACCCGCGTACGCTCGACTACCGCCTGCGCCGGGTACGCGAGCTGACAGCGATCGATCCCGGCACCACGCGCGGCGTTCGTGTGCTGAGCACCGCCGTGGCACGCATGCTCGCCGGTGCCTGGAACGGCGCCGACTGATCCCTCGCCGAACCGCCGGCCCTGCCGCCGGCCTGCGGTTCGGCGCCAGGTCACGCCTCCGCGGGCTTGCGGAACTGCTCGATCAGCGCCGCGTAGCCGTCCCCGCCGCGCCCGGCGGCCACGGCCCTGGCGGCCAGGGCCTCGATGAACCGCGGCAGCTCGACGTCCACCCTGGCCGCCACGCTCTCGTCGATGAGGTGTTCCATCGCGGCCAGGTGGGTGTCGATGGTGGAATCGAGGGCCGGGTACGCACCGTCGTCGATCTGCCCTGCGTAGCCGGTCACCCAGCCGGCCACGGTCTCGATCAGCGTCTTCGCGACCGGGGCGAACGCCGTGGCGGGCACACCCGCCGCGCCGAGCAGGGCGGTGCCGTGCAGGAAGCCGTTGAGGATGTTCCACATCAGGCTGAGCACCGCCACGTCGTACAGGGACGACAGGCCGTGGTCGTCACCGAGGTGCGTCATCCCCGGGCCGAGGCTCCGCAGCGCCGGCTCGTGCCGGTCGAAGGCCGGCCGCGGCCCGCTGAAGAGGATCACGGCCTCCGCCGTGCCGATGGCCTGCGGGACGGCCAGGATCGCGCCGTCGAGGTAGGTGCCGCCCCGCTCCGCCACCCATCCGGCGGTCTCGCGGGCCGACTGCGACGTTCCCGAGGTCAGGTTGACCAGGACCCGGTCGTACAGGACCGGGCCCAGCGGATCGAGGAGCCCGTGCACGGCGGTGTAGTCCGAGACGCAGACGACCACGAGCGGGCTCGCCGCGACGGCGTCCGCGACCGAGTCCGCGACAAGGGCACCCTGGGCGCGCAGGCGGTCGGCCTTGGCCGCCGTACGGTTCCACACGGTCGTGGGGTGTCCCGCGCCCAGGAACGCCCCCGCGAGCGCCTCGCCCATGAGCCCCAGACCGATGACCGTGACGGGATCCCGTTCACTCATCGATGATGATTGATGTGTCATGGCAGAATCATGAACGTTCACATCGATGTGAAGGTCAAGGAGGAGCGGGCGTGCTGATCGGGGAGCTGAGCCGGCGCACGGGAGTCAACGCGCATCAGTTGCGCTACTACGAGGCCCAGGGCCTGCTCCAGCCGGACCGCGGCGCCA
Organism: Nonomuraea jiangxiensis; assembly: GCF_900099965.1. Taxonomy (GTDB): domain Bacteria; phylum Actinomycetota; class Actinomycetes; order Streptosporangiales; family Streptosporangiaceae; genus Nonomuraea; species Nonomuraea jiangxiensis. Next base: position 84,881 of record NZ_FNDJ01000037.1, on the reverse strand, counting down.
ACGGCTACCGCGAGTACGGCGACGAAGCCGTCCTGACCGTGACCCAGATCAGAAGGCTCCTCGAAGCCGGGCTGTCCACCCGGGACATCGCGTACATGCTGCCGTGCGCCACCGGCACGGGCCCCGACCTCGTGCCCTGCCCCGAGATCCTGGACACCCTGCGCGCCCGGCTGGGCGGGCTGGACGCGCACATCGACACGCTCGCCCGCACCCGGCGGGCCCTGCACGGCTACCTCGACGCCGCCGAGCGGCGCGTGACCGCCCCCCGATAAGCCACCCTGGGACCCACCCTGGGATTTCGCCTCACTGCCAGCGCAGCGAGCTCCGGGCCGCCCAGTAGGCCTCGGGCTCCTCGTCCAGCCCGCTCAGGCGTTCGTCCAGCTCCGCGTCCCAGCCGGCGTGGACCGCGGACAGGTTGCTACGGAGCTGGTCCACCGAGGCGGCCCCGCTGAGCACCACCCCGGCCCACGGCTGGGCGAGGACGGCGGCCAGGGCCAGGGCGTCCGGCGCGACGCCGCGCTCCCGGGCGGCCGAGGCCAGTACGGGCGGGGCGGCGTGAGAGGTCAGCCGGCCGTTCGCCACGCCCTCCTTGACGATCACCCCCAGGCCGGCCCTGTGCGCCCTGGACAGGGCGGGGCCGGCGGATCGCGCCAGCAGGTTCCAGGTGGCCTGGACGGTGTCGAACAGGCTGGCCTCCACCGCCCGGTCGATGGTGTCCGCCTGGCGCGGGCCGGTCGTGGACAGGCCGACCGCGACGCCCGCGGCGCGCAGCTCACGCAGCTCGGCCAGGACGTCCTGGTCGTCGAGCACGCCGCTCTCGACGGTGGCCGAATGGATCTGGTAGAGCGACAGGTGCTGCCCGAGCAGCGCCCGGGTCTGGGCGAGCTGGTCGCGCAGCCGGCCCGCGGACAGCTCCTTCACCTCGTGCCGGTCGGCGTCCATCCGCCAGTCGCCGACGTAGGCATAGCCCCACTTCGAGCCCACGGTCACCGCTCCGGGCTCGATGTCGCGCGCACGCAACCAGCCGCCGAGGAACTCCTCGGCCCTGCCGTAGGAGCGGGCCACGTCGAAGTAACGCACGCCGGCCGCCAGTGCCGCGTCCAGCACCGCCCAGGTCCGCGCTCGCATCGTGGCGACGCTGCGATCCTCGCCGAGGTCCTCGGCCCGGCCGAGCGTGATGTAGGCGGGCCGGCCCAGCGCGGCCAGCCCGATCCCGATCGGCGTCACCGGCAACCCGGCCCGGCCCAACGGCCGCGCGGCGAGCCCATCACCCATCTCGGCGCCTCCCCCGGCCAAGGCCGTCCCTGCCGTTGATCGGCATCATGTCATGCCGGCTGAGGACGCTCCCGCGGCCGGCGCCGGTCCCAGTGCCGCGGTGAGCCTGGTCAGCGCCTCGGTGACCTGGCCGGGGGTGAGGCCCAGGACCGCGCGCTGGTAGCCGTACACCTCCGGGGCCAGGGGCGCGAGCAGCACCTCCACCAGGGCGTCCGGGCCCGGCACCCGGGCGGCGACCAGGAGCGCGCGCACGTGGGCCCGCCAGAATCCGTAGGCGCCGGTCTCGAACCGCGAGCGGCCCACCTCGGAGCCCAGCACCAGGTGGGAGTGGTCCTCCAGGAGGCGGACCATGGCGGCGTAGAAGGCGGCCAGCCGCTCGGCGGGCGGCGCGCCGGGGCCGAGCGGCGGGTCGCCGCGGAGCAGCCGCTCCTGCAGGGCCCGCTCGTGCTCGTCGAGCAGCGCGACGGCGATCGACGCCCGGTCGGGATAGCGCCGGTAGAGCGTGCCGCGACCCACCCCGGCCTTCCTGGCGATGTCGTCCATCGTCACGTCCTGCGCAGGCCGCTCCGCGAACAGCTGGGCGGCCGCCTCCAGGATCCTCGCGCGGTTGCGCGCGGCGTCGGCTCTCTCCATGCCCGCCATTGTATGTGGACACCGCGTCCGGTTATAGTAAAGTGGACACCGTGTCCACATAATCTCCCGAGGAGAGATCATGCTGTTGCATCTGGACGCCAGCGCGCGGCGCGCGGCGTCGTTCTCACGCAAGCTGTCCGCCGTGTACGCCGACACCTGGCGCGCCTCGAACCCCGGCCGCCCCTACGTCTACCGCGACCTGGCCGCCCAGCCGGTGCCGCACATCGGCGAGGCGTGGACCGAGCTGTGCGACTACATCCTTGAGCACGAGATAACCGATATTTCGCGCTATCAGGAGGCGGTACGCACCCCCGCCCAGCGCCAGGCGTGGTCCGTCGTGCAGCCGCTGCTGGACGAGGTCGTGGCGGCCGACGTGATCCTGATCGGCACGCCGATGTACAACTACTCGATCCCGTCGGCGCTGAAGGCCTGGCTCGACCAGATCACGTTCCCGAAGATGTCGCTCGAAGGGCGCTCGTTCGTGGTGACCGGAGCCCGTGGCGGCGCGTACGGTCCCGGCACCCCCCGCGAGCCGTACGACCACGAGGAGCGCTACCTCCGTGACTTCTTCCGCGGCCACTTCCGGGTTTCTGACGTGACCTTCATCCACGCCGAGCTGGTCAACTCCCGGCTCGACCCCGCGCTCGCCCACCTGCGCGAGCAGCACGAGCAGTCGCTGTCGGCGGCGCTCAAGGAGGCGACCCGATGAACTGGCTGGTCCTGGCCCTCGCCGGGCTCGTCGAAGTAGCCTGGTCACAGAGCATCAAGCCGACGCACAACTTCACCAAGCCGGTGCCCACGCTCGTCTGCCTGCTCCTCATGGCCGCCGCCGTGTGGCTGCTGTCGCAGGCGATGAACACCCTGCCGGTCGGCACCGCGTACGCGGTCTTCACCGGCATCGGCGCCGTCGGGGCGATCACGCTGGGCATCGTCCTCAACCACGACCCGGTGTCGCCGGGGCGGATGGCGGCGCTCGCGCTGATCGTCGGGGGCATCGTGCTGGCACGGATCACCACCTGAACTCCGGCGATCCGTCACAAATCAGGCCGCTACCCAGTCATCTCTGTAGAAGAACGTTCTCGTAGATGCGGCCGAAGGAGCACCATGCACGCGTCAGAACATCGGATCGCCACGTCGGTCCTGATCATCGGCACGGGAGGATCCGGCCTGCGGGCCGCCATCGAACTTGCCGAGCGCGGCGTCGACGTCCTCGCCGTGGGCAAGCGACCGAAGGCGGACGCGCACACCTCGCTCGCGGCGGGGGGCATCAACGCGGCGCTCGCCACGATGGACCCCGAGGACACCTGGCAGCAGCACGCGGCCGACACCCTCAAGGAGAGCTATCTCCTCGCCAACCCGGAGACGGTGCGGATCGTCGCCCAGGGGGCCGCACGCGGCATCGAGGACCTCGAACGCTACGGCATGCCGTTCGCCCGCGAGCAGGACGGGCGCATCTCGCAGCGCTTCTTCGGCGCGCACACCTACCGGCGCACCGCCTACGCCGGTGACTACACCGGGCTGGAGATCCAGCGCACCCTGATCAACCGGGCCACGCAGCTCGGCGTTCCCATCCTCGACAGCGTCTACATCACCCGCCTCCTCGTCCGCGACAACGCGGTCTTCGGCGCGTACGGGTTCGACCTGACCGACGGCAGCCGCTACGTCATCCACGCCGACGCGGTGATCCTGGCGGCCGGCGGGCACACCCGGATCTGGCGGCGTACCTCCTCCCGGCGGGACGAGAACACGGGTGACTCGTTCCGCCTGGCCGTGCTCGCCGGGTGCCGCATCCGCGACCCCGAACTGGTGCAGTTCCATCCGTCCGGCCTCATCTCGCCCGAGAACGCGGCGGGCACCCTCGTCTCCGAGGCGGCCCGGGGCGAGGGCGGGATCCTGCGCAACCATCTCGGCGAGCGGTTCATGTCCCGGTACGACCCGGAACGGATGGAGCTGTCCACGCGCGACCGCGTCTCGCTGGCCGCCTACACGGAGATCAAGGAAGGCCGCGGGACGCCGGACGGGGGCGTCTGGCTCGACGTGTCCCACCTGCCGCGACAGACGATCATGACGCGGTTGCCCCGGGTCTACCAGACGCTCCTGGAGCTGCAGATGCTCGACATCACCCAGCAGCCGATCGAGATCGCACCGACCGCGCACTACTCGATGGGCGGCGTCTGGGTACGCGCCGAGGACCACGGCACGGATGTCGAGGGCCTGTGGGCCATCGGGGAGGCGGCCAGCGGCCTGCACGGGGCGAACCGGCTGGGCGGCAACTCGCTCATCGAGCTGCTGGTCTTCGGTCGGATCGTCGGGCAGGCGGCGGCGGAGTATTCCGCGGGCCTCGACGCCCAGCGCCGCTCCGCCGAGGCGCTCGGCGCGGCACGGGCGGAGGTGGACGAACTGCTCGCCGCCGACGGCCCGGAGAACGTGCGTGCGCTGCAGCGGGCCGTACGCGACATCATGACCGAGCACGCCGGCGTGGTGCGTGACGAGAGCGGCCTGAGGAAGGGCCTTGCCGAGCTCTCGGCGGTGGAGGACCGCATGGCCGAGATAGGCGTGCACCCGGACATCGCCGGCTTCCAGGACCTGGCCCACGCCTTCGACCTGAAGTCCGCGGTGCTCGCCGCGCGCGCGACGATCGAGACGGCACTGGAACGTCGCGAGACCCGGGGCTGCCACAACCGCTCCGACTACCCGGAGCTCGACCCCTCCTTGCAGGTCAACCTCGTGTGGTCCGGTCCCGGGCAGGTGGAGCGGCAGGCCATCCCGCCGGTTCCCGACGAGATCGCGGGCCTCATGCGCGAGGTCTCGACCGTCGGCAAGCTCGTCGAGTAGCCGGGCGGTTCCCGCAGCCGGGGAAAGAAGTTCTCGCCGGTTGTCACAACTCCAGCGGCCACCCGGTCTTAGCTGGCGACCGGTCGGCGATGAGGCGCCCCGGCGAACCAGGGAAGGTCAGTTATGAAGATCGTGGTAATCGGCGGGACCGGCCTGATCGGATCGAAACTCGTGACGAAGCTGGGCGAGCACGGTCACGAGGCGGTCGCGGCCGCGCCGAACACCGGCGTGAACACCCTCACCGGCGAGGGGCTGCCCGAGGTGCTGAAGGACGCGGCGGTGGTGATCGACGTGTCGAACTCCCCCTCCTTCGAGGAGCAGGCCGTCCTGGACTTCTTCACCACCTCCACCCGCAACCTGATCGCCGCGGAGAAGGAGGCCGGCGTCGGCCACCACGTCGCGCTGTCGGTGGTGGGCACGGAGCGGCCGCCCGGGAACGCCTACTTCCGGGCGAAGATCGCTCAAGAGAGGCTGATCGCGGAGTCGGGGATCCCGTTCTCGCTCGTGCACGCCACCCAGTTCTTCGAGTTCGTCCGGCGCATCGCCGACGAGGCGACGGTCGACGGCAAGGTGCGGATGGCGCCCGTGCTCTTCCAGCCCATGGCGGGCGACGACGTCGCGCAGGCGGTCGGCCGGGTCGCGGTGGGGGCGCCGCTGAACGGCAGGATCGAGGTGGGCGGACCCGAGGTGTTCCGGATGGACGAGTTCTTCCGCGACGCGCTGGCCCACTGGAACGACCCCCGCGAGGTGGTCTCCGACCCGCACGCTCACTACTTCGGATCCGAGGTGCTGGAGCGGTCCTTGGTTCCGGACGACGACGCAACCCGGGGCCTGATCCGCTACAGCGAATGGCCCGGCCGGGACGAGGTCCGCAAGTAGCAGGCCGCCGGACATCCACTCAAGCCCCCATGGAGGAAAGATGAGCGCCCCGGACGGCGAGAAGCGGTTCCTGTACGAGCTCCACGTCGAGGTCGAGGCGGAAGTGACCCTGGCAGCGGCGAGCCATCCGGAGCAGGCGGCCGACCTGCCGGTCAGCGAATGGCTGTTCGACCCGATGGAGGCCGAGAGCGAGGAGATCGGCCTGCGCGGCCTGCTCGACGCGGTCGAGGTCCTGGAGGACGACTCCCCGCACGGCTGACGCCCATGACCCGCCAGGGGGACGGCGACCAGGACGTCTTCCACCCGGAGCGGGACGAGGTCGCGCACTACTACCGCTTCGGCGCTACCGGCGTCCGCTCTGACGTCATGGGCCGCCGCTTGCCACTTTCGTCGTAACGTCCCTTCCGGACCGCCCCATACGCTGTGGCCATGCGGTTCGCACTACTCGGCGCGGGTGTGGGCACGCTCACGCTGTTCTCCCTCCACGGACAGGGCGGGGTCCGGTCGGGCCTGCCGCTCCCGGCGCTGGTCGCGATCGCCGCCGTCACGGGCGTGGCCGCCTGGTACGCGCGGCGGTCCTGGTGGCCGCTGGCCGTGGTGGGCGCCGTCGCCTACGCCTGGCTGGTGTTGTGGCCGCCGCTGCTGGTGGCCACCTACTTCGCCGGCAGGTCCCTGCGCGGGCGTGGTCACCTGGCCGCCTATGTCGGCGGGTCGGGGGTCGCGATCGGGCTCTCCGTGGCGGTGGGCCAGGTCCATGGAGGGACGTACGCGATCGTCACGGGCGCGTTCGGGAACACGCTGGTGATGGCACTGGCGATGATCGGGTTGCCGCTGGCGCTCGGGTTGTGGACCCGGGCCAGGCGTGAGGTGCTGGCGGCGGCCAGGGAACGCGCCGAGCGGCTGGAACACGAGCAGGTCATGCGGGCCGAGCAGGCCAGGGCGCAGGAGCGGGCCAGGATCGCCAGGGAGATGCACGACGTGGTCGCGCACCGGGTGTCGCTGATCGTGCTGCACGCCGGGGCGCTGGAGGTGCGGGCGGCCGACGAGGAGACGGCCCGGGCCGCGGCGCTGATCGGCGGGATCGGGCGGGAGGCCCTGACCAACCTGCGCGACGTGCTCGGCGTGCTGCGCTCCCCGCCGTCACCCGGCCAGGCGGGCGACCTGGACCGGCTGCGGCCGCCGCCCACGCTGGACGACCTGGACCGGCTGCTGGACCAGTCCCGCGCCCTGGGCATCGCGGTGACCCGGCATGACGAGGGTGAGATACGGCCGGTGGAGACGACCGTGGAGCGGACGGCGTACCGGGTGGTGCAGGAGGCGCTCACCAACGTGCACAAGCATGCCGGGGACGTGGGCACGGACGTACGCCTCCGTTACGGGCCAGACGCGCTGGAGGTGGAGGTGCGCAACGACGCGCCGGGCGCGGCGCGGGAGGAGCTGCCCGGCGCGGGCTGGGGCCTGGTGGGGTTGCGGGAACGCGTCGAGCTGCTCGGCGGCACGCTGCGGACCAGCGCCGAGGACGGCGGAGGCTTCCTGGTCAGGGCGCGGATCCCTGGGTGATCAGTCGAGGACCTTGATCTTCTTCATGGTGGGCTGGGAGATCACCCGGGCCACGCCGGGAATACCGATGATCTTCCCCGTCTGGAAGGCCTCGTAGGCGGCGTAGTCGGCGACGAGAACGCGCAGGTGATAGTCGGGCGTGGCGAACAACCGGCGGAACTCGACGACCTCGTCGTAAGCGGCGATGGTCCTCTCCAACTCCTCCAGGGTCTTCAGGTCGCTCACGGAGACCTCGATGGAGACGATGACCTCCAGGCCGCCCCCGAGCAGCTCGTGGTTGACCGTGGCCCGGTAGCCGCTGATGATGCCCGCCTCCTCCAGGCGTTTGACCCGGCGCAGGCAGGGCGGCGGGGTGAGCCCCACCCGCCGGGCGAGCTCCACATTGGTCAACCGGCCGTCCTGCTGGAGCTGAAACAATATTTCTCGATCAATGGCATCGAGTACATGTTCATTGCCCATCACCGCACCATATCGGCAGAACTGGAAACCATATGAGGCCGATTTCAACCTAGAATTACCCGCAGCAGCTGCCCTTTTACCTGGACATCGGCCGCCCCCGCCACGGGCCGCGAGCCTCATATGACCACGTCGCGAAGGGGTAATCACTCATGAAGGATCGCGTCGCCCTCGTGTCCGCCTGGCTGGACGAGCGGGCCGAGGACATGGCCCGGCTGCTGGAGCGCCTCGTGGCCATCGACTCCGAGAACCCGCCCGGGCGCGCGCTGGGCCGCTGCGCGCGGGTCCTGCGCGAGGAGATGGACCGGCTCGGCCTCTCCCCCGAGCTCCTCGACGTCGCCGGCCCGTCGGGCGAGCTCGACGACCCGTGCGTCGTACGCGGCACCGCGGGCGACGGCGGCAGGCTCATGTACTTCCACGGCCACTTCGACGTGGTGCCCGCCCAGGACCGCGAACAGTTCACCGCCGAACGCCGGGACGGAAGGATCATCGGGCGCGGCACGGCGGACATGAAGGGCGGGATCGTCAGCATGCTCTACGGCGCCGCCGCCGCCAAGGAGCTGGGGCTGCTCGGCGGCGGGCGGATCGTCGTGCACCTGGTGTGCGACGAGGAGACCGGCAGCGTGGTGGGCGCCGGGCACCTGCGCGCCGCCGGCCTGATCGACCCCTCCGCGCTGGCCATGCTCACCGCGGAGCCCAGCGGCGGCGGCATCTGGAACGCGGCCCGCGGCGCCGTCTCCCTCCGGGTCGACGTCCACGGCCGCGAGGCCCACGTCGGACAGGCCCACCTGGGCGTCAACGCCTTCCAGCACATGCTGCACATCGCCCGGCCGGTCGAGCGGTACGCCGCCGAGATGGCCGCCCGGCACACCGGCCTGCCGATGAACCCCGGTGACTCCCCCGGCACCATGATCGTGATCGGCGGCCTGTCCGGCAGCGGCTCCAACTTCAACGTCGTGCCGGGGTCGGCGCACTTCACCATCGACGGCCGCTACAACCCGGAAGAGGACCCGGAGGTCGAGCTCAAGCGCCTGATCGACATCATCGAGACGGCGGCCGGGCAGGTCGGCGCCGACATCTCCATCCGGACCACCCAGCTGCAGCCCAGCGCCGGCACGGACCAGGACCATCCGGCGGCCACCGCCCTCGCCCGGGTCGTCAAGGAGGTCGAGGGCAGCCCCGCCCGCTTCGAGATGTGCGCGGGCATCCTGGAGATCCGCTGGTACGCGCAGCTCGGCATCCCCGCCTTCGGCTACGGCGCGGGCCGCCTGGACGTTTCCCACGGCCCCGACGAGTACATCGACGAGGCCGCGATGCGCCGCTGCGCCGCCGTGTACGCCCTCTACGCCGCCGACCTGCTGAACTGAGGCCGGTTAAGGTGGCGGGCATGGGAGAGCCGGTCGAGATCGTGGACCACGACCCGGCCTGGCAGGCCGAGTTCTCCGCGCTCGGGTCCACACTGCGTGGGGCGCTCGGTGACGTCGCGGTGCGGGTCGATCACATCGGCTCGACATCGGTGCCCGGCCTGGCCGCCAAGCCGATCATCGACATCCAGATCTCGGTACGCTCGCTGCAACCGCTGGCCGCCTACAAGGCTCCGCTGGAGCGGCTCGGCCTGGTGCACCGGGCCGACAACCCGGAGCTGACCAAGCGGTACTTCCGTGAGGCGCCAGGCGGTCGCCGTACCCACATCCACGTGCGCGAGCTGGGCAGCTTCTCCCAGCAACTGCCCCTGCTGTTCCGCGACTACCTGCGCGCCCACCCCGCCGAGACGGCCGAGTTCGCGCAGGCGAAGCGGCGGTGCGCGCGCCGGTTCCGCGACGACAGGCAGGGATACGTCCTCGCCAAGGAGCCCTTCGTCTGGGAGATCGTGCGCCGCGCCGACACGTGGGCTCAGAACATCGGCTGGCGCCCGGGCCCCAGCGACGCCTGACCCGTTCGCTCAGAATCCCACAGGCCGACCCGTCGCACAGCGCGCCGGACGGTCTCTCGCAGCTCCACCTCGCCGCGCCGAGGCCACGATCCCCGCCGGCTCATGTACGGACGGTTAGCATGCGCGGATGACCTTGGTACGTCCGCGTCACGCGGTCCGCGCGATCATTCTGGACGAAGCCGACCGCATCCTGCTGTGCCGCTTGGACGTTCCCCGGCCGGCCGGGAGGATCGTCGTGTGGGTGACGCCCGGTGGAGGCATCGAGCCCGGCGAAGCTCCTCTCACCGCCCTCCGCCGGGAGCTGCGCGAGGAAGTGGGACTCGCGATCGAGGCGGACCCACCGCACGTCTGGCACCAGGTGGTCATCGACCGTGAACACACGGAGGGCCATGACGGAGTGATCAACGACTTCTTCCTGGTCCGAACCGCATCGTTCCACCCCCGCGGCTCGCTGTCCGCCGCCGAACTCGCTGCCGAGCTCATCGTCGAATTCCGCTGGTGGCCACTGCCGGACATCGCGAGCTACCGCGGCCCCGACCTGTTCTCGCCACGCGACCTGGCCACGCCGTTGGCGGCGCTGATCGCCGACGAGGTTCCGTCCCCACCCGTACGGCTGGGCTTGTGACCCTCCAGCCTTGACCGCCCCGGCGGGTTTTGTCCTTGCCGACTCCTGGACCCGCCGCGTCCGTCCTACCTGGGGTTGACGCACAGGATCCGACCGTAGTCAGATGCCGGGCGTCCCCGCCTCGCGATACGTTCCCCAACATGAACAGGGCATGGCGACGGCTTGGCACGGGGATCATCGCCGATTCCGTGGCGGCGGCCGCCTCGACCCTATTCGTGGCTTGGGCGATCATCGATCCACCGGGCTCGTCGTCGGGGTGGCCCACCTGGTCGGCCTGGCCGGTCGCGGCGATGGTGAGCCTGCCCGTCGCGATCCGGCGCCGCCGCCCGGGGCTCGCCCTCTCCATCGCGGGTGCCGCCGCGGTGCTGGCGACCATGGCCGGCGCCGTCCCGGCGGGCGCGGTCTCGGTGGCGTTCTTCCCGGTCGCGCTCGTGCTCTACCTGTTCGCCTCGACCGTTCCGGTCAGCCGGGCGGCGGCGGTCCTGGCGGTGTGCGTCGCCGGCGCGGTCGCGGCCGTGCTGACCTTCTACGCGCAGGTGCTCCCCACCCTGCCGCCCGCGCCGGCGCCCAGCGAGTTCCCGGCGTTGTGGCCGGTGGAGACCGGGTTGATCGTCCTGTCGCTGACCGCCTGCTGGGTGGCCGGGGCGACGGTGCGCTGGAAGCGGCACATGAGCGCCCGCCTCGCCCGCCACCTCGCCGACGCCGCGGTGGCCGACGAGCGCAGACGCATCGCCCGGGAGTTGCACGACGTCATCGGGCACAGCATGAGCCTGATAGCGATCAAGGCCACCGTCGCCAACCATGTCGCCGACACCCACCCTCAGGAGGTTCGCGCCGCGATGGCGGTCATCGAGCAGACGAGTCAAAGCACGCTCACCGAGATCCGCCGCGTCCTCGGCCTCCTGCGCTCCGACGGCGACGACCCTGACGACACCCTGGTGCCCGTGCCCGGGATGGACGACCTGCCCGGCCTCGTGCACCAGGCCAGATCCGCCGGGCTAGACACCGAGCTGACCATGCGGGGCGAGGCCGCGTTACCTCCCGCGGTCGCCCTGACGGCATACCGGATCGTGCAGGAGGCCCTGACCAACGCCGTCACCCACGCGGCGCCCACCCGCTGCTCGGTGACCGTGGAGATCGACGCGGGCCAGGTCTCGATAGAGGTCGTCGACAGCGGTCCCGAGGCGCACCGCGAGCCGCGCCGTACGGGGCTGGGCGGCCATGGCCTGATCGGGATGCGGGAGCGGGCGGCGATGTTCGAGGGCACGTTCAGCGCGGGTCCCCGGCCCGGCGGAGGCTTCCAGGTGTCGGCCCGCCTGCCTTACTCACCGGTGGGGACGTCGGCGTGAGCTCGGACATGTCACCCTCCGATCCGGCCCCGCCCGTCCGGGTCCTGCTCGCCGAGGACCAGGTGCTGGTGCGTGACAGCTTCAAGGTCCTCATCGACAGCACTCCAGGACTGGTGACCGTCGGCGAGGCGGGCACCGGCGCCGAGGCCGTGTCCCTGGCCCGTCGGCAGCGCCCCGACGTCGTCCTCATGGACATCCGCATGCCCGACATGGACGGCATCGAGGCGACCCGGAGGATCTGTGCCGACCCGCAGAGCGACGGCGTGCACGTACTTATCCTGACCACCTTCGACCTGGACGAATACGTCTACGCGGCGCTGCGGGCGGGCGCGAGCGGCTTCCTGATCAAGAGCACCACGGCAGCCGAGCTCCTCACCGCGATCCGGGTGGTCGCCGCCGGCGAGGCCCTGCTCGCCCCGACGGTCACCCGCCGGCTCATCGCCGAGTTCCTCCAGAGCCCCCCGCATACGCCACCCCTCAGAAGCCTGGACGGCATCACACAACGCGAACGGGACGTCCTCACCCTGATCGGCAGGGGCCTGTCCAACACCGAGATCGCGGAGCACCTCCACCTCACGATCGGCACGGTGAAGACCCACATCGGGCGCCTACTCGCCAAACTGCCGGCCCGCGACCGCGCCCAACTCGTCATAGCGGCCTACGAAACCGGCCTCGCCACCCTCCCCACCCACCCCGACCACCCCGACCACCCCTGACCAACAACACCAACCCCCCGACCGCCCGTGACCGAAAGACCACCCCCCGACAGCCCCTGACTGATCAGATCAACCCCCCGGTCGGCCCTGACCGATCAGACCAACCCCCTGGACCGACTCCTCGGACCGTGAATGCTCGGCGACGACGGCCATTCGGCATGGAGATCACTCATTCCCGCAGGTGGCGCGCTACCAGCAAGCAGCGTTCGACGCGTGTCCCCGCCCGCCGGGCAGTCCACCACGTCCCACACCACGTGAAGCGCCTTCGGGCACGAAGCACGGATGATGCCGCCCCGCCGGACAGCGCGCTGCGGGGAGCCGGGCACCGAGGAGACCACCCGCCCGACGGGAAGTTCTGGGGAGCCAAGTAGCGAAGCGGCCGCCCAACGGACAGGACGCCCCGGGGAGCCGGGCACCAAGAAGGCCCACGCCAGACGAGGCCCTCCAGCACCCACACCGCGAAGGCCCCACGCCAGACGAGGCGCTCAAGAGCCGGGCAACGAGAAGGCCGCCCGCACGACGGGATGCTCTGGGGAGCCAGGTAGCGAAGCGACCGCC
>NZ_FNDJ01000037.1:0-71707 GCF_900099965.1 Nonomuraea jiangxiensis | reverse complement strand
GCAACGAGAAGGCCGCCCGCACGACGGGATGCTCTGGGGAGCCAGGTAGCGAAGCGACCGCCAAACGGACAGGGCACTCTCCAGGGAGCCGGGCAACGAGAAGGCCGCGCGCCAGAGGAGCCGCTCCGCGACCCGGACACCGAGGACCCACACCAGACGAGGGCCTCCAGCACCCGCACGCCGAGAAGGCCCCACGCCAGACGAGGCGCTCCTGGACCCGGGCACCAAAGGAGGCCGTGTGCTGGACGGGGCGCTCCGGGAGCCGGTCGGCATGACCTCCGAGAGGACGGGCCATGGCGCTCTTCCTGATCGCCGGTGTTGTCGGGGCCGGGATGAGACGCGGCAGGCCGAGTCTGCGGAAGAGGGAGGCCAGTGGCGGGCCGAGCCCTCAGAAACGCGAGGCCAGCGCCAGGCCGAGCCCTCAGAAACGGGAGGCTAGTACCAGGTCGAGTCCGTATGGGAGGGAGGCCAGTGGCGGGCCGCGTCCTCAGAAGCGGGAGGCCAGCGGCAGGTCCAGTCCTCAGAAACGGGAGCTAGCGGCAGGTCGAGTCCGTATGGGAGGGAGGCCAGTGGCGGGCCGAGCCCTTAGAAGAGGGAGGCCAGGGTTAGGCCGAGGTCGACTGCCGGGTCTACGACTGCGTCCAGGGGGACGGGGTCGGCGAGGTTGCTCACTGGGCCGATTATGTCGTCGAGGCCGAGGTCGGCTCGTGAGGGAGCAGCCAGCAGGAGCAGGCTTCCGGTCATGGCGGCGGCCAGTACGGTGATGCGGCGCATGGTCATGGTGATGGCATCCTTCGGACGGCGAAGACGCAGGTAGAAGCCCTGCTTGACGTCCTATCACGGTCTCCGGGGCAAGCCCCGCAGACACTGCGACCGCGTCGAAGGCTCTTGACGGAGATGACCCTTCCAACGCTGCCGGCCCGGACCCGCATTACCCATGACGTAATCGACGGTCTTACCTCGCCCCTGATGGAATCTCCTCAAGCCACCACTGAGGAGTACAAATGCCTTACTTTACGACCGCCGACGGCACCCGCCTGGCCTACGAGGACTACGGCACCGGCAAGCCCGTTTTCTTCGCGGCCAGCTGGTCACTGGCCGCCGACATGTGGGAATACCAGGTTCCGTACTTCGTCGAGCATGGATACCGGTGCGTGCTGCTCGACCGGCGCGGCCACGGCCGCTCCGACCGGCCCGGCACCGGCTACGACCTCGACACCCTCGCCGACGACATCGCCGGGCTGATCGAACATCTGGACCTGCGCGACCTCACCCTCGTCGGGCACTCCACGGGGGGCGCCGAGGTCGCCCGCTACCTGGCCCGGCACGGCGAGGACCGCATCGCCCGGGTCGCCTTCGTCTCCGCGATCCTGCCGTACCTGCTGCTCACCGACGACAACCCCGAGGGCAAGCCCATGGAGCTGTACGAGGCGGCGGCCCGCCAGTTCCAGACCGACCGGCCCAAGTGGTTCGCCGATCGGGCCCAGGGCTTCTACGCCACCCACCTGGGCAACGACGTCTCACCCGCGCTGGTCGAGCAGGGCGTACGCCGTTGCCTGGAGACCGCCCCGATGGCCGCCCTCGAACTGTGGCGGGCGAACGCGCGTACCGACCACCGCGAGGGACTGCGGCAGATCACCGTGCCGGCGCTGGTCGTGCACGGCGCCGCCGACCAGTCGGCCCTCATCGACCTGACCGGGCGGCGCACCGCCAAGCTGATCCCCGGCTGCGTCTACAAGGAGTACCCCACCGCCGGGCACGGCCTGTTCGCCACGCACATCGACCAGCTCAACTCGGACCTGCTGGAGTTCATCAAAGGCTGACCGCCGCGCGGAACCGATCGGTCGCGGCGATCACCTCCGCCACCATGGTGGCCCCGCCATGCCCCTCGTCGACGACGACCAGCTCGCTGCCGGGCCAGTTCTTGTGCAGCTCCCAGGCGGTCGCGAGGGGCCCGCTCACGTCGAGCTTGCCGTGGACCAGCACCCCGGGAACCCCCGCCAGAAGGTGAACCCGCTCCACCAGGTCGCCTTCGTCCGGCAGGAAGCAACCGTTCCCCCAGTAGTGGGTGACCAGCCGCGCGAACGTCATCCGGAAGGCGGGATCCCTGAACAGCGGACTCGGCTGATAGTGGGGGTCGAGGCTCACGTGCGTGTCCTCCCAGTCGCACCAGTCCCGGGCGGCCTGCTCGCAGGTCAGCGGATCGGCCAGAAGCCTGGCGTACGCCGCCGCCAGATTCCCCTCCCGGTCGTGAACGGGTACGGCGTCGCGGAAACGTTCCCATTCCCGCGGGAAGATCCGCCCGACGTCACGGGTGATCCACTCGATCTCCTCGCGGCGCCCCGCCGTGACCGCGAAAAGGATCACCTCGCTCACCCGTTCCCGGTGCTGTTGCGCGTAGGCCAGGCTCAGGGTCGAACCCCACGAGACCCCGAGCAGCTGCCACCTGTCGATGCCCAGGTGCTCGCGCAGGAGCTCCATGTCGGCGATGAGGTGCTGGGTCGTGTTCACCGACAGGTCGGTCTCCAGCAGCCCGGCGTCCGGCGTGCTGCGACCGCATCCCCGCTGGTGGAACAGGACGATCCGGTACGCCTCGGGGTCGTGGTAACGCCGCCAGTTCGCGGAGCTCGCGCCCCCGGGACCGCCATGCACGATCACCGCCGGCTTGCCGCCCGGGTTGCCGCTGACCTCCCAGTAGAGGTGGTTGCCGTCACCTACGTCGAGCATGCCCTGGTCGTGGGCCTCAATCGGGGAGTACATAGGCGTAAAGGTAGTCTCCGGCACGGCCCGCCCAGGCAAGGGCGTCCTCGGCCTGCGCGGCCAGGGCGCCGAGCGGGTGGACGGCGGATGGCAGATCGTCGATGAGGTTCACGCCCTGGCCGAGCGGCACTTCACCGCGCTGCGGGCCCTGGTCGTCCGCACGTTCTGAGGCCGGCGGCCGGGCACGTCCCGCGACCAGAGCAAGCGGATGACCGGCGTGGTCGTCCTTGATCGGGGCTCGCCGCTCCTGCGTGTGGGTGAGGTCCGATCCGGCCTCAGGAGCCTGAGCAGGGGCGGCGCCTGGCATTCGCGTGAACGAACTCGCCGATCGTCATCCGAATTCTGCCGTTGACCTTCACACGATGTGACGCTTTAGCGTCCTGACTGTTGCTGACCGAGCAGAAGTGAGGAGAGTGCCGATGTCCGGCGCAGTGATCATTGGTGCGGGCCCCGGGATCGGGCAGGCGGTGGCCCGCCGGTTCGCCAGGGAGGGGCTGGCGATCGCGCTGATCGCCCGCAGCGGGCGGACGCTGCTCACCGCGGCCGAGGCGGTCGCGCCCAGCGGTGTCCCGGTCGTCACGCTGGAGGCCGACAGCACCGACCAAGACGGGTTGAACGCCGCCCTTGACGAGGCCGCCGCCGCGCACGGGGTGCCGGACATCGTCGTGTACAACGCCGCGATCATCCAGGCGGACGCGCCGGGCGAGTTGTCGGTACGCGGCCACATGGAGGCCTGGGCGGTGAACGTCGTCGGCGCCCTCAACGCCGCGGCCCACGTCGCGCCCGCCATGGCGGCCCACGGCGGTGGCACGTTCCTCATCACGGGCGGCATGCCCGAGCCGAAACCGCAGTACACGAGCCTCTCCCTGGGCAAGGCGGGCGTCCGGACCCTGGTCACGCTGCTCGATCAGGCGTACGGGGCCTCCGGCGTACATGTGGCGAGCGTCACCGTCGCGGGCCCGGTCGCCCCCGGCACCGCGTTCGACCCGGACGACATCGCCGAGCACTACTGGCACCTGCACACGCAGCCCCGAGACCGGTGGGAGCAGGAGATCCTGCACGCCGGGACCTCGTGAGGACCCGTACGAGGAAATCGTACGGCCCGGTTCATCCCCGGTTCATCGAGTGTCTAGGCGATATGGCTAGCTTTGCGCGTTGCTACACAAACGCGCCTGAAAGGCATCTTTGATGCGAGTTGTAACCGCTGGCCTGACCACCATGATGGCAGCGGCATGTGCCTTCGCCGGGGCGGGGACCGCCTCGGCCACCTCGACCCAGGGCGCCGATGCCACGTACGGCAGGGACCGCGTGATCAGCAACGTCACGCTCCCCGCGCCGGCTCTGGAGGACTTCGAGCGCCACCTGGTCAGGACGACCACGGCATCAAGCTCGGCGGCGTGGGCAGCGGCCTGTGGCCCGCCGGCCGGTCCGGCGAGTACTGGATGGTCACCGACCGCGGCCCGAACGGCCTGCCGGAGGTCGACGGCGAGGCTCGCCGCACCTTCCCCACGCCCGGCTTCGCGCCCGCCATCGTCCGCGTCTCCACCCGCGGCGGCAAGGCCCGCATCCTGCAGACCATCACGCTGAAGAACTCGGCCGGCCGGCCCATCACCGGCCTGTCCAACCAGCAGGGCCACGACGAGAAGCCCTACGGCTGGGACGGCACCACCGAACTGCGCTACAACCCGAACGGCCTGGACACCGAGGACATCGTCCGCACCTCCCGCGGCGAGTTCTGGCTGGTCGACGAGTACAGCCCGTCCCTGGTACGGGTGGCCGCCAACGGCCGCATCCTGGCCCGGTACGTGCCCCGCGGGCTGAAACTGCGCGGCGCCGGCTACCCCGTCTACGAGACCCTGCCGAGCATCTTCCGCCGCCGCCAGCAGAACCGCGGCTTCGAGGGCCTCGGCATCTCCGGCGACCGGCTCTACATCGCGCTGCAGAGCCCGATGGCCAACCCCGACATGGACACCGCCAAGAAGTCCAGGATCACCCGGATCCTCGCGGTGAACGTCCGGACCGGCCGCCCGGTCGCCGAGTACGCCTACGAGTTCGAGAGCGTCGCCCGGTTCGACCCCAAGGCCGGGGGCGACCAGAACCAGATGAAGATCTCCTCGGTGGTCGGCCTGGGCAACGGCAGGCTGCTGGTCGAGGAGCGGACCGACAACGTCGCCCGCCTCTACACCGCCGACCTGCGGCACGCCACCAACCTGCTGGGCGGCCGGTACGACCTGTCGACCACCAAGCCGAGCCTTGAGGCCAGGCTGCCGCGCAACGTACGCCCGCTGTCCAAGAAGCTCGCCGTGGACCTGGCCAAGATCCCCGGCGTGCCCGGCAAGCTGGAGGGCGTGGCCCTGCTCAACCGCAACACCATCGCCGTCGCCAACGACAACGACTTCGGGATGGGCGAGATCGACGAGAACGGCCGTCTGAAGAGCAACGGCGTACCGAGCCGGCTCCTGGTCATCTCGCTGGCCCGCCCGCTCGGCTGACCGCGCTGACCCGCTGAGCGGTTGGATCCTGCCCATCCGCTGAGCATCACCGCCGTCAGGCCCGGACCACCCGGTCCGGGCCTGACGTGTTTCCGGGGCAGGTGGCGAAACCCGCCGACCGCCCAGGCTGGGACACCGACCGGCCGACAGGTCGGCAGACCGTCAGACCGGGGCATCGGCCTACCGGCAGACCGTCAGGCTGGGGCGTCGGCCTGTCGGCAGACCGTCAACGTGGGGCGTCGGCCTGTCGGCAGGTGTCCTCGAACTCGGCCGCGCTGCTGCGGCGCATCTCGAAGGTGACCGGCCCGGTGGGCTGGTGGTCCGAGCGGACGGAGTTGTCCTCGTCCACGACCAGCGGGGTCATGCGGAGCTCCAAGCGGTCGCCGTCCCAGGTGCCGTCCATGTCGCCGAGGTGCGTACCCGGGATGCGGGTCTCGGCCGTGCTGGTCAGCGTGAACCGAGTGCCGCGATAGTCCTGCGGGTTGCCGGACATGCGATAGGTCATCCGGAAGCCAGGACCGCATCCTTTCCGTCGCCGCTGATCTCCGGGCAGTTGTAGCAGCTCGACCCGCCGGGCGGCTCGTACAGCGTGAGAGCGAACCGCCGGCCACCGCGAGCGCGGCGACCAGCCCTTTCCACTTGCGAATGGTGTGCCTCCTCGACGGGTACGCCGCGAGGCTGACTCCGGCCGGGGAACGCCACGGAGACGCGCATGCGAACATCTCATGCCAGGGCGCGGGCTGTTCGTCCGCCGTGAACCCAAGCGGTGCAATCCGCGTGCTACCTCCGTCCGCCGAACTCCCAGTCGTGGACCTCGATGGCGGCGTACCGGTCCGGGGTCAGGACGGCGCGGGCCGCGTCCGGGTCCGGCGCCCGGATCAGCAGCGCCGTGCCCAGCCAGGTGGCGCCGTCGTCGGACAGCAGTGGCCCCCATGCGATCAGCTCATCACTGTCGGGCGGCGGGACCAGGTCAGCGGCCGGTCCGGAGCCGAGGCCCACCACCAGATACCGGTTGCCGCCCTCCCGGCCGCCGGGAAAGTCCCACATGGTACGCCCCAGCACGTTGCGCCATCGGCGCAACATCACGTCCCGGTAGACCCCGACCTGGTAGTTGGGCTCGTCGAAGACGAACGCACGCGCGGTGGCGAGATCCGGCAGGTCGACGATGTGCACGCTGCCGGTGGCCACGTCGCTGTCGCGGTCGAAGGTCGGGCCGCGGGCGATCAGCTCCGCCGCGTACCGATCCATGTAGGACCAGTGCTCCTCCAGCAGTTCGTCGCGCAGTGCCCCGGAATCAGGCCGATCACGGTGATAACAGAAGAACTCCATGGCGTGACTACCTACCACGAACCGCGGCCGGCGACGACCAACCCCTCGACCCGACGGAATGGGGAACCTCGCCGGGAGCTTGTGGGGTGGTGGGCGGTACGCTCCACGGTGGGGATATCCGGAGAATCCGCATCAAAAGATGCGAAAGGGTGCAGCGGGGGGAAGTTGCTGCGTTCCGACGGGTTCTCACGGCAACGGGAGGCGATACGAAGGTGCGCCGGATAACGCTCTTCGACGCGGTAATCATGACCGGGGGACTGCTGCTCCTGGTGCTGGGGGCCCACCAGGCGGGCCCGGCGCTGGCGGCGGTACGCGGTGACGGCCCGCATGGCACGTTCACCGCCGTACACGCGGACTGCTTCGAGCACCACCCCGGCAAGCAAATATGCACCTGGCTGGGCAACTTCCGGTCCTACGACGGCAGGGTGCTCCGCAGGGAGATCACCCTCTACGACCCCCAGCAGGACACGTTCACGGCCGGGCGCACGGTGCGCGCCTTCGACACCGGCCGGCCCGATCACGTCTACGGCGAGGGCGGCTCCAGGGAGTGGGTCACCGTCGTCCTGCTCCTCGTGCTGGGCGTGGGACTGCTGGCCCGGCCGCTGCTACGGCGCCGCCCCCGCGAGGCCGCCCGGCCACCCATGCCGAACGGCAGTGCGGCGGGCCCGGCGCTGCCCGGGAGTTAGGCCCGGTCGCGCCCTCGCTATCTGTGCTCGGGGTTCTCGAAGTCGAAGCGGCAGCCCGCGTCCCACTCCGAGCGCTGGTTGCCGTGTGCCGGGATGCCGCCGGCGTTCTTGAGCATCCGTGCCAGGTGCAGCAAATTCCAGGTCATGAACGTGGTGTTGCGGTTGGTGAAGTCGTTCTCCGGCCCGCCGGAGCCGGGATCGAGGTAGGAGGGGCCGGGGCCGGCCTCGCCGATCCAGCCGGCGTCCGCCTGCGGCGGGATCGTGTAGCCCAGATGTTGCAGGCTGTAGAGCACGTTCATGGCGCAGTGCTTGACACCGTCCTCGTTGCCGGTGATCAGGCAGCCGCCCACCCGGCCGTAGTAGGCGTACTGACCGGCTTCGTTGAGCAGGCTGGAGCAGGCGTACAGCCGCTCGATCACCTTCTTCGTCACCGAGCCGTTGTCGCCGAGCCAGATCGGCCCGGCGATGACCAGGATGTCGGCGGCCAGCACCCGCTGGTAGATCGCGGGCCACTCGTCGCTCTCCCAGCCGTGCTCGGTCATGTCCGGCCACACGCCGGTGGCGATGTCGTGGTCGATCGCCCGCAACTGCTCGACCCGTACCCCCTGCTCGCGCATGATGTGCGCGCTGAGGTCGATCAGGCCCTGGGTGTTGCTGCGCTCGGGACTCCTCTTGAGCGTGCAGTTGATGAACAGCGCCCGCAGGTCGTCATATCGGGCAGCGGCTCCGTCGACCGTCATCGTGCCGGCTCCTTTCGATGCGGTCCAGGCGTCCCCGTCCGTGCCGGTGCTCGCCGGAAGAACCCACCGCGCCAGTCTGGCACACGTCTTCCCAGGTCAGCGCGGTTCTCCGGCTCGCAGTAGCCGAGCCGCCGGCGGACCCGAGGCCGGGCGGTGTGAAGCGGACGACTTGCCGGCGCGCGGCTGGGTAGGCGCCTGCACGGGAGCAGGCGAAGGAAGGGGCAGGATGCGCCGGTTGCTGGCGATCGTCAACTCATCGGCCGGAAGCGCCGGCGACGAGGTCGTGTCCGAGGTCCTGGCCGTACTGGCCGAGCACGCCGACACCGTGGAGGCCCGCATCGACGATCCGGCCGCGTTGTCCGGGGTGCTGGCCGAGCACCCGGAGCGGGACCCGGTGGTCCTGGGCGGGGACGGTACGCTGCACCGCCTGGTCACGGCCCTCGCCGAGCGGGGTGAGCTGGAAACCCGTACCGTCGGGCTGGTCCCGCTGGGGACCGGCAACGACCTGGCGCGCGGGCTGGGCGTGCCGCTGGACCCGGTCGAGGCGGCCCGGGCGGCGGCGCTGGGCGAGCCCCGGCGGCTGGACCTGCTCCGTGACGATGACGGCCGCGTCGTGGTCAACGCCGTACACCTCGGGGTGGGCGCCGAGGCGGCGCGAACGGCCAAGCCGCTCAAGCCGGTGCTGCGCAGGTTCGCCTACGCGGTGGGCAGCGTGATCGCCGGGGTACGTACGCGAGGGCTGCTGGTCAGGGTGGAGGTGGACGACCGGATCGTCGCGGACGGGCGGCACAGGGTGCTGATGGCCGGGATCGGCAACGGCCGGTCCATCGGTGGCGGCACGCCCCTCGCCCCCGACGCCCGGCTCGCCGACGGGCTCGCCGACGTGGTCGTCTCGTTCGCCACCGGCCCGCTCCAGCGGCTGCTGTACGGGGTGCTGCTGCGGTTCGGACGGCACACCGGCAGGCCCGAGGTGGTCACCGTGCGCGGTACGCGCATCCGGATCTCCGGCCCGGCGATGCACGTGAACGCCGACGGCGAGCTCATCGGCCCCGTCACCGGCCGCACCTGGACCGTCGTACCCGGCGCCTGGCGGCTGACCCTCGCCGAAACGTGACGACCACCGAAGAGTTACTCTTGCGAGGCGCCCTCGCCGACCCCCCTGCCGCGCCACGGGCCCGGCGGCCCGGTGGGCCTCGCCCGGACCGCGGTGTCCGCGCACGCCATGAACAACCTGGCCCTGCCGATGCTCGGACCAAGAAAGGGAGGAACATGCTGATCGTCGAGGACCTGATGCTGCTGATGCTCGACGACGAGAAGGGGACGGTAGCCAGAGCCGGCGCCCTCAACTACTCCCTCGGCGGTGCCGTACTCGTCGAACTGGCACTACTCGGCAGGATCGAGGCCGACGAGGACCGCGCGGGACTCAACGGCCCCGAGGTTCTCGCGGTGGGCGACGGCCCGCTCCCGGACCCCCTGCTCCAGTCCGCCTACGACGAGATCGCCCAGAAGCCGCAGGGCATCCAGGCGCTCATTCTCAGTATCGGCGCCGGCCTCCAGGAGCCCGTGCTCGACCGGCTCGTCGAGCGCGGCCTCATCCGCCGTGAGAGCAAGCGGGTGCTGGGCGTGTTCCGCACGACCACCTGGCCTGCCGAGGACACCAGGCACGAGGCCGAACTCCGGCGGGTCATTGGCGCCGTGCTGGTGGACGGCGAGAGTCCCGACGCCCGTACTGCGGCGATGATCGCGCTGCTCTCGTCGAGCGGCACCCTGCCGGCCCTCCGGCCCGCCTTCCCTTGGTCGGACGAGGTCCGCCGGCGGGCGAAGGAGCTGGAGGACGGCAACTGGGGAGCCACGGCCGTGACCACCGCGATGGCCCGGAACGCCGCCAGGATCGCCGCGACCGCCGCGACGAGCGCCGCCGTCAGCGTGGCAGTGTTCACGGCGATCACCTGAGAAGCACGCGGCAGGGTCATCCACTCCGACGACTGATCCCTTCCGCCGGGCGATCAGCCGGCTCGTGGAGGCGCCGGCGGCTGGTGCGGAGGGCCACCGGTGATGCGTTCGAGCAGGGGCGGAGTCCAGTGGGTGCCGTAGGCGGCCTGCAGTCGTGAAAGCCGCCAGTCGTGCCCGGTGACGACGCGACGGCAGAGCAGCGTGTCGCAATGGCAGACCATCGACCAGGATTCGACGCCGGTGTGCGTGGCGTAGTCGATGGTGAGCTCCTGGTCGGGGCTGATGTCGCATCGTGCGATCACCGTTGTCGCGTCGCGGTGCCGAGCCGCATCACGACCTCGCCCGGGTGGATCGGCTCGACGGCGAACAGGCCGGTGCCGTGGATCGGGGAGAGCTGAGGCCGGGCGCTCGGGGTGAGCCGACACTCAGCCTCGTACGTCCGGCTCGTCATGGGGCGTGGTCCCCTGTCTCGAGCCGGAGGACGGCGGAGGCGAGGCGGCTGACGCGGGCGGGATCGCGGATGCCGTTGATCTCGACGATCCTGTCGCCCACCACGGTGAAGGCCAGGATGGAGAACGGCCGGCCGTCGCGGGTGATCACCGCGCCGACCGTACCGTCGACCAGCGCGGGATGCAGTCGCGCACCGCGTGGTTGGCGGGCCAGCTTGGCCACCGCCGCCACGCCCCGGATGACGGCCGGGGGCCGACCTGAGCCGAAATCGGTACGGAGCACGACGTCGGGATCGAGCACTTGGACGAGGGCGTCGAAGTCGCCGGCCCGCGCCGCCGCGAAGAAGGCGTCCACCACCTGCCGCCGGCGCACCAGATCCGCGTCGGGCGCCGCGGGCCCGGCGCCTCTCACGCGGCGCCGCGCCCGGCTCGCGAGCTGTCGCGCCGCGGCCGGGGTACGCCCCACCAGGTCGGCGATCTCCTCGAAGGGCACCTCGAACATGTCATGCAGCACGAACGCCAGCCGCTCGGCCGGAGTGAGGCGGTCGAGCACCACCAGCAGAGCCAGCCCCACCGAATCCGAGAGCATTGCCTGCTGCTCCGGGTCGAGATCCCTGTACGGGACGACGACCGGATCGGGCGGCTGCTCGCCGAAGGGCTCCTCCCGGCGATACCGGCGGGTACGCAGCACGTGCAGGCACTCTCGGGCGACGACGGTGGTCAGCCACCTGCCGAGGTGATGGATCTGTCCGGCATCGGAGGCGGACAGCCGTACCCAGGCGTCCTGGACGGCGTCGTCGGCCTCGGCCGAGCCGAGCATCCGCCAGGCCACGGCCCGCAGCCGAGGACGATGCTGCTCGAAGCGTTCCGCCAACCCCGTGGTCTCATCCATCCATCACACCTTCTCCTCACCGGGCCTCACTGAAGAAGAGCCTTTCGACGCGGCGAGTGTGACATCGGCGTACTCACCCCCTGGCGCGTCGTGGGCGGCGGGTGGTCACATCTCGCCGTGCCCGCGGCTCATACGAGGTGACAGAGCTCGTAAGCAGAGAGGTGCATGCCTGATGAAGCTGATGATGGTTCAAGCCGAGATCAAGCCGGAATGCGTCGACGAGATCGAGGCGGCGGGAAGGAAGCTGTTCTCGGCGATCGAACGGGAGCGGCCGCAAGGCCTCCGTTACGCCTCGTGCCGGCTCCCTGACGGCGTGACCTACCTGAACCTCCTGGCACTCGACGACGGGGTCGAGAATCCCCTCCCCGCGCTTCCCGAGGCCGGAGAGTTCCAGGCGGGCCTGAAGGGCTGGCTCGCCGAGCCGGCCACGTCGCGGTCACTGACGATCATCGGCTCGTACCGGCTCTTCTGAGCCGGCCCGCGAACCAGCAGAGTCCACGACGGGCAGCACGCGGCTGACGACATCGTGCACCAGGTCCGGCGGGATGGGCTGGTGCGCGATGAGGCGGCGGTAGAAGAACGGGCCGCTGAGCAGGTCGATGACCATCTCCAGGTCGAGGCCGGCGGGCAGTTGGCCGCGCTCGACGGCGCGGGTCAGCACGACGAGCAGTGGTTCGCGGCGGCGCCTGGTCAGGTCGGCGTGCAGGACGGCGAGCTCGGGGTCGCGTTCGGCGGCGTCGATGAAGGCGGCGAGCAGGCGCGGGAACGGCGTGTCCCGCAGCAGCGCGACGAAGGCGGTCAGGAGCTGGGCGACGTCGTCCTCCACCCGGCCGGTGTCGGGCGCCGGGAACGGCTGGAACGTGGCGTCCATGGCGTCGATCATGAGCGCGCCGGTGGTGGGCCAGCGCCGGTAGAGGGTCGCCTTGCTGGCCCCGGCGCGCCGGGCGACGGCCTCCATGGTGAAACCGGCCAGGCCGTCGTCGTCGAGCACCTGGAGCGCGGCCTGCAACACCCGCCGGCGTGCTCCGTCGCCGCGCGAGATCGGTTCCCGGACCTCGGGCATTGCCCCACCTCCATCGAAACGCTATCGTACCTTTACATAAGAGTACGCTTCCGTATCGATGTGAGGTGTGCAGTGGAACGGATGATCGCCGTGCCGGTGCGCCGCCACCGCGCCGGCGCCTACTGGGCCGTCACCGCGATCGTCGTCGGCGAGTGCCTGGTCGGCGGAGCGATGGACGTGTTCCGCATGGCCCCCTTCTATCCGATGCTGCTCCAACTGGGATATCCCGGCTACCTGTCGCCGATCCTGGGCATCGCGAAGATCATCGCGGCGGTGGTGCTGCTGGCCCCCGGGCTGCCACGGCTGAAGGAATGGGCCTACGCCGGCGTCGTGATCAACATGATCGCCGCCGCCGCGTCCCATGTCGCCATGCACAATTCGCTCTCCAACCTCATCGCCCCCGGCGCGTTCGCGGCACTGGCCGTCGCCTCCTGGGCGCTGCGCCCGCCCACCCGCCGGCTGGCCCCCTGAGATGCCGGCGACCCGTCCCGGGCGGTGGTGAGCCGCCCGGAACGGGTCGCCAAGGCTTCGCCGATCAGTGGCGGATCAGTCGTCACCGCCGCCGCGTGGGCGGAAGATCTGCCAGAGATACCAGAGGACGGTTCTTCCCTTGCCGCCCCGTGGAGTGTCCGAGGAGTACTTCTTGCCGGCGGGGCCCCATCCGGTGCCCTGGTGAGGCATGTACTCCGTCTCGCTGCGGGCGACCCTGGTGTGGGACGTCAGCTCACTGGGATCGTAACGGCGCACTCCCAACTGATCGTCGATCGAGCGTTTTTGCGCATCGGACAGTCCCCTGCGCGCGACCTGGTTGTTGTTGTTCGCCGGGTTCCGCTGCGTCTTGGGCGGGTTGATCCGCTGCTGCGCCCGGCGGGTGGTGGGACGGTGGTTCGGCCTGGCCCTGGCGGGCTTCTCGCGCCTGGCGGCAACGCGCCTGGCCGCCGCCCTGGCCCGTGCCGCGGCCGCCCGTGCCCGTGCCGCCGCCGCTGCCCTGGCCCGTGCTTGGGCCGCCCTGCGCCTGGCGGCGGCCTCGGCGGCCTTCCTGGCCTTCTCCGCGGCCCGCTTCTTGGCCTCCGCCGCGGCCTTCTTCTTGGCCTGCTCCAAGGCCCGCTTTTTGGCCGCCTCCAGCGCCTTGCGGCGCGCGATCTCCGCCGCCTTGCGCCTGGCCGCCTCCAGGGCCCTGCGTCGCGCCAGCTCCAGTGCCGCCCGGCGCGCCGCCGCGAGGGCCGCCCGCCGCGCCGCGATCTGCAGGGCGATCCGGATCGCGATGGCCGCCGCGAACCAGAACAGCTGCCCGTCGGGGTCGGTCATGGTGACGGGGCTGTTGTTGGCGTAGGCGTACCCGTTCATCTGCTGCGGGTCGCTGTCGTCGATGACCGGGTCCACGGACAGGAACCGGCCGATCGACGGGTCGTACTCGCGGGCCCCCAGATGGACGAGCTTGGTGGTCGGGTCCACGGTCCCGCCGACGAATCCCCGCTGGCCGGGCCACCAGGGCGGTGGAGCGCCCCGGTCGGTGCCGAACGGGGTCTGCCGGCGGATCGCCACCGCGCCACTCTGGGCGTCGACGGCGGCGTTGGCCGTGCCGTGGTGGTCGGCGGCGAAGAAGTACACCTTCCCCTCGGAGGTACGGACCGCGACCGCGTCACCGTTGACCGTGTAGTAGCGGGTGCCGTCCACCGCCTGCTTGGCGTGGTCGAGCCGCAGCTCCATGTCGTCGATGTACAGGGTGGTTTCCGTCGGCGTCCGGCGGAGCAGCCGGTCGCCGTCGGCGTCGTAGACGAACGAGGTGGTCTTGCCCGCCTCGGTCACCGACTCCAGGTTGCCCTCGGTGTCCCAGGTGAGCCGCTGCTCCGAGCCGCCGAGCCGGCGCACGGTCATGTTCCCCGCCGCGTCGTACTCGTAGGACGAGGCCGGCTCGGACACCTGCCCGGTGGGCGTGACCGAGGTGAGCGCGTGCGGCCGGGCCTCGCCCGCGTTCGGGTAGGCGTAGGCGCGCACGCCCTCCGCCCGGCCGCCGAAGGCGTGGTGGGTCTCCTTCGTCCGGTTGCCGGTGGCGTCGTAGGCGTAGCTGGTCGCGTACGGCGCGGCGCCGCCGATCAGGTCCGAGCGCGGGGCGCGCGCGGCGCAGTTGTCGGTGGCCGTCCACGCCGCGGTGAGCCGGCGCAGGTGGTCGTAGGTGAAGCACTGGGTGTCCACGGCCTGGCCGCCGGGAGAGTCGGCGATGCGGGTGACGTTGCCGACGGCGTCGTAGGTGTAGTTCATGTCCAGGTCGGACCTGGTGCCGTTGTCCCGGTCCAGTTGCGACCTGATCAGCCTGCGGGTGCCCTCCTCGTGGGTGAAAGTCAGCCACGCCTTGCGGGTGCCGGTGCTGAGCTCGTACTGGAGCGTCTCGCCGAGCTTGCTGTAGCGGGCGTCGGTGACGTACGTGGACAGACCTTCGACCGAGCTGGGCTGGCGCATCGCGTCGTAGCCGTAGGTCACGCTCTCCTCGGGCAGGCCGCCCGCCGCGGGGAACGTGATGGACTGCACCTGGTCGTCGGCGGTGTAGCGGGTGTTGAACAGGTACGTCCCGGCGAGCTTGCCCTCCCGCGCGGGGATCGTGACGCTCTGCCGCAGCGTGCGGTACTCCCGGTCGATGGCCTCGATCTTGGCGGAGTACGCCTGGCCGTCGATGTACCGGATCGTCTCGGCCAAGTGTCCCTTGGCCAGGACGTCGTGGCGCCACTCGGCCAGCAGGGTCCCGGTGGCCGAGCCCTCACGGGTCGAGGTCTTGCGGCCGAGCGCGTCGTAGGAGTGCACCAGGGTACGGCCACGCGCGTCGGTCGTGGAGACCTCCTCGTCGAGCTCGTTGAAGACGCGGGTGGTGACGCCCTTGTCCGGGTCCTCGGTCTTGTACTCGCGGCCCCGCAGGTCGTAGTGGTGCCGCCAGACGTTGCCCATGGAGTCGGTCACCGAGGTGACGCGGCCCTCCCGGTCGTAGACGTACTTGGTGGCCTCGTAGTCGCCGGCCGGGGTCGCGCCCTTGTACTGGCGCAGCTCCGTGATGCGGCCCTCGGAGTCCGACAGGACGGTGGTGGCGGTCCCGCCGGGTGGCGGGGTGACGTGCGCCCGGTCGGCCGTGCGCCGGGTGGAGGTCTTCCACTTCACCTCGCCCTTGACCCGGAAGCTCTGCTCGACCAGCTCGCCGGTCCCGTCGTAGCCGGAGACGACCTGGCCGGCGACGTCGTCGTCGGTGACGCCGAAGAGGTTCGTCCCGGCGTCGCCGGTGGCGTAGTAGCCCTCGTTGGACTTGGCCACCTGGCCGAGCGAGTTGTAGAAGGTGTCGGTGAGCACCCGGCCGCCGCCGGGGGCGGGCTCCTGGGTCTGCCGCTCGCGCATCAGCCCGTCGTAGAGCTCGTGGCTGACGAGATACTCCCCGTCGTCCCCGAGCGTCTTGGTGGTGACGATGTTCGGGCCGTCGGTGCGGAGCTGGTAGGCGTACTCGGTGCTGGGCGACTGGCCCGCCGCCTTGCTCCGGTCGTTCTGCCAGACCTTGACCAGCCGGCCGAGCGCGTCGTGCTCCAGGTCCGTACGGCGGCCGTTCTCGTCCACCTCCGCGACCGGCTCGCCCCACGCGGGCTCGACGTAGGTGACGTCGGCGTGGCCGAGCGGGTTGGTGGTGCGGATCTCGGTGGCCTGGGCGCCGGACGCCGGCACGTACGTGGTGGTGTTCGACCCGCCGCCCGCGTCGCTCTCCGCCGTCTCGCGACCATAGGCGTCGTAGGAGCGCGTGATGTCGAGGCCGTACTTGGGGGTGGACCCGTCGTAGGAGGTCAGGCGCTCCTCGCGGGTCACGTCGCCGTACGCCGGTGACTGCCCGAACGTACGGTTGTCGAAGTGGTAACGGACGTCCGACAGGACGTCGGCGGGCCGCCGGGGCTCGGCCGAGCACGGCTGGCCCACCTTCTCCACCCGGCTGGTGAAGTCGAGCATCCACAGGGCCGAGTCGCGGGCGTAGGTGTAGCGGGTGCAGGTGTCGTCACCCGCGTCGGCCAGGTCGCCCAGCTCGTTCACCTGGGTGAGGAAGCCGTACTGGTCGTAGGACCGCTCCTCGGCGGTGCGCCGCCAGGTGCCGTCCTCCTTCAGGTCCCGGGTGGTCATCTTCGCCGACTGCACGAGGTGCGCGGTCTTGGTCACGCCCTCGAAGGTGAACTCGCCTGTCTTGCGCGCCCAGTGCTCCTCGGCGGTGGCCGACAGGATCTTGCCGCCGTCCCCGTCGTGCACGACCGTCTCCAGGTCGGCCCCGGCCAGGTGGTCGAGGTCGTCGCGCGCGTTGCCCTCGGTGTCGGTGACCTTGACGGCCTTGCGGGTCCCGTCGGCCAGCCGGTCGCCGTTCATGCCCCGGTAGAACCGGTGCTCGGTCATCGTGCGCGGCGCGTCCCGGCCGTCACCCTGCCGCACCCGTACGCGGCCGTAGCCGCGCCAGTCCGACCAGGTGCGCTCCTTGGGCTTGACCAGGATGTGCTCGGCGTACCGCCAGGCGCCCCCGTCCAGATATTCGTAGTCCGTGACCACCCACGGGGAGCGCGCGGTCCTGTCGATCTCCACGGTCTGCGCGACCACGTACTTGTGGAACCAGTCCAGGACCTCCATCTCGTCCTGCGGCGCCCACCGCTGCGGGAAGCAGCGCTTGGTGTTGCGGTCGGCGGCCGGCAGGCTTCCCGGCAGGCACTCCACGGGCGCGTAGTTCACCCGGGTCTCCCCGCCGGACTCGCTGTAGACCGACTGGACCCGCCACTTGTACAGCGGGGCGCGTCCCTCGTCGGAGTCGACCCGGTTCTTCAGCTGGACGCCGGCGAAGGTCACCTCGGGCAGCGTGACGGTGCCGCCGACATGTCCGGAGTGCCGGATCGAGGCCAGCCACAGCGCCGGGCTCAGCCCGTCGCCGGTGGCCGGGAAGGTGTGGGTCAGCGTCCAGGAGTCCACGTCCTGGTACGCCGAGCCGGACCGGACCTGCGTGGTCACCTTCGCCAGCCGCTTGCGGGTCCAGAACGTGGGCGACAGCCGGTCCTTGCACGTCTCGCCCGCGTTGCAGTTGCGGTCGAAGGGCACGTCCGGCCAGTTGCCCGCGGTGTCCTTGGTGAGCTGGCCCGGCTCGCAGGTGACGGCGCCGCTCGGCACGCACCGCTCGGCCACGGTGAAGACGACCCGCGCGGCCGGCGCGACGGTGAACAGCTCGCCGGAGCGGTAGCCGTAGTCGATGCGGCTCAGCTGGCCGCCCCGGACGTACGGGGTCTCCAGCTCGGGCTTCTCGTTGCGGCCGTAGTGGTTGGTCTCGGTGGTGTACCAGTAGGTGGTGGCGTTGCCGTGCCGGTCCACGGTGTAGTCGAGGTTCCACCGCCACGCCTGCTGGCACCAGGCGTCGGCGGGCGTGGTCTTGTGGCACGGTTCGCCGGACTCGTTCCCGAACACCGGCACCGTCCAGGCCGACTTCGTCTCGGGCTTGTCCGAGGTCCAGCCCGGCAGCCGGTTCAGGCCGAAGTGGTACTGGGTGCCGTCGGTCGTGGTGAGCCGCCAGTGCTCGCCGTCGTTGTCACCGTTGGCGGCGCCGGTGAGCAGCTCGATCTTGGTGCCGTCGTCGCGGGTGGGCCGCCACGCCTTCGTCGCGGCGTCCTTGACCAGCTCCACGGCCGAGCCGTTGAGCATGAGCGTGGCGTTGTCGTGGTCCCAGCACAGGTCGCCGGTCTTGCGCCCGTCGGCCATGCAGGACTTGTAACGGCGTTCGATGTATCCGCCCGGCGTCAGGTCGAAGCCTTCGCCCGCCCACGACACCTGGTTGTTGGTGGCCGAGGTGCGCCCGTCCACGCTCTGGGCGGAGTAGTTCAGGCTGAGCACCGGCTCCTCGCCGCCGATGGACGGCGGCGCCCGCATCGGGTGGTTCCAGGTGAAGTCACCCGACTGGAGGCCGACGCTCCAGGTCGCCGACGGCGACAGGGACGTGGCCGAGTAGTCGCCGGAGGCGCCCGCGGCGGCGGCGGTCAGCGCGTACAGCGAGGCTCCGGACGCCGCCACGTCCACCTCGGCCGTCAGGGTGCCGGCCTTGTGGTCGTTGTCGCCGGGGACCGGCTCGGGCGCGGGACAGGTCGTCGCCGCGCTGCCGGTCGTCGCCGCACTGCCCGTCGTCGCCGCACTGCCGGTCAGCGCGCAGTCCGGCAGCTTGACGAGCCGCAGCCGGGAGGCGTAGTCACCGCCGAACGCGTGCCGGAAGCCCGAATAGTCCAGCTCGATCCGGGCCGGGCCGCCGCGGGTCGCGCCCTGCCCCCGGGACAGGCGCAGCGCCACGCCCTGCACGTCCGGGGTGCGTGACCGGTCGAGCACCTCGACCTTGACGCGCTCGGGCGCCGCCCTGGCCGTTCTGGCGTTCGTACTCGCCGGGGCGGCCAGCCCCACCGGCAGGGAGCCGACGGTGGTACGGGCCTGGTCGCCCGGTGCCAGCTCGGCCGTGCCGGGCTCCGGCCAGGACACCGCCGGCGCCGCCTTGAGCGCCCCCACGGCCGCGGCGTCCTTGCCCTTGGGCAGGACCGGGACCGGGCGGCCGGGGACCGGCTCCTCCTGCTGCACCTCCGGTCTTTCCCGGGGCGCGGCCTCGGCCGGCATGGCGTACACGAGCGGCACCAGGACCATGATGACCATGGCGGCGCAACTGCGGACGAACCAGCGAAGCTTGCGTGGGTACCAGTCGAAGATCAGAAATGTCGAACGTTCTTGCTCCGAAAACTCCTCGGATTCGTACATCCTCACCGTCCAGAAGGCAGAGTGCGGCCGAGATGGGCGGAGCCGGGTCGCGGCTCCGCCCGGTGAAGAAGGGCTATTCGGCGGCGAGCCTGGCGACGTCCGTGTCGCTCAGCGCACCCTGGTAGGTGCGTACGTCGTCGACGATCCCGGGCCAGTGCCCGGCGAACACCCCGTCGGTCATCGCGCGGCCGAGCTGGAGCGGCCCGGCGGAGTTCCAGGCGCTCGAGTGGTCGACCTCGGTGCTGGACACCAGCTGGCCGCCCACGTAGACGCGCAGCTTCCTGGCGAGCGCGTCGTACACGCCCGCGACGTGGGTCCATTCCATGGCGAACGGCGCCGCGTCCGAGCGGGTACGTGTCACCGGCGCGCCGTCGGCGTCGGCGTTCGCCATGCCGAAGGTCCAGCGTGGGCCCTCCGCCGCGTAGCCGAGGGTGAACCCGCTGGCCCGGGTGCCACTCTGGGACACCGCCGCCGCGTCGGCCGCCGGCAGCGAGTCGAGCTGGACCCACGCGGTGACGGTGAAACTGTCGTCGGTGCGTGCCGCCGGTCTCGCCGCCACGGCGTGGCCGGTGGTGCCGTCGAGCGCGAGACCGCCCTCCAGCCAGCCGCCGGTCCACGACGTGCCGGGGCCGAGGGTGAGCGGGCCGGTACGGGCGGCGGCGTCGGCGGCGGTCGTGCCGCTCTCCTCGTCCAGTGTCCAGTGGCCGGTGAGCGTGGCGGCGTGGTTGACCAGCTTCACCACCTCGTCAGAGGCCAGGGCCCGGTCGTGGACGCGAACCTCGTCCACCTCGCCGGGCCACGGGTCGGCCTCCCTGCTCTGATAGCGGCCCTGCCCGAACTGCACGGCCGTCGCCGGTCCCGCCCCGCCGTGGTAGGCGACGGGGCCGGCGGCGAGTCGTCCGTTGACGTACAGGTACATCGAGCGGGTCGCGGAGTCGTACACGCCCGTCAGGTGGGCCCACTGCCCCGCGACCGGGACGACCGCGGCGTTCTCCGCCCAGACGGTCTGCGGCGCGGCGCCCGGATGGTTCATCATGAACGCCCACGACTTCACGCTGCCCCGATACCCGAGCCAGAAGCCGCTGTTGACCTCCCCGTTCTGGCTGACGGCGGCCGCGTTGCCGGTGGGCAGCGACGACAGCCGCACCCAGGCCGAGACCGAGACGTTCTCCTCGGTGGGCGCGACGCCGCCGGTGGTCGCGGCGTACTGGCCGGCACCGGTGAAGCGCAGCGCCCTGCCCGCCCTGCCCTCGCTCCAGGCGGCCCCGCTGATCGCGGCCGGGCGGCTGCCCGCCGCGTCACCGGCCGTCGCACCGGAGCCCTCGTCGAGCCGCCAGTAGCCGGCCGGGCCGGTGCCGGCCCGCACGTTGAACACGTAGCTGCGGATCGGGCCCTGCTTGCCGGCGGCGTCCTTGCTGCGCACCGACAGCACGTTCGGGCCCTCCTCCAGCGGCGTGAGCCGGATCGTCGCCGAGCCGCCCGCCGCGCCGGCGCGCACCTCGGTGGCGGGGTTGGTGTTGAGCCCGTACAGGAACGAGGTCACGTCCGGCACGCCGTTCGCGCCGAAGGTGAAGGTTCCGGCACGGCCGAGGCCGTCGCCCCAGGCGTTCTCCGGGTACTGCGCGGAGGTGACGGCGGGCGGCTGGCCCGGTGCCGTCGTGTCCACGCCGATCTCGCACCAGGGGCTCCAGCCACTGGTCGCCCGGCCGTCCTCGCCGCGCACCCGCCACCGGATCACCGAATTGTCGGCGTAGACCCCGGCGGGCACGGCGACGTTGAAGGCGTTGCCCGAGGAGGCGGCCGGGGTGAGGAACTCGCCCTTCTTCGTCCCGGCGGCGTCGTACCACTCGAAGCGGCCCATCACCGAGTTGTCGCCGTCCTTGAGCTTGGCCCACAGCCTCGGGGTGGCGGTGCCGACCAGCGGCCGGGCGGTGCCGGACACGCAGGCGCCGCCCGGGTCCGACCAGGCGTCGGCGGCCACGGGGGCGGTCGGGATGGTGTTGTACTCGACGACGAGCGTGGGGTTGTTGCGGAACTTCTTCCACGCGTAGGTGTCGGTCTCGCTGGTGGCGCGCAGGCCGAGCGTGATGCTGGACCAGTTCTTGGACGCGGCCTGGACCGCCGCGGCGGTCGCGTCGAACTCCACGCCGCCCGCCGGGCACGAGGTGCTCCAGCCCTTGGCGACCGTCTGGGTGTTCAGCTTCGTGGTCCACGACGGCTGGTTGTTCCACGTCGTGGACTTGCTGATCCCGCCGGTCAGCCAGACCTCCACCGCCCTCTTGGTGCAGGACCAGGACCAGGTCTCGTACGTACGGAAGGTGGCCTTGATGATCTGCTTGCCGTGGATGGCGGTGCCGGTGTTCATCTGGAAGAACGACCGGTTGGTCTGGCCCGTCTCGTTCTCGTGCCCGACCCTGGCCACGTCGCTGGAGTTGAGGTAGTTGGTGGTCGGGTACTTCTTCCAGACCGACGTCCACGCGCCACGCGCCGCCGAGACCGCCGGGTCCAGGAAGACCGGATACCGGGTGGCCGGGTCGGCCAGCATGCCGCGGTCGGGCGTGAGGGTCAGCGTGCCGCCGGCCAGGTCCAGGCCCATCGCCTCGTGCCGGGAGCCGGGGTTCGGCCCCTCGCCGGGCTGGTTGGCCGCGGCCATCCGCCTGCCCTGCTGGTCGGCCGGGGAGTCCCACATCAGCGGGGTCGGCGCGGCGAACACCTCCGCGCCTGAGGCGTCCACGGCCCGCATGCCGCCGCCCTGGCCCTGGCGTACCGACAGGCCCTCGGCCTTCACCCCGAAGCGCAGCCGGTCGAGGGCGCCGCTCAGCGCGACCTGCCTGCTCTTGACGACCAGTACGTGGGAGAACCCGTCCACGTCGGCCGTCACCTGCAGATCGACGTCGGGGAGCACGTCGGCGTAGGTGGCGGTGGCGCCGTCCAGTACGGGCTCCGGCAGCGTGGCCGGCCAGGTCAGCGCCAGCGACTTGGCGCCCCTGGCGACCTCGGCCATCGGGGCGTCCCCTCCGCCGGAGAAGCGCAGGTCCACGGCGGTCGCCCCGGGGGCGACGGAACCGTCGGGCAGGCGGCGCAGGGTGGTGTCGACCGGGGTCCACCGGCCGTCCTTGCGTACTCGGATCGGGCGGGCGTGCTGCTCCATGACGAAGCCGCCCGCGGGTTCGGCGTAGACGGTGCGCGTCTCGGTACGCAGGGAACCCACCTCGACGCGGTCCCCACTCTGCCGGGCCGCCGCCAGGGCGCCCTGCTCGGTGGCGGTGTCCGGCGGTTCCTGCCGGTGCTCGGCGGTGGCAACGGGCGTACGCGCGGACGCCGGTTGAACCATCACGCCGGGCAGAAGAAAGGCAGCCGCCGTGGCGGCTGCCGTGAGATAGGTGACGGGCGAGTTACGGCGACATAAGCGGACGCCTCGGGGACGTCGCGCCGCAGTTGTGGTCCTGACCCGGGCCATCGTGCCTCCGGTGACGCTCCAGTAGCCGGGGGAATTGAGCGCCAGTCTGAACGGGCCCGCCGCGGTGATCAATCTTTTGCTCACACTAATGAGCAGAACCCTCTCCAACCACTCCGCATGTTACATTGTTACCATGGTAACAGTGGAACGCACGCAGACCGGCCTGCGGATCGAGAAGAACGTGCTCAAGGTGCTCAAGGGACTGGCCGAATACCTCGACGTCTCGCTCGGTGACCTGGTGGAGGGCATCGCGCTGCACGCCTTCGACGGCAAGGCCCCGTTCACCCCCGCGACCCTGGACAAGGTCGAGCAGCTCAAGGCCGTGTACGGCCTGACCCTGACGTCCGCCGACGCACACCGGCTGACCGAGCGATGAGCGGCGCGCAGTACACGCTCACCGGGCGACTGCCGGTCGCGCTGCCGCCCGAAGAGGCGCTCGGACTGTTCACCCCGCGCGGCGAGGAGCAGTGGGTGACAGGGTGGCAGCCTCGTTTCCCGATGGACACCGGCGACGACTCCGCCCCCGGCACGGTCTTCGAGACCGACTCGCACGGCGAGCTGACCATCTGGGTCGTGGTCGGGCGGGAGCCCGGCCGACGGATCTCGTACGCGAGGACGACGCCCGGCTCCCGGGCCGGGACCGTCACCGTCGAGGTGAGCGGTGACGGTCAGGGCGGCAGCACGGTGCTGGTGACCTACGAGCTGACCGCGCTCACCCCGGAGGGCGAAGGGCCGCTACGCGAGTTCGCCGGGCACTATCCTGGCTTCCTGCGGTCGTGGGAGACCGAGATCTCTCGCCATCTCGGATCCCGATCGCCGCACTCCTCCTGAACGTCAGCGCTTGAGCGGCCACACCAGCATCCGCTCCTCCGGCCCCGGCGCGATGACGTGGCGGTCGTCCGCCGCGAAGGCCCTCGAGTACACCTTCTCGGCGGGCTTGGTGAGCGGGGTGCGCGCCGTCAGGTCCCACAGGCGCGTGTGCCCGGTGTCGTCGAGTCGTACCGA
The DNA here is from genome assembly GCF_900099965.1 of Nonomuraea jiangxiensis. Lineage (GTDB taxonomy): Bacteria > Actinomycetota > Actinomycetes > Streptosporangiales > Streptosporangiaceae > Nonomuraea > Nonomuraea jiangxiensis. The sequence goes on along the minus strand of NZ_FNDJ01000037.1, from coordinate 48,104 downwards.
CACCAACGCGAGAGTCCGGCCCCGCACCGTGGCGATGGGACCGACCCAGGCGCTGTAGAGACCACCGGCCGCGCTGCCGGCGTCGATGGGCGGCACGAGGTCCGCCCCGGTGAGGGGGTCGAGGACGCGGATCATGGCGCTGTCCTCACGGGTGGCGAACAGGGCGGGCCGGCAGCCGAACAGGCCCACCCTGCCGACGTGGAAACCGCCGGTACGCCGTTCCCCGGGCAACGGCGCGACGGCGAGCGAGGAGACGCGCTGCTTGGTGGCGACGTCCCAGACCTGCACCTTGCCCGAGGGCCTGGTCGCGACCGCGACCGCCTGGCCGCCGACCGACGACAGGGACGTCTCCACGTTCGAGGACATCGGTCTGGGGCCGAGGTCCAGCGTGTCGATGAGCCGGCGGCCGGCGAGATCCGTGGTGTGGATGATGAGCCGGCCGCCCGACTGCGTGGCGGTCAGGATCAGCGGCCTGCCGTCCCGCCGCACCGCGACGAGCGACCCCAGCGGGGCCTCGTCTCCCGGTTGCCGGGGAACGGCGACGCGGGCGAGTTGGGTGAAGTCGCGCAGGTTCCAGACCGTCAACCGGTCCGGCCGGTCCGCCACCACCGCGACCGGGATGCCGTCGACCTCCGTCACCGTGACATATCCGGCGTACTCCCTGGCCGCCCCCGCCGCCGGGCCGCCGAACGGCGCGCCGACCGGGCGACCGGTGGCGGCGTCCCAGGCGCGCAGCGTGCCGTCGTCCTCGGCCGTCACCGCCAGGGATCTGCCGTTCACGTCGGCGAGGGCGGCGGTTTCGACGCCGTTGACCGGCCCCGACGGCGAGGGCGGGCCGATCTGCCGGTGGGTGCGCAGGTCCCACAACCGCACCGTGTTGTCCTCGCTGCCGCTGAGCAGGACCGGCGCCCCCTTCAGCCGCCCGGTGGCCAGCGCGGTCACCGTCCCGCCGTGGCCGGCCAGCGTCGCCAGCCTGCCGCCGTTGCCGGGATCCCAGAGGGTCACCGCGCTGGGGACCGCCCTGGTGAGCACGTGGCCGTCGTGGTTCTCCTCGCCGGCGGCCAGTACGGCCGGCTCGCCGGACAGGGCGGCTGAGGCGAACTCGTCAGGGTTGTCCGGCACGCCCCGGGATATCGTGACGGAGCGGGGTTTCTGGGAGTTGAGGTCCCACTGCAGGATCCCCTGGTAGGTCCGTACGAGCAGGACGGGGACGCCGCCTATGTCGGTGATCCGCATCCAGTCGGCGGAGGCGTACTCGTCGTTGATGAAGAACTCGCGGCCGATCCTGCGGCGGGTCGTCAGGTCCCAGATCCGGAAGGGCGCCTCCTCGCCTTCGTAGGCGACCAGGATCGGCCGGCCGTTCATCCGCCCGACGGCCATGGCCCGCACGCCCGTGGTGACAAGGGTGCCGATCAGGGCACGCGTACCGGGATTCCAGATGCGTACCGTCCTGCCGTCGCTGACGAACAGCGCCTGGACACCGCGGTAGTCGCCCAGCGCGTAGACCGAGTCCTTCGGGAAATGCAGCACGATCCTGCGCGCGGCGAGGTCCCACAGCCGCCCGCCGGAGTCTCCCGTGGTGAGCACGCCCGCGCGTTGGCCCAGGGGCACATAGGTGGCGGCGGTCCCGGGCAACGGCTTGGCGGCGGGCGCGAAGCCCGGCAGCGACCAGAACCGGACCGTGCCCTCCACTCCCGCGGAGATCGCGACCGGGCGGCCCTCCAGCAGGCCGAAGTCGACCGTCGTGACGTCGCTGTGCCCGCCGCTGTCCAGGGCGTACGAGGTGGACACCCGCAGGGGTGTGGGCGTGCTTTTCGTGGTCGAGCAACCGTCCGGGGCCGCCCACGCGGGCGTGGTCGTGGGCGGGGTCGTGGGCGGGGTAGTGGGCGCCACCGGTTTCGGCGCCGGGGTGGCGGAGCAACCGAGGAGCGGCGCGCACAGCAGCAGCACCGCCGCCCAGCGCCCGATCGATGCCATCCGCCGGCCACCTCCCTGTCCGATGACCGGGCGGGACGAACCCGGCCGACCGGAGTTCGAAACGTTCGAGCTTGAGCGCAACGATAACGCCCGCGTCGCCCATGCGCCGCCGATCGGCCACGCGCCCACGGCCTACCTGGTGTCACCGCTGATCACGGTGGGCATGATCAGCACCGACATCGCGGCCCGGGGTGCCGTCGGAGGGGGAGACAGATGAGCAAGAACGCTGGCCTGATCACCTTTGCCAGCGATTGGTCCGTCGGCGAGACGATCGACCGGCTCCAGGCGGCCGTCACCGCCGCGGGCCTCCAGGTCTTCGCGCGGATAGATCACGCAGGTGGAGCCGCCCAAGCCGGAATGCCGCTTCGGCCGACCGAGCTGCTGATCTTCGGCAACCCCCAGGGTGGCACCCCCTTGATGCAGGACCGGCAGACCAGCGGCATCGACCTCCCCCTGAAGGCTCTCGCCTGGCAGGACGAGGACGGCAACGTGTGGCTGACCTACAACGATGCCGCCTGGCTCGCCGACCGCCACCAACTGGGAGCAAAGAGCGAAACCGCCATCACGGCCATCGAAGCGGGCCTCGCGGCGGTGGTTCGCCAGGCGACAGGACCGGACGCCGGCGCATAGCTTGCCGCGATCACCGTGGCACTGCCCTGGTCGCGGACCCGCGGGGCTTCAGCGGCCGACGGCGGGCGTGAGGCCGACCAGCTTGGCCAGGAACCGATCGACCTGTTCCTCCAACGGCGGCCACGGCAGGTCGGGCTGGTTGACCCGCATCGACACGGCCCCGTGCACCGCCGCCCGCAGATCCAGTGAGACCACCGCGGCGTCGTCGGCCGGGGCCAGCCCGGCGTCGATGCACCGCTGCACCGCCGCGGTGGTGCGCTCCGCCAGCTCCTGCTTGAACGACATGGCCACCCGCTGGTTGAGCGTGCTCTCGTGGAGCACCTTGTACAGGCCGGGATGGCGTTGCACCCACCTGCCCAGCAGCAGGACGCGGGCACGCAGCTTCTCCGCAGGATCGGCGGCGCCGGTCTCGGCCTGATCGACGGCCTCCACGAGCTCGCGATGGAACCTCTCCAGGGCGGCCAGTACGAGCGCGTCCCTGTCGGCGAAGTGAATGTACACCGAGGTCGCCGCGACGCCGACCTCCCGGGCCACCGCTCGCATGGACAGGGCCTGGTCGTCGCCGTGTTCGTCCAGCAACCGCAGGGCGGCGCCGACGATGTCCTCGCGCAGCCGCTCGCCCTGGCCGCGCGGGTTGCGGTCCCGCCTGCCCCCGGGAGAGCCGGCCGAGGCGGAGGTGGTCTGGTCCATGGCGGCCCATTGTAGGCGAGCGATCGTTGCACTACAGTCGTAGCGCTACAGCCGTACACATATGGAGGATTTCCATGAAGACCCAGGTGAAGGCACTGGACCCGGTGTTCGCCGAGATGAGCGCCGCCACCGACCGCCTGCTCTGGGACGAGATTCCGGAGCTGACCACGCGCGAGAAGGTCCTGCTGTGCCTCACCGCCGACGTCTGCCAGCAGACGCTCGGTCTGCCCTTCCAGCAGCACGTGACCATGGCGGCCGACTGCGGTTTGTCGGCCGACGACCTGCGGGAGCTGCTCCGCTTCGTCGCCTACGACAGCGGCTACCCCGCCGCCCTGGCGGCGCTCGCCCGCCTGACCGACCTGGAACGGGAGCACGCCCTGCCCGCCCCCACCGGCCAGGGCCACGAGGTCGACGCGGGCGGCACGGGCAGCCCGATGCCCGAGCCGATGCGGCAGGCCGTGGCCGCCCTCGACGCGCCGTTCGGCACGTACATGGACCTGCAATCACGCATGCGCGCCGGCATGCGGCTGCTGTCGGTCCGTGAACGCGCGTTCATCACGATGACCGTAGACGTGCTCTTCCAGACCCTTCAGGAGAGCTTCCGCGCCCATCTGACGCGCGCCCTCGGTGCCGGCGCCACACCGGAGGAGGCCCGTGCCGTCGTACGGTTCTCCGCGCAGTTCGGGATGACGAAGGCCTGGCGCGCCATGCACGTGCTCGACGCCCTGCTCACCGAACTCGGCACACCACCGGCGTGATCGCTCGACACGGCCTGGTCCGCGTGCGAGCGCCATAGCGGACACGTGAGAGGAGGGTGAGGCGGGCCTCACCCTCCAGTCGGTCAGAAGGCGAACTGCTCCCACGATCCCGCGCTGCCCGTCCGCCGCGCCCGAAGCATTCCGGAATTGGAGCCGGTGTAGTCGAGCTCGGTGGTCACATATGCGTTGGCGGCGACGGACTTTATCTGGCAGGCCGAACTGCAGCCGATGTAGAACCGTTCCCAGGGTCCCACGCTGGTTGCCCGCGCCCGAAGCATGCCATAGCTGGAGCCGGTGTAGCCCACCTCGGCGGACACATATCGATCGGCGGCCACCGAATAAATATAGTCGAACTGGCTGTCCCAGCAGATCGTGAGCTGTTCCCACGCGCCGGGGGAAATCGCGCGAGCGCGGAGCATGTTCTTCGAGCTGCCGGCGTAGCCGATCTCGACGGAGACTATGCGGCCGGCGGCCATGGACGTGAGATATCCCGAGTAACAGCTGGCGGCCATGGTCGTTGCGCCGTCACCGGAGGCCTTGCGAGCGGCGTCGCGCTGTTTGACGTACTCATGGAGGTTGATTCTCCCGCTGGCATCCGACGTCGAAGGCGGGGTGGGCGCCGTGTCGGCGACGGCCGCCGGCCCGGCGGTCAGGACGGTGGCCCCCATCGCCAACGCCATGCCGTACTTCTTGAGGGAATCCCTCAGACTCATGCTTACTCTTTTCTGCGATGACCAGCTCCCGTCAGGCGGCGGGAATTGGCAATCAATTCGGGGACCGATTGTTCTGGCACCGGAGCAGAACGTCATAGTGAATGCGTGCCAGTGCCCTGACGATTCGCGCCAGCGCTGTCCTGGGCACTTGTCCGGCGTACTCCGCGCCCGGACCGCACCTCGCGGTCCCGCCCTTCCACCCCAACCCGCCTCAGTGCCGCTTGGTGTCTCGGAGGAGCGCCATGACCAGGAAGGCGATGCCGGCCATCAGGACGGCGCTCACCACCGCGGTCAGGTGGAATCCCTGGACGAAGGCCGCGCGAGCGCTCTGCAGCAGACCGTACGACCCCGGCAGGCTCTCCGACACGGTCACCGCCGCGGAGAGGCTGTCGCGGGCGGCTTCCGGCACGGCCTGCGAGGACATCTCGTGCCGGTAGACCGCGGTGATGACGCTGCCGAGTACGGCGATGCCGAGCGCCCCGCCGAGCTGCGGCGCCGTCGAGGAGATCGCGGCGGCGGCTCCGGACCGCTCGGGCGGCGCGGAGCCGACGACCAGGTCGGTCGCCAGCGCCATCATCGGTCCGAGTCCAGCGGAGACGACGACCGCACCGGACACGAGCACGGCGAGCCCATCGGATCCATCGGTTCTGGTGAGGACGAGGTAGCCGGCGGCCGACAGCACCAAGCCCGCGCCGATCACTCCGGCGGCGCCGACCTTGTGCACGATCCTCGGCGCCAGAGTGGATCCGACGATCACGCCGATGGCCGACGGGGCCGTCCACAGACCCGCCTCCAGCGGTGACAGGCCGTGCACCAGCTGGAGGTACTGCGCGAGGGCGTAGTTGGACCCCCACAGGACGAAGATGCCCAGCGCCAGCGTGGCGGCCGCCACGCTGAACGCCCGGTTGGCGAACAGCCGGAGGTCGACGAGGGGCACGGCGAGGCGGCGCTGCCGTTGCAGGAACACGACGGCCACCAGAACCCCGGCCAGCACCGCGGCGACCGGTGCCGCCCCGAGGCCGTGGGCCGCGATCTCCTTGAGCCCGTAGATCATCGGCAGCACGGCTCCCAGGGACAAACCCGCGCTGACGACGTCGAGCCGGCCGGCCCCGGCGTCGCGATGCTCGGGCAGCAGCAACGGCACCACCACCAGTAACAGCGCCATGACCGGCACGGCCACCAGGAATGCCGATCCCCACCAGAACCGCTCCAGCAGCCAGCCGCCGACCAGCGGCCCGATCGCGGTGCCTCCGGAGACGCCGGCGACGATGATCCCGATGGCCACCGCCCGCTGCCGGGGGTGGGTGAACATCGACGTGGTCAGGGACAGCGTGGCCGGCATCAGGGTCGAGCCGGCGACGCCCATGAGCGCCCGGGCGATGATCAGGGTGGTCGCCGTGGGCGCGTAGGCCGCCAGGATCGAGGCCACGCCGTACGCCGCCGACCCGATGAGCAGCAGCCTGCGACGCCCGATCCGATCGCCCCAGGCGCCCATGGTGATGAGCGACCCTGCCAGCAGGAAGGCGTAGACGTCCACGATCCACAGCAGCTGGGTGCTGCTCGCGGACAGGTCCGCCGCGATGGCGGGCAGGGCGAGGTTCGTGACGGTCAGTTCCAGAGAGGCGAGCACGGCCGGTAACACCAGGACGGCCAGGCCGATCCATTCCCGTCTGCCGGCGGTCACTTCAGAGAGCTCGGTCATGGATCCCAGCGTGAAACCTCGACCATAGCCGAGGTCAAGTCCTAGCATCCGATCATGACCATCGCCAAGGAACTCACGGTCGGCCAGCTCTCGTCCCGGTCAGGTGTCGCGGTGACGGCGCTGCACTTCTACGAGGAGAAGGGCCTGATCCACAGCCGCAGGACCCCTGGCAACCAGCGCCGTTACCCCCGCGACACCCTTCGCCGGGTCGCCTTCATCCGGGTGGCGGTGCGGGTCGGCATCCCGCTCCGTATAGTCGCCGAAGCCCTGGCGACCCTGCCTGAGGGGCGTACGCCGACTCGCGAGGACTGGGCCCGGCTGTCCGCGGGGTGGCGCGCCGAGCTCGACCTCCGCATCGAGCAGCTGGTACGGCTCCGCGATGACCTGTCCGACTGCATCGGCTGCGGCTGCCTGTCCATCGACCGCTGCGTCCTGCGCAACCCTGACGACCGCCTCGGCAAGGAGGGCACCGGCCCACGCCGCCTGCTGGTCACCGAGAACAAGCCGCCTGCGAACGCCTGATGATCCGCCGTGTGCACACGCTCGGTCGCGACCCCCGAGGCACCCGCCCAGCGACCTACTGGGTCTCCGGCTGATCGGCGACCCTGAGCGCCGAGTCCGTCACCACCCTGAGATACGGGATCACCAGGCAGACGCACACCACGGCGAAGACCCCGAAGGCGAACCGGTAGCCGACGGACTGGGCCAGGACGCCGGCGATCAGCGCAGCCACCGGCGTCAGGCCCCATCCGACCAGCCGGCTCGCCGCGTTGAAGCGGCCGAGCAAGTGGTCGGGGACCGACGACTGGATGATGACCCGGGAGTTGACCGTCCACATCGTTCCCCCCACGCCGGCCACGAACGCCGCTGCCGCGATGGGCACGGCGCTGCTCGAAGCGGCGGGCATGGCGGCGGGGACGGCCACCAGCAGGAACGAGCCGATGATGTCGGCGAACATGGACCAGCGCCGGCCGAGAAGCCGGTTGATCGGCCCGGTCAGTATCGCGCCGACCACGCCGCCGGCGCCCAGTGCGGTCATCAGCAGGCCGAACTGGCGCTCGCTGAGCCCGAGCGGGCCCGACACCGCGTACGCCGGGATGATCGCCAGCCACGCGCTCCAGCACCCGGCCATCACCGCGATGAGGAGCGCCATCGTACGCAGCAGCCTGGTACGCCACAGGAACCGCAGGCCGTCCTTGATCTCGACGCTGACCGACCGGCGTTCCTGTCCCGAGTTGACCGAGAAGTTGCCGACCAGCAGCAGGAGCAGCACCGCGCCGAGCACGTAGACGACGCCGGTCGCGCCGAGCGCGAAGGCGAAGCCGGCGGCGACCAGGAAGCCGCCGAGCGGGGCGCCGAGGAAGCCGTTGCAGAGGTATTCCATCGCGGTGACCCGAGCGGTGACCGTCTGCCAGCGGGAGCGCGGCACCGCGGACGGCACGATCGAGGCGGCCGAGGTCAGGGCGGTCACCTCGGCGACGCCGAGCCCGAAGGCGATCACGTAGATCAGGGGCAGGTTGACCACGTCGGTGAGCACGGCGCCTAACAGGACGGCCATCGCCGCGATCCGGGTGATCTCTGCGCAGATCATCAGGGTGCGGCGGTTGAGGCGGTCGACAAAGACGCCGATGTGCAGCGCGGTGGTCAGCCACGGCAGCGTGATCAGCACCGCCACGGCGGCGACCAGGGCCGGGGAGTCGGTCAACCGGACGGCGAGCAGCGGCAGGGCGATCTTGGTGACCGCGTCGGCGAGGTTCGTGAAGATCGTGAACGCTATCAGGATCCACTCGTTCCGCCGCGGCATCATCGCGCCGTTCCCGACCGCCCCAGACAGCGCCCCGGACAGGGCTGCGGGCGGCGCGGTGGGCGGCGCGGTGGGGGGCGGTGGGCGGCGCGGTGGGCGGCGCGGTGGGCGGCGCGGTGGGCGGCGCGGTGGGCGGCGCGGTGGGCGGCGCGGTGGTGGTCGTGCCCTGGTCAGGGCCGAGGTTCTCTTCCTCCGGCACCGCCCTGCCCGCGCCCGCTCTCGACGATGGTTGCGACATCGACCCTCCGGCACTAACCAGTACACAGCGCTAACCGGTTAGTAGGCTCCAGCAGTAAGCTTGCCCGTGTCAAGTCGGCCCAGGAGGTGGTGATGAGCAGCGGTACGCATCCCCTGCCGTCCGAGCTGGCCCCTGTCCTGTCCTTCGTCAATTCGGTGGACATCGAGCTCGGCACGGACGAGTGGGCCGCCGGTCCGCCGGCTCTCGGGGCATGGCTGGAGCTCAACGGACTGCTGGATGCCGGCGTACAGGTGACGTCGGCCGAGTTCGACCTGGCGCGCGATCTTCGCGCCGGCATCCGCGCGATGGCCCTCGCCAACAACGGCGTCCCGGCGGAGCCCGCCGTCCTCGACGACCTCCGGACGGCGCTCCGAGCCTTTCCGCTCACCCTCCGGCCCGACACCACCGGCGGGGGCGCGCTCGCCGGCACCGCCGAGGGTCCGGTCATGGCGGCGCTGGGGGTCGTCGTGGCGGGTTATGCCACGGGCCTGCTCACCAGCGCTTGGTCCCGCATACGGCAGTGCCCGGCCGGCGACTGCGCCTGGGTCTTCTGGGATTCCTCGGCCAAGGGCACGAGGCGCTGGTGCAAGATGCAGGTCTGCGGCAACCGCGCCAAGGTACGCGCCTTCGCCGAGCGCCGGCGCGCCACAGAATCCACAGGCGGTTAACCCTCACGCGCAGGTGTCTCCACCGATCGCACGTTCAGTCGGGGAGGGTGTCGGTCCATCGCGCCTCGATGGTCACCGGCTTGCTCACCCCGAAGGCCACCCCCCCGTCGGCGCTGACGAAGAAGTTGGTGTTCCGCACCCGAGAGGTCGCCGGATCGACGACCAACCGCAGGGGTGAGCGCTCTGGGGTCTCGGCGTGGGGGTCGGGGATGAGCAGCCCCTGCCCGCCGTCGACTGCGCCGAGACTCTCGACTCCGGGATAGGTGGCCAGCGCGCGGAAGGCCGCGGCTCGGACCGCAGGCGGGGCGGGAAGTTCCGAGACCAGGGAGACCAGGCCGTACAGGACCGAACGAGCACGTCCGGCGGCGTCCAGCGCACCGGCGGAAGTCCTGACGTCGTCGTGCCTCAGCCGGTCGCTGATCCAGTCCTGCAGCGCGGCAGGTTCGGCGGGCAGTTCGTGGAGTTGCTCGAAACCGACCTCCAGGCCGCCCAGCCGAAACGGGACGGGCGGACCGCCCAGCTCGACGACCTCGCCGGCCGTCTTCGTTCCCCTCATCCAGCGGCGACCGTCGCGAGCGGTCCAGCTTTCGCCTCCGGCACTGTCGCCCGAGCTGATTTTGACGAACCAGTAGGTGCCCGGGCCTTCCCGTTGGAGCTCCGCGGTGGCGGCGGCGGCAAGCAGAACCTGATCGGCCGTCAACTGAACCGACGCCGACGGCGGGCCGTTCGGAACGGCGGTGGGCGCGGCCGTACTGGAGATGACCACGGCTGCGGCGGCAGCGGCGGCGGCCAGGCTCATGCCGGCTGCGAGCCGGCCTGTTCGACGTGAGCGCCGGGGGCGGCTTATCCGCTGCTGGAGCCGGCGCAGGCTGCGCCCGGCGGCCTGGGGGGAAGGTTCAGGGGCGGCCAGCAGTGTGGCGAGGGTCTGCAGGTCATCCATGGATGTCCTCCTGTTCGACAACCTTCTGGAGTTTGAGGCGGGCGCGGCTGAGCCGTGAGCCCACGGTGCCCGGGGAAATGCCGAGGGCCTCGCCCACCTCCTCGTAGCTGAGCTGGGCGAGGGCGATGAGCAGCAGTACGTCGCGTTCGCCGGGTGACAGTTCGGCCATGGCCTTGGCCAGGTGCGGCTGCATGCGCTGGGCTGTCACGGAGGTGACGACGCGGTTCTCGGGTCCTTCGGCGTCCGGTTCGGGCGTGAGCCGGCTCAGCGCCGCGTAGTGCCTGGCCTCCTTGCGGCGGTGCCGGGCTATCAGGTTGGTGGCGATGCCGAACAACCAGGGCCGCAGACCGCCGCGTCCCGGGTCGAACCGCTCACGCTGGTCGAAGGCCGTCAGGAAGGTTTCGGCGGCTATGTCCTCGGCCGACTGCGCATCCAGTCGTCCGGCGGCGTAGCGGTAGATGTCCCGGAAGTAGCGATTGTGCACGACCGTGAACAGTTCCGGCTCCGATCGCAGGCGGGCGTCAAGATCGGCATCGGTCCCTTCCGCGCTCGCGTTGGCGGTCACGTCGGTGTCTCTGTCATCGGCGGAGGTCTTCCTGGTCGGGGAATCGGCCGTCGACCGTACTTCGCCGCAGCCGCCGATCGTCTTCCCGGCAGGTCAGCGGCCCAGGCCCTGCCTCGCCGGACCTCCTTCGGCGGGGCTGAATGTATATCCGCAGGTTGGGAAGCGTCCGGTTAGGTACGGACAGCAATCGGCCGATCACAGGAGTCCGGGGGTGAGACGGTGGAGTTGACCAGGAGGCAGTTCGCGCGCCTGACCGTGGGCACTGGGGTCGCCGTCACCGGCTTGGGCCGCGCCGCCCCACTCGACAGGGCGAGGACCCTGGCCAGGTGGGTGGACGCGGTGCCGCGCCTGCCGGTGCCGCAGCCGCGGCGGTCGGTGTATTCCGGGGCGGACTACTACGAGCTGACGATGCTGCAGTCCCCCTGGCGCTTCCACCGTGACCTGCCGGCGGGGCAGGCCTGGGGATTGTGGGCGGCTGCGGAGGACGGGCCGGTCGGCCTGGGCTATCTGGGGCCGACGCTGGTGGCCCGGCGGGACCGCCCGGTGGTGGTCCGCTACCGCAACCATCTTCCCGCCACACACCTGCTGCAGTCGGCGGTCGACGTCACCTTGTGGCGCAACGTCCCCGGAGACCCACCCGACCCGCCAGGCGGCCGGATGCCACAGAACTTCCCCACAGGCAGGAACGTGTGGGCCGTCCCCCACCTGCACGGCGCCTTCAACCCTCCGCAGTCGGACGGCTATCCCGAGGCGTGGTTCACGCCGGACGGCCTGCACGGCCCCGCCTACGCCAGCCTCCAGGGCGCCCGCCCCAACGAGGCCGTCTACGCCTACACCAGCCGCCAACCGGCCACCATGCTCTGGTATCACGACCACGCGATGGCCATCACCAGGCTGAACATCTACGCCGGGCTGGCCGGCCTCTACCTCATCCGCGACTCGTTCGAAGACGGCCTGCCGCTGCCGTCCGGCGACTTCGAGGTGCCGTTGATCCTTCAGGATCGCAACCTCACCTCCGGCGGCGCCCTGTCCTACCCCGACAAAGGGCCCACTCCCTACCACCCCAAGTGGAACCCGAACTTCTTCGGCGCCGTCCCCGTGGTCAACGGCAAGGCCTACCCCTACCTGGCCGTCGAACCACGACGCTACCGGCTGCGCCTCCTCAACGGCTCCAACCAGCGCTTCTTCCACCTGTGGTTCCAGGACGGCGGCACCCGGAGGCCGTTCTGGCTGATCGGCACCGACGGCGGCCTCCGCTCCGCGCCACTCCGGCTGACCAGCGTCCTGCTCGGCCCGGCGATGCGGGTGGATCTACTCCTCGATCTCACGGGCGCGCCGCAGGGCACGCGGATCACGATGATGAACGACGCCGCCACCCCCTTCCCACAGGGCGGCATGAACGTCCCCATGCCCGAGATCATGCAGCTCCAGGTACGCAAGGCTCTGTCCGGCCGCGACCTGAGCGTGTCGCCGGACCGCCTGTCCCTGCGGCCGATCGAACCGCTGCGACCCACCTCCGGCCTGCCCCGACGGCAGTTCGTCATCACCGCCAACCGCGACGCCCATCACAAGTCCACTCACCTGGCCATCAATCAACGGCTCTTCGACGACCCCGTCGAGGACTTCCCCAAAGTCGGCACCACTGAGATCTGGGAGTACATCAACACCTCCGGCGACGGCCATCCCATGCACGTGCACCTTGTCCAGTTCCAGCTCCTGAACCGGCAGCGCTTCGACGCGCCCGCCTACCTGAAGGCCTATCAGGCGTGGATAGCCCGGGGCCGCGTGCCCGCGACCAAACCCGCGCTCACCCGCTATCTCAACGGCCCGGTGACACCCCCGGCAGCGGAGGAGGAAGGCTGGAAGGACACCATCGTCACCCCTCCCGGCATGGTCACCCGGATCGTCCTGCGCTTCGACGTACCCCCGCCCATCGACGGCATCCCCGGCACGCGCACGTCATTCCCCGCCACCTACATCCAGCACTGCCACATGCTGGAACACGAGGACAACGAGATCATGCGCCCCTGGCAGATCATCTCGTAGCCCCGGTGACCTCGCCGGCCCGTCGGCGTCCTGGATGGCCTGGATCAGTGCGATGGTGGCGGGTGGATCGGGTGGATCGCCTTAGGTGACGGCGTAGAGCCGGCGGGTGAAGCCGGTGATCTCGGTGGTGTGGACGTCGGGTCGGCGGGGGGCTCGCAGCGCGAGTCCGGGCAGGGTGGTGACGCCTTCGCCGGCGGCGACGAGGGCTTGCATGAGGCCCGCTAGGAGGCGGCGGGTTGATGGTCGGTGAGGCGGTCGAGGGCGGCGGCGGTGGCCGCTTCGGAGGCGAGGTAGACGACCAGCCGCAGCTCGTCGGGGTCGGGCAGCTCCAGGCTCTCGTACGCCAGCCGCAGCTCCCCCGCCTCCGGGTGCGCCCACCGCTCGACGCCGGTGCGCGCGGGCAGTGCGGCCGAGCCCTCGAACCGGTCGCGGAAAAGGACGCCAGCGGTGATCATCAGCTCCTCGGCGAGCAGCGCCGCGTGCGGGTCGCCCAGCGCGGCCGCGGCCCGCAACGCGGCAGCCCGCTCGTCGGCGACCGTGTCCCAGTCCGGGTGGGCGTCGTGCGCCCGCGGGTCGGTGAAGACGTAACGGACCAGGTTGGGCGGCTCGGCCTCCAGCAGCCCGGTCGGGCCGGCGAGCCGCGCGAACCCGGCCGTCCACGCGAGCAGGTCGCCGGGCCGGTTGGCGACCACCGCCGGCGTGGGCTCCAGCCGGTCGAGCAGCGCCTGCACGGTCGGGCGCACCGCCCGCGCCCGCGTCGTGGCGGCCCCGTCGCACACACCGCCGCCGCTGGTCTTCGCCAGCCGGTGCAGGTGAATCCGCTCGTCGCGGGACAGACCCAACGTCTCCGCGAGCGCGGCGAGCACCTGGGCGGACGGGCTGCGGTCGCGCCCCTGCTCCAGCCGGGTGAGGTAGTCCACGCTGACGCCGGCGAGCGTGGCCAGCTCGGCCCGGCGCAGCCCGGGCGTGCGGCGCCGGGTCCCGTTCGGGAGCCCGACCGCGGCCGGCGGGACCGCCTCCCGGTGCGCGCGTAGAAACGCGCCCAGCTCTGTCGTCCCCATCAACCGCGATTGTACTCACCGAGCCTGGCCCTGCCAGGGCTAGGGAAACCGCAGCCTGGTCCCGACCCGCCCGGCTCCGGGACGCTTGCAGGCATGAGCCCTTCACCGCCGGCACCAACCTGGCGGCGAGCGGAAGCTCACACCTCGACCGAGACAGAACCCAAGGAGGAACCCATGATCCAGATCGCGATCATTCTGGGCAGTACCCGCCCCGGGCGCCGCGTGGAGGACGTGGCCCGGTGGGTCGCCGAGACCGCCGGCCGGCACTCCGCCGTCAAGGCCGGGGAGGCCGTCCTCGAACTCGTCGACATAGCCGACTACGACCTGCCGTTGCTGGATGAGCCCGCGCCCGCGATTTTCGGTTCCTACCAGAACGCACACACCAAGCGGTGGGCGGCCACGATCGACAGGTTCGACGCTTTCGTGTTCGTCACCCCGGAGTACAACAGCGCCATCCCCGGCGCGCTGAAAAACGCCATCGACTACCTGTACGCGGAATGGAACGACAAGGCGGCCGGAATCGTCAGCTACGGGGTCTTCGGCGGCACCCGCGCCGCCGAACAACTACGGCAGACCATGGGCGAGCTCAAAATCGCCGACGTACACGCCCACGTCGCGATCAACCCGTACCACGACTTCGACTTCACCGACTCCGAGGCCGGCGTCTGTGTCCCCGGCGAACGCCAAGAAACCGCACTGAACACCATGCTGGACGAGGTCCTCGCCTGGTCCCAGGCCCTGCGAGTGCTGCGGGAGCCCGCCGCGAGCGCCGGTTCCCGGCCCGGGCCGGCCTGATGCGCCCGCATCCCCTATGCGCCGACTGTCTCCACACGAGAAGAGACCGAGGATGAAGGTCAAGATATACAGCGATATCGCGTGCCCGTGGTGCCGTCTCGGCACGCACCAGTTTCACCGCGCCGTGGCCGCGGCCGGTGCGGAACCGGACCTCGAACTCGTCCACAGTCCGTACCAGCTCATTCCCGACGCGCCGGAAGAGCCCCGGCGGCTGATGGACGCGGTGGCCGAGATGTTCGGTCCTGAACAGGCTGAGGCGATGCTCACGGGGATGACCCGGCTCGGTGCCGAGGAAGGGATCGAGTACCGATTCGACCGTGCCATCGCGGTCAACACCTTCACCGCCCACCGGCTGCTGTGGCTCGCCCTGCGCGAGCACGGCGCCAAGGTGCAGGCCGCGCTGGCGACCGCCCTCTTCGACGCCTACTTCCGCGATGGCGTGAACGTCGCCGACCACACGCGACTCGCCGAGTTGGCCGAGCGGGCCGGCTTGGACGGCGGCCGAGTGCGGGACTTTCTCGCCTCCGGGGAGGGGGGCGCCGAAGTACGTGAGCAAGTGGCCGCCGCACGGCGGGAGGGCGTCACCACCGTACCGAGATTCGTCTTCGAGAACGGCGCGCTGATCGTCGGCGCGACCAGCACCGAGGCCCTCGTCGACGCACTCCGGCAAGCTGGCGGCCGATAAGGCACCCCGAGACCGCGCCCCGATCAGCGCGGTGACATCGAGCTCGGCCGGGCGAAGTGGCATAAAGTTATCAATAGGCATCAAACGATAGACAAATCACATAATTATTTCAGAGTATCCAATAGGCCCATAACGGAGAGCCAGAACCATTAGGCACGGCCGCCATGGACAGTCACTAATAACCTTGATAAGCTGCTTTCCCCGCAGCAGCACTGGCGTGGGATGAGATCAAGCCAAGGTAGGTCGCGACCATGCGCGAAGTGCTCATCTTGATCACTAACCGACCGGCGACTCCACCTTCTACCCCAGTCGCCGAATCGTGAAAAAACAGCGGGCACGGGCGGCGCTCGCAGCGACTGGAGCACTTGCCGCAGTCATCTTGGGCGTCACGACGAATGCCGTCTCAGAAAAACTTCCGTCAGAATTGACCGAAAATTCCCCGCTGGTTTGGGTGCTCTTCGCGGCTGCGGCCACGGCATGCCTGGGCATCGCCATATGGCAGTTCGGAGCACCGCTGGACGATGGTCCCACCGGTTACAAGGCGAGCGCCCGCCGTATCCATCGCCAGTTGATGATCCAGCGCCAGCGCATCATCTGGATCGATGGTGCTCTGGCGCACTCACTCGAGACGATATCCAAGATCGAGCTCGGGATCGAGAACAAGCCGGATGCGGTCCAAAGGCCCTGGACATTCGTCCTGCGCGAAGGGGGAAGCTTTCCGCAGAAGATCGACGTGCAGAAGTCGATCAGTGAAATCTTCGACCAGACGGGCGGCTCACTGCTCATCCTGGGCCACCCAGGCTCCGGAAAGACGACACTTCTCCTCGAACTCACCAAGGAGCTCCTCGATCGCGCCGAATCCGACAGCGAGCTGCCGATTCCCGTCGTCTTCAACCTGTCGACCTGGGGGCGTTCGCAGAAGGCTTTCGAGCAGTGGCTTGAGGACGAACTCCTGCGGCGTTACACCGTGCCGCGCAAGGTCGCTCGCGAATGGCTGAGCAACGACCTGATCTTACCGCTGCTGGACGGCCTGGACGAGGTCAGAATCGACAGGCGCGCCCAGTGCGTGAGCGTCATAAACCGGTTCACGGACAGTCGGGGGCTCTCCCAGATCGCCGTCTGCTCGCGCCTCGTCGACTACGACGAAATCGGTTCACGACTCAAGCTGAACTCCGCAGTCGCGATCCTCCCCATTCCGCCCGACCGCATCGGGGCCTACCTCGAATCCGCCGGGGATCAGCTGGAGGCACTGCGCGGAGCCGTCGAAGAAGATCACCAGCTTCGTGAACTCCTCACAACCCCGCTCATGCTGGTGGTCGCCACGCTCGCCTATCAGCACGGCTCTACCGCGGCGCTGCGGACGCGAATGGCCGGCGGCGACAGGCGCACCCATCTCATCGAGAGCTATATCCAACGTGCGCTGGACCGCCCATCCTCCTACGGCGAGTACGCATCGAAAGACGTCCTGCGCTGGCTCGGGGTCCTGGCCCATCAAATGCTCAAACACGATCAGACCGTGTACCACGTTGAGTGGATGCAACCGACATGGCTGACCGGTAAACCGCTCAGGGCGCTGGCCAATTGGACCTTTCCGGTCCTCCTCGCCTCCGCCGTCTTTCTGATCACCGGTTACACGATCGACTACGTCAACGAACTCGGCGCGCAGCTGTTCAAGAAGTCCAATGAGGTGGCCATCGGGGGAATTTCCTCCGGCTGGCTGACGGGACTGGCGATCGGACTCCTGGTCCTGATTTTCGGGCTCGATCACCAGATCAGACCGGCCGAGACCATCGCGTGGTCGACACAGGCCCTCAGAGCCAACGCACGACGTCAACTGCGCTCCGGCCTGATCACGGGAACCATCATCGCTTCCGCGGTCGGCGCCATCATGCAGGTGTGGGGGCTCCCGACCCTCATATTCTTCTTCGTGATGTTCGAACTGATCTGCGTGACCTTCTATCTTTTCGTGGGCGGTGTGTCACCGGCCCTGCGGGATCTGCATACCATTCCCAACGAGGGAATCAGACGTTCGCTCAGAAACGCGCTCCTGGTCGGGCTGCCCGGCGGAGTGCTGGTCGGCATCGTCACCGGATATGCGTTCGGTTCGGTCATGACGCTTCAGTTCGGTCTGATCGACGGTGCCGTCGCGGGCGGGTCGGTATTCCTGCTGACGGCCCTGCACGCGGGCGGGCGGGCGTGGTTTCATCACATGGCCCTGCGCCTGGCGCTGAGGCTGAGCGACCAGATCCCGCTTCGGTGGGTTCGCTTCCTGCAATACGCGACCGGAAACTACCTGCTGCAGCGCATCGGAGGCGGCTACATCTTCGTGCATCGGGTTTTCCTTGAGTACTTCGCACAGATGCATTCCTCGGCGGACACAGGAACGCCGGCGCCTGAAGGGCGCGAGAAAGCCATCGATGGGTCAGGCCAATAGTCAAGGGCGGGATACCAATGGCTGGGGACCAAATTTCCAGGCGATTACCCGAAACAAGCACACTGCAACAGATCTGCGACCGGATGGCCTCGGACGGCTACTGCCTGGTGCCGGGATCGGGGACGCGCGTACTGCTGGGCGCGGCATATGAGCCGTCGTTGGCCGACTGGAACAAGTTCACTTCCAGTTGGTTTTCCATGCCGATAGACGAGCACATGGCCGACCATGGCCGCTATCGGCGCCGCCGGCACGCCACGTTGAGCATGAGCCCCGGGAGCGTGACACCGAAACGGGAGGCGCACCGCCCCCATTACCAGAGCCTGGACTACAACGTCCTCAACGGTGGAGTCGAGCGGCTTTTCGAGCCGATCGAGATCGAGGTCATGACGGGCGATGTCATGTCGAACCTCCTCATCCTCTGTGGACGCATCGTCGCGGAGTTGGAACCCGACCGCCAATGGCACATCGAAGTCCACCAATTTCGCATCGAAGTGGATGATTCCGGTCGCGGCCTCCCCACACCCGAGGGAAGGCACCGTGATGGGGTAGATTTTGCCATAATGGTCATGGTCAATCTCTCGCACGCAGCCGGCGGCACCACTACCATTAGCGACGCCCAAGGGAACGTGCTGGACACCTTCCGTTTGGCGGACCCGTTGGACATGGCGATCGTCGACGACCGGCGCGTGTTTCATGGAGTTCATCCCATCGAACGCGACGGGTCAGGAATGCCGGCCTATCGGGACGTGTTGGTTGTCACTTTCGTACGAGTTTCTCCATGACTGACTTCAACCGGAGCGAGATGCTTACGATCGGCGCGGAAGAGGAGCTTTTCGTTGTCGACCACAAGACGAAGGCACCGGTGTCCAACGGCCTGGCCGGTTTCAGCACGTTGCTGAACGGCCGATCCACCGGTGAGATCGGTGGTTATGACACGGAGTTCCAGGCCGCCATCGTGGAGACTCGCACGGGGATATGCGGCTCACTGGGCGACCTGCACTCGGAGCTTGTCGCGCTTCGCCGTGCCCTGGCCGATGCGGCCGATGCCGAAGGGAGGTCCGTCGTGTGCGCGGGCACCCTTCCCATCGGTGATTGGCGTGCGGTGGATGTCGTCCCCAAACCGCGCTACCACCAGATCGCGGATCATTACCACGACGTGGTCAGGCGCCGATTCACCTGCGGTTACCACGTTCACGTCGGCGTCGACGATCGAGACCGCGCGGTGCATGTCCTGAACCGGGTGGCTCCCTGGTTGCCGACGCTCCTGGCCGTCTCCGCCAGCTCCCCCTTCTTCGCCTCGCGGTCCACCGGCTACGCGAGCTACCGGCACACGTTGTGGGGAGGCTTCCCCGTCGCGGGCCCCGCACCTCGTTTCGAGTCGTACAGCCAATATCAGCAGTACGCCGACATGCTCATCGCCACCGGAACCATCCTGGATGCCGGGCACATTTACTGGGACGCCCGCCTGGGAACCCGTTTCGAGACCGTCGAGTTCCGGATCATGGACGCCTGTCCGAGCGTTGACGATGCGGTGCTCGTGGCCGCCCTGTGCCGAGCCCTGGTGCTGACCGTCCTCCGCGAGATCGAACAGGGCAAACCCGAAGTGCGCATGGATCAACCGTTCCTCCGGGCGGCGACATGGCATGCGGCGCGCTGGGGCCTCGACAAGGACCTCATCGACGTCGGCGCGAAGGAGGCGGTGCCGGCTTCGACGATGGTCGAGCGCTTCCTCCAGTACATTCGCGGCGCTCTTGAGGACCTGAAGGATTTTGACGCGGTGAGCGACCTGATGCGGCAGGTAAGCCGATCCGGGAACTCCGCCGTGCGACAGCGAGCGATCCTGCTGCGCGGTGGAAGCCTGCGTGACGTCACCGAGCAGTTGGTCTCCCTGACGGATTCCGGCAACGTCGCCGTGCCCTGAGCAGACCAAACGGCCCCTGCCCTCCGAAGGGCGGGGCCGTTCACCTGCTCGGGCGACGCCCGCTTGCTAGTCCCACGGCGTGTCGGCGTAGTCCCACGGCGTGTTCCCGCCGAGGTCCCACGGCGTGTCCTCGTTCAGGTCCCATGGGGTGTCGCCCGACGTGGGGTGCTCCGAAGGGGCATCGGCCAAGGCGCTGACGGCGCCGGCGAAGAGCATGGCGACCGCTACGGTGGCTACGGTGATCAGTCTCTTGGTCTGCACGATGACACCCCTTCTGGCTGGCCCGGTTGCCGCGATGTGAGAAATGTGCGGCCCCTGTCCTTCACCGGCCCATCTCACGGCTGACCCCTGCTCAGGCCGCCGTGATAGCGCAGTGATAGGGCCGCAATAGGTCGGTGTCAGCCGAGCCCGGATCGTGGATGTCGACAGGGTCGCTACGCACCAGAGGGAGACGCGTGATGACGCTTGCGGCGAGCGGTCGAGTGAACGGGCGGGCCGGGCAGCAGCCGCGCATGGAGACGAGTTCCCCCGACGGGGCGACGACGCGATTCGGCTTCCTGGGAGCGGTGACGTTGTGGCAGGGCGCCCAGGAGATCCAGCTCTCCACCAAGAGGTCGAGGACGGTGATGGCCCGGCTCCTGCTCTCCCCCGGCCGCCTGGTGAGCGTGGAGGCCCTGGTAGACGGCCTGTACGGGGAATATCCCACCAAGAGCGCCCGCAACCAGGTGCAGCGCGGGATCTGGGAGCTGCGCAAGCAGGGCGTGCTGATCCTGGAGCGGGACGGCTCATACCGGCTGGAGGCGTCCGCGGAGGCCATCGACGCCTGGCGGTTCAAGAACCTGACGGAGGCGGCCGGCACCACGGTCCGGCCGGGAGAGAAGGTCCGGCTGCTGCGGGACGCGCTGCGGATCTGGCGCGGCCCGGCCCTGGCGGGGCTGGACAGCGACGTCTTCAGGATGGCGGCCGAGGAGTGGGAGGAGCGCCGGCTGACGGCGGTCCAGGACAGGATCGGGGCCGACCTGGCGCTGGGCCGCCACGACGAGCTGATTCCCGAGCTCCGCCGCCTGACCGGCGAGCACCCGCTGCGGGAGCGCTTCTCCTGGCAGCTCATGGTGGCCTGTTACCAGGCCGGCCGGGCGGGTGAGGCCATCGCCGCCTACACCGCGCTCCGCGCGGAACTGGCCGACCAGCTGGGCATCGATCCCTCTCCCGAGCTGCGCCGGCTCTACGAGCAGATCCTCCGCCAGGAACCCGTACTCGACGCGGAGGAGCCGGCTCCCCGGCAACTCCCGCCCCGCCCGGTGCGGATCATCGGCCGTGAGCCCGAGCTGGAGCGGATCCAGACCGCGTTCGACCGGGGCGGCCGTGCCGTCGCCATCACCGGGGCGCCCGGCTCCGGCAAGTCCACGCTGGCGCTGGAGGTCGCCCACCGCTGGGCGGAGTCGTTCCCCGACGGGCAGCTCTACAGCGCCGAGCCGGAGGGCGCGCTGCCCAGCATGCTGCGGGCGCTGTGCGGCGGTGACGTGCCGGCCCGGCAGGACGAGTGCAGCGGCCGGCTGCGGACCCTGCTGGCGACCCGGCGCGTGCTCATCGTGCTGGAGAACGTGACCAGCGCCGCGCAGGTCCGCGCGGTCCTTCCGGCCGGCCGTAACTGCGCGCTCATCGCGACCAGCCGCTCGTCGCTGGCCTCCTTACGCGAGGCCGTCCAGGTGACCCTGGACGAGCTGGCGGTCGCGGACGCGTGGGCGCTGCTCGCCGGCGGCGTCGGCGCGCACCGCCTGGAGGCCGAGCCGGAGGCCACCCGCCGGGTGATCGAGATGTGCGACGGCCTGCCCCTGGCGCTGGACATCGCCGCCGCCCGGCTGGCGGCCAAGCCGCACTGGAGCATGAGCACCCTGGCGGCCCGCCTGGAGGATCGCGACCGGCTGCTGTCCGAGTTGCGGCATGACGACCTGGACATCCGCTCCGCCCTCGACGGCGGCTACCGTGCGCTGGCCCCGGAAGGCCGGGCGCTGCTACGCAAGCTCGGCTACTTCGCCGCCCGGGAGATCTCGGCCTGGGAGGCCTCCCAGCTGGAGGCGGTGACACCGGCCGAGGCCGAGGCGCGGATCGAGGCCCTCATCGACGCGCGGCTGCTCACCGTCTCCGGCGTCGGAGCGGGCGGCACGTTCACTTACCGCTGTCCCGCCATGGTGCTGGCCCACGCGCGCGAGCGGGCGCTGGCCGAGGATCCGGTCGCCGAGCTCGACGCCGCCGTCGGCCGCGTGCTCGCCGGAGTGGGCGGCGGCAGCCGGATCTGACCGCGCGCGGCCGATCATCCGGGTAGAGTCCCGGATGGTGCGCAGGCCTTTCGGTGAGTCGCGGACAGCGGATGTCCTCGTCATCCTCCTGGCATGGTTGTCGTCCACGCCCGGAGCGCCCGGAGCGAGCGGGCCGGCCCTCGCCGCCCAGCTCCTCATCAGCGGGCTGGCCGCCGGCGCCCTGTTCTGGCGCCGGCAGCGGCCCGTCCTGGTCGTCGCCTTCGGCTCCGCCTGCACCCTCGTGCTGCTGCTCGTCACGCCGCATCCGGTGTTCCCCGGCGGGCTGGCATTCGCCCTGTACGCCGTGGGCAGGCACACCCGGCCCCGCGTCTCCTGGACCACGGCGGCGATCGTCGGCCTGTGTTACGGCGGCACCCTCGTGGGCCTGCACGCCGCGGGCTTTCCGGTGCTCGCCCAGGACGGGGACGGGCCGCTGGCCACCGCGTTCCTCGTCGCCGGTGTCATGCTGCTCCCGATCCTGCTGCTGGTCGCGCTGGGCAACCTGCTGCGGCTGCGCCACGAGCTGAAGCAGCGCGACCGGGCCGAGTCGGCGGCGGCGGCCGTACGGGTGGAGCGGGCGCGGATCGCCCGGGAGTTGCACGACGTGGTGGCCCACCACATCACCACGATGAACGTGCTGCTCGGCGCCGCCCGTACGGTCCTGCGCCAGGACCCGGGGCAGGCCGAGGAGGCGATCGCCACGGCCGAGCAGAACGGCCGCGACGCCATAGCCGAGCTGCGGCAACTGCTGCACGTGCTGCGCGCGGAGCAGGCGCGCGCCGCCGAGCCCCGCACCACCGGCGTCGCCCACCTGCCCGACCTGGTGGAGCGGGCTCGCGAGGCCGGCCAGCGCATCGTCATGGAGGTGACCGGGGAGCCCTTCCCCCTGCCGACGACCGTGGACCACGCGGTCTACCGGATCGTCCAGGAGGCGCTGACCAACAGCCGCAAGCACGCTTCGGGCGCCACTGCCACCGTCACCCTGCGCTACCTTCCCGGCATGGTGGACGTGCGGGTCGCTGACGACGGTCCGGAAGTGCGGCGGGCGCCGGGCACGGAGGGCTTCGGCCTGCGCGGCATAGCCGAGCGGGTCGCGCTGTGCGGCGGGGAACTCCAGGTGGGGGCCGTCCCCCAGGGAGGTTTCCGGGTCCACGCGAGCATCCCGGCCGATCAGGGCGCTGATCGTCGATGACCAGGCGCTGGTCCGCGCCGGTCTCGCCGCGATCCTGGCCTGCGAGACGGGGACCAGGGTCCCAGACGCGCCGCTCCTAGGACCTGGCTCCCACCGCGGGATTCGTCCGGACGAAGGAACAAACCGCCGCTTCCGTCCGCGATCCTGAAGACGCCGGCGGAGAATTCGGCCGGGAAATGACCGGGAAGCGCGCGGGAAACGACGCCTGTCAGAGTTTGGGTTGTCAGCAAGACGGACGGAACGAAAAACCTCCGGCCGACGAAAAAACAAACTCACGCGACAAGCGTCAAAAAAGGAGTACGTCATGATCGAGCAGACCTACGAGGCTCCCGCGCTGGTCGAGGTCGGGGACTTCGCCGAGCTCACCCAGATGACCTGCTGCGGCAAGTGGGCCGACAGCATCTGGGGCTACTTCTTCGACTAAGTCGGCACCTGAATTCGGGCTGACCTCTCGATCGTCGGCGGCGGCCGGGCGGCGCTTTTGGCGCCGGCCGCCGCCGGCGGGCGATTTCCGTTACACAAGCGCGAAACATCCAGCGAAGGAGGCCAGGATGGAATTCGTCGTGCTCCCCGACAACCCTGAGTCGGAGCGGATCAGAGACATCCTGCCCTCCGCGCTCGGCGCCAAGGTCCTGACCCACCGCTCCGGCCGGCCCTGGCTGGTGGGCCACTGGCCCGAGTCCGACATCGTGCGGGCCGAATCAGCACACGCCCGGGTCGCCGTCCTGGGCACCACGGACATCACGGAGGCGGCCCTGGCCGCACGGCTTCGCCATGTTCGCTCCGTACGTGACCTCGACACCCTGGCCGGCTCGATCCCGGGCTCGTTCCACCTGATCGGCTCCGTGTACGGCCGGGTACGGGCGCAGGGCAGCATCTCGACCGCCCGGCAGATCTTCTACGGCACCGTCATGGGCGTCACCGTCGCCGCGGAACGCCCGCAGACCCTGGCCGGACTGACCGGTTCAGGCATCGACGAGGAACGCCTGGCTCTGCACCTGCTCAACCCGTTCGGGTCCCCGTGGCCCCTGAACGAGACGACCCTGTGGAAGGGCGTGCGGGCACTCAGGCCAGGGCACTACCTGGAGATCTCCGCCGATGGCGGCGACCGGCTCGTGAGCTGGTGGGCGCCGCCGGAGCCGGAGACCTCGCTGGCAGGCGGCGCGATCCTGGTCCGTGACGCCCTGGAGGCCGCGGTCGCGGCCAGAAGCAGCAGAGCCCAGGTGATCAGCGCGGACTTCTCCGGCG
Organism: Nonomuraea jiangxiensis; assembly: GCF_900099965.1. Classification (GTDB taxonomy): domain Bacteria; phylum Actinomycetota; class Actinomycetes; order Streptosporangiales; family Streptosporangiaceae; genus Nonomuraea; species Nonomuraea jiangxiensis. The sequence continues at coordinate 23,737 of NZ_FNDJ01000037.1, read as the reverse complement.
GCATGGACTCCACCAGTCTGAGCTTCCTGGCCGCGGGGAAGAGCGCCGACCTGGTGACCGTCCACTATGAGGGCTCGGGCACTCTGAACGACGACAAGCTCTGGGCCGACCGCTGCCGGAGCGAGCTCCCTGACGCCCGGCATCTCACCGTGGAGCGCGGCACGGGCCCCGCTCTTTACTCACCGTTGTCCACCGCGCGGCTCGACCTGGAAGGCCCGGCCCCCCTGGCCCGTCCTCGTGCCCGCATCGAGCATGTGCTCCGGTTGGCGGCCGGCGCAGGTGCCACTCGCCATCTGCAGGGCACCGGCGGCGACGAGTTGTTCTTCGCCACCACCACGTGCCTGCACTCCCTTTCCCGCCAGAATCCGCGACGGTCCCTCCGGCACATCAGGGCCGCCGCGTCACGATATCGCTGGAACCTGGCCACCACGGTGCGCCAGTTCTCGCCCATCAAGCCCTACCCCCGCTGGCTGGCGCAGAACGCCGAACGGCTGACCGGCCAGCGGGTCTGGGGATACGAGACCGGATGGGAGGTGGGCCTCCGCATGCCGCCCTGGGCGACGGAGGAGGCCGTACGCACGGCGCGCAAGCTCATCCGCGAGGCGGCGGCCGAGCAACCCCAGCCGTTCGCCACCCTGCCGGCCCAGCACGAGATGATCCGCGCCATCCAGGCCAACGGCTGGATCGTACGCGGGCTCTCCCGGATCGCGGAGCAGTTCGGCGTGCTGCTGGAGGCTCCCTACACCGACGACCGCGTGCTCGAATCCGCGCTGTCCATCCGCTTCGAGGACCGGATCTCGACCTCTCACATGAAACCGGTGCTCGCCGCGGCGATGCGGGGCATCGTTCCGCACGTACTCGACCGCCAGACCAAGGCCGACGGAAGCACCGACTTCTACGAGGGCCTGCGCAGGCACCGGCAGGAGCTGTGGGGCCTGATCGAGGACTCCCACCTGGCCCGGCTCGGGCTCATCGACCCGCAGGCGATCCGCCCGCTGCTCTTCGGGGAGCACGCGGACGCCCGACCTTTCATGCCGTTCGACGCCACGCTCGGCGTCGAGCTGTGGCTCCGATCAACGTCAGCACGCGAAGGAGTACTGTGATGGCCTGGCGCCTGCCCGCGCACGTGACGTTCACCAAAACCGACACCGGGGCCGTCCTTCTGGACAACCGCCGCGGCCGATACTGGCAGACCAACGACACCGCGGCGATCGTGCTCGACCGCATCCTGCGCCACGAGAGCGTCGAGTCGGCGGTGGCCGACCTGTGCGTCCGCTACCCGGACTCGGCCGAGCAGATCACGGCCGACGTCCAGGACATGCTCACCAAGCTCGCCGCCGCGAAGCTGGTGATCGCATGAGCCCGAAGATGGTGGCGCTGCAGCAGGCCGGCGCTCCGCCCTGGCGGTTGCGCCCCGTCGTCCTGCTGACCATCGCCCTGGCCTGGCCGCTGGCCCGCCTCTCCCCCCACCGGCTGAGCGCGGTGCTGCGGTTCCTGAGCAGGGGCGCCCGACCGGCGACGGCCGCGCAGGCCGAACGCGCGCGGGACGCGATCCTGGGCCTGAGCCTGCGGCACGGCGGCCCCCGCTGCCTCGAACGTTCCATCGCGATCGCCCTGATGTGCCGGCTCGGCGGCGGCTGGCCGGACTGGTGCACCGGGGTGAGCACCCATCCCTTCGAAGCCCACGCCTGGGTGGAGGCGGATGGCCACGCGATCGGGGAGAACCCCGACGAGATCGCCCACTTCTTCATCACCATGAAAGTGTCGGTCAGCCCATGAACACGCCACCGTCGTCCACGCGACCGCCCGCCGCGGTGCGCCTGACGCAGGTCTCCCACGTGTACGGCGCGAGGGAGACCGCCGTCACCGCGCTCAAGGACGTGACCTGGGAGTTCACCCCCGGCACCTTCACCGCGGTGATGGGACCGTCAGGATCGGGCAAGACGACCTTCCTGCAGTGCGCGGCCGGGTTGCTCGAACCGACCTCCGGCTCGGTGTCCCTCGGCCCCCACCAGCTCAACGGCATGTCCGAGAAGAAGCTCGCGATCCTGCGCCGGGAGCTGGTCGGCTTCGTCTTCCAGTCGTTCAACCTCATTCCGGCGCTCACCGCCGCCGAGAACATCGCGCTGCCCCTCCGGCTGGCCCGCCGCGGCGTCGACCGGGCCTGGACGAACGAGCTCGCCAAGCGCGCGGGCATCGCCGACCGCCTGGACCACCGCCCCCACGAGCTGTCCGGCGGACAGCAGCAGCGGGTGGCCATCTGCCGGGCGCTGATCACCAGGCCCCAGGTGCTCTGCGCGGACGAGCCGACCGGCGCCCTGGACAAGGCGGCGAGCCGGGCGGTGCTCTCGGTGCTGCGCGAGGCCGTCGACGACCTGGGGCAGACCGTGATCATGGTGACCCACGACCCGATCGCCGCGGCCACGGCCGACCAGGTGCTCTTCCTGGTGGACGGCCGGATCACCGACGTGATGGACGCGCCCGACCCCGAGCGGGTGGCCGCCACCGTCACCCGTCTGGCGGGTGAGGACTGATGTCGGCCATCGCCTGGAAGACCCTGCTGCGCCGGCCGGGCGCGCTGCTCGGCGCGTTCCTGATGATCGTCATCGGGGCGAGCCTGATCAGCGCGTTCTCCCTCATCCGGCACTCCGCGGTGAACGCGGAGCCGCCGGTCGAACGATATAGGGCCGTCCCGGTCGCCGCGGGCGGCACCGAGGGCCTGTTCACCCCGGACGCGGTCGATCGTGTCCGGGGTCTCTCGGCGGTCCAGGAGGTGGTGCCGGAGCTGACGTTCACCGCGATCGTGCTGGACGCCGGCGGGCAGCCGGTGCTGCCGCTCACGCGGATCGCGCAGTTCGGCCATGGCTGGTCGAGCGCGAAGCTGACCCCGTTCGCGCTGAGCGCGGGGCGGGCGCCCGCCGGTGACGGCGAAGTCGTGCTGGACCGCGAACTGGCGGCGGCGGCCGGGGTCTCCCCCGGCGACTCGCTCGGTTTGCTGGTGGCCGGGGCGAAGCGGACGTACCGGTTGGCCGGGATCGCGGAGCCGGCCGGCTCCGCCGGTCCCCTGGCTTACCAGCGCACGCTCTTCTTCGCCGACGAGCACGCCGCCGAGCTGGCCGGACGCGGCGCCGGGCGGGTGGACGGACTCGGCGTCTTCGTCAGAGCCGGTGCCGACCCCGCGGCCGTCGCCGCCGCGATCCGCCCGCTGCTGAGCGCGACGATCCAGGGCGACGCTCCCGGGCCCGCCGGCCTGCCGACCTTGCAGGTCCTCACGGGCGCCGACCGGGGCGTGCTGGAGGGCAGCCTGCCCGACGATCGTGCGACCGGCCAGACCATGGGCATGCTGACCGCGATCGTCGCGTTGATGGCCGTCACCGTGATCAGCGGCGCGTTGATCACTTCGGTGCGCCGCCGGTCCAGGCAGCTCGCCCTGCTCAGAGCCGTCGGCGGCACCCCTGGTCAGATCAGGGTGCTCTGCTGCGCCGAGGCACTGCTGCTGTCTCTGCTGGGCGGGCTGGCCGGCAGCCTGGTCGGGCTGGGGCTGGCCGAGCTGCTCGTCGCCGCCCTGCGCTCCAGGGAGGTATTCAACCCGGCCTTCCGGGTCGTCCACAGCGTGGAGCCGCTGGTGCTGGCGCTGGCGATCACTCTCGTGGCCGGCCAGGTGGCCGCCTGGCTGACGGCCCGGTCCGCGCTGAGGATCAGGCCCGCGGAAGCGCTGACGAATGCCTCGGCGGTGACCGAGGACACCAGGAGGAGCACGTTCAAGATCGTCTTTGGCGTGCTGGCGCTGGCCGGTGCGGGCGTCATCCAGGTCCTCGGCATGTCCGGCCTGATGCCCCCCGCCCTGCGCGGGGTCTACGGCGTGCTGGCGAGCGGCCTGGTCATGATCGGCATCGGGCTCGTCGGTTCGTGGATCGTCTACGGGATGGCCCGGCTCGGCCGCGTGCCCGTGGCCAGGCTCTCCCCCGTCGGCGGCTATCTCGCCGCCGCCAACGTGCGCTTCAAGCACCGCCGGTACGCCGGTGTCGTGGCACCGCTCGCCGTCGGCGTGGCGCTCGCCGGGTGGGCGCTGAGCAGCCTGCCGCTCTACACCCTCAGCATGACCGAGGAGGCGGCGGATCGGGTCGACGCGGACTTCATCCTCAGGACGCCACTGGTCCGCGAGACGTACGTGGGGCTCAGCGAGGACGTCCGTAAGGCGGCCGCGAACCTCCCCGGCGTCACCACGACCGCCGGCCTGTGGGAGGCCTGGGCCCAGGCGACCCCGTCCCGCCCCGGTCAGGACGGGTCCCTCCAGGACACCGCCACGTACGCGACCATCGTCACCGGCGCGGCCGGCGACCTGCTCGACCTCCAGGTGCGGCAGGGCGCGCTGTCCGACGAGGGAGTGGCCGTGGGCGCCGCCTACGCGCGCCAGCGCGGCATCTCGCTCGGCGAGCGGGTCCAGGTGCGCGTCTCCGGCGCCGCCGAACCCATCGAGCTGCCGGTCGTGGCCGTCTTCGCCCTGGACAAGGGCGGCCAGGAAGGTTTGGTGCTTCCCGGTGCGGCGCTGGCCGGCCACGTGGCCGCGCCCCTGTACGACCGCATCCTGGTACGCGCCGAGTCCGCCGGCGACCCCGCACTCTCCCAGCGGCTCGATGCTCTTGCCGGGCAGAGCGGTCTGGTCAAGGTCGAGACGCCGGCCGAGTTCCGCCGGGAGTACGCGGCCGAGCGGTCCGCCGCCACGTCCAACATCGGCATCCTCGCCGTGGTCCTGGTCGGCGGATTCCTGCTGCTGGCCGCGGTCATCGCGCTGGTGCTGAGCGCCGCCGACCGCGCCGGGGAGTTCCACTCCTTCCGCCAGATCAACGCCGCCCCACGGCAGATCAGCCTGATGGTCGTCTGGGAGATGGTCCTGACGGTCGTCCCTGCCTGGGTGCTGGGCGTGGCGGCAACCGGGTGGATGGCCCTGCTCATGGCCGGCGGGAACGTCGAGGAGACGCTCAGGGCGCTGCCGACCGGCACCATGGCCGTCTTCGGAGCGGCCGCGCTGATCACCGCCGTCGCCGGCTGCCTGCTGACCTCGCGTACGGCGATGAGAAGCCTGAACCGTTTCGAGGTGACCTGATGAACGCACTCGGCCTCTCGGCCTGGCGGCTGCTGGCCGACCAGAGCCGCCCGCACTGGCGGCTGATCGCGGCCGGCGGCGCCCTGAACCTGCTGGGCACCGCCGCCGCGCTGGCCCAGCCGCTGATCGCCAAACAGGTCATCGACTCCATCGGCTCCGGACAGGTCTCGGCGGGGCCGGTGCTGGCGCTGGCCGGCCTCCTGCTGTTCAGCGCGCTCGCCGCCGGATGCGGCACCTACCTGCTGGAACGGGTGGCGGCGGCGGTCGTGCGGCTGGCCCGTGGCAGGCTCATCACCAGGATCATGCGGTTACGCGTGGACGCGGTGGACCGCCCGGGCGACCTGATCTCCCGGGTGACCTCCGACACCACCCTGCTGAGCAGCGCCGCCTCGCAGGCCATCGTGGAACCGCTGGGCGCCGCGCTCATGCTCGTCGGCGGAATCGTGCTGATGGCCGTCCTCGACCTGTCGCTGCTCGGCATCACCGTGGGCATCCTCGCCGCCATCCTCGCGGTGACCGGCCTGGCGATGCCGCGGATCGCCCGTGCCCAGACGGGCGTGCAGCGGTCGGTCGGCGAGATCACCGAAGCGCTGGAGCGAGCGCTGGGGGCCTTCCGCACCGTCAAGGCCAGCGGGATGGAGAACGCCGAGATCGACCGGCTTGAGACGGCCACGCGGAAGGCATGGGAGCACTCCACCGGCGCGGCGAAGTGGTCCGCGCTCGCACGGGTCTCCTCCGGGCTCGCCATCCAGGTGGCGTTCCTGGTGGTGCTCGGAGCCGGCGCCGCCCGGGTGGCCTCCGGCGATCTGGCCGTGTCGTCGCTGGTGGCGTTCCTGCTCTATCTGTTCAACGTGGGGCAGCCGATCGCGACGCTCGTGCGCAGCGCCACGGAGATGCAGCTGGGCCTGACCGCCGTCCATCGCATGCGCGAGGTGGCCGAGCTGCCGGTCGAGCCGGAGGAGCAGCCAGGGCCGGCCGCAGAAGAGCCGCTCTATCCACAGGCCACCGCCGCCTTCCACCAGGTGTCCTTCGGCTACGGCGACAGACCGGTGCTCCGCGAGGTCTCCTTCACCGCCGCGGCCGGCGAGGTCACGGCGATCGTGGGCGAGTCAGGGACCGGCAAGACCACCCTGTTCTCCCTGCTGGAACGCTTCTACGAGCCGTCGTCGGGGCTCATCACGCTCGACGGCGGCGACGTGCGCCAGTGGCCGCTGGCCGAGCTGCGCCGCCAGATCGGGTACGTCGAGCAGGACGCCCCCGTCCTGTCGGGCACCCTCCGGGAGAACCTGTGCTACGCCGCGCCGTCGGTCTCGGCCGAGGAGCTGGCGGAGGTGCTGGCCAGGACCAGGCTCACCGAGTTCGTCGAGAGCCTGCCCGACGGCCTCGACACGTGGATCGGCCACCGGGGCACGACGCTCTCGGGCGGCCAGCGGCAGCGCATCGCCATCGCGCGGGCCCTGCTGCGCCGGCCGCGGATCCTGCTGATGGACGAGGCGACCTCGCAGCTCGACGCCGCCAATGAGCTCGCGCTGCGGCAGACGATGGCGGCCCTGACGCGGACGACCACCGTCATCATGATCGCCCACCGGCTCTCCACCGTGGTGGACGCCCACCACATCGTGGTCCTGGAGGGCGGCCGGGTACGCACCGGCGGGACGCACCAGGACCTGCTCGCGAAGGACGGCTTCTACCGGGAGCTCGTGGGCAGCCAGCTCGTCGCCAGCTGACGCGGATGAGGGATCGCGAATGAGGGATACCGTGAACGAATCGACGCCCGCGTCGCCGTGGTCCGCACGCCGGATCTCCGTGCGACTCTACGGAAGCCGCTACGACGAGGTCCCGTTCTCCGGGCTGATGGCGCGCTTCGCCGACCGTTACGAGGCGCTGCTCAGGTCCGCGGCGGAAACCGGCCAGGACCTGCTCACGCGGCAGGCCTGGGACTCCCTGGTGGAGAACCTGATCGGGGACCTGGTCGCGATCAGCCACCGGACACTGATCTTGGAACTCCACCGGGCGCGTTCGGGCGGCCTGCTCCAAGGGGACACGCCCGAGGAGAGGTACCGGGACTACAGTGACCGCCTGCTGGGCGACCCGGCGTACCTGGCCTCGCTCTTCCGTACGTACCCTCTGCTCGAACAGGCGCTGGAGCGCTGCGCCGGCAACTGGATGACGACCTGCCTGGAACTGCTCTCCCGGCTCCGAGCCGACCTCCCGCTGCTGCGGCGGCACGGGTTCCTCACCGGAGGCGCCGAGGCGGTCAGCTCGCTGCGCACCGGCCTCGGCGACCCGCACAACGGCGGCCGCTCGGTCACCGAGGTGACCTTCACCGGCGGGGACCGGGTCGTCTACAAGCCGCGGGCGCTCGATGCCGAGGAGCTGTACGGCCAGGCCGTCACGCTGCTCAACGAGCTCAACGGCGAGCCGGACCTGAGGGCGATGCGGGTGATCAACCGGGCCGCGTACGGCTGGTGCGAGTTCGTGGGCCACCGGCCCGCCGCCGGCCAGGAGGGCATCGGCCGCTTCTACCGCCGGATCGGCTCCTGCGTCGCGTTGCTGACCTGCCTGACGGCCTCGGACATCCACATGGAGAACCTCAGGGCCGACGGCGAGCACCCCGTACCGGTCGATCTGGAGACGATCCTGCAGCCCCCGGCCCCGCCCGGCGCGGGCTCCGAGCTCGCCGCGGACCTGGCGTTCGAGCTGCTCTCGACGAGCGTCCTGGCGACCGCGATGGTGCCGGGACGCCAGCTCAGCATGGAGACCAGCGCCATCGGCGGCGGCCTGGCGACCGCGCCGCGGCGCAAACCCGCACTGGTCGAGCCCTTCACCGACGCGATGCGGACGGAGCTGGTGCCCGCCGCCCTGGAACAGGCCGCCAATCTGCCCTTCCTGGAGCACGGCCGGGTCCGGCCGGCCGACCACGTCGCCGACGTCGTCAGTGGTTTCCTGGACGCCTACGACACCATCGCGGCCCACAAACCCGCCTTCCGCGAGCTGATCCGCCGCTTCCGCGATGCCGAGATCCGCTACCTGGTCAGGCCCACCCGAATCTACGGCCTGCTGCTGGGCGAGCTGCACCATCCGCGCCGGCTGGGCGCCGACGACCACGCCTCCGACCAGCTCCTGACCGCCCTCGCCACCTCCCCCGAGCTCGCCTCGGTGGCCGCGGCCGAGCGGAGCCAGCTACTGGCGGGTGACATCCCGCGCTTCTCCGCCGCCGCGTCCTCGACCACGCTCCGCTTCCAGGGCGCCGGCGAGATCCCCGGCTTCTTCGGTGAGTCGGGGCGGCAGCGGGCCGAGCACCGGCTGGACCGGTTCGGCCCCCAGGACCGCGCCGTTCAGGCGGAGATCCTGACCGCCGCGCTGAGCACCCTGCCGGACTGTCCCGCCACCGAGCCGCCACGGCGCCCGCCCGACCCGGGCACGAGCCTGCGTGACAGCACCCGGCAGGCCATCGACGCCCTGGCCGACGACGCGGTACTGGGCCGCGCGGACTGCACCTGGATCGGGCTGGCCGGGAACAGCGTGCGAGGCGAACCGATCACCTACGGGCCGCTGCCGACCCGGCTGTACGACGGGCTGTCCGGGATGGCCCTCCTGTTCGCCTGCGCGGCCCGGGTGTACGCCGACGACCGCTATCTCGACCTGGCAATCCGCAGCATCCACCCGGTCGTCACCGGCCTGCGCGGCACCGGTCAACGGCAGGTCGGCGCCTATTCCGGCACCGCCGGCGACCTCTACGTCCTGGGCCACCTCGCCGTCGTGACGGCCGACGAGGGCTATGTCGAGGCCATCGAGCGATGCCTGCCGTCCTTCGTCCGGGACCTCGGCACCCGCCAGGATCCGGGGCTGGTCTCGGGCCTGGCCGGCGCGGCCGTCGTGGCGAGCGACCTCTACGAACGGTACGGCCTCGACGATCTGGCGGCGGCGGTCGCCCTGTGCGCCGAGCGGCTGGTAAGCGGGTCGCCGTGGGAGGGCGTAGGCGACGGTTTCGCCCACGGTACGGCGGGAATCGGCTGGGCACTGCTCCGCGCGGGCCGGGTGCTGGACGACGCCGAGCTGAGAGACGTCGGCCTCCGGGCGCTGGCCGGCGACGATCCACGGGATCCCGCGCCCCCTGACGGCGGCACCCGGGCCTGGTGCCAGGGCGCCGCGGGCACCGGGATCGCGCGCCTGCTCGCCCACCGGCCGGACTTCGACCAGGAGGTGGCCAGGGCCGTCGCGGCGGTCGCGCAAGGGCGGGAACCCGTCGTCCACGGCCTGTGCCACGGGGATCTCGGCCGGTTGGAGTTCCTCCGGCTGGCCGCCGACCGCCTGCCGGGACTCGGGCGGGAGCCGTACCTGCGGATGCGGCTGGATCTGCTGACGAGCGGGGCCATCGGCTCGCACGCGTACGGCAGCCGCTTCCCCGGGCTGCTCGTCGGCCGGGCCGGAGCCTGTCTGACCCTGCTGCGGCTGGTGGCGCCCGGCGCTGTGCCTTCCGTGCTCTGGCTTGAAGGACCTACCCGAAGGGAACATCATGGAAGTCACCGACAGCCGGTTGCGGCGCCGTGAGCTGTTCGACACGGACGCCGACGGCTACCGGTTATCGCGGCCCGGCTACCCGGTAGAGGTGTACGAGCTGCTCGAACAGACCAGAGCCCTGAGACCGGGCGCCTCGGTGCTGGAGATCGGCGCCGGGAGCGGACAGGCGACCCGGGAACTGCTGGCCCGCGGGGCGAGTGTCTGCGCCGTGGAGCTGGGCGCCAACTTCGCGGCCCGGCTGCGCGCCGAGTTCAGCGGCCGGCCGCTCACCGTGATCGAGGGTGACTTCGACTCGCTCACGCGGCTGCACGGGGAGTTCGACCTCGCCGTGTGCGCGTCGAGCCTGCACTGGCTGGACCGGGAGACGGCGCTGGCGAGAATCGCCCGGCTGCTCCGCCCGGCCGGCCGGCTCGCCGCGTGGTGGACGGTCTACGGGGACCCGGCGCAGCCCACTCCGGTCCGCCTGGCCCTCAACCAGGTGCTGCGGCGGCACCGTCCGGCCGGGGCGCTGGCGGTGCCCGGGCCGTTCGACCACGAGTCCTGGATCGGCGCGCTGCGCCGGGCCGGCTTCGGCGGCATCCAGGCGAAGGTGCTGCGCTGGTCGATCACCATGCCGCCCCGGCAACTCACCCGCCTCTACACGACCTTCGCCGCGGTCCGCGAACTCCCCGAACCTGACCGGGCGGCCCTGCTGGACGACATCGAACGGGCGGCGGCAGCGCTCGGCGACGAGGTGACGGAGCAGTGCGTCACGGTCCTGTACCTGGCCCAGCGACCCATGAGGGGAACGACTCCATGACGTTCGACGAACAGTCAACCCCGGCGACCCGCAGCGCCTACCTGGCCGCCGCGGCGATCGACCACGCGCGCCTCAGTTACGCCTACCTCAACGACGGTAACCTGGACGCCTACGCCTCGCTCTTCGAGCACGACGCCGTCTGGTACCGCCCGGACACGACCGTCCGGGGACGTGAGGAGCTGGTCCGCTTCCAGGAGAAGCGGGCCGGCCGCTTCTCGGTGACCGAGGTGATCTCCGAGGGATCCGGGGAGCACGTCGTCGTCCTCGGCCGTACGACGGAGCCCGCGTTCGGCGCGCAGGTGGGCGTCGCCGAGGTGTTCACGGTGTCCGGTCGCGGCCTGTTCACCTCGCTGCGCACCTTCTACTTCGTTCTCCCGCCTTCTGAGGTCATTCCCGGGCGATGAGCTCCGTGATGATCTCGTCGGCTCGCCTCGCCCACTGCTCCGCCTCCTGCTCCAGGAACATGGCCCGCGCCTTCTCGGCCAGTTCCCGTGCCTGACGGACGTCGCCCTTGGCCGCCAGCACCGGGGCCAGGTCCAGCCGTACCTGCGAAGCGCCGAGCTCGTCCATGACGCTCTCGCGGATCTCCACCGCGCGGCGCAGCGCCTGCTCGCTCAGGTCGTGCTTGCGGCGCCGGCCGTACACGATGCCGAGGCTCTGCAGTGCGTAGCTCTCGCCGAACAGGTCGCCGTTGTCCCGCACCATGGTCAGCACCTCGCTCGCCACCTGCTCGGCCCGCTCGAAGTTGGCACTCATCAGGTACGCCCTGCCGAGCTTGTGCATCACCTGGGCCTGCACCCGGCGGCTCCCCGTCCGCCTGGCGATGCCCAGCGCCTGGTCCAGCCGCGCCTCGGCCTCGCCGTAGCGTTGTGCGTCGAGGTCGAGCTGGGAGAGCATGGCCAGCACGTGCGCCTCCCCCACCAGGTCCCCGACCTGGCGGAAGTCGGTGAGCGCCTGCCGATACAGGTGCTCGGCCGCCCCCGCCGCGCCCTGCCGGTAGTTGATCATGGCCAGGTTACGCGAGGTCAGCGCCGTGCCGCGGAGCTCCCCGAGCTGCTGGAACTGCTCGCGCGCCAGCTCCAGCAGCGGCTGGGCGAGAGCCGAGCGGCGCTGGTTGAGGTGCATCGAGCCGAGCGAGCACATGAGCGCCGCCATGCCCCGCTTGTTGTCGGCCAGCCGGGTGACGCGAAGAGCGTTTTCGTGGGTGGCCTGCCAGTCCTCGAAATAGTTGCGGGACTCGAACAGCGTGACCAGAGTGACGGCCAGGTCCCAGCACACCTCGTCCATGCCGCGGGCGCCGGCCTGCGCCACCGCCGCGCACAGGTTGACCCGCTCACGCTCCAGCCAGTCGAGCGGGCTCACCAGCAGCCGGTCCCGCTGGGCGGCGGGCAGCTCCCACCGGGGCGCGGACCCGTGCAACAGCGTGTAGTCGCCACCGTAGAGCCGGCGGTGCGCCTCCTCGGCGAGGTGCAGCCAGCACCCCAGCAGGCGTTCGAGCGCGGCCTGCTTGGCCCGGTCGTCCTGGTGCTCGTCCAGCCGCTCCCGCGCGAAGATGCGGATGAGCCCGTGGAACTTGTAGCGCGGGTCGCCCTCCGGATCGATGCCCGCCACGTCGAGCATGCGGGTGTCGACGAGCTCTTCCAGCCAGTCCATGGCGCGATGCGCGTCACCGTCCAGCAGCGCCGCGGCCACCCAGGTGGGGATGGTCTCGACGTCGGCCTGGCCGAGCAGGCTCAGCAGCCAGCGGGTCCGCTGGCTCATCCCGTCGTACGTCATCGACAGGCTCTTCCTGACCACCATCTCGCCGTGGGCCAGCTCGTCCAGCCGGTGCCGCTCGTCGGCCAGCCGGCCCGCCATCGAGGCCAGGGACCAGTGGGGCCGGGCGGTCAGCCGGGCCGCCACGATCCGCAGGGCCAGCGGCAACCCGCCGACCGCCCGGGTCAGGGCGACGGCGGCATGCAGTTCGGCCGCCATACGGCCCGGCCCGATGATCTTGCCGATGAGCTCCAGGGACCTGGTCTGGTCCAGTACGTCCACCTCAAGCTGCAGCGCGCCGGGCAGGCCGGTCAGGCGGGTCCGGCTGGTGACGATGACGGCGCAACCGCCGCCGGCGGGCAGCAGCGGCATGACCTGCGTCTCGCTGACCACGTCCTCCAGGATCACCAGCATGCGCTTGTCCGCCAGCAGGCTGCGATACATGGCGGCCCGCTCCTCCACCCCGCTCGGCACGGTGGGGCCGGGGATCCCGAGCGAGCGCAGGAAGGTGCCCAGCACCTCCGCCACGGGCACGTTCTGCGGCTGGCTGCCCCGCAGGTCCCGGTAGAGCTGGCCGTCGGTGAAATGTCGGGCGAGGCGGTGCGCGACGTGCACGGCCAGGCAGCTCTTCCCCGAACCGGGCCGGCCGCTGATCGCCACGATCGGCGCGGTGGCGCCGCCGCCGCCGCGCAAGAAGTCCTCGGCCGCCTCCACCTGGTCGTTCTGTCCGGTGAAATCCTGGATGTCGGCTGGAAGTTGGCGCGGGGTGACGACCAGGAGCGTAGCGGGCTGGCCCGGGTCGAGCTTGATCGAGCCCTTCGGCGAGCTGTCGAGCAGCAACGTGTGGTCGCCCTGCAGGATGGCGGTCTCGAGTTGGCGCAGCTCCTCACCCGGCTCCAGGCCCAGCTCGGCCACGAGGTGCTCGCGTCCCACGCGATAGACCTCCAGCGCCTCCGCCTGCCGCCCCGATCTGTGCAGGGCGAGCATGAGCTGGCCGCGCAGCCGCTCACGCAGCGGCGAGCGCTCGACCAGGTCGGTGAGCTCGCCGATCAGCTCGTGGTGCCGGCCCAGTCCCAGCTCGATGTCGAAGCAGGTCTCCTGGGCGGCCAGCCGGGCCTCGTCCAGCCGCCGTGCCTTGCTCTCCAGGACCCGGCTCACGATGCCGCTGAGCGCCGGGCCACGCCACAAGGTGAGCGCCTGCCGCAGCTTCGCCGCCGCCTCGACGGGATTGCGCTGCGTGAGAGACTTCGCGTCCTGTACGAGCTGCTCGAAGGAGTGGAAATCCGAATCCTCGGGCGCCAGTCGCAACTCGTAACCGGGCGACCGCGAAAGGATTTCTGCCGCCAACCGGAGGTCGATCAGTTGCCGCCGCAGCGCCGAGATGCAGATGTGCACCTGGCTGCGGGCACTGCTCGGTGGATCCTCGCCCCAGACGGCGTCAATGAGATGCTCGGTGCTGACGATGTGGTTGGCCTCCAGCACCAACGCACCGAGGATGATCGCCTGCCTGCCCGACGGGACGGGAATCGGCGTTTCGCCGTTGCGCAACTCGACGGGGCCAAGAATACGGAACGGGACCACCTGATCTCGACCTCCGCTTCCCCCGAATCTCCATGCCGCCCGTCCGCTGAGATCGCGGCTCGACCGGCCCTGTGCCGACGGTGAGCGACCCGCCAGGGCAGGGGACATGCGCGCGAGGCCCCGCTGTTCGAGGAGGCGGCCCCTGCCCGGCACGCGATGGCCGGCGCCCCCGGCCATCCCACCATCAGGACGAGCGCTCCCGACCCGTCACCAAGACCCCTCTCCATCGCCGCCGGGTCAGAGGTCGTCACTTTGACCGACCTGACCCGCGCAGACACCCCCTGGCCTGGACAGACCCCGCAATGCGACCCTCTCGGAATTGCCGACGTCCAAGGTCCGGCGAATTCCCGGAAGCATTTGTGCAGGCGTCGGCATGTAGCCGAACAAGCCTGGTTGATCCTTTTAATGATTGCGCCGAAGCTATATCACACGCTGCGGGCTGTCAAGCACTCCTCTGTTGCGGCGCGGATTCGCGCATGCGGTTATCGATTTTGCATTTTCCGCCATTGCGATAAGTGATCGCCCGGCTACGGCGTTAGCGGTCCGGCGGCTATCGTCCCTGCCCGGCGCCCTCGTACACCAGGGCCGATCCCCACTTACACATGCGGCGGCGGAGAACTCCCCCACGCGCTCGCGGAATTCGTCGTTGACCCGGTTGGCGATAATTGCCGAGAAAACTCACGACCTCCGGCAAATTCGCCACGATGCCGTGGCGCCGGCTCACTGACCCTTGCCGTGCAGGACCTTGACGACCTGACCGCGGGCCTGCCCGAGGCTGGCGCCCAGCCACTCGGCACCCGCTGGGCTGGGACACCGGTACGTCGGCACCAAGCGCCTTTCCTGCCGGGCCAGTTCCGTTATGCGGCCGGGTTCGGTCCCCGTCGCACGCGAGCGCGCACCCTCCAGGCCAACGCGAAGCCCATCAGCCACCCCCTCGTTCAGACGGGTCAGACCCGACAGGAGGCGATCGGCGGTCACTCTGTCATGCCCCATCCCTCCGCCCGAACGACCGGCTATCAGTATGACCACACAGAAACAGCCGACCGCGACTCAGTAGCGAAACTTCCCGACGACCGGCGGTTAATACCGCGAGCCGGGCCGATGTCGCGATTGCGAACTGCGGGCGAACCGGCCGGCAATTCGTCCAGGCGAAATCCACCGAACGACCGATGCCCGTCCACAAGCTGTGGACAAACCTCGGCGCCACCATTCCGAATACCCCGCCGCCCCGCGCAGAGTAGGACTCGGACTCAGCGGCGCCCGGTGTCCGGTGCCGGTTGATCGCAGCGCAGTCTGATCTCACCCGTCCCCGAACCGATGTCCCCCGCATCAGCCCGGCAACCGGGCGTATTGGAGTCCACGATGGTCAGCCGCCACTCGGCCGGATAGGCGGCTGTGCCGGCCAGCAGCTCGTCGGCGCGATCCTGTGTCATCCGGCCGGTCCCGGCGACCGACGCCGGCACCAGGGCGGTGCTCAGCTCGTTCACGCCGTCCCGGGTGACGGCCGTCTCGTCGAGCCGGCCCGGTGGAGCCGCGATCGTGGGTCCGCAGGGGCCCGAGGCCACGAGTTCGCCGTTGAGCCAGATCAGCGCATAGCCGGCGTCGGGGCAGCGAGCCGCGAATGTCACCTTCGTGACCGCCGTCGTGAACGTGGAGGTGTAGCGCTTACCACCCTCCTTGTACTGGTGGAAAAGAGGCAACTCCGGCTGGAAGCGTTCCGGCCCGGGCTGGGACGCGGCCTCGGTCCAGTGGTCCCGGGCCGGCTCCGGCCAGTCGATCATCACCACCGTCGCGAACGCGAGCGCCAGAGCCACTGCCGCGGCGGAGCCCGCCAGCCGACCGCGGCGTCTGCGCAATCCACGCACGCGGGCGTCCACGGCCGCGAGGCTCACGCCGCCAGGAGGTGCGTCCGCACTGTCATGTTCGAGTAGTTCGCGTAGTCTCTGTTCGATCATGGTCAGCTCTCCATCTCCGCCGCGACCCTCGCCGCCGAATCGAGCCGCAACTTGGCCAGCGCGCGGCTGGCCTGACTGCGTACGGTGGTCACCGAACAGCCCATAATCCCGGCGATCGTCTCGTCGGGCAGGTCCTCGAAGTACCGCAGCACGATCACGGCCCGCTGCTTGACGGGCAGCGTGGCCAAGGCGCCCCTGAGCGCCTCCCTGGTGTCAAGGTCGGCCGCCAGATCCCGTTCGTGCGGATGGTCCGGGAGTTCCCCGGTCGCCACTTCACCCCGCGAGCGCCGCCGCCACCAAGAGGCGTGCGTATTGGTAAGGATGCGGTAGACGTACGGGTCCGGGTTGGCCCCCACGCGCCGCCATGCCAGCCACGCCTTGGCCAGGGTCGTCTGCGTCAGGTCCTCGGCCGCCGCCCAGTCGCGGCACAGCAGATAGGCGGTTCTGAGCAGGCGTGCCGAGCGTTGCTCGACATAACGCTCGAAGTCGGCTCGGTCCCGCATCGAAGGTCCTAACTGTCCGGCGAATGCTCACTGATCACTACGCCGCAGCCCCTCCGAAACATTGCATCCCGTTCCTGCTTCATCCTGAACGCCAGGCCGTCCCGAGGGAGAGGCGGGCGTGCACTTCGTGTGATCCTCAAGCGAACAGATCTGAACCTGAACGAGCGGACGCCTCGGGAGCTGCGCCAGGACGCGCTCGCGGAACAAGAACGATGCCCTGCCGACATATGAGGTGCCATTCCGAGTCGGGGCTTCAGCCCAATTCGGAAAACTTCGGCGGCTTCGGAATCGTGATATCGACGTCCACGCCACACCTCTTGGCGATCCGGACCGCAGCCTTCGCGATGACGTGAGCGTAATTGCGCGCCTGTGGAGAGCCGAACCTCTCATCGAGGCGACTGCCCTCCACGGCAATCCGGTAGCCCTCCACCCCGGCCAACGCCTCCTCTAATGCTGGATGGACTTCGCCTACCGCGATGTCCTTGCCCTCCTGTAGGGCGGGCTGCCAGTCATGGACGGGAGCGTCAGGGTTGAGTCCGGCCGGCCCGGAATACTGCTCAACCTCGTAAAGGAAGGTCCGCAGGTTCGGGCGGGCACAGATGGAATTGTCGTCCCCGGCAGCCGAGGAGATCGGTGTCGGGCTGGTGGGCTGCGGTGAGGTGGCAGGCACGGGCGAGGATGGCCTCTCGGCACCGGAGCAGCCGGCCAAGGTAATGACGACAGTGACGGCGAGGAGAAATCGGCGCATGGGTTCTCCTGGACGGGGGACGGGGCCCGTCAATCCCCGCCTCTCGGGGTTGACCGCTGAGGCATTTCATCCTGCCCTGGTCATAGCGAGCCCGAAAGTCGGTGGCGGACGAAAAGGGGCTGTCAGCAAGACAGCGGTCGCTCAAGATCCGCTGCCTCGGCAAGGAGGCTCGCGCAGCCTTCCGTGCCGACCACCGGCCTTCAGGCGTTGTACCTCTTCCGCTCGCGATCAACATGCCCCATGCTGCTTACTTCGCCAGTTGTGGTCGATGAACGGTTGGGAGTGATGGCACGTGAAGAGGCGGAGTGGAGCCTTACTGCTGGTCCTGGCACTGGTGGCTGTCCCGACGCTTACCACCACTGCCACCCCACCGGACTGCCCGCAGCCACTTGCAGACGCCCAGCACCCCGGGCTACCTGAGCCGCTGCCTGAGCCGCTGCCTGAGCCGCTGCCTGACCCGACGCCGTCCGCGACGGGGTACGGAGATTACATGGGCGACGTGAAGGCGGGAACTGTGGCGCCCATCGGCGTTGAGATCGTGGAGCCACCGGGCTGTCCCGAGATCAGCGGTCAATGAGTGGCCGGCCAACCCGCATAGCTACGCGAAATCCCTGTTCGGTGTGTCTCACGCAGATGTCGGCGATGGCCACCTACTGGCGGAGCTGATCGGCCATGAGCAGTTCCGGGATGACTATGCCGGAGGGGGAGTCGAGGCCGACGGGCTCCGCCATGGCCCCTACTGGCTGCGGAACGTGTGCCCGGCCGCATACGTGCGCCTGGACGAGATGAGCGCGAACGCCATTTTGCGCGACTGGGCGGCACAGTTCGGTCCTCTTCCTGCGGCTCTGTCCGCCCGGCTGGAGCACACGGTTCATCCGCTGGTGGCAGAGGCCACCGTGAGATACCAGCTCACGGATCTCGGTCAGGATGCCTTTCACGACTGGAGCGGGGTTCATATCGACTTTCACGAGCTGGTCTTCATCGACCGCCCCGCCAGGATCTTGTCGCTCCTGGTTGCCGCTGACGACTGAACGCGTGTTCCGGATGGCTGGTGGGTCGCACTCTGCCGGGTTTTCGGGGCGCGTTCCTTGGTGGCCGCCGTACGGCGTGGAAGCGGTGGCTCAGGCCTGTCGGGGGGAGCGGATCAGCAGGGTGGCCAGTGCTTCGTCCGGGCCGACGGTGCTGTAGATGTGTGGGATGTCGGCCTGCCAGGAGATGTGCTCGCCTGGCCCTGCCAGCAGGGGGGCGTCAGCCGGGCCGGCGCGCAGCACGCCCGCGTAGACCGTGACGTGTTCGGTCACGCCGGGGGCGTGAGGTGGCGAATGTTGCACGATGCCGGGGCGGACGCGCATGCGCAGCAACTCGAACGTCGCGGTCGGCTCCTCGAACACCTCCAGCAGCGTGGCCGTTACAGCGGCGCCCGGCACGCGGACGGCCTCTGTGGGCGGTGCGCCGGGCTCCAGAACCAGAGCCGTCAACGGCACACCCAAGGCTCCTGCCACCGCGTAGAGCGTCTCGAGCGTCGGGTTGCGGGTGCCCAGTTCCAGGCCGGACAGGGTGGCCTTGCCGATGCCGGCGCTGCGGGCCAGCGCCGACAGGGAGATGCCGCGGGCCTCCCGCAATCGCCGCAGCCGGCTCCCGATATCCGTGTCACGGCCGTTCACCCGGCAATCCTTGCATTTCGCCGCCGGGCTTGTCCCGTGGTGGCCACGTGGCTATGGTTCGTTCCGTAAACGGAACGATTGAGAGTTTGGCGACACTGAGGAGTGGGCATGCGGGCGCAGGCCGTCATGGCGGGGCTGGTCAGCGCGGTGGTCGGCTACGCCAGTTCGTTCACCGTCGTGCTCGCCGGGCTGCGTGCCGTCGGCGCGACGCCGGGGCAGGCCGCGTCCGGGCTGCTCGCCCTCTGCTGCGGTATCGGAGCGGTGGCGCTCTTCCTCGGGCTGCGGTACCGCATGCCGATCAGCATCGCCTGGT
This sequence comes from Nonomuraea jiangxiensis, assembly GCF_900099965.1. Lineage (GTDB taxonomy): Bacteria > Actinomycetota > Actinomycetes > Streptosporangiales > Streptosporangiaceae > Nonomuraea > Nonomuraea jiangxiensis. Next base: position 4,788 of record NZ_FNDJ01000037.1, on the reverse strand, counting down.
CCACCCCGGGCGCGGCGCTGCTGGTGGCCACCGGCCCGGTGCCCGGCGGCTTCCCGGCCGCGGTCGGCGCGTTCATCGTCTGCGCCGGGCTCATCGTCCTGGCCGGCCTGTCGCCCTGGCCGGCCCGGGCGATCGCCGCCATCCCCCGTCCGATCGCCGGTGCCATGCTGGCGGGCGTCATCCTCAGCCTGTGCACCGCACCGGTCCGCGCCATCGTCGACATCCCGCTGCTGGCCGTGCCCGTCGTCCTGACCTGGGCGGTGTTACAGCGGTACCTGCGGCAGTGGGCCGTTCCGGGCGCGCTCGCCGTGGCGGTCATCGCCATCGCGCTGCACGGGCCCGGCACCGGCCTGTCCGGCGCGGCGCTGCGGCCCGCGATCGAGCTGACCACCCCGACGCTGAACCCGTCCGTAGTGGTGAGCATCGCCATCCCGCTGTTCCTCGTCACCATGGCCGCGCAGAACGTCCCCGGCATGGCGGTCATGGCGACCTACGGATACGTTCCGCCTCTGCGCCCGGTCCTTGTCGCCATCGGCCTGGCGAGCGCGGCGGCGGCGGCGTTCGGCGGTCACGCCGTCAACCTGGCCGCGATCACGGCGGCGCTGACCGCCGGCCCGGACACCCACCCCGACCCCGGCCGCCGGTGGATCGCGACGGTGGCCCTCGGCGCCGGCCAGCTGACGCTCGGCCTCGGCGCCGGCCTGGCCATGGCTCTGGTACTGCTTTCCCCACCCGTGCTGGTCACCGCGGTGGCCGGCCTCGCGTTGCTGCCGGCGCTCGGCTCGTCGCTGGCCGGCGCGGTGACCGAGCCCGAGGGACGGGAGAGCGCGGTGGTCACTTTCGTGGTCACCGCTTCGGGAATGACGATCCTGGGCATCGGCGCGGCGTTCTGGGGCCTGGTCGCAGGCGCCCTGACCGCCCTCCTGCTACACAAGCGACCCCCGTTGGAACAGCAATCATCATCCACCGCGGAAGCCAAGGCGGAACGTCCCGAGCGCCGAATGGCGGGTATGTCGGCCGACCGTTCGTCGTAGTGGAAGTGGTGTCGCCCTCCACCGGTTCAACAGCGGCCGATAACCCTGCCCCGGGTAGGGCCCCTTTGTAGGTACGAGGTGACGCGCTGCCTGGTGGCATCGAAGCGCCGCAGCCCGGCGACGGCACGCCGGCGAACTGATCCCCAGCAATCCCGCTCGCCTGACCACGCTGCCTTCGCCCACCCCTTCCACAGTGCGGCCCTGGCCTGTGGACGAAGCTCAGCAATTCTCAAGGCGGCCAAGCCACTGCCGTACTACCTGCCGCTGGTCATGCTCCCGGTCTGCGGGCTCCGGCGCGGTGAGGTGCTCGGGATCGGGTGACAAGACGTGGACCTCGCCGAGAACACGACCCGTATCGCGTGGCAGATCCTGGGACTGAACAAATGCCGTTGCCGACAAAGGCCCGTCCGAGTGATCGGATCAACGCAGGTCAGAGGGCTCCGTTGGACTATACGAACTGGCGTCCGAGTTGTCCGATAAGGAAGCGGTCCCAGGTTCAAGTCCTGGTAGCCCCACCCAGCTAAGAGCACGGCAACGAGTGATCCTGCTTGCGCGACCACCGTCCCATTCGGCACCACCGGGGGTCACCAGATGGGTACGGTCCTATGTCCGGGAGTCGGTCATGACCACATCCTGCGCAAGGCGTATCTACGGTGAAGAAGTGACACAGCTTTGGGGGAATGCCGATCGCCTGCGCAACGTCGGCTCGGCTTTCATCGATGGCGGATTGGCTATGGCCTCTGCTGGCCTTCTGCTGGTCACCTTGCTTACTCCTTCTCTTCCGAGGCCGCTCGGACGATAGGTGGGGTTCTGGCCGTCGGCGGCTTCCTACTGCTGCAAGAAGACCGGTTAGACGGGCGGTCCCTCCACGAGCAGTGGAAGTGGGCACGGTACGAGCGACGACGACGCTATTACCGTCGGGCACCCCTAACCAATGCTCTCGACGAACCGCGCGAGACAAAGTTGGCCTTCCACGCCGGAACGCTTCTCCTTGTACTTGCGGCCCTGGTCATCGGTGCTATCTGGGGATCCAACACGCGCGCATCGTCTTCGCCCATCCCGACAGCCACAGTAACCATTACCGTAACACCCGCGCCTGCCTCGACAAGGTCGGTGGCAGCACTTCCCGCCTCACCCCCCGCCGCCTCAAGTGCCTCGCAAGAGGCAGCCAAACCTACCGAGTGGATCAGCGCGACCGCCGCAGCATTGGGGGCACTTGCCGGAGTATTGGGAGCCATCGGCGGCATCATGGCAGCACGAGGATCACTCCTCGCCGGTCGAACGGCTATGGCCACGATCCAAAACGCACAGAAGTCTCCGCCGAAGCCCTGAGTTCGAAGACCTCATCATTTCCTGAAGGAGCGTCCAGTCCGGGGGCCACGGAAGGTGGAACGTAGCTGTACATTACTGCCGCACGAACGGGTTGGTGACCGAGCTCAGCAGGCGGTTGAGGTCGTAGGTGAAGGTGGTCCTCTTGCCGAGGACCTCCTGCTTCCACACGTTGCTGTTGGCGTCGTGGGAGTAGGTCTCGGTCTCCGCCGCCGACCGGGGCCTGGCCGAAGGCATAGAGGACCGGGACGGTCAGGGAGGTGGCTGCGTTTGCGCGACAGTCCTGCGGGCGTCGGAGGTGAACGTGGCATCCAACGCAGCAAAGTCGAGAACCAGGACTAGGCGCTGTGAGTATGCCGCAACGGCACTCAGCAGGGCCGATGAAGCTCACCATTCTCAATGGGAGCTCATTCTTGTCTTTTGCGTATAGCGCTGGTTATTTGACGCATCTCGGATATGGGCATCAGCCGCTTTCGTTTAGTCGCCCATTCTTCAACAACATCAAGACTCTGAACTAGTAGGCCATGCAAGAAATTGAACGCATCCTCCAGGGGCCCCTCGGGAACAGCCCCCTCAATAACCAGAATGCCACGCTTCCTGCTGAATTTTCCAGTTCGCAATCCCGAGAAGTCCGGCGATATAAACTCGCCGCCGATCATATAGACCAAATTCACAAGGAAGGGGGCGTGCCTCTCCCCCTGAAGTTCTTGTAGTTGAATCGTGATATCCCTCATGGCGACTTCCACTTCCCTGTCGACATCTGGACCACCCACCATTGAGCCAGCCATAATGACACGGTGCTCAAGAATTCGCTGCATGATTCAGACCTCACAGTTAGAGAGGAGCCCCCAAGGACCGATTGCCGTTATAGCACGCCCAGAGTGACAGCGATTTCTATTTCGCTCTACCCTGGGCGCCAAATTACATACCAGTCGCTACTGCGATAGCGTTTTATGAGCTGGCTTCATGCCTAGAAGCGCCCCAGAATTTCTTTAGGTGACGACAACCTGCCATTCCAGTAGCCTAACCTGATCCCTACCCATGGGCGTTGCTTAGAGCGTGTTTGAGAAGGACTAATTCGCTGGACGGGCAGGTACGAACCGCTGCTGGCGAATGGCAGCCCCACGGGTGAGGCGGTGTGCCATGGTACCGATCGTGGCCTAGCGGATCATGACCTTGGCGCTGGCTGGTGATGTTCGTAGCCGCAGCAGGCGGCGGGCGTTAGGCAACGTGCGGAGATCAATCAGTAAAGCGCACACTCCCAAGGCTCAAGGCCTGGCTCTCCGGGAGGGAGTTCTCCAGTGCAGTACAGGTAGAGCCACGTAGCTGCCCGGCGCTCGGCGTACTTCTCATTGATCGGCAGTCCCTGATCGTCAAGTTCGAGGACGTTGACGAAGACGGCAAAGCAGATCTCCATCTGGGAGGGCGAGTCCTTCAACTCGTCCCAGTAGTCGATCCCATCAAGCACGGGATGACCGACCGAGCCGCGGGCGACCCATCCCGCGAAACGACGGATTGCCACTGATGCGCCATGACTGAGCTGGGAAGACATGCGCGGAACCTAATCCCTAAGATCGTGTTGGAAACGAGGCTAACCCGCTGGGCGGGCAGGTACGAACCGCTGCTGGCGAGTGGCAGCAGCTCCGCGGGTGAGGCGGCGTGCCATGCTGCTGATGGCGGCCCAGCGGATCATGGCCTCGGAGGTGGCAGGCTGGTGTTCGTAGTCGCGAGCCAGACGGCGGTAGCTGGTCAACCAGACCAGCGAGCGTTCCACCACCCAGCGGCGGGCGATTACGGCGAACCCGATCTGGCCAGGCGCTTTACGCACGATGTGCAGCGTGCTGGCCAACACGCGCCGCGTCCACTCCACCAAGGCCCCGGCAAAGCCGGCATCAGCGAGGACGAACCGGACCGGAGTGAACAGATACACGCTGAGCAGCGTCGTCTTGGCGCCGTCGCGATCCTGGACCGAGGCGGCCATCACGCACACCACCAGCAGCAACCCCAACGTGTCGGTCACGATGAACCGCTTGCGCCCGTTGATCTTCTTGCCGTTATGCCGGTCCAGGCATAACAGCAATTATCTGGGGTTGGATGTTATGCCGGGCTGGGTGGATCAGTGCTGGCTGCGGGTGGTGCGACCGGGTGAATTGACCTCATAACGCCGGAGGTTCACCGTCTCCTTCATCGAGGGGCTGTCGATGGAGGTGAAGACATGGTCAGGGCTGCGACGGACGGCCGCTACCCGGTCAGGGTGTCGGGGCCGTTGGCGGGGCTGGTGCACGAGTTTCGGCTGGAGCTGATCGGTCAGGGGTTCACGCCGCGGACCGCTCAGGGCCACGCGTATGTGCTGGCGCATCTGAGCCGCTGGCTGGAGCAGGAGGGGGCGGCTCCCGCTGAGCTGGGTGCCGAGCGGATCGCCGCG
>NZ_FNDJ01000029.1:8884-129989 GCF_900099965.1 Nonomuraea jiangxiensis | reverse complement strand
AAATCTTTCCACCGTCACCCGATGCCGGAGACGGTCATATCCGGTATTAGACCCGGTTTCCCAGGCTTATCCCAGAGTCAGGGGCAGGTTGCTCACGTGTTACTCACCCGTTCGCCGCTCGAGTACCCCGAAGGGCCTTTCCGCTCGACTTGCATGTGTTAAGCACGCCGCCAGCGTTCGTCCTGAGCCAGGATCAAACTCTCCAAACAATGTCTGGAGGGATGAAAATCCCAACCTCAAAAAGGAATCCGTCAAAAATGACGGGGTCATACATGTGTCATACATGCACTGGCTTTTAACACACTGTTGAGTTCTCAAGAAACGGACGCGTACACCCTAGTCAGAATCCGTAGATCCTTACTCGGAGGCGTATTTGTCAGCTCCGTAACCTTATCAATTTGCCGTTCTTGCGTCAAATCCGGAGATTTGCCACAAGCTGGCCAAACTGACTAGGATTGTGCACCCCGTTCCGGGGCAACCCTCACAACTTACCGTGACATCCGGGGCTTGTCGAATCAACCGATTTTCCGGTGGCTTCGGCATGCTCCGAGATGACTCAGGCGGAAGCACGCCGAAGCGGCTCTGCCGAGTGGCTCGTCATCTCAAGGGGCTCACCCCTGGGCCCGTCCGCCTGACCGGCGTCCGGCTCACTCCCGGGGCGAAGTGAAAGATTAGGTCGCGATCCACGACACGTCAAATCGCCTCGCCAGGGCCGCGCGGAGCAGGGATCCCCGGCCTCATCGGCAAATGCGAACGAATGCCGCCACACTCAGAGGAGTCACGCCAGATCATCTCGGAACGTACCTGATCAGGCGTCTGGCATTCTCTGTCGACATCCCCCAGGGCCGTGCCGTTGTCGATGGATCAGCGACATGCGCTCGGCGGCGTGGGTCTGAGGATCGTTACCAAGCCGACATCTGCGATCCGGCTGACCCACACGGAGGTGAGCGAGCTTGGGTACGGCGGCCATGCTCGAGGTGAAGAACCACTGTGGTTAGCGATGCTGATGGGGGTGGGGGTAACGCCGGTTCCCCAAGTGCTGTGGCGCGAGCGGGTGGCGCTCCCAGACGGTCCTTCGCTGCCCGACCAGACGATCTTTCGCTGCCCGACCAGCGGTACCAGGTGGCCGCCGGGCTGGGGGGCGGCGCGGCGGCAGGGCTGATCGACAGGGTGGAGCACTTTGCGCGCACGGCGGCATGCGACGCCATCAGCTCGGACGCGCGGGAACTGGCCGAGACGGGACACGACGTGGTCGAGGTCGCCCTTGACCTGGGAGCGATCGGCTCGGGTCGGATGACGTTGCCCGACGACCTAGCCGCGGTGCTGAGCAGGCACCAATACCGGCAGCAAGCACCACTTCCTGCACGGCCCGGAAGGCGGCTCTGCCGCGAGGCGCTGGTGGAGGCGGCACGCGACGCGGGCCTGACGGTGCACAGCCACGACTTCAAAGTCCTCCGCGACACCATCTCCCGGATGCTCGGCCCGGACGCGATCGACCGGGTGGACGCACTTGCGGAGTACAGGTCGACCCACCGTGGACCGCGACCACAAGGACGCGACTCTCGCGGCTCTGCTGGGGTGCTCAACGCCAGCGCGACTCGATCCGCAGGCCCGTCTCCCGATGCAACGACGTTGTGAACCGGCGCGCGCAATTCTGCTGGGATGAGGCGCAAGGCCCTGCAAGTACGCCTCCCCTTTGACCGCAAAGCCGGTGAAGTGAGTCGCACGTCCACACACGTGAGTCGCACGGGCAGTGACGTGAAAGCACCTACGGCCCTGCGGTTGGAGCGTGCGGCGGTGGGTGGGCGGAGGCGCTCGCACTGTCGGAGCGTGTTAGGTGAAGGTGCCTGAGGAGCGGGTGCCGGCATCGTTCCGTATGGGGGTGCAACACCACCCATGCACCCGCACGGCAACCTCACAAGCCGGAACGCCATGCTCCAGCCCATATGCCGCGTATCCTGCCCCGGTGACCACTGCCGCCACACTGGCACCCCCAACGCGCCCAGCAGCACGTCTCCGCACGTCAACCCCCTGGTGGATGGGGTTGCTGGCCGGTGCGGCGGCGTTCACCGGAACGGGCTCCGCCACCCTGAACGGCGATGAGCTGGCGACCATCAGCGCCGCCTCCCGTTCACTGGCCGGAATGTGGGAGCTGGCCCGGCACATCGACGGTCACTTCCTCCCGTACTACCTCTTCATGCACTTCTGGATGAAGCTGGGCACGGCCGAGTTGTGGTTGCGGCTGCCGTCAGCGGTGGCGATCGGCGTGGCGGCCTGGTTCCTGGTGGATCTGGGGAGGCGGCTGCACAGTGTGCGGGCCGGGGTGATCGCCGCGGGTGTCTTCGCGATCCTGCCGTCGGTGTCGTATTACGGGGCTTTCGCCCGGTCTTATGCCTTTGCCGCCGCCGCGGTCGTGTTCTCGTTCTGGGCGTTGCACCGCGCGATCGAGCGCCCGGAGGGCCGGCGCTGGGTGGTCTACGGGGTGGCGGTCGCGCTCGTGTGCTCGACGCACCTGTTCGCGGTGCTCGTGCTTCCCGCTCAGCTGCTGCTGGCACGCCGGGCGTGGCTGGTGCGCATGTTCGCGGCGCTCGCGGTGGGCTGCGTACCGGCCGCGGTGCTGGGACTGGTCGGGTACGGGGAACGGCACGCGATCAGCTGGATCCCTCAGCGGGGGCCGGAGGTCTGGCTGAAGTTCCCCAAGATGGCGGCGGGGGCCACCGGGCTCGGGGTGGTGCTGTTCGCCATCGCGCTGGCGGGGGTGGCGCTGTTGTGGACGGCGTCGCGCAGGACACCGGGCAGGGTGTGGGGGCTGGTGTTGGCGGGGTGGCTGGTGTTGCCTCCGGTGCTGCTGCTCGCCGTGTCCTTGCTGGTGACGCCGGTCTATGTGGATCGTTACCTGTTCGTGACGGCGCCGGCGCTGGCTCTGCTGGCAGGGGTGGCCGTGGCGAGCCTGCCCCGGTTCCAGATCGTGGCGGGGGTGGCGGTCGTGGTGCTCGGGTGCGCGCTGGCGTTCCCGGAGCACGTGGAGATACGCGAGGAGAACGGTCGCTTCGAGAACATCCCGTGGGCGTTGCGCGTGGTCAAGGCCGAACCCGACGACGCGATCGTGTACGGGCAGAGCCAGCTGCGCTCCGGGTTCGAGTACTACGCGGACTCCTTGATGCCCGTCGATGTCCTCAAATCGGGTGACGTGCCCGAGCCGGATGGGTTCGGTTACCCGGAGCGGCAGGATGTCTCCGCGGCGCTGAAGGGACGGGAACGGGTCTGGGTGGTCTGGCGCGGGACGAAGCAGTCGGGGCTGGAGGGCGACGGGTTACCGCGGGTCGCCGCGGTGGAGCAGGCCGGGTTCGAGCTCAGCTCGGCCAAGCACTCCGGGGACCTGCCGGGCCTGACGGTGGCGCTCTTCACCCGCCCGTGACCGGGACACCCACCCGTAACCACCCGCCCGTGAACCACCAGACCGTGACCACCCGACCTCACCCGCCCGTGACCGGGGGCACACGCCCGTGACCACCCGGCCGTGACCACCCAACGACTAAGCCCTGGTCAGGCCGGCAGAAGCGGGCCTCCCGTAACCCCGGAAAGGCCCGCCCCGCAAGGCAGGCCGGTCAGCCGACCTCGACCCCGCCGATCGACTTCTTGCCGCGCCGCAGCACCATGAACCGCCCAGCCAGCAGGTCATCAGCGGTCGGCACGTACGCCTCGTCGGTGATCTTGACGTTGTTGAGGTACGCGCCGCCCTCCTTCACCGCCCGCCTGGCCGCCGACTTCGACTCCACCAGCCCGCTGTCGGCCAGTAGGTCGACGAACGGCGTGCCCAGCGCGGGCACGGTGGCCTTGGGCACCTCGGCGAGCGCGGCCGCCAGCGTGGCGGGCGGCAGCTCCTCCAGGGTTCCCTGCCCGAACAGGGCCTTCGACGCCGCCACGACCGCGTCCAGTTCGGCCTTGCCGTGCAACAGTTCGGTGAGCTCCTCGGCCAGCGCGCGCTGCGCCTCCCGGGCGAAGGGCCGCTCGGCGACGGCCTTCTCCATCTCCTCGATCTCCTCGCGGCTCCGGAACGTGAACACCTTGAGGTAGTGGACCACGTCGCGGTCGTCGGTGTTGAGGAAGTACTGGTAGAAGGCGTACGGCGAGGTCATCTCCGGGTCGAGCCAGAGGGAGCCGCCCGCGGACTTGCCGAACTTGGTGCCGTCCGCCTTCATGATCAGCGGCAGCGTGAGCGCGTGGACGTGCGCGCCCTCGATGCGGCGGACCAGGTCGGCGCCGGCGGTGATGTTGCCCCACTGGTCGCTGCCGCCGATCTGCAGCGTGCAGTTGTAGCGCCGGAACAGCTCCAGGTAGTCGTAGGCCTGCAGGATCTGGTAGCTGAACTCGGTGTAGCTCAGCCCCTCCCCCGCCAGCCGGGCGGAGACCGCCTCCCTGGACAGCATGCGGTTGACGGGGAAGTGCTTGCCGATGTCGCGCAGGAAGCCGATGGCGGACAGTTCGCCGGTCCAGTCAAGGTTGCTGACCATGAGCGCCGGGTCGGGCTCGGCGTCGAAGTCCAGGAAGCGCCCGACCTGGCCGCGCAGGCGCTCCACCCAGCCGGCGACGACCTCGCTGGAGTTGAGCGAGCGCTCGGTGTTGCGCCCGCTCGGGTCGCCGATCAAGCCGGTGGCACCGCCGACCAGGCCGATCGGGCGGTGCCCGGCCAGCTGGAAGCGGCGCAGCGTGAGCAGTGGCACGAAGTGACCGACATGCAGTGACGGCGCGGTCGGGTCGAAACCGCAATAGAGCGTGATCGGCCCCTTGGCCATGGACGCGCGCAGCGCGTCGATGTCGGTGGATTGGGCGATCAGGCCTCGCCACGCGAGGTCGTCAAGGATGTCGGTCACGATGATCTGGCTTCCCTGGGTCGGAATGACGGTGCTCCTGAGGCCGGGACGACATGTGGTGCGGACGTCGTCCCGACGGTGTGTCCAGCCTGCCCGATCGGTGCGCATGCGCGCCACTTGGAACGTCCGGTTGGATACCCTCAGTGTCCATGTGGAGGGTCCGTCGCGAGCTGGCCGTTTTCAAGATCTTAGGGGCTCTGGCATGTGCCGGGCTCGGCATTTACTGGTGGTTCGAGGGGGACACCCGCGGGGTGATCCTTGCCGTGCCCGCCGTCGTGCTGGTCGGCGCGATGGGGCTGCGGGACGTCCTGGCCCCGGTACGCCTGGCCGCCGACGAGAGCGGCATCACTGTGGTGCACGGGTTCGCGAGCCGGCGGCACGTGCCGTGGGACGCGATCTGGGACATCAAGGTCGACGTACGCAGGAGGTGGGGGCTGCGCAGCGAGATGCTGGAGATCGACACCGGCGACAACCTGCACATCTTCAGCCCTCACGACCTGGGCACCTCGCCGACGGAGGTGGCCGCGGCGTTGCGGCGGCGCGGCACGTGAGCCCGGTACGGCGAGACGGTCGGGTCGCCGTCGATCCAGAACCGCCACGGCGTCTCCCTGGCCGTCGACACCCCGGTGCGGGGGCCTGACCTGATCAGGGCGGCGTCCACCGGACAGCCTTCCAGCAGGACGGCCGAGCCGTGCGGCACTCCGGTCAGCCGGCGGTCGGGGGCGAACGGCCCCGACGGGCCGCCGGGCGGCACCGGGGCGGCCTCGCCGATCGCGTCCAGGCCGTTGTGCTCGCGCAGCAGGCCCAGCGCGACGGCGAGCCTGGCGGGCCCGCGGGCGAGGTCCCGGTCCGCGAGCGGCTTGCGCTTCGCGGACGGCTCACCGTCCCCAGCCTGCTTGCGCTTCGCGGACGGCTCGCCGTCCCCGCCCTGCTTGCGGTCCGCGGGCGGCTCGCCGTCCCCGGCGTGCTCGGGATTCGCGGGCGGCTCGCCGTTCACGGACGGCCTGCGGCCGGAGCGCCGCGCGCGGGCCTGCTCGACGCCAGCCACCACCTCGCCCGCCCGCAGCAGCACGGCGGAGCCGAAGCCCTCGGGCAGGCACACCAGGTTCGCGCAGAAGTGCATGCCGTAGGTGAAGTACACGTACAGGTGGCCCGGCGGGCCGAACATGACCGCGTTGCGCGGCGTCCTGCCCCGGTAGGTGTGGGCGGCCGGGTCCTCGCCGGGGCCGCCGTACGCCTCGACTTCGGTCAGGCGTACGGCGACCAGGCCATCCGCGCTGCCGTGCACGAGCACGCGCCCGAGCAGGTCGGGCGCCACCTCGTGCGACGGCCGGTCGAAGAAGCTCCGCGGCAGCGCGGCGGAGCTCAGCTCCCCGCAGCCCATGCCGCCTGCGCGTCGACCGTCTCCCGCAGGGCGGCGAGCTGGTCGCGTACGCGGTCGGGTGCGGTGCCGCCGTAGGCCTTGCGCGCGGCCAGGGCGCCCGGCACGCTGAGCACGTCACGGACGTCGGGGGTCAGGTGCGGCGAGACCTTGACCAGCTCGTCGTCGGCGAGCTCGCCCAGGTCCTTGTCGTTGACCTGGCACCACACGACGAGGTGGCCGACGGCCTCGTGCGCCTCGCGGAACGGCACCCCGCGCCGGACGAGCAGCTCGGCCAGGTCGGTGGCGAGCGCGAAGCCGTCGGGCGCCGACGCCTCCAGCCGGGCCGTGTTGACCCGCATGGTGGCGACCAGGCCGGCCATCGCGGGCAGGACCAGCAGCAGCGTGTCGACCGCGTCGAACACCGGCTCCTTGTCCTCCTGCAGGTCGCGGTTGTAGGTCAGCGGCAGGCCCTTGAGCGTGGTCAGCAGCGACATCAGGTTGCCGATCAGCCGCCCGGCCTTGCCCCGGGCCAGCTCGGCCACGTCGGGGTTCTTCTTCTGCGGCATGATCGACGAGCCGGTGGAGTAGGCGTCGTCCATCTCGATCCAGCGGAACTCCTGCGAGGCCCACAGGACGATCTCCTCGCCCAGCCGCGACAGGTGCACGCCGATCATGGCCGCGTCGAACAGGAACTCCGCCGCGAAGTCGCGGTCGGCGACGGCGTCCATCGAGTTGGGCGCGGCGGCCGCGAAGCCGAGCTCCTCGGCCACGGCCTGCGGGTCGAGCGGCAGCGAGGACCCGGCCAGGGCGCCCGAGCCGAGCGGCGAGATCGCGGCGCGCTTGTCCCAGTCGGTGAGCCGGTCGATGTCGCGGGTGAAGGCGTGCACGTGCGCCAGCAGCTGGTGGCCGAACGAGACCGGCTGGGCGTGCTGCAGGTGCGTCATGCCGGGCGCGGCGGTCTCGGCGTGCTGCTCGGCCTGGGCCATCAGCGCCGTCTCCAGCTCGACCAGGCGCGAGACGACCGTGCGGGCGTGGTCGCGCAGGTAGAGGCGCAGGTCGGTGGCGATCTGGTCGTTGCGGCTGCGCCCGGCGCGGAGCTTGCCGCCCAGCGAGCCGAGCCGCTCCAGCAGGCCGCGCTCCAGCGCGGTGTGCACGTCCTCGTCGGCGACCGTCGGCCGGAACTGGCCCTCCTTGCAGGCGCGCTCCAGGTCGTCGAGCGCGCCGATCATACGCCCGAGCTCCTCCTCGGTCAGCAGCCCCGCCCTGTGCAGCACCCGGGCGTGCGCCCTCGACGCCGCCAGGTCGTACGGCACGAGCCGCCAGTCGAAGTGCACGCTCACCGACAGCCGGGTCAGCGCGTCGGCCGGGCCACCCTCGAAACGCCCGCCCCACAGCCGCATCGGCTTGCCATCACTCACCGTCATCTCCTTCGTGTCCCTTTTCCATGGTCGCGCCCGCTTCGGTGCTCGCCGGCATCGTGCCCTGCCTGTCCCCCGGTGCTTTGTGCGCCCCGGCGCGACCATAGTGCATCCGGCCCAGGTTGGCGTTCCTGGCCACGGCGATCTTCGCGGAAAGTGCGGAAGGCGGCGCTAGCTTCGCTTGTCGGCCACCCGCAGCAGCGCCTCCGCGACGGCCGGCCCGCCCGCCGGGTCGCGGCTGATGACGAGGATCGTGTCGTCGCCCGCCACCGTGCCGAGGATCGACTCCCAGTCGGCGTGGTCGATGGCCGAGGCCAGGAACTGCGCGGCGCCCGGCGGGGTCCGTACGATGACCAGGTTGGCCGACGCCTCGGCCCCGACCAGCAGTTCCTCCGCGATGCGGTGCAGCCGGGCGGCCGGCGACTCGCCGGTGCCGGTGCCCACCCGGGTGAGCGGGATCCGGCCGCCGCCCTCTCCCGGGAGCGCGTACACCAGCGAGCCGTCGTCGGCCCGCAGCTTGAGCGCGCCCAACTCGTCCAGGTCGCGTGAGAGCGTGGCCTGGGTGACCTCGACACCGCTCTCGGCGAGCAGTTTGGCCAGCTCGGGCTGGGAGCGTACGGCCTTCCGCTGCAGCAGGTCGGTGATCTTCGCCTGCCGCGCGGCCTTGGTCATCGGGATCGTCATCTAGTGGGTCACCAACCAGTGCAGCAGCGCCTTCTGCGCGTGCAGCCGGTTTTCCGCCTGGTCCCAGACCACGCTTCGCGGACCTTCGAGAACCTCTTCGGTGATCTCGTATCCGCGGTAGGCCGGCAGGCAGTGCAGCACGATCGCGTCGGGCGCGGCGTTCTTCAGCAGCTCCGCGTTGACCTGGTACGGCATGAGCGCGGCCACCCGCTGCTCCTTGCCCTCCTGGCCCATCGACACCCACGTGTCGGTGGCGATCACGTGGGCGCCCTGGACGGCGGCGGCCGGGTCGGACAGCGCGATCACCGAGCCGCCTGCCTTGGCCGCGATGGCGGCGGCCTGGTCGAGCACGACCGCGTCCGGCTGGTAGCCGGCCGGGGCGCCGATGCGCACGTGCATGCCCGCCGTGGCGCCGCCGAGCAGGTAGGAGTGGGCCATGTTGTTGGCGCCGTCGCCCACGAAGGCGAGCGTCACCCCGGCGGTCCCGCCCAGCCGCTCCCTGACGGTCTGCAGGTCGGCGAGGATCTGGCAGGGGTGGAACTCGTCGGTGAGCGCGTTGACGACCGGGACGCGCGAGTGCGCGGCCATCTCGTCGATGAGCTCCTGGCCGGTCGTGCGCCAGACGATGGCGGCGACCTGGCGGTCCAGCACCCTGGCCAGGTCGGCGGTGGGCTCGCCCCGGCCCATCAGGACCGAGAGGTTGTCCACCACCAGCGGCAGGCCGCCCAGCTCGCCGATGCCGGTGTGGAAGGAGATCCGGGTGCGGGCCGAGGGCTTGTCGAACAGCACCGCGACCGTCTTCGGGCCCTTGAACGGCTGGTAGCCGAAGCGGTCGCGCTTCATCGCGGCGGCGAGCTCCAGGACCTCCGCCTGCTCGGCGGGCGTCAGGTCGTCATCCCGCAGGAAGTGCCTGACCGCGGCGGGATTGCTCACTTCGATGCCTCTTCCAGGATCCGCGGGAACGCCGTCACGAACGCGTCCACCTCGCCGGCCGTCACGATCAGCGGCGGCGCCAGGCGTACGGCGTCCGGCTGGAGGGCGTTGACCAGGAAACCGGCGTCCGCGGCGGCCCGCTGCACCTCGGCCGAGCGGGGCTCGGTCAGCACCGTGGCCAGCCACAGGCCGCGCCCGCGCACCCCCTTCAGCAGCGGGTGACCGATGGCCTCCAGGCCACCCCGCAGCCGCGCGGAGACCGACTTGACGTGGTCGAGGTCGAGGTTGTCCAGCACGGCCAGGGCGGCGGCGCACGAGACCGGGTTGCCGCCGAACGTCGAGCCGTGGTCGCCCTTCTCGAACAGCGTGCCCGCGTCGCCGAACCCGACGCACGCGCCGATCGGCAACCCCCCGCCCAGCCCCTTGGCCAGGGTCAGGATGTCGGGCGTGACGCCGTCTGCCTGGTGGGCGAACCAGTGGCCGGTACGGCCGATGGCGGCCTGGATCTCGTCGGCCACCAGCAGCGCCCCGGTCGAGTCGCAGATCTCGCGGGCCGCCTCGAAGTAGCCCTCCGGCGGCGGGACCACGCCCGCCTCGCCCTGCGTGGGCTCCAGGAACACCGCGATGCAGTCGCCGGTCACGGCCTCCTTGAGCGCGTCGGCGTCGCCGTACGGGACGAAGCGCACGTCGATCGGGAACGGTCCGAACTGGTCGCGGATGGCCGGCTTGCCGGTCAGGGACAGGGCGCCGATGGTCCGGCCGTGGAAGCCGTTCTCGGCGGCCACGAAGTAGGAGCGGCCCTCGCGGCGGCCGTATTTGACGGCGAGCTTGTAGGCGGCCTCGTTGGCCTCGGTGCCGGAGTTGGCGAGGAAGACCTTGGCGGGGGCGTTCAGCAGGTCGAGGAGCTTCTCGGTGAGCAGCACCTCGGGCTCGTGCAGGAACAGGTTGCTGGTGTGCGCGATCGTGGAGACCTGCTTGGAGACGGCCTCGACCAGGGCCGGGTGGGCGTGGCCGAGCGAGCTGGTCGCGATGCCGGCGATGAAGTCGAGATATTCCTTGCCCGCCACGTCCCACACGCGGGAGCCCTCGCCTCGTGCCAGGGCGACCGGGGGGACGCCGTAGTTGGGCATGAAGGCCTTTTCGAACCTCTGAAACAGGTCCATCAGGGCATCACCATCGTTCCGATTCCCTCGTTCGTGAAGATTTCCAGCAGCAGTGAATGGGACACGCGGCCGTCGAGCACGTGGGCCTGCGGGACGCCGCCCCGCACGGCCGTCAGGCACGCCTCCATCTTGGGGACCATGCCGCTCGACAGCGTCGGCATCAGGGTCTCCAGCTCGTCGGCGCGGAGCTCGGGGATCACGTCGGTGTCGTCGGGCCAGTTGGCGTACAGGCCCTCGACGTCGGTCAGGACGATCAGCTTCTGCGCCTGGAGCGCCACGGCCAGGGCGGCGGCGGCCGTGTCGGCGTTGACGTTGTAGATCTCGCCGTCGTCGCCCCTGGCGACGCTGGAGACGACGGGGATGCGGCGGTCGTCGAGCAGGGCGTGCACCGCGCCGGGATCGACCTTGATGATCTCGCCGACCTGGCCGATGTCGACCGGCGCGCCGTCCACGATGGCGTGCTTGCGTACGGCCGTGAACAGGTGGGCGTCCTCCCCGGACATGCCGACCGCGAACGGGCCGTGCCGGTTGACCAGGCCGACGATGTCGCGGTTGACCTGGCCGACCAGGACCATCCTGACGACCTGCATGGCCTCGGGCGTGGTGACCCGCAGCCCGGCGGTGAACGTGGACTCGATGCCCAGCCGGTCGAGCGCGCTGCTGATCTGCGGGCCTCCGCCGTGCACGACCACCGGGCGCAGGCCCGCGTGGTGCAGGAAGACGACGTCCTCGGCGAAGCCCTCCTTGAGGGCCTCGTCGGTCATGGCGTTGCCGCCGTATTTGATCACGATGGTCGCGCCGTGGAAGCGGGTCAGCCAGGGCAGCGCCTCGATCAGCGCCTCCGCCTTGGAATGGGCGGTGGTGAGCCTCATGAGGAGTACGCCGAGTTCTCGTGGACGTAGGCGGCGGTCAGGTCCGTGGTGTGGACGGTCGCGGTGTACGGGCCCGCCGACAGGTCGATGGTGATCGTCACGTCCCTGGGGCGCATGTCCACCTTGTCGCGGTCGTCGCCGACCGCGCCGGCACGGCAGATCCAGATGCCGTTGATGGCGACGTTGAGCCGGTCGGGCTCGAAGACGGCGTCGGTGGTGCCGACGGCGGCCAGGACGCGGCCCCAGTTGGGGTCCTCGCCGTGGATGGCGCACTTGAGCAGGTTGGAACGCGACACCGTACGGCCGACCTTGACGGCGTCGTCCTCCGAGGCCGCGCCGACCACCTCGATGGCGATGGCCTTGGTGGCGCCCTCGGCGTCGACCAGGAGCTGCCTGGCCAGGTCGGCGCAGACCTCCGTGACCTTCTGCTCGAACTCCGCCAGGTCAGGCCGCACCCCGGAGGCGCCGCTGGCCAGCAGGAGCACGGTGTCGTTGGTGGACATGCAGCCGTCGGCGTCGAGCCGGTCGAACGTGGTGGCCGTGGCCCGGCGCAGCGTGGCGTCGAGCTCCTCGCTGGTCAGGTCGGCGTCGGTGGTGATCACGCAGAGCATGGTGGCCAGGGCGGGGGCGAGCATGCCGGCGCCCTTGGCCATGCCGCCCACCATGTAGCCGGAGGCCCGCCTGAAGGAGATCTTGGAGACGGTGTCGGTGGTGCGGATGGCGTCGGCGGCGGCCAGGCCACCGTCGCGGGAGAGCTGGGTGGCGGCGGTCTCGACGCCGGACAGCAGCGCGTCCATCGGCAGCCGCTCGCCGATCAGTCCGGTGGAGCAGACCGCGATCTCGCCCGCGGAGTCGGCCAGCACCGCGGCGGCCTTCTCGGCGGTGGCGTGGGTGTCCTGGAAGCCCTCGGGGCCGGTGCAGGCGTTGGCGCCGCCGGAGTTGAGCACCACCGCCCGCACCCGGCCACCCGCGAGGACCTGTCGCGACCAGAGCACGGGGGCGGCCTGCACGCGGTTGGCCGTGAAGACTCCCGCGGCGGCGCGGCTGGGCCCGTCGTTGACGACGAGGGCCAGGTCGCGGGCGCCGCCGGACTTGATCCCGGCCGCGACTCCCGCGGCACGGAAACCGAGCGGGGCGGTGACGCTCATGCCGCCTCCTTCGCCGTCCGCGGGGCTGCCGGGAACCCCTGCCTACCGGTGCGTTGGGTACGTTCTCTCACGGAGCAACTCCTGTCACGGGGAGACCCAGCTCTTCCGGCAGGCCGAGGGCGAGGTTCACGCACTGGATCGCGCCTCCGGCCGTGCCCTTGGTGAGGTTGTCGATGGCGATGACGGCGACGAGGCGGCCCACCCGCTCGTCGAGCGTCACCTGGAGGGCGGCGGTGTTGGCGCCGTAGGTCATGGAGGTGGCCGGCCAGAGGCCCTCGGGCAGCAGGTGGACGAACGGCTCGTCCTTCAGCGCCACCTCGTAGGCGGCCCGCAGCGACTCCTTGGTGACGCCGGGCGTGGCGGGAGCGGTGCAGGTGGCGAGGATGCCGCGGCTCATCGGGGCCAGCGTCGGGGTGAAGGACACGCGCACCGGGCCGCCGGCGACGGCCGACAGGCCCTGCTCCATCTCGGGGGTGTGCCGGTGTGCCCCGCCCACGCCGTACGCGCTGACGGAGCCCATGACCTCGCTGCCGAGCAGGTGGGGCTTGGGCGAGCGGCCGGCGCCGCTGGTGCCGCTGGCGGCCACCACGACCACGTCGGGCTCGGCCAGCCCGGCGGCGAACGCGGGCGACAGGGCGAGCAGGACCGAGGTGGGGTAGCAGCCGGGGACCGCGATGCGGGTGGCCCGGCGCAGGATCTCGCGCTGGCCGGGCAGCTCGGGCAGGCCGTAGGGCCAGGTGCCGGCGTGCTCGCCGCCGTAGAACTCCTGCCAGGCGGCCGGATCGGCGAGGCGGTGGTCGGCGCCGCAGTCGACCACGATGGTCTCCTCGCCGAGCTGGGCGGCGACCGCGGCCGAGTGGCCGTGCGGCAGCGCCAGGAAGACCACGTCATGGCCGGCCAGCGCCTCGGCGGTGGTGTCCTCGATGCGGCGACCGGCCAGTTGCGGGAGGTGGGGCTGGTGGGCGGCGAGGAGGCTGCCCGCGCTGGAGGCGGCGGTGAGCGTGCCGATCTCGACCTCGGGGTGAGCGAGCAGCAGGCGGAGCAGCTCCCCACCCGCGTAGCCGCTGGCTCCCGCGACTGCTGCCCTCATCCGGCGGCCTCCTGCATAGTCATGCATATGTCCTCATGGTTTTGCTGCACTGACAAGATGATGCACGCCAGAGGATGAATATGCAAGCGGAGGGCGGGCGGGCGGACCACATCGTGGGTTCCCTTCCCCCTGTTCCCCGGAGACGAACATGGCCGCCGCCCCCGTCTTCGGGGAGCGGCGGCCCTTTGTGCCGTTCGGTGCCTGCGCCCGGCGGGCGTCAGCGCAGGAAGGCGGCGGCCACGCCGGCGTCCACCGGGACGTGCAACCCGGTGGTGAGGGAGAGGTCGGCGCCGGTGAGGGCGAAGACCGCGGCCGCGACGTGCTCGGGCAGGACCTCGCGCTTGAGCAGCGTGCGCTGGGCGTAGAACTCGCCGAGCCTGTCCTCCTCGACCCCGTACACGGCCGCGCGGTTGGCGCCCCAGCCGGAGGCGAAGATGCCCGAGCCGCGTACGACGCCGTCGGGGTTGATGCCGTTCACCCGGATGCCGTGCCCGCCCAGCTCGGCCGCCAGCAACCGGACCTGGTGTGCCTGGTCGGCCTTGGCGGCGCCGTAGGCGACGTTGTTCGGGCCGGCGAAGACGGAGTTCTTGGAGGCGATGTAGACGATGTCGCCGCCCAGGCCCTGATCGATCAGGACCCGGGCGGTCTCCCTGGAGACCAGGAAGGAGCCCCTGGCCATGACGTCGTGCTGCAGGTCCCAGTCGGCCAGGCTCGTCTCCAGCAGCGACCGCGACAGTGACAGGCCGGCGTTGTTGACCACGAGGTCCACGCCGCCGAAGGCCAGCACGCCCGCGCGTACAGCTGCGACGACCTGCTCCTCCGAGGTGACGTCCACCCCGACCGCCACGGCGACGTCGGAGACCCGGTGTGCCGCCGCGCCGAGTTCGGCGGCCACCTTCTCCGCGGCGGCCAGGTCGCGGTCGGCGACGATCACGCATGCGCCCTCGGCGGCCAGCCGGCGGGCGGTGGCCGCGCCGATGCCCGAGCCGCCGCCGGTGACCAGCGCGATCCGCGTGGCCAGCGGCTTGGGCCTGGGCAGGCGGCGCAGCTTGGCCTCCTCCAGCTCCCAGTACTCGATGCGGAACTTCTCCGACTCCGGGATCGGCGCGTAGCTGGAGACGGACTCGGCGCCGCGCATGACGTTGATCGCGTTGACGTAGAACTCGCCGGCCACCCGGGCGGTCTGCTTGTCCTTGCCGAACGAGAACATGCCCACGCCCGGCACCAGCACGATCGCCGGGTCCGCGCCGCGCATGGGCGGCGAGCCGGGAGTGGCGTGCCGCTCGTAGTAGGCGGTGTAGTCGGCCCGGTAGGCGGCGTGCAGCTCGCGCAGCCGCTCGACCGCCCGCTCCAGCGGCGCGTCCGGCGGCAGGTCCAGCACCAGCGGCGCGACCTTGGTGCGCAGGAAGTGGTCAGGGCAGGAGGTGCCCAGGGCCGCCAGCCGCGGGTGCTCGGCGCGGGAGACGAAGTCCAGCACCTCCGGGCTGTCGGTGTAGTGGCCGACCACCCGCACGTCGGTGGCGGCCAGGCCGCGGATGTGCGGCATGAGGGTCGCCGCGCGCTCGTGCCGCTCGGCCTCGGGCAGGGTCTCGTGGACGACGGCGCCGAACGGGTCCGGGCGGCCGTGCTCGCTCAGGTACGCCTCCGCGGTGCGGATGATCTCCAGCGAGCGGGACTCGCACTCCTGCGACGTGGCGCCCCAGGCGGTGATGCCGTGGCCGCCGAGGACGCAGCCGATCGCTTGGGGGTGGGCGTCCTTGATGGCCGCGATGTCCAGGCCGAGCTGGAAGCCGGGCCGCCGCCACGGCACCCACACCACCCGGTCGCCGAACACCCGCCTGGTCAGCTCCTCGCCGTCGGCGGCGGTGGCCAGGGCGATCCCGGCGTCGGGGTGCAGGTGGTCGACGTGGGCGGCCTCGACCAGGCCGTGCATGGCGGTGTCGATCGACGGCGCGGCCCCGCCCCTGCCGTGCAGGCAGTAGTCGAACGCGGCGACCATCTCGTCTTCGCGGTCCACGCCCGGGTAGACGTTCGCCAGCGCGCGCAGCCGGTCCAGGCGCAGCACGGCCAGGCCCGCCTGCTTGAGCGTGCCGAGGTCGCCGCCGGAGCCCTTGACCCACAGCAGCTCGACCTCCTCGCCGGTCACCGGGTCGGGCGCGGCGCCCTTGGCCGAGGTGTTGCCGCCCGCGTAGTTGGTGTTGCGGGCATCGGCGCCCAGGCGGTGCGAGCGTTCAAGTAGTTCTTCGATGACGTGGTCACTCATGGTGGTGTCAGGCTCCCCAGCCGGCCTGTGCGCCGCCGACCCGATCGGCGACGATCTTCTCGAAATATCCGGACTTGGCGTAGGCGGCCATCGGGTCGGACGCCAGCCCCGACTCCTCCCGCAGCTCCGCCAGCAGCGGCCGCACGTCGGTGTTGTAGGCGTCCATGAACACCCCGTTCGCGCCCAGCACGTCACCCTCGGCCTGCGCGGCGGCCAGCGCCTCCCGATCCACCAGCAGCGCCTTGGCGGTCGCCTCCTGCACGTTCATCACCGAGCGGATCTGGCCCGGGATCTTCGGCTCGATGTTGTGGCACTGGTCGAGCATGAACGCCACCCCGGTCGCCGGGTCCAGCCCGCCGCCGCGCACCACCTCGTACATGATCCGGAAGAGCTGGAACGGGTCCGCCGCCCCCACCATCAGGTCGTCGTCGGCGTAGAAGCGGGAGTTGAAGTCGAACCCGCCCAGCTTCCCCTCCCGCAGCAGGAACGCCACGATGAACTCGATGTTCGTGCCCGGCGCGTGGTGCCCCGTGTCCACCACCACCTGCGCCTTCGGGCCGAGCTTGACGCAGTGCGCGTACGCGGTCCCCCAGTCCGGCACGTCGGTGGCGTAGAAGGCGGGCTCGAACAGCTTGTACTCCAGCAGGAACCGCTGCCCCTCGCCGAGGCGGTCGTAGACCTCGGCCAGGGCCTCGGCCAGCCGGTCCTGCCGGGCGCGGAGGTCGTCCTGGCCCGGGTAGTTGATGCCGTCGGAGAACCACAACTTCAGCGTGTCCGACCCGGTGGCGTCCATGATGTCCACGCACTCCAGCAGATGGTCGGTCGCCTTGCGGCGCACCCGCGCGGACGGGTGGGTGACGCTGCCGAGCATGTAGTCGTCGTCCTGGAAGACGTTGGAGTTGATCGCCCCGATACCCACCCCCAGCTCCCGGGCGTGCCGGGCCAGGTCGGCGTAGTCGTCCACCTTGTCCCACGGAATGTGCAGCGCCACCGTGGGCGCCACCCCGGTGAAGGCGTGCACCTGCGCGGCGTCGGCCAGCTTCTCGTACGGATCGCGCGGCACCCCCCGCTGGGCGAACACCTTGAACCTGGTGCCGCTGTTGCCGTACGCCCACGACGGCGTCTCGATGTGCTGCGCGCGCAGCACGGCCTTGATGTCAGTCATTACTCCCCGATCAATCCAGGTGGAACACTTCGTCCAGCGGCCGCATGCCCTCGTCGGGACGCCCGTCGAGGTCCTCGAAGAACGGCGCCATCTCCGCCTGCCAGCGGGCGTTGACCTCGGTCTCGGCCATGGCCTTCTTGGCGGCCTCGAAGTCGTCGGTCTCCAGGTAGCCCACGAGCAGGCCGTCGTCTCTGAGGAAGAGCGAGTAGTTGTGCCAGCCGGCGCGCGTGAGCGCCTCGCGCATGTCCGGCCAGACCTCCCGGTGGCGTTCGCGGTACTCCGCCAGCCGCTCTGGGCGGACTTTCAGCAGGAAGCAGACGCGTTGCACTGGCACTCCTTTCAAAACGTTTTAATCTTCCGCCTGGAAACTACGTTCACCGGTGCTCGCTGTCAATGAGGCGATTGCGTTCACCGCAGCCTCAACAGGGCGCCGACCTGGTTACACGTTTTAACTCATCGGCCGGGGACGACCCGGGCGTCGCCGGCCGGCACGGCGACCGTCCCGCCGTCGGGCAGGGTCACCACGGCGTCCTCCGCCGTGTGGTTGATCGCGAACAGGAACGAGCGGCCGTCGGCGTGCGAGCGGCGCACGACCTCGACCCCGGGCGCGGTCGTGGCGACGGGCTCGACGCCCGCCTCGGCGCACACCTCGGCCAGGACCCCGGCCAGGGCCGCGGCGTCGAGCCGGGTGGTCAGGTAGTGCGCCGCCCCCTCGCCCCACTCGTTGCGGGTCCGGGCGGGCTCGCCGGTGGCGTACGTGTCCAGGACCTGGGCGCCGGTCGAGCGCGCCACCTCGCTCCAGACGCCGGCCCTCGCCCCGGAGGCCAGCCGGATCGGCCCGTCCAGCGGGAAGAACTCCTCGACGCTCACTCCGAGCAGCTCCCGCCACGCGCCGGGGTAGCCGCCCAGCCGCACCCGGTCGTGCTCGTCCACGATCCCGCTGTACGGCCCGACGAGCGCGACCCCGCCCCGCCGTACGAACGCGGCCAGGTTCGCCGCCCCCGAGTCGCTCACCAGGTAGAGCTGGGGCACCAGAACCAGCCGGTAACCGGTCAGATCGCCCTCCGGATGCGCCAGGTCGCAGGTGATCCCGGCCCGCCAGAGCGCGGCGTGCCAGCGTTTGGCCTCCTCCACCGGGTCCAGCTCGGAGCTGGGCTGGGCGGGGTGGTCCTGGGCCCACACGCTGGAGTGGTCGAGGAGGATGGCGGCCTCGGCCGTAACGGTGCTGCCCGCCACGCCGGCCAGCCCGGCCAGCTCGGCCCCGAGCGCCTCGACCTCGCGCCAGATCTTGGTGCCCGTGCCGGCGTGCGGCAGCATCGCCGAGTGCCACTTCTCGGCGCCCGCCCGCGAGGCCCGCCACTGGAAGAACATGATCCCGTCCGCGCCCCTGGCCAGGTGGGCCAGGGAGTTGCGGCGCAGCTCGCCGGGGGCCTTGGCGAGGTTGCGCGGCTGCCAGTTGACCGCGCTGGTGGAGTGCTCCATCAGCAGCCAGGGGCGGCCGCCGTTCAGCGAGCGCGCGTAGTCGGCGGCGAAGGCCAGGTCGACGTGCGGCTCGGGGCGGGAACCGACCAGGTAGTGGTCGGTGGAGACCACGTCCACCTGGGCGGCGAAGGCCCAGCAGTCCATGTTCCAGTGCGCGCCCGCCATCAGGTTGGTGGTCGCGGGCACGTCAGGGGCGAGCCGCCTGAGCAGGTCGCGCTCGGCGACGTAGAGCTCGACCAGCGCGTCCGAGCTGAAGCGGCGGTAGTCGAGCTGCTGACCGGGGTTGGTGAAGCTGGGGGTGGCGCGCGGCGGCAGGATCTGCGCCCAGTCGCTGTAGTGCTGGGACCAGAACGCGGTGCCCCAGGCGTCGTTGAGCGCGTCGAGCGAGCGGTAGCGCGAGCGCAGCCAGGCGCGGAAGGCCGCCGCCGAGGCGTCGCAGTAGCAGCGGGCGTTGTGGCAGCCGTACTCGTTGTGCACGTGCCACAGGGCCAGCGCGGGGTGGTCGCGGTAGCGGGCGGCCACCTGCTCGGCGATGCGCAGCGCCTTCTCCCGGTAGATCGGCGAGCTGGGGCAGAAGCCCTGCCTGCTGCCGTGCTGCAGGCGCCGGCCGTCGGCGTCCACCGGCAGCGCCTCGGGGTAGGCGTCGCCGAACCAGGGCGGCGGGGCGGCGGTCGGGGTGGCCAGGTTGGCCCGGATCCCGTTCGCGGCCAGCAGGTCCAGCACGCGGTCGAGCCAGTCGAACTCGAACACGCCCTCGACCGGCTCCAGCAGCGACCAGGAGAAGATGCCGACGCTGACCCGGTTGACGCCGGCCCTGCGCATCAGCGCGACGTCCTCGGCCCAGACCTCCTCGGGCCACTGCTCGGGGTTCCAGTCCGCGCCGTAGGCGATGACATCGGGCATGAAGCCTGCCTTTCGATCGCTCGTCAGGTACCCGGGATTAAAACGTTCCTCTCCCAAGGCAGGCAAGTCCCATTCTGAAAGCGAGTGAATAAGGCCGGGATCTGGGCCGCGGCTGGCGTACTGGTCATTAGTACGTTTTAATTGGGCTTCATGGCCATGGTCAGCATCAAGGACGTCGCCGCGTACGCGGGCGTGTCCCCGGGCACGGTATCCAACGTACTGAACCGGCCCGGCAAAGTCGCCCCCGCCACCCGGGAGCGGGTGGAGGCGGCGATCAACGAGCTGGGGTTCGTGCGCCACGGCTCGGCCTCGACGCTGCGCGCCGGGCACAGCAGGACGATCGGCCTGAGCGTGATCGACATCGGCAACCCGTTCTTCACCGAGGTCGCGGCCGGGGTGGAGGACGTGGCCAGCGAGCTGGGCTACGCGGTGATCCTGGGCAACTCGGCCGGCTCGCAGGACAAGGAGGAGCGCAACCTGCGGGTGCTGGCCGAGCAGCGGGTGCGCGGCGTGCTGATCACCCCCTCCGGCGAGGACGTGGCCAGGCTCGACCGGCTGCGCGAGCACGGCATCAGCGTGGTGCTCGTCGACCATCCCGCGCACCGGCCCGACCAGTGCGCGGTGGCCGTGGACGACGTGGCGGGCGGCCGGGCGGCGGTCGCGCACCTGCTGGCCAGGGGCGCGCGCAGCCTCGCCTACGTCACGGGACCGCTGGCCATCAGGCAGTGCCTGGAGCGCCGGGAGGGCGCGAAGGTCGCCATGCGGGCCGCCGGGCTCGACCCCGGGACGCTGAAGGTGGCCGAGACGAACACCATGACGGCCCGCGCGGGCGAGAAGGCGGCCGGCGACCTCATCGCGGGCGGCCTGCCCGAGGCCGTGTTCTGCGCCAACGACCTGCTCGCCCTCGGCGTGCTACGGGCGCTGCTGCGGGCCGGGGTGCGGGTGCCCGAGGACGTGGCGCTGATGGGCTACGACGACATCGACTTCGCCGCCGCCTCCACCGTCTCGCTGAGCTCGATGCGCCAGCCCACCTACCAGCTCGGCCGCATCGCCACGGAGTTGCTGCTGGACGAGTGCGACAATCCGGAGACGCACGCCCACCAGCACATCATGTTCCAGCCCGAGCTCGTCGCCAGGGAGTCCACGCAATGAGCCGCCGCTTCGCCGCCGTCGACCTCGGCGCCTCCAGCGGCCGGGTGATGCTGGCCGACCTGTCCGACGGGCTGCGGCTGACCGAGGCGCACCGCTTCCCCAACGGCCCGGTACGCGTGGCGGGCCGCCTCCACTGGGACATCCTCGGCCTCTACCGCGAGATCCTGACCGGCCTGCGGCAGGCCGGACCGGTCTCCTCCATCGGCGTTGACTCCTGGGCGGTGGACTACGGGCTGCTCGACGAGTCGGGCGCGCTGCTCGGCAACCCGGTGCACTATCGCGACGACCGGACGCGCGGCGTGGCCGGGCAGGTGGCCGACGCCGTCGGCGCGGCGGCACTGTACGAGGTGTCCGGGCTGCAGGTGCTGCCGTTCAACACGATCTACCAGTTGCTGGCCGACCACCGGCTCGACCAGGCGGCGACGATGCTGCTGATCCCCGACCTGATCGGCTACTGGCTCACCGGCGAGGCCGGCGCGGAGGTGACCAACGCCTCGACCACGGGGCTGCTCGACGTACGCACCAGGTCCTGGGCGTTACCGCTGATCAAGCAGCTCGGCCTGCCCGCGCTGCTGTTCCCGCCGCTGCGGCGGCCCGGTGACGCGGTGGGCGGGCTGCGGCGGGACGTGGCGGCGGAGATCGGCTGGTCGGCGCCCGTCAGGGCGGTGGCCTCGCACGACACCGCCTCCGCCGTGGCCGCGATCCCGGCAGTGGGCGAGGCGTTCGCCTACGTCTCGTGCGGCACGTGGTCGCTGGCCGGGGTGGAGCTGCCGGGCCCGGTCCTGACCCCGGAGAGCCGCGCCGCGAACTTCACCAACGAGGCCGGCGTCGACGGCACCGTACGCTACCTGCGCAACGTGATGGGCCTGTGGCTGCTGCAGGAGTGCCAGCGCGCCTGGCCGGACTCCGACCTGGGCGACCTGCTGGCGGGCGCGGCGGCCGAGCCGGCGTTCGCGGCCGTGGTCAACCCGGACGAGCCGCTCTTCCTGCCGCCGGGCGACATGCCGGCCAGGATCGCGGCCGAGTGCCGCCGTACGGGTCAACGCCCGCCCGAGTCCCCGGCCGCCTACGTGCGCTGCGTCCTGGAGAGCCTGGCGCTCGGCCACCGGCTGGCGGTGCGCCAGGCGATGGAGCTGTCAGGCCGCGAGGTCGGCGTCGTACACCTGGTGGGCGGTGGGTCCCGCAACGAGCTGCTGTGCCAGTTCACCGCCGACGCCTGCGGCCTGCCGGTGGTGGCGGGGCCGGCCGAGGCGACCACGTTCGGCAACGTGCTGGTGCAGGCCCGGGCGGCGGGGCTGGTGTCCGGGCTCGACGAGATGCGCGCCCTGGTCGCCTCCTCGCAGCCGCTGCGCCGCTACGAGCCGTCGGGCGACGAGCACGCCTGGGAACAGGCCGCGGCCCGTCTCTTCTGACCCCTTCTGACCTGCGTCTTCCGGTTTTCCCGCGCACCGCACCGGGCAGGAAGGCGACCAGGGGCATCGGGGGGCGCCATGGATTTCGGATGGCCGCTGTTGCGGCAGTTGACGGGCAAGGACCGGACCGGGCGGGCGGCCGCGGTGAAATCCGCCAGAACCGGCGCGTTGACCGCCCGCACGGCCACCGCCGACCGTGTCGTCAAGTCGGTGTGCCCGTACTGCGCGGTGGGCTGCGCCCAGAACGTCTACGTACGCGACGAGCGCGTCATCCAGATCGAGGGGGACCCCGACTCCCCCATCAGCAGAGGACGGCTGTGCCCGAAGGGCGCGGCCACCCTCCAGCTCACCACCGACCCTGGCCGCCGGCGTAAGGCGCTCCACCGGCCGCCGGGCGCGGCCGACTGGCAGGAGATCGACCTGGCCACCGCCATGGACATGGTGGCCGACCGGATCATCGAGACCCGGCGCGCGACCTGGGAGTGGGAGAAGGACGGCCGGCGCGTCGCGAGGACCCTGGGCATCGCCAGCCTGGGCGGCGCCACGCTGGACAACGAGGAGAACTACCTCATCAAGAAGCTGCTGACCGCGCTGGGCGTGGTGCAGATCGAGAACCAGGCCCGCGTCTGCCACAGCTCGACCGTGGTGGGGCTGGGCACGTCGTTCGGCCGCGGCGGCGCCACCACGTTCATGCAGGACCTGCAGCACTCCGACTGCGTGATCATCCAGGGCTCGAACTTCGCCGAGGCGCACCCGGTGGGCTTCCAGTGGGTGATGGAGGCCAAGGCGCGCGGCGCGGTGGTCATCCACGTCGATCCCCGCTTCACCCGCACCAGCGCCCTGGCCGACCTGCACGTGCCCATCCGGGCCGGCTCCGACGTGGCCTTCCTCGGCGCGATCATCAACCACGTGCTGGAGAACGACCTGTACTTCCACGAGTACGTGGTCAACTACACCAACGCGGCCACCATCCTGCGCGAGGACTACCGCGACGCCGAGGACGGGGACGGCCTCTTCTCCGGCTTCGACGCCGAGACCCGGACCTACGACACGAACTCCTGGCAGTACGAGGGCATGGAGGTGACCGCGGCCGGCGGCGAGCGCGACGCGGGCTCCGGGCGGCGGACCGGCAGGGTGCCACCGGGCCGCGGCGAGATGTCCGGCGCCGCCGGAGTCCCGCTGGAGGGCGCCCCCGACCGGGACGAGACGCTGCGCCATCCGCGCTGCGTCATGCAGGTGCTGCGCCGCCACTTCGCCCGCTACACGCCGGAGATGGCCGAGCGGGTGTGCGGGGTGCCGCGTGAGCTGTTCGACCAGGTGTGCCGGCACCTGACGGAGAACTCCGGGCCGGACAAGACCGCCGAGTTCGTCTACGCGGTGGGCTGGACGCAGCACAGCGACGGCTCGCAGTTCATCCGCGCGGCGAGCATCCTGCAACTGCTGCTGGGCAACATCGGCCGGCCGGGCGGCGGCATCCAGGCGCTGCGCGGGCACGCCAGCATCCAGGGCTCCAGCGACGTGCCGACGCTGTTCAACCTGCTGCCCGGCTACATCCCGATGCCGCACGCCCACGAGCACCCGGGGCTGCGCGACTTCCTGCGGGCCGACGCGCCGCACAAGGGCTGCTGGGCGGACATGCCGGGCTACCTGGTGAGCCTGCTCAAGGCGTGGTGGGGCGAGGCCGCGCAGCCGGACAACGACTTCCGCTTCGGCTACCTGCCCCGGTTGACGGGCTCGCACAGCACCTACGACACCGTGCTGGCGCAGCTCGACGGCGTCTGCAAGGGCTACATCCTGCTCGGCGAGAACCCGGCGGTGGGCTCGGCCAACGCCAAGATGCAGCGTCTGGGCATGGCGGAGCTCGACTGGCTGGTGGTGCGCGACCTCAACATGATCGAGAGCGCCACCTGGTGGCGGGACGGCCCGGAGATCGAGACCGGCGAGCTGAAGACGGCCGACATCGGCACGGAGGTGTTCTTCCTCCCCGCGGCCTCGCACACCGAGAAGAGCGGCAGCTTCACCAACACCAACCGGCTGCTGCAGTGGCACCACCAGGCGGTCGAGCCGGCCGGTGACGCGCGCAGCGACCTGTGGTTCATGTACCACCTGGGGCGGATCATCCGGGAGAAGCTGGCCGGCTCGCAGGACCCGATGGACGCGCCCGTGCTCGACCTCACCTGGGACTACCCCGTGAGCGGCGAGGTGGCCGAGCCCGACGCGGAGGCCGTGCTGGCCGAGATCAACGGCCGCGACCCCGAGGGCCGGCCGCTGTCGGGATACCACGAGCTCAAGGACGACGGCTCGACGACCTGCGGCTGCTGGATCTACTGCGGCGTCTACGCGGACGGCGTCAACCAGGCGGCCCGCCGCAGGCCGCACACCGAGCAGGACTGGATCGCCGCCGAATGGGCCTGGGCGTGGCCGGCCAACCGGCGGGTGCTCTACAACAGGGCCTCCGCCAGGCCGGACGGACGCCCGTGGAGCGAGCGGAAGAAGCTGGTGTGGTGGGACGCGGACGCGGGCCGGTGGACCGGCTTCGACGTGCCCGACTTCGAGCTCCATAAGAGCCCCCGCTACCGGCCGCCGCCCGCCGCGCAGGGCGTCGAGGCGCTGTCGGGCATCGACCCGTTCATCATGCAGGCCGACGGGAAGGGCTGGCTGTTCGCGCCCGCCGGGGTGGTGGACGGGCCGCTGCCCACGCACTACGAGCCGCAGGACTCGCCGGTGGCCAATCCGCTCTACGGGCACCAGCGCAACCCGGCGCGCAAGGTCTATCCGCACGAGGCCAACCGTTACCATCCGAGCGGCGCGGAGCCGGGCGCGTCGGTCTACCCGTACGTGGTGACGACCTACCGGCTCACCGAGCACTTCACGGCGGGCGGCATGAGCCGGCACACGCCCTACCTGGCCGAGCTGCAGCCGGAGATGTTCTGCGAGGTGTCGCCGGAGCTGGCCGCCGAGCGCGGTCTGGTGCACGGCGACTGGGCGACGATCGTCACTGCCCGCAACGCCATCGAGGCCAGGGTGATGGTCACCGACCGGATGCCCTCCCTGCGCCTCGACGGCCGGGTGCTGCACCAGATCGGGCTGCCGTTCCACTTCGGGCCCAACGGCCTGGTCCGGGGCGACGCGGCCAACGAGCTGGCGTCGATCTCGCTGGACCCGAACTCCCACATCCAGGAGGTCAAGGCCCTGTCGGCGGACATCCGGCCGGGACGGCGGCCGCGCGGCCCGGCGCTGCCCGAGTTCGTCCGGGCCTATCAGCAGCGGGCCGGTGTGACCGGCACGACCGGAACGGAGGCGTGAGGGATGGCCTTCGACATGGACGAGAAGCCGGCCGAAGGGCGGGTGGGGTTCTTCACCGACACCAGCATCTGCATCGGCTGCAAGGCGTGCGAGGTGGCCTGCAAGGAGTGGAACGCGGTCCCCGAGGACGGCCTGACCTTCACCGGCTGGTCCTACGACAACACCGTGGGCCTGGGCGCCGACACCTGGCGGCACGTCGCCTTCGTCGAGCAGCGCCGGCCGCTCGGCCACCAGGAGCCGGGGGTCGGCGACATGGACTTCCGCTGGCTGATGGCCTCCGACGTGTGCAAGCACTGCACGCACGCCGCCTGCCTGGACGTGTGCCCGACGGGGTCGCTGTTCCGCACCGAGTACGGCACGGTCGTGGTGCAGGAGGACGTGTGCAACGGCTGCGGCTACTGCGTGCCCGCGTGCCCGTTCGGGGTGATCGGCAAGCGGGAGAGCAGCGGCACGGCCGCCAAGTGCACCATGTGCTACGACCGGCTGGGCGCCGGCCAGGAGCCCGCCTGCGCCACCACCTGCCCGACGGACTCCATCCAGTTCGGCGACCTGGAGGAGTTGCGCGAGCGCGCGGCGCGCCGCCTGGAGCAGGTGCACGCGGCCGGGATGAGCTCGGCCCGCCTGTACGGCCACGACAGCGGCGACGGCGTCGGCGGCACCGGCGCGTTCTTCCTGCTGCTGGACGAGCCCGAGGTGTACGGCCTGCCGCCCGACCCCGTGGTGACCACGCGGGACCTGCCGTCGATGTGGCGGCACGTCGGGCTCGCGGCGCTCGGCCTGCTGGCGGGCGTGGCGGCGACGGCCTGGCGGGCAGGCCCGCCGGGCGGAAGGGGACGATCATGAGCCAGACCGACGTACGGCTGGACGGCTCGGCCGAGGTGCGGACCGAGCGGGAGGCCACGCCGGGCTCCGCGGGGCACCGGCGGGAGCGGCCCGCCGCGCCGAGGCCCAGCGCCGACTCCTACTACGGGCGGCCGGTGCTGAACGAGCCGACCTGGCAGGCGGCCGACATCGCGGGATACCTGTTCCTCGGCGGCCTGGCCGGGGCCTCCTCCACGCTGGCGGCCGCCGCCGAGCTCACCGGCAGGCCCCATCTGGCCAGGGTGGCGAAGGTCGGCGCCCTGGGCGCGCTGGGCGGCTCGCTCTACGCGCTGATCCACGACCTGGGGCGGCCGGACCGGTTCGTGAACATGCTCCGGGTGTTCAAGGTGACCTCGCCGATGAGCGTCGGCACCTGGATCCTCACCGCGTACGGGCCGCAGGCCGGGTGCGCGGCGGCGGCCGACGTGTCCGGGCTGGCCCCGAGGCTGGGCCGGGCCGCCACACTGGGGGCGGGGCTGGCCGGGCCGGCGGTCGCCACCTACACCGCGGCGCTGATCTGCGACACCGCCGTGCCCGCCTGGCACGAGGGGTTCAGGGAGATGCCGTTCCTGTTCGCCGGGTCAGCCACGGCCGCCGCGGGCGGGCTCGGCATGCTGGCCGCGCCGCTCGCCGAGGCGGGCCCGGCGCGCCGGGCGGCGCTGCTGGGCGCGGCCGTCGAGTGCGTGGCCGCCACCCGGATGGAACGGCGGCTGGGGCCGCTGGCCGAGCCGCTCAAGCGCAGCAGCCTGCTGCGCGTGGGCGAGGCGCTGTCGCTGCTCGGCGCGCTGGCCGGGATCACCGCCGGGCGGCGCAGCCGGATCGCGGCCATGGCGGCGGGCGCGGCGCTGCTGGCGGGATCGGCCTGCACCCGGTTCGGGATCTTCCGGGCCGGGATGGAGTCGGCGAACGACCCCAAGTACACGGTGCAGCCGCAACGCAGGCGGCTGGCGAAGGCACAAGCGGAGGCTGACCTCACATGAAACGACAAGTCATCGAATATCTGCCGTTCCTGGGCATCGTCATCGTCATCGTCACGACGTCCTGGCTGGCGGGCCGGAGCCTGCCCCAGGTCCGCGCGTCAGCGACGCGCCAGGGCCGGCGAGGCAGCGCGTGTGCCCGGCGTGGGTCCCGGGTCAGGACTCCCCGGCGCGCCTGCTGTCCTTCCTGAGCGGCCCCGAAAAGATCATCCAGGAACGTTACGATCAGCAGATGACCGAAAAGACCGAAACCACGCCCGGCTGGCTGGCACCGGAAGAACTGGAGTCGGTGCGGGGGCGGCTGCCGATCCTCTACATCGACGCCGTGCCGGTGCGCGTCGACGAGACCGGCGTGGTGACCCACGTCGGGCTGCTGTTGCGCATCGCGGCGGACGGGACGGTCAGCCGGGCGCTGGTCTCGGGCCGGGTGCTGCACCACGAGCGGATCCGCGACGCCCTCCTCCGCCATCTGGAGAAGGACCTCGGCCCGGTGGCGCTGCCCCGCATCCCCGCCTCCCCGCAGCCGTTCACCGTCGCCGAGTATTTCCCCACGCACGGCGTGACCCCGTATCACGATCCGCGCCAGCACGCGGTCTCGCTGGCCTACATCGTGCCGGTCGCCGGTGACTGCCGGCCCCGGCAGGACGCGCTGGACCTGGTGTGGTTCACGCCCGAGGAGGCGGCCTCGCCGCTGGTGCAACAGGACATGGCGGGCGGGCAGGGCGTGCTGGTGAAGCAGGCGCTCGCCCACATCGGCCGGCTGCCCTGAGCCTCAGGGCCGCTTGGCGCCGGCGCGTACCCACTGGTAGAGCGGGTCGCCGGGGCACGAGGTGTCGTAGCCGTCCCGGTGGCCCTTCACCTCGCGCCCGGCGTCCCCGTGCTCGCGCAGGTATTCGATGGCGTCGACCAGGGCGTTCAGCAGGTCGTCGTTGGGCTCGGTGAGGCCGGAACTGCCGACGAGGGCGAGCACCGCGTAGTGGCCGGAGTTGAGGCCCGCGCCGTTGGCGGCCGGCAGCGCGTGCGGGCCGCGGCCCATGAACGTCCGCCCGTGCGGGCAGCAGACCATGTTGTAGCCCAGGTCGATGTACTTCTCGCCGCGCCCGCCCGCCATGTGCATGCGCTGGATGTCCTGCACCAGGTCGACGCAGTGGTCGTGGTTGGCGGCGTCGGGAAGGTCGGCGCGGACCGCCCCGCCCGTGTAGTGGATCTTGACGCCTCGGGTGGCGGCCAGGCGGGTGTAGCCGGTGCTCGGCTTCTTCGCGTCCCACTCCGCGCGGGTGATCAGGTTCATGTCGTCCCCTCCTGAACGGATGGCTCCAGCTACCAGAGTGTCAACTTTCGGTAATCGCGTCAGCACTCTTTGTCACTAGGGTGAGGTTCCGTCCTGGTGAGGCTTCCATGCCGGCTCGCCGGGCCGGGCCGCACTCCGGCCCGGCGAACCGCGCTGTCAGGCGTCGAGGCGGCGGGAGCCGTGGGACTTGCGGAAGACCTGCGCCCTGCCGGCCGCCACGAAGTCGGCCCGGGCGGTGATCCGCTCCCCGCCGCGCACCGGGAAGCCGACCGCGACGGTCTCCCCCGGCTCCACCTGCGCCACCGTCCGCGACCGTGCCCGGCGCGACCCGTCGAGCCCCAGGCGGACCTTGCGCCAGGGCACCTTCGACCCGTTGTACAGGGTCACGACGACCTGGCCGCCGGTCAGCTTCGTACGCAGCCCG
Source organism: Nonomuraea jiangxiensis (assembly GCF_900099965.1). GTDB lineage: Bacteria > Actinomycetota > Actinomycetes > Streptosporangiales > Streptosporangiaceae > Nonomuraea > Nonomuraea jiangxiensis. The sequence continues at coordinate 101,208 of NZ_FNDJ01000029.1, read as the reverse complement.
TAGCGAAGGCGCGGGTCGGGGCCGATCGACTCGTCGAGCAGGGCCATCAGCTCCGCGGCCAGGTCGGGGCGGTCCGCGGCGAGGTCGTGCTGCTCGCCGGGGTCGTCGGCCAGGTCGTACAGCTCGACCCGGCCCTCCGGTCCGGCGCCGGAGATGTGCGGGGCGAACCTGACCCCCTTCCAGTCGCCGCGCCGGATGGCCTGGACCTTCTTGGGCCGGTTCCACACCAGGTGGTCGTGCTCGGGGGCGCTGCCACCGGCGAGCGCGCGGCGGAAGGACCGGCCGTCGAGGTGGGCGGGGACCGGCACGTCGGCCAGGTCGGCCAGGGTCGGCAGCACGTCCCAGGACGCGACCGGCTCCTTGACCACGCGCGGCTTCAGGGCGGGCGACCAGGCGACCAGCGGCACGCGGATGCCGCCCTCGTACACCTCGCGCTTGTCGCCGCGGAAGTCGGCGTTGGAGTTGAACAGCTCGGGCGTCACGCCCTTCTCCCGGTGCGGGCCGTTGTCGCTGGTGATCAGCACGAGCGTGTTGCGGGCTATGCCGGCCTCGCGCAGCGTGCGCACCAGCGCGTCGATGTCGGAGTCCAGCCGGGACACCTGGGCGGCGTGGCGGCGGTTGGCTAACGTCCACGGCTTGTGCTGGTACCGTCCCGCGTCGCCCGGGATCTGGCTCGGCGAGTGCGGCAGGATGGTGGCGAAGTAGAGCAGGAAGGGCTCCTCGCTGTCCTGCTTGATGAAGTCGATCGCCCGCTCGCGGAACAGGTCCGGTGCGTACGTCCTGCCGTCCAGCCGCACCTTGCCGTTGTTGTGCCACAGGTACTTGGGGAAGTACTGGTGGGCGTGCTTGTGGGTGATGTAGCCGAAGAACTCGTCGAAGCCGCGCTGGTTCGGGTGCGACACGTTGCCGGCCCGCTCGGGGCCGAACCCCCACTTGCCGATGCAGGCCGTCCGGTAGCCGGACAGCTGCAGCAGCTCGGCGAAGGTGAGGTCGGCGCTGGTGAGCGCGTGCTGCTCCCCGCCCTCGGGGTTCTCCCGTACGGTGCCGTGGCCCGCGTGCAGGCCGGTGAGCAGCGCGCAGCGGGACGGGGCGCACAGCGGCGCCCCCGAGTACGCGGTCTCGAACTGCACGCCCTCGGCGGCCAGCCGGTCCAGGTGCGGCGTGCTGATCAGTCGCTGTCCCTGGAAGCCGACCTCACCCCAGCCCAGGTCGTCGGCCAGAATGACGACGATGTTGGGTCGCGAGGGCAGATTGCCCGCCTTCTTCGCGGTCTCCGCCTCCGCCCCCTCGGCGGTCAGGGTGGGCAGGGCAAGGCCGGCCAATGTTCCGGCGAAGAGAGAGCGACGCGTAGGCCCGTTGATCACGAAGTGCAACATATCGGAGCCCCAGGCGGATGGCGGGCAAAATTCAAGCGAACTTCGTCACAGCACGGTCGGGGTCACAGATAGCCCCACTGGCGGCAGATCTCGTGCAGATCGGCGGGGATCTCGTCGCGCGAGGGCAGCGGGCGGCCCTCCACCACCGTGCCGGCGCGGATCTTGTCCCGCCAGTCGCCGATGCCCTTGACGAAGGCGCCGTGGTCCTGCCTGCCGTAGTTCAGCATCGCGGGCTCCCATTCGAGGCCCAGGAACAGGCACAACCGGCGCAGCTCCGCCTCGGGGTCGGCGACCAGGGCCTCGTAACGCAGGGTGTGGCCCTCCAGGCGGGTGCGGGCCTCCTCCAGGTGGGTCATGTACGTCAGCGTGCGCGGCACGGCCATCTCCATGGGCCGCTTCTCGGGATCGGCCTCGTGCCAGGACTGCACGATCGACATCGGGTGGCGCAGCAGGAAGACGAAGCGCGCGTCCGGCCAGCAGGTCGCGATGCGCCGCCAGGCGAACACGTTGCTCGGCGTCTTCTCCGCCATGATCGGCTTGCCGCTGCGGGTCAGTTCCCGGTGCAGCAGCCGGTCCCAGACGATGTGCTCGATGTCGCTGTGGGTGTGGCCGAGCGCCTCCATCGCCTGCCGTACCGGTTCGGTGCCCAGACCGATGGTCACCCGCCGGAAGTGCGTCTCGATGGGCGAGTGCACCTTCGAGTGGCTGTTGAGCATGACCCTCAGCAGCGTGGACCCCGACCGGACGGACGAGAGCAGGAAGACCGGCTCGCGCAGCAACCGGTCGTGGACCGGGTCGACCGGTCCGCGTAGCGTGTCGCCCGGCAGCCGCTGCAGCTCAAGCGGGGGTTTGGGTGGAGGCTTCGGGACGCTCTCCGTGAGCTCCTTACGCAACCGCCGCGTCAATGTGTATCCCGTCAGGCCCTCAAGTGTGGCGTTGGCCCGGTACCTCCAGCTCATGGCCATACAAGGTAGAGATAGCCAGTGAACCGCAGGTGAATGACACCTGTGAACCTGTTACCGGCTTGCCACCCGCCTAGGCCCGTTTGTGGATCACGCGGTCGTGCACCACCGCGTACGTGTCGCGCAGCGCCGCCATCGACGCGTCGTACGACGCCTGCGCGACGCCGGTGAACAGGCAGTCCACCACCATGAGCTGGGCGATGCGGCTGCCCAGGGCGGCCGGGCGGAACCGGGTCTCGCGGGCGGCAGTGGTCAAGGTCACATCGGCGGCGGCCGCCAGCGGCGAGTCCCGGAAGTTCGTGACGGCCACGGTGGAGGCCCCGGACCTGCGGGCGATGGCCAGGAACTCGACCGTGTCCACGGTGGCCCCGGTGTGCGAGACGGCCACCGCCACGCAGGCGCGGTCAAGCGTCGCCGCCGCCGTCCAGGCCGAGTGCGCGTCCGGCCAGTTGATCGCGGTACGCCCGATGCGCGACAACTTCTGCTGCAGGTCGAGCCCCACGAGCGAACTGGCGCCCACCCCGAAGCCGTCGATCCTGCGCGCCCGCGCCAGCAACGCCACCGCCTCGGCCAGGGCCTCCAGGTCCATCGACCGCGCCGTGTCGGCGATGGACAACGTCTCGGACATGGCCAGCTTGGAGACGATGCCCCCGAGGCTGTCGTGCCGGTCGATGTCGCCGGACGCCTCCGGCAGGCTGGAGGTGACCAGCTCGTCGCGGGCCACCGCCCTGGCCAGGTCGATCCGGAAGTCCTTGTAGTGGGCGTACCCCATGCGCTGGTAGAAGCGCACCACCGAGGTGGTGGAGGTCCGGCAGCGGGCGGCGACCTGGGCGATGGACAGGTTCGCGGCGGCGCCGGGGGCGACGGCGAACTCCTCGGCGACGCGCCGCTCCGACGGCCGCAGCGCGGGCATGGCAGCCCGGATGCGGATCAGCAGGGTGCCTGCGTCCTCGGCCATCGTCCGTCCATCCCGCGAAGGAAAATATTTACCTCAGTGATAAGGTCTGCGTAATTTTATGACCGCTGTTCCTGAGGAGACCACATGCCTCGTGGCCGGCTCTCCGCGATCGGCGTCACCTCCGCGCTGGTGATCGCCCTCGCCGGCTGTTCGTCCTCCTCCGGGTCCCCCGCCGGCACCGGCCCGGCCGCCGGCAAAACCCTCGTGGTCGGCGTGACTTCCGACCCCGACACCTTCTTCCCCTGGAAGGCCACCCAGTTCACGGCCGTGAACGTGCTGCAGAACCTGTACGGGACGCTGACCGAGTTCGACAAGGACCTCAACGTGGTGCCGGGGCTGGCAGAGTCCTGGAAGACCTCGGACGACGGCCGGAAGCTCACCCTCAAGCTGCGCCAGGGCGTCACGTTCGGCGACGGCAGCGCGTTCGACTCCGAGGACGTCAAGTGGTCGCTCGACCAGATCATGGCCCCGGCCACGGCGGCCGTGGCGCGGGCGTCGCTGTCGTCGGTCAAGTCCGTCACGGCCCCCGACCCGTCCACCGTGGTGCTGGAGCTGACCGGCCCCGACGCCGCGCTGCCCGCCAACCTGGCCACGGTCAACCTGGCGATGCTGTCCACCGGCGCCACCGAGGCCGAGCTCAGCACCCGGCCCAACGGCACCGGCCCGTTCACGCTGCGCAGCCGGACGGCCAGCCAGTCGATCACGCTGGCCAGGAACGACCGGTGGTGGGGCGCCGACAAGCCGAAGGTGAGCGCGATCGAGTTCCGCGTGATCCCCGACGAGTCCTCCATCGTGGCGGCGATGCAGTCGGGCAACGTGCAGCTCACGGTGCTCAACGACCCCCTGGTCGCGCGGACCGCGCAGGCCGCCGGCGTCGGCCTGACCAGGACGCCGCAGCTCAACTACCACGTGCTGCAGCTCAACGCGCGGCGGGGCGAGCTCGCCGACGTCAACGTGCGGCTGGCGATCCAGTGCGCGATCGACCGCAAGCAGGTGCTCGACACGGCCGCGCTCGGTGAGGGCGAGGTGGTCGGGCCGATCACCTCACCGGCCTTCAAGTCGGACCCGGCCCGGCGCCCCTGCCCCGCCCGTGACCTCGCCAAGGCGGCCGAGTACCTTGGCAAGGCGGGTAAGTCGGGCGGGGTGACCCTCAAGACGATCGTCTCCCAGGGCGAATACGCCACCTCGGTCAACGAGGCCCAGAACCTCAAGGCGCAGCTCGCCGAGGCCAAGATCAACCTGGAACTGGAGGTGCTGGAGTCGGGCGCGTACGTGGACCGCTGGAACGCGGCCGACTTCGACGCGGCCGTCGCGCTGAACGGCGGGCGTCCCGACCCCGACGGCTCCTACGGCCGCTACTTCACCAGCGGCGGCAACTTCAACCGGGTCGCCGGATACAGCTCACCCGAGCTGGACAAGCTGTTCGCCGACGGCAAGGCGACGACCGACCAGGCCGCCCGCAAGGCGATCTACGACCAGGTGTCGGCCCACCTGGAGGACAACGCCGTGTGGATCTGGCTGTTCTCCGGCTACACCTACACCGCCACCACGGCCGGGGTGCGGGGATTCGTCCCGATGGCCAACGGGTCGCTGCAGTACCTGCGTACGACGTCCGCCGGCTGATGCGGGGGTTCGTACGCAACCGCGTCGTCCGGCGGGTGGCGAGCACGGTGGGCACCCTGTTCGGGGTGGCCGTGCTGGTGTTCGTCATGCTCCGGGCGATCCCCGGCGACCAGATCACCGCCGGGCTCGGCACGGAGGCGGCCGGCCTCACCCCCGCCCAGCTGCAGGCCCTGGAGCGCTACTACGGCCTGGACCAGCCGCTGGTCACGCAGTTCTTCACCTGGCTGGGCAACCTGTTCACCGGCAACCTCGGCTACTCGGCGCGCAACCAGCAGAGCGTGCTGGAGCTGACCCTGCACTCGCTGCCCGTGACGGTCGAGCTGGCGGTGCTCTCGATCGTGCTGGCCCTGCTCATCGGGGTGCCGCTCGGGACGCTGGCGGCCTCGCGGGCCGGCTCCCCGCGCGACGCCGCCGGGCAGATCGTGAGCCTGGCGGGGCTGTCGATCCCGTCGTTCCTGCTGGCCACGACGTTGCTGTCGGTCTTGTCCGCGTCGTTCGGCTTCAACCCCAACGGCCGCGCCTTCGCCACGCCGGCCGAGGACCCGCTGCTCAACCTGCAGCAGATGATCCTGCCCGCGCTCGTGCTGGGCTTCGGCATCGCGGCGCCGATCCTGCGCACGACCCGCGCGGCGGTGCTGGAGGTGCGCTCGGAGGACTTCGTCCGCACCGCCCGTGCCAAGGGCGTGCCGGAGCGGCGGCTGCAGGTCAGGCACGTGCTCGGCAACGCGCTCGTGCCGATCGTGACCATGACCGGGCTGCAGTTCGGTTACCTGCTCGGCGGCGCGGTCGTGGTGGAGCAGATCTTCTCCGTGCCGGGCATCGGCCGGCAGGTGCTGCTGGGCATCCAGCAGAAGGAGTACGCGGTCGTGCAGAGCACGGTGCTGGTGATCGCGCTGGCGTTCGTGCTGGTCAACCTGCTGACGGACGCGCTCTACCGAATCGTGGACCCGCGGGTGAGGGCGTCATGACCGCTTTGGCACGGCGCAGTCCGGCCGGGGTCGCGGGCGTGGTCGTCCTGGTGCTGCTGGCGGTCGTGGCGGTGCTGTCGTACCTGGGGTTGCTGCCGTACGATCCGGTGGCGCAGCATCCGGCGTCGCGCTTCCTCGGGCCGTCGGGGGCGCACCTGTTCGGGACCGACCAGTTCGGCCGGGACGTGTTCTCGCGGGTGGCCGCCGGGGTGGGCAACTCGGCGCTCATCGCGGTGGTGGCGGTGGCGTTCGCGACCGTGGTGGGCACGCTGGGCGGGCTGGTGGCGGGCTTCTACCGCGGTTTCGCCGACGGCGCGATCGGCGGGGTGACGAACGTGCTGTTCGCCTTCCCGCCGCTGCTGCTGGCGCTGTCGCTGGCGTCCGTACTGGCTCGCGACTGGTTCACGGTGGCCGTGGCCATCGCGATCGTCTACGTGCCGATCTTCATCCGCGTCACCCGCGGCCCCGTGCTGTCCCTGCGGGAGATCGAGTACGTGAAAGCGGCCGTCGCCACCGGCCAGAGCCGCTTCCAGATCATGGTCCGGCACGTGTTGCCGAACATCGCCTCGATCGTCGTCATCCAGGTCGCCCTGTCCCTGTCGTGGGCCGTGCTGACCGAGGCGTCGCTGAGCTTCCTGGGCCTGGGCACGCCGCCGCCCGCGCCGTCGCTCGGCTCGATGATCTTCGAGGCGCGCAGCCTGGTGTTCGTGGCCCCGTGGACGCTGATCGCGCCAGGGGCCGTGGTCGTCCTGCTCGTGGTGGGTCTGAACCTGCTCGGCGACGGCCTGCGCGACACCCTCGATCCGCGGAACCGAGGAAGACATTGAGAGTTCTGGGAATGATCTCCGGCACGTCGCACGACGGGATCGACGTGGCCGTGGTGGACTTCGAGCGCGACGGGAGCGTGCTGCGGGGGCGGGTCGGGCACACCGCGAGCACGCCGTACCCGGGCGGGTTGCGGGCCCGGCTGATCGCGGCGCTCCCGCCCGCGCCGACCACGCTGGCCGAGGTGTGCGTGCTCGACACGCTGATCGGGCAGAGCTTCGCCGCCGCGGCGGCTGAGGCCATCGCGCGGGGCGGTCCCGTGGACCTGATCGTGTCCCACGGGCAGACGGTGTTCCACTGGGTGGAGGGCGCGCACGCGCTGGGCACGCTGCAGATCGGGCAGCCCGCGTGGATCGCCGAGCGGACCGGGACGCCGGTGCTGTCGGACGTGCGGATCCGCGACATCACGGCGGGCGGGCACGGGGCGCCGCTGGTGTCGGTGCTGGACGGGCTGCTGCTCGGCGCGTACGAGGGCGGCGCGGCGGCGCTCAACCTGGGCGGCATCGCCAACATGACCGTGGTACGCGGGGACTCCCTGTACGCCTACGACCTCGGCCCCGCGAACGCGCTGATCGACGCCGTGGTGACCAGCCGGGGCCTGAACCCCCGCGGCTTCGACGAGGACGGCCGGATCGCCGCCGCTGGACAGGTGGACGAGCGGCTGCTGGAGGTGCTGCTGGACGAGCCTTACTACGGGCTGGCGGCGCCGAAGAGCACCGGCAAGGAGCTGTTCCACCTCGGCTACGTGACGGCGGCGCTGGCCAGGGCCGGGCGCGAGGTGGGGGACGCCGACCTGGTGGCGACGCTGACCGAGCTGACCGTGCGCACGGTCGCCAGGGACGTGCTGGCCGCCGGGATCGGCACGCTGGTCGTCTCGGGCGGCGGCTGCCGCAACCCGGTGATCATGGCAGGGCTGCGGGCGGCGCTGCCCGGCGTGCGCGTGGTGCCGTCCGACGACCTCGGCGCGCCCGCCGACGACAAGGAGGCCATCGCGTTCGCCCTGATCGGCTGGCTGAGCGCGCACGGCCTGCCGGGAACGGTGCCCGGCGGGACCGGCGCCGCCGGTGCCCGCGTCCTCGGCACGCTGACGCCGGGCGCCGGGCCGCTGGTCCTGCCCGAGCCGCTCGCCGAGCCGCCGCGCTCCCTGGTGCTGTCCCGATGAGCCCGCCCGGCACCCCGGACCCCCGCTACCCCGCCGGTCCCCCGGACCCGCGCTATCCGGCCGGTTCCCCCGAGCCCCGTTATCCGGCCGGTCCCCCTGAGCCGCGGTATCCCGCTGCTTCCGCCGGTCCGGGGATCCCGGCCCGTCCCCTTCGACCCGGCGGGCGGCACCCGGCCGGTCCTCCCGACCCGCGCGATCCCGCCGGGGCCGCGATGGGCGTGGCCCGGCCGCCCGGGCTGGTCATGGCCGCCCGCGCGCCCTGGTTCGAGCTCACCGAGTGCGCCGGCCACCGCACCGTGCGCCGGGTGGGCGGCGAGCTGGCGGGCGATGCTCCCATGACCCTGGACACCCACCACGACCTCGCCTCGGTGACGAAGGTCGTGGCCACCACGACGGCGCTCATCCGGCTGGTGTCCGACCGGCTGGTCGATCTGGACGCGCCGCTGAGCGCGTACCTGGCACGGTCGTACGCGGCGATCACCGTACGGGACCTGCTGCTGCACCGGGGCGGGTTGTGGGAGTGGTGGCCGGTGTACATCCAGCCGCTGCTGCCGCCCCCTCGCTACCGGCCAGGCCGCGCCCGGCACTACTCCGACCTCGGTTTCATCCTGCTCGGCCGGATCGTCGAGGCCGTCACCGGGCTCGGCCTGGACCGGGCGGTGGCCGAGCTGGTCACCGGGCCGCTCGGCCTGGACTCGACCGTCTACGCCGCCCCCGCGGACCCCGAGGTGGCCATGGGCGCCCTGGACGACCGGGCCGAGATGACCATGCTCGACACCGGGCGGCCCTACCCCGTCCCCTACCGCAGCACCGACTTCGCCCGCTGGCGGAGCGGGCCGGTGCTCGGGCAGGTCGCCGACGGCAACGCCCACCACGCCTTCGGCGGGGTCTCCGGGCACGCCGGGCTGTTCTCGACGGTGCCCGACCTGCTGCGCTACGGCCTGGCGCTGTCCCGGTACGAGGAGCACGACCACCTGTGGCGGCCCGAGGTCGCCGAGGAGTTCTTCGCGCCCGGCCCGGACCCGGAGCAGGCGCTCGGCTTCCGCAGGTACGCCCTGCGGCTGGCGGACGAGACCGTCACCGTGCTCGGCCACCCCGGCTACGTGGGCTGCGCGGTCGGGTTCGTGCCCGGCCGCGACGTCGCCCTGGCCCTGGCGAGCAACCGCCTGCTGGTGGACGGCGCGCCCACGCCCACCGAGGACCTCTGGTACGACCTGCTGCAGGTCGCCGCCCAACGCTCGGGGACCGCATGAGCCCGCTGCTGGAGATCCGTGACCTCTCGGTCGCCTTCCGCGTCCGCGGGCAGGACGTCCCCGCCGTCAGGAACGTCTCCCTGGACATCCTGCCGGGCCAGACCGTGGCGGTCGTCGGCGAATCCGGGTCGGGCAAGACCACGACGGCGGCCGCGGTCAACCGGCTGCTGCCCGGCAACGGCCGGATCACCGGCGGCCGGGTGGTCTTCGACGGGCGTGACCTGGCCACGGCGAGCCGGCGCGAGATGACCGCGATCCGCGGCGCCCGCATCGGCCTGGTCCCGCAGGACCCGATGTCGAACCTCAACCCGCTCATGCGCATCGGCGACCAGATCGCCGAGGCGCTCGACGTGCACGGCGTCGCCGCCGGCCGGGCCGCCCGGTCGCGGGCCGTGGAGCTGCTGGAGCTGATGGGCCTGCCCGACGCGGCGCGGCGGGCCCGGCAGTACCCGCACGAGTTCTCCGGCGGCATGCGGCAGCGGGCGCTGATCGCCATGGGGCTGGCCTGCCGGCCCCAGCTGCTCATCGCCGACGAGCCGACCTCCGCGCTGGACGTGACCGTGCAGCGGCGCATCCTCGACCAGCTCGGCCGGCTCACCGCCGAGATGGGCACGGCGATCCTCCTCATCACGCACGATCTGGCGCTGGCGGCGGAGCGGGCGGACGTGGTGGCCGTCATGTACCGGGGCGAGATCGTCGAGACGGGTCCGGCGGGCGGCATCCTGGCCGAGCCGGCGCACGAGTACACCAGGCGGCTGCTGCGGGCCGTGCCGAGCCTGTCGTCGGTACGGGTGCCGGAGCCGCCGGGGCCCGCCGAGGACCTGGCCGTGGTGGAGGACCTGACCAAGGTCTTCCCCCTCAGGGGTGGCGGGACGGAGATCGCGGCCGTGGCCGGAGTCTCGTTCGGCATCCCGCGCGGCCGTACCGTGTCGATCGTGGGCGAGTCCGGCTCGGGCAAGTCGACGACCGCCAACCTGCTGCTCGGCCTGGAGGAGGCCACCTCGGGCAGCATCCGCTTCGACGGGACGGAGCTGGCCGGGCTGGGCCGGCGGGAGCTGTTCGCGTTCCGCAGGCGGGTGCAGCCGGTGTTCCAGAACCCGTACGCCTCGCTGGACCCCCGCTATCCGGTCGGGAAGTCGATCGCCGAGCCGCTGCGCGTGCACCGCGTCGGCGGCCCGGCCGAGCGCGCGAAGGCCGTCGCCGAGCTGCTGGAGAAGGTGGCGCTGCCGGCGTCGATGGCCGAGCGGCTGCCGCACGAGCTGTCCGGCGGGCAGCGCCAGCGGGTGGCCATCGCCAGGGCGCTGGCGCTCTCCCCCGAGCTGGTCGTGCTCGACGAGGCCGTCTCCGCGCTCGACGTGCTGGTCCAGGCGCAGATCCTGGAGCTGCTGGCCGAGCTGCAGCGGGAGCTGGGGCTCAGCTACCTGTTCATCAGCCACGACCTGGCCGTGGTACGGATGATCTCGCACGCGGTGCACGTCATGCGCGAGGGCCGGATCGTGGAGAGCGGCACCGCCGAGGAGATCTTCGACCGCCCCGCCCACGACTACACCCGCGAACTGCTCGCGGCCATCCCCGGCAACCGGTAGGAGCCCCCGATTCGGGCGCCTGCCGTCATATGGTAGGCGCACCATGGACAGTGGAATGCTGACGACGCCCGGCGCGGAGCTCTACTACGAGGCCCGCGGATCGGGACCGGTCCTGCTGACGATCCTCGGCGGCGGTGGCGACGCGGCGATGGCCGGGCCGCTGGCCGAGGCGCTCGCCCGCCGCTACACGGTGATCACCTATGACCGCCGCGGCACCACCCGCAGCCCCTTCACCGGCCCGCCGGCCGAGCAGCGGGTCGCGGAGCACGCCGACGACGCCCTGGGGCTGATCGACGCCTCCGGCCCGGAGGCCGCCTACGTGTTCGGCACCCATTCCGGCGCCCTCATCGCCCTCGACCTGCTGGCCCGCCACCCCGCCAGGGTCCGGCGGCTGGTCGCGCACGAGCCGCCCGCGTTCGACCTGCTGCCCGACGCGGCGCGGTGGCGGAGGCTGGCGCAGGAGGCGGTGGACCTGGGGCGGCGCGAGGGCGTCGGCCCGGCGATGCGCAGGTTCGGCGAGGAGACCGGGGTGGCCGCGCCACCGGAGCCGGACCCCGGGCTGCCCGCCTGGGTGCGCGACATGCTGGCCAGGATGGCCGCCAACATGGAGACGAGCCTGCTCTACGAGCTGCGCTCCTTCAGCCGGTTCGTCCCCGATCCGGTGGCGCTGCGCGGCGCCCCGCTCGTGCTGGCCAGTGGCGCGCAGTCCCGGGGCAAGCTGATGCACCGCTGCACGCTGGCGGTGGCGGAGCACCTCGGAGTCACCGCCGTGGAGCTGCCCGGCGACCACGTCGGCTATCTCAGGAGCCCGGCCGAGTTCGCCGCGGCGCTGCACGAGCGGCTGGCGGGATCCCCCTGACGCCCGGCGCGGCCCGGGCGGCGGGCCCACTCCGGGGAGTGGGCCTCCTGCGGCTGGGGGGCCTCCGCAGGAGGCCGCACACGATCAGCAGCCCCCGATCTTGCGGGCCGATGTGATGGTAAGGAATAAGGGCGGAGGAGGGGGAGACCCAATGACGTTCTGTGGTGCCGGTGGTGCCGTGTGTACGTCGACGCATAGGTGCCGTTAAATCGTGATTTATCATCGGGTTTTCTAAGGAGCCTCTGATGCATGACGACCGTGACCTGGTGGAAGCCCGGCTGAAGCGGGTGCTGAACGAGCGGATCCGCCCGGCCGTCTATCCCGAGTCCGTGCCGCTGGACGTGGCGGTCTGGCACGCGCCCGGGGAGCCCGTACCGGTGGCCGAGGGGCTGGCCGCGACGCCCGAGCCGATCGCGGTGGGCCAGGCGTGGGGCGCGCCGTGGGGCACGAGCTGGTTCACGGTCACCGGCACGGTGCCCGGGGAGTGGGCGGGCAGGACCGTGGAGGCCCTGCTCGACCTGGGCTTCGAGCGGAACATGCCGGGCTTCCAGTGCGAGGGCCTGGTCTACCGCCCCGACGGCACCCCGGTGAAGGGCCTCAACCCCCGCAACCAGTGGGTACGCGTGGCCGCCCCGGCCGCCGGCGGCGAGCACGTCGAGCTGCGCATCGAGGCCGCCTCCAACCCGATCATCTTCGGCCCCGTCCCGTTCCAGCCGACACCGCTGGGCGACAAGGAGACGGCGGGCGACGAGCCTCAATACCGGATCGCCCGGATGGACCTGGCCGTCTTCGACAAGACGGTCTGGGAGCTGGTGATGGATCTGGAGGTGGTGGGCGAGCTCATGCTGGAGCTGCCGGTGGACGGCGCCCGTCGCTGGGAGCTGCTGCGGGCGGTGAGCCGGGCGCTGGACGCGGTGGACCTCCAAGACGTCAACGCGACGGCGGCGGCCGCCCGCGCCGAGCTGGCCGGGGTGCTCGCCGCCCCCGCGACGCCCTCGGCGCACCGGATCAGCGCGGTCGGGCACGCGCACATCGACTCGGCCTGGCTGTGGCCGCTGCGCGAGACCGTACGCAAGGTGGCCCGCACCGCCTCGAACATGACCGCGCTGCTGGAGGACGAGCCGGACTTCGTGTTCGCGATGTCGCAGGCCCAGCAGTGGGCGTGGATCAAGGAGCACCGGCCCGAGGTGTGGGCGAAGGTGACCAAGGCGGTGGCCACCGGCCGGTTCGTCCCGACGGGCGGCATGTGGGTGGAGTCCGACACGAACATGCCCGGCTCCGAGGCGATGGCCCGGCAGTTCGTGCACGGCAAGCGGTTCTTCATCGACGAGTTCGGCATCGAGAACGACGAGGTGTGGCTGCCGGACACGTTCGGGTTCGCGGCCGGGCTGCCGCAGATCATCCGGGCGGCGGGGTCGAGGCGGCTGCTCACGCAGAAGATCTCGTGGAGCCAGACCAACACGTTCCCGCACCACACGTTCCTGTGGGAGGGCATCGACGGGTCGCGGGTCTTCACGCACTTCCCGCCGGTGGACACCTACAACTGCTCGATGACCGGGGGCGAGCTGGCGCACGCCGTGCGCAACTTCAAGGACAAGGGCGTGGCGCGGCACTCGCTGGCTCCGACCGGGTGGGGCGACGGGGGCGGCGGCACGACGCGCGAGATGGTGGCCAAGGCCGCCCGGACGCGCGACCTGGAGGGTTCGGCCGCGGTCACCTGGGAGGCGCCCGCTGCCTTCTTCGACAAGGCCGAGGCCGAGCATCCGAACCCGCCGGTCTGGGTGGGCGAGCTCTACCTGGAGCTGCACCGCGCCACCCTCACCAGCCAGGCCAGGACCAAGCAGGGCAACCGGCGCAGCGAAGCCCTGCTGCGGGAGGCCGAGCTCTGGGCCGCGACGGCCGCCGTGCGGACGGGCGCCGCCTACCCGTACGCGGGGCTGGACCGGATCTGGAAGACGGTGCTGCTGCACCAGTTCCACGACATCCTGCCCGGCTCGTCGATCGCGTGGGTGCACCGGGAGGCGGCGAAGACGTACGCGGCGGTGGCGGCGGAGCTGAACGCCATCATCGACACCGCCCAGCGCTCACTGGCCGGGGACGGCACGGGCACAGGCACGCTGGTCTTCAACGCCGCCCCGCACGCCCGGCACGGGGTAGCGGCCGGAGCCGCCGCCCCCGCCGTGACCGAGCCCGCGGCGGAGGCGCGCGCCCGCGCCGAGGGCGGTTACGTGCTGGACAACGGCGTGCTCAGGGTGGAGATCGACGCCCGCGGCCTGGTCGTGTCCGTCTACGACCTGGCCGCCGGCCGTGAGACGGTCGCGCCCGGCCGGGCCGCCAACCTCCTGCAACTCCACCCCGACCTGCCCAACAAGTGGGACGCCTGGGACGTGGACGCCTTCTACCGCGCCACCGTCACCGACCTGACCGAAGCCGATGAGGTGAGCCTGGAGGGAAGCTCGGTCCAGGTCGTCCGCTCGTTCGGCTCGTCGCGGGTGCGGCAACTGCTCACCCTGTCCGGCCGGCGGCTCGACATCGAGACCGAGGTCGACTGGCACGAGACGGAGAAGTTCCTCAAGCTGGCCTTCCCGCTGGACGTGCACGCCGACCGGTACGCCTCCGAAAGCCAGTACGGCCACGTCTTCCGCCCCACCCACACCAACACCAGCTGGGAGGCGGCCAAGTTCGAGGCGTGCAACCACCGCTTCGTGCACGTCGAGGAGCCAGGCTGGGGCGTCGCCCTGGTCAACGACTCCACCTACGGGCACGACGTCACCCGCGAGGTGGGCGACTCCGGCACGACCACGGTCGTGCGCGTCTCGCTGCTGCGCGCCCCGCGCTTCCCCGACCCGGAGACCGACCAGGGCCTGCACCGCTTCCGGCACGCGCTGGTGCCGGGCGCGGCGATCGGCGACGCGGTCCGCGAGGGCTACTTCGTCAACCTGCCTGAACGCCGCGTCCCCGGTGACACGCCGGTGGCGCCGCTGGTCGTGGTGGACGACGACGCGGTCGTGGTGACGGCGGTCAAGCTGGCCGACGACGAGAGCGGCGACGTGATCGTCCGCTTCCACGAGGCCCGGGGCGGGCGGACCCGGGCGACGCTCACGCCCGGTTTCCCTGTCGCCGAGGTCGTCGCCACCGACCTGCTGGAACGCCCGATCGAGGAGCCGCGGCGGCACGAAGGCCCGATCCCCGTGACGCTGCGGCCGTTCCAGCTCGTCACGCTCCGAATGAAGCGCGCCTAGTCACTCGCGTACGCTCCCCTCGGTGGGTCCGGCGCGCCGGGACAGCTGTGGCGCGCCGGACCGCACGAGTGGCCGATGACGGCCCTGGCAGCGGAACCTCAGTCGACCTGGCCGTATTTTCATAAAATATGAGCTTTTAGCGGGAGGCGGGAGGCGTGGATGAGCTATCCGAGGCGAGGCATGCACGGTGAGGTGGTCGAGGATCTCGGCCGCCGGATCGTGAGCGGCGACCCCGCGCCCTCCGGGCATCTCGACCCCGTCGAGCTGGGCCGTCGTTACCAGGTCAGTCACACCGTGGTCAGGGAGGCGCTCAAGACCCTGGCCGCCAAGGGGCTGGTGGACGCCCGGCCCAAGCGGGGCACGTTCGTCCGCCCGCGCGGGGACTGGTCACTGCTGGATCCCGACGTGCTGCGCTGGCAGTTCACGCAGCGGGGCGGCTCCGACCTGCTGCGCGACCTGGCCGAGGTCCGGGCCGTGGTCGAGCCGGCCGGGGCCCGGCTGGCGGCGGCCCGGCGCACGGCGGAGGACGTGGCCGCGCTGGAGGCCGCGTTCGAGCGGATGGCCGCCACGGTGGCCGACCCGCCGGCGCACACCGAGGCGGACGTCGCCTTCCACCGCGTGGTGCTCGCCGCCTCGGGCAACGAACTGCTGGAGTCTCTGGAGGTGGTGATCGCCGCCGCGTTACGGGCCCGCGATCGTTTGATACGTTCGCATGGCGAGCCCCCAGGGTTCGCCGCCACGCACCAGGCGGTCCTGGACGCGGTACGCCAGGGCGACCCGGACGCCGCCGAGGACGCCATGCGCGACCTGCTGGCCCAGGCGGAGCGGGACGAGGCCGGCCTCCTGGACGGGTGATGCGGGGCCATGACCACGAACAGCGCCCTAGCCACTGAGCAGGGTCCCCAGCCGGGGCGCGTAGGTGGAGTGGAACACCAGCGAGGCCGCCCCGATGGCCGCGGCGTCGGCCGCGATCGGCGAGGTCCGCACCTGCACGGCGTGCAGCCGGCGGGCCAGCGGCCTGCTGGAGACGGCCGTCGCGATCACCTCGCGGTAGATCTCCCCCACCTCCCCGAGCGCGGGCCCGCCGAGCACGAGCAGGTCGATGTCCAGCATGTTCACCACGCTCACGGCGGCGGCGGCCAGCCGCCCCGCCACCCGCTCGATCACCCGCCGCTCCGCCGGCTCGCCCGCGGCGGCCCGCGCGCAGATGGCGGCATGCGTGAGGGTTCCGCCCAGGGCCGCCTCGATGGCACTCGGGCAGCAGACGGCCTCCACGCACCCCCGGTTCCCGCAGTAGCACTCGGGCCCGTCGGGGTCGACCGTGATGTGGCCGAACTCGGCGGCGTTCAGCGACCTACCCCGGTAGACCTGGTTGTCGAGGAACATCCCGCCGCCGATGCCCGTACCGAGATAGAGGTAGACGAAGCTCGGCGTGGACCGGGCGATCCCCGCCCACCGCTCCCCGATCGCGGCGGCCGTGGCGTCGTTGTCGACGGTCACCGGGAACCGCGTGTGCTCGCGTAGCAAGCCCTTGATCGGCACCTGGTCCCACCCCGGCAACCGCGGCGGCGACACCATCACGCCCTGCCCGTCCAGCGGCCCGGGACAGGCCAGGCCGACTCCGAGCACCTTGCCGTCCGGCACCTCGGCCTCCCGCAGGATCCGCCGCGCGGCCCTGGCCATCTGCCGGATCACCGCCTCCGGCCCGGCTTCCGGCCGCACCGGCAGGCGCAGCCGGGTGACCGGCCGCCCCGCCAGGTCGGCCAGTACGCAGGAGATCTCCTGGGGATCGAAGTGCACTCCGACGGCGAACCCGGCCCGCGCGTCCACCCGCAGGATCGTGCGCCGCTTGCCCCCACGGGACGGCGCCGACCCGGCCTCGACGACCAGCCCCTCCTCCAGCAGCCTGCGCACGATGACCGAGACGGTCTGCGCGGTGAGCCGGGTCCGGGCGGCGATCTGCACCCGGCTGATCCCGTCCGACGTCTGGATGGCCTCGAGAACCACGGCCCGGTTGTAGCTGCCGACCTTGGGCAGGTTGGTGCCCAGTTGCATGTGAGCTATGTCACCACAAAGTGTTGACTTAGTAAATCAACTAGATTTACCTTCACGGCAACCCGATGGAAACAGGGGAGGCCGTGATGATACGTAGGCTGGCCGGTTCGGTCCTGCTGCTGGCGGCCGTCGCCGGCTGCGGCGCCGATCCCGCGCGGGAGTCCTCCGGCGGCAAGGAACTCGAGGTCCTCTACAGGGTCGAACCCACGTGGCCGCATCTGGAGAAGATGCTCACGGCCGCGAAGAAGCAGTACGAAAGCACCCACCCCGGCGTCACCGTCAAGCTCACCGCCGTCCAGGGCCATTCCGAGGTCTACTACACCAAGCTGGCGCTGCTGAACCGCTCCCCCGACTCCGCGCCCGACATCTACTACCACGACACCTTCCAGGTGAACGCGGACGTGGCGGCCGGCAAGCTGGCCCCGCTCGACGACTACCTGGCCACCTGGCCCGACTGGAGCACCCAGTTCCCCGACTCGGTCAAGCAGGCCGCCAGGGGTGGCGACGGCAAGACCTACGGCATCCCCATCAGCACGGACACGCGGGGCCTGTGGTACCAGAAGGACGTCTTCGCCAGGGCCGGCCTGCCGGTCCCGTGGGAGCCCAAGACCTGGGACGACGTCCTCACCGCCGCCCGCACGATCAAGCAGAAGCTCCCCGACGTGATCCCGTTCAGCATGTACTCCACGAAGGCGCACGGAGAAGCCACGACCATGCAGGGCTTCGAGATGCTCCTGTACGGCACGCCGGGCGGCACCCTGTACGACGACACCCAGCAGAAGTGGGTGGCCGGCGGTAAGAACTTCACCGACGCGCTGGCGTTCGTCAACGCCATCTACCGCGAGGAACTCGGCCCCAGGCAGGCCGACGCGCACAACCTCAAGCTCTACGACAAGACGGTGTTCGAGTGGTTCCCGGCCGCCAAGCTCGGCATCTCCCTCGACGGCGCGTGGGCGTCCTCCGCCTGGAAGCCGACCGGCAGCAAGCCATGGCCGGAGTGGAAGGACAAGATCGGCTGGGCGGCCATGCCCACGCAGAACGGCCAGGAGCCGGGCGCGGTCAGCATGTCGGGCGGCTGGGTCATCGCGATGAGCGCGTACGCCAAGGACAAGAAGGAGGCGTTCGACTTCATCACGGTGGCCACCAGCAAGGAGAGCTCCATGACCTACTCGGTGGGCACCGGTGACCTGAGCCCGCGCAAGGACGTGGCCGCCGATCCCGCCTACAGCGCCGACAATCCCAGCATCAAGTTCTTCACCGACCTGGCCGCGGTGACCCACTACCGCCCGGCGTTCGAGGCGTACCCGAAGGTGTCGGCCCAGATCCAGGAGGCCATGGAGGCCGTCACCACGGGCGCGCGGACGCCCGAGGAGGCCATGGCGGCCTACGTCAAGGCGCTGCCCGCGGCCGTCGGCGGCGCCGACAAGGTCCTGTCCCGGTGACGGTCGCCACCGCACCCTCACCCCCGCCCGTGACGAGCCCGCCCGCGCGCGGGCCGTCCAGGCGGGGCCGGGCGGCGCGCCGGCTCCTCCCCCTGGCTCCGGCGCTCGTCCTGCTGGCGCTTTTCCTGGCGGGCCCCGTCCTGTGGAGCGTCTACATCGCCTTCACCAACGAGACCCTGACCGGCTCGGCGTCGGTGAACGCGCAGTTCGTGGGCCTGGCCAACTTCGTCAAGCTCTTCGGCGACCCGAACTTCCTCAACTCGTTCCTGCTCACGTTCGTCTTCGTCATCGGCTCGGCCGTCATCGGCCAGAACACGCTGGGCCTGATCATCGCCCTGCTGCAGCGCGGGCGCGCCCGGGTGACCCGCAGCGTCGTCAACGGAGTGGTCATCGCGGCCTGGGTGATGCCCGAGGTCGTGGCGGCGGCCTGCTGGTTCTCCTTCCTCGCCGAGGACGGGACGCTCAACACGGTGCTCGGCATCTCCCAGGAGTGGCTCTACACGGCGCCCATGGTCGCGGTGATCCTGGCCAACATCTGGCGCGGCACGGCCTTCTCGATGCTGGTCTATTCGGCGGCCCTGTCGGAGGTCCCCACCGACCTGGTGGAGGCCGCCGCCGTGGACGGCGCGGGCCCCGCCCGCCGCCTGCTGCACATCACGCTGCCGCTGATCCGCAGGTCGATCATGGCCAACCTGATGCTGATCACCCTGCAGACGCTCGCCAGCTTCGGCCTCATCTACGCGCTGACCGGCGGCGGCCCGGGAACGGCCAGCCAGACGACCCCTCTCTACATGTACGAGCAGGCGTTCCGCTATTTCGAGATCGGCTACGGCTCGGCCATCGCCCTGGTCATGCTGCTGATCGGCGCCCTGTTCTCCCTGGTCTACCTGCGCCTGATCAAAGTGGAGGACGCATGACGAGACTGGCCGCCCGGACCGCCGCGTCGCTGGCGCTGCTCGTCATCGCGCTGGCCTTCGTGGGCCCGTTCCTCTGGGTCCTGATCGCCTCGGTCCAGCCGGCGGCCACCCTGTCCGCCAGCCTCACGCCGGCGTTCTCGCTGGACAACTTCAGAGCGGTGCTGACCTGGGAGACCACCATCCTCCCGCTGATCAACTCGGTGGTCATCTCCGGCGCCACGGCGGTCCTGACGGTCCTGGTGGCGGGCCTGGCCGCCTATCCCCTCTCGCGCTACCAGCTCCGCTACCGCCGCCCGTTCATGCTGACCCTGCTGTTCACCACGGGCCTGCCGGTGACGGCGATCCTGGTCCCGGTCTACGCGATGTTCTTCCGGTTCAACCTGTACGGCTCGGTGCCGGCGATGGTGCTCTTCCTGACGGCGAGCTCCCTGCCGTTCTCGATCTGGATGATGAAGAACTTCATGGACGGCGTGCCGGTGAACCTGGAGGAGGCCGCCTGGGTGGACGGGGCGGGCTGGTTCCGCTCGCTGACGTCGGTGGTGG
Source organism: Nonomuraea jiangxiensis (assembly GCF_900099965.1). Lineage (GTDB taxonomy): Bacteria > Actinomycetota > Actinomycetes > Streptosporangiales > Streptosporangiaceae > Nonomuraea > Nonomuraea jiangxiensis. The sequence continues at coordinate 81,437 of NZ_FNDJ01000029.1, read as the reverse complement.
GCCCGCTGATGGCCCCGGGCATAGCGGTGGTGGCGATCTTCGTGTTCGTCGGCCAGTGGGGCAACTTCTTCGCCCCGTTCGTCCTGCTGGACGCACCGGAGAAGCAGCCGGCCGCGGTCACGGTCTTCACCTTCTTCTCCGAGTACGGCCAGGTGGCCTACGGCGAGCTGGCCGCCTTCTCCATCCTCTACACGGCCCCCGCCGTGATCCTCTACGTGGCGGTCAACAAGTATCTCGCCGGTTCCTTCAACTTCGCCGGCTCCGTGAAGGGCTGACACCGCGGCGGATGCGCGTGATGACCTGGAACCTGTGGTGGTGCTTCGGGCCATGGGAACGACGGCAGCAGGCGATCCTCGACGTCCTGCGCGACCTGCGGCCCGACGCCGTGGGCCTGCAGGAGGTGTGGGCCAGGGGCGAGGACAACCTCGCGGGACGGCTCGCCGCGGCGCTCGGGATGCACTGGACCTGGGCGCCCTCCCCCGCCCCCGGGAGATGGCGGGAACGACTCGGCGACCCTGCGATCGACCTCGGCAACGCCGTGCTCAGCCGGTGGCCCGTCACGGAGCAGGCGGTCATCCGGTTACCGGCCGGAGCGGACCTGGACGACGGGCGTCTGGCGCTCTACGCCCGGCTGGACGCGCCCGGCCACCCCGTGCCGTTCTTCACCACGCAGCTGACCGCGGCCCCGCACGCGTCGGCCGTCCGCCGCGAGCAGGTCGTCGCCCTGGCCGGGTTCGTCGCCGCCCACCGCGCCGGGACCTCGTTCCCGCCGGTGGTCACCGGCGACCACAACGCCTGGCCGGACTCCGACGAGATGCGGCTGCTCGGCGGCTACCGGACGGCTCCCGCGGTGCCCGGCCAGGTGCTGCTGGACGCGTGGGAGTACGCCGACCCCGCGGCGCCCGCCGTCACCTGGGACGCCGCGAACCCCTACGTCGCCGCGACCTTCGAGCCGAGCGCCCGGATCGACTACATCCACGTCGGCGCCCCCGGCCCGGACGGGCTCGGCCGGGTCCTCGCGGTACGCCGCGCCGCCGACGGGCCGGTGGCCGGGGTCTGGCCCTCGGACCACGCCGCCGTCGTGGCCGACCTCCAGCACCACCCGCCCGGTCGGACCCCCTAGCCCGTAAGGCAGGGCCGTCAGCCCTCGCCGTACAGCCGGGCGATCGCCTCCACCTGCCTGGCCCGGAACCAGGACCGGTCCCGCGCCCCGTCCGACAACCCGTCCGGCCGCTCCACGTCGTGCCGGGCGTACTCCTCGGCCCACAGCCCGGTCTTCACCCGGCTCGGCAGGTTGCCCATCCCGGGCCGCCGCCGCAGCCGGCGCAGCGCCGCCACGTCAAGCTCCGCCGCGGCCACCAGCGACTCGCCCGGGCCCGCCTGCGCGAGCACCCGCCCCTGGGTGTCGATCACCTCGGAACCGCCGTTGGTGGAGTCGCCCGGGATCGCGATCCCGGCCAGGCCGCCGCTGTTGGCCGACACCACGTAGGCCAGGTTCTCCACGGCCCGGGCCCGGCGGGCGATGGCCTTCGGCGTCAGCACCGGCGAGGAGACCTCGGAGGTGGGGTGGCAGAGCACCTCGGCACCGCGCAGCGCCAGAACGCGGGCCAGCTCCGGCATGAGGATCTCCTCCGAGGCGACCACCGCCAGGTTGCCGATCTCGGTACGGGCCACCGGCAGCACCCCGTCGATGCCGTAGATCTCCAGGTAACGCTCCCACACGTCATAGGGAGTGGGCGTGAACATGGAGTGCAGCCGCCGGTAACGCAGCACCGCCTCCCCGCCCGGGGAGAAGATCACCGACGCCTGGAAGTACAGCTCGGGGAAGTGCTCGTCACGCTCGTACGCGTTCACGCACAGGAACACCGCGTGCCGGGCAGCAATCGCGGCCAGTTCCCGGTATTCCGGGCCGTCCGGATCGAGCGCGACCCGCGCCCGCCACTCGGCGAAACCCTCCCGCGCCGGGAACCCGGTCAGCACATATTCCGGCAGCACCACCAGCCGCAACTCGGGCCCGAGCCACGCCTTGGAACCCCCGACCCGCTCATCCACCCGCCCGACGGCCGCCATGATCGCCGCCCGCGGATCGGCCACCCCGTTGACGGCCCTGGTCTCCAGCTGCAGTGCCAGGGCGGTGAAGTGCGGCATTCAGCCGACTCTCCTCTCGTCGATCAAGGTACGCCGTACGCACTCGCCGTCCTCGATCCACTGCCAGACGCGGCTGCGCGACCTGCCGTCCTCACTCAGCACGATCAGCTCGTAGAGCCGCAGGTCCTGCCCCTTGTAGCGCCAGGTCAGGTAGATGGTGCTGGCGTCCAGCTCGCGGAACTCGCCCTCCAGCCGCTCGGTGTCGAACCCGCACCGCCCGCCGCCGAGGTAGGTGCCGGGGAACTCGTGCACCTCGGTCCGCCCGTCGTCCCAGGTGTAGCGGTTGGTCTGGTGGTAGGCGGTGTCGTCGACGATCGTGCAGGTCATCCGGACGCGGTGGTGGTCGAGCAGGGTCCCGTCCCGCCCGAGATGACGGTATTCGCCCTCCCACTCGCCCTCGTGGCGGGCCAGCAACGGCATCTCGCTGCGGAGTCCCATCCGCCCGCTCCCTCCTCCGGCGTACCGGTTGATCCAACCTACAACGGCGGCGGCGGGACGGCGGAAACCTGCCACTTACTCCGGATAGTTGAAAGGCGTACGTTTGACGCATGGCTGCGACCCCAGACACGGTGCACTGGCGCGGCGTGCACCATCTCGCCCTCGTGACCGCGGACATGGACGCCACCGTGCGCTTCTGGCACGGCGTGCTCGACGCCCGCCTCGTCACCACGCTCGCCGTCCCGGCGTTCAAGCACTACTTCTTCGAAGTGGCGCCCGGCAACACCATCGCCTTCTTCGAGTACGCGGACCAGCCGCTCGACAGCTTCGCCAAGCCGGCCGGGGTCCCGTACGCCAAGGCGGCCCAGTTCGACCACCTCTCGCTGCACCTGCCGGACGAGGACGCGCTCATCAGGCTGCGCGACCGGCTCAAGGCGCACGGCTGCGAGGTCACCGACGTCGTCGACCACGGGTTCCTGCGCTCGATCTACTTCAGCGACCCCAACGGCATCGCGCTGGAGGCCTCCTGGTGGACCCTCGACCCGACGGGCCGGCCGGTGGACTACACCGACGAGCGGCTGTTCTCCGACCCCGACCCGGTCCCCGCCGTACGCGAGCTCCGCGACGACGGCCACCTCCACCACACCGTCGCCACCCGCCTGGTGGACGGCATCATCGAGGACCTGCGACGCGAGGGCATCACCCTGGAACCCTGACCCTGCCCCGCCACTCAGGTGGGATCCGGCCAGGACGGCGCCGATCGCCGGGCGGCGGACGCGATCGCCGCGCCGTCCAGCTCGGCGATGCTCAGCGCGATCCCCCCGGCAGGCCACTCCACGGCGAGTTCGAAGGGCTCAGGGGGCGGCGAGGGCCAGAGCCACAATCCCAGCGGCATGACACCCGTGTCCTGGTCACCGCTGCGCATCGCCACGCCACCGAGCAGCCAGGAAAGCCGCGGCCCTGGTGGTGGCGGTTCCTGCTGGAGTTGCCTCCTGCTCAGATGCGATCCGATGGTGGTGGCCTTGGTTCCGTCGGCGAACCGCACGCCGAACCGCAACAAGGTATCCGGCAGCCGACCGCCGCCCACCTTGGCCATCAGATTCTGTATAACGGACAAGAAAAGGGACTGGTAGTCCTCGGGAGACAGGGTGTGCGGCCTCGTGTAGAGGTCCACGTTCAGCAGGCAGCCGTCGCCGAATGCCCGGATCGTCGGTAAGTGAACGGTGACGTTGGGGCTGCGGGCCAGCACCAGGCCGCTGAGCATCACCGCGCCCATCTCGTCGGCAGGCGGGGCGGCCCAGGCCGGCAGCCCGGGCTCGGGGGTGTGCGTCGTGTCTTCCTGCGCGGGCGGGGGCTCGAAGAACATGATTCCACCGTACGCAATCGTTCCGCGGCGAGAGCGTGACCTGCCGGCCGTGGGACCGGCAGGTCACGCCGGCGGTTGCTACGCGCAGGTGTACCCCGACGGGGTCTGCGTGTCTCCGTTCGGCCTGCTGACCTGGAAGCCGAAGGTGGTGCCGGCGTTGGGCGCCAGGTTGCCGTTGTAGCCCATGTTCCGGGCCGTGACGGTCTGCCCGCTGACGCTCAGGGCCGCGTTCCACGAACCGGTCACCGTGTGCCCGGCCGGCAGCGTGACCGTGACGGTCCAGCCGCTCTTGGCGGACGTGCCGGTGTTGGTGACGGTCACGGGCTGCACGACGTACCCGTTGCTCCACTGGGTCTGTACGGTCCCCGTCGCCGTGCAGCCGCCCGGGCCGGGGCCGCCACCGGTCGTGGTGGTGAAGGTGGCCACCGGAGAGTTGCCGGACAGGTTCCCGGCGCCGTCGCGCGCCCGCACGTACACCTGGTACTGCGTGGCGGCGCTCAGCCCGGTCAGCGTGATCGAGTTGGTGCTGGACTGGCCGAGCAGCGGGTCGGTGGCGCCCTGCTCGCGGTAGACGTTGTACCCGGCCAGGCCGCTGCCGCCGCTGTCGGTGGAGGCCGACCAGGTGAGGCCGGCCGAGTTGGCGGTGACGTTCCTCGCGCTCGGCGTGCCCGGGGTGGTCGGCGGCGTGGTGTCGGTGCTGGTGCCGCCGGCCAGCGCGTCGTGCACGGCGGTGTAGGACGGCTTCTGCTGGTAGCTCTCGTTGTAGATCAGCGCGGCGCCCTCACCGGGGAAGGTGTCGCCCACCCATGAATACCGGTCGGTGAAGCCCCAGATGGTGATGCCGGCGCAGGCGGTGACGGCCAGGCAGGCGTTCACGACGTTGCGGTAGTAGGTGGCCTGGGTGGTGTCCTTGGTGGCGTCGCGCGGCATCTGCATGCGCACGTCCAGCTCGGTGATGCGCACCTGGACGCCCAGGTCGGCGAAGCGCTGCAGGTTCTGCTGCACCTGGCCGGGGAAGCCGTACTGGATGGCGAGGTGTCCCTGGAAGCCCACGCAGTCCACGGGCACGCCCTGCTGGCGCAGCGAGGAGACCAGGTTGTACATCGCGGTGCTCTTGGCGTTGATGCCCTCGACGTTGTAGTCGTTGATGCACAGGCGCGCGTTGGAGTCGGCCGCCCGGGCGGCGCGGAAGGCGTCGGCGATGTAGCTCGAACCCAGGGTGTTGTACCAGAACGACGTGCGCATGTTCCCGTTGTCGTCGAAGACCTCGTTGACGACGTCCCAGGACACCACGGCCGGGTTACTGGCGTAGCGCCCGACGACCTGGCTGATGTGGTTCTGCATCGCCGAGCGCATGGCGGTGGCGTTCAGGCCCTGCACCCAGCCAGGCGTCTGGCTGTGCCAGACGAGCGTGTGGCCGTGGACCTGCTGGTTGTTCTGGGTGGCGAAGTCGACGATGGCGTCGGCGCCGGAGAAGGTGAACTGGCCCTGGCTGGGCTCGGTGGACTCCCACTTCATCGCGTTCTCGGCGGTGACCTGGTTGAACTCCTGCCCCGCTATGGTGCGGTACTGGGTTTCGTTGGAGAGTGGGCCTGTGGCGAGCGCCGTGCCGATGAACTTGCCCCGGCCGGCCGCGTGCGTGCGCAGCGGCCCGGACGCTTCTGCCGAGGTGGCGGGCACGAGGAAGGCTAGGAGCATCCCCAGCAGCGTGAGGACTCTGAGGAGCGAGGACGAACGCACGGACATCTACCTCCGGAGGCAGGCACTCGTTTCCGAAAGTTTCGATCCCGATCGGACCGCATCGCTGACGCTATTGACATGCGTCTGTACGGTCAATGCCGCGCTTCTTCCAGCGCCAAAGCGGCAGTTGGCGACCAAAAACTATCGGACGAAAAATGAAACTTTCATAAGCCTTGATCGGCCTCGGCCGCTCCGCGAGATTGGTACCGACCGTTCCGGAGGGGGCTGGACACGATGGCGGACCGGGCAAGCGACCTGGGTAGACCTCCCTCCATGTGGCCGTTTGTCCCGATCTAGCGCGACGTACCGGCCGGTCGGTATCGTGATTTATCCGGAATAATCCTCTACAGCGGGAGTTCTGCGTATGTCCCTTTCGCACGACCAGGCCCAGGCCCAGCTCACCGGTCCCGGCCAGCTGTTCGAGATGGAGGAGATCGGCGGCACGGGGATACGCACGTGGAAGCACGCCCCCGCCCACTTCCGCGCCCTGCTGGAGATGAGCAGGTTCCACGGCGAGCAGATCTTCCTCGCGTACGAGGACGAGCACATCACGTTCGAGGAGCACTTCCGCCGCGCCGCCACCCTGGCCGGCCGCCTCATCGGGGAATACGGAGTCCGTAAAGGCGACCGGGTCGCCGTGGCCATGCGCAACTACCCGGAATGGGTGGTCTCGTTCTCGGCCGCGCTGGCCGCGGGGGCCATCGCCGTACCGCTGAACGCCTGGTGGACGGAGGCCGAGCTGGCCTACGGCGTCCGCGACTCCGGCGCCAAGGTGCTGATCGCCGACGGCGAGCGCGCGGCCCGGCTGGCCTCGACGGGAGTGCCGCTGATCGTCACCCGGGGCGAGGTGCCCGCGGGCGCGCGCGCGTACGACGAGGTCATGGGCGAGGTCACCGCCGACGTGAAGCTCCCCGACGTCGAGCTCTCCCCCGAGGACCCGGCCACGATCTTCTACACCTCCGGCACGACCGGCCACCCCAAGGGCGCCCTGGGCAGCCACCGCAACCTCGGCCAGTCGCCGATGACCGTCTCCTACGGGTTCATGCGGGCGCTCGCCATGGCGGGCAAGGACCTGGCGGCCGCGGCCGGGGGCCGCCGGATCACCCTGCTGACCGTTCCGCTGTTCCACGTCACGGGCTGCTTCTCGGCCCTGACCACCACGATGTTCACCGGCGGTGGCCTGGTGCTCATGTACAAGTGGGACCCCGAGCAGGCCCTGCGCCTGATCGAGCGGGAGAAGGTCACCGCCATGATCGGCGTGCCCACGAACGCCTGGCAGCTCATGTCCCATCCCGACTTCGGCAAGTACGACCTGTCCTCCCTGGCCACCCTCGGCTACGGCGGCGCCCCCGCCCCGCCCAAGCTCCTGGAACGCATCACCGCGAACCTGCCCAACCGCGCTCCCTCCAACGGCTACGGCATGACCGAGACGACCGCCCTGGCCATCGGCAACGGCGGCGCCGACTACCAGGCCAGGCCCGACAGCATCGGCCTCCCGACGGCCGTGGTGGACCTGCGGGTGGTGGACCCGGCGGGCACCGAGCTGCCTCCGGGCGAGGTGGGCGAGCTCTGCGTACGCGGCCCGAACGTCATCATGGGCTACTGGAACAGGCCGGAGGCGACGGCGCAGACGTTCGTGGACGGCTGGCTGCACACCGGCGACCTGGCCAAGATCGACGACGAGGGTTTCGTCTACATCGTCGACCGGGCCAAGGACATGGTGATCAGGGGCGGCGAGAACGTCTACTGCGCCGAGGTGGAGGCGGCCCTGTTCGAGCATCCGGCGGTGGACGACGCGGCGGTGATCGGCGTGCCGGACGACGAGCTGGGCGAGGAGGTCGGCGCGGTCATCCGCCTGGCGCCCGGCCGGTCGGTGACGACCGCGGAGCTGCGGGAGTTCCTGGCCGACCGGATCGCCAAGTTCAAGATCCCGGCGCACGTGTGGTTCCGCGACGGCGAGCTGCCGCGCAATCCCGGCGGCAAGATCCTTAAGACCCACCTCCGCCGGGAGATCCTGGGCTCCTGACCATCCCCGGCGCCCTCCGGCCAAGGCCGGCCGCTCCCTCCCTCGTGCTCGGCCCCGCCCCGCACCGGCGGCGCCGAGCCAGCGGACTGTGCCCATCGTCACATCGGGGACGTCTCCGCAGCTAGAACCCCTCATCGCGGCACGCAAGCACTGCTCCTTTATCTGACGCGTAATCGCGGCCCCTACGCCGCGGCTGACATCTTTCCCATGTCAGCACCCACCGCGTCACCGTAAGGAGCCCGCCGTGACCGCCCTTCCCGTCACCCCCGGCCGTACGAAGTTGCTGCGCCTCACGCTGGCCACGGATGCCGTCGTGACCGCCGCCAACGGGCTGGCGTACCTGGCCCTGGCCCCCGCCGTGAGCGAGCTGCTGGGCCCCGGCCCGGCCCTGCTGCGCGCCATCGGCGCCGGCCTCCTGGTGTACGGCGTCGCGGTGGGCCTGCTGTCCACCCGCCACCCGATCCCGCCCTCCCTCACCTGGGCGGTGATCGCGCTGAACGCCGCCTGGCCCCTGGCGAGTCTCCTCACGCTGGTCACCGGCGCCCTGGACCTCACCACGGCCGGCACGTTCTGGACCATCGCCCAGGCCCTGGTGGTCGCCGTCTTCGGCGAACTCCAGTTCCTCGCCCTCCGCAAGACCCGATAATCACCACCAAGGAGATCAGAGATGACCATCATCGACCGCTACATCGCCGCCTGGAACGAGACCGACCCCGACAGCCGGGCGAAGGCCGTGGCCGAGGTGTGGACGGAGGACTGCGCGTACACCGACCCGCTGGCCGACGTGACCGGACACGCCGCGATGGCCGCGGTGATCGAGGGCGCCCAGAACATGTTCCCCGGCCTGGTCTTCACCCCGGGCGAGGTGTACGAGACCCACCACCACATCGCCCGCTTCACCTGGCACCTGGGCCCGGCGGGCGGAGAGCCGGTCGCCATCGGCTTCGACGTGGTGGAGCTGGCCGAGGACGGCCGCATCCGCAAGGTCCTGGGCTTCCTGGACAAGGTCCCCACCGCCTGACCGCCACCCCCTCAGGCCCCCGGCGTCCCGGGGGCCTGAACCCGTCCCGGCGAAAAATGGTTTGCCCGCTCCTCGGCATGCCCAACAGACTCTTGTTCCGTGCTCGACCCACTGAAACGGCTCGCCCGCCAGCTCTCCATCGACGTCAGCCCGCTACGGGACTCGCGCGACTACCGCTTGCTCTTCGCCTCCGGCGTCATCACCATGTTCGGCACCATGATCACCATGGTGGCGGTGCCTTACCAGATGAAGCAGCTGACCGACTCCTACCTGGCGGTCGGCCTGGTGAGCCTGGCGGCGTTCGTGCCGATGGTGGTGTGCGGCCTGTGGGGTGGCGCGATCGCCGACGCGCTGGACCGCCGCAAGATCATCCTCCTCAGCGAGCTGGGCCTCCTGGGGACCTCGACGGCCCTCATGGTCAACGCGCTCCTCCCCGACCCCCAGGTCTGGGTCCTGTACGTGCTGGGCGCGGTCTCCACCGGCATCACCTGCCTGCAGCGCCCCAGCCTGGAGGCCGTGTTCCAGCAGGTGGTCAGGCACGACCAGCAGGCCGCGGCGGCCGTACTGTCCAGCATGCGGTGGAATTTCGGCGCCATCGTGGCCCCGGCCCTCGGCGGCCTGCTGGTGACCGCGTACGGCCCTGGGCTGGCCTACGGCCTCGACTCGCTGAGCTTCCTGCTGTCCCTGGCACTGCTCTGGCGGATCCGGTCGCTGCCCGCCGCCGAGGACGCCGCACCGGCGTCGCTGAAGTCCCTGGTGGAGGGCGTGCGCTATGCCGTGGGCCGCCGCGACCTGATGGGGACCTACCTGGTGGACATCGCGGCGATGGTGTTCGCGATGTCGACGGCGTTGTTCCCCTTCCTGGCCGACGAGCTGGACTCGCCCCAAGCCCTGGGGCTGCTCTACTCGGCCGCCGCCGTGGGTGCCCTGATCGCCTCGGTCACCGGCGGCTGGACCACCCGCGTGCGGCGCCACGGCCTCGGCGTGATCATCGCGGCCACGGCGTGGGGGGCGGTGATGGGGCTGACCGCCCTGGCCCCCAACGTCTGGCTGGTCTTCATCGGCCTCGCGCTGGCCGGAGCGGCCGACATGATCAGCGGCATCTTCCGCATGACCATGTGGAACCAGACGATCCCCCAGGAACTGCGCGGCCGGCTGGCGGGCATCGAGCTCCTCTCCTACGCCAGCGGCCCGATGCTCGGCGACGCCCGGGCCGGCCTGATGGCCAACTTCGGCGGCACCCGCTTCGCCCTCGGCGCGGGCGGCCTGCTGTGCGTGGCCGGCGTCCTGGCGTTGGGCGCCGCACTCCCGAAGTTCCGCCGATATGACGCCAGGACGAGCGAGCACGCCCTGGCGGAGCAGGCCCGCAGGGAGGCGACCGCCCAGGAGGCTCCCGCCTGACCGGCCCAACTGTCCGCGCTAACCGGCTCGGGTGTCCGCCGCGCCGAACACCCGCAACGCCTCGGCATCGGAATAGACACTGGTCACGTAGGCGGCGACGAACCCCTCGATGTCCTCGAAGGAGCTCCCTGCCACCAGCCGCTCCCCCACCCGGGCCGCGTCGAGCGGCGTGCATCGCAACGTCACGGCCCCGCTCTCCCCGTCGAGCAGGGCCCAGTGCGCCCCGGGTCTCCCGTACGGCATGCCCACCGACCCCGGGTTGACGACGAGCACCCGATCGGCCAGCCGGACGAACGGCATGTGCGTGTGACCGAGCACCACGGTGTCGGCGCTCTCCCCCGCCAGCACCTCTCCCCACCGCTCCAGCGAGCTGTCGACCAGGACCATCTCCTCGTCGCTCCGGGGCGTGGCGTGCACGAACAACGTCGTCCCGAACCGCCCCAACTCCACCACCTGCCGGTCGGGCAGCCCCGCCAGCAGCTCGACCTGATCGTCCCGCAACTGCCCGGCCGCCCACCGGCTCACCGCATATTCGCAGGTCTCCCCACGGGTGATCTGCACCAGCTCCCGGTCGGCATTCCCGTTGACCCACAGGGCCCGCTCCCCGAGCGAGACCAGCAGATCGAGCGTCTCGACCGGCATCGGCCCCGCCGCCAGATCGCCGGTGAGCACGATCAGATCGGCCCCCGCCACGTCAGGCTCGGCCAGCACGGCTTCGAGCGCGGGCAACACCCCATGAACATCGGACAGCACGGCGATTCGCATACGATCCACTCTGCCGCTCCGCACCGCGGAGGGAGCCGTTGTTCGCAACCGACGAACAGCCGCGCGTATGCGTCCGTTCACCTGGCGTGAGCGCATTAGGTTGGTAGCGTTGGACGATGACGGCCGAAGCGGTGATCCCAGAGATGACGACTTCCTCGCTACCTGACTGGGTCTTCCCTCCGCCGGGGGGCTTCGTCGCGGAGGACCTCGATCGCATTCCGGATTTGCCTGCGCACACAGAGTTGATCGATGGAAGCTTGGTCTTCGTGAGCCCCCAAGCCTCCTTCCGCATGCGGGTCCTGTCGCTTCTCGAGCTCGAAGTGCGCCGGGCGGCACCTGAGCATCTGCGGGTGCGGCGCGAGATGAGCCTCATTCTCGACACCAGCCAGCGCCCGGAGCCGGATCTCATGGTGGTCGAGGCCAAGGCGACGCTCCCCGGGGATGAGACTTTCTACCGGCCCGCCGATACGCTGCTGGTCGTCGAGGTCGTATCCCCGGAGTCCAAACTCCGCGACCGTCACCGCAAGCCGGCGCTCTACGCGCAGGCCGGCATACCCCATTTCTGGCGCATCGAGAACGACTCGGACAAACCAGTGGCCTACGTCTACGCACTGGACCCCGCCACCAGGACCTACGCCCTCACCGGCATCCACTACGAGTCGCTCAAGCTGACCGTCCCCTTCGACCTGGCCATCGACCTCACCGAGATCGACAAGATCTGACGGCCCCCTCAACCGGCCTCCCGCCACCCCTCATACCGCTCCACCAGCTCATCCACCTGAGCCAACGCCCCGCCGTCGAGCCCCTCCACGACGACCATCCACTGAGCGTCCTCGACATCATCCCGCTCACCGAACACCAGCAACTGGTTCAGGACCGAATCCTCCCGGATCTCCACTCCTGCGCAAAAGTACACGAGCGTGCATGACCGTTCACCTGGCGTGAGCACACTACATTGGTTAGCGTTGGACCATGACGGCCGAAGCGGTGGTCCCGACGATGACAACTCCTTCGCTGCCAGACTGGGTCTTCCCGCCGCCGGGAGGCTTCGTCGCCGAGGACCTCGATCACATTCCGGATTTGCCTGCGCACACAGAGTTGATTGATGGAAGTTTGGTCTTCGTGCGCCCCCAAGCCTCCTTCCACATGAAGGTCGTCGATCTACTCGTTGCCCACCTACGCCAGGCCGCTCCAGACGACCTCCGGGTGCGGCGCGAAATGAGCGTCATCCTCGACCCCAGCCAACGTCCGGAGCCCGACCTCGCAGTGATCAGGGCCGCAGCGGTGCGTGACGATGACGAGACTTTCTACAAGGCGGAGGATGTGCTCCTTGTCATCGAGGTCGTCTCACCGGAATCCAAGCTCCGCGACCGTGGTCGCAAGCCGCAGCTCTATGCCGACGCCGGCATTCCTCATTTCTGGCTGGTCGAGAAGGAGTCGGGCAAACCCGCGGTCTACGTCTACAAGCTGGATCCCGTTACCCGGTCCTATGCCCACACCGGCGTCCACTTCGAGTAGCTGAAGGTGACGGTTCCCTTCGATGTGGTCATAGACCTCTCCGAGATCAACAAGCTATGAGCCGACGACCCCCTCAGCCGGCCTCTCGCCACCCCTCATACCGCTCCACCAGCTCATCCACCTGAGCCAACGCCCCGCCGTCGAGCCCCTCCACGACGACCACCCACTGAGCGTCCTCGGCGTCGTCCTCCCCCGCGAGCGTCTCCCGCACCACCCGCAGCACCCCGAGCCGCGGAAACCACTCCCCCAGCGTCCGCGCGACCTCCTCGGCGTCATCCCGCTCATCGAACACCAGCAACTGACTCATGACCGAATCCTCCCGGATCTCCACTCCTGCGCAAAAGTACACGAGCGCGCATGACCGTTCACCCGGCGTGAGCACGCGCTATTGGCTAGCGTTGGACCATGACCGCGGAAGCCCCCTCGCTCCCCGACTGGGTCTTCCCGCCGCCCGAGGGCTTCGTCGCAGAAGATCTCGATCACATTCCGGACTTGCCTGCGCACACAGAGTTGATAGATGGAAGCTTGGTGTTCGCGAGCTTCCAGCGAGACTTCCACCACACAGCTCTCTTCCGCCTGCACGTCCAGCTCGAAGACCTCGTGCCGCCAGGCCATGAAGTGCGCCAAGAGATGAGCGTGAAGCTCGGACGACAGCAACGCCCGGAGCCCGACCTCATCGTCATCGGGCCTGAGGCGATCATCGGCCGCGAGGTCACCTGTTTCGAGGCCGAGGACGTCGTGCTCGCTGTCGAGGTGGTCTCACCGGACTCCGAGGTTCGCGACAGGGAGCGCAAGCCAGTCCTCTACGCAAAGGCGGGGATTCCCCATTACTGGCGAATCGAGGAGATCGGCGGCAAGCCAGCCGTCTTCGTGTACGAACTCGATCCTGCCACCATGACCTACGCGAGCAACGGCATATACCACGACAGGCTGAAGCTCTCGGTCCCGTTCGACATCGACATCGAACTCACCACGCTCTACCAGGCTCGCACTCGATAGGGCCGGCACGGCACCCCGCCGCACCGGCCCCCAAGCAGCTCAGGAGCTCCGCAGCTGAGCGCCCACCCGGTCGGCGGCCATGGCCACCGCCGCGTCCCGGGCCGCCGTGGTCTCCTCGGCCGTCAACGTACGGTCCGGAGCCCGGAACCGCATCGTGTAGGCGAGCGACTTGTTCCCCTCGCCCACCTGCGCGCCCACGTAGACGTCGAACAACCGGATCGACTCCAGCAACGCCCCCGCCCCGTCCCGCAGCGCGGCCTCCACATCGGCCACCGGCGTGAAGTCGGGCACGATCAACGCGACGTCCTGCGTGGCCACCGGATAGGGCGACACGGCGGGGGTCTCCACCGGCCCGGGCATCCGGGCCTCCAGCCGCGACAGCTCCAGCTCCATCGCCGACGTACGAGCCGGCAGCCCGTACGCCTCCACGACCCGCGGATGCAGCTCACCGGCATGCCCCACCAGCGTGTCACCCACGTAGAGGGCCGCGCACCGGCCCGGGTGCCACGGCTCGTGCTGGTCGGCGCTGATCGACAGCTCCAGCCGCGCCTCGGCCGCCACCAGCCGCGCGGCCTGCACCGCGTCGGCCCACGAGGCCTGGCGCCCGCCGCCCCACCAGCCGGACCGCTCGAACTCCCCGGTCAGCACCACCGCGACCCGTAGCGGCTGGTCGGGCAGCGCCGCCTCGATGGAGGCCAGCTCCTCAGGCATCGGCCGGCGCTCCACACCGAGCACCGGCGCCACCTCGGCGGCGCCCTCGCGCGGCCGGTAGACCGCCCCGGTCTCGTAGAGCGCCACGTCCGCGAACCCGCGCCCGACGTTGCGTACGAGGGTCTTGAGCAGCCCCGGCAGCAACGTCGTGCGCATCAGCGGCTCGTCCTCGGACAGCGGGTTGGCCAGCCGTACGGCGTGCCGTCGCGCGTCCTCGGCCGGCAGCAGCAGCCGGTCGAAGTCGTCGGCGCTGAAGAACGGGTAGCTGAGCACCTCGACGTAGCCGCCCTCGGCCAGCGCCCGGCCGACCCGGCGGCGCAGCCGCTGCCCCTCGGTGAGCCCCGCCCCGGCCGGCGCCGAAGGCAGCACGGACGGGAGGTTCTCGTAGCCCTCCAGGCGGATGACCTCTTCGGCCAGGTCGTTCGGGTCGGTGAGGTCGGGCCGCCACGACGGCGGCGTCACCGTGATCATGTCGTCGCCCTTGACGGCCAGCCTGGCCGCCAGCGCGCCGCCGGTCACGACGCCGGTCGGGGCGACACCGCCCTCGCGCACCGCCGGGTCCTCGCCGTCGGTCACGACGCAGCCGACCTGTTCCAGCCGCGCGACCACGGTCTCCTTGGAGTAGGTGACACCGGCCACCGCGGAGGGATGGCCGACCGGGATCGCGATGCGTGGCGGCGAGACGTCCACCTGGGCGTGCGTGACGCCGGGCTGCACGGTGGCGCCGCCCAGCTCGGCCAGCATGTGTACGGCCCGCCACGAGGCGACGAGCGGGAGCTCCCGGTCCACGCCGCGCTCGAACCGCTTGGACGCCTCCGACACCAGCCCGTGCCGGCGCGACCCGCGCGAGATGCCGGTCGCCGAGAAGTGGGCGGCCTCGATCACGATGTCCGTCGAGCCGTCGGAGATCTCGGTCTTCAGGCCCCCCATCGTGCCCGCGATCGAGATCGGCCCCGACTGGTCGGTGATGAGGATGTCGTCGGGGTCGAGGTCGCGAACCACGTGGTCGAGCGTCTCCAGCCGCTCGCCGGCCACCGCGCGGCGGACGACGATCTCGCCGTCCAGCTCGTCCCGGTCGAACGCGTGCAGCGGCTGCCCCAACTCCAGCATCAGGTAGTTGGTGACGTCGACGGCCAGTGAGACCGGGCGCATGCCCGCCCGCATGAGCCGCAGGCGCATCCAGAACGGGCTGGGCGTGGCCGGATCGAACCCGCGGACCTCGCGCAGCACGAACCGGTCGCAGGCCGTGGGGTCGCCGATCGAGGCGGGCCACGCCACGCCGGTCTCCTCGGGCAGCTCCACGTCGGCGGGATCGCGGAACTCCACCCCGAAGGCGATCGCGACCTCGCGCGCCACGCCCCTGATCGACAGCGCGTAGCCGATGTCGGGCGTGATCTCCAGCTCGATCACGTCGTCGCGCAGGCCGAGCAGCTCGACCACGTCGGCGCCGATCGGGCTGTCCGCGGGCAGCACCATGATGCCGGAGTGGTCCTCGCCCAGCCCGAGCTCGCGCTCGGAGCAGATCATGCCCTCGGACAGGCGCCCGTACGTCTTGCGCGCCCCCACCTCGAACCCGCCGGGCAGCACGCCACCGGGCAGCACGACGGGCACCCGGTCACCGACGGCGAAGTTCGTGGCGCCGCAGACGATCTCGCGCGGGGTCGCCTCGCCCACCTCGACCTTGCAGTGCCGGATCGGCTTCTTGAACCCGGTCAGCTCCTCGATCTCGAGCACCTCGCCGACGACGACGTTCTTGACGTCGTGGCCGTAGGAGGTGATCGACTCCAGCTTGAGCCCGGCCGCGGTGAGCTTGTCGGCCACTTCGTGGGCCGTGACCGCCGGGAGATCGACATGCTCCCGCAGCCAGGAGAGCGGGACCTTCATCAGATCTCCATTCCGAACGGGAGCGTGAACCGCACGTCTCCCTCGACCATGTCACGCATGTCCTCGGCGTTGTGCCGGAACATCAGCGTGCGCTCGATGCCCATCCCGAACGCGAACCCGGAGTAGCGCGCCGGATCGACCCCGCAGGCGATCAGCACCCGCGGGTTGACCATGCCGCAGCCGCCCCACTCGATCCAGCCCTCGGACTTGCAGGTGCGGCAGGGCGGGTTGCCCGGGACCGCCGAGGCCCCGCGGCAGACGAAGCACTTGAGGTCCATCTCGGCTGACGGCTCGGTGAACGGGAAGTAGTTGGGCCGGAACCGGGTCGTGATCCCCTCGCCGAACATCACCTCCGCGAACCGGTCGAGCGTGCCCTTGAGGTGGGCCATCGTCAGCCCCTCGTCCACGGCCAGCCCCTCGGTCTGGTGGAAGACGGGGGTGTGGGTGGCGTCGAGCTCGTCGGTGCGGAACGTCTTGCCCGGCGAGATCACGTAGACCGGCAGCTCGCGCTGCAGCAGCGCGCGGATCTGCACCGGCGAGGTCTGTGTGCGCAGCACCATGCCGGATTCGGTGGACCCGACGAAGAACGTGTCGTGGTCGGACCGGGCCGGGTGGTCCTTGGCGATGTTGAGCGCGTCGAAGTTGAACCATTCGCCTTCGAGCTCCGGCCCCTCGGCCACCTCGTAGCCCATGGCCACGAACGCGTCGGCGATGCGCTCCTGCAGCGTGGTCAGCGGGTGGCGGGCACCGCGGGGCCGCCGGTCCCACGGCAGGGTGACGTCGACGGACTCCTCGACGAGCACCCGGGCGTCCCGCTCGGCCTCCAGCTCGGCCTGCCGGGCGGCCAGGGCCTCGTTGATCGCTTTGCGCGCGCCACCGACGCGCTTGCCCGCCTCGGCGCGGGCGGCCGGCGGCAGCGCGCCGATCTCGCGGTTGGCCAGGGCGATGGGCGAGCGGTCGCCCGCGTGCGCCAGCCTGGCCTGCTTGAGTGCGTCGAGGCTGTCGGCCGACTTGATCGCCGCCAGGGCGTCGGCCTCCATGCGGGACACCTCGTCGGCATGCAACGGTGTCACCTCGACGGGGTCGTAGTCAGACAAGAGTGAGCTCCGTATCCAGGGCTTGAGCGGAAATGAGTCTAGTGGGCCCGCCCACCGGGCCCGACTCCATCGCTACGGAGTGGCGAAGTCGGGCGTGCCGGTGGGCACGGTAAATCGAAACTCCGCCCCGCCCTCGGGTGCCCGCTGCACGGTGATCGTCCCGCCGTGCGCCTCGACCAAGCCCTTCACGATGAACAGGCCGAGTCCGGTGCCACCGCGCCTGCGGCTGTTGCCGCCCCGCCAGAACTGCCTGAAGACACGCGGAGCCAACTCGGGCTCGATGCCCTCGCCCTCATCGCGCACCGACACGGCAACTCCCCATCCGACGGACTCGATCTCTATTGTCACAGTGCCGCGCCCGTGACGCAGCGCGTTTTCCACCAGGTTACCCAGGATCTGGTCGATCTTGTCCTGGTCAAGCCACATTTCGGGGAGATCGTCGGCGGCGACCAGCAGGAAGCGCTCCTCGGGCTCCCCGGCCGCCACCCGGCCCGCGATGAGCCGGTGCGCCCTGGCGGGGATGTCCACGACCTGGCGGCGCACCTCCAGCCGCCCGGACTCGATCCGCGAGACGTCGAGCAGCTCGGTGATGAGCCGGGTGACCCGGTCGGCGTCGTTGTTGACGGTTTCGAGCATGACGCGCTTCTGCTCGTCGGTGAAGCGCGTCCACTTGGCCAGCAGCGTGGCCGTGAACCCCTTGACGCTGGTCAGCGGCGAGCGCAGCTCGTGGGCCACGGTGGAGACCAGGTCGGCGCGGCTGCGCTCCAGCCGGGCGCGGGCGCCGCCGTCGCGCAGCGTGATCGCCACCCGCTCGACCTCGCCGGCGCGCTCGGGCTCGCGCACCAGCCGGGCCGCGACGTAGAGCTCCTGACCGCCCGGCAGGTGCAGCGGCCGCTCCGGCACCCGGCTGCGGGTGCGCAGGCCGCCCTCCGGGTCGAGCGCCTTCCACCAGTCACGCCCGTCATGGTCGCGGAAGGGGAACACGTCGTTCATGTGCCGGCCGACCGCGCGCTCCGCGGTGATGCCGGTGAGCCTCGCGGCGGCCCGGTTGACGGCCAGCACACAACCGAATCTGTCGGTGACGATGAGGCCGTCGGGCAGCTCGTCAATGCCGATCGTGCACGCGGCGGTCACCACCCGCCCGTCGGTGTCTGCGCCGTGCACGAACTCGCCTCCTCCGCGTACACCGCCGACAATAGCGGGTTTCCAGCCGCCTAGGGCACTCGCTGTGCCCTGGCGGAGGAGTAAAGGCACACCGCCGCGGCGGTGGCCAGGTTCAGGCTTTCGGCCTGTCCGTAGATGGGCACTCTGACCACATCGTCCGCCTCGGCGAGTATCTCCTCCGGCAGTCCCCAGGCCTCGTTCCCGAAGATCCACGCGGTTGGTCCCGACAGATCGACATCGTCGAGCGTGTGCTTGCCCGCGCCGTCAGCCGCCAGCACGCGCAGGCCCCGCTCCTTGAGTTGACGCACGGCGGCGCTCACCGGTGCACCGATGACGACGGGCAGATGAAACAGGCTGCCGGCGCTGGCGCGTACGCACTTTCCGTTGTACGGGTCGACGGAGGCGTCGGTGAAGACCACCGCGTCCGCGCCGGCGGCGTCGGCCGCCCGCATGACGGTCCCGGCGTTGCCGGGGTCGCGCACGTGCGCGAGCAGCGCGACCAGGCGCGGCTCCCCGTCCAGGGCCTGCTCCAGCGGGGCGTGCACGAGCCGGCACACGGCCAGCAGCCCCTGCGGGGTGACGGTCTGGGACAGCTCGGCCAGCACCTCGCCGCTGGCCCGGTGCACGGGGACGCCCTGGAGGGTGGCCTCGGTGATCAGCTCGGGGTGGCGCAGCTCGGCCTCGGCCGTGCAGAACAGCTCCAGTGTCACGCCGTCGAGCTTGAGCGCCTCACGCACCGCCTGCGGCCCCTCGGCCAGGAACTTACGGTCCTGATCACGGAAGGCCCGCTTGGTGAGCCGCCTGGCCGCCTTCACCCGCGGCGACTTCACGTTGGTCAGCTCGGACCCGGCCATCTCTCCCCCTGTGTGCGTTCGGCCCGCGTGCCCGGCCCGCGTGTGTGCCCGGCCCTGGGCAGACGGCAAAGGGCCCACCGTCATCGGTGGGCCCTCGGTCAGGCGTCGCTTCAGCTCGCGGCCGGAGCGTTCACGTTCGCCGGCAGGGCCTTCTTGGCCGCCTCGACGAGCGTGGCGAAGGTCTGGCTGTCGTTGACCGCGAGGTCGGCCAGGATCTTGCGGTCCACTTCGATGTTCGCCAGGCGCAGACCCTGGATCAGGCGGTTGTAGGTCATGCCGTTCTGGCGGGCAGCGGCGTTGATCCGCTGGATCCACAGACGGCGGAACGTACCCTTACGGTCCTTGCGGTCCCGGTAGGCGTACGTCATGGAGTGGAGCATCTGCTCCTTGGCCTTGCGGTAAAGACGCGACCGCTGGCCACGGTAACCACTCGCCCTCTCGAGGACGACCTTGCGCTTCTTCTTGGCGTTGAGCGCCCGCTTCACGCGTGCCATGTTTCTTCTCCCCGGGGGTTCGCGCTACTTGGCGAGCAGCTTTTTGATCTTCTTGGAGTCGGCGTCGGAAAGGACGACCTCGTTCTTGAGACGGCGCGTCAGCGTGGACGACTTCCACTCGTTGTAGTGCGCGCGGTTGGCACGGCGACGCTTGATCTTGCCGGTGCCGGTAAGCCGGAACCGCTTCTTCGCACCGCTGTGCGTCTTCATCTTCGGCATGTCGCCGTCTCTCCTCGTTTCGGTCGTGCCACTGGCCGGGCCGGTGCTGGCCGACCCGGTAGCGGCGTCTTCGTCTGCCGGTGGCTGAATCGGGGCGCCGTGTAAGGCTAACCCCAACCGCGGGTCATCCTTCCTGTGGGGAAGTGTCCTCGCTGCCACGCTGCGCCTTGGCGGCGGCCTTTTCGGCCTTGGCCTCGGCTTTCTTCTTGTGCGGACCGATCACCATGATCATGTTACGACCGTCCTGCTTGGCGTGGGACTCCACGAAGCCGAGCTCCTGGACGTCGTCCGCCAGCCGCTGCAGCAGCCGGAAGCCGAGCTCCGGCCGGGACTGCTCACGTCCGCGGAACATGATCGTGACTTTGACCTTGTCTCCCGCCTTGAGGAACCGCACCACGTGACCCTTCTTGGTCTCGTAGTCGTGCGGGTCGATCTTCGGCCGGAGCTTGATCTCCTTGATGATCGTGTGCGCCTGATTCTTGCGCGCCTCGCGCGCCTTCATCGCGGACTCGTACTTGAACTTGCCGTAGTCCATGAGCTTGCACACGGGCGGTCGAGCCGTGGCCGCGACCTCGACGAGGTCAAGGTCGGCCTCCTGGGCGAGCTTCAGGGCGTCGTGTATGGAGACGATGCCTACCTGCTCGCCGTTCGGGCCCACGAGGCGAACCTCGGGAACTCGGATACGCTCGTTGATGCGGGGCTCAGTGCTGATGGGGCCTCCTAGGTTTGCGGTTCCCTACGTGCTCGTCGTGTGGGGCTTCGTCGCGTGAACGCGAAAAGCCCCGCACGTCGCGCATGCGGGGCCACTGAGCTCGTCGGCTTCGTGACCTCGAGCTCCCCGGAGTGATCCGGCGTGATCCTGGACCCGGCCACCTTGTGGCGACTCAGGTGGGAGGGAGACCTCCGCTTGCGCGTCCAGCAAGGCATGCCGGACCGATCAGGGAGCTACATTACCACAACACAGATGCTTCCTCGAATCATCCCGCCCACCGCGACCTCTTGCCCTGGAAACGGACGGACGACCATGGAACCGGTCGACGTGGCCCTCGATTGATGGGCGTCGGCCACGGCGGGCGTGGCCGTGATCAAACCGTCCGGTCGGCCGAGCGTCTGAGGATCTCCGCTTCCCCGGCCGCGTGCATCGCCTCCACCGGCACGTCCGTACGGCCGGTCATCAGCTCCACCTGGCGCACCGCCTGGTGGACCAGCATCGCGAACCCGCCGACCACCGTGCCACCCGCCGCCCGCACGGCCGCCGCCGCGCCGGTCGGCCACGGGGAGTAGACCACGTCGAAGAGCGCGGGCACCCCCGCCAGCCGCGCCGCGAAGGCGTCGGCCGCCCCGCCGGGCAGCGTGGAGACCACCAGGTCCACCCCCGTCATGGCATCCAGCTTGTCCAGCGTCTCGACCGCCAGCGCCACGCCGAGCCGCTCGGCCACCCGCGCCGTCTCCCCCGCCCGGGCGGGATCGCGCACCAGCAGTGTGGCGGAGAACAGCCCGAGGTTGCGCAGCGCCGCCAGCGCGGAGGCGGCCGTGGCCCCTCCGCCCAGAATGATCGCCGACCGCGGCGCGGGCACCCCGGCCTCGGCCAGCGCCTGCTCGATGCCGTAGACGTCGGTGTTGTGGCCGTGCCGCAGCCCGTCGCGGAACACCACGGTGTTGGCCCCGCCCACCTCCACGGCGAGCTCGGACACCGTGTCGAGCAGGGGCAGCACGGCCCGCTTGAGCGGCATCGTCAGCGACAGCCCCGCCCAGGCGTCCCCGCCGTCGGCCGCACCCTGGCCGCGCACGGGCGCCAGCTCCCGCAGCAGCCCCGGCAGCCGTGCCTCGTCGCACTCGAACGCCTCATAGGTCCACCCGTCGAGCCCCATCGCCTGGTAGGCGGCCCGGTGCAGGCAGGGCGAGAGCGAATGGCCGATGGGCGAACCCATCACCGCAGCCCGCATCCACACTCCTCGCGAAATCACTCCTCGCGACATCCGAACAGGACGACCCTATCGCCCCCGCCACCCGGGCGGCCCGCTGATCGCCGCGAGGCGCCCCGCGCCGCCCTCCACCCGCCCGCGCCACCCTTGCACCCGCCCGCGCCGCCCTTTCACGCGCCCGCGCCACCCCCCACGTGCACGGCCGCACTCGCTCGGGCGGCCGTGCATCGTCGAAGGCGCGCGGGACGCCCAAGGCAGATCGGACGTCAGGGGCTTGTAGAACCCGGGGGCGGCGCAGTACCCCAGGGCGGGGCAGGACGTCGTGGGGTCCGTCAGCCGCCGTTCCGCCGGTATTCGGCGAGCAGCGCCTGGCGCTCGGCCTCCGTCGCGGCGAACTTGGTGACGTTGCTCTTGGGGTCGGTGGCGACGAACCAGAGCCAGTTGCCCTTCGCCGGGTTCAGCGCCGCCTCGATGGCGTGGTCGCCGGGGTTGGCGATCGGGCCGGGCGGCAGGCCGAGGTACAGGTAGGTGTTGTACTTGCTCTTGGTCTTCGTCTCCGCGAAGGTGGCGGCGGTGCCGTACTTGTTGAGCGCGTACATGACCGTGCTGTCCATCTCCAGCTTCATCTGCGGCTGACGCTCCAGCCGGTTGTAGATGACGCGGGCGATCTTCGGCATGTCCTCCTGGCGGCCGGCCTCGGCCTGCACGATGCTGGCGATGACCATGATGTCGTGCGGCGAGTGGCCGAGCGCCTTGGCGGCGCCGTCGAGGTCCATCCGCTCGGCGGTCTGCTTGTAGCGTTCGACCATGGCCGCCAGCATCTGCGCCGCGGTGGTCTTCGGCTGGAACTCGTACGTGGCCGGGAAGGCGTACCCCTCCAGCTTGCCCTTGGCGTAGGGCGGCAGTTCCAGCGCTCCGACGTCCTCGGCCGCGGCCTTGAAGTCGTCCTCCGACTTGCCGGTCTCCTTGGCCAGCGTCGCCAGCGTGTCGGACAGCCGCAGACCCTCCTTGATCGTCACCCTTTCGAGCATCCGGTTGCCCGGAGTCAGCAGCTCCACCGCGCTCGCGGCCGACATCTGCTTGCGCAACTTGTACGAGCCCGGCTGCAACGACCCGCTCTTCTTCGCGTTGTCGATCGCGTTGGTGAACGCCCTGGCGCTGGCTACGACCCCCTGCCGCTCCAGCTCCTGCGCCACCTCGGAGGCGCTCTGGCCGTCCTTGATCTCCACGACGACCTCGCCGGTGCCCCTGCCGCTGAAGTCGTCGGGCACGAGCGCGTCGTTGACCCACATGTAGCCGAAGTAGCCACCACCGCCGATGATGCCCGCCAGCACGACGAAGGCGAGCAGCGGCGCGATGAACCCGCCTCGGTTGGGCCGCCGGCGCCGCCTGCGGCCACGCCTGCCGGAACCACGGGTACGGCGCCCAGGGCGACCTTCGTCGTCCTCCGCGCCGAGCAATGTGTTCAGATCGAGATCGTTCATAGGTGCGCTGGCCAATCTCCCGGTTCGGCCCGCTGGGCGTCAAGTGAAACCGCCCGACCGGCTGAAGTCACCGAGCAATGCTGGGGGACCCGCTGGCCATGCTCCCACGACCAGCGGAGATCACTCTGGGTAGCCATGCTAAGGGACGGAAAGAGGACGCATGCCCCTTTTTGGGGCTTTTGCGCGGGGCCGGGGGCGGTCCCGTCGAACATCATCTCGTCCCGAGGTTCTTGTTCAACTCTTCCCGGTATCTCACGAACTCGCTCTCTTTGTTGGTGAATTTGGTGATTCTATGCGCCGGATCCGTCGTCACAAACCAGTGCCAATCACCGTCTGCCGGGTTCAGGGCTGCCATCAGCGCCTTCTCTCCGGGATTGGCGATCGGCCCTGGCGGCAGGCCCTTGTGACGATAGGTGTTGTACGGAGAGTCGACCTTGGTGTCCTTCTCGGTCACTCTCAGCGTTCGGCGGTTCTGCGCGTACAGCACGGTGCTGTCGATCTCCAGCGGGGTGCCCTTCTCCAGACGGTTGTAGATCACCCGGGAGATCTTGGGGTAGTCCTCGTCGGTCCCGCCCTCGGCCTGGATCATGCTGGCCACCGTGACGATCTCCAGCGGGGTCAGCCTCAGCCGGGCGGCCTGCTCCTCCAGGTCCACGTGCCTTGCCGCCACGGCGAAGCGCTCGGCCATCGCCGCCAGTACGTCCACGGCCGTGTCGCCGGGCTCGACCTCGTACGTCGCCGGGAACAGGAACCCTTCGAGCCCCGGCGCGTACGCGGGCAGCCCGACGAGAGCCTTGTCGACGCTCTGGAACTCCTTGAGCGGCATCCCGGTCTGCTTGGTGAGGCGGTTCAGCACCTCGCTGGTGCGCATGCCCTCGGGCACCGTCACCCGCCGCACGATCCGGGATGTGGGCGCGAGCAGCAGGTCGAGCGCCGCTCCCGCAGCCATGCCCTTGCGCAGCCGGTAGTGCCCCGGCCGCAGCCGGCTGGTCACCCCACGGTCCTCGCTCGCGTTCACGAACGCCTCGGCGCTCGCCACGACCCCGGCCTCGGCCAGCGTGGAGCCGATCGCCTCGGCACTGGACCCGGGCGTGATGCGTACGGTCACGGTGCCGCTGCCGGTGCCCTCGAAGTCGTCGGGGCTCAGGCGCGGCTTGAGCACCGCGACCGCTCCCGCCCCGAGAACCAGCACCGCGACGACCAGCCCTGCGGTCACCAGCCCCGCCTTACGCATTGCCCGACCCCGCTGCCCGAGCGCCTCCACGCCCTCGGCCGCACCCTGCCCGGCCACCTGCTCGGGCCCGCTCCCAGACTCGGACGCGCCTTCGGCTGTCGGTGCGCTGTCAGGCTCACGAGCATCCCCAGACTCGGGCACTCGCTCAGCCCCAGTCCCGACCCCAGCCTCAGCCCCGACCCCGGACTCGGCCCCGGGCTCAGCCCGAGACCCGGCCCCCGGCTGGGGCCCGGCCGCACGCCCGGGTTCGGCCCCGGAACGCTCGTCACCCGACGCCTGACTGCCCGACGCCTCGCCACCCAACTCCTCGCCGGCCGACGTTTCGTCGCCCGGCGTCTCGTCGGCCGGGTCGTCGGAACGGAACGGGATCATGTCCCCGGCGTCGTCCTCGTTCTCCGGCGTCCCGTTCACGAGACCACCTCGCCACTCGCCCCCGCCGACCGGTGCCGCACGGCAGCGGTCGCGTCCCCCGTGGTGCGCGCGCTCATGAGGCAGGTCCGTCGGCCGCCGCTGGCGGTTCGACGGGCCTGCCTGGTGGTCTGTCCGTGGCACGCTCGGAGTCGAGCGCGTCCTGCAGCAGCACGACCGCGGCCGCCTGGTCGACGACCCCGCGCTGCTTCTTGGCCTTCACGCCGCTGGCCCGCAGCCCCTGCTGCGCGGCGACCGTGGTCAGCCGCTCGTCGAAGAGCCGTACGGGCGTCGGCGCAAGCCGGGCGGCGAGGTCGGCGGCGAAGCGGCGCGCCAGCGCCGCCGCCTGCCCCTCCCGCCCGGACAGCGAGGTGGGCAACCCCACCACGACCTCGATCGCCTCGTGCTCAGCGACGATCGCCGCGATGCGTTCGAGGTCGCCCTTGCCCCGCCTGACGGTCTCGACCGGCGTGGCCAGCAGCCCCGACGGGTCGCTGCGGGCCACCCCGATACGTACGGAGCCGACGTCCACGCCGATCCGTGAACCGAACCTCATGTCAGCCGACGCGCCCGGTGATCTCGTCAGCGATGGCCTGCTCGACCAGGCGCAGCGCGTCACCGATCGCCTCCGGCCGTGTGCCGCCGCCCTGCGCGACATCGTCCTTGCCGCCACCGCCACCCCCAAGAGCCTTGGCGGCGACGCCCACCAGTTTCCCGGCCTTGAGCCCTCGCTCGCGTCCCGCCTCATTGACCGCGGCAACCACCACTGGCCGGTCAGAGGGGGCACCGGCGATCACGACGACCGCCGGCCTGTCTGCCGGGAACCTGCCACGCACATCCAGCGCGAGCTTACGCAGATCGTCCGCGCCGGTGCCATCAGGCGCGCGGTGTGTCACGACGGAGACGCCCTGCACGTCACGTGGCTGGGCGGCCAGCGAGCCCGCCACCTCGAGCACCTGGGCGGAGCGCAGCTTCTCCAGCTCCTTCTCCGCGGTGCGCAGCCGGGTGACGATGCCGTCGATCCGCTCGGGCAGCTCCTCGCGGCGCGCCTTGAGCTGCTCGGTGAGCTGGGCGACCAGCACGCTCTCGCGGGCCAGGAAGCGGAAGGCGTCGATGCCGACGAGCGCCTCGACGCGGCGCACGCCCGCGCCGACCGACTGCTCGCCCAGCACCTTGACCAGGCCGAGCTGGCCCGAGCTGTGGACGTGGGTGCCGCCGCACAGCTCGCGGGAGTAGTCGCCGATCTCGACCACGCGGACCTCGTCGCCGTATTTCTCGCCGAACATCGCCAGCGCGCCCATCGCCCTGGCCTCCGCCTGGGAGGTGTAGAAGGCGTTGACCTTGAGGTCGTTGATCAGCACGGCGTTGACCTCGTCCTCGACGTCGCGCAGCACGCTCTGCGGCACCGCGCCCGCCGCGGTGAAGTCGAAGCGGAAGCGGCCCGGCGAGTTTTCCGAGCCGGCCTGCGCCGCGGTCTCGCCGAGCGCGTTCTTGAAGCCGCGGTGGACGAGGTGGGTGGCGCTGTGGCTGCGCGAGATCGCGCGGCGGCGCTCGACGTCGATCTCCGCCTGCGCCTCGTCGCCGACCTTGAGCTCGCCGCCGCGGACCTTGCCGCGGTGCACGGTGAGCCCGGCGATCGGCGACTGCACGTCGACGACCTCCACCTCGGCGCCGCCGGTGCGGATCACGCCCTGGTCGGCGAGCTGGCCACCGCCCTCGGCGTAGAACGGGGTGCGCCCGAGCACGACCTCCACGGTCGAGCCCGCGCCCGCCACGGGCACCGGCTGGCCGTCCACCAGGATGCCGACCACGCTCGTGTCGGCCTCGGTCTGGTCGTAGCCGAGGAACTCGACCTTGCCCGCCGCCTCCAGCAACTGCCCGAACACCGAGATGTCGGCGTTGCCGGTCTTCTTCGCCGCGGCGTCGGCCTTGGCCGCCTGCCGCTGCTCCTTCATGAGGCGGCGGAAGCCCTCCTCGTCGACCGTGAGCCCGTGCTCGGCCGCCATCTCCAGCGTGAGGTCGATCGGGAAGCCGTAGGTGTCGTGCAGCTTGAACGCCTGGTCGCCGGGGATCGTGGTGGCGGACCTGCGCTTGGTCTCCTCGACCGCCACGTCGAAGATCGCCGTGCCGGTGCGGAGCGTGCCCAGGAAGGACGCCTCCTCCGCGTCGATGATCCCGTGGATCTGCGGCGCGTCGGCCTTGAGCTGCGGGTATTGCTCACCCATGACGTTGATCGCGACATCGGTCAGCTCGTGCAGGTAGCGCTCGTCGCCGGAGCCGAGCAGGCGCAGGTTGCGCACGGACCGGCGCAGGATGCGGCGCAGCACGTAGCCGCGGCCCTCGTTGCCGGGCAGGACGCCGTCGGCGACCAGCATGGTGCCGGTGCGCACGTGGTCGGCGATCACCCGCAGGCTCACGTCGGCGCGGTGGTCGCGCCCGTAGCGGGTCTTGGTGAGCTCGGCGGCCTTGTCGAGGATCTTGTACGTGGTGTCGATCTCGTAGAGGTTGTCGACGCCCTGCAGGATCGTCGCCATGCGCTCGAGGCCCATGCCGGTGTCGATGTTCTTCGCCGGCAGCTCGCCCGCCACGTCGAAGTCGGTCTTCGCCCGAACCGCGCTGAGCTGGTATTGCATGAAGACGAGGTTCCAGACCTCGAGATAGCGGTCCTCGTCGGCGACCGGGCCGCCCTCCTTGCCGTATTCGGCGCCGCGGTCGTAGTAGATCTCCGAGCAGGGGCCGCCGGGACCCGGCACGCCCATGTGCCAGTAGTTGTCCTCCAGGCCGCGGCGCTGGATGCGCTCCGCGGGCACGCCGACACGGTTGCGCCAGATGTCGTACGCCTCGTCGTCGTCGTGGTAGACCGTCGCCCAGAGCCGGTCCTCGGGGAAGCCGAAGCCGCCGTCGGACTCCGACCTGGTGAGCAGCTCCCACGCGAACGGGATCACTTCCGCCTTGAAGTAGTCGCCGAAGGAGAAGTTGCCGAGCATCTGGAAGAACGTCGCGTGCCGCGTGGTCTTGCCGACCTCTTCGATGTCGGGGGTGCGCACGCACTTTTGCGCCGTGGCCAGCCGTGACGCCGGAGGCTTACGCTGCCCCAGGAAGTACGGCTTGAAGGGCACCATACCGGCAGGAACCAGGAGAAGCGTGGGGTCCTCAGCGATCAGGCTGGCCGAGGGCACTACCTTGTGCCCACGCTCCTCGAAGAAGCGCAGGAAGCGGCGGGCGATCTCTGCCGACTCCATGGTGGCCATCCTTTGCGTTAGTCATCGGTGTCTTGCTTGTCGTCAGCTGTTGCCTTCAGGGTTGTCGAGCCCGAACCGTGCCCGCAACTCCGTTTCGCGCTCCGCGGCCTCGCCGAGCACGTCCGTTGTAAAGTCTCTCACCCGGCGGACCATCCCCGCCGCGCTGCCGGCGGTCCTGCGGGCGACGTGCTCGGGATGGAGGGCCTGCAGCCTGCGCATCGCCCAGAGGGCGAGGAAAGCGCCCAGCGACAGGTAGAACACTCTTCTGATCATGGCTGTCGCCTCCGCGCCGGCGCGGTCGCCTTGCGCGGCCGGCGGGCCTCGATGGCGCGCCGCACGCCGTGGCCGAGCGCGGACACCTTGATCAGCGGCCCGGTGAAGATGGTCTGCGTCACGCCGCTGAGCTTCGCCGCGTGCGCGCTGACCTGCTTGACGTCTCTCGCGATGGCCTCGACGGCGACCAGCTGCCTGTTGGTCTCGTTGACCGCGACGCTCATGTCGTCGAGCAGCGGCGCCAGCCGGGCGGTCAGGTCGGAGACCGCCTTGGTGGTCTCGGTGAGCAGCCTGGCGAGCTTGACGAGCGCCATGGCGAGCACGCAGACCAGGACTATCCAGCCCGTGGCGGCGATCAGACCGGCGACCTCTCCAGCGGTAAGCATCCGCTCATCTCCCTCGTACGCTGGGCTGGAACGCCAAGACCCTATCGCGTTCGAGTGACAACGTTGGTGAGGCCGCCGGGCCCCGTCAGGCCGCCACGCCTGTCCCGGGCGCTTTCGCGAGGGCCCGCATGAGGCCGCGGGCGGCTCTGATCTCCGGCTCCACCAGGCCATCCGGCATGGCCATGGCCGCCGCGCGCAACGCCCTGAGCGCCAGGTCCGCGGCGTGCCCTGCCGCGCCGTCGCCGCGGCAGCCGTACATCTGCCTGGCCCAGCCGGGCAGCGTGGCGAACGCCAGCGCGCCCGCGGCGGGCAGCGAGCCGAAGGCCAGGGGCGGGGTGCGGAGGGCGAGCCGGAACGACAGGCGCGGGCTGACGGTGCGGCGCAGCGCGTCGCGGGCCTCCTCGGTGGCGGCCAGGTGAGGGCGCATGCCGTCGAGATGGTCGCGCAGCCCTGCCACGTCGCCGGGGACGTCGCCGATGCCGACGAGCCGGGCGCTGCGCCGCTGCTCGGCCACGTAGGCGTCGGCCTCGGCGGCGGTGAGCGGCACGCCGGAGCGGCGGGCCAGCTCCAGGTAGGAGGCGGTCTCGGCGCAGTGGGCCCAGCGCAGGTTCTCCTCCTCGTCGATCCGGAACAGGACGCCGGTGTCGGTGTCCAGGCCGATCAGCCGGGCGTGCACCTGGCGGATCCGCTCACCGGCCTGTTCGGCCTGCTCGCAGGTCCCGAACGTGCGTACGGTGACGAAGTC
Organism: Nonomuraea jiangxiensis; assembly: GCF_900099965.1. Lineage (GTDB taxonomy): Bacteria > Actinomycetota > Actinomycetes > Streptosporangiales > Streptosporangiaceae > Nonomuraea > Nonomuraea jiangxiensis. The sequence continues at coordinate 51,895 of NZ_FNDJ01000029.1, read as the reverse complement.
GAGCTGCCGCCGCAGCCGGGCACGGGCCACTTCGGGGTCGTCGAGCAGGCAGTTCTGGGCGATGCCGCGGATGGTGCGCGGATGCAGGGCCTGGAGCTGGAAGGCGCGCAGCACGGCCGGCCAGCCGGGGGTCTCGGTGTGGATGCGCCAGGTGATCGACTCCGGGCCGAAGAGGCCGCCGTGGGGGGTGACAGTTGCCTTCACAGGGTGAGTGATTCCCCGCGATCATCGCCTCTACCGCGCCTCCGCACGGAGGCGAGAGGCGGACAGAAGCCGCGCGGACGGCCGGGGCCCGGTCAGGCGCCGCGCAGGAAGTCGCGGATCCTGGCCCAGCGGTCGGCTATCGGGGCTTCGGCTCCGTGGCGGGTGGGCTCGTAGTAGCGGCGGGCGCGGACCTGCTCGGGCGCGTAGTCCTGGCGCACCAGACCATGGTCGAAGTCGTGCGGGTATTTGTAGCCGTCGCCGTGGCCGAGCTTGGCCGCCCCGGGATAGTGGGCGTCGCGCAGGTGGCCGGGGACCTGGCCGATCAGGCCGCGGCGGACGTCGTCGACCGCCGCGCCGATGGCCTTGACCACGGCGTTGGACTTGGGCGCGGTGGCGCAGTGGATGACCGCGTGGGCCAGGTTGATCTGCCCTTCAGGCAGCCCGATGAGCTGCACCGCCTGGGCGGCGGCCACCGCGGTCTGCAGGCAGGTGGGGTCGGCCAGGCCGACGTCCTCGGAGGCGAAGATGACGATGCGGCGGGCGATGAACCGCGGGTCCTCCCCCGCCTCGATCATCCGGGCCAGGTAGTGCAGCGCCGCGTCGGCGTCGGATCCGCGCATCGACTTGATGAACGCGCTGATCACGTCGTAGTGCTGGTCGCCCTGGCGGTCGTAGCGCACGGCGGCCTTGTCGACGGCCTTCTCCACCACCTCCACGGTGATGTCGTCGGCCAGCAGCGCCGCCGCCTCCAGGTAGGTCAGCGACCTGCGGGCGTCGCCGCCCGCGAGGCGTACGAGATGATCCAGGGCGGCGGGGGCCAGCGTGGCGCGCCCGTCCAGGCCGCGCGGGTCCGACACGGCCCGCTCCAGCACCGCGCGGACGTCGTCGTCGGACAGCGACTCCAGGGTGAGCAGCAGCGAGCGCGACAGCAGCGGCGAGATGACGGAGAAGAACGGGTTTTCGGTGGTCGCCCCGATGAAGGTGACCCAGCGGTTTTCCACCGCCGGCAGCAGCGCGTCCTGCTGGGCCTTGTTGAAGCGGTGCACCTCGTCCACGAACAGCACGGTCTGGCGGCCGGTCATGCCCAGCTCGCGCCGGGCGTTGTCGATGGCGGCGCGCACGTCCTTCACGCCGGCCGACACGGCGGACACCTCGACGAAGCGGCGCTTGGTGACGTTGGAGACCACGTAGGCGAGGGTGGTCTTGCCGGTGCCGGGCGGCCCCCACAGGAACAGCGACATGGGAGCCTCGCTCTCCACCAGCCGCCGCAACGGGGTGCCGGGACCGAGCAGGTGACGCTGGCCGATCACCTCGTCGAGGGTGCGCGGTCGCATCCGGACCGCGAGGGGCTGCGGGGTGGCCTCCTCAGCCGCCGAATCGAACAGGCTCTCCACAACGCGAGACTACATGCCCCACACCGCTCTCGCTCCCGAGTCACCGGCGCGGAAGACGTAGTAGGCGGCCACGGCGGCCAGCACCACCGTCACCCCGGACAGGAGCATGGTCACCGGGCGGCCGAACCGGTCGCGGCCGACGGAGTCGCGCGAGGGGTGGGTGGCGTACACGAGCAGCAGCGCGGCCACGGCCAGCCCGAGCACGGACAGCAGCAGCGGGGTGGCGAAGCTCTCGTGGGTGGCGATGCGGGTGCCCAGCGTGCCGTCGGCCGAGGCGAAGCGGGCTTCCTTGAGTTCCTCCCCGCTCTCCTTGGCCGCGAAGACCGTCGCGGGCGCGGCCAGGGACAGAAGCACCACCGCCCACGCCACGTACGGACGCCGGCGCGGCAGCAGCGCGTGGGCCGCGGCGGTGACGACGAGCAGCGGCGTCAGCACCACGGCAAAGTGAATGATCAAGGGGTGGGCCGGCAGGCCGAGGATTTCGTCGAACATGGGGTCTCCTTTAGTACTCATTTCAACTACGAATCCCGGCGCCGGATGGTTCGCGGCCTCGGGGGTCGCACTCAACGGGTTTCGTCACTTATGTCAGTCAGATCTCGGAGGCCGGTAGCATTCGCGGAGTTGTTTGGTCATGTGTCGGCAAAGATGAAGGAGACAAGCGGTGAGCGGCGACGACGACCGCAAGAGCGAGCTGGCGCGCGAACACAAGGAGCGGCAGGCGAAGCGCGCGGCCGAACAGACCTCGAAGGGGAGGCGGAACACCTTCATCGGCGCCGGGGTGGCCGTGGTCGTGGTCGCCGGTGGCATCTTCGCCGCCACCACGCTCGTCGACAATGACCGCGGGCAGGCGGCGGCGGAGGCCAGCGCGTCCGCCTCCCCCAGTGCCAGCACGAGCGGGCTGCTGCCCACGCCGTCGGCCACGCCGACCCAGACGGGCTCGGTGACCTGCACGTACAAGCGGGACAACTCGGTGCCGAACAAGTTCGTCGGGCTGCCGGGCAAGAAGCCCAACATGAAGCTCAAGAAGATGACGATCGTCACCAACCACGGCCCGATCGGGATCAATCTCATGACCTCGGCCGCGCCGTGCTCGGTCAACTCGCTGAGCTTCCTGGCGAAGAAGAAGTTCTACAACGACATGAAGTGCCACCGCCTCGTCACGCCCGACGTGGCCGGCGTGCACCTGCTCCAGTGCGGCGACCCGCAGGCCAAGGCCGACGGCCTGAACCCGACCGACGGTCAGGGCACCGCGGGCTACGTCTACGGCGACGAGAACGCCGACGTCCCGCTCGTCAAGGGCGTGGTGTTCATGACCCAGGCCGGTGACGCCATGGGGAGGAACAACAGCCAGTTCGCCATCTCGCTGTCGGACGAGAACACCGAGATCGGCTCGGGCTACAACGTCGTCGGCGTCGTCAGCGAGGGCATGGACATGCTGCTCGGGCTGGCCAAGAGCGGCCAGGACCTGATCGTCAACCCGGACGACATCACCGGCGACGGCGGCACCACCGCCCCCAAGAACCCGGTGATCATCAAGCGGATCACCTTCTCCTGACCCGCCGGAAACGGGTGCGGCGGGCGTTCTCCACGCCCGCCGCACCCGTTTCGCGCCGTTACTGCTTGGGCTGGGCGTCGACGCCCGCCTCCTTGCGCTGCTCGGTGGTGATCGGCGTGGGCGCGCCCGTGAGCGGGTCGAAGCCGGAGGCCGTCTTCGGGAACGCGATCACGTCACGGATCGAGTCGCCGCCGGACAGCAGCATGCAGATGCGGTCCCAGCCGTAGGCGATGCCGCCGTGCGGCGGCGGGCCGTACTTGAACGCCTCCAGCAGGAAGCCGAACTTGCTCTCCGCCTCCTCCTTGGAGATGCCCAGGACGTCGAACACGCGCTGCTGCATCTCGGCCCGGTGGATCCGGATCGAGCCGCCGCCGATCTCCATGCCGTTGCACACCATGTCGTAGGCGTAGGCCAGCGCCTGCCCGGGGTGGTCCTGGAAGTTGTCGGCCCACTCCGGCTTCGGCCCGGTGAACGGGTGGTGCACGGCCGTCCAGCCGCCCTCGCCGTCCTCCTCGAACATGGGGGCGTCCACCACCCACAGGAACGACCACAGCGACTCGTCGATCAGCCCGCAGCGCCGCCCGATCTCCAGCCGGGCCGCGCCGAGCAGGTCGCGGGCGGCGTTCGGGGCGCCGGCGGCGAAGAAGACGGCGTCGCCGGGGTTGGCGCCGACCTTGGCGGCCAGCCCGGAGATCTCCTGCTCCGACAGGTTTTTCGCGACGGGGCCGCCGAGCGTGCCGTCCTCCTGGACCAGCACGTAGGCCAGGCCCTTGGCGCCGCGCGAGCGGGCCCACTCCTGCCAGCCGTCGAGCTCCTTGCGGGTCTGCGAGGCTCCGCCCGGCATGACCACGGCGCCGACGTAGGCGGCCTGGAAGACGCGGAAGGACGTGTCCGCGAAGTAGTCGGTCATCTCGACCAGCTCCTGGCCGAAGCGCAGGTCGGGCTTGTCGGAGCCGTAACGGGCCATCGCGTCGGCATAGGTCATGCGCGGCAGCGGCGTCGGGATCTCGTAGCCCACGATCTCCCGCCAGAGCCGGCCGATCAGCTTCTCGCCGACCTCGATGACGTCCTCCTGGTCCACGAAGGACATCTCGACGTCGATCTGGGTGAACTCCGGCTGCCGGTCGGCCCGCAGGTCCTCGTCGCGGTAGCACTTGGCCAGCTGGTAGTAGCGCTCCAGGCCGGCGACCTGGAGGAGCTGCTTGAAGAGCTGGGGCGACTGCGGCAGGGCGTACCAGTTGCCGGGCTGCAGGCGGACCGGCACCAGGAAGTCGCGGGCGCCCTCCGGGGTGGAGCGGGTCAGCGTCGGCGTCTCGACGTAGACGAAGCCGAGCTCGTGCATCACCTCGTTGGCCAGGTAGGTGGCCTTGGAGCGGGTGCGCATGGCGCTCGCCACCTGCTGCCGGCGGATGTCGAGGTAGCGGTATTTCAGCCGCGCCTCCTCCGAGACGCCCACGTTGCCCTCGATCGGGAACGGCAGCGGCGCGGCCTCGCTCAGCACGATCACCTGGTCGGCCACGACCTCGATCGCGCCGGTGGGCAGATCGGGGTTCTCGTTGCCCTCGGGCCGCACCCGGACCTGGCCCTCGACCTGCACGCAGTATTCGGCGCGCAGGTCGTGGGCGTGGTCCTCCTCGCGGAAGACCACCTGCGCCGAGCCGGAGGCGTCACGCAGGTCGATGAAGACGACGCCGCCGTGGTCACGGCGGCGGGCCACCCATCCTGCGAGCGTCACCTGCTGCCCGGCGTGCTCCTCGCGGAGCGACCCGGCGGTATGCGTGCGGATCACTGGACTTTCCCTTCGTACGGGTAGGAGAGGGGAGGCGGCGACCCGGCGCGCGCCGGCTGGCGGATCACTGCACTTTCCCCTTCAAGACATCGACGACCTGGGCCAACGGCACCTCGGTCTGCTCGGCGGTGGTCAGGTCCTTCACTTGCACGGCCTCGGCCGCGAGGTCGCGCTCGCCCAGGATCAGCGCGAACCTGGCACCCGAACGGTCGGCGCCCTTCATCGCTCCCTTGAGCCCCTTGCCGCCGAAGGCCATGTCGGCGCTGACACCCGCCTCGCGCAGCTCGCTCACGAGCAGGAACATCCGGCGGCGCGCGTCGTCACCCAGCGGGACACCGTACACCTGGACGCGCGACTCCGCCGTGTCGTCCACCAGCCCCTCGGCCTCCATGGCCAGGAACGTGCGGTCGACGCCCAGCGCCCAGCCGACGCCGGGCAGCGGCGGGCCGTCGAGCATCTCGCTCAGCCCGTCGTAGCGCCCGCCGCCGCCCACGGCCGACTGCGAGCCGAGCCCGTCGTGCACGAACTCGAACGTGGTGCGCGTGTAGTAGTCGAGCCCGCGCACCAGCCGGGGGTCGTCCTCGAAGGCGATCCCGGCGGCGGCCAGCAGGCCGCGGACCTCCTCGTGGTAGGCCTTGCAGGAGGCGCACAGGTGGTCGACGACCAGGGGCGCGCCGGTGAGCTGGGCCTGCACCTCGGGCCGCTTGTCGTCGAGCACCCGCAGCGGGTTGATCTCGATCCGGGCCCTGGTGTCCTCGTCGAGGTCGAGCCCGCGCAGGAACTCCTGCAGGGCGGCGCGGTAGGCGGGCCGGCACGTCTTGTCGCCCAGCGAGTTGAGCAGCAGCCTGACGCCCTTGAGGCCGAGCGAGGCGAAGCCGCGCACGCCGAGCATGATGATCTCGGCGTCGAGCGCCGGGTCCTCCGATCCCAGCGCCTCGACTCCGACCTGCCAGAAGTGGCGGTAACGGCCCTTCTGCGAACGCTCGTAGCGGAATTGACTTCCCGAGTACCACAACTTCACGGGAAGCTGACCGTTGTGCAGGTTGTGCTGGAGAACCGCGCGCACGACCGGAGCCGTGCCCTCGGGGCGCAACGTCAGGGAACGTCCCGCTTTGTCGGGAAAGGTGTACATCTCCTTGGAGACGATGTCCGTTGACTCGCCTACGCCCCTGGCGAACAGCTGCGTGTCCTCGAACACGGGCGTCTCGATGTAGCCGTATCCCGCCGCCCGCAGCGGTGCGGTCAGCGCCTCCCGGACGGCCAGGATCCGCTCTGAGCGGGGTGGCAGCCAGTCGAAGGTGCCTTTCGGTGCTTGGAAACTCATTAGATCCCTCGTGTGGGACCGGCGTGCGGTGCCGCCTCTTTCAAGTATGGGTTGGCGGCGCGCTCGCGGCCGATCGTGGTCTGTGGTCCGTGGCCCGGCAGCACGACCGTATCGTCAGGCAGGGTCAGGCACTTGGTAGCCAGGCTGCGCAGGAGGGTCGCGTAGTCGCCGCCGGGAAGGTCGGAGCGGCCGATGGAGCCGGCGAACAGCAGGTCACCCGAGAACATGATCTCGTCGTCGGGCAGCCGGAAGCTCACCGACCCCCTGGTATGGCCGGGCGTGTGGTCGACCACGAGCTCCAGGCCCGCGAGCCGCAGGACCGCGCCGTCGGACAGCTCGCGCACGTCGTCGGGCTCGCTCAGGGTGAGGCCGCCGAACAGCTGCGCGCTCGTGTCGGACCAGCCCGCGGCCGGGTCGCTCAGCAGATGGCGGTCGTCGGGGTGGATCCACGCGGGGACGTCACGCGCGCCGCAGACCGGGGCCACCGACCAGACGTGGTCGAGGTGACCATGCGTGAGCAGGACCGCGACCGGCTTGAGCCGGTGCTCGCGGAGCAGGTCGTCGACGCCGTCGGTCGCGTCCTGGCCCGGATCGACGATCACGCACTCCTCGCCGGCGGCGGGCGCGACGACGTAACAATTGGTCTGGAAGGCCCCTGCGGGGAAGCCTGCGATGAGCATCTGCCTCAGGTGATCTCGTCAAAAAGCCAATGGGAATGTAACCGAAGGGTACCGGTGCGGGTCGCCGGGCTGCGAATCATTACCCGTTGGCCGATACGATTCGCCCACCTCAGTTGATTCACTATGGGAGGCAAAGCGGTGACCACGGGGAAGGACCGGCAGCGGCAGCTGGCACGCGAGCACCACGAGCGGCAGATGCAACGCCGCGCCGAGCGCGAGCAGAAGGCCAAGCGCACAGCGATCATCGGCTCCACCGTGGGCGTCGTGATCGTGATAGGCGGCATCGTGACCGCGGTCGCGCTGCTGGGCGGCGGTGACACGGCGACGGATGCGGCGGCCTCACCCTCGGCACCCGCGGCGTCCCCGGCGGACACCGCGGCGCCATCGCCGAGCACCGGGCCCAAGCCTTATGACGCGGCCGCGGGCACCTGCGACTACGTCCCTGACTCGTCGGGCGGTCAGGTCAAGGACGTCGGCATGCCGCCGACCAAGGTCAAGACCACGCCCGCGACGAAGCAGATGACGCTCAAGACGAACCTCGGCGACATCGTGGTCGATCTCGACAACGCCAAGGCGCCCTGCACCACCAATTCGCTGGAGTTCCTGGCCAAGAAGAACTTCTACAACGGCAGCAAGTGCCACCGGCTCGGCAGCGCGCAGTTCCCGATGCTGCAGTGCGGCGACCCGACGGCCAAGGCCGACGGCAAGAGCCAGGACGGCGCGGGCGGCCCCGGCTACGTGATGGCCGAGGAGAACCTCCAGGGTGCCCAGTACAAGCGCGGTGTGATGGCCATGGCCAAAACCCAGGCGCCGGGCAGCACGGGCAGCCAGTTCTTCCTCGTTTTCGGAGACATCGGGCTCACCCCGGATTACACGCCGGTGGGTACGATCACCAAGGGGCTCGACATCCTGGACAAGGTGAACAAAGCAGGCGTCATAGCCGACATGGGGGACGGGACTGGGGCACCTAAGCAAACCGTCGAAATCAAAGACGTGACAATCGCCGGCAAGAGCTGACGTAATACAAACTAGGGACGAAGTAGTCCCGAAGGGTCTGATGGATGTGCGGGAGGACACGGTGAGCACCGACCCGTGGGGCCGGGTAGACGACGACGGCACCGTCTACGTGCGTACGGCTGAGGGAGAGCGGGCCGTCGGCTCCTGGCAGGCCGGTGAACCCGAAGAGGCACTGGCCTACTTCCATCGCAAGTACGACGAGCTGGCCGGGCAGGTGCAACTGCTGGAGCAGCGCGTCAGAGGCACCGACCTGGCTCCGGCGCAGGCCGAGGCGAGCATCGTCAAGCTGCGCGAGGCCGTCGCCGACGCCCATGCCATCGGCGACCTGGCCGCCCTGACGGCCCGGCTCGACGGCCTGACCGAGCTGGTCGGCCAGCGCCGGGAGGAGGTCAAGGCGGCCCGCGAGCACGCCCGGGCCGAGGCCAGGTCGGTCAAGGAGCGCATCGTCGCCGAGGCCGAGCGCATCGCCGACGAGACCACCCACTGGAAGTCGGGTGGCGAGCGGCTGCGCCAGCTCGTGGAGGAGTGGAAGGCCGCCGACCGCATCGACCGGGTCACCGAGGCGGCGCTGTGGAAGCGGCTCTCGGCCGCCCGTACGGCGTTCGCCAAGCGTCGCAAGCAGTACTTCGCGGGGCTCGACGAGCAGCGTGAGGGCGTACGCGCGGCCAAGGAGCGCATCGTCGCCGAGGCCGAGGCCATCGCGGACTCGACCGACTGGGGGGCCACGGCGGCGATCTACCGCGAGCTGATGCAGCAGTGGAAGAACGCGGGCCGGGCCTCGCGCGAGGCCGAGGACGAGCTGTGGGCCCGCTTCAAGGGTGCCCAGGACCAGTTCTTCCAGGCGCGCTCCGCGGTGTTCGCCGAGCGGGATGCCTCCCTGGCCGCCAACGCCCAGGTCAAGGAGGAGCTGCTGGCCGAGGCCGAGAAGATCCTGCCGGTCACGGACGTACGCACGGCCAGGAACACCCTGCGGCATGTCCTGGAGCGCTGGGAGGCCGCCGGACCGGTGCCGCGCGAGCAGCGCGACCGCCTGGAGGGCGGGCTGCGCAAGGTGGACGAGGCCGTGCGCAAGGCCGAGGACGCCGAGTGGAAGCGCTCCAACCCCGAGGCCAGGGCCCGCGCCCAGAGCACGGTCGACCAGCTCCGCACCTCCATCGAGCAGCTGGAGAAGCGCCTGTCCAAGGCGCAGGCCGCCGGTCGCGCCAAGGACATCAAGGAGGCCGAGGAGGCCCTGATCGCCCGCCGCTCGTGGCTGGAGGAGGCCGAGCGCACGCTGACCGAATTCAGCTGAGCGTTCTTCGGCGCGAGAGCTTCGGGGCCACGCGGTCGGCTGTAGAGCCACGCGGTCACGCCGCGTGGCTCTAGGCTGGCCGTATGGATCCCGTCAGCGCCGCGCGTGCCCTCGTCGAGGAGATGTTCCCGGGGGCCATGTACGCCTTCGTCGGCGGCAGCGTGCTCACCGAAAGCCGCACCAGCACCTCCGACCTCGACGTCGTTGTGGTGCTCGACGGCCTGGCGCGGCCCTACCGCGAGTCGCTGCGCTGGCGCGGCTGGCCCGTGGACCTGTTCGTGCACAGCGAGACCAGCCTGGCCGCCTACCTCGACAAGGACTTCGAGCGGCGGCAGCCGAGCCTGGCGCGCATGTGCGCCGAGGGCGCGGTCGTGACCGACCGCACCGGCGGGCGGGCCAGCGACCTGCAGACCGCCCTCGGCGAGCGGCTGGCGGCCGGTCCCGGCGGCCTGACGACCGCCCAGACCGAGCGGGCCCGTTACGGGCTCTCCGACCTGCTCGACGACCTGGCGGGCACGACCGATCCCGGCGAGCAGGCGTTCATCCGCTGGGAGGTCGTCCAGGCGGCCGCCAGGGCGGCGCTGGGCGTGGGGCGCAGGTGGCAGGGCAGCGGCAAGTGGCTGCTGCGCGAGTTGCGCGCGCACGATCCGGCGCTGGCCGACGAGCTCCTCTCCGCCCACGACGACCCCGCGCGCCTGACGGCGGTCGCCTCAAAGGTGCTTGAGCGGGCTGGAGGGCGCCTCTGGGAGGGTTACCGGGCCGAGGGTGACCCGTTCCACCGGCCGCTGCGTCACATCGCCGCAGGAGAGCTCTCGGGCGAAACGGCGCAGAGCTCCGGCATGCGGCGGCTGGCCGCCATCAGCGGCGCCACGGCCGGGTCGTCGCGCCTGTGGATGGGCCAGACCCACGTGGCCCCCGCCACCCGCTCCTCCGACCACCACCACGGGGCTTCGGAGACGGCCATCTACGTGGTCAGCGGCACGCCGTCGTTCGTGTTCCTGGAGGACGGCGAGGAGCGGCGTCACGACGCCCGTCCCGGGGACTACATCTTCGTCCCGCCCTACGTCCCGCACCGGGAGGAAAACCCGGACCCGTCCCAGGAAGCGGTGGTGGTGATCGCGCGCAGCACCCAGGAGGCGATCGTGGTCAACCTCCCCAGCCTCGCCGGTTAGCGAGCGCCTTCCCACTCCACCCGGGCCCGGCGGGCATCGACCCCTTCGCGTCGCCGGGCCCGGCGGGCTCCGTGGCCGGTCAGCCCCCGGCGCCGCTCACCCGGTAGACGTCGAAGACGCCCTGGATGCTGCGTACGGCCTTCAGGACGTGGCCCAGATGCTTGGGGTCGCCCATCTCGAACGTGAACTTGCTGATCGCCACCCGGTCGCGGGAGGTCGTGACGGAGGCGCTGAGGATGTTGACGTGCTGGTCGGAGAGCGTACGGGTGACGTCGGACAGCAGCCGGGGCCGGTCGAGCGCCTCCACCTGGATCGCCACCAGGAAGACGCTGTCGTCGCTCGGCGACCAGCTGACCTCCACCAGCCGGTCGGGCTGCTCCTTGAGCTGCTGCACGTTGGTGCAGTCGGCCCGGTGCACCGAGACGCCGTGGCCCCGGGTGACGAACCCCACGATCTCGTCGCCGGGGACCGGGGTGCAGCACTTCGACAGGCGTACCCAGACGTCGGCGTCGCCCGCCACGACCACACCCGCGCCGCCACCGCCCCGGGGGCGGCCGCGCAGCCGGGTCGGCAGCGAGGTCTCGGCGATGTCCTCCTCGGCGCTGTCGACGCCGCCGATCGAGGCCACCAGCTTCTGCACGACCGCCTGCGCCGCGACGTGGCCCTCCCCCACGGCCGCGTAGAGCGCGGACACGTCGGGATAGCGCAGGTCACGGGCCAGCGCCAGCAGCGCCTCGCCGGACATCAGCCGCTGGAGCGGCAGGCCCTGCTTGCGCATGGCGCGGCCGATGGCCTCCTTGCCCGCCTCGATCGCGGTCTCGCGGCGCTCCTTGGAGAACCACTGCCTGATCTTGTTACGGGCGCGGCCCGACTTGACGAACTTCAGCCAGTCGCGCGACGGCCCGGCGTCCGGCGACTTGGAGGTGAAGATCTCCACCGTGTCGCCGTTGCCCAGCCGCGACTCCAGCGGCACCAGCCGCCCGTTGACCCGGGCGCCGATGCAGCGGTGGCCGACCTCGGTGTGCACGGCGTAGGCGAAGTCGACCGGCGTGGCCCCCTCCGGCAGGGCGATGACCTGCCCCTTCGGGGTGAACACGTAGACCTCGGACACCGACAGGTCGAACCGCAGCGACTCCAGGAACTCGCCCGGGTCGGAGGTCTCCTTCTGCCAGTCGAGGAGCTGCCGCAGCCAGGCCATGTCGCTGCCCGGCTTGACCTTGCCCGTGGGCCCGGGAGTGCCGACCTCCTCCTTGTACTTCCAGTGCGCGGCCACGCCGTATTCGGCCCTGTGGTGCATCGCGTGGGTGCGGATCTGCAGCTCCACCGGCTTGCCCTCGGGACCGATCACCGTCGTGTGCAGCGACTGGTACATGTTGAACTTGGGCATCGCTATGTAGTCCTTGAACCGCCCCGGCACCGGATTCCACCGAGCGTGGATGGTGCCGAGCGCCGCATAGCAGTCGCGTACGCTGTCGACCAGCACGCGGATGCCCACCAGGTCGTAGATGTCGTCGAAGGCCACGTCGCGGGCGATCATCTTCTGGTAGACCGAGTAATAGTGCTTCGGCCGGCCCTTGACCACGGCCCGGATCTTGGCCTCGCGCAGGTCGCCGGAGACCTTCTCGATGACCTCCTGCAGGAACAGGTCGCGGCGCGGGGCCCGCTCCGACACCATGCGCGCGATCTCGTCGTAGCGCTTGGGATAGAGCATCGCGAAGGCCAGGTCTTCGAGCTCCCACTTGATCGTGTTCATGCCCAGGCGGTGGGCGAGCGGGGCGAAGATCTCCAGCGTCTCGCGTGACTTCTGGTGGCGCTTGTGCTCGGGCAGGTAGCGCATGGTCCGCATGTTGTGCAGCCGGTCGGCCAGCTTGATGATCAGCACGCGGATGTCGCGGGACATCGCCACGACCATCTTGCGCACCGTCTCGGCCTGCGCGGCGTCGCCGAACTTGACCTTGTCGAGCTTGGTGACGCCGTCGACCAGGGACCCGATCGTGTCACCGAAGTCGCCGCGCAGCTCGTCGAGGCTGTAGGCGGTGTCCTCGACCGTGTCGTGCAGCAGCGCGGCGCAGAGCGTCTCGTCGTCCGTGCCGAGCTCGGCCAGGATGGTGGCCACGGCCAGCGGGTGGGTGATGTAGGGGTCACCGGACTTCCGCTTCTGGTCGCGGTGGTGGTAGGCGGCCACGTCGTAGGCGCGCTCGATGACGCGCAGATCCGCCTTGGGGTGGGTGGCCCGGACCGTCCGGAACAACGGCTCCAGCACCGGATTCATGGCCCCACCCCCAAACCGCCTTCGACGCACCGCTGGAACGCCGGCCGCCGCCTCGGCATTGCCGGGGTCGGTTACGTCGGGCGCGACCACATCACGGGGCACACAGACTCCTCATGCAATGGCTCCCTCCGCCAATGCTCCTCGCCTTCGAGTCCAGATCCCCCAAGTGTATCCAGGTGGTGTGCCTGGACCGTCGCGGGCCCGACTCAGACGATCACGAGGGAGCGCAGATCCACTCCCTGCAGCCGCTCACGTCCCTTCAGGAAGGCCAGTTCCATGAGCACCGCTATGCCGGCGATCTCGGCTCCGGCCCTCTCCACCAGCTCCACGGTCGCCTTGGCCGTGCCGCCCGTGGCCAGCACGTCATCGACGATCAGCACACGGTCGCCGGGGGCGAAGGCGTCACGGTGGACCTCAAGGGTCGCGGAGCCGTACTCCAGATCGTAGGACTCTTCCAGGGTCGCGGCGGGCAGTTTCCCCTTCTTGCGGACCGGTACGAACCCGGCCCCCGACCGGTACGCCACGGGAGCGGCCAGAATGAACCCCCGCGCCTCGATGCCGACGATCTTGTCCACCTGGTGCTGCCCGGCCAGCGCGTCCACCACGGCCACCAGCGCGACGGGGTCGGCCAGGAGCGGGGTGATGTCCTTGAACAGCACGCCCGGCGTGGGGTAGTCGGGGACGTCCCTGATCCGGTCAAGGATCATCGTGCTCAGCTCACTCATGGATTCCCTCGCATTCCTACCGGCCATATGCCGGGCACCATGATGCTGCATCCCGCCCCCTCCCGGAGCCGCCCTCCCAGACCCGCGAGGTCACCGACCCCCGCCACCGGTGACGTCCCCGCGCCCCCAGAGCACTTTCCGCAGCACAACAGGAGTGGCGCGGAACGCCCTCCGCAGCACCACAGGGATCCCCGGAACTCCCCCGCGGCCCTACAGAAGTCCACCGGGACGCCCTCCGCGGCGCTGCAAGAGCCCCCTGGGTGGCCTCTGCGGTGCCACAGCCGTTCCACAGGGCCGGATAAGTCCCCATCCGGTAAGGGTTGCCCCAAGGCGGCATAAGCCCCGTACAGGGCTTGTCAGGGGCTTGGACGCGGCGGCGCCCCCGGCCCGAGGGACCGGGGGCGCCGCGACGTGCGTGCCGCAGACGGGCTAACCCTTGGCTACCGCTGCGCTTTTGGAACCCTTCCCACCGCCTGTGGAGGCCAGCCGCCGGGCGATGGCCTGGTATTTCGGCTCCCGCTCCTTGAGCGTCACCAGCAGCGGCGTGGCGACGCACAGCGACGAGTACGTACCGACGATCATGCCCACGAACAGCGCCAGCGACAGGTCCTTCAGCGTGCCCGCGCCGAGCAGCGTGGTGCCGATGAACAGGATGGCCGCCACCGGCAGGATGGCCACCAGGGAGGTGTTCAGCGACCGGATCAGCGTGTGGTTGAGCGCGTTGTTGGCCGCCATCGAGTAGGTCTGCTTCGACGTGTGCCCCAGCTTGGCCGTGACTTCCTTGATCATGTCGAACACCACGACCGCGTCGTAGAGCGAATAACCGAGGATGGTCAGGAAGCCCAGCAGCGTCGCGGGCGTGACCTCGAAGCCCGACCAGGCGTAGATGCCGGCCGTGATGACGAGGTCGTGGATGAGCGCGACGATCGCGGCCAGCGCCATCTTCGGCTCGAACGCCATCGACAGATACAGGATGATCGCGACCATGAAGACCGCCAGGCCGATCCAGGCCTTCTGGGAGACCTCACCGCCCCAGGACGGGCCGATGGCCTGGACGCTGACCTGCCCGACCGGGGTCTTGTAGTCCTGGGCGATCTGGGACTGCAGTTGCTCCCGGGTGTTCTCCGGCAGGCTCTCGGTGGTCACCCGCCAGCCGTTGGTGCCGGCCGACTGGACGATCGCCTGGTGCACGCCCCCGTCCAGGACGGTCTGGCGGACCTGCTCGACGCTGGCCTGCTCGGACTTGAACGTGAAGACCGTGCCGCCCCTGAACTCCACGCCCAGGTTGAGCCCATTGATCAGCAAGCCCGCGAGCGAGATGATCAGCAGGAAACCCGACAGGCTGTACCAGAGCTTCCACTTGCCGACGAAGTCGACGTCGATCTCGCCTCGGTAGAGGCGGCGCCCCAGTCCCATCTCAGGCCTCCTGCGGAGTGGTCGTGCGGCCGGTCGAACCCGATTCGCTCATGCGCTCGGCGTCCAGACCCGACAGCGGGTGCCCCTTGGCGAAGAACTTCATTCTTGCCAGCAGGGCGATGAACGGCTTCGTGAACAGGAACACCACCACGATGTCGATCAGCGTGGTCAGGCCCATCGCGAAGGCGAACCCGGCCACACCGCCCACCGCCAGGAAGTAGAGCACGATCGCGGCGATGAACATGACGGCGTCGGCGATCAGGATCGTGCGCCGGGCACGGACCCAGGCCACCTCGACGGCCGCCCTGAGCGACCGCCGGCCCTCCTTCATCTCATCACGTATGCGTTCGAAGTACACGATGAAGGAGTCGGCGGTGATGCCGATCGAGACCACCAGGCCGATGATGTGCGGCAGCGAGAGCCGGAAGCCGGCGTTGTGGCCGAGCACGACCACGGCGGTGTAGGTGAGGATCGTGGCGACGACCAGACTCAGCACCGCCACGATGCCCAGACCGCGGTAGTAGAGCATGCAGTAGACGACCACGAGCAGGAGGCCGATCAGGCCGGCGATCAGGCCGCCCTGGAGCTGGTCCTGGCCCAGCGTCGAGGAGACCGTGTCGACCGAGCTGCGGTTGAACTTCAGCGGCAGCGCGCCGTACTTGAGCTGGTCGGCCAGGTTGGTGGCGCTGATCTGGTCGAAGCCGCCGGTGATCTCGGCCCGGCCGCCGGGGATCGGGCTGATGATGTTGGGGGCGGTGATGACGACGCCGTCGAGCACGACCGCGACCTTGTTGCGCGGCTCCGGGGAGTTGTACGCGGCCGTGGTGAGCTTGCTCCACTCGCCCGCGCCCTTGCTCTTGAAGTCGAGCTGGACGACCCACTCGGTGGTGCCCTGCTGGACGCCCGCCGAGGCCGTGTCGATGTCGGTGCCGACGACCTTGGCGACGTCGAGGACGTACTTGTAGCTGCCGTCGGTCTCGCAGGCCGCGTACTGCTTGTTCGGGTCGTCCTGGACGCCCTGGCCGCGGTTCTTCGGGTCGGCGCAGTCGAGCTTGTTGTACTGGGCCAGCACCGTGGGGTCGATGCCCTCGGTGTTGATGCCGGTGTTGGGATCCTGGGCGGGCGGCTCACTGGGCTGGCCGGACGGGGACGCCGTCGGCGAGGCCTTCGCGTCCTGGCCCTTCTTGCCGTCCTGCTGCCCCTGCTGCTGGTCGCCCTGCTGCTGGCCGTTCTGCTGCTGGCCGTTCTGCGTGGCCGAGGGGGCCTCGGACGGTGACGTGGCGGGGGACGGCGCGGTCAGCGCGGACGACAGTGCCTTGCCCGTCGGGGACGTGCTGGGCTTCGGCACGCCGGCCGACTGCGAGGCCGCCGGGCTGGCCGAGTCCGAAGGCTGCGGGCTGGCCGGCGCGTTGGGCGAGCCCGACCCGCTCGGCGTGGGCGCGTTGGTGGCCAGCTGCTGCGGCACCTGCGTGGGCTCCATGGCGAGCACCTGGCGGAAGCGCAGCTCCGCGGTGGTGGCGACCAGCGCAATGGCCTCGCTCTGCCCGACGCCCGGGATCGAGATGATGATGTTGTCGCCGGACTTGGCGACCTCCGCGTCGGAGATTCCGGTGCCGTTGACTCGCTCGCGGATGATGTTGACCGCGCGGTCGAGGATCTCCTCCGGAGGAGCCGCGTTGTTCAGAGTCACGGGGGACAGAGTCACCGTCGTGCCGCCGGCGAGGTCGAGTCCCAGCTTGGGCGTGAACGCCTTCTGCAAGAGCATCGTCCCGCCCAGGGCGAGGATGAGCGCCAGAAGCACGAGGAGCGTACGCCCCGGTCGGCTGTGGCTGCTGGTCGGTCGGGCCACTGGTCGTCGATTCTTTCAGATAGAGGTTTGTCGCAGAGCTTAGTCAGGACTGCTTGGTGCTGGAGTCCTGGTCTCCGTTGCGATCCACGGCGGCCTCGGACCCCCTGTCGTCATCCTCCCCGAGCCCGGACTCCTGACCTGCCGGTTCGACGGTCGACGGCGCATCGCCGGGGGTGACGACGCGACCGATGGCGGCCTTCACCCAGCGGGTCTCGATCCCGGGAGCGATCTCGATGACCACGTCCTCATTGTCCACTGCGACCACGGTACCGAACAGGCCAGTTGTGGTCATGACTCGCGCGCCGGGCGAAAGGGAGTTTTGCATTTTGATCGCCTCTTGCTGGCGCTTGCGCTGGGGGCGGATCAGCAGGAAGTAGAACACCACCACCAGCAGAATCAGCGGCAGGATGCTACCGAGTTGTCCCATGTCCATAGGGGCGACCTTCCATGTTCGTACAAGGAGTTGACACCGGCCTCGCGCCGGAAATTCCGAATGATGCCTCGGGCCGTGCCGCTCAGCCCGTCAGCCTACACAGCCAGCCAAGCCACGGAGTGTAGGCGCTTGTTGCGAAACGCGGCAACGAGGCAGCGTTTCGGCGCGCGGGGAAGTTCCCGAATCGGGATGGTTGCAACCGTTCTGTGATCAGTCGGAAAGAGCGGCTCCGAACGCACCCGGGGGCGGGGTCATACCGAGGTGGCTC
This sequence comes from Nonomuraea jiangxiensis, assembly GCF_900099965.1. Lineage (GTDB taxonomy): Bacteria > Actinomycetota > Actinomycetes > Streptosporangiales > Streptosporangiaceae > Nonomuraea > Nonomuraea jiangxiensis. The sequence goes on along the minus strand of NZ_FNDJ01000029.1, from coordinate 34,506 downwards.
CACGCGGACGCGGTGGCGACGCGGCCCCGAGGGGTCCTGGCCAGCAGCCCTTGGCGTACGAGGAACGGCTCGGCCACCACCTCGACCGTCTCCGGCTCCTCCCCCACGGCCACCGCCAGCGTCGACAGGCCGACGGGCCCGCCGCCGAACTTGCGCAGCAGCGCGCCCAGCACCGCCCGGTCGAGCCGGTCGAGCCCTTCGGCGTCGACCTCGTAGAGGTTGAGCGCGGCCGAGGCGATCTCCCGGTTGATCAGCCCCTCGGCGCGTACGTCGGCGAAGTCGCGCACCCGCCGCAGCAACCGGTTGGCGATGCGGGGCGTGCCCCTGGACCTCCTGGCGATCTCGTGGGCGCCGTCGCCGGGCAGCGTGACCCCGAGCAGCGTGGCCGATCGGTAGAGCACCTGCTCAAGCTCGCCGACCTCGTAGAAGTCCATGTGCGCGGTGAAGCCGAACCTGTCGCGCAGCGGGGCGGGCAGCAGCCCGGCCCGCGTGGTGGCGCCGACCAGCGTGAACGGTGCGATGTCGAGCGGGATGGCGGTGGCTCCCGGGCCCTTGCCGACGACGATGTCGACCCGGAAGTCCTCCATGGCGAGGTAGAGCATCTCCTCGGCGGGCCTGGCCATGCGGTGGATCTCGTCGATGAACAGCACCTCGCCCTCGCTCAGCGTGGACAGGATGGCGGCGAGGTCGCCCGCGCGCTCCAGCGCGGGGCCGGAGGTGATCCTGAGCGGCGCGTTGAGCTCGGCCGCGACGATCATGGCAAGGGTGGTCTTGCCGAGGCCGGGGGAACCGCTCATCAGCACGTGGTCGGGGGGCCGCCGGCGCCGCAGGGCGCTTTCGAGCACGAGGGACAACTGCTCGCGCACGCGGCCCTGGCCGATGAACTCGCTGAGCCGCTTGGGCCGGAGCGCCGCCTCGATCTGCAGCTCGTCGCCCTCGGCATCGGGCGAGACAAGCTCACGCTCGATCCCCACGCCGGCACCTCCCTTCGGCCGCCCCCAAGCTGACGACACCCCACCCACCCCACCACACCAACCCGCCACACGAGACCGACCGACCCCCGCCACACGAGACCGACCGGTCTCCCCCACGCGAGGCTGCCCGGTCTCCGCCGCCCGAAGCCGACCGGTCTCCGCCGCACGAGGCGGCTCCGCCGCGCGAAGCCGAGCAGACCCAGCCACCTGGAGCCGAGCAGGCACCACCACGCCAAGCCAGACAACTCCCGCCACCCGAAGCCAAGCGGGCACCACCACGCCAAGCCAGGCGACTCCCGCCACCTGAAGCCAAGCGGGCACCACCACGCCAAGCCAGGCGACTCCCGCCACCTGAAGCCGACCGTGCTTCACCGCGCCAAGCCGAGCAGATCCCGCCGCCTGAAGCGGCGCAGGCTCCGGTGTGCAGGGCCGGACGGGCTCCGATGCCGGGGTCCGGATGGGCTCCGGTGTGCGGGGGCAGATGAGCTCCGACGTGCGAGGCCGAGCAAACCAAGCCGCCTGGAGCCGGCCGGAGGCCAGCATGCAGGGCCGGGTGGGCTCCGCCGGGCGGGGCCGGATGGGCTCCGACTCGCGAAGCCAGGCGGACCCACCCGCCTGGAGCCGGACGGAGGCCGGCATGCGAGGCCAGGTCGGCTCCGCCGCACGGGGCCGGATGGGCTCCGACTCGCGAAACCGGGCGAACCAAGCCGCCCGGAGCCGGGCGGAGGCTGGTGTGCGGAGCTGGGTGGGCTCCGCCGGGTGGGGTGGGGGCGTGGGTGGTGATCATCGTACGCTCAGTGCTCGTAGTGCCGCCTTCAGCAGGGCGGCCACCTGTGGCTGGCGGCCGGCCAGGAGGTCGGCGTCGGCGTCCGGCTCCACGACGGCGACGGCCTCGTCGGCGTCTTTGCTGGAATAGCCCAGCCCCACCAGACCCGAGTGGACCTGCTCGCGCCACGCCGCCGCCCGCCGCTCGCCGTTGAGCGCGGCGTTGACCGCCTCCTCCGGCGTGCCGAGACGGTCCTTCAGCTCCAGCACGATGCGCTGCGCTCCCTTCTGGCCGATGCCCGGCACCTGGGTGAGGGCCTTGAGGTCGGCACTGGCCACGGCGACCCGCAGCGCGTTGGGCGTGTGCACGGCGAGCATCGCCAGGGCCAGCTTGGGCCCGACGCCGCTGGCCGTCTGCAGCAGCTCGAACACGGCCCGCTCGTCGTCGGTGGCGAACCCGTAGAGGGTGAGCGACTCCTCGCGCACCACGAGCGAGGTGGCCAGCCGGGCTTCCTCACCGATCCGCAGCGTGGCGAGGGTGCCCGGAGTGCAGCGGGTGAGGATGCCGACCCCGCCGACCTCGATCACGGCCCCGTCGGGCGCGATCGCCGTCACCCTGCCCGCCACTGACGCGATCACAGCGCCCCTCCCACCGTCGTCCCGCTCCCCATCATTCCGGCCACCAGCCCCCGCCCGTCCTCATCCCGGTCACCTCGATACCGACCCTTGCCGGAATCTCCACCCGAACACCCGCCGTCATCCCGATCATCGGCCGGCACCGCTCTCGTCCGGTCCGACCGGCCCGGCACCCGGCATCGCCTCGGTCCTGGGTGTGCGACGCTGCTGGACCTGGAGGTCAGGACCCGCCATCACCGGCTCTCTGCGCGTTGCCGGGCCGGTCACGGCTTGAGGTCCTTGCCCCGGGCCTTGGCCAGCGCCGCGGCGAGGCGGTGCTGGGCGCCGCCGCGCCAGACGTGGCAGATGGCCAGGGCCAGCGCGTCGGCCGCGTCGGCGGGCTTGGGCATCTCCGACAGCCGCAGTAAGCGGGTGACCATGGCGCCGATCTGCTTCTTGTCGGCGGTGCCGCTGCCCGTGATGGCTGCCTTGACCTCCGACGGCGTGTGCAGCGCCACGGGCAGCCCGCGCCTGGCCGCGCACAGCACGGCGATGCCCGCCGCCTGCGCGGTGCCCATGACGGTGCGTACGTTGTGCTGGCTGAAGACGCGCTCGACCGCGACCGCGTCGGGACGGACGTCGTCGAGCCAGCGCTCGATCCCGGCCTCGATGCCGACGAGCCGCGCGCCGAGCTCCTCGTCAGCGCCGGTGCGCACCACCCCGACCGCCACCAATGTCAGCGGCGCGCCGGGGCGCCCGTCGACAGCGCCCAGGCCACACCGCGTCAGCCCCGGATCGACGCCCATCACCCGCACCGGCCTGCTCCCCACGCCGCCGAACACCTGTTCGGCACGAGACTTTACCCCGGCGGGCCCGGCCGTGCACCGGGAAACGCCCGTCACCAGTACTCAAGCATGTACGGCTTCGCCGCGAAGGCCGAGTCGAGTGCCTCGTCGTATCGGTCATCTCCGGACATGAGCCCGCTGAGTCGCAGCGTCGCCGCCGGGATTCCGGCGTACAGGGCGGAGAAGCCGTTCACGCTGAGCTGAACCCCGTCCGCCGAGGTCACCGGTGTGACCGCGCCCGATCCGCCCGAGATCTCCAGCCGCCACGTGCCCCCGCCCCGCACCGGATCGGTCACACTGACGACCGCGTCGCACGTCACGTGCTCCGGATAGCCCCTGCGCTCGACCGCCGCGGCCACGTCCAGCACCCTGAACATCCACCGCACCTGCCGCACCTTGACCGTTGACCACTCCCGAAGCAGCCACAGCACGGGGTCGTCCGGCGCCACGGAGGCGACGACGTGCTCGGCGACCGACGACGCGCTGCCCACAAGGGACCACAGTGCCCTGAGCGTCTCCTCCGACCCGGCGACGAGGTTCTCAACCTCGATGTCGCCGCCGCTCCAGCGGTAGATGACGTAGCCGTCGTCGGCGAGGTAGAGGAAGTCGTCCTGGTTGCCGAGCCACAGGCGCCAGGTGTCCGCGTTCCACGAGGCGGGTCCGCTGGCGCGGGCGGCACCGTGCACGCGGTGCAGCAGGGAGATCACCTCGGCGGCGTCGCCCGGTCCCATCCTGCGCAGTTTGACGTCCGTGGCCGGCCGGATCGTGCGCAGCGCCTCGGCCGGGAGCGTCACGAGGTGCCGCGCGCCGGCGTGCTCGTAGCCGACCGAGCGGTAAATGGGCGTGGTGGCCGGGTAGAGCACGGACACCGCGTCGCCGAGGGACGCTCCCCGGCGGATGACGGCCCGCATGAGCCGGGTGCCGACGCCGCGCCCGCGGTCCTCCGGGCCTACGGTGACGCCGGCGATCCCGGCCATCGGCTGCGGCCTGCCGTGCCACCACTGGGTGAACTGGCGCAACCGGGCCGCTCCGGCCAGCCGGGAGCCGTCGAACACCCCCACGTAGCGGCCCTGTTCGAGCACCGGGAGCACGGCCCGGCGCCACCTGTCGATGTCGGCCGCCGACATCGGACCGAACGAGCGCTTACGCAGGTCAATGACGTCGTCAAGGTCATCAGGAGTCACATCGCGAATGTCCACAACCACACAATTTACGCTGGCTACGCCGACGTACGCGGCCGTGAACCGCCCAGCGTGACGGCCAGCCTGTCGAGGTACCACAGCTGCGCGGCCACCACGGCGATCACGGCGACGGCGACCACGACCAGCGGTGTCGCCGCACCGACGTCGGGCGCGCCGGCGCCGTACGAACTGAGCCCGGCGACCTGCGCGACGGGCGTGGGGAAGAGGGTGTTGTCCTGGGCCACCAGCAGCGGCCAGAGCAGGTCGTGGGCGTTCAGCAGGGTCACGCCCCCGGCCAGGATGCCCGCCATGGGGAGCGAGGGCAGGAACACGCCGCTGAAGAAGTCGCGGTCCGTGCGCTCGGCCAGGCCCTTGCACAGCAGCGTGAGCACCAGCAGCGCCGGGACGCTCACGAGCAGCGGCGGGAAGAGGGAGAAGAAGGAGTCGAGCACGCCGAGGTTGCGCATGTTCTGCCAGTTGGCGACGGCGAGCGGGGCGGGGCCGACGAACAGCCAGGGGGCGAACGCCAGCAGCAGCCACTCACTGCGCCGCCCGAGCGGCCGCAGCCCGCCGATGCCAAGAGCGCCCAGGTAGGCGACGCTCACCGAGATGATCGCGCCCACGACGGCGGGCACCCAGGTGTTCACGTGGGTACGCAGGCCGATCTCCGGGCCGCCCCTGCCCTGGAAGCCGGACCGGCCCAGCACCCCGTCGATCCAGGGCCAGGTGAACACGAGCGCGAGCGCCACCACGACGACCAGCGCCACCACCCCGACGGCGATCCCCACCGCCCCGGGCCGACGCTCCGGCAAGCCCTCCTGGAAAGCGGGCGGGTCCTGGTGAGCAGGCGGACTCTGGAAAGCAGGCGGGTCCGGGTGAGCAGACGGTCCCTGGAAAGCCGGCGGACCCTGGAAAGCGGGCGGGCCCTGCTGGAACGCCGGGGATCCAGGCGCGCCCTGCGCAACCCTTTGAGGCTCCGGACCCGCCCCGGCGCCGGCCCGCGCGGTCACCGTGATGCTCAGCCGGGAGACCACCGCGATGACCGTGGCCACGATGCCCAGCACCCCCAGGATCACCCCCGTGAGGACCGCCACGGCCGCACCAGCGCCGAAATCGGCGTGGGCGAAGGCCTTGGTGTACTGGAGTTGCGCGAGCGTCTCTGTGGTGCGCTCAGGCCCGCCACGGCTGAGCACGAACGCGATCGAGAAGGCCTGCAGCCCCACCGCGATCATGGTGAGCCCGACGAGCGCCGCCACGACGAGCATCGCGGGCACCACCCGCCCTCCGCGCAACGCGGGCAGGAACGCCATGGTCGCCAGCGCGCACACCACCCCGAAGGTGGCGGCCGCGACCAGCAGCCGCATCGCCCCCGGCGCCGTCACCGGCTCGCGGAGCCCCTGGACCAGGGTGGCCACGCCGGACGCCGACGGATCCATGCCCTGGATCCAGCCCATCGCCACGGCCACCGGCGAGAACGTGACGACGGCGAGCGACAGCACGACCCGGCCGGCCCACCGTACCCAGGTGCCGCCCCAGTCGAGTGCCGCGGCCAGCAGCGGCCCCACCACCAGGGCCACCACGAGCGGCAGCAGGGTCACCGAGACGGTGAAGCCCAGCGCCCGCCACCAGTCGCCACCACCCAGTAACTCGGTGTAGTTGGACGAACCGGTGAAGGTGGCCTCTTTGAGCACGCCGCCGCTCTGGAAGCTCAGCCAGATCGACTGTCCCGTCGGCAGCACCAGCGAGATCAGGGTGCCGAGTAACGCGGGGGCGGCCAGCAGCCAGCCGAGCGCGGGAGAGGGTGCCTGAGGAGAACGAATGGGGGAGGTCACGTCGCCCGACCCTACGCCGCCGCGGCCCCGCGCCGCATCTCGCACGGGAAAGCCGCCGGAGCGCGGAGCCCCGAGTCCGCCGCGTCCGAGCCGGCGAACTTCTCAGACCCGAGGACCCCTCGGCTCCCGGGCCGGCGAACTTCTCAGACCCGAGAAACCCTCGACTCCCGGGCCGGCGGAAAACGTCAGCCCGGATTCGCCGCGATGTCAGTCGAGCGCCGCCAGCACGTCGTCCGCGACGTCGAAATTGGCATAGACGTTCTGGACGTCGTCGCTGTCCTCCAGGGCGTCGATGAGCCGGAACACCTTCTTGGCGCCCTCCTCGTCGAGCGGCACGCTCATCGTCGGCAGGAAGCTCGACTCGGCCGAGTCGTAGTCGATCCCGTTTTCCTGCAACGCCTTGCGCACCGGCACCAGGTCACCGGCCTCGGAGACGACCTCGAACGACTCGCCCAGGTCGTTGACCTCCTCGGCGCCCGCGTCGAGCACGGCCATCAGCACGGTGTCCTCGTCGAGCCCGTTCTTGGGCACGATCACGACGCCCTTGCGGTTGAACATGTAGGACACGGAGCCGGGATCGGCCAGCGAGCCGCCGTTGCGGGTCAGCGCGACGCGCACCTCGGAGGCGGCGCGGTTGCGGTTGTCGGTGAGGCACTCGATGAGCACGGCGACACCGCCGGGGGCGTAGCCCTCGTACATGATGGTCTGCCAGTCGGCGCCGCCGGCCTCCAGGCCGCCGCCGCGCTTGCGGGCCCGCTCGATGTTGTCGTTGGGCACGGAGTTCTTCTTCGCCTTGAAGATGGCGTCGAAGAGGGTGGGGTTGGCGTCCGGGTCTGGGCCACCGGTCCGGGCCGCCACCTCGATGTTCTTGATGAGCTTCGCGAACAGCTTGCCGCGCTTGGCGTCGAGCGCGGCCTTCTTGTGCTTCGTCGTCGCCCATTTGGAGTGGCCGGACATTACCTAGAACTCCCTCAGCATGTCTACGAAGTAACGGTGCACGCGCGCGTCCCCGGTCAGCTCGGGGTGGAACGACGTCGCGAGCAACGGCCCTTGTCGGACCGCGACGATCCTATCCCCCGGCTCGCACCTGCCCAGCACTTCCACGTCCGCGCCGACCGATTCGACCCAGGGCGCGCGGATGAACACGGCGTGCACCGGCTCCCCGGCGAAGTCCAGATCGGCCTCGAAGGAGTCGACCTGGCGGCCGAACGCGTTGCGCCTGACGACCATGTCGATGCCGCCGATCGTCTGCTGTCCCGCGATGCCGTCCTCGATCCGGTCGGCCAGCATGATCATGCCCGCGCAGGACCCGTAGGCGGGCATGCCTTCCTTGATCCGCAGCCGCAGCGGCTGCAGCATGTCGAAGGTCTCGGCGAGCTTCCACATGGTGGTGGACTCCCCGCCGGGGATGATCAGGCCGTCGACCGCGTCCAGCTCGGCGGGCCGGCGTACGGCGATCGCCGACGCGCCGGCCTCCTGGAGCATGCGCACATGCTCACGCACGTCCCCTTGGAGAGCGAGTACACCGATCGTGGGCACAGCCGATCCTTCCGTCCGGGTGCGGGTTCAGACCATTCAACACCAGGATCGCCTGGGATCTTCCTAACCGGTGGCCCCGAGGCGGGCGGACTTGTGACCGGACGGGAAAACCGGGCCAGGCCGGCGGCCTGACCCGGTTCCGTAGAGATTACGGGCGTTCCGTCTCCAGGCGGACCGTGTCCTCCGCCGTGATCGGCTGCATGCGCAGCGCCGGGTCGAGCGGCCGCAGGTAGGTCTGCTGCACCCCCGGCACCCGGTCCTCGATCACGAACGTGGCCTTGGTGTAGACCTCCGCCCCGGGCGTCTGCACGCGCGGCACCACCTTGAAGTCGGCGGTCATCAGGTCCCGCTCGATCTTGGTCAGGACGTAGCCGCGCTGGTTGTTGTAGAACTTCAGGTGCGGGTTGATCGCGAGGAACGGATGCGTGGCCGGGTCCGAGTCGGCGCCGTCGCCGCCGGTCGAGATCGAGGTGGCCACCAGCTCCGACCCGACGCTGGGCCCGGTCGGGTCGTCGTAGTCCAGCTTGAGGTCGCTGGCCCAGTGGGCGTGCACGTCACCGGTGAGGACCACGGCGTTGCGGACCCTGGCGTCCACCCAGCCCTGCGTGATCCGCTGGCGGGAGGCGACGTAGCCGTCCCAGGCGTCCATGCTGGTGATCTTGGCGGGTCCGGCGTTGTTGTCACGCTGGGCGAAGAAGACCTGCTGGCCCAGGATGTCCCACTGCGCCCGCGAGTGGTGGAACCCGTCCAGCAGCCACTTCTCCTGCTGCGTGCCGGTGATCGAGCGCGCCGGATCGACGGCGGCCGGGCAGTCGCGGTAGCCGTCGCCGCAGCCCTGGTCGTCGCGGTACTGGCGGGTGTCCATCATGTGGAAGGTGGCCAGCCGGCCCCACCGGATGCGCCGGTAGAGCTGCATGTCGATGCCGCGCGGGATCGAGGTGCGGCGCAGCGGCATGTTCTCGTAGTAGGCGCGGAAGGCGGCCGTGCGCCTGGCCAGGAAGTTCGGCTGGGGGACCTCGGGCCGCTCGGGCACCTCGTCGGCCCAGTTGTTGTCCAGCTCGTGGTCGTCCCACACCACCAGCCAGGACGCGGCGGCGTGCGCGGCCTGGAGGTCGGGGTCGGCCTTGTACTGGGCGTGGCGCTGGCGGTAGTTGGCCAGGGTCTCGGTCTCGGGGCCCTCGTGGTCGCGGATGTTCCCGCCGGGGATGGTGTAGGTGTCCTTGGTGTACTCGTACTGGTAGTCGCCCAGGTGCAGGACGAGGTCGGGGCGGTCCTCGGCCAGCCTGCGGTAGGAGGTGAAGTAGCCGTGCTCGTACTGGGCGCACGAGACGAAGGCCATCGACAGGGCGCCGCCGTACGAGAGCGGGTGCGGGGCCGTGCGGGCGCGGCCGATCGGCGAGACGTACGGGCCCACGCGGAAGCGGTACCAGTACTCGCGGTCGGAACTGAGGTTGTCGACCTCGACGTGCACGCTGTGGCCCCACTCGGGCGCGGCCACGGTCACGCCGGACCGCACGACGCGGCGGGCGCGCTCGTCGGAGTAGATCTGCCACAGCACCGGGAACGGCCGCTGCGGCATGCCGCCCAGCCCGTCCTCGGCGAGGGGCTGCTGGGCCAGCCTGGTCCAGAGCACGAAGCCCTCGTGGTCGGGGTCGCCGGAGGCGACGCCCAGCGTGAACGGGTCGCCGCGCAGCCCGCGCGAGGCCAGGGTCTGGGCCGTCTCCGCGGCCGGATCAGGAGTGGGATCGGCGTACGCGGCACCGGCGGGGATGGCCGCCGCGGCCCCCGCGGCTAACCCTGTGACGAGGAAGTGCCTGCGGTTGAGCTGGGACATGTGTGGCTCCTGATGATCAAGGGTTGCTCCGTAGCTTGACCGAGAATCATGACTACGCAGTGAACGCCACACAACACGAAAAAGACGACATCCTTCGCGGATGCCGCCTCTTCCGATGATTTCCCCCATCACGGAATGGCGCCCCCGGCCGGGCGGGGGACGTACCCCGCGCCCGCCGTAGGGGATCATGTCACATGTGGGGCCTCTGACCTGCGACGACGCGCCGCTCTACCAGCCGCGCTCGGCCAGGCGGTGCGGCTGCGGGATCTCGTCGACGTTGATGCCGACCATGGCCTCGCCCAGTCCGCGCGAGACCTTGGCGACCACGTCGGGGTCGTCGTGGAAGGTGGTGGCCTTGACAATGGCCGCGGCGCGCTTGGCCGGGTCGCCGGACTTGAAGATGCCCGAGCCCACGAACACGCCCTCGGCGCCGAGCTGCATCATCATCGCGGCGTCGGCGGGGGTGGCGATGCCGCCCGCGGTGAACAGCACGACCGGCAGCTTGCCGGCCTTGGCCACCTCGGCGACCAGCTCGTAGGGGGCCTGCAGCTCCTTGGCGGCGACGTACAGCTCGTCCTCGGGCAGGGAGGTGAGCCGCTTGATCTCGGCGCGGATCGTGCGCATGTGGGTGACGGCGTTGGAGACGTCGCCGGTGCCCGCCTCGCCCTTGGAGCGGATCATCGCCGCGCCCTCGGTGATGCGGCGCAGGGCCTCGCCGAGGTTGGTGGCGCCGCACACGAACGGCACCGTGAACTGCCACTTGTCGATGTGGTTGGCGTAGTCGGCCGGGGTGAGCACCTCCGACTCGTCCACATAGTCCACGCCAAGCGACTGCAGCACCCTGGCCTCGACGAAGTGGCCGATGCGGGCCTTGGCCATGACGGGGATCGACACGACGGCGATGATGCCGTCGATCATGTCGGGGTCGCTCATCCTGGACACGCCGCCCTGGGCGCGGATGTCGGCGGGCACGCGCTCAAGGGCCATCACGGCCACCGCACCGGCGTCCTCAGCGATCTTGGCCTGCTCGGGGGTGACGACGTCCATGATGACGCCGCCCTTGAGCATCTCGGCCATGCCGCGCTTGACGCGCGCGGTTCCGGTGACGGGAGTGTTCTGGGACGTGCTGCTGGACACGGTCATCCTCACGGGCTCTCGGTAAGTTATCAAGCCCATGGTAGGTCCTGTGGGACCACTCCCCCGACATTCCAAAATGTCAACATTTGTCGCCCAGCTTGTACAGAGAGACGATCCGCGCGTGCCTACGGGATGACCGGCTTGCGGCTGGCCAGGGCGATCCACACCTGGCCGGGCGCGAAGTTCATCGGCTCGCCGCTCTCCGTGGTGAACGTCGTGCCGTCCTTCTCCGAGCCACGCTCCCAGTTCGCGTTGAAGGCCTGGCCGTCGCGCAGCACGACCGCCTTGCCCTTGCCCGTGGTGTGCACGAGCGGCGTGTAGCTGTCGTTCAGGTCGTGGAACTCCGAGCGCTCGGTCTTCGTGTACTGGATGACGACCGTGGAAGCGCCGAGCTGTCCGCCCTCGGCGGCCATGTCCTTCTTGCCGTCCTGCCAGATCAGCCACTGCTTCTTCGCCTCCGACCAGGCGAAGGTGAAGCGGGCGGCGGGCCACTTGACGGTGTACGACTTGCGCGGCGTGCCGCCCTCCGGCGCGTCCCCGAAGGTGAGGCCGATGTCCTTGGCCTTGCTCGCCTTGGGCGCCTCGGCGATCAGCTTCTTGGTGGTGGCGAACAGGTTGTACGGGGCGAAGCGGCCGGGCTGGCGGAAGTACGCGCCGGGGTTGCGGGTGTCGCCCACGTCGAACAGCGACGCCTCGGCGACGAACGGCAGCATCTTGGTCTGCACGCCCGAGTAGGCGAAGGCCGGCTTGCCGAACTGGGGCGCGATGTGCAGGTCGGAGATGCGGGCGCTGCGCACGGGCCCCACCTTGGGCGGCAGCTTCGAGGAGAAGATGGCCATGAGCCTGGTCAGACCCGCCTCGACCTGCTCGACGTAGACGATGTCCGCACTTTTCAGGCCCAGCTGCGGCTTCCCCGCCGCGGTGTTCTCGATCTTCACCGCCAGCACCGGCTTGAGCCGCTCGTACGGCTCGCCGGTGAAGGGATGCGTCTTGACCTCGACGGGCTCCTCCGTCGGAGCGGCCGGGGCGGCGGCCTGCGGGGCCTTGCCGGGCGCGGGCTCATCGGCGGAGCAGGCCGTGACCGGGAGCAACACGGCCGCTCCAGCCAGCCAGATCGTGATCATCCGGGGTAGCCGCACCTGAGTACTCCTCGCTTCAGCCTGAAAACCGGATGAAGCTTACTGGCTTCCACAAATTAGGTCATTCAGTTGCCATAGTCGCTGGCGGATTGTCATCTATTTCGAAGAATCGGGGGTATTCGGTATGCCCGGCCAGGCGGAGTGTCCTGGCGAGCCAGCGGCGCTGAGCCGTACGCGTGACCCCCACGGCGTTGTTGTAGAAGCGCCGCGAGTAGACGACCTTGGCCACGGCCGTGTCCAGCTCGTCCAGCAGGTCGCGGCCGCCCGGCGCCTCCGACAGCTTCTCCCTGAACCGCTCCTGGTCCACGGCCGCCCGCAGCGCCCGCGACAGGTCGCTCTCGGCGTGCTCGCGCTCGTCGGGGCCGGCCGTCCTGGCCTCGTGCGCGGCGGCGGCCAGCACCAGGGAGGTGGCGGGGTCGAGCAGGCGCGAGCCGGCCAGCTCCAGCACCACCGCCCTGCGCCGCATCAGCGCGGCGTCGAGCGACTCGCTGGCCAGCTCAAGCCGGATGTGCAGGCGGTCCAGCCGGCCCGCGCGCCAGGAGATGTAGACGGCCGTGAGCACCACGACGATGCCCACGACCAGCGCCGTCATGGTCGGGGTCACAGATCTTCCTCCACCCGTCCCGCACCGCTCGTGGTGACCGTCTCGTAGACGCGTACGACGTCCCGGGCGACCGTGGACCAGTCGTACTTCCTGACCGCGACCAGCGCCTCGGCGGCCAGCTTGGCCCGGCGCTCGGGGTCGTCGAGCAGCGCGGCGGCCTCGCGCGCCAGCGAGCCGGGGTCGCCGTTGTCGAACAGCGCGCCCGCCTGGCCCTCCCCAAGCACCCTGCGGAAGGCCGGGATGTCGCTGGCCAGCACCGTCGCCCCGGACGCCATGGCCTCGGCCAGCACGATGCCGAAGCTCTCCCCCCGGGTGTTGGGCGCGCAGAACACGTCCACCGAGTGGTAGGCGCGGATCTTGTCGGCCTCGCTGACCATGCCGAGCACCGTCACCCGGTCGTGGAACTCTTTCGGCACCCGCTCGTAGACGTCCTTCTCGTCGCCCGGCCCGGCGATGAGCAGCCGCAGGCCGGGCCGCTCGGCGGCCAGCGTCCCGAACGCGTCGAGCAGGATCGGCAGGCCCTTGCGCTCCTCGTCCATCCGGCCCAGGAAGCCGATCGTGGCCCCGTCGGGCCCCCACCCGTCGAGCGGCTCGGCCTCGGTGTAACGGGAGACGGTGACGCCGTTGGGGATCAGCACCGCGTCCCCGCCGAACTGCTCCACCAGGCTCTTGCGGGCGGCGTCGGAGACCGCGATGCGGCCCGACAGCTTCTCCAGCGCGCTGCGCAGCAGCGGCTCGGCCACCGCGATGGCGCGCGAGCGGGTGAAGGAGGCGTGGAAGGTCGCCACGATCGGCCCCTTGGCCGCCCAGCAGGCCAGCACGCCCAGGCTCGGGATCAGCGGCTCGTGGATGTGCAGCACGTCGAACCCGCCCGTACGCACCCACCGCCGCACCCGCGCCGCCGACAGGAACCCGAACGACATCCTGGCCACCGACCCGTTGTACGGCACCGGCACCGCCCGCCCGGCCCCGGTCACGTAGGCCGGCAGATCCTCGTCGTCGGCCGCCGGCGCGATCACGGACACCTCGTGCCCCTGCGCCATCAGCGCCTGGGCCAGATCGTCGATGTGCTGCTTGACCCCGCCCGGCATGTCCCACGAATAGGGGCAGACCACGCCGATCCTCATCGCGTCAGGTCTTCCAGCCACAATCGCTGCAACATGTGCCAGTCCTCGGGATGTTCGGAGATGCCCTTCTCGAACACGTCGGCCAGGCCCTGCGCCAGCGCCGCGACCTTCTCCTGCCTGGTGCCCTCCGCCGGGACGGGGATCTCCTCGTGGATGTGGATGCCCCAGTCGTCGCCCACGAAGTAGACGGTGGCGGGCAGCAGCGCGGCCCCGGTCTGCACGGCCAGCAGCGGCGGCCCCGCGGGCACCTTGGTGGCCGCGCCGAAGAAGCGCACCTCGATCCCGCTCTTGGTGAGGTCGCGCTCGGCGGGCAGGCACACCACGCCGCCCTTGCGCACCCGGTTGGCCAGCGTGCCGAAGTTGTGCCCGTCGCCGCCGGTGAGCGGCAGCACCTCCATGCCCAGCCCCTCGCGGAAGGCCACGTAGCGGCGGAACAGCGACTCCGGCCTGAGGCGCTCGGCCACCGTCGTGAACGGGTGTCCCACGCCCACCAGCCACGCGCCCGCCTGGTCCCAGTTGCCCATGTGCGGCAGCGCCAGCACCACGCCCCGGCCCGCCGCGACGTTGTCGTGGATGTGCTCGGCGCCGATGACGTGGGTGCGGCGCACGATCTCCTCGGTCTTCATCGACGGCAGCCGGAAGATCTCGTGGAAGTAGCGGAAGTAGGACCGCATGCCGGCCCGGCTGAGCGCGCGCATCTCCCGGGCGTCCGCGTCGATGCCGGTCACCCTGGCCAGGTTGGACTCCAGGCGGCGCACGGACTTGCCGCGCCGCCGCCAGACCCGGTCGGCCATGAAACGGAAGACCGCGGCCGTGGGACGCTCGGGGAGCAGCGGCACGAGCTTCCAGCCTGCCGCGAAGCCCGCGGCCACCACGCGATCGCTGACGGACGCCTTCTCGCTCATCTCTCCCTCGTCTGCAAGTAAACGTGCCTCACCCGCTGGACCACGGTGACCAGGCTGGCCGCCGCCAGCAGCCACATCCCCGCGGGCAGGACGTACGGCACCCCGAGCCCCGCGAGGAAGGCGGCCACCAGCGCCACGACGAGCCGCTCCGGCCGCTCGGCCAGCCCCACGTCCGCCGTCATCCCGAGCCCTTCGGCCCTGGCCTTGGCATAGGAGACCACGGCCCCGGCGATCAGGCAGAAGAGTGCCACCGCGGCCATCAGCGTGTCGTCTTCGGAGATGAAATACAAGATCAGGCCGGCGAAGATGGCGGCGTCGGCCACCCGGTCGAGCGTCGAGTCGAGGAACGCTCCCCAGGTGCTGCCGCCCTTGCCGCCGAGCCTGGCGACCACGCCGTCGAGCAGGTCGAACAGCACGAAGACAGTGATCACCAGAGCCCCCAGGGCCAGTTGGCCCAGGGGGAAGAAGAGCAGGGCCGAGATCACCGTGCCGAGGGTGCCGATCGCCGTGACGGCGTCCGGGCCG
This sequence comes from Nonomuraea jiangxiensis, assembly GCF_900099965.1. Lineage (GTDB taxonomy): Bacteria > Actinomycetota > Actinomycetes > Streptosporangiales > Streptosporangiaceae > Nonomuraea > Nonomuraea jiangxiensis. The sequence goes on along the minus strand of NZ_FNDJ01000029.1, from coordinate 19,484 downwards.
ATCCCGCGGCCGACGAGTGCCCTGCCCAGCGGGGTGAGTATCCGGGTCATGGCCGGGCGCAGGAGTTTGAGCATCGCCGTCCGATCGTAGGCCATGAAACGCCTGACAACTTTCTTTGCCCCACCCCCCTTGTGATATCCGCCACAGGGGTATTTGGTGAACACACCGCGTCCATGCGGTTTCCATTAGCCCTCCGCGCGGGCGCGGCGTTGGACAACGAACCGACGACGCGGGAGGCCGATGTGGCTGAACGAAACACAGGCGGCGCCGTAGGAGCCGCGGGCAGGGCACCCACGGCCGACAGGGCGGATGCTATACGCAATGTCGTGCTGGTCGGCCACTCAGGAGCGGGTAAAACCACCCTCGTCGAGCAGTTGCTGGCCGCGACGGGCACCATCCAGCGGCCGGGCCGGGTGGAGGACGGCAACACGGTCAGCGACTTCGACGAGGTCGAGGTCCGGCAGCAGCGGTCGGTCAACCTCGCCGTGGCGCCCTTGGTGCACAACGGCATCAAGATCAACCTCCTCGACACCCCCGGTTACGCCGACTTCGTCGGTGACCTGCGCGCGGGCCTGCGCGCGGCCGACGCCGCGCTGTTCGTGGTCTCGGCGGCCGAGGGCATCGACGGTCTCACCCAGATGCTCTGGGAGGAATGCTCCCGCGTCGGCATGCCGCGGGCGGTGGTCATCACCAAGATCGACCACCAGCGGGCCAACTTCGACGAGGCGCTCGCCTCCTGCCAGGACGTCTTCGGTGACGGGGTCGCGCCCCTCTATCTCCCGGTGATCACCAACGGTCACGTCAACGGGCTGATCGGGCTGCTGACCCAGAAGTTCTACAACTACGCCACCGGCGACCGCAGCGAGAAGGAGCCGGGCGCGGAATACGAGACGCAGATCGAGGAGCACCGCGGCGTCCTGATCGAGGGGATCATCCAGGAGAGCGAGGACGAATCGCTCATGGAGCGATACCTCGAAGGCGATCCCATCGACACCAAGGTCCTCATCGAGGACCTGGAGAAGGCCGTCGCCCGCGGCAGCTTCTACCCGGTGCTGTGCACGGGCATCGGCGTCGGCGCCCACGAGCTGCTCGAACTCGTCACCCAGGGCTTCCCGTCCCCGCTCGAACATCCCATGCCCGAGATCACCGACCTGTCCGGCAAGCCGGTCAACGGCATCGTCTGCGACCCGGAAGGGCCGCTCGTGGCCGAGGTCGTCAAGACCACCAGCGACCCGTACGTGGGCCGCATCAGCCTCGTACGCGTCTTCTCCGGCACCCTGCGCCCGGACATGACCGTGCACGTGTCCGGGCACGGCCTGGCCGACCGCGGGCACGAGGACCACGATCTCGACGAGCGCATCGGCACCCTGACCTGCCCGCTGGGCAAGCACCAGCGCGCCTGCGCCAAGGGTGTCGCGGGCGACATCGTCGCGGTGGCCAAGCTCTCGCGGGCCGAGACCGGCGACACCCTGTCCGAGGTCGAGCGCCCGCTGCTGATGACCTCCTGGGAGATGCCCGACCCGCTGCTGCCCGTGGCGATCAGGGCCAGGTCGAAGGCCGACGAGGACAAGCTCTCGCAGGCCCTGGGCAGGCTGGTGGCCGAGGACCCGACCCTGCGGCTGGAGAACAACGCCGAGACCCGCCAGCTCGTCCTGTGGTGCATGGGCGAGGCGCACACCGACGTGCTGCTCGACCGCCTGGCCAAGCGCCACGGTGTCGAGGTGGAGCGGATCGAGCTGCGGGTGCCGCTGCGCGAGACGTTCGGCGGCAGGTGCCAGGCGATGGGCCGCAACGTCAAGCAGACCGGCGGCCACGGCCAGTACGCGATCTGCCACCTGGAGGTCGAGCCCCTGCCGTCCGGGGGAGGCTTCGAGTTCGTGGACAAGATCGTGGGCGGGGTCGTGCCCCGCCAGTTCATCCCGTCGGTGGAGAAGGGCGTACGCGCCCAGATGGAGCGGGGCGTCGTCGCCGGCTACCCGATGGTGGACGTGCGCGTCACCCTGTACGACGGCAAGGCCCACTCGGTCGACTCCTCCGACATGGCCTTCCAGATCGCCGGCCAGCTCGCGCTGAAGGAGGCGGCGTCGAAGGTGCCGACACTGCTGCTGGAGCCGGTGGACGAGCTGGCGGTGCTGGTGGCCGACGACTACGTGGGATCGGTGATGTCCGACCTGTCGTCGCGGCGCGGGCGGGTGCTCGGCACCGAGCCCGTCGGCACCGGGCGCACGCTGGTCAAGGCGGAGGTGCCCGAGCTGGAGATCACGCGCTACGCCATCGACCTGCGATCGATGTCGCACGGCACCGGTACGTTCCAGCGCACATTCCTGCGGTACGAGCCGTTGCCACCGAACCTCGCGAGCAAAGTGACCGCCACGGAGTGAGGCGCGACCCAGCCGGGAGGGATTTTGCTCCCTCCCGGCCCAACCATGCGCTTTAGTCACACAAGTATCACGACTCGATTTCGGTTTTCCGCGCCGAGTGGCTGGAGCGAGCTGCCACACTGGATTGCACTATGCGAACTGGACGCCCACTCCTCGCCGCCACCTCTTTCGCGGTCGTCGCCATGGCCGCCGCCTACGTCTTCGGCCCCGGCGCCGGACAGAGCCCCGCGGAGAGCCGGAAAAAGCAGGCCGCAGCAGCCCCCGCCGCCGCCCCCTGCCAGGCCGACGCCCGCTATCCCAAACGGGAGCTGCGTGGGGTGTGGATCGCCACGACGACGAACATCGACTGGCCCTCCAAGTCCGGGCTCAGCCCCGCCAGGCAGCGGGCCGAATACGTGAAGATCATGGACGCCGCCGCCCGGCGCAATCTCAACGCGGTCTTCGTCCAGGTGCGCCCGGCCTCCGACGCGCTCTACAAGTCCTCGCTGGAGCCCTGGTCGCAATATCTGACGGGCACGGCGGGCAAGGACCCCGGCTGGGACCCGCTGCCGTTCCTCATCGACGAGGCGCACAAGCGCGGCATGGAGTTCCACGCCTGGTTCAACCCCTACCGCGCCGCCTACGACGACAAGCCGGCCAGGCTGCCCTCGAACCATCCCGCGCGGCGCCACCCGGACTGGACGGTCACCTATGGTGGCCGCCTCTACTACAACCCCGGCCTGCCCGCCGTGCGCGACCACGTGACCAAGGTCATCACCGACGTGGTGGACCGTTACGACGTGGACGCGGTGCACTTCGACGACTACTTCTACCCCTATCCGGTGGCGGGGGCGAAGTTCGACGACAGGGCCGCGTTCGAGAAGTACGGCAAGGGCAAGAAGCTGGCCGTCTGGCGGCGCGACAACGTCAACACGCTGGTCGCCCAGGTGAACGAGGCGGTGCACGCGGCCAAGCCGTACGTCAAGTTCGGGATCAGCCCGTTCGGCATCTGGCGTAACAAGTCGAACGACCCGGCCGGCTCGGCCACGGCGGGCATGTCGGCGTACGACACGATTTATGCGGACGCGCGGGCCTGGATCCGGTCCGGCACCGTGGACTACGTGCTGCCCCAGCTCTACTGGCCGCGCGGGCACAAGCTGGCCGACTACACCACGCTCGCGCGCTGGTGGGGCGACGTGGTCGAGGACAGCGGCGTGCAGCTCTACATCGGGCAGGCCCTCTACCGGGTCGGGTCCAAGGACGAGCGGGCCTGGACCAAGGCGGGCGAGCTGGCCTCCCACGTGGCGCTCAACCGCGAGCGCGGGCAGGTGCAGGGCGACGTCTACTTCAGCGCCAAGCAGCTCCTGAGCAACCCGCTCGGGGCGATGGACCGCATCGTCAAGGAGCACTACAGCCGCCCCGCGCTGCTGCCGCTCATGAAGGACCGCGGCGGCGCCGCGCCGGACGTTCCGGCCAGGGCACGGGCGGCGGGCTCCGCCGTGACGTGGAAGCCGTCGGCGGGGGCACGCGCCTACGCGGTCTACCGGGTGCCGGAGTCGGGCAAGGACTGCCACACCACCGACGCCCGCAACCTGGTGGCCGTCGTCACCAGCCCGTCGTTCACCGCCCGGTCGGCGGGGACCTACCTGGTCACCTCGCTCGACCGGCTGCACAACGAGAGCAGGCCGGCCAGGGTGAAGGTCGAGGACGTCTGACCGGCGGTCCCCGCCGCCGGGTCACATGAGTTCGACGGGCCGCCGCGCACGCGGCGGCCCGTCCCCGCTGATCGGCCCCGTCTCTCATGTCACCGCCGGTTCGCTCGGGCGGCCGGCGACGACTCGGCGTGCCGAAGTTCCCATCGCGCCATGAGAGGGTAGTCGGGACGTGTGGCGCCTTCACCACGTGCCACTGGACGGACTGCTGGCGCCCTGCGACGCGCCACACTTTTCGATCTTTCGGGGAGGTCGTCGGCGTTGAGGCGCGCACTGGTAGTGCTGGCCCTGCTCGTCGTTCAACTGCTGGCCGGGCCCGGGCTGGTCGCCGGCGCGGCGCACGCGGACGAGGGCGCCGAGCGCGTGGCCCTCATCGGCGTGTCCGGCCTGCACTGGAGCGACCTCACCCAGGCCGACACCCCCCACCTGTGGGAGCTGGCCTCCGCCAGCGCCATCGGCTCCCTGTCGGTTCGCACCGTCGGCAACGTGACCTGCCCCTACGACGCCTGGCTGACCGTGTCGGCGGGCGTCCGGTCGGCGGCCGGCTACCGGTGCGGCGCGCCGCCCGCGCCCCGCCCCGAAGGAGAGGGCGCCGTCATCCCCGACTACCGCTACCTCCCGGACGTGGCCGGGCAGCGTGACGCGGGCACCCTGGGCGAGGCGCTCAGGTCGGCCGGGCAGTGCTCGATCGCCATCGGCCCCGGCGCGGCGCTGGGCCTGGCCGACCGGCAGGGCGCGGTGCCTCACTACCGGGCCACGCCGCAGCAGGTCAGCACCGCCGACCTCGAACGGTGCCGGATGATCGCCATGGACGTGGACGACCTCGTCCGCCCCTACCTGAGCAGCGGCCGGCTGCCCGACGTGCCCGACCTGCTCTCCCCCGCCGCCCGCCGCGAGGCGCTCCGCCGGGCCGACGCCCAGGCGGGCGCGCTGCTGTCCGCGCTGCCCGCCGGCACGGCGGTGCTGCTCGCGGGCATGTCCGACCACGGCTCCGTCCCGCACCTGCGGGTGGCGGCGCTGCGCGAGCCCGGCGCGGCGGGGCGGCTGCTCGGCTCGGCCTCCACCCGGCGCGAGGACATCTCGATCCTGCCCGACCTGACCGCCACCGTGCTGACCGAGCTCGGCGTGGCCGTGCCGAGCACGGTGGTGGGCGTGCCGCTGGCGGTGGGCGAGCACGGGGCCACGTTCGAACGGCTCCAGCGCGCCGACGCCGCCGCGCAGACCATGCGCGCGGCCAAGGGTCAATACTTCACCGCCCTGGCCGTCCTCCAGGTCGTGTTCTACGTGCTGGCCTTCCTGCTGCTGCGCCGCCGCAAGGCCCTGTCGTGGGTCCGCATGTCCGCCGTGGCCCTGGCCGCCCTGCCGGTCACCTCCATGCTGGTCAACCTGCTGCCCTGGGCCGACCACCTGCAGCTGTTCGGCGGCATGCTGGCCTGGTGGGCCGCGATCACCGCGCTGGCGCTGGCCGGGCCGTGGCGGCGCCGCCCGCTCGGGCCCCCGGCCGTGGTGGCGGCCGTCACCGCGATCACGCTCGTCGGCGACCTGCTCACCGGCACCAACCTCCAGCTCAACAGCTTTATCGGCTACAGCGCCGAGCAGGGGGCCCGCTACTTCGGCCTGGGCAACATCCCGTTCGCGCTGCTGGCCACCAGCACGCTGCTGACCGCCACGATCATCGCGCACCGCTGGCCGGGTAAGGTGGGGCTGGCCGCGATCGTGGGGCTCGGGGCGTTCGCGATGGTGCTCGGCGGGTCCGGCATGGGCAGCGACTTCGGCGGGGTCATCGCGTTCGTGCCGGGCATCGCGGTGACCGCGCTGATCCTCGCGGGCCGGCGGGTCTCACTGGTCAAGCTGGCCGCGTTCTGCGTGGCGGGCGGGGTGATCGTGATGACGTTCGCCTGGATCAACTACCTGCGGCCGCCGAGCGAGCAGACGCACCTGGGCCGGTTCGTGGGGCAGCTGCTCAGCGGAGAGGCGCTCGACGTCATCCTGCGCAAGCTGCAGGCCATGCTGGGCACGCTGCTCAGCCCCAACCTGATGCCGATCGTGATCGCCGCCGTGGCCTTCCTCGTCTACGCCGTCCTGCGACCGGACCAGGCCTCCTTCGGGGTGGTGCCGACGGCGTTCCGGCACTCCCCCGCGCTGCGGGCCGGGCTGATCGGCACGCTCGTCAGCGGGGTGATCGGGATGCTGGTCAACGACTCGGGGGCGGCCGTGCTGGCCATGGCGCTGGCGCTCGCGGTGCCGCTGCTGCTGGCGACCGGCGTCACCGCCCTGCGTCCGACCCGCGAACAGGTCACCGGGGCCCCGGCCGGCCTGGCCAGGGCGACGAGATAGCCGCTCGCGTCGAGGGATCAGTCCCAGGCGTCGGCGAGGAGCTGACGGGTGTCGCGCAGGAGCTGCGGCAGGACCTTGGTCCCGGCCACGACCGGCATGAAGTTCGTGTCGCCGCCCCACCGGGGCACGACGTGCTGGTGCAGGTGGGCGGCGATGCCCGCGCCCGCCACGTGGCCCAGGTTCATGCCCACGTTGAAGCCCTGGGCGCCGCTGGCCTTGCGCAGCGCCCGCAGCGCCTTCTGGGTGAACGTGCCCAGCTCGATCAGCTCGTCGGCCACCAGCTCGTCGTAGTCGGACACGTGCCGGTAGGGCACGACCATCAGGTGGCCGGAGTTGTACGGGTAGAGGTTGAGCACGGCGTAGACCACCGCGCCCCTGGCCACGACCAGGCCGTCCTCATCGCTCATCCTGGGGATCTCGTCGAACGGGCACCCGTCGTCGGGGCCGGTGCCCGTCGGCTTGCCCTCGCCCTTGATGTAGGCCATGCGATGGGGGGTCCACAGACGCTGGAAGTTGTCCGGGGACCCTGCCCCTGCCTGATCGTGCATAACTAGCAGCATAGGACCCCGGACAAACAGGGTGGTCTTCCGGCACAATCCCAGGGACTTGCCTGAAGGAGGCCGCGATGACCGACACCCTTACCGAGCACTCCACCTCATCCGCCGACCATCCGGACCCGGCTGCCGAGGACTTGTCCGCCGAGCATTCCGACGCCGGCGATCCCGGGCTCGACCCTGCCACCGAGGCTCTCGACGGGACCGAGACGTCCTCCGCCGGTGTCGCCGTGAAGGGACGTATCAAGGTGGCCGACGAGGTGGTGGAGAAGATCGCCTCGCTGGCGGCGCTGGAGGTCCCGGGGGTCGCCGACATGGGTGGCGACCTGGCGCGGGCGTTCGAGTCCGTACGCGACCGCATCGGGATCGGGTCCCGCCGGGGCAACCAGGGGGTCAACGCCCACATCCAGGACCGCGAGGTGTCGGTGAGCCTCACCATTGTGGTCGAGTACGGACATGTCGTGATGGAGGTGGCCTCGGCCGTCAAGACGAACGTGGCCAGAAGCGTCAGCCACATGCTGGGCATGCGCGTCGAGGAGGTCAACGTCACGGTCGACGACGTCCGCCTCCCCGGCGACCGCCGCCCCTCCTCCCTGCCCGCCCCGGCCGAGGACGAGGACCAGTCCGCCACCACCTGACCGGCAGCGCTGCGGGCCACCCGCCCCGTCCCTCCAGGACCCCGGTGGAACCTCGGTGGCCCGCCGTGCCGAGTCCCCCGGTGGCGCGCCACGCCGACTCCCAGTAGCTCTCTCCCGCGATCCGCACCTCGCGGGAGAGGTCCGTGCCGGCGCGCTGGTGGCGCCGGCACGAAACCGCGCCGACTCCCCGGTGGCGCGCCACGCCGCGTCCGCCCGATGGCGCGCCACGTCGCGCCCGCGACCGGGTGCCTGGCCGCCCTCGCCCCCGGCCTCCGCCCGTGGCGGGTCGTCCATCACCGAACTGAGGCGGTGCCGGTCGGCCAGGAGGGTATGGGTGCCCGCTCCGGCGGGTGTGGCCACGTTGCGGGGTCAGCCGTCCTGGTCGCGGAGATCCTTCTGGTAGACGCGGAAGTCGCAGGGGGTGGCCAGCAATCCGGCCAGGTCGGGATAGGTCTCCTCGATCTCGGACATGCCGACCATCCGGTAGCCGATCCGGCCGTACCAGCCCTCCAGGAACTCTTTCGAGGGGTGTGCCCACGTTCTGGGCATCAGCAGTTCGAGCCGCATCGTGTGGCGGCCCTGGGCCCGGCTGTGACTCTCGGCGAAACGTACGAGTGCGCGTCCCACGCCGATGCCGCGGGTCTCCGGCGCGGCGGTGAGCATGCCGAACTCGCTCAGCTCGTCGGTCAGCCGCCGGACCCGGACGCACCCGACGATTCGCCCGTCCAGCCTGGCCACGAACATCTCCCCGGCACCGGTGAGCCGGGACAACTCGGCCGGGTCCGTCCGGGCGGCGGACCCCTGCCACAGTCCTTTCTCCGCGGCCGCGTACACCTCGTTGATCAGGTCGGTGAGCATCGACATCATCGCTGCGTCCGCGGCCGTCTCCCGGGGCAGCGGCTCGACCCGGACCTCCCCCTGCACGTGCTTTTCCTCTCGCATCCGTGTATTTCATCAGGTACGGCAGCATGGGAGCTCTGGTGCGGCGCCACCTGGGGTTCCGGGGGGCCGGCACCCGGGCTAGGTGATCCTCGACAGGCGCTGACGAGTGCGGGCCGGTGCCGTCGGGGGCAGCGTGGCGAGGATGCCGGCGAGGGTGACCCCGGCGAGGCTGTCGCGCCACGCCTCGTGCGCGTCGAACATCTTCTGCGCGAGCACGCAGGTCTCCCGGCAGTCCTCCGGACGCAACGCGCCCCGTCCCCGCTGCCGGATCTCGCGGCACTCGTACGGCGATGACGTGCCGTCCACGGCCTCGACGATCTGCAGGAGCGTGATCTCGGCGGCCGGCCGTGCGAGCCGGAACCCGCCCCTGGGGCCCGTGGTGGCGGCCAGCAGACCGGCTTTGACCAGCGCCTTCAGTTGCTTGGCGAGGTAGGGCGCCGGAAGGTCGAAGTACTGCGCGAGCTGGGCCGTCGACGCGGTGGCTCCGGCGTCGAGCTGGGCCAGCGTGGCGGCGCAGTGCAGAACCCATTCGGTGCTCCCAGGCAGCTTCACGACGCTGAGCCTATCGTAGAGATTGTGGACCTGTTAAGTCCGTGATAGCTTCCTCGCTTGCAAACTAGGACAAGGGGAGGTCATCATGCGGATCGCCGTCGCGGGAGCCAGCGGGAACATCGGGGCACTCACCGTCGCCGCACTTGAGCGGGACGGGCACGAGGTCGTGCGCGTCAGCCGGTCGCTCGGGGTAGATCTGTCGACCGGGGCCGGGCTCGACGACGCCCTGGCCGGGGTGGATGCGGTCGTGGACGTGACCAACGCGCCGGCCGCCGACCGGGACGGGACCGTCGCGTACTTGGGCACCATGACGCGCAACCTGCTGGCCGCCGAGGAGCGGGCCGGCGTCCGGCACCACGTGCTGCTCTCGATCGCCGCGCTCCACCGCGTCGAGGGCAACGCGCACTACGCGGGCAAGCGGGAGCAGGAGCGGCTCGTGGCGGACGGGCCGGTGCCGTGGACGATCGTCCCCGCCACGCAGTTCCACGACTTCGCCGCGATGGTGGCGGGCTGGACCGAGCACGACGGCGTCGCCACAATCGCGCCCCTGCTCGTGCAGCCGATCGCACCCGCCGATGTGGCCGACGTCCTCGCCGAGCTCGCGGCGGGCGAGCCCCAGGGGCGGTACGCCGACGTCGCCGGGCCGGAACCGCAGGACCTGGTGGACATGGCCCGGCGCACCAACGAGGCACGCGGGCGGTCGGTGAAGCTGGTGCCGACGTGGTCGGGGCTGTTCGGCCCGGAGATGGCCGGCCCCGTGCTGCTGCCGGACGAGGGCGCCCGCATCACCCCGACCACGTTCGAGGAGTGGCTCGCGAAACAGCACTAGCCCGACCCGCCGCCCACTCCCACGCCCCGCTGGAACGCGACGGCCGCCCAACCAGGGCTGGCCCGACCAGGGCTGGCCCGACCAGGGCTGGCCCGACCAGGGCTGGCCCGGCCCGCCGGGCACTTCCACGCCCGCTGGAACGCGGCGGGCGTCCGACCGGGCCTGGCCCGGCCCGCAGCCCACTTCCACGCCCGCTTGAACGCGGCGGGCGCCCGGCCAGGGCTGGCCTCGCGATCGCTACCGGCGCTCGGCGGATGCCGGGACCCGGGCACGGAGACCCGAGCACCGGGACGGGGGCGCCGGGAGCAGGGCACCGGGAGCAGGGCACCGGGACCGGGGCGCCGGGAGCTGGGCAGCGAGCCGGGCCAGCCCGGCATACCGGCAATCGGCATACAGGCACCCGACGACCACCCGGCCAGGGCCAACCCGGCCCTCACCGGCACGCGCCGGGTGCCCCGGCGATCCGGAGGCCGAGCGGGCACCACAGCCATCCGGAGGCCGAGCGGGCACCACAGCCATCCGGCGGCCGAGCGAGTGCCACGGACGTCCGGCAGCCGAGTGCCACGGGCACCCACCGGCCGAGCGGGCGCCCCGGCCATCCCACAGCCAAGCGGGCGCCCCGGCCATCCCACAGCCAAGCGGGCGCCCCGGCCATCCCACAGCCAAGCGGGCGCCC
>NZ_FNDJ01000029.1:0-8874 GCF_900099965.1 Nonomuraea jiangxiensis | reverse complement strand
CCCGGCCATCCCACAGCCAAGCGGGCGCCCCGGCCATCCCACAGCCAAGCGGGCGCCCCGGCCATCCCACAGCCAAGCGGGCGCCCCGGCCATCCGACGGCCGAGCGGGCGCCCCGGGTATCGGGCGGCCGGGCGGGGGCCGACGCGATCTGGGACCGCACTGTCGGCAGGTGCTCGACGGGGGCGGCTCTAGCTTTGGTGGTGCTCGTAGTAGGCGCGTACGCGGGCGGCGCGGCCGTGCTCGTCCAGCTCGACGACGTCGAGGACGCGGTTGGCGTTCTCCCGCCGGTAGAGGAGCGCGTAGCCGCCGGGGCTGGTCAGCAGTGCCTCCTCAGTGAAGGCCAGGCCGGGAGCCAGCTCCAGCCCGAGCTGGAAGTGCCTGCGCAGCTCGGGCCGGCCACGGAGCCGGCCGTCGGCCCGCCCCCAGCGCCGTTCCACGGTCGGGGCCACGAAGTCGACGTCTTCGGCGTAGCAGGCCATGACCGCGTCGAGGTCATGAGCGTTCCACGCCGCCAGCCAGGCGTCAGCGTGTGCTCGGGGATCCATGGCCCGAGTATCCCGTGCCCGCTCCGGGCACCGAGCATCCGGTGCCCGGACCGCCGACCACCCGTCACCGGGTGCGGTGGGACCCGTGTGGTGGTCAGCTCACGCGAGTCATCGCCGAGTCGTAGCCGCCGCCCCCGGGGTAGACCCAGGCGCCCGTGACCGACGTGCCCGCCGCGTCGAACGTTCCCTTGTAGTAGGCGGGCGAGCCCTTCTCCCCACTCCAGATGGTCAGCGTGTCGCCCTCCAGCTCGTACACGTAGGCGAAGGTGCTGCCCTGGCTGTCGTAGTACCAGGACCTGAGGTCCGCACCGGGCGCGTCCGCCCCGAACGGGCGTTCCCTGCCGATGACCTCCATGCCCTTGATCCGCATGCCCTCCTGCGTCAGGTCGACGTCCTGGACGAGGAAGTGCCCGCCCTCCAGCCAGCGGTAGGTGACAGTGCCCTCCGAGCCGCCGGTCACCCGCCAGGTGCCGACGAGCCGGTCCAGGGCCTGGAGCTGGGCATCGGTGTGGTCGCTCATCGTGAATCTCCTTGCCGTACGAAGCGTGGTGGTCATGAGACGGCGCGGCGCGCGGAAAGGAATCGGTCGGCGGCCAGGAAATCTCAGAGGCGGTCCGGGAGGCCGAAGGCTGCGTGGAGCTCGGGACCGAACGTGGTGATCTCGGCGATCAGCCCGTCCTCGACCCGCAGCACGTCCAGGTTGACGGCGGTGTAGCCGGCCTCGCCGGGACGGCGGACGTAGCCGGCCATGGCGGGCTGCCGGTTCGCGTACGTGGCCAGGACCCGCCACTCGCCCCACGCCTGCGCGCCCTCCAGGACGGGCCGCCACATGTCCAGGATGGACGCGCGCCCGTCGTACACCAGCGACGCGGGCGGCATCGTCTGCCGCGCGTCCGCGCGCAACAGCGCAGCGAGGGCGGACAGGTCGCCGGCCACGGAGGCGTCCATGTAGCGGCGCAGCACCGCGCGTTCCTGCTCGCTCGGGGGTGTGGCGGGCCCCCACTGCGAGCGCCGTTCGGGCAGCCGCGTGCGGAGCGTGGCGCGGGCCCGCTGGAGCGCGCTCTTGACCGCCGCCACGCTCAGCTCCAGCGCGTCTGAGGTCTCCTCGGCCGACCAGCCCGCAACGTCGCGCAGGATCAGCACCGCGCGCTGGCGCGGCGGCAGGTGCTGGATGGCCGCCAGGTACGCCAGCTCGATCGTCTCCCTGGCGACCGTCACCGCGTCCGGCTCGCCCTGCCCGGGCGCGGCCAGGTCCAACAGCCGGTCGGGGTACGGCTGCAGCCAGGGCACCTCGGCGAACGGCGAGCCCGCCTCGTTCCCCGTACCGACCGTGATCTCGCGGGATCGGGCGGGCCCGGACAGCAGGTCGAGGCAGGCGTTGGTGGCGATGCGATAGAGCCAGGCCCGGAACGTCGAGCGCCCCGCGAACGTCTCCCGCCCGCGCCAGGCCCGCAGCAGCGTCTCCTGCACCATGTCCTCGGCGTCGGCGAACGAGCCCAGCATCCGATAGCAGTGCACCTGCAGCTCGTGCCGGCAGGGCTCGGTCAGCTCGGCGAACTTCGCCGGGTCCCCGCCCCGCACGACGGTCACGGCGTCGTCCGCCTGGCGCATCCGCCTCACCCCTCACCTGGTCGGCGGCCATGCTAGCGCCCAGGATGTGACCATGACAGATCAACTCGAACCCATGCCAGAGGACTGGCAGCGCGCCCTGGCGATCGTGGCGCACCCCGACGACCTCGAGTACGGCTGCGCCTCGGCCGTGGCCATCTGGACGGACCAGGGCCGCGAGGTGACGTACGTGATGGTGACCAGCGGCGAGGCCGGCATCGAAACCCTCGAACCCGCCGAGGCCGGCCCCCTCCGCGAGCAGGAGCAGCGGGCGAGCGCGGCGGTGGTCGGCGTGACGAACGTGGAGTTCCTCGGCCACGCCGACGGGGTGATCGAGTACGGAACCGCGCTCAGGAAGGATCTTGCCGCCGCCATCCGCCGCCACCGCCCCGAATTAGTGATCACTCTGAACCCGGACGACACGTGGGGCGGAACGTACTGGAGCACGCCCGACCACCGGGCCGTCGGCCGGGCCGTACTGGACGCCGCCGGTGATGCCGGAAATCGCTGGATATTTCGTGATATTCCCGACGAACCCTGGAATGGCGTCCGCTGGGTCGCCATCGCGGGCAGCGAATCCCCCACCCACGCCGTGGACGTGACGGACGGCCTGGAACGCGGCGTGCGCTCGCTCATGGAACACCGCGCCTATATCAAAGCCCTCACCACCGAGAACCCGGAAACCTACGCCCGCAATCTGATCGAGGGTTTCGCCCGCGAGTCGGGCGCCCAATTCGGCGGACGACCCGCCGTCACTTTTCGCCTATTTACCCGTTAACACTGCTATTTAGGAATCACTGGCAGAGACAACCCCCGCTCGACCCCAGGGGCAGATCCCATGCCGGGTGCGCCGCGCAATGCCCAGGTCAAGCCCCGAGCGGGCGAGGCTCGGGTCGGACGCCGGGCAGACAACCGGCGCGGACACCCGGGCAACGGCCCGGCCCCGGCGGGGCGACCGGCCCGAGCGGGGAGATCGGCCTGTGCGGGGCGACCGGCCCGAGTGCCGGACCAGCCCGAGTGCCCGACCAACCCGGGCGACGGACCAGCCCGGGTGCCGGGTGACGGATCGGTCCGGGGGGCGCGTGGTGTGGTGTCAGACCTGGATGCGGCGTTCGACGGCGTCGACGATCTCGGCGATCGCCTGGTCCACCGGCACCCCGTTCTTCTGCTCGCCGTTGCGGTAGCGGAAGGACACCGCGCCGTTGGCGATGTCGTCGTCGCCCGCCAGCAGCATGAAGGGCACCTTCGCCTTCTGCGCGTTGCGGATCTTCTTCTGCATGCGGTCGTCGGCCGCGTCGACCTCGACCCGGACCCCGGCCGCGCGCAGCCGCTTGGCCACGTCCTGCAGGTAGGGCACGTGCGCCTCGGCGATCGGGATGCCCACCGCCTGCACCGGCGAGAGCCAGGGCGGGAAGGCACCGGCGTAGTGCTCGGTGAGCACGCCGAGGAACCGCTCGACGGAGCCGAACAGCGCCCGGTGGATCATGACCGGGGTCTGCCGGCTGCCGTCGGCCGCCTGGTATTCCAGGCCGAAGCGCTTGGGCTGGTTGAGGTCGAGCTGGATGGTGGAGAGCTGCCAGGTGCGGCCGATCGCGTCCTTGGCCTGCACGGAGATCTTCGGGCCGTAGAAGGCCGCGCCTCCCGGGTCGTCGGCCAGGTGCAGCCCCGACTCGGTGGCGACCTGGCGCAGCGCTTCGGTGGCCTCCTCCCACTCGGCGGGCTCACCGATGAACTTGTCGGAGTCGTCGCGGGTGGACAGCTCCAGGTAGAAGTCGGACAACCCGAAATCACTCAGCACACTGAGCACGAACCTCAGCAGCGACTGGATCTCGTCGGCCATCTGCTCCCGGGTGGTGTAGATGTGCGCGTCGTCCTGCGTCATCCCGCGCACCCGGGTCAGGCCGTGCACCACACCCGACTTCTCGTAGCGGTAGACCGAGCCGAACTCGCACAGCCGCAGCGGCAGCTCCCGGTAGGAACGCCCGCGCGCCCGGAAGATCAGGTTGTGCATCGGGCAGTTCATCGGCTTGACGCGATATTCGATGCCCTCCAGCTCGAAGGCCGGGAACATGTCGTCGGCATACCACGGCAGGTGGCCCGAGGTCTCGAACAGCGACGACTTGGTGATGTGCGGGGTGTTGACGAACTCGTAGCCCGCCTCGGCCTGCCGCCGGCGCATGTAGTCTTCCATCTCCTTGCGGATGATCCCGCCCTTGGGATGGAAGATCGGCAGGCCGCTGCCCAGCTCCGGCGGGAAGCTGAACAGGTCGAGCTCCACGCCGAGCTTGCGGTGGTCGCGCTTCTCGGCCTCCGCCAGCAGCTCCAGGTATTCGTCCTGCTTGTCGCGGGACTCCCACGCGGTGCCGTAGATGCGCTGGAGCTGCGGGTTCTTCTCGCTGCCGCGCCAGTAGGCGCCGCCGGAGCGCATGAGCTTGAACGCCGGGATGGACCGCGTGGAGGGCACGTGCGGGCCGCGGCACAGGTCCTTCCAGCACAGCTCGCCGCTCTTGGGGTCGAGGTTGTCGTAGATGGTCAGCTCACCGGCGCCCACCTCGACGGAGGCGTGCTCCTCGGACTCCGCCGCGGACGCGCCCTTGAGGCCGATCAACTCCAGCTTGTACGGCTCCGCCGCCAGCTCCGCGCGGGCGTCCTCGTCGGAGACGGGCCGGCGGGAGAAGAGCTGCCCCTGCTTGACGATCTCCCGCATGCGCTTCTCGATGCGCTTGAGATCGTCGGGATGGAAGGCGTCCTTGACGTCGAAGTCGTAGTAGAAGCCGTTTTCCACCGGCGGCCCGATGCCCAGCTTGGCCTCGGGGAACAGCTCCTGCACCGCCTGCGCCATGACGTGGGCGGTGGAGTGGCGGACGATGGCCCTGCCGGCCTCGCTGGAGATCTCGATCGGCTCGACCGCGTCGCCCTCGGCCAGCGGGTGGGCCAGGTCACGCGGCTCGCCGTTGACCCGGGCCGCGATGACCGTGCGGCCGTCGGCCTCCAGTGCCTCACCGGCCGTCGTGCCGGCCGCCACCACACGCTCGGCTCCGGCGAGGGTGATGCGTAGCTCGGCTGACACGGTGACTCCCTAGGATCGCCCTCGATGACCGGCACCGAGGCTGGTTCGAATCGTGAACACCGATGCTATCGCGGGTGAAACCCCAGGCTTGCCAGCTCCTCCCGGCTCCCGGGGAAGAGATCCAGGTCGATGGGGCTGTTGGCGTACTGGTGGATGGCCCACGCGCGCCAGGGCCGCGGCACGGCGGGCCGGCCGCGCGGTCTGTCCGGGCCGGCGATCCACAGCGGGTGATCGGCCAGGCCCGCGCAGTTCCCGCCGCCGGCGAAGGCGTGGTAGGTGTGCACGAACGGGCGTACCCCGAGGTGCCGCTCGACCTGGTGGCACCAGCGGCGCGCGTGCCTGGCCACCTGCTCGGGGCGCAGGCCGTCGTCGGCCTCCAGGAAGAGCGCGACCAGGTCACCGGGGGACAGCCCGCCGGCGGACCTGATCACGGCCGCGAAGTGGCGTGCCTGTTCGACCGGGTCGCCCGCCGGCCTGGCGACGTGGTAGGCGCCGCGCACGAGCCGGCTCTCGCGCATGCCGTCCCAGTTGCGCGCGAACCGCTTGTCGGTGCCGTCCAGGCCCTCGCTGGCCCGGGCGAAGGCGAAGGCCACTCCGGCCTTCGCGTGGTCAGGCCAGTCGACGGTGTCCTGCCAGTCCGAGACATCGATGCCCAGTAACACGCGCTCCACTTTGCCGGAGTTTCCGGGCGATGTCTGCCGATCAGCCCTTCGCCAGGCCGTTCAGCAGGGCCTGCGTACGTTCCCTGCCGGAGAAGACGGACCCGACGAAGTCGGTCACCCCGGCCTGCTCCAGCTCTGCGATCCTGGCCAGGACGGTCTCCTCGTCGCCGACGATCGCCACGTCGCCGGGGTTCGCCGCGCCTTCCCTGTCGAGCATGGCCCGGTAGGAGGGCAGTTGCCCGTACACGGAGAAGACCTCGTTGGCGCGGGCGACGGCGGCGGCGGGATCGTCGGTGACGCAGACGGGCAGCGCGCAGACGACGCGCGGCGGCTCGCGGCCCGCCTCGGCGGCGGCCGCCCTGATGGTGGGTACGACGTGCTCGGCGACCGTCTTCGGCCCCGTCATCCACAGGACGGTGCCGTCGGCCACGGCGCCCGCGAGGCCGAGCATGCGCGGGCCGAGCGCGGCGACCAGCACCGGGAAGCCGCCGCCCGGCCCGGTCAGCCGGAGGTCGGCCTTGACCGTCTCGCCCGCGTACTTGACCTGCTCGCCCCGGCCGGCCGGGATCAGGACGTCGAGGTATTCCCGCATGTGCCGCAGCGGGCGGTCGAAGCCGTAGCCGTACATGTTCTCGATGACGATCCGGTGGGACAGTCCGATGCCCAGCGTCAGGCGTCCGCCGAGCGCGGCGTTGGCGGTCATGGCCTGCTGGGCGAGCGCGGCCGGGTGGCGCGGGTAGGTCGCCACGACGGCGGTGCCGAGCTCGATGGCGGGACCGCCGGCCCCGGCGGCGGCCAGGGCGGTGAGGGCGTCGAGGCCGAAGATGTGGGAGAGCCAGGCGGAGGTGAAGCCGCTCTCGGCCGCCTGGGTGATCTGGTCACGCAGCTCGCCGATCGGATCGGACCCTCGCGGCTCGGTCAGGAAATATCCGTAGCGCATGGAACAGAACTCCATTCTGGTGACTGACGACTGTATCCTCCCACGCCGCCAGGTGTTCGCCCGTTCAGCCGGGGCGGATTTGTAAAGTGGGCCTCATGACGCACGATCGCGCGGGACAGCCTGCCCAGCCTGACGACCTGGTCGACGTCGCCCGGCTGGTGACGTCCTACTACGCCCTGCACCCCGATCCCGAGGAGGTGGGGCAGCGGGTGGCGTTCGGCACGTCGGGGCACCGCGGGTCGGCCCTGAACTCGGCGTTCAACGAGGACCACATCCTGGCCACCAGCCAGGCCATCTGCGAATACCGGCAGTCCATGGGCACCGACGGGCCGCTGTTCCTGGGCATCGACACGCACGCCCTGTCGGAGCCCGCGCGGGTGTCCGCGCTGGAGGTGCTCGCGGCCAACGGGGTCGAGGTGCTGATCGACACGCGCGACGGCTACACGCCGACGCCCGCCGTCTCGCACGCGATCCTGCGGCACAACCGGGGGCGCACGACCGGGCTCGCCGACGGCGTCGTGGTCACTCCGTCGCACAATCCGCCCGCCGACGGCGGCTTCAAGTACAACCCGCCGCACGGGGGCCCCGCCGACACCGACGCCACCGGGTGGATCCAGGACCGGGCCAACCGGCTGCTGGCCGACGGGCTGAAGGGCGTGGCGCGGATCCCGTACGCGCGGGCGCTGGGCATGGCGGGGCGCTATGACTTCCTCGGCACGTACGTGGACGACCTGCCGTCCGTCGTGGACCTCGACGCCATCAGGGCGGCCGGGGTGCGGATCGGGGCCGATCCCCTGGGCGGGGCGAGCGTGGCCTACTGGGGGGAGATCGGCGAGCGGCACCGCCTGAACCTGACGGTGGTCAACCCGCTGGTGGACCCGGCGTGGCGGTTCATGACGCTCGACTGGGACGGCAAGATCCGGATGGACTGCTCGTCGCCGTACGCGATGGCCTCGCTGATCGCCAATCGCGACAAATACGATATTTCCACCGGGAACGATGCCGACTCCGACCGGCACGGCATCGTCACCCCCGACGGCGGGCTCATGAACCCCAACCACTACCTCGCCGCCGCCATCTCCTACCTCTACACCCACCGGGACGGCTGGCCCGGCGCCGCCGGCGTGGGCAAGACCATGGTCAGCAGCGGCGTCATCGACCGGGTCGCCGAGTCCCTGGGGCGGCGGCTGTACGAGGTGCCGGTCGGCTTCAAGTGGTTCGTCCCCGGACTGCTGGACGGGTCGCTGGGGTTCGGCGGCGAGGAGAGCGCGGGGGCGTCGTTCCTGCGCCGCGACGGCTCGGTGTGGACCACCGACAAGGACGGCATCATCCTGGCGCTGCTGGCCTCCGAGATCCTGGCCGTCACGGGCGAGTCGCCCAGCGCCCGCTACCGCAAGCTGACCGAGCGGTTCGGCGAGCCCGCGTACGCGAGGACCGACGCCCCGGCCACCCGAGCCGAGAAGGCCGTGCTGGGCAGGCTGACCGCCGAGCAGGTGACGGCCTCCACGCTGGCGGGCGAGCCGATCACGGCCGTTCAGACGTCGGCGCCCGGCAACGGCGCGGCGCTGGGCGGGGTGAAGGTCTCGACCCGTGACGCCTGGTTCGCCGCCCGGCCGTCGGGGACGGAGGACGTGTACAAGATCTACGCCGAGTCCTTCAAGGGTCCGGAGCACCTGGCCGAGGTGCAGGAGGAGGCCCGCTCCCTGGTCGCGGCCGCCCTCGCCTAATGGGAGCTACGGGGTCAGCCGATTAGGCAGACTTGGTGCCTGGTAGCCGCTGGTGAGTGAGCACTTCCCTCGCCTGGACTTTGAGTCCTAGGGTCAGATCGTGCCCTCACCAGTGGTCGGGAGTCTTGATCGCTGATGGGATGTCGTGCCCGCCGATCGCGTGGCGTGAGCACTTGTCCATTAGGTCGCCGACCGGCTCCTGCGGGCTGCTGGAACTGTTGTCGATCTTAGGGATTCGGATGCTGTTCGTCGGCGATGACTGGGCTGAGGATCACCACGATGTGGAGGTCCAGGACGAGGCGGGCACGGTCTTGAAGCGGG
>NZ_FNDJ01000025.1:26852-164739 GCF_900099965.1 Nonomuraea jiangxiensis | reverse complement strand
GCGCCCGCTTCAAGACCGTGCCCGCCTCGTCCTGGACCTCCACATCGTGGTGATCCTCAGCCCAGTCATCGCCGACGAACAGCATCCGAATCCCTAAGATCGACAACAGTTCCAGCAGCCCGCAGGAGCCGGTCGGCGACCTAATGGACAAGTGCTCACGCCACGCGATCGGCGGGCACGACATCCCATCAGCGATCAAGACTCCCGACCACTGGTGAGGGCACGATCTGACCCTAGGACTCAAAGTCCAGGCGAGGGAAGTGCTCACTCACCAGCGGCTACCAGGCACCAAGTCTGCCTAATCGGCTGACCCCGTAGCTCCCATTAGGTGAGGCCGGCGTCGTGGGCGAGGAGGGCGATCTGGGTGCGGTTGTCCAGGCCCAGCTTGGTCAGAATGCTGGAGACGTGAGCCTTCACGGTCGTGACGCCCATGGCGAGATCGGCAGCGATGTCGGCATTGGTGCTGCCCTGGGCGATCGCCAGGGCCACCTCGTGCTCGCGCGGGGTGAGGGCGGCCAGCGCGGCGCGGGCCCGCTCGTAGGCGCCTGCCTGGGCGACGGTGCGGTCCATCAACCGCCGGGTGATGCGCGGTGAAAGGATCGGGTCGCCCGCCGCCACCCGGGTGATCGCCTCCACGATCTGCGGCGGCGAGGTGTCCTTGAGCAGGAATCCGGCGGCGCCCGCGCGGAGCGCGTGCAGGACGTTCTCGTCGGTGTCGAACGTGGTCAGCACGATCACCTCCGGCGGTCGGGCGCGGGCACGCAGCCGGCGGGTGGCGGTGATGCCGTCCACGCGGGGCATGCGCAGGTCCATCAGGACGACGTCGGGGGCGTGGGCGTCGGTGGCGGTGATGGCCTCCTGGCCGTCGCCGGCCTCGGCGACCACGGTGATGCCGGCGGCGCCGTCGAGCATCATGCGCAGTCCGGCCCGGACCAGGGCGTCGTCGTCGACCAGTAACACGCGGATCACGCGGGCCATGGTAGCCGGGCCTGGAGCCGGAACTCTCCCTCCGCGCTGTGGTGATCCAGTTGCCCGCCGGCCAGCCGTACCCGCTCGGTGAGCCCGACCAGGCCGAGGCCGCTGCCGGGCACGAGGGGGGCGGTGCCCGCCGGGGGCAGCGGGTTGCGGACGTCGATCAGCAGGGGCGCGCCGGGAGTGCCGCGCAGCAGCACGTCGACCGGCTGGCCGGGGGCGTGCTTGCGGGCGTTGGTCAGCCCCTCCTGCACGACCCGGTAGGCGGTACGGGACGCGGCCACCGGCAGGGCGGCGGCCTCGGGGACCTCCTCGCTGAGGCGTACCCGCTGGCCGGCCTGCCGTGCGTCGTCGATCAACCCGGGCAGGTCGGCCAGCGCCGGCCGGGGCCGCAGCTCGTCCAGCGGGTCGTCCTCCTCCCGGAGCAGGCCGATCACCTGGCGTAGCTCCTCCAGAGCCTGGTGGACACCGGTACGGATCACCCCGGCGGCCCGGGCGAGCTGGTCGGGGGAGGAGTCCGGCCGGTATTCCAGGGCCCCGGCGTGGGTGGCCACCAGGGACAGGCGGTGGGCCAGCACGTCGTGCATCTCCCCGGCGAGCCGGCGGCGTTCGGCCATGCGGGCCTCGGCGATCCGCCTGCCCTGCTCGGCCTCGGCGCGGTCGGCGCGCTCGTGCAGGGAGATGAGCAGGGCGCGGCGGGAGCGGGCCAGCGCCCCCCAGCCGAGCAGCGCGCCGTAAGCGGCGCAGATCAGCAGCAGCCACCATTGCTGGGAGATGCCCGAGTTCGGCCGCCACAGCCCCTGGGCCAGGTGAGCCGCGATGCCTGCGGCCGCCACCGCCGCCGCGACGGGGAAGCGCCTGCGCTGGGCCACCTGCAGCGCCCCCATCGTCGCCGCCGGCGTGGCCACCGGGGAGAGCGCGGCCAGGACGGTGGCGGCCAGCGCCCCCGAGGCCGGCCACCACAGCTGGGCGATCGCGGCGGCCAGGCTCGCCGCCGCGACCGCGGCGTCCAGCCCCCATGTGGGCCGGCCGGCCAGGCTCCACAGCGTCAGGGCGGTCAGCCCGCCTATGCCCAGGGCCACGCTGGCCACCGCAATCGGGTGCGGGGGTCGGATCTCGCTCACCGGCTCAGGCTAACGGCCGGTACGGCGGCGCCATCACCTACCAAAGGAGGACCCGTACCCCACCCCGGTCGGACAGGGCGCGACCGCCCGCCCGATGTGGCGAACCCCGCAACCGGGCGAAGCTGTCCGGCATGAACACCTCAGCCAAACGAACTGTCCTCACCGTGATCGGCGCACCCGCAGCCGCCCTGGCCGTCTGGGCCCTGGCGGTGCCGGTGGCCGGAATGACCCTGACCGTACGGATGGGCGTCGGCACGCAGCCGGTCGGGCCGGAGTCGGTCCTGATGGCGAGCCTGGTCGCCGGGCTGGCGGGCTGGGCGTTGCTGGCCCTCCTGGAGCGGTTCGCGTCCCGGCCGCGCCGGATCTGGACGGTCGTCGCGCTGGTCGTGCTCGCCCTGTCCCTGCTCGGCCCGCTCGGCAGCGCCGTTGGTGTCGCCACGACGCTGGTGCTGCTCCTGCTGCATCTGGTCGTCGGGGCCGTCCTCGTGCCGGGGCTGGCGCGCCGATAACCCTGCCCGAGCCGCCGGCCCCCGGCTACTCGCCCGGCGGGAAGTCGGCGGAGCGGCTCACGTGCGCCCAGCGCTCGGCTTCGGCGGCGCGGGCCTTGGAGGAGGCCTCCGCCCGCTCCACCGCTCCGGCGCCGAGCAGCAGGCGCAGCGGCGGGTCGTCCAGGTCGGCGATCTCGGTGATGATCCGTGCCGCGCGCCCCGGGTCCCCGCGCCAGGTGGCGACGGTGGTTTCGCGGTAGCGGTTCATCTCGCCGACGGTCTGCTCGTAGTCCTCGCCCACCGGCAGGGCGGTCATCGACGCGCCGCCCCAGTCCGTACGGAACCCGCCGGGCTCGATGATCGTCACCTTGACGCCCAGGGGCTTCACCTCCGCGTTGAGCACCTCGGAGAAGCCCTCCACGGCGAACTTCGCGGTCTGGTACGCCGCGAGCCCCGGCGAGCCGCCCACCCGCCCGCCGATGGAGGAGAACTGGATGAAGTGGCCGGAGCGCTGCCGCCGCAGGACCGGCAGGGCGGCCTTGGTGACGTTGACCACCCCGTAGAGGTTCGTCTCGAGCTGGGCTCTGAACTCCTCGTCCGGCATCTCCTCGATGGCCGCGCTGGTGGCGTAGCCCGCGTTGTTGACGACGACGTCGAGCCGGCCGAACGCGTCGAGCGCGAGCGCGACGGCCGCCCGGGCCGCCTCGGCGTCGGTGACGTCGAGGGCCGTGGTGCGGACGCGGTCGCCGTGGCGCCGCCTGAGGTCCTCCAGCTGCTCGGGGCGGCGGGCGGTGACGACGGCGCGCTGCCCGCCGTCGAGCACGGCGTGGGCGAGCGCCAGGCCGAAACCGCGCGAGCCGCCGGTGATGAGCCAGGTCTTGGTCACGATGGGTCCCCGCTTTCCTAACTAAACAGTCATTTAGATGCTGCGGCCTGCGGTGGCGCGTTGTCAAATAACCGGTTAGTTGCTTAGCTTGGACGCATGTCCCTCGAACCACCTCGCGCCCGCGACGCGGAGGCGACGAAGGCCCGGCTGCTCCAGGCCGCCACGGACGAGTTCGCCGCGTACGGCATCGCCGGCGCCCGCGTGGACCGCATCGGCGCCGCCGCCAAGGCCAACAAGGCGCTCATCTACACCTACTTCGGCAGCAAGGAGCAGCTCTTCGACGCGGTCATGGACACGCACGTCGCCCGCGTCCTGGACCAGGTCCCCTTCACGCCGGAGGACCTGCCGGGCTACGCGGGCCGCCTGTTCGACTTCCTGCTGGCCAATCCCCACCAGCTCCGCCTGGCCACTTGGCACCGCCTCGAACGCTCGGGCACCGGCCACGAGCCCGACGGGCTGCGTGACTCGATGGGCCGCAAGACGGACGCCATCGCGGCGGCGCAGGCGGACGGGCAGGTGACGGCCGCCTTCACCCCCGAGGACCTGCTCGCCTTCACCCTGGCCCTCACCAACGCCTGGATGCCGACCAGCCCGGTGGCGGCCACGGGCCAGGACACGCGCCGGCACCGCGCCGCGGTCGTCGAGGCCGTCCGCCGCCTCGTGACCTAGCCGGCGACGGTCATCGGCGCCTGCGGGCCGTTCGGGGGGAGCAACCCGCCCTCGAAGGCGGGCGGCAGCGACCGGAGGGTGCGGATGTCACTCGGCCGGGACGGCCGCAGCCGGGTCATGAACGGCGGTTTCCGGGGCCTTTCCGGCCGCCCGGCGGACGGTGACGCGCTCCAGGGCCCAGAGGACGACGGTCCCGGCGGAGAGGGTGGCGCCCAGGACGCACACCCCGGTCCAGCCGCCCTGGGCCCAGACCACCGAGGCCAGCGCGGACCCGATCGCGCCGCCGACGAACAGGACGGTCATGAAGGCGGAGTTGATCCGGTTGCGGGCCTCGGGGCGGAGCGCGTAGATGACGTTCTGGCTGCTGTTGAGCACCGCTTGATGCGCCAGGTCCAGCACGATCACGCCGGCGAACAGCCACACCAGCGAATGCGCCCCCGCCGCGAGCGCCGCCCAGGAGCCCGCCAGCAACACCGTCCCGGCCCCGGTCACGTACTGGACCAACCCCCGGTCGGCCAGCCGCCCCGCCACCGTGGCGGTCAGCGCGCCCACGGCGCCCACCAGCCCGAACAGACCGATGGCCGACTCTGACCAGCCGTACGGCGGTCGCACCAGCAGGAACGTCAACGCCGTCCACAACACGCTGAACGAAGCCAGGCTCAACCCGGCGATCCCCGCCCGCCACCGCAGCAACGGCTCGTACCGGAACATCGCCACCGTCGAGAGCAGCAGCCCACGGTACGACCGGCGCTCGCCGTCACCGCCGAGCCGGGGCAGACAGACGCGCAGCAGCACGGCCATCAGCACCATCAGGATCGCGTTCACCCAGTAGACCGTCCGCCACCCGCCCAGCTCCGACAGCGCCCCGGAGGCGGTACGCGCCAGCAGCAAACCCAGCATCAGGCCGGTCATCACCGTGCCGACCACCCGGCCACGCTCGGCCGGGGCCGCCACCGTCGCAGCGAAGGCCACCACGACCTGGGCTCCCACCGAGGTCAACGCGGTCAGCGCCGTACTGGCCAGGAGTACCGTGCCGTTCGGGGCCAGCGCCGACACCAGCAGGAACACCGCGGTCGCCGCGTAGAGCGACATGGCCAGGCGACGCCGCTCCACCAGGTCGCCGAGCGGCACCAGCAGGATCAGCCCCAGCGCGTACCCGGCCTGCGCGGCCGTCACCGTCAGCGCCGCCTGCGACGGCTCGACCCCCAGCTCCCGCCCGATCAGGTCGAGCAGCGGCTGCGCGAAATAGTTGCCCGCGACCGCCAGTCCGGTGGCCGCCGACATGAGCAGCAGTAGACCGTGGGACAGGCCGCCGACGTTCGTGTGAGATCTCGTCGTCGTCATGCACCCAGCCTCGGGGGCCGGGCATCCATGAGTCCAACGCATGTTTGTCATCGAACCGATCGTGGTTCACGATTGATCCATGGAGCTTCAGCAAATGCGCTACGTCGTGGCGGTCGCGGAGACGAGCAACTTCACCCGCGCCGCCGAGCAGTGCCTGGTCGTCCAGTCCGCGCTGAGCCACCAGATCGCCCGCCTCGAACGCGAGCTGGGGGCCAAGCTGTTCGACCGCACGAGCCGTCGCGTCCGGCTGACCCTCGCCGGCGAAGCGTTCCTCCCCGCGGCCCGCCAGGCCCTCGACGCCGCCGAACGAGCCCAGGCCGAGGTGGCGGCCGCCGTCGGCGAGATCCGCGGCCGGCTCGCCATCGGAGCCATCCCCACCGTCGCGGCGGTCGACCTGCCGGCCGTGCTCAAGGACTTCCACCTGCGGCATCGGCAGGTGCGGATCAGCCTTCGCTCGGGCGGGAGCGAGGTGCTGACCGAACAGGTCCGGCAGGGCACCCTGGACGTCGCCTTCCTGGGGCTTCCCCTGGGCCTGCGGCCCCAGGGCGTCCGCGGTCGCGAACTGGCCCGCGGCGAGCTCGTCGCCCTGGTGGCACGCGACCACCCGCTGGCGGACGAGGAACACGTGGACCTGCGTCAGCTGGCGGACGAACTGTTCGTGGACTTCCCGTCCGGGACCGCCGCGCGGGCCCAGTCGGACGAGGCGTTCGCGGCGGCCGGGGTGCGGCGCGAGGTCGCCTTCGAAGTGACGACCGTGGACTTCATCGCCCGCCTGATCGAGCAGGGCCTGTGCATCGGGTTGCTGCCCGCCGCGTTCGTGTCACAGCTCCCGGACCTGCCCGTCCTGCGGATTCATGACGCTCCCAGCCGTATGGAGCACCTCATCTGGAGCCGTTTCACGCCCTCTCCCGTCGCCGCCGCGTTCCTGTCCTCCCTCGGCGTCCCGGCGGCGGGATCGTCATACTCCTGACCCCGCCGCCGCACTCCGCCGAGGCCGCTTGCTCCGCCGCGGCAAGGCGCGCATGTTGGTGGTGGCCGCGCTTCAACCCCCTGAGCCGTGAGGAGCTGTGGGTATGTCCGATGACGAGGTACGCCACGTGTTCCGGATCGTCGACCGGTTCGAGCCGGACGAGTTCGTCAAGTTGCTGGCCGAGGACGCCACCATGGTGTTCGCCAACGCCGAGCCGATGGTCGGGCACGAGGCCGTCGCCGCAGGGTTGCGGGCGTTCTTCGCCACCATCGGCGGGCTCAGGCACCGGATCGTGCGCGACTGGCGGGTCGGCGCCGACACGATCGCCCAGACCGAGGTGACCTACCGGCGCCTCGACGGCGGGGACGTCAGCCTTCCCGCCGTGACGATCTGGACCACCCGCGACGACGGCCTGATCTCGGACTACCGCGTCTTCATCGACCTCGCGCCGCTCTACGCGGCTCCCTGACCCCCGGCGGGGGCGCCGGCGTGGTCGGCAGGGGAGCGAGGAGCAGCCTCATGAGGCCTGTTCCCCGCCGCCCCGCCGGGCCTCCGGCGCCGCCGTCGCGACCTGCACGGCCCGCGCGTGGTTCTGCACGCCGTAGGCCCGCATCACCTGTACCGACTTCTCCCACTCCTTCATCCGCTCGATGCCGCGGTCGCCGGTGGCGAGCAGCACGGCCTCGACGAGCGTCTCAAGCAGCACGAGCAGGCCGGCGTCGGAGTCGAAGGGGATGCCGTCCACCTTGACGGGCAGGACGATGTCGGCGTGGCTCGTGGCGGGCGAGAGCCCCTGATCGGTGATGACGATCACCGTGGCCCCGCGGGCCTTGGCGAACTGCGCGGCGGTGAAGGCCGCCATCTCGTAGCGCCGGAAGTCGAGCACGATCGCCACCGAGCCCTTGCCGAGGCCGAGGTATTTGCCGATGTCGTGGCCGAGGGGTTCGGACAGGAAGTCCACGTTGTGGATGACCTGGTCGAGCTGGCGGGCCACGAGCATCGCGAAGTAACGGGTGAAGTAGCCGCCGGAGATCACCACGCGCTTGGGCCGGTCGGCGAGCGCCTTGACGGCCCTGGCGAACTCGCTCGGCGGCACCTGCGTCTCCAGCGCCTCGACGAGGGCGACCCGCTCGCGTATCGCCTGGCTGAGCAGCGACTTCTCGTCCTGCAGCCCCCGCACCTGCTCGGTCCGGCTGACCGGACTGCTCATGTAGTGGGCCACCTCCTCGCGCAGCAGGGCCTGGAACGCGGGGTAGCTGCCGATGCCGAGGCGGCTGAGGAGGCGCAGCACGGTGGGCGTGCTTGTCCCGGCACTCTTCGCCAGACGCGCGGCGCTGTCGAGCCCGGCACTGGGGTAGTTGGACAGCAGCGCCCGCGCCACCTTCTTCTCGGCGGGACTGAGCTCGTCCATTCGGGCGAAGATCTCGTCATTGATCGGCATCGTGGTCGCTCTCTGGCGGGGGTCGGTGAAGCGTCACCTCAGCGTGACAACCCCATCCTGGCCCCCGAACGCGGCGAACATCGTCGGCGAGTTGTGGGACGGCAGGCCCTTGGACCGGGCCGTCGGTGGCGGCCCGCACCCGGCCGTGCGGGCCGGCGGCACGGTGACGTTCGCCGGGATGACGGCGGCGGGTGCGGGCGGCTTCCTGCGGTCCGCTCTCGCTCGGTGAGCTGAGCCGGACGAACGTTCCTAGGCGGTCTCCTCGCCGTAGTGGGCGGCGATGTCCTCAGGCTCGGGCCATCCGCTGTAGGCGGGTGACTGCGGCCAGCCCTCGGGTGAGTCCTGCCACTCCTCCTGCCGCCCGTACGGCAGCAGGTCGATCAGCGCGAAGTTGTGACCGAGTTGCTCGCAGCCCCGGCCGCTGGAGTGCCAGGTGCGATAGACGGTGTCGCCGTCGCGCAGGAACACGTTGATGGCGAAGCCTCCGCCGGGCGGTGCGCCGACGTCGGCGCCGAACGGGCTGTCGGCGGTGGAGTACCAGGCCATCTTGTTACCGACCCGCCGCTTGTAGGCGAGCGCCTCGTCGATCGGGCCCTGGGTGACGATCACGAACCGGGCGTCGTAGTTGCTCAGGAAGTCCAGCCGGGTGAACTGCGAGGTGAACCACGTGCAGCCCCCGCACTGCCATTTCTCGCCCGGGAACCACATGTGGTTGTAGACGATCAGCTGTCTCCGGCCCTCGAAGACCGCGGCCAGCCGAACCGGCCCGGCCTCGCCCTCCAGGATGTAGTCCGGCATCCGCACCATGGGCAGGCGGCGGCGCTCGGCGGCGATGGCGTCGAGTTCCCGGGTCGCGGCCTTCTCCCGGGCACGCAGTGCTTCGAGCTGACGCTGCCAGGTGTCGGCGTCGACGATGGGTGGTAGCGCGTTTGTGCTCATGGCCCCTCACTGATCAGGTGGCGGCTTGGAGTGTGCAGGGGTATTAGACCTGGCCCGGTCGCCGAATTCATCGGTCGTCGGCCGATTCGACCGGGAAGTGGCCCTGGGGCGGGGTGGTCAAGGAGCTCCTCGGGCGACTTTTCTATCGGGATGATGATGAACTCGGGGATGAGGGGATCAGGCCGTGACCGCGGCGGCCAGGGCGCCGGCGACCGCCGCGCGAGCCCCGAACGTACTCGTCCTGACCTGCAGCGAAGCGCCCTCCGTGACGGTCAGCCAGCGGCGGGTGGCGGCCAGCGTCTCCGGCCGGGCGCCGATGCCGCCGCCCAGCACGAACACCGCCGGGTCGACGATCGCCCTGACCGCCCGCAGCGCCAGGGCCAGCAGCCGGCCCAGCTCGTCCAGCACCCGCGCCGCCGCCTCGTCCCCGTCGTTCGCCGCGGCGAACACCTCCGGCGCCGTCCACCGCCGGCCGGTCAGCTCGTGGTAGCGGCGCTCGATGCCACGGCCGCTGACCCGCTGCTCCAGCGGCCCGTGCACCAGGTTGGCCGGGTCGAACGGGTCCGCGCCGAAGGGCAGGTCGGCCACCTCGCCGGCCAGCCCGCGGCTGCCCGCGTACATGCGGCCGTCCAGCACCAGGCCGAGCCCGACCCCGGTGCCGACCGCGACGAACGCGAGGTCGCCGCCGCCGTCCGGCTGCCAGACGTGCTCGCCCCAGGCGGCCAGGTTCGCGTCGTTGTGCACCAGGGGCCGGGTGCCCAGGCGGGACTCCAGGTCGCCGGGCACGTCCATCCGGTCCCAGCCCGGGATGTTGGGCGCGTGCCCGACGGCGCCGCTGACCGGATCCGGGGCACCGGGACAGCCGATCGCCACCCGCGCCGGCAGCCCCGTGCTGCCCGCGGCCGCCGCCAGCGACGCCACCAGCTCGGCGATCTGGCTCGTCACGGCGGTGCCACCGCGCGGATCGGTACGCTCGACACGATCCAGCAGCCGGTGCCGGGCCGGGTCGTAGAGCACGGCGTGCAGCTTCGTGCCGCCCAGGTCGACGCCCACGACCGGCCCGGCCGTGTCTCCCCGCGGCACTGGCCGGGCGGTGTCTTCCCGCGGCGCGGCCGGTGCCACGTCTTCCCGCGGCACTGGCCCGGCTGCGGCTTCCGGCGGTGTCGGGGCGGACGGGGCCGGCCCGACACCGGTCGGCGGGAGCCAGCCGGCCTCGGCGAGCGCCCGGCGCAGCGGGCCGGCCAGGCCGGTACGGTCGGTTCCGGGCATCACCACGGGCGGCGTCCTGAGTCTCGAGCGGGTTGAGGGATGGATACAGTATCAGCCTGATAGAAAACTACAGATCGGTAACTCCAGGGGGAGCAGCCATGCCGGGTCCGACCTCCTCGACGGCCAATGCCGGCACCGTCTCGCGGGTCAACCAGACCGCGATCCTCGACGTGCTGCGCCAGCACGGGCCGCTGTCGCGGCAGGAGATCGGCGCCCGCACCGGTCTCAGCGCCGCGACCGTGACCCGGCTGGCCGCCCAGCTGCAGCGCAAGGGCCTGATCGTCGCCGACGGGCACCAGCCGTCCACCGGCGGGCGGCCCTCGATCCTGCTGCGCTACAGCGGGCGGGGCAATCTCGTCTCGGTGGTGCACGTGGGCGCCACCCGCACCGAGGGGGCGCTGGTCGACTTCGACGGCGTCATCGTGCACCGGGTCCAGCGCCCGGTGGTCCCCGACGTGCTGCACGCCGCCGACCGCGCGACCATCCGGCTGGAGGAGGCGCTCTCCGTCGCCGCCGAGCTGGGCGCCGCCGCGGACGGCCGGGGCCAGCCCAGCCAGGCGGTGGGGGTCGCCGTCCCCGGGGTCGTCGACGGCGCCGACGGGCGCGTGACCTGGGCGCCCGCGCTCGACTGGCGCGAGGTGCCGGTCGGCTCGCTGCTGCACGACCGTACCGGGCTTCCCGTCGTGGTCGAGAACGACGCCAACGTGCTGGCCGTCGGCGAGCACCGTCGCGGCGCCGGCCAGGGCGTGCAGGACCTCGTCGCCGTCGTGCTGGGCACCGGCATCGGCGTCGGCATCGTCACCGGCGGCCGGTTGCACCGAGGCTCGCGGGCGGCGGCCGGCGAGATCGGCTACATGCTGCTGGAGCGCTCCTCGCTGGCCCGGCTGTTCCCCGGGTTCGGTGACCTGGAGAGCCGGGTCGGGTCGGCCGGGCTGACCCGGCAGGCCCGCGAGCGCGGCATCGCCGCCCCGGCCGACCGGCCGCTCACCGCGGCCGACGTGTTCGACCTGGTCAGGGGCGGCAGCGGGGAGGCGCGGGCGCTGCTGGAGGAGACGCTCGACTACGTCGCGCTGGCCGTGGCCAACCTGTGCACGGTCCTGGACCCGGAGCTGGTCATCGTCGGCGGCGAGATGGGCGGCGCCGCCGACCTCATCACCCCCGGCCTGCGCGACCGGCTCGTCGGCCGGATCCCGCACGTGCCGCGGCTGGCCGCGTCCGCGCTGGGCGAGGACGCCGCGATCGTGGGCGCCGCCGAGCTGGCCGCGCGCCTGGTGAGCGACTCCGCCTACGTCCAGGCCACCCGCTGAGCCCGCCCGTTCGCGGCGGAAAGGTCGGCGCGGACGGTAGACGGCGACCCCGGCGGTGGGGCACCATTGGGCCACTTATTGCTCGCGATGGTGGAAAAGTCGCCGGAGAAAGGGTGTGGTGCTGATGCCGAGACCGAGTCGAAGGTGGCGTGCCGGTATCGCGGTCGGCGCCCTGGCCGTGCTCCTGGCGGCGTGCGGTGCGGACGGCGGCGGCAGCGGCGATGAGGCCGGCGGGCGGCCGTACACCATCGGGCTGAGCAACGGCTTCGTCGGCAGCGAGTGGCGCACCCAGATGGTCGAGGGCTTACAGGCGGCCTTCGCCGAATACCAGAAGGAGGGCGTCGTCGACGAGCTGGTCGTCGAGAGCGCGGACACCGACGTCAACGGCCAGATCCAGCAGATCCGCAACCTCATCAACCGCGACGTCGACGCGATCATCGTCAACCCGAACTCCGAGACCGCCCTGGACGCCGTCTTCCGCGAGGCGATCCAGCAGGGCATCAAGGTGCTCGCCATCGACCAGGCGGTCACCTCCAAGGACGTCACGAACGTCGTCATCGACCAGGCCGAGTGGGCCCGCATCTCCGCCGAGTGGCTGGCCAAGCAGGTGGGCCAGGGCGGCAGCATCCTCGTCGTGAACGGCATCGCCGGCCACCCGGCCAACGAGATGCGCTGGGGCGCCGCCAAGGCGGTCTTCGACAAGGCCGGCGTCAAGGTGCTGACGGTCGCCGACGGCAACTGGGACCAGGCCACCGGCCAGCAGGTGATGACGAACCTGCTGGCCACCTACCCCGACGTGGACGGCGTCTGGACGCAGGACGGCATGGCCGAGGGCGTGTTCCGGGCCGTCCAGGCGGCCGGGCGGCTGGACAAGATCAAGATCTCCGGCGAGGCCCGGGTCGGCTTCATGCGGCTCTGGAACGCGGGACGGGCCGACGGCTTCGAGAGCATCGGAGTGGTGAACCCGCCCGGCGGTGCCGTCTCCGCGCTGCACATGGCCGTCAACGTGCTGGACGGCCGGAAGTTCGCCGCCGGCAGCATCTCCGGCAACACCGTCCACGTCCCGATCCCCTACACGGTCGACCAGGCCACCTTCGACCAGCAGTGGGGCAAGGTCAGCGGCGAGAGCGACGCGTACAGCCTGGACGGTTCGCTGACCCGCGAGCAGGCCGCGGAATTCTTCCAGTGAGCACCGCACTGCTGGAGATGACGGGCGTCCGCAAGCGGTACGGCGGCGTCCAGGCGCTCGACGGGGCGAGCCTCACGGCGGTGCGCGGTGAGGTGCACGCCCTGCTCGGCCCGAACGGCTCCGGCAAGAGCACGCTGGACAAGACCCTGGCCGGCACCGTCGTCCCGGACTCCGGCGAGATCCGGATCGACGGTGCCGTGGCCCGGATCGGCGGCCCGCGCGACGCGCACGCGCTCGGCGTCGCCGCCGTCTACCAGCAGCTGAGCATCGTCGGCGACCTGACGGTGACCCAGAACGTGGTGCTCGGGCTGGAGCCGGCCCGCCGGTGGGGGTTCCTCGACCACCGCGCCGCCCGCGACCGCGCCGGCGCCGCGCTGGAGCGGTTCGCCGCCGCGTTCTCCGGCCGGTTGCCGCTGGACCGGCCGGCCGGTTCGCTCGGTCCGGGCGAGCTGCAGATCGTCGAGGTCGCCAAGGCGCTGGCCCGCGGGCCCCGCATCCTCGTGCTCGACGAGGCCACCGCGTCGCTGCACAAGGAGCAGGTCGAGGTGCTGTTCGAGGTGGTCGGGGAGCTGCGCGCGGCCGGGGTGCTGGTGCTGTTCACCTCACACCGGTTGGATGAGGTGTTCGCGCTGTGCGACCGGGCCACGGTGCTCCGCAACGGCCGTACCGCCGGCACGGTCGAGCTCGCGGACACCGACGAGGCCGAGCTGGTCGGGCTCATGGTCGGCGACGTGCCCCACCGGGCACCCCGCCGGGCGCCGGCCACGACGGGGGCGCCGGCGCCCACGGAAGCATTCGTGGGAGCGGGGCCGGAGGCGAGGCCGGGCGCGGAGGCGGAGGCGGAGGCGGTGCCGGGCGCGGAGGCGAGGGCGGGCGCGGAGGCGAGGCCGGGCGCGGAGGCGGTGCCGGGGGCGAGGCTGGAAGTGCGTGGGCTCACCACCGAGCGGCTGCGCGATGTCGGCTTCACCGCTCGCGCCGGCGAGGTGCTGGGGCTCGGCGGCCTGCAGGGGCAGGGCCAGTCCGAGCTGCTGCTCGCCCTGTTCGGCGCCGCCCGCGTCAGCGCCGGCGAGGCGCTGCTGGACGGCCGGCCGCTGCCGCTCACCTCGCCCGTCAGGGCCGCCCGCGCCGGCGTCGCCCTGGTGCCCGGCGACCGTGGCCGGCAGGGCATGTTCGCGACCCGGCCGATCCAGGAGAACCTCTCGCTGGCCAGCATGCGCCGCCGGGCCCGGGCCGGGCTCGCGCTGGGCGCCGCGGCCGAGCGGAGCGCCGCCCGGTCGATGGTCGAGCGGCTGCGGATCAAGCTCGGCTCGCTGGCCGACCCGGTGTCCACGTTGTCCGGCGGCAACCAGCAGAAGGTCGTCATCGGCAAGTGGCTGCTCGACCGGCCGCGGGTCGTGCTGCTCGACGACCCCACCAAGGGCGTCGACGTCGCCGCGAAGGAGGAGATCTACGCGATCGTGCGCGGCCTGGCCGACGACGGCGCCGTGGTCATCCTCAACTCCAGCGACAACCGCGAGCTGGCCGAGCTGAGCGACCGCGTGCTGGT
Organism: Nonomuraea jiangxiensis; assembly: GCF_900099965.1. Taxonomy (GTDB): domain Bacteria; phylum Actinomycetota; class Actinomycetes; order Streptosporangiales; family Streptosporangiaceae; genus Nonomuraea; species Nonomuraea jiangxiensis. The sequence goes on along the minus strand of NZ_FNDJ01000025.1, from coordinate 150,595 downwards.
GCTGTTCGAGGGCGCCGTCGTCGAGGAGCTGAGCGGGGCGGCGATCACCGAGGGCCGGCTGGTGGCCGGCGCGCTGCGGCTCGCCCCGGGGGAGTCGCTGTGAACGTACCGGCCCGGCTGCGCGACCTCCGGTGGGCCGGCGTCCAGCTGTCCGGCGTCGCGACGGTCGCGATGCTGGTGGTCGCCGTGGCCGTCAACACGGCGCTGCAGCCGAACTTCTGGGGCGGCTACGCGCTGACCTCGAACTTCGCGACGTTCGTACCACTGGTGGCGATCGCCATCGGGCAGACGGTCGTGGTGCTGAGCGGCGGCCTCGACCTCTCGCTCGGCGCCCAGGTCACGCTGGCCAGCGTCGTCGCCGTCCAGGTCGTGGACGGGCGGCTGGACCGGCTCCCGCTGGCCGCGGCCGCCGCGCTGGGCGTCGGGATGGCCTGCGGCGCGCTGAACGGGCTGGTGGTCGCGCTGTTGCGGCTTCAGCCGATCGTCGCGACGTTCGCGACCAGCTTCGTGTTCTCCGGGCTGGCGCTGGTGGTGCTGCCGACTCCCGGCGGCTCGGTGCCGATCGAGGTCACGACGGCCTACCGGGACTCCGTGCTCGGGGTGCCGGTCGCGCTGCTGGCCATCGTCGGGCTCGCGCTGCTCTGGCGGGTGCTGCGCGGGCACCGCGTGCTCCGGCACGTCTACGCCGTCGGCGGTGACGCCGAGGCCGCGTACGCCTCGCTGGTGCCGGTCACCCGGACCCGGGTCTGGGCGTACGTGCTGGGCGGGCTGTTCGCGGCGCTGTCGGCGCTGGCGGTCCTGGCCAACACCGGCTCCGGCGACCCGTTCGTGGGCAACGAGCTGACGCTGGCGTCCGTGGCCGCGGTGGTGCTCGGCGGGACCGCGCTGGCGGGCGGGCGCGGCGGGGCGGGCGGGTCGATCCTGGGCGCCATGGTCCTCGCCCTGGTCACGAACATCGTGTTCTTCGCCGACGTGCCGACGACGTACCGGCAGCTGGTCAACGGCGCCGTGATCATCCTGGCCCTGGCGCTGGCCGGCATCCCGGCCCTGCAGAAGAGGAGGCCGGCGGCATGAGCGCACCGACCGTGGAGGCGCCGCGACGGGTCCTCGCCTGGCGGCCCGGGCCGGTGGCGCTGGCCGGCGCGATCGCCGTCGCCCTGGTGATCGCCGGTGAGTTGCTCTCGCCCGGGTTCGCCGGGTACGGGCAGCTGGTCAACCTCATGCGGGTGGCGGCGTTCCTCGGCGTCATCGCGATCGGCCAGACCATCGTGATCATCGCAGGGGGCGGTGGAGTCGACCTGTCCGTGGGCAAGGTGGCGACGTTCGCCGCCATCATCGGGTCGCGGGTGATGGCCGGCGACGACGCCGGCATCGTGCCGGCCGTGGCCCTGGCGCTGCTCGTCTCCGCCGGGATCGGGCTGGTCAACGGGCTGTGCGTGACGCTGCTGCGGATCCCGCCGTTCGTCATGACGCTGGGCATGATCGGCGTGGTGCAGGGGCTGATCCTCGCCTACACCGGCGGGCAGGCCAGCGGCCGGGCGGCGCCGGCGCTCACGTCGCTGGTCAACGGCCGGGTCGTCGGCGACCTGCCGGGACTGCTGTTCCTGTGGCTGCTGCTCGGCCTGCTCGCCGTCTGGCTGCTGCGCCGCACCACGTTCGGCTGGAACCTGTTCGCCGTCGGGGCCAACCGGACCGCCGCCGAGCTGACCGGCGTGCGGGTGAACCGCACGCTGATCGTGGCGTACGTGCTGTCCGCGACGTTCGCCGGGCTGGGCGGCATCCTGCTGCTCGGGTACACCGAGTCGGTCTTCCTCGACCTCGCCGACCAGTACATGCTGCCGTCGGTGGCGGCCGTCGTCATCGGCGGGACGCTGCTGGCCGGCGGCATCGGCGGCTACGCCGGCACCGCGGTCGGCGCGATCGTGCTGACCGTGCTGCAGGGCCTGCTCACCACGCTGGACATCGGCGGCGCCGGGCGCACCGTCGTGAACGGCATCGTCCTGCTCGTCCTGCTGTCGCTCTACGGGCGGCAGCGACGCCTTCGGAGTTAAGGGGTCCCACGTTGGAGAACAGCGAACGGCTCGGAGTCGGCATCGTCGGCGCCGGATTCATGGCGAACTTCCACGTCGGCTCGTGGACCGGCGTCCGCGACGCCGACGTGGTCGCCGTCCAGAGCCCGCGGGCCGAGAGCGCGCAGGCGCTGGCCGACCGCTGCCGCGAGCTGCGGGTCGGCGACGCGCGGGCCTACACCGACCTGCGCGAGCTGGTCCGCGACCCGCGGGTGGACGCCGTCTGGGTGGTCGCGCCGAACCACGCCCGGCCGGCCGTCATCGAGACCATCGCCGAGGAGGTCACCTCGGGGCGCGCTTCCCTCGTCGGGATCGCCGTCGAGAAGCCGCTCGGCCGCACCCTCGCCGAGGCCCGCCGGGTGGTGGAGCTGGTCGAGGGCGCCGGGCTGTTGCACGCCTACCTGGAGAACCAGGTGTACGCGCCCGCCGTCACGCGGGCCCACGAGCTGCTCTGGGCCCGGGGCGCCGCGCTCGCCGGGACGCCGTACCTCGCCCGGTGCGCCGAGGAGCACAGCGGCCCGCACGCCGCCTGGTTCTGGGACGGGACGCGCCAGGGCGGCGGCGTGCTCAGCGACATGATGTGCCACTCGATCGAGGCCGGCCGGTATCTGCTGACACCGCCCGGCACGGACCAGTCGGACTGGCTCACCCCGGTGTCGGTGAGCGCGCGGATCGCCTCGCTGAAGTGGTCCCGCAAGCGGTACGCCGCCCAGCTGTCCGCCCGGTATGGCGGCGCCGTCGACTACACCCGGCAGCCGGCCGAGGACTACGCCCACGCGACCATCACCTTCCGCAACGGCGACGGGGACGAGGTGGTCATCGAGGCGACCACGTCGTGGAGCTACGTCGGGCCCGGGCTGCGGCTGACGTTCGAGCTGCTGGGGCCGGAATACTCGATGAGCGCCGGCACCCTGAACACCGAGGCGCAGCTCTTCCTCAGCAGGGAGATCAGCTCTCCCGAGGGCGAGGACCTGGTCGAGAAGCAGGGCGCGGAGCAGGGCCTGCTGCCGATCGTGTCCGACGAGGCCCTGACCTACGGGTACACGACCGAGAACCGGGCGGTGACCGCGGACTTCCTGGCCCGGCGGCAGCCGCGAGAGAGCCTGCGGCACGGCGCCGAGGTCAGTGAGCTCATGATGGCCGCGTACCTGTCCGCCGAGACCGGCGAGACGGTGCGCTTCCCGGTGGCCGGCCTGGACACGTTCGTGCCGCGGGTGGCCCAGGGGACGTGGCGGTCCGGCACGGACTGAACCGGCGCTCACCTCCTCCGGAGGGAGGCGAAGAACCCGCGGATGTCGTCCACGAGGAGGTCGGGGGCCTGGCGGGCGGCGTAGTGGCCGCCGCGGTCGTAGGTGTGCCAGGACACGATGGTGGCGTGGTCGCGCTCGGCGGCGGCCCGCAGCGGGGCGATGTCGTCCGGGAACTGGGCGAGGGCGAGCGGCACGGTCGTGGGGCCCTCGGGAGCGCTCTGCCGCTCCTGCTCGGCGTAGATGCGCAGGGCCGAGCCCGCGGTGCCGGTCAGCCAGTGGATCGAGACGTGCGTGAGCAGCGCGTCGGGGTCGAGGCCGTGCATGACCTGGCTGTTCCAGGCCAGCAGGCCGACGGGGGAGTCGCTGACGGCGTAGGCGAGCGTCTGCGGCTGCTGGGCGTGGAGGTGGTAGTACGACGACGTGTTCGCCTGGACCGAGCGCAAGGTCGCCAGCGCCTTGCGGTCGTCGGGTGCCAGGGCGGCGGGGTCCAGGGTGTCGACGGTCGGCGGGAAGGCCATCGACTCGCCGTCCGGGAAGGAGAAGAGCTGCGTGACGTGCACGCCGGCGACCGCGTCGGGCGCGAGCCGCCCGAGCTCGGGAGAGATGCGGGCACCCCAGTCGTTTCCGGCCGCGCCGTAGCGCCGGTAACCCAGGCGGCTCATCAGCACCGCCCATGCCCGGGCGATCCGCCGTGGCCCCCACCCCGTGTCGGGCGTCGGCCCCGACCAGCCGAACCCCGGCAGCGACGGCACCACCAGATCGAAGGCGATCGCGGGATCGAGACCATGCCGCCGAGGATCGCTCAACGGCCCCAGCACGTCGAGGAACTCGGCGACCGAGCCGGGCCAGCCATGGCTGAGCACCAGCGGCAGCGCGCCGGCCTCGGGGGAGCGCACGTGCAGGAAGTGCACCGTGGTGCCGTCGATGGTGGTCGTGAACTGGCGGTGCTCGTTGAGCCTGGCCTCCCACGCGCGCCAGTCATAGTGATCCCGCCAGTAGCGGGCGAGCTCCTTGACCATGGCCAGGGGAACGCCGTAACCGCCGCTCCCGCCGGGCTCGGACGGCCAGCGCACCTGGTCCAGCCGCCGCCGCAGATCGGTGAGCTCGCTGTCGCTGACCTCGATGCGGAACGGCCGCAACCCCCCGCCGCCGACCAGCTCCGCCACGGCATCTGCCACCATATGCTCACCCCTTCGCGCTCCGGGGGACCCGATCGCTCCGGCCCCGACGCGCCAATGTAGACGGGAACACGGACACTTTCGAAAGGGCCATGGTGATGAGGATCAAGGAGTTCGACCTGACGCTGGCGGACGGGCGTACCCTGCACGTTTACGACACGGACGCGACCGATGCCGCCGACCGGCTGCCGGTCCTCTGGCACCACGGCACGCCGAACCTCGGCAGCCCACCCGAGCCGCTCTTCCCCGCCTCCGAGCGCCTCGGCATCCGCTGGGTGTCGTACGACCGCCCCGGATACGGCAGCTCGACTCCGGAACCCGGCCGGACCGTGGGGTCCGCGGCCGGGTACGCCCGGCACGTCGCCGACGCGCTGGGCATCGGCACGTTCGCGGTCATGGGGCACTCGGGCGGCGCCTCGCATGCCCTGGCCTGCGCCGCCCTGCTGCCGGAGCGCGTGCGGGCCGTGGTCGCCGCGGCGCCGATGGCCCCGTACGACGCCGAGGGGCTCGACTGGTTCGCCGGCATGTACCGCTCCGGCCAGGACTCCCTGCGCGCCGCCGCCGAGGGCCGGGCGGCGAAGGAACGTCATGAGGCGACGGCCGGATACGACCCGGAGATGTTCGCCCCGGCCGACCATGCCGCGCTCGACGGCATCTGGTCCTGGTTCGGCAAGGTCGTCGGCCCGGCCCTGGAGCAGGGAAACGGCGGGCTGATAGACGACGACCTCGCCTACGTCGCCCCGTGGGGCTGCGACCCCGCCCAGGTGACGGCGCCCGTCCTGCTGCTGCACGGCGGCCAGGACCGGATCGCGCCCAGCGCGTACGCGACCTGGCTGGCCCGCCGCTGCCCGAACGCCGAGCTGCGGCTGTCACCCGGCGACGGGCACATCTCGATTCTGGACTCGGCCGCGGAGGGCCTGGACTGGCTCCGCGCGGCCACGGCGTGAGACGACCGGCGCGAGCCACCGCGGCCGTGCGGGTCAGTCCAGCCCGAGACCGCGGCGGCCGACGGGGTTGAGGTCGGCCGGCTGGAAGCGGTCGGGCCAGGACCGCTCGTAGTGCTCGGCCGGGAAGTCGTCCGGGCTGGAGCCGGTGGCGAAGGCCGCGCGGACGGACGCGGCGTAGCGCTCGTTGCGCGGGCACCAGGGGGCCGCGGGAATGTACATGACGTTGCCCCAGCCCCGCTGGTCCCTGACCGGCGCCACGCTGTGGATCAGGTCGCAGTGCCACCAGACCGAGTCGCCCGCGCGTACGTCCGGGATCGCGGTCAGGGCCCGCAGCAGCAGCGGATGCCGGCGTTCGGCGACGGGGAAGACCCGGTTGACGGTGACCCCGCACATGTCGTCGTCGGGCACGTCGCCGAGCAGCGGCCGCAGCATGAGGTAGGCCATCGCGGCGGGGATCGGCACGGTGTGCAGCACGCCCTGGTCGCGGTCCATGTCCGACAGCGCCGTCCAGCCCTGGAAGGTGCGGAACGCCGAGCACATGGTGGTGCCCGGATATTGAGGGCCGTCGGTGCGGTGGGCGGCGTCCCACGGGTCGTAGTCCTCGATCGTCCCGTCGAACACGTGCCGGAACGCCCGCTGGTAGGACGCGGTCATCCACAGGTCCAGGGTGCCAGGGTCCAGGTGGGCGCCCAGGCCGCCGGAGTCGGCGCCGGGTGGCCGGCGGCGGATGCGGTCGGGGTAGAGGGAGTCGCGGCCGGGGTCGAACCAGCGGACGCCGCCGGACTCGTGCTTCCACTGGGCGTTCAGGAACGCCTGCACCCGCGCCATCCGGTCGCTCTGCCGGGCTCGCATCTGCGCCGGCGACCAGTAGACGGGGTAGATCTCCGGCTTGGACCCGACGCTGCCGAAGAAGTCGTCGCCCGGTCCGCGGTAGGCGTCGAAGAAGCCGTTGCGCTCGGTGTAGCCGACGATGTCCCGGTCCCAGGCGAGGGCCTGCTCGCGGGGGAAGTGCCCGCGTACGACGAGGCAGCCCCGCCGGCGCAGCGCCCGCACGCTCCCGGCGGGTACGGTGCCCGCCTCGACGTCGGCGTAGTCGATCACCGGCCAGACCGGCTCTCCCCGCTCCCGGGCCGCGACGATCTCGGCGACCTCGGCCTCGACGGTCCGCTCGATGACGGAGAAGACCTCCTCCACGGTCCGTCCCGACGCGGCGACACGAGCGCGAAGGGCGGCCTTGACCTGCCGGATCGCGGCGGGCAGATCGTCCGGGGTCTCCTCCCAGCTCGGCAGGGGCGGCAGGGGCGCGGTCACGGCGACCTCCTCCAAGATAGGACTCCTTACTTGAAGCGCACGCTACGCCGCCGCCCCTTTCCAGGCAAGGGTCCTGATTAGAATCTGGCCATGACCGTCCCGAAGCCGTCGCTGGAGCTGGTCCGGAACGTGACCGACGAGCACATCCTGCGCGCGCTCATGCGGCACCGCCGGATGACGCGGGCGGAGCTGGCGGTCGAGACCGGGCTGTCCAAGCCGACCGCCGGCGAGAGCGTCCGGCGGCTCGTCGCGGCCGGGCTGGTGGCCGACTCGGGCGAGCGCACCGCCGGGGGACGGGGACGCGGCCGGGTCGGCTCCTACTACACGCTGGCCGGCGGCGACCGGACCGCCTGGGCGATCAGCATCGCCCCCGGCGGCGTCGTCGCCGAGGCCGTGGACGTCTACGGAGAGACGGCCGGCCGCGCCGAGGAGGACGCCGGCCGGACGGCCTCCTCCGACCAGGTCGCCACCGCGTTGCGCGCCGTCGCCGAGCGGCTCGCCGCGGCGTCGGGACCTGCGGAGCTGGCCGTGGTGAGCGCCGCCGATCCGGTGGACCGCGCCACCGGCCGCCTCGTCCACCTGCCCGACGCGCCCTTCCTGGTCGGCGACCTCGATCCCGCCGAGGTCCTCGCCCCCTACGTCGCGGGCGAGGTCACCGTCGACAACGACGTCAACTGGGCCGCCCGCGCCGAACTCGCCGCCCGCCCCGGCAGCGACACCTTCGCCTACCTCTACCTGGGGGAGGGCCTGGGCTGCGCGATCGTCAGCGACGGGCGCGTCCTGCGCGGACGGCACGGGCTCGCCGGTGAGATCGCCCACCTGACGACGGCCGGCCCCGGGGGCGGCGCCACGCCGCTGATCGAGGTCTTCGGGCTGCTCGGCCTGCGGCGGCCCGGCTCCACCGCGATCGACGTGGACCGGCTCCTGGCCGCGGCCACCGGCACCGGTCCGCGAGCCGCCGGCGTACGCGCCGCGCTGGGCGAGGCCGTCCGCGGCGCCCTGACCGCAATCACGTCGCTCGCCGATCCCGATCACATCATCGTCGGCGGCCCCTGGGGTCAGGACCCGGCGATCCTGACCGCGCTCCGCGACGCCGCGGCCCGCCATCCCCGTGGTCCGGTCCTGTGCCCGGCGACGGTTCCTGCGCCGTCGTTCGCGGGCGTCCGCGCCGACGCCCTCACCCGCCTACGCGACGGCGTCATCGCCGCACCACGCTGACGCGGTTCGGCGCGGTCCCTCCCCTCCTTGCCCGCTGCCGGCCGGTCACAGGGCGCGGGCCAGGGCGGTGCCGATGGCCGCGTCCTCGGCGCCGAGGCCGGTCAGGTCGGCCACCGTGATCTGGCCGGGCGACGTGCGGCCGGGCGCCCGGCCCGCGATGACGTCACCCAGGGCGACGGCGGGCCGGCGCGGGGCGTACTGCAGCTCGCCGATCGCCCTGCACTGCCGCACGTCGTCGGCCGCGACCACGTCCGCCCGCTCCAGCACCGCCGCGTCCAGCTCGCGCTTGCCGGCCATGTCGGCGCCGACCGCCGTGACGTGGGCGCCCGGCGACAGCCAGGCCCCGGAGATCACGGGCTCGCGTGACGGGGTGACGGTGTGCACGACGTCGGCCTCCCGTACGGCCGCCTCGGCGCTCGGCGCGAGGACCACCTTCCAGCCGTGCAGCGCGCGCATCTCCTCGGCGAACGCGGCCGCCCGCTCCGGGTCGCGCCCGTAGAGGCGCAGCTCCACGGGGTCGCGCACCTCCAGCAGCGCGCGGAGCTGGTAGCGGGCCTGGGCGCCGGGGCCGATCACCGCGACCACGGCCGCGTCCGGGCGCGAGAGGGCCTCGGTCGCGGCGGCGCCCGCCGCCCCGGTGCGCAGCTCGGTCAGGTAGCCGTTGTCGAGGGCGATCACCTCGGGGAACCCGGTCTCCGCGTCGGCGATCACGCTCAGGCCGGAGCTGACCGGCAGGCCCTTGGCGGCGTTGGCGTAGAAGCCCGTCGCCAGCTTGGCCGCGAAGTGGGTGGCGCCGTGCAGGTGGGCGCCCTTGATGTGCACCTCGCCCCGGACCTCGGGGAGCTCCAGGTGCCACGGGTCGGGTTGGGACACCGCCCCCGCGGCCTGCGCCACCAGGGCCTCCTTGGTCACGGCCAGTGCGAGCCGGGGGCCGACCAGGGCCCGGACCTCGTCCTCCGTCAGCACCCTCACGCGATCGCCTCCGCATAGGCCGCGGGCGCGATGTTGCGCCCGCTGAGCACCACCACGAGCCTGCCAACGATCTCCACCTTCCCGGCCAGTACGGCCGCCACGCCCACGGCTCCGGCGCCCTCGGCGACCAGCCCGTGCCGGGTGAACAGCCACCGCATGGCCTCGCCCACCTCGGGTTCGGTGACGGAGGTGAGCCGGACCCGGCCGCTGATCACCGACGGGGTGACGCAACCGGGCTCGATGTTCCCGCTCAGGCCGTCGGCGAGGGTCTCGCCGACGGTGACGGTCACCACGCGCCCGGCCGCCACCGACGCGGAGACCCCGCGGGAGGCCGCGGCCTCCACCCCCACCACCCGGACGTCCCCGCGCCGCTCGGCCCACATGCCCAGCCCTGCCGCCAGCCCGCCGCCGCCGACCCCGCACACCACGGTGAGCGGGCCGGCGGCCTGGGCGTCCAGCTCGCGGCCGATGGTCGCCTGACCGGCGATGACGTGCGGGTCGTTGTAGGCCGAGACGTAGACGCGGCCGGGACCGGCCAGCTCCAGCGCGTGCGCCTCGGCCGCGTCGAAGCCGGAGCCGTGCCTGACCAGCTCGACCGGGAAGTTCCGCAGCGCGGAGACCTTGGCGGGCGACGCCGTCTCGGCGACGACCACGGTGACCTTCCTGCCGGTCGCCGCCGCGGCGTGGGCCATGCCGAGCGCGTGGTTGCCGGCGCTCGCCGTGACGGCCGCCACGCCGGCCGGGAGGGCGGACAGCGCGGCGATCGCGCCCCGCACCTTGAACGAGCCGGTCGGCTGGAACGACTCCAGCTTCAGCAGCGCGCCGGGCGCGAGCGCCGTGGGCGCCAGCGGCGTGGGGTCCAGCCGCCCGGCGACCGCCGCCCAGGCGCGGTCGAGGTCGTCGCCGGAGGGCGGGCGCACCTGCCGGGTCTCGCTCACGCCTCGGCTCCGGCGACCTCGAGGACGACGTCCTTGGTCTCCCGCATCCCGATGTACACCAGCGTGGAGATCAGCATGAGCAGGGTCGCGTACCAGCCGAACAGCGCGGTGTGCCCGGCGTCGATGAACGCCGTGGCGACGTACGGCGCGGTGCCGCCGAACAGGGCTACCGTCGCCGAGTACGGCATGCCGAGGCCCGCGGTACGCACCTTCGCGGGGAACAGCTCGGACATGACCGCCGAGCAGACCGCGGTGTAGCCGGTCAGCAGCAGCATGGCCACGCACGAGATCCAGAGCAGGCTCCAGAACGACCGGTCCAGCAGGGACAGCAGCGGCACGGTGAGCAGCGTGAACCCGATGCCGAACACCACCAGCATCGGCTTCCTGCCGATGCGGTCCGACAGCAGCCCGCCGACCGGCTGGATCACGGTGAAGAAGGCCAGCGCGATCGTGGTGGCCAGCAGCGACTGGGCCGGGTCGGTGCCGGCCGTCGTCTCGGCGTAGCTGGGCAGGTAGACCGACCACGTGTAGAAGCTCACCGTGGCACCGATCGTCATGCCGACCACCAGCAGCGACTCGCGGGGGTGGTGGCGCAGGAAGTCCCACATGCGCGGCCGCTCGGCCCGGCCCTGCTTGATGGCCTCGGCCAGCGCGTACGTCTCGTGCGTGCCGCTCCTGATCCACAGGCCGCTCAGGCAGGTGACGGCGCCGATCAGGAACGGCATGCGCCAGCCCCAGCTCAACATGTCGGCCCTGGACAGCAGGTTGCTGAACAGCGCGGCGATGCCGGAGGCGAGCAGCTGCCCGAGGTTGGAGCTGAAGTAGCTCATGCTGGAGTACAGTCCGCGCCGCCCGGGGGTGGCCGACTCGACCAGGAACACCGACGACACCGCGAACTCGCCGCCGACGGAGAAGCCCTGGACCAGCCTGGAGACCACGAGCAGGATCGGGGAGAGCAGGCCGACCTGCTCGTACGTGGGCAGTACGACCATCATGAGCTGGCCGATCCCCATGAGCAGGATGGTCAGCGTCATGGCCGTGCGTCTGCCGTACCTGTCGGAGATCAGTCCGATGACCAGCCCGCCGACCGGGCGCATCACGAAGCCGACCGCGAACACGGCGAACGTGCCGAGTAGCGAGGCCGCGTGATTGGAGGCGGGGATCACCTGGTCGGCGAAATATGTGCTGAGAAACGCGTAGGTGAGCCAGTCGTACCACTCGACGACGTTGCCGATCGAGGTGGCGGTCAGCTGGCGGACCCGGCTGCGCAGGGGGGACGCAAGTACCATGTCACGCAGTTTGGCCCTAGTCATTAAAATTCGGCAAGTATCAGTCGAATTCTTTAACACAACCGTCATGACGGGTGATCAGCTATAAGATTCAGACATGTTAGATGTGCTTGATCGCCGCCTGGCCGCGGCTCTGCAGGTGGCGCCCCGCGCCTCGTGGGGCGATCTCGCCCGTGCGGTGGGGGAGCACGAGCGCACCGTGGCGCGGCGGCTGCAACGGCTCCTCGCCGACGGCGCGATCCGGATCACCGCGATCCTCGACGACCTCCGCTCCGGTGTCGGCAAACCCGTTCACGTGCGCGTGATCACCGACCCGGGCAGCGTGGACGCCACCGCCGCCGCGCTGGCCGCGCGGGCCGACGTGCGGAGCGTGTTCGCGATGACCGGGGCCGCCGACGTGTGGTGCGAGCTGATCGCCTACGGGCCCGACCCGCTCCAGCGGCTGCACGAGATCCTCACCCGCGAGCTGCCCGCCATGCCGGGCGTGCGGGCCACGGAGTCTGAGGTGGTGCTGCGCACGTTCACCACGGTCGCCGACTGGCACGCGCCGCTGCTCGACCCGGGCGAGGTCGAGTCGCTGCGGGCGTGCGCGGTGCCGACGCTGGCCGAGCTGCCCGCTCACGTGGAGCTCGGCCAGGCCGAGCGGGCGGTCGCCGACCTGCTCGTACGCGACGGCCGGATGAGCTACACCCAGATCGCCGAGGAGCTGGGCACCTCGGTGCCGACCGCCGCCCGCAAGGTGGGCTGGCTGCTGGAGCGCCGCCTCGTCCACCTGCGGGCCGAGGTCGAGCCCGCGCTGCTCGGCCTCCAGGTCGAGGCCCAGCTCGGCCTGGAGGTGCGGCCGGCCGGCATCGACAAGGTCGGCAGGGCGCTGGCCGGCCATCCGGGCGTCCGCTACTGCGCGGCCATCGCCGGGACCCACGACCTGCTCGTCGAGGTGTGCCTCACCCACGAGAGCGACCTGTACGAGCTGGCCACCGAGTTCATCGGCGGGCTGGACGAGGTCTACGACGTGGACATGTCCTTCATCACGCACGCCTACAAGCGCGGCCACCTGCTGAAGGACGGCCGTCTCACCAGGAGACCCCTATGACCCCGGACCGTTACGAGGACGAGGCCGTGCGGATGTGCGCCGAGCTCATCCGCGTGGACACCAGCAACCCGGGCCCGGGCGAGCGCGAGGCCGCCGAGCTGGTCATGACCTGGCTGACCGAGGCCGGGCTCGACCCGCTCTACGTCGAGACGGCGCCGCGCCGCGGGAACGTCGTGCTGCGCGTGCCCGGGAGCGACCCCTCGCTGCCCGGCCTGCTCGTGCACGGGCACCTCGACGTGGTGCCCGCCGACCCGCGCGAGTGGACGGTGCCGCCGTTCTCCGGCGAGATCGCCGACGGCTGCGTATGGGGCCGCGGCGCGGTGGACATGAAGCACATGGCCGCGATGATGGCGGCCGTCGCCCGCTCGGGGCTGCGCCCCCGCCGCGACCTCGTCTTCGCCTGGCTGGCCGACGAGGAGACCGGCGGCGACCACGGCGCCCGCCACCTCGTCGCCAAGCGGCCCGAGCTGTTCGAGGGCTGCGCCGAGTCGATCAGCGAGGTCGGCGGCTACTCGGTCGAGCCGGCCCCCGGCCTGCGGCTCTATCTCGTCGAGACGGCGCAGAAGGGGCTGGCCTGGCTCAGGCTGACGGCCAGCGGGCGGGCCGGGCACGCCTCCATGCTGCACCCCGACAGCGCGCTGACCGAGCTGGCCGCGGCGATCGCCAGGATCGGCTCCCACCCGTGGCCGCGGCGGCTCACCCCGACCACGCGCCGCATGCTCGCCGAGATCTGCGACGCCTGCGGCGTCCCCTTCGACGAGGACGACCTCGACTCCGTACTGGACCGGCTCGGGCCGGTGGCCCGCTTCGTCGGCGCGAGCCTGGTGCACGTCGCCAACCCGACCAGATTCCAGGCCGGGTACGCCACCAACGTGGTGCCGGAACTGGCCGTCGCCGAGGTGGACGGCCGGTTCCTGCCGGGGCTGCGCGACGACTTCCTGGACACGATCGACCGGCTGGCCGGGCCCTCGGTGCGGCGGGAGTTCATCGACGTCGAGGAGGCCGTCGAGGCGCCCTTCGACACGCCGCTGGTCGAGGCCATGCTGGCGGCGCTGCGGGCCGAGGACCCGCAGGCGCGGGTGGTGCCGTACTGCCTGTCGGCGGGCACCGACAACAGGACCTTCGACCGGCTGGGCATCCGGGGCTACGGCTTCGTCCCGCTGCGGCTGCCGCCGGAGCTCGACTTCGCGGCCATGTTCCACGGCGTGGACGAGCGGGTGCCGGTGTCGGCGCTGCGGTTCGGGGCGCGGGTGCTGCGCGACCTGCTGTCCACGTACTGACCCTGCACCGGCTGACCCTGCACCGGCCGATCCTTCAGCGGCTGTCGAGGAACTCCCCGAGGAGCGGCAGGCCGGCCGCTAGGACGGCCGGGTTGTTGGCGTAGCCGATGCGCAGGTAGCCCTCCATGCTCATGGCGCTGCCCGGGGTGAGCATGACGCCGGTCTCCTCCAGTAGCTGGACGCACAGCTCACGGGAGGGTACGGGCAGCTCGTGCCGCAGCAGCGCCGTGGTGCCGCCCCGCGGCCTGACCCAGCTGATCCCGGGCTGGGCCTCGACCCAGCCGGACAGCGTGGCGAGGTTGGCTCGGGTGATCGCGCGGTTGCGGCCCAGGATGGCGGGGGCGTTCTCCAGCGCGATGGCGGCGAGCAGGTCGTCCACGACCCCGACGCTGATCGTGCTGTAGTCGCGGTGGACGGTCAGCTCGTCGATGAGCGAGGCGGGGCCGACGGCCCAGCCCAGGCGCAGCCCCGCCAGGGAGAACGCCTTGGACATCGAACCGGTGCTGATGCCGCGCTCGTACAGGTCGGCCACCGAGACGGTGGTGCCCGGGTCGGCCTGGTCGATGCCGCGGTAGACCTCGTCGCACAGCAGCCAGGCACCGGCCCGGTCGCAGATGCGTACGACCTGCTCCAGGAAGGCGCGGTCCATCAGCGAGCCGGTCGGGTTGTTGGGATTGTTGACGGCGACGAGCTTGGCGCCGCCCTCGACCAGCGCGGCCAGCTCCTCCAGGTCGGGCAGCCAGCCGTTCTCCTCGCGCAGCGGCAGGATGCGCACGTCGGCGCCGATGGACTCGGGGATCGAGTAGTGCTGCTGGTAGGTCGGCAGCACCGACACCACGCGGTCGCCGGGCTCCACCAGCGTCAGGTGCACCAGGTGGTTGGCGCCGACGCCGCCGTGGGCGATCATGACGTTGCCGGCGGCCTGGCGGTCGTAGAGGGCGGCGACGGCCGAGCGCAGGCGTTCGCTGCCCTCGATGGCGCCGTAGGCGAGCCGCAGGGGAAGCAGCTCCCGTGGCATCGAGTCGCCGTGGCCGGCCAGGTCGAGCAACTGGGCGACGGTGAGCGACTCCACGCAGGTCTCGGCGAGGTTGTGGGTGCAGCGGGTCTCGTAGGTGTTCATCCACTGCTCGACACCGAACGGGGCGATCTTCACGCCAGGCTCTCCAGGACGGCCAGGGCGACGGCGGCGTCCTCGATGCCGAGCCCGACGGAGCGGAAGTACACCGGCCTGCCGCCGGTGGGCGCGGGCGCGGAGCCGGAGACGAGGCCGGCCAGGTCGCCGCGGATGGACTGGAGGGTGAAGCCGTGCTCGGCGGCGGCGATGCGCAGGTCACCGGCGGCGGCGTGGGCGGCGGGCGCGTGGTCGGCGTACACGTCGAGGCCGGGCAGGGCGGCCGGGTCGATCTCGTGCGCCATGGGCGCGTTGGTGGAGATCGAGGTGACCAGGGTGCCGGGGGACAGGCGGCGCACGTCGATGACGGGAGCGGCCGCCGAGGTGCACAGCAGCACCACGTCGGCCCCCTCGGCGGCCTCGTCCGCGCTGCCGGCGAGCTTCACCTCGCCGAGGCCGTCGAGGTCCGCCTCGGTGGCGGTGCGCGAGTAGACGCGGACGTCGTCGAAGGCCCGTACGGCGCGGGCGTGGCGCAGGTGCGCGCGGCCGACCGGGCCGAGGCCGACGACCGCCAGCGAGCGGGCGCCGGGGCGGGCGAGCAGGTCGACGGCCAGCGCGGTGGTGGCGGCGGTGCGCTCGGTGGTGAGGCGTCCGGCGTCCGCCAGCAGCAGCGGCTCCCCCGTACGGGTGGACAGCAGCAGCGTCCAGGCCGTGACGACCGCCTTGCCCTCCGGCTGCGGGAGGTAGGGCGAGACCTTCACGGCGTAGACCCCCGCGTCGGCGAGGACCGCCTGGTAGGCGATCACGTCGCCGCCGCCGGGCAGATCGGTCACGACCTGCTGCGGCTGGACCGCGCGGCCCGCCGCGAGCTGCGCGAACGCCTCCCGCACCCGGGCCTGGACGGCCGTCTCCGGCAGGACGGGACCGCTGCCGTCGGCTATGATGGGAATACTCATAATGCGCAATATAGTGCGCAAACTGCGTGGCTGGGAACCAGGGAGGATGGACGTGGCCGACGAGACCGTCTCCAGTGGGCCGACCGCCGAGTTCCTCATGCGGCTGGGCGAGGAGGTGCGACGGCGCCGCAAGGGCGCGGGGCTGACCGTCCAGCAGCTCGCCGACGCCACAGGGCTGAGCCGCCGCATGCTCACGCTCGTCGAGCAGGGCCAGGCCAACCCCAGCCTGGTGACCGTGGACAAGATCGCCCGCGCCTTCGGGACGGACTTCGCCTCGCTCACCCGGGACAGCCGGCCGGACCCGATCGTGGTCCATGCTCCCGGCGCGGCGGCCGGTGTGTGGTCCTCCACCGCGGGCAGCCATGCGGCGCTGCAGGTCGCCACCCGGCACCAGCCCGCCGCCGAGCTGTGGGAGTGGACGTTGCAGCCGGGCGACCGCTACGACGCCCAGCCCGACCCCGCGGGCTCCGAAGAGCTGTTCTACGTCATCGACGGCACGCTCACCCTTGAGGTCGAGGGGACGCGGCCGGTGAGCGTGCGGGCCGGCGGATCGGCCCGCCTGGCCAGCGACCGGCGCTACGCCTACGCCAACACCGGCCGGAAGCCGGCCCGCTTCGTCCGCGTCGTGCAACTGGCCTAGCGCGCGGGCTCGGGGCCACATCCGTTCGCCTCCATGGTTGACGCAACCTTCGGGCGGCGCCGCTCACGCTCAGGGCTCGCTGAGGCGGACCCGGGAGCCGTAGCGGGCGCCGAGGCGCTCGTTGTGGGCGTCGCCGCCCGCGACGTTGGCCGACACGTACACCGGCGGCTCGATGCCCCGGTCCAGCAGGTCGGTGCAGACCGCCACGTTGATCAGCTGGGCCACGAGCACGCCGGTCGCGGTCGAGGTGGGTACGATCATCGCCCCCGTCTGCAGCTGGTGGGCCGCGTCGCCCGGCACCCCGCAGTTGTCGATCACCACGTCGGCCACGTCGAGGAGCCGCCGCCCCGACGGGTGCCGGGAAGGCTGCGACCTGCTGTGCGCCAGCGACGTGACGGCGATGACCGGGTTGCCGTTGGCGCGGGCCAGCGCGGCCAGTTCCACGACGGCGCCGTTGATGCCGGAGTTCGAGGCGATCAGGAACACGTCGTCCGGGCGCACGTCGTGCAGCGCCCACACGCGGTGCGCCAGCGCAGGGTCGCGCTCGCTCGCCGGGTCGAGGATCTCCGCCGGGTCGGCGCCGCCGTACATGACGACGTCCTTGACGCTCAGCTGGTTGGTGGGGATGAGGCCGCCCGCGCGGCCGGCGATCTCCATGGCGAACGCGCGGGAGTGCCCGGTGCCGAAGACCTGGATGATCCCGTCGGCGGCGAGCGCGTCGGCGCACAGGCGG
Source organism: Nonomuraea jiangxiensis (assembly GCF_900099965.1). Classification (GTDB taxonomy): domain Bacteria; phylum Actinomycetota; class Actinomycetes; order Streptosporangiales; family Streptosporangiaceae; genus Nonomuraea; species Nonomuraea jiangxiensis. Next base: position 133,610 of record NZ_FNDJ01000025.1, on the reverse strand, counting down.
GCGGCCTGGCCGATCGCCGGCAGCTGGGTGGCGATGACCCGGTCCATGGCCTCCTGCAGCACCTGCAGGGCGATCGGGCGGTCGAGGGTGGTCAATGATGTTCCTTCCGTACCAGCTCTGTGGCCTGGGCCAGGACGTGTTCCGCGCTGCCGGGGGCCACGGGGGAGCGCAGCACCTCGTACTCGGGGCGCCGGTAGGCCGCGCGGACGGGCAGGTAACCGAGGTAGCCGTTGGTGTAGCCGAGCAGGACGGCGGGCCCTCCGGCCGCGCGGTCCAGCCGGGCGGCCAGGTCCAGGTACGGCTCGGCGCCCAGGGCGACGAGCGACAGGGGGCCGAGCCGGGCGACCGACACGGCGCAGGACAGGTCCGCGGGAGGAGGCTGCCCCGCCGCCAGGCGGGCGGCCTGGAGCGCGGTCCAGGCCGTGCGGATCGCGACCTGGTCGCCGCCCTCCTCGGCCGCGCGCAGCCGCTCCTCCAGCTCACCGGCCGCCGGTCCGCCCGGCGGTTTTGGCCGCAGCGGCACCCGCACCTCCGTCACGTGCACGGCGGCCTCCTCGGGAACGGTCGAGCGGGCGGGTTCGCGCAGGCAGCGCAGGACCGACTCGGCCACCAGGGCGCCCAGCCGCGCGCACTCCTCCGGCGTCTGCGCGCGGCGGTGCGGCCGGGTGCTGACGTCACCCGCCGCGCCGGTGGCGACCACGACCCACGCGCCGCCGAGCCGCCCGGACAGCGCCCGCCTGACAGCGCCGGACAGGTCCGGCCCTGCCAGCAGGTTGTCCGCGCCGAGCACCGTCGGATGGACCGGCAGCACGACGAGCACCCCGGACGGCTCCCCGCCGGGCGGGCCGAAGGTCAGCACCTCCACCGGCACCGTACGCCGCGGGCGCACGCCGGAGCGCTGCCCGCCCACGCCGGACAGCCGGAGGCGGCGCACGCCCAGCTCCACGTCCCGCTCCCCGGCCACCGCCGAGCGGGCCGCCGCGGCGGCGGCCTCCGGGACCTCCGCCAGCCAGCGGGCCGGGGTCCTGGAAGGGGCGTCAGGGCAGGACGTGTCGGGGCCGGAATGGGTGTGCGTGGCCGACACCCACACGTCCCGGCCGGGCGCCACCCGCAGCACGGCCCGGCGGACGGCCTCGGCCAGGTCGGTGTTGACGTAGGGGAGGTCGGCCACCACCCAGGCGAGCCGGCCCAGGGTCACCACGGAGACCTCCAGCTCGTCGAGTACGCCCGTGGAGCGGCCGGCGCGGGCCGCGTACCCGCCCAGGGGCGTGCCGACAGGCACGGGGAGGGGGCTGCGGCCGTACCCGGACCTCATGCCACCGCCCCCAGGAACCGCTGGACGATCGCGCCCGGGTTGGTGATCGCGGTGCCGACGACGGCGGCGTGCGCGCCCGCGTCGAGCGCCGCGCGGAACTGCTCGGGCGTCGAGTAGCGGCCCTCGGCGACCACCGGGCAGTCGAGCGCCGCGGCCAGGGCGGCCACCAGCTCCACGTCCGGTCCGGCCGGAACGGGACCTGGGCCGGTGTAGCCGGACAAGGTGGTGGCCACGAGATCGGCGCCGGCCTCGCGGGCGGCGAGCCCGGCCTCGTAGCCGTCCACGTCGGCCATGACCGGCACGCCGTACTCGTCGTGGATGGCGGCGATCTGCTCGGCCAGGGTCGTGCCGTCCGGCCGGGGCCGCAGGGTGCCGTCGAGGGCGACCAGGGTGGCTCCCGCGCGGATCACCTCGGCGGCGGCGGCGACGGTCGGAGTGATGAAGACGCCGGCGCGGTCGCCGGTCTTGTTGATGCCGATGATCGGCAGCCGGACGGCCTCGGCGATGGCGGCCACGTCGGCCGGGCCGTTGGCGCGGATCGCGACGGCACCGGCCTGCTCGGCGGCGCGGGCCATCATCGCCATCGGGCCGGGCCCGTGCAGCGGGCTGGTCGCGGCGGCCTGGCAGGAGACGACGAGCGAGCGGGGCGGAAGGGGCGGAGGGAGAACGGGCGGCATCGTCAAAGACCTCGATAGATGTGCAGGCGGGAGCGGTAGGGGGCGGGGTCGGAGGCGGTGGCCAGGCGGCAGGCGCCGTCGAGCGAGGTGCCCGCGGCCGGCACCGGCCTGGCGCGCGGGACGGTGGCGGCAAGCTCGGCCAGGAACGTCTCCGCGAGCAGGCCACCGGGCTCGACGAGGCGCCCGGTCTGGGTGACCGGCACCGGCGCGTCGCCGGAGACCGCGCGCACCGCCGTGGCGGCGGTCCCGGCCAGCTCGCGCCCGGCGGCGGCGACGATCCGCGCGGCCACCTCGTCCCCGCCGGCCGCCGTGGCGACCACGTCGGGGGCGAACCTGGCGGTGACGTCGACCGCGGCGCCGGAGGTGTAGATGAGGGACGGCATCCGCGTGACCGGGCCGTACCTGCGCAGGGCCGCGCCGGACAGCGCGGTACGCGGGCCGCGGCCGTCATGCGCGCGCAGCACCGCCGCGATGCCCGCCCGGCCGATGGCGAAGGCGCTGCCGTCGTCGCCGAACAGATGGCCCCAGCCGTCGACGCGGTTGCTGGTGCCGGTGGCGGAGTCCACGGCCAGGCAGCCGACGCCGGTGCCGATGGTCAGCACCACGCCGTGCCCGCCGGGCAGAGCGCCCGCGTGCGCGGTGACGTTGTCCGCGCACAGGACGACCTCCTCGGCGCGCAGCGTCGCGGCGATCTTCCCGGCCAGCAGGTCACGCTGCTCCGGCCGGGCGGGCAGGCCCGTGAGCCCGAGCGCCACCCTGGCGACCGGTCCCGGCCGGTTCGCCGCGGCCCACGCCTGGGCCACGGTCTCGGCGATGGCCGAGACGGGGTCGGGGTGGGGATAGCTGAACCCGGGCGCCTCGTGGACGACGCCGGACCCGGCGACCGTCAGCCGCAGGGTGGACTGGCCGCCGTCCACGCCCACGTACAGGCCGCTCACCGGATCCCCGCGCTCATCGCCACGCCCTCAACGAACCGCCGTTGCAGGGACAGGAACAGCAGGACGGTGGGCGCCATGGCCAGCACCGCCGCCGCCATCATCATCGGCACGCCGGCCGCGCCCAGGTTGTTGGCCTGCATCGCGGCCAGGCCGACGGGCAACGTCCGGTGCTCGTCGTCGGAGGCCACGAGCAGCGGCCACAGGTGGCTGTCCCAGTTCATCATGAAGATGAACAGCGCCAGGGCGGCCATCGGCCCCCGGACGAGCGGGACGACGATGCGCCCCAGGCTGACCAGGACGCCGGCCCCGTCCAGCCGGGCCGCCTCCAGCAGCTCGTCGGGCACGGCGTCGATGCTCTGCCGCATGAGGAAGATGCCGAACGCGCTGGTGCCCGCCGGCACGATGAGCCCGGCGAAGCTGTTGACCCAGCCCAGGTCGTAGACCAGCGAGTACAGCGGCACGTAGATGACCTCGAGCGGCACCATCAGCGTGGCCAGTACGATCACGAAGGCGACGTTCCTGCCGGGGTAGCTGAACTTGGAGAAGCTGTAGCCGGCGAGCGTGCACGTCAGGACGTTCAGCAGGGTCACGACGACGCCGACGAAGACGCTGTTGGTGTAGTAGCGGGCGAAGGGCGTCTCCAGGAACGGCAGCGCGAAGTTGTGCCAGTCCACCTGGCTCGGCCACCACCGCAGCGGCACCGACAACACCTCGCCGGGCGGTTTCAGCGCCGAGACCACGGCGTAGGCCAGCACCGCCGCGAACGCGATGCCGCCCGCCGCCACCACCAGGAACAACGCCCAGCCCACGAGGCGGGACCTGACCGTCATCCGTCCTCCCTGCGGAAGGCGCGCAGCTGCAGCATGGTCACGGCGATCAGGACGAGGAACATGAACACGGCGACCGCGCTGGCCCGTCCCATGCGCGCGTTCTCGAATGCGGTCTTGTAGACGAACAGGTTGACCACCTCGGTGCCGAAGGCCCCGTCCGTGAGCACCACCTGCGGGCTGAACGCCTGCAACCCCCTGATGACGCCCATCACCGAGCAGATCGCGGTGATGGGCTTGAGCAGCGGGAACGTGATGCGCCAGAAGGACTGCCAGGCGCCGGCGCCGTCCATCTGGGCGGCCTCGTACACCTCGCCGGGCAGGCGGGACAGCCCGGCCAGGTAGAGGATGAGGAAGAAGCCCGTCTCCTTCCAGATCCCCATGATCACCAGTGCCCACGTGGCCGCGGCGGAGCTGGTCAGCCAGTCCACGTCCAGGCCGAACGTCTGGTTGAGCAGGCCGTCCGGGTGCAGGACCAGCCGCCAGACCACCGAGATGGCCACCCAGCTGGTCGCGACCGGCAGGAAGTACAGCAGCCTGACCCAGCCGGCGCCTCTCATCCGCCGCGACAGCGCCACCGCCAGCACGAGCGCCAGGGCCAGCGCGGGAAGATACGTGCCCACGGTGTAGACCAGCGAGTGGAGCAGCGCCTCGTGGAAGCGCGGATCTCCGGCCAGGAACGTGAAGTTGTCCAGCCCGACGAACTCCGGTGGCGAGGTCAGGCTGTAGTCGAACAGGCTCAGGTAGAACACCCGCAGGCCCGGATAGATCGCGAAGAGCGCGAACAGCGCCAGCGCGGGCATCGAGAGCATCGCGCCGAGCACGTTCCTGCCGCTCACCCGGGGCCGCCGCCGCCCCGGCGGGGACGGGCGGCGGGTCGTGGGCGTCGTGGTGGTGACCGTCAACTCAGGCTCCGGCGTACGGCCTCGTCGGCCTCGTTCAGCACGGCGTCCACCGGTCTGCCGTCGAAGACCGCCTCGTCCACGGCCTTGCGCAGGGTGTCCTGCACCTCGCTCCAGTGGGGTCCGACCTGGTCGTAGCGGCCCTCGGCGTACGCCTGCGCGATGACGTCGATGCCGGGGATCTTCTTGGCCGGCGCGCTGTCCTGCCAACCGGTCACCGGCTGGACGAAGCTCACGTCGCTGAGCCACCGGTCGTGCTGACCGGCCAGGTAGGAGATGAAGCGCCAGGACTCGGCCTGGTGCTCGCTCGCCTTGTTGACGGCCCAGAAGTAGCCGTAGACGCGGCTCACCGGCTTGGCCGGGTTCACCTGCGGCAGTGGCACCACGGCCAGGTCCTTGTAGGTGTCGGGGTTGGACTGGCGGATCTGCTCCATCGCCCACGGGTAGACGATGGCCATCGACTGCGTCCCGCTCGCCAGGTCCTGGAACGGCACGGTGGCGTCCCGCGAGGACGTCTTCGGGTCGGCGATGCCCGAGGTCCTGGCCAGCTCCACCCACAGGTCGAGCGCCTGCTTGGTGCCGGGCGTCCCGAGGGCGGGGCTCTTGCCGTCCGGCGACAGGATCGCCCCGCCGGTCTGGTTGGCCAGGGTCTGGAACCACTGGCTGTACCAGCCGGAGTGCAGGTAGAGGAAGTTGAACGCCTGCTTGTGCCCGGCCTTGTTGAGCGCCTTGCCCTTGTCGATGACCTCCTGCCATGTCTTCGGCGGCTGCTCAGGGTCGAGGCCCGCGTCCTGGAAGTGCTTGGTGTTGATCGCGAAGGCGGTGCCGTTGAACTCGCTCGGCACGCCGTACAGGGTGCCGCCGGCGTCCTTGGCCCCGTCGAGGGTGCCGGGCACGTAGCCGGCCTCCAGGTCGGCGGCCGACTTCTTGCCGAAGCCGGCCGGGTCCACCGGTGCGAGGAGGTTCTTGGGGATGTACTCGCCGCGCAGGGCGTTGTCGTCCATGTTGATGATGTCGGGGCCGGACCCGGTGCTCAGCGAGGTCAGCATCTTGGTGCCGAATTCGGTGTTCGGGATGGTCTGGTACTCGATCTTGACCTTGGGGTTCCTGGCCTCGTACTCGGCGATGAGCTTCTTGTTCAGCTCGATCATCGGGGGGTGGGTGTGGGTCCAGAAGGTCAGCGTGACCGTGCCGTCCCCGGAGCCGCCGCCCCCGCCGCCGCAGGCCGCGACCGAGCCGGCGGTCGAGATAAGGACGGCCGTAATTGCCAGTAGACGCCGATGCTGACGGTACCTGGGCATGGTTACCTCCAGGTTCTTGCGGGATGGGGGGTGTGCTAGGTCGGTATGAGGTCCACGGTGATCGTGTAGTAGTCGCCGCGGCAGACCGACTCGCCGTACTCGACGACCCGGCCCCTGCGGTCCCTGACCACGGTGCGGATCCGGAAGCACGGTTCGCCGGACGTGATGCCCAGCAGTTCGGCCGTGCGCTCGTCGGGGAGGGCGGGCTGGACCTCGGCGGTGCCCGCGCTGACGTCCACGCCGTACTTCTCGGCCATCACCGCGTACCAGGAGCCGTCCAGGTCCGCCTCGGTCAGGTCAGGGAACAGCCGGGCGGGCACGTAGTTGGTCTCGATGGCGACGGGTTCGCCGTCGCCCTGGCGCAGCCGGGTGAAACGGATGACCGATTCTCCCTCGGGGACCCGCAGGCGCCTGGCGACTTCGGTGGTCGCGCGGATCCGGCGCAGCGCCAGGGTCTTGCTGCCGGCCCGGATGCCGCGCCGGGTCATCTCCTCGGTGAAGGAGGAGACCGTCAGGCCGCGCCGCACCCGCGGGCGGCAGGTGTAGGTGCCGCGCCGGTGCCGCCGTTCGAGCAGGCTCGCCAGGACGAGCCGGTCGATCGCCTTGCGCAGCGTCATCCGGGCGACGCCCCAGCGCTCGGCGAGGTCGCGCTCCGAGGGGATGCGCGCTCCGGGCGGCAGCGAGTGGATCAGGTCGAGGAGCCGGGCGTGCGTCTCGCCCGTTCGATCCGCCGACCTTCCGAGCGACACGGTTCTCACCTCCTTGTCTGCACGCTAGGCCCGAGGGAGAGGCGAGGCCAGACCACGGAGCAGACCTATGTAGACCAGAGCCCGGCCGGAATCGGGAAAAATGCTGGTCGGTTCGGGTGTCCGGCCGTCAGTGGCGGATCTGTGGTCTAGACGCCCTCACGACCACCGCCACCGGCCGATCCTCGCCCGGACGCTGGGACGATCATGGCGCTGGCTTGGGACGCCGCCGGGCACGTACAACCGTGAACGCGCCACCTTCGAAAGACAGTGTGTGAACCAGACGCAGGGCGAACAGGCGACGGGCGCGGCCCTCGGGCCGGCACGCGCGCTGGGCGTGCTGTCCTTGGTGGCCATGATGGGCTGCCAGGTGGCCTCCGGCCTGAGCGCCCGGCCTGAGCGCTTCACCGGGCTCATCGTGGTGCTGCTGGCGGTCTGCGCCGTGGCCTTCGGCGCGTACGCGTGGGGTGCGCGCAGGGCGGTGGCCGCGTTCGGCGCGGCGGTGCTGACCGGGTACGCGGCCGAGCTGGCCGGCGTGCTGACCGGGTTCCCCTTCGGCGACTATCGCTACACCGGCGTGCTGTGGCCGCAGGTGGGCGGCGTACCCGTGGTGGTGGCGCTGGCCTGGGGCGGCATGGGCCTGGCGGCATACGCGGTGGCGGCCTCCGTCGCCCCGGCCGGCCGGTGGGCGCGCGTCTGCGCGGGCGCGGGCGCGCTGACGGCGTGGGACCTGTTCCTCGACCCGCAGATGGTCCGCCTCGGGCTGTGGGCGTGGGCGCGGGACGGCGCCTACCGCGGCGTCCCGTGGACCAACTTCGCGGGCTGGCTGCTGGTGTCGGCGCTGGTCATGCTGGTCATCGGCCGCGTTTCCCGCGACGCCGGGCCGGACCGGGGGCTGCTCGCCCTGTACACGGTCATGGCGGTGATGGAGACGGTCGCCTTCGCGGCGGTGTTCGACCCGCCCGACCCGCTGGTGGCGGCGGCCGGCGGGATCGCGATGGGCGCGTTCGCCGCGCCGGCATGGAGGCGGTCATGGCGGAGGTGACGGTGATCGGCGGCGGCGTGGGCGGCATGGTGTGCGCGCTGCTGCTGGCCAGGCAGGACCACGAGGTCCGGCTGTACGAGCGGCTGCCGCGGCTGGGCGGCAAGCTGGCCGAGCATCGCCGGGACGGTTTCACCTTCTCCCTGGGGCCCTCCCTGCTCACCATGCCGGAGCTCTTCCGCGCGCTGGGGCTCGGGCGGGAGCTGGTCGAGCCGGAGCTGCTGTGCCGCTACCGGTTCGCCGACGGAAGCGTGCTGGACGCCCGGCGCGACCCGGAGCGGATGGCCGCCGAGGTGGAGCGGCTGGCCCCGGGGGAGGGGCGGTCCTGGCACGCCTTCCACGGCTGGGCGCGGGGCTGCCTGCGGGCGGCCGAGCGGACCGTGTTCGCCGGGCCGCTGCTCCGCCCGCCGGACGAGGCCCGGCTGTCCGACCTGCTGGCGGTGGCCCCCGGGCGCACCCTGGACGGGCTGGCCCGCCGGTACTTCCGCGACGCCCGCCTGCGTCAGTACGTCGGCCGCTACGCCACCTACGCCGGGTCGAGCCCGTACCGCGCGCCCGCCGCGCTGGGCTGCGTCCCGGCGCTGGAGCACGGGCAGGGCGTCTGGTACGCGCCGGGCGGCCTGGCGCGGCTGGCCGACGACCTGGCCCTGTTGCTGAAGGCCGCGGGTGTCGGGGTGTTCCTGTCGGAGCCGGTCGCCGCCGTCGAAACCCGTGGCTCCCGCGTCACGGGGGTGCGGCTGGCGAGCGGGGAAGGCGTTCGCGCCGACGTCGTGGTGGCCAACACCGACGCCGCCGCCCTGTACGGACGGTTGCTGCCCGACCGCGGGCGGCTGCGCCGGATCGCCCGGCTCGGGACCTCGTCCTCGGCGCTGCTGCTGCTGGCCGGAGTGGAGGGGCGCACGCCCGGGCTGCCGCACCACTCGGTGCTCTTCTCGGCCGGCTACGAACGGGAGTTCGCCGACATCTTCGACCGAGGGAGCCCGCCGCGCGACCCGACCGTCTACATCGGCTGCTCGGCCGTGGACGACGCCTCCCAGGCTCCGCCGGGCGCGGAGAACTGGACGGTGCTCGTCAACGTGCCCGCCCGCGATCCGGGGCGGTGGCCGATCCGGGTGGAGGCGTACCGGGACCTGGTGCTGGAGCGGCTGGCCGAACGCGGCCACGACCTGGCGGGCCGGTTGCGCTTCGCCGACGTCTTCACCCCGGCGGACCTGCGCGACCGCTACGGGGCCTGGGGCGGCGCCATCTACGGCAGCGCCCACCGCGGCAGGCTCGCCCCCTTCCTGCGGCCCGGCAACCGGGGCCCCCGGCGCGGCCTGTACCTGGTGGGCGGCTCGGCCCATCCCGGCGGCGGCCTGCCCATGGTCGCTCTGGGCGCCCACATCGTGGCCAGCCTGGTCGCCCAGGACTTCCACGGCGGCCCACGATGACCCCGCCGCGCGGGCGGCCCACGATGAGCCCGCCGCGTGGACGGCCCACGGTGAGCCCGCTGCGTGGGGGCGCGCGGTGAGGCCGCTCACCGCCGCGTCCTGCGTGGTGAGGACGCTCGCCGTCGCGCAGGGTGTGGCGGGCGTTGTCGTGGTCGCCCGGCTCGCGCGTGGGCGGCGGCGGTTGCCGCCGTTGCGGCCCGTGCCAGCCCCCGACGGGACGATCTCCGTGGTGATCCCCGCCCGCGACGAGGCGGCCAGGATCGGGCCGTGCCTGCGCGCGGTGCGCGGAGCCGCCACAGTCAACGAGGTGATCGTGGTCGACGACGGTTCGAGCGACGGCACTGCCGAGGTAGCCGCCTCGCTCGGGGCCAAGGTCGTCACCGCCGGGCCGCTGCCCGCCGGGTGGGTGGGCAAGCAGTGGGCGCTGCGCGAGGGGGTGGCCGCCGCCGGCGGCGACGTCGTGGTCACCCTGGACGCCGACGCCCGGCCCGAGCCCGGCCTGTTCGGGGCGCTGGCGGGCGCCCTGGAGCGGTACGACCTGGTGAGCGCCGCCCCCCGGTTCGTCTGCGACGGCGTACTGGAGCAGGCCCTGCACGCTTCCATGCTGGCGACGCTGGTCTATCGGTTCGGCCCTGTCGGCCCGGCGAGCCCGCCGCCGCCGCACCGCGTCGTCGCCAACGGCCAGTGCCTGGCCTTCCGCCGGGCGCGGATGAGCGAGGCGGACGGGTTCGCGCTCGTACGGGACCGGATGACCGACGACGTGGCGCTGGCCAGGTGCCTGGCCGGGCGCGGCTGGTCGGTGGGCTTCCTGGACGCGGGCGGGCTGCTGGAGGTCGACATGCACGACTCGGTTCGCGAGCTGTGGCGGGAGTGGGGGCGCTCGCTGCCGCTGCGCGACGTGACCGGCCCCGGATGGCAGGCGGCCGACCTGGCCGTCATCTGGCTGACCGGGGCGTTGCCCGTGCTCCGCCTGGCCGCCGGCCGCCCCACCGGACTGGATCTGGCGCTGCTGGCGGTGCGGCTGCTCCTGACGGGCGCGCTGCGTGGCAGCTACCGCGGACCCGGCGCGGGCCTGCTGCTGTCGCCGCTGCTCGACCCCGCGTCCGCGTTCCGGCTGACCCAGGCCACGCTGCGGCCGGTCCGGACGTGGCGCGGCCGTACGTATCCGGCGGTCAGCGGCGGCGCGCGGCCAGCGCGGCCTGGCCGAAACGCAGACCGATGAGGCACATCAGCCCTCCGGTGGCCGCCACCAGCTCCGCGGGCGCGAACAGCAGCTGCAGCACCGGCACGCCGAACACCGCCAGGCGCGCCCCCACCGCGAACGAGCGCAGCACCGTCGCCGTCACCACCAGCACGGCCACCGCCAGCACGAACGCCGGCGGGCAGATGACCGCGACGCCGCCCGCGAAGGTGAGGACCGAGCGGCCGCCCCGGAAGGAGGCGAAGACCGGCCAGGCGTGCCCCGCCATGGCCGCCGCCACGGCCAGGTACACCGGCGCCACGCTCGCGCCAGTCACGACGCCCAGCCCGGTGGTGTGCGCGCCGCTGACCAGCAGCCCCGCCCCGGCGGCCAGCGCGCCCTTCAGCGTGTCCCCGGCGAACACCGGCACGGCCGCCCGCCGGCCGAGTCGCTCCTTGACGTTCCAGTACCCCGGGTTCCGGTCGCCGACGTCACGCGGATCGACGCCGTGCCCGCGCCCCACCAGGACCGCGACCGGCACCGAGCCGAGCAGGTAACCGGCGATGACCGCCACGAGCACCTCAACCATCGCGTCGTTCCACCTCATCCGGTACGGCGGCGCCGGCGCGATGCGGCACATGGCCTTCGACCGACCGCTGCTGCGGCGCACGGGCGGGCTGCGGTTCTGGCGGCTGCTCGGCACCGGCCGGGGCCGCTCGATGTCGCTGGGCGCAGACCTGCGGCGGTGGGCGTTGTTCGCGGTCTGGCGTGGAGAGGACGATCTGGAGGAGTTCCTGCGCACCTCGCCGATCGCCGCCCGCTGGCGGACGGAGGCCCGCGAGCTCTGGCAGGTGCGGCTGACCCCGGTGGCCTCGCGCGGCTCCTGGTCGGGCCGCAACCCGCTGCGCGGCGCCTGCCGGAGACGCGACCCGCTGCGCGGCGCCTGGCAGGATGGCGACCCGCTGCCCGGCGCCGGCCCGGGACGTGACCTCTTGCCCGGGGCCCCGTCCGGAGGCGAGTCGTTCGACGGCGCGGCGGTCCGGGGTGGCGGCGCGGAGGGGCCCGTGGCGGTGCTCACCAGGGCGTCGATCCGGCTTCACCGCCTGCCGGCCTTCTACCGCTCGGTGCCGCAGGTCGACGACCTGCTGCGGCGGCAGGAGGGCTGCCTGGCCTCCATCGGCCTGGGGGAGTGGCCGCTGGCCCGGCAGGCGACCTTCTCGCTGTGGCGCGACCGAGCGGCGGTACGCGCCTTCGCCTACCGGGGCGAGGCGCACCGCCGGGTCATCGACCGGGTACGGGTCCACGACTGGTACGCCGAGGAGCTGTTCGCCCGCTTCACCCCGTACGCGGCCGAGGGCACGTGGGACGGAGCCGACCCGCTGCGCTGACGCGATCACGGCACCCGCTCCCCGGCCGCGGCCTCGATGCCGCCTGCCGGATCCCGCCCCGCCAGCGTGTGCGCCACCACGCAGGCGCGGGCGATCGTGGCGGCGGGAGAGAGGCCGTGCGCGACGACGACGGTGCCGCGCAGGCCGAGCAGGGCGGCGCCACCGTGGGTCTCGGGGTCGTAAAGGCAGGCCACCTCGGCGAGCCGCTCCGGCGAGGCGATGCCGGCCCGGGCGACCATGGCCAGCGCCGTACGCACGCAGCCCTCGACGGTCTTCAGCACCACGTTGCCGGTGAAGCCGTCGGTGACGATCACGTCCACCGTGCCGGCCAGCACGTCGTGCCCCTCGATGTTGCCGTGGAAGCGCAGCGGCAGAGCCCCGAGCAGCTCCGCGGCCCGCTGGGTCAGCCGGTTGCCCTTGCCAGGCTCGGAGCCGATCGACAACAGCCCCACCACCGGATCGGCCCGCCCGAGCACGGCCCGCGCGTATCCCGCGCCCAGCAGCGCGAACTGGGCCACCATGGCAGGGCTCGGATCAGCGGTCGCGCCCGCGTCCACCAGCACGCTCGTGCCGCCCGGCAGCGTGGGCAGGGCCACGGCCAGGGCGGGCCGCAGCACGCCGCCGGAGCGGCCGATGCCGCGCACCGCGCTCGCGACCACCGCGCCGGTGGACCCGGCGGACACGAACGCCCCGCCCGCGCCCCGGTCGACCAGCTCGCACCCCACGGCGAGGCTCGAGGCCGGCCGCGACGCGGCGGCGGCGCCGCGCTCGCTCATCGGGACGGTGTCCTCGGCGTGTACCACCGCGATCTCCCGGGCGGCGCCGTGCCGTCGCAGCTCCCGGCCCACCTCGTCCCGCGCGCCGACCAGGACGACGGGCACCCCGTGCGCCCGCCGCGCCGCCACCGCACCGGCGACCGTCTCGGCCGGCCCGTGGTCGCCGCCCATCGCGTCCAGCACCACGGGCGCGCCGGCGGTCACGGAAGCTCCACGCGGACGCGGCGCTCGGCCCGGCCCGCCGCGGCGGAGGCCAGTAGGTGGCGGGCGAACACGGCCGCCTTGCGGTGGCGCGGCACCCGTACCCGGCCTGCCAGGACCTCGAACCCGCGGTTCTCGATCTCGTCGAGGATGCCGCCGTAGAGGTCGAAGGCGGCGCGTACGCACGGCCGCGACGAGGCGACGAGCAGGCCGATGCCGCCGGCGGCGACCCGGTAGTGGTCACGGGCCCGCCCGGCCTCGAACGCGAGCAGCTCCCGCAGGGCGGATCCCGTACGCCGGGCGCCCAGTTCGTCCGGGTCGACCCCGAACTTCTCCAGGTCCTCCAGCGGCAGGTAGACGCGGCCCCGGGCGAAGTCCTCGCCCACGTCGCGCAGGAAGTTCGTGAGCTGGAAGGCCAGGCCGAGCTCGCGGGCGGGCCGGCGGGCCGCCTCCTCGCGGCCGGGCGCCGGCTCCAGCACCGGCAGCATCATGGTGCCGATGGCGGCGGCCGAGCCCGCCATGTAGCCGAGCAGGTCGTCGTAGGTCGGATACCGGGTCACCGACAGGTCGGCGCGCATGGACGCCAGGAACGCGCCGACGTCGCCGTGGTCGATGCCGAAGGAGTGCACGGTGTGCAGGAACGCCGGCAGCACCGGGTCGTCGGCCCGCTGCCCGGCGAGCCCGGCCTCGACCCGGGCGGACAGCACGGCCAGCGCGCGGGACCGGTCGGCCGTCATCGTGAAGGAGTCGACGATCTCGTCGGCGTAGCGGGCGAAGCCGTACAGGGCGTGCACGTGCCGCCGCTTCCACCGCGGGAGCAGCCGGGTGGCCAGGTAGTAGGAGCGGCCGTAGCGGGCGTGCAGCCGCCGGCAGCGTTCGTAGCTGGCGGTGAGCGTCAACGGGCCTCCTGAAGGATGCGTTCGGCGGCGAGCCGGCCGGAGATCAGCACCGGCGGCACCCCGACGCCGGGCGCGGTGTACATGCCGGCGAAGTGCAGCCCGGGCACCCGGCGGGCGACGGCGGAGGGCCGCAGCCAGGCCGTCTGGGTGAGGCGGTGGTCCAGCGCGAACGGGGTGCCCGCGCTGTGCCCGCGGGCCGCCCAGGCGGGCGGGTCGAGGATCAGCCGGGGCGCGTCCGCGAGATCGCCGTAGCCGAGGTCGGCCATGCGGCCGAGCAGGCGGGCCTCCAGCTCGGGGCGCAGGCGGTCCCAGCCGCCGCGGCGCAGGTTGGGCGCCGGTTCGAGGACGCTGAGGGTGGCGTGCCCGGCCGGTGCCGCTTCGCCGTCCGGCTCGGGGCAGGTGACGAGCAGGCTGGGGTCCGGCTGCGGCCTGCCCGCCGCCAGCTCGGCGAACGTCTCCCGCCAGGCCCGGCCGAAGTGCAACGTGTGGTGGGCCTGGCCGGTCAGGGTACGGTCCAGGCCGGCGTGCAGCACCAGGCACGAGGGGGAGAGGCGGGGGCGGCGCAGCCGCCAGTCGTCGGCCGGGCCGGGCAGCAGCCGCCGGGCCGCCAGGCGGTCGCAGGCGACGACCACCTGACTGCCCGGCAGCCGCTCGCCGTCCTCCAGCAGCACTCCCGTGACGCCGTCGCCGTCGGTCTCGACCCGGCGGACGGGTACGCCGTACCGGATCTCCGTGCCCAGTTTCTCCAGCAGCGCCGTCATGGCGGCCGGGATGGCGTGCATGCCGCCGCGCTCGGGGAAGTACACCCCGCCGACGGTGTCCATGTGCGCGATGACGGCGTAGATGCCCAGCGCGCGCTGCGGGGACAGCCCCACGTACAGGGCCTGGAAGGTGTGCGCCTTGATCAGCCGCGGGTCCGTCAGGTGACGGGCCGCCAGGCGGTCCAGCCGCTGGAAGCCGCCCAGCGCGGCCAGCCGCAGCAGCGCGGCCGGGCGGGCCAGGCAGCGCAGCCGCGTCATGTCCGCGTCGATGAACGCCGGCCACTCCACCCGGAACAGCTCGTCGAGCAGCCGCCGGTACCGCTCGTAGCGCTCGGCCTCCCCGGGCCCGCACACCGCCCGCACCTGCTCGGTCATCGCCTCGCGCTCCGGCAGCACGTCCAGCCGCGACCCGTCCTCGAAGACCATCCGGTACGACGGGTCCAGCCGGCGCAACGGCAGCCAGTGCCGCAGCTCCTCCCCGGCCGCGCCGAAGACCTCGGCGAGCACGCCCGGCATGGTCAGCACGGACGGTCCTGTGTCGAACCGGTACGCCCCGACGCGGGCGGTGCCGCAGCAGCCCCCCGGCTCGTCGAGGGCCTCGACCACGGTGACCTGGCGGCCCGCCGCGGCCAGGTGGACGGCCGCCGCCAGCCCTCCCAGACCGGCCCCGACGACCACCACGGGACTCATCGGGCCTCGCCCTCGGCCGGCTCGCGTGCCTGGTTGATCCGCGAGGTCACCGTGTCCATGCACGCAGCTCCTTCTGTCGCCGTCGAAAGCCATCACAGGAGGAGAGAGGACCCGGTCGCACACGCCCCGGAACGCCTTTTCACGGTAACCATGGGACGCCGGTTCCCAAACGGGACACGCCCGTACATGCGTCTCAGGATCTCATTGATCTACTTTGTAAAGGGCGAGCTGGTCACGTTTTCACGCCGCCTAGCGGGTCACCGCTTGGCTGGCTTGCGGTACGTGACCGGCTTGTCCCCCTTCCCTGGGAACGCCATGATCAGCAGGCGCTGGCCGGCCTCGCGTGATCCCTTCCATTCGAACCAGTCGTAGTGCACGCGGATCCGGTAGTGGCCCGCACGGCCGTTGAGCGAGAGGTCGGGAAACTCGGTGCCGCTCAGATCGTCCCTGAGCACGATCTGGCCGGTGGGGCTTTCGTAGCCGACCTCGGCGACGTGGTCCCAGCCCTTGGTCTCCACCGGCGGGCGGCGGGTGTAGGTCTCCAGCGTGACGCAGAGGTCGAAGTCGGAGTGCGTCAGGACCATCAGATGGCCGGGGAGCGCGGCCACCAGGCCGTCCTTCTGAGCCCGCTCCAGCAGGCCGTCCTCGTACGGGTCCGCGTCGTCCTCGGTCGGCTCGTACGACTCCACGACCCCGTAGTCCGTCCGCTGGGGTTCCTTCATGCGGGTCACCTTGGCGGGTTCGACGAGCGGGCGGTGACGCGGGGCCGAGTCGCACATGCGCTGCGCGTCGGCCTCCCACGCCTGCATCTCCCGTTCCTCCTTGGCTGCCGCGGCCTTGACCGCGGCGCCGGCGCTGGGGCAGATCTCCGCGAGCGGGTAGGTCAGGCTGTCGCGCCGCAGCCCCTCCGCCGTCTGGAGGCGGGTGACCTCGTGGGGGTCGTTGCGGGTGTAGATGCCGCACAGGCGGCGGGCATGGGCCAGGATCACGGCGTCGGGTGTGGTGGCGGCGAACTTGATCAGCTCTCCCCGTCGGAGCGAGCACACGAGTCGCTGGTCCCGGGTGAGCTGGGGTGGCGTGGGCCCACCCGACCACGTGTCGCGCGGGTCGCACTTCTCGGCCGAGGTGACCGGGCCGCGGATCTGGTCCGCCACGGGCACGAACCCGAGCACCACCAGTGCGGCCAGCGGCACGTGGAGGCGTACGCGCTGGGCGGGGGCGGCCGGGTACAGGAACATCAGGAGCAGCGCGGAGGCGAGCAGGGCCGCGCTGTACCACGACGGTGAGATGCCGAAGAAGGTCTCCCCGTTCGTCCCGGTGAACAGCCCCTCGGGGTAGATCTGCGTGCCCTCGTAGAAATACTCGTCGAAGCCCGAGTCCCCCCGCGTCGTCGTGAGCGCGCTGACGAAGCCCACGGCCGCGGCGATGGTCAGCGTCAGCGTCGCGAACCGTACGCTGCGGTGGGTCCGGCGCAGGACTGCGGCCAGGACCAGCAGCGCGGGGCCGCCGACGCCGACGAAGACGTCCAGGGCGAGCCAGGCCACAGCGTTCAAGCTGCCTCCGTCCACCCGGACGAACCACTCGATCACGCCCCGGGGGCCGATCCAGTGGTACCTGCCGTGCGCGAGGTTGACGGCGGCGGGGATCAGCGGGAGCACGATCGCCACGGCGGGCAGCGGCCACCGCCTGGCCGCCGGCCGCGCCGTCGCCTGCGCGGAGACCGGCTGCGAAAGGGGGTTGGCCAGCTCGTGGGCGGTCCTGGCGTCCCACACCAGCCCGAAGACACTGGCGGCGCCGATGAGGGTGTAGACCGTGAAGATGCCGGGGATCCCGCCGTCGCCGAAGGTGACCATCCCGCTGGGCTGGATAAGGAACGCCACCTGCGAGATGACGCCGATCCGGACGGTCGCGGCGCTCCAGCGGGGATCCTTGGCCTGGGCGATCAGGATCGACACGGACCAGGCCAGCAGGACATAGCCGTACCCGTTGGTGAGGCTGACGATCCGCATCACGAGGGCCGGGCCGCCGAGGAGGGTGGCGATCTCCTGGCCGATGCCGCTCAGGCAGGCGATGCTCCCGGCGACGACCGAGAACAGCCGCAGCCTGCGGGAGACGGTGTCACGAAGCACCAGGAAGAACAGCCAGACGATGGCCAGCTGCAGGAAACCGGAGACGAGGTCCGTCACCGACCAGGGCCAGGGGACGTCCCAGGCGACGATCAGTGGGGCGCTGACGGTGCTGAACAGGGCGTAGCCGACCCCGAGGTAGAGGGCGAGCCTCAGCAGGCCGACCGTCCTGCCCCGGCGGGTCAGCTCGCCTTGGGCGCGCCCGCGCAGCACCTGCCACAGGGCCCACGCCTGGATCGTCCCGATGAGGAGGAGAACGACCGCCAACCCCCACGAGACGGTGATCGTGCTTTCCTCGCCGCTGAAGAACCAGTCCATACTGGATTGGCGGGTGACGACCTTCCAGAGGAGATCGCCCCGATCCGTGGTCAGGGCGATGACGCCCAGTACGGCGAGTGCGACGAGATACCCGAGCGCGATCAGGGCGGCGATCCTACCGAAACGGTAGCGACCCATGGCCATCTCCTGGTGGACGGAGCGGTCAAAGCGCCCCACCCTAGCGAGCCACCAAGTACGTGATCAAACTGTGCCAGCACGGAGCTTTCCGGCCCGCTGCCGCGGGATCGAACAGCCCCGTGACGAAGGCCGACACCCCCCGGCCCCCTGATCACGCGAAGTCATCCACGACCTCCCCACCCGGCCGGGCCGACTCCCGTCGGGCATCGCATCAGGGAGAGGGGACCTTCGCCATCCGGGCGGCCCACGGCGGCCGGCCCGGCGACGCGGAGCCCGAGGTCGAGGCGGAGGGCGCCTACTCCGGCGAGTTCCTGCTCAGGACGGGCACCACGTTCCTCGACATCCAGGCGAACGGACCATGGTCGCTCAGCCGCGAGTGAACCGGCCTTCATCCGGCCTGCTCACCGGTCGTCGGCGCACGGTCGCCGGGGTTCGGCAACCTGATGAACCTTGTGCCGCAAGTGACCGTTTCAGAGGTGTGAGATGGAGTTGGATCGTCGCTCTGGTGCTGGTGTCGGCGGCGTGCGGCAGCACGGGAGTTCACCAGGCCGCCGAGACCGTGCCGAGCACGGAACGGCCTGCCCGGCCTGGTGGGCCGAGCCCGGAGCAGGCTGTTCGGCCGACCGTTGAGCCGCCCGCAGCCGGATCCGCGCGGCGCCCCGTCGCCGAGTGGCTGCGGGTGGGCGGCCTGATGGGGCCCGGCCTGCCCGCCGTCCGCCCCCCGAAGCTGGTGGTCTACGCCGACGGCCGGGCGATCGCCGACGCCGCGCACGAGCTGCGCCTGCCACCCGCCGAGGTCAAGGCCCTGGTGGAGGCCCTGGACCACGACCTGGCCGGGCAGCCCGCCACCGCCTCGCCCCGGCCCGGCACGACCAAGGTGCTGGACGCGCCCGGCACGATCCTCGGCGTCGACGACGGCGGCGGGATGCGGGAGGTCCACGCACCGTACATGGAACTGGCCGCCGACGCTTACGCTCCCGCGCTCGTCCACGCCCGTGACCGCCTCGCCCACCTGGCCGGGCGCGTCGCGGCGCAAGGCCGGAGCTACTCCACCGACCGCGTACGCCTGTACGCCGAGCGGGTCACCACCTCCACGACGGATGCCGAGCCGTGGCCAGAGGGCGTACCGCTCCCCCCTGACCCGCGGCCGCTCTCCACGATCAAAAACTACAAGGACTACAAGGGCAACAAGGCCTTCGCGATCGCCCGGCAGATCCCCCGTGACGGCCCCTGGCACATGTACCGCACGCCCTCCGGCCAGCAGGTCGCGCTCCTGTGGCAATACCTGCTTCCACACGAGTGAGAGCGCCCGACCGAGACACAGCAGGCTCCGGGTAGGGGCGGCGCACTAGGAGGAGGGGAAGACGAGTTCGGCGTTCACACCGCCGGCCAGCAGGAAGTACCCCAAGAAGGTCACGCCATCCTCCTGCGCGTCGAAGCGGGCGATCCGCACGCCCTCGGGTTCGTAGAACACGTCGCCGGGCTTGAGCACGGTCTCGGGCTCGCCCTCGATCTGGTAGACCGCCGAGCCCGCCTCGATGTTGCCGAAAACCGGCCCGTTGTGAAGGTGCAGCCCCGCGGCGTACCCGGGGGCGATGGTGATCCGCCGGATCTCCACACGCCGGACGGCCAGCGGCTCCGGAAGCTCCTGGTCCATGACGACCGCCCGACTGACCGCTACCCCCGGCTCGGCCTCGCGGCCGCGCCCGGCACCTGCCACGTCCTCCACCATCCGCCCCGTCCTTTCCTCACGTCCCGCGTACATACTACTAGGTACAGAAGGCGTCCTCCAGATGTCCGCCCGCAGGAGAAGGAGTAGACCGATGGCAACGTTCAGGCCATCGACGAGGCCACCGGCACCTGGCCCGCCAACCGCTGGTTACGGTAAGCCCGTGCGAACAGGTTCGGCCGACACGGTCCTCATCGCCATTCGCGGCAATTCCGGCTCCGGGAAGACCAGCGTCGCCAGGGCCCCGCGAGAGGCCTACAGGCGCCGGGGGATGGCGCTGATCAGCCAGGATGTGGTCCGGCGTGACATCCTGCGCGAGCTGGACAGGCCCGGGGCGGTGAACATCGGTCTCATCGACGTGATGTGCCGCCACGCACTGGACGCCGGCCACCACGTCATCCTGGAGGGCATCCTGGCCGCGAGCCGGTACGGGGAGATGCTCCAGGCCCTGCGCCGCGACCACCGTGGCACGTCCTGTTTCTACTACCTCGATGTCTCCTGGGAGGAGACGCTGCGCCGGCATGAGACGCGCCCTCAACGTACGCAGTTCGGTGCCGAGGAGATGCGGCAGTGGTATACCGAGCGGGACGTGCTCCCGGACGGCTGCGAGACGATCGTCCCGGAGCCGACGCCGCTCGACGAGACCGTACGGCGCATCCTGCGCAGCACCGACCTGGTGGCCGATCAGCCCACCTGACCCCCGATCTCCGCGGCCTCTCAGCCGCTGACGTTGACGGGAGCGCGGTTGTGGGCCGGGTTCAGGGCGAGGCGGACGAGGAGGGCGGCCGCATCGACCCGGGGGTGGGAGCGTGGGCGGGCGAGTAGGTCGCGGCTCATCTGGAGATGGCCGGTGGCGGGGCCGTCGGTGAGGCGGTTCAGCCGGACGATCGTCCAGTCGAGAGCGCCGCCCGAGACGAGTCGCTCCATCGCGGCGACGTCGGCGTACGCGGTGGCCATCAGCAGCGCAGCAGCGTGACGGCCGGCCGGGGACGGTCGGCGACGATGGGGTAGGCGTTGGTCACGACCAGGCGCCGGACGTCCACGTCGGCCATCGCGGTGATGATCGCCGCCGTGATGTCGGCGGTCAGGTGGGGATCGCGCCGGTTGCCCCCGGGCAGTGTGGAGATCACCGCGTCCGAGCCGTCCAGAGCCTTGCGCACGGCCTGCACGTCCCGGGCGGCACTCGCCGCCGCAGAGCGCCGCCCGGCGCTGACCAGGCCCGGACCGCCCGGCTGCCTGTCGTCATCCGCCTGTCGCCGGCCGGTCACCGGCAAACCGGGCGAGGAGCGTCCCCGGCGGCGGCAGTCTCACCACGTGCCCGACCCTCAACGAAGCGAAAGGCCTTCGTCATGCGATATTCCCCTGGCCGCTCCGGCGGTTAACCGCGGCAACGGCGCTGTCGTTGCCGCTGTGGGCGATCGGCGTCGCGCCCGCGGTGCCGCCCGGCGACTTCGCCTCCTCGTTCGAGACCGCCGACCCGCAACCTGCGGCGAGCACCGTCGAGGTCAGCGCGAACGGCAGCCCTGTAAAGGGGAACCTGGCCGGGTCGAGCGCCTCCGTGCTGCCCGGCAGCCTGGGCGAGCTCTTCACCAGCTCTCCAGCACCGCGTGGCCACGTTGACCCCTCCAGTACGGAGACCGAGGCGGCCACCGTCAGCAGGCGCCGTCATCTGAACGTTTCACCCACCTTGCCCGCCGCCGTCCCGTCGGCCCTGGTCACGTGCGCCGCCCGCGCCGCGTGAGGTGGCGCGCCTGTTCAGCGCGAGGCACGGATGCGATAGTGCGAGCGGTCCGCGGGTTCTCCGCGGCAGCGTCCCTCGTGCGACACTCCCCGGGAGGAATCGGATGCGCAAGCTACGGGCCCTACTCGTCTCCGCCGCACTGGCCACCGGCGTGCTCCTGCCCATGACCGCCGCGCCCGCCCAGGCCGACAGCATCCGGTACGCCTACTTCTTGCAGGCCGACTGCTACAACGGCGGGAACCTGGGCATCCAGTGGGGCTGGTGGACGAGCTTCCGGTGCTCTTACGAGAACGCTGGCGGCAGCCAGTGGTTCTGGTTCCTGTACGCGTGAACGTTCCGGCGGCGGGCCGGCGGATGCGGACCTCGACGTGCGGGTTCCCGGCAGCGGCCCGCGACGGCTGGACCTGGCGCGGTCGCTGAAGCCGCCTGTGGGAGCCGTCGGCGGACGCTCGGTGAGGAGCGCCCGCCGACGGACGTGGGTTACGCCGCGCGCCGGCGGCGGCGGAGCACCAGGGCGCTGGTCAGGCTCGACAGGCCGACGGCGGCCAGCAGTCCGCCGGCGACCAGGGGACCGTTGCCAGAGAAGGTCCTGTCGGCGGACACCGGCATCGCGGCGAGCTCCCGTGCGGCGGGTTCGGGCTCGGTGGCGTTGAGCGCGGCCGGGACGTTGACCGGTCCCGAGCTGCCCGATCCCGCGCCGCCCGCGTTCCCGGGCCCGGTGCTGGCGGGCAGCGGCGGAGCCTTGTCGAGCTGCTGCCGGGCCTCGGCCAGCGACGCCTGGGTCACCTCCGGCGCCTTGCCCTGCTTGTCCTGCGGCAAGGGCGAGACCTTGGCGCAGGCCGACTTGTACCGGTCGCAGTAACTGGTGGTGGTGCCCACCGTGCGCGCGTCCAGCATCGCGTGGCCGACGGCCCGGGTGAGCGTGTTGGCGGCGGCGTTGAAGATCTCGTTGAGCCGGCGTGAGTCGGCCGGGTTGTTGACCCGCAACGGCGTGCCGGTGCCGGTCGACGTGGCGAAGATGGTGTCGCCGTCGTCCAGGGTGTGGATGGGGCTGATCGCGCGGGCCAGCCCGTCGTGGGAGTTGCCGGCCATCCGCGCCGCGGCGGCCTTCTCCAGCGGCGCGTTCGTGGCCACCACCGCGATCGTGGTGTTCATCGACAGCGCGTCCGCTGCCGCGTCGGGGTGGCACTCCTTGGCCTTCGGCGTCTGCAGGCCCCGGAACTCGCCGGCCAGCTCGTATCGTGCGGCGAACAGCGAGCAGTCCTTCGGGTCGACCGGCGAACCGGCGGCGTTCACCACGACGATGGCCCCGACCGTCACGCCGTCGCTGAGCGTGACGCTGGCGGTGCCGACGCCGCCCTTCAGCCCGCCGGCGCGGGCGCCGGTGCCGCCGCCCACGACGCCCTGCCGTACCGGGCCCTGGTCGGCGGCCTGGGCGGCCAGGTAACCCCACTCGGGCGTGGTACGGGCCTTGAAGTCCCCGCCCCTGCCGAGGTCGAAGATATCCGCGGCGGGGACGATCGGTGCGACTCCGGAGCCGACCTTGACGCCCTCCCCGCGGTCCTCCAGCCAGCGGATCACGCCGTCGGCGGCGGACAGCCCGTACATGCTGCTGCCGCCGAGCATCACCGCGTTCACACCGGGGTTGGAGTTCAGCGGGTCGAGCAGGTCTGTCTCCTTCGTGGCCGGCGCGCCGCCACGCTGGTCGACGCCGGTCACGGACATCTGCGGGGTGTAGACCACGGTGGTGCCGGTGAGGTAGGGCGCCTGGGTGGACTGGACCTGACCGACTTTGATGCCCGGTACGTCGGTGATCGCGTTGTTCGGGCCGGGAAGGCCGGGAGCGGCCGCCGAGGCGGGTGCGGGCATCGCGAGGGCGGTGGCGGTCAGCGCTAAAGATCCGGCGAGGAGTGCGGCGAGGCGGGGCTTCATGGATCCCTCATTCCAGTGTGGTGCAGGGGACGCGGAAGTGGTGACACGCGCCCCGGGGGTGCTCAAGCCAGTGGAAGACCTGGGTTGGGGTTCTTGACGGGAGATTGGCTGAAGTGCACTCAGTGCACTGAGGGTACTGGTCAGACCAGCGAAGGTAAAGATCCCTATGGGATAAAAGTCCTCTATGTGAATGAGCGTCGCATCTCCCGCCGTGGCCCTGGCGGCCGCTGACCGGTGGCCGTGCGCCAACAGGAGTAGCCGGGTGATCTCCCCACGCCGGATGCGTGACGCACGCCCCGTTGGGTGCCATGACCTATGACAACCTTGCTGGGGCCGGGCACGTCGCGATGCGCCGGCTGGCGTTGGCTCGTCAACGCCGTGGGGGTGGCGATGGGAGCCGGGCTCGTCGTCTTCGCCACGCTCATGCGGCGGGTCCTCGGCCGGAGGCGTCCGCTGGTTCGCTGCCGCGTGCGTCGCACTGGACGGGTTCGGCGTCGCCATCGCAGGGCTGTTCACCGACGCTCCCGCGACCGTCGCGCTGCACACCATCGGCGCCATGCTCGGCCCGATAAGCACACTGGCGGCCTTCGGCGTCGCGCTCCGGCGGAACGAATCATGGCGCCGCTGGGGGACCTACTCGCTCGCCGCCGCCGTGGTCGCCGTCGCCCTGGTGGCGGTCGAGTTCGCCTTCCTCATGCCCCGCTCGCCGTTGTATCCGCTGCACGTCGGCGGCCTGTTCGAACGCGCGGACTTCGGCCGGCACCACGCCTGGTACGTCGCCTTCGGCTACCGGCTCTTCCGGCGCTGAAGTCCTGGCCGGCCCTGCGACATGACGATGAGGACGGGACGCAGCAGCGCGCCGCCGCGTCCCGGTCACCTCAAATCAGGCCGCCGGGGTGCCTGTCGGCCAGGTAGGCCGCTGCGGCCCCGGCGTCGCGCGCGGAGAAGAGGTAGCGGATCCACGCCTGCTGCTCATGCAGTACGGCGCCCATCTCCCAGACGCAGTACGTGCCCTTGGCCGATTCCTCGAACGTGAGAAGCTCGAACCCGGCCGAGCCCTTGGTGTAGACCGTCTCCCACAGTTCGTTGTCGTTCAGCCACGTGCTCACCAGCAGGAGATACGCCCCGCCCACGCGGTGGAGGACGACGAAGCCGAGATCGCCCATGGGAGTGATCCCGCCGATCTCGGCCCGGAGGAATTCGCGCGCCTCCTTCCGTACCTCGTCCGCGACCTCCAGGTCCTCCCGGTGAAGGTCGTACCACTTCAGACGGACACCGGGCAGCTCCAGGCCCTCGCCCGCCGGCAAACGCTTGCGTACGTGGGTGTAACCGGCGGAGACGCTCGTCATGGGCCGATCCTAGGCTCGCGCCGAGGGCCGGCGTCGAGGGCCACTTGCGGCGACTATCGGCAGACCATTCGCGCCGGAACCGGCGGGTCTGCCGTCATCGGGACGGGAAGCCCGGGGGCATGCGCATGGCCCCGCCGCCGAGGGGTCCGCCGCCCACGAGCACGGTCGAACCCGCCATGTAGCCGAACTCGTCGGTGGCCATGGAGACGACGGCTCTGGCGATCTCCTCCGGGGTGGCCATGCGCTGGAGCGCGGACACGTTGAGCGGCCCCCAGGCGCGCTTGAAACCCTCCCACATCGGGTCGGGAATCCCTTGCGGGCGAACCAGGGCGGTGTCCGTGGTCCCCGGCGCGATCGCGTTGATCCGGATCCCCTTGGGGCCGTAGTCCATGGCCGCCGCGTCGACGATGCCTTTGACCGCCTGCTTGCTCGCGGTGTAGGCGACGCCTTGCGGACGCCGCGACTCCGACGCGGTGCAGATGATGACGCCGCGCCCGGCTTTGAGCATGTGCGGCACCTCGTACTGGATGGCGAGGTAGACCCCGCGCGCGTTGGTGTTCTGCACGTCTTCCCACATCTCAAGGGGCATCTCGTGCAGCACCGCCGTACGGCTGATCCCGGCGTTGTTGAACGCCACGTCCAGCGCGCCGAACCTGGCGACGGTGTCGTCGACGAACCGCTTGAGCTGCGCGGGGTCGCGTACGTCGGCGCGCAGGTAGGTGGCGGTGCCACCGGCGGCGCGGATCTCGTTCTCGACGCGGCGGCCCTCCTCGACGCGACGGCCGCAGAAGCTCACCTTCGCCCCCTCGGCGGCGAACGCCTTCGCCGCGGCCTCGCCGATCCCGGAGGTCGCCCCGGTGATGAGCACCACCTTGCCGGCGAAGCGCCCCCGCGGTGTCGCCGCCGCGGCGGGCTGGGTCGGTGGTGAGGTCAGGTACGGCGGGACGGCCACCGCCCCCGCCAGGCCGGCCGCTCCGGCCGCAGCGGCGGCGAGGCCCAGCACCGCCCGCCGGCTCCGCCGCCGGCCGCCCCCACCGGCCGGGGAACCGGCGGGCGCCTCGGGCGGTGTTCCCGCCCCGGAACCCGGCGTGTCCTCGTCGGGCCGGGCGGAGCTCCGCTCCCCGTCGTGTGCCATCACTGTCTGCCGTCCTTCCTCGATGCGGATCAGGTCCCGGGGTGGGGTCCCGCGCGGCGGCGGTGCCACGGTGGCGACCCGCCCGCTCGGCGGTCCCCGCCCTCGCCACCAGACTCGCCCGCATCGCATCCCGCCCGCCTCCTTCGGCGGGCCGGGACAACCGACCTTCCGGACGGACTTCGCTCCTGCCCGGGAAGGAGGCCCACGGGACGAACGGCGGACCGGCCCCGCTGAAAGGCCGGGGCCAGGGGACGACGATCGGGACGGACGGCGAGTCGGTCTTGCCGGGAGGCTGAGATTAGGGGATGGCGATTGGGACGGACGCCGGGCCGGTCCTGCCGGGAGGCCGGGTCACGGGGTGGCGATTGGGACGGGTGGCGGGCCGGTCCCGCTGGGAGGCCGGGTCACGGGGTGGCGATTGGGACGGGCGGTGGACCGGTCCCGCTGAGAGGACTGGGGTCAGGGGATGGCGATCGTGACGGGTGGCGGGCCGGTCCTGCCGGGAGGCTGGGGTCAGGGGGTGGCGATGCGGGCCCGCACGGCGAAGACCGCCAGCCGGACGCGGTTCGGGCAGCCGGTCTTCGTCATCAGGCTGGCGAGGTGCGTCTTCACCGTGGTCAGCCCGAGATGCAGCCGCTCGGCGATCTCGGCGTTGGACAGCCCCGTCCCGACCAGCGCCAGCACGTCGAGCTCGCGGTCGGTGAGCTGCGCCAGGTCGTCGTGGTCCGCCGCGGCCGTGGCGGTGCGGGACCGTACCGCGTCGGCGACGAGGCGGCGCAGCACCTCCTGACTGTAGGTGCTCTCGCCCGCCGCAGCCCGCCGGACGGCGTCGAGCAGCTCGCCGGGCGAGGTGTCCTTGACCAGGAAACCGCAGGCCCCCGCGGCCAGCGCCGGGTAGAGGTGATCGTCGTCGTCGAACGTGGTGAGCGCGATGATCCTGGTGCCCGGGCGTGCCGCCACGATGGCCTCGGTGGCGGCGATGCCGTCCATCAGGGGCATGCGCAGGTCCATGAGGATGACGTCGGGGAGGAGCTGTTCGGCTAGCCGCGCCGCCGTACGGCCGTCGCCGGCCTCGCCGACGACGGTCACATCGTCGGCGGACTCGCACAGCATCCGCAGACCGGCGCGGACCAGTTGCAGGTCGTCGACGAGCAGCACCCGGATCATGACCGCGCCTCCAGCGGCCGGCCTTCCCCGCCCGGCAGGCCCGCCCCGAGCGGTCCGTCGTCCGCTGCCCGGGGAAGCGACCCCGCGCCCGCCCCGAGCGGCCCGTCGTCCGCTGTCCAGAGGAGGGGCCGCGCGCCCGCCGTGGACGGTGGATCGCTGGTGAGCGCCACGGACGGTGGATCGTCGGCGAACGCCGTGGACGGTGGATCGCCGACGAACGGCACGTACGGTGGGTCGTCGGCGAACGCCGTGGACGGTGGATCGCTGGTGAGCGCCACGGACGGTGGGTCGCCGGCGAACGACGTGGCGGATGAGGTGGCGGGGAGCCGCGCCGACAGTTGCCAGCCCCGGCCTGCCCGTCCCGCGTGGAACTCGCCGCCCAGCAACTCCACGCGCTCGCGCATGCCGGTCAGGCCGTAGCCGCCGCCCGGCGAGGGGTGCCGGGGCCGGGGCGTGGGAACCTCGGGGAGATCCGCGTCGCGCCCCGAGCCGCCGTCGTCGGCGAGCCTCAGCAGGACCGCGCCGTCCGGCTCGACCAGGACGGACATCCGGACACGAGCGGCAGGCCCGGCGTGCTTGGCGACGTTGGTGATGCCCTCCTGGCTCAGCCGCAGCACCGTGAGCGCGCGTACCGCGTCGACGTGGTTGATCGCGGGGTCCAGCGCGGTGTCGACCGTCAGGCCGACCTGCCGGGCGCGATTGGCCGCCGTCTCCAGCGCCACCACCAGCCCCTCCGGATCGACCAGGGGGATGCCGGGGCCGTCCCGCACCGTCGCGGGGTCGCGCAGCACGGCCACCAGCCGCCGCAGGTCACCCAGCACGGCCGTGCCGCTCGCGTGCACGTCGTCCAGCGTTTCAGTGACGCGCGGGTCGATCGTGGGCAGGACGTGGAGCGCGACGCCGACGCGCAGCACCATCGACGCGACGTGGTGGGCGACCAGGTCGTGGAGCTCGCGGGCGACCGTCACCCGCTCGGCCGCACGGGCGGCCCGCGCGTCCGACTCCCGCCGCCGCGACTCGGCCTCCGCCCTGCGGGCCTCCGCCTCCGCCCGCCGCGACTCGGCCTCCGCCCGTTCCCCGGCCTGTACGGCCAGCCGCCGGGTCGCCCGGATGTACCCGGCGAGGATCAGCGGCACCCCGATGACCACGGCCAGCCGGTAGATCAGGGCGGGCAGGTCCACCGGCTCCTGCCCGGCCAGGTGCAGGAGGTACCCGCAGGCCATGATCGCCGCCCCGATCGCCGCCTGCTGCCGGGAACGGCGTACGGCCAGCTCGAACAGCGCGAAGCCGGCCGCGACCTTCACCACGACCATCGCGTCGGTGCCCGGGGACAAGTCGGTGCCCGCGAACAACCCGACCGAGCCCACCAGCGACGCGAGCCCGGCGAGGGCGGCCATCGGCCGGCGCCCGCCCAGCACGCCGAACGCCACCGCGGCCAGCGCGAAGGCCCACGTTCCCGCGGTGTGCGGGAGGCGCGCCGCCGCGAACAGGGTCAGGTAGCCGGCCGCGAGGCCGAGCAGCGCCGCCGGCCGGACGAACGCCTCATGCCTGCCGAACAGTCGCTCGCCTTCTCCCACGAGCATGGCTCCCACCACAGGTCGGACTTCGGGTCGGACGCGACTCCGCCTCACTCTGGCGATCGGCGCATTCGCCGGGGCGGGCGCGCTGTCGCGATGACGGACACCGCCATTGTCGCCGTCCCGGGATCTCCGCCGCCTCCTCCGACTGGCCGGACCGGCGTCCTGAAGGAGGATTTTCCGGGGCCGGCGGGACGAGACGCGAGTGCCGCGGGGCCGACGCCGGCTGCCTGGCGTGAAGCCGGGCCGACGCACGAATGAAGTGCCCGGGCGTGATAGTGAGGGCGGCCAATCGGCCGTCAAACGCACGAGAAGGGTCAACAGGTCATGGGAAACGTTCGATGGCGGCGTGTGCTCCGATGGGCGTGGACGGTGTCCGTCATGGCAACGGCGATCGTCGCGGCGATGGCGGCCACGGCATCGGCCACGACGTCCGGGGCGGCGCCCGCCCCGGAGTGCCAGATCGTCCTCGGTCCCGCTCCGGAACCGGGCAAGGCGTCGCCGGTGCTGTCCCGGAACTGCGCCGCCCAGGGCGAGCGGCTGGTCGCGCCCGCGGCCGACACGCTCCTCATGGTGTGGTACGAGTCCTTCAACTACGGCGGAGCCTCCACGAAGGTCTACGGCTCCGGAGGTCCCTGCGACACAGGGGGCTACGGCATCGCGTACGTGGGCGATGACTGGAACGACCGGATCAGCTCGTACAAGGTGTTCAACAACTGCAACTACTCGGCGACGTTCCAGCACGCGAACTGGGGCGGCCTCTGCTTCGAGGCGTACGGCACCCTGCCGCAGAGGGCGCCCATCACCAGCTCGCTCTGGATCTCCAGCGGTAGCTTCGCGTGGGACCTTTGTGACTGATGACCGGCGGGCGCGGGAGAAGGGACCGTCCTCCTCCCGCGCCGACAGCATGCGGGGCGGAAGGTCTCGCGGTGGTCAGTCCTGCCACCAGGCGAGCACCCGGAGCGCTCGCAGGGTGTTCCAGCGGCTCGGCTTCCCGACCCCCTCCTCGACGGCGAAGTGAACGCGACCAGGATGAACGCGGTCGAGCAACCAGCGGCCGTCGGGCTGCCGCTTCGAACGGACGATCGCCACGGCCTCCGCCATCCGGGGATCCGGTCCGGCCCCCGACCGCCTGAAGTAGTCGAGCGCGCGCAGCACGTCGTGGTGCCAGTAGTACGGGAAGGCGAAGTCGAGAAATGCCGTATCGGCCACCTCACCGGTGCTCTTGCGGCGGAACAGGCCGCGCTCCAGCAGGTACTCCTCCCCGGCTCGCCGCGCCTCACGCACCGCGGCGGACCCGCCCGTCGCGCGCTCGAACTCCAGCAGCCCGTCCAGCACGTTGATCGTCGTGTGGAACGAGGAACGCACGGAACCGTTCTCGGCCTCGCAGTTCCATCCGCCGTCGGCAAGCCGCTCGCCGACGATCCGCGTCACGACCGCCGAGACGTCCACTCCGAAGTAGGCGCCGGTCTCGATCGTCCTGCCGTTGATGCACGGCTCGACCTCGCCGTCGAAGTACCGTTGCCCGGCGTGCTCCCAGCGCCCGTGCTCGGCGACGAGCGGGATCGCCCGGCGCGCCGCCTCTGACCCCGGGTCGAGCCCGAGGATCTGCAAGGTCTGCAGGGTGTGCATCGTCGCCGTCCAGGGCTGCCCGGGCTCGGCGCCGGTGTAGGAGGCCGGGAAGCAGGCACCGCCGTCCCACAACCCGTCGGCACCCTGAAGCGCCAGGAGCTGAGCGCCCCAGCCGTCACGCTCGACGCGCGCTCGTTCGGCGGCGACCTCCTCGGGCCGGGCGTCCGTGAGATCGCGCAGCACCTGCCAGCGGATGGCGGGGTCGGATTGGAGCAGCCACTCGATCACGCTCATCCCCGCACCCTAAGCCATCACGTGGCCGCCCCTCGGAAGGGCCGCCTCGACGAATACTCGGCAGGCCGATCCCCGGCCGGCCTCCGGGCAAGAACTTCGGCGAGAAGCTCGGCGAGTGACGTTCGAGAAGCCCGGGGGAGCACCCGGCACTCAACAGCCACTCAACAGGTTCTCAACAGGCTCCGGCCTACCGTGCTCGCAGAACAACCCGAGAGGAAGGAGCACGAGATGGCCATCCGTACCGCGGTCGCCACCCTGGGGCTGGCGAGCACCGCGCTGGCCTGTGTCCTGGTCGCCGCCCCCGCCGCCACGGCGAGCACGGCCGGCGGACCCACCTGCACGCTGGAGATCTGGCAGACCACCGGCCGCGTCACCAAGACGGGACACGTCACGAACAACTGCCCCCAGTTCCGCAAACTCAAGATCATCTGGTCGCGGGCGAAGGATGGTCCTTGCCAGTGGGTCCCGCCGCACGGCACGCTCTCGCACACGGTGCCCAGGGGGCTGCCCAAGTTCGACGGCGCCGCGCAGTGCTGACGGCGGCGGAACGGCGACGCCAACCCGACGCCACCGATCCGCCGCACCACCCGATCAGCGCCCCTTCAGTGGCTTCCGCTGGTGACGACATCCATCGGTGTCGACCCAGCGGCAGCCATTTTAGGGATCAGCGCCGCAATTCATCCCCAGTCATAATCCCGACGCACAGGCCACCACCTTCCACAAATGACGATGCCGGTATTACCTTCGCGGGAACGCCAACGATCAGGCCCAGTCAAAATCACGACGCATGTTGACACCTCCTCCTTGCTGAGGATGACGCCCAAATGTTCACATGGGCGCCACTGAGGTGGCTTGCCGATGAGCGTCAGGCTCCTGACAATGAGCGCCATTCAGGCGGCCGCCGGTCGTATCCGAGGCGGGATTCGCATCGGCAGGCCGCCCGGCGTTGGGGCATTCGCCTGAACATGCCGGCCGCCGGTCGCCAGAACCGGGCTCATCGCAGCACTGCCCCCAGGCCCTCGACCGCACCCACCAGGCGTCCCAGCGCCGCGGCCTCGGCGGCGCTGTCGCCCCGGTCGCGGGCATCCCACAACGCCGCCTTCTCGCGCAGGTACCCCAGCCGGGCACGCTGTGCGGCGATCTCGGCCTCAACGCGTTCCGCGTGCCGCGACAGCAGATCCCGCTGCTCGCCCGCCGCGGCCCGACCCCGCGCACGATTGGCCAGGTACGTACGCATGTCCTCGATCCCCACGCCCACCGCGCGCAGACAGGCCAGCATCTCGATCACGTCGAGGTCCCCGCTGCCGTACCGGCGATGCCCGCTGTTCACATCGCGGTCAATAGGGCCGATCAGGCCGACGTTCTCGTAATAGCGCAACGTCGGCTCGCTCAATCCACTTCGCCGGGACACTTCCTGGATAGTGAAAGCTGTCATACCACCAGCGTCACACACCTCAAGCGCTTGACCCCAAATGGGACCGACCAGGGTCCCGCCATGGCCACGAAACGGATACGGGTGGAATGGTGCTCACCGGCGTCATGCGGAACGGCGCGGCGTTGATCTCGTCCGCATGAGCACAGCCGGCCCGCGGGGTTCTGTCGGTGGCGGCGGGCAGAATCGGCGCATGGAGAAACCTGTGATCGTTTCCGCTGAGGAGTGGCAGCGGGCCCGCGACGACCTGCTGGTGGCCGAGAAGGAGGCCACCCGTGCGCTCGACGCGATCGCCGCGCGCCGCCGCCGGCTGCCGATGGTCCGCTTCACCGGTGATTACGTGTTCGACACCCCGGCCGGGAAGCGGAGCCTGCTCGACCTGTTCGAGGGGCGCAACCAGCTGGCCGTCTACCAGTTCATGGACAACGGGCCGGACCACTATTGCCCCGGCTGCACCTGGTTCACCGACAACGTGCCCATTCACGGCCTGGACCTTCTGGCCGAGTGCGGGGTCACGTGGGTGACCGTGTCCGACATGCCACTCGCCCAGATCGAGGCTTACAAGGCGCGCAAGGGCTGGACGTTGCCGTTCGTCTCGACGCACGGCACGTCGTTCGCCAAGGACTGCGGGGCCGAGGGGTTCATGCTCAGTGTGTTCCTGCGCGACGGTGATGACGTCTACCGGACCTACAACACCACCGCCCGGGGAGTGGACCGGCTGGTCTTCGCCAACAGCATGCGCGACCTCATGCCCTACGGCAGGCAGCAGGACTGGGAGGACTCGCCGCCCGGCTGGCCGCAGCACCCCACGTACGGATAACACGGCACATCACGCGCCGTCGGCCGGAGGAAGAGCCGCCGGGTTCAAGCCGCTGGCTTCAAAGCCGCCGGGTTCGATGCCGGGTGGGCCGTGCCGGGGGTCACAGCCGGCGTCGGCGGCCCTGATCGGACCTCGGGCCCGGGACGTGCCGGGGACGTGCCGCGACGAACGTCAGCCCAGGGCCCATTCGAGGAGCCCCCCGATCCCCGCCGCCACGATTACGGAGGTGATGGCCAGCAGGATCGAATATCCGCAGCCCCTGCCCCCGCTCACCCGCTCGCCCCGGTTGAGCCCCTCGCCAGGCCCCCGCCACAACGGCCTGGGCTCCAACACCAGGTAGAGGAGCGCCCCGATCTGGCCGACGGTGAACATCCAGAACCATGCCCACCGGTTGGCGAGCCGCGGGGTGGAACAGAGCATGACGAGGAAGGCGAGCCCCCACGAGACGGCGACCCACCAGCCGCCGGGGATGTCGAAGGGCCGGTCAGGGAGGAAATCGTTCCCGGAGGATCCCGCCATCGACTCCCGCACCAGAGACGGCGGGGCCGAGGCTTGGCGTACGTCGGTCATGAGGCGCGCGGTCGTGTACGGCCCCTCGGTGTCGGTGAATCCGGCGTCCACGTGGTGCCAGACCAACGGCGCCTCCGACCACTCCAGCCACTCCAGCACGCCCGAGTCGCTGTCCCGGTAGTTGACCCGGTCGATCTCCCCGGCCAGCGCCGCGGTGCGGAACTGCGCCAACGTCCGCGAGGTGGGCAGGGAGGCGGCGGTGCTGATCAACATGCCACCGAGCAAGGGGACCAACAGCGCCAGCCGGATGACGAAGATGGTCGTGTGGCGGATCCGGGTGACTAAGGCAGAGTCCACGCCCCCTTCCTACCGCATCGGGACGGTCCCTGATCGCCCGCCGTACAGGGGCCGGTTGTGAGGCCGCCCACCCCTACGGCAAGGTCAGTGCGAATGAGCCTCTTCGTGCGCCTCCTCGACGGAGGCTCCCGCCATGAACGCCGCGATCCCGGCGGCGAATTTGGAGCACTCGAGGATGTCCTCGTGCGGGCAGGCCAGGCCATGGGCGATGGCGGTGCGTGCCGCCTGGGCCTGGGCGATTCGTTGATCCAGCTCGGTGAGCTTGTGCCGGTAAAGCCCCCGCCAGCCGTCGCCGGGCAGCGAACGAGACGTGACGAAGGCTTTGACCTCCCGCAAGGTGAAACCGACATTGCGCAGCAACAGCACCACACCGACCAGCCCGACCGCCGAGGGCGGATAACGCCGCTGGCCTGAGACTCGGGCCGGCGCCGGCAGTAGGCCGAGCTCCTCCCAGTAGCGCAGAGCGGAGGTGGCGACGCCGGTGCGGCTCGCCAGCTCGCCGATCGTCAGCTGCTCATCCATTTGACTTCAAGCATACTTGAAGCCGTTGACTGGCGATCATGCAGGCAACAGGCGCATCTCTCAAGCAACGCGCGCTCAGAAAACTGGTACGCCAGGCGCACCACCCCCGGGGCATCGTCGGGTGGGCGGTCGGCTGGATGTTCGCCCATCGCCCCTCCAACCGGCAGCGCAACGTCTGGGCAGTGTCGTTGCTGGACGTGCGGCCCACCGACCGGGTGCTCGAAATCGGCTTCGGCCCCGGCATCGCCATCGCCGAGCTCGCCGGACGCGCCACCCGAGGCCACGTCTTCGGGATCGACCACTCGCGGGCCATGGTCCGGCAGGCCGCCCGCCGCAACGCCGCCGCCGTCCGCGCCCACCGCGTGCACCTCACGCACGCCTCCGTGGAGCGGCTGCCGAGCTTCGGCGACCCGCTCGATGCCATCCTCGCCGTCAACTCCGTGGGGTTCTGGCCCGACCCGGTGGAACGGCTTCGCGAGCTGCGCCGCCTGCTCCGCCCCGCGGGACGCATCGCGCTCGTCAGCCAGCCCCGCTGCCCCGGCGCCACCCGGGACACCACGGTCCGGGCCGCCCAAGAGCTCCAGGACCTGCTCACCCAGGCCGGCTTCACCCATGCCCGGGTCGAGACCCTTGAGCTGGACCCGCCCGTGGCCTGCGTGCTCGCCGGCAATCCGGCCGGCGTGCCGTCATGACCGGGGACAACACGCCGGCCGGCTTCCGGCTAGTCGGGCTCGGACTCGTCCTGCGGGAGTGGACCGCTGACGACCTGCCCGTGATGGCCGAGATGTTCGACGACCCTCAGGTCAACCTGTGGACCCCGACAGCGAACCCATCACCCGAGAAGGCAGCCGCCATCCGCTCCACACCTGGCGACACCACCGCCACCACCCACCCACGGCAGAGCCGGCCAAACCCGTTGTCAGTGCCGCCGCTCGTGGCGGGAGGCGACCGCAAGATCCACCTCACGGTGGGGGCCCTTGAGGAAGCCGCGGACTGTTGCAGGCGATCACTCATGCGCGTTCAATCCCAGGGCGAGCGGTGCCTGGACGCATCGCCTGACAGGGACCGGCTAGCGAGTCTCGGAGGCGGTCGAGCCGTCGGGCGTCAGACCGTGGCGGGAGATCGCGGCCGCCTCCTCCGCAACGCCCGTCCGGGTCAACATGACCACGAGGAGGGGCAGGGCTTCGGCGTTCCCGCAGGACACGACGGCATCGCGCAGCAGGCTCATCGCCTCCTCCGTCCGCCCCGAGTTGAAGAGCAGCACGGCGGCCCGCCGCGACAAGCCGGCTCGGCCCGCCCGGGAAGCCGCTCTCACCAGGTCCACGGCCTCCGCGGCCTGCCCGCCCTTGAGGAGCCTCCGTACGAGCTCCTGGGTCGCCGCATCGACTCCGTCCGCCGCCGCCGAACGCAGCAGCCGATCGGACTCCTCCTCCCTGCCGAGGTCGCGAAGCACCCGTGCTAGCAGGTAACGGGCCTTGGCGCCGTGCGGTCCGATCCCGGCCTGGAGGACCTCGACGCACTCCTCCCGCCGGCCTGACTCCGTCAGCAGGCCGGCGAGGGCCGAGAGCGCCTCGTAGTCGAGATCGACCAGACGGCGCAGGAGGAGCTCGGCCTCGGCCTGGCGTTCGCTCTTGAGCAGCAACGTCGCCAGCAGCACGCCCAGGCTCGGATCCTTCTCCGGCGCGGCTCGTACGTCGTCCAGCGCTCGAAGGGCCTCGCCTCGCAGGGGCTCCTCGCCGAAGAGGCCGGCCAGTTCCTTGCCCATATCGTTGAAGCGGCCGGCCATCATCCGCCGTCGCAGCCGCTCGCCGTCGATCCCGGGACGCCGCCGGCGCAGCAGCCGCAGCAGTGCGCTCACCGCCTCGGGGAACGCCGTCGCCGCCCGCATGTCGCGTTCGAGCAGCTGCCACCTCGACAGGCCGGTCCGGCGCCGGGCGGGCGTCTCCACCGGCCGGCCGTCGAGCAGGCGCCTGATCCCTTCCGCCTCGCCCGTCCGGCCGAGGCGTTGGAGCAGGATGACCAGCAGCCGGGCGGCGGACCGGTCTCCCCGGCGGAACGCCGTGCGGAGCAGCTGCTCGGCTTCCTGCTGCCGTCCGCTGTTGTGCAGCAGGATCGCGAGGTCGTGTTCGGCCTGCGCGTTGCCGCCCGCGGCCAGCTCACGGAGGTCCTGCTCCATCTCACCGCCGCTGCGGGTCCGCCGCAGCAGGGCGAGCAGTAACCGCTGCGCGTCGACGTCCCCGGCGCCGACGGCCTGCCGCAGCACCTCCTCGGCCTCGGGTGACCTGCCCATCTGCCCCAGCAGCTGCCACAGCGGCGACCACGCCGACAGCCTGCCCCGGGCGAAGGACGCCCGCCACAGGGCCAGCGCCTGGGGGTAGCGCCCGCGGCGGGACGCGGAGGCTCCCAGCCGCTCCAGGTCGTCCGCATCGCCGGTGTGTACGGCCAGCGCTCCCCACATCTCGTCGGAGACCGGCGAGCAGCGCCGCGCCGCACGGCCCTGCTGGTCGATGAAGTCCGCGAGCACGTAGCCTTCGACGCGGTTCGCGGTCCGTGAGGTGCCGGTCAGGAGGGAGATGCCGCCTCTGAGCGGTTCGCACGCGTACCCCAAGGAGTCCTCGAACCACCCCGGTGCGGCGGCGGCCCGTTGCGGGCCGTTCAGCGACGCGGCGCTGAGCTCGCGGAGCAGTCCGGCGGAGAGCGGGCCGAGGTGCCCCAGCCGGCGGGCGTCGATCGCGGCGTTGACGACCGCCCGCTTGTACGGGTCAGGGGCGTCCTGCCAGCGGCTCATGAGATCGGGCCCGCCGGACAGGGTCTGCGTGACCCCGTATCCGCTGTCCAGCGCCGTCAGTGCGGTGGCCACCCGGGAATCACGCTCGGCGATCTGGCGCGCGTTCGTCAACTCAGTCGGCGTGAACGCGTCCGGGACGGAGATCTTCGTCGCGTTTTCCAGGAGCGCCCGCACTTGGTGATGCGGGTCGGGCGTGCCCGGCCGCGGCGTCCTGGTGTAGGCGAACCAGTATTCGGGCCACATGGAGCCGATGGCGACGACGTCCGAGGTCACGGTGAGGAGGCGGCGTACCTCCGCCGCGGCGGCCTCACCCTGGTCGCCCTCGAAGTAGATCTGGCTCTCGTTCAGCCACAGGACGGTACGCGGCTCGACTCCTTCCTCCAGGATCGCCAGCAGGTCGGTGGCGTGCAGGGGATGGCGGAGCGTCCAGTCGGGCAGGCGGCTCGCCACGGCCTCGTAGGCGCTGCGCGTCTTCCCGGTCGAGGAGGTGCCGACCAGCATCACCAGCGTGGGGTGTTCCGGGCTGTCCAGGACGTGCCGCAGCAGCCGGTCGTGGTCGCGCGGCACGTACGTCGGGAGCCTCCGGGACAGCTCGGGCCGCTCGGCGGCCAGGTCCAGCGCGATGGCCGGATGCACGCCCAGGGCGATCGGATCGCTCTCCTCGACGGTCGGCGTGGACGTGGCCCTGGCAGGCGTACCCTCCGGGACGGCGCGGGACTGCGCGATCTGGCTCACCACGGCCACCCCGGCGAGCAGGCCGGTCACCGTCCAGGTGAGCGGGACCCACCACCAGGCCTTGACCTCCACGGTGCTGGTCGCCAGGTTCCCCACCAGCCCGATCGCCACCGGGATCGCGACCATCGCCACCGGCGACGCCGCCCAGCGCCTCCGACCGTCCCCGCCCATGCGACTCATCATCACGGCGTGCGGCCCGAGGGACAACCTGGGACGTCACAGGTCGCCGAAAGCCTCGTCGGCCCAGCCGCGTACCAGGGGCCGGACGGGGGTCAGGAACGGTTCGAGCCGCTCCCTGACCTGGGACCGGAACCCGGGGGAGAGCCGTTCCCTGTCGGCGGCGAGCTGCCGCGGGAGCCGGGCCAGGTAGGCGGTCCTGGTGTGCGCATCCTCGTCAGGGCGGCTGCTGAGGATGACCGTCACGCATTCGTCGTAAGCCCGCTCAAGATCGCTCTCGCCTGCCGGGTCGCTGGAGGCCGGCCAGACGCGGGTGAGGGCGTTGGTGGTGGACAGCGCGAGGTCGGCGCTCACCACGCCGATGGCGGTCGTGGACTCGACGGCGTCAGGGCTCTCCACGTCGCCGTAGTCCAGGGCCGTGACCAGCGCGCTGCCGGAGCCGCCCAGGAGTTTCACGGCATCGGCGTAGCACAGTCTGTCCGGCACCGGAGCCTCCTCGCGCGCGGTCGTTGTCCAGCTTGGCCGGTGAGCGCGGCGGCGTACAGCCACCACCAGGGTCGCCGCGACCGCGCCCACCGCCCTCACTGGGGGCTTCCGGCCGGTCAGCGGAAGTCGGAGATGCGCAGCACCGCCAGCATGTCCGTCGCCCGCGAACCGGTCGAGAAGGACGCCTCCGCGCCGACCCAGCCGCGGAAGGCACCCGAGTCGTCGATGATCTGCATGAGCGGTTTGACGTGGGAGTTGCCCGTGTAGCAGAACTCATCGCGCTCCATCGCCAGGCAGGTGCACCAGTGCCAGAGCGTGTCGCGGCGGTCGGTCTTGGAGATCATCGTGAGGTAGTACTGGATGGAGCTGACGTTGGCGCTCGTTCCGCCGCCGTAGTTGGGGCAGCCGCCGGCCTTCTGGCAGGCGCCGTTCGAGGAGGGCTGCAGGTAGGTCAGGCACGAGGTGGTCCCGGTGCAGGCGCGGAAGGCGGACAGGCCGAACGGGTCGTCGGCGGCGTTGACGATCTTGCCGTTCGCCCAGCTCGTCAGGTCCTGCCGGAGCGAGCCGGGGAAGGCCTTCACCGAGCTCATCGCGCGGCGGGTGCTGACCGCGGCGTTGCTGCCGTAGCCGTACCCGTGCGTGGCCAGGGTGCTCTGCTTGAGGTCCAGGCGGGCCAGTTTGCCGTCAGGGGAGGGCTCGACGTACCACTGCTCCGTCCACGCCTGGGCGATGTTCCACCGGATGGTGAGCACGTTGCCCGCCAGGGTGTACGTCCCGGTGCGGCTCTCGTCGGGGGCGCCGGTGAAGCCCCCGGCGGTGAGGATCTCGCAGGCACGGGGGCGCGTCTGCTTGCCGCCCGCTGTGGTCGTGCAGCTCGAGTCGGGCTTGGTGCCGGTGCGCTGCCGGGCCTGGGGGTGACGCTGCCACCACAGGAACAGGGAGGAGGTCACCGTGCCGCCGGTGGCGAAGCGGTAGGTGCCCAGGCGTACCCAGTTCTGCTGGGAGGCGGCCTTCAGGTGGCCCTGCGAGATGACATAGGTGCTCTTGCCGCCCGGCAGCGCGGCGGCGGAGACCGCGGCGGTGGCCGGTGAGGCGGGCAGGAGGGCGATGGCGAGCAGGAAGGACAGGATTGCCGCGGCGAAACGCATCAAGGAGACTCCGGGAAGGCTTACGGGCTTGGCCGATCTTCAACGGGCCACCGTATTCGGTCGGGACCGCATCTGTCCGAGAAACCCGCTTCGGTGCGGCACCTGGAGCCCAGGGTGGCTGCCGTCACCCCGGGCCCCGTGTCACGACCCGCCCGCGCGTCAGCGTGGCGCCTGGACCAGGCCCGCGCCCAGGTCCTCGTCGTCGGCGTTGTCGTCGAACACCCGCTGGGTGGCGTTCATCAGCAGCGCGCCGGCGACGGCCGCCGCCCTGGCGTTGTCGCCGCGTGCCCGCAGCTCCTCCCACCACAGGGCCGCCGCGCCGGCGACGTGCGGGGTGGCCATGCTGGTGCCGCTCTTGCTGGTCAGGCCGCCGCCCGTACGGGCCGAGACCACGCCCACGCCCGGGCCGCTGATCTGCGCGAACGTGTTGGAGAAGTCCGCCACGGCGAGCACCCCCGACTGCTTGCGCCGCACCGCCGCGACCCCGAGCACGCCCTCGGCCGCCGCGGGCAGCTCGGGACCGACCTCGAAGTCCGGGTCCAGCTCGCGGTGGCTGGCGTTCCCGGTCGCGGCGATGACCACCGTGCCGGGGCCGGTGGCCGCCTGCGCCACCGCCATCCGCATGAGCCTGTCGTAGAGCCGCAACGTCGCCCGGTAGGCCTCCAGCGCCCGCGACATGGCCAGGAACTGCGGCATCTCCAGCTCGTCCTCCAGCGTGCGCCAGTACCGGAAGAAGTCGATGCCGATCGACATCGTGATGACGTCCGCGTTGTGGTCCAGCGCCCACAGCACGCCCTTGACGATGTCGCTCGTCGAGCCGGTGCCGTCGTTGCCCAGCACCTTCCCGATCAGCGCCTTCTCCACGCCGGGCGCCACCCCGATCCGTACGCCGTCCACCGGCCGGCCGAAGACGGTGCCGGCGCAGTGGGTGCCGTGGCCGTTCTTGTCGCCGGTGCCGTCGCCGGTGAAGTCCTCCTCGACGAGCGTCATCCCGGTGAAGGCCGGGTGGGTCGCGTCGATGCCGGTGTCGAGCACCGCGACCACCGAGCCGGACCCCGTACGCGGGGAGTCCGGCGCGCCGACCGCCTGCACGCCCCACGTGACCTGCTGGGCCGCCTCCGCCTCCGGCATGGGCGCGGCCGCGTCCTCCGGCCCGCCCGGCAGCGTGGTCGGCATCGGCCGGGCCAGCGCGGCCACGGCCGGATCCCGCCTGAGCTCGGCGACCTCCCGCTTGCCGAGCTCCACCACCTCGACGTGCGGCTGGCTGACCAGGCCAGGCTCCGGGCCGACCCGCTCCTCGAACGGCGCGGCAAGCCGCGTCCTGCTCAGGTCCCGCAGGATGATGAACGTTTCCGCCATGTCATCCCCTCCTCCGTGTTCTTCCGTTAAGAGGGTGGGAGCGCCCGGCAGATACGCCTGGCCGGCCTCGGTACCGGCATGACCTCGCCCCAGATCCACATACGAGCCGACGGCGGCTTCATGACCGGACTGGCGTAGCGGCTATGCAAGCGCATAGTATGCTCTCCGTACGGATCAGAACTTATGCAATTGGGTAAGGAGACATGGACAGCGTGGACCTCAAGCCCGACCCCGAGGACCTGACCGCTCGCGCCCGGATCAGGGACGCGGCCCTGCGGCATTTCGGTGAATACGGGTTCGAGGGGGCGACCACCCGGGGCATCGCCGAGACCGCGGGAGTGTCCAGGGGGCTGCTGCGCCACCACTTCGGCACCAAGCAGGCGTTGCGCGAGGCGTGCGACGAGCACCTCGTCAAGCTGATCGGCAGGATCAACGAGCAGGCCAGAAGCAGCGCGCCCACGAGCGGTATGAACAGCATCGCGGTCGCCACGGCGGCGCTCGGGCCCTATCAGCAATACCTGGCACGCGCCCTGACCGAGGGATGGGCCGAGCCGGTGTTCGACGCGATGGTCCAGATGAGCGAGCAGTGGCTGGCGGAGCTCGACGAGCGCCGCCCCGATCCCCCCTTCGCCGACCGCACGGCCAGGGCGACGGTGGGCACCGCCATGGCGCTCGCCGTCTCGATCCTCCACAAGCACGTGTCCCGCGGGCTCGGGGTCGACCTGCACAGCCCGGAGGGCGCCCACCGGCTCGCCCTGACCGTGCTCGACATCTACTCCCACCCCTGGATCGACCCGGAGGAGGCCGCGGTGTACCGCGACGCCCTGGAGAAGAGCCGGCCCCAGCAGACAGCACCCAGCGAGGAGCGCACCGATGAGTGAAGCGATATCCGTCAGCGGCTTAATCAAGACCTTCGGCGCCACCCGCGCGCTGGACGGGCTCGATCTCGTCGTACGCACCGGAGAGGTGCACGGCTTCCTCGGCCCCAACGGCGCGGGCAAGAGCACCACGATCCGCGTCCTGCTGGGCCTGGTGCGCGCGGACGCGGGCACCGCGCGGCTGCTCGGGGGCGATCCCTGGGCCGACGCGACCGAGCTGCACCGCAGGCTGGCCTACGTGCCGGGCGACGTCACGCTCTGGCCGGACCTGTCCGGCGGCGAGGTGATCGACCTGCTCGGCCGGCTGCGCGGCGGGCTCGACGAGCGGCGCCGCGCCGACCTCCTGGACCGCTTCGACCTGGACCCCCGCAAGAAGACCCGCACCTACTCCAAGGGCAACCGGCAGAAGGTGGCCCTGATCGCCGCGCTCGCCTCCGACGCCGAGCTGCTCATCCTCGACGAGCCCACCTCCGGCCTGGACCCCCTGATGGAGGAGGTCTTCCGGGACGTGATCCGGCAGGAGGACCGCACCGTGCTGCTGTCCAGCCACATCCTGGCCGAGGTCGAGGCCCTGTGCGACCGGGTGACCATCATCAGCGACGGGCGCACGCTGGAGAGCGGGACACTGGACGACCTGCGGCACCTGACCCGTACCTCGATCCAGGCCGACCTGGTGGCGCCGCCGGACGGGCTGGCCGGCCTGTCCGGCGTGCACGACCTGCGTGCCGACGGCGGCCGGGTGCGGTTCGACGTCGACACCACCGCCCTGGACGCCGTGCTGCGCCGCCTCACCGACTTCGGCGTACGCGCTCTCGTCAGCCGGCCGCCCACGCTGGAGGAGCTGTTCCTGCGGCACTACGACCGCACCGGCGCGACCGCCGGCCGGGGCGTGGAGGTGACACGATGACCGGCGTCGGCCACCTGGTCCGCCTGGCGCTGCGCCGCGAGCGGGGCATCGCCCCCTGGTGGATCCTGCTGCTCGTGGCCCTGGCGCTGTCGCTCGTCGCCTACATCAACCGGGCGATGGGCACCTATCAGCTGAAGCTCGAATACCTGGACGTCATCCGCGGCAGCGCCTTCTTCCAGGGGCTCGGCGGCGGGGTCCCAGAACCGCGGCTGGAGACGTTCGCCACGTGGCGCAGCGGGGGGTTCCTCTACGTCGCCGGCGCGTTCGCGGCCGTCATGTCCGTCGTCCGGCACACCCGCAGGGAGGAGGACTCCGGCCGTAGCGAGCTGGTCCGCTCGGCCGTGGTCGGCCGCTCCGCCCAGCTGACCGCCGCCCTGCTGGTGGCGGCGGGGATGAGCCTGATCGGCGGCCTGGTGACCGCTGTCGCGCTGATCGGGGCCGGGCTCGAACCGGTCGGGTCGCTCGCCTACGGGACCGCCATCATGACGGCGGGCTGGGTGTTCGCCGGCGTCGCCGCGGTCGCCGCGCAACTGGTCCGTGAGGCCCATACGGCCACCGTGATCGGCCTGTCCGTGCTCGGGATCTCGTACGTGATGCGTTATGCCGGTGACGCGACGGGACAGACGTGGCTGACCTACCTGTCCCCGATCGGCTGGAGCCATCTGGTGCGGCCCTACCAGGACGAACGCTGGTGGATGCTGCTGGTCTCGGCCCTCGTCGCCGCGTTCCTGTCCGTCGCCGCCTACCGCCTGCTCGGCCGCCGCGACCTGGGCGCCGGGATGTTGTCGGAACGGCTCGGGCGCGAGCGGGCTCCCGAGCTGCGCGGCCCGATCAGCCTGGCCTGGCGGCTCCACCGCGTCCTGCTGGTCAAGTGGGCGGCCGGGGTCGCGTTCTTCGCGGCGGTGGCGGCCGGTCTGAGCCCGCTCGCGCGGGATCTGCTCGCGCGGCCGAGCATCGTGGTCGACAACATCGTGAAGCTCCTCGGCGTCCACGGGGACGAGACGCTCGGCGCCTATTCGTGGTACCTCATCCTGATCCTCGCGTACTCCGTCGCGCTCTACCCGGTGCTCATGACCCTGCGGCTGCGGTCGGAGGAGACCTCGGGCCGCGCGGAGGCCGTGCAGGC
Organism: Nonomuraea jiangxiensis; assembly: GCF_900099965.1. Classification (GTDB taxonomy): domain Bacteria; phylum Actinomycetota; class Actinomycetes; order Streptosporangiales; family Streptosporangiaceae; genus Nonomuraea; species Nonomuraea jiangxiensis. Next base: position 90,214 of record NZ_FNDJ01000025.1, on the reverse strand, counting down.
CACGCCGGTGAGCCGGCTGCGCTGGGCGGGCGCGCACGTGCTGCTGGCCGGGCTGGGCACGACGGCGCTGATGGCCGTCGCCGGGCTCGTCTTCGGCACGCTGTACGCGCTGCTCGTGGGCGACCTCGCCACCGACGTGCCGCGCTTCCTGGCCGGCGCGCTGAGCACCGTGCCCGCGGCGTGGACCGTCGGAGCGGCGTCCGTGCTCGCGTACGCGCTGCTGCCCCGGGCGAGCGCGGCGATCTCCTGGACCGTCTGGATCCTGACCGCCGGGCTCGGGAAGGTCGCCGGCCCCCTGTACGGGGTGTGGGACGGCACCCCGCTGGAGCCCTTCCACTACATCCCCAACCCCTTCGCCACGGCGTCCTCCGAGGTGACACCGGCCCTGACCCTGCTCGCCCTCACGGCGATCCTGCTCGGCGGCGGACTCGTCGCCCTCCGCCGCCGCGACTTCGGATAGCGCCTTACGGCAGGATGAGGGGACCGGCCTCGCCGCGGCCGGGCTGGAAATGATCGGCCCCGAACCCGCATGGGAGAACACGTGCCCCCTGAGACCGACCCGGCGTTCGACCTCACCGGCAGACCGGCCCAGGTCGCCGGCCTGGCGGCGGTGGTCTGAGTGGAGACCAGGGCACTCGTCGTCACCGGACCCGGGCACCTGACGATCCAGCCGCGGCCCGTGGCCACGCCCCGGCCGCACGAGGCCGTCGTCTCGGTCGCCTACGGTGGGATCTGCGGGTCGGACCTCCACTACTGGAAGAGCGGGCGCGTGGGCGAGGCCGTCCTTCGCGCTCCGATGGTCCTGGGCCACGAGGTGGTCGGCGTCGTGGCCGAGCCCGCCGCCGACGGATCGGGGCCGCCGGCCGGGGGTCGCGTCGCCGTACATCCCGCGCGGGTCTGCGGGCGCTGCGACCACTGCCTGCGGCAGGAGCAGAACCTCTGCGAGGACATGCGCTACCTGGGGAGCGCCGCCCGGATGCCGCACACGGACGGCGGCTTCGCCGAGCGGCTCGTCATGCCGGCCGGCCGCCTCGTCCCGATCCCTGACGGGCTCGACCTGAGAACGGCGGCCCTGGCCGAGCCCGCCTCGGTGGCCCTGCACGGCCTGCGGCGGGTGGAGCGGACGGCACGCGCGATCGAGGGCGGCGACGTCCTGGTGGTCGGCGCCGGACCCATCGGCCTGCTCTGCGTCGCGCTCGCCCGCATCGCCGGGGCGGCGACCGTCACGGCGACCGACCTCTTCGACGAACCCCTCCGGCTGGCGCGCCGGATCGGCGCGACCCACGTCGTCCGCGCGGGCGGGGACGACCCGATCCCGGCCGCCGACGTCGCGATCGAGTCCTCGGGCTCCTCCGCGGGGCTGACCACCGCCCTCACGGCGCTGCGCCGCGGCGGAACCCTCGTCAGCGTGGGGCACCTGCCGCCCGGCGGGGTCACCGCGCCGCTGCACCTCGCGGTCACCAGAGAGCTCACCCTGGCCGGGTCGAGCCGTTTCCACCACGAGATGCCGGACGCCTTGTCGATCATGAACGCCGCGGCCGAGCGGTTCGCGCCCGTGGTCACGGCCGTCTTCGGGCTCGACGCGGCGCCGGCGGCGTTCGAGGAGGCGGCCGACGCGCGGCGGTCGAGCAAGGTCCTGGTCTCGTTCGCCGGGGAGGCGCCGGCGTGAGGGTCAGGTGTCCTGGCCCTGCTCGAAGCGGACCAGCTCTTCCAGCAGCGTGCGCATCGCGGCGATCCGGTCCTGGCCGAGGCGCCGCGCCCACCGCTGCTCGATGTCCCCGAGGATGCGGGCGGCGGCGAGCTGGGCCTCCATGCCGCGCCCGGTCAGCCGGATGATCTTCGCGCGGTGGTCGGCCGGATCGGCCGTCCGCTCGACGTAGCCGTGCCGTTCGAGCTCGCTGACCACCTCGCCGAGCGCCTGCTTGGAGAGCCCGGAGCGTTCGGCGAGCACGGTCAGCCGCGAGCCGTCGGCGTCGATGAACCGGAAGACGGAGCCGTGGGTGAAGCGGATCCCCTCGAACCCCTCCTCGCCCAGCCGCTGGTGGAGGTGCGCGACCATGACGTCCTTGGCCTGCGTGAACAGGGCGGGAAACGGCAGCTCGCCCGCGCCTTCGCCGCCCTGCCTCCCGGCTCGCGTCGTCATCCCGGGTGACCTTTCTTCCGCAGTGATTTAGTCAGGCCACTTGACAGTCCCGCACCCCCAGATAGTACGGTCGCCTTACTATCTGTGGACGCTGGCCGGCTCCGAACATCGACAATCGTAGAGGAATGTCATGAACAGTTTCGCTGCCGACGTCGAGGCCCTGGCCAAGCGGGTGAGGGGCCCCGTGCTCACCCCCCGGGACGAGGGCTACGACACCGAACGCGCCGGATACCAGCTTGCCCGCTGGCACCGTCCCGACCTGGTGGTGGGCGCGACCGGAGCCGCGGACGTGCGGGCCGCGGTGGCGTTCGCGGGCGATCACGGGCTTCCGGTGGCGGTGCAGGGCACCGGACACGCGCTGGCGGGCACCGCCGGTGAGGGCGGAGTGTTGATCAACACCTCCCGGATGACGGGCGTCCGGGTGAACGGGCGGGCGCGCACGGCCTGGGTGGCGGCCGGCACCAGGTGGGACGAGGTGATCCACGAGGCGGCGGCCGCCGGGCTGGCGCCCCTGTCGGGCTCCTTCCCGGGGCTCGCCGTGGTCCCCTACACCCTCGCCGGCGGGCTCGGCCTGCTGTCCCGGCGTTACGGCTACGCCGCCGACCACGTACGCGCCCTCGACGTCGTCACGGCGGACGGCCTGCTGCGGCATGTCACCGAGGTCTCCGAGCCGGACCTGTTCTGGGCGCTGCGCGGCGGCCGGGACAACTTCGGCGTGGTCACCGCGATCGAGCTCGACCTCGTGCCGGTCACCACCCTCTACGGCGGCTCGCTGCAGTTTGCCGGCGAACTGGCCGCCGAGGTCTTCGACACCTATCTGAGCTGGACCGCCACCGTGCCCGACGAGATGAGCTCGTCGATCATGCAGATGTCCTACCCGGACCTTCCCGCGTTCCCGGAGGCGCTGCGCGGCCGTCAGGCCGTCCACGTCCGGATCGCCTACGCCGCGGACGTGCTCGACGACGCCGAGAGCCTGGTCGCGCCGCTCCGGGCGCTCGGCCCGACGGGCGACACCCTCGGCGTGCTGCCCTACACCGAGGCCGGGTCCATCCACGCCGACCCGCCCTTCCCGGGGCACGTCGAGGCCGGTACCGCCCTGCTGGGCGACCTCGACACCGCGGCGGTGCGGGCCATCCTCGACCAGGCCCCGCCCCACGCGCCGCTGCCGCACGTGTTCGAACTGCGTCACCTCGGCGGCCGGCTCGCCCACCCACCGGCCGTGGGCAACGCCGTCGGCAACCGGGACGCGCGATTCCTGCTCAACGTGATCTCGCGGTTGGAACGGGCCGAGATCACCGAGGTCCGGCCGGCGCACAAGCGCATGTTCGAGGCGGTCGCGCCGTGGAGCACCGGCGGCCGGCTGCTGAACTTCATGAACGGCGAGGACGCCGCCCAGCAGGTGCGCTCGGCGTACGATCCCGAGGACTACCGGCGGCTGACCGAGATCAAGGCCGTCTACGACCCCGGGAACACCTTCCGCCTCAACCACAACATCCCACCGGCCGACGACCGCGAGCACGATCGCCGGGCGGGCATGGCGCCGGCGACGGTCCCGGTCACGCCGGCGACGTAGGCTCTCCGGGACGTGAGGCGGGTCGTTCAGGGGTGGCCGGCGCCGTCCGGGCTGGGCACCCCGGGCCTGGTGAGGGCTTCGGGGTTGACGATCCGGTCGTAGAGGTCCTCGGCGATGCCGCATTGGAGCGCGGCCTCCTTGAGCGGGAGGCCGTTGTCCAGCGCGTGGTGGGCGATGCGGGCGGCCCGATCGTAGCCGACGACGGGGCTGAGCGCCGTCACCATCATGATCGAGTGGTCGATGTTGTGGCGCAGCCTCTCGGTGTTGAGCTCGGCGCCTTCGACCAGGTACGTACGGAAGTGGTCAATCATGTCGGCCAGGATCCGCGCCGAGTGCAGGACGTTCTTGATGATGACCGGGCGGAAGGCGTTCAGCTCGAAGTTGCCCTCGGCGCCGGCCATCGAGACGGCGGTGTCGTTGCCGGCCACCTGGACGGCGACCATCAGCATGGCCTCGGCCTGGGTCGGGTTGACCTTGCCCGGCATGATCGACGACCCGGGTTCGTTGGCCGGCAGGATCAGCTCGTGCAGCCCGGTACGTGGCCCCGACCCGAGCCAGCGCAGGTCGTTGGCGAACTTGAACAGCGGCACGGCCAGGGAGCGCAGCGCCGCCGAGGCCCGTACCACGTCGTCGCAGGAGGCCTGGGCGGCGAACTTGTTCGGCGCGCTGGTGAAGGGCCGCCCGGTGAGCCGGGCGAGCTGCTCGGCCACCTCCTCGCCGAACCCCGGCGGCGCGTTCAGCCCGGTGCCGACCGCGGTGCCGCCCACGGCCAGCCGGTACAGCCCGGTACGAGTGCGCCGCAGGTGGTCGATGGCGTCGCCGAGCTGGGCGGCGTAGCCCGACCACTCCTGGCCGGCGGTCAGCGGCGTGGCGTCCTCCAGATGGGTGCGCCCGATCTTGACCGCGTGCCCCCACCGCCGGCTCTTGGCCGCCGTGCTCTCCCGCAGCCGGGTCGCGGCGGGCAGTACGCGGTCGTCGATGGCCGCCACGGCGGCGAGGTGCATGGCGGTGACGAAGGTGTCGTTGGAGGACTGGCCCATGTTCACGTGGTCGTTCGGGTGGATGGGGTCCTTGCTGCCCAGCCGCCCGCCCACCAGCTGGATCGCCCGGTTGGAGATCACCTCGTTGACGTTCATGTTGGACTGGGTGCCCGAGCCGGTCTGCCACACGTACAGGGGGAACTCGCCGTCCAGCTCGCCGCGGATGACCTCGTCGGCGACCCGCTCGATCAGCTCGGCCCGCCACCGGGACAGCCGGCCGGCGCGGGCGTTGACGATCGCGGCCGCCTTCTTGATGTAGCCGTAGGCGTGGTAGACGGCCTTGGGCATACGATCGTCGCCGATGTCGAAGTGGATCAGTGAGCGCTGGGTCTGGGCGCCCCAGTAGTGCTCGGCGGGCACCTCGATCTCGCCGAGGGAGTCGCGTTCCGTCCGGGTGCCGGTGGCCCGCAGCCCGATCGGCACGTCACGGACCCGCGGCGGGCTCACTTCCCGTTCCCGTGGACGCGGCGGTAGGCGGGCTGCCACATGGCCTCCTGGACCTGCTGGACGGTGTCGCGCAGGTCGACGCGGGCCAGGTGCTCCTCGGCGGCCCGGTTCGCGACGGCGACGGCCACGGTGGCGGAGACCGCGCGCAGGTTGTCCACCTGCGGCAGCAGGGAGGCGCCCGGGGCGGAGACGTCGACCATGCCGGCCACGGCCGCGGCGGCCGCCTGGAACATCCCCGGGCTGACCCGCCGGGCCCGCGCGACCACCATGCCCAGCCCCAGCCCCGGGTAGAGCAGCGCGTTGTTGGCCTGGGCGATGACGTAGGTGACGCCGTCGTACGTGATCGGCTCGATCGGGATGCCGGTGGCGATCAGGGCCCGGCCGTCGCTCCAGCGGATCAGGTCGGCGGGCATGGCCTCGATGCGCTCGGTCGGGTTGGAGATCGGGAAGATGATCGGGCGATCCACGCCGGCCGCCATCGTGCGCACGATCTCCTCGGTGAACGCGCCGTGCGCGGTGGAGGTGCCCAGCAGCATGGTCGGCTTGACGCGCTCGACGACCTCGGCCAGCGAGATGCCGTGCTCGCCGCGGGCCCAGCCGGCGACCTCGTCCCGTGGGCGGGCGTACGGGCGCTGGTAGTCGCGCAGGTCCGGCATGTCGTCGGTGAGCAGGCCCTGCTTGTCGATCGGCCAGATCCGCCGGGTCGCGGTGTCGTGGTCCAGGCCGTCGCGGACCATCGCGTCGCGCAGCTGGTCGGCGATGCCGGTGCCGGCGGTGCCCGCGCCGAAGACGACGATCCGCTGCTCGCGCATCGGGGTGCGGGACACCCGGACGGCGCTGAGCATCGCGGCCAGGACGATGGCGCCGGTGCCCTGCATGTCGTCGTTGAAGGTGCAGACGCGGCCGGTGTACTTCGCCAGGATCCGGCGGGCGTTGGACGGGCCGAAGTCCTCCCAGTGCAGCAGGGCGCCGGGGAACATCCGGGTGGCGGTGGTGACGTAGGCGTCGATGAAGTCGTCGTAGCGCCGCCCGCGTACCCGGGCGTGCCGGTTGCCGACGTAGGCCGGGTCGTTCAGCAGGCCCTCGTTGTCGGTGCCCACGTCCAGGGCGACCGGGATGACGCGGCCGGGGTCGATGCCGGCGGCGGCGGTGTAGACGGCCAGCTTGCCGGTCGCGATGCCGATGCCGCCGCCCACCCCCCAGTCGCCGATGCCCAGGATCTCCTCGGCGTCGGAGGCCACGATCAGGTCGACGTCGTCCGGGCCCAGCCCGGCGTTCGCGAACGCCCGCTCGATCCCGGCGGGGTCGTCGATGGACAGGTACACGCCCCGGGGGCGGCGGTACTCGTGGCTGTAGGTCCTGATCGCGGCGGCCACGGTCGGGTCGTACACGATGGGCAGCATCTCGCGCAGATGATCGATCAGCAGCCGGTAGTAGAGCACCTCGTTCCGGTCCCGCAGGGCCTCCAGGTAGACGTTCTTGAGCAGGTCGCTCGGCTGCGCCCGATATTGCAGGTACATCCGCCGTACCTGCTGCTCCAGCGACTCGACCACCGGCGGCAGCAGGCCCTCCAGGCCCAGCTCGGCCCGCTCCTCCGGGGAGAACGCCGTGCCCTTGTTCAGCAGGGGCTCGTGCAGCACCGCCTGACCCCGCAGGGACGTCACATAGCTGCCGTCCGGCTGCTCGGCGAACACGAAGCTCACCAGATCGGGCTTCCTCTTCCCCGGTGACATCATCGTCCTCCCCCCGGTGGCGGCCCCTCGCGGCTGCTGCCCCGGCCGGACGCCGGGACACCGGGCCGGACCTCACAAATGCCCCAAATTCCGACAAATGCCGCCCTGGGGTCGTCCGTCACCGTCCCGCGGCCAGGTCGCGATCCACGATCACCGCGATCTTGCCCAGCACCCGGCCGCCCGCCTTCAGCGACCGCAGTCCTGCGCTGATCGCCTCCACGGTGCTGTCGATGGTCCGGCTGACGTGCGGGACCACGAGCCCCCGCTCCGCCCACTCCATCGCCAGGTCCATCCCGCGCTGGAGGAAGTCCCGCGCCTCGCCGTCCAGCGTGGCGGGCTCGGAGAAGTACCGCAGCAAGTTGACGATGACCTGCTCGGCGCCGCGCTCGGCCAGGATGGCGGCCACCGGGCTGTGCGTCTCGGCCAGGCGGGTCGTCCTGCCGGGGCCGACGCCGAGCACGATCCACCTGCCGCCCCGCCGTACGGTCCTCGCGGTCTCGGCGAAGCTCCGCTCGCTGTAGGTGGTGTCGAAGACCAGGTCGGCGCCCCGGCCGCCCGTCAGCTTGGCGATCTCGGCCGCGATGTCGTCACGCCGGTAATCGAAGACCTCATGGGCGCCGGACCGCCGGGCCAGCGCGATCGACTCCGGCCTGCCGCCACTGCTGATGACGGTCCGGGCCCCCAGAACGCGCGTCGCCAGCTGCACCGCCAGGTGACCGACGCCGCCCCCACCGCCCGGGATGTAGACCGTGTCATCGGCGCGGACGGACCCGTACAGACCCGCGAACGCGGAGAGGAAGCACATGGGAAGCGCCGCCGCGTCACGGAAGCCCAGGGACGGCGGCTTGCGGACGGTGAGGAACTGCCGCGCGACCGCGTAACCGCCGCCCGTCGCGGCCCAGCCCCCGTCGCCGTTCAGGTCCGCCATGGCGGCCACCGCGTCACCGACGGCCACCCGGTCCACGTCACGGCCCACGCCGGCCACCACGCCGGCGAGGTCGAAGCCGAGCACGACAGGGGGCGTCCGTCCCATGAAGTTGAGGTCGGCCAGCTTGTACTCCAGCGGGTTGAGCGAGGAGGCGGCCACCCGGATCAGCACCTGATCGGCCGCCGGCCGCGGGACGGGAACACGTACCGCCTCAAGCGGCAGGCCGGCCCGGTCCCTCGTGTAACCGACACCGACGAACGTCTCGGGAGTCGTGCGGGTCTGCTCCATGGCGTGCTTCCCTCTGAACGGCGTACGCCGGCGGGACAGGCGCCCGCCGAGAGAACAACCTCCCGGCCAGGCTTCACGAACGCGAACCGGGCACCACGACCGACGCGCTGGTCCTCTCCGCACGTTTACCCGTGCGTGGCCCCGCCGTGGGGCCGGTCATCACCTGACCCCGCCGATGGCGTTCAGTTCGGCGAGCGCGTCGGCGGGCAGCTCCACGGCGGCGCCCGCGATGTTCTCGCGCAGGTGCCGTGCCGAGGACGTGCCGGGAATGAGCAGCATGTTCGGCGAGCGTCGCAGCAGCCAGGCGAGGGCCACCGACATCGGGGTGGTCCCCAGCCGCGCGGCGACCTGGTGCAGGGTGTCCGACTGCAGCGGTGACATGCCGCCCAGCGGCCAGTACGGCACGTAGGCGATGCCCTGCCGCGCCGTGCTGTCGACCAGTTCGTCGTCCTGCCTGTTGGCGACGTTGTAGAAGTTCTGCACGCACACCACAGGGGCGATCGCCTGCGCCTCGGCGAGCTGGTCCGCGTCGACCGTGCTCAGCCCGAGGTGGCGGATCAGCCCCCGCTCACGCAGCTCGGCGAGCGCGCCGAACGGCTCGGCGATGGAGCCGGGTTCGGGCGAGTCGAGGCCGCCGACCCGCAGGTTCACCACATCGAGTGCCTCCAGGCCGAGGCGTCGCAGGTTGTCGTGGACCTGCCGCACCAGCTCGGCCGGAGTGCGGGCGTGCGGCCATCCGCCCTGCTCGTCGCGGCGCGCGCCGACCTTGGTGACGATGTGCAGGTCCTCCGGGTAGGGCGCGAGCGCCTCCCGGATGATCTCGTTGGTGACGTACGGGCCGTAGAAGTCGGCCGTGTCGATGTGCCGGATGCCCAGTTCGACGGCCGTACGCAGCACGTCGATCGCGGCGTCACGGTCCTTGGGCGGCCCGAAGACGCCCGGCCCGGCCAGCTGCATCGCGCCATAGCCGAACCGGGTGAAAGAGAGGCCGGCCACGCGGTACGTGCCGCCAGGAAGCTGGTCGCCTGTCATGTCGCCTTTCCGCTCGCCGGCGTCTCCGGGAGCCGCCTCACGGTATCGAGCGCCCGCGCGCACAGCCGGTGCCCCGCTCATCCTGGGACCCACGGGACCAGGCACAACGCTCGGCGGGCTCGTAGGATCGGGAATATGAGCAGGCCCAACGCGCTCGGCGAATACCTCCGGGCACGCCGCGAGCAGATCGACCCGGCCGAGGCGGGGTTGCGGGTGGTGGGCGTACGCCGGACCCCCGGGCTGCGCCGCGAGGAGGTCGCCACCCTGGCCGGCATCAGCGCTGATTACTACCTCCGCCTGGAGCAGGGCCGCGACCGAAACCCGTCACCGCAGGTGCTGGAGGCCCTGGCCCGGGTGTTCAGGCTGGACGCGACCGCCACGCGATACCTGCTGAGCCTGTCCACCGCCCACCCGGCCACGCCCCGGCGGCCGCGCCGCGAGGTGGTGCCGGCCGGGATCCGGCAACTGCTCGACGTGATCAACCTGCCGGCGTTCGTGGAGAGCCGTACGTTCGAAGTCCTCGCCGCGAACCGGTTGGCCACCGCCGTGTCACCCAGCATCCGGCCGGGCGTCAACCGGCTGCGTACGATCTTCCTCGACCCCGGCGAGCGGGACCTCTACCCGGACTGGGAGCAGGCGGTCAGGGGCATGGTCGCCGGGTTCCGCACCTCCGTGGGCAGCGACGTCGACGACCCGCGGATCGTCCAGCTGGTCGGCGAGCTGTCGCTGGCCAGCGAGCCGTTCCGGCGGCTGTGGGCCCGGCACGACGTCACCGCGCTGGCCGGAGGGTCGATGCGGCTGCGCCACCCGCGGGTCGGCATGCTGGAGCTGCGCAGGGAGAAACTGCCGATCAGCGACTCCGGCGGGCAGATCCTGGCGATCTATCACGCCGAGCCGGGCTCGGAGTCGGCCCGCGCGCTCGACTCACTCGATGCGGCGGCGGCCGGCGAGGCGTCCCGCACGCCGGCGGCCGAAGGGTGACCGCGCCGAGCGCCGGAGCCGACCCCGGCTGATCACCTGGGGACAAGGAGGACATACTTGTCTTCCGTTTCGCTGTCATTGACGGGAGACTCCTGTGCCCTCGCTGGTCCCGCCGGTCATCGCCGCCGGCTCGTTGAACAACGTCCCACAGCCCGTCCTGAAGGCAGAGCCGGACCTTGTGATGCGGCCCTGGACCCGGGCGGACGCTCCCGTGATCCTGGATGCCTACAGCGATCCCGCCGTACGGCACTGGGCCGTCCACAGCGTCGACACGATCGCCGAGGCGGAGCGGCTCATCGACGGTTACGCCGAGGGGTGGCGGACCGAGTCCAGCGCGAACTGGGCGGTGGTGACGGCCGCGGGGGAGGTGCTCGGCAGGGTCGCGTTGCGTGCCATCGACCGGGAGATGGGTCAGGGCGAGGTGGCCTATTGGATGCTGGCCGCGGCCCGCGGGCGGGGTGCGGCCACCGCCGCGGTCCGGGCACTCAGTGCCTGGGCCTTCGAGGCGGGGATCCACCGGTTGTTCCTGATGCACTCGACCAGGAACGAGGTGTCCTGCCGGGTCGCGCAGAAGGCCGGGTTCATGCCGGAGGGCACGGAACGCAGCTCCATCCTGCACACCGACGGCTGGCATGACATGCACATCCATGCCCTGATCAACCCGCTTCCCGAGATCGGGTTCCAGCCGCGCCCCTGACCCCGTCGGCGTTGTGACCACCCGGCCTCCGCCGACAGGCGCGTAGCCGCACCCGGAGCTGGGGCACGGCTGGCCGCGCCGGCGCCGAGCCCGCGCACGCCCGAGGTGCGGGGCCGTCATCGGATGCGGTGGACGCCGGCCCGGGCGGCGGCCAGGGCGGCGAGGGCGGCGTGTTCGGCGATCGACTCGTCGATCGGTTCGTGGGTCACCAGCAGGCGGTAGTAGAGGGGCGCGCCGAGTGCCCTGATCACCTCCACCGGATCCGTGTCAGCGGGCAGTTGCCCGCGCTCGATCGCCTGCTGTACGGATTCGGCGGCCTGGACGTTGCGGATGTGGAAGAAGTCGTGCAGGGCCTGGGCCGCCCGGGGTTCGTGCACGGCCGCGGCGATCAGTCCGAGCACCATGTCGCGGGTCACCGGATCGGCGTACACGTGGAAGATCCCCCGCGCCAGCTCGCGCAGATCCTCCTCGATCGAGCCGGTGGCGGGCAGCGGCACCTCGTTCTTGACGAGCTCGCGCAGCATCTCCGTGAGCAGGCCGGTGGTGTCGCGCCACCGTCGATAGACCGTGGACTTGGCGACGCCCGCCGTCTCGGCGACACGTTCCACGGTCAGCGCGGCGTAACCGTGGGCCACGAGTTCGGCGCGGGTGGCGGCCACGACGGCGGTACGGATCCGCTCGGTCCGCCCCCCTGGCCGCTGGGTGCCCGGGTCCGGGCCGTCCACCTTCAAAGAAAACTCCAGTTGCATTAGTGAGGCCGCGTGTTCTAGCCTCCATCTTAACGAGACCCGAGTTTTATTTGCCAGCGCCACGGCCCCTACGTACGACGATCACCGGGCGCGTCATGGCCCCCCACGACGAACGTCACCCACCCTCGAAGGAGAGTCATGTCCGACAACCCGCTTCCCCACCCCGGCGGGCCCCTCATACCCGCGACGCCGCTCGAACGCTTGTGGTGGCCGGAACGGGTGCCGATCTCCGACCTCGAACGCGAGGTCGCGGCGGCCCGGATCGCCCAGGCCCAGGCCGGCGGACTGATCATCGGAACCGAGGCCGACCGGCGGCGATCGCGGCTACCGGCGGCCCGGACCCGCGAGGACCTGCGGATCGCTCTGAAGGGCCTGCCCGGCGCGGTCATCCCGGCCGGCCTGCTCACGGCCTGCCGGGTGGTCACCGCCGTGTGGCTCGGCGTGACCCTGGTCAACCTCGCCGTCTGGATACTGGTCTGCAGCTTCAGCCGGAGCGTCATCAACCCCTGGTGGGCGTGGCCGGCGGTCGTCGGCGGCGGGCTGGCCTTCGCGGTGTGGTGGGTCGCCGACTCGGCCCACCGGCAGCGTTTCTCCGGCAGCCGGGAAGGCCGGAACTCCCATGCCTGACCAGCCACCGGCGACCATGCTCGCCGCGGCGGACAGCGGAAGGAGCGGGCCGATGACGGCCACCATCACCGGGACCGAGCCGGTGGTACGCCTCGACGCGGTGCACAAGACGTACAGCAGCGGCGACAGCGCCGTGCACGCCCTGGCCGGGGTCACCGTCGGGTTCCCGGCCGGCAGTTTCACCGCCGTCATGGGTCCCTCCGGATCAGGCAAGAGCACGCTGCCGCACTGCGCGGCCGGGCTGGACGAGCCCAGCTCGGTCACGGTGACGCTGGCCGGCATCCCCTGGCGGGCAAGAACCAGACCGAACTGACGATCCTGCGGCGCGAGCACGTCGCGTTCGTCTTCCAGCCGTTCAACCTGATGCCCGCCCTGAACGTCCGGGAGAACGTCACCCTGCCGGCGCTGCTCGCCGGGCGGGAGCCCGACGCCGCATGGGTGGCGCAAGTGATCGACCGGGTCGGGCTGGGCCACCGGATCGGCCACCGGCCCGCCGGGGACGTGCGCCCGTGTTGTCGGCCATGGCGGGGCGGACATACGAGCTGGGAATGGGGTGGTGTGCATCCTGTGATGCATGGGGAGTAATAGGACGGCGCCGCCCCCGCTCACGCACTGACCTGGGGCGGCGCCGATCCACGCCCGCCGGTCGGCGTTATGGCCGACGCGTCCGGCCAGTTCATGATCGATGGCACGCTTGAGGTCAACCACCTCGGGACGATGCAGCTGACTGGGCCCGGCGTGTGGAGTTCACCGGACGATTCGGACGGGGCCGTGCGCGTTCTGCGTCGCGCGGCGGAACTCGGGTGACGCTGTTCGACACCGCCGACGCCTACGGCCCGCTGGTCGCTGAGCCGCTGCTGCACCGCGCGCTCGCGGGGCTGCTTGAGGTCGCCGAGCTGGCCGCGGCGGTGTGGGTAGGCTGGGGGTTGAGTCGATTACCACGCCCACCCGTTCTGGGCGCTCCCCGATCAGGGGCCCGTGTCGCCGGCCCGGCGAGTGCTCGGACGAGCAGGAGGGGGCCAGCCATGGCGATTGCCACGATCAATCCCGCGACCGGGGAGACGGTCAGGACCTTCGACGAGCTGAGCGAGGCCGACGTCCAGCGGAAGATCGGCATCGCGTACGAGCGGTGGCTGACGTACCGCGCCACCGGCTTCGAGGAGCGGGCCGAGCTCATGCACGCCACCGCCGACCTGTTCGAGAAGGAGGCCGACTTCGCGGCGCAGCTGATGACCACCGAGATGGGCAAGACGCTGGCCGCGGCCCGCGGCGAGGCGCTCAAGTGCGCCCACGGCCTGCGGTACTACGCCGACCACGCGGCCGAGTTCCTGGCCGATGAGCCGCTGGCCGACCCGTCGGCGGTCGGCGCCAAGCGTGCCCTGGGCCGCTATCAGCCGCTCGGCCCGGTGCTGGCGGTGATGCCGTGGAACTTCCCGATGTGGCAGGTGATGCGGTTCGCCGCCCCCGCGCTGATGGCGGGCAACGTCGGACTGCTCAAGCATGCCTCCAACGTGCCGCAGTGCGCGCTCTACCTGGAGGACGTCTTCCGCCGCGGCGGGTTCCCCGAAGGCTGCTTCCAGACGTTGCTGATCTCCGCCAGGCGGGTGGAGCCGGTCCTGCGCGATCCCCGGGTGGTCGCCGCGACGCTGACCGGCAGCGAACCTGCCGGGCGTTCGGTGGCCGCGATCTGCGGCGACGAGATCAAGCACACGGTGCTGGAGCTGGGCGGCAGCGACCCGTTCGTCGTGATGCCCTCGGCGGACCTGGAACGCGCCGTCGCGACGGCGGTCGAGGCCCGGGTGCAGAACAACGGGCAGTCGTGCATCGCGGCCAAACGGTTCATCGTGCACAGCGACGTCTACGACGCCTTCACCGAGGCGTTCGTCTCCCGCATGCGCGGGCTGAAGGTCGGGGACCCGTTCGAGGAGGCCACCGACGTCGGGCCGCTGGCCACCGAGCAGGGCAGGGCCGGCGTCGAGGAGGTGGTGGACGAGGCGGTCTCCGCCGGGGCCACCGTACTGTGCGGGGGACGGCGCCCGGACGGGCCGGGCTGGTTCTACCCGCCGACGGTGATCACCGGCATCACCCGCGACATGCGGATCTTCTCCGAGGAGGTGTTCGGCCCGGTCGCCTCGCTGTACCGGGTGGCCGACGTCGAGCAGGCGCTGGAGATCGCCAACGCCACCGGCTTCGGGCTGGGGTCCAACGCGTGGACCGACGACCCGGCGGAGCAGGAACGGTTCATCGACGGCCTGGACGCCGGCCAGGTCTTCATCAACGGCAAGACGGTCTCCTATCCCGAGCTGCCGTTCGGCGGGATCAAGCGCTCCGGCTACGGGCGTGAGCTCTCCGCGCACGGCATCCGGGAGTTCTGCAACCTCAAGACCGTCTGGGTCGGCTGACCCTGTCCATTATCGGGGTCGATCATCGGGCCGGGCAGACCAGCTGTCTGCCCGGCCCGGCATCGTGCGGTGCCGCCGCCGCTCCCCCCGATGCGGCGGCTGCCCCTGGCCGTCGCCTCAGGATCCCCGGATCTGAGGCTCCGACCTGTGTGTTTACGTATCCGAACGAAGGTAATGCGACCCCCTTCGAATGGTTGATTGTGTGGATAGTCTCGTCACTCGGCGCACGGGAGCGTCAGGCGAACACGGCGGGAGGAGCGACGGGCGTCAGCCGGCGGTGAGGACCTCGCGGAGCTTGCGGGCGAAGGCCTCGGGCTGCCCGGGGTAGCCGTGGTCGCCGTCGAGGAAGCCGCCGTGGTGGCTCGGGAAGACCGTCGCCTGCCGGCCGAGCAGCCCGGCCATGGCCACCGAGGTACGTCCGGTGAAGGTGTCGTGGGACTCCTCGCCCACCGCGATCACGATCCGCGTCGGCGCCGCGGCGAGCGCCTCGACGTCGGGCCGGTAGCCGCTGACCGCCCACGACCGGTCGGAAAGCAGCGGATCGTCACGAGAGCCGTCATCCTCGGCCGGCATCCCGAAGGCGGCGGGGTCCGGCGCGGGCTGGGCGAAGTAGTCCTCGGTGTACTCGCCCTGCCACGAGGTCATCACGATGAAGGCCGCCATGCCGGCACCCCAGCCCTTGCTCTCGTACACCTCCCGGATGCCGGCCCGGGCGCGCTCGGTGGCCTCGGCGTCGGGGAGTGCCGAGATGAGCGGCGGCTCGTGCGCCACCAGGGTGATCACGTCCTCGGGGTGGGCCGTCACGAGGGCGAGCGCGGTCACCGCACCGCCGCTGCTCGCGAACATCTCGACCGGCCCCGCGCCGAGCGCTTCGATGACGGCGTGTACGTCGGCGGCCTGGGTCCTGGGGTCATGGTCGATCCGGCCGTCCTTGCGGATGCTGCGGCCGAGGCCGCGCGGGTCGTAGGTGACCACCGTCCGCTCGGGGAAGTGCGACGCCAGCGCTCGGAAGCCGTCGGCGGCCATGGGCTGGCCGATCATGACCAGCGGTGGGCGCCCGTCGGCAGTCGGCAGCGGGCCCTGGACGTCGTAGGCGAGGTCGACCTCGGGGGTGCTGAGTATGTGGCTCTTCATAACGGTGTGGACCACTTCCGGATCGAAAACTCATCGGGAGCTTTCGTCCCACAGCCGGTCGAAGGTGTCCAGCAGCACCGGGTTGCCGCATCCGTCCAGCAGCGTCCGGCCGCGCCCGCCCGTACCCTGCGCGACGGTACGGGCGGGCGCCGTCGCACGTTGAGCCGATCGCCGCGAGCGCTGAGGACGATCTTCCTCTGCCGCGACCACGGCGTCGCCCGGCTGCCTGATCACCGGGTCGGGGACGTCGGTGAGCCGGACGCGCCCGGCTTCCTTGAGTTCCTCAGTAGGGGAAGACGTTGTGCTGCCCGGCGAGCGTCACCCACCGGGTCGTGGTGAACGCCTCCACGCCCCACCGGCCGCCGAACCGGCCGTAGCCGCTGTCCTTCACGCCACCGAACGGCACCTGCGGCTCGTCGTCCACCGTCTGGTTGTTGACGTGCACGATGCCGGTGCCCAGCCGCCGCGCCATCGCCAGCCCGCGCCGCGCGTCCTCCGTGATCACACTGGCGGTCAGCCCGTAGTCGGTGTCGTTGGCGATGGCCACCGCCTGGTCGTCGTCCACGGTGATCACGGTGACCGCCGGCCCGAGGATCTCCTCGCAACGTCTCGGTCGAGGTGCTGGACGCGATCTCCGGTGCGCTCCGGCTCTCCGACGCCGAGCACGCCCACCTGCTGCACCTCGCCAAGCCGGAGCGGCCGACGCGGCGGCCCGCGCCGCAACGCCCGCGGGTGCGGCCCGCGCTACTGGAGCTGCTGGCGGCGGTGGAAGGCGTGCCCGCGTACGTGTGGGGCCGCCGTACCGACGTGCTGGCGTGGAACCGTACGGCCTCCGCGCTCTTCGGCGACTGGGCGGCGCGACCCCGCAGGAGCGGAACTGGGCCAGGATCACCCTCCTCGACCCGGCGGCCCGGCGGCTCTTCGTCGACTGGGAAGCCAAGGCTTCCGACGTGGTGGGGCACCTGAGGCTGGACGCCGGCCTGCACGTGGCAGATCCGCTGCTCGCGGCGCTGGTCGGAGAGCTCTCCATGAAGAGTGCGGACTTCCGGCGGTTGTGGGCGGCCCACGACGTCAAGAGAGACTGGTCGGCCGCCACGCGGGACTGAGCGCGAAGCCTGCCAGGAGACCGGGCGACGTCGCTCCGGTGACCCGGGGCGGATCGCCCGGAGGTCACTTGAGTCCCGCGAAGAAGGTACGCAGGTCGGCGGCCAGCACCTCGGGTGCCTCCATCGCCGGGAAGTGCCGTCCCCGCTCGTACTCCGCCCAATGCGTCCCGGCGGGCGGGTCGATCAGCCGGCGGGCCGTGGCGTCGGCGCCGAACACCGCGTACCCCTGGGGCACGGCCGGCGGCGCCCCCCAGTCGGAGGAGTGCGCCTGCTCGTACAGGAAACCGGCGGCGGAGACACCGGAACCGCTGAACCAGTAGAGGGAGGCGATCGTGAGGAGCTGGTCGCGGTCGTAGGGCAGGTCGGTCCACCGCTCGAAGCTCTCGGCGAGCCAGCCGAGCTGTCCGGCGGGGGAGTCGTTGAGCAGGTATCCGATGGTGTGGGGGCGGGTGTTCTGGATCGTCAGGTAGCCGGTGCCGTCGGCACGGAACTCCGCCATCCGCGCCAAGGCCAGCTCGTCCACCGGGTCCGCAGGGTCGAGCCGGTCGCCCATCCCCGGGAGGAACGTGGCTGTGGCCGCAGCCGTGTACGGATCGGTCACCACGTGGACGCCCACGACGTGCTCCCTGTCGAGCCCGGCGACCGCGCCGGAGACACCCGCGCCGATGTCGCCGCCGTGCACGCCGTACCGGTCGTAGCCGAGGCGGCGCATCAGCTCGGCCCAGGCGCGGGCGGTGCGGCCCAGCGCCCAGCCGGTCTCACGCACTGGGGTGGAGAAGGCGAAGCCGGGCAGCGACGGGACCACCAGGTGGAAGTCCTGCCGCAGGTGCTCGATCAGCCGGGTGAACTCGGCGAACGCGCTGGGGTAACCGTGGGTGAGCACCAGCGGCATGGCGCCGGGGTCGCCGGAGCGGACGTGCAGGAAGTGGACCTGCTGCCCGTCGATCTCGGTGGTGAACTGCGGATACTCGTTGAGCCCCGCCTCGGCGGCACGCCAGTCGTAGCCCTCGGCCCAGTACGCGGTCAGCTCCTTGAGGAACTCCAGCGGCACGCCGCGGCTCCACCCGGCGGCGGGCAGCCCGTCCGGCCAGCGGGTCCGGGCCAAGCGGCTCGTCAGGTCGTCGACGTCGGCCTGCGGGATGTCAATGGTGAACGGCCGGATCTCCATCCGGTGCCTCCTTGGGCTCGGGAACAACCCCCACGCTACGGACCATTCCGGAACGGTTCTTTCCGGAATTCAGGGCAGACTTGAGGAATGTTGGAGACCTCGGCCCGGCTGCTCAGACTGCTGTCCCTGCTCCAGGCCCGCCGTGACTGGACCGGCGACGAACTGGCCGCCCGCCTGGAGGTGACCACCCGCACCATCCGCAACGACATGGAACGCCTGCGCGCCCTCGGCTACCCGGTGCGGGCCACCCCCGGAGCGGCCGGCGGCTACCGGCTGGGCGTCGGCGCCCAGTTGCCGCCGCTGCTGCTCGACGACGAGGAGGCCGTCGCCATCGCGGTGAGCCTGCGCACCGCCGCCGGCGGGACCGTGGCCGGGATCGAGGAGACCGCCGCCCGCGCGCTGGTCAAGCTGCTGCAGGTGCTGCCGTCCCGGCTGCGCCGCCGGGTCGACGCGCTGCAGGCGTACACGGTGCCGGCGCCCTGGTCGGGGCCGAGCGTCGACGGCGGCGTCCTGACCACGATCGCGACCGCCTGCCGCGACCACGAGCGGCTCCGCTTCGACTACCGCGATCACGACGGCGGCGACAGCGTACGCGTCACCGAGCCGCACCGGCTCGTCCACACCGGGCGCCGCTGGTACCTGCTGGCCTGGGACCTCGACCGGGGCGACTGGCGGACCTTCCGCGCCGACCGCATCCGGCCGCGCACCCCGGCCGGTCCCCGCTTCACCCCGCGCCCGCTGCCCGAGGGCGGCGACGTCGCCCGGCACGTGTCTCGCGGCGCCGGCACCGCGACCTGGCGTTACCGGGCACGCGTGATCGTTCACGCACCGGCCGAGCGGGTGGCCGCGAAGCTGCCGATGCCGGCCGAGATCCGGCCGCTGGACGACGAGCGGTGCGTCTTCGAGCCCGGCTCGGACAGTCCCCTGATGCTGGCGAGCTACCTGGCCATGCTCGGCGAGGACTTCACGGTGGAGGACTCGCCGGAGCTGGTCACGGAACTGCGCGCCCTGGCCCACCGGTTCCTGCGTGCCACCGGAGACCCCTCGGGCGTGCTTCCGGAGTCGTAGACCTGGTGCCCATCGGCGGACTGGTTCGGTCGCCTCACCGTACGGGGGCGTCCATGGGGAACTCCTCGATGCCGAGCACCCGCAGCAGCTCCAGCCGCTCGCGCGTCTCGGCGTCCGCCGGCGTGAACACCAGCAGCTGCTGGCCCTGGTCGGGGGTGAACAGGGTCTCGCAGTCCACCACCAGGCGGCCCACCCGCGGATGCAGCAGGGTCTTGCGGTTGGCGCGCCGGACGGCAACCTCGTGCTCGGCCCAGAGCCGGCGGAAGTCGGCGCTCACCGCCTCCAGGCGCTCGATGAGCCCGGCGACCGTGGGGTCGCCGGATCGGCGGCCGGCGGCCGCGCGCAGGTCGGCCACCGCCTGGCGGGCCTGATGCTCCTGCTGATCGGGCGGGTGGGCGGCGCGGGCGGCCGGCTCGGTGAACCAGCGGTACACGAGATAGCGCCGGTAGTCGGTGAAACCGGTGAGGTCGTCCATCAGCAGGCGGGCCGCCCGGTTCTGGGCGAGTACCTCTCCCAGGTCGGACAGCACCACGGCCGGGGTGTCGCCGAGCAGGTCGAGCATGCGGATCAGGCCGGCGCGGGCCAGGCGGGCCACCCCGTCGGCGGGCGGGGGTCGGTGGCCGGCCAGGTGGAACAGGTGGTCGCGCTCGTCGTCGGACAGGCGCAACGCCCGGGCCAGCGCGCCGAGCAGCTGGGTCGAGGGCTGGCTGCTGCGGCCCTGCTCCAGGCGTACGACATAGTCCACCGAAATGCCGGCGAGCATCGCCACCTCTTCCCGGCGCAGGCCGCTGGTGCGGCGGCGGGGGCTGTCGGCGAGTCCCACCTCGGCCGGGCGGATCGTCTCGCGGCGACGGCGCAGGAAGTCGGCGAGCTGGTCGCGTTGCATGGCCTTCATTCTGCCCGGTGGCCTGCGGGCCGAGCCAGGGAGCGGCTCTCCCATGATGAACGCTCCGCTTCCGCCCGCCCCGGCTCCGGCCCAGGCTGGGGGCATGACCTCGACAACACGGGAGAACGTGATGCGAACACGAACGCTGGGCCGTACAGGACCGGAGGTCTCCGCGCTGGGCCTGGGCGCGATGGGCATGTCGGGCGCTTACGGCGCCGCGGACCGTGCGGAGAGCATCGCCACCGTGCACGCCGCGCTGGAGGCCGGCGTCACGTTGATCGACACCGGCGACTTCTACGCCATGGGCCACAACGAGTTGCTGCTCGCCGAGGCGCTGCGCGGCCGGGATCGCGACAGCTACGTGCTGAGCGTCAAGTTCGGCATGCTGGGCGGGCCGGGCCGCGAGCTCGGTGGCAAGGACGGCCGCCCCGAGGCGGTGAAGAACTTCCTGGCCTACTCGCTGACCCGGCTGGGCACCGACCACATCGACATCTACCGGCCCGCCCGGCTGGATCCCGCCGTACCGATCGAGGAGACGGTGGGCGCGATCAAGGAGATGGTCGAGGCCGGACATGTACGGCACATCGGGCTCTCGGAGGTCGATGCCGCCACGATCCGCCGGGCGCACGCCGTGCACCCGATCGCCGACCTGCAGATCGAGTACTCGCTGCTGTCCCGCGCGGTGGAGGCCGAGGTCCTGCCCACTCTGCGGGAGCTCGGCATCGGCCTGACCGCGTACGGCGTCCTCGGCCGCGGTCTCATCTCCGGGCACTGGACCGCCGGCCGTACCGCCGGTCCCGGCGACCACCGCGGCCTGCTCCCGAGGTTCGCCGGCGGGAACCTGGAGCACAACCTCGCCCTCGTGGACGCCCTGCGCAGGATCGCCGAGGCCAAGGGCGGCACCGTCGCCCAGTTGGCCATCGCCTGGGTGGCCGCACAGGGCGAGGACATCGTGCCGCTGGTCGGCGCCCGCACCCGCGAACGGCTGGCCGAGGCGCTGCCCGCGACGGACCTGAACCTCACCGCGGACGACCTCGCCCGGATCGAGCAGGTGGCGCCGCCCGGCGCGGCGCTCGGCGACCGATACCCGGCCGCGTTCATGGCCGACCTCGGCGTGGGCAACTGAGCCTGGCTTCCCGGCGAGGCATTGCGTGAAGCGCATTCTATGCGTGCCACGCAATCATGGTGGTAGAGTGCTGCGGAGCCGCCGGCATCCACGAAGGGGGCCTGATGCGAGACTCCGACACCGTCGGCTTCGGCATGCCGGGGCTGCCCTGGGAGCCGAAAGCCGCCTTCCATGCCCTTGCCGCATATGGACGCGCCAGGAGGGCCGACACCGAAACGAGGACGATCACGTGACGTTGCCGACCACGAAGCTCGGGAGGACCGGACTGCGCGTGAGCCGCCTCGGCTACGGGGCGATGGAGCTGCGCGGGCCACAGGCGTGGGGGAGACCGATCAGCGACGATGAGGCCCGCACGGTGCTCAACACGGTCCTCGATTCGGGGACGAACCTCATCGACACCTCGCCGGACTACGGCGACGCCGAGGAGCACATCGGCCGCTGGATCTCCCACCGGCGTGAGGAGTTCGTCCTTTCCAGCAAGTGCGGGTGCCCGCTCGCCGCGGACGGTGACCCGCGTACGGCTCCGCCGCACGTCTACACCAGGGCGAACGTCCGCGCGTGCGTCGAGCAGAGTTTGCGCCGGATGCGTACCGACCACCTTGACATCCTGATGGTGCACATGAGCCCGAGCGTCGCCGTGCTGAAGGCCGAGGACACGATCGCCGAGATGCGGGCCCTCCAGGACGAAGGCATGATCCGCTTCACCGGCATGTCAGGAAATCTGCCCAACCTTCCGGACCACATCGCCCTCGGGGCCTTCGACGTGTTCCTCCTGCCCTACTCGCCGCTCGACCGCTCCCACGAGCGACTCCTCGGCGCCGCCGCGGCAGCCGGCGCGGGGACGATCGCCCGCGGCTCCATCGCCCGCCCGCTCACGGCCCCGCCCGAGGCCCTGCCGGAGCCGATCCGCCGGCCGCTCGCCGACCGCCACGCCCGCCTCGCCGCCGCCGGCCTGGACGACCTGGCAGACGGCGCCCCGACGATGGAACTCCTGCTCCGCTTCGTCCTCAGCCACCAAGATCTGCACGCGGTGATCGTGGGCTCCACCCAGGCCGCGCACGTGCGCGCCAACGCCGCAGCCGCCGAGAAGGGCCCACTCCCACCGGACGTCTACGACGCTTTACGAGACCGCCTCAACCCGAAGCACGAGGCAACTCCCACGAACACCTCCTGACCAAGGCGGCCGACCACGTGCTTCCCGCCATCCCACCGTGCTCCACGAGTCAAGAGCTGGAGGTGCGTGCCTGCGCCACCGCAGTGACCAGCGGCGGCGTCCGACGCACCTGACCTGGTGGCGGGCAGCGACGTGTCCGTGGGCGGTCACGTGCGGGCACGTCACGAAACCACCGCCCTGCTGAGCCGGCGCCGGCCCAGCTCCTCACAGCTGAAGGCCGTCAAGGGGACGGAACTTCGGGAAACGCCGGCGCGGGTCACAGCAGGAGTCCGGTCGGCTCCTCCAGCAGCTCGGTCGCCCGGCGCGGCCGGCGACCTGTCCGGTGACGAAGATTTCCCACCGGATCGCTGCCGCACGGACCGATACCCCCGCCGACCGTAACCGTCAGACGCCATGTTTGCCCAGGTCAGAGGAGATATGTGAGTTGCCGGTGCGTCCCCCGGGCAGAGCGCACGGCGGCGACGAGCAGGCGGCACCCCCTCTGCCTGACCGCCGCCCCTGGGACTCCCGCCTGGGTGCGCTCGGCATCGGGTCACATTGGCCCCTCGGCAGCGGCCCCCGACGAGGTCGTTGATGGTCTGCCGACTGACGCCGGACATCACCGCGAGACGGCGAAACTCAGCCTTTGTTCGGCGATCACCTCCGCCAAGGGGGCGGCGATCACCTCCGCCAAGGGGGCGGCGATCACCTCGGCCAAGGTGGTGGCGAGCGCCTGGATGACGGCGGCGGCCGGGTGGCCGGACAGGTCCGCGTGGGGCCCGTTTCCGGCCATCAGGTCAGTCGAGGGCGACGCCGTACATCGCCTTGATGATCTTGAGGGGGATGTCCAGGGTCTTCGGCTCGATGTTGGTGTGGATGACGACGCTCCGCCGGCCGTCGTCGGTGCACAGCGCGAGGGTGAAGGATCCCGGGAGGGTGCCGCTGACGCCACGCACGGTCAGGCCGCCCATCCCCGCGCGGTCGAACTCGATCACGCCGAGGCCGTAGCGGGCGTGCGGCAGCCAGACGACGCCGTCGTTGGCGACCATGGTCCACATCTCGTGGTGCTGAGCCGGTGGCAGCAGGCCGCCGGTCGCGATCGCCTTGAGGAAGCGGGTCAGGTCTTCGGTGGTGGAGACGATGCCGCCGGCCGCCCAGCCCCATGAGGTGTTGAGCGCGGTGACGTCGATGGGCGGCTTGTCATGGTCGATCATTGACGCCCAGTTCGCCGTGGTGAGCGTTGCCGGGTCGACGCCGTCCTTGAGGGCGCCGGCAACGTAGGACTTGGGATACGGGTGGGGATAGCTCGTGGCGTCGGCGGGCCGTACGTAGGTGTGGGTCAGGCCGAGCGGCCGGATGACTGTGCGTTCGACTTCGGCGAGGTAGGTGTTGCCGGTGACCTTCTCGATGATCGCGCCAGCCAGGTAGTAGCCGCCGTTGGCGTAGATGAACTGCTCGCCCGGCTCGCTGACCGGCGGCTGGGACACCGCGAGCTTCATCAGCTCGGAGGTGGTCCAGATGCGGGCCGACTGGGTGGCGATGCTGTGCTGTAGCTCTGGTGCGAGGCCGGTGAGGAACAGGCCGCTGGTGTGGTTGAGCAGATGCCGGATGGTGATTTTGTCGCCGTCGTAGCCGCCCGACTCCATGACGCCGGGCAGCCACGTGTTCACCGGGTTCTCGAGGCTCAGTCGGCCTTCGGCTGCCAGGGCCAGCACGGTGGCGGCGGTGAAGGCCTTACCGGAGCTGCCGACGTGGAGGTACTCCTCGGACTGACGCCGATGCCCGAGGGCGAGGTCGGCCACTCCGGCCGTGCCGAACCATGTCCCATCGGCGTCGTGAACCTCGGCGACGATACCGGGAACGCCGTCCTCGGCCACAGCCCAGTCCAGGACCTGCTGCACCTCGTCGTGGATGTTGTGCGCCATTTACTGCCTTTCAGAGGAAAACTCATCGGAGCCGAACAAGTGGTCTGCGGATGCCTGGAGCGTTCAGCGTCCTCTGCGCGTGAAGGCACGGAGCGACAGCGGAACGAACACCCCCAGCAGCGCGGCCGACCAGAACAGGACGGCGGCCACCGGATGCGCGAGTGGCCAGGCCACGTCGCCGGACGGGGCGCCCGGATTGCCGAACAGCTCCCGTGAGGCGGCGGTGAGCGCGCTCACCGGGTTCCAGTCGGCCAGGAACCGCAGCCATCCCGGCATGCCGCCGGTGGGCACGAACGAGTTGGACAACATCGTGAACGGCAGGAACAGCGGAACCACCACCTGGGCGACGATCTGCTCGTTCTTCACCACCAGGCCCACGTAGACGCCCACCCAGCTCAGCGCGTACCGCAGCAGGAGTATCAGGCCGAACGCGCCGGCCGCGGGAATCAGACCGCGGTGCGGCTGCCAGCCCACCAGCAAGCCCGCGCCCACCATGACGGCCAGCAGCGGCAGGCCGACCAGGGAGTCGGCGCCGGTCTGCCCGAACGGCACCGCCAACCGCGCCATCGGCATGGAGCGGAACCGGTCCATCACGCCGCGGGCGGAGTCGGCAGCCATCCGCCCCATGACCCCCTGTACCGCAGTGAAGGTCACCATCGAGAACAAGCCGGGCATGAGGTACTCGCGGTAGTCGCCGCCGTCCGGCACCTGGATCGCGCTGCCGAAGACGTACCCGAACAGGACCACCATGATGGCCGGGAAGACCAGCGCGCCGACGAGTTCGCCGGGTTCCTGGCGCAGCCGTCCCAGCTCGCGGCCGACCAGGGTCAGCCCGTCGGCGAACGTCCAGCGCAGGCGCCGGCCCATCGGCGGAGCGAGGGTGGTCATGAGACACGTTCCTTCCGGTCGGTGAGGCGCAGGAACACCTCATCGAGGGTGGGACGGCGCAGGCTCACGTCGACCGCGGCGACTCCGGCGCGGTCGAGTTCGCGCACGATGTCGGCGAGCCGGAAACCGCCGCCGGGCAGGGCGACGCTCAGCCGGTCGGCGCTCGTCGTCGTGGGTTCGGTCCCGGCCAGGGTGGTCAGTACGGTCGCCGCCGGACGCAGCGCGGCGGGGTCTTCGAGGACGACGTCGAGGCGGTCCCCCATGGTGGCCTTCAGCTCGTCGGGAGTGCCCGTGGCGATCACCCGCCCGTGGTCGATGACGGCGATGTCGTCGGCCAGCTGGTCGGCCTCGTCCAGATACTGCGTGGTGAGCAGCACCGTGGTGCCGTCCGCCACCAGTTCGCGGACGCTGTCCCAGATCTCGCCACGGCTGCGCGGGTCCAGGCCGGTGGTCGGCTCGTCCAGGAAGAGCACCTCGGGGCGCAGGATGAGGCTGGTGATCAGGTCGAGGCGGCGTCGCATACCGCCGGAGTAGCCGGCGACCTGACGATCGGCGGCGTCCATCAGATCGAAGCGTTCGAGCAGCTCGTCGGCCCGCCGGTGCGCCTCGCGCCGGGAAAGGTGGTAGAGGCGCCCGAACATGCGCAGGTTGCCCCGGCCGGTCAGCTTCTCGTCCACGGCGGCGTACTGGCCGGCGAGCCCAATCCTGTCCCGCACCTGGCCGGCCTCGCGGACGACGTCGTATCCGGCGATGCGGGCGTGTCCGGCATCGGGATCGGACAAGGTCGCCAGGATGCGTACGGCGGTCGTCTTCCCGGCGCCGTTCGGCCCGAGCACGCCGCAGACCGTTCCTCTCGGGACGCTCAGGTCCAGGCCCCGTAACGCGTGGGTGTCGCCGAAGGACTTGTGCAGCCCCTCGGCGACGACCATCGGATCAGACATGACCCCTCCACTGGGTACGTTGTACGCGGTTTCGGGGCCAGGCTAAGCTACTGGGTACTATGTACGCAACTAGGGGGTGGAGCCGGTGGCCGATGCCGAATACGTGAACATCTGGATGCGGCCCGAGCGCCCGGCCCGCGGGCCGAAACCCACCTACAGCCGCGCCCAGATCGCCGCGTCGGCGATTCGGCTCGCCGACGCCGAGGGCCTGGAGGCAGTCACCATGCGGCGGATCGCCGCCGAGATCGGCGCGGGCGCCATGTCCCTCTACCGCTACGTCCCGAGCCGCGACGACCTCATCGAACTCGTGGCCGACCGGCTGCAGGGCGAGATCGACGTCACGGGCATGCCCTCCGGCGACTGGCGCGCGGACCTGACCCACTACGCCCACGGGCTGCGGGCGATGTGGCTGCGGCACCCGTGGATCGCCGCCGTGCACCGGGCACTCCCCAGCTACGGTCCCAACCAGCTGCTGCTGATCGAACGAGTGATGGGGGTCCTGGACGCCCACGTCTCCATCGACGAGAACCTCCGCCTCATGGCCATGCTGAACAGCTACATCGAGGGCACCGTCCGCGAGGAGATCAGCTCCGCCGAGGAAGTCCGCCGCAGCGGGCTCAGCGAGTCGGAGTGGATGGCGCGGAGCTACCCGCGCATCCAGCAATTGGTGAACAGCGGGGACTACCCGATCTTCACCAAGATCGTGATGGAGTCGCGCCAGCCGCGCCTGAGCCGTGACGACCAGTTCCGGTACGGGCTGGAGCGCGTCCTCGACTGCATCGCCGCAGCCCTCCCATCAACGGCCGGGTCTTCCCCTTCGGCGCACCGAGAGGGAAAGGCCGGCTCGTAGCCGACCATCCGAGTGCAAGCCCTGATGGCGCCACACCGACCTCGCGGCGCGGTTGTGAGCAGCGGTGTCCGGTCTAGCGGGTGGTCCTGGCGCGCCAGAGGGCGGCGTGGGTGACTTCTCCGCCGTGGCCCGTCGACCTCACCGAACCCACCGCGTAGACCTCGCCGGTGCCGGGCCGCCGGGCCAGGGAGGCGACGAGGGCTCGGTATCCGGCCGGCGCGGGGACGCGATGGCGGGTCCAGGTCCCGCCGGACAGGTGCCAGAGCACACCTCCGCGGCTCTGCACCCACAGACCGCCCCCGCCGTCGGGCTCCGCCTGGCCGAAGCTGTTCGGCTCGGAACTTCCATCCTCGCTGGAGCCGAGCGGGGCCCAGTGACAGGTCCATGAAGCCCCGTTCCAGTGCAGCGCGAACGGGTGACCCTTGACGAGAGGCTCGCCGTCCCGGTCGTACTCGTGCGCCATCCGTCCTGAGACCCCGCCCACGACCCAGACGTCGTCGCGCCCGAGCACGACGACATCGGTGAGAATCTCGCGCGGCGCCATGAAGTCGACCGGCGCCTCCAGAGCCGGTACCCCGATCAGCCGCCATCCGCCCTGCTCCCAGCGCATCGCCGCGGGCGGGTCGTATCCTCCGCTGACCGCCCACACCTGCTCGCCCTCCGAGCCGAGCTCCCCAGCGTTGGCGGGCAGGAGGTAGGAGCGCCACTCATGCCCCGTCCACCGCAGGGCCGTCCGCTCGTTCACCGTCCAGGCACCGTCGGGTCCGACGGACCGGGCAGCCGTGCCGCCCCCGCCGATCACGCCGCCCGCCGGTTCCGCCAGTGGCTGCGTACGCCAGTGCCCGCCCTCATAGGTGCTGACCACGCCGATCACGCCCGGACCCGGCATGATCTGGCCGATCGCCCAGGCCAGCCGTACCGAGGAGGCGGCGAGGGCGACAGGCCCGACGGCACCCCGCCCCGGCGAGGCCGGCAGCTCGAACGACCGCCATTCCCTGCCGTTCCAGCGGCGCAGCAGCACCTCGTTCCCGTGGCGATAGGTGGTCCAGAGTGTGCCGTCGGCGGCGGCTGCGAGCAGGTCCATGTCTCCCTTGTCGCGGTCGACCCGGATCATCCGCCACTGCGTCGGGGCATCGTGAGCCCGCAGGTCGTGGCGCCCCTCGTCGGGCGGAAGGCAACGCGCCGGGCGGGCCGGCAGCGGCGGAAGCTCGACAGGGTCGGCCGGGCGGGGGGATAAATCCGCCGTGTCCTGTCCGGTGACGGGGGCCGTCGTACGTCCGGCGGCGGGCGGGAGGTCCGTGGCGGAGGTGCAGCCGACGAGCGCCGTCACCGCCATGATGCCGGCCAGTGCCCGGCGCGCCGTCGTCATGCCCAGCAGTCTCGCACAGCAGGTCGCCGCCACTGAGGCGGCGAGGCGACCGGCGGGGAACCCCTCTCGCGGCTCTTGCAACGCAGGTTCGGCTCCACCAGCACCAAAGCGGAAATGCCGGTGACCCGGCGCTCGATCCGCTGGTCCGAATGACGCCGAATCGACGAGTGCCGTGGCGAATAATTCGTCACGGCATTCGTCGTTCACCTTTTTCGAGCAGGCGAGATCGATTTCGTCTCAATCGCCGTTCACAGCGTTATAGAGACACCCATGCCCGCCGGCCCGTGCGCCACAGGCTACCAACCGTGGCGGTGGTGGGGCCAGAACCCGTGGTGGTGATGGTTCGAGTGGTAGGGCCAGGACCGATGGTGGTTATAGATCCCGCGGAAGGGCCAGGGCCGGTGGTGATGATGGTGGAACCTGTCGTGGTCGAAGTCGTCCGTTGCGATGTACGCAGCGTTGGCCGGGGAGGCGGAGTCCGCGCTTGCGACCCCCTGGACCTGTAGCGGAACGAACATGACACCCGCGGCCGCAGCGGCCAGAGCTAGCGTCGCCATACGCCCGTGGCGCGGTGTCCGCGATTGCCGAGTTTCGGTATTCACGTGGTTTCGTTTCCATTCATGAGTGAATCGGTCGCGAAAATCCGATGCCTTATTTTGATAGGCATCCGGACAGCATCAGATATGCCCATGGAGACAATCGCCTTCACCTCTACAAACCTAAACAACACGTCAAATCGTTCAGCAGCAAGGTCCGAAATCGCCAGGGCTCCGGCGAAATGGAGTTTTGTCCTGATTTCGATTGTGCGGGGTCGGAGATGGTGAGGGTGCGGGTGGCGTCGCGGGAGCTGTGGCGGATGGCTTGGGCGATGCTGCCGGCGCTCATCTTTGGGGGAGGCATTTCCCGCAGCCGTCCACGTACTCCGGGCTGTAGCGAGGGAGCGGATCAGCACGTCCAGCATCGTCTCGATCCCGAACAACATGCGGAACGGCGAGGCGGGCGGCATCGTGATCCACCGCGGCTCCACCCCGGTGAGCTTCATGGGTTCCGCTCGACCACGTAGTACGTCTTGCGATGGAAGCCGGTCACCGTGGCGCCCTCCTCCATGAGACCGCCCAGAACGTCACGCACGGCGTGCCGCCACGCCTTGGCGGCGCCCACGTCCACCCCGCGCAGCAGCTCGATGTCCTCAGGGACCGCGACCAGCACCACACGCCTGTCGCTACGGCCCTCGACCGGCCGGTCGCCATCGTCACCCAGCCCGACCACGGCATCCTCCGGCACCGCCGGCAGGTACGGCACCCGCCGGACCGCCGCCTCGACCCGCGGATCGGTCAGCGGCCACACGGCCAGAAGCCGGTCGGACTCGTCGCCCTGGTTGATGGTGTCGGCCATCACGCCGTAGAAGTTCGGCAGGTACTCCGCGGGCCGTGCGCCCAGCTTGGCCAGGTTGAAGTGGGCGTTGCGGCGGACCAGCGGGTCGTAGGTCCAGGTGATCCGGGAGATCCCGCGGTCCAGCGCCCACAGCCGCTGGTGCAGCTTCAGCTCGAAGCCGATGCCCCGGCCCGCTTCCACGCCCGTGTTCTGCGAGTGCAGGGTCGAGTCCTGCCCGAAGAAGCCCACCGACGCCCCGACCATCCGGTCACCGTCGAAAGCACCGGAGACGTAGTTGCCCGCGTAGGTCAGCGCCCGCATCAGCCCGGCGCTGATCGGCCGGCTGTCCGGCTCGAACCCCCAGATCCGCCCGAACAACTCGTCGACCTGCTCGAACTCCTCGTTCGCATGAAGTTCCCTGATCATGGCCGAGTGGTCGGACCCGCTCGTCCCCGACACGTCTACGCGATCGCCGTCGACGACGGCCCTGGCGTACCCGATCTGTTCCTCAAAGGTCGATCCGCTGAGGATCGCGCGTCGCTCCGTCACTCGACGAAACGCTAGGAGGACCAGGGATGATACGTCCAATACGCGCCGGTCGATGAGTTCATATCTGTGCACGTATGGACCGTCTGCACGCCTCCGTCGTGCCGACCGACGAACGTCGATGGCGCGCCATGAGAGGCATGACCAAGTGCAGGCATCGGCACGGCGGCTGCGGATTGAGATCGATGCTCACCCCTCGCGGCCCGCCCGTGCATCGGCGATGCTGTGACCCGTGGAGTACGTGTCCAAAGTGCCGCGACCGCCGCTGGACGGGCTGATCGACGACCTTTACTACCTGGAGGGTGCGCCGCCGTACGCCCGGCTGATGCTGCCGCCGATGCCGTCGGCGTTGCTCATCGTCAACCTCGGTGCGCCGTTCCGCATCCGCGCCGGCACCGACATCGAGACGGCCGAGTACGCCGACGGCTGCGTGGTCACCACACCCACCCGCGCCTTCGAGTTCGGCTACCCACCGGGGACCCGGTCCGTCGGCGTGCACTTCAAGCCGTGGGGGGTGGCGCCGTTCCTGCCGATGCCCGCGGCCGAGCTGTGTGACCGGCCGGTGACGGTAGAGCAGGTCTGGGGCCGTCCCGCCATTGCTGAGCTGCGAGATCGGCTGGCCACGGCGGCCGGGCCGCACGAGATGCTGACGCTGCTCGAGGAGGAGCTGATGCGACGGCTGCGCGAGACCGCCGGCCTGGGGCTGGTCCGCCATACGAGCAGCGTCATTGCGGCGACCAGCGGGGCGGTGGCGATCGGCGACCTGAGCGTGGCAGCCGGTGTCAGCAGCACTCATCTGGCACAGCGGTTCAAGGAGCTCATCGGCGTCACGCCGAAGCGGCTGGCCCGCACCTACCGCTTCACCGCCACCGTGTTCGCGATCGACCCCGCCGGACCGATCGACTGGGGCGACCTCGCCGGTGGCGCAGGCTACTTCGACCAGGCCCACTTCGGCCACGAGTTCCGGGCGTTCACCGGGCTCACGCCGACCCGGTACGTCGAGGTCCGGCGGCGGTTCATGCGCGAACATCCCGGCCACGCGCTGGACGGCTGGCCGCTGCCGGCCGATTGATTTCTTACAAGAGCGGCAGCTCACGACACGCTAATTTGGGGGCACCCCAAAGCAGAGGAGAGCCCCGTGGGCAAGGTGGTCATGTACAGCTCGGTGTCGGTGGACGGCTTCGTCGCGGATGAGAATGACCAGCCCGGACCGTTGTTCGACTGGTTGTCCAGCGGTGACGTCCCGTTGGACGAGAGCGGCGGGCTGAAGGTGTCGCAGACGTCCTACGACTACACCCGGGCGTACTGGGACCAGATCGGAGTCACGATCGTCGGCCGCCACGTCTTCGACCTGACGGACGGCTGGGACGGGAAGCCGCCGAGCGGCATCGACCACGTGGTCGTCGTGACGCACCGGCCGATGCCCGAGGGCTGGGACCCCGAGGCGCCGTTCCACTTCGTCGACGGCGTCGAGGCAGCCGTGGCCAAGGCGCAGGAGCTTGCGGGTGACCGCATGGTCGAGGTCGCCGCCGGCGACGTCGGTGGCCAGGTGCTTGCCGCGGGCCTGATCGACGAGGTGCGCATGGACGTCGTACCCGTGGTGTTCGGGTCCGGCAAGCGCTACTTCGGGTCGGTCGACGCACAGCACCTGTTGGAGAATCCTGACGTGGTGATCCAGGGCAACCGGGTGCTCCACCTGCGCTATCGGGTGCGCCGATGACGGATCCGGGGTACGCGAAGCTCGCACTCCGGCGGGCTGACGTTCCGTCGGTGGGCCCCCGGAGCCCGACACCGGGTCAGCGGCGAGGGCCGCCGTACAAAGACACTCGTTCGTCCTTGTCGTGGTCAATCTCCGCGGTGAGGAACATGTCGCCTTGCCACCGTCTGTAGGCGATATTGATGATCCATTGTTCGTAGTACCACTCGGTGCTGTAGCCACTGAAACGAAAGTTAGCTCGGTAACGGGCATGCTCTCCCGGCTGAAGCGAGAACACCTTGCCGGGAAACCGGTTGGTCGGGTACGCGGCCCACACTGGGGTTCGCGCCACTTCAACGGCTGCTTCGAACAGCTCGAAACGCAGCCCGTTGAGCTGCGCTGGAAGGGGATGGCGGCATATGACAGCGGCTGGTACGTACCCAGTCCGTCCCTCAGCGAGCGGATCGTGAACGACGAGTGGCGCGTCGGGCACTGGCGGCACTTTGAACGCCGAGGGGATCGCGCGTCGCCGTGTGGCCTCTATGGCGCCACGCGCCTGCTTGGTCCACCGGATCACGATCCGCTGCACAATCACCATGTCGTCCCCTGACTCAACATCACCCTAGCCCAACCGCAGTAATTCACAGATGACCTCGACGCAGTGGCAGGTCCAGTCGAGCGTTTTGCGGCGCGGGTCGCGCGGGCGTCGATCCAGACCAGCTTTGTCCAGGTCGGCGCTGGCGGGGGCAGGCGCGGGGATACACGCCGCCGCCCGGTTGGCGCTCACCCGTGCGGTCTGCCCACGGGCCGATGGGGTCCGCCCGTGGGGGTCGCTGGCCTGGTCCGCAGCATATATGCTTCCTCGGCTCTTATTATCTCCTTGCTGGTTACTTTCTCTTTTCGCGTCGGACCGCTCGCCAACCGGCAACCAGTGCAATTGTCGTGCCGCTGGCTCCGAACATGAAGCCGCGCCCGAAACCCACGCCTATGAGGCTGGTCCAAATGCCGACGGCTGCTGCGCATATGGCGATGACGAGCAGGACGGCAACGATCCCCGCTATGATCTGGGCGGTCATCTTCAGCTTGTCCATAAAGAGATCCTCAGAGGAAATACTGCGGCTAATCTTCATCCCAGGTCGCTGTCAACGTGACCCGAAGGATGGGGACATACAGGGTCGCACCGATCATCAGCAAGAGGCATATCCCGATCGGAATGAACATCCCAACGTTGAACCACCCGAAACCGAGCGCCAGGAACGCCAACACTTCTCCCACGATGAACACGATGGCGAGACCGATCGCGACCATGACCATCCACTCTTGGCTCGTGTCCGCCTCGGCGACTAGATCCTGCTTACCGGCCTGCTTCGCTCTCGCTCTCTGGTGCTGCAGGTACTGCAGAACAAAGGCGACCTCGACCCCGAACGCGATCACGAGTGCCGGCATCACCTGCGCGGCTGTGGTGTAGAACGCTTCCGTTCCCATGCCAGGTATTCGCGCCCCCGCCGCCGAGCGTTCCGTCGGGGCCGGCCTGGCGACAAAGCGGAAGGGCCGATTCACGTTCCCCGACAGAAACAGCCCTTCAGCATCCCATGCCAGCAGGGCTCGCTCCGCCAGGGGCGTTCTCGCGCTAAATCAGGTGATCCATTCAAGCAGCGACGGCATCCTGGTCGGCGGCCAGGCCCGGTAGACGTGCGGGATGTTGCCGAACTGCTCGCTGAAACTCTCGACTGACACCCGCGTTCGCGCCCAGTCCCGGACGTTCCGCGCGGCGATGCCCTGCTGGGACTTTGACCAGGTAGTTCGCGGCGTCCCAGGACTACCAAGCCGCTGCGTTACAACCTCAGATCCATCGAGCCTTCCGTCCCCGGGCGGCTGGCGCCGGGGGACGGAAGGGTGCGGTGGTGGCCCGGCGTTAGTTACGCCGGTAGCGCACGTGTACGGCCCCGGTGGCGAAGTGCCGGATCGCGACCAGTTCCATGCCGACCGGCTCGGGCAGGCCCTGGAACAGCGGCAACCCGCCCCCCAGGAGGATCGGGTGGATCACGAAGCTGTACTCGTCGATCAGGCCGAGTTCGGACAGCGACCGCGCCAGGCTCGCTCCACCGCCCACCGCGATGTCCTTGCCGGGCTGCTGCTTGAGCCGTGCGATCTCGGTGGCGGGGTCGTCGGTGGCCAGCCGGGCGTTGGCCCAGTCGAGCCGGTCGAGCGTACGCGAGAAGACGATCTTCGTGGCGGCGTTCAGCAGGGGCGCGACCTCGTCGTCCGCCTCGGGCCAGTGCGCCACCTGCTCCAGGTAGTTGACCCGCCCCAGGAGGTAGGTGTCGATTCCCCGCAGCACGTCGAGTATCGACTTCTTCACCTCCTCGTCGAAGGTCCGCCAGATCCAGTCCAGCTCGCCGCCCGGCCGCGCGACGAACCCGTCCAGCGAGACCTGCATCCCCAGAACGACTCTTCTCATGATCTTGCTCTTCCTGTCGTGAAATATCGTCATATGTCGAGACGGCAATCCGGCCGACAAGGAATCGCAGCGGGTCACAGGGAGAGGGGCAGGCCGAACGCCGCCAGCACCCGGGGCGCGCTGAAGTCGACGATCTCGGAGATCATGCCCTCCTCGATCCGCAGTACCTCTACCGCCAGCAGGTGGAAGCCGGACTTGTCCGGGCGGCGCAGGTACACCGCGACAGCGGGCTGCAGGTTGGCCCGGGTGGGCCGGTAGCGATACTCGCCGGCGGTGGCGAACTCCGTACTGCCCCGGACGAAGTCCCGGCTGCCGTCGAGCCACAGCGGCAGCGGCGGGAACGACACCCGCACGTCCGCACGCAACACGGCGGCCAGCGCGCGGGGGTCGCGCCGCTGGTGCGCGTCCATGTAGCGCTGCAGCAGCGCCCGCTCGGCCGCGCTGGGATCGGTGCCGGCCCCCCACTCCGACCGCCGCCGAGGTAGATGCCGCCGCATCGTGACCCGCGCCCGCTGCAGCGCGCTCTTCACCGCGGCGACGCTCAGGTCCAGCAGTGCGGCCGTGTCCTTGGCAGGCCAGCCGAGCACGTCCCGCAGGATGAGCACGGCCCGCTGCCGGGGCGGCAGATGCTGGATGGCGGCCAGGAACGCCAACTCGATGGTCTCCCGCTCCACCGCCGCCGCGTCGGGCGCGTCGGCGTCCGGCAGCAGCCGATCCGGGTACGGCTCCAGCCAGGGGTGATCCACCGGCTCGGGAAGCGCCGTGTCACCTCTGGCCGCAGGCGCCACCTCGTAGGGCAGGACCCGGCGCGGGCGCTGGGCGAGCACGTCAAGGCAGGCGTTCGTGGCGATCCTGTACAACCAGCCCCGGAACGTCGAGCGCCCCTCGAACCCCGCCAGCCCCCGCCACGCGCGCAGGAACGTCTCCTGCACCAGGTCCTCGGACTCCTCCACCGACCCCAGCATCCGGTAGCAGTGCACCTGGAGCTCACGCCGATGGCGCTCGGCCAGAGCGCCGAACGCCGACTCGTCACCGTCCCGCGCCGCCGCCACCACCGCGCTCTCCTCGTCCGCGCCCCTCTCGACCGCGCCCGCCTCGACCGTGGCCCACATACGATCCATCCGCCCCTTCATCCACGCCGCACCCGCTCATCATTGTTGCGACGACAACGGGCCGGAAAAGGAATCGCCCGCGCCGATCCATGTCGATGTCGCCACGGCCGAACGCCTCCCCGTCACGGGCCTCTCCGGAATGAGTGACGGTTCCGCGGTCGCTTGCCGCCGCGTGTCAGCCGTGGCGTCAGGACGGCAACGGCCCCATGACAGGGCGGCCGGCGATGGTGATTGCCGTGAGCACGCGGGGCCCACCCCGGCCCCCGGCGTCGCTCATCGAAGCCATGAGCGCCACGCCGGCGCGAGGCTCGGGAACCGAACACTGGCGGCAAGGAGATTCATGATGGGAAACAGCAACAACGGCCTCTCCGGAACCGGGCTGCGGAGACTGCGTGAGGTGCTGGCACGGCATGTCGATTCCGGGAGGATTCCCGGGGTGGTCGCCCTGGTCGGCCGGGGCGACGAGACGCACGTCGAAGCGGTCGGGACGATGCGCCACGACGGTGGCGCGCCGATGCGCCGGGACACGATCTTCCGGATGGCCTCGACGTCCAAGCCGGTTGCGATCGCGGCGGCGATGATCCTGCTGGACGAGTGCAGGCTACGGCTGGATGACCTGGTGGAGCCGTGGCTGCCGGAACTCGCCGACCGGCAGGTGCTGAAGCGGATCGACGGCCCGCTGGACGACACCGTGCCGGCGCGGCGGCCGATCACCGTACGGGACGTGCTGACCTCCACGTTCGGGCTCGGCATGGACATGACGTCGCTGGGCACCCCGATCATGGGCGCGATCTTCGAGCAGGGGCTCACGCCCGATCTGCCGGAGCCCATGCCCGAGCCGGACGAGTGGATGCGCCGCCTGGGCGCGCTCCCGCTGATGCACCAGCCCGGCGAGCGCTGGCAGTACCACATCAGCAACGATCTCCTCGGCGTGCTCGTCGCCAGGGTCACGGGCCAGTCGTTCGAGACGTTCCTGCGCGAACGCATCTTCGACCCCCTGGGCATGAAGGACACCGGTTTCCACGTGCCCGCCGACAAGATCGACCGGCTGCCGACCCTTTACGCCCCCGACCCGCGGTCCGGGGAGTTCATCGTGTGGGACGAGGCGAAGGGGGGACGGTGGAGCCGGCCGCCGGCGTTCCAGGGCGGCGGCGGTGGGCTGGTCTCCACCGTCGACGACTACCACGCCTACTTCCGGATGCTGCTGAATCACGGGACGCACGGGAGCGAACGGATCCTGTCCCGGCCCGCCGTCGAGCTGATGACCACCAACCGCCTCACGCCCGAGCAGCAAGCCGCCCGGAACGCCATGGCCACCGACAACGTCCATGTGTCGTTCGGCCAGGGGCAGCACGGGGGCTGGGGCTTCGGGATGGCGGTGCGCACCTACCGTGGTGACTACGCGCCCATCGGCCAGTACGGCTGGGACGGCGGAAGCGGCACCTCGACCTACGCCGACCCGGACAACCAGCTCACCGGAATCCTGCTCACCCAGGTCGGAATGTCCACCCCGGATGCGGCGCGGCTGGTCCACGACTTCTGGACCACGCTCTACCAGGCCATCGACGACTGACGCCGAGCCCGCGCCCGCACGGTCAGCCCCCGCCCCGGCCTCGGCAATCGAGAGACCCGGGGGAGGGGGAGCTCGCGGCTTGCCCGGTGGCGCGGGGAGTCCGACTGCCCCGGTGGACTCGACTGGAGCGGATTTACGCGGTAACACCGTCTGGGGAGGGGCGCGATGGGCATCGTCAGGAAGGTACGGGCCTGGGCCCGGCAGGGCGGGGACGATCGAGCAGCCCTGGGGGAGGCCGACCGGTACGCCGCCGCGAAGGCCGCGACGCAGAAGCTGGTCGCCGAGGCCGAGATGCGCGCCGCCCAGGCCGAGACGCGCGCGGCTCAAGCGATGAGGAAGGTCAGCGAACCCTTTCGGGCGGCCGAGGAAGAAGCCGCGCAGATGCTGGCCGATGCCCGCCGGCAGGCCGAGGAGATCGTCTCAGCCGCCAGGACCGAGGCCGAACGGGAGCGGGCGGCCCCCAGCGCGCTCGAAGGACGGTTGGCCGAGGCCCAAGCGGAGATCGCCCGGTTGCGTGCGGAGCTCGCCCGCTTCCGCCCCGCGGAGTAAGAAGCGCGACCGGGCGGCCAGGGGCCGGCCGGGGCGACAGGCGTGCGGCCAGTGGAGCGCCGGGCGGCGGCGCTGATCGGGGAGAGGACGAGCCCGCCGGACTCCATGCCGTGCTGAGCCGCGTCGTCAGCGCGTTCCAGCCGGGTGATCGCAACCCGCGGCAATCCGCCCGGAACACTGCAAGCCAGGATCAATCCCTGCGCAAGACGCCGCCCTTAGCGTCGCAGCGTGTTCAGACGACTGGTCCTCGGCGCCGCCGCCCTCACCGCGGCCGCGACGCTCACGCTCGCCTCCACCGGCCCCGCCTTCGCCGCTCCCGCCTCGGCCGGAGCCCCCGCCCCCGGCAAGGTGGCGACCAAGCTGTTCCGCGCCTGGCTGGCCGCCGACCGTACGGCCGCCGCGAAGGCGGCCACCCCCGCCGCGGTCAAGACGATCTTCACCTACGTCTACCGCGCGCCCGACCGCTTCGACGGTTGCTCCGGCAACGTGTGCCGGTTCGTGCACACCAGCGTGCGCGTGCCTGGCGGGCTCGACGGCATCGCGATGGTGGTGACCGGCTCGAAGGTCACCAAGGTCTACCTGTCGCGGCACATCACCAGGCCGTCCACCGTGGCCAAGCACCTCTTCGCCGCCTGGAAGCGGGGCGACAGGTACGGCGGTCTCGAAGTCGCCACCTCCGCCACCGTGCAGAAGCTGTTCAGGGTCAAGTACGACCCGCGCGGCGTCACCCACTTCTTCCAGGGCTGCACCAAGGAGTCGCAGGGCTACTCGTGCGCCTACTCGTACGAGGGCGGTGCGATGCTGATGCACGTACGCGGCTCCACGACCACCGGCTACGAGGTCCGCTCGATCTCCTACCTCGCCGACTGACGGTCCTGGGCGGTGTGGGGAGGGCGAAGCGGTCGAAAAAAATGAAGTGGCGTTCCCCGAATGCCGCGGTTATCCTGATATCAGGAAATATTCCGAATACGTTCTTACGAGGGAGTGACCCGTGGGCCACGCATCCGCCTTCGCACTGGGACTGCGCCGCTATCGCCGTCTCGCGCTGCGTGGCGGCTACGCGCGCACCTGGGCGGCCACCGGATAAGCCCTCGCCGGAGAATTCCGAGGCCGCCAGGAACGCACCTGGCGGCCTTTCTTCTGCCCGCCTGAATTGTCGAGACGTGAAATGCGCATGCGTTCAGGCCGCATTTCGCCGCGCAAGCCGGCCGACAGGAGGGAGTTCGAGTCCTGCCGGACGTACGAAGGCTCCATAGCTCAATGGGACAGAGCGCCGGCCTACGAAGCCGGGTCTGGTGCAGGTTCGAGTCCTGCTGGAGCCGCCGACCCGTAGCAAGATCACCACGCGCGAGCTGGGCACGGGAGAGCCCACCCGGCTGTAAACCGGACGCTTCGGCTGTGGCGGTTCGACTCCGTCCTCGCGCACGTGCCGCCCGATCATCGGTCACGAATGGCTACGGTCCTCACCTAGTACTCCAGTGACACTTCGCGATCATGGTTCGGATCTGCGCTGGTAGTGGCATTGTCGGGGCCGTGGCCTGGTGGCGTCGGCGCCAGTGTGACCAGCACAGAACGTCGGTGATGGAGCGGTGCTGGGTCAGCATGAGTGCGGCGAACAGCCGACGGATCTCGGGCACGGTCAGCCGGATGTGGGCCTGTGCACTGGGTGGCTGGGCGGCGGCGATTGCCGCCAGCAGGGCCAGGGCGAGCATGGCCAGGGTAAAGTGCCGGTGCCAGGCCGTCCAGCCGCGCACCTGGTAGTGGTCCAGACCGACCTCGCCCTTGGCAGCCTGGAAGGACTCCTCCACCGCCCACCGGATCCCGGCGATCTTGACCAGGACCATCAGCGGCTGCCGGGTGGGCGCGTAGCAGCGGTGAAACGCCAGCTCGCCGGTGGTCAGGTGACGGCGGATCAGTAGCCACCGATACCGTCGGCGTCGCGTTCGTCGATGCGGGCCCAGGCCCAGGCGTACCAGCGCGGGCCCTTGGCGCCTTGGCCGGCGTGGTAGCGGTGCCAGTGGCGATCGGCCACGCGCGTGGCGACCTCGGCCGCGCTCCCCTGGACACCTTCGAGTTCGATGCGTCGATTGCCCGCGATGGCCGGCACGTACCCCATCCGATGGTCTTCCAGGGCGGCGCGCAGGCGTGGGTCTTGGCCGTAGACCTCGTCCCCGGTCATCCAGCGGGCGGGCATGCCGGTCTTCAGCGCGGCCAGCACCATGGCGGTGGCCAGGGCGGGCTTGGTGGCGAAGGCGGCCTCGTCCGGGACACCGGCGGCGTGGCAGCGGTCGGGGTCGGCCGGCCAGGTGTGCTGGGGCAGGTAGAGCCGCCGGTCCAGCAGGGCCCGCCCGGCCGGGGTGGCGTAGGCCAGGAACACCCCGATCTGGCAGTTCTCGATCCGGCCTGCGGTGCCGCTGTATTGCCGCTGTACTCCGGCCGAGCCGGTGCCCTTCTTGACGAACCCGGTCTCATCGGCGATGAGCACGCCGCCGGGGCCGAGCCGGTCGACGACGAAATCCCGGACGTCATCGCGGACCGCGTCGGCGTCCCAGCGGGCGGTGCGCAGCAGCCGCTGCAGGGACTGCGGCCCGAGCAGTCCGGCGTGTTCGGCCAGGTTCCAGCAGTTCTTGCGGTCGATGTCGGCCAGCAGTCCACGCACCTATGCGCCAGCCGCACGGCGTGGTTCGACACGGCCGAACCGGCCGGCGATCCGGGCCATCAACTCGTTGAAGATGACCATCCAGCCGTCAGGGTCTACGCTGTGGCTCGCGGCCACCGCACGGTCTTTTGTTGTCTTCACAAACTCCGAATGATCACGCGGTGGCCGTCGCCATGTGACCCCAACGCCTCAAGATCGCGAAGTGTCACTGGAGTATTAGGTGAAACCAAGAAGCGGGAACCCTTAAAAGGAGGACTTCGTGGAGTCCGTACACCAGTCCGGCGTCGGTTCCCTGACGCGCCGATACCGCCGACACGCTGGCGCGGTGCTTGTGTTGATCGCCTGGTGGGGGTTCGGCAATCTTTACGAGGCGATTGTACTGATGCCATTACTGTGGCGCCTGCCGCCCGGGTCGCTCCCCGGCGAATTCGTTCTGGGCAGCCCCGTGTTCTATTTCGTGCCCGCCGGCGTCGCTCTGCTCGTGCTCGCCTGGACGCTGGTCATTCGCGTTTACCAGGATCCGGGCTCTCGACGTGCCGTGCTGCGGACCGCTGTCCTCGTCACCATCGCGGCGGCTGGCACGGGGATCATGGTCAGCGCTGTTAACCCGACGTTCCGCGATCCTGCGGCGAGCATGGTTGAAGTACATACCGCGGTCGTGATGTGGGAAGCAGCCAATGCGGTACGTCTCGTCCTCGCAGTCGCTGCGGCCGTTAGCCTGCTCCGCTGGTTGGCGTCTGCGTCGGATACGGAACGGTAGCCCGATGGCCTCGCTCGACAAGTGATGTCCGCCGCATCATGGCCATCCTCCGTACCACGTACCCGAGCACCGGATCATGAGAGGGTGTCCAGATCAGCGCGGCCGAGGTCGCAGCAAGGGTGGCCGATCGGCACTGGCACCACTATCGAGCCGGTCAGGGCGCCAAGGGACAGCGCTGGTATGCCTGGGCGCGCATCGACCAGAGCGAGACGGACGAGACGCCGGGGTATCGGTGGCTGCTGATCCGGCGCAACCTGTCCACCGGCGAGCCGGCGTTCAACCGCTGCTACGCCCCCCACTCCGCAGCCCCTGATGACCCTGGTCAAGATCGCTGGAATCCGCTGGGCGGTGGAGAAGTCCTTCCAAGCCGCCAAGGGCCAGGCCGGGTCGGACCACTACCAGGTGCGCGGCTGGACGGCCTGGCACCGGCACGTCACCTTGGCCATGCTCGCCTTGGCCCTCCTGACCGCGGTCGCCGCCGCCCAGCCGCCCAACACCGACAACGACCGCATCCCGCTGGCGCTACCCGAGATCCGCCGGTTACTGGCCGCGCTCGTGCTGACCACAGCTCACACGGTCACAGCCATCATGCGCTGGTCAGACTGGCGCGGCCGTCACCAAGCCACCGCTTGACACTGCCAATACCAGCGCAGATGCCAACCATGATCGCAAAGTGTCACTGGAGTACTCGCCCCAGCCGCGGGGCCGTCGCGAGCTGCGGAACTCGGTGAGGCCGAAGACCGCCGCAGGTCGCCGTACGTTTTACGCTCACGCGAGGCCGTCATCCCGGCTCGGGGAAATGGCAGGCGACGCGGTGCCCCGCGCCGGTCAGCGCCGGCTCTTCGGCGGCGCATCGCTCCCGCGCCTTCCAGCACCGCGTACGGAAGCGGCAGCCCGACGGCGGGTCCGCCGGGCTGGGCACGTCACCGGCGAGCACGATCCGCCTCCTCGCGCCGCGCTGCGCCGGATGGGAGATCGGCACGGCCGAAATCAGGGCCTTGGTGTAGGGGTGGGCAGGCCGGGCGAAGATCTCCGCCCGCTCGCCCTCCTCCACGATCCGCCCCACATACATGATCGCCACCCGGTCGCACAGATGCCGCACCACCGACAGGTCATGCGAGATGAACAGGTAGGCCAGGCCCAGCTCGCGCTGCAGGCGGGCGAGCTGGTTGACCACCTGCGCCTGGATCGAGACGTCCAGCGCCGAGACGGGCTCGTCCAGCACCAGCACGCGCGGGTTGAGCGCCAGCGCCCTGGCGAGGCCGACGCGCTGGCGCTGGCCGCCGGAGAACTCGTGCGGATAGCGGTTGGCGTGCCCGGGCGACAGGCCCACCAGCTCCAGCAGCTCGCCGACCCGCTCCCGGCCGCCGTCGCGGTAGCGGCCCTGGATCCGCAGCGGCTCGGCGACGATCTCGTGCACGGTCAGCCTCGGCGACAGCGACGAGTACGGGTCCTGGAAGACGATCTGGATCTCGCCACGCAGCGGGCGGAGCTCGGCGGGCGACATCGCGGCCAGGTCGCGCCCGCCGTACAGGATGCGGCCGGAGGTGGGCTCGGCCAGGCGCACGACGAGCCGGCCCGTGGTGGTCTTGCCGCAGCCGGACTCGCCGACCAGCCCGAGGGTACGGCCGGCGTGCAGGGCCAGGTCCACCCCGTCCACGGCCCGGACCGCCCCGGCCCGCCCGCCCAGCACCCCCGTACGGATCGGGAAGTGCTTGACCAGGCCCTCGACGGCCAGTACGGGTGCGCTCACGCCGCCTCCTCCGGGAAGTGACAGGCCGACAGGTGACCGCCGGCCACCACGACCGGCTCGGGACGGGCCGCCCGGCAGGCGTCGCGGCCGGCGCCCAGCACGCAGCGCGGCTCGAAGGCGCAGCCGGGCGGCGGCGCCAGCAGGTCAGGCGGGCTGCCCGGGATCGGCACCAGGTCTCCCGTCGCCGGGTCCAGGCCAGGCCGGCTGGACAGCAGGCCGCGCGTGTAGGGGTGGCGGGGCGTGGCGAAGACCTGGTGCACGTCGCCTTGCTCGACGACGCGGCCCGCGTACATGACCGCGACCCGGTCGGCCAGCTCGGCGATCACGCCCAGGTCGTGGGTGATGAGCAGCGCCGCCGCGCCGGCCTCCCGTCTGGCCGTGTCGAGCAGGCTGAGCACCTGGGCCTGGACGGTGACGTCCAGCGCGGTCGTCGGCTCGTCGGCGATGAGCAGATCGGGCCGGTTGGCCAGGGCCATGGCGATCAACGCGCGCTGGCGCATGCCGCCGGAGTACTCGTGGGGGTGGCGGCCGTACCGGCCGGCGGGGTCGGGGATGCCGACGCGGGTCAGCAGCTCCAGCACGCGCGCCCGCACGGCGGCCCGGCCGAGGCGCGGTTGGTGCAGCCTGACGGCCTCGGCGATCTGGGCGCCGACCGGGACGACCGGGTTGAGCGCCGTCATCGGGTCCTGGAAGATCATCGCGATGCGGCGGCCTCGGATCCGGCGCAGCCGGCGCTCGGGCAGCGCCAGCAGGTCCTCGCCGTCGAAGCGGACGCTGCCGCCCACCACCCGGCCCGGCGGCCGGAGCAGGCCGAGCACCGACATCGCGGTGACGCTCTTGCCCGAGCCGGACTCACCCACCACGCCGAGGATCTCGCCCCGCCCCACCTCCAGGCTGACCCCGTCGACGGCGCGCACCACGCCGTCCCGCGTGCGGAACTCGACCGCGAGATCGTCCACGGCGAGCAGTGGCGTCATCGGCGGGTCCCCTTCGGGTCCACGGCGTCGCGCAGGCCGTCGCCGACGAAGTTCACGGCCAGGACGGTGAGCGCGATGGCCAGGCCGGGCGGCAGCCACAACCATGGCATCGTCTGGAGGAGGGTGAGGTTCTGGGCGTCGGTCAGCATGGTGCCCCAGCTGGCCCGCGGCGGCTGCACGCCGAGGCCGAGGAAGGAGAGCACCGCCTCCAGCAGGATCATCTGTGCCACCAGGAGTGTGCCGACCACCGCGACCTGCGACAGGACGGCGGGCAGCACGTGCCGGCCGATCAACGCCGCCCGCCCGGCGCCG
Source organism: Nonomuraea jiangxiensis (assembly GCF_900099965.1). GTDB lineage: Bacteria > Actinomycetota > Actinomycetes > Streptosporangiales > Streptosporangiaceae > Nonomuraea > Nonomuraea jiangxiensis. The sequence goes on along the minus strand of NZ_FNDJ01000025.1, from coordinate 46,188 downwards.
AAGGCACGCGCCGCCTGGACGTATTCCTGCTCGCGCAGCGACAACGTCAGCCCGCGCACCACGCGGCAGGCGGTCGGCCAGTTGCCCGCGGCGAAGACGAGTACGAGCATCGCGGTGCTCGGCCCCAGCACGCCCGCCAGCACGACGATGACGACCAGCGACGGGAAGGAGAGCACCACGTCGGCGGCGCGCATGACGACGGCGTCGACCGCTCCGCCGAACACTCCGGCCAGGGCGCCGAGCAGCGTGCCGACGGCGAGTGCCGCCAGCGACGACAGCAGGCCGACCAGCAGCGAGATCCGGCCGGCGTGCAGAAGCCTGGCGAACACGTCGCGCCCGGTGGAGTCGGTGCCGAGCAGGTGCGCCGCCGACGGCGGCTCGCGGAAGGCGGCCAGGTCCACCGCGTTCGGGTCGTGCCCGGCCACCAGCGGCGCGGCCAGCGCCAGCACGCCGGCGGCGGTGAGGAACACGGCCCCGGCCAGTGCCAGGCGGTTGCCCAGGAAGCGCCGGGCGGCCAGCGCGGCGGGGGAGAGGGCCGTGCTCATGACAGGCCGATCCTCGGGTCGGCCACCGCGTAGAGCAGGTCGGCGGCGAGGTTGCAGACCAGTACGAGCACCGCGACGAACATCGCGAACCCGATCACCACCGGATGGTCGAGCTGCCCGATCGAGCTGACGGCGAGCTGCCCCATGCCCGGCCAGGCGAACACCTGCTCCAGGGCGACCGCCCCGGCCAGCAGCTGCGGGATGTAGATCATCACGACGGTGATGAGCGGGATCAGCGCGTTGCGTAGCGCGTGCCGTATCAGCACCCGGCCAGGACCGGCGCCCTTGGCCTCCGCCGTGCGCACGTAGTCGGCGCCGAGCTCCGCCAGCAGCCCGGCCCGCACGTACCGGGTGAACGGCCCGGCGATGGACAGCCCGAGGACGGCCGCGGGCAGCACCAGGTGGGCCAGGATGTCGGCGCCGCCGCCGTCGCCCGGGGTGGACATGCCGGAGGACGGCACCCAGCCGAGCCTCAGCGAGAAGAGGTAGATCGCGGCGATGCCCAGGAAGAAGCTGGGCACCGAGATCGCGCCGAGGCCGGCGACGGTGGTGGCGTAGTCGATCGCGGTGTTGCGCCGGACAGCGGCCAGCGTGCCCGCCGCCACCGCCAGCGTCAGGCCGATCGCCAGGGCGGTGCTCATGAGCAGCACGGTGGGCCCCATGCGCTCGCCGAGCACCTCGGCCACCGGGCGGCGGCTGACGAAGGAGTAACCGAGGTCGCCGCCCAGCGCGTCACGCAGCCAGATGCCGTATCGGACCAGGACCGGCTGGTCCAGGCCGAGTTCGGTGCGTTTGGCGGCGGCGAACGCCGGGCCGCCCGCGGCCAGGTGCTCGGGGTTGACCATCATCCGGACCGGGTCGCCGGGAACGGCCCGGACCAGGAGGAACACGCCGACGCTGATGAGCAGAAAGACGGCGGCGTTGCTCAGGAGCCGGCGCACGAGGTAGGCGAGCATCAGCCGGCCACGGTCCACTCGTCGGCGTTCCAGAAGCCGGTGGTGAAGTCGCCGCTGGGCTTGAAGCCGCGCAGCCGCGAGCTGGTGGCCCACAGGGTGTCGGGGTTGTACAGCCACAGGTAGGGGACCTGGGCGTTGTCCCTGCGCGCGGCCTCCTGGTAGAGCTTGGCGCGCTGCTCCCGGTCGGTGAGGGCGTCGGCCTGGGCGGTGAGGGTGTCCAGCGACGGGTCGCAGTAGTTACTGACATTGCTCCCGGTGGGGTAGAAGGCGGCACAGTTGATGGTCGTGGCGCTGCTGGAGGGGTCCGCGGCGTAGCTGCCGCCGCCGTAGAGCGCCAGGTCGAACGTGCGCTTCTCATAGGATTCCAACAGTTCGGCGGCCTGCACCTGCTTGAGCTCGACGGTCATGCCCGCCGCGCCCAGCGCGCTCTGCACCACCGTGGCCGCCGCGTCGCGGTCGCGCTGGCCGGGGATCCATGACAGCGTCACCTTCTCGGCGGGGTTCCAGCCCGCCTCGGCCAGCAGCGACCTGGCCCTGGCCGGGTCGTAGGCGTATTCCTCCAGGGTGCCGGGCAGCGCCCAGGGGGTGACGAACGAGGAGTTCTGTACCCGGCCCCTACCGGCCAGGAGCTGGGCGACCAGGGCCTTGCGGTCGATCGCGTGCAGCATGGCCCGCCGGATCCGGGGATCGGCGAAGCGCTTGTCGCTCAGGTCGGCCGCCATCCTGATGAAGCCCGGGCTCGGCCTCGCCGCGACGGTGACGCCCTTGAACGCCGCCACCGTCCGCAGGTCGGTGGGGGAGATCTGGGCCAGGTCCATCTCGCCGGTGCCGAGTTGCGCGGTCGCCACGTCGGAGCTGATGGGCTTGAGGAAGATCCTGGCGATCGAGACGGGCTTGCGGTAGTGCGGGTTGGCGGCCAGCTCCACGTACTGGTCGGTCCGGTAGCTCACGAAGGTGTACGGGCCCAGGCCGACCGTCGGGTGGTTGAAGAAGGCGCTGCTCGCGATCCTGTCCACCGGCTCCCGCCCGAGCACGTGCTCGGGCAGGATGAACGCGTACGGCCGGGCGACCAGGCTGAGGAAGCCGACGTTCGGCCGGGCCGGTCTGATCACGAACGTGGTGTCGTCCGGGGCCTCGAAGGCGGCTCCGGCCAGCCTGCCCGCCAGCGCGCTGCCGCTTTCCGCGTCGGCCAGCAGCTTGTAGGTGAACAGCACGTCCCTGCTGGTGAACGGCGTGCCGTCGCTCCACTTCAGGCCCTGGCGCAGGTGGAAGGTGATCCGGTCCTCGGCCACCTCCCAGCGCTCGGCCAGGCGCGGGACGAAGGTGTAGGAGTCGTCGACGGCCAGCAGGTTGTCGAAGATCAGCGTCATGACCTGCTGGTCGGGGCCGCTGGGCGGATCCAGCGGGGAGAAGCGCTTCGGCTTCTGGTAGAGGTAGACGTTGATCGCGTCGTGCGGGGAAACCCGGGCGGGGGTGTTGGTCGGGTCGGAGCAGCCGATGGCCAGCCCGAGGAGCACGACGGCCAGCGCGCCGGACAGACGGTTCATCGGGCCTCCCTGGGTGGCGGTACGGCTCCAAATCATCACCGAAGGTAACGATCAATGACTGTGTGTGCCTATAGCGAAAAGGTGAGGTAGGGCTGCGTTTCGGATTCCTGGTGGCACGAGAATGGAGGCCTGTTTACCGAAGGCCCTGTGCGCCGCTGGCCCGGTGGGGCAGATGGCTAGAGGCTGGAGGAGCCCCGACCTGTCGTCGACTGATCGGATGGCTCCCGTGCGCCTGCACCCGCCACCAGGGAAGCCTCACGAAGTCCTGCCCCTCCTACGGGCACAAGAGCCCGCCCGCGTGAGGCGGCCCGCACCTATCCGGGACTGTCCGTGGTCGCCGCGGGGTCGATGCGGAGCTGGGCGGTCAGGGTGGCATGCGCCCACTCCTCCCACCTGTCGGGTGACCAGCCGCGGTCCTGGACGAAGAGCAGGTAGAGCTCGGGGCTGAGCAGGCCGAACAGCAGATCCGCGACCAGGGTGACCGGGACGTCGGGGTGGGCGCCCGGCTTGCCGACGAGCGCCTGGGCCGCGGCGTGCTGCACGGTGTAGCGGGGATCGTGGTCGTCGGGCCATTGCGCGGCGATCTGCGGGTCGGTGGCCGCGGCGGCGGCGATCACCGGCATGATCGGGGCGACCCGGGCGAGGACTTGGCTGGTGCCCCGCACGTGCGCGCGCAGCTGGTCGGCCGCGGTGGGCGCGGCGCACGCGGCACGGAACCACTCCCGGTCCATGGTGGCCACCGGCTCAAGGTCGCCGGCGATGGTCGTGTCGACGACGTCCTTGAACAGCGTGCGCTTGTTGCCGAAGACGAAGTAGACCGTCTGGACGGCGACACCGGCCCGGTCGGCGACCTCCTGCAGGCTCGTCACCCCATAGCCCTGCGCGACGAACAGCTCCCGCGCCGCCTGAATGATCTTCTCGCGGGTGCGGCGTGAGCGCTCGGCTCGTTTGTCCGCCCGCTTGACGGTTTCCATGGCGCGAGTATATCTCTAGAGTCGAACACTGAAGTTCGACTCTAAAAACTTGGGAGACCCGATGGCTCAGCCCCACACCACCCCGTCCGCCACCGAACGGAATCAGGAGGAGGCCGTCCTGAACGAGCTGGAGAAGTACTACCGCGCCGGCAAGCCGCCGTGGGACACCGGCGTGACCCCGCCCGAGCTGGTCGCCCTGGTGGAGGGGCATGCCGCACTGCCGCCGGGTCGTGCCCTGGAACTCGGCTGCGGCACCGGGACCAACGCCGTGTACCTGGCCCGGCACGGCTGGGACGTCGTCGGCGTCGATCTGATCGACCGGGCGATCGAGCAGGCCCGGGCCAAGGCCGCCGCGGAGGGGACACCGGTACGGCTGCTGCACGGTGATGTCACCCGCCTGGACGAGCTGGACGCGCCCGGCCCCTACGACCTGTTCTTCGACCTGAGCTGTTACTGCGGCATCCCGCCGCACCGCCGCGACGCCTACGCCGCCGGGCTCACCCACCGCGCGGCTCCCGGGGCGCGGCTGCTGATGTTCGGGTACGGCCCGGGCGCGTTCGACGACCTGATCTCGGGGGTCACCGCCGACGAGTTGCGCGCCAGGTTCACCGGCTGGGAGCTGGTCGACACCACGCCCGGGACGAACCCGGTGCCCACCTTCTGGTTCACGCTGCGCCGTACCGCCGACGTCGCCGAGGCCACGCCGCCCGGCACGTCAACGGCCGGAGGGTGAGCCGTGCACGGCCGCGGGCGGCCGGTGCCGTGGGCTCTACACTCGCCCCGTGTCCAGAAGACAGGAGATCGCCGACGTGGCGATCAGGCTCCTCGCCGCGGAGGGTATGCGCGGCCTGACCCACCGCGCCGTCGACCGGGCGGCCGACCTGCCGGACGGCTCGACCCCCTACTACGTCAGGACCCGGCAGGCGCTCCTGGAGCGCTTTCCCCGGCTGCGGCCGGCGGTGCCCGCCGGGGAGGTGCCGACGCGCTCGGACATGACCATCTACGGCGTGCACCGGCTTCCCGCCGCCTGGTAGCAGCCCTCGTCCGGGTGCTCGGCGAAGGCGGCCGTGAAGGCGGCCTCGCCCAGTGCCGTTCTGACCCCGGCGGTGATCCGGTCGACATCGCCGCTCTCCGCCGGCGGCAGCGGAGCCTGTACGGCGGCGCGCGACCGGGAGGCGGCGCCCAGCAGCCCTGCCGCGAGGCGGTGACGGCCGGCCAGGTGATGGGCCCCGGCCAGCCCTTCCAGCGCCAGGGCGACGGCACGCGGGTATCGAAGACGCGCAGCAGGTCGGGCCGGGTCTGATGGTCCAGCACCCCGTCAAGGGCGACGAGGGAGAACCCGGACCGCTGCTCGACGGTGACCGTTAACTCAGTCATGGCCGAGCTGCATATGTAGACAGTCTACATGTAGGTGGCCTACGGTTGGTCAAGGAGAAGCATATTGACCCCTCTTTGACCGGAAGCCGGTATGACCTGGAACATGACGCGCAGGAACCTGCTCGGCCTAGCCGGCGGCATGGCCGCGATCCCCCTTGTGGCCGCCTGCCAGCCACGCGCAGACGACACCTCGAGCGATCAGCAAGACCACGGCAGCCACAGCCGCGGCGACGACAAGCACGGCGACGACAAGAACAGCACGGGCAGATTGCTGCGCAGCGATGCGCGACTGCCGGAGCCGTTTATCAGTCCGCTACCGGTGCCACCGGTGCTGAGGCCGGTCCGTACCGATGCCACCACCGACTACTACGAGATCACCCAGCGGCCCGGCCAGGCCGGGATCCTGCCCGGATACAGCACCGAGGTCTGGGGCTACGACGGTCGATTCCCGGGCCCGACGATCGAGTCGCGCAGCGGCCGGCAGATCGTCGTCAGGCACCGCAACGAGTTGCCGGTGCCGACCGTGACCCATCTGCATGGCGGGGTGACTCCCTCACGCTACGACGGATACCCGACCGACGTGGTCCTTCCGGTCGGCCGGGTCGGCCGGCGCGATCGCCCACGGGAGCTTCGACTACGCCTACCCGCTCGGCCAGCCGGCCGCGACCCTGTGGTACCACGATCATCGGATGGACTTCACCGGCCCGCAGGTGTACCGGGGCCTCGCCGGATTTCATCTGGTGCACGACGCTGTGGAGGAAGCGCTGCCGCTGCCCCGCCAGGAACGCGACGTGCCGTTGATGATCTGCGACCGGGCGTTCGCCGCCGACGGCTCGTTCCACTACCCGTCGATCGACTCGTCCCTGACCGGTGAACCGGGTGTGACGTCCGACTTCATGAAGGGCGTGCTGGGCGACGTCATCCTGGTCAACGGCGCACCGTGGCCGGTGCTTGAGGTGGCCGCAGTCCGGTACCGGTTCCGGCTGCTCAACGCCTCGAACGCGCGGCGCTACCAGCTCGCCTTGGACCCGCCGCCGCCGTCGGGCGCCGCGTTCGTCCAGGTCGGCAGCGATGTAGGCCTGCTCGGCCGGCCGATCGACCATGAAGCGATCGACATCGCCCCCGCCGAACGCTTCGACGTCGTGGTCGACTTCGGCTCCTATCCCGTCGGCACCCAGGTCACCCTGGTCAACAGGTACGGGACGGGCTCGACCGGCCAGGTGATGCGGTTCCATGTGGTCCGGAAGGCCAGGGACGACAGCACGGTGCCGCCGCGGCTGGCCGACTTCGAACAGCTGTCGCCGCCGTCCGCCGTCACCCGCAGGATGAAGTTCTCCCGGAGCGGCTCCCATTACGAGACCTGGACGATCAACGGGCAGGCGTTCGATCGGAACCGGATCGACGCCCAGGTCAGCCTCGGCGCCACGGAACGATGGCTGATCACCACCAACGCGGATCATCCAGTGCACATCCATCTCGGTCACTTCCAGGTGCTCTCCCGTAACGGGGGCAAGCCGGGACCCTACGACGCCGGCTGGAAGGATACCGTGGACATGCGACCCGAGGACGAGGTGGAGATCGTCGTCCGTTTCAACGGGTACCGCGGCCGATACGTGTTCCACTGCCACAACCTGGAACACGAGGACATGGCCATGATGGCCAACATCGAAGTGACCTGAGTCGGTCCGCCGCGGGGGCCCGCGGACGGGGGACCAGGGCGAACGAGCCGAAGCCGGTCGCGGGCGACTGGCCGAACCGACCTCGGTGAGCATGTTGGTCAGGACCTTCGTCGCCCCAGCATCGGCCGAGGCCGGGGTGCCGGTGCCCGGCTGACCCAGGAGATCGCGAATGGTGACGACGACCCGCGCGAGGGGCCAGGAGGCCGAGTTGACGAAGATCGTAAACATTAATACCCTTTTACTACTCTAATAGGAAAAGGGTATTTTGGTGATCAAGCTTCGCCTCGACCCAAGCTCCGGTGTGGCGACCTATCTGCAACTGGTGCATCAGGTCAAACACGCCTTGCGGCTCGGTGTGCTCATGCCGGGCGATCGGCTGCCGACGATCAAAGAGGTCGTCAACGACCTCGCGATCAATCCGAACACCGTGGCCAAGGCCTACCGCGAACTGGAACACGAGGGGTTCGTCGTCGGTCGGCCCGGGCTGGGCACGTTCGTGCGGCGGTCCCTGGGCAGCGGATCCACGGCCGATCACACCCGGCTCCGCCGCGACCTCGCCCGGTGGGTACACGACTGCCGCGAAGCGGGGCTCGACATAGGAGATATGGAGGCGCTGTTCGCCACGGTGCTCGCCGACTCCGCCCAGGAGGGGATCGCATGACGGCGGATCGGACAGTGAGGATGTTCGACGGCGGATCCGGTGAGCTCACTGCCCCCGCACAGAGCCCGACCGCTCTGGAGGCCGTGAGGCTCGCCAAGCGGTATCGGGGCACATGGGCGTTGCGAGACTGCACGCTGTCCGTCCCCGCCGGCCGGGTCATCGCACTCGTCGGACCGAACGGCGCGGGCAAGTCCACGTTCCTGCACCTGGTCGCCGGGCTGATCACCCCCACCCGAGGCAGCGTCCGCGTCTTCGGCGAACCGGTCGGGCAGCGGGCGCAGGCTCTCGCGCGGGTGGCGTTCCTGGCTCAGGACAAACCCCTCTACGACGGCTTCACCGTCGCCGAGATGCTCCGCTTCGGACACCATCTCAATCCGGGGTGGGACGACGCCCTCGCCCGGCAGCGGCTGGCGGAGCTGGACATCCCGCTGAACCGCAAGGTCGGCAAGCTCTCCGGAGGCCAGCAGGCACAGGTCGCGCTGACCATCGCCGTGGCCAAGCGGCCGGATCTGCTGGTCATGGACGAGCCGCTCGCCAACCTCGACCCCGTGGCCCGGCACGACGTCATGCGCTCCCTGATGGTGGCGGTCGCCGAGACTCAACTGACCGTCGTGCTGTCCTCCCATGTGGTGTCCGACCTGACCAACGCCTGCGACTGGCTGGTGGTGCTCAACCGCGGCCAGGTCCAGATCAGCGGCGAGGTCGACGAACTGCTCGCCACCCACCGGATGCTGTCCGGTCCGTCCGAACTCGCCGACGGGGTGGCGGCCCGGATGCAGGTGATCAGCGACAGCCGCGGCGAACGGCAGGCCGACCTGCTGGCCCGCACCGGCCCGGGAACGCCGTTGCACGACCCGCGATGGACAGCGTCCGGCGTGAGCCTGGAGGAGTTGGTGCTGGCCTACCTGCGCCGCCCCGACACCACCTCGCTGCCTCGTCCGGCCCTGACCATTTCCTGATCGTCAAGGAGACATAGAAGTGTTGTGGCTTACGTGGCGGCAGCACCGCATGCAGGTGCTCCTCACCACGGCGCTGCTGGCCGTCCTCGGCGCGGTCCTGCTCATCAGCGGTCTGGGCGTGGCCGGCTTCGCCGCCCAGAACGCTCCGGCGACCGACTGCGTGGCGGACACGCCCGCATGCGCCACTTACAGCGTGGAGATGAACGAGCGGATGCGGCTGGTGGGCGAAGTCCTCGGCTGGCTTCCGCTGCTGGCCCCGGCGATGATCGGCGCCTTCTGGGGCGCTCCGCTCCTGGCCCGGGAGTTCGAGCACGGCACGCACCAACTGACCTGGACCCAATCGGTGACGCGGCGCCGCTGGTTGATGGTAAAGATCGTCGGGCTCGGCGCCGCGGTCACGCTCGGCGGGCTGGTGCTGAGCGGCATGGTGAACCTGTGGCTGGCCGCCTTCGACGTCCCCCCATACGGCGTCGACTACTTCAGCTCGAGATGGTTCCGCCTTGTCGGGATCATTCCGGCGGCGTGGTGGCTGTCCGCGTTCGTGCTCGGCGTGGCCACCGGGGTGCTGTTCCGGCGGACCCTGCCGGCGATGGCGGTGACCCTGGCGGTGTGCGCGTCGGCGTTCTTCGGACTCCTCAAGGCGCCGCCCCTCTACGCGGAGCCAGAGCGAGTGGTGCAGGCCGAGGTCATGGACGATCCCGTACCTGATGATTCCCTGTACGTGAGCGACTACTGGATCAACAGAAACGGCGTGAAGTTCACGTCTCAGGAGAGAGCGCTCGCGCTCGCCGGCTCCTGCGGGACAGACGAGACGACCAAGAAGTACGCCAAGTGCTCTTTCAGCCTGGGCTATCGACAGGTCGCCGAATTTCACCCCGTGAGCAGGTTCTGGCAGTTCCAATGGACCGAAGCAGGAATCCTGCTCATCCCCGCTCTCGCATTGGGCGGGGTCGCCGTCCGGCGCGCCCTTCGGCCCCGCATCTGAAACCAATTGTCGCCTAATCACGGTGACGGGACGGCCTGGCGCAGGACCGTCACCGCCCTCTGTAAGACCGGCGGACGGGGAGCCGGTCTTCGGCGAGTTGGAGTCGGTGCCCGGCTGCCATGTGGCGTTCAGCCACTCGGGTGCGACGCTGGGGCTCATCGCCGGCGAGCTCACCGCCTATGAGGTGCTCACCGGCACCGGGCATCCGCTCCTGGAGGACTTCCGCCCAGAGCGCTTCACCCGTCGCGGAAATCGTGAAACTGAACGGTCTTGATGCTGCAACTCGCTACTAATCGCGTACCAAGCGAGTGGCGTTTGAATTACCGCGATATTTGCGCTCAGGTCGCGAGAGGAAGAAGTCATGTCAGCAAACGAGCAACGACCCGACGACCAGCCCGCGTTATGCGACAGCGGCGACAGCGGCAGACGATTACCAGCAGACGTCGTCGTGCCAGAGCTCTCTCGCCGGACCTTTCTGGGGAGCAGCCTCGGAGCCATGGCGGGGGCCTCGCTGCCCTGGGCCGGCGCCCCCATCCCGACGTCATGGCACTGGGCTCTTCGCGGCAAGCCCGGCCCTGGGGTGACGTACGGGATCGGTGCGGTGGCGGTCCAGGACAGGACAGTCTCGATGGCCTCCCGTCCTTTCGTATTCGTGCGAGCGGATGACGGTCATCTGTGGATTCTCTGGAAAAACCCCGCTGACATCTGGGAATGGGTCGACCAAGGGGGAAAGATCGACCGACCCGTTGGTGTCATCGCCCTCGACGACCATCCGAATGGGAATCGACCCTACGCGTTCGTCGTGCGAGATGGACATCTCTGGGTGCGCTGGTGGAACGGCATGACTTGGATCTGGTCCGATCAGGGACAGCCGGCGAGCGTCGACGTTCTCAATGGCCTCGGCGCGGTGACGGTCGCGCTGAAGCCGACGCTGGATCTCGCCCCCTTCGCCGTCGTAACCGGCAGCGACGGCAATGCGTGGGTGAACTGGTCGAACGTGTCGTCCTGGAACTGGTACAACATGGGTTCGCCCGGCGTCGCGATCGGCTCCTCGATGGGAGTTCTCGCCGTCCCGGACGACCGAACCGGCGAGCAAAGCCTGCAGGTCTATGTGTGGGACGGCGGCAGGCAACTGTGGCTCGGTGTCACGGACATGGTGTCCACGCGATGGACCGCCCTTGGTGGGCCTCGCTATCCCGCGGCCATCAGTGGATCGGCCGGTGCGGCGATCATCATAAGCGCCTCGGAGTGGCCCCCGCAGCCCTGCTGCTTCGTTCTGAGCGCATCAACCGGCGACCTCTGGGCCTGCCAGGACGGCACCTGGCTCAACATGGGCGCCCCGCCGAGTGACCACTACGCCAAAACCGGTTTGGGTACGAGAAGCGTCCTGGACATGGACAACGGCTCCCAATACGCACTGGTCTTCGTGACCGACGGCAACAACTCCGTCTGGGCCTGTCGGTGGGACGGCACCACTCCGGTCTGGGAGGATCACGGGAATCCGACTGGCCATACCATCGACGCGGGCGTCGGCATCACCAACACACAGACCTCGCCTGCGGCAGCTTGGCTGCCCCATGCCTTCATGCGAACCACAGACGGGCTCGTATGCGAGAACTGGCAGCAATAGGGCCCATCTGAGCGACGTCGCCGGATATCGCTCAGGTCGTCAAAGCAAGGCGGCCCGCCTCAGAAGCTGGGGCGCGTCCGCTACGAGGGAATGACGTACGCGTTGGTGCTAGAGCCTGTACGAAGTTCGGATCTTCAGGTCGGTCGGAGGCTTCGGATCCATAAGACGGCCCCGCGCAGATACAGGCCGGCCACTTGGCTGACCGAGCTGGATCGCCTATCTGGAAGCCCGGCTCACCGAGCCGGCGGCAGGCTGATCAGATCGATCCCGGGCTGAGAAGAACTCACTCCGAGAACGCGGCTCGCAGCATGCGAAGCTGGCCTATTTCGCTGAGGTTCTTCATCAGCTCGGAGTTGACCCAGGCGATCACGTGGACGCTTTGGCCATCGTTTCGAACTCCTTGCGCGCGATCCCGCCCCGGCCTCCGGGCCCACTTGATTTTCAGGACGCGGGTTTCCGGGAGCCCTGGTCGCTTCGGCGTCCTGTCGGTTCCTGTAGGGCGATCGCCGCGTCGTTGTCGGAGACGTCGTCCGCAGTAATCCGTTTGTGTACCACCACAGCCCGCTGTCAGGATGAGGGCCCATGCGTCACCCTCTTGACACGCTGGACTGGCCGATCTCCACCGAGCGGCTGCTGTTGCGCCGGGCTGCCCCCGACGACCTGGACGCGACCTGGGCCTTCCGGCAGCTGCCGGAGACTCACGAATGGGTCGCGGCCGTCACAGAGAACTACGACGACTACCGTGAGCGTTTCCTCCGCGAGGAGCGGCTCGTAGATCTGCTCATCGTCGAACTGGACGGCCGGGTGATCGGCGACCTGACACTGAAGGTCCAGGACGGTTGGGCCCAGGAAGAGGTCGCTGACCAGGCGAAAAGCGTCCAAGGAGAGCTCGGGTGGACGCTCGATCCCTCCTACGGCGGCAAGGGCTACGCCACCGAAGCGGTACGCGCCCTCATCGACATCTCCTTCAAGAGTCTTGGCCTGCGCCGCCTGCACGCGGACTGCTTCTACGACAACGAACCCTCGTGGCGGCTGATGGAGCGGGTCGGGATGCGCCGCGAACAGCACACGGTGAGAGACTCACTCCACCGGACCAAGGGATGGCTCGACGGTCTCTCATACGCGCTCCTGGCCGAGGAATGGCTCGCTCACGAGTGATTACGGCGGAGACGCTTGGGAGTCCTCGCCGGGACGAAGATCACGCTGTCACTCATACACGCGGCCGCTCTCCTACCGGCGCTGCGGCTGGAACCCAAGGACGCCATCGCGCCGGCACGGCTCAGTGCGTGGGGTGAAGCGCGGTGAAGGACATCCGGCCCGCCCGTTGGCGTCCGTCGTCATTGGCGTCCGGGGGTGAGCCAACGCTATGGGCGGGCACTGACAATCTGCGGGCGCCGGCGGGCCGTCTCAGAAACGCTCGATTCCGCGACCGGATCGCGACGCCCGCCGCGAACAGCGCGGGCACCGCGACAGGCAGCAGGGGGACGCTGACGAGGTCGGCGGCCATTGCCAGGCCCGCGGCGCCGAGCAGCGCGAGCGCGGTCGCGACCATGACCGCCGGCCCCAGGCGGCGCAGCACCGGGGCGGCGGTCAGACCGCCCAGGACGCTTCCGGCTCCCTGAATGGCCATCAACACCCCGAAGAACGCAGCGTCCATCCAGGTGGGTCAGGCCGGCGGCCGTCTCCTGCCGCCAACCGCGCTCCGGACGGCGGGGTTCCGGCGCGGATTCGCGTACTTTGACGGTCAGGAGCACGAGCGCCGTGAGCGCCAGGCAGGCGGCCACCCTGATGGCGAGCGCACTGCCTCCCCACACGGCGTAAAGGGCGCTGCCCGCGATGGGGGGAGACAATCCGTAGGCCCTGATCGATGGTGGACAACAGGCCGTTGGCCGTGTCGAGGTGGCGGGCCGGCAGCATGTCCCGGACCAGGCCGGTCTGGGCGGCGGAGTTGACCAGACCCAGCGTGCCGTACGCGAAGGCACGCCGTACAGCAGCCATAACTGCCCAGCCGTCTGGACGGTTAGCAGTGTCATGGCGACGACGGCATCGGCAAGATTCGCCCAGACCAGCAAGGGCCTGCGATTCACTCTGTCGGCGAGCAGACCGATGAGCGGGAAATCACCACTGGCGCTGCCAGCGAGAGGAAGACCAGGCCGGCCGCGCTGCTGCTGCCCGACAGGTCTTTGGCCCACACCCCCATCGTGAGATACAGCGCACTGTCGGCGAGGTTGCCGATCGTCCAGCCACCCAGCAGCCTCCGAAACGGTGGGCTGGCCAGTGCGCCCTTCACGGCCGGTCCGGGTTCGGCAGGAGATAGGTGTTGTGGAATAGCCGGACAGGACGAGCTTCTGTCGGGCGCGCATCCGGTTTCTGCCAGCGCTCGGCGTACGGGCTGATCAATTGAGCGATGGTCTGCCCGAGATGTTCGGCCTCCTCCGGCGTCAGCCAGAGCGTGGCACCGGTGCTCGACAGCTTGCCTTTCCACGCCTCCGCCCTGAAGGAAATGGATCTTGCCGACATACGTTCGATAGATGGACAGGGCGAGGCGGGTCATCACCCCGCTGCCGGATCAAGTGTTCGCACTCTTCGATGGCGCCTTCGTAGCTGCTCAGAAGGAAGCTCTGGATCGTCACCAGTTGGTTGTGAGAAAGGGTGTCCATCATCCGGCGACTGCGGGCATCGATACCCGTAAAGCGAAGCGATGCGTTCGAGTCCCGAAGCCGAGGCTTCGACGAGTACCCGGCGCCGGTCTTGTGGGTCAGGCTTACGCCGGACATATCCCGCCTTCTCCAGGCGGTCGATCATGTGCGTGACGGCGCCGGTGGTGCGCCCGAGTTGCGAGCTGAGCGCGCCGGCGGTGGAGGCTCCCGCGCGGTCGAGTGCGTGCAGGCAGAGCAGATCGGTCTGGGCGATGCCGGGTCTGGGTCACCCGCTACATGCGCTCTCGACACGGCGACGAGTTCAGCTTCCGCGACGTCATGTCCGCCGCCCGAGCGGCGATGACGTCGGTCAAGGACATGCACGCGCGACCACCTTCGAGGCCGCCAACCCCTGCTCGATCGCACGCGCGGAGTTTGCCACCATGGCCCAGGTCGCCGACGAGTGCATCACCAAGGTGGCCGGCATCGACAAGCTCGGCCCGCAGGCGGTCCGGCGCGAGAACACCAGCCTGCTCACCCAGATGATCGAAGACCTCGAAGCCCGGCTCACCGAACCGACAGCGGGCTGACCCCGGACCGGCAGCCGTCCCCCGACGCGTCGCACGCCATTGACCGACCAAGGAGCTCCGTCGTGACGCCGCTCGAACGCACCCTCGCCAGAGCCCTCACCGAGATCATCATCAAGCTTGATCACAGCGACCTCGACGCGATCACTCCCGAGGCCGCGATGGAGGTGCTGGAACCGGTGATCGCCCTCCTACAGGACCTCCCCGATCAGGACCGGCAAGCTCTCGCCGACCTGATCAATCAGTTCGCCTGGCAGGAAACCGACCTTGACCGGCATCTGACAGCCTGGGAAGCGCCCGAAACCTTGGGACTCCTAGCCGGAGGATCGCTGTGTTGATGCTGTGATCAGATTTTGTACATGGACAGGGGAGCGGTGCAGAGGGTCTGCTCGGCGCCGTACTCCTCGAACGTGCTGATGGGGTGGAAGCCAAGGCGGGCGGCGAGTTTCAGAGATCGCGTGTTCGCGGTCTGGGTCACGAGCAAGACCGGCTGGTCGGGGAGTTCGTCAGCCGCAGCGCGCAATGCGGCCGTTGCGGCCTCGAAGGCGAACCCCGCGCCCCATGCACTGCGCCGCAGCACATAGCCCAGTTCCAGTTCCTCGCCATCCTCGGTGACATGTCCGGGGCTATCGGTCGACCGGCGGGCGAGCTTCAAGGTCCCGATAAAGCGGTTCGTCGCGTTGTCCGCGATGACGTAATTGCCAGGACTGGATGTTGCGTCGGCGGTGATGACTGCATCGAAGCGCTGCTCGACCTCACTCCGAGGCCGGGGACCACCGAGGTATTCCTGAACCTCAGGATCGGTCGAGAACTCGATGAATCCTTCACGGTCGGCATCGTGCAACGCTCTGCGAAGCAGGAGCCGCTCCGAAGGAACTTCCGCCGCAGATAGCGTGGGCAATCGGCTCATAAGCCCATGATCATAGAACATGGGGCCCTTGTCTGGGGCTGCCGCACTCGCCCGAGCCCGTGACGTTGCTGCGCACCTGGTTGGCCTCCAGAACGCTCCCCCGGGTTCCCCGTCGCGCGCTCCAGCCAGCCGGACAGGGACCTCTCGACGATCCATCGGCGCACCGAACGCGAGCAGCCTACTTGCCTGACGTAGTTACAGACCTCCAAGCGGCTGACCAGCTACTTCGCTCAAGAACCCCAGATAACGATCGTGGTGGCAGCGTGGCGACGCGACCGGCAGTATCCGCTTCTCTGTCGCAGGTCAGCGGGCCCTCGCTCACACGATACATAACATAGAGTAGCTAATTCATTACTCTGAGTTGACATTGGTGGCGCGCTCAGCAGCCGCCCTCCAACCGGAAGGACGTACGCATGGCCCGTACCTCATCACGCCGCTCCCGCCGCGCGGCACTCGCCGGGGCACTCCTCACGTCGGTCCTGCTGACCATGTCCACCGCGACGCCGGCGAATGCCGTCACGGTCCCGGTCCAGGTCCACTACATCGATCAGGATGGCTGGGGCACCACCAAGTACGACGTCCGGTTCAACGGAACCGTCAGCTCTTACGGCCCTCACGGATACGTCATCCAAGGGGAACTGGACGCCTACTGCCACCACGGCGCCATGACCCGCCAGTCCGTCCGCCTGGACTATGGAGCCACGCACCGCGGCTGGCAGGACGTGAGGTTCTGGTGCGATGAGACGCCGGTCCCCATCTACCTCCACGGGCAACGGGACTACGGCGACTCCGTCGACTTGAAGGTCGGCGCGACCAGCGGCGTCTTCAACACCTACAACTTCGGCAGCACGTACCGGATCAGCATCGGAACCGACTGATACACAGCGCACCGCCACGGACCGCGCTCCAACCCAGTCGGATAGAGGGTCGGGCGCGGCCCGGTCCCGCGTCAGACGATCGACGCGCACCTGACTTCAGCCTCCGAAGTGGCTGGTATTGGCGCCCCCGCCAGGATCTGGATCAGCCCGGCCCGGTAGTGGTTGGTGTAGGAGGCATTGAACACCCGCCGCCGGTGCTGGCGGTAGGTGTTGTCTTTGTGGGTGTGTGTGCTCGGATGCCCCTGGGTGCTGTCCCTCGATCTACAAGTACGCTCCCGAGCTCACGACCGGCCGCCATGCTGTCGTCTCGTGCAGGACGCCGGCGAACGCGGCTGGACCCGCGAGGTTGAACGGCACACCGCCGTCGCCCGCCGTCTCACCGGCCTGCTCACCGACCTCGGCGAGACCACCGCTCCGAGTGACGGCAACTCTTCAGGAAGGTCATCATGCACGTCGACGGACTGAGCGAGCCGATCACATCCATCGCGAGCCCACAGCATGCTCGATACGTAGCGCCGACGAAGGAGGCGTTGCGAGCCCACCGCTCGGGTAGATGCCACCCGAAAAAGAGTAACTGAGAGTTACATCTGGGATCGGGGACCGTAAGTGGGCGTTCACCAGCAGCGGAGGTCCCCGGTGCCAGAGGAAATCGTGTCGACGGCGACCGATACGTGGTCGGAGGACTCCTGCAAGGCGCTGACGCTCAGCTCGGAGAAATTCGCGTCGGTCCGCATGAAGGAGGCCGCCTCGTAGTACCGCTTGATCTCCTCGGGTGGGCGTTCGGTGCGGAGGCTGAAGGCGAAGCCGGCCCAGCAGTCGCCGGAGTCTCCGGTCACGGGCCCCTGAGGTTCGGACCCGCCGAACGTCGTGCCCGGTGGCAACGGATGCTTGAGGGCTCGATTCTCGAGGCTCGCCAAGCGGTGATCGGTGATCCACTGGGGGGCCATCGCGGCGGCGTACAGCAGGAGGAAAGGCGTGGCGGCGATGGCCGCCACGAGTGACACCCGCTTCAGAGCAGATAGCCGGGAAGTCTCACCCACAGGTCGCACCCGCCAATGATCACATAAGAGTCGCAGGCCCACGCTGGTTCATTTCTGCGAGCACTGACCATAATCAATGTCACTCAGCGCTACCTTGCGTCAGGTCGAGCCGACCCGAGTGGTGAGCCTTCGCGGCGAGCGCCCCAGCCTGGCAGGTGGGTACCGAAGTGATGGCGATCGGTCGGCCTGAGCGGGCGACAAGCCTTGACCGTGTCCATATAAACAGCGACCTGGTCTTTGGGCTGTTCGCGATCTGCGGCTACCAGTTCTCCCCGCGCATCGCCGATCTGGCCGACATGCGGTTGTGGCGGACCAACACGGCCGCCACCTACGGCCCGCTGGAGCACATGTCCCGCCTCGTCCGCCTCGATCGGATCTGCGCTCACTGGGGCGACATGCTGCGGGTGGCCGGCTCGCTGACGATGGGCACGAGCGGGACGGACGCCGGAGGAACTGGCCAAGGAGTTCCAGCCCTCCGCGCAGTCGATCCGCACCTGGGTGCTTCAGGCCGATCTGGATGACGGCCGCGGCCAAGACGGCCTGACCAGCGCCGAGAAGGACGAGTATCCGACGCCCCAGAACCAGCCCGCAAACCTGGCACAAGCCCTGCCGCTGGCAGGCCAGCAGCCGCCCGCCGTGGATCTGCGTCCAGTACGCCACGCCGTCCAGCACCGGTGTGATCCACGGCAGCGGCAGGCCGCCCAGCCGAGGTCGTGGCCACCCGGCCGGACAGGCGTCCACACCGGTGGCCTTCTCGGCTTCGTCCTGTAGCCGCCACACCTGATCGGGTGGCGGCCTCCGGTGCGGATCGGCCGGGCACCCGGCCGGTGCGGGCTACGGTCGTGTAGTCGTGTTCGTCATCGGGGTCATTCTCCCGCCGTTGTCGGCGTACTCCTTCACGTGCAGAGGTGAATACGGGTAAACGTACAGAGGCGAGCGGCGTGTCAGCTGCCGTTACAGCGGCGGCATGGCGGTGCCTGCGCACCGACATCGCCACGCCCTGACTCTTTCGTCTGAGTTTCTGGCGATCTAGGGTGTGTTACCCATCCCATCACCGGAGCTGGGTATTCGCTGGAGGTCTGGTGGCCAATCACCGCCCCTTATCGACTAATGACGTGGCGCTGCCGCCGCATCCGCCCGCATCGGCATCGGCATCGGCATCGGCATCGGAAAAGCCTGGACGCCTGCGACGCTGGGGACTGATTGCGGTGGCGGCGGTCGTGGTCGTAGCGGTGGGTTTCTTCGTGGTTGCACGGTCGCCGCATTCGGCTCCTTCGTTCCGGCCGATAGGCGAGCCGATCGTCGGCGACGGCAAGTGGGCTGGGGCCGTGGCACTTGCAGAGCTGAATGGCCGAACGGTTGCCGTTGTCGCGCACGCAAACCAGGCACAGGTATGGGATGTGGCCACCGGTAAAAGCCTCGGCAGGCCGTTCGGCGGGGACGAGGAGCGATTCATCGACGTCCTGGCGGCCGGGCAGATGAACGGTAGGCAGATCCTCGTCAGCGGTGGCGGCGGCGACCCCGTACAGGTGTGGGATCTGACCACGGGAAAGCAGGTCGGCACCTTCGTCGGGGCGGGCTCGTCGATCGCACTCGGCCAGTTGAACGGGACGACGATCGCGATCTCTGGAGATCGGCTGGGCCGGGTGGGGGTGTGGCACCTGGCGGCGGAACGACTGCCGGGCACTCTGCTCGTCGGCCACCGCCGGGCCGTCTATGCGGTGGCGCTAGGGCAACTCGACAGCAGGACTATCGCGGTCTCGGGCGGCGACGACGGCACCGTTCGAGTATGGGACTTGACCGTTGGCAAACAGTTGGGAAACGAGCTCACCGGTCACACCGACTATGTCTTCTCGGTAGCGATCGGACAGCTCAACGGTAAGACGATTGCGGTGTCGGGGAGTAAGGACCGTACGGTGCGGGTGTGGGATCTGGCGGCGGGCAAACAACTGGGCGAGCCGCTGACCGG
>NZ_FNDJ01000025.1:0-26822 GCF_900099965.1 Nonomuraea jiangxiensis | reverse complement strand
GACGATTGCGGTGTCGGGGAGTAAGGACCGTACGGTGCGGGTGTGGGATCTGGCGGCGGGCAAACAACTGGGCGAGCCGCTGACCGGTCACACTGGCGAAGTTCGCTCAGTAGCGGTCGGGCGGCTGGGTGGCGAAACGATCGCAATTTCCGCCGGCGGTGACGACGGTACCGTGCGGCTCTGGGATCTGGGGTCCGCGCTGGTGTCGTCCGGCGGCTGAGGCAGGCAGGGCAGGCTTGTTGTGTGCGGCTGTTGAGGAGCTGCACACGTCCAGCATGGGCAGTGTGCACCCCTGCTTTGATCAGGTCTGCCCGGCGCGTTGGTCCGCTCTCTCTGGCAGTGGATGCAGGTTACGTCGCTGCTCTTCTTGGCCGCGCACGGGTCGAACTCAAGCTCTAATCCGAAAATCGGACAGTGACGGGGCAGGCGGCAGCGAACCCTGGCTCGCGGTGGTGGGTCAGGGTTGTTGATTGGCGTACTCGGTCAGGCGGCTGGTTCGAGGATCACGCGGTAGCCGAGGGCTTCGAGCTGGCGGATGTGGGTGCGTTTCTTGCGGTCAGGCTTGATGCGGGTGTCGTAGAAGTCGGCGCCCAGGTCGTGGAAGCGGGCGTCGGGGTTGGACAGCAGGTGCCAGACGATGGTCAAGATGGAGCGGCCGACCGCAACGACGGCCTTCTTCTTGCCGCGTCGGCGGGCGATGCGGCGGTAGCGCTCGCCAAGGAAGGTGGGGGTCTTGCTGGCGCCGACGGCGGCCTCACCCAGAACGCGGGCGAGGTAGCGGTTGCCGTGGCCGGTGGAGTTGCGGCCCCTCTTCTTGCCGGCCGACTCCTTGATGATCGGGGTGAGCTTGGCCCAGGAGCACAAGTGCCCAGCGGTGGGGAAACGGCTCATGTCCAAACCGATCTCCGCGATGATCGTGTGAGCGGCGATCAGGCCGACGCCGGGGATCTCATCCAGACGCGTCGCCGCGTCGGCGAAAGGGGCGACCACCTCCTCGATGGCGCGGTCGAGATCGGCGATGTCGGCCTCGATCGCCTCCACCCGGGCGACCATCTTGCCGAGCAGGTAGGCGTGGTGGTCGGTGAAGTGGCCGGTGAAGGCTTCCTCGAGCGCGCCGATCTTGGTGCGCATCCGGGTGCGGGCCAGCTGGGCCAGCGTCTTGGGGTTGCGTTCGCCGTTGATGAGGGCCTTGAGCATGGCGCGGCCGGAGACGCCGAAGATGTCGGAGGCCACGACGCTGAGCTTGATGTGCGCGTCTTCGAGGAGCTTTTCGACGCGGTTCTTCTCCGCGGTGGCCGCGCCGACCAGATCAACGCGGTAGCGGGTCAGGTCACGCAGGCGGCGGATCGCCGGGGGTGGGACGAAGCTGGGGCGGATCATCTGTCGTTCGGCGACCTTGCAGAGCCATACCGCGTCGATGGTGTCGCTCTTGGGCCGGCCGGGCAGGTGTTTGACGTCACGCGCGTTGACCAGCCACACCTCGAACCCTGCCGCTTCCAGCAGGTAGAAGACGGGTTTCCAGTAATCCGAGGTCGCTTCCATGACCACCCGGGTCACGCCCAGGCAGCGGAAGCGATCCGACATGGCCGGCAGCGCGCGGGTCATCGTTGAATACGTGCTGACCTCCTGCAGCCGTTTACCAGTCTTGGTCTCGCTGGGCAGGCGCACGCAGGCCACCAGTTCGGCCTTGCCGATGTCGAGCGCGGCAATCCTGGGGATGATCTCTTCGTTGTCGTTGGTCTCGACCAGCACCAGCTTCCTCCCTGTCGCTTCGCGGGCAACAACGGTCACCCGCAGGAGCCAGGGCGGTTACGGAAGCTAATCCGCGTGCTCGAAGGCGACAATGAAGGGCCCATGGCAGGCTCCCAGCGCCCGACTAGACGACGGCCTCATGACGACCATAGAGCTACGGCGTCGGCGGGCAACCACTCCCGATTTTCAGCCCGGAACGGGCTCTGCGCAGCGGAAATGGGACTAGACGAGTAAGTCCTAAGTCGGATTAGTGGTCGTAGGCGATCAGTGATCGGGTGACAGGCTGGCCGGTGTGGCGGTTGTGCCAGATGGCGGCGGTCAGGGCCAGGATGCGCTGGGCGATGTGGTAGCCAACCCCGGTGACGGTCCTGGCGCCGTGGAGTTCCAGGTCGAGCTGGCCTTTGAGGGTGTCGTTTACGGATTCGATGAGCTGGCGGATCGGCTTCAGCAGGTGTTCGCCGCAGCGTGGGGTGTGGTTGCGGTAGGAGGGGCGCAGCAACTGCACGCCGCGCTCGGCCAGAAAGGCGTCCAGTTCCGCGGAGACGTAGCCCTTGTCAGCGATGATCAGCAGTCCGGGCCGGTCGGCGAGCAGGTGTGGGTCGTGCTCGCAGATGGCCATCAGCACTTGGCGTTCGTCGATGTTCGGGGTGGCCAGGGCCCAGGTGATGGGCAGGCCGGCGGGGGTGCAGATGAGGTGCAGGCGCAGGCCCCAGAAGTAGCGGGAGTGGGAGCGGCAGTAGCCATAGCCGGCCCAACCGGCCAGGTCCGAGCGGCGGGTGGTGGGGCGGGAGCGGCCGCACTCGATCGGGGTGGAGTCGGCCACCCACACGGGGTCGGCCCACAGGTCGGTGTCTTGCGCCAGCGCCCGGATGGCCCGTTTGAGTAGTGGCAGGGCCTTGTGTAGGCGCTTGTTGTAGCCGGACTGGCCGGGCAGGTAGGGGAAGGCGCCGGGCAGATGTTCGGGGACGTAGCGCAGCCAGCGCGCCTCGGAGTGGATGCCGAGCAGTACCTGGGCCACCGCCAGAGTGAGCAGCTCGGCGTCGGTCAGCTTCGGTTTGCGTCCCAGACGTGGCCGGTGCCCGAGCCAGTTGTCGATGCTGACGTACAGTGCCGTTAGAAGGGTGTTGAGGTCTGTCTTCACAAACCGATCGTCAACACCCTTCGTTACGTCCACACTCCACTCTGCAGCGACTTAGGACTTACTCGTCCAGCTCTGCACGATTAGCTGTACTTGACTCTGCACATCGCCCCGTACGCCGACAGCCGTGCTGGGGCGGCCCTCGGCAGCGTCGGTGACGGGGGCCTGGCCGGATCGGCCGTGAGCGTGTGCGAGCGCGTCGCGGCCGGCGTCCGTGACCAGGTAGCGCCGTGAGCGTCCGGGCGGCGACAGCTCCAGCCAGCCGCGCTCGATCAGCGGTGTCCACCAGGCGCCGCGCGGGCCGGGCACACCGGGCTGGGGCTGCCGGTCGGGCAGCCCCTCGATCTGTGGCGGGTCCAGGGGCGCGCCAGTGTGCTCGTCGTAGAAGCGACCACGCACCCACAGGGTCAGGTGCCTGTCGTCGATGTCCTTGAGGGTGCGCCGTAGTGCTTCTTCCTCGCGCGGGCCGTGGGGACGGTGGATCATGGCCACCGCCTGTGCGGCAGGGCGTCATTGGGATGCCACCCGTCGGCGCGGCTACCAGCTTGCCCGGGGGCGTCCTGCCGCGCCGGCTTCTCACCGTGCGGCTTCGTCGCGCTCATCCCCTCGCTCCGGCCGATCCTTGCGCGAGTCGTGGCAATGCACTTGCCCGACCCGCTGCGCCATCTGCAGATGAGTTCCCGGCCAGGCTGCTTGGGTGTTCGGTCATGTGCTCTTCCGAGGGGTTAACGGTTCTGCTCTCATGATGGCGGCTGCGCTGTCCCGGCGGGTGGGTGATCGGCGGCGACGGTGAGCAGCGCGGCGGCCAGAGCCTGAGCTTGGGCGTCCGTGGTGGGTGAGGCACCGAGCGGGATCTGGGTGCCGTGGTGATACAGCACCACGGCGCCGTCGGGATGCCGGGTGACCGCGTCGATAGGCAGCGGTAGATCAGCTCTTAGCCACCGTCGAGGCTCGCCTTGGTCTTCCTCCTGCCACGCCGTAGTGGACGATAAGGATGCAATCACCGGGTGTGCGCTGCCCCCGAGTTGGCCCTGCGGGAGGATCGAGCTGATCGACGGCATCCCTGCCGCGGCGGCAGGCCAGGTGCGTCGGCCCAGGCGGTGGAGGCGGTGCTCGTGCTACGCAAGGTGCCGGCCAGGGACGGATTGGGCCGCTTCGATGAGCAGGCCGGGCTCGCCGCGAGGCGGTGACGCCTGATGCGTGACGGGAACCTGCAGTTCATCGTCGCCACGCTCGACGAACTGGGTGTGCGTCCCGATCCGCGAGACCGCAGTGGGCTCAGCGCGCTGGCCGACATGGATCCGCAGATGGTGCGTCTGGTGCTCGACCTGATGCGGAAGGCGCACGAGGCAGGCCGAGTCACGGGCGGCAAGGCTCCATGAGCTACCTCCGATAGGTAGCGCTCGCGGACCTCTTACCGCAGCGCGGCCGTGACGGGCGGCGACGCTGTGCGGCTCGCCGGTTACTTGGCCATGCGAGCGCGGATCTTGGGCTTGAGGGCATCATTCTTCGTCACAAGTTGCTGGCCGCCCGGCGGCTGTGTCAGCGCCTCCGCATGGTCTCGTTGTCGACGAGTTCCGCCAGGTCGCCGGCCGAGTCGGAGGTCAGGCGGTAGAAGCCCTGGAGGCTGGCCGCACGCTCCAGACGGCCGTCTACGACGTACTTCAGAGCGCGGGTCTGACCTCGGCGGTTGCGCCAAGTCAAGCGTGCCAAGAGATCGCCGGGGATGGGGACGTCGAAACGGACGGGTGTCGCGTCCACGTGCACCGGTTTCGCGCCGCACCCGCCGGCTCCGAGCATCGACCAGTCGGCGTGCCCGGGGAACGCCGGGTCCTGCCAGGTTGCGGGGGCAGCGCCGCAGCAGGCGCGCCGCTCCATGTCGAGTACGCGCATCCTGCTCACGACGTGAACAATGCCCGCCTTGACGTGCAGCGCGTACACTTCGTCCCCGGCGCGGGCGCTTGACCAGGTGGGCAGGGACGAGTGGACGCCGCTGAACGCGACCGGCGGCCGCTCGTCCACGCGACCTGCGGTGCGCAGAGCACGGCATGTGTCGTGCGTCCATAAGACCGTGAAGGCATCGGACATGCGGTGATCCTACGGACGAAGGCCGACAATATCGGCCCCGCGCTACGCGGCGCGAGCAGGTCCACTGGCATGCTCCTGACGTCCCCATCGAATCGAGGAACGTTGACCACTCGCCTGGCTCCCGCCCAACCGGCCTGCCGCAGGCTTGGAGATTCGCCGCCGGCCAGGAGTTGTATGCCCGCCGTTTGTGGCCCTCTCGACAGGTTCGGCGCGACGTCATCTATCAAAGAACATGGCGCAAGCCCAGAGGAGTGCGGCATCCCCAGCGTCGGCGTGTATCGACTGACGCGGGCGTACGCGGCAGTGTGCGCATCCCTGGGCAGGTGCTATTCGAGGTCGTGCCACGTCGAGGACGTGGCGGGGTCCCCGTTCGGTTCGCGCCCGAAGGGGAAGGCATCCTCGTGATCTTCCCGGCGACATCGTCGAAAGAGCCGGGCTGCCGAGCATCGCGTGACGAGAATGGACACCAATCGGTCGGCCCGGAGCTCCCGCAAGCATCTCAGCAGCCGGGCCGCGGCGGACGGGAGTGCCTGACACGTCTGCCGTTCTCGAGCTCAGCGCCACGTGTCTCCGCGGCCAGGCGGGTATCGTCGGCTGTTGGAGAGGTGGTCGTGTTGCCGGGTCGGCAGCTCGATCGCGCCGCTGTCGCGCAGTACCTGCTCGGTCAGGGCTTCGGCATCGGCGGCGCTGTCCACACCGTCGGGGACCTCGGTCAGCGCCAAGGCTATGGCGTCGGCCCCGGGACAAGCCCGGCGTGGAGTTTGCCCGGGATGCGGCCCGCTGCCACATGCGCGTGGTGATGTCGGCCGGGGCAGGCCGCGCGGGCAGGCCGGCGACGGCGGCGATGTTGAGGCGTGGGGACAGCCCGTTGCCGATGCCGTGCGCGACCGGTCGGCTGCCGACCACGCCAGCATGAGACGGCCCGAGGTTCGGGCCGCTCTTCAGGCGACTTTGGACGAAGGCGCCGTCCAGGTGTTGCACGCTTGCGGCGACGCGGCGCGAAAGCCCTTGTCGAGCCAGGCTGCGATGTTGTGGCTCTTCCCGTGGGTGCGGACTGTCGCCTGAACGTCTTCGCCATCCCGGTAGAGGTCCAGCAGGTCCTCCCAGTCTTCCTCGGGGCGATCCAGGGAGTCCCAGACGCTGCCCATGAACACCCCGCCCAGGCATTCAGCCTGCAGTTCCATTCGGCGCCGGGAGCGTTCCGCCGTGCCGACCGGGACGCGGGCACGAACGCCCCCGGATCTCCCCGGCCGGTCGTCGGCCACGTGACCACGGTCGGGGGGTGACCGCGTTGCCCGGGCCTGCTCAGCGGCCGGCGCCGGGCACTTGACCTTCACATCGATACGAAGGCCTAACGTCAGGGGGCAGACCGGACGTTTGCGTTCGGTTTGCCCTCGGACGACCGAATGCCGGAGTGATCCATGACCTTTTTCGCCACCCAACGCAACGGTCGACCGGCGACCGCCGGCGACTTGGCGCCGCTGGCCTTCGCGGGCTATGCCCACTTCACCGCCCTGCAGGTGCGCGGCGGGCAGGTTCGTGGCCTTGACCTGCACCTGGAGCGGCTGCGGTCCGCCTCGATGGAGCTGTTCGGCCGGGCGCTGCCCGACGATCGGGTGCGGACGTACCTGCGGGCGGCGCTGGAGGCCGGCCCGGCGGACGTCTCGCTGGTGGCCACCGTGTACTCGGCCGCCGGCGAGTTCACCGAGGCAGGGGCGGAGCTTGAGATGCTGGTCCGTACGGGGCCGGCCGCCTCAGGGCCGCGGGGCCCGCTCAGGCTGGCGGCCGTCGAGCACGAGCGCTTCCTGCCCGCCGTGAAGCACGTGGGGGAGGTGGCCAAGACGTACGTCCTGCGCCAGGCGGCCGAACGCGGTTTCGACGACGCGGCGTTCGTGGACCGCCGGGGCCGGCTCAGCGAGGGGTCGATCTGGAACCTGGCCTTCTGGGACGGCACGGCGGTGGTGTGGCCCGAGGCCGAGATGCTGGGCGGGATCACGATGGGCATCGTCCGCCGGCAACTGGAACGCCTCGGCGTCCCCCAGCGTACGCAGGAGGTCAGGCTCGCCGACCTGCCGGAGCTGGCCGGGGGAGTGGTGATGAACTCGTGGACGCCGGGGGTGGCGGTGAGCGGGATCGAGGCCATGCCCTTGCCGGTGGCGCCGCCCTTCCTGGAGGCACTCCACCAGGCGTACCAGGCCGAGCCGCTCACCTCACCCTGATCACCTCCGCTTCGTCCCAGTTCCAGAGGGCGGCCGGGAGCCTACGGGGGCTGGATCAAGGTGCGGGGTCCGTGACGGTGCGGAAGGTCACGGACACGCGCCGTCCGCGCGGGATGCGGCCCGCGGCGGCAGGGATGTAGCGCAATCCCGGCACCACCTCGTGGCGAGGAGCCGACGGCAGACGATCGTCAGTGTCGGAGGGGCCCGGCATGACGAAACGTCATCCGGGCTGACCCGGCAGGCGCATCATCACCTTCTGTCACATGCCCGGGTGGGGGCTGTGTGTCGTTCTCGCAGGTCGCGCCATAGTCTGGGAGGTGGAGGAGGAGTCGTCCTCTGCGGGGTGGTCATGATGACCTTGGCAGCACGGGTGACACAGAAACCGGACCGCAGCGTCGTCGCCCTGTCCGGTGAACTGGACCTCGCGTCGGTCTCCGACCTGGCGGAGGCGGTCGGCGTCGCGATGGGAGGCGGGCGGCGCAATCTGGTGGTGGATGTGGCCCAGTTGCGCTTCTGTGACTCGGAGGGGCTGGAGGCGCTGCTGAGGATCCAGGCCGACGTCGCGAGCGGTGGCGGCACGATGACGCTGACGCACGTGCACGGCAGGGTACAACGGGTCATGGAGCTGACCGGGCTGGGGCAGGCGTTCACGATCATTCCGGAGCAGCGGAAGGGTTCGTGACAGGGCCGGCCCGGTGCCGGTCGCGTCAGCCGTTGAGCGCGCTGGCGAGGGTCACGGCCGCGCTGACGAGCAGGGACACCAGCACCACCTTGCGGAAGCGGTCCGGATCGATACGGCTGAAGACCGCGTTACCGGCATACCACCCCAGCTGTACGACCGGCAGGCCGATCACCCCGATCCAGAGCGCCTCGGAGTTCACCTGGCCGGCCACGGCGAACCCGATCAGGCTGAGCACGCTGGTGCCGGCGAACACCGCCGCGAGGGTGGCGCGGAACTTGTGCGGGTCGTAGCCCATGCCCTGGAAGGCGGCGACCATCGGCGGCCCGTTGGTGCCGGTCGAGGTGGAGAGCGCGCCGGAGATGAGGCCGACCCCCACGAGGATGGGGACGTTCCCGTGCACCTTCACGCGCCGCCACACCATCACGGTGCAGCCCAGGACGCCGATCCCGATCAGCGCCGTGAGCACCCGCTCCGACGTGACCCCGTACACCCAGAGGCCGAGTGGCATGCCGAGCACGATGCCGGCCATGGCGACCAGGGCCACCTTCCACTCGGCGTGGTGACGCTGGCGCACACCGATCGTGATGGTCATGGCTAATGCCGACATTGTGGTGGCGACTACTGCTGTATGGGGGTCGACGGTGAGGGCCAGCAGCGGAGTGGCGACGAGGGCGTACCCGAATCCGGTCACCGCGTGCACTGTAGAAGCAATCAGGATAATTACGGCGGCGGCAATCAGCGTGGACACGTGCCACACTTTGCCACAGATCTACTCAAATGAACCAGCATTCTCAGGAAAATTATCCGTCGGCAGTGGATGCCGCGGTATATGGAGACCGACCGGGATCGGCGCTAGGCTTCGGGCAAATGGTTGTTTAGACGTGTCCGCGCATTTTGTCAATTGGCGTCAATAGGAGCGAATGACGTGGAGTCTTCGAGCTACATCATCAGCCCGGCCCTCGATGGTGACGAGGCCGTCATCTTCGTTCCCGGTCTGGGAGGCCGGACGAAGTTCGTGGACGGATGGAACGAGCCAGGCTTGGAACCTGTCATTCACCGGGCCAACTGGAGCGAGCCGATGAATGTGCCCTCCATTGAGGAGCGCGGCGCGGCGCTTTCGTCCCTTGTCGCGCGTTCCGGAGTCACGGACGTCGTGCTCGTGGGCCACAGCATGGGCGCCCTGGTCTGCCTGGAGGCGGGCAAG
This sequence comes from Nonomuraea jiangxiensis, assembly GCF_900099965.1. Taxonomy (GTDB): domain Bacteria; phylum Actinomycetota; class Actinomycetes; order Streptosporangiales; family Streptosporangiaceae; genus Nonomuraea; species Nonomuraea jiangxiensis. Next base: position 17,739 of record NZ_FNDJ01000025.1, on the reverse strand, counting down.
CACCTGGAGCGACGGCTTCGCGGCACCGTCGTCATGTGCCAGTATCCGCCGCATCGCACGCCGCTCTCGCCTCTGGCGGAGCTGCCGGACCGGGCGCTGGCCGAGGAGATCGAGGCGCCGCCGCACATCCTGAACACCACGGCCCTCTCCGAGTACGCCCGGCTCTGGCGGTCGGAATACCGGCTGCTCAATCGCTATCTGGAGGCGGATCCGCGCCCGCTGCTCGACGCGCCGCTGATCGCGGTCGGCGCCACCGACGACGCGAGCTCCTGGAACGCCGACTCCCTCAACGACTGGAGCCAGTACACGACGGAGTGGCTGTCGGTCCAGATGATCGCCGGCGGCCACCAGGTCGTCGAGCAGCTGCCCCCCGAGACCCTGCGCGAATGGGTCGGCAAGCTGCGCGGCTGACCCCCGCCCGGCCCGCGACGGCGTCACCCGGTCAGCCGTCGCAGCTCGGCGCCCAGCTTCGCCACCGTCGGGTGCTCGAAGATCACCGCGATGCCGACGTCCACGCGGAACCCCCTGCGGATCTCCTCGACCAGCTCCACCGCCGTGAAGGAGTCGCCACCCAGGTCGAAGAAGTTCTCGTCGGGGGCGACCGACTCCACCCCGAACGCGGCGCGCCACATCTCCGTCAGCCGGGTTTCGATCGTGGACCCGTCCGCTGACGGCGCCGCACCGGGGATCCGCCCGGGTGCCGGGGCCGGCGCGCCCGGCTGCCCGCCGCCGGCGTCGTCCGGCACGTCGTCGGCGTTCAGCAGGACCGCGTGCTCCCCCGACAGGGTGATCGCCACCTGCCGGTGGCCGGGACGGCCCAGGAGGCGCAGCAACATGGCGACCCCGGTCGCGGGCGCGATCCCGTCGCCGGCCGACGGCTCCTCCTGCCCGGCGTCGGCGCTCCGCTCCGTGCGGTGGGTCTCGGGGGCGACCATGGATTCGTCGACGCGGCGCATGGTGAAGCCCCTGACCTCGACGGCGACGTCACCGCCGGCCGTCAGCACGTCGATGTCGGCCACGATCGTGTCAGAACCGCTCGGGCGCCGGCGGATGTGGCTGTAGGCCAGCGCCGGTATCGGCCGGTGCACCACGATCGACTGGTAGGCGAAGGGCGCGTGCGGCGCCTCGTGGTCGGGGTCCCGCGCCAGCGACACCGCCGCGTCCAGCAGGGTCGGATGCAGCGCGTGCTCGTCGAGCTCATGGCCGAACGCCTCGGGGAAGGTGAGCACGGCGAGCTTCGTGCCCCGTTCCTCCCCGGAGGTCCAGATCTCCTCGCCCGGCCATCGCGGACCGATGGTGAACAGCCGGTTGTCCGGGTCGTTCACGGGTATCCGCCGCTCGGGCAGCGACGCGCGCAGCTCGTCCAGGTCCACCGTGCCCGCGCCGGCGTCCACCAGCCCGATCTCGCCCGTCGTGTGGACGCGGTAGTCGCCGGGCGAGCCGGGGGACGACGAGAGCGGCGCGGTGCGTACGGTGAATCGCCAGACCTCCTCGTGCGCCTCGAAACCGACCTCCAGCGACACGGGCTCCGGGGTGGTGATCGGCTGCCGGAAGACCATGTGCCGCAGCCGTGCCGGGCGCCCGTTCGCGCCGGCGACCGCCTCGTGGAAAGCGCGCAGGACGAAGTCGACCTGGGCCGTGCCCGGCAGCACCGGCACGTCGTCCATGCGGTGCTCGTCCAGGATCGGATAGCCCTCGACCGACAGCGTGGTCGACCACCGGCGCACCTCCGCCCCCTGGTGCCCGGCCTGCGATGGCCGCCCCTGGCGGGCGGCCATCCCGACCTCGGCCCAGGACGGCCAGTTGACGGTGACCGAGGCGCAGCCTGCCAGGGGCTGCCGGCGCACCACCGCGTCCAGGAAGGCGTTCGCCGCGGCGTAGTCGGCACTGCCCACCAGGCCCCTGAGCGCCGCCCGGCTGGAGAAGGCCACGAAGAAGTCGAGGTCCGCCCGGCCCCGCAACACCTCGATCAGCGCCAGCGTGCCGTGGACCTTCGGCGCGAGCACCGCCGACATCTGCGCCCGCGTCCGGAACTGGAGCATGCCCCCGCCCGCCACGCCGGCCAGGTGGAACACCCCGTTGATGCCCCCGAAGGCGTCCGACGCCTCGTCGATCACCCGCCGCAGCGTGTCCACGTCGGTCACATCGCACGCCTCGACGCGGCACTCTGCTCCCAGCGCCCGGATCTCGGCGAGCTCGGCGTCGTGCCCGCCCGCCACCCGGCGGCCCAGCAGCAGCAACCGTGGCCGCAGGCCGGTGGCGGCCAGGCCCCGTGCCAGGGCCAGGCCGAGGCCGCCGAGCCCGCCGGTGATGACGTAGGCACCCCCGGGGCGCAGGACGGCAGGGCCCGCATCGTCGGGGACGAGCTCCCGCTCGCCGGGGACCCAGCGCCGATCCCCGCGCAGGGCGACGATCTCCGACCGCATCCGGCCGGACAGCTCCGCGAGCAGCCGATCGCCGGGCACGCCGCCCTGGACGTCGACGAGCTTGCACCTGGCGCGCGGGTTCTCCAGCAGGTAGGTCCGCAGGAGCCCGAGCAGCATGGCCCGTACCGGGTGCACGGTCTCGCCGCCCGTCACGTCCGCAGACAGCTCGGTGAGGAGCAGCACGTCGCGACCGCGCTTGTCGGGCGCCCGCAACGCCGCTTCCCGCAGCAGCTCGACGATCCGGTGGAAACCGGTGTCGAGCTGGTCGTCGATGCTGCTCAGGTCGGGTTCTGCCAGGTCTCCGAGTTGCGTCGCGTCGACGATGAGGCCGGGATATCGCCGCGAGTCCCGCAGCTCGTCCAGCAGTCGGGCGACGTCCGCCGGGTGCCGGGGCCGGATCACGAACTCGTCCGCCGCTCCCGCGTACGAGGAACCGTGCCGCACCCACAACGCCTCCCACCCGGCCTTGCCCAGCAGGGCGACCAGTTCGTCGGCCCGGTGCGGATCATCGGGCAGGAACACCAGCGGGCGGTCCCGGACGCCGGTGTCGTGCTGCCCGGCCGGTGCGGCCTCCATCCACGTGGGCAGGCGGAACACCGCCCCGCCCGCCTCGGGGGCGGGCGCCTCCGTGACGGGGCCGCCCGGGGACGCCCGCTCGATCCAGTGCCGCTTCCGTTGGTAGGGGTAACCCGGCAGGGGCACGCGTCCGCCGGCCGAACCCAGCGCCGACCAGTCCACCTTCGTACCGAGGGTCCACATCCGGGCCAGCGCGTGCAGGAACGAGGCGCGCTCGGTGGCGCCCTTCGACGGCCCGCTCGGGAGCGACGGCACCGCCAGGTGCCGCCCGGCACGCACCTGGGGATGTGAGCGTGCCAGGGTGGTGAGCGTCCGCCCGGGGCCCACCTCCACCAGCACCCGGTCACCGCCGGACAGCACGGCGTCGAGCGCCTGCCTGAACAGGACGGGCCGGGTGAGCTGCCGGACCCAGAAGTCCACGCTGCCCACCTGAGCCGGGCCGCCGGTGGACGCGGACCAGACCCGCCAGCGGGGCCGGCGTGGCTCGATGCCGTCGAAGGCCAGGCGGAACCGTTCGGCGGCGCCCGTCATGGCCGGGGTGTGGAGGGCGTACCGGGAGCTCAGCGGGGAGGCGGCGAGCCCGGCCCCCGCGAGGACCTCCTCCACGAAGCGGCGCACGTCGTCCGCCGACCCGCCGACGACCGTCTGCCGGTCGCCGTCCACCACGGCGACGCCGAGGCTCCCGAAGAGCAGCGGCGACACGGTGTCCGGGCCGGCCGCGACCGCCACCGTCGCGCCCGGGGGTGCCTCGGCCGTCGCCCGGGCACGGGCGGTCACCAGCCGTACGGCCTCGGGGAGGGTGAACACCCCGGCGAGCGTGGCCGCCGCGAACTCCCCGATGCCGTGACCGAGCACCACGTCCGGCTCGATGCCCAGCGCCAGCCACAGCCGTCCCAGCGCGTATTCGACGCTGAAGAGCGCCGGCTGCGCGAGGGTCGTGTCGCCCTCCTCCAGGAGCCGCCGCCGGGGCAGGCCGTGGGCCTCGAAGAGGGCATGGCACTCGTCGAGTGCCGTGCTGAACGCCGGTTCGGTGCGGTAGAGCTCGGCCGCCATGCGGGCGTGCTGCGCCCCTTCGCCCGGGAACAGGAACACGGTGCTCCGCTCCACCCGCTCCTCCGGGGTGACGACCCGCCTCCCGTGGTCGAGCACGGCCGTGGCCGCGTCGGACAGGCTCTCGACCACCACGGCGCCGCGGACCGGGTGCGGCGTGCGCCCCTTCCGCAGCGTGAATGAAACGCTGGAGAGCCGGTCCGCGCTCTCCTTGAAGGATCGGGCGAGCCGCTCCGGATATGCCTCCGCCGCGGGCCGGGTCCGTGCCGACCACACGATCAGCTGCGTCGTGGGCTCCGGGGCGGGGTCGGCGGCGCGGGCCGGCGCCTCTTCGAGGATCGCGTGCGCGTTCGTGCCGCCGATGCCGAAGGAGCTGACCCCCGCCAGCCGCCGGTGGCCGGCCGATCGGGGCCAGGGCCGCAGCGTGTCGTTGGCGAAGAACGGTGACTTGTCGAGTTCGAGGAGCGGGTTCACCTCGCCGAGGTTGATGCTCGCGGGGATCTGCTCATGGTCCAGCGACAGCGCGGCCTTGATCAGCGACGTGATCCCCGCCGCGTGACCCAGGTGGCCCACGTTTCCCTTGATCGATCCGATGGGACACCGCCCGGGCGCGAGTCCCGAGCCCGCCCGGGAGCCGAACGCCTGCCGCAGCGCAGCGATCTCGATGGCGTCACCCAGCCGGGTCGCCGTGGCGTGCGCCTCGACGTACCCGATGTCCTCGGGACCCACGCCGGCGACCTCCATGGCCCGCCGCACGACCTGCGCCTGCCGGTCGGCGCTGGGCGCGGTGAAGCCGACCTTGTTGGCGCCGTCGTTGTTGACGGCCACGGCCCGGATCACGGCGGAGATCCGGTCGCCGTCGGCCACGGCGTCGGCGAGCCGCTTGAGCACCACGACGCCGACGCCGCTGCCGAAGATCGTGCCGGTGGCCGCCGCGTCGAAGGGGCGGCAGTGGCCGTCCCTGCTCAGCGGCCCGTCCTGGGCCCACCAGTACCCGTGGCCGACGGGGAACTCGACGTCGGCGCCGCCGGCCAGAGCGACGTCGCACTCGTGGAGCCGGAGCGCGTTCACGGCGAGGTGCACGGCCACGAGCGAGCTCGAACACGCCGTCTGCACGGTCATGCTCGGGCCGTGCAGGTTCAGCTTGTACGAGACCAGCGTCGACGCGCTGTCGGGGTTGTTCCACATGCCGGCCCCCATGCCGGTGGCGCTCCGCAGCGCCTCCAGGCTCCCGAGGACGCGGCCGATCGCGTAGCGGTTCGCGGCGACCGAGGAGAACACGCCCGCCCTGCCGAGTCCCGAGGCGTCATAGCCGGCGTTCTCGACGGCGGCGTGCGAGGTCTCCAGGAACAGCCGTAGCTGCGGATCGCACACCTCGGCCTCACGCCGGGTCAGGCCGAAGAACTCGGCGTCGAACAGGTCGATGCCCTCGGGCTCCGCCACCGCCCGCACGTAGGCCGGGTCGTCCAGGGCCGCACGCGACACGCCGCTCGACCGGAGCTCGTCCGCGGAGGGGAAGCGCACCGCCTCCTCCCCGGCCACCAGGTTCCTCCAGAGCTGCCGGGTGTCGGCCGCGCCCGGGAAACGGCCGGCCATCCCGATGATCGCGATCGGCTCAACGAGGTTGTCCATATCGTCCGCCCTATCGCCGGAAATCCGAGCTTGAGGTGAGGTCGTCCAGGTGCTCCCGCAGGTGGTCGGCGAAGGCGTTCAGGCTGGGAAACCGATAGACGAGCACAGGAGAGATCTCCGCTCCGAGCCGGACGGAGACCTCCGACACGAAACGCATGAGGGACATCGAGGTGAAGCCGGCCTCGAAGAAGCCGCCGTCAGGGTCGATCCGGCCGCTGCCGCGGCCCAGAGCCGACCGCGCGCACTCCTGCAGCACCTCCGACAGCGTCGCAGTCCCGTCCTCACCATGCGCGTCCTCCGGTGGGGCCGAGTCCCATCCGGGGTCCTCCGGCAGGGAGTCACGCACCTCGATGCTCGAAGGCACGACCGCGGGGTCCAGGTAGTCGAAGAGCGCCGCACGCAGCTCGTCTCCGTCGACCGCCGTCGTGGGGCTCCGTACGACGGTCAGGCGTACGGATCCGACTCCGCCGCCGTCCTCGACGAACGTCGCCACCGCCTCGACGACGCCGGCGACCCGGGTGGCCGCGCCCTCGATCTCCTCCAGCTCCACCCGCGCGCCGTTGACCTGGACCTGCCGGTCCGCCCGCCGCAGGAAGCACATCGAGCCGTCCGGCAGCCGGCGGACGATGTCGCCGGTGTCGTACCAGCGCCGGCCGTCGTGGCCGGGAGCCAGCAGCGGGGTTCCGTCCGTGTAGCCGAGCGCGCAGGCGGCGGCCTCCACCTGCAGCCGGCCCTGCGGGCTTTCACCGCCGGACATGTCGTCGGGGACGATCCTGACGACGGCATGGCCGAGTGCGCGCCCGATGGGAACCGGGTCCTCGCTCGCGACGCCCTTCCCGGGCGGCACGCGGTGCATGCACACCACCTGCGGGGTCTCCGACGCGCCGTAGCAGTTGGCGATGGTGGCACGCGGGGCGAACCGCGCCGTCGACCGCAGCGCCGCGGCCGTGAGCCGTGCCCCCGCCGAACAGACCAGCCGCAGGCTGTCCACGGGACGGTTCGACGAGCCCGCCATGAGCTGGAGGAGGACCGGCGAGCCCTGGAGCACGGTGATGGAGTGCTCCGCGAGCCAGGCCGCCGCCAGCCGGGGATCCGCGGCCGTGCGGCTGCCGGGAATGTACAACGTCGCACCGGTGAGCCAGGGCGCGATCAGCTCCCGCAGGCTCGGGTCGTGGCCGGGCCTGCTGAGAAAGGCGATCCGATCGGACTCGTCCATGGGCAGTTCTTTGAAGAACGCCCAGCTGGCGGCCTCGAAGGCGGCTCGTCCGACGACGATGCCCTTGGGCCTTCCCGTCGTACCGGACGTGAAGAGGATGTGACTGGCCTCTCCCAGGTCCTCGCCCAGGAGCCGCCGGTCGTCGCCGGCGGTGTCCAGCAGCTCCAGACCGGCCGGGGACGGTCCGAAGGCCGCCGCGGCGCCGGTGGCCGTCAGGGCTCCGCGCACCCGCTCGGGACCCCAGTCGCCCAGGATCGCCGGGACGGCGCCCGCGCTCCAGAGCCCTATGAGCCGCGCGACGAACTCCGGGCTCCGGTCGGCCGGCACGCCCACCACGCGGCGCTCCAGGCCGTGGCCTCGTACGACGCCGCTGACGTCCTCGCTGAGTGCGGCGATGTCGCCGAAGGTGAGATCACGATCCTCGTGGACCACGGCGACCCTGCTCAGGTCACGAGGCATCCGCCCGAGCAGTCCCGGCGCGGTGGTGCTGATGGTGTCACGGACGGGGGCAGTCAGCTCGTCCCCTCGGCTCACGCTTGCCTCCTTATGCATCACAGCAGCTCATCCCAGGCCGAGTGGAAGTACCTGGGGTGAGCGCCGCGTATCTTGCGCCAGTGCTCCTTGCGGTTCTCCGCCGATGCGGCGCCGGTGTGGCGGCTCGGGCGGTCCCCGGCCGCCGCCCACGCCAGGTGCACCAGCGGGAGCATGGCCGCCCCGCGCCTGGCCTTGCCCAGCTCCGCCCCGGCGCCGGTGACGACTTTCGACAGTCCCGCCGAATAGGCGTACTTGATGGGTTCGTAGATGGCCGCGTTGAAGTACACGAACGGGTCGGGCGCCCCGTCGTCGAGGCGCCCGAAGTCCGTCACGTACAGCCGGTCATGCCAGCGGCATATGACCCCCGTGCCGGCGAGGCGGCCCCGCACGCGGCACAGCAGGGCCATAGAGGAGGCGTCGCCCAGCGCGGAGCAGTACGCCGTAAGGCGTCGCGTGACCGCGTCCACGCTGTAGGCGATCCCGTGCTTGGCCCGCACGTTCACGATCATCGGCGCGATGGTCGGGATGGCTTCACGCAGGGGGACGGTCTCGGTCGCGCACTCCTCGGCGAAGACCCCCACTTCCCTGCGGGCGCTGGTGCGCGTGTTCCGTGGCAGCGTCGCCAGGTAGTCCTCGAAGCCCGTACCGGGGAGCTCCAGCTCGGTCTGGGCGACGCTCGCCAACCGGTGGTGATCTCCGTCGCCGCTGATCGGAGCGAGGTCGCTCCATGCGGAGGCGTCGAGGAACAGGAAGAAGGTGTACGGAAGCCCGCGCTCGGCGGCGACGGCGCCGGCGGCGTCCCGGAGGGCACGCAGGACCGCCGTCCTGGCCGGACCCGGCAGGCCGCGGTCCACGATGAGCCGCGTACCGAATCCCGCACAGGAACCGGCCAGCAGTCCCAGCCGGCCGTCGAGCCGGCTCGCGGCGTGCAGCAGGTCCTGGAAGTGGAGCTCCGGCCAGTACAGGTAGTCGCCGCGGCTGGGGAGCGAGTCGTAGAGGGGGAGGGCGCCGAGGATTCGAGGGTGCCCGGGTCGCCGGGCGATGAGGTAGGTGACGGGTCCGTCACCGCACTGTTCCAGAGCCCGCAGCCAAGCGTGGCTCTGGAACATGTCCCCGGGGTCGGCGACGTCGTCCCACGTCCGCCCGGCCACGTCGTCCAGCGAGGCGACGCGATCGACTGTCACGACCCCGGGTGCTTCTGGCGTCATTGCCGGAATGTCCTGTGCGGTCACGCGGTCAGCCGGACCCGTGATGGAGCCATTCGAGCAGGTCCGGCTCCGCGAGCTCGGCTATCCGGCGGTCGTAGTGTGCTCGGTCCTCGGCGGTGAGGAACTGCTGCCACTGGCCCGACCTGCCGCTGCGGAAGAAGCGTTCGCGATCGCGGAGGTAGCCCAGTTGTTCGTCGGGTGCGAGATCGGCCGCGCGACTGCGCATCTGCTGGAACGTGGCGGCCTTGACCAGCTCCGGCCACCTGCTCTCGTCGATCTCGATGTCGAGGCGTTCGGCGAGCCGCCGCATCTGGCCGGCGAGGTCGTTGGAGAGGTCGGCGTAGTGCAGCAGGATGACGTTCGGGTCGGCGCGGCGAACCCATGCGCGGCTCTGCGTCCAGATCAGGGCGCGCAGGGAGTCGAGGTTCTCGTACGGAGAGTCGTCGTTGTCCACCCAACGTAACGTGTACGTGCGTTCGTCGAGAAGGTCCCGCTCGTCATGATCGTCGACCGGGACTTCGGCCGCCCCGTTGCCGGGGGTGTTGGCCTGGTTGATCAGGCGGCGGATCACGTCACGCTTGAGGTTCTTGCCGTGGCTGCGCAAGGAGATGGCGACGTCGCGCGGGTCGCGCCCCACCGTGATGAAGGTGACCTTCGGATCGTCGGGGATGCCGTCGAGCGGAATGTGGGTCTTGATGAACCGGCGGTGCTGCTGTGCGGACAGGTGGTCCCAGACCTCCTGCTTCGGACGTACGAGCATGTCGATCCACGGAGACAGGCTCGACAGCGGCGCGGGTAGCTCGGGTGACTGGAAGATGAGGAGCGCGCAGATCGTCTGCGTCCAGGTCGTGCCGCACTTCGCGGGCGAATTGATGACGATGTCGCCGGGACGGAATTCGAACCCCTCCCACCGGGAGCTGTCCTCCATCGGTGTGAGGTAACGAACTAAATGCGTCGTCATCGGCGTAAGTTTAATCAACGTACTGGAGTTAAGGAAGGGAGGTGATTGTCCGTATGCATTTTGTGATGAGAATCGTCCTTTGAATACATTGCCGATCTGTCTTGCCGGGATTCCTGGCGCAACGCAAAGCCCCTGTGCCGTCCTCATGACACCGCGTGGACGCCCCGGTCAGTAAGGGGCCAGGTCAGCGTTACTTGGAGCGGTCCTTTCGGATGAATAAACCCGCCGGCCGGAAATTGGCGACCCGATCGGCCGCGCTTCGCGCCAGGGCGGATCGGGCTCAGGCATTCGCCGGGCCACGGGGCCGCTCACCAGCCGCGCAGGGAGTAGGCGGTCACATTGTCGGGGAGGTCGGCGACGCGGGAGAGCGCCCCGGTGGCGATGTTCCAGCCGAGCAGCCTGTCCCGGCTCTCGATGATCACGGTGTCCTGCCTGATCCAGCCGCGTACGGGGCAGCCTTCCTTCCCGCACCTCCAGCCGGGCGGATCCCCCCAGGGCAGGCGCAGCGTTCTGACCACCCGTCCCGTGGCGACGTCGGCCACCACGACCACGTCGGCTCCCTTGCCCTGGTCGTAACCGGCGAACGCGGACCTGGCCACGAGGCCGCCGCGCTGCCATCCGTGGTTGTCCAGGACGCCCACGGGCATGGCGCCCTCGTTGGTGATGTCCCGCACGTCCAGCTCCACCTCCGACTCGCCCTCCCGGATGACGGTCCAGCCGCCTTCCTCCGGCGAGACGATCCTGAGGTCGCGGTAGCCCGCGACCCCCGCGAACCCCTTGTACGGCTGCCGCCGCACCTTCCCCGTGGCCAGGTCCAGCAGGTAGTTCGCCTCCTCCTGCTCGACGAGGAGTTGCTCGCCACGCCAGAGCACCACCTCGTTGAACCCCGGCACCGGGTAGCGCCTGGCCCGCCCGATCACCAGGTCGACGACCACCACCTCGTCCGGCTGCGGGAAGGCGGCCATCGTCCCGTCGGGGGCGAGGGCGTTGGGCTTCAGCGGCGTCCCGCGGTTGCCGCCCGCGTCCACCGCGTTGTCCAGCTTCACGTCCAGAGGGACGCGGCCGCCGGACTTCATCAGGTAGATGCGCCCGTCGCCGAACTGGGCCACCCCCAGGACGGGGCCGGGCACCGCGGTCACGACGGGGAGGTCGGCCCACTTCTCCGGCAGCGCGGTCGCCAGCGTGGGCAGCTTCGTCTCACCGCTGGGCGGTGGCGCCGTCTCCCTGGCGGGGGCCGGCGAGATCGTGGGCGTGGGGGTGCCGCTGGGATGCACGGTGACGGCGCGCTCGACCGGCTCCGATGGCACGACGATCCCCGCCACGACGAGCACGGTGACCGCCGCGGCCGCCCCGGCCACCGTCCACCGGCGGCGGGTACGGCTCCGCGTGCCCTGCCGCCACAGCTCGCCCGCGCGGGACGACCCCTCGGGCAGGGTCTCGGCGAGGTCGTTGAAGAGCTCCCGCAGCCTCTGGTCCGTCATATCAGCACCTCTTCCAGCTCGGGGGCGACCTCGCGTAACCGCTTCAGCGCCGCGTGGGTCTGGCTCTTCACCGTCCCGGGCGAGATCCGGAGGATCGCGGCGACCTCCCCGACGGGCAGGTCCTCGTAGAAACGCAGCACCAGCACCGCCCGCTGTTTCACCGGCAGCCTGGCCAGCGCGCCGGCGAACACCACCTTCAGGTCCGACGCCTCCGAGCTGTCGTGATCCGCCCGTTCGGGCGGCTCCTCGTAGACGAATTCCCGCTGCCGCCGCCACCTGGACGCCACGTCCCTGTACAGGGTGGTACGCACGTAGTTGACCGGGTCGGTGTGCACTTTCGACCAGCGGCGCGCCAGTTTGATCAGGGCATCCTGGAGTACGTCCTCGGCCAGATGCCTGTCACCGCTGATGAGGATGGCGGCACGCAGCAGCCGCGGGTGCCAGGCGGCGACGAAGGCTTCGAACGCCTCGGAATCCGTCATGTAGACAAGACGCTCCCGAGGGGGTGAACGGTTGGGGGCTTCGCCAAATATCTGGCCCGGAGCGGCACCGGTCAGCCGTTGATCACCGCGAGCAGTCGCAGGTAACGCTCGGCGAGCGGCTCGTCGGCCGTCCGCAGGCGGTCCAGCATCCAGTCCCGCAGGCGGGCGTCGTCGGCGCGGCCGAAGGTCTGCGCGTATCGGGTGGCGAGGGCGTCCACGATGGCGGCCGCCTGCGGCGAGGCGGGATCCACCCCCGCGGCCACCGCCGCGCCGACCCGGTCGCGGACCTCCACGGTGAGCTCATGGTGCAGCCCCGTGGTGTCGCCCTGGGCGCGCTCGGCCGCCTAGTACTCGGCCAGCCGCCGGACCACCGCGCGGAACTCCGGGTCCCGGACCAGTTCGGCCTCACGGTGGGCAGGTCGATCTCCAGCTCGCGCAGCGTGCGTACGAACTCCAGCCGGGCCGGCGCGCCGACGTCGTAACAACCGGTAACCGGCGGGACTGCGGATGGTGGGCGGCACGAGCCCGCGGTCGGAGTAGAACCTGATCGCCTTCACCGTGAGCCCGGTGCGCCGGGCCAGGTCCCCGATCGTCAGCAGCGCGTCGCCGTCCATGCGCACACTCTGCCGCCTCCCCTCGGGAGAGACTCAACCGCCAGGGACCAGGGTCCGCGCGGGTTTTGCACGGCCGGCGCCAACCTTCGTGCGGGCCCGGTGGTCGAAGTCAGTGACACGGGGTGACGAACGGCGTCGCCGGGCAACCAGGGGAGCGGCGGATGAGAAGCATCCGGATCATGGTCAGCGTGGGAGCCGCCGTCGGCGTCGCGTTGTGCTGGCCGGGCGCCGGCACGGCGAGCGCGGCGACGGACGTACCCAAGGGGTTCCTCATCTACGAGCGTGCCGACCGCCCCAGGCCGGTGGTCACCGTGGACGGCCGCCCGCGCTGGCGAGTGGTGAACAGCGCGCACGGCATCCTGTGGGTGAACCCGTGCCAGGACGCCGGGCTGGGCACCAAGGGCCGGATCGCGGTACGCCGGGCCTGGCTGGAGGCCCCCGCCGCGGCCCAGATGGAGGAGGTCGCCCTCTACCGGGACGTCAGCGCGGCCAGGAAGGCGATGACCGACCTGCGGGCGGCGCTGCGGCGCTGCGCGAAGATCGACGACGGCGCGGGGGATGGCCGCGACGTGAGGTGGACCGGCACCCCCGCCCGGATCGGCGACGAGGCGCTCCAGGTGGCCATGCAGGCATACCACGGGACACGGCCGACGATCCACGGGCAACGCGCCGTCGTCGCCCGCAAGGGCAGCGCCGTGTTCCTCTACGCCCACACCGACGAGACATCCCGCGCACCGAGCCCGGCCGACTTCCGCCGGCACGCGAGCGATGCCGTACGGATGGCCCGGCTTGTCTGCGCGCTCGACGACGTCTGCCGCTGACCTGCCTGCTGCTCGCTTCTGAACGGCGAAGCGCCGTCCCATGGCGAGCGCGACGCCTTACGACGGGCTCGGCCGCCGCGAGGAGGCTTACGCCGCGGCCGAGCCCGGCTCCGAGCAGCCACAGGAGCCTGGAAGCCCGTTCGTCAGGGTCGATGATCGAGCTTGTCGAGGCCGCCAGTGTGCTCTGTCTGACTATCGCTGCCCGGGTGCCGCCGCTGTGCGGGGGTTCACCCGGGTTTGTGGTGAATGTTCCGGTCCGCGCAATCGGATCGCCTTCGCCGCGCTATCCCGCCCCCGTCAGGCCGGCTGCCGGGCTGTGATCTCGGGTTTCTCTCTCCTGGGGGTGGGCGTGGGCGCGGGGAATGGTGGTGGCCTGGGCTGATATCGGGGTGGAAGGGATCGGATAAGGAGGAGATGGCCCCGGTTGTGACCGTGACGGCAGTTCACCTGATCGGGAGCCAGCGGGGCTGCCGGACGGATCACAGGGGCAGGCAGAACATGAGCAAGCGACTCAGCGTCAAGGCCATCGGGATCGTCCTCATCTCCATGATCGCCACCACCGGCGGACTGGCCCTCACCAGCGCGATGACCGCCACCGCGGCCCCCATCCCCTGCGGAGAGCCCTGGCACACGTGCTGAACACCCGTCAGCTCCACCCCGTGCAGAACGTCTTCCCGAGCCGGCTGGAGCACAGGTCCCATTGCACGTCCTTGATCGGACCGCTCATCGAGAACGAGAAGTGTGCGGACTGCCCGTTCGAGACCTTGGTATACGGATCGGGCTGGGCGTAACGCACCTTCCACGCACCCGAGACGTACGCCCTGTACGCGATGCGCACCCACGACTGTGACTCGTACTGCGTGGTGTCCTGCAGTTGGCCGTCCGCGGTGGCGACCGTGCCGTTCCAGGACACCGATCCTCTGGCCCAGGCGTAGTTCGTGTGGATGTCCAAGGGCGATCCGCCGGCGGGAACCTCCGGGGGAGCCGTCTTCGAGGGTTGGGGCGACGGCGGCGGGGCCGAGGTCGTTGACTTGGTGGGTTTCGGCTGCGTTCTCGTGGGCTTGGGCGACTCCTGCTGCTTCTTGGCAGCCGATGCGGTCGGGGACGCCGTGACGGTCGTTTGCTTGGTGACCGTCACGGCGGGCTGCGGGACCGGCGGGGTCGGCAGCGCCGGCATGGGCGCGGTGCTCAGCTCGGGCACCGAACCCGTGGTCGGCTCGGTCGGCATCTCGAACGGCTGCGCCGCCGTGTCCTGCGGATCGGGCGTACCGGCCCAGGGGACGGTCACCTCGGGCAGCGAGGAGGGCGGCGGCTCGCCGGTGCCGGCCGGCGCGGGGACGGTGGCCGCCGCCGGCCGCATCGGCTGCTTCCCGGCGTAGACGCTGGCTCCCCAGATTCCCGCCACGGACAGCAGGACGACGATCGCCAGACCGGCGGCCAGCGCGACAGGAAAGGACCGGGTCGGCCCGTCGGAGCCGGGACCGGGCCGCGAGGGCTCGGACACCTGCGGGGCCCCGACCGGCCCCCAGCCCGGCGAAGCCGCCGCCTGCCCGGAGGAGCCGAGCAGGCCCAGCAATGCGGCCTGCGCTGTCGGCCGTTGCCCGACCGGCTTGGCGAGGGCGGACGCCACAACACTCCGTACCGGCTCCGGCAGGTTGCCCAGGTCCGGTGCGGCGTTCATCACGGAATGCGGGTCGTGCCCGAAGGGAGGCCGTCCGGCGGCCGCGAAGACCACGACCGCCGCCCAGGAGAAGACGTCCGAGTACGGCCCGTACGCTTCTCCGTTGAGCTGCTCCGGCGAGCGGTAGCCGAGCTCGCCCGCGGGCGGCCCGACCGCCACGTCGGTGACCTTGGGGCCGTCCGGAGCGAGGATGACGTTGTACGGGGTCAGCCCACCGTGCGTCAGGCCCTCCAGATGGATCGCGGTCAGCGCCGTCAGGACGCCGGCCGCCATCCGCTCCAGCGCGTCACGCGGCAGTGGTCCCTCGGCCGCGACGAGTTCGGCGAGGCTGCGCCCCGCCACGTGCTCCCTGACGACGTACGGCCGCCCCTCCCACATCCCGGCGTCGAGCACCCGCGCGACGTGGGGGCCGGACACGCGGGTCAGAGACCTCAGGCGCTGGACGACGTCCGGCTCCCGCGCCGTATCGGGCGCCAGCAGCTTGATCACGCGCGGCGCGGACTCCGCCGTCTCCTGCCCGAGGTGGACGGCACCACGCGGCCCTTCACCGATCGTCCTGATGATGGTGTCGCCGCCTACCCGCAGCGGGCGGTCCGGTCGCACGGGGTCCACAAGTACCCTTCCAACGGCAGATCACGATTTGCATGCCATATCTAAGCAAATCGTCACAACATAATCAGGGGTTTCGGCTTACCCCATCGTCGAGTGGGCCGGCTCGGCTCGCCGTGACCTCCCCGGCACCTGCCGCCCGGCAGGCGTGTCACCAGCTCACCAGACGCAAACGTGCTCCCTCCGCGACGGGCTCCGCCTGCGTGCCATCCCGCGAACAGGAACAGCACCAGCCGCCCGGTGCCGAACGTGCCTGACCGGAAGGCGGCCACACCGAGGAGCAGTGTCCCGACGTAGAGACCGAAGGTCGCGGAAACCGGCACCAATCAGGGCCCGTAGGAGATGTCCACGTACAGGTCCATCACGAGCTCGGTCGTCCGCTCCAGCCCGAGGGCCCCGATGACCCGCAGGGCCGTCTTCATCCACGCCCGCCCAGTACAGGCGCGCCCCGGGTTCACGGTGTACGCGGCCGGCTGCTCGGGCGCGGCGAAGGGCTGGGTGGCGAAGTAAGCCCGTTGCTCCGGCGTGAAGCCCGCCGTGCTCTCCGCCAGGTACCGCAGCAGCAGTCCGGCGCACCACAGGAGCGGCCCGAGCACCAAGGCGCCGCCGCCGATGAAACGCCCGGGGAACCAGGCGTTGTGAGGAACCAGCGCGGGAGTGGCTCTGATGAGTGACATGCCGTCACCCTGGCGTGCGGCGGATGCCGCCACGTCTGCCGTTGGGCAGGGTGGCGATATGACTCTGGTCAGTGATCTATGCGACGAGTGCCCGCGAAAATAGCCGACGTGACCTATCTTGCTCAAGGGGCGCGGGTGGCACTGCGCCACATCGGCCTCCAGGACTTCGAGGAGCTCTCGGTCCTGTCCGAGGCGAGCGCCGAGCTGCTGGCCAAGTGGATGCCCGGCGCGCCCATCGTCACCTACGAGGACTTCGAGGGCTACCTGGCCAGGTTCGACGGCCCGCTGCACGAGGGCTTCCTCATCTGCCGGCACGACACCGGCGCGATCGTCGGCCGCGTCAACCTGAACAACATCGTCCGCGGCACCCACCAGAGCGCGACCATCGGCTATTCCGCGTACGCCTCCACGACCGGCCACGGGTACATGACCGAGGGGCTCGGACTGCTGGTCCGCCACGCGTTCGGCGAGATGGACCTGCACCGCCTCGAAGCCAACATCCAGCCGTCGAACACCGCCTCCCTGAGGTTGATCGAGCGCGTCGGCTTTCGGCGCGAGGGCTACTCGCCCGACTTCCAGTTCATCGACGGAGCTTGGCGGGACCACGAGCGCTGGGCCATCACGGTGGAGATGACCCGATGAGCGAGGTGATCTCCCGGACGTCGGCCCGGGTCCTGCTGATCGACCCCGCCGCTCGCATCCTGCTCTACCGGGGCAGGCTCCTCCAGGTCGAGGCTCCGCGCTGGGCCTGGTTCACGCCGGGCGGCGGCGTCGATCCCGGCGAGACCCCACAGCAGGCCGCCGCCCGCGAACTGCGAGAGGAACTCGGCCACGCCGTGGCCCCGGAGACACTCGGCCCGCTGGTCGCGACGAGTGAGGGCCCGTGGTCCGGCGGCGGGCGGCGCTTCTTCTCCCGCGACTACTATTTCCTGCTGCGCGTGAACGCGCTGGACGTGGACACCTCCGGCATGGACGAGGAGGAGCGGGCGGCTACCGACCGCTTCCACTGGTGGACCCCGGCCGAGCTGGCCGGACCGGCCCCCGACGGCGAGGAGGTCGTGCCCAGGGAACTCGGCTCGCTGGTGGCGCGGCTCGCGGCCGGGAACCTCCCGGCCTCGCCGATCGTCCTGCCGTGGCATCTGCTGGATGATCGGTGAAGCCGGCAGGGCGCCCGCCCGCCTTCCCCCGCGAACGTCGAACGTCGGGCGGTGGATGAGCGGACGGGCGGCCGGGGCAACACCTCGAACCATCCCGGGTGCCTACGCGAGAACGGCGCCGACCGGCCCCTCCTTCCCCGCTCGCCCTGCGGCGTCGTTCGCGCAAGAGACGCGGCGTTCAGGCTCCCCGGGTGACCCCTGATGGCTCTGTTGAGTTGTGGTGGTGGGTCTCGGCGTCAGCTGACGGTGGCGGGTTGGGCGGACATGAGGATCTGGGACCAGCCCTTGGGGTCGACGGTGCCCAGGCCAGTGATGTCGTCGCCGTCGCCGTCGTGGGGGTTGGTGTCGCGGTAGTGGTAGAGGGCGCCGTTGGGGTGGCGGCCGTAGTAGACGCCGCCGCCGGGGGACATGAGGTGGCTGATGCCTTCCCAGGTGGTGTCCTTGAGGGGGAGGCGGGTGCGGTCTCCGATGCCGTTGATGCGGTAGGAGATGAGTTCTCCGCTGGTGGTGGTGCCGAGGATCCAGTTGGTGCCGGTGGTGGTGAGGGTTTTGAGGGTGAAGCCGCTGCCGATGGCGGCTTGGCCGGAGATGTTGGCGCTGGTGGGTTTGTCGGC
>NZ_FNDJ01000024.1 GCF_900099965.1 Nonomuraea jiangxiensis | reverse complement strand
GCGCGCCCGCCGAGAGCGCGAACCACTCCAGCGGGACCCGCATCCGCTCGGCGAGGTCGAGGGCCGCGATCACCCGCGAGCACTCCGGCTCCGACAGCGCGCCCAGCGCCTTCGTCGGGTCGCCGAGCAGGACGACGCGGGTGATGCCCTCGGGGTGCCGCTCGGTCGGCGTCGTGACGACGCCCGCCACGATCGCCGCGGTGTTCTTGCCCTTCGGCCGATCCACCGGCACGAGCGTGCCGTGCTCGTCGAGATCGTGCTCGACGAAGCCGCCCTCCGGCCCAGCGAGCAGGCCGGTCAGCTCGTACGGGTAGACGTTGCCGCGCCGGGCGGCCCGCAGCACCTTCTGGCGGTAGTCGTCCAGCGGCTGCACCGGCGTCGTCGACGGCTTCTCGACGTGGAGCCGGGCGCCGTGGCCCGGGTCCAAAGTGATGCGCACGGCGACCTCGCTCAGCTCGCCGGAGGAGGTGCGCCGGCGGGCCACGAACTGGACCTCCTCCAGCCCCGCGCCCGCCGTGGTCG
Source organism: Nonomuraea jiangxiensis (assembly GCF_900099965.1). Lineage (GTDB taxonomy): Bacteria > Actinomycetota > Actinomycetes > Streptosporangiales > Streptosporangiaceae > Nonomuraea > Nonomuraea jiangxiensis. The sequence goes on along the minus strand of NZ_FNDJ01000024.1, from coordinate 164,322 downwards.
GCAGGACCCGCTGGACCAGGGCGTTCAGCTCCTCGTGCGACATCTCGGTGGACGGCCAGACGTACATCATGATCCGGTTGGTGTCGTACCGCTTGTTCTGCGGCCGCTGCACCTGGATGTTGCGGATGGCGTCCAGGCCCGCGGTGATCGCGTCCTCGACCGTGGGCAGCGCGACCAGCCTGCCGTCGGCCTCGCGCAGCGGCGTCAGGTCGCGGACCTGGCCCATCGCGATGAGCCGCTCGTCGGACGGGTTGCTCCGCGCCACGGCCTTGAACAGGTAGATCTCCTCGTCCACGGACGGCAGCCGGGTGAGGTCGAACTCGCGCAGCCGCTGCAGTTGGAGGCGCTCGGCGATCTGCGGGTGCAGGCCGCGGAGCAGCCGGTCCTCGGCGAAGCCCGCGCCGTGGGCTCCGTCGGGCCGGAAGGTGAAGTGGTGGTGCATCACGGCGCCGCTGGTGCCGACGACGGTGGTGGTGATCCGGCGGACGCCCGCGGCCTGCGGGCGCTCGGCGAGCAGCCGGCCCAGCCGCGCCGCGATCGCGTCGTCGTCCGGCTGGTCCTCCCACGTGACGTAGAGGTCGGCGACCAGCCCGCCCTCGGCGACGCCGGCGGCGAGTTCGCCGATGCCGTCGATGGCGTCGGGCAGGGCGGCGATGTCCACGGCGCTGGCGGCCACGCGGGTCACGCCGTCCGGACCGGTGCGCTCGGCGGTGACGAACTGGCAGCCCGCGATCTCCCGCGCGGTGACCTCGGACAGCCCGCGGTTGCCGTAGTAGCGGCGGGTCAGCACCTCCAGCATCGGCGCGTGGTCCCGCCCGTGCCGGCCGATCCGCTGGCCGAGCAGCCGGACCAGCGGCTCGGCGCTGGCCACCATGGCCTGGATCCGCTCGGCGCGGTCCGGCGCGTCCGGGTGGGCGTCCAGGTAACGCAGATCGTCGCGTACGGCGGCGTAGACCTTGGCGCGGTTGCGGCGCAGCAGCGGCTGGGTGAACCAGCGGAACACGACGCCGCGGGCCAGGTCGGACACCGCGGGGAAGCGCACCTGCGTGGCCTCGACCAGGTGCTCCAGGGCGAGCCCTGCACGCTCGCCGAGCGCCTCGTGCGGCGGCGCGCCGGCCAGCCACTGGCGCAGCACCTCCGACACGATCGCGACGCCGCTGCTCACCTGCTGCTGAGCCAGGAAGATCCGGAAGACCGCCGCCTCCAGCTCCGGCGTGCGGTCGAGGTCGGTGACGCCGTAGTAGGCGAGGACCTTGGTGAGGTTGGCCTGGAAGCTCTCGGTGACGCCGGCCCGGTCGACGTCGAGGCTCTGCAGATAGCTGTGCAGATATTCGCGCGGGCTGTGCACCGGGCTGCCCGGCTCCAGGTCGATCTCGCCGCCCGGCTTGTTGCGGCTCAGCTCCGACAGGGCGGCGAACACCGTGAGCAGCTCCAGCTCGCCCTCGATCGGCTGCGGGTCCAGCTCGGCGCGGGCGGCCAGGTAGGACGAGAGCACCCGCTTGCGGTCGTGCGGGTCGGCGTCGAAGCCGAGCAGCAGGCTGCGCAGGTCCTGCAGCCCGCGCTCGACGCGCTCGGCGGCGGAGGTCCCCGCGGGCTCCGCGGGCAGCTCGATCTCGACGCTCTCGCCGGCCGACTCCGCCTCCTCGGCGCCCTCGTCGAGCAGCGGCTCCAGCCGCATCAGCGGCGCGCCGGTCTCGACCTGGCTGCCCACCGACACCGGGAGCTCGCGTACGCGGGCGCGGAACGGCGCCCGCAGCACCGTCTCCATCTTCATGCTTTCCAGCACCAGGATCGGCGCGCCCGACTCGACCTCGTCGCCGGCCGACACCGGGATCGCGACCACCAGCGCGGGCGCGGGGGAACGGACGACGCCGCCCTCGTCGCGGCTGATCCGGTGGGTCACGCCGTCGACCTCGACCAGGTGGATCGGCCCGCGGGTGGCCGATACCAGCCTGAACCGGTGCCCGTTGACCACGATCTGGCCGCTGTGCGCGTCGAACCGCTCCACCTCGACATCCGCCGGGTGCACGTCACCGCCGCCGGACACGCCGACCCGGAACCGCTTGGGCCCGACCCGGGCCACGCTCACCCGGTAGCCGACGCCGCGGAGCTTGAGGTCCAGCGGGCGGCCGAAGCTGTGGTGCACTTGGGGACGGCCGCCGTACGCGGTGGACAGCAGCCGCTGCCGGCTGACCGCCTCCTCGTCCTGGTAGGCCTCGATCGCGGCGGCGGCCAGGGCGACCGCGGAGTGCCGGTGGCTGACCAGCCGGCCCTGGGCGCGTACGCGGTCGATCCAGCCGGTGTCGGCGCTCGCGTCGATGACCTCGGGCTGGTCGAGCAGGTCGAGCACGAAGCTCTTGTTGGTGGCGCCGCCCTCGATGAGCACCGTCGTCCCGGCCATCGCGCGGCGCAGCCGGCCCAGGGCCTGCTCGCGGTCGCGGCCGTAGGCGATGATCTTCGCGATCATCGAGTCGAAGTCGGCCGGGATGGTGTCGCCCTCGCTGACGCCGGTGTCCACCCGGATGCCGGGGCCGGCGGGCAGCACCAGGCGCGCGATGCGGCCCGGGGCGGGCGCGAAGTCGCGGTCGGGGTCCTCGGCGTTGAGCCGGGCCTCGATGGCGTGGCCGCTCTCGCCGGGCTGGGGGCCTTCGAGCCTGCCGCCGGCGGCCACGTGCAGTTGAAGCCGGACCAGGTCGGTGCCGGTGGTGATCTCGGTGATCGGGTGCTCGACCTGCAGCCGGGTGTTGACCTCAAGGAAGGCGAACAGCTTCTCGCCGGGGTGGTAGAGGAACTCGACGGTGCAGGCGCCTCGGTAGCCGACGGCCACGGCCAGCCGCTCGGCGGACGCCTTCAGCTCGGCGGTCTGCTCGATCGACAGGACGGGGGAGGCGGACTCCTCGATGATCTTCTGGTTGCGCCGCTGCACCGAGCAGTCCCGTACGCCCAGCGCCCACGCGGTGCCCTGCCCGTCGGCGATGACCTGGACCTCGACGTGCCGGGCGCCGGTGACCAGGCGCTCCAGGAACACCACGCCGGAGCCGAACGCGCGCAGCGCCTCCTGGCTGGTGCGCTCGAAGGCGTCGGCCAGCTCCTCCTCCGAGGCGACCATGCGGATGCCGCGCCCGCCGCCGCCCGCGGTGGCCTTGAGCATCAGCGGATAGCCGATCTTCGCGCCGGCCCGCAGCGCGTCCTCCAGGGTGGCGACCTCGCCGCGGCTCCACGGCGCGACCGGGACACCTACCTCCTCGGCGATGAGCTTGGCGCCGATCTTGTCGCCGAGCTTGCGCATCGCCTCGGCGCTCGGCCCGACGAAGGTGACGCCGATCTTCTCGCACAGCTCCGCGAACGCCGGGTCCTCGGCGACGAATCCCCAGCCGACCCACGCCGCGTCGGCCCCGGTCTCCCGTAGCGCCCGCTCCAGGACGGCGTGGTCGAGGTACGGGCGGGCCGAGGCGGGGCCCAGCGGATAGGCGATGTCGGCGGCGCGCACGAAGGTCGCGTCGCGGTCGGCGTCGGTGTAGAGGGCGACCGTCTCGATCCGCGCCCCCGTCTCCGCCGAAAGATCCCCTACGGCGTGGATGAGCCGCATCGCGGCCTCACCACGGTTGACGATGGCGACACGATTGAACACCGGTTGAGCCTCCCCACTACCCGAAGCACAGCAGGCGACGTCCGGGTCTCGGAACGTCGCCTGCACCTGTCTATACCCTGCTAGATCGGCGCCTGGTACACCAATGTCCCGCATCGCGCATGGCAGAGCTATTGCGTTGTGGGAACCCCACAAAGACCGAGCCGACCACGCCGCCCGGCCGCCGCATCATGCAAGGTCTACCACAAACACGTTCGCCCACCTCCGCCGCCCTCCGGCCGACAGCCCATCGCGCCCGCTCCTCGCTCGCGCGCCGGGTACCGCGCGAGCCGGGCGGCGTGGTGTGCGGGGCACGTCAGGCGCAGGTGGCGGTGAGGGCGTCGAAGAGCAGGCGGAGGCGGGCCGTTTCGCGGTCGGGAAGGTAGAGGGCGAAGATGCTGCGGCTGACGTTCAGCCAGGGGGCGTCGACCACGACGACGTCCTCGGGCCGCCCGCGCAGCGCCAGTTCGGGAACGAGCGCCGCGCCCAGGGACGCGCCCACCATCGCCAGCGTCGCGCTGAAGTCGTCGGAGTGGGCGACCACGCGCGGGTGCAGGTTCCACCGGTTCAGCACCCCGTCCAGGACGGAGGCGTCGCTGCTGGCCGGATGGTGCATGATCCACGGCAGGTCCACGAACTGCTCCACGTCGTACGGGGCGAGGCTGGGCCAGGCCCGGGGCAGGACGACCCGGAAGGGGTCCTCGGCGATCCACCGCCGCTGCACCGAGGACGGCCAGGACAGCCCGGAGTTGCCCACCTGGTAGACGATCGCCGCGTCCAGCTCCCCGCCGACGCCGAGACCGGGGATGAGCTGCGACGGCTCGGCCACCGACACCTTGAACTCCGCGCGATCCTCCGGCTCCATCTCCCGCAGCAGGCCCGGGAGCACGTTCAGGCCGAAGCTCGGGAAGACCCCGAGCCGGATCTCCTGCTTGGTGTTCCTGTGCGTCCGTTCGACGGCGGCGATCAGCCGGTCCATGTCGGCCAGGACGATCGCGGCGTGCCGCGCCATCACCTCCGCAGCGCTGGTCGGCAGCACCCTGCGGGCCGACCGGTGGAACAGGCGCACACCGGTCTTGCGCTCCAGGATGGCCATCTGCTGGGAGACCGCGGAGGCGGTGTACCCGAGCCGGTTGGCCGCGGCGGCGAAGGACCCGCGCTGGATCACCTCGGTCAGCGTCCTCAGATGTTCCGGCTTGAGCATAAGAGTTGCTTCACCTCAGAGGTATGAAATGTCGTATATCACCGCCTTCAGACTCTAGTGCGGGCGTCTTACAGTGTTCCCACCATTTGATCGAGAGGCTGGTATGACGATTCGCGTCTTCAGGAACGCCCGGATCCACACCGGTGACCTGCAACATCCGCCCGCCGAGGCACTGGCCGCGGACGGCGCGGAGATCGTCGCGGTCGGCACCGAGGCGGAGGTGCGCGCCGCGGTCGGCGGCGGCGCAGAGCTGGTGGACCTGGACGGCGCGGCGGTCATCCCCGGCCTCTACGACGCCCACATCCACACCGCCAACTACGCCCGCGAGCTCAGTCAGGTGGACCTGCGCCGGGCCCGCTCCCTGGAGGAGGCGCTGGCCGCGATCGCCGAGCACGCCGCCCGGCTCGCGCCCGGCGCGTGGCTGTCCGGCGGGCGGTGGAACAGCAACGTATGGGACCGCCCGGTCCAGCCCGACCGGTACGCGCTCGACTCCGTCTGCCCCGACCGGCCCGCCGCGCTGCCCAGCGTGGACGGCCACACCGTATGGGCCAACTCGCGGGCACTGGAGCTCATCGGCATTGACCGGACCACCCCCGACCCGGTCGGCGGCCAGATCGTCAGGGACGAGCACGGCGAGCCGACCGGCATCCTGCGCGAGTCGGCCTCCTACCCGCTGCGGGCGCTGGGCGCGGAAGGCGACCTGGTGGCCGAACTGCGCGCGGCCCAGGAGGACCTGCTGGCGCTCGGCCTGACCAGCGTGCACGACATCGACGGCGAGGACTGCCGCGACGCCTACCTGCGGCTGCGGGACGAGGGGGCGCTGAAGCTGCGGGTGCACAAGGCGATCCCGGTCGACCACCTGGAGGCCGCGATCGACGAGGGCCGCCGCACCGGGGACGGGGACGACTGGTTCCGTACCGGCCCGGTGAAGCTGTTCAGCGACGGGGCGCTCGGCTCGCACACCTGCCACATGATCGACGGGTTCGCCGGCGACGAGGGCAACCACGGCATCGCCGTCACGCCGTACGACGACCTGGTGAAGCTGATCCGCACCGCCTCGGCCGCGGGGATCGCGGTGGCCACGCACGCCATCGGCGACCAGGCCAACCGGCTGGTCATCGACGCCTACGAGCAGGCCGGGCGGCCCGCGGGCCTGCGCTACCGCATCGAGCACGCCCAGCACGTACGCCGGGCGGACATCACCAGGATGGCCCGGCTCGGCGTCGTCGCCTCCATGCAGCCGGTCCACTGCACGAGCGACATGGACCTGGTGTCCACCCTGCTCGCCGGCCAGGACCTCGCCTCCTACGCCTGGCGCACGATGCTGAACGCCGGGGTCCCGCTGGCCTTCGGGTCCGACGCGCCGGTCGAGCACCCCAACCCGTTCGTCGCGCTGCACGCCGCGGTGACCCGTACCCGGACGGACGGCACGCCGCCCGGCGGCTGGCAGCCGGAGCAGCGGCTCAGCGTCGGCGAGGCGCTGATCGCGCACACCCTGGGGTCCGCCTACGCGGCGGGGGAGGAGGGCCGCAAGGGCGTGCTCACGCCCGGGCGGCTCGCCGACCTGATCGCCGTGGACACCGACCCCTTCACCGCAGACATCGACTCCATCCCTCACACGAAGGTCTTGACCAGCGTCGTCGGTGGCGAGATCCGCTGGCAACGATCCTAAAAGGAGCCCCCACCTTGAAGACCCGGATCGTCATCCCCCTGCTTCTCGCCTCCCTCGCCGGTACGGCATGCGGTGCCCAGTCGCTCAGTGCCGACCCGTCCGCCCCGGCGGGCAAGAGCGCGGCCCCGGCCGTACTCGATCAGGCGCCCGCCGACGACAAGGCGGCCGCGGTGATCAACGCCATCCAGCCGGACCCCGCGCTGACCGCCAAGCTGCCCGCGGACATCCAGTCCGGCGGCCTGAAGATGACCAGCTCGCTCGGCTACCCCCCGATGAACATGATCGGCTCCGACGGGAAGACCGCGGTCGGCCTCGACCCGTCGCTGGGCCGGGCCATCGCCCGCAAGCTCGGCGTCAAGCTGGCCATCACCGACGAGGAGTTCAACTCCCAGATCCCCGGCATCATCACCGGCCGCTACGACATCCTCATGTCGTCCATGTCCGACACCCCCGAACGGCGGACGAAGGTCAGCTTCGTCGACTACGTCAAGGCGGGCGCCGGAATGGTGGTCGCCAAGGGCAACCCCGAGGGCATCAAGACCCCGGCCGACCTGTGCGGCAAGACGATCTCCGTGGTCGACAACGGCTCGTCGCTGGAGCTGGCCGAGAACACCGACGCGGAGTGCGAGAAGAACGGCGAGAAGGGGCTGGAGATGCTCAAGTTCGCCGGTGACCAGGAGGCGCTGCTCCAGGTCAACAACGGCCGCGCGCAGGCCAACATCACCGACTACGTGGTCGCCGCCTACAAGGCGTCGGACCCGAAGACGCAGGTGGACGCGCTGTCCATCGACGGCACCGAGGCGCTGTGGGGCATCGCGCTGCGCCCGGACAACAAGGCGCTGATCGAGGCCGTCCGCGACGCGGTCAACGCGCTCATCCAGAGCGGTGAGTACGGCAAGATCCTCGCGGCCTGGGACCTGGACAAGCTGGCGATCGACGCCGCGCTGATCAACGGTGCGCAGTAGTGCGTACCGAACCGATCGCCGATCCTTCGGGCAAGCCCATATCGATCGCCCGGACCTGGCACTGGGGGCGCTGGCTGGCCGGCCTGATCGCCCTGGTCGTGTGCGGCTGGCTGGTCGCCCTCGTGGTGGCCAACCCCCGGCTGGACTGGGGCGCGGTCCTGGACTACCTGTTCGACCCCCTCATCCTCAGCGGGATCCTGGTCACCATCGAGATCTCGGTCCTGGCCACGGTGGTCGGCCTGGTGCTCGGCGTGTTCCTCGCCGTCATGCGGCTGTCGCACAACCCGGTGCTGCAGTGGCTGGCGACGCTCTACATCTGGTTCTTCCGTGGCACGCCCGTCCTGGTGCAGCTCATCTTCTGGTACAACCTGGCATTCCTGTTCCCCGAGCTGATCCTGAAGATCCCGTTCACGATGATCGGCCTGAAGTGGGACACCAACCAGGTGATGACCGGCTTCACCTCGGCGATGCTCGGGCTCGGGCTCAATCTCGCGGCGTACTTCGCCGAGACCGTCCGCGCCGGGATCCAGGCGGTGGACCGGGGCCAGACCGAGGCCGCGTACGCGCTCGGCATGACGCCGGGCAAGCGGATGCGGGTGATCGTGCTGCCGCAGGCGCTGCGGATCATCATCCCGCCCACCGGCAACGAGTTCATCTCCATGCTGAAGACCACCTCACTGGTCTACGTCGTCGCCGGGCACGACCTGATGACCAACGCCAGCCAGATCTACAAGTCCAACAACCTGATCATGGAACTGCTCATCGTCGCGAGCCTGTGGTACATGCTCATGACCGCCGTCGCCACCGTCCTGCAGGGCAGGCTGGAGCGGCGGTTCGGCTCCGACGCCGTACGACTGGTGCGCGGCGGCGGCCTGGCCGCCCGGGTGCTGCCGCGCCAGCCGAAGCCGGAGGGGACCCGATGAACGACGAACCGGTCGTACTGGCCAGCGACGTCCGCATGAGCTACGGCGACACCCAGGTGCTGCACGGCGTGGACTTCAGCGTCGCCCCCGGCGAGGTGAGCTGCATCATCGGCCCGTCGGGGTCGGGCAAGTCCACGTTCCTGCGCTGCGTGAACGGCCTGGAGCCGGTGCTCGGCGGCAGCCTGCGGGTGCTCGGCGAGCAGGTCGGCTACTCCCTGCGCGACGGCAAATACCATGCCTGGACGCCGAAGGAGTTCGCGGCCTTCCGCACCCGGATCGGCATGGTGTTCCAGCGGTTCAACCTGTTCGCGCACCAGAGCGCGCTGGAGAACGTCGCCTGCGCGCCCATCCACGTCGGCGGCGTCCCCGGCGACAAGGCCCGCGAGCTGGCCATGGAGCAACTGGCCCAGGTGGGGCTCGCCGACCACGCGCACAAGCGCCCGCACCAGCTCTCCGGCGGGCAGCAGCAGCGGGTCGCGATCGCCAGGGCGCTGGCCATGAACCCCACGCTCATGCTCTTCGACGAGCCGACCTCCGCGCTCGACCCGGAGCTGGTCGACGAGGTGCTGGAGGTGATGAAGAAGCTCGCCCTCGACGGCATGACCATGGTCGTGGTGACCCACGAGATCGGCTTCGCCCGCGAGGTCGGTGACACGCTGACCTTCTTCGACGAGGGCGTGGTCGTCGAGCAGGGCGCCCCCGCCGAGCTGCTGGCCGACTGCAAGCAGCCGCGTACCAGGGCGTTCCTCTCCAGCGTGCTCTGACCTCACCGGGTGAGGCAGTCACCTGACAGGGTGAGGTGGGCGGACATGTTGCGCTCCATCATGCGCAGCGCCGCCTGGCCGAGGTCCTCGTGGATGGCCGCCACGCAGTCGGGCGGCACGACCAGGGCGTAGTGGCGCACGTACGCGTCCAGCGCGCTGTAGAGCACGCACTGCTCCGTCACCTGCCCGGTCAGCACGACGGTCTCCACCCGCGTCTGGGACAGCAGGTATTCCAGGGCGGTGCCGAAGAACGCGCTGTGGCGCACCTTCGACAGGAACGCGCACTCGGGCGGCGGCAGGATCGGCTCCACCAGGTCCGGCCGCCTGCCCTTCAGCGCCCGCTCCTCGATCTCGTGCCGATCGGCGGCGAAGTCGCCGTAGTTGTCGTTGACGTACACCAGTTCGACGTCGTCACGCTCGCGGGCACGCGCGACCAGACCCGCCAGCGGGCCGGTGATCCCCGCCACCCGCCGGCCGAGCCGCTCGGCGTCCTGGTGCTCGTACGGATTGAGCATGTCGATGACGACCAGCGCAAACCTTGCCATGGCCCCTGTCCTATCCCGGGGCCCGTCGTTTTATCCCAGCACATCGGGGCAGTCGGCGTCCCTGACGCCTCAGGCGCACCCCCGACGGAGGAAAAGGACGACATGGACGCCATCGTGCTGCTCAAGGAAGACCACAAGACCGTCGAGGCGCTGTTCAAGCGCTTCGAGAAGGCCGGCGAAGGAGCTCACGTCGAGAAGCGCAAGCTGGTGGACACGATCACCAAGGAGCTCGTCACCCACGCCTACATCGAGGAGGAGATCTTCTACCCGGCGGCGCGCGCCAAGGTCCCCGAGACGGGCGACCACGTGCTGGAGAGCGTCGAGGAGCACCACGTCGTCGTCTGGATGCTGTCGGAGCTCAAGGACCTCGACCCCGCCGACGAGCGCTTCGTCGCGAAGGTGACGGTGCTGATCGAGAACGTCCGGCACCACGTCGAGGAGGAGGAGAAGGACTGGTTCCCGCTGGTCCGCGCGGCGATGGGCCGCAACGAGCTGCAGGAGCTCGGCGAGCGTATGGCCAAGGCCAAGGCCGACGCCCCCGCCGACCCCCTCGCGGTCAGGAGCGCCGGCTCCTGACGTCCCCGGCGGGTTTCTTGCCTGTCCGGTCCCGCTTGACATGGGATGACGCCGATGTCATCGTCTGATGTCTTCTATTGATGACATCGGCTGATGACATGAGGGGCGGGCGGCATGCGGCGGAATCGGGGGGCTCAGCGGGAGGCCGGTCGGCTTCTCGTCCCCGGGCTGGTGTTCCTGGGCATGGTCGTGGCCGTCGTCAGCAGCCTCGGGGCCTCGCTCATCCCCACGATCGCGGAGACGTACGATGTCTCGCCCAACGTCGCGCAGTGGTCGCTGACGATCACGTTCCTGGTCAGCGCGCCGGCGACACCGTTGCTGGGCCGGCTCGGCGACGGGCCGCACCGACGTCAGGTGATCATCGGCATCCTCGCCGCCGTCACCCTGGGGTCGGTGCTGGCGGCGCTTCCCCTCGGCTTCCCCCTCCTCCTGGTGGGCAGGGGATTGCAGGGCATCGGGCTCGCCCTCACGCCGCTGGGGATCGCCGTGGTCCGGGACGCGTTGCCGCCGGAGCGGGTGCCGCCGGCCGCGGCGAAGCTCTCGGTCACCACGGCCGCGGGCATCGGGCTCGGCTATCCGATCACCGGGCTCGTCGCCCTCCACGGCGGCCTGCACGCGGCCTTCTGGTTCGGTGCCGCGGTCAGCGCGGCCGGCCTGCTCATCGCCGTCCTCGTCGTGCCCAGCGCCGCGAACCGGCCCCGTACCCCCATCGACTTCCCCGGCGTGGTCCTGCTCGGCGCGGCGCTGTCGGGGCTCCTCCTCGCCCTCAGCGAGGGAGGCCGCTGGGGATGGACCTCCCCCGCCGTGATCCTCGTCGTGGCGGCGTCGCTCGTGACCCTGGCCGGATGGGTGCTCCTGGAGTCGCGCCGCCGGCATCCGCTCGTCGACCTGCGCCTGCTGACCCGGCGGGGCGTCCTCACGGCGGACGTGATCGTGCTGCTGGCGGGCGTGGGCATGTACGTGCTGATCTCGCTGACGACACGTTTCGTGCAGACGCCGAGCAGCACCGGATACGGACTCGGCGCCACCGTCGTGGTGGCCGGGCTGACGCTGCTGCCCTTCTCGGCCGCCAGCGCCCTCGCCACCCGCCTGACCCGGTCCGTGGCCACCACGGTGTCGTCCTCCGTGGTGCTGGCCACGGGCGCGGTCCTGGTGCTGGCGGCCTCCGTGCTGTTCGCCTGCGCCACGACCGGCATGGGGGAGGTCCTGACGGTCATGGCCCTGGCGGGCCTCGGCGTCGGCGCGATCTTCGCGGTGCTCCCGGGACTGATCGTCGGCTCGGTGCCCGCGCACGAGACCGGCAGCGCCACGAGCTTCCACCAGGTCATCCGGTACGTGGGTTACGCCGTGGGCAGCGCGATGAGCGGCGCCGTACTGGAAGCGGCCACGGGCCCCGGACAGCCGTTCCCCGTCGCCGCCGGATACACCCACGCGGCACTCCTCGGGGGCGGCGTGTCGGTCCTCACCGTGGTGGCGAGCATCGTCCTGCCCCGGCTGCGGGCCGGGACGGCGCCCTCCGCCCAAAGCCGGGCGGGCGGGAACACCGAGCCCGCACCGCATGTGCCCTGCGGGTGACCGCGTCCGGCAGGCCCGAGGATTGATCCATGACCAAAGCGAAGCCCTCCCGCCGTCGCGACTCCGCGGCCAGCCGTGAACTGCTGCTCCGCGCGGCGAGCGAGTTGTTCGCCGACCGGGGCTACGACCGCACCACGGCCCGCGACATCGGCGAGCGCGCCGGGGTGGACCCCGCGCTGATCGCCCGGTACTTCGGCGGGAAGTCGCAGCTCTACATCGCCGTACTCCGCTCGCAGGAGGACTCGGACACCTTCACCCCGCTCACCGACGACGAGCGGCTGTCGGGCCTGCTGGAGCGCGTCGTGCAGCGCGGTCCCGGCCCGATCTTCCAGGCGGCCCTCCGCCCCTCCGCCGACTCCGCCGCGCAGACCATGGCCATGGCGGAGCTGAACCGGAGGGTCATCGCGCCACTGAGCGCGCGACTCGCCGAGCGGGGCGAGGAACGGCCGGAGCTGCGGGCCGAACTGCTCACCGCCGTGTTCATCGGGGTGATCCTGGGCCGCCACGCCGGAACCCTGCCCCACCTCGCCGGTACCACCAAGGAAGAGCTCCTCTCCCTGCTCCGGACCGTGATCCCGATGGACGGACCGGATGACCCGGCAGAACCGCACGCCCCCGAACCGGAATGAACCCCGCCCCCCGAGCCGCGTTACGGACCTATCCACCTCACCACGACATCATGCGGTAGGGCCCACCCCACCGCCGAAGAGCGGGTGGGCTTCAATGCGCGCCATCGTCGGGTGCGGCAAGGTCGTTATCGACCGGACGCATTCGGGTGGTTGGAGGGACCTTGTTCGATTCAGGAGATCGCACGGTCAGCCGGCGCGCCGTACTGGGTGGCGCCGTGGCGGGCGTCGCGGGAGACGCGCTGGGGCCGGCCCGGGCGGCGTATGCCGGCGGCATGCCGAGCGAGGGGGACCCGGTGGACGCGGTGGCCGCCCAGCTGGACCGTGACCTGATCGCGTTGCGCCGCGACCTCCACCGGCATCCCGAGCTCCCGGGGCAGGAGCGGCGGACCGCCGAGGTGGTCGCGCGGCGGCTGCGCGCGGCCGGTCTCGACGTCACCACCGGTGTCGGCGGGCATGGCGTCGTCGGAGTGCTCGAAGCCGCTCGTCGCGGCCGTACGGTCGCCTACCGGGCGGACATCGACGCGGTGCCGCCGGAGGACCAGCTGAGCGGGGGCACCCAGGTGGCTCATCTGTGCGGGCACGACGTGCACACGGCCGTGGGCGTGGGGGTCGCGGAGGTGCTGGCACACTTGCGCGACCGGCTGGCCGGCACCTTCGTGTTCGTCTTCCAGCCCGCCGAGGAGGCGCTGTCCGGCGCCGCCGCGATGCTCGACGACGGCGTGCTCGCCCGCACCCGGCCCACGGAGATCCATGCCCTGCACTGCGGCCCCTTCCCGGTCGGCGAATTCGTCGTCACGCCCGGGTTCGGGCTTCCCGGCCAGGACCACGGCGTCATCACGCTCACGGGTCCCGACGCGACGGCGCGGGCGCAGCGGCTCGCCGCCGCGATCGGCGCGCTCGGCACGGTGTCCCCGCCGTCCACCCCCGAAGCGCTCGAACGGTTCGTGGCCGACCTCCTGACCCCGGACGGGCCGCTGTCCACGTTCGTCTTCATGCAGGTCCAGACGGCCGACACGACCGGCGGGGCCGAGGTCCGGATGTCCTACCGCTGCTGGCCGGAGGATCGGTACGAGGACGTCCGCGCGGACATCGGCCGGCTCGCGCGATCACACGGCGGCACCCCGGTGTTCCCGAAGGACCCGTACCCCGCCATGCTCTGCCCCGAGTGGGAGGGCCACGTGCTCAAGCGGCACCTGGAGCAGACCATCGGCCCCGACCGGGTGCGTACGATCCAGGCCGCGGTCCCGTTCAGCGGCGAGGACTTCGCGCTGTTCCTTGACCGGATTCCCGGCACCTACACATTCCTCGGCGTCATGGCGCCGGGCGCCCCCATCACCACGGGCTATCCGCACTTCGGCGCCTTCAACCCCGACGAGCGGGCCATCGGCCACGGCGTCCGCGCGATGGCGCGCTGGCTGGCCGTCCGCGCCGCCCGCCGATAGACGCCCTCGCCCTCAGGCGGACAGCACCGTCGCCCTGCGGGCGCCGGTGACGATGCTCCAGGGCAGCTCGGGCAGCGGGAGCCGGTCCGAGCCCGGGTCCGGCAGCAGGGAGCCGGCCGGCAACCGCGGCGAGTTGGTCGCCACCACCCGGTCCTCGCCGTTCACCAGCGTGATCTGCGTGGGACTCGCGGCCAGCACGCCGAGCAGCAGCGCCTCGAACCTGGCCGCCCGCACGTCGGCCCCCACCACGCCGAGGAAGCGGCCGTCCACCTCGGCGGGCACGGTGAACGTCAGCATGTACGTGTCGGTGCCGCCGTAGTCGACGTACGGGCCCACGGCGTGGCGGCGGCGGGTGCGCTCGGGCACGGCGAACCATTCGGCGGCCGTGTAGTCGTAGTAGTCGAGGCTGTCGGGGTCGAGGTCCACGTTCAGGAAGACCGGGTCCTGCTCGGGCGGCGCCTGCCACCACTCCAGCCACCGCCGGCGGTCGGCCAGCACGCCGGGCGCCATGATGACACCTGCTCCCGCCACCACCTCGTGTGTCCTGCTCAGGCAGTCGAAGATCTCCGGCCGGACGGCGGCCAGGTCGGCGCAGGCGAACGAGCCGGAGGCGCGATAGCAGGCCACGACGCTCGCCAGGACGTGGTCCAGCGAGCGGAAGACGTCCGCGACGATCGTGTGGACCCGGTCGGCTACCTGATCGACGTGCCGATCGCTCATCGTTGCCTCCTCACCCGGATGCGACGAGCCGCCAATGGAACTCCATCAGACGCTCTATCCCTTTGTCGAGGTGCTCCTCGGTCAGCGCCCTGGCCCGGGCCGGGTCGCGGGCCTCGATGGCGTCGATCACCTGTGTGTGGCTGCGCACCACCTCCCGCGGGTCGACGGCCTCCCCGTACGGGAGCCAGAGCAGCTCGCCCACCTCGGCCTGGATGTCGATCTCGGCGCGCGTCAGCCGTACGGACTGGGCGGCGGCGGCGACCTCGATGTGGAAGCGGCCGTCGGCGCGGCGGCGGTCGCCGACGGAGGTCGCGGCGTCGAGGCGGCCGAGGACCTGGCGCAGGCGCGCGACGTTGTCGGCGGAGGCCCGCAGGGCGGCCAGCCGGGCGGCGGTGCCCGCGATCGCGGAGCGGTAGTCGCCGATCTCGCGCAGCTCCGAGGTGCTGAGCTCCCGCAGGCGGCGGCGCAGCCGGGCGGTGGACGGGTTGGCGGGCGCGAGCACGAACGTGCCGCCGCCGCGCCCCCTGCGGGTCTCGACCAGCCCGCGCTCGCGCAGGGCGGCCAGGGCCGCGCGCAGCGTCACGGTGGAGACCTTGAGCGCGTTGGCCAGCTCCAGCTCGGCGGGGAGCTGGTCGCCGTCGGCGATGAGGCCGAGCGCGATCGCCTCGGCCAGCCGGCGCACCACGACCTCCACCCGGCCGGAACCATCGTCGACCGGGGCGAAGACCGCCGCCTTGGGGAGCTGGCTCACACGGTCCAGCATATTGCCTTTTGAAATATGAACTCATAGTTTCAATCTCAACCCGCCCCCCAGGGAGGCCCCATGCCGGATCCCGAGAAGAGGCCGGAGACGACGCCGGAGAAGAGGTTCGCCGAGGAGTGGCGGAACGCCGCCTACAACTGTTTCTCCTCGGGCCACAAGTTCTGCCGCGAGGTCTGCCCGGTCACGCAGGTCACGCGGAACGAGTCCTGGAGTCCCACCGCCTTCCACGCCAACGTCGTCGCGATGGAGCAGGGCGAGCTGGAGATCGCGGACGTCGCGGCCGACTACGTCAACTGCACCGGATGCGGCGCCTGCGAGCTGCGCTGCCCCAACTCGCTGTTCACCGGCGACTTCTACCGCTTCCGCACGCGTACGGTCGACCTGGTCAAGGCCGTACGCGGGCTGGCCGTCAGGCAGGGCGTGCACCAGCCGGCCTGGCAGCGCTGGAACCTGCTCACCGACGAGCGCGGACACGAGCCGGTGCTGAACGGCACCCCGGTCGACCAGGCACGGGTGCGCGACTGGGCCGCCGGGCTGGACCTGCCGATCGGCGGCGAGACCATCCTGTTCGTCGACTGCGAGGCGGCCTTCCACCGCACGTCCGTGCCGCGCGCCGTGGCCCGGATCCTGAACCTCGCCGGTTACAAGTTCGGGCTGATGCACGAGCAGTGGTGCTGCGGCGGCCCGGCGGCCGAGATGGGCTACGAGGAGCAGGCGCGCCGGTTCGCCCGGCACAACCTGGACGACTGGCGGGCGGGCGGGGTGCGCCGGGTGCTGGTGCTCGACCCGCACGACTACGTCACGTTCACGGAGGACTATCCGGCCTACTTCGGCGACGCCTACGACATCGAGATCGTGCTGGTCGTGGAGTTGCTGGCGGAGCTCATCAGGGAGGGCAGGCTGACGCCGCACGTCCCGGTCGAGCGTACGGTGACTTACCACGACCCGTGCCGGCTCAACAAGCGCAAGGGCGTCTGGCGGGAGCCGCGGGAGATCCTGCGGGCGATCCCCGGGCTGACCTTCCACGACGTGGACCGGGTGACGCAGTGGTCGTACTGCTCGGGCGCGGGCGGCGGGCTGCCGGTCGAGAAGCCGGAGCTGACCGCGCGGATCAGCGAGCAGCGCGTCGGGAAGGCCGCGGAGCTGGGCGTGGACACTCTGGTCAGCGCCTGCCCGTGGTCGGAGCGGCCGCTGTCGGAGGCCGGCCGGGCCCGCTCGATCGACGTCGTGGACCTGCACGAACTGCTGGCCGAGTCGCTGGGGGTGGCCCCATGACGGTCCTGCTCGGCGACCCCGTACTGGCGGAGCTGAGGCAGATCCTCGGCCCCGAGCACGTGCTGACCGGCCGGGCCGACCGGCTCAACCGGACGCGCGTGCCCGCGCCGTTCCCCGTGCACCGGTGGGCCGAGCGCATGCCGGACCTGGTCGTGCTGCCGGCCTCCACCGAGGAGGTCGCGGAGGTGCTCAGGCTGGCCGACAGCCTGCGCATCCCGGTCGTGCCGCGCGACGGCGGCACGGGGCTGACCGACGGCGCGGTGCCGCTGCGCGGCGGCATCGTCGTGGACGTCAAGCGGATCAACCAGATCAAGGAGATCGACCTCGACAACCGCACCTGTACGGTCGGCACCGGCATCAACGCGCTCAAACTCAACGAGGTCCTCGGCCGGCACGGACTGATCTATCCGGACGATCCGGCGTCCTACCCGTGCTCGCTGGTCGGCGGCCGGATCGGCACCAGCGGCTGGTCGCTGATCGGCTCCCGCTACGGCCACACCCGCGACCTGGTGCTCAGCTTCGACCACGTGCTGCCGGGCGGCCGGGTCATCCACGTCGGCGACGGCATCGGGCGGAAGATCACCAAGAGCTCCAGCGGCTACCAGCTCAAGCACCTGTTCATGGGCCACCAGGGCACGCTCGGCATCGCCTCCGAGGCGACGCTGAAGCTGTTCCCGAAGCCGGAGGCGGAGTTCTCGCCGTTCTGGGCGTTCGAGGACTACGACAGTGCCTACCGCGCGGTCGGGGCGCTGGCGCGGGCGGGCGTGGCCACGTTCGCCGGGGCGGTGCTGTTCGACGAGTGGAAGGTCGACTATCTGCGGCGCGACGACGAGGCCTACATCCCGCAGCCGTCGTCGGTGAAGGCGCTGGTGTGCGCCGCGCTGTACGGCTACGAGGACGAGGTCAGGGCCGGCGGCAGGCGGCTGCTGCGCATCGCCCGCTCGCTCGGCGCCCGTTACCTGGGTGACGAGATCTCCGAGGGCGACTGGGCGGCCAGGCACGACAGGTACGCCACGCCGCTGCACGGTCGTACGCGGTCGGGCCAGGTCGTGCCGATGAGCTGGCACTGCGAGGACGCCTCGATCAACTACACGAACCTGCCCGCCGTACGGCTGGCCTGGCACGAGATCGCCGACCGGCTCAGGCGCGAGAGCGACGTGTTCGACGACTGGGGCATGTTCGCCTACACCAACGGCGCGACCGGCGCCGACTACCTCACCGAGATCGACATCGGCATCTGGGAGCAGCGGCTCGACGACGCCGCCTGGGAGGCATGGGTACGGGCCAAGCGCGACCTCGCCGCCGTGACGCTGGCCCACGGCGGCTCGATCAGCGCCTGCCACGGCTCCTGCCGCGCGGGCGAGGTGGACCTGGTGCCCGAGGAGCTCGGCGGCGGGTACGACGTGATGCTCGCCATCAAACGGGCCATCGACCCGAACAACATCATGAACCCCGGAAAGTACCTGCTCGATCAGGCATATGCGGAGAAATCGTGAAATATCGCTATCAGGATGAGATGTCGCCTCCACCGGCCCGGCGGGTGACGGACGTGGCGATCACCCGGTTCGAGCACGTCTTCGAGGTCGAGCCCGCCCTCATGACCGACCACGTGACGCAGCAGGACTTCCCCAACTGGGACACGCTGCGCCTGGTCCGGTCCCGGGCCGACCACCTGGCCTGGATGCACCGGCACTTCGCGGACAAGGTGCTCTCCGGCGAGGAGCTCCTCCATGACCTCGACGAGTGACCCCCCGCCGGGCGACGCCCCGCCGAGCCGGACGGACGACGCCCGGCTGGCCGACCTCGGTTACAGCTCCGAGTTCCGCAGGGACATGAGCTTGTGGGCCAACTTCTCGCTCGGCTTCACGTACCTGTCTCCCGTGGTCGGGATCTACACGTTGTTCGCCTCGTCGCTGGCCGTCGGCGGCCCGCCGATGATCTGGAGCCTGCTCATCGTGGGCGCCGGGCAGTTCCTGGTGGCGCTGGTCTTCGGTGAGATCGTCTCGCAGTATCCGCTGACCGGCGGCATCTACCCCTGGGCCAGGCGGCTGTGGGGGCGGCGGTGGGCCTGGATGGCGGGCTGGGTGTACCTGGTCGCGCTGCTGGTGACGATCGCGAGCGTGGCGTACGGGGCGGGGCCGTACCTGGCGGCGTTCCTCGGGATCGAGGCCGGCGCGGGGAACACGGTCCTGTGCGCGCTGGTCATTCTGGCCGTGGCGCTGGCCGTCAACCTGGCCGGGACGCGGGTGCTGGCGGTGGCGGCGATCGTCGGGTTCGCCGCCGAGCTGGTCGGGGCGCTGGCCGTGGGCGGGTGGCTGCTGTTCACCCAGCGGCACCACGGGCTCGGGGTGCTGTTCGACTCATTCGGCGCGGGGTCGGGGTCCGGATATTTCACCGCTTTCCTGGCCGCCGGGCTTATCGGGATATTTCAGTATTACGGGTTCGAGGCGTGTGGTGACGTGGCCGAGGAGGTGCCCGACCCGACCCGGCGCATCCCCAAGGCCATGCGCATGACCATCTACGTGGGCGGTGCCGCCGCGACGTTCGTCTGCCTCGCGCTGTTACTCGCCGTTCCCGACTTCGCCGCCGTCGTCTCCGGCACGGACGCCGACCCCGTCACGAACGTCCTGACCACCGCGTTCGGCGCCACCGGCCTCAAGGTCGTGCTCGGCGTGGTGCTGCTGTCGTTCCTGTCGTGCGCGCTCAGCCTGCAGGCGGCGGCGAGCCGGCTGCTCTACTCCTACGCCCGCGACGACATGATCGCGGGCAGCCGCGCGTTCCGGCGGTTCTCCCCGGTCAGGCGTATCCCGCCGAACGCGCTCCTGGTCGCCGCCGTCGTGCCCGCGCTGGTCGTGCTGGGCTCCATCGTGTCGGAGGACGCCCTCGTCAAGATCATTTCATTCGCGGTGCTCGGCATCTACCTGGGCTTCCAGATGGTGGTCCTGGCGGCGTTGCGGGCCCGGGTGCGCGGCTGGCGCCCGGCCGGGCCGTTCACGCTGGGCCGCGCGGGGCTCGCCGTGAACGTGGCCGCGCTGGCCTACGGAGTGCTCGCCATCGCCAACATGGCCTGGCCGAGAACGCCCGGCGCCCCCTGGTACGACAACTACCTGGTGGCCCTGTCCGGGCTGGTGGTGGTCGCCGCCGGGCTGGTCTACCTGCTGGTCGCCAGGCCGTACGACAAAGGCGACGCCCCTTCGGGTGACGCCATCCCTCAGGAGGTCACACGATGAAGTTCAGTTACGTGATGCTGCCCGACTACCCGCTGCGGGAGTCGCTGGCGTCCATCCGGCTGGCCGACGAGCTCGGCTTCCACGCCTGCTACGCGGCCGACGAGACCTGGCACAAGGACCTGTGGCTGCTGTTCGCCGCCGCGGCGCAGCAGACGTCCCGGATCCGGTTCGGGCCCAGCGTGTCGTCCGTGGTGCTGCGCGAACCTACCCTGATCGCCCAGGCGGCGGCCACGCTCGACGAGCTCAGCGACGGTCGGGCCGAGGTGGTGCTGTCCAGCGGCAACTTCGGGCTGCTCGCCCAGTACAACATCGACTGGACGGTCACCAGGCCGCTGTCGCGCGTGAAGGAGGCGGCGCACGTGGTGCGCACACTGCTGGACGAGGGCACGATCACCTACGACGGCGAGTTCTTCAAGTACAGCGGCCTGTTCACCTTCGCCCGCCCGGTGCAGGAGCGTGTGCCGGTCAAACTCGGCGCGATGCGCGGCCCGCGCTCCTTCCGGGCGGCCGGCGAGCACTCCGACGGCGTGCACCACGCGCTCAGCTACACCCGCGAGGCCTACGACTACCTGGTCCAGCACTTCCGGGCCGGCGCGGAGAAGGCGGGCAAGGACCCCGCGTCGATGGACATCGGCGCCTGGGTCGTCTTCGCCACCGGCCCGGACTCGGCCGTGGCGAAGGAGGCCGCCCGCAGCATGGTCGGCCTGTACGCCTCCTCCATGCCCGCCGAGCAGCTCGAACGCAACGGCGTCGACCCGAGCGCGATGAAGCCGATCGTCGACGCCCTCGGCGCCGGCGACCTCGCCAGGGCGATCGAGCTGACCACGCCCGAGCTGGGGGAGCGGCTGTCCATCGCCGGTACGCCGGAGGAGTGCGTGGCCAAGATCAGGCGCGAGATCGAACCGTCGGGCGTCAACCACATGATCCTGGCCATTACCGACGCGACGCTGGTCAAGCAGTTCATGGGGCGGGAGCTGCCGGAGGTGGCCACCGTGGACACCCAGCTCCGGCTGATCCACGACCAGATCATGCCGGCGTTCACCTGACCGGTCAGGGGTACGGCGGCTGGCGCCGTACCCCTGCCGTGTGCCGCGCCGGAGCCGTTCGACCGGGTCAGGTCACCAGGTGACAGGCAGCTCGTGCATCCCGTAGACGGTGGAGTGGTCCTTGAACGTCAGCTGCTCGGCGGGGACCGCCAGCCGCAGGCCGGGGATCCGCTGGAACAGGCTGTTGAAGACGATCTCCAGCTCCACGCGGGCCAGGCTCTGGCCCAGGCACTGGTGGGGGCCGAAGCCGAAGGCCAGGTGGCTGCGGGCGTCGCGCTCGATGTCGAACGTCTCGGCGTCCTCGAACACCTCCGGGTCGCGGTTGCCCGCGTTGGCCAGCGTGAGCACGCCCGAACCCGCGGGGATCACCGTCCCGCCGAGCTCCACGTCCTCCATGGCCACCCGCGCGATCGCGAACTCGGCGATGGTGAAGTGCCGCAGCAGCTCCTCCACGGCGCCCGGCGCCTTGGCCGGGTCCGCGCGCAGCGCGTCGAGCGCCTCGGGATGCTCCAGCAGCATGTACGTGCCCAGCGAGATCATGTTCGCCGTGGTCTCGTGCCCGGCGATCAGCAGCAGGAACGCCAGGCTGAGCAGCGAGGCGTGGTCCACCTCACCGCTCTCGCGCTGCTTGATCACCTGGCGGCCGAGCAGGTCGTCGGTGGGGTCCTCCTCCTTGGCCGTGATCAGCTTGTCCAGGTAGATCGCGATCTCCAGGGAGGCGTGCTGCCTCTCCTGCGGCGTGATCTGGTGGTCGAGCAACTGCGCGGAGTTCGCCTGGAAGAAGTCGTGATCCTCGTACGGCACGCCGAGCAGCTCGCAGATCACCAGCGAGGGGACCGGGAGGGCCAGCGCCCGCACCAGGTCCACCGGGCGCGGGCCGTCGAGCATGGCGTCGAGGTGCTCGTCCACGATCTGCTGGATGCGCGGGCGCAGCGCCGCCATGCGCCTGACGGTGAACTCCCCGACCACGGCGCGACGGACCGGGCCGTGCTCGGGCGGGTCCATCTCCAGCATCATCTTGGGCAGCGGCGAGTCGCCCGGGATCACCTCGCCGTTCAGCCTGGGACTGCTGGGGAGGCGGCGGTTGGCGCTGAAGCGCGGGTCGCTCAGCACCGTACGGATGTCCTGATAGCGGGCGGCGACCCAGGCCTCCGAACCGCCGGGCAGTGCGACCTTGGTGACCGGCTGCTCGCGCAGGAGGCGAAGGTGCTGCTCTGGCGGAGCGTACGGACAAGTGCGGGCGATCTGGAGCGTCTCAGCGGACTCAGTGGTCACGATTCCCCAATCAGCAGGCAAGTTCCCTACATGTGTAGGCTAACCGACACCTGTAGGAAACAGTACACTGAGGTGTGGCACTCACCAGGGAGAGAAACGGCGAGCTGAGCGACCCGCGGGTGCGCCGCACGCAGGCGGCCCTGCGCAGCGCGCTGATCGACCTCGTCCAGGACCACGATCTGTCCCGGATCAGCGTCGCCGATGTCGTCGAGCACGCCGGGGTGAGCCGTTCCACGTTCTACGACCACTACCACGACGTGCACGAGCTGGCCGAGGCGGCGTGCACCGCGATGATCGACGACCTGATCGAGGCCATTCCCCACCCTGGCAGCAAGGACGGCCCGGACACCGCCACCGACACGCTGCGGACCTTCTTCGCCCACCTCGCCGAGCACGCCCGCCTCTACCGCAGCGTGCTCGGGCCCCAGGGAAGCGCGCGGGTCATCGACCACGTGCGCCGCCGCGCCACCGTGGCGGGTTACGTCGGCGCCCGGTGTGCCACCACGGACGACCAGGCCGTGGCCCCGGTCGACTACACGGCGCACACCCCGCACGACGTGCCCGCCGCGTTCACGGCGGGAGCACTCATCGGCGTGGCCACCGACTGGCTGGAGCGCGGCTGCCCCCGCTCGCCCGCCGAGATGGCCGCCCTCACCCGCCCCCTCCTGACGGCCCTCTACCACGACGACAACTGTGACGCTGATCGGTCAGGGGAGTCAGCCGTCTGAGCCTGAGGGGGCGGTTCGGCGGGCCTGGCGGCGGTTGGCTTGCATGCTCGTGATCGTGACGACCGTCAGGACCGCGATGATGGCCC
This sequence comes from Nonomuraea jiangxiensis, assembly GCF_900099965.1. Taxonomy (GTDB): domain Bacteria; phylum Actinomycetota; class Actinomycetes; order Streptosporangiales; family Streptosporangiaceae; genus Nonomuraea; species Nonomuraea jiangxiensis. The sequence continues at coordinate 141,276 of NZ_FNDJ01000024.1, read as the reverse complement.
CGAGCGAGATCAAAGTGGGGATCTCCGGGACCGCCGGCCAGATGCCGTGGGCCCAGTGCAGGACGAGTTTGAGCCCGATGAAGCCCAGGATGAGGGCGAGCCCGTGGTTCAGGTGCCGCAACTTCCCCAGGACGTCCGACAGCACGAAGTACAGAGCCCGCAGGCCGAGCAGGGCGAACGCGTTGGTGGCGAAGACGAGGAAGGGGTCTTCTGTCACGCCGTACACGGCCGGCACCGAGTCGACCGCGAAGACGATGTCGGTGGCGAAAATCGCCACGATGGCCAGCGCCAGCGGGGTCAGGGCACGCCGGCCGCCCTCTCGGACCACCAGACGGGAGCCCCGATAGTCCTCGGTGACCGGCATGACCCGCCGCAGCAGCCGGATCGTACGCATGGAGGAAATGTCCACCTCCTGCTCGTGGCCGCTCAGCGCGCTCCTGAGGATCCGCCACGCGGTGACGATCAGGATCCCGCCGAACAGCAGGAACGCCCAGGTGCCGCTCTGCAGCACGGCGGCGCCCAGGGCGATGAACACCGCCCGCAGCGCCAGGGCCCCGATGATGCCGTACAGCAACACCCGCTGGGCCAGCTCGCGTGGCACCGCGAACGCGGAGAGCAGCAGCAGGAACACGAAGAGGTTGTCCACGGACAACGACTTCTCGACGACGTATCCGGTGTAGAACTCCACCGCCACCCTGGTCCCGAACGCGCGCCACAGGTAGACGCCGAAGAGCAGCGGAAGCGCCAGGTAGAAGACCGACCAGCTCACGGCCTCGCGCATCCGTACCTCGTGCGGGCGGCGCGTCAGGAGGAAGTCCACGCCCAGCAGCAGCGCGAGACAGGCGACGGTGATCGACCACAGGTGGGGCGAGCCGATGGTCTCCAGCGGCATGGAACCTCCTCGAACGTGGCGATCAAGCCGTTCGAGGTCTCCTTCGCCGCACTGGCGGCCGTCCGGGGACGAAGTCACGTCCGTACTGACCGGACCGGCTCTTGGGAAGTACTCCCCTCCGCCTCTCAAGATAGGCGAATCCGCAGGTCAGCGCCACTATGGCGGCCCTCTTCCCGGTGTCGGGCGCGTTCGCCCGCTACGCGGGGGCCGTCACGTCATGGCAAGGTGGAGGCGGATCTGGGTGCCGTCCGGGTCGGCGCGAACCTGGACCAGCTCGCACAACTGGCGCGCTATCCACAGCCCATGCCCGTGCCCGGCGGTCAGAGCGGGTGGCAGGAACCCGGGAAGAGGTACGGTCATCCGTCCGGAGTCCACGATGTCGCACACCAGGGTGGTGCCGGAGGTCCACAACGTGACGAGGCCGTGCCCGGCGCCGTGCTCCACGGAGTTGGTCGCCACCTCGTTGACCGCCAGCAAGATGTCCTGGGCCCGCTCGCCGGGCAGGCCGAGGGCCGCGATGTGGGCGACCAGCCGCTGACGCATCAGGCCCAGGTCGGCGCCGAAGGCGATCACGGTGGTGTTCGCCGGTGCGGGCGGCAGGGGAAACTCGTCGCCCGGGCAGGCGAAGAGGGCCGGATCGACGTAGGAGTCGCTGTCGCGCCCGCCGGACCCGGTGAGCAGGTGGGGATGGGTACGCCCGGCGCCGGTGAGGATGTGCTCCGGCAACGTGCGCCGGTCGTAGAGGCACACGAACCAGGCGGGCCTGCTCGCGAACGCGGCGTTGGTCACCGACTCGCAGCGGATCCACTCGCACTCTTCCAGCTGGGTACGGCTGTCCCAGACGGGTTCGCCGATGATCCGTACCCGGCCGTGGTTGCTCTTGTGGGCCGCGATGTGGCGGTCGAGGGCGGCCAGCGTACGTCCCGGCGCGCGATACCACTCCCTGGCCGCCACGAACTCCACCTCGGACGCCGGCTCCGCCAGCTTCTCGCGCAACAGCGCGATCTTGGCCTCCGCGACGACGACCAGGACCTTGTCACCCGCGGCCAGGCCATCCAGGCAGAAATCGGTGGTGGCCGACAGGCACTCGTGGTCGCCGTCGTAGAGCAGCGCCTGGTGGATCAGCTGATGGGCGCCTTCATCGCTGACCTGGCGCATCCCACCGACCTCTTCACCGTGTCTCGGCATCACGGCCGGGCATGGCGAACGACGCAGCCTGCCCCAAAAGGCACGCTAGCGCTCGACGCCGGACGGCGCCATGACCAAACGGGGAACTGTACGGGCCCCATCTGGTAGCGCAGTGAACGAGGTCGCCGCCCGGCCATGATTCGCCGGTTTCCCGCGAGGTTGCCGGTGGAAGGGGCGGCAGCCGGACGGGAGCGTGGTGGTTACGCCTTCGGCTCCTGGGAGATTCGCACCATGTTGCCCGAGGGGTCGCGGAACGCGCAGTCGCGCGGTCCCCAGGGCTGGTCGATGGGCTCCTGCAGCACCTCCGCGCCGGAGGCCCGCACCCTCTCGAAGGTCGCGTCGAGGTCGTCGGTGCGGAAGACGGTCATCGGCAGGACGCCCTTGGTGAGCAGTTCCTGGAGGGTGTCGCCGTCGGCCTGGGACCGGCCGGCGTGCGGCTCGGAGAGGACGATCTCGACGCCCGGCTGGTCCGGGCTGCCGAGGGTGACCCAGCGGAACTCGCCGGACGAGACGTCGTTGCGGACCTCCAGGCCGAGCGCGTCGCCGTAGAAGGCGACCGCCTCGTCCACGTTGTTGACGGTGATGTGGCAGAACTGAAGTGCGATGGACATGCGGTCAACGCTAGGCGGCGGCCTTACGTCCTGCTTCTCCATTTCTGCTCGGAGTTTTCCTGGTCGGCCGGGTGCGCACCATGGCCACGCACGAAGGCATGGCAGCCTCGGCCCGGTGCTCGCGGCCACGGTAGGCGCTCGGCGTCTCACCCACCAGCTCGGTGAATCGCGAGCTGAACGAGCCGAGCGACGTACAGCCGACCTCCATGCACGCGTCGGTCACGCTGACACCGGCGCGCAGCAGCGCCATCGCGCGTTCGATGCGGCGGGTCATGAGGTAGCTGTAGGGCGTCTCGCCGTAGGCCGCCCGGAACTGGCGGGAGAAGTGCGCCGGTGACATGAGCGCGTGGCGAGCCATCGTCGGCACGTCGAGCGGGCGGGCGTATTCACGGTCGATCAGATCCCGCGCCCGGCGCAGGTGTGCCAGATTGGCGAGCTCTTGCGGGGTCATGGGGGAAGGCTACCACCGCTCCATGAAGGCCACTGACCTGCGGGTATGGCCCTTGATCGACCTGTCATGCCCGTTCACCGCACGCGGTGGCGTTCGGCGGCGGCGGTGCGCAGGGTCAGGCCGTGGCCGGGGGAGTCGGCGCGGGGCCGGGCCAGCCCGCCGGACGGGTCGGCGGCGCCGTCGAACAGGTCGGCCTCGATGCGCTGGTGGTCATGGAACCACTCGATGTGGCGCAGGTTGACGGTCGCGGCGGCGGCCGGGAGGTGCAGGTTGGGCGCGCAGTGGGCGGAGACCTGGAGGTTGTGCCCGGCCGCGACGGCGGTGGCGGCGAACCAGCCGGTGTACCCGCCGCACCGGGTGGCGTCGATCTGCAGGCAGTCGACGGCCCCGGCCTGGCACATGCGGGTGAAGTACGCCAGGTCGCAGCCGTACTCGCCGGCCGTCACGTCGGCCGCGCAGTGCTCGCGCACCAGGCGCAGGCCGGGCAGGTCGTCGGAGGAGACGGGCTCCTCGAACCAGGTCACGCGGTGCTCGCGCATCCGCTCGCCCAGGCGGACGGCCTGCTTGGCCGAGTAGCCGCCGTTGGCGTCGACGTAGAGCTCGGCGGCCTCGCCGATGACGCGCCGGGCCAGGGCCACGCGGTGCAGGTCCCGCTCGGGCTCGGTGCCGTACGACTCGCCGATCTTGATCTTGACCCGGCCGATGCCCTGGTCCTGCACCCATCGCCGGAGTTGTGCCGTGGTGGCGTCGTCGTCGTAGGTGGTGAAGCCGCCCGAGCCGTAGAGCGGGACCTGCGGACGCGCCGCGCCGAACAGGCGGACCAGCGGCACGTCGAGCAGGCGGGCCTTGAGGTCCCAGAGCGCCACGTCCACGGCCGAGAGGGCGTATCCGGCGACGCCGGGCCGGCCGGCGTTGCGGATCTGCCGGGTCATCGCGGCCCAGGCGGCGGGGATGTCGGCGGCGTCGGAGCCGGTCACGACGTCGGCGAGCAGTTCGGTGACCAGCGCGGCCGCGGCGGCCGGGGCGTACGTCCAGCCGGTGCCGGTGTGGCCGTCGGCGGTGAGCGTGACGACGACCATCGTGGTCGCCTGCCACGCGAGCGTCCCGTCGCCTTCGGGGAGGTCGGTGGGGATGTGGTAGGCCGCTGCCGCGACCTTGTCGATCGGCACCCCTTCGCCCCCTTCCGCCCCACGGATCGGCAGGCGGTATCTGCTACCCGGCCGTCATCGTCCAAACGGAGGCTGCCGCGGCCCCCCGGACGGCGCCACGTGCGTGGCCCGCGGGCGGCGGATGTTTACGGCCGACGGGGTGGGCAAGGCGGCTGACATGGCCTTTCACCCGATCTCCCAGCCGGGGAAGTGATCATCATGGGACGAGCCGTGGGACTTCCCGACCCCGTCCTGGTCCGCGGACCCCAGCCGTACGTGCGTATCCGCGACCTGGAAGAAGATCTGCGGGCCCGGGTGGACGGCGAGGTCCGGTTCGACCCCGGTAGCCGTGGCGCGTACTCGACCGACGGCTCCAACTACCGGCAGGTCCCGCTCGGCGTCGTGGTGCCGCGTACGATCGATGCCGCCGTGGAGGCCGTGGCCGTGTGCCGCGAGCACCAGGCGCCGATCACCTCGCGCGGCGGCGGCACCAGCCTGGCCGGCCAGACCTGCAACACCGCCGTGATCATCGACTGGTCCAAATACTGCCGGCGCCTGGTGTCGGTCGACGAGCGGGCCAGGACGTGCGTGGTCGAGCCGGGCATCGTCCTGGACGAGCTCAACCGGCAGCTTGCCCCCACCGGCCTGATGTTCGGGCCGAAGCCGTCCACCCACGCCCAGTGCACGATCGGCGGCATGATCGGCAACAACTCCTGCGGCTCGACGGCCCAGGCCTACGGCAAGACCGCCGAGAACGTCGCCCGCCTGGAGATCCTCACCTACGACGGCACCCGCATGTGGGTCGGCCCTACGAGCGAGGAGGAGTACGAGCGCATCCTCGCCGAAGGAGGCCGCCGCGCCGACATCTACCGGCAGCTGCGCGAGATCGCCGTCGAGCACGCCGAACAGATCCGGGCCCGCTTCCCCGACATCCCGCGCCGGGTCTCCGGCTACAACCTCGACCGGTTGCTGCCCGGCGGCGCCTTCGACCTGGCCGGAGCCCTGGTCGGCTCGGAAGGCACGCTGGTCACGGTGTTGCGCGCCGAGCTCAACCTGGTGCCGGTGCCCGCGGCCGAGGTCCTGCTCCTGCTCGGCTACCACGACATCCTCACCGCCGCCCGCGCGGTGCTTCGCATCGCCGCCCACCACCCGCACCAGCTGGAGGGCGTGGACGACAAGCTGATCAGCTACGAACGCCGCCGGCACATGCATCCCGAGGCCCTGGGCCAGCTGCCCGAGGGCGGCGGCTGGCTCATGGTTTCCTTCACCGGCGGCAGCAAGGAGGAGGCCAGGAGGCGGGCCGAGGCCCTCATGGACGAGCTGCACGGCAGCGATCACGAGCCGCAGATGGCCTTCTTCGACGACGAGAGGACCGAGCACGAGCTGTGGGAGATGCGCGAGGCCGGCCTGGGCGCCACCGCCCGCGTCCCGGAGATGCGCGTCACGTGGGAAGGCTGGGAGGATTCCGCCGTCCCGCCGGAACGGCTCGCCGACTACCTGCGCGACCTGCGCCGGTTGTTCTCCGAGTTCGGCTACGACGAAGCCGCCCTGTACGGGCACTTCGGCCAGGGCTGCGTGCACACCCGCATCCCCTTCGACCTGGTCACCGCCGACGGCATCGCCGCCTTCCACGCCTTCCTGCGCCGCGCCGCCGACCTGGTCGTCTCCTGCGGCGGCTCCCTGTCCGGCGAGCACGGCGACGGCCAGTCGCGTGGCGAGCTGCTGCCCGTCATGTTCGGGGCGGACATCATCGCCGCCTTCGGCCAGGTCAAAGCCGTGTTCGACCCGGATAACCGGATGAACCCCGGCAAGATCGTCGCACCGTACGGGGTGACGGAGAACCTGCGCCTGGGCGCCGACTGGACCCCCGCGGAGCCGGAGGTGACCTTCGGCTACCCGGATGACCAGGGCAGCTTCCAGTGGGCGGTGATGCGCTGCGTGGGCGTCGGGCAATGTCGCAGCCACACCGGCGGTGTCATGTGCCCCTCCTACCGCGCCACCGGCGAGGAGGAACACTCCACGCGGGGGCGGGCCCGGCTGCTGTTCGAGATGCTGAACGGGCACACCGACGCCACGATCACCGACGGCTGGCACTCGCGGGCCGTGCACGACGCGCTCGATCTGTGCCTGGCCTGCAAGGGTTGCAAGAGCGACTGCCCGATGAACGTGGACATGGCCACGTACAAGGCCGAATTCCTGTCCCATCACTACGCGCACCGGCCCCGGCCGGCCGCCCACTACAGCATGGGCTGGCTTCCGCTCTGGGCCCGGCTGGCGGCCGCCGCCCCCGGCGCCGTCAACGCGCTGACGCACGCGCCCGGCCTGGCCGGCCTGGTCAAGCGGCTGGGCGGCATCGAACCCGGCCGGACCCTGCCCGCCTTCGCCCGTGCCCGCTTCAGCGACGCCTACCGGCGCCGCGGCTCGCGCGGCAGCGGGGAGCGCGGCCGAGTGCTGCTCTGGCCGGACACCTTCACCGACAACCTCTCGCCGCGGATCGCGGTCGCCGCGGTCAAGGTGCTCGAAGCGGCCGGTTACCGGGTGCTCATCCCGCCCCGCACCCTGTGCTGCGGGCTCACCTGGATCTCCACCGGCCAGCTCGGCATCGCCAGGCGGGTGCTGCGCCGCACCCTGCGTACGCTCGCCCCCGTGCTGCGGCAGGGCATCCCGATCGTCGGCCTCGAACCCAGCTGCACCGCCGTCTTCCGGGACGACGCCACCGCCCTGCTCCCGCACGACCGTGACGTCACCCGCCTGGCCGAGCAGAGCACCACGCTGGCCGAACTGCTCACCCGTACCGAGGGCTGGCAGCCTCCGCGCATCGATCGCGAGGCCGTCTGCCAGCCGCACTGTCACCAGCACGCCGTCCTCGGTCACCAGGCCGACCAGGACCTGCTGACCAGGGCCGGGGTCCGGCTGCGTACGGTGGGCGGGTGCTGCGGCCTGGCCGGTGACTTCGGCTTCACCGCCGGGCACATGGAGGTCTCCCTGGCCTGCGCGGAGCACGAGTTGCTGCCCGCCATCCGGGAGGCGGACCCGGACACACTGATCATGGCCGACGGGTTCAGCTGCCGTACGCAGATCGCCGACACCAGCTCCAGGCGGGCGGTGCACCTGGCCGAGGTCCTCGCCGCCCACCTGCCGGCGGGCCGCTCCTGACCAGCCTGACGGGAGCCGGCCGGGCCGGCTCCCGCCACATGACGGGTTCGCCCCGCGACGGGTCAGCGTCTGCGCATCGGTGAGCCGAACGGACGGTTCATGCCGAGCATCGCGGCGAGCCCGAGAAGCACAGCGACCGCGCCGGTCACCACGTTGCTCCAGATCGTCCCGGTCGTGGCGACGTTTCCGCTGACGACCCAGGGTGCGATGATCGTCCATACGCCGATCAGCGGTGCGATCCAGACGATGCCGTGCGTCCGCCCGGAGGCGGAGGCGAACCCCGCGCCCAGCATCGCCAGGGCGATGCCGACGATCAGGTTGTTCACCGTCAGGGTTGTGAATCCGTTGAACCCGACGACCCACGGAGAGATCGCGAGGTAAAGGCCGGTCAGGAACGTAAGACCGGCTACCGCCTTGGCGATCGGTGTCTCTGCGGCGAGCTCGTATTTCGCCCGCAGTTCCGCGATGTCGGGGTGCATTCGCATGGTCTCGCCAGCCATGTCTTTCACCACCTTTGCGCATGCGCCAGCATGCGTGCCTGAGGCTGTGAGATCGACGGCCGTGGACAGACGGCGGCGTGTCTTGCTCCCGACCCGTTCGGCCGCCCGATTTGTATCTCTTTGTATGATAATATCACGTTAAGAGGGGTTGTTGGTTATGGGGCGACCGTCTGAAGCGCTCACAGAGCAGGACTACGCGAACCTGCTCTCGTTCCGCGTCTGGCTCCGCGCCTTCCTGTGGTGGAGCGAGCAGCGCGCGGCCGAGGTGGGTCTCACGGCTGCCCAGCACCAGCTGCTGCTGGCGGTTCGCGGCCATTCCGACTCTCGCGGTCCCACCATCCGGGAGCTCGCCGGTTATTTGTGCACCCGGCACCACAGCGCCGTACAGCTGGCCGACCGGGTGGAGCGGCTGGGCCTGATCAGGCGCAACCGGGTGAGGGCCGGGGACCGCCGGGAGGTGCGCCTGACCCTCACCGAAGCCGGCCGGCTCAAGCTGTCCCTGCTGAGCGCCGCCCATCTGGAGGAGCTACGGCGCCTCGCCCCGCTGCTCAACGCGCTGTTCGAACTGCCGAACCGCGGTGGCCGGATGTTGCTCGGCCCGCTGGGGCAACCCTGCTCGCCGTGAGAGCCGCCCCGCGTCAGCCGAAGGTGGCGTGCGGCGCGCTGGTGCCCGGTGGCACCCGGGCCGGGCCGGACGCGCCGGGCCGGACGTCGAAGTCGAAGATCGCGGTCGGCAGGTAGACGGTGGCGCAGGAGTTCGGGATGTCCACCACCCCCGACAGCCGGCCCTCGATCGGCGCGGCGCCGAGCAACAGGTACGCCTGCTCGGGGCTGTAGCCGAACTTCGACAGGTAGCCGATCGCGTGCAGGCAGGCCCGCTGGTAGGCCAGCTGCGAGTCGAGGTAGCGCTGCTCGCCGTCCAGCGTGACCGACACCCCGGAGAACGCGAGCCACTCGCTGTACTGGGGTGCGGTGCGGCCCGGCATGAAGATGGTGTTCTCGCCGACGCCGTACGTCTCCATGCCGCCCTTGATGAGGTCCACGTGCAGGTCGACGAAGCCGCCCATCTCGATGGCCCCGCAGAAGGTGATCTCGCCGTCGCCCTGGGAGAAGTGCAGGTCGCCGACCGACAGGTTCGCGCCGGGGACGAACACCGGGTAGAAGACGCGGGAGCCCTTGGTGAGGTTCTTGATGTCCTGGTTGCCGCCGTTCTCCCGGGGCGGCGCGGTACGAGCGGCTTCGCCCGCGACGCGGTCGAACTCGGACGAGGGCACCGACCCGAGCACGGCGTCCCGCGGCTCGGGAGGCAGGGCCAGCGGCGGCACCCGCTGCGGATCGGTGGCGATCAGCGCGCCCTCCCGCGCGTTCCATTTCGCCAGCAGCTCGGCCGACGGCGCGGTGCCCATGAGCCCGGGGTGGGTGATGCCGGTGAACGACACCGCGGGAATATGGCGGGAGGTAGCGGTCTGACCGGAGAAGTCCCAGATCGCCTTGTAGGCGTCGGGGAACTGCTCGGTGAGGAACCCGCCGCCGTTCCTGGTGGGGAAGATCCCGGTGTAACCCCAGCCCTGGCCGGCCAGCGGGCCGCTGTCCTCCTGCGGGATGGGCCCGACGTCGAGGATGTCGACGATCAGCAGGTCGCCCGGCTCGGCGCCCTCGATCGCGAACGGGCCGCTGAGCACGTGCACCGTCGTCAGCGGGGCGTCACGGACGTCCTCGGCGGAGTCGTCGTTGCGGATCGCGCCGTCGAACCACTCGCGGCAGTGGACCCGGAAACTGTCACCCGGCTTGACCCGGGCCACCGGCGGGATCTCGGGATGCCAGCGGTTGTGACCGAGCTTGGCCTGGTCGGTGAACTTCTTGGTCGAGTCGAGCGGGAAGATCAGCTCTGGCACGGCTGGGTTCCTTTCGGCACAGGGACGGTCACGGGCGCGGCAGGCGAGCGGTGGCGGGATGGGCGGCCACCGCGCTCCCGGCGCGGCGCCGTGGCCGGGCCGTGACGACCTCGGGCTCGGTGGCGCTGCGCTCCGCACGCCGCACCTGGGCCGCCAGGGCGGCCGGAGTACGCGCCAGCATCGGCGCCGAGAACACCCGGGCCGAGACCGCGCCACAGTCCGGGCACGGCACCGAGGCGGGTGCGGTGCCGATCGGACATGTGACCGCGATTTCTCGGCAATGCGGACAGCGATAGCCGTATGTCGCCATAGCGGGCGCCCTTCGAGCGAGTTCGACCCAAGCCTCCCGGGCGCGAACAGTTTCAGAGCTGGATATACCGCCAACCGGACGGGCGCATGACCGGCGACAGATCTTGCTTCCGCCAAACTTGCCCGCACATCACTAAGCCCTCGCCAAAACCCGCGCAACGTAGATCCAGGAGCCCGACTCCGAGCTCAGGCCCGGATCAGATGCTCCCGGCGTAGATCCTCCGCCGGAGCCCGTGAACGGTCGCCAGACGTTCCAGCCGGAGCCCGACCTTCTCCGCGACGCGCTGAGAGGGCACGTTGCCGGGATGGATGATCGCGATGAGCCGATCCAGGTGCAGGACGTCACGCGCGTAGTCGCGGCAGGCGGCCGCGGCTTCGGTGGCGTATCCGTGGCCCTGGAGCTCGGCCCGGACCAGGTAGCCGATCTCGACGTGCACGGTCCCCTCGACGTTCTGTGGCGTCAGGCCGCAGTTGCCGACGAACTCGCCGGTGTCCCTGAGCTCGATCAGCCACAGCCCGTGGCCGTGCTCGCGGTAGAGCCGTTCGTTCCAGCCGATCCAGCCCGAGGCTTCCTCGCGCGTTTTCGGCCTCGGGTAGAACCGCATGACCTCGGGGCTGCCCAGCAGGGCCGCCATGTCGTCGAGGTCTTCCGGGGTCATCTCGCGGAAGGCGAGTCTCCGGGTCGGGGCTGGTCGGAGGCGCCCACTCCCCGGCCCGCTCATCCTGAACCGGGGGGCCACTGTCCGGGATATCCCGGTGAAGGCGCTCCGGGGCCGGGGATCGGGGGTGGGGGCTGCTGGTGGACGGGTGCGCCGTAACCAGGTGGGGGGAGCATGGCGGCCGGCCCGGAACCCCGGCCGACCTGGAAGCCGACACCGCCGATCATGGTGGTGAGGCCGCCCAGCGCGATCACGATGGCCAGGTTTCGCGCGCCGGCGACCTCGGACTGGCACGCCGGGCTCGATGTCTGGCCGCAGCCGTCGATCGCGGCGATCGCCACGAAGAAGGCCGCGATGAAGCTGGCTAACGAGGCGATGAACATGAGCACGAAGCCGGCATGGGGCCGCAGAAAGCGCATGGGAAGCCTTGTTCCTGTCGTCCGATTCCCGCCGTGGGGATTGTTGTCGTCGGGCTGATCGAGCCCCAGGGCGTCCCGCTTGCCGCCTTGGGGTGTTCTCGGCGGCAGCAGGCTACCAAGCGATCATGGCCCGGCCCGATCTCGGCGTCATCACGCGTCCGCCGCTCAGCCGGCGAACCTGCCGGCGATGTCCCGGGCCCATCGCGCGGCCTTGGCCACCTCGTCGCCGGTGACGGGCGCGCCGGGCATCCGGCCCAGGCGTTCGACCTGTTCGGCGAAGCGCAGGTGCTCCTGGCGCGCGTGCTCCCGGCAGGGCAGGCAGGTGACGCTCTCCGGGCGGGACGAGGTCATCGCGTAGGCCACCTGGAGCCCGCAACCGGTGGTGACAGAGGTCGGCGCGTCGGGCACGGCGCCCAGCGTCGACGCGATCACGTTGCGGTAGTCGGCGCCGGCCCCCATCACCTTCCGGTCGACGTGAATGTGCGGATCGGCCTCGCTCATCTGCGCCCACGCCTCCGTCCGAGTCGCCCCGGGGCTCAGACTACGGTGCCCGGCGGCGGGAGGTCGATCGGCGGCGGGAGGTGCCGGGCCGAGGAGTAGCCGAGGACGTGCTCGCGTAGCAGCACGCCCACGTGCGGGTCGTCGCGTTCGAACGCCGCCACGAGGGAGTCGTGACCGGTCGCGTGCTCCACCGCCCGCGCCCGGAACAGGCGGATCGCCAGGTGTGTCCACACCTCGACGCCGAGGGACTCCCACACCGACATCAGCACGTCGTTGCCGGAGGCCCTGACGATCTCGCGGTGGAAGGCCACACCGTGGCGCACCTGGTCGATCAGGGAGTCGGCGGTCGCCGCCGCGCGCAGGCCGGCGACGTGGACCCGCAGGGCCGCCACGGGCGGGCGGCGCAGGCGTACGGCCGTCTCCTCCAGGCCCGCCCGCACCTCGTAGACCTGGCGCAGATCCGTCTCGGTGAGCTTGCGCACCCGCGAGCCCCGGTTAGGGGAGGATTCGATCAGCCGCAGCGCCTCCAGCTCTCGCAGCGCCTCGCGCACCGGGGCCTGGCTGACGCCCAGCTCGGTGGCGAGCCGGCGCTCGACGAGGCGGTCACCGGGCCCCCAGCGGCCGTCGATGAGGCCGTCCAGGATGATCTGCCGGATCTGGTCGCGAAGCGGCGAGCGCACGACGGGCTTCACGAACAGCATAGTAGTACATACATCCGACGTTCGATCATAGGGTGTTTAATGGTGGTATGGAGAAAGACCTCGATCCGCAGGAAACCGCCGAATGGCTTGAATCGCTGGAGGCGGTCCGGCGGGCAGCGGGCCCCGACCGGGCCGACTACCTGTTGCGCAGGCTGGCCACAAGCAGCCGCTACATCAACACCGTACCGACGTCGGATGAGCCCTCTTACCCCGGGGACCTGGCGCTCGAGGAGCGCGTCGCGGCCTACGACCGGTGGAACGCCGCCGTGATGATCACCAGGGGCAGCAAGCTGGGGCTCGGCGGCCATCTGGCCACCTACGCCTCGGCCGCCTGGCTGTACGAGGTGGGCTTCAACCATTTCTTCCATGGTGAGCACGACCAGGTCTATTTCCAGGGCCACGCCTCGCCGGGGATCTACGCCCGGGCCTACCTGGAGGGCCGGCTGAGTCGCGAGCAGCTGGACCTGTTCCGGCAGGAGCCCGAGGGCGGGTTGCCGTCATATCCGCATCCGCGGGCCATGCCGGACTTCTGGCAGTTCCCCACTGTCTCTATGGGCCTCGGCCCGCTCAACGCCATTTACCAGGCCCGGTTCAACCGCTATCTGCACAACCGCGGCATCAAGGACACCTCGCGGAGCCACGTATGGGCGTTCCTCGGTGACGGCGAGATGGACGAGCCGGAGTCCACGGCCGCACTCACCCACGCCGCCCGCGAAGGGCTGGACAACCTCACCTTTGTGATCAACTGCAACCTGCAGCGGCTCGACGGCCCCGTACGCGGCAACACCCGCATCGTGTCGGAGCTCGAAAGCGTCTTCAGGGGCGCCGGCTGGCATGTGGTGAAGGCGTTGTGGGGCTGGGAGTGGGACGAGCTGCTCCGCTCGGACGAGCTGGTCGCCAGGCTGGACAGGGTGCCCGACGGGCAGTTCCAGACGTTCGCCGCCGCCGACGGGGCCTACATCAGGGAGCACCTGTTCCACGGGCTGGACGTGCCGTATTCGGACGAGCACCTGCAGCGGGTCGTCGGCGGGTCGCGGGCCGGCCACGAGCCGCGCAAGGTCCACGCCGCCTACCGCAGGGCCCTGGACAACCGCGGCGCGCCCACCGTGGTCCTCGTGCAGACCGTCAAGGGGTGGACGCTCGGCGCCGGCGTCGAGGCGCGCAACGCCAACCACCAGATGAAGAAGCTGAGCAACGACGAGTTCCGCGCCCTGCGCGACCGGCTCGGCCTGCCGGTGACGGACCGCGAGCTCGACGGCGAGCTGCCCCCCTTCCTGCACCCCGGGCCCGACTCGCCGGAGGCCCGCTACGTGGCCGAGCGGCGGCGCGCCCTGGGCGGCTCCCTGCCCAGCCGGCGGGTCTCCCACCACCCGCTGCCCGCGCCCGGCGAGCGCCCGTTCCGCGCGCTGGAGAAGGGCTCCACGCAACCGGTGGCGACCACGATGGCCTTCGTCCGTCTGGTCAAGGACCTCATGAAGGAGCCCGAGACGGGGCGCCGCTGGGTGCCGATCGTGCCGGACGAGGCCAGGACGTTCGGCATGGAGTCGCTGTTCCCCACCGCCAAGATCTACTCCGCGCTGGGCCAGCGTTACGAGTCCGTCGACCGGGACCTGCTGCTGGCTTACAAGGAGGCGACCGACGGGCAGATCCTGCTCGAAGGCATCACCGAGGCCGGATCGATGGCCTCGTTCGCCGCCGCGGCGTCCAGCTACGCCACGCACGGCGAGCCCATGATCCCCTTCTACATCTTCTACTCGATGTTCGGCTGGCAGCGCACCGGCGACCAGATGTGGGCGTTGGCCGACCAGCTCGGCCGCGGGTTCCTGGTCGGCGCCACGGCCGGCCGGACCACGATGACGGGGGAGGGGCTGCAGCACGCGGACGGGCACTCCCACCTCATCGCCTCCACCAACCCCGCGTGCCTGGCCTACGACCCGGCCTTCGCGTACGAGGTGAGCGTGATCGTGCGCGAAGGCCTCAGGCGCATGTACGGGCCCGACGCCGAGGACGTGTTCTACTACCTGACCGTCTACAACGAGCCGCTGCCCCAGCCGGCGATGCCCGAAGGGGTCGAGGAGGGCATCCTGCGCGGCATCTACCGCTACTCCGCCGGCGGCGGCCAGGCCCACCTGCTCGCCAGCGGCACCGCGATCCACTGGGCGCTGGCCGCGCAGCGCCTGCTGCAGGAGGAATACGGCCTGGGCGTCGACGTCTGGTCCGTCACGTCGTGGAGCGAGCTGCGCCGTGACGCCATGACCGCGACGGACGTCCCCTACCTGCGCAAGGCGCTGGCCGGGATCGACGGCCCGGTGATCGCGGTGAGCGACTGGATGCGCGCGGTCCCCGACCAGATCCGGCCCTGGGTCGACCAGCCGTGGACGTCGCTCGGCACCGACGGGTTCGGATTGTCGGGCACCCGCGAGTCCGTACGCAGGCACTTCGGGGTCGACCCGCGCTCGATCGCCGACGCGGTGCTCAAGGGCGTCGAGGAGGCCGCAGCCGTCCGCCGATGAACGCGGGACCGCACCGGGCCGCCGGCCGGCGGCCCGGTCGCACGCCGACGCACTGACATCACCCCGGCGCTGCCCGAGGCCGGGCTGCGGGCGTTCGTGGTTCGCGGGTCAGCCGCCGATCTGGACGCCCGGCCGGGCGTGCGTGGCGAAGAAGCGCAGGACGGCGTCCGCGAGCTCGCCCGGCTTCTTCTCCGGCGCGAAGTGGTCGAGCGCGGGGAAGGTCGCGATCTCAGCGTGGGGGATCGTCCCGGCCAGCCGGGCGAGCGCGACGGCCTGCCGGCCGGTGTCAGGCCCCTTGCCCCGGGTGATCAGGGTGACCGCGCTGATCTCGCGGTAGTCGTCCGGCCGGCTGTCGAACCGTCCCACCTCGACGTGCTCCCTGATCGCCTGGGGCATGAGCGCGAGGTTCCGCCGCAGCTCGGCACGGGGGATCACGCACCGCAGGATGATCCGGAGCAGCCAACGTGGCACTCGTCCGGACTGCTCCGGATTGGTCCCACGGACGAAGGTGAGGAACGCCTCGAAGTTCTCGCCCTCGGAGGCTTCGCGGCGTGCCCGGTCGATCCAGCCGACCGGGATCGACCCGCCGACCGACACCCCGGGCTCGTAGACGACGACCGCGTCGAACTCCGGGTTGCCGCACGCGGCTCGCAGGGCCACCAGCCCGCCGAAGCTGTGACCGAAGATCAGCCGTGCGCCGGTTCGCGCGCGTACCGCCTCGATGTCCTCGCACTCCCGGGCGATGCCGTACCGGTCGCCCTGCGGGCCGCTGCCGCCCCGGCCGCGCCGCTGCACGACGTGCACGGTGTGCCGGGCGGCCAGGAGCTCGGCGAACGCGGTGAGGTCGGCCGCCGTCGCGAGCGCTCCGGGGACCACGATGACGTGCGGCCCGTGCCCGGTGCTGAGGTACTCGACGGGAGTGCCGTCCGCCGACGTCACCATCTGGGTCGTCATTTCCGGCATGGTGTTCTCCTCCTTCTCGGAGCCCGGTCCGCCCGAGCTGTGCTTACAATGTACGCAGCGAGGCTGGATCGGGGATCGTCGCGCGCCTGCGCGGTAGTGCACTTCGTAGGCAGCCGCAGGTAGGCGGGTAGTGCGGTGATTGGCCGTGCGGCCGACCGCACTAGTGCACCTGGAGGGTCATGGCAGACCGAGCGCTCTACCTGCGTATCGCCGACGAGATCGCCGGTGACATCCGGAGCGGGGTGCTGGCGGAGGGCCGGCCGGTGCCGTCCACCCGGCAGATCGTCCGGGACTGGGGGGTCGCGATGGCCACCGCCAGCAAGGTGATCGGCGCGCTGCGCGCGGCGGGCCTGGTCGAGGCGGTGCCTGGCAGCGGGACCGTCGTGCGGCGGCAGGACGAGCGGGCAGCCGGGACGGCCCGCCGCCCGCCCGCCGGCGAACGGGCCCGGCGCACCGGCCTGACCCAGCGCGAGATCGTCGAGGCCGCCGTGCGGATCGCCGACACCGACGGGTTGCCGCTCGTCACGATGCGGCGGGTGGCCGTCGCCCTGGACGTCTCCACGATGGCGCTCTACCGGCACGTCCCGAACCGGGGTGAGCTGACGCTGCGGATGGCGGACAGCGTCTTCGCCGGAGTCCGGCTGCCCGAGATCCCGATGACGGCCTGGCGGCGACGCCTGGACACGGTCGCGCACCTGTTCTGGACCATTCTCAGCCGCCATCCGTGGGCCGCGGAGGTGTTCTCGATGAGCCGCCCGCAGCTCCTGCCCAACGTGTTGCCGCTGGCCGAGTGGTCGCTCAGCACGCTGCGCGCGATGGGGTTCGACGCGCACGACATGCTGTGCACGCACATCAACCTGTTCGGGCACGTACGGAGCATGGCGCTGGTACGGCTCGCGGAGGCGCAGGCGGAGGAGGACACCGGGATGTCGGCGGACAACTGGATGCGCCACCAGGGCGGCGACCTGCGGCGGTGGGAGTCGGCCGCCGGACTCGGCTACGTGGTGCGGGAGGAGTTCGACTTCGACCTGGACACGGTCTTCGAGTACGGGCTCCAGCGCCTGCTCGACGGCGTCGACGCCCGCCGGCGCGCGCTCGGGCTGCCGGGCTGACCGGCGCCCGCGGAGGGCGTGGGGCCGGTCACCGCCCGACGAAGCCGCGGTCCAGGCGGTCCCGCCGGAAGGCGTGCAGCCGGCCGAGGTCGAGCTCGTGAACGGAGACGGGCGTGCCGGGCGTGCCGGTGAAGAAGCCCGCGTGCGTCTCGGGGCACGGGGCCGTCCCAGCGGGTGACGGAGAAGGCGGGCACCAGCACCGCGTCGAGGTCGTCGTGCCCGGCCAGGCTCGCCGAGTACCACAGGTCCGCGCAGAGCAGGGCGCGCAGGCGGCGGCCGTGCAACTCGAAACCGGGGCTCGGCCGGCCGGGGACGATCCCGGAGCGCAGCTCGACGCCGTAGGGGTGGACCTTGTCGTACTCGGCGACCAGTGTGCCGCCGGCGTCGTACACGGCTCCCCGGTTGACGGCGCCGTCGTAGTGGGACCCGCCGACCACCGCCATCCCCGCTCCCATGGCCAGGGCGCGGACCCTTTCCAGGTAGTCGGCCCGGGGCAGGCTCGCGCCCGCCAGCTCGGGCAGCAGCATCAGGTCACCGCTCCCGGGGGAGACGAGTTCCTCGATCGCATCGAAGTTGGCGTGACCGTCGGGGGACCAGTCGGAGGGCTGAACCAGGAGGATCTTCACCATTCCTACTGTGGCCGGTGAACGCCCGTCGCCGCGAGCGGGGCGCGTGCCCCGCCGCGGCGAAGTCCCGCGCCCCAGCGAACGTGCGGGGTGCCCCTACAGGTGCCGTCCCCACCAGTCGAGGATGGCCTCGAAGCGGGCCACCCGGTGGCTGGGCAGCCCCGAGCGAGACAGCTCGTGTCCCTCGCCAGGGAAGAGCAGGAGCTCCGTCTCCACCCCCCGCAACCGGAGCTTGACGAACAACCGCTGCGCCTGCTCCACCGGGCACCGCCAGTCGTGCTCCGAGTGGATGATCAGGAAGGGCTTGTCGATCTTGTCGGCGTGCGTGAGAGGGCTCTGCTCCACCCAGCCCGCCGGGTCCTCGCCGTACAGGTCACGCGCGAACGACCAGCCGATGTCGCTGCTGCCGTGGAAGCTGTCGATCGCGTTGACCGCGCGCTCGCTGATCGCCGCCTTGAACCGGTCACCGTGGTGAGCGGCCATCCACGTGGTCATGAAGCCGCCGTGCGAGCCGCCGAGCACTCCGGCGCGGGAGGCGTCCAGGCCGCCGGTGGCCAGGGCGGCGTCGAGCAGTGTCAGCAGGTCGATGGCCGACAGGCGGCCGACGTCGCCGATGATGTGCCGCCCGTGCGCCTGGCCGTAGCCGGAGGAGCCGCGCGGGTTGCCCATGACGACCGCGTAACCGGCCGAGGCGTAGACCTGGGCCTCGTCGAAGACGCGCCAGCCGTACTGCGTGAAGGGGCCGCCGTGGATCATGAGGAGTATGGGGTGCGGCCCCTCGCCGGCGGGGCGGACGATCCAGCCGTGTACGGAATAGCCGTCCGGGGCCGTGCCGGTGACCTCCTCGATGGGCAGGACGTCGATGCCGGGGCCGAAGGAGGTGAGCGTGCTCTCCTCGCCGCCGCGCAGGGCGACCAGCTCCCCGGGGGTACGGGCGTCGGCCACGGTCGCGACGGTGACGCCGGCGGCGTGGGCGACGGCGTTGACCTCGCGCGGGCCGCTGATCAGGACGGTGGGCTCCGTGCCCGCGTACGGCACGAGCAGCAGGTCCTTGGCGCCCCGGTTCTCCGAGGTGACGAGCACGCCGTCGGCGGTGGCGGCGTACGCGGCGGGGAGGTGGAAGCGCTCCTCGTCGGTGAGGCGGCGGGCGTCGCCGCCGGCGAGCGGCACCAGCCAGAGCCCGGAGTTCTTGCAGACCATCTGGCGGCCGTCGGGGCCGGCGTCGGCGCCGAGGAAGCACAGGGCGTCGCCGTCCGGGGTGAAACGCGGCGCGGCCACCGACAGGTCGGTGGCGGTCACGCGGCGCAGGCCCGAACCGTCGGGGGCGCTCACCCACACGTCGTCGGTGAGCGTGCTGTCGCGCTCGTCGTGGCGGGCGGCCACGAACGCCAGCAGCGTGCCGTCCGGGCTCCAGGTGACCCCGTTGTGATCGAAGTCGCCCTCGGTGACCTGGGTGGCCGAGGGCTCCTCGGCGAAGGGGTCGACGACGAAGACGTGCGTGCGCCGGTCGAGGATGAAGCCCACGTTGTCGCGCCGGTACTTCAAGCCGGTGATGCGGCGCGGCCGTTCCTTCTCCGGCTTGGCCTCGCCGTACCGGCCCTCCTCGGGCACGCGCGCGACGAACGCCAGCCGCCGCGAGTCGGGGCTCCACACCGGCTCGCTGACGCCGAGCGGCTGGTCGGTCACCTTCCGCGGCTCGCCGCCGTCGGTGGGCATCACGTAGAGCTGCGGCTTGGCGCCGTCGCCGCTCCGGACGAAGGCGAGCCAGGCGCCGTCGGGGGAGTATGTGGGCTCTTCGTCACGCGGACCCCTCGTCAGCCGGCGCGGCTCGGTGGAGCCGTCGGTGGGGACCAGCCAGAGGCCACCGCGGTATTCGTCCGTCTCGAGATCGGGCCGGGTCACGGCGACGATCGCGTGCTTCCCGTCGGGCGAGATCGTCGGCGCGCCGAGAGCATGCAAAAGGGAGATGTCCGCAGGTTTCATGACAAAGACCCTAACCTCCGTGCCTCAGCCACCACAGCAATTCCGGTCGGCCACTCTCGGCTACTTGAGGGAGCCGGCGGCGAGGCCGGAGCGCCAGAACCGCTGGAGCAGGATGAACAGAATGATCACCGGCACGATCGAGACCAGCGAGCCGGTGATCACGGACTCCTGGAGGAGCGAGACCCGGGCGGTCTGGCCGTTCCACCCATAAAGCCCGAGCGTGATCGGGAAGAGCGACTCCTCCTGCAGCATCACCATGGGCAGGAAGAAGTTATTCCAGATGCCGACGAACTGGAACAGGAAGATGGTCACCAGCGACGGCGTCAGCAACTTGAACGCCACGGAGAAGAACGTACGGAACTCGCCGGCGCCGTCCAGTCGCGCCGCCTCGATGAGCTCGTCGGGGACGGCGGCGGAGGTGAAGATGCGGGCGAGGTAGACGCCGAACGGGCTGACGATGCTCGGCAGGAACACCGCCAGATAGGTGTTGACGATCCCGGTCGCGGAGAACAGCAGGAACAGCGGCAGCGCGAGCGCGGTGGTGGGAACGAGGACGCCGCCGAGGATGACGGAGAACAGGAACTCCCTGCCCCGGAAGCGGAACTTGGCCAGCGCGTAGCCGCACAGCGCGGAGATCAGGGTGCCCACGGCCGCCCCCAGCACCGCGTAGATCACGCTGTTCAGCGCCCACCGCCCGTAGATGCCGTCGCTGCGGCCGAACAGGGTGCTCAGGTTCTGGAACAGGTCGAAGTGCGAGAAGGCCAGGCCGAAGGTGGAGGCGAGGTCGCCCTGCGGCTTCGTCGCCGCGACGATCAGGAAGTAGATCGGCAGCAGGAAATAGATCGCCAGCAGGAACATCAGCGCCATGGCGGCCGTACGGCTGACGCGGCTTTCGCGGATCGGGTTCTGGTTGCTCACAGTCCGGCCCTCTTCGAGGTCAGTCGCATGAACCCGAAGCTCAAGACGAAGGTGATGACCGCGATGACCACGGAGATCGCCGCTGCCTGCTGGTAGTTGTTCCCCGAGGCCACCGCGTACGCGAGCATGTTCGGCGTGTACGTGCTCGAGATGTTCGAGGAGATCTGGCGGAGCACGGCCGGCTCGGCGTAGAGCTGCAGCGTGCCGATGATCGAGAAGACCGTGGTGAGGATGATCGACGGGGCGATGATCGGGACCTTGATCCGCCACGCGATCGCCCAGTTGCTCGCGCCGTCGAGCTTGGCCGCCTCGTAGAGCTCCCCCGGGATCGCCTGCAGCGCCGAGAACATGATCAGCATGTTGTAGCCGGTCCAGAGCCAGGTGGAGACGTTCGCCGCCGACCACAGCACGGCGCCCGGGCCGAGGAAGTCCGGCTCCAGGCCGAGGCCCTTCAGCAGGTCGACGACGGGGCTGAGCTGTGGCGAGTAGAGGAACGACCACATGATCGCGGCGATCACGCCGGGCACGGCGTACGGCATGAACGCCGCGACGCGGAAGAACGACTTGAGCTTCAGCAGCGGAGTGTCGAGCAGCAGCGCCATGATCAGCGCGACCACCAGCATGACGGGCACCTGCACGATGCCGAACAGTGCGATGCGCCCGATGCTCGCCCAGAACTCGCCGTTCTGGAACACCTCCGCATACTGCTCGAACCCGCCGAAGGTCGTGTACGACGTGCCGTACTGGCCTCCGGTGCGGCGCACGACCAGGAAGCTCTGCCAGATCGCGTAGGCGATCGGCACCAGGTAGAACAGCACGAACGGGAGGAAGAACGGGGTCAGGAACGCGAGGACGATGCCCGCCCGGGGACCGCCGTCACTGAGACGGCGGCGGTCCCCGGACTCTGCCACCACGCGGGTCCCGCGCGTTGCGATGTCGGCCATGCCGGGGTCAGTTGCCCGCTGCGGCCGGGATCGCCTGATCCTGCATCGACTTCAGCGCGGCCGCCTGGGCGGCCGAGATGGCGTCGGTGAGCTTGCCGCTGCCGGACACCGCCTTGGCCATCGCGTCCTGCAGCGCCAGGTTCACCGTCTTCTGGGTCGGGCCCCAGGCGAAGCTGGTGTCGATGTTCTTCGACGACTCGGCGAAGACGTCGAAGATCTTCTCGTTGCCGTAGTACGGGACGCCCTCCGAGAGCGCGGGCAGCGCCAGACCGGCGGTGGCCGCCGGGTAGAGGCCGCCCAGCTTGTTCTCCAGGGCGAGGGCCTCCGGGTCGGTGTTCAGCCAGGTGTTGAACTTGACCGACTCGTACAGGTGCGGGTTGCCCTTCATGAACGCGACGGTGGATCCGCCCCAGTCGCCGGACGCGGCGCTCGTGCCCCAGGTGGGCAGCGGGACGATCGTCCACTTTCCCGCCTGGTCGGGCAGGTTGTCGCGCAGCATGCTGTAGCCCCAGGCGGCGCCGATGTAGGTGGCGACCTGGTTCTTCTCGTACGCGGCGTACATCGGGGGCGTGGCGTGGGCGAGGTCGGTGCGGACGAGCTTGGCGTCGATCAGCTTCTGCCAGTAGTCGGCGACCTGCCTGCTCTGCTCGGAATCGACCGTGACCTGCCACTTGTCGCCCGAGTAGCCGTACATTCTGGCGTTGTTCTGCCAGAGGAGCCCGTTGAAGAACTCGGCGTTGTTGGGGTCGAAGAAGGTGATGCTGAGGTCGGGGTCCGCGTCGCGCAGCTTCTGCGCGTCCGCCGCGTACTCGTCCCAGGTCTTCGGGATCTCGATCTTGTGCTTCTCGAAGAGGTCCTTGCGGACGAAGAGGGCCATCGGGCCGGTGTCCTGCGGGAAGGCGAACACGCCGGTGTCGCCGAAGCTGGTCTGCGACCAGGTCCACGGCACGAACTTCGACTTGGCCGCGACGGCGTCCGCGCAGGCCGAGACGTCCACGAAGGCGTCCTGGGTGCGCATGCTGGGGAGCTGGTCGTAACCGATCTGGGCGAGCTCCGGGGCCTTGCCCGCTTTGAGGGCGTTGCCGAGGGTGCCGTACTGGTCGTTGGCGATGTTCTTGGTCTCGACCTGGATGTTCGGGTTCTTCTTGTTCCACAGGGCGACGACCTGGTCCATGCCCGGAACGGTGTTCCAGTACTGGAGGGTGACCTTGCCCTGCGCGGGCTGGCAGGAGGCCGCGGACGCCTCACCCGAGGGAGCGGGCGACGAGCAGGCGGCGAGGAGGGCGACACTCACTGCCCCGGCGACGACGGCACCCGCGAGGCGGATGCGCATGACTGTGTTGCTCATGTTTCCTTCTGGCTAGCAACGGCGCTAGACAGGCCGGCGTCGACACCTCAGGCGGGGGTCTCCGGAGGCCTTCTGGTCGGAACGGACAGGCGCGCCGGTGTCGGTTCAAGCGCCGAGCGCCATGGCGGGTTAGCAAATCATGTTTTCAAATTGCCCGCAAGACTTTGTGAGGACAAAGTCGGTCACTCCGCGGCGAGGAGCAGGGCGGATGGCCTGGGCGAGAAGGCGTTGTCGAGCACGAGCGTCGCGGCTCCGACGGCGGCGACGTCCACCGGGATCGCCGACTGGGCGAAGCGGACCGGGTGCGGGGTGACCAGGGCGGGATCGTCGCGTACCGCGTCCGGCAGCGCGGCGAGGATCGCCGGGGAGATCCGCGCCCAGAACGGCCCGCCGAAGATGACCTCGTCGATGTCGAGCAGGTTCACGATGACGACGATCGCCCGCGCCAGCGAACGCGCGGCGCCGGTCAGGATCGCGCCCGCCCCGGGGTGCCCGGTCGCGGCCAGGCCCGCCAGCCTGCTGAACGCCGCGTCCACGTCGACCATGTCATCGAGGTCGCCGGCCTCGGCCGCCGAGAGCACGCCGTTGAGCACGGCGCGTTCGACGAGAGCCCGCGGGACGGTGATGTATCCCACGCATCCGCGCCGGCCGCACGTGCACATCGGGCCGTCCGGGTCGACGGTGAGGTGGCCCGCGTCGCCCGCGTTGGAGCTGATCCCGCGTACGACCTCGCCCGCCACCGACAGGCCGGTGCCGAGACCGGTGCCGTAGTACATGAACGCGAAGTCGCGGCTGCTGCCGGGGCCCGCGAACCACAACTCGGCGACGACCGCGGCCGTCGTGTCCTTCTCCAGCAGCACGGGCAGGCCGGTCGCCGCGGCGAGCGCGCGCCGTAAGGCCACCCGGTGCCAGTTGGGCATCATCGGCGGGTTCAGCAGCACGCCGTCCTCGACGTTCACCGGGCCGGGGGAGGCGATGCCGATCCCGAGGATGCGGGACCGGTCGACGGCGGAGCCGGTGATGAGCGCCTCGATCGCGTTCGCCATCTCCTCGATGACCGCGCTCGGGTCCCCAGCGTTCGGCGTGCCGGTACGCGTGTGGTCCCGGACGGTGCCGGACAGGTCGACGAGCACGTAGGTCACCGAGGCGGGATCGATGTGCACCCCGACCGCGAAGCCGCCGCCCGGGTTCAGCTTGACGACCGCCGCCGGCTTGCCGGGGCCGCTCGTACGTGTGCCGTGCTCGTCGACGAGACCCGCGTCGATCAGGCGCCGGCAGACCTTCGTGACCGTCATCCCGCTGAGGGCGGTCAGGGCGGCGAGCTCGGACCGGGTGATCCCCGCGGGACGCCGGCGGATGGCGTCGAGCACGACCGTCTGGTTGTACTCGCCGACGGCGGGCAGGTTGGTTCCCGTGCGGTCCAAGGCTGGCCTCCCCACGCGCCAGGGCCCGTCGTGGCCCGGCGGCGTCTTGCTGACTGGGTGGAGAGCGAAATGTTACGTCATCAGCAGGCGGACCCGACGGCCGCTCCCGTGGGCATGCCCGCGGCTCCGGCCGGACGATGTCGGCGGGGACCCCGCACAACAATTTCGCGCTGGTGCCGGTGGCCGCCCGCGTCGTCCTCGCCCGTGGCGGGGTGGGCCTGGCTGGGCGTCGTGGCCGTCAGAGCCCTCCGGCAGACCCGTCCGGCCGCCTTCTCAGTGGGCGTCCCAGGGTAGCCAGGCGTCCAGGACGAACCGCCCGTCCCGTATCCCGTGGCTGATGCCGCCGCCCGCCAGCCGCGTACGTTCGGCCAGTCCCACCAGCCCGAGTCCCGCACCCGGCCCGCGCACTCCAGGCGAGGCCGGGTTCGACACCTTGATCCGCACGCCCTCACCCGCCCGTCCCGCCAGCTCGGCGCACACTCGGCTGCCCGGCGCGTGCTTGCGCGCGTTCGTCAGCGCCTCCTGGACGATCCGGTACACGTGCCGCCCCGTCCGCTCCGGCAGCCCCTCGCTCCCGTCGATCGCGTTGGTGGCGTCCACCCGCTGGCCCGCCGCCCGTACCTCCTCGAACAGCGCCTCCAACTCGCCGAGCGTCGGCTGCGGGGCCTGCGGCCCGTCCCGGCGCAACGACCCCAGCACCGCGCGCAATTCGTTCAGCGACTGATGGGCGTTCTCCTGGATCGCCAGCGCGGTGTCGCGATTCTGCTCGGCCGTCAGGTCGGTGCGGTGGGACAGGCCGCCGGCCAGCATCGCCAGCAGCGAGATCCGGTGCGCCAGCACGTCGTGCATCTCCTGCGCGATCTTCAGCCGCTCGGCCAGCTGGGCCTGCTCCACCCGGCGCGCCTGCGCGGCCAGGTCCGCCGCCCGCCGCGCCGCGGCCAGCTCCCGCCGCTCGCGCAGGTACAGGCCGAGCACGGTCAGCGTGCCGACCGCCACGCCGGCCATCGCGGCGTACACCAGCACGAAGCCGAGCCTGCCCTGCCACGCCCCCGACAGCGTCAGGCAGCCCCAGAGGAAGACGGCGGTCAGCGCGATCCACCGCGCCGACCGGTGCGTGCACAGCGACAGGTACGAGACCACCGCGGCGCCCAGCGCCGAGAAGGAGACCGTCGTCAACGCCCCGGTGAGCAGCGCGATCACCCGAGGCCAGCGGCGCCGCCACCACATCAGCACCAGCGCGGCCACCCCGAGCAGCATGTCGAACGGCAGCGCCAGCAGCACCCCGCGCGGCACGGCGTCATTCCCGGCCAGCAGGGTCAGCATGAGCCCGTACAGCAGCAGCGGCGTCGCGGCGAACAGGTAGCGCAGCGCGATGCCCAGCCTGTCCAGCGGTGGCTGGATGTCGGTCACGTCATGCACGAACGACAGCCTAGGAGACGCTCGCGGGTGGCCCTTAGCGACTCAGGTCGACCTCCATGGCGACCCGGGTCCATCCCCGGGGTCGCGGGTGTGGCCCCGGGGCCTGCCGGTGCGAGACCTGGGGCCGATGATCGGCGGCCGGCGTTCGGATGGACTGGGAGGGTGATCCAGTTCAGCCACGTCAGCAAGGCGTATCAGGATGTGAAGGCGCTCGACGACGTGTCCTTCGCCGTCGAGGCGGGGACCGTCACCGGGTTCCTCGGCCCCAACGGCGCCGGGAAGTCGACGGCGCTGCGCGTGCTGGTCGGTCTCTCGCGGCCCACCTCGGGCACGGCCACCGTGCTCGGACGCCCGTACCAGCAGCTCGAATGCCCGGCCGCCCAGGTCGGCACGCTCCTCGACGCGAGCGCGCAGCACCCGGGCCGCACCGGCAGGGAGGTCCTCACCCTCGCGGCGATGACGCTCGGCCTGCCCCGCTCGCGCGTGGACGAGATGCTCGCCTTGGTCGGGCTGACCGGCCGCGAGGCCGGGCGCGTGGTCGGCGGCTACTCGCTCGGCATGCGCCAGCGGCTCGGCATCGGCCACGCCCTGCTCGGCCGGCCCAGGGCGCTCATCCTCGACGAGCCCGCCAACGGCCTCGACCCGCAGGGCATCCAGTGGCTGCGCGGCCTCCTCCGCGACCTGGCCGAGGCGGGCTGCGCGGTGCTGCTCAGCTCGCACCTGCTGCACGAGGTGGAGCAGGTCGCGGACCGGATCGTGATGATCGGGCGAGGCCGCGTGCTCGCCCAGGGCACCCCGGCCGAGCTCGGCCGGGGGCGCGGGCTGGAGCAGGCGTTCCTCGACCTGACCGGGGCCGCGGACCGCGGCGCCCGCTGACCGCCCTTGCAACCTCTCGAACGGGAGTCCCGCATGACCGCGTACAGCCCTGACCACACCACCCTCGGCCGACCCGGCGGGCCACCGGCCCGGCGGGTCCCCTTCCGCCGGCTGGTGCTGGTCGAGACCCGCAAGCTGTTCGACACCCGGAGCAGCAAGATCCTCACGGCCGTCGTGCCCGCCCTGACCGCCGCCTTCATCGTCGCCCGCGCCGTCGCCGACCCCGCGGACGCGGACCTGCGCACCCTCATGGGCACCGCCGGCATCGGCTACACCCTGCTCCCCGTCATCGCCATCCTCACGGTGACCGGCGAGTGGAGCCATCGCACGGCCCTGGCCACCTTCACCCTCGAACCCCGCCGCCTGCGCGTCCTGGCGGCCAAGTCCATGCCGTGCCTGGGCCTCGGCGTGGTGGCGACGGTGTTCGCCGTGCTGGTCGCCATGCTGGTCGCCGTACCGGTGACGGCCGCCGCCGGCGCGCCGGCCACCTGGAACGTCACTCCGCTCGCCCTGCTGGGGCTGGCGGCCGGCAACACCATCTCCCTGGCCCAGGGCGTCGCGCTTGGCCTGCTGCTGCTCAACGCGCCCGCCGCCATCGTGGTCTATCTGCTGTCGCCGCTGGTGTGGTCCTTCGTCGCCCAGGCGGGCGACGCGGGCGAGGCCGTGGCCTCCTGGCTCGACCCGGGCGTCACCGTGGCTTCCCTGTGGGATGGCGGCTGGACCGGCCCGGGCATCGCCCGGCTGACCGTCTCCCTGCTCCTCTGGGTCGTCCTGCCGGCGGCCCTCGGCGCGGTCCGCGTGCTCCGCAAGGAGGTGCACTGACCTGGCCGCATCTCCGTGGGTACGCCCCCATTGTCCGGTGAGCGACTCCGCCGCCATGCTGGACTGGTCCGCACGGTAAACCACCGGAAGGGAACACCGATGCCACCTGCAAAACTCATGACCCTGTTCGCCGGCGGTCGTGACCGGCTGATCCTGAACACCGTGGTCCGCGTGAGTGAGGAGCGGTGATGGCGGGGGTTCTGCTCGTGCTCGGCGTCCTCCTGGGCGCGACCGGGCTGCTGTGGACACTTCAGGGACTGGGCGTCGTCGGCGGCAGCGTGATGAGCGGCGTGACCCTCTGGGCGGTCATCGGGCCGGTCGTCCTCGTCGTCGGCCTTGTCCTCGCCTTCGTGGGCCTGCGCCGGCTCCGGGCCGGCAAGCGCGGCGGGTGAACGGATTCTCGGCGGGTTCGTCTGGGATCGGTCTTGCCGGAGGCTGACCATTTGGTTAGCGTATTGACCATGCGGTCAGAAACGGATGACCTGACGGCGCGGGCCAGGATCAGGAACGCGGCTCTGGAGCTGTTCGGGACCGAGGGCGTCAACCGGGTGAGCCTGCGGGCGGTCGCCGCGCGGGCCGGCGTGTCCCATGCCCTGGTCCTGCACCACTTCGGGACCAAGGAGGGGTTGCGCCAGGAGTGCGACGCCTACGTGATCTCGCTGATACGCGGCGGTCCCGGCGTGGAGGCGCTGGAGGACACGGGCGGGCTGGCGGCGATGCTGGAGGCCGGCGCACCGGTGCGGCGCTATCTCGGGCGGGCGTTCTTGGACGGGACGCCGGCGGCGGCGACGCTGTTCGACGAGATCGTCGAGGTCACCGGCCGGTGGCTGGAGCAGGGCGTGGCCGAGGGGTGGGCGCGGCCGAGCGACGACCCGCGGGCGCGCGCCGCGATCTACGTGACGTGGCTGCTGGCGCCGCTGGCCTTCGACGGGCACCTGTCCAGGGTGCTGGACATGTCGGACGTGCACGACATGGACGCCACGATGCGTTACTCCCGCGCCGGCATCGAGATCTTCACCCGAGGGCTGTTCACCGACGATCGCGCCCTGTCGGCCTGGGACGCGGTCAGGAAGCAACGGGGGTCGCGATGAGCCTCACCCGTCGCGTTCGGGCCCGATTCGTCCACCACGACCCGGCCGTAGTTCGGGGGACACCATGAGCGACATCGCCGGACTGCTGACCGCTCCCGACCGGGACGCGTTCCTGGCGGGACTGGCCGAGGACGGGCCGGTCAGCCGGGGTACCTACCTGGACGGAACGCCCGTCTGGCTGGTGACCGGCCATCCCGAGAGCGTGGCGGTGCTGACCGATCCGCGCTTCAGCAGCGACCTCGCCCGCCAGTCCAAGATCGACGTGGCCGCGGCCGCCGGACTGCCCGCGGACGTGGCGCCGTATCTGATGCGTACGCTGGGTGCGTACGACCCGCCGGACCACACCCGGTTGCGCCGGCTGGTGTCGCGCGAGTTCACCGCCCGCAGGGTCGAACGGCTGCGCCCGCGTATCCAGGGGATCGCCGAGGAACTGCTGGCCGGGCTGCCGGAGGAGTTCGATCTGATCGAGCGGTACGCCTACCCGCTGCCGATCCGGGTCATCGGCGAGCTGCTTGGCGTGCCGGCGGCGGACCGGGAAACCTGGCGGTCCTGGGCCGCGGGGCTGGGCGACCCCGACCTGGACAGGGTCGCGGAGGGTGCCAGGGGCCTGGTCGGCTACATGGCCGGCCTGATCGCGGACAAGCGGGCCGCCCCGGCGGACGACCTGCTGTCCGGGCTGGTCAGGGTGCTGGAGGAGGACGGGGACCGGCTCAGCGACGAGGAGCTGATCTCGATGTCGATCAGCATCCTGGTCGCCGGTCACGAGACCACCGTGAGCCTGATCAGCCAGAGCGTCTGGCTGCTGCTCACCCGCTCGTACGAGCTCGGCGAGATCTCCGACGCCGTGGAGGAGTTCGTGCGCTACAGCGGGCCCGCCGAGATCGCCGTCCTGCGGTACACGCTCGAACCCGTGGAGATCGGCGGCGTGACCATCCCGGCGGGGGAGGCGGTGCAGGTGGTGTACGCGGCGGCGAACCGGGACCCGCGCCGCTTCGACCGCCCCGACGTGCTCGACCCGCGCCGCCCCGACAACGCTCACCTGGGCTTCGGCCACGGCATCCACTACTGCCTGGGCGCCGCGCTCGCCCGGGCGGAGACCCAGATCGCCCTCACCACCCTGTTCGACCGGTTTCCCGGGCTCGCGCCGGCCGTGCCCGCCTCGGACCTGGGCTGGCAGCCCGGCCTGAGGCGGGCACTGACCTCGCTGCCCGTCCGCACCGCCGGTCGGCGATGAGGATCCGGCTCAGCGGACCCGGTCGTAGACGAGCGCCAGCGTGCCGTGCTCGCCGGCGGTCTGGCCGGCGAGCGCCCACTGCCCCGGGGGCAGGCCGTCGTCGAACAGGCGCGGCCCGCCGCCGAGGAACACCGGGAAGATCGTCAGGGCCAGCCGGTCGACCCGGTCGGCCGCCAGCAGTGCCTTGATGACGCTCGCGCTGGAGAGCACGAGAATGTCGCCGCCCTCGGTCGCCTTGAGGTCCGCCACCACCTCGGCGGCCGGTCTGTCGGCGATCGTCGTACGCTCCCACGGCGCCTCACGCAGCGTGGAGGAGAGGACCACCTTGTCGGCGTCGACGAGCCACTTCGCGAAGCCCTCGTCGCGCGGATCGGCCCCCTCCATGCCGATGACGGTGGGCCAGAAGCCGAGGAAGCCCTCGGCGTTGACCCGCCCGAGCAGGACGGTCGTCGCCGTCTCCACGAGGCTGGTCAAATGGTCGCGGGCGACGTCGGTGACCGCGTACGGCATCACCCAGCCCATGTCCTCGGGGGCGCTCGGCGCGGCGTAGCGGCCGTCGAGGGAGAGCGCCATGTTGGTGACGACCCTGCGGCCGCCGGTCTGATCTGTCACTGCGTGTTCCTCGGGTCGGTGTCGGGTCCGGGGCTCTCGGGATCCTCGGCCAGGGCCGCTTCGAGCTTGTCCAGGCTCTGGCCGAAGCCGATCTCGAGGCCCGCGATGAAGTCGGCGGATTCGACCGTGCTGTCGGTCACTCGGAAGTGCACGTCGAGGTCCGTGCCGGTGTCGGAGGGCCGCAGGCCGAAGTCCGCGTGGGAGGTGAAGGCGCGGCCGCCGCCGGGAAGCTGCGGGGAGAGCCGGTAGGCGAGGCGCTCGCCGGGGCGTACGTCGTCGACGACCCCCTCCGCGCGCCCGGCCACCGGATCGGAGCCGTCGACGTCGTGGCGATCGCGGTATTCCTGGACGATCCGCCCACCCGGCCGCGCCTCGAACACGAGCTCCGAGACGCGCAGGTCGTGGGACGTCCACCAGCGGGTGAGCAGGGAGGTCTCGGTCAGGTGGCGCCAGACCAGCTCGGGGCGCACTCCCAGGGAGCGCTGGAACCTGAACGTACGGCCGTCGGCCCACCCCGGCTCGTTCGCGGCGCGCCGCTCCGCTTCGAGTTTGAGCCCGTAGCGCTTGTAGGTCTCGTGCAGGCCGCCGGCCTGTTCCGCGGCGTCGGCGAGCCCGTTGAGCGCGGTCGCCAGGTCACGCAGGGGACCGGGCTGGAGCGCGTAGATGCGGCGCTGGCCGGTGCGCTGGGAGGTGACCAGGCCGGCCCGCTCAAGGGTTTGCAGGTGCTTGGTCGTCTGCGGCTGGCGGGCCTCGGCGAGCTCGGCTAGGGCGCCGACCGGATGGGGCCGCTCGGCCAGCAGGCTCAGCAGCCGCCAGCGGGCCGGGTCGGCAAGTGCGGTGAGGAGTTCATCCATGAAGAGAAGTATTCTTCGCGAAGAATATTCGTGTCAAGGAATATCTATGGAAATCAGGTAATTGGCCAGCTCGCCTGGTCGCGACAGCATCACCATGTGGCTGCCGGGCATCTCGTCCGGGGTGATGCCGAGCCGTTCCTTGACGTGCCGGCGTACGAATTCGGGGGTGAACAGGCGGTCGTCGTGGCAGAGCAGGTATCGCGTCGGGACGTCCGGCCAGGCCGGCAGCGGCCACGGCTCGCGGCCCACCCGGTCCATGTTCATGTTCGCGGCGAGCGCCCCGTCGTGGGCCAGCACCCGCTCGGCCAGCTCGGGCGGGACGTCGTGCAGGTAGAGCTCGTGCTCGTCGTCGATGGCGGACGGGGGCCGGCCACTGCGTTCCCACCAGTCGTCGGGGGTCTCGCCGGGGCTCGGGATCATCGCGGTCACCAGGACCAGAGCGGCGGCGCCCGCGCGTACGCAGACGAGCGGGCCGACGAAGCCGCCCCACGAGTGGGCCACCACGACGAGCGGCCGCCGCCCTTCCGCCGCCCGTACGACGGTGTCCGCGTAGTCCCAGAGCCCTGCCCGCGGGTCGGACATGGGCAGGTCCACCGCGACCACGTCGTGCCCGCGATCGCGGAGCTCGGCTTCGAGGAGGTGCCAGTCGAAGGCACTTCCGCCGCCACCATGGATGAGAGCGAAGGTCGTCATGACCGTGATGACCGCCGGAGCCCCGGAAACTCATCGGCCGGCTCGGGTGAGGGCCTGGCAGGTGGGGGTGTCCCGGCCGGTGTAGCCGGCGACGTGGCCTTCGTACAGGATGCTCCCGCCGTGCTTGCCGGGCCCCGGGCCGAGGTCGATCAGCCAGTCGGCCTGGCGGATGACGTCCAGGTTGTGCTCGATCACGACGACTGTGTGGCCCTGCTCGACCAATTCGTCGAGGACGTGCAGGAACGTCTCGATGTCGGTCAGGTGCAGCCCGGTCGTGGGCTCGTCGAGCACGTACGTGGTGGGCCGCTCCGCGCTGCGCAGCTCCTTGGCGATCTTGACCCGCTGGCACTCCCCGCCGGACAGCGTGCTCAGAGACTGCCCCAGGCGCAGGTAGTCCAGGCCGACGGCGGCCAGCCGGCCCAGCGCGCGGGCGATGCCCGCGTCGGGCAGCTGGGTGATGGCCTGGTCGATGGTCAGGTCGTTGACGTCGGCGATGGACAGGCCGTTCACGGTGAGGGCGAGGACCTCCGGGGTGAACCGGCGGCCCTGGCAGGTCTCGCAGACGACCTCGTGGCCGTCCATGAAGGCGAGGTCGGTGTGGATGACCCCGAGCCCGTCGCAGTCGGGGCAGGCGCCGTCGGAGTTGGCGCTGAACAGGCCGGCCGGGACGTTGTTGTGCCGGGCGAACAGCTTGCGGATCGCCGGGGCGACGCCCGTGTAGGTGATCGGGGTGGAGCGCCGGTTGGTGCTGACCGGCCGCTGGTCGATCACGATCGCGTCGTGCTGGGCCACCAGTTCGTCGGCGAGGCTGGACTTGCCGGAGCCGGCGACGCCGGTGAGCACGGTCATCACGCCGGCGGGGATCCGCACGGTCACGTTCCGCAGGTTGTTGCGGGCGGCGTCGGCGATGACGACGTCGCCGGTCGCGGTACGGGGGGCCCGCTTGACCGGCCGGTGCCGGCCCAGCGCGCGTCCGGTCGGCGTGTCGGCGTCCTTGAGCAGGGGATAGGTGCCCTGGAACACGAGCCGTCCGCCGGCGGCCCCGGCGGCGGGCCCGATCTCGATGATCTGGTCCGCGCGTGCCATGACGGCCGGGTCGTGCTCGACGACCAGGACGTTGTTGCCCCGGTCGCGCAGCCGCTCCAGCAGCTCGATCATGGACTCCACGTCCGTGGGGTGCAGTCCCACGGTCGGCTCGTCCACCACGTACGTCATCTCGGTGAGGCTGGATCCGAGGTGCTTGACCGTCTTGACGCGCTGCGACTCCCCGCCGGACAGGGTCGTGGTCGCCCGGGAGAGCGTCAGGTAGCCGAGCCCGATCGTGATCATCGCCTCCAGCCGGGCCGTCAACGCGGCGACCGCCGGGGCGACCTGGGGTGAGGTGATCGCGCGGACGTGATGGACGAGGTCGGTGATCTCCATCCGGGACAGCTCGCCGATGGTGCGGTCGAGCACGGTGGCCGTCCTGGCGGCCTTGTTCAGCCGGTCGCCGGCGCACTCCGGGCAGGTCTCGGCCTCGGTGAACCGGCGGATGGCCTCCTGTTTGCGCTCGGACAGGTCGGCGGAGGTGTGCAGGTAGATGCGTTCGAAGTGCTCGACCAGGCCCTTGTACTCCTTGGGGAGCTTGAGGCCCAGCCCGGCCGCCGCCTCCCCGCCGTACAGCAGGGCCTCGCGTTGGGCCGGGCTCCAGTCCCGCAGGGGGGTGCGGGGGTCGAAGACGCCGATGTCGGCGTACTGGCCGTACCAGTAGCCGCCGTTGACGAAGCCGGGGAGCAGGATGGCGCCCTCGGCGAGGGACCTGTCCAGGTCCAGGAAGCGGTCGACGGCGCTGACCACCACCTCCCCGAGGCCGGAGCAGGTGGGGCACATGCCGGCGCGGTCGTTGAAGGAGAAGTGGTTGGAGTCGCCCACGTGGGGCCTGCTCAGCCGGGAGAACAGCAGGCGCAGGTACGTCCAGGCGTCCGTGATGGTGCCGACCGTCGAGCGGGCGTTGCCGCCGATCCGCCGCTGGTCGATGACGATCACCGGGGTGAGGCCGCCGGCGTGCTCGACGTCCGGGCGGGTCCATTTCGGCAGCCGGTTCCTGATGAACGGCGGGAACGTCTCGTTGAGCTGGTTGCCCGCCTCGGCGGCGATCGTGTCGTACACCAGCGACGACTTGCCCGAGCCGGAGACGCCGACGAAGACGACCAGCCGGTTGCGCGGGATGTCCACGTCCAGGCCGGCCAGATTGTTCGTACGGACCTGGCGCAGGGTGATGGTTCGCTCCGTCATGACGGCGAGACTACGAGGAGATGTGGTCACATCCTGACCGCATTTACTGCGAGAATTCCGGGCATGGCGGACGTCACCGAGCGCATGCTGGCCCTGCTGTCGATCCTGCAGGCCGGCCGGCCGTTCAGCGGGGAGGAGCTGACCCGGCGCCTGGGGGTCAGCCCCCGAACGTTGCGCCGGGACATCGACCGGCTGCGCGGCTACGGATATCCGGTGGAGACCCAGCCGGGGCCCGGGGGCTTCTACCGGCTCGCCGCGGGCCGCAGCATGCCGCCGCTCGTCCTGGACGACGACGAGGCGGTGGCCACCCTCCTCGCGCTCGCCTCGCTCGCCGCCACCGGGCCGTCCGCGGAAGGCGGGGTCGACGCCGCCGCGACCCGCGCGTACGGCAAGCTCGACCAGTTCCTGCCCGCCCGGCTCCGTCCCCGCGTGGTGGCCGTCCGCGCCAGCCTGGAGGCCAGTCCGCAGCAGGCGCCGGGCGTGGCCGCCGAACGGCTCGGCGCCTTCGCCGAGGCCATCGCCCGGCACGAGACGGTGGCGTTCGCCTACCTGAACGCCCGGGGTGAGCGCACGAACCGGCGGGTCGAGCCGTACCGGCAGGTTCACCACCTCATGCGCTGGTATCTGCTGGCCTGGGACCTCGACCGCCAGGACTGGCGGGTGTTCCGCCTCGACCGGGTCAGCGGCCCGGCGCGGACCGGGGACCGCTACGTGCCGCGACCGCTGCCCGCCGGGTCGGCCGCGGAATACCTGCGGCAGGGAATGAACAGGGGCAAGCAGACCGTACGGCTGGTGGTCGAGGCGCCCGCGGCGAACGTGATGGACGCCCTGAAGTTCGAGGACGCCGAGATCCACGCTCTGAGCGACCGGCGGACGGAGGTCGGCCTGGCGCTGGACTCCTGGCAGTGGCTGGTGCTCAACCTCGCCTTCCTGGACGCGGACTTCCGGATCAGCGCGGGCACGGACTTCACCCGGGCGTGCCGCGCCTTCGGCGAACGCCTCGTGGCCGCGGCCTCTGACGTCACTCCGTAGCCCTGCGTGACCGGCGGGGCCCAGGACGTATTCGCAGGTCAGCGCCGGTGTGACGGAGCGTCGGCAACAGCCTGGCAACAACCTGCCCGCCCCTCGGCGCCGCGCCTCAAGAGCCACAGAAGAAGCAATAAGCTCAAGCGAAGATCTGGGCTGCCGGGAGTTGGGGGATTGGGTGAGCAAGTCGTTCGTGCACCTGCACGTGCACACCGAGTACAGCATGCTGGACGGCGCGGCGAAGCTGAAGCCGCTGTTCAAGGAGGCCGAGCGGCTGGGGATGCCGGCGATCGCCATGAGCGACCACGGCAACATGTTCGGTGCGTACGAGTTCCAGAAGGTCGCGGCGGGCTCCCCGGTCAAGCCGATCATCGGTATCGAGGCGTACGTGGCGCCCGCGTCCCGGTTCTTCAAGAAGCCCGTCTTCTGGGGCTCCCGCGCGGAGACCGGCGTCGCTGACGCCGAAGGTGGCAAGGACGTCTCCGGCGGCGGCCGGTACACCCACATGACGATGTGGGCCAAGGACGCGACCGGGCTGAGCAACCTGTTCCGTCTCTCCTCGCTGGCGAGCTTCGAGGGCTACTACGGCAAGCCCCGCATGGACCAGGAGCTGATCTCCCAGTACTCCGAGGGGATCATCGCCACCACCGGCTGCCCGTCCGGTGTGGTGCAGACCCGGCTGCGGCTCGGCCAGTACGACGAGGCGGTCAAGGCCGCCGGCGAATACCAGGAGATCTTCGGGAAGGAAAACTACTTCCTGGAGCTGATGGACCACGGCATCGACATCGAGCGGGAAGTACGCGCCGACCTGCTCAAGCTGGCCAAGCAGCTCAACATCCCCCTGCTGGTCACCAACGACTCCCACTACGTGACCGAGGACCAGGCCGACGCCCATGACAGCCTGCTCTGCGTCGGCGTGGGCAAGAACAAGGACGACCCCAACCGGTTCCGCTTCAACGGCTCCGGCTACTACCTCAAGCCGGCCGACGAGATGTACGCCCTGTTCCCCGAGCTGCCCGAGGCGTGCGACAACACGCTGCTCGTCGCCGAGATGATCGGCGACTACGGCGACGTGTTCGCCCAGGTGGACCGGATGCCCGACTACCCCGACGTGCCCGAGGGCGAGACGCAGGAGTCGTGGCTGCGCAAGGAGGTCGAGCGCGGCCTGGTGATGCGCTACGGCGACCCCGTCCCCGCCGAGGTCATGGAGCGGTACGAGACCGAGATGAAGGTCATCGGCCCGATGGGTTTCTCCTCCTACTTCCTCGTCGTGGCCGACATCTGCAAATATGCCCGTGACAACGGCATCGCGGTCGGGCCCGGCCGAGGCAGCGCCACCGGCTCGATCGTGGCCTACGCCACCCGCATCACCGAGCTCGACCCGCTGGAGCACGGCTTGCTGTTCGAGCGGTTCCTCAACCCCGAGCGGATCAACCCGCCGGACGTCGACCTCGACTTCGACGACCGCCAGCGCGACCGCATGGTGGCCTACGTCACCCAGAAATACGGCAGCGAGTACACCGCGCAGGTCAACACCTTCGGCACGATCAAGGCCAAGGCCGCCGTCAAGGACGCGAGCCGGATCCTCGGCTACCCGTTCGCGATGGGCGACAAGATCACCAAGGCGATGCCGCCGGACGTCATGGGCAAGGGCGTCCCCCTCTCGGACATCTTCAACCAGGACCACCCCCGCTACAACGAGGGCACCGAGCTCCGCGCCCTCTACGAGAACGACCCCGACGTCAAGAAGGTCATCGACACCGGCCGCGGCATCGAGGGCCTGATCCGCGGCACCGGCGTGCACGCCGCCGCCGTCATCCTGTCCTCCACGCCGCTACTGGACCTGATCCCCATGCACATGCGGGACAAGGACGGCGTGGTGATCACCGGGTTCGACTATCCCTCCTGTGAGGAGATGGGCCTGGTCAAGATGGACTTCCTGGGCCTGCGCAACCTGGGCATCATCGACCACGCCATCCAGATCATCAAGCAGAACCGGGGCATCGAGCTCGACACCCTGACGATGCCGCTCGACGACGCCAAGACGTACCAGTTGCTGGCCCGCGGCGACACGCTGGGCGTGTTCCAGCTCGACGGCGGCCCCATGCGGTCGCTGCTGAAGCTGATGGAGCCGACCCGGTTCGAGGACATCGCCGCCGTGCTCGCCCTCTACCGGCCGGGCCCGATGGCGGCCAACGCGCACACCAACTACGCCCACCGCAAGAACGGCCGCCAGGACATCGAGCCGATCCACCCCGAACTCAAGGAAGCCCTGGAGCCGATCCTCGGCCCCACCTTCCACCTGCTCGTCTACCAGGAGCAGATCATGGCCGTGGCCCGGGAGCTGGCCGGCTACACCCTCGGCGGCGCCGACCTGCTGCGCCGCGCGATGGGCAAGAAGAAGAAGGAGATCCTGGACGCCGAGTTCGCCAACTTCCAGAAGGGCATGCGCGGCAACGGCTACAGCGACCAGTCGATCCAGGCGCTGTGGGACGTCATGCTGCCCTTCTCCGGCTACGCCTTCAACAAGTCCCACACCGCCGGCTACGGGCTGGTCGCCTACTGGACCGCCTACCTGAAGGCGAACTACCCCGCCGAATACATGGCCGCCCTGCTCACCTCGGTGGGTGACGACAAGGACAAGGCCGCCGTCTACCTGGCCGAGTGCCGCAAGATGGGCATCCGGGTCCTCCCGCCGGACGTCAACGACTCCCAGCTCGACTTCGTCGCGGTCGGCGACACCGAGGTTCGCTTCGGGATGGGCGCGGTCCGCAACGTCGGTGAGAACGTCGTGGAGGGCATCGTCAAGGCCCGCACCGAGAAGGGCCGCTTCACCGACTTCAACGACTTCCTCGGCAAGGTGCCGCTGACCGCCTGCAACAAGCGGGTCATCGAATCGCTGATCAAGGCGGGCGCGTACGACTCCCTCGAACACCCGCGCAAGGGCCTGCTGATGGTCCACGAGCAGGCCGTGGACTCCGTCATCGACATCAAGAAGAACGAGGCGCACGGCCAGGACTCGCTGTTCGGCGGCCTCGCCGACGACGGCGACGAGCAGGTGTTCTCCATCGCCATCCCGGACGGGGAGTGGGACAAGAAGACCAAGCTGGACTTCGAGCGGGAGATGCTCGGCCTGTACGTGTCCGACCACCCGCTGGCCGGCGCCGAACGGCTGCTGGCCAGGAACCGCGACACCACGATCGTCGACCTGCTGGACAGCGGCCGGGACGACCGCGGCGACGTCCAGGTGTCCGGGCTGGTCACCAAGGTCGACAGACGGGTCAACAAGGCGGGCAACACCTGGGCCATCCTCACGGTGGAGGACATGGACGCGGCCGTCGAATGCCTGTTCTTCCCCCGCAACTACGAGCTGTACGGGCCGGAGTTGCGGCCGGACATCGTGGTGTCGGTACGCGGCCAGATCAACAACCGGGACGGCGCCATCTCGGTCTTCGCCCAGGAGATGTCCCTCATCGACGTGTCCGGCGTCAACAGCGAGGCCGGCGCCCCGATCACCCTGATGCTGCGGGAGGAACGCATCACCCCGAGCCTGCTGGAGGAGCTGCGCCAGGTGCTGGCGACGCACCAGGGGCAGGTGCCGCTGCACATCAACGTACGGCGGCCGGCGGGCAAGGTCATGGTGATGGCGCTGCCGGACTGGCCGGTCAACGCCGCGCCGAGCTTCGCCGCCGACATCAAGGCGCTGCTCGGCCCGGAATCGCTGGCGTTGTGAGGCGGTGCGTCGACGACGCGCCGGCGCGCTCCCACGGCGGCCCCTGACTCCGCGAGCGGACGGGAGCCCCGCCTCCGGGCAGTGCCCGGGAGGCGGGGCCCGGACGGGCGATCCGTCAGGCCACGGCGACCGGCAGGGCGGTCAGCCCGCCGATGAGCAGGCCGGCCTGCAGGGTGAGGTCCTCCGGCGCCACGGCCAGGCGGAGCTTCGGGAAACGCTCGATCAGCGCGCCGATCGCGATCCTGGCCTCCAGCCGGGCCAGCGGCGCGCCCAGGCAGTGGTGGATGCCGTGCCCGAAGGCCAGATGCGAGGCCGCCGGCCGGGTGACGTCGAGTCGGTCCGGCTCGGGGAACTGGCGGGGGTCGTGGTTGGCGGCCAGCAGCACGGGCAGCACCACCTCGCCGGCCGGGATGGTGACGCCGCCGATCCGCACCGGTGCCGCGGTCCTGGAGGGGATCGCCACCTGTGCCGGACCGATGAAACGGAGCAGCTCCTCGATGACCGCGGGCAGCCGATCGGGCTCGGCCCGCACCAGGTCGAGCTGGTCGGGGTGCTCCAGCAGCGCCCGCACCCCTCCGCAGATCAGGTGGGTCGTCGTCTCGTAGCCGGCGACGAGCAGCAGGAAGACCATCGAAGTCAGTTCGTTCTCCGAGAGCCGGTCGCCGCCTTCGCGCACCGCGACCAGTCCCGAGAGGAGGTCGTCGGACGGTTCGGCCCTCTTTTGGGCGATCAGCTCCCGGATGTAGTCGATCAACGAGGTGGCCGCGGCGACGAAGGTCTCGGCGGGGTGGACCGAGCCGTTGATGGCCACCTTGGTCCACTCCTGGAAGTCGTCCCGGCGATCGGCCGGGATGCCGATCAGCTCGCTGATCACGGTGAGCGGGAGGGGATAGCCGAAGGTGGTCAGCAGGTCCACCGGCGCCCCCTGCTCGCCCGCGGCCGAGACCTCGTCCAGCAGCCGGCCGACGATGCGCCGGATCTCCGGCTCCAGTCCCTCGATGCGCCGCCGGGTGAACGCGGCCGACACCAGCCGGCGCAGCCGGGTGTGATCGGGCGGGTCGGAGCCGAGCAGATG
This sequence comes from Nonomuraea jiangxiensis, assembly GCF_900099965.1. Taxonomy (GTDB): domain Bacteria; phylum Actinomycetota; class Actinomycetes; order Streptosporangiales; family Streptosporangiaceae; genus Nonomuraea; species Nonomuraea jiangxiensis. Next base: position 101,306 of record NZ_FNDJ01000024.1, on the reverse strand, counting down.
GTGGTCCATCGCCGCGGCGAGCTCCTTCGGGACGTGGTCACGATGCGGGCCGTCACCGCCCTTGCCCTTGATGACGTCGGGGTGGGCGAGCGCCTCCCGGGCCTCGGCGTAACCGGTGATCAGCCACACAGGGACGCCGGTGAACAACGTAGCTCGCCGCACGGGTCCGGCCGCCGCCAGTTCGGCGAACGCTGCGGACCGGGCAGCCGGCGTGGCCTCGACGAACGGCGAGGTTACTGGGGGAGATTCCGCCATGATCAACTCCGATCGGGACCGTCGCCTGCAGACGGCCCGTGAACGCGACGAATCCGACGCTACTCGATCGCCTGAGCCCCTACGGAGCCGCGTTCCCGTTTGCGATCAGAGGCGGTCGCGGAGCATCCCGGAGGTGCGCTCGCGCAGGCGGGTCGAGATCACGCCCGGGTGCAGGGACAAGCCCGCCCCATCGGTGAAACGCCCCGGCCCGGCTACTGTGAGCGGATGACGCCAATTTTCAAGCTTTGTGAGGACTATGTAGGTAAGTTAGCCGCGCTGGACCCGATCGGCGCGGCGACCGGCGGGGTCGCGGGCGGCTTCGTCCCGGCCACCGACTACAGCCCGGACGGGCATGCCGCCCGCGCCGAGCTGGTCCGCCGTACCCTGGCCGAGCTCGCCGGGCTGAGCGCGACCTCCGACGCCGACCGGCACGCCGCCGCACACCTGCGCGAACGCCTGGAGGCCGAGGCCGCCTGGCATGAGCACGGGGAGCCGCTGCGCATGTTGCGCGGCCAGTTCGGGCTGGTCAACCTCATCCGCGACAGCGTTGACCTGCTCCCCCGGGACGACGACCAGTGGCACGACGTCGCCGCCCGCCTGCACGCCGTGCCGGTGATGCTGGCGAGCTGGCGCGCGAGCCTCGATCTCGGCTTGGCGCGGGGGCTGGTGGCGGCCCGGCGGCAGGCGCTGGAGACCGCCGCCCAGGCCGAGCGCTTCGCCGGGGTCCACGACCCCCTGGTGGCCTCCTACGGCGATGGCCGGCTGGCCGACGAGCTCGCCGCCGCGGCGGCCGCGGCGCACGCGGCCTACGCCGCGACGGCCCGCTACCTGCGCGCGGATTACGCCCCCCGGGCGGCGGAACGAGACGGGGTCGGCGCCGAACGCTACGCCCTGGCGGCCCGGCGGAGCCTCGGCGCCGACATCGACCCGGCCGAGGCCTACGCCTGGGGCTGGGCCGAGCTGGACAGGATCGAGGCCGAGATGGCCGGCGAGATCGAGCGCATCCGCCCGGGCGCGAGCTGGCAGGAGGTGAGCGCGCTCCTTGACGAGAGCCACAGTGTGGCCGGGGTGGACGCCTACCGGGGCTGGCTGCAGGAACAGCACGACCGGGCCATCGACGAGCTGCACGGCACGCACTTCGACATCGCCGAGCCGCTGCGGAAGGTCGAGGTGACCATCGCCTCCGGCTCGACCGCCGGGTCACCGTACTACACCTCGCCGACGGAGGACCTGGCGCGGCCGGGCCGCACCTGGTGGCCGCTGGGAGGCCGGGAGCGGTTCGCGGTCTGGCGGGAGCTGACGACCGTCTTCCACGAGGGCGTACCCGGCCACCACCTGCAGATCGGTGCCGTGATGGCCGCCGGGGACACGCTGTCGCGGTTCGCGAGGACCGTACGGGTGAGCGGGCACAGCGAGGGCTGGGCCCTCTACGCCGAACGGCTCGCCGACGAGCTGGGCTGGTTCGCCGATCCCGGCACCCGGCTCGGCATGCTGGCCGCGTCGGCGCTGCGCGCGGCCCGCGTGGTCATCGACATCGGCGTCCACCTGGACCTGCCGCTGCCGGACGGGTCACGGTGGACGTTCGAGAAAGCCTGCGAGGTGCTGAGGGAGCGCGGTCATGCCAACTCCCATCGCATCCATCCCGAGGTGGTGCGTTATTTCGGCTGGCCGGGCCAGGCGATCTCGTACAAGCTCGGCGAGCGGGCCTGGATGGCCGCCCGCCAGGCGGCCGGCCGGCACCCGGACTTCGATCTCAAACGCTGGCACACCGCCGCCGTCGCCCTCGGACCCATCGGACTGGACGGCCTGGCCGGGGCGCTGGAGCGGATCAACTGATCGCGAGCGCGCTCACCTGATCAGGCGATCCGGAGGGCGTCACCTGACCAGGGTCGGCCGGGCCGACCGCCCGAGGCCGGTCAGGTGATCGGTTCCGGCCGGCCGCACGGGCCCGCCTGCCGGGCCGGGTCGCGGGAATCGACGCCCAGGCGCTGCCGCTCCTCCCTGACGATCTGCTCGGCCAGCGTCTCGTCGGAGACGTCGATGGCCTCGGGCGTCGACTCGGCGAGGTGGCTGCGCCTGGCGTAGGCGTCGAACAACGCGGCCTTGGCCTGCATGATGCGCAACAGCCGCTCGTCCATGCTGTCGGGCGTGAGCAACCGGTGCACCTGCACCCGCCGTACCTGTCCCATGCGGTGCGCGCGAGCCACGGCCTGGCTCTCCAGGGTCGGCTTGACCTGCGGCTCGCACAGGATCACGACGGAGGCCGCCTGCAGGTTCAGCCCCACCCCGCCCGTCTGGATCTGCGCGAGCAGCACCGCGTGACCCGTGGCCGCCGTGAACGCGTCTACCACCTCCTGGCGGCGTTCCGGCTCCAGGCCGCCGCGGAGCGGCCCGTGCACGGGGGAGCCGAGGGCCTCGCCCACGGCCGTGAGCACGTCGCGGAAGTAGGAGAACACGACGACCTTGAGCCCGGCGCCGGCCGCCTTGTCCACCAGCTCGCGCAACCGCTCCAGCTTGGCGGACGTCTCCGGCACCGCGTAGGCCGCGCGGCGCATCGCCATGAACGCGCCCGAGTCCACCGCGTCCCGGTAGGCCGCGGCATCGGCCGCGCTGAACTCCTCCCACTCGTCCATGTGGACCAGCCCGGGCAGCTCCGTGACCACGTCCTTCTGGTTGCGGCGCAGGTAGACGGGCGCGACGGCCCGGCGGAAGGCCAGCGCCCCATCGTCGGCGCCGTTCACCTCGGCGAACGTCCCCGGCCGCAGGTAACGCACCAGGGAGCGGAACTCGTCGAGGCGGTTCTCCATCGGCGTGCCGGTCATGAACAGCACCCGCTCCACCCCGCCGCACCACCGGGCCACGGCCTGGGAACGCCGGGTACGCGGGTTCTTCACGTAGTGCGCCTCGTCCACGACCAGCATCCCCACCGCCGGCACGGTGTCCAGCGTGTGCAGGCCGTCGTACGTGGTGACCGCGACCCCGCCGTGTTCGAGCCAGGCGGCCTGGGCCAGGGTCCGTCCGTCACCATGGAGCCGGTAGGCCCTGAGCGAGCTGCGGGCCTCGATCTCCCGCAGCCAGTTGATCAGCACGCTCGCCGGACAGACCACCAGGGAATGCGTCGTGCCCCGCGCGTGCAGGTGGGCCAGTGCGGCGATCGCCTGGATCGTCTTCCCCAGCCCCATGTCATCGCCCAGGATCACCCGGCGCTGGGCGAGCGCGAACCTGGCACCGAACCCCTGGTAACCACGTAACGAGACCCGCCGCAGGCTGTCGTCGAGCTCCTGCTTCCTGATCTGCTCGGCCAGGTCGTCCGGCAGGAACCCCTCGGAGGCGGCCTGGTCCGACGGGCCCAGCGCCGAGAGCTCCGCGAGCAGGTTGTAGTAGTCGGCCGCGCGGAGCTCGAAGTCGATCCAGGCGAGGGTCCCGTCCGGTGCCGGGCGCAGCAGGTCCGTGGTGGCCTGGGCGATGAGCAGCCGCGTCTGGGTCTCGTCGGCGAGCAGGCCGGTGATCTCCTCCACGGCCTGCGCGGCCCGGGTGCGGCGGCGGCTGCCGGCCAGCAGCCCGCGAATCCAGCCGCGCAGCGGACGGGCCTCGGGGATCAGCACGTTGAGCCGCCGTACGACCTCCTCGGACGTGCGGCGGGCGCGGGGCAGGTGGGGACCGGCGGCGACCAGCCGATAGAGCGCGACGAGCAGCCGGGTGGTCTCGGCGTCCCGGTCCTCGACGTCGATGTGGGGGGTGCAGGTCTCCTCCATGGCGGTCGCGATGCGCTGGGCCGCGCTCTGCGCCTGCCGGCGGGTCTTCGGCCCGACGCCCGGGAGCTTCTGCAGCTCGTACGGCGTCGCCTGGAGGACGCTCAGCACGGTGGTGTAGCCGGCCTCCTCCAGCACCCCGGTGCGCAGCCGGCCGCCGGTGACCTCCTTCAGCCGGGACACCGGGACGGCGTCGAGCTCGGCCCTGGCCTGCCGCCCCCGGATCGGATCGAGCGCGGAGCGGACCTCCGCGACCGCGGTGCCGTCCTCGGCGATCAGCTCGCGCGCGTCGCCCAGCAGCCGTGCCGCGCGCCGTAACAGATCCCGGACCTCCCCGGCAGCAGGTGCTTCCATAAGCCAGAAAATATCTCCCGGAGCCATTCTCCTGGCCGCTTTCACCGGCGTCTTCACGAAGTCAGGGGCACCGTCCGGAACCGCCCGGGGCGCAGGCGGCCGCTACTTCGTGGAGAACGCGTAGACCGTGGTGGTCCGGTAGACGTCGCCGGGCCGCAGGACGGTCGAGGGGAAGTTCCGGTGGTTGGGCGAGTCCGGGAAGTGCTGCGACTCCAAGGTGAAGCCGGACCGCTTCGGGTAGAGGCGCCCGCTGGTGCCGCGCAGCGTGCCGTCCAGGAAGTTGCCCGAGTAGAACTGCAGCCCTGGCTGGTCGGTGAGGACCTTGAGCACCCGCCCGCTGCCCGGCTCGACCACCCTGGCCGCCAGGTTCAGGCCCCGTCCGTGACGGTTGAGGACGTAGTTGTGGTCGTACCCGCCGCTGTAGACGATCTGCTGGTCCTTGCCGTCGATGCGGCTTCCGATGGTGGTGGCCTTGCGGAAGTCCAGCGGCGTGCCCTTCAGCCGGGCGATCTCCCCGGTGGGGATGAGCGTCTGGTCGACCGGCGTGTAGTGGGAGGCGTAGATCCGCAGCCTGTGGTCGAGGATCGTGCCGTTGCCCTCACCGTGCAGGTTGAAGTACGCGTGGTTGGTCAGGTTGACGATCGTCGGCTTGCTGGTGGTGGCGGTGTAGTCCATCCGGACCTTGTTGTCGCGCGTCAACGTGTAGACGACCTTGGTCCGCAGCGTTCCCGGGTAGTGCTCCTCGCCGTCCGGGCTGGTGTAGGTCAGTTCGAGGCCCACGCCGTGGGGCCGCTTGACCGGGCGGGCCGTCCAGAGCCGCTTGTCGAAGCCCTGGTCGCCGCCGTGCAGGTGGTTGGGGCCGTCGTTGGTGGCCAGCTGGTACGTCCTGCCGCCCAGGGTGAAGCGGCCCTTGGCGATGCGGTTGGCGTACCGGCCGACGATGGCGCCGAAGTACGTCGTCCGACTTTTGTTGACATAGTCCGACAGATTGTTGAACCCGAGCACGACGTTGGCGAACTTGCCCTGGCGGTCGGGGACCTGGATCGACTGGAGGATGCCGCCGTAGGTGAGGATGTTCACCCGCATCCCGTGGGAGTTCCGCAGCGTGTAGAGGTCGACCTTCCTGCCGTCGGCCAGGGTCCCGAACTGCTTCCTGGTGATCTTCGGCTGGACGGCGGCGGCCTGCGCGTGGTGCATCGCCACCAGGATCAGCGTCGCGACGGCCACCAGCGCGAAGACACCTCTCAAGGTGCGGGTGAGCCTGCTTCGGGTGCGGACGCTGCTGGGCATGGACGCTTTCCTTTGGTTTCACATCCTTCGAGGTGTTATATCCCCCTTTACTACGATTTGTCGAGTTTGACAGGACGCAAGTCAAGGCCCCGCGACGTGAAAGCGCCCTCTCCCCGGGGGAAGAGGGCGCCTCGGATTCCAGGCGTGCTCAGACGCTGGTCACCGTCCACCGCTGCAGTTGCGTCTCGGTGTTGCTGGTCCAGATCTGGATCTTGTTGGGGTCGTCCCAGCGCGGTTCGATCGACCGGCCGTTACCGAACCTGCTGTTGTACCAGTTCTGGTGAGAGCGCCGGCTCTCGAACTCCACGCCGCCAGAGGAGTCCTGGGCGATGTACCAGTGCTGGGAGTTGGTGTCGTAGCAGTCCCACAGGTGGACGCGGGTGCCGCTGGCCACGCTGCGGTTGGACAGGTCCAGGCAGTTGTCGCCCACAACGCTCTTGATCCGGAAGTAGGGCACGGAGATGTTCGTCGGAATGTTGCACACGCCTCTCGGGATGCCGGTGACCGGGTCGATGATGCTGCCCCAGCCGCCGCACTCCTGGAAGGTGTCCGTGCCGACGTACTCGATGCGCCACTTCTGGTTGTCGGCGCCGCTGCACGGGTAGTGCCCGGCCCAGGTGCCGTTGTGGGTCAGTCCGCCGATGACGTCCAGGCAGTTCCCCGTGGCCTTGTTCTTGATCTGTACGGTGCCGCCGAGCGGGACGGCCGCCTGCGCGGGGGTCGCCGTCGCGAACAACGCCAGCATGGCACCGGCGCCGATGACGGTCACGGCTCGTTTGATGGAGGTTGCGAGCATGAGGATGACCTGTCCTTCCGTTGGAGTCGGGGGTACTCACGGCTTTCGCCACAGAGCTTCCGGTGACCCGCGATCACGCGCCTAGAGCAGCCGCCTTACTCCATCCGACCGGCGGCCGGCTCCGCGTTACTCAAGTGGCGGTCATCCGCGGGCGCCGACCAAGCGAATCGATCACCGGGGAACGTCTCGGGTGCGGAAGGGTGGTCATCGCATGCGTCAGTGGCCGTTCGACGGGCGGGAAGATGCTCTGGCCAGGATCGCGGGCGACTTCGCCGGCCGGCGGATACACGCGGTGCTGCTGCCCGCCCCCGCGGGGGCGGGGAAGACCCGGCTGGCCCGGGAGGCGCTGCGGCAGCTGGGCCGCCGGCGCCTGTGGATCGCGGCGACCAGGGCGGCGACCGCGATCCCTTTCGGGGCGATGGTGCCGCTCGTGCCCGACGATCTCCCGCCCACGGCCGGGGACGCCGCGACGGTCAGGGCCATCCGCGCCCGGGTGGCCGCCTGGGGCGGACGGGAGGCGGTCGCGATCGCCGTGGACGACGCCCACCTGCTGGACAGCGCCTCCGCCACGGTGATCGCCCAGCTGGTCGCGGGCGGAAGGGCGTTCGTGCTGCTGACGGCGCGTACGGGGGAGCCGCTCGCCGACTGCCTGGCCCGGCTGGCAGCGGACGGCGTGGCCAGGGTCCTGGAGCTGCCGCCGCTGCCGGAAGCGGTCCTGGACCGGCTCATCGACCACAGCACGGGCGGCACGGTCGACGCGGCCCGGCGCCGGAGCCTGCGGGCCGGCTCCGGCGGCAACCCGATGACCCTGTGGGAGTTGCTGCACGGGGCCGTTCCCGGCGGGCTCATCGAGCTGGTCGCGTCCCGGCTGAAGAGCCTGGACGCCGGCACCCGCGCGGCGGTGGAGACGGTGGCCTGCGGCGAGCCGGTGCCGCTGGGCATCCTGGAGAAGCTGGCGGGCAGCGCGGTGGTGGCCGCGGCGGAGGAGAGCGGGCTGCTGGTGTGCGAGGAGTACGCCGGGCAGGTCCAGGTCCGGCTGGAGCACCCGCTCCACGGCGAGGTGCTGCGGGAGCGGATGGCCAGGGCCAGGGCCAGGCAGATCTACCGGAGCCTGGCCGAGCACCTCATCGCCACGCCGTTACGGCGGCGCGAGGACGTGCTGCGCGCCGCGCTGTGGCAGGTGGAGAGCGGTCGCGTCGTCCGGCCTGACCTGGTGCGCGAGGGCGCCAGGCACGCCGTCGGATGCGGGGAACTGGCGCTGGCCGAGCGCCTGGCCGGGGCGGCGGCGCAGGCCGAGCCCGGCGCGGAGGGCGCCTGGCTGCTGGCGGAGATACTTGAGTATCAGGGGCGCGGCGATGAGGCGGCCGCGCTGGTGTCGCCGGACCCGCCCGCCCGGCCCGCCGAGCGGGTCCGGTGGGCGGCGATCCGGGCCAGGTCCCTCTACTGGGGGCAGGGTGATCTGGCCGGAGCGATGCGTGCCCTGGACGCGGCCGGCGCCCATCCGGCGATCACGGCCTCGCGGGCGTCCCTGCTGTTCTTCTGCGGGCAGAGTGCCGCCGCGGCGGGGCTGGCGCGGGCCGTACTGGATCGCCACGACAGCGACCCGCAGGCCCAGGTGTGGGCGGCGGCGGTGGCGACGGGCGCGCTGGGCTTCCTGGGCCGGCTGGAGGAGGCGGAGAAGGCCCGGATGCACGGCAGCGCGATCGCCGAGGCGCACGCGGCGGCGCTGCCGCTGGCCAGGTTCGAGATGGAGACGGGGGCGTGCCTGGCCCACCTCGCGGCCGGAAGCCCGGCCGCGGCCGGGGCCATCGCCGCCGCCGGCCGGCGCGGCCCCGAGGCCGGTGAGGCGTCCGTGCCCGGCAGTGTGTGGGCGCTGCTGGGCGGCCTGGCCGCGTTGGCGGCCGGTGGTCCGGCCACCGCGGACCGGCTCCTGGCCGAGGCGCTCACCGGGCTGGAACGTGCGGACGCCAGGCGCCTGCGCCGCCTGGCGTCCGCCGCGCTGGCCGGGGCGCGTGCCCTGCGCGGCGACGACCGTACGGCGGGCGAGCTGATGGCCGCGGCCGACCGCCTGGAGGACGGCACGAACGAGATCTTCGAGCCGTGGATCGAGAGCTGGCGTGCCTGGGTGGCGCGGGCCGCAGGGGACGGCGACTCCGCCACGTCGTACGCGCGGCGCGCGGCCGATCGCGCCGCGGCGGCCGGTCAGCCGGCGGTCGAGGCGCTGGCGCTCTACGACGTCGCCCGCCTGGGCGGAGCCGCCGATCTCGACCGGCTGGACGCGCTGGAGGGCCCGCTGCCCGACGCGCTCGGTACGGCGGCCCGCGCGCTGGCCACCGGCGACGCGGCCGGGCTCGGCCGGGCCGCCGGGCTGCTGGACGCGCTCGGCCATCATCTGCACGCGGCTGAGCTGGCCACGGCGGCGGCGCACACGCTGCGGGTGGCGGGGCGGCGTGGACCAGCGGGCCTGGTCGCCGCCGAGGCCGTCGCGCTGCGTGCCAAGTGCCAGGACGCGCGCACGCCCATGCTCGACGACCTGGATCTGGGCGACGTGCTGAGCGTGCGGGAACGCCAGGTCGCCCTCCTGGCCGTCCGGCACACGAGCAAGCAGATCGCCACGCGGCTGGGCCTGGCCGTACGCACCGTCGACAACACCCTGGCGCGGGTTTACACCAAGCTCGGGATCTCCGGGCGGGGACAGCTCAGATCCCTGCTGACGGCCGCGGACCAACCGCAGGACGCCGGCTGAGCCGAATTTTACTGAACCCGATATATCGCGCTGAATCAGGGTAGCTGGGGGTCCTCGCGATCCCAACGGAGGAAAGGCGATATGGGCTGGAGCTACCGAAAGTCGATCAAGTTCGGCCCCTTCCGGCTGAACCTGTCCCGTGGCGGCGTGGGACACAGCTGGGGCAACCGGCTGTTCCGGGTCACCCGGGGGGCGGACGGGCGCCGGACCGTGTCAGTCAACCTGCCTGGTGGCTTCCACTGGCGTAAGACGACCAGCGGGCGCTGACCGCTCGGGAACGGCAGGGGCCGGAGGCACGCCTCCGGCCCCTGCCCACGTGTCGGGGCCGCCTGGCCGGGAAGGGAGTCGCTGACCAGTGGAAATGCCGCTGGGAAGGGGGCCACCGAGATGCGCGGCGAGCAGGACAAGGCGAGCGTGTTCTTCATCGGCAATGCCACCACGCTCATCAAGTGCAACGGCTTCACGATCCTCACCGACCCGAACTTCCTGCACCGCGGGCAGCGCGCGTACCTGGGCTACGGGCTCAGCGCCAAGCGGCGGACGGATCCTGCCCTGACCGTGGACCAGCTCCCGCCCCTGGACGCCGTCGTGCTCTCGCACATGCACGGTGACCACTGGGACCGCGTCGCCCGTGACGGCCTGGACAAGGCGACCCCCATCGTCACCACCCCGCAGGCGGCCGGCAAACTACGCAGGCAGGGCTACACCGACGTGGCGGCCCTGCACACCTGGCACTCCAACGAACTGACGAACGAGTACGGCTCCCTGCGCGTCACCGCGTTGCCCGCCCGGCATGGTCCGGGGGCGGCCGACTTCCTCATGCCGCAGACCATGGGCAGCCTGCTGGAGTTCTCCGACCCCGGCGGACACGTGCTCATGCGCATGCTCATCAGCGGCGACACGCTCATGGCCGGCGAACTGGCGGAGATCCCGCGGCGCTTCCCCGACATCGACGTCGGCATCGTGCACCTGGGCGGTACCAAGCTGCTGGGCATGCTGATGGTGACCATGGACGGCCGGCAGGGCGCCCAATGGGTGGACCTGATCCGGCCGCGCGTGGTGGTGCCCGTCCACTACGACGACTACACCGTCTTCTCCTCGCCCCTGTCCGACTTCCGCGAGAAGGTGGAACAGGCCGGTCACGGAGCCAGGGTCACCTACCTCGACCGAGGGCAATCCTGCGAGTTGCAGCTCATCAGGCGGTGAACGGACCGCTCACTGGTCTCAGCCGGTGGGCTCGGGGTGGGCGCTGGGGTCCTCGGCCTCCTCGCCCTCCTCGTCGGCTTCGCGCCGCTCGTGCTCGACCTTCTGCTCCGGGTCGGGCGGGGGCTCGATCGGCTCCGCGGGGATCGGGCGGCGCGTCTCCCTGAGCTCCACTCCTGCGCGTTCGGCGATGATGTCGCTCTCGCCGTTGACCTGACCCACCGCCGCCGGCAGGTCCGAGGGGACTTGGTCCTGTTTTTCCATGACCCGCTCTTGCCCTGAGCCTGGAGCCCAAACCCGTTGCCCACCCGGCCGGTGGCGTCGCGCTGGTCCACGGCTCGGAGGCCCGGACCGTCCCGCGAGCGGACGGAGCCGGGCCGTGGGTGGACCTCCTGCGGCCGACTCCCCTGGGGGCATGGCCCGCGCCCGGCTCACCGACGCCCCGGAGGCCGCCGCTGTGGCTCGACGCCCGCTGAGCGCCGCGTGTAGTGACTAGCCCTCGGTGATCCCGCCCGCCGGTTCGAGTACGAAGACCGGGATCTGGCGGTCGGTATTGCGCTGGTAGTCGGCATAGGGCGGGTACGCGGCCACCGCCCGGCGCCACCACAGGGCCTTCTCCTCGCCGGACACCTCACGTGCCCGGTATTCCCGGGTCACCGTGCCGTCCTGGAGCAGGACGACCGGCTCGGCGACCAGACTGGCGTACCACTGCGGGTTGACCGGCGCGCCGCCCTGGGACGCGACAGCCGCGTAGTGGCCGTCGTGCTCGACCCGCATCAACGGCGTCTTGCGAACCTTGCCGGTCTTGGCGCCCCGGTAGGTCATCAGCACGATGGGCAGATCCCTCATCGTCACGCCGTCGGTCGTACCGGTGCGCATGATCTGCTCGACCTGCTCGCGGACCCATCCTATGGCGCTCGGTTCGTACGCTCCGGTCAGTCCCGTGTCGTGCCGCCCGGCCCGCCGTGACTCCGCGACCGGGCCGGGCCGGCGGCGCCGGGCGTCCACGTTGCCGGTCAGGGTGTTGAGGAGGCCCGGCAGTGCCGCCACCGTCTCGGCGGGCAGGCCGGCCACGGTCTCCTCCGCCAGGTCGCACCAGATCCGCTTGACCTGGTCGGCCAGCGCCGTGCCGCTGTCGGTGAGTTCGACGACGCTGGCGCGCTTGTCGGAGGGGGCGGGGGTGCGGCGGATGTGGCCGGCGGCTTCGAGCTTGCGGGCCATGAGCGTGACGCTGGGCGGCTCGCAGCCGAGCACGTCGCTGAGCTGAGCCTGGATCATCGGGCCGGTCCTGGCGAGCTCAAGCAGCAGCACCTCCTGCCCGGGGTGCAGGCCGAGCGGGGTGAGCAGCGCCGCGGCCCTGGCCCGGTGACGCAGGCTCAGCAGGCGAATGGCCTGGTTGACGGCGTCGGCTTGCTCGAAGTCCATGGAGCCCTCCTTGACAGGTTAGTTATGCGCATAACATTATGCGGCTAACTAATTCTACCTGACCTTGAGAGGGACTCGATATGACCGTGCGGCCGAAGCCATGACCAGCACCAGCACCACGACCCCGCGTGCCAGGCCGCCGGCCGGCCCCGCCTGGATGATCCTCGCGCTGGCGTGCGCCGGCCAGTTCATGGTGATCCTGGACGCGTCCATCGTTAACGTCGCCCTGCCCGCGATCAGCGGCGACCTCGGCTTCACCCCCACCGGCCTGGCCTGGGTGGTGAACGGCTATCTGCTCACCTTCGCCGGTTTCATGCTGCTGTGCGGGCGCGCCACGGACCTGTTCGGCGCGCGCCGGATGCTGGTCGCCGGGCTGCTGCTGTTCTCCGTGTCGAGTCTGGCCGGTGGCCTGGCGACCGCTCCTGAGATCCTGGTGGCCGCCCGCGTCGCGCAGGGCACGGGAGCGGCGATGATGGCCCCGGCGACGCTGGCCGTGATCAACACCTCCTTCACCGAGGCGCATGCGCGTGCCCGGGCGTTCGGCGCCTGGTCCGCCGCGGGCGGCGTGGGCGGGGTGACGGGCGCGATCGCGGGCGGCGCCCTGACCACCGGCCTGTCCTGGCGGTGGGTGTTCCTCATCAACGTGCCGATCGGCGCGGTGCTGATCGTGGTGGCCATGATGGCGCTGACCGGCGCCCGTGCTGGCCGGCGGGAACGGCTCGACCTCGCCGGCGCGGTCACGGGCACGGCGGGGCTGGCCGCGCTGGTCTACGGGGTTATGCAGAGCGCCGATCATCATGGCTGGACGTCCGTGTCGGTCGCCGGGCCGGCCGGGGCGGGCCTGCTCCTGCTCATCGTCTTCGTCCTGGTCGAGGGTCGTTTCGCCGACCGGCCGATCATGCCCCTGCGGCTGTTCGGCATCCGCGGGGTGGCCGTGGGCAACGGCATGTTGCTGCTGTTCGGCGGGATCTCCATCGCGATGTGGTACTTCACGTCGCTGTTGCTGCAGAACGTCCTCGGCTACGGCGCGCTGCAGACCGGGCTCGGGCAGACACCCGCGGCGGTGACGTTCGTGCTGGTCGCCCGATGGGCCGCCGCCCTGCTGCCGCGGACCGGCGTGCGCGCCCTCGTACTGGCCGGCTGCGGCTGTTTCGTGGCCGGATTCGCCTGGCTCGCCCAGGCCGATGCCGCCTCCGGCTACGTCACCGGCGTGCTCGGGCCCATGCTGGTCGTCGCGGCCGGCATCGGGCTGACCTTCCCCACCCTCATGGCGGCGGCGACCGCCGACGGTCCGGAGGGGGACGCGGGGGTCATCGGCGGCCTGGCCAACACCGCCACCCAGGTGGGCGGGGCGATCGGCCTGGCGGTGCTCGCGACGGCCGCCGGAGCCACGGCCGCGACCCGGGCCGGCGGCACCTCCTCGGCCGGGGCCCTCGCGGCCGGCTACGACCTGGTCTTCCTCATGGCGGCCGGGCTCGGCCTGGCCATCGCGATCGTCAGCGTGCTGCTGCCACGACTGACGCCGACCCGTTGATTCACTAAGGAGACACCTATGACCAGCGCATTCGACCCGATCACCGTCGGCGGCACACGACTCGCCAACCGGATCGTCATGGCACCGATGACCCGTAGCCGCGCCCACGGCGGGCTGGTGTCGGAGCTGACGGCGGAGTACTACGCTCAGCGCGCCTCCGCCGGACTGATCGTCACGGAGGGCGTCCAGCCGTCGGTGATCGGTCAGGGATACCCGTTCACCCCCGGCCTGCACTCCGCGGAGCAGGTCGCCGCCTGGCGCAAAGTGACCGACGCGGTGCACGCGGAGGGCGGCAGGATCTTCGCCCAGTTGCTGCACACCGGCCGGATCGGCCACCCCGTCCTGCTGCCCGACGGCCTGGTCCCGGTGGCGCCGTCGCCGGTCGCCGCGCGGGGACAGCTGTTCACTCCCGAGGGCGTGCGGGACTTCGTCACCCCGCGCGAATTGACGGAGGCCGACATCGAGCAGACCATCGCCGACTACGCCTTCGCCGCCCGCAACGCCGTCGAGGCGGGTTTCGACGGGGTGGAACTGCACGGCGCCAACGGCTACCTGATCCACCAGTTCCTCGCCCCGAACACCAACCGGCGCACCGACGGCTGGGGCGGCTCGGTCCCGGGGCGCATCCGGTTCGCCGTGGAGGCCGTCTCGGCGGTCGCCTCCGCGATCGGCGGGGCCCGTACCGGGCTGCGCCTGTCACCCGGTACGACGAACAACGACATCCACGAACCCGAACCGCACGCCGTCTACGAGGCCCTCGTGGCGCGGATCGCGACCCTTGACCTGGCGTATCTGCACATCATGGAGGCCGGCGACCGCAAACTGACGCACACCATGCGACGGGGGTTCCCCGGCGCCCTCATCCTCAACCCGCACACCGGCGACCGCCCGACCGGCCCGGAGGAGCTCGCGCTGATCCACGACGGGACCGCGGACCTGATCGCCTTCGGGCAGCTCTTCCTCGCCAACCCCGACCTGCCCCGCCGCCTGGAGACCGCCTCCCCCCTCAACACCCCGGACCCCGCCACCTTCTACGGTGGCGACGCGACCGGCTACACCGACTACCCGGCCCTGCCCGCCTGACCGACCGCGTCGATCGCCCCCCGCTCACGCGTCCAGTGGCCGGGGGGCGGTGAGGGTCGCGTGCTCGGGCCCGTTCATTGAATGACCATGGCGCTCGCGTGGCGCCCAAGGGGCTGCAAACTCGTCTGTTACGTGCCTGGACTCACGCGACTGCGAGAACGAAAGCGTTGGTGTGCGACCCCAAGCGAGAAGGACATCCCCTCATGCTCAACCCGGCCGAGGGTACGGTGGAAGTACGAGATGCCACCACCTCGGGTCTGGCACACGTGCGGGGACGGCGCCTTCTGTTCGGCCCAGCGCCCGCGCTCACCTGCTGGTCAGTGAAATGAATCCCGAGCAAGGAGCCCTCTTTCGTGAAGATCGATTCGTTCTGCCACCTTCTACCGCGCGCCTACGCCGACCGCTTCTTCGCGATCAACGACAGCGCCGCCATCCTGAACCTCCAGAAGCGCACCCGTGACATCCCCGCCCTGACGGACCTGGACGTCAGGTTCCGTCAGATGGACGAGTTCGGGGAATACAAGCAGATCATCAACGTCGCGTCGCCGCCCCTGGAGGACCTCGGCCCCGCCGAGCGCAACGCCGAGATGGCGCGGATCGCGAACGAGGGCATGGCGGAGCTGGTCGAGAGCCACCCCGACAGGTTCGCCGGGTTCTGCGCCGCGGTCTCGCTCGACGACGTGGACCAGGCGATCAAGGAGGTCGACTACGCCTTCACCAGCCTGAACGCGGTCGGTGTCCAGATCTACTGCCACGTCAACCGCGGGCCGATGGACGACCCGCGATACGACCCGTTCTGGGAGACGCTGGCCCGCAGCGGGAAGATGATCCAGGTCCACCCCAACCGCAACTCCTCATGGCCGGACTACCCGACCGAGGAACGGTCCAAGTTCGAGATCTGGTGGGCGCTGGGCTGGGAGTACGACCTGTCGGCCTTCATGGCCCGCATGGTCTTCTCGGGTGCTTTCGAGCGCTGGCCGGACCTGAAGTTCCTGATCCACCACGGCGGAGCCATGATCCCGCACTTCGCCGGCCGGGTGGGCGCCGGCTGGGACCAGCTGGGCAGCCGGACGCCGGAGAGCCAGAAGGCCGACGTGGAGGGCTACCCCTTGACGAAGCGTCCCTTCGACTACTTCAAGAACTTCTACGTCGACACCGCCTGCTTCGGCGCCGGTGACGCGCTCCGGACGTCGATCCGGTTCTACGGCCACGACCGGGTGGTGTTCGCCTCGGACAGCCCCTACGACCCTGAGAAGGGACCGGGCTTCATCCGGGCGACGATCGCGAACATCGAGGAGCTGGACCTCAGCGACGCCCAGCGGCAGGCCATCTACCACGACAACGCCGTCCGGCTGTTCGGCCTGAACGAGTCGTGACGTGAGCGCGAGGCCCTGACATGCCGCCGCGGCCGGCACCCCGGACAAGGGGGTGCCGGCCGCGGTGCGTCTGGCTTGACCGCCGTCGGAGGCTCAGGCGCCGGAGGGAGCGAGCGCGATGTCGAAACGCGTCCGCGACCAGGTGCCGTCCAGGACCCGGCCGTCCGGGGTGGGCGTGCCGGCCGGGTGCCGCTCGAAGTCCTTGACCAGGGACTCCTTGACCCCGAAGACGGCGTCGGAGTCGAGCAGCGCGTCGCCGCGCACGAAGATGTGCGTCACCAGCGTCCTGCAGCCCTCGTGGGCGACCATGAAGTGCAGGTGGGAGGCCCGCATCGGCGAGCGGCCGACCGCGTCGAGCATCGCGCCGACGGGTCCGTCGTGCGGGATGGGGTACGGCGTCGGGGTGATGGCCCAGAACCGGTATCTCCCCTCGTCGTCGGTGAACAGGTGCGCCCGCGCGGCGGTGCGCCCGTCGTCGTACTGGACGTCGTAGCGGCCGTCCGCGTCGGCCTCCCAGACCTCGATCCGGGCGCCCGGCAGGGGCCTGCCGCCGGCGTCGGTGACGGTGCCCTCGACCCAGCACGGCTCGCCGACCGCGCCGAAGGACACGTCCTCACCGTTGGCGATCTCCGGCGACCCCTCGACGAAGAACGGCCCGAACACGGTCGCCTCGGTCGCCTCCCCGTAGGCCCGGTTGTTGACCGCGATGGTCTGCATGGAGGCGCCGAGCACGTCGGAGAGCAGGATGAACTCCTGCCGCCTGTCGTCGGTGATGTGACCGGCGGCGGTGAGGAACTCGATCGCCCCGCGCCACTCCTCCTCGGTCAGCCGCACCTCGCGGATGTAGGCGTGGACGTGCCTGACCAGGCCGGTCATCAGCTCCTTGAGCCGCGGGTCCTGGCAGCCGCCGAACGAGCGCACGACCCGCTCGACCAACTCCTCCTCGCGGGCGGCCTGCTCGGCGGACACCTCGGTGTGCGCGTTGGTCATGACTTCGCTCCTTCCCAGGCCGCCCGGAGCAGCGCGGTGAGGTTCTCCTCGGTGACGGGTGCGGGGTTGCCTGCGGGGATCGCGGCCCGGATCGGGGCCACCGCCCTGGCGATGCCGTCCTCCGGCATGCCGTAGTCCTTCAGCGCGGCCGGTGCGTGGAGGGCCGCGTACAGGTCCGCGAGGCCCTCCGGCGCCCGCGGTGTGCCGAGGGCCCGCGCGATCCGGCGCTCGGCCCCGGGCGCGTGCGGCGCGTTGAACGCCAGCACGTGGGGGAGCACGACGGCGTGGGTCTGCGCGTGCGGCAGGTTGAACATCCCGCCCAGCACGTGGCAGATCTTGTGGTGCATGCCCGAGCCGGCGGACGCGAACGCGACGGCGGCCAGGTAGGCGCCGTAGAGGGTCTGCTCGCGGCCCTCGATCCCGGCCGGATCGGCGACCACGGCGGGCAGGCCGCGGCTCAGCGCGTGGATTCCCTCGGCGGCCAGCGCCTGGTCGATCGGGTCGGCCCGCGGTCCCCACATCGAGTCGACGCAGTGGGCCATCGCGTTGAGGCCGGAGGCGACCGACATCTCCACGGGCAGCGTCAGCATCAGCGAGGCGTCGTACACGATGGAGCGGGGCAGTACGAGATCGTCCACGCCGGTCGTCTTGGTCTCGCCCTGGGTGAGCCCCCAGACGTTCGTCGCCTCGGAGCCGGCGTACGTCGTCGGCACGGCGATGATGGGCAAACCCGCCTTGGGGGAGCCGGTCATGGCCACCGCCTTGGCCAGCCCGGTCGTGGACCCGCCGCCGACGCAGAGCAGCGCGTCGGCCCGCGCCCCGGCTGCGGCCGCCCGCGCCCGTTCGGCGACCTCGACGGGCACGTGCATGACGACCTCGTCGTGCCGTACGGCGACCGGGACCTCGGCCGACACGGCGTCGGCGAGCGCGGACTCCGCGGGGGCGGCGATGACCATGACCCGCCGGACTCCCAGCCTGGCCACCTCGCCGGCCACCGCCGCGGGCGCGTCGCCGGGGGCGAACACCACCCGCTGGGGCAGGGTCTCATGGGTGAATCTCATCGAAGGTTCCTTCAGCTCTGCTTCCCGCGTATCCGGCAGGCTATGTCGTGGCTGAACGATCACCGCGGCCCGGCCACCTTGTCTCCCAGCGCGACGTCCGGGTCGTACTCGTAGATCCACCCGTTCGCCACGAGCGGGTCGTGCCGGGCGAAGGCCGCGTCGCGGTCCCGCTGCTCGGGACCGTCAGGAAGGTGGTTGATGTGGGAGCGCCCGTGGCTCACGGCCTGGATCCGGGTCGTGCGGGGGATGCGCAACTCCTCGTACCGCCTGAGCGCGCCGGCCGGGTCGTCCAGCCCCGTCGCGAGGCAGCGCGCCAGCACGGCGGCGTCCTCCATCGCCTGGGCCGCGCCCTGGGCGAAGAAGGGGAACATCGGATGGGCGGCGTCGCCGAGGAGTGTTACCCCGCCCTCGGACCAGCGTGTCAGCGGCGCGCGGTCCAGGAGCGCCCACCGGCCGGGCGTCCCGGCGGCACGGATCAGATCGACCAGCCGCGGGTCCCAGCCGTCGAACTCGGTCAGTAACTCCTCCACCGTCGCGGTCGCGGTCCAGGACTCCACGGTGTAGTCGCCGGCGGGGGCGAAGGCGACGAGGTTGACCAGCTCCCCGGCCGACACCGGATAGTGCACGAGGTGGTGGTCCGGGCCGATCCACAGCGTCTGCGTGGGCCGCCGGGCGAACTCCGGCGCCTCGGCCGCCGGGACGAGGGCCCGGAAGGCGCAGATGCCGGAGTACGTCGCCGGCGACGCCGCGAACAGGGCGCCGCGGACGACGGAGTGGATCCCGTCGGCCCCGATGACGACGTCGGCCTCCACCGTCCGCCCGTCGGCGAGGTGCAGCCGCGGCGTGCCGCCGGTCTCCAGCCTGACGACCTTGTGATCGAGGGCGACGTCCTGGGCCGGGACCTGCGCCTCGATGACGCGGAGCAGGTCGGCTCGGTGCACGGTGTAGGTCTGCTCCCCGTAGAGGCGTTCGCAGGCGTCGGCCAGGTTCTCCGACGACAACACCGTCCCGTCCTCCCAGCGGCGGAACTCCCAGCCGGTGTCGAGCCGCACGGCCCGCTCGCGCAGGGTCTCCAGGACGCCGAGCCTGCGCAGCAGGCGTGCCGCGTTGGGCGCGACCACCAGGCCGGCGCCCACCTCGGCCAGTCGTGGCGCCTGCTCGTAGACGGTGCTGGGGAGTCCCTCGCGGCGGAGGAACGCCGCGGTGGCGAGACCACCGATACCGCCGCCCACGATCGCGATCCTCGGCGGTCCGGCCGTGCGTAGTGTCATCCTCAAGCTCCTCCGAGTTTCTCGCTCCCCGATCCGATGAGTCGCTTTTCGAGCGGTCCGCGTGGTCACTTCCCATCGGCCTCGGTCCGCTCATGCTGCACTTCCAGAATCGGCCGGGAGGCTGATAAATCATTGAACGAACAATTCGGCGTCCGCAGGAACGCATCCGAGAAAGCGAGGTGCGGCGTGCCGCGTACCAGCGAACCGGGACGGAGCGTGAGCTCCCGGCTGCTCGACCTGTTGTTCTCCTTCGAGCCCGGCGAGACCGAGCTGAGCCTCGCCGACCTCGCACGGAAGACCGGCCTGCCGCACCCGACCGCGCGCCGGCTCGTGATGGAGCTGACGAAGGCCGGGGCCCTCGAACAACGTGCCAACGGCCGGTTCTCCGTCGGCCTGCGGCTGTGGCAGCTCGGCACGCTGGCCCCGCTGACCGAGTCGTTGCGCACGATGGCCCAGCCGTACATGGAGGACCTCTACAGCGCGCTCCACCAGCACGTGCAGCTCGCGGTCCTGGAAGGGCGCGAGGCCGTCATCCTGGAGCGCCTGTCCGCGCCGCACGCCCTGGGGCTGGTCTCCCAGGTGGGCGGCCGGCTGCCGCTGCACTGCTCGGGAGTCGGCAAGATCCTGCTCGCCCACGCCGGGCCGGAGCTGGTGGACGAGATCCTCGACGGGGAGCTCCAGCGGTTCACCTCCCAGACGGTCGTCGACCCGGCCGCGCTCCGCCGCGAGCTGGCCGAGTGCCGTCGCACCGGTTGCGCCCTGGTCCGGGGCGAGCTGACCGAGGGCGCCGACTCCATCGCGGCGCGGATCATGAACGGCGAGGGTCGCGTCGTCGCCTCCCTCTCCGTCGTCGTACGGACCGGGTCCGTGCAGCCGCAGGCCGTCCTGCCCTCGGTCATCACCAGCGGATTAGCCATTTCGAGAATCTTGGGATGGCGGCCCGGCATCAAGGTCCGGCAGAGCTGAACCAGGCCGTTTCGGCCGCAGGGCAGGGCTGAACCGCGCTGTTTCGGTCGCCGGGCAGGGCGGCCGGGCGGGGGCGGCGAGAGCGTGCCGGGCTTGGCCCGCCCACTTCGGGGTACTCGCCAAGCTTGCCCCCGCGGAGGAAGGGTCGGGACAGTGAGTGGCAGCGGTTCTCAGGAGGCGACGCTGGCGGCGCTCGCGGCGAACGTCGGCATAGCGGTGACGAAGTTCGTGGCGTTCGTCTTCACCGGGTCGTCGTCGATGCTCGCCGAGAGCATCCATTCGGTCGCGGACTCCGGCAACCAGGGGCTGCTGCTGTTCGGCCGGACCCGGGCCGCCCGCGAACCCACCCCCGACCACCCCTTCGGCTTCGGCCGCGAGCGTTACTTCTACGCGTTCCTGGTCTCGGTGGTGCTGTTCTTCGGGGGCGGGATGTTCGCGCTCTACGAGGGCTACGAGAAGGTGGCCCATCCCCACCCGCTGGAGAGCTGGCCGTGGGCGATCGGGGTCCTGCTCGCCGCCATCGTCATGGAGGGGCTGTCCCTGCGCACGGCCGTACGCAACGCCGGACGGCTCCGCCGCGGCCGGTCGTGGAGCAGGTACATCCGCGAGGCCAAGGCCCCCGAGCTGCCCGTGATCCTGCTGGAGGACAGCGCCGCCCTGGCCGGGCTCGCCTTCGCCCTGGGCGGCGTGAGCCTGACCCTGCTCACCGGCGACCCGCTCTTCGACGGTCTCGGCTCGATCGCCATCGGACTGCTGCTGATCGTCGTGGCGGTGACCCTGGCGCGGGAGACCAAGAGCATGATCATCGGTGAGGCGGCGGCGCCCGAGGTCCAGCGGGCCATCGAGGACGTACTGCGCCAGGACGCCGGCATCAGCGGCTTCACCCGGCTCCGTACCCTGCACCTGGGCCCTGAGGAGGTGCTCGTGGCGGCCCACGTCACCGTTGCGGACGGGTCCGGGGCCGGGCAGGTGGCCGAGGCGCTGCGCAGGACGGAGCGGCGTATCCACGAGCACGTCCCGCTCTCCACCGTCGTATATCTGCAACCCGACAATCCCGACCCCTGACCAGGCGAGTACGAGGTCCCTCCGGCACGGAGACGTTTTCTCCCCGGATTCAGGGACAATGGTGATCGAGTAACCTCACAGGTGGATTTGACGCGGCATAAGTGCCCGTATATCCGATTCCTCGCTAAGGTGCTCACTCGCTGCGGATCGTTGTACCGATTTCCGCGGGGCGCCTTCGCGAGCGAGCCGGTGTGCGACGTGAAACGACGAGGGCGGACATGAGTGACATCACAGGCGCGGGCTCGGGTTTCACCGCCCGCACCGGAGCTGAAGTCGGCGAATCGGAGCTGCGCCTGCTCCTCGCCGGTCTCACCGCGGTCCGGGACGGAGACTTCCGCACCCGGCTCCCCGACGAGGCCGACGGGCTGCTCGGGGAGATCGCCTCGGTGTTCAACGGCATGGTGGACCAGCTGTCCCTGTTCACCTCCGAGGTGACGCGGGTCGCCCGGGAGGTCGGCACGGACGGTCGGCTGGGCGGGCAGGCCGACGTGCCGTCGGTGTCGGGCACCTGGAAGGACCTCACCGAGTCCGTCAACGCCATGGCGGGCAACCTCACCGACCAGGTACGCAGCATCGCCCAGGTCACCACGGCGGTGGCCAAGGGCGACCTGTCGCAGAAGATCACCGTGCACGCCCGGGGCGAGATCCTGGAGCTGAAGAACACCGTCAACACGATGGTCGACCAGCTCTCCTCCTTCGCCGACGAGGTGACCAGGGTGGCTCGCGAGGTCGGCACGGAGGGTCAGCTCGGCGGCCAGGCGGACGTCAAGGGCGTGGCAGGCACCTGGCGCGACCTGACCGACTCGGTGAACTTCATGGCCGGCAACCTCACCGACCAGGTGCGCAACATCTCCCACGTGGCCACCGCCGTGGCCCGCGGCGACCTGTCGCAGCGGATCACGGTCTCGGCCCGGGGCGAGATCCTGGAGCTGAAGAACACCCTGAACACGATGGTCGACCAGCTCTCCTCCTTCGCCGACGAGGTGACCAGGGTCGCCCGCGAGGTCGGCACCGACGGCCGGCTCGGCGGCCAGGCCGACGTGAAGGGCGTCTCGGGCACCTGGAAGGCCCTGACGGAGTCGGTCAACGTGATGGCCGACAACCTCACCGCCCAGGTCCGCAGCATCGCCGAGGTGACCACGGCGGTGGCCAAGGGAGACCTGACGCAGAAGATCCGGGTCGACGCCCGCGGGGAGATCCTGGAGCTGAAGGAGACCATCAACACGATGGTCGACCAGCTGTCCGGCTTCGCCGACGAGGTGACCAGGGTGGCCCGCGAGGTCGGCACGGAAGGCAACCTGGGCGGCCAGGCCACGGTCAGGGGCGTGTCCGGCACCTGGAAGGACCTGACCGACAACGTCAACGTCATGGCCTCCAACCTGACCAACCAGGTGCGCAGCATCGCCCAGGTGGCCACCGCCGTGGCCCGGGGCGACCTGTCGCAGAAGATCACCGTCGAGGCCAAGGGCGAGGTCGCCGCGCTCGCCCAGACGATCAATACGATGGTCGACACGCTGAGCGCGTTCGCCGACGAGGTGACCCGAGTGGCTCGCGAGGTCGGCACCGAGGGACAGCTCGGCGGCCAGGCCCGCGTCCCGAACGTGGCCGGCACCTGGAAGAACCTCACCGACAACGTCAACTCGATGGCCGACAACCTGACCAACCAGGTACGCAGCATCGCTCAGGTCACCACGGCGGTGGCCCTGGGCGACCTGACCCGGAAGATCGACGTGGACGCCCGGGGCGAGATCCTGGAGCTGAAGACCACGATCAACACGATGGTGGACCAGCTCTCGTCGTTCGCCGCCGAGGTGACCCGGGTGGCCCGCGAGGTGGGCAGCGAGGGCAGGCTGGGCGGCCAGGCCGAGGTCGAGGGCGTGTCCGGCACCTGGAAGCGGCTCACCGAGAACGTCAACGAGCTGGCCGGGAACCTCACCCGGCAGGTCCGTGCCATCGCCGAGGTGACCAGCGCCGTCACCAGCGGTGACCTGACCCGGTCGATCACCGTGGACGCCGAGGGCGAGCTGGCCGACCTGAAGGACAACATCAACTCGATGGTGAAGTCGCTGCGCGAGACGACCACCGCCAACGAGCGCCAGGACTGGCTCAAGTCCAACCTGGCCCGCATGTCGGGGCTCATGCAGGGACAGCGCGACCTTGCCACGGTGGCCGAGCTGGTGATGAACGAGCTGGCGCCGCTGGTCTCGGCCCAGTACGGGGCCTTCTTCCTGGCCGAGGAGAACGAGCTCAAGCTGATCAGCGCCTACGGCTACCCCACCGAGGCGCCGCGCGCTCCCCGGTTCCGGCTGGGTGACGGGCTCATCGGGCAGGCCGCGAGCAGCCGCAGGATGGTGGCGCTGACCGATGACATCCCCTCGGGCCACATCACCATCGACTCCGGCTTCGGCAAGATCGAGCCGGCCTCGCTCATCGTGCTGCCGATCGTGGCCGAGGAGCAGGTGCTCGGCGTGATCGAGCTGGCCTCGGTGCAGGCGTTCACGCCGGTGCACCGGGCCTTCCTCGAACAGCTCATGGAGACCATCGGGGTCAACCTCAACACGATCGTGGCGAACGTACGGACCGACGAGCTGCTCAAGGAGTCGCAGCGGCTGGCCTCGGAGCTGCAGGCGCGTTCGGAGGAGCTGCAGAGCCAGCAGGAGGAGCTGCAGCGCTCCAACGCCGAGCTGGAGGAGAAGGCCACGCTGCTGGCCAGCCAGAACCGCGACATCGAGGCCAAGAACCTGGAGATCGAGCAGGCCAGGCAGGAGATCGAGGACCGCGCCCAGCAGCTCGCGCTGACCTCGAAGTACAAGAGCGAGTTCCTCGCCAACATGAGCCACGAGCTGCGCACCCCGCTCAACTCGCTGCTCATCCTGGCCCAGCTGCTCGCCCAGAACCACACCCGCAACCTCACGCCCAAGCAGGTCGAGTACGCGGAGATCATCCACTCGGCGGGCTCCGACCTGCTGCAGCTCATCAACGACATCCTCGACCTGTCGAAGGTCGAGGCGGGCAAGATGGACGTCAACCCCGAGTGGGTGCCGCTGCGCCGGCTGCTGGACTACGTCGAGGCCACGTTCCGGCCGATGACCAGCGAGAAGAGCCTCGACTTCACCGTCTACACCGCCCCCGGCATGCCGGGCGAGCTGCTCACCGACGACTCGCGGCTGCGCCAGGTGCTGCGCAACCTGCTCTCGAACGCGGTCAAGTTCACCGAGACGGGCAGCGTGGAGCTGCGCATCGAACCGGCCTCCCAGTCCGAGCTGCCCGCCGCCGTACGCGCCAGCGGTACGGTCATCGCCCTGCGCGTCACCGACACCGGCATCGGCATCCCCGAGCAGCAGCTGGAGGTGATCTTCGGGGCGTTCCAGCAGGCCGACGGCACCACCAGCCGCAAATACGGCGGCACCGGCCTGGGCCTGTCGATCTCCCGCGAGATCGCCTACCTGCTCGGTGGCGCGATCGGCGTGCAGAGCACACCGGGTCAGGGCAGCGTGTTCACGCTCTACCTGCCGATCGCGCACCCCACCTTCGCCCAGTCCGCCACCCGCGTGCCGGGCACGGCCGCGTCCGGCGACCGGGCGCAGGAGGAGGGGGTCGGCGAGGGCGCCGAGTCGCGCACGCCCGAGGCGCCGGCGCAGCCCCGGCGGCTCCTGGTGATCGAGCAGCGCGTGAGCGGGCTGCTGTCGCTGGTCGCCGAGAGCGTCGTACGCGAGCTGTCGGACCGCGAGGACGGGACGATCGAGGTCATCACGGCCGTGGGAGCGGAGGAGGCGGCCGCGACGCTGGCCGCCCAGCCCTGCCACTGCATGGTCCTCGACCTGGACATGCCGGACCTGATGGCCTTCCGGTTGCTGGAGGCCATGGACGGCGACCCTGCGCTGGGCGTGGTCCCCGTGCTCGCCTACAGCAACTGGCGGACCACCGCCCAGCAGAAGGCGCGCCTGAGCCGGCGCGCGCAGAACCAGGCGCTGGAGCTCCTGTCCAGCCTGGACGACCTGCGCGAGCGCATCGCGCTGCACCTCACGGCCGAGCAGCCCGGCGACGTGCTGCCGCTGATCCGGCCCGACGCGATCCAGGCGCCCGCGAAGCAGGACGTGGACGGACTGCTGGCCGGGCGGAAGGTGCTGGTCGTCGACGACGACACCCGCAACCTCTTCGCCATCACCAGCATCCTGGAGCTCCACGGCATGACCGTGCTGCACGCGGAGAACGGCCGGCACGGCATCGAGACCCTGACCGGCCACCCCGACATCGACCTCGTTCTGATGGACGTGATGATGCCGGAGATGGATGGCTACGTCGCCACCACGACGATCCGGGCCATGCCGCAGTACGCGGATCTGCCGATCATCGCGGTGACCGCCAAGGCGATGCCGGGCGACCAGGAGAAGGCCCTGAACGCCGGGGCCAGCGACTACGTGACCAAACCGGTGGACACCGACCACCTCCTCCAGCGGATCCGGCACTGGCTCGGCCTGTAGGCCCGCCCTCCCCCCACCACGTAGTCCAACCGCGAGGAGCAGCAGAACGTGCACAGCGTCCAGCCGTCGGCCGTCAGCACCATCGGGCGGCTGGCCGCCACCATCGACCGGCTGACCAGGCAGATCCAGGAGGCCCAGCGCGCGGCCGAGGGACGCGCGCTGATCGAGGTGGCCAAGGGCATCCTGATCGAACGCCTGCAGTGCGGGCTGGCCGGCGCCGCGAAGCAGCTGGAGCTCCTCGCCGAGCAGGCCGGCGTGACCCAGCTGGAGCTGGCCGCCGACATCATCAACCAGGCGGCCCAGGACCGGATCAGCGAGGCCACCCACGAGTTCCTGGAGGCCGCACGGTCGCGGCCCGACCAGCGCGGGACCTCCGGCATGGCGGTACGGCTGCGCTCGGCCGAGAACGGCGTGGTCGCCGCCACGGACGCGCAGGCGGTGGCCGAGTCACTGCTGGAGCACGCGCTGGCCCCGCTCGGCGCCACGGCGGTCGCCGTCTGGGCCGTCGGCTCCGACAGCTCACTCAGTCTGGCGGGCTACGCGGGCTTCAACCCGGCGGAGGCGGAGCGGTGGCGCTACGTCCCGCCTGGCGTGCAGACGCCGGCCCGTGACGCGCTGGTCGAACGGCGTACCGTGTGGGTCAGGGCGCTCGGTGACGTCGGCCGGCCCACCATCGGGATGGGCATCACCCCGTACGGCGGCCGGGTCGCCGTGCCGGCGGGCACCGGCGGCCGGATCCTGGGAGTGCTGGAGATCAGCTGGCCGGGCCCGATAGAGCCGCAACCGCCCCAGGTGCAGAAACAGGTCGAAGCCCTCGCCGAGCTGTGCGCCCACACCCTGGAGATCCCCGACGACGGGGCCCGCAGCGCCGGGCTGTCCCGGCTGATCGTGCTGGCCGACGCGCTGCCCGACGCCGCCATGGTGCTGCGACCGCACCTGGACGCCGGTGGGCACCTCACCGACTACCGCGTCTGCCACGTCAACTCCCGCTTCGTGGACCCTGCGGGCCGCCCGCACGGCGCGGTGGCCGGCTCCTTACTGCTGGAGGCGTACCCGCTGGCGGCCGGTGACGACGGGCTGTTCTCGAAGATCGAACACGTGCACGCGACCGGCGAGCCGTTCGTGGCCGAGAACATGACGCTGACCGCGCTGGTGGAGGAGGTGCCGCTGCAGAACCTCGTGACCGTCAGCATCACCCGGCACGACGACGCGGTGCTGCTCATCTGGCGGCTGCAGGACGAGGCCACCCGGCTGGCCAGCCTGCTCCAGCACGCCCAGCGGCTCGGCCGCATCGGCGGCTTCGAGGAGAACACGCTCACCGGCAAGATCTCCTGGAACAGCCAGCTGTACGACCTGTACGGCCTGAAGCCCGGCTCCGAACCCATCCCGCTGGAACGGCTCGGCGACCACGCGCATCCGGACGAGGCGACCGTCATCGGCCGCTTCCTCCGTACGGTCCTCCACCACCGCCGCCCCGCCACGACGGCCTTCCGCCTGCAACGCCCCGACGGCATCGCCCGGCACACCAGGGTCGTCGCCGAGCCCGTCCTCGCGACCGACGGCCGCCTGCTCGCCGTGCGGGGCGCGTACCAGGACGTGTCCGCCCAGCACTGGACGGAGGTCGCGCTCGCCGCCACGCGCGACCAGCTCACGCACACCGAGCAGCAGGCCGCCGAGCGCAACAAGCTCGCCCTGCAACTGCAGCGCGCCATCATGCCGGTCACGCGCGGGCCGATGGAGGCGTTCGACCTGAACATCGCCGTGCGCTACCGGCCCGCGGAGAAGGAGCACCTCATCGGCGGCGACTGGTACGACGCCGTCGTGCTGCCGTCGAAGCGGATCCTGGTGTCGGTGGGCGACGTGGCCGGCCACGGCATCGAGGCGGCCACCGGCATGGTCGCTCTGCGCAACGCGCTACGCGGCCTGGCCGCCACCGGGGCCGGTCCCGGGCAGTTGCTGACCTGGCTCAACATGGTCGCGCACCACCTGACGGACAACGTGACGGCCACCGCCATCTGCGGCCTGTACGACCCGGAGACCCGTACGCTGCGCTGGGCCCGCGGCGGGCACATGCCGCCCATTCTCGTCCGCCAGGACAAGGCGTCGGAGCTGGAGATGATCGGCGGCCTGCTCCTGGGCGCCGTCTCCGAGGTCGAGTACGAGGAGGACCAGATCCAGCTTCTGCCTGGCGACAGCCTCCTCATGTACACCGACGGTCTCATCGAACGCCGCGACCGTGCCATCCATGACTCGCAGCGGCAGCTCCTGCTCACCGCCAGCCATCCGACGACGACCCTGGAGCACCGCCTCGACCACCTGCTGACCCACAGCAACTCCGACACCGACGACGACACCTGCCTGGTGGGCATCCAGCTCGTGTCGCCCGGTCAACCCGCCGGTCTCGGCTGATCGGGTTCCGGCACATCCCTGCAGTACGGTGCAAGAACCATGAGCGCATATGTCTTCGGGATCTCGCTGACCCCGTCCCATGACCTTTCTCTCGTACACGACGTGACCGACGTCGCCGAGCGTGGCGGGCTCGACCTCGTCGGCGTGCAGGACCATCCGTACGTGGCGGATTTCCTGGACGCGCCGGCGCTCATCGGGCACCTGCTGACCCGCACCACCCGCCTGCGCTTCTTCCCCGACGTCGCCAACCTGCCGCTGCGGCCGCCCGCCCTGCTGGCGCGGACGGCGGCGACGCTGAACGTGCTCTCCGGCGGCCGGTTCGAGCTCGGCATCGGCGCCGGCGGCTACTGGGACGCCATCACCGCGATGGGCGTGCCCCGGCGCTCGTCCGCCGAGGCGCTGGCCGCCCTTGAAGAGGCGATCACGATCATGCGAGAGCTGTGGTCGCCGGGACGGAGCGTGCGCTTCCACGGTGACCACTACCGGGTGGACGGGGTGCACGGAGCCGAGGCCGGCACGCCGCCGATCAACGTGTGGATCGGCGCGCAGGGGCCGCGCAGCCTGGCGCTCACGGGCCGGGTGGCGGACGGCTGGGCGGCGCCGATCCCGTCCTACCTGCCGTACGAGCGGTGGGCCGAGTCCCACCACATCATCGACAGGGCCGCCGAGGACGCCGGTCGCGACCCCGGGTCGGTCGTGCGGCTGGCCCAGGTGGTCGGCACCATCGAGGCGAACGGGAGCGGGGCGCGGCTGACCACCGGCGCCGACCCCCTGCGTGCCGGCGCGAACGGCTGGGCCGCCGAGCTGACCAGGATCGCCGCGGAGCAGCCGTTCACCGGTTTCGTCTTCTGGCCGGAGCGCCAGAGCGTGGACCAGGTCCGGCGCTTCGCCGAGGAGGTCGTCCCGGCAGTGAAGGCCAACCTCGCCTAGCGGCCGCCCCGGGCCACCTCAGCACCCCGGACCGCCGTCACCGAGCCACCCGGAGGCCCCACCGCACGCTCCCCGCTCAGGTCAGGGCCGCGGGCAGCAGTCCGACTCCAATCCGTCCATCACGACGGTCAGCCGCGGGGGCCGGCAAGGCGTGCGCCGAGGGATGGGACCTGGTCAACGCGCCGACGGGGCCCTCGGTCGGGCTCGCGTGCAAGGACGTCCGCTGAACGGCGAAATCGTCCTCCGCGCCGTCTAACCGGGCTCGGTGCGCGACCTGTTGAGCCTGGCCGCCTGGTTGATCAGGTAATGCCGTTCGGGCTCGCTGGTGGTCTTGGCGGCGGCCGCGCGGTAGTGCGCCGCGGCGGCCTCGGTGTCGCCGAGCATGTCGAGCAGATGGCCGCGGACGGCGTCCAGCCGGTGGTGGCCGGGCAGCCGCTCCTCCAGCGGCGCCACGAGGTCCAGCCCGGCTCGGGGGCCGTGCACCATGGCGGTGGCGACGGCCCGGTTCAGTGCCACCATCGGGTTGCCGGTGAGGCGCTCCAGCAGGCCGTACAGGCCGAGGATCTGCGGCCAGTCGGTGTCCTCCGCGCGTTCCGCGCCGTCGTGCAGCGCGGCGATCGCGGCCTGCAACTGGTATTCGCCGACCACGCCGCCGGACATCGCGGTCGCGACGAGCCGCATCCCCTCCGCGATCGCCGCCCGGTTCCACCGCGTCCGGTCCTGGTCGGCCAGCGGGATCAGCTCGCCGTGCTCCCCGGCGCGGGCCGGGCGCCGCGCGTCGTTCAGCAGCATCAGCGCCAGCAGTCCGGTGACCTCGCCGTTCTCGGGCAGCATCGCGCGCACGGCCCTGGTCAGCCGGATCGCCTCGCCGGACAGGTCCGTACGGTGCAGGTCGGCGCCCGCGCTGCTGGCGTAACCCTCGTTGAACAGCAGGTAGAGCACGCGCAGCACGGATCCCAGCCGCGCCCCGAACTCCTCCGGCCCGGGCATCAGGAACGGGATGCGAGAGACCTTGATCTTCTGCTTGGCCCGGCTGATCCGCTGCGCCATCGTCGCCTCCGGCACCAGGAACGCCGCCGCGATCTCCGCGGTGGTCAGACCGGCGACCGCGCGCAGCGTCAGCGCGATCGCCGAGGCCGGGGTGAGTGCCGGATGGCAGCACATGAACAGCAGCACCAGCGCGTCGTCCCGCTGCGCCGGCTCCGCGCCGGGCACCTCGCGCAGCGCGGCGGACTCCTCCCTGCGCCGTCGTGCCTGGTCGCTTCGGTAGTGGTCGGTCAACCGCCGCACGGCCGTCTGGATGAGCCAGGCGCGCGGGTTGTCCGGCAGCCCCTCGCCCGGCCAGTGCAGGCTGGCGGCCAGCAGTGCCTCCTGTACGGCGTCCTCGGCGGCGTCGAAGTCGCCGTAGCGCCGTACGAGGGCGCCGAGGACCTGCGGCGTCAGCTCGTGCAGCAGGTCCTCGATGTCCGCGGTCGAGGTCATAGGTCCGCCGGGTCGGGGAACCCGCCCATGACCTGCCGCACCTCGATCGCCTGCCGCAGCGGCACGCCGCCAGGTCCGGGCGCGGCCGAGACCTGCGCGGCGATCTCGATCGCGCGTGCCTCGGACTCCACATCGACCAGCTGGTAGCCCGCCAGGACCTCCTTGACCTCGGTGTACGGCCCGTCGGTGACCACCGGGCCGCCCTGGCCGTCGAACGTGACGACCTTGACCGCCTCCGGCCCGGCGAGCGCCCGCATCTCGACCAGCTCACCGCTGTCGATCAGCGCCTGGTTCAGCTTCCGCAGGTATTCCAGGTGCGCGGTCATGTCGTCGGGATCCCATTCCGACATCGGACCCACCCCGAAGTCGTCGTCGTGTTTGGTCAGCAACATGAACTTGGCCATGGTCGTCTCCTCCTCAGCTCTCACGCCGTACGCCCGGTCCACCGGCCGTCACCCCTGCGGCCTGCGCCGGCAGCAGATCCTCGACGGCCTTGGGCAGGGTGGTCTCGAAGTCCAGCAGCTTCGCCCAGTCCGGCTCGACGGTGATGCGGACCATCTGCTCGTACATGCCGCGCACCCCCTGCTCCCAGCCGTCGAAGTGCTCGGCCGGCACCACTTTCCTGCTGGCCTCGACGTAGGCGTCCGGCACCCCGTCGACCAGCTCCACGCCGGCCGCGCCGCGGATCATCAGCACCCGCGGCGGCCACTGGTCCTGGGTGTCGATGGTGAGCGCCACCCTGGGATTCTGCCGCAGCGCCCGGACCTTCGCCGATTTCGGCACGGTGGCCATGACCACGTGCTCGCCGGTCCACCAGAACCCGATCGGGATCGCCCGTGGCGCGCCGTCGATGCCGACGTAGGCCAGCCGCGCCGGGATCGACGACCCCAGCAGCTCCTGCGAGATCGGCTTGGCCAGCACCTCGGCGACGTCGTGGCGGTTCATGTCCTTCTCCCTTGCCGGTCGGCGCGCCCTGCCTGGCGCGTTCATGAGTCGGACGGAGCCGGCCGCGCGTTCTCGACATGGAGGACCATATTCGACGGAGAAATTTCCGCCGGGGTGGCGTCACCGCTTCGATCCCCTGGCGGAGGGCGTACCGGAGCTCTCCATGTTTAGGAACGTGGAAGGGGGCATGAGCAGAAGCCGTCGTGAGGAGGCGGAGATGCGATCGATGGAGAAGGGCGCCGCGCTGGGCCTGGGCATGCTCAGCGGCGCACTGGCGGCCGGGCTGTTCAAGAGAGTCTGGACGTTGGTGTCCGGCCAGGAGGATGCCCCCGATGCGGACGACCTCGACCGGGGCTTGACGGAGGTCCTCGTCGCCGCGGCGGTGCAGGGAGCCATCTTCGGCCTGGTCAAGGCCGCCGTGCACCGCGCGGGCGCACGGACCTTCCAGGGCAGGACGGGCGCCAAGCGCTGAGCAGGCCCGCGACCCCGGCTTCCATACCGGCCGCCGTGCCGGAACCGCGGCGGTCAACCGGATGGTTGCACCCTGGTGGAGTGAGGCCGGAAGATGGGGTGAGGGAGTGAAGCTCATGTGGGCGAAGACGCACACCAGGATCGTGGCGGTGTCACTGGCGGTCGTCGCCGTCGGTTTCGGGGCCTACCGGGTGCTGACGGCGCAGCCGGATCAGGAGTCTCCCGCGACGCCGGCCGTTCATCACAACGACAGGGATCCCGGCGAGGTCGAGCAATACTGGACCGAGGAGCGCATGCGGAACGCCACCGGAGGCTGAGCCCCCGGCGGCGTTCATCCGGGCGGACCTACTGGTCCTTCACCGTGTTGTAGACGTTGACGGCGGCGTCGCCCAGATACGGGTCACGCCACTCGTCGTTGGCGAAGAAGTGCCAGCTGTTGGCGCTGATGATGTAGCCCCAGCCGCGGGCGAGCTGCAGGTCATAGAGCACCGGGCCGCCGCTCGCGCCGTGGAACATGTCACAGTGGAAGCCCATCCGGCTGTCGGAGGGCGGCTGCCAGGTCGCGCCGGTGCAGTACCACAGGCGCTGCCCGTCCATCTCCGGCCGGTCGGTCGGCGCCGAGTCCTCCGGGTAGCCGAAGGCGTAGGCCTGGTACGTGCGGCTGCCGCTGTTGAAGTGGTAGCCCTGCGACCCCGTGATGTCCTGGACGTTGCCGCTGGCGTTCGGGGCCAGCGCGATCGCGGCGATGTCGTACGCCCAGTCGCCGTTCACGGTCCAGCCCTGCGGGGACGACGCGAGCTCCCAGCCCCAGGCGCCCAGCGAGCTGCCGGCGTCGAAGTCGGGCCTGAACAGGAAGTTGGTGAACCAGCCCGTGCTGCCGCCACCGTTCTCGCGGTGCACGCAGTGCCCGGCCGTCCAGATCGTGTTGCGGTTGTTGGCGTTGATCACGGACGCCGAGCAGAACCGGTCCGCGCCCTGGTCATTGGTGTAGAAGAGCTTGCCGATCGTCCTGGCCGGCATCACGCCGTGGGTGTTCCAGCGTTGTGCCTGGACGACGTTCAGCGTGTTGTCCCCGGGGACCGGAGTGGGGGCCGGAGCCTTGGCCGGTTGGGTTCCGGGGGAGGAGATGGCGGGTAACTTGGACGCCGGCAGTGAGCTGGTCTTGCGCGCACCCTCCACATCCGTGGGGAGCGTCGGCTTGGCCTGCTCCAAGCGGGCCGGCGTCCAGTAGGCCGTGAGCTCCGCGGCGGACTGACCCGACTTCTGGATGGTCGCCTGTGCCGGGTCGGCCGCGTTCGAGGTCGTCGTGGTGGCG
The DNA here is from genome assembly GCF_900099965.1 of Nonomuraea jiangxiensis. Taxonomy (GTDB): domain Bacteria; phylum Actinomycetota; class Actinomycetes; order Streptosporangiales; family Streptosporangiaceae; genus Nonomuraea; species Nonomuraea jiangxiensis. Next base: position 68,103 of record NZ_FNDJ01000024.1, on the reverse strand, counting down.
TGCACCGAACCGGCGGTCAGTGCCGCGGTGAGGGTCAGCGTGCCGAGGATGACAAGGGAACGTTTTCCCGCGCTCCTGAGATTTCTCCGGTAATGACGAGTCACCGTGTGCTGTCCTTCCTGTCCGAAAATCGGCTGTGCCTGTTTTCGGGCGGTGCAGCGCAAGGGTTTATCGGGAATCCGCCGGACCGGCGTTCCCCGGACATGCCATGACAGCTCGGCCGACATTCATCCACACCAGCCGTTGATCGGGCGTGATCTGCCGCTGAAACGCTGTTGACGTGCGCTTACGAGCGCTGGTCTCGGCGTTCGAGGGCAGGCTGAAACAGCCCGGCCAGGCGAATGCCCGCGGATGATCTATTGGCTGAGTTGTTTCCCCCCCTTGGCTGTGGCACAGAGATATTCATTCAGCTCGTGTGCCGTCCCCGTCCCGTGGAGTGCGCATACTTACAATCAATTGTGGAGGCGGACTCGTCAAGTCTGTCATGGTGAATTCTTGGAAGTGCCGTCCTCGCCGGCGTTCTGCTGACACTAGGTGTCAGGGGGGCGCCCGTACCTTGCTCCGCATGGAAAACAGCACTGCCTTCAGCTTCCTGACCGGCACCTTTGACGTCGTCAACCGCTGGCGGAAGGACTTCCTCGACCCCGGCGAGGGCGCGGACGCGTGGGAGGAGTTCCCCGGGGTCAGCCGGGCCTCCGTGCACTTCGACGGCCGGGCCAGCTTCGACGAGATCGACTTCCCGACCAAGGGCTTCTCCGGCCTGACCTTGCGGCTGTACGACCCGTCGGCCGACGAGTGGTCCCTGTACTGGGCGAACAGGCGTACGGGCACGCTCTACCCGCCCGTGATCGGCCGTTTCGCCCCGGACGGCACCGGCACCTTCTACGGCGACGACGAGCACGACGGCCGGAAGGTGCGGGTCCGGTTCGTCTGGTCGGAGATCACCGAGGGCGGCGCCCACTGGGAGCAGGCGTTCTCCGTGGACGGGGAGCAGACGTGGATCACGAACTGGCACATGTACATGACGCGGCGCCGCCTTGCGGACGAGGCAGTACCGGTTACCTCCAGAGATAACGGTGCGTAACCTTCGGTCACGTTGAGCTATGGGCGTGGGCGGCAATCACCACACTGCTCTGTCCACCCGAACCGGAGGTACCCCGAATATGCACCGCACCGCGCCCGCCCTGCTCGGCACCCTGGCCGCCGCCACACTGCTCCTCGGCACGGCCCCGGCCGCGCACGCCGTCATCGATCCCGCCAAGATCCAGCTCCTGGAGTCGATCCAGAAGGTCGATCCCGTCATGATGGCCACCTGCGCGACCGGCGGCGTGGCCAGTCCTGCCAGTGCCGTCGCCGTCCCGCCCGAAGTGCCGCTCGTGGGGTGCGTCGCCGTGTGACGCGGCCATCCCTCCCTGGAGGCCCTGCTTCCCCTGTGGACCTCAGGCTCGCTCGTGAGTGAGCAGGACGTCCCCGGCGTGCTCGACCTGACGGCACAGGTCGAGCACTGGTCCGGGCGGCCGGTGCGGAACCTGGGCATCGGCCTAACGGTTCCCTTCCCCCTCACTCAGGCCGGCGGGGCGGGGTGGCGGTGTTGCGCACGTACCTGCCGCCGGTAGGTGGCGGGCGTCACCCCGAAAGCGCTCCGGAAGATCCGGTTGAAGTGGGAATCGTTGGTGAATCCCCAGCGGGCGGCGATCATGTTGATCGGCAGGATGTCCAGCCGGGAATCAGCCAGGGCGGCGCGGCAGCGTTCCAGCCGCCGCTGCCGGATCCACGTACTGACGGCCTGCCCCTCCTGCTGGAACAGCCGGTAGAGATGGCGCAGGGAGATGTGGTGGGCGGCGGCGATCGTCGCGGGCGAAAGGTCCGCCGATTCCAGGCGCTGCTCGATGAACGCCCGGATGCGAAGGAGGAGCACCCTGTTCGGGTCGGCCAAGGACGCCGTGGCATCCGCCTCCAGCGCGTTGGCGAGAGTGGTGATGATGAGATCGAGGACGATGCTGGACAGCCGGCCGGCATCCGCCACGGACAGGTCATCGGACTGGGACACCAGCCCGCGGAGCAGCTCACCGAGCAGTGCGCCGACGCCATGCCGTCCCGGCAGCCTGGCGGCCAGCAGCCTGCGGATCCTCGCGGCCGGGAACGGCAGGGCATCATGCGGCATCTGCACGATCACGCCGTCGGATGCGCTCGCGTTCGGACCCCGGTCCTCTCCGTGGGGATCGCTCGAGCTCCACGCCAGGAAGGGACGGGACGTGTCGTACAGCATCAGGTCGGACGGTGCCAGAAGCGTCTCGCGGCGCTCTTGCCGTATGCCCGATCTGCCGCTTATGACGAGAGCGAGCTGGTAGGCCTCGGGGTCGGAAGAACGGATCCTGCTCATGGTCCTGTGAGCCTCGAACCCGGCGCACCTGACCCTGGACATCTGCACCGGACCGAGGTCGATCACCCGCATCTCCGCCCAGAAGTCGGCGGCCCGTTCGCTGGAGGCGTCCACCGAGACCACCGACCTGGCGACCGTGTCCCACCAGAAGTCGAACCGTTCCCTGACGGGGACGTTGTCAAGCCGTACGACCGAAGTAATCATCGCCCCTCTTTGCGGACCGGCTGTGAGGTGTGTTCGCAGCCTGCCGTCGGCTGAGCCATTCCAGGGTCGAACGCAGAATGATCGCTTCGCAAGGTGTTTCGGCGAGACCCGAAACACCGACGTTGGACATCCGCGAGTTCCTCCGCCGCCGCGAACCGCGGCCTTCCGCGCCGAGCTGGACTGGTGTCTTTCCATAGGTAGGCTAGGGTCGCGTCCGTGCCGTTGATCACCGACCTGGCCGCCACGCTGCACCGGCCGGGCTTCTGGACCGCCTACTACGGCGGGCGCATTGCCGCCACCGACGGTGAGGACGGCGAGACCTTCCTCGACCGGGTGCTCGGCAGCGATCCTGACTTCGACGACGAGTGGCTGTGGGGGCCGGACCCGTACGACGCCATCACCGACGACATGGACGCGGCGGAGGAGGACCGTGCCATGGAGGCGGCCATGGCCGCCGGAGCCGTGCTCAGCCTGCCGTTCCCGTCGGGGCACGCCTGGTCGATCCGGTTCAGCTCCTCGCCCGGCATCTACCACACGCTGAGCGGCCCCGACGGCACCGGCCGGATCAGCCTGGGGTACGACGACCCGCATGCCCACCTGCCGATCCTGCGCTGGGCCGAGGCATGGCGGATCGCCGACCACCTCGGTCGGCAGCACCTTGGCCGACAGCACCTTGGCCGACAGCACCTCGACCGACAGCACCACGGCCGGCAGCACCCGGCCGGCGGGTCGGCGCCGTTCCCCGCCGCGTTCGTGCTGCCGCTGCTGGCGCCCGTCACCTGGGCGGCCTCACCGGAGGAGGCCGCGGAGGCGGAGCGGACCCTCGCCGAGGCGTGGACCGCCACCGGCATGATCGATCCTGGGCACGCCGCCGAGCTCGCCCGCCGGCTGGGCCGGTACGTCCCCGACGTCGTCTGGCGGCCCGACCCGGTCCACGGCTGGACCAACAGCGGCCGCCACAGCCACCGCGATCCGGCCGTCGGCTCGTGGTCACCGGCCGAGTTCGCGTTCTTCCGCCACTTCCTGGACGGCATCGGCGACATCCCGGCGAGCCCCGCCACGGGCCCAGAGGCGGGCGCGGCGGCGGGCACGACCGCGGCGGTGGGCACGGGCGCGGCGGTGCGGTGGCGGTTCGACGCGGGCGGACCGGTCGAGCCCGTCGTCACCGTGGCCGGTGCTCAGGTGTACTGCTTCACCTCGGCGGACGCGAAGCTGCGGGCGCTCGACGCGGCGACCGGCGAGCAGCGCTGGTACACCGGCGTGATGTCGCGGGGGTTCGGCCGTAACGCGGTGACCGTCGCTGACGGTACGGTCCACTACGCCGGTGGCATCGAGGGCCTCGACCTCGTGGCGTTCGGCGAACACGCCTCGGACGAAGCGGACGTGGCATGGGTGCATGCCCTCGACCTCGAGGGAAGCCGGTACACCTCGTCCGGGGCGTACTCCGGATGGGCCGACACCACACCGGTGGTCGCCGGCGGGCGCGTGTTCGTCGCCGAGAACAGCCTGCACGCGCGGTCCATGACGCCGTCCGGGCCGCAGCCCGGCTGGGACGCCTACCTGCCGGGCCTGTACACGCCGCGCACCCGTCCCGTCGTGGCCGGTGACCGGGTGTACGTCGCCGTCCGCGACGACTACCGCGACACCAGTACGGTGCAGGCGTTCGACGCCGCGACCGGCGAGCGGGTCGACCCGAAGATCGAGGTGGCCGGCGTCGCCCAGGACCTGGTGGCCGGCGGCGGTGAGCTGCTGGTGGCGGCCGGTGCGCTCACCGTGTTCGACGCGGAGACCGGTGCCGAGCGCTGGTCGGTGGTGACGGAGCGGCAGTGGTCCGGCGTGCTCGGGGTGAACGCCACCTGGGTGGTCGGCACGACCTGCCGCCTGCCGTCAGGGTCGACGGGTCCCGAGTGGCAGTACACGGTGGTGGGTGTCGACCGGCGTCGCCAGGAGGTGGCCTGGACCTTCGAGGCGCCCGGGCGGCTGGCCTCCAGCGGCGTGGTCCTCGACGGCCGGACGGCATATTCGGTGGGCGACGACGATCGCGACGCCACGCTCTACGCGATCGACCTCACCAGCGGGGAGTTGCGCTGGCAGCATGCGCTGGGCCGTACCACCTGCCTGCCGGCCGTGGGGGACGGCACGGTGTACGTCGCGACCGGTGACGGAGCGGTGCTGGCGGTGCGCCACCGGCCGGACTGAAGCCGGCCGACGGGCGGGGCCGTGGTGAACAGCGGGCCGCCGGTCTCGGGTCGTGTCAGACCACGCAGCCGTCCTTGCCGAGGTTCTCGAGCTCGGTCGCGCTCGCCACCATGCGCCGGTAGTCGGGGCATTGGGTGAAGTCGTCCGCGGTGCATCGCATGATGTGCTCGATCAGAGTCTTGGAGGCCGCGATCTCCTGCATCCGGCGTTCCAGCTCCGCGTGGTGCCGCTGGAGAAGGGTCTGGCGCCCGGCCGGGTCCGAGACGGCGAGGATCTCCCGGATCTGCTCCAGGCTCATGCCCGCCGCCTTGGCGCGAATGATCGTCAGGACCCGTACGGTGTGGTCGCTCGTGTAGCGGCGGCGCCCGCTGACCCTGGCGGCGGGCGTCAGCAGGCCCATGGCCTCCCAGTGACGCAGCACGTGCGGGGCGAGGTCGAACTGCCGGGCGAGCTCCCCGATCGGCATCCAGTCGCTTGACTTCATGTTGACATTAACTTGCGGACCTGCTTCCCCGTCAAGCGATCAGGAGGCGCGACGCCTTGCGGGCAGGGAAAGGAACGGTATGACCCGCGTTCTTCGGAAGGAGCCCTCCACCATGCCGCCTCATCTCCGGTTGACCTCCGTGACGGTCGGGACTTCGCGACCGCGTGAGCTCGCGCGTTTCTACGCCCGGCTGCTCGGCTGGCGCGTGACGAAGGACGAAGGCCCCGAACCAGGGGAGCCGGAGGAGGCGGGGTGGGCGCAGATCGGGCCGCCGGGCGACGTGGCCGGCCTCACCGTCAGCTTCGAGTACGAGCGGTGTTACGCTTCGCCCGTGTGGCCCAGCGAGTTCGGGAGTCAGAACGCGTCACAGCACCTCGACATCGAGGTCGACGACCTGCCCGCGGCGGTCGAATGGGCGTTGGCCTGCGGGGCGACCCTGGCCGGGTTCCAGCCGCAGCACGACGTCCGCGTGATGCTGGATCCGGATGGGCACCCGTTCTGCCTCTTCCTCTGAGCACCCCCGGCCTGACTCCGCCCTCTGACCGACCCCGGTGGGCCGGAGCCCGTCGGCGTGGATATATTGATACGCGTCTACCTAAGAAAGTGCATGTCAATGCGGGTTTCCGCCCGCGGGGAAGTTCCCCTGACCGCCGAACATGATGTCTGCCCGATGTGCCCGTACGCCGTCCCCCCGACAGGCAGAGACGGTGTGAAGGCGCGATCATGAGAGGTGAGTCACCGTGCCAGACCCCCATCAACCGAGGCCCGGAGATCCGCTGCGCGTCGCCGGTTACCGGGTGGTGAAACGGCTGGGCGAGGGCGGTCAGGGCACGGTCTTCCTCGGCCAGGCTCCCGGCGGGGCGCGGGCCGCCATCAAGATGCTGCACTCCAACGTCGCGGGCGACTCCCAGGTCCGGCAACAGTTCTGGTGCGAGGCGGAGATCGCCGCGCGGGTGGCCACGTTCTCCACGGCCAGGGTGCTGGAGACCGGTTTCGCCGGGGAGCGCCCGTACATCGTCAGCGAGTACGTGCCGGGGCCGTCGCTGGAGGAGCTGGTCCGGGCGGACGGGCCGCGGACCGGCAGCGGGCTGGAGCGGCTGGCGGTCACCACGTTGACCGCGCTGGCCTCGATCCACGCGACGGGGGTGGTGCACAGGGATGTCAAACCGGCCAATGTGATCATGGGGCCGGAGGGTCCCGTGGTGATCGACTTCGGGATCGCGCGGGCGGCGAACACGGCCGCGGAGGAGAGCGGGCCCGTGGGCACTCCGGCGTACATGTCCCCGGAGCAGTTCGACGCCCGGCCCCTCACGCCGGCCTCCGACCTGTTCTCCTGGGCGGGCACGATGGTGTTCGCCGCCACCGGGCGACCGGCTTTCGCCGCGAGCACCGTGCCGGCGACGCTGCATGCCATCGCGTACGCCGAGCCCGACCTGTCCGGCGTGCCCGAGCCGCTGCGCCGGCTGGTGGCGGCCTGCCTGGCCAAGGATGCGGCGGCGCGCCCGACGGCCGGTGAAGCGCTGTGCGACCTCATCGGAAACGGCCGCGGACTACCCTCCACGAGGGTCCCCTCTCGCGTGCCCACCGATCCGCCTTCTAGGAGCGTCTCTCCTCCTCGCGTTCCCGCCGATCCGCCCCGGCGCGGGGCCGAACCGCGGGTCCACCGCCGTCGGCGTAACCGCGCGGCCGGCAGGCACGCCGGCTCGCCCGCCCCCTTGGCCCCGGCACCGGTGAGCGCCCGGCCCCGGCGGCGCCACGGTCTGGCGCTCCTGACCGGCAGCGCGGCCCTGGCCGTGACGGTCGGCATCCTCATCCTGACGTCCGTGTTCGGCACCCCGGCCGACGCCCAGGACCGCCCGTCGGGCGGCCACCCCGCGACCTCGACCTGCACATCCGCACCCTCGGCAGCACCACACCAGCAGGCCGCGACCTCCACCACCTGCGCCCTGGAGCCCGGCGAACCCGACTGACCGGCCGACCCCACCGCATCGGGCTCCAGGCCGACCACCGGCACCCTGATCAGCTACGTCGAGCCGCCATGGCCCTACGCCCTGGTCTATCCCGCCCAGGGCATCGCGGACCTGCTCGGTCCTGTGGCGCGTACGCCGGGTGGTGAGGCCCTGAGCCGGCTGGTCGGCCCCCGCCGTGCGGACGTGCTGCGCGCGCTGGACGTGCCCGCGACGACGACGCAGTTGGTCGCCCAGCTCGGCCTGAGCCTGGGCGCCGTCGGCGGTCATCTGGCGGTGCTGCGCGATGCCGGCCTGGTCACCCGCACCCGCGCCGGCCGGGCCGTTCGCTACGAGCACACGCCGCTGGGCGCGGCCCTGGCGGACAGCTGAAGCCCACCTGCCCGCCCGAGGCTGACACCTCGGCGGCGGCAGGGCACCCCGGAGGCACGTTCACGGCTGCTCAGCCCCGCCGCCGACCAGCCGGGTTCGACCTGCGCTGCCACTGAGCCGCACCCTTCGCGTTGGATGGATGGAATGTCCCGCCAATGCCAAACTCGGAAGGTGATCGTGGACTACCAGGGACTTGTCAAGCGCCTGAACGTGCCCGCAGGCTGGGCCGCACCCACCGAGCTGACCTACGGCGGCATCCGGGCCGACGCGCTCACCCGGGCCCACCTGCATGACGACGTCCGGGGCATCAACGCCAGCATCGACCTCATCCGCCGGACGCGCGGCGGACGCTGGCCGACCGAGCCGGTGAGCGAGGACTTCAACTACGTGGATCTCGTCTGGCACGAGTGCGAGTTCCGCGAGGGCGACTCGTTCGCCTATGCCGTGTACGACGACGGCGGCCACTACCTCGGCTGCTGCTACCTGTATCCGATGGGCCGCCGTACCCCGCTCACCGAGGAACTGCTGGACCACGACGTGGACGTGAGCTGGTGGGTCACTCCCGACGCCTACGAGCACGGCCACTACGCCACGCTGTACCGCGCGCTCCGTCACTGGATCGCGACCGCGTTCCCGTTCTCGAAGCCGTTCTACTCCAACAAGGAGATACCGGCATCGGACGACTGAGCATTCGAGGTGACGCAGATCGAGGCCGCACGCCCGAAGTCAGGGTGTTTCCGCGCGCAGGTAAGCCTCCAATCGATCGGCCAGTTCCCTGGGGTGGCTGAGGGCGATGGCGTGGCCGCCGTCGATCTCATCCGGTGCGATGCCGAGCCGCCGTTCGACGACCCCGCGCATGAACGCCGCGGGAAAGAAGCGGTCGTCGCGGCAGAGCAGGAATCGTGTCGGCACCTCGGGCCAGGCGTCGAGCGGCCATGGGCGCAGGAAGGGGGTGGCGGACTGACGGCGCTGCCGCCTGACGGCCTCTGCCGCCAGTTCGGGGGCCACGTCGTGGAGGAACAGGGCGGTGTCGTCGTCGGGCGCCCGCCCGTCACGTCGGTCCTGCTCGTGCCGGGCCTGCTCCCAGCCGGTGTTCGTCCACCACTGGCCGGGTGACTCTCCTGGCGCGGGGATCATCGCCGTCAGCAGCACCAGCAGAGCGACCGGGACCCGATCGCACACCAGGGACGCGGTGAATCCGCCGAGGGACTGGGCGACCACGACCAGGTCGGTACGGTCCCCGATGGCATCGATCACCACGTCGGCGTACTCGGACAGCCCGGCCGAGTCGTCCTCGCAGGGCAGGTCGGGCGCGACCACGTCATGGCCGCGCGCACGCAGTTCGGCGTTCAGCAGATGCCAGTACCAGGAGCCGGACGCGGCGCCGTGGATCAGTACGTAGGTGGTCATGACGAGCTGCGCTCCTGGTGGTGGTGCGGGGAAAGGGGCTGCCTGGCGTCACAGCCGGCCCCGGCGTTCGAAGTCCTGCGTGCTGGCGCCACCGGGCAGCCGGGTCTGGAAGTCCAGCACCCCGACCCAGGCCGGCCGCACGGCGATGCGGATCATCCTGGTGCCAGGGTGGTCGACCGCTGCAAGCTGGGCGGCGGCCTGCTCCTGCCCGCCGTAGCGGAGCAGGGCCAGCGCGTACTCCGGGACTATGCCCTCCACGTCGGTGACAGACGCCCGCCCTCGGATCAGCAGCACCTCGGGCGGGGTGGAGGCGGCGTCGATGGTGATGGCGACGTCGGGCCGGGCCCGCAGGGCGCGTACCTTGGCACCCCCGAACGTCGAGAACACGATCTCCGTCCCGGTCCAGTGGAACAACATCGGGAACACGCGTGGCGTGCCGTCCGCCGCGACGTACGCCAGCCGCGCCAGCTCCTTGGAGCCGAGCAGGCGTTGCGCCACGTCAGTGGCCAGCAGGCCGACGTCACCTTGTGGCAGCGCCAGCATGTCGTCGTGAATCTCGATTCCCATCAGTCAGGTCTCCTCACGGTCGTCGGCCACGCCTGTCGCGGCCGCCGCTGTTGAGACGGTGCGGCGGCCGGAAAGGAATCACCGTCCGCCGGCTCTAGGACGACAGCGTCAGCGGCAGGTCGAACGCGGCGAACAAGCGCGGCTCGAAGGCCGTGATCTCGGCGATCTCGCCACCCTCGATCCGCAGCACGTTGAGCACCTGAGCGCGGTACTCGATCTCGCCGGGCAGCCGGACGTATCCCGCCACCGCCGGCTGCCGGTTCGCCCGGGTGAGCACGCTGCGCCAGTGTGCCCGGTGCAGAGGCGAGTGGGGGCCGAAGGCATGGGCGGCGAATCCCGTGACCGCCTCGCGGCCGGAGAACCAGAACGGCAGCGGAGGCATCGTCATCCGCACGTCTTCGCGCAGCAGCTCCGCGAACAGGGCGGTGTCGGCCCGCTCGTGGGCGTCCATGAAGCGCCGCAGCAGGGCCCGTTCCTGGGCGGTCGCGGGTCCCGACGGCGCCCACTCCTCCCGGCGCCGAGGCAGGTACGTTTTCATGGTCGGTCGTGCCCGCTGCAGCGCGCTCTTCACCGCGGCGACGCTCAACCCCAGCGCCAAGGAGGTCTCCTTGGCCGGCCAGCCGAGCACGTCCCGAAGGATCAGCACCGCACGCTGCCGGGCGGGCAGGTGCTGGATGGCGACCAGGAACGCCAGCTCGATGGTCTCCTTGCGGACCGAGGCGGCGTCCGGCTCCGCGTCGCCGGGCGCCACCGGCTCCAGCAGCCGATCCGGGTAGGGCTGCAACCATCGGATCTCGTCCGGTGCCGTACCGACCGCCTGCGCGTCTTCCCGGGGAAGCGGGTGACGCGGGTGCCGGTCGAGGAAGTCGAGGCAGGCGTTCGTCGCGATCCGGTAGAGCCACGCCCGGAACGTGGAACGGCCCTGAAAGCTGTCGCGTTTGCGCCACGCCCGCAGGAACGTCTCCTGCACCAGATCCTCGGACTCCTCGAACGAGCCGACCATCCGGTAGCAGTGCACCTGCAGCTCCCGCCGGTACTGCTCGACGAGCCCGCCGAAGGCCGCCTCGTCAACGGCCTGAGCCCCGGCAGCAGCCTCGGCGGCCGCAGGGGTTTCGTCGCCGCGTCGCACATACCGGCCCAGGCTGGCCAGGTGTTGATGGCGGCTCTTGGCCCGCAGCTCGGGCGCGGTGTGCCCGGCCTGGGCGAGATGCCGGAGGGCGCTGTGGCGGAGCTGGTGCAGGGTCCAGCCCCGACCGTGCGGGTCGAGCCGGGCGGAGGCGGCCTTGAACAGGAATTCGGCGCGCGGGTAGGACAACCGGCCGCGTCCGGTGATCGGGCACAGGTCGGCGGGCGCGGGCACGCGCGGGCCGGAGGTGGGGGCGCGCCGGTCGGCCAGGAACACCGGCCCGCTCGTACGGCCGGCCAGCAGGCCGGGCAGCAGCCGCGCGGCGGGGGCGGCCCAGTGCACGTACTCGACGGCGCCGCCCTTGGCGACGACCGGGGCGCGCCGGTGCTCCAGGTCGAGGTCCTCGACGTTGAGGGCGAGGATCTCCTCGGCCCGGGCGGCCGTGTCGTACAGGAGCCGCCACAGCACGCGTTCCCGCAGGGCGTGCGTGGTGTCGGTGAAGAGGGGCTCCAGCCGGGGGCGCGGGATCGAGCGGTCGCCACGGGCGGTCCTGCGGCGTTCCAGCCGCCGGGCCGGGTCGGTGGTCAGGAGGTCGTGGCGCCGGGCCCAGGTGGTGAAGGACGTGAGCGCGGACAGGTGCCGGTTCCAGGTCGCGGCGGCGGCGGCCTGCCAGCGGTCCATCACCGCGGCGTAGTGCTCCGGGGTCAGGGCGGCGACCGGATGCCGCGGGCCTGCGACGGTGGTCAGGCGGGCGAGGGTCTCGGCGTAGCCGGCGCGGGTGGTGGCCGCGGTGACGGAGTCGAGGAAGCGTACGACCGCGGCCCCTGTCGTCGGGGCGGCCGCGCCGGGGGAGACCACGATCTCCTCCTCCAAGGTGATGTGACACATAATGTCGAGCGGCCTCGATGGTAGCCGCCGAGGCGACCAGGCTATGCGCAGAGCCGCACCTGGTGCCCTCTCGGAAGGGTGTGATGCCCGGCGGGTGCGGGGATGGTGGGAGGGGACCGTTGGCCCGCCGCCTCCCGCCCGGCCGAGGACCGGGAGCGGGGGACGGCCGCGTGAGAGAAAGGGTGCCCGCGATGGCGAAGATACTGATCATCACCGGCGACGCCGCCGAGGACCTTGAGGTGATGTATCCCTACCAGCGGTTGCTGGAGGAGGGCTACGAGGTCGACATCGCGGCGCCGAGCGTGAAGAAGCTGCAGTTCGTGGTGCACGACTTCGTCGAGGGGTTCGACACCTACACCGAGAAGCCCGGCCACTCCTGGCCGAGCGACGTGGCCTTCGCCGAGGTCGATCCCGGGGCGTACGCGGCGCTGGTGATCCCCGGCGGGCGCGCCCCCGAGTACATCCGCAACGACGACGCCTGCCGGGCGATCGTGCGGCACTTCGCCGAGGCCGGCAAGCCGATCGCGGCGCTGTGCCACGGGCCGCTGGTCCTGGCCGCCGCGGGCGTGCTGAAGGGCCGGTCGGTGAGCGCGTACCCCGCCTGCTCCACGGACGTGGAGGTGGCCGGGGCGACCTGGGTGGACAGCGAGGCGCACATCGACCGCAACCTGGTGACCGGCCGGGCCTGGCCCGACCATCCGGCGTGGATGCGGGAGTTCCTCAAGATCCTCAAGGTGACGGTCCCGGCCTGAGCCCGGGGCGTAACGCGACCGTTCCCGGGGCGCCGAAGAACAAATCCAGTGCCACGCACATCTGATCATCCATGAGCGATGTTGAGAGTGAGCCGCTGTCCACCGATCGGCATCTCGACTGGGACGGCTGCTTCAACGCCCGTGACCTCGGCGGAATCCCGGTGCCGGGCGGGGGAGAGATCCGGCGGCGGGCCGTCATCCGCTCGGACAATCCTGAGCGGCTCACCCCGCGGGCTGGTCGGCCCTGGTCGGGCACGGCGTGCGGACCATCGTCGACCTGCGCAACCCCGGGGAGCGTCAGGGCGATCTGTCGGCCCGGTCCGCGGACCTGACCACGGTGAACGTGCCGCTCGCCCTGGCCGGGGTACGGCCCGACGACATCGCCGGCGACTACGAGCTGAGCGCCCCCCGCCTGCCCGGGCTGTTCGCCGCCTTGGGGATTGACGACCAGACCGACAGGATCCAGGACATCCTGGTACGCAAGAACACCACGGCCCGGGCCACCATGCTGGACGCCCTGGACGGACTCGATGTGGAGGACCGGCTGCGGGCGGCGGGACTCAGCGCGCAGGAAATCCAAGCCGTCCGCGATCGCCTCGTCGGCACGTGACCACCGCGGGCCGCGTGGCGCCCCTCAGAACGTTCCGCCGGACCGCCGCTCAGGGCTCGCCCCGATCAGCTCCAGAAGCAGGCCCTCCCGCGTGGACCACGGGCAGATCTGTGCCTCGTGCGCCTGGCAGGCGTCCATGAGCGCTTCGGCGATCACGGCTCCGGCCAGGGACTGCCCGGCCCGGTGGCGGCTGATGCCGGGCAGGCCGGCCCGGTGGGGCACGTCCGTACGCGCCAGCAGCCTGGCAGCGGTCCGCACCGAGGAAAGCGTGAGGTAGGCGGGGGCGCGCGCGGGCTGCTCAAGCGTGGCGGCGAGCTCCGCCAGCTGGGTGAAGGTCTTGGACGAGGCGATCACCCGTACGCCGGGCCGGGCGACCGGCAGTGAGGCCCGGTCCAGCGTCTCGCGCACATGCTGCCGTAGGGCGCGGACCTGGCGTTTCCTGGGCCGCGCGCCGGGCAGCAGGGCCCGCGTCATCGTCCGGGCTCCCAGGGGCAGTGAGAGCATCTGTGAGGGTTCGTCGCCCTGGCCGTAGGCGACCTCCACGGTGCCGCCCCCGATGTCCAGCACGAGCAGCGGCTCCGGCAGGTCTCCCAGCCAGCAGCGGGCGGCGATGTAGGCCAGCCGGGCCTCCTCACGCCCCGGTAAGAGGCGCAGCCGGACGCCCGTGGTGTCGGCCACCCGGCCGATGACCTCGTCACGATTGACGGCATCGCGGATCACCGACGTCGCGAACGCGAACACCCCGGGCCCGAGCTCTCCGGCATCCGACAGCCGGCTCACGGCGTGCTGGACGCTGGCGATTCCGCGCGTGCTCACCCGTCCGTCCCCGGTGAGGGTCTCGTGCAGGGCCAGCCGGACCTTGCCGCCGCGTGACATGGTCCATCGGCCCGGGGCGTCGCGGTCCTTGGACCGGCGCCGACGTACCATCATCAACAGCGCGCTGTGGCACCCCACGTCCAGGACTGCTGCTTTCCGCATAAGGATCGCCTCCGTTTCCATACAGACGTATCACGACCTATCCAGCGCGATGCCATGCACCGGACGGACGGCGCCCGTCACCCGCTGGAGCTCCGTGGTCCCTGACCGTCCTAACCTCGCCACTACCAGCATGGATGACAGACGGCCATCGAGTGAACGCGCCGCTATCCCGTATACCCGACAGGTATAGTCGGTTGAGTGCGTACACCATCGGTCGCCATCATCGGCGGCGGCGCCAGCGGAACCCTGGTCGCGATCCATCTCCTGCGGCTCGCGCGGACGCCGATCGACGTCACGCTGATCGACCGGCACGGACGGCACGCGCTCGGCCAGGCCTACGCCACCACCGATCCCCGTCACCTGCTCAACACCCGCGCCGATCGTATGAGCGCGCTGGAGGACGATCCGGGGCATTTCGTGCGCTGGGCCCGCGCCACCGGCCTCGCGGTGGACGGCTCCGACTACCTGCCGAGAGCCTTGTACGGCCGATACCTGCGCGAGACGCTGGCCGCCGCCGAGGACCCACCGTCGCGGTCGGTGCACCGCGTCACCGGGACCGTTGTCGGCCTGGACCGTGACGATACCGTCGTGCGGCTGGCCGACGGCCGGCGCGTCGAGGCCGACGCCGTCGTCCTGGCCCTCGGCAACCGCGCCCCGGCCCCCGTCCCGGGTCTCGTGACGCATCCCCGCCATGTCGCCGATCCCTGGGCGGCGGGCGCGCTCGCCGGGATCCGTGACGGAGCGCCGGTCCTCGTCCTGGGCACCGGACTGACCATGGTGGACGTGGCCCTCACCCTGACCAGGGCACACCCGGACACCGTGGTCCACGCGATGTCGCGACACGCCCTGCTCCCGCGTACGCACCCCGCCAGGCCCGCCACGCCCGTCGAAGTGCCCGTCCCCGAAGGGCCGTTGCGGGTCGCCGACCTGCTGCGGGCCACCCGCCGGGCCCTGCGGGCGAACGGCGCCGACTGGCACGACGTGGTGGACGGCCTGCGCCCGCACGCGCAGGCGTTCTGGACGCGGCTGCCCACGGCCGAGCGGCGGCTGTTCCTGCGGCGGGTGGCTCGCTACTGGGAGATCCACCGGCACCGGATCCCGCCCGCCTCCGCCGCCGCCGTGGCCGGCCTGCGAGCCTCCGGGCGGCTCCGGCTGCTGCGCGGGAGCCTGCTGTCGGCCGCTCCTGCCGCCGATCGCCTGCGGGTCCGCGCCGACGTGGACGGCGCCGTCACGGAGTTCGACGTCGGCTGGCTGGTCAACGCCACCGGCCCCGCGCCCGACGTGACCGCCGACCCCTTTCTCGCCGGCCTCGTCGCCGCTGGAACGGTCCGGCCGGACTCATTGAGGTTTGGGCTGGACACGGATGGGCAGGGGGCCCTTCTGGACGCGACCGGGCAGCCGAGTGACCGCATGTTCACGCTGGGTCCTCTGCTGCGCGGCAGTCTGTACGAGACGACCGCTGTCCCGGAGATCCGAGCCCAGGCGGCGGCCCTGGCACCACTTCTGCTCAGAGCGGTCCGGCGTCCCGAAGGGGCGACGGGCCGCACGGCCGGAGCGACGCTGGAGCGACCGGCCGGCCGGTGAGCACCCGGCATAGGCGGCACCTATCAGGCGATAGAAACAAACGCTTTGACCTGCGGAAACGTCTCGGCGGAGAGTAGTGATCACCACCAACGACGACGAGGAGCAGAGGTCATGGCGAAGGTGCTGTGCGTGCTGTACGACGACCCGATCGACGGATACCCCACCTCCTATGCCCGCGACAGCCTGCCCGAGCTGACGGGCTACCCGGGCGGTCAGACGTTGCCCCATCCCCAGGGCATCGACTTCACCCCGGGCCAGTTGCTCGGCAGCGTCTCCGGTGAGCTGGGCCTGCGCCGCTTCCTCGAAGAACGCGGCCACACCCTGGTCGTCACCTCCGACAAGGACGGCGACGGCACCGAGAACGGCTCGGTCTTCGACCGCGAGCTGGCGGACGCCGACGTGGTGATCTCCCAGCCGTTCTGGCCCGCGTACCTGACCGCCGAGCGCATCGCCCGCGCGCCCAAGCTCAAGCTGGCCGTCACCGCCGGCATCGGCTCCGACCACGTGGACCTGGACGCTGCGATCGCCCGCGGGATCACCGTCGCCGAGGTGACCTACTGCAACAGCATCAGCGTCGCCGAGCACGTGGTGATGATGATCCTCTCCCAGGTGCGCAACTACCTGCCCGCCTACCGCACGGTGCTGGACGGCGGCTGGAACATCGCCGACTGCGTCGCCCGCTCCTACGATCTGGAGGGCATGCACGTCGGCACCGTCGCCGCCGGCCGGATCGGCCTGGCCGTGCTGCGCCGCCTGGCCCCGTTCGACGTGCACCTGCACTACACCGACCGGCACCGGCTGCCCGAGGAGGTCGAACGCGAGCTCGGCCTGACCTTCCACCCCAGCACGGCCGACATGGTCCCGCACTGCGACGTGGTCACCGTCAACGCCCCGCTGCACCCGGAGACCGAGGGCCTGTTCGACGACAAGCTCATCGCCACCATGCGGCGCGGCGCGTACCTGATCAACACCGCCCGCGCCCGGATCGCCGACCGCGACGCGGTCGTGCGCGCCCTGGAGAGCGGGCAGCTGGCCGGGTACGCCGGCGACGTCTGGTATCCCCAGCCCGCCCCGGCCGACCACCCCTGGCGCACTATGCCGCACCACGGCATGACCCCGCACATCTCGGGCTCGTCGCTGTCGGCCCAGGCCAGGTACGCCGCCGGCACCCGCGAGATCCTCGAAGCCTGGTTCGACGGCACGCCGATCCGCGAGGAGTACCTGATCGTCCAGGGCGGCGGCCTGGCCGGGGCCGGCGCCCACTCCTACTCCACCCGGACCTGACAGGCCGGACATCGAGGACGCGCCCGACACCGAGGGAGGAATCGTGGTCACCAAGCAGGAAGCGGCAGCGGCCGTCCGCCATGCCAAGGTAGTGACCGGTGTGACCTGGGAACAGCTCGCCCAAGCCGTCGGCCGGCCCCTGGTGTGGACCACGGCGGCCCTGCTCGGCCAGCATCCGATGAGCAAGGACGAGGCGGCGACGGCGGCGGCCCTGCTCGAACTCGGCGACGACGTCGCCCTCGCCTTCCAGTTGCAGCCCACCCGCGGGGCGCTGGAGGCCGCCGTCCCGGTCGATCCGACGATCTACCGGCTCTACGAGGTCATCCAGGTCTATGGCCCGGCCATCAAGGAACTGATCCACGAACAGTGCGGCGACGGCATCATGAGCGCCGTCAACTTCCGCCTGGACGTCAAGCGGGTCCCCGACCCGGCGGGGGACCGGGTGGTCATCACCCTCGACGGGAAGTACCTGCCCTATCAGTGGTGATCTCCCCGCTGGACATCCCCGCCGCCGGGCACCAACGAAGCGGGCGCTCCGCGAAGGAGCGCCCGCTCGGTTCATCTCCCGTTCTCGGCTTCCCCCACCGAAGCCGGAAGGTTCACGGGGTCAGCGGTAGTTGTGGTAGCCACTCCAGCCGAAGTTGCCGCCGTGGCCGTAGCCGCCGCGGATGCGGAAGTCGTCGACGTCCCTGCCGAAGACGATCTTGTTGCTGTAGAAGCTCTTGGAGCTGAAGCGCTTGTAGTGGTACCAGCGGCCGTCGCGCTTGTAGTAGACGTCGAAGAAGCTGTAGTCGCGGTCGTGGCGGTCGCGGTCCCACATCCGGAAGTCGAGCCAGTAGCGGCCGTTGCTCTTGCCCCAGCGGTACTCGAAGCGGCCGTCGCCGCGGTCGAAACGCTTCCAGCCGTTGGAATAGGCCGCGGTGGCGGTGGTGGCGGCGCTCGCCGTGGTGGCCGTCGCGGCCGAGGCCGAAGCGGCCGGAGCGGCGGCGATCCCCGTGGCCACGGCACCGGCCAGAACGGTGCCGACGAGCAGCTTGCCTATGGTACGCACAGTTTTCCTCCGTTGAGTGGGCGCTCTCGGGGTGCGAGGGCGCCGGGCTTTACCCCGTTTGCCGGCCGAGTTGGTCTCTCGCGTTCCGGACAACGCTCACGTTAGGAGGGGACCGGCATCCTGCTCTGCGCACAACGACACACAAGGCGCTTTGTGCGCACTAGTGCACACAAGACGTGTCGCTCGGCGAACCTGCCGCATCCCTTGACTCGCCCATAACAGGACATAACCTCCCGAAAGGTACACTGAGCGTTACTCCAAGCACTTCACGTAGCCGCCCATGTTCGCCAGGGACCTTGATGACCGACAGCGATGCCGAACCGTCGACCGTGAAGATCGTGGATCCGATGAGTGCGGACTACGATGCCGCGTTCGCCGCCTTCCTCGCCCATACCGACCAGAAGGAGCGCGCCCACGAGAAGCTGGTCCACATCGCCGCGCGACTGGCCAGACGCCGGACCCTCATCGACGCGGGCGCCGGAACGGGCCAGACCACCGCCTTGCTGGCCCGCCACTTCGCGCACACCATCGCCATCGAACCCAACGAGCACCTGCGCCGGAAGCTGGCCCGTACCTGCCCCGACGCCACCATCCTGGGCGAGGACATCGCCACGGCCCTGCCCGACCGGCTCGCCGACCTCGTCCTGTCCGCGCACGTGTTCTACTATCTGCCTCCGGCCTCCTGGCTGACCGCCCTCCAGCGGCTGGCCTCCTGGACCGCCGCCGGCGGCAGCGTCGTGGTCATCCTGCAGAACCCGGACACCGACTGCATGCGTCTGCTGCGCCACTTCACCGGGCGTCGCTTCGATCTACGCGCGCTGGGACGGACGTTCGCCGGCGCCGATCACGATTGGGAGATGAGCGTCAGCACGGAGCCCGCCGTCATCGACGCGCCCGACCTGGACACCGCCGTGATCATCGCGCAGTTCCTGCTCAACCTGGTCCCGCTGCCGGATCCGCCCACCGTGGACGACGTGGCCACCTACCTCAGGGACCGCTTCCGCGTGCCGGGCGGATACCGGTTCAGCTGCGACCAGGACTTCCTCGAACTGCGGAGCCCAGGGCCATCGTGACCGGCCATACTTGCACATAACGGGTCAGCTGCGACTCACCGTGCCCGGCGCGGGGCCTGTGACCCGCGGGCGAAACCTGCAGATGGGACAGTGGCACATGGTCATGGCCGGGGATCGGGAGACACGTCGCGACGTCGCCTGGGCCACGGCCAGGGAATACGCGCACGCGGCGGCCGAGCCGGGACCACCCGTGCGCGTGGCGCTCGGCCGGGCGGCCGGCCTGGTGCTCGCCGAGGATCTCGTCGCTTCGACGCCTCTGCCGGCTTTCGACACGTCGGCGATGGACGGGTTCGCCGTCGCGGGTGCCGGCCCGTGGGTGATCGTCGGCAGTGCCCGCCCCGGCCGGTCATGGGCGGCTGGGCGGCTGGAGGACGGTCAGGCCGTGGAGATCTCGACCGGGGCCGTCGTTCCTCCCGGGGCGCGGGCGGTGCTCCCGGTCGAGTCGGCCGTTCCCGGCGACGGCGAGGTGGCCGGTCCCGAGCTGCCGAGCGGCAAGCACATCCGGTACGCGGGAGAGGACGCGTCCCCCGGTTCGCTGCTGGCACCCGCGGGCACCCGGGCACGCCCGGCGCTCCTCGGCCTGGCCGCCTCCTGCGGATATGACGAGCTGCTGGTCCGTCGCACGCCGACCGTACGGGGGATCGTCACCGGGGATGAGCTGGTCCATGACGGCCGCCCCGGGCCGGGCCGCGTCCGGGACGCCCTGGGCCCGTTGTTGCCCTCACTGGTCGCGGAGCTCGGCGGTCGCCTCGATGGCCTCGTCCATGTGCCCGACCGGCCCGACACCGTGCTGGGCAAGGCGGTGGAGGCGGCCGGGGACGCCGAGGTCGTCGTGGTCACCGGATCGACGTCGGTCGGCACCACCGACGGGCTGCGCCGCCTGCTCTCCGAATGCGACGCCCGGTGGATCGTCGACGGGGTCGCGTGCCGGCCGGGCCACCCCCAGCTCCTCGCCCGGCCGCGCGGCGGGCCCTACGTCGTCGGCCTTCCCGGCAACCCGTTCGCCGCGCTGACCGCCGCGTACACGCTGCTCGGCCCGCTGCTCGCCGGGCTGTCCCGCCGGCCTCTCGGCCGCCTGCCACAGGCTCCGCTGATCACGCCGGTGGCGGCGGCATCCGACCGCACCCGTATCGTTCCGGTCGTCTGGGACGGCCCCGGCGTGCGGCCCGTCGGCGGAGACCGTCCGGCGTTCCTCAACGGCGCGGTCCTCGGTGACGCGCTGGCGGCGATCCCGCCCGGCGTGGAGCCCGGCCGGCCGGTGCCGCTGGTCCTGCTGCGCGACTGAACGCCCTGCTCACCCTTCTCCCCGGGCTCAACAGGGGCTCAACAAATGCTCAACACCGCGCTGCCTACATTTCTCCCGACCGATCGAAAGCACTACTCGTACGAGGGAGATCCACCAATGATTCGCAGGCTCGCGACCATCGCGGTCGCCGTCGTCGGCGGCGTGACTCTTACCGCCACCCCCGCGGTCCAGGCCCAGACCGCCACCCAGACCGTCACCTTCCAGGGCCGTACGATCGACATGTCCCGGGTGTGGGCCACCGCGCAGGTGTGCTCGGTGGAGTCGGCCTCACAGGTGACGTGCTTCGCCAGCGAAGCCGAGTACCGGCGGACGAGCGGGCTGTCCCGTGGCTCGACGGGAGATTATCGCGACTGCCCGGACGGCTACGGGTGCATCTGGCAGGGCGCGAACTTCCAGGGCCGCCGCCTCCAGTTCAAGGACAAGGGAACACATTCCCTCAGCAAGTACAGTTTCCGCGACCAGGCTTCCTCGGCCTTCAACAACCGATCCCCGGGTCATGGCGCCTTCTACCTCATCGATCAGAAGGCCGGGCGGCCGGATCCGCGGTACATGCTCGGGACCTGGCAGTACGTCAGCAACCTCGCGAAGAGCGGTTGGAACGACCGCGCGGACAAAGTCGGCATATAGGAATGACAGGCTCGCAAAAACGGACAAAAGCGTATATATCGGGCTATGGCGGGTAGTAATGGTGCGGGGACCGATTGCCCCGTTCCCCGAAAGGACGTCCCGGGCCGTGGGGAAGCGGCCGGGGACGTCCATGTGCGTTCCTGGGCCTGGCACTCCGTGCGGCTGGTCGAGGTCATACTCGGGTCAGCAGGTAGCCATCCGTGCGACGCACCGAAGGAGCGCGCTTGTACCTCGCCACCCGCCCCGGCCGCGACGACAAGCTCAACGAGGATCAGGTGGCCGCCGCCGGCGGCACGCTCACCCGGGCCGTCCTGCTCGACGGCGCCGGTGGGCCGGCCGAACTGCCGACCGGCTGCCACCACGGCACACCCTGGTACGTCGCCATGCTGGCCGACGCCGCCATGGCGCACATGCGCGACCCGCTGATCGGGCTGGACCTCGCCCTGTCCCGGGCCATCGCCACGGTCGCCGCCGAGCACCGCGCCCACCCCTGTGACCTTGACCACCCCGGTACACCGTCCAGCACGGTGGTCATGGTCAGGCGCCAGGCCGGCACGGTCGAATACCTGGTGCTCGGCGACTCCACCGTCGTCGCCGACGTCGACGGCGAGATCGTCACCGTCTCGGATCGGCGCATCGACCAGGTGGGCACCGACCTGTGGAAGGCCATGGCGGCCTTACCGACGGGCACGACCGAGCACCAGGCCGCGCGCATCCGATTCGTCGAGCACCAGCGGCGTATGCGGAACAAACCCGACGGCTACCCCTGCGCCGGCACCGTCCCCGAGGCCGCCCACGAGGCGCTGACCGGCACCCTGCCGGCCACGGAGACGCGGCGCGTCGCGCTGTTGTCGGACGGGGCGACGCGGTTCGTGGAGTTCGGGCTCGGCTCGTGGACCGGCCTTCTCGACATCCTCGGCTCGGCCTCGCCCTGGCGGCTCTTCGACCAGGTGCGGGAGGCCGAAGCGCAGGACCCCGAGGGGGAGCGGTGGCCGCGCGCGAAGCGGCACGACGACATCGCGGTCATCCACCTGGCAGGCACCGAACTGTGACGAAGGGCGTCGCCGGGGCCACCGGCGCTCCGAGCCCGGCCTATGGGCAGATCTCCCGGAACGCGGGACCCGGGGGTACGTACTGTGCCCATTCGGCGCTCGTGAGGGTGCGCCCGGCTTCGGCGCAGAGGCGGCGGGGCAGATCGTCCACGAGGTGGTCCAGCGTCCACAGCCGTACGTGCCCGTGCGCGCTCGCCCCGGCCAGTGTCCTGCCGTCAGGGGAGAACGCCAGCATGGTGATCGCCTCGGCGGCGTCGGCGATCGGTGTTCCGATCTGCTGCCGGGTGGCGACGTCCCACAGGCGCACGCCGTCCCCGGCGAGGGTGGCCAGGGTGTCACCGCTGGGGGAGAACACCACGGCGTCCACCGCGCCCGTGTGACGGGTGAGGGGAGTGCCGATCAGGTTGTGGCCGGCGACGTCCCACAGCCGGGCCGTCTCGTCCTTGCTCCCGGTGGCCAGCTTCGTGCCATCCGGTGCGAACGCCATCGCCGTGAGCAGGCCCGAGTGGCCGAAGGGCCGGCCGATCTGCTGGTGGGTGGTGAGGTCCCAGAGCCGTACCTCATCGCCGTGGGCGGCGGCCAGGGCGCGGCCGTCCGGCGAGAACGCCACCCAGAGGCTCGTCGGGCCCGAGGCGACGCCGCTCATCGGGGCGAGGTAGTTCGGATTGTCGGCCCCGGGTATCGGGGTGGAGTCCTTCTGGCCGAGGCGCCAGAGACGCACGGGACCCGTTTCACCCGCGATGGCGAGTGTCGTTCCGTCCGGGGAGAAGGCCGTCGAGACGTACACCTTCCGCTCAGTGGCGATCTTGTCCTGCTGCTTGCGGGTGCGGGTGTCCCACAGCCGTAGTGTGCCGTCGCCGCTGGTGGTGGCCACCAGGGAACCGTCAGGGGAGTAGGCCGCGCCGATGATCGGGCCGGTGTGGCCGGTGAGCGGCCTGCCGATCCGCCTGCGCGTCCTGGCGTCCCAGAACCGCAGCGTCCTGTCGTTTCCGGCGGTGACGATCGTTCTGCCGTCGGGGGAGTACACGACGGCGTTGACCGAACCGGTGTGGCCCCTGATCGGGGTGCCGACCGCGCGGGCGGTGTTCCAGAGGCGGATGGCCGGGCTGTGGCCCGCGGTGGCCAGGGTCTTCCCGTCCGGCGCGAAGTCCAGCGCCCCGACATGCGTGCTGCTGAAGGTGGCGCCGACCTGATGGCGTGCCGCGATGTCCCACAGCCGGGCCGCCCCGTCGCTGTCGCCGCTGGCCAGCAGGCTGCCGTCCCAGGTGAAGCTGACCGAGGTGATGTAGGTGTCCTCGCCGGTGGGCAGCGTGCCGAGCTTCCGTCGCCGGGTGGTGTCCCACAGCCGTACCGTCTCACCCGCGGTCGCGAGCGTCTTGCCGTCGGGGGCGAACTTGACAGCGCTCACCTGGTCGGTGTGGCCGGTGAGAGGGCCGCCGAGCTTGCGGTACGTGGCGGCGTCCCAGAACTGCACGGTCTTGGCGGCGGTGACCAGGGTCCGGCCGTCGGGGGAGAACGCCACCTCGACGGAGCCGGTGTGGCCAGGATGCCCTCTGAGTGTGGCGACCTGCCGGCGGGTGGCCAGATTCCACAACCGTACCGAGCCGTCGCCGTTGGAGTTGGCCAGCATTTTGCCGTCGGGAGAGAACGCCACCGACCCCACGACCTCGGCACCCGCCTTGAGCGCCGCGACGTGGCGGTGGCCGGCGACGCTCCACAGGTGTATCGCGTCGTCCGTGCCTCCGGTGGCGAGCGTCCTGCCGTCGTGCGAGATCGCCACCGTCAGGACGGGTCCGGTGCCGACGGTGAGAGGGTCGCCGATCTGCCGGCGTGCGGCCACGTCCCACAGCCGGAGCGTGTTGTCGTCGCCCACGCTCGCCAGCGTCCGGCCGTCAGGGGTGAACGTGACCCCGAGGACCCAGTCGTCATGCCCGGTGAGCGTGGCGATGTCGTCGCGGGCGGCCGCGACCTTCATGGCGTAGCGGCTCTGCGGTGAGGGGTTGATCCGCCAGGCCGCGACGCTTTGCAACCTGGCCAGCGTGGGATCGTCGACGTCCGCGCTCTGGACGGCGACCTGGTTCGAGGCCGCGGTGTCCCGCTGACGGAACGCCTCGTCGCCGGCCCGGTAGGCCACGACGGTGACCACGCCCAGAACCATGATCAAGGCCATCAGGAAGGCGACGAAGGCCCGCCGCCGGCGTACGCTCCGCCGGTGGGCTCGCCGGCTGGCGAGCAGGAAATCCTGTTCGTCCCGGCTGAGTGAGAGATGACGCTCCGGGGCCTCGGCGGTACGCGCGGCCGCGTTCAGGGCGGCCTGCAGGAGGTTGCCGCGGTAGAGGTAGGACGGGTCGCGGTTGTCGCCCACCCACTCAGCCGCCCTCACCTGCAACCGGGTGCGGGCGAGCCGGTCGGTACGAGTCTCGGCGAGCCATTCGTCACGCAGCAGCGGCCAGGCGTTCAGCAGGACTTCGTGGCTGAGCTCCACCGTGTCGGCGGCGAGGGTCAGGAGCCGTTCGGAGGCGAAGGACTCCAGGACCGCGCTGATGTCCCGGGACTGCGACGCGCCCTTGCCGGCGAACAACTCGGCCTGCTCGGCGCGGCGCGCGATGTCCGTGCTGTCGTCGCCGACGGCCGACAACCGGGTGAACACCTCGCGGGCGGCGTCGCGCTGCTCCCGGGTCAGCCGTTCGTAGGCGTTCTGCGCGCTCGCGGCGATGGCGCCCTCGATGCCGCCGGTCCGCTCGTAGTCCGCGACTGTCAGCCGCTCTCCGGCCTTCCGTCGCCACGCCTGATCCAGCGCGTGCGACAGCAGCGGCAGCGAACCCGCCCCGCGCACCTCCTTCAGCAGGATCTCCACCAGCGCCTCATCGACGCCGGAGCCGGCCCTGGCCGCCGGTTCGGTGATGGCCGTGCGCAGTTGCCGCCGCGTCATCGCCGTCACCAGATAGCGGTTCTGGACCGCGTCCGTCAGAGGGGGATGGTCGGCGCAGCGTGCCTCGAAGTCGGCCCGCACCACCAGCACGACCAGCGCCGCCGGGATCTGCCGCACGTCGTGCCCCAGCGTGGCGGCGGCGTGCAGGGCGGAGATGAACGCGCGTTGCTCCCGCGGATCGGGGCATCTGGTGAAAAGCTGCTCGAACTGGTCCACGACCAGGAGCAACCGGCCCGCGGACTGCCGCAGCGCAGCCTGGCGGGCGGTGAGCGCGAACGCGGCAGGGCCGGCCTCCAGCGACGTCCGTACGGAGATCGCGTCGATTCCCGCCAGGGCCGCCGTCCGTACGGCCAGCTCGTCCAGCGGAGCCGGGCCGGGCGTGAACACCAGGCACGGCCAGTCCCTGGCCTCCGGCGCCTCCGCGAGCCCCGCACCCCTAATGCGCGGCAGGACCCCCGCCCGCAGCAGGGACGACTTGCCCGCGCCCGACGCCCCCGACACCACGAGCAGGCCATGGTCGGTCAGAAGCCGCGACATCCGTTCGAGCACCTGGTCGACGGCGATCTCCCGGCCGCAGTAGAACGCCGCGTCCCGCTCCTCGAAGGCGGCCAGTCCCCGGTACGGAGACTCGATCTCCCCCGACACGGTGACCAGGGGCGGCGGGGCCACGCCATCGGTCGCGGTCCTGCCGTAGTAGTAGTTGATCTGCGTGCCGTGATCACCGATCAACACGCCGAAGGCGCCACGCGCGTCGATCGGGTCACCGCCCTCGCTCATACGCGCATTGTCGACCCGGAAACTGATCGAAAGCCATAAGGCTGGACGAAGGTCGGGCCCTTGGGTGACGCTGATGGCGTGGAACCTGTAACGCTGATCGTGGCGGCATTGGTCGCGGGTGCGGCAGCCGGCACCCAGGGCGTGGTGACCACCGCGGTGACCGACGCCTACGAGGGCCTGAAAGCGCTGGTCCGCGCACGTCTTCCCGGAGGGCGGGAGGTCGGCGACGACCCGGAGGAGCTGACCGCCGAACTCGAACGCGTCCAGGCGGGTGACGACCCGGCCCTGGTGGCGGCGGCGCGGAAGGTCATGACGCTACTGGACGCGGAAGGCGCACGCGCGGCGAAGTATCAGGTCAATGCCCCGCATGCGATGGGGGTGCAGATAGGCGACAACACCACCCAGACCAACACCTTCCACGTGCCGTGAACCACCGGCGCCGCCCGACAGGCGGCTTGCGACGAAAGTAGCAAGCGGCGATCGACGATCGGGTCGGGTCTTCAAGGCGGGCCGGGGACGACACTGGCCGCCATGAAGAAGAAACTCCTCGCAGCGATCCTCATGCTGCCGTTACTCGTGACCACCGCCGGCACGGCCGGGGCGGCGGAAGCGGCAACCGGCCCGGCCCACCTCCGGCAGCCGAAGCTCGCGCTCCCCGCCCCGACCGGAGACCTCCCGGTGGGCCTGCGTTCCCTGCACCTCGTGGACGGCAGCCGCGCCGACCCGTGGAAGCCGGAGGTCAGACGGGAACTCATGGTCTCGCTCTGGTATCCGGCGCGGAAGGCCGTCGGCCGGGCCCCGCTGTACCTGACGCCGCAGGAGTCCGCGCTGGCCCTGGCGAGCACCCCGGGGGCCGAGGACCTCCCCCCGGACACGCTGGCCGGGACGAAGGTCCACTCCCACCTCAACGCCCCGGTCCGTACGGCGAAGGGCGGGCTTCCGCTGGTCGTCATGTCACCCGGCGGCTCGTTCCCCCGGGCCACGCTGACCTCGCTGGCCGAGGATCTCGCCAGCCGGGGCTACCTGGTCGCCGGCGTGGAGCACACCTACGAGTCGTACGGCACCACCTTCCCCGACGGCCGGACGACGACCTGCCTCGCCTGCGATCACCCCGGCAGGACCGGGGCAGGGGTGACCGCGGGCCGCGTCGCCGACCTGCGCTTCGTCATCGACCGGCTCACCGGCGGCGCCTGGGGCGAGCTGGTCGACCGGTCCAGGATCGCCGCCGTCGGCCACTCGATCGGCGGCAGCAGCACCTCCCACCTGCTGCTCGCCGACCCCAGGGTGCGCGCGGGCGTCAACCTGGACGGCACGTTCTTCCCCGCGCTGCCGGCGAACGGGCCGGCCAAGCCGTTCATGATGATCGGCAACCCGCGGCACGAGCCGACCGGCGCCGACGAGAGCTGGCCGCGGTCGTGGGCCGGGCTCGCCGGCTGGAAACGCTGGCTGACCGTGGACGGCGCCGAGCACGTGTCGTTCGTCGATCTCGCGGCATTCGGGCCCCAGCTCGGCATCCCCGTCGGCGAGATCGACGGCGAGCGCGCTCTTCGCATCACCCGTGCCTACCTCACGGCCTTCCTGGACCGGCACCTGCGCGACAGACGCGCGCCGCTCCTGGAGGGCCCGTCGGAGGACTACCCCGAGGTGCGGTTCTGGCGGTGACCGAGCCGGGCCGCCGACCGGCGCGGGGTCACCAGCCGAGTTCGTCGCATCCGTTGTGGTCGGCGGGTTCGACCTGCAAGGTGGCGTGGGCGACCCCGTGGCGCCGGCGGAGGAGCTCGCGGGCCTGATCGAGCACGGCGTGGTGGTCGTTCTGGTCGCCGGTGACGAGGTGGGCGGTCGCGACGTTCATGCCGGAGGTCAGGGTCCACAGGTGCAGATCGTGCACGTCGCGGACGCCGTCGATGGCGGCCAGGTCGGCCGCCACCGCGGCGGCGTCCATGCCCTCGGGGACGTGCTGGCCGAGCACGGCGAACACCTGGCGGCCGAGCGAGACGGCACGCACGGCGACGAAGACGCCGATGGCCAGCGCGACGAACGTGTCCCAGTACGCCTGACCGGTGGCGGCGACGAGCCAGCCCGCGATGATGACGCCGACCGAGCCCGCGGTGTCGGCCACGACCTCCAGGTAGGCGCCCTTGACGTTGAGGCTCTCACGCGCGCCGGAGCGCAGCAGGAGTAGCGCGACGAGGTTGACGACCAGGCCGACGGCGCCGACGACGAGCATCGGCCCGGAGGAAACCTCCGCGGGGCCGCCGATGCGGCCGATCGCCTCCGCGACCACGTAGACCGCGACGCCGAGCATCAGCACCACGGCCAGCAGCGAGGCGAACACCTCCGCCCGGTAGGAGCCGTAGCTGCGGCGTCCCGTGGTGTCGGGGCGAGTGGCGATCTTGGTGGCGACCAGCGCGGCACCGAGGGTGACCACGTCGGCGGCCATGTGCCCGGCATCGGACAGCAGGGCCAGCGAGCCGGAGAGCAGACCGAAGGCGAGCTCGACCACGAAGAAGGCGCCGATCAGGGCGAACGAGACCGCCAGGCGCCAGCGGTGACGGCCGGCGGCGTGCCCGTGGCCGTGCCCGGCGCCCATCACGAAGCCCCGTCGCGTTCGGGGTGGATGGCCTCGGTGTGCTCGGTGTGGGCGAGTGCCAGGTCGAGCAACATCCGTACGTGCGGGTCCTCCAGCCGGTAGTAGGCCATCCGCCCCGACCGGCGCGCGGACACGATCCGGTGCGCGCGCAGGAGCCGCAGGGCGTGGGAGACGGCCGATTCGCTCTGCCCGGTGACCGCCGCCAGGTCGCACACGCACAACTCCCCGTCCAGCAGGGCGACCAGCAAACGCAGCCGGTTGGGGTCGGAGAGCAGGCCGAAGATGTCGGCCGTGTCGGCCAGATCCTCGGCGGCCGGCATCCGCTCGCGCACGGCTGTCACCCGGTCGGCGTCCACCACCTTGACGGCGCAACCATCCACCGTCAATACATTCCCATCTGAAGAGTTGTTCATATATCCATTCTGTCGCCGCCGCGGCGAATGTCAATGACCGCGCCCGGCGCGTGCCACAAGGCGTCCGCGTACGGTGCCCGACCATCCCGCCTATCTTCTACACTTCGTAGAAACATTAGCCAGCGGGAGGAGCCGCGCGTGCCGCAGCAACAGGACCGGGCTGAGGCTCGGCGTGCCAAGGTCGAGGCCCTGCGCGCGAAGGACAAGCAACGTTCCGCGCGCAGGAAGAACGTCACCATGTCGGTCGCCGCGATCGGGGTGTTCGCCGTGGTGGCCGCCGTGTGGCTGGCGATCAGCAGCCTGGGCTCCGAGCAGGCGGGCGTGAACCCCGCGGCGGCGGGCGCTCCGCAGGTGGTCCGGGAGGACAGCCACCGGCTGCAGACCGCCGCGGACGGCAAGGTGACGCTGGTGGAGTTCCTCGACTTCGAGTGCGAGGCGTGCAGGGCGTACTTCCCCGTGGTCGAACAGCTCCGCAAGGAGTACACGGGCAGGGTCACCTTCGTCGCCCGCTACTTCCCGATCGGCAGCCACTTCAACGCCGAGCGCGCTGCCAGGGCCGTGGAGGCCGCGGCGCGGCAGGGCAAGTTCGAGGCGATGTACCAGCAGATGTACGAGACCCAGACCCAGTGGGGCGAGAAGCAGCAGCCGGCCGACGCGTTCTTCCGCAAGATGGCAGAAGGTCTCGGTCTTGATCTGGCCGCCTGGGACAAGGCGTACGAGGACCCGGCCACGCTGGCCAGGGTGAAGAAGGACGCCGCCGACGGCGAGGCGCTCGGCGTGCAGGGCACCCCGACGTTCTTCCTCAACGGCCGGCGGATCGAACCCCAGTCCGCCGACGAGTTCAAGGCAGCCATCGATGCGGCGCTCGCCCAGTGACCTCACGCCCCCCGTGGGCGTCATCCCCGCCACGGCCCACGCCGTCGAACCCGAGGGCGTGCCCTTTCCTCGCCTGCTGCCACGGCTCCTCCTGATCGGCGGTGCGGTCGGGTTGATCGCCGCGTTCGTCCTGACGGTCGAGAAGATCGCCCTGCTGAAGAATCCGGCCTACGTGCCGAGTTGCAGCATCAACCCGGTGCTGTCCTGCGGGTCGATCATGCGCACCCCTCAAGCCGAGCTCTTCGGATTCCCCAATCCGCTGCTGGGCATCGCTTCCTTCGCCGTGGTCACCACGGTCGGTGTCTCGCTGCTGGCCGGTGCCCGGTTGCCGCGGTGGTTCTGGCTCGGGTTGCAGGCCGGTGCCACGGCCGGCGTGGTCTTCGTGCACTGGCTGATCTTCCAGAGCCTCTATGTCATCGGTGCGCTGTGCCCGTACTGCATGATCGTGTGGGCTGTGACCGTACCGATCTTCTGGTACGTCACCCTGCACAACGTGATCCACCAGCACCTGCCCGCCCCGGTGGGCATGCGCCGCCTCGCCGCCTACCACACCGTGCCGCTCACCGTCTGGTTCCTTGCCCTCATCGCCGCGATCGGGGTGCGCTTCCAGTCCTACTGGAGCACCTTGCTGTAGACAGGGGGCGGCCGGCGCGCGGTCGCTGTGGATCCGCGCGCCGGCCGGCACAGCCCAGAAGGCTAGCTCTGCTTCTGGAGGGTCACGGTGACCTCGTGCGACGTGCCGTCCCGCATGTAGGTGATCTTGACCTGCTGGCCCGGCTTGAAGCCCCTGACCTGCCCGACCACGGTGTCACCCCCGTCAACCGGCGTGTCATCGATCCTGGTGATCAGGTCGCCCTGCCGCAGCCCCGCCTTCTCCGCCGGGCTGCCCGCGGTGATCTGTCCGATCAGGGCGCCCGGGACGTCGCCCGTCGCGTCGGTGACGCTCACCCCGAGGAAGGCATGGGTGACCTTGCCGGTGCTGATGAGCTGCTCGGACACCTGCTTGGCGGTGTTGACCGGGATGGCGAAGCCGACGCCGCCGCCGGCCGCGTCCGAGGCGATGGCGGTGTTGATGCCGACCAGCTCGCCCGCGGCGTTCACCAGGGCGCCGCCGGAATTGCCGGGGTTGATGGAGGCGTCGGTCTGGATGGCGCCGCCGATCGTGGTGCCGGCGGACTGCTGCTGCTGGCCCCATCCGGGAGGAAGCTGCTGGCGCTGCTCCGGTCCGGTGGTGAGCGTACGGTCGAGCGCGCTGACGATGCCGGCGGTGACCGATCCGTCCAGGCCGAGCGGGCTGCCGATGGCCAGCACCGCGTCGCCGACCTTCAGCGCGTCGCTGTCGCCGAGGGTGGCCTTGCTCAGCCCGGAGACGCCCTCGGCCTTGATGACGGCCAGGTCGGTGGCCGGGTCGGTGCCGACGACCGTGGCCCTGGCCGTCTTGCCGTCGCTGAACTTGACGGTCATCTGCCCGCCACCCTGGCCGGCGCCCTCCACCACGTGGTTGTTGGTCAGGATGTGGCCGTCCTCCGACAGCACCACACCGGAGCCCTCACCGGTCTGACCCTGGATCATCACGACTGACGGCTGTACCTTCGCCGCGACCTCGGCCACGGTGAGCTGCGAGGAGGTCGACTTGAAGACGGGGCTCGGCGCGCTGGCGGTCGCGACCGGCGCGGGCTGGAACGAGGTCGCCAGGACGGCCCCCACCACGCCACCGGCCACCGCCATCGCGGCCAGCGCGAGCCCGGCCACCACCTTCTGCCCGGCGGTGAGGACCGCCTTCCTGGGCGGCGCGGGCGGAGGGGGCGGCGGCTGCTCCATGACGATCGTGTCGCGCCGGGGGAAGCCCCCGGCGGTCGGCGGGGTGGCGCCGAACTGGCTCCACCCGCCGGTCCCCTGCTCGTGAGGCTCGTTCGCGTTCATCTGTCATCTCCCTAGAGTCCCGATGACCCAAGGGTGTCAAGGACTGCGTAAGACCTGGCTAAGGCGGTGATCCAGAAAGGCGGCGGCGACTGACGACGGGTTTATCGATCGAGGTGAGGCACGTCGGCCGCCGCTCGCGACACTGGCGGGCGGTAGCCTTTCTACCTTGGGGGGAACGCCGGCGGGAGGGGTGACGGTGCAGCTCGGCAACCTTGAGCGAGCGGTCATGGAAGCCCTGTGGGAGCATCCCGAGGGCATGTTCGCCCACCACCTCGCGGCCGGTCTGCCCTCGCGGCCCGCCACCACCACGGTGCTGACGGTCCTGATGCGGCTGTCGGCCAAGGGCATGGTCTCTCGCGAGCGCGTCGGACGGGCGCACCTGTACAAGGCCACGGCCGGCAAGGACGCCTTCGTAGCCGAGGCGATGCGGGCCGCCCTCGACGAGGCCGGCGACGTGGCGGCGGCCGTTCAGCGCTTCGTCGGCACGGTGACCCCTGAGGTGGCCGCCGCCTTGCGGGAGGCGCTGGGCGAGCTGGACGGATCCGGGTCTTGATCGCCTGGGTGGTGGCGGCCGGGGTGGCGCTGCTGCCGGTGCTGCTCGGCGACCGGGCCGCCCGCCGGCTGGCCGGGGCGGCGTGGACGCACCGCTGCCCCCGGGCGGCGCTGGTGCTGTGGCAGGCGATCGGGTTGTCCGCCGGCCTGGGCGCGGTCGGTCTCGGGCTGGTGGGCGCCGTCGCGCCGCTCGCGGCGGTGTTCCCGCACGGAGGGCACACCCTGGCACTCCAGATCGCCGGCGGTGATGGCCTCGAAGGGCTCGGGCCGGTGCACCTGCTGGCTCTGACCTGGTCCGTGGGCCTGATGAGCTGGCTCCTCCTCCACACGGCGCGGATCACCACGGGCACGATCCGGGAGCGGCACCGTCAGCGCCTGCTGGTCGACGTGGTCGCCGATCATTCGCCGGTGCACGACGCCTACGTGCTGCCGGTGGCCGAGCACGTGGCCTACTGCGTACCGGGCAGGCACCGGCGGATCGTGCTGAGCCGGGGCACCCTCGACCTGCTGGCCCCTCAGGAACTGCAGGCCGTGCTGGCGCATGAGCGGGCGCACGCCCGTGGCCACCACGACCTCGCCCTGCTGCCGTTCGTCGCGCTCGAGCGCGCGTTCCCGTGGCTGGCCTCCGTCCGTACGGCGCGGCAGGCGGTCGCCGTGCTGGTGGAGATGATCGCCGACGATCACGCGTGCCGGGCGCGGGGCCCGCTGCCGCTGGCGCGTGCCCTGGTCCGGATGGCCTCCGCCGGCCCGCGCCCGGGACCGGCCATGCCGGCCCTGGCCGACGCGGGACTCGTCGAACGCCTGCAACGGCTGCTCGGTGAGCGCGGGCAGCCCCGCTGGGTGCCCGCCGCGGCCTACTCGACGGCCGGGCTGCTGGTCAGCGGGCCGATGGCCGTGCTGGTCGCACCGCTGGTGTGCATCACCCTCTGACGGGCTGAGCACTCAGGGCGACTGGCTCTGGCGACCCCGGACAAGCAGTATGTTTGTCTTCTACGTCACGTAGAACTGGGCCGTTGCCGACCCGAAAGCGGGATGTCATGTTCGAGATCGTGTCCGCCCTCGTCCCACCCATGGTGGTCGGCGGGGTGATCATCGCCGGTGTCGTCCATCTCATGCGCTCCGAAGCCCGCGCGAAGGCCGCCGAAGCCCAGGAACGCGTACGACGGAGATCATCGCACACATCACCCGCCACCGCTGACGGGTCCCAGGAAGGCAAGCCTGCCCCGTCGAAGTGAAGCCGACGAACGTACGAGGAGACATCGTGGTCGCCGTACCGGCAAGGCCCGGGCGGGCGATCGTCGCCGTGGTGCTGGCGTCGATCGCGTTAGCCTCGGCGCCTGGCACCGCCGCCGCCGACCCGTCGCCCGCCCAGGCCAGGGCGAAGCTGGTGAAGCTGAACGAACGGGCCGACCAGCTGGTCGAGCGCTACAACCAGGCCACCGAGACGTACAAGAACGCGCGGAAGAAGTACGACACCCTCAACACCGAGTACGGCCGCACGGCCGCACGCGCCGAGGTGCTGCGCAGGGACCTGGTGAAGCTGGCGGTCACCGACTACCAGTCCGGCGCGGTGACGGGCTGGCAGGGGTTCGTTTTCCGCGGCGACCCCGGCGGCGCCCTGAGCGGCATGGCCTCGCTCGACCATCTCGCGCAGGCCAGAGCGGCGAGGATCCGGGCCTTCGAGGCGGCCACCAAGGAGTTGCGCGACCGCCGCAACGCGGCCAAGCGCGTGCTGGCGGAGGCCGACACCGCACGCGACAAGGTGCGTGACGAGAAGGGCAAGGTGGACGAGCTGGTCGACGAGCAGACCAAGCTCATGCGCCGGCTGGGCCTCTTCCGCACCGGCGACCCCAACAGTCCCGGCATCGTCTACACCGGCCCGGCCTCCGGCAACGCCCGTACGGCCCTCCAGTTCGCCTTCGCCCAGATAGGCAAGCCCTACCAGTACGGCGGCACGGGCCCCGGCAGCTACGACTGCTCGGGCCTCACCCAGGCCGCCTGGCGTCAGGCGGGAGTCGAGCTGCCCCGGACGACCTGGACCCAATGGAGCTGGGGATCCGCCCGCCGCGTCCCCCTGGACCAGTTGCAGCCCGGGGACCTGCTCTTCAGCAAGGGCCTGGGACACATGGGCATGTACGCCGGCAACGGCAAGATGGTCCACGCGCCACAGACCGGGGACGTCATCAAGGTGGTCGACCTCGATGGCTACTGGCGTACCCGCCTGCTCGGCGCGGTTCGCCCGTGACGCCCGCGAAGGCGGCCTGACCGCCGCCCAGGCGCTCAGGCCCACGGGGCCACCGGATACCAGGGGATGATCTTGCGGCGGGCCAGGACGCGGACATCCCAGTAGAGCACCATGAACACGCCCGCGACGATGAAGGCGGCGGCGATGACGACCGCGGCCCGGCTAGGCGCGTGCCGGAACATCTGGCGGAACAGCGCGAAGGGGCGCCCGATCAGCAGCGCGCCGATGAGCGACGCGATGACGCGATGACGCGGGCGGCGGACGTGCATGACCCTCCCGGCCCCGTATCCGTTGTCGCACGGGCGGAGACCGAGATCAAGGTCGCTGCCGCCGAGGTCGCGGTGTCCAAGCTTATTCAGCCTTGACTTATATAAGTGACAGGTGAGATTGTTGCCCCGGGCACGCACTCGACGTGCTCGGCGGTGCGGTCGGCACCCTCGGCGCCCGCTCCGTACCACCACTGCGGGGAGGCCGGCATCTGGCTGGAGCGCTTGCGCCGGTTCTGGAGCCGGCGCCTGGACGCATTGGGGACCGAACTCGCGCGCGCCCGGCACCCGCTCGACGGGACACCGTCCGCGACGGCACGGCCAGACCCGAACAACGAGAAGGAAGAAGACGAATGATCGACGTCGTCAACCAGATCAACGCCACTCACCGGGAGATCGGCGACCAGGCGGTCGCCACCGGCCCGGGGCGGTCGCTGCTGCTGCGGCGCACGTACGACGCCTCGATCGAGGAGGTGTGGAGCGCCTGCACCGACCCCGACCGGATCGGCCGATGGCTCGCCCCGATCGAGGGCGACCTGCGGCTCGGCGGCACCTTCCAGCTCAAGGGCAATGCCGGCGGGGAGATCCTGCGCTGCGAGGAGCCTCATTTGATCAAGGTGACCTGGGTCCTGGGGGAGGGCATGCCCACCGAGGTCGAAGTACGCCTGGCGCCCGGCGGTGACGGCGGGACCGTGCTGGAGCTGGAGCACGCCGCCCCCGCCGAGACCGTCGACGGCATGGTCCGCCTGTACGGGCCCGGTGCCACGATCGGCATCGGCGTCGGCTGGGACCTGGCGCTGCTCGGCCTCGACCTGTTCCTGCGCGACGTCGCGTTCGATCCAGCGACCTGGGGTGACAGGCCGGAGGAGAAGGAGTTCGCCGCGGCGAGCTGCCGCGCCTGGGGGCCCGCGGTCCAGGCCGCCTGGGACATCAGCGACGACGACCTCGCCGCGGCCGTGGCGTTCGCCATGCAGCACCACGCTCCCGAGACCGGCACGGACGGCAACGGCTGACTCGCCACGCGGTGTGTCGTCCCGTTTTGTCAAGAGAGGAGTAGACCGATGACCGAGAACCCCATCACGACCACGGCGGCCGGCGGGGCGACGCGGACGCTGCTGATGTGCGGCATCCTCGCAGGCCCGCTCTACATCGTCGTGGTCGTGCTGCAGATGTTCACCAGGGACGGGTTCGACATCAGCCGGCACCCGGCCAGCATGCTGAGCAACGGTGACCTGGGATGGATCCAGATCGCCAACTTCGCGGTCAGCGGCCTGCTGTTCGTGGCGGCAGCGGTGGGCCTGCACCGGGTACGGGGTCCGGCGGGGCGGGGCGGCACCTGGGGACCGCGGCTGGTCGGCGTCTTCGGCGCCGGGATGGTCGGCGCCGCCATCTTCTCCGCCGACCCCGCCGACGGCTTCCCGCCGGGGACGCCCCTCGGGCCGCCCACGACCGCGAGCACACACGCGATGGTGCACGTGCTCGTCGCCGGGTTCGCCTTTCTCGCGCTGATCGCCGCGTGCTTCGTGTTCGGCCGGCGGTTCGCGGCGGCCGGCCACCGCGGCTGGGCGGCCTTCAGCACGGTGACCGGCGCGCTCTTCCTGGCGGGCTGGCTCTCGATCTTCGCGTTCCAGGGCTCCCGGGTGGCCAATGTCGCCTTCGCCCTCGCCATCGCGCTCGTCCTGGCATGGACGTCGTTCCTGGGCGCCCACCTGCTGCCCCGGCTCGGCGCGACGACACCGGCCTGACCCCGACGTGGGCAGCGACCGGCCCGATGGAGGGGTCCCCGCCAAGGGCACCGGCAGGTACTCCGCCTCCAAGGCGGCCCTGGAGCAGCTGACGAAGGTGTGGGCCGCCGAGCACGCAGGCCCGACGACCCCGAGGCGAGGAGCCTCCTGTCGAGGAGCCTCGGGTGCCCCCTGTCACGGCCCCGAATGGGGATGGTCGGTTGCAGGTGTTCGTCATTGGTGGTGATGGCGCTTTGTACAGTCGCGGGCAGCTGGCGCCCAACGGTGGCTGGGGCGACTGGGCGAGTCTGGGCGGCCAAGACCTCTGGCCCCTCAAGCACCCGTCCGGGCTCGGGACACACACCAACCCCGATCGCATGACGGGTGCCGCATCTGCCGCCATGACGGGTGGCAACGCCGGGACCCGGTCGAGCCGCGGATCGAGGCGGGGCCGCCTGCTATCGAGCGCGCAGGGCGTCCATGAGGTAGTCGAGCAAGCGTACGACCTGGCCGGGGTCCATGGCCGCGAGGGCGGCGCCGTGTGCGGCGACCAGGACGTCCAGCGGCTCGACTCCCTGGCGGAGGGTGCCGTCGCGTACTCCGGCGTCCAGCAGCCGGTCCACGGCGGCGAGTGCGAGGGCCCTGGCGCCCGGGAAGGCGACGGCGTCCTCGCCGGAGGCCGCGGTCGCGCGCAGTGCCTGCGCGAGGCCGTGCTTGGCCGTGAGATAGGTCACCCACCGTCCGAGCCAGGCACGCAACGCCTCATCCGGCGGCATTGTGGCGAGCAGGTCGTCCGCCGACTCGCAGACCCGCGCGAGTTCGCTCGTGTGCGCGGCCTCGATGAGGGACTCGCGGGTCGGGAAGTGCCGGTAAAGGGTCCCGATGCCTACGCCGGCCTCCTTCGCGATGCCCTTGAGCGATGCCCCGGCGCCCTCCCGGGCGAACGTGCGCGCCGCGACTTCGATGAGCCGATCGCGGTTCGCCCTGGCGTCGGCGCGGGGCTGTCTGTCCCTCATGTTCATGAATCGCATCCTCGCATTTGCAACCGGAGCCGGGTCCGCTTAGAGTCGAGCTAATCGGACCCGGCTCCGCTTAATCTTATGGGCACCTCAAAGGGACATCCGCATGAGCACACAACGCATCGCCACGCCCTTCGGGGCGACCACCACCGCCGAGGAAACGGTGGACGGAGTGGACCTGTCCGGCGGGAGGGCCATCGTGACCGGGGCATCGTCGGGCATCGGCGTGGAGACCGCGCGGGCACTGGCCAAGGCGGGCGCCGAGGTGACCCTCGCCGTACGTGACACCACCAGAGGGGAGCAGGTCGCCGCGAGGGCGGCTGGACATCCTGGTCGACAACGCCGGCATCATGGCCACGCCCGAGTGGCGTACCCCCGAGGGCTGGGAGATGCAGTTCGCCACGAACCACCTCGGCCACTTCGCCCTCACCCTCGGACTGCACGACGCCCTCGCCTCCGCGGAGCGCGCCCGGGTCGTCGTCGTCAGCTCCGTGGGCCATGTCAACGGGGACGTCATCTGGGACGACATCAACTTTCACAAGCGCCCCTACGACGCCTGGCGGGCCTACAGCCAGTCCAAGACCGCGAACATCCTGTTCGCCGTCGAAGCCGCCAGGCGCTGGGCCCGGGACGGCATCGCCGTCAACGCCCTCAACCCGGGCCGCATCTGGGCCACCGGACTCGGCCGGCACATGACGGCTCCGCCCGAGTCGTTCGAGCCCGGCGCCGGCTCGGGCGTATCGGTCAAGGACATCCCGCAGGGCGCGGCCACCTCGACCCTGCTGGCCGCCTCGCCTCTCGTCGAAGGCGTCACGGGGAAATACTTCGAGGACTGCCAGGAGGCTGTTCCGCACACGCCGGGGCTGCGACGCGGTGTGGCGGCGTACGCCCTCGACCCCCAGGCGGCCGCGCGGCTCTGGCAGATCTCCCTGGACATGATCAGGACGCGTTCCTGACGTTGACGAGCTCGGACTCGGTGGGTCCACAAAGTCCTGACCCGATTTTCCAGATTTCGGTTATCCCGGGTCGGGCGGCCGCGTCTCCTAGTCAGGAGCGGATGCGTCCGGCTGCCGGGCGTGGTGAAGAGGAGAGGCGCGGGACATGGCAACAAGGGAGGCCCGGATGGCACCCGTATGCCCTCGTCCTGGCGCCGCTGCCGATCGGGCAGCGGTGTCCGCGCCCTGTCTTCCGTCCGGGCGATGCCGGGTCATCAGCTCCACGAATCCCCCTGACGAAGGATTTCATCCCTCATGAGCGAGATTATCCAGCGTGGCGCCGCACCGGGCCGTAGAGCCGCTCGGCAGGTTCGCCGTGTCGGGCTCGTAGGCGTCCTCGCGGCCGTCCTGGGTGCCTCCATGATCAACGGCACTCCGGCCGGCGCGGCGGAGCTGCCGCTGTCGCAGCACCGTCCAGCCCTCGCGTCCTCAGCGGAGAACGGCGGCCTGCCCGCGACGAACGCGGTCGACGGCAAGGCGAACACCCGCTGGTCGAGCAAGTTCAGCGACCCGCAGTGGTTGCAGGTGGACCTCGGGAAGACCACCAAGATCAAGAAGGTCGTGATCAACTGGGAACGCTCGTACGCCAGGGCGTTCAAGATCCAGACGTCGAACAACGGCCTGCGGTGGAACAACGTCTACAGCACCACCGCCGGCAGGGGCGGTGAGCAGACGATCCAAGTGTCGGGCAACGCCCGGTACGTCCGGCTGTACGCGACCAAGCGCTCCACCCAGTACGGCGTGTCCGTATGGGAGTTCCAGGTGTTCGGCAAGGGCGGAACCACTCCGCTGCCCACTGCCTCCCCGCAGCCGACCCCCACCCGCACCCAGCCGACGGGCTCCCCGCAGCAGCCGACCCCCACCCCCACCAAACCGGTCGACCCGCCCGCGGCGCCCTCCGGCAAGAAGGGCGTGGGCGTGTGGCAGATGCCCAACGTCAGCACGGCGCTCGCCAAGTCCGGTGCGCACTGGTACTACACCTGGTCCACGAACCACAACGGCATCACCACCCCCAAGTCCAGCGAGTTCGTCCCGATGATCTGGGGCGCCAACAGCGTCACCGACTCCAATCTCGCCCAGGCCAAGAGCGCCGGCTCCTACCTGCTCGGCTTCAACGAGCCGGACATGGCCGAGCAGTCCAACATGACCGTGGACAAGGCGCTGTCGCTGTGGCCGAAGCTCATGTCCACCGGGCAGAAGCTCGGCAGCCCCGCCGTCGCGTGGGGCGGGGACCGGGCCGGCGGTTGGCTGGACAAGTTCATGAAGGGCGCGGAGCAGAAGAACTACCGCGTCGACTTCGTCACCCTGCACTGGTATGGCGGTGACTTCCGCACCGAGGCCGCGGTCGGTCAGCTCAAGTCCTACCTCCAGGCGGTGTACGACCGGTACAAGAAGCCGATCTGGCTCACCGAGTACGCGCTCATCGACTTCTCCCAGGGCGCCCGCTTCCCCAGTGAGGCGCAGCAGGCGGCCTTCGTCACCGCGTCGACCAAGATGCTGGAGTCGCTGACGTTCGTACACCGGTTCGCGTGGTTCGGCCTGCCCGCCGAGGACGGCAAGCAGGGCACCGGGCTGTTCCGCAGCAACGGCGACGCCACCCCCGCGGGTCGTGCCTTCCAAGAGGCTCGCTGAGTACTGAGCGGAGGCACCCGCCCGCCCGCCCGTCGCCCGGCCGGGGCCGGGGAAGTCGCCGCGGACGTCCGCGGCGCAGCCCCGGCCGGCGATGAGGCGAGCCTTCCGCGCCGGGCCGTGGGACGCAGCCCGTCCCACGGCCCGGCCGGGCACCGCGGCTCCGCAAGGCCGCGCGGCCCCTGGCCCGCAAGCCCGCGCGGCTTCCAGGTCCGGCACGGCCCGGCCGGGCCCGCAAGCCCGCGCGGCTCCCAGGTCCGGTGCGGCTGTGGCCCCTGCCACCCCGCGAACGATCGCGTCGCCGGGGACGGATCAGCGGGCCTCCTGGAAGGCGCGGCCGGCCTTGGTCGCCCGCCCGTCGCCGCGGAACAGTCCGCTGCCCTGCTTGCCGTCCTCCGAAGGCAGCCCGAACCACGCGTAACGCTGCACGTAGGGCAGCGAGGCGAGCATCTTGGTGGAGGCCGTGATGAAGGCCGCCTGCTCCGCGTCGCCGGCGTAACGGGTGCCGTTCGAGAAGTCGATGAGCGCGTACTCGGTGAGCCAGATGGGTTTGCGATAGCGCTTGTGGACCGCCTGGAGGTAGGTCTTGAGCTGCCGGACGGCCGCCTCGGTACGGAAGTCGGCGCCGTACCAGTGCAGGGTGACGAAGTCGACGCGGTAGTCCCGTTCGGCCGCACCCTTCATGAACCGGTCCAGCCAGCCGTTCGGGGTGGCCCCGCCGAATGCGACACCGGGGCTGCCGAGCACCTTGCCCGCCTTCATGAGCCGCGGCCACAGGTCCAGGGCCTGTTCCACCGTCATGTTGGCCTGCTGGGGCAGGTCCGGCTCGTTGAAGGCGAGCAGGTAGGGGCCGGCGCTCCTGGCCCGGGCGAGGTTGGCGTCGGTGACGCTGCCGGCGCCCCAGATCATCGGTACGAACTCCACCCCTTCCGGCACTCCGGGGCCCTCAGGCGCGGTTGACCAGGTGTAATACCAGCGCGCACCGGACTTGGCGAGCGCCTTGCCGGCTCCGGGCATCTCCCACACGCTCACCCCCTTCTTCGCGGAGGCAGGCCGCGGGGCGGCGGTGGCGGAGCGTTTGACCCGGACCGGCGTGGGACCGGCGGTGGGGGCAGGGGACGTCTCGCGCCGGGTGGAGGGCGAGGGCTCGGACGGGGACGCCGTCATGCGGGGCGCCGTCCGGGGTACGGGCGGCTCGTTGGGTCCGGTGAGCTGCCCGGCCACGACGGCGCCGGTCACGACGGTGATCACCCCGGCGACGGCCGCCTTCCCGGCGACCGGGTTCTGCGTCAGGGAGGACAACAGGCCGCGCGGCGGCGGTACCGCGAGGGCGTGGGCGGCCGGGAGGTGGTCCAGCAGGTATCCGGCCGGCAGCGGCAGCAGGGGCAGCCCGCTGAGCAGGCGGTCGATGGGCAGCATGCCGGCGGTGCGCCGCCCGCAGACCGCGCAGTCGCGGACGTGCCGGGCGAAGCGCTTACGCCACAGAGGGCTGGGCACGCCGTCCCAGCTCCAGGCGAGGGTACGCAGATCCGGGCAGCGAGGGTCGGCTTGCAGCGCGCGTACGACGGTGCGGCTCGTGTGGATCTGCTCCTTCATCCGCTGGACGCGGACGGCGGTGTGCCGATGGGACAGGCCGAGGGCTTTCGCGAGGTCCGCCCGGTCCAGTTCGCCGGTCTCCTCCAGCCACCACAGGGCGAGCAGCCCCTGGTCCTCGCGGTCCAGCCAGCGGGTGGCCTCGGCGACCTCGCGGCGCTGATCGGTGAGACCGAGCCGGAGGATGGTCACCGCGGCGAAGTCGGAGGCCGGGTCGGCCACCTCGTCGGCGCTGTCCAGGTCCTCCCTGCGGTGCTGGGTGGTACGGCGGTCCCGCTCGTGGTCGCGTACCTGCCGGACGGTGATGGCCACCAGCCAGGACCGGTACGCGCCCGGGTCGCGAAGGCCGGAGAGCCCGTGCACGACCCGGAGCAACGTCTCCTGAACCACGTCGTCCACATCGTTGTGCCCGTTGAGCGCCCGCCCCACGATGTTGTAGACGAGGGGGAGCGAGCCGGCCACCAGGGCGTCCAGGGCACGCTGGTCTCCCTCGCGCGCGGCGGTCACCAGCGCCGCGTCGGGCTCGCCCCTACCTGTTCCCGGCATGGCCCTCGCTTTCCGTCGGTTGCCTCGTCGGCCGGTCAGCCCCCCGGGCCAGGGCGCGATCGGCCTATGAGGCGCGTCGTGAGTCTTCCACTAAAGGAGACCGGGGACGGCATAACGGACAACAAAAATGCCGCGAAAAGCCCTCATGGCGTTCAGGCCACCGAGCAGATCGGCTGGGTGCGGCGCAGGTAGGACCAGGCGGCCGCGCCCAGTGCGATGCCGTACACGGCGAAGGTGCCGAGCCCGAACCAGGTCACCAGCAGGGCGTCGGCCGAGGTGAGGAAGTCTCCCCGGGAGACGGTCACCACACCTGCCGTGCCGAGTGCGGCGTACACCACTCCGACCGCGCCGTAGGGTGCGAGCGAGGCGGCGCCGATCAGCGCGGGGGCGAGCGGCAGCCAACGAGGCACCCGCCTGCCGCGCAGGGCGAGCGTCCACCGAGGGAACACCTGCCCCCACGGCCGTACCAGACCGAGGATGAGGAACACGCCGAGCGCGGCCAGCAGCACCGTGCCGTCGATGCCCCAGCGGGCCAGGGTGAGCCACACTCCGGAGGCGCCGTTGCGCACGGATATCGCCAGCATCTGCTCCCCGCTGACACCGGCGAAGGTCCCGCCCAGCGCCCACGTCATCTTCATGGCCGCGTACGGCAGGAACGCGCATGCGCCCACATAGGCCAGCACGCGGACGCTCCGGGGAGCGGGTGTGGGCTCCGGCCTGCTCCGTACGGTGGGGGAGGTGTGGACCGCGCCGCACCGCTGACAGGCGGCGTCCGCGGAGGAACGGTAGGACCGAGCCGTGACGATGAGCAGCACCACGCCGACGGCCGCCAGCGCCCGGTTGGCGGTGGACGTCCAGCTGTCGACGGTCTGGTTGAAGCCGAACGAGACCAAATCCATCAGCAGGCCGAACGCGGCCGCGCCACTCAGCACGCACAGTCCGACCAGGACGACGGTGACGACCTGCCGGGGAATCCGGCGGCCCCAGGGCCGTACGGTGGCCAGGGCCACCATGGCCGCCAGGACGGCCAGGGCCACGATCGTCCAGTTCAGGCCAAGGGGTAACGGCTCCGCGGCGCGGTAGAACACCGCGGTCCCATTCAGCGCCGAGACCAGGCCGAACCCTCCGTACACCGCCGCCCAGCCCAAGGCCGCGTACCCGGTCCAGGACGACCGCCGACGCGGTTCGGTGACTTGCGCTGCGTCCGTCATGTTCGCAATTTATGGCGGAGATCCTGTGGCGACGCTGAGATGCCCTGAGAGGGCTCACAGGGGCCTTCACCAGCGGCGCGGTGGGCTCTTACGAAGATCAGTCACGCTTGTGGCATGGATGCTCCTGAGCCCGACGCGGGTCGCTCAGCACCTCGGGGGCGGCGCCCTGGCGGAACCGCAGGACAGGCAGCGCCAACCCCAGCCGGTTGCCGGTCCTGGAGTCGAACATGATGGACCCGCTCGCCCCCGACACCGCCGTGTTGGGCAGCGCGTACAGGGGGAGCATCCCGCTCACCGCGCCAGGAGTGACCTCGTCCTTGCTCGAGTCGCCGGCCACGTCCCGCACCGCCTGCGCGGCGGCGAGCACCGCGTCGTGCGCCATGATCCCCCACCCGGTGCCGAGATTCTCCTCGTCGAACTTCAGTTCCTGGTACGCCTCCAGCAGCCGTTGGTACGGCCCGTTCCCCTCGCACTTGAACAGCGACGGCTCGGCGAGAGGCACATACGTCAGCGAGATCGACTCGAAGGTGTCTTCAGGGAACTGCTCGGTCCTCAGCCGCACCACGTCGGAGCCGGTCACGATGTTGACCGGTCCCAGGCACTTGCCGCTCTCACGCAGCGAGTTGACGAAGGTGTGCAGGTCGCTGCCCCGCCCGGCATAGAAGATCACGTCCGGCGGCCGGGCGCACAGGTTGCTCATGATGATCCGCCACTGGTTGCCCGGCGGGTCACCGAACGGATAATCGACGTTGCCGCCCGCGTCCCACTGTGTCTTCATGTGCCGCTTGAACTCGGCCGCCAGCGAGTCGGCGTACAGGTCGCCGGGCTTGGCGGAGTGGATGAGGGCCGCGGTGCGCCAGCCCTTACCGCCGCCGCTGCCGACGTACTTGGCCAGCAGGCTGACCTGCTCGCTCACCCGTGGGTTCACCCGGACGAAGCCGGGCACCCTGGTCCGGTCGATGGCGTCGGAGGTGACGGCGTCGCCGACCATGGCCAGGTTCTTGGTGGCCAGGAGCTTGAGCGACTCCAGGGTGGATGCGGTGCTGCGCCCGAGCCCGGCCACCGCGACCAACCGGTCTTCGGAGTCCACCCGGGCCAGCAGGTCCTCGGTCGTCCGCCGCCAGTTGCTCTCCATGCTGTCGGTGTTGGCCAGCACCAGCTTGATCGGTGGAATCTGGCCGACGACCGGGCCGTGGTTGGCCCGGTGCTGGGCCGCCACGGCGCCCTCAAGTTGGTGCACCACCCGTGGCTCCGGCTGGGTGAGCGGGCCGAGGAAGGCGATGGTGTAGTAGCTGCCAGGCCCGCCCTTCGTGGCGAACGCGTTCTCCGCGGCCATCGCCTTCACGATCTCGGCGAAGCGCGGTTCGAACGCGTACGTGCCGCTGACCCCGACGCATTCCTCCCTCTCCTGCTCACCCACGTTCACCGAGACGCGGCGGATGTCGTAGGGATCGCAGTAGAGCATGTTCCGCACGA
The DNA here is from genome assembly GCF_900099965.1 of Nonomuraea jiangxiensis. GTDB lineage: Bacteria > Actinomycetota > Actinomycetes > Streptosporangiales > Streptosporangiaceae > Nonomuraea > Nonomuraea jiangxiensis. Next base: position 23,419 of record NZ_FNDJ01000024.1, on the reverse strand, counting down.
TCAGGCCGGACGGTATTCCGACCGCCGCCAACACCAGCAGCGCGCCCCCGACGGCGACCCCCCACCGCACCAATCGGCCGAGGGTCTGCCACCAATGGCGCAGCCGCTCCCACAGGTGACGTGGCCACGAACTCCGATGCGGCGTCATGATTCCTCGCCCGCCGGAATGGTCAGATCGGGGGCCTGGTGCCAGCCGCGCAGCCGCTCCGGCCAGGTCCTGCGCGCGTGGTCGAAGACGGACTGCGCCCGGCCCCTCCGGCATTCGGCCAGGAGGAGGAGCTGGAGTTCGATGCGGTCGATGCGCTTGTCGTCCGGCAACGACAGCGGGGCCGACTGCCACCACAGGTCCCGTACGAGCACGTCGATGGCGTTATGGATGCCCTCCCCGGTGCTCAGGCAGCCGGGGCACGGCTCGCCGGAGGCGGGTCTGTCCATCATCAGTCCCGCGGGCGGCTGTGGGGCGGCGCAGACGATGTTCAGGGCCGCCAGCCAGGAGCCGGCGTCCAGGTGGTCGAGCAGCTGGTGCAGGGCCCGGCTGACGGTCGCGTGATCGCCAAGGGCGAGCGTGTGGTGCAGGTACTCGACCTTGCTCGCCGACGTGTCGAATCCCTCGGGGGCGTGGAAGGAACGCAGCTCCTCGTGCAGGGCGGTCCAGGTCTCCCCGTCGGTGCGGGTGCGCAGCTCGTGGACGAGCAGGGTGCGCAGCGCCCGGTGACGGACGAAAGGGCCCTTCAGTTCTGGCCAGAACGGTTGCGACCAGAAGTTGTCCGGCAAATAGCGCTTGGTGTCCTGGAAGCGCCGTCCGTCGGCGTCCTCGGGCGGGAAGCGGCCGCTGAGGTGCTCGGCGGCCTCCTCGTCCAGGGCCGGCGCGTAGAAGATCAGGCGCTTCCTGGCACGGCCGTCCGGCAGCAGTTCTTCCAGCAGGCGCCTGCCCGTGGTGTCGGAGCGGCCGTCGCGGACGTCGAGCAGCTCCTCCGGCTTGAGCCCGTCCGGCGAGCCCGAGGCGTGCGCCGCGGCACGGGCGAGCGCGTCGGCGATCCTGGCGTTCCCGCCGCTCAACCGCTCGATCAGCCGGGCCGGGCGGTGGTCGTACTGGAACCCCCGCAACATGGACTGGATGTTCCCGAACGTCAAGGGGGCGAGACGGAACCGGACGAGCCAGTCCTGAGGCTCGGCCGCCGGCTCCTTCCAGGTCAGCGCAGGCAGGGCGGCGCCGATCTCAGGATGGTCGCCGGTGTGCCTGAGCGAGGCGGCGAGCACGACGATCCGCCCCGGCCGGTCCTCCTCCGCGGCCTCGCTCTGGGCACGCAGCAGCAGGTCGACGAAGGATGTGCCCAACGCGGTGTGGGCGTTGTCGAGCAGCATCAGCAGCCGGGGCGCACGGTTCTGCTCGCGCCACCACCCGTAGTAGGCGGCCGCGTCGTCGAGTAGCGCCGCCGTCAGGTGTCCTTCGGCCTTCTCACGGTTCTCTCCACGGGCGCGGAAGCTCATCGCCAGTGAGCACAACTGGTCCAGCCCGTCGCCACCGGTCCTGACCGCCCGCCGCTCCCACCAGTCGAGGACGTCCCGGCGTACGTCGCGCGTGAACAACGCCTCTCCGACGGCCTCGACGAGTGTCTTGACCACGGCGTCCAGCGGAGCCGGCACGCCCGCATTGCCGGCGACGGCGCCGGCCACCTTCGCCAGCAGTTTCGCCACGGAGTCCGGCCCTTTCCTGGACGTGCTGAGGGCCTCCTGCAGCCGGGACCTGGCCGCCGCGAGCTCCCTCGGGGAGGTGGTCTCCCAGGCGGTGACGGCCAGCAGCCCGTACATCAGCCGGGGGAATTCCACCGGGGCGCCGAAGCGCCTCACATGTACGCCCAGTTCGTGGTTGATGAAATAGAGCAGGTCCGTGACAGGGGACGCGTTCGGAACGGGATCCAGCGCGTAGGCGCCAAGCCCCGGATTGCCGAAGTCGGGTCTACCCAGGTCGGCGTTACCCACGGGCAGACGCCGGCTGTAACCGGCCTTCAGGCTCTCCAGGACCGCGGTCTTCCCAGCGCCCCGCTCACCGGTGATCTCGATGTAGGGCGCGCGGCGGAAGTAGCGGAACGTGGCGCGTGTGCCGTCGAATTTGAGGCCGACGAGTTCGGGCACGAGCTCATCGGTAATGCCATTCCGCTCATGTATTGTCCCCATGCCATCATCCACCGATACGAATCACCACGGCTGCCGGTGCAGACACGATAGTGCAGAGGAGTTGAGGTTGGGACCGGCGAACGTGGTCAATTGGTAGACGCCCTGGTGACCGCATTTGAGAGACATCGAAGGGGCGCTGTTGATCATTTATGAGTTCGCCGGGCGGACGGTGATCGCCCGCGACCTGCACGGGCCTGGCCTCCCTGCTTGGCGTCGTAGGGGGCGGTTCCGCCCAACGCACTTATGACAAGCCAAACCGGAACAAATTGTGCTTTGTGCCGGTCTTTCCATATTCAGGAAAAGGGAATCCCGCCAAGAGTTCGTCCGTCCTCAAACCCCTTGGTCCTGGGCCGCCGCCTCGTCCTCGGTCGTGGTGGAGTCGGCGCTCACTCCGGTCGCCAGCCGTACGGTCCGTCCTCCGCGACCGTCCGGCACTTCCCGCCAGGCCATGGGCCAGTGCACCTTGTGCTTCGGCCCCGACAGCACCCGTACCTGGGCCAGCTTCGCGTATTCCAGCCCCGTGGCCTTGTTGAACCTGACGTTGCCGGTGAAGGCCGCATGCGAGAAGAGGGCGTTGCCCGCGAAGGTGCTCTGGAAGAACGTCGCCGTGACGGCGAAGGACGCCATGTGGAACAAGGCGTCGCCGTTGAAGACCGCACGGGAGAAGCGCGCTCCGCCCGCGAAGGTCGCCTCGGAGAACCCGGCACCGGTGCTGAAGGTCACATCGCTGAACGCGGCGATACCGGTGAAGGTCGCGTTACGGAAGTCGGCGTCACTGGCGAAGGTGGACCAGGCGAACCAGACGTCACCGTTGAAGGTGACCCCGCTGAATCGTGCCTCGCCGGTGAAGACCGCGTTGTAGAAGTCGGCGTTACCGGTAAAGGTCGCCCCGGCGAAATCGGCGATACCGGCGAAGGTGGCTCCGCTGAACCGGGTGTCACCGTTGAAGGTGGCCCCGATGAAGTCCGTGTAACCGATGTGGCAGTCGCGTACGTCGAAGTCGACGAGGGTGGCGCCGCTGAGGTCGAACCGGAGGCCGGGCCAGTAACGCCGACCGGGGGCGGCTCGGGACGACCGCCCCGGGTGCCGGGGCTCGGGGTCGTGGCGTAGGTGGGTGGCGAGGATGCGCTGGGCGGTGAGGCGGACCTGGCGCTCCTCGTACGCGTCGCGGCCGGCGCGACGCTTCCGGTTCCGGCTCTGCTCGGTGGGCGGGGTGTAGGGCATGCGGAGGTAGGCGCAGATCACGTCCACGATGGTCTGACGCAGGGCGGGAGTGTCTTGCGCGAGTTGTTCCAGTGCGTACAGCCCGGCGATCCGCACCGGGGCCTCAGGGTTGCCAAACTGCTCGACCGCCTTGTCATATCGGCCGGTCACGTGGCCCTGCTCGCGGAGCCGGAACATCCGCCGGGCGATGCGCCCGGCGTAGAACAGCGCCGGCAACGCGGCCAACCCGGTGGCCACGGCCAGCACCCGCCCCCGGACCGCGTCCAGGGCCGCCGCCAAGTCCCTGCCGGACAACCCCGTCGCCCCGCCCACCGGCACGCCGTCGAGGTTCTCCAGCACCCAGCGGGCTCCCGGCCCTGACATCCAGACGATCGCCGCCACCAGCACCACGCCGAAAGCGGTCACCATGATCGAGACAGGCTTCACGTCTCCACCATGGCCGCTACCGATGCCCGAAAGCCAGGGCCGAGGAAGTAACCCCAGGCACAGCCCCAAGCTCGCAGCTCACAAGCCGCGCGCCGCGTAGTCGTAGCGGTTGTCGTAGAGGACGTACGCGTGCTTGCCCGCGAAGCTTTGGAAGGGGTCAGGCTGGAACGCCTTCTTGTCCTTCAGGAAGTAGTCCCGGCAGTCACCGCGCGCCCAGAACGATGAGATCTTGTCCCGCCAGTAGCTGTTGAAGTTGAACTTCTTGCACCTCGCGGGGGATGTCCGCCACTTCGCCATCGCACCGCGCCAGTTCTTGTACTGGTACACGCAGTACCAGCCATCCGGGCAGGACGCCTCGGTGGCCGACATCACCAGGCGCACCGTGCCGCCCTCCCAGGAGGCTTCGTTGGCGCTGAGCTTTGTCCCGTTCGGAACCGCGGCCAGGTACGTGTCGATCAACGTGGAATTGACGGCCGCCTGGGCCGGAAGCGCGGTGAACCCACTGCCGACGATCACGCCGGCGCTGATGACGATGCCGGCCGTTTTGAGCGCCTTCATGAGGCGCGTCGGCTGATCTTCCTTCTGGCTCATTTCGTCTCCCTCTTGTGCGGATCATGTCGTTGATCTGCTGGGAGGAAGATAGGCAGCGCGGTGTTGAGCATGTGTTGAGGACGTGTTGAGCCCAAGGGGCCGCGGAGGAGCCGTGTGATTCTCCGGTCCCTACTTGAGCCAGCGTACGAGCTCACCGACCAGCCGGTCCCGGCCGCGTTCTGCCCGGTCGAGGTGTACGAAGTGCGTCGCCTTGTCCAGCCGCACCGACCGTACGTCCCTGGCCTTGTCGAGGTCCGCGACGAGCGTGGGCACGTCGTCCTCGCGCGACCAGAAGTCGTACTCGCTCCGCATGACCAGGGTGCGGGCGGTGACCTTGGAGGCGTCCCACAGCTGCCGCCCGGTAGCCAGGTAGAAGCTGTCCTTCAGAGCCCCGGTCGGCGCCCGGAAGCTGGGCGGCTCGCGATCGCCGGACGTCGGATCGCTCGCCAGCGCGTGTTTGACATAGGCGTCGGCCACTCGCGGATCACGCCATTTCGACTTGTCGCCGACCGGAATGCTCGAGTCCCAGCTCGTCACCAGGCTCGGGCCGGTCGACAGCCGGTAGGCGCCGTATCGCGCGTCGTCGAAATGGCCTGGCCGATCCGGATCCTCGTAATCCGAGCCGCGCCCGAGCGTCGGATGGCCGTCCAGTTCGCCGTACAGGCTGTTGTACACCACCAGGTTCTCGACGCGGGCCGGGTGCTCGCTCGCGTACCAGGCGGCCCAGTGCCCGCCGGTCGCCCAGCCGACGAGGTCGACCTGCTGGTGGCGGGTCGTCGACCGCAGCCAGTCGACGACCGACGCGATGTCGTCCACCACCTCTTCCCCGGTGACCGCCGGTGGGTTGTCCAAGGCGGGCTGGTCGAACGCGGCAGGCCGGTCGGACGTGCCGTAACCGCGTGCGTCCACGATGAACACCCGATGCCCGTCACGTGCCAGGTCCGCCGCCAGCGATCCGCCCTGCACCGGCAGGTCGAACGACGGTATGCCGGGCACCCGCGCCCCGTGCAACAGCAACACCGGACGGCCTCGCGCTGGACCCTCGGGCCGGACCTCGCGTACGCCAAGGAGACCGGCCTGACCACGAACCTTCCAGTCCTTGCGCACCACCTTCTCCGCCGCTGCCGGCGCGGGCAGGGCCGTAGCGGCCATGACAAGCAAGAGAATCATCTTCAGCATGCCGCCAGGATGCCGCCGGAGCGACCACCCGCTTGGATTGTGTCCAGATCAAGGGCCGATTCATTTCGTGCCGATATGAAACGACGGCCCCCCGAGGCATACGTTGAGCGCTTCGATCCGGCCCCTGCGGAGCCGGCGGACCTCAGGGCTCCCGCAGCGCGACGCCAGGACCGGCTCGTTGCGCTTCCAGCTTTCACCGTCCGTCGCCCTCGGCAAGGATCATCCGAAAGTTTCAGGAAGTGTTCATACTGCAAGAGAGCATGTGAAGCAGGTAAGCAGGTCGAAGCAAGCCGAAACTTTTCTGACCGTTCTTGACATATTTCGGAGACGTTTCCACACTGAGTCATCGAGGTGGCCTGCCTGCCGGGTCGGTGGACACGGCGGGGTTCGCCGCCTCCGACACCCTGGTGGTCTGCGTCCCATGAGGGGTGCGGCGTCGCCGGCGGGGTGTGTCTCCGCGGTCGTTCTCGTGAGTCAGTAATGGAGGCTCAGGCATGCGCACAAACGCCCTACCCCCGCCCAGAACCCGACGATCCTTCGGCGGCTTCCGCCGAGCCGTGGCCGTCGGCGTTCTCGCCTTAGCCGGTACGATCGCCCCGCTGGCGTTGTCGGTTCCCGCCGATGCCGCGGAGACCACGCTCGGCGCGGCGGCCATGCAGAGCAACCGGTACTTCGGCGCCGCCATCGCCGCGGGCAAGCTCAACGAGTCGGCGTACACGACGATCGCCAACCGCGAGTTCAACATGGTCACGCCCGAGAACGAGATGAAGATCGACGCCACCGAGCCGAACCGGGGGCAGTTCACCTTCACCAACGCCGACCGCATCTACAACTGGGCCGTGCAGAACGGCAAGCGGGTACGCGGGCACACCCTGGCCTGGCACTCCCAGCAGCCCGGCTGGATGCAGTCCCTGTCCGGCAGCACGCTGCGCCAGGCGATGATCGACCACATCAACGGCGTGATGGCCCACTACCGGGGCAACATCTACGCCTGGGACGTGGTCAACGAGGCGTTCGCCGACGGCAACTCCGGCGGCCGGCGCGACTCCAACCTGCAGCGCACCGGCAACGACTGGATCGAGGTGGCCTTCCGCACCGCCCGCGCCGCCGATCCGGCCGCCAAGCTGTGCTACAACGACTACAACATCGAGAACTGGACATGGGCCAAGACCCAGGGCGTCTACAACATGGTCCGCGACTTCAAGTCACGCGGCGTGCCGATCGACTGCGTCGGGCTGCAGGCCCACTTCAACAGCGGCAGTCCGTACAACAGCAACTTCCGTACCACCCTGTCGAGCTTCGCCGCCCTCGGGGTCGACGTGCAGATCACCGAGCTGGACATCCAGGGCGCCTCGGCCACCACCTACGCCAACGTGACCAACGACTGCCTGGCCGTGCCCCGCTGTACCGGCATCACGGTGTGGGGCGTCCGCGACAGCGACTCCTGGCGCTCCGGCGACACTCCACTCCTGTTCGACGGCAGCGGCAACAAGAAGCCTGCCTACACCTCGGTCCTCAACGCCCTCAACAGCGTGAACCCGAACCCCGACACCACCCCGCCGAGCACGCCGGGCACCCCGGCCGCGTCCAACGTGACGTCCTCCGGTGCGACCCTGACCTGGGCCGCGTCCACCGACACCGGCGGCTCGGGCCTGGCCGGTTACAACGTCTACCGCGAGCAGGGCACCACCGACCCGCAACTGGGTCAGTCGGCCACCAACTCGATCACGCTGACCGGTTTGACGGCCGGCACCCAGTATCAGGTGTACGTGCGGGCGCGTGACGGCGCGGGCAACCTGTCCGGCAACTCCCAGTTGGTCACCTTCACCACCCAGACGGGCGGCGGCACCGACACCACGCCCCCGAGCACGCCGGGCACCCCGGCCGCCTCCAACGTGACCGCGTCCGGCGCGACGTTGACGTGGACCGCGTCCACGGACACGGGCGGCAGCGGCTTGGCCGGTTACGACGTGTACCGCGAGCAGGGTGCGACCGACCCGCTGCTCGGTCAGTCGGCCACCAACTCGATCACGCTGACCGGTTTGACGGCCGGCACCCAGTATCAGGTGTACGTGCGGGCGCGTGACGGCGCGGGCAACCTGTCCGGCAACTCCCAGCCGGCGACCTTCACCACCACCGGCGGCGGCACCGGCGGCTCCTGCACCGTGACCCCGACCACGCAGACTCAGTGGCCGAGCGGGTACGTCATCGACCCGGTCCGGGTGACGGCGGGCACCTCGGCGATCAGCGGCTGGACGGTGACCTTCACCCTGCCGGCCGGGCACACCGTCACCGGCTCCTGGAACACCCAGCTGACCGTGAGCGGGCAGACCGTGACGGCCAGGAACGCGGCCCACAACGGCAACCTCGGCCCGGGCGCCAGTACCGCCTTCGGCTTCCAGGTCAGCCGTCCCAACGGCAACACCTCGCTGCCGAGCGGATACACCTGCGCCTGACAACCATCCCTCCCCTGGTCCACCGGCATGGGTGGACCAGGGGAGTCGCGGTCTAGGCAATCAACCAAGCGCTTGCTACGCTCCGGTCATGGTGTCCACCCTCGTCTGGGGTACCGGCAACGTCGGCCGCGCGGCCATCCGCGCCGTGGCCGCCCACCCGGCGCTGACGCTCACGAACGTGCTGGTCCACGACCCCGCCAAGGCCGGCCGGGACGCGGGCGAGCTCGCCGGGCTCGCCCACGAGCTCGGCGTCGCCGCGACCGGCGACGTCGACGCGGCACTGGCCGCCAAACCCCGCGCCGTCGTATACGCGGCCCCCGGCGACCTCCGCCCCGACGAGGCGCTCGCCGACGTCGTCCGGGCCGTCCGGACCGGAGCCGTGGTCGTCACCCCCTCCCTGTACGCCCTCTACGACCAGCGCAACGCCCCACCCGAGATACGCCGGCCGGTGCTGGCCGCCATCGCCGAGGGCGGCGGCTCCCTGTTCGTCTCCGGCATCGATCCCGGCTGGGGCAACGACGTCCTGCCGCTGCTGATCAGCGGCCTCGGCAGCACCGTGGACACCATCCGGTGCCAGGAGATCTTCGACTACTCCACCTACGACCAGCCCGACTCGGTCCGCTACCTGGTCGGCATGGGCCAGCCGATGGGCTACGAGCCGCCGATGCTCGCGCCGACCGTCCCCAGCATGGTCTGGGGCGGCCAGGTACGCCTGATCGCCCACGCCCTCGGCGCCGAACTCGACGAGATCACCGAGGCCCTGGAGCGGCGCCCCCTCGACGCCACCGTGAGCACTGCCTGCATGGGCGAGTTCCAGGCGGGCACCCAGGGCGCGGTGCGGTTCGAGGTGCAGGGCGTCGTCGGGGGAGAGCCCCGCATCGTGGTCGAGCACATCACCCGCATCCACTCCTCCTGCGCCCCCGACTGGCCGACCCCGCCCAACGGCCAGGGCGCCCATCGGGTGATCATCGAGGGCCGCCCGCGAATCGAGGTCACCGTCGAGGCCACCGACGAGGACGGCAACGGCTCGGCCGGCGGCAACGCCACCGCCGCGGGCCGTCTGGTGAGTGCCATCGACTGGCTGGTGGCCGCCGAACCCGGCCTGTACGACGCCCTCGACGTCCCGCTGCGCCCCGCGATCGGCAAGCTCGGGAGGAGACGCCCGTGAACATCGACATCCCCGAGGGCAAGGACGCGATCGAGTACGTGTGGGGCGAGATGGTCCCCGGCATCGGCATCGCCGCCTCGAAGTTCTCCCTGGCCGTGTACGCCCATTCCACCCTGGGCCTGCGCGAGTTCGAGGCGGCCCGGCTGCGGATCGCGCAGATCAACGGGTGCGCCTTCTGCCTCGACTGGCGTACCGAACGCGGCGGCGAGCGGGTCGAGGAGGACTTCGCCGACGCGGTGGCCGAGTGGCGTACCACCGGCGCCTTCGACGAGCGCACGCGGCTGGCCGCCGAGTACGCCGAGCGTTACGCCCTCGACCCCCACGGCCTGGACGAGGAGTTCTGGGCCCGGATGACCGCTCACTACAGCCAGTTGGAGATCGTGGAGCTGACCATGAGCCTCGGCTCCTGGCTGGCGTTCGGCCGTCTCAACCACGTACTGGGCCTTGACACCGTGTGCCGGCTGCCCAGCGGCCGGTCACCTGTGCGCGAATAGCAATTTAGCGGCTCGTCGCAAGTCAGGAGTCTCGCATGCGTGACAGCACCTCCGATACGGCGGGCGGCCTGTCCCGTCGTGGTTTCCTCGCCGGCGCGGCCGGCCTGGCCCTCGTGGGCACGGCCGCGCGCCCGGCCCTCGCCGGCTCGCCGGCCGCCCCCATCCCCGACGGCACACACGTGCCCGCCCTGGTGGTCGGCACTGGGTACGGCGGCGCCGTCGCCGCCCTGCGCCTGGCCCAGGCGGGCGTGGACGTGCACATGGTGGAGATGGGCATGGCCTGGGACACCCCGGGCCCCGACGGCAAGATCTTCTGCACCACGACGCAGCCCGACCACCGCTCGACCTGGCTGCGTACCAGGACCAAGCAGCCCCTCAGCAACTTCCTCGGCTTCCCCATCGACCGCGACATCCCCCGGTACACCGGCATCCTGGACGCCGAGGACTTCGCCGGCATCACGGTCTACCAGGGCCGTGGCGTCGGCGGCGGCTCCCTCGTCAACGGCGGCATCGCGGTCACCCCCAAGCGCGAGAACTTCGCCACCGTCCTGCCGTCGGTCAATCCCGACGAGATGTACGCCACCTACTACCCGCGCGCCAACGCCACCCTCGGCAGCGGCCTCATCGACCCCGCCTGGTTCGAGACCACCGCCTGCTACCAGTACGGCCGCGTCGGACGCAAACACGCCCAGCGCTCGAACTTCCCGTTCGTGTTCGTGCCCGACGTGTACGACTGGGACTACATGGAGGCGGAGGCCGCCGGCACCGTGCCCAGGTCGGCGCTGGCCGGCGAGCTCCTCTACGGCAACAACCACGGAAAGAAGTCCCTGCCGAAGACCTATCTCGCCCAGGCCCGCGCCACCGGCCGAGTCGCCGTCTCCGCGCTGCACCGGGTCACCTCGGTCGCCCCGGCGGGCAGCGGCGGCTACGCGGTCGTCATCGAGCAGCTCGCCACCGACGGCGCGGTCACCGCCACCAAGACCGTGACCGCGGACCGGGTGTTCTTCGCCGCCGGCAGCGTCGGCACCAGCAAGCTGCTGGTCAGGCTGAAGGCCACCGGCGTGCTGCCCGCGCTGAACGACGAGGTCGGCCAAGGCTGGGGCGACAACGGCAACGTCATGTGCGGCCGCGCCAACCACCTGTGGGATCCGACGGGCTCACTCCAGTCGACCGTGCCCTGCTGCGGCATCGACAACTGGTCCGCGGGCGGCGCGTTCGCCGAGGTCGCGCCGCTGCCCACCGGCATCGAGACCTGGGCCTCGTTCTACCTGTCCATCACCAGGAACCCGAACCGCGCCCGCTTCACCTGGAATGCCGCCACCGGCAAGGTGGACCTGAACTGGCAGACCGCCTGGAAGCAGCCCTCCATCACCATGGCCAAGACCATCTTCGACAAGATCAACGCCAAGGAGGGCACGATCTACCGGACCGACCTCTTCGGCGTGTACAAGATCTGGGGCGACCACCTGACGTACCACCCGCTGGGCGGCGTGGTCCTGAACCGAGCGACCGACAACTACGGCCGCCTGCCCGGCTACCCCGGCCTGTACGTCATCGACGGCGCCCTCATCCCCGGCAACACGACCGTCAACCCCTTCGTCACCATCACGGCCCTGGCCGAACGCAACATCGACCACATCATCGCCACCGACCTGTGACACCGCCTCACCCGCAGCCGCGATCACCTGGCTTGGCCGCCTTCCCACCCGCCACCGGACCCTGCGCCGCCGCGTAGCCGCCCACGACCAAGCGGTCCTCGTAGACCTGCTCAGTGGTCGACAACTTGGTGAGCAGGCGGGAGGCGCCGGTGGAGACGTTCACGGCGTAGACGTAGGAGCCGACGACCGCGTCGGGTGCCTTGCCCGGGCGCTCCCGGCCCGCCGCCGCGACGACCTCCTCGCGACCGAGCCAGTCGATCACGTCGGCCCGGTAGACGTCGGCGGGCAGCTTTGGCTTGACCGTGGTCATCTTGCCTGTCCGCGTGGAGAAGACGGCCAACCACACGGGGGTCATGTCCGGGCCGCAGGCGGGCGGGTCCTTGGGCACGAGGTTGGCGGCGCGCCCGTCGCGAGCAGCGAAAGCGCCCCAGATGAGGTGCTTGCCGGCCTTCGCCGGGATCTTGACAGTGGTGACACGGTCGCCGTCGGTGGTACGGAACGTCCCGCGATCCTCAAGCTCGGGCGACTTGAGCAGCGTGAGGCGCCCCGACGCCGGGTCGGCGTCCAGCAGCGTCCAGCCCTTGGGCATGCGCCGTGCCGTCTCGGCTTCCACCTGGGCGAATGTGACGGTGGGCACGTCGGAGGAGTCGGTCGAGGTGATCGCCAGCCCGCTTCCGTCACGTACGAACCTCATCGTGAACGGCGAGCCCACAGAGCCGCGCGGCACCTTGTAGGGAATCGTCCAGGTCTCTCCGGAGGACAGATCCCGGACCACGACGTGGTCATCATCGGCCTGGTGGTAGGCGACGCGCGTGCCGTCCGGGCTGATCGCGAGAGCGCCCGGCTCGCCAACCAGATCGGGATCCTTGTACTTCTCCCAGGCCAACGCCTCGGGAACGGAGAAGATGCTCCCGTCAGCGGTTACCAGCCGCCAGGAATCGCATGGTCCCGAAGGGATCAGGTCGCGGTCCTTGGCGTTGGCGCACAGATAGGCGAAGGTGGCGGGACCCACCCCCCAACTCGGCAATGCGGGCGGCCGCTCGGCCGCGGACGCCCCCGCGGCCGAGGCCGGCACAGTGCAGCCGACCGCTGCCAGGGTGAGCACCGCAGCGGTCCGCAGGTGTGTGGTCAGGCTCATGTCTCCCCGTTTCGACGTGGTGGTCGCTCCCTGTTGGAGACCTCCTCAGCGCGGAAAGTTCACGCCTGACAGCCCACCGGCCGAACCTGTCCCAAATCGCAACCTTGGCTCCCCGCGCCGCCGCTCAAGTGGCACGGGCCATGGAACGCGATGGAACGCCCTTCTCTCTGTAGTCGCACCACCGAATCTCAACAGGGGAGAGCGATGACTCGTTCAAGGAAATGGCACACCCGCCTCGTTTCCGCAGTAGCCGTATCGATTCTCGGGTTGGCGATGTTCTCGCCCGCACCCGCAAGCGCGGCGGCCAGCTGTGTTCTGTCCATCACGGAGTTAGGCGGCGGTTTCACCGCAAGGGTGACGGTCGGCTGCACCGAGGGCGTCGTCACCGCCTTCGACCTGTACGGTGAGGACGGGTGGCCCAACCCGGATGACTTCCTCATCAAGGTCTGGGGTGGATCGAGTGAGATTCTCGGCGACCATCTCAACGAGGATGTCGGGGCACGAGATGAGATCTACGCCAAGGCCTTCTATACGACATCATCGGGCGTCAATAAGACCCTGAAAACCAACAGGGTAGACGGCTATTTCGGATGCGTCGTGGACCCGCTCTGCTAGACGCCTCCCATAGCGACAAACGAAGGCCCCAACCGTAAAGTTGGGGCCTTCGTGTTGCGGGCCCGCCCTCGGTCGTCGGGCGGCGGCCTAGCCCTTCGAGTCCGGCTTCCACTCGTGGACGAGGAGCCCGAGCAGCACCTCGTCCAGGAACTCGCCCATCACCCAGGCCGACGAGCGCAGCACGCCCTCGCGGACGAACCCGTTGCGCTCGGCGGCGCGCAACATCGCGGCGTTGTCCGACAGCGTCTCGATCTGCAGCCGTTGCAGGCCGCGCACGACGAAACCGTAGTGGCACAGCACCGCGACCACGTCGGTGCCGTACCCCTTGCCGCGGCAGGACGGCAGCAGCCCCAGCCCGATGTGCGCGGACCGGTGGTGGCTGTCGATACCCCACAGGTTCGCGGTGCCGACCAGCGTGCCGCCGTCCAGCTCCACCACGGAGAACGGGACGCGCCCCTGCTCGGTGTCGTCCACCACGAGCCGCGGGTCCTTCGAGCCGGGCGTGATCGGCCGCCACGGCCGGCTCTCAGCCCGCGAGCCGTTGACCACGTCGTCGTAGAGCTCGGCCCGCAGGATCGGGATGTCCTCCTCGTGCCGGGCCCTGAGCCCGACCTTGCTACCTCTTAGCACCCAAGCTTCCTATCCGATCGGTCTGCCTGACAGCAAACCGGCAAGAACCCCCATCCGCCGGCGACGCCTGCACGCTTCACCTTCACAGGTCGTTGCCGGCGTAGGAGAGGTTGAAGCTTTTGTTGACCAGGGGGAAGTCGGGGACGATCGCGCTGTTGAGCGCCACCGGAAGCGCGGGCCAGTTGAAGAAGGACGGGTCGACGACTTTCACGCGGATGAGAGTGCCGTCGGGGGCGAGCTCGATGCGGTGGGCGATGGTGCCGCGCCAGCCCTCGACGAGTCCCACGCCTGAGGAAGATCCCTCGGGCGGAGGGGGATCCGCCGCGGCCGTGGGCTCGTCGATCAGCTGCGTGATCAGGGCGATGGAGGCGGCGATCTCCTCGGCCCGGATCTGGAAGCGGGCCAGCACGTCCCCGCTGGTGCGGCGAGCCGGGGTGAAGTCGCCGAGGTCGGTGAAGGGGTGGTCGCGACGGGCGTCGAGGTCCAGGCCACTGGCGCGGGCCACGTAGCCGAGGGTGCCGAGGTCGCGGGCGGCCTCCCCCGACAGGACGGCCGTGCCCGTGAAGCGGTCGGCGACCACGCTGTGGCGCAGGGCGAGTTCGGCGATCTCGGCCACGTCGGCGCCGATGGCGTGCAGGCGATCGGGATCGGGCAGGGCTTTGAGGTGGGCGCCGCCGAGGCGGACGCCGCCGCGCAGCAGCCGGTGTCCGGTGACTTCGGCGTTGAGGCGCAGGAGTTGTTCGCGGATGCGCCCGGTGTGGGCGTGCAGGATGGAGAAGGCCACGTCGTTGCAGAGTGCGCCCAGGTCGGTGACGTGGTTGTAGAGGCGTTCCAGCTCCAGCAGCACGGCACGGGCACGCTGCGCCTGCGCGCTGACCGGGACCTGGGTGGCCTCTTCCACGGCCAGGCAGTAGGCGAGTGCGTGGCCGACCCCGGTGTCGCCGCTGACGCGCTCGGCCAGTTCCAGCCCGTCGGCGGGGTGGCGGCCCTCGAAGAGCTTTTCGATGCCCTTGTGCACGAACCAGAGCCGGGCCTTGAGCTTGATGATGGTCTCGCCGACCACCGAGAAGCGGAAGTGCCCCGGTTCGATGAGGCCGGCGTGGACGGGTCCGACGGGGATTTCGTAGACGCCCTGGCCCTCGACGGTGACGAACGGGTAGGGCCCTTCGGGATCGCCGAAGGAGGGGGGTGGCCCGGCGTCGGTGCGCATCGGGTACCAGCCGCGTGGCCAGTGGTGGTGGCGTACCAGTCGCCGGGGGAGCGGGTGGTCGAGCGGGGTGATGCCGTACAGGTCGCGGATCTCCCGCTCGAACCGGCCTGCGGGAAAGGACAGGCCGGCCAGGCTGGGCACGGCCGGCTGCTCGGAGGGCACGCGCAGGCGCAGCTCGGTACGGCGATCCGGGCGGCCGGCGACGAACAGGTAGGCCAGGGCGAATCCGCCGGTGTCCTGGCGTGCGGAGATCAGCGCCAGCCGGTGGCCGTCGGCCAGCAGCCGGGCAGCGTGTTCCGGCAGCTCGGCGGGGCTGATGTCGGCGATGGTGCGGATGCTCATGGTGTTGCTCCGGCGATGGTGGCGGCGGCTTGTAGCAAGGAGTGCAGCGGCCCGAGGGTGATGCCGAGGACGGCGCAGGCGGCCAGACCCGCGACCAGCGGGACGGCCACACTGCGCGGCAGCGCGATGGCCTCGCCCGGCTCGCCGCCCAGGAGCATCCGCCGGCTGTGGCGTCCGATGGCGGCGACGATGATGAGCATCAGCACCAGGGCCGCCGTGATCGCCCAGCCCAGCCCGGCGGCGAAACCTGCCCGCGCGATACCCACCTCGCTGGCGAACAGGCTGAACGGCGGGAGCCCGAGCAGGGCCAGCAGCCCCAGCGCGAACGCCCCCGCCAGCAGGGGCGCTCTGGCCATGAGGCCGCTGGCCGCGCGGATGCGGCTGCTGCCGAGCGCCTGGTGCAGTTGTCCTGCCGACAGGAACAGCACCGACTTGCCGAGCCCGTGCCCGAGGATGTGCAGCAGGACGGCGACCAGGGCGAGGGTGTTGCCGATCGCCGCACCGAGGGCGAGCAGCCCCATGTGCTCGATGCTGGAGTAGGCCAGCAGCCGCTTGTAGTCGCGCTGCGCGAGCAGCAGCAGCGCGGCCACGGCCAGGGAGGCCAGCGCCACGATGATGAGCAGCGTGCGGGTGAAGGCGGTGCCGAGCGCCACGTCGGCGATGACTTTGACGCGCAAGATGGCGTAGAACGCCACCGACAGCAGCACCCCTGACATCAGCGCCGACACCGGGGCCGGGGCCTGGCTGTGCGCGTCGGGTAGCCAGGCGTGCATCGGCGCCAGCCCGGCCTTGGTGCCGAACCCGAGCACGAGCAGCATGACCGCGATGCGCATCACGCCGGCGTCGAGTCGGCCGGCGTGCTCGGCCAGCGCCGCCCAGTTCAGTGAGGCCACACCGGCGTGAGTGCCGGCGTAGTGGACCATGACGATGCCCAGGAGCGCGAGCGCGATGCCGACCGAGCAGATGACCACGTATTTCCACGCGGCTTCGGTGGCCTGGCGGGTGCGCCGGTGCCCGACCAGGAAGGCGGTCAGGATGGTGGTCGCCTCGATGGCGACCCACAGCAGGCCCAGACTGGAGGCCAGGACGGCCAGCGCCATCGCGGCGATGAAGGACTGGGTCAGTACGCCGTAGCGGCGCATCGCACGCGCTCCGGTGTGCCCGGCGGCGAGTTCGGCCGCCAAGTAGGCGGGGCTGGCCAGCATGGCGAGCAGCGCGACGGCGCCGATCACGATCAGCATGAAGGCGCTCAGCGCGTCGCTGTGCAGCAGCCCCGCCAGCGCTTCCCGCCGGCCGGCGGTGGCCAGCGCGACGGCGCAGGTCAGCAGCCCGGCCGCGGCCAGCACGCCCAGCCAGGCGGTGATCCGGTTCCAGCCGAGTACGGCGTAGAGGCCCGCGGCGGCCGCGGGCACCGCGACCGGAGCGACCACCAGCAAGCTGTCCATCAGTCGTGCAACTCCCGCAGCTCATCGAGATCGGTGCCACCGAAGGCGGCCCGCATCCGGGTGGTCAGCACCTGCAGCACCAGCACGGCGAGCAGGAGGTCCAGGGAGATCCCGAGCTCGACGACGAGCGGGACACCGCTGGTGGTCAGGAACGCGGTCGCCGTGATGGCGTTGTCCATCAGCAGGAACCCCACCAGCTGCGACAGCGCCCGTCTGCGGGTCACCAGGACGAAGAACCCGATCAGCAGCACGGTCAGCGCGACCGGCACGGCCTGCGTCGCCGGTGTGGGCGACAGCCGTACCAGCGGCTGGGACAGCGCGTAGGCCAGCATCGCCAGCACCGCCGCCACCACCAGCGAGGTCGCCACGTTGACCAACGGCTGGGTTTCGCGGCCCTCGCCGCCGGCCACCAGCGCGCGGCGCATCAGATACGGCAGCAACCCGGCACGCAACGCCCCCACCCCGGCACCGACGAGGATCAGTTCGAGGTCCGCCTGCCAGCTGCCCAGGACGACGATCAGCGCGGTCAGGGCCACCCCTTGCAGGGCGAACAGCCACACGATCGCCGACAGCTCGCGCCGCCACAGCACCAGGACCCCGGTGAGCAGGAACGCGCCGCAGGCCAGGTCCAGCAGTTGGACGTACATCGCATCAGTCATGTTCACGCCCATGTTCAGGCCAGGAAGAAGGACGCGGCCACGGCCAGCAGCGCCAACAGGAACGACCCGGCCAGCAGTTCCGGGACGCGGAACAACCGGAGCTTGGCCATGAACACCTCACCGGCCGCCAACAGCGCTCCCATCAGCGTCACCTTCACCACCAGCGCGATCACCGACACCAGCAGGGCGAGTGCGCCCGTGCTCGCGCCGGAGATCCCCAGCGGGAAGAACAGGCTGGCCAGCAGACCCAGCAGCACCGACAGCCGCATCGCCGAGGCCCACTCGATGAGCGCCAGGTCCGGGCCGGCGTACTCCAGCACCATCGCCTCATGGATCATCGTCAGCTCCAGATGCGTGGAGGGATTGTCCACCGGGATCCGGCCGGTCTCGGCGATCGTCACGATCGCCAGCGCGACCGCGGCCAGCACGCTCACCGGTGAGATCACCGACAGCGGATCTTCCACCGTCGCCGTGACGATCGACCCCAGGCTGGTGGAGCCGACTCTGATCGACAGAGCGAAGATCGACACCAAGATGGTCGGCTCCACCAGGGCCAGTACGGTCATCTCCCGGCTGGCGCCCATCCCGCCGAACGCCGTCCCGGTGTCGAGGGCGGCCAGGGCCAGCGCCACCGATCCCAGCGCCAGCAGCGCGGTCACCGCGAACAAGTCGGCCACGCCGTCCAGCGGCGAGGCCGTGGTCACCAGCGGCACCACCGCGGCCACGACCAGCGCCGTGCCGGCCAGCAGCGGCGGCGCCGCGCGGAACACCCAGCCGGTGCCGTGCGGAGCGATCGCCTCCTTGCGCATCAGCTTGCGCAGGTCCCGCCACGGCTGGGCGATCCCGGCCCCGGCACGTCCTTCCAGCCGAGCCCGGACCTGCCGCATCACCCCCACCAGCAGCGGCGAGCCGACCGCGATGACGATCACCTGGAGCACCGCTCCGACCACGCCGCTCACCACGTCACCACCAAGACGATCAGCGCCGCGGTCAACGCCCAGAACCCGTAGCCGAGATAGCGGTGCACGCTGCCGGTGGCCAGGGCGCGGGCGCCGCGGCCGACGGCCGACACCGCGGCGATCAACGGGTCGTACAGCCGGTGCTCGATCCGGTCCGGCACCCGCGCGTGGAAGCGCACGCGTTCCACCAGGTAGGCCGACTCCTTCATGGGGGTGACGTCCACATCGCTCTCGGGGGCCAGCACGTCGTCGAAGACCCGCTCCAGCGGCTCGGCGAACGACGTCGCGGTGTACTCCATCCGGGCCGAGATCGGCCCGGCGCCGCAATCCCAGAGCCGGGCGGCACGCCGTGCCCGCCGGGTCGCGCTCACCCGTACCAGGCCGAGGACGATCGAGGCGGCGGCCACCAGGGTGACGGCGATCAGCAGCGGCGAGATCATCCCCGCCACCCCCGTCAGCCGCAGCGTCAGCTCCCCGCTCACCACCTCCCGCCCTGGGAACACCACGCCGACCGCCCGGCCGAGTGCGGGGACGACCAGCGTGGGGGCCAGCGCCAAAGCCGCGCAGCCCGCCACCGCCAGCGCCATCGCGCCCAGCATGGCCGGCGGGCTCTCCCGGGCTCGCTCGGCCGGCGCGCTGCGCGGCCGGGCCAGAAACCCCACGCCGAACGCCTTGACGAAGGTGGCGACCGCCAGCCCCGCCGACAGCGCGATCACTGCGACGGCCAGCGGCATCGTCACCGCGCCCGCCACCCCGGAGCCGGGCAGCGCGTGGATCAGGCTCTGCAGCAGCAGCCACTCGCTGACGAAGGCGTTGCCGGGCGGCAGCGCCGAGGCGCACAACGCGCCGACGGCGAAGGCCGCGGTGGTGTAGGGCAGCCGCGTGCGCAGCCCGCCGAGGGCGTCCAGGTCGCGGGTGCCGGTCGCATGCAACACCGAGCCCGCCGCCAGGAAGAGCACCGTCTTGAACGCGGCGTGGTTGACCACGTGCAGCAGCGCCGCGGCCAGCGCCAGCGCCGCCGGCACCGGTAGCCTGGACGCGGCGAAGAAGCCCGCCGCGCCCACCCCGACCAGCACCAGGCCCAGGTTCTCCGTCGTGGAGTAACCCAGCAGCCGCTTCAGATCCGAGGCCACCACCGCCTGCAAGATCCCGAACAGCGCTGAGGCCGCGCCCAGGCCCAGCACCAGCAGCCACCACCAGGCCGGCCCACCGCCCAGCAGGTCCAGTCCGATGCGGATGATGCCGTAGGCGCCCATGTTCACCATCGCGGCGCTCATCAGGGCCGAGACGTGACTGGGGGCCTCCGGGTGCGCCCTCGGCAGCCACACGTGCAGCGGCACGATGCCCGCCTTGGAGGCGAACCCGGCCAGCGTCGCCAGGAACACGACGGTCTTGGCGGCCGGAGACAGCGCGGCGGCGCGCAACTGCTCGAAGCTCTCCCCACCGGCCCCGGCCGCGAACGCGACCAGCCCGATCAGGATCGTCACCAGGCCGAAGTGGGTCATCACCGCGTACCACAGCCCGGCCCGGCCCACCGCCGCCCGCCGCCGGTGCTCGGCCAGCACCAGCAGCAGCGACGAGATCGCCATCAGCTCCCAGGCCAGCAGGAACGTGCTCACACTGGCCGCGGCGGGCACCACCAGCATGGCCGCCACGAACAGCGGCAGCACCAACTGGAAGGCACGCCCGTCCAGGCCGTGGGAGCAGTAGCCGATCCCGTAGATCGCCGCGCATACCGCCACCACCCCGGTGACCGCGATGAACACCCCGCCCAGGGGGTCGATCGCCAGCCGTACCCCGGCCAGCGGCAGCAGCTCCGGCAGCCAGGCCGACCAGCGCTGACCCGCCCCGGCGCTCACCCCGGACGTCATCCCGTCGGCCATCACCGCCGCCACACCCGCCGCCGCGCCCACAGCGCCCGCGCCCGCCGTGCACCAGCCCGCCAGCCGCAACCGCGCCCGTGGCGGAGCCAGCACGGCGGCCACGGCGGCGACCGCGCAGCCGGACAGCGCCACCACGAAAAGCGTGCCGACCAGGTTCATCGGCCGGTCAACCCCCGCAACGCCGCCACGATCACCTCAGGCTCCGGCGGGCACCCCGGCACCTCCACATCCACCGGCACCACGTCGCTCACCGCCCCCGCCACCCCATAGGCGCCGACGAACACCCCGCAGTTGCGCGCGCAGTCGCCCAGCGCGATCACCAGCCGCGGCTCGGCAACCGCGTCATGGGTACGCCGCAGCGCCATCTCCATGTTCCGTGTCACCGGCCCGGTCACCAGCAGCGCGTCGGCATGCCGCGGCGAGGCCACCAGCCGCGCCCCGTACCGCTCGGCGTCATACACCGGCCCGAACGCCGAAGCGATCTCCACCTCACACCCGTTGCACGACCCCGCGTCCACATGCCGGATCTGCACCGAACCGGCCAGCTCCGCCGCCACGCCCGGCCGTGGAGCGTCCGGATCCCGCAGGGGCGCGGGCTCGGCCACCCGGCCCGTTTTCACGATCTTCCGCCACAACCTCATCGCCAGCTCCTTCGCTGCTTGACCCGCACCACACCGGAACCGTCACCCGGCAAAGCACTCACCGCCGGCCGGCCCGGTGGCGAGGCTCACCGCGCCCGCGCCCCGGCCGCGGACCCGGCAGGCACCGGCCCCCCAACCTGATCGGTCAACAGCTCACTGAGCGGTTCGTTCTGTCCGGCCGGCTTCTCGGTCAGCAGTTCGCGCGGCGTCGATCTGGCCGGCAACTCTCGCACCGACATCACGCGCCGGTCCTCCCGTCGGCTCCCTGCCCGAGCGACCCGCCGTCGGACAGGCTCACCCCGTGCACCCGAGCCACCCGCCGGATGTCCTCCCACTCATGCTCAGCCACCAAGGTGGCGTGCACGTCGTCGTTGTCGCGGGCGGCCTGCAGCGCCCGCCAGGCCTGGCCGGCCCGTTCCCGCACCGCAGCAGCAAAAGCCATGCCACCCACCTTTCAATCGGTGTGTTCGCCTCTCCAGCAATTGCGCATCTTCGCAATACGATAACCCAGGTGCGGGACGGTCCCCCGGCAGCCATCAGGATGAGGCGGAAGCGCGTAGTTGCTCGTGCACCGTCCGTGACGAATGTTCCATTGCGGCACAGGCACCCGCATGGCTCCTGCAACCTCACGAGTCCGGCGGGGCCGATACGGGGCGGTTCACGTCGTAAGGTGGGTGATGTGATGTCGGTGCCCTTGTATCAGGCGAAGGCCGAGCTGTTTCGGCTGCTGGGCCATCCGGTGCGGATCCGGGTGCTGGAGCTCCTGCAGGATGGGCCGATGTCGGTGCGGGAGTTGCTGGCCGAGATCGACGCCGAGCCCACTGGCCTGTCGCAGCACCTGGCCGTGCTGCGCCGCTCGGGCATGGTCAGTGCGCAACGGGAAGGCTCGACCGTGGTCTACGCGCTGGCCGGCGGGCGGGTGGCCGCACTGCTGCGCGCGGCCCGCGAACTGCTGACCGAGAAGCTGGCCGGACAGAACGAACTGCTCAGTGAGCTGCTGGCCGACACGGGACGACGCGAGGCCTCCTGATCCGCCGCGCGGTGAACCACACCCCGCTCTCCCTGCCTTGATCCGGCACCCCGCACCGTCAGCGGGTGGGGCGTCACGACCAGCGGGCGCACCACGCGCTCAGCTGGACGAGGGCCACGCCGACTGCCGGAGTGGGCGCAGTTGGCGTCCACCCCGGCGTTTCACGGTGACCTACGGCCCGCTTGGGGACTGACTGGAACTACTCGCAGGGCAAGTTGCTCAGGCTCAGGCGGTGACGGTCACTTGCCATCGCCCACGATCTGGATGGTCTTCGAGGTCGTGATCGGCGTGAGGGAGCTGTCGTCGGTGTAGGGGCGCATCGACTCGTTCGTCACCGTCACGGTCACCGTGCCGCGGTTCAGCGCGGTGAGCGTGCGGGTCCGCGGGTCGAGGATCGCGACCTTGCCCTTGCGGCGGGCGGTGTCGGTGGCGTCCTTACCGCTGCCGATCGCCAGGGTGGATGAGCCGCTCCAGTCGACCGACATCGGGTAGCGCAGCGGCACCACGCGGGTGCCCGTGGACACGCCCTGCGGCTGCACGATGCTGCCGGAGAGCTGCGCCGTCTCGTGCACCTCCAGCGACTCGGGGGCGTCGAGTGTGATGGACTGCGCGAAGGCGCGTACCTCGGCCTCGATCCACTGCTGGTCCGCCTTGCGCCGCGGGTCGACCGACCAGTCCACCCACCCGGTGAAGCCGCCGCGGTCCGGCGTGCCGTAGGGGTCCTTGCCGGAGGACGGCAGCACCATGTACGGGACGCCCTCGACGCGGTGGACGTCGGCGATCTGGGCGTGGGATCCGGCCATCGCGGCGCCCTTGCCCGAGGCGTCGCGGAAGTCCGTGAGCAGGCTCTCGACGAGCGCGACCTCGTCACGGTCGCCGAGCTGGCTGGACTTCGTCTCGGCGGGGTCGTCCACCGGGTGGTGGGCGAAGACCATGACGTTGTCCACCGACTTGTCCTTCTGGGCGTCGGCCAACGCCTGCCGCAGCATGGGGAGCTGGTCCCACGCCGTCTGGCGCAGCGATCCGAGGGAGCTGGCGAGCAGGATGAACCGTGTGCCCTTGTGGTCGAAGGTCCGGTACGGCCGGCCGAACTCGTTGGTGAAGTTCGTCAGGTCGGACTGGGTGTTGTTGAGCCCGTAGGACTCGTGGTTGCCCGGCACGTAGTAGCACGGGAGTTTGCCGGTCTTCGGGTCGGGCGTGCTGTCCTCCGCCGGTTCCTGGCCGACCGGGATGAGGTCGCATCCGGCGTCGGTGAGCACCTGGCGGGCGAGCGCGAGGTCCTGCGGCAGGCCGCGGTCGGTGATGTCGCCGTTGAGGACGAGCAGGTCCGGCCTGGTCTGCCGGATCCGCTTGATGGCGGCTGTGGCGACCTGGGTCAGCGCCGGGTTGTCGGCCGTGAACTGCACGTCCGACAGCGTGGCGAACTGCCACGTGTCACGGCCCTCGGGCAGCACGCCGTCGTCGGAGATCAGCGGGTCCGGCTGCGGGTCGGG
>NZ_FNDJ01000034.1 GCF_900099965.1 Nonomuraea jiangxiensis | reverse complement strand
ACCAGACGCCCCGCCGGTTGGACGGTGCGGTCTCGGTGATGAACGTGCCGGCGCCCGCGAACTCGCCGCCGATCGAGATGCCCTGGAGTGAACGGAGGACGACGAGCAGGATCGGGGCGGCGATGCCGATCGCCGTGTAGTTCGGCAGCACGCCGATGAGCGCCGTCGAGACGCTCATGAGGATGATCGCCCAGACGAGCGCGTTCTTCCGGCCGTAGCGGTCTCCGACGTAGCCCCAGAGGAAGCCGCCGACGGGCCGGAAGAAGAAGGTGACGCCGAAGACGGCGAGCGACGACAGCAGCTGCGCCGAGGCGTCTCCTGGGAAGAAGTTCGCGCCGATGATCGCGGCCATGAAGCCGTACGAGCCGAAGTCGACGTACTCGATGTAGTTGCCGAAGACGGCCGAGACGGCCGAACGCTTCGCGCCGGGGCGTGTTTTTGCGGTGGTGCTTGCTGGTGTAGCGGTAGCCATTGGGCTTCCTCCAACCTCGTCCGTGAGGCTTCGCCGGAGCGCCCCCAATCGACCGACGTGCGCACGGTGTTCCGGCAAGGATGTGCCTTGGGACACAGTCTTAGCAGATGAACATGGAGTCCGCCAAGCAAGAATTTCCGGGATGTGAGCCGGCTACCGCGATCCCTACACCCCGGACAGCCGCTCCACGCCGGCGCGCAACTCCGCGACGAACTCGTCGCAGTGCTTGCGGATGTCCTCGACGAGTCCGCCGAGCGACAGCGCGCCGCGCAGCGTGCCGTCGGGCGCCAGGATCGGCACACCGACCGCGCCGATGCCGATCGTGACGTCCTCCTCGGACAGCGCATAGCCATCGCGCCGGATCCGCTCCCGGTCGGCCGCGAGCTCGTCGTAGTCGATGATCGTCTTTTCGGTGCGCCGCCGCCGGTCACCCTCGGGCAGCGGCACCCCGTATGCCGCGAACGTCCGCCCGGCCGCGCCGACGTGCAGCGGCATCATGCTTCCCGGCCGGTAGGCGAGCACGTCGATCGCCCGGCCCTGGCACCAGTCGACGCACAGGGCGCTCGAGCCGTACGGGACGCTGAGGTAGGCCGTCTGACCGGTGCGTTCGACGAGGTGCGCCAGCACCTCCGGTGCGCCACGCCATTCCAGCATGCCGGCGCGGGCCGCGTCGGCCAGGGCGAGCCACCGCGTGGAGAGCCGCACCCTGGAGTCGGGCAGCAGCTCGACCATCCCGACGGCGGCGAGACCTTCGCAGAGGCGGTAGATGCTCGGTCGCGGCACCCCGATCCGAGTGGCGACGTCGACGAGCGGGAGGGCGCCCTCGCCGGCCAGCAGCTCGATGAGCTCCGTCGCGTTCGCCAGCACCCGCATCGGCGCGGCCCCGCTCACGCGACCTCCTCGCCGCCGAAGCCGAGCGATCGGCTGACCGCTGCCGCGCAGGCGGCGACGCGGGGACCGTTCTCGGGCACATCGAGCACCCGGGAGCGGAGCCCCCCGATGGACACCGCGGCCTCGAGCTCGCCCCGGTGGTTGAAGACCGGCGCGCCGATCGCCGCGATGCCGACCGTCACGTCGCCGTCGGACTCCGCCCAGCCGCGGGCCCGGATCTCTTCGATCTCGTTCTCCAGCTCCCTGCCGAGCGGCCCTCGCGGCCCGCCGGGAAGCGCCGCGAGCCCGGCCTTGACGAAAAGCCGCTCTTCGAGAGGCAGGTGGGCCAGCAGCGCCTTCGGTGCTCCCCCGACGTTGAGCATGAGGGAGTCGCCGACCCGGAAGTTGAGGGAGTGCACGTCGGGACCCTCGAGCCGCTCTATGCACACCCCTGTGAGGCCGCGGCGCACGCAAAGGTAGGACGTCGCGCCGGTTTCGGCGCGCAGCTCGCGAAGATGAGGAATGGCGCGCTCGCGGACGTCGACGAAGTCCTCCGCCAGCCCGCCGATGCGTATGAAGAAGAGGCCGAGCCGGTAGAGACCGCGTTTGGAGCCCCGCTCCACCCAGCCGATCTGCTTGAGGTCGGCGAGTAAACGGTAGGTGGAGCTCAATGGCTCGTTCACGGCCTCGGCAAGCTGCGCGACGGTGGACTCGCCGTCGCGGCTGAGCACGCGCACGAGCGAATCGGCCTTCCAGATGATTTCCAGCCCTGGGCGGTCAACGGCCTCCATGCCCACATATTCTCACAGGGCGGACTGATCCTCGGCGGCGCTCACTCGATGTCGGGCAGGTCGGTCAGGGGCAGGTGAGCGCCGGGTTCGCCGGCCCCATGTCCTGTTTGGCCTGCTCCGGGGTCGCACCGAAGTGCGGGCCCTTCACCGTGCGGTGCGACAGGTAGATCCACCGGTTGCCATGCTTTTCGTAGACCCGCTCGTACCACACGGTGAAGTAGGCGTTCGGGGTGCCGGCGTTGGCCACCTGGCTGGCGAGGTAGCGGCCGTACGTGATCGCCACGTCACCGTGCAACTCGGCCTTGATGTTGTCGAACTTGATGCAGGAGTAGGCCTTGCCGGCGACCCGCGGCAGGAAGGTCGCCTTGTTATCGACGAGTGACGGCTTCTCGCCATAGGTCCACTGGTCGCCGTGGGTCATCATGAAGTCGGGAGACATGACCTTGTCGACGGCGTGGACGTCGCCGGCGACGACGAGGTCACCCACCTTCTGGTCAAGCGCCAGCACCTGCTGCTCGTCCGTGGGGTGCTCGGTTGCTGCTCCCTGGGCCGTCGCGGCCGTACCGCCCAGCAGTACGACCGACGCGAGCGTGACAGCCACCGACATTCGGGCTGTTGCTTTCATGGGGCGCTCCTCCTTGAGATGCGGGTGCCTCGTGGCTTCCCTGCGCTACCGGCGCTTTCGTCTCGGCCTCAGACCTCCGCGCGCCCGGTCGGCTCAGCCTGCCTGAGGGACTGATCACTCCGCAAGAGTCTTTTTCGCTCAATGGACAGTTGTCCATTGGGTGGTAATTAGCCCTTGTGATCGGCCGCAACCGCGGGCACACTGACGGAACGGCGCGACGGAGGCGAGCACGCCCCACGCGCCGGACCCCCCAGAGCACCAAGCGAGGAGCGCCATGAAATCCGTAACCCGCACCGCGGTCGCCGCCGCGTCCGCCTGCGCCCTCCTGCTGGTCGGCACGGCGGCGAATGCGGGCGCCTCACCTGGCGGCAAGCCCACGGACGAACAGTCGGTCATCGACTTCGAGCACCGGTTCGCCGATTGGGTCGTGGCCGGTGACGTCGACGCGGTGGACCGGGTGCTCGCCCCCGACTTCCAGATGACCCACGGCGACCAGTGGACCAACGGCGGAACCCCGTCCGCTGTCGACGACCGCCAGACCTTCCTCGGTCGGGTCGCCGGCAAGTCGTACGGGTGCTTCGAGTTCGACAACGTCAAGACCGAGATGCACGGCAAGGTCGCGATCACGTACGGCCGCTACCTCGGCACCGTGCCGATGTGGGCCGGCACTCCCCGGGCCTTCTTCTCGGTCTGGTACGAACGCGTCTACCAGAAGCACGGCAACTCGTGGACGTATCTGTCCCACCGCACGGTGAAGGGCGCTCACTACGGCGCGACCGCCGCCGAGGCACTCGACGGCATGGGACCGGCCAACCCGTCCCTCACCTGCGCCTGACCAGCGCTTCCAGACACCGGGCAGCGCCTCCGCCAGGGTGGTTACGCCGGCCCCCGGGAAGCGCAAGCGTCAGGCCGAGCATCGGCCACTGCCGCCCGCGACGGCGCAGGGGCCCGATGCACCGTCGGGCAGCGGCGGGCCGCAAAGAGCGCCCTGCGGCCGTCAACCCGGCAGGACCACGCAACGCCCATCCGTCTCCCGGTGCTGGCGTCCCGTCCCTTGCCAACCGGTCGCCGGTTACCGCCGTGGGCAAATCCACACACCTCGCGGACCGCGCTGGAAGCAGCGGTCCGCACCCGGCTGATCCCGGTCAACCCGGCCAACGGCGCCGAACTGCCGCATCCCCGGCGACCGCATGCGGTGATCCGGACCTCCGGGCGAGCGGCCCGGTGGCGGGGAGAACCGGCCGGGCTGCACTTGCAGGCCGCAGAGCTGGCAGTGACGCACCAGCGGGGGCCGGGGTGGGTCAGAAGAAGGTGACGGAGCGGTCGGACAGGCGGTGGCGGTGGATCCACCACAGGATCACCTGGCCGGCGATCAGCACCGGCAGCGCCGGCAGCAGCACGATCGTGATCCGCTGGAGCGTGCTGGGTTCGGCGGCCTCGGCCAGTATGCGTCCCGCCATCAGGGCCCCCGCCGTGAAGGGCACCGCTACCGTGGCCACGGTCGTCGCCGCGAACGTCAGGGCGTCCTTGCCTTTCCTGAGCGCGTACCAGGCGACGCCGGCGGCGATCGGGGCGACGGTGCCCAGGACGAAGGCGATGGGCGTGATGTCGTCGGCGACCAGCGGCGCCGTACCGATGAAGGCCACCATCAGCACGACCACGGGCAGCACGACGCGCCCGGCCACGTGCCTGGCCCGCTCGCGCAGCTCGCCGTGCGTCCGCGCGACCAGGAACGCCGCGCCGTGCAGCAGGAACACCGCCACCACGGCGAGCATGCCGAGCAGCCCGTACGGATTCAGCACCCACACCCCGCTCCCGGCCGGCCCCTGGACGGCGTTGCCCAGGAACAGCCCGGCTGCGCCGGCGAACACCACGCTCGCGCCCGCCATGACGGCCTCCCACCGCGTCCGCCAGCGGCGTCCGGGACGGCGGGAGCGGAACCACATGCCCATGTCCCGCGCCAGCCACGCCGCGATCAGCAGCACCAACGTGGGATAGAGCGAGGTGAACAGCCGCGCCTCGGTGTCGGGGAAGGCCACCGCGAGCGTGCCCGCGAAGGCGATCAACCAGACCTCGTTGGCCAGGAAGAACGGCCCGATGGCGGCGATCACCCGGCGCCGGGCCGGCGGGTCGTCGCGCAGCGCGCCCATGACCATGCCCGCGCCGATGCTGAACCCGTCGAGCGCGAACCAGCCGGCCAGGAGCAGGCCGACGACGAGCAACCAGACGATGTCCATCAACGCTCCCCGGCGGGTTCTGGTACGTGGTCCTCGGACTCGCCCAGCGTGCGCCCGAGCATCACGTCGTCTGGATCCTTGCGCGCGGCCCTGGCGATCAACCGGTATCCGACGACCACCAGCGTGAGGTAGAGCGAGGTGAAGACGACCAGTGAGATGAACATGTTCGTGGTGCTCACCTCGGAGACGGCCTCGCTGGTGGGCAGCACGTCATAGATGATCCAGGGTTGCCGCCCGATCTCCCGCACCACCCAGCCGATGATCGTGGTGATGAAGGGCAGCGGGATCGTCCAGACCCCGACGGCGAGCAGGAACCGGCGTTTCTCGATCCGGCCGTGGCCGAGCAGGACGATGGGAATGAGCGCGAACAGCACGTAGAGGTAGGCGACCGACAGCATCACCGTCACGGCTATCGTGATCCAGTCGGGCGCCACGTAATTCCCCGGGCCGTGCTCGGCCACCATGCGCGCCGCGACCGCCGCGGTCTCGTCGCTGCCCGGCAGTTTGGTCGCCTGGTTGCGCACCACCCACAGCACCTGGGCGTCGCCGAAGCCGATGGTGAAGAAGGTGGCGATGTATCCGACCGTCAGCCCCAGCCGCATGGAGTAGCGGAAGAACGGCACCTCGCCCGTGCCCCGGCGGAAATGCCAGGCGCTCACGCCGGCCATGAAGAAACCGCTCACCATGAGCGCGGCGGGCAGAACGTGCCCGACGGCCAGCAGCGCGGCCGGATTGGTGAACACCGCGCCGACGTCGACCATGCGCAGGCCATCGCCGTCGCGTACGAAACCCACCGGGTTCTGCAGAAATCCGTTCGCGACGACGATGAGATAGGCGGAGGCCAGCGCCGAGCGCCGACGATGTAGAACGAGATCAGGTGCAGCACCTTCGGCATTTTTCCCCAGCCGAAAATCCAGAGGCCGAGGAACGTCGATTCGACGAAGAACGCGAACAGAGTTTCCATCGCCAGCGGGGCGCCGAAGAGCTCACCGGCGAAGTGCGTGAGGCCGCTCCAGTTGAGGCTGAATTGGAACTCCAGCAATAATCCGGAGATGATGCCGAGTCCGTAGTTGATGACGTAGATCTGACCCCAGAACTTCGTCAGCCGCTCGTGCAGCGGGTTGCCCGTCCTGACCCATCTGGTCTGCAGAAACGCGATCAACGGCGCCAGGCCGAGGGTCAGGGCGACGAAGAGGAAGTGCAGGCTGGTGGTGATGCCGAATTCGAGCCGGGCGAGGGTGAGCGCATCCATTGCCTCAGCGCCTGGGCCGCCTGAATATGGCGAACTCGACCACGACCCCGAGCAGCGCCCCACCGCCGAAGGCGATCAGCTCGTCGATTCCGAGACCGCTGTCCCGGTTCATCAGCAGTGAGACGACCACGTTGCCGATGACGATGCCGGCGATGATGCTATAAGGGGGGCTCGGAAACGCGATCATCCCCAGGGATAAGGCACGCGTCATACTCAGGGTCCGAACGCGCTACTTCTCAAGGGGGAGACCGAACAGGGCGCCGATCCCCTTGTGGAGGGTTCGCCGCCGGTCGGGCGCGTGACCGGGGGCATCGGGAGGCGGGTCGCGAGCTCGCGGCGCGCCTCGTGCTGGGGAAATCCCTGGGGTCGACCCTGAGGCGGAGTCACCGCGCGTCGCTCTACCCTCACGACGGCGGAACAGCCGAGGGGATGGCGGCGCCACTTGCCGTGAGGTGTCGTCGCGTTTCAGGGGAGGGCCGCCCACTCCCCCGACGCACTCGGCCCAGGGTGGAGGTGGACCGATGACGCTCTCGGCGATGCGGGACGAAAATACGGCGGCGAATGGTCGGCGGGCGGGTCAGCCGATGTTCACCGATCTCGCTTTACTCATCGTCGACGATGTGTGCCTCTATCGGGAAGGACTGGCGAGCGTCCTCGCCCGGCAGGACGGCATCGGCAAGGTCCTGACGGCCATCGATACAGCCACCGCGGTCGCCGCGGTCACCGCCGAGGTTCCCGATCTCGTACTGGCGAATGTGGATGTTCTCAGCGACGGCGTGCTGCTGGGTGCCGCCGCAGCGCTGACCCCGGCCCCGCGGACCATAGCGCTCGGCGTCAGCGAGTCGGAGGCCGAGGTCGTAGCCTGTGCCGAGGCGGGAGTGCACGGCTACCTGCTGCGCTCGGAATCGCTCGACCACCTGCTGCGCCTCATGCGCGCGGTGGCCGCCGGCGAGACGCTGTGCAGCCCCAGGATGACCGCCCTGCTCATGCGGCGGGTCGCCACGCTCGCCTCCGAGCGGCGTCCGGTGCCGCGGGCCCCGGCCCTCACCGACCGCGAGGACCAGGTCCTCGGGCTGCTGGATCTAGGCCTTTCGAACCAGGAGATCGGCGACCGCCTCGGCATCGGCGTGCGCACCGTGAAGAACCACGTGCACCACATCCTGGAAAAGACGGGAGCACGCCGGCGCGGCGAGGCCGTCGCCAACTTCCGCAGGACGCGGCGGGCCCCGGCCGACTGAGGCCGATCCAAGGAAACGGGTCCAAGCAAGCGGGTCCAAGCAAGCGGTCCAAGCAAGCGGTCCAAGGAAGCGGGTCCGAGGAGGCGGGTCCAGCACCCGGCAGGCGAAGGTACTGGATCCTCCGGTCCTTTCGGGCCGCCCGGGCGGTTGGGCACGATGTCCGCGTGACCGTGACCGTGACTGTGGCGGTGACCCGGCTGCCGGGGCTGCTCGCCGACGTGGTCCGCGAGGCATTCGCGGACGATCCGCTCGTACGGGTCGACCCGCTCCGGCATGCCGACCGGGACGGCATCGACGCCGCGATCGAGCGGCAGACGCCGGACGTGGTCATCGTCGGCGTGCCGGCCGGTAGCACCGACGCGGGCCTGCCCTGCGACCTCCTGCTGAGGCATCGCGACCTGGTCGTCCTCACGCTCTCGACGGACGCCCGGTCGGCCTGGATGTGCGAGCTCCGGCCGTCGGCGCGCCCGATCCGGGAGGTCTCGCCGGCCGGGCTGCGGGAGGTCGTGCACGCCATGCTCGACGGGAGGCCACGGTCGTGAGCGTTTTCGTCGACGAGCAGATGGTGCGGCTGCGAAACCCGGCACAGCTGGCCGCGTTGGTGGACCCGCCGGGCGACCCCGGGCACGCCCGGGTCCGCGCGCTGCTGGCCGCGATGTACACCATGGACTTCGCGACCGTCCGGGGCGTCTCGGACGTACGCGTGCGGCGGGCGGAGTTCCAGCGGCCCGTCGTCGCCTCCCGGCGTACCATCGGAAGCTGGTTTCAGTCGACGCCCGCCTACACCAGGACCGAGCTCACGCTGGAGCGGCACGATCCGCTGTCGCCGGTCTGGGTGGATCTGTCGGCCGAGATCGACCTGTCGTTGCTGCTGGAGATCGACGGCGGCGAGGTGGAGTCGATCGTCACGCGGGAGATCACCGGGGTGACCAGCCTGGAGGACTTCCGCAGCCGGTTCCGCTTCCTCGACCTGGACGCGTTCATGCGGGAGCACGGCATCACCACCGTTGACGGGCTGCGCGAGGCGTTCCACTACCTGCTCACCGAGATCCACCTGCGCACCCTGGGACCGTTCGACCCGGACGATCCGGCGAACCGGCACCGGTACGAGCTGCGGCTGGCGATGCTCATCCGGGACACCGTGGACGTCGCGTCCGCCCTGCGCGACGCGAAGCTGGCACGGGCCGCCGTGGAGAGCGCGGTCCTCCCGGGCAAGCCCGACGAGGCGGAGATCCGGACACCGTACGCGCCGGTGGTCCTCATGCCCGCGGCGGCCGCCCCGGGCGGGCCGCTGAGCACGGCCGCCCTGGAGTCGTTCTTCGCCGCCGAAGGAGTGCTCGCCCTCTTCGTCTGACGCCCGGCACCGGGGATGGAGGAGACATGCCCGAACAGCAGCGAGGCACGCCGGCCGAACGATCGGCGCCCGCCACAACACGGGACGAGGAGACCGGCGCGGCCGAGAGCCCCGACGCCCGGCAAGCCGGCCCCGCCCTCCGCACTCAGCCGCGAGCAGCAGGCGCGGCTGCGGCGCAGGCTAGCGGCCGAATTCCACTGAGCGAGCACGGAGAAGAGCATCGATGACTGTCCGATATATCCGGGTGAACCCGGTTGCCGACCTGTTCGCGCCGGCGGTGCGCGCCTTCGGCAACATCGCAGTGGTGGGTCAGGTCCGGCCCGCCGTCGCGGCGCCGGCCGCGCCGACCGCCGCGGCGGTCACCGGCGCAGGGCTGGGGATCGGCACCTACCGGTACGCGGTGACGATGGTGACCGCCCAGGGGGAGACCGAGACCGGCGCCGAGGCCACGGTCGCCACCACCGCCGGCAACCAGGTCGTCAACGTCACCGCCATCCCGACCGGCGGGGCCGGCACGAACACCGTGGCGCGCCGGCTCTACCGCACGGCCGTCAACGGGACTGCGGGCTCCGGGCGGCTGCTGGCGACGATCGAGGACAACACCACCACCACGTTCACCGACACAGCGGCGGACGCGAGGCTGGGTGCCGAGCCGCCCATCGCCCGCCCGAACACACCGATCGCCTTCACCGATCCGGCCGAGGCCCGCCGCCGCGCCCCGGGCGACCTGGGCGAGGCCATCGCGCTCGCCTTCGCGCAGTCGCCGGGGCCCACGCTGGTCTACGGCGTGCGGACGGCCGCCGGACCGGACTGGGCGGCGGCCATCAACGCGGTCGCGCCACTCGACGCGCAGCTCGTCGCGCTCGCGAACACGGCTCTCGACGCCACTACCGGCGCCGCGCCCGGTGGCGCGATCGTCCTGCTGGCCAACCACGTCAGCAGCGTCTCCAACACCGGCGGGGACGGCAAGGAGCGGATGGGCGTGGCCATGCTCGCCAAGGGAGCCACGGCGACCGGCGTCGTCACCGGGGCGCTGGCCAACGAGCGGATGATCTACATCGCCCACAAGAGCGACCAGGACGCGGCGGCGGCCCTGGCCGGGATGATCGCCGGTTACGAGCCGCACATCTCGATGCTGCTCAAGCCGGTCAACATCACCAGCGCGGACTTCACGCCTTCGGAGATCGCGGCCATCAACGGCACCGAGACCTTCGCGAGCGGTCCGGCCGGGAACGGCGTGAACTGGCTGGTCGATCCGGTGCTGATTCCCGGGCACGGGACCTATCTGGGCGAGGGCTACACCGGCAATCCCGGTGGCAAGAAATACATCGACATCGTACGCACCGTCGACGACGTCTCGTTCCGCGTGAAGGCGCAGCTCATCAAGACGATCGGGATCCTGCGCGTGAGCCGCTCCGGGCTGCGCGCGCTGGAGGCCCAGATGGAGGCGGTGCTCCAGCCCCTGGTGCGGAGCGAGGTGATCGAGGGCTTCACGATCACCACGCCGCTCAAGGTGCTGCTCGACAAGGACCCCAACACGTTGACCGAGGCTGAGCTCAACCGGGTCAACGACGCGCAGAGCCAGCGCGTGGTCGAGGTCCTGGTCTCCGTCGACTACGCCGGGGCGATCCATCGCCTGTCGATCACGCTCAAGTTCGTGTAGGAGGACCCGCGACCATGGCCGACTGGAATACGCGCCTCGAGGTCAAGCTCGGCAATCGGACGATCACCCCGATCACGAACTTCACACCCACCTTCAACGTGCCGCACACCGTGGTGCACAGCCTGGAGCAGGACAACACCGGCTATGTACGGCAGCCCTTCACCTTCACCTTCACGATGACCGTGCCGGCGATCGCGGCGACCGTGGCCGACCTCACCGAGCTGGCGGTCAACGGCACCGAGTTCGCCATCACGGTGGCCGAGAAGCGGGGCACCGACTGGGCGTTCAACGCCATGAAGTTCGCCCGGTGCGTGGTCACCTCGGCGTCCCCCAGCAACGTGGTCATCGACGGCGTGCCGCAGGCGAACTTCACCTGCATGGCGCTGACCGTCGGCGTGGAGGACTGACCGTGGCCGGCTCCGGCGACACCGCCCTCCCGGCCGGCGACGGCGCGGTGGTCCACTACTACTTCCCGGTCGAGGTCGAGGTCGTCGGCGACGCGAACGACGCGCTGGTGCAGCGGGTCGTCTCCGAGGTCTTCGCCGAGCTCGACCGTGAGCTGGCGAGCCGGCAGTGACCGCCAACCCGCCGGTGCTGGTCGGCGCCGTCCCGCTGTTCCACGTGCAGAGCATGACGATCAGCCAGGGCTACCGGATCGAGCGGATCATGGGCAGCCGCTGGTCGCAAGCGACCCAGCCGACCGTGAAGACGATCGCGATCGAGGCCGTCCTTATCGGGCCGGACCGGCTGCTCGTCAAAAAGGCGCTGGAGGCGATGGCGCTGACCAGCCGGGCGCTCGCCGCGACCGCCGCGCCGCTGATGGCGGTGGCCGGCATCCCGGTGGTGTCCGGCCTGACGATCAGCCTGGACATGCAGATCACCGACCTGCGGATCACGCAGAGCACGACGAAGCGGGAGGCGCTGGACGTCTCGATGAGCCTGCACCACGTGCCCCGCTCCAACCTCTCGGCGCTCGCCGGCGAGGCGGCGGACCTCGCGCTCGCGGCAGGCACGGCGATCTCCCGGGCCGCGCCGCCGCCCAGCCCGGCACCGCGCAGCCCCGGCCCGCCGCTCTAGTTCCTCGTATCCCATCTGGAGACCGGATGAGCGAACCACGATTCCTGCGGCTGCCAGTGAACCCCGACGAGGGTTTCCCGCAGTCGTTCCGGCTTTCGTTCGAAGGCCGCAGCTACGTTTTCGGCCTCCAGGTCACGATCGCCGAGGAGGTCCTGCCGGACGTGAACGCCCCGGCCGGCCTCAACGCCGTGGTGAGCCTGCCGGGCGACGGCGCCTTCCTGGTGGTGACCGTGGTCCGGGAGGGGATCGCCGGGGGCGTACCACTGCTGCGCCGCAAGGTGATCCCCGGCATGGTGTACCACGCGGGCGAGCTCGCGCTGGTGTTCCGCACGATCCGGATCGCGCTGGGCAACCTGCACGGCTTCGGCCGCTGGGGTTCCGAGGTGGTGGCGGGGGTGGCGCTGCCATGAGCCTGGTGCTGTGGCATCGCGTACGCATCGAGCAGGCCTCCGGCGGTGGCGGCCTGACCCAGGCGATCGCCTCCTTCGCCGGATTCGGCCTGCCGCTCACGGTGAGCAACGACGTGTACGCCGGCGGGATCGTCGTCGACGCGAAGGTGACCGTCGAGATGGGCGAGGGCGCGACCGCCGACACGTTCCGCGTCACCCTCTACGACCTGCCCGCCGCAGCGGTCCGGCAGCTCCGGTCGAGCTACCCGTCGGACGGGCTGAAGGTGACGATCCGGCTCGGATACTTCGACGACCTGGGCACCCGGTTCGGCTCGCGGCCGGTGATGACCGGGCGGGTCATGAGGGTGACCACCGGGATCGGCGACGGCGGGGTGACCGAGACGGTCATCGAGGGCCAGGAGGAGGCCGGTTACCTGCTGCGCGGCAAGCGGGCCCGGCTGGACCGGCCGGCCGCGCTGCCCCGGCTCAAGCTGGTCCGCGACCTGCTGCCAGAAGGCGTCGAGCTGGCGCCCGGCTCGACGATCCCCGGGTCGGTCGGCGACATCAGCGTCTGCTCCGGCAACACCCTCACCGCGCTGCGGCAGCTCGCCGCCGACGCCGACGTACCCATCATCGTGCGGGACGGCTCGGTCCTGCTCGGCGACGCGGTCGGGCGGGAGCTCGCGCCCGTCCGAGTCGACCCGGACCAGAACCTGGTCGCCCGGGCGGACGCCCAGACCGAGAGCCCGGACGTGCCGGCGGAGAGCACGACGGCGGCCGTGCGTACCGGCCTGGAGGTCACCGTTCTCGGGCACCCCGAGCTGCGGGCCGGGCAGACCGTCACGGTCACCGGCCTGGACGACGTGCCGGCCGGCCCGCTGCGGATCGGCCGGATCACCCACACGTACGGCACGACCACCGGCTACACGTGCAAGCTCACGCTCACCGCGGTCGCGCCGGGCAAGCGGGCCCGGGTCACCGGCGGCGTGCGCGGTGTGGTGGACCGTGTCCAGGACGTGGTCGAGCGGGGCCGATCCGACCACCCGGCGATCGACGTGGGCGAGGTGACCGCGTACCGCCCGGGCAAGGACGGCAGGCACCTCACGGACCTCAACTACGGACAGCACCCGCAGCCCGACGTGTCCACGCCGAGCGTCGCGAGCCCGGTCGACGACGACGTGAAGCTGCACGGCAAGCCGCTCTCGGCGCCGTTCGCGTTCCACAGGGTCGGCCTGGTGACCCCGGTCTATCCGGGGATGCGCGCCCTGCTCGCGCACAACCGGGGCGCGGTCGACGACGCCGTGGTCGCCGGCTGGCTCTGGTCGCGGCGGTCGGGTCACGAGCCGCCCGGCAACGAGCCCGGCGACTACTGGCTCGCCCTGCCCACCGAGCTCGACCAGGACGGCTTGCCCACCGGCAAGGGCGCCAACGACCTGATCGACGCCACCGGCCGCCGGGTCGTCCAGGTGCGCGCGCTGCATGTGCTGGTCGGCGGCTCGAAACTGCCGGAGGTCGGGAAGCGGCCGACGGCGCCGGCCGACGACACGGTGACCATCGAGCACCACTCCGGCACCAAGATCGAGATCTCGTCCCAGGGCGAGGTCACCATCACCACCGACCACAAGACGCTGACCCTCACCAACGGGCAGGTGTCGCTCAAGCTCGACGGCGCGAAGGTGGCGGTGTCCTGATGCCTGCCGTGCTGACCACCGCCGCCCAGCTCGTCTGCGCCCACCAGGGACAGCTGGTGGTCCAGGC
Organism: Nonomuraea jiangxiensis; assembly: GCF_900099965.1. Classification (GTDB taxonomy): domain Bacteria; phylum Actinomycetota; class Actinomycetes; order Streptosporangiales; family Streptosporangiaceae; genus Nonomuraea; species Nonomuraea jiangxiensis. Next base: position 108,904 of record NZ_FNDJ01000034.1, on the reverse strand, counting down.
GTCCACCTCGGCGCTGACCGTCGGCGGGGCGCCTGTGCTGGTGCAGGCGGACCTCCTCGCCGCGACAGTGTCCGGCTGCAAGAACACCAAGACCGACCTCGGGCAGAAGCCCTGCCTCAAGGTGACGTCGATCATCGCCGGGCGGAGCAGCACGCTGACGGTGTCCGGTCAGCCGGTGATGCTGGAGACGGCGCAGGGGCTCACCGACGCGGTCCCGCCGCAACCGGTGCTGTGGCAGGTCCGCGGCGCCGGCCAGAGCGTGCTGGAGGCGTCATGACCAGCCCCGCCCCGCCGACCGGGGACATCCTGTTCGGCTCCAGCTTCCGGCTCGTGGACGGCGACCTCGTGCTCGCCGCGGACCACCGCGGCGGCGAGCCGCAGCTGGTGCACGGCCTCGCGAACCTCGAGCAGGCGCTCACCCTGCGGCTGCTCACCCCGTTCGGCACCGATCCGGTCAACACCGGATACGGGCTGGACGTGCGGGGCGCGTTCACCGGCGGCGACAACCGGCGCACGGTCAAGGAGCTGATCCGGCTCGAAGTGGTGCGGACGCTCGGCTCCGATCCGCGTGTCCTCGAGGTCGCCGAAGTGCTGTTCGACGACGACCCGCAGTTCGTGGCCCAGGTCGTGGCGGCCGGCGGGCGTCCGTCCGACCACCGCACGAGGCTGTGGCAGGTGCTCGTGACCGTGGAGACGATCCAGAACGTCACGACGTCGGTCCTGGTCGATGTGGAGTTCTGAGCGATGACCGAGTACGGGGTGACCAGGGACGGCTTCGTCCTCAAGGGCTTCGATGCCATCCTGGGCGACACCAGGGAGCGGGCCCGGCAGATGTGGGCCACCCTCGGGCTGACGGCCGACCTCACCGCCACCAGCCCACTGGCCAAGCTGATCGAGGCGGCGGCCTTGGAGGACGCCGAGCTGTGGAAGCGGCTGGAGGACTTCTACTACAGCGGGTACGTGTCCACCGCGACCGGGGACAGCCTCGACCTGCTCGGCAGCGACGCCGGCCTGCGCCGCCGCGAGCTGTTCGCCACCGGAAGGGTCACGCTGACGCTCACCGGGGGCCTGCCCGGCCGGACCTACGTCGTGCCGGAGGGCACCATCCTGCTGGCCCCGGCCCGCGGGCAGTCCTTCGCGACCACGGCCACGGCCGAGCTCACCGCCGGCACGCCGGCGCAGCTCGTGGCGGTGCAGGCCCTCGCCCGCGGCTCCGGAGGCAACGTGCCGCAGGGCACGATCACCGTGATCGATCCCCAGTACCGCGCGGTCTACCTGGCCGATTTCGGTCCCGCCGGCGTGACCGTGATCAATGAGTCCGATCTCGGCGGCGGGGACGCCCGCGAGGACGACGACACCTACCGCGGCCGGCAGCTCGGCATCGCCCGCACCCTCTGGACCGCCGAGGCCGCCCGGCAGGCCGTACTCGACGTCGACGGCGTCGTCGACGTGCTGCTCTCCGACCCGTTCGGCGGCGTGGACGTCTCGCAGAGCATCTTCAACGAGTTCGCCTTCGGCGAGCGGCTGTTCAGCGCCGAGCGGCGGATCGGCGAGCCGTACACCTTCGACGTGGTGGTGGCGCACGAGTTCCGCTGGCCGTGGCGGACCACCGGCGCGGTACGCGGCGTCTTCGAACGGGTCCAGGAGGTGATGGAGCGGATCCGGCCGCCCGGGGTGCACCCGAACGTCATCGAGGCCGACCACATCGACGTCGGCGTGCGGGCCCTCGTGGTGGTCGAGCGCGGCTCCGATGAGGCGGCGCTGGCCCGGGCGATCCGCTCCCGGCTCGCCGGCGCCCTCGGCGACCTGCGGCTCGGCGGCGACGTGCTGTACAGCCAGGTGGTCAGGACCGTGGTCGAGGTCGACGGCGTGCTCGACGTCCAGCGCCTGCACCTGCGCCGCCACCCGGCGGCGTTCGGCCGGATCACCTTCGGCGAGGTGGCGTTCCACACCACCACGGTGCAGGCCGCGGTCGGGCAGAACCTGGTGATGGGCCCGACCGAGCTGCCGGTCTTCCGCCCCGACGCCGACCTGCACGACCTGGAGCTGGTGACGCCGTGACGCTGCCCGCCCACCTCGAGCTCGCCTCACTCGCCCGCGGCGCCGCGGGCCGGATGTCCCGGCGCCTCACCGTGCCCTTCGCGGCCGGCGGCGACGTGCTGCACCTGGCGCTGACCCCGGCCGCGGGCGCGCCGGAGTCGGCCGACGTCGGCCGCTACGACTTCACCGATCACATAGCCCGCTTCGGTGCCACGCCCACCCCGTCGTACGTGGTGCGGACCCTGCGGGATCTCGACCGCGACACCCTGCTGACCGTACGCGTGGCGGACCCGGCCCTGGGCGGCGGCGCGGCCGTCGCGGAGGTGGTCCTCCCGGCCGGCACCCTGGCCGGCGAGTCGGTTCCGCTGCTCCTGCCCGCCGACGCCACCGACGCCGCCCGGCTCACCCGGCTCACCGTCGCCCGGAGAGCCGGGCCCGGCTTCGCCGCCGCGCCCGGCGCGGTGGCGGACGAGTGGGCGGTCACCGCCCTGCTCGGCCACACCGCCCGCCTGCTCTGGGTGCTCGGCGCCGAGCGGGACCTGCTACGCCGCCACATCGCCAGGACCGCGACCCAGCGGCAGCTGGCCACCGCGATCGGCGTGAGCCTCGACCTGATCGGCGCCGACGTGGCCGTCCCGCGCTTCCCGCCGCTGGCCTACTCGATGGACGACGACACCGTCGCGCTCTACCACCTGGACGACGCGCCCGGCGCACCGATCGCCGTGGAGGACTTCACCGGCCGGTTCCCCGGCCGTTCCGCGCACCACGGGACGCCCTCGGGCAGCGTCACCCTGGGCGCCCTCGGGCGGTATGGCACCGCCGCCGCGTTCACCGGCCCCGGCGCCGTGACGGTCGCCTCGCATACCGCCTTCGACGTTCCCACGAACGCCGCGCTGACCGCCGAGTGCTTCGTCAAACCGGACGCGGACGGCCCGGACGCCCGGATCCTCGCCCGGCGCGGCGCGACCGGCGCCGGTTGGTCGATCGAGCTGGGCGCGTTCGGCCGCGGGCTGCCCCGGATCGTACGCGCCACCGTCTCGGACGGCACCCGCGAACAGGTGCTGCACAGCGGCCGGTCGCTGCGGACCGACCGGTTCACGCACGTCGCCGTCGTCGTCGACCGAGCCGAGGGCTCGGTCGCGCTCTGGGTGGACGGCGAGCGGGCCGACCTGCGGCCCATCGGGGCGCTCGGCCCGCTCACCGCCGCGCAGCCGGTGGTGATCGGCCCGGGGGCGGGCGCGGCACTGCGGGCCACGATCGACGAGGTACGGATCAGCCGGGTGGCCCGCCGGACCTTTGCCCCCGCGCTCGGCGAGCACGACGAGCACTACCGCCGCCGGCTGGGCATCTTCCGGCGCTGGACGCTGCCCACTCCGGCCGCGCTCACGGCGGTGCTCAACGACGCGGTCGGCCCGATCGGCGGCGTCGCGAACCCGCTCGTCGTGGACGACGCCGACTCCCCGACCGACCGCGGCCACCTCGTCGTCCGGGTGGTGCCGGTGGCGCTCCCGCCGGGCGAGAGCATGGACGCGACCGGCCGCCGCGGGGTGCCGCCGGAGGAGGAACTGTACGGCGACGCGGACGACCTCACCATCGACCCGGTGCTGCTACTGCGGCACGACGCGGCCGACGTCGACTACGGGCCCGCGACGACCGGCGACCCGCATCTCATGCAACCGCCGCTGGCCCGGATGGTCGACCGGCTGCGCACGATCGCCGCCGCCGAGGCCGCGGGCCGCCTGCGCATCGCGAGCGCCTGGACCCCCGGCGCCCCGGACGCCCGCGCGGCCGGCCGCGCCGTCGTCCTGCGGCACAGCGCGATCGCCGTGTCCGAACTCGCCGCGCTCGCCCACCGGGCGGGCTTCCTGCTGGTGCGGACCCTGCCGGACGCGACCGGCGTCTACGCCTCCTGCGCTCCTGGCACGCCGATCGTCCTCGGCCGGCCGGGCGCCGCGCCCGACGCGGACCTCACCGTCGACGTCGGCGCGACCATCACCGTGGCCGCCTCGCCGGTGCCGCCAGGACCGGCCGAGGTGCGCTGGTCGGTGGCCGCCGGCGGGGTGCGGGTCACCCCGGCCGCCGCCGCGGGACAGGCCACCGTGAACGGCGTGACCCCGGGTCCGGCCGTCGTCACGCTCGACGTGGTCTACGAGGGGTTCGCCGCCACCGCCTCGGTCGCGGTGCGCGTGCTGCCGACGACCCTCGCCGAAGGCTCGTCGATCGCCGCCGACGGCACCCTGGGCGCGGGCCCCGAGGTGGCGGGCGCGCCCGCCGAGCGGTTCGACCCGGCCCTCCTCCAAAGGTTCACCGCCCCCTTCGTCACCCTCACCACCCCGGACGCGGGCCGGATCCAGCCCGGCACGGCCGACCGGCTGCGCACGCTGCTGACCGGCCTCACCGGCACGCTCACCCTGCGCTCCGGTTTCGTCCCGGTGCCGGCCGGCGGCGCGCCGACGCTCGCCTCCCAGGGGCGGGCGCTCACCATGCGGCACTCCAATCTGGCCGCCGGCCGGCTCGCGGCGCTGGCGCACGCCGCCGGGTTCAGCTGGGTCACCGTGGACGGCGCCGACGTCAAGGTGCTGCACCGGCCCGAGGACCTGATCGTGGTCCGCGGGCCCGACCTGGTCGAGGAGGGCACGACCATCACCCTCCAGGCGGTGCCCGGCCCCTCAGCGGTCTCGGCGACCACCCGCCTGCACTGGTCCACCGGGCCGCTGGACCCCACGGCCGGGCGGGCGGACGTGGCGAGCCCGGCGCTGCCCGCCCTCCAACTGACCGGCCGGCAGGCCGGCCGGGTCTGGGTGCAGGCGGCGTTCCGCGAGGCCGGGGCGACCGGCCCGTACGCGATGCGGGTGCGGCTGACCAGCGCCGTGCCGGCCGGCGCCACGATCACCCGCGACCAGTACGACCTGATCATGAACGTCGTGCACGCCCTGCACCCGCTCGGCGTCGAGGTGCTGACCCGCGACATCCGCCCGGCCGTCGTCGAGCTGGCCGGCCGGCCGTCGCTCGACCCCGACTACACGTATCCCAAGTTCCGGCTCCACCGCTCCACCGCGCGGCTGCGTACGGAACAACTCCGAAAGGACCTCGAGCATGGCTAGCGTTTCGTTCACCCCGACGTTCCGCCACACCGACTACGTGGACAACCGGGACCGGGTGCAGGCGGGCGGCCCGAACGGGTTCAACGCGCGGTTCCGGGCCCTCCAGGAGGACCTCGGCAAGCTGTCCGAGGTGATCACCCAGGTCGACGGCGCGCTCCAGCAGCGGCCCACGGCCGGGATGCTGATCGACGCGACGGTCACGATCCCCGCCTTCAACGCCGGGCCCCCGTCCACCGGCGGCGTGTTCGACGTCCAGCTCGGCGCGCTGCTGCCGCTGACCAGCCACGCCTTCCACTTCGTCAGCGTCCGCCCGGGCGCGGCCTTCCTGAACGCACAGGTCACCTGGGAGGAGGTCGCCTTCGCGGCGGACACGGGTGCGGGCGCGCCGCTGATCGCCCGCATGCTCCGCCTCCGGCACCAGAGGCCCGTCGCCGTCACGGTCTCGGTCCGCGTCCTGCGGCTCGAACTGCAGGACTGACACCCCCACCATCCGAGGAAAGGACACGTCGATGCCGTCGCAGAAATGCCTCGAAAACGTCAACAGCCTGCCGCCACCGGCGAACGTCTGGTGCGGAGACGACATCTGCGCCGCGGTCCAGCAGACCGTGGACCGCCACTGCGAACTGAACGGTTACCGGCCGGACGACCCGTGGATCATCTTCGCCGGCAACCCGCCCACCCAGTGCGCGTGCTGCTGCAGCTGTTACGGCCAGGACACGCCGATCGAGGCGCAGCCCGGCGTCTTCGTGAAGGTGCAGGACATCCGGACCGGCGACACCATCCTCGCGGCCGGCAAGGGCCTGGTGTGGCAGCCCGCGCAGGTCGCCTTCGCCTCCGGCATGCAGACCGCCCAGCCCGCCTACTCGGTCCTGAACGTCATCTACCGCTTCGACCGGAACGACGTCCGCGTCCTGCAGGTGACCGACGACACCCTGTTCCTGATGACCACCGGCCTGCTCAAGTCGGCCGAGGTGCTGGTGCCCGGCGACCGGCTGCGCCGCGCCGACGGCGGTGAGGCCGAGATCATCGGCCCGGTCACCAAGACCCTGGCGGTCGGCGTGTACTCCATCGAGATGGGCCCGTTCGACGGCGTCAACCTCGACGGCCACCTGCTCAACTCGTACGGCGTGGTCACCGCCGACCTCTCGGTGCAGCGCGTGCACAGCCGCGGCGACCTGCGGAACATCGACGTCATCGACCAGATCGTGCTCGAAATGGACACCCCGGTGGCGGGCACCGAGGAGTACCTGACCCGGAACCGGCCGACCAAGACGTTCCTCGAGGAGGCGAAGGCGGCCGGCATCCGCCTCGACCCGACCGCCCTGGAACCTCCCCGGCCACTGGTCACGGTCCCGCCCGAGGCGAAAGGCTTCTTCCACCCCGAGCAGGCCGAGCGGATCCGCGCCACGGTTCCGCTGTTCTCCTCGACCAACACATTCCGCATCACCGTGGCGCAGAAGATGATCGACCTGGCCCGGCCGCGGCACGACGACGTGGTCATGCTGATCGATTGGAACAACAGCCTGCCGGGCGCGTACGCGTGGACCCAGCTCCGCCAGAGGTACGTGGTCGTCACCGGCGGCCTGCTGCGGATCAAGGCGCTCACCGAGGCGGGGCTCGCGCTGGTGCTCACCCACGTGCTGGCCTACCACGAGGGCGCCGCATGCGTGGGCGAGGCCGACCACACGGCCATCAACGACCTGCGGCGGATCTGGCCGCCCTCGCTCTTCCCGATGATGTGCGAGCGGGCCGTCGAGGAGATCAGGAGCATTTTCCGGCACGTGGACGAGACCGCCGCCCGGGAGAACCCGGAGGACCGCTGCGAGCGCCCGTCGCTGGACTGCCGGATGAAGGCCTACGTCGCCGCCATGGGCATGCAACCGGTGCCCGACTGTGCCCTGCCGCCGCACGACGAGCGGGACGACGGGTCCCCGCGGAGGAGCTGACGCCATGCTGACCGAACTCGAGGAGAAGCTGGACGGCCTGGAGTGGGAGCAGGCCCGGGTAGCGGCGGCCGAGTACGTCGGGCTGCCCGGCCCGCTCCCGGCACCCGCGCTGCGCCGGGCCATGGTGGAGGACCGCTACTGCCTCGTCCTGCTGGCCTTTCGGGGAAACCTGCCGCGCCTGAAAGAGCTGGTCACCCACCCGGACAACCGCGCGTACGAGCTGCCCGAGGACTCCGCTCCGGCCGCGACGACGGCGAACCGCTCCACCGCCGGGCTGGTGATCGAGGCGGGCAAGGCGCTCAACCGCTGGGCCGGGGCCGGCTTCCGCACCGTGGACCAGGAGACGTACGAGCGGCGGACGGCGGCCTGCGCGGGCTGCCCCGAGCTGATCGAGCCGCCGGTCAGGTGGGTCTACAAGGTGGCCCTGGCCACGGCGGGCGACGACCGGGTCTGCGGCGCCTGCGGATGCGTGGCCTCCCGCAAGGCCCGCCTGGCCACCGAGCGCTGCCCGCGCCGTGACCCGGCCCGGCCCGAGCTGAGCCGCTGGGACGAGCCGTTCGCGGACTGACGGGGGGCGCGGCGTGAGCGACGGCGGCACGAGCGGACCGGCCACGGTCCGCGTGCTCACGTTCCCCCTCCGGCTGCGCTGCACCGGCATGAGCGAGCTGCTGGCCGCCGGCGGGCTGGAGGATGCCGTGGCGCGCGCCTTGGGCCGGGCCTTCGACCGCGCCCGGCAGACGCTGCCCGCGTCCGTCGTGGTTCTGCAGCCGCCGGAGCTGGTCCGGGGCGAGCTCGCCCCGGAGCAGCAGGCCACGCTCCTCGGCCGGCTGAGCCGGGCGATCGAGCAAGCCGCCCGGGCGCAGTCGCTGCCGCTGGCTCCGGCCGCCGCGCCGGCGCCCGCCGGTACCGGCCCGCGCCACCACCCTGCTGGACAGGCGGTGGCGGCGGAGACCTGGCGCATCCGGATCAAGGTGGAGTTCCGGCTCACGCCCCGCCAGTTCTTCGAGATCCGCCGGAAGTACGTGGCGCACCGGGACGACGGCTCGCCCGACCCGCTGGAGCTCTACTTCCCGCTGCTCGACCAGCCGATGCCGGCGACCGCGTGGGTGACCGAGGTGCCGGCCGAACGCGAGTTCACCGCGCACAGCCGGGAGGTCCTCAGCCGGTTCGCCGCGACCCGGCGGCCCGACGAGTACGTCTGGTCGGTGCACGGGTGGGGCGCGCTGCGCGCGATGGTCGCCGAGGCCGACCACAAGGTCGCCACCCGGATCCCGGAGTTCGGCCGGCGCGGCTTCGTCGAGGACCGGCCCGGACCCGCGCAGGGCGAGCGGCAGACGATCCTGCGGCCCGGCGCGTGGACGCTCTCGGTCTTCCTGGCGCTGCCCAATATCGTCCTCGACGACCTCGTCGAGCGGGGGCGGGTCCAGACCGTCGACGTGCCGCTGCGCGAGGCCGCCGGGCTGGGCTCGTCGGCCGACTTCGCCGCCGAGGCCGGGCTGGACCTGCCCGCCGCCGTGCGGGAGGTGCCGGACGTGCCGGTCACCGTGGTCGTCACCCCGTTCACGGTCCGGCGCCGGATCCACGAGCGCACGCTGGCGGCCCTGTTCGAGCGGTACCGGCGGGAGCAGTTCGGCGGCGGTCGGCTCGGCGCCGTCGTGCCGTTCACGCAGTCCGCGATCGCCGGGCTCGGGCCGACCCTCGGGCCGTTCCTGGCCACGCTGGCCACCCCGGCCCCGGCGCCCACGGGCGGTTTCTGGCTGCCGGGCAGCGCGGGCGCTAACCTCACCCCGCTGGTCGCCGACGTGCGCAAGCAGGCACTGCGTACGGCGAACGCGGCCTTCATCTCCTCGGAAGCGGCCGAGGTGGAGCGGATCCTGCGGACCGAGAACGGCTTCTGGAGCGCAGACCGGGACGACGCGCTCCGCGGCTTCCTCACCCGATGGACCACCAAGGTGGGCGACCCGGCGCTGTTCGGGCTCCTGCTCGACGAGCTGGACCGGCGCGGCGGGCTCGACGCCTTCGTGCGCGCGATCCGTGCCCTGCCGTCGCTCAACACCTATCTGAAGCGGGAGGTTGTCGCGCTGGCGGACGGGGATCCGCGGATCGCGATGGTGGCGGAGGACATCGAGGCTCTCGTGCGCGACCTGGGGAAGAGCCACTACGACGTGGACGCCCAGGAGATCTGGATCGACCGGGACCCGGGCCGGAAGCTGCGCGCGGCGGGCGGGAGCAGCGACGACACGGCCGGCGTGGTGGCGGTGGTGGACCCGTACTACGCCGAGTCCTCGCGGATCCTCCAGCCGAAGCAGGAGATCCTGGACCGCCTCCGCGAGCCGACCCGGAAGAAGGTGGCCGAGTTGGTCGGCCGGATGGTCTGCCGGCCGGGCGAGCGGATGACCCGCGAGGAACTGCTGCGCAAGGCCACCCAGGAGGCCGCCAAGGAGCTGCCGCCGCTGGAGGAGAAGGACCTGGTGAAGGTCACCCTCCTCAAGTCGGTGCGGGTGCTGCGGCTGGAGCGCCGCCGGGAGCGCGGGGTCGACGAGATCTACGTGCACTACCAGCCGGTGCAGAAGGTCGGGGACAACCCGTGGATGCCGGCCGGGGACGTGCTCGTCCAGGCGCCCGCCGGGTTCGAGGCCTACCTCACCTCGTACCACGTGCAGCACATGGAGAGCGCGCTCACCGTCTTCCTGATGGCCGAGGCGGTCGTCCTCGGCGGCGTGATGATCGTCGAGCTGGGCGTCGCCACGATCGGCCAGCTCTTCTTCTTCGTCAGCATGCAGGTGGTCGTCTACCACTTCACCACCGACGCCGAGGACCGGACCCTGGAGGGCTATCTCGGCGCGGCGCTCAAGGGCGAGCTGGACGCGGTCGGCTTCAAGATCCTTTCCGGGGCGGTCAAGCAGCTCGGCGGGTTCGTCGCCGGCCAGCTGGTCACCCGGGAGCTGGTCGGCCAGGTCGCGACCAAGTGGATCGTCTACGGCCTGCGCGGCGTCGCGACCGCCACCGGTGTCGGCGGCCTGGAGGTCACCTACCAGTTGGGCGAGGACCTGCTGCACTACTCGCACTGCAACGGCTGGTCCGACCCGGGGAAGTACTGGGACCGCTTCACCACCGGCTTCGCCATGACCCTGGCGTTCGAGTTCCTGGCGGTGCCGATCCTCGCCCCGCCGATGCGCCTCGCACTGGAGAAGGCCTCGACCGCGCGGGAGGCCGCCCGCGCGCTGCGGGCGAGCGGCAAGTCGCTGCGCGAGATCGCCGAGCTGCTGCTCAAGGGAGCGGACGAGGTCGAGGCGGCGATCGGACGGACGGTCCAGCATGAGGCCGGGCCCGCGATCGTCCGGGGGTTCCGGCAGAAGGTCGGCGACGTCCTGAAGGCGCTCGGCCGGGAGTACGAGTCCCGCGCCTACCAGTCGCTGCTGGACCTGTACGGGCCCGAGCTGAGCGGCGAGGCACTCGGCACCCTCCAGCGGCTGCTCAGGGCCGGCGGGGAGCATCAGGTCGACGCGCTGCTGCAGCGGGCACTGGCCGGCCGGCGTACGCCCACCGAACTGCTCGGCGCGCTCGGCCACGCCGAGGAATCGCTCCTCGTGGACCTCGCCCGGACCGGGAAGCTCTCCGAGGTCGCCACCCTCGACGAGGTGGCCGTGCGGATGCTGCAACGGCTGCACGGCGCCAAGGTCCGGATCGGCGCGTTCTTCGACGGCTCGGGACCGTCGCTGAAGACTTTCGCCGACGAGTTCGCCAAGCTCCCCGAGGCTCGGCGCGCGGCGGCCCTGGAGAACGCCGCTGGCCGGACGCCGGCGCAGGTCCTCGACGAGGCCCGGGGCCCGGCCGAGCCGAAGGCGCCGGAGGCGGTCGCCCCGCCGGCCGAGACGCTCGACGACATCCTGCGCAGGCTCGCGGAAAGCGGCTTCACCCGGAGCGACGTGCGCGCCTTCATGGGGGACCGCACGCGGTTGTCGGCCCAGCTCGCCCGCCGCGTCGCGCGACTGCTGGAGAAGTACGGCCCGGAGGAGGTCCGGGCGTTCGGCCGCTACCTGGCCGAGCACAAGGTCTACCTGGACGACGAGATCGTCACGCAGCTCCTGGAGAACGTGCCGAAGGGCAAGCTCGAGGCGGCGATCGACGACCTCGAACAGCTCCTGGCCGGGGACGAGACCCCGCCACCGGGCCTGTCCGAGAAGGACCTGGCCGGCCTGTCCGTTCACGAGACCGAGCCGCCCAGGACGCGGGTCGGGCCCGACGGCGTGGAGAGACCGCTACGGGACGTGGTGGAGACGCCAGGCAGCCGCGCCCTGCGGGCGTCGCTGATCGCGCGCGACGGCGTGCCGCCGCCGCCCGGCTCTCACGCCCACCACATCGTGCCCGAGAACGACTTCCGCCCCGGGCTGGACTGGCTGCGTGATCGGCTGTCGGACGCGGGTTGCGGCATCAACGAGGCGGGCAACGGCGTCTTCCTCGCCGGGTCGAGGTCGACCGCCAACCCCGAGCTGACCCGCCTGCACAACTCCTACATCCACGCCGGCGAGACCAAGGAGTACGCCTACACCCTCACCCGGCGGCTGGACGGCCTCCAGGGCGACGCGCTCCTCGAGGAGATCGAGACCATCGGCGGGGAGATGGCCGAGGGCAAGTTCAAGATCCTGGAGATCCCGCGCGGTTGGAAGACCAGGTGGGAGCCGGGGATGACCGCCCCGGCCGATCCCACGGTGGCGCCCGAGTGGATCGAATGATCGGGGAAGTCCCCTGTGGAGTTGACTACCCGGCGCAGATCAGGCTTCGTACCGGGTAATGGTCAAGCGGCGCGCGAATATGTCAGCATACGAGCGTGATGGAGCCGACACAGGAGGACCTGGCACGGGACCTGGCCGAACGGCTGGCGGGTGATTTCGGGGCCGAACTGCCTGATGAGGTGGAGAGCCTGCTGGCCGCCTCTCATGCACCGCGTCTCCCTGAGCATTACGACGTGGCCACCGCTGTGGCGGTCGCCGCGCTCGTGGTCTCAGCCGCACAGCTCTACTTGCAGTGGTCCGAGCGGCGCGCCCGCAGGCGAGACGCGGCGGTGGATCCGGCCGGCGAGGGGCTGAGGGAATATCTGGAGCGCGAACTACCCCGCCTGGACAGGGCCTCCGACGAGGCACGGAAACGGGTCGTCGACGAGACCGTTCAGCGAGACGAGACCGTTCAGCGAACTGAAGAACCAGGCACGGACGACTGAGGCAGGCTGTGCGTGATCGCCCACCCAAAACCGTCCTGAGTGAGGTCGGTGGGCGTTTCTTCGCCGGACGCGGTTCTCGCCTCCCCCTCGACGATTCGGCCTTCGACCTGTTGGCGGTCGATGAACTCGACGACCTCCGCTGGTACCTCGAGCGGTACCTCGAAGCCCCGCTCGGCCCCGCCGCGAACCGGGCGGCCGGCGTGGAGGCCCGGTTCTCCCGGTGGCGTGCGAGACTGGCCGAAGTCGTGCCCGGGGCCGCGTCGCCAGGCCGACGGCAGCTCGTGGTGTCGTCCGGGTCGGCCTCCGTTCTGGCACAACCTTGGGAACTGCTGACAGCCCAGGGCGATGACCAAGCCCCTTTCGGCGCAGGAGTGGTGCGCACCCTGCGAACGTTCTCCGCCGGGCGCCCCATCACCGCCGCCGCCCTGCGGGTGCTGGTAATGATCGCTCGGCCCGAAGGTCTGGAGGCGGTGCCTTCCACCGCCATCTTGCGGCCGCTGTTCAAGATCTTCGACGCGGAGGCCGGCCGGGTGCGGGTCCACGTCGCCGACCCGCCGACCCTCGAATCATTCGCCGCTCTCCTGGAGACAGCGGTCACCCGTCGTGTTCCGTACCATCTCGTCTATCTCGATGTCCACGGCGGCCACCACGTGCGGGAGAACGGCGTGGCCGGCGGGTATGTCGTGCTCGAGGACGACGACTGGCGCCGGACCCACGTCTCCGCCGAGGTGCTGGCCGCGATGATCGCGCGATCAGGTGTGCGGGCCGTGGTGTTGAACGCCTGTCAGTCCGCCCTGGTGGCACCGCCCTGGCCGACCGACGCCGCCGTCGCGACCGCGCTCATGAACGCGGGAGTGCCCGCGGTGGTCGGCATGACGGCACGGGCGCAGCCGAAGGCGGCCTCCACTTTTCTGCAGGCCATGACCACGGCATTCCTGGAGGGAATCCCGCTGTCAGAGGCGGTGGAAGCGGGCCGGGCCGCCCTGCGGGCCGATCCGGTCCGGGTGGGGAAACTCGGTCCGCAGGAATTGGCGGATTGGCTGGTGCCCGTCATGTACGCATCCGGTGATGTCACCTTCCGGCCGTCACGGCGCATCCGGTCCGCGGCGCGCGAGCCCGCCCGGCCTTCTCTCGACATGCTGCCGTCGATCGCCATAGGACGTGATGAGGAGATCACCGCGATCGGGCACGCGTTTCGCAAGAGGCGCTGCGTCGTCCTTCAGGGGGTACGCGGGTCAGGGCGTTCATGCCTGGCCTTCCTGTACGCCGCCTGGTTCCGCCGTACCCGTACGCCGAACAGCACCGCCACCGTGAGCACGCAGGTGGGCGCCATCGAGGGAGAGGGCGTCGATGACCTGGTCGCGTGGGTGGTCGATCACCTGACGACGCATGACTCACTGCTGGTGTGGGACGACGCGGACGCGGCGATCCGCGCGGGACAGGGGCCCCTGCTGGCGGACATGGCCGAACGGCTGGAAAGCGCCGGACGGGGGCGCCTGCTGATCGTTGCCAACGCCCTGACCCTGCCCGAACACCACGCCACGGTGCTGCAGGTCGCGGGCCTGGACGCGGTCGCCGCCGATCAGTACGTGAGCGAATTCGCCGCTGCGCGCGCCGACGCATCGCCCGACCAGACGAATCGCCTGCTCAACGTGCTGCAGCGGCTGCCGGGGCCGATGGAGGCGGTCCTGCCATGGCTGGGGAGGCTGCCGGAGCATCCCTTGAGATACCTGGACGGCGTGGGTGACATCAGCCTGCTCCGTCTCCCCGGCCATCCGTTGCACCGGGCGTTCACCGTTGACGTGCTCGGGGTCCTCGGCGGCTACGGCCACGACGAGCGGCTCATGCTGCGCCTGATCACTGTCGCCAACGGCATGGCGGATGCCAACACGCTGGCGCATCTCAGCGCGCTTCCCGACTGCGGGCAGCCGTGGGCGGGCACCACGATCGAAGGCTGGCAGGCCATTCTCACTCGGCTGTGCCGGGACGGGCTCGCCGCGCCCACAGGCATCCCCGAGGTCGTGAGCGTGCATCCGGCGCTACGCTTCACCCTCCTGGCCGACTGGGCGAGTGAAACTCCCGATGCCTTCGCACGGGAGTATGCCGCTCTGCGGCTTCGTCGCATCCGTGTCCTGTCCGGCATCGCCGCGCAACTTCTCGCCCGGTTCGATCACGCGGACATAGCAGCGGTCACCGCGACGGCGCTGCTGAGTCACACCGTCGACGAATGCCTGGAGGACGCGCTCAAGCTACGTCACCTGGCCGAGGCCCACATTCTGCTGACGCTTCTCGACCGCCTCTATGACCGCATCGCCTCTCCCGCCGCCCGGGAGAAGATCCGGGGGCTGGCCCGCCGAGTGCTCGGCCACACCGGCCACCTGCCCGGCAGCCCGGAGCGTGACGCGCTCGCCCGCCGAACCATCACGATGGCGGCTCGGGATCGGCTGCTCGACCAGGACTGGGATGAGGCGACTCTCTTACTCGACACCTGCGACGATGTGGGGGTGCCCACCGCCGACGATCCGGGCATGGCGTTCCTCCGAGGCCGGATCGCGGAGGAGAGAGGACGACTGACGGAGGCACGCGACCGGTACGAACAGGTTCTGCGGCTGCACAAGGACTCCGCCGAAGCCCGCTTCCACCTGGCCAACGTCGACTACGCACTGCACCTGGCATCAGGGGACCAGGCTCTGCTGACGATGGCTGAGCGACTTTACCGGGAGCTCCTGGCAGAGTACGAACCGCGGCGGGACAATCATGGACAGGCCACGTGCTGGTACCAGCTCAGCCGGGTGGCCGAGCTACGGGGCGACCACCGGCAGGCCTTGCGGTTCGCCGAACGAGCTCGATCGTTCTATCTGCGGGCGGGGGACTCGATCGGCATGACGCTCTGCTCCCTCCAGGTGGGGCACGCCCTGCGTCTGGCCGGGAGATACACGAGCGCCGCCATGCACTACCGCACCGCACTGGAACGATCCCAGCAGGAGCAGGACCGAGCGACCATGTGCCGCGCCCTCGGCGCGCTGGCCGGCGTGCTGTATCAGGACGATCCGGCGGCGGCTCTGGACTGCCTGGTGCGGGCCGCGGGCATGTATCACACCTTTCCGGACGAGGCCCTGCCTGAGCTACAGCGGGATCTGGCCTGGTTCGCGGGAGCGGCGGGGTGGGACGCGGTGGACGAGGCGTGGCGCAGGGCCAACGGTCGCGGCGTACCCGAACACGTCCGCGAGGCCCTCAATGTCGCCGCGGCCGAGCAGTAGCACGCCGGAACCGCGGACCGCCGGAAATCAAATTAATCACCACCCGCTATACCTGACGCCCGTCCGCACAATTCCCGACCAGCCCAGTACGATTTCCGGCGACTGTAACGTCTTGGACACTCTTCGCTGTCTTCCGTTCCGTTCGACCCGATCGCGTGTCAAATTCGATGCGTCATGCCGACGGGGAGGGGTCGCATGCAGAATTTACCCACGCTGACGATCTCAATGATCGGCGCCTCGGGTTCGGGAAAGTCCACCTACTTACACGCTCTCTACGCGACCATGACGCGGGGAGTCGACAATTGCAACCTGCACGAGCGCAACAACAATGCCGACGTCTCCCTGGTAGAGGCATGGCATGAGCTGGGCCAAGGCACACTTGTGCCGCGTACGCTGGACAAGCCCACCAATTACACGTTCGTCTTCTCCCGGGAGATGAGTCCGTCGGCGATCCTCGACTGGACCGATTTCCGTGGTGGCGCGCTGCATGATTTCGTCGGCGTGGACGGCTCGCTCGACGCGCAATTCCTGCTCGACAAGATATCGCTTTCCAACGCCATCTTCGTGACGCTCGACGGGGAGCACTTCCGTAAGCCTGTGAGCGGCGAACGCCGTGAGCCGCTGGCCCGCGAGATGGTCATTCACCGAATTTCGAGCGTGCTGACCGAGACCCTCACCCGCAGGACCGCGCGCGGGTTGGCGTGGCCGTCGATCGCCATCCTGCTCACCAAGGCGGATCTCATCGACTGGGGCGGCGGCTCGGGACGCACCCTGACCGGCGTCATCCACGAGATCCGGGACCTGCTGCCCGTGGCCTTCCAGCCGCGCGTATGCACCGCGGTCTGCCCCGTGACGGTCGGGCCCCTGCAGCCCATGCCGGGCGGTCACGCCCGGCCGGACGGCGTCGATCCGAACGATGTGCACCTGCCTCTGCTGTTCGCCATGACGTACTACTACCGCGCTGCCGCCCACCAGGAAGACCTGCACCTGCGCGAACTCGCGTCCAGGCGTAACGGCATCGGCGCGCAGATGGCGGCACTGCCGCCGAGCAAGCGGCGCAGCGTACGTGACCAGCGGCTGCGACTGGAGCGTGAATTACGGACGGTCGAAGAAGCGATCGGTCACAACCAGCTCCGTTTCGAACGTTCCACCCAGGAGATCTCCGCGCTGACCCCGCGGCTCCGCAACCTGCGCGTGTTCGAAGGCGGGGCCCCGGCGCGCTGGGCGGTGAACCGCCGTGGCTGACCAGCTCTGGACACCCGTGGTCTACGGTCGTACCGCCGGGGCCGACGTGTGGTGGCGGGTCCGCCCGCCAGGGATCGACCGCGAGTGGTTGGAGAGCGCCGTGTACGCCGTCATCGCCGACGGCAGGCAACTCCAGGAGAACTCCCGCTTCCTGATCACCGTCCGGCCAGGCGCACGGTTGGTGGGAGTCGCCTGTCAGGCGGCCGAACTGAGCAAGTCCATGCACTCCGATGGCACCAGGGAGATGTACTGCTTCGTCGGCTGGTTCTCCGCGGCCGACACGGGAGGTCCGGAACTGCCGGACCTGTACGAGTCCTATCCCCGATGGGCCGGCGCCACCTACGAACACTACATGCGACCCGTATGGAACGCGCCCGTGAGCCAGGTACGGCGGCCCCATCCCGGCCAAGCCGGCCCGCCGCCGTGGCCGGTCACGGCGCCGCCGGCGGTCGAACGGCACATCGTGCTCCAGCCGGTGATCCACCTGGACGACTGGGACATCGTGTGGAACCACGCCCTCGCGGCCTCGACCCCGGCCCGCGTCGTGCTGGGGTGGAAGACAGCCGGGCGGTTCGGCAGGGAGGGCGTCACCCACCTGGGTGTGCTCGACCGTGACGTCCCCCGGCTCGACCGCAGGGTTCCCCACCGTGACCGCGAGGCTCCTCGCGCCGACCGCGAAGCCCTCATCCCGTCCCTCGATGCTCCCGCGCCGCCTCCTCTGCCGCCCCCCGTACCCGTGCCGGTCCCCCGGCCCGTGGGCGCGTCGCCGCCCGCGCCGACGCTCGTCCGTGATGCCGCGTTCGCGGCGCCTCATACCGTCGGAGGCACCGGGCGACCGCGCAGGACCAGCACTCCGTCCTCGCGTGCGACACCGATCCTGCTCGGCGGCGCGGGCGCGTTCCTCGTCCTGATCGCCGGCGCGGCCGTCTTCCTACGAGCCTTTGACGGTGCCGCGCCTACTCCGTCCCCGACCCGGCCTTTCCCCACCCCGGCCGCGACTCCGGCAACGCCGGTGAGTCCACCGAGCGGGACGCTGGTCGTCGCCATGCCTCTCACCCTGGGGCAGAGTGACAGGAAACCTGTGCCCGGCTTCGAAGCCGGCCGGGGCCCGTGGCTCCGTTACAGCCAGGGTCGTGGCGTCTCCGTCGAACTCGCCCCGCGGACGCCCGCCCTGATCGGCCGGGCGGGCACCCTGCCGGAATGCAAGAAGGACGTCGGGTACCGGCATCCCGCCGATCTCCCGCATGTCGCGGTCGGCGTCGCTGACGTGACCTGTGTGATCGTGCCCGGCAAGCCGGATCGCCTGGCCGCGATCCGGGTGAACAAGCAGGCGCGGGACACGGCACAGGTGACCGTGTACGTCTGGGAACCCGCGAAAGAGACCGACTAGAGATGGCGAGGCGTGGTGGACGCGTCTGAGATTCAGGTCAGGATCAACGCCGTGCTGGCCATGCGGCGCGAGCGGCGGGCACAGGCGGAGCAGGCGTACGCGGCATGGGAGGCTCTGCGGCAGGCGTTCGCGGACCTGGTGTCCCTCGTCGAGCAGACCCGGCGCGACGATTCGGCCGATGAGCCGAGCCATGGGTTGCGTGCTGCCCTGAGGAGCTTCCTCGACGACGGCGACGCCCGGGGCGTGCTCGCGGATCTGACCGAGGCGGCCGTGCACCTGCAGGCGGTCCGGGGGCGAACGTCCCGGACGACCCTCAACATCGGCGTGATCGGTCAGACCCAGATGGGCAAGAGCACCCTTCTCCGGTCGATCTCCGGTCTGGACCGCCTGTCCGTGAACGTGTTGCCGACCTCGCAGGACTCGCTTCCCACCACCGCGACACGTAGCCGGATCTCCAACTCGGACGCCGCCCGCGCGGAGGTCGTGCTGCGCGACTTCGCCGAGTTCAGGGACGTCTACCTCAAACCACGCCACGAAGCCCTGGGGCTGAGTCTGCCGTTCACGATCGAGGAATTCGCCGGCTATCCCTATCCGACGTGGGAGAGCTATCGCCGGGATCCGCGATCGGCCGAGCACGACCTCACGGCCGCGCCCGAGCATCTGCGTCGGCTCCGCGAGGCTCAGGCGTCGCTGCACTCGTACAGGTCGCAACTTGTCCGCGACCAGGTGCGCGAGATCCCGCTCGACCAGGTGGCCGACCACGTCTCCTATCCCCCCGCATCCGCCCCGCTGGACGCGCCGCGCCCCTACCTCGCGGTACGCGACGTCCGGATCTACTGCCCGTTCCCGAACAACCCTGTTCGCGACCTCACGCTGATCGACCTCCCCGGCACGCAGGAACGGGGCATCGACGTCGCCCAGCAGTTCATGCAGGACCTGCGGAACGAGGTGGACCTGCTGCTGCAGATCAAACGGCCGCGGCAGACCTCGGTGCACTTCAGCGAGAGCGACGCCGAGATCCAGCGGCTCGCGCGTTCGGCGAGCGCCGGGGCGGCCATCGGGGACTTCATGATCATTCTGCTCAACCACGACGCCGCGCACACCGACCTGACGCAGGACCAGTTCGAAACCGCGTCTCAGCAGGCCCGGGGCGCAGTGGGCATGCACGGCATCCAGGTGCTGCACGCCGACGTCATCCAGGATGATCAGGTGCGCGAGCGGGTGCTGGGCCCCGTCCTGTCACATCTGGCCGAGCGGCTGGCGGCGATGGACCAGGCCGCGTTCGCCGCGGCGCGGAGCGGCACCGAAGCCGCCGGGCGCCGCGCGGTCGAGGCGGTCGCCGGCCTGGCCGAGGCGCTGCGCCGGGAGAACGTCGTCCTGCCCACGGAAGACGCGATCGTGAGCGAGCTCGTGACGAAGATCCTCCGCGGGCTCTCCAACGCCTTGGGCGACATCGTGGACGAGTACCTGCGGCGGGTGCAGGAGGGGCGGCGGACGGACGAACTCGACGCGGCCGCGGCCTCCGCCGCGGAGGAGGTCAGGACGTGGATGGCCGCCGGTTTCGGCCGCAGCGCCCACGAGGAGTGGTACAACGAGGTCCGGGCCGACGCCAAGCGGCTGCGGCTCGACACGGTGGAGCAGGAGTTCATCCGGAGCCGCCATTACGTCTCCGACACCTTCAAGAAGGTCGTGGACGCCTCCATGGGCCAGGCGATCGTGGAGCTGCAGCAGCGGGTGACGCAGGCGTTGTGGACCCACCTGCCGCAGGAGACGCTGCCGGAGCAACAGTCGCTGCCGGCGCTCGCCGAGGCTTTCAGCAACGACGGACACGTGGCCCTCGCCACGACGGTGTCCGATCTGGCCCACCTGAGCTCCAGCTACGGTGCCCGGAGCCTGTTCCTGCGGATCGTGCAGCCGATCGTCGTCGACATCGACGTCAGGGGGAAGATCCCCGGCGGGCAGGAGCCGCGGCGCGAAGAGAGCAGACCGTACGAGCAGCCGGCCTGGCACCAGGACAGCACGCGGACGGACGACGACGATGACGTGCCCGCCTGGGCGCGACGCAACAAACCTGACGCATCCAGCTCATGGCCGGCGTCCGAACCGAACAACGTCGAGCGAACCACTCACGGGCTGACCGTGGAGGCCGCGCTGAAGGCGGTGTCCACCGAGCAGCGCGCCGAGGAGACCGTTCAGTGGGTGTCGGAGACGCTCACCAGCATGATCGAGCAGGCACTCGGCCGCCTGCGCGAGGAACTGGAGATCGAGTCGGCGATGGCCGTCCGGGCCCTCTACGCCTGCGCGGACCAGTTCTTCGACGGTTTCCTGCGCGGGCAGCGCACCAAGCAGGAGCTGCGCGACCTGTGCCGGGCTTCGCTGGACCGTACGCCGTCCAACGACGGCCCGGTCCGGCTGGCGTCGATCCTGCGAGACCTGACCACAGGCGGCACAGCGGTCCGCGACGCCTTCGAGGCGTACGACCGCCTGTCGATCTCCTGAAGCTCATCGATCCGCCCCACGAGGGGCGATCTCCGACCTTGCCCGCCCGCACCCGGGATCGACCGGCTGCCGACGTCGCCACGTGACTTCAGCATGCCTTCGGTTACGTGCCGGCGTCCGTGTCAGCGCCGCGACGGCCCGGTGACAGCGCCTCCGGCGATGGTTGGTGCCATGAACAGATCAGGCGGCCAGGCAGCCCCACTCACACCGGCTTGCACCCCCGCTATTCGGTGTTGCTGAGTACTGGTAGTCAGTGTTACTTTGTACCGGTAGTCAGCAACACCGAGTAGTCGGAATGGGGGGGCCGCCCCGCTCGACGAGTTCTGGAAGACCTGGAGCTTCCTGGCCGAACGGCTCCAACAGCTTCGCAAGGGAGGCAATGAGACGTGGCTGACGAACCAAAGAGCCGCTACCTGCAGTACCTGGAGATCGTCACCGGGTCACTGGAGGAGAAGAAGCGCTATCGGCAGTACAAGGCGCGCATCAAGCAACTTCCGGAGAACTATCGCACGGCGGTCGAAGCGCTGGAGCGGTACCTGATGCACTTCGGGCCGGCCGATGGCGCCGGCGCGATGACGATGTACGAAGACCTCGCCGACCTGTTCGAGCAGAGCGCCGCCGACCGGACCCCGATCCGCGACATCTTCGGGGACGACCCCGTGGAGTTCGTCGAGGCGTTCATGGCCAACTACCCCCTCGGCCACTACCGGACCCGGGAGCGCAACCGCTTCACCAGCGCCATCGACCGCGCCGCCGGCGAGAACACCGCAAGAAGAGACAGGACAGACTGATGACGACACAGCAAGCCCCGGCGATCCAGGTGCACGGACTGGAGAAGTCCTACAAAGACCTGCGAGTGCTGCGCGGCGTGGACTTCACCGTGGCACGCGGCAGCATCTTCGCCCTGCTCGGCTCCAACGGGGCGGGCAAGACCACGGCCGTGAAGATCCTTTCCACGCTGCTCAAGGCCGACGCCGGCACCGCCCGCGTGAACGGCTTCGACGTCGCCACGCAGGCGGCCGACGTACGGGAGTGCATCAGCCTCACCGGACAGTTCGCCGCCGTGGACGAGATCCTCAGCGGGCGGGAGAACCTGGTGCTGGTCGCCCGGTTGAGGCACCTCAGAAACCCCGGCAAGGTCGCCGATGACCTGCTCGCCCGCTTCTCGCTCACCGACGCGGGCGCCCGGAGGGTGTCCACGTACTCGGGCGGCATGCGCCGCCGTCTCGACATCGCGATGAGCCTCATCGGCGACCCGCCGGTCATCTTCCTCGACGAGCCCACCACCGGGCTCGACCCCCAGGCCCGCATCGAGGTCTGGCAGACCGTCAAGGACCTGGCCGCCAACGGCACCACGGTGCTGCTCACCACCCAGTACCTGGACGAGGCCGAACAGCTCGCCGACCGGATCGCGATCCTGCACGAGGGCCGGATCATCGTCAACGGCACCCTGGACGAGCTCAAGCAACTGCTGCCGCCCGCCAAGGTCGAATACGTCGAAAAGCAGCCGACCCTCGAGGACGTCTTCCTCACCCTCGTCGGCACGAAGGCATAAGGAACAACGATGACCAAGCATTTCTTCGGTGACACCACCGTCCTGCTGGGACGATCCCTGCGTCACATCACCCGCAGCCCGGACACCATCATCACGACCGCGATCATGCCGATCGCCATGATGCTCATGTTCGTCTACGTGTTCGGCGGCGCGATCAGAACGGGGTCGGACACGTCATACGTGAACTACATGCTGCCCGGCATCCTGCTCATCACGGTGGCCTCGGGCATCGCCTACACCGCATACCGGCTGTTCATGGACATGCAGGGCGGCATCTTCGAGCGCTTCCAGTCGATGCCGACCGCGCGCTCGTCGGTGTTGTGGGCACACGTGCTGACCTCGCTGGTCGCCAACCTGGTCTCGCTCGTGGTCGTCATGCTCGTGGCCCTGCTCATGGGCTTCCGCTCAAGCGCGGGAGTGCTGGCGTGGCTGTCGGTGGCCGGCATCCTGATCCTGTTCACCCTGGCGCTGACCTGGATCGCCGTCATCCCCGGCCTGTCCGCCAAGACCATGGAAGGCGCGAGCGCGTTCTCCTACCCGCTCATCTTCCTGCCCTTCCTCAGCTCGGCCTTCGTGCCCACCGACACCATGCCCGGCCCGCTGCGCGTCTTCGCCGAATACCAGCCGGTGACCTCCATCGTCAACGCCATCCGTGCCCTGTTCGCCGAGCAGCCGGTGAACACCGACATCTGGATCGCCCTGGCCTGGTGCGTCGGCATCCTCATCGTCGCCTACGGCTTCGCCATGAACACCTACCGCCGCAAGATCTCCTAGGAAGCCTGGCGCTCAGGCAGATCGCCGCACAACACGTACGACCGCGAGACAAGGAAAGATCATGACTGCACCCCTGCACACCGTCACGACGATGCCGACCGAGCGTCAGCCCGGCTGCCCCTTCGACCCGCCCAAGGAGCTGATCGAGGCCCGCGAGCAGAGCCCGATCAGCCGCTTCCCCTTCCCCGACGGGCACCAGGGCTGGCTGGTCACCGGATACGACCTGACCCGGTCGATCCTGGCCGACCCCCGCTTCAGCTCCCGCAAGGAGCTCATGCGCCACCACCCGACCATCGACTACGGCGACATCGAGGTCCCTCCGGCGCCGCCCGGCGAGTTCCTCCTGATGGACGATCCCCAACACAGCCGCTACCGCAAACCGCTGGTCGGCAAGTTCACCGTCCGCCGGATGCGGCTGCTCACCGAGCGCGTCGAGCAGGTCACCGCCGAGCACCTGGACGCCATGGAGAAGGCCGGGCCGACGGCCGACCTGGTGACCGCGTTCGCCAAGCCCATCCCCGCCATCATCATCTGTGAGCTGCTGGGCGTGCCGTACGAGGACCGGGGCCGCTTCCAGGAGAACATCGACAAGTTCCTCGGCGGCGAGGCCGGCGACGAGGAACTGATCGCCGCCTACATCGCGACCCAGCAGTATCTCGCCGAACTGGTCGCCGCCAAGCGCGCCAACCCCACCGACGACGTGCTCAGCGACCTCACCGACAGCGACCTGACCGACGAGGAGCTGCAGGGCATGGCCCTCATCCTGCTGTCGGCCGGGTTCGACACCACCGCCAACATGCTGGCACTGGGCACCTTCGCCCTGCTGCAGAACCCGGAGCAGCTCGCCGCGCTGCGCGCCGACCCCGGCCTCGCCGAGCAGGCCGTGGAAGAGCTGCTGCGCTACCTGTCCGTCGCCAAGCAGTTCTACCGGATCGCGCTGGAGGACGTCGAGCTCGGCGGCCACACCATCACGGCCGGCACGACCGTCATCCTGTCCCTCAACACCGCCAACCGCGACCCCGAACGCTTCCCCAACCCCCACACGCTCGACCTCCACCGGCAGGACGGCGGCCACCTGGCCTTCAGCCACGGCATCCACCAGTGCCTGGGCCAGCAACTCGCCCGCGTCGAGATGCGCGTCGCCTTCCCCGCCCTGCTCAACCGCTTCCCCACCCTGCGCCTGGCCGTACCGGCCGACGAGGTCGCCCTGCGCCCGGAGGCCGCCGACATCTACGGGATCAAGAGCCTTCCGGTCACCTGGGACGCGTGACCACTCGCCGATGACAGGCGAGTGCTCGTACGAGCCGGCGATTCACCGCCTACGCATCACCCGCGCGACGTTTCCCAGAGAGGAATCGCAGCATGGCAGACACGACACACGGAGCACCTGAACAGGAACATGTCGGGCGCCGGAGCGTGTTGAAGGGCATGCTGGGTGCCGGTGCGCTCGCCACCACACACGCCGCCCTCACCGGCCGGGCCAACGCCTCCGTGAGTGGCGGTGGTGACGATGGCGAGCGCGGTGTCGAGCACGGCTGGGGCAAGGTCGCCGACGCGTTCCGCGCGAACTTCAAGAACCCTGGCGAGGTCGGCGCGGCGTGCAGCGTCTGTGCCCACCTGCTGGTCCAGCGCGGTGAGCTGGACCTGGACGCCCCGGTGGCGCAGTACTGGCCGGAGTTCGCCGCCGCCGGCAAGGAGCGGATCCCGGTGCGCTGGTTACTGTCGCACCAGGTCGGCCTGCCCATCGTCGACGGACCGCTGACCTTCGAGCAGGCGTGCGCCTGGCACCCGGTCATCCGCGCGCTGGAGGCCCAGAAGCCGCTGTGGGACACGGTCACCGCCTGGGTGAACGCCGTATGGGCTCCAGGCTCCGTTCAGGCCCGCGCCGGCGAGCTCGGCGGCGCCCTGACCACCGCCGGGTATCACACCACGCGTGCCTGGCGCGCCGCCGAGAGACGTGCAGACCGGCACGACACCGATGCACGGGCTGCCGCCGGGCCTGAACCTCCCGGCCGACCGCTCCTTCCACATGTCGCTCGGCTTCTGGCGAGCCTGCCGGCCGCCGCCGATGACCGGGCCGGGCTCGTTCGGCCACCCGGGCTCCGGCGGGTCGATCGGGTTCGCCGACCCCGACGCCGGCGTCGGCTTCGCCTACGTCACGAACCTCTGGAACTACCGGCCCGACGACCCGCGGGCGGCGAACCTGGCCAAGGCCGTCCGCTCCTGCCTCGGATGACGACGGCTCCCGCCTGACCGCCGGTGAGCGGACGCCGACGACCACAAACGTGCCCGTTATAGTGGTACTTGGTGATACCGAGTACCAGGAGAGAGATGGAAGAGGACCCACGATGGACGGCCTGACGGAGATGCTGAAGGGCACGCTTGAGGGCTGCGTGCTCGAGATCATCGGCAGCGAGGAGACCTACGGGTACGCCATCACGCGTCGGCTGAACGAACTCGGCTTCGCCGATGTCGTCGAGGGGACGGTATACACCATTCTGCTGCGGCTGGAGAAGAACGGCCTCGTCCAGGTGACAAAACGACCGTCCGGGCTGGGCCCGCCGCGCAAGTTTTATGCGCTCAACGACGCGGGGCGCGAAGAACTCGCGACGTTCTGGGCGAAATGGGAGTACATCACATCACGCATCGACAAGCTCAAGGAGGGCGGGAGATGAGCTTCTGGGACACCATTACAGGCAACGATCTCACCAGGGAATGGAAGGCGTTCGAAGCTCGGGCCGAGGCACTGCCGGCCGACTACCGGGCGGCGTGGGAAGAGATCAAGGGTCATCTTTTTCCCTACGGGGACTTCACAGGTCGAAACCTGATGCCGATTCTCGACGGTGCGCTGGGGCTGCTCGAGGAGACAGCGGTCGATGGGCAGAGCATTCACGAGGTGCTGGGTGACGACATTGGGGGCTTCTGCGCGGCGCTGGCCGGCGGAGAAGGGGCCCGGAGCTACCGCGACCGGTGGCGCGAGCAGTTGAACAGGAACGTCGCAAGGAAATTGGGCCGGCCAGGAGGCTGACGTGGGCATCCAGGACATCATCGAAGGCAAGAGGCAGTGGCGGGCGCACATGGCGCGGGTCAAGGCGCTCCCGCGGGACTACCAGATCGTCTACAAGGAGATTCAGAGGTACCTGTTCAAGGTTGGACCGATCGACCTGCTTGACGGGTCCCTGCTCTCGGGGATCCTCGATTTCTTCGAGGAGGGCGCCGCGTCCGGCAAGGGAGTCCTGGAACTCATCGGCGACGATGTCGCCGCCTTCTGCGACGACCTGATCAAGGACTCGCGCACCTTCGCGGACATCTACCAGGAGTCCATCAGAGGGGAACCCGGCACGGCCGAGAAGTAGCCCCCGTCGCCCCTGTGGGGCTCAGACTGCAGCCAGGCGGGCGCCCGCCTGGATCGTTCTGTCCAGGAGCTGTGCTGTGCGCTGTTGTGGGCGTTGAAGAAGGTTCCGTTTCTCGCGCAGGATGCTCGTCGCTTCCGCGAGGATTGGGCTTACCGTGACCGCCGGGGTGAGCAGAGCGGCCACGGCGGAGGTCGTCTCGGCGGGTGCTGAGCCTGTCGTCCTGGCCGAGGGTTTGCGGCGTGCGGATGTGCTGTCGCTGCACGCGCCGTCCCTGCCTGAGACCCGGCATATGATCGGCGAGGCCGAGTTGGGGATGCTTCGACCGGGCGCCACCTTGATCAACACGGCTCGTGGAGCGCTGGTGGACACCGCGGCTCTGGAGCGTGTTTGTGTCGCGGGACGCCTGGATGCCATTCTCGACGTCACCGACCCTGAGCCGTTGCCTGCTTCCTCGCCGCTCTACGACCTTCCCAACGTTCTGCTGACCCCGCATGTCGCGGGGTCTCTGGGTTCGGAGACACGTCGGATGGCCGATGCGGCGCTCACGGAGTTGGAGCGGTACGGTGCCGGCCTGCCTCCGCAGAGCCCTGTCACCCGGG
This sequence comes from Nonomuraea jiangxiensis, assembly GCF_900099965.1. Classification (GTDB taxonomy): domain Bacteria; phylum Actinomycetota; class Actinomycetes; order Streptosporangiales; family Streptosporangiaceae; genus Nonomuraea; species Nonomuraea jiangxiensis. The sequence goes on along the minus strand of NZ_FNDJ01000034.1, from coordinate 81,915 downwards.
AAAGCCTGGTGGTGCAGGCATGATCGAGACTTCCGATGTCCTGGCTAGGACCCGTAGAGGTCCGTCTCGCTCAAAACCGGGCTGCTGTCATCGGAGCGTCCCAAACGGGCAGCGGAACCGAACATGGGTCCACGAGCGCGCTTGATCCCAGCGAACCGTCCGAACCCGAGCGGCTTGGGAACGTCGTCGTAGACGGCCTCCATGCCACCCTTGACCGAGTACGTTTCATGCCAGAAACCGGTGCCACCCGAGTCCCGCAGGAAGTCCAGCCACCACTCCCGATGCGGCTCGGACCGGGCGAAGGCGAGCAGCGACGGCAGGTCCCGCCAGTACTGGCGCATCCCCATGTTCATCGGGAAGAACGAGTAGTACACGGGCTCGTGCAGCAGCAGCCCGTCCGGCTTACCCGCGACCGACCCACTGATCTTCCGGCCGAAGCTGAAGAAGGTTCGGATCCCGTACAGACGATTCACCCGCATACCGAGGTACAGGACGATGAGGTCGGGATAGGCGGACAGATCGACGGTCTGCCGGTTCACGCGAGTGGGCATTCGATGCTCCTTACAATTCAGATCACAAGCCGCGTCTCCGGTCGGAGGCGGCGTGGTGGCGCGGACACGTCAGTCTCCGGTGAGCGCCACGTGTACGGAGGAGACCGCGCTCGCGCCATCACCGACGGCCGTGGCCACTCGTTTCGTCGAGCCTGAACGGAGGTCGCCGATCGCGAAGACCCGCGGAGCGCTCGTCTGGAACGGGAGTCGCGTGCCGGACGACCCGGCGGGCAGCCGACTGTCCGTGAGTACGAAGCCGTCGTCGGCCTTGGCCACGCCGGACAGCCAGCCCGACACGGGGTCGGCCCCGATGAAGCAGAACAGTGCGTGACAGGCCAGCCGTTCCGGCCGCTCGCCCGGCCTCTCGACGGCAATCGACGTGAGCCTGTCATCTCCGGCCAGTTCGCGGACCGTGCTGTCAGTGCGGACGTGGATCCGGGAATGGGCACGGACTCGGTCGGTCAGGTAGGACGACATCCCGGCCCCGAGATCGGCGCCACGAACGATCAGGTGAACCGTCGCGCCGTGGGCGGCGAGGGACAGGGCTGCCTGCCCGGCCGAGTTGGCGCCCCCGACGACCGTCACCGGCTGGTTCTCGTACTCTCCGACGTCCAGTTCGGTCGCCGCATATCGGATGCAGCCGGACTTCTCGAACGTCGCCCACCGTGGAATGTCGAGACGCCGGTAATCGGCTCCGGTAGCGGCGATTACCGCCCGGCACGGAATGCGCGCGCCGTCCTCGAGCAGGACGGTCGGCCGTCGATCGTCGGAGAGATCGAGACCTGTCACCGCGCAGGGCGAGTGGATCCGTACGCCGAACTTGAGTGCCTGGATCATCGCCAGGCGGGTCAGGTTCGAACCGCTGACACCCTGGGGGAAGCCCAGGTAGTTCTCGATCCTGGCGCTCTTGGCGGCCTGGCCACCGAGCCCGCTTCGATCCAGCAGCACAGTGACGAGTCCTTCGGACGCCCCGTAGACGGCGGCGGCCAGCCCCGCCGGGCCGGCGCCCACCACGACGAGATCGACCGGACGTCCGTCGGTCTGGTAGGTGAGGCCGAGCGCCTTCGCGACCGTTCGTGGCGTCGCGCGCCGCAACACCGAACCGCGGGAGATCGCAGCCGGAAGGTCGTCCGCCGTGAGCCCGGCCACCGTCATCAGCGAACGTCCCGGGTGTGAGGTGGCGCTGCGCCAGGTGTGCGGCAGGAGCATCTGCGTCACATAGGTCCGCAGTTCCAGCGTCTCCGCGGTTTCCGGCTGACCGATGATCTCCAGGACGCCGCCGGCGGCCGAGCGGATGACCTCGCGCCGTTCCCTGAAAGCCGCCAGCACCAGGTCGGCGATGTCATCCTGCTCGCTGAGGGCCTGGCGCAGCTTCGCCGCCCCGATCCGCACGATTGTCCCGGCGGACACCACCCGAGCGGTCAGGTAGATGTGCTGACCGGTCAGCAGATTGAGCTCACCGAGAAAGTCGCCAGGGCCACCCTGGAAGATCAGACGCTCCGGCTCGGTCGCCGTCGCGTCCCGGATGATGTCCACGGTCGCCGTCAGGAGCAGGAAGACATCGTAGGAGCCGTCGCCGGGCACGTGCAGATCCCGGCCTGCCTCAGCATGTTCCACCTGCCCGTACGCGGCGAGCCGGCGGAACTGCTCGTCGTTCAGGACCGGCCCGCGCTGCGCCGCACCGCCGTTCACGTGGTTCCTCCGTCATGCCGGGCCGGAACAGCCGGTCGAGCCAGGTCACCGTGACCGGCCGCCGGCTTCACCCGGGCCACGGTCACGAGGTACAGGAGAAGCCCGGCGGTGGTGAGGGCGAAGCCGGCCCAGACGGTGGACAGAGTTCCCCAGCCGGCATCGAGGGTGATCGCCCCGCCGATCGCGCCCAGCGAGTTGGCCAGATTGAGGGCGGCCAGGTTGAGCGCGCCCATCAGGGTCGGGGCGCCCGGCGCGAAACCGGTCAGCCGGACCTGGATGGTGGGAATCGCGAACATCATGGTCGCGCCGACGCCGAACAAGCAAGGCAGCAGGATCGCCAAATTGCCGCCGGCCACGCCGATCAGCACCAGAAGCGCCAGCACACCGCCGTACCCCCAGGTCAGACCACGGTGCTCGTACAGGTCGGCGACGCGCCCGCCCAGGTAATTGCCGGCGGCCATGCCGAGGCCGAAAACGGCGAGCGCGATCGGGATGAGTGCGGCGTCCTGCAGCGCCGCGTCGGTGACGAATGGGCCGATGAACGTGTAGACGGCGAAGATGCTGGAGATTCCGAGCGCCGCGACGGCGCCCATCAGCCAGACGTTGAGCCGGCGGAGGGCGCCCAGCTCGTTCGCGACGGAGCCGCCGTGCAGGTCATCGGTGCGTGGCAGCCAGGCCACCAGGGCGGCGCCGGCGAGCAGGCCGAGGGCGACCACGGCCCAGTACATGGTGCGCCAGCCGGCGCTCTGGCCGATGAACGTGCCGAGCGGCGACCCGACGATGGTGGCCACGGTCAGGCCACCCATCACGGTGGCGAACGCCTTGCCGCCCTTTCCCGGGCCGTACATGTACGCGGCGACGACGGCGCCGGCGCCGAAGAACGCGCCCTGCACGCTGCCGGCGACGAACCGGAAGGCGACCAACAGTCCGATGTTCGGCGCCAGCGCGGAGAGCGCGTTGCCGACCAGGAACAGAGCGATCAGGCCGAGCAGCAGAGTGCGCCGGTTGACGCGGGCGGCGAGCAGGGTGATCGCTGGGGAGCCGATCACCACCCCCAAGGCGTACGCGGTGATCGCGTGTGTCGCGACCGGGATGGACACCCCTAGATCGGAGGCGAACAGCTGGATGATGCCGTTGCTGCCGAATTCGCCGGTGCCGATCGCGAAGGTACCCAGCGCCAGCGCGAACAATGTCGGCCCCGGATTGCGGACGGGCGACTTGGCAATGGTGTGCCGGTCCTCTTCAGCGGTGCACTGGCCTTCGTACGCACGCTGATGCATCGTCTCGTCCTCCAGACGGTCGACAGAGATCAGAGGCGGGCGGGGTCGCCGCCCGCTCACAGCACGTCAGCGCGCGGCGCTTCTGATGAGGTCGGCAGTCAGGGAGGGCTGCGAGATCATCGCGACGTGCGAGGCGCCGACCTCGTGGACCCGTGACCCGGCCCGCCGCGCCATGAACCGCTGGGCGGCGACGGGGAGCACCTGATCGTTGCGGGCGACGAGGTAATACGAGGGAATGGTCTTCCACGCCGGGGCCCCGGACGGCTCCCCGAGAGCGCGCACGTCAGCGGGCCGCTGGCCGGCCTGCATCAGGTCGGTGGTCGCCCTTGGCACGTCCCCGGCGAAGACGTCGTGGAACACTTCCTTCTTGATGTACCCGTCGACGAGGCCGTCGCTGTAGGGGCGGAAGTCCAGCGCCGCCTCACTGAGCTTGCTTCCCGGATACTTCGTCTGCAGATCCAGCAGCGACTCACCCTCATCGGGGGCGAACGCGGCCACGTAGACCAGCGCCTTCACGTTCGGGTTACCGGCCGCGGCGTTCGTGACGACGATCCCGCCATAGGAGTGCGCGGCCAGGACGATCGGGCCGCTGAGCGTGGCGAGGATGGAAGCCAGGTAGGCGGAGTCGGCGGCCACGCCGCGCAGCGGGTTCGCCGGGGCGATCACCGGATAGTTCTCGCGGATGAGCCTGGCGCTGACGTCGTTCCAGCCGGAGGAATCGGCGAACGCCCCGTGCACGAGCACCACGGTGGGTTTGGGCTTGGCTTCCGGCCGGGACTGCGCCTGCGCCTCGGACGTTCCCAGCAGGGCGCCGGTCGCGACCGCGGCGGATCCGGCCAGCACCGCTCGGCGGGTCGTCGTCATAGTGGGGTCCTCTCCAATGTGTGCACCTCGAATGCAGGTCAGAGTAGGTCCCGAGTACTTGACGATCGCTGAACCCGGTAGGTCAGTCGTTGGGAAGTACGCCTCAGTCTTTGGCAAGTACGCCGACCTAGCCTGCGGGCATGAGAACACAGAAGAGCGAGGCCGCCAGGAAGTGGGGCCTACGGATTCACCTGCTTCTTTATGTCCTGTCGAATCTGGCCCAGGTCGTGGTGTGGTTTCTCTACGACTCGGGAAGCCACTTCTGGCCTGTGTGGTCAATCGTCTTCTGGGGCATCGGGCTGGCCTTTCACATCTGGAGCGTCTACTCGCCGCCCCAATCGAATACCGCGCGCTGAGCCCGATCAGCCGGACTGGCTGAGGTTGCGATCACAGCTCGGCAAGGAAAGTCTCGGCGCGGCGGGCGAACAGGTGAGACCCGCGTTCGTTGGACCGGTCGCGGGCCTGCTCGGCAGCGGCTCGTACCACTTCGGCCGGTTCGCTGCGGGCGTGAAGCAGGCGCGCCCGCAACAGCAGCACAAGTCCTTCGGCGTAGCGTTGACCGTAGGCGTCCAAGGCCTGGTCCGCCCGGTCGAGAGCGGTGCCCGCCTCGTCCGTCATCCCGGCGGCCAGCCACATTTCGGCGCTCAGCGCGTGGTGGTAGGCGACGCCCCACCGCGGCGGATCGACGAGCGTCCCGGCCAGGAGTTGTTCGGCCTCCGCCGCGATGCCAGCCGGGTCGTCGCCGGTGAGGGCACGGGCCCAGTACCAGTTCAGCCGGATGTAGTGCTCCTGCTGAATGGCGGCGAGGCCGGTGCCCACGGCCATCCAGCGCTCGATCGTGCGCATCACCCAGCCCGCGTCACCGGCCATCGTGGCAATGATCGTGGTGTAGTAGGCCCAGGTCGCCACCGCATAGGAGTCGTCGGGGCCGTTCCACTTGTCGATGATGGTCCCCGCCGTCTCGACGTCACCGTGGAGTGCCGTCACCACGGCATGCCAGCCGGGCCATTCGCCCGAGACGTCACGCCGGATCGGAGTCTCGCTGTGCGAGGAGACCACCCCTTCGAGAAGGGCGGGGTTGTTCGCGGTGAAGCACCGGTATGCCTCGCCGATGTTACCGATGTCCCACTGGTGCAGGCCCCAGGCTTGCCGGCCGTACACCCGGACGACCGGATCGCAGGACGCCTCCCCTTGCTCGTACAGCCGGCGGACCAGCCGGACGCGGTCCCACTCCAGAAAGGTGTAGGCCCCGAACAGACGGGCGAACAGCAGGCCGGCGGCATCGACCTCACGGCCGAGCTGGCGGGCCAGGTGTTCCGCACGCTCCAGCAGATCGAACGTCGTGCCGCCGAACCCGGCTTGCCGGCGCGGGGCGATGGCGAGTAGGGAGAGGGCGGAGAGCTCGAGTTCCGGGAGCCCAGCGGTCCGCGCGATCTGGGCGGCCGATTCCAGGTGCCGATCGGCGGCAGCGAACGCGAGCTTGGTCGCCGCGCGACGACCGGCGCGCTTCAGCGCCTCCACGGTACGAACCGGGTCGGCGAGGGGGCCGGCGGCACACAGGTGGAACGCGAGGCGTTCGATGACGGACTCGTCGTCCGCCTGGCCTTCTTCGAGCGCGTCCGCGACACGCAGGTGCAGCCGGACGGCCCGCAACCGCGCCGTTGTCTCCATGACCGATTCGCGAACCAGGTCGTGCGCGAAGCGCCACGAGAACGGGTCCTCCGGCCCCGTTTCGAGCAGGCCGAGCGCGCGCAGCGGTTCGAGGTGTTCGAGGCAGTCCGCGATGCCGACACCGGCGGCGCGGGCGAGCAGGCCGAGGTCGACGTCGCGGCCGATCAGCGCGGCGACCCGCAGCAGGTCGCGAGCGCTCTCGTCGAGGCCCGCCATCCGATCGCGGACGACGTCTCGCACGGTGGACGGCACCCCGGCCCGGGCGGACGCGTCACCGTCGCTGAGCGCGCCGCGGTCGCTGAGGAGCCGCGACAGTTCGCGGACGAAGAAAGGGTTGCCGGCGGTGCGAACGTGGATGTTGCGGGCGATGTCCGCGCCGGGCTCCTGACCGGTCTCGCGGCGGATGAGCTCGGCCACGTCGGTCAGGCTGAGCGGGCCGAGTTGGATCCTGCGGTGGCTGGGCAGCCGGCTGGCGGCGGCCAGTACCCGCGAAAGGTCGGGGCCGGGTGTGGGTGCGCGGTCGCGAAGGGCGCCGATGATCGCGGTGCCGGTGGGCAACCGGCCCGCCAGATGGCCGAACAGCTGGAGCGAGGCGGTATCGATCCATTGAAGGTCGTCCAGAACGATCAGCGTCGGCCGTTCCGCCGAGGCCTGGCCGATAAAGGTGACCACCTGCTCGAACAGGCGGAACTGGGCGCGGCCGCCGGAAACCGGCGGCGCGGCCTCATCGTCCCGAGATTCGAGGAGGCGGCCCAGCTCGCCGGCCAGCCACTTCTCGCGCGCCAACGCGGGCAGGCTGTCGAGGACAACGGTGAGCGCCTGCTCCCATGGCCACATCGACGGTGTTCCGTCGCCTTCCAGACAGGAAGCCCACACGACGAGCGCGCCCCGCTGATCCGCGGCGGCGGCGGCCTCTTCCAGCAGACGCGTCTTGCCCGCGCCCGGTTCGCCTTCGACGACAGCGAGCCCGGTACGGCCGGTGAGCGCCGCCTCGATGGACTGCCGCAGCACGCCGAGTTCCTCGCCCCGGCCGACCAGGCCGGCCGCCTGCCTCGCCGGTGCACGGTCACCTTCGCTGTCCGTGCTCGTCACCACCGGCGACTCCGGGGACTGCGTCAGCACTCGCAGGTGCGCGGCCTGCAACGCCGAACCGGGGTCGATGCCGAGCTCCTCGGCGAGGCGGTCACGGACCGCGTGGAACACTGACAGCGCCTCCGCCTGCCGCCCAGCGACGCCGAGGGCGGTGATGAGGCCGGTATGTACGGGTTCGTGGAACGGTGCCATCGACGCGGCCAGCTGCAACGGCGGGATCACCCGCTCCGGCCGGCGTAACGACACGGCCAGGTCGGCCGCCGCCGCGCAGGCGGCGTAGAACTCGTCGTCCAGGGCGGCGAAGATCGGCATCGCGGTCGGTCCATAGGACAATCCGTCCGCCGCGGGGCCACACCAGAGGCCGAGCGCTTTGACGTAGTGGTCGAGGGCCACTTCGCGAGCTTGCCGGGCGAGGGCGGCATCGGCGGCTTCGAGCAGTTCCCGGAACGTGACGAGATCCAGCGTCCCGGGGCCGGCGCTGAACACGTAGGCGTTGCCGCGGCGGAGCAGGTATGTACCGGCTGCCCGGGCGGGGACCGCGGGTTCCAGCACCCGCCGCAGTGCCCCGATGTACTTCTGGATGAGATTGAGCGCGCTGGCGGGAGCGTCGTCTGCCCAGATCAGGTCGATCAGTTCCCGCGTGCTGACCGGATGGCCCACGCGCGCCAGGAGCAGGGCCAGCAGCTGCGCCTGCTGTCGGGGACCGACGTGCAGTTCAGCGCCATCGCGCCACAGCCGCAGCGGACCGAGAACCTGTAGACGCAGTGAACCGGCACCGGTCGGCGGACCTTCGCCGTCGGGCTGAACGGGATGGGCGGGCCCAGTCACGCCGACTCCTGGATGGACATGACAGATTGGTCCGCTTGCGACCCGTGCCGGACCGCAGCGTGCACCGAGTATACGGGGCCGGGATGTGTCGCAGAAGGGTCGGTATGGGGGCTGAGCTGCAGGTGTGTGCGACTCCACGCGGCCGGCTCGACGGGGATGTGTGCCGGGCGGGTCACCGCCCGGCGTGGGGCCTTCTGCCGTTCGGCGAACACGTTTGTCTCAGGAGGTCTCCGCGACCGGCCTTCGGGCTCGACGGCTGATCAACCAGCCGAACCCGGTCGCCGTGAAGAACATGACAATGCCGTACACCGCGCCCGGGATAGCGATCTGGGCACTGTTCAACAGCATCGGGCTCAGCGCCACCGTAATGGCGAGCGCGGTGTTGTGGATGCCGATCTCGAACCCGGCCGCGGTCGCCGCGCGGTGATCGACGCCCGCCAGGCGTGGCACGCCGTAGCCGATCAGCAGGCTCACGATGTTGAAAACCAGCGCGGCCAGCCCAACCGAGACGAAATAACCGACGAGATTCTCCCGCTCCGCGTACAGCACGGCGTAGATGACCCCGACCAGGACCACGACCGACAGCACCCGTACGGGGAGGTTGAGCCGCCGCGCCGCCTCCGGCGCCCCCGCGCGTACGAGCATCCCGACCGCGACCGGCACGAGCACCATGAGGAAGACCTGCAGGACCTTGTCGAACTGCAACCCGAGGGCGGCCCCGTCGGACAGGAAGTACCCGGCCGAGAGATTCACCACGATCGGCAGTGCGACCACGGCCAGCACCGAGTTGATCGCGGTGAGCGTGACGTTCAGCGCGACGTTCCCGCCGAACAGGTGGCTGAACAGATTGGCCGTGGGGCCACCGGGCGACGCCGCGACCAGCAACATCCCGACCGCCAACTCCGGCGGAAGCCCGAAGGCGAGCACCACACCGAAGCAGATCGCCGGCAGCAACACCATTTGGCACAGCAGCGCGTACACGGCCGCCTTGGGATACTGGCCCACCCGCCGGAAGTCGTCCAGCGTCAGGCTGAGGCCCAGGCCGAGCATGACGATGCCGATGGCAAAAGGCAGACTGGCCAAGATCAATGATGAGCCCATAGCGGACATTCTCGGGCATAACCTCGGTTCGCTCGAGCACCTCGGCCCTTGAACCTCATCTCACCCACCCAGCTCCCGCGCGCGATACCGCAGGTCAGGAGGGCGGCGAGACACAGAGCCGTGAGCCCCAGCCGGACACGACGCGAGAGTTTCGACGGGGACGACTGCGCCACGGACGACGCGGTCTACCAGCAGCGGCTTTACGAGGCGTTCTACGGTGACGTGGACCCGGGCTTTGGCCTACCTCACCGCCACGAACACGTTTGCCTCACGCCCGGGTGAGGACCTTCGCCAGGGCCTCGGCGAGGTGGGTGGCGCCGGTGAGGTCGTCCATGAGCATGGACTGGCGGACCCAGACCACCTCGCGGGACGCGGCCTCGGCGGCCGGGCAGGGCTCCACACGGGCGCCCGCCTCGGTCAGCGCGGACATCGTGCCGAGCGGCGGGTAGCCGCCGTCGAGGGGCACGCCTTCCGCGGCCATCGCCGCCAGGAGGAACGAGCGGTCGAACGGCACGTGCAGCCGCAGCATGAGCAGGTGGCGCGAGTCGCGGGTGGCGCCCGGCGGCTGCGGGACCACGGTCACAGGAAGCGGCGCGAGTTCGCGTTCGGCCGCGGACGCAAAGGTGTTCCTGCGGTCGATCTCATCGTCGAGCCGGTCCAGCCAGGGCAGCAGGAGGGCGGCCTGGATCTCGGTCAGGCGCAGGTTCCAGCCGACGTGGGGATGGCCGTACCAGGCGCCGTCCAGCGAGCGGCCCAGGTTGCAGACCGACCAGATGGCCTCGTGGGCGGCCTGGTCGCGGCAGACGATCAGGCCGCCCTCCCCCGCCGTCATCGCCTTGCTCGCCTGGAAGCTGTAGACGCCGGCGTCGCCCAGCCCGCCGACCGGCCGGTCGCGGTACGTGGCCCCGTGCGCCTGGGCCGCGTCCTCGACCACGGCCACGTTGTGCCGGGAGGCGATCGCGTTCAGCGCGTCCATGTCGGCGGCGCTGCCCGCGAGGTGGACCGGCAGGATGGCGGCCGTGCGGGAGGTGAGCGCCGCCTCCACGGCGGGCGCGGACAGGTGCAGGTCGGCGACGTCCACGTCGGCGATCACCGGCGTGGCGCCGGCGAGCAGGACGGCCGTGGCGGTCGCCACGAAGGTGTACGCGGGCACGATCACCTCGTCACCGGGCCCGACGCCGAGCCCGCGCAGCGCGGCGAACAGGCCGAGCGTGGCGTTGCCCACGGCCACGCCATGGGAGACGCCTGAGCGACGGGCGAACGCGGCGACCAGGTCCGAACAGGCCGAGCCGCCCTGTGTGGCGCCCCACCGGCCGCTGTCGAGCACGGCGGTGACGAGCGCGCGCTGGGCGTCGTCCATCGGAGGCGGCCACGAGGGCCAGGGAGCGGTGCGTACGGGGGTGCCGCCGTCGATGGCGAGCGTCATGAGAGGTCTCCTCCCAGGATGCGGGCGAGGTTGCCGCCCTGGACGAGTGCGCGGTCGGCGGGGTCGAGCGGGGCGAGGGCGACCCGGCCGAAGCCCATGCGCAGGTCGAGGAAGCAGGCGTCGGAGCCGTAGACCACGCGGTCGGCGCCGGCCAGGCCGGCCAGCCGGGCGATCCAGCGTCCGGTCATCTTGGAGCCGCAGATCTCCAGGTAGAGGTTCGGATGGTCGCGGACGAGCTCGGCCGCGCGGGCGAAGCCGTACGGCCAGAGCCCGGTGTGGCCGAGCAGCAGCGGCACGTGGGGATGCCGCCGGGCCACGGTGACGAACCGCTCGGGGTCGCTCCACGGCGAGTCCGTCTGGCCGTGGGCCAGGACGGGCAGGCCGAGCTCCCAGACGGGGTCGTAGCGGCGGTCGTCCAGAGCGCACTGGTGCACGTCGGGGTGGAGCTTGACGCCCCAGACGCCCTGTTCGGTAAGGCGGTTGCGCTGGTGCGGGTTGTAGACCTGCCACACCCCGAACCTGCCGGGATACCGCTCGGCGGCGGCGAACGCCAGCCGGTTGCCCTCCTCGGCGGCGGGGCCGACGGCGAGCAGGTGGCTGATGCCCATCGCGTCGATGCCGAGGCGGTCCATGAGGCCGATCATGCCGTCGGCCGAGCCGTCGGGGATGAGGAAGTCGGGCCACGGGCCGAGGTGGCCGTGCGCGTCGAGGATCACAGCAGGCCACCTCCCGACGCGATCAGGGCGATGTCGGACTCCGGCAGGTCGAGGTGGTCGAGCAGGAAGCGGGGGCCGCAGTCGTCCATGACGGGGGCGCCGGTGCCGAACACCAGCCGCTGCGCCCCGAAGTGCCCGGCCAGCCATTCGACGCCGCGCTGGGTGTTGACGGTGCCGATCTCCAGCCACAGGTTCGGGATCTCGGCCATGAGCTCGGCGATCGCGCGCAGGCGGCGGTAGCCGGGGTTGAGCAGCAGGACACGCTGGCCCGGCAGTTCCCGCGCGAGGGTGAGCAACTGGCCGGGTGAGGTCTCGTCGAAGTCGATGGCCGCCGTGATGCCGAGCTCCGCCAGCCACCGCAGGGTGGTCGGCCCGGTGAGCTCGAAGCGGTGCCGGACCGGGCAGAGCCTGACCATGGGCACGTCCCAGTCCGGCACGGGCTCGAAGGGCTGCGGCAGCAGCACGGGCACCGGGACGAGCCGGGGGTCGTCGAGGACGGCCAGCGCCTCGTTCCCCGCGCGGGCGTCGGAGTAGAGGCTGAGGGTGTGGGTCACGTAGGCGCGGTGGACGCCCAGCCGGTCCATCTCGGGCCGCGGGTCCTCCGGCAGGTCGTCGAAGGGTACGGGGCCGATGAGCCGGTGGGCGTCCACGATGAGGCCGGGCATCAGCTCTGCGGAGGCACGACGGTCAGGAGAGGGCAGCGCGGGTCGAGGTCGATCCTGGCCAGGTGCCGGCCGCTCAGGGCCCACGCCTTCCATGAGCCGGGCTCGAAGTGGAGCTGCGGGTTGGTGTACCACTCGTCGCCCAGGCCGGTGGCCAGGTGCGTGGCCGTGTCGCTCAGCTCGTAGGCGTTGCCGCCGCCGAAGAACGTGCTGACGAACACCCTGCCGCGGTGCGTGGTCAGCTCGCCGTACCCGGACAGGGTGCCGCGGTGCCTGACGGTCCTGGTGGCCAGGTCGAGGGCGATCCAGGCGCCGGAGTCGCGCTTGTACACGCCGTAGAGCAGCCCGTCGTGCACCTTGATGTCCTGGAAGGTACGGAAGCCGGGGACCGGGTCCACCTGCCACAGCACCGTGCGGGAGGCCAGGTCGAAGGCCGCGACGGACGCCGAGGTCTTCACCGGCGGGGTCCCGCCGCCGCCGAGCACGTCGCCGCCCAGGTACACGATGCCGCCGGCGGAGTCCAGCGAGAGGCTCATCAGGCTCTCCCCCGGGATGACGCCCTCGTACACGTCGATCTCGCCGGTGTCGGGATCGACGATCGACAGCGCACCGTCGAGCTTGGCGCCCAGCGGGGCGGAGGCGACGAGCAGCTTGTCGGTGACCGGGTCGTACTCGATGTCCCATGGCCGCTGCTGGCCGTGGCCGAGGTAGCCGAGGCTGTGGATCTCGTCGGTGCGCAGGTCGATGGAGATGATGTTCCCGCTGGGGTAGATGGCGGCGTAGATCTTGTTGCCGCGGCGCACGAGGTCCTTGGGCTCGCCGGGGACGCGGAACCTGCGCTGCTCGCCGGTACGCAGGTCGCGCACGTCCATGAAGAAGTGGCCGCCCACGTAGACGGCGCGGCCGGGCACCAGCAGCATGCTCTGGGGGCGCTCGGCGCCGCTCGGCAGGCCCGCCTCGATGAGGTCGGTGAACTCGGCCTTGCCGGTGGGCAGGTCGAGCGACCACATGCCGCCGCTGCCGGAGAACCCGATCAGGGTGTCGTCGCCGCTCAGCGCGATCTGCCGGGTCTCGTCGTCCTGCGACGGCGGGTCGGCGACCTTGACGGGCGCGCTGTCGCCGGTGCGGTAGCGGTGGACGGCGCCGTCGGGGCGCGAGGTGCCGTAGACCGTGCCGTCGGGGGAGACGGTGAGGGTGTCGAAGCTGTCGGCGCCGAGGGGGACGAACCGGGCGTCGGTGCCGTCCTTGCGCACGTCGATGAGGGTCGGGCCGCTCACCGCGAGGATCCGGTCGCCGTGGTCGGCGACCACCCCGATGCCCGTGCCGCCCTGGGCCAGCTCTTTGACGGCGCCGGTGGTCCGGTTGATCGCGACGAGCTTGCCCTTGTCGAGCAGGCCGGCGTAGACGTTCTCGGCGTCGGCGGCGACCGCCCTGACGTACCGCTCGCCGGTGGCCAGTACGCCGAAGTCGCGTACGGCGCCGGTGGCGGGGACGTACTCCCTGACCCGGCCGTCGGGGTAGGTGCCGGCGTAGAGGGTGCCGTCGGGGGCGGCGGTCAGCGCCCAGATGTAGCCGCCGTTCTTGCCGAAGGAGGCCAGGTGCGCGACCTCGCCGGTGGCGGGGTCGAACCGGTAGAGGTCGGGCACGGGGTAGGTGCCGACGTAGACCTTGCCGCCCGACACGGCGGTGGCCCAGCCCCCCTCCGCCTCCCCTGCCGCCGGGGCGTCGGGCAGGCGCACGCTCCTGACGACCTTGCGGGTGGCCAGGTCGATCTCGGCCAGTACGGGCGGCTTCTGCCCGCGCGTGACGACGTACGCCTTGCCCTCGTGGACGGCGGCGCCCACGATCGCCCCGGTCACGGAGGCCGGCCCGAAGGTCTCCACCCTGGGCCCGGCGCACGAGGATGTCTCGGATGGGGTGGCCGCCTGGGCCGGGAGCACCGGCGACGCCGGCAGCAGCAGGCCGGCGGTCAGAGCCGCGAGGACTGCGAGGGGTTTACGCGGCACTGCCGCACCTCCACAAGAGCGTGTTGCCCAATTTTGGCCCAGACCGTAATGTGCTGAGCTTGATAAGTCAATGGGAGGCGGGTTGTGACGGTGTTCGACGCGAGCGAACTGGTGGGCGATCTCAAGGTGAGCCTCGACGTGGACGTCCTGGTCGGCGCGTACCCCGATCGCGACGGCCCGCCGGGAACGCCCCGGTCGGTGCTGGACGCCCTGGCGGCGCACGGCATCGGGGCGGGCGCGGTCGCGTCCTTGCGTGCCGCCCTGTTCGACGTGCGCTCGGGCAATGACGAGGTGCTGGCGCTGGGCTCGGCGGTCGTCCCGGTCGGGGCCGTGGATCTGCGCGACCCTATCGGCGCCGTACGGGAGATCGACCGGCTGGCCGAGGCGGGCGTCAGGGCGATCAGGCTCTTCCCCGACGAGCAGGGCGTGGAGGCGGGCTTCCCCTCGGTCCGCCACGTGGCCAGGAAGGCGGCGGGGCTCGGCCTCGTCGTGCTGACCGGCGGGGACGTGCGGCGGTTCTGGCAGCCGTTCGCGGGGCTGGACGCCAAGGTGGTCTTCCTCGACACGCACTTCTACCACCTGGGCGATTTCCTCGTCGTGGCCGCCGACGAGCCCGGCTTCCACACCTCGACCCGGCTGCTCAACTCCCCCGACGCGCTGGAGACCGTACCGGCCGACCGGCTCCTGTACGGCTCCCGCACCCCCCACTACGAGCCGGTCGTCCCGCTGCTGCGCCTGGCGACCAGCGGCCTGAAGCCGGAGGAGCTCGCCGCCGTGGCGGGCGGCAACGCGAGGAGGCTGCTCGGATGATCATCGACGTGCACGCGCACTGGGGCCCCTGGTTCTTCACCATGGACGTGGCCGGCGCCAACCTGAGCGCCATGAACCGGTTCGGCATCGGCCTGTCGATCGTCTCGGCCACCGAAGCGGTCATCTACGACGCCCCCGCGGGCAACCGGGCCCTGGCCGCCTGGCTGGAGACCCAGCCCCGCCACCTCGGCTACGTCACCGTCAACCCGCGCAGGCCGGCGGACGCCGAGCGGGACCTGCGCGCCTATCTGCCCACCGGCAGGTTCGTCGGCGTCAAGATCCACACCGACTACACCGGGTCGCCCGTCTCCTCGCCCCAGACCCGCGAGGCGCTGGCCATGGTCGCGCAGGCGGGGGTGCCCGCGCTCGTGCACACCTGGGGCGCCACGGTGCTGGATCTGGCGCAGGCCTGCCTGGACACGCCGGGCCTGCGAGTCATCGCCGGGCACATGGGCGCCGACGGTTACGCCCACGCCATCGAGGCCGCGAACGCCTGTGACCGGCTCTTCCTTGAGCCCTGCTACTCCCACGCCCCCGCGGGCCGCGTCGCGCGGGTGGCCGCCGCGGTGGACCCTGCCCGGCTGCTCTTCGGGACCGACTCGACGCTCATCGACCCGGCCTCGGCGTTCGGCGCGGTGGCGGCGGCGGGCCTGGACGCGGAGACGGCCGAGCTGGTCGCGTGGCGGAACGCGGCCCGGCTCTTCGGTCTGGACATTACGGCCTAGGCCGTTATAGCGTGCGGCGGAACTTAACAAGGAGTGAGCAGCGAATGATCCCTCGCCGTCGTTTTCTCCAAGCCGCAGCCGCCTCCGCCGCCGCGTTCACCCTCCCCGCCGCTCCCGCACTGGCCGCCCCCCGTGATCCGGAAGGCACGATCACCGACCTGGGCCCGGCCAGCGTCGCCGCCCCGCTGGGCAACGCCGAGTTCGTGGGCGACGTGCTCTACCTGGGCTCGCGCGGCCTGTCGCCCAACGTCGTGGGCGCGTGGGACCTGAACCAGGACAAGGTCACCGCCCACTTCGACATCCCCACCGGCGTGGGCATCTGGGCGATGTGCAAGGTCGGCACCGACGTCTACGCCGGCACCCACTCACGCTCCGACCTCTACAAGATCGACACGCTCACCGGCGCCACCACCCTGCTGGCCCAGTACACCGACAACTACATCTGGACCATGGCCGCCTCGCCCGACGGCAAGGTCTACATGGGCACCTCCGAACCGGGACGCGTCATCGAGTACGACCCCGCCACCGGCACCAGCCGCGACCTGGGCCAGCCCGCGCCCGGCGAGGCGTACGTGCGCAGCATCGAGGCCGACGCCACCCACGTCTACGCCGGCGTCGGCACCAACGCCCACCTCATCGCCATCGACCGGCGGACCGGCGAGAAGCGCGAGCTGCTGCCCGCCGAGGTGGCCGACCGTGACTGGGTGTCCAGCATGGCGATCAGCGGCACGCACATCGCCGGCGGCATGAACTCGCTGGCCGAGCTGCTCGTGGTGGAGAAGGCGAACCCGGCCGCGTACAAGGTCGTCAAGGCCACCGCCCCCGGCGAGAAGTACGTCGTCTCGGTGCTCATCCACGACGGCTGGGTCTACTTCGCCGGCCGCCCCTCGGGCACCTTCTACCGCTACGAGATCGCGACCGGCACGTACGAGGTCCTCGGCGTGCCCTACCCGGAGGCGGCCACCTGCCGCATCCTGGAGCACGGCGGCCTCATCTACGGCGTCCAGGACCCGGGCATCTTCGTCTACGACCCCGCCACCGGCACCACCGATTACGTCAGCCATGTCCAGAAGGGCTTCCGCGCCGCGCCCGAGGAGCCCATGTCCGTGCACTGCGACGGCGAGCACGTCTACGTCGGCGGCAAGGGCGGCTGCGACATCCACGACCTGGCCACCGGTCAGGTCACCAGGCTGGGCATCGCCGGCGAGCCCAAGACCATCATGACCGTCAAGGACACCACCTACCTCGGCGTCTACACCCAGGCCGCGCTCTATTCCCACCGCGCCGGCGACCCCGAGGCCAGGCTGCTCTTCCGCACCGGCCAGAACCAGGACCGGCCGAAGGACCTCGTGCACGACAAGGCGACCGGGCTGATCGTCATGTCCACCCAGCCGGAGCCGGGACACCAGAACGGCTCGCTCGACGTGTACGACCCCAGGACGGGCAGGCTCGACAACTACCGCCCGATCGTCGAGCGCCAGACCGTCTTCTCGCTGACCGCCCAGGGGGGCACCGTCTACATGGGCACCAGCACGCAGGAGGGGCTCGGCGCGCCGCCCGTCACCCCGACGGCCAGGCTGGCGGCGTTCGACCTGCGTTCCCGCGAGGTGCTCTGGGAGATCGAGCCGGTGGCCGGCGCGCAGGCCGTCACGAGCCTGAAGCACACCGGCTCCGCCCTGTACGGGATCACCGACAAGGGCGTCCTGTTCGAGTACGACCTGCGCCGGCGGAAGGTCACCCGCACGCTGAAGGTGTGCGACCGGGGCGGCGACCTCGTGCTGGCGGGGAAGTACGGGTACACCAGCGACGAGAACGCCGTCTACAAGATCGACCTGTCGCGCCTCACGTCGGTCACGCTCGTGGACGGGCTGGCGAGCGACTGGTTCGGCGGCGGCTCCCGGATCAACATCGACCCGTCGCACGACGCCCTCTACGCGCTCAGGGCGCGCAACCTCATCCGCATCGCCATCTGACCGGCTACGAGGCGGCCGCCAGCACCCTGGCGCGTTCGCCGTCGGGAAGGGCGGGTCCGTACGGGTCGTACGCGTACTCCCCGGGGATCAGCCCTTCCTCCGCGGCCAGCCAGGACATGCGCTGCACGTAGCCCTCCATGGGAGCCGTGAACGTGGCCGCCGCCAGCCGGTCGAGCCGCGCGGACGCCTTCTCGAAACCCCGCAGGTCGTCCCCCTCGAACGCGCGCATCACGGCCGCCGTCGTCTCCACCGACGCCGCCGCGATGCCCACCAGCGCCGCCTGGGCGCCCCACAGGAGTGTGGGGGCGAACATGCGGTCCTCACCGGTGATCGCCAGCCGGCCGGCCTCGCGGGTGAGGGCGATCGTCTCCTGACAGCCCATCGCGTCCGACAACAACGCCGTCTTCAGGCCGGCGACGCCGGGGACGCCCAGAATCCCGCGCAGGGTATCGGGCGGGCACGGGTTCGTGTACAGGTCGAACGCGATCATCGGCAGGCCCGTGGCCTCCCACACCGCCTCGTGCAACGCCACCCGATCCCCCGGCTCAGGGAACACCAGCACCCCGTCGGCCCCCAGCTCGGCCGCCATCCGCGCGTCCGCGACCGCGTCCTGCCCACGAGAGGAGCCGCCGACGCCGACGATGACCGGGACGCCGGTGCGAAGGGCGCGGGTGATCACGCCGGCGCGTACCCGCGGGCCGAGGAAGGGGCCGCGGCCGGTGTGGGCGAGGACGGCCAGGGCGTCGGCGCCCGAGGCGGTCAGCCGCCGGAAGTACGCCTGCGCGACGTCGAGATCCACCTCCCCCGCCCGTGTCATGGGCGTCAGCGCGGCGGCGACCAGCCCGCCGCGCAGGCGGTCGCGCAACCCGGCGGCCCGCGGATCGATCGGCGTGCTCATCGTCGCTCCCCTCACCGGACATTCCGGGCGACAAGCGTAGGCCCTTCAGCTCCGGCGCGGGCGGCAGGTCACTTCAGTCCGGTCATCGCGATGCTGTTGACCAGGTAACGCTGCAGCAGGAAGAAGACCAGCAGGCACGGCACCGCCGAGATCGCCGCGGACGACATCAGCATCGACCACTGCGCCTCCTCGGTCTTCAGCACCGTCAGCCCGACGGTCAGCGTCCGCGTGGCGTCGCTCTGGGAGATCACCAGCGGCCACAGGAAGTCGTTCCAGTGCCACAGGAAGACGAACACGCCCAGCGTGGCCAGGATCGGCTTGGTCAGCGGCACCACGATCGTCCAGTAGACGCGCAGCTCCGAGGCCCCGTCCACCTTGGCCGCGTCGAACAGCTCGTCGGGCAGCCCCATGATGAACTGGCGCATCAGGAAGACGGCCTGGGAGTTGGCCAGCGTCGGCACGATCAGCCCCCAGAACGTGTCGGCGCCGTCGAAGTCGGAGACGAGCACGTACAGCGGGATGAGGGTGGCCTGGAACGGCACCATCATGGTGGCCAGGAACGTCCACAACATGGTGTCGCGCCCGGGGAAGCGCTTCTTGGCGAACGCGTAGCCGGCCATCGACGCGGTGAGCAGGATGATCACCACGGAGACGCCCGAGTAGACCAGCGAGTTCAGCGTCCACTCGGCGAACCCGGAGGCGCCCAGGACCTGCGTGAGGTTGTCGAGGGTGAGCGAGTCCGGCCACTGCGCGGGCACGGTCGGCGCGTTCCTGGGCGACAGCGCCACGATGACCATTGCGATGAACGGGCCGAGCGTCAGCAGCGACATGACCGCGAGCAGCGTGTAGAGCGGCCACCTCCGGCCGTGGCGGCGCGGCCTGGCGGCCGGCCTGGCCTGGGCGGTGGCGGGGCGCGCAGCCGTCATCGTCATGTGTTCTCCTTGCCGATGAAGCGGCGCTGGATCAGCGAGACGACCAGCACGATGGCGAACAGCACCATCCCCCAGGTGGCCGCGTAGCCGAACTCCCAGAACCTGAAGCCCCGTTCGAAGATGCCGTAGATGAGGGTGTAGCTGGCCTTGGCGGGCCCGCCGCCGGTCATCACGTAGATCGTGTCGAAGACCTGGAACGAGGCGATCGTCTCGATCACCAGCACGAAGAACAGGGCGGGCTTGAGCAGGGGCAGCGTGATGCCGCGGAAGCGCTGCCAGGGGCCGGCCCCGTCGACCTTGGCCGCCTCCAGGTACGAGCCGGGGATGGCCTTCAGCCCCGCCAGCAGGATCAGCATGGAGTAGCCGAAGCCCTTCCAGCAGGAGACGACGGCCAGGGCGGGCAGCACCAGCTCCGCCCGCTCCATGAAGCCGACGGGACCGAGGTCCAGCTTGGCCAGCACCCCGTTGACCAGGCCGTCGAACTCGAAGATCCAGCGCCAGATGATGCCGGCGAACACGAAGCTGGTCACGTACGGCAGGAACAGCATGCCGCGGAACAGCCCCCGCATGAAGACGATCGAGTTGAGCAGCAGGGCGGTGCCGAGGGAGACGGCCATGACGAGCGGCACGTAGATGACGGTGTACACCAGCGTGGCCCGCAGGCTGGACCAGAAGTTCGGGTCGTTCACGAGCCGCGTGTAGTTGTCCGCGCCGATGAAGCTCCACTCGCCGCCGATGTTCCAGTTCGTCAGGCTCATCCCCGCCGCGCCGAGCGTGGGGAAGATCTTGAAGATCAGGAACAGGACGAGCATCGGGAGCACGAACAGCAGTCCCGTGACCGGATCACGCAGGCGATGGCGCACCGGGGTTCACACCTTTCGAGAGTACGGGCCTGCCGGTTGGCGGCCCGGGTCGGGTCAGCCGCCGCTGGCCAGCAGTTCGTTGCCCTCCTTGGCGGCGGCGTCGAGGGCCGTCTTGGCGTCCTCCTTGCCGATCAGCGCCGCCTGGATGTGGGCCGAGATCATCGCCATGACCTGGCGGGCCTTGGGGTGGGTGTCGCCGGGGAAGGCGTACTGCAGGGACTTGGCGAACTCCTTGGACGCCTCCGACTGGCCGGGGATCGTCACGTCGGTGCGCGGGGAGAAGAAGCCGGACTCCTTGGCCAGCGTCGCGGCCACCTCGGGTGAGGCGATGTAGCCCGCGAGCTTCTTGGCGGCGTCCTTGTTCTCGGAGTGCTTGGCGAGGACGAGGCCGCCGGGGATGCCGAACGCGACCCGCTTGGTCCCTTCCAAGGGCAGGCCGATGCCGACGTTCTCCGCGCCGATGGCGGCGCCGAGCTGGTCGGCGTTGAGCGCCGTGGCCGCGTGGTACATCGCGGTCTTGCCGGCGGCGAGGGCGCCGCCCTCGATGTCGTTGCTCTTGCTGGCGGCGTTCTCCGGCAGGCCGCCGACCGCCTTCAGGTCGAGGATGAACTGCAGGCTGTCGATGCCCTGCTGGTTGTTGACCACCACGCTCTTGCCGTCGGGCGAGAACACGGAGCCCTCGTTGGCCCACAGGATGGGGTAGAAGCTCTGGTTGAGCGAGACCTCGGGCTTGCCGGGGTAGTCGAGGATCGCGATCTTGTTGGCGGCCAGCTTGGGCGCGGCCTCCTTCAGCTCGGCCAGCGTCTCGGGCACCTTGGTGACGCCCGCGTCGGCGAAGAGCTTCTTGTTGTAGATGGGGGCCGTGATCGTCTGGTAGATCGGCACGCCGTAGAGCCTGCCGTTCACGGTCAGCGCGGTGAGCGCGTTGGGCAGGTAGGCGCTCTTGTCGGCCGCGATCACGTCGTCCACGGCCTCCAGCGTGCCCTGCTCGGCGTACTGGGGGATCTGGTCCGGGCCGAGCACGACGAGGTCGAAGCCCTTCCTGGAGGCCAGCGCGGTGGTGACCTTCTCCTGACGGCCGTCCCAGGGCTGCTGGTCGATGGTGACGTCGATGGTGGGGTTCTTGGCCTCGAAGTCCTTCTCGACCTTGTCCCAGAAGGCCTGGTTCTTGGCCTGGTCCGAGATCACGGGATACATCCACAGGGTCACCGCGCTCTTGTCCGAGCCCGAGCCACCGGATCCGCATCCGGCCACCACGACGCTGAGGGCGACCGCGATGCCGGTTGCCGCTATGTTCCTCATCGGCGGCTTTCCTTTCCTGAATACCGGTCCTGACCGAAACCTAGCGATCAGCGCTGAAGTGGTCAATCCCTTGATGACGCCCTTTCGGGACGGCTCGCGACGGCGTCAGCGATGATCTTGACGTGCTCCGACGTGTAGTGCTCGTTCCAGTCGATGATCAGGAGCGTGCTGGAGACCATCCGCTCGGCCTCGGGGCAGGGGGCGGGGTCGTAGTGCTCCAGGGGGTAGCGGGAGGAGCCGTACACGGGCCTGCCCCACAGCGGGGCCCGGTTGAGCGGCTCCTTCAGGTAACCGGCCCGTGCCGGAATCCCGGCCGCGCTCAGGTGCGCGGCCAGCTCGGGCGCGTCGCCGCCGGGCAGGACGAGCGGGAACAGCCACCACGCGTGCCCGTCCGCCCTGGGCAGTCGCAGTGCCGGTCCCTCCAGCGGGCGCAGGACCTCGATGAGCTCGGCGGCGGTGCGGCGCCTGGACGCGACGACCCCGGGCAGCTTGGCGAGCTGGGCGCGCGCCACCGCGGCCTGCAGTTCGGTCATGCGGTAGTTGAGGCCCGGGCTCTCGTGCGAACGCCCCGCGGCCCGGTCCCACCCCTTGTCGGTGAACAGCCGCATCCGCCGGGCCAGCTCGTCGTCGTCGGTGATGGTCAGCCCGCCGTCACCGCAGGTGATGTGCTTCCATTGCTGCAGGCTCAGGGTGCCGACGTGGCCCGCCGTGCCCGCGAACCGGCCGCCCGGCAGCTCGGTCAGCCACGCCTGCGCGCAGTCCTCGATGAGCGTGAGGCCGTGCAGGTCCGCCAGCCGGCGCAGCTCGCCGATTCGGGCCGGCGCGCCGAACAGGTGCACTACCATGATCGCGCGGGTGCGCGGCCCGATGAGCGCGGCCACGGCGCCGGGATCGAGATTGCCGTCGGACGGGTCCACGTCGGCGAAGACAGGAACCGCGTTCTGCGCCAAGATGGGGGCCACGGTCCCGAAGTCCGTGATCGGCGTCGTGATGATCTCGTCACCGGGATCCGGCGCCGCCGCCACGACCGACAGGTGGAGGGCCGCGGTGCCGGAGGAGCACGCGATCGCATGGCGGGAGCCATACAGCTCCGCGATCTCGTGTTCGAGCGCCCGCGCCTCGGTCCCCCACACGGAGTTGAGCATGCCGGAACGGATCACCCGCTCCAGCGCGGCCACCTCCTCGTCGCCGAGGGTGCGGCCCGCGGGTTCGGCCATATTGGGAAAGTGCAGGGTCACGAGATAACCTTTCGGTCGGGACCGTAAAGAGGGAGAAGGAGGCGCGGGTGGGTTTCGTCATCGGAGTCGTCGGCCCGCACGATCTGGTCGACGACGTCGCGGCCACCTGCGAGGAGCAGCCCGGCGTGAGCACGCTGCGGCTCGACTACGACCACGAGTCGCAGGCGCCGGCCATCGTCGAGGCTCACGCGGGCGCGGCCGAGGGCTGGCTGTTCACCGGCGTGGTGCCGTACATGCTGGCCCGTGGCGCCGAGGTGCTCTCCCGCCCGGCGGTGTTCGTCGACTACTCCGGGGCGACGCTGCTCAGCGCCCTGGTACGGCTCCAGCGCGAGGGCCGGGACATCACCCGCCTGTCCATCGACACCCTCTCCCCCGCCGACGTCACCGCCACGTTCGTCGAGGCCGGGCTGCCCACCGACCAGCTCCGGATGCTCGGCTACCGGCCTGAGACCACCTCCAAGAAGATCATCGCCTTCCACCGCCGTTCTCCCGACCACCCGGTGATCACCTGCCTCAGCTCCGTGCACGAGGCGCTGCGCGACGAGATGCAGGTGCTGCGCCTGGCCCCGTCCGAGCACTCGGTACGCGCGGCGCTGCGCCAGCTCCTGCTGACCGCCGAGGGCCAGGTCCAGGAGGACGCGCAGATCGCGCTCGGCCTGGTGGAGGTGGACAGCGAGGAGGGCCTGCTGCGCGAGGCCGGCGCGCTGGGCGGCACGCTGGCCAGCTTCCGCGGCGGCACACACCTGCTGGTGACCACCCGCGGCCCCCTCTACGAGGCCACGGGCGGCTTCACCGGGCTGCCCATGCTGGCGCGGCTGGCCGGTCACAGCAGCGTGGCGCGGGTGGGTTTCGGCCTCGGGCGCAGCGCCGCCGAGGCCGAGAGCCTGGCCCGCCGAGCCCTGGCCAGGGCCAGGCGCATCGGGAACGTGGCCGCCGTGCTGTCCCTGCGCGCCGACACCGACATCGTGCTGGAGTCGGTGATCAGCGCGCCCTCGGGCGAGCAGAACCTGTCGCTGATCGCGCGCCGCGTGGGCCTGTCGGTGCCGACCCTGGAGCGGCTGCTGGAGGCCCGCGACGCGGCCGGCGGCGAGGCGCTGACCACCCGGGAGATCGCCGAGCGGCTCGCTGTCCAGCAGCGCACCGCCCGGCGCATGCTGCACCGGCTGGAGCTGGCCGGGCTGGCCGAGCGCACGGGCAACCTGACCAGCGGATCCAGCGGCCGTCCCCTCACGCTCTACCGCCTCACCCTCTGAGCCGTCCGGCCCGAGCCCTGGTGGAGCTCAGGCGAGCCATCGGTCCAGGCCCTG
Organism: Nonomuraea jiangxiensis; assembly: GCF_900099965.1. GTDB lineage: Bacteria > Actinomycetota > Actinomycetes > Streptosporangiales > Streptosporangiaceae > Nonomuraea > Nonomuraea jiangxiensis. The sequence goes on along the minus strand of NZ_FNDJ01000034.1, from coordinate 57,978 downwards.
GGCCACGAAGTCGTCGTCGCGCAGCCAGGGGTAGGAGGCCCAGACGCGGTCGATCTCCGCGAGCTGCCCCGGGGAGAGCTCCTCCTCGGGGTCGAGGCACCAGCGGCCCGCCAGCAGCCCCTGACGGCGCAGCACCTCGTGGATGCCCGGGATGCAGCCGTGAAAGCCGTTCGCCGAGTCGAAGATGGCCGCGTTGGCGTCGGTGAGGTGGCCGTCGAGCCCGAGCAGCCGGCGCACGGCCGCGTCGTCGCCCGACCGGGCGAGCGTGGCCTCCTCCAGCAGCTCCACCGCCCGCCGGACCCAGACCGCCCACTGGCCGAGCAGCCCGCCGACGAACTCCACCTCCACCTGCCGCCCGTCCACGACCACCTTGTGCGAGGTGATGAGGTCGGCCAGGATGTGATCGTCGTTGCCGGTGTAGAGCGCCACCTCACCGACCCGGCCCGCCCGTACGACGCCGTGCAGCACGTCGAGGGTGCGATACCGGTCGAATGGCGCGACCTTGACGCCCACCACGGATTCGATGGCCGCCAGCCGCGTCCAGAAGTCGCGTGAGAGCGGCCGCCCGCCCACCGCGGGCTGCAGGTAGAAGCCGATCACGGGCAGCACCTCGCCCACGGCACCGGCCCGTTCGATCAGCCCGTCCTCGTCGAGCTCCCTGTACGGGCTGAGCAGCACCATGTGGTAGCCGAGCGACCTGGCCAGCTCCGCCTCGGCCACCGCCTGCTCGGTGGGCCCGGTCGCGCCGGCCACCAGCACCACCTCGCGGTCGAACTCCTTCGCCGTGTCCGCGGCCAGCCCGAGCACGGGCGCGAACAGGCCGGTGCCGTGGATGGCGAACTGCGTGGTGTGCACGCCCACCGCCAGCCCGCCCGCGCCGGCTTCGACGTAGTAACGGGTCAGCGCGCGCTGGCGGCGCTCGTCCAGCTTCCTGTCCTCGGTCAGGGCCAGCGGGTGCGCCGGGATCACCAGACCGCGTCTGAACAGGTCGCGCACCGACGTCTGCGCCTCTCTAGCCGTGCCGAGCACGTGGGATCCCCCTTTGTCGTCAGAAGTAAGCACGGGCGTGAGAAGTGAGCACGTGCGGTCAGAAACGCCCATCGCGGCGTTCGAACTTGGTGGGCTTGCCCAGCAGCGGCCCGCCGCCTTCGACCCAGCGCGCCGTGTGCTCGATCAGCTCGGCGGGGGTCAGCTCGGGGTAGCCGAACAGGGCGTGGCACCGGGAGGCGTTCGACAGCAGCGCCGTCGGCGCCTCCTCGCCGGTGAACACCGGCTCCTTGCCGAGCGCCTCGCCCAGCGCCCGCGCCGCCTGCCGCACCGAGATCAGCTCGGGGCCCGTGACGTTGAGCACGTACGGCGGCGCGCCGGCGAGCAGCAGTGAGCGCAGGGTGACCTCGTTGGCGTAGCCCTGCCAGACCACGTTCACCTGACCCGTCGCCAGGTCGATGGGCTCCTCCGCGAGCACCTTCTGGGCGAGGTCCACGAGCACGCCGTAACGCATCTCGACCGCGTAGTTGAGGCGGATCAGCGACATGGGCGTGCCGTTCTTGTCCGCGAAGTGGGACAGCACGCGCTCCCTGCCCAGGCAGCTCATCGCGTAGTCGCCCACGGGCCCGGTGGGCGAGTCCTCGGTGCTGCCGCCGGAGGCGACGGGGACGAGCGGATAGACGTTCCCGGTGGACAGCGCGGCGATCCTGCTCCCGGCGAACCGGTCGGCGACGCGGCCGGGCAGGTACGTGTTGGTGAACCAGGTGGCGTGCTCGCGGCCCTGCGTGCCGAACTTGGCTCCGACCAGGAACACCACGTTGGGCGCGTCCGGCAGGTCGCGCAGCGCCCGCTCGTCGGAGAGGTCGGCGGCGACCACCGTGACACCGTCGTCCCGGAGCGCCTGGGCCACGTCCGGCTCGGAGAAACGGGACACCGCGATGATCCGCCGGCCGTCGTCGGTGGCGTTGCGTGCCAGGCGGGCCAGGCTCGGGCCGAGCTTGCCGCCGGCGCCCAGGATCACGATGTCGCCGTCGAGCTTGCCCAGATCGTCGACGAGCCCGGCGCTCGGCCGCGCCAGCCGCTCTTCGAGTTCCGCTGTCGTCCGCACGCGGTCTCCTCCGTCCGTTATTTACGGTCCAGACCGTAACTGGGCGAAGCTTCGCCTGTCAACGGGGAAGGGGCCGGCGCGAACGACGCCGGCCCCCTGAAACCCTTGCTCAGCAGCTGTCGCGCGCGGAGACCAGCACGTCGAGCACGGCCCTCGTCTCCTGCCACGGCACGGGGCTGAGCGCTCCGCCCACCATCGCGAGGAACGCCTCGATCGTGCCCTCGTACCCGAGCCCCTTGACCGGGTCGTCCCCGCTCTCGATCACGATCGTCTCGGTGCCGTCGCGTTTGTGCAGCGTGACGGCGTACGACTCCGACTCCGACACCCCGAGGATCTCGACCGTGCCCGTGATCCCGTCGTCCCAGCGCAGCGCCATCACCCCGGTGTCCTCCGATCGCAGCGTCGCATAGTGCCGCCGCGCCCCTGCGGCGCCCACCAGCCGCACGTCCGGGCCCAGCAGCGCGACCAGCAGCTCCACGCCATGGATGCCCATGGTGACCATCGTCCCGCCGCCCTCCCCCGGCGTGTCCTGCCAGGCGTTGTAGCCGGTCGCCCAGAGCCCCACGTCATGCCGTACGGTCGCCCGCACGGCCAGCACATCACCACGATCCACCCGCACGCCCGCGAAGGCCGGCGCGAACCGCAGCACCGACCCCGACAGCACCCGATCGTGGATCGGCAGCCGGTCGAGCCGCTCCAGCTGGGCCCGGCTGGCGGCGGCGGGCTTGTTCACGAAACAGGCGACCCCCGTCTCCAGCACCCTGGCCAGCGCCTGCGGGACCTGCGGGTTGGGCACGGTCAGGACCACTCCGTCGGGGCCGCCCGCCAGCACCTCCTCCAGGCTGCCCGCCACCTTCACCCCCGGATGTTCCTCGGTGAACCGCCGCAGCCTCTCGGGATCCTGCTCCCACACGATCAGCTCGGCATGGCGGGACAAGGTGCGGGCGTCAGTATAGGGATGGCTGGTGGCGAGGCCCGCGAGTGCGATGCGCACGGTCTGTCCTCCGTGTCTTCAGCAAACGACTACGACAAACTCCGCCATCATGGCAGGGCCATTCCTTGACGACGTTGTCTCGGGAAAGGCCGCGTGGGAAGTGGACACCCTGCGCCTCCAGCATGCGACCGCTCACCAGGCGCAGAGCTGACGCGAAGGACCGGGCGAAGAAGCCCGCTCAGCGGTTCAGGGTGATCGGGTGGACGAGGACCGGGAGAAGGCTCGATAACGCAGCAGATAGTGGGGCACTGAGCAACGACCGGGAGCGCCAGGAAGATCATGACCAGCGCGACCAGGCTCCCGGGAGTGGAGCGGAACCCCGCGCCCACCCCCCGACCCGATCAGCGCCGCAGCCACCATGGACAGCCCGCGACCACCACCGAGACGAGCACCCAAGGGCTACCGGGAGGGATCACGCGGATCCGTGCCGGGCGGTCTCACGCCGGGCTGGTGTAGCGGGCCTGGCGGGCCGCGGCGGTCAGTGCCGCCGCCCTGGCCGCCTCGGTCGGTGTGAAAGGCAGCTCGGGCCGTCTGATCAGCAGGGCGCGGTCGGGGTTCACGGAGATCACCATGGTGGTGTTGAGCTCGGCGCCCTCGTCCACGGTGTCGCCGGGTCGCCGCCACTCGACCTGCGGTGCCCGCAGCAGTTCCGCCATCGCCTTGGGCAGCCGGTCGGGGTCGGCACCCACCCGTTGCGCCAGCACGAACGCCTGGACGCCTGGGTCGGTGAGGTCCTTGACCTGTGCGGGCACGATGACGACGCCGTGCCCGCCCGCCTCGGTCAGCGCCCCGGCCAGCGTGTCGAGCGTCAGATCGCGCGGCGCCTCGATGATGAACTCGTCGAGCGCGTCGCATCCGGCGGGTGTGATGGCGCTGCTGCCGGTCGGGGCGATGTGCAGGGTCAGTATGTTGCATCCCAGGCGGCCGAATGCGCCCGCCACCGCGGCGAGCTGTCCGGGCCGTTCCACCACCCGCATGCGGATGCGCCACAACGCCATGGGTGATCCCGCGCCGCCGTCGACCGGGAGCGCGGTCGCCGCCCTCCTGGCCGGACGGCGGCCCATCCGCTTGTGGATCGCGCTTCCGACGATCAACGCCACCCCCAGCCCGACCAGTACGACGGGGCCCGGATCCGCGTGCCCGAGCAGTGTCGCGAGCAGGTGCGCCAGGCCGACCGCGAGGAACAGTGCGGCGAGTTCGACGAGCTCTCGCCGCCACGAGTGCGCCTGCCGATTGCCGTGTCCGGAACGTGGGTGAATCACCTTGGGTGCATTGCTCATGACCTCAGTGTGTCCACGGGTTGTTACCTGATCGCTGACAGCGAGGTTGCGGCGGCATTAAACCGCGTTCACCGCATGACTCGCAGATGGCCTGGCTTTGCGCCGGACCCGCTCAACCTCCATGAGCAGCGCCGACGTGGGCCGCAGCGCAGGCCCCGGCAGTCTCAGCTCCCCAAGGACAGCGCTGCGCGAAGTCGGCCGCGGATAGGCGTTCCTACACCGGCACCGCGTCAACCGGCGGCTTCCGCAGCACTGGACTGGCTTGAAGACCAGCCCGGCAGCGTATGGCAGGAACGACGGCTGGCCAGCGGCGCCGAGGAGATCGGCCGGGACTGGAAGCGAGTGCCGCTGGAGTGGCTGGCAAGCCGTGACCGCTGCGGTGTTCCACCGGTCCATGATCGCGGCGTACTGCTCGAAGGTCAGCGCGGCAACCGGATGGTGCGGGCCGGTGATGGCGGTCAGCACCTCGGTGTAGGGAGGCGGTGCGGCACGAGTTATGCCGCACCGCCAAGGACCTGGACGACCTCGTCGTTGCAGGTTGTAGGTGATCGCCGCCAAAGTCAGCCCGGCGGCCCGAATGACGCCGAACCGACAAATGCCGTGGCGAAGTAATCCGACACGGCATTTGTCGTCCACCCTTTATTCGAGCAGCGAGAACGATGTCGACTCAATCGCCGATCTCAGTGTTGTAGAGATGCACTCGCCCGCCGGTGCGGGGTGTCGTCACCGAGCCCACCCTCGGGCGGGTCCTCTCGTCCGTCACCCGTGCGCCACGGGCTACAGACCAAGGTGGCCGAGCAGGTGAGAGGGCCAGAACCCGTGGGGGTGGTGGTGGAGCGTGTGGGACGGCCAGTACCCGTGGTTATGGCGGTGCATCGTATGGTAGGGCCAGTACCCGTGGTGGTGCGGGTGGAACCAGTCGTGGTCGAAGGGGTCCGTTGCGATGTACCCGGCGTTGGCCGGGTGGGAGGCGGAGGCCGCGCTCGCGCTGGCCACTCCCTGGCCCCCTAGGACGAACATGACACCGGCGGCCGCAGTGGCCAGAGCTAGCGTCGCGATACGCCTTGGGCGCGGCGTCCGCGATTGCCGAACTTCAGTATTCACGAGGTTTCGGTTCCATTCATGAGTGAATCGACGCGAAAATCCAGCGCCTTATCTGGATAGGCATCCGGACAGCATCAGATATGCCCACGAAGACGATCTCCCGCACCGCAATGAACCCAAACAACTCGTCAAGTCATTCACCAGCAAGGCCCCGGATCACACAAAGTGACCCGGGGCCGGCGGCTCGGCCATGGCCGGCCGGCAGCCTGCTCCACCTACAGCGACTCGGGTGCCGCGCTATTCGGGGGCTTTCCGGACCGGCCTACGCGCACGCGCGCAGGAGGCAAAGGGCGGCAGGCGTTCGCGACGGCACCGGCCCTCCCGATCATGTTCGACGTGCTCGTTGCCTTCGTCGTCCAGATGCTGCCCCCCACGGCAGGGGCGCAGAGGCACGTTCTCTCCGCCGGCTGACGGGGGGAACGTGACCGTTCAGCATGGCGTGCCCGGCCGTCTTCCTCCTTGCTTTCACCGAACCTGGTGACGCCAACCGACATGTCACCAGGCGCCCTGTTTCGAGTTCTCCAGTCGGGTGAGCAGAACGCGGGTGTGCTCGATCCGCTCAAGGGCATCGCCGGCGGGCGGCTCAGCCGTTCGCCGCGCGCCCGGGCGGCGGACCAGGCCCTCATGCAGTTCGCGGATGAACTCCGCCAGGGCGGCCAAGACCTGGAACATGAGCGACTACCCGGGTGTCGAGGGCCTCGTGCCGGCGGGTGCCCGGAGGGTGCATAGTTCGCCGAGCAGATCGCGGATCAGCGCCGACCCGGTCAGCTCCCGGGTTGTCACATATCCGACCCGGCGTAGCGGGGCGCCGTCGCCGAGTTCGGTCGTGGCGACCTTGGACGGCGCGTCCACGGTCGACAGCCGCGGCACGACCGCCGCGCCAAGCCCGTGGCCGACCATCGACATGACCACCCCGTCGTCCTCAACCGTGATGTCGCCGGGTGGGATCCACTCCTGGGCGGACAGCCAGCGCTGAGTCTCGCCCGAGCAGTTCTCGTGCCAGTCGATCATGGGCAGCGAGCGCGGATCCGGATGCCCCGCCGGATAGGCCAGCACGTACGGCTCGTGGTACAGCTCCTTGCAGACCAGCCCCTCCACGTACACCGGCAGCGAGACGACGCCCACGTCGGCCCGCCCGTCGGCCACCTCGCCGGCGATGCCCCTGCCCAGGTCCGGCACGATGCGCACGTCCACGGTGACCTTGGGGTGACGTTGCCCGAACCGTACCAGCACGCGCGGCAGCAGGTGGAAGGCAGCGCTGCGGAATGCGGCAAGCCGGATGGTCCCGGTGGCCTCGCCGCGGGCGGCGTTGTGCGTGTCGGTCCGCATGACCTCCATGAGCCGCAGAATGTGCCGCGCGTGGCCGACCGCAGCCTGTCCCGCCGCAGTGGCCTGGGCCCCGCTGCGCCCTCGGTCGAACAGCACAGTGCCCAACTTTCGCTCGGCGGCACGCAGGGCGTGTGAGACCGCCGACTGGGTCAGCCCCAGCCGTGCCCCCGCCTCCGACACGCTTCCTTCGCCGTCCACGGCGACGAGGACGCGCAGTTCTGCCACGCTCAGGTCATCCACGGCTACGGGAACGTATGAAGGATCTTCATACATTCCGCGTAATGCAGAAACAGCATCCGCTGGCTGGTCTTAGGCGCCTGCTCTAGCGTCTGCCGCATGAAAGTGATGCGCGCTGAACAGCTTGGCGGCCCCGAGATGCTGACCTTGGCCGAGGTGCCCGACCCGGTGCCAGGCCCCGGTGAGACCCTGGTGGACGTCGAGGCCGCCGGGCTTAATTTCGCCGATATCGAGCGGCTCAAGGGTTCGTACCTGCCGCCCGAGCTTCCGTTCATACCGGGCAGCGAGATTGTGGGCCGCACCGTCGACGGTCGCCGGGTGCTCGCCTTCGCCGCCCGCGCTTACGCGACGAAGGCGCTGGTGAAGGACGCGGTGGAGATCCCCGAGGAGCTTCCTGCGGGCGCCGCGCTGGCGCTGCTGGTGCAGGGCCTGACCGCGTGGCATCTCGTTCGTACGGCTGCGCGGATCGCACCTGGCGAAAGCGTTGTGGTCAACGCGGCCGCGGGCGGGGTGGGCCATTTGGCGGTTCAGCTGGCGAAGGAGTTCGGGGCCGGGCGCGTGATCGGCACAGCGTCCACTGCGGAGAAGCGCGACCTGGTGCTGGGCCTCGGCGCTCACGCCGCGATCGACGGCGCCGCGGACGATTACGCCGAACGGGTGATCGAGGCGAATGGTGGCGCCCCAGTTGACGTGGTGTTGGACGCGGTGGGTGGGCCAGTGTTCGACGCAGCGCTCTACGCGCTCGCTCCATTCGGCCGCCTGATCACATACGGAACCTCGGGTGGCACCAACCCGGCGCCACTCGATCCCGGTCTGCTCAGCGAGCGCAATATCGCGGTGGGCGGATACTGGCTCGGCGCCCACCTGCGCCTGCCCGGCAGCACCGCCGCCGCCGCGCTGACCGAGCTGATCGAGCTCACCACTTCCGGGCAGTTGCGCCCCATGACCGGCGGGGAGTACGAACTCGGGCAGGCCGGCCTGGCCCTCGCGGACCTGGCTGCCCGCCGCACCGTCGGGAAGATCATCCTGCGAAACTGAGCGGGTTCGCCCCAAGCGGTCTCAGAGTCAGTTCTATGACGTTATGGGACTGACCAGCTGACCAGCTGACCGTCTGTGGCCGGCGGCTGCCGGCCGAAGCGGCCTGGCCGCCCGCCCACGGTCCGCTCCATCCGCGCTCTCGTCTTGCGCCTGGTTCGGGAGAACCCTGGCTGGGGTCATCAGCGGGTGCATGGTGAGCTCGCCACACTCGGCATCAAGGTCGCGCCGTCCACGGTCCGGGAGATCCTCAAGCAGACAGGTCTTGATCCAGCGCCCAAGCGGGCGTCCACCACGTGGGCCGACTTCCTGCGCTCCCAAGCAGATGCCCTGCTGGCCTGCGACTTCATCGAAACCGTCACTCTCAGCGGGCAGCGCCAGCATGTCCTGGCCGTCATCGAGCACGCCACCACGCGCGTCCGCGTGCTCGGCACCACCGCGCACCCGAGTGCAAACTTGGCATCCAAGCGATCAAGAACCTAGTGATGGATCTGGACGATGTGGGCTGCCGGGCGCCGAGGTGCTCGCTCACAAACTGGTACGCTCCCGGGAATTCCTTTCGTTAACACCGATTTCTGGTCCGTAGCAGAAGGCATACGTCGATGCGCCGTTTACCAATTCTCTTATCCGCCACGCTAATCGGGCCCGGAGCGATGCTCGCCGTCCCGGTTCCGGCCGAAGCCGCCATTCCCGATGTGGTGCGCGCCGTACAACAGCAGCTTGTCAAAGGCGCGAGTATGAAGTTCACCCAGTACGGGACCGTCACCCTCAATGGCAGGAACAGATCCGCCAACCACATGGCCCGGGTGTTCCGCTTCAACCCGATCCAGGACGGCACACTGCAACTGGGCCGGAACGGAATCGCCGCGGTAGGCCTGACCCGCCGGGTGGCCTTCGACAGGGAGAACCTCCCGCTCGCCAAGGAACACGCCGCCGAAGGCGATCTGGTCGCGAAAAGCCTGGTCACTCAGACCAGGCCGCACCGCTGGGTCAACACGAACGGCTGGTTCTACGATACGGCGCGTTTGTGGACCGCCGGCCTGCCCGGGGGAAAGACCTGGGCGCGGCGCGCAAAGGGCACCCCCGCGGTGACGGCCTTCCGCGACCAGGTCATCAACATCTTCGAGATCAGAACGCTCAAAACGCTGATCGCCAACGCCGACGAGCGGAAGTTCGGCCTGCCGAACCCGGCTGGCAAAACCCCCGCCATGAGGAAAACTGGATGGTATGCGGGCTCCATCACCTTCGGCGAGCTCTACAAATTGTCGCCCACCTTCCGTGCAGTGGCCGGGAAACGACCTGACGCGAGTTTCACGCACAGGGTCGTCATCTGGCGCATCATTTTCGACGCGAATGGCCTGCCCTTCCAGTTCGGGTCAGGCTGGAGCGTCAAGGACAGACAGAAGAACGCCGACGGCGGCGGCGCTACGATCAAGGTCGTGTCCTGGGGTCCTGCCACGACCATCGCACGGCCCAAGCCGGCTCAGGTCGGCGTCGTCCGCGCTCCCGCCGGGGGCCTGCCCGCGTTCGACAACATGGTCGAAATGATCAAAGCCGCCCTGTAGCGAAACTCGCGCACGCCACGCGAAGTCCTCACAGGTCATGACCAGGGCCGATGCCCTATCGGCAGACGTAGAAATCGGTCGGCGACTTGGCACGCCGGCATCGTACTGACCGCCGACACCTACGCCTCGGTGCTGCCCGAGGCGGCCCACAAAGTTGCGGCATGAGGTCGCGGTGCTGCGGTCGCGCGAGGCGAACGGATTGTTCCGCTTCAAAGGCTCATGCCCCACGACGAGTGATGGCGGATCCGGCAATGCCTCAATCCGCGGCCACCGCCTCCTTCAGGTCGACGCTGTACGCCCACAACGCGAAGTCCGGCGTCACCGCCCGGTCGCGCTCCGGCACCCGGACGAACCCCAGCCGGCCGTAGAGCCGCTGGGCCGCCAGCATGTTGGACTGGGTGTGCAGCACCACCCGGTGCAGGCCGAGGCTCAGCGCACGGTCGAGGCAGGCCCGCACCAGCGCTTCGCCGACTCCGCGTCCCTGCGCGGCCGAGGCCACGGCGAGGAGCCGGAACTCGCCCTCGCCGGGGACGGCGAGGTTGGCGTAAGGGGTGCCGGGCAGCACGAACGAGACCGCGCCGAGCACCTGGCCGGTGACGTTGTCCACCGCCGCCAGGAGTTCGCTCTGCTCGGCCCGGCCCTGGACGTCCCGCATCTTCTCCAGGTACTCCTGGGCCCCCGGGATCGAAGGGAGGAGGTCCCGGTAGACGTCCATGGTGAGCTCAGCGATCGCGGCGAAGTCCGCGGGCTGGGCCGGGCGGAGAGAAAAGTCCATGGTTGAACACTTTATTGGTGTTTGTCACTTATCCAGTCCGACGAGCACGCGTACGAACGTCCGCCTCGACCTGATCTCCACCGGCTCCCCGAGCTCTCTGGCCCGTTGTATCGCCGAGGATTCATCGTCGGGCGGCGCCGCGCCCCCGGCCACCCCCTGGCCTTCCCCGCTGATCTCCCCCGCCGCCGGAAGGCCCACGACGAGCCCCACGATCAACGCAACGACCATGACCACCACTCGGAGCATCCTGTCCACCCCTGACCAGCCCATCCGTCCCGGCCCAGCCGACCTAGGAAGATCCGGTTACACGCCGGTTTCACCGGCCGCCCGCCGGACATCAGGCTCCGCCACCCTGCTCTTCGGTGAGGAAGACCAGACCGAACCGGGCAAACTCATCTCGCTGAGAAGCTGAACAGTCGGATCAAACGTCCGGCCCCGCATTCGCCTGCTCATGGCGAGGCAGGGCCGCGTACTGACGGCATGTGACGGGAGTACGAGCACGACGGTCAATCGGACTTATCATGACAACTGGTCGGCCACAGCAGGTACGCGGGAAACAACTACCCGAACGTGACGAACAGTCGGTGACGCCGATAAGGCCGGATCGAACTGTCACGCTTCAAGGACCGATGACGTGCGGTCATGAACGCGTGATCATGCCCGTCTGCGGGTGGTCAGACCTGCGGCTATCACCGCCAGCACCCCCGCCACGAGGAGAGGCAGACCGATCGTCAGAAGCGCAAGGAACCCGAAGACGATCAGGACCACACCGGCGATCGCCAGCACGGTCCCCCGTCCGGGGGCCTTGCGCGCCATGCCGTACGCCATCAGCAAAGCGCACCCGACGAGCCCTCCGGTGAACCAGGACACCGGACGACCATCCTCCTGTGCTGTCAACCCCAGGTACAAGACGAACATCGTCGCGGTGATCACAACCGCCAACGCCGCGGGCACGGTGACGGCGTCGAACCGTCGCCCCGCATGCCGTACCTTCCTGGACCCGATGGGTGCCCGCCCGTCCTCGGAGGGATCGCGCTCACCGGTCATACGGGTCCTCCTCGTAGCGGTGTCGCCGGTTCGCTCAGGGCGGCGATGAAGGGCTCGCGGACAGCGGGGTCGCAGTAAGCCTCCTCCAACGCCCGCTTGTCCGCGTCAGGGTCGGGACCGGCCGGATGGTCGGTTCCCTGCCCGCACGCGAGCGGCATCGAGGTGGCTCCGTCCCAGCCTGCGCCGGATGGGAAGGTGACGTCGATGACCACGCGGTTCCCGTTCAGGTCGATGATCAGATATCGGTGCACGTCCCACAAGCCTTCCTCAGGCACCGCGGCGGCCGCGGCCGGGCCGAAACTGCGGGAGGCGTCTTCGGGCGTGCACCGGTAGACGCGGTGGACCAGCCGCGGTCTGGTGTCTGGCCAGTGTTCCGCCAGGATCGCCGCCAGCAGCGCATGCTTCGTCGAACACGTCCCACGCCACTCGGCGAGCGCTCCCCGAGCGCTCCGCTCCCTGGGGCGCCCGTACGGCATCGAGCGCACCGCCTCCACGACCTCCACGAGTGAAGCATTCTCCGGCAGACCCGCCCTTGCCGCGAGCGATGTCAACATGGGGGTAATCGCCGGTCCAGACATGCGACCTCCTCTTAGGGCCTGGACGATCCTCTCGCCGAGGATGCCGGTGCCCACGCCCTGGACCCGCCGGGGGGCCGTCCGGTCATCGTGCGCGGCGCACGCATTCGGTCTTGCTCCCCGGCTCATCGGTGATCAACCTGTAGGCCGCGAGCTCGGACAGGGTGACGATCTCACAGAACGCTGCCCGGTGGCCGTTGGAAACCTGGCGTAACTGGACCCAGACGCGGTGCCTCGACCATGGTGTTCTCGGTGCCCTCCGCGGCCAGAACCGCCGCGGTGACGCGCTTGACCAGCTTGTCGCGGCCTCGCTCCACCAAGGGGCCGATCGGTTTCGCATGGCGCCGGCCGCCGACCAACACGTCCTGCTCGTTGACGAAGCACCAGGCCAGCCCCTGCATATGCGCGTAGTCCCGAAAAGCGGGCGAGAGGCGCGGCCTCGATCTCGAGCACGATCGTCGACAGTTCGCCGGCAAGCTGCTGCTTGGCGGCATCGTCCAAAGCGCCCTTGGGTGGTCGTGAGTTCGATCATTGGCACGACAGATCCTCCGTGGGGTTGTGGTCGTAGCGTGCCAGCTCTACCGGGTCGTGGGCGCAGAACACGTCGACCTGGTCGTGATGCGAGGCGCGGAGCTCGCGCAGCCGGGTCAGGTTGGCGTGCCGGGCGGGGCCGTTGAACTGCACCATGTTCTGGGACATGCGTAGCCCCGGCGGGCAATGTGGGCGTGCCGGATCGATCTCGCCACGGAAGAAGTAGGCGTCGCCGGCGTGCAGCAGCCAGCGTGCGCCCGTGTCCACGGCCACGCCGGTGTGGCCACGACTGTGCCCGGCGAGCGGAATCAACAGGATCTCCGGAGGCAGACCTTTGAGCTGGTGTACTGCCGCGAAGCCGAACCAGTCGTCACCGTCATTCTCGTCGTAGGTCGACCAGACGGGCCCATGCGCCCACTGGTTCGGCCGGTAGCGGCGGCGTTCGCCACGGGTCGGACGGAGCATGCCCGCCTCGTGCTCGCGGGCGTGCAGATGCACCGTCGCCCACGGAAAGTCGCTGATCCCACCGGTGTGATCGGGGTCAAGGTGAGTGAGCACGATGTGCCGAACGTCGGTCGGCTGATAACCGAGCCGGATCACCTGACTCAACGCGCTCTCCCGGGGGTCGAGTAAGGGGCGGATCAACCGGAGGAAGTTCTCGCCCAGTGACCTGACCGGCTCTTCGGCGTCCCGCGTTCCGAATCCGGTGTCGATCAGAATCAGGCTCTGCTCGGTCTCCACGAGCAGGCAGTGGCAGACCAGCGTCGCCGCCGCGAACAGGCCACCCGTCCCATTGATCAGACGTTGGCTCGCGGGATGCATCGTGCCGCAGTTGAGGTGGTGTACCCGCATGGCTCCCATGCGGGTATCATGAAGGAACTAAGCACTAACTAACAATATCTTACCGAGTGACATAGATCTAACACCCACCGCCGTACGGACTTGTTAGTAAGTAGTTACTGTGCTAAATGTGACCATGGATGTAAGGCGCAGCACCGCGAAACAACGACGCGCGGAGGCCATCGTGGCCGGTATGCAGGTCTTCGCCGGCCATGGGCTCATGACGGCATCGATCCAGCAGGTCGCGGACGAGATCGGAGTGTCGCAGCCGTACGTCTTCCGGCTCTTCGGCAGCAAGCATGCGTTCTTCCTGGCCTGCCTCGACGAGATGGAACGTCAGATACTTGAGCTCATCCGGCAGGCCGCGGCGACGTCTCCGGACGATCCGTTGTCCGCGATGCGCGCCGGCTACCGCGAGATGCTCGCCGACGGAGTCATCACCGGCCTGTGGTTGCAGGCATGCGCCACCGCATGCAGGGACGAGACGGCGCCGGCATTGCCGGGTTGACGGCCGCCCACAGGCTCGCCGGAGCCGGGATCGAGGTGACCGTGCTCGAAGCCGGGTGCCGACCGGGTGGCCTGATGTCGACGCTGGGCCTGGACACGGCGATTCGCGGATCCCTGCCGGGGTCAAGAAGCTCATCAAGGATCTCCAGGGGATGTTCTTCAACGCCCATCTGGCAGGAACCGCACTTCCTGGCCTGCAAGGACGCCACCGTGCGCAGGGTGGACCCGTACACGCCGGTGCTGCGGCGAACTGGATGCCGAACCAGTACCTCTATCACCGGGGGTGGCCATCGGCAGGGACGGCGCGTGTACCGGGTCCAACGCGCCCGCTCTCCTGGGGAAACCGGCTCATGTTCACGCAGGTTACCGAGACAGGGTCGGACACCGCCTACGGACCGTGCAGATCCCTGAACCTCAATGAGCGCGCCGGCAACCCGTGGGAGATGAACCCGTACATACCTGCGGACCCCGGCATCAACCCGTCTTCAAGAGGTTCTGCTCCGACGCGTGATCCGGCCCGGACCGCCGCCCGGGCCCCGAGCACGTCAGGGAGCGCGACGCGTTCGAGGTCGGCCAGGTGCTTGGCACTGGCGGCGGTCGCGCTCAGCACCGGCGCCGACGAAGGCGACGGCGGAGCCCAGACCCGCCGAGAAGCCGATGACGGTGGTGGCGAAGGAGGCGACGGACAGCGGGAGGCCGAACAGGGTGTAGCGGGTGTCGGTGGTGAGGCGGCGCTGGAGGGTTCTCATGGGGAAACGCTACGAGCCGGGCCCATACCCCCTCGACCCTGCGCGCGGGCGTGTACGGGGTAGGGCCGGTCCTACCCCCGACGCCCTCCAACGAGACCGTGACGACGGGCTGAACAAAGCACCGACCGGGTTGGCCGGACGCGCGTGATCGTATTCGCTGGGAAGATCCCCGACGTGAGGATCAGAGGATGCTCCGTTCAAGAACCGTCCTGTCCGTGCTCGCCGTCGCCGCGGCCACGCTGCTGATCGGCGGGCCCGCCGAGGCGCTGGCGGATCAGCCGTTACCCTCGGCGATCTTCCGCGCCACGCACAACAGCTACTCGGGAAACATCTCCGGCGCCAGGAACTCGATCGCCTACCAACTCGACCACGGCATCCGCTTCATCGAACTCGACATTCACGACAACGACTACGCCACCTCGCGCGACTACTCCATCGGCCACGACTCCCCGGGCAACCAGGTCGACCACGCGGGCAACCCCGCGTCGAACCTCCTGCGCGACTGGCTCAACGTGATCAACACCTGGTCCGCGCAGCATCCCACCGCCGCACCGATTGTCGTCGCGCTCGACATCAAGGACGACCTCACCGACAACACCTCCTACGCCGCGGGCGACCTGGCCGCGCTCAACCAGGAGTTCGTCTCCGTCTTCGGCGCGCGGCTGTTCCGGGCCGAGGACTACCCGGCGAGCCCGCCGACCGTGGACGCGCTGCGCGGCCGGGTGCTCCCCCTGATCTCCGGCGACGGCAAGACCCGCACCCAGTACAAGCGAGACATCGGCTACAACCCCGCCGTCGCGATCAACGGCCGCGGCCAGGTCGTGGAGGTGCACGACTCGGGTTCGGGCGCGCTCTGGTACTGGTCCGGCACGTACGGCGCCGACGGCCGGGTGACCTGGCTACGCCACGGAAAGTACGACAACGGCGTCACGCCGGCCATCGCGCTGAACGACAACGGCGACCTGGTCGAGGTCCACCAATCCCAGAACGCGACCACGCTGTGGTACCGCGTGGGCCGCCTCGGCGCCGACGGCGAGATCACCTGGTCAGCCAGCCGCAAGTACGATGACGGCGTCCTGCCCACGATAAGGTTCACCGACGCGGCCGGCACCCGGTTGCGCGAGATCCATCGCAGCCAGAGCAACAGCCAGAACTGGAGCTGGGACGGCGTGCTCGACGCCGGCGCGATGGCGGTCTCGTGGAGCGGCAACGCCAAGACCTCCGACGCCCGCCACGACAAGACCACCTCGACCAGCGGCACCTCGCGCGTGCGCGTGTGGACCGGCGCCGACGGCCCGACCCCGTCCCAGACCCTGCGCATCGACACCGACAGGTACGCCGGCGACCGCATCCGCTACCAGCAGGTCGCCTTCGACGAGTTCCAGCAGGGCGACAGCGCGGAGCTCCAGCAGGGCGCGCTGTTCTACGCTGCGCCCGCCACCCAGTCGGCGTTCATCACCGCGGCCCGGCAGGCGGGACGGCTCGTCCGCGGCTGGGACTTCGACTCGGCGGGCGACGCGACCAGCCCACTGGCCAACCAACCGGCGACCAACCGCCCGTACGACACCTGGTACCAGGACCTCCTCACCCGATCCGGCGCCATCCAGTAACGAACCCGCGAGGGGGCGGCGACCGGAAAATCGTTCGCTCCCTCGTACCGTGTGCGGTGCCATAACTCGTCCACGGCATCTGACCTGGCCTTCTATCCTCGGCACTCGTGTTCCTACGCCCGCTGTATCTGCTGATGGTCCGGTTGTTCGGCTGGTTGACTCTCCTCACGCGAGACGACTGGTGAGCCAACGCTGGACGTACCCGAACGCGGCCGGGCGTCCACCGATCCCGGACGAGCTGCGTGAGCTGGTGATCCGGCTGGCCAGAGAGAATCCCCGATGGGGGCACCGGCGGATCCGAGGGGAATTGCTCGGCCTCGGCCATCGAATCGGGGAAGGCACCATCCGCCCCGCAGCGGGCCGCGGCCCAGCGCCACGTCAGGCCTCACCAACCTGGCGACAATTCCTTACTTCGCAAGCCTCCGGCATCTTGGCATGCGACTTCATGCACGTCGACACCGTGTTCCTCAAACGCCTGTACGTCTTGTTCGTCATGGAGATCGAAACACGCCGCGTGCACATGCTAGGCATCACCTCCGACCCGACCGGCGCCTGGACCACCCAGCAAGCCCGGAACCTGCTGATGAACCTGGGAGAACGCGCCGGCACGTTCAGGTTTCTCATCCGGGACCGTGACAGCAAGCTCTGCCGTTCGTTCGATGAGGTGTTCGCCACCAGCGGTGTGCGGGTCATCAAGACGCCCGTCCGGTCGCCGCGGGCAAGCGCGTTCGCGGAGCGGTTCGTGGGAACGCTACGCCGTGAGTGCCTCGATCACCTGCTCATCCATGGAGATCGGCACCTGCGCAAGGTCTTGACCGAGTACGAACGCATTTCAACCATCATCGCCCGCATCAGGGCCGTTCCCTCGGCCCTCCTTTGCACGACCCCAGCCAGGTGATCGACATGACCTCCCGGATCCACCGCCGATGGACCGTCACAGGACTGATCAACGAGTACTGCACCAGCCAATGACAGCACGAAGGTCGGGCGAGCCGCAGAGACGAGGAGCTCCAGGGTGCTGCCCGGTACCCGGAGCCCGGCCGGCGTGTCGGCACCTAGTCGGCGCTGTCGCGAAGCCGTCAGGGTGCAGGTGTGGCCGGAGGGTCCATTTCGAGGAACGCCCGAGCTTGTGAGGTGATGTGGTCGCGGCGCCAGATCAGCGTCAGTGGGCGGTCCAAGGCAAGGTGGCGCAGGGGGAGCGTGACCAGCCGTGGGCCCAGGCGCCGGGCGGCCGAGCCCGGTATGAGGGCGATGCCGAAGCCGTGCTCGACCAGTTCAGCCAGCAGGGCCAGGTCGTCGGTCTCGGCGCGTATGTCGGGGTCCACGCCCGCTTCTGCGCAGGCATGGTCCAGCGCGGCACGCAGTCCGGTACCGGGAGTGAGCGTGACGAGCGGCTGTTCGTGCAGGTCGGCGAGGGCGGCATCGGCGTTGGCGGCGAGCGGGTGTCCGACAGGGGCGGCGATCACAAGAGGCTCATGGTCGAACTCGCGGGCGGCCAGCGTGGCCGGCAGTCGCTGCCCGGCAGGGCCGGCGGGCAGGCGAGGGCCCGCGGTGCCGATGAGGGCGGTGTCGAGGTCGCCGGCGACCACCTGCTGGACGAGTTGCTCCGGGTCGCCGGTGCGCAGGGTGAAGCGCACCCGGGGGTGGCGGCGCTGGAACCGCGCGAGTTGGCCAAGCAGCGTCGCCGGGGGCGCCGGGACGGTGCCCACGATCAGGTGTCCCGCCAGGACGCCCCGCAGCGCGGTTACCGTGTCACGACCGGTGGCGGCCGCCTGGAGGGCGGCACGGGCGTAAGGCAGGAAGGCCTGCCCGGCGGCGGTGAGCCGGATCCGGCGCTCGGTCCGGTCGAAGAGCTGCTCGCCGAGTTCGCGTTCGAGCTGGGCGATCTGCTGACTGATGGCGGGCTGGGCGATGTGGACCCGGGCCGCGGCCCGGGTGAAGCTGCCCTCTTCCGCCACGGCAACGACGTACCGCATCTGGCGAAGCTCCATAAGCTCTCCTTATCAAGATGCCCAAGAATCATATCTTGGACTTCTAGATCGCGTAGCGGCAGGCTATGAAGCGCAAGCCCGGCCTCCCGAAAGGAAGACAACTCATGTCCCGTCACCACCAGGCACTCATGGTTTGGATCGCCGTCCTGCCCACCCTCACCGTCCTGCAGCTCGCGCTCGGCGGCCTGCTGGAGCCGGTCCCGCCGTACCTGCGGCCGCCGATCGTCGCCACGCTGGTGGTGCCGATCGTCGTCTACGGGCTGCTGCCGCGGCTGCAGCGGGCGCGCGCGCGGCTGATCAGGGGGCGGGAGATCGGCGAGTGAACCCGGTACGCCCCCCGCTCGCAACGGGCAACTCCGGGGAGTCCTGGGAGGGGCCCCACGGTAGACCTGGGTGTTGCCGACCTCGTCTGGAAGGACCAGAACCGGAAGGCCGCAGTTCTGCGTCCTCTCTGATCATCTTGCAGGGTGGTGCCTTTCGAGTAAACCTCCAGGTCAGCACTCCACGCCTAGTCGTGATCTTGAAACGTGAGCCAAGACAGGATGCTTGAGGGGCCATGCCCTGCGCCGACGCTGCGGCTGCTTTCCCACCGGATCACGCAGCCCCAGAGGGGTGAGGAGATCGTCCGTCATGAGGAGGCGAGCGACGCGTCCCCGACGTTTCCAAGGATGGCCAGGCCGGAACCCTGCACGCGGTTGTGGGTTCGTGGCGGTTCAGCCGGCACCTGGTCTCACGCCGCGTCATCATCGGTGGCGTCGGCCGTGGGCGGGAGCCCGCACAGGGGGAACAGTCCGGTGTCGAGGAAGGCGACGATCCGTGCGATGCCGGTGGTGGTGACGGTCAGGACCTGAAGCGCGTGCGGCCGGTAGATGCCGTCGTGGTCGCGCGCGTACGACCCGAACGCGGGCTGCCCGTTGACCCTCGCCGGGATCAACCGGTACCCGCCGGCAGTGACGACTCTGGCGGCGAGGAAGCGTCCGACCGCCTCCCGGCCCGCGTACCATCCCGGGATCGGCGGCATCTCCCACACCGCGTCATCGGTCAGCACCGTCATCAGGGCGGCGAGGTCGGCGTTGGCGAAGGCGGCGGCGTATCGCTCGAGCAGCGCCCGCAGGTCCGCGTCGGCCGGTTCGGTGATCTCGTCCTGGTTGGGCGCGTTCTGGCTGAGGTGCGTCCGTGCACGCTGCAGGGCGCTGTTGACGGCGGCGGTCGTGGTTTCGAGCAGATCGGCAACTTCGACCGCGCGCCAGGCCAGCACGTCGCGCAGGATGAGCACGGCGCGCTGGCGGGCGGGTAGGTGCTGCAACGCGGCGATGAAGGCCAGCCGCATGGTCTGCCGTGCCTCGACCACGGCGGCCGGGTCGCCGCCGAACAGCGCGTCGGGAGCGGGTTGCAGCCACGACAATTCCGGCAGGCGGGGGCCCGGCGACTCGCCCGGGTCGTCGTTCGGGCCGCCCAGCCCGGAGGGCAACGGCCGGCGTCGGCTGCCCTCCAGCGCCTTCAGGCACGCCCGGGTCGCGATCCGATACAGCCAGGTACGCAGCGAGGAACGCTGCTCGAAAGCGCCGTAGCCGCGCCAGGCCTGCAGGTAGATCTCCTGAACCAGGTCCTCCGCGTCGTGGATCGAGCCGAGCATCCGGTAGCAGTAGGCCAGCAGTTCCCGCCGGTGAGGCTCGCTCAGCCGGGCGAACTCCTCATCCGGCCTGGTGGCGGGCGGGTCCGTCCGCCGCTGTGCGGTACGCGTCATCGTTTCTCCACTCATCCCATCGGCCACATCATGATGACCATCGCCGCGGCCATGAGCGCGTGAGCCACATGGGAGATCCGGTCGGTGACGCCCAAGGGCGGGCCATCGGAGCCGGGTCGCAGGCCGCGGAACAGGAACCATCCGCCGGCACCCGCGAACACAAGGACGAGCATCCACCTCAGCGGCATGGACTCGATCATTATCATTCGATGACTCCCGTGCTTCGGACAGACCGGCGACGCCACGGTTCGCGGGCGCCGCCGAACCGGCCGCCGATGGTTCAGTGGTGGGCGCAGTGGGAAGGGCCCGCTGGGCTGCCGTAGGTGTCGTGGTAGGGCCACTGGTTGACGTAGCGCGGGCGGGGCATGGGGGTCAGGTCGAGGAACTGGTAGGTGCCCATCATGAATTCGGTGCCTCGCCCGTACGTGCTGTAGGTGTGGAAGACGGTGTCCCCGTCGCGGACGAAGACGCTTATGGCCTGCCCGTCGCCGTTCACCGTGAACGCGGTCTTGGGGCTGAGCTGCAGGGCCGCCTTGTCCTTGTAGTTGAACTCGACGGGCGCGACGGACTCGTCGTTGGTGGCGTGGAAGTCAAAGTTGAAGGTGCTCCCGGCCGAGGAGTACCACGGGATCGTCCAGCCCATCCGCGCCCGGAAATTCTGGATGGCCTCCAGTGGCGCGCGGGAGACGAGCGCCAAGGTGGTGTCGCTGGCGTGCAGGTGGTCCAGGCGGCCCACGCCGTCGATGGTGAACGAGCAGCTCGCGCACCCCTCGTCCGGCGCCTGGGTGCCACGGGCCCGGGCGGCCGAGTTGTTCCACATGAAGTGGTAGACGATGAGCTGGTTGCGGCCCTCGAACAGGTCGACGAGGCGTGCCTTGCCGTCCGGGCCCTCGAAGACGTAGTCCTCCTCCAGTCTGACCATCGGCAACTCCCGGCGCCGCGCGGTGACCGCGTCCTGCGCACGCATGACCTCCTTCTCCCGCTCCAGCAGCTCAAGCCGGGCCGCCAGCCACTCCTGACGCGACACTGTCTGTGGAAGAGCCATCATCTTCTCCTTAGCTCAGGCGGAGCACATGCCACCGACATCCGATCGGCGCCATACGCGATATACCGGTACAGAGGCGACAGGCCGCGGAAACTTATCGGACCCGGCTCGGGTGTGACGCTCCCCACAGAGAGGACGCCACGGGCATAGCGCCTGCCGATAATCACACCCGCTCAGGTCATGACCATATGAGGGCTTCGCCTGGCCTACCTCACCGTCACGAACACGTTCGCCACACTGCGGTTACCGCCCATGGGGGATCGGGACATCAAGGTCGCACCGTCCACGGTGTGGGAGACCCTTAAGCAGGCCGGCTCCCGTCACGGTGCCGCAGCTCCGCCAGGCCGTGCCAGCGCTCCTGGTCACCGAGCCGGCCCGTCCACAGGCGGGTGTCGCCGGGCAGGAGGAGCGCCGGCCCCGACCGGCCCACGATGTCGGCGGCGGCGTAGCCGGTGAGCTCCTCCGCGGATCGCGTCCACCCGATCACGGTGCCCTCTACGTCGATCACGACGACCGCTGGGGATCTCCTCGTCGCCGCGCCCAGGATGGCGTCCGTTGCGGCCATGTCCTCTACCCGTCCGTGTAGCAAATGATCCCGATTTCGCTAGCATAGTCGCGCTGACCTGCGATGACGCTTCCTGAGACCGTGACGTCGCGGCGGCTCACTCGCGGATCACCCCGACGGCACGCCCTGGTTGCCTGACGGACAGCCGTTGCTCGGCAGAGGCAAACCGGACATCGGTAACGGGGTAACCGTTGTGATGCGTGTCGCCAAGTGCGCGGTCGCGGCGCGGACGTTCGGGCCGTAAGAGCAAGGCCCGGCCAGAGAGGACAGATCCGGAGTTTCCGCCGCAATTCCCTGTCGATCGTCATAGTGCCGAGGAAGTGCATGGCCGACGATGTCGCCGGGAGCCGCAGTTGGCTCAGTAGTCGGCGTCCCAGGTCGGAGCGGTGTCGCGGGCGATGCGGATATCGTCGTTGGAGGCTCCGGCCGCGATCATCGGCCAGACCATCTCCTGCTGGTTCACGCGGAAGTCAATAACGACGGGGACGTCGTTGATCTCCATGGCCTTGCGGATGGTCGCGTCGAGGTCCTCGGCGTGATCGCAGCGCAGACCGACACCGCCATACGCTTCGCCCAGAGCGGCGAAGTCCGGCAGCTGCGGGGTGCTGCAGTCGACGCCGAAGTGACGGTCGTCGAAGAACAGGGACTGGAGCTGGCGCACCATGCCCAGGCCGGAATTGTTGATGACCGCGACCTTGATCGCGATGCCCTCGACGGTGCAGGTGGCCAGGGTGCGGCAGGTCATCTGGAAGCAGCCGTCGCCGTCGATGGCCCACACGATGGTGTCGGGATGGGCCAGCTTGGCGCCCATCGCGGCGGGCAGCGCGTATCCCATGGTGCCCGCGCCGCCGGAGTTCAGGAACGAGCGGGGCCGTTCCAGCGGAAGATAGTGGCTGGCCCACATCTGGTGCTGCCCGACCCCGGAGACGTAGGTGGCGTCGGGGCCGGCGAGCTGCCCGATCCGCTCGATGACCTGCTGTGGCGCCAGCGAGCCGTCGGCGGGCCGGTCGTAGGTCATCGGGTGGGCGGCGCGCAACGCTTCGATGGCGTCCCACCATGGTCCGGAAGCCGGCCAGGGGGTGGGGCCGCCGATCTGGCGAACCGCTTCTATCAGGCCGGTCAGGACGTCGCGGGCGTCGCCGACGATGGGGATGTCCACCGCACGGTTCTTACCGATCTCCGCCGGGTCGATGTCGGCGTGCACAATCCTCGCGTGCCGGGCGAAGGTCTTCGGGTCGCCCGTGACGCGGTCGTCGAAGCGGGCTCCCAGCGCGAGGACGAGGTCGGCTTGCTGCAACGCGGTGACTGCGGGCACCGTACCGTGCATCCCCGGCATGCCCAGGTTCTGCTGGTGGCTGCGCGGAAACGCGCCGCGGGCCATCAGCGTGGTGACCACGGGGATGCCCGTGAGCTCGGCGAAGGTCATCAGCTCGCCGGCCGCATCGGCTTTGATGATCCCGCCGCCGGCGTACAGGACCGGCCGCTTCGCCGCGCGCAGGGCGGCCGCCGCCTGCGTGAGACTGCGCGGGTGCGGGCGCGGCGTCTGGGGCACTCCTGGCAGGTCGATCCGCTCCGGGCGCACGTACGGCGCATGTTCCTGCAGGACATCCTTGGGAATGTCGACCAGGACCGGGCCGGGGCGGCCGGTGGTGGCGACGTGGAAGGCTTCCGCGATCGCACGCGGGATGTCCACGGCTGAGCGCACCAGCCAATTGTGCTTGGTGATGCCCTGGGTGATGCCGCAGATGTCGGCCTCCTGGAAGGCGTCGGTGCCCAGCAGGGGGCGAATGACCTGGCCGGTCACCGCAACCACGGGCACCGAATCCATCGCGGCATCGCACAGCGGCGTCACCAGGTTCGTCGCGCCGGGCCCGGAGGTCGCCATGCACACCCCGGGCCGGCCGGTCGCGGTGGCATAACCCGCCGCTGCGTGACCGGCGTCCTGCTCGTGCCGCACCAGAATGTGGCGCAGCCGAGTGGAGTCCATCAGCGGGTCGTAGGCGGGCAGGATCGTCCCGCCCGGCATCCCGAAAATGAGCTCCACGCCCGCTTCTTCCAGGGCCTGGACCAGAATCTGGGCACCCGTCATCGTCTCTGTCACAGCGTCTTCCTCATGTGAGCGCGCGTGTGCATCATCCCGATGGGCTCGCAGACGTCGCGTGTTGCTGAATTCGGACGGCTCTCACCATTCCGCGAAGAGCGGATCGCGTACGGATCGAGCGACGCGATGGAGAGCCGGAGCAGACAACCGCACGAGGATCTACTCGAAGCAGTAACGACGGAACCCGCCCGCGACCCCGTGATTTCAGGGCCTGCCCGGTGTCTCCGCAGGTTCCGTCCGCCCACTATAGGCGCCCCCGCCAACTGATCGGCAACCACCCCCGAGGCGCGCACGCGAATCACATGGGGAGATCAGTGACTCTCAACATGATCAACAAGTTGCTCGTCATGTGCCGCCAAGAGAGCCGAGAGCACCGAACATTCACCATGACGAGCGAGGCCTGCAAGATCCTCAGGCACAGAGCCGTCATCTCCACCTCATCGCGCCGATTGGTGGAAATCTCGCCCCCGCGGCCGTAGCAAATCACCGAGTTGGCGTGGTTCCACGCCTCGACCACGTTCAGCCCTTCCTCGATCTCCCGCTGCAGGTCGCGGTCATACAAGTAGCGGGCGACGAACGTGGTGCGCGCCGATCTCCAGCATCGCCCGGTATACCGGGCCAGGTCTCCGTAGTCGGCCTGATACAGCTTGACCTGGTTGATCTGCTTGATGCGCGGCAGCAGATCCACGTTCAGCAACCCGGTGGCTCGGAGGCCAGGCTCCGACTCCCCATGCGAGTCCACGTAGTCGCCCTCGACCTTCATGGTGGTGCCATGCCGGGTGGCACCCTCCACCATGGCGGCCACCTCGGAGGCCGACGCCTTCAGCGTCCCACTCAGTGAACAGATTCTGATCCCCACGCGCGGAAGTGGGTGGAGTCAGAGGCGACCGCGGTTGAGCCCTGCCCCCACAGCCTGGTGTCGCGGGCGGTGAAGGTGGCGTTGGCGATCTCGACCGCGATGGTGCGGGCCACCTCCGGGGTCAGGTAGCGACGACGCACGTAGCGCAGGTCCTCCTCGCTGTGGGCGCGCGCCGGAGATCATCTGCCGGATGCCGCAGTTGGTGCCGTAGGCGTAGATGACCAGTATCAGCCGTTCGGCGAGAACTTCGGGGCTCATGTGGCCGGTGCCGGTTGTCGCGGTCACCTTGGCCAGGCAGCCGGTGCGCAGGATCGCCTCCTTGAGGATGTCGATCAGCGGGACGGCGCTCCACCGGCGGGCCACCTCGTTCTTGATCCGGCGCAGGTTGCGCGGCTCGGGGGCAGCCTCGATCGGTGTCAGCTTGATCGCTCCCGCCTTGCGGTCGCTGATCTCCACCCGGTCCAGGGAGGGCTGCGCGGCAACGTAGGCCCTCCGCGGGCGTGGGAGACCACCGGGCCCCGAACCCGGAGGGCGGCCAGTCGGCGGCAGTGGGGTGGCGATACCTGGTCTATCTGGACCGTACCTGCCTGGCTCTTCACAAAAGATAACGTTCTCCTTCATACATCCAATGTATTGGCATGGCGATTAGCCTGTGGTTTCGAAACATGGCCTGCCCGACCGGATTCGAGCGCCGAGAATCTTCTCTAACGCCCCAATTTCTTGCTTGACAGATCGGATGTTTCAGGGGATCAATATGGCACGTACCTCTTGGTTCGCTGCCGCTGTAGCGGCGTGCACGCAGCGGCGAACTGATCGCCATCCCCAGTCACAGGAGAGGACTCCATGCGGTCAAAAGTCGCCCGGACAGCACTGTCCTTACTCGTCGCGCTGACGGCACTGGTCTCCATGCCATCGGCGCCGGCTGCCGCCGCACCCGGCGACAACTACGTCGTCGATGACGCGCTGACCTCGTCGCGAACCCGCTGGTTCGACGAGGCGCGCTTCGGCATGTTCATCCATTTCGGCCCATACGCCATGTACAAGGGCCAGTACAACAACTGCCGGGAGGTCGAGTGGATCAAGCGGCAGTGCAACATCCCGTGGAGTGACTACGAGGCGCAGGCCGCCGCGTTCAAGCCCACCGCGTTCGACGCGAACGCCATTGTGCGGATGGCCAAGCAGGCCGGCCAGAAGTACATCGTCATTACCTCCAAGCACCACGACGGCTTTGCGATGTGGCCCACGGCGGTCAACCGGTGGAACATCCGCGACCACTCCGGCTTCAGCCGCGACATCCTGCGCGAGCTCAAGACGGCCGCGACCGCCAACGGCATCAAGCTCGGCTTCTACTACTCCATCTGGGACTGGCACGACCCCGACTTCACCGGCGACTTCCCGGCCTACATCACCAAGATGAAGGCCCAGCTCCAGGAGTTGGTGACCGCCTACGACCCCGCCGTGCTGTGGTTCGACGGTGAATGGGCCGAGAGCAACCCGGTCAACCCATGGTCGGCCCAGAACGGCGAAGATCTCGAACGGTACGTCCGCAGCATCGCCCCCCAGGCCGTCATCAACAACCGGGTCGGCAAACGCCGGGCCATCGACGGCGACTTCGGCACCCCCGAGCAGGCGCTGGCCGGTTCCCCGCCGTCGATCCAGCTCAACGAATCCTGCATCACCATCAACAACACCTGGGGCTACGCGGCCTGGGACACCAACTTCAAGTCCCCGACCACGATGGTCCGTGACCTCGCGACCCTGACCAGCAACGGCGCCAACCTGCTGCTCAACATCGGCCCGACCGACACCGGCGCGGTCACCACCGGGCAGTCCGACGGCCTGCGCGGCATCGGCACGTGGATGGCCACCAATGCGGCGGCGATCCATGGCGCGGGCCACACCGGCCTGGTCAATCAGCCGGGCTGGGGCCGTGTCACGCGTAAGGGCAACAAGCTCTACCTGATCGTCAACAACTGGGCCGGCACTCTGCACCTCAGCCAGCGCGCACCGTTCACCGTCACCGGTGCACGGGTGATCGGCAGCAGCTCACCCGTGACCTACCGGACGGCCGGCGACGGCTACGACTTCCTGCCCAGCGGCGCCGCCACCAACGCCATCGCCACCGTCATCGAGGCCGACATCGTCCCGACCGCACCCCGGGCCGTCGGCACCGGCACCGGGCTCAAGGCGGCGTACTGGAACAACACCACGTTCACCGGCTCCCCGGTGGTCACCCGGACCGATCCGACCGTCAACTACGCCTGGCGCTTCAGCGGCTCCCCGGCGCCGGCGATCAACACCGACAACTTCTCCGCCCGCTGGACCGGCACGATCGAGCCGCGCTACTCCGAGCGCTACACCTTCACCACGGGGTCCGATGACACCGTGCAGTTGTGGATCGACGGTCAACTGGTCATCAACAACAACACCCCGCACACAGCCGCCGTCGACCAGGGCAGCGTGACCCTCGTCGCCGGCCGCCGCCACGAGATCCGCATCGACTACACCGACCGGACCAGCGAGGCATTCATGAAACTCGCCTGGGCCAGCCCCAACACACCGGCCCAGATCGTGCCGGCGACACAGCTCTACCCCACGGACGCCACCATCCACCGGGTCAACGGCGACGCGGCCACCTACAGCACCGGCTGGTCCACCAGCAGCGGCCGCGGCTACGGCGACGTCAACAACGACGTGCAGTACACCACCACCAACGGCGCCTCGTTCGCCTACACCTTCACCGGCACCGGAATCGACTTCCTGTCGGAGAAGTACTCCGACCAGGGCCTCGTCGACATCTACCTCGACGGCGCCCTCAGAGCCACCGTCGACACGACCAACCCCACCCGGCTGGCCGCACAGGTCATCTGGGGCGTCCGCGGGCTCCCGCAGGGAACGCACACGCTACGCGGCGTCAAACGATCAGGCCAGTACATGCTCGTCGACGCGTTCGACATCTTCACCTAGACCGCCAGGCCAGGCGGCGCATCGCCGGCTCTGGCGACGCGCGAGTGGTCGCTGCCGACATCTAGGCCGCGCCGTCCCGGCTGGCCGGCGTGCAGGCTGCTGTCGTGAGCTGAAGCAAGCGAAATCGTCACGCTCGCGAGCAAAGCTTTGCTGGGAACCAAGGTGCTCCCTCAGTGGGCTGCCTCGTACTGCTCCACGACGGTGGCGGCGATGCGACCCCGCTCACTCACCGGCAGGCCCTGAGCCTTGGCCCACTGCCTGATCTCCGCGGACTTCTCACGGCTGACCGCCCGAGCAGAACCGACGCCGCCACGTCGTCCGCGGACACCCCTGACGACACGGACCGCGCGAGCCTTGGTGATAAAGGGAGCGAGCGCCTTCTCCAACTTCTCCCTGTTCGAGCCCGACAGGTCGATCTCGTAGCTCGTGCCGTCGACAGCGAACCTCGTGGTGCCCTCCGCATCGCTGCCATCGATGTCATCGACAAAGGACTCAACAATACGCTTCGCCATAGGGATGCTCCAATTACGTCTGATAGTAAGTACTATAGACCCCTTCAGCAAATCATGCATCCCCAGGGTCGCCACACCTACGCAAAGGAACCAGCGTGCCGAAGCCGGCGCGCAACCCCTTTTCGCCCAGGTAGCCCAGCGCTCATGGTTCTCGAACCCGGCGTTAATAGGCAGTATCTCAGCTCATGGTCCGCGGACAATACCCCAGGGCCGAAGCTGGACTGGGCACGCTTCGATGCCGGAAGAAGATCTACTCCTTTCATCTCACCAGCCACAAGCCTGGAGCGGTCGACGACAACGCCCTGGACGGACACATGCGCCCCGCGCAGGACACCAATCCAACTCCAGCCCATCACGTACCTGGCGAGCGTGAAATCTGCCGTACCAGGTCACCCACCACCCCGCCGGTCCCCCAGTCCCTCGACCTTGCGGTCGCGCAGCTACCATTCTCTGGCCAATAGCGATGAAGCCGCTATATTGAATTTTTATTCAAGATCTCAACCCTGTGTCGCGACCGCGACCAGGCGCGCTAGAGCAGACAGTTTCCAAGGAACCCGAGCGGAGGGGTGTCCAGTTAATACTCTGTCGCTGATTAACTGGATCGCTGCCTGATCGATCACAGACGTCGAAAGACATCGAGATCCTCGTACAGCGCCACCCGCTCGCGGTCCTTCGCGGCCAGGTCACTGTTCCCCGGCCATCGTGGGCCGACCGAGCGATCTTTTCCGCGCTGGCGGCTACCGCCCCGACGCCGCCGTCACTACCTGTCCATCACCCCGTTGACGCTCCAGCGATGGCACGCCGCGTGGGTGAAGCGACGGTGGACTCATTCCAAGCGCGAGCCGGGTCGACCCCCGACGCGCCGCCGCAGAGATCGCCACTCTGGGTCACAAGGTCTCCCCCAGTACCGTACGGGCGATTCTGAAGACGGCCGCAGTCGATTCGGCTCCCCACAGCGGGCCGACCACAACTCCAAATCCGCCTACCTGATCGAGGGCTTCGAGGCGCTCGGGTAGCCGGCTCGGCGGTCCGGTGGCTGTATCACCTGCCCGACCGGCCGGCGGAGGTGCCGCTACTGCCTTCACGGGAGGACGTTCATTCGGCTGCCGAGGCACTGATCGATGGCCGCCGAAGGGCCGTCAGTCCTCACCGTCGCGGTCCTGTCCTCTCCGTCCCGCAAATCGTTCCTTCGTATGCTCACCGGGCGCGATCTGGCGGATATTGGTCCTGCCACCCTGGCGGCGGAACTGTACGCCGCGCGCCAGGGCGTGGACTTCATCCGCACTCACGACGTCGCCGCCATCGGTGACGCGCTCACCGTCTGCGAAGCCCTGGACGGAGGTGCCCCATGAACCAGCAGTAACACTAGTCACTTGAGTTTCACAAGATCGTGATTTGTCGGACATAAGCGCGATGTGAAGTGCTCTCAAACCGGACTAAGTCTCCCTTGGAGAACATTCGTGGCACTTCCCGCACCAACCGACGCAGAGCTCGACACCGCGATCAAGGCCAGGCTCGCCATACTCGGTATCGATCTCGACCAACTCCCACCAGGCACCACAGCCGATCCCGAGACCGGCGCGCCGGGCCGCGACACGGTCATGGCCTCGCTCCGCTCGTTCATGCGCGGCTCGGTCGCGGCGCTGGCCGCGTACCAGCTGCCCGCGCCGGACGGAACCAGCCCGGCGTCCGAACCCGCGCTCTCCCAGCAGCGCGCCCCCATGCTCTACCCCTCCATTGCGACGGAGTGGCGCAAATGACCACAACCGACGAGCCCTCCGGCGACCAGCCCCTCGACCGCACCTTCGACCGGCGTGCGTTCCTGGCCAGGGCCGCGGCCGTGAGCGCCGTCGGGACGGCGGCCCTATCCGCGCTACCGTCGGCCGCCTGGGCATCGGACAAAGACCGGGACCGGCCCGGCCTGGACGACGGCAACGCCTACGTCAAGCCGCGGCCCGAGGCCATAGCCGACCCGACCGAGCTGACGCTGGCCGAGGCCGCGTGGATGATCCGCAACCGCAAGATCTCCCCGCTGGAGCTGACCGAGGCGTATCTGGCCAGAATCGCCGCGTACGACGCGACCTACCAGGCGTTCAACACCGTACTCGCCGACGCCGCCCGCGAGGCGGCCAGGGCGGCGGCCAAGCGGCCCAACCGGGGCGCGCTGCACGGCATCCCGCTCGCGATCAAGGACAACTACTACACCGCGGGGGTGCGCACCACCGCGAACTCCTTCCTGTTCCAGGACTTCGTGCCCACGTTCGACGCCACCCCGGTGGCGAACCTCAAGGCGGCCGGGGCAATCGTGCTCGGCAAGACCCAGATGGGCCCGCTGGCCACCACCAGGGCGACGACCCCGGCCGGCGTGATCACCACGGTGAACGCGTGGACCCCGGACCGGCCGAACGTCGATCCCGGCGGCTCGTCCACCGGCACCGCGACCTCGGTGGCCGGGCGCATGGCCGCCTCCGGAACCGGAACCCAGACCGGCGGCTCCATCACCGCGCCCTCCAACGCGCAGAACCTCACCGGCCTCAAGCCCACCATGGGCCGGGTCTCGCTGCACGGGATCATCCCGCTCAGCTACACCCGCGACCACCCGGGCCCGCTCGCGCGGGACGCCAAGGACGCGGCGATCATGCTCACCGCGATGGCGGGCGAGGACCAGAACGACCCGCGTACGCAGGGCCTGCCGAAGGTTCCCGACCTCATCAACGCGGCCACCCCGGTGTACTCGGGAAACCGGGTGAAACTCCGCTGGAACACCCGCATCGGCGTGCTCCCGGGCTACGCCGACGGCACGTCCGCGACCGCGCTGGCTCGCCGCGCGTTCCTGGCCGCGATGGCAGGGATTCGCGGGGCCACGCTGGTGGACGTGCCGTTCCCGGCCGACTGGAGCCTGCTCACCGGCAACGACTTCAACAACGTACGCCTGCCGGAGCGCAGCGAGCCGTTCATGCCGTACCTGCGGAGCGACCTGCGCGGGTTCGGCGTGTCGGTGATCGGCTGGCTGCAGGGCGCGACGATGGGCTCGAACGAGTACATCACCGGGCAGCGGGCCAAGCTGCTGCTGCTCGAACGTGTGCTGGATCAGATATTCGGCAGTTGTGACGTGGTGGTGCAGACCTCGCCGACGCCATTCGACTCCATCGGGCTGCCCGAGATCGGGTTCCCCATCGGTTTCACCGCCACGGGCGAGCCCATCGGCACGATCCTCGGCGGCCTGCCGTACGCGGAGGACCGGCTGTTGTCGGTCGTCGCGGCCTATCAAGCGGTCTCGGACTGGCACTGGCGCCGCCCGCCGGACCCCGCGCCCGCCCAGGCCCGTGCGGCGGCCCCCGAACGTGGCCGCGTCACGGCGGAGGAGGCCGCCGAGCAGTCCCAGTAGAAACCCGCCACCAACGGTCTCCGCGCCGTATCCGCCTTCCCCCGGGATGGCCCTATCGTGAGGGGATGTTGACGGTCGGTATCGATCTCGCCGCGGAGGCGGCGCGAACCGCTGTGGCCTGGGTCGACTGGTCGGCCGGCCGGGCGCGGATCATCAGGTTGGTGGCCGGAGCGGACGACGACCTGATCGTCGAGGCGATGCTGGGCGCGGACAAGGCGGGGGTCGACTGTCCGCTCGGCTGGCCCGACAAGTTCGTCGACTTCGTTTGTGCCCATCGCGCCGGGGACGTACGGGTGCCGGAGGGGTTGGTCGGCCGGGCCTGGCGGCGGGACCTGGCGCTGCGAGTCACCGACCAGGTGGTACACGAACAGACCGGGTTGACGCCGCTGAGTGTGTCCGCCGACCGCATCGGGCATGCCACCATGCGCTGCGCCGCCCTGCTGGCCGAGCTCGCCCGCCGTGGCCGGCCAGTCGATCGGCGCGGCAGAGGGGCAGTTGTGGAGGTCTATCCGGCGGCCTGCCTGAAGCGGTGGGGGCTGCCGTACCGGGGATACAAGCGCGCCGCCAACCTCACCGAGCTGGGCCTGCTCGTGGACCGGCTGCTGGAGGCGGCGCCGTGGCTGGACCCGGGCGAGTACGAGCCACTCTGCCGGGCCTCGGACGACGCCACCGACGCCGTTGTGTCGGCACTCGCCGCACGCGCGTCGGCCCTCGGCCTGGTCGGCGCGCCGACGGCGGAGCAAGAGGGTACGGCGGCCACGGAGGGCTGGATCGTCCTGCCCACCACCTCCCTGGACCGCCTCGTCACAGACGCCTGAGGCCTGGAGCGTAACGGCGGCAGAGTGGTAACCCACGGCGACGATGAGCTCCCCGCCGCCACCGCCCAGGCCGCCACGGGGCTGGTGTCGCCCGAGCCTGTCGCCGACCAGCTCAAAGACCTTAAACTACCTGGCCTTGGGGGGAAGCCCCGTATTCGCCGCCGTGGGTATCACGGTGCTGAAGACGCCGCCGCGGACGCCACGGGCGAACTGCTTCGCCGAGCGCTGGATCTGGACCGTGCGAGCCGAGTGCACCGATCGCCTGTTGCTCCATGGCGAACGTCACCTGCGCTAGGTCCTGAGCGAATATGTCGATCACTACAACGCCCATCGGCGCATCAGGCCCGTGGGCAACGGCCACTCAATCAAGATGAGCATGTGGTGGTGTCGATGGAAGGCCGGATCGAACGCCACAAGGTGGTGAGTATTGATGCCCTACACGTCAGGCTGGCAGCAGACGGTAGGCGGTGTCGCAGGATACCGCTATCCAGGACAGCTCCCGGCCCTCGCGGGCGGGGGGACGGCCACCGCCGAGGGACGGGAGCTCGCAGGCTCGGTAGTCCGGGGGTCGTCAAATGTCATAAGCCTTGGTGACGGAGATCTTGGTGTCGCCGAGGAACAGCCAATCCGGTGGGGGGATGAAGCCGGGAAGTGCGGACATCTCGCTGGGGTTCGGGCTCACGTCGGTGACCCGCAGCCGGATCTTGTCGCCGGTAACCCCTACGGTCAGCGACGCCTCGGCACCCCCCGGTCCCGGGGCGTGGAAAACGAATCCCGCTGGATCGGCAGTAATGGAGCGGCCCTCGACGGCCAGCGAACGCACTGTCGCAGTGTCTCCGTCCACCCGCAGGCCGACCATGTTCGCTCCGCGTTCTGAGTGGATACGGACGCGCAGGGTTCGCTCGTCCTGCGAGGTCGTGTCCGCGAGCACCCGCAGCGAGGGCGCCGGCAGCGCGGCGGCCTTCGCCGGGCTGAGGAGTTTGGACCCCCCGCCCCACAGCTCCGCCGGCGGCTGGCCGGTCATGTCGGCGCCACCGTAGCGCCGGGCCCACTGGTCGGGCGCCTTCGAAGTCAGCCAGAAGGCCTTGCCGGTGTCCGCGTCAAGGCCGTAGGCCAGGCTGGTTCGCCGCGGGTGCTCCTTGTCGATCGGCTCGACCAGCAGGCCCGCCGCTATCAGAGCGATCGAGACGACCAGCGCGGTCAGCGGGATCAGCGGGGAACGTCTGCGAGTCCACACGGTCTCGATCAGCGGCAGCAGGAGACCGCCGAACAGGATCACCAGGGGCATGGGGGCGTAGCCCACGTACTGCAGGCCCGTCGGCAGCGTGTTCCACGCGCTGGGCAGCAGGATCAGGGCGCCCGGGACGAGACCCGCGGCGAGGATGAGGACGCGCCACCGCGGCGGGCGGCGGAGCGCGGCCAGCCCGCCCAGCGCCGCCCCCAGGGCGGGCCAGGCGGCGAGGTGTGACGCTCCGGGCGACACGATGCCGAGTCCGAGAGCGATCAGGGCCACCCAGGCCAGCATGCCCAGTGCCAGTTCGGCGGTGCCGACGCGGCGGCGCAGCAGCGCGTACCACGCGACCAGGATCGTGCCCGCGAGCATCAAGACGGCGAGCCACAACAGCTCAGGCTGGTACGGGGTCGTGGTGGCGGTTCCGCCGAGTTCGGGCCGGATCATCTTGAGCAGGTCCCAGAAGTAGACTCCGGCGCCTACCCCGAGTCCGATCGGGATCAGGGCGAGCGCGGCGCCGAGGAGCGTGCGCCGCAACGTAACCACGCCCCGGCGACGGGCCAGGAAGATCAGCGCCAGTGCCGCCAGCAGGGCGACGGCGCCCAGCGGGGTGACCGCCCAGGCCGGGTAGCGGACCAGCAGTCCGGGCGGGAGGTTGAAGTAGACCAGGTCGTTCCCGGTGGTCAGCCGCGCCAGGTCGGCGCCGCCGAACGCGCGTACGAGCGCCAGCGTGTTGTCGCCCATCTGCTGCAGTGCCGCGAGATCGACGTGCGCGGGGTCGTCGAGAACGCTGTGGTAGAGGGTGCCCGCGTTGGCGTAGGCGGAGTCGAGCACGGCCATCCCGCCGGGTTGGAAGGCGGTGAAGTCGGTGTCATTGTTGAGCAGTTTCATGAGCTCGGCGTACACGGAGTCGGCCACGGGCATGGGCGCCGCCGATCCGAACGTGGAGATCAGGCTGGCGTTCGGCTCCGTGCTCCGGAACATCAGCACCGGCCCCTTGGACCCGCGCGCCTCGTTGTTGAGCACCACGTTCCGCCCCTGTGCGAGCGGGTGGTTCCTCACGAACGCCTCCGACCCCAGGAGCCCTGTCTCCTCGGCGTCGGTGATGAGGAACACGACGTCGTTGCGCAACCGGGTGCCGTCCGCGAGCAGCGCCCTGGCCGTCTCGATCGCGCTCGCCGTACCGGCTCCGTCGTCGTTGGCGCCCGGTCCCTCGGGGACGGAGTCGTAGTGAGCGGTGACGAAGATGCGGCCGGTGGGAGCGGTCCCGGGGATCACGGCGACGATGTTGAAGACACGCCCGGCGGTGACGGGTTCGCCCTGCTCGCCGCGCGGTGCGACGCCCACCGACTCGTGCACCTCAGGTCGCAGGCCCAGCCGTCGCAACTCGCCGATCAGGTAGTCGCGGACCCGGGCGTGCTCGGCCGTGCCGACGGGGTGGGGCGCGACGGCGAAGCGCTCGACCTGGGTGAAGGCTCGCTGCGCGCTGAACGCCCGGTCAGGAGCGTCGGCCGGGCTCACCGCGGTGGGGGTGGTGTCCCTGATCGCGCCGATGGCGATCAGCAGGAGCACGCACAGGGCCATAAGTCCGATGGCGCGTGAGCGCCGTCCCGATGGGTGACCGTCTGCGGCTGATGACATCCTCGTTCACTCCCGTGTTCGTGTCCCGATGTTCCCCTGTGGTGGCGTCAGGGAGCGCCGCGACGGAGTATTGCAGAAAAAATGCTGCAGAAGAAATTCTGCAATGTGACGGGAGGTTGTAAGCTCGCAGTGTGGCGAACAGACCGACGATCCGGCAGCTCAGTGATCCAGGTGCGCACAAGGCACTCGGCCATCCGCTGCGGCAGCGGATCCTGCGGCATCTCGGCATCAACGGCCCGGCCACGTCCACCACGCTCGCCCGGGCACTCGGCGAGAACACTGGGACGCTCAGCTATCACCTGCGCCAGCTCGAGCACAACGGGTTCATCGAAGAGATCCCCGAGCAGTCAACCGGAAGGGAGCGCTGGTGGCGGCAGATCAGCGCCGACCTGAGGTGGCCGCCGGCGGGCGAGATGGACGAGGAGTCGCAGAAGCTCCTCGACGAGATCACCGAGTTCAAGGTCGACCAGGAGCTGGAGCTCGCCCGGCGCTTCTTCACAGATCATCGGCGGTACGGCGAGTGGGCCAAGGCGTCTCGCGGGCTCACTCACCTGACCAGGGAAGAACTCGACGAGTTCTTCGAGGCGTACATGGAACTGCTGTCTAGATTCCGCCGCACGCCGGAAGACGCGTCGCCCAGCGCGCGGCCGATTTTCCTCAGGTTCTTCACGATGCCCGCCTCCGAGGACCCGCCATCCTGACGCCCGGTCTCTTGATCATCTATGGTGAACGGCCGATCGGGCCGTTCTCGCGGCGCTGGCCCGGTGGTTACCGGCGGTGCTGCGCGCTCATCGTCTGGTCACCCCGGCGACGTTGCTGGCGTGGCATCGTCGCCTATTGCGACGGGCCTGGGCCTACCCGCATCGGCCCGGGCGTACAGGAACGACTCCGGAGCTTCGGGACCTGATCGTGCGCTTGGCGCGGGAGAACCCCGGGTGGGGCCATCGACGGGTGCACGGGGAGTTGGAGCGGCTTGGGTTCCAGGTCAGCGAGGCGACCGTGCGGCGCATCATGCGCTCGCACCGTTTCGGTGATCGACCTCGGCGAGCGAGCAGGTCGTTTCGCTTCCTATCGGCGATCGGGACGCTAAGTTCACTGCGGTCTTCGATGAGGTGTTCGCCGCCGTAGGTATCACAGTGCTAAAGACACCGCCGCGAACGCCAAGGGCGAACT
Organism: Nonomuraea jiangxiensis; assembly: GCF_900099965.1. Classification (GTDB taxonomy): domain Bacteria; phylum Actinomycetota; class Actinomycetes; order Streptosporangiales; family Streptosporangiaceae; genus Nonomuraea; species Nonomuraea jiangxiensis. The sequence continues at coordinate 21,667 of NZ_FNDJ01000034.1, read as the reverse complement.
GCTACGCCGAGCGGTGGATCCGAACGGTAACGCGGCGAGTGCACCGACCGAATGCTGATCTACGGCGAACGTCACCTGCGCGTGGTTCTGAACGAGTATCTCGATCGGCCGCATCAGGGCCGTGGGCAGCGACCACCTGATCACGATGAGCATGTGGCGGTGCCGATGGAAGGCCGGATCGAACGCCACGCGATACTCGGGAGGGTGATCAACGAGTATCGCCGAGCCGCATAGCTCGGCCGGAGAAACCCCTCATAGGCGGCCGGTGAGCCAGGTGGTGAGGATCTCCGGAACGGCTTCCAGGGAGGTGAGCGGGCGAGCGGCCAGGACCCGGGCGAGGTCCGGCTCGGGCACGCCCGCCACGGCCAGGCAGTGCGCGGCCTGGCTCGCCGGAAGAGCGTTGAACCAGTGCAACCCCGCGCGCAACCGGGCGGCCGGCTCGGGCGTGCCGACGAGCCGGACCCGCGAGATGCCCCCGTCGGGGAAGGCGTCGATTCGTACGGTCGTCAGCGGGGCGCTCGTCGTGGGCAGCGTGAAGAGATGCCTGGTGTCCGGCGTGACCGGCGTGCGCGGCAACACGGGGAACCAGTCGAGGTCCCGGGGCTCGGTGGAGGCGGCGCCGGACAGCTCGACCTCGGCGGAGGCGTTGTACTTGAAGTGGCTCGTGTCGATCTCGATCTGCCGCAGCCGGCCCGTCGCCGCGAGCCGGATCACCGCAAAGTCGTGGCCCGGGTCGCGGCGACGGCTGGTCTCCCAGCCCTCCCCCATGGTGCGTGCTCTGTCCGGGCGGTTGAGCAGCTCGGCCGAGGAGTAGAAGGAATCGCTGGAGTCCACCACCAGCCCGCCCTGCTCCTGGCAGGCCAGGTCCACGGTGAGACCGTCCCAGTGCCGGGGATCAGGCACTACCTCGCCGCGAACCCGGAGCCGGGCGATTCCGCCGTCCGGGTGGATGGACAGCCGGATGTGGGTGAACCTGCGACGGTCCGCCACCGCGAACAGGTTGTGGCCGTCCCCGCGCAGCGGGCTCAGCGGCACGATCTCCGCCCATTCCGCCTCCGGCCCGGTGAGCTCGGCCACGCGAGGGTAGCCCTCCATCCCGCACGCCTCGATCCGGCAGGCGGGCGGGTAGTTGCCGGTGAAGAACCGGGTGTCCACGTCGATCTCGTCGATCACCCCTGGTGCGCCCAGCCGCACGATCGCCCAGTCGTGGCCGGGTTCGCCGCGCCGACGCCTGGTCTCCCAGCCGTCGACGATCTCGCCGCGGTGGTCGTACCGGCCGGGGGTGAAGTCCGGGGCGGCCGGGACCAGCAGGGTCTCCTTGAAGCCGAAGGACTCGTCGCTGGCGGCGAGCACGCTGCCGCCCAGCCATCGCGATGCCAGGTCGAGCTTCATCGGTCCGCCGCGGCGATGTGACGGGAGAGCGGCCAGGCGGTGATGGCCTTCGGGTCCGGGGGCGCGTACGTACAGACCTTGCTGGTCCCCAGACCGAGACCGGCCACCGCCTCGGCGAGCCGGACACCCGCGGAGACGCCGTCCACGACGGGGACGCCCACGCGGGCGGTGATCGCCTCGTCCAGGCCGGCCATGCCGCCGCAGCCGAGGCAGATCACTTCGGCGTGGTCGGCGCGCACGGCGCGTTCCGCCTCGGCGACGATCGCCTCCATCGCGGCGGCGGGATCGCGATCGACGTCCAGGGTGGACAGGCCGCAGGAGCGGACCGACGCGCACCGGTCGGCCAGCCCCGCCAGCCGCAGCCGGTCCTCGATCGCGCCGACCGAACGCTGGAGGGTCGTCACCACCGAGTAGTTGCGGCCGATCAACTGCGCGACGCAGGCCGAGCACTCCGCGATGTCCAGGACGGGGACGTCCACGATCTCCTGGACACCCTCGCGCCCGTGCTCGCCGAACCCGGCCAGCACGACCGCGTCGTACGGCTCGCCGAGCGTCAGGATGCGGTCCATCACCGCCACGGCCGACAGGTAGCTCTCCATCGCGCAGTCGATGGCCTCCGGGCCGTAGTCCGGCTGGACGGCGAGGATCTCGGTGCCCGGCGATGCGGCTCGCCGCGCGGTCTCGGCGATGGCGTTCGTCATCGACGCGGAGGTGTTGGGGTTGACGACGAGGATCTTCATGACGGGTCCTCCAGGCGGGTCAGCAGGCGTCCGGCGGGATGGGCGGGGTCGATGTCGCGGCCGCGCAGCCAGGTGCGCTGGATCACTCCGTGCAGGCGCCGACCGGCGTACGGGGTGATCGGCTGGCGGTGGTGCAGGTCCTCCACGCGCACGGTGAAAGTCTCGCCGGGTGAGAAGACGCAGAGGTCGGCGTCGTACCCGGGTGCGATGCGGCCCTTGGCGGGCAGCCCGGCCAGGCGTGCGGGACGCTCGCTCATCCACCGGGCGACCTCCGTCAAAGGGATCCCGCGCCGGCGTGCCTCGGTCCAGACGATCGGCAGGGCGAGCTGGAGCGAGGAGATGCCGCCCCAGGCCGTACCGAAGTCACCGGTGTCGCGGTGCTTGAGCTCGGCCGCGCAGGGCGAGTGGTCGGACACCACCAGGTCGAGCGTCCCCGCCGCCAGCCCCGACCACAACCGCTCACGGTTGGCGGCCTCCCGGATCGGCGGGCAGCAGGCGTACTCCGTCGCGCCGTCAGGGATCTGCTCTGCGGCCAGTGAGAGGTAGTGCGGGCAGGTCTCGGCGGTGACGCGGACGCCGTCGCGCCGGGCGGCGGCGATCAGCGGCAGCGCGGTGGCGCTGGACAGGTGCACAATGTGGGCCCGCGCCCCGGTGACGCGGGCGGCGTCGATCACCGCGGCCACCGCCGCCTCCTCGACCTGTGGTGGCCGGGAGCGCAGGAAACCCGCATAACTCGGCCCCCGAGCCGCCGGGTGCTTGGCGATCTCCGCGTCGCTCTCGGCATGGACGAGCAGGACGGCGCCGAGCTCGCGCAGCGCCCGCATCGCCTCGGTGAGCCCGTCCGGCGACAGCGGCGGGAAGTCGGGGGCGCCCGAGTCGGCCAGGAAGCACTTGAAGCCCAGCACCCCGGCTCGGTGGAGCGCCGCAGCCACCTCGATTCCGCCGGGGATCAGGCCGCCCCAGAAGCCGACGTCGACATGGCACCGGCCCGCGGCTACGGTCCTCTTGGCCGTCAGCGCCTCCACGCTCACTGTGGCCGGGACGCTGTCCACCGGCATGTCCACCAATGTGGTGATGCCGCCCGCGGCGGCGGCCCTGGTCGCGCCGGCGAACCCCTCCCACTCGGCGTGGCCGGGTTCGTTGATGTGCACGTGCGAGTCCACCATCCCGGGCAGCAGCACCACGTCGTCGTCCAGCTCGGTGATCTCGGCCCCGCCCGGGTGCAGGTCCTCGTCGTACGGCCGGACGGCGACGATCCTGCCGTCCCGCACCGACACGGTGGCGGGAACCTCGCACCCGCCGATAACAGCCCGCCGGGCTCGGATGACCAGGTCCATCCTCAGCCCCGCGGCCCTGGTCTGGTGGTCACGGCCTGTTCCAGCAGCGGCAGGACGTCGTCGACGTCCTCGGCGACAGGCGCCAGCCCGAGATCGCCCGGACCGATGACCAGCTCAGCCGCGAACGCCTCCCGCAGCCGCCGCCAGCGCGCGCCGAGCAGCACCAGCCTGGCCGCCCCGGGCTCGGTCTGCAGCGCGGACCAGACGACGGCCGCCTCGCCGAGCGTGCCCACTCCCCCGGCCAGCGCCACCACCACGTTGGCGGCGAGCAGGTGACGCAGCCGCTCGGGATAGTCCTCGGCCCAGCGCAGCTCGGTGCACCACGGACTCGGTGTGAGCCCCGGCCATCCGCGCATCGGCAGCCCGACCACCGCCGCGCCGCTCTCGCGGGCGCCCTGCGCGGCGGCGCCCATCAGCCCGCCGTACCCGCCGGTCATCACCCGCCAGCCGCGGGCGCCGAGCGTACAGCCCAGCACGTAAGCCTGCCGCCAGGCAGGATCGGGCGGCTCGAGCCGCGCCGACCCGATGATCGCGACAGTGGGCGCCTCACCCGGCGACGAGTTGGTAACCACGCAGCCCCTTCCTGACGGAGAGGGTGAGCAACGCGCCGCGCAGCACGCCTTCGGAATACTCGCTACCGGGGTTGATCGAGCGGGAGCCGCCGATCTTCGCCTCGCCGCGGGACTCGTGGATGTGCCCGTGCAGGGCCAGCAGCGGCTGATAGGTGCTGATCGCCGCGCGTACGGCCCGCGACCCGACTCCCGCGATCATCGGGCTACCGGACTTCATCACCGGGCGGAACTCCTCGTCAAGGAGCATGGCCTGGTCGATCGGGGTGTCCTTGGGTGGGACGTGCAGGTTGAAGATCGCCTTCGACATGTCGGGAACCTTGGCCGCCTCGCGGTCGATGCGTTCGGAGAGCTGCTCCTCGGGCAGCTCGCGGGGCGAGTCCCACGGGGTCGGGTTGGAGTAGCCGACCGAGATCATCGTGAAGCCGGCGGGCAGCTCCACGAGCCGCCCCTCCGGGTTGATCAGCATGTCGGAGGCACCGAGAACGTCGTCCACGAAGAGCGGGTCGTCGTTGCCGGGCGCGAGCAGGCACATGATCCCCGTACCCGCCAGCCGTTCCTCGGCGAGGGACATCCAGGCCGACAGCGTCTCGTGCATGTGCTTGCGGAAGGTGTCCTCGACGAGTTGCGGGCGCTCGCGGAACTCGGCGATCTCGTCGGGGGTGGTGTCGTAGGCGTAGAAGCCGGCGTCCGCGATCAGCTTCCGCAGCGCTGGCAGCTCCTCCTCGCCGACCTCCCTGTCCCGGCCGAACACGTGCGAGCGGTATCGCCCGCCGGCGCTCTCCACGATCGGCACCAGCATCTTGCCGGTGATGTCCCCGCCCATGATCAGTACGTCGGCCCCGTAGAACTTCCCGGCGTTGACGAACTTGCGGAAACAGCGGTCGGATCCGTGGATGTCGGTGGCGAAGAACACCTTGATCTCACGAGTGCGCATCGATGGGCCCTCCAATCTCATCGGGCAGGTCGTACCAGGCCATCCGGCGGCCCACCCGGTCGCGAACGCGCCACTTCAGCGACTTCGGAGCGGCGGTGAGCAGTTCGCCGATCAGCCGCGCCCGTCCGGTGACCGCCTCCGCGTCCGCTGAGGCGAGCAGTTCCGCGGCCAGGCCGGGCAGCCGGGCGAGGTTGTCGGTGAACGTGGTGTACCAGCCCCAGTCGGCGCCGGTGATCCGGACCAGCCGGTCGGAGCTGACGTGGTCGCCGCCCGCGCCGGGCGTGTCTCGCGGCGCGACCTCATGGGTGAGCAGGATGGTCAGCGCGTCGGTCAGGTCCTTGCGGTTGACCTCCACCACCTGGAGCTTGGTGAGCAGCAGGTCTGCCGGCGAGAGCGTCTCGGGGTGCAGGGAGAGCCGGTCGGCGAGATCCATGCTGTGGCACATCTGGAATCCGCCCACGAAGACGTCCAGCTTGCGCTCGTTGGGCTCGTCGGTGAAGAGCATCCGCCGGTCGCCGCGCATATTGTTGAACCGGACGTTGGGCTGGTAGCCCAGCTCTGTCATGGCCGCCCTGAACGGCTTGCCCTCCTTGGGGTGGATCACCAGGTCGATGTCGCCGTACTCGCGGCGCAGCGCGTCCGGTATCTCGCGGTGCCGATGCCTGGCGATGGCCAGGCCGCCTATGAGCCGTACGGTGAGGCCGCGCTCGGTGAACGCGGAGACGAGCCGGGTCGCCTCGGCCTCGATGTCGGCCAGGGGAACGGACTCGTTCATGCGGGCTCTCCGATCACGACACGGTGGATCGTGTCGTAGTGCTCGGTCTTCGCCGCCTGGCTGGGGAAGTTGTAGCTCTGCTTGCCCAGCACCTCGGCGAGGTGGAAGCCGATCAGGCTCAGCGGAAGCGCGGCGAGCAGGGGCGAGAACTCCTCGGGAACGCTCCCGGCCAGCGGCAAGTGCAGCGCGGGCGCCTCAGGAGTGGCGTCGCTGACGACGATCGGGGCGGCCCCGATGAAGGTCAGCTCGTCGAGGATCTCTCCCGCCCGGTCGGCGGAGGCGCCGGAGGGCGCCACCAGCACCACAGGGGTGCCGGCCGAGCTGACGAAATACTCCTCGTGCGCCCACTCCTCGATGTTGGTGCTCACCCCGACGAGCTGCGGGCCCTCGAACAGCTTTGCCGCGCCGAACTTCGCCGAGGACTCGTTCGGGCCTGCCCCGAGGAAGGTGATCCAGGCGTGCTCGGCCAGCCTCCTGGCCGCCTTGTCCGCGGGGCCGGCGTTCGCGAGCAGGGTACGTTCGGCCAGTTCGGGCACGGTGCCCAACGCGGCGCGGGCGGCCTCGGTTCCCCTTCCCCTTTCCCGCGCCCAACGCAGCGCGAGGTCGTCCAGCGTGGCGACCATGCCGAGGTAGGTGCTCGTGCCCGGTGAGAAGCCCAGGGTCGGCACCTCGATCGGCAGCACCACCTCCGCCGCACGGGCCAGCGCCCCGTCCTGGTCGTTGGTCAGCGCGATGGTCAGGTGCCCGAACCTGCGCGCCTGCACCGCCGCCTCAGTGGTGCGGCCCACCTTGCCGGAGAACGACACGCACACCACCGCGCTCCGCTCCGGCAGATAGCGCACCTGGTAGCGGGCCAGGTCGAGGGCGTGCACGGCCCGCGCGGAGACTCCCGCGTGCCGCTGGAAGGCCAGCGCGGTGGCCAGCCCGGCGAAGTGGGAGTCGCCGCAGCCGGTCAGGAAGAGATGCTCGATGCCGCGCTCGGCCAGGGTCTCGGCGACGCGGCGGACGTGGCCGTCCGGGTCGGCGAGATGCCTGGCGATCACCTCGGGGATCATGGAGATCTCCCTGCGCATGACATCGATGTCATAAGAAGTGTCGGCAGGATCAACGCCTGGGGTGGACAGGTCCGCGAAGCGCCGGCGGGCGGTCTCCGGGTCCAGGTCCGCCAGGGCGAGTGAGCCGAACCGCTCGACCGCCCAGGCCGCGCTGGCCGCGCCCCTCCGTACCGCGTCGGGCAGGGGCAGGCCGGAGGCCAGGGCGGCGGCCAGCGCTCCGCAGAAGGTGTCGCCGGCGCCGGTCGTGTCCACGGCGTCCACGGGGTAGGCCGCAACGTGCTCCACGGGCAGGCCGTCGGCGTCGATCAGAGCGCCCTCGGCCCCGAGCTTCACCACCACGGAGCGCACGCCCTGCCGCCTGAGCTCGGCCGCCGCCCTGGGCGGATCGTCGTACCCGGCCAGCGCGGCGAGTTCTTCCCTGCTCGGGAGGAATACGTCGGTCCGTACGGCCAGGTCGACGACGGCCTCGGGATCGGCCCAGTCCTCATGCGTGTCCAGCGTGATCAGCGCGCCGGGAGCGTGTGCCCTGATGTGCTCGACGATGGCCGCCGCCGCGCCCAAGGGCATGGCCGCGACATGGACCACCGGCGGGGGGTCACCGGCCGGCCAGCCGCCGAGGAGGTCGTCCGGCTGGACCGCGACCTCGCGGGAACGTTCCGGAGGGGTGCGGTACAGCCAGCGCCGCCGCCCGTCCTGCTCGTAGACCACCCAGTTGCGGACCGTGGGTCCCTCGATGGTCCGTACGCCGGAGGTTTCCACCCCTAGGCGCTGGAGCGTGTCCAGGATCTCCCCGGGGAAATCGTCACCCCGCCTGGTGACGATCCCCACCCCGGGGTTCCACAGTCGCGCCGCCAGCGCCGCGTAGACGACGTTGCCTCCGGGGGTGGCCATCCGTACGATGCCGTCGGCGCGTACGACGTCGTCGATGGTGAGGTTGCCGACAATGAGCACCCGTCGGGTCTCCATGGGAAAGCTCCTCCTGGTAGTTGGGTCGGTCACTCCGGCGGGATCTCGCGATAGACCAGGCCGAGGTCCACTCCCCGGCCGCGGTTGATGAGGCGGACGGCGACGTACCACACGATTCCAGTCACGATCACGCCGGACATGAACCACAGCGAGAGCGCCCGGGTCACCCCGAACGTCGAGTTGATCGTGTCGTTGGCGATGAAGGCGATCAGCAGCGCGCCGAGCGCGAGCACGCCGCCCGCCCCGGCCAGCGCCACCACGGGAATGCCGAGAAGGCGCTTGCCGCCGGCCGACTCCCAGACGGCACGCAGCCGGTACGGGAACGCCACGCCTGCCAGCGCGACGATGATGAAGGCCAGGATCTGTGCCAGCAGAGCGCCGAGCAGACTGGCGTTGGCCCAGTTGACCAGCGCGACCAGGGCGATCTCGCCGGTGACGACGCACAGCACGATGGCCTTGACGGGTGTGTGGAAGCGCTCGCTCACGTCCCCCAACTGCTGCGGCACGGTGCGGTCCAGCGACCAGGCGAGCATGTACCTGGTGGCCTGCATGGTCGACAGCGGGGTGCCCATCACCGCCCAGATCACGAAGCCGATGCCGATCAGGAGCAGCAGGAAGACGTTGTGCGTCAGCAGCGCGGCCAGGAAATTGAAGCCGGGCGGCAGCCCGGCGGGCAGGCCGAGCTTGTCGGGAGCGGCGTTCACGAGGTAGCCCAGGCTGCCCAGCCACCGAGGGCTGACGCGCGCCGTGACCACGATCGTGAGCAGGGCCAGCACCAGGCCGCTGGCCAGCACACCGCCGACCATCGCCCGGTACTGCGTCTTCGAGGCACGCTTGATCTCACCGCCGATCTGGGCCGAGCCCTGCGCATAGCCGACCACGAAGAACACCCACGGCAGCATCAGCAGCGTGTCGAGGAAGCTGAACGAGGCGTGGGCGCCGGTGTAGCCGGCCTGCTCCGCGGCCGGGATGATCTGGCCGAAGGTCAGGCCGCCGTTCCGGTGCGCGAAGTCGTCCCAGCCGCCGGTGATGTTCCCGCCCTGGAAGAGGAGCAGGACGAAGGAGATCAGCAGGCTGAGACCGGCGATCGCGAAGAGCAACTTCTGCCACCGCCAGTAACGCTGGCCGCCCAGCGCGAGGAGCACGCCGAAACCGACGGTGATGACCGTGCCGAGGCCGAGCACCCACCACTGGGTGGTGATGCCGAACAGGGTGTGCTGGCCGAGCAGGCCACTGCTCATGTCCAGCCACACCTTCTGGCCGGTGACGGTGCCCAGCGTGGCCAGTGCCGCCGGGACCGCGAAGGTGAGCGCGAAGTAGGCGTTGAACCCGATCCAGAAGAAGATCATCCACAGCCCCTGGCTCCAGGAGAGCAGGAACCCGAGGATCGGATGGAGTGTGCGGCTGACGAAGACGTAGTCTCCCCCGGAGCGGGGCATCGCGGCGGCGAACTCGGCGTACACCCTGAGCAGCGTGAACGCCATCAGCAGGGTGCCGATCACCACGGACAGCAGCATGTTGCCGCCGGAGAAGGCGGTCTGCGCCTGGAGGAAGAGATAAACGCCGCCGACCGCGACGTTCATCCCGAAGGTGTTCATGACGAAGGCGTCGAAGAACGACACCTCGCGAATGAGGCCGGTGGCGTTCCGGACGAAGACGCCGGCCTGCTGGTCAGAGGAGGAGGTGGGGAGTTGGCTGGGTACGGCCATGGTCATGGCCCCTCTCTGTCTGGCCGCATGACGTGCATGACTCGTGCGGCCGTCGAGCTATCGAATGGTCCCCTCTGGGGATGTCCGGGGGGTCGGCTGGATGCCGGCCCCGTGCTGCGGATGGCTTTCGATCTCGAACCTGAACCGGTCGGCCTGGTAGAGCACCTGGGAGAACTCCACGGGAGTCCCGTGCTGGTCACGGGTGACGGCTTCCACGCGCAGCAGCGCCTCGCCCACGGGCACCTGGAGGTGGGTGGCGTGCTCGGGCAGCGCCCTGACCACCTCGATGATGTTGTGGGCGGAGGTCATCACCGTGCCGTACCGCTCCTCCAGCAGGTGGTAGAGCGAGCCGCTCAGGTCGGTGTCGGCCAGGCCGGGATACGGCGAAGCGGGTAACCACGCCGTGAGCAGCACCACCGGCTCGCCGGCCAGGTACGCCAGCCGCCGCAGCCGCAACAGCTCCGCGCCGTCCGGCACCCCGAGCTTGGTGCTGACCGGCTCGGCGGCCGGGACCGTCTCCACGGCCAGCACCCTCATCGCCGTGGGCAGCCCGGTCGCGTTGAGCGTGTCGGTGAAGCTGGTCAGCAGCTGGATCTCAGTGCCGACCTTGGGCTCCTTGACATAGGTCCCCCGGCCGCGGGTCCTGGTCAGGTAACCGTCCTTGACGAGCGCCAGGATCGCCTGGCGTACGGGGGCGAGGCTCACTCCGAGGCGCAGCGCGTACTCCTTCTCCTGCATGAGCTTCTGGCCCGGGGCGAGGCGCCCGGACAGGATCATGTCGAGCAACAGCCGGTAGATCTGCTCGTGGTACGGCACGGGCGACCCCCGATCGATCCCCGCGGGGAGCTCCGACGGACTCTGCTCAGGCGGCCTCATGCCGAACACCGTAAAGATTATAAGTTTCTAACTTATTACTTCAAGGTTGCATTTATGTCGTGATGTCGGTTCTGACCTGGGGGAACGAGCCGCGAGTGGAGGCTGTGCGGTACCAGTACGCCCCCTTTGGCCCAGAACCTCGCGAGTTCTTTGCGCCCCCGCGGCACTGAGGAGCTTGGCCGGGCGATCGAGGCCGCGACCATGACGTTCCGTGACCATGGCCGGCCACCGGAGACGTCGCGCGGGTACAAGTCGGCTCTGATCGCGTCCTGGGCTGTGCATTGCTGGGCGGACCCAGAAGTCCAGGCCTCTCTTCCCGACACCCGAGGTAGCGCCGCCCGGGTCTTCTCCGCCTATATGAGTGACGTGCATCGAGCCGCCAACAGCCACTTCCGGGAAAAGCAGGGTGTCAAACCGCAGTTCGGAGACGTACCCGAAGACGTCCGCCTTCGCGGTACGCCAGCGGACCGGCGCGGTCATCCCCGCGGAGGCGTTGTAGATGTAGGCCTGCGCGTTGGAGTCGGTGAAGACCTCCAGGGGCACGCCCAGCTCGCGGGCGTAGTCCACGGTGACCATCCACTGCGCGAGCCGGGCGGTACCGGCGTTGAAATAGGCCCGTCGAAGAAGCGGGCGGTCTGGGTGGAGCCGTCGAGCTCGGTGAGCCGGTCGCCGCCCCTGATGGTCCAGTTACGGCCGCCGACCCGGTCCAGCGCCTCCAGGATGGTGCAGTCGTAAGCCGCCTTGCCCAGCTCGTAGGCGGTGGCGAGGCCCGCGACGCCCGCGCCGAGCACGACCACTTTCTTGGGCGAAGAGCGTGCCTGCGCCGCCCGTCGTGCCCACCGCTGTCAAGAAACTACGCCTGCTGTAGCCCATGGCACCTCCAAGATCTCTGGAGGTGAGTGTGAGCGCGATCTGTTGCGGTAGATCGTTTGCCAAGCTTCTCCGATGGTTCACCCTTTGCCGCAACAAGGGCGAAATTTCGTATTTTTGGGGGCGTGTGAGGATGACACGGCGGCCGGCCGCGCAACGCGGCCGGCCGCCCTCGCGTGGTGTGGGCCCGCGGGTCAGAGCGCGTCGTCGTCGGTGGCCACCAGGCGGGTGAAGCCGCTGCCGATCACCGCGTTCGCCGGCACGGACGCGACGACCTGGTAGGACTGCTCGGCGGCGGCCGGGGTCGTGTTCCCCGTCACCGGCACGGTGAAGGTGACCGAGGTGCTCCGGGCGGGGATGACGACCTGCTGCGCCAGCGTCGTGACCACCGGGGCCGTGCCGGAGCTGATCGACTGGATGTGGACCGTCACCGGCTCAGTGGTCCGCTCCGACAGGGTGAGCCGCAGCGTGGCGGTGCCGGGGCCGTCGCCCTCGGGGACGGTGACGCCATGGATCGCGACCTGCGGCAGCTCGTCCAGCTCGGACCGGCCCACCTCAACGTCGGAGAACGCCAGGTCGCTCAGGTAGACGCCACCGGCCGGGCTCACGCCCCTGAGCCTGATCTCGCGTACGTCCCGCGGGTCGATCCCGCGCAGCGACGACAACGGGATGCGCACGGTACGCAGCCAGGTCTTCGGCAGCGGCGAGGCCGTACCGGGGAAGGGCGTCAGCGCGTCGCTCACGTCCGAGACGTTGACCGTGGCCGACCTGCCGCGGTCGTCCACCAGGCTGACCGCGAGGTCGGCGCCGGTCGCGTTCTCGTCCAGCGCGGCCCGGAAGGTCAGCACGTCGTCGCCGGCCGGCTTGCGTTTCGGCACCGGGACGCGCACCTGGCCGGTGGTGTCGCTCCAGGCAAAGCGCAGGACGGGGGTCGCGGTGACGTTCCCCGCGTACGTGGCCGGCGTCCAGGACGGCGCCTGCGAGGTGGTGAGCCTGCTCGCGCAGGCCGGCAGGCCGCTCTGTGGCGAACGGTCCAGCATGCTCGCGCAGACCGAGGCCGTCGCCGATCCGGACACCCGGAACGGCACGGACGCCGAGGTGAACGGCGCCACGTCGAGCCGGTTCCTGGCCGGAGCCTGCGCGACGGCGTGCACGACGGTCCGCCCGGCGGAGGCGGCGGTGCCCCCGCTGCCGTCGAAGAGCGACAGCAGTGGCTCCTCGTCCCCCTGGACGAGGCGGAAGAAGCCGGCGATGTACGCGGTGCCGGCCGCGTACTGCTCGGCCGGGCTCAGCCGGTCCGGCGCGCCCGTCCCGCACACCGGATCGGGCGCTCGCCAGTCGTCGGACGCCGGGGCGGTGGCCACGCCCGGGGTCCACTCGGTGTTGAAGAAGTTGTGGTTGGCCCCCATCATCATCAGCGAGGAGCGGAAGGCCGGGTCGTCGTCCACGGCGTAAAGAGAGTCGTCGTAGAAGTGCTGGCCCTGCTGGTTGGAGACGTCCCCGTCGCAGTAGGGCAGGATCACGGCCATCGGGACGCCGGGCAGGGTCGCCCGCGCGAAGTCGGTGGGCGCCAGCGGCAGGACGGCCTTGATCCCGTAGGGCTTGGGGCGCCCGGCGTTCATCAGGGCCGCCTTGACCACGCCCTCGCCGCCGCGCGAGTGGCCCATGAGCCCGATGTCGTCCAGGTCCAGGCGGCCCTTGAACAGCCGCACCATCGCGGGGTCGCCGTGGCCCCTCTCGGCCGCGGCCAGCAGGTCCAGGTGGCGCATGACGACCTCGCCGCGGGCGAGCGCGCCCCGGTCCTCGCTGAAGGGGTTGTCGGCGGCGTTCACGCCGTTGGCGCTCACCGACACGACCGCGTACCCGTGGCTGGCCAGCACGTCGGCAGGGCCGTCGTACCCGGTGTAGCTGGCGATCGGCTGCTGCTCGGCCGGGCACGGCCAGGTCGAGTTGGACGTCGTCCTGGTGACGGGGTTGTAGCAGGCCGAGTGGCGGCCGTGCAGGAAGACGACGAGCGGGCGCTCGCCTCTGGCCTCCTTGGGCAGGTACACCTTCGCCCGGATCTCCGCGGGCCGCCCGCCCAGCCCTTGCAGGGTGATCGCGGTGTCGCCGAGGTCGTACTCGTCGTGCACCACCGTGTAGCGCCCGCGGGCCGACGGGTCGACCGGCAGGTCGTGGCCCGGCTTCTTCCTGGTGACCTGCGGGGGACTGAGCTGCGGCGTGGCCCGCTGCGCGGCCTGCGCGGGGACCTCGCCGTTCCAGGCCACGTCCACGGACGAGGCCGCCGCCGCAGCGGGGTCGGTGGTGGTGACGGTCAGCGTGGTGCCGTCCGGCGACTCCTCGGCCGGGCCGAGCGACGTGCCGTTGACGGCGAGCTCCGGTACGGCGTCGCGGACCGGCAGCGGTGCGTCGAGGCGGAGGATGACCCGGTAGCCGCCCTCCACGCTCTCGACCGACCAGGCGCCGTCCGCACCGGTGCCCGAGGCCGGGGGATCGGCGTGCGCGGGCCCAGCGAGGAGCTGGGTGGAGAGTAGGGCGGCCGTCAAGGTACCGATGATCGACCGCGTCAGAAGCCGCGCGTGTAACCGCATGTCGTATCCCTTAGAACATGCCCCAGATGTCGCCGAGTGGGGGCGATTATTGGGGTTTGTGAACGTACGACCGAAATAAGATCGCGGTTGGCCGCCTGAGCGCGTTACGGCCGGTTTGCAAGCTCGTAAATGACCTTGAACCTCGCCGTCGGCCGGGGCACGAGGAAGGCATACATGGCGGAGACAGTGAGGGGTGCGGGCGGTGAGAGCGCCGGGTGTGGCGTGGTCGCCGTCGAGGAGGTACCGGACGGCTTCGGGCAGATGTATGGCCAGCCGCTGAGCACTTCTGGCCGATCAGAACAGGCCTCACCCGCCGCCCTCGAGGCGCAGCGGGAGGGTGAAAGGGCCCACTGCACAAGCGAGCGTTCGGCACAAACTGTCAGCCTGGCGCGGGCTCTCGAAGCCCCTCCAAACCCCTGACGAGTGGACGCTGCGTTTCACCCGTAAGGGCGGCCCCGCCATGCAGGGCGACAGGCTGTGACTCCAAAGTCACAATCCGCTCTGCAGTGATAGATCACATAAGTCCCGATCAGGGCATACGCCCCGGATTTGGGGTAAGGACAAGCCGGCCGTCTCGCCTGGAACCGCGTACGGCCGCGCCTCACCTGCGCGATTCACCCTCCGTATCCAGCTGGCCACGCTCATCATGGCGGGGCGTGCGGGTCGGATGCCTGGAGGGGGGTCCGGCCCGTACAAACGGGTGTGCCAACCCGACGCGCCACCCCCATCGGGCCCGCATCCACACTCCCGCGTCTCCTCCCTCCCACACACCATGAAGCCTGTTTTCGCAGGTCACAGCAGTCTCGGACACTTTCCGGACAACGCTCGTCACCGGCTCCACCACAGCCGGCCGTCAGTGAACGACGCCACCCAATCTGGGGAAGGGGACACACCCACACGTGTGAGCGGGAGGCGATCCACATGCCGAGCCAGAAGGACGAGCTGGCTGAACGCCGCTTCGCCAAGCTCGTCGACCAGATCAAGGCGATGATGACCGCCGCCCTCAAGCCGGAGTACCGCGGCTTCTACGGCCACCTCGTCCTCACCCGCGAACCGGTCGCCGAACTGGGCCAGGTGGCCGAGATCCGACGAGCCGCGCGGGCGGCGGGACGCCAACTCGGCTGGAAGGTACGCACCCACGCCACCGATGAGGGAACGCTGTTCCTCCTCGATGACCGCGACCCGCCCCAAGAGATCCGGGAACTGGCGGCCCGCCGTTCCGCCGAGGCCGTCTCGGCCGTCATCGCCAACGCCCGAGCCGAGGCCCGAATGCTCCACACCAGCACGCCCAGCACTCTCCCCACACGCCTGAGCGACCCAGACCAGGGCCTCTGACCGACCGCGCTGCAGTCCACACCCGGCAGCGGCGATCCTGTCCCGTTCGGAAATACGGTTGCATGCTGTGAGCTGGGGTTTTGCTGCGTTATCAGGACGGCGACTGCGACCATCTCGAGGTGTTGTCATCGCTTGTCTACCGGTTGGTGAGGTGCTTGTTCGGCCTGCTGACCGTTCTGATCCGCTCTGATCTGTCCAAGGATGTTGAACTGCTGGTACTCCGTCAGGAGAACCAGGTGCTCCGCCGTCAGCTTGGTGGTCAGCCGCGTTGGGGTCACGTCGACCGGCTCTGGCTTACGGCGTTGTCCCGGCTGATCCGCCGCTGCCGGTGGGCAGAGGTGTTCCCGGTCACCGGCAGCGGTGATCCTGCGTGGCACCGCAACCTGGTAGCGCGTAAGTGGACCTTCACCGACAAGAGAAGCCCGGGACGCTCTTGCACTCGCCGGCTGGTCAAGGCACTGATCGTGCGGATGGCGCAGCAGAACCCGACCTGGGGACACCGGAGAATTCAGGGTGAGCCGGCGCGCCTGGGCTACTCGATAGCGGCCTCCACGGTCTGGGAGATCCTGCACGCCGCCGGTATCGATCCCGCACCCCGCCGGGCCGGGCCGACCTGGCGACAGTTCCCGACCGCCCAGGCCCACGCGATCATCGCCTGCGACTTCCTGGTGGTCGAGACGGTCCTGCTCAAACAGCTGTATGTGCTGGTCTTCATCGAGCACGGCACCCGGCGGCTGCACCTGGCCGGAGTAACCGCCCACCCGACCGGAGCATGGACCGTACAGCAGGCCCGCAACCTGGTCATGAACCTGGGTGATCGCATAACCGAGCTACGGTTCTTGATCCACGATCGCGACCCGCTCTTCACCTCCGCCTTCAACGCGGTCTTCACAGCTGAAGGACTGCGGGTCATCACCACGCTGCCGCGGACACCGAGGATGAACGCCATCTGCGAGCGAGTCATCGGCACCCTGCGCCGTGAGCTTCTGGACCAGATCCTGATCCTCAACGAACGCCACCTGACCTACGTGCTCCGCGAGTACCTGATCCACTACAACGCGCACCGGCCGCACCAGTCCCGGCGCCAACGGCCTCCGAACATCGCCACACAGCCCTCCCGCGACGTGACCGACCTCGACGACCTACGATCCATCCACCGAAAACCCGTTGTCACAGGAATGATCAACGAATACCACCACGCCGCATAGCCGCAGCTCAAGCCACGTAACTCAATATTCGAGCGGCACAGGATCCGGACGGTGCGAGCCGAGTGCACCGATCGCCTGCTGCTCTATGGCGTCACCTGCGCTCGGTCCTGAGCGAATATGTCGATCACTACAACGCCCATCGGCCGCATCAGGCTCCTGGACAACGGCCACCCAATCAAGATGAGCATGTGGTGGTGCCGATGGGAGGCCGGATCGAACGCCAAAGGTGCTCGGAGGAGCAATAAACGAGTACCGCCGAGCCGCATAGCTCGGTCGAAGAAGCCCAGCTCAACCACGTACGCGAGTATTGACGCCCTACAGGATGTCCGAGTCACGGCCGAACACCGTGCTGCGGGAGCTCCCTGGTTGCGGCCACTGGGTTCATGACGATGATCCGGCAGGCTTCGCCGAGGCCGTACGGGACTTTCTCACCCGCCTGTGAACGGGGCTCGACCCACGCCCGGCGTTTCGTATCGTGCGCGCCGATGAGTTGCGCGAGAGTCAGCCTTTCCAGGTCCGTACCAGGCGTATAGACGCTGTCCGGAATCTCCGCAGCCCGTCAGGGTCATCCGCGGTGCCGCGGCCGGCAGGTCGCCGGGTGCGCACCGGCCGCCGCGCTTGCAGACCGACGTCTGGCCATCCAGGGCTTCTCCTGGACGATACTCCCACCCGGGCTCGGCCATCCCTGCGAAGAAGCGCGAACAGCGTCGGCCTTCGCAAGGAGAAGGAGGGCGAGGCCAGGAACAATGCCTGGCTGGAGGGTTCCGTCAGGCGGAGACGGTCTCGCGGAGAGCCTCTTCCAGCGGCGTGGGCTTCAGGCCGAAGGCCGCGGTGGCGGCGGAGGAGTCGACCAGCCAGGGGCGGTCGCGCTGGTGGGTCAACTCGCGGAGCTCGCGGACCAGCTTCGCCGGGGGGCCCGCGATCGGGGCGAGGAGGCCGACGGCCCGCAGCACGGCGCCGGGCATCACGGACAGGCGGGGCGGGGGCGATCCGGTCAGGGCGCTCACCCGTGCGGCGATCTCCCGCACCGACGCCGGGGCGTCGCTGGGCACGTGCCACGGTGCGCCCCAGGCCCGCTGTTCCTCGGCGAGAGTGACGAGGGTGCGGGCCACGTCGCCGACGTAGGTCCAGGTGTGCGGCGCGTCGAGGTCGGCGGGCACGCTCGCCCGCCGACCGGCGGCCACCGGTTTGATGACGGTCTCGCTCAGCCAGGTCAGGGCGCCGGCGCCGACGAAGTCCGACGCACGCGCCTCGATCGCCCTGATCCGGCCGGCCCGGTGGCGTTTCAGCGCCTCCATCCACATCCGTGCGCGAACCCTGCCCTTGACCGTGGTCGGCTCGAGCGGCAGGTCCTCGGTGAGAGGGTCGGTTGCGGGGGCGTAGCCGTACAGGTTTCCGGTGCTCGCGAGCACGGCGCCGGTGGCCTCGGCGGCGTCCAGCAGCGACGCCCACAGCGGCGGGAAGTCGGTCGTCCAGCGCCAGTAAGGGGGTGCGGCGCAGTTGTAGATCACGGTCGCGCCGGCGGCGGCCTGGCGGAACGCGGCGGTGTCGGCGGCGTCCACGGCGACGCGCTCGATCCCGGGGTGCTGAGGTCCGGCGCCGCGCCGGGTGATGACGCGGACCCGGTCTCCGCGCTCGGACAGCAGGCGTGCGGTCGCGCTACCGACGGGCCCGGCTCCGACGACGACGTGCAGGGACATCGTTCCTCCTCAACGGTGAAGCACGGGGCAGTGCGGCCCGTTACCGCTTGTGAGCCGGGAACGGCTCACAAGCGGCAACGCGGTTACTGTAACACCTCTTACGGTAACGAGAGAATACCGGTGGACAACCGCACCAGTGGCGGGCGAGGAGACGGAGGATGACGATGGCCAGACCGAAGACCGGGGCCCGTGAGCGGCTGCTGGCGGACACGGTCGCCTACGTCGCGGCCCACGGCATGGGCGAGCTGAGCCTGCGCGACCTGGCCGCCGCCATCGGCAGCAGCCCCCGAATGCTGATCTTCCATTTCGGCTCAAAGGAGGCGCTCCTGGTCGAGATCGTGCGGGCCATCGAGCGCCGGCAGCGCGAGTTCTTCCGGCAGGTCGCCACGGCAGGCACGGGGACGCCGGTCGAACGGCTGCGCACGATGTGGCAGCACCTCACCGACCCTGCCTTCGCGCCCTACCAGCGGCTGTTCTTCGAGCTGTACGGTCAGGCCGTACAGGGCCGCCCGCACGCCACCGCCATGCTCGACGGCCTTCTGAGCGACTGGATCGATCCTGTGGCCGACATCTTCGAGCAGATGGGGATGTCCCCCGGGCGGGCCGCGCAGGAGGGGCGCCTCGCCATCGCGGTCGCCCGCGGGCTGCTCATGGACCTGCTCGCCACCGGTGACAGGGAGGCGATGAGCCAGGCGTTCGAGGGCTTCGTGTCCGCCTACAATCCCGGCGGCGCCCCCCGGCAGGCTCTGAACCGCCCGTCGGACGAGGGGTGACGAGCCACGCGGCGTCGCCTGTGTCGGTCGTAGCCCACTTGCCGTCCCGCCGTACCGATCGCCTCAGACGGGCCGGTTGGTCGGCGCCCAGGCCGCTTCGAATGCCTCCGTTGGTCTCGGACCTGGGACTTTCTACCTTCTCCAGTCTGATCACGTTAAGTTGAAGTAGCTTCACGCTTGTGAAGCCCTGTCTACGTGACCGAGCTTCTTGCCGACCGGGTGAAAACGGGGAGGCCGAAGTTGGGTCTGGCGGTGGCGAAGGATCTTCGGGTGGCGCGTGCCCCGGCCTCTGCGGAGGACGTTCAGGAGGAAGCTTCGTGAGCACGCCGGATCGTCGCGCTGTACTGGCCGGACTGACCATGGGCGCGGTAGGCGGCCTGGCCACGGCCAGCGGCGACAGCGGCTGGGCCAGGCCGGCCGCCGCGGGGACGCCCGCCATCTGTCCGCCGCCGATGCCGGCGGCCAAGGTCGGCCCCCGCGACACCCGATATCCGGACCTGGTCGCCAGGGGGGCCAACCAACGGTTCCGCGGTACGCCGGAGTACGTCCATCTGGCCTCGTCCACCGACCAGGTCGCCGCCGCGGTGGCCGCCGCGGTGAAAGCCGGAAAACGCATCGCGGTGCGCAGCGGCGGAGGCTGTTTCGCCGACTTCGTCGACAATCCGGACACTGAGGTCATCATCGACCTGGCCGGGATGACCGGTCTTTGGTACGACTCCACCCGCCGGGCGTTCGCGGTGGAGCCCGGCTTGCAGCTCGGGGAGCTGTACCGGCGGCTGTTCCTGGGGTGGGGGGTGACCGTCCCGCTCGGCAGTTGCCCGGAGGTCGGCGCCGGCGGGCACATCATGGGCGGTGGACACGGCGCGATGTCCCGGCTGCACGGATTGGGTGTCGATCACCTGTACGCCGTGGAGGTCGTGACCGTCGACGCCTCCGACTCGGTGCGGGTCACCGTTGCCACCTGTGAACCCGACGATCCGAACCGCGACCTGTGGTGGGCGCACACGGGCGGTGGTGGCGGCAACTTCGGCGTGGTGACCCGCTACTGGCTGCGTACTCCTGGCGCGACCGGTGACGATCCACGGCGTCTACTGCCACGCCCGCCCGCGCAGGTGCTGGACTTTCAACTGTTGTGGGGGTGGGACTCACTCGACCGCGATTCGCTCACCCGGCTGGTACGTCAGCATGGCCGATGGCATGCCGAGAACAGCGCGCCGGGTTCACCCGGCACCGCGCTGCACAGCGCGCTGCTGCTGTTCGGTACCAAGCTCGGCGCGGTCATCGTGAAGGGGCAGATGATTGGTCCGGAGGCCGAGCGGAAGCTGGCCGGCTACGTTTCCGCCATCACCGCAGGCATGACCACGCCACATCATCTGGAGAAGACGTACCGGCCCTGGCTTGAGAACCAGACGTCGGCCGGCGACAGCGAGGAGATCCTCGGCTCCCGGTTCTTCGTCAAGACCGGTTATCTGCGCGACCGGTTCACCGACGCGCAGATCGCCCCACTCTGGCAGGCCCTTTCTGCCAAACCCGAGGCCGGTCCGCAGGGCGCGGTGTGGCTGGTCTCCATCGGTGGCCAGGTCAACGCCGTCGGTTCTGGTGACACGGCCGTGGTGCAACGCGACTCCGTGCTCAAGGCCGTTTTCACCGCGTCCGGTTCGTCGGCCGAAGACGACGCTGCGCATCAGCGGTGGGTACGCGAGCTCTACCGGAAGGTGTATGCCGAGACCGGCGGCGTACCGTCCCACGACACGCGCGACGGCGGCTGCTACATCAACTATTCAGACCCAGATCTGGCCGACCCGGCGCAGAACACCTCGTCTGTGCCCTGGCACGCCCTCTATTACGGGGCGAACTATGCACGGCTCCAGCGGGTGAAGCGGCAGTGGGATCCACAAAACCACTTCCGGCACGCTCTGTCGGTACGACTGCCCGACTGAACTGAGGCTCCGCAACAGCGTTCATATCAATGGCGGCGAGCACACAGACGACATGTGGTGTGCTCGCCGTGTGCTGTCTGTCATGACCCGTTCAATCCCGATGGGCACTGAACGGACTCGGGCAGTTAGCGTCCACGGGAGCGGTGTACGAGTTTGACCTGGTCGCAGCGCGTGGCATCGAAGCTTGAAGCGACTCGGGAGGCCGGGCGTTCGGTTCCGCGATACCGCCGAGGATGGCTGATCACCTCGCCGGGAGATCAGGAACGGCCGGACTCCGCGAGCAGATGTATGACACCGGCTGGGTTCTTGATCCAGTGGGTTCTGGATTCGAGGTTCTCCAGGGGCTCGACCTCGTCACAAGGGTGGATACCGATGTCGGCCAGTTTGCTCGCTGCCGCGTCCAGGTCGTCGGTGTGGAGTTGCAGCCACAGGTCGGGCTGGCTGTAGTTGTCGACACAGTCGAGCCACAGCGTATTGGGTCCGAACCGCACCGAATGGGTTCTCGAGACGGTCGGAGCGTAGGAGACGTCGTCTTCTTCGACGTCGAAGCCCAGAGTGTCGCGGTAGAAGGCCACGGTGGCCTCGTACTGTGCCTTGGGGATCTTCATGGCGATGTTCAGGCCGGCCGTGAATTCAGGCTTACTCATTGTTGTGTGACTCCTTGGTTCGTGTCGGTGGCGTCCAGTGCACCTTCCAGCGCGGCGAGCCGGTCATCCCACCTGTTGGCGAGCCTGGCCAGCCACACCTGGGCTGGGCGAATGGCGGCTGGTTCCAGCCGGTAGGGATGGCGGCGTCCGACCGGTTCGCCGGAGCTGATCAGGCCCGCTTCGGCGAGCTGGCCCAGGTGCTTGGCGATCGCCTGGCGGCTGATGGGCAACCGTCGCGCCAGATCAG
>NZ_FNDJ01000009.1:321600-396748 GCF_900099965.1 Nonomuraea jiangxiensis | reverse complement strand
GGTCAGCCCTTCCCGCCGCCCGGCGTCGACCTCGGCCTGGCGGATCCACTGGCGCACCGCGGTCTCGGTCAGATCGAAGTCCCTGGCCACCTGACCGACCGAGCGGTCACCGCGCTGGCACAGCTCGACGATCTCGGCTTTGAACTCCCGCGTGAACGAGCGGCGAGGACGCGGCTTCTTCTTCCCCATGCTCTCCATCATGGACATCCTTCCGGGGACAAGCCCCTGATCTCGGATGTCCGTCAAACCGGATCAAGCCCAGGGAGGTGTTGTGTCGTGATGTGGTGTGTGGCTGCTGGCCTTGCCATCACGGTCCGCTATCAGCCAGCTGTCGTGCCGTGATGCGCCGCGTCGTTGTCAGGCTCGCGTGTCATCGTCCGTCGGGAGTGGCCGCGGCGGGACGCCTGCATGACCTCGTGTCAGGCTTGGGTGCCATGGTGTGACGGTAGCGGCCGGAGGGTGATGATTACCTGACCCGTTACGGAGGTTCCTGGCTGCCGGTCATGATCATCAGGTCAAAGTCGCAGGTCGGTCGGTCCGCGACGGCGGGTCGTCTGCCGCCGCAGCCAACGGTCCAGGGTGGTCTGCCGGGGCTCCGAGGGTCTCGGGTGGTTCGCCGGGCGCTGCGCGGCCGGTGGGTGGTCTGCTGGGGGCTCTGAGGGTCTCGGGTGGTCTGCTGAGTGGCTGCGACGGTCGGCGGGTGATCTGCTGGGGGGCTGCGACGTTCTCGGGTGGTTCGCCGGGGGTCCGACGGTCCTGGGTGGTTCGCCCGGGGGCTCCGACGGTCCCGGGGGTCTGGCGGCGGCGCCGCCAGTGGTTGCTCGGGTTAACAAGCCGCCCAGTAGTCGTCGGCGATGGGCTCTCCGCTGAGGAGGGCGGCGAACAGGTCCTCCCAGAGGGGCATCACCACCTCCGGGGTGTAGTGACGGGCTGTGGCGAGCGCGGCGGCGCCCAACTCGATGCGGAGCTTGCGGTCCGACATGAGCCGCCGTAGGGCGTCGGCCAGCGCTCCGACATCGTGCGGTGGCACGAGCAGGCCGTTCTTGCCCGGGGTGAGCACGTCCTTCGGGCCGGTCGGGCAGTTGAAGGCGGCCAGCGCCAGCCCGTGGCCCATGGCTTCGATCATCGCCATCGGCAGGCCCTCGACCCTGGAGCTGAGGGCGTAGATCGAGGCCCTGGCGAGTTCGTCGTGGATGCGGTCGGTACCGCCCATCAGGCACATACGCCCGTTCAGCCCGTGGCGGTCGATCCGCTGCTGGAGGTGATCCTGGGAGGCGCCGGTGCCGAAGATGCGCAGCCGCCACTCCGGGAACTCCTCGGCCGTCGCGGCGAAGGCGTCGATCAGCATGTCGAAGCCCTTCTCCGGCACCAGCCGTCCCGCCGCGATCACGAGCGGGTTCGTGTGCTGGGAGTACCGGCTGTCGGTCATCGGCACGGCGTTGGGGATGCGTACGATCGGGGTGCAGGCCAGCAGCGCGTGGTATTCCTTCCGGCTGGTCTCGGTCAGCACCGTGACCACGTCGAAGCGGCCGTAGTGGCGGGCGATCTCGTCGCGTACGGCCGGGTGATAGGCGGCCAGGCTCATGTGCTCCTGGGCCACCCGGAACACTCCTTGGCCTGCCCGGCGGGCGGAGATGAGATTGAGCGCGGGACAGGTGGTGACGAGGATGCCGTCGTTCAGCGAGGCCACGTAGTCGATGACCGCCGCCTCCACGCGCTCGGTGAAGTACGCGGCGGCGAATTCCCCGTACGGCACGATCTTGCCGCGCGCTCGCCGCCACACCTTGCGGGCCAGCGAGTCCGGCGCGACGCCCTCACGCTGGTCAACCAGCGCTGACAGGCGCACCCGCCGGTCGAGGGCGAACTCCGGGTTCGACCGCCGCCGTACCACGCTGACGATGTCGACGTCGTGCCCGGCCTGGGCCATGGCGTTGGCCTGATGGACCACCGTGCGACTGGTGCCGCCAATGCCGTACGCATGCAGCAGCATGTAACGGATCTTCACCTCGTGAACCCCCACATCGGGCACACAACCCTGACCTTGTTGGAACGGGGCAGGTAGCGAGCGGGCTGCACGGTGCCCGGCGGGCTCTTGTCCACCCGGTGGGGTGGGAGATCCTTGGTCACCACGCCGGGTGTGCGGCGGGCGAGTGGTTCGGGCGACTGGTTCAGGCTGAGGAACTTGCGCATGCGGTGGCGGCCGTCCTCTGCGGTCTGTTCCTCGTGGCGCACGACCAGGCCGGGCGGCACCTCCCTCGCGCGTTCGGTTCCCACTAGGCAGGTGAGTGCCTGCTCGCCCGCCAGCGACGCCGACGCCGATAGCGACACCGCCCCGGACGCCGCCAGCGACAGCGACGCCGACGCCGACGCCAGCGACACCGACACCGACACCGACGCCAGCGACACCGACTCCGACGCCGACGCCGACGCCGACGCCGACGCCGACGCCGACGCCAGCGACGCCGATGCCGATGCCGACAACAACGTCGCCCCCAACGTCGCCCCCGACGCCGATGCCGCCCCCGAGGCCGCCCCCGACAGCGACGCCGATGCCGATAGCGCCAGCGACGCCGCCAGCGACGCCGATGCCGACAGCGACGTCGCCCCAAACGTCGCTCCCGACGCCGATGCCGCCCCCGACGCCGACAGCGACAGCGACAGCGACGCCGCGCCTGCCGCCGGCGTCGCCCCCGCGGACGATGCCAGCACCGATGCCGCCCCCGCGGCCGGCAACCATGCCGATGCCGGTGACGCGGCGCCGTTCTCAGGTACTGGGCTGCGCTTGCCCAGGCCGGCCTTGTATCGGGAGGGGGCGATCGAGGCGGGGCGGCGGGGCGGTAGGAAACGCGTACCGGGCATCCGGGCGGAATGCGGCGATCCGGCCGTAGGTTGGGAAGGCCCTGTCCGCGATGAGGTGGTTGGTGCTGGGGATCGGCTCGCGAAGGAGCACCCGTTCCTACGGGAGATGCTCAAGGTCGTGCCCCATCTCAGTCGATCGCATGTCATGTTGCACTTCACAGGGGTGGATGAGCCTGGTGGAGCCGGGGCGTACGAAGGAGATGACGGTCATCGGCGCTGCTGTGAGGAGCCGACGGATCCTGGGCAGGAGCGGCGTGCCACGGGGATGTGCTTCGCCTTCGCGGCCGTGAGGGCCGTGCCTCCCACCCGCTCGATCCAGGGACCCGCGTACTCGCCCGGCGCGCTCTCTCGCTCCTCAGCGGCTGCGTCATGGTGCGGCAGGTTACCTGGGCTTGCTGGGAGCTCACTGTGAACGAACGGCCACGGGTCCGTCACCCGTGTCCGTTCGTCGCGCTGGGCTATTTCCGCTTCCTGCCGCTGTACATCCCCACCGACAGGGACACGCCGAGAGCGGCCAGGGCGACCTGGATGCCCAGCTCGACCCAGTCGACCCCCGAGGTGTCGGAGACACCGAGCCTGGCCGCGATCGCGGTGCCGATCAGAGCCGCCACCACGCCGATCAGGATCGTCAGCCACACGGGAATCCGCTGCCGCCCCGGAACGACGAGCCGTCCCAGGGCACCGATGACAATGCCGATGATCAGGCCGGAAAAGATGCCAGTGATCTCCATTCGTGACCCCCCAAATCGCAAATGGTCTGCTTGCTCTGGAAACGAACGCCGGTCCCGGACGGTTCCGAAGGACAGGGCATGCGGCTCTGGCGGAGTGTCCGGCGAATCCGGCACCGCGCACCCTCGGCCCAGCCTCCTCACTCAGCCAGGCGGAACACTTCTATCAAGTGAACGAGCGGTCACGCCAGGTAATGCCGCCATCTGGTCCGGCCGGCCGAAGGGGGTGGTGTCAACTGGCCCGCACTACCTTGCCGCAGATGTCGCCGAGCGGTACGAAGCGCGGTCGTGTTCGAGGGTTGCCGGAGACCCGGCCGGTTGCGACACTCGATGATCTATGACCGGAAAGATGCTGGCCCTCAGCGACCTGCACGTCCATCACGATGACAACACGCGCTTCGCGGAAAGGCTGCGACCGGAGTCGGACGA
Organism: Nonomuraea jiangxiensis; assembly: GCF_900099965.1. Lineage (GTDB taxonomy): Bacteria > Actinomycetota > Actinomycetes > Streptosporangiales > Streptosporangiaceae > Nonomuraea > Nonomuraea jiangxiensis. Next base: position 392,732 of record NZ_FNDJ01000009.1, on the reverse strand, counting down.
CGGCTGGCTGCCGGTCCCGGGTGACGTCGGCGAGATCTTCGCCGACGTTGAAGGGGCGCTTCAACTGCTCGGCGAGAGGTTCTGGCTGGCGGTGTGGGCCCCGGGGGACTACAAACTGTGGCCCCAGGACCCGGTGCGGGCGCGCGGCGGGAAGCGTCACCGGCTGCTGGTGGAGATGTGCCGGCGGTCCGGCCGACCTCGATCCGAGCCGGGAGGCGTGGTGCTGGGCCCGGGTGGAGCTCACCGAGGCGCGGCCCTCCGGCCTGCCGCTCGTCCTGGTGAACGACTTCCCGCTGATCAGGCGGCCCATCGAGACCCTGCGCCATCCCGAGTTCGCCCTGTTATGCGGCCCCGAGGCCACGGTCGGCCGGCTGCGGCGTTACCCTGTGGCCGCGGTCTTCTACGGGCACCCGCACATCCCCCGGCTGCTCACGCACTACGAGGCTCGCTCGGCTACCCCCGCGAGTGGCGGCCACGCCGTACGGCGCCCGGACTGACCACGTTCCTTCCCCAACCCGCCATGGTGCCCTGTCAGGAGGCCGATCGGTGATCGAGGAGATCCTGCCGCGCGAAGTCGTCGCCGAGGAGGCGTTCGGCGACCTGGACGCGGACCTGTTCCCGGAGGAGGAGGCGGTGATCGCGCGGGCCGTGGACAAACGGCGGAAGGAGTTCGCCACCGTACGCGCCTGCGCGCGCCGGGCCCTGGCCCGGCTCGGCCACCGCCCGGTTCCCCTGGTCCCGGGGGAGAGAGGCGCTCCCCGTTGGCCGCGCGGGGTCGTCGGCAGCATGACCCACTGCGTGGGCTACCGGGGTGCGGCGGTGGCCGCGGAGGAGGCGATGCTGACGCTGGGGCTCGACGCCGAGCCGCACGCCCCCCTGCCCGACGGCGTGCTCGGCGCCGTCTCGCTCGACAGCGAGCGCCGGATGCTTGCCGGGCTGTCGGCCGAGGCCGACACCGTGTGCTGGGACCGGCTGCTGTTCAGCGCGAAGGAGTCGGTCTACAAGGCGTGGTACCCGCTGACAGCGACGTTCCTCGAATTCGACGAGGCCGAGATCGACCTCCGCCCGGACGGCTCCTTCGCCGCGCGACTGCTCGTTCCCGGGCCGGTGGTGAACGGCGCGCCGCTGACCGGCTTCCGTGGCCGCTGGCTCGCCCGCGACGGGCTGGCCCTGACGGCCATCGCGCTCGCGGCCGCTCCCGGCACCCGCAGGCATGACCCTGCGAATTCAGCGGTGATTTAGGAATAACGCCTCCGGTGCTTCCATGGCTGGATGAATGCGGAGTATGTGGCGGGGCCGTCCAGCGACAGCGGGGGCGCATGGATTCTCTCCCTCATCGCCGCCGGCCCCGCGCAGGACGAGATCGACCGCGTCGCGCCGGCCGTGCTCTCCATTGACGTCAGCAGGGTCCAGACGTCGGACGGACCGCCCGTGCGCAACGGAACGCCGTGAACCTACGCCGCCCGGGAGGCGGCCTTCGGTACGCGGGCGAGGAACTGGGGCGCATGGGCGGTCGCTCCATGGATCCGAGTCACCTGCCGCTGGGCATCCCGGAGCTCAGGCGTCCCGATCCGGCCTCGGCGGTGCTGGATCAGTGGGAGGTCGGCCGGACCCCCGCGCGTAACCGGCCGCGTCAGCACGGGCGCGCGAAGGCGACACCTCGGGCTGGGGGATCTCCGGCGGGTCGGCCCCTCCGCGGCGGATGAGGTACTCGGCGGTTCCGAGGGCGGCCGCGCCCAGCAGCACCTCGCTCACGGTGGAGATCAGGCGGCTGGCCAGGGCCACCACCGCGGCGGCCGGGGCGGGCAGCACCACGGTCAGCGCGGCCGTGAGCACCGCCTCGCGGACACCGATCCCGTCGGGGATGAACACGCTCGCGATGCCAACCGAGGTGGCGAGCGTGAACGCGCCGACACACAGCACGAGTGAGCGGGACGGAGGCGCCCCCATCGCGATGGCCAGGGGCCACAGGTGCAGTCCTGTGACCACCCAGGACAGGCTCTGCCAGGCGACCGCGAGCCGTACTCCCCGGACGGAGGCGGCATGGGCCGCCGTGGGGCGGCGCAGCAGCCGCAGCAGCAGCGCGGAGCACTGGTTGACGATCTGCGGGCGCACCAGGACGAGCACGATGAGCACGGCGGCTCCGGCCAGCCATACCGCCCCTGCCCCGAGCAGCTGCACGCCCGCGAGCAGCCCGACCGTGAACCCGCTCAGCAGGACCAGGCTCATGACGACCGCCGCCGCGGTCATCAGCCTGCCGAAGGTGACCCCGTTGGCCATGGCCACCTTGGTGACGGCGATCATGCCGGGCACCCGTCCTGGCAGGTATTTGGACAGGAAGCCGACGAAGAAGATCCGTACCACCCGCGGTTCGCTGACCGGGGGGCCGATCTCCAGCAGCACGACGCGCCAGGCGGCGAACCCGAGCGACAGCCCCGCCATGCTCGCCAGCAGCGAGCCGCCGAGCAGGAGGCTGATCTGCCCGGCGTCGCGCCGGGTGAACAGGACGCCGACCACGCTCCAGTCCAGCCGGGACATCGTCCACCCGATCGCGGCCACGACGGCGAGAGCGAACGCGGCCACCAGCGCCCGCTTCAGCGCCCGGGGCAGGCGAGGCAGCCGGGGCAGCGGGGGCAGGCGGGGCATGCGGGGCAGCCTGAGCGATCTCACTCGCGCGCCCCGGCCGACGGCACCGGGGACAGGCCCGTCCTGACCGGCTCTCCCTGCCGGCGCCCCAGCTCGTAGGCGACGCGCAGCAGCCCCACGCAGGCGCCGAGGAAGAAGGCCGTGTGGAAGCAGAGCTGCATCCAGCCGACCCACAGCCCGAAGCGGATGCCTCGGTAGCGGCGGGCGAAGCCGAGGAACCTGCGGTTCATCGACAGGAACACCCCCAGCGTCGCCGCCGGTACGGCCAGCAGCCAGGGGCTGAGGAGTACGAGCGGCAGGGTGAGGAACGTGGCCGTCGCCGAGGCGGAGGAGACCCGGGGTGGTTTGCGGCGCTTGTGCTGGCCTGTTCCGATCATGTTGAGCTGGAAGCCGACCCTGCCCTCGCCACGCAGCCGCCGCGCCCGCCACATGATCACCGGCAGCGTCGTGGACCGGACGAACCGCTCCGCCAGGCACCCCCAGAACCGGTCCTCGTCGTCGGCCCTGGTGACCACGGAGGTGGTGACGACCAGCCGGTAGCGGGCCGGGACGCGCGTGCCGAACTCGAAGTCCTCGCCGTCGCGAAGCCGTTCGTCCAGCCCGCCTGCCTCCTCGAAGACGTGGCGCGGGATCAGGGTGCAGGATAGGAACGTCGCCGTCGTCTGGCTGCGCTCGTAGTGCTCGCACAGGACGCGGTAGCGTTCGACCGGGCCGTCGTCGTACAGCGGCTCGATGTCGTAGATGCCCTGGACCATGCCGCAGTCCGGCGTCTCCCGGTACGCCTTGACCGCGTTGTGTATCGCGTCGGGGGCCAGCGCCGTGTCGGAGTCGACGAAGAACAGCAGCGGAGCCGTGCTGCCGGCCACCCCGAGATTGCGGGCGCCCGCCGGCCCCTGGTTGTGCGGCGACCGGACGATCGTGCACGGGAACTGCCGGGCTATGTCCAGCGAGCCGTCGGTGCTGACGTCGTCGACGACGATCACCTCCGCCGGGCGGTAGGTCTGCGCGTAGACCGACTCCAGGCAGGCCCGCAGGGTTCTGCGCTTGTTGTAGTTCGGCACGATGACCGCGACGTCACCACGCCGGATCGTCTCGTCAGGCATGTCCGTTCCCTTCGTCGGTCGGGCCGCTTCGGTCAGGACACCGACACGACCATGCGCTGGGCCCGATGGTCGGACAGCCCCTCGGCGCCGGGCAGCTCGTAGCGGTGCACGGCCACCTCGGGGCTGGTGTAGAGCCAGTCGATCCGCCACAGCTCGGCGGTCCCGGCCAGGTAGGTCGCCGGATAGAGGGATGAGAGCGCGGGCGTCCTGTCGATGAGCCGTTCGGGGAGCAGGCGGCGGATGCCCATGGCCGGGGAGGTGTTCAGGTCGCCGGCGAGCACGACGGGATGGGGGTTGGCCGCGATGTCCGCGCCGATGGCCCGGTAACTCGCCTCCCGCCGCAGGGTTTTGCCGAGGGCGATGTCGCGGGACTCGGCGTCGTACAGCCGCCATTCGAGCGGGGGCTGGGAGATCTGGCCGTCGTAGAAGCTGACGATCTCGCCGTTGACGTCGAGGTCGGTGCGCAGCGTCTCGACCGTGTACCCCTCCGGCCAGCCCCGCAGCGCCTCGGGGATCTCCTTCTGGTCGGGCGGCAGCCATGGGCGCAGGTCCAGGCCGCGGTGCCCGACGATGGGGAACCGCGAGATCGTGATCTGCTCGCCGGAGGCCGCGACGTGGTAACCGGGGAACTCGCGGCGCAGCTCGGCCAGCTTGTCGATGCGCATCGCCAGGTCGGCGGTCCAGCGCTGGGACCGCATGTCCCCCGCGCGGGTGTCCACGTACAGGTACTCCGTCAGCAGGTAGACGTCGGCGTCCAGGCGGTGCAGGTAGGCGTAGAACCCGGGGGAGTACCGGTCGCCCGCGGCGGTGCGCCAGTCCTGGTCCCAGAACTCGGTGTTCCAGGCGGCCACGGTGAAGGCCCCCGGACCCGCGGGGGGCGGCGTGTACCAGAGGGTGGCGTAGTTGACCCCGCTCCGCCCGGCGCCCAGCACCGCGGTGACCACCAGCAGTGACATGATCCGCCAGCGCACCGGCCGGGCCAGCGGCGCCACGACCAGCAGCAGCACGGGGACCACCAGGAACAGCAGCGGCGGCGTCAGCTCGATCGGCGCCCACAGTGAGGTGCGCCCGCTGGCCAGCAGGTGGCAGAGCACGAAGAGCAGCCACGCCACCGAGGCGGTCACGACCAGCTTGGTGCCCCAGCACCAGCGCCGCCGCGGGCGGACGAAACGCCCGATCCGTTCCGCCCAGGACCTTTCCGGCCGGGGCGGCGTGGGGGTGAGCCGCCGCTCGATCACCGCGTCCCCGTCGCTCATGAACACCCTCCTCGGTGGGTGAACGTACTCAGGCGTCCTTGTCGCATCCTTGTCAGCGGCGGCGGCCGGGCGGGCGCGGCCGGCGCGACAAGAATGGAACAAGCCGTCGTGCCTAGCGTGAGCCGGAGACGAGGTCTGACACGGCCACTGGAGCACATCATGAGTCGGGCGCGCCCGCTAGTCTCGGTGATCATCCCCAGCTACAACCGGTCCGAGGTGTTGCGACTCTGCCTGGACGCGGTGCAAAAGCAGACTTATCCGTATATCGAGGTCATCGTGGTGGATGACTGCGGCACCGAGGACGCGGCGCGGGTGGCCGCGTCCAAGGGCGCCAAGGTCGTACGCACCCAGGCCAACGGCGGCCCGACCCCCGCGCGCAACCTCGGCGCCGAGCATGCCACCGGGGAGATCCTGTTCTTCCTCGACGCCGACATCGCCCTGGACCCGGACGCGGTGGAGAACGCCGTGCGGATCCTGGAGTCCCACCCGGGGATCGGCGCCCTGGGCGGCATCCTGCGGCCGGAGTCGCTGGCGGCGCAGAGCCTGGCCGCCCAGTACCGGGCTCTGCAGATGCACCGCTGGTGGATGCCCGCCCACCGGCCGACCCTCGAACTGCACGCGGCCGTGCTCGCGGTCCCCGCCAAGGTGTTCGCCGAGATCGGCCCCTTCGACCCACGGCTGCGCGAGACCGTCTCCTCCGACTACCGCATCCGCGTGACGCGGTCGTACGAGGTGAAGCTGAGCGACGCGATCCGCGGACGCAAGGACCACGACGCCACCGTGGGCACGATCCTGCGCAAGGTGTTCCGCCGCGCCCGCATCAGCGCACTGGACTGGCGCAAGGGGGAGACCCCCGGGGACTCCGTGCCCCGCGCGGTCGGCGGCGTCCTGCTGCTCGCCGCCGTCCCGGCGCTCGCCCTGCCGCTGGTCCTGCCCCCGGCGGCGGGCCGCGCCGGCGCGCTCGTCCCGCCCGCGCTGGTCGCCGCCGCCATCGCCCTGGACGCCGGCACCTACCGCTTCGCGTATGCCCGGCGGGGCGTCGGGTTCGGCCTGTACTTCACCGGCGTGCACCTCGCCGTCACCTTCACCGGCGCCCTCGGCGGAGCGGTGGGCGTCCTGCAGCGGTTCGCGCTCGCCCGCCGGGACAAGCGGGCCCAGAACTAGCCGAAGGGGGCATCGATCATGGAGCGACGACCGCTGGTCTCGGTCATCGTGCCGAACTACAACTACGCCCGCACGCTCGGCCTGTGCCTGAGCGCGCTGGAGCGGCAGACGTACCCGCACATCGAGGTGATCGTCGTCGACGACCGCAGCACCGACGACTCGGTGGCGATCGCCCACCGGCACGGGGTACGGGTCGTGGTCACCGGCACCAACATCGGCGCCCCGGCGGCCCGCAACCTCGGCGCCGAGCACGCCCGCGGCGAGGTGCTGTTCTTCCTCGACTCGGACCTGGCGCTGGCCGAGGACGTGGTCGAGCACGCGGTGAACCTGCTCACCGCCGATCCCACCCTGGGCGTGGTGTGCGGCACCTATGACCCGGAGCCACTGATCCCCGACAGCCTCGTGGAGCGCTATCGCAGCCTCCAGCTGCACTACTGGATCTCCGGTGACGAGGGCGAGATCACCACGATCTACTCCGCGCTCTTCGCGATGAGGGCGGAGGTCTTCCGCGAGGTCGGCCCGCTGAATCCCGCGCTGCGCCACAGCGAGAACGCCGAGTACGGCCACCGCGTCACCCAGCGCTACCGCATCGTGCTGGACAACAGGATCAGGGGCAGGCACGACCACGACGACCGGCTCAAGGTGGTGCTGTCGAAGTTCTTCCACCGGGCGCGCCTGCACATCCCGCTGTACCTGCGCCGCCCGGACTTCAACGGCGGCCCGGCCGACAGCAGCCGCGGCTGGGGCTCGCTCGCCGCCCTGTTCGCCGTGCTCACCGCGCCGCTGCCGGTGCTGCTCGGCCCCGCCTGGCTGGCCGCGCCGATCGCGCTGCTGGCCGGCTCGGTGGCGGCGGACCTCGGCATGTACCGCTTCGTCCGGCGCTACGCCGGCACCCGCTTCACCCTGTACTTCACCGCGGTGCACTTCCTGGTGAACGTCACCGTCGCGGTGGCGGTGTTCGCCGGCGCCGCCCAGTGCCTGCTGTCGAGCCGGTTCCGCCGCACGTACGACCTGCCGGCCCGGTCGGCGTCGGCGGGGGTGTGAGCGATGACCGAGCAGGGGCCGCTGGTGTCGGCGATCGTGCCCAACTACAACTACGCCGCCTCGCTGGAGCTGTGCCTGCGGGCGATGCTGGCGCAGACCTACCGGCCGATCGAGCTGATCGTCGTGGACGACGGCAGCACGGACGGCTCGGTCGAGGTCGCGCGGCGGCTCGGCGTACGGGTGATCCGCACGGAACGCAACCTGGGCGTGGCCGGGGCGCGCAACCTCGGCGTCGCGCACGCGCGCGGCGAGATCCTGGTGTTCGCCGACTCCGACGTGGCCCCCTACCCCGACGCCGTCGAGGTGGCGGTGGGCATGCTCGCCGCCGATCCAAAGCTGGGCGCGGTGTGCAGCATCCACGATGCCGAGCCGCTGATCCGCGACAGCCTGGTCGAGGAGTACCGGGCGCTGCAGTACCACTACTGGACGGTCAGCTCCGAGGGGCCCATCTCGTTCCTGTTCCCGGCGCTGATGGCGATGCCGCGCCGCGTCTTCGACGACGTCGGGCCGTTCAACACGCGCCTGCGCGAGACCGAGGAGGTCGACTACGGCCACCGCCTCACCCAGCGGTACGACATGGTGCTCACGACCTCGGTGCGCTCGCGGCACGACCACGACGACCGGCTCTTCAAACTGCTGCGCAAGCTGTACCGGCGGGGACGCGCCCGGGTGCCGCTGTACGCGCGGCGGCGGCGCTTCGCCCGCGGGTTCGAGACCTCCAGCCGGGCCGGCGGCAGTCTCGCCGCGCTGGCGGCGGTGGCCGCGTTGCCCCTGGCGATCCCGCTCGGCCCGGCCGGTGCCGCGCTCGCGGCCCTGGCCCTGGCCGCGTCGCTGCTGGCCGACCTCGGTATGTACCGTTTCGTGCTGCGCAGGCGCGGCCCGCTGTTCCTGCTCTACTTCGGCGTCGTGCACTTCCTGGTGAACGTGACCATCGCGGCCGGGGTGGCGGCCGGGGTCGCGCGGTGGTTGTGCTCGGCCAGGTTCCGCCGGCTCTACGACCCCGACCTGACCGTGCGCCCCCCGGTCACGGGTGAGGCGGCCACGTGACGGCTGCACCGCGGGCCCGCCGGAGGATCCCGCTGGTGCTGTGCGCGGCGACCGCCTGGCTGGTGTTCGTGGTGCTGCACCGCGTCCTGTCCGGCCGGGTGTGGTGGTGGCAGGTTCCCGAGCTGGTTCCGCCGCTGGCGCTGGCGGCCGTACCCGTGGTGCTGCTCGCCGCGGCCCTGACGGCGGCGCGCCGCGCCCGCCGGGCGGCCGCCGCGGTGGCGCTGGTGTCCCTGACGCTGGGCGGGGGCGCGAGCGGGCTCAACCTCGCCTCGCTGTGGCATCGCGCCGTCCCGGCTCCGCCGGACGCGATCACGGTCTTCTCCTGGAACACCTGGTACTGGGACCAGCCGGTGAGCCGCTCGATGCCGCCGCCCACCGGCACGCCCCCGCCGGACGTCGCCGCCTTCTACCGTTACCTGCGCGCCCAGGACGCCGATGTGCTGCTGCTGCAGGAGTACGTCCACTTCGGCGCGGACTCCCGGCCGATCCGGGTGAACGACCTGGACAGGCTGCGCAGGGAGTTCCCCGGGTTCCACATCGCCACGGCGAGCGAACTGGTGACGCTGTCGCGGTTCCCCATCGTCCTGCAGCGCGGCCTCGACCTGCGCCCGGAGAGCATGCGTGAAACACCCGTGCCGCCCGGCTCCGACTGGCCCGGTTTCTACACGGTGAAGACGCTGCGTACGGACCTGCGCGTGGGGAGCCGGACCGTCTCGTTCTACAACTCCCACATCAACTCGCCGGTCGACCCGTCCGCGGGCGGCCTCGACCTGCTCAGCCTCAACCGCACGCAGCACGAGGCACGCAAGGCCAACCTCCGCGCGCTCGCGGCCGACATCCAGGCGAACCCGCTGCCCGCCGTCCTGGCCGGGGACTTCAATGCCTCGCCCGCGATGGGCATCCTGCGCCTGGTGTCGGAGCGGATGGCCGACGCCGCCCCGGCGCTGCGCTCGCTCTACCCCGCCACCTGGGACGACCGGTGGCCGTGGTGGCGGATCGACTGGGCGTACACCACGCCGGAGATCGCCGTCCACGAGTACCGGCTGGTCCGCTCGGGCGACCTGTCCGACCACAGCGGGCAGCAGCTGGTGCTCTCGCTCAGCCGGTGACCTGGGCGTAGAGCAGGCCCCGCCCGGCCGGCCGGGCGGGCGGGGCGGTGCCGGCCCGCAGGATCCCGAGGTGCAGCGCGCGCAGCTCCGGCCCCGGCTCGATGCCCAGGTGGTCGGCCAGGTAGCCGCGCAGGCGGGCGTACAGGGCCACCGCCTCCGCGCCGCGTCCCAGTGAGCACAGGCCGCGCATCAGCATGCTCGCCAGCGGCTCAGCGAGCGGGTAACGCGGCACCAGCGGGGTCAGCTCGGTGACCACGATGTCGGGGCGGCCCAGGCGCAGGTTCGCCTGTGCCCAGGTGACGACGGCGCCGACGAACTGCTGCTCGATGCCGTATCGCATGCGGGCGGCCCATTCCCCCGGGATGCCGGTGAGCGGCGCGCCACGCCACAGGTCCATCGCCTCGGCCAGCAGCCGGGTCCTGGCGTGGTCGTCGCGGGCGCGGAGCTGCGCCTGCTTGGCCAGCCGCCGGAACCGGTGGGCGTCCACCCGCTCGGGGTCCACATCGAGCTCGTAACCGCCGTTCCGGCGCTCGATGGAGACCCCGGTCGAGGTCAGCGCCTGCCGCAGGCGGGCGATGTGGGCGTACAGCGAGTCGGTCGCCCGGTCCGGCGGATCGTCCCAGACACGCTCGATCAGCGTGCGGAGCGACACGGGGTGGCCGGCGTCGATCGCCAGGGCGGCCAGCACCGCGCGTCGCTGGGGTGGTCCCAGCGGGGCGCGGCGGTCACCGGCGATCACCTCGACCGGTCCCAGTAAGCGGACGTCCATCGCCTTCCTCTCGCAGTCGTTCTCACAGGTGGAGGGCCGCCGCCAGGGACGGGTGATGGACGAGTACGAGCGTCACACCCAGGGTGGCGGCCCACAACATCGAGTTCGCGACCATGACGCGGTCGCGCAGCAGGACACGCACCGGGTCACCGCCCTCCTTGTCCACGAGCTGCAACTGCAGGTACCGGAAGAGGGCGAAGAGCGCGAAGGGGGTGGACAGCATCATCGCGGTCTGGCCGTGCTGCGGGCCGAACGGCCCCTCGTCACGCAGGTACATCAGGCCGGAGACGAGGGCGAGCACGGACGCGATCTGCAGCAGCCAGTTGGTCAGCTCCATCGAGTAGCCGCGCAGCGCGGGCCGGTGGACGGCCCCGGCCTCCAGCAGTTCCTGGCGGCGTTTGCCGATGAGCAGCAGCAGGGACATCGAGAACACCGTGATCAGCAGCCAGGCGGGCACCCGGTCGCCGGTCACCTCGTACCCCTGGATCACGCGCAGGACGAAGCCGGCCGCGACCGTGCCCACGTCGACCAGCGGAATGTGCTTGAGCAGGCGGCTGTAGGCGACGTTGAGCGCGAGGTACACCAGCACCGGCCAGGAGGAGACCGGTTCCCGGGCGACGACGGCCGCGAGCACCGCCAGCAGGACGACGCAGCAGGCGCCCGCGGTCAGCACCCGCACCCGGCCGGCCGCGATGGGGCGCTCGCGCTTGACGGGATGGAGGCGGTCGCGGTGCCGGTCGGCGATGTCGTTGCCGATGTAGACGGCGGCGGAGGCGACCATGAACGCCACCGTGGCCCAGCCGACGCCGACCACCTCGGCCAGGCTGGGGGAGGGCGCGCCGATGAGCGCCACGGGCACGAGAAGGATCGCCTTGGCCGCGTGGGAGGGCCGGATCAGGGCGGCCAGATCCGCGACCAGGCGCTTGCGGGTCTCCGGAGCCGGGTCCAGCGTCGCTCCCTGACGCTGCGGGCTCTCCGGGACGTCTGCCGATTCGACAAGGCGCATGCTTTACCCCACCAGCTCAGAAGAAGATCTTCGCCAGCGACAGCGCGCCCTGCCGCCACGCGTCACGGCTCGTCGCGCCGCCCCGCGAGCCGGCCGGTGAGCCCGCCGCACGGTGTTCCCGCCACCATGCGTACGTGCGGAGAATCGCGTCCTGGTTGGACAGCCGTGGACGGAAGCCGAGCCGTTCACGGGCCTTGTCGATGCTGACATAGGAATCGGCGAGCAGCTTGCGCGCCAGCCGCCCGTACACCGGGGACAGCCTGGTGCGCTCCAGCAGCCGGAGCCCGGCCAGGGCCGGTCCCGCGGGCAGCGAGACGACCCGCCTGCCGTGCCCGGCCGCGTCGAGCACCGCCTGGAAGTCCGCGCGCAGCGTGCCGAACTCGGCGGCGGCCAGGTTGTAGGTGTCGCCGGCGACGTCGGGCGGCGCGTCGAGCACGACGGCCACGGCGTCCACCAGGTCCTCGATCGCGAACATCTGGATGCGCTTGTCCCCGCGGCCGAGCACCGGGAAGTTACGGCCCTCCTCGGCCCACTCGAACAGCATCGCGAACAGGCCCATCCGGCCGGGGCCGAGGAAGGTCTTGGGGCGCAGGATCGGCACGCACATGCCGTCGGCCCGGTACTTCTCCGCCAGTTCCTCGGCGGCGGCCTTCGCCCTGGTGTAGGGGTCGACCGGCGCGCGCGGATGGTCCTCAGGCGTGGGCACGAGCGTCGGCAGCCCGTACACGGCGGTGGAGGAGATGTGGACCAGCCGCTCCACGCCGGCCCGGCGCCCGGCCTCCAGGACGGTGCGGGTGCCGCCGACGATCAGGTCGTGGATCTGCTCGGCCGGGTAGCTGGGCAGCGCGCCGGCGCAGTGGACGACGGCGTCCGCGCCGGTCATGACCTCGGTCATCAGCGGCAGGTCGCGCACGTCGCCGATCCGGTGCTCCGCCGCCGGCAGCGGGTCGGCCTGGGGACGCAGGTCCACCCCGACCACGTCGTGACCGTCGAGCACGAGCCGGCGGGCCAGGTGGCCGCCGAGCATCCCGGCGCTGCCGGTGACTACGATCCGGCGGCCCATCGCGACCCCACCTTCTCTCGTACGAACCGGGCGAGCAGCCGCGGCAGGCCCTTGGCCAGCGTCCGGTCGAGGCCGTCGAGGAAGTACTCGACGTCGTCCGGTTCGATGGCCAGGGTCGGCGCGACGACGAGGGGGTTGTCGGCGTTCGGGCTGTAGTAGGAGACGATGCCGTGCTCGCGGTAGAGGTCGGCGATGACCGACAGCGTGATCAGCTTGGTCCGGAACTGCGGGTCCCCGGAGAAGCCGGGCGCGAGCTTGGCGGCCAGGTCCAGCACCTTGGGCCCGCCGCCGAGGAACACGCCCCACAGCGCTCCCACCCCGCTCACCCGGGCGACCACGTCGGGGTGACGCTTGTGGACGGCCTGCAGGCCGGGACCCAGGATGCGCTCGATCTGCCGGGCCCTGGCGGGGTAGTCGTCCTCGACGACGATGTTGACGGCCTCGATGGCGGTGACGGTCTCCTCGCCGAAGCCGTAGTAGGTGGTGCTGTGCAGGATGACGTCGGAGAGCCGGTCGTAGGCCCTGCGGAAGACGCGCTCGCGGGCGGTGTAGCCGGCGATGGACGCCTTGCCGCCGCCGAGGGACTTGGAGTAGACGAGGATGTCGGGCAGCAGGTCGGGATAGCGCATGAAGTAGAAGAGGCTGCCCGTCTTGCCCCAGCCGGTGTAGACCTCGTCGAAGATCAGCATGATGTCGTTCGCGTCGCAGAGCCGCCGCAGCTCGTACAGGTCGCTCTCCGACCAGCAGCGCATGCTCGACGCGCTGAACGGCTCGGCCATGATCGCGTAGACGTCGCACGTGCCGTCGGGGGTGCGGGCGGCCTCGACGGCCGCGCGGACGGCCGCGATGTCGCCGTAGGGGTGGACGACGATGCCGGGGAGACCGGGGAAGCGGAAGGAGTTCTCCGACGATCCGGTCAGGCTGCCCGCGCCCAGGGTCTTGCCGTGGAAGCTGATGTCGGAGCGGAGGATGGTGTTGCGGCGCCCCTCGTGGTACTTGTACGCCATCTTGACGGCGCCCTCGTTCGCCTCGGCGCCGGAGTTCGGGAAGTAGGAGATGTTCAGGTCGCCCGGCAGCAGCTCGGCGATGTTGTGGCTGAGGGCGGCCACGTACGGCGAGAAGAACGCCTTGTGCACCTCCATGCGCCGGCGGTCGGCGAAGCGGCGCCGGGCCTGGAGGACGCGGGGGTGGTTGTGGCCGTGGTTGAGCACGCCGACCCCGCCGGTGACGTCAAGGATGCGGCGGCCGTCGCGGGTCCGGATCCAGGCGCCCTCGGCGCTCTCGACGAGCTCCCGGCCGAAGCCGAAGGAGGTCATGAGGTTGACCTGGCTGCGGCTGACGTACTTTCTGTACAGATCTTGGACCTGTTTTACGGTGAAACTTTCACACTCGTCGATGCCGATGAGCTCAGACACGTCCTGCCCTTCCCGGTTCGCGCGAATTCCGCTGGTGCCCGGCCTTCTTCTCGGCGGTGAGAAAAGGGTGAGACATGGCGTCAACAATGTCGAATCCGGCTACACCCCATGCCATACAGATTTGTGTAGGTCGGCGGCGCGTGGCGGTGCGGGGCGGATCGCCGGGTATTCATCGGTCAGATCACGCGGCGATTACGGCTGATTTCCCGATGCGGGGCGGCCCGCCGGGCTCAGCCCCTCGCGGTCAGGTAGGTGGCCGGCTGGGCGGGCGGCGTCCAGACGTCACTCCGTGCCCGCCGTACGGCCTGCGCCTGGTCCTCCTCGGTGTCCTCCTCCCTGGCCCGTTCGCGGGCGAACAGGCGGAGCAGGTCGTGCATGCGGTAGCGGGTGTGGCCGCACGCCTCCAGCAGCTGGGTTTCGGCGAGGTGGTCGAGCAGGTCGGCGGTGCACGGCTCGGGACGGTCGGCCAGGGCGGCGGCAGCGGCGACGCTGATGGCGGCCCCGCCGAGCAGGCTCAGCAGCCGGAACATCCGGGAGGACTCGGCGTCCAGGCTCCGGTAGCTCATCATGAAGCACGCCCGCACGGCCTGGTCGTCGGACTGGAGCTCGGACAGGCGGAGGTCCTCGACCGCCAGCCGGTCGGCCAGGGCGCGCAGCGACAGCTCCGGCCGGGCGATCAGCCGGGCGGCGGCGATCCTGATCGCCAGCGGCAGCCCGGCGCACAACCGTACGATCGCGCGTGCCGCGCGCCGTTCGGCCGCCACGCGTTCCTCCCCGATCAGGCGGCCGAGCAGCGTGGAGGTCTCGTCCTCGGCCATGACGCCGAGGCGGACGTGTGACACGGCCTCCAGCGAGGTGAGCATCCGGCGGGCGGTGACCAGCACGCGGCAGGTGGGGCTCGCGGGCAGCAGCGGGCGCACCTGCGCGGCGTCGCGGGCGTTGTCGAGCAGGAGCAGCAGGTGCCTGCCGTCGGTCAGCGAGCGGAAGCGGGCCGCGGCCTCGTCCACGTCGGGCGGCCCGGCCGTGTCGTCGCCGAGCGAGCGCAGCAGGCGGGCCAGGACGTCGGCGGAGTTCAGCGGCGCGACGCCGGGGGTGGAGCCGTGCAGGTCCACGTAGAGCCGCCCGTCAGGGAACCGGCCCGCGACCTGGTGGGCGACGTGCACGGCCAGCGCCGATTTGCCCACCCCCGCGGCGCCCGTGATCGCCGAGATGGCGGTCGCGCCGGAGGCCGAGGTCAGCACCGTGCGCAGGCGGGCGATCTCGGCGGCCCGGCCGGTGAAGGCGGCCGAGCCGATGGGTAACTCGGCCGGTACCCGGCGGGCGGCGACCGCCGGCGGCGGCGTCAGCGCGGGGTCGTCGGCGAGGATGCGCTGGTGCATGCGGATCAGGTCCGGGCCGGGGTCGATGCCGACCTCGGCGGCCAGCGTCAGCCGCGCGTTCTGGTAGACCGTCAGCGCGTCGGCCCTGCGGCCGGAACGGTACAAGGCCAGCATGAGCTGTGCCCGCAGCCGCTCGTTCAGCGGGTCCCTGGACGTCAGGGCCTCCAGGTCGGCGAGCATCTCGCCGTGCAGGCCGAGCGCCAGCCGGGCCTCCAGCGAGGCGTCCACGACGGTCGCCCGCAGCCGCTCCAGCCGCGCAGCCTCGCAGCGCAGCGGCGCGGGCAGGGGGAGCTCCTCCAGGACGGACTCGCCGCGCCACAGGCAGAGGGCCCGGGTCAGCCGTTCGAGCGCGACGTCGTGGCGCCCTTCGGACAGCGCCCGCTGCCCCTGCGCGGCGAGGTCCTCGAACAACGTGACGTCGACCTCGCCGGGCGTGACATGCAGCACGTATCCGTTGGAGCCCGCCTCGATGCGGGAGGGGGAGCCGAGCACCTTGCGGAGTGCGGAGATATAGGTGTAGAGGTTCGACTCGGCAGTGGCCGGAGCGCGCTCGCCCCACAACCAGTCGAGCATGCGCCGGCTGGGGATCGCCTTGCCCGGGTTGAGCAGCAGGGCCGCCAGCAGGATCCGCTGTTTTCGGCGTCCGAGCGCGATCGGCCTCCCCAGAGAGGTGCGAACCTCGATCGGCCCGAGGATCTTGAAATCCATACGACCACCCTGCAGTGCGCGGCTTTTCACCAACAGGAACCGTACGATTGCCCACAGATCTTGATTTGCCGCGACCAATGATCGACGGAAGCCGCCTTGGAACGGTACTTCCTGGAACGGAATAAGAAGATTACGCGTCCGGAATGGCTGGGGCCAGTGCGGTGAGAGCGGTTCCAGGCGTGCTGAAATTTACTTCCGCGTGATATGCGGGATGCGAGAAATTCGCCTCGACCGGCGCGAGCAGGTCCTTAACCCCGGGTGCCGGGCGTGAATCGCCATACGGCCCTCATGCCATTCTCGTGCGGTACAGCACCTACCTGTCATGCTCGCCGAAACCCGCGCCCCCGCGGGGGCACGGGAGCGCGGGTGCTACTGCTGGAACTGGCCCGGGCCGAAGACCTGCCAGGTCGGGGTGTCCGGGTCGCTGATCGACCGGAACGGAACGGTGAAGCTCAGCGCCTGCGAGGTGGACCGCTTGATCGCCCAGAGCTCGGGCGTGTGGTCCGAGCGGTCCCAGGCGATGCCCTGGCCCTCGACGCTCGGCAGGGCGACGGTGGCCACCCACTGGAGCTCCGCGCCCGCGGAGGGCGGCTTCATCACGTACGCCTCACCGAGGTCGTGGCCGGTGAGCCAGAGCCGGCCGTCGGGACCCCACGATCCGCCGGAGTTGCTCATCGGCTTGAAGCGGTCGAGGATCGCCTTCGGGATGTTCCACGACTCGACGACCTGGAAGTCGTCGTTCAGCTTGACGATCTGGGTGTTGTCGGTCCCGCCGTACGGCTCGGTCTCGCCGTCGGGCACCACGTCGTAGTTGGCGAAGCCCGCCCACCACGCGCCGTCGTGGCGGTCCAGCCAGGTCAGCGAGCCGCGGTAGACGCCGAAGCTGTAGGTGTCGATGTGCTTCAACGTCCTGGTGTCGAACACCTCGATCGAGCTCTGCATCGGCGACCGGTCGTAGTTGGAGTGCGCCGCGTACAGCTTGTCGCCGACCACGACGGCGCTGTCCATGTGGATCATGGGGCCGGCGGGGTCGGACACGAACTGCAGCAAGGGCTTGCCGGTCTCCTTGTCGTGCTTGGTGATCTTACGGTTGTCGACCACGTAGAAGTACTTCTTGTCGACGGCGACCGCCTGGTTCGCGTCGAACGTGTCGTACGACCTGGCAAGGGTGGCGGTGAAGGCCGGCGGCTCGGCGACGGCGGCCACGCCGGCGGCGGAGCGCGCCTGCGCCGGCTGAGCCGCCTGCGCGGGGGCGACCATGCTCAACGCCAGGGCTCCGACGGCGATCGACGCCGCCACACCTGCTGCGACACTGACACGGGTCATCATCATTTCCCTCCAAGGGCACACACAGGTTGGGAAAGGCGCGCGGATCCGGGTGCGCTGGACGCCCTTCCCAACTCCCGTGGAGACTCTGGCCGTCGTGGAGATCATTCACGCGAACTCGACCGAACGTACCGATGAACCAGACCCTAAGGGCGAAAGATCCCATAACACCTGATCGGATTCGCCCCGGTGCATCGTCTCCTGCGGCACCGAAGACGCGTGGACCATGGACCTGTGAACGCGCCCTCGCCATGGTGCCGCCGTCTGGCTTAGTAGACGCCGGTGCCTTCGACACCGATCCGGTTCAGCTGTCCGAAGGCGCGCATCCGACCCGGCCGACCGGGTCGATCACCGCTGCGGTGTGGGTGTCCTGGTGGGTGTCCACGCCGCCGGCGACTTCGGTGAGCGGCGCGGTCTGGGGTGTAATGGAGGTCATCGTCGTCCTGTCGTCTTGACCGGGGGCAGGGCGGCACGCACCAGCCGGGCAAGGCGGACATGACAGTGATGGGGCCTCTGGCCAGGCTCCTATGAAGTCACAGGCGCGGGAAGCGCTCATCTACATCATCACTGTCAGCCGCAGGACGCCGGAGACCGCCTCCAGCACCTGGTCGGAAACGTTGCCGACCCGCCCCTGCTCCAGGCGGGTGTAGTAGTCGACGCTGACCCCGGCGGCCAGTGCGAGCGCCTCGCGGCGCAGGCCGGCCACCCGGCGGCCGTCGGATCGCCGGGGCAGACCCACGTCCGGCGGGGTCAGGAGGCGGGGGCCAGGGGGAGCCGGAGCAGGAGACGCGAGCCGCCGCACGGCGTGCCCTGAACGGTGAACGCGCCATCCAGCGCGTGCGCGATGCCCCAGACGCTCCCCAGACCGAGGCACCTGTCGGTCCTCGCCGTGTCCAGCCGGCAGGTGTCCGACGGCATCCGTCCCTCCGGGGCAGGTCCGGCGGCGAGGCTGAGCTCGGCGATGCCGCCGGACTGACGCACCCGTACGTAAATCGCGCCTCCGGTGTGCCGCCTGGCGTGTCGCAGCATGATCGCCAGCGCCCTCCGCAGCCGGCAACGGTCGGCGGTGACGAAGACGCCGGTGCCGCCCGACAGCACCAACGGCCGGGTGCTCACGCAGCGTGAAAGCTCGGTTTCGACCAGTGCCGCCAGATCGACGGCGTCCCCGTCGCCGCTCGGCTTCGGCGGGTCGGCGAGCAGCCGCAACTCCCTGATGACCTCCTGGAGCCGGTCCACGGCGCCGAGCGTACGGCTCAGCAGGCCGTCCAGGTCGGTGCGGCCGGGGTTCATGCGGGCTTCCTCCAGCTCCGCGCGCAGCGCGGCGACCGGCGTACGCAGTGCGTGCGCGGCATCCGCCCCGACCCGGCGCTGCTCCTCCAGCGCGGTCCTGGTGCACCTTTCGGCATCGTCCAACCGGCCGAGCACAATGTTGATCTCGCGGGCCAGCCGGGACACAGCGGCATCCGCCGTCTCCGTCATCCGTCCACCGGCACCGCCGATATTGATCAGTTCAAGCTCGTCCGACATGGCATCGAGCAGGACCATGTCCGAACGCGGCTCCGGCGTGGCCATGATGCTCACTGCTGTACCTCCTTTCAGCGGCCCGCGACGACTTTCCAGCGGCCGTACACCAGCCAACCGCCGGACGGGCGAGAGCACGAGGTCCCAGCCGGCCCTGTCAAAAACTAGGTCTCGCCAGTACCACCTTCATCAGTTCACCCCCGCGCGCAGACCCTCCTGTACGCCGGACCCCCAGGCAGGAGGCGCGACCACTCCTCCCGGGTCAGGGGCCTGGCCGAGGCCGCGCATACCGCTCGGTCGGGATGCGAAGGAATCGAGACCTCCCACAGGCGAACCGTTCCCTCCCGACCGGCGGAGGCGAGCACCGTGCCGTCCGGACTGAACTCAAGGGACAGGACCATCTCGCCATGATCGGTGAAGGGTGTGCCGATCTGCCGGCGTGCCTCGACGTCCCACAGGCGGACCGTCCCGTCGGCGGAACCGGAGGCCAGCAGGGAGCCGTCGGGGCTGAACGCGAGCGAGAGGACCGAGTCGCGGTGACCGGTGAGGGCGCTGCCCTTTTCCCGGCCCGTCCGCACGTCCCACAACCGCACCGCGCCGTAGTCGGCGCCGATGGCCAGGATCTGTCCGTCAGGGCTGAACGTCACCGCGCTGCCGGGGCCGTAGGGAAGAGGGTTACCTACCTGTTTGCGCGCGCGCACGTCCCACAGCCGTACCGTCGCGTCAGAGCCCCCGCCGGCGAGCGTCATGCCGTCAGGGCTGAACGCCAGAGCGGTGACCACGTCGCCGTGGCCGGTCAGCGGAGGGCCGGAGCGCCGCAGGGTTCTGGTGTCCCACAGCAGCACCGCGTGGTCGACCCGTCCGAGCGCGAGCATCGTGCTGTCGGGGCTGAACGCCATTCCGTAGATCTCGCCCGTGTCGAAGCCGTTCTCGCGCAGCGGCCCGACCCGCTCATGCGCCGTCATGTCCCACAACACCGTCGTGCCCCTGGCACTGGCCGCCATCAGCCGGCCGCCGGCGTCGAGGTCCATCACGTCGACCCGGTCGGGCAGGCCGATGATCCGGTGGGAGCTGACCTGCCGGTAGGTCGGCCGGTCCCAGACACGCGCGGTGCGATCGGACCCGCCACTCCTCAGCGTCCGTCCGCCGGGGCCGAACCGGACCGCCAGGACCGGGCCGGTGTGGCCGGTGAACGGGCCGCCGATCTGCCGGTGGGTTCGCACGTCCCACAGCCGCGCGGTGCCGTCGTCGCTTCCGGTGGCCAGCATCCCGCCGTCAGCGATGAAGGTCAGGGCCTGGACGGTGCCCGTGTGGCCGGTGAGCGGGTCGCCGACCTGGCTCTGCGTCCGCACGTCCCACAACCGTGCCGTCCCGTCGTCACCGGAGGTCGCCAGGACCTGCCCGTCGGGACTGAAAGCCAGGGCCACGACCTTCCCGGTGTGGCCGGCCATCGGCTCGCCGATCCGCGTGCGGGTGCGGACGTCCCACAGCCGGGTCTTCTTGTCGGAGTCGGCGGTGGCCAAGGCGTCGCCATCGGGCGAGAAGACGGCGGCCAGGCAACCGTCATCTCCCACTTTCACCCGCTCGCGGGATCTCACCTTCCACACGTAGGCGGAGCCCTCGCCACAGGACGCCAACCGGGTGCCGTCGGGGCTGAACGCCAGGGAAACGGGTGCGTCGTCTCCGCCGCTCAGAGGCGCTCCGATCTGGCGCCCGGTCCTCAGGTCCCACAGTCGGGCGTCGGTGCTGTACCTGATGCCGGTCGCCACGGTGCTGCCGTCGGGGCTGAGCGCGAGATCGCTGACCACGGCGAAGTCGGAGTCGTTCAGGGGTACGAAGAGCGGCTCGCCGATCCGACGGCGGGTGCTCACGTCGTACACGCGAACCGCGCCGTCCCCGCCCCCGGTGACGAGCATGCGACCATCCGGGCTGAACGCCACCGCCTTGACCGACCCCATCTCCTCGTCGATCATTCGCCCGGTGACGGTCAGCGGAGCACCGACCTGGCGGCGCGTGGCCAGGTCCCAGAACCGTACCGTGCCGTCCTCGCCGCCGGTGGCCAGCAGCCTGCCGTCCGGGCTGCCCGCCACCGAGACGACGGCACCGGTGTGGCCGGCGAGCACCGCCCTGGCCGGTGTCGCGAGGACGTCCAGCAGTTGGGCTCGGCTCTCCGGGGACGGGTCGAGCTGCCAGGCCGCGACGGCCACTCCTCCGGAAAGGGCCGGGTCGCTGCGGTGGAGCCTGCTCAGGGCGTGGAACTCGCGTGCGGCGGCCAGGTCGCGTTGACGGTCGGTGTCGCGCTGGCGTTGAGCGGCGAGACCGGCCGCGCCCAGCGCGGCGACCAGGAGGAGCGCGAGGGCGGCGACGATCGTCCTGTTCCGCCGGGCGGCCCTGATCCTGGCACGGCCGCTCATGAGGAGGAAGTGACGCTCGGTGTCGTTCAGCGCGGTGTGGTGCCGGGCCGCGGTCCAGCGGGTGGCGGCGTGGAGCTCTTCGCGGTTGAGCAGCTCGCGCGGCTGGGCCCCGCCCTGCCAGGCGTGGGCGGCGAGCCTGATCGTGTTGAACTCCAGGAGGTCGAGGCCCTCGTCGTGCAGCCAGGCCCGCAGCCTCGGCCACGTCGCCAGGACGGCCGAGTTGATCCGCATCGTGGGCCCGCCGACGACGAGGCCCTCGTCCGACATGTGGCGTAGCAGGTCATCCAGGGCGAGGGCGTCGAGGCCGACCGTGCCGTCGAAGTCCTGGCGGGTGACCGATGCCGTCCCGTAGTCGAGGTCGCCGCCGCCCGCGCGCCCGCTGGGCACCCAGGTGGGGGTCACCATGCGTAACAGGATCGCGGGCAGCGCGTCCTGCTGGCCGGGGCTGAGTGCGTCGTACACGCGGTCCGCGGTCGCGGGCGGGGCCGTCCATCCTCCGGAGTCGGCGTACGGGCCTGCGCCCTGGAGGGTGTTCATGAGCAGCGCGGACGTGGGACGATCGCGCGGCGACTTCGCCAGGGCCGACTCGACCCACGGACGTAGGGAAGCGGGCAAGGCGGACAAGTCAGGGTTGTGAGACCGGAGGGCGTCGATGATCGCGGCGGGCCGGTCACGGTCGAAGACGTGCCGTCCGGTGGCGGCGAAGAGCACCAGGGCTCCCCAGGCGAACACGTCGGCGGCGGGTCCCTGCCGCCCCTGGCCGGGGGTGAGGAGCTCGGGGGCGAGGTAGGCGAGGGTGCCGGGCTGCCCGTGCCCGTCCGTCTGCTGGTGGTCCACCATGCGGGCGAGGCCGAAGTCCACCACCCTGGGGCCGTCCGGGCCGATGATCACGTTCTCCGGTTTGAGGTCACGGTGCACCACTCCGGCGCCGTGGATCGCGGCGAGCGCGGACGCGACGGCGGACGCGACACCTTCCAGGTGGGCGCCGGTGAGCACGCCGTCGCGGGCGACCGCCTCGGCCAGGCTCGGCCCTGCGATCAGCTCGCTGGCGATGTACGCGGGCGATCCCGCCAGATCGAAGGCCAGGACCTTCGCGACCCAGGGGCCACCGATCCTGCTCGCCGCCTCCACCTCGCGTCTTGGCGGCGGTGTCACGCCATCGGCGCGCAGCACCTTCAACGCGACCGGCGTTCCGGAGGCCGGGTACGCCTCGTAGACGACGCCCTGCGCTCCGGCGCCCAACCGCCGCCACAGGTGGTAGGCCCCGATCCGCGAAGGGTCCCGCGCGGTGAGACGTTCCTGGGCCATGCGCGACTCCGTTCAGGACGGTGACCACCACGTTAGCGATTGCCGACAACGCTGTTGTCCGGCTTACCGGAGTGCAACATGATGGGAAGGTGCCCGAGCTGATCTACCTGTCCGCGGCCAAGCTCCGCAATTTCCAGCCGCGGGGTCCGAAACCGTGGTGGAAACGGCTGTGGTCCGCGCGTGGAATCACCATCAAGGCGCCTTTCGTGGAGCTGGCGACCGAGGCCCAGGGCGCGGTGCCGGAGCGGCGCCTTCCCCTGATCGACGAGGTCATCGCCGATCTGACGAGGTCAGGAAGGAAGCCGAGGCCGGTCACCGAGCCCGGCCTCACGGCGGGACAATGGATCGAATTCAGGACCAGGTTCAATGTCGTCGTGCCGCGGGACGAAATCTTCCATTCGGCGGTCTTCTTTCTGCAGACCGCTGACAACGTACCGGACAATGGACCGTCCACCAGACTTCTTCTGCACGGTTCCACGCACAACATGAACACCGGCGTGCCGGACGACGAAAGCGGCCTCCCGCGGCTGGCGTCGAGCGCGAATCTGTTCGAGCGGATCGCCGCGGACGTGGCCGGCGGTGCCCGGGTGCAAACCGTGGCAAAGGATATGAACCAACTTGAGGGCTCGTCGACGGGGGCCGACGGCGTCGCCGGGTTCGGCCTCGCCCACCGGGCGCACGACTGGTTCACGGCCGTGGTCCTGGAGATCGTACGCGGCTTGGAGCGCCAAGTAAGCCCGGCCACGGCGGTGTGGATGAGCGGCTACGCGCGGATTACCGCGGTCTGCGGACACGGACCCGGACAGGCACAGCGCCTGCTACTGGCCAGCCCCCTGTCCGTCGAGTACGTCGAGCCTCTCCCGTACACGCTCTGACCCCCGCCGGCGAGTGCGGCGGTGGGTGATGAACGGCACCGGGGGCGGGAACCTCGGGCGCGGGCGCCACGGTGTCGCCGCCGGGCCGGCGGTCAGCGCTTGACGGCGATACCGCCGAACATCAGGCGCTGCCCCACGGTCAGCTCCTCGGGAACGGCCGTCTCGGGGCGCCACAGCGGCAACGGTACGACGCCCGGCTCGACCAGGTCGCACCCGTGGAAGAAGGCGGTGATCTCGGCGACGGTGCGGAACCGGCCGGTGCCGAGGAGCGCGAGATATTTCTGCTCCGCCTCACGGGATTCGGGGCTGGAGTCGCAGAAGTGGGTGATGAAGAGGTGGCTGCCGGACGGGACCGCGGCCATGTACGCCTCGACGATGCCCTGCGGGTCCTCGTCGTCGTGCAGGTGGTGCAGGATGCCGACCAGCAGCACGCCGACCGGGCGGTCGAGGTCGATGAGCTCCTGCACGGCCTTGTCGGCGAGGATCGCCGCCGGGTCACGCAGGTCGGAGGCGACCACCGCGGTGCGCTCGTTCTCGGCCAGCAGGGCGCGGCCGTGCGCCAGCACCATCGGGTCGTTGTCGACGTAGACCACGCGCGATGCGGGGTCCACCTCCTGCGCGACCTGGTGGGTGTTCTGCACGGTCGGCAACCCCGAGCCGAGGTCGAGGAACTGCGTGACACCCTGATCGACCAGGAACCGGACGCCCCGGCCCAGCATCTGCCGGTTGTAGGCCGCCACGTCGTAGATCTCCGGCACGACCTTGGTGATCTCCGCGACGAAGGCGCGATCGACCTCGAAGTTGTCCTTGCCGTGCAGGACGACGTCGTAGGCCCTGGCGATGCTCGGCCGGGTCGTGTCGATCGCACTCGTCCACTTGTCTGTCTGCTCGGCCACAGGGGTCCTTCCTCGCGGAGTTGATCACCCAAGATCCTAGACGCTCGGCATGGACCGAGGCCGCTTCCTTGAAAATGATCGCCCGGGCGACGAGGTGCCGCTGTCCTGTCAGGGCTTGCGGCCCCATGCCTGCACCAGCAGGCTTTCGCGCACGACGGTGGCGGGGTGGGCGAGATGGTCGCCAAGTTCGCGGGTCAGGGTGGCCAGAGTGTGCGGGTCGAGGCCGCGGCCGTGGAGCCTCTCGCCGAACAGGCCGGCGAAGTGCAACAGCAGCCTCTGGTACGGATTGACGGCGCGCCAGTAGAAGGTGTGTGCCATGGTGTGGACGTACGGGCAGCCCGCGACGTCGCGCAGCAGGCTCGGCAGCCGGGCTCCGATGTGCACGTCCCCGCCGAACACCGAGGCGAGCAGGGTCTTGAGCGTGTCCCAGGCCGGGTGGGGCGGGTCGCACTGCCAGGTGGCCCAGTCATATTCCTGCACGGCGATCCAGCCGCCGGGGCGAGTGGCCGCCGCCATCGAGGCGACGATCGCCTCCGGGTCGGCGCTGTTGATCAGCAGGAGCCGGCAGTGCGTCAGGTCGAAGGCCGGCTCGCTGTCGCCGGAGAGGGTGCCCAGCGTGGTGGAGACGTTGGGCAGGCTCAGGTTCGCGATGGACTCCCGCGCCCAGGTGATCATCTGCTCGTCGTTGTCGAGGCCGACGACGGTGCCACGCGGGCCGACCTTGTCGCTGAGCAGGTCCAGAATGCCCTGGGGGCCGCAGCCCACGTCGATCGCGCGCGCCTGGTCGGGGAGCGGAAGGCGGCTGAGCAGGCTGCGCGCGGCCTCGCGCAGGAGGTCACCCTGGGCCAGCAGCCGCCGGTGTTCCGCGGTCGAGGAGCCGAGCAGGTAGGTGGAGCTGTGTGGCGCTGGAGCAGATCGGGTCACCTGGGTCCCCTCGCTGTGGTCGGGCTGGTCGTCGCGGATGGACAGCCACCTGTCGATTACTTAGAGTATCCATACCATTACTTTGAGCGAGGGGCCGGGTGGCGGAAAGGGTGTGCGGCCCTGACCACCTCCCTGGCCACTCCTTCCTGTCTCAGGAGGAGACACGACATGTCGATGGACGCCACGTCCCGCCTGACCCGCCTTCGGGCCCGCTTCTCGCTGCTGGACGCCAACGGCGACGGCCAGCTGCAGGCGGACGACTTCGACCTGCTAGCCGACCGCGTTCTCAACGCCGTCAAGGCGGACCCGGCCAAGGCCCACGCCCTGAGGGAGGGATGCCGCGCCTACTGGCAGGGCCTGGCCGCGGACACCGACCGTGACGGCGACCGCGTCGTCACCTTCGAGGAATACGCGGCGGCCATCCCCGACGCCGTTCACTTCGACCAGTACGGTTCGCCCTACGCCCACGCGCTGGCCGCCGTGGCCGACCCCGACGACGACGGGGAGGTCGAACGGGCCGACTTCGTCGCCTGCATGACGGCCATCGGCTTCGCGCCACCGCAGGTGGCACAGCTCTTCGCCGAGCTGGCAGGCGACAACGACCGAGTCGCCACCCGAGACTGGGCGGCGGCCATCAGGGACTACTACGTCAGCGCCTCGGCGGACATCCCCGGGCAACTGCTGGCCCCGCGGTCGGCGTGACCCATAGCCGATCAGGGCTGCTTCGCCCCGGCCAAGCTCCCGGCGGTGCGCCCGGTCCGCAGGACGCGCCCGCCGGGCAGCAAACCCGGACGGACCGGCCGCAACCCTCCCTTCCGGCCTACCGGCCCGAGGGTCTGCGGCCGGTGCCGGTCGGCTCCTTCACCAGTGCGCTCACCCGCATGCTGCTGGCCGGCGACGGCTCGACCACGCTGCTGCTCCAGGCGCTGACGGGCGGCCCGATCAGCGTCGGCCCGCAGCACGTGGCCGACCAGCGGGCCGACCGCATGCCCGCCGACGTGCGCGCCCTGCTGCAGCTCGCCGACGGCGCCACCGTAGCCGTCCGCAGTTCGCTGCTGCTCGATCGGCACGGCACGCCGGTCTCCCGCAACAAGGTGATCGTCTCGCTGGGCGTCCCCCTCATGCAGCGCATCGCCGCCGACCCCGCCCGCCCGCTCGGGCTCGCCCTCATCGCCCACGACATCGATCACGAACGCCGCCGGCGCTCCAGCGGCCTGGCCCGATGGAGCACGCGCCAGCGCGATGCCGCGTCCAAGGCCTACCTCATCCGCGCTGCCGCCACACCCCTCATGCTCGTCTGGGAAACCTTCAACCCAGACGTCGTCCCGCCCGGCATCATGACCTGAACCGGCCTCGCGCACGGCCCGCCTTCCCTGAACAAGGTCTTGGGGCCTCGCCACGCCCATCGCACAACTCAGACCCGCTGAGGCCGGTAACGATGCACGGCTGTGTGGTCGTGGTCGCGGTCACCAAGCGGCCACGAGCCGCTGGCCCGCCTTGAGCGGGGGTGTCCTGATCGGGGTCAGCCGTGAGCCGTCCAGCCGGGCGAGCCCCGTACGGGTGGCGCCCAGCAGCGCCTTTCCCTTCGCGTCGTACCCGATGGGGTCGAACCAGCCGCCGACCGTCAGTTCGCGCAGCCGCTTGCCCGTTTTGGCCGAGAACTCCCCAAGGAGGGTACGGCCCTCCGTCCTCGACGTGACCACCACGAAGGCCGCCGCCCCCCGCCTGCCGGCGAGCGAGCCCCCGGACTGTGTGACCACGCGGCTGGATCGCAGGTCGCCGGTGCGCTCCTTGCTGAGGTCGAGCGCCCTGGCCTGCAGGGTCGTCCGTTCATACAGGCTGAGCGCCAGCGTGTGACCGTCGCCCAGCCACGACATGCCCACCACGGGCGGGAACTTGTCGACAGGAGCGGTATAAAGCGCGCTCGCCCGCGACCTGACCACGTCCCAGACCCTGAGCTCCCGCCACGACGCACAGGCGCGGGCGCAATCGACCTGGGTCGACTTCATGCTGAACGCGAACGAACGTCCGTCCGGTGCGGCGGCCATGGACTCGATGGGCTCCCAGGACGGGAGGGCCATGATCTTGTCAGCGGAAGCCTGTCCCCGGTCGTTCAGGGTGATCCGGTAGAACGTCGTCCTCTTGTGCCTGGCATCGGTGTTACGTCCGGCCAGGAAGAACGTGCGACCGTCTCCCACACCCGCGACACGGGCGTGTGACAGCTGGGGCAGGGTCGTGGCCACCCGTGCGCCGGTGGCGGTGGCGTACACCTCCCACGGCCCGTAGGACACGTCCGCGTAGTCCGTGACGACGGAGCCCACGTAGAAGGGCGGAGTGGCCGGGATGGAGGCCGGCTGTGGGTCCGCCATACGCTGCTGGACGACCACGGCGATCCCCGCGATCAGGGCCGCGATCATCGCCGCGACGGCCACCGGCGCCAGCCGGCGCCCGCGCCGGGGTGGTTCGGGCAGGGACAGGTCGGACAGGTCGGGTGGCAGGTGGTCCGGCACGATGGCGGCGCGGGCGGTCAGTGTCTCGCGGAGGCGTTCCTCGATGGTGTTCATGCGTTGCCCTCCAGCTCCTTCTGCAAGCGCGCCAGCGCCCGCGCCACCGTGGATCGCACGGTGCCTTCGCGGATCCGCATGACCTGCGAGATCTCGGCGTCGGAAAGGTCGAGGTAGTAGCGGAGCACCAGGGTCTCGCGCTGCCTGCGGGGCAGTCGGCCCAGTGCCGTGAGCATCTCCCGCCGCTCCTCGCCGAGCAGCGTGGAGACCTCCGCCGACTCGGCCCGCGCGCCGCCGTCCCGTTCCATCGATCTCGACACCATCTTGCGGCGGCGCAGCAGCGAACGGGAGCCGTTGAGCACGCACGTCCTGACGTAGGCGAGGGATATCTCCTCCGGGGCGCGGCCGCCGTACAGGCGGGCGAAGACGTCCTGGACGACGTCCTCGGCGGCCTCCTGGTCGCCGAGCAGCAGCACGGCGAGCCGTACCAGGCTGAGGCGGTGATCTCGATACAGGCGGCCGAGTTCGACCTCGGCGGACGCCTTCCAGGCCGTGGCGGGCGAACCGGAGATCCGCTCCTTCGGCCGAAGCACTTCAGCTTCCATGCCCAATGAACGCGCGCACCCGCCGATCCGCAGCTTCCTGTGGCCGAAAATTTCACGACCGGCCCGCCCTCTGGTTCAGCGGAGCAGGCGGAACGGCTCCCGCTCGGGCGGCCGTCCGCTCGTGGAGGGCCGCCCGTTCAGACTGCTCTCATCGGGAGTACGAGGGCTCCAGCTTGTCGTCGTGGCAGCCGCGCGGCGCGGCCACCGGGTTGCAGCGGACCGGGCCGCCGTCGGGGAGTTCGGCCACGAAGTCGCTGTCGTAGCGGGCGGTCATGCCGACGCTGGGGAAGTCGGTCGTCACCATCTGGGCGCCGCTGGCCAGGGCGGTCTGGACCCGGGCGAAGTCCTTCTCGGTGATCGTCTTGAGCGGCTCGTCCGAGCGGGTGCGGACGATGTAGCCGCGCTTGACCAGGTCCCGGATGGTCGCCTCGTTACCGCCGCGCGGGTCGTTCACCATAGTGATCGCAGCGTCGGCGTCGCCGGGGTTGCCTCGGGTGAAGACCGCGCGGCCCTGGAGGCTGGGGTGTCCGTCGAGGTACATGTCGCGAATCGTGCCGGGGCCGCCGTTGTCGAAGAAGAACATCACCTTGCCGCGCGCCCAGTCGAGGTCCGGCCAGCCGTACTTGAGGATCGACTGCTCCAGCGTCAGACCGGGCCGGCGCAGGTCGTCGGCGGTGATCAGCTGCGACTCGGAGAACACCGAGCGGATCTCCTGGTCGATGCCGTCCAGCAGCGCGCGGTCCCAGGGCGGGCTGACCGCGCCACCCAGCCGCTCCCAGCGGTCGTCGGTCTGCTTGAGCTCCAGCTGCAGGATGACCGGCACGTGCTCGGGGTGAGCCTTCGACCAGGTCTTCACCTGCTGGAGGCAGAGCACCAGAGTACGGCAGGTGGAGTTGTAGTCCTGGTCGGCGACGTGCATGACCTTCATGCCGGGAGCGGCCATGGCCGGGTCCTCGATCGGGCCGAGTCCGGCCTGCTTGCGGGCGAGCGGATGCCGGTAGAGGCCGCCGTCGGGGTCGGGCAGCAGGTCGAATTCGAGGGCGCGAACGTTCTGCCGGCCAAGGAGGGTGTCGATGGAGGCGTGTGAGTAGAACCCCCACGACGGGTAACCGGGGTCGATCTTGAGCGACTCGACCAGCTCGGCGCCCTGCATCTCACGATGGAACGCGTTGTGGGCGCCCATGAACTGGATCTCGTTCATCCGGATCTTGCCGGAGTGCGTGGTGGCACTCGCCGACGTCTCGGCCTGGTTCGACTGCTGAGCCAGGACCGCGGCGGGGACGACGGCGCTGGTGAAGACCGTGGCGAAGGCGGCGGCGAGTAAGATGCCCACGCGGGCGCGAGTGATCATGAATCCTCCGTAGGTGAACAACCCGCCGCAGGTTAGAGAGGCGCTGTGTCCCCCCAGTGCCTTTCACCCTCCGAAAGATCACCGGCAGCATGAACCTTGCCTGAATCAGGCGAAGTCGGCGCTATTCGGGTCCGGCGGTGCTCTGGTCGAACAGGTGAACAGGGTTGCCGTCCGGGTCCAGGAAGGTCGCACCCTTGCCACCCGGCACCTCGATCTCGCCCTGCCAGTCGAGCTCCGGATGCGACTGCCGGAAGGCGTCCACGCTGTCGACGGCGTAGAAACCGCCGAAGCTCGGTCTCTACTTGACCGTCCGCGAGGACATGGAGAAGCGGATCGTCGAGCGGATGGAGGGAGCCGCCGCGGCGGCGGGAAACCGGGGGCGCCCCGCGGTGCGCGCCGCGCTCCTGGCCGTCGCCGCGGGAGCTCCCTCAGCGGCGGTCCGGGCGTCCCTCGTGTACGTCCTCGATCCCGACAGGTAAGCGGCCGCCGACGATCCTGGCCGGTGCGGACGCCCGGGCACCCGACGAGGGTTCACGACATTCGCCGGCGATCACCTGGTGGTCTGGAGCAGGGCGGCCAGGTCGTCGGGCAGCGGCATCGGCTGGGTGAGACCGACGCGGGCGCGGCCGGTGTTGCCCTCGGGGTAGCGGCCGAGCGCGGAGCCGGGCGCGGCCACGATGATGCGGACGACCTGGCCGAACGCCTCGCGCCGGTCACGCTGACGCACGGCCAGGGCGAACATGGCGATGTGGTTGGCGGTGTGCGGCCAGGGCCAGGGCTGGGAGAGAATGTGCGCCCGTTCGAGGTGCCGCCAGCGGGCCACGTTGTCCGTCGCGGTACGGGCGGCGCGCATCTCCGCACGCAAGGCGGTGCGTACCGGGGCGGGCATCGGGCGGCCGATCATCGCGACTCCCCGGCGGCCGGTGCGCGGCAGCTTCCGTCCGCGCAGCCGCAGGTTCCGCCGGTCCGGCCGGTCTCGTTCTGAACGGTGGCGCCGATGGTGACGGGCAGGAGCGTTCTGCCCGCCGGCCGCCGGAGGGCGGCTGCGTCGTGCGCGCGGGTGGTGGCGTGCGGCGCGGCGTGGTGGGGCAGGCGGGTGCGGCGGCCGGCGCGGATGCCGTTGGCGATGACCAGGACCTCGGCCAGTTCGTGCGCCGCCACCACGGCGGCCAGGCCGAGGACCCCGGTGGCGGCCAGCGGGACGAGGGTGATGAGGATGCCGCCGGACAGCAGCAGGTTCTGGGTGAAGATGGCGCGGGCGGCGCGGGTGTGGGCGATGGCGTCGGGCACCCGGCGCAGGTCCTCGCCCATGAGCGCGACGTCGGCGGCCTCGATGGCCACGTCGCTGCCCATGACGCCCATCGCGATGCCGGCCTCGGCGGTGGCCAGGGCGGGGGCGTCGTTGATGCCGTCGCCGACCATGGCCACCGCGCCGCGGGCTTTGAGCTCGGTGACGATGCGGGCCTTGTCGGCGGGCAGCAGTTCGGCGCGCACGTCGGTGATGCCCGCGGCGGTGGCGATCGCGGCGGCGGTACGGGCGTTGTCGCCGGTGAGCATGACCACCTCGACACCCTGCCGCGTGAGCCGGGCCACCGCCTCGGCCGCCGCGGGGCGGATCTCGTCGCGTACGGCGACCGCGCCGAGCAGGGTGCCGTCGTGTTCGACGAGGACCACGGTGGCGCCGGCGTCCTGCAACCTGGTCACCTCGGAGACGAGCGGGCCGGGGTCGACGAAGCCGGGCTTGCCCAGCCGGGCGGGACGACCGCCGATGGTCCCGCGTAACCCGTTGCCGGGCACGGCCTCGACCCCGCCGGCCGCCTCGGGAGCCGGGCAGGCGGCCAGGACGGCCGCGGCGAGGGGGTGCTCGCTGCGTGCCTCCAGGGCGGCGGCCACCGCCAGGACCTGGTCGCGGTCGTTGCCGGGGGCGGGCACGACGTCGATGACGGCGGGTTCGTTGCGGGTCAGGGTGCCCGTCTTGTCCAGCGCGACGATCTTGACCTTGCCCAGCGCCTCGACCGCGGCGCCGCCCTTGATCAGTACGCCGGCCTTGGAGGCGGCGCCGATCGCGGCGACCACGGCGACCGGTACGGACAGGGCGAACGCGCACGGGGCGGCGGCGACCAGGACCACCAGCGCGCGCTCGATCCATACGCCGGGGTCGTCCAGCAGGCTGCCGGCGGCGGCGATCAGCGCGGCGAGCACCAGCACGCCCGGCACCAGCGGGCGGGCGAAGCGCTCGGCCAGGCGCTGGCCGGCGCCCTTGCGTTCCTGGGCCTCGTGCACGATGTGGACCAGCCGGGCCAGCGAGTTGTCGCGTGCGGTGGCGGTGACGGTGATCTCCAGCGCTCCGGCGCCGTTGACCGTGCCGGCGAAGACGTCCGTGCCGGGGCCGGCCTCGACCGGTACCGACTCGCCGGTGACGACCGAGGTGTCGAGCGCGCTGCGGCCGGAGGTGACCACGCCGTCGGTGGCGATCCTCTCCCCGGGCCGTACCGTCAGCACGTCGCCGACGCGCAGGCCGGCGACGGCAACCTCGGACTCGGTGCCGCCGGGGAGCAGCACGCGGGCGGTGGGAGGCACCAGGTCCAGCAGGGCGCGCAGGCCGTGCCGGGTGCGGGCCACGGCGTGGCCTTCGAGCCCTTCCGCGATGGCGAACAGGAACGCCAGCGTGGCGGCCTCGCCGTACTCGCCCAGGGCCACCGCGCCGGCGGCGGCGATCGTCATCAGCAGGCCGACGCCGAGCCTGCCGCGCCGCAGCGCGCGCAGGGTGCCGGGGACGAACGCGGCCGCGCCAGTGAGCAGGGCGGCCAGCTCCAGCCCGGTGCCCCAGAGGCCGGGGGACAGGAGACCCGCGAGCAGGAGCGCTCCCGACAGGGCCGCCAGCCGGAGTTCGGGCACCTGCCAGATCGCGGCCGGCGGGGCCGCCCCGGTCTCCGGTGCGGCGGTGGGCGCGTCAGGGGCGCAGCAGGCGTCAGACATCGCGTTCGGCGTAGTCGCCGGGTGCGCAGTGCTCGCCTTCGGGGGTGTGCTCGCCCTGGTCGACCAGCAGCACCAGGGAGGCCAGCTCGGCCAGGGCGTGTGCGAGCTTGGCGTCGGCCAGCTCGTAGCGCACCCGGCGGCCCACCGCGACGGTGCGCACCAGCCCGCAACCGCGCAGGCAAGCCAGGTGGTTCGACACGTTGCCGCGCGTCATGCCGAGCCGCTCGGCGAGGTCGGCGGGGTAGGCCGGTTCGTTCAGCAGCTCCAGCAGCAGCCGTCGCCGGTTCTCGTCGGCCAGTGCGGTGCCGACCCGGGCCAGCGCCTCGGCGTTCACCGCCACCGCGAGACCGTGGGGGTTGGGCGTCTCCATGCCTCCCGACGGTACAGCCATCGCTGAATCAAGCCAAGGGTTAATTCAGCAGTGGCTTTATCATTCTTGGATTCCGCCCGCGCGGCTCCCGTTCAGAGGGACGAACGCCGTCCCACCCGGGGCCAGAACTTCCGCTGGATCAGGAGCGTCGCGGTGCCCGCGATCACCATGCCGAGGATGTTGACCGCGAGCTGCGAGACCGAGCCGGCGACCTCTGGCCAGTCGGCCAGGGCCAGCGCGACGGCCACGTAACCGGCCGCCGGGACCGTGGTGACCGAGATGAACACACCGACCAGCGCCGACGACTTTCCCGCCGTGACCGACAGCACCCCGGCCGCGCCGGCCAGCAGCGCCACGATGAACGACCAGCGGTCCGGCTTGACGATGAACTGGACCTCCTCGTTCCTGGTGAGGTTGCCGAGGTCGATCCAACCCAGCCAGACGGAGACGAGCGCGCACGCGTACGTGATCGCGATGGCCACCATGAACCCGAGGACCAGCGTCTTGAACGAGCCGGCGATCAGGCGCCACTGGCGGTGCAGTAACCCGAAGCAGATGGCCGCGACGGCGCCGAACTCGGGCCCGAGCACCATGGCGCCGACGATCAGGATGGGGGAGTTCTGCAGGATGCCGATGCCCGCGATCTGGGTGGCGATGGCGAGGAAGGCCAGGAACGCCCACGTCATGCGGGAGTCGGCCTGCACCTTCTGGGAGAGCTCTTCCCAGACCACCGCGTCATCGGGCTCGCCCGGCGCCTCCTCCACCGCGTCGTCCGCCGCCTTCGACAGCGCCAGATCGACCTGCTCGACGGCGATGGACCCTTCGTCCTTCAGCCACCTGAGCCTGCTCAGCACCTCGTTGGCCGACTCCCTGGCCGCATCGCACAGGAGCACGTCGCCCTTCGGCTCGCGGGCCGCACCGGGCAGCACCACGATGTTGGTGATCCCGGGGCACTCCTCCAACACCGTCGTCACCTCGTCGGTGCGCGCGGCCGGACTGATCAGTCGCAGATGTAGCACGCGGCCATTGTCGTCCATCGGACGTTGACGTGGTTGTGACGCCGGTACGCGAACCGCCTGCTGGGCTTCAGCGGCACCGGTCAGGGACGCAGGACCAGGCGGATCGGATCGCCGTCTTTGCGGGCCAGCCGGTCGAGGGCGGCCGGCGCCTCCGCGAGCGGCAGCACGTCGCTGATCGAGGCGGCCAGGTCGAGCCGCCCGCGCACGACGAGCTTGACGAGCTGCTGCAGGTGCTCGGGATGCGAGCCGTAGCTGCCACGCACGGACTGCCCGAAGTACGCCAGCGCTAGGTCGTTCGGCACGGCCAGCGGCTCGTTGGCCAGCCCGACCACGACCAGCCGCCCGCCCCTGCCGAGCAGCGACATGGCCTGCTCGCGCACCGAGCCGACGCCCGCGAAGTCGAAGGAGGCGTCCACCCCGAGACCTCCCGTCAGTCCCCTGACGGTGTCGCGCAGCCCGGGGTCGGCCGGGTCGAGCGCGGCGTCGGCGCCGAGCCCGAGCGCCCGCTTCCTGGCCGCGGGGAGAGGGTCGATCGCAATCACCGGGGCCGCGCCGACGAGGCGCAGAAGCTGCACCGCGTGCGCGCCCAGCCCGCCGACGCCCCAGACCGCCGCCGCATCGCCCGGCCGCGTGGCCGCCGTGGCGGTAATGGCCGCCCAGGGCGTGGAGACGGCGTCGGGAATGATGCAGGCCTGCTCGAACGGCAGGCTGTCGGGGATCGGCACCATCGAGTGGGGCGTGGCCAGCGTCAACTGGGCGTAGCCGCCGTCGTAGTCGACGCCGCGGGTGTGGACGGTGCCGAACCGGTCGGCCTCGCCGGCCTGCAACAGGACCCGGTCCCCCACCGCCCAGTCGGTCACACCCGCGCCGAGGGCGTCCACGACACCGGCCACCTCGTGACCGAGTGTCACCACGTCACCCTTCAGCAGGAGTGGCGTGAGGGTGCCATCGGCGAGGTGCACGTCGGACAGGCAGACGCCGGCCGCGCGCACCTCGACACGAACCTCTCCCGGGCCGGGCTCCGGTAACGGCACCTTCTCCACGCGCACCTCGCGGGAGGGTATGTGGAGCCGGGCCGCGAGCATCTCCGCCATGGTCACCTACCTTCGATCCGTACCTGTTCGACCAACAGTAAGCCCCGTCGAGGCGGTGCTGCCGGTTCGGCCGATCGGTGAAGGTGTCATGAACCCATGGGGTGAGCTGTCAGGGCTTCTTGCCCATCACCTGGCGGATGACGTCACGAACCCGGTCCATCATCGCGACCGGCGTGCCCACCAGGACGTTCTTCGCGGCCGACTCCGTGCCCGGGTGCGGATGCGTAGGAGCCATGGCCTCGGCGGCCTTGACGCCGACGGCCATGGCCCGGCGTTCCGCATCGCTGGTGTGAGCGCGCAGTTGAGGGAACTCGTACCGCTCCTCGCTGCGGGCGTGGGCCTCCACCGCGGTACGCAGAACGGCGAGTTTGTCGAAGAAGTCGGCCGCGTCCGGGCCCGCCGCGTCCATCTCCGACAGCAGCTGTTTGGCCTGGTTCTCCTCCGCCAGCCGGTCTTCGATGATGGCGTCCCCGCCGTCGATCTTCCGGCGGGCGAAGGGGTGGACGATCTCCTCCTCGGCGGTCTCGTGCACCGCCAGCAGCCGTACCAGCCGGGTGAACGCCTCCCCGCACCGGTCGGCCGGCGCCTGCTCGACCTCGTCGAACAGGTTACGGATCATCCCGTGCTGGGCTATCAGCAGGTCGATGACGTCCGTCTCTTCCATCGTCTCCGGCCTCGTGCCCTTGTCAGCCATGGCGAGTCCTCCTTCTCGTAACGGCCCGCCGCTACCCGGCGGAAGAGGGGGCACGCC
The DNA here is from genome assembly GCF_900099965.1 of Nonomuraea jiangxiensis. Lineage (GTDB taxonomy): Bacteria > Actinomycetota > Actinomycetes > Streptosporangiales > Streptosporangiaceae > Nonomuraea > Nonomuraea jiangxiensis. The sequence goes on along the minus strand of NZ_FNDJ01000009.1, from coordinate 357,086 downwards.
AGGAAGGCCGAAGGCTGCCCTGCTCCTTACCGAATGCTGGGAATCGAGTGGGGGCCCGCAGAGGCCGGCCCGGGAAGCCTCAAAAAGGACAACGTGTACGAGATCAGCGCGAAGGAGCGCAGGCATATGACCTTCAACCCACTCCAGGAGCGGGGCATCCCGCTGGACAGGCAACTGCGCAACTGGCGCGAGCTGAACGTCACGCCCATCGATCCCGATCACGCGGACCCGTACACCAGGTGCCGGATCATCACCATGAACGGCATCGAGACCGAGGCGATCTTCTTCAGCCACCACCTCGCCCGCCACTGCCCCGACATGGAGCTGAAGCAGCAGCTCGCCCGGGTGCGCTACATCGAGGCCCAGCAGCAGAAAGCGGTCAACTGGCTGCTGCCTGGCGTGGCCTCGGTCCTGGAGACCACCCTCGCCTACGAACAGGTCGCGGTCGACCTGACCGCGTGGGTGGCGCGCATGGAGCCGGACCCCTACCTGCAGCAGGCCTACCAGTTCGGCGTGCTGGAGGACTTCGACCACCTCTACCGCTACGCCAACCTGTACGAGATGATCGAGCGCCGCAAGGCCGAGAAGGTCGTCGACCAGCTCACCGAGGTCATGCCGGGACGCCCGACCTACCTGCACCACCGCAACCCCATCGACAACGTACGCGAGCCCTACGACAGGAGCTCCGCCGCGCCGATCTCCAAGCTGCACGCCCTGACCATCATGGCGGCCGAGCAGCAGACCATGAACTTCTACATGAACGTCGGCCCCACCTACATGGAGCCGATCGCCCGCCAGCTCTACCAGGAGATCGGCATGGTCGAGGAGGAGCACGTCACCCACTACGAGTCCCTCGTCGATCCGGGCGAGAGCTGGTGGGAGATGCTGCTCAACCACGAGTACAACGAGTGCTACCTGTACCACTCGTTCATGGAGACCGAGTCCGACCCCAAGGTGAAGAGCATCTGGGAGCTGCACCTCAACATGGAGCTGGAGCACCTGCGGCTGGCCGCCGAGCTGTTCAAGCGGCACGACGGCCGCGAGCCCGAGCAGGTGTGCGCCCCCGAACTGCCCGTCCCGGTCACCTTCGAGCCGAACAAGGGCTACCTGCGCGAGCTGATCGCCACCCAGATCGACTACACCACCCTGGGCACCGGCTACGTTCAGGAGGCCCACGAACGCTTCGAGAAGATGCAAGAGGCGGTCATGGGCGGCGAGAAGGCCCCGTCCGAACGGGTCATCGACGACAACCGCGCCAAGTCCGGACGCGAATACCGGCTGCAGACCGACGGCGAGCACCCGATCCACAGCCTGGCCTACAACCGCTGACTCCCCACCGAGGCATTCCATGGAAGGTGGCCGGGCAGGTGACAGGGCCCGGCCACCGGCCCCTGGCCTTCGCCGGAAACGCTACGACGCGGGGGTGTCGCGGCTGCTTCGACGTCCCGAGGTGAGCCGATTCATCGTGTACGCCAGCGCGGCGCCGTACACCACGTGACCCACCGCCAGCACCGATTGACGGCCGGGCCGGTCGCGAGAGATCGGCGGGAGAATGCCCAGACGCGGCACCCAACCGGCGTAGCTGCCGATCCAGATGGCCAGACCGTAGGCCGCGCCGAGCGGGACGGGAGCATGCCGGCCGCCGGTCATGAGACCGAACAGGCCGCCGGACACGGAGCCGAAGCCGACATGGGCGGCGGCTCCCAGGACTCCTTCTCCCGGTTTGGGGCGGTGTTTGCGACCGGGTAAGGCGGCGCGGGTGATGCGCTTCGGCGGCTGGTCGGCCATCAGCCCGGCCCTCTGTCCCGCGACCATCGCCAAGCTCATCGCGGCGGTGGCCACGGCTCCGCTGACCGCGCCCTGAACGAGGTTGCGAATCATGGCGATCCGGCTGCCCCCGGCATCCTCGCCCGAAACGAAGGCCCCCTCGACGCAGGCGGCTCGCCTCATCACCTGGGTATCAGTGACGGTCCGGTCGTGGGCGCAGCAGTCGCCGCACGACGCCGACCAGCAGGACGAGACGGACCGCTGCTTCGAGCAGGCGGTGGATGCCCGCCTGGTCCTCCGGAGCATCGAGCGTCCGGACCGGCACGCCGGGATAGGCGGCGGTCGCGCTGCGGCGGCGCGCTCGTGGTCCTGGGCGCCGGCCACGAGCAGCAGGCCGGTGAAGGAGAGCCCCCACACGCCGACGGCCACCCGTGCCGGCGCTTAGCGCGGCCGGTCGAGCAGGTGGTGGGCCGCGCGGTCGCCGGTGATCAGCCGGTCCAGCCACGGCCAGGCGTAGAGCACCAGGAACGTCAGGCCGGGCAGGACGACACCCGGCTCGCCCTCCTCGCGCTGGCCGCCGTCGCGGCGGGCGTCCTCGCCGGGACCCTGGGATACCGGGCGAGCTCGCCGGAGCCCACAGCCGGCGACCACCTCGCGCGGGGCCGCGCGCGCCGGGGGACGCGGACCTGCTCCTCGTGCTGGGGCACCCGCCGAGTACGCCCTCGACCGAGGCCAGGCGACACTGCGGCGCCTTCTCGACGTCGCCCCGGCCGAGCACGCGGCGCGGGTCCAGGTGAGCCGGCTCCTCGGCCGGTGAATCCTTGACCGGTCAATGGCGTAAACATCCCCAGAATTCGGGCATTGCGCATCAGGGAGGTGGCGATGCCGACGAAAGAACAGGTGCTGCGGTTGCTGTCGCGGGGACACGACTACGCGGAGATTGCCGAGCTGCTCGGCATCCCCGCCGGCCAGGCCTACCTCATCGCGACCGGCGTGGCGGCCGACGGCGGGGACACCGTCACCCGCGCCCAGCGGGACCGGGCCGGCATGCTGCCCTCGCGCAGCCAGCGGCTGGTGAACCCGCGCGAGGTCAGCCCCTCCGCCCGCGGCGACGTCCATGAATGGATCCGCAGGCGGGCATGGGGTGATTCGCCCATGCAGGCCGCCGCAGAGGCCGGCTCGTGAATCCCCTGGACCGGCTGCGGTCGTGGCCGGTGCTGCGCCAGCTGGCCGACACCGACCCGCTGGGCCGTGGAGCCGCCGTCAAATCCTCAGGAAGCAGGGCTCTCCAGCCCCGCACGGCGACCGCCGACCGCGTCGTCAAGTCGATCTGTCCCTACTGCGCGGTCGGCTGCGCGCAGAACGTCTACGTGAAAGACGAGAAGGTGGTGCAGGTCGAGGGCGACCCCGACTCGCCGGTCAGCCGGGGCAGGCTCTGCCCCAAGGGCGCGGCCAGCCTGCAGCTCACCACCGGCTCCGGCCGCTTGCACAAGGTGCTGTACCGGCCGCCGTACGGGCGGGACTGGCAGGAACTCGACCTGGACCGGGCGCTGGACATGGTGGCCGACCGGATCATCGCCACCCGCCGGGACACCTGGGAGTGGGAGTCCGCCGGCCGGCGCACCGCGCGCACCCTGGGCATCGCCGCCCTGGGCGGCGCCACCCTGGACAACGAGGAGAACTACCTCATCAAGAAGCTGCTGACCGCGCTGGGCGTGGTGCAGATCGAGAACCAGGCCCGGGTCTGCCACAGCTCGACGGTCGTCGCGCTGGGCACGTCGTTCGGGCGGGGCGGCGCCACCACGTTCATGCAGGACCTGCAGCACTCCGACTGCATCGTCATCGAAGGGTCCAACTTCGCCGAGGCGCACCCGGTGGGCTTCCAGTGGGTGATGGAGGCCAAGGCGAGAGGCGCGGTCGTCATCCACGTCGACCCCCGCTTCACCCGTACCAGCGCGCTGGCAGACCTGCACGTGCCCATCCGCGCCGGGACCGACGTGGCCTTCATCGGCGGCATCATCAACCACGTTCTGAGCAACGACCTGTACTTCCGCGAGTTCGTGGTCAACTACACCAACGCGACGACCCTCATCAACGAGGACTACCGCGACACCGAGGACCTCGACGGGCTGTTCTCCGGGTTCGACCCCGGCACCGGCCACTACGACTTCGACACCTGGCAGTACGAGGGCATGCGGGCGGTGCCGGTCTCGGGCGAGCGCGACGTGGACCACGAGCGCCGCACGCGGGGCGGCGCATCCATCCGCCGGTCGGGACACGGCGAGACGCACGGCAGCGGCGGACCCTCGCTGGAGGGCACCCCGCACACCGACCCCACGATGCGGGACCCGCGCTGCGTCCTGCAGATCCTCAAGCGGCACTACGCCCGCTACACCCCCGAGATGGTCGAGCGCACCTGCGGGATCCCGCAGGACCTGTTCGCGCAGGTCTGCCGGCACCTGGTGGAGAACTCCGGCCCGGAACGGACCGCGGAGTTCGTCTACGCGGTCGGCTGGACCCAGCACACCGACGGCTCCCAGTTCATCCGCGCGGCCTGCGTCCTGCAGCTGCTGCTGGGCAACATGGGCCGGCCCGGCGGCGGCATCCAGGCGTTGCGCGGGCACGCCAACATCCAGGGCTCCAGCGACATCCCGACCCTGTTCAACCTGCTGCCCGGCTACATCCCGATGCCGCACGCCCACCAGCACGAGAACATCGACGACTTCCTGCGGGCCGACGCCGCGCACAAGGGGTTCTGGGCCGACATGCCGGCCTACCTGGTCAGCCTGCTCAAGGCGTGGTGGGGACCGGCGGCCCGGCCCGACAACGAGTTCTGCTTCGGCCACCTTCCCCGGCTCACGGGCGGTCACTCGACGTACGACACCGTCATGGAGCAGCTGAAGGGCGTGTGCAAGGGATACCTGCTGTTCGGCGAGAACCCCGCGGTCGGGTCGGCCAACGCCAAGATGCAGCGCCTGGGCATGGCCAACCTGGACTGGCTGGTCGTACGCGACTTCAGCCTGATCGAGAGCGCCACCTGGTGGCAGGACGGCCCGGAGATCGAGACGGGCGAATTGAAGACCGAGGACATCGGCACGGAGGTCTTCTTCTTCCCCGCGGCCGCGCACACCGAGAAGACGGGCAGCTTCACCAACACCAACCGCATGGTCCAGTGGCACTACCAGGCCGTCGAACCCGAGGGCGAGGCCCGCAGCGACCTGTGGTTCCTCTACCACCTGGGCCGCGTCATCCGCCGCAAGCTGAGCGGGTCGCAGGACCCCATGGACGCCCCCATCCTCGACCTGACCTGGGACTATCCCACGGAGGGCAGCCTCGGCGAGCCGGTCGCCGAGGCCGTGCTGGCCGAGGTCAACGGCTGGGACGCCACCGGGCGCCCGCTGTCGGCCTACACCGAGCTCAAGGACGACGGCTCGACGGCCTGCGGCTGCTGGATCTACTGCGGCATCTACGCGGGCGGCGTCAACCAGGCGGCCCGCCGCAAGCCCGCCGAGGAGCAGAACTGGATCGCGGGTGAATGGGCCTGGTCGTGGCCGGCGAACCGGCGGCTGCTCTACAACCGCGCGTCGGCCGACCCGGAGGGCAGGCCGTGGAGCGCGCGCAAGGCACTGGTCTGGTGGGACGCGGCGGAGGGACGGTGGACGGGCTACGACGTGCCCGACTTCCCGCCGGACAAGGCGCCGGGCTACCGGCCGGCCGAGGACGCGACCGGCAGCGACGCGCTGTCCGGCACCGACCCGTTCATCATGCAGGCCGACGGCAAGGGCTGGCTGTACGCCCCCGCCGGGCTGGTGGACGGCCCGCTGCCGACGCACTACGAGCCGCAGGACTCCCCGGTCGCCAACCCGCTGCACGGCCGCCAGCGCAGCCCCGCCCGGCTCGTCTACGCGCACGAGCACAACCGCTACCACCCCAGCGGCTCCGAGCCGGGCGCGGACGTCTATCCGTACGTCGTCACCACCTACCGGCTGACCGAGCACTTCACCGCCGGCGGGATGAGCCGCAACACGCCGTACCTCGCCGAGTTGCAGCCGGAGATGTTCTGCGAGGTCTCGCCGGAGCTCGCGGCCGAGCGCGGCCTCATCCACGGCGGCTGGGCCACCATCATCACCGCGCGCAACGCCATCGAGGCAAGGGTGCTGGTCACCCACCGCATCGCGCCGCTGCGCGGCGACGGCAAGGTGGTGCACCACATCGGCCTGCCGTTCCACTGGGGGCCCAACGGCCACGTCCGGGGGGACGCCGCGAACGAGCTGTCCTCGATCATCCTGGACCCGAACTCCCACATCCAGGAGGTCAAGGCCATGTCCGCGGACATCCGCCCGGGCCGCCGGCCGCGCGGGCCCGCACTCGTCGACCTGGTCCGCGCCTACCAGCGCCGGGCCGGCATCACCGACCACACCGGTACGGAGAAGTGAGCCGATGACCCTTCTGGAACCCGACGATCCGGCCACCTCCTCCGGCTACGCCGACCATCCCGAGCGCATGGGGTTCTTCACCGACACCAGCGTGTGCATCGGCTGCAAGGCGTGCGAGGTGGCCTGCAAGGAGTGGAACCACGTACCCGAGGACCTGCTCGGCTTCACCGGCATGTCGTTCGACAACACCGCCGGGCTGGGCGCGAACACCTGGCGCCACGTGGCCTTCGTCGAGCAGCCCCGGCGCCTGGGCCGGCAGGAGTCCGGGCTCGTCGCCGCCGACCTGCCGGCCGGGACCGTCGAGGCGGCGCGCGACCGCACGCCGGCCTCGCTCGGCCTGCCGTCGCACGACGGGGCCACGGGGAGCGCCTCGGACATGGAGTTCCGCTGGCTGATGGCCTCCGACGTCTGCAAGCACTGCACGCACGCCGCCTGCCTGGACGTCTGCCCGACCGGCTCGCTGTTCCGCACCGAGTTCGGCACGGTGGTGGTGCAGGAGGATATCTGCAACGGGTGCGGCTACTGCGTGCCCGCCTGCCCGTACGGCGTCATCGCCAAGCGGGAGGACGACGGCCGGGTCTGGAAGTGCACGCTCTGCTACGACCGGCTGACCGTCGGGCAGGAGCCGGCCTGCGCCAAGAGCTGCCCGACCGACTCCATCCAGTTCGGCGAGCTCGGCGAACTGCGCGAGCGGGCGGCCCGCAGGGTCGAGCAGCTCCACGAGGCGGGCGTGGAGTCCGCGCGGCTCTACGGCCACGACCCGGGCGACGGCGTCGGCGGCACCGGGGCGTTCTTCCTGCTGCTGGATGAGCCCGAGGTGTACGGCCTGCCGCCCGACCCCGTGGTGACGACCCGTGACCTGCCCGCCATGTGGCGGCACGTCGCCGTCGCCGCCACCGCGCTGCTGACCGTCGCCGCCGCCGTCACCTGGGGGAGCCGGACATGAACGCCCACGACAGCAGCCAGACCGACGTCCGCCTGGACGACTCGCCCGAGCTGCGCCCCGAACGGGAGGCCACCGTCGGGTCGGCCGGCCGCCGGCGGCGCCCGCAACGCGGCGAGCGTCTCATGGTGCCCGACGCCGAGTTCCGGTCCTACTACGGCCGGCCGGTCCTGCAGGAGACCCCGTGGCAGGCACCCGACATCGCCGGATACCTGTTCCTCGGCGGCCTGGCCGGGGCGTCGTCCGTACTGGCCGCCACCGCCGAGCTTTCCGGCAGGCCCAGGCTGGCGCGGGCGTGCAAGACCGGCGCGTTGTGCGCGCTCGGCGGTTCCCTGTACGCCCTGATCCACGATCTCGGACGGCCGCAACGGTTCCTCTACATGCTGCGCACGTTCAAGGTCACCTCGCCGATGAGCGTCGGCACCTGGATCCTCACCGCGTACGGCCCGCAGGCCGGCCTGGCCGCGGCGACCGCCGTGACCGGGCTGTTCCCGCGCCTGGGCCGCGCCGCCACCATGGGAGCCGGCCTGACCGGCGGCGCCGTCGCCACCTACACGGCCGCCCTGGTCGCCAACACCGCCGTGCCCGCCTGGCATGACGGCCACCGGGAGCTGCCGTACCTGTTCGCCGGGTCGGCCGCGGCCTCGGCGGGTGGCCTCGGCATGCTCGCGGCACCGCTCGCCGAGGCCGGCCCCGCCCGCCGCCTGGCCCTGGCCGGCGCGGTCGCCGAATACGCCGCCGCCAAGCGCATGGAACGCCGCATGGGGCCGGTCGCCGAACCGTTGAAGCGCGGCCCGGGCGGCCTGCTGCTGCGCCTCGGGACGGGGCTGTCCCTGTCCGGCGCGGCTGCCGGGATCCTCCTCGGCCGCCGCGACCGGAGAGCGGCGGTGGCCGCCGGCGCGGCCCTGCTGGCGGGCGCGATCTGCACCAGGTTCGGCATCTTCCACGCGGGCCTGGACTCCTCGCGCGACCCCGCCTACACCGTCGAACCCCAGCGCGCCCGGCTCAGTCACCCTTCGCAGGCCCCGTCCTGACTCGCAGGCCCCGTCCTGACGTCCTGATCGGCCGCCTGGAGATCACGTCCCCGGTCCGTGGTCAGCGGAGGCTGCTCGTGTGGAGCAGGACGTCAAGGTGCTGTTGCACGACGGGCCGGGCGTCGTAGGCGACCTTCTTCACATCCGCGTTCGTGCCTTCACGCAACTGCTTCTCGATGGCTTCGAGGGTCTGGCGGTGGCCGGTGATCTGAGAGGCCACCCATGCCTTGTCGAAGCTCTCGCCGCTCTTGGTCGTCACCTGGGCGAGTGCGGAGCGCTGCTGGGGGTTCGGTTCGCCCGGCAGCTCCACGCCGGCTCGGTCGGCCTCCTGCATGACGGCGCTGTCGAGGTTGGTATGGTCCCTGACCAGCATCGCGGCCACGGCGCGGACCTCTTGCTTGGTGGCGTTGGCGGCGGCGTGTCCGGCCTGGATCTCGGCCAGGTTGCCTTGGTGCGCCTGCACCAGGAAGGCGCGGTCCTGATCGCTGACCTTGGGTGCGGTGACCGCGCCCGCGGCCACGAGAGGCGCTACCGCTGCGACCGCGATCGTGATCATCATTCGTCTGGCCATCGAACCCTCCACCAGTCAGTTCATCAGGGCCCTCAAGTGCCCTGGGCCGGTGAGGTGAATCGCCGTGCCGACCGGCTGGGAGCTTTCGTGGCGGAGTCTTGGAAATGAGCAGCCGACGCTCGGGAAAAATCACACTGTGCTAGAGACTGTGCCAAGCGGTAACCGTTCGCCGGTGCACGACGCCACAGCCGAACTTTGTTACACGAAATCAGATTCGTCACAGAATCTTCGGGTAAGAGGATGAAGAGTTGGAGAATCCAAGAGCATGTCCGCATCGGAAGATCGCCCATCGACGTGGACGTTCCTCACCCATCACGCCCGCGTGCTGGTGGAGATCGCCCGCGACCCAGCCGTACGGCTCCGTGACATCGCCGACAAGATCGGCATCACCGAGCGGGCGGTGCAGAACATCGTCTCCGATCTCTACGAGGCGGGCTACCTGGCTCGGGAACGGATCGGCCGGCGCAACCGCTACAGCCTCAACCTGGACCAGCACTTCCGCTATCCGACCGAGGCCGATCTGCCCATCGGCCTGCTGATCGGCATCCTCATCGGCCGCGACCTGCCGGGCACTCCCGGTGGCCTGGAGCCGACACCGGCAGGAGAGCAGGGCACCCGAAGTGACGTACGAAACGGACCCGGAGAAACCTGAACGCGGGTTTCACTAGGAGGGAGGCGAAGTGTGAGCTTGGCGATCGAAGTCATCCCCGTGACCGACGCCGTCATCGAGATCAAGGTGGCCGGCGAACTCGACGCCACCAACGCTTCCGAGCTGGCCGCCATCTTGCAGCGGCTGCAGGAGGGCGGGCACCACTACGCCATCATGGGGACAGCGCACCTGGAGTTCTGCGATGTGGCCGGCATGCGGACCCTGGTGACCGCCCATCGGGCGCTGGAGGCCGCAGGGGGCGGCCTGGTCATCGTCGAACCCCGGCCCTACCTGCGCCGGTTGATCAGCTTGGCGGAGCGGTTCGGCGCGATCGGGTTGCGCTCGTATCCGACGCTCGGGCAGGCCGTCGCCGCGTACCACTACCCTGGCGCCGGCCCGCCGGCACCGGTGGCGCGGCACCTGCCGCGCCTGCGCGCCCTGCGCCGTCCCGGCCAGCAGTCCCTTAGCACCGCGCGCCGCGCCGGCGGCACTCCGGCCTCGCGGATGCGCGAATCCGTGGTCGTCGTCCCGCCCGGCGTAGCCCTGGACGATGCGCTGCTGCGGGCCGGCCGGTTGCGCGAGCGGGCGGCCGCGCTGCTCGGCAGCCTTGAACACCAGCTCGACCTGGCACGCCGGTCAATCGCGCGGCTTGCCCAGAACCGCCGCAGCATCACCCGGTTGCGCGGCGCGCGGGCCTCCGCCGTTCCGTTCGTGGAGACGGCACCGGGGAACGACGGCGATCGCTGACCGACCGGGGTTCAGCCGAAGGTCGGTGGGCCCCCATCGGATCTGGAACGCCGCACGCTGAACACCACCAGGTACGCGCCAGAAGCCAGCGCCACGACGGCGGGCAGGATGGCCAGCGGCAGCTGACCGGCCACCACGGCCAGCACGGCCAGGACGACTCCGACCAGCAACCCCAAGGCCGCCGCCAGCAGGCGGACACCCATCATCGTCGGGGGTGGCGGCGCCTTCGACCACCTGGCCGGGCCACCACCACGGACGCCCGGTACGCCGGTGTCGCTCACCGGCCCGTCCTCATCGGCACGCGGCGGATTCCGCAGCACGGGAGCGAAGAACTCGTCGTCAGGATCGTCATGTCGAGCGTTCATCGCGTTCACCTCTCAACCACGAGCCCTGCCCCGCGAACTCCGCGTCTCTTCCGCCAGGCGGCTACGCCGGTGGTTCGGGCTCGCTGGTGGCGCGGAAGCCGGCGGTCTTGTGGGAACCGTCACAGTACGGCTTGACCGACGACAAGCCGCAACGGCACAGCGCCACCGTCGCCCGGCCGGCGTCGATCCGCTCCCCGCTCTGGGTGAGCAACTCGAAAGGTCCGCGCAGAAGCAGCGGGCCGTCCTCGCAGGGTGTCACGGTGACCACTTCTCGCATGCCTCCCACCTGCCCGTGACACGGCCTGCCTATCCTCCCGCCGCCATCGGGATGATCGCCGTTTACTCATCCCGTCGCGGGTATGGGGGGTGAACCGTATCGAACCGATCACTGCGTGGAGGCCGCCGTATGCGGGCCGTTGTCGTCAATTGCACGCTGAAGTCGGCGCCCGAACCGTCGAACACGGAGACGCCGGCCGATGTGGTCGCCGGCGAACCACGCGCGCGGGGAGTCGGGATCACGACATACCGGGTAGTGGACGAGAACATCCTGCCCGGGGTGCAGACCGACATGGGGCAGGGCGACGGCTGGCCGAGGATCCACCGCAGCCTGCTCGATGCCGAGATCCCCATTGTCGCCACCCCCACCTGGGTGGGACACCCGTCGTCGCCGGCCCAGCGGGTGATCGAGCGGATGGACGCGATCCTGGACTCCGAACAGGGGCGCGACTGGTCCCACAAGACCGCCCGCGCGATGGCCTCCAACCTGTACGCCGTCGCGGAGGCGCTGGCAGCCCAGCCGGTGCCGGCCCCGCCGGAGTAGGCCGCCGTGGTTCACCTCAAGGCTTCACAGCCCGGAAGCCCCCGCGTGAGCGTGGTCGTGGCCACCCGCGACCGCCGGGCTGACCTCGCCCGCTCACTGCCGCGCCATGAGGGTCCGGTCATCCTGGTCGACAACGGCTCCACCGACGGGACCCCGGAATTCGTCCGCCGGAGCTTCCCCGACGTCACCGTCGTCACAGCCGGCAGGAACCTGGGCGCCCCGGCACGCAACCTCGGAGTGGAGCTGGCGACGACGCCGTACGTGGCCTTCGCCGACGACGACTCCTGGTGGGCGCCGGGTGCGTTGCGGCGCGCCGCCGAGGTGCTGGACGCGCATCCCCGCCTGGCGGTGCTTGCCGCACGCATGCTGGTCGGCCCGGAAGAGCGGCTCGACCCGATCTGCACCGCCATGGCCACCGCCCCGCTCGGCACGGCTCCCACCCTGCCCGGCCCCGCCATCCTGGGCTTCCTCGCCTGCGGCGCGGTGGTCAGGCGGGAGGCGTTCCTGGCGGCCGGGGGGTTCGACGAGGTGGTCTTCTTCCAGGGTGAAGAGGAACGCCTGGCGCTCGACCTGGCCGCGGCGGGCTGGGGACTGGCCTACGTCGAGGAGATCGTCGCCCACCATCACCCGTCCCCGGTCCGGGACGGGAGCCACCGGCAGGCACTTTCCGCCCGTAACGCGGTGCTCACCGCGGTGTTGCGCAGGCCATGGCCGATGGTGGCTCGCGCGGTGCTGCACGCCGTACGTGCTGGCAAGCACAGCCGCCGGGGCCTGCGCGACACGCTTCCCCGGCTGCCTCGTGCCCTGGCGAACCGGCGTCGCCTTCCCAAGGCCGTCGAGACCGCCCGCAGATCCCTGGACCTCCCGCGACCGTCACCGGCTCCCATCGACTAGCCATACGTACGACGCCGCCGCGCCGCGTGTGCGGAGCGTGGGAGCCGTCCCGGCGGACGTGGTGCTCATGGGCCGATGCGATAGGGGCGCATCATCTCGTTGTCCTCGTGTTCGAGGATGTGGCAGTGCCAGACGAACAGGCCGGGCCGGTCGAAGGTGGCCTTGATCCGGGTGATCTGATTCGGGTAGGCGATGACGGTGTCCTTGAAGCCGCGTTCCCAGGTCTCCGGCGGCCGGGCGGAGCCGTGGAACGGCCGGCGGTCGACGACCTGGAACGGCACCTCGTGAACGTGGATCGGATGGGCGTCCATGGTGAAGTTGTGGATCTCCCACGTCTCGGTGGCGCCGACGGCCGGGTTCTCGGTGATGGGATCGGACCACATTTTCGCCGTGCCGCCTTTCTCCAGGGTGCCCAGGAGCGCGACCGCCGGTCCCACGCCGGCCACGCTCTTCGAGGCCCGCTCCAGCAGCGCCACCTGACGGGTCACACTCGCCGTACCGAACGGGGTGAGGGTGGGCAGCGTGAGCTCTGCCGGTGGCACCGTGCGGTCCGGTGCCGTCAACGGGCCGACCGCGAACTTCAGGACCTGCCCTGTGGTCGCGGGGTCGGCCGGGGTCGCGGCGCGCTGGCCGCGGAAGGGTCCGTCGGGGGCTTCGTTGACCAGGTACAGCTCCGTCCCCGGACGTACGCCGGTGAAGTCGGCGATCACGTCGGCGCGTTCCGCCGGGGCCAGCAGGATCTCCCCGAGTTCGATCGGCGCGGGCAGGAACCCTCCGTCTGATCCGAGCTGCCAGAAGGGCAGGGCGGCGGACGCGGGCCGGCGAGCCAGCGGATTCGTGACGATCTTCAAGGCGAGGAAGCGGCTGTTGCACCCGTTGAGGAACCGGAACCGGTAGCGGCGTGGCTGGACCGCCAGATACGGCCAGGTACGGCCGTTGACCATCATGGTGGTGCCGTAGAACTCGGGGTTCCAGATGGGCGATATATCACTGTGGGGAATGTACGGTCCGGCGAACCGGTCGAACTGCCTGCGACTCGCCGGGTAGAAGAGCGAGCCGTCGGCCGCGAACGTCCTGTCCTGGATGACTATCGGTATCTCGTATACGCCTTGGCCGCCCGCCGCTCCAGAGGCGGTGGCGGGACCCGGTAGGAGGCCCGGCGCGAGGTCGCCCGGCCCGCCGCGCAGCAGGTAGAAGCCGGCCAGCCCGGCGTAGACGTTCAGCCGGGTGATGCCGAGCGTGTGGTCGTGGAACCACATGGTCGCGGCCCGTTGGTCGTTGTCGTAGTGGAAGACCGCCGATCCCGGGCTCCAGGAGCGCTCGTGCTGGTCGGTGAAGGAAGCGGCGAAATCGGCGTACTGCGATCCCTCGGTGGCATACCCGTCCGGGATGTCGCGTGCCGCGGGCAGGAACCACGCCTCGGGATGGCCGTCGCTGTGGTCGAAGTTGTGTCCGCCGTGCAGGTGCGTGACGATCGGGACCGGCCCGGGGTAACGGCCCGGTGTGGTGGTGAAGGCGGGACGCGAGTCGCGTCTGGCCCTTCCGCCGGGTGGGTTGGCCCAGTGCAGTGTCGGGTCCACCGGCAGGGGATGGGGAAGGGCCCTCTGCCGGCCGTCGACCAGCTCGTTCACCCACTTGACCCGTACCGGACGGCCGACTCTGGCCTCCATGGTGAGGGCCGGGCTGCCGAAGCTCCGTGGTCTCCCCACCGCTCCATAGCCCAGTACCGTCGTGGCCGGGCTGCCGGGCGGCAGGATCTGCAGCCGGAGCCGCCGTACGCCGATCACGTACCGGTCGGCCGGGCCCTCCTTGGAGGCGGCCGGCATGACGGAGGGCACCGGCAGGGGGACGACGTACTTGGCGATGGACGCGGGATTCATCAGGCCGCTTCGGAGCACCGGGCGAGAGGTGAGGAGGACGACTCCACCGGCCCCGGCCCTCAGGAACCCCCGTCTCGTGACCATCCCTACCTCCTGCTCAAGGCGGGGGCCAAGAGAACTCCGCTCGCGGCAGGCAAAGCGCCTGACAGGTGCTATATGCCCCGCGTGAGCGGTCAGTGGGGCCCTTTGCGGTGATTGGGACTTTTCTGGCCCTTGGAGAGAACAACCCGAAGGGGTGACATCTTTGGGAGACGGCAGGCCGGGGAGATCATGTCAGGAACGCCGATCCCCACCAGCACAATCCAGCGGCACGCCAGGAGCCCGGGTCACGCTTATTCGAAGAGGGATGGGTCGCCCGTGCCCCGGCGCAGGATCTCGGGCTCGTCCTGCGAGAGGTCGATGACGGTCGTCGGGGTGGCGCCGCATTCGCCGGCGTCGATGACGGCGTCCACCACGTAGTCGAGCCTTTCCTTGATCTCCCAGCCCTGGGTCATGGCTTCGGTCTCGTCGGGGAGCAGCAGGGTGCTCGACAGCAGCGGCTCGCCGAGTTCGTCCAGCAGCGCCTGCGGGACAACATGATCAGGAATCCGGACGCCGACCGTCTTCTTCCGGGGATGCAGCAACCGCCGCGGCACCTCCTTGGTCGCGGGCAGAATGAACGTGTAACCGCCCGGAGTCGCCGCCTTGACCAGCCGGAACACCGCATTGCTCACATGAACGAACTGGCCGATCTGGGCGAAGTCCCTGCAGATCAGAGTGAAGTGGTGGTCGCTGCCGAGCCTGCGGATCTCCCTGATCCGCTCGATGCCCTCCTTGTTGCCCAGCCGGCACCCCAGGGCGTAGCACGAGTCGGTCGGATATGCGATCAGCCCGTCCGAACGCAGGAGATCGACGACCTGACTGATCAGGCGAGGCTGGGGATTGTCCGGATGCAAATCAAAGTACTTGGCCACACCTGGGATCTTAGGAGCGAACCACCTCAGCACATGACACGCGCCCTACTCGCCGGGATGCCACCATGCGGATCATGTGTACCCGGCTGCGCGCGATCGCACGAGACACGGTCGCCACCGTCCAACGCGGTGGTTACACGTTGCCAGGCGGCCGGTGGGTATATCTCGCGGACGACGTGGCGCATGCCGTGGCGAGCACTCGGCTCTACCTTCCCGAGGAGGACCTCGGCACGGGGCATCGGCGTTGTACGCCGACCTACACCGCATTCGCCCGCGTCTTTCCAACGAGGAGAGCGCAGCCTCGTGGTAACGAAACGGCGCTGCCACAGGAGTTTCATAGCCTCCCGGTGGTTGGAAGGGACGTGCACGCCGGAGCCTCAGTCGCGCCCCCGGCCGACGCGGGGCAGGATCGGTATGGCGGCGAGCACCAGGAGGCCGCCCGCCAGCGGGATGCCCGCCGCGCCCACCGTGGCCAGCAGCACGCCGCCCAGCACCCCGCCGAGCGAGGCGCCGATGAACATCGCGCAGGTGGCCAGCGCCATCGCCTGCGCGGCGGCCCCGGGGGCTAAGGTGTACATCATCGACTGCAGAGGCGGGTTGACCGCCCACCCGGCCAGCGCCAAGAGGATCGCCGCGGCGCCGAGGACAGCGATGGGCATGCCGCCGGCCCAGGTCACCGCCGCGGTCGCCACGAGGAACACCGCGTATCCGGCGAAGGCGAGCAGGAGGGTACGGTGAGGGCCGATCCGGTCGGATCCGCGCCCGCCGAGCCAGGCCGCGACCGTGCCCGCGATGCCGTGAATCGTGAACAGCACCGACATCGCCTGGTAGTCGACGCCGCCCGCGGTACGGAAGATCGGGAACATGTAGGCGAGGAGCATCAGCCCGCCCGTACCGCTGATGATCAGGGCGATGACCACGCGCAGCACCGAGCTCTGGGTGAGCGGCGCGAGCTGGGCCCGCAGCCCCTCCCACGGCGGTGCCCCCACCTTGGGCACGGCGAAGGTCCCGACCAGCGCGATCAGCGCCAGCCCCGCGACGAACAGCATCGTGGCACGCCAGCCGTACTGACCGCCGATCCACGTCCCGATCGGCACGCCGAGCACGAGGGCGGCGGTGATGCCGGTGGTGACCAGGCTCAGGTAGCGCCCACGCCTGTCCTCGGGCGCGATCATCGCGGCGGAGGCCATCGCCGCGGGGGTGCTCGCCGCGGCGGCGAGCCCGCCGACGACCCGGAGCACGATCAGGATCCCGTACGAGGGGGCGAAGGCCGCGAGAACGTTCGCCACGACGAAGACGGCCAGCCCGGCGAACAACACGGGACGGCGGGGCAGCCGGGCCGTGGCCACCGCCATCAGCAGCGAGCCGAGGCCGAAGGCGATGGCGTAGGCCGTGACGAGCTGCCCGGCCAGCGGTTCGCCGACGCGCAGGTCGGTGGCGATGTCGGGCAGGACACCGGCGATCACCATGTCGCCGGTGGCGCCCGCGAACGTGGCCAGGGCCAGCGGCAGGGCACGGCTGATCGACGCGGTACCGGAGCCGGCCCGCGTGACGGATACGGCCATCAGACCGCCTTGCCCAGACCGAGGCCGCGTTCGATCTCCTCACCGTGCGCGGCAAGGCGCTCGCGCAGCCGGCTCAGCCGCTCGATGCGCTCGTCCAGGCTCTCCAGCCGGGCGCGTACGGTGGACAACGCCGACGCACAGGGAGGCTGGCGGCTCAGGGGCCGGTCCAGGCAGCCACGTTCCTTGAACTCCCGGATGTCTTCCACGGTGAGCGCGAGGTCCATCAGATCCTTGATGTTCACCGCGTGGATAGCGGCGAGTTCGTCGTACTCTCGGTAGCCGTTCTCGGCGCGGGCAGGCGACAACAGGCCCTGCTGCTCGTAGTAGCGCAAAGAGCGGGCGCTGACCCCGGTACGACGGGTGAGCTCGCCGATCCTCATCTCCAACTCCATGGGCATGAGACGACGCTACGAGCCTGACATTAGCGTCAAGGTCAAGCACCCGCGCATCCCTTGATGAGCCCAGCGTTGCCAGGCTGCTCTGCTGTCGCCGCCTCCGGCGGTCGCCATGCTCTTGTGGCGTGTTACAGCAGCCGTTCACTTCGGTTGGCTGCTTCTTCCCGGGTGGCGGTGAGGAATGCCTGGCGGAGCTGGTCTTGCTGCGCGACTTCCATGTTTGCGGGGTGGGGGCGTCGGGGGTCGCTGTGGTGCTGGTAGAGGTCCCAGCAGGCGTGGATGCCGTGAAGCAGGTTGTCGAGCAGGTCTGGGGCGGGCCGGGCGGGGTTGAGTGAGGTGAGCGGCAGGTGAACGGTGTCAGGGCCGAGGTCGAGTTCGGGGTGGTCGGCGTGGGCGGCGTGGATGAGTTCTTGGGCGGCGGTGATGCGGTGTTGAATCTCGATGATGCCGCGTAGGTGGCCTTCGACGACGTGGAGGGCGTTGCGGATGAGGGGCATGACCACGTGCCGGGCCCGGGCGCCGGCGTTGATGGCGGTGGTGATGTCGGTGAGGCTTTCGATGGCGAGTGGTTTGTCGGGCTGCTCGGCGACGGCGACGACCTGGATGGGGTGCAGGCCGGTGTGCTGGGCGGTGATGGTGACGGCGGCGTAGAACCAGTGGGCGGCGGCGATGGCGGCCGCGGTGGGATCCACCTCGGTGAAGAGTGGCTGACTGCCGAAGGGATTCTGGTGCAGCAGGCCGTCGGCTTGGGAGATCTGCAGGGGTGAGGCGTCTTCGCGGCTGAGGACGACGGCTTGCTGGGCGCGTTCGGACAGGTCGCCGCGTTCGGCTTGTTCGATGGCGGCCAGTTCGGCGGCGACGTCGGTGGTGACCTGCGTGGTGAGCTGGGAGGTGTCGAGCACATGCAGGATACGGGCGACGGCGTGGGCGGCGTGCTCGACCTTGGTGTCGACCCGCTGGTTGGTGACTCGCGTGGTGGCGATCAGGGCGGGGAGGACCTTGGCGAAGGCGTCACGTTCTTGCTGCCGGTGCCAGCCGAGGCTGTGAAGGCCGTGCCGGTCAGCGGCGGTGGCCGGGTGCGTGTACGAGCGCCAGCAGACGTCGGACAGGCGGGTCAGCTCGGCAGCGAGCCGGCGCGTGTTCTGGTGGAGCTGGTCGTGTGTAAGCCGGGCCACGACGGTGGCGGTGTCGCCGATGCCGGTGCTCCACTGCGCGAGAAGCGTGTTATGGGCGCGGTCGATGGCATACCGAGTCACGAAGACCTCTTCAAGGAGAAGGGGGAACCAGTGAGTATGAGGGCCATGCTCGGGCCAGTTGCTGGCCACGCCTAGAATGCTGGATCTGCCGCTCACGTGAAGCCCTTTTGACGCTGTCACGAGTCGCTGATCAGTGCTTTTCCTGCGGGATGCGGCATAATTCCCCTCCTCTTTCGCCGGTCGCGGCACGATACTGAGCCGATCGAGCAGTGCTGGCCGCGCGCACCCGCGAGTAACCCAACATCGCAAGATCAGCCCACCGGTTCTCAAGCACTGGACACATTTCGCCAATCGCGGCGATATAGGCAGATACCGGGTGGAGCGACCCTGATCACAGTGGGAGGGAAACGTCACATCCAAGCCCTCACCGCTGCCCGAAGTGGCAGAAAATTGCTTGCAATGGAGTCACCTGCTCACGGTCCATCTTCACGGTTTGATTCATCCCTCGCCTATCGAAAGGAGTGGGGAGCAGGGTTTACCTCAAAAGCTTCTCGGTCAGCGGATTCCGCTCACTTAGGTCAGTTCGGGACATTCCTGTCAGTAAGCCAACGATCTTGGCGGGTCACAATGACAGCCGGAAGAGCGCCACGATCGGGGCCTTCACTCCTGCATCGCATCTCAAGGCGGATACAGCCATCAGCATTGGAAGCATCGAATGGGCGACCGTGCAGCGTACGGGTAAAGGGCCTCGAGATCGTGGTGCCTGATCGCGAACATCTTCGTCCGCGGACGTCCCTTCCGGAACGCTGCCTTGTCGCTCGTCTCGTCGCGCCGTCCTCCGATCGTTGCCCCTGCGGCTTCGCAGGTGCGAGGTCCCTTGTGAGCGACGCAGTGCCGGCCGCGGAGACGAATGGGAGCGTTGCATATTGTGCAACGCTGTAGACGTGATATGCAATCGGCTATTGACATCGTTGCATATGTTTCTACGATCGTTGCAAATGCGAAAACGGTCGGACCGAATGTCCGGCTACCTCTCGTCCCCTGGAGGGAAGCAGCATGCCCGTGGCAAATCCCCGTCCTTCGTCGAGATCCCGGCGGCGTGGACGGTTACGATCGGTCCTGGCCGGACTGACGATCGCGGCAGGGGTCGCGACCGTCGCGTTAGCGGCTCCGGCGTCGGCGGCTCCGGCTGCCCCCCTGGGGCCGAGCGTGGTCAAGACCGATGCCCCGCCGAGCGGGTACGCCGTGAAGTTCCGGTACCAGGCCCCCGCCGGCGTCAATGCCGTTCACGTCTACGGCGACTGGTTCTTCTCCCGGCCGGAGAACGTCCAGTGCGCCGACTGCGGCGACGGCCGTCCCCCCTCGGAGTGGCAGCCGGGCGACATCCAGGCGACTCCGTGGCGCATTCTTCCCATGGAGAAGGGGGCCGACGGGGTATGGGAGATCACGGTCCCCCTGCCCGCCGGCACGTTCCGCTACGCCTTCACACACGACTGCACGAGCCCGGTGGCCACGGGCTGTGCCTTGTATGACGACCCGGCCAACCGGTGGGAGGTGCCGCCGCCGTATCCGGACGCTCCGGGCGCGGTGCGAAGCCGGGTGTACGTACCGGTCAGCAAGAAGTTCCCCACCTACGACACCGGATACCAGGCGCCGGTCAGTGCCGGCAAGCTCGGCAAGCTGGAGCCCCGGCGCTATCCGTCGCCGCTGTCGACCAACCCGGCCGGGGTGCACGACATCGTCGTCTACACGCCGCACGGCTACGACCCGAACCGGGCCACGCCGTACCCGACCCTTTATCTGAGCCATGGTTCCGGTGACCACTCGACGGCCTGGACGATGCAGGGCGTGGCGCACCACATCCTGGAGAACGCGATCCGGGACGGTGCGGCGCAGCCGATGGTGGTGGTGTCGACCGACTTCAACGGCCTGCCCGGTGGCAACCAGGGTTACGCCGACGAACTGCGGAACAACGTCATCCCGTTCGTGGAGCAGAACTATCACGTCTCCACCCGTTCGCGGGACCGCGCGTTCGGCGGGTTCTCGGCGGGCGGGAGCCGCGCCTTCACCATCATGTACGACAACACCGACCTGTTCGCCTACCACGCCGCCTGGAGCTCGGGTGGACCGGCGGCCTCCCAGGCGCAGATCGACCGGCTGAAGGCGGTGCCCGGCGGCATCTACATCGGCACCGGCCTCCAGGACCGCCTGGGCAACATCGCGCAGAACTCGCAGCTGCGGGCCGCCGCCCTCAAGGCCGCCGGTGTCAACGTCACCGAACACAACGTCGACGGCGTCCACACGTGGCACGTCTGGCGCCCTCTGCTGAACTTCTACCTGCGGAACCTGGCGTTCCGCACGACCACGACCGGCGTGGACGTCAACGCCGAGCCCGCGGGGGAGTCCGGCAAGGTCAGGCTCACCGCGACGGCGACGGTGGACGGCGTGACCGCCAACGTCGCCTCACCGAAGGGCAAGGTGGAGTTCTACGCGGGTGACGCCTACCTCGGATCCGCGCCGGTCACGAATGGTGTCGCCACCTTCGACAAGGCCGTCGATGGCGCACTTCTCGACAATCCCGTGGTCGCCCGCTACCAGGGTGACAAATTGTTCAACGCATCGCAGAGCGCACAGGTGGACGCCGGCTGACCCGGTCCCTCGCTGATCCGGCGGGGCCTTGCCGTGGCACCTCCTGCTCAGAGGTGCCACGGCAAGGTGCCGGACGATCTGCGGCGGCCGCCGCGAAGGGCGTGCTCGTGCGGAGAAGGGGCACCGGCCGAAGGGCGCGTCTCAGCTCGCCGATGGCGCAGGTGAGGACTCGGGGGTGAATCCGAGTTCCTGCGAGATCAGTGCCGAGGTCTCCAGCAGGAGCGGAAGCTTCTCCTTCAGTTGGTCCAAGCTCGCGATCACCTCGATCGCGGTCAGGGAGACGGCCGCGATGACCTGTCCGCGCGAATCCCTGATCGGTGCGGCGACGCACATGACATAGGCGTCGTGCTCGCCGTCGTCGATGGCCCAGCCACGCTCGGCGACGCGGGTGAGTTCGGCGTCGAGGGATTCGCGGTCGGCGAAGGTCGTGCTGGTGTACCGCTCGAAGGTGACGTGCGAGAGCAGGCGGTCGCGTTCCTCCTGGGAGAGGTGGGCAAGGATCACCTTGCCCACGGCGCTCGCGTAGATCGAGACGGCACGGCCGATCCGTGACGGCAGCTTCACCGCGTCGAACGCGGGACTGTCCACCTTGTCGACGTAGACGATCTCGTCTCCGGCCAACTGTGCCAGGTGCACGGTATGGCCCGTCTGCCGCTGAAGCACCCGCAGGTGCGCGGACGCGAACTGACGTAGGTCCATCGAGCCGAGCGCGAGTTCCGACAGTTCGATGAGCCCGCTGCCGAACACGTACGTCCCCGCTCCCGTCTTGCGCACGAACCGTGCGGCCTCCAGCGTCTGGAGGATCCGGAGGGCCGTGGATTTGTGGACGCCGAGCACGTCCGCGGCCTCCGAGAGTGTCAGCGGATGTTCCGCCACCAAGCGGATCAGGTTGATCGCACGCTGGATCGATTGCGCCACTTACCGTCCTCCTTGCGTTGCGTATATTGCAATGTAGCTCATGAAGGGCGCAACTGCCACTTGACATCGTTGCACATGTCGCTACGATCGTTGCAATTCCGACCACGGTGTCGGGGAAGTAACCGGTCATAACTCTGGAGTAACTAATGAGGCTGCATCGAGTTCGCCGCAGCATGGTCGCGGCGGCCAGCGTCACATGTATGGCCGTCGCCCTCTTGACCGGCTGCGGCTCCGACGGTGGATCCGAAGGCGGCGTGACCAAGCTGACGTTCGCCGCCTCGACCCTCGGCGATCCGGGCCGTGGGCCGCTGCTCACGAAGTGGCTCGAGGAGTTCAACAAGAGCCAGAGCAAAGTACAGGTCTCCGCCGCGGCGGTGCCGTACCCGACCTTCGGCCAGACCATCCTGACCCAGATGGGCAGCGGAAAAGGGCCCGATCTCATCCGCTTCGACATGCCGGAGTTCGAGGCCGCCTCGGACGCCGGCCTCATCGCACCGCTCAACGACCTGATCGACGTCAGCAAGTATGACCTGCTCAAGCAGCCGGACCAGTTCATGGTCCACGACGGCCAGCGTCACGGGATCATCTTCGAGGCGTCGAACTACGCGATGTTCTACAACGCCGACCTGATCCCGAAGCCGCCGACCAACTATGAGGAGTTCTTCAACACGGCCAAGTCGCTGACCAAGGGCGACACCTACGGCCTCGCGTTCCGTCAGACGGAGGCCGAGGAAGCCGGTGTGTGGCAGGACATCTTCAATTACGTCTACGGCTTCGGCGGCGCGTGGTCGGACGGCCAGAAGCTGACGATCAACTCGCCCGCGAACCTCAAGGGCCTGCAGGCGTTCAAGGACCTGTACGACGCCAAGGTGATCCCGCGTGGCGCGGACGCGGCGACGTTCCGCCGCATGTTCGCCGAGGGCAAGGTCGGCATGGAGCTCAACAACGGCGGCTATGTGACGGCGACTCGCGGTCAGAACGCCGATCTGAACTTCAACGTCGCACCCATCCCGTTCCCGGTCCGCAAGCAGGGCGCGATCCTCGCACCCATCGTCATCAACGAGGCGAGTCCGGCGAAGGAGGCGGCGGCCACCTTCATCAAGTGGGCGCTCGAGCCGAACAACCAGGTCAAGCTGCAGGAGATCCTCGGCGCCAGCAGTGTGGCGACGGTCACCAAGCGAAGCCCTGAGCAGCTCCAGAAGACGCCCTTCCTGACCGTCTTCGACGACCTCACCGAGTCGAGCCTGCCGCAGATCGTCCAGGGGTTCGAGGCGAAGACGCCGGACATCCGCAAGATCGTCGTGCAGAACGTCGTCGCGGCGCTCCAGGGCACGGTCGACCTCAAGACCGCGCTGGACCGCGCCCAGCAACAAGCTTCCCAACTGGTTGGCTGACCGGACGACGCCGTCGGCGAGGACCCTCTCGCCGGCGGCGTCCTACTTTCGAAGGACCGAACTCGATGACCGTGCTGGAACAACAGCAGATCACAGGGCCTCGATCCGGGACCCGGCGTCGAGGCAGCCCGCTGGGGAGCAAGTGGACGCCCTACTTCTTCCTGGCCCCCGCAGCCCTCTTCATCCTCGTGTTCCAGGTCGTTCCGCTGGCGCAGGAAATCTTTCTGAGCTTCACACGAACCTCGCTGCTGAACCCCACACACAGCACCTGGGTGGGGCTCGACAACTTCACCCGTATCTTCGGCGATGAGGACTTCCGCCGCACCCTCCTCATCACCCTCGTCTACGTCGTGGTGTGTGTCGTCGCCGCCGTGGGAAGCGGGCTCGCGGTCGCCCTGCTCCTCAACAAGGGCTTCCGCGGCCGGGGGCTGGCGCGGGCACTGGTGACCATTCCGTGGGCGGCGCCCGGTATCGCGGTCGCGCTCATCGCGATCTGGATGCTCAACCCGGACTACGGGATCGTGAACCGGTTCCTGGACGCGGTCGGCCTCGGCGTCCCGGGCGGCGCCATCCTCGACAGCCCGCGATACGCCCTCCCGGCGGTCCTCGCGACGACCATCTGGCAACTGTTCCCGTTCACCTCGGTGGTGCTGCTGTCCGCACTGCAGTCCGTCCCCCCGCACCTCACCGAGGCCGCGACGATGGACGGTGCGGGAAGGTGGTGGACCTTCCGCGCCGTCACCTGGCAGGTCATCAAACCGACCGTCGGCCTGCTCGCCGTCCTCATGACCATCTGGTCGCTGCGGCGATTCGAGCTCATCTGGCTCATGACGAAGGGGGGACCGGTCGGCGCGACCGAGACGCTGGTCATCGACCTCTACTCGCAGGCCTTCGACTCCAAACAACTCGGCTCGGCGGCGGCGGTCGGCATGGTCGGCGTCGTCATCTCGCTCATCGTCATCGCCGGTAGCCGGTTCGTCGCCCGTGCCGCCGAGAGGGAGGCCCGCTGATGAGACCGCCCCACGTCGGTCTGACCCTGCGCATCATCGCTGTTCTCGTCGTGCTCGGGATCGCCGTCTTCCCGCTGTACTGGATGTTCGTCACCGCACTGACGAATAATTCTGAGCTCTTCGCCGATAAGGCCCGGCTCGTCCCCGACTTCTCGCAGTTCGGGGTCTTCATCGACGCGCTGGCCGAAGGCAAGGCGACAACCTGGCTGCGCAACAGCCTGGTGATCGCCGCAGGAACGACGGTCCTCTCGATCGGCCTCGGCATCCCGCTCGGCTACGCGCTCTCGCGGTTCTCGTTCCGGGGCAAGGCCCTCGTGGCCGTCGTGCTGCTGTTCACGCAGATGCTTCCCGAGGCTCTCATGGTCGTGCCGCTGTTCGCGCTCTTCCGGCGATTCGACCTCCTCGACTCCCTCGGCGGGCTCATCCTGGTCAACTCCGCCTTCGTCCTGCCGATCGTCGCCCTCATCCTCAAGGGCGCGATCGACGGCCTACCTCGTGAACTGGAGGAGTCCGCGCGGGTCGACGGAGCACGACCGCTCACCGTGCTCACCCGCATCAACGTGCCGCTGATCGCTCCGTCGCTCGCCGCCACCGCGGTCATCGCGTTCTTCCACGCCTGGAACGAGTACGTGTTCGCCGTGACGTTCATCTTCACCCCCGGAATGCAGCCGGCATCGGTCGGCATCGCCAACTTCATCGGCGAACTCGGCACGCCGATCCAGACGGTCATGGCGGTCGCCTTCATGTTCACGGCGCCCGCCGTCGTCTTCTACCTGTTCGTACAGAAGTATGTGGTGGCCGGCATGACCGCCGGCGCAGTGAAGGGCTGAGCCGGAGTATGAAGATCACCTCGGTCGACACCCTTGTCGTCGACTTCTACCGCACCAACCTGGTGATCGTCCGCGTCTCGACGGACGAAGGAATCGTCGGACTGGGCGAGGCGACCCTGGAGGGCAAGGAACGCGCCGTCCAAGGCGCCATCGCCGAACTGGCCGAA
The DNA here is from genome assembly GCF_900099965.1 of Nonomuraea jiangxiensis. GTDB lineage: Bacteria > Actinomycetota > Actinomycetes > Streptosporangiales > Streptosporangiaceae > Nonomuraea > Nonomuraea jiangxiensis. The sequence goes on along the minus strand of NZ_FNDJ01000009.1, from coordinate 331,903 downwards.
GCCGTGACCGGGATGGACCCCACCCGCATATCCGGCATCCTGTACGAGCTGGCGAGGGACTGGTACTGGCGAGGCGGCCCGGTCATCATGACCGCGCTGAGCTCGCTCGAGATGGCACTGTGGGACATCTCGGCACGAGAGCTCGGCGTCCCGGTCTCCCGCTTGCTCGGCGGCGCCACCCGCGACCGGGTGCGCGCTTATGCCAACGGCTGGTTCTCCGGAGCCGTCACGCCCGAGGACTACGCGGCCGCCGCGAGGAGGACCGTCGAGAGCGGCTTTCGCGGTCTCAAATGGGATCCCTTCGAGAACTACGACCTCACGATCACCTCCCGGCAACTGGACCGCGTGCTCGCGCAGATCGACGCCGTCCGCTCCGCCGTCGGGCGCGACGTCGAACTGTTCATCGAGGGCCACGGCCGGTTCGACGTCACCCACGCCGTCAAGATCGCGCGGGAGATCGCCCAGTTCGACCCGGTGTGGTTCGAGGAACCCTGCCCCCCGGACAACCTCGACGCCCTCGTCGACATCCGCCGGGCGTCGCCGGTGCCCATCGCCGCCGGGGAGCGATGGTTCGGCCGGCAGGGTTTCGCGCCGGCGCTCGCCCGCCAGGCGGTCGACTTCGTCCAGCCCGACGTGACGCACGCCGGCGGCATCGCCGAGCTGGCCTTCATCTCGACGCTCGCCGCGACCAGCTACGTCGGTTTCGCCCCGCACAATCCCAGCGGACCGCTGAGCACCGCGGCGACGCTGCAGCTCGGGGCCACCCTGCCCAACTTCCGATACCTGGAGATCATGGCAACCGACGTCCCATGGCGCCCGGAGATCACCAACGAGAGACTCGTACTGACGGAGGAGGGTGACATCCTCATCCCGACCGGGGCCGGTCTCGGCATCGAGCTCGACCTCGAGGCGATCGCACGGCATCCCTTCACACCCCACCCCTTGCGGATGTTCCGGGACGCCGTCTTCGACATCCGGCCCGCGGACGAGCGGTCCTTCTTCAATCTGGGAGACGGCAAATGATCCAGTCATCGCCCGATGAGCTCGCCGCCGAGGCCGCCTGGTTCGGGACGGCCGCGGACGCGCTGCCGGACGATGCCGCGGACAGTGTCCTGATCGGCCGGATCTGGGATCCCCTCGTCGAAGGGCCCTCACCCGTGGTGGTCCGCGACGGAGAGGTCATCGACATCAGCGCGGAGTTCCCGACGGTCCGCGACATCTGCGAGCTGCCGGAACCCGCTGCCGTGATCTCCGGGCTCGATGGCCGGCATGTCGGCGGCTTCGGGGACGTGCTCGCCAACACCGGGGCCGCGGACCGGGACCGTACCCGGCCCTGGCTGCTCGCACCGGTCGACCTCCAGGCGCTCAAGGCCGCCGGGGTGACCTTCGCCGTCTCGATGATCGAGCGCGTCATCGAGGAGCGGGCCGGTGGCGACATGGCACTCGCCGCGGACATCCGCCGGCGGATGCTCGCCGGCGTCGGTGCCGACCTTCACGACCTGTCGCCAGGTTCCGAGGAGGCGGCGCGGTTGAAGACTCTGCTCGTCGCCGAGGGCGTCTGGAGCCAGTACCTGGAGGTCGGGATCGGCCCGGATGCCGAGATCTTCACCAAGGGCCAGATCCTCTCCGCTGTGGGAACGGCGGTGCCCGTCGGGGTGCTCGCCGCCTCGACCTGGAACAACCCGGAACCCGAGGTGTCGCTCATCGTCCAGTCGAGTGGCCGGATCGTGGGGGCGACGCTCGCCAACGACGTCAACCTCCGGGATGTCGAGGGCCGATCCGCGCTCCTGCTGCCGATGGCGAAGGACAATAACGCGTCGTGCGCGCTCGGCCCCCTCATCCGGCTCTTCGACGACCGGTTCGACCTGGAACAGGTACGCGGCCTCGTGGTGCGGCTGGACATCGAAGGCGAGGACGGCTTCCACCTGGAGGCGGTCTCGGAGATGGCGCAGATGTCACGCGATCCGGAAGCGCTGGTGCGGCAACTGATCGGCCCGCACCATCACTATCCCGACGGCGCGGTCCTCATGCTCGGTACGATGTTCGCGCCCATCCAGGACCGCGACCACCCTGGCGAGGGGTTCACCCACAAGACCGGTGATGTGGTGAGGATCAGTTCCCCCGCGCTCGGCACCCTGGTCAACCGCGTCCGGCACGCGGAGGACTGTGCACCTTGGGGCTTCGGAGTCCGCGATCTCATGGGAAATCTCATGAAGAGAGGACTGTTGTGAGCCCTGCCGTCACGGTCGATCCAAGGGAGGCCGGCGCCGCGAGACCGACCTCAAGCCGCTGAGGCGGATGCCGATGATCGCGCCACGCAAGTCCGGCGCGGTCATCGGCCCTTATAGCCGCCGGGTCGCAGGGCCAGTGGTGGGTTCAGCCGGATTGCGCGGACGGCGGCGCGATGGACTCGCGGCTGCGCACCGGCATGGGAACTCGGTGCACTTCGCCTTGTCGATCAGGAGCTGCGTGGTCGCCGCCGATCTCGGTGAAAAGCACGTCGACGGCCTTGCGGCCGAGTTCGTAGTGCGGCAGTGCCACGGTCGTCAGCTTGGGCCGGATCCACGAGGCGATGGGATGGTCGTCGAAGGAGACGACGGACACGTCGTCAGGAACGTTGAGCCCCGCATCGTCGAGTGCCTGGTAAGCGCCCATGGCGATCCGGTCGTTGAAGCAGATCAGCGCCCGCGGACGCGCCGTCTCCAGGAGGTCCCGCGTCGCGGCGAGGCCCTCTTCCGGCTGCCAGTCGGGGCAGAGACGACCGCCCGCCACCTTGACGCCCGCCTCGGCGAGCGCCTCCCGGATGCCGACGAGCCGTTCCACCGCCGCGACACTTGCCGGGGGTACATCGCCCATGCCGGGGCCGGCGCCGATCAAGTAGATGTCATCGCGGTGGCCGGCGTCGAGCAGGACGCGGGCCGCGCGGCGGCCTGCCTCCACCTCGTCGGGGAGGACGGCGGGCAGGGGAGTGGGCTGGTCGGGCAGCGCGTTGAGCAGGACGGCGGGTGCGGCCGTCATGGACCCGGGCACCTTGATGGTCCTGGTGAACATCGAGGCCAGGATGAGCCCGTCCACCTGCCGGTCATGCATCGCCTGCAGCAGGAGCCGCTCGAGCTCGGCGTCTCCCTCCGTCTCACCGATGAACAGCATGAAGCCGCGCTCACGGGCGGCCTCAAGGGCGCCCTTGATCATGTCGCCGGCCAGACGCGAGGTGGCGACGGTGTCGGAGACGAAGCCGATCGTCCGGGAGGTGCCCGTACGCAGGTTCACGGAGACGATGTTGGGCCGGTACTGCAATTCGTCGGCGGCTCGCAGAACACGCTGCTCGACATCTCGAGAGATCCGCAATTCGCGTCCGCGGCCCGACAGCACCAGTGAGGCGGTCGTCCTGGAGACGCCTGCGGCTTTGGCCACATCGGCCAGCGTGACCCGGCGAGGGCTCACCCAGGGCCTCCGATCGTCAAGAGTGTGTTACGGGGGGTTGACATTGTACGAGGTGCGCGGTGAGACTATCGGGCGCTAACCCGATTTAGCAACGGACGTGGGGCATCAGCCGGGTGCGCGTGTCCCAAGCAGCAGAGGAGATGCACATGGCTCGTCGAGTTCGACCCGGCAGGGCCGGAGCCGCGCTTGTGATCGCCATGGGGACGCTGGCCGCCGCCTGCGCTGCTCCCGGCAGCAACAGCTCGCAACCCACCGCCGCCGGCACGTCGTCTCAGTCGGCCGCTCCCACCTGCGGTACGGCGCCGATAACGATGAGCGGCTACTTCGAGACCGGCTTCCCGCTGGCCAAGGACTTGACCACCGAGTTCTCCAAGCAGCACCCGAACGTGACCTGGAACATCCGCGAGGACCAGTTCGCGGTGATCACCCAGAACGCCCCCCGCGTCCTGGCGGACAATCCGCCCGACCTGATGCGCCTGCCCCAGGTCTCCGAGCTCGTCAAGGACAACCTGCTGAAGAACCTCGACGGCTACGCGCAGTCCTTCGGCTGGGACAAGTGGCCGGCCTCGCAACTCGAGCAACTCCGCCTGGGGCCGGGCGGACGGCCGCGCGGCGAAGGTTCCCTGTACGCCCTGGGACTCAACATGAGCATGACGGGCCTCTTCTACAACAAGAAGCTCGCCGCCCGGATCGGGATGACCACTCCACCCACCACGCTGGCCGAGCTCGACCAGGCGCTGGCCAAGGCCAAGAACGCGGGCCTCACACCGATCGTGCAGTTCAACGGTGGTGCCACCGGCGGGCTGGCGTTCCCGCTGCAGAACCTCATGGCCTCCTACGGCCCGGCCGCGCCCATCAACGACTGGATCTTCCAGAAGCCGGGCGCCACCATCGACACCCCGTCGAACCTGCAGGCCGCCCAGCATCTGGAGAAATGGATCAAGGCGGGCTACTTCCAGAAGGACGTGAACGCGGTCGACTACGCGACGATGATGAGCCGCTTCATCGACGGTCAGGGCCTGTTCATGTTCAACGGAGACTGGGAGTCGGGCAACCTCGACAAGCAGATGCCGGGCAACGCCGGCTTCTCCTTGATGCCGCCGGCCCAGCAGGGCGGCAAGCTCGCCGCCATGTCGGCGCCCCTGGCCTTCGGGATCGCGGCGAACGCCAAGAACGCCGACTGCGCCGCCTTCTTCCTCAACTGGGTGGCCACCGACAAGCAGGCCCGCACGATCGGCGTCGACGTCGGCGGATCGCGTCCGATGGGACCGGCCGATGCGTACATGCCTGAGGTGGCCGCGGACAAGGTCACCGCCGGCACGCTGGCAGCCGGGGCGGACATCGCCAAGAACAACGGCGCGATGGACTTCATCGCCAATGCCACCGGCGCCATCTACGCCAAGAGCTGGACCCCCAACCTGCAGAAGCTGGTGGCCGGAGAGCAGACGCCGCAAGGGCTGCTGAAGACGGTCCAAGCCGACTACGCCGGCCAGCTCGCAGGGAACTGAGCGCGTCGATGGCCCGGTCTGTCACCGCCCGGTCCGCACACCGGCGGCCGGCCACCACCAAACTGCGCGCCTTGGTCGGCTGGCTGTTCATCATCCCGGCGCTCTCCTTCTACGCGGTCTTCGTCCTGCGCCCGATCGCCCTGACGTTTCAGTACTCGCTGTACGAGTGGGACGGCATCGGGCCGTCCACCTGGGTGGGGACGGCCAACTACGGCAAGGTGTTCACCGACCCCGACCTGTTCGACTCCCTGATCAACGCCTTCAAACTGATCGTCTTCTTCAGCGCGGTCCCGGTCGTGCTCGGCCTGGCGATCGCCGCCACCATCAGGCGCATCACCGAGAGCCGGCTCGCCCTCGTGGCGCGAACCGTGCTCTTCCTGCCACAGGTCATCCCGCTGGTGGCCGCCGGTATCGCGTGGAGCTGGCTGCTGGCCTCCACCGGAGTGATCAACCAGCTCCTCTCGCTCATCGGCCTCGGCGGGGTGACCCGGGCCTGGCTGGGCGACTTCGCCACCGCCCTCCCGGCGGTCGGCATGATCGGCGCGTGGGTGCTGCTCGGCCTCTGCACGCTGTTGCTCCTGGCCGGCATGAGCAAGATCGACCCCGCGCTGTACGAGGCAGCCCGGCTGGACGGCGCCGGGCCGTGGCGGGAGTTCGTCTCCATCACGGTTCCCAGCCTGCGACAGGAGATCGCGGTCTGCGTCACCGTGACCGTCATCGCGGCCCTGGCGAGCTTCGACATCATCTACATTTCCACCCAGGGCGGCCCGGGCAACACGACGATGGTGCCCGGCCTGCAGATCTTCTACCTGGCCTTCTCCGAACGCGAGGTAGGGACGGCCTCGGCCCTGGCCATGGTGCTCATGCTCCTGGTGATCGCCTGCGCCCTTCCCATCCAGTGGTTCGCAAAGGACGGCAACCGATGATCAGCTCGCGGCGGGAGGCCTGGATCGGCAGGCTGCTGCTCGTCGTGATGATGGCGGTCACGCTCCTGCCGTTCCTCAGCCTGTTCGTCACCGCCCTGCATCCCTCGGGCACCTACCCGGCCGGGCTCGCCTGGCCCGGCGACCCGCAGTGGGGCAACTTCCTGCGGGCCTTCGAGGCCGCGAACATGGGCGCGCTGTTGTGGTCGAGCGTCCTCATCGTGCTGGGCGTGGTGCCGATCTCGATCCTGCTGGGGACGATGGCCGGTTTCGCCATCGGTCACCTGCGCGTGATCGGCAGCCGCGTGGTCTTCCTGCTGTTCGTGCTCGGTCTGACCCTGCCCTTCGAAGGCATCATCACGCCGCTGTACTACCAGGTCCGCGACCTGGGCCTGCTGAACACCCGATGGGCGATCATCCTGCCGCTCATCGGTCTGTTCATGCCGTTCAGCGTCTTCTGGATGCGCGCCCACTTCGTCAACATGCCCGCGGAGCTGTCCGAAAGCGCACGCATGGACGGCGCCAACGTATGGCAGTTGTTCCGGCGCATCCACATCCCCCTCGCCATGCCGGCGATCTCGTCCCTGGGCATTCTGCTGTTCCTGTGGACGTGGAACCAGTTTCTGCTGGCGATCGTCCTCGTCGACGACCCGACCAAGCGCACGATGTCCGGAGCTCTGGGCGCCTTTCAGGGTCAGTGGGGAACCGACATTCCGCTGCTGTGCGCCGGATCCCTGCTGATCCTGACCCCCACGCTCGCGATCTTCCTCATCTTCCAGCGGCACTTCGTCAAGGCCCTGCTCCAGGGCTCCCTGAAGGGCTGACGGGCGATGAGCGCCCTGCACATCACATCCCACGAGTGAAAGCCGAGGTTGTTCATGGCCCTACGAGAACGGCCAGGCGGGGCACGGAATCCGGCGAGGTCCGGCCCGTTCCCACGGCATGCCGCAGGCAGGGCGGCGCGTGAGCAGTAGCCGACCGGCGCTCTGGACCAGCCGGCATCTCGACCTGCTCGTCGAGACCGACGCGACCACGGCGCCCACCTTCGACCCCACGGCCGTACCTCGGCTTCTGCCGGACCACGATCTCTGGGACCTGTGGCCGATTCAGCTCGAGGACGGCTCGACAGCCTCGATCGGCGGTGGCGAGATGTGGATGGCACTGTCGGCTCCGGCCCTCGGCCACCCCGAAGAGCGTCACGACCAGGCCCGGATCCGCCTGCTCGCCAAGTACGGCGGCGGATGGAAGGATCTCGGGAACGCCTTCGCCGACGACGCCTCGCCCGGTAGTCGCGAGTGGTCGGGATCGGCGGTCCGCCGGCCCGACGGAACGGTGTCGGTGTTCTACACGGCCGCTGGGCGACGAGGAGAAGCACACCCCACATTCCGGCAGAGCGTCATCGAGACGCGCCTTCCCCGGATCCTCGACGGCGACGGGCCTCTGCCACATGAAGAACACCGGGAGATCCTTCGCTCCGACGGCCTGATGTACCTGCCTGCCGATGAGGCCACCGGGTCACCGGGGAACATCAGGGCATTTCGCGATCCCGGCTGGTTCCGCGACCCTGCCGACGGGCGAGACTACCTGCTCATCGCCGCGTCCACCGCCTGGGACGACCGTTTCACCGGCGCTATCGCCCTGGCCGAGTCACGGGCCGGCGCCTGGTCGCTGCTCCGGCCTCTCCTCGTGGCCGAGGGCATCAACCACGAGCTGGAACGGCCGCACCTTGTCGTTCACCAGTCGTGGTACTACCTCTTCTTCACCACCCAGCGCCACTCCTTCCACCCGGCCGATCGCGCACCCACCGGGCTCTACGGCTTCGCCGCACGCACACTGACCGGACCGTACCGGCCGCTCAACGGGTCCGGGCTCGTGATCCAGAACCCTTCCCGCCAGCCAGATCAGGCCTATGCGTGGCTGGTGCTGCCCGACCTCCACGTGGTCAGCTTCGCCAACTATCGATCAGAAGGCAGGGATCTCCGGCATGCGGAGGCGGGGCAGGCGCGGGCCAATTTCGGCGGGACCGTCGCGCCGATGCTCAAGTTGACCCTGGACGGGATGACCACGTCCGTCGTCCCGTGCTCGGAGGTTCCAGCGGAACACCGCCCCTGATGGGGGCCACCCGATGAGCTGACCATGGGCGTGCTCATGCGAAGCAGCTCATCGTGCCGACTCCGGAGCCCGCCCTTCGGCTTCAGACGGGCGGAAGGGCGGGGGCGCGGTGCTCTCACGCACGACGAGCTCGGTGGCCAATTCGACGCGGCTCTGTAGCGGCTGCTCGCCTTGGGCCAGCGTCAGCAGCATCGAGGTGGCCGCGGCGGCCATCTCGGCGAGGGGCTGGCGGATGGTGGTCAGTGGTGGGATGGCCCACCGTACGGAAGGCAGGTCGTCGAAACCGATCACACTGAGATCGTCCGGAATGCGTAGACCGAGCCGGTGAGCCGCGTGGTAGACGCCTATGGCCTGACCGTCATTCGTGGCGAAAATCGCGGTCGGCCGGTCGGGCAGGCGCAGCATGCGGTGCGCCTCGGCCAGACCGCCCTCGATGAGAAAATCCCCCCGGCCGACCAGCTCTGGATCAACGGTCACGCCGGCCATGTCCAGGGCGGTCCGGTAGCCGTCGAGACGGGCCCGGCCGGACAGCGCGGAGTCGGGTCCGGTGATGATACCGATGCGACGATGCCCGAGCTCCAGCAGGTGACAGGTGGCCGTGAGCCCGCCGTTCCAGTTGCCGGCGCCGACCGATGGAATGTTCTTGTGAGGAGCGTCGGCCGGATCCAGCAGGACCAGCGGGATCTCGCGGCGGGCGAGCTGCTCGTGCTGAGCCTCGGTCAGGCCGGAGAACACCGCGATCACGCCGCTCGGGCGGCGCCGCAGCACACCCTCCAGCCAGGCGTCCGCGGCGGTGTGGCCGCGGTGCAGGTCCGATATCCCCACCGTGAGCTCGTGCGCACGAGCGACCTCCGCCACGCCTTTGGTGATCTCGACGGGATAATCGCCCTCCAACGCGTGGAAGACCAACTCCACCAGGGCCGTCGGCGTGGAACGGCGGCGTTGTCGCCGGTAGCCGTGCTGGCGGATGAGCTCTTCCACCGCGGCCCGGGTTGCGGAGGACACCTCAGAACGGCCGTTCACGACCTTGGAGACCGTCGCGGTGGAAACCCCGGCCAGCTCGGCGAGCTGGGCGATGGTGAGGGGGGACTCCATGGTCATGGCGGCAGTCTAGCCATGGAGCGCCGACAGACGGGCAGGCGCCGGCCGGCGGCAAGGTGCCCTGGTGCATGACCCGGGCGGGCTCGGCCTTGCGCCGAGCCCGCCACGCCGTGTCACGCCATCAGCGCTGCAGGGTCAGCAGGCCCGGCCGGTAGGGCAGGAGGCCGTAGTCGCCGCCGGAGTTGGGGCTGCGTCCCTGGTAGAGGAGTTGCAGGTTGCAGGGGTCGATGGTGAAGGTCTGGTCGGCGCTGGTGCGGATGAGTTCGCCGTGGCTGATGTCGTTGGTCCAGGTGGCGCCGCTGTTGGCTTTGCCGGCGAAGGGGTTGCTCTCGGTGGCGGCTTGGGGGGTCCAGGAGCCGTTGAGGCTGGTGGCGGTGAATGAGCGGAAGTAGCGGCCTTGGGAGCCGATCGCTTCGACGATCATGAGGTACTTGTTCTGGTTCTGGAGTTTGTAGACCTGGACGGCTTCGAACAGGTTGTTGGTGGTGTCGCTCATGATCACGGTCGAGGTGGTGCCGAAGCTGCCGGGGAAGTTGCCGATGGGCATGCTGGCCCGGTAGATCTTGCCGTTGTCGCCGGCGAAGAACAGGTACATGTTGGTGCTGTCGCCGATGAGTGTCTGGTCGATGGGGCCTGTGCCGGAGCCGGAGATGCTTCCGGAGAAGAGCACCTGCTGGGATGACCAGCCGTTCGGGTTGGTGGGGTCGCTGGAGGTGCGGTAGGAGAAGGCGGTGCCGCCCCATTGGTAGGCGAGCACCCAGATGTTCCTGGGGGCGAAGTAGAAGAGCGTGGGCGCGACCGTGGAGTTGGACATCGCGTTCTGGCTCGCCGAGGCCATCTCCGACCAGTTGGTGAACAGGCTGAAGTTCATCGAGCCCCACCGGGTGCCGGTGTCGTGGGTGGTGGCGTAGACGAGATGGCGGCCGTTGTAGGGGGCGACGGTGAAGTCCTTGAGCGAGACCCAGCCCGCCTTCGGGGTCGCCAGCACGCCCGTCGATGTCCAGCGGTACGACGACGGGAGGTCGCACTGGCCGGGGTTGCCGCCGTCCACCCGGACGAGTTGCCACTGCTGGTTGTTGCCGTTCCAGTCGTCGTACTGGACGATGTTGGCTCCGTCGGCGGTGGAGGCGCCTTGCACTTCGAGGGCCTTGTTGCTGTGGCGGGAGATGAAGCGTACGTAGCCGTCGGAGCTGTCGGCCAGCCGCCACTGCTGGT
>NZ_FNDJ01000009.1:0-321445 GCF_900099965.1 Nonomuraea jiangxiensis | reverse complement strand
TGATGCGGGCGCCGTCGTTGGTGGCGAGGTTGTAGACGTCCAGGGCCTTGCCGCTGTTGCGGTTGATCAGGACGTACCAGGCGTTGGTGTCGACGGTGGCCGCGCCGGCGGGCTGCGCGGCCACGAACAGGCTTGCCAGTAAGGCGGCGACCGTCGCGAGGACGGACAGGGGTCTGAGTCTCACGGCTGTGCCTTTCGGTCAGGGGGTGGTGAGGTCGAAGCGGCGTACGGTCACCGCGCCGCCGAGGTTCTGGGTGGCGTAGTTGAAGATCCCGAAGCGGTAGCCCATGAAGAACTGCCAGGCGTTGTTCAACGTGAATGCCGGGCCGAGACTCACGAAGGTGCTGCCGTCGGTGCTGTAGGAGAAGCGGGCCTGCCTGCCGGAACCCGGCCGGATGTCGGCGTTGACCCGCAGCCAGATCCGGCCGCCCGAGACGTTCGCGCTCCCCGCCTCGGTGCCGGTGCCGGTGGTCTGCCACGAACTGTTCATGGTCAGCCCGTTGGTCATCACGACCCGGTTGACGCCGTTGTCACGTTTGACGCCGATCCAGGCCGACTGGTCGCGCAGCATGGCCAGCCCGGCGCGGTCGCCGTTCGCCATCTGCGAGTAGTCGAGCTCGATCGTCGCCGTTGATGATGGGCCCTGGATGCGGTGGGTCAGGGTGTTGCGGGCGTTGTAGAGGTCGCCGGTGACGGTCGCGGTCTGCAGGCGCAGGCCGTTGCCGGTGGAGTAGCGGCTGGTGTCGGGGTTGTGGTTCCACTCCCAGCGGTGGCCGAGGCTGCCCGAGGTGAAGGTGTCGGGGCCGATCATGGATGCCACGGTGCGGTTGGTCTGGATGTTCGGCTTGGGGTAGGTGGCGCCCCATCCGCCGTTGACGGTCTGCAGGGTCGGCCAGTCGCTGGTCCAGGTGATCGGTGCGAGCGCGGGGACCCGGCCGCCCGGGTAGGCGTCGACGAACGACATGTAGTACCAGTCGCCGTTCAGGGTCTGTACGAGCCCGCCCTGGTGGGGCACGCCGCCGCCCGAGATGGGGCCGGGCAGGTTGAGCAGGACCTGGCGCATCTCGTACGGGCCCCATGGCGAAGTGGAGCGGAGCACGTACTGGCCGTTGGCGGGGCGGGTCAGCCAGATGTAGTAGTAGCCGCCCCGCTTGTAGAAGCGGGCGCCCTCCAGCGTGCCGACACTGCTCGGGGTCTGGAAGACCTGCTGGGCGCGCACCTGGCTGAGCCCGTCGGCCGAGAGCTGGGCCACACTGATGGTGCCGTTGCCGTAGGCGACGTACATGGTGTCGTTGGTGTCGATCAGCAGGCCGGCGTCGTAGTAGCAGTTGTTGATCTGCGAGCGCTTGGTCCACGTGCCGTCGACGGCGGAGGCGGTGTAGACGTAGGTCCGGTTGAATTCGACGCAGCCGATCCAGTAATAGGTGCTGTTGCTCGGCCGGTAGTTCAGGGTCGAGGCCCAGATGCCCTTCACGTACGCCCGGCCGCCGTTGAGGTCGTAGGCGGCCGAGTTGAAGTCAAGCCTTGGGACCGAATGGCCGGCGTACTCCCAGTCGACCAGGTTGTAGGAGCGCAGGATCGGTGCGCCCGGCGAGTAGTGCATCGTCGAGGCCGAGTAGTAGTAGGCGTCGCCGACCCGGATGATGTCGCCGTCGGCGAAGTCCTGCCAGACCACCGGGTTGGCGTAGTCACCACTCGGATTCGGGTCGCTGGTGACCGGGACGAGTTGCCATTGCTGGTTGGCGCCGCCCCAGTCGTCGTACTGGACGATGTTGGCTCCGTCGGTCGTAGAGGCGTTCTGGACTTCGAGGGCTTTGCTGCTGTTGCGGTTGATCAGCCGGACGTAGCCGTCCGCCGAGTCGGCCGGGCGCCATTGCTGGTTGGTGCCGTTGCCGTCGGCCCATTGCACGATGGCGCCGCCGTTGGCGGTGGAGAAGTTGTAGACGTCGAGGACCTTGCCGGAGTGGCGGGACTTGATGCGGTAGTAGCCGCCGCCGGAGTCGACGAACTGCCATTGTTGCTGGTTGCCGTTGTTGCGGGTCCACTGGGTGATGCGGGCGCCGTCGTTGGTGGCGAGGTTGTAGACGTCCAGGGCCTTGCCGCTGTTGCGGTTGATCAGGACGTACCAGGCGTTGGTGTCGACCGTCGCGGCCGACGCCTGAGGCGTGAGTAACACGCCCACGAAGAGAAGGGACGAGAGAACCGCGAGCACGCGTCTCACAGGAACCTCCAGGGGTTGGTGTTCGCGCCGTTGTCCGGACGTACCGACAACCTGGCCGTCGGCGCGGAGACGCCGCTCTCCATCGGCTCGTTAGCGTTAACATCGCGTCGCCGCCGTAGGGTCGGGGCGAGGTGTTCCTTCCAGGGGGATGCGGACCTGCGGCTGTCATGGCCGTTGCGGAGCATCTCGTACGCCGTCATCGGGGATGAGGGGGACATCCGGGTCTCCTCGACTGGATCGCAGATGGGCCACAGGGTTGTTAGCGCTAACATTCGATCCCTACGGAACGATGTGGCTTGTTGGTAGAGTGCGTTGTCGCGGAGTACATCCGACGGCCCGGCCCGGCGTCAACGAGGGGCAGCCCTCGCCGACCTGGGCGTTGTCATCGGAACGCCTTCCCGCCTGGAGTTTCACCTTCTAGGAGATCACGCCGAACTGCTCGTGAATGTGAAAGTTTCACAGAAGTTACCCGTTGACAACAGGGTAATTTACGAAGGTTCGCTCGTTAACTTGCGGGCTTCAGGTTGAAGCCATCGCAGAGCGCGGTCGTGGTCATGACCATCGGCCGCGCCCCGCGATGAACCGCGTCGTCTGCGAGCGGTGAAGGCGGCACACCACCGGCGGGTCCCCAGTCCCGGCGATGTTGTGCGTAGAGTCCTACGTGGGCACGATCAGCTAGTGACGGTCCATTTCTGATTGTTGCCGCCCCAGCACGAGTAGAGCTGCAGCCCGGTCCCGTTGGCGGTGCCGGCGCCGACGGCGTCGAGGCAGAGCCCGGACTGCACGCCAACTATCGTGCCGTCCGAGTTGATGCGCCATTTCTGGTTGTCGCCGCCCCAGCAGGAGTAGATCTGGATTCTGGCGCCGTTGCCCGTGCCCGCGGCATCCAGGCACTTGCTGCCGTACACCTTCAACTCCCCGGCCGTGGTCGGCGTCCACTGCTGGTTGGTCTGACCGTTGCAATCCCACAGCTGCACCGCGGTGCCGTCGGCGGTGCCGGCGTTGGGCACGTCCAGGCAGCGGCCGGAGGCCACGCTCCTGATCTGCCCCGCGCCGCCCCCACTCGGAGGCGGCGTCGTGGTGCCGCCGTTGAGCGCGTTGAGCACCGCGGTGTAGGCAGGCTTCTTGTTGCCGTTGCCGTCGAACAGGAGCGGGGTGTCGCCGGAGCGCCAGGAGTCGCTGTCACGCACGCCCCACACCGTGATGCCGGTACAGCGGGGCACGGCCAGGCAGTCGTTGGTCACGTTGGCGTAGGTGGAGGATGATGCGCCCTGAATGTCCAGCTCGGTGATCTGCACGTCGACCCCGAGGGCGGCGAAGCTCGACAGGGTGGTACGGAAGTTGCTGTTGTACGGGCTCCCGCTGTTGAAGTGAGCCTGAAAGCCGACGCAGTCGATCGGCACGCCGCGTGACTTGAAGTCCCTGACCATGTTGTAGACGCCCTGCGTCTTGGCCCATGTCCAGTTCTCGATGTTGTAGTCGTTGTAGCACAGCTTGGCGGCCGGATCGGCGGCGCGGGCGGTGCGGAAGGCCACTTCGATCCAGTCGTTGCCGGTCCGCTGGAGGTTGGAGTCGCGCCGGCCGCCGGAGTTGCCGTCGGCGAAGGCTTCGTTGACCACGTCCCAGGCGTAGATGTTGCCCCGGTAGTGGGCCATCACGCCGTTGATGTGGTCGATCATCGCCTGGCGCAGCGTGCTGCCGGACAGGGACTGCATCCAGCCGGGCTGCTGGGAGTGCCAGGCCAGGGTGTGCCCGCGTACCCGCTTGCCGTTCTGGACGGCCCAGTTGTAGATGCGGTCGGCGTTGGTGAAGGTGAACTGCCCCCGGTTCGGCTCGGTGGCGTCGATCTTCATCTCGTTCTCGGCCGTCACCATGTTGAACTCGCGGTTGGCGATCGTGGTGTAGGCGGAGTCGCCGAGCCTGCCCACGGCGATGGCTGCGCCGAAGTAGCGACCGCTCTGCGCGGCCGCCGCGCCCAGCGTGCTCTCCGCGGCATTCGCCGCAATCGGCGCCGTCAGCGCTGTGATGAGGCCTAGCGCACCGGCGATCAGCGCCCAGCGGCGCCCGCCGAGCGGCCGCCGGGCGGCAGATGGGGACATGGCGTTGATGGGCATGCCTGAGCCTCCATAAGCAAATCGTGGGGAAGGAGCGTGCGGGACACACCCGCAGGATCGACGCCGCGCTCACCCGGAACGCACACCACAAGGGCGTCGTGAGGGCAGCCCCCGCCGCTCGCCACCGATCCGGCACGGGAGATCGCCTCGGGAACTCAGTGTGGGAATCTCGCCGAAAGTTGTCAAGGAATAAGTAAAAGTTTCGGCGACGTGCATTCCCACTGGTGGCCCTTGTAGTGGTCAAATGCCCTGCGCTGTGTTTTGAAAGTTTCGGCGTGGGGCTCACCAGCGGGAGCTCCAGATGAAAGTTTCATGGAAAGCTCGAGCTCACCGACTATGGCCGGAACCAATAACGCGAGGTGAGCGCGCTTGACCACTGCTCACTTCGATCCGCTGTCGGCCTGGGGCCCTTGACGGTTCCTTTCCGCCTCGTATTTGCTCCGTCCCGCCACCACCTCTCACGAACCAGAGGAGGATTCCCGAGCCAGTCAGAGTGCTTGTTAACGCTAACAGCAGGCTTCGCTCGACATGCGCCGAGGGCCTGCGGTAGCCGGCCCGAGGAGTGCCGGCCCTGGGAGTGAACCCAGCGACACAGAGCGAGGGCTCGCGCAACGCGCCCCACCGCAACGCGTCTCCGCCGAGATGGCGGCACCGAAGAGAGGCGGAACGATGAGAAGAAGCGCAGCCAATGAAAACGCGCACTAGAGGGCATGTCGGCATCGGAGCCGGCATGGTGGCACTGGTCGCCGTCGCGGCCGTTGCCCTGTCCATGTGTCTCACGGCTACGCCGCGAGCGTCAGCGGCGGCCTTGACCGAAGTGACGGACTTCGGCGACAACCCCGGCGGTCTGCGGATGTACCTCTACGTCCCCGACGGGGTGGCATCCCGGCCGGGCGTCCTGGTGGCGATGCACGGCTGCAACGGATGGGCGACGGCCTTTCACCAGAGCACCGAGTTCGCCTCGTTGGCCGACCGGCACGGTTTCATCGTCATCTACCCGCAGGCGAACAAGAGCGCCAACGGTATGTCGAACTGCTTCGACGTGTGGTCCAGTGAGGCCCTGCGACACGGCGGCGGCAGCGACCCGGTGTCGATCGTTTCCATGGCGAACTTCGTGCTGCAACGCTACAACGGTGACCCGCAGAGGGTGTTCGCCACCGGCTTCTCCTCCGGAGCGATGGAGACCAACAACCTTCTCGCCACTTATCCGGACGTCTTCAAGGCCGGTGCGCCGTTCGCGGGTGTGCCTTACGGTTGCCTCGGACCCGCCGGGTGCGGGGACAAGACGCCGCAGCAGTGGGGTGACCTGGTCAGGAACGCCTACCCCGGCTACACCGGGCTCCGGCCGCGCGTGATGGCCTGGCACGGCACCGCCGATTCCGTCCTGCCCTTCACGATGTTGCAGGAAGAGGTCGACCAGTGGACCAACGTGCACGGACTGAGCCAGACCCCCTCCTCCACCGACAGCCCGCAGTCCGGATGGACCCGGCGAGTCTTCGGTTCCGGGCAGGTTGAGGCGTACACCATCACGGGCGCCGGACACGACCTGCCGCGAGCCGGGATGGCCGCTCATGCCATCCGTTTCTTCGGCCTGGACGGTGGCTCCACCACCCCGACAACGAGTCCCACGCCGGGCGGTGGCACCGGGCAGATCAGGGGAGTGGGCTCCGGGCGTTGCGTGGACGTGCCCAACGCCGCCACCACTGACGGCACCGCGGTGCAGCTGTGGGACTGCAACGGGCGGAGCAACCAGCAGTGGGCCGCCACCTCGGCGGGCGAGATCAGGGTTTATGGCGACAAGTGCCTCGATGCGGCCGGGACGGGCAACGCCGCCAGAATACAGATCTACTCCTGCTGGGGCGGCGACAACCAAAGGTGGCGCCTGAACTCCGATGGCACCATCACCGGGGTGCAGTCCGGATTGTGCCTGGATGCCATGGGCCAGGGCACCGCCAACGGCACCCGGCTCCAGCTCTATGCCTGCCACGGTGGCACCAACCAGCGGTGGACCTGGACGAGATGATCACGCCACGTTCCGGTGCGGCGCGGCCTGTCCGCACCGGAGTGTGGACTTGGGGGAGCCACGGTACGGGCCCGCTCCACACCCTGATCGTCCGTACCCGCAGGCAAGATCGCGTCTTGCGTCTTGCCCGCCTGTGAGTGTCGCGGTGTCAGGGACGCCGTCCGACCGTCGTCAGTGGGGTGAGCGGTGCCATGGGAACACCCGATGTGCACCGGCGGCAGCGGTCACCGCGCGATCTGGAAGCCGGGCGCGTCCCGGTCCACGGTCCCATCCCCACCGCAGATTGAGAGCTTCACCCTGCTCGTTCTCGCCGCGGTCCGAGCGGGTGGCCGGCGCGAGCACAGGCACGAGGACCGCGGAAGGGGGCCTGACCTTCTGAGGGCCGCATGGGCCTCTCCCCTCGTCCTGAGCTGGTTCCGAAATCTTTCGCAACTTGTTCGGCGTTGCGAGGACATTAGGCGGCGCATCTGTCCCGTGTCAACGGCTGGATACGGGAGCCTGCCTGGCCGACAGCGCAGTGAGAAGGGTCCGAAAGTTTCGAAGCGCCGGGTGGCCGGCACCCGCGGTCTGCTGGGCTCCGCCCTTCTGAGCGATGGTCATCGCAGAGCAGCCGAACCCCAGGTCAGCAGTGGTCATCCCGGTTCTGTCGCCGCCATGCCCGGCTTGGTCCGCCCGATCCGGCGCATGTTTCATTCGATGTACGGTCGGCCGGAAAGGTCTTGTTTCTGCAATCGTGATCGCTTACCTTTGCGCTGCAAACGTAACCGATAACGATTGCAACTGGTGAGGGCGGCATGGCCGAAGGCGGCACGCCGGTGACGATGAGCGATGTCGCACGACTAGCGGGCGTCTCCACCGCGACCGTGTCGCGGGTGGTCAACAGGCGTTACGGCGTCAGTTCGAGCACCACGGCACAGGTCCGCGCGGCCATCGAGCAGCTCGGCTACGAGTCGAGTCTGGTGGCGACGAGCCTGCGGCGCAGCCGTACCAATGTCCTGGGCCTGGTGATCCACAGCTTCCAGTCCTATACGGCCGAGGTGCTCAAGGGGGTGATGGACGCGTTGAGCCAGTCGGGCTTCGACTTGATCATCTACTCCAACAGCGATCTCTACGGAACCTATGCCGAGGGCTGGGAGCAGCGGCATCTCGCCCGTCTGTCGGGCACGCTCACAGATGGTTGCATCGTTGTCACGCCCTGGGGCGAGGTGCGGAGCGGGAGTCCGATCGTGGTCATCGATCCGGCGAGGGGCTCGACGGTGCCGTCGGTGACGGCGGACAATCTCGCGGGTGCCACCACGGTGGTCGAGCATCTCCTTGGCCTGGGGCATCGGCGTATCGGATTCATCGCCGGCCGTTCCAGCCTGGCGGCCGCATGGGCGCGAGAGGAGGGTTACCGGAGGGCGCTGGCCGGGGCCGGTGTTCCCGTCGATCCGGAGTTGATCGCGAGAGGGGACTTCAATCCCGAATCCGTGGCGCCGCTCGCGCGGGCACTGCTGGACCGAGAGGACCGCCCGACGGCGATCTTCGCGGCGAGCGACGGGATGGCGCTGAAGGCGCTGGAGATCGCCAAGGAGCTGGGGCTGCACGTTCCCGGCGACCTGTCGGTGGTCGGCTTCGACAATATTCCGGAGTCCGCGCTGGCCGAGCCGGGGCTGACCACGGTGGACCAGTCGATGTACCGGCTCGGATATGAGGCCGCGCGCATGCTGAAGTCGCTGGTGTGCGGTGACTGGGAGGGCCCGAGCCAGATTGTGTTCCCGACCCGCTTGGTGATTCGCGGCTCTACTGCGACACCGAGAGCTTTGTGACAGTGGCCTTACTCACAGAAGCGGCGTCCTGTCGCACCTGACGCTCGGGCCAACGAACGTCAGGTGGGCAAGCTGAACCCAACGGACGGAGGTGCGGACACCACACCCACAAAACTATCCACCGCTGTATCAGGCTGACCGGTCGAGGATCAATCGGGGCCAGCCATCATGGGAGTTTCGCATGCCTTCATTACTTTATCATGGCAGTTCACGCCCGCTGGGCGTGCGTCGGCTGTCGGCGGCGATCGCCGCCGGAGCCATGGCGATCGCGGCAGCGTTGTTCGCGCCGCTGCCCGCGGCGGCGGACACGCCGTGGCTGAATGTCTCGGAGGACGGCTACGCGTCGTTCAGTGTCCCGGCCGCGTACGTCCAGGCCAACGCCGGCCAGGTGTCGCAGGTCGTCATCGAGGGGAATTTCGGCCCTTCCTTCGCCTGGGCGGAGTTCGGTCTCACCCGCCGGGGCGACGTCTGGTCGGGGGTCCTCGGCCCGCTCAAGCCGGGGCTGTACTCCTACCAGGTCACGGGCGACGACACCAAGGGTCTCAAGGATCCGACGAACAGCACCAGCGTGGCGTCCAAGCCTCTTTGGAGCACCTTCTTCGTGCCGGGCGACTCGGTGCGCCTGCTGGCGGATGCGCCTCAGGGTCAGGGCGGCAAGGTCGAGACCCTGACCTATCGGACCAAGCACGAGGAGCGGTCGGCTCTCGTATGGACGCCGCCGGGGTACGCGCCCCAGAGCCCCAAGCCCTACCCGGTGCTGTTCCTGCAGTCCGGCGAAGGTGAGAGTGCCACCGACTGGCTTGACCTCGGCCGTGCCAAGCAGATCTTCGACAACCTGTCGGCCCGGAAGGCCATGGAGCCGATGGTGGTCGTGATGAGCGACGGTGACGGGCTGGACGAGGAGGCGAAGGATCTCCGAAAGGCGGTCGGGGACCGCTACCGCGTCCTTCGCGATCCGGCGCATCAGGCGATCGCGGGTGTGGCCGAAGGCGGGGCGCAGGCGCTGCGTGCCGCGCTGACCCGCCCGGGTCAGTTCGCCTACGCCGGCTCGTTCTCGGGTCTTCTGGCGGACGGCATCGGCCCGGCGGACGCGAACGCGATCAACCACCACGTCAAGCTGGTACGGCTGTACACGGGGAACGTCACGGATCCCGCGTACAACCCGACCAACCGTTTGACCAAGGCACTGGACCGCGCCCGTGTCACGTACGAATTCGACGGGGTCAACCCCGATGCCGGGGGGAACTGGAACGCCTGGCAGGAGAACCTGATCGATTTCGTGCCTCGGCTGTTCCGCAAGGTGTCGGACCATGGTCCGAGCGCCGGCCATGGGAGGCTGAAGGGCGAGTTCACCCCGCCGGCGGCCGGCACCACTCCGACGCCGTTCGTGACTCGCGACGGTTTCGTCACTTTCGAGACCACGACCGACTTCAAGGACGCTCAGCGCGTCAAGGTGTGGGCGAACTGGGCTCCCAACGGAAGCTGGCTGCGCTTGCCGCTGTCTCGTGCGGGCGACCGGTGGCGGGTGACCGTGGGCCCGCTTGACCCGTGGTTCTACTACTACAAGCTGATAGTGGATCTGAACTCGGTCAAGGACGTGTCGAACCCGACGAAGGTGACCTCCGAGCCGACCTGGAGCAGCTTCCTCATCTCCGGAGAGAGGTCCCGCCTGCTCTCGGACGTTCCCGCCGGCCAGGGCGGAAAGGTCGAGAGCCTGACCTATCAGAGCACCGTGGCCAACGCCGAACGGACCGCGTTGGTGTGGACCCCGCCGGGCTACGACCCGGACCGCGCGGAGCCGTACCCCGTCCTCTACCTCCAGCACGGTGCCGGCCAGAGCTATACGGACTGGACGGAGATGGGACGAGCCAAGCAGATCCTGGACCACCAGCTCCTCGATGGCGACCTGGTGCCGATGGTGGTCGTGATGGGCAACGGCAACACCTCCAACTTCAACAAGGAGTTGCTGGAGAACATCGTCCCGGCGGCCCGCGCCCGATACCACATCTCCAGCGATCCGTCGCGGCAGGCCTTGGCCGGCCTCTCGATGGGTGGCGGGCAGACGTTGGGGGTGCTCAAGGCGTACCCGGGTCGGTTCGCCTACGTCGCGGCGTTCTCGGCCGGCTTCGGTAGCGGCACCGGCGTCGACGTGGCGGCGATCAACGACGGGACGAAGCTGTTGCGTCTGTACGTCGGCGACCAGACCGACTTCGTGTACCCGACGTTCATGGCGTCCCTGGCCACCTTGAACAACCTCGGTATCCGCTACGAGTTCGACGGGGTCACCCCGGGGCCGCACGGCTGGGACGTGTGGCAGAAGAACCTCATCGACCTGGCGCCGCGTCTGTTCAAGCGCTAGGCATGCCCGTCCGAGACGACATGCCAGAGTGACGTCTCACGCGCAATGTTATCGCTCACATGAGCACCGGCACGAAGGACGGGGCGCGGGTCGCGTACCTCGCCCCGTCCCCGTCGGTAGCTCCGTCTCAGCGGCAGCGCACGGAACCTTTGTGCGCTGCGATCCCGAAGGGGAAACACGTCCATGAAGAAGAGACTTCCCGCCGCGGCGGCCATACTCGTCACCGCGACCGCGCTCGTCGCCTGCTCTCCCGGCGAGCAAGGGGGCGGAAGCACCGCCGCGAGCGGAAACGGCGCGAGCAACTGCACGAACACGATCCCCAAGAAGAATCTGCCGGTCGTGACGATGTGGGGCTGGTACCCCAACATGCAACTCGTCGTCGACAACTTCAACAAGCAGAACGGCGAGGTGCAGGTCTGCTGGACCAACGTCGGCCAAGGCAGTGACGAGTACGACAAGTTCCAGACGGCCATCTCGGCGGGCACCGGCGCACCCGACGTCATCATGATCGAGATGGACCGGATCCCGACCTTCCAGATCCAGAAGTCTCTCGTCGACATCAAGAAGTACGGCTTCGATCGCGTCAAGGCCGACTACGGCGATGGCGCGTGGAAGGACGTCTCGGTCGGCGACGCGGTCTACGGTGTGCCGGTCGACGGCGGACCGATGGCGATGATCTACCGGAAGGATCTCTTCGAGAAGTACGACATCACGCCGCCGAAGACGTGGGCCGAGTACGAGCAGGCGGCGCAGAAGATGAAGGACGCGGGCGGCCCGCAGTTCGGCGACTTCGCCGCGAACGTGTCGGCCCTCACGATGGCGCTGCAGATCCAGAAGGGCGCTGTTCCGTTCACCTACGACCCGGCGCAGCCGAGCTCGATCGGTATCAAGCTGAACGACCAGGCCTCCAAGGACGTGCTGGACTACTGGGCGGGCCTCGTGAAAAAGGGTCTGGTCGGGACGCAGGACCAGTTCACGCCCGAGTACATCTCCGGTGTGATCAACGGTAAGTACGCCACGTACATCTCGGCGGCCTGGGCGCCCGGTTACCTCACCGGAGCCGGTGTCGGCAAGGGCGAGGACACCGGCAAGTTCGCGGTGGCGCCGCTCCCGCAGTGGGATCCCGCCAACCCGGTGCAGGTGAACTGGGGCGGGTCGGCCTTCTCCGTGACGAGCCAGGCCAAGAACCCCGAGCTCGCGGCGAAGGCGGCGTACGGCCTCTACGCCGACAAGGAGTCGCTCACCCAAGGCTGGACCAACCAGATCATCTTCCCGCTGAACCTCAAGGCGCTCAACGACCCCGCTTTCGTGGACCTGAAAGTGGCGTTCTTCGATGGGCAGCAGGCGAACAAGGAGGTCTACGTCCCCGCGGCCAACGCCTACAAGGGCGTCACCTACAGCCCGTTCGGCCAGTACTACTTCGACGCCATGACCAAGCAGGTCACTGCGCTCCACGAGGGTTCCGTCACCGGCGCGCAGGCCGCCGACCGGCTCCAGGAGGACGTGGCGAACTACGCCAAAGAGCAAGGTTTCACCGCTCAGTGACGTGAAGGGCAGGGCCGCGCCGTCTTCGGCCGGCCGGCCCACCCGCGATCCCCAGCATCGACATCCCGGAGCCCAAGTTGACCCTCCTGATCGAGAACAGTGCACCACGCACCCAAGAGAAGACACCCAGAATCCGCGGCAAGGTGCGCCTACGTGAGCATCTGATGGGGTGGCTCTTCGTCGGGCCATTCGGGATCGTCTTCCTGGCTCTTCTCATCGCGCCGCTCGCGTACGCGCTGTATCTCAGTCTTTTCCAGAAGAAGCTGATCGGCGGCACCAGCTTCGTCTTCCTCGACAATTACGCGAAGGCGTTCACCGACCCGAGCTTCCTGTCCGGATCGTGGTTCGTCATCCGCTTCTCGCTGGTCTCCATCCCGCTGCAGATCATCGTCGCGCTCGCGATGGCCCTGATCCTGGATGGCGTGACCTCGCTGTTCACCCGCTTCTCCCGCCTCATGATCTTTCTTCCCTACGCCATTCCCACGGTCATCGGGGCCGTCATGTGGGGATTCCTGTACAGCAAGAGCTTCGGGCCGCTCACCGACATCTTCGGGATGTTCGGCGCCACCCCACCTGACTTCCTCAGCGGCAACCTGATCTTCTACGGCCTGGTCAACGTCGTCACCTGGCAGTGGGCCGGTTACTACATGATCATCCTGTACGCGGCGCTCCAGGGCATCGACCCGGCGCTCTACGAAGCCGCCCGCATGGACGGCGCCGGCAAATGGCAGATCGCGCTCCGGATCAAAATTCCGCTGATCGTCCCCGCGTTGCTCCTGATCCTGGTCTTCTCGCTCATCGGCACCCTGCAATTCTTCAACGAACCGCAGATCCTGCGATTCCTGGCGGCCGGAACGATCAGTTCGGACTTCACCCCGAACATGTACGCGTACCAGCAGGCATTCGCACTCGCGAACTTCAACTACGGATCGGCGATCTCCTTCGCTCTCGGCGGGATCGTCTTCGTCGGCGTCTACGCCTTCCTGTTCATCACCCGCAAACGGAGGAGCTTCCTGTGATGAGCGACCGCTCCCGCGCCATGACCCGCCGCCGCCCGCAACGCCACCTCCCACTGCAGGTACTGCTCGGCTTTCTCGTCGTGTACTTCCTTGTGCCGTTCTGGTGGGTCATCGTGAACAGCTCCAAAGACGCCCCCGGCTTGTTCGGCGGCGGCAACACTTTGTGGTTCGCCGACCAGATCGACTATCTCGGCAACCTCGGGCAGCTGTTCAGCTACGACAACGGCATCTATGGCAGATGGATTCTCAACAGCACGCTGTACGCGGTCGCGGGCGGGGTCGGTGCCACGATCCTGGCCGTCATGGCCGGCTACGGATTCGCCAAATACCGATTCGCCGCCAGACGCTTCAGCTTCGCACTCGTGCTCGGCGCGCTCATGGTGCCCGCGACGGCCCTGGTGATCCCCACCTTCATGATGTTCTCCGCGTTCGGCCTGACCAACACGGTGTGGGCGGTGATCCTCCCCTCACTGCTCAACCCGTTCGGGGTCTACCTCATGCACATCTACGCGCGCGACGCGGTTCCCGACGAGATCCTGGACGCGGCGCGGGCCGACGGCGCGGGTGAGGTACGAACGTTTCTCCAGGTCGCATTCCCCCTGATGCGGCCCGCGGTGGTCACAGTGCTGCTGCTGTCCGCCGTGGCATCCTGGAACAACTATTTCCTGCCCCTCGCCATGCTCTCCGACAACCGCCTCTTCCCCGTCACCGTCGGACTCGGCGTCTGGCAGGGGATCGCCTCGGGGAACAATGCGGGCAGTACCTCCCTCTGGAGCCTCATCATCATGGGCGCGCTCGTGTCGGTCATCCCACTCGTCATCGCCTTCTTCACTCTGCAGCGGCACTGGCGCGGAGGGTTGTCCGTCGGTGGCCTGAGGTAGGCCGGGGCCCGCGTTCGGTGGGGAGGGGACCAACCATTCGGCGCCCCTGAGCCCTTCCTCCCACCGGACGAAGGGCTCTGCGCTTGAAGTGATTCTCCCTGGGGGCAAATCCCACCGTGCTACCGACGCTGCCGTCCCGACGAATCACCTACACCGACACGTTCGCGCCCTCCAGTACGCGCATGAAGGCGCGCGACCATTCGGGCAGGTCAGGCCAGCCACGACAGGAGACCATCGCGCCGTCCACCACGTCGGGGGCGTCCACGAAGGTCGCGCCGGCCAGCTCCATGTCAGCCCTCAGTGGTGGGAACGCCGCCGTGGTACGGCCGCGCAGCAGGCCGAGCGCGGCCGGCACCTGCGGGCCGTGGCAAATCGTGCCCACCGGCAAGCCGCGCTCGAAGAAGTGGCGCACGATACGGGCGACGTCGGGATCGGTGCGGATGTACTCCGGTGCGCGGCCGCCCGGGATCACCAGCGCCTGGTAATCCTCGGGGCGCACGTCGGCGAACGCGAGATCCACCGGCAACTGATGGCCGGGCTTCTCGGTGTAGGCGTCCCAGCCGGGCTCGAAGTCGTGGACCACCAGCTTTACCGCACGAGTGGTGGGGGCGGCCACGATCGCCTCATGACCCCCTTCCCGGAGCCGGAAGACGGGGTACATGGAGTCCAGCTCTTCCGCCGCATCACCGGTCAGAACAAGCACTCGGGCCATAACTCCTCCTATTCTTCCCACGGTGGATCTTAATCCGCATGCGGCAGGAATGGCAGACCTTGACCGGAAGCCTCACCCTCGGCATCGCCATGTACGCCGACGGCTCTGACCTGTGGTTTGACGAGGTTCGTGCCTGCAGGCACGCCAGCGGTAATGCGCTTCCTGAGCGCTCGCGAAGCCTTCTTGACCAGATCCTGGAGGTCGAAGGCCAGTTCGCCGCAGACGCGGTGGAGGAACTCCTCGCCATCGGCCTTGACCGGCACGGTGCTCGGCCGTTGAACGGCGCATAACCGGTGTGAAAGATCTTGGCGGGCTTGGGATTCACCGTTCCCCGTCGTGGTAGGCGGCCATGGGAGGACAGCATGCGGGGACGCGATCGGGAGTGGCGTCACGTCGATGGCCTGCTGCGGGTGTTGCGGCGAGGTGCGGGCGGGACGCTGCTGGTGGACGGCGAACCCGGATCGGGGAAGAGCCGGCTGCTGGCCGAAGCGGTCGCCGAGGCGTCCGAACGCGGCATCGGGGTTGTACACGGCAGGGTGGAGGAACTGGGCGAGGTCGCCCCGTGCGGCATGTTGCTGGAGGCCCTCGATCTGCGCTCTGAGCGGGGCGACGCCGCCGCCCGTTTCGGTCCGCCGGTCCTGGAGCGGCTGCGGGCAGGGTTCGAGCAGTTGGCCACGTCACCGGTGCTGGCCGTGCTCGACGACCTGCAACGGGCGGACCCGGTGACCCTGAGGACGTTGCACAGCCTGCACGACCGGCTGGCCAACTGGCCCATCGGCTGGATGATGAGCCGCTCGACAGTGCCGGACGGGGGCCAGGCCGTGTCGCTGTTCGACCTCCTGGAGCGGGAGGGGGCCGACAGGGTGACGCTCGCGCCGCTGTCACCGGACGCGGTCGCGGCGCTGACGCAGGACACGCTCGGGCGGTCGCCGGACCCGGCGACGCGGGCGCTGGCGGCGGCCGCCGGAGGCAATCCGCTGCTGATCACCGAGCTGTTCGCGGGGCTGCGCGAGGAAGGGCTGCTGGGGGACGCGACGCGGGCCCGCGTGCCCGACCGGCTGCGGATGGTGGTGCGGCACTGGATCGACACACTGAGCGCGGAGGCCAGGAGCCTGATGGAGACGATCGCAGTGCTGGGCCGTTCGTTGTCGCTGGAGCACGCCGCGTCGCTGCTGGACACCACGCCCGCCGCGCTGCTCCCGATGACGGAGGAGGCCACGGCCGCGGGCATCCTCCTCGTGACCGAGCACGGCCTCACCTTCCGTCACGAACTCGTCGGGGACATCGTCGCCGCGGGCATCCCCTCATCGGTGCGGCAGACCCTGCTCGACCAGTCCGGCGTTCTCATGGGCTCTGAGCGGCCGGGGTCGGCCGGCCTGCTCACCGGCCCGGCCTCCTCCGACATAGACGCGGCGGTCGCCAATGGCCGGCTGGACGAGGCCGAGCAGATGGTGCGTGGCCGCCTCGCCGAGCACGGCTCCGTGTACGGGGTGGCCGAACTGCGCTGCCTGCTCGCGGACACCATGTACCTGACGGGCCGGGGTGAAGAGGCGATCCGCGAGGCCGAGACGGTGCTGGCGGTGCCCGGCCTCCCCCGCCACGTACACGAGCGGGCGACCCTCGTGCATCTGTACGCCACGGTGCGCCTGCGGGAGGACGCCGGCTCGCGGTCGTTCGCGCAGGAGGTCATCGACGGAACGGATCGATACGGTCCCGCGGCCAGGACCGCCGCGCTGGTCGCCCTGGCCACCGCCGAGCGGCACGAGGGCAGGCTCACGGCCGCGCTGGCCTTGGCGGAGAGCGCCGGACGGCTGGCCGCCGCCGACGCGCCCGAGGACCGCCGCTACGAGGCCTGCCTGGCCACCGTCGCCGTGCTCGTCGACATCCACCGGCTGGACGAGGCACGGATGATGCTCCGCCAGGCACGCAAGGACATGTTCGGCCACGGTCATCTGGCCTGGGCGGCGGACGCCTCGGCGCTGGAAGCCCGCCTGGAGCTGCTCGCGGGCCGTTTCGATAACGCGGTCACCCAGGCGAACAGGGCCCTGGACCTGGCCGGCGCGCTCATCACGCCGCTGTCGGCCGCGGCGGCCCGCGCCGTGCTCGCCGCAGTCGCGCTGCGGCGCGGCGACCTGCAGGGGGTGGCGCATCACGTCGCGGAACAGCCCGGGGGCACGGCCGAGGCTCGCTTCCGGCACGCCTTGCTGTCCGCGCAGCTCGCGGAGGCACGAGACGGGCCGCGCAGCGCCATGCCCCTGCTCGCAGAGCTGCCCCGCCCGCTGCTGCTCAGCATGGAGCCCGCCGCCGGCCCCTGGATGGTCCGGGTCGCCCTGGCCGCCGGCGACCGGGCGGCGGCCGAGCACGTGGTGGCCGCCGCCGAGGCCCTCGGCCGGGCCAACCATGAGTTTCCCACGCTTGCCGCCGCCGCGGCGCATGCCAGGGGCCTGCTCGACGGGGATCACGACGCCCTGGCCCTGGCCGCCGGGCGGACCGAGGACGTGTGGGCGCGGGCCTCCGCCGAGGAGGATCTCGGCATGCTGCTCTCCACCGCCGGGCAGCGCGTGGCGGCGGCCGAGAGCCTGGACCGCGCCTTGGGCCTGTTTCACGACATCGGCGCCCTGCGGGACTCCGCGCGCATCCGCCAGAGACTGCGCGGAATGGGGGTACGCCACCGCCATTGGAGCTACGCCGAACGCCCGGTCTCCGGCTGGGACAGCCTGACCGAGACCGAGCACGCCATCTCGTTGCTTGCGGCGGACGGATGGACCAACCCGCAGATAGCCGAACAGATGTTCATCAGTGTGCACACGGTCGCGTTCCACCTGAAGCACGTCTTCCGCAAGCTGAGCATCAGATCCCGGGTCGAGCTCGCGCGGCTCGCGGCGGAGCAGTCGAGGGACGCCTCGCCGGGCGGCGGCCGCGGCGCACGGAGTCGCGGCGATGACTACTCAGTTGGGGGATGTGCCCGCGAGACGCCTGGGCCAGGTTCGGAAATGTAGGTCGTTACATTTTCGGCCTGTTCAGGAACCCATCTAGGAGGTCCAGATGGCGTTGCTCACAGTACGTCGCAGGGGCGGCGAGATGTTCCCCGCCCGCGAGATCGAAGACACCTACGACAGGCTGGGACAGCTCATGAACGCGGCTCTGGGCGAGGCTCTGGGCACTCTTCCCGGCGATGGCGGCATGGGGGCTTGGGTGCCCATGGCGGACGTGTCGGAGACCGAAGACTCCTACGTCGTGGAGATCGATGTCCCCGGAGCGCGCAAGGACCAGATCGACGTCCAGCTGTCCGAGCGCGAGCTGATCGTCACCGGGCAGATCGAGGAGCAGGAGCGTCAGCGCCGGCACCGCAAGATGCGCAGGACCGGCCAGTTCGAGCTGCGCACGACGCTCCCGGGAGACGTCGACGCCGACCGCGTGGAGGCTCACCTGTCCGACGGTGTGCTGACCATCACCGTGCCCAAGGCGGAGGCTGCGAAGCCCAAGCACATCGAGGTTTCCGCCTGAGGCGGGGAGAGGAGGAGCCGTGCCCATCGCGTCGTCAGGCCCCATCACCACCAACCGGGAACCGATCGGGAGCTACCGCAACTACGAGGAGGCGCAGAAAGTCGTCGACTACCTGGCCGACCATGGATTCCCCGTGCAGGGGACGTTGATCGTCGGTGCCGGGCTGCGCTCGGTGGAGCGGGTTCTCGCGCGGATGACCCTTCTGCGCGCGGCCGGATGGGGCGCGGCCGCCGGAGCCTGGTTCGGGCTGCTCATCGGTCTGTTCCTGGCGATTTTCTCGATCATGGCCGCGGCAGTGTTGCCTTTGGTGCTCTGGGGGCTGGTGTGGGGCGCGGTGGCGGGAGCGATCTTCGGGCTGGTCTCGCACGCCCTCCAGGGCGGCCGGCGGGACTTCGTCTCCGAGAGCACCCTCGTGGCCGACAAGTACGAGGTTCTCGTCGATTCGGCCCACGCGGCCAGGGCCCATGAGCTGCTCCGGGCGATGAGTGGATAGCAGTACGAGGGAGCGAGTAATGGCGAAAGCAGTCGGCATCGATCTCGGCACCACGAACTCGGTGATCGCCGCCACGGTGGACGGCCATCCCACGGTGTTGCCCAACGCGGAGGGCTCGCGGACGACGCCGTCCGTGGTGGCCTTCACCGATCAGGGCGAACGGCTGGTAGGCCAGATGGCCCGCCGCCAGGCCATACTGAACCCGAAGGGAACGATCTATTCCTCGAAACGATTCATCGGCCGCCGCTTCGACGAGGTCAAGAGCGAGATCCACGCGGTCTCCTTCGACGTGGTCGAGGGACCCCAGGGAGCCGTACGCTTCCAGGTCGGCGGCAAGCAGTACGCGCCGGAGGAGGTCTCCGGCCTCGTCCTGCGGAAGCTGGCCGCCGATGCGGCGAAATACCTCGGTGAGAAGGTGACCGAGGCGGTCATCACCGTTCCGGCGTACTTCAATGACGCCCAGCGCCAGGCGACCAAGGACGCGGGGCGGATCGCGGGGCTCGAGGTCCTGCGGATCATCAACGAGCCGACGGCGGCGGCGCTCGCGTACGGGCTGGACAAGAAGACGAACGAGACCGTACTGGTCTTCGACCTGGGCGGCGGCACGTTCGACGTCAGCATCCTGGACATCGGCGAAGGCGTGGTCGAGGTCCGCGCCACCTCCGGCGATGGCCACCTCGGCGGCGACGACTTCGACCGCAGGATCGTCGACCACCTGGCCGACGAGTTCCAGCGGGACCAGGGCATCGACCTGCGCAACGACCCGCAGGCCCTGCAGCGGCTCTTCGAGGCGGCCGAGAAGGCCAAGGTGGAGCTCTCGGAGGTCACCCAGACCACGATCAGCCTGCCGTTCATCACGGCGGACGCCACCGGGCCGAAGCACCTCAACACCACGCTCATGCGCTCCACGTTCGAGAAAATCACCGCCGACCTGGTCGAGCGTTGCATCGCCCCCGTCAAGCAGGCGCTGGAGGACGCCAAGCTCCGGCCCGCGGACATCGACGAAGTGATCCTCGTCGGCGGGGCGACCCGGATGCCCGCCGTACAGAACCTCGTGCGCCGGCTCACCGAGGGCAAGGAGCCCAACATGACGGTGAACCCGGACGAGGTCGTCGCGATCGGCGCGGCTGTCCAGGCGGGGATCATCAAGGGCGAGGTGCAGGACGTCGTGCTGCTCGACGTCACGCCGCTCTCGCTGGGCGTCGAGACCCTCGGCGGGCTCATGACCAAGGTGATCGAGCGCAACACGACCATCCCCGCGCGCCGTACCGAGGTCTTCAGCACGGCCGAGGACAACCAGAGCGCCGTGGACATCGTCGTCCTTCAGGGCGAGCGGGAGCGCGCCGCCGACAACCGGGTGCTCGGGCGCTTCCGGCTGGAGAACATCCGGCCCGCGCCGCGGGGGGTGCCGCAGATCGAGGTCACCTTCGACATCGACGCCAACGGCATACTCAACGTCTCGGCCCGGGACAAGGACACCGGCACCGAGCAGCGGATCACCATCAGCGAGAGCTCCAACCTGGACAAGTCGGAGATCGAGCGGATGGTCACCGACGCCGAACGGCACCGCGAGGAGGACGCCAGACTCCGCGAGACCATCGACGCGCGCAACGAGCTGGACTCGGTCGCGTACCAGGTGGAGCGCCGGCTGGAGGAGCTGGGCGACGCGGTTCCCGTGCACGAGAAGGCGAGGGCCGGGCAGCTCGTGGAGGAGGCCCGGCAGGCGATCAAGGAGGAGGCGCCGATCGACCGGCTGCGCACACTCAGCGGCGAGCTGCAGCAGGTCTATCACAGCCTCGGAGCCGCCGTGGGCGGCGGGCCCAGCGTGCCGCCGCAGGGCAGGACGGAAGGTGTCCCTGGCGGTGAGGAGGACGTGATCGACGCCGAGTTCACGACGTCGGAGCCCGAGTGACATGAACGAGCACACACCCCAGGCCCAGGCCGGCGCGCGGGGTGAGGAAGCCATCTCGCCCTCGGAGACCGACGCGAAGCTCGCGGAGCTGGAGGACCGCTGGCTGCGTGCCGTCGCCGACCTGGACAACCTGCGCAAGCGCATCTCCCGCGACGCCGAGCGGATCAGGACGGACGAACGGGCGAGGGTGGCGGCCGAGTGGCTGCCCATCCTGGACAACCTGGAGCTCGCGCTGAGCCACGCAGGCGACGGCGGCGCGGACGCGGTACTCGACGGGATACGGGCCGTGCGTGACCAGGCTGTCGCCCTCCTGGCCAAGCTCGGCTACCCCCGCCATGACGAGGTGGACGTACCCTTCGATCCCGCCCGCCACGAGGCGGTGGCCACCGTCGAGCGGGCCGATGCCGACCCGGGCACTGTGGTGGAGGTGCTCCGTCCCGGCTACGGCGATGCCGAGCGGCAGCTCAGGCCGGCGATCGTGGCCGTCGCGAAGAAGGTGGAGTGATGGCCCCACGGCGCGACTACTACGAGGTGCTCGGCGTGGGCAGGAACGCCGACCCCGACGAGATCCAGCGGGCCTACCGCAAGCTCGTGCGCGCCTATCACCCTGATGTCAACAAGGATCCCGGCGCCGAGGACAAGTTCAAGGAGATCTCGGAGGCGTACTCCGTGCTCTCCGATCCCGAGACGCGCCGCCGCTACGACGCGTTCGGACACGATTTCCGCCAGGTGCCGCCCGATGTGGACCCCGCCGAGTGGGCCCGCGCCCGTGCGGGCGCCGGCGCGCGGGCCGGCGCGGGCGGCCAGTGGCGCCAGGCCCGGCCCGGGGACTTCGGCTTCGGCGAGGGAGTCGACCTGGAGGACCTGCTCGGCGGCATGTTCGGCGGCCGGGGCAGACGGCAGTGGGGCCCCGTGCCCGGTGCCGACCAGGAGGCGGAGCTGACGCTTTCCGTTGAGGAGGCCTACCACGGCGGGCGGCGCGCCATCACGCTACCCGGCGGGAGGCGGCTGGAGGTCAACATCCCACCCGGGGTCACCAACGGTCAGCGGATCAGGCTGGCCGGCCAGGGCGGGCATGGAAGCGACGGAGCGCCGGCCGGCGACCTCCTGCTGATCATGCGAATCGCCCCCCATCCCCGCTACCGCGTGGAGGGCCGCGACATCCACGCCTCGCTGCCTCTCGCTCCGTGGGAGGCGGCGCTGGGCGCCACGGTCGCGCTGGACACCCCGGGCGGCGAGGCGAAGGTGAAGGTGCCGCCGGGCACGTCCTCGGGCCGCCGCCTGCGGTTGAAGGGCCGCGGTATGCCAAACCCGCGCGGAGCGCCCGGCGACTTCTTCGCGGAGGTCCGGATCATGGTGCCGGCCAGGCTCACGGACGAGGAGCGGCGCCTGTTCGAGCAGCTCGCCACCGTCTCTCACTTCGACCCGAGGGGGCGTTCATGACGTACGCGATCGTCCGCCCGATCCGACTCGACCTGGACTCCTACGCGCGGGCCACGGGCCTGCACCCGCAGGCCGTGTGCCGGCTGGTGACGCTCGGCCTGCTGGAGCCGACCAGGAACGCCAGGGGGGAGTTGTGCTTCGCCCCCTCCCAGGTGGCAACCGCGGCCCGGATCCAGCGGCTGCACGAGGGACTGTCCATCAACTACGCCGCGATCGGCGTGGTGATCGACCTCCTCGACCGGATCGAGGAGCTGGAGGCCGCCCTGCGCGGCCTCTCACGACCCTAGGAGGCTGGAGTGGACCCGAACAGGATGACGCAGAAGTCGCAGGAAGCCCTGCACGACGCCCAGACCAAGGCCCTGCGCTTCGGCCACACCGAGGTCGACGGCGAGCATCTCCTGATGGCCCTGCTCGACCAGCCGGAAGGTCTGGCACCCAGGCTGGTGGAGCAGGCCGGAGCCGATCCGCGGCGCCTGCACGCCGACCTGGAGGCCGAGTTGTCGCGGCGGCCCAAGGTCAGCGGGCCGGGCGCCGCGCCGGGCCAGGTGTTCGTCACCCAGCGCCTGTCGCGGCTGATCGACGCCGCCGACCGGGAGGCACGGCGGCTGAAGGACGAGTACATCTCTGTCGAGCACCTGCTGCTGGCCCTGATCGAGGAAGGACCCACGACCGTGGCCGGTCGGCTGCTGCACGAGCAGGGGCTGACCAGGGACCGGTTCCTTCAGGCGCTCACCTCCGTACGCGGTCACCAGCGCGTCACCTCGGCCATGCCCGAGGTCGCGTACGAGGCGCTGGAGAAGTACGGGCGCGACCTGGTGGCCGACGCTCGGGCGGACAAGCTCGACCCGGTGATCGGCCGCGACGCGGAGATCCGGCGGGTGATCCAGATCCTCTCCCGCAAGACCAAGAACAACCCGGTGCTGATCGGCGACCCCGGCGTCGGCAAGACGGCCGTCGTCGAGGGGCTCGCCCAGCGCATCGCCAACGGCGACGTCCCCGAGGGGCTGCACGACAAGACCGTCTTCAACCTGGACATGGGCGCGCTCGTAGCGGGCGCCAAGTACCGCGGGGAGTTCGAGGAACGCCTCAAGGCCGTGCTGAACGAGGTGAAGGCGGCGGAGGGCCGAATCCTGCTGTTCGTGGACGAGATGCACACGGTGGTGGGAGCCGGGGCGACCGAGGGAGCCATGGACGCGGGCAACATGCTCAAGCCGATGCTCGCCCGCGGCGAGCTGCACATGATCGGCGCGACCACGGTCGAGGAGTACCGCAAGCACATCGAGAAGGACGCCGCCCTGGAGCGACGGTTCCAGCCGGTGCTGATCGACGAGCCCTCGGTCGAGGACACCATCTCGATCCTGCGCGGCCTGCGCGAGCGGCTGGAGGTCTTCCACGGCGTGAAGATCCAGGACAGCGCCCTCGTCGCCGCGGTGACGCTGAGCCACCGCTACATCTCCGACCGGTTCCTGCCCGACAAGGCGATCGACCTGGTCGACGAGGCGTGCGCGATGATCAGGACCGAGATCGACTCCATGCCGGCCGAGCTGGACGCCCTGACCAGGCGGGTGCGGCGGCTGGAGATCGAGGAGGCCGCCCTGGAGAAGGAGGAGGACCCGGCCAGCCGGGCCAGGCTCGCCGAGTTGCGCACGGAGCTCTCCGCCCTGCGTTCCGAGGCCGACGCGATGCGGGCGCAGTGGGAGGCCGAGCGCTCGGCCCTGCGCAAGGTCCAGAGCCTGCGGCAGGAGATCGAGCACGTACGGCGCGAGGCCGAGCAGGCCGAACGCGACTACGACCTCAACCGGGCCGCCGAGCTTCGCCACGGCAGGCTCCCCGAGCTGGAGCGCCGGCTGCGCGCCGAGGAGGAGCGGCTGAGCAGCCGGCAGCACGGGCAGCGGCTGCTGCGCGAGGTGGTGACCGAGAACGAGATCGCGGACATCGTCTCCCGCTGGACCGGCATTCCCGTGTCCCGGCTGCAGGAGGCCGAGCGGGACAAGCTGCTCAAACTCGATCAGATCCTGCACGAGCGGGTCGTCGGCCAGGACGAGGCGGTGCGACTGGTGGCCGACGCCATCATCCGCGCCCGCTCCGGCATCAAGGATCCCCGTCGCCCCATCGGGTCGTTCCTCTTCCTCGGGCCGACCGGGGTCGGCAAGACCGAGCTGGCCAGGTCACTCGCGGCGGCCCTGTTCGACACCGAGGACAACATGGTGCGCATCGACATGAGCGAGTACCAGGAACGGCACACGGTCAGCCGCCTCGTCGGCGCCCCTCCCGGCTACGTCGGCTACGAGGAGGGCGGGCAGCTCACGGAGGCGGTGCGGCGCAAGCCGTACTCGGTGGTGCTGTTCGACGAGATCGAGAAGGCCCACGCGGACGTCTTCAACACGCTGCTGCAGGTCCTCGACGACGGCCGACTGACCGACGCGCAGGGCCGCACGGTCAACTTCCGCAACACCGTGATCATCATGACCTCGAACATCGGCTCCCACCACCTGCTCGACGGGATCACCCCCGACGGCGAGATCAAGCCCGAGGCCCACGACGGGGTGATGGCGGAACTGCGCCGGCACTTCCGCCCCGAGTTCCTCAACAGGATCGACGACGTCGTGCTGTTCAAGCCGCTGACCGAGCCGGAGATCGAGCGGATCGTCGAGCTGATGTTCAACGACATCAGGCAGCGCCTGGCCGAGCGGCGGCTCACGCTGGAGGTCACCGAGGACGCGCGCAAGCTCATCGCCAACCAGGGGTACGACCCCGTCTACGGCGCCAGGCCGCTCCGCCGCTTCATCGCCCGCGAGGTCGAGACCAGGATCGGCCGCGCCCTGCTGGCCGGCGACGTCCCCGACGGCTCGACCGTCACGGTCGGCGCCGACAAGGGGGAACTCAACGTCACCTTCCACCCGCCGAGGAGCTGACATGAACACCGTCGTGACCTGCGTGAACTGCGGGAGGCAGAACAGGGTTCCGGCCGCGGCCGAGGGCCGGCCCCGCTGCGGGAACTGTCACCAGCCGCTGCCGTGGATCGCCGACGCCGGCGACGACACCTTCGCCGAGGTCGCGGAACGGGCGCGCCTCCCCGTACTCGTCGACTTCTGGGCGCAGTGGTGCGCGCCGTGCCGGGCGGTCACGCCCGCGCTCGAACAACTCGCCCACGAGATGGCCGGACGGGTGAAGCTCGTCAAGGTCGATGTGGACCGGGCCCCGGCCCTCTCGCAGCGCTTCACGATCACGGCCGTCCCGACGCTCATGATGCTCAACGAGGGCCGCGTCGTGGCTCAACGCGCCGGCGCGGCCCCGGCGCCCCAGCTGCGCGAATGGGTCGAGGACACGCTGAGGACGCCGTCATGACCCAGTCGCCGGTCACCCTGACCGAGACACCGGACCTGTACGGGGCCTATCCCCGGCTGGACGAGCGGCGCATCGCGGACTTGTCGCGGTGCGGCGAGCGCAGGTCCGTGTCGCCCGGCGAGGTCCTCTACCGGGAGGGCGAGCCTGCCGGTGAGTTCATCGTGATCCTTCGCGGCAAGGTCGCCACGGTCGAGGGATACGGCAGCGCGGAGGAGCGGACGATCGCCGTTCACGGCCCCGGGCGTTTCCTCGGCGAGCTGGGCCTGCTCACCCGCCAGGTCGGGTTCCTGACCGCGGTCGTGCGGGAGGCCGGCGAGATCCTGGCCGTCCGGGCCGACCAGGTGCGCACGCTGGTGGCCGGTGACCCGGAGTTCGGGGACCTCGTCCTGCGGGCCTACCTGACCCGCCGTACCCTGCTGATCGGCATGGACGCCGGGTTCCGTATCATCGGCTCCCGCTACTCGCCCGATGCCCGCCGGCTGCGCGAGTTCGCCGCCCGGAACAGGCTCCCGCACCGGTGGATCGACCTGGAAAAGGACAAGGAAGCGGAGGCGCTGCTGCGCCAGCTCGGTATCTCCCCGCAGGAGACGCCGGTCGTGATCTGGCACGGAGACCAGGTGCTGCGCAACCCGTCCGTCGCCACGCTGGCCAAGACCGTCGGCCTGCCCGTACCGCGGCGCGGCGACGCTGTGTGCGACCTGATCGTCGTGGGCGCGGGCCCCGCGGGCCTGGCCGCGAGCGTGTACGGGGCCTCGGAGGGCCTGACCACGGTGGTGCTTGACGCGGTCGCCGCGGGCGGCCAGGCGAGCACCTCCTCCCGCATCGAAAACTATCTTGGCTTCCCGTCGGGCATCTCGGGCACCGAGCTCGCCGAACGCGCCGTCATCCAGGCGGCCAAATTCGGCGCCCGGCTGACCGTACCGGCCGAGGCGAGCGGGCTGGAGTCCGACAACGGCCACTACAGCGTGCTCGTCGAGGGTGGGGCCGCTGTGCAGGGCCACGCCGTGCTCATCGCCACCGGCGCTCGCTACCGCAAACTCAACGTTCCCGACCTGGAGAAGTACGAAGGTTGCGGCGTCTACTACGCGGCGACGCCGTTCGAGCTGCGCATGTGCCGGCAGGCGCCGGTGGTGCTCGTCGGCGGCGGCAACTCCGCGGGCCAGGCGGCGTTGTACCTGGCCAGGAACGCCTCGTCGGTGCGCATGCTCGTACGCGGCGGCGATCTCAGCGAGAGCATGTCCCGCTACCTCATCGACGCGATCGGCCGGACACCCGGTATCGAGATCATGTTCCACACCGAGGTACGCGAACTGCTCGGGGACGGCTCGCTGCGGGCTGTCCGCGCCCAGAACAATCAAACGAGGCAGTCCATCGAGATCGAGACCAACGCGATGTTCGTGTTCATCGGCGCGGATCCGCACACCGGCTGGCTGGCGGGCGCCGTCGCGCTGGACGACCGGGGCTTCGTCACCACGGGTAACGACTCGTCGCACGGGCAGGCCCTTCCCCCTGGAGACCGGGCGGCCGGGCGTGTTCGCCGTGGGGGACGTCCGCAGCGGGTCGATCAAACGGGTCGCGTCCGCAGTCGGGGAGGGCGCCATGGCGGTACGCCTTGTGCACGAAAGGTTCGCCAAGACCGGGAATTGACAGGGAGGATGGTGATCCCGATACCTGTGATCGCGGTTTCCAGGTTCGAGCCTCGTTCTACGAGGACCTCTTCAAAGGGTTTCCGGACCTGCGCATGACGGTCTGGCACACGGTGCACTGCGCCGATCCCGCGGTGACCGAATGGATGCTCACCGGCACGCACAACGGGCCTTTGATGCTGCCCGGCGGGGGCGTACTGGATGGAACCGGCCGACCCGTCGCCGTTCGCGGCACCAGCACCTGCTCCGTCGGTAACGACAAGATCATCACTCATCGGATCTACTACGATCAGCTGGAGCTGTACAGTCAGCTAGGTGGCGAACTCGTCTTCGACGATCGCTCATCACCCGCGGGCGAGGGACGCCCGGCACCCGGCGACTGAGGATTCAATGTCGCCGTTCGGCGTGGCCGTCGGGCGGCTCCGCCGGCATCCGCCGGTCACCGCGCCTGCCGAAATCTCATCCACCCAGCTCGCACCGTCAGCAGGCCGAACAACCCCCTCATCAACCGGTACACGGCGAGCAAGGCGTGGGCACGCACAATCCGTGTCTTCGATCTCGCCGGCGGCGCCGGCCTACGGTGCCCGTCCGGCAGTGCGGACGACCCCGGGGCGGAAGCTACGTGTCCTGCTCGTCCCGCCAGCCACCGGGTTCGGGATGGTAGCCGTAAGCGGCGGCCCGCACCGTGTCCTCGTCCTCCAGCCCGGAGCCGATCGTGCCGCCGACGGTGGCCAGCGAGCTGATGATCCAGGCCAGGTTCAGGTAGTCGGTGAGATCGACCGGCCGCTGCAGGTTATGTTCCAGCACGGATGTGTCGATCAGCAGCGCCGCGGCGACTGTCGTTCCGGCGAACAGCACCAGATAGGACACCGCGGCGGCCAGGGTGAGGGTGAGGATCGTGCCCAGGTTGAACAGCCGGGCCAGCTCAGCCGGTGTCTCCCGGTCCGGTTTCTCCCACAGGTCGTGCGCGATGATCAGCCAGGTCACCAGCGCGGTCAGCCCGAGAAGCATGATCACGGTGAGGCGGAGTCCGTCGAGCGCATCGCCCATTTCCCAGATGGTGTTGGTGGTGAGCGCGAACGCGGCCGTGGCGAATGCGCCGGCCAGGAGTTTGGACAGGCCCAGCAGGGCGCGCCCCGGGCGGTTGGCCCGGATCATTCCGGTCAGCAGCCGCACCCGGCCGGCCAGCCGCGAGGCGACGTAGCCCAGTTCCCCGGTATCGGCCTCGCCGACCACCCGGTGAATGGCGGCGAGCCGGCCGGCCAGCTCGGCCGGTGCCCGGCCGGCCGGCGGCACCCGCTCCTCGGAAGTGTCAGTGAGCAGCCGGCCCACGAGACCCGGAACGGCGGCGCGGAGCGCTCGCAGCTGGCGCAGCCCCAGCGCGGGCAAGGACACCGCCGCGACTCGGCGCCGGGCGGACGTATGCGCCACCAGCGGCACCCGCTCGGTGTGCAGCGGCAGGTCGGTCAGGCAGATCGCGACGTCCCACCGGGCCTCGGCGCGCCGGCGGGCGAGATCGTCGAGCAGCGCCTCGACGCCGCCGTCGCGGCGCGGAGCGACTTCACCCCAGCCTGCCCGGACGGTCCACCGCACGTGCGGGTTCACCTGCTCGGCGAGCCGGTCGGCCAGCTCGGCGGCGAGCCGCGCGACCACCTGCGCCGGATAGTCCGGCGGGGTCGCCACGAGTCCGACGACGATCTCCGGCCGATGCTGCTCACTGATGGCCATGGGCGCTCCTCGCCGGTAACCGGACGCCATCCCGACAATGACTACCCTTGTGGCGCGACACATGCAGCGGCGCCGGGTGGGGGCCAGGGTATGCCGGAGGAGTGTGGGCGGACAGGGCGAGACCGCCGGCCTGTAGAACAGCGGTCGACCGATGCCGCGGTCACGGGCGAGGCACCACGGCAGGGCCGAACCCGCCATTCGGGTCGCCGTCCTCCAGCCAGGCCAGGAAGGTCAAGGCCCGGGCGCCGTCCCCCGGCCCTCGCGATCAGATCACCGTTCCGAGCCCTCTGTTGTGTGACGGTTAGTGATCGTTCGGACACTGAAAGGCGTCCGGCTGTGGTTCAGGGGGTTTTGCGGGGGTATCGGCGTGGAGGGCCGCCCGTGGGGAGGGAGGCATCCGCGACGGGGAGATGGTCATGAAGGCAGTGGTGTACGAGGGGCCACGGCAGGTCAGTGTCAAGGATGTGCCGGACGCGCGGATCGAGCGGCCGACCGACGTCCTGGTGCGGATCACGTCCGCGAACATCTGCGGCTCGGACCTGCACATGTATGAGGGGCGGACCGACTTCGAGTCCGGCCGCTGGTTCGGTCACGAGAACATGGGTCAGGTGGTCGAGGTCGGCATCGGGGTCGACAAGGTCCAGGTGGGCGACTGGGTCGTCCTGCCGTTCAACATCTCGTGCGGGCACTGCAAGAACTGCGAACGTCAGCTGACGAACTACTGCCTGACCGCCCAGCCTGAGCCGAATATGGCCGGCGCCGCCTACGGCTTCGCCGACATGGGTCCGTACGGCGGCGGGCAGGCCGAGCTGTTGCGCGTACCCTGGGGCGACTTCAACTGCCTGCGGCTGGGCGAGGACGCCGAGCAGCGCCAGACCGACTACGTGATGCTCGCCGACATCTTCCCGACCGGCTACCACGCCACCGAGATGGCCGGCGTGCAGCCCGGCGACCAAACGGTCATCTACGGCGCGGGCCCGGTCGGGCTGATGGCTGCCCTCTCGGCGACCATCCGAGGAGCGAGCAAGGTGATGGTCGTCGACCGGCACCCCGACCGGCTGCGACTGGCCGAATCGATCGGCGCGATCGCCATCGACGACTCGAAGGCCGACCCGGTACAGGTCGTTCTGGACGAGACGATGGGGCTGGGCGCGGACAACGGCTGCGAGTGCGTGGGCTATCAGGCGCACGATCCCGACGGCCAGGAGCAGCCCAACCTGACGATGAACCGGCTGGTCGCCTCGGTACGCTTCACCGGGAAGATCGGCAATGTCGGCGTCTTCGTTCCGCAGGACCCCGGAGCCGGCGACGAGCTGGCCAAGCAGGGCAAACTCGCCTTCGACTACGGCATGTTCTGGTTCAAGGGCCAGCACATCGGCAGCGGCCAGGCCCCGGTCAAGAAGTACAACCGGCAGCTGCGCGACCTGATCGCCGCAGGCAAGGCCGAACCGTCCTTCATCGTCAGCCACGAGCTGCCCCTCGACCGCGCACCGGAGGCCTACGAGCACTTCGACAAGCGAGACGAGGGCTGGACGAAGGTCGTCCTGCACCCGGCGATGGCGGGGGCGGGTGCCTGACATGGCTGGAGAGCTGAACGGACGTCGGATCGCCATCCTCGCGGCCGACGGGGTGGAGCGAGTCGAGCTGGAGCGGCCGCGGCAAGCGCTGGACGACGCCGGCGCCCGCACCGTCGTGGTCTCCATCACCAGCGGCGAAATCCAGGCGCGCGACCACGACCTCGAAGACGCCGGCACCTTCACGGTGGACCGGCTGGTCGGCGAGGTGTCGGTCGACGACTACGAGGCGCTGCTCCTGCCGGGTGGGACGGTGAACCCGGACAAGTTGCGAATGGAACCCGCTGCGGTGCGGTTCGTCCGGGACTTCGTCCAGTCGGGCAAGCCGGTCGCTTCGATCTGCCACGGCCCGTGGAACTTCGTCGAGGCCGACGTCGCGCGGGGCCGCCGGCTGACCTCATGGCCGAGCGTGCGTACCGACCTGCGCAACGCCGGGGCCGACGTGGTCGACGAGCCGGTCGTCACCGACGGCAACATCACCACGAGCCGGTCGCCCGACGACCTGCCGGTCTTCTGCGAGCGCATCGTGCAGGAGTTCGCCAAAGGCCCGCAGGCCAGCGCCGCTACACGTCGGGCGTGACCTCGCCGACCACGAACGTGCTCCCATCGTCGTCCGCGCCGGCACTGCTCCCGGAATGAGACCTGGTGGGGGCGGCTGCCCGCGTGCGCGCTGCCAGGCTGGGAGCCGGCCCATGTCCAGGCGCTTGAGGATGCGCCACACGCCCGGTCAGCAGGTCGGGTGCGGGATGTGAAGCCCGTCGTGGACGGCCATTGAGGCGACGTGCACTTTTCGTGCCTGGATCCGCTGGTGTCATCCGTTTTGTCGGGGGCAAGGGACGGGTGACGCGGGGGGGTCAGCAGATCGGAGGCCGCCTGCGGCGTACGCACATACCACCACAACCTGCGTTAGGACACATGATGACCGACAGATTCGCCCGTGCGCTCGGATGGGCCAGCCTCGCGCTGGGCGCGGCGCAACTGACGGCACCACGGGTCGTGACCCGCCTGTGCGGCGTCGACGACGCGCCTGGAGCCACGGCCTTCGCCAGGCTCGTCGGCGGGCGCGAGCTCCTGCACGCCGCGCTGCTGCTCGGCGCCAAGAACCCCGCCTCGTGGGCGTGGACCAGGGTCGTCGGCGACACGATGGACCTCGGCGTCCTGGGCAGGGCCGCCGCCAACCGCACCGGCGCCCGCC
Organism: Nonomuraea jiangxiensis; assembly: GCF_900099965.1. GTDB lineage: Bacteria > Actinomycetota > Actinomycetes > Streptosporangiales > Streptosporangiaceae > Nonomuraea > Nonomuraea jiangxiensis. The sequence goes on along the minus strand of NZ_FNDJ01000009.1, from coordinate 289,917 downwards.
GCGCCCGCGCGCTGGCCGCGCTCGGCGCGGTCGCCGGGATCGCCGCCCTGGACACCGCCTGCGCCCGGCGCGGGACCGCCAACGCCAAGGGCCCGCTGCAGGTGCGCGCCTCCATCACCGTCAACAAGCCGCGCGAGGAGGTCTACCGCTTCTGGCGCGAGCTGGAGAACCTGCCCACGTTCATGGTGCACCTGGACTCCGTGCGCACCCTCGATGAGCGCCGCTCCCGCTGGAAGGCCAAGGGCCCGATCATCGACCTGGAGTGGGAAGCCGAGATCATCGACGAGCGGGCCGGCGAATTGATCGCCTGGCGGTCGGTGCCCGGCACCGGCGTCTCCAACGCCGGCCTGGTCGGCTTCACCACTGGCCCCGGCGGGCGCGGCACTGTCGTGGACGTCTCGATGGAGTACGGCGCGCCCGGCCGCAAGCTCGCCGCCGCCGTCGCCCGGATGTTCGGCGAGCACCCCGAGCAGCAGGTCCGCGACGACCTGCGCCGCTTCAAGCAGGTCATGGAGACCGGCGAGGTGGTCCGCTCGGAGGGCAGCCCCGAGGGCCACCGCGCCCTGCGCCAGCTCCGCCAGCGTCCCGCACAACCGATCGGAGGACGGGCATGAAGGCCAACGTGTGGACGGGCCGCAACCGCCTGGAGATCCAAGACGTTCCCGACCCGCAGATCCTCAACGCCCGCGACGCGATCGTCCGCGTCACCTCCACCGCGATCTGCGGCTCCGACCTGCACCTCGTGGACGGCTACATCCCGACCGTCAAGAAGGGCGACGTGCTCGGCCACGAGTTCATGGGCGAGGTCGTCGAGGTCGGCCCCGGCGTACGCAACCTGCACGTCGGCGACCGTGTCGTGGTGCCCTTCCCGATCGCCTGCGGCGCCTGCTTCGCCTGCGAGGCCGAGCTGTACTCGGTGTGCGAGAACTCCAACCCCAACGCCGGGATCGCCGAGAAGCTGATGGGCCACGCGCCCGCCGGCATCTTCGGCTACTCCCACATGCTGGGCGGCTTCCCCGGTGGGCAGGCCGAGTACGTGCGCGTCCCGTTCGCCGACGTCGGCCCCATCAAGATCGAGGACGACCTGCCGGACGAGAGCGTGCTGTTCCTGTCCGACATCTTCCCCACCGGTTTCATGGGCGCGGAGATGTGCGACATCAAGCCGGGCCAGACGATCGCCATCTGGGGCGCGGGGCCGGTCGGGCAGTTCGCCGCGGCCAGCGCGTTCCTGCTCGGCGCCGACCGGGTCATCGTCATCGACCGCTTCCCGTACCGGCTGCGGCGGGTCCAGCGGACCGGCGCCGAGGTCCTCAACTACGAGGAGGTGAACGTGCTGGAGGCGCTGCGCGACATGACCGGCGGGCGCGGCCCGGACGCCTGCATCGACGCCGTCGGCATGGAGGCGCACCACCCGACCCCGGCCATGTACGCCTACGACCGCACCAAGCAGGCCGCCCGGATGGAGACCGAGCGCCCGTACGTGCTGCGCGAGGCCATCATGGCCTGCCGCAACGGCGGCGTGGTGTCGGTCATCGGGGTCTACGGCGGGTTCGTGGACAAGTTCCCGATGGGCACCGTCATGAACCGGTCGCTGACCATCCGCACCGGCCAGTGCCACGTGCAACGCTACACCGAGCCGCTGCTGAACCGGATCCGCGCGGGCGAGATCGACCCGAGCTTCGTCATCTCGCACCGGATGCCGCTCAGCGAGGCGCCGCGCGGGTTCGAGCTGTTCAAGCACAAGCAGGACGAATGCAACAAGGTGGTCCTCACTCCGTAGCGCCTGCCTTCGCGGCCCAGAGCCGGTTCCACTCAATTTCCACGGTGGACCGCTGGTGTGCCACGGCTTGAGTGAAGTGGGACTTCTGGATTCTTGTGCCGTTTGATGAGGGGAAAGTGGCCTGGGGCGCTCGGGACTGCGAGAAGTCGAGAACGTCCGCAACCCGACAGGCCACGCCCGCCGGACCATCGGAACTTGGCCGACGGCAAAAGCACTGGCAAAGCAGCACAACAGGTTGGCAGGTGCTGCTCGGGGTGGCAGGCAATGCGGCGTCTGCAGGCAAGTGGACGCCATGGTGAACCTTGACTCGGACGAGCACGGCAGAATGATCGCCATTGAGATCATCGCCGCATGGCCAGAGTCGGCACCGGAAGGAACCACACCTTGAGTGCTCACCAGTGCACCCGCCCCGACACCGATCACGCCGACCCGTGGCGCTGCCCCGACTGCGGCACGCTGTGGGAACCGCTCCCAAAACAGCCAGCCGAGCACGTCGACCATCAGACGGACACGCAAGAGCAGACCGAAACCCCGCCATGGGCCCAACAGCCCTTAAGCAGGGGCAGCGTAGTCGCTGGAGTCGTCATGGGCACCATCGTGGGTCTCGCGCTGCTCCTGCAAGACCAGCAGCCCGTTCTCGTCGCCGTGTTGGGCAGCCTGGCTCTGGTGATTGTCGCCTGTTGGTTCTGGTTAGTCGTCCGGAAGTGAGACGATTACCGACGAACCACAAGCGTCCGCATGCGGCAGACTCTCTGAACGCGAAAGCGGCCCGTTGCCACGAACAACGCGCCCGAGCTGAGCGCTTATCTTGGATCCGCGCACAGCCGCCGACAGCGGAATGACGGTCCGCCTGCCCGTTCTCACCTACCGGGCTCTGTTGGCGTCGGAGGTTTCCAGGATCGCTCGTGGGTGCAGGGTGAGGTGGCGTGTAGCGTGCGACACAGTGCCCCCACACCGGTGGCGGTGTGGGGGCAGGGTGCTCACTAACCGCAGTGTTCGAAGGGGCTGGTGTAGGAGCTGCTTCCGATAGAGCCGCCCCACTTGACGCATTGTCCAGGGGCGGAAAGCCTGATCGGACCGGCGTAGTAGCCGAAGCTCCCTGCGTTCGTTGTTCTGGTTTCTCCCTCTGGTTCGAGGAAGGCCGACATTGACGATGGCGATCCGACGTTCGTCGTCTTCAGGGTTACGGCGCAGTTGTAGCCGTTGCTCGTGTTGTAGAGCAAGTAGGTGCGGCCGCCGGTGAGGGCGGCCGAGTCGATGACGGCGTAGCCGGTGCCGCAGACCTCTTCGGGTGTGTAGGGGTTGCTGCCGCAGGCGTTGGTGCTGGTGATGGCCTTCTTCTGTCCCAGGGATACGGTTACGCCGTCCACGGTGGGGCTGGTGTCCATCGCTCCGGTGGAGGTTCGCTGTTCGTAGTGGAGGTGTGGAGCGGTGGAGCCGCCGGTGGAGCCGACTGTTCCGATCGATGTGCCCTGGCTGACGCTCAGTGAGCCGCCGGCGGCTCGTGCCATGGTGGCGAGGTGGGCGTAGCGGGTTCTGGTGCCGTCGCTGTGGCGGACTTCCACCCATTTGCCGTAGCTGGTGTTTCCCTCGTCGTAGAAGTACGCGGTGCCTGAAGCGGTGGCGCGTACGGTTTCGCCGTTGATGTCGTCGCTGCCGTAGTCCTGCCAGTCGAGGGAACCCGAGGGGTTGTGGCCGGGGGACCAGTTGTTGGCGTTGAAGGTCTTTCCGCAGTTGAACGGGCTCTTGTGGGAGGTGGCCAGGGTCTGGACGGGGTCCGCGGAGGCGGGCTGGGGAAGCAGCGCCGCCGTGAGGGCGATTAACAGGGCGAGGGTCGCGGAGTTGAGGGCCTTCGGCCGAACGGGACTTCCGGTCATGGGCATGCTCACCTCTTGAACAGGCGCTTGGGGGGAGTAAGGGGCTGCCGGGAGCGGGCATCTCGACATCTCACCGTCCCGGAGGAGGGCGGGTTGATCGTGAAGATATCCTCGAAAGTTGTCTTCATCAATCCCTGGTGAGGTGAAAGTTTCCGGCTTATTAGGAGGAGGGCGTGCGGTGAGCCATCGCCGCCATGGCGCTCCTGACGCCGGTGCCACCGGGGACCGGCCTGCGGCAACGAGGAAGCCGCCAAACGGGCGGAACGCACCCTGGGCCCGATCACCAACTGACCTGCCCGGCATCCACGGCCACGGGTCACCGCTGCCGGGCAGGTCCGGTGTCCTCAGCCGGAGGTCAACGCCGTGTCGAACCGGTAACGCAGATCGCTGAGGCGTTCGACGGGTTCGCGGCTGTAGACGAGGCGGACGTAGTCGGGTGCGATCGTTCCGCCCCAGGCCGTCATCGGGGTGGCGGCAACGCGCCCGTACCGGAGCAGCCGAGACGACAGTTCCGGGGCGGTGAGGCCCAGAGCGGTGGCGTTGACCAGGCAGGACCAGCCGCCCGCCGCCCGCACCACCGGGAGGCCGGCGAGCTGGTCGATGACCGTGTCGTGCCGCCGCTGGTATTCGGCCGCAGCCTCGTCGACCCCGGAGCCCGACGGGTCCGTGAGCGCCGCCGCGGCGCCGAGCTGGGCGAAACCACTGGACACCGTGGTGTTGTAGATGACCGCCATCCTGATGCGGTCCATGAGGTCCACCGGGCCGGCGATCCAGCCGATCCGCCACCCGATCATCCGATATTCCTTGGAGACCGAGCCGATCGTGATGGTCCGCTCCGCCAGGCCCTCGACCTGGCACGGGTTGATCCGCGGGTGGCCGTCGTAGACCAGGCGCTCCATCGCGGCGTCGTAGATGAGGTACGCGCCGGTCCTCGCGCAGGTCTCGGCCACGGCCGCCCAGTCGTCGCGGTCGAGGAGCACGCCCGACGGCATCGACGGGCTCATCAGCAGCAGCGCCGCAGCCGTGGTGACCTGGGTCAGGGCGTCGCGATCCAGGCGCCAGTGGCCGCCCTCGACCCGGAGCGGGAGGAAGTGCGGGCGGGCACCGGACAGCCGTACCCGCTGGAGGAGGCCGGCATAGGTGGGGTCGGTGAGCGCCACGGTTTCGCCCGGCTCGGTGGTGGCGAGCAACACGGGCATGACCGCCGAGGTGCCGCCCGAGGTGATGACGACCTGCCGCGACGGGTCGTAGTCGAGCCCGGTACGACTGCGCAGCTCGCCCGCGACCGCCTCGCACAGCACCGGTAGACCGGTCAGCGGCAGCCAGCTGTTGCCTTCCCCCGAGGCCAGCGCCTGGGTGGTGGCGGCGACAGCGGCGGGCGGGGGAGGAACGTCGGTGTCGAGGTTCTCCAGGCGCAGGACGTCGGGATCGGTGCCCGCGGCCGCCGCTACCGCGTCGAGGCCGATCGGCTGTACGTCGGTGAAGCGGGCGTTCGGCCGCAAAAGGCACCTCCATGTGTCCGGGTATTGAGCACAAGATCCATCAGAGCCATGTGATCGTCAAGCGCTCGGCTCAGCGGGCGGGCTCAAGGCTCGGCGCTGATCGTCCGGCTTGTGTGCTGGTGACCTGGTCTAGCGGATGCGGAAGGTTGTCAGGACCGCGGCGTGGTCCGAGGTCCACGCGTTGTTCTGGTGGTTCGGGTAAAGCGCCGGGTCGCCCTCGACGACGGCCTCGGAGGAGAGCACATCAAGAGCACCCTTGAAGTAGACGAAGTCGATGCGGTCCTGGGGTTCGGGCTCGCCCGTGTGGGAGTCGTAGCCGTAACCGCCGGTGAAGGTCTTGTAGATCGGTGACCAGGTGATGCCGGGCGCCGTGGCGGGGTTCGGGTGGGCGGCGCGGTAGGAGTCGGTCAGGCCCGCGTTGACCGGGGCGGTCGAGGTCGGCCAGCTCACCTGCCCGTAGCCGCAGTGGCTGTTCGCGGACGTCCAGTCGAGGTGCGACGGGGCGTTGAAGTCGCCGACGAGGAAGACGGGGGTGGAGCCCGAGTTCGCCAGGTCGGTGTTCATCGCCGAGATGATGGAGTTGATCTGCCCGGTGCGGCCGGACCGGGACTCGCGGTCCATCAGCTGCTGGACGGACATCCCACCGAAGCACGCGTCGTAGGGTCCGTACGGGGTGTAGCCGAGGTGGGCGCTCCACAGGACGGCCGACCTGGTGCCGAGCCTGACCTTGGCCCACACGGAAGCCGTGCCGGAACCCGTCGCGGAGATCGGGTACCGGCTGAGGATGGCGACGTCGCTGTTCTGGTGGTAGCTCCAGCCGAGGGCGTCGGCCAACGCCTGTGCTGATGTGCCCTCGTTCTCCTGGATGCCGACCACGTCGACGTCGCGGTCCAGGAGGAATTTCAGCTGCTTGTCGCGGTAGCCGTTCACCGGCGTGCCGCCGTGCCAGAGGTTGTAACTCATCACCTTGAGCTCGGGGACGAGCGCGGCACCCGAGGCCTGGACCCGGATCGTCACAGTGGCGGTGGCCTTGGAACCCGTACTGTTGCTCGCCTCGATCCCCGCGGTGATCGTGCCCGAGGCCGTCGGTGTGCCGCCGGCCGTCCCGCCCGGGGAGACCGTCAACCAGGACGGGCCGGAGACCTTGCGGAAGCTCAGCCCGGCCGTGTTCCCGCGCACCAGCCTGGCGACCGAGGCGCTGTAGTCGCTGCCGACCTGGCCGTTGCGGAGCGGGAACGCCGAACTCACCCAGCTCACCGGGCCGGAGGCCACGAGCTGGAGTTTCACCGGCTGCGCCAGCCAGGTGTAGCCGTCGTTGTAGAGGTAGTAGACGATCCAGTCGCCCGCCGGCAGCCCCTCGGTCGGCAACGAGCCGGTGCCGCTCGACTCCGGTGTGTAGACCCACTTGGTGGACGGGCCGACGAACTCCTCGTTCACCGGGCCGTTGCCCGGGTCCTGGTAGAGGCCGACCCAGTTCTGGGCGTCGGGCCGCGGGGTGGAGAAGGAGAACGTGATCGGGTCACCGATCTTGACGGTCGTGGAGGTCAGCCTGAGCGTGCCGTCGGGGGCGGCCTGCGCGGGGCTGACGGACAGTACGACGGCGAACACGGCCAGGACAAGGACGACGATTCCGCGCACGGAGACGCGCTCCTTTTGCCTAGGGGACTGGTTTCGTCGTGGAGCGCACCCTGTGGCACCCCGGGTGAACGAGTCCGGATCACCGTACGTCTGTGGTTCATGGAAACAATGACGATGAGTCGACGCCGGCCGGGCACGCAGATGGCGAGTGGGGATCGGCGCGACCGCGATCCGGCGAGGCGGGCGGTCGAAGGGTGACCTTGCTCCCTGTTCACCGTCGTGCGACCACTCGGTGCCCGTTCGCGGGGCACGCGACCGGCGTCCCTTCGATGGCGGCAATCCGCCGGGCGTTCACGCAGGCGACAGCAGCCGTGCCTATTACTTGAGTGCCGTACTCCTTTGTCAAGGGATGCAAGTGAATAGGTACGTTGAAAGCAACCGCCGGCGCGCACGCTGGCGGCGCCCGGCCACGGTCGTCCTGCTGACGGCGTCGGTGCTCGCGCCGGTCACCCAGTCCGCCTGGGCGGACGGTTCCGCACCGCAGCTCTCGATCGCCGACGGTCAGGTGCTCCGCGGCGAGGTGACGATCTACGCCGGTGGCGGGGCGGACGGAGCCGGCCTCGGCTTAGCCCTGGACGGCGCCTCGGTCGCCACCGCTCCGGTGCCGAGCCTGCCCGCGACCGTGTTGTTCGAGGCCGATGGCATTCAGAGCGGTTCGCAGAAGCTGCTCAACTCGGTCTGGGTCAACGGAACGATGGTCGCGCCCGTGAACCGCGACTACTCCGGGTACGCCACGGTCTCCGTCCCCGTGCCGCCGGGCGTGCTGCACGAGGGAACCAACGTAGTGACGGTCCGCGCGGGCGACTCCGTCTCCCCGACCAGCCTGGCGAAGAACCACGACGACTTCACCATCCGCAACACCCGGCTGCGGCTGCTCGGCGGCACCGAGGTGACCGACCCCGCGGTCCCCGCCACCAAGGTTCTGTCGATCGGCGACGGCTACCCCGGCGGGAACGCCACCGAGGAGCAGGTCACCGAGAACTTCACCATGACCGTGCCGGCGGAGCACCTGCGCGGTGTCTCGTACGGCCTCGACACGCGGCGGCTCGCCGACGGCCCGCACACCATGGACGTCGTCGCCGGCGCGGAGTCCCGCAGGACCGTGCCGTTCATCGTGGACAACACCGCGCCGCAGATCACGTCCACCTCCCCGGCGGACGGCGCGCGGATCGACGGCGGGGACGTCACCGTGAGCGTGCAGGCCACCGACGCGCTGTCCGGTTTCGCCGGGGCCACCGCGGTGCTGGACGGCCGGGCGATCCCGATGCCCGACCGGTTTCCTGTGGAGAACATCCCGGCCGGGTCGCACCGGCTCAGCATCACCGTGACCGATGTCGCGGGCAACGTGGACACCGAGACCGTGCGCTTCGACACCACGGAGGTGCCCATCGCGCGCGGCACGTACGACAAGGGACGGCAGGACGAGGGCGCCGTCTCCGGCCCGGACGCGCCGGTGCTGGTCGCGGCCGGCGACGTCGCCTGCGCGGCCACCAGCGCGGTCACCGCCACGACCTGCCACCAGGCCGGCACCGCGGCGTTGATCCAGCAGTTGCGCCCGGACGCCGTCGCGATGCTCGCCGACGGGCAGTACGACGTCGGCACGCTGGCCGCCTTCAACTCCTCCTATGACAAGACGTGGGGGGCGTTCAAGGACATCACCCACCCGGTCGTGGGCAACCACGAATACGCCCAGGCGTACTACCCGGGCGCGAATGCGGACGGGTACTTCGACTACTTCAACGGCGTCGGCGCGACGGACGGGCCCGCAGGGGACCGGCAGCGCGGCTACTACTCCTACGATCTCGGCCGCTGGCACGTCGTGGCGCTGAACAGCGAGTGCGGCGTCGTCTCGTGTGCGCCCGGCTCCGGGCAGTACCGGTGGCTGGAGCAGGACCTGCGGACGCATCCGAACAAGTGCACCCTGGCGCTCTGGCACAAGCCGCTGTTTTCCGCGCTCTACCCGGGTGTGCTCGCCAACCCCGACACCAAGCCGCTCTGGCAGCTGGCCGACCGCTACGGCGTGGACCTCGTCCTCAACGGTCACGACCACAACTACCAGCGCTTCGACCCGCAGGACGCGGACGGCACGGCCGACCAGGACGGGATCCACCAGTTCGTCGCGGGAACCGGCGGCGTCGGCTTCCATGGCACGATCTCCCCGACGGCGAACCTCGCCGTCGCGAACGCCAACACGTTCGGCGTGCTGAAGCTGACGTTGCGGCCCACCGGCTACGACTGGCAGTTCGTACCCGAGCCCGGCAACGGCAACGGTGACTTCACCGACGCCGGCTCGGCCAGGTGCGGCAACGTGCCCGCGGGCCAGGCCCGGCAGTAACCCGTACATCTCAAGTTCCTCGCACAACGGCCCGGCCGAAGCGACCGATCGCACCGGCCGGGCCGCCGAGGCCACTGACCTGCGCCGGTGCCGGTTGTCGCGCTCGGTGAGGTAGACGTCCTCCCCTCTGCGGCTCCGCACCCGCTACGACAAAGGGTCCGACCAGCCGCGGCGGGCGGCCAGCAGGCCCGCCTGGAAGCGCGTACGCGCACCCAGCCGGTCCATCAACTCGCTGACCCGGCGGTGGACGGTCCGTAGGCTCACCCCGAGCTGGCGTGCCACCGCCTCGTCCTTGAGACCGGCCGCGAGCAGGGTGAACAGCTCCGGGTCCGGCAGGTCCGCCGGGAGGCCGGACAGGGACTTGGCCGGGAGAGGCAGCGCCGAGCGCCACAGCACCTCGAACAGCGTGACCAGGGCGTCGAGCAGGGTCGAGGAGTACACGATGACCGCGCTGTCGGCATGCGCGGACGCGGTGGTGCTCAGGGGCAGGATCGCGCTTCTACGGTCCGCGATGGCCAGTTTCATCGGTACCTCCGGACTGATCCTGGCCTGTTCGCCGGCCGCCGCCGCCTCCTGGGCCAGGCGGAGTTTGCCGGGGATCTCCAGGGCCGAGACGTCGTAGATGCCGCGGACCAGGACGCCGTGCGCGAGGCGTTCCATCTCGGTGATGTTCTGCTGGGACGGGTCCTGCGCGTAGGGCGGCCGGTCCAGCACCAGGAGTTCCTCGGTCGCGGTCTGCTGGAGCTGGGTGAAGCGCTGCACCACGGCCGTCTGGCCCTGGACGACCTCGACCAGTTCCTCAGGGGCCTGGTTCTCCGTGCGCGGTGTCTCGGCGAGCAGGGCCAGGGCGGCCAGGCGGGCCTGCGCCAGCCCTTCCTCCCGGCGGGAGATGAGGGCGGCGACCGCGATGTCGGGCCGGGTCGGCACGAACCGTATCGGGCGCCCCGCCATGCGGCTCACGAGCCCCAACTCCTCCAGCCTGGCGAACGCGCGGCGCAGCCCCACCGTGGTGCGCCCAGTGTGCGCGGCGAGCTCGGGCAGGGTGGCGCGCGGGCGGCGGAGCAGGTCCCGGTAGATTCGCTCGTCATCGGCATCCACCCCGACGGCCGACAGCGCGTTATCGTCAGTGTTCATGATCCTCTGGCTTGTCGGATTCCTGCAACGTCATAAACCTGCCAATCATTTTGCCTAGCGTAGGCCATCCGCTCCCCGGTAGGACGGACGCGGAGCATTGGCGCTTGTTATGGAGGAAGTTGTGAAGAAGGTGCTCACTCTTGGGGTGGCGACCGCGCTCGCGGTCCTTTCGACCGCCGCGCCCGCCGCCGCGGACGAGGGTTTCGGCGGCTGGCACCAGCCGCGATGCGAGACGGTCAGCGGTGACGGCACGGTGACGTTCACCCGGAACGAGGGCAGGACTATCACGCCGACCAGCCAGGCGCCGCAGCGGGTCGTCTACACCAGCGGACTGGTCGCCCTCGACCGCCCTGACACGTTGCTTGCCCTGTCGAACAACCTGCTGTCGGCCTCGGGTGACGCCGGTTGCAGCTGGAAGCAGGTGGGCAAGGTGAACGGGTCGTACATCGAGCTGGTCGCGGCGAGCGGCGGCCGGGCCTACGCGTGGGACCGTGACGGCAACCTCACGCTCGTCACGCCGGACGGCGGTACGCCGCTGACCTCGCCGGCCGGCCAGGTGGCGGGGCTGGGCACGGACCGGCGCCGCGGCGACCACCTGCGGGTGGCCGACGGGTCCGGGCAGTTGTACGACTCGCGGGACGGCGGGCGCACCTGGCGGCCCATCGGAGTGCCCGCCTGGCCGGCCAGCGAGCTGCTCATGGTCTACACCGCGGCCTTCGACCCGGACAACCTGGACCATGTGGTGCTGGGTGCGGCGAGCCACGGCGCTCGCGTCACCTACGACGGCGGCCGCACGTGGACCACGTCCACCGGTCTGGGCGACAAGGGCGACAGCGTCAACGTGTTCAGCGCGGTGGTCTCCCCCGCCGCCCCGAACGTCGTGTACGCGATGGGCCTCAACCTGGCGGAGTCGGACGAGGGCGTGCCATCTGACGGCCGGCACATCTACCGTTCGTCCGACGGAGGCCGCCGCTTCGCCCCCGTCGTGGACCAGGGGAACGGGATCACCCTCAGCAACGGGCCGCTGCTCGCCGCCCACCCGACGGACGCGGAGAAGCTCACCTTCGAGTACGGCACGAGTTGGGCGGGCACCGGCACGTACCTCTACACCTACGACTCCCGCCGGAACCGGGTCACCACCACCCACAGCTCCTACGACCGGGTGACCTCGATCGCGTTCAACCCGAAGAACCAGAAGGTGATGTACCTGGGCGTGGCCGAAGAAGGGTAGCGAGTTCACCTACCACACCGCGAAGTACGCGGTCGTGGGCATGTCAGAGGCGCGGGCCGCGCTGGAGGCCATACAGGCCGGGCGGTCCGTGCCGACCAGCTTTGCCTGAGATCCACTGTCGGCTGCGCCTGCGGTTACTGGAGTCGGGGCAGGAATTTACCGTGGGCGAGGGCGGCCGTCGTCTTGGCGGCGAGCGCGGCGATGAAGGCTGTGATCGCGAGCAGTACGCACCAGGCCCACACCGTGTACCCGACGGGCCTTCCGTAGCTGATCCAGTGGAGGGCGAAGATGGCGACGGCGGCGTAGGGGAACGCGAACGACCAGAACGGGGGGCCGAACGACAGCCGGCGGTACACGGGGATCAGCCGAAGCTGGACGATGACGGCGAGTGCGGTGAAGCCGCCGAACACCAGGGCGACGGCGTCAACCTTGTCGTGGGTGATGGCCAGGTAGGCCAGGCCGCCGAGAGCGGGCGGCGCGACCTCGATGGCCAGGGTCGGCAGCAGTGGCGCGGGCAGGCGGGGGCGGAACAGTAGCCGGGCCATGATGACGGAGCCGATGAGCAGCCACGACACGACGCCGATGCCCATGAAAGCGTGGGCGACGGCGGTCCAGCCGGCGCGGGCGGCGCCGATGGAGGCGATGAGTCCTCCAGCGACGGCGGGCAGGACGTAGCCGGAGTGCAGCCGGTCCAGGTCGAGCCCTTCGACGATCCATTGGCCGGTGATCCACCCGGCCAGGATGGTGGTGGCGGCGGCGAAGACCGCGAACAGCCACCGGCCGGCGGTAGGGGCGTGGGGCATCAGACCGGTCGCCAGGAGCATGCCGACGATCGGGATCAGCGACACGAACGGCCCCATCACCGGATCGGCCAGTTCGGCGCGCCAGCCGCCGGGCCGGCGCGGCACCTGCGACACGTAGCCGGCGATGAGCACCAGCCACACGACGGCGGTGAGGATGAACAGGACGTCGGCCACCAGCGCGGGCGCCACCCTCAGCATGGCCGCGTACCCCCAGCAGGTGGCCAGACCGGCCAACCCGTAGGAGATTCCAAACACGTTCGGGGTGATCCCGACCTGTGGCTGAGCTGTTCGCGTGTTCATCGAGCCCTCCACCGCGAGTACCGGCGGCGCGTGCCCTGTGCAAATCGCTGACGCTGACTGTGTTTGTCCGGGCGACGTTGAACGATCCGGCCGCCTGACAGTTCGACCTACCCCGAAAACCCATGCCCATGTCACATGCGTGATCCATGCCGGACAAGATCAGGCTGTCACCAGGCCGTGGAAGACCATGCGTCACCTGGCCGCGCCGTGGCCCGGTACATGCTAGATAAACCGCAGACGTCCACCGCAGGTGAGCGCGGTGAGGGCCGCCCGGCTCCCGGGAGCCGGGCGGGTCTCGGTTGGGGCCCGCCCGGCTCCCGGTTTCGGTGCTTCGCCGTACAGGGCGGCTCGCCGTCCGGGGACGTGCGCCGTCAGCGCCTGGCGTAGGCGCGGATCACCTCCTGGGTCAGCGTGCCGCCCCTGTGGTCGGCGGCCTTGACGCGGAGCGAGACGTGGTCACCGGTGCCGCGGCCGAGGGTGGCCTCGTAGGCGTTGCCGCCCTTGGCGCGGAGCCGTTCGGCGGCACGCCAGGTCGCGCCGTCGTCGTAGGAGACCTCCAGGGACACGTCCTTGATCGCGCTCGTCGCCGCCCCCTTCTGGTGGTACACCCGCAGCCCGAGCTTGCCGGAGTCGCTTCTGTTGCGCAGGTCGGACGGGATGTCGTAGTCCGCGAACAGCAGCGGGAGCACCGTGGTCGCGGCACCGCCGGGCCGCTGCGAGCCGAACGTCCACACCGACCTCGTCCGGGTGGACAGCCTCGCCCAGGGGGCGCGCATCTCCAGGTCGTACTCCATCCGGTAGGTCGCGGCGACCTCGGGGATCGCGATGGTGCCGACGGCTGCCTGGGTGGTTCCGGCGAGCAGGGTGTCACCCTGGTAGAGGCGGAAGTCGGTCTTCGTGCCGTTCTCGAACGGCTCGGTCCAGGCGGGCCCCATATTGCCGTGGGCGTCCGCGAAGCCCTGCAGGTTCACCGAGATCAGGTCGCCCTGCCGGCGTATCGGGTCGTTCGGCGGGACGCCCGGGAGGATCGGCTGTTTCAACCAGTCGCGTGTGGTCCGTTCGCCCGGCCGGTAGGAGCGGTTGTCCGTTTCCGCGAGCAGGGTCCTGGAGATCTCCGGCGGCTGCCATTGGGCGTTGTAGTACGGCTCCGGCGTGATGACCGCCGCGGACCATTCGACCCCGGGATCGGCCGTGATGTACTCCGCCCTGGTCAAGGGCGTTCGCCGCACCGGATGCTGGGCGTCGTACGCCGCGTCCTCCCATGACTGCCTGCCGGTGCGCGTCTCGGCGATGACCGTGTTGCCGGTCTGCTGGGTGCGGAACGTCGTGTCCACCCTGGCCATGGATCCGGCCCGCGCGAGGTATTCGAGGTTGCGGGGGACGCGACCCTCCTCGCGTGGATAGAGGTCGTACACGTAGGGGCTGGCCACGACGCCGGTAGCGGTGATGGTGACCGGCCGGCGGCTCATCCGGTCAAGCAGTTGCCTGCCCTCTTCGTACGTCAGCCGTACGGTCGGGACGGAGAGCTTCTCGCCCGTGCCGGGGAACACGCCGTCTATACCGGGGGTGTCACTGTAGACGGCGACCATCTTGGCACCGGCCGCGGCGGCGGCGTTGGCCTGGGCCGCGACCGTGACCCGCGGGTCGCGGCGGATCAGCGCGAGCCTGCCGCGCAGGTTCACCCCGGCCAGGTCCTTCGCCTCGGCCCGCCGAGCGTCGGCGGCGAGCAGAGTCGAGGTGCCGTCCAGGCGCGGGTATTGGCTGGAGTCGTCGCTGAACCACACCGGGTCGTAGTACTCGGGGCGCAGTTCGATGCCCTGGGTCTTCATGGTGATCTCGGGTGCCTCCAGCCGCCAGCGGCTGGCGACGCCGAACTCGCCCTTGGTGACGCGCTCGGTGGGCTGGATGAAGATCCGCTCTTCGAGGTTGCCGCCGAGGCTGAGGTAGAAGTCGGCGCTGTCCGGCCCCTTCTCGGGAGAACGGTGCCAGCTCAGCTTGGACGCGGCTCCCGGGTTGCGGTGGGTGCGGTGGTCGGGGGTCGTGATGAGCACCTCGGTCGCCTTGCGGGCGTCGAGCACGATCTCGGTGTCGCCGGTGACCTCCACCTCCGGGTCACCGACCAGGCTGCCGTGCAGCACGCTGCCGCGGTCGCTGTTGTACGGGTCCTTCGACGGGTGCATGGTCTCGACCCGTCCGAGGACCGAGTACGTGCCGGGCAGGACGAGCAGGCATTCACCCGCCTGGTCACCGGGGCAGTGCTGGACGGGGTCGTGCGGCATGGCCTTCCCGTCGAGGCCACCGTCCGCCAGGTTGACCACGTTGGTCACGGCACGAGTGGCCCGGCCGTCCCTGGCGATCGGGGTCATCCGCAGTCTCACCCGCTTGGGCTCGGCGTTGCCGGTCAGCAGGACACGCAGGGTCCCGCCGGCGCGCGAGGTGGCGACCAGTTCGGCGCGCTGAGGTCCGGCCGTGACCTTGGCGGGGTCAAGGGTGACGGTCACCTGTGCTTCGCCGCCCGGGGGCAGGGAGAGCTCGGCGGGGGTGACGGTGAACGCGCCGCCGGCCGTCAGGTCGAGGACCGCCTGGGCGGACCCGGGGTTGCGATACGTCACCTTCCGGGTGACGGGCTCGCCATCGGTCGTCACCATCAGCCCGAAGCCGAGTGAACCCGAGGAGGCGACGACCGGTCCGGCGAGCGCGGCGGCGACGTCCACCCTGCCGGCGCCCTGCCGGTCCGGTGGGACATCCGCCGTCGGCTTGGCCGTACCCATCAGCAGTGACTTCAGCTCCGCGGCCTTGATGCCGGGCCTGGCCTGCCTGAGCAGCGCGGCGGCACCGGCGACGTGCGGGGCCGCCATCGAGGTGCCCGACATTCTGGTGTAGGAGTCGTCCACCGGCTCACCGAGCGCGGTGCCGTGAGCCCTGGCTGCGACGATCCCCACGCCGGGTGCGGTCACGTCCGGCTTGATCAGGCGGTCCAGGCCGACCGGGCCGTAGTTGGAGAACTCCGCCATCCGGTCCTCGGAATCCACCGCGCCCACGGTCAGCGCCGCCGGTGAGTCTCCGGGGCTGCCGATGCACGCCGCGCAGCCGTAGTTGCCGGCGGCCACGACGAAAAGGGTGCCGTGCCGCTCCGTCAGCGCGCCGATGGCGTCGGTGAGCGGGCCGCCGGGCTGCGAGCTTCCCAGGCTCAGGTTCACGATGTCGGCGCCGGCCTCTCCGGCCGCCCATTCCATCCCGTCGATGGCCCAGGATGAGAGCCCGATGCCGTCCGCGTTCAGCACCCGGCCATTGACGATCCGGGCACCGGGGGCGACGCCCTTGCGCTCGCCGGCTCCTCCCACGGTCGCGGCGACGTGCGTGCCGTGGCCGTTCAGGTCCTTGGTCGAGCCTTCGTCGCTGAAGTCACGCTCGGCGGTGACCCGCCCGGCCAGGTCGGGATGGCTGGTGTCGATCCCGCTGTCCAAGATCGCCACGGTGGTGCCCGCGCCGTCGAACCCGGCCTGCCACGCGGCGGGCGCGTTGATCTGAGGCACGCTGCGGTCCAGCACTGACTCGACCTTCCGGTCGAGCCAGATCTTCGCCACCCCGTCGAGCGGGCTCGCCGCCTTGGTACGCGGCGCGGCGGCGAGCCGGGACAGCGCACCGCCGAACTGGGCCGCCTGGTCCTTGGCCAGGGACACGCCGGCGCCGTTCAGGCTTTCCAGCGCACGTACCTGTTCGACCTGCGGGATCGCCGCCTTGGTGGCATGTTCGCGGTAGGTGAGGATGAGCGGGATCGAACGCGCCGTCGTGTCGGCCTGGCCCTGCTCGGCCAGCGCGGTGACGTTGAACAGCTCGGGGTCCAGGCGCTCGGGGATCAGGTCCAGCATGTCGCCGGGGTAGACGTAGACCTGCCCGTCGCGTTCCTGGACGTGGAAGCCGGCGGGCAGGACTCCCTTCGCGCGGGGCGCCGGGGTCACCGTCGCCGTGCTGCGACGGTCGGCGGACACGGTGACGTGCACCCGGTCGCCGGTGATCAGGGTGATGTCGTGGGTGGTGGACTTCACGGTGCCGAATTCGGCCTGCGGCGCAGCGGTGCGCGCGACCGCCTGCCCGGTGAGCATGGTGGCGGCCATCGCGGTGGCCAGGCAGACGGTCGTGACGGATACGGTGACGGCGGGACGGCGTAAGCGTCGTTCTCCGTGCCGGAACCCCATAGCAGTACCTACTTAATTGGCAATAAAGGCTGTCCAATTCATAGTCATCAGATCAATCGATGTCTACGACCGTTGCTGGCGACAAACAGACATGTCATGAATCAGACAGTGGGCTGACGCCGGCTCCAAGCGGCGCCGGCGGGAAGGCTCTCGGGGTTGACCGTTGCCCGGGGAAGGAGTGGGCTGCGTCGTCAGGTCGCCCGGCCTGGCCGATCGGCTGTTACCCGCTCGCCTTCGACTGCATCGCATTGTGATGCCCGGCACGCGGGACACCGCGCGGTCGCATGTGCCGCTCTATATGGCTCGGGTACTTAAGCAGTCCAGTTGACATGCAAAATGACAAATGAGCCCGAGGGTTGTTCGCCCTCGGGCTCATTTGCTTCAACTCCTGCGCTGCTGGGCGCACATTGTCATCAGAGCAGGTTTGTCAGGGAGGCGACGGCCGTTTGCAGGACGGGGGCGAAGGTGAGCAGTTCCTCGCGGGGCAGGAGAAGGGCGACCGTCGAGATGCTGACGCCGCCGACGACGGTGCCGGTGCGGTCGAAGACGGGGGCGCCGATGCACCGTATGGTCTTCTCGTTCTCCTCGTCGTCGATGGAATAGCCCTGTTCGCGGATTTGCGCCAGCTCTACGGACAGCCGGTTGAAATCGGTGATCGTCTCGGACGTCTTCGCGGGCATTCCCGCGCTGGCGACGATGGCCGCCAGTTCGGGCTCCGGCAGGTGCGCCAGGATGCATTTCCCGATGGCCGTGCAGTGCAGGGGCAGGCGCATGCCGACGCGGGAGGCCATCCGGTAGGGCTGGTCGGCCTCGACTTTGTGGACGTAGACGGCGTGGTCGCCGCTGTGCAGCGCGAAGTGGACGGTCTGGCGCACATCCCGTGAGAGCCGGGTGAGGACGTCGCCGATGCCGGTCGCGCTGGCGGCCTTGACCTCCTCGGCGAGGGCGAGCATGCGGGGGCCGGCGCG
The DNA here is from genome assembly GCF_900099965.1 of Nonomuraea jiangxiensis. Taxonomy (GTDB): domain Bacteria; phylum Actinomycetota; class Actinomycetes; order Streptosporangiales; family Streptosporangiaceae; genus Nonomuraea; species Nonomuraea jiangxiensis. The sequence goes on along the minus strand of NZ_FNDJ01000009.1, from coordinate 272,150 downwards.
GTAGCTGCCGCCGCCCTCGCTGGTGATGAAGCCGAGGTCGGCGAGTACCGCGAGGATGCGATGCACGCTGGCCTTCGGAACGCCTGATTCGACGCTGATATCGGCGAGTCGGCGCGGTCCCGGTCCTCCGACGGCGGCCTCCAGCACGTTGATCGTCTTGGTCACCGCGTTGCCGGCCGATGAAGCTCGGCCGCTGTGACGCACGTTTTCGGCTGGTCCGTAACCCATTGACAACCCGTTTCCGTCCGTTTACTGTGCTGACGATTCCACCATACGAAGTGTGATTCTACATAGTGGAACGACCGGCAAGGAGCGATACGTTGACGAATCCGTTGACCGACGGACGTGCTCTGCCCGTTCACAACCCTGGGACCGGCGCTGTGCTGGGCGAGATGCCGGTCTCGACCGAGGACGAGGCACGTGCGGCGGTCCGGACGGCCCAGGACGCCCGGACCGCGATGGCCGCGACCGCCTCGCACGAGCGGGCACGGCTGTTAGCCAAGGTCGCAGACGGGATCGAGGCGCGGGCCGAGGAACTGGCCCGGGATCTGGCCGCCGAGAACGGGAAGCCGATCCGGCAGACCCGCGAGGAGATCGCAGCCGCGGTCCGGATCTTCCGCGGGTTCGCTGGGGAGGCGGTCAGGATCTTTGGCCGGCAGATCCCGCTGGACGCGGTTCCCGGGCTTGAGAACCACCTGGCGGTAACGGTCCGGGAGCCGATCGGGGTGGTCGCGGCGATCGTCCCGTTCAACTACCCGGTCGAGCTGTGGGCGCACAAAGCCGCGGCGGCATTGGCAGCGGGGAACGCGGTGATCGTGAAGCCGCCGGAGAAGTGTCCGCTCACGCTGATGGAGATCGGCCGGATCATCGAGGCGGCCGGTTTCCCCGAGGCGGCGCACCAGATCCTTCCCGGCGGGCCGGAACTGGCGCGGTTCCTCGCGTCCGCCGACGGCGTGCAGATGATCAGCCTTACCGGCAGCACCGCCGCGGGTAGGGCCATAGCCGAGCTCGCCGCCGGGACGCTGAAGCGCACGCATCTGGAACTCGGCGGCAACGACGCGCTGATCGTGTGTGCGGACGCCGACGTGGAGCGTGCCGCCGAGGCCGTCGTGCTCGGGCGGCTGGCGCGCGGCAACGGACAGATCTGCTGCGCCGTCAAGCGCGTCTACGTCGAGGACGGTGTGTACGACGCGTTCGCTGACGCGCTGGAAGCGGAGGCCGGGAAGCTGGTCGTGGGTGACCAGCTGGATGAGGCCACCGACGTCGGCCCGCTGATCACGGAGCCTGCCGCCGCCGCTGTGGACCAGGCGATTCGGGCAGCCGTAAATGACGGTGCGCGCGTCCTGGTGGGCGGTCCCCGGGACGGGGCGTTCGTGCCGCCGACGGTGCTGGTGGACGTCGCACCGCACGCGGAGGCCGTGGCCGAGGAGATTTTCGGGCCGGTCGCACCGCTGTTGCGGGTGGCCGACGCCATGGAGGCGGTGCGGCTGGCCAACGAGTCCGCCTACGGGCTGCAGGCGGCGATCTTCACCAGGGACATCGCACGGGCCTTCTCAGTGGCCCGGCGCCTCCAGGTCGGGGGTGTTGTGATCAACGGTTCCACGGCACTGCGCGCGGAGAACCTTCCGTTCGGGGGCGTGAAGCTGACCGGCGGGGCCCGCGAAGGACTGCACGACACCCTCCTCGACATGACCGAGCAGAAGACCATCATCGTCATGGACGCCCTGGCATGAAATTGGAACTGCGGGGCGTCCGCAAGGGATACGGCGGGGTCGAGGTCCTGCACGGCGTAGACGTGACCGCCGAGGGCGGCCGGGTTCTCGCCATCGCGGGCGCGAACGGCGCCGGCAAGTCGACTCTGATCAAGGTGCTGGCGGGGGCCGTACCGCTGGACGGCGGGGAGATCCTGCTGGACGGCGAGCCGCTCAGCCTGCGCGGCCCCGAGGACGCGCAGGGTCTGGGGTTCCGGACCGTCTACCAGGAGCTCAGCCTCGTGCCCCAGCTGACGGTGACGGAGAACGTGTTGCTGGGGGCGCTGCCCACCAAACGCGGGCTGATCGACTGGCCGGCGGCGCACGCACGGGTGCGGGCGCTGCTGGAGGAGATCGGGTTCGCCGACATCGATCCGCGTGTCCGCGCGGGCAGGTTGTCGGTCGCGCGCCAGCAGATGGTGGAGATCGCCAAGGCGCTGGCGGTCGAGCCCCGGATGCTCGTGCTGGACGAGCCGTCCGCCGTGCTCGCGGGCACCGACCTCGACCGGCTCTTCGACCTGATCCGCAGGCTGCGGGAGCGTGGCGTCGCGATCCTGTACGTCTCGCACCGGCTGGCCGAGGTGATGGAGATCTCCGACTCGATCACCGTCATCAAGGACGGCCGGGTGGTGGATACGCTGACCCCGGCCCGTACCAGTGAGGACGAGATCATCGCGTTGATGGCCGGGCGCCGGCTGGAGCAGATCTACCCGGACCGCGTGCCCGAGCCTGGCAAGCCGTTGCTCAGCGTGCGTGGCCTGAGCCTGGACGGCGTGTTCGACGACGTGTCCTTCGACCTGGCAGCGGGTGAGATCGTCGGCATGTTCGGACTGGTCGGCAGCGGCCGCAGCGAGGTCGCTCGATGCGTGTTCGGCGCCGACCGGCCGACGTCCGGAACGGTTGAGCTGGACGGCGCCGTTACGCGATTCCACACGCCCGGCGACGCCATCGGCGCCGGGGTCGCGCTTGTCACCGAGGACCGCAAGCACAGCGGGCTCGTCCTCGGCATGGACGTCACCGACAACATCACCTTCGCGACGATGGCCCGCATCTCACGCGCGGGCCTGCTGGACGTCAGGCGGCGGGCCGCGCACGTTCAGGACATGATCGAGCGGTTGGGCATCCACCCGCCACGTCCGGAGGTTCCGGTCCGCCATCTCAGCGGCGGCAACCAGCAGAAGGTCGTGCTGGCCAAGTGGCTCCTGACGCGGCCGCGGGTGCTGATCCTGGACGAGCCGACCCGCGGGGTCGACATGGCCACCCGGGTCGACATCTACCGCATGATCGACGAGTTGACCCGGGAGGGGGTGGCGATCTTGTTGATCTCCTCAGACCTGACCGAGGTCCTCGGTGCCACCGATCGCGTGCTGGTGATGCGTGGCGGACGGCTGGTCGCCGAGGTCGGTTCGGCGGACACGACCGAGGACGAGGTCCTCGCGCATTCGGTGGGGGTCGCGGCATGACGAAGCAGCCGGTTTCGGCGGTGCTGGACACGGATTCGGGTGAGGTGGCGGAGGCTACGGCACCGGCGTCCGCCCGGTGGCGCGCGATCGTCCCATCGCCGACCGTCCTGGTGTTGATCGGCGCCGCGGTCGCGATCGTCGTGGTGGCGGGCATCACCAATGACTCGTTCCTCACCGAGGGGAACATGACCAACCTGCTCCGGCAGATGGTCTCCACCGGGCTGCTCGCCCTCGGCATGCTGCTGGTGATCCTCACCGGAGGGATCGACCTGTCGGTCGGGTCGGTGGTCGCGCTGACCGGCATCATGTCGGCCGGCCTGGTGAGCGGGCTGCCGCTGCCGGTGGCGATCCTCGTGGCGATCGTCGTCGGTGTGCTGTGCGGAACGGTCAACGGCGTCATGGTCGCGCGGTTCTCGCTGGCTCCGTTCGTGGTGACCCTCGCGTCCATGACGACGTTTCGAGGGCTCACCTACGTCTACTCCAAGACCCCGATCACTCCGACCACACCGGACTTCCTGACCCTCGGCTCGCAGAATGTCGGCCCCATCCCCATCGCGGCGGTCATCACGCTGGCGATGTTCGGGCTGGGCTGGGTTCTGATCAACCGCACGTCGGCGGGCCGGGCGCTGCTCGGCATCGGCGGCAACCGGGAGGCGATTCGGCTCGCGGGCGTCAAGGTACAGCGTCACCTGGTGCTCGCGTACGCGCTGTCCGGGTTGTGCGCCGCGGTCGCGGGCGTCATCCTCGCCTCCCGGGTCGGCATTGCCCAGCCGAGCGTCGGCGTGGGCTTCGAGCTCGACGCCATCGCCGCTTGTGTGATCGGTGGAGCCAGCCTGTCGGGCGGACGCGGCACCATCGGCGGCACCCTCGCCGGCGTCGTCCTGCTCGGGATCATCGACAACCTGCTCAGCCTCTACGACGTGCAGAGCTACTGGCAGCAGGTACTGAAGGGGCTCATCATCGCGGTCGCGATCCTCGTGCGCCGAGGCGAACGACAGAACACCTAGCCACACCGTCCTCCAGGTCCCCGTCCCCCGTCGCCTCGTTCGCCGTGTCGTGAGGCGTCCATGCCACCTCGAAGGAAGAACCATGAAGAAAATCGCCGGATGCGCTCTCGTGGGTGCGCTCGCACTGTCGCTGGCGGCGTGCGGAGGCTCCGATGGCAGCGGAGGTGACAACAGCGGAGGCGCCGCGAAGAAGACCCTGACCATCGGCGTCGCGAACTACAGCCTCCAGGCGCCGTACTTCATCGCGATGGCCAAGGCCATTGAGACCGAGGCCAAGACCTACAGCAACGTCAAGGTGATCAGCACGGACGCGCAGGGGGACGCGGCCAAGCTGACCACGAACGTCAACGACCTGCTGACCCAGAAGGTGGACGGGATCATCATCTCCGGCGGCCCGCTGAACGCCGCGCCCGCCGCGATGAACGCGATCGTGCAGCAGAAAGTCCCCTCGATCCTGGTGGACCGCAAGTTCGCCGGCGGCCAGTACACCAGCTGGATCGGTCCTGACAACACGCAGATCGGGCAAGGCGCCGGCCAGTACATCGCTGATCGGTTGAAGGGCAACGGCACTCTCGCCCTCATCACGGGCGGCCCGGCCGACAACACCATCGGTCTGGACCGAACGAACGGCCTGCGCGGCGTGGTCAAGCAGTCGCCCGGTATCACGGTCGTGACCGCCCCGGACTTCGGGGGGTGGAGCTCCGACGGCGGTCTGAAGGTCATGGAGAACCTCCTCGCCAAGAACGAGCACATCGACGCGGTGTTCTGTGAGAACGACGCGATGTGCCTCGGCGCGCAGAAGGCGATCTCCGACGCCGGGCGGACCAGCGAGATGTTCCTCGTCGCCGCCGACGGTCAGAAGGAGGCGTTGGCCGCCATCAAGAGCGGCTCGAACTTCGCCGCCACCGCGGTCAACAACGCCGACACGATCGGCCGCGCGGGCCTGGACCGGATGATGGCGGTGCTCGCGGGGGCCGAGCCCAGCAAGGACACCCCCTTGAAGGCCCCGCTGGTCACCAAGGACAACGTGGACCGGTACAGCAACCCGGACAGCATCTTCTGAGCCGTCCGCTGTTGTGCCGTACCGATATCGGGAGTGAGGAAGCCGGCGTGATCCAAGACACCACCGACCCCGTGAGCAGCGAAGGGACGCCCGTCCTCGTCGCCGTGGGCGAGGGGCTGCTGGAGGTGGGCGTACGTGACGACCTTCCCTCCGACTACCTCGGCCGGGGCTTCGGAGGGGACGTCGCCAACGTGGCCGTCATGGCGGCGCGGATGGGCACCCGAGCCAGACTGCTGACCCGCCTTGGCGCGGACACTCCAGGCCGCCTGCTGCTGGACTTCTGGCGGCGTGCGCACCTGGACGTCGACCGGGTCACCGTCGATTCCTCCGCGCCCACCGGCATGTACGTCAACGCGGTGCGGCACGGCGGGCACTCCTTCGGCTACTACCGGTCCGGCTCGGCGGCGACGCGGCTCAGCCCGGCGGACGTGGACAGGGGCCTGCTGGACGACGCCGGGGCGCTGCACGTCAGCGGGATCTCCCTGGCGATCTCCAGCAGTGCTGCCCTGGCCGCCGAGCGGGCGGCCGAACTGGCCCGCGACAGGGGCGTCACGGTGACCTTCTGCGTCAACCACCGCCTGATGTTGCGCCCCGACACCGAGCGGAACCTCGCGTTCGCCCGCGCCGCCGACATCGTGATCCTGTCCAGCGAAGACGCACTCGCGATGCTCGACACGGACCATCCCGACCGGATCAGGTCCGCGCTGGGGGAGGGGCCGCAGGAGATCGTGCTGACCGACGGCGCGGCCGGGGCGGTGGTGCTGACCGGCGGTGAGATCCATCGCGTCGTGGCGCCACAGGTCGTGGTCGTCGACACCGCGGGCGCCGGCGACGCGCTGGCCGGCGCCTACCTGGCCGGACGGCTCGCCGGGACCGCACCGCCCGACGCGCTCGAGCTGGCCGTGATCGCTGGGGCGCTGTCGTGCCGGTGGCCCGGCTGCGCCAGGTCCTATCCGAGCGCGGAGGAGGTCGTACGGGTTCGGGCGGGTGCGTCCCCGGACGTCGAGCAACAGCTGTCCTCCAGCGAATCCGCCTGACCGCCGCCGAACCAAACCGTTGGCTCTGATCCGTATCCCCTAGCTCGTACTCCCGCCCGCCTACGCAAGAGGACGGATGCGGAGGTCACTCCACATCCCGAAAGCCACCGGAGCCCGGCCTGCACGCCGGGCTCCGGGATCACCCCTCATGGGAGAAGGCAACATGGACAGTCAGTTCAACCGGACGCGCCCGCGCGGCGTGACCCTCGCTCTGGCCCTGGCTCTGACCACGGCGGCCGGCACGATCGTGTCGCTGCCGCAGCCGGTGCTGGCCCAGTCCCAGCACTCGGAGCAGCCCTCGCTGCGTGTCAGCAAGGTGTCCTCGGCCGACGACAAGTCGATCGACATCACCTTCAACAAGGCGCTCGGACCGGACATCCTGCAGTTCACCGCAGCCAACTCGGCGTACGCGGCCCAGTACATCAAGGTCAGCGGCGGCGTTGCCGGCGGTGCGGACGCGGCGCTCGACGGCCGGCCGCTCTCGCAGATCGCGGGCACGACGGTCCGCCCCGTGGACACCCCTGACCACCGGACACTGAGGGTGGTGTTAGGCGCCGGCGCCACGCTGGACGGCCACACCTACGAGCTGTGGTTCGACGGCGGAAGCGACAAGCTCGGCGACCTGTTCTTCCGCTCCGCGGACGGCGGCGTGCTGCCCGGCTCGTCGACGAAGCGGTCCGCGTTCCGCGGGACCTCCCAGGACGCCGCGCTCGCAACCGTCTCGTCCGCCGAGCAGGTGGACGCGCGCACGGTCGACGTCACGTTCGCCGGGACGGTCTGGTCGGGGATGCCCGTCGGCGTCTACACCGGATCGAACATCACGCTCACGAGCGGCGACTCGTCCGTCCACCCGGTGTACGTGGAAAGCCTCGCCGGGACCGGCCAGCGCGGCTACCGGCTGTACTTCGGCGCCGACCTGAACAGCGACGCCTCCTACCAGTTGGCTCTCAGCGCCGGCCTGAGACTGACGACGAACGCGGGACCGGCCACCGCCGAGGTCGTCGCGACCGTCGCGGGCGGCGGAGGCGCCTACGCCGCTCCCAAGATCGCCGGTGCCGAAGTCGGGGCGTCCGGCGACACGATCAAGGTCCGGTTCAGCCGCCGGATCGCCAAGGCCGGCGACCTCGACGTGAAGGAGACCAAGACCGGCGTGAGCGGCACCAACGTCACGGCCGATCAGGTCCGCGGGCTGCTGCGCTTCACCGGCCTCACCACCACCTCGGGCCTGGACGTGAGCCAGGCACTGCGCGACGACGCGGCGTACTTCTCTGACGCTTCCACCCTCGTGATCAAGCTGGACAGCGGGCAGACCCTCAGACCTGGCGCGCGCGGCGGGGTGGCGCTGGCCCCAGGGGCTGTCACCGACGTCACCGGCACCGCCAGCACGAGCACCGCGGCCGTGCCCGTCGAGGCCCCGAGGCACTTCACCTCGCCGGGTACCGGCTTCAACGCGAACGGCCCCGATTACCTCAAGGTCAACACCCACGCCACCACGGTCTTCCAGCGCTACGACTACAAGGTCAGCGACGACGGTGTGTCCGTCCGGTCGGACGGCGTGGCCGACAAGGTGGTCGGTCAGACCATCAAGACCATCGAGGTGGAGAACAAGTACATCAAGGCGACGTTCGCGCCCGGCTACGGCGGCCGTCTCCTCTCGATCATTTACAAGCCGACCGGGAACGATCTGCTCTACACCAACCCCGTCGGCACTCCGTACGGGTTCTCCAGCGCGGCGCCCGGGACCCCCGGCAACTCGCCGTTCTACCAGAACTGGCTGATGGTGTACGGCGGTGTGTTCCCGACGCTCACCGAAGCCGAGCACGGCAAGTACTGGAATGTGCCCTGGGACTACAAGATCGACCAGAGTAACGGCAAGTTCTCGGTCACCATGACCAAGACCGACGACGTCGACTACCCGTTCAAGCCGTCCAGGTACGTGCACGGCGCCACCGGCATCAAGACGTCCGTCACCTACTCCGTGGACGCGCGCAAGCCGACCGTCGACATGGCGGTCAGCCTGAACAACCCGAGCGCCCAGGACCAGCAGTACGAGTACTGGACGTGCACGACGCTCGCGCCGGGCGCCCCGTCGACCTCGGGATCCCCGACGATGTCGGTCGTCTCGCCGGTCAAGACGGTCTACCGCGACCCGGGCTACAAGTGGATGGAGAGCGTCGAACAGCCCGCCGGTCCCGCCGGCTCCGGCCTGCTCAAGCTGGACAAGCTCAAGCAGATGTCCAACTGGACCAGTTCGGGCATCGCCTACGGCCAGGACCTGGCCACCATGCGGCAGGGCAATTGGTGGGGCGTCGTCAACCACGAGAACAACGAGGGCGTCATCCGGGTCGGCGACAACGCCAAGACCCCCGGCATGAAGTTCTGGGAGTGGGGCCAGAACGGCTCCTTCGACACCAACGTCTTCAGCAAGGGCAACTCGGCCCGCCCCTACATCGAGCTGTGGGCCGGTGTGTCCATGAAGTTCTTCACCCCCGCCACGCTCAAGGCCGGGCAGACCCTGTCGTGGACGGAGACGTTCCTGCCGACGATGGACCTCGGCGACGTCACCAACGCGAACACCAACGGCGCCGCGGACGTCAAGGTGGACGCGTCGGGCAACGTCACCGGCCGGCTGTTCTCGACCGCGATCGGGCAGGAGCTGCGCGCGACCCTGGTCGACGCCACGACCGGCAGGACGCTGGACGAGAGCACCTTCACCGGTACGGCGGACACCGCGGTCAAGCTCAAGGGCAAGATCACACCCGGTGCGCAGGCCCAACTCGTACTCACCGACACCCACGGTGCCACCCTGCTCACGGCCGAGTCCGGCACCTGAGCCTGGGGTTGCAACAAGCAGAATTCACTAGGAGATGCAGTGCGTAGTAAGCGAACAATGAGGATCGGTATCGCCGGACTCGTCGCCGCGGCGGCCGCGATCCCGGGCATGAGCGTCCCGGCCACCGCGGCCACGCCGGGCGCCGAGCCGGCGGCGGCCACCGACTGGCAACTGAAGTACTCGGAGGATTTCCAAGGCCCCGAGAAGGACCTGAACACGGACTCGAGTCCGTGGATCCGCTTCACCGGTGACCAGCCCTTCGACACGATCATGGACGACTACGGGGACTGGTGGAAGAACGACTACGGCCCCGCCATGCAGGCGGCGCTGGGCAGCTACGCGACTTACCGCAAGCAGGTGCAATTCGGTAAGGACGGCTGGCTGACCGCCTCACTGTCGGCCCGCGACTGGGACAAGAACGGCACTCCTGAGCGGCCGCCGACAATCTCGACCGAGAAGGCGAAGGGCGGCAACGTCCTTAAGATCAATTCACCGGACTCCTACGACGGCGCCCTCGTCACCACCACGCAGAAGCTGCCACCCGAATACCGTCTCGAGTACCACCTCAAGACGCTCGACTTCGGCGGGGAGCGCAACGGCAGCATCTCCTACGACGGCAAGGAGAACGGCTACACGACAGTGGCCGGCGAGTGCAAGACGCAGTTCCCGTACGCGGAAGGCATCGGGACCCGTGGGTGGAACAGCGAGATCACGACAGATCCGTGTGACTGGCAGAGCGTGACGAACGGTCCCTACGGATATAACGCCTTCCACCTGCTCGGCATCGTCGACTTCTCGAACCCGCAGCCGGCGAACCTGCACTTCTGGCACTACCGGCGGAAGATTCTCATGGACTCCTTCGCCCAGCACCCCGACCGGATCGGCACGGGAAGCGGCGGGCGCGTCTGTGACCCGACGACAAACACGTACTACCCGTACCGCGACAGCACCAAGAACGTCGTGGACATGTGGATCAACGGCCTGCCGAACTTCCGCCCAGGAAAGGGCGGAATCACCGGCAACTCGCAGTGGTTCATGACCACCTGTTCCAACGGCGTGGCCTCGGCGGAGGCGTCGCCGTCCGCGGCGGCGGAGATGATCCCCGAACTGATGCCGAACAGCGACTACATCTTCGCCGTCGAGCGGGACAAGACCGGCTACACCCAAGAGGTCACCGGAACGTTCCTGCACGGCGGGTACCGGACGATCCGCTTCCACCGGGACTTCGTCGTCGACAATGTGCCCATCTGGCACTACAACAACACGCCCGATCAGTACGACGGCCGCTACAACAACACCCTCGTACAGAACGGCGTCTACGAGCACCAGGAGTGGCCGGACCAGTGGCCGGCCGGCTCGGGTTACCCCGACTTCCCGGTGATCGGCGACCCGTACACCGACGCTGGTGAGGGCAGCGCGACGATAGACTCGATCAAGTTGTACGTCCCCAAGAACAAATAGCCTTAACGAGGAAACTGAGCAGGAGGATCGGGTCGCCCGATCCTCCTGCTCAGTGGACGTTTTTCTATCCTCAATGGAGAAACGCCAGATTTGTAAACACAGGCGTTTCCTTCCTGCGTCGTCGTCACGGTCGCCTTCCAGCTCACCGCGTTACTTCTCCCACGCCGCCTTCTCGCGGGGAGTGCGGCAGCTCGCCCGTCTCCAACCGGCGCACGGTCCGCGCGTTGAGCCCCGCCCGTTCACGCCAGGCGCGCACCAACGTGCTGAGAGCCGCCGTTGACGCCCGAGCCCCCTACCAGGCCACACCCGAGAAGGACGGCGGCCCAGGGTAAGGGGCGGTTCGCTGGAGAGCAGGCGAAAAGCAGAGGTCGGCGGGAACGGAACGCCGGGGCGGCACCCCGAGCGTCATCAGGGCCAGGGCATCCAGGCCGGAGCCGTCCACCCCCATCCGCGCCAGCAGGGCGGGCCCCGGGAAATCGCAGTGGACGCGGCAGGCCAGCCCGGCAGAGGTCGCGGCGAGGGCGGCACGCTGGAGCTGCCTGCCCGTTTCCAGGGTGAGCAGGCGGTGGCCGAGTTCGCCCCCACCGGCATAGTCGCCGACCGGTACGAGGACTGCGGCGGCTTCGCCGTACTCCTTGCGCAGCAGGGGAGGCACGGCCGGCAGGACGTCGGGGCGGAGGCCGATGCGCAGCAGCGTGTGGTTCGTCGCGTCGTAGTGGTAGGAGCCGGTCGGCAGGCCTGTGACGCGGTGGACCAGAACCAGGTGCCGCACCGACGAGCCGGGCTGGAAGGAGCGCAGGATCCTGGCGAGGCCGGCGGGGATGATGGCCGTCGGGCTGTAGCCGGAGAGAGTGGAGCGTCTGGTGAGCAGGGCGACGTCCAGGGATGGCGCGGCGTACAGGGGCTGCTCGGTGCGGGGGAGAGGGTGCTCGGTGAGGGTGTCGGGCTGTCTTCCCGGTCCCCACGGTTCCCGCACGCGGGGTTCGGGTGGTGGCGGGGTGGCGCGCATGGACGCCGCGTGTACCTCGGCCAGGTCGGCCAGGTGATCAAGGCCGATGATGGAGGTTTCGGGTGACACCGCGGTGGCCGGCCTTGAGAGGGGAGCCGTGCTGGGCGGCACCGACCGTCCGCAGGTCACGGCCGCCACGGTCGACTCGGCGAAGGTGTCCAGGCCCAGGATCCGGTCGGCACGTTCGAAGGACCAGGTGGTGTGGAGCGTGGCGGGCAGGCCATGGCAGGCGGCCGCCTGCAGCGTCTGCTCGGCCGCGACTCCGGCGTCGAGCCCGAGCAGCCGGTGGGCGAAGGCCCCGTACTTCGCTGCCGTGCGCCAGAACACGGTGGTCAGGAGCACGATCAGCTCCGGCACCGGACCGTCGCCGGCACCGAGCGCCCGGTTCACCTCGGCACGGGATTCGCCCGATCGCACGACGTCCAGCGCGTGGCGCGGCGGGTCGTAGTGGTAGATGCCGGGAGGCAGGCCCGGCACTTCCGTTCCGGAGCAGACGTACAGCTCGACGGGATAGCGAGCGCCCGCTGAGGGGATCGGCCGCGCGGCCTCCACCACGGCGATGGCGGATGCGGCACTGGAGGGTGTGCCGTGGTGGAGTGTCAGGTCGGCGTCGGTCAGCCACAACAACCGGCTGAGCCCGTTCACCGAGAAGAGCAGGTCGCCGAGGCGTCCCAGCTCGTTCCTGGTACGGCGAGGCGGGTACGGCAGGCGGACACCCTGCCGCGGGTAACGCTTGTAGCGGGCGGGCAACGCACCCTGGTCCACCCCGTTCAGGTCGGGCAGCTCACGGCCGGCGGCGACGAGCCGATCGAAGGCGCTCACGCACGCGCGCCCGAGTTGGGATGGGCACGTACATACCGCTCGACGTGCTCCAGAGCGGACAGGCCATAGACCTCCTCGACGGCACAGGCGGCCAGGTGGCAGAGCTGGAAGCGCTCGACGGCGGAGAAGCCCAGCCGGTGCAGGTGCAGGTAGAGCTGGTTCAGCATGAGCCGGTAGAGATGGAACCACGGCTCGGCCCACAAGAAGTCCCGGTAGGCGTCGTTGGCGTAGATGAGCTGGTGGAGCCGGCTGTGGCGAAGCCCGGCCCAGTCCCACTTCTCGTCCTCGCGCTCGTGTTCGGTCGGCGTGATCTCGCCGGAGCGGATCAGCTGAGCGCATCGGTTCGAGATCGGCTCGGTGGCGGCCAGCCAGTCCCGCACGAGCGGGATCGCGGGACCGGTGCCGTCGGCCGCCGCGACGACCTGGCCCAGGCGCCGCGTGAGATAGGCGCGATGGCGCGAGTACTGGGCGTCGAGCAGGGCTCGCGTCGCCTCAGGCTCGCGTGTGGAAGCGATCATGGCATCCGCGTGGGAACGCAGCGAGATGAATCCCCGCCTGATCCCGCCACCCTCCGGGTCCGCGCAGCGCGCGTGGGCGACGGCGAGAAGCAGGTCGAGGGCGAGCACCATGCGGGACACGCCGGTCCGCACGGCCGCGATCGTCTCGAAGGTGCTCGGCATCACGGCCACGTGGAAGTCGGCGAACAGCTCGGCCGCGGCCCGGCTGCCGAGTACCTCGGCGCGGTCGTCGTAGGGCTGGTAGTGGATGCTGTTGTCCGGGCGGAAGGGCCACAGCGGTCCGCTGTCCTGCTCGGTGTGGGCGAGCTCGCGGTGGGCGGCCAGCAGCAGCCGCTCATCGATCCGGGCTCTGGACGGGTGCTCCTCAAGGTAGGCACCCACGGTGCCGTCAATGACGGGGCGGGCGACCTCGTCGAACCAGTCCTGGTCGGCCCGGATCTGCAGCCGCAGGTGGTCGCCGCGCCGCCAGTGCCGGACGAAGTACGCGGGAGCGGCCAGGTGGGCGAAGAGCGGTTGTACGGCATCGAGTACCAGCGGGTAGAAGTCGGGCTCGTAGTAGTGGACGTGGACGCTGTGCCACTCGGTCGGCTTGTCCATCGGCTAGGCGGTCCTTCCCAGACGGGTGGTCGCGGCGGCGGCCATCCGGCGCAGGGCGGCCTCGGTGTCCAGCGGCACGCCCAGCCGGTTGGCGAACAGGTGCGCGCAGTGGTCGAGCGCCACGCGCACGGCGGGGTGGCGGCCGGTGCCGGCCTGGTCGGCCCAGAGCGGCCGCCGGGCGTCGAAGCGCCCGGCGTCGTCCAGCGCGACCCAGGTGTCGTGCAGGGTGCGGATCGTCTCCTGCCAGGCCGATTCCGGCGCGGCGGGGGACCATTCGTACTCGCCGCGGGCCGCGCGCCACATCAGCTCGGCATGCCGTACGACCTGCTCGGGCGGCTCCTCCACCGGGCCTGGTTCGTACGGTCTCCACCAGCGCAGGCCCTCGGCCAGGCGGACGGCGGCCGCGCGCGGACCGGAGTCGCCGGTGAGCTGGGTGAGCAGGACGCACGACAGGTCAGCGCCACCCGCTGGGCCGGGCTGGGCCGCTGGGCCAGGACCCGGCCGGCGAGTGCGCTCGACTCGGCGAAGTGCCGTTCGGCCGCCTCGATCGCCGCTCCGGTGCCGTACTTGTCGGTTTCGGGCTCGTACGGCACCAGCACGGGCCTCGTCCGCAGGGTGTGCGCGCGGGCACGGATCCGTTCCCACGCGGCGCCGGGATCTCCGGTGAGCACGCGCATCCGGATGTGCGGCCCGCCGTCGGCGTGACGCAGGAAGAACGCCGACTCGCACAAGCCGTCGGCGGTCAGCTCGGTGATCAGCGGGCGCACCGTCTCCAGCAACAGATCGTCCAGGTCGCCCGGGTCGAACAGATGCGCGCTCAGCCACGACACGCTCATGAGACCTCCACAAGGAATTCGGTCACCCGGCCCGCCGGGACCGGCAACGCCTCGGTGAACAGCAGGACCTTCTCCTCGGGGCGTTCGCGGATGTCGCGGTCGAGCGCCAGGAGAAGGAACCAGTTCGCCGGGTCGAAATACAGGGGTTTGCGGGACTTGGCGAACAAGCCGGTGCCCGCTCGCAGCGCCGGGACGTTGAGGATGCGGACGAAGCAGGGCGCCGGAATGCCTGCCTCGCGTCGCCACCGTTCCATGCGCAGCAGGAAGCGGGCGTCATCCTCGCCGGAGGCGCGCCGGGGCACCTCGGCGGCGCTGATCGCCCACGTGCGCCGCAAGAGGGTCACCCGGCCGAGGTCGACCCTGGGTGTGTGGACCACCGTCCGGGGAGGCTCGGCGCGACCCACGTCGTGCAGCCAGTTCTGGTTGGGGAAGAGCACGGTGGGGGTGAGGGCGAAGACCTCGGCCAGGAACCTGGCCGGCGGAGGCAGAAAGATCTCGGACATGACGCCGGTGTGGGGTGGCACGACCTGCCGGCGCAGCCTCGGCCAGCGAAGCACGGGCAGGCCGGTGATCGGGTCGAGCGAGACGGTCAGCTCGCCGAGCGGCGCCACGAGGTCGGGACGGCGGGTGCTGGACAGGGACGGGTAGCCGATCGCGTGGGTGGCCGCGGGGCTGCGGGCGTTGAGGGTGAAGTCGAAAAGGTTCTCCAGCTCGGCGACGAGAGGGCCGTCCTTGGACAGCTCGGCGACGAGGAGATCGTCATCAGGCGGCGCGGTGGCTAGGGGGTCGTCGCCGGTGCGGTGTCGTCCGGCGAGCCGTTCGACCCTGGTGCGCCCGCGCCCGCCCGCGCCGGCCACCGAGTTCAGCACCAGGCGCAGGCCGTCCTCGTCCGTGCAGGGCTGCACGTAGTAGGCGTGGGTGCCGGGCGGTCCTGTCAGGTGCGCGGCGGTGGCGCCGAGCTTGATCGCCAGCTCCGGCGGGATCCGCACCACGCCGTCGGCGCCGGGCCGCAGGGCCCGGAGGGTTTCCAGGGCGCCGGCCCGCAGCCGCGCGACCTCCCTGACCCGCGGGGAGACGCTGGCGGTCAGCCGCGCCAGGGGGACGACGCCGCCCTCGGTGGGATCCATGGTCCGCAGGAGCCGCAGGCCGGCGGCGACCGGGTCCTCGGTGTCCTCGCTGATCGCCTCGTAGAACAGGACGAAGGGGATCTCCGCCGTGCGGCCGAACCGCCGGGTGAAGTAGTGGGCCGCGCAGTGGCGCACCGGGAGGTTGCGGTCCAGCAGGGTGACGAGCGCCCCGAAGGCGGACAGGTCCGTGAGCGCCTGCTCCCAGGAGTCGTCCAGCGTGATCGCAGGGGGAGCGGCGAGGATGGCGTGCTCGTCGAAGGCAGCCGGGTGACGGCCGGCCCGGCGGGAGGGGGAGAGCCCGGCCAGCCTCATGGCCTCCTCCAGGTGTCCGTTCGAGGAGGCGGCCAGCCGGATCCGCTCGCCGGGTCCGGTGGCCGCCCGGTATCGCCCCAGATCGGCGGCGAGCGCGGTGAGCGCGGCGGTCACCGGCTGCCAGTGATCGGTTCCGGAGGTCAGCTGGAGTAGCCGCCCTAGCAGGTCCGGTTCCTGGTCGGCGACCGGCAGCCGGGCCTCGATCAGGCCGGTCTCGATGAGCTTGGCGACGAACTGCCGTACCTGCGTGTACGGCGGCCGGCCACAGCGGCGCAGGAACTCCTCCAGCGAGCACTCGCCGAGATCGGTCAGCAGATCCAGGATGGCGTCGACGGCGGGCGTCAGGCGCATGCGGCGGACGGCGCTGCTCGGCGGGGCGCCCAGGAAGCACACCTGGTCACCGGTGCGCACCAGGCTTGGGTTCGGCCGGACCAGCAGCAGTGCGTCGGGGGCGTCCGCGCGGGCCAGCGCGGCGGCGATGCGGTGCAGGGCCGCCGCATCCGGCTCGACGACCACCCGTACGGGGGCCGGGTGGCCACCGAAGGGGGCTGGCCGCGCTGGGATGGGGGCGTCGCCGCTGGCGGTCCAGGCCGGACGGGTGGAGGACCAGGTGGTGATGCCCGAGGCGGTCAGCGTGCTGCGCGGGCTGGTCTTCGCTGCGGCTCTGGCGACGTATTTGACCAGGCTGACGAGCTGGCGTTCCCGCGGTGGGCGGTCGTCGCCGGCCAGCCACCCGGCCAGGCTCCGGTACAGGTTCGGCTGCACGTGCACGAGCGCGTCGCGCAGTTCCGGACGGACGGTCACGGCACGCAGCTCTCGCCGGGCCCCGCTCAGGTCATCGGCCAGCAGCTCCGGCAGGGCGGCCGTGGCCCTGGCCACCTCCGAGCGCAGCCGCTCCCACTCCGTCACCCGCACGGTCGTCGAGGCGGGCAGCGCCTCGGCCGCCGCCCGGAGCTCGCCCTTCAGCGGGAGCCCCCGGTGGATCGCCCGGCGCAGCGCCACGAGCACGGGCTTGGAGCCTGTGGGCGGGTCGGCGCCGATGACCTGGTAGAGCTCCCGCGACAGCTCCTCGGCCAGCGCGGACAACTTCTCGTGCGCGCCCGCGATCTCCTGCGTGGCCCGGTGCGCGCGCTCGCAGCGCAGCCGGTCCAGCACCGCCGCCTCCAGGCCCGCCGTACGGATCACGAACTCTTTCGCCACCTGCATGAACCCCCCTAGAAACTGATCGGCAGGCGATAGACGCCCGTGGGACGCGCGGTGCCGACGACCACCTGGAAGAGGACGGTCTGGTTCTCCGGAAGTCCGAGAGCCTCGCGGAGGGGACGGGCGAGGTAGCCGTTGTGCACCCGTGCCGTCAGGCCGTGCGCGGTGCACATGACGCTCACCCGCTGGGCCACGATCCCGGCTTCGTGGTGGAGGATCCGGTAGCTCCTGGCGCCGAAGAGCGCCATGGCGGCCTCGGGGTCGGCGCTCACGTAGACGACCAGGTTCGCCGAGTGGAAGTTGATCGGCGGTGGCCGGTCCGGTTGCACCCGCATGAGCGGTCCGCCGAGGTGGCCGGCGGCCATCAGGTCCGCCGTGCCGTCTGCCAGGCGGTAGAGGCCGGGTGCCACACCGTCGAGCGCGTTGACCACGGCGTAGTTGCGCACGAGCGGGTCGCCCTGGGAGGCGTCCGAGGTGTGGGTGCCGTCGGCGTGGGCGGCCAGCCACCGCAGCACGGCAGGATCCGCGGGGCGGGCGACCGAGTTGAAGACCGGCCCGCCCGACTCCCGCGCGGCCAGCACCTCCGCCAGGTCAGGATCGCGCCCCGCCGGCAGGTCGGCCGGGCGCGCCGCGGGGCCGCCGCCGGGGGAGGGCGACTCGGGACGGGCCGCGTCCGGGAGCCGCGATGCGCTGTCCAGAGCCAGCAGCTCCGGGCAGTCGCGCAGGTCGAGCGAGGAGACATGGCCGTCAGAGACCGCGGCGGAGGCCGTACGCGACGCTGGTTCAGCCGATCCGGAGCCCACAGAGATGATCATGAGCGGCGCCTCTCCTGGCACGGTCAGGCCGAGCAGCCGCTGCACCGCCGCGTCCGGGAAGCGGTGACTCACCCGGCCGGTGAGCCCGAGCGCGCCGGCGACCATGAGCAGGTTGCCCGCGACCAGGCCGGCCTCCTGCACGCACAACCGGTAGGCGTAGTCGCCGTAGCGGAAGGCGGTCTTGATGAACAGGGAGGTGAGGACGAACACCGCCCCGGCCCCGGTCGCGTTCAGCCCGGAGCGCCAGTCGCCCTCGAGGATCAGCACGAGGTGGTGGTGAGCGGGGTCGTAGTAGAACAGCCCGGCGGGGCGCTCGCCGTCTCCGGGAAGCCAGGCGTACAGCTCGACGGGGAACAGGCAACGCGCCGAGGCCACCGTCCGGTGCAGCGGCCACATGGCCAGGGGGCCCAGGTGGAGGCGTGACAGACCGTAGGCGTAGCGCAACAGCCGCCCCCACCCGGCGGTCGTCAGGAGATCCCGCCCGGCGGCTGGGCAGAGCGCGGCCGACAGGGGTCCGAGCTCGTACGGCACGCGGGCGGGCAACGGGTAGCGTTTCGCGTCGCCGTACACCTTGGCCTTCAACGGCTCCTCCCGCCCGGCACCTGAGCCCAGCAGGCCGGCGTAGTCGTCCAGTGAGCGATGCCAGAACCGCCGCGCCGTGGCCACCGCGTCTGTGGAGCCGGTCATGGGAACGGGTGGGGGTCGGGGTTCGGCTCGGCCGAGCGTGCGGTCGAGCTCCAGCCGAGCCGGGCAGGCACGGTCGAGATCCTGGTCAGCCCCGCCACCCGCCGCCTGGCGTGGCCGAAGGTCATCGGCAGGGCGCCGGGCACGATCACCTTGACGCACGACAGCCCGGCGGCCCGGTGTTCGGGCGTCGTCTGGTCCACGACCACCACGTCCAAGCCGGAGTCCAGGTAGCGCCGGATCATCTCCGCCAGGTCGTCCCGCAGGTCGTCGTGGGCGGGCCAGGCGGCCGGCGGCCCGGCGATCGGGCCGCCGAAGAGGAAGGAGAGCCGTTCGGCGGCCGCCGGGTGGCAGTAGAGCAGCGCGTGATCCTTCATCTCAGTGACCAGTTCCGGGTCGGCGGCCATGTGCGCGGCGCGTTCACGCTCGCCGGGGTAGCTGTCCAGGTGGGCCTCGACCATCGTGCTCAGCTCGTGGAGCGCCGCCCTGACCGCTTTGGCGGGCAGCAGAGCCGAACCTGCCGCGCACAGGGCGGCCGGGAGGTCCGGCCGGCCGGGCGGTGCCGTGGCCAGGGCCCAGACGCTGGGAATGCCCTGTTCCGCGGTGATGTCGAAGGCGTGGACGTCGTAGCCGGTGAGCTGGCGCAGGCGCGTGACCATCAGCGGGATCCGGGGGTCACCGGTCGCGTCGAGGTCGATCGTCGGCGGGGTCGCGCGGGAGTACCAGGCGAGCAGGAAGGCGTCTCGCTCGGCGACCTCCAGCAGCCCGTGCAGGATCGCCTCCTCCAGGCAGGTGCCGAGCGCGCAGCCGTTGGAGATCTCGTAGACGAACGGGCGGTCGGCCCCGTGGCGGTGCAGGCCGTAGTAGGCGTAGCTCTCCGGCACCAGGACGGCGCCGTCGCGCGCGAAGGAGTGCCCGTGAACCCAGTCACACCTGGCCGACTTGGTGAAGCGCCGGAAGGGGAAGCCGGGGGAGTCGTAGCGTGCGCTGTCGTGCAGCCCGAGGGTGCGGGGGTCGAGTGCCCGGCCGGCGAGCTCGGCGTAGGAGGCGGTGACCACGGTCCGCCTCCCGCCTGGACGGATGCCGCCGAAGCGTTCCAGGGCCTCCAGGATGGCGACGAGCTCGGCGCTGCCGTGGTCCAGGGCCCGGCCGTACCCCATCTCCGCCGTGGGCCGGCCAGGAACGCCGACGGGAGCCCCGGAGGTGGGAAAGGCCACCAGCTCGTCCACGCGGGGGCGGCCGATCACCCCGTGATGGTCGTCCACGTAGCGGCGGCGCAGCTCGGCGCCGTCCACCGCGCGTGCCCGGAAGGTCTCGACGCCGGGCTTCGGGCGGGAGATCAGCGTGATGGCGGCGGCTTGGGGCGTGTCGGCGGGTAATCCTCCGCACAGCGGGCAGGTCGGATCGGGCAGCAGGGAGTGCCGGCTGATTTCGAGGGTGTCGGGGTCGAGCCGGAGCAGATCATCCGGCACGGCTCCCAAGCGCAGGCTGCTCAGGCGCGTCTCGGCCAGGGCCGCGACTGTCAGCAGGGCGAGCCCGAGGGCGGGCCTCGGGCGCGGACGGCTCTGCGAGGCGCCGGTCGCGGTGCGCATCGCCAGGTTGCGCCGCCGTACGCATTCCGGGCAGCCCGGCCGGCCGCCGCGGGTGGCCGGGCCGATCCAGAGCCCCTGGTCGTTCTCCTCCACCCAGAGGATGGGGCCGGACTCGGCGCGCATGCGGGCCCCGATCGTCTCGGCCGCCAGGCCGGTGGCCTCGTGGACGGCGAGGCGGGGCTCGTCGTCGAGGGTTTCCTGCCCGCAGGAAAGCCGGTGCGCGACCGCTCGGAGCAGCGGCTCTCTCTCTGGCCGCCGGTTCATCGGGCCGCCCCGTCGCACGGGACCAGGCCGGCGAGGTACGGCAGGACCCGGGTGACCGCCGGATCGGCGTGCAGCGGCTCGACGGCCAGGTGACGGCCATGATCGGCGAGGCGGGCGGCGATGACCTGGCGCCTCTCGGCCGGTTCGCCGAGCAGATCCTTTGCGGCGGGGGCGTCGTCCGGCTCCGCGCCGCGCATCCGCGCCGGCAGGTCCGTGCGGGCGGGGCGGCCGAGCTCGGGAAGGCCGGTCAGGCGGGCCTGGAGGTCGAGCAGGAGGCACTCCAGCCCGTCGCGGATCGCGTCCGCGCTGGTGACGCCGGCCCGGTAGTGGACGACCCGGTCACCGAGGCCGAACGCGTAGAGGGGGAGGTCGAGCAGCTCCCCGAGGTCGTAGATGTGACAGCGTTCCCCGCCGGCCAGGAGCAGTTCGTGGTAGCGACGGGCCTGCTGGTCCAGGAGCTCGTCGCGGAGCGCCACCGCGGGGAAACGCCGCCCGGCGCTCGGCGACGACTCGCCCGCCGGGTCCGCTGCCAGCTCGGCTGCCAGGTCGCCGCAGGCGGTCAGCAGTGCCTGCTCGACGGCGCCGGCCCAGGTGGCCCCGGCGGCCACGATCGAGGCTGGAGCGGTCACCTCGACGACATGCCCGTCGGCGAGCCGTACCCCCTGAGGCGGGCGGCCGGAAGGCGCGTTGTCATTGCCGGCACCGACGTGCCCCGGAGCAGCGGCGTAGCGCGCCAGAGCGTCCCTCGCCGCCCTGCAGCGAGCCGTGGTCAGGTCGAGTGCGGCGCCGTACACCTCGATGGGCGCCGCGTCGCCCGGCACGGTCACGACCGCCTTCGACACCCGCAGCGGCAACTGCTCGAGACCGCCCTCGGTCACCAGGTCGAGCACACCGAGCCGATCGTCGATCAGCGCGGTCACCCGCGCGGCGAACTCCTCGTCGCCCACCTCCGGCCCCTCGTCCAGCTCACGCAGCCTTGCCTCGACGCTTTTCCCGGAGGAGGCCACGGGCGCGTACGGGACCACGCGATGGCTTGTGGTGCGCAGGGTCTCCAGGTCCAGTCGTACGGCGGGCCCGGGCTCGGCGACTCCGGTTCGGTCCCTGAAGCACATGAAGACCAGGTGGTTGGCGACCAGCGAGGCGGTGGGCCCACCGAGGTAGCGGCTCGGGCCGGTGCCCGGCAGCGGGCGCGTGGTCAGCCGGTTCCAGACCGCCGCCCAGCGTGTGTGCGCCTCGCCGTACCGGAAGACCGGGCCGATCCAGGCCTCGTCACCGGTGACCACGGCATGCACCAGGTCGGCTCCGGACGCCCCGCACGCGGCGTCGAGCTGCGCCGCCCGCTCGGGCGAAGGCAGGTCGCTCACATGCAGCACGACGTCGGCCGCCGAGGCCACGGCACGCAGGGCGGCCGGTCCTGAGCCGGGCAGCGGCTCGACGGTGAGGGTCTGCGCGGGGTCACGATCTCGCCCGCGTCGCGCGTATTCGTCCAGCAGCCCGAGATCCGTGGGGACCTCCGGGCTGATGAAGGCGCGGACGTCGCGCAGACCGGAATGCAGGCAGGAGTGTACGAGCGATTCCATGGTGAGCCCGGCGCCGACGAGCACAGCGCGGGAGGTCCGGTATCGCTCGAAGCGGTGCTCGGCGGAGTCCTGGAACTCGTCGACGAAGGCGATCTCGGCGGCGTACGTGGCCATCTCGGCGGCGGTCAGGCCGTGCGGCCGGTCGGTGGCCAGATCCTTGACCAGGCCGTGCCGGTGCAGCACGCTCACCAGGTCGACGACCATCGCCCTCCGCTCCTCGCCCAGACCCGCGGTCAGCTCGCTCAGCAGGTGGGTTCCGTCGAGCAGGGGCGTGATCCGATCCAGCCAGGCGTGCAGCGAGGAGCCGCGCAGGGTCAGCACGCTGCGGTTGCCGCTCTGGAAATGCACACCACCCTCGACGGGCACATAGAAGGCGCTGGCCTTGAGTCTGGGCCGCATCCTGTCCACGCTCACCGATCGACCTCCCGGCGTCGGCCTTCCGGCCGCTTCTACGAGCGGCCGGAAGACGTTTCCCAACGGACTTAGCAACTGCAGCAGCAGCTACTGCAGACGATGCTGCAGCAGGCCGACGCGCCGGTCTCCGGCATGCTGTGCCCGGCGGCCAGCGAGTCGGCGATGCCGGGGATCTCCACGACGTGGATCGCCTCGATATCGAGGTCGTCGAGCGCGAGCAGGGTGTTGGATGGCACTGATCTTCCCTTCCTCCAGTATCCGGGCGCGTCCCGGATTCTCTTTCCCGCGCCCGCGCCTCTTGCCGGAGCGGGCGGGAAACCTGAGGTCTGCTAGAGAACGAGCCTCACCTTGTAGTCACGCAACCAGTCGTTGATGCGCAGGACCGTTTCCAGGACGGTCCGGACGACGCCCCGATGCTCGGGCGGCAGCCGCCAGGACAGGACGCCCCGCGCCGCCTCCCGGTCGAGCAGGCCGAAGACGGGCGCGTCCGAGTCCGCGAAGAGCGACTCCAGCTCCGCGCGCAGCGCCGCCTCATAGGCGGGGTCCGCGATCATCGGGTACGGGGTCTTGCGCCGCTCCAGGATGGACGGCGGCAGCAGGTCGGTCACGGCCGCCCGCAGCAGCCCCTTCTCCCTGCCGCCGTGCGCCTTCATCCGCCACGGCACGTTGAAGACGTACTCGACCAGCCGGTGATCGCAGAACGGGACCCGGATCTCCAGGCCGTGGGCCATGCTGAGCCGGTCCTTGCGGTCCAGGAGCATCGGCAGGAAGCGGGTCAGGAAGAGGGCGGCGGCCTGGCGGAGGCGGGCCTCGTGCCGGTCCTCCCCGGGCAGGCGCGGGGTGTCGGCGACCGCCTCCTTGAACCGGACGGTGGTGTAGGACCGCAGATCGAGGATCCCGGCCAGGTCCGGGTCGAGGAAGGAGGGGCCGCCCGCCTGCCCCTGGGAGGCCATCCACGGGAACGTCTCGCCGCGCAGGGCCTCCTCCTGCTGGAACCACGCGTAGCCGCCGAACAGCTCGTCCGATCCCTCCCCGGACAGCCCGACGGTCACGTGTCGCCGGACCGCGCGGAAGAGCAGATACAGGGAGTTGTCCATGTCGCCCAGCCCGAGCGGGAAGTCCCGCGCGTGCACGACGCCGGCGCGCAGGCCACGCTCTGCCAGGGCGGCGCTGTCCAGGACGAGGTCTCGGTGGTCGAGGCCGAGGTGCTCGGCGGCCTCGGCGACGAACGGCGCGTCGGCCGTGCCGGCCCCGTCGGGCTGGCGGAAGTCCACCGCGAAGGTGCGGACCGGCGCGTCCGCCTGCCGCATGGCCAGGGCCGCCAGCGTGCTGGAGTCGAGCCCGCCCGAGAGGATCACGCCGAGCGGCACGTCGGCCACGAGCTGCCGGGCCACGATGTCCTCCAACAGCTCGCGGACCGTGGAGACGGTCCTGTCGAAGCCGTCGGTGTGCGGCCTGGCCGCCAGCGACCAGTAGGCCGAGTGCTGGACGCCGTTCCTGGAGAAGGTGACCGTGCTGCCCGGCCGTACCTGGGCCATTCCGCGGAAGACGCCGTGGCCGGGCGTGTTGACCATCGTCAGGAGCTCGCGCAGGCCATCGGCGTCGAGTTCGGGGTGGACGGCGGGGTGGCGCAGGATCGCCTTGGGCTCCGAGCCGAACAGGACGCCGTCGTCCGTCGGGAAGTAGTACAGGGGTTTGATGCCGAGCCGGTCTCTGACCAGCGTGAGGGTCTCGGTCATGACGTCCCACACGGCGTAGGCGAACATGCCGTTCAGCCGGTCGGGCAGTCCCGCGCCCCATTCCAGGTGGCCGCGGAGCACCACCTCGGTGTCCGACCTGGTGCGGAAGGCGTGGCCGCGGCTCTCCAGCTCGCGCCGGAGCTCGCGGAAGTTGTAGATCTCCCCGCTGAAGACCACCACGGCCAGGGGGCGGCCGTCCTGCTCGGCCGTCATCGGCTGGGCGCCGCCGGGCGGATCGATGACGGCCAGCCGCGTGTGCGCGAGCGCGGCGTGCCGCGACAGCCAGATGCCCCTGTCGTCGGGGCCGCGAGAGCCGAGGCAACCGGCCATGGCCCACAGGGTCCGGCTTTCCGCGCTCAGGTCCCTGGCGAAGCCGATCCAGCCGGTGATACCGCACACGGGAGCTCCTCCTTCGATCGGATGGCGTGAGCGACGCTAATCCCGCTCACGCGGCGGGCCCCGCGGTCAGGAGCCGATGCCACCTCGATTGGTGGGGTGGCCGGTCGCACGCGCCTCGCGGTACGCGGTCAAAACCCATGCGTCGCCGTCCCCGTCACGCGATGTGGTGGGTCCGCGGCGAGGTGGACCAGGTCACGCACCGGCCTACATCACTCGCGGCACGGGGTGGCGTGTGGGGATTGCGGGGCGGGAAGGGCCGCGGGCACCCGTGACCTCTCGCAATCGAATGGGATCCGCGCGGGTCCTGAAGCGGCGCGGGGGAGCGAGATTAGCGTCTCTGACACCGTTCGGGACAGGGAGAAACGTCATGTTCGAGCAGGATGTCGCTGATGTCTATGACCTCGTCTACCGGAGCAGGGGCAAGGATTTCGAAGCAGAGGCAGCCGAGGTGGCCGAGCTGGTGCGGTCCCGGAAACCGGATGCCGAATCCCTGCTCGACGTGGGGTGCGGCACCGGTGAGCATCTGCTCTACCTGCGCAAGATCTTCGGCCATGTGGAGGGGCTCGAACTGGCCGAGGCCATGCGGGTCATCGCCTGCCGCAAGCTGGCCTCCGTCACGGTGCATGCCGGGGACATGCGGACTTTCGAGCTCGGCAGGAGGTTCGACTGCGTCTCCGCCATGTTCACCGCGATCGGCTACGTCGGCTCGGTGGCGGAGATGCAGGCGGCCATCGCCCGGATGGCCGCGCATCTGAACCCCGGCGGGGTGCTGGTCATCGATCCCTGGTGGTTCCCCGAGACCTTCCTCGACGGCTACATCGGCTCGGAGATCGCCCAGGACGGAGAGCGCACCGTCGCCCGGGTGGGCCGCTCCACCCGCCACGACCGCACTTCGCGACTGGAGATCCACTACATCGTCGCCGACATCGGCGGCATCAGACACTTCACCGACACCCAGGCGCTGACCCTGTTCACCCGCGAGGAGTACCTCGCCGGCTTCGACCGCGCGGACTGCGACGCCGAGTACGTCACCAGCGCCCACTCCGGCCGTGGCCTTTTCGTCGGCGTCCGCCGTCAGGTCTGAGGAGAATCACGTGCGCGTCCTTTTCACCACGTTCGCCTGGCCCTCGCACTTCTACGGCATGGTCCCGCTGGCCTGGGCCTTCCAGTCCGCCGGCCACGAGGTCGTCGTGGCCAGCCAGCCGCAGCTG
The DNA here is from genome assembly GCF_900099965.1 of Nonomuraea jiangxiensis. Taxonomy (GTDB): domain Bacteria; phylum Actinomycetota; class Actinomycetes; order Streptosporangiales; family Streptosporangiaceae; genus Nonomuraea; species Nonomuraea jiangxiensis. The sequence continues at coordinate 246,413 of NZ_FNDJ01000009.1, read as the reverse complement.
ACCGAGACGATCACGGGCGCCGGGCTGCACGCCGCGGTCGTGGGCCATGACCCCGACATGCGCGCGATGATGCACCAGCCGCAGTACCAGCAGGTCGGCGACACCCTGCTCGACGAGGCGGTGGGTACGCTGCCCCCAGAGGTGCTGCCGGAGGCGGAGAAGGCCAAGTGGCTGACCATGCTCTGGCACACCTGCCAGGTCGCCGAGACCATGACCGACGATCTGGTCGACTTCGTCGGCGACTGGCGGCCCGACCTGATCGTCCGGGATCCCAGCACGTTCGGCGCGAGCGTCGCCGCGAGGAAGCACGGGGTCCCCGAAGCCCGGGTGACGTTGTGCCCCGACGTCATGGGCAAGGCCTACGACGCGAGGGCCGCGCTGGGCTCACCCGATCTCGCCGGGTTCTTCGAGCGTCACGGGCTCACCGTGGAGGACTCCTGTGCCCGGTGGACCATCGACCAGTGCCCGCCCGCCCTGCGGCTGCCCACCGCGACCGAGCGGATCCCGATGCGCCACGTGCCCTACGCCACCGGCGGCACGGTGCCCGACTGGCTGCTGGCGCCGAAGAGCAGGCCGCGGATCTGCCTCACCTGGGGCTTCACCACCGAGTTGCTGCGCAGCGAGGCGATCGGCGTGCCGCAGTTGCTGGGCGCTCTGGAGGGGCTCGACTGCGAGGTGGTGATCCCGGGCGGGCGGCGCCTGCCGGGGATGCCCGCCGACCTGCCCGGCACGGTGCGCGTGCTCGACTACCTGCCGCTCACCATGCTCCTGCCGACCTGTGACGCGCTCTTGCATCACGGCGGCGGCGGCTCCATGCTCATGGCCGCCGCCCAGGGCGTGCCGCAGCTCATGTTTCCCCAGATCATCGATCAAGCCGTCTACGCCCACCAGCTCGCCAGGACCGGAGCAGGTCAGGTGGTCGACAGGTCCGACACCGACCCGGCCGCGCTGCGCCGCCACGTGCGGCGGTTCCTGGAGACGAGCTCTCACCGGGGGGCGGCGCTGCGCCTGCAGGCGGAGATCGCCGCCCAACCGGCTCCGGCCGCCGTCGTGGACACGCTCGGCAGACTCGTCGACCGCACGTAGGCCGACGCCATCAAAAGGGGGATGAACCGATGCCCAATCGCATCACCGTACTCGGTGCCGGGATCGCCGGCCTGGTCGCCGCCTGGGAGCTCGAGCAGCTCGGCTACTCCGTCGAGGTCCTCGAGGGCAGCTCGCGCTGCGGCGGCCGCATCTACACCCATCGTTTCGCCGACGCCCAGCCCGCGCCGCTGGTCGAGCTGGGCGCCATGCGCATCCCGACCAACCACCTGCACACCAGGGCCTACATCGACAAGCTGGGCCTGAACGACCGGGTCCGCGACTTCCGCACCCTGTTCTCCGAGGACGGGGCCTACCACACCACCAGCGCCGGCTTCGTCCGCGTGGGCGAGGCCGCCGAGGTACTGGTGGAGGAGTTCCGCACGGGGATGGTCGCCGAGCGGTACGGTGAGCCGACGATCCTGTTCGGCGCCTGGCTGATGGCCATGGCCGACGCCATCGCCCCGCCCGACTTCAGGATCACCCTGCAGAAGGAGCTCGGCCGGGGCCTGCTCGACGAGCTGGAGGGGCTCGACCTGGCGCCCTTCCGCTACGGCCGCGGCCGCGACCGCATCGACCTGCACGCCTTCTTCGCCGCTCACCCCCAGGTCCGCACGGCCTGGAACGGCCGGCTCAACCACTTCATCGACGACGTGCTCAACGAGACCAGCCCCGAGCTGATCCGCCTGGAAGGCGGCATGGACCAGCTCATCACGGGCCTGGTGGAGCGCATCCGCGGTCCGATCACCTACGGCCAGGAGGTCGTGGGCATCCATGTGCGCGACAACGACGTGCTCCTGGAGATCAGGGACGGCGCCGGCGTCACCGTGCGCCGCTGCGACCAGGTGCTGTGCACCGTGCCCTTCTCCATGGTGCGCCGCATGTCACTGAGCGGGTTCGACGGCGACAAACTCGACGTCATCCACGCCGTGAAGTACTGGTCGGCCACCAAGGTCGCCTTCCATTGCCGGGAGGCGTTCTGGGAGCACGCGGGGATCTCCGGTGGCGCCTCCTACAGCGGTGGCAGGATCCGGCAGACCTACTATCCCGCGGCCGAAGGCGTCCCGGGCGGCGGCGCGGTGCTGCTGGCGAGCTACACGATGGGCGACGACGCCGACCGGCTCGGCCGCATGCCGCCCGCCGCCTGCCGTTCGGTGGTGCTGGACGAGCTCAGCAAGATGCACCCGGAGCTGCGCCGTCCGGGGATGGTGCTGGACTCGGCGAGCCTGGCCTGGGGGCAGCACCGCTGGAGTGAGGGTGCGGGCGTCACCCGGTGGGGCATGAGCGTCGCCGCCAGCGAGGAGCAGCGCTCGCGGGCTGCCAGGCCCCAGGGCCGGCTGTTCTTCGCCGGCGAGCACTGCTCGTCCACCCCGGCGTGGATCGACGGGGCGATCGAGTCGGCGCTCGAGGCCGTCGGTCAGATACGGCTCGGCACGCGCGAAGACGCGGTCGCGGTGGGGTCGCACTGATGAGCCTCTTCGACCTGCCGCGCCTGCACTTCGCCGGCGTGGCCACGACCAGGCTGCCGACCGGGCCGCGCAACGGCCTGATCGACCTGGCCACCAACACGGTGCTCACCCACGAGGGGCCCTTCCCCGTGGATCGTCCGGCCCACGACTACCACGCCTACCTCAACGAGTACGGCACCCGCTATGGCGCGGACGGCCGCGCCGACCCCGAGGGACCCTTCAACGCGCTCAAGGGCTGGAACTTCGCCGGCAACGGCCACTTCGCGGTCGACTCCGAGATCGTCGGGGTCGAGACGCCGGACGGATTCGACACCGGGGACCTGCTGGTCGGCCGCAAGGTGGACATGTGGGGGCACTACAACGAGTACCTGGCCACCACCGCCAACCGGGCCAGGATCTTCGACGTCGATCCCGCCTCGGACCTGACCACCACGGTGATGGTGGGCCGGCTCTCCTTCGGTCGGCAGGGGCGTTCGCACGACGTCGGCTACCTCGTCTCCGGCGGCGTGAGCGGGCTGCTCCCGCCGCGCTGGCAGAACGACCGCCACGTTCAGGGCGTCACTGGCCACTGGCTCGCGGGCCAGCTCGGGCGGGCCACGCTCTACCAGTTCGTCGTCCCCGCGGACGAGGAGCTGCGCTGGTGGGAGGAGGCGGCCGGCTCGCCCGCCCTCCGGCTGTTGCGGCGGCTGATCGACGAGGGCAGGGCGGACGGGCTCGTCGTGCAGTTCGCGCTCGCCGGGATGGCGCCGCCGGCCGCTCCCGGCCCGCCGGACCAGTGGGGCCTCCGCGGCACCATCGCCCCCTGGCGGGCGGGGGAGCCGCGGACCGCCCCCGCCGGCCGGCTGCTCGTCCCGGTGGACGGCGGGCCGTTGCACACCCTCTCGCTGCGGCTCGACGCCGAGCACGTCACGCTCAACATGATCACCGCCGTGCCCGTCGCCCATCGCCTCGGCCCGCCGCTGGACCTGGGGGACCTCGAGCTCCGTACGGCGAGCGGCGACCGTTGTCTGGTCGCCGTGATCCCGAGCCGGGCCTACACCGCCTCGGCCGGGACGAGCGGCGTCGTCACCGTCGCCCGCGAAGCCGGGGTGGCGGCCGAGGACGAGGCGCTCGTCATCACCGCGGGAGGCCGGACCCTCCTGCGCGAGCAGGAGACCGTGCTGGTGGTGGATGACGCCGCCGTCCTGCTCGACTACGAGGAGGAGACGGAGGTCGAGGTCTCGTGCTTCGTCCGCGGCGAGCCCGCTCCCGCCGGAGCGGTCCGCGTCAGGCAGTTCGCCAACCCGCGGGCACGGCCGCTCGACCCACCGGGTGACGTCGAGATCGTCGAGGTGGCGACCGGCGAGGGGCGGCTCACCCTGCGCGGAGTCCGGCCCGGGACCACCTGCGTCCTCCTCGCCGCGGACCCGGCCGAGCTGCCCGAGCCGGGCCACGCCCTGCACGACGGCGACGCGGCCGCGCTCTGGCGCGCACGGCTGGGTGCGATCGCCGTCCGGGTGCTGCCCGACCACCGGCACCTGGACGCCATCCCCCAGCAGGACGTCGGCTTCGAGGTGCTCTACCGGCATGTCTTCGCCTACTACGAGCTCACCAACACCTTCATGAAGAGCGAGGTCTTCAGCCTGGCCGACCGCTTCAAGGTGGAGACCCACCCCCGGCTCATCTGGACGATGTGCGACCCGAAGAACAAGGGCAAGACGTACTACATGCCCCCGACGCGGGACATGTCGGCTCCCCAGGCCCGGCTGCTGCTGAAGTTCCTGCGCCGCCAGCACACCCAGAGTCCCGCGCTGACGCCCGTCAGGGCGGCAGAACGCAGGGACGGCGGCATCACCACCCGCCAGCAGCTCATCACCGCGCTGCGCCAGGCCGCCACGATCGAGCTCGCCGTCATGCTGCAGTACCTCTACGCGGCCTACTCCGTCCCGCTCTACGGCGCCGGCCTCGACCGGGTGCGCAGCGGGGAGTGGACCCCGGAGCAGCTCCGCCTGCTGTGCGGCTCCGGAGGGGAGAGCCTGGACAACGGCATCCGCGGCACGCTGATCACCGTGGCCCGCGAGGAGATGATCCACTTTCTGGTGGTCAACAACATCCTCATGGCGTGCGGCGCGCCCTTCTACATCCCCGACGTCGACTTCACCAGCATCAACGAGCGGCTCGCCGTACCTCTCGACTTCGCGCTCGAACCGCTCAGCCTCGGGAGCGTCACTCGCTTCATCGCCATCGAGCAGCCGGAGAGCATGATCCCGGAGGTCGGTCCGCAGACCGGGGCGACCCACCCGTACGGCTCGCTGAGCGAGCTGTACGCCGACATCCGCCAGGGCCTGCAGCGGGTGCCGGATCTGTTCATGGTGGACAAGGGACGCGGCGGGGGCGAGCACCATCTCTTCCTGCGCAGGTCCGTCAACGACGCCCACCCCGACTACCAGCTGGAGGTGGACGACCTGGCCAGCGCGCTGTTCGCCATCGACGTGGTCACCGAGCAGGGTGAGGGCAACATCCTGAGCGAGGCGGTCGAGGGGGAGCCCTCCCACTTCGACGCCTTCGTCGGCATCGCCGACCGGCTCAGCGCCCAGCCGAGAGCCGGGCGCGCCCCGTGGGCGCCCGCCTATCCCGTGGTGCGCAACCCGACCCTGCGGGCCGGCCGGGCGGCAGGGGAGCACGTCACCGATATCGAGGCGCGCCAGGTCATGGGGCTGTTCAATCGCTCGTACCACATGATGTTCCAGCTCATGGCCCAGCATTTCGGCGAGCGCCCGGACAGCAGCCTGCGGCGGTCGGACCTGATGAACGCCGCCATGGACGTCATGGTCGGCGCCATGCGACCGCTGGGCGAGCTACTGGTCACCATGCCGTCGGGCCGGCGCGGCAGGACCGCGGGGCCCTCCTTCGAACTGGAGGAGATCCCGGCGGCCATCTCGCGGCCCGACGTCGCGAGGCGGGCGATGAGCCTGCGGTTCGACCACCTGGCGAAGGCCTGTCACGCCTCGCAGGTGGTTCCGGAGCGGGTGGGGGACAACTTCGCCCTCCTCGCAGACTTCTATGGACGGGCAGGTAGGGCATGACCACGGCTTACGAGACCGACGTTCTGGTCATCGGGGGCGGCCCGGTCGGCATGGCGCTGGTGCTGGACTTGAAGTACCGGGGAGTTCGCTGCCAGCTCATCGAGGCGAGCGATGGCTCGGTCTCGCACCCACGGGTGGGCTCGATCGGTCCCCGGTCGATGGAACTGTTCCGCAGGTGGGGGATCGCCGACCGCATCCGCGTCGCCGGCTGGCCCGGCGACCACTCGCTCGACACCGCCTGGGTCACCCAGGTGGGCGGGTACGAAATCCACCGGCTCCGGACGGGCACCGCCGACAGCAGGCCGCTCCCGCCGTACACGCCGGAACCCGAGCAGGTCTGCCCGCAGCACTGGCTGGCGCCCCTGCTGCTGGAGGAGGCCCGCACCCACCCCGGCGGGGTCGTGCGCACCCGGTCCAGGCTCGACGGCTTCACCCAGCACGACGACCACGTCGAGGCGACGGTCACCGACCTGGCGGAGGGGCGCGAGCTCCGGATCCGCGCCCGCTACATGGTGGCGGTGGACGGCGCGTCCTCTCCGGTGCGCAAGGCCTGCGGCATCCCGTCGTCGGCCCGCTACGACGTCATGACCTTCCGCAACATCCTCTTCCGCGCGCCGGAGCTGCGTGCGCGGCTCGGGGATCGGGAGGCGATGTTCTACTTCCTCATGCTGAGCAACCAGCTGCGCTTCCCGGTCCGCGCCCTGGACGGCCGGAGCCTGTACCGGCTGACCGTCTCCGGGACCGACGCCGACGCGCGTGACCTGGTCACGATGGCGCTGGCGTTCGAGACGCCCGTCGAGATCCTCTCGGACGCGGTCTGGCACCTGACCCACCGGGTCGCCGAGCGGTTCCGGCAGGACCGGATCTTCCTGCTCGGGGACGCCGCCCACACGCTCTCCCCCTCGGGCGGGTTCGGCATGAACACCGGCATCTGCGCCGCCGCCGACCTCGGCTGGAAGCTGGCGGCGGAGCTGGACGGCTGGGCCGGGCGTGGCCTGCTCGACACCTACGAGGAGGAGCGGCGGCCGGTCGCCGTGGAGAGCCTCGAGGAGGCCAACCTGAACCTGCGGCGCACGATGAGCCGCCCGGTTCCGCCCGAGCTGCACCTGGACACCCCCGCCGGCGCCGAAGCCAGGGCGCGGATGGCACGGCAGCTGTCGCTCAGCGACGTGGCCCGCGAGTTCGACGCTCCCGGCATCCACTTCGGCTTCACCTACCGATCCAGCCTGATCGTCGCCGAGCCGGAGCAGGCGCCGGTCGACCCGCGCAAGTGGCAGCAGAGTGCCACGCCGGGCGGCCGAGCCCCGCACGCCTGGCTGAGCCCGGGGGAGTCCACCCTCGACCTGTTCGGCCGCGGGTTCACGCTGCTGACCTTCCCCGGGTCCGGGCGGGCAGCCGGTTCGGAGGAGGCGTCCGGTCCGGAGGGGGTGGCCGGTCTGGAGGGGGCGTTCGCCGAGCGCGGGGTGCCCCTGACGACGGTCCGCTGCGACGACCGGGCGGTGGCCGACCTCTACGAACAACCCTTGGTTCTGGTACGGCCGGACGGCCACGTGGCCTGGCGGGCCGAGGCTCCGCCGGACGACCCCGGCGTGCTCGCCGACCTGGTGCGCGGGGGCCGGCGATGAACCCCTTCGACCCGACCGGCTGGAGCACCGCCGACCTCGCCGACCCCTACCCGATCTACCGCCGCTACCGCGAGGGCGACCCGGTCCACCTGGGCGCGCACGCCACGTGGTACCTGTTCGGCCACGACGACATCACCGAGGTGCTCTCCGCCCCCCACTACGGCCGCAACCCGAGCGCCGCGGGCAGTACCGTCATCCCGCCCGCCCACGACAGGCTGCGCCGGATGGTGGAGAACTGGCTGGTCTTCATGGATCCGCCCCGGCACACCAAGATCCGCGCCCTGCTGGCCAAGCGGTTCTCCCCGAAGATGGTGGCCGGGCTGCGGCCGCGCATCGAGCAGATCGCCGCCCGCCTGGCCGAGCCGCTGCGTGATCGCCCGCTGGTCGACCTGGTCGACGAGTTCGCCGCGCCCTTCCCCATCCTGGTCATCTCTGAGCTGCTCGGCGTGCCCGACGACCGGCTGGGCTGGTTCCGCGAGCAGGCGGTGACCCTGCAGGAGGCCAGCAGCGCACGATCGGGGCGGCGGCCGGACGCCTACGCTAAGGCCGAGCGGGCCGCGAACGAGCTGACGGCCTACTTCCTCGCCGAAGCCGACAGCAGGACGGGAACCGGCGAGGACCTGGTGACCCTGCTGGTCACGGCAAGGGTCGACGGCGAGGCGCTCACCCGTGAGGAGATCGCGGCCACCTGCGTTCACCTGCTCACCACCGGGCACGAGACGACCACGAACCTCGTCTCCAAGTCGATGCTGGCGCTGCTCGCTCACCCCCGCCTGCTCGGCGAACTGCGTGCCCGGCCCGGCCTGCTGCCCGACGCGGTGGACGAGCTGATCCGCTTCGACGGCCCCGTGCAGATGGTCACCCGGTGGGCCTACCAGGATGACGTGGTCCACGGCCGGAAGATCAAACGGGGCGACAAGGTCGTCCTCGTGCTCGGTTCGGCCAACCGCGACCCGAGCCGTTTCGAGCGGCCCGACGAGCTGCGCCTGGACCGCCGGGCGGCCCGGCACTGCGGGTTCGGCATCGGCATCCACTTCTGCCTGGGCTCGCCGCTGGCCAAGGCGGAGGCGGAGATCGCGCTGCGCGCGCTGCTGGCGGCCATGCCCGCCTTCGACCTGGCCGGCGAACCCGTGGTCTACGTCGACGACCTGGTCTTCCACGGGCCCGCCCGCCTCCCCCTGACGACAGGAGTGCACGCATGATCCCCTTGTTCAAGGTGGCCGTGTCGCCCACGGCTCTGGACCGGGTGGCGGAGGTGTTCGCCAGCGGCTACCTCGGCCAGGGTCCGCGGGTGGTGGAGTTCGAGTCGGCGCTGGCCGCGCGGCTGGGCAACCCCCGGGTGGTGAGCGTGCACAGTGGCACCTCTGGGCTGTCCCTCGCGCTGCGCCTGCTGGACGCCCCAGAGGAACGCGACGAGGTGCTGAGCACGCCGCTCACCTTCGAGGCCACGAACTGGGCGATCCTGGCCGACGGGCGGCGCATCACGTGGGTGGACGTGGACCCGGAGACCCTGACCATGGATCTCGACGACCTCGAACGCAAGATCTCCCCGGCCACCCGGGCCGTCGTCGTCGTGCACTGGACCGGATACCCGGTGGACCTGGACCGGCTCGCCGGCATCCTCGACCGGGCCGAACACGAACACGGCTTCCGCCCGGCCGTCATCGAGGACTGTGCGCACGCGTGGGGCGCCTCCTACCGAGGTGTCCCGCTGGGCTCGCACGGCAACATGTGCGTGTTCAGCTTCCAGGCGCTCAAGCACCTCACCTGCGGTGACGGCGGCCTGCTCACTCTGCCTGGCGACGAGCTCCACGAGCGTGCCAGGCTGCGCCGCTTCTACGGCATCGACCGGGCGGCCGACCGCCTCCGGGGCGCCTACGACGTGGCGGAGTGGGGCCTGAAGTGGCACATGACCGACCTCAACGCCGCCATCGGCCTGGCCAACCTCGAGACGGTCGACGAGCAGCTGCGCCTGCACCGGGAGAACGCCGCCTTCTACGACAAGGAGCTCACTGGCGTGCCCGGCCTGGAGCTTGTCCAGCGCTCGCCAGACCGGGAAGGCTCCTTCTACGTCTACGACGTCAAGGTCGACGACCGGCCGGCCTTCCAGCGCAGGATGGAGGCCGCCGGGATCATGGCCGGCCTGATCAGCCGCCGCAACGACGAGCACTCCTGCGTCGCACCCCTGCGCACCTCGCTGCCAGGCCTGGACAGCGTCTACGACCGCATGATCTCCCTCCCGGTCGGCTGGTGGCTGACCGAGCAGGACAGGGAGCACGTGGTCAGGACCATCCGGTCGGGCTGGTGAGCGGGATGAAGGCACTCGTCCTGGCCGGCGGCAGCGGGACCCGCCTGCGGCCGCTCACCCACACCCTGCCCAAGCAGCTCGTGCCGGTGGCCAACAAGCCCATCCTCTTCTACGGCCTGGAGGCCATCAGGCGGGCCGGCATCACGGGGACGGGCATCGTGGTGGGCGCGACCGGGCCCGAGATCAGACGCGCCGTCGGCGACGGCGCGCGCTTCGGCCTGCGGGTGACCTACCTGGAACAGGACGCGCCACGCGGCCTGGCCCACGCGGTCTCCACCGCCCGTGACTACCTCGGCGATGATGACTTCCTCATGTTCCTCGGCGACACCTTCGTCTCCGACGGGGTCAGCGGCATCGTCGACAGCTTCGCCGCCGGCCGCCCGTCCGCCGAGATCCTGCTGGCCAAGGTGAGCGATCCCCGCTCCTTCGGCGTGGCCGAACTCGGGCCCGGCGGCGCCGTCGTGGGGCTGGAGGAGAAGCCCGCTCGGCCGCGCAGCGACCTGGCGCTGGCCGGCGTCTACGCGTTCACCCCGGCCATTCATGACGCCGTCGCCGGACTGCGGCCGTCGGGCAGGGGCGAGCTGGAGATCACCGACGCCATCGCCCGCCTGGTCCGCGAGGGCCATCGGGTGACCGGCAGCATGCTCACCGGCTGGTGGCGCGACACCGGAGAGGTCGAGGACCTCCTGAAGGTCAACGAGCTCATCCTGCGCGAACTGGAACCCCGCACGCTCGGCCAGGTGGACGCCGCGAGCACCCTGTCGGGCATCGTCGTCGTGGAGGAGGGGGCCGTGGTGCGGGACTCGCGGATCGTCGGCCCGGCCATCGTGGGCGCGGGAAGCGTCGTCGAGGGCTCGTCCGTGGGACCGGGCACCTCGATCGGCCCGGACTGCGCCGTGTCCGGCAGCGAGATCGCGCACTCGATCCTGCTGAGCGGCGCCTCCGTCACCGGAGCCAGGGGCCTGGCCTGGTCGATCATCGGCAGGCAGGCGCGGGTCGCCGCCGTCCCCGCCGCCCCGACCCGGCGGGTCGTCCTCGGCGACCACAGCCGAACCGAGATCTAGGAACGGCGGCCGGCACGGGGCCGCTAGCTGCGGCGGGCGGCGAACAGGGCGTACCCGATCTGGGGCACGGTGGCCGCCCGCTCGAAGTTGTCGATCAGTCGCCGCAGGCCTTCCTCGCCCATCAGCGGCAGGAAGGCGTCAGCCGCACCCCTGATCGCCTCCGCGGTGCCCATCATGGACGGCCGTACGTTGGCGCTGATGTCGCTGGAGGACGTCAGCGTCAGCCCGGCGTCGGCGATCTCGGCCTCGTACTCCGCGATGCCGGTCAGCGTGTGCACGCCACCGCCCGAGCGGAAGGCGGTCATGGCCTCCTGGTCCTGCTCGTGCACCGGACCGAGCTGCACGAAGTCGGCGATCGACAGCACGCCGCCGTGCCGCAGCACCCGGGCGACCTCACGCAGCGCCTGAGGCCGGTCGGTCATGTGGTGCAGCGACTCCATCGCCCAGACGCCGTCGAAGGAGGCGTCGGCGAACGGCAGGCGCATGGCGTCGGCGTAGCGGAAGGACACCCGGTCGGCCAGGCCCGCGGCCCTGGCGGCCTCGTTGGCGATGCCGATCTGCGTCTCGCTGATGGACACGCCGACGACCCGGACACCGAGATCGCCGGCCAGGCGCAGGGCGGGCTTGCCGACCCCGCAGCCCACGTCGAGCACGAGGTGGTCGCGAGCCACCGGCAACCGGGCAATGAGCTGCTCCGTCAGCCGGTCGGCCGCCTCCGCCAGCGTCGCGGGGTCGCCGGGCCCTTCGAAGTAGCCGAGATGGATGTTTCCCGCGCCGAGGCCGGCGAACGGATCGGACAGCTGATCGTACATCTGGCTGATATCCGTCATCGAAATTCCCTCCCGGATGTGACTGTGCCGTCGGCGTGATAATAGGAAGGCAATTGCGGGGCGCCGGGCGCCCGGCGGATTCTCTGTGCGATCGCGCGGGCTAGCCGTGTGGTTTCCCGCCGATACAGGTGATGTGCGCGGCCCGGCCCGCGTGATAAGCAACGATAGGAAAACCGCGTGATCTCGCGATTCCGCGGTTCGCGGCCGTTATCTATCGTCTGAGGAATGCGCCCACTTCTTTATCGGCTTATGTACGCCGTGGGATTCACGCCCTGGGACAGGGACGTGCCTTCCGCCGAACTCGTCGAGCTGGTCAAGGAACTGCCGGATCCGCACGGACGGCGCGCCCTGGATCTGGGCTGCGGCACCGGCAGCAACGCGGTCTACCTGGCCGGTCTCGGCTGGGACGTGGTCGGCGTGGACACCGCGCCGAACGCGATCAAGCAGGCCCGGCGGCGGGCAAAGGCGGCGGGGGTGGACGTGCGGCTGCTGGTCGGCGACGTGACCGAGCTGTCGAAGATGGGCCTGGGCGGGCCCTTCGACCTGCTCGTGGACCGCGGCCTCATGCACGCCCTGCCCGGCCCCGTGCGCGTCGGCTACGCCCGGGAGATCGCCGAAGTTGCCCGGCCCGGCTCCGTGCTCCTGATGACCGGCTTCTGGACGGGCAAGGCCTTCACACCCGGCACCCCGGGCCTGGACGCAGGGGTGATCTCCGGCCTGCTCGGCGCCGCCTGGGAGCTGGAGCGCAAGGGGGAGGCCGAGGACGGCCGCTTCGTGCTGCTGCTGTTCCGCCGCCGGGACCGGTGCTCGTGATCGCTGCCCAGGTGCCCGCCCCGCCCGGCTTCTCGCCGCTGGTGTTCCTGCTGCAGATCGGCGTCCTGCTGCTGCTCGCCCTGGTCATGGGACGGCTGGCCGTACGGCTGGGCATGCCCGCGGTGGTGGGTGAGCTCTGCTCCGGGATTCTGCTCGGGCCGTCGATCCTGGCGCAGGCCCTGCCCTCGGTGTCGGCGTGGTTGTTCCCCGCCGACCCCCAGCAGTCGGCGGTGCTCGACGGCGTCGGCCAGCTCGCCGTGCTCCTGCTCGTCGCGGTGGCCGGCGCCCACCTGGATCTGGGCATGGTGCGCCGGCAGGGCGCGACCGTCGCCAAGGTCAGCCTGCTGGGCCTGGTCATCCCGCTGGGCCTCGGCGTCGCCGTCGGCTTCCTGCTGCCCCTTTCACTGTTGTCGCCGGCGCGTGAGCAGGTGGTGTTCGCGCTCTTCCTGGGCGTGGCCATGTGCGTGAGCGCCATCCCGGTCATCGCCAAGACACTGCTGGACATGAAGCTGATCCACCGGGACTTCGGCCAGCTCACGCTCACCGCGGGCGTGCTCGACGACGTCTTCGGCTGGCTCATGCTTTCGGTGGTCTCCGCCATGGCCACCACGGGAGTACGGGCAGGGACCGTGCTGACGTCGGTGGCCACCCTCCTTGCGGTGGTGCTCTTTGCGTTCACCCTGGGCCGTCCGCTGGTCAAAGGCTGCTTCCGCCTGGCGGCCCGCTCGGGCGAGGCGGGGCCGACCGTGGCCACGACCGTGGTCCTGGTGGTGCTGGCCGCCGCGGGCACCCAGGCGCTGGGACTGGAGGCGGTATTCGGCGCGTTCCTGTGCGGGGTCCTGGTCAGCGAGTACGGACGGCCGGATCCCGCACGCCTGGCGCCGTTGCGGGTGCTGGTCATGTCGATGCTCGCACCGATCTTCTTCGCCACCGCGGGGCTGCGCATCGACCTCACCGAGCTGGCCAGGCCGCCGGTCCTGCTCGCGGCGCTGCTGATCCTCGCCGTGGCGATCGCCGGCAAGTTCGCCGGGGCCTACCTGGGGGCGCGCTTCAGCGGGCTGAGTTCCTGGGAGGGGCTGGCACTGGGGGCCGGGCTGAACGCCCGGGGTGTCATCGAGATCCTCATCGCCATGATCGGGCTGCGGCTGGGCGTACTCAACACGGCCGCCTACACGATCATCGTGCTGGTGGCGGTGATCACCTCGCTGATGGCGCCGCCCATCCTGCGCCTGGCGGCGCGGCGGATCGAGCAGACCGAGGCCGAGCGGCGCCGGCTGGACAGGCGGTTTACTCACTCGGCCTGACTCCGGCGCCGCCGGCCTTCCCGCAGGCTTACTCGATCCACGCCTTGGGGCCGGGCCCGCCTGCCGCGACCGGCGGGAACAGCTCGTCCAGCCGGGCGAGCTCGGCCGCTCCGAGGGTGAGGTCGAGGGCGGGCAGCAGGCTCTCCAACTGCGCCACGGTCCGCGGCCCGATCACCGGCGCCGTCACCCCCGGCCGGGACAGCAGCCAGGCCAGGCCGACCTGCGCCGGCGGGTGACCGAGCTCCGCGCACAGCGCCTCGTATCCCGCCGTCGCCTCGCGATGCCGTTCCAGAGCCGGGACCGCCCGGCCCTGAGCGGACTTGACCGCCTGTCCCGTCCTGAGCTTGCCGAGCACGCCTCCGAGCAGCCCACTGTGCAGCGGCGCCCACGGCAGGACGGCCAGGCGATAGGCCTGCGCGGCCGGGATGACCTCCAGCTCGGCGTGGCGGGTGGCGAGGTTGTAGAGGCACTGCTCGGACACCAGGCCGAGCAGCCCGAGCCGCTCGGCCGCGTGCTGGCCCGCGGACAGGTGCCACCCGGCGAAGTTGGAGGAGCCGACGTAGCGGACCTTTCCCTGGCTGATCAGCAGGCTCATCGCCTGCCACACCTCCTCCCAGGGGGCGGTGAGGTCCATCTGGTGCAGCTGGTAGAGGTCGATCCAGTCGGTGTTGAGCCGGCGCAGCGAGCCTTCGCAGGCCGCCACGATGTGCCGGGCCGACAGGCCCCCGTCGTTGCGGCCCGCGCCCATCTGGTTGCCGACCTTGGTGGCCAGCACGACCTCGTCGCGCCGTCCGGCTCCCTTGCTCAGCCAGCGGCCGATGGTCTCCTCGGTGTACCCCTTGTGCACCCGCCAGCCGTACATGTCGGCCGTGTCGAAGAAGGTGATCCCGTGTTCCAGGGCGCTGTCCATGATCCGGTGGCCCTCGTCCTCGTCGGTGCGGCCGCCAAAGTTGACCGTGCCCAGGCAGAACCTGCTCACCGTGAGCGCCGTGCGGCCCAGTCTCGTCTCCATGTCCGATCCTTTCACCACAGTGTCTGCAGGCAGCCGAGCAGTGTGCGCGCCTCGATGTTCAGGTAGCGGGAGTGGGCCAGCAGCGCCTGCAACTGGCCCGTGGTCACCCAGCGGTAGTCGTCGGAGAGATCGCCGACGGCGTCCCGCTCGACCTCGGCGATCAGGTAGCGGGTCCGGGCGTGGTGGAAGCGGCCACCCTCCTCGGACAGCTCCACGTCGTAGCGCACGCGAGTCTCCGGAGCGAAGAGCAGATGGCGGAAGCGGGCCTGCTCGTCCGCCTCGCCGCCCTGGTCCTGCACGAACGGGCCGATCTCGCCACCCTGGTCCTGCACCGTCGGGCCGATCTCGACGCCTTCGCTGTAGCCGGGCCGTACATCCGCGCGCACCAGCAGGCGCAGCTCGCCGTCGACCTCGCTCACCACGAGCCCGGCCAGGCCGGCACCGGCCGGGGCGAGCAGCGGCTGCGTCCAAGACCGCACTTCACGGTGGCTCGTGGTGACCGCGACGCCGAGCACGCTGAAGTGCCGCCCGTCGCGGTGCCGGATCTCGTGCTCGGTGCGGTGCCAGCCGTCCACGTCGCGCAGCGGGATGCTCAGGATGAGCGGGACGTGCCGGCAGCGGGCCTCGGTGAGCCAGCTCGTCAGCTCGCGCAGGCCGTCCGTACGGCGGGCCGAGCGGCGCACCGCCGCCCTGAAGGAGTCGTCGGCGACCCGGGGGACGGCGGGGGAACCCGGCGGCTCCCCGAAGGGGACGCATGACAGGACCGTGCGCGCATCCATATTGATCATGTTCGGCGTGTGCAGCAGGTCGTGGATCTGCCCCAGGGTGAGCCAGCAGAAGTTGGGCAGGACCGGCACGTCCTCGTGCACCTCGACGATCATGTTGCGGTTGCGCTTGCGTAGGAACCAGGCCCCCTGCTCGGACTGCAGGACGTCCACCAGCACGCTGTGGCGCCGTGTGTCGATGAAGTAGTCGACGTAGGGGGTCGCGTCACCCCGGTGGATGCGGGTGTAATTGCTGGGCGTGGCCTGGACCGTGGGCGACAGTTGCAGGCCGTTGAGATTGCCCGGCTCGGCCTTGGCCTGCATGAGGAAGTGCAGCTCGCCGTCGAACTCCTTGGCCAGGATGCCCAGGATCGCGATGTCGAGCTGGTTGAGGATGGGCTGCGACCACAGGTGCGCTCCGCCGGCCCCGGAGTGGACCGCCAGCCCCTCCACGGAGAAGTAGCGGCCGCTCTCGTGGGCGAGGTCTCCGGTCTCCGGGTGGAAATCCCAGCCGGACAATTCTGAGAAGGGCACGCGGCGTACGTCGAAGACGTTCTCCTGGAGCCGTCCGGCCCACCAGGTCGGGAAATCCGGGGTGACCGGCGATGACAACGTCAGGGCCGAAGCGGTCATCCGGCTCGGCGTGTCCCAGTGCGGTTGCCGCCTTTCCGTGAAATCGAAGATCGCGCTCACTTCCACCTCGCAGATACGCTGATACGTCGCTTCAGCATCCTCATCCGGCTGCGCGGGGCACATCACACGTTCGCGTGCCAAGGAGGCGGTTTCTGACCCGCCTGCCGGTAAAGCGCGGCACTGCATCCCTCGCATTCGTGTTGATTGGCGGCGGCAGTTGCAAAGTCCTCGCATCTGCCCCGTTAGCGTCTCGATTGCTGACTAGCGAAGGGGGCGCAGATGGCACGGATGCTCATGGCCACGACTCCTGGCGAAGGACATGTCAACCCGCTGGTTTCGGTGGCTCGGGTGCTGGTGGAGCGGGGGCATGAGGTCCAGTGGTACGCGGGGGCGGCGTTCGAGGGGAAGGTGACGGGGGCCGGCGCTCGGCACCGGCGGTTCCGTGCCGCCTACGACTTCAGCGGCCTGACCAGGGCCGAGGCATTCCCTCACCATGCGGGCGTGACCGGCCTGTCAGGCATGACGCTGGGTCTCAAGGAGATCTTCCTCGACCCGGCGCCGGACCAGATGGCCGACCTGCTGGAGATCCTCGACGGCTTTCCCGCCGACGTCGTCGTCACCGACGAGACGTGCTTCGGGGCCGGCCTGGCCGCCGAGCGGGCCGGGCTGCCGCTGGTCTGGGTGGCCACCTCCGTCTACATCTTGAGCAGCAGGGACGCCGCACCCATGGGGCTGGGGCTGCCGCCCGCCGGACGGCCCTGGAACCGGGTCAGGAACCGGCTGCTGGCGTGGACGGCCGACTCCATGCTGATGCGTGGCATCCGGCGGCACGCGGACGTGGTCAGGGCGCGGGCCGGGCTGCCCCGCCTGGCCGGCCGGGTGCTGGAGAACATCGTCAAGGAGCCCGACCTGTACCTGATGGGGACCGTGCCCTCCTTCGAGTATCCGCGCAGCGACCTGCGGCCCCAGACCCGCTTCGTCGGGGCACTGGCGGGCCGGGCCTCGGCGCCCTTCACGCCGCCGCCCTGGTGGGACGAGCTGTCCGACGGCCGTCCGGTCGTCCACGTCACGCAGGGGACCATCGCCGACGACGCGGATCGGCTGCTGGGCCCTGCCCTGGCCGCGCTGGCCGACGAACCGGTCCACGTCGTGGCCACCACGGGAAGACCGGCCGCACCTGGGGCGGCGGGGTCGGGGGCCTCTGTGTCGGCTGCCGGGTCAGGGGTGGACGGGCGGCTGCCCGCCAATGCGTGGCTGGAGCCGTACATCCCGCATGACGAGCTGCTTCCCGAAGTCCAGGTGATGGTGACGAACGGCGGCTACGGCGGGGTCAACGCGGCGCTTTCGCACGGTGTGCCGCTCGTGGTCGCCGGAGCCACCGAGGAGAAACACGAGGTCGGCGCCAGGGTGGCCTGGTCGGGGGCGGGGCTCCACCTGACCGGGAGGCTGAGCGAGGAGCGCCTTCGCGAAGCCGTCCGTCGCGTACTCGAAGACGGCGCCTACGCGGATCGGGCCGCCTCGCTGAAGGAGGAGTTCCGCCGCTACGACGGCCCCGAGCTGGCCGCCGCGGCGATCGAGGAGCTGCTGGCCGCCAGATCGGCCGGAAGAACAGCGATCAGTTGAGCAACTTGGAGGCGCAAGTGCGATTTCTAGCGGACGGCGACCGGGTCAAGGTCGCGCTCGTCGGCGTGGGATACATCGGGTCATGCGTGGCGGCCACCCTGGCGGAAGGACCGGCCGAAGTCGTCGGGGTGGACACGGACGAGACTCTGGTCGCCGAGCTGACGGCCGGACTGTGCCGGTTCAAGGAGCCCGGCCTGGCCGAGACGCTGGCCTGGGGCCTGTCCTCGGGACGCCTGCGGGTGACCACCGACTTCGATGCCATGACATGGGCCGACGTGCTGGTAGTGACGGTGGGCACACCCATCACCGGGGACGGAGAGCTGGACGAGTCGCAGTTGCAGGCGGCGTGCCAGCAGATCGCCCCACGGCTCAGGCGTGGCCAGCTGGTGATCCTCAAGAGCACGGTTCCGCCGGGGACGGTCAGGGGCATACTGGTGCCGATCCTGGAGCAGGGCGGCCTGAAGTGCGGCGAGGACTTCGGCGTGGCCTTCTCGCCGGAACGTATCTCCGAGGGCAAGGCCCTGGCCGAGCTGCGCAGCCTGCCGATCGTCGTCGGCGGCTGGTGTCCCGACAGCGTGGCCGCCACGCAGGCCTTCTGGACCAGGATGCTCGGTGTGCCGGTTCTCCCGCTGGAGTCGCTGGAGGCCGCGGAGATCGTCAAGCTGGCCGACAACTGGTGGATCGACCTCAACATCGCCATGGGCAACGAACTGGCCCGCTACTGCAGCGTGTTCGGGGTGGACGTGCTCGACGTGATCGCGGCGGCCAACAGCATCCCCAAGGGGGCGGCCATGGTCAACATCCTGATGCCGAGCGTGGGCGTGGGGGGTTCGTGCCTGACGAAGGATCCGTGGATGGTGTGGCGCTCCGCGCGCGAGCGGGGCATCGCCCTGCGGACGATCGAGACGGCGCGGGCGGCCAACGAGGAGATGCCGGACTACAGCGTCAGGCTCATCACCGACGAGCTGACCAAGCTCGGCAAGGACCCCTCCACCTCCAGGATCGCCGTCCTTGGGCTCGCCTACAAGAACGACACGAGCGACCTCCGGATGACCCCGACGCTGCCTGCGGTGCAGGCACTGCGGGTGCTGGGCGCCGAGGTGCGCGCGCACGATCCGCTGGCCGACCCGGACGAGGTGGAGCGGATGTTCGGCCTGCGGCCGTACGCCACCCTGGAGGAGGCGGCGGAGGGTGCCGACTGCCTGGCGGTCCTCGCCCTGCACCGCCCGTTCGAGCGGATCGACTTCGCGCGGCTGCGAGGCCTGGTCAATCCCTCGTGCCTCGTGTTCGACGGGCGCGCCTACTATTCCCGGCAGACCATCCAGGAGCTGCACGACCTGGGATTCGCCTACCGCGGGATCGGACGGTGACCCCATGACAGGACGTGTGGTGGTCACGGGCGGCTCCGGCTTCGTCGGCAGCCATCTGGCCGAACGGCTGGCCGAGCAGGGCCGCGAGGTCGTCGTGTACGACGCCGCCGCCACCCCGCCCAAGGACCGGGCGCGGGAGCCGGACCTGGTGCGGTACGTAACAGGCGACATCCGCGACGCCGATCGCCTCGCCGAGGTGATCACTCCGGAGGTGGAGGTCGTCTACCATCTCGCCGCCGTGGTGGGCGTGGACACCTACCTCGGCAGGCCGCTGGACGTGATCGACGTCGCCTTCGGCGGGACCAAGGCGGTGCTGGAGCGGGCGTGCCGGACGGGCGCCAAGGTGGTCATGGTCAGCACCAGCGAGATCTACGGCAAGAACCAGGTGGTGCCGTGGAAGGAGGACGCCGACCGCGTGCTCGGGAGCACCGCCACCGACCGCTGGAGCTACTCCTCCAGCAAGGCCTTGGCCGAGCATCTGACCTTCGCCTTCATGCGCCAGCACGGTCTGCGGGCGACGATCCTGCGCTACTTCAACGTCTACGGGCCGCGCCAGCGCCCGGCCTACCTGGTCAGCAGGACCGTCCATCGCGCGCTGCGCGGGCTGCCGCCCGTCGTGTACGACGACGGCCGCCAGACCCGCTGCTTCACCTACGTGGCCGACGCCGTCCAGGGCACGATCCTGGCGGGAGAGAGCCCGAAGGCCGACGGGGAGTGCTTCAACCTCGGCAGCACCTACGAGATGCCGATCGGGCACGTGATCGAGATGGTGAGCGAGCTCGCGGGCGGGCCGGCGCAGCCGGTCGCGGTCGAGACCGATCGGGCGCTCGGCAACCGCTACCAGGACATGCGGCGCAGGATGCCGGACACGTCTAAGGCGCTGGCCACGCTGGGCTGGCGGGCGAGCACACCGCTGGAGGAGGGACTGGCCGCGGTGATCCACTGGGGCCGGCGTAATCCGTGGTGGCTGGAGCTGCCGGAGAACGGGCTTCAGTGATCGCGTGACTCGGACTGTTCTGTACTAAACTATGTGATTGTGAACAATGAACCGGCCAAAGTCAGGGACCTCGATAATTTGGGCTTCGACGCGTGGCTCGCGCTGTGGAAGGGCGAAATCGTGGTCGCCAGGGCTCTCGACAGAGATCTCAAGGCGAATGGCTGCCAGCCGCTGACCGCCTGCGAGGTGCTGTCGCGGCTGGGGGCGGCGCCCCAGGGGCGGCTGCAGATGCACGAGCTCGCCCGGCGCTGTTTCGTCTCCAAGAGCGGCATCAGCCAGCTCGTCACCCAGCTGCAACGGCAGGGCCTGGTCGAGCGCGGGGGCGACGCGGACAACCTGCGCATCACCTATGCCGTGCTGACCGATCGCGGGCGCGATGAGCTGGGCCGTTCTGCCCCGATCTTTCTGGGTGGGGTCGGCAGGTACTTCTCCCAGTATCTCGACGAGGACGAGATGCGCTCGCTGGTGACGATCATGAACAAAGTGCTGCTCGGGCACGGCCAGACCGTGGAGGCTCCCGATCCGCGCGGAGCCGCGGAGAACCTGTACGAGATCATCGAAGAGTGATCGGTATATTTCCCGAGATCATGCCGGATTACCAAGAAAGAGACCTGCCGGTGAAATCGGAGAGTGCACAACTCGACACGTTTGACGTCAATCGAATATGTGGAGTGTTCGTTGTACTACAACCCGCACGCGAGCAATCAACACAATGATTCCGGTTCGAGAGAACACCCGCTCCACGGACGATTCACACATCTGACCCACGCCACGGAGCTCCTTCAACGACGCAGCGGCATCCTGCTGCTGGAGGGCCCACCGGGCATCGGAAAGAGCCGGCTACTGGCGGAGGTGCGTCACCTCGCTCTGGAGCAGGCTTTCAACGTCTCCCACGTCACGGCGGACCCGGTGCTGCGGCTCATGCCCATGGCACCGCTGCTCTCGCTGGTCGACCCCGCGCCCCACGGCAGGGTTGCCACCAGGGACTCGCTCGCTGCGGCCTCCGACACCCACGGCAAGGTCATTCAGTACCTTGGCGCCCGATTGGAAGAGCGCGCCGCGCAGGCCCCGACTCTGATCACCCTCGACGATTTGCACTGGGCCGACTCGGCGACCCTGCTGGCCGTCCGCCTCCTGCCGGCGAGGCTGGCCAAGTCCTCGATCGTCTGGGTTTTCGCCAAGACCTCCGGCAAGGGCGATCAGTCCCACGACCACTTGTACGACCTGCTCCAAGACGGACTTCGGGCGGCCAGGCACACCCTGCCCCCGCTATCGACTAGCGAGATGGCGCAGGTCGTGAAGGACCGGTTGTCGGCCACGCCTGATCGCCATCTCAAGGCCCTCGTGGCCAACGCCGACGGCGATCCCTCCCTCGCTGTCGAACTGCTGGAGGGTTTGGCCGAGGAAGGCAAGATCCAGACGGTCAAAGGGGTGGCCCGGTTGGTCACGCCCGGGCGCACCGCGCTACCCGAGCGCTTCCGCACCTTGATCAACAAGCGGCTGGCCGACCTGTCCACCTCTGCCCGGCAAACCCTTGACATCGCCGCCGTCCTGGGGCCCACGTGCTCCCTGGATGACGTCGCGGAGATGTTGTCGACCAAGGCCGCCTCACTAGTGCCCGAGTTCCAGGAGGCGATGGAGGCCCGGTTGCTGACCAGCAGGTCCGACGAGATCGCCTTCGTGCACGAGGGAATCTGGCAGATGGTGTGGGAGAGCGTGCCCAGCGCCGTGCGGGCCGCGCTGCACCGTCAGGCGGCCGAGATGCTGACCGCCAAGGGAAGCTCGCTCGTCGAGGTGGCCATCCACCTCATTCACGGGGCGCAGCCGAGCGACGACGAAGCGGTCGAGTTGCTCTGCCGGGCGTCCGAGGAAGCGGTCACCGTCGATCCGAAGCGCGCCGCCGAGCTGGCGATCTGCGGGCTGGAGGTGGCCGAGGCCGGCTCCGGCTACCGGCTACCGCTGGCCTGCAACGCCGTACGCGCCATGGTGCTGGTCGGCCCGCTGGACCGGGCGGTCGAGCTGGCCGAGCGAGAGCTGGAGGGCGCCCGGCTGGAGGGCGAGAGCATTCCGCTCAGGCTCTGGCTGGCGGCCGCCCTGCTGCTGCGCGGACAGGCCGGCCGGGCACGCGAGCTGGCCGAACAACTGCTCGAGCACGCTCACCTCCAGCCTGAGGTTCGGGATAATCTCCAAAACACTCGGTTGCTGGCGATCGCGGAGGAATCGTCGAGCGCCGCGGTGCGCAGCGCCACCGAGACGACCACCATGCAGCCGGTCACGTCGCCGAGCCGGGTCGTGGGGCTGACGATCCTGGCCAGGGAACAATGGCAGCGCGGCCGGTTGACCGAGGGGCTCCGTCTGGCCAAGGAGGCGACCGACCTCCTGGGCCAGGGCGAGCGGGTGCTCTGGTACGTCACGCCGCAGGCGACCCTGGCCACGATGCTCATCGTCCTCGGCTCCTACGACGAGGCCTCGTCCCTGGTGGAGCGGCTGCGCGAGGATCTGTCCGTCAAGGGCGCCCAGGTACTGGCCGGGATGTCGCGGATGCTCGAAGCCTTCATCCACCTGGGCGCCGGCCGGCCCGACGAGGCGGAGAGCGAGGCGCGGGCCGGGCTGGAGGCCAGCGCCGACGTCGGCAGCCCCCAGCTCACCTGGATGGCCTGGCTCGTGCTGGCCACGCTGGCGCTGCGCCGCGGCGACCTCGCCGCGGCGGCCGAGCACACCGCGCAGGCCGAATCCCTGCCGGGCACCCCGCTGCCCGTCATGGTGTGGCTCAAGGCCCAGTTCGCCGCGGCGGAGGGTGACCTGCCCAGGGCCATGGAGGTGCTCGCCCCGCTCTACGAGGACCGCGAGCTCCGAACGCGTCTGCTCGCCAACTCGCGCATCGCGGCCGCCTGGCTGGCTCGGACGGCTATCGCGGCCGGCCTGCCGCACCGGGCGGTGGCCGTCACCTCCGCCGCGGAACGGATCGCGGCCGACAACCCCGACCTGCCTTCGATGCTCACCGCCGCCGCGCATGCCCGGGGTGTCGTGGACGGCGACACACAGCTGCTGGAGCATGCGGTCAAGGAGCACATCGATCCGTGGGAGCAGGCCTCGGCCGCCGAGGACCTGGCCGCCGCGCTGGCCGACGTCGACCGGGAGGCGACGGTCTACTGGCTGGAACACGCCCTGGTGGGATACGAGTCGGTGCAGGCGGGCCGGGACAGTGCCCGGGTACGGCTGCGTCTTCGCGACATGGGGGTGCGCCGGCGGCACTGGTCCTACGCCAAGCGGCCGGCCACGGGCTGGGAAAGCCTCACCAAGACGGAGTGGGCGGTCGCCACCTTCGTCGCCCAGGGGCTGACCAACAAGCAGGTCGCCAAGCGGATGTTCCTGTCGCCGCACACCGTCGGCTTCCACCTGCGGCAGATCTTCCGCAAGCTGGAGATCCGCTCACGGGTCGAGCTTGCGCGGCTCGGCCAGGAGCGCACCGTGATCTGACCCGGAGCGCGACCGGGCCTCCGAGCCTCATCCGGATCTTCGCGCCTCATGGGAAGGGGCCCAGACCGATGGTCTGGGCCCCTTCCGCGCATGACGAACTTCAGTGCCTCTGCTCCGTGTGCCCGTGCAGGCTGCGCAGGAACTCGTAGTTGGTCGGCAGACTCTCGACGAGCCTGCGCTGCTCCTCGCTCACCCGCGTGAACAACGCCTCGGCGCTCGCCACGGATTCGGGCATGTGAGCCAGCAGCGGCAACGGGCGCGGCGGCAAGTGGTCCAGGCCGGCCAGCACGCAGTAGTAGTTGCCGTTGTTCCAGAAGTTGCGGAACTCCTCCTCAAAATTGGCGTAGTAATGGCTGGCGTCGTCGCTCGGCGGATTGTTGATGGGCAGCCCGGCGCGATACATGTCCATCTTGTCCTGCATGCCGTCGCCCAGCTTGAGCTCCTTGTTCGCCCGCCAGAAGGGCGTGTCGTCGCGCGGCGCGAAATGGAAATGCGCCTGGATGAAGTCGCGGGTGTCGTCGAACATCGTCTCGATCTCGCGGTTGAACCGATCGATCAGCACCGGGTCGAAGCTCTTGTCCGGGAAATGTTTGACCAGCTGGTACAGCGCGGCGTAGATGAAGTAGATCCCGGTGGACTCCAGCGGCTCCACGAAGCAGGACGACGTGCCGATGCTGACGCAGTTCTTCACCCAGGCACGCCTGTTGCGGCCCACCCGGAAGCGGATCAGGTTCAGATCCGTCCGGTCGGGATCCAGCTCCCACAGGTCGCAGAATTCCTTGACGGCCTCGTCCTGGCCGGCGAACTGGCTGGAGTAGACGTAACCGGTGCCGAACCTGCCCAGCATGGGGATCTTCCAGGTCCAGCCGGACTTCATGGCGATGGCCGAGGTGAACGGCTCCACACCGGTGGTCGCGTCGTCGTTGGGCACGGCCGTGGCGACCGCGCTGTCGTTGAGCAGGTGGTCGCTCATGTCCACGAACGGCTCGTTCAGCGCCTTGTTGATCAGCAGGCCGCGGAACCCGGAGCAGTCGACGAACAGATCGGCGGTCAGGACCCGGCCGGTGGCGGTGCGCAGGCTGGTGAGGTAGCCGTTGGCGTCGAAGGTGACGTCCTCCATCCGGTCCTGGACGTGCTCGACGTCGAGCTTGCCGGTGGAGAAGCGGCGCAGGTAGTCGGCCACCAGGTGGGCGTCGAAGTGCCAGGCGTAGTTGGCGGCGCGCGTGCCGTCCATCCAGCGCGGCGCCTTGTTGGCGTCGAGCAGCAGCGGCTCCCGGTAGCAGGCGTGGTCGAACTCCTGCGCCGTCCGGCCGAGATGTTTCTTGCGCACCCAGTAGTGCGACAGCGGGATGCCCTCGTGGAAGGGGAGCAGGCCGAAGATGTGGTAGAACTGATCGCTCCTGCCGCCGGCGGACCTGGGCCGCGCCGAGCCCTCTCCTCCGGTCCGCCAGTTGATGAACTTGATGGCGATCTTATAGCTGGCGTTCACCTCTCGCATCCATTCGTCCTCGGCTATCCCGAGGAAATCGAAGAATGCCGTCTGGAGGTTGGGGATGGTCGCCTCTCCCACCCCTAGCTTGGGAATGTCCGGTGCCTCGAGCACCGTTATCCTCGCCGTCCCCTGAAGGGCTTTTCCGAGATAGGCAGCGGCCATCCAGCCTGCGGTGCCGCCGCCGAGGATCACGATATTCCTGATGCGTGAATCCATTAACCGACCCCCTGCTCGAGGATTTGCGGGCAGCACCGAGGCTAATCCGGCGGACCGATGATCATCCGGCCGCCGGAAAAACCAGCCGATGTGCGGGGTGCGGTTCTCCCCGGGTGCCGGCACCGTGGCATGAAAGCCCGCGCGATCACATGGGGTGCGCGAGAGGCCGGAACGCGGGCGCCCCGGTTCGGAGAGGTCAGAACGCGTGCGCCCCCGGCTCCACACGCGCGCCGGGCGCGGGCTTCGGCACCAGCAACGCGAGCAGGGCGCTGAGGACGAACACCGCTATCTGGAACAGCAACGCGTTGCCGAAGGCCCCGAGGTAGGAGCCCGCGCTCAGCGTCCCGAAGTACACGACGCCGATCAGCGCCACCCCGATCGCCGCCCCGAGCTGGCCGGCGGTGATCAGGATGCCGGAGGCGGCGCCCGCGTCCTCCGACCGCACGCCCACCAGGACGATGTCGGCGATCGTAGGCGAGACCAGGCCCATGCCGATACCCGCGATCAGCAGTCCTGGCACGAGGTGCCAGGAGGTGAGGCCCTCGCCTGCCCCTGTGACCATGACCATCAGGACGGCCATGCCGACGGCCTTGATCAACGCGCCGATGACGATGAGGAGGCGTCCGAGCTTGGGCACCAGCCCGAAGGAGGCTCCGGCCGCGGCGGCGATGCCGAGCGCGTACGGCAGCAGCGAGAGCCCGGCGTGCAGCGCCGAGAAGCCGAGCCCGGTCTGCAGCGTGATGGCGAGGACCACCAGGAAGCCGGTCACGCCGATGAAGAAGGTGATGCCGGTGAGCAGCCCGCCGGTGAAAGCCCGCTGCTTGAACAGGCGGGGCGGCACCAGGGGCGTGGCCATCCTGCGGTCACGGCGCCCCTGGTACCAGGCGAACAGCGCGAACGCCGGGACGGCGGTGGCCAGCATGACGAACGCCCACAGCGGCCAACCGAGCTCGCGGCCCTGGATGAGGGGGTAGAGCACCAGCAGCAGTGCGAGGGTGAGCAGGCCGACGCCGGGAAAGTCGAAGCGCTGGGCCTCCTCCGACTTGGACTCGCGCAGCAGGATGACCGAGGCGATCAGGGTGAGGATGCCGATGGGCAGGTTGATGAGGAAGATCGCGCGCCAGCCGTACCCGAACAGGTCGGCCTCGATCAGCAGGCCGCCGACCAGCGGGCCGCTGACCTGGGCGATGCCGGAGGCGGCACCGAAGATCGCATAGGCCTTGGGCCGCTCGTCCGGGGTGAACGCCACCTGGATCATGGACAGGATCTGCGGTGTCATGAGCCCGGCGAACACGCCCTGCGCCAGCCGGGAGACGATCAGGACCTCGGCGTTGGGCGCCAGCCCGCACAGGGCGGAGGCCACGATGAAACCGGCCACCCCCCACAGGAACATGCGCCGCCGGCCGAGCGCGTCCCCCATCCGCCCGCCGGTGACCAGCATGACGCCGAAGGTCAGGGGGTATCCGGCGACTATCCACTCCAGCGCTGCCGGGGAGGCATTGAGGTCCGCCTGGATCGACGGGAGTGCGAGGGAGACGATCGCGACGTCGATCAGGTCCATCACCATCGCCAGCATCATCACCCAGAGGCCGAGCCATCGGCGCCTGGCCGGCTCCACGCTCGGGTCCGAGCTTGCCGACTCCTTGAGGGGCATGATTCACCTTCCTCGGACAGTTAACTGCTGAACTCACGTCAGTATAGCCTTGAGTGAAGTTCTGAACCATGCATTGCTGAACTATCTCAATCACGCCGACCGGCTCTGGCTTGCGGCGTTGTCCTGGCTGGTGAACCGCCGCCAGTGGTCGGAGATCCTCCCGGGCCAGGATTCTCGGCATCAGCGACCCCCGGACAGGCATCGACGCTTCCATCGGCACGTCGGCGAAGCGCTCAGTTGGCGGCCTCGTGGCGGGTTCGGGACGGTGGCTCGGGGAAACGGGCCGGTGGCACCGTACCCCGAGCCGGCCGCACGAGCTGGCCCGCAGGCGGGATCTCCTTCAGTGCCGGACGTCTACGCGGTTGCGCCGCCTGGCGAGGCCCATCCAGGTCGCGAGGGCGAGGAGGGCCACGAGGACGATGATGCCGATCTTGAGGGGAATCCCCATCGCGCCGCCTTCATCGTTCATCACGGTCGCCGGCGCGGCGGCCTTGTTCCGCGCGGACGGCGTCGCCGGGGCCGGCGTGGGTGCGGTCACCGCCACGGGCGCGACGGCGACCGTACCCGCCTTCACCGTCACCGTCGCTTTCGCCTTGGAGGGCTCGGTCGCGGTCACGGTGACCTTCCACTCGCCGTCCGGCAGCGGCTCGGCGGAGTGGTAGAGATTCTGGCCCTCGGGCGCCGACCTGAGCGGCACCGGCCCGAAGGAACGGCCGTCGGCCGAGGTCGCGATCAGCGTCGCCGCGACGATTTTCGTGACGGGATGACCGTCCTTCTTGTACGTCACCAGCACGTTGACGTTGTCGGCGCCGTCTCCCGTCACCTCCAGCTTGATAGGTCCGCCGTGGGCGAGGGCCGCCGGTGCGCCGAGCACCAGCATCAGCCCGGCCAGCAGGACGGTGAGGACATATGCCGGTGCCTTGTTCACGAGTCGTGACTCCCCTCGGGTGCGGTGTCGGGGGTGAGCGCCCCTTCGCCGGGTGATGTGGGTAGGAACACGTGCTGGTGACCATAGCCCGCGTCGACGTTCACGGCGTCGAGAGCGGTGGCTCCGACTGACCAGGTGAAGAGCGCGTCGGCGCGTTGTCGTACGGCCAGGTCCATGGCGGCGGTGCGGGCCAGTCCTGTGAGGTCCCGCGCGACCGCGTAGGTGTCCACGGTCGTGGCGATCTGCCGTACGGCGGCGGCGAGACTCGACCTCGCCACGTTGGTGGCGGTCTCACCGGACGGCGGGTCGGCGAAGCCTTGGACGGCGTCGGCGGCCGCCTTCCGCCAGTTCTCGACGTCGGCAGCGGTCACCGCGGCGGGCCCTGCGGTGCCGTCGGCGGGCATGGCCAGGCCCAGCCCGTCGAGCACGGGAACGAGCCGGCCCCGCGTGCTGCGGGCCAGCTCCGTCAGGGTCTTGATCTGCGCTCTGTCTCGGAGGGCGGACTCGGTACGGAGCTGATCGGCCGTCTGCTCGATCGAGCCCGGTCGGGTCACCCAGAACACCACACCACCGGCAATGATCGCGCCGAGCGTGAACGCGACCGTGAGCGCGAGTACGCGGCCCCAGATCGCGGGCCGTACCGGCGTCGGTTGCCTGGGTCGCTTGATGGTCACCACCTCCAGAGGGGCGGATGTCGGTCATCGGGGATGTGAGAGAGGCCACGCGACAGGTGTCGCACCTCGGTGTTCACGCCTCCTGAGGCGTTCCTCGGCCGTTGAGGATGATCAGCTTCTCGATACGCCTGCGGCGCCGGGCACCGATCACCCGGATGGCGACGAGGACAAGGGCGAGGAGGGCGAGGAGGGCGAGCTGTGGCCACGGTAGAGCCCAGGTCGTGAGGTCGATCGCCACCCGATCGGCGGTGACGCCCGGGGGCGGATCGCCCGCGGGCGCGGGAATCGCCGTGATCGTCGTGCCGATGGGCCCCAGCGGCCAGACCCCTGGCACCCGCGCGGCGAACGTGTGGCTGCCGCCCGGCAGGATCTCCCTGGGCCTGGCCTTGGACGTGTCACTCCAGTTGCTTTCACCCGCGAATGTGGAAGTCAGAATCCGGTTGTCCGTGACCAGCCGTACGTTGCCGACATTGACCACGGTGTAGGTCACCTCGACGGATCCCGCGGCGAAGGGGTTCCACGAGCCCGTGTATCCGGCCCGCACGCCGGTCACAGCGACTTTGGCCACGTAATCGCCGGTGACGCGGATGTTCAGGCGGACGCCCACCCGGTTCTGGACCCGCACCTGACCGGAGATGGTCTCCAGGGACGCGGTCACACCCACGGGGTGATCCCCCGGCGTCGCGTTATGGGGGATCGACACCTTCACCGGCACGATGGAGGTGGCTCCGGCGGCGATGGTCACCTTGTCGGGAACTTCCAGCCACGCGCCGCCGTCGGTCGGTGTGGCGTCCGAGGGCCGCATGTCGAAGTAGCCCTTGGAGGTCAGGTAGCCGTCGTTGGCGTCGATCGCGAAGTCGGCCGGCTCGGTGGAGCGGTTGATGACCGCCACATGTTCGACCACCTGCTGTCCCCCGGCGAGTTCGAGGTCGATGACGCTGCGGCCGTCGGGCCCTGCGGCGTTGGCCGGCACGACCGACCAGGTGGTGTCGGCGTCGGACGGGGCGGCGAACGCGACCATGGCGACCAGGAGGGTCGCGCAGACACCATGAAGGACGGCGAGGTGGGCGATGGCGCCCCGCGAACGGCTTTTGGTCAACAGAGGTGTCTCCTGTCTCATCGTGAACGTCCGGGACGCGTGCCGGTAGCGCACGGGTCCCGGACGCGCACAGCGGGCGATGGCGTCCTGCCTCCGGTTCAGGACTGGTTGAACAGGGAAAGCGTCAGCGTCGAGTGGTATTCGCCGGCGGCGACGTCGACGGGAGTCCGCAGCGCGAGGTCGGCGTTGACCTGCCAGGTGCCGATCTCGTCGGCGGAGTTCGCGGTCGACACCAGCAGTTCCTGGCCCTGCAGACCGACGGTGGGCGCTCCGGTGCCGTCGGAGATGACACTGGAGACGGGCTCACCGGCCGCCACCGCCCCGGTGGAGGTATCGCTCAGCAGCCGCGGTTGCCAACCCAGGTACTGCGGGCCGATGGGTGGCGCGGAACCGCCCGTCGAGGTGAACTGGCTCGCCTGGCCGACGACCGCCCAGAAGTCGCCGTCGGGGATGTCCTCGGGACGGCGGGTGTCGGTCACCGTGACCGTCGGCAGGGTGCCGACGAACTGGCGGGCGGCGGCGTTGGATCCGTCCTCCCGCAGGGGCACTCCGCTGTTGTCGGCGACGGTCATGGAGACCTGACCGGGAGTGGTGTTGGGTTCGATCGTCACCGAGACGTCGATGCCGTTGTCGGGGTCGGGGTCCGCCATCGCTGGACCGGCCACGCCGACGCCGGTGCCGGCGAGCGCGACACCGAGCGCCGCCGCGGCGAGTAACTGCATGGTCCTGTTGCTTTTCATGTGATCGCTCCATGTATGGGGGGCGGGGCCGGTCGGCTGATCGTCCGGCCGGCCCCGGTTCTGCTTGGCGGTGTTCCTGGCGCGGGTGGCGCGGTCACCGCGGTCACCGCGGTACGGTCAGCCGCAGCTGATCGCCGGGTAGGCGGCGTCGTAGGACGCGGTCACCTCCTCGCCGCCGATCGTCGCGGTACCCTTCGCGGCCACCGTGCCCGCGTCGATCTGCCCGGCCCGGGCGTTGAAGGACTGGTACGCCTGCTTGCCCGGGGCCACACCGGCCACGGTCTTCGAGCCGAACGGGGTGGTCAGCGTCACCGTCGCGGGCACCTCGGAGTTGTTGACGGCCGTGACGGCCACGTACGCCGAGGAGCCGATGCAGCGTGAGGAGGCGGTGACCGTCAGCTTGACCTGCGATGAGGACGACGAGATGGTCAGCGTGAGGGTCTTGACCTCCTCGACGTTGCCCGCCTTGTCGGTCGAGCGGTAACGCAGCTCGTGCCTCCCCTCGCCGGTGACGTTGACCGGTTCGGTGTAAATGGTCCAGTCGCCGCCATCGAGCTGGTACTCGGTCTTGTCGACCCCGCTGCCGTTGTCCTCGTCGGTGGCCTTCAGCGTGACCGACACAGGACCGGTGAACGGGCCGCCCTCCGGCTGCTCCGGATCGGTCGTCGCCGTCGTCACCGGCGCCGCCGTGTCCTCGTTCGAGGCTCCCTTGGTGAGGTGGAAGTAGTCGAACGTGACCGTCTTCGACGCCGACTGGTTGGTGCCGATGGTGAACACGCCGGCCTTCGCGCCGGTGGCCACCGCGCTGTTCCGCACCGGCGCCGGTGCGCCGTTCGCGGCGAGCTCGGTCCAGGTCTCGCCGTCGGGGGAGTAGGAGCCGGTGAAGGTGTCGCCCTCCTTCTTCAGGCGCAGCCACCACACGCCGGTGGTGAGGTTGTTCACCTGCGGCTGCGGGTTCTGCACGGTTCCGCCGACCTCGCTGCGCAGTTCGATGGTCCGCGCCACGGCCGACCCCGCGGCGTTGGTGGCGAGGAAGTCGAGCTTCACGTAGTCGTCGTCCCCGGCGTACACCATCAGGCCTCCCTGCTGGTACTGCTCGTTGAGGGCCGAGGCGTCCACCTTGGTCTCCAACGTCCAGTCGCCGCTCGGCGCCGTCTGCAGGATGAGGTTCTTCGGGCCGCTGTTGTCGGTCCCGTAGATGTCACCCTTCGTCGTGTCGAGCGCCAGGGTGCCGTTGCTCACCCGCGCCGCCGTGGCGTCGGGGCGCACGATCGCGTTCCAGCGGCAGGTGTCGAGCGCGGTGCCGTCGAACTCGTCGTCCGGGTCCGGCGCGGTCGCCGTGTCGTCCGGCGTGATGTGGAACCAGTCGAAGGACGCGTCCACCACCGCCGGGCCGTTGGTTCCGCCCAGCGAGAGCAGGCCGATCTTCGGGTTGGTGATCCCGCTGAGCGACTTGGTCTCCGGCATCGCGGTGTACGTGGTGCCGTCCGAGGAGTAGTGGGCGGTGATGTTGGTACCGTCGCTGACGTACCGCACGTACACCGTGTCGGGGTAGGAGTCCCCGAGGTTGGCCGTGTT
The DNA here is from genome assembly GCF_900099965.1 of Nonomuraea jiangxiensis. GTDB lineage: Bacteria > Actinomycetota > Actinomycetes > Streptosporangiales > Streptosporangiaceae > Nonomuraea > Nonomuraea jiangxiensis. The sequence continues at coordinate 214,592 of NZ_FNDJ01000009.1, read as the reverse complement.
GCTCTGCGGCACCTCGTTCGGGGCGCCGTTCTCCTCCCGGATGAACTGGAAGATGCGGCTGGCGTGGTTGGAGCCCGAGGTCGCCCGCGACTGGAGCACCATCTTGGCGTAGTTGTCGTCGTCGCCGTAGATGATCAAACCCGCCTGCTGGTACGCGTCACGAGCGTCCAGCGTGAGCTTGGCGGTGGCGGTCCAGGCACCCGACGGCGCCGGCTGCACGACGATGTTCGGCGTGTTGCCGCCCGGGTTGTAGATGTCGGTGAGCGAGGTCGGGATCACGAGCTTGCCGTCCACGACCTTGAGGTCCTGGTTCTCCCGGATGACCGACCAGCGGTCACGGTCGAGCTGGTCTCCCGGGAAGTCGTCGGAACGGCCGGTGAAGCACACCGTGGAAGCCGCGTTCACCCTGATCGGGATGCTGGCGGTGGCCGACGCGCCCTTGTCGTCGGTCGCCGTCACCACGGCCGTGTAGGTGCCCGGCACGGTGTAGGTGTAGCTCGCGCCGGCGGTGGTGGGCTGCGGCGCGCCGTCCACCCCGAAATTCCACCTGTAGGTGATCGGGTCGCCTTCCGGATCCGTGGCCGTCGCCACGAAGTCGACCTTCAGCGGGGCGACGCCCGTCGTCGGGGTCGCCGTCGCGGTCACGGCCGGATGCTGGTTCTCCGTGGCGCCCTTGCCGACGAAGTCGACCCAGTTGAAGTTGGCCAGGTAGGCGTCGTTGGCCGCGCCCGCCGGCTTGCGCACGACGAAGTACAGCGGTCCGCTCGCGGTCGGTGGGCTGGTCAGATCGAGCGTGACGTCGGTGAACGTCTGCCAGCCACCGGTGGGCGTCACGGCGACCGAGCCGACCAGCGTGCCGGTCTCGGGGTTGCCCGCCCGGACCTGCACGGTCCCGCCGGCGCTGGCCGAGGAGGCCCGGAACCGGATCGCGGTGAGGTTCGACAGGTTCACCGGGTCGAACGACCACCAGTCGCCGTCCTGGATGAAGCCGATGTTCTGGGTGCCGCCTTGGGGGTCGGCCGTGGTCTCGATCGCGACGCCCGCGGCGTCGGTGCCCGTGCCGCCGGCCACCCGGCCGGTCTGCGTGAAGTGCTCGGCCTGCTTGCGCTTGGGCTCCAGGATGATCTGGCCCCGCCCGGTCAGCGGTTCGGCGTCGCCGGCGCCCTCGTCGGTGTAGCTGGCCTCGATGGCGTAGAAGAGGTTGTCGTCCTCACCGTGGCCGGCCTGCTGGGTCTGCAGAACGCCCTCACAACCCTTGAGCTGGTCGAGCGGGTGGCCGTGGCTGTCGTGGCCGAGGATCGCCTGGATCTGCACCTTGCCGCAGTCGACCGTGCCGTCCTCGGGGTCGGTGACGGTGACCTTGAACTTCACCTGGTCGCCGAACTCGAAGAAGGCGCCGTTCGGCGGGACGTCCACCGTGACGGTGGGACGGGTGTTGCCCGCGGTGATCGACACGCCGGCGGTGGCGGTCCTGCCGTCGGAGTTCGTGACGGTCAGGACCACGCTGTAGGTGCCCGCCGTCTCGTAGGTGAAGGTGGGGCTGGGGTCGGTGGAGTCGGTCTCACCGTCACCGTCGAGGTCCCAGGCGTAGGTGATCGCCTTGTCGTCCGGGTCTCGGCTGCCCTCGCTGGAGAACCTGACGGCCAGCGGCAGGGGCCCGTCGGTCTTGTCCGCCGTGGCCCGGGCGATCGGCGGGCGGTTGCCCTTGGTGTACTCGATGCGGTAGATGCCCGAGTCGGCGTTGTCGCCGCCGAAGCCGGAGCCCCACTCGATCATGTACAGCGCGCCGTCGGGGCCGAACTTCATGTCCATCGGCTTCTTGAACTTCAGGGAGCCGAGGATCGTGTTCATCTCGACGAGTTTGGTGCCGTTCTCGTCGAGCTGGAACGACCACACCTTGTCGTTGTTCCACTCACCGAAGACGGCCTTGCCGTCCCAGTACGCCGGCCACTTCACGTCCGACTCCAGGTCCGGGTCGGAGCGGTAGACCGGGCCGCCCATCGGCGCGCCACCGTTCAACTCCGGGAAGTTCTGCGGGTCGGCCGCGTAGTGGTACCAGATCGTCGCGGGAATCACCGGCGGCAGACTGGTCAAGCCATCGTTGTTGGGCGAGTTGTTGACCGGCGCGGCACAGTTGAACGGCGCCCCCGACTGCCTGGTGGCGAAGTCGTAGTCGATGTACGGGGTGTTGTTGCCGACGCAGTACGGCCAGCCGTAGTTGCCGGGTCGCGAGACGAGGTTCCACTCGACCGTGTTCTGCGGACCCCGGGTGGAGCTCGCCGTGCCGGCGTCGGGGCCGTACTCACCGAGCATGATGTTGCCCGTCTTGGGGTCGAGGCCCATGCGGAACGGGTTGCGGAAGCCCATGCCGTAGATCTCCGGCTTGGTCTTCTCCGTGCCCGGCGCGAACAGGTTGCCGTCCGGGATGGTGTAGGTCCCGTCGGCCTCGGGGTGGATCCGCAGCAGCTTGCCGCTCAGGCTGTTGGTGTTGCCCGCGCTGCGCTGGGCGTCCCAGCTGGCGCGGCCTGACTGCTCGTCGATCGGCGAGTAGCCGTCGGAGGCGAACGGGTTGGTGTTGTCGCCCGTGGCCAGCCACAGATCGCCGGTCCTGGGATCCATCACCATGCCGCCGCCGTGGTGGCAGCACTCGGCCCGCTGCACGGGGACGTCGAGGAGCTTCTTCTCGCTCGTCAGGTCCAGGCTGTCGCCGGTGACGGTGAACCTGCTCAGCCGGTCGACGTTCGTTCCGGTGGGCGAGTAGAAGAGATACACCCAGTGGTTCGAATCGAATCCGGGGTCGAGCGTCAGCCCGAGCAGGCCGCTCTCGTTGGCGGTGAAGACGTTCAGCTTCGCTGCCGTCACCGTGCCGCCGGCAGGCTTGATGATCTTGACCTCGCCGAGCCGGTCGATGTAGAAGACCCGGCCGTCCTTGGCGACGTCCACCATCATCGGGTTCGACGTGTTGTCATCGAGCGTGACCTTCTCAAAGCTGTCGCTCTGCGAGGCCGAGCAGTCGGCCTTGACAGCGCCGGCGGCGGTCTGGATCCCGCCGAGAAGCAGCTTCAGGAAGTTGGGCTCGCTGTAGTTCTCCTTGCGGTGGCCGAGCCCGGTGTACCACGAACGGCCGCCGTCGAAGTCCTGACACCACGTGTTCGGGTGGTCGGCGCCCATCGTGGCACCGGTGTAGGACTTCTCGTCCATCGACGTCAGCACGTGAACCGTGCCACGCGGATTCGCCTGGTAGTCGTACCACTCGTCGGTACGGACCCAGCTCGTCGGCAGATCCTTGGTCGACGGGTGCGCCGGGTCCTCGACCTTGACCGTGGCCTGCTGGATCGCCGGGTGCTGCTTGAAGTACGCCCCGACCAGCTTGCCGTACCAGGCCCAGTTGTACCCGCTGTCGGCGGCGGCGTGGACACCCACGAAGCCGCCGCCCCGCTGGATGTAGCGCTGGAAGGCGTCCTTCTGCTCCTGCGTGCCCAGCGGGTCACCGGTCGTGGACATGAAGACCACGGCCTGGTACTGCGCCAGGTTCTGGTCCGTGAACAGGGCGCTGTCCTCGGTCGTGTCCACCGCGAAGTTGTTGTCCTGGCCGAGCTTCTGCACGGCCGCGATGCCCTCCGGGATCGAGTCGTGCCGGAAGCCGGTCGTCTTCGAGAAGACGAGCACCTTGAACGCGGGCTCCGCCGCCGTGGCGGCCTCGGCGCTCACCGGTGCCATGAGGAGTGTGATGAAAGGGGCGATAAGGGCTAAGGCCATTGTGGCCGCGGTCCGACGCCTCGGGCGTCGTCCGCGCTCTGGCAGGGCCGCGTTGAGCAGCCTGGCCCACGTTCGATGACGTGGTGACATGAAAAACCCTTCCTGACCGGGGGGACGTCAGGCAAGGCGCGCGCCGCCGCGCTTGTTGCCACTTGGTGGTAGCGGATAGTGCGGTTACTGGAGGATGCCGTCTCCAGGTCTGTGGGGGCCGTCAGTAAGGTGCCGGCCTGGGTGGTGAATCCATGATTGTCGTCGGATCGTCGATGATGTGATTGACCACCATGCTCGCGGCGCCTCGGGAGGCGGCGCCGAAACCGAGCGTGGAGGCGACGAATCGGCACTGGGCGGCGGGAGGGGCCACCACGAGCCGCTGCAGCTGGTCCTGCGCGTGGGGGAGCAGCCACTCGGCCAGTGAGGCGAAGTAGCCGCCGATGACGATCACTCCCGGGTTGAGCAGGTTGGCCAGGATCGAGCCGCCGAGCCCGAGCCATTCGCCGACCTGTGCCACCGCCGTCATCATCCGCCGGTCGCCCGAGGCCAGGCCCCTTGCGATGTCGGCGACCCGTTCGCCGGGGTCGGGCACCGGCATGCCCGGCAACCCGTACGCCTGCTCGGGCATGGCCGCACGTACGAGCGCGGCCAGGCCGACCTTGGTCTCCCAGCAACCGATGCGGCCGCAGCCGCACTGGGTGCCGTTCGGGTCCACCGGCAGATGTCCGACCTCACCGGAGAATCCGTCCGCTCCGCGCAGGAGTTCGCCGCCCAGGATGATGCCGCCGCCGACCCCGACCTCGCCGGTGAGGTAGACGAGGTACGGTGTGCCGGCGGCGACCCCCGAGGTGTATTCGGCCAGCGCGGCGAGGTTCGCGTCGTTGTCCACCTGCACCGGCATGCTCAGCGGGTCCAGCATGGCGCTCAGCTGGTCGGCCAGGGGCAGCCCGTGCCAGTAGAGGTTCGGCGCGAGTGTCACGACGCCGCGTGTCACGTCCACGAGTCCGGGAACGGCCACCGCGATGCCGGCGGGGACCGCTCCGGTCCGCCGCATCGTCTCCACGGCACTCTTGGCCACGGCCCCGAGCCGGCGCACGGCGCTGTCCGGGCCACTGCCCATGGCGTCATAGACCACCCTGCGCTCGACCAGGACCCGGCCGCTGAGGTCGGTACCGTGGACCGCGATGTAGTCGACGTTGATCTCCATGCCCAGGGCGCCGACGTGCGCCCCGTGCAGGGCCACCGCCCGCCTGGGGCGCCCGATCGCCCCCACGTGTTCGACGCCGACCTCTCGCACCAGTCGCCGTTCCAGGAGCTCGGCCATGAGGTTGGAGACGGTGGCCCGGTGCAGCCCGGTCGCCTCGGCGATGTGGGCACGGGACAGGGAGGTGTGGTCGCGCAGCTCGCGCAGCACCAGCGAGAGGTTCGCGCGGCGCAGCGCGGCGGGACCCGCCGAAGGAGCGCCGCGCGGGGTGCGGGTGAAGGGCGGCTTGTACGTCATGCGCGCCACCTGCCCTTTGTTTGTCTCCTAGATCAATTAATGGGATTTGTAACACGAAGATGTCCGGACGGCCACCCCTCAGGTTCATAACGAGTTGGCATCGCTCATCTCTGTGCACTTCAGCAGCAGCTCCGGCTTCGGTTACCGGAACGTTACGTAACTTGGAACCGATTTCACCCTTGCACCATCGGAAGGAGCCACCTTTAATTCGGCTAGCCATCCGAACTGATCGAGGAGGAAGCGTGGACCACGGCCGGGCCGACGGCCACGCGACCGGCTCGATGAGTCGCAGCGGGTCCGCGGGTGTTCCCGCGCACCAGGCCACCGTGCGCCGCTCCAACCTCGCCCACGTGCTGCGTCACGTGAGCGCGCGGAGTCCATGCGCCCGGTCGGCCATCGCCGTCGCGACCGGGCTGAGGCTCGCCGACCGGCTCATCCCCGCGGCGCGGCAGGAGTTGGCACGCCTGGGCATGAACGGCGCCGTCGAGCGCTGCCGGTCCGCCGCCTCCGACCTCGGCTTCGGCGCCGCCGCAGGGGTGATCGAGGGAACCCCGATGGGCTTGATCGCCGCACCCACCTGACCCGTGTCCCCGCCACGCAGCCCCGACCTACCGCCCGCCTGACCGTCCTGCTCCACACCACCACGGCGCACCTGCTCATCCCGCGTCCGCGGACGGTGAACCCCCGAAGCCTTTCCCCGGCCATGCCCTTTCCCGCCCAGAACGTCCCGCCCGCCTGATCGGCCGCCCCAAGTCGCGCCGGCACCGTTGACGCCGACCTCGGTGCCGCCGCGGCGATGCCAGCCGGCGCCGCTCAGCCGGGCGGGGCCACGGGACAAGGACGTTGAGATTCTTGCTCGTTCTGCGGCTGGCCTGGGAGAACCCCTCATGGGGATACAGGTGAGTACGCGGCGAGCTCGCCACACACTCGGCACCAAGCTCGCGCCCTCAACCGTCTGGGAGAGCCGGACATTGCCGAATGGGTGCTGGGGCGTGGCTTTGGAAAGACCGTTTCCGGTAAGGAGTCCGAACAGCCGACATTGGATTTCGGGGGGATCGGTGCCGGATGCGTCGCGTGGGCGTGACCGTGAGGTCAAGCCCGACAAGAAGGGCCGCCTGGCCGCGCGCCTAAGGGGGTGGAGCGGGCCGCCCGGGCCGTTCCGGCCGGAGTTCTGGCGCAGCCCGCTCCGCGGCCCCTGGCTGACCTCGGTGCTCGGACTGATCCTGCTGGCCGGGATCACCGCCGTCGCGATCACCGGGCTGGTGTCGTACGCCGCCTACGAGCCTCGGCTGCCGGGCAACGACACGACCCCCGGCAGGGGCCTGCTGGGCTTCTACCTGTTCGACTGGCCCACGGACCCGGTCTGGTTGTACCGGGTCACCCAGGGCGTGCATGTCGTCGGCGGGCTGACACTGGTGCCGATACTGCTGGCCAAGCTGTGGTCGGTCATCCCCAAATTGTTCTCCTGGCCGCCCGCCCGCTCCGTGGCGCAGGCCGTCGAGCGGGCCAGCCTGCTGCTTCTGGTCGGCGGCGCGGTATTCCAGTTCGTGACCGGGATCCTCAACATCCAGCTCTTCTACGTCTTCCCCTTCTCCTTCTACCCGGCCCACTTTTATGGCGCATGGATCTTCCTGGCCGCCTTCGTCGTCCATGTCGTCATCAAGCTACCCCGCGTCATCAGCACCCTGCGGACGTACGGCCTGCGCGACTACCTGCGCAGCTCCGTGGCGGACACCCGCCCGGAGCCGCCGGACCCCGATGGCCTGGTCGCCATCGACCCAGCGCCCCCCACGATGTCCAGGCGCGGCCTGCTGGCCTTCGCCGGCGGTGGTTCGCTGATCATGTTCGGCCTGTCCATCGGCCAGTGCATCGACGGGCCGTTGCGCCGTACCGCGCTGCTCGCCCCCCATGGGCGCCTATACGGTACGGGTCCCAACGACTTCCAGGTCAACAAGACAGCGGCGAGCCTCGGCGTCACCCCAGCCCTGACCGGTGAGTCCTGGCGGCTGACACTCACCGGACAGCACCGGATGGAACTCTCCCGCGAGGACCTGCTGGCGATGCCGCTGTACACCTACGCCTTGCCGATCGCCTGCGTGGAAGGCTGGTCGACCGTCCAGACCTGGACCGGCGTACGGCTGGCCGACCTCGGCCGCCTCGCCGGGATCCGGACCGGCTCGACAGGTGTCACCGCCAGGTCCCTGCAACGTGGGGGCTATTTCGGTGAGGCCTCGCTCAGCGCCGCGCAGGTCGCCGACCCGCGCTCGCTGTTGGCGCTACGGGTCAACGGCGCCGACCTGTCCCTCGACCACGGATACCCGGCGCGGGTCATCGTCCCCAACGCTCCCGGGGTGCACAACACGAAGTGGGTGCGCGAGCTCGACTTCACCCAGGAGGGATCTTGAACGGCCACGGCCGGTGGGCAAGGGCCTACGGCGCCCCTACGTGGCATTTGCTCGCACTCGCCCTCTGTTTTCTGGTCGCTGGTTACGCCGCCACCAAGGTGGTGGAAGTGGGGATCTGGCCGGGCTTTCTGGTGTGGTTCGTGGGGGCCGTCATCCTCCACGATTTGGTGCTGTTCCCTCTTTACTCCGCCGCCGACTTCGCCGCCCGGTCTTCCACCGCCCGTACCCCTCGCCGCCGTCGTACGGCTGCCCGGCCGCCGGGGCGGCGGCCGGCTCCGATCAACTACCTGCGCCTGCCGACCGCGTTCTCCGGCCTGCTGCTGCTGGTGTGGTCCCCGCTCATCCTGCACGGCGCCGAACCCAACTACAGGGCGGCGGTCGGCTTGAGCACCATTCCCTACCTCACCCGATGGATTCTGGTCACCCTGGTGCTCTTCGCCGCCTCAGCCCTGCTCTACGTGCTGCGATGCCTGGCCGCCGGGAGGGCCGGCCGTTGAGCGCCCGGCCGATCGGCGACTACGCGATGCTGTCGGACTGCCGATCCGCCGCGCTGGTCACGTCCGACGGCTCTGTCGACTGGCTGTGCCTGCCACGTTTCGACAGCCCGGCGCTCTTCGCCCGGCTGCTGGACGAAGAGGCCGGCTGCTGGACGATCCGGCCGGCATGTCCGGCCGAGGCGACGCGCCGGTACGTCGAGGACACCCTTGTCCTGGAGACCACGTTCCGGACGCGCGGCGGCACTTTGGTGCTCCTGGACGCTCTCGCGCTGGGCCGTGGCGAACGTGGGCACGCGCTGGGCACGACATCCCCCGGGCTGCTCCTCCGCCGGCTCGCCTGCACCGAAGGGCGGGTCCCTGTGGAGATCGTGTACGCGCCCCGGCCTGAGTTCGGGCTCGTTCGCCCGCTGATGCAGCCGGTCAGCGGCGGCCTGATCGCCCGTGGAGGGGCCGACGCGCTCACCCTGTCCAGCCCGGTGGAATTCCGGACCAGCGGCTCGGTCGCGGACGCCGGTCTCACCCTGCGCGCAGGACAGAACGTCGGTCTGGCCCTGCAGACCGGCGGAGCCTGGGCGCCCGACCCGCCGCGCCGTACCTCCTGGGCCGTCGCGCGCCGGATCCGCGACACCGTCGCGGGATGGCGATCCTGGTCACGCGGGCACGCCGACTACGAGGGACCGTGGCGCCGGCACGTCAACCACAGCGGCCGGGTTCTGCGCGCGATGACCTACGCCCCGACGGGGGCCATCGTGGCCGCGGCCACCACCTCCCTGCCGGAAAGCATCGGCGGGGAGCGCAACTGGGACTACCGCTACACATGGGTCCGCGATGCCAGTTTCACCCTGCACGCCCTGAACACGGCCACCTGTGAGGAGGAAGAGACCGCCTTCTTCACCTTCCTGTCCCGCGCATGCGCGACCCAGGTCGATACGGACCCGGACCTGCAGATCATGTACGGCATCGGCGGCGAGCGCGACCTGAGCGAACGGCGGCTACCGCATCTGCGGGGGTGGCGGGACAGCGCCCCCGTGCGGGTCGGCAACGACGCCTGGCGCCAGCGTCAGCTCGACGTGTACGGCGAACTGCTCGACGCCGCCTACCGGACCTACCGGGACATCGGCCCGTTCGACCCCCTCACCCGCTCGCTGCTGATCGGAGTGGCCGAGACCGCCGCTCGCCGCTGGCAGGAGCCGGATCAGAGCCTGTGGGAGGTCCGTGGCCCCAGCAGGCACTTCACGCACTCCAAGCTGATGTGCTGGGTGGGACTGGACAGGGCGATCACCCTGGCCCCCGTGCTGGGGGCCGCCTCCCGGGTGGCCGACTGGACGCGTGTCCGCGACGAGATCCACGCCGCGATCCTGACCCATGGCTGGAATGAGCAGGCGGATGCCTTCACCCAGACGTTCGGCGGCACCCAGATCGACGCCGCGACCCTGATGATGCCGCTGGTCGGATTCCTGCCGCCGGACGACCCAAGAATCCGCTCCACCGTGCGGGCCGTCGCCACCCAGCTGACCGACACGAGAGGACTGGTGCACCGCTACCGTTCCGCCGACGGGCTACCGGGCCAGGAGGGCACCTTCCTGCTGTGCACCTTCTGGCTCGCCCACGCGCTGGCCCTCACCGGTCAGGACGCCGCGGCCAGGCGGGCGTTCGAGACCGCCGCCTCTTGCGCCAATGACGTCGGCCTGCTCAGCGAAGAGGTGGACACCACGACAGGAGAGGCAATCGGCAACTTCCCTCAGGCCCTCAGCCACATCGGCCTGATCAACGCCGCCCGCGCCATCAGGGACACCCGGCGTTGAGCACTCGAACCCCGGCAGGCCCGACGCATTGCCGTATCGATGCGGGTGCACGCCTTCCCCACGTGCTGCCCGGACCACGAGGTCGGGCCGGGCAGCACGAATGCAAAAGGGCGGGAGGTCAGGGCCGCGAGATGTAGAACCGCATGTCACTGAAGTCGAAGGTGATCGTGAACGGTTTGAAGAAGGCGTGGGTGAAGTTGGCGATGGGGTCGAAGCCCAGCCGTTCGTAGGCGGCGGGCCCGGTGCGGGCGACGCTGTAGACGCCCTTGGCGACCGCCGTGCCGAGCCGCGCCTCGTCGGGATAGCAGGGATAGGCAGGGATGCGGTTGACGGAGGTGGGGCGGTCGTAGTCCACCCGTACCCGCAGGCGTTTTGCCGCCGCTTCGGTCATGGCGAGGCTGTTCCCGAGAGCGCCACCGGTGTCCATGCAGACCACCCGTGGGTCGTGGCCGTTGATACTGCCCAGGGTGAAGGGGAAGTGGTCTCCCGCCAACCACAGCGGCAGGGGTTTCACACCGGCGGCGTGGGCCTCGGCCCGGAAGGCATCAAGCTGTGCCGCGGTCTTCCGGCGCAGGATCAGCGCCTGATTCGCGTAGTCCAGCGTCGTCAGGAAGTGATAGAAGATATGGGTTCCGATGACGCCGGCCGGCTGTGGGTCGCCGAGCTGGGTGGGTTTGTCGATGTCGGCCCAGCTGACGGGAAAGTTACGCAACTCGATGTCGCCCATGCGGAACGAGTCCAGGACACCGAAGTACATGGTGAAGGTCTGACCACCGGCCTGTCCCCGCCCCGTGGACACCGCGCGCAGGCCGGCTTCCTCGGCCACCTCCATCGACAGGCTCAACGACGTCCCGCCGGTGTCGTACATGAACCGCTTCGGCTCACCACCCCGCACCGACGCCTCGACCAGCGGCATGGGATCCATCGCCACGAACGGCACTCGTGTGACGTCCGCACCGTGCACCTGGTACGGGGTCCCCGTCACCGCCTCAAGTTGCCTGGCGTACGGCTCGTTGCCGTAGGCCCGCACCAGCGGCACCGCACGGGTGAACTGATCCTGCCGCACGTAGTTGTCCGCCAACAGCTGCTTGGCGAACTGGTCGTCGGGCGCCAGTTCGACCGCTCGGGTCAGGAGCCGTTCGGCTTCGGTGAAACGGTTGGACAGTAACGCGACGTATCCGCGCTGGGCGGTCGCGTGGGCATTCGTCGGGTCGGTGCTCAGGATCTGCGCGTAGCCGCGATCGGCCTCCGCGAACCGGCCTGCCCTGAACAACTCATCAGGATCGACGCCGGCTGTCGCGGAATCCCAGGCGCTGGTCATCGGGAGCACCGCCGCAGCCCCGGCGGCCAGACCGGTCCGACGCATGAACGTACGCCGGTTCCAGCCGCTGGATGCGTGCTGATCTGCCATCACAACCCCTTCACGTTCCTCACTGGTGTGCCCTGCCGCCGGGTGCGAGGTACGCCACGAAATGCTCCGCACCTGAACCCGGCCGATGGACATCCAACGCGACCGGTTGTTTCCCTGGCGTTACCGCCGCCTCTCGCGGCGCTCCCGGCAGCGTGACATCGTCATCGCCGCTCAGCACGCTCTTCGACAGCGGCGGCCGGTTGTAGGGGTGTGCGTTTCCGCGCCGACCAGCGTGATGTCGCGGTCAAAGCCCTCCCTCCGCAGAGCCTGTACGGCACGCAGCCCCGCCAGGGAGGCACCGACCACAGTGATCTTGTTCAGCGTTCTGATGAACTCCGAGGATACCCCGGGCGGGTATGAGATCCACAATGTGACATGCTTCTCATATACCCCCTGCCCGTACGGCTTGCGTTTTGTGGCGATCAGACATACGTTCCTGCGCATACCCGCTAGGGGTATCGAGCGTAATGGAGTGTGGAATGAGCGCGAGCACGTACAAGGTGTCCGGGATGACCTGCAGCGGATGCGCTGGCAAGGTCACGGCCGAGATCCGCAAGGTTGCCGGGGTCTCTTCGGTTGACGTCGACCTGGCGACAGGGCAGGTGACGGTCACCTCAGACGGGCCTCTTGATGACGAGCAGATCAGAAATGTCGTGGAAGAGGTTGGCTACGAGGTGGTTCCCGCCTGATGCACCAGGATGCTGCCGAACCAGCGAGCTGCCGGTCCGGCAGGGCGGGCTACCGCTGCTGGTCGCCGGCTTCATGGTGCTCTATCCCGCCGTCGCGCCGTCCATGGCGCTGACCACCAACCTGGTCGTGGGCTCGGTGCCGCCGCAGAAGGCAGGGGCGGCCTCCGGCTTGGCCGCCACCTGCAGCGACCTGGGCATCTCGCTCGGCATCGCCGTCATCGGCAGCATCGGCGCCCTCGTCTACCGCGCCCAGGTGAGCATCGCGCTGCCAGGCGACCTGCCGCCCGAGGTGGCGGCGGCCGGCCGCGACAGCCTCGACGGCGCGGTGTCGGCGGCTCAGGGGCTTCCGAACGAGCTGGCCGCGGCGGTGCTCGCGCCCGCTCGCGAGGCCTTCGCCGGCGGGCTCAACGTGGCCGCCGTCGTCGCGGCGGTCATCGCGGGTGGCGCGGCGATCCTGGCGCTCCTCCAGCTACGTCACATTCCTCCCACGTCCTGAGAAGGGAACCCATCATGGTGTCGATCCGTCGTGCCACGGCCGCCGACGCGGCGACCGTTCACGGCTTGATGTGCGAGCTCGCCGAGTATCAGAACCAGGAATCGGCGATCACCGTGAGCGTCGATCGCATGCGAGAGTTCCTCGCCCGCCCCGAGATCACCTATTTGCTCGCGGAGCGGGGTGGGCGGGCGGTCGGTTACGTGTCCTGGTTCGAAAGGGCCAGTCTGTGGTCGGGCACGGACTATCTTGCGCTGGACGACCTCTTCGTACGCGACGGGGAGCGCGGCCAGGGAACCGGGGAGCGGCTGATGCTCGCGGCTTCCGAGGCCGCGAAAGGCAGGGTGGTCCGCTGGGAGGTCGCCGCGGCCAACGTGGCGGCCCAGCGCTTCTACCGGCGCATCGGTGCCACGTTGATCTCCAAGACGATCTGCCGCTGGCAGACGACGGAACCCGGCGCCATCAGGGAGTCGTGATGGCCCGTGCTTGGTCGGCAAGGAGTGAGACTGTGGAATTGCGTCCGGCGAGACATGAGGACGCGCAGGCGGTAGCCAGGATCTGGTGCGAGGGATGGGGCGACGGGCACCGGGGGAACGTCCCCGACGAGCTCGCGGCGGTCCGGACCCCGGAGTCGTTCGGAGAGCGTGCTGCGCAGCGGGTCGAGGACACGGTCGTCGCGATCGTCGAGGGTGCCGTGGCCGGGTTCGTGATGGTGGTCGAGGACGAGGTGGAGCAGGTCTACGTGGCCAGGGAACACCGGGGCTCCGACGTGGCGGCCGCCATGCTCGCTGAGGCCGAACGCCTGGTCGCGGCCAACGGCCACCGGCGGGCCTGGCTGGCGGTCGTCGCCGGCAACACGCGGGCCCGTAGGTTCTACGAACGAAGCGGCTGGTTGGACGAGGGTCTGTTCGACCACCTGGCACCGAGCGAGACCGGCTCCATCGTCGTCCCGGCGCACCGCTACGTGAAAGGCGTCGGCGAGGGCTCGAACGACCTGGCTGAGGGGTGAGCCTTCGTCATCGCGTCGCTCGACGACGTCGCTGAGCGCGCTTCACGGACATGCATGCGCGGTTTGCTTGTCGGCTGCGTCGATTCGATCGCAATCAGGTCCTGGTGTCCCGGCCAGGGCGGGAGTTTCAGCAGGTGCTGCAGCCAGCGCCATGCCGTCTCCCGCCCCAAGGCGTGAGGCTGATCGCCTGCCGCGGCAGAAGAGTCAGAGGCTGGCCCTGACAATCCGGTCCAGGCACATCATGAGGCTGGCGGCGACCAGGAGGCCGGTGAGTGAGAGCAACGTGAGCTTCCATGGAACGCGCCTGACCAGCTCGAAGTAGTCGATGTTGAAGTTCTGGTAGGCGGCCGGGTCGATGCGGAGGTGTGCTCCCTGCGGTCGAGCCGGGCGGGAGAGCTCCAGCACCTGCGGGGCGAAGGCGTCGTGCGAGGTGGTGTTGGCGATGTCGGCCGGGCTCCGGCGGCGCCGCCGTCAGGAACCGACGACCTGGTAGAGCGATGGACCGTGCTCGAAGATGAGATGGACCGGGTTTCGGCATGGCGCGGCGCGGTTGGGCTTCGTGCTGTTGCCGTCGGCAGGACGCTCAGGGGATCACTCGCGTCGATGACTACCCTCCCGGCCAGCTGTTCGGCCGTGTCCCCCCAGGACCTCGTCGGCGGCCGGGTAGGTGAGCACGTTCAAGATGATGTCGGCGCAGGCCGCCGCCCTGCTAGCGACCTGGCTGTGGCCCGGGTCCCAGCCCGCCGGTGACGGCGACGACCTTGTCCGGCATGCGGACGCTATACGTCACGTGATGGCCAGCGACGGATCCAGAAGCGGCCGATTGCCCGCCCGAGTGGACCGGCTCCGGGGGTCCCCAGGCGCGGTGGACTTCGATTCCGGACGTAGAGTTTTGGGTAGACCGGCCGGACCGCAAAGGTCTGCCCCTTCCATGGCAGCAGACGAGTACCCGTTCTCGGCGGAGAGGGAGGGATACCATGGTCGCCCGATCATGGCGCGATCTGCGCCCGGAAAGCGCCGTATCAGGCGAGATCAGCGGGACCACCCGCTACATCGATTACTTCCAGGTTCGGCAGCTGCACACCTTGCAGCGGCCGAGGACGGAAACCGCCTATGAGATGGCCTTCCTGATCAGTTCCCAGGTGATGGAGCTCTACTTCGGGTTGCTCTGCCATGAGCTCGGCAGGGCACGACGCGAAGTCCTTGCCGATGATGTGCCCGCGGCCCTGCGCACTCTGAGACGTAGCGTGGCTCATCTGCGTGCGCTCGAGGCCACCTGGGAGAGCTACGCGGACATGACGCCCTCGGACTGGAACCCGATCAAGGCCCAGCTCGGCAAGGGCGAAGCATCCTCGCTTCACTCGTACATGTTCCGTCACCTGGTGTTCCTGCTGGGACAGAAGTCTGCGGAGATGCTGGAGCCGCACCGGTCCACGCCTCTGATCCACCAGGGGCTGCAGGACGCTCTCAGCGCGCCCAGCCTCTATGACGAGGTTCTGGCCCTGCTGCAGCGCAGAGGGCTGCCGCTGCCGGACTCCGCCGTCCACCGCGACTTCGCCGAGCCGTACGTCGCACAGCCCGAGGTGGAGGCCGCCTGGGTGCAGGTCTACCACGACGAATCCTTCACCGACCTGCGGGAGCTCGGCGAGGCGCTGACTCAGGTCGCCGATCGCTTCACCCGGTGGAAGCAAGTACACCTGACGGTGACCATACGCACCTTCGGCGCCAAACCGGGCTACTACCGAACGCCGGCTGTCGACTGGCTGCACAACAGCCTGGACCAGACAGTCTTCCCCGAACTGTGGAGCGCGCGCACGACCATGTGATCGCTTGGAGAGGCAGGCTTCACCCCTGCCGCAGGGTTCCCGGGGCGGCCAAGTCGTCCTTACCTGTTGGCCTCTAGCTGCAGCTGATCCGTGTGCTGGACGGGGTCGCGGTCATCGTGGTGGACGACGGGGCAGGCATCCCGCCCGCCCACCGCGAACGCGTCTTCGAACGCTTCGTCCGGCTCGACGACGGCCGCCGTCGCGATCCCGGCGGCAGCGGGCTCGGCCTGGCCATCTCCCGCGATATCGCCCAAGCCCACCAAGGAACCCTCAAAGTCGCGGACTCGCCGCAGGGCGCCACGGTGGTGTTGTGGCTGCCGCTCTTCAGCGCGTGGCCCCCACAACACCAGTGACGCAGTCGAGACGCCGCGATCTGACCCGAGGTTTGCCCGTGCTGAACCCGAACAAGGCCAAGGCCTCCCAGAGGGCCGGGAACGCGGCCGATCCCCGCCGCCGGACACTCAGGCCCCGGCCTGAGGGCTCCAGAGAGGGTCCGGGATCTCCACGCCGAACGGCTGCTCCCAGTGCTCCCGGGAGGCCACCTCGTGGACGGGACGGCGGTTGGCCGCCACTCCCCATCTGCCCAGCGGGTAGCCGAAGGCCAGCATCGTCGTCATCCGCCAGCCCTGCTCGACGGGGACGCCCAGCAGCTCGGTGACCTCATCCTCGGCGTACCGCAGGACGAAGGTCATGACGCCGCCGACGCCCTCGGCGCGGGCGGCCAGGAACGCGTTCCAGATCGCGGGGTAGATGTTCGCCCCGCCGAGGTCGTCGATGGCGAAGACGAAGATCAGCAGCGGGATCTCTTCGAAGTGGTCGGTGAAGTAGTCACCGGACGCCTTGATCTTCCGCATCGTCTCGGCTTGGTCCTCGCCGGCCTCGTGCAGGGCCTTTCCCAGGGCGGCGGACTCGGAATCCTCGTACTCCAGCCGCCGGCATCTCCGGTAGATCTCGTGCAGCCTCGCCTTGGTCTTCGGGTCCTCGACGACGAGGAAGTGCCAGCGCTGCGCGTTACCTCCGCTGGGCGCGCGGATCGCGGCGTCGAGGATGCGGCACTGCGTCTCCAGCGGAATCGGGTCGGGCCGCATCCGCCGCATCATCCGCGTCGTGTAGAGGGCTTCGTGGACGTCCACTGGGCATCCCTCCTCGGCTAATCTGGCCTCGGATCGTCCCAGCCCGGTTCGTTGATCATGGGCGCAAAACTTTCTTGCTGATCTTGCGGCTGGGATCACCCCAGGTCATGGGCTCTCGTCGGCCGAGCCCTTCCATGACGCCTCATCCCAGTATCCCACGTTCGCTCAGGGAACAACGGTTCGCGAGCGGCGAGGGCTGGACATTACGACCGAACGAGGAGATCACACCCGGCGGGGCTGCCTGACCTGCGCCGCCTGCGCGCATCTGGCCTACTCCGCCGACCGTTGGTGAAACTGCGTCGCCTACAGCACAGTCGGCGCGGCCCTCGTCATGGGCAGGCCGTCTTACCAGGCTTTGACGACGTAGCGCGGTGGCCCCAGTTCTTCGCGCGAGGAAGGCATCGACGAATACCCAGTCGCCAAGTACCTGCGGGACGCCCGCGTGATGACCCTCTACGAAGGAACGAGCCAGATCCACAAGCTGCTGATCGGCCGCACCCTGACCGGTGTCGCCGCCTTCACCTGAGCCGTCATCCGCCGAGTGAAAGGGAACCCTGATGCGTCGCGTCCATTTCGCCCTGCCCGCCGGACTCCCATCGGCAAATTGCGCGGCTCACGGTCGAGCCTGCGCCCGACAGCCATGGCCTTGAGCGGCTTGATCGCAGGCGTGGGCGCAGGGCAGGGTGTGGTCGTCCTCACCCAGCGTGACTGACCTGTCCGCGGCGGACAACATGAATCCCGAGGTCTGGCACCACGTACATACCCTGGCTGCGGCTGTGACGAAGATCAGCCCAGGTCGCGGCGACCGAATCGCGGCTCCAGTGTCCGGACATGGTGAAGTTTCGCCGCGTGCACCACGCCATCCTTACTGCAGGAGCGACGGTCGTGCCGGTCATCCCGCTGAGCACGGTTGACTCGCCGTCGCCGTGGGCGAGCAGCTCGTGGTCGAGTTCTACTCCCGCTAGAGCGGGCCACCCTTCCGGCAAGCCGGAGGCGGGCCTTCCACTGGGGAGGCCCACTGATCAGGGCGTCAGGGATGGGGACGCCTCTTCCGGTTGCCGGGCCATCGGCAGGAACTGGTCGTAGAAGTCCACCCGCAACTGGTACGCCCGCTGCTCGACCTGCCGGAACCCGTCGGTGTCCCCGTCACGCGCCAGCAACTCGCTCAGCCGCACGCCGAGCCGGTCGGAGTGGCTGGCCGACAGCCGGGAGGTCGTCGCGAGCGGATGCGCCTTCGCGTCATGCACCAGGTGGGGGTAGTAGAAGTAGGACTGGTTCTTGCCGTTGTGCGTCAGCCGCCCCTCCATC
This sequence comes from Nonomuraea jiangxiensis, assembly GCF_900099965.1. GTDB lineage: Bacteria > Actinomycetota > Actinomycetes > Streptosporangiales > Streptosporangiaceae > Nonomuraea > Nonomuraea jiangxiensis. The sequence continues at coordinate 196,765 of NZ_FNDJ01000009.1, read as the reverse complement.
CGGGGCCAGAACCGCCCGTATTCCAGTGAGACGAGGATCTCTCCCCAGAAGCGCAGGATCGTCAGCAGCCGCAGATCCGCGTGCTCGGCCCGCCCGGCGTCGGCGATGAGCTCCAGGGTGCCCGTGACGGCGGCCGTCGTCGCCCCGGTCGGCCGGGCCTCGACCAGCGCCTGCCGGGTGACGCCGAGCTGGAGTAGGTCCTCCTTCATGTCCTCGCGGTGCGAGCGCGTGCGGCCGTGGCTGCCCGGATATTCCTCGCGCAGGATCGTACGGGCGATGCGCAGCCCGCTCTCATCGGTCAGCAGGTCGATCGCCAGGTCGTAGGCCGGGGTGAAGGCCAGCGACAGGAAGCGCCGCTGCAGCAGCAGCGTGGCGAAGTCGTCGTCGGAGAGCAGCGGCACGTGGACGAGCACGGGATGCCGCTTGAAGTCCTCGATCAGGCCGTCTTCGAAGCCGTCGAGCTCTCTGAGGAAGCCGGAATCGTCCACGGGACAGTCCTTTCGCGCCTAGAAACGGAGGTTGTTGACCGATCTGCGCCAGTCGCCGGGATCGACGGGGTGGCTGATGTCCCAGATCTTGTCCAGCTCGTGGCGTACGTCGCGGCCCATGCCGGTGTCGCTGCCCTCCACCTCGATCTGGCTGGAGTCGATGGCGAGCTTGCCGTGCAGGAAGGAGCTGACGAAGTAGCGCTCGTCCACCTGGTAGACGGCGACCGACGGCAGCGAGTTGTAGACGTGAACCTGGAGGAGTCCGTGGTGCTCGCCCAGTCTGGCGTGGATCTTGGAGAAGGTCTCCAGGCAGTGCTCCACGCTCTCGCGGACGTTCACCTCGGCGGCGGGCTCGCGATGCCCGGCCAGCGCCTCGTCGCGGAGCAGCGCGACCGGGGACGCGGGATGCAGCAGCAGCACGCGGACCCGGATCCGCCTGTGGACGATGGCGTCCTCCAGCTCCTGCTGGAAGTTCTGCAGGTTGGGGATCCAGGTCTGCAGGATGCGTACCTCGCTGCGGGCCGCGCCGAGGTGCTCCGCGAACACCTGGCCGGGGAACCCGCGGTGCACGCGTGCCACGCCGCCGTATTGGTCACGCAGGCGGTCGCGGACGATCGCGTCCGTGTCGAGCCGTCGTACGACGTCGTGGATGTCGTCGACCACACGCAGCCGGCCGAGCTCCAGCAGGAGGTAGACCACCACCGTGCTGAGGATGAGCAGCGTGATCTTCGGCAGGGCGCCGCCCAGGGCCACGTTGTCGAGTAACCCCAGCAGGCCGGCCAGCGAGATCCCGATGCCCGCGACCGCCATCACCCACTGCACCGCCCGTTCGGCGATCCGGCTCACGCTCATGCGCACCTCCGTCACGGGGCGACGGCGTCGCCTCTTCGGAGCCCGTGGTGACTCTGCCTCCATCTTTGTGCACGGGCGGCGACGGTGCGCGGTGATCGGGCAACGCAGGGCGACGAGTTCAACGACGGGCCGGTCACCGTCGTAGCGCGACCAGTTCCCCCTTGCCGACGTTGATCGTGGTCACGGTCAGCCGTGGCTCCTGCCGCAGCAGGTCGTGCAGCGGGGCGATCTCCTCGGGGTGGGACAGGGCGTTGTCGGCCACGAGGACGCCGCCCTGGCGCAGCACCCGGTAGGGATGCGGCCACCATGACGGGTACTCGGGGCGTTCGGCGTCGAGGAAGAGCAGGTCCACCGCGCCGTCCGGCATGCTCGCGAGCGCGGAGCCGCCGTCGGCGACGCGGAACTCCACGTGATCGGCCAGGCCGGCGTCGGTCGTCGTGCGCCGGGCGTGCGCCTGGGCGTCGGCGTCGGTGTCGAGGCTGAGGACGTGCCCGCCGACCGCGCGGGCCGCGTCGGCCAGCCACAGCGTGGACACGCCGCGGGAGGTGCCCACCTCCACGATGATCCGCGCGCTGATGCTCTGGGCCAGGAACCACAGGAACTCTCCGGCGTCGGGCTCCAGCACCCGCCACCGGTCCAGCCTGTCCTGCTGAGCGGCGTCGTGCTGGGCCGCGGCCTCGTTGAGGTCCTTGATGATCTTCTGTAGCGTCTCGTCCACGGGTATGAGTCTGCCCGACCGAAACCGGATAAGACCGACTTTACGGCCTGTATGGGAGTGGACCCCCGCTCGTCGGGAGCCCAAGGGGGACAGGGTGTGCGCGTGGCCGGCCCCCCCGGTCAGCCCTTCTGGCGTGTCGCCTCCCGCCACTCGTTCAGCGGGACGGCGGTCCCACCGACTTCCTGGCGCGCAGTTCCGCCGGCAGCCGGTGCACGCGGGCCCGCGCACCGTCGCCCAGCAGCGGCTCCACCGCCCGCCGGCCGAGGTCGAAGCGGGGCGGGTCCATGCTCGACAGCCTGGGGTGCGCCAGCGGGCGAGACCGGCATCGCCGAAGGAGTCAATCGGGAGCACTCAGGACCAGGCCGCGCGGCCTGGTCCTGGCCGGTCGCAGGTGCGCCTGTACCTGCCGTTGACGAGAGGGTGGCCCGGGGCTGTCGGGCCGCTCCGCCTGCGAGCGGCTCCTATATCCGGGACCAACGTTGGTTGGCCGCGCCCGTGCAGGTCCAGATCTGGAGCCTGGTGCCGTTGGCCGTGGCGTTGCCCGCCACGTCCAGGCACTTGTTCGCGCCGACGGCGGTGATGCTGCCGTCGGTGTTGAAACGCCATTTCTGGTTGCTCTGACCGTTGCAGTCCCAGATGATGACGCCGGTGCCGTCGGCGGTGCCGGCGTTGTTGACGTCCAGGCACTTGGTGCCGAAGACGCGCAACTCGCCGGCGGCCGTGCCGGTCCACTGCTGGTTGGTTTGCTGGTGGCAGTCCCAGATGATCACTTGGGTGCCGTTGGCCTGGGAGGCGCCGTTCACGTCGAGGCACCTGCCGGAGCCGGTCCCCTGGATCCGGGTGGCCGGGGTGGCGGTGCCGCCGCTGATCCGGAACACGGCGGTGCCGTGCGCGGGCACGCTCGCCGAGATGGCGCCGGTCGTCGTGGTGACGGCGTTCGTCCAGGCGTCACGGACCGTGAACGGGCCGCCGGTCAGGCCGATGGCGGAGGCGGTGGTGCTGATCGTGGTGGTGCTACCGCCCTGGTTGAACAGGGCGACCGCGACGTCGCCGTTGTTCAGCCGCTTGGCCAGAACGCGGCGGGTGCCGTCGTTGGCGACCTGCGTGGCCTGCAGGCCGAGCGGGTCCTGGTTGATGGCGATCAGGTTCGCGTTCTTCATGATCGTCGAGGTGACGGCGTCCATGGTGCGGACGTCGTTCCCGGCGATGAGCGGGGCGGCCATGACGGCCCAGAGGGCGAAGTGGCTGCGCATCTCGGTGTCGTTCATGCCGCCCCGGCCGACGACCATCATGTCGGGGTCGTTGAACTGCCCCGGCCGGGCGCGGCCCGCGAGCGGGACGTTGACGTTGACGATGTTCTGGATGCCCATCGGGTAGCCGTTGGTCTGCCCCGTGTTCCAGGCGTTGGTGATGTCCTCGGTCGTGCGCCAGATGTTGGCGACGTCGCCCCAGTCACGCTGCGGGCCGGTCTTCTCGTGGATGCTGTTGGGGTTGATGCTGTAGAGGATCGGCCTGCCGGTGGCGGCCAGCGCGTCGCGCATCTTCGCGAAGGTGCGCACCTGGTCGTCTATGGTGCCGGTGGGGGAGCACCAGTCGTACTTGAGGTAGTCGACGCCCCAGGCGGCGAACTGCCGGGCGTCCTGGGCCTCGTGACCGAGGCTGCCGGTCGCGCCCGGGTAGGCGCCGAAGTACTGGGCGCAGGTCCGGTCCAGCGGCGCCTGGTAGAGGCCGAACTTCAGGTTCCTGGCGTGCAGGTAGTCGCCGAGCGCCTTCATGCCGCTCGGGAACCGGGACGGGTTGGCCTGGAGGTTTCCGGCCGAGTCGCGGTTGGGATCGAACCAGCAGTCGTCGACCACGACGTACTGGTAGCCCAGGTCACGCATGCCGGAGCTGACGAGCGCGTCGGCCGTTTGCTTGATCAGCGTCTCGCTGATGTTGCACCCGAAGGTGTTCCAGGTGTTCCAGCCCATGGGCGGGGTGCGGCCCACGCCGTTCTCCAGAGCCTGCGCCGGCAGGGGCGGGCCGAGCGCGACGGCCCCCGTCGTCAGGGTAAGCATCATGGTCAGGGCGAGGGAGAAGCGCGTTCGTTTCCTGCTCATCGATGTCTCTCCGGGTCACTGGAAGGAGGCGTCGTCGACGTAGAGGCCGTCGGTGCCGGCGGTCGTCTCGACGTAGAAGGAGGCGTTGGTCAGCGTTCCGGTCCATGACACGGTCGTGGTGCCGGTGAGCTGGGTCCAGCCGTTCGTGCCGACCGTTTGCGCCGGGGTGAGCTGGTGGTAGCTCGTGGTGCCGTTCGCCGTGAGTGTCAGGGTGGCCTTCGCGCTGGGGGTTCCGCTCTGCGACCGCACCCAGACGCTCGTGGTGTAGCTCTTGCCGTTGGTGAGCCTTGCGGTCACGTTCTGGTGGGGGCCGTTCCAGGCCGCGGTACGGCCGGAGTTGAGCAGGGACCGGCTGCCCGCGTGGGCGACGTCGGTGACGGCGGACAGAGTTCCGCCGGAGGAGGTCCAGCCCGTCGTGCCGTTCTCCATGGTGCCGTTCGTCAGCAGTTCGGTGCCGCTGCCGCCGCCCGGCGTGAACTGCCACCAGTTGAGGTTGAGCAGGTAGCCGCTGCTGCCGGCGAAGCGGAGGTAGAGGTCACGCGTGCCGGTCGCCCCGGACACCGGGCAGGTGACCGAGCTCCAGTTCTGCCACCCGCCGGTGCCCGCGACGGTGCAGGTGCCCACGAGAGTGCCGGTGGCGCTGCCGAGCCGCAGCTCGATCCGGCCGCCGCTGGTGCCCGACGCCACGCGGGCGGTGAAGGAGGAGGCGCCGTCGCCGAAGGCGACACCCTTGACCTTGAGGTAGTCGCCGTTCTCGATGAAGCCCACGTTCATGCCGCCCTCGCCGGACGGTTCGGTCTCGACCCCGGAGGCCCAGGCGATCGTCTCGGCCTCCTGGCGGACGAACGGGTTGAGCGTGCCGATCTGGGGCGGTCCGGCAGTGGTCATGGTGATGGTGGGGAACGTGCCGTCGGCGTTGTAGGTGAACTTCTCCACGGCCACCGACCTGGTGTAACCGCCTCCACCGGGGAGGGCGCCGTTGTGGTAGAAGAAGTACGAGCCGCCGTTGAAGTCGATGACCCCGGCGTGGTTGGTGAAGCTGCTGCCCTGGCGCGGCATGATCGTCCCTCGGTAGGTCCACGGCCCGGTGGCGCTGGGCGCCGTCGAGTAGCCGATGAACTCCGAGCAGCACTCGGCGGCGAAGACGATGTAGCACAGGCCGTTGCGCTTGAAGACCCAGGGGCCCTCCTCGTACAGGGTCGGGCGGCCGGTGTTGCCGGTGCGCGTGCCGAAGCCCGCGGTGGTGAGCGGGATCTGGGTCGGGCTGCCGGAGAAGGAGATCATGTCCGTGTTCAGCCGGACGTACCAGAGGCGGGGGTTGCCCCAGTACAGGTAGGCCTGGCCGTTGTCGTCGATGAACACGTTCGGGTCGATCTCGCCGTTGTTGACCAGCGGGCGTCCGATGGCGTCCCTGAAGGGCCCGGTCGGGCTGTCGGCGACCGCGACGCCGATGGCCATCGAGCCGGTGGCGCGGTCGCGGACCGGCACGTACCAGTAGAAGCGGCCGTTGCGGGCGGCGACGTGGCCGGCCCAGGCGTTGGCGTCGGCCCAGGCGAAGGTGGCCAGGCTCATCGGCGAGCCGTGGTCGGTCCAGTTGGCCAGGTCCGAGGAGGAGTAGACGTGCCAGTCACGCATGGTGAAGTACGTGGAGCCGTCCTCGTCGTGGCCGGTGTAGAGGTAGACGCGGCCGTTGTGGACGAGCGGCGCGGGGTCGGCCGTGTAGATGGTCTGCACGATCGGGTTGTCGGCTCTGGCCGCCGACGGGAACAGCACGGTCGCAAGAAGCAGGCCTACGGTACACAGGACCGTGCGCAGGGCGGGTCTCACCTGTTGTCTCCCTCAGGCGGTGGGTGACGGGGATGTTCGTGGGTCCTGGACGCGGCGGACACTCCCAGATGCCGCGTCCAGGACCCGGTTCGCAGAAAGGTCAGCGGGGGAGTCAGCGCTGCAGGGTCAGCAGGCCCGGCCGGTAGGGCAGGAGGCCGTAGTCGCCGCCGGAGTTGGGGCTGCGTCCCTGGTAGAGGAGTTGCAGGTTGCAGGGGTTGCTCTCGGTGGCGCCCTGGACCTCCAGGGCCTTGTTGCTGTGGCGTGAGATGAAGCGCACGTGGCCGTCGGAGCTGTCCTGAGGCGTGAGGCATACGCCCACGAGGAGCAGCGGCGACAGGACCGTGAGCACGCGTCTCACAGGAACCTCCAGAGGGTGTTGTTCGCGCCGTTGTCGTCGGTGAGCACGACCTGCGCACCCTGTGAGGTGCCGGCGAGGCCGAGGACGCGGCCGCCGTTGGCGCACTGGATGCGGAAGGCGGCGCCCGACCCGTGACGCAGCCGCCAGCGGTGGTCGGCGGTGCCGTTGTCGGCCCACTGCACGACCCGCGACCCGGCGACGGTGCCCATGTTCTCCACTCCCAGCACCTTCTGGCTGTGGGAGTTGCGCAGCCGCAGGTAGCCGCCGGTGTCGGCGATCGCCGTCCACAGGTGGTCGGCGGTGCCCGTGTCGCCCCACTGCACGACGAGCGCGCCGTCGGCCGTGGACATGCCGGTCACGCCGAGCACCATTCCGGTGCCCGCGTTCTGGATGCGCCGTGCCCCGTTCGGCATGAACCGCCACTGGTTGTCCGGGCTGCCGTTGTCGGAGTCCTGGACGACCTGGGCGCCGTTGGCCGTCGAGCCGTTCAGGACGCCGAGCAGCTTGGAGCTGTGCACGTTGCGGATCTTGACGGAGCCGTCGCCCGCGTCGGTGATCGTCCAGCGGTGGTCGGCGGTGCCGTTGTCGGTCCACTGGAGCACCCGAGCGTTGTCGGCGGTCGACATGTTCTCGACGCCGAGCACCTTGCCGCTGTGCACGTTACGGAACCGCAGGGCGCTGCCGTCGGCGATCGGGACCCAGTCGTGGTCGGCGGTGCCGTTGTCGGTCCACTGCAGGGCCGGGCCGCCGTCGGCGGTGGACATGTTCTGGATGCCGAGGGCCAGCCCACTGGCCGCGTTGACCAGCCGGAAACTCGCCGCGTCGCTGCCCGTCCCGGTGTTCCAGTAGACGACGTAATTGTGGCCGTGAGCGTCGTGGAACGGTTCCAGCCGCACCGACGCCCCGTTGGCGGTGGCTGTGAAGGACAGGGAGGACGCACTGGTCCGGGTGATCGTGGAGGGGGTCAGGGTGGGGGCCGACGACAGGCTCGTGTCGCCGTAGTCGCCGGACAGCACGACCGGGCCGTAAACAGCGGCGGCGATCGCGGCGTTGTCGTTGGCGGCCTTCATGACCACCCGCATGGGCAGCCGCACGGTCACGGTGTCGCCCGGCGCCCACGACCGGGTGAGGTCGGCATAGGTGCCCGGCGTGGTGGCGATGTTCTGCTGGGCTCCGTTGACGCTGATCGTCGCGCCCTGGGTCCAGCCCGGGATGCGGACGCGCATCGTCCACGATCCGCTCACGTTGCCGGTGACCTGTAACGACGTGGTGTCGGCGGCCGGGTAGGAGGTCGTCTGGGTGACGGTGATGCCCCGCTGGCTCCAGTTGAGCGTGGAGGGCGTGAACAGGTTCACGTACAGGGTGGTGCCGTTGTGGAAGTAGATCGAGTCCATCAGCTTGGTGTTGGTCTCGATCCCGGTGCCCTGGCAGCACCAGAAGGAGTCGTAGTCGGTGCTCCAGGTGCCGCCGCCCCAGGCCGGGCCGACACCCCGCCGTCCGCCGGGATTGAGCGGGGTGAAGTAGGTGACATGCCCGTGCGCGTCGGCCGGGTTCTGCTGCCCGATCAGATGGTTGAGCAGGGCGTTCTCGTAGTAGTCGAAGTAGTCGGCCCGGGACGGCGACAGCAGCCACAGCTCCCGGGTCAGCTTGAGCATGTTGTAGGTGTTGCACGCCTCGCCGGTGTCCCTGGCCAGGTGGGCGGCGATCGCGTCGGGGGCGCGGAAGTGCTCGGCCTGGCTGTTGGAGCCGTTCACGTACGTGTGCGCGCCGATCGTGATGGACCAGGCGTTGACGGCGATGTCGCGGTAGCGGGTGGTGCCCGTCGCCTTGTATTCGCGGGCGGCCCCGATCCACTTGGGCACCTGCGTGTTGGCGTGCAACCCGTTGAGCCGGTCCTGGCCCGCGGCCAGCGGGTCGAACACGGCGGCGTGGTCGAACCGCTGGGCCGTGGCCAGCCAGCGGGCGTCGCCGGTCAGCTGGTACAGGTCCGTCAGCACGGCGTTCATGCCGCCGAACTCGGTGCCGAGCATGGCCTGCGTCTGGGCTGGGCTCAGCCGGGACGTACGCGCGTCCACCCACCCCGCCAGGGCCAGCAGCACGGTCCTGGCCTGGGTGTTTCCGATCAGCCGCCAGACGTCCAGCAGCCCGGCCATGGTCTTGTGGACGCAGTAGTACGGCACGTTGCCGTTGGTCAGGGTGCGGTTCTCGACGGCCGTGATGTCGGACTCGGGGAAACCGGACAGGTAGCCGGCGGTGAATCCGGCGGCGCCGTTGTTCGCCTGGCATCGGGCCAGCTCGGCCACCATGTAGCCGGCCTTGTCCCGGCAGGTGGTGTCGCCGAGCACGGCGTAGGTCTGCGCCCACGCCGTCAGGAAATGGCCCTGCACGTGCGATCGGAACGGGAAGCCGGGCGCGTCCCAGCCGCCGTTGGCCGCCGCGCCACCGGTGGACAGCCGGTGGTTGGCCCGGAAGACGTACAGGAGCCGATCGACGTCGACGAAGCGCAGGTAGGCGAGTGTGCGGTTCTGGTTGTCCAGCCAGCGGCCGGAGGTCAGCCGGACCTGGCCGAGGTCGAACTCGTAGGCCGACACGCCGAGGTCGGATCTGGCCCAGGGGAGCGCGGCCAGCGCGGGGGAGGCGGTGGCCACCTGGCCGGCGACCGAGAGCGCGGCGGTCGCGCCCGCGGCCTGAAGGAGCTGACGACGGCTCAAGGACATACGGAACTCCTCGGTTTCCCTATGTGGTGTTAGCGCTAACAATCCGTCGGTGACGTCACCGGGAACATCTCGGGCGAGGCGAGCTTATTGTTAGCGCTAACAATTCGTGGTGCAGGGGTGTACGAGCCTCCTCCGGTGAGGGCGTTGTCGCGGAGTACATCCGACGGTCCGGCCTGGCGTCAACGAGGGGGAGTCCCCGCCGCCGCGGGTGCCGGCGCAGGAACGCCTTCTCGCCTGGAGTTTCGTCTCCAGGGAGATCACGATGCGTCGCCCGTGCATGTGAAAGTTTCACAGAAGTCATCCCTTGGCAACAGGTAACGTGCCAGAGATTCGACGTTAAGTTGCGGAAGGCCGCGCGCCTCGATGTGCCGGCTCTGCCGGTGCGGCGGGTCACGAATGGCCGCCGAGGCGGGGTCACGCTGCTCTTCCGTCAGACCGGTCCGGGCGGTGCCGCGCCGTTCCTGACGTGGCGAAAGGCGCACACCGGTGGAGCGTACGGCGCCACTCACCGCATTCCGCGTCGAGGGCGGCACCAGGCCGCGGTCGCCGTGCCAGCGGGTTGATCTTAGTTAAGTTACTTCCGGCCGAACGGTTGACGAGCCGCGTCAGGGGCCTTTACCTTCCTCCAGGAAGTCGGCCGAGACATCGTTCACCACCACCTCCCGTCGCCGATGCGCCCGCGGCCCCCCCGCACGCCCGCGACCCTCTAGGGAACGAGAAGCGACATGTCCGATTTATCGCGAAGGCAAGTACTGAGATTCGGCGCGGCCGGTGCCGGATCCGCGATGTTGCCGTTGTCCTGGACGGCCGCCGCCCGGGCCGCCTCGGCGCCTCCCGCGGAGGTACGCGCCGCGAACGACCTGGCCCTGTGGTACGACGAGAGCGCCGGCACGGACTGGCTGAGAGCCCTGCCGATCGGCAACGGCCGCCTGGGCGCCATGGTGTTCGGCAACGCCGACACCGAGCGGCTGCAGCTCAACGAGGACACCGTCTGGGCGGGCGGGCCCTACGACCAGAGCAACCCCCGAGGGGCGGCGGCGCTGGGACAGATCCGGCAACTGGTCTTCCAGAACCAGTGGAACCAGGCCCAGACCCTGATCGACCAGAACATGCTCGGCACCCCGGCCGGCCAACTGGCCTACCAGACCGTCGGCGACCTGCGCCTCACCTTCGGCAGCACCGCCGGCGTCTCGGAGTACAACCGCTACCTGGACCTCACCACGGCCACCACCACCGTGTCCTACCTGCAGAACGGCGTGCGGTACCGACGCGAGGCGCTCGCGAGCGCCCCGGACCAGGTGATCGCCATCCGCCTGACCGCCGACAGGCCCGGCTCGATCACGTTCTCCGCGACGTTCGCCAGCCCTCAGCGGACGACGCGCACCAGCCCGGACGGGACCACCGTGGCGCTCGACGGCGTCTCCGGCGACATGGAAGGCGTGGCCGGCTCCGTCAGGTTCCTCGCCCTGGCCCGGGCCGTCGCCCAGGGCGGCAGCGTCAGCAGCTCCGGCGGCACGCTGCAGGTGCGCAACGCCGACAGCGTGACTGTGCTGATCTCCATCGGCTCCAGCTACCTCGGCTTCCGCGACGTCGGCGGCGACTACCAGGGCATCGCCCGGCGCCATCTCGACGCCGCGGCCGGCAGAGCGTACGACGACCTGCGCGGCCGGCACGTCGCCGACTACCAGCGGCTGTTCGGGCGCACGACGCTCGACCTCGGCCGCACCGCGGCCGCCGACCAGCCGACCGACGTACGGATCGCGCAGCACGCGAGCACCGACGACCCGCAGTTCTCCGCGCTGCTGTTCCAGTACGGCCGCTACCTGCTGATCTCCTCCTCCCGGCCTGGCACCCAACCGGCCAACCTGCAGGGCATCTGGAACGATTCGCTGACGCCGGCGTGGGACTCCAAATACACCATCAACGCCAACCTGCCGATGAACTACTGGCCGGCCGACACCACGAACCTGGCGGAATGCTACGAGCCGGTCTTCAAGATGATCAACGACCTCACGGTCAGCGGCGCCCGCACGGCCCGGGTGCAGTACAACGCCGGCGGGTGGGTGACCCACCACAACACCGACGCCTGGCGGGGGACGTCGGTCGTGGACGGCGCGTTCTGGGGCATGTGGCAGACCGGCGGCGCGTGGCTGGCCACCCTCGTCTGGGACCACTACACCTTCACCGGCGACCTGGAGTTCCTCCGGCAGTACTACCCGGCCATGAAGGGCGCCGCGCAGTTCTTCCTCGAGACCCTCGTGCAGGAACCGAACCTCGGCTATCTGGTCACGAACCCGTCGAACTCCCCGGAACTGGCCCACCACTCGGGCGTCAGCGTCTGCGCCGGCCCCACGATGGACAACCAGATCCTGCGTGACCTGTTCGACGGCTGCGCCAAGGCCACTCAGGCGCTCGGCACCGACGCCGACTTCCGGACGCGAGTCCTGGCCGCCCGTGACCGGCTTCCCCCGATGAAGACCGGCTCGCGCGGCAACATCCAGGAGTGGCTGTACGACTGGATCGAGCCCGAGACCAACCACCGGCACGTCTCCCACCTCTACGGCCTGCACCCCAGCAACCAGATCACCAGACGCGGCACCCCGGCGCTGTACACCGCCGCCCGGCGCACCCTCGAACTGCGCGGCGACGACGGCACCGGCTGGTCGCTCGCCTGGAAGATCAACTACTGGGCGCGCCTGGAGGAAGGCAGCCGGGCGCACGCGCTGCTCCGCCTTCTGGTGCGGACGGACCGGCTTGCGCCGAACATGTTCGACCTGCATCCCCCGTTCCAGATCGACGGCAACTTCGGCGCCACGTCCGGCATCGCCGAGATGCTGCTGCAGAGCCACACCGGCGAGCTGCACGTGCTGCCGGCCCTGCCGGCGGCCTGGCCGAACGGCAAGGTGCAGGGTCTCCGGGGACGCGGTGGCTACACCGTGGACGCGACCTGGAGCTCCGGCGCGGCCACCGAAGTCCGCATCACCTTCGACCGCAATGCGACGATCAACGTCCGCAGCCGCTCGTTCGCCGGAACCCTCCAGACGACCGACACCACGACCGGCGGCCCCGTCACCGTCACCAGGCCCGAGCCGGACGTCATCACCCTGACCGGCCAGGCCGGCCACACCTACCGCACCACGGTGTCCGCCGCGCCGGCCACCTACGTCCGCATCGCCAACGTCACCACCGGCCTCCTCCTGGACAGCGGCGGCAACGTCGCCTCCGGCTCGGTGCTCAAGCAGTGGAGCTACGACGGCAGCACCAACCTGCAGTGGCAGCTCCTGGATCTGGGCGGCGGCTGGTACCGCATCGTCAACCGCACCAACGGCATGGTCATCGACAGCTGGGGCAGCACCGCGAACGGCGCGAACGCGCGGCAGGCGGCCTGGAACGGCGGCGACAACCAGCAGTGGCGCCTCAACGCGGTGGCCAGCGGGCGCTATCAGATCATCAACCGGGGCACGGGGAGCGCTCTGGACGGGATGGGCAACAGCACCGTCGGCTCCACCGTGGCGATGTGGGCGCCGAACACCAGCACCAACAATCAATGGACCATCGCCTCGGTGTGATCGTGTCAGCGCCGCAGGCGCACGGGATCGGCCGTTCCGCTGCGGCGCACGATCCAGGCCTCGGTGATGTGCTGGAACATCGCCTCGGCGGCGCCCTCGGGATCGTGGGCGGCGATGCGCTCGTAGATGCGGCGGTGGCCCAGGTTCGACGCCACGCACAGGGCCCGCTCGGTCCGGCCGAGGTACCGGGCGGTGTTGACGACCTGGCCTTCCAGCGACCGCACGACGCCACGCGCGATGCGGTTGTCCGACGCCCGCATGATCGTGTCGTGGAAGGCGCGGTCGCTCTCGGCGTACGTGACCGGGTCGTCCACGAGCCCGTCCATCTGATCCACCAGGGCGCGCAGCCGTTCGATGGTGTCGGGCCCGGCCAGGCGGGCGGCGACGTTGGCCATGTCGGATTCCAGCACGCGCCGCGTGACGACGAGGTCGTCGAGGATCGCCAGGCTCTCGTCCTCGGCGATGGTCGCGCTGAGGACGAGCTCGTCGAGCATGTCCCACATCGCCGGCGGGGTCACCATGGTGCCGGAGCCCTGGCGGACCTGCACCAGCCCCTTCTCCTGAAGGATCTTGACGGCCTCCCGCACGACGGTGCGGCTCACGGAGAACGCCTCGCACAATGCGGGCTCGGGGGGCAACGAGGTTCCCGGCGGGTGCACACCGCGCACGATGCGCTCGACCAGCTCGGCCGTCACGGCTCTGGCGAGACTGGCCGGGCGGCGTACCCAGGCCGGTTCCGCCGGGACACTGCCGGCTGTTTCCCGCGATGCCGTCATTTCGCCTCCGGTGACCTGGCAAGCAGTATACGCGAACCCCCCTTGTCGTAAGACGTCATACGAATTACGTTTGGCCTCAGTCGGCCGGATCCGGCGGCCACTCCCGGGAAGCGGGCAACGATGAAGCAGCGAACGTTATGGTCGGCTCTGATGGTCGCGGCACTGGCCGTGGCGGGCTGTGGGAGCGCCACCCGGACGGAGTCCCCGCCCGGACAGGCGCAGCAGAAGCAGCAGAAGCTCGTGGTGTGGGACTGGAAGTCCGGTGAGCCGGTCGCCGCGGCCTACATCGAGCAGGCCAAGGCGGACTTCGCCAAGCGGCATCCGGGGGTCACCGTCGAGTTCGTCGCCCAGCCGTTCGACCAGTACTACACCCTGCTCGGCACGGCGATCCAGGCCGGCAAGGGGCCCGACGTCATGCTCTTCAACGGAGGAGGGCAGATCCGCGACCGGGCAGATGCCCTTCTCTCGCTGGACCAGTACCTGGCCCAGGACAAGAGCCGGCTGGCGGGCTGGGACGCGTTCAGCAAGGACGGCAAGGTCTACGCCGCGCCGGTGACCCTGCAGGGGCACCCGATCTACTACAACAAGGCACTCTACGAGCAGGCCGGTCTCGACCCGGCCGCCCCGCCCAAGACCTGGAGCGAGTTCGTCAGCGGCTGCGCCGCCATCAAGAAGGCGACCGGGGCAGCCTGCTTCGCGCTCGGCAACAAGGAGGGCTTCGGCATCCAGTTCTTCCTGTCGGGCCTCGGGTCCGGCGTCCTCACACCCCAGGAGTACGACGACTGGATCGCCGGCAAGCGCGACTGGACCTCTCCTGGCGTCAAGCGGATCTTCGAGCTGTGGAAGGACGCCGGCGACAAGGGGCTCAACAACGACGGCGCCAACTCCACCGCGATGTTCACCGACGTGTTCCGGGTCTTCGAGACCGGTAAGGCCGCTCACATCATCGGCCTCATGTCGGACATCGGGCACTGGAACGACTTCAAGGAGTTCCTGCCGCCCGACAAGATCGGCGTCATGCAGGCTCCGGTCGTCACCGACGGGGCCACCCCGAGCCTCCCGTACGACGGCGGCATCGGCTACGCGGTCGCGAAGTGGACCAAGGCCCCCGACCTGGCCGCCGATCTGGTGCGATCCCTGACCTCGACCGGCGCCCTGACGGCGTTCTACGGCAAGGCCGGCGCGATCGTGTCCGACACGACGATCGACGTCTCGCAGGCCGGCCCGGCCGTCGCCACGATCGCCTCCGGGATCAAGAGCGGCAAACCCGCCCTGCACGTGGCGCTGTCCTCCAAGACCCTCGACCTGATGGGCAGGCTGTCCCAGCAGCTCCTGAGCGGGTCGACCACGGTGGACAAGGCTCTGGAGCAGCTGGCCGCCTCCGACCGGAAGGGCTGACCGCGTGCGGATCGCAGGCCCCTCGTCGTCCGCCCGCAAGGCGCGCGCCGAGCGCCTGGCTCCCTACGTCCTGGTCGCCCCGGCCGTACTGATCATCGTGGCGCTGCGGCTGTGGCCCTTGGCCCTGGGCGTCAACTTCTCCTTCACCGGTGACGGCGAGCTCAACGGCACCCCCGTCGGGCTGGGCAACTATCTGGAGCTGGCCGGCGACCCGCTGTTCCACATCTCGCTGCGCAACGTCGGGCTGCTGGTGCTGCTGCTGCCCCTGGCGGTGGCGATTCCGGGCCTGCTCGCGACCTTCATCTACCTGCGCGTGCCGGGCCACCGGGTCTACCGCAGTGTCTACTTCTTCCCGGCCGTGCTCTCACCGGTGATCGTCGGCGCGATCTTCAACCTCATGCTCGGGTACGACGGCCCACTGAACTCCCTTCTGGGGTCGATCGGCGCCGGCCCCGTCGACTGGCTCGGCGATCCGGGCATCGCCATGTTCACGGTCGTGGGCGTGCACGTCTGGGCGACGTTCGGGATGGCCCTGGTGGTGTTCCTCGCGGGATTCAGCACCCTGGACTCCTCGCTGCTGGACGCCGCCCGCGTGGACGGCGCGTCGCTCCGCCAGAGCATCTGGCACGTGATCATCCCGAGCCTGACCCGCACCATCCAGTTCGTCTTCGTGACGACGATGATCGGAATGCTGACGTCCATGTTCGGCCTGCTCTTCGTCATGACCAGCGGCGGCCCGGAAGGGGCCACCTACCTGCCGGAGTACTACATCTGGCACCAGCAGGGACAGATGAACCGGCCGGCGCTCGCCTCGGCCGCCTCGACCGTGCTCTTCGTCGTCATGCTCGTGGTGGGGCTCCTGCAGATCACCCTGCTCCGTCGCGCGGGGAGGCAGGACTGATGCCCGGGGCACGCCTGGCCAGGTGGGCGGCCGCCGTTCCGATGGCCGGTCTCGCGCTGGCGACGATCTATCCACTCGTGTTCACCGCCAACGTCGCGATGAAGACCCGTCGCGACTACGTCCTCGACCGGTTCTCCCCGGCGGGTTCCCTGCGCTGGGACAACCTCGCCGAGGCGTGGACCGGCGCCGGGATGGCGCGGTACTTCGTCAACTCGTTCGTCATCGTCACCTGCGCCGTGGCGCTGCTGCTCCTGCTGGGGTCGATGGCGGGCTTCGCGCTGGCCCGGCTGCGGTTCCGCGGTTCCTCGATGATTTTTCTGGGCTGTCTCGCGGGGCTGTTCATCCCGTTCCAGGTGATCATGGTCCCGCTCACCCGGGTCATGGCCGACAGCGGGCTCATCGACACCTATCCGGGACTGATCCTGGCCTACGTCGCCCAGTACCTCCCGTTCACCGTCTTCCTGATGACGAGCCATTACCGGACCATCCCTGCGGAGATCGTCGACGCGGCCAGGATCGACGGCAACACGGTGTACGGCGTGTACCGGCGGATCATGCTCCCGCTGGGCGTGCCGGCGCTGCTGTCGGTCGGCATCCTCGACGCTCTGTTCTGCTGGAACGACGTGCTCATCGCCCTGCTCATGATGCCGTCGCCGGAACACCGCACCCTCATGATCGGGGTCAACGCCCTGCGCGGGCAGTACACCGACGACGTTCCTGCCTTCGCCTCGGGTGTCCTGATCGCCGCGGTACCCGTGCTGATGATCTATCTGTTCCTCCAGCGGCAGATCGCCGACGGCGTCACCGCCGGTTCCACGAAAGGCTGACATGCGGATCACGGGGTATCGCACCATGACGACGGTCCAGGAATGGGGCCGTCCCGTCGGGGACGTCAACGGCGTCTTCGCCGACGGAGCCGTCCCGGTGCCGCTCGTCCTGGTGGACACCGACGAGGGGATCACCGGCGTCGGCCTCGGGCCGCACGTGGAGATCGAGACCGTCTTCGCCGCGATCGAAGGTGAGGATCCGCGCGGCGTGACGGCGCTCTACGACCGCATGCTGCGGCGGACCTTCAAGGCGGGCCACGCCGGTGCCGTCTTCGGCACGATCGGCGCGCTCGACACCGCCCTGTGGGACATCAAGGCCCAGGCGGCCGGTGAGCCGCTCTGGCGCCTGCTCGGCGGGCGCGACCGGGGGGTGCCCGCCTACGCCTCCGGCCTCGACATCGGCCTGACCGACGACGAACTCGTCGCGGTCTACCAGATCTACGCCCAGTACGGGCTCCGCGCGGCCAAGATCAAGGGCGGCCTCGACATCGAACGCGACCGGCGCCGTCTGACGCTGGTCCGGGACGTCCTGACCGAGGCCGGGCGCGGCGCGCGGCCGGGCCTGATGCTCGACGTGAACGAGGCCTGGACCCGCAAGCAGGCCGTCCGGCACGTCTGCGAGCTCGAACGCACGCTGGATCTCACGTGGATCGAAGAGCCGGTGCGGCGGTGGGACGCCGAAGGCCTGGCCACCGTCGGCCGCGGGATCCGCGCCTCCGTCGCCACGGGGGAGAACCTCACGGGGCTGGAGCAGTTCCGCCCGCTGCTGGCCGCGGGGGCCGTGGACATCGTCCAGACGGCCGCCGTCTGGGGGGTGTCCCACTTCCTGCGGGCGTCCGCGCTGGCGCACGCACACGACCTGCCGGTCAGCCCGATCGGCAACACGCCCGTCGCGCTGCTGCACGCTGCCACGTCGGTGCCGAACCACCTGGCCAGCGAGTTGCAGGATCTGCAGCCGCCACTCGGACTGTCACTCGACCTGCGCATCGAGGGCGGCACGTTCATCCTCGGCGACTCGCCGGGCCTCGGCGTCACGGTCGACGAGCGGGCGATCAACGCGTTCCGCCGGCCTGCCGCCGGCCCCGCCGATGGCCCCCACATCCGGCCGGAGGACGCCGGACGGCGGCTGCTGGCGGTCGCCGACCACTCCTCCCCGACGCGGTCCCCGGGATGAGCGGAAGCCTGCCCCGCTCCCGCTCGCCCGGGCAGGCCGACCCGTCCGGGACGGATGCCTCAGTGGGACGAGAAGAAGAGGCGCTGCTGAATCTCCCTGCGGTAGTCGTCGAGGGTGTTGTCGATGTGCCTGGCTGCGGCCTGCGCGGCCGCTTCGGGATCGCCGGCGCGAATGGCCTGGTAGATGGCCTCGTGCTCCTCGACGGCCTTGGCGGCGTGCCCGCCCACCGAGCCGCGCAGGCCGATCAGGCTCGACTGCGCCTGCAGCCTGCGGGCCTCCCGCACGGCGACCTGCAGGAACATGTTGTGCGAGGCCGTGGCGATGGCGGTGTGAAAGGCGTCGTCGCCCTCGTTGAACAGGTCCTCGCGTCCGGTCTCGAAGCCGTGGCGGCACACGCCGGCCGCTTCTTCGACGGCCCGCAGCTCGGCAGGGGTGGCCCGGCGGGCGGCCAGCCGGCTGGTTTCCATCTCCTGCGCCCGGCGGAACTCGAACAGCATGTAGACATGGTCAAGGTCGGTCGGCAGGAAGAAGGACCCCCAGCGCCCGGTGCCGAACATCCCTTCGTCGTCGGCCACGTACAGGCCGCGGCCCTTCTGGGCGCGCACCCGGCCGAGCGCGGAGAGTATCTTCACCGCCTCGCGCACCACGGTACGGCTGGTGCCCAGCTGCTGGGCCAGCTCGTTCTCGGTCGGCATGCGATCGCCCGGACGCAGGCCGAGCCGGACGATCAGTTCCAGCACCTGCTCGGCCGCCACCTCATAGCCCGGCCGGTATCCGCTCTCGCGCGGAGTGTCGGTCACCGTGTTCCCTTCTTGCCGTTCCCCGCATGAGTATGACCGATGAGCCGGGCCTCCCCGCGACGCATGCTCCGCGATGAGTACGACACATATGAACGGTTCATCTGCGACCGATCGGCGTAGAGGATGCGCAGGTGCCGATGTTCCTGCTGGTAAATACAGGTGCCGATTCACTCTGGTCGTACGCTCAATGTGCGAATCGTGAAATAAGCCCGCCTAATCTCTTGACGGGCCCCCATGATCCGAAGGTAATTAGTAGGCAGGCCGGCGCCCCTACCCCCAAAGGAACGACTGTGCCCTTACCTTCGCCCGTGATGATGCCGAGACCCGCCCTGGTCGGCCTCGTCACCGCCGTGCTGGCCGCGGCGTTCGCCCTCATCGCCCCCGCCCCTCCGGCCCTCGCGGCCACCACGACCCTCTACGCCGCGCCCGCCGGCACCGGCGCCGCCTGCACCTCCACCCAGCCGTGCTCGCTGGCCGCGGCGCAGACGGCGGTCCGCTCGCTGAACGTCGCGATGTCCGGTGACATCGTCGTGGTGCTGGCCGGCGGGGTGTACCGGCTCTCCACGCCGCTCCGGCTGACCGCCGCCGACTCCGGCAACAACGGCTACTCCGTCAAGTGGCAGGCCGCCGCGGGGGCCGTTCCGGTCATCAGCGGAGCCAGGGCGGTCACCGGCTGGTCGCTGGCCGACTCCGGCAGGAACATCTGGCGCGCCAACGTCGGCGCCGGGATCGACACCCGGCAGCTGTACGTCGACGGCATGCTCGCCACCCGGGCGCGCACCAGCGTGAACCGGTCCGACTTCACCGCGAGCAGCACCGGGATGAGGTTCACCAGCAGCGCGCTGAGCTATCTGAACAACCTCGCCAACCAGGGCCGGGTCGAGATGGAGAGCGTCGGCTCGTTCACCGACCGGTACGCGCCGGTGCAGAGCATCAGCGGAAACCTCATCACGATGCGGCAGCCCGCCTGGAACAACAACAACTTCGGATACGACACCTTCTCCAGCCCGCACCGGGCGGGGCCGCTGTATCTGGTCAACGCCTACGAGTTCCTCGACGCGCCGGGGGAGTGGTACCTCGACTCCGCGACCGGCGCCCTGTCCTACATCCCGCTCGCCGGGCAGAACATGGGCAACGTCAGCGTGGAGCTGCTGGTGCTGCAGTCGCTGGTGCAGGTCGGAGGCACCTATGACGCGCCCGCGCACCACATCACGTTCAGCGGGATCACCTTCACCGGCACGAGCTGGCTCGGCCCCAGCGGCAACCAGGGCTTCGTGGACCAGCAGACCGGCGCCTACATCGCCGGCAACTGGAGCTGGCCCGACTTCACCTCCTGCCACCAGGGCTGCCGGCAGTTCGAGGCGACCCGGCCGAACTGGTACCAGATGCCCGCCGCCGTGCAGGTCTCCGCGGCGAACACCATCACCTTCACCGACTCGCGCTTCCTCAACCTGGGACAGACGGCCATCGGCATCGGCAACGACGCCAACGCGCACGCCAGCGGGGTCGGCCTGGGCGCCGGCAACATCACGGTCACCCGGTCGGAGATCGCCCGCAGCTCGGCCGGCGGCGTCGTGGTCGGCGGCGTGCGCGCCGACGCGCATCACCCGAGCGACCAGCGGATGGTCAACCGGAACATCACCATCAGCCACAACCGCATCCACGACCTCGGCCTGGACCACCGGGGCATCGTCTCGGTCCTGACCACCTACGTCACCGGCACCGA
This sequence comes from Nonomuraea jiangxiensis, assembly GCF_900099965.1. Taxonomy (GTDB): domain Bacteria; phylum Actinomycetota; class Actinomycetes; order Streptosporangiales; family Streptosporangiaceae; genus Nonomuraea; species Nonomuraea jiangxiensis. The sequence goes on along the minus strand of NZ_FNDJ01000009.1, from coordinate 176,535 downwards.
CGTGTCCCACAACGAGATCTACAACCTGCCCTACACCGGCATGTCGATCGGGTACGGCTGGGGCGCCAACGAGCCGGGCGGCAGCACCCACTACGCCGACCGCGGCCTGTACGACTTCCAGCCGCGCTACACCACGGCCACCACCGCCTCCGGCAACCGGCTCGTCGGCAACTACGTGCACGACGTCATGCAGCAGATGACCGACGGCGGCTGCATCTACACGCTGTCGTGGAACCCGGGTGCGGTGATCAGCGACAACCACTGCCTGCGCACCAACGGCTGGTTCGGCATCTACTTCGACGAGGGCTCCAGGTACTACACCGTCAGGAACAACGTGCTGTCGAACACCGGCACCTGGGCCACCGCCAACTACTGGTACGGCGAGAACATGGGCAACTTCACCGTCACCGGCAACTGGTCGACCAACGGCAGCACCAACGTGACCAACGGCGACCGCGGAAACGTGGTGAACAACAACGTCACCGTCGCCAACGGCGCCTGGCCGGCCGGCGCCCAGGCCGTGATCGCCGCCGCCGGGCCCGGGGGCGAGCCTTCGGGCGGCACGAGCGCGTTGAAGGGCGTGGGGTCGAACCGGTGCCTGGACGTGAACGGCGCCTCGCAGGCCAATGGCGCGGTGGCGCAGCTCTGGGACTGCAACGGGCAGGCGAACCAGCAGTGGACCAGTACCAGTGCCGGTGAGCTGCGGGTCTATGGCGGTAAGTGCCTGGACGTGACCGGTGCTGGGACGGCAGACGGTACCGCGGTGATCATCTGGGACTGCAACGGCCAGAACAACCAGAAGTGGCGGCTCAACGCCGACGGCACGATCACCGCCGTCGGCGCGAACAAGTGCCTGGACGTCGGCGGCACCGCCAACGGCACCAAGGCACGCATCTGGACCTGCAACGGAGGAAGCAACCAGCGCTGGACCCGCGTCTGAAGCAGTCCGTCCCCCAGGGTGGCCGGCGCACGCCGGCCACCTCCCTCCGTATCCCGCGTCAGGAGACTCATGAGGTTGCGATCCACCGTTCGGCCACGAAGGCAGGCCAGATGCTGAGCATGCGCGGCATCGGCAAGAGCTTCCTGGGCGTGCGGGTGTTGTCCGGGGTGGACCTGGAGGTGAGGGCCGGCGAGGTCCACGCCGTCGTCGGCGAGAACGGCGCCGGCAAATCCACCCTCATGAAGATCATTTGCGGGGTCCACGCGCCGGACGAGGGCCTGATCGAGATCGACGGGAGGCCCGTCTCCTTCGGCCATCCGCTCGAGGCGCAGCGCTCCGGCATCGCGATCATCCACCAGGAGTTCAACCTGCTGCCCGAGCGCACCGTCGCCGAGAACGTGTTCCTCGGGCGCGAACCCGTCAGGCGCGGCCTGGTCGACCGTGCCGCCATGGAGAAGGCGACCGCCAGGCTCCTCGACGAGCTGGGCGAGGGACCCTTCGGCCCCCGCGACACCGTCAAGCGCCTGCCGGTGGCCCAGCAGCAGATCGTCGAGATCGTCAAGGCGCTGTCGGTGAACGCCCGGCTCCTCGTCATGGACGAGCCCAGCGCGGCGCTCGCCGAGCACGAGGTCGAGCTGCTCTACCGGCTGATCGGGCGGCTGAGGGACCGAGGCGTCGCCGTCGTGTACATCTCCCACCGATTACGCGAGGTGTTCGACCTCGCCGACCGGGTCACCGTGCTCAAGGACGGCGCGCGCGTCACCACGCTCCCGATCGGCGAGGTGACCCGCGACGAGCTGATCCGCCTGATGGTGGGCCGCGACCTCGGCACCTACTACCCGCCCCGCTCGGCGGGCGCCGGCGAGGTGCGGCTCAGCCTGCGCGGGGCCGGCAACCACAAGCTGCGTGACATCGATCTGGAGCTGCGCGCCGGGGAGATCGTCGGCATCGCGGGCCTGCAGGGGTCGGGCAGGTCGGAGCTCGCCAAGGCGATCTTCGGCGCGGAGCCGTTCACCACGGGCGAGATGACCCCTTCGCGCCCGCGCTCGGTCCGGGAAGGCGTGGCCCTGGGCATCGGGCTCGTGACCGAGGACCGCAAGGCCGAAGGGCTCGCGCTGCGCCAGTCCGTACGCGACAACGTCCTGCTCGTCGCCCGCGCGGTCGGCGCCGGGAACCGCGCCGGGAATCGCGCCGGTGTCCGCGGCCTGCTCGAACGGGTGCGCCTGTCGCCCGCGCACCGCGAACAGGAGGTCCGCTACCTGTCCGGCGGCAATCAGCAGAAGGTCGTCCTCGTCAAATGGATGACGATGGCGCCACGGGTGCTGCTGTTCGACGAACCGACCCGGGGCGTCGACGTCGGGGCCAAGGCCGCGATCCACGACCTGATGCGTGAGCTGGCGAACGACGGCATGGCCATCATGATGATCTCGTCCGAGCTGCCCGAGCTCATCGGCATGAGCGACCGCGTCGTCGTCCTGCGCGACGGCCGCGTCGCGGGCACGTTGCCGGCCGGGGCCTCCGAGGAGGCCGTCATGCGCCTGGCCGCGGGAGAGGTGACCTGAGTGGACCTGCTCACGCGCGCCCGCCGCCCCGCCCGCCGGTCGTACGGCGGCCTGGCGAGCCACCTGCGCGACCCCGCGCGGGTGGTGTTCCTCGCGCTGTTCGGCCTGGTCGCGGCCGGCTGGGCCCTCGTCGCATTCGACGGCGGCCAGTTCCTCACCCTGGAGAGCGTCGTCGGGATCCAGCAGCGTTCCGCGGCCCTCGGCATCGTGGCGATCGGGCAGACGCTGGCGATCCTGGCCGGGTCGCTCGACCTGTCGGTGGCGTACCTGATCAGCCTGACCTCGCTGGTCGCGGCGGAGATCATGGCGGGCCAGGACCGGAACGCCGGGCCGGCGATCGCCGCGGTGCTGGCCATCAGCGCGCTGGTGGGACTGGTCAACGGGCTGGTCATCACCCGGCTCCAGGTCCACGCCTTCATTGCCACGCTCGGCGTCGGCCTGATCATCAAGGGCGTCGTCGACCACCTGTACGACGGACCGGCGGGCAAGGTGCCCGAGTCGTTCCAGCTCCTCGGCTACTCGCGCGTCGGTCCGATCCCCGTCTCCGCCATGCTCTGGGCGGGCGTGGCCGTCGTGGCCTGGTTCCTGCTGAGCAGGACCCGGCTGGGCTACCGGATCTACGCGGTGGGCGGCAACGAGGAGGTCGCCCGGCTGTCCGGGATCCGCACGTCCCGCGTCATCGTGATCACCCATGTGCTGTGCTCGTTCTGCGCCGGCATCGCGGGCCTGCTGCTGGCCGCCAGGCTCGGGGCGGGAGCGCCCACGGTGGGCACCGACGGCGGGTACGAGCTGGAGTCCATCGCCGCGGTCGTGCTCGGTGGGACAGCGCTGGCCGGAGGCAGAGGCGGGGTCGCAGGAACCGTGGGCGGGGTCCTGCTGCTGGCCGTCCTGGACACCCTCTTCAACCAGCTCGAGGTCAACTCCTTCGCCAAGGACGTGGTCCGCGGCGCGGTCATCGTCATCGCGGTGGCCGTCTACGCTCGACGCGGCACGAGGCGGGTGGCATGAAACGGGCACTTCCCATCCTCGCGGTCCTCGTGGTGCTGCTGGCCGCGATCGCGATCGCCAACCCCTTCTTCCTGGAGCCCGCCGGGTTCCTGGCGTTCCTCAAACGGGCCGCGCCGCTGGTGATCCTCGCCGCGGGACAGTACTTCGTCGTCGTCTCCGGCGAGTTCGACCTGTCGGTCGGCTCGCTGGTGACGGCCGAGGTGGTGATCGCCGCGCGGCTCATCGACGGCGACGAGTCGGCCACCTGGCCGGTCCTCGCCCTGCTGATCGTCGCCGGGCTGCTCGTCGGCCTCGTCAACGGCGTGCTCACCACCAAGCTGCGGGTGCCGTCGTTCATTGTGACGCTCGGCATGCTGCTCGTCCTCAGCGGGGCGGTCTTCCTCTGGACCGGTGGCGCGCCGCGCGGTGCGCTGTCGGAGGGCTTCAGGACGTTCGGCCGCGGCGGCCTCGGGACGCTGCCGTGGTCGGTGCCGATCCTGCTGGTCGCGGGCGCGGCGGCGATCTGGCTCATGCGCGCCGACTTCGGCAGGACGTTGAAGGCCACCGGCGACAACGAGCGTGCCGCGGCACTGTCCGGGGTGCGGGTCGACCGGGTCAAGATCTTCGCCTTCATGCTCTCCGGCCTGTCCGCGGCCGTCGCGGCCATCCTGCTCGGCGGTTTCGCCGGAGTCTCGGCGCAGGTGGGCCAGGGGCTGGAGTTCTCCGCCATCACCGCGGTCGTCCTCGGCGGCGTGGTGCTCGGCGGCGGCCGCGGCTCCGTGCTCGCCGCCATGGCCGGGGCGGTCACGTTGGAGGCGCTGTTCACCCTGCTCAACCTGTACGGGGTCTCGGGGGCGCTGGAGTCCACCGTGCAGGGCGTCATCATCATCGCCGCGGTCGCGGCAGGAGCCATCCGGCTTCCCCGGAAACCCACCCCCCGAAGAGGAGACGCACATGCCGCGTCCTAAGGCCGCAGTCGCCGTGCTCACCGTGCTCACCGTGCTCGGCGCACTCGTCGCCGCCGGTTGCACCACGGACAAGCCGACGGCCACCACCTCGTCCGCGGCGCCCGCCGCGAGCGATCAAGCTTCCGGCACGGGCGATCAAGCTTCCGGTACGGGCGCGCAGTCGAAGTTCTTCGTACAGGCCGACTTCGACGCCCAGCTGGCCATGCGCTCCCAGACGCCTGAGGGCCCCGCGAACAAGCCCTGGGAGCAGGCCATCGCCCCGAAGATGATCGACACGGCGCGGTACAAGAAGGACGGTCCGTACCACCTGTGCTTCTCCAACGCGGCGGTCAACAACCCCTGGCGCCAGGTCGGATGGAAGACGATGCAGGCCGAGGTGGGCCTGCACGAGGAGATCGAGAAGTTCACCGCGCTGGACGCCGAGGGCAAGGACGACAAGCAGATCTCCGACATAGCCGAGCTGCAGGCCAAGGGCTGCGACGCGCTGATCGTCTCGCCGAACACCACGGCGACGCTCACCCCCGCCGTGAAGGCCGCCTGCGGGAAGGTGCCCGTGATCGTGTTCGACCGGGGCGTGGAGACGGACTGCCCGGTGACGTTCATCAAGCCCATCGGCGGCTACGCCTTCGGCGCCGACGCCGCCGAGTTCCTGGCCGAGAAGGTACCGGCGGGCGGGAAGGTGCTGGCGCTGCGCATCCTGCCCGGCGTGGACGTGCTGGAGACCCGCTGGTCGGCGGCGAAGGTGGTCTTCGACAGGAGCCGCCTCCAGGTGGTGGGGGTGGAGTTCACCGACGGCGACGCCGCCAAGACCAAGAGCATCGTCAGCGACTACCTCCAGCGGCACGGCACGATCGACGGCGTCTGGATGGACGCGGGCGCCACGGCGGTGGCCGCGATCGAGGCGTTCGAGGACGCCGGCCTGCCGGTGCCGCCGATCAACGGCGAGGACCAGCAGGACTTCCTGCAGAAGTGGAAGGACACCGGCCTCACCGCCGTCGCGCCCACGTACCCCACCTACCAGTGGCGCACCCCGGTCATCGCCGCGCTGAAGATCCTCAAGGGCGAGGAGGTGCCCGAGATGTGGAACCTGCCGCAGCCGAAGGTCACCAGCGAGAACCTGCCGGCCTACCTCAAGCCCAACATGCCGCCTCTGCACTACGCGCTGTGCGGGTGCGAGGACCTGCCCGGCTTCCCGGAGAACTGGGGCGGGAAGAGGAGCTGACCGGCTCCTTCCCCCTGACGACCCCCTGACGACCCCTGACGAGGAGGAGGAACGCCATGTTCTCCATCGGAGTGAACACCTGGGTCTGGGTCTCCCCGCTGACCGACGACGACCTGGCGCGGCTCGCCCCCCGCATCGCCCGCTGGGGCTTCGACGTCATCGAGCTGCCCGTCGAGCGGCCCGGCGACTGGGACCCGGACAAGGCCGCGGCGGTGCTGGCCGAGCACGGGCTGACCGCGTCCGTGGTGCTGGTCATGCCGCCGGGGCGCGAGCTCGTGGCCGCCTCCCCGCAGACCGTCCGCGACACCCAGGACTATCTGCGGCACTGCGTCGACGTGGCGGTGACCGTCGGCTCACCGGTGATCGCGGGGCCGGCGTACGCCTCGGTCGGCCGCACGTGGCGGCTCTCGCCGGACGAACGCCGGGCGGTCTACGCCGAGCTGCGTGAGCGGCTGCGCCCCGTCCTGGACCACGCGGCCGGGCGCGGGGTGAAGCTCGCGGTCGAGCCGCTCAACCGGTACGAGACCAGCCTCCTCAACACCGTCGAGCAGGCGCTCGACGCCCTGCCGGAGGACTGCCACCTGGCCCTCGACGTCTACCACCTGAACATCGAGGAGAAGGACCCCGCCCGGGCGGTGCGGGCCGCGGCGGATCGCCTCGCGCACGTGCAGGTGTGCGGCACCGATCGCGGCACGCCGGGGGCCGACCGCTTCGACTGGCCGGGCTTCACCCGGGCGCTGCGAGACGCCGGCTACGAAGGCCCGCTCGTCATCGAGTCGTTCACCGCGCACAACCGGACCATCGCCACCGCGGCCTCCATCTGGCGGCCTCTCGCGCGCAGCCAGGACGCCCTGGCCGTGGACGGCCTCGCCTACCTGCGCGCGCTCTGAACGTTCCCACCGTTGCCGGCACCCCCTCAGGAGATCCTTCATGCGAAGATCACGCCTGTTCTGCGCCCTGGTCGCGGCCTTGTCCGGGCTGCTGCTGTCATTGTCGCCGCCGGTCGCGCACGCGGCCGCGCCCCAGTTCAAGGTGCTGCTGTTCACCGAGACGGCGAGTGGCGCCTTCCGGCACGACTCCATCCCCGCCGGCGTCGCGATGTTCCAGCAGCTGGCGGCCGACAACGACTTCCAGCTCGACCACAGCGAGGACTCCTCCGTCTTCACCGCCGCGACGCTGAGCAGCTACGACGCGGTGATCATGTTCCAGACCAACGGCATGGTGTGGGACAACGACGCCCAGCGCCAGGCCTTCCAGTCCTACGTACGCAGCGGCCGTGGCGTCGTGGCGATCCACAACGCCACCGACATGAACATCGAGGCGCAGTTCCCCTGGTGGGACCAGGTCGTCCTGGCCGGCGCCCACATGACCGCGCACTCGTCGATCCTGCAGGGCACCGCCAAGGTGGCCGACCAGGCCCACCCCGCCACCAAGGGGCTGCCGGACCGGTGGGTGCGCTCGGAGGAGTGGTACAACTTCGACAAGAACACGCGGGGCTCGGTGCACGTGCTGGTGACCGCCGACGAGACCACCTATGACGCGGGGCCGAGCAGGATGGGCGCCGACCACCCGATCTCCTGGTGCCACAATCCGGAGGGCGGCCGGGTGTTCGCCACCGCGATGGGCCACCAGACGTCCTCCTACGCGGAGCCGCTGTTCAAGCAGCACCTGCTGGGCGCGGTGCGGTGGGCGGCGGGCGCGGCGTCCGGCGACTGCGGCGGCACGGTCGCGGCCCGCTTCCAGAAGGTCACCCTCGACGGCGCGCCGGACCAGCCGATGGAGCTGGACGTGGCCGCCGACGGCAGGGTCTTCTACATCTCGCGCTCCGGCAAGGTGAACCTCATCCCCGCCAACGGCGGGGGCACGCGCGTCATCGGCACCCTGCCGGTTTACGACGGCGGCGAGGACGGCGGCATCGGGCTGGCGCTGGACCCGGGCTTCGCCACCAACGGCTGGATCTACGTCAACTACTCGCCCGCCGGCGGCGGCGAGGTGAACCGCGTGTCGAGGTTCACCTTCAACGGCACCGGCCTCGACCTGGCGAGCGAGAAGAAGGTCATCGAGGTTCCGGCGTACCGCAACGTCGACGAGCCCGGCCACACCGGCGGCTACCTCGCGTTCGGGCCGGGCGGGAACCTGTACATCGGCCCCGGCGACGACACCAACCCCAACGGCTCCAGCGGCTACGCCCCGATCGACGAGCGGCAGGGCCGGGAGCACTACGACGCCCAGCGGTCCTCGGCCAACACCAACGACCTGCGCGGCAAGATCCTGCGCATCCACCCCGAGCCCGACGGCACCTACACGGTCCCGTCCGGCAACCTGTTCGCGCCCGGCACCGCCAGGACCCGGCCGGAGATCTACGCGATGGGCTTCCGCAACCCGTTCCGCTTCTCGGTCGACAAGGTGACGGGCTGGATCTCGGTGGGCGACTACGGCCCCGACGCGGGCGCCGCGAACCCCGACCGCGGCCCCGAGGGCACCGTCGAGTGGAACCTGATCAAGCAGCCGGGCTTCTACGGCTGGCCGTACTGCGTCGGCAACAATCTCCCGTTCAACGACTACAACTTCGCCACCGGCACCTCCGGCGCGAAGTTCGACTGCTCGGCGCCGGTCAACAACTCGCCCAACAACACCGGCCTGACCAGCCTGCCGGCGGCCAAGCCCGCGACCGTGTGGTACAACTACCACGCCTCGGCCGAGTTCCCCGAGATCAACTGCTGCGGCGGCGCCGCCCCGATGGGCGGCCCCTTCTACCGCTACGACGCGACCGGCGGATCGGACCGGAAGTTCCCCGCCTACTACGACGGCACGCCGTTCTTCTACGAATGGAGCCGCAACTTCGTCAAGGAGTTTCGCCTGGACTCCTCGGGCAACCTTCTGAAGATCAACCCCTTCGTGGCGCAGCTCGCCCCGCGGGCGCCCATCGACATGAAGTTCGGCCCGGACGGCGCCCTCTACATGGCCGACTGGGGCAACGGCTTCGGCCACGCGAACACCGACGACAGCATCTACCGCATCGACTACGTGGCCGGAAACCGCGCGCCCCTGGCCAAGGCGAGCGCCAGCCCCGACTCGGGCACGGCGCCGCTCACGGTGGCCTTCTCCTCGGCCGGCTCGGCCGACCCCGACGGCGACGCCATCACCTTCGCCTGGGAGTTCGGCGATGGCGCGACCTCCACCAATGCCAACCCATCCCACACCTACACCGCCAACGGCACCTACACCGCCAAGCTGACCGTACGGGACGCGGCAGGCAAGACGGGCAGCGTCACGGTGCCCGTCGTCGTCGGCAACACCCGTCCCAAGGTGGCCTTCTCGGCTCCGCCCGACGGCGGATTCATCGACTTCGGCGACCAGGTGGACTACACGGTGAACGTCACCGATGCCGAGGGCGGCGCCATCGACTGCGCCAAGGTCAACGTGATCACCGCGCTCGGCCACGACCAGCACGCCCACGACACCGGCCAGTACACCGGGTGCACCGGGACGGCCACGACCTCGGCCTCCGGTCATGACGAGGCCTCCAACGTCTACTACGTCCTGGCCGCCGACTACACCGACTCCGGCGGCCTGAAAGGCTCCGCCGGTATCACCCTGCAGCCGAAGCACAAACAGGCCGAACACTTCACCGGCTCGTCCGGGATCCGCGTCATCGACGAGTCCGGAGCCGAAGGCGGCAGGCGCATCGGTGACATCTCCAACAATGACTGGATCTCCTTCACCCCGATCAGCCTGTCCGGCATCGACACGGTGTCCTTCCGTGTCTCCGCGCCGTCCGGCACCGGGGCCTCCATCGAACTGCGCGCCGACTCGCCGACCGGAGCCCTCCTCGCCACCAGCACCGTGCCGGCGACCGGGGGCTGGAACACCTACGTGTCGCTGCCCGCGGTGCGGGTCACCGACCCCGGCGGCACACGCAATGTCCACGTCGTGTTCAAGGCGCCGTCCGCGAACGCGTTCGACCTGGACTCCATCACCTTCAACGGCAGGGGCGTCGGCCAGGATGACGGCTCGCCCCCGGACACCACGACCGCGCTGCGAGGCGCCGGGTCGGGCCGGTGCCTGGACGCCGGGTCCTCGCAGGCCGACGGCACACAGGCGCAGATCTGGGACTGCAACGGGCAGGCGAACCAGCAATGGACCACGACCAGCGCGGGCGAGCTGCGGATCTATGGCGGTAAGTGCCTGGACGTGACCGGCGCCGGCACGGCCGACGGCACCGCAGTGGTCATCTGGGGCTGCAACGGCCAGAACAACCAGAAGTGGCGCCTGAACGCCGACGGCACGATCACCGCCGTCGGCGCGAACAAGTGCCTGGACGTGCCCGGCAACGCCACCGCCAACGGCACCAAGCTGACCATATGGTCGTGCAACGGCGGCGCCAACCAGCGCTGGACCCGTTCCTGACTCCGGCCACGGCGGGGGCCGTCGCCGGATCTCCTGGCGACGGCCCGCGCCACGGTCAGGACGCCTGCCTCAGCGACATCACCGTCCAAGGCGAGCACGCCGTCATCGGGCACGGTCAGCGTGTACCCCCGGAGCGAGCCGGCGACCCCGCCGGCGGCCTGAGACAGCCGGGACGACGGCTCAGGCGGTCGGGGGAGGGGCGGTGCTGTCGCGTATGACGAGTTCGGCGGCCGGCTCGACGCGGCTCTGCGCCAGCGGCTCACCCTGGGCCAGGGTCAGCAGCATCGCCGTGGCGGCGGCCATGTCGGTGAGGGGCTGGCGGATGGTGGTGAGCGGGGGGATCGCCCATCTCACCGACGGCATGTCGTCGCGAGGCGGGCCCGGCCAAGGACGGCATCACCACCCTCGGCGAGGCCGTCCTCCGCGCCATCCCCGGCGGCGGCATCAAAGCCCAGAAGGGCACCTGCGTGTCCGTGGCACTGGTCACCGGCGTGGCCGCCCTGCTGGTGAGCATGCAACGCCATCGCGGTCGGCCCCTCGATCGGCTCGCGTGCGCGACGCGCTGCCGGCCACCGCCCGCCCCTGCACCCCCGACCAGGCCCACGGCCGCCCCGAGCGGTGCCTGAACGGCTACCTCGACCTGCGCGCCGCCGCCCCCCTGTTCCCCGACCTGCCGCCGCTGCTGCCCCACCTCCCACCGGCTCCCCCAGCCGTACGCTCCGAGGCCCCGCCGCCACCGGCAGTTCCAAAGGCGGCATCGCGGCTCAGCGTGCGCCTGGTCACTCTCGCCGACCGGCCTGACTTGGCCGCTGCCGGTCCCGCCGGCCAGCAGGAGGAGTCCACGTCCGGGGCGGTCAGCACGCCCTGTTCGATGATCTGCGCCTGGCCGCCGTCAATGCCGGACCTCACCGTCGCGCACGCGAGTACGGAACAAACGCGCAGAGGACTGCTGACAATCCGGTGCTTCACAGTCCTCTGCACAGAGCCGCGAATGCCCAGGACGTCCGTGCACGCGACTTCAGAAAGTGACAGTACTGGCATTCAGCCGCACCCGGCTGGTCGCCGTCGCGGCGACGGTCCACAGCAGCACCGGGTCGAGGTAACGCTTCATCTGCGGCGGGTACGGCTCAGACGGGAAGTTCGGTGATGCTGAGGGCGAAGTCCAAGTTCCCCACCCCGTGGTTGGCGAGGCCCACCGTGACCACGCCCGCTCCTTCCAGCCAGTGCGCCATTTTCAGGCCGCCGACGTCCAGCGGGCGCAGCCCGAGGCTCTCGATGAACGCCTCCACACTTGCCTTCGCCTGCGCATTATCGCCGGCGATGAAGACGTCGGGCCGGCCCTTCTCCAGGACGTGGCGGAAGATGGTGTTGAACGCCTTCACCACGCTGGCGCTGGCCGGTGCCACCTTGGCGACTTCCTGCGCGATCGAGGTCTCCTCGCGGTGGGCTAGCCCGTCGAACGTGGAATTGAAGGGATTGCTGATGTCGACGATGACCTTGCCCGCGAGAGCGTCTCCGTACTGGGCGACGACCGGCACGACACCGTCGTACAACAGGGCCACGATGACGATGTCCCCGGCCGGGGCGGTGCCCCATTCTCCTGTTGTGGCGCCGCCGCCGAGAGCCTTGGCCAGGTCAGCAGCCTTGGACTGATCGCGGCCCATGACCTCGACGGTGTTGCCGCCCGCTATCGCCCGCGTGCCGATGGTGCGGGCCATGTTCCCGGTGCCGATGATGCTGATGTTGCTCATGAGATGTCCTGCCCTGGTTGTGCGTTGTTCGGTTCAGATGGCGGTGGTGCCGCCGTCGACGACGAGTTCCATGCCGTTGACGTAGCTGGAGTCGTCGGAGGCGAGGAAGAGGGCGACGGTGGCGATTTCGTCGGGGCGGCCCATCTGGCCGCGGGGGATGAGGGACTCGAACTGGCGCTTGGTGGCCTCGTCGAAGAGTTCTTCCTGCTTGGCGGTGGCGACCTGGCCGGGGGTCAGGACGTTGACGCGGATGCGGCGGTCCTTGAGCTCGTTGAGCCAGACGCGGGCCCAGGCCTGCTGGACGGCCTTGCTACCGGCGTAGACGCTCCAGCCGGGGAAGGCGCCGAGTGAGGCGTTGGAGCCGGTCATGAGGATGGAGCCGCCGTCGTTGAAGAGCGGGAGGGCCTTCTGGACGGTGAACAGGGTGCCGCGGGCATTGAGCCCGAACCAGGTGTCGAACTGGGCCTCGGTGATCTCGCCGAGCGGGGCGGGCTCGCCCCCGCCTGCGCTGGCCCACAGCACGTCGAGGCTGCCCTTCTCCCGCTTGACGGTGTCGTACAGGCGGTCCAGGGCGTCCAGGTCGGCGGCGTCGCCCTGGACGCCGGTGACGTTGCGGCCGATCTGCTTCACGGCCTCGTCCAGGGCGTCCTGGCGGCGGCCGGTGATGAAGACGTGCGCTCCCTCGTCGACGAACAGCTTCGCGCCGGCCAGCGCCATGCCGCTGGTGCCGCCGGTGATGACCGCGACCTTGCCGTCAAGCTTTCCCATAGTCGTTCCCTTGAGTCGTTGGTGCCGTGCGCACCTGTGGTGACGGTGTTATGTACACCGTTCTGTGTGCTTACGGTACGGGGCAGGTGGCCGGGACGCAAACTATGTACACCGGTCGTTACCCAGCTGCGGTACGGTGGATCCATGACGGAGTTGGAGAAGGGCCCCACAGGCCGCCGCCGCGGCCGGGGCGCCCGCGAGCGCATCCTCAGCGCGTCCCAGCAGCTGTTCCGCGAGCAGGGCATCAACCGCACCGGCATGGACCAGCTCTGCGCGGCGGCCCAGGTGTCCAAGCGCACGGCCTACCAGCACTTCACCGGCAAGGACGAACTCGTCGCCGAGTACCTGCGCCGGTTCGACCCCTCCGTTCTGTCCGGTGTGTTCGACCGCACCGACCTCACGCCCCGCGAACGGCTCCTCGCCGCCTTCGACATCCCCCCCACCACCCCCCTGTGCCCCTACATCGGCGCCGCCGTCGAACTCCACGACCCCCAGCACCCCGCGTCCCAGTACGCACGCGACTACAAGAAAGCCGTCGCCGCGCGGCTCGCCGACACCGCCCGCGAAGCCGGCGCCGCCGACCCTGAACAGCTCGGCGAACAGCTCGCGCTGCTCATCGACGGCGCCGCGGCCCGCACCCGGGTCCTCAACGCCGACGCCTTCCCCACCGCCGCCGCCATCGCCGCCGTCCTCATCGACAACGCCATCCCCACGTCATCTCCTCGGCAGCCCAGCGATGACCGCGGAACTACCGGGTCTGCTCCCGTTCCGGTGGGAGGCCAATGACGGCCCGATCACGCCTCGTCGGCCGGAAGACGACGTCGAGTTCGGCGCGGCCTAGATCACGCCGTACAAGGGCAAGAACGAACCCGACTCGCAGAAGGTCGATCGACTCGCCAAAGCCATCCACGTGCTACAGACCTACGAAGCAACCGTAGGATGAAAAAGGTTCTTTCATTACTGCAGAGGCAGCCGCGCGGCGATGTCGATTCTCGATGTACGCGAACGTAGCCTTCGCCGTCGCACATTAATGCCTTCGCCTTTGCTGTGGCGCTCTCTGTTGGCTCTGATGTCGTCGGTCGAACTGATCAACCGTGTTGTGAAGCGGCACCGCTTGCCAGCTGCCACATTTCATCGTTCCCGCATTCTGCGGTGATCTCGGCCGTCGCGTGAGCTGCGGCGAGGAAGTCGTTGACCACCGGTGAGGTGCGCGATGCCGCCACCGCGAGGCACACCTGGTCGGGCGCCAGATCCGTGACGGGCACATAGCGGACTTCCGGGTGTGAGTAGAACACGGCTGTCGAACGGGCCAGGAACGAGATGCCCCGGCCGGCCGCGACATGTTCGAGCGTCTCGTCCACCCCGCGCACCAGGTATCCGGCGTTGGGGTGCGGGCGCTTGGTGGGCTGGGTGCTCGTGTCGGGGTGCCAGAGCAGCGGCTCGCCGGCCAGGTCGGCCTCGGTGATCTGTTGCTTGCCGGCGAATCGGTGGCCGGCGGGCAGCACCGCCACCCGCGGCTCGGTGTACAGCGGGGTGACACGCAGGCCGGTCTCGTCGATGGGCAGCCGCACATAGCCGACGTCGATGCGGCCGTCGAGCAGCATCGCGGCCTGGTCGTCGGACTCGATCCGCTGCACGTCCACGATCACGTCCGGGTGCCGGATGGCGAACTCCCGCACCGCGGCGGTGGCCGTGATGCCCGCGCGGAAGCCGACCATCAGCCGCTGGCTGCCACGCGCGGCCACGGTCACCCGGCGGCGGACCGCGTCCGCGGAGGCCAGCAGCGGGCCGGCGTCGGTCAGCAACTGCCTGCCGGCGTCGGTCAGCGCCACGCCGTGGCTGTCCCTGATCAGCAGCGGGGTGCCAAGATCCTGTTCCAGCGCGCGGATCTGCCGGCTGAGCACCGGCTGTGCGATGTGCAGGTCATCGGCGGCGCGGCCGAAGTGCAGCCGGTCGGCGACGGCGACGAAGTAGCGCAACTTGCGCAGGTCCAGATCCATGGAGCCCCCCGGTACGGCGATGCCTCCAGGGTATCGCCATCGCTGAAATAGGTCTTGGACACCCGCTCAGACTAATGAAATCCTCAATAGGTACCCGGGGGGCCGGAGCGAATCCGAAACAAGAATTCGACAAGTAGGTCCCCGGAACTTGAATTAGCACGTCTTTGATTGGCCCAGGCCCGTCGTGTCATTCGATGGCATCGACGACACGACCATTAACAACAACGGGGTGGGCGTGGCGTTCTGCCCAGATATTCCACTCCAGAAAGCAGGCACTCCATGAGCAGCATCAGCATTATCGGCCCTGGGGGGTATGGGCCGCGCCATTGGCGCCCGCGCGGTCGAGAGCGGCCACGTCGTCGAGGTCGTCGGTCGTGACGCGGCCAAGGCCAAGGACCTGGCCGCCGCGCTCGGCGGCGGCGCCACGGCCGGGACATTCGGCACCGCCCCAGCCGGCGACATCGTCATCCTCGCCGTGCCGAACGCCAGCGCCGTGCCGGTCGTCGCCCAGTACGGGGACGCGCTGGCCGGCAAGGTCATCATCGACATCACCAACCCCATGAAAGCCGACGCCACCGGGCTGACCACCCCTGACGGCACTTCCGCCGCGCAGGAGATCGCCAAGGCCGCCCCGGCGAGCGCGCACGTCGTGAAGGCGTTCAACACCGTCTTCGGCCACGTCCTGGCCCAGGGGCGCCCATTGGACGTGCTCTTCGCCGGCGACGACGCGCGGGCCAAGGCAAGCGTATCGGCGTTCATCGAGAGCCTCGGGTTGCGCCCCCTGGATGCCGGAGGCCTGGAGATGGCGCACTGGCTGGAAGGGACGGGCCTGCTGATGATCAACCTGGCCCGCCACGGCGTGGGGGACTTCGACTTCGCCCTCGGCGTCAGCAATCTCCCTTGAGCACAGCCGCCCCACCAATTCTCGCGCCTCACTCATAAGGAACAGCAGAATGCGCGTTTTCGTCACTGGCGGGACCGGCCATTCCGGTTCGTACATCGTCCCCGAGCTCATCGCCGCCGGGCACGAGGTCACCGGCCTGGCCCGGTCGGACACGGCTGCGGCGGCGCTGTCCGCGCTCGGCGCGAAGGTGCGTCGCGGCGACCTCGGGGATCTCGACGGGCTCAAGGAAGCGGCTGCGGACTCCGACGGCGTCATCCACGTCGCGCACCGGCAAGACCTGCTTTTCTTCGGTGGGATCCACGCCGTGGCCGCCGCCGAGGTCCCGATCATGCTCGCCTACGGTGAGGCACTGGCGGGAACCGGAAAGCCGCTGGTCGCGGCGGGGAGCATCGGCTCGCCCGGGCAGGGATTCCTGGGCCGGACGGCCACCGAGGAGGACCCGGCCCTTCCCAGTGGCGATGAGCACAAGGGCACCCTGCGGGCTCGTAACGTCGTGGAAACCACCGTAATCGGCCTCGCCGAGCAGGGCGTGCGGTCTTCGGTCGTGCGGATCGCCAACATCGCGCACAGCACGACCGATCGTGCCGGCTTCCTTCCGACGCTGATCGCGCTCGCGAAGGAGAAGGGCTTCATCGGCTACCCAGGAGACGGCGCGAACCTGTGGAACGCCGTGCACATCCGCGATGTCGCCTCCTTGTTCCGCCTGGCGCTGGAGAAGGGCCCGGCCGGCAAATACTGGCACGCGGTCGACGACGGGGGCATCCCGTTCCGGGAGATCGCCGAGGCTATCGGCAGCCGTCTGGGCGTGCCCGCCGTGAGCGTTCCCGTGGACGAACTGGTGCTGCCGGGATACTTCGGGTTCCTCGCGAACATCGTCACCCAGAGCTACCCGGCGTCCAACCTCGTCACCCGCCGGACCCTCGGCTGGGAACCCGCTCAGCCCCGCCTGCTCGCCGATCTGGACAACGGCCACTACTTCCCCGCCGGCTGACGGCAAGGACCCGAGTCTCAACGAGTCCGGCACATGACAAGGAGGGCGGCTCAGAATATGACGACTGTGGGATTCATCGGCAGCGGCGCCATCGGCAGCACCATCGCGCGGCTCGCCGTCGAGGCCGGGCATCAGGTCGTGCTCAGCAACTCACGCGGTCCCGAAACGCTCGCGGACATGGCCGCGGAACTGGGGCCGCGGGCGTCCGCGGCGACCAGCGGGGAAGCCGCGGCGGCAGGCGACATCGTCGTGATCACAGTGCCGGTCAACGCCTTCCCCCACGTCCCCGCCGCGCCACTGGCCGGGAAGACGGTCATCGACACGTGCAACTACGGCCCCGAGCGTGACGGGCCCATCCCCGAGCTCGCCAGCAAGTCGCTCACCTCAAGCGAGCTGCTGCTGCAGTATCTCCCGGACGCCAGGGTTGTGAAAGCATTCAACAACATCTTCTTCAAGCACCTGTTGTCACTCGCCCGCCCGGTGGGGGCGGCCGACCGCTCGTACCTGCCGATCGCCGGGGACTCCGCGCCGGCGAAGGCGGCGGTGACCGAATTCATCGAATCCATCGGGTACAGCGTGCTGGACGCGGGATCACTGGCCGACAGTTGGCGGCAAGCGACGGGCACGCCGGTATGGGGGACCCCGTACGGGCCGTACTCGAACGAGAAGGGCCAGCCGGTCGCCGAGGACGCCATCCGCGTGGCACTGGCCGCCGCAACGCGGTAAACCCGCGAGCCAAGCGGCAGCCGAACCTGCTGTTCGGGGTCGTCCGGTTGCTTGGCCGGCCGGTCGAGGATCCGGCCGAGTTCCATGATTACGTGGTGGCGAACTGGCCGGTGATCGAGGCGGAGGGCCCGAACGGCCGGTCGCCGCGCAGCGTGATGCGGTGCATGACCCGGTGGGCGGTGCCGTAGTCGCGGTTGGCGTAGTGGGCGGTGCTGCGGTTGTCCCACATGGCCACGTCGCCGAGGCGCCAGCGGTGGCGGATGATGTGCTCCGGCTTGGTCAGGTGGGCGTAAAGCAGGTCGAGGATGTGGCGGCTCTCGGCCTCCGAGACGCCGACGATGTGCGAGGTGAAGCCGGGGTTGACGAAGAGACCCTTGCGCCCGGTCTCGGGGTGGACGCGGACGACGGGGTGCTCCACCGGGTCCAGCCGGGTGACGACCTCGCCATCCCAGACGCTGCCCTTGCCGCCGCGCCGCTGGGCCAGGTAGTAGCCGAACTCGCGGTTGCCGTCGTGCACCGCGGTGAGCTGGTCGGCCAGTTCCTGTACAGGTGCGGCCAGTGAGTCGTAGGCGAGCTGGCTGTCGGCCCAGCTGGTGTCCCCGCCGGTGGGAGGCAGGACCACGGCGCGCAGGATCGAGCCGAGCGGCGGGCGCGGCATGAAGGTGACGTCGGTGTGCCAGACGTCGGCGAAGCCGTTGTCGGCACTATCGAGCGCGTAGATCTCCGGGTGCGCCTCGTCCACGCCGCCGACGACGGGGTGGGAGGCGGTCAACTCGCCGAGGCGGCGGCCCAGGGCGACCTGGCCGTCCTCGTCGAGGCTCTGCCCGGAGAAGAAGAGCGCCTTCCACTCGACGAGGGCGGCTCGTACCGCGGCCAACTCCTCGTCGTCGGCGGTCGCCAGGTCGAGCCCTTCTATCTGGGCGCCGAAGTGCGGCCCGAGCGGGCGCAGGGTGAGCGTGGCGGCCAGGGGTGTGGACATGTGCGCTCCTGTTCTGTGGTGGTCATCCGGCGGCGTCGCGGACGGCGTGGCTGACGGTGGCGCGCAGGGCCGCGTACTCGGGGAGGGCGCGGAGTTCGTCGGGCTCCAGGCCGGTGCGGGGCAGGGGGATGGCGAGGTCGAGGGCGATCTGGCCTGGCCTGCTGGTGAGCACGACGACGCGGCTGCCGAGGAAGACGGCCTCTTCGACGCTGTGGGTGACGAACACAGAGGTGCGGCCCGTCTGCTCACTGACCCGGCGCAGGTCCTCCTGCAGCCGCTCGCGAGTGAGCGCGTCCAGGGCCGCGAACGGCTCGTCGAGCAGCAGCAGCGGATCGTCGCCCGCCAGCGCCCTGGCGATGGCCACGCGCTGTTGCTGACCGCCGGACAGCTGCCAGGTCCGGCGGTGGGCCACGTCGTGCAGGCCGACCCGTTCCAGGAGCTCCGGCACCCGGCGGGCGCGCTCCTCGCGGGGGACGCCGGCGTAGCGCAGGGCCAGCTCGACGTTGCCGCCCACGCTCTTCCAGGGGAACAGCCGGGGCTGCTGGAACACGATCCCGGCGCCGGTGCCGGGTATCGGCGCAGCTCCGGCGGTGCGGACGATGCCGGCGCTGGGCCACTCGAAGCCGGCGATCAGGCGCAGCAGCGTGCTCTTGCCGCAGCCGGACGCTCCGACGATCACGAGGAACGAGCCGCGGGGGACGTCGAGCGAGATCGGGCCAAGCGCGGTCACGACGTCCGTGCCCGTCCCGTACACGTGCACGACATCCTTCACGTGGACGGCGGCCTGCGTGCCGATCTCAAGGGGTGAGGACATCGGGCAGTCCCTTGTTGTAGATGGCGTTCCGCACGGTCGTCAGGTCGGGTACGGCTTCGATCTTCTGCAGGTCCTTGAGGAACTGCGCGGCGTTGACGAGGTTCTCGGCCAGGGCGCCGGGCCGCTCGGGGGTGCCGAGCCACTCGGGGGAGGCCAGGTCGGCGGGCTTGAGGAAGACGCCCTGGGTGAGCTGGTCCTCGGCGTCCTCCTTGGTGAGGTTGAGCTCGGTGGCGACGGCGGCGGCGGCCTCGGCGCGGTTGTCGGCGATGAGCTGCAGGGCCCTCGCCTCGGCCTTGCGCCAGGCGTCCACCGCCTCCGGGTGCGCCTTGAGGAACGCGGTGGACACCACCCCGAGGTCCAGCGTGGGCTTGCCGGCCGTGGCCAGTTCCCGGCTGGCGATCAGGACCTTGCCGTTCTTCTTCAGCTCCTTCAGGGTGGGCAGCCAGGTGTAGGCGGCGTCGATGTCGCCGCGCGTCCAGGAGGCGAGGATGTCCTGCGGTTCGAGGTCGACGATGGTCAGCTCCGACTCGCGCACGCCCGCCTGGCCGAGCGCGGCCAGCAGGCTGTAATGGGAGGTCGAGGCGAACGACGTGGCGACCTTCTTGCCGCGCAGGCCCTCGATCGCCGACACGCCGCTGTCGTTCCTGACGACCAGGGCCTCGTTGTCGCCGGCCACGTCGAGCACGAACGCCACCTGGTACGGGATGTTCAGCGGAGCCGACAGCCCGCGGGCCACCGGGCTGGAGCCGATGGCGGCGATGTCCACGCTGCCGGCCACGAAGGCGGTGTTGATGCTGGCGCCCGAGTCGAACTTCGTCCACTGGATCTGGTAACCGGGCAGCGCCTCCTCCAGCCACCTCTTGTTCTTGACGATGAGGTCGCCGCTGGGGAATGCCTGGTAGGCGAGGCGGATGCGGTTGGCCGCCGCGCCGTCACCGCCTCCCCGGGACGCGGTGCCGTCACCGCAGGCGGCCAGGACCGCGATCAGCACGAAGGACAGCAGGAATCTCAGACGCATGGCGGCTTCCTCATGAGGGACGTGCGGCGGGTTACGAGCGGCCCCGCCAGGGGATGAGCCGTTTCTCCGTGACCCGCAGCAGAGCGTCGATGAGCAGGCCTGACAGGCCGATGGCCAGCAGTCCCAGCACCACGACGTCGGTCTGCAGGTAACGCTGGGCGTCCCGGACCATGCCGCCGATGCCCGGTACGCCGTTGACCGTCTCGGCGGCGACCACGGACGAGTACGCGATGCCGACGGCCAGGCGGACGCCGGTGAAGATCTCCGGCAGCGCGTTGGGCAGCACCACGTCCCGGATGACGTCCCGCCGCGAGGCGCCCAGCGCCCTGGCCGCCTCGACCAGGTGGGACGGCGCGCCGTGCACGGCGGCGGCGGTGGCCACCGCCACCGGTGGCAGCGCCGCGATCGCCAGCAGCCACAGCTTGGGCGTCTCGTCGATGCCGAACCAGATGATGAGCAGGCTGAAGTACGCCAGCGGCGGCAGCGCCCGCACGAAGGTGACCACCGGCTCGGCCACGACGCGGATCCACGGCACGGTGCCGAGCACGACGCCCACGACGAGCCCGCCGGCCACGCCGATCGCGGATCCGATGAGGATGCGCCGCAGGCTGATGCCCAGGTGCTCGACGAGCAGGCTGCCGCTGTAGCCGCGGATGCCGTCGTGGGTCGTGGACAACCGCAGGAATTGCTCCCACACGGCGCCGGGGGAGGGGATGAAGGAGGCATTGGCCGCCGCGGCCGCGGCGAGCTGCCACAGGCCGAGGAGCGCGGCTCCGGCGAGCACGCGCACCATGATCCTGCGGGTCGCCGGCCGCCATCGCCGGGTGACGGACGCCGGTCCGCCGTCGGGAACGGCGGTCGAGGGGGCGGCCGTCGAGGTGGGCGAGGTCACCGCCTCGGACGCCTGGTCGGGGGGCTCATGACCACGAAGCTACGGCGACACTCGCCTAAAGTCAACATTTCCTACTAGGTATATCGGTTATAGCGATGGTGTCGTACGTGTTCGCGAAAGGCGATCTCCATGTCCTGTTCGGCGCCTGTGGCGGCGGTGGTGCCGCACGTAACGACGGCGAGCCCATGTACGGCGGCACTCTGGCCTACCTGGAGTATCAGGGCCCCGTGGCCCGCTCCGGCAGGGCCTCGCGCTCCACGATGAGGATCTTGCCGATGAACGATGACTGCCCGGACTCCTGGAGGCGCCGATGCTCGCGCGGCAGGCTGTAGGAGCGAACCCGCCGCAGCGCCGTCTCCAGGTCCGGCACCACCTTCTGGGCGCCGGCCACCCAGACGACCTTGCGCGCCCCCGACGCGTACGGCGCGAGCTGGCTGCCGCTGGCCGAGGCGATGACCAGGTGGCCCTCCTCCGTCACCGCGTGCACGCTGCCCACGACGTACTCGGCCGTGGCGCCGAGACGGACGACCGCCTGCACGTCGCCCTTGGGGTCCTCGGCTGCGGCCCGGACGGAGGCGAACCGGCCCGACTCGTCGAGGTCGGCGGCTCAGTGAAGCGGAGGGAACTCTTGCACGTCGACAGACCCGCCAGCGGCGCGAGTTCCGTGCTCAAGGCGCGTGACGAGATGACCTGCCAGGTCCGCGATGTCCTGAACCGTGTGGGGGACAAGTGGACCCTGTCGGTCGTCAACGAGCTCGGAGCCGGTCCGCGCCGCTTCAATGAGCTCAGGCGCGCCGTTCCGGGTATCAGTCAGCGCATGCTGACCGCCACCCTGCGCGTGCTCGAACGCGACGGGCTGGTCATACGCAGCGTGTATGCCGAGGTGCCGCCTCGCGTCGACTACGAGCTGACGCCGCTCGGCCGGACGTTGCTCGAGCGGGTCTGGGGACTGGTCGACTGGGCCGTGGAGCACCACGACGACATCGAGGGCGCCCGCGACCGCTACGATGCCCGGCGCGCACCCGACAATTCCCCATGAGCGCTCGTGCCCACTCTCCGATGACGGCCGCCATCTCGACCGCGCGCTGCATCAGGTCCGCCGCCGTGGACGACGAGTACAGCAGGCGCTGGCGGGCCAACCCCGACCGGCACGGCAGGTCGGCGCTGCGGCCGCGGCCCCGGTCTCTGTACTGGGGGCGGCAGGGGTCGTGCTGTTCTTCCTGGAGCCGGCCGCCGCCACCGGGCACAAGGCGTACCTGGAGGAAGCGCAGCGCGGTGCGGAGCGGCTGGCGGCCACCTGACGGCAGGACGATGACCTGACACTGCACCACGGGCCGCCCGGCACGATGATCGCGCTTATCGAGGCCGGCTGGGTGCTGGTGGACGGGCGCGCCATCCGGGGGATCGACGAGCGCTGCGTGGTCTTCCAGGAGCCGCGGCGCTGTTTTGGCGCGACCTCGCCAGGGCGCCGGCCCGGCAGCCCGGCGTGCCTGCTGGCGAGGAGCCTGTCCGGGCCCCTCGCTCAAGATTCCGGGTGACGAACGGCGTCAGGCGACCGCCCTCAGCGGGACCGCGTTCACCTCGTCGGCCAGCGCTCGAAGCCGGGGCCGCAGTTCCTCAGCCAGCGGGGTGATCTGCGTGTCCAGCACGAACAGCCCCCGCGTCACGTGCCGCGCCCCCAGCACGCTGAGCACCGGCCGCAGGGCGTAGTCCACCGCCAGCAGATGCCCCTGTGTGCCCCCGGTGGCGATGGGCACCACGGTCTTGCCGGCGAACGCCTTCTGCGGCAGCCCGTCCAGGAAGGCCTTGACCAGGCCGGTGTAGGCGGCCTTGTAGATGGGCGTGGCCAGGACGATCACGTCGGCCTCGGCCACGGAGCGCGCCGCCGCCACGAGGTCCGGATGGTCGCCGCGGCCGAGCAGGAGCGGCTCGGCGGGCAGGTCGCGCAGGTGGAGCAGGGAGACCGCGCCGTCCAGGAGTTCGGCTACGTGGTCGAGGAGTCGTCCGGTGCGGGAGGTCGCGGAGGGGCTGCCCGAAATCAGAAGCACGCGGGTCATGACGGAGATCCCTTTCAGAAAAGCCCGTTCAGCGGCGGCTGCGCGCCGGTGAGGTGGTAGGCGCCGACCACGGCGGCCTTCCAGGCGCGGGGGTTGTGGTTGGCGACGGTCCTGGCGTTGCGCCAGTGCCGGTCGAGGTTGTGGCGGCGCGAGACCGCGGAGCCGCCGCCCACGTCGAACAGCAGCTCGGCCGCCTTCAAAGCCGACTCCGCTGCGACGAACTGCGCCTGGGCCACCTCGACGGCCGCGTCTGTGAGCAGGTCGGGCTCCAGGTCGCCGCCCCAGGCCCGGTCGATCGCGGCGGCAGCCCGCAGGACCGCGGATTCGGCGGCGTAGGCGCGGGCGGAGATCTCGCCGACGGCGTGGCGCACGTACGGGTCTTCGACAGAGCGGGCGGCGCTGCTGTGCTGGATCGGGCGAGCGCGCTCGCGGGTGAAGCCGACGGCGTCGGTCAGGGCGCCCCGCGCGATCCCGGCCAGCACGGAGGCCAGGTAGAGCTGCATGAACGCGCTGACGGGGGAGCGGGCGCCGTTCCCGGGACGTTCGGCGATCTCCTCCTGCCGCACCTTGACCCCGTTCAGCCGGGTCGTGCCGCTGGCCGTGAGCCGCTGCCCGATCCCGTCGAAGTCGTCGAGCAGTTCCAGCCCCTCCCGGTCGCGCGGCAGCGTGAAGAACACCCGCTCGCCGGAGTCGTCCACGGCGGACGCGCTGACCCAGTCCGCGTACAGCGCGCCCGTGCTGTAGTACTTGCTGCCGTTCACGACGCCGTCGCGGTCGATGCGGGTGCGCACCTCCCCGCTGGCGCCGCCGATCTCCCAGCCCGCGTTGCCGAACACGTCCCCGGCCAGGAAACGCGGGAACCAGCGTTCGCGTTCCTGCTCGGAGGCGGTGAGCAAGTGCTCGACCCGGCCGAAGCTGGGGCGGACGGCCTGGGCGATGTTGGAGTCGGCGGCGGCCAGGGAGATGAGGAAGTCGAACACCTCGGCCACGCTGGAGCCGCCTCCGCCGTACGAGGCGGGAATGCGGAAGGTGAACAGGCCGGCGGCGGCCAGGGCGCGGATTTCACCCTGCGGGAGCTCGCGGGCGAGCTCCCGCTGCCCGGCTCCGGCCGCCAGCTCGGGAAGCAGCTCGGCGGCGCGCCGCCGCAGCTCCGTCAGCGTGCTCACAGCGCTCCCGCCGTGGCGAACGGGATAGAGGCCGGTTCGGCGGCGGCCGGCTCCGTGGGATGCCGCCACAGGCCGCGCTCGCGCAGGAGGGGCAGCACGCCCTCACCGAACCAGTACGCCTCCTCCAGGTGCGGGTACCCGGACAGCACGAACTCGGTGAGCCCGAGCCGGTGGTACTCCTCGATGCGGTCGGCGACCTCGGCGTGGCTGCCGACCAGCGCCGTGCCCGCCCCGCCGCGCACCAGGCCGACGCCCGCCCACAGGTTCGGGTAGACCTCCAGGTCGTCGCGCCTGCCGCCGTGCAGGGCGAGCATGCGCTTCTGCCCCTCCGACTCGCTGCGGCCCAGGCCGGCCTGCACCTTCTCCAGGGTCGCCTGGTCGATGCCGTCGAGCAGCCTGCGTGCCTGAGCCCACGCCTGCTCGCTGGTGTCGCGGGTGATGACGTGCAGCCTGATGCCGTGCCTGAGCGTACGGCCCTCGGCGGCGGCCAGCCCGTTCACCCACGAGATCTTCTCGGCCACGGCGTCCGGCGGCTCGCCCCAGGTGAGGTAGGCGTCCACGTGCCGCGCGGCCACCCGGCCCGCGGCGGGAGAGGAGCCGCCGAAGTACACGTCGGGCACCGGATCGGGCAGCCGGTTGAGCCGGGCGTCCTCGACCTGGAGGTGCTCACCGGACAGGCTCACCGTCTCGCCCCGCCACAGCGCCCGCACCACCTGCAGGAACTCGTCGGTACGCGCATAGCGGGCGTCCTTGTCCAGGAAGTCCCCGTACGCGCGTTGCTCGTGGCTCTCCCCGCCCGTCACCACGTTCAGCAGCAGCCGCCCGCGCGAGTGCCACTGGAAGGTGGCCGCCATCTGCGCGGCCAGCGTGGGGGAGACCAGCCCGGGGCGGAAGGCCACCAGGAACTTCAGCCGCTCGGTGGTGTCGGCCAGCATCGCGGTGGTCAGCCAGGCGTCCTCGCACCACGCGCCGGTGGGCGTCAGCGCGCCGACGAAGCCGACCTGCTCGGCCGCGTGCACGATCTGGCGCAGGTAGGACAGGGTCGCGGGGCGGGAGCCGGACGCCGCGCCCGCCGGGAGCCCGTGGCCGCCGCCCACGACGTCGCGGCTGTCGCCGTACGTGGGCAGGAACCAGTGGAACGTCAAAGTCATCGTTTCTCCTAGAGCAGGCCGTGCCGGGGCGGAAGCCGGCCGTTGAGCACGTAGCGGCCGATGTGCTGGATCTTCCAGCGGGCCGGGTCGTGCAGGGTATGGGTGCAGGCGTTGCGCCAGTGGCGGTGCAGGTTGAGCCCCGTCCAGGCTGGACCGGGTGCCGCCCAGCTCGCGTTGCCCGGCTCCACCGCCACCGGGTCGGCGAACGCCTTGGCCGCGGCCACGGCGATGGAGGCGGCGGCGGCCGTCTCGTCGGTCCTGTCGTCCCGGGCGGTGTCCACGGCCTGTGCGGCCCGGTCGAGCAGCGCCTCGGCGGCGCGGACCTTGACGGGCAGCTCGCCGGCCCGCTGGATGACGAACGGATCGCCGGCCGCGCGGTCGTGACCGCTCTCGAACCACGGCCTGGCCTTGGTCCGGACGAACTCCAGCGCCTCCTCCAGCGCTCCGCCTGCGATGCCCACGTCGATCGCGGCGTGCAGGAGCTGGGAGTACGCCACGTGCAGCGTCCGGTCCTCCCGCCGTGCCAGCACCGGGATCCAGTGCGCGAACAGCGCGCCCGTGCTGTAGTGCTTGATGCCGTTCAGCAGGAAGCCCCTGCGGGGGCGGCGGTCAGCGAGGTCCGGTAGTCCTGGACGTGCTTGGTGCCCGCCTCGGACTGCGCGTTGCCGAAGCGTCCGCCGTCCAGCACCTCGCCGAAGAAGAACTCGCGCTGCACGTCCGTGCCCTGCTGCCGCAGAACGTTGACGTCGACGAAGTGGCGGTGCGGGATCTGCGCGAGGTTCGGGTCGGCCGCGGCCGGCAGCCGGAACACCTCGGCGAGGGTGCGCGCGCTCACGTCAGCACCGCCGTACGCACGCGGCACGGGGATGGCGAGCAGACCGCCGGCCGACAGCCTGTCGAGCTCGGGCTCAGGCAGGGGGCGTTCGGCGTCGCGGGCCGCCGCCTCCGCCGCGAACCCGGCGGCGAGCTCGCGCGCCGCCGCAAGCGTCTCGGCGTCGCCGGCGATCACGTGGGTCATGTGTTTCGTCCGTTCTGCGTGTTACGTTATGGTTCACCCTAATCCCTGCAATGCAGGTAGGCAATATGTGTTTAAGGACTCCCATGCTCACCCGCTTCACAATGCTGCTCGTCACGGCCCTGCTGCTGGCCGGTTGCGGCGCTGACGCCACGCCGCAACCGGTCGCCGGCGACGACGGCCCGAAGCCCGGAGGCACGCTCGTGCTCGGGGAGAACGCCGACGAGCCCGCCTGCCTCGACCCCCACCAGCTGTCCACCACGAACACCACGGTCGTGGGCCGCCCGATCTTCGACTCCCTGCTGTGGCAGGACGCCGAGGGCAACCTGAAGCCCTGGCTGGCCGCCGCCTGGAAGATCTCCGACGACGGCCTGACCTACACCTTCACCCTCCGGGAGGGCGTGACGTTCCACGACGGGTCGGCCTGGAACGCCGAGGCGCTGAAGCTCAACCTGGAGCACATGCGCGACCCGGCGACCAAGTCGCCGCTGGCCGCCTCGTACATCGCGCCGTACAAGGACGCGAAGGTCGTGAACGAGCGCACCTTGGAAGTGCGCCTGAGCTCGCCGTACTCGGCGTTCCTGAACGTGCTCGCGCAGTCGTACCTGGCCATGATCTCGCCCAAGCAGCTCAAGGAGGACCCGGCGAGCACCTGCGAGCACCCGATCGGCTCCGGCCCGTTCGTCTTCGGCAAGTGGACCAAGGGGCAGAGCATCACCTACCGCAAGAACCCCGGCTACGCGTGGGGGCCGACCGGCCGCACGGGTCCCGCGTACCTGGACGGGCTGGAGATCCGCTTCATGGCCGAGGACGCGACCCGCTACAACGCGCTGCTCGCCGGCGAGGTCAACGTGATCGACAACACCCCGCCCGTCAGCGTCGAGGACGTCAAGGCCAACCCCGGCCTCGCCTTCACTACCATCGACCGGCCGGGACACCCGTTCTCGGTCTGGCTCAACACCGGCCGCGCCCCGTTCGGCGACCAGAAGGTACGCCAGGCGCTCACGCTGGCCGTGGACCGCAAGGCCATCATCGACAGCGTCTCGTTCGGACAGTGGAGTGTGGCCACGGGCTTCGTCACCCCCTCCACCCCCGACCACGCCCAGGGCGGGCAGATCGCCTACGACCCGGCCAGGGCGAACGAGCTGCTGGACGAGGCGGGCTGGACGCAGAAGGACAAGGACGGCATCCGGCTCAAGGACGGCAAACGCCTGACCGCCGTCGCCCTCGACACGGGCGTGAACCCGCAGAACACGCAGATCCTGGTCCAGACCCAGGCCGCCGCCGCCAAGGCGGGCATCGAAATCAAGATCGAGAACGTCACGGCGCAGGTCTCGTCCGACCGCACGGCCAAGGGCGACTTCGACGTGTCCGTCGGCATCTGGACCACGAACACCGCCGACGTGCTGTGGATCCAGTACTCCTCGAAGAACATCACCACCGCCGAGCGGCGAGGCCAGAACACCACCAGGCTCTCCGACGACGACCTCGACAAGCTGCTCGAAGAGGCCAGGGCCAGCACCGACGCCGCCCAGCGGGCCGGAATCTACGGCAAGGCGCAGGCCCGGCTGCTCGAACTGGCGCCCGCCATCCCGCTCTACGACAGGCCCAGCCTCGTCTCCTCGCAGAAGCGGGTGCACGGCCTGACGTGGGACTACGCCTACGGCGCTGTCACCTTCCAGGACGCATGGGTGAGCTGACACATGACCAAGACCCCCTCGCCGTCCTCACGCTCGCGCTGCTGCTCGCCGGATGCGGCAGCGCGGCCGGGACCTCGGGCGGCACCACGAACGCCCCCAAGTCCGGCGGCACCCTGATCCTGGGCGAGAACGGGCAGCAGCCGCCCTCGACCCGCACTGCAACGCCAGTTCCGACGGCCCGGTGAGCACGGTCCCGGTGGCCGACTCGCCGGTGTGGTTCGACATGGACGGGACGATCCAGCCGTGGCTGGCGGACAGCTGGGAGATCTCCGATGACGGCAGGACCTATACATTCAAGCTCCACCAGGGCGTGAAATTTCCTGACAGGGCGGTCTGGAACGCCGAGGCCCTCAAGGCCAACTTCGAGCACATGCGCGACCCAACGATCAAGTTGTTCCTAGGCGGCCACCCACCGGCTGTCCGCGCTGTATCGGCTGATCGCCCTGCGGGGTCTGCGCCGAGGGGAAGCGGTCAGGTTGCGCTGGAAGGCCGTCGACCTGGCCGCCGGGACGACCGGGGTGCACTGGCAGATCACCCACCTGGGATGGGAGCCGGTACAGGGCAGACCGAAAACCGAGGCCAGCGACCGCACCATCGCCCTGGACGAAGACACCATCAGCGCGCTGCGCGCGCCCCGCAAGCGCCAAGCCGCGGAGCGGCCGGCCGCGGGCGAGGCCTGGACGAACAGCGGGTTCGTCTTCACCGACGAGATGGGCCGGCCGCTGCATCCACAGCAGGTCAGCGACCACTTCTGACACCACAGTGTGAGATTCGTGCCCTAGGACCGAGCGCTTCTCGCCGCCCTCTGGACCTCGCTACACAGGTTGAATGCGTAGAGTCCTAACTCGGTGACGGACCGCGTTCGGTGCGGTATGACCGGAGCATGCGGTACGGGCAAAGGGGTGGGTACACGCCCGCTGAGCAGGAACGGCGGAAGCGTGTACGGCTGCGGGCGGCCGAGTGGTTCGAGGCCGGGGAGTCGACCAGGACGGTCGCCGCGCGGTTACGGGTACACGAGCGGTCGGTGACCCGCTGGCGTATAGCCTGGCGGGAGGGCGGCACATCGGCCCTGCGGTCGAAGGGGCCGGCGTCGAGGAAGAAGCTGTCGGCCCGGCAATGGACGCGGCTGGATGCCGAGCTCCGGCGGGGCCCGCTGGCCTGGGGCTACGCCGAAGACCAGTGCTGGACACTTGGCCGGGTCAAGCTGATCGGGCGGCTGTTTCACATCGGCTACACCATCGACGGGGTGGGCAAGCTGCTGCATCGCCACGGCTGGTCGGTGCAGGTCCCGGCCCGGCGCGCGATCGAGCGGGACGAGGAGGCCATCGCGCTGTGGAAGGCCGAGGTGTGGCCCGCGGTAAAAGCACCGCGGCGGACCTGGGCGCCTACCTCTGCTTCGAAGACGAGACCGGGCAAGGGCTGAGGCCGCCGAAGGGACGCACCTGGGCGCCGGTCGGTGCCCGGCCGGTGGTGACGGTACGCGGCAGAGGTTCCGGCCGGGTCAACATGGCCGGCGTCCTGTGCTACCGCGACGGTGAGCGGCCGCACCTGTTCTACCGCTTGCACGTCTACCACGGCCGCAAGGGCGAACCCAAGACGTTCTCCTGGATGGACTACCGGGACCTGATCGTGGCCACCACCAGCACTTAGGTGCACCGCTGGTGTGGTGCTGGGACAACCTGAACGTGCACCTGGCCGGCCAGCTCGCCGACTTTGCTGCCGCGAACACCGACTGGCTGCGCATCGTTCAGCTCTCCACCTACGCTCCCGAGCTCAATCCCGCCGAGGGCGTCTGGTCGCTGCTCCGCCGGACCCTGGCCAACTTCGCCGTCACCGACCTGCCCGGGCTCGTCCGGATCGTCAAACGCAAGCTGAAGAAGATCCAGTACCGGCCCCACCTACTCACCGGCTGCCTCACCCAGACCGGGCTCACCCTCGATACGCCGGCAAATCCATGACCGACTCTACGAATTCAACCTGTGTATCTGCGATCGGGGCGCCCTCCAGCGCCTGGACCCAACGATGTCGCCTATGTTCTCTCCGTCCACAACCCCTCGGCGCCACAAGTCACACGGAGCTCCGACGCTGATCACGTTCAATGCGCCCTTAAACGACGATGTCGGCTTCGGTGAGAATTTTTGCCCCGGCCGCTATACCTAACTTCTCAATGGCCGACTTGGCTCCAGCGATGTCATTCGAAAATATGACGACAGCAAGTGACATGATTGCTCTCGAAACGCAAACATATAGTAGCCTGCGGGTTCGCTCCAGGACTGAATCCTTTCCGCTGTCCACGTTCCGTATATCCGTATCCGAAAGTCTTCTGATCCCGAGCAGCTTCTCGTATGAGTAAAGGTTATAGTTGGCTTCTTGATCGTCCGGGACAACGATGACTTTAGGGTATTCGGCACCTTTGGAGCCGTGCTGGGTAGAAAATGGCGATTTCTCTTCAATATATTCAAAATAGGGTCTGATTTCCTTCACGTTGCATGCCATGAAGGAGTCCAATGCACCCGTGACTGTAGATGGCAACACAGCCGGCGCGTGCATGCGATCCGGGAAAAGATGTGCATGAAATCGCGGGTCGGCGTCGATAAAACAGTCTTCGATTGCCAACCTGAGCGCACTCTCTGCAGAGCCCGGGCCGCCCTCTCTGCGATCTGCCTGAGGCGGAGTGTGGCACCGCGTGCTATTGCCATCTTGTCCTTGAAAGTCTGTGGTGCAGCATCGGACGAAAGGGCATTGCCGTATTGGCGTAGAATTCTGATGATCGACGGCGAATCGACGCTTTGTGCTCTGGATATGGGAAGTATGACGTCTTCAAATGGCCTAAGCGGCCAAGCGTTCCCTTTGTCGAAGGCACGCTTCAAGCTGTTTGACTTGCCGTCGTGGAATGCCTTATATAGGTCTTCGAAACCCATCTGCTTCGCAACCATCCGGTGCACAATCATCAAGATCTTTGCATCTGCCTCGTTCCGGGCCGGACCGGCAGTTCAACTGCCTCCGGTGCTATGGAGGCTCAGCCACTCTCGTACGCCCTTCAAACGACTTTCGCGCTCATTGTCGGCTGGCACGACGAAGAAGAATGTTTCTCCTTCTACCTGATCTTCATCGGTCCGACCTGATACCTGAACTAGGCCGTCAGCACTCGATCTTACTTGGTTGATGGCTTGGGGTACTCGCTTCGAGCCACGAAAATTCTGTGGCTTCCCAATCTTTTGCCACCCTGGACCGGGTTCAATGGAGCCGATGCGGCGCTGATAAATTTGCTGCATTGGATCCTCGAAGAACCCGATGCAGAATGATCCCTGTGACTGAGCACTGATGGCCTTGAGTACTTCGACTACGTTGGGGAACGTATCATGGCTCTCATCGACAAAAACATAAGGGTACTTGCTTGCGATGATCCGTCGGAATAGCTCGCTTGCCATGATCAGGTCAGAAGCCATGCGAATGATGTCCTCATGCCCTAGTACGGCAGTCACCATTCACGGTGTGACCAGCACGGATGGGCGATAGGCCGTTGCGATCTTAAGATCGGAAGCAGGCACAACGAGAGCAGCTGCTCGTGATCATGCCTGTGTGACCAGTACAAGATCGAGAGCGGCTGCCGCGCTCATCCTAGAGGCGCGGCGCGTACAACGAAACACCGACGAGCTGCTCAACGCGCTGGCACCGATGTTCACCCGGATCGAGCCCCGCTTGTAGGCCGCCAAGTACATCCGTGCTGTCATGTCCGACCTGCTCAAACGCAACGGGTGGACGATCGCCGAGCGCTCCCCGGTCGCCACTCAGCGGCTGCTGAGCCGGGCCCGCTGGGACACCGCCGGCGCGATGAGTGTGGAACGCCGCTTCGCCGTCGCCCGCCTGGACGCCGCCGCCGCGCCTGCAAGCCTGACCGTCGGCGCGCTGGATGAGTTCGGCCGAGAGAAGAAGGGCAGCGCCACCTCGGGCGTCAAAAGACAGCACATGGGCTGCGCGGGCGGCGTGGACAACGGCGTCAACACCGTCTACCTGGCCTATGTCCGCGCCGGCTCCGGGCATATACTGATCGGCGCCCGGCAGTGGATCCCGGCCGAGCAGATCACCAGCCCCATCACGGCCCTCACCACCGGGCTGCCCCTGGACCTGGCCTTCGCCACCAAGGGCGAACTCGGCATGAGCCTGCTGAGCGACGCCTATGCCGACAGCGTCCGCTTCGACTTCCTGACCGGGGATGAGGTGTACGGCGCCTGCACCAAGCTGCGTACCTTCCTGGAGGAGCACGAGCAGGCATACGTGCTGCGCGTCCGTTCCTCCTTCACCGTGACCCTGGGCGGTGGCACCACCTTGACCTGCGCTCAGGCCGTGGCCCGGTACTGCAGGCCGAAACGCGCCTGGACCATCCGCTCGGTCGGGGACGGCTCCAAGTGCGAGCGCCTCTACGCTTGGGCCTGGATCGCCACCGCCGGTCCTGTCCACTTCCTGCTGATCCGCAAGCACCGCAAGACCGGCGACCTGGCCTTCCACTACTGTTTCGTCCCCGCCGGGCAACCCGCCACGCTGGCCCGCCTGATATCGGCCGCCGGGCTGAGATGGCCGGTGGAAGAGAGTTTCGAGTTCGGAAAGGACCTGTTCGGCCTGGATGAGTCCCAGGTACGCCTGTACGAGGCGTTCCTGCGGCACCTCGTGCTCGTCATGTCCGCCCTGGCCATCTGCGCGGCCAGCGCCGCGGCCGCCCGGCGCCGCACCTACACTCAGGCCCCGTCACCACACCGGCCCGATCAGCCGCCACCCGCCGACCCCGGCGTGATCCCGGTGACGATCGCCGAGATTAAACACCTGTTCAACGCCGCGACCCCGGCGACACCCGCGCTTCTGCACACGGCCCACTGGTCAATCTGGCGACGCCGACATCAGGCTCGGGCCCGCTGGTTTCACAAACGCGCCCGCTTGGCTACGACATAAACCCACAGCTCAGCTCGCGAATGGAGACTGCCGTATTAGGGCACGGAAAACGTTGGCTGGCAGGCGGTCCGCAACGTCCTCGGATACATACAGCACGCAGCCGATGGCGCGGCGAAGCTCATCACGGATCCCGCCCAAGACTTTCGGCATCGCTACGTCGTACACGTGCGGCGCAGTTGGGGTGTGGTTCAGGTGTCCAGAGCGAGCTCGGGACGATGTTAGTGCCCATTACTGGACCCTTGTCGCGATGACAAGTTTACTCTTTCTTTAAGTGATCTTTACTGATACCTTCCTGTCCGAAATGCCAGCTATCGGCAGCCCGTACGCCTTTGTGCGGGCTGTTCGGCGTGCCTCCAGAAAGAGCAGGAGTCAGTGACACCAGACACGCGGCACCGAGGCTTACCCCTCATGCCCGCACACACGCGACGCCGGGGCTTACTCGGCCGTGCCGCGGCCGTCAGCATCGCGACCACCATGCTGATCAGCCTCGCCGCCGCACCCTCCTGGGCTCAAGAGCCCACCCCACCCCCCGCACAACCACCAGCGGAAACCAAGACCCCGCAGCCCTCCGGCACCACCTCGGGGGACAAGGTCCTCGATGCCGCCAAGAGTAAGGCGGCCAAGTCCGGCAAGCGGGTGGAGATCCCGGAACGCAATACCGAGACCACCACGCTGTACGCCAACCCCGACGGCAAGACCGTCCGGCTGGAGCTCAGCACCCAGCCAGTCCGCGTCAAGAACGCTGATGGCAAAGACTTCACGCCGATCGACACCACTCTGGTGGAAGAGGCCGGTGTCATCAAGCCCAAGGCAATAGCGGGCAGCCTGGCCCTGTCCGCCGGCCAGGATAAGACTCTGCTGAAGAGCCAGGCAGCCAACGCAACGGCGAAGATCACCGTGTCGTCGACGTTGCCGAAGCCCACGCTGAAAGGCAACACCGCAACCTACGCGGACGCCTACGGCAAGGGCCGCGACCTGCTGGTAGCCGCGACCCCGACCGGTTTTGAACAGCAGATCATCATTCGTGAACGGCCCACCGGTTCGGTCTCGTTCCGAGTGCCGGTTGAGTTGCCCTCAGGCCTGTCGTTCAAGAAGAACACCGAGGGTCGGCCCACAATTGTGGGTAAGGACGGCAAGACGCTCACCGAGGTACGGCCCACCCTGATACAGGATGCCAAGTCCGCCGACCCCAACGCCCCGCTCGACACGGGCAGAGCCAGCAAAGCCGCCGTCGCCCTCGCCGATGACGGAAAGACCCTCGTCTTCACTCCGGACGCCGCGTTTCTGGCCGACCCGGCGACGGCCTACCCGGTGACGGTGACAGCCGCGAGGGATGACTGGTACGAAGAACACACTGGCTGGCAGAAGGGGGGCATGGACACCTGGATCAACGACGTCGATTACAAGGACAGCTGGGACACCCAGGCCCAGACCCAGATCGTGGTCGGCAAGTCCTACGCCAGCAGTGTCGCCAAGCGTTGGCGCGGCTACCTCAAGTTCCCCAACATTTCCCCCGACTTCGCGGGCAGCAAGGTGCAGAACGCCGACCTGCACCTGTGGAATTACGAGTCCAATGACTGCGGGACTCTCCCTGGCTCCGGAATTACGGCGCGCCAGATCACTTCCGACTGGGATGACCTGACGCTGCACTGGGATCGCCAGCCGAGTGTCACGAGCACAGGCGCGGACAATGAGCCGGGTGCCTACAGCGAAACCTGCT
Organism: Nonomuraea jiangxiensis; assembly: GCF_900099965.1. Classification (GTDB taxonomy): domain Bacteria; phylum Actinomycetota; class Actinomycetes; order Streptosporangiales; family Streptosporangiaceae; genus Nonomuraea; species Nonomuraea jiangxiensis. The sequence goes on along the minus strand of NZ_FNDJ01000009.1, from coordinate 141,847 downwards.
CCTACGCCTGGAACCTGACCCACTCGCTCGATGAGATCGCTCAGGCATGGGTCGACGGCGCCACCAACTACGGGATCCGGCTCACCGCTGGTAATGAATCCGATGTGCGGAACTGGCGGCGCTACACCTCCCACAACGCCGGCGGCTGCATGACGGCGCCACTGGAAGATTGCAAGTTCCAACTCCACCCGCCCATCCTCACCATCGACTTCGAGCTGCCGGTGCCGCCACGCCGGGATACGGTGGTCATCACCTCCCGCGATCCGCTCACCTCGATCCCCGAGTATGAAGAAGCGCTCACCCGGTCCGTTTATGTGCCAGAACCCGGCGAATCAGCTGACGCGCTGGATCCGAGTGATGAGCTGATCGCTGCCAGCGAAACGCACCCGTATGGCAGTGGCGACCCCATCAACACCGACCTGATCTCCCCCGATCTTCCTTATCCCGGCGATAGCGAGGACACCGGCAATTCGGGGGGTGAGGAGGACACGGCACAGCCGCGTGTAGTGGCAACAGCGCCCACCAACGATGACACCGATGTCGCCCAGGACATCCAGGTCCGCGTGACGTTCAGCGAGGAGGTCCTTGGGTCGACGTTCTCGGTGAAAAGTGCCGAGGGCGTTGAGGTTCAGGGCACGACAGGATCTGACGACACTGGAAAGATTGCGACATTTACCCCCACGCAGGCGCTCCGTCCCGGCACCAAGTACACCGTCACGGTGTCGGAAGCGATCGACCTGTCGGAAAACACGATGATTCCCCACACCTGGTCCTTCACCACGCTCCGGCGGGCTGCGGGCCATTGGAAGTTCGACGAGGGAAATGGCGGCACGGCTGCAGACTCCTCAGGGAATGATCACGACGCGAGCCTGAAGGACACCGCGGCGTGGATCGCCGGGAAGAGTGGGAACGCGGTCTCCAACATGCCGTCGCAGGCGCGGATGGCCGCCTCCCGGGCAGCGATCCAGCAGGGCAAGGCTGTGGAGGTCGCGGACGAGACGAGCGCGACCAGCATCACCTACGCCCAGCCTGACGGGAAGACGTTCAAGACCGAGGTCACGGCCGGTCCGGTACGAACCCGGCAGAGCCACGGCTGGGTGCCGATCGACACCGCCCTGGCCGAGCAGGGCGGCAAGCTGCGGCCCAAGGCCCTCGCAGAGGGCACGGTCATGGAACTCTCCCCCGGCGGTACGCACCCGTTCGTGAAGATGTACACCGACGGGAAGTCCTACGCGCTGCGCTGGCCGACGCCGCTGCCCAAGCCGACCGTCAAGGGCAGAGTGGCCACCTACACCGACGCCGCCGGTGTCGGGGCCGACCTGGTGGTGACGGCGCTGCCGACCGGGTTCCGGCATGAGGTGGTGCTGCGGCAGCGGCCCGCCAAGCCGGTGCAGCTGCGGATCGGCGTAGATGACGACGGCCTGACCCTGACCGAGGGCAAGGGCGACCGGCTGCTGCTGAAGGGCAAGGGCGACAAGCCGCTCGCCACGGGGACGCGGCCGATCGTGTCGGACAGCAGCGGCAAGGACCGCCCCGGGTCGGCCAAGCGTGCTGAGGCCGGCATGGACGTGGTCACCAAGGACGGCCGTACGGAGCTGGTGGTCAAGCCGGACCAGGCGTTCCTGGCCGACGCCGGCACCACCTACCCGGTGCGGGTGGCCGCGGCGATGACGCTGCCGCTCGCCGCCGACGTGGACGTCTCCAACTACGACACGGCCTCCTCGCCCGCCTACCCCGACAACGACTACCTGTTCGCCGGCACCATGTCGGACGGGTCGAAGTACCGTACGCACCTGAAGTTCGACACCGCGGGCCTGCAGGGCGGCACGGTCACCGGCGCCACGCTGTCGATGAACACCGTGGACGCCCACAACTGCGGCTCGGCGCTGGCCCGCGGCATCCAGGTCGCCCGGCTGACCAGCGGCTGGAACCCGGCGAACCTGTATTGGAGCGGCAACCCCGCCTACACCACCGAGGACGCCTCGACCAACTTCAAGGGCGTCAACTACGACTGCGAGGTCTACCCGGACAGCATGGAGTGGGACGTCACCGGCATCGCCCAGGACTGGGCCGCCGGCGCCGCCGACCACGGCGTGGTGCTCAAGTCGCCCGGCGAGGCGAACGTCGAGAACTACCGGCTGTTCACCTCCTCGGAGAACCTCTACGAGGAGGGCCCCCCGCCCACGCTGACCGTCACCACCAGTGGCCCCGCCTCCGCGCCGACCGTCTCCGCCCCGGCTATCACGCCGGCGCAGACCTCGGGCGGCACCACGGTGACCAGTTCGCTCACCCCGCAACTGGCCGCCACCGTCGCCGACACCGCCGGCGGTAACCTGACCGGCCAGTTCGAGGTCGAGCATGACCCCGCCGCCACCGGGCAGGGCACCGGTCAGATCTGGACCGGATCGTCGCCCGCCGTCGCTTCCGGCGGCCAGGCCACGGCGAGCGTTCCGGCCGGGAAGCTGGCCGATGGGTGGAAGGTGCGCTGGCGGGCCCGTGCGGTCAACGCCGCCGCGGCGACCGCCTCGGTGTGGTCGAACTGGCAGACGGCGACCGTGGATGTGCCCAATCCGGCGGTGAGCGCCTTCCAGGTCACGCCCGCGCAGGTGGTGGGCGGTGTCACCGTGACCACGAGCGTTACCCCGGCCCTGCACACCACGGTCATCGACCCGGCTGCTCAGCCGGTGCGGGCGGAGTTCGAGGTTGAGCACGACCTGGCCGCGACCGGGCAGGGCAGCGGCCAGATCTGGGCCGGCGCCGTGGATAACATCGCCTCCGGCAGCCAGGCCAGCCTCACCGTTCCCGAGGGGAAGCTGAGCGACGGGTGGAAGGTGCGCTGGCGGGTCCGGGCGGTGAATCCGGCCACCACGGTCGGCTCGCCCTGGTCGGACTGGCAAGCTCTGAGCGTGGACGTGCCCGACCCGGTCTCCGAACCGGCGGTGGGCGCGCTGCAGGTCACCCCGTCGGAGCAGGTGAGCGGCACTACCGTCACCCCCACCCGCACCCCATCCCTGCTCGCTCAGGTGAGCGACCCGGCCGGCAAGCCGCTGCGGGCCGAGTTCGAGATCGAGCACGACCCGGCCGCGACCGGGCAGGGCACCGGCCAGATCTGGGCCGGAGCCGCGGACAACGTCGCGGCTGGCAGCCAGGCGAGCCTCGCCGTTCCGGCGGACACTCTGTCCGACGGCTGGCAGGTGCGCTGGCGGGCCCGCGCGGTCTCGGCCACCGTCGCCTCGGCCTGGTCGGACTGGCAGTCCTTCACTGTCAGCCTGCCCAAGCCCACCGCCACCGGCCTGGCCGTCACCCCGTCGAAGGTGGTGGACGGCGTGACGGTGACCACCAGGCTCACCCCCACGCTGCAGGCCACCCTCACCCACCCGGCCGGCCAGCCGTTGCGGGCCGAAGCCGAGATCGAGCACGACCCCGCCGCACCTGAGGGGCAGGGCACCGGCCAGATCTGGGCCGGTGGCGTGGACAACGTCGCCTCCGGCACCCAGGCCGGCCTCACCGTCCCGGACGGGAAGCTGACCGACGGTTGGAAGGTGCGCTGGCGCGCCCGCGCCATCAGCGCCGATTCGGCCTCGGCCTGGTCGGACTGGCAGCCCATCACCGTGGACGTCACCCAGCCCGGTGAGGAGCCCCTGGCGCAGACCACCGGACCGGTGATCCGCACCGACCAGAGCTTCACCGTCAGCGCGTGGCTGCGCTGGAGCGACAAGGATGGCGACTACACCGTCGCCGAGCAGAAGGGCACTCATCAGGCTCCCTTCCGCCTCGGCAACACGCCCGACCGCGGCCTGGTGTTCACCTTCACCAGCGCCGACGCCGCCGATGCGGCGGTCGAGGGCGTGCTGTCTGATGTCCCGCCACCGGTCGGCGAGTGGTTCCACCTGGCAGGCGTATACGACGCCGCGGCCAAGACTGCCGCGCTGTACCTCAACGGAGCCCTCGTCAAGAGCGCGCCCGTCAGTTTTGCCACGTGGAACGCAGACGCCTCCATGAGCCTGGGCAGCAAAGTGAAGGGTGACCTCGACGACGTTCAGATCTACCAGCGGCCCCTCAGCGCCGAGGACGTCACGGTCGTGGTCACTTCAATCACGGCCCCAGCTTCCGCAGGTGCGCCAGCTTTGCAGAAGGAAGCTGCGAAGGCGCTGGCGGCAGCCGTGCCAGGTTCCTTCGACTACCAGCGCATCAATCTGCAGACGTGTCAGGTCAGTCCGGGTGAGACTGGCTATGCGGAGTACGATGCCCGTATCCGCGAACTGTCATATAATTCGTGCTGGTCGGCCTACCTCTACATCCAGGATTACGAGGAGGACGATTCGGACGGCAAAATGAAGAAATCGTTCTGCAAGAGCATCTTCAGGCTGAAGATCCCCGCATATATCTGCAGCCGATTGAATCCGTTGGATGAGGATCTCGCGTTCCGTTTCCGCGCCACCACGATCATCCATAGCTATCTTGGCGACAGGACAGGGAACGGAGTGGTCGGCGGCGCCGGGAGCGGCATCAAACCGTCGGACATGAAGGTGTTCGTGCAGCTCGATGACTTCGCGATCGTCGATGAGGATGGGCGCGTTGTCGTCCCTGCGGCACAGCTGAAAGACCTGCCCATCTCGGCGGCCGTGGATGCCCACGCTGACAGCTCGCTGGCAGATGGCGATTGCGAATCTGAGCCGGACAAGAGAAAGGACATCAAGGACTGGATCTCCAGCCCGTCCGAAACTTTCAAGGTTCAAGCAACGATCGACACGTCAAGCGCCTTCATCTGCAGAATCAAGCCGTTCGCTGTGTTCCACGATGAAATCCTCGGGATAGAGTATGACTGGCTCACCCTTCCTCTCTGGAGTCAGGAAGTTGTGGGCAGAGACGGCAAAGTACTCGGTGTATTCCGAAAGGGAAGTGGACAGCCCTCAGGCTGGAAGCGATGGATTCCAAGCTTCCGCTGCGACAGCATGGCCTTCGGTGCCAGGAATTCGGAAGTCGAGGATAGCCGAGGCGGCTGCATCAACACTAGAGCCAAGCGTATATTCGTCATGTCTTACAGCAGGAACCCGAATTTTGCAGAGGTCATCAAGCATATCGAGGAAGCATTTACTCCCGGCGGTTTCACGCCGACCTATCCGCCCTACCGGCCGGCGTGGGTCTGGGATACGCCGTCGCTGGTACCCACCAAGAAAATCCTGGGCAACGAGCAGCCAAAACGGATAACCGCTGGAAACTGGGAAACCGCGGGCCCTCCGCTGACGAAGCTCGATACCGATGACTACGATCTCAACAGGACACGGTTCTCCAAGATCCCCATGCTCATGGATCAGGGGACGCCGGAGGAAATGAATTGGCTGATTCCCGCAGACAATACACGCCATAAGATTTACATCAACTACTGTAAGTACTATGAGCCCAAAAAATATAACGAACCCTTCAGGCCGGATCGACTGCCGATCGGCGGACCCAATAGCTGTGACGAATACCCATTCGCCTCAACCAAGGAAGGGGCCGGTACTGCTCAGGGTAAGTACTCGTTGCGAGCCTTGAACAGATCGCACAACTCGTCACATGGAGGAACCATTAGAAATTGGTACAAAGATTATCGAGTCGGCACCGGAAACTCGTTCTGGGTGCTCATTGAGCCCTAAGGTCTGACGGAAGTGGAGAGTTCCGAAAGAAGGGGCATGGGGAGCCGAGGTGCTGCTTCTTCCGCTTCTTTCGGACTCTCTCGAAATGGAATCGAGATAGCCGTGTACCTTTTTCCTGACGAAAATCAACAGCGCCTTTTAGCGGCGCACGGGCTCGACGGGTGGTTCGTCTCCCAATGGGTCAGCATTGAGGATGGGCTCGAGGTGGCCCGGCGTTTGCGCTTCCCGACGGAGACGATAGAGGCCTGCGATTTTCAAACCGCCATGAGGTCACACGACCCTGCGGGCTCTGGGCAGCGGGTTTGGATCACGCCGCATGCACCCGGCTGGTCTCATGTCCTTCTTCTCCGCGGCGGGCAAGCGTCGTCCGCGGAGGAGCTCAGCCGCCGTGGCCGGCGAGTATTTGAAATCTCCTACGCAAATGGGGAGCTTGACGAGCCGATCTACACCCACGATGGCGCGTATAGAAGCATCTTTGATGAGACCGAGTATGACGTCCATTGGGCGGATCTATCATACGACGAAACGATGCCGGAGACAGAACTGCTGGACCAGTTTCTGATCATCATTGGAAGAATCACTGGGCGATTCCTCGATCGGGACTGGATCTCGTCCCAAGGGCTAATGTGTATCAAGTCCTGATACTGGCTTAATGCCTCAAGTGCATGCGTCAGGGAGGCGGTCAGGCGGACCGGGCTGAGAATATCGGCCAATCTAGTACGGCAGGCGGTGCGCCCAGAGATCGAGGAGGTGGTCGTTCAGCGGCCATGACCTGATCACAAGCTCGTCGTCGCCTGCCGGTGTGAGTCCGGTCCGGGTAATCGCCGGGGAGCCCGGTAGCAGGCTGGCGGCTTGGTCTAGAAACGGGCCAGGTCGAAGCCCAGCGTCGAAAGCCCATTTTGGGGAGCAACTGAGCGGTCCGTAGCGGAAGCGAAGCCTGCCGCGTCGTTAGACACCAAGAGAGAGCCGAGCCGGGCGGTTCACGGCGAAGGCCATGGAAGCGGTGAAGATCCTGGAGGGCAGCCGCGAGGAACCCTACGGCGTAAGAGGGCGCGGAACGTTCAGAAGGTGGCTGCGGGAACTGGGGAGGCCTTTCCCGGCCGAAGCGTGCTGCGGATAGGCATGGACAGCGTCGTTCTCGGTTGGCTGGTGCTGCTCGCTCGGGGCAGCGCTTCCAAAGAGGAGATCTTGGTGTTGCGGCATGAGGTCGCAGTGCTGCGTCGCCAGGTCGCCCAGCCCAGGCCGGACTGGGCTGATCGGGCGTTGCTGGCCGCGCTGGTCAGGCTGTTACCTGCTCGACTTCGGCTGCATCGCATCGTGACGCCCTGCACGCTGCTTGCCTGGCACCGCAGGCTGGTCAAGAAGACGTGGACCTACCCCGCCAAGCAGGGCCGGCCCCCAATATCCGAAGAGATCCGCGATCTGATCATCTGGTTGGCGCGGGAGAATCCGCGGTGGGGGCACCGGCGCATCCGAGGCGAGCTCCTCGGCCTTGGATACCGGGTGGCGGAGGGGACGGTCCGCCGGGTCCTGAAGGCGGCGGGGGTGGAACTGCGCCACGCCGGGCTTCGCTGACCTGGCGCCAATTCCTCCTCTCTCAAGCCTCCGGCATCCTGGCCTGCACTTTCTCCACGTCGATACGGCGTTCCTCAAACGTCTGTACGTGCTGTTCGTCATGGCGATCGAAACGCGGCGCGTGCATATCCTCGGTGTCACAGCTCATCCAAGCGGCGCCTGGAGGGCACAGCAGGCGCGCAACCTGCTGATGGAACTGGGCGAGCGAGCCGACAGGTTCACGTTCCTGATCCGGGACAGGGACGGCAAGTTCGGCAGAGAATTTGACGAGGTGCTCGCCGGCGCGAACGTACACGTACTCAAGACTCCGCCACGCTCGCCACGGGCGAACGCCTTCGCCGAGCGGTTCGTCGGCACGCTCCGGCGCGAATGCCTCAACCACCTCCTGGCCTACGGCGAGCGGCACCTGCGCCAGACCCTGACCGAGTACGAGCACCACTACAACCAGCACCGGCCGCATCAGGCGCTGTCACTACGTCAACCTATGCACGATCCGACGGAGGTGGTCGATCTCACGGCTCGAATAGAGCGACAAAGCGCCGTCTGCGGTCTGATCCGTGAGTACCGTAGAGCCGCTTGATGACGCGCGAAACCGCAGGCAAGCGCTACAGGAGAGTTTTGGCACCGGACAGGCCCGGCTGATCACCCTGCCGACCCACACCTGAGCCACCACCTGAGCCACCGAACACAGGCAGGCCCGCCGATTCTTCGGCGAGCCTGCCTGTTTGCTCTCAACGGTGATGCGCAGACGGTGCAGCCGATCGATCCCCGGCCTGCACTGTGAACAGGGCCGAGAGGATCGGGGGGGAGGAGCAGCGGATCTTTTATCTGCTGGTCACAAAAGGCCTGGTCGGAGAGGTGAGCCGACTTGGACGAGGCTTGACCGGGCATGAGGTCCCGTTGGCCAACGATGCTGGGCGGACCTTCCGGCTTGATCTTCGTATGGTGATCTTTGGGGTCTGAGCTGACGGTGGCGGTCTAAATGATCTACCGCGATACACGGTCCGTACACAAGGGCAACCACCGAGCAACCATGATCAACAACGAGATCCGAGGCTGGCGATAACCGAGAAACCCCAGGTCGGACGCGGTATTGGTGAGTAGGGCGGGTGGGACTTGAACCCACGACCCACGGATTATGAGTCCGATGCTCTAACCGGCTGAGCTACCGCCCCTGGATTCAGTTGTGTGTGGCGTGCCGGGGCACTTCGGGAGGATCATGTTGAGCTCCTGCATGCTAAGGCTAGAGCATCAGATCCTGTCGTGGTGCCTGGCCGGGCAGGAGATGGGTCTCGCTGATTATTCCATGACCGGCAGGGTCGTCGGGCCATGTGTGATCATGATCTGGTCGGGTCGGGGGCGGGAATTTGGTAAGGCGGGCCCGGGACCGTGGTGGGTGCCCGGGCCTTGGATGGTAGGCGTTGTGGGCCTGGGGTTTGCTGGTGCCGAGGTCGTGGTGCGGGGTGGTGACCGCGGCGGAGGGCGGGGCGCGGCGACGGTGCGACGGTGAGGGTGGCCGTTGCGGGTGGGGTGTCGGTCGCGGTGGTGATCAGGGCCGGAGTGGGGTGTTTTCGGCCGCTGGGTTTTGGGGGTCTGGAGGTCTGGGGTCTGGGGTGGGGTGTGCGGGTTCGGGGTGGGGCCTGGGGTGGGGTTAGGGAGGGGGAGGCAAAGGAGCGGAGGGGGGCTCCTTTGCCGTTGGCGGCGGGTTAGGGGGCGGTGCCATATCCGGGGTTTCGTACGAGCCAGTCGTAGTAGATCGGGCTTCGGCGTACTGCGTCCATGTGGGCCTGTTTTGCCTGTGCCACTACCCAGGCGGCTTCGGGGGCGGTGGGGTGGCGGCCGAGGAGTTGCCGCCAGCGCAGCGGCGCGCCGGCCAGGGGGACCATGGTCAGGCCCTGGGCGGGCTGGTGGGTGGCCTGGCAGAGCACCACGGCGCGGCCGACCTGGGCGAGGTGCGTGCACGTCGGTACGTCGGTCTCGTAGATCGTCCCAGGCGTGAACCCGGCACGCGCGCACGCCATCGCGAAACAGTCCGCGAAGCAGCCGTCGCCCGGCGTCACGGCCCACTGCTCTCCCGCCAGGTCGGACAGCTCCACCTCCTTCTCCCTGGCCGCCGGATGATCGTCGTTCACCAGGCAGAAGACCGGATCGACACTGATCGTCTCCCAGAGCAGCGTGCCGGTGGGGGTGCCGGAGTCGCCGCACGCGCCGGTCAGTACGTAGTCGAGGCGCCCGAGCTCCACCATGCTGTTCAGTTCATGGGTGGACCAGGACGTGTACGTACTGACCGTGCGTTCCGCGGCCAGCCGGTCGACCAGGCCGCCGAGTATGGGCCCGTTCGTCGCGCCTATGCGGAATCCGGGGGAGGGGGCGTGGGCGAATCGTACGGCCTCGTCCTGCAGTTCCTTGGCCGCGGGGAGGAGTACCCGGGCCCGGGCGAGTACCAGCTCGCCAAGCCGGGTGGGCCTGGCGCCGTGGCGATCGCGTTCGAACAGGGCGCCGCCGAGCACCCTCTCGATGCGCTTGAGCTGGGCGGTCAGGGCCGGTTGTGCCAGCCCTAGAAGGGAAGCCGCTTTGCTGACGCTTCCCGCGTCCGCGACCGCGCGGACGATTCTGAGGTGCCGTAGCTCGAGGTCCATAACGGGAAGGTAAAGCGACGATCTCTTACAGACAATGCCTCTATGTCAGGACTTGTGACAGATATTGTCGGAGGAGTCTGGGGTAGGGGGAACCCATGACGACAATGGGGATAGATCCGGCCCAGCTCAGCGACGAGGACGTGGTACGCGAGCTGCGCCAACTGCACGCGACCCGGAGCGACACGTTCTTCCACGGATCGGATGACGCGCTGGCGAATCACACCTCCCGCACCGACGAGCTGGAGGCCGAGTACCTCCGCCGCCATCCCGAGCGAGAGGTGGACCCGTGCCGGTTGCGGGAGGGAGCGAGACAGCGATCATGACGGAAGGCCACGATGTGCAGGAGCTGTCGGACGTCGACATCCACGTGTACGAGGCCGTGGCGTCGCAGGTGGTCGAGTCCGGCGGGGCGGGGTTCCCGGGGCTGGTCCGGGCGACCGGCCTGACGGAGGACGAGGTACGCCAGAGCGTGACCTACCTGGTCGAAGAGGGGTACGTGGTGCCCAGGGGCGGCGACTCGTACGGACTGGGGCCGCACACGTTCGAGGTCGAATACTGACTTATCCGTCGGGTGGCGACAGCGCCCGGAGCACGCCCGCCTGATCGGCCGTGACGCCCGCGGCCCGCTGCGCCGCGGCCTCCTCGGGCCCGAACCCCGCCGCGCACCACGCCGCCACCTCCGCCATCGGCACCGCGCCCCACCAGGCGGCCATCGCCTCGACGGCGGGCAGGCCGGTGCGCACCGCCTCACCGGCCGTGAACCCCAGTGCCCTGAACACCCGCGCGTCTCCTTGATCCACCCGCCTGCGTGCCCAGGGCTCGGCCTCGGCCGCGTCCCACCCTGCCTCCGCGTAGGCCCGGGCCACGTCCGCCGGCACGCCCGCCCGCGACAACCGGCGCAACACCTCGGTACGCGCGGGATCGGGCTCGGCGGGCTCCGGCGCCGCCAGCAGCCGCGCCAGCCACGAGACCCGGTGCGGCCGCTCGCCGCCGAGGTGTCTGCGGGCCGCGTCGTGCGGGGCGACGCCCAGCTCGTGCCAGCGGACCGCGTCCCGGGGCGTCATCCCCGCCCGCTGCCAGGTGATGACCGTCTCGGGCGTGGCGGCGGCGGTGCGCCACAGGCGGGCGTCGGCGGGTTCCGTCACGCCTGCCGCCAGCCAGGCCGCCGCCTCCCCGGGCTCGAACCCGGCCGCGCGCCACCGCCTGACCTCGCCCTGGGTGAAACCGTGCGCGTCCCAGGAAGTCACGTGGCACTCCCGACCCCGGCCGGCCGCGGCACCCGGACAGGGTGCGCCCAGGACGGGGCCGTGCCACCCTCCCCGAACAGGCAGACCACGACGTACGCCCGGGGCCGCCGCTCCGGCCACGGCGTGTCGCCGTCGGTCAGTACGATCACCACGTCCGCCCCGCCGGCAGCCACGAACCCCGGCCGCAGATCCGTGCCCCCGCCACCCACCAGCTCGACCTCGGCCGCGGCCCGGACCCGCTGCACCGGATACGCCTCGCTGTCGCAGCAGATCACGTCGATCCGCCGGTGCCCGGCCGCGTGCAGCACGCCGTCCAGCTCGCCGAGCGCCTGCGCCAGCTCGGTACGCCCGACGCTTCCCGACGTGTCGATCACGACGGCGATCCGGGGGAGCGGGCGTACCAGGGCGGGCAGAATGATCGCCGGCACGGCGGCGGCCCGCCTGGACGGGCGGCGATAGCTGTAATCCACCCGGCCCGCCGCCTCGGCCGAACCCCTCTTCACCACGGCCGCCAGCCGGGTCCGCCAGTCCACCTCCGGACGCAGCCGCGCCTCGGCCCAGCGCCGCCAGCCGCCGGGTACGTCGCCCCGCGCCTCGATGCCGGCGGCGACGGCGCGGGCCAGCAGGTCGCGTTCCAGCGCGGTCATCGTGCCCGGACCGGTGAACGGTGGCCGCCCGCAGGTCAGGAGGTGCGATGGGACGTCGTCGATGAGGTCGAGCAGCTCGGCGTACCGCTCGGCCAGCAGGCCGTCAGGGAGGCCCAGCGCGTCGGGGGTGATCGCGTCGGCGGGTCCGCCCTCCAGGTCGTCGTTGACCTCGGCGTCGGCGGCGCGGTCCCAGCGCGCCCGCTTCCCGGCCTCCGCGTGACCGGGTGCTTCCGCCTCTCCCGCCGGGTGCGGGTCCGGCGTCGGGCGCCGGTACCGCTCGGCGCGGGCGTGGTGGTCCCTGAGGAGGTGGCCGACCTGGTGGAGCAGCCACCAACCCAGCTCGGGGACAGGGGTGTCGCGGAGGGTCGCCGGGTTGAGGTGGACGTTCCAGTGCTCGTCGGCGGGCAGGCGTGGCGGGGCGGTGTCGTGGATGAGTGGCGTGAGTGCGAACAGCGCCGAGGCCAGGTACGGGGCCCGCCCGGCAGCCCAGGTCCGGGCCGCCGCGAACCGCTGTTCCGGGGACTCAGGGTCTACAGGCCTGTTCATGTGCTTTCAGGGTCTTCGGGCCGGTTCATGTGCTCCTCCGGGTGGTCGGGGTCATAGGGGCGGTTCATGGCATGAGTCCGGCGGAGCGGAGGATGGGGGCGAGTTCCAGCACCGTGGCGGGCAGGGTCGCGCCTTTCGGCCGGCGGGTGGCGAGTAAGCGGGCCGCGCTGGCCGCCACGTCAGGGGCACACTTGGCCACTCGGCCGATCAGCGTCCAGGCCCGCTGCCAGGAGTCGGCGCCGCCGTCGGCCGTCACGTGCGCGACCACCGACCCGAGTACGGCGTGCACCCGGTCGATCCGGTCGGGCAGTGGCGCGGCGGGGTCGGTGAGCAGGGTCTCGGGGTCCGGCAGGTCCAGGTCGCGCAGCCAGGACAGCAGCTCGAACCCGGCCGCCTCCCCGACCGCCCCCACCACCAACTCGGCCCGCACCCGCTCCACGTCGGCGTCCCTCACCTCGAAACCTCCCCCGCCGTCCCCGACCGTTCCGGAGGTGGCGGGGTCGCCGCTGGTCCCGGGGGCTTTCCGGGCGGACCTCGGGACGGAGGTGCAGGCCACGGCGGTGGCGGCGAGTTCCCAGGTACGCGGGCTGGGCCAGGCGCGGGCGGGCCCGTCGGGTACGGACAGCACCAGCTCGGGCCGTACCCGCAGGAAAGCACCCACCAGCGCCCGCGCCCGGGCCACCGCTGCGTCCCCGGGCGGCGGCGCCCAGGCCGGATCCGGGCCGGGGAAGCCGCTGGTGAACCCCTCGGCGACCGAGGCGGCGCTGATCGTCCAGTCCAGGTGGATCAGCCGGTTGGCCAGCGGCGCCGACAATTCCCAGCCGTCGGCGGCCTGCGCGGGCGGGTTCGCCGCGGCCACGATCCGTACCGACGGCGGCAGCACCAGATCGCCCACGGCCCGTTCGAGCACCACCCGCAGCATCGCGGCCTGTACGGCGGGCGGCGCGGTGGTCAGCTCGTCCAGGAACAGGATGCCCGAACCGGCCGCGGCCAGCCGCTCCGCCCAGCGCGGCGGCGCGAACCAGGTGCCGCCCTCGCGCACCACCGGCAGCCCGGCGAAGTCGCTCGGCTCCCTGATCGAGCCGACCACCACCTCCACCGGGAGCCCGAGCCGCGCCCCGAGGGCCAGGACGGCCGACGTCTTCCCGGTCCCCGGTGCTCCCCAGAGGATCACCGGCAGGTTCGCGGAAACGGCCACGGTCAATGCGTCCACAACTATCCCCTCGCCCCTCGCGTCAACTTTGATTGACCTCATGAGGGTCAACGTAGGTTGACGATCCCTGCGATGTCAAGCCCGGCCACGCGGGCATGCCGCCGCCTGTGGTGGACCACGCGATGGTGGCCGCCATAGTGTCGAAGAGTGGACGTCGCCGAGCTGAGCCCCGCGCAGGCGCGAGAGCGCTTCCGCGCAGGTTTGCGCGTGCCCACCGCGGGCTGGTGCCGGGGCTGGACGCAGGCCAACCTCATCGCCGTGCCCAGGTGGCTGCGCTATGAGCTGCTGCTGTTCGCCCACCACAATCCCCAGGCGTGCCCGGTGCTCGACGTGGGGGAGCCGGGGGCCTGGTCGACGGCGCTGTTCTCCGGCGACCTGCGTACGGACCTGCCCGGATACCGGCTCTACCGGGCCGGCGAGGCGGTCGCCGACCTCGACGACGTGGTGGCGGAGTGGCGCGAGGACCTGGTGCCGTTCCTGGTCGGCTGCAGCTTCACCTTCGAACGCGCGCTGCAGGCCGCCGGGGTGCCCGTACGGCATCTGGAGCTGGGCACGAACGTGCCGATGTATCTCACGAACGTCCCCTGCCGGCCCACCCCCAGCCTGTCCGGCCCGCTGGTCGTGTCGATGCGGCCGGTGCCCGAGGAGCTCGTGGAGACGGCGGTCGAGGTGACCGGCCGTTACCCGATGGTGCACGGCGCGCCGGTGCACGTCGGCGACCCAGCGGAGCTCGGGATCGCCGACCTGGCCAGTCCCGACTTCGGCGACCCGGTGGAGGTGCGCGCGGGGGAGATCCCGCTGTTCTGGGCGTGCGGGGTGACGCCGCAGGCGGTGGTCATGGCCAGCGGCGTCGAGTTCGCGATCGGCCACCTGCCGGGCCACATGGCGATCCTCGACGCCCGCGACGACGACTACCGTACGGCGTCCTGACCTAAGGCCGCGGCGGGATGCCGGCCGCCGTGAGCTGCTCGCCGACGGGCGGCGCGCCAGGCCGGTTGTCGATCTCCAGATGCGGTACGGTCGGCGGCTCGTCCACCCGGATGGCGCGCAGATAGTCCTCGAACGCCGCCAGCTTCCCCGCGTCCCGCCCGAGCCCCCTGGCCACGAGCCGCTCGCGCAGCGTCGGCCCGTCGGAGCGGACCCACAGCAGCCGCACCGGCTCCCCGCCCAGCTCCGCCACCCACCCGGCCCACAGATCCGCCGCGTGAACCTGGCTGGTGAACGGCCCGTCCAGCATCACCGGGCAGCCCTGCTCCCGGATGTGCCTGGCGGTCCTGGTCAGACCCGCGTATTCATGCCGTTTGACGTGCCGGTCGTACCAGGGGCCCTCGCGCTCGCCGTCCGGCCGGCCCGCGGCCCGCAGGATCTCCGCCACGAAGCCGCCGTACACGGTGTCCTTGTCGAGCAGGGCGGGGACGGGGGACAGGCGGGCGAGCAGCGCGGCGGCCACCGTGGACTTGCCCGCACCCGGCGGGCCGCTGATCACCCAGACAGTGCTCATGCGATCAACCTATCTACGCGGATTCGCGTAGGCCGGTGCCTCGTCCCAGCGGACGACCGGACGGCGCCCGGCGGCCAGACTCCTGCCCATGCTGACCATCTTGACCAAAGCGTTCCGGGTGCCGGACCTGCGCGGGAAACTGCTGTTCACGCTGGGCCTCATCGTGCTGTTCCGCCTGGGGCAGGTCATGCCCGCGCCCGGGGTGGACGTGGTGGCCGTGCGGGAGTGCGCGGGGTCGGCCAAGGGCGGCGTGTTCGACATGATGCAGCTGTTCAGCGGGGGTGCGATGCTGCAGCTGTCGGTGTTCGCGCTGGGCGTCATGCCCTACATCACGGCCAGCATCATCATGCAGCTCCTCGCCGTGGTGGTGCCCCGCCTGGCCGCGCTCAGGCAGGAGGGGCAGCGCGGGCAGGTGAAGATCACGCAGTACACGCGCTACCTGACCGTGGGCCTCGCCGTGCTGAACGCCGGGACGGTCGTGACGCTGGCCCGCGCAGGGCAGTTGCTGCCCGGGTGCCCGCGGCCGCTGCTGCGGGACGAGAGCCTCCTGTCGGTGGTCGTGCTGGTGCTGACCATGGTCGCGGGGGCGTGCGTGGTCATGTGGCTGGGCGAGCTGATCACGGACCGGGGGATCGGGAACGGTATGTCGTTGCTGATGTTCACGCAGGTCGTGGCCGTCTTCCCGGGCTTCATGTCCAAGATCTTCGTGCTGAGCCCGGCCGGGTTCGTGGTGATGACGGTGTCGGGGGTCTTCCTGGTGGCGGCCGTGGTGTTCGTGGAGCAGGCCCAGCGGCGCATCCCGGTGCAGTACGCCAAGCGCATGGTGGGGCGGCGCATGTACGGGGGGAGCAGCACGTACATCCCGCTGAAGGTGAACCAGGCGGGAATCGTGCCGGTCATCTTCACCTCCTCGCTGCTGTACCTGCCCACGCTGGCGGCGCCGCTGCTGGGCGGCGAGGCCGAGACGTGGATCCTGCGCAACCTGACCGCGGGCACTCATCCGCTCTACATGACCGTGTACGTCCTGCTCATCGCCGGGTTCGCCTACTTCTACGTGTCGATCACCGTCAATCCCGACGAGGTGGCGGACAACATGCGGCGCTATGGCGGATTCGTACCGGGGATCCGGCCGGGGCGGCCCACGGCGGGCTACCTGGCGTTCGTGCTGTCCCGGCTGACCGCTTCCGGGGCGGTCTACCTGGCGGTGCTGGCGTTGCTGCCGTTGGTGGCGTTCGCGATTCTGCGGGATCCCGGCACCCAGCAGAACTTCCCGTTCGGCGGGACCAGCGTGCTGATCATGGTGGGGGTGGGTCTGGACACGGTGAAGCAGATCGAGGCGCAACTCCAGCAGCGCAACTACGAGGGCTTCCTGCGGTGAGCCGGTGAGCCGGTGGGCCGGTCAGCCGGGGACGGCGAGGCCGGCTCGCATGGCGAACACCACGAGCTGGGCCCGGTCCCTGGCGTGCAGTTTCACCATGGCGCGGCTGACGTGGGTGCGTACGGTGTCGGGGCTGATCACCAGCTCCTTGGCGATCTCCTCGTTGGACCTGCCGGTGGCCACCCACGCCACCATCTCCCGTTCCCGGGGAGTGAGCGTGTCCAGGCCCTCGACCGGTTCGGTGCCGTGCCGGGCGAACAGGCCGATGACCTTCCTGGTGATCGACGGGGACAGCAGCGCCTCTCCTGCGGCGACCACGCGTACGGCGTTGACGAGCTCGTCGGGGGCGCTGTCCTTGAGCACGAAGCCGCTGGCCCCGGCCTGGAGGGCGGCGAAGACGTATTCGTCCACGGCGAAGGTCGTGACGACCACGATCTTGGTGCCACGCAGCTCCGGATCCCCGGCGGCGGCCCGCAGCGTGGCCACGCCGTCCGTGCCCGGCATGCGGATGTCCAGCAGCAGCACGTCGGGACGGGCACGGCGGAGCAGGGCGAGCGCCGCCGCCCCGTCGGCCGCCTCGCCCACCCACTCCATGTCGGGCTCCCGCTCCAGCATGGCCCGCAGCCCCATGCGCACCACCGCCTGATCGTCGGCCACCGCCACCCTGATCACCCCCGCCATGGCAGGCCGCGCGCCGTCGGGGGCCGCTGGAGGTTGCGCGCGGTTGGGCCGGGGCATGGTCTCGTCGGGAGGCGTCACGCTGAGACCTGCGGGAACCTGGCCACCACCTGGAAACCGCCGCCCTCGCGTGGCCCGGCGGTGAACCGGCCGCCCGTCTCGGTCACCCTGGCGCGCATCCCGGCGAGCCCGCGGCCCTCGGCCGAACCCGTCCAACCAGTGCCCCGGTCGGCCACCTCCAGCACGAGCTCGCGCGCATCACCGCTCACCCGCACGAGCGCCCGGGTCGGGCCCGCGTGCCGCAGCACGTTGGTGAGGGACTCGCGCACCACCCGGTAGACCGTGTCCCGGAGCGGGGTGGGCACGGTGAGGTCCGCGGGCTCGACGTCGACCGGCAGGCCCGCCGCCCGCACGCCGCCGATGAGCCCGGCCAGGTCTCCACCGGGCGGATCGATCCCGTCCAGCGCCGCCCGCAACTGGGCCAGCGCCAGGGTGCTCGTGTCCCTGATCGCCTGCAGCGAGGCCCGGGCCTGCTCGGGGTCGTCGTCGAGGGTGACGAGCGCCAGCCCGGCCTGCATGGCGATGGCCGCCAGCCCGTGCCCGGCCGCGTCATGCACCTCACCGGCGATCCTGGCCCGCTCCGACACCATCACGTCCGGCCACGCCCCGGCCCCGTCCACCGGGGCACTGCCCGCGAAGGCAGCGGGGGCACTGCCCGCGAAGGCAGCGGGGGCACTGTCCGCGAACGCAGCGGCGGCGCTGTCGGCGAAGGCGGCGGGGGCGCTGTCGCGGGTGCTGCCCGCGAAGGTGCTGGGGGTGCTGTCGGCGAAGGCGGCAGGGGCGCTGTCGCCGGTCGGGGGGAGGGCCCGTGCCGGGAGCATCGTCCTGAGCCGCTGCCCCGCCTGAGCCGTGGCCGGCATGCCCCACGCTGCCTGCGCGGACGCCCCCTGGCGCACGAACTCCGCGGAAGCGCCACGCTGGACCGAACCGGCATGGGCAGGGGACGAAACGGAATCCGGGTGAGCGGCGGGCCCGAGCGCGCCCGTGTGCGTGGCGGGCGGGACAGAACCCGATCGCGCGGCCGGCCCGGCCGCGCCGGCGGCGGGCCGTCCGTGATCCGTGGGGGGATCCTGGTGGACGCCGGAATCCGGGAGCCGGACCTGGGGCGGCGAGGCGTTGGCGGCGGCCGCCCGGGCCTGGGCGAGGCCGCTGAACGACCAGGGCACGGCCAGCCAGCCGGCCCACGCCAGCATCATCACGACCGGGATGTCGCCCAACCGGCCCAGACGCCTCAGCGTGGCGAACGGCCCGCGCAGAGGCCCGCTCCACCGCCGCGTGTGCTCCGTCGCCATCCCCCACCCGCTCAGGCTCGTGTAGCCCCGATCCTAGCGAGCTTTCACACCGTCCTGCTCAGCCGCGGCCCGTCCAGGTTCCAGGAGATGATCTTGGTGGGGGTGATTCTGATGATCTCCCGGGAGAAGCCCGGCATGGGCGGCTCGTGGTCCGTCAGCGCCACCGCCGTGCCCCGGATCTCGATGCCCCGCGGCGCCCACGGATCGACCGTGGCCAGGTCGTCCACGACGAACGCGACCGTGCTGCCCCGCTGGATGTTCCGGAACTTCTTCGACGCGCCCAGCGCGTGCCCGCCGATGACGATGGCGCCGGTGTCGGCCTCGACGAAGAAGCCGGTCGGGTTGTTCTGAGCCTGCCCGTCAGGCGAGACCGTGGCCAGCCGCCCGAGGTGCTGTGTGGCCAGGTAGTCGAGCTCCGCTTGAGTGAAGATCATGCCGTTCAGTCTGCAACCTTGACATAAGTGGAGGTCAAGCCCGCTGGGCCAGCCCGCCGACCAGCCAGCGCAGCGGGTTGTCATGGGTGATCAGGCGGATGGTGTCCTCCTCGACCCCGCACTCGCGCAGGCGTGGCAGCACCGCGTGGAAGAGCTGGGCGTACCCCGGCCCGCCGTACTTCTGCACCTGCCCCACCCGGCTCAGCCCTGTGCTGATCAGCAGGCGCGCGGCGTGGCCGTCCTCGATCAGGCCCAGCGCGATCCTGGCCGCCTGGTCCGGGCCGAGCCCGAGCACGCTCAGGCTCACGTACGCGCCCGCCTCGACGATCTTGCGCGCGGCCCCGAGGTCGGCCCCCGTGTACCCCACGGCCACCCGGGAGCCCGGCAGGTCCTGCCCGAGCAGGATCTCCAGCAGGGCCAGCGGGCTCCTGCCGTGCGTGGCGACCGGCAGGCGCGACTGGAGGGCGGCGCGCCCGGCGGCGGCCAGGCAGCGCTCCTCGCGCGGCGTGGGCTCGGCGCCCCAGGACCCAACCTCGCCGATCACGCCGGGGAACACCCCGGTGCCGTCCACGCCGCTGAGGATCTCGTCCATCAGCCGGGCGGTGAGCGTGTCCACGTCCTCCTCCCCGACAGCGGTGAACGGCTCGGCGAACAGCCCGGTCGAGGCGATCACCGGCACCCGGCTGCCCGCCGCGATGCGCGCCAGGGAGGCGGGGTCGCGGCCCATGCCCAGACAGGTCAGCTCGACGACCAGCCCGAGATCGTCGGAGTGGCGCAGTTCGCGGAGCTCGGCGGCGACGGTGTGTTCCTCGTCGAGCCAGCGATGCGGGTCGGAGTCGACGCCGACCGCCCAGCGCATGTCGGTACGCAGATGCTCATGGGGGAGTACGGCACCGTTGACCGCGGTCACCCGTACGGGACCGGTGACGGTGCGAAGCAAGACTTCGGGCATAGCAGACGTTAACCGATGTTTGCCGCAACGGCCCTGTTCCGGCAGCAAATTTTACCCTTTGGGTGGTTTGGTGATTTGCTAGCCGTCTGCAAGTGGGCATGCGGGGTAGGGCCGTATTCTTAGGGCACACCGACTGCCGGGGGGCATTGTGCAGGTTCAGAACTCCGACACCGGCGACGCCGACGTGATCAAGGGTGGTGCCGCTGCCCGCTCAGACATGCCCGGGCGCCGTACCGGGATCCAGGGGTGGCTGGACGGTGTCAGGTCCACCCGCGCGGGGGCGCTCACGCTGAAGATCGTGATCGGCGTGATCGGCGCCGTCATGGTGGTGGGCGGCCTGATCATGGTGCCCTTCCCCGGGCCGGGGTGGCTGGTGGTGTTCGCCGGGCTGGCGGTGCTGGCCACCGAGTTCCACTGGGCGCACAAGCTGCTGGAGTTCGGCAAGGGCGTGCTGCACGCCTGGACGCAGTGGTACAAGCGGCAGGGCTGGATCCTGCGCATCCTCGTGCTCATCGTGACCGCCATCGTCGCGGCGGTCATCGTCTATGTGGGCCTGCGCACCCTCGGCATCGACGTGATCGGGATCGCCCAGCGGTTCATCTGAACCGCCGCGCCCTCACAGGTAGAGCCCGGTGCCGTGGTCGGTTTCCTGGGTGGCCACCGCGTGCAGGTCACGCTCACGCATCACGAGATAGACCTGCGCGTGCAGCTCCACCTCGAACTGGTCCTCCGGATTGAACAGCACCTTGTCGCCCACCTTGACCGAGCGCACGTTTGTGCCGACGCCGCAGACCTCGCCCCAGGCCAGGCGGTTGGCCATCTTGACCGTCGCGGGGATGACGATCCCGGAGCCGCTGCGCCGCTCCTCCGCCTCCTGCTCCAGCCTGATCATGACCCGGTCGTGCAACATCTGAATCTCGAACTTGGGCTCTACCACAGGCACAAGTTTACGAGCCGCGCAACGCCGCGTAACACGATCGGCGTTCGTGAGAAGGTGTGACCATGTGCGACGTCGAAGCCAGAGTCCTCAACGCCATCGACGCGGCGGAGACCGTGGACCTACTGGCCGAGACCGTCAGGGTCCCCAGCGTCACCGGCACCGACGCCGAGTCCGAGCTGCAGCACCGCTTCGCCCGTCTGCTCGCCGAGGCGGGCCTGGACGTGGACGTCTGGAAGCTCGACCTCGACGCCCTGACCGCCCGCCCCGGCCACCCCGGCACCGAGGCCCCGAGGACCGAGGGATACGGCGTCGCGGCCGTCACCGGCGGCGAGGGTCCGCCCGCGCTGGCGCTCCAGGGCCACGTGGACGTCGTCCCGACCGGCGACCTGGCCAAGTGGGAGGGCAGCGACCCGTTCGCCGCCCGGATCACCGGTGACGTGCTGCACGGCAGGGGCGCGTGCGACATGAAGGCCGGGCTGGTCGCCAACCTGGCCGTGGTCAGGGCGATCCACCGGGCCGGGGTCAGGCTGGCCAGGCCGCTGGCCGTGCACTGCGTGGTCAGCGAGGAGGACGGCGGGCTCGGCGCGTTCGCCACGCTGGCCAGGGGACACACCGCCGAGGCCGCGGTCATCACCGAGCCCACCAGCGGCACGGTCATCACGGCCAACGCGGGCGCGCTGACGTTCCGGCTGGAGATCGCCGGGCGGGCCGCCCACGGCGCCACCCGGTACGAAGGGGTCAACGCCGTAGAGGTGTTCTGGCCGGTGTTCGAGGCGATCAGGCGCCTGGAGGCCGAGCGCAACCGCGACGTGCCCGGGATCTTCGGCGGCAACGCGATGCCCTATCCGATCGAGGTCGGGACCGTCCGGGCCGGTGACTGGGCCAGCAGCGTGCCCGACCTGCTGGTCGCGGAGGGGCGGCTCGGGGTGCGGCTGGACGAGGACCCGGCCGAGGCGCGGGCCGCGTTCGAGACGGCGGTCGCGGAGGTGGCGCATCCGTGGCTGCGGGCCCACCCGCCCGTGGTGACGTGGCCGGGGGGCCAGTTCGCCAGCGGCCGGCTGCCCGCAGGGCACGAGCTGCTCGACCAGGTCAGCACCGCGGTCGCCGACGTCACGGGCGCTCGCCCGGCGGAGTCGGCCGCACCTTACGGGAGCGACCTGCGCCTCTACGCGGCGGGCGGGATCCCGACGTTGCACTACGGCCCGGGTGACGTGCGGTTCGCGCACGCCCCGAGGGAGCAGGTCGCGCTGAGCGAGCTGCGCACGGTCACGCGGGCCCTGGCACTGCTCGCGCTGCGCCGCTGCGGCACGCTCTGACTCAGCTTCAGTGCGCCTCCAGAACGCTCTGACCGGCGCGCCTGACCGGCACGCTCTGATCGGTGCGCCGGTCAGGCGGAGGCGCGCACACGGCGGCGGCTGCCGGCCAGCATGGGGACGATGAGCGGCGTGCCCGACTGCGGATCGGGGATGATCTCGCACCGCAGGTCGAACACCGAGCGCACCAGGTCGGGCGTGACGATCTCGGCCGGGTCGCCCTCCGCGACGATCTCGCCGGCCCGCATCACGATCAGGTGCGTCGCGTAGCGGCACGCCTGGTTCAGGTCGTGCAGCACGGCCACCATGGTCCGCCCGGCCTCGTGCAGGTCGGCGCAGAGGTCCAGCACCTCGATCTGGTGGGAGATGTCCAGGAACGTGGTGGGCTCGTCCAGCAGCAGGATCGGCGTCTCCTGCGCCAGCGCCATGGCCAGCCACACCCGCTGCCGCTGCCCGCCCGACAGCTCGTCCACGATCCGGTCGGCCAGCTCTGTCACGTCGGTCGCCCGCATCGCCTCGGCCACCGCCGCCTCGTCGGCCTTCGACCACTGCCGCATGAGCCGCTGGTGCGGATAACGGCCGCGGGCGACCAGGTCGGCCACGGTGATCGCGTCGGGCACGATCGAGCTCTGCGGCAGCAGCCCCAGCCGCCGCGCCACCTCCTTCGACGGCAGCGACGTGATGACGCTCCCGTCCAGGTGCACGGCGCCCGTCCTGGGCCTGAGCATCCTGGCCAGCGCGCGCAGCAGGGTGGACTTGCCGCAGGCGTTCGGCCCGATGATCACGGTGAAGGAGGCGTCGGGGATGGCCACCTTCAGTCCGGTGGCCACGACACGCCGGTCGTAGGCGAGGGTGAGATCGGAACCCGACAGTCGCGCGGATCCCGTGAGTCGGGCCGAAAGTCCGGTGGAAGCCATCAGCGGCGCTCCTTTCGCAGCAGCAGGGCAAGATATGTGCCGCCGATCGCGGCGGTCAGCACGCCGACGGGCAGTTGGGTGGGCGCGAGCAGCCGCTGCGCGGCCAGGTCGGCGGCGGTCAGCAGGACGGCCCCCATGAGCGCCGAGGCCCCCAGCGTGACCCCGGGGGAGCGGGTGAGCCGCCGGGCCAGCTGCGGCGCGGCCAGCGCGACGAACACGACCGGACCGGCGGCGGCCGTGGCCACCCCGGCCAGCAGCACGCCCGCCGTGATCGCCACCGCCCGTACGGCCTCGACCCGGATGCCCATGGACCGGGCCGCGTCGTCGCCCATCTCGATCATCCGCATCGGCCGCGCCACGGCCGCGCACATCGGCAGCAGCACGGCCAGCGCCAGCGCCACCGGCACCGCGTGGTCCCACCCGCGCCCGCTCAGGCTGCCGGTCAGCCACGCGCCCGCGGTGGCCGCGTCGTTGATGTTCGCCCTGGTCAGCAGGTAGGAGTTGACGGCGACCAGCAGCGCGTTGACGCCGATGCCGACCAGGACCAGCCGGTAGCCCTGCACGCCCCGGCGGAAGGCCAGCGCGTAGACCAGCAGGGCCGTGACCATGCAGCCCGCCAGCGCGCCGCCCGCGATCTGTGTGGCGGTGCCCCCGGCCACCACCGCTACGATGCCGCCGGTGGAGGCCCCGGCGGTGAAGCCGATGAAGTCAGGGCTGCCGAGGGGGTTCCTGGTGAGGCTCTGGAAGATCGCGCCGCTGACCCCGAACGCCGCCCCGACCAGCAGGCCGGTCACCACCCGGGGTGCCCGCAGCCGGCTCACGATCAGCTCGGCGACCGGCGTGCCCTGGCCGAACACCGCCCGTACGATGTCCGGCACGGGCACGGTGAACTCGCCGGTCGACAGCGCCGCGACGCTCACCACGCACAGGGCCGCGACGAGTCCCAGGCAGGCGATCAGGGCGCGCGGCGCCAGCCGTACGGACCAGGGGCCGACTCGAACGGTCACAGCGCGGCCACCCGCCTCCGCCGGGCCAGCATGATGAAGACCGGCGCGCCGATCACCGCCCACATGATGCCCACCTGCACCTCCCCGGGCCGGGCGATCAGCCGGCCCACGACGTCGGCCCCGAGCAGCAGCACCGGCGCGGCCAGCGTCGAGTACGGCAGCACCCACCGCTGGTCGGGCCCCACCAGCGCGCGCACGGCGTGCGGCACGATCAGCCCGACGAACCAGAGCGGCCCGGCGGCGGCCGTGGCCGCGCCGCACAGTAAGGTGACCGCCACCCCGGTGAGGATCCGCGTCCGGTTGACCGCCACGCCCAGCGCCTGGCCCGCCTCGTCGCCCAGCGCCAGCGCGTTGAGCGGCCTGGCCAGCAGCAGCCCGAGCACCAGCCCCACGGCCATGAACGGCGCCAGCCGCGCCAGCGTGTCCGCCGTCTGCCCGGCCAACGACCCGGTCAGCCAGAACCGCATGCGGTCGAAGGTCTGGGGGTCCATGCGCAGGATGGCCGAGGACACCGCCGTGAACACCATGCCGAGTGCGACGCCCGCCAGCGCGAGGCGTACCGGGCTGGAGCCGGCTCGGCCGGAGGAGGCGAGCGTGTGGACGGCCATGGCGGCCAGCGCCGCGCCGCCGAAGGCGAACCAGACGTAGACCGCGGGATCGGACAGCCCGAACAGGCCGAGCGCGAGGGTGACGCCCAGCGCCGCGCCCTCGTTGACGCCCAGCAGCCCGGGGTCGGCCAGCGGGTTGCGGGTCAGGCTCTGCATCAGCGCGCCCGCCA
This sequence comes from Nonomuraea jiangxiensis, assembly GCF_900099965.1. GTDB lineage: Bacteria > Actinomycetota > Actinomycetes > Streptosporangiales > Streptosporangiaceae > Nonomuraea > Nonomuraea jiangxiensis. Next base: position 117,091 of record NZ_FNDJ01000009.1, on the reverse strand, counting down.
GCCCGAGCGTCGCGCCCACGCCGAGCCCCAGCAGCGTACGCGGCACGCGCAGCTCGCGGATGACGGTGTGGTCGCTGGAGCCGTTCGGGACCAGGAAGGCGTCGATCACCGTCGAGAACGACATGGACCGCGCGCCCAGCGCCACGCTCGCCATCGCCACCAGCACCAGTAAGCCCGCCGTCACCAGCAGCCCGGCGACCAGCACGGCGGCCCGCCCGCGCGACCCGCCACCGGCCCCGCCGCCCACCGCGCCTCTTTCCGCGCCGCCCACCGCCGCCTCCTCAGCCGAGCGCACCCCGCCCCCCTTCCCTGGCATTCGAACTTAGGTAAGGCTAATCTCATGACCACTTAGTGAGGCAAGCCTAACCTTAGGAGCGCACATGTCAGGACCGGTACTGGCACGCAGGGGATTCCTGTCGGCGGCGATGGGCCTCACGGCGGCCGTGACGCTGGCGGCCTGCGGCGACGAGCCACAGCAGGCCACGCCCGGCGCGGGAGCGGCCCCGGCCCAGCGCTGGACGTTCACCGACGACCGCGGTACGAAGCTCGACCAGCCCGGCCGCCCCGCCAGGATCGTCGCCCAGGTGGGCGCCGCCGCGGCCCTGTGGGACTTCGGCGTGCGCCCCATCGCCGTCTTCGGCCCGCACAAGCTCAAGGACGGCAGCAGGGACCCGCAGGTCGGCAACGTCGACCTCGCCAAGGTCGTGGGCCTGGGCAACGTGTGGGACGAGTTCAACGTCGAGCAGTACATCTCCCTCCAGCCCGACCTGCTGGTCAGCGGCATGTACGAGAAGGGCGCCCTCTGGTACGTGCCCGAGAAGTCCAAGGACACCATCGAGCAGGTCGCCCCCACCGTCGGCATCATGCTCACCGGGCGCAGTGCCACCGAGGTGATCGGCCGCTACGAGGAGCTGGCCAGGACCCTCGGCGCCGGCATGCGGGGCGTGCCCGAGGCCAAGGCGCGGATGGAGGCCGCCACCAAGGAGCTCGCGAAGTTCGAGGACCTCAAGATCCTGTTCATGTCCGGCGGCCCCGACACGATGTGGGTGGTCAACCCGCCCGAATATCCGGACATCATGCACCTGATGGCGGCCGGCCTGGACGTCGTCAAGCCGTCGCAGGTGGACGAGGGCGGCTTCTTCCAGTCGCTGAGCTGGGAGAACGCGGACACGTACGCCGCCGACGTGATCCTCTACGACACGCGTACGCAGTCGCTCAAGCCCGAGGAGATGCTGGCCAAGCCCACCTTCGCCAAGCTGCCCGCGGTCGAGGCGGGGCAGCTCTACCCGTGGAACGCCGAGGCGCCCTTCAGCTATCAGGGCTACGCGGCCTTCCTGGAGGGGCTGGTGGCCAACCTCGGGAAGGCTAGTAAGCTCCCCTGACCTCGACGATCTCGGCGAGGGGGAACTCCAGGTAGTCCCCTGCCTCCTCGCACCAGGCGTCCAGCGCGCCGCCCTTGAGCTCGCCGTGGCTGATCGTGGCGGTCAGCCCGCCGGTCAGCGTGATGCCCGCGCGGACCCCGCGGTCGACCACGAACCCGAGCAGCGACTGCTGCGCCGTCGGCAACCGCGTCGCCATCCGGCCGATGACCGCCCAGGTGCGGCCGCCCTTCTCGGCGTCCTGCCGGGTGGCCAGCAGCCGGCGGGCGTGCTCGTGCGGATCGGGCGGCGGCTCGGCGAGCATGTGCAGCGGCGCCTCGGCCAGGCCGGGGAAGTCGGACAGCTCGGCCACCTGGCCGCCGGGCAGCAGGATCAGCTTGCCGTTGGGCGGCTCCTCGGCCCTGGCCCGGTGAATGGTGATCTCGCCGGTGTCGGAGACGGGCACCGGTGAGTAGCCGACCTCGCGCAGCGCGGCCAGCGTGCGCTCGGCTCCGACCCCGCTCACCAGCACCGTGGGGGCCAGCAGCCGCAGGCCGAGCCGGCCCAGCCGCCGGTGCGCGGCGATCTCGGCGAGCAGGGCGGGGTCGCCCGCCTGGATGACGCAGCCGACCGTGCTGACCGTCACCTCGCCGTGCCGGCGGGCGGTGTCGCGTACGAGGTATTCCAGCGGCTGCGGGATGGTGCCCACCGTGGCCAGCTCGTCCAGCAGGTCGTCGGCCTCGTGACCGTGGTCGAGCGCGCGGCGCACGCTCTCGGTGGTGAAGCGCCACACCGAGGCCGCGCCCCGCGACTCGCGCTCGGCGACCCGGTCGAGCAGCGCCGCCAGCTCCGCCGACGGCGGTCCCGTCACCACCGCGGTCAGGTCGGGGCCGAACAGCGCGCTCCTGCGCACGCTCGCCAGCGCCCGGGTGGCCGCCTCGGCCAGCACCGGATCGTGCTCGATCATCGGTACGGAGTCGTCGTTCTCGTCACCCGGCTGGGCGGTGAGCCCGGCCAGCGCCCGGCCGAGGTCGGTGAGCGAGTCGTTGGCCAGCAGGCCGAGCAGCCTGGCCTCGTCGAGCACCGCGGGCGTGCAGGCGAACAGCAGCTCGCGGTCGATCAGCGGGGCGTGCCAGTGCACGTTGCGCGCGAGACTGGTCCGGTCGGCGAAGGCCATGCCGGCGGGCAGGTGGGCCAGCACCGACAGCACGGCCCGGCGGATCCGGGCCATCACGCTGCCGGCGGGGTCGTCGCCGAGCACCGTGCCGTACTTGCCGTCGACCTTGCGCAGCGACGACCGCTCCATGCGCCACCAGGCCGACAGCAGCACCCGCAGCCGGGCCGAGCCCTCGTCGAGCCGCCAGCGGTCGAAGCGCTCGGTGGGGATCATGCCGCCGGACGAATCGTCCCAGGCCAGCAGCCTGGCCACCGCGCAGACCTCCAGCAGCAGGCGGGTCTCGTCCTCGTCGCAGCCGGTCTCCTTGGCCACCCTGCGGACCTCGCGCACCCCCACGCCGCCGGTCTTGAGCAGTGGCAGCGGGGTCTTGGAGGCGTTGTCGAGCAGCGCCGCGCACCGCTCCACCACGTGCGGCGCGGCCAGCGTCATCAGGTGGTCGACCTCTTCGGGGTCGACCGGGATCGTGGCCACCTCGGGCCCGTCGGGCAGGAAGGGCGGGTGGTAGCCGGGGCCGCGCAGGCAGATCGCCACCTCGCGGGGGATCTCGGCGACGTGCCAGCTCGGCCGGAAGAGCAGGCCGTGGTCGGCGCACCATTTCTCCGGCGTGCCGGGGCTGACGAACGCGCCGCCGTCGATGTTGAGCGCGGGCCCGTCCCAGGCGAAGCGGTCGAGCAGCGGCACCGTGCCGTCGGGGGCGTTTCGCATCAACGCGGTGACGCGCTCATTGTCGCTGAGCGCCTCGGTGACCCGGGTGATGACGCGGCGCTTGTTGCCCTGCGCGGGCAGGCCGAGGTTGCGCGCGAGCGCGTGCAGGGCGTCGTTGCTGATCGTCCAGGAGTTGAGGTAGTGGTCGAGCGGCTCGCCGAGGCTGAGCGGGGCGGACCACCAGCGCGCGACCCCTTCGGCGAGATGGATCACCCCCTCGCCGTCCGGCCAGGCCAGCGCGTGGTCATAGAGGTGTTCGAGCCAGCGGGTCACCTCGTCGGGGCGGGCGGCGACGAAGGTCGCCAGCCGCTCGGCCGTGGGGCGGCTCATGGCCAGCGCCGCCTCAGCGAGCTGCAGGCAGGGCAGCGGCAGGCGCCGCAGGGTCTCCATCACGGCGAAGCCGTTGCCGAGTCGCTGGGCCAGGGTGTCGAGCCGGCGCGGCCAGGGGGCGGCGATGGCATCGGGCCGGTTGGCCAGGACACGGCCGAGTCGGTCTTCGTCTAGTGTTCGCAGCCAGCCGAGCAGGTGATCTTCCATCTGTCAGCACTCTCATGGGGTCGCGCGCTGGGACTCACCGTGAGCCATGACCATCCACGGTAATGCAGATCACCGCCGGTCAGGAGAGGACCGCCCAGACGATCTTTCCGTGTGGTGCGAGTGCTGACCAACCCCAGCGGAGGCTGATTGATTCGACGATGTGGAGTCCGAGGCCGCCGGTGTCAAGGGGGCCAGGGTATCGCAGCACCGGCACCGAGGCGCCTGGATCGGTGAAGGCGCTGGTCACGAGGGGGCCGCGGCGCACGAGGGACATGTGGACCGCACGCTCGCGGCGCGGGTCGTCCAGGCACAGCCCGTGGCGCAGCGCGTTGGTCGCCAGCTCGGAGACCACCAGCTCCATGTTCTCGATCAGCTCGGCCAGTCCCCAGCCGGTGAGCACGCCGGTGGTGAAGGCGCGGGCGGCGTGGACGGAGGACGCCGTGGGCGGGAGCACGAACGTGGCGCTCCCCGCCGGTCCGGGGACCAGCAGGTCGCGGGCCGCCTCCGGCCACCAGCCGACAGGAGGCCACCAGTCGAACGTGGTCCACTCGCCGGTCGCCGTGGTGGATTGCACTTGATCATTCTGCTTCAAACTCTCGTGCAGGTGCAAGAGCGAATGCACGTGCAGACAATCCGTGCACACGATACGGTTGCCATCAAATGGTCAATATGGGGGAAAGGGGATCTTGTCCGCGGCCCATGATCTATCGGCCGTGAAGTGACAGACTGTCTCGCAAGGAAACGACCAAGGAGCAGCACGTGTCCATTGATCCGCCCGGATCCGGTTCGACCGTTCGGCGCATCATGCTCGGGGCGAGTCTAAGGCGCCTGCGTGAGGCGAGCGGGCTCGACCGTGGACAAGCCGGATTCCACATCCGGGCGTCCGAGTCCAAGATCAGCCGCATGGAGCTCGGCCGCGTCGGCTTCAAGACACGTGATGTGGAAGACCTGCTCACCCTGTACGGCGTCGTCGACGATTCCGAGCGCCGTGCCCTGTTGGAGATGGTTCGCGAGGCCAACACCCCCGGGTGGTGGCACAAGTACTCGGCCGAGTTACCCACGTGGTTCACCACGTACGTGGGCCTGGAGGAGGCCGCCAGCGTGATCCGTACCTATGAGGTGCAGTTCGTGCCGGGCCTGCTGCAGACGGCCGCCTATGCGCGCTCGGTCTTCCAGCTTGGCAACCCCGATGCAACCCCGGACAAAATAGAACGCCGTGTGCATATGCGCATGCAGCGTCAGGAGCGTTTCACCCAGAAGGACGGCCCCCGCCTGTGGGCCGTCATCGACGAGGCGGCGCTCAAGCGGACCATCGGCGGGCGGGAGGTCATGTCCGAGCAGCTCCAGCATCTGCTCGAAGTCGCTGCCCTTCCCAACATCACCATTCAGGTGATGCCCTTCAAGTTCGGCAAGCATGCCGCTGAAGGGGGCGCGTTCAGCATCTTGCGGTTTCCCGAGTCCGACTTGTCGGACGTTGTCTACGTCGAGCAGCTCTGGGGTGCCCTGTACCTGGACAAGCGTGAGGACATCGACCCGTATCTCACGGCTATGGAGCAACTGTGCGTGGAGAGCACCACGCCAGGGGGCACCGTCGAGCTCATCGGCGGTCTTCTCAGAAAGATGTAGATGAACCAGACCTACAACGGCATGCCCGCGGCGGACCTGACGCAGGTCGCGTGGCGCAAGAGCCGCTACAGCAACTCGCAGGGCAACTGCGTGGAACTCGCCGAGCTTCCCGACGGCGGGATCGCGGTACGCAACTCGCGCTTCCCCGACGGCCCTGCCCTCATCTATACCCGCGACGAGATCCGGGCCCTGGTGCTCGGGGTAAAGGACGGAGAGTTCGACGGCCTGCTCGTCTGACGGCGGCCTGCCCGCCGGCGGCCCGGCCCGTTAACGGTGCTGTAACCTCCGGCGCGCCTGCTTTACGGGGGCGCGCCGGAGGCGTAACCGTCCGGCCTCGTACGGCCGACAGGATCAGGACATGCTCGACCAGCTGAACCTCTATCCGATCGCCGACGACGTGCTGTTCGCGCCGGGCGGCAAGGTCGTGATCCGCACCTACGGAGTCGCGCCCGCCGCCACGGGCGCCTCCATCTCCTACCGCACCTGGGTGACCGGCATCCGGGACCAGCCCCGCTACTGGCACTGGGGCCACTTCGAGGACGCGGCCCACGGGCACCGCCGGGTCCTGGAGTGGCTCACGGGCCGCGGGCCGCAACCTTCCCAGGCGCTGGCCTGATCGCTATCCTCATGCCGAGCAACCGCTTGGTAGAGGAGGCGCCGTGCGGCGCGCGATCCACCTGCTCGAAGAGGTCGACTTCAGGCCCATGAACTCCAGGCGCCCGCGGGAATACCTCAGCCTGGCTGACCCGCTACAAACGCGAGGACGAGACCCTCGCCGCGCCCACGCTCACCTCCGGCATGTCCATCAGGTCCCGCGAGATCAACCTCGTCGGCGCCTTCTACGCGGTCGGCATCACCGGCCACCCCCAGTTCAGGGTCGTCACGCTGTGGGACTGCCACGGCGGCTGGGAGGGCGGCTGGCGGCAGATGATGGAGATCTACCAGGGGGTGGACCGGCGGCTGTTCCTGTCCGACATCGACGACCTGCGCTTCTCCGCCCCGCTGCTCGCCGAGCACGGCCACACCCTGGTCGGCCTGTACGAGGTGCTCTTCTGCGACACCGAGGCGGTCATCCTCTGGGCCGTCTCGCTCGACGACCACCTGGCCACCCAGCGGGCCCGCGACGCCGCGCTCGGCCTCGACGACGAGGTGACCCCCGATTCCCGGCTGCTCGCCTGGGGTAATCGGGCTCGCGACTATCTGGATGGCCGCTGGCGTGAGACGCTTCTGGCACCGTACCCCGGTTGCCGCCTGGCGCCGGTGGGCCGGCCGGACTAGCGTCGGCTGCGGAGGTGGCCATGACGGAGTCATACCTCTACAACGGGCAGAGCCCCGACGAGCACGTCGCCTCGTGCCCCGACTGCGGCGCGGCCATCGCGCTCCTCGACGAGCCGGACCCGGCGGTGGCGCCGCCGCCCACGCTGCGTGAGGCGGTCCTGTCGATGGCGCGCCGCCGCCGCAGCCCCGCGGTGCTCGGGGTGTCCACCGTGGCGGTGCCGTACGCCGAGCAGGTGGCGCTCATGGACGACCTGCTCGCCGAGCTGAGCGAGCCCCAGTGGGAGGCCCCGATCGCCAAGCACGGCACGGTCGGGGGCCTGGTGGAGCACCTGGCGGACAACGACGCGACCGTGGCCCGCTTCCTCGGGGCCCGCTTCACGGGCGTGCCGCGCCCGGCCGTGACGCCGGCTCACCGGCGCTGGCGCGAGCAGGCCGGGTCCCTGCTGGCGCGGGTCTCCGCCAGTAGCGAGGTGCTGCTGGGTGTCGAGGTGGCGCTGGCCGGGGCGCGGCCCGCCCGGGCGCCGCTGCGCCAGGCCATGGTGCAGCGCACGTTCGAGACGTGGACGCACGCCGAGGACATCAGGGCCGCCACCGACCGGGCCGGCTCCGCGCCGCGCGCCGAGCACGTGCACATGATCGCGGAGTTCGGGCTGGCCCTGCTGCCGCGCGCTGAAGGGGCCGCGCCGCGACGTCTCCGCCACCGTGGTGCTGACCGGGCCCGGCGGCGGCAGCTGGACCGTCCCGCTGTCACCGGCCTCCGACCACGTCGCCGTGATCATCTCGGCCGACGCGGTGGATTTCTGCCGGTTGCTGGGCAACCGGTGGGCGCCCGGCTCCTTCCCGTACGCCGCGGAAGGAGACCCCGCCCTCGCCCGTGACCTGATCCACGCCGCTGCCACCCTGGGGTGCGACTGATGAGCGACATGGACCTGTGCGCCCGGCTGACGGCCGGTGACCTCGACGCTCTGGCCGACGCGTACGACCAGCACGGCTCATACGTCTACGGAGTCGCGGTCAAGGTCAGCGGCAGCCAGTCGTGCGCCGAGGAGGTCACCCAGAGCGTCTTCGTGGCCCTGTGGGAACAACCGCTCTCCTACGATCCCAGCCTGGGATCGTTACGCGGCTGGCTGGTGAGCAGGGCGCTGCACGAGTCGGCCCTGCGCGCCAAGGTCAGCTGACCGGCTCTCACCCCGCCGGGGCGTTCCAGGTCAGCAGCACCGGCTCGTCGTGCTCGTAGCCGAGCCGCGAATAGGTGCCGGTGTCGAGCTTGAACAGCCTGCCCTCCGCCGGATCCAGGCCCAGCCAGCGGGCCGCCAGCACGCGCAGGAAGTGGCCGTGCGCGACCAGCGCCACCCGTCCCGGGGCCTGCTCGGCCCGCGCGATCACCCGGTCGGCGCGGGCTGCCACCTCGGCCGCGCTCTCGCCGGGGTGCTCGGCGTCGCCGGGGATCACGCCGTCGCGCCACAGGTACCACTCGGGCCGGGTCTGCCTGATCTCCGCCGTGGTGATCCCCTCATAGCCGCCGTAGTCCCACTCCCACAGGTCGGCGTCCACCCGGTAGCCGGTCAGCCCGGCCAGCTCCGCCGTGCGCCTGGCCCGCCCGGCGGGGGAGACCAGCACCAGGTCGAAGGGCTCTCCCTTGACCAGTGGCGCCAGCGCCCTGGCCTGGTCCTCGCCGTGCTCCGTCAAAGGCAGGTCTGTACGTCCGGTGTGCTTACCCGCCTTGCTCCATTCGGTCTCACCGTGTCGGAGCAACAGCATCTCATTCATGCAGTCCATCATCCGGCACGGCCGGCCGCGGCCCTGCTTCAGGTGGCGGCGGGATCATCCCCGCGTGGCCAGTTCCTCCACGACGGGGGTGAAGGCCGGGAGGTCCCGCTCGTGGTGGAGCACGAAATACGAGATGTCGTGCTCGTCCCTCCAGTAGCGGATCTGTTCGGCGAGGTCGTGGCGTGTCCCCAGCAGCGCCTGGGGTGTCCCGTCCAGCGCCGGGCCGTCGGCGGCGGCGCTCCACGATTCCCTCGCCGCCGGTTCGCCCACCTGGAGCACGCTCGTGCCCAGCTCCAGGCGCTCGTAGCGACCGGCGGCGGCCGTGCGCAGGAGGTCGAGCTTGGCCAGGAACGCCGCCCGGCCGCCGTCGCGCGGGTCGGGCCCGCCGCCGTCGGGGCGCACCCGCGTCGCGATGTTCACGATGTCCGCCTCCTCGGCCGCCAGCCGCAGCATCCGCCGCCCGCCCGCGCCGAGCAGCAGCGGCGGGTGCGGCCTGCGTATCGGCTTGGGGTGCTGGTCGAGGTCGCGGATGCGGTAGTGCCGCCCCTCGAAGCTGAACTGACCGTCCGCCCAGAGCCCCTTGAGTACGGTGAGCGCCTCCCGCAGCCGGTCGATCCGGGTCCCCGGCGGCTCCAGCGCCAGCCCGGCGCCCGCGTAGTCGCCCGCCATCCAGCCCGTCCCGATCCCCAGCTCCAGCCGCCCGCCGGAGAGCAGGTCGAGGGTGGCGGCCTCCTTGGCCAGTACGGCCGGATGCCGGAAGTCGTTGGCGAACACCAGCGTCCCCACCCGCAGCCGGCTGGTGGCGCAGGCGGCCGCGGTGAGCGCGGCGATGGGCGCGAACCGGGCCCCGACCAGGTGATCGGGCACCAGTAGCACCTCGAACCCGGCCCCTTCGAGCCGTCTGGCCCGCTCGGCCCAGGCCCGCCCCGACTCGGCCTCCCGTACCACCGCCCCGAACCTCAACCGCCGCACGACGCCTCCCGACCGCTTCCCCGAACCACCAGCCTAGCCGAGGGCTTACCAAGCGCTTGCTCCGGTGCGAGACTGGGCGCCATGGAGCTCTGGGTGCGCCAGGCGACGGACGGCGAGGCGGCGTTCTTCGACGAGCACGGCTGGGTGCGCCTCGGCGCGGCCGCTTCGACGGCGAGATCACGCTGGTGACGGGCACCGGCCGGAGCGCGACCACCCTTGACCACTAAGGTCGGCACATAGCCGTACTTAGGAGGACATATGGAGCCCTACACTCCGGTGTCGGTCGGGTTGGTCGGAGCGGGTCCGTGGGCCGAGCGGGCGCACGCGCCGATGCTGGCCCGGGGGCCGCACACGCGGCTGGCCGGAGTGTGGGCCCGCCGCCCCGAGCAGGCCGCCCGGCTCGGCGTGCCGGTGTTCACCAGGATCGAGGAGTTGTTCGACGCCTGCGAGGCGGTGGCGTTCTGCGTGCCGCCCGCCGTCCAGGCCGACCTCGGCGTGCGTGCCGCCCGCGCGGGCAAGGCGCTGCTGCTGGAGAAGCCGCTGGCCGACTCGCTGGACAACGCCCGCCGCTTGGCCGAGGCGGTCGCGGAGGCGGGCGTGGCCTCCCAGATGGTGCTCACCATGCGCTACGCCGTGCAGACGCGCGCCTTCCTGGCCCGCTGCGCCGAGATCGGCGCGTTCGGCGGCCACGCCGCGAACATCTCCAGCGTGCTTCTCGGCGGCCACCCGTTCTCCACCCCCTGGCGGCTGGCCCGCGGCGCGCTGCTGGACGTCGGGCCGCACGTGATCGACCTGCTCGACGCCGCCCTCGGCAGGGTGACCGGGGTGCGCGCGCACGGCGACCCGCTGCGCTGGACCGGGCTGCTGCTGGAGCACGAGGGCGGCGCCGTCAGCGAGGTGTCCCTGTGCATGGCCGCCACCGGCGACCTGCCGCCCGCCACGATCGCCGTGTACGGCCGCACCGGCAGCGCCGTGCTCCCGGCCTTCGACGACGACCCCCTGGACAACGTGGCCGCCGAGTTCGCCAAAACCGTGCGCGACGGCGGCGGGCATCCCCTCGACGCCGCCCACGGGCTCCGGCTCCAGCGGATCATCGCCGAGGCGGAGGCCCAACTGGCCCCTTGACGCCGGGAGAGTACGGGGATTGATAGCGTTTGTCCGACGCGCAGCGTTGCAGCGAAGTCCGGTGGGAATCCGGCGCTGTCCCGCAACTGTCATAGCCAGGTCGCCTGCCGCCGCGCCGACGTCGTCAACCCTCGTGGAAAAGGGTGATCCGTCGCTCTCCCAGCGGGTCCCTCGGTTCCGAACAGTGTGAAAGGAAACCTCGTGAGGCCCGTACGCACGGTCTTCGCGGGTGCGCTGCTGGGAACGCTCGTTCTGGCCGGTTGCGGCCAGAACGCCCCCACCGCCCCGACTCCCGTCCCCGCCCCCGCAAGCTCCGCCCCGGCGGCGGGCTTCCCCGTCACGATCGAGGCGGGCAACGGCCAGGTCACCATCGCCAGGAAGCCGGAGCGCATCGTCTCGCTGTCGGCCACCCACACCGAGACGCTGTTCGCCATCGGCGCCGGCTCCCAGGTGGTCGCGGTCGACGACCGGTCGAACTACCCGCCGGAGGCCCCCAAGACCGCCCTGTCGGGCTTCAAGCCGAACGTCGAGGCGATCGTCGCCCAGAAGCCCGACCTCGTCGTCATCTCCGACGACATCGACCACATCGCCGCCGAGCTGGGCAAGGTGAACGTGCCCGTGCTGCTCCAGCCGGCCGCCACCCGGCTCGACGAAGCCTACGAGGAGATCTCCGAGCTCGGTGCGGCCACCGGCAACCTGGCCAAGGCGGACGAGGTCGTGTCCGACATGAAGACGGCCATGGACAAGCTGGCCGCCGAGGCGCCCAAGGACAAGAAGCTCACCTATTACCACGAGCTCGACCAGACGCCGTACGCGGCCACGTCGCAGACGTTCATCGGCCAGGTCTACGCCATGTTCGGCCTGACCAACATCGCCGACAAGGCGCCGGACGCGGCGGGCGGCTATCCCAAGCTGTCGGCCGAGTTCGTGGCCCAGGCCGACCCCGACCTGATCTTCCTGGCCGACGTCAAGTGCTGCCAGCAGAGCAGGGACACCCTTGCCGCGCGCCCCGGCTGGAAGGACCTGAAGGCCGTCAAGAACGACAAGGTGACCCAGCTCGACGACGACCTCGCCTCCCGCTGGGGGCCGCGCGTCGTCCAGCTCGCCGAGGCCATCGGCGCCGCGGTGGCGGCGGCCTGACCGGGGACCCGGCCATGGTCGCGCAGGCCGGCCCGTCCAGGGCCAGACCGCTGTGGGTGCTGGCCGCACTGGGCGTGCTGGCCGTCGCCATGGTCGCCGGGCTGCTCGACGGCGCGGCCGACATCTCGCCGTGGCAGGTGGTGCTCCAGGCGGTGGACTGGCTGCCGTTCGTGCACGTGGACTCGGGGCTGGCGCCGGTCGAGCAGGGACTGCTGTTCGAGCTGCGGCTGCCCCGGGTGCTGGTCGCCGCCGTGGTCGGCGGGCTGCTGGCGGTGGCCGGGGCCGGTTACCAGGGGGTGTTCCGCAATCCGCTCGCCGACCCGTACCTGCTCGGGGCCGCGGCGGGGGCGGGGCTCGCGACGACCGTGGCCATCGTGCTGCTGCCGTCGGCCGCCGGGAGCATCCCGGTCGCGGCGTTCCTGGGGGCCGTGGGCGGCGTGTTCCTGGCCTACACGCTGGGCAACACGGCCGGGCGGGCCGGCGGCACCGCCACGCTGGTGCTGGCGGGAGTGGCGGTCACGTCGTTCCTGACCGCCATCCAGACGTTCGTGCAGCAGTTCAAGGTGGAGGAGCTGCAGCGCATCTACTCGTGGATCCTCGGCGACGTGGGCGGCGGGTGGGACCAGTTCTGGCTGGTGCTGCCGTACGCGGCGGTCTCCGCCGTGCTGCTGCTCCTGCACGGGCGCATGCTGGACGTGCTGTCCGTGGGCGACGAGGAGGCCGCCAGCCTGGGCGTTCGGGCCGCACGGGTACGTTTCACCGTGCTGCTGGCGGCGTCGCTGGCCACCGCGGCGGCCGTGGCGGTGAGCGGGCTGATCGGGTTCGTGGGCATCGTCATCCCGCACGTCGTCCGGCGGCTGGCGGGCGGGTCGTACCGGATCGTGCTGCCGCTCTCGCTGATCGGCGGCGCGGCGTTCCTGGTCGCGGCCGACCTCGTCGCGCGCACCGTGATCGCGCCCGCCGAGCTGCCGATCGGGGTGGTGACGATGTTCGTGGGGGCGCCGTTCTTCGTCGGCGTGCTGCGCATGACCCGACGGGCGAGCACATGATCGAGACCTCCGCCCTGTCGGTACGGCTCGGGGACCGCGAGGTCCTGGCCGAGGTGGACCTGCGGGTGCGCCGCGGCGACTGGCTGGCGATCATCGGGCCCAACGGGGCGGGCAAGTCCACCCTGCTCAAGGCGGTCATGGGGCTGGTCGCGCACCGGGGCACGGTCACCCTGGACGGCCGGCCCGCCGCCGGGCTCAAACCGCGCGAACGGGCCCGGCTGCTGGCCTACGCGCCGCAGACGCCCGCGCTGCCGCCCGACATGACGGTCTTCGACTACGCGCTGCTCGGGCGCACCCCGTACATCCCGTATCTGGGGCGTGAGAGCCGCCACGACCGGGACGTGACCGCGTCCGTGCTCGACCGGCTGGACCTGACGGAGCTGGCCATGCGCCGCGCGGGGGAGCTGTCCGGCGGGGAGCGGCAGCGGGTGGTGCTGGCCAGGGCGCTCGCCCAGCAGGCGCCCGTGCTGCTGCTCGACGAGCCCACCACCGCGCTCGACCTGGGGCACCAGCAGCAGGTGCTGGAGCTGGTGGACCGGCTACGGCGGGCCGACGGCCTGACCGTGGTGACCACCCTGCACGACCTCACGGTCGCCGGTCTGTACGCCGACGCGCTGCTGCTGCTGGCCGAGGGCCGCGCGGCGGCCTCCGGGGCGCCCGCCCAGGTGCTCACCGAGGCACTGGTGGGGCGGCACTTCGACGCCCACGTCAAGATCGAGCCGGGCCCGGACGGGCGGCCCGTCGTGCACCTGGTGAGAGGGGGGCCATGAGGCTCACGTACCGGGTGGAGGAGGGCGTGCGGCTCGGGTCGCTGCTGTGGGAGTTCGGGCCCGGGTGGCGGATGATCTCCTCGGCGATCCTGGGCGGCGGCATCGGGGTCCGCGAGTGGGTGCTGAACGCGCAGGTGGTGGCGGGATATTCGCGCATGGACCCGGTGGATCACCTGGTCTCGTTAGGCCCGGGAGGGGACGGGGTCGGCATGATGACCGCCGCCTCCGTGGACCGCTATGTAAAGGCCTCCGACGGCGGCGTGACCTGCTACGCCACCGTGGGCCTGCGCGTGCCGACCTGGGCGGCCGCCCCGGAGGGCACGGAGGATCCGGAGCTGGCGCCGATCCGGGTGGGGACCGTCAACATCGTGACCGTGGTGCCGGTGGCGATGACGGACGCGGCGCTGGTCAACGCGGTGATGACGGTCACGGAGGCCAAGTCGCAGGCGCTGGTGGAGGCGGGCTTCCAGGGGACGGGGACGGCTTCCGACGCCGTGTGCGTGGCCGTGCGCGCGGAGGGGCCGGAGGAGGTGTTCGGGGGGCCGCGGTCGGAGTGGGGGGCCAGGGTCGCGCGGGCGGTCCACGCGGCGGTCCGCCGTGGCGCGGAGGCGTGGCGGCCCCGCGATGCCTCGGAAGCCGGGGAGGCCGGGGAGGCTCCCGCGCTACGCGGTCAGATCGGCGACCGGACGACCCCGTAGTCCCGCTCGGCGCCCGGCGCCGTCACGCGGCCCGCTTCGAGGTCGGCCTCGATCGCCGCCGGATCGCGTTCGGACGGGGGGCCGAGGCCGCCGCCTCCCGTGGTCTCCACGATGAACGCCTCGCCCGCCGCGAACCGGACGTTGTTCACCTTCGACGCCAGGCGTTCCACCGTGCCGTCCAGGTGGCGCTTGAAGAAGCCGCCCAGCCGCCCCGGCAGCCCGCCGTCGCGGCCCGGGGGCGCGAGGCGGAGGCGGTCGCCGCGGGTGGTGACGTGGCAGTCGGCCAGTAAGCGGTAGACCGTCCGCGTGCCCAGCCCGCCCCGGTGGCGGCCGGGGCCGCCCGAGTCCGGGATCGTCTCGATCGACTCGACGATCAGCGGGCAGCGGCTCTCCACCGGCTCGGCCTGCGGGACCGAGTTGCGGCCCACGCCGAAGTGCACGCCCGTCGCGTCCGGGCCGTCCAGGCCGTGGCGGGCGCCCACGCCGCCGAAGTCGTAGGACAGGTGGATCCAGTACGGGGCGCCGACCCCGGCGATCGAGAACGGCTGCAGGATCCCGCTGGCGGCCACCGCCCGTTCCGGCACGGCGTCCGACATGGCCTGGAAGACGGCCTCCATGGCGGCGTAGATGGGGACGAAGCGGCCGCCGCACGGGTGCGGGGAGCGGGCGTTGAGCAGGGAGCCCTCGGGCAGGCGTACGTCGACGGCCCGCAGGCAGCCCTCGTTCATCGGGATCGTGGGGTCCAGGAAGCAGCGGGTCGCGAAGACGGCGGCGGCCAGGGACTGGGCGGCCGAGGCGTTGATCGCGGCGGGCACCTGGGGGCCGGTGCCGGCGAAGTCCAGGACGGCCCGGTCGCCGCCGAGGGTGACGGTGACCCGGACGAGATGCGATTTATCAGGGTTTATGCCGTCGTCGTCGATCGGGTACTCGGCCTCGAACGTGCCCCTTGGCAGCTCGGCCAGCGCCGTGCGGGTCCTGCTCTCGGTGTAGTCCAGGTAGTCCTCTATGCCCGCCGCCAGGCCACGCTCGCCGTACTCGCCGATCAGGGCCTCCAGGCGGGCGGCGGCCACGGCCGTGCCGGCCACCAGAGCCCGTACGTCGCCCATCACCTTGTCCGGCGTCCGGCTGTTGGCCCGCAGGATCGCCTCCATGGCCCGGTCGATCCCGCGATCGGTGGCCAGGAGCACCGGGGGGAGCTGGAGGCCCTCCAGGAAGATGTCGGTGGCCAGCGGGGCCATCCCGCCCGCCGACAGGCCGCCCAGGTCGGAGACGTGGATCATGGTGGCGGCGAAGTACGCCGGGATGCTGCCGACGAAGACCGGGCGGTAGACGAGCAGGTCGTTGGTGTGCACGCCGCCCCGGTAGGCGTCGTTGAGCGCGTACACGTCGCCGGGCGCCATCGTGTCGAGCGGGAGGTCCTTGACCAGCTCGGGCAGGGCGGCCCGGAGCGCCATGCTGTTCATGAGCGTGGTGGCCGTGGAGTGGGCGATCAGGCGGCCCCGGGCGTCCAGGATGGCGGCCGAGGCGTCGGAGCCCTCGACGATGAACGTCGAGTACGCCGAGCGCACCACCACGATGCCGGCCTCCTCCGCCGCCACGACCAGCGCGTTCCTGAGCACCTCGGCGGTGAGGGCGTCGTTCATCGCTCGCTCCTGAGGAGATGGACGGCTCCGGCGGCGGTGCGGGTGGCGGTCCAGGCGGGCGGGACGACGATCGTGGACTCGGCGTCCTCGACGGTGGCCGGACCCGGCAGGGCCGATCCCATGGTGTCCCTGGTGTGGACCGGCACGTCGGTGTAGCCGCCCAGCTCGGGGAAGTACGCCCTCCGCGTACGGGGAGGGCGGGCAGGCGACGGAGGCGGGGCGGGGGGAGCGTCGTGCGAGCCGTCCACGGGTGTGGTGACGCGGACGCGGTAGCTCACCAGCTCGACCTCGCCTTCCTGCGTGATGCCGTACACCTCGGCGTACCGGGCGAAGAAGCGGGACTCCAGGGCCTGGCGGTCGGCGGTCCAGGGGACGGTCAGGTCGTGGGACTGGCCCCTGAAACGGGCGTCGACCGAGCGCAGCACCCGCACGCCGGGGTCCGCGAGCGACACCCCGAGGTCCGCGGCCGCGTCCGAGGCCAGTCCTGCGAGGACCGCCTCCGGGTCCTGGGCGTCCAGCCGGGACAGGACGCGGTCGGTCGAGAGGGCGCCCGCCAGCAGGCCCGCCGCCGAGGCCACCCCGCAGTGCGCGGGCACCACCACCGTGCCGATCCCGAACCGCTCGGCCACCCTGGCCGCGTGCATGGGCCCGGCGCCGCCGAAGGCCACCAGGGCGAAGCCGCGCGGGTCGATCCCGCGCTGCACCGTCACCACGTGCACGGCCGAGGCCATGGACGCGCTCACGATCTCGTGCACGGCGTACGCGGCCCGCTCCCGGGGCACGCCCAGCGGCCCGGCCAGCCGGTCGAGGGCCTGGCCGGCGAGCGCGGGCGACAGCGGGATGGAGGCCGAGGACAGGTAGCCGAGCACCAGGTTCGCGTCCGTCACGGTGGGTTCGGAGCCGCCCAGGCCGTAACAGGCGGGCCCGGGGGAGGAGCCGGCCGATCGCGGGCCTACCCGCAGGGCGCCGGCCAGATCGAGCCAGGCGAGGCTGCCCCCGCCCGCGCCCACCTCCGCCAGGTCGATGGACGGCGTCTTGATCGGCACGCCGGTGCCCGCCCGCCGCCCGCCGAAGCTGCCCTTGCCGCCGACGTGGAACTCGTGGGTGATCTCCGGCCGCCCGCCGCGCACCACGCAGGTCTTGGCGGTGGTGCCGCCCATGTCGAACGAGATCACGTCCGCGAATTCGGTCCCGGCCGCCGCGAGCACGCCCGCCGCCGGGCCCGACTCGATCGTGGCCACCGCCCGACTGGCCGCCAGTTCGGCGGAGATCACGCCGCCGCTCGACTCCATGACGTGTACGGGTGCGCCGATCCCGAGCTCCGCCAGCCGCTCCCGGAGCCGCGAAAGATACGAAGCCATCAATGGACCGATATATGCGGACATGATGGTGGTGGTGGCGCGTTCGTACTCCCGGATCTCCGGCCACACCTCCGAGGAGATCACCACGTCCGGCACCGACTCCCGCAGGATCGCCGCGACCTGCCGTTCGTGCCGGGGATTGGCGTAGGAGTGCAGCAGGCACACGGCCGCCGACGCGATCCCGCGCCGCGCGATCTCCGCCGCGACCCGCCGTACGGAGCCCTCGTCCAGCGGCGTGAGCACGTCACCGCGCGCGGAGACCCGCTCCACCACCTCGAAGCAGTCGCCCGGCGCCACCGGCGGCGGGGGCGGGGAGAAGCGCAGGTCGTAGCGGTCCTCCTCGACGCGGGCGTAGCGGCCGAGCGGGATCGTGGCGCGAAAGCCGCAGGTCGTGACGAAGGCCACCCGGAGCCCCTGGCGTTCGAGCACCGCGTTGGTGGCCAGCGTGGTCGCGTGCACCACCCGCGTGACCTGCGCCGGGTCGCGCCCGCGAAGCACACGCGTAACGCCGGCCACGATGCCCGCGATGGGGTCGTAGTGGGTGCTCAAACATTTCGCCACGGAAATCGCGCCCGACGTGTCCCGGAGGACCACGTCGGTGAAGGTGCCACCGACATCGACGCCGATCGCACAGTCCATCCGGGTACGTTATGCCCCCGAGCAAACGCTTGTCTACGTAGTGGTCTATTGACTTACGGCATGTGATTGGGACCCTGGATTCGTACCTGCTTTTGGGAGCGACAGATGGCGCGCCTCACAGCTTTGGCCGGAGGCGTCGTGGCGGCACTGGTGCTGCTCGCGATGCCGGTCGCGGCGCACGAGCACCCGAGCGGGATCACCGACCTGGTGACCCCGGCCGTGGTGCGGGTGGAAGCCGTGTCCCACGTGGAGATCACGCTGCTCGACCACGTCAGCGAGCTCAAACATGTGGAGCGGTCCTACGACTACCCGTTCGCTCAGGGGACGGGCACGGTCATCAACCCCGACGGCTCGCTCGTCGCGCTGCGGCGCCTGGCGGTGAACGCCGAGGACGTCGCGATCCGCTCGGCGAACAAGATCTTCGCCGAGCACCACAAGGTGAAGATCCCCGACGACGACGAGAAGCACACGATCTCCGACGACCTGCTCAACCGTCATCTGCAAGACTGCTACCCGCCCATGAGCTCCACGGCGACCTGCATCATCAACGTGACCACCGAGATCACGGCCTACCCCAACGTGTCGCCGGCCAGCGCCGACGGCTACAAGGTCAAGTGCATCAAGGCGGGCTCCGAGCCCGACAGCCCGGCCGTGCTGGTGCCGGTGACCCCGCTGGCCGGGGGCGTCGGCATGCCGACCGCGCCGCTCGCCGACAAGGTGCCCGACCAGCAGGGCTCGCCCACCAACGTGGCGGGGTTCCTGGGCCGGCCGGGCCCCAACGTCACGCACACGGTCGAGATCGCCCACCTGGGCAAGGGCGGCGCGGCCGGGGAGTCGGGCCGGCCGTTCACCGACCCGGAAGGCAAGGTGGACGAGCCGGTCAAGCTGGGCGGCCTCGCCGACAAGGGCATGGTGGGCGCGCCGGTGATCGGCGACAAGAACGGCCACGTCATTGGCCTGCTGGTGGGCGGCGGCAAAGAGGGCAGGATGATCGGCATCAGGGAGGTCACCGGTCTCCTGGCGGCGGCCAAGGTGGTGCCGCGCAGGGGCGCGATCGACACGGCGTTCGAGGCGGCGCTGACCCGTTACCACACGAACTACTACACCGAGGCCGCCCCCGGCTTCCAGCGCGTGCTGGAGCTCTATCCCGGCAACGTGGTGGCCGCGGCGCTGCTGAAGACGTCGCTGGCCAAGCGCGGCGGCCCGGAGGACCAGGGCACGAAGTCGGCGGCGACCGCGCCGGCCAGGAGCACGCCGTTGTGGCCGTTCATCCTGGCGGCCGGGATACTTTTCATAGCCGCCGGGGGCGGGGCGTATCTGCTGTGGCGTCGCCGCACTCCGGAGAAGGCCACGGAGCCGCCACAGCCACTGGCGGCCGGTCCACCGCTCGACGACGGCGCCAACCAGACCGTGGTCGTACGGCGTTCGCAGCCGTTCCAAGTGGTCCCGCAGCAGCAGCAGGTGATGACCGCGCCCGACCCGGCGATCAAATACTGCACCTCGTGCGGTATGCGGCTCGGTCCCGCGCACCGATTCTGCGGCTACTGCGGCCACCCCACCGAGACGTGATGCCATTGAACGAGAGATCGCTCATCGGCCAGGAGGTGGCCGGGTACTACATCGAGGACATCGTCGGCAAGGGCGGCATGGCCGTCGTCTACCTGGCACTCGACCCGAGGTTGAGCCGCCGGGTGGCGCTGAAGATCCTCAACCCGGTGCTCAGCGTCGACGACCGGTTCAGGCAGCGGTTCATCCTGGAGTCCAGGACGGTCGCCAGCATCGAGCACCCCAACATCATCCCGATCTACGAGGCGAACGCCGACGCCGACGGCGTGCTCTACATCGCCATGCGCTACGTCGACGGCCTGGACCTGCGCCGCCTCATCTACGACCGGGGGCCGCTGCCGCTCGGCCAGGCCAACCTGATCTTCGCCCAGGTCGCCGCCGCGCTCGACGCCGCCCACGCGCACGACCTGATCCACCGGGACGTCAAACCGGCGAACATCCTGCTCGCCGGCGACCACGTCTACCTCACCGACTTCGGCATCACCAAGCACCGCTCCTCGATCTCGGGGCTGACCCAGACCGACCAGTTCATCGGCACGCCGCGTTACATGTCGCCGGAGCAGATCAACAAGGAGCACATCGACGGCCGCTGCGACCAGTACGCCCTGGCCTGCGTGATCTACGAGGCGCTGGCGGCGCGGCTGCCGTTCCAGCGCGAGAACGACATCGCGCTGCTCTGGGCCCACCTCGCCGAGCAGCCGGTGCCGCTGTCACAGCTCAGGCCCGAGCTGCCGGCGCAGACCGACGACGTGATGATGCGGGCGCTGGCCAAGTCGCCCGACCAGCGCTACGCGACCTGCACGGAGTTCGTGACCGCGCTGCGTGACGCGATCAGCGGCAACCAGCCCGACCCGACCAGCGGCCCGCACCCCTTCGTTCCCCGCCCCAGCCCGCATTCGGGGCCGTACCCGGTGCAGGGAGCCCACGCGGCCTCCCATCCGCCGGGGCCCTCACTCGGTCCATCGTCGGGTGTATCGCCGGGCCCATCGCGGGGTCCATCGTCTGGGCCCTCCTCGGGTCCGCACACAGGGTCGCCGCTCGCCGCCCCGTTCGCGCTGTCCTCGGCAGCCGTGCGCGGGGCGTCCCCGCCCACGCAGCCCTCCCCGCCCACGCAGCCCTCCGCGCCCAGGGCGCGGCCCGGTCGCATCCCGATCGTGGCCGCCACGCTGGTCGCCGCGGTCGCGGCGCTCGTGCTGGTCGCGCTGATCATCACGAGCCACCGCACCGAGACCTGGTCCCGCTACCAGACCAGCGCCGCCGCGCCGCTCACGTTCGAATATCCCGGCTCATGGACGGTACGCACCCACCAGGACCTGTTCGCGGTGGTCTCCCCGCATGCCACCGAGTTCGAGGACCTGTTCGTGGCCGGTCCCGGCGCCGACTGGTCGGCGGTCGCCACGATCGTCGCCGACGACCCCGACAGCGCCTCGGGCGTGTACGTCCAGGTCTCCGACACCCTCGACGCCGGCGGCACCTCCGAGCAGATGAAGGCCAAGATGGACGCCCTGCTGCCGGGCCAGGTCGACCTCGGCAAGCCCGTGCCGGACCAGGCCGGCAGCAGCCCCGCCACCCGCTTCGACGGCTCGCTGCACGACCCCGCGTCCGGCACCAGGCTGGGCTTCGTGAGCTACGTGATCGACCGCGAGCCCAAGACCATGCTCGTGATGTACTTCTGCGCCAAGGCCACCTGCGACGACGCCACCCAGACCCGCATCAGGCAGAGCGTGCACGTGTCCTGACCCGCCGGCGGCCGTACTCGTCCGGAGCCGCTTACGGTGGTCGCCCCTGTGAACCGGCGTGCCCGCGTAAGGGTTTGATGGGCATGCAGGGACTATGTGTATATTTTTCGTCAGAAGGTGGTAGAAACAGGAGATATTTCATGCGATCGTTTCCCCGGGTGGTGTTCGACGAGGCCCACAGCGAGTCGTGGACCGTGCAGCGCGAGGTGGCCGAGGCCATCAACCCCGCCCACCCCGACGACAACAGCTACGCCCGCGCCGCCGGGCTGCTGCGGCACCTGGGACACACGGTCACGGCCCACACCTCCGGCGCCCTGGACCCCGGAGTGCTGGCGCGGGCCGACGTACTGGTGATCGCGCATCCGGCGGGGGAGCGGTGGGAACGCACCACCGGGCAGGGCAGCCCCCTCTTCACCGCCGCCGAGCTGGACGCCGTCCAGGACTACGTCGCCGCCGGCGGCGGGCTGGTGGTGCTGGCCGAGGAAGAGCAGGACAAGTACGGCAACAACCTCGGCGAGCTGCTCGGACGCTTCGGGGTCGCCGTGGAGCACACAACGGTACGCGACCCCGCGCACGCGCACCGGGACGTGGCCACCTGGGTCCTCGCCGAGCGCGCCACCACCGACGGCCTGCTCGCCGGGGTCCGCACGGCCTGCTTCTACCGCTCCGGCACCCTACGCCTGACCACCCCCACGCCTGCGACCGCCACGCCCGCGTCCACCGCGCCCGCGACCCCCGCACCCGCGACCGCCGCATCGGCCACGACCGCGTCCGCCACGACCTCCGCCGTGTCCACCTCCGCCGTGTCCACCTCCGCTGCGTCCGCCCCGGCCGCGCCTGGGGCGGACGTGAGTGCCACCGTGCTCCTCACGACCTCGCCGGCCGCCGACCCGGCGGGGGCGCCGCTGGCCGTCGCCGTGCGGTACGGGCGGGGCCGCGTGGTCGTGTTCGCCGACTCCGACCTGTTCGGCGACGACTCCATCGAGGACTACGACCATCGCACCCTCTGGGGGAACGTCATCACCTGGGCCGCCCGCGTCCCGGACGCGGATGGCGCATCCGAGGGCCGTGACGACGCCGCCCACCAGGCGAAGGCGGCCCTGTTCCGGCGGCTGAAGGCGGCCGTGGAAGAGCTCAGGCCGCTGCAGGTCAAGGACGGGTCGGTGCCGGAGGAGAAGGAGCGGGCGAAGGCGCTGGTGGGCGTGATCGCCAAGGAGCTGGGCGAAATATCACCATATTTCCCCCAGGACGCCGCCTACCTCCAGGCCGCCCAGCAGGACCTCGCCGCCTGGGCCGACCAGGACCTCGGCGTGCCCGACTTCCGGGACTCCCTCGACCGCTTCCACCCCGACACCCAGCGCGAGGACGGCCTGGAGCACGTCGTGGTCTTCCCGATGTACACCCAGAACGGCAACCCCCACCGCAACCTGGAAGCCGTCTGGATCCGCACGATCTGGCCCGGCTGGCTGGCCGACCTGGAGGCGGGCGGCTACGACAACCCGATGTTCGTGCCGATCGCGTTCGAGGATTTCACCTCCGGCTACGACACGCACTCGGCCGTGCTGTTCCCCGAGACGGTCGCCGTACGGCAGGCGCCCGAGCGGTTCACCTGGGGCGGGATCTTCGCCGACCGGGAGGCCGCCAGGTTCCGGCGGGTGGCCAGCGCCGCCGCCGACACGCTCAGGCTGGACCTGCCGCCCGAGGCCGAGCGGCTGCTGGCGTCGCAGCGGCTGGCGCAGGACACGTACGTGCTCTGGGACCTGGTGCACGACCGCACCCACAGCCACGGTGACCTGCCGTTCGACCCGTTCATGATCAAGCAGCGGATGCCGTACTGGCTGTACTCGCTGGAGGAGCTGCGTTGCGACCTGACCGCGTTCGGGGAGGCGGTGAAGCTGGCGGAGCGGGGGGTGCCGCACGCCCGGTACGTGCAGCTCGCCATCCTGTTCGACCGGCTGTTCAGGTTCCCGATCACCGGGGCGCGGGTGCGGAACTACGACGGGCTCGGCGGCCAGCTCCTGTTCGCCTACCTGCATCGCAACGACATCGTGCGGTGGACGGACAACCGGCTGTCGATCGACTGGGACCGGGTGGCCGACGGGGTGGCCGACCTGCGGGGGGAGATCGAGAAGCTCTATCGCGACGGCATCGACCGGTCCAAGCTGGCGCACTGGCTGGCGGCGTACGAGCTGGTCAGCCGGTACGTGCGGCCGCACCCCGGCTCCACCTGGGCCCAGGGCGTGCAGGCGCTGCCGGAGGAGCAGAAGGCCAAGGTGGACGCGGTGCTGGCGGACGAGTTCCCGCTGAGCATGTTCTACGAGGCGCTGCGCCGTAAGCTGGCCGATGTGGTCGAATCGACTAAGGGACTTCGTGCATGATCATTCTGGTTACCGGGGCCGCAGGGCCCACCGGTGAGGCCGTATCCGGATATTTCCGGAAGCAGGGGCACACCGTGATCGCCGTCGACAAGGACGACGTCGATCTCCTCGACCGCGCGGCGGTGGAGGAGCTGGCCGCCCGCATCGACCGCGAGCACGGGCGCCTCGACGGCGTCGTGCACCTGGTCGGCGGGTGGCGCGGATCGAGCTCGTTCGCCGAGACCAGCCTCGACGACTGGACCCTGCTGCACGATCTGCTGATCCGCACGCTCCAGCACGTGTCCCTGGCCTGCGAGCCGCTGCTGCGCCGCAGCGACAACGGCCGCTTCGTGATCGTCTCGGCCAAGGCCGCCCAGCGGCCCGAGGCCGGCGGCGCGGCCTACGCGGCGGCCAAGGCCGCGGCGGAGGCGTGGACGCTCTCCCTGGCCGACGCCCTGCGGGACACCTCCAGCGCGGCCGTGATCCTGGTGGTCAAGGCCCTGGTGAACGACGCCATGCGCGCCAAGAGCCCGGAGTCGAGGTTCCCCGGCTTCACCGACGTCGGTGACCTGGCCACGGCGATCGGCGGCCTCTACGACCGCCCCGCCACCGAGATCAACGGTACGCGATTGGATCTGACTGCGTGACTCCCCGGCACGACCCCCACCTCAAGGCGTTCGCCAGCGACAACTACGCCGGCGTGCACCCCGAGATCCTCCAGGCCATCGTCGCGGCCAACGGCGGTCACCAGATCTCCTATGGGGAGGACGTCTACACCGAGGCCCTGCAGGACGTCTTCCGCAACCACTTCGGCGAGCGGGCGCGGGCCTGGCCGGTGTTCAACGGCACGGCCGCCAACGTCGTCTCGCTGCGCGCCATGACCGCCCAGTGGGAGGCGGTCATCTGCGCGGAGAGCGCCCACATCAACACCGACGAGGGCGGCGCCCCCGAGGTGGTGGGCGGCATCAAGCTGCTGACGGTGCCCACGCCCGACGGCAAGCTCACCCCGGAGCTGATCGACCGGCAGGCGTGGGGGTTCGGCGACGTGCACCGGGCCCAGCCTCGGGTGGTGTCGATCTCCAACACCACCGAGCTGGGCACCGTCTACACCCCGGCCGAGCTGACCGCGCTCTGCGCCCACGCCCACGACCTGGGGCTGCTCGTCCACCTCGACGGCTCCCGCCTGACGAACGCCGCCGCCGCCCTGGACGTGCCCATGCGCGCCCTGACCACCGACGCGGGCGTCGACGTGCTCTCCTTCGGCGGCACGAAGATCGGCCTGATGTACGGCGAGGCGGTCGTCGTGCTCAACCCCGACGCCGCCGGCGGCATCGACTGCCTCCGCAAGACGTTCATGCAGCTGTCGTCCAAGATGCGGTTCGTCTCGGCGCAGTTCGAGGCGCTGCTGGCGGGTGACCTGTGGCTGCGCAACGCGCGCCAGGCCAACGCCATGGGACGGCGGCTGGCCGCGGCCGTCAGGGAGCTCCCCGGGGTCGAGCTGTCGCGGCCGGTCGAGGCAAACGCCGTGTTCGCGGTGCTGCCCGCGGACGTCGCCGAGCGGCTGCGCAAGCGCTTCCGCTTCTACACCTGGAACGCCGACCTCGGCGAGGTGCGGTGGATGTGCGCGTTCGACACCACGGAGGCCGACGTGGACGCCTTCGCTGCCGCGCTCGCCGAGGAACTGGCCGCGTAAGACCGCGCGCGCCGAGCCGCGTGCCGGCCGCTCGGCCGCGGACCGGTGAGTCGGGATGGGCGCCGGAGGCTCTGGTCGCGGGCTCACGGCCGGGTTGCCCGGCCGGCGGCGGGGACTAATCGCGCAACGCCAGGCGGGCGGCCTGCCAGCCGCCCATGCCGTGCACCGCGGAGCCCGGCGGCGTCGAGGCCGAGCAGAGGAACACCCCCGGCAGCGGCGTGCGCCACGGCGCAGGCGACCACACCGGCCGCCGGAGGAACTGCACGAGGTCGGCCACCCCGCCGCTGATGTCCCCGCCGACCAGATTGGGGTTGTACGCCTCCAGGTCGGCCGGGGACATCGTGTGCCGGGCGAGCACCCGGTCCCGGAAGCCGGGGGCGTACCGCTCGATCTGAGTCTCGATGGTGCCGGTCATGTCCACCGGAGAGCCGTGGGGGACGTGGCAGTAGGCGTACAGGGTGTGCCCGCCCCTGGTCGGGTCGGCCGCGTACGGCTGCACGACCAACACGTAAGGCCGCGGCGAGACCCGCCCGGCGACCGCCTCCGCCTCGCTGAGCGCGATCTCCTCCAGCGTCCCGCCCAGGTGCACCGTGCCCGCCCCGGCCACCGCCGGATCCCGCCACGGCACCGGCCCGTCCAGCGCCCAGTCCACCTTGAACACCCCCGCCCCGTACCGGAAGCGCTGGAGCCGCCGGCGATAGCCCGCGGGCAGCTCGGCCATGGCGAGGAACTGCCGGGGCGTCACGTCGAGCACCACGGTCGGCGCGTCCAGCTCCGCCAGCCGCCGCACGCGGTGGCCGCTGACCGCCTCGCCGCCCAGCGACCTCAACTCGGCCACGAGCGCGTCGGCCAGCACCTGCGAGCCGCCCCGCACCAGCGGCCAGCCCACCAGGTGGGCCAGCCCGGCCAGCAGCAGGCCGTAGCCGGCGCTGATGGGGGAGCGCAGGTCGAGCTTGGAGTGTGCGGCCATGCCCGCGATCAGCGCCCGCGCCTCCGTGGTGCGGAACGCCCGCCGCGCGAACGTCGTGGCGGGCAGCGCCCCCGCCAGCCCGAAGCGGATCGCCTGCGCGAACGCCCGCGGCGGCGCGTCCCACGGCCCCAGCGGCTTGAGCAGCAGCTCCACCAGCGGGAACCCGGCCCGCGCGGTCGCCCCCACGGTGGCCAGCCAGGCGCGGGCGTCCCGCCCGAGCCCCTCGGCGGTGCGGCGGGCGTCGCGGTGCACGAGCACGGCCGGACGGTCGTCGAGCGGATGGGCCGCGGCCACGGCGGGGTGGGCGAACTCCACGCCCTTCAGCTCCAGCCCCCGGAAGGCCGGCGACGCCAGCGCCATCGCCACCACGGTCGCGCCCAGGTCGTGCACCCGGCCCGGGAGCGTCAGCTCGCCCGAGCGCAGGCCGCCGCCGAACCCGTCGGCGGCCTCCAGCAGCACCACCTTGCGTCCGGCGCGGGCCAGCGTGACGGCGGCGACGAGACCGTTGGGGCCCGATCCCACGACGATCGCATCGGCGGCGCTCATCATGCGCTCCTTCACTGGACCGGCTTCGCTGGCCCCGCTTCACCGGGTCGGCTTCACTGGGCCGACTTTACCGGGCTACCGGCACCGACTACTGAGCCGGGAGAATCGACGGGTAGGGCTGCGCACCACGCTGGCGCAGCAGGTCGGTCATGAGCTTGATCTCCGAGCTCTGCCCCGTCACGATCTTCTGCGCCATGCTGACCACCTCGGACCGCGTGGACAGCTTGAGCAGGCCCTGGGCCATCTCCACGCCGCCCTCGTGGTGGCGGATCATGAGCTGCAGGAACAGGACCTCGGCCTGCTTGCCCTGCGCCTGCTTGAGCTGGGTCAGCTCCTGCGGCGTGGCCATGCCGGGCATCTGCCCCGGCGGGCCCGCGGCGCCGCCACCGTGCCCGTGACCGGTCATCCAGGCCATCGGCCGCTGGTCACCCACCTGGGGCAGGCCCCACGCCTGCAACCAGCCCAGGAACATGCCGCGCTGGCCCGACTGGGCGGTGATGATGTCGTAGGCCAGGTTTCTGATCTCGCCGGCCGGGTTTTTGTCCCGGATCGTGAACGCCATGTCCACCGCCTGCGCGTGATGTGCGGCCATGTCACGGGCGAAGCCCGCCTCAGCCGAGGCGTCGCCGGGCGTGCCACCGCGGCCGAACAACAGGAACGCCGCCACGGCGAGCACCAGCACGCCGCACGCGATCAGGAACGGTTTCCTCGTGGAGTTCTCCATGGCCTGTCCAGCGTACCCATCCGGCGGCGGGGTCGTGATCGGACCCTTATAGAGGTCTTATTCTCCGCATACTGCTGTAGGCAATAGGGTGACCGGAGTTGGCACGCCGATGGAGGAGCGATGACGAAGGAGAAGGCGCAGGCACGGCGCGAGCATCTGCAGAAGATGCGGGCCGAGCAGAAGCGCAAGGAGCGGCGTGCCGCTCTGCTCATGTGGGGTGCGGGCGGGCTCGTCGTCGTCGTTCTCGTCGGCGTGGTGGGCTTCTATCTGATCAATCAGGCCCGTGAGACCTCGCTGGACGCCGTGGTCAGCGTCAAGTACGACGCCGGCAAGCACGTGACGAACGCGGTCAGCTACAAGGAGACGCCGCCGATGGGCGGCGAGCACAACCCCTACTGGCAGCAGTGCGCGATCTATGACAAGCCGATCCACCCCGAGCACGCCGTGCATTCGCTGGAGCACGGCGCCGTCTGGATCACCTACCGGCCCGACCTGCCCAAGGCGCAGGTCGACAAGCTGAAGGAAGTGGCCTCCTCGACGGGGCAGCAGGACTACATGCTGGTCAGCCCGTTCCCCAACCTGCCGGCGCCGGTGGTCGCCTCGTCGTGGGGGCACCAGCTGAAGTTGCAGACCCCTGACGACCCGAAGCTCGGGGCGTTCGTCAAGAGGTATCAGAACGGGTCTGACACGCCGGAGCCCGGCGCCGTGTGCGGCGGGCCGCAGGCCGTCACCACCACGGCCGACCAGGCGCCGCTGCCGCCCGTGTCCGACCAGCAGCAGGCACCGACGGAGACCGTCTCCCCGGCGCCGAGCCAGTCCCAGCAGTAGCCGGCGGCCTTCACAGCCGGTGGGCTCAGGGCCCCGCCCCCGCGGCCGGGCCCTGAGCCTTGTTCGTCAGACGTCGCCGATGAGCAGGGCCTGCCGGGCGCGCACGAACTCCTCGACGGAGATTCGCCCGTCGCCGTCGGCGTCCACCTCGGTGAAGGCCGTGCCGAGGTCGGTGCCCGAGCGGCTCCAGAGCGCGGAGAACTCCTTGGCCGTGATCCAGCCGTCGCTGTCGCGGTCGGCCGCGGCGAAGGTGGCCCGGGAGATCGGTGCCAGCACCGTGTCGAGCGTGCCGGCCCGTACGAGCGAGTCGAACGACCGGACGTACTCCTCCTTGCTGATCCGGCTGTCGCGGTCGGTGTCCAGGGCATGGACGTGGGAGTCCCAGGCGTTGAGGAACGCGTCCACGACCGCGTCGCCCTCGGGTGTGTCGGCCGGCATGCCGGTCTGCTCCAGCCGCCGCTGCGCGAGAGCCATGTAGTCGTACCTGGTCAGGAAGCCGTCGCGGTCGGTGTCGAGGTCGTCGAAGTTCCGCTCGGCGCTCGCGCGGAAGCCGTTCTGGGGCATCACCACTCCGATCATCACGCTAAGTAGCTGATCATTACTTAGCGTAACGCGCCGGGACGGGACAGGACAGGGAAACCCATGAAAGAGCGGCTCAGCCGAGCACGTCCGCCGCGGGGGTCGGCTCGAACCCGTGCGCCTCGGCCACCGGGCGGCTCGTCAGGTGGCCCTCGTGGGTGCTCAGGCCGAGCGCCAGCGCCCGATCCGCGCGCATGGCCCGCCGCCACCCCAGGTCGGCGATGGCCAGCGCGTACGGCAGCGTGACGTTCGTCAGGGCGAACGTGGAGGTGTGCGGCACGGCCCCCGGCATGTTGGCCACGCAGTAGAAGATCGAGTCGTGCACCCGGTAGGTGGGCCGCTCATGCGTGGTCGGCCGGGAGCCGGCGAAGCAGCCGCCCTGGTCGATCGCGATGTCCACCAGCACCGAGCCCGGCTTCATCCGGCTGACCAGGTCGTCGCTCACCAGCTCGGGAGCCCTGGCGCCGGGCACCAGGACCGCGCCGACGACCAGGTCCGCCTCCAGCACCGCGCGCTCGATCTCCAGCATGCTGGACGCGACCGTCTGGCAGTGCCCCTGGTAGATCATGTCCGCCTGGCGCAGCTTGTCGATGTTCCTGTCCAGCAGCACGACCTCGGCCTGCATGCCGAGGGCGATGGCGGCGGCGTTCATGCCGGAGACACCCGCCCCGATGACCACCACGTGCGCCGCGCGCACGCCGGAGACGCCGCCCATCAGCACGCCCCGGCCGCCCCTGGAACGCATCAGGTGGTAGGCGCCCACCTGCGGCGCCAGCCGGCCCGCCACCTCGGACATCGGCGCGAGCAGCGGCAGAGCGCCGCCGGGGCTCTGCACGGTCTCGTAGGCGATGGCGGTGGTGCCCGCGTCGAGTAGCGCCCGCGTGCACTCCCGCGAGGCGGCCAGATGCAGGTACGTGAACAGCACCTGCCCCTTGCGCAGCCGGTGGTACTCCTCCGCCACCGGCTCCTTGACCTTCATGACCAGGTCGGCGGTGGCCCAGAGCTCGTCGGCGCCGGGGATCATGACGGCGCCCGCCGCGGTGAAGTCCGCGTCCGGGATCGAGGAGCCGGCGCCCGCCTCCCGCTCGACGAAGACCCGGTGGCCATGGCGGACCAGCTCGTGCACCCCGGCCGGGGTCAGCGCCACCCGATATTCGCTGTTCTTGACCTCTCGCGGGACCCCGACCTTCATGGCACAACTCTTCTCGTCCCATGTGCTCTTCCGCCCTCATTCTTCCCCGGTCTCAGGAAGGGTGCGGAATCTCCGTCTGATTACCTCGCTCGCACCGGTCCTCGATAAGCTCACCGGCAGCCCGCAGATCAGGATGAGGACGTCATCGATGGACAAGCCGGAAGAGCCGCCACCCGCGGACCCGGGGGAGCCGACGGCCAGCAGACTCACCACCATCGTGTTGATCGTCTCGCTGGTCCTGGTCGTCTTGGTCGCCGGCGTGCTCGGCACGGTCGCGGTTCTGATGACCAGGAGCCCGGACCAGCCCCTGCTCGGCGGCGCACCCCCACAGCAACTGTCGGTGCCCATCCACTTCGCCCCCGTGCGGGAGGCCAAGGCCGCGCCCTGCCCGGGCGAGCCGGCGGTGCTCGACGAGGAGGAGCGCACCTGCTATCTGCTGGAGGACGGCGTCACGGTCGGCGCCGTGCAGCAGATCGAGCCGGTACGGGAGAAGGACGGCCGGTACTCCGTGCGCATCGCCATCGCGCCGTCGTTCAAGCAGCGGCTGGCGGACCTGATCGACGAGCAGGTGCCCGAGCAGCGGCAGCTGGCGATCGTGCTGGCGCCGCAGGAGGCCGACGCGCCCAAGACCGTGCTGGCCGCGCCCGTCGTCACCCAGACCATGGACGGCGACAGCATGAGCATCTCGGGATTCACCAAGGAGCAGGCCGACGCGCTGGTGGCGCGCCTGCTGGGCAGCACGCCCAGCCCCACCGCCCCGACGAGCACGGGCACGGCCGGCCCGACGGACACGACAGGCACCACCGGACCGGGCACCACTGGCACCACCGGACCGGGCACCACTGGCACCACCGGCCCGGGCACCACAGGCACGACCGGCACCATCGGCCCGAACCCGGGCACCACCGGCACAACCGGCACGGGTGCCACCGGCACCACGAATCCCGGCGCCGGGGGGCCGGGCGGGACCGGCCGCGCCCTCGACAAGCGCTACGCGAGCTGCAAGGAGGCCGTGGCCGCCGGCGACGGCCCCTATTCCCGGGGGACGCACGAGGAGTACACCTGGTACACCGACGTGGACAACAACGGCGTGGCCTGCAACAGCGGAGACCTGCGCTAGCCGGAGCGGGCCGGCCGCGCCCCTAGCCGGCCGGGAGGCGGGTCACGCCTTCTCGTGCCGCCCGTGACCGACCAGGCCGACGAACTCCTCCAGCGCGACGGTTCCGTCCCCGTCGCTGTCGGCGGCGGCGATGAACGCCTCGACGTCGCTCTCGGACGCGCCCTGGCCGCCGAGCGCCTCGTTGGCCTTCCTGATCTCGTCGGCCGTCAGCAGCCCGTCGCCGTCGGCGTCGAAGCGCCTGAACTCCGCCTCGGCCGCCTCACGCGCGCTTGCCATCGGATACCCCCTTGTCGTGCCCCTTATCGAACAACGCGATATCTTCCGGCCTAATCGGAACGCGAGTCAACCTGAGGCCGGTCGCCGCGCGCACCGCGGCCGCGACGGCGGGGGTGGAGGACAGGGTCGGGGGCTCTCCGGCGCCGCGCAGGCCGTAGGGGGCCGCCGGATCCGGATTTTCCAGGATTTTCATCGTCATGGGCGGCATGTCGAGGATGGTGGGGATGAGGTAGTCGGTGAAGGAGGGGTTCAGCACCTGGCCGTCGCGGATCTGGATCTCCTCCATGAGCGCCAGCCCGAGCCCCTGCGCGGAGCCGCCGTGGATCTGGCCCTTCAGCGCCTGCGGGTTCAGGGCGCGGCCGACGTCCTGTACGGCGGCCAGCTCGACGACCTTGGTCAGGCCCAGCTCCACGTCCACGTCCACGACGGCCCGGTGCACGCACAGCGCGAGCTGCACGTGGGAGGACCCCTGCCCGGTGTCCCGGTCCATCGGGAAAGTGGGGCGGTGCCGGTATTCGCGCGTCTCCTCGATCGGCCCGTACGCCTCCAGCGCCTGCCTGGCGGGCAGCCCGTTGAAGCGCTCGCGCACGGCCAGGCAGGCGGCCCTGACCGCGCCGCCGGTGACGTACGACTGGCGCGAGGCCGACGACGAGCCCGCCGAGCCGACCGTGGTGTCGGCGGTGGCCACCGTGACGTCGTCGACGCCCAGCTCGGTCCGGGCGATCTGGGCCTGGATCGTGACCAGCCCCTGGCCCACCTCGGCCGCCGCCGTGTGCACCGTGACGTGCGGCTCGCCGCCGATCAGCTCGGCCCGCACCCTGGCCGTGGAGTAGTCGTCGAAGCCCTCGGAGAAGCAGATGTTCTTGATCCCGACGCCGTAGCCGACGCCGCGCCGCACGGCCTCGCCGCGGGTGGCCTGGGAGACCCCGCCCGGCATGGACCGCAGGTCCGCGGGCTGCTCCTCACCGGGCAGCGGCTCAGGCAGCGGCTCAGGCAGGGGCAGGGCCTCCAGCTCGCGCAGCATGTCCGCGAGCGGGGCGGGGGAGTCGATCACCTGGCCGGTGATGAGCCGGGAGCCCTGCGAGACGGCGTTGCGTACCCGGATCTCGACGGGGGACAGGCCGCACGCCTCGGCCAGGCGGTCCATCTGCGACTCGTAGGCGTAACAGGCCTGCACGGCGCCGAACCCGCGCATCGCGCCGCACGGCGGGTTGTTGGTGTAGACGCCGGTGGCCTCCACCCGCACGTTCGGCACCTCGTACGGGCCGACGCCCAGCGACGCGGCGTTGCCCACCACGGCGGGCGAGGAGGAGCAGTACGCGCCCCCGTCCAGCAGGATGTCGGCCTTGACGTAGACGAGTCTGCCGTCACGGGTGGCGCCGTGCTCGTAGCGCATCCGGGCCGGGTGACGGTGCACGTGCCCGAAGAACGACTCCTCACGACCGTAGACGATCTTCACGGGGCGGTTCAGCCGCAGGGCCAGCATGCAGGCGTGCACCTGCATCGACAGGTCCTCGCGGGCCCCGAACGCGCCGCCGACGCCCGACAGCGTCAGGCGTACCTTGTCGGGGGGCAGGCCGAGGCAGGGGGCGAGCTGGTCGCGGTCCACGTGCAGCCACTGGGTGGCGATGTAGAGGTCCACGCCGCCGTCCTCGGCGGGGACCGCCAGGCCGGACTCGGGGCCGAGGAAGGCCTGGTCCTGCATGCCGACCTCGTACTCGCCGGTGACGACGACCTCGGCCTCGAACGTGTCGCCGAGCCGTACCGGCTGGTGCCGTACGACGTCCCGGGACTCGCGGGGGTCGGTGACGGCGTCGCGGAGCTCGTAGTCGACCACGATGGCCGCGGCCGCCCTGCGGGCCGTCTCCGGATGGTCGGCGGCCACCAGCGCCACCGGCTCGCCCACGTGCCGGACCTGGTCGATGGCCAGCACCGGCTGGTCCTTGCGGTCCAGCCCGTAGAACTTCGCGCCCGGCACGTCCTCGTGCGTCAGCGCGGCCAGCACGCCCGGCAGCTTTAGCGCCGGGCCCACGTCGATCGAGCGGATCCAGGCCGACGGGTGCGGGCTGCGCAGCGTCGCGCCCCACACCATGCCCTCCAGCCAGAGGTCGGAGGCGTAGGCGAACTCGCCGGTCACCTTCAGCGTGGCGTCGGGCCGGCGGGCACTGTCGCCCACGCCCTGCCCGCTCACAAGGGGTCCGCCCGTGCCGGGTTCCCGCGTCCCGGGCAGCGTCGTCTCCGTCATCTTCCGAGTAGAGCACCGCCGCCCCGGCAGGTCCTATGCGCCCGATGTGAAATCCCTGTCAGCGCTTGTCCAGCTTGCCTTGTATATTCCTCCAAGTGCGCATCCGCGACCTGCTGGCCCTCGGCGAACCGCGCCTGACCCTGCTCGCCGGCGACCCGGGCGGCGAGTTCGGCACCGTGCACATCACCGACCTGCCCGAGCCGGGCCGCTACCTGTCCGGCGGCGAGCTGGTCCTGACCGGGCTGATGTGGTGGCACGGGCCGCAGGACTCGGCGCGGTTCGTGAACGCGCTGGTGGCGGCCGGGGTCGCCGCGCTCGGCGCCGGGCAGGCCCGGCTCGGCCACATCCCCGCCGACCTGGTGGCCGCCTGCAGGGATGCCGGGCTGCCGCTGGTCGAGGTGCCCACCGAGGTCTCCTTCCAGACGCTCACCGAGCTGGTCGAGCCGCGCCTGTCCGGTGACGTGCGCGACGCGCTCGGCCGCCACCGCAGGCTCGTCGCGGCCGTCGCCGAGGGCGCCGGCCTGCGCGAGCTGTTCGAGCTGACCGCCGCCGAGCTGGGCGTCACCGGCGCCGTGCTGTCCGCCGCGGGCTCGGCGATCGTCGGCGCCGTCCAGGATCCGGTACGCCTGGCACGGGCCTATCTGACGGCGCCCCGGCTGCCCGCGCGCGTCGGCGACCACACGATCTTCGCGGTCGGGCGCGGGCACCGGGCCGCGGGCTGGGCGCTGGCCTGCGACGGAGACCTGATCGGCCGGGCCGACCTCGGCTACGAGCTGGCGGCATGCGTGGCCCTCGAACGCAATCGGATCGAGGAGGGCCGCCGGGTCGAGCGCCGCCTGACCGGCCAGCTCGTCGTGGCCGCGCTGGCCGGGGCCGACGCGGCCGAGCTCAACGCCGGGCTGCGGACGTGCGGGATCGACGCGGCGGAGCCGTACGCGATCGTGAACGTCACCGCCCAGAGGCCCGGCGCCGCCCGCGGGCCCGACCCCGCCACGCTCGGCGGGCAGGTCGTGGAGGAGCTGCTGGGCCGCGAGGTGGCCGCGGCGGCGGGCCCGGACGGCGCGGTCGCCGTGGTGCCGCTGCGCGGGAGCACCGCGCCCGCGCTGGCCGACCGGTTGCGTGCCGGGACCGACGTGCTCGCGGCCCTGCCCGACACGCGCGTCTGCGTCGGGCTCAGCGGCGTGCTGACCGGAGCCGCCGCCGTCAAGGGCGGCGTCGAGGAGGCCGGGCACGCCAGGCGGCTGGCCGAGGCCCGCGCCGGCGGCGTGGTGACCAGCGACGAGATCTACACCCACGCGCTGCTGCTGGCCACGGTGCCGGGGGGCGTGCGCCGCTCGTTCGCGGCCCGGCTGCTGACGCCGCTGCTCGACTACGACCGCCGGCACCAGTCCGAGCTGGTGCGCACGCTGGAGATCTTCCTCGACTGCGCCGGCTCCTGGCACGCCTGCGCCGAGCGGCTCCACGTACACGTCAACACGGTGCGCTACCGCGTCCGCAGGATCGAGGAGCTCACCGGCCGGAACCTGGGGACGATGGCGGACCGGGTCGACTTCTTCCTGGCGCTCCGGGGCAGCGGGACCACTCACACGTAGTGCACGGGCGCGCTCCCGCGCGCCGCGTGCACGGCGGCCTGCTCCTCGGCGAGCAGCCGCTCCCAGCGGCGATGGCCCAGCCCGCGGAACGACACGGCGGCATCGGTGATGTGGAAGAGCGCCCGGCCGAGGTCGCCCAGCCTCCGGTACGTGCGCGACAGCCCGATCAGGCAGCGCAGCCTGCCGAGCCGGTAACCGTTCGGCCCGAACAACTCCAGCGCCCGGTGGAAGTGGTCCAGGGCCTGCTCCGGGTCGTCCAGATCGAGGCAGGTCTCGCCGAGCAGGAGGCGGACCCACGCCTGGTGGCCGGCGTCGCCCACCTTCTCGGCCTCGGCCAGCGCCTCGCGCAGTGTCTCGCGCGCCCTGCCGGGACGTCCGGAGCCCAGCTGGGCGGCTCCCATGGCCATCAGCGCGTACCGCACGCCGACGTGCGCGCCGATGCGCCTGGCCAGCACGAGCTGGCGTTCGGCCCAGGCCAGCGCCTCCTCGTGGCGCTCGCCCGAGTTGCTGGTGCTGGACAGGTTGCCCAGCGCGCGCATCTCGCCGAAGCTGTCGCCGAGCCGCCTGGCCAGCTCCAGCTCGGCCTGGAGGTGGGCGACGGCCTCGTCCGTGCGGTCCGTCAGGCGCAGGGCGTTGGCGATGCGGTCGTGCGCGAGCAGGGCGCTGGCCTCGTCCCCGAGCCGCTCGCTGACCCGCAGGACCAGGGTGTTCAGTTCCTTCGCCGCGGCCATCCTGTGGGCCCACTCCTGGTGCCAGACGAGGCCGAAGGCGAGGTTGACGCCGAGCCTGGCGATCGTCTCGTCGGGGGAGTTGAGCGCCTGGAGGGCCGCGGCGGTCAGCACGGCCTCCTCCTTGAGCAGCCAGGCCCGCGCCTCCTCGGCGGTGGCGACCGCGTGCGGGGCCGCGTCCACCGGGCTCGCCAGCTGCGTGCGGTGCGGGTCGCTGACATGGCTGGCCAGGCGCGCGGAGGCCGCGTAGTACGACAGCGCCCGGATCAGCGCGTCCCGGGAGCCGTCCGGCCGCAGCTCGCTCGCGAAGAGCCGGACGAGGTCGTGCAGCTGGTAGCGGTCACCGTCGGCGCGGTCGAGCAGGTGCGCGTCCACCAGCCGCTCCAGGGCCGGCTCGGCCTCCGCCTCCGGCGCGCCGAGCAGCGCCCCCGCCGCCTCGGCGGTCACCTCGGGCACGTGCAGCAGGCCGAGCAGCGACAGGGTGTGCGCGGCCAGCCGGTCCACGGGGCGGGCGCCGCGTTCGAGCGCGGTGCGGCTGGCGGCCAGGCTGGAGCGGACGGCCAGGTCGCCCGCCGCGAGCTCGTGCAGGCGCCTCCGCTCGTCGCTCAGGCGGTCCGCGAGCGCCGACACGCTCCAGTCGGGCCGGCCGGCCAGGCGCGCCCCGGAGATGCGCAGGGCCAGTGGGAGGCCCTCGCACAGGCGGACGAGCCTGGCCGTCGCGTCCGTGTCGGCCGAGACCCGGACCACGCCGGCGAGCTTGGCCAGCATCGTGGCCGACTCGGCGGGGGACATCCTGCCGAGCTCGACCTGGCAGGCGTCCTCACCCCAGGCCATGGACTCGCGGCTGGTCACCAGCAGCGCGCTGCCGTGCGGAACCGCCAGCAGCGGCCTGATCTGCGCGAGGTCCGCGGCGTCGTCCAGGAGCGCGAGCACCCGCCGGCCGTGCAGGTGTCCGCGCCACACGGCCGCCGCCTCGTCCAGGTCGGCGGGCACGGAGCCGGCCGCCACGCCGAGCGCGCGCAGGAACCGGCCGAGCACCTCGAGCGCGGTGAGGGCGGGCAGCTCGGGCGTGGCGCCGCGGCAGTTCACATAGAGCCGGCCGTCGGGGAAGCGGTCCTGCACCTGGTGGGCCACCTGGAGGGCGAGCGCGGACTTGCCGACGCCCGGCGGGCCGGAGATGATCGTCAGCGGGCTGGGCGGCGAGGCGTCCCAGGGGGCCAGGTGCCCCTTCAGCCGCACGATCTCCCGCGTCCTGCCGACGAACCCCGCCAGCGGGCGGGGCAACTGGTGCGGGAGCGGTGCCCGGGGGGTCGCGGAGGGCTGCGGGGCCTGCCTCGGTGGGGCCGCCTGGGCCCGCAGCACCATCTGGTGGCACTCCCGTAAGCCCGCGCCGGGTGACAGGCCCAGCTCCTCGGCGAGCAGCCGCCGGCCCTCATCGTAGGCGTCCAGCGCCTCGGCCCGGCGCCCCGAGCGGAGCAGGGCCGTCATGAGCAGCTCGCGTACGCGCTCGCGCAGGGGGTGGCGGCGGGTGAGGTCGTACAGTTCCTCGGTGATCTCGTGGTGGCGGCCCAGCCGGAGCAGGCTCTCCGCCCGCTGCTCGAACGCCGACAGCCGGAGCTGCTCCAGGCGGGCGCGCTCGCGCTCCGCGAAGGGCCCGGACAGGCCGCTCAGCGCGGTCCCGCGCCACATCGCCAAGGACTCGTCGAGGTGCCGTACGGCCTGGAGGTCGTCACCGGCCAGCCGGCTGCTGCCCGCCTCCCCGAGCCGCTGGGCGAACAGCAACG
Source organism: Nonomuraea jiangxiensis (assembly GCF_900099965.1). GTDB lineage: Bacteria > Actinomycetota > Actinomycetes > Streptosporangiales > Streptosporangiaceae > Nonomuraea > Nonomuraea jiangxiensis. Next base: position 79,304 of record NZ_FNDJ01000009.1, on the reverse strand, counting down.
CGTCCACTTGGGTGGGCTCCAGGCACAGAACGTAACCGGCCGCGGTCCCCGCCAGCAGCCGGGACGGCTCGCGGCGCTTACGGGCGGGCTCGAAGGCGCGGCGCAGGCCGGCGACGTAGGTGTAGACGCTCTGCTCGGCGTTGCGCGGGGCGTCCTGGCCCCAGAGGCCGGCGACCAGCTGGGTCATCGGGACGGGGCGGGCCGCGGCCGAGGCGAGGATCGCCAGCGTGGCCTGCTGCCTGGCCGGTCCGAGATCGATGAACTCCTCGACGGCCCCGCGCCGGTGCTCGCCGGTCACCGCTCCGAGAAGGCGGATGAACAAGCCGTCGCTCACTCGGTCTCCAAGATCCGATCCGATCCGGCAACGTACTCATCGTCGCGGCGGCCTACAGCGAACCAGGCCGATGTAGGCCGAATGTAGACGGGCCCGACTAAACTTGAGAAATAGACAGCGTGGAGGGCCGGCAGTGGGGGCACACGTGGCGCGCGACGCGTCTCGTCCACGGTGACGTGTCTGCGGGGGCACGGTGCGGTTTCGTGCCCGGGGCCGGGGCGTGCACCCCCTCCTGCCATGCCTAACTCAGCAGCAGAGGCTTGAGTCCTGCTGGCTGGCGAGGATAGGAGACGATTCGGCACTCACGGTCGTACCATTACTTGCACTGGACACCGCGACCGCGATCACGGTGACCAGTGCGGACAGGGCAATGCGCATACGCATGGGGGTTCTCCCTCGCCTATGTGGGGTTGCTCGGACTAATCTTCTCAGGGAGCGACGGCTGTGACCACATCTGACCTGGTAGGACTCCGCATTAAGACGGTTCGGCGACAACGCGGCCTGTCCCAGGCGCAGCTGGCGCACCCCGAGTTGTCTGACAGCTACGTATCGTTGATCGAGAGTGGCAAGCGTACCCCGACTCCTGCCGTTCTAGAGTTGCTGGCCCAGAAATTGGACTGCTCGCTGTCCTATCTGCTCAACGGCGTGACCGCCGAGCAGATGGAGGACATCGAGCTGGCGCTCGGTTACGCGCGGCTGGCCCTGGAGAACGGTGAGGTCAGAGAAGCCCGCGTTCGCTTCGCCGAGCTGCTGGCGAACAACAACCTGACAGGGCTGACCACGCTTCGTCAAGACACCGAATTCGGCCTGGCTCTCGCCCTCGAGGCCTGCGGCGACATCGACGACGCGATTTCCCTTCTGCTCAAGCTCCGCGACGAGGAGCTGTCACCTGATCGACGCATAGAGGTCGCGGTGGTGCTCTGCCGCGCCTACCGCGAGAGCGAGCGGTTGACGGAGGCCGTCGAGGTGGGGGAGCAGATGCTGGGAGGCGTCGCCCGCCTGCCCTGGACCGATCGCCTCATCGAGCTGGGCGCCACCCTGCTGGCGGCCTATATATGGCGCGGCGACATGCTGCGGTCCCGTCAGTTCGCGGCCGAGCTGCTCAACGCGGCCGACGCGCTCGGCACGCCGCGGTCGATCGTGGCCGCCAACTGGAACGCCTCCGAAGTCGCCCGCCTCACCGGCCACGGCGAGGAGGCTCTGTCCTTCGCCGAGCGGGCGATGGCGGTGCAACTGGAGAACGGCCAGCCGCGCAGCATCGCCAGGATGCGCCTGATGCTCCTGCAGAAGCGGCTCGAGTCGCGACCGGCCGAGGCCGAGGCCGTCCGCGACGCGCTGCGCGCGACAGTCACCGAGTTCGAGCAGACCTCGACCAGCGTGATCGACCGGGCCCGCGTTCACGTGGAGCTGGCCCGCGCCGAATACATGACCGGTGACTTCGACAAGGCCGTCGAGCACGCCGTGATCGGCAGGGACCTGCTGCCCGAGTTCGGGCACGCGCTGGGTGCCGAGGCCAATCTCGTGCTCGGCCGGGTCTACGGCAGCGTCGGGCGCGCCGCCGAGGGCCTCGACCACGTGGCCTCCGTGCGCGACTGGCTGACGCCGCTGCCCGACTCCCGCCGCTCGGCCTCCACCTGGTACGCCACGGCGGAGACGATCGAGCAACTGGGCGACGACGACGGGGCGGTGGAGGCTTACCAGCGGGCGCTGGCCTGCGCGGGCGTCTAGGGGGGTGAGGACCGGGCACTGGCGTCGGTAGCCTTAGGGGTGACATGAAGAGAACCCCGCTCGCGGCCCTCACCGCGATCATCGCCGCCCTGCTCGTGTCCGGCACCGCCGCTCCGGCGCTGGCCCACGACGCGCTCAAGAGCAGTTCCCCGGCCAAGGGCGCAGAGGTCGAGTCCCTCGACGAGGTCACGCTCGAGTTCACGGCCAATGTGCGCATGCCGTTCGTGATCGTGCGCGGCCCCGGCGACGCCGAGCACCAGAGCGGCAAGCCCGAGCTGGACGGCAAGGTGGTGACGCAGGCGGTCGAGGGGCCGTTGCCCGACGGGAAATACACGATCGCCTACCGCGTCGTCTCCTCCGACGGGCACCCCATCGAGGGGGAGATCCCGTTCCGGGTGGAGGGGGCGGAGACGCCCTCGCCCAGCCCCAGCCAGACGTCCTCGGACGCGGCTTCCGCCGCGGCGGCCCCGGCGACCTCCGGGCCGCCCGCGACGGCGAGCTCCAGCCCGCCCGCGGCGACGATCGAGGCCGACGAGGCCGCGGCCGAAGGGGTGACCTTCCCCGTGTGGCTGATCGTCGTGGTGGGCGCGCTCATCGGCATCGGCATCGGGTTCCTGCTCAGCGCGCGGAGAGGCAAGTCATGAGCCGGGCGGTGCGTCTCGGGTTCGCGGGGGCGGTGGCCGCGGTCGTCGCCCTGGTGATCGGCATGATCGCCGGGGGCAGGGCGTTCCCCAGGATCATTCCGGGGCTGCCGGACGCCGGGGTGGTCGTGCGGTGGGGCCTGCCGGTGACCAAGCTGCTCATGGACCTGGCGGGCTTGGCCACCGTCGGCCTGCTGCTGACGGCCGCCCTGCTGCTGCCCAACGACAAGGGCATGCTCGGCAAGTCCGCGATCGAATACGTCAAGGCCGCCTCCTGGGCGGCGCTGGTCTGGGCCGGGGCGGCGTTCCTGTCCATCGTGTTCGGGGCCGCCGACTCCATCGGCCGGACCGTGCCCCAGATCCTCGAACGCACCATCCTCACCAGCTACGCCACCCAGACCACACAGGGGGTGGCGCTCACGCTCGTGGTGCTGTTCGGGGTGGCCATCGCGCTGTTCTCGCGCGGCGCCATCACCGCGGGCGCCACGGCGGGGCTGCTGGTGTTCGCCCTGGTGACGATGTTGCCCGTGCCGCTCACCGGGCACACCTCCTCCTCTCCCAACCATGACCTGGCCACCTCGTCGGTGTCGCTGCACCTGCTCGCGCTCGCCCTGTGGGTGGGCGGGCTGGTCGTGGTCTCGACGCACGCCATACGCAAGCAGCCGCAACTCGACGTGGCCGCCGCCCGCTTCTCCAAGATGGCGCTGTGGTGCTACGTGGCCGTGGGGCTGTCGGGCGTGTTCAGCCTGGTCGCGCGGCTGGGCGCGGTGTCCGACCTGTGGACCTCCGAGTACGGCCTGCTGGCCGTGGCCAAGATCGTGGCCTTCGTGCTGCTCGGCTACGTGGGCTACTGGCACCGGCAGCGCACGCTGGTCGACCTGGAGGCGGGGCGGCCCCGGGCCTTCACCCGGCTGGCCGGGGGCGAGACGCTGCTCATGCTCGCCACCGTCGGCGTGGCCGTGGCGCTGTCGCGCACGCCGCCGCCCGAGTTCAGCGTGCCCGCCGACCGGGCCTTCGAGCTGCTCGGCTTTCCCCTGCCCGCGGAGATCACGCTCGGAAACGTGTTCACGCTGTGGTGGTTCGACCTGTTCTTCGCCGCGGTCGCGCTCCTGCTGGCCCTGCTTTATGTGCTGGGCGTGTGGCGGCTCGGCCGGCGCGGCGACCGCTGGCCCGTGAGCCGTACGGTCTCGTGGCTGGTGGGTGTGGCGCTGCTGGTGTTCGCCACGCAGAGCGGGCTGGCCCGCTACGCCAAGGTCATGTTCGACATGCACATGATCGAGCACATGACGCTCTCCATGATCGTGCCGATCTTCCTCGTCCTCGGCGCGCCCGTGACGCTGGCGCTGCGGGCCCTGAAACCGGCCGCCAAGCGGGGTGACCGGGGCCCGCGGGAGTGGCTCACCACGATCCTGCACAGCCGGTTCACGAAGGTGATCACGCATCCGGTGGTCGCCACCTCGATCTTCGTCGGCTCGACGTACGCGCTCTACTTCACGTCGTTGTTCGAGTCGGCCATGACCGAGCACCTCGGGCACATCTGGATGACGCTGCACTTCCTGATCAGCGGCAGCCTGTTCTTCTGGGTGATCATCGGGGTCGACCCGGGCCCGAACCGGCTGCCGTACTTCGGGCGGCTCCTGATGCTCTTCGTCACCATGCCGTTCCACGCGTTCTTCGGGATCGCGCTGATGATGATGGGCTCGGTGATCGCCTCGGGCTGGTACGAGCAGCTCGGGCGCACCTGGGGCGACACCCTGCTGCAGACGCAGCGGGACGGCGGGGCGATCGCGTGGGGGTTCGGCGAGATCCCGACACTGATCGTGCTGCTGACCATCGCCGTGCAGTGGTATCGGGACGACGACCGGCAGGCCCGGCGGGCCGACCGCAGGGCCGAGCGCACCGGCGCCGGGGATCCGGAGCTTGACTCCTACAACGCCTATCTCGCCCGTCTCAACCGGGCTGACAAGGGCGAGTAGCCGTTCGGCCATGCCCTGCTATCTTCCGACTACAAGTCTCTGGACACGCCGGGTAGCCTTTCTCCCAGGGGAGACGGGTATAACCCCATCAGCTAGCGTGCGCAGCCTCTGAGGGGAGGGCTCGCACCGCTCGATGGGAGTGCCGGAGTTGGGGCCGGTGTCTGCCCGGGTGCCAAGGAAGGCGAGAACCATTGTCGGAAGAGACGCGGATGCGCGGGGGGCAGAGCCTGGCCGAAGCGCTCGAGGGCTGTCTGGCCGAGTGGTCGGAGCAGACGGGGATCGCCGTCGAGACCTGGGCGCTGCCCGCCACGGACGTGCCGTCGCCCGTTTCCAGCGGCGTCATGACGACGATGCGCGAGGCGCTGTCCAACGTCGAGAAGCACAGCAGGGCCCGGACCGTGTCCGTGGCCGTCACCGTCGGCCGGAGCGGGCTGCGGATGACCATCAGTGACAACGGCCAGGGGTTCACCCTGACGCGCGCGGGGCGGGGGATCGCCCGGATGCGGGCGGCCTTCGCGGAGATCGGCGGCAGCCTGTCGGTCAGCAGTGTGCTGGGAGAGGGCACGACGGTGACGGGGACGGTCCCCACGCGCCGGTGACCTGTGCGGTGCCGCCCCGGGGGTGTCGTCGCCCCGGGCGGCGCTGCGCGGTCCGGGGCGCTCAGGGGAGGGTGAGGATCTCGCTGCCCGTGTCCGTCACCAGGATCGTGTGCTCGAACTGGGCCGTACGCTTGCGGTCCTTGGTCACGGCCGTCCACTTGTCGGGCCAGATGTCGTAGTCGATCGTGCCCAGCGTCAGCATCGGCTCGATCGTGAACGTCATGCCGGGCACCAGCTCCACCCGCAGCGACGGGTCGTCGTAGTGGGGCACCATGAGGCCGGAGTGGAAGGTCGTGCCGATGCCGTGACCGGTGAAGTCGCGCACCACCCCGTAGCCGAAGCGCTTGGCGTAGGCCTCGATGACCCGGCCCACCACGTTGAGCTGGCGGCCCGGCGCGACGGCCTTGATCGCGCGCATCATCGCCTCGCGCGTGCGCTCCACCAGCAGCCGCGACTCCTCGTCCACCGTGCCCACCAGGTAGGTCGCGTCGGTGTCGCCGTGCACGCCGCCGATGTAGGCGGTGATGTCGATGTTGATGATGTCGCCGTCGCGCACCACGGTGTCGTCGGGGATGCCGTGGCAGATGACCTCGTTGATCGAGGTGCACAGCGACTTCGGATAGCCCTTGTAGCCGAGCGTGCTCGGATAGGCGCCGTGGTCGATGAGGAACTCGTGGCCGATCCGGTCGAGCTCGTCGGTGGTGACGCCCGGCCGGATGTGCCTGCCGACCTCCTCCAGCGCCTGCGCGGCGATCCTGCCCGCCACCCGCATGCGCTCGATGGTCTCCGGGGATTTCACGTCGGACTCGCCGGTCCTGGGGCGCTTCTTGCCGACGTACTCCGGCCGCTCGATGTGGGCGGGAACCTTTCGCATGGGCGAGACTCGCCCGGGCTGGAGCAGTGTCGTCATGAAACCTGAGTCTACGGGGCAGAATTGACCACGTGAGCGAAGGCCAGTGGTGGTTCTGTCTCAAGCACATGCGGGTCGAGCCCGACGCGGGCTGCCCCAACAAGGATCGGATGGGTCCCTACGTGTCCGAGGAGGAGGCGGCGGGCGCCCTGCGCCGCGCCGCCGAACGCAACAAGGCCTGGGACGAGGCGGACAAGGACGACGACTAGCGGGCGCGGCCGCGCAAGCCGGTCGGCGGTCCACCGGTGGTGGCCTGTCAGGGCACGATGGCGTAGGCCCTGACGGGAAACGTGCCCAGGCCGGCGAACGGCGGTGGCGCGGCGTGGAAGCGGAAGCCGTCGTCGGGCAGCGCGGCCAGGCCGGTCAGGTGTTCCACCAGGGGGATGCCCGCCCGGAGCAGGACGGTGTGCGCGGGGCGTTCCCCGTGCGCCGGGGTGTCGTCGATGTTCAGGGAGTCGATGCCCACCAGCGCCGCGCCCTGTTCTGCCAGCCACGCCGCCGACTCGGGCGCGAGGTAGGGGTGGCCGTGCGCGTAGGCGTCGGTGCCGAAGTGGCGGTCCCAGCCGGTGTGGATCAGTACGGCCCGCCCGCGTACGCCGTGGGTCCGGTCGATCGTCACCGCCCGCCCGTCCCCGGCGGCGGCCTGCCGGGTTGCCCGGATGACCAGGCCGGGGAGGTCGACGAGGCTGGTCAGGGGCGTTCGTGACAAGTCCCGGCCGTCGGCGTAGCGGTGGTAGGGCGTATCCACGTAGGTGCCGGTGTTGGAGGCCAGGGTGATCATGCCGATGTGGAACTCCGTGCCCGGCGCGTACACCTCGCGGGAGTCCTCCCTGCTCAGGTGGACGCCCAGCCGGGGGGCGGGGATGCTGGGGGAATTTGGATGTATAGCACAAGTAAAGCTTCATTAAGCAAGGCGTAAGCTGACCTGTATGGACATTGATCCTCGGCGGCTGCGTGTCCTGCACGAGGTCGCCCGCCGTGGCGGTGTGATACGGGCCGCCGAGGCACTCCACCTGACCCCCTCCGCGGTCTCCCAGCAGCTCGCCCAGCTGGAGCGCGAGGTCGGTCTCGCCCTCATCGACCGCTCCCAGCGCAGCGTCTCCCTCACGCCGGCCGGGCGGGTGCTGGCCGGCTACGCCGAACGGGTCGAGGAGGAGCTGACGGAGGCGCGGCGGGAGCTCACCCGGTTCACCGAGCGGCTGGCCGGGCCGGTGCGCATCGCCGCCTTCCCCACGGTCATCAGGCACGTGCTGGTGCCCGCCATACGCGAGCTCGCCGCCTGCCATCCGAAGATCGTCCCGGTCATCCACGAGGTCTACGGGCAACCCGCGCTGCGGGAGCTGCGCCTGGGCTCGGTGGACCTGCTCATCACCGAGCAGGACATGGGCCTGCCCACGCTCCCGCAGCCGTCGCTGAGCACGCGGCTGCTGTACGTGGACGAGTACCGCATCGTGCTGCCCCCCGACCTGCCGGACCCGCCCCGTACGGTCGCGGACCTGGCGCGACTGCCGTGGGTGGCCGGGGAGCCGACCCAGGCGACCGGTCAGGCCCTGGAGCGGCTGGCCGGGCTGCACGGGTTCGAGCCGCGCAAGTCGCACGTCATCTCGGACTTCGAGTCCGCGCTCGCGCTGGTGGCCGCCGGGCACGGGGTGGCGATCGTGCCCACGCTGGCCCTGCTGGACGTGCCCGCGGGCGAGGTGCGGGTGAGCGAACTGCGCGAGGTGGGCGAGCGCAGGCTGGACGCCGTCACGCGGGTCGGCCGTACCCGGTCGGGCGAGCCGGACCCGGTGCAGGCCGTGGTGATCCGCGCGATCGAGGAGGCCACGGCGGCGTTGGAGTCGACGCTGCGCGTCCGTCTCGGCCCGTCCCCCCAGGAGTGACGCGGCCGGGGATGCCGGGCGGGTCGTCAGTCGGTCATCTGGGGGCCGCTGACCTTGTCCAGCAGGCGGGCCAGACGGTCGCGGAGGCGGGTGCGCTGCTCCACCTCGCCGGCCGCCGCGCTCACCAGGTGCTGGGCGCCGTCGAACGTCACCAGCCCGTCCAGCGGCACCGCGATCGCGTCGTGCGCCAGCCCGGCCAGCTCCGGGTCGCCGCCCTCGATCGCCAGGATGGTCGCCCCGGTGCGGCGGGCGTCGTCGACGCGTTCGAGCAGCGGGACCGGTGCCCGCTGCTCCGTCAGCACGAACAGCGTCTCGCCGCGGGCCGCCTGCTCCAGGCGGTCGAGCCCGACGCTCAGGTGGGCGGGCGCGCCCGGGGGCGGTGACCAGCGCACCAGGGTCGGCGCGAGCTGCGGCAGTCCTGACAGCCTGGCCTCGTCGCTGAGATGCGCGGTCACGTGCCAGGGCTCCTCGTCCGGCGTGCCCACCACCAGCAGGCCACCCGGCGAACGGGTGGCGCGCAGGGCCAGGCCCAGCTCGCGGGTGCGCTCCAGCCAGCCGGTTTCCGCCAGGAGTTCGCGGAGGAAGGCCACCGATCCCGAGTCCATGACCCCATGGTGCCTGACCGGGCACCGCGGGGTGGCTGATTCGGGAGTGATGGGTTGACACAGGCTGTGTTTTCCCGTCATTTCGGGCCTTGACATGGAGTTACCCTCGGGTAACGATCGGCTCGCGGCGCCGCCGTCCCAGTATGTGATCCTCAGGGAGAAGGGCGGCTCATGAAGCTACGTGTCCGCGTCAGCATGTCCGCGATCCTGTTATCGATCATGTCCCTCGTCGCGGCCCCGGCCCACGCCGCGGCCTCGGGGGACGTGGTCTCCGCCCAGCCCACCACCGTCTACCTCCTGCCGGGCAGGCTGCTGGAGGTGCCCGTCAACGCCTGGCACCTGCTCTACCGGTCCACCTCCGCCACCGGCGCGCCCAACACGGTCTCCGGCACGCTGCTGGTGCCCAAGGGGAGCTACCCGCTCGGCCCGCGCCCGATCGTCGGGTACGCCACCGGCACCCACGGCCTCGGCGACCAGTGCGCCCCCTCGGTCAGCATGAGCCAGGGCCGCGAGGCCGAGCTCGCGCTGGTGAGCCTGTTCCTGCTCAAGGGGTTCGCGGTGGCCGTGACCGACTACGAGGGGCTCGGGACGCCGGGGCCGCACACGTACATGGCCGGGATCTCGCAGGGGCACGCCGTGCTCGACTCGATCAGGGCCGCGACCCGCGTGTCCGGCGCCGGGCTGTCCACCCGGGCGCCCGTGGCCGTGATGGGCTACTCCCAGGGCGGCGCGTCGGCCGCCTGGGCCGCCCAGCTGCAGCCCGCGTACGCGCCCGAGCTCCGGCTCAGGGGCGTCGCCGCCGGAGGCGTGCCGGCCGACCTGCACGCCGTCGCCGACCACCTGGACGGCGGCGCCGACTTTGGATTGGCCGCCGCGGCCGGGGTGGGGCTGGACGCCGCCTACCCCGAGCTCGACCTGTCGGCCGACCTCAACGACCGGGGCCGGGCCCTGCTCGCCGACGCCGCCGACGACTGCGTGGACGACCTCGGCAAGCTGGCCGGGCTGAGCTTCTCCGACCTGAGCCCGGTCGACCTGCTGAACCAGCCGAAGTGGCTGGCCCGCCTGGCCGAGAACCGGCTGGGGGCCGTCGCGCCGCGGGTGCCGATGTTCCTGTACCACGGGCGGGGGGACCAGATCATTCCCCTCGCGGTCGGGTCCACGCTGCGGTCGGAGTACTGCCGGGCGGGCGTGAACGTGCGCTGGACCGCGCTGCCCGCGCCCGACCACGTCACAGGAGCCGTCGAAGGCGGGCCGCTGGCCGTCGAGTGGCTGGCGCTGCGGGTGTACGGGTTGCCGGCGTTCGGCAACTGCTGACCGGCCGCGCCGGGCCCGGCTGCTCCCCGGGCCCGGCGGGCTGACATGATCTGGTTATGACTGATGTGAGCGGGCTTTCCATCGCGATCCTCGGCGGCACCGGAGACCAGGGGAAGGGGCTGGCGCGGCGGTTCGCGCTGGCGGGTCACCGGGTGCTGATCGGCTCGCGCAGCGCCCGGCGCGCCCAGGACGCCGCCGACTCCATCGGGGCCGGGGCGGCCGGGGGCGAGAACGCCGCCGTCGCCACCGAGGCCGACGTCGTGATCGTGGCGGTGCCGTACGAAGGGCACCGGGCGCTGCTGGAGTCCCTGCGGGCCGAGCTGGCCGGGAAGATCGTCATCGACTGCGTCAACCCGCTGGGTTTCGACAAGCAGGGCGCCTACGCGCTGCCGGTGGCCGAGGGCAGCGCCGCGCAGCAGGCCGCGGAGGTGCTGCCGGACAGCACGGTGGTGGCGGCCTTCCACCACGTGTCGGCCGTCCTGCTGATGGACCCGGCGGTGCACAAGGTGGACCTTGACGTGCTGGTGCTCGGTGACGACCGCGAGGCCGTCGGCATCGTGCAGGCGCTGGCCGAGGTCATCCCCGGCGTGCGGGGGGTCTATGGCGGCCGGCTGCGCAACGCCCACCAGATCGAGGCGTTCACCGCCAACCTCATCTCGATCAACCGCCGCTACAAGGCGCACGCGGGGTTGCGGATCACCGACATCTGAGCGGGCGGCATCCGGTCAGGGGCGCACCCGTGACAGCTTGAGCAGCGCGTCCGCGACGCCTTCCGGGTCGACGACCTGGTGCAGGTGCCTGCCGGGCAGGCGGGTCACCGGCCAGCCCCGTCCGGCCGCCTCCTCGGCGAACTTGTCGTACGGGGGGCCGTACCACAGGTATGAGCACCTGATGTCGTCCCATCCGGCGGGCACGGGCACGGGCTGGGTGTAGTAGTCGAGCGGCAGGCGCGGCTGCTCGGCGGCGACCCGCACGCGGACGGCGGGATCGGGCAGCAGGGCCACCACCTCCTCCTCGTCCCACCAGTCCGTCCAGCGCGGCAGCACCCCGTCGGGACCGGCCAGGTCGTGCAGAAAGGGCACGGTCGACCCCTCCCCGAGCTTGATCAGGCCGGCGCGCGGCGGAATGCGCGCGTCGGTGAACACGCACGCCACCACCCGGCCGCCCAGCCCCTCCTTGATCAGCGGCAGGAACAGTCCGGCGTTGCTGTGCCCGGCGAGCACGACCGGGGTGTCGGGGGTGACGTCGCGCACGGCCTGCACCACCCGTGGCCAGTAGGGCGGCCCGCCCGCCGTCACGCGGGTCACGTCGGGCACCACCGCCGCGTGGCCCCGGCGCTCCAGCGACTCCGCCACGGGAACCCAGGTCGACGGCCCGACCAGGGGACTGTGTACGAGCACGAAGGTCGTCTCCATGATCCCACCCTGTCAGACGACGAGGGTACGGCGGGAAACGGTGCCACCGGCTCCGTCGTAGGCGGCCCAGGCCGCGGCCAGGTCGCCCACCGCCCGGGAGAGCTCGTCCTCCGGGAAGAGGAAGTGCAGCCGCAGGTGGGTGGCGTGCCCGCCCAGCGGGTCGAACGACCGCCCCGGCGGCACCGCGACGCCGTGCCTGAGCGCCACCTGGCTGAAGGAGTCGGCGTCGCCGCGCGGGAGGCGTACCCAGATGGTCTGGCCGCCCCGGGCCGGCTCGAACGACCAGGACGGGAGCCGCGCGCGCAGCTCCGCGCACAGGTGGTCGTGGCGGCGGCGCAGCTTCCGCACCCGTTCCTGGCGGATGTCGTCCAGGCGGCGCAGCAGCGCGGCGGCGGCGAGCTGGCTGACGACCTCGCCCCCGAGGTCGTGTACGGCCCGCAGCCGGGCCAGCCGGGACACCAGCGGCGCCGCCGCGCGGATCCAGCCCACCCGCAGCCCGCCCCAGACCAGCTTGGACAGCGAGCCGACGGTGATGACCTGCTCGCCCCGCGCGAACACGGCCAGCGGCGGCGGCCGCTCGCCCGAGAAGCACAACTCGGCGTGCACCTCGTCGTCGACCAGCGGAACGTCGTGCTCAGCGGCGAGCGTGGCCAGCCGCCGGCGGGCCTGGTCGCTCATCACGGCGCCGTCGGGGTTGCGGGCGGTGGGTACGAAGTAGGTCAGCGCGGGGCGTTCGCGCATGGCGGACGCGGCCTCGTCCTGGACCACCGGGCGGATGACGGCGGCCGCGTGCCTGAACACCTCCAGCGCCCCCGGATACGTCGGCACCTCGGTCAGCACCGTGTCGCCCGGCGCCACCAGCAGCCCGGTCAGCAGCGTGAGCGCCTGCTGCGCGCCCGTCGTGACGATGATCTCCTCGGCCGTCGTCGGCAGGCCGCGCCTGGTGTAGTAGGCGGCCAACTCGGCCCGCAGCTCCGGGTTGCCGGCGAGCTGGTAGCCCATGTCACGCGCGCCCGCCAGCCGCGCGCCCGCCTCCACGTACGCCTCGGACAGCGCGGCCGGCGGGTCGGGCGGCGCGGCGCACGTCAGGAGCTGCACGTCGTCCGGCGGATGCAGGATGTGCAGCAGCAGCGGGTTGACCATCACGCCGGTCGCCGACCTGGCCGCGGGCGGGTCGAGCGGGGCGACCCTGGTGCCGCTGCCCTGGCGGCGCACCACCCGGCCGTCCTGTTGCAGCAGGTCGTACGCGGCGACCACGGTGCCCCGGCCCACCGCCAGCCGCCTGGCCAGCACCCGGTCCGGCGGGAGCGGCTCGTCCGGGTGCAGCAGGCCGTCGTCGATCAGCGCCCGGAGCCTGGCCGCGAGCAGCAGGTAGAGCGGCCCGCGCCCGGACGCCCAGCGGCCCAGCAGATCGACCAGGTCATCGGGATTGGCCCCATTCATGGACCAATTATCCCGCATTGGCTCTGACATGAACGGGCTTCCGCATAGATTCTGGTGCCATGAGCGAACTTCGTCCTGATACCCGCACCGTGCACCTGCCGCAGCCGATGGTCGAGGGCAGCCGTCCGATCACCATGCCGATTTACCAGACCTCCGGATTCGTCTTCGACGATCCCGTCCTGATGGCCGACGCCATGGGAGCACCCGACAGCGCGTACGTCTACGGGCGCTACAGCAACCCCACCGTGCGCTCGCTGGAGATGGCCGTGGCCGGGCTCGAAGGCGGTGTCGCCGCCCACGCCACCGGCTCCGGCATGGGGGCGATCAACACCGTCCTGCTCTCCCTGCTCAAGCCGGGTGACCATCTGGTCGCCCAGCGCTCCCTGTACGGCGGGACGGCCGCGTCGATCAAGGACCTGGTGGACCGGTTGGGGATCACCGTGACGTACGTGGCGGAGAACGACCCCGCCGCCCTGCGCGCCGCCGTACGGCCGGAGACCGTGCTCGTCTACCTGGAGACGATCAGCAACCCGGTGACCCTGGTGGCCGATCTGCCCGGGATGTGCGCGGTGGCCCGTGAGCTGGGGATCCTGTCGGTGGTGGACAACACGTTCGCCACGCCGCTGTTGTGCCGCCCGATCGAGTACGGGGCGGACATCGTCGTGCACTCCACGACGAAATACCTGGCCGGGCACACCGACGTGGTGGGCGGGATCGCCGTCTTCGCCGACGACGAGCTCTACCGGAAGGTGTGGCATCACGGGGTGGCGCTGGGGACGACGGCCGAGCCGTTCGCGTCGTGGCTGACCCTGCGCGGGATCCAGACGCTGGCGTTGCGGATGGAACGCCACTGCTCCAACGCCGCATATCTGACCTCCCGGCTCGCGGAGCACCCCGCCGTGTCGGCGGTGCACTGGCCGGGGATGGCATCGCATCCGTCGTACGAGCTGGCCGGGCGGGTGCTGTCCGGGTTCGGCGGGGTGTTCTCGTTCGACCTGGTCGGCGGGCGGGCGGCGGGGGAGAAGTTCATGGCCGCCGTACGCCTCGCGCTCCTCGCCCCTTCGCTGGGCGGTGTCGAGACGCTCGTGCTGCACCCGGCCACCACGTCCCACCGTTCGCTCAGCCCCGAGGAGCTGGCGCGCAGTGGCATCGGCGAGGGCACCGTACGCGTCGCCGTGGGCATCGAGAACCCCGAGGACCTGTGGGCCGACGTGGCCCAGGCACTGTCGTAGCGGGCGCGTATGCTCTTTTCCCTCCGACGATCGAGGGGATAGCCGTGACCACCGTCACCCATGAGGATGTGCTGGCCGCCGCCGGGCGGATCGACGGGCTCGTGCTCCGGACTCCGGTGCTCGAAGTCTCCGCGGGGTTGTTCCTGAAACTGGAGCTGCTCCAGCACTCGGGGTCCTTCAAGGTGCGCGGGGCGTTCAACCGGATGTTGTCGGCCGGGCCGTTGCCGCCCAGCGGGGTGATCGCGGCCAGCGGGGGCAACCATGGGCTGGCGGTGGCCTACGCGGCGCGGGAGCTGGGGGTGCGGGCCGAGATCTTCGTGCCCGAGGTGACGAGCCCGGTGAAGGTCGCCGGGCTTGAGGCGCTCGGCGCGCACATCACCCAGACCGGGGCCATCTACTCGGAGGCCGCCGAGGCCGCCGCCAAGCGCGCCGCCGAGACCGGGGCGCTGTCGGTGCACGCCTACGACCAGGCCGAGGTGGTGGCCGGTCAGGGCACCACGGGGCTGGAGGTGGTGGCGCAGGTCGAGGACGTGGACACGGTGGTGGTGGCCGTGGGCGGGGGCGGCTTCGCCGCGGGGATCACACTGGGGACGCTCTCTCCGTCCAGCTCCTCCTCACCTGATGCTTCCTCCTTTGGTGTCTCCGCGTCTGGGGCTTCTGCGTCTGGGGCTTCCGCGTCTGGGGCTTCCGCGCCTGGCGTCTCCCCGTCTGGGGCCTATGCGTCAGGGACCTCAGCGGGTGGGGCTTTCGGGGCGGGGCCGCGGATCGTGGCGGTGGAGCCCGAGCGGATCCCGACCCTGCACGAGGCGTTGCGGGCGGGGGAGCCGGTGCCGGTCGAGGTCGGCGGGGTGGCGGCCGACGCCCTGGGGGCCACCAAGCTCGGCAGCCTGGCCTTCGAGATCCTTTCCGGGCCGCGCGTGCAGAGCGTGCTGGTGAGCGACGAGGCGATCGTGGCGGCCCGGCGTACGTTGTGGGCGCGGCACCGGGTGGCGGCCGAGCACGCCGGCGCGGCCGCGTATGCCGCCCTGTTGTCGGGGGCGTACCGGCCGGAGGAGGGCGAGCGGGTGGCGGTGGTGGTGTGCGGCTCCAACACCGACCCCGCCACCCTGACCACCTGACCCCCCACCCGAGCCCACCCAGCTGAGCCCGCTTGGCTGGGGGCTCACAGGAGCCCGTGGTTCCAGCTTGCCCAGCTGAGCCTGCTACCGAGCCCGCCGGGTTGGGGGCCCGCGCAGCTGGGCGCCCGCTCGGTGAGTGCCCGCCCAGCTGCGAGCTTGCCCGGTTGGGAGCCCGCGCTGTTAGGAGTCCGCGGTTGGGGCCCGCCCAGCTGGGGAGCCCGCGCAGCTGGGCGCCCGCCCGGATGAGTGCCCGCCCAGCTGGGAGCTTGCCCGGTTGGGAGCCCGCCTGGTAGCCCGCGCAGTTGGGAGCCCGCACGGTTAGGAGCCCAGCCCAGCTGGGGAGCCCGCGCGGTTGGGGTCGCTCTGACACAGCGAGGTCCGGTTCCCGCGCCGTTGCCCTGCTTGCCTGGGAGGCGCACCGGGCCAGGAGCGGCCGTTGGGCGGGGTTACTTGGCCGGCACGGTCACCACGGGACTCCCTGGCCACCACGGAGTGAGAGCGTCCGCAGCCGGCCGGCCTCAGGTGTAGGTGTGTTCCTGGGCCGGGAAGGCTCCGGACGTCACGTCGTCGGCGAAAGCGCGGATCGCACGGTCCATCTCCGTGGCCAGGTCCGAATAGCGCTTGACGAACCGGGCCGGGCGCGGCGTGAGCCCCATCAGGTCCTGCCACACCAGCACCTGCGCGTCCGTGGCCGCACCCGCGCCGATGCCGATCGTCGGGATCGCCAGCGACGTCGTCACCCGCTGCGCCAGGTCGGCGGGAACGCACTCCAGCACGAGCGAGAACGCCCCGGCCCGCTCCAGGTCCTTGGCGTCCGCCATGAGCTCTTCGCCCGACTGGCCCCGCCCCTGCACGCGGTAACCGCCCAGGACGTTGACCGACTGCGGGGTCAGGCCGAGGTGCGCCATGACCGGTACGCCCGCCGAGACCAGGGCCTCGACCTGCGGCAGCACACGGTGCCCGCCCTCCAGCTTGACGGCGTGCGCACCCGCCTCCTTCATGAAGCGGGCCGCCGACTCCAGCGCCTGCTGCGGCGAGGACTGGTACGACCCGAACGGCAGATCCGCGACCACCATCGCCCGTGACGACCCTCGTACGACGGCCGCCGTGAGAGGCAGCAGGTCGTCGACCGTGACCGGGAGCGTGGAGTCGTGGCCGTAGACGACCATCGCCGCCGAGTCGCCCACCAGCAGGACCGGAATCCCCGCCCGGTCGAACACGCCCGCCGTCATCGCGTCGTAGGCGGTGACCATGGGCCATCGCTCTCCGCGCTCCTTGGCGGCCATGAGATCCCGGACAGTGACTCTGCGGCCTGAGGCGCCGCCGTACAACGTGGTTGAAGAGGACATATGAACCCTCCAGAAACATCTCGAGGCGCCCCAGCGGCGTCCCCGGACATCTCCGATCATTACACGTGAAACCCAGTTGCAAAACTGTCGGTGCCGCTTGCCAGAATCACCGTGGAGGTAACGGAACCCATGGCGATCACCCCTTATCGACAACTGCTCAAAATCCCCGGCGTCCCCACGTTATTGCTGGTGGGGATGCTGGCGCGCATCCCCTCCGTGGCCACCGGCATGGCACTGACGCTCTATGTGGCAGAGGTGATGAAGCTGGGCTACGGCAAGGCCGGACTGATCACCATGGCCACCACCATCGGGACGGCGATCGGCTCGCCGCTGTCGGGCAGGCTCGTCGACAGATACGGCCTGCGGCCGGTGGTCGCCGTCACCACCCTGGCGCAGGCGGTGTTCTGGTCGTGCGCGTGGGCGCTGCCGTTCCCCGCGCTGGTCGCGGCTACGGCGGCGGCGGGGCTGCTGGCGTTGCCGGTGTTCAGCGTGACCAGGCAGTGTCTGGCAGCCGTGGTGCCGGTGCCTCAGCGGCGCATCGGGTTCGCGCTGGACTCGATGCTGGTCGAGCTGTCCTACATGGTGGGTCCGGCACTGGCGGTGGCGGGGATCACGATGCTGGGCGGCCAGGCGACGATGGCGATCATCGGGGTCGGGCTGGTGCTGGGAGGCATGGGGCTGATCGTGCTCAACGCGCCCACCCGGGCGCCCGACGAGATGGGGGAGGAAAGCGTACGGGTGCCCAGGCGGCAGTGGCTCACCCCAGCGTTCGTGGCGCTGCTGGGGACGACGGCGGCGGCCACGTTCGTGCTCACCGCGAGCGAGCTGTCGCTGGTCGCCACCGTCAACCGGACGGGCGACGAGCAGTGGGTCGGCCTCGCCGTGGCCGTCTGGTGCCTCTACTCCCTCGTCGGCGGCTTCCTGTACGGCGGCATGTCCCGCGGCCTGTCGCCCCTCGGGCTCATCGCCGGCATGGGCCTGCTGACCGTCCCCGTGGGTCTGGCCGTGGGCGACTGGCGCTGGATGATCCTGGCGCTGCTGCCCGCGGGTCTGCTCTGCGCGCCGGCCCTGTCGGCCACGGTCGACGTGGTCACCCGGTGGGTGCCCGCCAGAGCCCGCGGTGAGGCGATGGGCTTTCACGGCACGGCGTTGCTGATCGGTGGCGCCGCCTCGGCCCCCATCGCCGGAGCGATCATCGACGGCCACGGGCCGGGGTGGGCGTTCGCGGTGGCCGGTCTGGTGGGAGCGGCCATGGTGGCACTGGGCCTGCCGTTCTGGCGCCGCCGCCCTGAGGTTCCTGCCTCTCCTCCGGCATCGATGGAGGAGGGGTCTTCGGTGCAAGGGGAGAGGGCTTCGGTGCAGGAGGAGCTGGGGGTGGAGGTGGCGGCAGCCGTCCCGGCCCAACCGCAAACGGCCTCGCCAACCCGGGAGTGAACGCCCGAGGTTGGACATCGGGGACGACGGCTCCGGGCTAGGACGGGCCTGGGCTGGCTGGCAGGCGGGTCCTGGGCCGAGGATGGGCGCTCGTCGAGGGCGGGTCCTGAGCAGAGGTCCGTGGTTGAGGGCGGCCCTGGGTTGACTGCCGGGGGCCTGACCGGCCTTGGGAGGGCGGCTCGGGGTGAGCGGCGTGGGTTGAGGTGCCTTGGGGTGAGTGCCTTGGGGTGAGCGGCGTGGGTTGAGGCGCCTTGGATTGAGTGCCCTGGGTTGAGTGGCGTGTGTTGAGGTGCCTTGGATTGAGCGCGATGGGGTGAGCGGCGTGGGTTGAGGCGGCCTGGGTGAGTGCCCTGGGTTGAGTGGCGTGTGTTGAGGCGCCTTGGGTGAGTGCCTTGGGTTGAGTGGCGTGGGTTGAGGTGCCTTGGATTGAGCGCTCCGGTTCGAGGGCCCTGGGTTAAATGCCTGAGGCTGGAAGCTGGGGCGATGGTCCTGGGTTTGGCGCAGTTTGCCCTGCCGCTTGGAGACGCATGTCACGCAGCCCGTCCTTGTCTGTGCACAGTCGTCCTCATTGGTGCGCAGCTGTCCTCGCTGGTGCACAGGGGTCCGGCTGAGCGTGCGGTCGGGTGTGGGGTGCCGTCGATGGCGGGTTTCGGCAGGGTGTGCCCAGGTTGTGGGAGGTTTGTGAGGGGTGCAGGCCGGGCCCGATACACGAGCTTCCAGGGCGTGGACGTGCGATCGAGCGTAGTCCGGGCCGAGGAGACGAAGGCGGCCTTTGGCGGGCCGCTGTTGGGGTGGGTTGCGAGCGGGCGAGCGCCTGGGCGGTGGTGTGGAGCGTGTCTGGACGCTCGGAGCTACGGCCGCGTTGTGGGAGCGGGCCCCGGGTGCCTACGGCCTGGGTGATGGGCGGTAGCGAGTCGTGAGGCGGGGTTGGGCGGGTTGGAGCGGGTTGGAGCGGGTTGAGGCGGGGTTGGGCTGGGTTCGGCGGGTTGAGGCGGGACTAGGTGGTCAGGTGGGGTGCTGGGCGGTGGGGCGGCCGAGGGGTGGGGGTTCGGTGTGGTGGGTGGGTGGGCGGTTGAGGGGCGGCACGTTGGGAGTGGGCGGTTGGGGGTGGGGAGTGTTTACCTAGGGTTTACGAAACGGGACCGTTGCGTATCGGAATATCTTGCGATACGGTGTCGTTGCGAAACTCTGACGTATCGAAATTAAGGATGGTTTCATGGACCCGAACGCGGGACATCCACGTCGCTGGGGAATCCTCGGCGTGCTGGTGTTCAGCCTGTTGGCGGTTGTGCTGGACAACACGATCCTCAACGTGGCGATGAAGACCATCGCCGACAAGACCATCGGTCTGGGGGCGACGCAGAGCGAGCTGGAGTGGGCGATCAACTCCTACACGCTCGTGTTCGCCGGGTTGCTGTTCACCTTCGGCGTGATCGGTGACCGGACCGGGCGCAAGCGGATGTTGTTCATCGGCATGGCGCTGTTCGGCCTGGCCTCGCTGGCCAGTGCCTACTCGCAGGATCCGATGCAGCTGATCTTCGCGCGGGCGGCGATGGGCATCGGCGGTGCGGCGATCATGCCGGCCACCCTGGCCATCATCTCCAACGTCTTTCCTCCCTCGGAGCGTGGCAAGGCGATCGGCGTGTGGGCCGGCGGTGTGGGGCTCGCGGTGGCCATCGGCCCCATCACCGGCGGGCTGCTCATCGAGCACTTCTGGTGGGGCTCGGTGTTCCTGATCAACGTGCCGATCGTAGTGATCAGCATGATCCTCATCGCCAGCTTCGTGCCCGAGTCGCGGGACCCCAAGCCGTCCAGGCTGGACCCGGTCGGCGTGCTGCTGTCGATCATTGGACTGGTGGCCGTCGTGTACGGCATCATCCGCGGCGGCGAGCTGGCCACCGTGGCGAGCGCCGAGGTGCTGGTGCCGACGCTGTTCGGGCTGGCGGTGCTGGGCGTGTTCGTCTGGTGGGAGCAGCGCATCGACCACCCGATCTTCGACGTGCGCAGCTTCACCAACGTCCGCTTCAGCTCGGCCATCGGAATGATGGGCATCATGTTCTTCGCGATGATGGGCGGGATGTTCTTCCTGACCTTCTACCTGCAGGTCGTGCTGGGCTTCACGCCGGTGGAGGCGGGGGCGCTGATGATCCCGTTCGCCGCGGCGCAGCTCATCTTCGCGCCGCTCAGCCAGCGGGTGAACCAGCGGTTCGGCGCCAAGCTGTCGGCCTCCGTCAGCATGATCGTGGTGACCGCGGCGCTGGCCAGCTACGCGCTCATGGACCAGAACACGCCGATCCTGCTGATCGAGATCGTCTTCTTCGTCCAGGGCGCCGCGATGGCCAACATCATGCCGCCCGCCACGACCGCGATCATGGAGTCGCTGCCCAGGGAGAAGGCCGGTGTCGGCTCGGCCATGAGCAACACCGTCCGGCAGGTGGCCGGTGCGCTCGGCGTCGCCGTGCTCGGCTCGGTGCTGTCCTCCAGCTATCGTGGGGAGATGGGACCCGCGCTGGCCGGACTGCCCCCCGAGGCGCAGCACGCGGCCGGTGAGTCGATCGTGGGCACGATGGGTGTGGCCCAGGCGCTCGGCGAGAAGGGCCAGGCACTGATCCAGCCCGCGTTCAACGCCTTCATCGACGGCATGCACGTCACGGCGCTCGTGTCGGCCGTGATCGCGCTCATCGGCGCCGCGGTGGTCATGACCTGGATGCCAGGAAAGGCGCGCCCGGCCAAGCACGTGGAAAAGAAGGAACCAGCGGTAGTGTGAGGCCGCGATGACGATCCAGGAAACAGGGACTGCCCGCCCGGCGGGCCGTCCGCGCAGCGAGAAGGCCGAACGGGCGATCATCGAGGCGACCCTCGACCTGATCGGCGAGGGCATGGGCGTCTCGGAGCTGTCCATCGAGGCGATCGCGTCGAAGGCGGGCGTGGGCAAGACCACGATCTACCGGCGCTGGTCCAACAAGGAGGACCTGGTCGTCGACGCGCTCGCCACGCTGAAGGCGCCCATGCCACGTCTCAGGGGCACCTCCGTGCGCGACGACCTGATCGTCCTGCTCGACGTGATGCGCGCGGAGGCGGGTCAGCCCCGGTCCCGGTGCGTGATGAACATCGCGATGAGCGAGGCCGACCGCTATCCGCGGCTGATGGAGCGCTTCATGAAGCGCGCCGTCGAGCCCCGGAGAGCGGCGTTGCGGGCCGTGATCGAGCGCGGCATCGCCTCCGGCGAGCTCCGCGCCGACCTGGACGTCGACATGGGTATGGCATTGCTCTCGGGTGCCATGCTGTGGCACACCAAGTGGGGTCCCGAAGGGGAACTGGCCGCCGACCTGGCCGAACGGGTCGTCGATGCGGCGCTCTCCGGACTGGCCCCGTAATTCACGACGCTCGCGGGTCTCAGTCCGGGACGGCTTCGTAGCGAACGCCTGCGGATCGCCGCCCCGGAGTGGCTCAGGAGCGAACGCTCGCGGATCGCCACCCCCGGAACGGCTTCGGAGCGAACCCCCGCGCATCGCCGTCCGGAACGGCTCCGGAGTGAACGCCCGCGGATCGCCGCCCAGGAATGGCTCCGGAGCGAACGCCCGCGGGTCTCCGCTCGGGAGCGAGCGCTCGCGGACCGCCGTCCGGAACGGCTCCCGAGGAGGACGCGGTGCCGGCCGCCCGTGTGGCTTCCCGGTGGTGGTGGGTTGTCTGCGGCGCCGGTCCCGGTTCCGGCTCGTACGCCGCGCCCCGGCCGCCGCTGGGAGGGTCAGGCGACCGCCATGGGGCATATGACGGGAACGGCCGCCGGGACGGGCGTCACGAGCGGGTTTTGCGGCGGAACAGGAGGGCCGCGGTCGGCAGGGCGATCAGCACCGCACCCCCGAGCCAGCCGGCCGCCACCACCCCGGAGGAGCCCATCGGCTGGTCCAGCAGCAGGGCACGGAGGGCGTCCACGATCGGTGTGGCCGGTTGGTGCTCGGCGAAGGCGCGCAGCGCGCCCGGCATGGTCTCCGCCGGTACGACCCCGTCCGACAGGTACGGCAGGAAGAGCACGATGAAGCTGAACGCCCCGGCCGCCTGCGTCGAGTTGACCAGCAGCCCCCACAGCACCGCCAGGGCGGACATCGCCAGCACGTAACCCGTCACCAGGGCCAGCACCAGCAGCCAGTCCACGAGACTCGCGTACGGGCGGAAGCCCAGCAGGATCGCGGCGGCCAGCGCGATGGCCGACGAGCCCACGTTGCGGATCACCGAGGCCACCACGTGCCCGGCGGGGACGGCCCAGCCGCTGATGGGCAGCGTGCGGAAGCGGTCGATCATGCCGCCGGTCATGTCGTCGGCGATGTTCACGGCGGTCAGCGCGGCGCCGTACCCGCCGGACATGAGCAGCACGGCGGGGACCACGAAGTCGATGTAGGCCAGCCCGCTCGAACCGGTGCTGATCGCGCCGCCGAAGACGTACACGAACAGGACCATGATGATCACCGGCAGGGCGGTGTTCACGATGAGGCTGTCGGGCGTGCGCAGCTCGTGGCGGAGGCTGCGGCCGATGAGGAGGCGCAGGGCGGCGGTCACGCGGCGGCCGCCGTGAGCTCGAAGAAGACGTCGTCCAGCGTCGGAGTGCGCAGCTCGACGTGCTCGACCTCGATGCCGGCCCGGTGCAGCAGGTCCAGCGCGCGGCGCAGGTGGTCGGGCCCCCGCACGGCCAGGACGACCTGCCGGGCGTCCACGTCGAGGTGGGCCCCCGCGTCGCCGAGCGCGGCACCGGCGCGGGCCACGTCCTGCGCGTGCGCCAGGCGTAGCATCAGGCGTTCGGAGCCGACCTGGCGCTTCAGCGCCGCCGGGGAGTCGTCGGCCACCACGCGCCCGCCGTCGATCACCGCGATGCGGTCGGCGAGCTGGTCGGCCTCCTCCAGGTACTGCGTGGTCAGCAGGATCGTCGTGCCGGAGGCGAGCAGCTCGCGGATCACCGACCACAGCTCGGCCCGGCTGCGCGGGTCGAGCCCGGTGGTGGGCTCGTCCAGGAACAGGATGCGTGGCGCCGACACCATGCTCGCCGCCAGGTCGAGGCGGCGCCGCATCCCGCCGGAGTAGGTCGCGACCCGGCGGCCGGCGGCGGCGGTGAGGTGGAAGCGCTCCAGCAGTTCGCCCGCCTGGCGCCGGGCCTGCCGCCTGCCCAGCTGGTGGAGCCCGGCGAACAGCTCCAGGTTCTCCCGCCCGGTGAGCAGGTCGTCCACGGTGGCCTGCTGGGCGGTCAGCCCGATCGCCCGGCGCACGGCGACGCCCTCACGGGTGACGTCGTGGCCGCCCACCGAGGCGGTGCCGGCATCCGGCGCGAGCAGCGTGGTCAGGATGCGGACCGTGGTGGTCTTGCCCGAGCCGTTCGGCCCGAGCAGGGCCAGCAGCGTGCCCACCGGCACCGTCAGGTCCACCCCGGCCAGCACCCGCGTGCTCCCGAACGACTTGGTTAACCCGCGGGCGTGGATGGCATCTGTGAATGAGCTACTGTGTATGACGTTCATAGTTTTAAGGTAATGCACAATCCTAGGAGGCGGTCAAGGAGGAGTTCGATGGCGCACGAGCGGTCGCTGCCACCCGAGGTGGAGCGGATGTGGGGGCGCGAGCCCGTCTCGCGCAGGGGACCGCGGCCGCGACTGGACCTCGCGCGGATCGCCGCCGCCGCCATCGACATCGCCGACGCCGAAGGTCTGGCCGGGGTCTCGATGGCCAGCGTGGCCGCGCGGGTGAGAGTGGCGACGACGGCTCTGTACCGGTACGTGGGCAGCAAGGAGGAGTTGCTGACCGTCATGGCCGACAGCGCCGTGCCCTTGCCGCCCGAACCGGGGGATCTGCCCTGGCGCGACTACCTGGCCCTGTGGACCCGCGGCAACCGCGACATTTTGCTCGAACGCCCCTGGCTGCTGTCCGCCGCCCGGCTGTCCCCGCCGCTCGGCCCGCGGCGGCTGCTCTGGCTCGACCGGTTGATGACCGCGCTCGGCGGCACCGGGCTGGACGACGGAGAGAAGATCAACGTGGCGACCACCCTGACGGGCTACGCGCTGACCGACGCGGCGGTCGTGCACGGGGTGGGCGGCGGCGACCCGCGGCTGGAGGAGGCCGGGGTCAAGGGGGCCTCCGACTACGGTGACGTGCTCGCGGAGGTGCTCGACCCCGAGACGTATCCGGCGCTGTCGGCGGCGATGCGCGCGGGCGTCCTGCGGGGCGCCGTCGGATGGGTGGACGACGAGGACTTCCTGTTCGGGCTCAACCTGCTGCTCGACGGCATCGAAGCACTGATCGCGCGGCGGGCCTCGGAGGGCCGCGCCGACAGGGGGTGACCGCACGCCGGCGGGCGTCGGAGGGTCGCGCCGGCGCTGAGGGACCGCACGCCGGCCCAGAGCCGGCCCGCCGCCCTCCTCGGTCCCGCCGGGCTAGGGTGGTCGTACGGTTTTCCGTACAGTGCACGGGAGTCGAGATGCCGGAGTCCATCTGGTTCCGCGGCGACGAGCGCCCGCGCAGGCCGCGGCTGTCGCGTGAGCGCATCGTCGAGGCCGCCGTCGCCCTGCTCGATGCCGAGGGCGTGGCCGGGTTCTCCATGCGGGCCCTGGCCGCGCGCCTGCGAGCGGGCACGATGTCGCTCTACGAGTACGTCACGAGCAAGGAGGACGTGCTCGACCTGGCCCTGGACGCGGTCATCGGCGAGATCGAGCCGGTGGAGGAGGGCTCGTGGCGCGAACGGCTGGCCGGTCAGCTCGCCCGGAGCAGGCAGGTCATGCGCCGCCATCCCTGGGTGCCCACCCTGACCTCCACCCGCCCCCTCATCGGCCCGAACGCGCTGGCCCGCTCCCGGCCCTTCTACGCCGCCCTAGCAGACGCCGGGCTGAGCGGCCCCACCCTTGTCGCCGCCGTCGGCACGTTGTCCTCCTACGTGAACGGGTTCGTCGCCGCCGAGAACACCTGGTGGGCCACGGTCCGCACCCCCGGCGCCGACGCCGAGGCACGCGAGAGGGTCGGCGCCTACCTGGAGGAGCACGTCGCCGACCTCGCCCGGCACGCCCAGGTGGACATCAACGACTTCGACGGCCAGTTCCTTCTCGGCCTCGACCTCATCCTCGACGGCATCGCCGCCCGCCTGCCACCCGGGGCGTAGCCGGGACGGCGGCTAGAGATCCAGGCCGAGCAGCGCCCCGCCGGGGAGGTGCTCCACGACGGCCGACACCGTCATGGCCCGGGTGAGCAGCGTGCCAGGCAGCAGGGTGACGGTGGCGACCTGCCCGCCGAGATTCCCGCGTTCGGACCACGGCACGAAAGCGCTCTCCGGCGAGAGGATTTCCGCCTTGCGCATCACAGTGACCGGAATCGAGTGCCCGGCGTCGATTCGCTGCGTTATGCCGATCACTTCGACCCTTTTATCGGTATGGAATTTGATGGCGGCGGTCGCGACCAGTCCTCCCAGGAATATCAGCAGGCCAAGGGCGATCAGGTGGAGCCTGCGCTGCCGGAACGCGGGCTCCATCAGATGATCCATCGTCATTGTCGGCTTTTGTACGCGCATGCCATCCGCGGCAGGCTCGTGATGACTCCACATGGCTCGAAACAGTGCCGGAAAAGATCGGCCCGCGTTTGATCAACGCACATTAAAGTTGGCACCCCGATCACCGGGTGAGGTGCCAGAGCCAGCCGAGGGGGCGCAGTCCGAGCCGGGCGGCCACCCGCTGGGAGGAGCGGTTGTCCGCGCTCGTGCTGTAGAACAGCGGGATGCCGGGCAGCAGGCCGGCCCAGGCGGCGGTGGTGGCCGCCGCGTACCCCCGGCCGCGGAACGCGGGAGCGGTCCAGGTGCCGGCCTCCGCGCCGGCGGAGGTCAGCCGTGCGCTGTGACAGACGGCGACCACCTGGTCGTCCTTCACCACCATCGCCCACGGCGCGCCCGGGCCGCCGTCGGCGAGGACCTCCCACTCCTCCGGCTCCCACCCGACGGGCCGCAGCGGCCGCACCCGGCGCGCGTGCGCCGGGTCGTCCGACCGGAGCACCTCGACCGGCGCGTCGAACCGGACCGGCGGGCGCACCAGATAGCTCGGCCCGCCGGACACGGTCAGGTCCGCCTCCAGCAGCTCGCGGCACCGGGCCAGGACGGCCGGGGGCGTGCCGGGCGGCGACGGGGCGGCCCCGGCGACGAGGTCGAGGAGGCGGGCGGCGAGCGGGCCGGGCACGCTCGCGCCCACCGCCGCCGTCAGGCCGTCGGCCGCCACGCCGACCACCAACTCCTCCGGACCGGGGAGACGACCGCGGTCGTCCAGCCGCCAGATGACCCCTGTCTCGATGCGGAGCAGGTCGACGTCCCGGACGCTCACGCCGGTCCGGTCGTCTCGCGCCAGCGGTTGGTGATGGGCAGGCGGCGGTCCCTGCCGAAGTTCTTCGGGGTGATCTTCGGGCCCGGCGGGTACTGGCGGCGCTTGTACTCCGCCAGGTCCACCAGGCGGATCACCCGCGTCACCAGCGCCGGGTCGTGGCCCGCCGCGATGAGCTCCTGGGAGCCCATGTCCTTCTCCACGTAGTCGTCCAGCAGCCGGTCCAGCACCTCGTACGGGGGCAGGGAGTCGGTGTCCCGCTGATCCGGCCGCAGCTCCGCGCTGGGCTCCTTGGCGATGGAGTTCTCCGGGATCGGGGCCTCGGCGTCCAGCAGGAACGAGGGGTCGGTGTGGGCGTTGCGCCACCGGGACAGTTCCCACACCATCGTCTTGGGCACGTCCTTGATCGGGGCGAACCCGCCGGCCGAGTCGCCGTAGAGGGTGGAGTAGCCGGTGGCCAGCTCGCTCTTGTTCCCGGTGGTCAGCACCAGGTGGCCGTGCTCGTTGGACAGCCCCATGAGGATCATGCCGCGCACCCTGGCCTGCAAGTTCTCGGCGGCCAGGCCCGACAGGTCGATCTCCTTCTCGTAGGCGTTGACGATCTCCGCGATCGGCACCACCCGCGCGTTGATCCCCTGCCGGCGTACCAGCTCCTCGGCGTCGGTCAGCGAGTGGTCCGAGGAGTAGCGCGACGGCATGAGCGCCACGTGGACGCGGGAGGGGCCGATGGCGTCGGAGGCGATCGTGGCCGTCAGGGCCGAGTCGATCCCGCCCGACAGGCCCAGGATGACCGACTCGAAGCCGTTCTTGGTGACGTAGTCGCGGACCGCGAGCACCAGGGCCGAGTAGACCTCCGCGGCCGGATCCAGCCGCTCCGCGATCCGCGCGGGCACCGGGGGACGGGGCTCGACCGGGTCGGCGGACAGGACCAGGCGGTCGACCGTGATCGTGGACCCGTCGCCCGCGTCGTACGGGAACGTGCCCGCCGGCGCGTCGGAGACCGGCAGGTCAAGGTCCACGACCAGCAGCTCCTCCTTGAACTGGCCGGCCCGCGCCACCAGCTCGCCCGAGCCGTCCACCACGATCGAGTCGCCGTCGAAGACCAGCTCGTCCTGGCCGCCGACCTGGTTGACGTAGACGAGCGCGCAGCCCGCCTCGCGAGCCCTGCGCGCGCACAGCTCCAGGCGGACGTCGTCCTTCTCCTTCTCGTACGGCGAGGCGTTCGGCACGACCAGCAGCCCGGCCCCCGCCTGCCCGACGACGGCCACGGGGCCGCCCTCCTGCCACAGGTCCTCGCACACCGCGATCGCCACGTCCACCCCGTGCAGCCGGAAGATCGGCAGCCGGTCCCCGCGGACGAAATAGCGGTATTCATCGAACACCCCGTAGTTCGGCAGGTGGTGCTTGCTCGTGCGGGTCACCACCTCGCCCTTGTGCAGCAGCGCCGCCGCGTCCAGTGGGGCGCCCCTCGGCTGCCCCACCCGGGGGGCCAGGCCGGCACGGTCGACGTAGCCGACCACCACCGGCAGGTCGCCCAGGCCCTCCCGGTCCAGCCTGCGCGCCACCTCCTCCAGAGTGCGGATGCTGGCGTCGACGAAGGATGTGCGCAGCACGAGGTCCTCGACCGGATAGCCGGTCAGGAACATCTCGGTGAAGACGACGAGATGGGCCTCGCGTTCGGCGGCGTCGCGGGTCCACGCGACCAGCAGGTCCGCGTTGGCGGCCAGGTCTCCGACAGTCGGGTTGGTCTGTGCGAGGGCTATACGCAGTTGGGCCACGCTGCCCAGCCTAGTACGGCGTGATTTTTATCGTCAAAGCGACGAAAAGTCGGGCGGCACCGGCCGGACGCGTTCAGCGGCGCCGGATCGCCGGTCCGAGCAGCAGGATGCCCGCCGCCGACAGCAGGCCCACCCCGCCCACCGTGAACCACAGCACCCGCGGCCCGAGCTCCAGCAGCGGCCCGCCGAGCAGCGGCGCCAGCACCGCCGCCAGCGACCAGGAGAGCCCGAACAGCCCGGAGTACCGGCCGCGCAGGTCCGCGGGCGCCAGCGCGGCCACGATCGCGCCGGGGATGCCGGCCGTGATGATCTCGCCGACCGTCCACACGGTGATCGTGACGGCCAGCCCCGCCACGTCGGTGACGAACGCGGTCATCGCGAAGCCCAGCCCCATCACGACCAGCCCCACCGCGAACGCGCGCGCGTGGTCCCGGCGTCCCAGCCAGTCGGACACCAGCGGCTGGACGATGACGATGAGCACCCCGTTCAGCGCCATGGCCAGCCCGAACTGTCCCGGCGTCAGCTTCACGACCTCGGCCGCCGCCACCGGCAGCATGGTCATCGTCTGCGAGTAGACCAGCGCGTTGCCCAGCGCCACCAGCGTGAACCCGATCATCACCCGGTCGCGCAGCACCACGCCGAAGCCGCCGGTCGACTCCCTGGCCGCCGGCCTGGTCTCGGGAACCGCCCGCCAGACCAGCGCCGCGAACACCAGGCTGGACAGCGCGTCCACCCAGAACAGCCAGATGAACCCGTGCCCCGCCAGCCAGCCGCCGGCGGTCACGCCCACGGAGTAGCCGAGGTTGATCCCCCAGAACAGCAGCCCGTACGCGCGGGGCCGCTCCTCGGGCGAGACCAGGTCGGCCACCAGGGCGTTCGAGGCCGGCCGGTAGATGTCCATGACCAGGCCGAGGGCGAACATCGAGATCAGGATCGCGGGCAGCGAGGAGCTGTAGCCGAGGGCCAGCATGATCGCGGACGTGGCCAGCATGCCGCCCGAGAGCGTGGCCCGGCGGCCGATCCGGTCGGCGAGCATCCCGGCCAGCAGCTGCGACAGCAGCGAACCCGCCCCGAACACGCCCATCGCCAGCCCGGCCGCGGTCAGGGACAGGCCGCGGGCCTGGGTCAGGTACACGCCGGTGAAGGGCATGACCATGGTGCCCAGGCGGTTCACGAAGGTGCCGCCCCACAGGGCCCAGAAGGGACGGGGCAGGCCACCGAACTTGGCCTGCAGGAAGGAGGGCTTCTCAGCGACAGTGCTCGACACCCGATAAAGGTTGATATTTACGGTTTTGCTACGCGAACGATTTAGCGCACACTAAAAACATGGCCATCACCTGGGTGCTGAAGCCCGAGGACGTCGCACGCATCCGGTTCGCGTTCTCGCCGGTGTGGGAGCTCGTCGCCAGCCTGCGCACCCTCCAGACGCCCGCCAGGCAGTCCATCCACCTGCCGTGGATCAAGGCCGCGCGGCCCCGGCTGGAGGGGCTCGACCTGGCCGAGCTGTTCGCGCTCGTGCCGCCGAGCGGCTATCTCGCCGACTTCATCACCCCGCCGCCCGACACGCCGGTGCCGGACTTCGCCGCCGAGCTCGACCGGATCAGGCGCACACCGCCGGAGGTGGCCCACCGGGAGGCCGGCTGCGTCGAGGGCACCGACAAGGCCGTGCTGAAGCGGTTCATGGCCGATCCGCGGGCGGGGGTGGCCAGGGTGGCGGACGCGCTGGAGGCGTACTGGGAGACGTGTTTCGCCGAGTTCTGGCCCCGGGTGTACGCGCTGCTGGAGCGTGACGTGCTGCGCCGCTCGCGGCAGCTCGCGCGGGGCGGGGCCAGGGAGCTGTTCGCCGGGTTGGATCCCGCCGTGGTCTGGACCGGGGAGCGGCTGCTGATCGACCGGCCGTGGTGCGAGGCGGGCGGGCTGCACGGTGACGGGCTGGTGCTGGTGCCCAGCGCGTTCTGGTGGCCGTCGATCGCGGTGATGTCGGCGCCGTACCAGTCGACCCTGATCTATTCGGTGCTCGGCGTCGGCACGTTGTGGGAGCAGAGCCCGCCGCCCGCGCCCGGCGCGCTGGCGGCGCTGATCGGCCGCAGCCGGGCGCAGATCCTGCTCGCGCTGGCCGAGCCCGCCACCACCTCCGCCCTGGCCGCGCGCATGGCGCTGACGCCGGGCGCGGTCAGCCAGCACCTCGGGGTGCTGCGCGGCGGCGGGCTGGCGGTGGGGATGCGGCTCGGCAAGCAGGTCGTCTACCGCCGCACCCCCGCCGGCGACATGCTCGCGGGCGCGTCCTGACACGCCGCCGGGTGGGGACGTGTCCGGACGCGCCCGCGAGCCGTCCGCCGCCTCAGGCGTAGCGTTTGGACTCCAGCAGCCAGTCGAGGTGGGCGCGCGGTGCCGCGAGATAGGCGCAGGCCACCTTGCTGACGTCCCTGGCCGTCTTCGGGTCGAGATCGTCCAGCGGCAGCCGCCTGGCCGCGTGCCGCATGTCCTGGCAGCGTTCCGCGATCCGGTCCAGCACCCAGGCGGTCGCCTCCCGCTCGCCCAGCCCGAGCTGCCGGATCGCCAGCACGACGAAGTTGTGCACGTCGCCGCGCTCCTTGGGTCGCGAGGCCACGTCGTTGCACCACGCCGTGACGTCGCTGCAGGCGTTCACGAGTTGCTGCCAGGGCTCGCACTCGACCACCCAGACCGGCACCTCGACCCGCAGGCACGGCTCGACCAGGTCGTAGACGTACGGGCCGACCGTGCCCCTGCGCAGCGCCGGATACTCCTCCAGCGTCGGCATCCGCCCCGAGGCCCGGTTGTCGGCCTCGGTACGGCAGGCGTCGTGCTGGCGCCGCAGCCCGACCGCGAACCTCGCCCGCCACCGGTCACTCATCCGGGCGCTGGTCACCCGCCACAGGTCGGCGAAGGCCGCCTCCAGCGGATGCCGGGCGGTGCCCTCCAGCATGCCCCGGAAGATCTCCGGCTGGCACGCGCCCTCGTCCAGGTCGTCGTCCAGGTGGAACAGCCAGGTGAGCCACTGCGCGAACAGCGCCGCCGCGGCCGCGTCGAACTCGGCGAAGGCCCGGCCCGCCATCCGGTGGAAGCCGACGCCGGGGTCGGCGCGCAGCCCGGTGCGCCTGGCCCAGTCGAGGACCGCCGCCTCGATCGCGTAGACGGCCGGGTGCATCCGGCACGGCTCCGCCATCGCGGGCACCCGCTCGGTGAGCGGCAGCAGCGCCAGAGCCGCGGAACCGCCCCTGCGCGGCACCGGCAGCATCGGCTTCCAGTGCATCACGTTGCGTAGCGCGGTGCGCACCGTGGCGAACACGGTGGTGTTCACTCCGGTGTTCACAGCGGTCCGTAGAGCCAGTTGCCGGCGGCGTTCGGGTCGTCGCTGCGGTAGTAGTCGGAGGCGGCCTGGACCAGCTCGTCCACGGTGAGCGTGCCCCTGCCCGACCGGTCGAGCCGGTCGAACGCCTCGTCCACGTCGTCGTACGCGACGCCGAACGCGCACAGCATCGTACGGAACTCGCCGGGCCCGATCCGCCCGTCCCGGTCGCCGTCGCACAGCTCGGCCACGGCCAGCGTGGCCGGTCTGAACACCGGGTCGTACAGGTCGCCGGTGACGAACGCCGCCGTCATCCCGGTACGGAAGTCCGGGCGTGCGATGCCGGAGTCGCCGTCGCGTTCGAGCGCCTGCGCCAGGGCGGACCAGATGCCGTCGAAGCTGTCGACGAGGCTGGCCCCGGTGACCGAGGTGGGGGATTCCCCGAAACCCACCAGGATGCGGGCTCCCAGCCCGAGCAGGTCCTCACGCTCGACGACGCCGTTGCCGCTCGCGTCGATGTGGTCGAACGCCCGATCGAGCTTGTGATTGAGCAGGTCGATAGCCACCAATGCCTCCCCCGAGACTGACTGCGTGATCACAGTAAGTCGGGGCGGGGGCTTTGTCAGCGAGGCTCGCACCGGTGCCCTCCGTAACGTGTGCGAAACACGAGCACGGCATGCTGGTAAATGACCCGTACTGTCTGTCTATCGAGGGGACGCTGTGGACCGCCAGCAGGAGTTCGTGCTCCGCACGCTCGAGGAACGCGACATCCGGTTCATCCGGCTCTGGTTCACCGACGTGCTCGGCTTCCTCAAGTCCGTGGCGATCGCCCCGGCCGAGCTGGAAGGCGCGTTCGCGGAGGGCATCGGCTTCGACGGCTCCGCCATTGAGGGGTTCGCGCGCGTCTACGAGTCCGACATGCTCGCCAAGCCCGACCCCGGCACCTTCCAGATCCTGCCGTGGCGCAGCGAGACGCCCGGCGCGGCGCGGATCTTCTGCGACATCCTCATGCCCGACGGCTCCCCCTCGCACGCCGACCCGCGCTGGGTGCTCAAGCGCACGCTCGCCAAGTGCGCCGACATGGGCTTCACCTTCTACACCCACCCGGAGATCGAGTTCTTCCTGCTGAAGAACCGGCCCGAGGCGGGAGACCGGCCCGAGCCGATCGACTCGGGCGGCTACTTCGACCACACCCCGCACAGCTCGGGCCACGACTTCAGACGCCAGGCGATCATGATGCTGGAGTCGATGGGCATCTCGGTCGAGTTCAGCCACCACGAGGGCGCGCCCGGGCAGCAGGAGATCGACCTGCGTTACGCCGACGCGCTGACCACGGCCGACAACATCATGACCTTCCGGCTGGTCATGAAGGAGGTCGCGCTGGAGCAGGGGATCTGGGCCTCGTTCATGCCCAAGCCGTTCACCGAGCACCCCGGCTCCGGCATGCACACGCACATGTCGCTGTTCGAGGGCGACCGCAACGCCTTCTACGAGGCCGGGACCGACTACCGGCTGTCCAAGGTCGGCCGCTCGTTCATCGCCGGGCTGCTCAAGCACGCCGCCGAGATCACGGCCATCACCAACCAGTGGGTCAACTCCTACAAGCGGCTGTGGGGCGGCGCCGAGGCCATCGCCGGGCAGGGCGGCGAGGCGCCCTCCTACGTGTGCTGGGGCCACAACAACCGCTCGGCCCTGGTCCGGGTGCCGATGTACAAACCGCACAAGGGCGGCTCGACCCGCATCGAGTTCCGCTCGCTCGACTCGGCCTGCAACCCCTACCTGGCCTTCGCGCTGATCCTGGCCGCCGGGCTGAAGGGCATCGAGGAGAGCTACGAGCTCCCCGCCGCCGCCGAGGACAACGTGTGGACGCTGACCAGCGCCGAGCGGCGGGCGCTCGGGATCCAGCCGCTGCCGGGATCGCTGGACGAGGCCATCGCGGTCATGGAGCGGAGCGAGCTGGTGGCCGAGACGCTCGGGGAGCACGTCTTCGACTTCTTCCTGCGCAACAAGCGGGCCGAGTGGGGCGAATACCGCCGCACCGTCACCGAGTTCGAGCTCGGCCGCTACCTGCCCGTGCTCTGAGGGGCGCGCGAGGGGGGTGTCAGCCCTCGAACTCGCGCACCTCGATCGGCAGCCGGGCCACCGCCCTCGCCAGCTTGCGGCCCCAGCCGAGGGCGGTCTCCATGTCGGGTGCCCGGATGATGGTGAATCCGCCGACGTGCTCCTTGCCCTCGGTGTAGGGGCCGTCGGTGGTGAACGCCTCGCCCGCCTTCATCCGCACCACGGCCGCCTGGTCAGCGGGCCGCAGCCCGCCGGAGAACACCCACACCCCGGCGTCCCGCATCTCCTCGCCGAGGGCTTCGAGGTCGCGCGTGATCGGGCCCAGGATCTCCGGGCCGGGCGGGGCGCCGTCGGGCTGGTAGATGGTGAGCACGTACTGCTTCATGGGTCGTTCCTTTCTGTGCTGTCTCACCCTCTACACGAGCGGTGCCCGCCGGATTCGACACCCGGCGCCTCATTGAGGTGAGGACTCGTTGCCCGCCCTGGGGCGGATGCCGGTGGGACGGGCTCCGTCGAAGACGATGGCCGCCACCAGATCGGCCTCGGCCCGGTCGACGATCCGCGCGCCGGTGGCCGGAGCGGGGTCGCCGCCGCGTACGCGGGCCAGCAGGCTCTGCCACCGGCGCTGGTGGCGGGCGAACGTCCGGGGGGCGACCAACCGGCCGCGGGCCTGCTGCCCGGCCAGCGCCACCTCCGGCGGCGTGTCGAGCAGCAGCAGGTGGAAGCTCGCCCGGTGGCGGCGGGCCAGCCACGCGAAGCCCCTGAGCACGTACCGGCTGCAGCCGCGGTTGTGCGCGACGACCGAGTGGCCGAGGAGCAGGGCCTGGCGGATGCGGCTCACGTGGGTGACGAAGACGACCGCGCGGCGCACCGGGGTGGGGGCCCAGGGGAGCCGGCCGTTCCAGTGCTGCCGGGACTGGAAGGAGTCGATCACCACGACCCTGCCCATGGTGACGGGCAGGCTCTCGGCGCCGTGCAGCCCGTACAGGCGTTGCAGCAGGGTGGTCTTGCCCGCGCCTGGTAGCCCGGTCAGGATGACCAGGGAACCGGGCGGGTAGCGCAACATCGCCTCCTGCACAGGCTCAACCCCGTTCTCGTGCCCTGTTCGCGCCGCCAGCATAGAGGCGCACGCACTCCAGCCTCGCCGAGGTTGGCGCAATGCGCGCACTTCCGCGGCGGGATTCGTGTGAAACGGGAAGAACGGGCGCTGATATCGGTGGAGTGGTCACGGGGCCGCGGAAGCCGGGATAGGGTACTGGCAACGTCTTGGTCGGCCTCACTCGTGGTTCGGAGTGAGGCCGATTTTTCGTTGCTTCTCGCCTTCGGGTCACGCCCACGCAACGTACGGCCCCTACCGTGCGTCTGGTAAGGGCCGGGAAGCTCCGACCCCTTCAGGGCGTTACGAGCAGATGTATCGGGCAGCACCAGTACCCTCAGCCCCTCGCTGAACGGGTGTCTAGTAAAATTGGTCTGTTCTTTACGATATTTATGGACTTCGCCTACTTGGGCGATATGGGAGGGTGTGGCATGACGACGGCTGCCCTGCAGACCGTGTTGACCGTTCCCGAGCGTTTCCGGGGTCCCGTGGGGATCGCCAACGGCGGTTGGATCGCGGGCACCATGGCGGAGGCCCTGAACGGTGGCCGATCAGCCGTCGAGGTCACGCTTCATGCGCCCACCCCCTTGGAGACCGAGCTCCGGCTGGAGCACCTGGCCAACTCCGTCACCCTCTCGCACGGTGACGGGCTGCTGGTCGAGGCCATCCCGGTGGCCGAGGACCTGGAGGGGCCGGGGTTCGTGCCCTTCAACGACGCCGCCCGCGCCGAGGCCGGGTTCGTCGGCCTGCGCATGCACCCCTTCGCCGAGTGCTTCGCCTGCGGCCTGCGCGAGCCCGGTGACGGCCTGCGCATCTTCCCCGGCCCGGTGGCGGGCACGGACCTGGTGGCGGCCGGGTGGCGGGTGCCGTTCACGGTGACGGGTGAGGAAGGGGTGCCGGCCTCCATCGTGGGCGCGGTGCTCGACTGCATCACCGGCTGGGCCCATTTCGGTCCGGGTGAGAGTGCTCTGCTGGGCCGCCTCACCGTGCAGATCAACGGCCCGATCCGCCCCGGTGGCCAGTATTCCGTGGTGGCCCGCCCGACCGGCCGCGACGGACGCAAGATGTACGGCCAGAGCGCCATCTACGAGCTGGACGGCACGCCGGTCGCCGCCGCCCGCGCCACCTGGATCGCTCCACGCTGACCCTGGCAAGAACGGCCCCTGAACGGCCCCCGAGCGGCCCCTGAGCGGTATGGCTCGGGGGCCGTTCGCGGTCAGGCAGGGTCGGAAGGTCCCGCGGTGAGGCGGGCGGCGACGGTCGAGGCGCAGCGGTCGTCGAACAGGATCGTGTAGTGGTTGCAGTCCGGCACCGTCTCGTCCGTCAGGCCGGGGAGCCGGGACACCCAGGGCAGCGCCAGATCGTCGGGGAGCAGGCCCATGTCCTGGTTGAGCAAGCCGCGCGGGGCCCTGAGCAGGGACAGCGGCGACTTGATCGAGGCCAGGGCGGCGGCGATGCGCTCGGACTCCAGATACATCCAGCGGCCGTCCTGCAGCACCGCGTCGGCGGCCACGCGTGACCGCAGCGCGCCCTCGGGGCCCGTCAGGTCGTAGCGGACGTAGGCCTCGACGTCGGCGTTCCAGTGGCCGGCGAAGGCGGGATGCGCCTTGAAGAAGTCGACGTACGCCTCCTCGGTGGGGAACGTCTGCCGCAGCCGTGCAAGGGCCGGTCCGAGAACGGCCGCCAGGGCCTCGTCCGCGTTCGTGCCCTCGGGCAGCGGCGCGAACGGGAGCCCGCCGTCCACCAGGACGACCCGGGCGAAATCCCGCTTCGCGGCCGCCAGAGCCGCCACGTACGCGCCCATCGAATGGCCGGTCAGCACCGCGTCAGGGCCGGCGCCGACGTGGTCGGCCACGCGCAGCACGTCCTCGGCGTGCCTGGGCAGGCCGTACGGACCCGGCAGATCGGCGCTGTGGCCGCGCCCGCGCAGGTCCATCGCCGCCAGCGACCACCCGTCGGGCAGCTTCCTGGCCACCGCCGCCCAGGCCATCAGCGAGGCGCTGATCCCGTGCACCGCGATGATCATCCGTGGACCCGATCCGAACGTGGCGATCCGCAGCCCGTCCACATCCTCGAAGTTCATGCTCATAGGCCGGAGCTTAAAGACAAATCCCCATGTGCGGTATGTGCCCGCCCCCTGATGTCCCGGGGTGTCGGGTGGAGGCTCGATGGGGCGGAGGTCACGCGGAGGCGGGGATGTGGTGTGCGATGAAAGTCCGGATAATTACCCAATATGCGGATTACGGTGATCGAGCATGAGGCTGAGGCCGGGCTCGGGTACTTGGGTGAATGGCTCGGGCTGGACTGCGACGTCGTGCGGCCGTACCTGGGCGAGGAGGTGCCGGGGAAGGCGGCGGACGGGCTGATCGTGCTCGGCGGCGCGGCGGCAGCCTGGGAGGACGAGCGCAGCCCGTGGCAGCCCGCCACCCGCGACCTGCTGCGCCGCGCCGTGACCGAGGGCACGCCCACGCTGGCCGTTTGCCTGGGGGCCCAACTGCTGACCATGGCCTGCGGCGGCACGGTCGAACGCGGGGCGAACGGGCTGGAGGTGGGCGCCTGCGACGTGGTCGCCCTGCCGGCCGCCGCGTCCGATCGGCTGCTGGCGGGGATCGGCACGGCGGTGGCCGTCCAGTACCACCAGGACGCCATGACGCGGCTGCCCGACGGCGCGGTGCCGCTGATGACCGGATCCCGGTATCCGAACCAGGCCTATCGGCTGGGCGAGGCCGCCTGGGCGGTCCAGTTCCATCCCGAGGCCACGCCGGAGATCTTCGCCCGCTGGACCGAGGAGACCGGCCTGGAGGCGGGCCCCGAGCTGAACGCCGAGGTCAAGGCCGCCGAGGACGCGCTCATCGCGACGTGGCGGCCGATGGCGGAGGCGTTCGCGGACGTGGTCAGAAGCGGGGGTGGCGGCGCCTGAGCGAGCACCCTATGATCACGTTGCGAGAGCGAATCGTGACGCAATGCTCGGACATTACGGCGAAATGCCCGAGTGCTGTCAAGATGGAAGGGTGCCCAGGATCGAATCCACTGCCGCGAAACTCGCCAAACTGGGCTTCGCCGACGGAGCCCAGGCGGCTCACATTGTCCGGCAGACCGTTGCCCCGCTGGACGACGTCCTGGAATACCTGGTGGACGTGGCGGACCCCGACCTGGCGCTGGCATCGCTGGCCCGGCTGACCGAGCGTGCGCCGGCGGTGCTCGATCGCCTGCGCGACGACGAGGCCCTCAGGTCCAGGCTCCTGGCCGTGCTGGGGGTGAGCGCCGCCCTCGGCGAGCACCTGGTGCGCCATCCGGAGCAGGTGGAGTTGCTGGCCGCCCCCAGGCTGGGTGACGCGCGGGCGGAGCTGCTGCGCGCGGTCGGCGCCGACCCCGGGCCCCGCCTGCCCGGCCCGGACCCCGATCCACCACCCGCCCAGGCCACCCAGAGCGCTCAGGACGGGCAGGGCGCCGGGGACGGTAAGGGCGCCCCGGGTGTCCAGGACGGGCAAAGCGCCCGGGACGGTAAGGGCGCTCAGGGCGCCCAGGACGGGCAGGGCGGGCAGGACGGTAAGGGTGCGCCGTTGGCCAGCCACAACGCGCTGGTGGCGCTGCGTGTCGCGTACCGGGGCCGGCTGATGCACCTGGCCGCCCGTGACCTGACCCACCAGGCCACCCTGAGCGAGGTCACCGCCGAGCTGTCCGACCTGGCCGGCGCCGCCCTGGAGGCCGCGCTGGCCATCGCCCGGCGCGAGGTCGACGCCGGTGAGGTCCGCCTGGCCGTGATCGGCATGGGCAAGTGCGGCGCCCGCGAGCTCAACTACATCAGCGACGTGGACGTGATCTTCGTGGCCGAGCCCGAGGAGGGCGCCGACGAGACCAAGGCCCTGCGCGCGGCCACCAAGCTCGCCCAGGCCACGATGCGGGCCTGCTCCGCGATCACCCCCGAGGGCGCGCTGTGGGAGGTGGACGCGAACCTGCGGCCGGAGGGCAAGGCCGGCCCGCTGGTGCGTACGCTCGCCAGCCACCTGGCCTACTACCGGCGCTGGGCCAAGACGTGGGAGTTCCAGGCGCTGCTCAAGGCCCGGCCGGTGGCCGGCGACATGGAGCTGGGCGCGGGTTACGTCGAGGCGGTCAACGACCTGGTCTGGTCGGCGGCCACCCGCGAGCACTTCGTGGAGGACGTGCAGGCCATGCGCCGCCGGGTCGAGACCCACGTACACGCCGAGGGGGAACGCCAGCTCAAGCTCGGCCCCGGCGGGCTGCGGGACATCGAGTTCGCCGTGCAACTGCTGCAGCTCGTCCACGGCCGGCTCGACCCCCTGCTGCGCCGCCGGGCCACCCTCCCCGCCCTGGCGGCGCTCTCCCGGGGCGGGTACGTCGGCCGCGACGACGCCCGCGGGCTGGCGGAGGCGTACTCGTTCCTGCGCCAGGTCGAACACCTGCTGCAACTGCACCGGCTGCGGCGCACCCATGTCCTGCCCACCGGCGAGGCCGACCTGCGCAGGCTCGGCAGGGCGCTCGGCATGCAGGTCGACCCGGTGGGGGAGTTCACGGCCAGGTGGCGGCGGCACGCGATGGAGGCGCGACGGCTGCACGAGAAGCTGTTCTACCGGCCGCTGCTGCAGGCCGTCTCGCGGCTGCAGGAGTCGGAGGCGCGGCTGTCGGCCGTGGCGGCCACGGCCCGGCTGGAGGCGCTCGGCTACGTCGATCCCGCGGGCGCGCTGCGCCACCTCGCCGGCCTGTCCGCGGGCGTGTCCAGGCGGGCGGCGATCCAGCGCACGCTGCTGCCGGTCATGCTGGGCTGGTTCGCCGACACGCCTGACCCGGACGCGGCGCTGCTCGGGTTCCGCCAGGTGAGCGACAAGCTGGGCAGCACGCCGTGGTACCTGCGGCTGCTGCGCGACGAGACGGCGGTGGCGGCCAGGATGGCGCGCGTGCTCGGCACCAGCCGGTACGCGACCGGCCTGCTCATGCACGCCCCTGACGCGGTCGCGCTGCTCGGCTCGGACGAGGAGCTCGCCGTACGGCCGGTCGAGTCGCTGCTCGGCGAGGCGTCCGCCGCGGTCTCCCGGCATGCCGACGCCCCGGAGAACGCCGTCGCGGCCGTGCGGGCCATCAGGCGCAGGGAGCTGTTCCGGACGGCCGTGGCCGACATTTCAGGACTTATCGATATCGAGACCGTCGGCTGCGCCTTGTCGTCGCTCACCGACGTGACCCTCCAGGCCGCCCTCGACGCCGCCCTCGGCAAGGCCGCGTCCGTCACCTCGTTCGCCATCATCGCCATGGGCCGGCTCGGCGGCATGGAATGCTCCTACGCCAGCGACGCCGACGTCATCTTCGTGCACTCGCCGCTTCCGGGGGTCGAGGAGCGCGAGGCCGCCGACGCCGCCTTCGCCGTGGCCAACGAGCTGCGCCGGCTGCTGTCGCTGCCCGCCCCCGACCCGCCGCTGATCATCGACCCCGACCTGCGCCCCGAGGGCCGGCAGGGGCCGCTGGTACGGACCCTGGCCTCCTACCGGGCCTATTACGCGCGCTGGTCGTCGCCGTGGGAGGCGCAGGCGCTGCTGCGGGCCAGGTTCTCGGCGGGCGACGCCGAGCTGGGCCGGCGGTTCACCTCGATGGCGGACGAGCTGCGCTATCCCCGCGACGGCCTGCCCGACGACGCGGTCAGGGAGATCAGGCGGCTCAAGGCCCGGATGGAGGCCGAGCGCCTGCCGCGCGGCGCCGACCCCGCCCTGCACATCAAGCTCGGCCCCGGGGGGCTGTCCGACGTGGAGTGGGTGGCCCAGCTCCTGCAGCTCCGGTACGCGGGCACGCTGCCGTCCCTGCGCACCACCCGCACGCTGGAGGCGCTGCGCGCGGCCGTGGCCGAGGGCCTGCTCTCCGCCGCCGACGAGGCCGTACTGGCCGAGGCGTGGCTCTTCGCCTCCCGTGTCAGGGACGCGATCATGCTGGCCAAGGGCCGGCCGGGCGACAGCGTGCCGCGCGAGTCGGGGGAGCGCAGGCTGATCGCCCGCACGCTCGGCTACCCGCCGGACGGCTCGGAGGACTTCCTGGACGACTACCGTCGCGTGACCCGCCGCGCCCGGCAGGTGGTGGACAGAGTCTTCTACGGGGGTTGATCGACCACCCGCTTTCGTTGTATCAAGGCGCGTGCTGTCCGTTTACGTGGACCTGGCCCTGGGCCTGGTCGTGTCGTTCCTGCTGCTGTCGCTGCTGGTGAGCGGGCTCAACGAGGCGTTCGTCCGCCTGCTCTCCATTCGCAGCAAGTTCCTGTGGGCCTACCTCAGGGACACCATGGACGGGGCGGACGAGAAATCCGGGTCGTGGTTACCGGCCAAGGTGCTCGACGTGTTCAGGGTGCTGCCGTTCCTGCGCGACCCGCGGCCCCGGCACAGTGATCGGCCCGCGCCCACCGAACCCGGCAAGGTGCCCGAGTCGACGACCGGCGACTCGATGATCAAGCTGCTCTACCAGCGGGTCCAGGAGATCGATCACGCCAAGCGGGGGCGTACGAGCATCTCCAACATCCCGCCCGCCCGGTTCGCGGTGGCGGTGATGGAGCTGGCGTCGGCGGAGAACGGCGACGTCGAGGAGTTCCTGCGCAAGCTCCAGCAGATCGACAGCCCGCTGTACGGGCACCTCAAGGGCGTGTGGGAGACGGCCCAGCACGACCTGGACCGGTTCCGGCAGGGGGTCGAGACCTGGTTCGACGGGGAGATGCAGCGGCTGTCGTCGCTGTACAGGCGCTACGTCAAGTGGGTCGTGGCGGTGCTCGGGGTCGTGGTGACGCTGCTGTTCACGATGGACGGGCTGGAATACGCCAAGACGCTGCTGCGGGACAACGCCTTCCGCGCCTCGGTGACGGCCGTGGCCGAGGCGGGGCCGGACGCGTACGAGGAGCTCAAGGCGCGGTGCACGGGCGGTGACCCGGTGCCGTGCGTCACCGAGACGCTCAGCCAGCCCGCCCTGGTCACGATGCTCGACCAGGCGCTGGTCAGCGTGTCGATCCCGGCGCAGGGCGACCCGACCGTGCACTGGAACGGCGGCCTGTGGTGGGACCGGATCAACACGCTCAGCCACTGGCCCGGGTTCCTGCTGACCTACGTGGCGCTGCTGTTCGGCGCGCCGTTCTGGTGGGACGTGTTCCGCCGCATCACCGGCATCAAGCCCAGGCGCTGAGCCCTCCCGTGGAGGCGGGGTCAGGCGGTCATCGCCGGGTGGGGTCGGGCGGACATCGCCGGGTGGGGTCGGGCGGACATCGCGGGGCGGGGGTCAGGCGCTCATCGCGTAC
This sequence comes from Nonomuraea jiangxiensis, assembly GCF_900099965.1. Taxonomy (GTDB): domain Bacteria; phylum Actinomycetota; class Actinomycetes; order Streptosporangiales; family Streptosporangiaceae; genus Nonomuraea; species Nonomuraea jiangxiensis. Next base: position 37,475 of record NZ_FNDJ01000009.1, on the reverse strand, counting down.
AGGACGTCGCGTAGGGCGGGCTCGCGGCCGCGCAGCCAGACCAGCCGCAGCGCCAGCTCCGGGGCCTGCCCGGATTCGGGGTCGAGGGGGACCAGCGCGCCCGAGGCCAGGTCGGGGTCCACGGCGAAGTCCGGCAGGAGCGCGCTGCCCATCCCCTGCTTGGCCCACTCGCGGGCGGTGGCGATGCTGGTCAGCTCCCTGCGTGGCAGCCGCGTACCGAGGACCTGGTCGGCCGCCAGCCGGATCGAGCAGCCCGACGGGCTCACCAGGAGCGGCTCGCGGGCTCCACCCGGCGCCGCCACCAGCCACAGCCTGACCTCGCCCACGTCCAGGTGGTCCAGGTCGGCCGGCGGGGTGAACCCCAGCCCGCCGACCCGCTCGCCCAGGTCCAGCAGCAGCGCCGCGTCCAGCGTGCCGCCGGCCACCTCGGCCAGCAGCGACTGCCTGGTCAGCGGGCGCACGTCCACGTCCAGGTCGGGGCGGCGGGCCGACAGGCGGCGGAGCACGGCGGGCAGCCTGATCGCGGCCAGCATCTCCAGCGCGCCGATCCGCACCCGGCGGCGCCCGCCCGTCACGGCGCGCCGTACCTCGTCCGCGTGGTCGAGCAGGCCCCGCGCCCGCGTCAGCAGCGTGGCGCCCGCGTCGGTCAGGCGCATGCCCCGGGGCGTACGCTCGAAGAGCGCCACGCCGAGGCTGTGCTCCAGCCGCCGCACCTGCTCCGAGACCGAGGCCGGGGCGAGGCCGAGGGCGTTCGCGGCCCCGGTGACGGTGCCGGCCGCCGCGACCGCGACGAAGTTCTGCAGTTGCCGCAGATCCATGCATGTCAGCATACGGTTTTCCCGAATGCCCTCTACGGCCGCGCCTGTTGAGGCGACATATCGGGTTTCCGCAGGCTGGGACGCATGCGAATGTTCGGCTTCTCCCTCGCCTACTTCCTGGTGATCCTCGACACCACCGTGCTGACGATCGCGCTGCCCGACCTGCGGGCGTCACTCGGCGGCTCGCTGGCCGGGCAGCAGTGGGCCGTGAACGCCTACACGGTCGCCTTCGCCGCCGCACTGCTCGCCGGGGGAGCGGTGGCCGACAGGTACGGCGCCGCCCGGGTCTTCAAGCTCGGCGTGGCCTCCTTCGGCGTGATCTCGCTGCTGTCCGCCGCCGCACCGCAGCTCGGCGTGCTGATCGCGCTGCGCGCCCTGCTCGGCGTGGCGGGCGCGCTCTGCACGGGCGGCTCGCTCGGCCTGCTCGCCGAGCTCTACCCCGCCCCCGCCGGCCGCGCCCGCGCCACCGGCCGGTGGGCGGCCATCACCGGCAGCGCCCTGGCGGCCGGGCCGCTCCTCGGCGGCCTCCTGGTGGACGTGTCCGGCTGGCGGGCCGTGTTCCTGATCAACCCGCCCATCGCCCTGATCAGCCTGCTGGTCATGCGCGCGGTCCGCTCGCAGCAGGGCCACCGCCGGATCGACTGGCCGGTACAGGTGCTGGCCTGCGTGTTCCTCGGCCTGGTCGCCGAGGCCCTGATCGACGCCGCGCCGGTGGCCGCGGTGGCGGCCCTGGTCACCCTGGCCGCGCTGGTCCTCGCGGAGCGCCGCAGTCACGCCCCGGCCCTGCCCGGCGGCCTGCTCGCCGCCACCTGGCCGGAGCTGCTCGCCGGCACGGTGGCGAACTTCGCCTTCTCCGGCGCCCTGTTCGTCCTCACCCTCCTCTTCCAGGACACCCGCCACCTGACCCCGCTGGCCGCCGGGCTGGCCTTCCTGCCGCTCACGCTCCCGATGACGGTGAACCCGCTGCTCACCGGCCGCCTGGTGGCCCGCTACGGCCCGCGCCCGCCGATCCTCGGCGGTCTCGCCCTGATCGCCACCGGCCTGGCCGGCCTCGCCCTCACCGGCACGCCGGCGCCGTGGCTGGTGGTGATGGGCTTCGGGCTGTCGTTCGTGCTGCCCGCGCTGATGGCGGGCATGGTCGGCAGCGCGCCGCCCGGTACGGCGGGCACCGCGGGCGGGGTGCTCAACGCCTTCCGCCAGGTCGGCGCCACCCTCGGCGTGGCGGTCATGGGGGTCGTCGGCAGGCCGCTGCTGACGGCGGCAGTCCTGGTGGCGCTGACGTGCGCCGGTTACGCGCTGGCCGCCCGCCGGGCCCGCGCCGCCGTCACCGCCTGATGCGGTGGCGGGGATGCGAGTATCCTGATCGGCTCCTGCTCCACGAGCCGCGACGACGAGGTGACGGTGTATTTCCAGCATTCCCATGACATCTGGCGTGATTTTCCGGAGCTGGTGCCCGGCGTGATCCTCGCACGCGGGATCAGCGGGCAGGCCCACCTCGAAGAACCGCTCGCCCGGTTCGGCGCCGCCGCCGCGGAACGGCTCGCCACCGCCACGGAGGGCGAGCTGCCGGAGATCCGGGCGTGGCGGCGGGCGTTCTCGACGATGGGACTCAAGCCGACGCAGTATCGGTGCGCGTCGGAGTCGCTGCTGCGCCGCTTCAGGAAGGAAGGCTCGCTCCCGCGCCTGCACCCCCTGATCGACCTCTGCAACGCTGTGTCCATCGCGTACGCGATCCCGGTGGCGGTGTTCGACCTCGCCCGGATCTCCGCCTACGTCGAGGTCCGGTACGCCACCGGCGACGAGACGTACCTGACGTTCGCCGGCGAGACCGAGCACCCGCCGGCCAAGGAAGTGATCTTCGCCGACGCGGCGGGCCGGGCCCACGCCCGCCGCTGGACCAACCGCCAGAGCGGTCATTCGGCCGTCCGGGACACGACCGAGGACGTGCTCATCGTTGCCGAGGCCCTGCACGACACGGCCCGCGCGGACGTGGAGTCCCTCATCGCGGCGCTGTCAGCCGAGCTGAGCGCCCACTGGCCGGTCAGCCCCCGATCCGCCGTGCTGACCCCGTCCGCGCCCCGCTTCGAGTGCACGGAGGCCGCCACATAGCGCCGGAGACGCGCGAAGCCCGCGGGGAGGAGACTCCCTGCGGGCTTCGCACTCCGGTGTGCCTGGTCAGCACGCCCCTACGACCTACACGTCGTAGTAGAGCTCGAACTCGTGCGGGTGCGGCCGCAGCCGGATCGGGTCGACCTCGTTCTCCCGCTTGTAAGCCACCCACGTCTCGATCAGGTCGGGCGTGAACACGCCGCCTTCGAGCAGGTAGTCGTGGTCCTCCTCCAGCGCGTTGAGCACCTCGGGCAGTGAGCCGGGCACCTGCGGGATGTTGCGGGCCTCCTCAGGCGGCAGCTCGTAGAGGTCCTTGTCGACGGGCTCCGGCGGCTCGATCTTGTTGCGGATGCCGTCGATGCCGGCCATGAGCATCGCCGAGAAGGCGAAGTACGGGTTGCACGACGGGTCAGGCACGCGGAACTCGATGCGCTTGGCCTTCGGGTTGGAACCCGTGATCGGGATGCGGACGCAGGCCGAGCGGTTGCGCTGGGAGTAGACCAGGTTGACCGGAGCCTCGTAGCCGGGGACCAGACGGTGGTAGGAGTTGACCGTCGGGTTGGTGAAGGCCAGCAGCGACGGCGCGTGCTTGAGCAGGCCGCCGATGTAGTAGCGGGCCGTGTCGGACAGGCCCGCGTAGCCGACCTCGTCGTAGAAGAGCGGCGAGCCGTCCTTCCACAGCGACTGGTGGCAGTGCATGCCGGAGCCGTTGTCACCGAAGAGCGGCTTGGGCATGAACGTGATCGTGTGGTTGTACTCGGCCGCCGTGCTCTTGATGATGTACTTGTAGAGCATCAGGTTGTCGGCCGTCTTGAGCAGCGTGCCGAACTTGAAGTCGATCTCCGCCTGACCGGCCGTGCCGACCTCGTGGTGCTGCATCTCGACTTCGATGCCGCACTCGATGAGGTTGCGCACCATCTCCGAGCGCAGGTCGGTGAAGTGGTCCATCGGCGGGACGGGGAAGTAGCCGCCCTTGTAGCGCGGCTTGTAGCCGAGGTTGCCGCCCTCGGTCCGCTTGCCGGTGTTCCAGGCACCTTCGATGGAGTCGATGTAGTAGTAGCCGGCGTTCTGCTTGGTCTCGAAGCGCACGTCGTCGAAGATGTAGAACTCGGCCTCGGGGCCGAAGTAGACGGTGTCGGCGATGCCCGTGCCCCGCAGGTATTCCTCGGCCTTGCGCGCGACGTTGCGCGGGTCGCGGCTGTAGGCCTCACCGGTCAGCGGGTCGTGCACGAAGAACGTCAGATTGAGCGTCTTGTGCTGGCGGAACGGGTCCACCACCGCGCTGGTCGGATCGGGCAGCAGAAGCATGTCGGACTCGTGGATCGCCTGGAAACCGCGGATCGACGAGCCGTCGAACATGAGACCGTCGGTGAAGACGCTCGCGCTGAAGTTCTCGACCGGGAAGGTGAAGTGGTGCGTCGTCCCCGGCAGGTCGGTGAACCTGACATCGACGAACTGCACCCCTTCGTCACTGATGAACTTCAGGACGTCGTCGGCGGAGTTGAACACTCTCGAACCTCCCTGAGCACTGGCCATCGTTCCGACGCTATGGCGTGGCCGTTTCTTAACGGTGTCTCGATTGTTTCGCACGTGTTACACGGCATCAGGTCTCCTGGGCCGCCTGGCAGCCGTCCGGCTCCTTGGCGTCCAGGTCGTAGGGGTCCACGGGAATGCCGGTGGGGCCCACCTTGTCCTGCGGTGAGTCCTCGTAGACAGGGTGGATGAAGCCGTCCGGGACGTCGCAGCGGGCGGGAGTCGCGCTTGCGCCGAACTCCCACACCCAGGTCGTGACCCCGTCGTCGTCGTCGTAGATCCACACCTCGTTGACGGCGTGCGTGGCCACCCTGGTGGCGGTGCGGGGCTGGCCCGGCCGCTGGACCGCGTAGACGATCACGTGGTTCAGCATCACCTTGACGCCGCGCGTTCCGTACTTGTCCTTGAACGTGCCCAGCGTGGCGCGGCCCTTGACCTTGATCACGCCGGTGGCGAGCTCGGCCGTCTTCGGAGCGAAGCTGTTCACCATGGAACGGGTGGAATCCTTCTTGTCGTCCAGCCCGTCGCGGAACCAGCGGCGCTGGTCAGGGTGGAGCAGACGGTAGAAGGCGTCCGGCTTGCCGCCCAGCAGCGTCTTCTTGTCGAGGTAGGCGGCGGCCAGCAGCTCGCGCGTCCGTTCCAGTCCCTTGGCCACGTCCTTCTTCGACAATCCGCCGAGCGCCTTGGCCTTGGGGATGACGAAACCGTCGGCGCCCTCCGCCCAGTCCTCCGCCGGGGACCCCGCGAAGGGTCCCGCGGCCGGGTCCGCCGTCGCGGCGGCGGCCTCCGTGGGCTCCGGCTCGTCGGGCAGGGGAGCGCCCATGACCGGCATCGTCTCCTCGGGCACGGGGCCCATGGGGGCGAGCAGGTCGGGCCGGTACATGACGACCAGGCCCGCGGCGGCGATCATGATCGTGATCCCGGCCATCGCCAACCAGGCGCGCCCCGCACGGCGCGGTCTCCGGTAGGGGTCGGCCACGCCCGGATGCCGTCCGGGGGACACGCCGAATTCGCCGCCGCTGTCGCGCTCCTTGGCCCCTCTTTTCGCCGCGGCCCGCATCTTGCGTTGTTCCTCGGTGTCGATCTGCGCGACCAGCTCGTTGAAGCGCGCATCAAGGTCATCCCCGTGTGGCATGGCGTACATCCTGGCGATGCCGTGACTCGGTTGGGTCACGATCGGGACCGGCGTAGGGGGCGGCTACCGTGGAGGCATGAGCAGCAAAGAACCCCGGTGGACGCAGACGTGGCTCGGCGGGGTCCGCTCCGCCGGGGTCGATCTCGGATACCCCGGTGAGCGCCTCGGGCTGCCCCAGGAGGGCAGCGGGTCGATCGCCCGGTGGGGGCGCAGGATCGGCGCACTGGTCATCGACTGGATGATCTGCACCTGGGCCATCGCGCAGTTGCTGCTCAGGCTCAACCCGGCCGAGGCGCCCTGGGCGCCGGTCCTCATCTTCGCGCTGCAGTACGTGGTCCTGGTCGGGTTCATGGGCCAGACGTTCGGGCACCGGCTGATGGGGATCAGGGTCGCGGCGATGGACGGCGGCAGCCCGCGGCTGCTGCCCGTGCTGGTGCGTACCGTGCTGCTGTGCCTGGCCGTGCCGGCGCTGATCTTCGATCGCGACCAGCGGGGGGTTCACGACCGCGTCTCCAACACGATGGTCGTCCGCATGTAGTCCAAGAAAAAAACCGTACCGGGTTCAAAATCGAACCCGGTACGGTTTATGCTGTCCGCATGATGGCGGGGCTCAGGGAACGCAAGAAGGAGCAGACGCGGCGGCGGATCTCCGAGGTGGCGCTGCGGCTGTTCGACGAGCGCGGCTACGACGCCGTGACCGTGAACGAGATCGCCGAGGCGGCCGGGGTCGCCAAGGTGACGCTGTTCACCTACTTCCCGACCAAGGAGTGCCTGGCCCTCGACGGGGTCGCGGACGACACGGCCGCCGTCGTGGCCGGGCGCCGGGACGGGCAGACGCCGCTCGACGCGCTGCGCGAGCACTACCGGGCGATGGGCGCGCAGGGCGCCGGGGACCTGGACGTCGAGGGCATGCTCACCAGGGTCCGGGTGATCTCGGCCAGTCCGGCGCTGCTGGCGGGGGTCCAGCAGGCGCACGCGGGGCAGCGCTACGAGCTCGCCGCCGCGCTGCAGGACGTTCACCCCGGGCTGACCGCCCAGCTCATGGCCGCGCAGATCACCGCCGCCATCACCACGTTGCAGGAGGCGTTCTTCCAGCGGCTGGCCACGGGAGTGCCGCCGGCGGAGGCGGGGCGGAGCCTGGCGGAAGAGGTGGAGCTGGCCTTCGACCTCCTCGAACACGGCTTTTCATCGATAAAAGGAGAAAAATCGTGAAAAAAGGGATCAACTACGACACGGGGTTTCTGCCGGGTGACGACAACACCAGGAAGGTGTTCGACCCCGACGTCGTCGCCCGTGAGATGCGGGTGATCGCCGACGACCTGCACTGCGACGTCGTACGGGTCTCCGGCACCGACCCCGGGCGGCTGAGCGTGGCGGCGGAGCGGGCGGCGGCCGCGGGCCTGGAGGTGTGGTTCGCGCCGTTCCCCGTGGACCTCACCCAGGACGAGATGCTCGGCCTCTTCACCGACGCGGCCGGGCGCGCCGAGACCCTGCGCCGCACCGGCGCCGAGGTCGTGCTGGTCACCGGATGCGAGATCTCCGCCTTCGGCCACGGATTCTTCGAGGGCGCCGACTACCGGCAGCGGCTCGACGCGATGATGAACGGCGACGTCGCCTGGTGGACGTCCCAGGCGCAGGTCATGCCGCGCTTCAACGACTACCTGGCGCGGGTGGTGGAGAGCGTGCGGCCGCTGTTCGGCGGCCGGGTGACCTACGCCGCCGGGCCGTGGGAGCCGGTCGAGTGGGCCCCCTTCGACGTGGCGGGCGTGGACGCCTACCGCGCCTCCTACAACGCCCACACCTTCGTGGACGAGCTGCGCGCCCACTTCAAGCACGGCAAGCCGGTCGCGGTGACCGAGTTCGGCACCTGCCCCTACACCGGGGCGGGGGGGCGGGGCGGCGCGGCGTGGATGGTGCCCGAGGGCGCGGTGCGCGACGAGGGCGAGCAGGTCCGCTATTTCACCGAGTTGATGGACATCTTCGAGCGCGAGGGCGTGGAGACCGCCCTGTGGTTCACCTTCGCCGGATATCACGTGACCGGGGAGTCCGACCTCGGCTCGTACGGCGTCGTACGGCTGCTCGACGAGACGAGGTGGGAGCCCAGGGAAATCTTCCACACCATGGCCGCTAGATATTCGCGCAGCTGAAGATGGCCGTGCCCGGCAGGTGCCGGCCGCGTAGCGGGCTCCAGCCGCCCCACACCCGCTCGTGCCCCTCCGGCCACTCCGGCTCCACCAGCCCGGTGACGGTGAGCCCGGCGGCGACCAGCAGGGTGACCCAGTCGCCCAGCGTGTGGTGGTGCTCCACGTACGTCGGCGTGCCGCGCTCGTCGCGCTCCACGTACGGGGTCCGGTCGAAGTAGGACCGGTCGGAGGTCAGCCCGCGCGGCCCCGGGTCGTCCGGGAACGCCCACCGGACGGGATGGCTCACCGAGAACACGAACCGCCCGCCCGGCCTGAGTACCCGGCGCACCTCCCGGAAGACGGCCTGCGGATCGGCCACGAACGGCAGCGCCCCGTACGCCGAGCAGGCCAGGTCGAAGGCGTCGGCGGCGAACGGCAGCGCCTCGGCGTCGGCCTGCATCACGGGGACGTGCGAACCCGTGTCGAGGTCGATGCGCTGAGAGTGGCGCAGCTGCCGGTAAGACAGGTCGAACGCGGCGACCTGCGCCCCCCGCGTCACCAGCCACCGCGCGCACTGCGCCGCGCCGCAGCCGATCTCCAGCACGCGCCGCCCGCGCACCTCCCCGAGGAGGTGCGCCTCGGCCTCGTCGAGGCCCTCAGGACCCCACACGAACCCGCTGTCCCGCAGGAACTCGCCATGCTCGACCTGGTAGTCGTCGGCGTTGCCGTCCCACCAGCCCCGGTTGGCCCGGGAGGAGGTGGACGGCACTAGCGCATCTTCGGGCCGCGCGGCATGCGCATGCCCTTGGGCATCGGGCCCTTGGGCACCGGCAGGTTCTTCGGCAGCGAGCGCAGCCGGTCCTTCACCTCGTTGACCGAGGGCTTCTTCAGGTTGCGCGGCAGCTTCATGATGTGGCGCTGCAGCTTGCCGAGCGGCACCTGCCCCTCGCCGTCACCGCACTGGATGTCGTAGATCTCGATGCCCAGCGCCACCCGGGCCACCCGCTTCTTCTCGGCGGCCAGCATCCGCCCCACCCGACTGCCGGGCCCCTCGGAGACCAGCACCACGCCCGGATAACCGACCACCAGGTGGATCAGGTCCTGGTCACGGTTGACCGCGATCGCCGGGGTGACCTGCCAGTTGCCGCGCATGCCCTGCAGCACCGCCGCCGCGGCGCCCATCTGGCCGTGCAGGATCGAGTATTGGGCCCGCTGCGCCAGCTGCCCGAACACCACGAGCCCGACGGTCAGCGCCGCCAGCACGCCGATGAACACCGAATACCACAAATAGCCCGTGACCAGACCGATCACGACGACCACAGCCAGCGTGCCGACCGCCGAAAGGAAAACGATCGGCATCCCCTTGGGGTTGGCCTGCTTGATGATCTGCGCGATCATGCGGAGCTGTTTGATGCGCCCCGGCTTCTCTGAATCCTCGGACTTTGCCATGCTCAGAAGAATACAAACCAACCAGTGCGGGAACGAAAACGCGGCCCGCCGATTTTCGGGAATCAGATCTTCATGGTGACCGACAGTCGCGGATCGGCGACGTGGTGTGCCGCCTCGATCGTGTGCTCGCCCTCGACCGTGCGCCAGCCGCCCGCCCAGACCTGGAAGGCCCGCTCCCGCAGGAAGATCGTCGTGAGCACCGTCTCTCCCGAGGCGGCCTCGACCACGTCGAAACCGGCCAGCCTGCGCCCGGCCGCGTTGGACACGTAGATCTGCACGACCTCCCGGCCCGGCCGCGTCCCGGTGTTCGTCACCGCCACAGTCACCGTCACAGTGAAGGTGGCCTCGACCGGGCCGCCGGTCCGCTCGGCCGCGATGGAGTCGTACGACCAGGTCGTGTAGCCCAGCCCGTGCCCGAACCAGAACGCGGGCACGCGGCCCGACCGCTGCCACGCCCGGTAGCCGACGAACACCCCCTCCTCGTACGCCACCACCCCGTCCACCGGCCGCACCTCGGCCACCGGTGCGTCCGCCAGCCGCCGGGGCCAGGTCGTCGGCAGCCGCCCGCCCGGCTCGGCGTCCCCGAACAGCACGTCGGCCAGCGCCGCCCCCGCCTCCTGCCCGGGGAACCAGGTGAGCAGCACGGCCGCCACGTCCGCCAGCCACGGCATCTCCACCGGCGAGCCCGCGTTGACCACGACCACGGTCCGCGGGTTGGTGGCGGCGACCGCGCGTACGAGCTCGTCCTGCCGGCCCGGCAGCGCCAGATCGGCACGGTCGAGGCCCTCGCTCTCCACCTCGCGCGTGGTCCCGGCCACGACCACCGCCACGTCGCACTCCGCCGCCACCCGTACGGCCTCGGCCAGCAGCTCCTCCGCGCCGGCGGCCGGGGCGGCGTGGCCGAGCGTGAAGGAGACGAACGCCAGCCCGCCGAACGTGCCCGCCGGATGCGTCACCGCCACCTCGTACCGCTGCCCGGCCGCCATGGGCACGCTCACCCGCCGCTCGGGCGGTGTCAGGAAGGCCAGACCGGGGTCGCCGGAGGGCGGTTCGATCACCCCGTCGAAGACGGCCTCGCCGTTGACGGTGACGGCGTAGGCGCCCGCCCCGGCCACCGACAGTAGGTGCTCGCCGGAGACCTCCGCCACGTACGCGCTCAGCAGCCGCACCGCCGCCAGCCGGCCCGCGTCCACGCCGGACGGCAGCCCGCCGAGCCAGCGCGCCTCGGCCGTGGGCAGCGGGTGCTCGGCCAGCACGCCGCCCTCCGCGTCCAGGAACACGGCCCGGGCGGGGCCGGGCAGTGGTGACAGGCGCAGGCGGGGATCGGCGCCGAGCGCGTACCGGACCTCGGCCCTGGCCGCCAGGCCCGCCAGGGGCGAGACGACGCGCTCCGGGAAGACCTGCGCGCTGCCGCCGCCCATGATCCGCGCCTCGGCGGCGGCCGGGCCGATCACGGCGAGCGTCCGCACCCCGTCGAACGGCAATATCCCGTCGTTGGTGAGCAGCGTGAACCCCCGCCCGGCCGCCTCACGCGCCAGCGCCACCCCGTCGATCGAGCAGCCGGGGTCCGCGGGAGAGAGCCCGGGGTCGCGCAGGGCGCCCACCCGCGCCGCCAGCCGCAGGATGCGGCGCACCCGGTCGTCGATCGCGGACTCCGGTACGCGCCCCGCCCGCACGGCCGCCACCAGCCGCTCGCCCCACGGCCCGAACGGCCCCGGCATGGCCACGTCCGTCCCGCCCAGGGCGGCGGCCTCGGTCGTGCGCACCGCGGTCCAGTCGGACACGACCAGCCCGTCGAAGCCCCACTCGTCCTTCAGCACCCCGTTCACCAGGTCGGCGTGCTCGGTCATGGTGGTGCCGTTCACCGCGTTGTAGGCGGTCATGAGACCCCACGCGCCCGCCTCCACCACACGCTCGAACGGCCGCAGGTACACCTCGCGCAGCGCCTGCTCGCTCACCCGCACGTCCACGGTGAAGCGGTCGGTCTCGAAGTCGTTGGCCACGAAGTGCTTGGGCGTGGTGGCGACGCCGCCCTCCTGGACGCCCTCGACGTAGGCGGCGCCGATCTCGCCCGCCAGGTACGGGTCCTCCGAGAAGCACTCGAAGTGCCGGCCGCCCAGCGGGCTGCGATGCAGGTTGAGGGTGGGCGCGAGCAGGACGTGCACGCCCTTGCGCCGCGCCTCCCCGGCCAGCAGCCGCCCCGCCCGCCGTACGAGGTCGACGTCCCAGCTCGCGGCCAGGGCCGTCGGGCTCGGCAGGGCGATCGACGGGTCGGTGGCGGCCCACTGCTCACCGCGTACGCCGATCGGGCCGTCGCTCATCAGCAGCCGGTCCAGCCCGATCTCGGGCAGCGGCGGCAGCGACCACATGTCGGCCCCGGTGAGCAGGCGGATCTTGGTGATGAGGTCGAGCCGGCCCAGCAGTTCGTCGATGTCCACGACCACAGTGTCACCGCTGGACCGAGCGCTCGGTAGGTACCCGGCCGCCGCGTCGCGTAAAGCCCACACCCGCGGGCGGCCCTCACCCCGCCACGAAGAACTCCAGCAGCTCGGGCACCAGCGCCTCCGGCGCCACGTTGTGCGCCTGGCCCTCCAGCACCCGGTGGACCGTGCCGGGCACCGCCGCCGCCACCGCCAGCCCGGCACTGGCCATCCAGCCGGCGCTGTGCTCGCCGTTGAGCACGAGCGTCGGCTGTTCGACGGCGGCCAGCACCCGCGTGGGCAGCGCGTTGCCGGGCCCCAGCACGGCGGCCTCGTAGGCGAGGGTGTGCGCGAGCGCCTCCATCTGCGGCCAGGACGGCTGCGCGCGCATCGCGGCGACGGCCTCGGGCGGCGCCTCGGCCGCCTCCACCATGAACCGGCTCACCGCCTCGCCCCGCCGGCCCGTCCTGACCAGCGTGCCGAGCTGCTCCGCGAAGTCCGGCGGCAGCGTGGGGGCGCTGTCGTCCACGTGGTACGGCGGCTCCCACAGCGCCAGCTTCGACACCGCCGGGTTCCCGGCGGCCGCCCGCAGAGCCAGCGCCGCGCCCGACGAGCCGCCGAACACCATCGCCGTCCCGCCCGCCGCCTCGATGACGGCGGCCAGGTCCTCGACCTCCCGTTCGACGGCGTACGGAGCGGTGTCCCCGCTGTCGCCGCGACCCCTGCGGTCGTAGTCGAACACCGCGAACCACGGCGCCAGGGCGGTCGCCACGCCCGCGAGGGTGGCGTGCCCCCTGGCCGTGAACGCGCCGTGGACCAGCACGATCGCCGGCCCCGCGCCGTATCGGTCGAAGACGATCGTGGTGCCGTCCTTCGAGGTGACCCTGCCCGTGACCGGAGCCTCCACGGCCTGGCTCATCCGGCGGGCTGGATCAGGCACAGCGCCTCCCAGTGGTGCCCGTCGAGGTCGGCGAAACCACGCTGGTAGCGGACGCCGTCCTCCTGCTTGACGCCCGCCGGGGTGGCACCGGCGGCCAGCGCCTTGTCCACCAGCTCGTCCACCTGGGCCGGGTTCTCCACCCCGAGCACCAGCACCGCCTCGGTGGTCTTGGTGGCGTCGGAGATCTCCTTGGCGACGTAACCGGCGAACGTCGGCTCGGTCAACAGCATGACCTGCGTAGTCTCGCTGATGATCACCGACGCCATGCCCTCGGCCATGCCGAAGAGGGTGAAGCCGAGGTCGGTGAAGAACTGCTTTGACCGGTCCAGATCCTTGACCGGCAGGTTGACGAAGAGCTGCATCTTTCTGGTTCCTTCCAAACGATCGGTCGAACACCACTCAGTCTGCTGATCTACGACCCGCCGGTCTTGGATCCTGGTGCCAGGCGACTTGACGATCAGCGCACAGCATGCAGACGGCGGTACTCGGCGGGCGGCATCCCGTACGCGCGCCGGAACAACCTGCTGAAGTGCGCCGAGTCCGGCAGCCCCCACCGGGCCCCGATCTCGCTCACGGACCCGCCGCCCTGGGCCAGGTCGGCGCGGCAGCGCTCCAGGCGCCGCTGCCTGATCCAGGCGGCCACCGTGGTGTTCTCCGACTCGAACAGCCGGTGCAGGTAGCGCACGGAGATGTGGTGCGCGGCCGCCACCGTCGCCGGGTCGAGGTCGCTCTCACCCAGGCGCTGCTCGATGAAGGCGTGCACCTGCAGCGACAGGGTCCGCTGCCGGGTCTCGGCGGGCAGCGCGAGCGGCTGTTCGGCGCGTTCGGCGAGGGCGGTGCCGACCAGGTCCATCACCACGGTCGAGAGCCTGGCCGCGCTGGCCGGCTGGTAGCTCTCGTGGTCGTGGGCCACCCGGCGCAGCAGCGGCACGGCCAGCGCGGCGGTCCCCGACTCGGCCGTGATGGGGACCGCGGTGAGCGCGGCGGCGGTGCCGGCGGGCAGGGCCAGCAGGTCGCGCGGGAAACTGAACACCGCGAGCTGCACCGAGGAGTCGTAGGCCAGCTCGTAGGGGCGGGCGAAGTCGTAGATCGCGAACTCGCCCTTCCCGAGCCGGGCACACCTGCCGTCCTGGATCAGGCGCGGGCTGCCGGCCATGGCCAGCACCACCCGGTAGAGCTCGGGGCTGTCGCGGTCGATGAGGCCGGGGGTGCGATGCACGCTGTGCGGGGTGGACGTGCGCACCCGGCCGACGCCCACCGGGCCGAGCTGCCCGATCTCGACCTCGCCCCGCAGCGGCGCGTCGGGGTCGATCCGCAGGTCGAGCGGGCCGAGGATGTCGCACACGATGCCGCGCCAGGCGTCGTGGCGCCGCTTGGCGGGCAGGTCACTCGTACGGATCAGAACGGCCATGCCTGCCCTCCGTCGGCTGGGATGCCATGGTAGCGACGCCCCTCCCGACGAAGTCACCCGGACAGGGGCATTCCGGTATGAACCGGTCCCGGGCATGAAGCACCCCGGACATGAGGCGGCCCCGGATGTGAAGTACCCCGGGACATGAGGCGGCCCCGGGCGCGGGGCGCCCGGGGCCGTCCTGGTCGGTCACACGATCTGGCGTGCCTCGATCGCCTGCTTGTAGAGCTTGCCCGCCCGGTAGGACGAGCGGACCAGCGGCCCGGACAGGACCCCGGCGAACCCGATGGCCTCGGCCTCGGCCTGCAGCTCCACGAACTCCTCCGGCTTCACCCAGCGCTCCACCGGGTGGTGGCGGGGCGTCGGCCGCAGGTATTGCGTGATCGTCAGCAGGTCGGTGCCGGCCGCGTGCAGGTCGCGCATGGCCTCGGCGATCTCCTCGCGGGTCTCGCCCATGCCCAGGATCAGGTTGGACTTGGTCACCAGCCCGGCCGCGCGGGCCATCGTGATCACCGCCAGCGAGCGGTCGTAGCGGAAGGCCGGCCGGATGCGCTTGAAGATCCGCGGCACCGTCTCGACGTTGTGCGCGAACACCTCGGGCCGGCTGGAGAAGACCTCCTCCAGCTGGTCGCGGTGGCCGTTGAAGTCGGGCACCAGCAGCTCGACGCCGCAGCCCGGCAGCAGGTCGTGGATCTGGCGCGCGGTCTCGGCGTAGAGCCAGGCCCCGCCGTCGGGCAGGTCGTCCCGGGCCACGCCGGTCACGGTGGCGTAGCGCAGGCCCATCTGCTGGACGGACTCGGCCACCCGGCGCGGCTCGTCACGGTCATAAGCCTTCGGCTTGCCCGTGTCGATCTGGCAGAAGTCGCAGCGGCGCGTGCACTGGTCGCCGCCGATGAGGAAGGTCGCCTCGCGGTCTTCCCAGCACTCGTAGATATTGGGACAGCCCGCCTCTTCACAGACCGTGTGCAGGCCCTCCCGGCGCACGAGCGATTTCAGCTCGGTGTATTCGGGGCCCGTCTTCAGCTTGGTCTTGATCCACGGGGGCTTGCGCTCGATAGGGGTCTCGGCGTTACGCACCTCCAGGCGGAGGAGCTTTCGGCCTTCAGGAGCAACGGTCACCCACTCAGCTTACGTCTCCCGGGGAATCGGCCGGTTCCAGGGTCAGGAGATGAGGCCGAAGCCCCGGATCGCCCGCGTGTAGTGGGCCGACAGCTCCTCGTCGATCTGCCCGGACTCGCGGGTGCCGAGCAGCTCGGAGTCGGGGGCCGAGGTGAGCACGCCGTCGTCGGTGAGCCGGAACCTGACCAGCGCCGCCTGTCTGATCGAGGCGACGCTCTCGCCGCGCAGCGCCGCCGCCTGCATCGGGGCGAGGTAGCCGCCGGACGCCTGCTCCGCGAGGGCCGCCAGGTCCCGCTCCGGGCAGGCCCGCAGCGCCCGCTCATGCCGCCGCCGCTCGGCCTGCTCCTCGTCGGCCTGGGCGAGCCTGGTCAGCGGGATGTGCACCAGCAGCAGGGGCCAGCCGAGCACCCGCCCCACCATGCGGCCGATCACGCCCATCGCCTCGTATGTGGTGCCGGGGTGTTCCATCGGGCCCAGCGGCGAGCCCGCGATCCTGTCCTGGGCCTCCTGCCTGGCCCGCAGCGGCTCGGCCCTCAGCAGGGCGTCCCGCCAGGTGTCCAGTGTGTACAGGGCGGCGCTCACGATCCGTTCGTCGCCCGTCGGCACCCGCGCGTACGCGGTGGCCAGCAGCGCCACCCGCTGCCTGGGCGGCAGCGCCAGCCACAACGGCAGCCCGAGGACCAGCACCGGGGTACGCGGCAGGCCCACCCGGTCATAACGGGTCTCCGTGGCCAGGTCCCTGATCGCCACCTTCGCCGGCCGCCTGACCCGGGCCCGGTCGGCCACCCGCTCCGCGACGGCGTACAGCTCGGGGGCCGAGGCGCGGTCCAGCACCTCGGCGTCGGCCGGCAGGCGGCCCAGGCGGGGCCGCAGGGTCCACCCGACGGCCAGGCACAGCCCGCCGACCAGCCAGGCGAGCAGGGAGCCGGGGTTGGCGAGGATGGCCCACCCGCCCAGCACGACGAAGGCCAGCGTGAGCAGGTGAACGACGAGGGCGAGAAGGACAGCGGCCGCGCGCTTCACACGCGCGATCGTAAGCCGGAAACCGCCCGCATTTCATCGCGGGCCGGTGCCGATTTGATTACCGATGCCGGGTGAGGTCGTCCTCGTGCAGCTCGTACGGCTCCCTGTGCAGGGCCTCCGCCAGCCGCTTCTCCACGATCGGCATGACCTCCTCGACCACGATGCGCCGGCCCGTCTCGGCCGACAGCGAGGAGACGCCGACGCCGGGGATGCCGCACGGCGCGATGCGGTTGAACCAGCGGGGGTCGTTGGCGCAATTGAGGGCGAAGCCGTGCATGGTGACGCCGCGAGCGACGCGCAGGCCGACCGCGCCGAGCTGGCGGTCGGGCAGGCCGAGGCTGGCGTCGCCGGCCGCCCAGACGCCGCCGCGGCCGGGCAGCCGGCGGGCCGTGACGCCGAAGTCGGCGCACACCTGGATCATGGTCTCCTCCAGGCGGCAGGCGTAGGCGGTCACGTCGGTGACGGCGACGATCGGATAGGCCACGAGCTGCCCTGGACCGTGCCACGTGAGCCGGCCACCCCGATCGACGTCGACGACGGGGGTGCCGTCGGCCGGGCGCTCGTGCGAGGCGGTGCGCTTGCCCGCGGTGTAGACGGGTGCGTGCTCAAGGATCAGGACGGTGTCGCTCAGCTCTCCGGCGACCCGCTTGCCGTGCACCCAGCGCTGCAGCGACCAGGCCTGCTCGTAGGGGACGTCGACGCCGAGACGGACGATGGCGAGTGCGTGGGGATCGTCCCCGGGGATGGGGCGCATGAGCCTATTGTGCCGTTGCCTCACCCTTGAAGGGTAATCAGGGGGTCAGCAACCGTGGCTCGATCCGCAACTCCTTGACCCCACCGTCGCCGTCGCCGTCCAGCTTGTACGCGTAAGCACCCGGATCCACGGTCACCGCCTGGATGAACTCGGTGCCCACGTAGTGCAGCGCCACGCCCTCGTCGGCCGCGTAGCCGGCGGGCAGCTCGCCCTCGGCCACCGACTTCTGCAGCAGCGGGCGGCGCTGCGGCTCGGAGTTGTAGTGCACCCCGCACGAGTAGGGCAGGAAGGCCATGCCCTCGGCCCACACCCGCAGGTCGGGGCCGAAGGAGTCGGTGTTGCCCCCGACGTGCCAGCACAGCGCGCCCGCGCTCTGTCCCGACAGCACCACCCCGGCGCGCCACGCCTCCTCGAAGGCCTCGTCGTAGCCGTGCAGCCGCCACAGCACCATCAGGTTGGCCACGCTGCCGCCGCTGACGTAGATCATGTCCTGTTCGAGCATCCACGCGCGGGGGTCCTCGACGTTGGGCATCGGGAACACCGTCAGGTGGCTCAGCTCGACGTCCCAGCCGGAGAAGGCGCCGTACATCTTGAGGATCCAGTCGGACGCGTCGCCGCCCGCCGTGGCGACCAGGCCCAGCTTGGGCCGGTCCTGTCCGGTCAGGTCGAGACCGTAACGCAGCAGCGGGCTCGCCTCGATGACGTTGTGGCGCTTGCTCGGGCGGAACGATCCACCGCCGATGGCGAGGATGTGCGACTGTCCTGACCGGCTCATGTCAAGATTCTCCCCACGTTGCGAAAGATGACGAACGGCATCCTAGAGTACGGCGTCCAGCGCGTCACCCAGGCTCGGATGGGCGAAGCGGTAGCCGCTGTCCAGCAGTTTCTTCGGCATGATCCGGTGCCCCGGCAGCAACGCCCCGCGGGCGAACTCACCGAGCCCCGCGGACAGCGCGAACGCCGGCACCGGGATCGGCACCGTGCCCTTGCGCAGGGCCTTGCCGAGCGTGCGGGTGAACTCGGCGTTGGTGACGGGGGAGGGGGAGGTGAGATTGACCGGCCCCTCTATGTCACGATTTTTCAACAGATGGAGAACGGCTCCCGTCCAGTCGTCCACCGAGATCCACGACCAGTACTGCCTGCCCGACCCGAGCGGCGCCCCCAGCCCCATCCGGAAGATCGGCAGCACCCGTCCCAGGACCCCGCCGCGCTTGCTGAGCGCCATCCCCGTGCGCGCCTGCACGGTCCTGACCCCCGCCGTGCCGGCCTTCCTGGCCTCGTGCTCCCACGTCTCGCACAGGTCCGCCAGGAACCCCGTGCCCTTGCCCTGACTCTCGTCGATCACCCGGTCGCCCGTGTCGCCGTAGAAGTCCACGCCGGAGGCGGACACGAGGACCTCGGGCGGTTGTGACAGCCGCCCCAAAGCGTCGACCAGGACGCGCGTGCCCGACACCCGGCTGTCCAGCAGCTCCCGCTTGTACTCGGCGGTCCAGCGCCGGTCGCCGACCGACGCCCCGGCCAGATGGACCACGCCCTCGGCGCCTTCGAGCGCGGCCTGGTCGATCTCCTGCTCGGCGGGCTGCCAGAACGCCTCGTCGGCGGCGCGGGGCTCGCGCCGTACGAGCTTGACGACCTCCTGCCCGTCCGCCCGCAGCGCCTCCACCAGCGCGCTTCCCAGCAGCCCCGACGCTCCCGTCACGATGATCGCCATCCCCTCACAGTACGCCGCCCGGATCGCCCCGGCGCGGCACCTGCGCGGGTGTCGCGGGGCGGGCACGAAAAAGCCGGGCGGCCCGTACGGACCGCCCGGCTGTGGGATGACTACACGAGGCCGAGCTGCGCCTCGAAGCGGCCCTCCTCCAGACGGCGCTTCACCGTCGTCAGGAACCGGGCCGCGTCCGCCCCGTCCACCAGGCGGTGGTCGTAGGTCAGCGCCAGGTAGACCATCGACCGCACCGCGATGACCTCGCCCTCAGCCGTGTCGATCACCACCGGCCGCTTGACGACGGCGCCCGTGCCGAGCATGCCGACCTGCGGCTGGTTGAGGATCGGCGTGTCGAACAGGGCGCCGCGGCTGCCCGTGTTCGTCAGCGTGAACGTGCCGCCGGTGATCTCGTCGGGCGTCACCTTGTTGGCGCGCGTGCGCTCGGCCAGGTCGGCCGTCTTGCGGGCGAGCCCGGCCAGGTTGAGGTCGCCGGCGTTCTTGATGACCGCCGCGATCAGGCCGCGCTCGGTGTCGACCGCGATGCCCAGGTGCTCGACGTCGAAGTAGGTGACCTCCATGGTCTCGTTGTTGATCGTCGCGTTGAGCTTCGGGTGCTGCTTGAGCGCCTCGATCGCGGCCATCTCGAAGAACGGCATGAACGACAGCTTGACGCCCTCGCGCCGCAGGAAGTCGGCCTTGGCCTGGTCGCGCAGCCGGGCGATCCTGGTGACGTCGACCTCGACCACCGTGGTGAGCTGGGCCGCCGTCTGCAGCGACTCCACCAGCCGCTTCGACATCGTCTGGCGCAGCCGCGACATCTTCTCCGTACGGCCGCGCAGCGTCGTGTCGACCTCCACCGGCTCGGGCGCCGCGGCGACCGGGGCCTGCGCGGCGGCGGGAGCGGCGGCGGCGGGAGCGGGCTGCGCGGGCTGGGCGGCGGCCGGAGCCGGCGCGGCCTGGGCCGCGGCGGCCCGCTCGCGCTGCGCCTTGGCCGCCTCGAGCACGTCCTGCTTGCGGATCCGGCCACCCACGCCGGTGCCGGTGACCGTGTCGAGGTTGACGCCGTGCTCGTTGGCGAGCTTGCGCACCAGCGGCGTCACGTACGGGCTCTCGCCCGTCGCGGGCAGCGCCGTGGGCTCGGCGGCCGGCGCCGGCTGCGCCTGGGGAGCGGCCTGCGGCGCGGGCGCGGGAGCCGGAGCGGGGGCCGGAGCCGGAGCGGGAGCCGCGGGAGCCGCGGGAGCCGGCTGCGGGATGGAGGAGGCCGGCGGCGCCGGGGCGGGCTCGGGCTCCGGCTCCGGCTGCGCGGCCTGGGCGGGCGCGGCCTCGGGAGCCGCGGCGGGCGCGCCGGGCTGGCCCGCCTCGTCGATGAGGGCGAGCTCGGCCCCGACCTCCACCGTCTCGTCCTCAGCCACGAGGATCTTGGTGAGAACACCCGCGGACGGCGACGGGATCTCCGTGTCGACCTTGTCGGTCGACACCTCGAGGAGCGGCTCGTCGGCCTCGACGCGCTCGCCTTCCTTCTTCAGCCAACGGGTTACCGTGCCCTCGGTCACGCTCTCGCCGAGCTGGGGCATCTGTACGGAGACCGGCATCGTTATCTTCTCTCGCGTTCTGATCTCGAGGGCTTGGACTAGTTGTGTACGTGCAACGGCTTGCCGGCCAGGGCCAGCATCGCCTCACCGACGGCCTCGGACTGGGTCGGGTGTGCATGGATGAGCTGGGCGACCTCTGCGGGCAGCGCCTCCCAGTTGTAGATCAGCTGCCCCTCCGTGACGAGCTCGCCGATGCGCCGGCCCACCATGTGGACACCGACGACCGGGCCGTCCTTCCGGGCGAGGACCTTCACGGCGCCCGCGGTGCCGAGGATCTGGCTCTTGGGGTTTCCCGCGAGGTCGTAGACCTGCTCGACGATCTCGATGCCGCGCTCGGCGGCCTGCGCCGACGTGATCCCGACCGAGGCCACCTCGGGGTCGGAATAGGTGATCCGGGGCACGCCCGCGTAGTCGATGGGCGGCGGGTTGAGGCCGGCGATGTGCTCGGCCACCATGATCCCCTCGGCGAACCCGGCATGCGCGAGCTGGAGCGTCGGGATCAGGTCGCCGATGGCGTAGATGCCGGGCACGGACGTCCGGCAGTGCTCGTCGACCACGACCGCGCCGCGCTCGATGTTGATGCCCTGCTCCTCGAAGCCCATGCCCGCCGACACCGCGCCCCGGCCGACCGCGACGAGCAGCAGCTCGGCGTCGAGGGTCTTGCCGCTGGCGAGGGTGACGACCACGCCGGTCTCGGTGGTCTTGGCGCTGTCGAAGAAGACGCCGAGCTCGTATTTGATGCCACGGCGGCGGAAGGCCCGCTCCAGCAGCTTGGAGCTGGACTCCTCCTCGGTCGGCAGCAGGTGCGGCAGGGCCTCGACGATCGTGACCTCGGCCCCGAACGAGCGGTAGACGCTGGCCAGCTCGACGCCGATCACACCGCCGCCGAGCACGATCACCGAGCTGGGCACGTGGTCCATGGTGAGCGTGTGCTCGCTGGTGATGACGCGCACGCCGTCGATCTCCAGGCCGGGCAGCGTCTTCGGCGCAGAACCGGTGGCCAGGACGAGGTTGCGGCCCTCGTAGACCTCGGACCCCACCTGGATCCTGTCCGTGCCGACCAGCCGGCCCTCGCCCTCGACGATCGTCACGCCCGCGGCCTTCAGCAGGCCCTGCACGCCCTTCCAGGCGCGCGTGACGATCTTGTCCTTGAACGTGTGCACGCCCTGGACGTCGATGCCCTCGAAACGCGCCTTGACGCCGAAGGACTCGCTCTCACGGGTCTCGTCGGCGACCTCGGCGGAGTGCAGCAGAGCCTTCGTGGGGATGCATCCCCGGTGCAGGCAGGTGCCGCCGATCTTGTCCTTTTCGATCAGGGCGACCGACTTGCCCAGCTCGGCCGCCCGAAGCGCGCAGGCGTAGCCGCCGCTGCCGCCACCTAGGACGACGATGTCATAGGCCACAGGAAGGCTCCTTGTCGGGGTGTTCGTGATGCCGTCATCTTTTCATTTGTTTCCAGGGCTCGCGTGCCGCTCGGTGCAGATGCCCGCGTGCCGCCGGGTGTGAACGCCCACGTGCCGCTCCCTTCAGCGGCTCGCGTGCCGCTCGGCGAGCGCGATGAGGGTGCGGGTGATGACGCCCGTGCCGCCCTTGGGCGTGTAGCCGTGCGCCTCGCCCGTGTTGTAGGCGGGGCCGGCCATGTCGATGTGCGCCCAGCGAACCCCGTCGGGCACGAACTCCTTCAGGAAGACGCCCGCCGTCAGCATGCCGCCCCACCGCTCGGGGCTGACGTTGGCGATGTCGGCGACGGCCGAGTCGAGGCCCTTGCGCAGCTCCTCGGGCAGCGGCATGCCCCAGGCGCCCTCGCCGGCCGCGTTGGCCGTCTCGACGACCATCTCCCTGACGTCGTCGTCGTTGGCCATGACGGCCGCCGTGCGCCAGCCGAGCGCGACGATCTGGGCGCCGGTGAGCGTGGCGACGTCGACGATGAGGTCCGGCTCGTCCTCGGCCGCGCGGGTGATGCCGTCCATGAGCACCAGGCGGCCCTCGGCGTCGGTGTTGAGCACCTCGACCGTCTTGCCGCTGTAGCTGTGGAGCACGTCGGACGGGCGCTGCGCGGTGCCGCTGGGCAGGTTTTCCGCCAGGCAGAGGTAGCCGATCACGTTGACCGGCAGGCCGAGCCTGGCGATGCCGACGAGCGCGCCGAGCACCGTGCCCGCGCCGCCCATGTCGGACTTCATCACGTCCATGGACGCCGCCGGCTTGAGCGACAGGCCGCCCGAGTCGAACGTGATGCCCTTGCCCACGAACGCCAGCGTGCTGGTCGCGTCGGGGTGGCTGTAGGAGAGGCGGACCAGCCGCGGCCCGTTGACCGAGCCCTGGCCGACGCCGATGAGGCCGCCGTAGCCGCCCTCCTTGAGCTGCTGGTCGTCGAGCACCTCGACGCTCACCCCGGCCTTGTCGGCCTCCTGCTCCGCGATCTCGGCGAACTTGGCCGGCCACAGGTCGGAGGGGGGCGTGTTGACCAGGTCGCGGACCAGGGCCACGGAGTCGGCCAGCACGTCGGCGCGCCGGGCGGCCTCCTCGGACTGCCCGGAGACCACCGTGAGCTCCGCGACCGGGGG
Source organism: Nonomuraea jiangxiensis (assembly GCF_900099965.1). Taxonomy (GTDB): domain Bacteria; phylum Actinomycetota; class Actinomycetes; order Streptosporangiales; family Streptosporangiaceae; genus Nonomuraea; species Nonomuraea jiangxiensis. The sequence continues at coordinate 14,780 of NZ_FNDJ01000009.1, read as the reverse complement.
CTTCTGCTCGCCGTTGGTGCGGTAGCGGGAGAAGTCATACGCGCCGAGCAGCCCGCCCAGCGCCACGGCCTCGGCCTCCTCGGGGGTGTCCGCGGGCAGGACGAGCGCGGCGCGCGAGGTGCCGGCGAGGGAGCGTACGGCCGTGCCCGCGGCCCGGCGCAGGACCTCTGTGTCGGGGGACTCGCCCAGGCCGACCGCGACCAGCAGCGGGGCGGCGACGGCCCCGAACGTGGGGAGCTTGGCCAGCTCGCCGGCCTTGCCGGTGAAGGAGACAGCGTCGAGGACGTCGCCGAGCCTGCCGCTGAAGGCCGAGTCGAGGGAGTCGGCGCCCGTGGCGGGACGGGGGCCGTCCGGGCCGGACCTGAAGCCGACGATCAGTGCGTCGGTGTCGATCGAGACGGGATCTGCTGAGTTCAGCCGCACAGTGGTCACGTAAACCGATGCTATCCACGGTTTCTACGTACTCACAAACAGGGGTTCATCCCACCAATCAATGGTCATGAAACACAGCGAATTGGTGCTAATGTCATTAGCACCATGCTACTGACGCTGGATCTCAACGACCCCCGACCCCTGCACGAGCAGGTCGCCGGGGCCATCCGCCGGGCCATCGGCGAGGGCTCCTACCGCCCGGGAGACCGTCTGCCGCCCGCCCGCGACCTGGCCCTGGCGCTCGGCATCAACTCCAACACCGTGCTGCGCGCGCTGCGCGACCTGCGGGACGAGGGGTTGCTGGAGTTCAGGCGGGGGCGCGGGGTCAGCGTGGCGGGTCGCGTGGACGGTCGCGCGCTGCTCGTGCAGCGGCTGCGCGACCTGTTGGAGGAGGCGAGGAGGCACGGTTACGACCGTGACGACCTCATCACCATCCTGGAGGAGTTGTCATGAATCCCCGAGTCGCTGTCGCTCTCGTCTGGGGTCTGCTGGTCACCGTCGCACTGATCCTCATCCCGCCCCTGCTGCGCGACCGGCTGCCCGATCCGATGGCCACGCACTGGGGGCCCGGCGGGGCGGACGGCTCGTCGCCGTTGACCGCGGCCCTCACCGCGCAGGTGCTGGTGTGGGTGGTGCCCTGGTTGATCGCCCTGGCCATGGCGCTGCGCGGCCGGGTGCTGGTCCGCAGGCTCGGCCGGATCTACTGGTGCGCCGCCGTGGCCTTCTGGAGCGTGATGGCGCTCGGGATGGCCGGCACGATGCTGCTGGCCAACCTTGACGTGCCCGACTGGACGCGGGCCGAGCTGCCGGGATCGCACGTCGCGGCGCTCGTTCTCGTCGCCGCGGCGGCCGGTGCGCTGGCCGGCTTTCTGGGCCGGGGCGGGCCGGACCAGGCGCCCGCGGCGGGCGAGCAGCCGCCGAGCCTGCGTCTGAGGCCGGGCGAGCGCACGGTGTGGGTCAGCCGCATCGGGAACCCGTGGCTGGTCGCGGTGTCCGTGGCCGGGGTCGCCACGCTGTCCGTGGTGGTCGTGCTGGGCCTCGTCGGCGCCATGCCCGGCGCCGCCGCGGGCACCGCGCTGCCCGCGCTCGCCATCACGCTGGTCGTCGCGCTGGCGACCGCCTCGCTCACGGCCCGGGTGAGCGAGGACGGGCTGGCGATCGGGTTCGGGCCGTTCGGCTGGCCCGTGCGCCGGATCCGGCTGTCCCAGATCCTCTCGGCGTACCCGGAGGAGCGCTTCCCTAGCCAGGTCGGCGGCTGGGGCTTCCGCGGGATGTCCGGCAGCGCCACCATCATGTTGCGCGGCGGCGAGTGCCTGATCATCCGCTACCGTTCGGGGGGTCAGCTCGCGATCAGCATCGACGACGCCGCCCGCGGCGCATCCCTCATCAACGCCCTCATCGCGGAGCGAGTGGAACAGTGAAGAGACCCCTGCTCGTTTTCATCGCCCTGGCCTTCGGGCTGAGCTGGGCGATCATGTTGCCCGTGTGGCTCGACGGCGGGCTGGACTCGCCGCTGCTGGCGCTGTCGGCGTCACTGATGATGCTCACGCCCACGCTGGGCGTGCTCGGCGTGTGGGCGGTCTCGCGCACGCCCGCCCGCGAGTGGGCCCGGCGGACCGGCCTGACGCTCGGCGAGCGCCGGCGGCGCACCGGCGGGCTGGTGCTGGCCGCCTGGCTCGGCGTCCCGCTGCTGGCGCTGCTCGCCATGGGCATCAGCGCCGCCCTCGGGCTGGTGTCGCTGGACCTCGGGCGGCTCAGCCTGTTCCGGGAGGCGATCGAGGAGGGGGGCGTGTCCGCCCCCGCCGACCTCGGCTCGGTGGCCGTCCTGCAACTCGTGGTGGCGACGCTTGTAGGTCCCGTGGTGAACGCGGTGCTGGCGTTCAGCGAGGAGTGGGGCTGGCGCGGCTGGCTGGTGCCCCGGCTCGTGTCCTCCAACGGCGTGCTCGCCGGGCTCGTGTTCTCCGGGGCCGTGTGGGGTCTGTGGCATGCCCCGCTCACCCTGCTCGGTTACAACTACCCGCTCCTCGGCTCCTGGGCGGCGCTCTGCTTCATCGGCTTCTGCGTGCTGGCGGGGGTGCTGCTCGGCTGGTTGCGGCTGCGTACGGGCAGCATCTGGCCCGCGGTGGTGGCGCACGGCTCGCTGAACGCCATCGTCCCGCAGGTCCTGCTGCTCGGCGACGCCGCCGCGCCGCCCAACGAGGTCCTCGCCGGACTGACGGGCCTGACGGGCTGGGCGCTGCTGGCCCTGACCGGCGCGGCCCTGCTCCGCCTCATCCCGGTACGCCGCCCGCAACCGGTCGGCTGACCCGGTCACGGCAGGCGGGACCGGTCGGCCGAGGTCTAACCCTCGCCGGATTGGGGGACCCCACCCCGCCCGGGCGGGGCTCAGCCGAGCAGCGCGCACACCACCAGGGCGGCGGCCATGGCGGTTTCCACGAGGGCGCCCAGGACGTCGCCCGTGATCCCGCCGAGGCGCCGCCCGGCGTGCCGGAGCAGCAGCAGGGCGGCGCCCAGCCCGGCGAGCAGGCCGAGCGGGAGCACGACGGCGCCCGTGGTCCCGGAGTCCAGGGTGCCGAGCCCGGCCGCGATGAGCAGGGCGGCCGGGGTGGCGAGCCAGGGGGCGGAGGGGCGTACCGTGCCCGCGACCATCGCACCCAGCCCGCCCGGCCGGGCGGCGGGGACGCCCGCGCGGCAGGCCCACGTCAGGGCCAGCCGCCCGGCCACGCAGGCGGTCACCAGGGCCGCGTACCCCGCCTCCGCCAGCGCGGTCGCCTGGATGAGCAGCGTGAACACCAGCGCCATCACGCCGAACGGCCCGATGTCCGACTTTTTCATGATGTCGAGCGCCTGATCGGCGGGCTTGCCGCTGCCGAGCCCGTCCGCGAGGTCGGCGAGCCCGTCCAGGTGCAGGCCCCGGGTCAGCACGGCCAGCAGTCCGAGCGCCAGCGCCGCCCCCAGCAGCGGCGGCCCGGGCAGTAACGCGGGCAGCCCGGCGACCCCGCCCAGCACCAGTCCGACGGCCGGGGCCAGCACCATCGCCTGCCCCGCGACCTCCCGGTCCACCCGCTCGACTCGCACAGGGAAGACGCTGAGCGTGCCGGCGGCGAACCGCATCCCGTGCATCAGTCGCATAACGCGCGATCCTAGGTCCCACTAGGGTGGCGGAATGCACGTGGTTGAACTGGAAGGCGTTGGAGTCCGAGTCGTCGGCAAGTCGCTGCTCGACGGAGTCGATTGGCGAGTGGACTACGGCGACCACTGGGTGATCCTCGGCCCCAACGGCGCCGGCAAGACGACGCTGCTGTCACTGGCGGGCGCCGTTCGTCACCCCAGCGAGGGCACAGTGCGCGTGCTCGGCCACCAGCTCGGCCGGGTGGACGTGCGAGAGTTGCGCCGCCACATCGGCCTGGTCGCCGCCAGCCAGCGGCTGATCGACGAGGAGCTGATGGAGGAGGAGGGCGCGACCGCGCACACCGTCGTGCTGACCGGGCACACGGGGACGAGCGTTCCGCTCTGGGACAAGTACGGCACCGCCGAGCGCGACCGGGCCCACCGGCTGCTGGCCGACCTGGGGTGCAAGGATCTGGCCGAGCGGCCGTTCCGGGTGTGCTCGCAGGGGGAGCGGGCCCGGATCAGGGTGGCCAGGGCGCTCATGGCGGACCCGGCCGTGCTGCTGCTCGACGAGCCGTTCGCGGGGCTCGACCTGCCCGCGCGGGAGGACCTGATCGCCGCCCTGGAGGACCTGGCCGCGACCCGGCCCGTGCTCACCACCGTGATGGTGAGCCACCACCTGGAGGAGGTTCCGGCGACGACCACGCACGCGATGCTGATGGGCGACGCCCGGGTGCTGGCCGCCGGGCCGGTGGCCGACGTTCTCACGCCGGCCAACCTCTCCGACTGCTTCGGCCGCCCCCTCCACGTGGACCGCCTCGACGGCCGCTGGTACGCCCGCGCCCTCCGCCCATAACCCCCTGACCCGCCCCCGGCCTCACGGCCCTGCGTGGCCTCAGGGCCCCGCCGGGCTTCACGCGTCGGGCCGCGCCTCACGGCTCGGGCCGCGTCTCAGGGCCGCGTCACACTGCCCGGGCCGCGCCTCACGGTTCGGGCCGCGTCTCAGGGCCGCGCCTCACGATTCGGGCCGCGTCTCAGGGCCGCGCCTCACGGCTCGGGCCGCGTCTCAGGGCCGCGTCACACGGTCACACTGCTCGGGCCGCGTCACACTGCTCGGGCCGCCCGGGCGGCCCGGCGCATCACCGTCACGCAGCTTGTCCGTCCCTCTGCCTATCACCCTGCCTGGCGCACTGCCTGTCGGGCTGCCTGTTCCCCTGCCGGTCGCGCTGCCCGTTGCGTTTTGGGCGCTGTCGGTCGCCTTGGTGGTCGCGCTGGCCGTCGTGGCCGGGGTCAGAGTTCGAGCACGCGGCCCGCGACCACCAGGGCCACGTACTCGGACTCGGCGGCGAGGCGTTCGTTGAGGCGGCCGAGGGCGTCCCGGAAGGCCCGCCCGCTGGCCGTGGCGGGCACCACGCCCATGCCCACCTCGTCGGACACCGCCACGACGGGCTGCCGCGCCTGACGCCACGCCGTCACGAGCTCGTCGCAGCGGGCCTCCACCGGCGCCCTGTCGCCCTCCCAGGCCCCGTGCTCGTCGAACACCGCCGCCAGCCAGGTGCCGAGCCCGTCGATCAGCAGCGGCGTGGTGGCGTGCCCGATCGCGCCCACGAGGTCGGTGGTCTCGGCCGTCGCCCAGTGCGCGGGTCGCCGCCGTCGATGCGCCCGCACCCGTGCCGCCCACTCACCGTCGCCCGCGCCGTCCGGGCCGGTGGCGACATAGGTGACGTACGGCTCGGCGGCCAGCCGGGCCTCGGCCTCGGCCGACTTCCCGGACCGGGACCCACCCAGCAGCAACGCCCGCCGCGGCTGCCGACCGCCCCACACGCTGACCACCCCCGCCGCCGCACTCGCGCCCGCGCCCGCGCCCGAGGATGGTGCCGCGCCCGAGGATGGTGCCGCGCCCGAGGATGGTGCCGCGTCCGAGGATGGTGCCGCGTCGGCGGGGTGTGCCGTGTCCGGGGGTGGTGCCGCGTCCCAGGGTGGCGCCGCGTCGGCGGGGTGCGCCGCGTCTGGGGGTGGTGCCGCGTCTGGGGGTGGTGCCGCGTCCCAGGGGGGTGGCGCCGTGTCTGGGGGTGGCGCCGTGCCTCGGGGTGATTCCGCGTCCGCGGGTGGTTTCGTGTCTCGGCGTGGTTTCGCGTCCAGGGGTGGTTCCGTGCCTCCGGGTGGCTTCACGCTCGGGGGTGGTTCCGTGTTCGTGGGCAGGTCCGTGCGCGTGGGCAGGTCCGTGTTCGTGGACAGTTCCGTGCCGTCGGGGACGGTGATTGCGCCCCAGGAGTGCAGGCGCCGGGCGAGTTCCGACTCGGAGCGCACGCGGTGGTCCAGGCCGATGGCCACCACCTGGGTCGCGTCGTCGGCCAGACCCGTCCGGCGCAGGGCACCGAGCCGTTCCGGGTGGTCGAGGAGGTCGATCAGCACCACGTCATAGCGAGCGGGGCCGTCGGTGGGCACCGCCCGCCCCGCCGGGAGGTGGAGCAGGGTCGCGCCGTCGGGGCAGATCAGGCCGAGGCCGCCCGCGCAGGCCCGGTAGCCCGCCGGCAGTTCCGCGGCGGGGAAGCGGATCACGCCGTCCACGACCAGCTCGAACGGGCGGCGATGGCCGGGCGCCAGACCGGCGCACGAAGCGCATCCGCAGCCGGGTTCCGGCCAGCCCGCCGCGCCGCCCGTACCGGAGAGAAGGACCTTCACCGCGCAGAGCGTACAAAGGCCCTGGGGCGTCTGACCGGCGGGGGTCCTTCCCGCTCGATGGCCGGGTTGCCGTGAAGGCGGGCGCAGCCGCGACACGATACGCGCGCAGCGGCGATCGACCTCCAAGCTTCGGGAGTAGGGTTCCAGTGCCTGCGGAGGGTGCGCCGGCGAACCCGCGGAGAAGGAGCGTATGGCATGACATGGCGGTGGCGTTATGAGACTGCAAACGGTGGTGAGGTAACCGATCGCCCCTTGCCGCGAGAGGTCTTTCCGAGCCAGGCGGACGCCGAGTCCTGGCTCGGCGAAAACTGGCGTGACCTGCTCGAATCGGGAGTCGAACAGGTCGCCTTGCTCGATGAGGACCGCGTGGAATACACGGGATTGGCATTGCGTCCGGAGTAGGCGCCCGGGAAAGTGAGAACCCCTTGAGCGCTGATGCGGCTCAAGGGGTTTTTGTTGGTGTCGCGGTGTTGTCAGCGGTTACGCGGGCTCACGGTCTTGGCGGGGTCGCGCTCCACGATGTCGCCGAGTGCCTCGTCGATCCGGCGCAGTACCTCGTCGTCGAGCTTGACGCCCGCCGCCTTGACGTTGTCGCGGACCTGCTCCGGACGGCTGGCGCCGACGATGGCGCTGGAGACGTTCGGGTTCTGCAGGACCCAGGCGATGGCCAGCTGCGCCATGGTCAGGCCCAGGTCGGCGGCGATCGGCTTGAGCTCCTGGACGCGGGTGAGGACGTCGTCGTTCATGAACCGGGAGATCATGTTGGCGCCGCCGTTGGCGTCCGTCGCCCGCGAGCCTTCCGGCGGCTGCTGGCCGGGCACGTACTTGCCGGTGAGCACGCCCTGGGCGATCGGCGACCAGACGATCTGGCCGATGCCCTCCTTCTCGCTCAGCGGCACGACCTCGGCCTCGATGACCCGCCACAACATCGAGTACTGAGGCTGGCTGGAGACGATCCGGTCCAAGCCCATCTCATCAGCGATCTTCAACGCCTGGGCGATCTGCTCGGCGGTCCACTCGCTGACGCCGATGTAGAGGACCTTCCCCTGGCGTACGAGGTCGTCGAACGTCTTGAGGGTCTCTTCCAACGGGGTGTCGAAGTCGAAACGGTGCGCCTGGTAGAGGTCGACATAATCGGTCTGCAAGCGGCGCAGCGAGGCGTGGATCGACTCGGTGATGTGCTTGCGCGACAGCCCGCGGTCGTTCTGGCCAGGGCCGGTCGGCCAGTAGACCTTGGTGAAGATCTCCAGCGACTCCCTGCGCACGCCCTTCAACGCCCGGCCGAGCACCTCCTCTGCCTTCGTCCCCGCGTAGACGTCCGCGGTGTCGAACGTGGTGATGCCCTCGTCGAGGGCCGCCTGCACACACTGCTTGGCGGCGTCCTCCTCTACCTGGGAGCCGTGCGTGAGCCAGTTGCCATAGCTGATCTCGCTGATCTTGAGACCGCTGCGACCAAGGTGTCGGAATTCCATGGATCAGACCTTATGCCCAGACATGTGATGATCTGTTTCGGGATAGGGTGCGCGGCGTGCTGAAGCTCGTACGCCTGGCGCTGACGGCGGCCGTTCTGACCGCGATCGGGATACGGCTGCGCCGACGGGCCCGCATGCCGCGGGCCGGGGTACCCGCGATCCCGGCGCAGGGGCGGGCACGCTCTTCGGGCGCGCGGATGGGGCTGGTGTGGGGCGGGATCGCGGTGATCGTGGCCGTCACCCTGGTGGCCGCGCTGGTTCCCACGCGGGCGCAGGAGGAGGCGGAGGCGCGGTGGCGGGCCTACCAGGCCGAGCAGGACGCCATGACCGCCGAACTGCTGCGGTCGGAGGCCGAACGGCCACAGGCGAGCCTCCCGGCGCCCACCGGGACGCCAGGCGTCCTGCCCACGGGGACGCCGGGTGCTTCGGCCACGGGGACACCAGGCGCCCTGCCCACGGAAACGCCGGGCGTCCTGCCCACGGAAACGCCGGGCGCCCTGCCCACGGAAACGCCGGGCGCTTTGGCCATGGGGACGCCGGGGGTGGCGGGGGCTGAAACGGAGAGTCCGGATCCCTACTGCTCGCCTTCGCCCCGGCCCGTCACCGTGCGGCCGATCGACCCGGAGGTCAAGCGGGCGGTGGACCGGCAGTGGCGGCGGATCGAGCGCTGGTTGAGGGAGAACGCGCCGCGCACCTATCGGACGCTCGGCGCTCCCGGCAAGGCGCGGACGATCGCCGTCGCCGAGTCCCAGATGGGCGTGGACTTCCCCGACGACCTGCGGGCCTCGCTCCTGCGGCACAACGGCTCGCACGGGGCGTGGGCGTTCGGGTTCGGCTTCGGGTTCGACGGCGCGATCAACCTCGGCACCCGCGAGATCAGGGACGCCTGGCGCTGGATGTGCTCCTGGGAACGTACGGACTTCGGCACGGACCCCAGCATCGAACACTGGAACGGAAGGATGATCCCGTACCTCGACCTCAGAGGCGACTCGGAAGCGACGCCCTACGGGGTGGTGGACTCGGTGACCGGCGAGGTGGGCTGGCACGACGGGATCGGCGGCATGGCGCCGCGCCATCCGTCCTACTACAGGCTCATGCGGGCCGTCGCCGACGCCCTGGAGCAGGGCACGGCGATCGGCGACTGGCGGCCCACGGTCAAGCGCGGCGTGCTGCGCTGGAGGATGTCATGACGTCCGCCGGAAAGATGTGACCGAAATTTCGGAAATTTCTGTCACTTCTTGGCGGGCACCGGCTTGCCGCCCGGCAGCACCTGAGGCGGCGGGAATCGCAGCTTGCGGATCTGCAAAGCCCGCATCGCCGCGTAGAAGCCCACGCCCCTGGTGCTCTCGTTCGGCAGCTTCTCCGCGACCAGCCGCTTGATCCGCCATGCGACGTAGACAGAGGTGAGGAGCACCCCGATCATCATGATCGGCCAGCCCACCGCGATCACGATGTTGAGCACCGCGGCCCGGATCTCGATGGGCCATGGCACCCAGGTCGCCAGCAGGATAAGTAGCGAGAACGGCAGGAAATACTGGCTCGGCAGGCGCCGGGCGTCGACCCAGTCACGCGCCAGCTTGCGCGCCGGACCCTTGTCCCGGGCGGGAAGATAGCGCTCGTCACCTGCCAGCATGCCCTGGCGGGCCCTGTCGCGCTGAGCGGCCTGCTTGGCGCGCATCTGCCGGTAGGCCTCTTTGCGGTCTTTGGGGGCCGAGACCGGCTGGCGCCGGCTGCCTTCGGCATCCCGGCGCTTGGGTGTGGGACGACCTTTACCCTGGGGCTTAGGATCGTCAGCGGGGACGGGGGTGTCGTCCACAGTGGTTTGGGAACGGCGTCGCAACACGACGTCAACCCTACCTGGAGTGCAACTTAGTGACGCCCTCGTGCGTTATGCGTAGGGTAATCCCAAGGCGGTTGCGCTGCATTGGGAGAACACCAGCACGACCTTAGAAGGGGACGGCCGACGCGCATGAGCGTGATGAAGAGACTTTCCATGATCTTCAAGTCCAAGGCCAACAAGGCCTTGGACAAGATGGAGGATCCACGCGAGACCCTCGACTACTCCTACCAGCGGCAACTGGAGCTGCTGCAGAAGGTGCGCCGGGGCGTGGCGGACGTCGCCACCTCGCGTAAGAGGGTTGAGTTGCAGGTCACGGGTCTGGAGAAGCAGGCCCAGCGGCTTGAGGAGCAGGGCCGCAAGGCGTTGTCCGTCGGCCGCGAGGACCTGGCTCGCGAGGCGCTGCAGCGCCGGTCCAATCTGCAGACGCAGATGGCCGACCTGAAGGTGCAGCATGACAACCTGCAGGCCGAGGAGGAGAAGCTGACCACGGCTTCCCAGCGGTTGCAGGCCAAGGTCGACTCCTTCAGGACGAAGAAGGAGACGATCAAGGCGACCTACACCGCCGCTGAGGCGCAGACTCGCATCAACGAGGCGTTCTCCGGCATCTCCGAGGAGATGGGCGACGTCGGTCTGGCGATCCAGCGCGCCGAGGACAAGACGGCGCAGATGCAGGCCCGCGCGGGCGCGATCGACGAGCTGCTGGCCAGTGGCGCGCTCGACGACTACAGCGGCACCCGCGGTGACGACATCCAGGCCGAGCTCGACCGCATGGGCGGCGGCATGGACGTCGAGCTGGAGCTCGCCCGGATGAAGGCCGAGCTGGGTCAGGGCCCGGCGCCGAAGAGTGCCATCGAGCAGGGTCAGCCGCAGCAGCAGGCCCAGCCGCAGCAGCAGGGCCAGGGCGGCCAGACCCAGCAGTTCCGTCAGCCTGGGGAGGGCGCATGATTGTCAGGATCATGGGCGAGGGGCAGGTGGAGATCTCCACCGACGACATCTCGATCCTCAACGAGCTGGACAGCGAGCTCGAAGCGGCCATCGACGCGAGCGACGAGCAGGCGTTCCGCGTCAAGCTGCACGCGTTGCTCGACAAGGTGCGCCACGTGGGCAAGGCGCTTCCCGACGACAGCCTTGAGCCGTCAGAGCTGATCCTTCCCCCCGCGGACGCCTCGATCGAGGAGGTCCGGGAGATGCTGGGCGACCAAGGTCTCATCCCGGGCTGAGTCCCGTGCGTACGCGGTTCGCGTCCGATCGCGGCCTGACCAGCCGCATGGTCGTGACGATGTTCCTGCTCGGGCTGCTCTACGTGGTGTTCGTCGGCATCCTGGTCGCCGTGGGCGTACAGGTGCTGACCGTGCTGGTGCTGGCCGGAGGCCTGCTGCTCGTCCAGTTCTTCCTGTCCGACCGCATCGCGCTGTTCGCGATGCACGGGCGGGAGGTCTCGCCGCAGGAGGCCCCGGAGCTGCATGGCCTGATCGACCGGCTGTGCGCGCTCGCCGACATGCCCAAGCCGCGGGTGGCGATCGCGGATTCCGACGTCCCCAACGCGTTCGCCACCGGCCGCAACCAGAAGCGAGCGGTCGTCTGCGTGACGACCGGCATTCTCCGCAGGCTGGAGCCCCAGGAGCTCGAGGGCGTGATCGCCCACGAGCTCTCGCACGTCGCGCACCGCGACGTCGCCGTCATGACGATCGCCTCCTTCCTGGGCATCGTGGCCGGGCTCATGACCAGGTTCGCGCTCTTCGCGGGGCTGGGCGGGCGCCGTAACGGCGGCCAGGGCGGGATTCCCATCGGGTTGATCATCGTGCTGGTCTCGGCCCTCGTGTACGCCGTCAGCTTCCTGCTCACCCGCGCCCTGTCGCGCTATCGCGAGCTGGCCGCCGACCGCGCGGGCGCGCTGCTCACGCAACGCCCGTCGGCTCTGGCCAGCGCGCTGGTCAAGGTGACCGGCGACATGGCCAGGATCCCGACCCGCGACCTGCGCGAGGCGGAGCCGTTCAACGCCTTCTACTTCGCGCCCGCGCTGGCCAAGGGCGCGTCGCTGGCGAGCCTGCTCGCCACGCACCCGCCGCTCGAACGGCGGCTGGAGCAGCTGGCGACCATCTCCAAGCAGCTCGGCAGGGGGTGACCCGGCATGGGCTGGCTCGACGCGCTCCTGGGGCGCTCAAAGCCGGTCAAGCCCAACCTTGACGCGCTGTTCGCACTGCCGTCCGCGGCCGTGACGTTGCAGGCCGCGACCGGTCTCGTTCCCACCGGTCTCGGCTCGGTGGCGTTCCGGGCCGCGGAGGGCGGCGCGTTCGCCACCCTCGAACGCGACGTCAAAGCGCTGCTCGGGGGCCGCGTCGAGGAGTCCCATGACGACTACGGCTACACCTGGCTGCTGGTGAGCCGCCCGCCGGACGCGCTGAGCGACCTCGTGACGGAGCTGCACGCGGTGAACTCCTCGCTGGAGTCGGCCGGGTTCGGGCCCTCGCTGCTGTGCTCCCTGGTGTCGTTCACCGCGCCCGAGGGCGGCGGGCGGCTCGCGGTGGTCTATCTGTACAAGCGGGGCACGTTCTACCCGTTCGCGCCGGCGGCCGGGCAGCGGCGGGACAACGCCCTCGAACTGCAGGCCAGGGCGGCGCTGGCGGGTGAGCTGCCGCTGGAGGAGGATCTCAGCCGCTGGTTCCCGGTTTGGGGTGCTCCCGGGCTCTGATTTCGGACTTCGTTACCCATAGTGATCTAATTGTCACGTGGAGCGAAGGTTGTTGGTGCTCGCGGCTTCCGCGTTCATTGTGGCGGCGGTCCTGAGCAGCGCGTGGATCACCGGCCAGTTCACCACGCCGGCGGTCGACCGTACCGACGGCTACGTCAGCGAACTGGCCGCCAGGAACCAGCCGTGGACGCGGCTGTTCCGGGTGAGCGAGGTGTTGTCGGGGCTGTCGTGCGTGTTCGGCGTGGCGCTGGTGCCGAGGGTGGCGCGCGAGTGGCCGGGCTGGCTGGCGCTGGCCGCGTTCGGGCTGCTCACCTTCGCGGCCGGGCTGTTCCCGCTGGACTGCGCCGCACTGAGCGACCCGGCCTGCGGGCGGGCCGGGACGTCGTTCGCGCACCGGATGCACACGCTGGCCGGGCCGCTCGGCACGGTCGCGGTGCTGGCCGCCATGGTGGTGCTCAGCCTGCGCTGGCGGTCGTGGGTGTCCTGGCTGTTCACCTGGCTGAGCCTGGCCGCCACGCTGCTCACCGTGGCCGCGCACGCCGACCGGCACGGGGTGGGCATCGCGCATCGGGCCCAGCTCACGCTGATCGCGGTCTGGCTGGTGTACGTGGCGGTCCACCTGCTCATCTCCGACGACGACGACCACGACCACCACCAGGCGGCGTGGGACGAGCCGGCCATCACGGTGAACGGGACGACAGGGGCGGGTACGTGGAACAGTGTGGCAGGCGGTGCCGACGGGTACGGGCGGCCGCACGTGGTCGAGCAGGGTGCGGGGCCCGCGGTGCTCATCACGGCCGGGCCCGGGGGCGCCTGGTTCCACTGGGACCGGGTGGCCGGGCACCTGGCCGGAGGCCGCCGCCGCGTCATCCGCTTCGATCGGCCAGGGCTCGGGCTCAGCCCGCGCTCGCCCGCCCCGCCCACCCTGTACGCCGAGGTCGCCCGGCTGGCCGGGCTGTCGCCTGCCCACCCGGAGCGGGTGACCGTGCTCGCCCACGGCGTGGCCTGCTGGCACGCGGAGGCCTTCGCCCGGCTGCACCCGCTCTGCGTGGCCGGGCTCGTCCTGGTGGACCCGGCCTGCGCCGTCCGGCGCCGGCGGCTGGCGCTGGGCGGGAGCGCCGGGCAGTGGTTGCCCGCCCTGGGCGGTACGTGGGGCGCGACCGCCCTGGCCCGCCTCGCGGGACCCGCCGCGCACCGGCTGCTCACCGGCGAGCCCGACCCTTCCGGCGCCTACAGCCTGGGCAAGGTGCCGCTCGCGGTGGCGGGGGAGTGGCTGGCCCGCCGCGACATGGCCGCCGACCTGCGCCTTCTCCGGGGGGAGAAGCCGCTCCCCGGGGTGCCGGTCATCGTGGTCAGCACCGGCGCGCGGGACCCCTGCCGGCAGCGGCTGGCCACCATGCTCGGCGCCCGGCTCGTCCGCCTGCCGGTGTCCCGGCGCCAGGTCCACCTCAAGGCCCCGGAGGCGATCGCCGAGATGGTGTCCGCCATACCCGCGCGCGGCCCGGGGCCCTCCCACCGGAACCCGTAAGGGGGGCACGCAGGGCCGTAGATCGGTCGCGCGGGGTCGTGGGACGAACCAGAATGGCGTGAAAAGACGCCATATATGGGGGTTGCACCATGCCGGACCTCGCGGCTTCACGGCCAGAGGATCCCGTTTCCGTGGGGGACTACGCCGTGGCGGGGCGCCTGGGCGAGGGCGGGCAGGGCATCGTCTACCTGGCCACGGCGCGGGACGGGACCAGGGTGGCGCTCAAGCTGTTACGCGCCGACCTGGCCGGGGACGCCGAGGCGTCGGAGCGGTTCGTGCGCGAGGTGGCGATGGCCCGGCGGGTGGCGCCCTTCTGCACGGCCCAGGTGTTCGAGACCGGACTGTACGGCGGCCGGCCGTACATCGTGAGCGAGTACATCGACGGTCCCACCCTCACGGACGTCGTACGGACGCGCGGGCCGCACTCGGGCACCTCCCTGCACCGGCTGGCCATCGGCACGATCACCGCGCTGGTCGCCATCCACCAGGCGGGCATCGTGCACCGCGACTTCAAGCCGTCGAACGTGGTGCTGGCCTCCGACGGTCCCCGCGTGATCGACTTCGGCATCGCCAGGGCGCTCGACCTCTCCTCCACGCTCACCGGGGCCGTGATCGGGACGCCGTCGTACATGGCGCCCGAGCAGCTCACGGAGTCGAGTCCGGGGCCGAAGTCGGACATGTTCGCGTGGGCCTGCACGCTGTTGTTCGCGGCGTCGGGGCAGCCGCCGTTCGGGGCCGACAGCGTGCCGGCGGTGATCAACCGGATCTTGCACACCGAGCCGGACGTCACCGTCATCCAGGATCCGGCCCTGCGCGCGCTGGTGGCGGAGTGCCTGGCCAAGGACCCGGCGTCGCGGCCGGCCGCGAATGACGCCCTGATGCGCCTGCTCGGCCACACCCCCGCCACAAGCCCCGCCACAAGCCCCGCCACAACCCCCGCCGCCACCCCCGGCTCCCAGCTCCCCGGCTCCCAGCTCCCCGGCTCCCAGCTCCCCGGCTCCCAGCTCCCCGGCTCCCAGC
>NZ_FNDJ01000030.1 GCF_900099965.1 Nonomuraea jiangxiensis | reverse complement strand
GTCGAATCGGATGTTCTCCACGTACCGGGCCGGTGTCGTGGACAACTCGTCGTGGAAAAGCCGGGTGAGGTGCCGGGTGCTCACGTTGAGGTGTTTCGCGAGCTCACCGAGCGAGTGGTCCCCGCGGGGGTTCGCTGTCACCAAGTCGGTGATGCTGCGGAGAGCCGGCGAGCGGGGCGGCGGTCCTTGCAGCGGTGCCGAGAACTGGGACTGGCCGCCCGCGCGCTGCATGTAGACCACCAGGGCACGGGCGACGTCGCGCGCCACGTGGGGCCCGTGGTCCTCTTCGACGAGAGCGAGCGCCAGGTCGATGCCGGCCGTCACCCCTGCCGACGTGTAGCCGCTGAAGAGGTCGTGATGGACTTGAACCCGGCCTTCCTGAAGCGGAGGGCCGACGGGCCGTCCCATCCGTTGGGCATGATGAACGGGTTGGGGCCATTTCGACGAGATGTTCGTAGCGCGCCTCGACGCTGCAATGTCAGCTACGGCGGTGGCGGGTCAGGCGCCTGGGGCGATCGCACAGGCGGAGACGCAGACCCAGGTGCCCTCACGCTTCTGGTACACGTCCGTGTACAGAGCTTCCTGATCCGCTCCATTGGCGATCATGGTGTATGTCGCCCTGCCGTGGATCAGCGCAACATCGCCGAGGATGCGGATCTTGAATTCGCGCAGAACCAGATCCTTGAAGGGTCGGGGCTTGGCGATGTATTCGAGGTACTCCTCACGGTTCCGGGTGACACCCGGTGTCTGCACAATGAAATCTTCAGCGAGGAATTCACTGAAGCGCTTGGCATCGCTGGCCTGGTCCGAATGGTTGTAGTCAAGATTAAGTTGCTCGAGGATCGCCAGATCTTCGGCCGACTGCCTGGTGTCGTTCATTTCTCGCTCCTTCTTCATACGGTTCGGCGTTCACCGCAGCTTGGTTGTCGTTTCCGCGCGGTATTACGCGGTACTGGCGTGAACGGTTGTTCCGCCTGGTTGGTGTCAGATCCGTCGCACCGTCTTACTCCAGCATTGGCGCAGTCGGTTCCGCAGTTGGTGGCTCCTGTGCGCTCCGTCCGCGAGTTGCGGCGGGTGGCTGGTCGGACGATCCGACACCGGGAGCCATGGGACTATTTGGTCCAGATTAGAGGATCGCGGCACCGTTTGCCAAGCGTGTGCGCTTGATCCCGACCATCCCGAGCCTGCGGCCTGCCTCGATCATGGCGACGCCAGGGCGGGCGTCCTCTGACCTGTACTCATCCTCCAGCAGCGCTTCTGAGCACTCGCCTGGACCCTGGCGCCCTGTTTGCGATGCGGTGCGCGCCACTGACTGCCCCCCATGTGGACCGCCTGCTGGATATCATAGCCTGGACCATATAGTCCATATTGTGGTGCTGACGGTCTTCGAGGGCCTCATCCCCGCCTAGGTAGATAGACGGAGCGCTGAGCCGGAATCACCGCATCGCAGCTCAGCGCGATGACCTTGTACGAGCCGGCGGCCCCTGTGCGGCGACCTCGGTCCCGGTGTAGCCAGCCCCAAGACGAACTCAACAATGGCGGTCGCAGGATCGCCCGAAAGGAGTTGACCGTGCTCGCTCTAGTGGTGGACCACGACGTCCCGGCCGGGTTGCGGCTCGGCGAGACCACAGATCCTGTTCCCGCGCCCGACGAGGTGCTCGTCGAGGTACGCGCGATCTCGCTGAATCACGGTGAGCTGCGCGGCGCGATCTTGAACCACGGCGAGCTGCGCGGCATCGCCGATCAACCGGCGGGTTACGTACCGGGGTGGGACGCCGCTGGTGTGGTGCGCACCCCTGCGGCCGACGGCTCTGGGCCGCCCGCGGGCAGCCGGGTCGTCACGTTCGGACCGTCGGGTGCATGGGCGCAGCTACGGGCAGTCCCGGTCGCCGAGCTGGCGGTCGTGCCCGAAGAGGTGGACCTCGGAGCGGCCTCGACGCTCCCGGTCGCCGGAGTCACGGCGCTGCGCGCACTTCGCAGGCTCGGCTCCGTGACGGGTCAGCGGGTGCTCGTCACCGGGGCGTCCGGCGGGGTCGGACGATTCGCCGTGCAGCTGGGAGCGGCAGCCGGGGCGCACGTGATCGCCTCGGTCGGCAGCGCGGAACACGGGGAGGGCCTCGCCGAGCTGGGAGCGGCCGATGTCGTGGTCGGGCTCGACGGGATCGAACCGGGGCTGCACGGCGTGCTCGACAACGTCGGTGGCCCTCAGCTCGCCCAAGCGTTCGCACTCCTCGCCGTGGGCGCGTCGGTGCAGTCCATCGGCGCCACGTCCGGTGAGCCCACCGTGTTCGAGCCGTATGCGACCGTCGGGGAACTGCGCAGCCTGCAGTCGTTCCTGATGGGCGCAGAGCTGGCCGGGGACCTCGCCATTCTCGTCGGGATGCTCGCCGCGGGCCGTCTCGACCCGCAGATCGGTCGGCGCATGGACTGGAGGGACGTCGCCGGCGCGGTGGAGGCGCTCTTCGCCCGCCAGATCGCGGGCAAGGCCGTACTCGACGTGAGCTGACCGATCTGGACGCTGATCTCGGACTCGATGTCGTCGGAAGGCGAAGGAGACCGCGCCGACGGTGTGGCCGATGGCGAGATCGGTCACCTTCCAACGGCCGGGCGGCGGCTCGATGGCTGCGCTGTCTGCCCCCACCTGGAAACCAGATGCCGCATGGCAGCCATGTCCGGAGTGCGGTTCATGGCCGGCGCCAACCATCGGGCCACCTCACGGCCACCGAAGATGCTCAGGGCCACTTCAACCGTCAGTTGGCGCGTTCGCGCGGTGCGCGGTCGGGTACCGTCGCGCGGCCCGGGAAGCGACCGTCGATGAGTTCCTTGTATTCAGGGTGGTCGGCGATGTAGTCCGCCACGAAGGGGCAGTAGTTGGTGAGTCTCAGGCCTTGCGCTCGTAGGTCGTCCAGGGCGTGTTTGACAAGCCGGCTTGCGATCCCTCGGCCGCGGTACTCAGGCTCCACGATCGTGTGGCTGAACGTCACGCGTTGATCGCCTCGCTGCGTCTGGTAGACGATCATGCCGACAACCTGTCCGTCGACCACGGCATCGTACGATCCGCTGTCGCTGTTCTTCTGTACATTCATCTCGGGTTCCATTTGTTTTCCCCTTATGTGGTAATCAACGTGGACAAAGCAATCCCAAGGCTTGGCCACACGAGCCGACGTCCGAGTGGACCGGCTGCGGACGTCGCGGCTCGCCGTGCCGATCTGCAGCCCGGCGATCACGTCGCTGGGTCCTTACGGGCGAACGCGGATGATGGTCTTGCCCTTGGCCCGCTCGGTGGGGTTGAAGGCGGCGACGGCATCGTCGAGGGTTGCGATGTTACCGATGTTCGTCCGCACTCGTCCGTCACGCACCCGCCGGACGATCTCACTCAGTTGGGCGCGATCGGGCACGACGACGAAGTCGACCGCCAGGCCGTCGGCGGGCCGCGCTTCGGGCGGCCCGGCAATGGTCACCAGCGTTCCTCCGGCTCGAACCAGACCCGCGGACCGGTTCCCGATGCCTCCGCCGAAGATATCGAACACCAGATCGACTCCACCGATGTCTTCCAAGACGTCGCTCTCGAGGTCGACGAACTCCTGCGCGCCGAAGTCGAGCGCCGCCTGACGGCCGGCAGCCCGTCCGGTGCCGATGACATAGGCGCCGGCCTCGCGGGCGAGCTGCGTCGCCATCGAGCCGACTGCGCCGGCCGCACCGTGCACGAGGACGCTCTGCCCCGCCCGGAGGCGGCCGTGCTCGAACAGCCCCTGCCACGCGGTCAGGCCCGACATCACGACGCTCGCGCCCACCGTGAAGTCGACGTCGCCCGGGAGGGGTGCGAGGTTACGCGCCTCGACGACTACGTACTCCGCCAGCGTGCCGTCACGAGTCCAGTCCGTAAGACCGAACACCCGCTGGCCTACCGTCAGTCCCGTCGTGCCATAACTGAGGGCGCTGACCACTCCCGCCAGCTCGTGGCCAGGGATCGACGGCGTCCGGTCACGGCCGAGGCGGTCGGTCCAAGTCGAGGGCCACGACAGCTCATCCCAGGTGAATCCGGACGCATGCACCTCAACGACGACATCGCCGTAGTTCGCGCCCGAGAGGCCGGCGAGCCTGGCCGCCTGCGGTTCCGGCCGCTCCACCAGCTTCATCCCAGCCGTTCCGGCGACCTGGTCCGTCACCACGATCGCTTTCATGTGAATACCTCTCTGTATCAGCCCTCGCCTACATGGCGCCTCGGCTCTGCGTTACGCTCTGCGCCGACTCGACTAGCCGGCAACATCTTGTTGCGAGGAGAGCACCAAGCTCGTTGTGCCGATCTGCCGCCCGGCGATCACGTCCCCCGAGTCCTTACGGACGAACGCGGATGATCGTCTTCCCCTTGACCCGCTCGGTCGGATTGAAGGCGGCGACGGCGTCCTCCAGGGTCGCGACGTTTCCGATGACCGTCCGCAGTCGTCCGTCCCGCACCCGCTGGACGATCTCCTTCAGTTGGGCGCGATCGGCCTCGACGACGAAGTCGACCGCTCGGCCGTCGGCGGGCCGCGCTTCGGGCGGGCCGGCGATGGTCACCAGCGTTCCTCCGGCTCGAACCAGACCCGCGGACCGCCTTCCGATGTCACCACCGATGACGTCGAACACCAGATCTACTCCGCCGGCGTCTTCCAGGGCGTCGTTCTCAAGGTCGACGAACTCCTGCGCGCCGAAGTCGAGCGCCGTCTGACGGTCGGCGGCGCGTCCGGTGCCGATGACGTAGGCGCCCGCCTCGCGCGCGAGCTGCGTCACTATCGAACCGACCCCGCCGGCCGCACCGTGCACAAGGACGCTCTGCCCCGCCTGGACACGGCCATGCTCGAACAGTCCTTGCCACGCGGTCAGGCCCGAGATCGGTAGGCTCGCGCCCACCGTGAAGTCGACGTCGCCTGGCAGCGGCGCGAGGTTACGCGCCTCGACGGCTGCGTACTCCGCCAGGGTGCCGTCGCGAGTCCAGTCCGTGAGGCCGAACACCCGCTGGCCCACCGACAACCCCGTCGTGCCATAGCCGAGAGCACTGACCACTCCGGCCAGCTCGTGGCCGGGGATCGACGGTGTCCGGTCACGGCCGAGGCGGTCGGTCCAGGTCGAGGGCCATGTCAGCTCCCCCGGGGTGAATCCCGACGCATGAACCTCAACCAGCACATCGTTCCCCGCCGCCTCGGGTTGGGGTCGCTTCGCCAGCATCATCCCGGCCGTTCCCGCGGCCTCGTCCGTCACCACGATCGCTTTCATCCGGCACCCCCTGCATCCAGTCCTCGCCGAGTGTCTCTGAACATTTTTGGACTATATCGTCCATCATGGTAACAGTGCAGATGCGCCCCGCCATACGAGAACGCATCGCCAGGGCCGTTAGAAGCACTGCTCATCCCAACCACTGACGACTGGCGAAGGGCTTGCCGATCGATGCCATGTCAAACTGTTATGGACGTAATAGTCCTACGGTTTGTGGGCGACAACATTCTCACCGCGGAGAACCTCATCGCCATGTCCCGCCTAGGGACAGACCCCCGTGGCCGAGCGGGACCATGTAGTCCATGCGGCGGCTGTATTAAACAGGTAACCTGAGGACCGTGAGCAGGCCGGAGAACGCACAGCCGGGGCAGAGGCTGACGCCACGTGGGGCCGCCACTCGTGCGCGCATCGTGGCGGCCGCTGTCGAGCTGATGTACGTGAAGGGCGTGAACGCGACCACGCTGGACGACGTCCGGGCCGCAAGCAACACCAGCAAATCTCAGCTCTACAACCACTTCCCGGACAAGGAGGAGCTGGTCCGCGCCGTCGTCGCGGCGCGCGCCGCGCAGGTCCTCGAGCGTGAACGCGGCAACCTTCAGCGCTTGAAGTCGTTCCGCGGTCTGGTCCGCTGGCGCGATGCGCTGGTGCAGCGAAACGCGTTGCAGAACGGCGCCTACGGCTGTGCGCTTGGCTCGCTGGCCGGCGAACTCGCCGACCAGGACGACCAGGCCCGTGCCACGCTCGCCGAGTCATTCGTGGAATGGGAAGGACTGCTCGCCGCCGGCCTGCGGCGGATGCAGGAAAGCGGGGTGCTCAAGCCGGACGCCGACCCGGAGAAACTTGCCACGGGTCTGATGGCCGCCTTGCAGGGCGGGTACCTGCTCGCTGAGACCGCGCATGACATCAAGCCCATGGAGATCGCCCTCGATATGGCGCTTGACCACGTGAAGTCGTTCCTCACAGCGTGACGGCGTGTGCGCGGACGTAGCCAAGGGCTATGTCCAGGGCCACCTCCAACCGCCGCACGTCGCGGGTGGTGCGGGCGAGAAGCAGACCGCCCTGCAACGCGGCCATCAGGCTGGTCGCGAGCCTTTCAGGATCGGCATCCGCCGCGAGTTCGCCGCTTTCCCGGATGCGGGTGATTCCGCCCGCCAGGAGCGACTCCCATGCCGCGAGGCAGGCGCGAACCGCCGACCGTGCGGCTTCATCGCCGTCGGCGAGCAGCTCGGCCAGGTCACCCAGCGGACAGATCCCGTCGTCGCGCCTCTGCCCCAGGCGGACGACTTCGTCCCGCCATTGGACGAGGTCCCGTACCGAGTGCAGGTTGTTCGGCAAGGGTCCCTGAATCGCGAGCAGCCTACCGAGCCTGGCCTCGACGGCCTCCTCAGCCGGAGGCGCGTCGGCACGGCCGCCGTCCTGGCCATAACGGTCCACGAGGTCCACTATAGGCAATAACCATCAGGAACAGGCATCGACTATGGACTATATAGTCCTATTGTGGGACAGCGCGTCGCGACGGCCATGACAGCGTCGGCGCTTGAGGCCCCCCTTGCGGCACCACCGGGGACAGCTGCTTGGCTGGGCAGTGGCGGAGGAATCCGAGGCTGCGGCCGCACAGGACAGATTCCTCGACTTCGCGCGAGCGATCTTCGACGACCAGGACAGCCAGTGGCCGTCCGACATCATCACCATCGCCCTCGATGCCGAGGCCATGAACATCACCGCCATCCCGGCGCTCTTCATCAACGGCCGCCGACACATCGGCCCGTACGACGCGCAATCGCTGCTCAGAGCGCTGACGACCCGGACCGACACACCCGCCGCCCAGTAGCGGATGCCGTTCCCCCACGATAACGGGCGGCTACGGCGACCGCGCAACGACGAAAGCACCGCGGCGGCGGCGCTCTGTCCAGTGGACCGTACAGGCCCCAGGCGGCGGCACAGCTGCAGTTCGAGGTGGACTGACGTGTCAAGGAAGCGCGTGTCCGGCTGCGGGATCTCGGCGCCGTCGACCGGCGAGTCCCGGCGATCGCCTCGGGGTAGTCACGCACGGGGCTCTGCTCGCCCACGTTTCCCGGATACGCGCCGGCGCGCGGACTCGGGGTCCGCGCGCCGGAGATGTCAGGCCGTTTCCCGCTTCGGGAGCTTCCACCCGGGACGGGGGAAATGGCAGGTGTAGCCGTTGGGGTACTTCTGCAGGTAGTCCTGGTGCTCGGGCTCGGCCTCCCAGAAGTCGCCCGCCGGGGTGACCTCGGTGACGACCTTGCCGGGCCACAGGCCCGAAGCGTCGACGTCGGCGATGGTGTCCTCGGCGACGCGCTTCTGCTCGTCGCTGGTGTAGAAGATCGCCGAGCGGTAGCTGGTGCCGATGTCGTTGCCCTGGCGGTTCTTCGTCGAGGGGTCGTGCACCTGGAAGAAGAACTCGAGCAGCGCACGGAAGTCGGTCTTCTCGGGGTCGTAGACGACCTCGATGGACTCCGCGTGGGTGCCGTGGTTGCGGTAGGTGGCGTTCGGGACGTCGCCGCCGCTGTAGCCGACGCGCGTGGACACGACGCCGGGCTGGTGGCGGAACAACTCCTCCATGCCCCAGAAGCAGCCGCCGGCGAGGATCGCCTTTTCGGTGGTCACGTCGTCTCCTTACTTGTCGTCAGTGTCACTCGTGAACAGGGTGCGGTATTCGCCGTACCCCTCCTGCTCCAGGTCGTCGAGGTGGATGAACCGCAACGACGCGGAGTTGATGCAGTAGCGCAGTCCGCCCCTGTCGGCAGGACCGTCGTCGAAAACGTGACCGAGGTGGCTGTCCCCGTGCAGCGAGCGGACCTCCGCCCGGATCATCCCGTGACTGAAGTCCTTGCGTTCGACGACATTCGTCTTGGCGATCGGCTTGGTGAAGCTCGGCCAGCCTGAGTGGCTGTCGTACTTGTCGACCGACGCGAACAGCGGCTCGCCGGACACGACGTCGACGTAGATGCCGGGCTCGTGGTTGTCCCAGTAGGCATTGGCGAACGGGCTCTCGGTGCCGTCCTGCTGGGTCACGCGGTACTGCTCCGGGTCGAGCCGCGAAACGGCTTCCGGGTTCTTGTGATACTGGGCCTGCCGGACCACAGCTCTCCCTTCCCGGCCTTTCGGCACGAAGCTGGGGAACCAGGTGAAACGCTCCTGGACGCGGAGATAGAGACACTCCATGGGCCGGATCTATTCCTATGGACGGCCGCTTGCTCGGTCGTTCTGCAACCTCCGCATCAAGGTCGCGTCCGGCGATCCGCCCGTCAGGTGAAACGCCGCGACCACACCGCCGGAGATGCCTGGGTGGAGAATGTGCTGTGGCACCGTCTGAGCGGAGTGATCGCCGTGTTCTCCGGCCTGACGGAGACCAGCACGAACAGCTCACCCACCGGGGATCCCGCTGGTGCTGCTCGATCCGGCGGACCCACCCACCGGGAGCATCCCGTCGGTCGGCGCAGGCGACTGGAACGGCGGGCTCACGGCCACCCGCCACCTCCTGGGGCTCGGGCATCGCCGCATCGCCATCATCACCGCGGCCGGACTCCGCGCTGTCGAGCCGGGCCCGCTCGACGGCTATCGAACCGCTCTGGACATGGCCGGCGTGCCCGTCGACACGGAGCTGATCGGCCGAGGAGACTTCCTCATCGAGGGCGGGCCGGCCCACCACATGCTGACCCGGCCCGGCCGACCGACCGCGATCTTCGCGATGAACGACGGCCAGGCCATCGGTGTCTACCCATGCGGCGCATCAGCTCGGCCTGCGCATCCCAGACGCTCAGTGCTAAGGATGAACCTGATGTGCGGGAAGCGGCGCGGGTGGTGTCGGGCAGGAAGTCGGCGGCGAACGGCGGGATGCCCGGCGCGGCGGGCCGGGCAGGTCGGCGGGGTGCACGAGGACCACAGCGGAGCGGTCGTCCAGCGTCGCCATGAGCGGGGCCAGGGCCGGGTCGCCCAGGTAGAGTCCGTGGCTGTTGGCCAGCAGGATCACCCCGGTCGGCGGCCAGTTCGTCGAGGGTGTGCGCCGCTTCGGGCACGGCGGCGTCCACGTCGGGCAGGGTGAGTGTGGCGAACAGCCCGAACCTGCCGGGATGGGCCTGCGCCAGCCCGCCCCGAACTCGTTCACGGTGCGTGCCATCGTTGCGGCGTCGGTGCCGTCGCCCAGATGCACGCCCGGCGTGCTGATGGACAGGATCGCGGTGGCGATGCCCTGGTCGTCCATCAACTCCAGCGCCAGTGCAGGGCTCCACTCAGGCAGCTCGCGCCCGCCGGGAGCATGGACCCCCGTGCTCGCGCAGCCAGCGCGCGTAGTCGGCGGGGATCATGTGCTGCTGAACGTCGATGTATCCGGTCATGCGGGTTCTTGCCCTTCTTGCTGTCCATGGGGCACGTCGGGGAGCCGCAGCAGTCGGTCGGCTTGGCGGAGGACGGCCTGCAGGTACTGGCGTGTGGCGGCGGGGTCGGCTGGTGTGTCCGGGTGGATGAGCATGCGGTACATGGCCGCGCCGACGACCATGTCGATCACGGTGTCGAGGTCGGCGTCAACGGCCAACTGGCCGTCGCGGCGGGCACGTTCCAGCGCGGCGTGGATCAGCCGGCGGCGGGGCTGGATGTACTGCTGGCGGTAGGTGGCCAGCAGCGACGGCTGGGTGACGCTGGAGCCGATGAGCTGGGCGAGGATCGCCCGAAAGCGGGCGTCGCCGAAGGTGTGCACCCAGGAGTCCATGAGCCGCTCGTCGACCGGCTGCGTCGTGGCGTCGGTGGAGGCCCAGATGTCGGCCTCGGGGACGAGGGTGCGGGCCTGCTCGATCGCCTGGGTGAGCAGTTCCTCCTTCGATGACCAGCGCCGGTAGACGGTCACCTTGGCCACGCCGGCGCGCTTGGCGATCTGCTCGAAGTTCGCGCCCTCCAGGCCGCGTTCCACGAACAGCTCCAGCGCCGCCTTCATAATCGCCTCGTCGGCCTCGGGGTCACGGGGTCTGCCCCGGGTGCGCCGCGTAGAGGTCATCGGAGCTCTACCCGTCCCAAGCCCATGCCGGATACCGGCGGCACGAAGTGGGGGGTGTGCCCGGGCCGCAGCCGCCAGTCGGGGGTGAGGACGGCCTCCATGTACCGACGCAACTCCCGCAACCCCTCCTCGCCGGGCGTCCCGTGGGCGAACGCGGAGACCACCAGGTCGGACTGGTAGCGGGTGTTGTCGTGGGCGAACAACGGCACGGTGGCGGGATCGGAGGCCAGCAGGGTCTGGATGCGCCGGGCGGCCTCGATCTGGTGGGTCGTGTCGGCGCCACCGATGGTCATCTGGCGGACTTGGCCTGTGGCCAGGTGGGGCAGTGTGTAGAGGGTGTCGCCCATGAACAGCAGGTTGCCGGCGTCCAGACGCAGGAGCACGCACATGTGGCCGGGCGAGTGGCCGGGGGTGGGCAGCAGGATGAGGCTGCCATCACCGAAATGGTCCTGACTGTCGAGAAAGGCGCCGAAGGCGCCGGAGTCGAAGGCGGGGAAGGAGAGGTCGTTCTTGACCAGGTCGAAGGAGTACGGGTAGACCGTGCCGTGTTCCCAGTCGCGGCGGTCCAGCACCACCGTTGCCCGGGGCAGGTAGCGCAGCCCTCCCGCGTGGTCGTCGTGGACGTGGGTGAGGAACACGGTGGTGATCTCCTTGGCGTCATAGCCGAGCCGGGCCAGGCGGACCCGCAGGTCCTGCTCGGGGGTCAGCCGGTACTCGTCGCGCTGCGTCAACAGGCGCGAGACCATCTGGTTGTGGTTGTAGTACCCGTCGTGATCGTGGGCTTGTTCCCAGTTGACGCCGCTGTCGACCAGCATGAGGCCGTGCCGGGGGTGGTCGATGAGGTAGGCGTAGACCGGCACCGCGATCTGCGCCTTGTCCACCAGGGTGCGCAGGTAGCCGTTCAGCCCTTCCCAGCCGTCCAGACCGCCGTAGAACTGGCCGTAGGTGACGATGGTGTCGCCAGTGTGAATCGGGAACACCCGCACGGCGCCGTCGACGATCCGCCGCCGCCCGCCCGGGGCGCGCACGGCCGCTTGCCGCTCCTGCTCGCCCCGCGCCAGCACCTCGCGTCGCTGCCGTTCCACCCGATCGACGGACAGTCCGCTCAGCACTCCCAGCGCCAGCGCGGCACCGCCTGCTAGGAAGGCGCGCCTGGTGCTCCGGGCACCCTGGCCGCCCGCCGCCCGGCGTCCGCCCAGGAAGGCGGCCGCCGCCCATGCCATGCATGCGGTAGCGGCCAGGGCGAGCAGCACCGGCAGGTCTGTGACGTAGTAGACGACCGCGAGGTAGAGCCCCAGCGTACCCAGGCCGACCGGAACCCCGATGAACGCCAGCACCCGGCGCCGCGTGGATAGCCGGCCGAGCACACCGGGCCACAACAGCCCGACCACCAATCCGACCAGCAGCAGCCCATAGACCACCAGCAGCGGCACCGGCACGTCCTTCAACCGCAGGACAACCAACCAGGCAGCGCCGACCGCAAAGGCAGGAACCAGTAACCCGATCTTGCCTAGAGACTTCAGCATCCGGCCACCCCTCATTTCGTAAACGCATACGGATGCGTTTACATAATAGTGCGGCCACGATCACCTCGCGCCTGTGCGTGCCAAGAACTCAGCCGCCCTGTGCGACCTGCGCGTTTTCGTGAATCAGCCCGCCGAGGCGGTCACGTCGAATGACCTTGACATCGCCCTCGGCCGGATCGGGAAGGGCCCGCAGCGGAGCAGCCTGGCCCAGGGAGCGATGTGGGCGATGCTCATTGAAGCGGGTCTCGTAGGCAGCCAGTACGCGTCGTAAGTGGCGGACGTTGACACGCAGGAACCCACTCCAGGTCGGCCCCACGCGTCGCGGCGCTGGATCGATGCCGGCCTTCTTCAAGATGAGCCACACCGTGGAGGCCCCCACCCGACAGCCCAGAGAGGCGAGTTCCCCGGCGATCCGCCGATAACCCCACAACGGATTCTCCCGAGCCAGACGAAACACCAAGGTCCGGACGCAGGCACGAGTGGGAGGCCGGCCCTGGCTACGACGCTTGAAGATCCAGCACCGCCGAACCAAATCCGCGTGCCAGCGCAACCGGACGAAGATCAAACAGAACAACCGCAGCGCCATGAAAAGCGATCATGCCTGTCAGCAACCGGAACGCCGAACCCCAGGTCAGCCCCACCGGCCGAGTTTCGGGCACCCACGGGGTCATTTCACGCACGGTGGGACACGCTGGGCAGTCGTTCCTGGCGCAGCAGGTCCCGCCAATCGGCCGGCCAGTTGATCAGTGCGACGAAGAATCGGCGGTGGCCGAGACCTTCCGCGGCCGTGCCCAAGGCGCGCGACTGGCGCTGATCGACGGGGCCGCCGGAGCCGTTTGGTCAGCGGGCGGGCAGCCGCGCATGGCGTTCGATTTCACGATCGCGGCGGGGCGGATCACCGAGATCAACCTGATCGCGGACCTCGACCACCTTCGCGAACTCCACCTGGAGGTCATCGAGGACTGACAAGGGCGCCGTGCCGGACTACGGACTCGGCGCATCGTCCGTACCACTCAACCACCGTTCGGCGCCAAGAAGGACAGGCTGCGCGAGCATCACCGAGTTCGCGGTAGCAGGAGCCGCCGGGCGGCTGGGACGCCACGTCGTCGACGTGCTCACCGGACGGGGAGACCAGGTCGTGCCGATGTCGCGAGCCACGGGTGTGGACATCATCACCGGTGAGGGCCTGGCCGAGGTGGTGGTCGTCATCATCGACGTCGCCTCGTGGCGCGCCTCCGAGCAGGAGGCGACGACGGAGTTCTTCCGCGGGTCGGCCCGCATTCCGCACGAGTACGGTCATGAGAAGGCGGGGATCGCCGGGATCACCGTGGCGTCAGGGCGACGTCGCCCACATCCCGGCCCTGCCCACCCAGCTCGTGGTCTGCCGCATCGTGGGTGGCCGAGGAACTGGTCGACCTGACCCTCGAACGCCGGCGAGCCCGCCCCAGCCGGCCCCCGCAATGGGCATGGCGGAGGCAGCAGCACTCCTCGGCGCCCCGCCGAGGCACCAAGGTCATCGGTGTTGGCGGCTCGGGCGTGCCCGATGCCGAGATACGGCCAAGGGCGGGTTCCTACCCAGCCCGCACAGCAAGCTCGCGGGACCCACCTTCCAGGAGTGGCTCGACACACAACCCTGAGCTGACCGTACGGCACGACCTTGCCCTTGTTCTTGGAACGCCATGGCCCGGAGCTTCGAGAACAGGGGCTTCCTCCGAACCTCGCCCTCAGGGACTTAGCGCGACAACGCGGGCGCGGGTCGACGTGCTCGCCGACCGTCAGGCCGACGCTCTGGAGGTATGGCTACGTGCCCATCCTGGTGTGCGGGTGGTGTGCCGGGACAGCAGCGGCGCCTACGCAGAGGCGATCCGTCGCGCCCTGCCTGAAGCGGTGCAGGCCGGTGATCGCCGGCAGCAGGTCCGTGCCTTGCTCGACCAGGGGGCGAGCTGCTGGAATGCGCCCGCCGCTTTGGGCCTGGCGCTCAACACCGTGAAGCGCTACGCCAGGGTCAGCGAACCCGAACGGCTGGTGCGCGTGCCGTACGTGCCTGTGCCGCGCCCTGGTCTTGGGGGTGATCAGTCAGCAGGGCCACGATGTCGTTGTCGTCTTGGTCAAGGATGGCCGGCTGGGTCAGGACGCATTGGCCGGAGCCGACGCAGGCCCCCCGGTGTCGGTTGTGATCCGCATCATGTCCTGCTCACCAGGTGACCGGAAGTTCGTGAACGCCGTAGACGACGGCGTCGTTCTTGAACGGCAGGTCCTCGGCCGGTGCGGCGAGCCGCAGGGTGGGGATGCGGCGGAACAGCGTGTCGAAGACGATCTGCAGTTCCATCCGGGCGAGGTTCTGGCCGAGGCACTGGTGCGGGCCGAAGCCGAAGGCGAGGTGGTGGCGGGCGCCGCGCTCGATATCCAGTTCGGCCGGGTCCTTGAACGCCGCCGGGTCCCAGTCGGCCGACAGGGTCGAGACGATGACGCCCTCTCCGGCCTTGATGCTCACCCCGCCGATCTCCACGTCTTCGGTGGCCACCCGGGAGGTGACCCCGTCGGCGATGGTGAAGTAGCGCAGCAGTTCCTCCACGGCCATGGGCGTCTTGTCCGGATCGGCGGTGATGAGGGCCAGTTGCTCCGGATGGGTGAGCAGCGCGACCACGCCGAGGGAGATCATGTTCGCTGTGGTCTCGTGTCCGGCGGTCAGCAGTAGGAAGGCCAGGCTCACCAGGCCCACGTGATCGAGAACGCCTTCCTTGCGTTGCCGGGCGATCTGCCGGCCGAGCAGGTCGTCGCCGGGTTCGGATTCCTTGTGGGTGACCAGGTCGTCGATGTAGGCGCGCAGTTCGGCGAAGGCTCGCCGGCGGTCCTCCAACGAGGTCCGGCGCACCATCATGGTGGTGCGGCTTTGGAAGAAGTCGTGGTCGGTGTAGGGGACGCCAAGCAGTTCGCAGATCACCAGGGAAGGCACCGGCAGGGACAGCGCCTGCACCAGGTCGACCGGGTGCTGGTCGGTGGTGAGCATGTCGTCGATGAAGTGGTCGACGATGTCCTGGATGCGCGGGCGCAGCGCGGCCAGTCGTTTCACGGTGAACTCGCCGATCACCGGGCGGCGGGCCGCGGCGTGTTCCGCGCCGTCCATGCCGAGCATCACCGGCGGCTGGCTGCGCTGCAACTGTAGGGTCGCCGCATCGAGGGCGTAGAGCGGGTAGCCGTCGTTGCGCCGATCGGAGGAGAAGCGGGGGTCGGCGAGGACAACGCGGGCCTCCTCCAGCCGGGACACCCACCACGCCTCGCCGCCGCTGGTCAGGTGGACCTTGTTGATCGGCGCCTGCTCGCGCAGGCGTTCGTAGGCGGCGGGCGGGGCGAACGGGCAGTCCCGCTCGACCGGTAGTTCCAGGCCGGCGACTTCGCCGGCAACGCTCTTCGT
Source organism: Nonomuraea jiangxiensis (assembly GCF_900099965.1). Classification (GTDB taxonomy): domain Bacteria; phylum Actinomycetota; class Actinomycetes; order Streptosporangiales; family Streptosporangiaceae; genus Nonomuraea; species Nonomuraea jiangxiensis. The sequence goes on along the minus strand of NZ_FNDJ01000030.1, from coordinate 114,314 downwards.
CATGAATGTCCTCCCAGTAATGGATCTGGTTGAGTTGGTGGTACCTGCCGGTGAGCTCGGGGGCGTGATCGACACCGCCACCATGGGGTTCCCGAACTGCCGGACCGTCTTGTGCAGCGCCACCCCGCCCCGGCAGGCCCCCTGGAGCGCCGTGCAGCAGTACGGGGATCGTCATCGACGTGCCGCCTCCGTTCGGATGGCGAGGCGAGCACCTGCTTTCTCGCCTCCGTCAGGTTCAGGTCGTTTCCGAGGCTCGCGGGCCGGATCGTCACGGGTATTCACCGCAGGGTCAGTGGAACCTCGGCGTCGATGCGGGTCAGCTTGGCCGGGTTGCGGACGTAGTAGAGGCCGGTGATGCGGGCGTTCTCGACCCGGGCTGCCATGACGCCGTCGATCTCGCCGTCCACGCGGAGAACGAGTGCCGGGTTGCCGTTGACCACGGTGGGCTCGCCGGTGAGCGCGACGTCGGCCTTGCCAAGACGGCCGACGATCATGCGAGCTACCTTGCCGGCGCCGACGATCGGCCGCGGCGAGGTCTGCTTGACGCCGCCACCATCGCTGACCAGGACGACCTGCGGGGCGAGCACGTCAAGCAGGCCCTGCAGGTCCCTGGTTTCGAGCGCGCGCCGCAACGACTCCAACACCGCCCGGGTCTGGGTCGGGAGGCCACCTCGCGCGGGCGGCGAGCCTCGACGTGCCGACGGGCGCGGTGCGCGATCTGCCGGACGGTCACCGGCGTCTTGCCGACGGCGGCCGCGATCTCCTCGTGACTGATAGCAAAGACCTCGCGCAGCACGAAGACGGCGCGTTCCGTGGGTGAGAGCGTCTCGAGTACGAGCATGAGCGCCATCGACACACTCTCGGCGAACTCGACGTCCTCGGCCACGTCCGGTGCGGTGAGCAGCGGCTCGGGCAACCAGGAACCGACGTAGTCCTCCTTACGGCGCCGAATGGTGCGCAGCCGGTCGAGCGAGCACCGGGTCGTGATCCGCACCAGGTAGGCGCGCTGGTCGCGCACCTGCCCCCTGTCGACCTTGACCCACCGCAGCCAGGTCTCCTGCAGGACGTCTTCGGCGTCTGCCGCCGATCCGAGCATCTCGTAGGCGACAGTGAACAGCAGGTTGCGGTGAGCGAGGAACACCTCGGTGACGGAGTCCGTTCCGCAGTCCACTGGGCCGCCGCCGGCGAGCGGTTCGACTGTGCCCGTTGTCGGCTCGCTTGGCTCGTTCAATGGCCGGCTCCTGCCTGTTGGCCTCGACTGCGCTCTATGCACTAGACGTCGGCCCGCACCGGTGTGTGACACCCGTGATCGGTGGCGCATGTCACATGACCCGCACTGTCACGAAGTCCGGATTGCCGACGTCGCATGGTCGTCAGGACGCCGCGCGAACGATGCGGGCTGTCGGCGGCACACAACTCCACGAGTGGTCGCCTTGGCCTCGTCACGTGGTGATCACCGCGCAACCGCCATCACAGAAGGAACGGAAAGACATCATGAGCAAGATCTGGTTCGTCACCGGTTCGTCCCGCGGCCTCGGCCGCAAATTCGTCGAGGCCGCCCTGTCCCGCGGCGACAAGGTGGCCGCGACCGCCCGAAGCACCCAAAGCCTTGACGAGCTGGTCGCCGCCTACGGTGACGCGGTTCTTCCGCTGGAGCTGGACGTGACCGACAAGGCCGCCGCCGTCGAGAGCGTCAAGCGGGCCCAGAGCCACTTCGGCCGTCTGGACGTCATCGTCAACAACGCCGGCTACGCCCAGATGGGCGCCATTGAGGAGCTGACCGAACAGCACCTGCGAGACCAGCTGGAGACCAATCTGTTCGGCGCGGTGTGGGTCATTCAGGCCGCGTTGCCCTACCTGCGCGAGCAGGGCGCGGGGCATATCATCCAGATGTCCTCGGCGGCCGGTCTCCTGGCGATGCCGCTCGGCAGCGCGTACCACATCTCCAAGTGGGCCCTGGAAGCCCTGAACGAATCCCTCGCCCAAGAGGTCGCCGGTTTCGGCATCAAGGTGACCGTCATCGAGCCCGGCGGCTTCGCCACCAAGTCCGGCAAGAACCCCGATCCCCTCAACAACGGCCACCTGGCCGAGCCCAACCCGATCTACGACGGCCTCCGCCGGCGCCTCGCGGGACTCATGGGAAAGCAGCCCGCCGGCGACCCCGCCGCTGCCGCCCAGGCCCTCCTGAAGATCGTCGACTCCGGCAATCCGCCCCTGCGGGTGCTCTTCGGCCAGGGCTTCTACCCGATGCTCCAGCAGGTCTACGCCGACCGGCTCAAGACCTGGGCCGACTGGCAGGACCTTTCGGCACAGGCCCATGGCCAGCTCGGCCAAGAAGATCGGTGACCCTGCGCCGGGTCTATCCGCACACTCAACGTCGCCAGAGGTCCCCCTGGTCCACATGGACGTTGAGGCCAGTGGCCCAGTCCAGCAAGACCGGCGTTGAACAGTAACGGATCGCCGCGGCAGTTGTCGCGGATCGATCTCACCAACCTGAGCGCCCACCGGTACTCTCGGCAGCCCGACCGAGGTCGACAGGATGTCGCGAGTGAGCGTCGGCACGTCGACCTCGATGCGGAGCAGCTGCGGCACTGAGGCCGGCGGGCTGCTGGCGTGCGACCGCATTGCCTGGGCGGCGCTGTGCTGCAGGCGCTCGTGTGCCTTGTCGTCGCCGCTGGCCAGCACGGCCGTGGATGGTCATGTCCCGGGCGGTCGTGCTCTTGCCGCGGACCGGGAAACGCCGGCCGTCCGAGCTGGACATGGTGCCGCCGCCGAACACCTTATGCGCGCTGGTGTGGCATGACGTGCTGTCGATCGTGCTGGTCGGGTTCTTCGTCACCAACACGCTGCACGCGGTGAACCATCGCGGCCGATCTGGACCGCGGCGGCAGCCCGGACAACTGGTGGCAGCTCGATCTCGTCTCGCTGCTGGCTTTGGCCGGCCTCGTGGTGCACCGCAGGCAGCTCCGCCGCCGGTCACGGGCTCACGTGTAGCCAGGTCAGGACCAGCCCGCTCCAGTGGAGCTCAACCTGGAAGACGCCGGGTACGTGCCGATGCTCAGCGTCGACGGCCGCCCGTCGGCGAGCTGCGCCTCGCGGTCGTAGCCGTGCACTTGCAGCGTGTCGGCGGCGACGACGGTGGCGCCCAGCCGGCACTTCACGCGCTCGCCGGGCGCACGTGCCGCAGGCCGTCCCGGCAACTCGGATACTCCGGCCGCCAGCCCAGCTCTCGCTTGGCCTTCTCGTTGGACAGCCGGATCCGGGTGCCCGCCATGAGCGCGTACATGTAGGGCGCCGGCCGCAGCAGCCCGCTCGGCACGGTGATCGGCGCCGGCGCCCCAGCCGCCTCCGCCACGGCGGCCACGAAGTCCGCGAACGTCACCGGGGTGTCGTCTACGACGTTGTACGCCTGCCCGGCCCGCCCACGGTCGAGGGCCGCGACCGTGGCCTCCGCCGCGTCGGCGATGTGGATGGGCGAGGTGACCCCGGATGGCCTCGGCGCCGGCAGCATGCGCTTCGAGGCCATCGCCATCAGCTTGCGGGTGCCCGGCTCGGGGCCGTAGAAGAGCCCGTAGCGCAGCGCGATCCCGTCGACCCCCGGTGTGCCGAACGCCAGCCGCTCGTTGGCCCGCATCGAGCGCAGGTGCCGCTCGAAGGCGCCGCGGCCGGTCGGCGCGAACGGGTGGTCCTCGGTCAGCTCCGCCTCGCCGTGATCGCGGTAGCCGTAGCCCAGGAAGAACGACTGCGTGACGAACCGGTGCGCGCCGACCAGCTCGACCGCCCGCAGCAGGTTCGCCGTCCCCTGCTCGCGCAGGTCGTCGGTGGCCTGCAGGTCCCGGTGCCGCAGCGGCGTGCCGGTGATCGCGGTCGCCTGGTGGATCACCGCGTCGGCGCGATGTCCGCGCAACGCGTCCAGCAGCCGCCGCTCGTCCATCACGTCGACCACCCGTGTCTCGACGCCGGCGTCCTCCAGCAGGCGCGCCTTGCCGGGGGAGCGCGTCAGGCCAAGCACCGAATGGCCGGCGGCGAGCAGTCTCGGCACGAGTTCGCCGCCGAGGGTGCCCGTCGCTCCTGCGAGCACGACCTTCATGTGCGGCCTCCTTCTGGCTGGTGGTGTGTCATCGAGCACGTTCCCTTCCCACGGCCACGGCCACGGCCGGAGTGCCTGGCCGCTCTACGATCAGACGCTGGAGCGCCGCGCACTGTGACACGGTGTTTCGCCGCGGTCGACCAGTTCCGCAAGGTGCGCAGGCTGCGTGCGGACTACATCGGCCCGTGGCTGCCGAAACCGCTGTGGACCGAGGAGAGCGCCGACGGGCGGGAGGATCGCTGTGGCGCCGCGTTACCGACGGGACAGTGGAGCTGGCCGACGCCCATCGCTCCCGCCGCCGGGTGCGGGCGGCCATCATCCCGTCCGGCCGGACGGCTATGTGGCGGTCCGCCCAGGTCACGATGGGCCGGGCGTTGGTGTTGAGAAGGGCGATGACCAACTCTTCGGCGACCAGGATGTCGTGTGGATCTCGGGCGTCGGTGTCCCCTCGGGGTGGGCTCGTTCGTCGTTGGGGTGACAATGAACACGGCAGAGGAGATCATCATGGAAGCGCGACTCAACACCTCCGAGAACCCGGTCCGAGCAAGCTGGCGAAGTACATCATCTCCGCGAACAAGGTCGTGCACGACTCCGCTTTGCCCGCGGTGACGCAGGAGTCGGTGGCCTTGCGTGTGAGCCAGATCAACGGCTGCGCCGCCTGCGTCGATATGCACCCAAGGACGCCGCGCACGCGGGGGAAACGTCAGTGCGGGTCAATCTGGTCGCGGTGTGGCGGGAGGCGACGGTCTTCATGTCCCGCATCGCCCTCATGAACAACTGGAACTGTCTGAACGTCATCACCCAGCAGCCCCCCATGACCGACTACCAGCCGGGACAGTGGGGATAGCGGGGTAGCGGCGGCGTTTCGCGCCCAAGTCGGATGAGGGACGCGCGCTCCGCAGTAGGTCTCATCCGGCCTTCCGCGACCGACCCCATCCCCGCTGCCGTCGGCCAGTGGCTTTGGTCGGCTTGGCGGGGGCCGGGGGGTGGCTGGGGTTCCTACATGCACCTCTGAGGAGGGGAGATCATGGGCGTCCTTCACCACCTCATGCACCTGGTGCTCAACCGATGTGACGCCCTCTCAGGCATCGGCCGGCAGAGCCATGACCCATATCACACGCCGGGCATGTCACGTTCCCGGCAGCTCATCTCGTTCGCGTAGTGCGCAACCGGCCTATCACTCGCACGGACAAGGGGACCATTCGTGTTCGCCGTCTACCTCGTGAGCAGTGTCAGCGCCGTCACCGAAACCGGTGCCCTCGTGGTTCCCTCGGTCAGCGGAAGCCAGCTGCCCGCCTACTCCGGCGACGCCGCTCACGCGATCTGGATCGCCGGCGCGCAGAAGCTGGTGCCCGACCTGAGCGCCACCCTGCGCCGTGTGGAAGAGCATGCCCTCCCCTCGAAAGCGACCCCAGCGCAGAAGGTCTACGGGCAGCCCAGTGCCGTCAACCGCATCCTCAACGCGCAACCCCACCCGGGCGCGGCACCGTTCTGCTGCTGCGCCAAGCCATCGGATTCTGACACCACCAGCAGAACACGCCGCCCATCCCCCTCCACACCACCGACATCCATCACCTCAGGCCCTTTTAGATACAGCCACCAGACCTAGACGTTCAGTGAAGCGCTGCTGGTGCGGACGCACCCTGCAGCACCCTCTGGCAGGAGCCCGATGCCGTCATCCATCACGTTCGCAGGAGAGAGGAAACCGATGAGAGATCTGCAGACTATCGCCGACCGCGTCGAGATCGAGGCGCTGCGCGGCGAACACGTCGACGCGGCAATGGTCGGCGACTACGACCGTTTCGCGTCGCTGTTTACCAGAGACGCGGTGTGGCGGATCCCTCCCGCCAACGTCGAGTTCACCGGGCGGAAGGAGATCCGTGCCGGTATCGAACGGCTGCAGGGTGCGTGGGAGTTCTGGGTGCAGACCGTGCACCCGGGCACGATCCAACTCGATGGTGACACCGCCACCGGCCGGGAATCCATCTTCGAGATCGGTCGCCAGCGCGACGGCAGGTCGGTCGTCATGTACGGCCTGTTCCACGACCGCTACCAGCGCACCCCGGATGGCTGGAAGTTCACCGAGCGCGTCCTCGAACCCAGGTACCTCGACACCACTGCGCTGACGGGTTCGCCTCATGTGACCTGGGACCCCGTCGGCCCAGAGGCCGGCAACACCTCCTCTGCCGAAGAAACCCGATAACCGCGGCTAAACCGATCTCCCGACGCCCTTCCGCATCTGGACGAGCCGCATCAGGGATGTGATCCCGCTGGCTGATCCGGCAACGCAACATCTCGGAAGGTGAGGCGACCTGTGGGGCGACGCGCCAGCCTCACAGGTTCGCTCCACTGTCCTGTCGAACTGCCCGCTGGTATGCCATGTCCCGGCAGCAGCGGGACGCCATCGCATCCCCCGGCGGCTGGTTGACCACGGTCGCCGGTCGTACCTGCATGGACCTGCTCTCCTCGCCACGCGTCCGGTGCGAGACTCACGTGGGCGAATGGATCCCCAGCCGCTACCCGAGCCCGGGGAGTGGATCAGCGGCCGGTCGGACGGCATCACCGTCGACCGGGCCGACCGGGTCACCTTGGATGAGTCGGTCAACATGGCTTTCCTCGTGATGCTCGAATCAAATGCCCTCTGAGAGTAGATCAGAGGTTGAGGATATGCTGCTGGACGGTCGGCCATTCCATCCCAAGAGCTTCTTTGGCAAGCTGAAGCGAAGACAATTTGGGGTCGCTCTGTTCGATCTCTCTAAGCGCAACTCGGATGGCAATCCCAGCCCTCCATCGCAACCTCATGAACTCAGAGTTCGCAGCGGACGATTCATATTCATTGGTAGCCTCCAGCCAATCTCGACCGAGGCGAAGTGTGCGGTCCATGACCTCTGTGTGGAGCGCCTCCTCGGGGACATGCCCTGAGCCGTAAGCGCTACGAGCCTCTGAAATTTCCGGCCATTCAAAGCCGAATTTCGTGACAAGCAGGTCAATAATCCACAAGAGAAGTCCACACTTCTTGCTGTGCGGCCACGCATCCGGAGAATTCGGAATAGTTGGTTGTGAAGCGATGGCACCACTGTGTGCCGAATCGCCGTCGCCGACCGGAACGTCGACGTAGACGACTTCGTGGGTTGAATTCAGCCACTCTTCGGTTATGCGGAGTCCTGACCGAGCTTCCAGGATTGCCAGCGCCGCCGCCTTTTGCGCGACGACGCCAGCAGGAGCGTCCTCGGAAAATTGGTGGATGAATTGCAGCTCTTGGCTAAGTGCTTCCGGATTGGTGCCGCCAGCGAGCTCGCGCGAGAAACCTTCGGGGAAATGCGCGACGATATCCCCATCCTCGGCATACGTAATTGCCTCCCAAGTTTTGCCGCCCCACTCGATTCCCAGCACCGACGCACCGCTGCTCAGAGCGCGGCAATAGCCTCTCAGAGAGGTGGATTCAGAGGATAGGTTGAGGATCGATACCGTCCCATCTCCTGCGGATCGATGGACAAAGAATGCCACTATCGGACAGTGCAGCGTTATTGGAAGTTCGTATCCGTCTTCTTGGCGAACCTCTGGCGGAGTCCCACCTGCGAGAACTTCGTGGATATCGTCGATCTCAATCGATTGATGAGCTTTTGGCGTGACAGAGATCCACCACATTCGATCGGATAGCCACTGAACAGAGCTGGAACGCAGCAAAGGCAGGTAGTAGTTGATTGCAGCAAGATCGTACATGATGCCCGGATACTACTCCTCGATAAGTCGATTGGGAACATGGTTCACGTCGAGCCGGCCCGGGAGCGCTGAAGCTTCCATTTTGGGCACCCGGGCCAGCTAAAACAGGGTGTGCTTATCGCTTGACGCTAGAGGGCGTCGCCCGATGCTCTACCGTCTGCGATCATCCCAATCCTGGTATGCCGGCTCTTCGAAGTTTGGCGGGGTTGAGGTGCCCGCGGCTGCGTCGGGTGGTGGCGCAGCGGGTGCGTAGCCGTTGGTTTTCGGGGTTGCGGAAGCCGTAGGCGTCACGGGCGACGGTCTTGATGACACGGTTGGTGCCCTCGGAGCCGGAGTTGGTAATGCCGGTCCGCAGGAAGGCCAAGATCTCGGGCCACCAGGTCTCAATGGTGGTCGCCAAGCGTTCGAGTTCGGGCAGGCCGGAGGCGGCGCAGCGGTCGTAGAAGCGAAACAGCCGATCGGCGATCACGCTGCGGTCGGGGTGGGTGCGGGCCAGGGCGAGCAGGTCCAGCAGGTCTTCCTTGGCGTTCCAGGCGGCCAGGATCGGCCGACCCAGCCGAGCCGGCAGCGCGTGCAGGTCATCGACCATCGGATCGAGCTGGGTGCCGTGCATCCGGGCGGCGGAGCGGGTCAGCCGGTTGCGCAGTTCCCACTCGCGGTTGCCTTTGCGGCCGCGCCGTCCGCGTACCTGGACGGTGAGGCGGCGGCGGACCTCGGTCAGGGCCTGGTTGGCCAGCTGCACGATGTGGAAGTGGTCGACTACCAGCACAGCGGGCGGCAGCACCTGCCGTACGGCGGCCTTGAAGATGGTGCACATGTCGATGGCGACGAAGGCCACCCGTGCCCGCCAGGACGCCTCCCGCCGGGCGAGCCAGCCGGTGACAGCGGCGATGGTACGGCCCTCCACCTGCCCGAGCAGCCCCTGATCGCCGGACAGATCGACGAAGCCATGAGGTGAACCGCCTCAACGACGTTGACACCTCGCGCACGGAAGGCGTCGCGTCTGTTCCCTCGCCTGCGCGAACAGGAGCAACGTGGCGGGTCACCGCGGTCGGTGTACGAGCAGTCCGGCCTCTTGCGTCGTCGGCCGATGCGTCCGCGTAACGGCGGGATGGCCTCGCCCAGATAGTCGCCTTTCATCGACGCTCATCGCGAGGAGTTCGGCGTCGAGCCGATCTGCCGGGCGTTCGCGGAACTCATTGAAGGGCATCTCAGCCCCATCTCGGAATTGGCCCCCGTGGTCCGCCGTTTCGTGCTTGTTCGGGTGTCGCCGTTCTCCTTGGTGGTCTGTTCGGTTGCGCACCAGTCGGAGGATCCAGGTGGCCGCGGCCGCCCGTCCGTGGAGGGCACGCGGTCTTGACCGTCGCAACCATCCATGTCTAGATCGAACAGATTTGGCTCGCCCATTACACCCCGGAAGGACACCACATGGCCGCAGCAGCGACTCTCGCGCAGTGATGACCAGCCGCGATGATGCGACCACCCAGCGGCGTCACCACCGCGACCAGTCGTTACGGATTTCCACGGTCTTGGCCGGGGTTCTCCACCTCGTCCTCGCCGCCCTTCTGATCGGCGTTCCCGCCAGCTCTCCCACCCTCGATGAGGTGCCTGTCCCCGAGGACGACCACGCCGCATCCCCTCCGGCGGCGCTCTCCAGAGATCCCGTCGTCACACCGGTCCGGAGCGCCGCACCAGTTCAGGGCGCCACACCTTCGCGCCCGTCCGGTGCCTCCGTCACTACGCCGACGAGACGTCCACGGCCGACGCCCATCACCCGCCGCACCCGCGCCACACCGCCCGCAACCGCCCGGATCACGCCTCCACGGCAGCAGCCGACCGTCGCGGCCGCGTTCGATGGCCTTCCCAGAGCAACGACACGCGCCATCCGGCCTACCAAGACCGCGACACGACCCCCACGGCCAAACCCGTCACGCGAACCGACCCCTCGACACACCCCACCCGGCCAGACCAGGGAACCACCGGGCCAAGCGGCCAAGTCAGCACGCGGGCTCAGGGACGAACACCCGGCCCGGCGGCCGGACATCCCACCCGGGCAGCTGCGCAAAATGGACATCACCGCAGCATCACCAGAGATGCCCGCGGCGTCGCATCCGGCATCGCACGGGGTGGGCCGCGGCAGAGCTCGTTGACGGTCGTTGGCCAGGCCGTCCCGTCGTCGAGCGTCGGGCCCCCGGCAATTGCCGGAGGTCCGACGCTCGACCGGCTACCGCGACCCGGGGACCTTGTCCACGCGGTTCACGCGGCGCCGCTCGCTACCCGGCTACTGGGTCTCCGGGATGTCGTCGTACCGGGTGGGGTCGATCTGGTTCACCGCACCGGTGCCCACGGCTTCGATGATGGCGTCCAAGCCCTTCTCGACCGTCTGGATCAGCTGGCCGCGCTGCTTGGCGCCCCAGGTCTGGGTCTGTCCTCGTACCTCGAACAGCACGGTGCCAGAGCCGTTGAGCGCGAAGGAGCCGAGCCCGGTACCTGGCAGGTCGATGTCCTGCGGGTAGAGGGTCAACGATCCGAACGGCGACTGGCCGCGTACCGACAGGCCGTCGTACGCCGCCAGGGTCAGCTGCTTGGAGTAGTCGAGCCGGTAGCCCTTGTTGTACTCCTGGTGGTTCTCCACGTCGACGAACTTGCCCGACAGCGACATGGTCACCTGGTTCTCACCGCTCTCGTCCAGGTCGCAGGGGCCCTGGTGGTGCAGATCGACGTAGGTGTCCACGGCGCCGAACTCCGCCCTCAGCGACTTGTACAGGTCCCTGACGGCCCGCGACTCCGGATGGATGTACCAGCCGGCCTCGGAAGAGGAGCCGGGGAAGTCTTCGGCTCGCGGAACGTAGTCGAGGTCCGGGTGGTAGTCCCGGTTGACGTCGAAGCCCGGGCGGGTCGCGTAGTCGTCTCCCGTCCGCGGCTGGTTGTAGTAGTTCCACGCCGGCCGCGCCCCGGCGAGCTGCGGGAACTCCGCGACGACCTCGGCCCAGGTACGGTCGTTGCCACGCCGGTCGAGCTCCGCCGCGTCCGGGTTCATCTTGGGCACGGCGACCAGCGTGACGAGCGAGCGCAGGCGCTCGGCGGCCGGTGTGCCGGCCGTCATGTCGCGCAGCAGGGAGAGCACGGCGTCGGTGCCGGTCTTCTCATTGCCGTGGATCTCGCTGGTGACCAGCACGACCTTGGGGCCGGTACCGGTCCGTGCGGCCCAGATCTCCCGCCCCCGGTTCGACGTGCCGATCTGCGTCACGTCGAGAACGTCGGAGCGCTGCGCCTGGAGGCGCCGCAGTTCCTGGCCCAGCTCGGCATGGCTGGTCCACGAAGACGAGCCGGTGTCCCCGGTGGACGTGCCGCAGTGGGCGTTCGCGGGCTGGGCGGCCGCGGGCGTCGCCACCGGCAGGGACGCGACGAGCAGGGCCGCCACTGCCAGGCCCACTCCGGCCAGCTTCGGCGTTGCGGCACCGTACGCGGTTCGGTTCCTTCTCGTCATGGCGTTCGTCACTCCTCGTCGTCCTGGTCGATCGGCTCGCCACGGTCCGGGATGGTGTCGGCCAGCGCCGGGTCGACGGCGGCGAGGCTGCCGTCGGCGGCGGCCTGAAGCAACGCGGCCATGGAGGCGTAGGCCGTGCGGATCAGGTAGCCGCCGGACTTCTGGCCGAGGTCACCGCGCAGCTCGACCAGCAGGCTCGCGCTGCCTTGCAGACCGAAGGAGTTACGCGCGATGCCCGGGAGGGAGTCGCCCGGGTAGAGGCTGACGTTGGCGAAGCCGTACTCTTCCAGCGAGGTGTACACCAGGGCGGCGACCCGCTTACTGTCGGCGATGACCTGCGGCGCCACTCCGGCGTTGGTGGGCCACAGGATCGACGTGGTGTCCATGGAGCCGTCCGGCTGGCGGTAGCTGCCCTGGTGGTGGTAGTCCACGGTGATGTCCGGCCGCCACGAGCGCACCATCCGCTGGATCGCGGCCGATTCCGGCACCGGGTTGGCCTCGGGGGACATCGCGGGGTCGTGGTAGCGGTTGATGTCGAATCCCACTCCGGCCCGGCAGAAGGCGCCGGAGCAGTCCGGGTCGACGTTCTGCCGCTGGAACCGTTCGGTGCCGTCGGGGTTGGCGCGCACGACGATCCGAAGCGTCACGTCGTCGAGCACGTCGGTGGCCCACTTGGCCTGTGAGGCGCCGATGCGCTGCAGGAGTTGCAGCGCCGCCTCCGTACCCAGGGGCTCGTTGCCGTGCTGCTGGGTGATGTAGAGGACCTTGGTCGGTCCGGTGCCGACCGTCGCGGTCCAAATGTCGCGGCCCTCGTGCGTCCTGCCGATCGACTCCACGTCGATCGCGCCCTTGGAGCGCTGCTCCAGGCGCTGCAGCGCGGTGGTGAGCTCATCGTAGGTGTGCAGTCGCTGGAGAGAGACCTGCTGCGAGTCCTGGACCCAGGGGCCACCCGGCTTCGTGGGTGCAGCGGACGCCGTGGCCGCTCCCCAGATCGTGAGGCTCATGACGGTGGCCAGAACGACAGCTGCCCGTCGTCTTGTGAACAAAACAGTCTCCTTCTCGGTGTACGTCAGCGGCGGCGGAACCATTTCAGGCCGCACTCCACCACCACTTGAGATTGCGAGGTCCCGGCGCACGAGAAAACCCGGTTCCCGATGCGCTGCGCCAACTGGAGAAGGCCCTCATGAAGGGCGGAAAGGGGTTATCGAAAGAACACTGCCTGCTCCTCGCGCCGCTGCCGTAGCCGGTGGCTGCCGAATGCGTATGAACCGGATAGGGCCGTGGGCGTCAGGGTCGCCCTGGTTAGGCGAGGCGGAATAAATCGTCCTTCCTTCGTTCCTGCAACAACACGACCGGCGCGGGTCGCAATGACTCTTGTAACAAACCCAAACGAGTCTGACAAGTGTCACAGTGAGTAGTCAATTGGCACCATGCCGTCATCTTCTTTGGGTATCTCGGGGTGTGCCGCGGGACATCATTGCAGATGAACGAGGTCATTGCGGCACGTGGCGCCGCGCCGGCGGAGGCTTCCGCGGCACTCTCCACGCAGTGGAAGCCCCGTAATCAGGGACCGGTCGCGGGCACCGTGAAGCGCCGGGACTCCCGAACACTCAGGAAACTGACAGCATTCCGGTCTTGTTCCGGGCGAGGACGCCATGGAAACGTCATTGGTAACTTGCCGCCAGGGGCGTCGGCAGGTCCTGGCGGTCCGGTTAATGAATGCAAGGAGCAGTAGTGCATCTGCGCAAAAAGCTTCCAGGAAAAGCCGAGGGGAATGCGGAAAGCCCGACGCCGAGGTACTTCAATGGCCGGACGAGCATGGTCGCCGCCGCAATAGCGATGGCTTTGACAGCGTCGATCGTCGCCGCCTCGCCCGCGCGAGCGCTGGACGAGGAAGGGCCGGGAAACTGCAAGACCCAGGAGGATCCCTCCTGGTCGGGCTGGTCCAACCACGAGCAGGTGGGCGACGCGCTGGCGCAGATCGAGCGGACCAGCAGCGGGCGTGTCGATGTGGAGGTCGTCGGCCATTCCTCACAAGGCCGGCCGCTGTGGGCAGCCCGCGTCGGGACCGGTGACCGTGTTCTGCTGGTCACATCGGCCATCCACGGCAACGAGCGCACCGGTACCGAGGCACTGCTGGCGATCCTCAAGGATCTCGGCAGCGGCGGCGACGCGCGGACGACGCAACTGCTTGAGGACATCACGCTGGTCGCGATGCCGATGGTCAACCCTGACGGCGGCGAGCTGAACCGGCGCATCAACGTACTGTCGTGGGACGACACGGTGGCCGCGTTCCCGCAGCTGCAAGGCGCGCCCAGGGCCTGGTACCACAGCCTGCGCGGGGACGGTATCGACCTTCCGGGCTACGACCTCAACCGGGACTTCAACCCCGATCTCGACTACGTGCCGCGGGCCGCGGACCTGCCCGGCGAGGACACCGACGCTGGATTCTTCCTGGCTCCGGAGTCGCGCGCGATCCGAGACGTGTACGTCGACCTGCGCCGGGAGAAGGGCGCTGTGGACGCCTATGTCGACCTGCACCACATGGGTCCGTGCGATCGCCTCACCGGCGGATCCCAGGACGGCGACCTCATCACCTTCTCGCTGGACTACCCGCCCCTCGGTGTACAGGACGGCGCCGCCTACAAGGCGGAATGGCCGGCTCTCGATCAGGAGAAATCCCGCCGTTACGCGCTTTCGGTCTACAACGGACTTATCGCCAGCTATGGCGCTCAGTCGCCGCTCACAGCCGTCGGCCGCTACTTCCACCCGGACACCCGCGAGTACGCCGGGCAGGGCCGATCGGCGTTCGCCCTGAACGGCACCGGCACCGTCCTTTTCGAAGTACGCGGCCAGCAGGACGATCTGGGCCAGAAGCACAAGGGCATGTTCGTCAAAGCCGTGCGCACCGGGATCGAGTCACTGATGAACGGGCTGGCCACCGGCAGCGCCGACACTCTGGACGGTGACGACTTCTTCGACCTTCCCGACTACGGCTGGGACACCACGGCCGACTGATCCGTCGTCAGCCCGGTACGACACCAGGCAGCCGCAGGACGAGACGTCCTGCGGCTGCCGCCTTTTGGGATGCCCCAAGGTGCCCGCGACAGCCCCATCTCCGACCGCCGGCCGGCCAGGGGTGACGGACTGCCGCACCGTTCGCGCCGCCGGTGGTCGAGGGGTCAGCTGACGAGTTGCCAGGGGCGCATCATGTCGTTGTCCTCGTGTTCCAGGATGTGGCAATGGTGGATGTAGTCGGCGGGGAACGTGGTGCCGGTGCCGTCGATCCCGGGTATCGGCGGCGCCTTGGTGTATTGGGCGATGATCCTGTTGACCATGCCCGGGTAGGCGATGAAGCTGTCCCGCCAGCCCTGTTGTTCGGGTTCTGGAGGGAGGGGCGGGCCGACGAGGTAACGCGCCAGTTGGGGCTTGTGGTCTTTGGGGCGGCCCTTCGCGAGCCACCGCCCGTAGTCGGCCCGGTATCGCTCCGCCTGGAACCGCTGCCGGTTGTGGATCTGGAACTGTACGAGGTGCACATGCATGGGATGGGCGTCCTCGGTGGTGTTGATGTACTCCCACATCTCCGTGGAGCCCTCGCGGATGAAGTCGTCCACCGGCTCGAAGAAGTAGCGGCCGTTGATCTGCAGGTGAATGGGGTTGTCGTGGCGGTCGGTCGTCTCGGTCAGCACCCGTTCGCGCCAGTACGTCCCGCTGTCCGGCCGCAGCCGCTCCAGCGGCGGCAGATCCAGCTCGTCGGGCGGCGTGGTCGTATCGCGGCGGCTCAATGGCTCCGTCACCCGGAACTGCATGATCTGCGGGATGGCCGGCCCGCCACCCCCGGCGGGGTACGGAGCGGGAGCGTCGTTCATCAGCGTGACGGTGTGGCCGCGGGGGACGGTCGAGAAGTCGACGATGACGTCCAGGCGGTCGGCCGGGGCCATCAGCAGGGTCGTGGTGCGCAGGGCGTCGCCCCGGAGCCCGCCGCCGAGCCCGATCAGCCACAACGGCAGCCGGATCCGGCCGTCGCCCAGCCACAGGTGGTAGAAGCGTGAGTTGGACCCGTTGAGGAGGCGCAGCCGGTAGCGGCGGGGCTCGACCGTCAGGAAGGGGTAGGCCTTGCCGTTGACCACGGGGGTGTCGCCGAAGAACTCCGGGGACCAGATCGGGTGATAGTCGGTCACTCCCTTGACCGGGTAGGAGAGGGATCCGTCCCGGTTGAACGTGCGGTCCTGCAGGACCAGGTGGATCTCGAAGCGGCCCCGCGGGAGACCGAGCGCCTCTTCCGCCTCGTCCCGGATCACGTAGAGCCCGGACAGGCCGGCGTAGTTGTTGAGGTGGGTGAGATCCATCGCGTGGTCGTGGTACCAGAGCATGGTGGCCCGCTGCCGATTCCCGTAGGCGTAGATCGCCTCATTGGGCGCGGCGCCGGGCAGGGTGGCGTACAGCGGGCCGTGCCGGCCCTGCGGGCTGAACCAGGCGACCGGGTTGCCGTCCGACTGCGGCGGGTTCCATCCGCCGTGCAGGTGCACGACGTTCCACACGGTGAGGTCGCTCGGCATGTCCATGTGACGGCCGCCGGGCGGATCGGGTGGCACGCCGGGTACGTGCCGCCACAGCGTCTGGTCGATCGCGCGGTGCAGCAGGTGCCGGGTCGGCAGTTCGTTGCGGTATCGCACGATCGACGGCCGGCCCCGCCGGGCCATCAGGATGGGGCCGAGGCAGCCGAGCCCGGCGGGAGCGGCGCGGCCGGACGGGTCGGAGGCCCAGTAGCCCCAGGCGGCGGTGGTGTTCAGGTCCGCGTGGAAACGCCATGGACGCTCCCGCATGGTCATCACATAGTGGTCGCGGCCCGGATGGCCGGACGTGTCGGGCACGGCCACCGGCAGGAGGGGCAAGGGGTCGACGTACTTGCGCAGACCGCGAGCCGTCGTCCCCGCTTCGCCCGCTCCGGCGACCGCGGTCACCGCCGCCAGGCGCATGAACTCCCGTCGGGTGAACATCACCGTGCCTCCGGGTGATCTCCGAGTGGCCTGCCTGTCCCTCTGCCCCACGCGGGGCGGCGCTCGGTCAACGCGCCGCAAAGTCCCGTTCGGCAATCGACGATTTCCTGCCCGGAGCCGGGGCAACGGGCACGGGGTGCGATCGACGGCGTACGGATGGCCGGAGGGTGCCTGCGGCGCCCTCCGGCCCCGGTCCCCGTCCCGTGCGGGTGCGGCCCTGTCAGGGCTGCAGCCGATCCAGCGCCTGCTGGAAGGCGCGGGCGTGCCCGGCCTCGTCCTCGGCGTTGTGCGAGAACCGGTCGGCTGCCTCGGTGTCGCCCGCCGCCGTGGCACGCTTGGCGAAGGTCGGGTACATGGTCTGGGACTCGTACCGCTCGCCGGCGATGGCCGTCTTCAGATTGTCGCTGGTCGTCCCGACGAACCCGGCCAGCTTGGCCTCCTCGGCGAGGTGCTCGCGCCGTTCCACGTCGGCGTTGCCGCGGAACAGGCGCGCCACCGCGGGATCCTTGGCGTTCTCGGCGTACAGCCGGTATTTGGCGTAGGCGAGCGCCTCGCCGTGCATGGCGGTGTCCAGGTCGCGCTTGGTCTGTTCGGCGCTGACCGCCGGCGGGCCCTGCGGCACCTCCTCCGGCTTGACCTGCGGTGACGCCGGGACGGTGCCCGTGCCGGATTCGACGGCCCGAAGCGCGGTCTCGAACGCCTGCGCGTGCGTTCCCTCGTCGCGGGCGATCTCGGCGAAGCGGTCGGCCGCCTCGGTGTCGCCGGCGGCCTTGGCCTGGTCGGCGAATCCGGGATACATCGTCTGGGACTCGTAGGTCTCTCCCTTGATCGCGTCCCGCAGGTGCTCCGCGTCGCCGCGTACCAGGCCGCTGAGTGCGGCCTCCTCCTTGAAGTGCTCGCCGAACTCCACCTCGGCGGTGCGCTCGAACAGCCGGGCCACCGACGGCAGGTTCTCCCGCTGGGCCTGGGCCGCGTAGAGCAGGTAGGAGGCATTGGCGAAGGCCTCGCCGCGCATCGACTGCTCCAGGTCTTTGCGGGTCTGCGGGTTCAGTTCCTCTGCCTTTCCGGCGGGCGGGGCCGCCGGTGTGGTCGCGGCGAGCGCGCCGCCGATGGGCGTGCTCAATGCGATCGTGAACGCACCGGTGACTAGTGCGCGTGCTGAGAAGCGGACCATGTCTCGACCTCCCCGGCCGGGGTTGGGCATCCACGGCCTTGCTGGAAGGGCTTACCTGGTCAGGTAGCCGGTAACTGTCCTACGGGCAAAGCCATGCTTGCCAGGTATTCGACATACTGAAGGGTGTCGTCGCGGTCAGAGCAGGGCTTCGGCTGTGATCGGGAGTTCGCGGACGCGGCGGCCGGTGGCGTGAAAGACGGCGTTGGCGATGGCGGGCGCCACGCCGATGTGCACCACCTCGCCGAGGCCCTTGACGCCGATGGGGTCTGCCTCGGGGTCCGCGCCCTCCAGAAAGATGGCCCGCAGGTCGGGAACGTCGGCGTTCACCGGGACGAGGTAGGAGGCGAGGTCGGCATTGACGATCATGCCGTCGCGGTGGTCCGTGATCGTACGCTCCAGCAGCGCGGCGCCGATGCCGCCCACCATGCCGCCGAGCGCCTGGCTCTCGGCGAGCTTGGGACTGATGATCCGCCCCGCGTCGTAGACGCCGAGCATGCGCAGCACCCTGACCAGGCCGAGCCGGTGGTCCACGGCGACCTCGGCGAACGTCGCGCCGTAGGCGGCCGTGGAGAAGCGGGACTCCCCCGGTTCGAAGAGGCCGAGTGTTTCCAGGCGGGCGCGGCCGTGCCGGGCCAGGAGCCGCTGGTAGGTCTCGCCGCGCGCGGGGTCGGCCGTGACGTGCAGCCGGCCGGCGCTGACCGTGACGTGACGGGCGTCGACGCCGTGCAGCGGCGATCGCCGGTCCCCGACGGCCAGCTCGATCGCCTGGCGCCGCAACTTGTCGCAGCCGTCCTGGACGGCGGACCCGACGCTCGCCGTGGTCTGCGAGGCTCCGTGCGCCGGGGTCCGCGGCATGCCGGAGTCTCCGAGCCGGAACTCCACGGCCCGCACCGCCAGGCCGAGGGCGTCGGCGGCGATCTGGGTCATGGAGGTGTACGTGCCGGGGCCCATGTCGCTGGTCGCCGCCTCGACCAGCGCGGTGCCGCGCGCGTCGAGCACGACCCGGGCCTGGGCCGGGTTCCGCACGGTGCCGTGGGCGCCGGCGGCCATGCCCATGCCGATCAGCCAGTCTCCGCGGCGCGTGGACCGCGGTTCGGGGGCGCGGCGCTCCCATCCGAACTCGCGGGCGCCGACGGTGTAGCACTCGCGCAACCGCCGGGTGGAGAACGGCATCCCGTTCGACTCGTCCTCGGCCGGTTCGTTGCGCCGGCGCAGCTCGATCGGGTCGATGCCGAGCTCGTGGGCGAGTTCGTCCACCGCCGACTCGATGACGTAGGCCGCCGTGACGTGACCGGGGCCGCGCATGTACAGCGGGGTGTTCACGTCCAGCGGCACCGTCCGGTACGTCTGCCGGACGTGGGGCATGCTGTAGAGCGTCTGCCCGGCCGCGAGGACGTTCTCCCTGAAATCCTCGTACGACGAGGTCTCCGCCCTGATGTCGTGGACCATCGCGGTCAGCCGGCCGCGCCGGTCGCTGCCCAGGCGCAGGCGATACTCGTACGCGGGCCGGTAACCCGTCCCCGAGTAGAGCTGCCCGCGGGTGAGGACGAGCTTGACGGGGCGGCCCACCATGCGCGCGGCCAGAGCCGCGATGGTGACGTGCGGCCAGGCCCGCAGGCCGCTGCCGAACGCCCCGCCCACGAACGGCGAGATCACCCGCACGGCGCTCAGCTCCACGCCGAACACGGCCGCGAGCTCCCGCTGAGTGCCGACGACCCACTGGGTCTTGTCCCAGACGGTGAGCCGGCCGCCGTCCCAGCGGGCGATGGTGGCGTGCGGCTCCATCGCGTTGTGGTGGTTGCGGGCGGTGCGGTAGGTCATCTCCAGCCGTACCGCGGCGGACCCCACGGCCAGGTCGGCGTCGCCGCGCGCGTAGGTCACGGGGGCGCTCGCGGGGGCCCCGGCCAGGTCCGTGGACGGCTGTTCGGCGTCGTAGCGGACCACGACCAGGCTCGCGCCGTGCCGGGCCGCCTCCGGCGTCGTGGCCACCACGACCGCGACCGGCTGCCCCCGGAAGCGGACCCTGTCGTCCTGGAAGACGCGCAGCCGCTCGCCGGTTTCCGGGTTGTTGGAGCTCGGATTGCGGTGGTAGGCCAGTCTGGGCGCGTTGCGGTGGCTGATCACCTTCAGGACGCCGGACAGGGCCGAGGCCGCGCGGGTGTCGACGGCGGTGATGCGCCCGCGGCTCACGGTGCTGCCGACGATGACGGCGTGCACGACCCCGTCGGCGGGGTGGTCGGCGGCGTACTTCGCCTGTCCGGTCACCTTCAGGCGCCCGTCCACCCGGGACAGCGGCGCCCCGACGGCTCGCCGGCTCATGCTGTGCCTCCTGCGAGATCCCCCACGACGCGCAGTTGGCGTTCGACGGTGCGCTTGAGCAGTTCGATTTTGAACCTGTTGTGTTCGAGCGGGCGAGCCCCGTCGGCCGCCCGCTCGGCGGCCTCGGCCCACAGCGCCTGTGATGGCCGTTCGCCGATGAGGAGGCGTTCGACGGCAGGCAGCTTCCACGGCACGGTGCCGACGCCTCCGGCGGCCACCTTCGCCTGGTGGATCACCCCGTCGCGCAGGTGCAGCGCGACCGCCGCCGAGGTCAGCGCGAACTCGTACGACTGCCGGTCGCGTACCTTGAGATACCCGGACCGGAGCGGGCGCGGATGGGCCGGGATCTCGACGGCGGTGATCAGCTCCCCTGGACGCGCGGCCTGTTCCCGCTGCGGGGTGCCGCCCGGCGGCAGCAGGAAGTCGGCCAGGGCGACGCTGCGCTCCCCGTCCGGGCCCAGCAGGTGGACGTTCGCCTCCAGCGCCGCGAACGCCACGGCGACGTCCGAGGGATGTGTGGCGGCGCAGTGCTCGGAGGCGCCGAGGATCGCATGGGCGCGGTTGAACCCGCCCAGCGCCGCGCACCCCGCGCCGGGTTCGCGCTTGTTGCAGGCCGCCGTCACGTCGCGGAAGTAGGGGCATCGGGTGCGCTGCATGATGTTGCCGCCGATGGTGGCCATGTTGCGGAGCTGGGCGGAGGCGCTCGACTCCAGTGCCTGCGAGATGACGGGAAAGGCGGCGCGTACCGAGGGGTGGGCGGCGGCCTCGGCCATCCGTACCAGTGCGCCGATGCGCAGCCCCCCGCCCGCCGTGGCGGTGATCTCACCCAGCGGCAGGGCACTGATGTCGACCAGGACGGAGGGACGCTCGACGCTCTCGCGCATCAGGTCGACCAGCATGGTGCCACCCGCGAGATAGCGTCCGCCACGACGCCCGGCGGCGAGCGCGCCGGCGAGGTCGGAGACCTTGGTGTAGGAGAAAGGATGCATCGGAGCCGGATCTCACGTCGTCCCGGCGGCCTGCTCGACCGCTTTGACGATGTTCACGTAGCAGCCGCAGCGGCAGATGTTCCCGCTCATCCACTCCCGGATCTCCCCCGGCGAGCGCGTGTGACCCTCCTGGATGCAGCCGATGCCGGACATGATCTGGCCAGGGGTGCAGTAGCCGCACTGGAAGGCGTCCTGCTCGATGAACGCCTGCTGCAACGGGTGCAGTTCGTCGTCCCCGCCCGGGGCGAGCCCTTCGATGGTGGTGACCTCGGCGCCCTCCAGCCGCACCGCCAGCGTCAGGCAGGCGTTGACCCGGCGGCCGTCCACCAGGACGGTGCACGCCCCGCAGGCGCCGGCATCGCAGCCCTTCTTGGTGCCCGTGAGCCCGAACCGCTCGCGTAGCAGGTCCAGCAGCGAGGTGCGGTTGTCGATCGTCGCGGTGCGCCCCTCGCCGTTGACGACCAGCGAGACGCGACCGCTGACCGGCGCCCCGGTCGCCTGCGGAGACGGCTCCGGCACCACATCGCTCGCCACGGCCACCCCGCCGACGGTCACCGCGGTCGCCGTCGCGATGAACGTACGCCGGGAGAACAGCGAGGCGGGCTCCGCCCCGAGCGGAACACGGGAGCCCGGCGGTTCGGAGGCCATGTGCACCCCTCTCGATGCGGCGAAGGACGAGCATTCTCTCACGGCGGCTACCCATAAAACCGCTGGTTAACGGCTTGCGGCAGGGAACCCGCCGAACACCCGCATACGTTCGCCGGGCATTGTCCTGATACCGGCGAAGGAAAGCTGTCGGTCGTGTACGCCATCATCGACGGCGTTCATCCCGTACGTCCCCTCAAGGAGTGAGCATGATGGCCACCGGCGGCACGACCTGGTCCGGCATCGGCCGGAACGGCTGGTCCGACCTCCGCCTGATCCGCCGCCACCTCGACGCCGGCGCGGACACCCACGCGGGCGTCCTCGCCCTGCTGGCCGCCGGTGCCGACCCGTGGCGGCCGATGATGTCCGGCTGGACGCCCGGACGGCTCAGCCTGGCCACCCCCACTCCCGGCCGCTTCGGCCTCCCGCCGGGACGACCCGGTCTGTCCACCGCCGAGACCGCGGCCGTGGCGGAGGCCAGGCGCCTGATCGACGCGCTGGGCGAACTGGAGTACGAGGGGCTGGGCCTGGTGTGTGTCGCCGGGATCAGCATGGCCGAGGCCGTACGGCGGCTGGAGGCCGAGCAGGCGTACGAGGACGGCGCCGAAGATCTGTGGTCCAGCATGGATTCCCGCACCACCGTCGGCATCACCGAAGTGCCCGGCGGATGCGTTGTCAGCCAGCCATGGGGGTCGCTCCCGTGCGGCAACCGCGTCCTGGAGCGCCTGTCGGCCGGCACCGTCTGCCACGCGCTGTACGCCAACCCCCGCAGCGGCAACCAGGGAAGCGTCGCCCGCGACGGCGTCATCGAGCGACGGGACACGCACCCGGGCGGCGGCATCGTCTCTCCGGACGGCTCCGCCGAGGACATCCTCGCCGCCTACCTCTATCAAGGCCAGGCCGTGGCCTACTGCTGCGCCGCCGCGGGACTGCGCATGACCAGCGGCCGGGCGATCACCGGGATGCCCGACGACTGGATGCGAGTCCCCGTACACCTGCGCTGATCACCGGCATCCGCAGGAACGACATAAGCGGCGCTTCATGGCATCCCAAGAAGTATTAAATGGATCAAATCGATCATTGGTGGCAGGGTCGGGAGGGGTTCACCTTGTGCGCCTCTTCAACAGGAGATCCATGAACACGACGGCCCATGGCGGCACCCCGCCAAAACTGCTGTTGCCCTTCGACCTCGCCGCGCTGGACGTATCCCCCATCCGGACCGCTCGCCTCGTCCTTCGGCCGATCCGCGCGCGGGACGCCGACGACATCCATGCCTACCAGCGGCTGCCGGAGGTCGTGGCCTACCTGCCCTGGCCCCTGCGCGACCGGGAAGCCAGCCATGAGCACACCGAGCTGCGCACGAAGCAGCGCGCCCTGGCCGCCGACGGGGACGGGGTGGCCCTGGCGATCGTGCTGCCCGGCGAACCGGGCATCGGCGGCGGAGGGGAGGGCCGGGTCATCGGCGATCTCACCCTCATCCTCACCAGTGCCGCCCACGCCCAGGTCGCGGTGGGGTGGGTCCTGCACCCGGACTTCCAGGGACAGGGGTATGCCCGTGAGGCGGCCACCGCACTTCTCGACCTCGCCACGGGCCTTGGCGCACACCGGATCGCCGCGTCGGTGGACACGGCCAACGAGCCGTCCCAGGCTCTCTGCGAACGACTCGGCCTGCGCAAAGAAGCGACGTTCCATCATGACCGCCACGACGGGACAGGCTGGCGCGACACCGTGATCTACGCCCTCACCGATGCCGAATGGCTCGCCCGCCGAACTCCCGGGGCGGACACCACCGCACCCCCGGGCGCGCACTGAGACGGGCCTCAGCACGCCAAGGTTCGCGGTCGAGGACCATGCCCGTCCCGCGCCGGTGGATCGGGGTCGCGGTGCAGGATCCGGTCCAGTCGGGCGGCGGCGTAGCCGAGGACCGACAGGGCGGCCACGATGAGCAGGTCACCGGCGGGCAGCGGCCGGGTGCCGAGCAACTCGCGCAGCGGCGGCACGTACAGGCCCGCGAGCTGCAGAACGAGCGCCCCCGCCACGGCGATCAGCAGCATGGGGTTGGCCGACGAGCCGGGCCGGGCGCGCGAGCCGAGCGCCACGCCGAGCTGGGTGGCGCCCAGGGCGAAGAAGGCCATGCTCTGCCACGGGCGTCCGGTGTGCGCAGCCCACACGGCGACGCCGAGGGTCACGGCGGTCAGGACGACGGCGATGCGGACGACCCGCTGCCACAGGCCCGCCCGCAGGATGCTCTGGTCCGGCGGGCGGGGTGGGCGGCTCATCGCGGCCGGGTCGGCGGGCTCGCCGCCGAGGGCCACGCCGGGCAGGCCGTGGGTGAGCAGGTTGATCCACAGGATCTGGGCGGGCAGCAGCGGCAGCGCGAGCCCGAACAGCGGGCCGAGCAGCATGACGGCGATCTCGGCGGCGCCGCCGGACAGGCCGTAGACGAGGAAGCGGCGGATGTTGGCGTACACGCGCCGGCCCTCCTCGACGGCGGCCACGACGGTGTCCAGGTTGTCGTCGGCCAGGACCAGGTCGGCGGCCTGGCGGGCGACCTCGGTGCCGCGCCCGCCCATGGCCACGCCGATGTCGGCGCGTCGCAGGGCCGGGCCGTCGTTGACGCCGTCACCGGTCATCGCCACCACGTCGCCGTCGGCGCGCATGCGTTCGATGAGGTGGAGTTTCTGCTCGGGGGTGGCCCGCGCGTAGACGGCCGTCCCGTCCAGGGACGGCACAGTACGGCAATCCGTGATCGCGGCGCCGGGGGCGATGATGCCGAGCTCGGTGGCGATGGCGCGGGCCGTGCCCGGATGGTCTCCCGAGATGAGCACCGGCCGGATCCCGGCCCGGAGACAGGCGGCCACGGCTCCGGCGGCGGCCTGGCGTGGCGGATCGAGGATGGCGACCAGCCCGAGCAGGCTCAGCCCGCTCTCCGGCACCTCCCCGGGCGTGGCCGCGAGGTCGGTCTGGGCGATGGCCAGCACCCGGTAGCCCGCCTGGGCGAATCGCTCGGCCTGTTCGGCGGCCCGGGTACGGAGTGCGGGGTCGTCCGCGAGCACCGCCGGACGCAGCAGGGACTCCGGCGCGCCCTTGCAGACCGCTCTGGCTCGGCCATCGGGCAGCCGGTGCAGGGTGCTCATGCGCTTGCGGGCGCTGTCGAAGGGGTGTTCGGCCAGGCGCGGGTAGCGGTGGTCCAAATCGGCGCGATCGAGGCCGAGTTTGGCAGCGGCGGCCAGCAGGGCGGCCTCGGTGGGGTCACCGAGGGCCTGCCACCGGCCGTCCTCGCCATGCGGGAGCCGGGCGTCGTTGCACAGGGCGCCGCCGGTAAGCAGGTCGGCGAACGCTTCGGGCGGGCCGCCCTCAAGCCGTCCGCAGGGGGCGTATCCGGTGCCGGTGAGCGTGGCCTGGGCGGTGGGGGTCCACAGGTGGCGGACGACCATGCGGCCTTCGGTCAGCGTTCCGGTCTTGTCGGTGGCCAGGACCGTGACCGAGCCGAGCGTCTCGACGGCGTGCAGGCGGCGTACGAGGGCGTGGCGGGCGGCCATCCGCCGGGCGCCCAGCGCCAGGCTCAGGGTGACCACGGCCGGCAGCGACTCGGGCACGGCCGCCACCACCAGGCTGATCGCGGTCACCACCATCAGCTCGACCGGCTGGCCCCGTACCAGCCCGAGAGCCCCGACCACGACGCACAGGAACACGGTGACCGCCGCCAGCAGCCGCCCCACCCCGACCAGGCGCCGTTGCAGCGGCGTCAGGCCGGGGCCCGTCGCCATCAACGCGGCGATGCGCCCGGCCGAGCCGGCCGAGCCGGTCGCCGTGACCTCGGCCCGGCCACGCCCGCGTACCACGACCGTGCCGGCCGACACCTGCTCGCCGGGGCCCTTGTCCACCGAGATCGACTCGCCGGTCAGTGCCGATTCGTCCACCAGCAGCGCCGCCGCCTCTCTCACGCGGGCGTCGGCCGGCACGATGTCGCCCTCGGCAAGCACCAGCAGGTCGCCGACCACCACGCCGGCCGCCGGGATCCGCCGCTGCGCGCCGTCCCGGACGACCCTGGCCACGGGCGCGGTGAGCTCGTTCAGCGCGGTGATCGCCCGGTCGGCGCGTACCTCCTGCGCCACGCCGACGCTCGTGTTGACCACGATCACCAGCAGGATCACGACCATGTCCGCCCAGTCGCCGGTGAGCGCGGTCAGTGCCGTGGCCACCAGCAGCACGATGATCAGCGGATCACGGATCTGCCCGGCCACGCGGCGCCACACCGGCACCGGCGGGCGGCCCGGCAGGAGATTCGGACCGTCCTGTTCGAGCCGCGCGGCCGCCTGCTCGGATGACAACCCCGGCCGGAGAACGGCCTCAGGCTCGCCCATCTCCTCCTCCATCTTCGCTGGTCACCGGCTTGTTCCCAGGGTCGAAGGTCTCGGCGAGCGGCTCGTGTCGGCCTACGCGGCCCCGTTAGTCGTCGGTGGCGGGCGCACGTTCAGTCGGACGCCGGTTGTGGTCTACGGAAGCGCCACGACACGTCGAGGTGGGGAGGGTGAACGGCGGCCAGCGCGCAGGGCAGCGCCTTCCCCGGCGACTCTCCCGTGTCGATCTCGGTCACGCCCGGCCACGGTGCCATGGCCGCGGTCATGGCGGCGGCGACGCTCTCGTCCGCATCGGAGAGTCCCGGCTCGCGGGCGGCCGGCCGCTCAGCGGCGGCCTGCGGAATGACCGTGCACCGCAAGCCGACCAGGCGGCTGAAGGTCCGGGCGGCCATGGCCTCGGCCGCCGCCCGGTGCCGCTGGTCGGCCCAGGAGGCGTCCAGCACCACCGACTCGCCGTGGCCGAGGAGGCGCTCGGCGCGCGACAGCAGCTCGGCGTAGGTCCGGTCGGTGTGCTCGGGCGTGTGGATCTCCGGCGGGCACGGCGTGCTCGCGGGCTGCTTCGGGTCGAGACCGGCGAGCTCCCTCCTGATGCGATCGCTGCCCAGCAGCGTGTAGCCGAGCCTGTCGGCCAGCGTGCCACCGAGCATCGACTTGCCGCTTCCCGGCGGGCCGCCGGTCAGGACCACGGTGACCGTTCCCGCGCGGAGGTGGTGGAGCGAGAGCTCGGCCAGCCGCCGCGCCTGCCAGCCGGCGTCCGCGTCGCCCTGCCGGTGCCGCAGGCAGGCGGCCTTGGCGCGGACGAAGGCCCGGTAGGCGACGTAGTGGTGCCACAGCGCCGTCGGCGCGGGATCTCCGCTGAACTCGACATACCAGTGCAGGAACAGCTCGGCCAGCCGCGGCGCTCCCAGGCGTTCCAGGTCCATGGCGAGGAAGGCGGCGTCGTCCACCCCGTCGACGAAGCGCAGACGCTCGTCGAACTCCAGGCAGTCCAGGATGCGCGGCCCGTCGTCCAGGCAGAAGATGTCCTCGGCCAGCAGGTCGCCATGCCCGTCCACGATGCGGCCGGCCGCGATGCGGGCCTGGAACAGGGAGTGCCTGCCGTGCAGGAAGTCCCGCACGTGCTGCTCGATCTCCTCCAGCGCGCCCGGCTCGATCGCGGCGCCGGGCAGGCCGCGCACCTGCGCGAAACCGGCGCTCCACCGGGCCCGCAGCGCCTGCGGCCCGCCCTCCCTGTCGATCTCGGGGCCGTGACCGCTCTTCGCGTGCAGCCCCGCCACCCGGCGCGCGATCTCGCGTAGCGGCTCCTCCACCGGCTTCCCCAGGTGGACCAGCGTCGCCAGGCGCCGCTCGGGCGGCATGCGGCGCATCACCACGAGGTGATCGCGGACCGCGCCGTCCGGACCGTGCACGTCGGCCACGCCTTCGTACACGTCGGGGGCGAGCCTGCGGTTGAGCTCCACTTCCCGGTGGCACGCGGCGCGGCGCGCAAGCGGGGTGCCGTAGTCGAGGCATACCGGTTTCTTCAGCTTGTAGGCATGTTCGCCGAGCAGGAACACCACGGCGGCATATGTCTCCGTGACCTGGGCGTACATAGCGTCACCTCCTACGTCCAGTCCAGGCCTGCTCACCGGCCGTCACCAGGGCCGAAAGGCCCTGGATCGCAGGACATCGGTCGGTGGGCGGGGTCGGCGCGGGGTGACGTCAGCGGAGTCGCGTATTTGACCAACCCAGCGAAAAGGCGCGGGATTTCCTATGAAGCGGACCGGATATTACAGACCGCACAGGATAATCACGACTGCCATCAAGGTAGGAAATCATGCGCAAGATGATCATAGCGACCGTTGCCGTCGCCGCCGCCGTCGCGCTTCTGGTGACGGGGTCAATGGCCCTTCGGGGCGGCTCGCGTCCGCGTAAAGCGCGCTCTTGACGCCAAACCGAACGCCGGCCACCATGTTCGCCTTCTGTTGCAGCCGGGCGAGGCGCGGTCGATGGACGCGGTTCGCTCTGCCCCTTCGCCGGCTCGCCGGCCGCTTGCGCGATTCCGCCATGTTTGTCTGGGCGCGGCTCGAAGCCATCGCGGGCCGCCACCGTTGCAGCGTACGGACCGCCATCCGGACCGATGCCGCCATCACCAGGCACCAGCGGCGCGTCCTGATCGACGTCTACGAGTCCTTTCTCAGGCAGGGCCTCCCGACCGGTACGCCCCTGGGCATGGCGCGCTCCACGGTGGACGCCCACGCAGGCCGGCAGGTGTAGCGCAGGCCGCACGGCCGCCGACCCTCGCGCTCATGCCCGGGCCGCTCCCGCTCCCGCGGCTCGGTGGGCAGGGACCTTCGGCCCGGAGGCGAGGGTCGTCCGGCCCTGTCCGCCCACCGGCTCGTCCACCAGTCTTGTCGCTGGAATCGGGGTTCCGGACCCGCGCGGCACATGACGAACGGGAGACGCGCCGTGGCCGAGGCATGTGATGTCCTGCTACGTGACGGCGGGATCGCCCACCTACGCCCGCTACGCCCCGCGGATCGCGAAGCCCTGCACGAACTGGTCGAGCGCTCGTCGGAGCGTTCGGCCTATCTGCGGTTCTTCACCGGTGGCCGCGCCACCGCCCACGCCCATGTCGATCGCATCACCGGTGACCGGTACGACGGCCGCGCGCTGGTGGCCGGGCTGCGCGATCGGCTGGTCGCGGTGGCCGAGTACGTCCCCTTCGACAACGGCCGCGCCGACCTGGGCATTCTGCTGGACGACGCCGTGCACGGGCACGGCCTGGGCACGCTGATGCTGGAGCACCTGGCCGTGGATGCCGCCGAGCACGGCGTACGCGAGTTGGTGGCCGAGGTGCTGGCCGAGAACCAGCCGATGATCAAGGTGCTGCGCGACCTCGGGCTGACGGTGCACCAGCGCTTCGAGAGCGGAACCCTGCACGTCAGCATCGCCGCCGAGCCCACGCCCGGCCTCCTGGCGGCCATCGAGGCACGCGACCACGAGGCGGGGCGGGCGTCGCTGGCCAGAGTGCTGGCGCCGCGCTCGGTGGCGGTGATCGGCGCGAGCCGGAACGAGGCGGCGGTCGGGCACAAGGTCCTGCGCAACCTCATCGACGGCGGCTTCTGCGGGCCGATCCATCCCGTCAACCCCTACGCCACCGAGATCGCCGGACTGGCCTGCCACGCGACGGTACCCGACGGCGTGGACCTGGTGGTGGTGGCGGTGCCCGCGCGGCAGGTCCTTCAGGTGGCGCGTGACTGCGCGGCGGCGGGAGTGGCCGGGCTGGTGGTGCTGTCGTCGGGATTCGCCGAAGCCGGGCAGGCCGGCTTGGAGTCACAGTTGCTGATGATCTGCCGGACCGCCGGGATGCGACTGATCGGACCGAACTGCCTGGGCGTGATCAATACGAGCGCCTGGCTCAACGCCAGCTTCCTGCCGCACTGTCCCGTCCGCGGGTGTGTGGCGTTGATGTCCCAGTCGGGCGCCGTGGGCGCGGCGCTGCTGGAACGCCTGGACGTCTCGTCGTTCGTCTCGGTCGGCAACAAGGCCGACGTCAGCGGGAACGACCTGCTCGAATACTGGGAGGACGACGACGACACCGACGTGATCGCACTGTATCTGGAGTCGTTCGGCAACCCGCGCAAGTTCGCCCGTATCGCCCGCCGGGTCGGCAGGCGCAAGCCCGTGTTGCTGGTCAAGAGCGGCCGCGGCGAATCGGGGGGCCGGGCGGTGCGCTCGCACACCGCCGCCGCGGCGACCCCCGACGTCGCGGTGGACGCGCTCACCCGTGCCGCCGGCGTCATCCGGCTGGACAGCGTCCACGAGTTGATCGACACCGCGAAGCTCCTGGCCCAGCAGCCCCTGCCCAACGGCCGCCGGGTGGCCATCGTCGGCAACTCGGGCGGCCCCCAGGCGATGGCCGCCGACGCCTGCGAGCAGCATGGCCTGACAGTGCCCGAACTGCCGCCCGGGCTGCTGACCGCCAGGGCCGCCGCCGCGCTCGGCAACCCGGTGGACCTGACCGCCGACGCCACCGCCACCGAGATCGGCGTCGCCGTCGAGGCCCTCGCGGCCTGTCCGGACGTCGATGCGGTCCTCATCGTCTACACCCCTCCGTTCGGTGACGGCCTGGAGGAGACCTGCCGGGCCATCGCCGGGGCCACGAAGACGGCGGCCAAGACGGTGCTGGCCTGCGTCGCCGGACACGACGACGTCATTGACGGCCGCGTGCCCACCTACGCCTTCCCCGAGCAGGCCGTACGGGCGCTGGCCCAGGTGGTGCATTACGCTGAATGGCGCCGTCTGCCCGGCAGGCCCGTTCCCGTCCCGCCGAGGGTCGAGGAGGGAAGGGCACGCGAGATCGTACAGGCATGGCTCAAGGCCCACCCGGACGGCGGCTGGCTCTCCCCCGCCGACACCGGCCGGCTGCTCGGCTGCTACGGAGTGACGCCGGTGGAGTCCATCGAGGTGGACGGGCCCGAGGGCGCCGCCGCGGCCGCCGAGCGGCTCGGACTGCCCGTCGTGCTCAAGGCCACGGGTCCCGTGCACAAGAGCGACGTCGGCGGTGTCCGGCTCAACCTTGCGACCCCGGACGAGGTACGGCGGGCCTACCTCGACATGGCGGCGCGGCTGGGCCCGGAGATGACCGGCGCGATCGTCCAGCGCATGCTGTCCGGCGGTGTGGAGATCATCATCGGGGGCGTCAACTATCCGGCGTTCGGACCGCTGGTCATGGTCGGAGCGGGCGGGGTGCCGGCCGACCTGCTGGCCGACCGCGCCTTCCGGGTGCCTCCCATCACCGACGCCCTCGACATGGTCGGCGAACTGCGCTGCGCCCCGCTGCTGCACGGCTACCGCGGCTCTCCGCCGGTCGACCTCTCCGCTCTGGTGGATCAGGTCGTACGCGTCGGCCGGTTGCTCGATGACCTCCCGCAGGTGGCCGAACTCGACCTCAACCCGATCATCGTCACCCCGGAAGGCGCGGCCACGGTGGATGCCCGGATCAGGGTGGCGCCCTGTGAGAAGCCACCGTCACCACTGCTGCGGCGGCTGCGCTGACCCCATCAGGTCCGTTCGCTCTCTTCGGCCGGTTGGTGGTGCAGGTCGCGGTCCTCGAACATGCTGATCAGCAGGCGTACGGGCAGGCCGGCTTCAGTCGGGTAGCGGAAGTGCTGGTCGAGATTGAGGCTGTAGCGGTTGCGGCGGCCGATTCGTTCCCGCGTCACGTAGTCGGCCTGGTAAAGGTCGGTCACGATGCTCTGCACGGCCCGCTCGGTGATGCCGATGCTGGCGGCGATGTCACGCAGCCGCGCCTCGGGATCGCGGGCCAACTCCACCAGGACGCGCGCGTGATGGGTGAGGAAGGTCCAGGTAGAGGAACGTTCTTCGGATGAGTTCACGCTCTTGTCGCCTTCTCCGCTTCGAAGCCTCTCGGCTTCCGTGGCGGACGGATCCTGCCCGCCCGAAGATCCTATGACGAATTTCCTTTCCTGTAACCGTCTTCAGCTTTACTCTTATGGTGGAAGTTCGACGTCCCCGCGGTCAGCCCAGGCCGCCGCCGAGGATCCACAGTCCACCACGCCCTCCAGCTGAACAGGACGATCCAAAGCGCCATGTCTCCCCTGAACCTGAAGTCCCAGCCGCTACCCGCCGGTGTGCTCATCACGGTGACGGGCGAAATCGACAAGACGAACACCGAACAGCTCGAGACCCAGATCGGCCTCAGCCACCGGCACGGCCAGCCGCTGGTGCTCGACCTGAGCGGCACGACCTTCATGGACAGCCGTGGGCTCCACCTCCTGCTGCGCCTGCACGCCAGACTGTGCGAGCAGGCCATGTCCCTGCACCTGGCGGCCGTCCACAGCACACCCGCCCGGCTCATGAGCATCACCGGCGTAGACGATCTGTTCGCCGTCCACCCCACCCCGGCAGCAGCCATGGCCGCGGCCCTCAGTGAGCACGGGATCCGCAACGGAGAAGCCGAGTGAACCGCCGAGGCGCCTGAAGCCGCGGGCGCGGGCCACCGCGGACAGCAGACGACCGAGTAGTTCCCTCAAGCCGAGTCAGGATGCCCTTGTGATCACGTGGGACAGCGAAAACCCCCCGACAGCGACGCTGAGCCTGACCTCCACCAACGTGGACGACATCGCCGTCATCACGATCGACGGTTTCCTCGACGCCACCACCCGCGAGCAGTTCGCCGGCCTCCTCGCGCAGGCGGGCCCGGCCCTGATCCTCGACCTGGGCGGAGTCACCTTCATGGACTCACGCGCCCTCGGCCTGATCGTGCACCACTGGCAGACCACCCGCGCATCCGGCGGCAAGTTCGCCTTGATCGGCGCTGACTACTCGCGCTCCAAAGTCATGTGGATCACCGGCCTCGCCAAGCACCTCCCTCTCTACGACACTCTGGAGGACGCCCTCGCCGCCCTCGCCTGAGGACGGCAGCGAGCCGGATGAGGTCGGTCAACCGGGGTGAACGGCCGACGAAACGCACATCGACAGGCTCAGCCGGGAGCCGTGGCCGGTCTGGTCGAGCCGGACCTTGTCACACAGGCGCTGGATGACCCACAGCCCGAACCCATGCGAAGCCGTGGGATCGACCTGGGCCGAACGGAGATGGTCGGCCGACAACACCCCGGCGACATCCGTCACCTCTACCGTCACGACACCCGGGCAGACACGAACGGTGACCGTACCGTCCCCGCCGCCATGGTCGAGCACATTCGTGACCGCTTCGTTGACCGCGATTACCAGATCCTCTAACCGCTCTCCCTTCAGACCACCATGGCGGGCGTGGCTCCGCACCATGCCCCGGATTCCTTCAAGATCGGCGCTGATCCGACAGCGCAGCACTCGTTCCCCAGTCATCGCCTTCGCCAGTCCGCCCCGGCGATCGTTGCGATCGCGCGCGCAAACGTCTTCCTGGCTAACCTCCAGCAAGGCCATCAAACCAGCCATGCCGGATGGGGCCACAGGTTCTCGCTTCACGAACCGCGAACGCCTCCGGCAGCGCCCGGCGTTCGGCGGACGTGGACGGTGTGCTGCGGCAGAGCGCGCAGTCGCGCCATGGTGAACGAACGGGGATGGCCGACCTCGCCACGTACCTTGACCGCGCTGGGGGCGGTCCGCTGTGCGGAGGCGGCGGTGGCCGCGGTGGCGAGTGCGGACGTGGCGGCGATCTCTTGGATGCCATGCCAGGACGGTAGATCATGCCGCTACTGCGGCGGAAGGCGGGTATTCATCCTCGAAAGTGCGGCAGGTATGGTGAGGGCTTGTGACGACGTTTCGGATCAGCGAGGCCGCGGCGCTGCTCGGGGTCAGTGCCGACACCGTCCGCCGGTGGGCGGACGCCGGCCGGCTGGGAGCCGAGCGGGACGAGCACGGACATCGGCAGGTGAACGGCGCCGACCTGGCCGCCTTCGCCCGCTCGCAGATCGAGGAGCACGACGGCGGTGGTCGTTCCTCGGCGCGTAACCGATTTCGCGGCATTGTCACCGAGGTGATCCGCGATGCGGTGATGGCGCAGGTGGAGATCCCCGGCCACGAGCCCGTGGCCGGTTACTTGTGAGGAGCCCCCCTTGGTGTTCAGGCGTATATCCCGATGGGCGATCGCCCTGCCCGTCGCACTCGCGCTGGCGGGCGTGTCCGGTTGCGGCTCCGGAGAACCGGCCACGTCCACGACCTCCGCTTCGTCCTCGGCGTCCGCCGCGGGGGGCGCCAAGGAGGTGACGGTGTTCGCGGCGGCGTCGCTGACGGAGACGTTCACCGAGCTCGGCAGGACCTTCGAGGCCGCCCATCCGGGCACGACGGTGAGGTTCAACTTCGGCTCCAGCGCCACGCTGGCCCAGCAGATCACGCAGGGGGCGCCGGCCGACGTCTTCGCCGCCGCCAGCCCGGCCACCATGAAGACCGTCACCGACGCGTCGCTGGCTTCTTCGCCGACCACGTTCGTGCGGAACAAGCTGCAGATCGCGGTGCCCGCGGACAACCCGGCCAAGGTGGACGACCTGAAGGATCTGACCGATCCGAAGGTGAAGGTGGCGCTCTGCGCCGAGCAGGTGCCGTGCGGGGCGGCGGCGGTCAAGGCGCTGGACGCGGCCAAGCTGGAGGTCAAGCCGGTCACGCTGGAGCAGGACGTCAAGGCCACGCTGACCAAGGTGGAGCTGGGCGAGGTGGACGCGGCGCTGGTCTACAAGACCGACGTGATCGCCTCCGGCGGCAAGGTGCAGGGCATCGCGTTCCCCGAGGCGGACCAGGCGATCAACGACTACCCGATCGCCACCCTGGCCAAGGCCCCCGCCGGTGACACCGCCAAGCAGTTCGTGGACCTGGTGCTGTCGCAGCAGAGCAAGGACGTGCTGACCAAGGCCGGTTTCGAATCCCCCTGATAGCGGATGAGATCGTCCGCGCCGTAACGGTTCGACCCGGCGGGGCCGCGTGACGGCCCCGCCGGGCGGCCGGCGTGGATACCGGTCGCGCCCGCGCCGGCCGGGCCGCCGTTCCTGGCGCTGCCGGCTCGTCCGCCTACCTCCTCGTCGATCACACCGACGAGGAGCGGTTGTGCTACTACCGCCTGCTGGACGAGCTTCTCTGAGCCGGGGCGGCGACCATGCCCCAGACCTGATGGGCCGGGCGTGCGGAGGCAACACCCGCCCGGCCCATTGTGGGCTGTCGTGAAACGCCGTGTTCCGGGTAATACGGCAAATTCTTGAGATGTACATACTGCGTATGCATACTTAGTACTCATGCCAGTCAGACACGGCCTGCTCGCCCTACTCAGCAGTGGGCCCCGGCATGGCTACCAACTGAAGATCGAGTTCGAGGCGTCGATCGGAGCGACCTGGCCGCTCAACATCGGCCAGGTCTACACAACGCTGTCCCGCTTGGAGCGCGACGGCCTGGTCAAGCCGGGCGAGTCGGACGAGCAGGGCCGGGTCGTCTACACGATCACCGCGGCCGGCCAGGAGGAAATGGCGCGCTGGTTCGGCACCCCTGTGGCCCAGTCCGACCGGCCGCGGGACGAACTGGTCATCAAGCTGGCCATGGCCGTCGCCGCCGGGAAGGTGGACGTCGCCGAGGTCATTCACCGGCAGCGTACGGCGACCATGCGCACCCTCCAGCAGCTGACCAGGGCCAAGCGAGCCGCCACGGAAGGCGCGGCGCGACGGCTCGTACTCGATTCCATGATCTTCCAGGCCGAGGCCGAGCAACGGTGGCTGGACCACTGCGAGGCCGTTCTCAAGGAGGAAAGATGACAGTCGTACGGCTGGCCGAAGTGGCCAGGGTCCACGGCGAAGGGGCGACAGCCGTACACGCTCTGAAGGGGGTGAGCCTCGAGGTCGACGCGGGAGAGCTGGTCGCGGTCATGGGCCCGTCCGGGTCCGGCAAGTCGACCCTGCTCAACCTCGCCGGCGGGCTCGACCGGCCCACGTCGGGAACCGTGCACATCGGCGAACATGACCTGGCCACCACGCGCGACCTCGCGGCACTACGCCGCCGCGAAGTCGGCTACGTCTTCCAGGACCTCAACCTGATCACATCACTGACAGCCGTGGAGAACGTGATGCTGCCCCGCGAGCTCGACGGTGTGCGCCCACGCGCGGCCCGGGAGGAGGCGATGGCCGTACTGGCAGAGATCGATGCGGCCGACCTGGCCGACCGCTTCCCCGAGGAGTTGTCGGGCGGCCAGCGCCAGCGGATCGCCATCGCCCGCGCCCTGGTGGGCGGGCGTTGTCTGCTGCTGGCCGACGAGCCGACCGGCGCGCTCGACACCCGCACCGGCGACGACATCCTGCGATTACTGCGCGAGCGCTGCGACTCGGGCGCGGCGGTTCTGCTGGTCACCCACGAGCCGCGCTACGCCGCCTGGGCCGATCGGGTGGTGTTCCTCCGTGACGGGATGATCGCGGACACCACGGACGCGTCGTTGGTGAGCGCCCGATGAGCGTCGTCCTGGCCGTACTGCGCCTGGCCCGCCGAAACGCGTGGCGTTCCCGAGGACGAAGCGCGCTCATCATGGTGATGATCGGCTTACCCGTCCTGGTGATCACGGGGATGTTCACCCTCTCCGAGACCATGAACGTCACCCCACGCGAGGGCCTGGCGGCCGAGCTCGGCACGGCCGACGCCCGCCTCGTCCAGACCCCTGAGGGCACGGTGCTCCAGCAGCAGCCGAACGGGACGAGCTGGAACACGGGCGACGGCGACGGAGCCGCCGCTCCCGAGCTCAGTGCCGCCGAGGTGGCGGCCCTGCTCGGACCGGGCACCCGGTTGATCCCCTTCGACACCGGCACGCTCCGGCTGGGCACCGACCAGGTCGACGCGCTGGAGACCGACCTTCGCGATCCCCTCACCAGAGGGATGCTGACGTTGGGCGAGGGCAGGTTCCCCGCCGCCGGCGAGGTCGCGGTGACACCCGCGCTCGGCCTGCGGCCCGGCGAGATGTTGCGACCGTCCGGCTCGCCGCCGCTGAGGGTGGTGGGCGTGGTGGAGCACCCGCACCGGCCCTCGCTGCGCGAGGTCGTGGGTCCGGATCTGCCGCTGGCGCCGCCGGACGCCTTCCGAGGTCCGGACATGCAAGGCCCCGGCTGGCTCGCCCGTACCGCGAAGCCCGTCTCCTGGAGCGACGTGCCCGCGCTGAACAGGGCCGGTCTGTACGTCACCTCCCGCACCGCGCTCCTGGCCTTGCCGCCCGCCCCGGATCGGCTCTCCCCCTTGAACGTCCGGCACACGATCGGGCTCGGCGCCATGGTGATCATGGTCGTCCTGGAAACCGTGCTGCTGGCCGGGCCCGCCTTCGCGGTCGGGCTCAGGAGACGACGCCGGGAACTGGCCGAGATCGCGGCGCAGGGCGGCTCGGCCGGGCACCTGCGGATGATCGTACTGGCCGACGGACTGCTCCTCGGCGGCGCGGCCACCCTCGTGGCGACGGTGCTCGGCATCGCGACCGGAGCGCTGGGCGCCCCTGTCGTCGCGCGCTGGGGAGGACAGGTCGGCCCGGCGGACGTGCCGTGGACGCCGGTTCTGAGCGTCGCCGCGCTGGGCCTGATCGCCGGGATCGCGGCGGCGTTGGTGCCCGCCGTACAAGCGGCTCGGCAGGACCCCGCGACCGTGCTGGCCGGCCGCGCGCCCGCAGCCGCCGATCGGCGGGGATGGCCCCTGGCCGGAGCCGTGCTGGTGCTGGCCGGGCTGGGAGCGACCGTGGTGGCCCGGCGCCAGCCGGACGCGGTGTGGGTGTGGTCCTCCGCGGTGTTGATCATGATCGGGATGGTGGTGTTGACGCCGTGGCTGATCCGCTTCACGGGCCGGCCGGCCGGGCGGTTGACGCTCGCGCTGCGGGTCTCCGTCCGTGACGCGGTCCGCCACCGATCCCGTACGGCGAGCGCCGTCGCGGCCGTCATGGCGGTCACGGCGACGGTCGTGGCGATGGGCATCGGCGCCTACAGCGAACACATGGACCGGCGTAAGGCCTACACCTCGGCGCGCCCGACCGGCATGCTGGCGATCTGGGGCGGCACCATGAGCGACGCGACCTGGAGCAAGCTCCGCGCCGAAACGGTCCGCCGGTTGCCGGGCGTGCCGCTGGCCTCCGGTTACCAGGCGAGTGACGCCCAGGGCCACCGCTACGCGCTGCGGTACACGGTGCGATGGAACGGGACGCGGACGCGCCGTTCGGTGGCCATCGGAGACCAGGCCCTGCTCAAGCTCCTGCAGGGACGCCACGACCCACGGGCGGCCGCGGCGCTGGCGAGCGGCAAGGCCGTGGTCTTCGACCCGGCCGCGGTACGGGACGGCAAGCTGACGCTGCGGGCGAGCTCCACGTCCGCCCCCGCGCGCCAGCTCATCGTGCCGGCGGTCGTGGCCACGCCCGCCGAGGAATACCAGGGCGGGGCCCTGCTGCCGCGTACCCTGGTCGAGCGGGCCGACTTCACGACGGCGGAACGCCAGCTCTACGCCATGCACCGGCTGCCCGCAGGTTCGACGCTGCCGCGTGATCTGGCCGAGGTGACCTACCGCGTCACGGTCGCCGCCGAGGAGGGCTACAACAACATGCCCGACCCCGGCCTGTGGGGCTGGCTCGTGGGCGCCCTCGTCCTCGTCGTCGGCGGCACGCTGGCCGCCACCCGCCTGGCGGCGGCCGACATGCGGCCCGAGCGGGCGACGATGACGGCGATCGGCGCGCCGCCGGGGACGATGCGGCTCGTCGTGGCCGGCCAGGCCCTCTACATCTCCGGGCTCGGCGCGCTGGTGGGGCTGGCCGTGGGAACGGTGACGGGCGTGGCGCTGAGCCGGCCGATGACGACGCACGGCGCCGGAGACCCCGCCACGATCGCCGTACCGTGGCCATTCGTCATCGCCGTGGTGGTGGGACTGCCCGTACTGGCGACCGTGGCGGCGCTGATCACCCGGACCAGACTGCCCCTCGCCCGCCGGCTCCTGTGACACCGATCCCGTCCTGCCGGCGACCCTCTGCGCTTCGACCGGTCACTGCCGCCTCCGTGGACACGTGCTGATCATTCGTTGGCGGGAAGCCCAAGAGAGTCGCCGGTCGCCGGGGCAGGCCGACA
This sequence comes from Nonomuraea jiangxiensis, assembly GCF_900099965.1. Classification (GTDB taxonomy): domain Bacteria; phylum Actinomycetota; class Actinomycetes; order Streptosporangiales; family Streptosporangiaceae; genus Nonomuraea; species Nonomuraea jiangxiensis. The sequence continues at coordinate 75,969 of NZ_FNDJ01000030.1, read as the reverse complement.
GGCCCCGACGACCGTGACGGGCGTGCGGCGGCGTGTCAGGCGAAGGCTCGCGCCGCCGCGACCAAGGCGACCTCGGCCTCGCGGATGAGCCGGGAGACGATCTGGCCGACGGGAAGGATCTCGTCGATGAGACCGGCCGACTGGCCCGTGAACGGGATGTACTCGTGGCCCCGGCCGTCCATGAGCGCCTCGACGATGCGGGGCACGATCTCGGCCGGGTCCACGCTGGCGGGCGCGTCGCGGAGCTGGTCGATCAGCGGCGTGCGCAACGCCCGGGGCTCGGCGGGGCCGCCAGGACGGTTGAAAGGAGGCAGGATCCGCTCGCTTCCCGTGACCTTGACGGCGTCCAGGGCGTCGGACATGAGGATGCGCCGCTTCCACTCCTCGTCGATGCGCATCTCGGTGGAGGCCAGGAACCGTGTGCCCATGCTCACGCCCTGCGCGCCCAGCGTGAGCGCGGCGGCGATGCCCCGGCCGTCGGCGATGCCGCCCGCGGCCACCACCGGGATCTGGCCCGCGACGTCGACCACCTGCGGCACCAGGACCGTGGTGGCGACCCACCCGCCGTTCCCGCCGGCCTCCCCGCCCTGGGCGATGACGACGTCGGCCCCCGCGGCGACGGCCTGTTCGGCCTGCTCGCGGTTCATCACCTGCTGAATCCAGAGGATCCCCGCGTCGTGGGCGCGGGCGATGAGGTCGTCGGGGACCGCCAGGTGGAACGAGATCGCGGCGGGCCGGAACCGCAGCGTCGCCGCGAAGGCGTCCTTGTCCAGCGGCCGGGCGGTGTGGTTGATGGCGAACGGCTTGTCGGTGAGCTCGCGCAGCCGCTCCCACTGCGCCTTCAGGTCGGGCAGGGGTCGCAGGGCGGTCCCCAGGCTGCCGAGCCCTCCGGCGTTGGACACCGCCGCCGCCAGCTCGACCTGCTCCCACGGCCCGAACGGCGCGCAGATGATCGGGACATCGATGTCCAGCAGGTCGCACATCGGCGTACGCAACATGGCTCCCCCTCCTATCTGCGACCTTCCCCCTCGTGCCGAGGCTTACGCCGGCGGTTGCTCTTGGTGACACCCCCGGTGCTCCCGCGACGGACTAACGCCATAACAGGTCGTCGGCGTACACCCGGAGGTCGGTGACCTGGCTGATGTGCCGCGCGCCGCAGCGGTCCCCCGGCATCACCAGGTGCGGTCCCTGCTCGTCGAGCGGCCGGCAGTCCATGCTGACGGCCAGCAGCGCCGGGGTGTTGCCGAACTCGGGGTCGATCTCGCCCCACGACAGCACCGTCCGGTGGCCGTCCCGTCCCAGGACCGTGATCAGGAAGCGCAGGCGGTCCTTGCGCTCGCCCGGGTCGAACAGCGGCTCCGCCGCCCGCAGCACATCGATGAGCAGCGGCCCGGTGAAGTAGTGGCGCCGCAGTCCGGAGGTGCGGCACTCGAATCTCACCGTCATCTCCCGCTGCGGCATTGAGTGCAGCGTCGCGAAGTTCAGCCAGGAAGGTACGCACACGTTGCCCGACAGTGCTACCAGGCCGTCCGTCGGAATGGGAGCCACCGGAACGACTGTTCCTTCCCTTCGGTCCCGAAGGCAACGGGCGGGACCGAAGGGAGAGGACGGGTCCGTCAACTCCTGGAGGAGTGGGAACGGGCGCCGGTGCGAGCCAGGCCGCCACCCCGGACGATCACACTCTTCACCGAGGCGTTCCGCCGGTCAAAGCGATTCTTTCGATGGCTTGATAGGCGTCGCCTATGTCAGCTGTTCACCGGCCAGCCGGTCGAACACCTCGCGCATGTCCAGGTCGCGGGCGATGTCCAGCACGGCCCGCGCCATCGCCGACTCCGGGCCCGCGGTGGATACGACCAGGCCCACCCGCGGCTCCCGGGCCGGACGCTCCAACCGGACCACCCGCATGCCGTCCGGCACCTCGAACATGTGCAGCCACGCATGCGCGATCACCGTCGACCAGTGGTTCGTCCCGACGTGGGCGAACAGCGCGGAGACGGTGTCGGCCTCGATCGCGGGCACGGGGACCGCCCCGGCGTGGCGGAAGATGGCATCCAGGATGCGGCGATTGCGCATCTGCGGCGTGAGCAGGCACAGCGGCAGCGCGGCCACCTCCGCCCAGCCCACCACCCGCCGACCGGCCAGTTCGCCATCGGACGGGGTCAGCAGCAGGTAGCGCTCGTCGTACAGCGCGATGGTGCGCACGTCGCCGAACCCCTCCTCGTCGTCGAGATACGTCATCGCCAGGTCGATCTCGTACTCGGTGAGCCGCCGCGCGATCTCCCTGGACGACAACGCCGTCAGCAGCACCCGTACGTGCGGGTACCGCTCGCAGAACGGCGTGGTGAGCAGCGGCACGGCGGTCAGCGCGGTCGGGATCACCCCCAGCCGGAGCGTGCCCGACAGCCCTTCACGCATCCTGGACACGTCCTGGCGCAGGGCGTCGGTGTCGGCGAGGATGCGGTGCGCCCACAGCACGACCCGCTCCCCTTCCGGCGTCAGCCCCGCGAACTGCGGGCCGCGGCGGACCAGGGACACGTTCAGCTCGCGTTCCAGCTTGCGGATGGCCGCCGACAAGGAGGGCTGGGAGACGCTGCAGGACGCGGCGGCCCGAGCGAAATGCCGCTCACGGGCCAGGGCGACGAGGTACTCCAACTGACGCAAGATCACGCCACAGAATGTCGCGTACGCACCTGTCGCGTCCATCCCCGTCCGTGCCGGTCGCGGTCAGTGGCGCTCGCCGTCCGCCTGGTCGTCGCCGACCCAGCGCAGCACGACGAACGGGTGGCTGCATGACGGATGATGGACACGACCTGCGGTGATCCGATAGCGAGCGCTCGGTGACCGGTCATCCGGCCGTAAGTGGACCTGTACGATGCCGACGTCCTGATCGATGCGGGCGAGCATGCCGTCGTACGGCCCGCCGGCGCAGATGGCGTTGGGCGTCGGCCTGCTGCCGGGCCGCTCCCCTTGGGTCGCACTCACAGAGTGTTCCTCCGACGCCTTGGCTAGTCCCATCGAGACTACCCGTGAGCCTCCGGACCGGTTCCACGGGCCCTACCCTTGACCACGTGGACTCGCGTGCGTTGTCACTCACCGAGTGGGTCGTGCTCGCGCTCGTGGCCGAGACACCCACCCACGGTTTCGCCGTCTCCCGGCTCACCGGTGACACCGGCCCTGTCGGGGCGATCTGGCAGATCCGGCGCCCGCACGTCTATCGTGCGCTCGACCGGCTCGCCCACCTGTCCCTGGTCGAGCAGTCAGGGAGGCAACCGGGGCGGGGCGGTCCGCAGCGTACGGTGTTCGCCGTCACGGCATCGGGGCGAGCCGCTGTCGACGACTGGTTGATGCGGCCGGTCGAGCACATTCGCGACATCCGCACCGAATTTCTGATCAAGCTAGCCGTTCTCGAACGGGCCAGGACCGACCCGCGTCCGCTCTTGGACGCGCAGGCCGAGCGCATCGAGCCGATCGTCGCCGCCCTGCGCAAGCAGCGTGACGAGGCACGCGGCTTCGAACACGCGGTGATCTCGTGGAGGTATGAGACGGCCGAGGCCGCCCTGCGCCTGACACAGACGGCCAGGCGGTGACCGAGCCCCCAGTCGCGCGGTCGTCGCCATGGACGCCGCCGTCCGTGGGCCGGAAGCGTCAATCGAGCGCGCGACTCACGTGGCGGCTGGGGTCCATGCGCATGGTCAGCACCGAGCCTCCGGCAGCCTGCTCCAGACCGACTTCGTCGCACAGGTGCTGGATGATCCAGAGGCCGAACCCCCTGGAGCCGGTCAGGTCGAGCTTCGCGCCGGCCAGATGAGCGGGCGTCAGCAGGCCGGCCGCATCGGCCACCTCCACGGTGACCCCGGTCGAGACGCAACGAACGGTGAGCGTGCCGCCCGCACCACCGTGTTCCAGCACGTTGGAGATCGCCTCGTTGGCCGCCAGCACCAGATCCTCCAAGCGCGGTCCACGTAATCCGCCGTGGCGGGCCTGCGTGCGTATCAGGCAGCGCAAATGGTCAAGATCAGTACTGATGCGACAGCGCAACACGGACTCGCTCATGATCGCCTTAGCGCATCTCCGGGGATCGGGGTCACGGTGACGGGGACTGCGCAGCATTCCCGTCTGTGAATCGGCTAACGATAGGGATGGTACATGTGGGCGTCACACTCGGCTGATGCCCGGGTTCCTGATCACGCGGGCGGGGTAAAGGCAATATTTCCTACTGGCTATGCATGAAATTTCCGAATCCCTATTGCATCTGTCGGGAATGTTGCGGAAGATCGGGGCTGTGAAGAGCAGCGAGCTTCTGGTGGCTCGCCTCCACGTCGATCTCAGGCGGCAGGCGAGCGCGCTCTGTGCCATGCGGTGACCTCCGGGTCCCGCCATCCCCGTTTCCGCTCGAACACCCGTCACAGCTTGAGGGAGCACTTCACCATGTCCACCATCACCGTCAGACGCGTCGCCGGGCACATCGGCGCCGAGATCACGGACGTCGACCTGGCCCATCCCCTCGATCCCGCCACGGTCGAGGAGATCCGCCACGCCCTGTACGCCCACAAGGTGGTCTTCTTCCGCGGCCAGGACCTCGACCATGCCGCGCAGATCGCCTTCGCCCGCCAGTTCGGCGAGCTGACCCACGCCCACCCCCATGAGGACGCCCCGCCTGAGGAGCACCCGCAGATCCTCACCATCGATCCGCGCCGCTACGAGGAGCGCTACGGCGCGAACTACCGCGAGCTCTACCGCAAGCGGAAGTACTCCTACTACTCCGGCTGGCACACCGACGTCACCGCCGCCGTCAACCCGCCCGCCGCCTCGATCCTGCGGGCCGAGACCGTCCCCGAGTACGGCGGCGACACGACCTGGACCAACCTGGTGGCCGCCTACGAGGGCCTGTCGGCGCCGCTGCGCCGCTTCGTGGACGGCCTGCGTGCCGAGCACCGCTTCCTCGCCGGCTACCGGCCGGCCGAGGAGGACGGCAAGCTGCTCAAGCGGGTCAACGACAACCTGCTGGTCTCCGTGCATCCGGTGGTACGGGTGCATCCCGAGACCGGCGAGCGGGCGCTGTTCGTCAACCCCGGCTTCACCGACCACATCGTCGGCCTGTCCGCGCTGGAGAGCCGCCGTGTCCTGGAGCTGCTGTACGAGCAGATCACCCGTCCTGAATATACCGTCCGCTTCCGCTGGCACCCCGGCAGCGTCGCCTTCTGGGACAACCGGGCCACCGCCCACCTGGCACCGACCGACCTCGACCATCTCGACGTCCAGCGCACTCTGCACCGGGTGACCCTGATCGGGGAGCGTCCCGTCGGCCCCGACGGCTTCGTCTCCGAGATCGTCGCCGGGCGCGAGTTCCGGGCCGAGTCGCTCGTCGTGGCCTGACAACGAGCAACCGTGCGAGCGGGGCTGGGGGGCTCGCCCGCACGGTGGGTCCCGGCCGCTCACCCGCGGGCGGCCTCGCCAGGGGGCGGTCCATGCCCCCTAAGAGCGGCTGAACCTCCTTCACCTCGAGAACAGGAAGACCTGCCGATGAGCCTCCGGTTCCTCTGGTACATCCCCAACCAAGTGCAGCCCGGGCACCGCGGCGACGACGTCGTCACCGGCCACAACAGCCTGGAGACCCTCACCAGCCACGCCAGGGCCCTGGAGCGGCACGGGTGGAGCGGGGCGCTCATCGGCACCGGCTGGGGACGGCCCGACACCTTCACGGTCGCCACCGCACTGGCCGCGCAGACGACGACGTTCCAGCCGTTGATCGCGATCCGGCCCGGTTACTGGCATCCGGCCAACTTCGCCTCCGCCGCCGCGACCCTGGACCATCTCACCGAAGGGCGGGTGCTGGTCAACATCGTGTCGGGGAAGGACAACCTGGCCGCGTACGGCGACAGCGAAGGCGACCGCGCCCACCGCTACGCCCGTACCAGGGAGTTCCTCCAGATCGTGCGCAAGCTGTGGACCGAGGAGCACGTCACCTACCACGGCGAGCACTTCAGCGTCACCGACTCCACCGTGGCGCCGCGTACGGTCGTCCGGGGCGAGCGCAGGCACCCCCGGCTCTACTTCGGCGGCGCCTCCGAAGCCGCGGAAAGGGTGGCCGCCACCGAGGCGGACGTCCAGCTCTTCTGGGGCGAGCCCCTCGACGGCGTCGGCGAGCGGATCGAGCGGCTCAAGCAGCTCAGCGACAAGCTCGGGCGCGAGCACCCCCCGCTGGAGTTCGGGCTGCGCATCACCACCCTGGTACGCGACACCACCGAACAGGCCTGGGCCGACGCCGAGGCCAAGGTGGAGCGGATGGCGAACGGCAACGCCCGGCGTGACGCGAACTGGCAGGCCGCCGTCGGTCAGCAGCGGCTGCTCGACCTGGTCGCGCGGGGGGAGGTGCTCGACGACAACCTCTACACCACCCCCGCCAAGTTCGGCGGTGGCGGCGCGGGCACCACCTGGCTGGTCGGCTCGGCCGAGGACGTGGCGAAGTCGCTGCGCCGGTATCAATCCCTCGGCATCACCCACTTCGTGCTGTCCGACACCCCCTACCTGCCGGAGCTCAAGCGCCAGGGCGAGCAGCTCCTGCCCCTGCTGCGCGGATGAGTCCACCCCCCGCCGCCGTGGGAACGGCGTGCGGGGGGTGTCCTCAGCTCTCCGGAACGACGGTTGTCCCTCTCACTCTCCCGTCACGCCGAGCGCCCGCAGCAGCGCGGCCCGGATCTCGGTGGTGTCCCTGCCCGCGTCGAGCCGCTGCTCGGCGGCGATCCTGCCGTGGTCGAGCACGAGGACCCGGTCGGCCAGCGCGATGGCCTCGTCCACGTCGTGGGTGACCAGGAGCACCGCGGGCCGGTGCTGCTCGACCAGCCGGCGCAGCAGGGCGTGCATCTTGAGCCTGGTCAGCGCGTCGAGCGCGCCGAACGGCTCGTCGGCCAGCAGCAGCCGGGGCTCGCGGACGAGGGAGCGCGCCAGCGCCACCCGCTGCTGCTCGCCGCCGGACAGCTCGTTGGGCCAGGCGCGTTCCCGCCCGGCCAGCCCCACCTCCGACAGGCTCTCCCGGCCCCGCTCCGCGGCTCCGTCGAGGCCGAGGACCACGTTGTCGAGCACCCGCTGCCAGGGCAGCAGCCGGGCGTCCTGGAAGACCACCGACACCTGCCCCGGCACCTCGACGGAACCGTCCCCCGCCACGTCTCCGTCCAGCCCTGCCATGGCCCGCAGGAGCGTGCTCTTCCCCGACCCGCTCTGCCCGAGCAGGGCCACGAACTCGCCCGGCGCGATCTCCAGGTCCAGGCGGTCCAGGATGGTACGGGAGCCGTACCGGCGGGTCAGGGCCTGGACCCGGATCAGCTCGCCAACGTCCGTCGCCACGACAGCGCCCTCCTCTCCACCAGCCGGACCGCGGCATCGGAGAAGAGGCCGAGCAGGCCGTACAGGACGATGCCGACGAGGATCACCTCGGTCTGCCCGTACGTACGCGCCAGGTCCATCATGTAGCCGATGCCGGTGGTGGAGTTGATGAGCTCGGCCACGACCAGGAACAGCCAGGCCGTGGTCACCGCGAAGCGCATGCCGAGCAGGAACCCGGGCAGCGCCCCCGGCAGCACCACCTTCCTGATGAACGTGCCGCGCCGCAGGCCGACGGTTTCGGCCAGCTCGACGTAGCGGCTGTCGATGGTGCGCAGCCCGTTGTGCGTGTGGATGTAGATCGGCACGAGCACGCCGACGGCGATGACGGTCACCTTCATCACCTCGCCGATGCCCAGCCAGAGGATCAGCAGCGGCATCAGCGCGAGCGACGGGACGGCTCGCTTGATCTGGATGGGCCCGTCGATCACCGCCTCGCCCCAGCGGCTCATTCCCGAGACCAGCGCGAGCAGGGTGCCGAGCGGCACGCCGATGGCCAGCCCCAGCGCGACCCGCTGAACGGAGGCGAGCAGGTTCTCCTGAAGGCGGCCGGACTCGATCAGCTCGGCCGCCGTGCCGATCACGGTCCACGGCGCGGACAGGAAGCGGGGGTCCAGCAGGCCGCTCGCCGAGGCGGCCGCCCAGAGCGCGAGCAGCAGGAACGGGCCGACGAGGAAGCCGAACCTGATCCGGGCTCCCGGCCGCAGGCGGTGGGTGCGCGGGCGGGTGGTCACGGCCGGGCGGGAGGCGACGAGGGTCATCAGGCACCGTCCTTGATCGCGTCCGCGCCCACCGCCTGGTAGCGCAGGTCGTACAGGTCCCGGGCCTGCAGCACCGGGTTGCCGGTCTCCTCGGCCAGGATGTCGATGGTCTCCTGGTGCCTGGCGATGGCCTCGGACCAGTCGGCGGGGATGTCCGGTTCGCCCGCCAGGTCGACCAGATACCGGCCGTCGGCGGCGCTGAGGCCCTGGTCCTTGACGTAGTAGCCGGCGATCCACTCCTCGGGATGCTCGTAGACCCAGATCGAGGCGCGGGCCCAGGCGGCGGCGTACTCGCGGATCGCGGCGGCCTTGGCCGGGTCCTTGAGCGTGGCCGCCCGCACGTACAGGTGGCTCGGGTCGTCGCGCAGCCCGTGCGGGATGGTCGTGGCGCCGTCCCGGCCGAACTTGGTCGTGTACCGCCGGATGTTGACGCCGCCGATCGGGGCCACGTCGACCTGCTTGGAGGCCAGCGCGTTGGGGTAGACGTCGCCGGTGCTCGGCAGCTCGACCAGGGTGACATCGGCCTTGGTCAGCCCGGCCTTCTTGAGCACCTTGAGCATGAGCGCGCCCTGCGCCTGACCCGGGCTGTACGCGATCCGCTTCCCGCGCAGGTCGGCGAGGGTCCGTACGTTCACGCCCGGCGCGATGCCGAGCTCGTAGGTCGGGTGCCGGAGCGCATCCTTGCGGAACTTCGAGGCGACGATCTTGACCGGCAGGCCGGTCCAGGTGGCGTGGATGGCCGGGATCTCCGCGACGGCGCCGACGTCCAGCGCGTCGGCGCGGAACGCCTCGGTGGTCTGCGGGCCGCCGCTGATGTTGGCCCATTCGACGGCGAACGAGAACTTGTCGATCTCGCCGGAGAGCTCCAGCGCCACCTTGGTGGACGGGTCTCCGATGATCAGTTTGGTGCCCTTGGGGACGGAGGTGGGCAGCGGGGCCTCCGCCGCCAGCTCCGCCGCGCTTTGTGCGGGCTCGCCGCCCGGCGCGCAGGCGGCCAGGGCGGTCAGCAGGAGCGCGGCGAGCGCGGGTCGTAACAGGGATGAGACAGGCATATGTCATGGCCCTTCACATGCGGATTGGAGTTCCTTGACGAGGGGAGCGCGCCGGCCGACGCAGCGGATGGCGGGCCCTGGTCAGCGACATCGCGCGCTGGCGACGTGGCCGTGGTCCACGTGCGGGCGTCGGGTCAGGTTCGCGGCCTGGCTCATGACCACGAAGCTATGAGCCCGTCGCCACAAAGTCAACATTTCCTACCAGGTATATATGTATTTCTATGCGGCAGGCTTCCACGCAGGTCATACGGCGGTCGTCGGAACGGCGGCGACCAGCGCCTGGGTGTAGGGGTGGCGCGGCCGGGTGAACACCTCCTCGACGTCGCCCTCCTCCACGACGCGGCCGTCCTTCATGACCAGCACGCGGTCGGCGACGTGGTGGACCACGCCCAGGTCGTGGGAGATGAACAGCATCGCCGTGCCGTACTCGGCCTGGAGGTCGGCCAGCAGGTCGAGCACCTGGGCCTGGATGGAGACGTCGAGCGCGGAGACCGGCTCGTCGCACACCAGCACGTCGGGGCGCGGGCCGAGGGCGCGCGCGATGGCGACGCGGCCGTGGCCGGGTTCGAGCAGGCCGAGGGCCAGGCGGGCGAGCGTGGTCTTGCCCGAGCCCGACTCGCCGACGACGCCGAGGGTCTCGCCCTCGTGCAGGGTGAAGGAGACGTCGTCCACGACGCGGCGAGGGCCGTACGCGTGGCCGAGCGCGGTTCCGGCGAGGACCTGGGCGGACGGGTTCGGGGCGGAACGGATCCGCCGGGCGCCGGTGGCGAGCCGGGTGCCGCGGGAGGCCGCGGAGGGGACCGCGGCCAGGAGCGCGCGGGTGTAGGGGTGCGCGGGCGTGGACAGCACGTGCCGGGCGGGGCCCTCCTCGACGATCCGGCCCTCGCGCATGACGAGGATGCGGTCGGCGATCGAGGCGACCACGGCCAGGTCGTGGCTGATCAGCAGCAGCGCGGCGCCCGCGGCCTTGCGCTCGGCGAGCAGCCGCAGAACCTGTGCCTGGACGGTGACGTCGAGCGCGGTGGTGGGCTCGTCGGCGATGATCAGCTCGGGGTCGGCGGCGATGGCGGAGGCGATGAGCGCGCGCTGCCGCAGCCCGCCCGACAGCTCGTGCGGGTGCTGCCCGGCCCGCAGCTCCGGCTCCGGAACGCCCACCGACTCCAGCAGCTCCAGCACCCGGTCCGCCCGCCGGGGCCGCGGAACGACCTCGTGGACCGCCAGCACTTCGGCGATCTCCGCGCCCACCGTGCGCAGGGGGTCGAGCGAGACGAGCGCGTCCTGGAGCACGAGCCCGGCGAACCTGCCCCGCAGCGCCCGCCATTCGCGCGGCCCGAAGCCGAGCGCGTCCCGTCCCGCGATCGTGAACCGGGACGCCCGCACGAGGGAGCCGGGACCGGCCAGCCCGAGCAGGGTCCGCGCCGTGACGCTCTTGCCGGAGCCGGACTCCCCGACGATCGCCACGCACTCGCCGGGGGCGATCGAGAGCGAGATCCCCCGCACGACCTCGCTCCCGCCGAAGCTCACCCGCAGGTCCGCCACGGCGGCGAGAGGGACGGTGGAGACGTTCTCACCGCCACCGGCGGCAGACGTCGGTACGGCTTCGCCGTGGGTGGTGGTCATGGGGTCCTTCCTTCGAAACGGCGTTGCAGGCGGCGTCCGACGACGGTCAGGCAGGCGACGGTCAGCGTGATCGCCAGGCCCGGGAAGAACGCCTCCCACCAGGCCACCCGCAGATAGTTGCGGGCCTCGGAGAGCATCGCGCCCCACTCGGCGGCCGGGGGTTGCGGCCCCATGCCGAGGAAGCTGAGCCCCGAGCCGGCGATGACCGCCTGGCCGATGCCGATCGTGGCCAGTACGGGGATCGGCCCGAGCACGTTCGGCAGGATGTGCCTGGCGGTGATCGCCAGGCGGGAGCGGCCGAAGGTGACGGCCTGCTCGACGTAGCCCGAGCGGCGCACGACGAACGTCTGGGCGCGGATCACCCGGGCGTAGTTCGGGATCTGCGCGACGGCGATGGCGAAGATCACGTTCCCGGTCCCCGGGCCGGTGATCGCCACGACGAGGAGGGCGAGCAGCAGTTCGGGCAGGGTGGACAGCACGTCGAACGAGCGGGCCAGCGCCTCGTCCAGCCACTTCGGCGACAGCCCGGCGGCCAGACCGAGCAGCACGCCCAAGGTGACCGCCAGGCCCGTGGCCGCGACGCCGATGCTGATGGAGTGGCGGGCGCCGTAGACGACCCTGGCCAGCACGTCACGGCCGAGGTGGTCGGTGCCGAACCAGTGGCCGGCGCCGGGAGCGGCCAGCGCGTTCAGCGGGTCGGCGGTCAGGGGGTCCGCGCCGGCGGTGAGCAGCCCCGGCGCGGCCAGGGCCACCGCGAGCAGGACGAGGAAGGCCGGCGGCACGAGCCGGCCGGGAAGCTCGGCCGCTGTGGGCCGCACCAGGGCCGCGGGGACGGGCAGGGGTTCGCGGGACTCGCCGCGGGTGAGCGCGCTCATCTGCCGGTCAGCCCCGGATCCGGGGGTCGATGGCGCGGTAGGCCAGGTCCAGCAGCGTGCTGATGGTGACGTACGCGAGGGCCGACAGCAGGACGACGGCCATGACGACGGGCATGTCCCTGCCGGTCACGGCCTGCATCGCCACCTGGCCGAGTCCTGGCCGGCCGAACAGCACCTCGGTGATGACCGCGCCGCCGAGCAGGGTCCCGGTGAACCAGCCGGCCAGCGTCACGGCGGGGATCAGCGCGTGCCGCAGGGCATGCCGGGCGACCAGGGCGCGCTCGGTCAGCCCGCGCGCCCGCGCCGTCACCGCGAAGGGCTGTTCCAGCGCCCGCTCCAGCCCGCCGCGCAGGACCTGGCCCAGCACGCCCGCAATGGGCAGGCCGAGGGCGAGCGCGGGCAGCACCAGCGCCCCCGGCCCCTGCGCCCCCGAGACGGGGAACCAGCCGAGCGTGAACGAGAACAGCGACAGCAGCACGATCCCGATGAGGAACGGCGGGACCGACACCGACGCCAGCTCGGCGGCCGAGGCCGCGCCGCGCAGCCACCTCCCCCGGCCCGCGGTGACCAGCGCGATGATCCCGGCCAGCGCCACCCCGGTCCCGGCCGCGGCCAGGGTGAGCTGCGCGGTCGGCCCGATCTGGGTGGCCAGGACGTCGCCCACGCCACGCTGGAGCTGGTAGGAGCGGCCGAGGTCGCCGTGCAGCAGCCGCCACAGGTAGGACAGGTACTGCACGATCTCCGGCCGGTCGAGACCCCAGTCGGCGATGATGTCCGCCCGGATCTCGGGAGTGTCGGGGCCGTCGCCGACCAGGATGTCCACGGTGTCGCCCGGGGCGAGCAGCAGGGCCGCGTACGCGGCGGTGGCGGCGGCCCAGAGCACGGCCAGCCCGGCCCCCAGTCGCCTGATCATGTGCCGATCCGCACGTCGTACGCGCCCGCCGGGGTGCCGGAGGCCGGGTCGAAGCCGAGGCCCTGCACGCTCTTGGCCGCGGCGATCTGGTCGGCGGGCACGTAGAGCGGGAACACGATGGCGTTGTCCACCACGGCCGCCCGCTGGACCTTGGCGTAGAGCTTGGCGCGCTCGGCCGGGTCGGAGACGGCCGAGGCCGCCGCGAGCCACTCGTCCACTCGGGGATCGGTGAAGTTGGTGCGGTTGATGGAGGCCTTGTCCGGCAGGATCAGGTTGAGCGCGGCGCCCGCGTCGGAGTCGCCGCGGGAGTTGCCGAAGATCTCGTACTGGTCCTGGTCCAGGGCCTGCTGCGCGCTGCCCTGGTCGACGATCCTGACCTGAAGGTCGATGCCGGCGTTCTGCTTGACCTGGGCCTGGATGGCCTGGCTGAGGATGTCCCTGCGGTCGCGGACGAACGGCGCCGAGGCGACCTCGCGTACGGTGAGCCGCTTGCCGGCCTTGACCCGGAAGCCCTCGGCGTCGCGTTCCCGCCACCCGGCCGCGTCGAGTAAGGCGTTGGCCCTGGCCACGTCGCCGCCGTAGGTTCTCTCCAGCGTGGCGTCGTAGAAGGGGCTGCGCTTGCCGACGATGCTCCATGCCCGGGTGGCGGTGTCCTGGTAGACCGAGCGCAGCACGGCGTCCACGTCCACGGCCTCGCGGAACGCCTCGCGTACGCGCCGGTCGTCGAAGGGGGCGTGGGAGGTGTTGAAGTAGTAGGAGTAGGCGGTGCCGGAGTTGAGCGCCGTGTGCAGGGCCAGGTTCGGGTCCTTCTTGATGAGGCCGACCTCGGTGGCGGGCACGCCCTCGATCACCTGGACCTGGCCGGAGGTGAGCGCCCCGACCCGGACCGCGGCCTCGGGGAGGAACCGGTAGGTGATCTCGGACAGGTGCGCGGGTCCCTGGTGCGCGGCCCCGGCCGGTGGCCACTTGTAGGCGGGGTTGCGGCGGTAATGGATCTCCTGGCCCTGCACGTACCGGTCGAGGATGAACGGCCCCGTGCCGACCAGGTCGAGCCCGCCGAACTCGAGGTCCTTGGCGTTCTTCAGCGACTTCGGCGAGACCTGCCCGGCGTAGGGCGAGGCGAGGAAGTCGAGGAACAGCGCGTCCGGCTCCTTGAGCGTGATCTCCAGCGTGGTCGGCGAGAGCACCTTCGCCTCCTTGAACGCCCGCAGCTGGATCGAGGCCACGGCCGGGTTGTAGCCGGGCGTCCGGAACTGGTCGAGGTTGGCCTTGACCGCGGCGGCGTCGAACCTGGTGCCGTCGTGGAAGGTGACGTCGTCACGGAGGTCGAGCGTGTAGGTCAGCCCGTCGTCCGACACCTGCCACGACCTGGCCAGCCACGGCTGGAAGGAGCCGTCCTCGCCACGCGAGATGAGCGCGTCGAACTGGTTGAACACCAGCAGCCTGACCTTGTTCTGCGACCAGAGCTGCGGGTTCAGGGTGATCGGCTGCGTCTCGATGGCCCAGGTCAGCGTGGTCGCCCGGGCATCCTGGGCGGCCGGCGCGCCGCACGCGGTGAGCGCCAGGAGCAGGGCCGGGATCAGGCGCTTCACGGGCGGTTCCAGGCTTCGGCGAGCAGCTCGTAGGAGCGCACGCGGGCTCGGTGGTCGTGGGTGATGGTGGTGATGAGCAGTTCGTCGGCCCCGGTCACGCGGCGCAGCACGCGCAGCCCCTCGGCCACCTCCTCGGGGGTGCCGACGAAGCGCGTGTCGATCCGGTCCTTGACCAGCTCCAGGTCGGCGTCGGTCCACACGTGGGCGTCGGCCTCCTCCGGCGTGGGGTACGGCATCGCGCCCGCGCCCGTCCTGATGCTCCGGACCCACAGGTCGTATCCCTTGGCCAGGTCGCGGGCGCGCGCCCCGTCCGCGGCCACGACGGCGTCCGCCGAGACGACCACGTACGGCTCGTCCAGCGTGTCCGAGGGCTTGAACGCCTCCCGGTAGGCCTCCACCGCCTCCAGCACACTGGACGGGCTGACGTGGTAGTTCGCCGCGAACGGCAGCCCCCGCTCCCCCGCGACCCGGGCGCTCTGCCCGCCGCTGCTGCCCAGGATCCACACCTGCACGTCGGCCCCCTCGCCGGGCACGGCCCGCGCCTCGTGCGTGCCGTGCAGGAAGGCGAGCACGTCGCCGATCTGGTCGTTGAAGTCCGGCGTTTGCGCGCCGGGCTGCTGCAACAGCGAGGCGTAGTGGAGGAGGTGCGGGTGCGCGGCGAGCTTGGAGAAGTCGAACGGCGCCGGGATGAGCAGCCCGTCCACCGTCCGGGCCGCCGGCGGGTCGCCCGCGGCCGACGCGGCGGGGCCCTTGGCGGCCAGTTCGGCGCGGCGCTGGCCCGACCGGCCTATCCCGAGGTCGATGCGCCCCGGGTGCAGCGCGTCGATGAGCCCGAACTGCTCGACCACCGACAGCGGTGTCTGGTGCCCGAGCTGCACGGCGCCCGACCCGACCCTGATCGTCGACGTGGCCGCCGCCACCAGCGCGATCAGCACGGCCGGGGCCGAGCTCGCCACGCCCGGCGCGAAATGGTGCTCGGCCAGCCAGTAGCGGCGGTAGCCGAACTCCTCCGCCCGCTGGGCCAGGTCAAGGGTGTTGCGCAACGCCTCGGCGGCGGTGCCGCCCGACAGGATGGGGGCGAGGTCCAGGATGGACAGCGTCACGCGGCACCTCCGGGGAACGGTCTGCTGGGGATCTCCGCGCGCAGCACCGGTGCGATCTCGGCCTGGAACAGCTCCAGCGCGTCCCGGTGCTGTTTCGGCGTGAGCCCGTCGGCGTCGGCGTGCAGGTGCATGACCTCGTGCCCGAACCGCTTGTGGTAGCTCAGCACCTTGTCGATGACCTGCTGCGGACTGCCCACCAGGATCGAACTGCGCTCAATGGCGTCCTCCAGTGTCGGGAAGACGATCGGCAGGCCGAGCCGCCGCTGGAACGCCACCCTGGCGTCGTAGACCGGCCGGTACGTCGCGATCGCCTCCTGCGAGGTGCGGGCCGCGTAGTAACCCGCCGTTCCGGCGCCGATCAGGGCGTCGGCCGGGTCGTGACCGTAGTGCGCCCAGCGTTCGCGGTAGTGGTCGATGAGCTCGGCGTAGGGGTCGATGGGGTTGGTGACGTTGGCGGAGAACAGCGGATCGCCGTAGCGGGCGGCCAGGTCCACCGACTCCTTGCTGGTGGCGCTGCCGTGCCAGACCCGGATCGGCCGCTGCAGCGGGCGTGGCCAGGTCTCGGCGTCGGTCAGCGACGGCCGGAACCTGCCCTGCCAGGTGACCTTGTCCTCCCGCCAGAGGCGGCGGAACAGCTCGTACCCCTCGCGGTTGCGCTCCCACTGGTCGTCGGCCGTGACGTGGAACAGCTGGGCCTGCGCGGCTCCGTTGCCCTTACCGATGATCAGCTCCAGCCGGCCCTCCGACAGGTGGTCGAGCGTGGCGTAGTCCTCGTAGGCCCGCACCGGGTCCAGCAGGCTCAGCGTGGTGACCGCGGTGAACAGCCGGATCCTGGAGGTTTTCGCCGCGATGTGGCTGAGCACGACCGGCGGCGAGGAGGAGATGAACGGCCGCTCGTGCCGCTCCCCCACGCCGAACCCGTCGAAACCGAGCTCCTCGGCCAGCACGGCGTTCCCGACGACCTCGCGGAAGCGTTCGGTGGGTGACCGGTCGTCGTTGTGAACGATCAGCGTGATAGCAAGAAATTTCATGACACCTCCGCGTAGCGGCTGGCCGGACGCGGCAGGCCGAGCAGCCCGCGCAGCGTGGCGGCCTCGTACCTGCTCCTGAACGCCCCGCGTGCCCGCAGCTCGGCCGTCAGGTCGCGGGTGATCCGCTCCAGGTCGTACGGCAGCGTGCCGGGCCGCAGCCGGAACCCCTGGATTCCGGCCCGCCGCCACTCCAGCAGCAGCTCGGCCAGCTCACCGGCGGTCCCCGCGAAGACGGCGGCGTCGGAGGAGAGCTCGGCCCCGTCCAGCTCGTCCAGCCGGGCCCTGCGCCCGGCCGCGCCCTCCCCCAGGAACACCACAAGGTCGGCGAAGATCATCAACCGCTCCGACAACCCTCTGACCTCCCCCGCCACGGCACGCGCCTCCTCCGCCGACCCCGGCGTGACGAACACGACGTCGGCGCTCCCCGCGGCGAACTCGTACGGCAACCGGGCATGCGCGAGCGCCGTCACCACCGGCTGCCCCTGCGGCGACCGAGGCGTGATCGACGGCCCCCTGACCGAGAAGAACCGCCCGGCGAAGTCGACGTAATGAAGCCTGTCCCGATCGATGAACCGGCCGGTGGCCACATCCCGGATCTCGGCGTCGTCCTCCCAGCTGTCCCACAGCCGTCGTGCCACCTCCACCACATCGGTAGCCTCCGCGAACAGCTCTTCCGCGTGCGACGACAGCCCGCCGGGCCCGTCCGGCAATCGATCAAGCGACGGGAACTCCCTGCGACCGAAATGCCGCGCCTCCTGGGCCTGCGGGGACACCCGCACCCGCCACCCCGCCCGGCCGCCACTGACGTGATCCAGCGTGGCGATCCCGATCGCCACGTGGAACGGCTCGGTGTGCGTGGTGGTGCCCGTCGGCACCAGGCCGATCCGGGTGGTGAGCGGAGCCAGCCGGGCCGCCAGCAGCACCGCGTCGAACCGGCCGCGTACCTGGTCCGTCCGGTCGTCCGGCCTGTCGGGCAGCACGGACTGCAGACTGAGGTTGTCCTCGATGGTGACGAAGTCGAGCAGCCCGCGCTCGGCCTCGGCCACGAGAGCCGCCCAGTAGTCGGCCGAGAAGATCGCCTCGGGTGTGGCGGCCGGGTCGCGCCAGGCGGCCGGGTGCCAGCCCGTGCCGTCCAGCGCCACGGCCAGGTGCAAGGTCATGTGAGCTCCAGATATCGCGGGGTCGATGTAGGCGGGCGTGAACGTCGGCGGTTCAGGAGTCGGGATGGGCCAGGAAGCGGCCGAAGCGGCCCTGGTGGTAGAGGAGCGGCCGGCCAGGGTCGTGCGTCTCGGCCTCGGCGACCAGGCCGACGACGAGGATGTGGTCGCCGACCTCGACCCGCTCGTACGGCAGGCACACCAGGTGCGCGGAGACGTCGTGCAGCAGCGGGGCGCCGAGCGGTCCGGGCCGCCAGCCGGTGGGCGGGGCGAACCGGTCGATGCCCTTACGGGCGAACCGGGCGGCGAGGTCGGCCTGGTCACCGGCGAGGATGTTGACCGCGAAGTGGTCGGCGGCGCCGAGTCGCGGCCAGGTGGTGGAGGAACGGTCCACGTAGAAGGAGACCAGGGGCGGTTCGAGGCTGACCGAGGAGAACGACGTGGCGGTCAGCCCGACGGGGACACCGTCGCTCTGCGCGGTGATGACCACGACGCCGCTGGCGTGTACGGCGAGCGCCTGCCGGAAGGAGTCGGCGCCGACGGCTCGGTCGGGAAGCGTGTCGGTCACGCGGTCACTCCCGTCCTGTCGGGGTGGCCGGAGGTCACTGATGGCACGAACACGAGAAGGTTCCTCACGAGAGAAGGGCACGCTCACGCGGCGCCCCGGCGGCTTTCCGGGTCGCGAAGCGGGGGTGGGGGGCGTGGACGGCGTCGGCCACGCCGGGAACGTGGAGGGAAAGCGGTGGTGGCCGGCCCCGGCCGCTAGTCCGTGATCAACGACATTGAGCGCTGGCGACGTGGCCGAAGTCCACGTGGGAGCGCCTGGTCAGCAGAAGATCCTGCCTCATATGTCCGACGTTAGGACGACATTCCGGACAAGTCAACATTCCCTACTGGTTTAAACGGGAATTCGGTCGGGTCCGACCGGTGGCGGGTCAGGCGACGTGCCGGAAGACCAGTGTGCCCGGTACTCGCGCGGAGACATGCCCGTCCGCTCCCGGAAACGCCGGTTGAAGGTGGACAGGTTGGCGTAGCCGCAGTCGGCGGCGATGGCGGAGACGGCGCGATCGGTCTCCCGCAACAGCCGGCAGGCGGCGCTGATCCGCAGCATGGTGAGATAGCCGGTGATGGTGGCGCCGGTGGTGCGGCGGAAGAAGCGGCTGACCGAGGCCGGGGCGACGAGCACGCCGACCAGGGCGAGGGTGCGCTCGGGCGGCGGCATCGTCCCGCCCGCCGCGAGGGCTCGCAGCGCGCCCGGTTCCACGGCGGACGGGGGGAAGCTCAGCCCGCGTGCCGAGCGTTCGGGGAGGGCGGCCACGCCGGTGAACTCGGGGCGGTCGAAGAAGCCCGCTCCCAGGAAGTCCCGGCGGAACTGGACGACGATCGCCTCATTCCGGATGGTCCCGGGAACCGACTGGTAGGTGTGCGGCGTCTCCGGGCCGATCAGGGTCAGGTCCGCGGGAGCGTACTCCTCGACGCGGTCGCCCACGAAGCGGGTGCCGGTGCCGTGGGTGATCAGGGTCAGTTCGAATTCCCGGTGGAAGTGCCAGGCGAAGCGGAAGCGCGAGGCCCGCCGGACGTACAGCTTCCAGGAGAGCTGGGGGTGGCCTCGATGTGTTCGAAGGTCGCGCGCACGGTCCTCCGCCGTCCGAATGTGGTCACGCTGTCCCGGCGATCATCACGAAAGTACCGGAACCGGTCATCCATCGCGTGGCAGGGCGGCAGGGGATGCGGGGAAGCTGGCGGTATGACGGATCTGCAGTCCCGCTACGCCCTCGACGCCGCCGCGCTGCGGCACTTCACCGACCACGGCTTCGTCCGGCTGCCCGGCGTGCTGGACGCCGGGACGATCGCGGCGTACGAGCCCGAGATCACCGGCAAGGTCATCGAGCTGAACACCCAGCACCTGCCCCTGGAGCAGCGCGACACGTACGGCAAGGCCTTCCTCCAGGTCACCAACCTGTGGCGGCACAGCGACCTCGTACGCGCGTTCGTCTTCTCCCGGCGGCTGGCCCGCATCGCGGCCGAGTTGCTCGGCGTCGCCGCCGTCCGCCTCTATCACGACCAGGCGCTGTACAAGGAGCCGGGCGGCGGGTTCACCCCCTGGCACGCCGACCAGTACTACTGGCCGCTGGCCACCGACCGCACCGTGACGGCCTGGATCCCGCTGCAGGACACGCCGGCCGAGATGGGGCCGCTGGCCTTCGCCGCCGGCAGCCACCGCTTCGAGTACGGCCGTGACCTGCCCATCAGCGACGAGTCCGAGCGGGCGTTGCAGCGGGCGCTGGCCGAGCGGGACTTCCCGGTCGTCGCGCACCCGTACCGGCTCGGGGAGGTGAGCTATCACCTCGGATGGACGTTCCACCATGCCGCGCCGAACCGCTCTGACCTCCCGCGCCGGGTGATGACCGTCATCTACATGGACGCCGGCATCACGGTCGCCCGGCCGGTCAACGACAACCAGTGGGCGGACCTGCGCGCGTGGCTGCCCGGCGCCGAGGTCGGGACCGTGCCGGACACCCCGCTCAACCCCGTGCTGTATGGCGATGCGGGATGACCGGCGCCCCCGCAGGGTTGTCACTGCTTGACGGCGCCGGCCAGGCCGTTCACGAAGAACCTCTGCAGCACCAGGAAGATCGCGATGATGGGGGCGAGCGTGATGACCGAGCCGGCGCACAGCAGCGTCCAGTCGGTGGAGTTCTCGCCGATGAAGGCGTACATCCCGACGCCGAGCGTGCGCAGTTCGGGACGGGCGAGGGTGAACACGAGCGGGATGAAGAAGCTGTTCCACGCCGAGATGGCGGTGAACAGGCCCACCGTGGCCAGCATCGGCCCGGCCAGCGGCAGCATGATCCGCCAGAAGACCTGGTGGAAATTGGCCCCGTCCACCCGGGCGGCGTCCTCCAGCGCCCGGTCGATCGCCCGGAAGTAGCCCATGAACAGGAAGGTGCCGAACACGATCCCGCCGGCGGACTGCACGATGATGATCGACCAGAGGCTGTTGAGCAGGCCCAGCCCGTCCATGATGTCGAAGATCGGGATGATGGTGTAACCGTGGGGCAGGAACACGGTCGCCGCCACCGCGACCAGGACCAGGCCCTTGCCGGGGAACTCGGTACGGGCCAGGGTGTAGCCGGCCATGGCGGTGACGAGCAGGGTGATGAGCACCGTGGCGACGGTGATGGTGAGGGTGTTGAGGAAATACTGCCCGAAGGAGGCGCCCTGCCAGGCCTGCGCGTAGTTCGACCACAGCGGCGTGCCGGGCAGCGGGTCGAGGCCGCGGCCGAAGAACTCGTCGGTGCTCTTGAGCGAGCTGCCCAGCGTCCACAGGAACGGGTAGAGCCAGGCCACCCCGCCCACGAGCAGGAACACGTGCGTCATCACCGGCGCGCGACGGGTCATGCGCGGCCTCCCCTGCGTCTGACCAGGGCCCGCAGGAAGAGGGCCTGGACCACGGCGAACACGATGAGCAGCAGCCCGTAGAAGAACGAGGCCGCCGAGGCCAGGCCGACGTCCCGGTCGACGCTGGAGCCGGAGAACCCGCCGAAGGCCAGGTGGTAGATGTAGGAGTTGACGACCTCGGTGGCGAAGTACGGCCCGCCGTTGGTGAGCACCTGCACGAGGTCGAAGACCTGGAACGAGCCGATGACCGACAGCAGTACGATGACGACGCCCACCGACCTGAGCAGGGGCACGGTGATGTGGCGGAAGCACGCGAAGGCGCCCGCGCCGTCGAGCCGCGCCGCCTCGTAGAGCTCGTCGGGGATCGTCTGCAGCCCGGCCAGGAAGTACACCAGGTTGTAGCCCAGCGTGTGCCAGATCCCGACCCCGATGATGATGATCATCGCGAAGTTCGGGTCGCCGAGCCAATCGATGTACTCGTGGGTGAGGCCGAGCGACATCAGGACGTCGTTGACGACGTCGCCGAAATTGGAGAACAGCAGCTGGACGACCACGCCGACGACCGCGGCCGAGGTCACCACCGGCAGGAAGAACAGCGTGCGGTAGAAGGTCCGCAGCCGCAACCGGCGGTTGTTGAGCACCAGGGCGAGCGCGAGCGCCAGGACGAGCTGGATGGGCACCACCAGCAGCACGTAGAAGAACGTGTTGCGCAGGGCGCCCCAGAAGATGCCGTCCGTCATCACCCGGGAGAAGTTGGCGAGCCCGACGAAGTCCCCGGGCTCGCCGATCCCGTCCCACCGGTAGAAGGTGTAGCCGAGCGAGGCGATGATGGGGTAGATCACGAACGCCAGCAGCAGCACCAGCATCGGCAGGACGTACAGGTAGGACCAGCGGGCGGCGGCGATCCGCCGCCACAGGCCGGAGACCGTCCCCGTGCTCAGCGCACGGGGCCGGGCGGCCAGTCGGACGTCGGTCATCAGGTCATCCGCGCTTGGTCGTGTACGGCTTGGCGATGTCCCAGTCGGCGAACACGTAGTCGTCCATGCCGACCTTGAGCCCCTGCCCGCGGGCCTTCGCGACGGCCTCGCTCAGGGCGCCGTTGAGGCGGTCCTCCAGTTCCTTGAGCGCCTTGGGGGCGTCCTTGAGCTGGCCGGTGTAGATGCCCGCGGCGACGTCGGGGAGGTCCGGCTGGACCGCCGCCACCTCCACCTTGGCGATCTCGGGGTTGCGGATCGCGGGCACCGGGCCGACGAGTGCCGTGCCGGCCATGGCGACGTACTGGCGGAACGTCGGTGAGGTCACGCCCGCCGGATCGTTGTTCTCGGGATAGACCGACAGGCCGTAGCCGCCCTGCACCCAGCGCTTGCCGGCGGCGGGACCGTAGAACCAGTCGAGCCAGGCCCACGCCTGGTCGGGGTTCTTGGCCTTGGCCGAGATGCCCAGCAGGTAGCTGCCCGGTGATCCGTAGAAGTAGCCCTGCGGGGTGCCGGTCGGCGACGGGAGCGTCATGAGGCTGTAGTCCTTGAAGCCGGCCTCCTCCCAGGGCGCCTGGTTCCACACGCCGCCGACGATCATGCCGAAGCGGCCCTTGGAGAAGAACGCCCTGGCCTGCTCGTCCGAGATGCTCATCGAGTTGGGGTAGATGAAGCCGCGGTTCTTCCAGTCCAGGAGCAGCGCCAGGAAGTCGGCGTAGTTGCGGTCGGTGCCGTAGGTCCAGCGGCCGGTGCGGTAGTCCACGTTCTGGGTGCCTCCGGGCGACCCGGCACCCCGGCAGAACAGCTCGATCAGCCACGGCAGCGCCCCCTTCTGCGCGTTGCCGAAGCCGAGCCCGAAGACCTTGCCGCCACTCTTGCTGGTGATCGTCTCGGCTGCGCGGGTGATGTCGTCCCAGGTCTTCGGGATCTGGACCGTCCCGTCGGGGTTGGTCAGCCCGGCCTCCTTGAAGACGCCGTTGTGGAGGTAGAGCTGCAACGCCGGTGCCAGGCCGCTGAAGGGCGCGGAGTAGACCTTGCCGCCGAAGATGTTGACGCCCTCGACGAAGCTGTTGTCGGGGAACCTCGACCGCCACTCGGCGGTGGCCCACCTGTCCAGGGGCATCAGCCACCCCTCGCCGACGTGGACCTCCAGTTTCGGCTTCGTGGGCAGCAGGAACACGTCCGGGGCGGTGCCGCTGCGGAACGCCAGCGCCAGCAGGTCGAGGTACTTGTCGGTGACCTGCGTGGTCTTCTTGACCGTGGTCTTGCCGTTGGCCTGCTGGAAGAGCTTGATCTCGTTGTCCACCCACGGCGCCTGGCTGACGTACCAGTCCCAGTACGCCAGGCTGGTGCCCGAGGCAGGGCCGGCGTCTTCGGGGGAGCCGCCGCAGCCGGCGAGCAACGCGGCCCCGCCGGTGGCGGCGGCGGCCCGCAGAAGTTGCCGGCGGCTGAGTTGTATGGCTGGCATGGTCTTTCCTTTCGGGTCTGCTGAGGTCAGCCGACGACTACCGTGATCGCCTTGCCGCTGATGGTCGGCATCGAGACGGCGACCTCCTTGGTGACGCCGCCGGCCGTGACCTTCACGGTGTAGTCGCCGAGGAAGCCGCGCACCGTGGTCGAGCCGGTCGGCCCGGTGGTGGCCGTGGCCTTCGTCCACCAGGTGCCGTAGATGAGGTCGCGCCAGGCCCGGCCGTTCGGCTTGAGGGTCCAGTCGGTCCTGAACAGGGCCCGCTTGGGATCCCAGGTGTCGCCCTCCCAGAACCCGAACGTGCTGACCCCGGTGACCTGCGGCATGCTGAACATCGTGGTCAGGAAGTCCCGCGTGTAGTCGGCCTGGAGTTGCTCGTCGGTGGTGCCGACGTCGAACTCGGTGATCGCGACGGGCAGGCCCAGCCCGCCGAACCTGTTGATCAGCGTGACCAGGTCCGCCGGCGGGGTGAGCTGCTCACCGGCGAAGTGCCCCTGGATGCCGATCCCGCCGATGGGCGCCCCGCCGTCCTTGAGCGCGCGGACCCGGGCGGTGAAGTGGTCCTGGTGGCGGGCCTCCCAGCCGTTGTCCTCGACGATGTCGTAGTCGTTGAGGTAGAGCCTCGGGCCCGGGTCGGCCTGCCGGGTCAGCCGGAACCAGCGGTCGAGCTCGCCGTCGCCGAGCACGTCCTGCACGTCGTGGTTGGCGTACGGCTCGTTGACCACGTCCCACTCGTCGATCAGGCCGGCGAGCGCGCCCGCCTCCTCGGTGATGTGGGCGTCGATCCTGCTCCGCAGCGCGGCGGGGTCGCCGCGGAGGCCGCAGACGTCGGCGGGCATGTTCCCGCACGACGGCCAGATCAGGGTGTGCCCGCGGACGAACAGGCCGTGGTCGCGCCCCCACTGGAGGGCGGGCAGGGTGTAGCCGTTCCGCTCGGGCAGGTTCTCCCAGTGGTTCCACTTGAGGTTGTTGCCGAGCGTGAACTGGTTGAAGTTGGCCAGCAGCGTGTCGCGGTACTTCTGCGCGGAGGTGTTCTGCGTCATCAGACGTACGCCGTCCGCGGCCGAGCCGAACTTGAAGGCGTGCCTGGTCATGTCCGCCTGGACGGTGGCGCCGGGGACGAGGTGGCCCTCGGCGTCGACGACCTTGACGTACAGGTTGCCCTTGCGGTTGCGTTCGATGCGGTCGGCGGCGGCGGCCCGCCACGCGGCCCCCGCTTCGCGGCCCGCGTAGGTGGCCTGGGGCCAGCCGTCCGGGGTTCCGGCGCCGTACCGGAGCACCGACACGCCCGCGATCTGCAGCACCTGCGGGCCGTACCCGAGCCAGAAGTTGATCCGGACCTGCCCGGCCGCGTAGTCGGCGGCCATCCGGAACGGCAGCCGGTAGCGCTGCCAGGTGCCGCCGAACTTCATCGCCGCCTGGGTGGACTTGGTGTAGCCGCCACCGTTCTGCTCGAACACGAAGTGGGCCAGGCCGGAGCCGGTGGGGGTGGGCGTGATCGAGCGGGCCCAGAAGGTGGCCAGCATCGCCTCGCCCTTGACCGTGGGCAGCGCGGAGGGGGCGCCCACGCCGAGCGAGTACTCGCCGTCCAGGCCGGGAGAGGCGGGCTGCCCGGTCACCGTGATCTGCAGCGCCTGGTCGAAGTCGGGTTGCCCCTGGACGTCGACGATCGTCGTCCGGGGTGCCGGATTCCCCGTGAACTGGGTGAACGCCTCCAGGACGTGGGCCGGCATGATCTCGGTCGGCGGATCCGCGGCGGCCGCGGGCGCCGCCAGTCCCAGAGCCGCGAGCAGCGCCCCGGGAATGACGTACGCCAGCCGGCGCCGCGCTTTCGTCCAGCGACCCATGGTCGGGTCCTTTCTGTCGACGGGCAGGGGGGATCACGACCGGTGCCCCGAGGGCACGCCGGCCTTTTGCTGCGTCGAAATATGGGCGTCGAAATGTGAGCGTCGGAATAGGCGGTGAATTTAGAAGGAGGGTGAAATGGCGGGCGTCAGTTCGGTGCGGGACCCGTGCTGTCCCGGACGACGAGGGTGGTGGGCAGGTGCACGCGGGTGGGGGGCGGGCCGTCCGGCGCGAAGTCCGCCGCGGACTCCGGGGAGATCGCGGCCAGCAGCATCCGGGCCGCCTGCGCGCCCATCTCCTCGAACGGCTGGCTGACCGTGGTGAGGGCGGGCTTGACGTGCGCCGAGGACGGTATGTCGTCGAATCCCACCACCGACACGTCCGCGGGCACCCGCAGCCCGAGGTCGGCGGCGGCCTCCATGGCGGCGTAGGCGGTGGCGTCGTTGTGCGCGAACACCGCCGTCGGCCGGTCGGGGCGGTCCAGCAGCGCGCGCAGCAGCTCACGGGCCGTGGGCGGGTCGAATCCTGTCCGCAGGGTGAGCGGGGCCTCGATCGGAACCCCGGCCGCCGTCAGCGCGTCCTCGTAGCCGCGCTGCCGGTCCTGGCAGCAGGGGTAGGTCATCGGCCCGGCCAGCGACGCGATCCGCCGGTGGCCCAGGTCGAGCAGATGGCGGACCGCGCCGTAGGCCCCCTCGTAGCTGTCCGCCTCGACCGACGGCAGGTCGAGGCGGGAGCCCAGGGTGTTGATCAGGATCACCGGCACTCCCTGCGCGTGCAGGTCGAGCAGCGGCTGCATGGCCTGGTCCTGGTTGATGACCAGAACGCCGGCCGACATCCCCGAGGCGAGCATGCGGTCGATGACCGGCGCGTAGTCGTGGTCGTTGGTGCTCGTGTAGAGAATGATCTCGTACGGCGTGCGCTCGACGACGGACGCGACCCCGTAGTTCAGCGGGGCCACCATCCGCCACGTCAGCCCCGGCACGATCATGCCGATGAACGGCGGCCGCCCCTTGGCCAGCGCGCTGGCGGTGGCGTTGGGCACGTAATTGTGCCGTCTGATGATCGCCAGCACCCGGCGCCGGGTCTCCGGGTCGACCCGCGGGCTGTTGTTGAGCACCAGCGACACCGTCGACTTCGAGACGCCGGCCAGGCGTGCGATATCGCGGATGGTGATTTTCTGCATAGTTGGTTCCTCGACTGCGCCGGCCTTTTGTCAAACCGGTCCAACGCTTGCCAGGAAGGTAACGCTGGACCGGTTCGATAGCAATACCTGAAGGAAAAACGGTAGTAACTTGCCGGTAACTCTTGCGACGAATACCGGCCGGTGTCAGCATCGGTCACGAGCGCCCGGAACCCACTGGACGGGCTCCCGCTCCCTCATCAGGCCCGGCGTGCCCGTGCCCGCCCCCTCCTCCCCCGCCAGCCCTCCGTCAGGCAAGGGATTGACGCATGCCTTATTCCGTTGACGAGTTCGCCTTCGACCTGCGCGGGAGCCAGGCGCCCTCGGACGTCTGGGTCACCAGCGGCTGGACCACGGTCCACGCCCCGCCGGGTTCGGTGTGCGGGGTCGGGGGGTGGTTCGCGCCGCCGTACGCGGCCCCCGACGCCCGGCTGGCCGTCGAGCTGGAGGTGGACGGGCACCGGATCACCGACGGCGCGGCGCCGGGCGTGGCCGGGACCGGCCTGCTGCACGCGGGCGGCACCTGGTGGCCCGGCCGGATCGTCAGGGACGGCACCTACCACCGCCGCCACCGGGGTGAGTTGATCTCGCTCCAGGTCAGGAGCACCCTCACCCCGCTGTACGGACACGCCGGGTTCGTCCTGGAGGTGGAGATCGCCAACCGGGCCGGGCGGGACGTCACCGTGACCCTCCACCCGCACGTGGCACCCGGCGGCCCCCGCCGCGTCCCGCTCGGCGAATGGGGCTGGGTCCCGCCCGTCCCCGGCCCGGCGGCCGTACGCACCGGCCAGGGGGCCTGGCAGGCCGGCGACGTCACCGTCGAGCTCTCCCACGAGGGGCTCCGCCAGGACCTCCCGGCGGGCGGGACGGCGGTGTTCGCGCTGGCCGTCCGCGCCGGCGCGGGCACGTCATCGGGGCGGCCGCGGGAACTGGCCGCAGAGTCCGCCGGCCGGTCGGAGGTTCGGCTGGCCCGGGCCCTGGCCCGGGTGCCGCGGCTCTCCAGCGACATCCCCGGGCTGGAGGCGTACTGGCGCGGCTCCCTGGTCAGCGGGCTGGTCTGCCTGTGGGACAACCCCGGTTTCATCACCTCGCCCTTCGTCGCCACGTCCGGGCTGGACGGCGGGGCGCTGTGCGCCTACGCGTGGGACACCGGCGGGTACGCCCCCCACCTGCTCACTCTCATGCTCGGCGACGCCGCCACCGCCGTACTCGAATCGATCATGAAGGTGGATCTCACCCGCCACTACGCGATCGCCCCCAACGGCACCGGCCTCGGCGTCCCGTACGCCTACAGCGGCTGGTCCCTGGTCACCCTGGCCACCGCCGTCGCCGCGCACCTCGGCCTCTCCCCGTCCCTGGTCACCCAGCTCCACGACCTGGTCGAGGGGCTGGACGCGCGCTTCACCCCGGCGGGCGCGCTGCGCGACTACGGCGACCAGTACAACCTGCTGGAGATGCGCAGCACGGGCTGGGAGCACGTGGTGGCCAGCCCCAACGCCGAACGCGCCTGGTGCCTCGACCGGCTGGCCGAGTTGTCGGAGGTTTCCGGCGCCCGCCTCCCGGCCGGCGACCTGCGCGCCCGTGCCCGCGACATCAGGCAGGCGATCGCCCGGGAGTTGTGGGACGAGGAGGCGGGATGGTTCCGCTGCCGGTATCCCGACGGGCACACCGAAGTGGTCCGGCACGTCCAGGCGTTCGACGCGATGCGGAGCGGCGCCTGCACGCCGGAGATGGCCGGGGCCATGCTCGGGCGGCTGCGTGACGGCTCGTTCCTCGCGCCCTACGGCGTCAGCGCCGTGGCCGCGGACGACCGGGTCCACTACGAGCTCGGCGACACCGACTGGTCGGGCGGCGGGGCGTACACGGGGGAAGGGCCGCAGCTCGCCCTGACCCTCTGGGAGCAGGGCGAGCCCGGCCTCGCCTGGGAGGTCATGCGGCGGCTGCTCTGGATGGGGCGGCACTTCCCGTACTTCCCCCAGGACCACTACTGCGACCGCCCTGCGGCGCCGCCCGCGGGCCGGCGGATCAACATCGTCGCCGGGCTGGCCGGGGCGGAGGCGATCCTGACCGGCGCGGCGGGCGTGCGGTTCCGGCTCGACGGCAGCCTGGTCGTCAGCCCGGCGGCCCTGCCCGGCGGGCACGTGGAGCTGACCGGGCTGGGCTACCGGGGGCGCACGATCGACATCTCGACCACCTCAGGCACCGTCACCGTCGACGGCCGTCCCAGAAAGGCCGGGGAGGTGATCGGGTGAGTCCTGTACGGGCAGCGGCGGGCGGGGATCCGGTGACGGCCGGGCGGGCAGGGTGGCGTGGTCGTCTCAGGACGGGGGCCACAGTCGGGGGCACACGGCGGGGTCGGTGTAGTCGGGGCGGCCCTCGGGGTCACGGCGTACCAGGTCGTCGTTGCCGTGCCGGGACCGCGGGGTGTGCCGGTTGTCGCCCGGCTGCAGGTGCACGGCCAGTGACCGGCGGGGCCGCCCGCTCAGGTTCGGGCCGCTGCCGTGCACCGTACGGCAGTGGTGGAAGCTGACCGCCCCGCGCGGGATCTCCGGCACCACGACCCGCACCCCACGCGAGCCGCGCAGCCGGTCCAGGGACGACAGGTCGGGGTCGAAGAAGTCGAGTGCCATGTCGTCCGGCCACAGGTGGCTGGCGTCGGCGAACGAGATCCCGCCCATCACCTCACCGACATCGTGGAAGGGCACCCAGGCGGTGAGCATCTCCGTGCTCGTGCAGCTCAGCCAGTACTGGCGGTCGGTGTGCCAGCCCACGTTCACGCCGCCAGGCGCGGGCAGCGCGGACTCCGGCGGCTTGTGGAGCAGCTGGTCGTGCCAGAGCCGGATCTCGGCCGCGCCGCTGAGCCGGGCGGCGCACCGGGCGATCAGCGGGTGGCGGACGAGCGCGGCCAGTTCGTCCACCACGAGCGAGGCGTAGTCGTTCTTCCGCAGCACCTCGCCGTGCTCCGGCCGCCAGCCGCCGAGGGGTGCTCCGCCGGGCAACGGCCGGTCGGTGTCGCCCGCGTACAGCCGCGCCATGCCCGCCTCCGCGGCGTCCAGCACCTCGGGGGGCACGATCGGCGCGGAGATCCAGTAGCCGTGGGCACGATAGAACTCCACGTCCTCGTCGGTGGGGAGCAGATGGTCCAGCGCAGCGTTCGAGGTCGTCATGGAACGGAACGGTACGGGCGGGCCGTGGCCCGGGGCGTTCACCAGAACGGCGAGAACGTACACGATCGCGGGGTGGTCCGCCCCGCCGGGCTGCGCGCGGGCTTCCACGCCCACCTCGCCGGGTCCGGCGTGCCCGGCCTGGTGCACGCCGGCGACCAGCGGGCCCCGTCGTCCTGGTTCATCGCCGAGCACCGCCACGAGGTGTGGGAGCTCTACCTGCAGACGGACGGTCCCCCGACGCGGTGGCGGGTCGGGGACGCCGAGTACGAGGTGCCGCCGTACGGGCTGCTGATCGTGTCCCCGCACGTGGGGCACCGCATGGCTCGGCCCGCCGACACGGTCTGGCAGTTCATGTTCGCCGCCCTCGACGCGCCGCTCCTGCTGCCCGAGGCGCCCTGGCGCCGGTCGCCGGCCTTCGTGGCGGACGCGGCCTCGGCCGTCACGCCGTTCGAGACGTTCCTGCGCGAGGTGACCACGACGCGGACCCTGCGTGTCCCCGGGCTGCGGGCCAGCGCCCAGCAGCTGCTGGTGGAGGTGGCCAGGCTGCTCGCCCCGAGCTCGACGGCGGGGCGGCTCCTCCTGCACCCCGCCGTGGCCCACGTGCTGAACGTGCTGGAGACGCGCTATGCCGAGCGCCTGCCCCTGTCCGCGCTGGCCGGGGAGGCCGGGCTCTCGCCGTCGTACCTGGCCGCGCTCTTCACCGCCCAGCTCGGGGTGAGTCCCGCCCGCCACCAGGCGCGCCTGCGCATCCGCCGGGCCAGGACGCTGCTCGCCGAGACGGACCGGAGCGTCACGTGGATCGCGGCCGAGCTGGGTTTCTCCTCACCCCAGCACTTCGCCACCGCCTTCCGTTCCCACACGGGCGCGACACCGCGCGAGTTCCGCGCCGCCGGTCGCCGGTAGATCTCAGCCGTACGATCCAGTACGGTGTCCCATCCAGGAGATTTGTCACACCCGCGGCGTAGCGTGCACCCCATGAGGAACGGGCACACACCACTTGATGGCGAACAGTGGCAGCCGGGGGACCTTGTCGTCGATGCCGATGGGCGTCTGTTCACTCGCGCGAGCGTGCGGGACCAGGACAGAGGGCTGCCGTGGGGCCATCCGCATGACGTGACACGCCACGCCGACGGCGGCGTCCACGTGCCGGAGGGGCAGGTGGCGGAGACGGTTCCGGCGCGGCCGCTCACGTTGTTGCTGCGCGACGGTCAGCCGGTCCTGCCGGCCGCGCCCGCCAACGCCTCGACCGTCCTCGGCACGCAGGCCCACCAGGCGGCGACCGCGGCGGGCGTCGGTGGCCTGTTCCTGGCGGCCACCGCCTTCGACCCCGACGGCGCCGGGGATCCCAGAGCGGCGAGGCTGCGCGCGGAGCTGCTCGACACGGTCGTCGTGGTGGACACCGGGGAGGCCCTGGCGGCGATGTTCGGTGGGGCGGCCGACGGGCTGCTGGTCGAACTGGCGGAATGGCATCGGCGCAGCGTGGAGGAAAGCGCCTGACCGGTGCCCGGGTGCGGGCGGACCAGGCGTGCCCGAGCCCGCCGGCGCTCGGTGAGGTGGCTCCACGCCGACACGACGGCGATGGAGACGACCAGCAACACCGCGCTTCCTGCGAGGTCGAGCACATAGTGGTTGCCCGTGGTGAGCACCACTGCCGCCATACCCAGCGGGAAGATCCACGGCAGCGACGCCAGTCGCGGATGGAAGCCACGCAGCGCGCACCACGCGACATACGCGCACCACAACGACCATCCCACGTGCATGCTGGGCATCGCCGAATACACGTTCTGGCCGCTCTCGATCCCTCGTGAGGCCTGGCCGCCCAGGATGTCGTGTTCGGCGATGATGTCGACGACGCCCGGTAAGGCGAACCGCGGCGGCGACATGGGCAGCGCCCAGAAGACCGGCAGCACGAGAACCATCATCGCGACGAGGGTCCGGCGGACCTTGACGTAGACCTCGGCATGCCGGACGAAGACCCACACCAGCACACCGAGGATCGCCAGGTAGTAGAGGCGGTAGTAGGACCGCCGGCTGGATGAGGGCCGGATGCTCGGTCAGCCACCGCTTCCGCCCACCCTCCCGGCAAGTGCCACTGACCGGGCACGAGCCACCAGGCATGAGAACCGGCCTGCGGCCACCTCACGCGGGCTCACGCGGGTCGTCCTAACCCGCCCGCCCCGGCATGGATCATCACGGGGAGATCGTCCTGTGCAGGCGGCGAGCCTCCTGAAGGACGAGGCTCGATCCCTTGCGCGCCGCCAGCTCCGCCAGCCCGGGGATCTCCGCTCGCGTCCCCGTCAGGACCGCGGCCTGGACGGCGACGCTCAGGAGCTCGCCCAGCCCGCTCCGCGTCTTCTCCCCCGCGGCCGGCAGGAGAAGCGGCACGGCTGTGGTGAGCGCCCGGCACACCTCGGCATGCGCCCCGGCGGCGACCAGGTCAGCGAGGGCGGCGGTGATCTGCCTGAGCGAGACGGCGCCCACCCGGACCAGGTGCGCGACGGCCCAGCCGAGATCCGCGGCCGGGAGCTGCCCGCGCACGGCCAGGACGGTCAGCGCGTCGGCGGCGGCGGCGCGCTGGACTGGTCGGGGGTGGGCCAGGCAGGCGGCGATGGAGACCGCGGTCGCCCTGCCCACCGGGCCTTCGCCGTGGGCCAGGGCCACGACGGCGTCCACGCGGGAGCCGCCGCGCCGGGCGAGCCAGGGCAGCACCTGCACCATGTACGCGGCCACGAGCTCACGATGGGACGGCAGGATCGCCGGCCACCACACCACGTCGTCGGGATAGGCGGCGTATCCGTTGGCGGGCCGTGCCGAGCACAGCTCGCGCAGCCAGTCGGGCAGGCCATCGGGCGCCGCGGTCGAAGCCCATACGCCCAAGGTGAAGTCGGGGTTGATGCCGTAGGGCTGCCCCACCTCGCAACGCACCTCCGGGTCGGGCAGGCCGCCGTCGCGCAGCCAGTCGGCCAGCCGCCGCCCTGCCCGCGTGGGCAGCTTCTCCGCCCGCACGAGCAGGGCCGTGTCCACCTGCCGAGGCAGCCGGAGCAGCGCCTGCTGGAAGTCGGCTTCGAGCGGTTCGACGTCGCCCAGCCGCTCCATGCGGTCCAGCAGGGTCTCGGGATCGAGGTGCCCGGTGGCGGCGGTCGGGGTGGCCAGCAGCACGGGGAGGGTCGCGCCCCGCTCGAACAGGTGAATGATCTCCCGTATGCGGCGCAGGACCAGGCGGTGGGGCAGCACGGCGTCGGGGTAGGCGGGGTCGGCGCGTTCGGCCAGTGCCGTGGTCAGCCGGCGGCTGTAGTCCGGATAGGCCAGCGCCAGGACACAGCGTGACAGCAGTGCGTGGGTGGTGCGGTCGTTGCTGAGGTAGGCGTGGGGCAGGGGATTGTCAGGGTGCCCCCAATGACCGCGCCACATGGGTGCCAGCAGTGCCACGACCTCCTCGCGGTCACGATGGGCCAGCTCCACCATGGCGGCGAGGATCCGTTCGTACTGGCTCGGGTCCTCCGGCCAGCGCAGGCCGGTGAGCTCGGCGGCCAGTTCCGCCGCCGACGTCAGGGGCGGCGCGAGCACGGGCGGCGGGGGCGCGATGAGCTTCGCGGCGGCCGGCGGCTCCGGCTGCGTCGCGGCCGGCACGGTGCCATAGGCGGCGGCCAGGCGCTCGCGTGGCTCGTCGGGCAGCCGGCCGGCCGCCTCGCGGATGGTGTCCCGGGCGGCTTCGTCGGCGTGCGGGGCCAGCTTGACCGCCAGCCGCACCGCGGGGTCCCACAGGGCCGGGAGATCACCGTCGAACACGTGCGCCAGCGCGGCCACCGCGCCGCCGCCCCTGGACGGGGACACGGCCGCGAGCCACTGGATGGCCGCCGTGACGTATTTCCTCTCCGGCCGGAACGCCAGCGCGCCGACCGCCTCGGCGAACAGAGCGTCAGGCAGTGCCCCGGCGGCCTCGGCCCGGCGCAACTCGTCCACCACGAGCCGCACGAGCGGTGAGTCCGCCGAAGGCAGCAGCCGGACGAAGTCGAGCACCGGGATCTCGGCCACCGAGGTCTCCAGGAGCCGCCACAACGTCACGAACGGAGCGATCTCGGCATCCTCGCCGCCGACCAGGAACCGGCTCGCGCAGCCGTCGACCAACGTCCGGCGCGGCAGCCGTCCCGCCGCGGCGAGGGCCGCCAGTTCGCCGGCGATGCTCAGGCACGATCGCGGATCGTGCGCCGGGCCACCGGGACTCGCCTCTCGCTGCTGCCGCCGGCTCTCGTCCTCGTCGGCGACCAGCGCCTCGGCCACACCCTGGGCC
The DNA here is from genome assembly GCF_900099965.1 of Nonomuraea jiangxiensis. GTDB lineage: Bacteria > Actinomycetota > Actinomycetes > Streptosporangiales > Streptosporangiaceae > Nonomuraea > Nonomuraea jiangxiensis. Next base: position 42,158 of record NZ_FNDJ01000030.1, on the reverse strand, counting down.
TGGAACAGGCGCGGGAGCAGGTGGTCGAGCAGCGGATCCCCGTCGAGGACGGGCCGGCCGCCGTTCTCCCGGTGCCGTGCCGCCGCCCGCCAGGCCCAGCCGGCCACGAACGCGTCGCTCTCCGGCGGCGCGACTCCGGTCTCGATCACCAGCGCGGCGGCGAGCTGCCAGCCCGGCTCGCCCCGCAGTCGCCGCCAGATGCCGCCCGCCGGTGGGCGCAGCCGCTGCACCAGCCGTACGGCGAGGTCCTGCCGCCACTCCGGCGGACGGCGCCGCAGCACGGACATGACCAGCGCGGCGTCGGCCGCCTCATCGCGCACCCGGCGCAGCTCCCGCCGGTTGAGCCAGGCCGCCACCTGCGCGGCCCCACCAAGGCAGGCCGCCCCGGCGAGCCGGTAACCGGTGACCGGCTCGCCGGGCCGTGTCATGACCTGCCGTCGGGAGGCGCCGCCCAGCCGCGTGGCCAGGTGGCCGGCCAGCTGCCCGGCCACCATCCGCCGGTCGGCGTCGCCCAAGCCGTTGAGGAACTCTGCCAGGCGCTGGTCGTCCTCCGCCTCGATGCGTTCGAGGACTTCGTCCCACGGTGTCACGCGGCCGCCACCTCGACATCGGAGGGGCTGGACAGGGGGCGTCCCGGTAATGAAACGATCATGGGCGGCACAGTACCGGCTGCCACTGACATTGCGCGGCGTGGCGCGAGTCATGAGGCGTAGGGCCGCGCGCCGGCTCCTTCGGTGTCACCGACCGCGCCGGCACGGACGCGCTGCTCCGTGACGAGGCCGCCCTTCACGAGGAGTACGCAGGGTGACAAGGTCAGCCATCTTCTGGCGGGAAGGCCGGCGGTCTCGAATAATCGGGCCATGTGGACGACTGCCAGGGCCTGGTTAGGGATGACGCTGCTCGGTGGCCTCCTCGCAGGGTGCGGTGGCGGTGACCCCGTCGCGACCGGCTCCCCCACGGCGTCTCCGACCCCGACCACACCCACGGCATCAACGGCACCGACGGCCTCGGCGCGGCCGTTCGCCCTTCCGGAGGACTGTGATGATCCCCGGCTGGTCGCGGCCATGGGCGCGCTGATCAAGGGGAAGAAGTTCGGCCGGCGGTTCGACTCCGCCGGCAAGGTGACCTGCTCGTGGGGGAAGGAGGTCCCCACGGCCGCGGTGACGATCGCCCTTCCCTCGGCGCGACCCAACTATGAGGACTTCCCCGAGGTCGAGATCGCCGAGCTGACCGCTCTCGGCGTCAAGGCGCAGTCCGGCGGCACCGAGATCGCCGTCGGCGACCGATCCCTGTACAACCAGGCGTTCGTGGTCATCGCCCCGAGGTTCCGGCTCACGGTCGAACAGCTGAGCGAGGAGCGCCGTGACGACGCTCTGCGCGAGTCCGCGGTCGCCCTCACCACGTGGTTGACGTCGTAACGTCCCGGCTCAGGACGCTCCAAGCTCCCGGCTGCTCTCGACCCGGAAAGAACCGCCGGCGGGAACCATGGTGAGCCTGCTCACGGTCCCGTCCGTACCGAGGCGGAACACCCGTGCGCCCGCCGGGGTGACCGCGTCCAGGGCGACGGCGCGGACACCGTCGCCGGACGCGGCCGACAACAGCGTCGTCGCCCGGCCGGACGGCCACTCCCCCGTGGTCATCTCGGCCGAATCCGGCCGCGGATTCGCCAGCCAGACGTGGTCCAGCTTCCACGCGGTCACGACCCTGCGCATCTCCATGACCACCCCGCCGCGCCGGTAGTCGCCGGGGGCATCGCCGGTCGTGACCATCTGGCCCCAGACCAGCACCACGACCCGATCAGTACGCGCGGCGACGATTCCGCTCTCTGCGGCCACCGCCTCCCGCGCCATCTTCCCGTCGCGGATCCGCTGCGCCTGGTCTCGCAGCCGGCCGGTGTACTCCACGTTCGCGCGTCCGGTGGTCGCCTCGTCCACCGCCTGGAGGTTCTCGTCAAGCGTCCGGTAGCCGAAGCCGTTGACGATCCCGTACGCCCGCCGTGCCGCCTCCTCGGCCTGCTGGGCGTAGAGCGGCGGCGGCGCAAGCGCGTCCCGCGTCGCCACGCCCGCCGGTCCGCCGCCTTCGCCGGGCCACCCCCTCCATGCCGCCGCACCGGCCCCACCCGCGATCGCGACGACCGCTGCCACCGCGACGACCCATCCCCGCTTCCAGGCCCGCCCTCGTGCCGGCGCCCCGGCGGACTTCATCGGGGTACGGTCGGCAAGGTGATAGAGGAGCTCCTGGGCCGACGGGCGGAGAGCCGGGTCCTTGGCCAGGCACGCCTGGAGGATCGCGCGCAGGAACCCGCCCAGCTCGGCGGGGGTGCCCAGGTCGGGTTCCCGATGGAGAACGCGGTAGACGACGGCCGGCACCGCGTCGTCGCCGAAGGGATGACGGCCTGTGGCGGCGTAGGCGAGCGTCGCGGCCCAGGAGAAGACGTCGGCGGCGGTGGTCGGCGGATCTCCGGCCAGCTGCTCGGGCGCGATGAACGCGGGGGTGCCGGCGATGTCGGCGTCCGTGGCGGGGCCGCCGACGGCGCGGGCAAGGCCGAAGTCGACGACGCGGGGGCCGTCCGGGCCCATGATCACGTTGCCGGGGGTCAGGTCGAGGTGGGCGACGCCCGCGCGATGGATCGCCGTCAACGCGGTGGCGGTGGCGACGGCCAGCCGTTCCAGCGCCTCGCCGCGACGGGGGCCCTCGCGCTGGACGAGTTCGGCCAGCGACGGCCCGGGGACGTATTCGGTGACGAGGTGTGGCGGATCGGCGGCCGGGTCGGCGTCGAGCACCTGGACCGTACAGAACCCGGAGACCCTGCGGAGCAGGTCGAGCTCGGCCGCCATGCGCCGCCGGGCGGCCTCGCCGGAGATCCGGGGGAGCGCTTTGACCGCGACCTGCCGCCCGTCGTCCCCCACGGCGAGAAAGGCGACGCCTTGACCGCCCGCGCCGAGCCGTCCGAGCAGCCGGTATCTCCCGATCCTCGCGGGATCGCCCGGTCGGAGTGGGGCGATCAGCCTCATTGCGGGCGCCGCTCGAACATGGACCGGTTGTCCTTGGGGGACGTGACGTCCTCCAGCCTCCATCGCCCGCCTACGCGGCGCAGGTGCAGCCGATAGGCCACGACCTTGTGCTCGGGGGCCTTGGCCGAGTCCCCGAGGTGGATGAGGGTCGCGGAATCGGGTCCGTCGAACCGTTCGAAGGCCGTACCGATGTCCCGGTACTGCCAGCTCCACCAGTCGGGAACCTGGTCGTCGGGGACCGCGGCCAGCTCTCGCCACCACCGCGCGGCCCGTCCCGTGGTGCACCGATCGAAGAAGTCGGGGCGCTCCTCCAGGCGGGGCCCGTTGATGAAGGCCTCGGTCTGGCAGCGGGCGGCATCGGCGGCCATCCGCCGCACCTCCGCGGAGGGCCAGGCGGCGCCGGCCGGAGCGGCGGAGCCGGACGGTGTGGTCCGCGCGTAGTCCATCTTCCAGCCGCCGCCCGCGGGAACCATCTCGGCGAACAGCAGGGGATCCTCCGACTTCACCGGAGTTCCGTTCTGGGTGATGGTGCTGAGTCCGGTCACGATGATCGACACCCGCTCCGGCGACGCCCAGACGATTCCCGCGGCGGTCGCCCGTGCCGTCTGCTTCGCCTTGGCGGCCGTCACCGCGTTCTTGGAATTGCCGATCAGATGCTGGTAGTCCTGCGCCGCCACCCCGGAGAGGCTCGCCAGCGTACGCCGTGCTCCGCCGTCGTAGTCCGTGTAGTCGAGGCTGTACCACGCTTCGAAGGCCGTACGTGCCGCCCCCGCCGCCGCCAGGGAGTACGCCGGAGGCTCGCCGGCCGTCGTGGGCTCCGTGACCGTCGTCGTCTCTTGTGCTCTCGCCCACCAGAGGGTCCCCGCCGCCAGGGTGACCGCGGTGACGATCGCTCCGGAGGCCGACAGCGTCCGGCGTAATCGCCTCGGGGACTTCGCCGCCGTTCGTACGCCGGGAGGTGGCTCGGCCCGGGGGCCGAGACCGACATCCATGATGGACAGCGGCAGCTCGGATGCCGTGGGACGGTCGGCGGGATCCTTGGAGAGGCACCGCTCCACCAGGGAGCGGAGATGCCCCGGAAGGGAGCCGAGGTCAGGCGGCTCGTGGAGCACGCGATACAGGACAGCGGGCAGTGAGCCGGCCTCGAACGGGGAGCGACCGGTGGCGGCGTGGACGAGGGTGGCGCCCCAGGCGAAGATGTCGGCGGCGGGGCCGAACCGCTCCCCGAGGATCTGCTCGGGAGCCATGTATCGGGGAGTGCCCACGTGGGCGCTGGCGACGGCGGCGCCGTCCTGGAGGAAGCGGGCGATGCCGAAGTCGATGACGCGCGGGCCGTCGCGCCCGAGCAGGACGTTCTGCGGCTTGAAATCGCGGTGGACGATGCCCGCGCGGTGAATCGCGATGAGAGCCGTGGCCGTCGCCACCGCGAGCCGGTCGAGCTCGGCTCCCGTGATGGGACCGTGCTCGGCGACGAAGGCATGGAGAGACGGGCCGGCGACGTATTCGCTGACGATGTACGGCGGGTCGGCCGTCACATCGGCGTCGAGAACCTGCGCGGTGCAGAAGCTGGATACGCGCCGTAGCACGGCGAACTCGCGCTCGAACAGGCGGCGGGCCTCCGAGCCGACCTCGGCATGGATGACCTTCAACGCCACCCGGGTGCCGTCCGGCGCGTCGGCCAGGTAGACGACGCCCTGCCCACCGGCTCCCAGCCGCCCGGTTATCACATAACGCCCGATGTGCTTCGGGTCGCCTGGAAGCAGCCCATCAACGCTCATCACGGCCCAGAGTAGTGGTCGTTCCACCTACCGGCCAGGGTGCCCGGATGAATCCGGCGCACGTCGCGGAGCCGCAGCCGGACGAGCCCGGTCGATCGCGGTGGGCCGACCGGGCTCGTGCGGTTGGGACGGGTCAGGCGAGGTCGAACCGGTCGAGCTCCATGACCTTGGTCCAGGCCGCGACGAAGTCGGTCACGAACTTGTCGCGGGCGTCCTGGCTGGCGTAGACCTCCGCGAGGGCCCGCAGCTGCGAGTTGGAGCCGAAGATGAGGTCGACCGCGGTGGCGGTCCACTTCACCTCGTCGGTGGCCACGTCGCGGATCTCGTACACGTGCTCCTCGGACTCCGCCGCCTTCCACCGGGTGCCCGGGGCGAGCAGGTTGGTGAAGAAGTCGTTGGTGAGCACGCCCGGCCGGTCGGTGAGCACGCCGTGCCGGGTGCCGCCGAAGTTCGCTCCGAGGGAGCGCAGGCCGCCGACCAGGACGGTCATCTCCGGCGGCGTCAGGTTGAGCATGTAGGCACGGTCGACGAGCAGCACCTCCGGCTGGGTCTTCTCCCCCGTACGCAGGTAGTTGCGGAACCCGTCGGCCCGTGGTTCGAGGACGCGGAAGGACTCGACGTCGGTCTGCTCCTGCGTGGCGTCGGTGCGGCCCGGACGGAACGGAACCGTCACCGCCACGCCGGCCTCGCGTGCCGCCTTCTCGACGGCGGCCGAGCCGGCCAGCACGATCAGGTCGGCGAGCGAGATCTTCGCGCCGCCGGCGTCGTTGAACTCGCGCCGGATGCCCTCAAGGGTGTCCAGGACCTTCGCGAGCTGCTCGGGCTGGTTGACCTCCCAGTTGCGCTGCGGTTCGAGCCGCAGCCGGGCGCCGTTGGCGCCGCCGCGCTTGTCGGTGGACCGGAAGCTCGCGGCGGAGGCCCAGGCGGTGGAGACCAGCTGGGCGGTCGTGAGGCCGGACTCCAGGACCTTCGCCTTGAGGGCTTCGACGTCGGCGTCACCCACGAGCGCGTGGTCGACGGCCGGCACCGGGTCCTGCCACAGCTGGGGCTCGGGAACCCACGGCCCGAGGAAGCGGCTGACCGGACCCATGTCGCGGTGCAGCAGCTTGTACCAGGCCTTGGCGAAGGCCAGCGCGAACTCGTCCGGGTGCTCCATGAAGCGCAGCGAGATCTTCTGGTACGTCGGGTCGACGCGCAGCGCCAGGTCGGTCGTGAGCATCGTCGGCTTGTGCTTCTTCGACGGGTCGTGGGCGTCCGGGATGATCGCCTCGGCGTCCTTGGCCACCCACTGCTTCGCGCCGCCGGGGCTCGTGGTGAGCTCCCACTCGTAGCCGAAGAGGATCTCGAAGAACCGGTTGCTCCACTGCGTCGGCCGGTCGGTCCACGTCACCTCGAGACCGCTGGTGATCGTGTCACCGCCCTTGCCGGTGCCGTAGCTGCTCAGCCAGCCCAGCCCCTGCGCCTCCAGCGGCGCGCCCTCGGGCTCCGGCCCGACGTGGTCGTCGGCGATGCCAGCGCCGTGGGTCTTGCCGAACGTGTGGCCGCCGGCGATGAGGGCGACGGTCTCCTCGTCGTTCATCGCCATCCGCCCGAAGGTCTCGCGGATGAAGTGCGCCGCCGCGACCGGGTCCGGGTTGCCGCGAGGACCCTCCGGGTTGACGTAGATGAGGCCCATCTCCGTGGCGCCGAAGTGCGGCACCATCTCGGTGTCGGAGACGTAGCGCTCGTCGCCGAGCCAGGCGTCCTCCGGACCCCAGAAGATCTCCTCCGGCTCCCAGACGTCCTCGCGACCGAAGCCGAAGCCGAAGGTCTGGAAACCCATCGACTCCAGGGCGACGTTGCCGGCGAGCACGAGCAGGTCGGCCCAGGAGATCTGCTGGCCGTACTTCTGCTTGACCGGCCAGAGCAGCCGGCGGGCCTTGTCGAGGTTGGCGTTGTCGGGCCAGCTGTTGAGCGGGGCGAAACGCTGGGCGCCGTCGCCGGCCCCGCCGCGGCCGTCCTGGATGCGGTAGGTGCCCGCGGCGTGCCAGCTCATCCGGATCATCAGACCGCCGTAGTGGCCGAAGTCGGCCGGCCACCAGTCCTGGGAGGTGGTGAGCACCTCGATGATGTCCTGCTTGAGTGCCTCGACGTCGAGCTTCTCGAACTCCTTGGCGTAGCTGAAGCCCTCCGCCAGCGGGTTGCCCTTGGACGAGTGTGCGCGCAACACCGAGAGGTCGAGCTGGTTGGGCCACCAGTCCCGGTTCGTACGCGGACGACCGCCGGTCTTGGGAGTCGGCGAGTCGATCGCCGGGTTCTCGCTCTCGCTGCCATGCGCGGTCACGGAGTCGTGGGCGACCGGGCAGCCGGCCGCCGCCTTCTGGTCCACGCCCTGCGCGCTGGTAGGGGTGTTGTCCTGGGTGTCGCTCATCTATATAGCTTCCTTCCGAACTGCCGGGTCACCGGGCAATGCGTCCGGTCACACAGTCGGGGCAGGTGCCCCAGTAGACGACTTCCGCCTCGTCGACCGTGAAACCCTGGTCATCCGAGGGGGTGAGACAGGGGGCGTGGCCGGCGGCGCAGTCGACGTCCGCGATCGCACCGCAGGAGCGGCACACCACGTGGTGATGGTTGTCCCCCACCCGCGACTCGTAGCGGGCCGTCGCACCGGCGGGCTCGATGCGCCGCACCAGACCGGCCTTGGTGAGCGCACGCAGCACGTCGTACACCGCCTGGTGGGAAACCCTCGGGAGCTCGGCCCGTACCAGGGCGATCACCGTGTCGGTGTCGACGTGCGCGTGATCGCGCAGCGCGGCCAGCACTGCCAGCCGCGGCCGGGTCACGCGCAACGAGACCGCTCGCAACTGCGCCTCGAAGTCAGACGCCATACAAACCACATATACCACTATTCTGGAATAGTTCAAGTTTGTGGCCCGCGCCCGTAGCTCGGAAGTCCCTAAGCCTGGCGCGCCAGCGCCTGCCTGGCCAGGTCCAGATTCGGGTACGCGTCGAGCGCGCGGCCGAGGACGCCTGTCCTGCGGAGCAACTCCTCAGGCTTGCCCTGGAGACCGGCCACGACCAGCGTGCCTGCGGCCTCGTCGATCCGCTGCTGGATCCGGATCAGGCAGCTGATGCCGGTGGAGTCGCAGAACCGCAGCTCCGACAGGTCCAAGATCATGATCAGCTCGCCTTCGCGCTGGGCCTGGAACGCTCTGTCCAGTACGCGCTCCGCGTCCGCGGCGGTCGTCCAGTCCAGGGCGCCTCGCAGGGCCACGACCTGTGGCGGTGGCTCGGCGCGTACATTGATCATCAGCCGTTGGTGCGGTTCGGTCATCGTCCCTTCTCCTCCGTGCCAAGTGCTTTCACTCAAGGGGGACCTGCCCCCAGCTCGTGGCCTGATGCGGCTGTCACGGCCACCAGGGCGAGCCCATCCTTCGCCCAAGCCACGACTTCGGCCATCGCGATCGCCCCCGGCCCCCGGGTCGTTGAGAACATGAGCCGCCGTCACGCCTCAGCGGGTTCGTTCGTCCGCCGCAATGCCGCCGCCCGGGTGTCCGCCGGGAACAACGCGCGCTCGCCACCGGGCATCTCGACCGTCCGGGTGCCCCGGTGGGCGGTGGGGGTGCGAGGGACGGTCATCGGGCCGGGCAGAACAGCCGTCTGCCCGGCCCGGTATCAGGCGGCGCCGCCGCTGCTCCCCCCGAGGCAGCGGCCGCGCCCGGCCGTTGCCCCGCAATCCCCGGATTCGCGGCACGGCCTGACGGTATAGGTATCCACATCGACGTAATCCGCCCCTTTTGCGAGGGTCAAGTTTGCGGATAATCCGCCCTTGGCGGTGTCCGCGCCCCCGGGCGAGGCGTCATGCGGATGCGGCGAGGCGCTCCATCAGCGCGGCGGCCAGCCGGAGCACCCCGCGTTCCGTCTCAGTGAGAGCGGCCATGGCCGAGGACAGCCAGGCGTCCCGGTCGGCCATGTCGGCAACGAGCGCCTCACGACCGGCCGAGGTGATGTCGACCATGATCTGGCGTCGATCGCTCTCGTCAGCGCTGCGGGTGATCAGGCCCTCGTCCTCCAGCTCGGCGAAGACCCTGGTGAGCGACTGGGGCCGCTGGCGGTCGGCCGCCGCGAGCGCGCCCGCGGTCATCGGGCCGTTGCGCCGCAGATGACCGAGGACCGCGATCTTGTTGGCGCTCAGGGCGTCGGCGCCGCGCTCGGCACGCAGCCGGCGCGAGAGGCGGACGACGACGCGGCGGATCTCCGCGACCTCCTCGCTGGAGGGAATTTCCTTCGCCATGTTCTTAAGCTATCACTTACTATCTCGAAGCGGCGCATGGCCGATTATCGCTGGACAGATGAGGACGAGTGGGCTGAGGTCGTACGTATGGCTTATGAAACTGAAGGCGAGCTTGGTCCGACGGCTGAGGCGCGCGCGGCGTTCGGGGTGCCGGACGGCCCGGCGCTGCGCCTGCCCGGAGGGGGTGGCACCTGCTGGCAGGTGGGTGAGCTGGTGCTCAAGCCCGGCCGGCGTCCGGTGGTGGCGTCGTGGCTGGCCGACGTGTACGCCGGGCTGCACGGCCCCGGTTTCCGGGTGCCCCGGCCGGTACGGGCGGCCGGCGGTTCCTGGGTGGTGGACGGGTGGGCGGCGTGGGCCAGGGTCGACGGCGAGCCGGCTCCGCTGGAGCGGTGGCCGGAGCTGGTCGCCGCCGGGCGGGCGTTCCACGCGGCCCTCGCCGGCAGGCCGGCGCCGGCCTGGCTGGGCCGGGGCCGTAACCGGTGGGCCGTCGCCGACCGGGTGGCGTGGGACGGGGCCGACGTCGAGCCGGCGCCGGAGCTGGCCGACCTCGTCGCCGGGCTGCGCGCCGCCATGCGCCCGGTACGGCTGCCCGACCAGCTGGTGCACGGCGACCTCGCCGGCAACGTGTTGTTCGCGGCCGGCCGGCCGCCCGCGGTGATCGACTTCTCTCCCTGCCACCGGCCGGCCGACTACGCGCTGGCGATCGCGGCCGTGGACCTGCTGGCCTGGTACGCCGCGCCGCCCGAGATCCTCGACGAGCTGAACGGCTCGGACGACATCGACCAACTCCTGCTGCGGGCCCTGGTGTCCCGCCTGGTCACCGAGTCACTCGGCCGGCCCGACCCGGACAGCAGGCAGGCGGTCCGCCGCGCCAACGAGCCGGTGGCCGAGCTGCTCCTGTCGCGCGTGTCCGGCCGCCAGGTCGCCGGCAGGTCCCTGACCGACCGGGACATCGCCGGGCTGGCCGGCCGCGTGCTCGGGGAGGAGGTCACCGCCCTGCGGCCGGTCGAGGGCGGGCACACCAGGGCCGTGCGCCGGATGGCGGAGCTGTTCCGAGGCGGTTCGGCGTTCGTCAAGGCCGGTCCCGGCCCCGCCACGCGAGCGGAGCTGGAGGTGGAGCTGGCCGTGTACGAGGCCCTGGGCGACAGGCCCTTCCTGCCCCGGCTGCTGGGCGGCACGCGCGAGCCGGTCGCCATGCTGGTGCTGGAGGCGTTGGAGCCGCGCGGCTGGGTTCGCCGCTGGACTCCGCCGCTGGTCGAGGCCACCCGAAAGCTGCTCGACGACCTGCACGAGCTGCCCGCGCCGCCCGGCGTCCCCCGGCTGGAGACGACGGCGAACCCCTGGGAGGCCATCGCCGCCGACCCGGCACGCCTGCTACGCATGAACGTCTGCTCGGACCGGTGGCTGGCGACCCACCTGCCCGCCCTCCACGCCACGGCCGCCGAAGCGACTACCAGCGGGGACAGCCTGATCCACCGCGACGTGCATGCCCCGAACCTGTGGTGTCACGATGGCCGCCTCGTACTGACCGACTGGGGATCGGCCGCGATCGGCGATCCCTGGTTCGACCTGCACCTGTGGCTGGTCGCCCGGCACGCGGAAGGCGGCCCGGCCCCCGAGGCGGACCAGGGACCACCCGCCGCCGGCCATGCCGCACTGATCGCCGGGCAACAACCCCTGCTCACCCCGGCCAGGGACGCGAACCCGGCGCTGTTCGACCAACGCCGCCGCCGCCTGGCCGTCGCCCTGTCCTGGGCCGCCCGCCTGCTGGGCATCCCGCCGCCGCGGTCCTCGGCTGTGCCGGGCGACCGGCGCGCGCCCGCCCCTGCGTCGGTCGAGCAGGCCGGACGGCGGGCGGCGGACTGAACCGAGATCACGCCTGGTCCAGCGTCGAAAGGCACCTTCTTCATGGGACCTTCGGCACCAAGCTTTGTGACAACCCCTGCTTCCGGCCATGGTGCCGTTCGGCTAGCGTCGCACGCATGATTCGTGTGTTCCTCGTCGACGATCACGAGGTCGTCCGCCGGGGTGTGGCCGCCCTGCTGGAGTCGGAGGACGACATCGAGGTCATCGGCGAGGCGGGCACCGCCGAGTCGGCGATGGCCCGCATTCCCGCGCTCCAGCCGGACGTCGCGGTCCTGGACGTGCGACTGCCCGACGGCAACGGTGTCGACGTCTGCCGCGAGGTGCGTTCCCGGCTCCCGGGTCTCAAGTGCCTCATGCTGACCTCGTACGCCGACGACGACGCCTTGTTCGAGGCGGTGATGGCCGGCGCCTCCGGCTACGTGCTCAAGCAGATCCACGGCTCCGACCTGATCGGCGCGGTACGCACGGTGGCGTCGGGCCAGTCGCTGCTCGACCCGCAGACCACCGCCGCCATGCTGCAGCGGCTGCGTGACCAGGCCGCCAGGAAGGACCCCCTGGCCGCGCTGACCGAGCAGGAGCGGAACATCCTGGACCTCATCGGGGAAGGGCTCACCAACCGGCAGATCGGCGAGCGCATGTTCCTGGCCGAGAAGACCGTCAAGAACTACGTCTCCAACCTGCTGTCCAAGCTCGACATGCAGCGCCGTACGCAGGCGGCGGCGCTGGCCGCGCGACTGCGGGCGGAGCGCCGCGACGGCCCTTCCTAGAGCCCTCACGCAAGGGGCATGGGCACCCGGTACGGCGAGTTCGGGAGAGGACACGCCGGCCTGGTCAGTCCGTAGTAGGACACCGCGGCGACGAGCAGACCGAGGCCCCACGCCGTGTAGCCGAACATCTCCATCGAGACCCTCCAGACCGGGGCCTGGGCCAGGTTGCCCTCGCCGAGGAGCCAGGCCGCCATCCCGGCCACGCCGAAATAGCCCGCCAGGCCGGCGCCCACGAACCAGGCGGGCCCGAGTACGAGCCAGCGCGGCACGTCACGCCCCGCCAGGGGGACCACCCACCGTGGCCAGATCCTGCCGAACCGGTGGACCAGGGCCAGCGGCAGCAGGGTGCCGGCCAGGATCAGCAGCACCACGAAGACGGCGAAGGGCGTACCGAGCGCGAACGGCGGCCTGTGCGCCGTGACCGAGTCCAGGATCAGCGCGGCCACGCGGACCGAACAGCCGGCGATCGCGACGTAGGCGGCCAGACGGGCCCACCACGGCGCGGGATCGGTGCGCCGCTCAGGCGAACGGCCATGGACCCGGGCGCAGTGCGGACAGGCCCGCCGGACCCTGCGCTGCTCGGCCACCGCGCACACCAGCGTCAGCGCGCCCGCCGTCGCCCCGGCCGCCCGGGCCAGCAGGCTCCCCCAGTCGTCGACCTCGCCGAACAGCAGGGTCGCGACGCTGATGGCCAGCATGTACGAGTACAGGATCAGCCCGGCGCCGGCCACCCATGCCACCCCCACCAGCGTCCACCGCGCGGGCGCCGGCCGGCGCTGCCCGGCGCCCGCGGCGATCAGCGAGCACGCCACCGCGGCCGAGAAGGCCAGCGCCACCGCCATCCACCGCCCGGGCGAGAACACCTCCTCGGGAGGAGCGAACGGGGAGCCCGGATTCGCCAGCCACCACACGTTGGCCGCACCGTAGGCCGAACACCACACCGCCGCGAGACGCGGCCACCCGCCCACTGCGTCAGCTCTCATCCAGGCTCCTCGACCCGTGCCATCACGACCTGGTCATGCTCGCCCACCGGGCCTGTGGCCTCGCTGAGAGACCCTGAGAGCCCACTCAACCGCGACGTCCGCCCCCGCCCGCCTTTCGCACGCCTCCGCACGCCTCCACACGCGGGCGGTGCGTGGACCGGCTTCAGCCGGCCGGCGGCTGGTGCGTCCGCTGATAGTGCCGCCGGGCCTTCATCCTGTTCCCGCACACGGCCATGGAGCACCAGCGAGCCCGGTTGGTCTTGCTGCGATCGAGGAGGAACAGCCGGCACTCGCCGTTCGCGCAGGGCCTGAGCCGCCCAGGCCGCGCCCTCCGCACAGCGTCCCAGGCCAGCACGACTCCGACGCTCATCGCCCGCCCGGGCAGCACGTCGAGTGACCATTCCACGCCCTGCTCCGACATGGCCGGACGGCAACCGGCGCCTTCGAGGAACGGCCCCAGGGCGCTCACCGGCAGGGCGCCCCGAAGCACCCCTTGCAACGCGTCCCTGACCTCCCGTACGGCATCGCGTTCCTGCGCCGACCCCTCACCGCCACGCTGCCGCAGCCAGGCACGCGCCTCGGCCGGATCGGCAAGGAGGTCCTGAGGGACCCCGTCGACGAGCGGGGTGCTGTTGAGCACGTCCAGCAGCACGTCTTCATCCACCCATGTCATCGCCTCGAACATCCCTAACCTTTCATGTCCGCTTGACAGGTTAGCATTCCTTCTGCTTCCGTCTAACTATTGAATCCAATTTTGGGGGTTAGTCATGGGGAACGTCCACCACCGTTACGCGACCGTGCAGGGCCGGCGGCTGTTCTACCGCGAGGCCGGACCCGCGGACGCGCCCGCGCTCGTCCTGCTCCACGGCTTCCCGACCAGCTCGTTCATGTTCCGCGAGCTCATCCCGGCACTGGCCGACCGCTACCACGTCATCGCCCCCGACCACCTGGGGTTCGGGCTGTCCGACGCCCCGCCCGCCGACGAGTTCGCCTACACCTTCGACGCCCTCACCGAGCTCACCGCGGGCCTGCTGGACCGGCTCGGCGTCTCCCGCTACGCCCTCTACGTCCAGGACTACGGCGCCCCCATCGGCTGGCGGCTCGCCCTGAACGACCCGGACGCGATCACCGCCATCATCACCCAGAACGGCAACGCCTACGAAGCAGGTTTCGTCCCGGGATTCTGGGCCACCGTCTGGGACTACCACCGCGAGCAGACACCTCAGACCGAGAATGCCGTCCGGCAGGCGCTCACCCTCGACGCGATCCGGTGGCAGTACCTCACCGGCGTGCCCGACGAGACCCTCGTCAGCCCCGACACCTGGCACCACGACTACGCCCTGGTCTCCCGGCCGGGGAACGACCGCGTCCAACTGGACCTGTTCCTCGACTACGCCACCAACCCGCCGCTCTATCCCCGCTTCCACGCCTACCTTCGCGAACGTCAGCCGCCCCTGCTCGCCGTCTGGGGCAAGGGCGATGAGATCTTCGGCCCCGACGGCGCCCGCGCGTTCGCCGGCGACCTTCCCGACGCCCGGATCCACCTCCTGGACGGCGGCCACTTCCTCCTGGAAAGCGCCCTCGACGAGGTGACGCGGCTGATCAGGGATTTCCTTGACGGGATCGATCCGCGCCCCTGACCCGCCTTTCGAAGCCCCTGACCCGCCCCTTGCGGCCCCTGGCCCCGTGGAGCGGCTGACCCGCCCCTTGGAGCCTGTGACCCGCCACGTGGAGCCGCTGGCCTGCCCCTTGACGCGCGGCGGGGCCCGACGGACCGGCGATCAGGCCCGCGCAACGCGACGCCCACCTCCGGTCACCGGGAGGTGGGCGTCCGGTCGTGCGCACTACTGCAGCCAGGCGTTCCGCCGGACCACCGGCAGGTTGCCGAGCCCCAGCGTGCGGCCGGTTCCGGCGAGCGCCAGCCCGATCAGCACGATCGCGTAGACGATGTGCTCGTCCATGAAGGGGTTGGTGTCCAGCGGCAGCTCGGCCGCCCACATGAGCACCAGCATGGCCGTGCCCGCACCCGCTGCGATCTTCGTCCCGACGCCCAGGACCAGCGCCAGTCCGACACCCAGCAGACCGGCCATGAACAGCCAGTCCACCCAGGCCTGCCCGGCAAGGCCCGCGAAGAACCCGCCCAGCGCCTTGTCGCCGGTCCCCTTCAGGAACCCGGTCGTCGGGCTCCCGCCCACGACCCACGCCTTGGCGGCCGGAGTCGCGAACCCCCAGCCGAACGCCTTGTCCAGGAACGCCCAGAGGAAGATCCAGCCGATCGAGATCCGGGCGATCGCCCAGAGGTGATCGACCGGACGGCGCGCGGCGGTGATCTGCGCGACGGGCGAGTTGACGGTGGTGGCCATGACGGCCCCCTTTCGAGGCGGAAGCGTCGTCTTTGTCACGCCCCAAGCACACCGCAGCCGATCACCCCGGAGCAGAGCACTACGGCCCGACCGAAAGGGACCTTCGTCCCGGGTGCCTGCCCGGCGGAACGTACGCGAGTAAGGCACCGTCTCCCCTGGACCGGCGCTAGTCCAGGCTCCCCAGCGGAACGCGCCAGCGTAGCCGGGTGCCGCCACCACCGGGCGTATCCAGCTGCGCCGTGCCCCCGAGCCGGGCGGCGCGGTCCTCGATGTTGCGCAGGCCGCTGCGGCGCCCGCTCTCTCCCGCTCCCACGCCGTCGTCCGTGACATCAAGGATCACCTGGTCGGCCGCGACCTCGACGGCGACCTCGGCATGGGCGGCGTGGGAGTGGCGTACGACGTTGGACAGGGCCTCGCGCAGCACCGCCAGCAGGTGCTCGGCGACGGGCTCGGGCACGAGCGTGTCGAGCTGCCCCTCCATCCGCAGGCCGGGCATGAAGCCCAGATGGCCGCCGGCCCCCTCCACGAGATCCACGATCTGCCCGCGCAGCGTGGGCGCGACCTCGCCCAGCGGCCCCTGCAACGCGAAGATCGACGAGCGGATCTGCCGGATCGTCGCGTCCAGCTCGTCCACCGCATGCTGCAACCGCTTACCGGCCTCGGGATGGTCCACCAGCCGGACCGTGCTCATCAACGTCATAGCGGTCGCGAACAACCGCTGGATCACCACGTCGTGCAGGTCCTTGGCGATCCGGTCCCGGTCCTCCAGCAGGCCGAGCCGCTCGGCGTCCCTGCGCGCCTCGGCCAGCTCCAGCGCGATCGCCGCCTGGTCCGCGAACCCCCGCAACACCTGCCGGTCGATCCTGCTGAACCGCGGCCTCCCGCTCCGCTTGGCCAGCACCAGCACCCCGCGCACCGCCGAGGCCGCGCCCAGCGGGATCATCAGCACCGGCCCGTAGCCCAGCTCGCGCAACGGCGACCCCGCCTCCCGCGTGTCGGGCCCGGACATCGGCTCGCCCTGGGTGAACACCTCACCGGCGAGCGTGGCCGCCACCTCGAACGCCGTCCCCAGCACTTCGTCCGCGCCGTCGCCCTCCGCCACCTCCACGATCAGCGACTGCTTCGACGGGTCCGGCAGCAGCACCTGCACCAGGTCCGCGTCCCCCATCTCGCGGGCCCGGGCGGCGACCACGCTCAGCACCTCACGCGGCTCGGCGCCCGACAGCAGGATCGTGGTGACCTCCGAGGACGCCTGCAGCCAGGTCTCCCGGCGCCGCGACTCCTCATACAGCCGGGCGTTCTCGACCGCCACGCCCGCGGCGCTGGCCAGCGCGATCACCACGGCCTCGTCCTCCTCGTCGAAGTCGCCGCCGCCGCGCTTCTCCGTCAGGTAAAGGTTTCCGAAAACCTCGTCTCGCACCCGTACCGGGACGCCGAGGAACGTGCCCATCGGCGGGTGGCCGGGCGGGAACCCGTACGACTCCGCATGGTCGGAGATCCGGCTCAGCCGCAACGGCCGCGCATCCTTGATCAGCAGCCCCAGCAGCCCCAGGCCGTGCGGCCAGTGCTCGATCCTGGCGATCTCCTCATCGCTCAGCCCCACCGGGATGAACTGCAGGAGCGTCTGCTCCTCCCCCACCACGCCGAGCGCCCCGTAGCTGGCGTCGACCAGCGTGGTCGCCGTCTCCACGATGCGGCGCAGCACCGTCTCCAGATCGAGGTCGCTGCCCACCGACACGACCGCTTCCAGCAGCGCGTGCACCCGGTCCCGGGTGGCCAGCACGGCGTTCAGCCGCACCTGCAACTCGGCCAGCAGCTCGTCGAGCCGCATGTTCGGCAGCAGCGGCCTGTGCTCGCTCTCCACACCGACCAGTCTCCCATCTGCCCACCATGCGGACGAGTTCGCCGGGGCCTTTCGGCGCCCCGGAAGGGCGAAGGTCACAGAGGGCTCGCCGCGGTCGTCCGGGCTCGAAGGCCGCCGCATTCGAACGTTGATGGCGGGCGGTGGGCGATCTATGGTCGCGTCATGGGCATTCCGACCGAGCCGATCGGCAGCATCCCCCGCTCTCCCGAGCTGCTGGCCGCGCTGCAGGCGCACGCGCAGGGCCGCATCGACGACGCCGAACTGGCCGCATCCACCGACCAGGCGGTGGCCGCCACCATCAGCCGGCTTGAGGAGCTCGGCTCGCCGGTCGTGACCGACGGTGAGCAGGCCAAGCCGAGTTTCGCGACCTATCCGATCTCGGGGCTGCCCGATCTCGCGCCGGACGGGGCGGTGATCCCGTTCGCCGACGGGCACACCCGGCAGTTGCCGCGCCTGACGGGCGGGCCG
Organism: Nonomuraea jiangxiensis; assembly: GCF_900099965.1. GTDB lineage: Bacteria > Actinomycetota > Actinomycetes > Streptosporangiales > Streptosporangiaceae > Nonomuraea > Nonomuraea jiangxiensis. The sequence goes on along the minus strand of NZ_FNDJ01000030.1, from coordinate 24,782 downwards.
TTCCGGTACACCGTGCAGGCCGCGCGCTACCTGGAGACCGCGCGACGGTACGCGAAGGTGCCGGTCAAGCAGGCCGTCATCGCGCCGTCGGCCCTCAGCCTGCTGTACCCGGCCGGCGGCATCGACGGCTACCCGCGCGAGACGTTCCTCGACGACCTCGCCGACCAGGCCGAGGCCGACATCCGCGGCTGCCTGGACGGCGGCGCGCACATGGTGCAACTCGACTTCACCGAAGGCCGCCTCGCGCTCAAGCTCGATCCCTCGGGCGGCGTCCTGGACGACTTCGTCGCGCTCAACAACCGGGTCCTGGAACGCTTCTCCGGCGGCGAGCGGGCGCGGATCGGCGTACACACCTGCCCGGGCGGGGACCAGGACTCCACCCACAGCCTCGACGTGGACTACGCCGGCCTGCTGCCCAGGCTGTTCCAGCTCAGGGCCGGCGCCTTCTACCTCCAGCTGGCCGGCGAACCCGACCCCGAGAAGGTGCTGGCCGTCGTCGCCGAGCACGCGCCCCCGGACGTACGCATCTTCGTCGGCGTGGTCGACCCGGTCGATCCCGTCGTGGAAACGCCCGAACAGGTGCGCGATCGCGTCCTGACGGCCGCCCGCCATCTCCCGGCCGACCGGCTGGGGACCTGCGACGACTGCGGGTTCTCGCCCTTCGCCGACGACACCTCCACCTCCCGCGACCTCGCCTTCGCCAAGATCCGGGCCCGGGTCGAGGGCACCGCCATGGCCGCCCGGGACCTGGGCCTCTGAGCCTCCACCTGCCGCCGCGGGACGTTGGTCACTCCAGAATGTCGGTGAGCGGGCGGCGGGGGACGTCCTTGCTGTCGAAGGTGACCCCCAGCCGCATGACCATCTGCGGGTACTCACCGGAGCAGAGCTCCTGGCGCAGGAACTCCCGCAGCAGATCCAGCTCCAGGGCCTGCGTGTGGAAGGCGGCGCTGACCCCGTGCGCGGAGGCGTGCAGCAGGACGCGCTGCAGCGCCTGACCGGCCGCGATCCACTCCTCGCGGCCGTCACCCCGCGTGGTCACCACGGCCACCACCCCGGTCGACACCTCGGCCGGCTCGGCGCGCGTGCCCCAGCCGTGCCGCCAGGAATACCGGCGCTGCGGAAAGTCCGGCTCCGTCGGCACCGGCTCGCGCGGGTAGGCCTCGGCAGGCACCCCGTCGGTACGGGTGCTGCCCGGTGGCCGGGACCAGCGGATGAGCTCCAGGCTGAACCGCTCGTCCTGCGCCTGAACGCCCTGAGCCGCCTGCGTGAGCGCCGCGAGCACGTGCACCGCGGCCGGCGCGCGGATGGGCGTCAGCTTGGCGCCCTCCCTCATGGCGCCCCTGGCCAGCGACTCGATGAGCCGGTCGGGAAGCGGTACGTCGGCGAAACCGGCCCGATGGGTACGCCGCCGCTCGATCTCACCGCCGAGAACCCGTGTCAGCTCGTCGGCCTCCAGCTCCTCACCCGGCCGGATCGTGGCCACCAGGCCCGGCCGGTCGGGATCGGGCAGGATGCGGACGGCGGGTTCGTAGCCCTCGCAGCGCATCGCGGTGCTCATGGTGAACAGGGCGGCACCGCAGCTGATCAGCAGCTCCCGGCCGGCGGCGTCACTCACCGGAAGCTTCCTGGAGGTGTCGGCCCGCAGGCTGATCTCCTCCCCGGTGACGGCGAAGGACCAGGGCTGGGTGTTGTGCACGGACGGGGCCCAGCGGCCGGCTTCCACCGCGGCGTCCAGTGCCCGCTTCGGCGATCGGATGCTCATGGTGCACCTCCAGGAGACGATGGGCTCAGCGCATCACACCGCGGGCGCCCGGCGAAGCACGCCGGCTCCTGGTTTGCCAAGCCTTGTGTCCACCACCATCATGTCCCCCCTGGTGGTCGAGCCGTTCCGCCCGAAGGGTCGGGCCGAAGGACCCTGTCCGGTACGGCAGGCGAATGGGTAGCTTCCCCCCAGGCAGAGCGCGTCAACCACGACGTGCCGCCGGTCACGTCATCACCATGGGGAGGACACGCTCATGACACACACCGGCGACTTCGGGCGTCGCATCACCCATCACCGTACGAGGCTCGACCTCACCCTGGAACAGGTCGCCGACCGCGCGGACATGTCGGCCGGCTACGTCCAGTACCTGGAAGACCACCTGGGCACCCCCGACATGGGCACGGTGACCCGGCTGGCCGGGGCGCTGGAGACCACCGTGGCGGACCTGCTGGGCGGCGGCCGGGACCGCCCGCCAGGACCCGGCCCGGCCATGGCCGAACCGGTCCTGGAGGTGCTGGAGCCCGAGGAGTGCCTGCGCCTGATCGCACCCGGCGGGATCGGCCGGGTCGCGTTCCAGGGCTCGTACGGGCCCACGGTACTGCCCGTCAACTACAAGCTCCACGACGGCGCCATCGTCTTCAGGACCGCGCACGGCGGCCCCATGGACAAGGACCTGAGGACCGGGCTGGAGGGCGTCGAGATCAAGATCGGTTTCCAGGTGGACCGGATCGACGAGGCCCAGCGCGCGGGCTGGAGCGTCCTCGTCCAAGGGCCCGCCCACCACGTCCCTGACGACGAACTGGCCACCGTGACCGATGCCGAGGTCACCCCGTGGGCGGGCGGCGAGCGCCACCTGTACATCCGCGTCGTGCCCCACCAGATCACCGGCCGCCGCATCCACGGCCTCTGAAGCCGGCCGGCGCCGGCCGAGTGCCCGCCGGTGACGGCAAAAGCCGGCCAGGAAATGTGAAAGCTTTCAGTACCGGCCCCTCGCGGCCTGCCCCACAGCCTCGCGGTCTGCCGAGAGTGGGAGGTGTGAACGACACCTTGGGCGTGGTCATCGGCTACGACGGCTCCGACCACTCGATGCAGGCCCTGGACTGGGCGATGGACGAGGCCGAGCTCCGTACCCTTCCTCTCACCGTCTGCCATGCCTGGCATTGGCCGTACGGCGAGGGGGACCAGGCGGCCCGTGACTCGCTGCAGCGCGCGGCCGAGCACGTGCTGTGGCACGGAACCGACTGCGCGCGAGCCAGCGCTCCCGGGCTTGACGTGCGAGCCGACCTGTACGAAGGGTCGGCGGCCGGGCGGCTGGAGGAACTGTCGGCCGATGCCGAACTGCTCGTGGTCGGCTCCCGCGGACCGGGCGCGGTGGCCCGGACCCTCACGGGCTCCGTGGCCTCGCATGCGGTGGCCCATGCACGGTGCCCGGTGATCGTCGTACGCGGCCGGGGATCGCTGCCACGCAGGCCCCACCCCGGGCCGATCGTGGCGGGCATCGCCGACGATGACAAGGCCGACGCGGTGCTGGGCTTCGCCTGCGCGGAAGCGGCCATGCGGCGCCTTCCGCTGATCGTCGTCCATGCCTGGCACCCGCCTCCGGTGGCCTGGGGCGGCGTCACCCTGCCGGCCCTCGACCCGCTCGCCGTCCGGAACGCGGCCGAGGATTGGCTGACCCGGGTCCTCCTGCCGTGGCGGGAGCAGAACCCGGAGCTCGCGATCGAGGCGCGCACGCCGCATTCGCGAGCCGGCGAGGCACTCGCCGAGGTGGCCGACGCGACCTTGATCGTGGTGGGGAGTCCGCGTGGAAGGTTCGGCTCGGTGACGGCGACCCTGTTGCGGCACTCGCCCTGCCCGGTGGCGATCGTCAGGCAGGAGGCTCGCCCCTGACGCACCCCAGGTCTAGCGGATGAGCAGCGAGCGCAGCACTATGCCGGGCTTGGCCAGGTCGTTCGGATGCCTGAGCATGGAGACGACCTCGTTGAACACCCGGGCGATCCGCACGTCCGTGACGGTGGCGTTGAGCACCCGGTCCGCGATCGGCTTCGTCAGCGCGTAGCCGGGCGGGTAGGGCCCGTCCACGTGCGGCAGCGCCAGATCGGCGGACGTGGACGTGGTCCAGGCCGCGTCCACCACCACCTTCTGCAGGGCGAAGAACTCCCGGGCCGGCGCCCGCAGGTCCGGCGCCGACCGCAGGTACATCGACAGCGCCGCCGCGTGCAGCGCCGCGGACGTCATCCCCTGGCCGTACACCGGGTTGAACGACGCGACCGCGTCGCCGACGCTGACGAGGCCGGCCGGGAACCGCCGCAGCGCGTGGTAGTCCCGGCGGCGGCTGTCCGGGTGACGGTAGGTGGCGATGTCGCCGATCAGCTCCTCACCGGCCAGGGCGGCGAACTCGGGCGGGAAGTCGGACCGCATCCGGCGCAGCAGGTCGTCCCGCGTGCTCCCCGGGCGGTCGTCGCCGTAGCCGGCCATCATGAGCATCCACCGGTCGTCCTCGACGGCGAAGAAGGCGACCCCGGCCACGTCGACTCTCGACTTCTCCGTGTACGCGCTCATGACCACGGTGTGCTCCGGATTCTGCTCCCGCCTCCGGAAGTACGCCGTCGCGTAGTTGAGGTCGAGCGTCATCCGCCGTAGCGGCGGGCGTTCCCAGCCGCCCTGCTCCAGCCAGTCGGACAGCCTGCTGGAACGTCCCATGGCGTCCACGACGAGGTCGGCGCTCTCGACACCGTCCATCCCGTCGGAGTCGGTGCGGACCCCGGTCACCGCGTCGCCGTCGATGACGAGTCCGGTGCCCCTGGCCTGCACCACCTTGACGTTCGGGAGCTGGAGCACGCGCCGGCGGACCAGCCCTTCCAGGAAGGGGCGGCTGCCCGCCAGGATCTCGCTCTCGTCGGGCACGACGACCTTGCGCCGGCCGTCCACGTAGGTCACCCTGCTCTCGGGCGGCACCGCGACCGCCCCGAGCGCCAGAGCCTCCCGGTTGAAACCCGGGAACAGGCGTTCCAGGTGGAGGAGGCCGCCGGGGAGCAGCGCGTGTAACTGGGTGCTCTGCGGCACGCCGCGCCGCGGTCCGGTCCCCCGCAGCTCGTCCCGATCGATGATCACGACGCTGTCCGCGTGATCGGCGAGCACCCGCGCGGCCAGCAGCCCGGCGATGCTGCCGCCGAGCACGACGGCCTTGCCGATCACCGGGTTCGGACGTTCGGGCGGCCACAGCTCGGTGATCGCGGCGAAGACGCGGGCAGGTGATGCGGTCACGATGATCTCCTCCAGCAGGGCGGTCATTCAGCTTCCGGGTCATGAAATAGACGGCATGCCAGCCGTTTTCGTGACGGACCTGCCGGACGAATTTTCCCGGACCGCCGGCCACGGCCCAACTCCCGGCCTCTCCTTCCCCGTACGGCTGGTGACTCGCCGTGACCCCGGTGCTTAGAATGCGGCAGGCACCGTTCTCAAGGTGTTCCGCCCTCCCCCGGAGGTGGCTCATGGCCAGCGAGACGATCCAGCTGCAGGTGCGCGTGATCGACGCCGCCGCCGATCCTCAGGAGCTGGACTCGGCCACCGCCAGTCTGAGGAACGACCTGCTCGAACTGGACGTGGTGGTGAGCGCGGGCACGGCGGGAGAGGCCCCCGAAGGCTCCCGGGCGGTCCTGTCGTTCACTCTCGGCGGCATGGTGATCGCACTGGCCGGCACGGAGCTACTGGCCTCGATCGTGAACGCCGTGACCGCCTGGCTCAATCGCCACCAGCACCGTTCGGTCAAACTGGAGGTCGACGGCGATGTGCTGGAGCTGACCGGCATCCGGGCCGTGGAACAACGCGAGCTCACCGAGGTCTGGTTGCGCCGCCGCAACCAGCCGGACGCACCCGGGCAGGCCGGCCGGCGCCTCGCGCTGATCGTGGCCAGCGACGAGTTCCGCGATCCTGGGCTGCGGCGCTTGCGGGCGCCGGCACTGGACGCCGACGCCCTGACCAGGGTGCTGGGCGACGAGAACATCGGCGGGTTCGACGTCCGTACGATGCTCAACGAGCCGACCGCCGTGATCAACGAGGCGGTGGAGGAGTTCTTCGCCGACCGTCACCCCGACGACCTGCTGCTGCTGCACTTCTCCGGTCATGGCGTCAAGGACGACAACGGCGAGCTGTATTTCGCCACCCCCAGCACCAAGCTCAACCGGCTCGGCGCCACCGCGGTGTCCGCGGAGTTCGTCAACCGGCGGATGAGCCGCAGCCGCTGCCGGCGCATCGTGCTGCTGCTGGACTGCTGCTACGCGGGCGCCTTCGCGCGCGGCGCACTGCCCAGGGCGGGCTCGGACATCCACGTCGAGGAGCAGTTCGGCGGGCGCGGGCGGGTCGTCATCACCGCCTCCAACGCCCTGGAGTACGCCTTCGACGGGCCCGACCTCGCCGATGCGCAGGAGACGAGCTCGCCTTCGGTGTTCACCAGCGCGCTGGTGGAAGGACTGGAGACCGGCGAGGCCGACCAGGACCAGGACGGCTATGTGGGCATCCAGGAGCTGTACGACTTCATCTACGACAAGGTGCGGGCCGTCACCCCCAAGCAGACGCCGGGCAAGTGGACGTTCGACGTGCAGGGCGAGCTCATCATCGCGCGGCGCGGCCGTCCCGTGGACCGGCCCGCGCCGCTGCCGAGCGAGTTGCAGGAGGCCATCGACCACCCGATCGCCAAGATCAGGGAAGGGGCGATCGACGAGCTGGCCCGGTTACGGCACAGCCGGCACGCCGGGCTCGCGCTCGCGGCGCGGCTGGCTCTGGAGGAGCTGACCCACGACGACAGCCGGTCGGTCTCGGCCGCGGCGACCCGCGCCCTCGGCCTGCCCGCCGCGTCATCCCCTCCCGCGCCATCCCCTGCCGCGCCATCCCCTCCGCCAGCATCCCGTCCGGCTGCATCCCCTCCGCCAGCAACCCGTCCGGCTGCATCCCGTCCGCCTGCATCCGCTCCGCCTGCATCGGCTCCGGCTGCATCCGCTCCCGCTGCATCCCCCGAGGTTCCCGGCCCGGCGGCCGCGCCTCCCCGCGCCGCCGCGCCACCTGCCACTCCCCCTACCTCGCCCCCTGTCTCGTCCACCGCCGCGCCTCCTGCCGCGCCTCCTGCCGCGCCCGTGGCCGTGACAGGCGCCACCGACCGCGCGACACCTGCGGATGCCGATGGCGCCGCGGACGTCGGCCGTGACACACCCGTGGACGTCACCCGTGCCGCCTCGGCGGATGCGGCGTCCGGCACGCTGAGCGGCCAGGCATGGCCGGCCCTCGCGCTGCGTGGGGTGGCGCTGCTGTCGGGACTGCTCTTGATGCTCGGCCCGGGGTTCGCCCCTGTGCTGGGTGGCCGCGAGCTGGTCGCCGACTACCTGATCTGGTACTGGTTCCTCATCGCGGCGGCGTTCGCCGTCGGCCTGCTGCCCGAAGGCCGCCGGCGAACCGTGGGTCTCGGCGCGTCCGCCGCTCTGGCCGCGCTGCACCTGGGGGTGTTCGCTCACCTCCAGTATTTCACCGGCACGGATGTCCTCACCGTGGTGGCCGCCATGCTGATCCTGGCGGTCGTGTTCACGGAGACGGCCCTGGCGCAGCCCGGCCGCGAATGGTGGAAAGTGGCCGGATCGGCCGGCGGGCTGCTCGCCCTCGTCATGATCTACGTCAACCAGCGCATGTCCCGCGACATCGCCGATGATCCCGGCGAGGAGACCCCGTGGCTGGTGGTGTTCTCGGCCGTGGTGCTCTTGCTCGGCTATGTCGTGACCCGGCTCATCCGGGGCTGGAGAGCGGGAGAGAAACGGCCGCCGCTGGTGCTGGGCGCGGTGGCGACGTTTCTGGTCTTCGCGGACGTGTGCGCCATCTACCTGATGGAGGGCGGCTCCGACTACCCGCAGATCCCCGCGTACCTGCCTGCCCTGCTGGTGCTGCTGCTGATGGCCGCACAGACGCTGGAGGACCGGCCGGAACTCCTGGTGGCGGTCCAGCTCACCGTCATCGCGGGCATGGTGCACAACCTGGCGCTGGTCCGCACCTGGCCGGTGTTCGTGACCGTGCTCTTCGCCGCCGCGGTCTGCGCCGGGGCAGCCGTCTACCTGCCCGGCAGACGCGCGGCTCGACCACGGTGACAGTCGCTCCAGGCCGTCGGTGCTCGGACACGCGAACCCGACGGCACGACAGGTGACCTGGTCCTGCCTGGCTTCTAGGCCGGTGGTGTTGAGGCGCGCAAGATGATCTCGGTGGGGAGGATCACCCGGCGGGAGGTCGGCGGGGTGTCGCCGATCATGGAGAAGAGCATGTGGGCGGCGGTGCGGCCGATGTCGTGGAGGGGCATGCGGACCGTGGTCAGTGTCGGGGTGGTACGGGCGGCGAAGGATCTGTCGTCGAATCCGCTCACCGCCACGTCGTCGGGGACTCGCAGGCCGAGGGCGTGGGCGGCGTCCAGGACTCCGGCCGCTATCGTGTCGGAGCCGCAGATCACACCCGTCGGGCGCGGCGACTCGCGCAGCACGGTCGCGGCCTCGGCCGCTGCGGCTTCGGTGTCGAAGGGAACGCGGACTTCGCGGGCGGAACGGATGGTCTCGCCCGCCTCTTTCACGCCTTTCCAGAAGCCGGCCGAGCGCAGGCGGCAGGCGGAGACGTGGGCGGGGCCGTTGAGGAGGACCAGGTCGTGGCGGCCCGCCTGGAGCATGTGCCGGGTCAGGTCGTGGGCGGCGACGTCGTGGGTGCAGTCGACCCAGCCGACGCCGTCGAGCCGGCTGCGGTGGCCGATCAGTACGGTCGGCGCGCCGATGCCGGTGAGCTGCTTGATCAGCGGATCGCGGGCTCCGGCGGCGGGCAGGACGACGCCGTCGACCCGGCGGCGTACGACGGTGTCGACCACGTGCGCGGCCTTCTGGGACGACATCGTCAGCAGCAGCACGTCGTAGCCCGCCCGTTCCGCTTCGTCGCCGAGCGCGCCCAGCAGAGCTGGATATATGGGGTGCATGACGACCTCGGAGGCGTGCAGCGGGAAGACCACGGCAAGGGTCTGACTGCGGCCGGTGGAGAGCATGCGGGCGGTCGGGTCGATCTGGAACCGGTGCTCTTCGACGATCTCTTTGATCCGCAGCCGGGTCGCCTCGCCCACGCCCGCCTGGCCGTTCATGGCGCGGGAGACCGTCCCGGCGGATACGCCGGCGATGGCGGCAATATCCCTGATTGTTAGCTTTCCGTCCTTTTTAACGGTAATCATCCCATCTCTGTGTGCCGGCATGAAATGTGTACGTAACCTCTTGTGCCCGCTTCCGGCAGGGTCCACTATACAACGCAACCGGTTGAGTAAACCGGTTGCGTAGCACGAGGCACGAGATGGACTCGGAGGGATCCTGCCTTGACTGACCTGGGGATCGGCATTGTCGGGCTGCACAACCACTACCACGCGTACCCGTTCGCGGACTATCTGCGAAAGGGTGTCGACGGGCTCCGGCTGGTGGGGGTCGCGGACGAACGGACCGATTTGGCGAAGGAATTCGCGGCGACGTACTGCGACGGAGACTGGACGGGCGACTACGCCGAACTCATCCAGCGGGACGACGTGGACGCGGTGATCATCACGTCGTACACCTCGGCGCACGCCGACCACGTCGAGCTGGCCGCGGCGGCCGGCAAGCACGTGCTGCTGGACAAGCCCATCGCGACGACGATGGCCGACGCGCGGCGCATCGTCGCGGCGAGCGGCCAGATCAAGATCATGATGGCCTACCTGCTCCGTTACCTGCCGGCCTACCGGCGGGTGCTCGACGCGGTCCGGCAGGGGGCGGTCGGAGATCTGGTGTCCGGGTTCTACTCGATCAGGTTCCCGGTCGGCGCCATCACCGACAGCCCGCACACCGATAGCCAGGGCTGGTACGCCGACCCGATCCGCGGGGGCGGCGGCGGCTTCCTCGACCACGGTGTGCACTTCACCGACTTCTTCCGCTGGTTCTTCGGCCAGGAGGCGGTCGCCGTGACCGCGCACATCGGGTCGCTCACGTACCGCGACCTGGGGGTGGAGGACTACGGCATCGCGACCTACACCATGGACGGCGGCGCGATCGTCACCGTCGAGAGCACCTGGCACGCGCCGGACTACTTCGGGCCGCTGTCGAGCCCGGACCACGCGTCGCTGAGCGGCACCCGGGGCGAGATCGAGCTGCACTATCAGAAGAGCCCGCAGATCGAGTTGCAGGGCGTCGACGAGCCGTGGACCGGCCGCCAGTACTTCGACCTCGTCGGCGAGGAGCGGTACGAGGCGTGCTACCGCGACCTGCTGGTGGCCTTCGCCGACTACGTGAACGGCGGCGAGCCCGACGGGGTGCCGACCGCCGAGGACGGGCTGCGGGCCCTGGAGATGATCCTCGCGGCGTACGAGTCGCATCGCACGGGCACGCGCGTCTCGCTGCCGCTGGCGGAGGGTGTGCGATGAGCGAGGTCAACGTCGCCCTCGTGGGCGCCGGGCGGATCGCCCGCGTGCACGCCGCCGCCTACCAGGGACTGTCCCTGGGCCGGCTGGTGGCCTGCACCGACCCGGTCGAGGCCGCGGCCGAGGGGCTGGCCCGCGACTTCGGGCTGCGGGTGGCGCCCGACCTGGACGCGCTGCTCGCGGACCCGGACATCGACGCCGTCGTGATCGCCTCGCCCAACGCGATGCATCCCGATCAGACCATCGCCGCGCTGCGGGCGGGCAAGCACGTCTTCTGCCAGAAGCCGATCGCGCTCACCGTCGCCGAGGCGGACCGGGTGGTGGCCGAGGCTGCGGCCGTGGACCGCGTCCTGCAGTTCGGCTTCATGCTGCGGTTCACCCCTCCCATGCCGCAACTGCGGCGGCGGATCGAGACCGGCGAGCTGGGCACGATGATCGCCTCGCGGGCGGCCGTGTTCGGCTGGGAACCGTCGAACGACTGGTTCTACGACCCGGCCCAGGGCGGCGGAGTCATCCTCGACACCCTGGTCCACTTCGCCGATCTCGTGCTCTGGCTGTTCGGTCCTGCCAGGACGGTGTACGCCGACGGCGGCGCGTACGTGCTCGACGGCGCCCGCCGCTTCCGCAGCCCCGACAACGCCACCGTCCAGGTCAGGCACAGCTCCGGCGTGGTGACCAGCATGTACGTGTCGTGGACCGCCGGTCACGGCAACTTCACCCTGGAGACGTACGGCACCGGCGGGAGCGCGGCCGTCGACCTGGTGCACTCCCAGACCATGCGCACCTTCACCCGCGGCGAGTCGCGATGGGGGTTCCCCGACCTGGTCTGGGACTACGGCTACCAGGGTGAGCAGCGGCACTTCGTCGAGCGGGTGGCCGGGGTCACGAAGGAGCCGATCGGGGTCGGCGCGGCCGAGGCCCGGGACGCGCTCGCGCTGGTGCTGGCCGCGCAGCGGTCGCTCGACGAGGCCCGGGTGGTGGAGCTGTGATCGGCGTCTGCGTGGTGGGCGCCGGATTCTGGGCGCGGGAGATGCACCTGCCCGCCCTGGCCCGGATCCCCGGCGTCAAGATCACCGGGGTGGTCGCGACCAGCGAGGAGTCGGCGAAGTCGGCGGCGGCCCCCTACGGCGCACGCGCCTTCACCGATCTTGAGCAGGCGGTCGCCGACCCCGGCGTGGACGTGGTCGACATCGTGGCGCCCCCGGACGTGCACCTGCCGGCCGTGCTGGCGGCGGCGGCGAACGGCAAGCACGCGATCTGCATCAAGCCGCTCGCCCGGAACCTGGAGGAGGCCGACGCCATGCTGGCGGCGGTCGAGGCCGCCGGGACCCGGCTGTTCTACGCCGAGAACGTGCCGTTCATCCCCGCCGTCCAGGAGGCCAAGCGGCTGGTCGACGCCGGGCACATCGGCGAGGTCTTCCGGGTCAAGGCCTGCGAGGGGATCGGGGCGCCGCACTCGGAGTGGTTCTTCGATCCGGAGCGCAGCGGCGGCGGCGCGATGCTCGACATGGCGGTGCACAGCCTGGAGTTCTGCCGGTTCTTCGCCGGCGCTCCCGTACAGGGGGTTTACGCGGACGCGGGTACCTTCGTGTGGGGCGAGCGCACCACGGCGGAGGACACCGCGGTGCTGACGCTGCGCTTCGCCAACGGGGTGCTCGGCCAGTGCGAGGACAGCTGGAGCCTGCCGGGGGCGATGGACTCCCGTTTCGAGGTGTTCGGCACGGCAGGCCGTATCCTCATCGACAACCTGCATAGACAGCCGTTGCAAGTGGTCAGCGCGACGGGGTCGCCGGTCGGCGGCGCGGGGTGGTCGTTCCCGCTGCCGGTGCCGGGGCTGCTCGCCGACGGGCATCTGGACATGCTCACCCACTTCGCCGACTGCGTCCGTACGGGCCGGCCCTCGGTGTCCGAGGGTCGGGTGGGACGCGACGTGCTGGCGGTCGTCGACGCGGCGGCCCGCTCCCTGGCCAGCGGACGCCGGGAGACCGTTCGATCAAACATTCGTACGAATCAAGGGGAAATATCGTGATCCGGGTTGGGATGATCAGCTGGGCGCACGTCCACGCCGAGTTCCGGGCGCGTGCCCTGGCCGAGATCCCCGGCGTCCGCGTCGTGGCGATCTCCGACGACGACGAGACCCGGGGCCGCGCCGCCGCCGCACGCTTCGGCGTGGACGACTTCGTACCGGACTGGCGGGACCTGGTGACCCGCGACGACATCGATGTGGTCATGATCCACTCGGAGAACTCGCGCCACCGCGACCAGGTGATCGCCGCGGCCGAGGCCGGCAAGCACGTCTTCTGCGAGAAGCCGGTCGCCACCACGGTCGCCGACGCGACGGCGATGGCCGCCGCGGTGCGCGCGGCCGGCGTGGACGGCACGGCCGCGTTCGTCAGCAGGTTCAGCAAGGAAGCCGACCGGGCCAAGCGCATCGTCGACTCCGGCGCGCTCGGCCGGATCCTGCTCACCCGCGGCTTCATCGGGCTGGCCGGGATCGCCGAGATCGGCTGCCCGCCGGACATGGTCGCCTGGATGTCGGACCCGGCGCTCGGCGGGGGCGGCGCCTGGATCGACGAGGGCTCGCACGGCATCGACCTGCTGCGCTGGCTGGTCGGCGACATCACCGAGGTGACGGCCATGACCGCCAACCGCGCCAAGCCGGGCCTGGACGGGGAGGACATCGCGGTCGCCCTGGTCCGCTACGCCGACGGGGGACTCGGCGAGGTCGGGACCGTGTGGAGCCTGGCCGCCGACATCGGCATGCGGAACTCCCTGGAGATCTACGGCACCGAGGGCACGCTGGTCATGCGCGCCACGGACCCGTTCCCCCGGGTGGAGGTCTACCGGTCCGGCGAGGACCCCCTGTACCGCGGCTGGACCACGCCGCACATCGAACCCGACGTCAGCGAGCCGCACGACTACGGCTCATGGCCTCCCCACGTGCACCACTACAAGAGGGAGGTCGCGTCCTACGTCCATCGCGTCCAGAACGACCTGCGGCCGTTCGGCCCCACACTCGATGACGGCCTGGCGTGTCTGGCCGTGATCGAGGCGGGTTACGCCTCGGCCGCCGCGGGAGGCACGGCCGTGCCCGTGGCCAGGGACGCGCTCATCACCGGTACGGCCTGACGTGCCGGGCAACCCGCTTGTCGATCAAGAAGGAGAGGCCGTATGTCCCCACGACGACATTCATCCCGGCACCGGCTGGCGCTGGCCCTTCTCGCCGGGCTGACCCTGACGGCCTGCGGCGGTGGCGGCGGTGGCGGTGCCACGACCGGGCAACCCGACGCCGCGCCCGCGACCCCCGGCGGCCCGATGGGCCGGTTCGCCGGCGAGGAACTCGTGCTCTCCCGGTGGGCGGGCGACCCGTGGACCAGCGGCCAGAAGCAGGCCGCGGCCGAGTGGGCGAAGGCCACCGGCGGCACGCTCGACATCGACGCCGTGCCGTACGAGAACCTGCACGACAAGCAGGCGCTCACGCTGACCGGCGCCGGCGGCTACGACCTCCTGTACGTGCACCCCAGCTGGTTCGGCGAGTTCGCCAAGGCCGGCCACCTGGCCCCCATCGACGGCTACCTGGCCGACGCCAAGCGCAACCCGAGCGGGTTCTCGGCCGACTCCTACCTGCCCAACGTCCTGGCACAGGGCAAGTACGACGGCAAACAGTACTGCCTGCCCGACTTCGTCTCGACCACCCTGCTGGCCTACCGGAAGGACGTCTTCGACAAGGCCGGCCTGCCCGCGCCGCAGACGCTCGACGACGTGGCCGCCGCGGCGGCCAAGCTGAACGGCCAGGACGGGATGGCGGGCATCGCCCTGCCGGGCAAACGGGCCGGCGCCGTGGCCGACATCATGGGCTCGCTGCTCACCGCGCAGGACAACTGGTGGTACGGCCCCGACCAGAAGACCACCCTCGACAAGGCCAAGGCTGCCAAGGCCATCGACTTCTACGTCAAGGCCGCGAAGGCCGCGCCCAGCGGCGTACTCAACTTCCACACGGACGAGGCCGCCACGGCCGCCGCCCAGGGCAAGGCCGCGATGATCATCAGTACGACTCCGTCCCTCCATGCCCTGGAGGACCCGGCGAAGTCGGCGACGGCCGGCAAGTGGGGTTACGCGCCGCTGGCGTTCACGGCGGGCCGGCCGGCCGGTGAGCTGATCTACTGGAACTGGTGCGTCGCGGCCAAGTCCGAGCACAAGGACGCCGCGTACTCCTTCCTGCAGTGGTACACCAGCGGCGCGCAGCAGGCGAAGGTGGCCATCGCCGCCGCCACCGCCGGCGGGACCAAGGACTTCTACACCAACCAGGACGTCCAGGCGAAGCTGCCCTTCCTCACCGCGATGAACCAGGCGCTGACCACGTCCAACCCCCAGCCCAGCCTGCCGACCTGGCCGAAGGCCCAGGACCAGATCGAGCTGGCCGTGCAGGAGGCCATCCAGGGCAAGCTCACCCCCGACCAGGCGGCCGACGCGATGTTCCAGGCCGTCCAGACGACCCTTGGCGGCTAGCCGAGCGGCAGGTCCTGAGGCCGGTCGGCGGCCTTCGGACCTGCCCACCACGGGAGAAGTCATGGCATCTCGCACTCGCCGCCGCACCGGACGGGGGCTCGGCCACGCGATGCTCGGCCCGGCGCTGCTCCTGCTGCTGGCGCTGATCATCGTCCCGCTGGTCTACTCGGCCGGGCTGTCGGCCTACAGCTGGAAGCTCACCGACATCGACCTGCCCAAACAGTTCGCGGGGCTGGCCAACTACACGAGGCTGCTCGGCGACCCGACCGTGCGCACCGCGGTCCTGAACACGATCGTCTACGTGGTGGCCGCGGTCGGCTGCGAGCTGGTGCTCGGCTTCGTCATCGCCGCCGCGCTGTTCGAGATGACCAAGGGCCGCCGCCTGGCCAACGCCCTCATCCTCCTGCCGATGATCATCGCTCCGGTCATCACGGCCCTGCTCTGGCGTTACCTGCTGGATCCACAGTTCGGACTGGTCGCGCAGGTCATGGGCGTCTTCGGCGCCCCGAGCGGGATCGGCTGGTTCGGCGACCAGCATCTGGCCCTGCCCGCGCTGATCGTCGTGGACATCTGGCAGTGGACGCCCTTCGTGATCCTGATCCTGCACGCGGGCATGCTCTCGATCGGGCAGGAGCAGTTCGAGGCCGCCAGCATGGACGGCGCGAGCCGGCTGGTGGTGCTGCGGCGGATCATGCTCCCGGCCATCGTGCCGCAGATCATGATCGTCCTGTTGTTCCGCACGATGGACACCTATCGCATCTTCGACACGGTCTTCGTGCTGACCAAGGGCGGTCCTGGCCTGGCCACCGAGACCATCGGCCTCTACACCTACCGGACCGGATTCTCCTACTTCGACATGGGTTATGCCATGGCACTGAGCATCTTCATCCTCGTCACGGTCGTCCTCGTGTCGAGCGTCTACATCAGGCTGCTGCGCCGCCGGGAGGTGCTCCGATGAAGCGTCGTGACTGGTGGGTGATCGGGTGCTACGCGGTCGTCGCCGTCTTCCTGGCCTGGGTTCTCGTGCCGATCCTCACCGTGGTGCTGAACTCGGTCAAGTCGCCGCCGGACATCTTCTCGGCGACGCCGCGCCTGGCGTTCACGCCGACCGGGGACAACTTCGCGAAGGTCCTCGGCGAACTGCGGTTCCAGGACTACCTGGTCAACAGCACCCTCGTGGCGCTGGGCAGCACGGCGTTGTCGATCGCGGTCGGGGTTCCGGCGGCGTACGCGCTGGCCCGGTTGCCGATCCGGGGGCGTGAGTGGTGGGCGTGGCTGATCCTTTTCACCCGGATGGTGCCGGCCGTGGCGCTGGTCGTGCCGATGTTCGTGATCTTCCAGAGCGTTTCGCTGCTCGGCACGTACGCGGCGCTGGTGGCCGCGCACACCACCTTCAACCTGCCGATCGTCATCTGGATGATGCGGTCGTTCTTCGAGGAGCTGCCGCCGGACCTGGAGGAGGCCGCGCAGGTCGACGGGACCGGCCGGTTCGGGGCCTTCCTGCGGGTCGCGCTGCCGCTCACCACGCCGGCTCTGGCCGCGACCGGCGTGCTGTGCCTGCTGTTCTCGTGGAACGAGTTCCTGTTCGCGCTCGTGTTGTCCGGCCGCGACACGCAGACGGTGCCGATCGGCGTCGCCTCGTTCATCGGGACCGTCTCGGTGGACTGGGGTGGCAGCTCGGCCGCGGCGGTGCTGGCCATGGTGCCGGTGTTCGTGCTCGGCCTCGCGGCGCAGCGCTTCCTCGTACGTGGCTTGACCTTCGGAGCAGTGAAAGGCTGAGGATGACCATCATCGGCGCGCAGTACTACCGCCCACCGAACCCGCCGCGCGAGGACTGGGACCGGGACCTCGGCCGGATGCGGGCGGCCGGGCTCGACACGGTCAAGTTCTGGGCGTGCTGGAGCTGGATGAACCCGGCGCCCGGCGGCTTCGACTTCGCCGACCTCGACGAGCTGATGGACCTGGCGGCGCGGCACGACCTCGGCGTGGTCGTCAACACGATCCTGGAGAACGCGCCCTACTGGCTGGAACACCGCCTGCCGCAGGCCCGCTACCTCGACCACGAGGACCGGCCGGTACGGCTGGTCGCCGCCATGAACACCCCCGGAGGAGGCTGGCCCGGCCTCTGCTTCGACAACGAGGAGGTGTGGGCGGCGGCGGAGGACTTCCTCAGGGCCTTGGCCGACCGTTACCGGGGCCACCCGGCGCTGCGCGTCTGGGACGTATGGAACGAACCCCACCTGGAGCCCGCCTCCTACCACCCCGGCCGCGTCTACTGTTACTGCCCGGCCTCCCTCGACCGTTTCCACAAGTGGCTGCGCGACCGGTACGCCACCCTCGGCGAGCTCAACACCGCCTGGTCGCGCCGCTACTCCTCCTGGGACGAAGTGGCCCCGCCCCGGCAGTTCGAGTCGGTGCCCGACATGATCGACTGGCGGGAGCACTGGTTCGCCAACCTGGCCGGCTGGCTCGACCGGCGCTGCGCGATCGTCCGCGGGGCCGACCCCGGCACACCGGTCATGACGCACGTGGCGTTGAGCGGTTTCACCGGCCAGCTGGCCACCCACACCCTGGACGAGTTCGACCTGACCGGGCCGGTGGATCTGTTCGGCACGTCGAGTTTTCCGACCTGGCTGATGGGCGACGACCCGGTCGAGCACCTGTTCAACCTCGACGCGGCGCGGGGCGCGGCCGGGGGCAAGCCGTTCTGGCAGGCGGAGTTGCAGGGCGGGCGGGGAAGGCGGGACGGCTACCGCGGCACCGCCCATCCCCGGGCGGACACGGTCGCGTTGTGGATGTGGAACGCGGTGGCGTCCGGCGCGTCCGGGGTCGTGTTCTGGCAGTGGCGGCCCGAACTGCTCGGCCCGGAAAGCCCTGGTTATGGCCTGTGCGCGCCGGACGGAGAGTTGACCGATCGGGTCCGGGCGGTGAGCGACTTCGCGGCCGTTGTCGCGGACTGGGGGGAGGTCGTGCCTGAGCCGGGGCGTACCGGTCTGCTGGTCTCCCGGCGTTCGGCTCTGCACGCGTTCGCCACCGATCGTGGTATGGATCTTTATCGGGACGCGGTGATGGGGGCGTACCGGCTGCTCGCGGACGCCGACGAGCCGGTCGAGGTCCTGCACGACCTGCGACTGGAGGCTGAGGGGGTGCCCGAGCACATCGAGGCGATCCTGTGGCCGATGCCCGCCACGGCCTCCACCGGGCTGGCCGCCGCTCTCGACGCGTTCGTCCGCCGTGGCGGCATCCTCGTGTCCGAGGCCGCCCCCGGCGAGTACGCCCCGGGCGGGGCCCGGCGTCCGCGGGTGCCAGGCGCTGGCCTCGACACGTTGTTCGGTGTGCGCCAGATCGACGCCGATCTCGCCGCGGATGACCTGTCCGTTCATCTGGAGGACGGGACGATCCTGCCGGCCTGCTGGCAGCGTGATCTGCTGCGCCTGGAAGGGGCGGAGGCGGTGGCGTACTTCACCGACGGCTCACCGGCCGTCACCCGCAACCGGACGGGCGACGGGCAGGCCATCGTGGTGGGCACCTACCCGTCGCTGGCCTACGCGGGGCACGGTGCTCCGTCACTCAGATCGGCCCTTTCATCCCTGCTGGGGATGCTCCAGAGGAGGAGGACGCTCACCTGGCACACTCCCGGTCCCGGCCTGTACAGCCGTCCCGTGACCGTCGGAGGCCGTCGCGCCGTCATCGCGATCAACTGGACGGAGAAGGACCAGGAAGCCGGCTGCGCGCACGACACGATCAACGTACCCGCGCGCTCCGGGCGGCTCCACCTGCTGTGACGGACGTTGGCGCGGTGGGTCAAGGCCGGGCGGGTACGCCGGGGAGGGTGTCGGGCACGTCGTACACGGGCCATCCGTCGGGCCCACGGCGCACGGTGGGATGTGGCCGATAGGCATCCTGGCGACCGAGGTCGATGAGGTGCACCACGGTCGCCCCCCGCATCGCGAGCGCGTCGGCGAGCAGCATGCGGTGGCAGTGCCACCAGAGGGTCTCCGCGCACATCACCACGAGACGTTCGGCGCCGGCGCGCGCCACCAGTTCGTCGACCGCCGCCCGGAACTCGGCGGTGTCCATATGATCGGCGTATCCGGCGAAGGCACCATGGCGCAGGGCGGTGTGGCGGGAGCCAGGGAGCGCGGTACGGCGACCGCCCAGGGACCGCCCGTGCCATTCGTAGCCGATGCCCGATCCGGCGAGGGCCTCAGCGAGCGCCTCACGACCGAAGTGCGGGTGCCGCCGAGATCCAGGGAATCTGCGCACGTCGGCCACCACCGACACCGACGCCTGACTCAGGACCGCCAGGAACGCGTCGATCGGCCGCGCCCCATGGCCCACGGTGAAGACCAGGCGAGCATCACTGCTCCCACCCGCCCCCGCCGTCGCGGCAGACCGCTGCATGCTCAGGCGACCACGCGGACCGACTGCAACGAGGGGTCGGCGGCGTCCGGAATGACCATGCCGCCCTCCAGCCCGCTGTGAAGGTAATCCAGCACGTCCCGGGTGAGGCGCTCCCCCGGCAGCGCGGCCGGGATGCCGGGCGGATAGGGGGTGAGCAGCTCGGCACTGATCCGCCCGCTCGCCTGCTGCCAGGGCACGTGCTCGACCCGGCAGAAGAACGCGTCCCGCGGCAGCATGGCCTGCTCCAGTCGCAGCTCTGAAGGCGGCGGGATGCGCAGCGGAGGGGCAGGCGGCAGATCGGAGGCGCGCCGGGCGAGGTCGTCCAGCGCCCGCAGAAGCCGGTCGGTGCTCTGCTCGTCGTCGGCGTGGGTCAACTGGACCCCGATACGGCGGTGGTCGGACACCCCGACATTGATCTGGTGGCGCTCACGCAGCCGGTCGGCGACCTGGTAGCCGCCCGTGCCCAGGCCGCTCACATCGACCATGAGCTGCAGCGGGTCGGCGTCGAAGGCGCGTCCGGGGCCGCAGAAGTCGTCGCGGCCGTGCACGTGCAGGCCGCTGATCTCCTCGATCCGTTCCCGCGTCGTCTTCGCCAGCGAGAGCGTGCGGTCGTAGATGGCGTGGCCGTGTTCGACCATCTGCCGGCGCCAGCCGTCCAGGGCGGCATAGACCAGCACCGACGGGCTGGTGGTGCTGAACAGGTCGGCCCGTTCCTTGAGCAACTCGGGTGCGATCAGGTCGCCCTGGAGATGGAAGACGGAGCTCTGCTCCAGGCCGGAGCCCATCTTGTGGATGCTGGTGACGCACACGTCCGCGCCGGCGTCCATCGCCCAGGTCGGCAGGTCGGCATGGAAGGGCAGGTGCGCGCCCCAGGCTTCGTCCACGATCAGCGGCCTGCCGTGTTCATGACAGATTCTGGCGATGGCGGCCAGGTCGGTGCACGTGCCATACGGCGTCGGTGTGACGACCAGGGCACCCTTCGCGTCGGGGTGCTCGGCGAACGCCGCAGCGAACGCCTCGGGCGCCGGCGGGTGGGCGAGATGCAGTTTCTCGTCCCATCGCGGCTCCACCCACACCGGGCGGATCCCTGACAGAACCAGGCCCGCCACCACGGATTTGTGCGCGTCCCGGCCGATCAGGAGCTTCTCGTCAGGTCCCGCGACCGACAACATGGACGCCTTGACCGACAGGGAGCTGCCGCAGGTCGAGAAGAACGTCTGCTCGGCGCCCACCGCATGCGCCATCAGCTGCTCGGCCAGTTGCAGGAACCCTCCCGAGCTCGACCGGTCGTCCAGGCCGCCGACCGAGAGCACGTCGGAGCGGAACACCGCTTCGCCCAGCACCGCGCTGACCCGCGGATCGACGCCCCGGGCCTGCTTGTGGCCCGGCGGGGTGAAGGGCAACTGCCCGCTGTCGTGGTATGCCTGCAGTGCCTCCAGGATCGGCGCCTGAGATTGATCCATGGGCCCCCTTTGCCCCATGGCGGGAGGCGGAAACGGCTTCTTGCCGACGGTTGACCTGGATGCTCTGGCTAGTCTCGGGACATGCACGAGCGGACGGTGAGGCGGGTCGCCGCAGGGGACGGGTTCGTGGTGGAACAGGTCCGGTTCGACGCGGTGGACGAGGAGTGGTCGGCACCGGAGGCGTCCGGGGAATACCGGCTGATGTTCGTGTGGCAGGGCGCGTTCCTGGCCCGCGTCGACGGGCGGGAGATGCGCGCCGACCCCACCATGGCCTACCTCACCGCGCCGGGCCAGGAGCACAGCATCGCGCACCGGGTCGGCTCCCCCGACGTGTGCACCGCGCTGCGCTGCGCGGGCTCCTTCTTCGACACGCCGCCCCAGGGGGGATGGTTCCCGGTGACGGGAGCGATGGCGGTGGCGCACCGGATGCTGACCGCCGGCCTGGCCGACCCGGCCGAGGCGCTCGGCACCCTCCTGCACGCGCATCCGGCGGGGACCGGCGGGGGCGGGGCACGCGCGGCGCTGGCGGAGCGGGCACGCCGGTTACTGAGCGAGGATCCGGCTCTGTCGCTGCGGGCGCTGGCGGGCTCGTTGAGTTGCTCCCCGTACCACCTGAGCCGGGTCTTCCACCGCGAACTCGGCCTCACCATGGCCGCCTACCGCAACCGGGTGCGGGTCCTGCGTGCTGTCGCGGCGCTGGAGGCAGGGGCACGGGACCTGGCCGGGCTGGCCACCGAGCTGGGCTTCGCCGACCAGGCCCACCTCACCCGCACCGTACGGGCCGAGTGCGGCACCCCGCCCGCCGGATTGCGCAAAATTCTTCAAGCGGCGGCCGTAATCCGCCCACCAGACTCTGAGGCATGATCGCACGAGTTTGGCGGGCCACCGCCGCGCACCCCGGTCAATACCGCCGCGTCTTCGAGGAGGAGGTCCTGCACGATCTCCAGGAGGTGCCCGGCTTCCGTGGCGCGTACCTGCTGGCGGACGGCCCCGAGCTGGTCACGCTCACGCTCTTCGACTCGATGGCCGCCGTACGGCGGTTCGCCGGGGACGGTTACGAGCACGAGCACGTCACCCCGGCCGCTCGCGCCACCCTGCTCAGGTCGGATCCGGCGGTACGGCACTACGAGGTACTGGCCCAGGCTGACGGGCCCGGCGGCTGACGAAGCCTCGGCATGGCCGGACCGGTCGCGGCGACGGAACCGCCCCGGCCGCTATGAGTCCGGCCCCGGCGTGCTCGGCTGGTGCTGCCGCGGTGCGACGAGACGCAGGTAGTGCTCGATCGCGGCGGAGACGCGCGCGAGGTCGCCGGTGGCCAGGAGATCGAGCAGCGCGCCGCGCAGGACGGCCAGAGCCAGGGTGCGTTCGGCCGTGGCCGTCGCCGTGGTGAGGTCCGGGAACTGGGCCTCGGCCAGCAGCTCCAGCCAGTCCTCGACCGTCTGCCGGGCGAAGTCCGCCCATGGGCCCTCCGGCTCGATCAACGAATGCGCGTACGCCTCGAACCAGAGCTTGAGCAGCGGCCGCGTCGGCTCCGCGGACAGCCATTGCCAGGTGGCGCGTACCGCGGCGGTCAGGTCACCGCGTTCGCCGACGTCCTGGGCCAGGGCTCGGGTACGGGCGAGGAACTCCAGCTCATCGCTGCGCGCCCGGGCCAGCAGGGCCTTGGTCAGCCCCTCCTTCGAGCCGAAGAGAAACAGCAGCACGCGAGGGCTGGAGCCGATGGCGGTCGCGAGCGGCCGCAGGGACAGCCCCGCCAGCCCCTGGTCCAACACGTAGACGTAGGCCCGTTCGAGCAGTTCCTGCTGGCGGGCGGAGGCGGGTCGCGCTGTCTGGCTCATAGGGCTACTCTGGCACTGAAACGACTGTTTCAGTTATCGAGGCGTGAAAAATGCCGAGCCGTATGGAGCTGCCATGGGACACCAGCCGACCGCAATCCCGTCGATCCGCCGCCTGGGACAGCCGGGTGACCTCGGCTGGGTGGTGATGGCCCACGGCGAGGTCTACGCCACCGAGTTCGGCTGGAACGCCGACTTCGAGGCACTCGTCGCGCGCATCGTCGCCGACTACGCCACCGACCACGACCCGGCCCGCGAGGCCGCCTGGATCGCCGAACTCGACGGCCGCCGTGTCGGCTGCGTCTTCTGCGTCGCCAGCGATCAGACCACTGCGCAGCTGCGCATCCTGCTGGTCCACCCGGACGCGCGCGGGCACCGGCTCGGCGCCCGGCTGGTGGACGAATGCCTCACCTTCGCCCGCCAAGCCGGCTACGAACGCATGAAACTGTGGACCAACGATCCCCTCGTCGCGGCCCGCCACATCTACCTGTCGCGCGGGTTCGACCTGGTCGAAGAGGAGGAGCACCACAGCTTCGGCGTGGACCTCGTCGGCCAGGTCTACGAACGGGACCTGCGCGCGCCGACGACCGCGGCCGGCAACGCGATCGCGCAGCCTGCCCGATGACCGCGACCCTCACCCTCGACCACTTCGCCGACGCCCTGGCCTCCCCCGGCCTCGCCCCCGAGCACAGCTGGCGACCTTTACTGGTGCGGCTGGCCGGCGGAGAACACCCACGATTCAGCGCTCTGTGCCGCCGGCACGGCATCACCATCCTGGACACGATCGACCGCCAACTCGACGAACTCGCCTCACTGCGGCCATCGTCGGGCGAACGACCGGAAGTGCCAGGCGACCTGGCGGCGTACGGGTGCTGGGCCTATCTCCCCTGGACAGCGCAGGTCGCACACCTGCTGCCCCCCGACGAATACCTCCGGGTCGTGACGGACCGCAACCGCAACAAGATCACCCGCGCCGAACAACTGCTACTGCGTACGAAACGCGTCGGCGTGCTGGGCCTGTCGGTGGGCGCGGAGGCGGCGGTCACGATCGCCCAGGAACATCTGTGCGGACACCTCGTGCTGGCCGACTATGACCGCCTGGAGCTGTCCAACCTCAACCGGCTCGGCGCCGGCCACGCCGACATCGGGCAGTTCAAGACGCGCATCGCCGCTCGCCGCATCGCCGCGATCGACCCGTACCTCCAGGTCACCCTCCTGGAGGAGGCGATCGACCAGGACAACGTCGAGGACTTCCTGCACGGCCTCGACCTGCTGGTGGAGGAATGCGACGGCGCCGCGGCCAAGTACGACACCCGTACGGCCGCCCGCCGGCTCGGCCTGAACGTCGTGTACGCGGCCGACGAGCGCGGCTTCCTCAGCGTCGAGCCCTACGCCACGCACCCCGAGCTGCCCCCGTTCCACGGACTGGTCGGCCCCGGCCTCGCGACCTCGGCCGACCGCTTCACCGCCCTGGTCGCATGGCTGGGCGGCCTATCGGCCCTGTCCGCACGCTCCCAGGAGTCGGTCGGGCTCATCGGAACGGACCTGTCTGGATATCCGCAACTCGCCGGGGAGGCCCGCTACGCCGCCGGCCAGATCGCCCACGTCGCCCGCCGCCTCCTGCTGGGCGAGCGCCTCCCGCCCTTCCACGGCCACCTGGACCTGTCCGAAGCCATCACCTGACCACCCACGAGTCGAACAAGCACCACCATCAAGGGAAAACGCATCATGTTCCTGGCCTACTGCGGCGAATGCGGTGATCGCTTTCTGCTGCCCGCCAACCACGTCATCGGCGTTCACAACCTCGACATCGGGGTCATAGCCGTCGAGCTCACCTGCTACGAAGGCCATCACATTCTCCTGATCAGCGGGAACGACATCGACATCCCCGGACCCGCCACCGTCTGAGAGCCGCCACCGTGCTCAGCCCCGTGGCGAACCCGGCCTGCGAGAAGCCACCTGCCCGCGGTCACATGCACATCCCGCCCGGCGGGACATCCCGGTTGGCCGCCGGCGGCGGAAGAACTCCCGCAGACATTGACGTGATCTCAGCGAATTGTCGGTAGGTAGTTGTGCTCGAAATGGGTGAGCACAAGGGCGGCGCGGGCGATGTCGCCGATTGTGCTGGGGCTGGCGGTAATGTGCTGGAGGATCCGCCAGCGGCCTTTGAGCAGGGCGAATCCGCGTTCGCCGAGACATCGCAGGGCGCGTAGGAGCCGGTTGTAGGTGCGGTTGTCCGGGCTGAGAACCTGGTTGCCTTCGGGCTGTTTGATCGGCGTATGAATGCCGATCCCGGCGCCGTCGTAGCCGCTGTCGGCGAGGGTGGGCAGGCCGGCTGCGGCTGCGGCGTACAACGCGCCCAGCAC
>NZ_FNDJ01000015.1 GCF_900099965.1 Nonomuraea jiangxiensis | reverse complement strand
CCCTCCAGGGGTCCCCATAGCAATGAAGAAATTTTCAACAAAGTAGCGTCTGACCTGCGATAACGCAGGAGCCTCCGACTGAGGTCCCGGTTTGATCACGGTGTTGGATCATGACGCCAAGGACAGTTCGCGGCTCGGGTACCGGCCAGGGTCTACGGCCGTTGCTTCGCATCGTCGGCTCGGGCGCCCAGCTCGGTGATGCTGGTGTCGTGGTCACGGAGCATGCGCATGACGGTGGCCGGGGAGGGGTGCCGGCCCCTTTTGGCGCCCTGGGTGATGACCAGGCGAGCGGCGATCTCGCGCAAGCTGAGGTCTTGGTCGCGCAGATGCAGGGCCATGGACAGCATGGTCTCATCGGTGACGGTGGCGCCGCCGATGGCCGTGCCGTTCCTGCGGGCGGACTCGTGGCCTTCCAGGGTGCGGTCGCGGATGTACTCGCGTTCTATCCCCGACAGGGCGGCCAGCACGGTGAACACCACGCCGGACGGATCGTGGCTGCCTTGCAGCTCGCCGGTGAGGAACTCACTACACAATCATGGGGACACACGTGAAGCTTGCAGCTAAAGACGGGACGACATCGTATGTTGATATCGTTGCAACCAGAAACGGCCAGGGCTTTGGTGCACCCGAATATTTCGAAGGTAAGAACGGCCCGTCGGCCAAACCGTCACCTCAGCAGAAGACCGTGTATGGGTAGCTAGCGAATGGTGGGAATGTCATTCTGCAGTCCCAGCAGATGCGTGATTGGGGCTTGGAGATTGGCGATTTACTTCCAGAGGCCGACGCCCAGATGATTCTTTATGGTGGGGCGAAGGCATGGTGGAAAGCGCTGGACGGGAGATATGGGGTGGGCACTGAACTTTATTGCCCGCGAGACGAGGTGAGTGGAAGATGAGCTATGACCTGGCGGTTTGGCATGGGGATGTGCCGTCAAGCGATCATGAAGCGGCAAGGGTGCATGATCGCCTGTACGATGAGTATCTCGATGGCGATGAGCTGTCCCCGGTGGGAAGTGCTATTGCTGACTTTCTGGCCGCCCTTACAGAGCGTTGGCCTGATAGGGATACCGGCGACGATACACCTTGGGCTTCAACGCCACTTTCCAGCGGGGCAAGTGGGCCATACGTTTACATCGCGCTTGCATGGAGTACTGCGGATATGGCGTCTGCCTATGTAGCGCAGGTTGCCAACAGCTTTGGGTTGATCTGTTTTGACCCTCAGATGAATGCGCTTCGGCGCGAAGCCGCGACATAGACCTCACCCGTGTGACGCCATGGGGCCCCGCAACCAGCGGCTTGTCTGGTGGCCGAGGTCGTCAATCAGAAGGGCGGTGTCGGGAAATCCACCAACGCCGTTCAGCTTGCAGCGGTCAACGCCGACACCGCCGGAGAGGAAGACTCCACTGTCGTCCTCTCTATTGACCCCCAGGGCTCCGCGGTCTGGTGGGCGGACCGAGTGGTCGGTGTCTACGAGGAACTGCTCAAAACCGATCCAGAGAAGGCCGCCAACCGGGCGCTGCCGTTCTACTTCGTGCAGGGGTATGAAAACCTGGATGAGCTGCGCGACCTGCCGAAGCTGCCTGGCATCAAGCACGTCTGGGTAGACACTTCTGGCTGGATGCCAACCGACAATCTCAACGCCCAGGACCCTTTCGACGACTCGGCGTTCGCCGACGCGCTACGGGTCATCTTGGAGATCGCCGACGACGTTCTCGTCCCTATAGAGGCCGAACCCCTGGCGTTCGACCCGACGTACAACACCATCGAGTACGTCGTGAAGAAGCGAGGGCTGCCGTCCATGGTGGTCATCAACAACTGGGACCCGCGCGACGGAACTCGCTCCCGGGACGAGACGATCGAGTTCGTGGACAACCACGGCTGGACTCGCGCCAGAACGGTGATCCGCCACTACCGCGTCCACACAGACGCTTCGGCGAACGGCCTGGTCGTCACTACGGACTCGTTCTCGCCGAGCGCGCCGAGTTTCTCCACCGACCGCCGGGCCCGCTCGCCGCCGGCCGGGGTCACCACCGAGACCAGCGCGTCCTCGCCCGCCTCCTCCAGCCGGGCGGCCATCCCACGATCACCGTCAGCGGCAGGGGGACCGGCACGGGCCTGCGGTAACGCTGTCAACGGCGACCAAGTCGGCATGGCCGTGATGTCCGTCGCGGCACATCACGACGGGGCAATCACCTCATCCCGGAGCGTGACGGCATGGCGGGGCCCAGGCGAATTCCCGACGCGATGGCGCCCGGCGCTCGCCCGGTTCCGATGGAACGGCGAGCCGATCCGCGCGGAGGGACCGGCCCGCCCAGGCGGCGTCGTCAACCCGGTGCCGGGGCTCAGGGCTCGGTGCCGGGGCGTTCCTGCAGCACCCAGCCGTTGCCGTCGGGGTCGTCGAAGAAGGCGAACGCGTTCCATCGCCCGCCCTTGCCCTCGGCCAGCGTCCCGTCCTTCTCGTAGTGCTGGACGGCGCTCACCTCGACCCCGCGCCGGGCCAGGTCCCGCCTGGCCGCCTCGATGTCGGCCACGACGAGCTGCAGCCCCTTGACCGGCCCCGGTCCCATCGCGGGGGCGGGGCCGATCACGATCGACCACCAGGCGCCGGGCGGCGTGAGGCGTACCGTCCGGTTGCCGGTGCCGGGCTGGGTGTCGCGGTCCACCAGGAACCCGACCTGCTCGCCGTAGAACCGCTTGGCTCTCTCCACGTCCGTCACCGGGACGGGGAGCACTTTGAGCTGCACGTTCATCGGGCCTGACTCCCTTCTCCTCACCGGGGGCCGCGACGGTCCCGGCACGACGTGGTCCTGGCCGACGTCGGCCAGGACCACGTCGGAACGCTCCACAAGGGGCCGTTCGTGTGCCGGAGGTCGCGCCACCGAACTCAGTGGTCGCCCGCACTCCTCGCACGCTGGTACAGCGTCGTCGGCATCGCCCGGTGAATGTCCGGATCGGGCGACAGGACCATGAACAGCGTGTCGCCGGTCGCGACGTAGGAGACCTGCTTGACGTTGTTGACCCCGATGTCCTGGCCGTCGGCGTCCCTGGCGGAGACGTAGCCGTACTTGGCCAGGATCTCCGCGCTCTCGCGGTCGGCGGGCGGCTCGAACTGGACCTGGATCTGCATGGTCAGGGTGCTGGCGTCGGCCAGGGCGGGCGAGGCCAGCTCGGTGTAGGTCACCCTGCCGACGACCTTGGCGTCCAGCGTCAGGGTGCCCGAGCTGCAGGTGCCGGCCGCCCGGCTGATCCGCTGGACGTCGACGCCGCCGGGCGACTCGATGACCATGTCGATGTAGAAGTTGTCGTGGCTGAAGCTCTTGGCCCGCCGGTCGGTCAGCCGTACCCAGCCGTTGAGCGAGTGCAGCTCCGGTACGGCCTCTTCGAGGTAGTTCTGGCAGCTGGGTGGCGCCCAGACCATGCCCCAGGGCGCGGGCAGCGGGTCGGCGGCCATCGCGGCGACGCTGGACTCCAGGTCGATGAGCCGACCGGCGGGGTGCTCGTCGACGGGCACGAGCAAGCTGCGCAGTTGCCGCACGCGAGCTTCGCTGGCGTTGTCGCTTACCATGGGTGATCACCCTTTCACGGGACGAATCCGTTGCCCCCATAGCGTCCGCCCGCACAGACCGGTCCGCTTCTCCGAGCATGCGCAGTCAGGGAACTCCCCGAAATCACCGCCCACTGACCGTGATCGACTACGAGCCGCTCCCGGACGCGATCTGCCCGCCGGAAGACGGGCGATAGGCGTGCTCGAACACGCCCCGCCGCACGGCGGCTCCCCGCATCCCGGCCGCAACTCGCCCGGCGGATCGGCGCCCGGACGCCGGCTCGAACTCAGCCCGCCGCCCAGTAGCCGTCCCGGGCCTTCGTGGCCGCCGCGGACTCGGCGTCCTCGAATCCGGGAGCCATCGCCGCCGGCGTGCCCGGGAGATACTGGTGGTGGTCGATGCCGAGCAACCTGATCCAGCTCTGCTGGCCGAAGGTGAGCGCGATGAAGCAGCCGAGTTCGACCAGCTCCGCTTCGGTGAAGTGCCGGTGCAGCCGCTCCCAGAACGCATCGTCGGTGTCGAGGCGCCAGGCGATCGCCTCGGCGTAGGAAAGCGCCGCCCGCTGCCGCTCGTCGTACTTCGGCGAGGACTCGAAATTCAGCAACTCGTCGTACTGCTGCTCCGACAACCCGCCTTCGGCCGCCTTGATCGAGCGCTGATTACCGCAGAACTCGCACTTCACCGTACGGGAGATGTAGACCCGGCAGAGCTCCTTGATCGCGTGATCGCACACGCCGTGGTCGAAGATCGCCTGCCAGGAGTCGGCGAACGCCCAGAACGCGTTCGGCGCGTGCGCCCGCACCGCCGAACTCTCCGGCCTGGGCGTGCCCTCGCGGGCGCATCTGTGCATCTCCTTTCGCATCGCCTCGTCCATCGACTCGAGCGGCACGTAACTGATCCGAGGCTCTTTCTGCACAGCGGGCTCCCATCCGCCGACGGTTCCTCTGTTTCTTCATACCGCCGGACGGATCACGCGCAAGGCCCGCATGCCCGCTCAGCGTGCGCGGCGCAGCCCGCGCAGAAAACTCCAGAGCGGGGACCGGGACGGCTTGCCGGCCGGCTCGTCCGCCGGTGAAGCGGCCCCGGATGCCGCCCCGGCAGCCGGCGTGGCAGCCGTCTGCGCGTCGGAGTCCTCGGCGGCGGCGGTATCGGCCGGGGGCGCCGGCACCCTGGCGAGCTCGTACTGGACGGGCAGCGACCGCAGCGACCGCATGAACGGGGAGGGCCGCCAGGGTAGCTGGTCGGCCGGGAGCGCGAGCTTCACCTTGGAGAACCGCCTGAACAGCCTTTGCACGGCGATGACGGCGATCCGGGTGGCCAGCACCTGGCCCAGGCAGCTGTGCGGCCCCGCTCCCCAGGCCAGGTGGGCGCGGGTGCTGCGAATGGCGTGCCAGTCGATCGCCCCGGCGAAGCGCGGGTCGCCATGGGCGGCGGCGACGGAGAGCATCACGGGATCGCCGGCGGGGATGGTGTAGTTGCCCATCTTCACGTCCGTCAGCGCGTAGCGGAAGGTCAGGTTGGCCATCGGCGGGTTGAGCAGGGCGACCTTGTTCACCGCCTCGTCGATGGCGCCCGCCGACAGGCTCTCCCGCACCCCCGCGTTGGCGATGACCTCGACGACCACGTTGCAGACGAGGCTGCCGGTGAAGTCGAGCAGGCCGGGCAGCATCAGGAGCTCGCGGGCCAGCTCGTCCAGGGTGATGTCCGGCTTGGCGTTGATCAGGTAGGACGGCAGGTCCTCGCCGGGGGACTCCCGCTTGGCGGCGCCCAGTTCGGTCATGGCGGCGTACAACCGCTCGAAAGCCGCGGCCGCGTCGGGGCCGGCGTCGAGCATCCGCCAGATGTCCATCACCACGTCCTCGCCGCGTGCGGCGGTGAAGCCGAGCATGCGGTCGGCGACCATCAGCGGGAGCGGTCGCGCGTACTGGGCGGCCAGGTCCGCCCACCCCGCGGCGCCGCCCTCCGCCAGCACGCCGATGAGGTCGTCGGCGTGGCTCACGACGGCCTGCTCCAGCTGCTGCGCCTGGGGGTGGCCGTAGTCCTGGAAGGGGGCGAGGGCGGTGGTCCAGGCGGCCCGCAACCGGTTCAGCGTGGCGCCTTCCTGGAAGGTCGAGTTGTTGACCTGGAAGACGGGCAGCAGGGGCCAGTCGGCCGGCAGCCGGCCTTCGGCGTTCATCTTCCAGTTGTCCAGGCGCTTGCTCCACGCTCCGCCGGGGTTCTGCAGGACGCGGAGCACTTCCTCGTAACCCATGACGAACCAGACCGGCACCCCGAGGAGATCGACGGGCGCGACGGGGCCGTAGGTCTCGCGCAGCCTCTCGTGCACGAGTGCGGGGTCCGCGTCGTAGTCCCTGGTCAGCAGTGGCTCGGCGGAAACCGGTGCCGTGGTCGCGGGGGGCTGCTGGGGCCATGGGCCTCGGGTCACGGGTTGAACCGCCTTTCTGATCGCCACTTCACTCGTCACATCGGTCACGGATCATGACCGGCGTGACGCGCAACGGGAGCTTACGGCTGTTTCCCGCAAGAGGTATGCGGCATTACCCATTGCGACTGATCTTCGTAACCTGAGCGGGCAGCCCGACTCCCTCGTCCGCAATCGCCCCCTTCGCCCCCACCCCTGGCGCTCCGACCATGCCTTCTTCCGCGATTCGGTGCCGGCCGGGAGCCGCAGGACCGTAAGTTTACGTTTCTATGACCATCCGAACACGCTCCGCAACCGATCGTCCGCCGCAGCCGATCCGCATCCTGTTCCTCGGGGGTCACGGCAGGTCGGGCAGCACCCTGATCTCGCGCGCTCTGGGCGCGGTCGAGGGGGCGTCCTGCGTGGGCGAGCTGCGTTACCTGTGGACGCAGGGCGTGGCCAAGAACCAGCTGTGCGGGTGCCGGCGGCGGTTCGCCGGGTGCGAGTTCTGGCAGGAGGTCGGCCGGGCCGCCTTCGGCGACTGGCGCAACGTGGACGCCGCCGAGATGTCCCGGCTGCACCATTCGGTCATGCGCATCAGGCACGTCCCGCGCCACGTGCTCACCGGTACGACGGGCGCCTTCGCCCGACGCGTCCACCGCTACGCCGCGACCATGGCCACGGTCTATCGGGCGATCGCCGAGGTGAGCGGGAGCTCGGTGATCGTGGACTCCTCCAAGTTCCCCACCTCGGCGCTGCTGCTGCGCCGGGTGCCCGGCATCGACCTGCGGATCGTCCAGCTCGTCCGCGGCCCGCACGGCGTCGTCCACTCCTGGTCCCGCAGGGTGCAGCGGGCCGACAAGGGCGGGCGGCTGATGGCCACCCACTCACCGGCGCAGACCGCCGCCGAGTGGCTGGCCTTCAACGCCGCCATCGAGTCCTTCCGCCTGACCGACACCCCGTGGACGCTCATGCGCTATGAGGACTTCGTCGCCCAGCCCCGCCGTGAGCTGTCCAGGGTGCTGGAGTTCGCCGGGCTGCCGTCGGCCGCCACGCCGTTCCTCGGCGACGGCACGATCGACCTGCCCGCCGATCACAGCGTGGCGGGCAACCCGATGCGCATCAGCACCGGCGTGGTGCCGCTCAGGGCGGACGAGGAATGGCGGACGGCGATGCGCCCGGGCCGCCGCCGCATGATCACCGCCTTCACCACCCCGGGCATGCTCCGGTACGGCTACCCGCTCCGCTAGGGCGAACTCGTCAGGCGAGGCGGAAGCGTCCGGCGAACCTCTGCCCGGCGATCCCGAGCGGGCGGACCACCTAGCCGGGCACGTCCATGCGCTGCGTGCCGATCACCGACAGCAGCCGCAGCGACTCCTCTGCCGGGGAGCCGGGTTCGGCGGTGTAGATCACGACTCGCTGGTCTCGGTCGGTGATGTCGAGGACGTCGCAGTTGAGGGTGATGGGGCCGATCAGCGGGTGGTTGACGGTCTTGCGCAGGGTGAGCTCGCTGTGTACGTCATGGGCGGCCCACAGCCGGGCGAATGCCGCGTTGCCGGAGAGAAGGTCACCGACCAGGGCGGCCACCTCGGGGTCGTCAGGGTAACGGGCGGCGGTGGCCCGCAGGTCCCGGGCCGCGGCGTGAGCGAACGCCTCCACGTCGGACAGGCTGTACCGAAGCCGCTCCCGCGATCGCGGCGCGAGGAAGGCACGGCGCACGAGGTTGCGTTCGTGCCGGGGCAGGGCGGAGAAGTCCTCCAGGAGGGCGGTCGCCAGGTCGTTCCAGGCGATGACCTCATAGGTCGCGGACAGCACGATCGCCGCGGCGTGCGGCAGCCGCCGCAGGAGGTCGAGGATGCTCTGCCGCACCTCGCGTGAGGGCCCGGCCGTCGGGCCTGGCGGGGCGCCGGCGAGGTGGTGCAGGTGGTCGCGCTCGGCGTCCGACAGGCGCAGGGCCCGAGCCAGACCGGCGAGCACCTCGCGGGACGGGCGCGGGCCACGGGCCTGTTCCAGCCGCGAGTAGTACTCGGTCGAGATGAACGCCAACTGCGCCACCTCCTCACGACGCAGCCCCGGGGTGCGGCGGCGCGGCCCGGCGGGCAGCCCCACGTCGGCAGGGCTGATGCGCTCACGCCTGCTGCGCAGGAAGCCGGCCAGCTCTCGTCTGTCCACGCCCCCAGTGTGCACGGGTGCCAGGGAGCCGATCCAGGTACCGCTGGTGCCTGGATCGGCTGTGCGGCCGGACGCAGGCTCGCTGTCATGGACGACGACACCTTCACCCCCGCCGCTCCCGGCCTGCTGGCCGGCAAGGTCGCCTTCGTCACCGGCGCCGGTCGCGGTATCGGCGCCGCCGCGGCGCGGCTGTTCGCCAGGGAGGGCGCCCGGGTGCTGCTGGCGGCCCGGACGGAGAACCAGCTGAAGGCGGTGACCGAGGAGATCCGGGCGGCCGGCGGCGCCGCGGACCACGCGGTGTGCGACCTTGCCGACGGGGCCAGTGTGCGCGCCGCCGTCGACCGCGCCGTCGACCTGTACGGCCGGCTCGACGTCGCCTTCAACAACGGCGCGACCATCGTGCCGCCCGGCCCGATGGACCAGGCGACCGAGGCCGACTTCGACCATGTCTACGCCGTGAACCTCAAGGGCGCCTGGGCGGCCATGGCCGCCGAGGTCGCCGCCATCCGGGCCACCGCCGGCACAGGCGCCATCGTCAACACCTCATCCGTCGGCAGCCTGAGGGGCAACCCCACGCTGCCCGCCTACGGCGCGATGAAGCGGGCGGTCAACAGTCTCACCGAGTCGGCCGCCGTCACCTACGGCCCGGAGGGCATCCGCGTCAACGCCATCGCTCCCGGCACCACTCTGACCGACATGGTGCGCGCCTGGAACGACAGCTCACCTGGCATCGTCGATCAGCTCAACGCGCGCACTCCCCTGCGTCGCGCGGCCGACCCCGAGGAGATCGCGCAGGCCGCCGCCTGGCTCCTCAGCGACCGCGCCTCCTACGTGACCGGGACGGTCCTCCCGGTTGATGGCGGCATGCAGGCAGCGTGAGCCAGGACTACTCAGGAGGCATCGCCATGTTCTCGTGGCTGGGGCATTTCGCCCATGCGCGCAGGCGCGCGTTGTTGATCGCGACCGCCCTGTTCGTGGTACTCGCCGGTGCCTGGGGCGGCGGGGTGTTCGGCGCCTTGAGCACCGGTGGGCTGGAATCTCCCCATGCGGAGTCGTACCGGGCCAACGAGCTCCTGGAGGGCCACTTCGGGCACCGGCCGGCGCAGGCGGACGCGGTGGCGATCTACAGCGACCCCACCGGCGAGTTGTCGGTGGACGACCCGGCCTTCAGGAAGGCGGTGACGGCGGCGCTCAGCAGCCTGCCGCAGACCGAGGTCGTCTCCTGGACCAGTTACTGGAGCCCGGAGCTCACCGAGGAACAGCGCTCGGGGTACGTCTCGACGGACGGCCACGCCACGTTGGCGACGATCATTCTGCGCGGCGCGGACGACCAGGAGCGCCTTGAGTCCTACGGCGAGATCGAGCAGCAGATGCGTGCTCAGGGCCTGGAGACCCACATCGCCGGCGGCTCCACCAGTGTGTTCCACCTTCAGCGGCTCGCCACGGAGAACCTGGCCACCGCCAACATGATCTCGCTGCCGATCCTGCTGCTCCTGCTGCTGGTCGTCTTCCGGGGCGTGGTGGCCGCCGCCATCCCCCTCGCCCTGGGGATCATGGCCATCCTCGGCTCGCTGGTGATGCTGCGCGCCCTGACCTATGTCACGGATGTCTCGATCTTCGCCATGGAGATCTCCATGCTGCTCGGGCTCGGCCTCGCCATCGACTACGGGCTCTTCATGGTCAGCCGGTTCCGCGAGGAACTCGCGCGCACCGGCGGCGACGTACGGCAGTCGCTGGTGGCGACGATGAAAACGGCCGGGCACACGGTCGCCTTCTCCGGTCTGACGGTCGTCATCGGACTTTGCGGACTGATGTTCTTCCCGCAGCCGATCTCCCAGGCGTTCGGCTTCGGCGGCATCGCGGTCGTCCTCTTCGACCTCCTCGCCGCGCTCGTCGTACTGCCCGCCGTGCTGGCGGTGCTCGGCTCCCGGATCAACGCGCTGAGTCTTCCCTGGCCGCGCCGCCGGGCCGGAGCCGTCACGCGGGAGAACCGGGCGTGGAACCGGCTGGCCACGTCCGTCACCCGCCGGCCGCTGCCATGGCTGGCGGGTGGTCTGCTGGCGCTGCTGGTCGCCGCCGCCCCGCTGCTCTCACTGCAGCAGGGCCTCACCAACCACCGCTACCTGCCGGCCGGCAACGAGGGCCAGGTGGTCCCGAGGATGCTGGTGGCGGACTTCCCGCAGGACGGCCCGGCCGGTCTGCGGATGGACGTCGCCATCGCCGGCCCCGTGCGGCGGGCCGCCCTCGACGACTACTTGCGGTCCGTCGAAGGCATCCAGGGAGCGGGGGTGGCCGGCGTGCATCTCGCCGACTCCGAGCTGACCTGGGCGACGGTCGCCTTCCGGGGCGAGGCCGACGACGCGGACAACCTGCAACTGGTACGGGACATCAGGGCACTCGAACCTCCGGCCGGCGCGACCGAGGTCCTCGTCGGCGGTGGTGGCGGACCGGCGGTCAGCCTCGACAACAGTGACGCGACGATGGCGGCGCTGCCGTGGGCGCTGGCCTTCATCGGCCTGTCGACGCTGTTCCTGCTGTTCCTCGCGTTCCGGTCCGTGCTCGTACCGGTCAAGGCCGTCGTCGTCGCCTTCCTGTCGCTGGCGGCCTCCTGCGGCCTCATCGTCTGGGGATTCCAGGAGGGCGGCCTGGCCGGCCTGATGGACTTCTCCGTGGTGGGCACCACCGACGTGTGGGCGCTGGGGCTCATCATCACGATCGCCTTCGGCCTGGTGACCGACTACGAGATGTTCCTGGTGAGCCGCATCAGCGAGGAGTACCGGGCCACCGGCGACAACCGGCGTGCGATCATCGTGGGCCTGCGCGGCACCGGATCCCTCATCACCCGGGCCGGGCTGCTCATGGTCGTCGTCCTGGCCACGATGGGCTTCACCGCGACCTCGCTGTTCCTGATGACCATCGGGGTCGGGCTCACACTCTGCGTGGTGATCGACGCCACCCTGGTCCGCGCGATCGTCGTACCCGCCGCGATGCAGTTGCTCGGCGGGGCGAACTGGTGGCCGGGCCGCCCGCGGGGGTCGAACGACCGGCCGCGGCCGACTCCTCGGACCGAGGGCACGGGTCTGCCCGATCAGGTGACCCGGTAACTCCCCTCAGGCGCGGAGGTAGGCGAGGACGGCCAGGACTCTGCGGTGGTCGTCGTTGTCCGGAGGGAGGTCGAGTTTGGTGAAGATGGAAGCGATGTGCTTGGAGACCGCCGCCTCTGTCACGACGAGGCTGCGGGCGATGGCGGCATTCGAGCGGCCTTCCGCGATGAGGCCGAGCACCTCGTGCTCCCGGGGCGTGAGCCGGGTGAGCGGATCGCGGCGGCGGCTGAGGAGTTGGCGGACGACCTCGGGATCGACGACCGTACCTCCGTCGGCCACCCGCGCGAGGGCGTCGACGAACTCCTTCACGTCGCCCACCCGATCCTTGAGCAGGTAGCCGATGCCGGCGCCGCCAGCCGAGTCGAGGAGTTCGGCGGCGTAGGTCTGCTCGACGTACTGGCTGAGTACGAGCACGGCGAGGCCGGGCCGGGAAGCGCGCAGGGCGAGGGCGGCCCGCAACCCCTCGTCGCTGTATCCGGGAGGCATCCTGACGTCGACGATGACGACGGCCGGGCCGTGCTCCTCGACGGCGGCGAGCAGGGCGGGGGCGTCCCCCACCGAGGCGACGACCTCGTGGCCGAAGCGTTCGAGCAGCCCGGCGAGCCCTTCTCGGAGCAGGACGGCGTCCTCGGCGATGACTACGCGGAGGCCGGGCACGGGATCTCCACACGAAGGCAGGTGGGCCCGCCGCGCGGGCTGGACAGGGTCATGGTGCCGTCGATCACGGCGAGCCGGTCGGCGAGCCCGGCGAGCCCCGATCCCCGGTCGGGGTCGGCTCCGCCGACGCCGTCGTCGCCGACCTCCACCACGAGCCTCCCCCCTGACATGCGGCCGCGCACCGAGCATCGGGTCGCGCCGCTGTGCTTGGCCACGTTGGCGAGCGCCTCGCAGACGACGTAGTAGGCGGTGGCCTCGACGGACGCCGATGGCCGCGCGGCCAGGGACAGGTCGACGTCGACGGACACGGGCGAACGGCCGGCGACGTCGCGGACGGCGGCGGTGAGCCCCCGATCGGTGAGGACCTGCGGATGCACGCCCCGGATCAGCTCCCGCAGCTCGGCGAGTGCCTTCATGGCCTCTACGCGCGCCTCCTCCACCTGTACGGCCGCGGGCGACCCGGGCGGCAGGTCGAGCCCCGCGAGCCCGAGCTTCATGGTGAGCGCGACCAGCCGCTGCTGCGCGCCGTCGTGCAGGTCGCGCTCGATCCTGCGGCGCTCGCTCTCGTACGCGTCGACCAGCCTGGCCCGCGACCTGATGATCTCCGCCTCGCGCGGGGCGAGCACGGCACGCACGATCAAAGCTCGCGCTCCCGCCCAGGCGGTCACCGGGTAGGCGGCCAGCGGCAACAGGACGAGGCCGGCCGCCGAGATCGGCAGGGCTGTCAGCAGGCTGTCCACCTCGGGTTGCAGCGGCGCCGAAAGCAGGAGGAACGGTATCCACACGGACACGGAAATCACCCCCAGGTCGACGCACCAGATGGCGGCCAGGGCCACCATCGCGAAGCCCAGCTCACGCCAGGTCGCCTGTTCACGCAGCCGGTTGCCGAGCCAGGCGGTGAGGCCGGGACGGCCGGGCGGCTGATGGGGGTCACGGGCCGGGGCGGCGTCCACCAGGCGCAGCCGCAGCCGCTCGAACCTCGCGAGGGGCAGGCCGAGAACGACCAGCACGACCCCTCCGAGCAGGCAGCCGATCGTGACGCTGAAGCGGTAGGCCACGTAGACCAGGGCGACGGCCACCCCGGCGAACACCACGCTCGACGACAGGTATGCCAACGATCGCCATGGCCACATGGACCGGAGGAACGCCGACGGCCTGGTCGTCAGGGCCTCCAGCGCGTTGCGAGCGATCACGCCTCGACGTTATCCGACCGGCTCCGACCAGGGCAGTAGTGCTGGGTCTACCTCCGGTCCTCGCGCTGGCGCCAATGTGCGGCGGGCCCGGAACGGCTTGGCTCATGGCCATGGCAGCGAACGAAACCGTCCGGCTGCGGACGGTGCGCAGGACGTACGGCACCGGCGACGCGGCGGTGACCGCGCTCGACGGTGTGACCACCTCCTTCCAGACCGGCACGTTCAGCGCGGTGATGGGACCGTCCGGGTCGGGCAAGTCCACCCTCTTACATTGCGCCGCCGGGCTCGACCGGCCGACCGAGGGCACGGTCCTGATCGACGGCACCGACCTCGGCACGCTCGACGAGACCGGCCTCACGCTCCTGCGCCGCGAGCGGATGGGGTTCGTCTTCCAGGCGTTCAACCTGGTGTCGGCCCTCACCGCGGAGCAGAACGTCTCGCTTCCGCTGCGCCTGGCCGGCCGGCGGTTCGAGCCGGTGGAGATCCGGGCGGCGCTCGCCGAGGTCGGCATGGCCGACCGGGCACGGCACCGGCCGAGCCAGATGTCGGGCGGCGAGCAGCAGCGCGTGGCCATCGCCCGGGCACTGATCAGCGGGCCGTCCGTGGTCTTCGCCGATGAGCCGACGGGCGCGCTCGACACCACGTCGTCGCGCGGTGTGCTGAGCCTGCTGCGCGACCTCGTGACCCGCCAGGGCCAGACAGTGATCATGGTGACGCACGACCCGATGGCCGCCGCCTACGCCGACCGGGTGCTCTTCCTCGCCGATGGCCGGATCGTCGGCGAGCTCCGCGACGAGATCAGCGCCGAGGCCGTGGCGAGCCGCATGGCGGGCCTGGAGACGGCATGCTGAGCCACCGCGACAACCGCCGATCAGCTGACGACTCTCGACCGCCCCGGGGGAGCACCGAACGTCCGACTCGCGGCACGGGTCTCCGGCTGGGCCTGGCAACGCTGCGCGAACGCTGGAGCGCCCTCGCGGGCAGTGCGGTCGCGCTGGTGCTCGGCGTGGCCATCGTGACGGTGACGTCGCTGGCGTGGTTCTCCGGGGTGCCGCGGCTGCCCGACCGCCTGGCGGGGGCGAGCGTACTGGTGGCCTCACCGGCCATCGAGCGGGCCGACGGCGACTTCACCCCCGACCGGCCGTGGTCGCCCGGCCAGGCCGCCTCGTTCGTGCGGCGCCTGGGCGAGCTCGACGGCGTCGCGCGGGCGGTCCCCGAGCGGTCCTTCTACGCACAGGCCGTCGTCGGCGGCGCCCCGGCCGAGGCCGACCGGGGCCACGCGTGGTCCACGACGGCGCTGGGACCGTACGGGCTGGTGACCGGCAGGGCACCGCAGCACACAGGTGAGGCGGTCGTCGACCGGTCGCTGGGCGCGGCACCGGGCACGCGGATCACCGTCCTGACCGCCGAAGGTCCCGCGCCGTACACGGTGACGGGCACGACCGACGGTCCTGGCGTCTACCTGAGCGACGCCGAGGCGGAGACGCTGGCCGGGGGCGTACGCGTGATCGGGCTGGTCACCGAGCCGGGCGCCGACGTGTCCGCGGTGGAGTCGGCCGCCCGGGCCGTCACCGGCGGCCAGGGCCGGGTGTTCGCCGGCGACGAACGGACCGCGCTCGAACCCCTGGAAGAGGCCCGCGTCCGGTGGATCGGCACCCAGGTGCTCACCGCCATGAGTGCCCTGTCCGCCTTCGTCTCGATCTTCGTGGTGGCCTCCACGTTCGCCTTCGCCGTCGCGCAACGGCGGCACGAACTCGGCCTGCTGCGCGCGGTGGGAGCGACACCGAGGCAGATCCGCGGCATCGTGTACGGCGAGGCGCTCGCGGTCGGGGTCGTGGCGGCCGGGGCCGGGGTGCTGCTCGGCGCCCTGCTCGCCCCGGTGCTGGGCGACGCCCTGGTCACCGCCGGGTTCGAGCCGCCTGGCTTCGAGGTGCGTCCGCTGCCGCTGCCACTGGTGGGGGCGTTCGTCCTGGGGGTGCTCGTCGCGCTGGTCGGCGTGTGGTCGGCCGCCCGGCGGGCGGGCCGGGTGGGTCCGCTGGAGGCGCTGCGCGAGGCCGCGGTCGATGACCGGCCGATGCCGCGCAGCCGGTGGATCGCCGGCGGGCTGTCCACCGCCACGGGCCTGGCCTGCGCCGTCGTCACGGCGGGCGCCGAGGGCGGCGACCTGTTCAACCTCGCCCTGTACACCGCGATGGCGTTGATCATCGGATTGGCGCTGCTCGCCCCGGCGATCGTCCCACCGGTGGCCCGGGGAGTCACCTGGCCTCTCGGACGGCTGCGCGGCGCCACCGGCCTGCTGGTGCGGGAGAGCACCCTGACCGCGGTTCGCCGTACGGCCTCCACGGCCACCCCGGTGCTGGTCACCGTGGGCTTCGCGGTGCTGATCACCGGCATGGTGCAGACCACGGCGGGCGTCTACTCCGCCGCGCGGGCCACCTCCCTACGGGCGCACGGCATGGTGATCCCGTCCGGCACGCCGGGGCTGTCCGACGCGGCGGTCACCGCGAGCGGCGGCGCGGCGATGCTCCCCACGGCGCTCTACCAGGACGACGACCGGACCCTCCCCGCCGCCGGGATCACCCCTCGGCTGCTCGCGATGGGCCGCGGATCGCTCGACGTGGTCTCCGGTTCGCTGGATTCCCTCGCCCCCGATGGCGCGGCCATCGTGCCGTGGGTCGCCGAATCACGCGGCTGGAAACCCGGCGACCGGGTCAAGGCCATCTTCGAGGACGGCCGTGCCACCACCCTGACGATCGCCGCCGTGGTCGCCGACGCCCCCACCAGCGTGCTGCTCCCCTACGACCTGGTACGCGAACACGATCCCTCCGCCCTGGCCGAGGAGGCGTATCTCGGCCAGGGCGGCCCGGCCACCGTGCGGCCGGGTGTGGGCGCGCGGGCGGTGGACATGACGACCTACGCGGCCGAGTCCGCCGACGAGGAGGACCGCCTGGTCTGGATCTTCACCCTGCTCCTCGTGATCGTGTCCGCCGGGTACACCGCCGTCTCGATCGCGAACACTCAGATGATGGCCGCCGCCGGACGCAGGCGGGACCTGGCCGTCCTGCGCCTGTCCGGGGCGACCAGGCGACAGGTTGTGCGGGCGCTCTCCACCGAATCGGCCATGGTCGTCGCCCTGGGCACCGCGCTCGGCCTCCTGGTGGCGTTGCCCGCACTGCTCGGGATGCGCTCGGGCCTCGCGGCGACGCTCGGCATGGACGTCGTCCTCGTCGTGCCGTGGCCGTTGATCGCCGGACTCGTCATCGCCTGCCTCCTCGTCGCCTCCGGCGCCGCCGTCCTCACGGCACGCCAAGCCGTACGAGGCCCGGCGGGATCACCACGAGACGAGAACCTCCCGACCACAGGATGAACTCCGCCCCTTGCCCAAGGCCGGCCGGCAAGGCGCCCCCGGGTGCCACACCTCATCCCTCCGGGTGGCGAGGAAGGGGCGCGCGGCCGGCCGGCTGGTGGATCCGCTGCTCGGGCTCCGGTGCCGAGGGGTTCGGCAGTCTGACCGGCTCCGCCCGCAGGGGGAACGGCTCGCCGTGGTGGGCCACGGTGAGCGGCGGGCCCTCCTGGAGCCGGTAGGTCGTCGCGTCCGAGGTGACGCTCACGTGGACAAGACTGCCGCGGTAGCGCACGCTGAAGGCGAGCCGGGTCAGGCCCGGCGGCAGCCTCGGGGCGAAGCGCATCCGGCCCTGACCGGCGCGCATCCCGCCGAATCCGGCGACCAGGGAGATCCACACGCCGGCCAGCGAGGCCATGTGGATGCCGTCCACGGTGTTCTGCTCCAGGTCCGCCAGGTCCATCATCGCCGCCTCGCCGAGGTAGCGGTAGGCGAGCTCGAGCTGTCCCACCTCGGCGGCGATCACCGCCTGGGTGCAGGCCGACAACGACGAGTCGCGAACCGTCAGCGCCTCGTAGTAGGCGAAGTCGCGGGCCTTCTGCTCGGGCGTGAACGCGTCGCCGCGCAGGTGCATCGCCAGTACGAGGTCGGCTTGCTTGACCACCTGCCGGCGGTAGAGGTCGAAATAGTGGAAATGCCGCAGCAGCGGGTACTGTTCCGGCTTCGTACCGGCGAAATCCCAGACCTCATGCTCGGTGAAGCCCTCGCTCTGCGGGTGCACGCCCAGGCGCTCGTCGTAGGGGACGGCCATCACGGCCGCCGCGTCGCGCCATCGCGTGGTCTCCTCCGGGGTGACCCCGAGCTCTGCCGCCCGATCGGGATGGCGATCGGCGGCCTCGGCGGCCGCACGCAGGTTCTGCTGCGCCATCAGGTTGGTGTAGACGTTGTTGTCGGCGACGGCGCTGTACTCGTCGGGTCCGGTCACGCCATCGATGCGATACCGCCCGTGGGCGTCATGATGGCCCAGCGCGCACCACAACCGGGCCGTCTGGAGCAGCAGCGGCAGGCCGACGTCCCGCTCGAACGCCGTGTCCTCGGTGGCGTCGACATACTGGGCGACCGCGTAGGCGATGTCGGCGTTGATGTGGAATGCCGCGGTTCCGGCGGGCCAGTAGCCGGAGCCCTCCTCGCCGTTGATCGTCCGCCAGGGAAAGGCCGACCCGGACAGGCCGAGCTGCGTGGCACGGGCCTGCGCCGACGGCAGCGTCGACTTCCGCCACGTCAGCGCGTCGGCGGCGGCCCGCGGGTAGGTGTGGGTGAGCACCGGCAGCACGAAGATCTCCGTGTCCCAGAAGGCATGTCCGTCATAGCCGGAGCCGGTCAGCCCCTTGCCGGGGATGGGGCGGTCCTCCAGGCGCGCGGACGCCTGCAGCAGGTGGAACATCCCGAACCGGATGGCCTGCTGCACCTCGGGGTCGCCCACGACCTCCACGTCCGCGCCCTGCCAGAACTCGTCGAGGAACCGCCGCTGGTCGGCGCACAGACCCTCC
This sequence comes from Nonomuraea jiangxiensis, assembly GCF_900099965.1. Taxonomy (GTDB): domain Bacteria; phylum Actinomycetota; class Actinomycetes; order Streptosporangiales; family Streptosporangiaceae; genus Nonomuraea; species Nonomuraea jiangxiensis. The sequence continues at coordinate 264,865 of NZ_FNDJ01000015.1, read as the reverse complement.
CAGCCGGCCAGCCGGGCGGCCGCCAGCGCCGCGACGACCTGATCGTGCAGGGCGGGCCGGGACCGCCTGGCCGACCACCCGTAGGAGAAGTACTTGACCAGCCGCAGCCGCCCGCCGGGGGCGAGGCGTGTGGCGACGGTCACCCGGTTGACGTCGCCGCTGGCCTGCGCTTCGATCAGGGTGCCATCCGGCCCGGCGATGTCGTGGCACATGGCGGAGGCCACCCGTAGGCCGCTCGCCCGAGTGTGGTGGACCATGATCGCCACACCCTCCTGCGCCGGAACGTTCTCCTCCAGGACCAGCGGCGACTCCAGAGGGGCGGCCACGCGCGGGTCGCCGGACACGTACTGCTGGGTTTCGTTGGCGACCAGCTCGGACTGCACGACCACGTGCCGGGGCTCGTCGACGGCCTCGACCTCGTAGCGGATCGCGGCCACCGCGCGGTGGGTGAAGGACACCAGCCGGGTGGTCGTCAGCCGCACCTGGCCACCGGTCGGAGAGCTCCATCCAACCGTGCGGGTCAGGGTCCCGGCGCGCAGGTCCAGGACCCGTACGTGCTCGTGCAGCGTGCCGTACCGCACGTCGAAAGGCTCGTCGTCGACCAGCAGCCGGATCAGCTTGCCGTTGGTGACGTTCACCACCGTCTGTCCCGACTCCGGATAGCCGTAACCCGCCTCGCCGTACAGCAGCGGCCTGAGCTCGTAGAACCCGTTGAGGTAGGTGCCCGGCTCCCCGCACGGCTCGCCCTCCTCCAGGTTGCCGCGCAGGCCGATGTGCCCGTTGGACAACGAGAACACCGACTCGGTCTGCGCCAGCACGTCGATGTCCAGCCGGCATTCCCGCAAGGACCATGGCTCGACCGCGAACGCCGGATGTGTGATCATCGTGCCACCTCGCCCTCCACCTGCCTGGTCATCGTGTCTCCAGCAGCTCGGACAGGTCGGTGACCACGATGTCGGCGCCATGCTCGCGCAGTTCGTCCGCCTGACCGGCCCGATCGACGCCGACGACGAACGCGAAGCCCCCCGCGCGGCCGGCCGCCACCCCCGCCAGCGCGTCCTCGAACACCGCCGCCTCCGAAGGCTTGAGCCCGAGTGCCTGCGCGCCCGCGAGATACATGTCCGGGGCCGGTTTGCCCGCCAGGTGCCGCTCCTGGGCCGTCACACCGTCGATCCGGGCCTCGAAATACTCGGTGAGCCCTGCGGCTGAAAGGACTTTCACGGTGTTGGCGCTCGATGACACGACGGCCCTGCGCAACCCCGCGTCCCGGGTGGCCCGCACGTACCGGACGGAGCCGGGAAACGTGTCCACGCCGTCCCTGTCGATGATCGCCTGGACGAGGTCGTTCTTCCGGTTGCTCAGGGCGTGCACGGTCAGCGCGTCCCGCGGATCATCAGGCGACCCCTCGGGCAGGTCGATCCCCCGTGACCGCAGGAAGCTCCGGGTCCCGTCCAGCCGCTCCTTCCCGTCGACGTAGCGGTCGTAGTCGGCGGTCGCGTCGAACGGCACGAACGGGCTCCCCGTCCGGGCGGCCCGCTCCCGCAGGAACTCGTCGAACATCGACTTCCACGCTCTGGCGTGCACCGTCGCGGTGCGCGTCAGCACGCCGTCCATGTCGAACAGACACCCGCGGACCCGGCCGGGCAGACCGAGCGCCGCCGTGCCCGCGCACGCGCTCACTCCGGCTTCTCCGCGTGCCCGCCGAACTCGCTGCGCATCGCGGACAGGGCCGCGTCGGTGAAGTGGCCGAGCCCCCGCGACTCGAACCGCTCCATCAGCGCCGAGGTGATGACGGGGGCGGGCACGCCTTCGTCGATCGCGGCGTCCACCGTCCAGCGGCCCTCTCCGGAGTCGGAGACGCGCCCCTTGAAGCCCTCAAGGCGCGGCGAGCGCGAGAGCGCGTCGGCGATCAGATCGACGAGCCAGGAGGAGACCACCGAGCCGCGCCGCCAGACCTCCGCGACCTGGGCCACGTCGATGTCGTAACGGTAGTATTCCGGGTCGCGGAGCGGCGCGGTCTCCGCGTCGGCGGCACGGCTCTCCGCTCCCACATTGGCATGCCGGATGATCGACAGCCCTTCGGCGATGGCGCCCATCATCCCGTACTCGACGCCATTGTGGATCATCTTCACGAAGTGCCCCGCACCGGCGGGCCCGCAGTGGAGGTAGCCTTCGGGAGCGGTGCCGTCAGGGTGTCGCCTGCCCGGCGTCGGCTCCGCCGCGCCGATGCCCGGAGCGATGGTACGGAACACCGGGTCCAGGCGCCTGACCACGTCGTCCTCACCCCCGATCATGAGGCAGTAGCCGCGTTCCAGCCCCCACACGCCGCCCGAGGTCCCGCAGTCGACGTAGTGGAGCCCGTGCTCGGCGAGCCGCCGCGCCCGGACGATGTCGTCCCGGTAGTAGGAGTTGCCGCCGTCGATGACCGTGTCGCCGCTGTCGAGCAGGCCGACCAGGTCGTCGAGTGTCCGCTGTACGACGGCGGCGGGCAGCATGAGCCAGACGACCCGGGGCTTCTCCAGTTTCGCCACGAAGTCCCCGAGCGAGGTCGCGGCCACCGCGCCCTCCCCCGCGAGGGCTTGCACCGCGTTCTGGTCGATGTCGTGAACCACGCACTGGTGGCCGTCACGAATGAGCCTGCGCACGAGGTTCGCGCCCATTCGTCCGAGCCCGATCATACCGATCTGCATGGGTTTGTCCGTTGCCATGGATGCCCCCCGGTTCGCCGGCGGCCCGCATGATGTCCCCCGCGTCGCCGCTCGGCCGCCTTTGACCCCTACCCCCAGGCGCCACCCAAACTCTCCGGCAAGGCTTACCGCATGCGTTTGCGCCGATATGCACGGAAGTCGGAAAATAAACCTTCCGCAAATTTGTCCGTACGACAACTCATCCTGTACGTGAGATCGCCTCAGGACTGGTGATCCGCATCCGCCGTCACGGCGAGCACGAAGGTGGACACGGCGCAGGCGACGAGGCAGACGACGCCGGCGGCGAGGACCCAGCCGGCACCGCCGAGGAGCGCCATGGCCAGGCCCGCGAGCAGGGTGGCCACGGCGAACGCGGCGAGCAGCCGGGGCCTGGCTCCGCGGCCGGCCACCGGCGGGGCGCTCACCGGAACCTCGGCGGCGGACGGGTCCAGGTGGCCCCGGAGGAAGAGGCGGAACAGCAAGATCAGCGAGGGAAGCAGCACCAGGGCGCCGATCACGCCGGCGACGATGACCGCCATCAGGGTGGCCCGGCCGGCGGCGGCCTGGGTGAGCGTGAGCCCGGGCAGGAATCGCGGCCGTTGAGCCAGCCCCCAGCCGGCCACGATGGCCGTGACGGCGAGAGCGGCCAGAGCGCGGGCCGGGCCGAACCGCTCGCGCCAGACCAGCAGCAGCGTGGCCAGCCCGGCCGCGGCCGAGACGCCGACCATCGCGGCGCCGCCGTCCCGGGTGAGGCCGGCGAACAACGCCGGTGCGTCGAAGTGGACGACGACCAGGCCGGCGATGGCGAGCACGCCCGCGCACACCCCCGAGACCAGGGCGCGGGCGCGGAAGTCGAGCTCCAAAGCCGGCTCGCGCAGCCGGCGCGCGTCGGCGGCGAGGTAGACGGCGGCGAGAAAGCCGCCGGAGGCGACGGCCAGCACGCCGATCGCCATGGACGTGGGGTTGAGCCAGCTGGTGATGAGGTCCCCGGCGGCGTTGCCGACGGGGACCCGGCCTGAGGCGATGCCGCCGACCACGGTGCCCAGTGCGAACGGCGTCAGGATCGACGACAACGCGAACAGGTTCTCGACCGGGCGCCGGCCGCGGGCATCGTCGAGTTGGCCGCGCAGCGCGTAGGAAGCCCCGCGGAGGATGATCCCGACAGCGGCGATGAACAGCGGTACGGCCAGGGTGGAGGTGATCGAACCGAAGGCGACGGGGTAGGCGGTCCAGCACACGACGAGCACGAAGATCAGCCACACGTGGTTGGCCTCCCAGACGGGCCCCATGGCGTGACGGGCGTGGTCGACGGCCTTCGCGCGGCCGGTCCGCCCACGGCGGGCCAGCAGGGTCCACAGGCCGGCCCCGAAGTCCGCGCCGGCCAGCACGGTGTAGGCCGCCAGGCCGGCGAGGATGAACAGCATGGGGACCTCAGCCATCCGCGTCCGCCTCCAGCGGAACCCGGCTGAACCGGTGCAGCAGCCACCAGACCGCGGCGGCCAGCCCCAGATAGACCACCACCAGGGTGCCGTAGCCGACGGGAATCCCGGACGCGCCGGTGACCGCCTCCTGCGTTCGCATGACCCCGTACACGATCCAGGGCTGGCGCCCGACCTCGGTGGTCACCCAGCCGGCGATGAGGGCGACCACCGACAACGGCCCCGCCACCACCACGGCCCGGTAGAACCAGCGCGAGCGGGGCAGCCGTCGGCGGCGCAACCGCACGTAGAGGTACACCAGGCTCAGCAGCGCCAGGAACGTGCCGATGCCCACCATGGTCTGGAAGGCGAAGCGCACCACGTTGACCGGCGGCTGGTCCCGCACCGCGACCGCCGCGAGGCCCTGGACCGTCGCGTCCGGGTCGTGGAAGGCCAGCAGCGACAGCAGGTTCGGGATCTTGATGCCGTGGACCACCTCGTGGCCGTTGTACCAGCCCAGCAGGTGCTCAGGAGCACCACGGGTGGTCTCCCCCAGCCCCTCCAGAGAGGCCAGCTTCGTCGGCTGGTGCCGCGCGACCTCCCGCGCGGCCCAGTCACCGATCACGATCTGCAGCGGCGCGGCGACGGCGGCGGCCGACAGCGCGACGGTCAGCGCCGTACGGTGGTATCGCCCCCTTCGGCCGCGAAGGAATCCCCACGCGTACGGGACGGCGACCAGGAAACCGGCGACGATGTAGCCGGCGAAGTACATGTGCACGAACTCATGCCAGAAGTAGACATTGCCCAGCAGCGCCGACCACGGGTGCGCATTGACCGCCCGTCCGTCCTGCAGCTCGAACCCGCCGGGATGGTTCATCCAGCCGTTGACGGAGATCACGAACAGCGAGCCCGTCACCCCGGCGATCGCGATCGGAATGCCGGACAGGAAGTGCAGCCGGGGCGCCAGCCGGTCCCAGCCGTACACATAGATCCCTATGAAGATCGCCTCGACGAAGAACGAGAAACCCTCCAGCGTGAACCCGAGCCCGAACACGTTGCCGAACCGCGCCATGAACTCCGGCCACAACAACCCCAGCTCGAAGCTGAGAATCGTCCCGGTCACCACGCCGACCGCGAACAGCGCCAGCATCACCTTCGACCAGCGCCGGGCCAGCAGGCGAAACAGCGGATCCCCGGTCCGCAGGTAACGCCACTCACAGAACAACACCATCGCAGGAAACGCGATCCCGAAACACACCAAGGGAATGTGCACGGCGAGCGAGAGCGCCTGCATCTGCCGCGCCTGCAGCAGGTATTCCGGATCGACCGGCACGCGCACCCCCCGACGACCGCGACAACACAGCGGTCACCTTGTCACCACAAACCCCCAGCACAGTGCATACCCCGACACTGGCCGACCAGCCTGGATCAAGGCGAAAAGGCCCGGCCGCCCGCTCCGCCAGGGGCCCGCCTCAGCCCGTGGTGACTCCCAGCCTGGAGCGCCCGGCGATCAGCGCGAGCGTGGCGTCGGCCGCCCGCCGCACGGCCAGGTCCACGGCCTGCTCGCCGGCCCCGAACATGCCCAGGTGCAGCAGCCCCGCGTGCCCGTGCGCGGTGGCCGCCACGGCCAGCCCGAACGACTCGGCGGCCACCGGGTCGCCACCCGACAGGTCCATGGCCCCCGACCGGAACGCCTCCTTGACCGGCTGGGAGGCCCGCTCCAGATCGGGTGACCAGGAGCCGGACAGTGCCTCGAACAGTGCCCGGTGCCGGGCGGCGAACCGTACATATCCCCTGACCACCGCCACCAGCCGGTCCTCGGGCGCCCTGCCGCCGCGCTCCGCGGTCACGGCCGCCACCAGCAGCTCCCCCGCCCGCACCGCCACCGCGGACAGCAGCTCGTCACGGTCGGCGAAGTGCCGGTAGGGGGCGCTGACCGCGACCCCGATCCGCCGGCTCGCCTCCGCCATCGAGAACGCCTGGACCCCCTGCTCGGCGATGAGCTCCAGCGCGGAATCGATGAGCGCGGCCCGCAGGTCGCCGTGATGGTAGGTCTGTCGTTTCGTCGGTGGCACCGACTCAGGGTAGCGACAGCTCGTCCAGCCTGCCGAGCTCCGCCTCGGTCAGCGCGAACCCCATGGCCCCCGCGACCTCGGTCGCCTGCCGCGGCTTGGACGCGCCGGGGATGGCCACGACGGTGTCGCCGTAGCGGGTGATCAGCCAGTTGAGCGCCACCTGCGAGACCGTGGCGCCGTACCCGTCGGCGATGCGGCGCATCGCCTCGATGAGCGGCCGGGTGCGTTCGAGCCCCTGGGCGCTGAGCACGCTCCGGCTGAAGAAGCGCCGCGCCGGCGGCGCGGACCTGGCCAGTGCCGGGTCCTCGTGGTAGCGCCCGGTGAGCACCCCGCCCTCCAGCGGCGAGTACGCGATCAGCGTCACGCCCAGCTCGCGGGCCGCCCGCAGCACGCCGTCACGCTCGACGTTGCGGTGCAACAGGCTGATGCGCACCTGGTTGGCGGCCAGCGTGACGCCCTCGGCGGCCAGCGCGCGGTGGGCGAGCCGCAGCTGGCGGGCGGAGAAGTTGCTGACGCCCACCGCGCGGACCTGGCCCGCGTGCACGAGCCCCGCCATGGCCTTGAGCTGGGCGGGGATGCTGGACAGGCTGCCCGTGGGCATGTGGATCTGGTGCAGGGCCACGGGGTGACCGCCCAGATGGTTCAGGCGGTCGCCGATGGTCCTGGTGATGCTGGCGGCGGTACGCAGGTACGGCGTCCACTTGGTGGCGACGGCGACCTGGCCGGGGACGGCTCCGCACTCCTTCAGCGCGGCGGCCAGCGCCTGCTCCGAGCGGCCGTTGCCGTACATCTCGGCGGTGTCGAACCAGGTGACCCCGCCGTCGAGGGCGGCCCGCACGACCGAGGTGGCCGTCTCCTGGCCGATGGGATTGATCATCAGGCGTGCGTAGTTCGCCGTGCCCGCGAACTGCATGCATCCGAGACCGATGGGACTGATCTCGATGTCGGTCCTGCCCAGCCTGCGCGGCTCCATCTCCACTCCCTAATGTGATGGTCAATCACATTGTGAGAGGCTATCACATATGGATCGCTTCGACCCGGCTGGTGGGCGGAGATCATCCCCGGCCACGAGGGATTTGATAGGTGGCCGCCCCGGCCCCCATGTGTCGGGGCGGCCCGTTGTGCCGTACGTCCGGCGGGATTCGAACCCGCACCGTCCGGTACCTGAAACCGGTGCCTCTGCCGTTGGGCCACGGACGCATCAGAGCCGCAGCGGGGACTCGAACCCCGTCCTGCTGGGTGGAAGCCAGCTGCCTTACCAGTTCGGCCTCTGCGGCATTGATCGGCAGGATGTGAAAGGTGGAAAGAGAAAGGCCGCCCGGCGTTTCACCTGGCGGCCTCCGGATGGTCTTTCGGCGCGGTTTATCCGGAAGCCTGCCCGCCCAGGGCGCGGCCGAGCAGCGCGAAGTGGCGATGCCCTTCGAGCTCCGGCGCGGCGGCTGCGCGTCGCATGGCGGACCTTTCCCTTACTTTCGCGGAGCGGCTGCGGGGCCGCCGCCCTTTGTTTTCGACGTGATTCACGGTAACCGGCGGCATTCCGCGCATGCCACCGATTTATCAGCGCAGGCGGTCAGGCGCCGGCCGCGGTCGCGGCGATGAGGGTGCCCGGCGGGTCTCCGCGCAGGAGTGCCGTCAGGGCGTGGGTCACCGCCCCGACCAGCTCCGGGTCCGTCGCCACCGGGGCGGGCAGGTGTACGACGTCCGCGAGCGCCGCCGAGACCGAGGCGCGCAGGGTGTCCGGCGTGGCCGCGTCGATGCGCAGGTCGCGGGCGTTCTCGTCGGAGAAGGCGTCCGGCCGCGCCGTCCTGAGATGCATCCACAGCGCGAGGACGGTGGCCGACACCCGGGGCCGCCGGCCGCTCTCCCGGCAGGCGAGGAGCGTGGCGGTGAGCCGCTGCGGGAGCTTCTGGCTGCCGTCGGTCGCGACGCGGGCCGTCGTGTCGGGTAGCAGCGGGGAGGCGAAGCGGGCCCGTACGGAGTCCGCGTAAGCCGCCGGGTCGGTGCCGGCCGGCGCGACGACGGAGGGCAGCGCCTCGGTGGCGAGGAACCGGGCGGCGAGCGCGGCCACGTCCGGGTGGCGTGCCGCGTCGGAGACGCGTTCGATGCCGAGGGCGAGTCCCGCGTAGGCCAGGAGTGAGTGGGTGGCGTTCAGCAGTTGCAGTTTGAGCTGCTGGACGCGGTCGATCTCGGGGCTGAAGACGACGCCGCCGTCCGCCCAGGCTGTCCCGGCGGCCATCGCCTCGTCCGCCTCGATCGTCCAGTGGAAGGTCTCCTCGGCGACGAGCCCGAGGGCGTCGTCGAGCCCGAGGAGGCCGGAGATCCGGTCCCGGTCGGCCGCCGTCTGCTTGGGCACGATCCGGTCGACCACGCTGCGCGGGAAGCGCGCCTGCGCGCCGAGCCAGGCCGGCAGCCCGGCGGAGAACGCTCCGGGTTGCCGCTCCACCAGATCGAGCAGCGCGGCGCGCAGGACCGTACCGTTGTCGACCAGGTTGTCGCAGCTCAGGACGGTGACGGGCAGGCCGGCCGCGCGCCGGCGGTCGAGGGCGAGGGCCAGCAGGCCGAGCAGGCTGTCCGCGGGCGCGCCGGGCGGCGGGGCGTAGCCGCGCTCGGTGATGGTGAGCGTGATCGTGTGGATCTGCGGGGCGGCCAGGCGGGCGACGACGGCCTCGGCCGCCTCGCTCGCCAGCAGGCTCTCCCTGATCGAGCCGACGACCCGGACCTCCGGCTCGGCCGCCGGGTCGGTGCCGACGGTGGCGACCGCGAAGAGGTGGTCCTGCTCGCGGGCAGCGCGTACGAGGGCGGCGTTGGTGTTCGCGACGGCGCACACGCCCCACGGTTGATCGGGGAAGCGCTCCAGCATCCGGTCGAACGCGACGGCCTGGTGCGCCCGGTGGAACGCGCCGAACCCCAGGTGCACGATGCCGACCCGGACGGCGCCGAGGTCGTAGGAGGGCCGGTGGCCGGCGTCGGCCCGCGGCAGGCTCCCGGCGTCGAGGCGGGGCCGGGCGGTCCTGGTCATCGCAGCTCCTCCGGTATCTCGCCCAGCTCGGCGAGCCCGGCGTCGGACGGTCCGCGGTGCACGCAGGTCCCGGCCACGATCGTGACGTTCGCCGGGGTCCTGCCGATCGACGGCTCGTCGTCGTACACCGTGAGGTCGGCGGCGGCGCCGGACTGCAGGCGCCCGCGCGTGGTGAGGCCGAGCAGCGCGGCCGGGTTCTCCGAGGCCATCCGGACGGCGTCGGCCAGCGGGATCCCGGCGGCGGCGACCGCCCACGACAGGCACTCGTCGAGGGTCTTCACCGCGCCCGCGAGCAGCTCGCTGCCGCGCAGGGTCAGGCGCCTGCCCTCGTGCAGGGTCACCTCGCCGCCGACGGGGGTGCGGTAGTCGCCGGGCGGCCTGCCGGCCGAGGCGAGGGCGACGGCGTCGCTCACCAGGAGCGAGCGGTCGACGCCCTTGGCGCGCACCATCGCGCCGAACGCCGCGGCGTCGAGGTGGTGGCCGTCCGCGATGAACCCCGCCGACAGACGGGGGTCGGCGAGCTGCTCCCAGACGAGGTTGGGATGCCGGGGCAGCGTGCGTGCCACGCCGTTGCCGAGGTGGGTGCTCAGACGGGCGCCCGCGTCGGCGCCGGCCAGCGCCTCGGCCGCGTTCGCCGACGAGTGGCCGAGCGCGACGAGGCACTCCAGGCTGACCTGGCGGATGTACTCGACGGCGCCCGCGACCTCCGGCGCCACGGTGACGATCCGGACGATCCCGCCGGCGGCCTGCCGCCAGCGGTGGAACTCGGCGACGTCCGCCGGGCGCATCCGGGCGGGGTCGTGGGCGCCGCGCGCGCCGTCGCCGGCCGACAGGTGGGGTCCCTCGACGTGCGCGCCGTGCACGGCATGCCCGAGTACGGGGTGCAGGGCGCGGGCGTCGCGGACCGCCCGCAGGGATCCGACGATCCGCTCCTCCTCCGCCGTGATGACGGTGGGCAGGAACGTCGTGACGCCGCGGGCCCAGAGCGCGGCGGCCATCCGGCGGATCGTGCCGCCGTCCACGTGCTCGTCGTTGACGTCGTGGCCCTCGTAGCCGTTGATCTGGGCGTCGACCAGGCCGGGCACGATGACGGCGGCGGCGTCGCCGGTCAGGCGCTCGATGCGGTGGATGCGCCCGCCGCGGACCGTGACGCGGGCGGAGGAGGCGGTGCCCGCGATCCGGCCCTCGACCACCGTCGTGGCGCCGGAGCCCACGGCGGCCGTCATGGCGCCATGGCCTTCGGCGGCTGTCATGGCGCGGTGCCGGGATGGGCGCCGGTGTCGAGGTAGAGCCAGGTGGCCGGGTGTTCGCGCAGGTAGGAGGCGGGTGAGCCGCCGTTCACCGGCCCGGTGAGGGCGCGCTCGACGGCGTCGCGCTTGCGCGGCCCCGGCACGGTGCACACGATCCGTCCCGCGCCGAGGATGGTGGGCAGGGTGAGGGTCAGGGCCTGGCGGGGCACCAGGTCGAGCGCGGGGAAGCAGCCGTCGTTCACCTGCTGCGCGCGGGAGACCTCGTCGAGCCGCACGAGGCGGGCGGGCCGGGGGTCGTGGCGGTCGGCGTCAGGCGGGTCGTTGAAGGCGAGGTGGCCGTTCTCGCCGATGCCCAGCAGCGCGAGGTCCAGCGGCCGCTCGGCGGCGAGGGCGCCGTAGCGGGCCGCCTCCGCCTCGGCGTCGCCGGACAGCGACATGTACTCGACGCGGCCAGGACGCACCCGTCCGAAGAGGTGCTCGTCGAGGTAGCGAGAGAACGTGCCCGGCGCGCCGGTGGCGAGTCCCACGTAGTCGTCGAGCTGGAACGCGGTCACCCGGGACCAGTCGATGCCGTCCGCCGCGGCGAGCGCGTCGAGCGTCGCGTCCTGGGAGGGCGCGGCGGCGAAGGCCACGCGTACCTCGTCGCGTGCCGCGAGCAGCCCGGCGAGCAGGGCCGCGGCCTGCCGCCCCGCCAGCGCTCCGGCGGTGCGGGCGTCGGCCGAGACCGAGACGGTGAGACCGCCGTACGTGCCCGGCGCCCGGATCGCCCCGGGCGGGGTGTGCGGGCCGGTCATCGCAGGCTCTCCCAGGTCATGGAGGCGTGCGGGGCGCCGATCCCCGGTCGGGTGCCGCTTGTTGTCACGAGGCTCCCTTCGGTCGCCGCCCGCGCGTTGCTGAGTTGTGCAAACCTTTGCAACAAGCTTGCCGGCTGTCAACGTCCCCGCCAGAATCGGTCCAGCGCGCGATGCGAAGGGGTACAAGTGAACATCCACGACGTGGCCAGAGCCGCCGGGGTCAGCATCTCCACGGTCTCGCGTGCCTTCAGCTCGCCTGAGCGGCTGAGCCCGAAGACGCTCGAAGCGGTGATGAAGGCCGCCCGCGAGGCCGACTTCGTGCCCAACCGCGCGGCCCGCGGCCTGGTCACGGGGCTCACCGGCAACCTCGGCGTCGTGGTGCCCGACATCACCAACCCGTTCTTCCCCCCCATCATCAAGGGCGTCACCGACTACGCGAACGCCGCCCGCCAGTCCGTCCTCCTGGCCACCACCGAGGAGAACGCCAACCGCGAGCAGCACCTCGTCGACCACCTCCTGCGCCAGGTGGACGGGCTCATCGTGTGCTCCAGCCTGCTGGCCGACGAGGCGCTGCGCCGGGCCGCCGCGAAGAAGCCCGTCGTCCTGATCAACCGTACGAGCGAGCACGTCTCGTCCGTGGTGATCGACACGGCCGGCGGCATGCGACAGGCGCTCGGGCACCTGCGCGCGCTCGGCCACACGAGCTTCGCCTTCGTCTCGGGTCCCGCCGAGTCGTGGTCCAACGCGGAGCGCGGCGCCGCCCTGCTGGACGAGGCGGCCACCCTCGGCATGCGGATGCGCACCATCGGCCCGTTCACCGCCCACTACGAGTCGGGCGTGCAGGCCGGGGACGAGCTCATCTTCGGCTCGGACACGGCCGCCGTGGTCTTCGACGACCAGATGGCGCTCGGCGTGCTGTCCCGGCTGCGTAACCGCGGCGTACGGGTGCCGCAGGACGTCTCCGTCATCGGCTGCGACGACGTGCTGCCCGTCGGCCTGGCCCAGCCCGCGCTCACCACGGTCGCGGCGGCCGGCGGGGCGGCCGGGACCGCCGCGGCCGAGATCCTGCTCGAACGTGTGAGGAGCGCCCAGGAGCTCCCGCCCGTCTCCGTCGTCCAGCACAGCAGGCTCGTCATCCGCGACTCCACGGGCGTCCGTCCCGCCCCCGGGCGACAGGCCTCCCTCGACGGCGACCGGGCCCCCGCCCGCCCCTCGCTCTGACCCGCACGCCTCCGGCCACACCGGCGCCCGCCGGATCGGACGGGCGAGCACCTGCTCGGTGGTGGGGTTGACCATGAGGATCTTGCCGGTGCCGTCCACGATGAGGAGCCCGACCCGCAGGCCGCGGCCGATCACCTCGACCGGGCTGCGCTGAGCTGCTCCTGCGTGTTTGCATGGCGGCATGATCCCTTTACGGCACCTCAGCCGCGCCGCCGTACCGGCGCTGGCCATTCTGCTGACCACCTACGGCAGCCTCGGCACCGGCAAGGCCGCCGCCGGCGTCACCCTCACCGAGACCCCGGAACTCGCCGCGGCACCCGAGCTCGCCGCCGCGCCCGAGTTCCGCTACCCCGTCACCCGCAACGCCGCCTACCGGGACATCCCCGGCACCGAGCAGACGTTCACCGCGGCCGTCGACGCCCCGGTCTATCTGTGGACGCGCAACCTGTCGACGCGGAACGTGACCGCGCTGTCGGCGGGCGACAACATCGGGAACACCTTCGCCATCCGCTGCCGCGACAGCGCCGGCCAGCCCGTGCCCGGCGAACAGGGAGCGTACTGGGCGACCAACCTCGTGCCGCCGGGCGAGACCGCGGTCACGCCGACCCTCCGCTGGCTGTTCGTCCCGCCGGCCACGGCCACCTACACCTGCCTGCTCAGCATCGCCAGCTATTCCACCATCATCGAGAACGGCCGCTCGGTCACCATGAGGATCCCCGCCGGCGCGGAACTGGCCCAGGCCACCTACCGCAACGCCCGCCGATGGACCCTGCAGGCGGCCGACGCCACCGTCGTCAGGCCCGGCAGCACGCTCACCACGCTGGGCACCACCTACACGCCGGAGGTGCCCGAGGCCGACCAGATCGCCATCACCCAGGACGCCGCGCTCACCACCTGCAAGGCCGGGTCGACCGTGTCGGGCTGCTCCGGCGGCTCCAGCGCCAACCCCGGCACCACCGTACGGACCTGGATACACGCCCAGCCCCAGACCAGCGCGGGGGCCGCCTGCGGCACTGCGCTGACCAGCCCGATGGTCACCCGGCCCATCTCCACCGCCAAGCACCATCTCACCGCGACCAACACCCTCTACCTCACCAAGTCCCAGCTCGCCGGATGCGCCAGGATGCGGGTGACGCTGCGGGTGCAGAACGTGAGCGGCAATCCGGTGCTGGTCCACGGCGGCTATTCCGGCAATATCGCGGCCACGCACGGCGTCGGCTTCGAATACTGACCTTCAGCGGATCAGCTCCTCACCAGAGCCCCGGACTCCATCGCCACCCAGATCGCGCCGTCGGGCCCGACCGTGAGCCCGTGGGGTTCGGCGCCTTCCAGCGGGAACTCCTCGATCGTGCCGCCGGTCGTGATGCGGCCGAGCCTGCCGATGCCCCACTCGGTGAACCAGAGGGCGCCGTCCCGGCCGGTCACGATGGCGTGCGGCCGGGCGGCGAGGCCGTCAGGCAGCGGGAACTCGGTGATGGCGCCCGCGGTGTCGATCCGGCCCACCTGGCCCGCGCCGATCTCCACGAACCACAGCGCCTCGTCCGGCCCGGCGCAGATGCCCACCGGAGCGGCGTCCGGTGTGGGCAGCGCGTATCGCGTCACCTCGCCGGCGACGGTGACGCGGCCGATCGCGTTGCCCTGGTTGAGGGTGAACCAGAGCGCCCCATCGGGTCCCGTCGTGATCATGGACGGCATCGCGCCCGCGGGGAGCGGGTGGACGGTGATCTGGCCCGCCGCGGTGATGCGGCCGATCCCGTCGCCCTGGAGCTGCGTGAACCACATGGCGCCGTCGGGGCCGGCGGTGATGCCGTACGGTGCGGCCACCTCGAAGGTGGTGATCGTGCCGTCCACGGTGATCCGCCCGATCCGGCCGCCGGTGAACTCCGTCCACCACAAGGCCCCGTCACCGCCCACGGTGATCACCGTGGGCCGGCCGTCGGCGGGATCGAGCTGGAAGATCGTGGGCTCCTCGCCCGGCACGACCCGCCCGATCTGTCCCTCGTGGACGAGTGTGAACCACAGGGCGCCGTCGGGACCGGTGACGACGCCGTATGGGGAACCATTGATCAACATGGGGTAGCTCCAGGAAGTGAGATCTGTGTGCCGGTGAAGCGGCGCCGCAGCGCCCGGTCGTGCGTGACCACCACGAGCGCTCCCCCGTAGCCGTCGAGCGCCCGTTCGAGCTCCTCGACCAGGGTGAGCGAGAGGTGGTTGGTGGGCTCGTCGAGCAGCAGCAGGTCGTGCTCGCCCGCCAGCAGCACGGCCAGGGCGAGCCGCCGCCGCTGGCCCACCGACAGGGCGCCGACCTTGGTTTCGAGGGCCTCCGGGCGGAACAGGCCGGTGGCCATCAGCGCCGCCGCCTGCCCGCCGTAGGTCTCGATGACCGTCCTGCCGGGATCGAACGTCACCTCCTGCGGGAGGTATCCGGCCCGCTCCCCCGCCTCGGCCGCGACCGCGGCGAGCAGCGTCGACTTGCCCGCGCCGTTCGGCCCGTGGATCAGCAGCCGGTCGCCGGCCTCGACCCGCACCGGCCCGATCTGCGCGAGCGGGCCCGTACGCGCACCGGCGGGCGCGAACGTGCCGCGGAAGCGCAGCGGCTCGGGCGGGCGCGGGACGGGGTCGTCCTCCAGCCGGCGCAGCCGCTCCTGGGCCTGCCGGACCCGCGAGGCCACCGTGCTCTGCACCCGCCCGGCGTTGCGGTCGTAGGCCATCTTGTTGTTGTCCTTCATGTCGCGCCCCACGGCGACGCGACGCGCGGTGGTCGCGGCGAACTCCTTGACCTGCTCGATCTCCTCCCGCCAGGCGGCGTACGCCTGCTCCCAGCGCGACCTGGCGGCCGCCTTGGCGGCGCGGAACCCGGTGTAGCCGCCGCCGAACCTGGTCAGCGTGCCGCCCTCGACCTCGAGGATCGCCGTCGCCACCCGGTCGAGGAAGATCCGGTCGTGCGAGACCGCCACCACAGTGCCCTTGTGCTCGCGCAGCCGGTCCTCCAGCCAGGACATCGCCTGCTCGTCGAGGTGGTTGGTGGGCTCGTCGAGGAGCAGGATCTCCGGCGCGGCGGCCAGCACGCAGGCCAGCCCCAGCCGGGCCCGCTCGCCGCCGGACAGGCTCGACAACACGCGCGAGCGCTCGACGCGCGCCAGGCCGAGCCCGTGCATCGCCTTGTCCACCCGGGCGTCGGCCTCGTATCCGTCCCTGGCCTCGAAGGCGGTGAGCAGCTCGGCGTACCTGTCCATGTCCTGGGCCTCGGCGGCCTCGCTCATGCCGCGCTCGATCGCGCGCAGCTCGGCCAGGGCGGCGTCGATGGCCTGCTGGACGGTGTGGTGGCCGGGCAGGTCGAGGGTCTGGCCCAGGTAGCCGACACCGCCGGCCGCCACCACCGTCACCTCGCCGTCGTCCGGGCTCTCCACCCCGGCGATGAGCCGGAGCAGCGTGGACTTGCCGGAACCGTTCTCGCCCACGATCCCCGCGCGCTCGCCTGGGCGCACGCTCGCGGTGATCTGGTCGAGCACCCGGCGCTCGCCGTACGACTTCGAGACTCCCCTGAGGGAGAGCTGTGTGATCAGAATGGAACCCCTATCGCAACTCAGGTTGCTTTAATGTAGCCTGAGAGTGGGAGTTAACGCAACTGGAGTAGACTTTGCAGAAACGTCCCGGTGGTCGCAGCGCTCGCGTGCGCGACGCC
Source organism: Nonomuraea jiangxiensis (assembly GCF_900099965.1). GTDB lineage: Bacteria > Actinomycetota > Actinomycetes > Streptosporangiales > Streptosporangiaceae > Nonomuraea > Nonomuraea jiangxiensis. The sequence continues at coordinate 248,716 of NZ_FNDJ01000015.1, read as the reverse complement.
GTACGGCAGGCGACGCTCGCCGAGCTGGCCGAGCACGGCTACGACGGACTGACGGTGGAGAACGTGGCGATCCGCTCAGGCGTCCACAAGACGTCCGTCTACCGCCGCTGGGGAAACGCGGAGGGGCTGATCGCGGACGCGCTGGAGCTGGCGCGGGGCGAGCCGTGGCCGGTCCCCGACACCGGCTCCTTCCGGGAGGATCTGCGGGAGATCGTCCGGTCGGTGCAGCGCGAGTTCGCCGATCCCGCCACCGGGCCGGTCGCCTCCGCGTTCGTGACGGCCGCCGCGCTGAGCGCCGCCGCGGCGCAGTCCCTGCACGGCTTCTTCGCCACCCGCCACGACCAGGCGGCCGTCGTGGTACGGCGAGCCGTCGAACGGGGCGAGCTGCCCGCGGACACGGACGTCACCGACGTGATCAGGATGGCCGTCGCCCCCGTCTACTACCGGCTGTTCATCACCCACGAGCCGGTCACCGCCCGTGACGCGGAGCGCGCCGCCGACGCCGCTGCCGCCGCCGCCCGCGCCGGCGTCATCTGACCGGCCCGTTGTGACCCGGCGGCTCCACGGGGGAAGCTGGTTGCCCAAGGCAGCCCGTCCGCGGAGGCGCGATGCTCCTACAGGCCAAGGCGCTACGACTGGCCGCGGCGGGCGCGCTGCCCGCCTACCTGTACGACCTGGACGGCCTGCGCCGCCACGCCGGCACCGTCAGGCGCGCGATGGACGGGACCGCGCAGGTGCTCTACGCGGTCAAGGCCAACCCCGACGAGCGGATCCTGCGGGCCCTGTCGCGCCACGTGGACGGGTTCGAGGTGGCCTCGGGCGGCGAGCTCGCCCACCTGCGCCGGATCCTGCCGCACGCCTGGACGGCCTTCAGCGGCCCCGGCAAGACCGACGCCGAGCTGGCCCTCGCCCTCGAACTCGGCGTCGCGCGGCTGCACGTGGAAAGCCCGGGCGAGCTCACCCGGCTGGCCCGGATCGCCGCCGCGCGGCCCGTGGACATCCTCCTGCGCGCCAACCTACGCCCGCCTTCCTCCGGTGAGGCGGGTGCCGACATCGTCACGCCGTTCGGCATGGACGAGCACGCGCTGGCGGCCTGCCTGCCGATCCTGCGCGCGGCTCCCCGGATCCGGCCCCGCGGCGTGCACGTCCACCTGTCGTGGGGGTCGCCCGCGCCGGCGATGGCCGGCCTGGCCGCCCATGTCACCACGTGGGCGCTGTCCTGGCTGGACCGGCACCTGCCGGAGCTCGGCCGGCCCGAGATCGATCTGGGCGGCGGCATGCTGGTCGACTATGCCCGCCCGGACCACCTGTTCGACTGGCCGGCCTACGGCGCCGCCGTCGCGGGGCTGCGGGTCCCGGCGCTGCTGCGCATCGAGCCGGGCCGCGCGCTGACGGCCTACCACGGCTGGTACATCACCGACGTCCTGGACGTCAAGACCAACCACGGCCGGCGCTTCGCGGTGCTGCGCGGCGGCACCCAGCACCTGCGCACCCCGGTGGCCAGGGGGCATGACCAGCCGTTCACCGTGATCGGCCGCACCGGCGGGGCAGCCGGGCCCGGGGAACCGGTCACCCTGGTCGGCCAGCTCTGCACGCCCCGGGACGTCTTCGCCCGGGACGTGCCCGTCAGCCTGAGCCCGGGCGACCTGATCGCCTTCCGCCTGGCCGGCGCCTATGCCTGGAACCTGTCCCACCACGAGTTCCTCATGCATCCCGAGCCCACCTTCCACTACCTCGACCGGGAAGGCGTACCGTGATCATCGACGAGTCCTGGGACCCGCAGCGGACCTGGCAGTACGCCGAGCGCTATCTCGGGGGCGGCACCCGTGATTACAGCGCCTACTCCGCCCACCTCGACATCGGCGACCGCCACCACCCGCAGCGCGGCCTGCCCCGCTTCCAGGTCCCCACCTTCCTGGTGCCGCCCGAGCTGGGGACGTTCCTGACCGGGGAGCTGGAGTCCAAGGTGAGCGCCCGCTACGGCGGCGCGGACGGATTCCTGCTGCCCGTCCACCCGGAGACGCTGGCCTTCCCCGGCCTGCCCGGGCGGGACACCCTGCGCCGCGCCGGGCGCGGCCCGGAGCTGACGGTGGTGCCCTCCGCCAACGCCCGCACCGTGTTCGTCGAGCGCATCGGCGACGAACCGGTCGAACCGCACTTCGTCAAGCTGCATTACCCCAGGCGGCTGTCACGCTTCACCCGGCGCCTGCGCCGGCCGATCATCACCCTGGAGCTGTGGGCCGCCGCGGAGCTGACCCGCCACGGGCTGCCCGTGCTCTGCGAGGTGGCGGGTGGGGTGCTGGGCGACCGGCCGCGGGACGCGTGGGGGTTCCTCGTCCGCGAGGCGAGTCCGCGCACGTGGGGCACGCCCTCCGGGGATCCGGAGTCGCCGCCGCCGTACACGGTGCCGTTGTTCGCCCTGTACGGCCGCGACGTCCTGCGGCCCCGGCACCCCACGCTGCTGGAGCAGCTCGTCGCCCGCAGCGGCGAGGACCCGGCGCTGTGGCTGGCCCGGCGCGTCGTGACGCCCATGGTCGCGCTCTGGACGCAGGCCGCCGCCCGTACCGGGTGCGCGCTGGAGATGCACGGCCAGAACACGTTGTTCGGCTATGACGGCGACGGTCGCCGTACCGCGGTGTTCTACCGGGACTGCGCCGTCAACATCGATCCGGCGATCAGGGCGGGGCGGGGGCTGACCGGTCCGCTGCCACCGGTCAACGTCATCTCCCGCGACGTGCGCCAGCCCGCCCCGCACGTGTTCAGCCTCGTCTACGACAGCTTCATGGCCCACCACGCGCTGGAGCGCCTCGCCGAGGTCGCCGCGGAGACCCTCGCGGTGGACCCGGACCTGTTGCGGCAGGCGGGCGGCGCGGCCTTCACGGCGTACGGGGGGCCGGCGCTGGGCCTGCCCGCCACGGTCTACTACTACGACGATGAGCTGCGTCCCGACGGCCGATGGTCCCTGCGGGACACCGGCGAGCGCCCCCGCTGGCGCTAGTTAGAATCCGCGCATGGCCCGTTTCGAGGTGGCCACTCTGGTCCTCGCCCCGCCGCCCGTCGTCTTCGACGCCTCCTTATCCGTCGAGCTGCACACCTCCTCGATGCGCGCCTCGCGCGAGGAGGCGGTCGCCGGGGTGACCTCCGGACGGCTCGCCCTCGGCGATCAGGTCACGTGGCGGGCGGTGCACTTCGGCCTGACCTGGCACCTGACCTCCAGGATCAGCGCCTACGACCGGCCCGCGTCCTTCGTCGACGAGCAGGTCAGGGGCCCGTTCCGGCGCTGGCACCACACGCACACCTTCGAACCGACCCGCATCGGCGACGGCATCGAGGCGACCCTGATGAAGGACCTCATCGACTTCGCCGCGCCCGCCGGCCCCCTGGGCACCCTCGCCGACGCCCTCGTCCTGCGGCGCTACATGACCGGGCTCATCCTGCGGCGTAACGCGCTCATCAAGGCGACGACCGAGACCGCCGAGCGCTGACCACGGCCCCTTCCTGACGGCAGCCGGTCACGGGCAGACGGCGGCGGTCACGGCCTTCATGGCAGCGGGGAGCACGGCGGCCGGGTTCGGGTTGAGGGTGACGGCGACGACGGCCTGGCGGCGGCCGTCGACTGTGCTGACCACGATGCCAGTGTAGCCCCGTACGCCGCCCATGTGGCCGTACACCGGGCCGCACCCGAGGTCGTAGCGGTGCACGCCAAGCCCGAAGCCGCGCACCCAGGGCATGGGGTTGTCCTTCACCGGGACCGTGGACGTCATCTCCCGCATGAGCGCGGGCGGCAGCAGCCGCCCGGGAACAGTTCCCGGTAGAACCGGCTCAGCGCTCCGCCAGGAGGGCGGACCTGTGCCGGCGCCGCTCGTCTGGACGATCTACCGCGTGGTGCAGGAGGCTCTGGGAGCTCATCGCGTAGTAGTTCAGCGGCGTGGCGGCGAGGGCGTTGACCGTCGACGTCCGGCACTGGATGTCGGCCTCTTTCTACCTGCGAACCCTGATCGCCCACGTTTGCCGACATTTGGTGGTTAGCATCGCCGGATGCCGAGAATTCCGTCGGGCGAGCCGGCCGGGCGACGCATGGCCTGGCTCGACGCCCTGCGCGGCATCGCCGCTTCGGCGGTGGTGCTGGAGCACGCCTTCAAGTTCCTGTTACCCGAGGCCAGGGAGCCGGTCAAAGCGGTCTTCGAGCCCGGCTGGTACGGGGTGACGGTGTTCTTCCTGGTCAGCGGCTTCATCGTGCCGGCGTCGCTGGAGCGGCGGGGCAGCGTTCGGGCCTTCTGGGTTTCGCGGTTCTTCCGGTTGTATCCGCTGTTCGGGGTGTGCGTGGCGGGGGTGGCGCTGCTGGTGGCGGCGGGCTGGGACGGCATGCACATCTGGTGGGACTCGCGGCCGGTCCCCCTGGCGGTCGGCCATCTGACGATGCTGCAGAACCTGCTGTACGTGCCGAACCTGGTCAACGTGCTGTGGACCCTGTCGTACGAGATGGCCTTCTACCTGCTGGTGACCGCCATGTTCACGCTCGGCGTGCACCGGAGGAGCACCGCGGGCTCGCTCGGCTTCGCCGTGGCCGCCGTACTGGGCGCGGGCGTGCTGCCGGCCACGTTGTTGTCGTCCGGCGGATCGGGGCGGATGCTGACGGTGGTGCTGCTGGTGGCGACGCTGGTGGCTGCGGGGCTGGCGGCGGTGATCGCGGGTTCGGACACCGTACGGCGGGCGGGCGCGATCCTCATCGGCGTCACCGTGCTGGGGCTGCTGGCCGTCAACCAGACCTACCCCGGCCCCGGGCAGGGCCTGCTGATCCTGGCCACCATGTTCGCCGGCACGGCACTGTATCGGGCCGAGCAGGGCCAGATCCCCGGGAAACAGGCGTTATGGGTGGCGCTGGTGCCGCTGGCCGGGCTCTGGCTGGCACACGGTGAGCCCGGCCTGCAGCTCGCGATCGCCGCCGCCTGGCTCACCTTCGGGGCCGGGATGGCGCTGCGGCACCGGAGGGTGCCACGGCTGCTGGCCTGGCTGGGGCTGGTCAGCTACTCCATCTACCTGCTCCACCCTCTGCTCCTGGAGGGTGTCGAGCGAATCTGGCCTGACCCCCTGGCCGTACCGCTGGCGCTGAGGCTGCCGGCCCTGGCGGGGGTGCTGGCGCTGCTCCTCGGGCTCAGCACGCTGACCTGGCATTTCGTGGAGGCCCCGGCATTACGGCTGGGCCGGCGTCTCAGCTCGGGCCGCGCCAGGCACGCGGTCGCGAAAGGCCCCGGCGGCTGAAAGCCCCGCGACCGGCTGCGGCCCGCCGGAACGAGCGGATGATCGCGTTGCGCCTGCGAGCCGACGCCATCCGCCCGTGGTCGGTGGACCGGCGTCGCGAGAACGGCTGCTAGGGGATCAGCAGGGTCTTGCCCGGGACCGTGCGGGCCTCCATCGCCGCGTGGGCGTCGGCCGCCCGCTCCAGCGGGAACGTACGGCCGATGACCGGCCTGATCCGGCCCGCCGCCGCCGCGGCCAGGGCCTGCTCGGTACGGCTGCGCCAGTCGGCGCCCAGGGCGGCCAGCTGCTCCAGGCCGATCACCGTGACCCCGCGGCGTGCGGCGTCCTCCGGCGCGATCGTACTGGGCAGGCCGCTGGCGGCACCGTGTACGGAGAAGCGGCCCCCGCGCGCCGTCACCTCGAACGCCTCCTGCCCGATCCACCCGCCGACCCCGTCGAAGACCACGTCGAACCCGTGGCCGCCGGTCGTGTCCCAGATCGCCTTCGTCCAGCCCGGTCGGCTGTAGTCGACGACCGCCGCCGCGCCGAGGCCGCGGGCCACCTCCAGCTTCGGCTCGCTGCCGGCCGCCGCCACGACCTGCGCCCCGGCCTCGCGCGCCAGCTGCACCAGCAGGCTGCCGAGGCCGCCGGCCGCCGCCTCGACCAGCACCCACTCGCCGGGCCGTACGCCGGCGTTCGCCATCAGGCCGACCGCCGTACTGCCGTCGTGCAGCAGCGCCGCGGCCTCCGGCAGGCCCAGGCCGTCCGGCACGGGGACGAGGTCGGCCGCCTCGGCGACGGCCAGCTCGGCGTTCCCGCCGCGCAACCCGGCCGTGGGCGCGACGACGCGCCGATCGAGCCACGCGGCGGCCACGCCCGCGCCGAGGGAGACCACCCGCCCGGAGATCCCGCCGCCGGGGAAGTACGGTGGCTCGGGCAACGCCGGGCCCGGCGTGATCCCGCGCCGCAGCTGCGTCTCGACGAAGTTGATCTCCGCCGCCTCGACCCTCACCACGGCCTGCCCGGGACCGGCGGCCGGTTCGGGCACCTCCACCAGCTCCATCACCTCGGGCCCGCCGAACTTCGTCACCTGCACCGCGCGCATGCTGCCCACTTCCCACGACCACAGTCCATGAATTCCGGACCCAGCCTGATACCCCAAGCGCACTTGAGGTCAAATCGGCCGTGGGATGCCGCGCGGTCAGCTGTCCGGCAGGTCCTTAGATGAACACGATGCCGTCGTTCTCGACGTCGCGGCATGACAGCGCACGGCACCCGACCGGCGCCGGCGAGCCTGCTACACAGTGCGCCGCGACAGAACGAGTCACGCCGGCATTTCGATATGCGCCTTGCTGACGGAGGCGCTCTTCGCCAGGGCCTGGAGCACGTCGTGACGCACGCGCTCGCACCGCCTGCGCACGGCCTCGCGAGTGCCGTCCGCATCCCGCGCCCGCAGTCGCTCGACGATGGCCCCCAGCTCCCCGGGCGGGCTCGCGGCCTCGGGAGCGATCATTGCGGCCATCCGCAGCACCCGCTCCAACTCGTTGAGCACGTCGACGATCGCCTTGCCGAACCGGTTGTTACCGCTGGCGTTGGCAATGATGGCCTCGAACTCCATCCCCGCCCGCAGCGAGTCCTCGGGTCGCGCTTCGCCCGCCGCGAGCGCGATGGGTACCTTCGACAACACTTCGAGCCGCTCAAGCGCCGGTGCCTCGACGCCTCGGCGCGCGGCGGCGGCCGCGGCCTCACCGGACAGCAACGTCCGCAGGGCACAGAGATCGTCGGTGTCCTGAAGCGTGATGGGGCTGACCACGTAACCCGCTCGCGGAAGCGCGTCCACGAACCCGTCGCGCCTCAACCGCGCGAGCGCCTCGCGCACCGGTGTCTTGCTGATGTGCCATTGCTGCGCGAGCGACGCTTCGCTGAAGCTGCTGCCGGGCGGCAGCGTCAGGTCGATGATCTGGCGCCTGATCGCCCGGTATGCCTGATTGGTGCGGTCAAGGCCGGGCTCTTCCTCACCGACCAGCAGCAGCGCGGGGATGTGAGGCATTCCCTTGATCACGGGATGGATATCGGACACCTTCCCGGTATATCACCACAGAGCATCGTCAAAGATACCAACGTCAACCATTGATATCTCAACGCTATGCTTCTTGTATAACATGGCCACGATGGGACGGCGCAATTCATGATCCTCAAAACCTTTGATCACGGTGCCGGCGAGATGCCGGAGAACGTCGTGGTCCTCGCGGACGGCACCATCTGTGCGACGCTGCTGCTGGCAGGCACCGTCTGGTTCTCCAGCGGCGAGCCGGAACGGGTGGTCCCGGGACCGGCCGACGCCATCCTGGTCGGCCTCGCCTCCGACACCGAGGACCGGCTGTACGCCGCCGTGCGCAGTACGGACGGCACCGTGACGGGAATCTGGCGGCGTGAGGCGCCCCATCGTTGGGTGCGATTCGCCGCCGCGGAAACCCGGGCAGGGCTCAACGGCATCACCTTCGCCGATGACGGCACGCTGTTCGGGGCCGACTCCGTCAACGGCGAGATCCTCTCCTGTCCTCCCGGCGACGACACGCTCCGGCTCTGGCTCGCCGACGACCACCTGACGCCGGTGTCGCCGGACGACCCCGTGTCGTCCACGGGTGTGAACGGGCTCAAGCTCTGGGACGGCGCCCTGTGGGCGACCAACACGGCCCAGGGCACCGTCCTGCGTATCGGCATCGACGATGGGCGCCCGGGCGAGGTGAAGCAGATGCACACCGGCATACCCGCTGACGACTTCGCCTTCGACAGTTCGGGCACGCTGTATCTTGCCGTCCACCCGCGCGATACCGTTCTGCGCATCACCCCGAACGGTGCCATGACCATCCTCGCGACCGAGGCCGACGGCCTCGACGGCCCGTCCGCGATCGCCGTCATCGACGACGGGCTCCTCGTCACCAGCCTCGGAATGCTCGGTCGGAGGCACAAGCCCAACCTCGTTCATCTCAGCCTCGACGTGGCCGATCCCGCACTACCCCGTCCGCGCATGCCCCGCTGACGCCGACAAGCCTGCCATCAACGGTATCGTTGACTGGGCGTTGATACTTTCCCAAGACATCGACAGGCTGATGGGGCGAAACCTTCAAGAGGGCGTACGGTTCAGGCCGGTCGACCTGGCACGCGGGCACGGCCTGTCCACCCAGGCGGTCAGGAACTACGAGGAGGCCGGCATCCTGCCCGCCGCCGGGCGCACCCCGCACGGCTATCGCACCTACACACCGCGGCACGCGCAAGCCCTGGGCGCGTTCCTCGCCCTCGTGCCCGGACACGGCCACCGGACGGCCACGTCGATCATGCAGGCGGTCAACCGGGGCGCGGTCGAGGACGCGCTGCGGCTCATCGACGAGAGCCACGCCCAACTGCTCGACGACCGCCGTACCCTCCAGGCCGTCGAAGCCGCGCTCCGCGACCTCGCGCCCGTGCCCCAGGAACGCGGCGACACCTTCATCGGCCCGCTGGCCCGCCGGCTCGGCCTCCGCCCGGCCACCCTGCGCAAATGGGAGCGCGCCGGCCTCGTCCGGCCGAGCCGCGACCCGCTGACCGGCTACCGGGTCTACAGCGCGGCCGACGTGCGCGATGCCCGACTGGTCCACCAGCTCAGGCGGGGCGGTTACCTGCTGGAGCAGATCGCGCCGCTGATCGCCCAGGTCCGCGCCGCCGGCGGCGTCGCCCCGCTGGAGGCGACGCTGCTCGACTGGCACGCCCGCCTGTCGGCCAGGAGCCGCGCCATGCTCGCGGGCGCCGCCGCCCTGAACGCCTACCTCGACGGCGACCGAACCGAATCCTGACCGCCCCGACCACCCCAAGGAGTTCCGGCACGGCTCCGCGCGACACGAGCGGTCCCCAGCTCACCTCCGCGATTCAGGCCGGTCCGAGCACGTCCGGGGCGACCAGGACGCGGGCGCTTTCGGCGAAGTACTGTTCGGGGACCGCGCTGGTCAGGCCCAGGATGACGCCCTGGCTGAGCCCGACCAGGAGGGCGCGCAGTGCCGTGGCCAGGCGCTGCGCCTGCCTCGGCGTGAGCGGTGTGCCGTGGTGGGGCCTGCCGGCCAGCAGTGCGGCCAGGCGTTCCTCGTGGGCGCGGACGGAGGCGGCTAACCTGGGCCGGAGCTCGGGGTCGCGCAGGGCCAGGTCCAGCAGGCTGATCTCGAACGACAGGTGGCGCAGCGCGTCGGGGTCATCGCACTGACGGCGGTAGTGTCGGGCGAAGGTCTCCACCGCCTCGGCGAGGCCCGCTCCGGCGGGCACGGCCTGCTCGATGCCGTCGAGGTGTGGGCCGAGACAGTCGGTGACCAGCGCCATGAGCAGCCCGTTCTTGCTGCCGAACAGCGAGTAGACGGCGCCGGTGGTCAATCCCGCCTGCTCGGCGATCTCGTCCAGCCTGGCCCGGTGGCCGTCCCTGGTGACGATCCGGCGGGCGGCCTCCAGCAGGGCCCGCCGGTTCTGCTCCTTGGCCTCGGCCCTTGTCATTCTCATAACCAAATTATTACCGTAATCCCATTATGAACGTTGCCAAGTACATGAACCGCGTCCCCCACCAGGCCGCGTTCCCGTCCGTCGACACCTTGCAGGCGGAGCTGGAGCGGCTGGTCGCCGCCCACCCCGGCCTGGTACGGTCGCGCCGCATCGGCGCCTCCCGGCTGGGCGAGCCGCTGTACGCGCTCACGATCGGCGACGGGCCGCGGGACGCGGTGATCATCGCCGACCCGCATCCCAACGAGCCGGTCGGCACCCTGACCTCCCTCGCCCTGGTCAGGCTGCTGTGCGAGGACTGGCGGCTGCGGGCCGAGCTCGGCTACCGCTGGCACGTCGTGGCGTGCGCGGACCCCGACGGTGCCCGGCTGAACGAGGGCTGGTACGACAGGCCGGGCGACCGCCGCGCGTACGCCGAGCACTTCTACCGCCCCGCCCCGGCCGAGCAGGTCGAATGGACCTTCCCGCTGACCGCCGGCGACTACCGCTTCGACCGGACACTGCCGGAGACGGCCGCGCTGATGCGCCTGATGGACGACGTACGCCCGGCGCTGGTCTGCTCGCTGCACAACGGCGAGTACCAGGGCGCGTTCTTCTACCTCAACCGCCGCGACGCCCGCCTGGCCGAGCGGCTGGCCGCCCTGCCGGGACTGGAGGGCCTGCCGCTGCATCACGGCGAGCCAGAGCTGCCCCGCGCCGAGCCGATCGGCTCCGCCGTCTACCTGACCCCGCCCGGGTCGCAGGTGGGACCGGCCTTCGGCGCAGGCGGCAGCAGCGCCGACCACGCGGCCAGGTTCGGCGCGCTCCACCTGATCACCGAGGTGCCCTTCTGGGCCGACGAGCGGGTGGCGGACCGGCGCCCGATCGGCCGTACCCATGGGCAGGTCCTCGCCGAGGGCGCCGCGGCCAGGCGCGACGTGATCGACACGCTGGCGGCGGGCATGCGATCGGTCGCCGGCGATCTACGCGTGCCCTCGCCGTTCCGCCGCTCGGCCGAGAGCACGCTGGAGACCTTCCGCACGCTGGGCGAGCTGGAGGAGGCGCTGCCCGATCGGGACCGCCCGGTCACGGTCGCCGAGGAGTTCGGCAACCGCCAGGCGACGCACCTGATGCGGCTGCGCCTGACCGGGACGTTCCTCCGCATGCTGGACGCCGAACTGGCCGCCGGCAACCACACACCGGCCGTCCGCGAGCAGCGCCGCCTGCTCGGCGAGCGCTTCGAGACCTGGTACGGCCAGGCCGCGGCCGACTCCCCCGGCCCGCCGATCGAGCCGCGCAAGCTGGTCGCCGTCCAGCTGGGCGCCATCCTGACCGCCGCCGAGCACGCGACCTCATGACGCCGGCGGCCGGGAGCCAGGCGGTGTGACGGCCCAGGGCCCGGCGCTGCCGGTACAGTGGACGAGGAGGATCTCGACCGGAAGGTGAGGTTCGCGGCGGTGGGGCCCGCCGCCCCGATCGGCACGGGGAAACCGCGGTGAGCGCCGCCAACGGTCCCTGCCAGGAGAAGCGCGTGTCGTTCTGGTAGGGAGAGCTGTATGCACGAGCCTGTTACGCCCGTCGACTCCGACGTCGACGTTCATGTCCCGGGCATGCGCGAGGAGCTGCGGCCGCACGCCTGGCCGGTGCTGGCGGCCATCTCCGCGGGAGGCGTGCTGGGCGCGCTGGCGCGCTACGGGATCTCTTCCTCGCTGCCGCACGGCCCGACCGGCTTCCCGTGGTCCACGTTCCTGGTCAACGTGTCGGGCTGCCTGCTGATCGGCGTGCTCATGACCCTCGTCGACCAGGTGTGGACGGGGCGCCGGCTGCTGCGCCCGTTCTGGGGAGTGGGGGTGCTGGGCGGCTACACCACCTTCTCCACGTACATCCTCGACATCCACCAGGCGATGCGGGCCGGCGCGCCCGGCGTGGCCCTGGCCTACCTGGCCGCGACGCTGGTCGCCGCCCTGCCGGCGGTGTGGGCGGGCACCACCATCACCCGTCAGGCGCTGGCGCTCGCCCGGCGCCGGAGCGAACGCGGGAGGCAACGGTGAAACTGCACGGACCCGCGCTGCGGCTGACCGTCTTCATCGGAGACACCGACACCTGGCACCACAAGCCGCTCCACCACGAGATCGTGCGCCGGGCGCACGCGGCCGGGCTGGCCGGCGCGAGCGTGTTCCGCGGCATGGAGGGGTACGGCGCCTCCAACCGCGTCCACACCACGCGCATCCTGTCACTGTCGGAGGACCTGCCCGTGGCCGTCGTCATCGTGGACACCGAGGAGCAAATCCGCGGCTTCCTGCCCCAGCTGGACGAGCTGATCGGCGAAGGGCTGGTCATCCTCGACGAGGTCGAAGTGATCCGCTACGCGGGCCGTACGCCCGGGTCGGCGGGCGGCCGATGACGATCCTGCTGGTGGCCCTCGGGGCGGCGATCGGCGCGCCGCTGCGTTATCTGACCGATCGGCTGGTGCAGGCCCGGCACGACTCGGTGTTCCCCTGGGGCACCCTGGTCGTCAACCTGACCGGGTCGTTCGTGCTGGGCCTGCTGGTGGGCCTGCCCGCCGACGCGACCTGGTCGGTGCTGCTCGGCACCGGGTTCTGCGGCACGCTGACCACGTACTCCACGTTCAGCTACGAGACGTTGCGGCTGGCCCAGAACGGCTCGGGCTTCTACGCGCTGGCCAACGTCGTCGCCGGCGTGGTGGCCGGGCTCGGCGCCGGCCTGGTGGGACTGCTGGTGGCCCAGGCCGTGACCGGCTGACCAGCCTGCCGGCGGTCATGGCCGGGGTGTGGATCCTCCGGCGCTTTGCCTCCGGCCTGCGGGGACGCAGGCCCCCTCACCCTCCGATACGCCGGGGCTAGGACGGGACAGCGGCCAGGGTGAGCGGGTCGAAGGTGTGCCCGGCCCACAACCGCCGGGAGGTTTCCTCCGGGTATGCCGCTATGGCTGGTTCGGTGTCGATGATCCAGGTATGACCGCCAGCTGGCTCGTAGGCCGGCCATCCCGGATCGCCCGTCGCGGCGAAAGCCGTCCATGCGGCGCGGACCCGTGCCGACAGCTCGGCCACCTGCGCAGTCGGCTCCCCGCCGATCAGCAGCCCTGCCGCTCCGGCCGTGAGGTTGCCGAAGGTCAGCGGCAGGCCGAGCCCGTGACACGCGCCGAGGACATCGCCGCCCATGCCGGGGGCCGCCCACGTCAGCTCGTACAGATGGGCCCGGCCGCCCGCCTGGTGGGTGGCCTCGGCCAGCCGCAGGGAAGGCATGCGGAAGAGCCAGTCGGAGTGCACCAACTCGTACAGCCGCTCCGCGCCGATCCCCGGGTGGGCGGCGCGGTAGGCGTCCGGGTCCGGGGCGAGCACCCGCAGCGCCGCGCTCGCGCGGTCGGGGGTGATCTGGCCGGTTTCGCCCTTGAGCATCATGAACAGCCGGTATTCGTCGCGTGTGTGGCCCACGACCAGCTCGACGTCCCGCCCGGCCCCGTCCGCCAGTGCCCGCCACGGCACCGCGGGCAGGACCTCGCCGTCCACGACCGGCGCGAACGGCGTCTGGACGTGTGCCGCCCGGCCCCACCGCGGGCAGCCGCCCATCGCGTCGGCCACCGCGTCCGCGGCGTCGTTCAGCTGCTCCGGCGAGCGGCGGGCCAGCTCGCTCGCGGACGGCGGCAGGCCCAGCCGGCCGGCGACGGCGCCTGCGAGGTCGGCGGCCAGCTCCGGAGTGAAGAACAGGCCCGGCACGCTCTGCGCGATCGCCCTGCGGAACAGGCCGGCGGCGCGGGGCATCGTCATCAGCGCCGCGATGCTCCCGGCTCCCGCGGACTCGCCGAAGAGGGTGACCCGGTCCGGGTCCCCGCCGAAGGCCGCGATGTCGTCGCGTATCCAGCGGAGCGCGGCCACCTGGTCCAGCAGCCCGCGGTTGGCCGGCGCCCCCTCGAAGTGCCCGAACCCCTCCGCGGAGACGCGGTAGTTGAAGGTGACCACGACGACGCCGTCCCTGGCCAGCACGCCGCCGTCGAACAGCGGGTCTCCGGACCACCCGTACATGTATCCCCCGCCCTGGATCCACACCATCACCGACAGCCCTGCGGCGCCCGGGGCGGGAGTCCAGACGTTGGCGGTCAGCCAGTCGCCGTCCGAGCCGGTTCCCGGCGAGGTGCCCAGCAGGTTGGACTGTGGTGGTGGCGGACCGAACGCGCCGCCCTCGCGTACCCCGTCCCACGGCTCGGCGGGCTCCGGCGCGGCCAGCCGCAGGTCACCGACCGGCGGGCGGGCGAAAGGCACGCCGCGGAAGACGGCCACGCCATCCTCCATCCGGCCGCGCAGCCTCCCCGCCGTGACACGGACCTCGGGACCGACGGACTCGATGACGCTCATGGCAGGCGCTCCTCCTGTGGGACCCCTCCGGCGGCAAGCCAGGCGCCGCGATTATCATCCGGGCGGTCCACGCGCCGCACCTCATTAACGGCCGGGTACGCCCGGGCGGGGCAGTCAGGGCAAGTGGCGGGCTGCTACGGATGGGGCCACAGGCCGGAGAACTCCCGTTCCAGCGCGTTCAGGTTACGCGGGAGCCGCGTCAGTCGCTCCACGAAGGCGAACCTGCGCCGCCCGAACCGGTGCCGCAGCCGCCCGGACGCCAGTGCGACCCCCGGGACGAGGGCACCCAGCAGGGGCGAGCCGACGCTGACGAGTTCTTTGGCGACGTCGGTCATCACGGTGCCGGCGGAGCTCCGCGGAGAGCGCTCCGCCAGTCCGGCGTCGAACGTCACCCCGTACGCGGTGAGTTCCGCGCAGGCCCGGACCACGTCCTCGCGCCTGCCCTCGGCGATCGCCTCGTCCACGTTCCTGGCGTAGCGGCGGAACCTGCGTGCCTCCCGGCTGTCGCGGGTGTCCATGGTGATCTGGAGGACCTCCTCGCGGGTGCGGGCGCGGCTGAGCACGTGTTTGAGGACCAGCGGGATGCGCACCCGGAACGCCGGGCTCCCCAGGAACGCGTTGACCTGCTCGTCCTTGGCCTGCTCCGCCTGCCCGACCAGATCCACGACGCGTTCGGCGAAACCGCGCCGGGGCCCGTCCAGCCGCGAGACCAGCTCACCGCGCACCGCGTCCGCGCTGTAGGGGCAGCCGAGGAGGTCGGCGAACAGCAGGTAGACGTGCGTGCGGTAGACGAGGTGCGCGGCGAAGTGCTCCCCGGTGTCCTGTTCGGGGAAGCTCTCGCCGTCCCTGTACGCGTAGACGTCCCAGTGCCTGTTACGCGGCGACGTTCCCGCGAGCTCCGGATCCACGGTGTCGAGCGCGGCCTTCGTCGGCCCCAGCGTGCCGAGCGAGAAGTCACTGTAGTAGTGATCGTCCCGGTCCACGAGATCGTAGAGTTTGTGCGGTGAGAGCATCGCCGCCCGCGGCGTGATGGCCGCCAGCCGACCGGCGACCTTCCGCTGGTCCAGCGGGGCGTCCAGGAGTTGCTCGACTCCCGGAACGGTCACCTCCAGGCCCTCCAGGGCCGGGCCCTTCGCCACCGCGAGCACCGAGAAGATCTCAGCCCAGGACAGATGCCCGTCGATCTCCTCGACCACCTCCCCGGCGCCCTTCCACAGGGGCTGCTCGATCCAGCTCCCGTCAGGCCCTCGCGTGAAACGCTCCGACCGGCTTCCTTCGGGGCCGGTGAGCACGTGGTCATAGAGCACGGCCGCGTTCACGAACTCGGCCACAGCCGGCAGAGTGAGCCGGGGCGGCTTCGCATTCCCGCCGAAGTAGCCCCAGGCATAGTCCACGGACGCGCGGTCGAGCAGGATGCTGGAGACCCCGAGGGGCGCCCGGTCCTGCTCCGCGGCCTCCGCCAGCAGTCGTGCCGCCTGATCAGGATCGCCGAACATGCGGGTGAAGCGGCGCTTGTTAACTTCGTCCCGACTCTGGATGGTGAAGGGGTCCAGCTCATCGCCCATAGGTCAAGAATGCCTCCCGGAGGTGCCGCCCGCCGGGCGTTAGCCCCCGGCGTACGCGGGCAGTGGCACGCCCTATGACCACCATCGAACATTCAGAAGAGGTCGAGGTTCCCATCAGGGTGGCCTACGACCAGTGGACGCAGTTCGAGAGCTACCCCGAGTTCATGGAGGGTGTGGAGTCGGTCAAGCAGCTCGGTGACACGCGCACGGCCTGGGTGGTGGAGATCGCCGGGGTGCGGCGCGAGTTCGAGGCCGAGATCACCGAGCAGCACCCGGACGACCGCATCGCCTGGCGTTCGACCGGCAAGCCGCACCAGGCGGGCGTGGTGACCTTCCAGCGGCTCGGCGACTCCGCCACCAAGGTCACGCTGCGGATGGAGTACGACCCCGAGGGCTTCGTCGAGACCGCGGGCGACTGGCTGCAGCTCGTCCGCATGCGGGTCGTCAACGACATGAAGCGGTTCAGGGCGTTCATCGAGGCGCACGGGCGCCAGACCGGCGGGTGGCGCGGCGACGTGCCCGGCCCGCACGAGCCCGGCTCCACGTACGGCGGGCCCGGCTCCACGTACGGTGAGCCCGGGCCGGTCCCGCCCGGCACGGTCGGCGGCGACAACGCGCCTCCCGGCGGGACGCTTCCTCCTCCCGGTCCGGTGCCTCCGCGCGACCTGCCTCCGGAGGGCCCGCGCCCCGTCCTGTGACGTGGCCGGGCAGCCCGAACGGGCCGGGCGACGCCGCTCGCCTCACCCCGGATCGATCACCCTGCTCACGATCCACGCGTGCTTGCCGAGCTGCCGGCCGCGGGTGAATCCGTACTGTTCGAAGAGCTCGACGGTCGCGCTGAACAGGAAGCGGGCCGGCGCCTCGCGGTCGGCGGTCGCCTCGGAGATGGCCTCGACGAGTCCGCCCCCGGCCTGGGCGATCTGGTCGAGCGCGCCTTCGAGGGCCGCCCGGGCGACGCCCTGGCCGCGATGCCGTTTGTCGACGTAGAAGCAGGTGATCCGCCAGTCCGGGCGGGGCGGCGCGTCCTTGTGGTAGGCGCGCCGGTGCTTGATGCCGGGGAGCTCGTCGGGGCTGCCGTACTGGCACCATCCCTGCGCGGTGCCGTGCTCGTCGAGGACGAGCGCGGCATGGGCGCGATCCGTACGGACCCGGTCCTCCTTGATCGCGCGACGGCCCGGTCCCCGCTGGTTGCCCTCCGGATGGAAGCCGACGCACCAGCACCCGCCGAAGATCCCGTTGTTGCGCTCGAGGAGCTCGGCGAACGCGGCCCACGTGGCGGCGTCCAGCGGCCGGACGGTGTACGACATGAGGGATCCTTCGCTCTCGCCGTCGTCCAGGACGGCATCAAGCGTATGCCGCGCAGCCGGATGCCGGAGCTGCGCGCTCAGAGGCTCAGCACCACGAGGCCGACACCGAGGGCCAGGTCGAGGACCATGCAGAACTCGGCCATCGACCGCGCCACGACCTGCTTGGCCCGCCAGACCAGCACGTCCTGCACGGCGTGACCGATCAACGCCGCCGCGGCCAGGAGACCGCCGGCCTGCGGCGACAGGGTGAGCGCCAGCAGTGCCGCCCCGCCGAACACCAGCATGGCCGGCACCTGCGCCGCCGTCAGCGCCGGCCGGCGTAGCAACCCGCCGGCCAGCCCGAGGACGACGACACAGATCGCCGCACCCACCAGGCCGGGCCACGGGTCGATCCCAAGCCGCTCCAGCACCCCCCACCCCACGACGCTGACGACGAACAGGACCCACACCGCACCGGGCCTATCGAGCACCGCCGTACCGAGGTAGATGAGCGCCGCCAGGAACACGACGAATCCCAGACGGCGACCATCCGCCACGTCCAGCAGGTTGAATGCGGCGAACCCCAGCCCGAGCAGCGTAGGCCAGCGGCGGGCGACGGCCGGCAGCACACCGGCCGACTCGGACAGTAGCGTCATGATCCGAGCGTCGCCAGTTCCACCCGACGCCGTAAGGACTCCCCCGGCCCAGGTCCGGAATCTTGGCCAACTGGTCCACATTCCTCCGCTGAACGATGCTCAGGCGGAGAAGATCCGCGTTCGCGATGCGTCGGCGGCCCCCTGCTGATCTACTGGGAGCCGATCAGAACAGGTCGTGGCACGGGGTCGTGTCACCTGCCAAGGGGGGCAGCATCCGTGTTGTCGAAGCTTTGCCGATCCGCCATGTTCGCCGCGCTGTTGCTGGTCCTGCCGGGGGTGTTCACCGGCCCGGCGTCGGTGAGCGAGTGATCGGCGTCGTCGCCGGTGGCAGAGACGTCTGTGATGGTGACCGCGGCCCGGAACCTCTGCCCCTCGCCCCGGCAGGTCCGGGACGAGGGCCTCGGCGGGCCTTCCGGTCAGCTGACCGGGCGGCCACGTGGCGCAGGGCGGGGGCGCTGGACGTGCCCTGCTTCGGCGGTCATGAACCCGTCCTGCTGGTAGCCGTCACAGTGGCCCCGGTCCCGTGGTGACGGACCGGGGCGCTGAGCGGGTGCTTCGGCACTACGCGCTGAACGACGAGGCCGGCCGGCTCTGGACCACCGCTCGTGGCGCGCTGACCCGGCTACGCACCTGGGACATCTTCTCGCGGTTCCTTCCCGGCGGCGGACGGGTCGCCGACGTCGGAGGTGGTCCGGGCACGCACGCATCGCATCTGGCGGGGCTCGGCTACGAGGTGACCCTGGTCGATCCGGTGCCCAAGCACATCGAACAAGCCTCCGCCGCTGCCGATCACGGTGCCGGGTTCGCGTGCCTGCTCGGAGACGCTCGCCGCCTTCCGCTGCCTGACGCGAGTTTCGACGTGGTGCTGCTGATGGGGCCGCTCTATCACCTTGCCGATGCCGCCGACAGGCAGGTGGCGCTGCGGGAGGCGTACCGGGTGCTGCGGCCCGGGGGGCGGTTACTGGCCGAAGTCATCAGCCGCTACGCGTGGATCATCGACGCCACCGCCCAAGGTTTGCTCGGCCAGGAAGGTGTCTGGGACACGTTCGATCTGAATCTGCGCACCGGACACAGCAATACGCCGGACCGGCCCGATGAGGTCTTCTGGGCGTATTTCCATCGCGTCGAGGAAGTGGGGCCCGAGGTGGAGCGGGCCGGGTTCAGTAACGAACGCCTCCTCGCCGTGGAGGGGTTCGCGGGCTCGGTGGGCAATCTCGCGGAACTGCTGCGGGAGCCTGAGCAGTTGATGCGCGTGATCCGGCTGACCGAAGGTGAGCCGTCCATGCTGGGCATCAGCGCTCACCTGATGGCGGTCGCGTCGAAACCCGGTCCTCCACGGTGAAAACACGTCAGTAGCGGACGGTGCTCTGGAGGAGTGGGGGATAGACGGTGGATGGTTCGCCGTCCACCGTGGTCCCGGCGAACTGGAGCATCGCGCGCAGCTCGCCGTGCATCGGGGCCGGGTAGTTCAGGGACGGGGCCGACACCTCGTCCAGTGCGCGCAGGTGGTCCGGGGTGAGGGTCACGTCCAGGGCGGTGAGGTTGTCGTGGAGGTGCGCCACCCGCCTGGCGCCCAGGATGGGTACGACGGTGCCCGGACGTGTACGCAGCCAGGCCAGCGCCACCGCCGCCGACGTGGCCCCGAGGTCGGCGGCGATTTCGGCGACCGCGTCGATGACCGGGTACTCGTGCCGGCCGGGACCGCCGACGAAGGCCGTACGGGCGGAGTCGGCGACCTGGGTGCCGCGACGATACTTGCCCGACAGGAACCCGTTCTTCAGCGGGCTCCACGGAACCAGCGCCATGCCCTGGTCGAGCGCGAGGGGCGCGAGTTCGCCCTCCACCGTGCGGGCCAGCAGCGAGTACTCGACCTGGAGCGCGATCAGCGGCGTCCAGCCCCGCAGCAGCGCCATGGTCTGGGCCTGGGCGGTGACCCAGCCGGGGGTGTTGGAGAACCCGATGTAGCGGATCTTTCCGGCGCGGACGAGGTCGTCGAGGGTGCGCATCGTCTCCTCGATCGGGGTGTTCCGGTCCCAGTTGTGCAGCCAGTACAGGTCCAGGTAGTCGGTACGCAGCCGGCGCAGCGTCTCGTCGAGCTGGCCGATGATCGACGAGCGGCCCGCGCCACCTCCGTTGGGGTCGCCGGGGAACAGGTTGGCGAAGAACTTCGACGCCAGCACCACCCGCCCGCGCCGGCCGGGTCGGGCGGCGAACCAGTCCCCGAGGATCTTCTCGGAGTGGCCGTTGGTGTAGAAGTTGGCGGTGTCGATGAAGTTCCCGCCCAGGTCGAGGTAGGTCGCCAGGATCTTCTCCGACTCCTCGACGCTGGTCCCGGCGGCCCCCGGCTCCTCCCCGAAGGTCATGGCGCCGAGCGCGAACGGGCTGACCCGCAGCCCCGACCGGCCGAGAGTGACGTAGTGATCGAGCGGCATGATCCGCCTCCTGTGTGTCGTATCGGTTCCCCTATGGAATCTCGATCCGCCTGGTAGGCGGTAGATCGATCCGCTCCCGCTCTTGCACGATCCTGCCGAACTTGCCTGGATCGGGCTTGCCCCGGCCGTTCCCCGCATGCTTTCGTGAACCTGTGCGCGCCCCCTACGACCACCTGGCCGAGCTCCGCGACCTGATCGACGCCCATGCCACAGCCGACCTGCGGACCCCGATCGGCACGCTGCTGCTGTCCAGGACGGAGACGTCGGAGCCCGACTACTCCCTGACCGAACCGCTGCTGGTCGTCATGGCCCAGGGCGGCAAGCGGCTGCTGCTCGGCGACCGGGTCTACGAGTACGGGGCGGGTCAGTGCCTCCTGGTCACCGCCGACCTGCCCGTCACCGGCCACTTCGTCGGCGCCACCCCACGGACCCCGGCGCTGGGCATGGGGCTGGTGCTGCGCCCGGCCGCCATCGCCCCGCTGCTGCTGGAGGCCCCGGCCGGGCAGTGGACGCGCACCACGGCCGGGCTGCCCGCGATCATGACCGGTGAGGCAGGGCCCGACCTGCTCGACGCCGCGATCCGGCTGGTGCGGCTGGTCGGCCACCCCGCGGACGCGCGCGTGCTCGCCCCGCTGGTCGAGCGGGAGATCCTGTGGCGGCTGCTCACCGGCCCGTACGGCGGCATGCTCCGCCAGATCGGGCTGGTCGACAGCAGCCTGACCCACGTCAACCGGGCGATCGGCTGGATCCGCGGCAACTACGCCGAGCCGCTGCGGATCGAGGACCTCGCCCGGCTGGCCGGGATGAGCCCGTCCGCGTTCCACCGCCATTTCCGCGTGGTCACCGGGATGAGCCCGCTGCAGTTCCAGAAGCGCATCCGGCTGCAGGAGGCCCGGGCGCTGCTGGTCGCCCGGTCCGACGACGTCGCGGGCGTCGGGCATCTCGTCGGCTACGACAGCCCGTCACAGTTCAACCGTGAATACCGGCGCCTGTTCGGTGCCCCGCCCGGCCAGGACGCGGCACGCCTCCGCGCCGCCGCCGCTCCCTCGGGCCTGCGCCACCTCCCCTGACGTCCGGCCCGCACCGGGCGACCGCGACACGAAGCCGGCCTGCCGCGTGAGCTACAGCAGCGTGGCCTCCTCCGCGTAGTGGCAGGCGACCGGCGCCCCCTCGGCGCCCGGGGCGCCGCGCCGTTCCAGGATGGGCTCCTCCTCCACGCAGCGGGCGCGCTCGTCCTGGCTCAGCCGCAGGGCGAAGGTCGGACAGCGGGTACGGAAGCGGCACCCGCTGGGCGGCGCCGAAGGACTGGGCACGTCCCCGGTCAGCAGGATGCGCGGGCGGCTGCGTTCCTTGTCGGGGTCGGGGATGGGGATGGCCGAGATCAGCGCCTGTGTGTAGGGGTGGGCCGGGCGGGAGAAGAGCTGCTCGGCCGGGGCCACCTCGACGATCTTGCCGAGGTACATGACCGCCACCCGGTGGGCGATGTGCCTGACCACGGACAGGTCGTGCGAGACGAACAGGTAGCCCAGCCCGAGCTCCTCCTGCAGATCCTTCAGCAGGTTGAGCACGCCGGCCTGGATCGACACGTCCAGCGCGGAGACCGGCTCGTCGAGCACCAGCAGCCGCGGCTTGAGCGCCAGCGCCCGGGCCACGCCGATGCGCTGGCGCTGGCCGCCGGAGAACTCGTGCGGATACCGGTTGCCGTGCTCGGGATTGAGCCCGACCAGCCGCAGCAGCTCCCTGACGTGGGCGCGGTCGTAGGAGCCGTGGATGCGCAGCGGCTCGGCGACGATCTCGCTGACCGTCATCCGGGGATCGAGCGAGGCGTAGGGGTCCTGGAAGATGATCTGCAGGTCCCGGCGCAGCGGCCGCATGTCCGAGCGGCTGAGCGTGGCCAGGTCGCGGTCGCCGTACAGCACCTGGCCGGAGGTGGGTTTGACCAGGTTCAGCAGCGCCCGGGCCGTGGTGGTCTTGCCGCAGCCGGACTCGCCGACCAGGCCGAGCGTCTCGCCCTGCCGTACCTCGAAGGAGACCCCGCACACGGCGTGCACGGTGCCGACCTGCTTGCGAAGCACCCCGCGCGAGCGCAGCGGGAAGTGCTTGACCAGCTCGCGGACCCGCAGGATCGGCTCGCCGACGGTGGGCAGCGGCCGCTCCTCCTCCGGCGGGTAGACGGTCCCGCCGGTCAGTGTCTCGGCGAAGTGGCAGGCCGCCCGCTGCCCGGCGGGCGAGACCACGCGCAGCTCCGGCTCCTGCTCGCAGGCGGTCTCCGCGAGCGGGCAACGCGGCGCGAACGGGCATCCGGCGCCCAGGCTGAGCAGCGACGGCGGCGCCCCGGCGATGGGGGTCAGCCGCCGCTGCGGCCGGTCCAGCCGCGGCACCCCGGCCAGCAACCCCATGGTGTACGGCATGCGCGGCCGGTAGAACACCTCCCGCGCCGACCCGGTCTCCACCAGCCGGCCCGCGTACATGACCGCGACCCGGTCGGTGTGCCCGGCCACCACGCCCAGGTCGTGGGTGATGAGGATCAGCGCGGCCCCGGTCTCCTGCCTGGCCCGCTCCAGCGCGGCCAGGATCTGCGCCTGGACGGTCACGTCGAGGGCGGTGGTGGGCTCGTCGGCGATGATGACGTCGGGGTCGTTGGCCATCGCGATGGCGATGACGACCCGCTGGCGCATGCCGCCGGACAACTCATGCGGGTAGCTGCCGGCCCGCTGCTCGGCGTGCGGGATGCCGACGATCTCCAGCAGCTCGATGGCCCTCTTGCGGGCCTTGGCCTCCCCCACGTCGCGGTGGGCCAGGATCGCCTCGGCGACCTGGTAGCCGACGGTGTAGACGGGGTTGAGCGACGTCATCGGATCCTGAAAGATCATCGCGATGCGGCCGCCGCGCACGTCGCTCATCTCGTCGTCGTTCAGCCCCAGCAGTTGCCTGCCCTCGAACCGGATCTCCCCCTTGACCTGGGCGTTGACCGGGAGCAGGCCCATGATGGCCAGGGAGGTGACCGACTTGCCGGATCCGGACTCGCCCACGATGCCGAGCGACTCGCCCGCGGCCAGCGAGAAGCTCACGCCGCGGACGGCCTGTACGAGCCCGTCATCGGTGGGAAAGCCGACGTGGAGGTCCTCCACCTGGAGCACGGTCATTGGCGCACCCTGGTCTGCTTGGGGTCGAGGGCGTCGCGCAGGCCGTCACCGATGAAGTTGACGCACAGCGCGATGAGGATGATGAACAGGCCGGGGAAGTAGAACAGCCACGGCCGGGTCTGCACGGCCGTGCGTGCCTCGCTGATCAGGATGCCCAGCGAGGTGTCGGGGGGTTGCACGCCGAAGCCGAGGAACGACAGCGCGGTCTCGATGAGGATGCCGGAGGCGACCAGGACCGTGGCCGCCACGATGATCGGGCCGATGGCGTTCGGCACGAGGTGGCGGAAGATGATGCGGGCGTCGGTCGCGCCGAGTGCCCTGGCCGCCTCGACGAACTCGCGTTCCCGCAGGGACAGCACCACCCCGCGTACCACCCGGGCCACGTGCGACCAGACCAGCCCGGCGATGACCAGCGACACCATCCACCAGGCGCCGTCGGAGGAGTTGGCCAGCACGGCGGCCACCGCCAGGATCGGCAGGATGATGACCAGGTCGGCGATGCGCATCAGCACGGCGTCGACCACGCCGCGGAAATAGCCGGCCGCCGCGCCCCAGATCGTGCCGAACGCGGTGGAGACCACCGCGATCAGCAACGAGATCTTCACCGACTGCTGGGTGCCCCGCATGACCAGGGCCAGCAGGTCCTTGCCGTCGCCGGTGGTGCCGAACGGGTGGGTGAGCGAGGGCGGCTGGGAGTTGTCGGGCGTACTGGTGAAGTAGGTGTACTTCCACAGCAGCGGCCCGACGAAGGCGAACAGCACGATCAGGACGAACACCAGCAGGCTGAGCACGGCCAGCCGGTGCCGCAGGAAGCGGCGCAGGACGAGCTGGGTCTGGGTCCGCTCGGTGACCGCGAACGGCTGGTCGGCGAGCGGCAGCGGTGCGCGGACCTGCTGAGGGGGGTCAGTCATAGCGGATCCTCGGGTCGAGCTTGGCGTACAGCAGGTCCGCCAGCAGGTTGAACAGCACCACGGCGACCGAGGCGACCAGCAGCCAGGCCATGACGACGTGCACGTCCCTGGCCCTGATCGCGTCGAGCAGCAGGCGGCCCGCGCCGCGCCACTGGAAGACGGTCTCGGTGACGACCGCCCCGCCGATGATGTTGGCCAGGTCGAGCGCGGTGATCGTGACCAGCGGGATGAGCGCGGTGCGCAGCGCGTGCCTGGTCATGACCTTGCGCCAGCGCAGGCCCTTGGCCCTGGCCAGCCGTACGTAGTCGCTGTTGAGCACCTCCAGCATGGAGGCGCGCTGGTAGCGGCTCCAGGAGGCGAAGTTGATCAGGGCCAGCGCGATCGTGGGCAGGATCAGGTGTCCCAGCCCGTCGACGAAGCTCGCCCAGAAGCCGCCCTCCACCACGACCGAGGACTCGCCGACCGTGTAGAAGACCGTCGTGCCCAGGTTGTTGTTGGCGAAGACCCCGCCCTCCTTCAGCAGCACGGCCAGCCAGAACGAGGGCATGGCCAGGAACAGGAAGCCGAAGAAGGTCGAGGTGTAGTCGATCACGGTGTACTGCCTGACGGCGCTGACCACGCCCACGATCACGGCCAGCACCAGCGCCACCAGCATGGCCAGCAGCACCAGCCGGAAGGTCACCGCGAACCTGGAGAACACCTCCGGGCCGATCTGGAGGTACTCGTCGACCGACGGCCCGAAGTCGCCCCGCAGGATGCCGGACAACCAGAGCCAGTACCTGGTGAGCAGTGGCTGGTCGAGGAACAGCCGCTGTTCCTCGGCCGCGAGGACCTCCGGCGGGGGCGGCGGGTCGAGCAGCCGGAGCCGGTCGACCGGGTTGCCGGTGAGGGAGACGAGGAGGAAGACCACGAACGTGGCCGCGAGGATCACCGGGATCGACGCGGCCACCCTGCGAAGTGCGTACGCGAGCATGATCACTGGGCCAGTAGGCCCCATTCCTTCGCGTTGTAGACAGGTCCGTCACCGGTCGGGTTGTTGCGGACGTTCACCACGTCCTTGTTCACCGCGATCACCGTCGGCTTCTGGTAGATGGGCAGCACCGAATACCCGGCGGCGAACTTCTCCAGCGCCTGGTTGAGCAGGTCGCTGGCGGCGGCCACGTCCGCCGTCTCGACCGCCTTGGCCAGCAGGCCGTCGATCTCCTTGGTGCCCCACCTGGAGTAGTTGCTGGCGCTGTCGGAGGACCAGTTCTGCCTGGCGTTGACGAACGGGAAGATCGTGCCCGTCCAGCCGAAGATGATGACGTCGAAGTCGCCGTTGCCGAGCGTGCCCGACAGGTCGTCGGTGGGCTCCACCTTGAGCGTCACCCCGAGCGGCCTGACCATCTCGGCGAACTGCTCGCAGATCACCTTGCGCACCTCGTTGCCGCCGGTGTAGCGAAGGCGCAGCGGCGCCACCTTCTTGCCGTCCGGCGTGACCAGGCCGTCGGGGTCGACCTTGTATCCGGCCTCGGTCAGCAGGCTCTTGGCCTTCTCGATGTCGCCGCCGCCGGCGCCGGTGGGCGTGATGACGTCCTTGTAGTGCGGCGAGACGCCCTCGAAGAGGTTGTAGTTGTTGAGCGGCTTGATGTCGGGCGCGAGCTGGCCGACGGTCTTGTCGATCAGCGCCTGCCGGTCCACGGCGGTGAACAGCGCCTGGCGCAGGGCCTTGTCCTTGAGGAACTCGTTGGTGGTACGGATGTCGAAGTGCTCCCAGCCGAGCCCGGGACCGATGTAGAAGTTGGAGTTCTGGTCCTGCTTGAGCTGCTGGACCATGTCCACCTGCGGCTGTGGGTAGATGGCGTTGACCTCGCGGTTGGCCAGCGCGGTCGGCAGCTGCGGAACGTCAGTGATGATCTTGAAGATGAGCCGGTCGAGGCTCGGCTTCTCCTTGCCGTACCACCGGGGGTTGGGCACCATGACCAGCGAGTCGCCCTGCTTGTACTCCTGCAGCTTGTACGGCCCGCCGCTCCACGTCGGCACGGTCTTGCTGAAGAACTCCACGGCCTTGACCAGGTTGGCCTCGTTGTCCAGCGGGCCGACGGCCTTCTCGGCGATGTGCGCCGGGTAGATGCGGGACTGCTGCCACAAGGCCTGCCACTCGGCGAACGGCTTGGTGAGCTTGACCGTGACGGTCTTGCCGTCGGGCGAGTCGATGGACTCGATCTGGTTGAAGCCCGCCTGGGTGTAGGGCGTGCACTTGGCGACGTCGCAGTCCTTGCCGTTGGTCACGCGCCACAGGTATTCCAGGTCCTTGACGCTGATGGGCGTGCCATCGTCCCAGACCGCCTCCTTGCGGATCTTGTAGACGATCGTGGTGGGGTCGACGAGTTCGGCCGACTCCATCAGGTCGGTGTTGAGCTGCACCTTGGCGTCCGGGGTCTGGTTGAAGATCCCGGGGTTGAGCACGGCCAGCGCCTGGGCGCTGTAGAGCAGGTTGCCTCCGGCGGAGTCGATATTCCAGTTGGTCCACTGCTGTTCGAGGGCGTAGACGAGTTGGCCGCCCTGACGGCGTTGGCCGCCGTTGCAGGTGGCCGGCGCCTTGGGACACTCGGCGAAGCCGGCGCTCGTGGCGGTCTGTCCCTGCTGCTGCTGCTCTGTGGTGGGTTGAGTACTCGCACATGCGGTCAGGCCGAGCGCGAGCGCGACAAGGACCGTCAAGCCTCTTCTCATGGGCGTGGCCTTTCAAGCGGCTTTCCCCACAGCATGAAGGCCGAGCTGATCATGTCCATAACAGGGATGTCACTAAATATTGCAATTTTGTGACACCTACCACCTCAACCGTCTACCGCTTGTTCGCCTGCGGCGCGGTCAGCCGCGTTCGACGGCCAGGCCGGTCGGCGGGCGGGCCGCCCGGCGTACGGCTCGCGCCTCGGCCGCGGAGGCGGCGAGCACGATGACGGCGCTGGTCACCACGCACAGGCCGATCGCGGGCTGCGCCCCGAGCCGGTCCACGAGCCAGGCGACGACGAATCCGGCCGTGCCGTACCCGAGGCCCGCCGCCGCGTAGGCGCCGGAGAAGCCGGCCGACCACTGCGACGGGTCGAGCCTGTCCTGGAGGGCGGCCGCCCTGGCGGTGAGCGCGGGGGTCTGGAAGAGCCCGGCCAGCGCGAACAGCGCCACGACCGGAGCGAGCGCCGGGACCAGCGCCGCGGCGCCCAGGGCGAGGAAGGTGCCCATCGCCAGCAGGACGGCCTGCGCGAGCGCGGTGCCCGGCCAGGCCCTGACGCCGAAGAGGAGACCACCGCCGATGCCGGCCAGCGTGTAGGCGGTCAGCACCGGCCCGGCCAGCCCGTCGCCCGCCTTGAAGGCCAGCAGCAACGACGGCAGTGCGAGGCTGACCGCGCCGAAGGCGAACATCTGGGCGGCGTCGAAGGCCAGCGTGGGCCAGCTCCTGCGCCACAGCCCTCCCCCCACCACCTGCGCGGCCGGGCGCGCCGGGTCGCGCAGCCCCCGGGCGGCGACGGCCCCGAGGCCCGCGAGGACGGCCATCAGCGCGATGGGCCAGCGCGCGCCGAACACGACCACGACCGCCACCAGGGCGGGGGCGAGCGTCCACACGGTGGTGCTCACCGCCGACTCCAGGCTGAGCGCGGCCACCCGCCGCTCGGCCGGAACCAGCCGGACCAGGAGCGCCCTGAGTCCGCCGTGCGCGCCGGCCGGCACCGCTCCCCCGGCGGCGGCCAGGACCACCAGGACCGGCACCGGCGGGCTGGGCAGGGCGGCGAGCAGCAGGAAGACCGCCGCCTCCACACCCAGCGCCAGCGCGGCCTCGATGCGGGCGGGCCGGCGGTCGAAGCGCCTGCCCAGCGGACCGGCCGCGGCGGCCTCCGCCAGGGCGTGGACGCCGCCGAGCAGGGCGCCCACGGCGTAGGAGCCGGTGACGGCGTGGCCTAGGTAGACGAGGGCGAGCGGGGCCATGGCCACGGGAAAGCGCTGGCAGACCAGAACGGCCAGCCAGGCGGCCATCCCGGGCGAGCGCAGGATTTTAAGGTAGTGGTTACCGATCATAAGTTTAGACGGTAACGGTAACCGGCTAAGGAGTAAACTGGTTACATGACGGAGAGCGCGGCACCTGGCGAGCTGGAGCGGGTCAGGGAGTTCATCAACACGTGGTGGATCCCCAACGACACGCGGGTCCCCGAAGACCGCCTGACGGCCTCCCCCGAAGTGGTGGCCTTCCGCGACGACCTGCGGGCGGCGCTGGGCCAGGAACGGCCGGGGGCGGTTCAGGCGTGGTTGCGCAGACATCCCCTGCGCGCCGAGGTGTCGCAGGATCCGGGCGAGCCCGCGCTGGTGCTGCGTCCCGAGGGCGAGAGCCCGATCGGCCCGCTGCTGGCCGTGGTGGCGGCCGAGATCGGCACCGGCAGGTGGGCCAGACTGAAGGCGTGCCCGGACTGCCAGTGGGTCTTCTACGATCACAGCCGCAACGCCAGCCGCCGCTGGTGCGCGATGGCCCCGGCCGGGTCCGGCGGCCGGGGATGCGGCAGCATCGCCAAGGTACGCGCCTACCGCCGGCGGCGCGCTCCCGCCGAGACCTCGGACGAGTCCTGACCCGTCGCGCCGTGCGGTGTCACCTTTCCCGGGTCTCATCCGTCAGCGATACGACTCACCTGAGGAAGGGAACGTGACCGTGGCACCCCATGACTTTCTGGCCGACGAGTTCGAGGGCCACCGCCCCCACCTGAAGGCGGTCGCCTACCGCATGCTCGGTTCGCTGGCGGAGGCCGAGGACGCGGTGCAGGAGGCGTGGCTACGGCTGGCCCGCTCGGACGCCGGCGCGATCGGCAACCTCGGCGGCTGGCTGACCACGGTGGTCGGCCGCGTGTGCCTGGACATGCTCCGCGCCAGGAAGGGGCGCGGCGAGGAGCCGCTGGAAGCCCATCTGCCGGACCCGGTGGTCAGCCGTGAGGATCGGGCCGACCCCGAGCAGGAGGTGCTCCTGGCCGACTCGGTGGGGCTGGCGCTGCAGGTCGTGCTGGAATCGCTGGCTCCGGCGGAACGGCTGGCGTTCGTCCTGCATGACATGTTCGGCCTGCCGTTCGAGGAGATCGCGCCCATCGTGGACCGCACGCCCGCGACGGCCAAGAAGCTCGCCAGCCGGGCCCGCCTGCGGGTTCGCGGGGCCGCCCCCGCTTCTGACTCCGATCAGGCCGGTCAGCGCCGGGTGGTGGACGCGTTCCAGGCCGCCGCACGCGACGGCGACTTCGACGCGCTGCTCGCCATCCTCGATCCCGACGTGGTGCTGCGCGCCGACGGCGGCGAGCTCACCGGCGGCCTGCGGATCACCCGAGGCGCCGCTGCCGTGTCCAGGCAGGCCATGGCCTTCCGGCGCGCCGCCGTGGTCGGGCACCGGGTGCTGGTCAACGGCATCGCCGGCCTGGTCAGCACCATGGAGGGCAAGCCGGTCTCCGTGATGAGCTTCACCGTCGCCGAGGGCCGCATCGTCGCGATCGACCTCCTGGCCGACCCCGAGCGCCTCTCCCGCCTCCACCTCACCGACCTGCCCGGCTGACCCGGCCAGGCGACGGCCGGTCGCATCCCCCGAGAACGCCGTTCGGCGGCCGTGACCTGGGGGATCGACCGGCCGTAGCGGGATGTCCGGCCAATGTCCGGGTGATGCCCTGGACGGCGGCATCGCGAGTGAGGACGATTCACCGGTGCGTCCGCCGCCTGCCTCGACGTCCCGGGGCTGATCGGCAGGGACCGAGTCCGCGACCGAAGGAAGAGGCACCGTGCGCAAGATCGTCAATTCCACCTACGTCACCCTCGACGGCGTCATCCAGAACCCGCAGGACTGGCCCTCACTCGGCGGCTTCAGCGATGCCGGCGGACGGATCCAGCTGGAGCTGCTGGAGCGCTGCGACGCGGTGCTGCTGGGCCGGCACACCTACGAGGGGTTCGCCCCGGTGTGGTCCGCCCGTTCCGGTGATCCCCTCAGCGATCGGATGAACGCGCTCCCGAAGTACGTCGTCTCGGCCACGCTCACCGACCCCAAGTGGAACAACACCACCGTCATCGGCCGCGACCCGCTCGACGCCATCCGTGACCTCAAGCAGCGGCCCGGTGCCGACATCGTGCAGTACGGCTTCGGCCGGTTGGCCCACGAGCTCATGACCGCGGGGCTGCTCGACGAGCTGCGCCTGTGGGTGCACCCGTTCTTCGTCGGCACCGGCGGCGACCTGCTCCATCGCGCCGGATCGGGGGCCGTGTTGGAGCTCGCCGACTCCACAAGCCTGGACAGCGGCATCGTCATCCTCACGTACCGGGTCTCGGCTCGCTGAAGGGACCGGCCGGAACCGCGGTTCCTCGATCCCGCCGGCGATCCTGAGGAACACCAGATCCGCCGCACTGCCGGGCCGGTTTCAGTACCGGCCGGTCCAGGCGTGCAGCTTGTCGGGGTTCACCACGACCCAGATCCGGGTGAGGGCGTCGCCGCCGGCCTCGGTCGCGACCACGGCCACGGTGGCCCCGTGGAGGCGGATGACGATGCCGGGCCGGCCGTTGACGCTCTCCTCGGCGAACTCCAGCCCGGGTTGCTTGCGCAGCAGGCCGGCGAACAGCCGGGCCACCTTGGCGGCGCCGACGACGGCGCGCAGCCCCGCGCGTACCTTGCCGCCGCCGTCGGTGTGCACGCTCACGCCGGGGTCGAGCACGGCGACCAGGTCGTCGAAGTCCCCGCTCTCACAGGCGCGCTTGAACGCCGAGACGACGTGGCGATGCCGTTCCACCCCGGCGAGCGGGCGCGCCCGTCCCTCGGCCAGCCGCCGCCGGGCGCTGACCGCGAGCTGGCGGCAGGCCTGCGGGGTGCGCCCGGCCACCTCGGCGATCTCCGTGAAGGGCAGGCCGAAGACGTCGTGGAGCACGAAGGCGACGCGTTCGGCGGGGGTGACCGACTCCAGGATGACCAGCATGCCCATGCTGACGGACTCGTCCAGCGTCACCTGGTCGGCGGGGTCGGCCTGCCCGGCCCTGGTGCTGCTCCACGCCCCGTGGTCCCGGAGCGGCTCGGGGATCCACTCCCCCACGTACCGTTCCCGCCGTACTCTCGCCGACGTCAGCTGATCCAGGCAGATCCGCCCCACCACCCGGGTCAGCCAGGCGATCGGCGCTCGGATGTCGCGCCGCGCCTCCTCGGGCATCGCGTACAGGCGCGAGTACGCCTCCTGTACGACGTCCTCGGCGTCGTGAATGGAACCGAGCATCCGGTAGGCGAGGCCCAACAGGGTCCGCTGCTCGGCGGAAACCGACTCGTCAAGGGCGCACACGTCCTGCCGTACATCGTCCTTCATGCCCATATGACAATGCGGCCGGCGCAAACGTGACGGCTCCTGCGCGGCGGGGCCGCCTCACCCGGTCCGGATCGTGTCCGCCGGAGGGTCCGCGCGCCACGGGGCGAGTTTGTCGGGGTTCATCACGATCCATACGTGCTGGACGCGGTCGTCGCCGATGTGCAGGGAGACGACCGCGGCCGTGGTGCCGGCGACATGGACGACGAGCCCAGGGCCGCCGTTGACCGGGCGCTCCACGATGGTCACGTCGGTCTGCCCGCCGAACAGGCCGAGGACGAAACGGGCGGCCCGCTCGGCGCCGATGATCGGGTGGAGCGGCGCTCGTACGCGACCGCCGCCGTCCGCGATGACGGCGACGTCGGGGGCGAACAGCGCGGTCAGCGCGCCGACCCCGCCGTCCCGCTCGCACGCCTCCTTGAACGCCCGCGTGATGTGGTCATGACGGTGGGCGTGCCCGGCCGCGGGCGTCCCTGGCCCGGAGCCCGCCGGGGTGCGGTGGGGCGCGGCCTCCGCCGGGCGGCGGCGACCGGTCGCGACGGGCGGGCCGGTCGTGATCGAGGGGCCGCGCGTGACGGACGGGTTCGGGTTCGCGCGTGGCCCGTTCAGCCAGTCGTGGCAGAGGCGGTTCGCGACGCTGACGAGCCAGGCGGTGGGCGAGTCGATCTCGTGTTGCAATGCCTCCGGCATCGCGTACCAGCGGGCGTAGGTCTCCCGCACCACGTCCTCGGCCTCGTGCGCCGAGCCGAGCAGGCGCAGGGCGACCTCGCCGAGCAGCCGCCGCTCGCCGACGATCGCGCTGATCCCCGCGTCGGGCCGGCTCGCGGGCCACCGGTGCTCAGACATGGCTCGCGAAGCGGCGGGCGGGTCCGGAGGGGATGGCGCGCCCCCGCATCGTTCCGGCGAGGCGGTCGGCGCACATCACGCCAGCGTAACCGCCACCCGGAAGCGGCGCCCGCCAGGATTGTGTGATGTTCATGCCTCATTGACGACGCAGGGGCGTCGTTGTGTGAGGCAGCACCGGCGATCCTGGCGAGGGGCCTACGACGCCGGTCTCGTATGCGGCGATGACCAGGTGGACGCGGTTGCGGGCGCCCAGTTTGGTCAGCAGGTGGCCGACGTGCGTCTTCACGGTGCCGATGCTGACGTACAGCCGCTCGGCGATCTCCGCGTTGGACAGGCCCCTGGCCACCAGGGCGAGCACCTCGCGCTCGCGGTCGGTGATGGGAGTGGCCGGGGACGGCGGGGCGGGGCTCACGTGGCGTTCGATCAGCCGCCGGGTGACGGTCGGGGCCAGGAGGGACTCGCCTGAGGCGATCACCTCGACGGCTTTGAGCAGGTCGGCCGGGCGGGTGTCCTTGAGCAGGAAGCCCGCGGCGCCCGCTCGGAGCGCTCCGTAGACGTACTCGTCCAGGTCGAACGTGGTCACGATGAGCACGCGGGTCTCCGGGCGGTCGGCGCAGATGCGGCGGGTGGCCTCGATGCCGTCCATCACCGGCATGCGCACGTCCATGAGCACCAGGTCGGGGTGTTCGCGGCGGGCCAGCCGTACCGCCTCCTCACCCGTGGCGGCCTCGCCGACCGTGCGGAACCCCGGCGCGCTGTCGACCAGTTTGCGGAAACTGGCCCTGATGAGCGCCTGGTCGTCGGCCACCAGCACGCCGATCACAGCGGCAGCCTGGCCATGACGCGGAAGCCTGCGCGCGGCGGGTGGGCGCCGGCCTCGAACTCCCCGCCGAAAAGGTGGACGCGTTCGCGCAGTCCCGTCAGGCCGTGACCGTACGGCCGTGCCTGGGCCCGGGTGCCGTCGTCGGTGACCTCGACGAGCAGGCCGTCCTCCTGGCGCTCGATCCGTACGCGGGCATGGCGGGCTCCGGCGTGTTTGAGCACGTTGGTCAGCGCCTCCTGGACGATCCGGTAGACGGTCGGCTCCAGCTCCTCCCCCACGGTGCCCTCGATCACCAGCTCCACCCGCAGGCCCGCCGCCGTGGTCCGTTCGACGAGCGTGTCCAGGTCGGCCAGCCGGGGGGCCGGGGCGCGCTCCGCGTGGCCGTCCTCGCGCAACACGCCGAGCAGCCGCCTGGTCTCGCGCAGCGCCGACCTGCTGGTCTCCTCGATCGAGGCCAGGGTGAGGCGCATCTCCTCCGCCCCCTCCACGTGGCCCGCCACGCCCGCCTGCACCGCGATCGTGCTGAGGCTGTGGCCGATGACGTCGTGCAACTCCCTGGCGATGCGTAACCGCTCCTCCGCGGCCTCGGCCCGGGCCCGCTCCTCGGCGTGCGCGGCCAGCCGTTCGGTGTAGCGCCGGCGCTGGCGCACCGCCGTGCCGACGGCCCAGGAGGCGACCAGGATCGCCAGCAGCAGCCCGAGATCGTCGCGTACGCCGGCCGTCAGCGGCAGCTCCACCACCCCTTGCACGCCCACCGTGGCCGCCGCGACCAGGGCGACGACGGCCTGCCTGCGGGTGGCCAGCGTGTAGAGGGCGAGCGGCAGGCAGAAGGGGTCGGCGTGCGGGTCGAGGAACTCGCGCATGCCGAGCCCGCCGATCAGCACGACCACGAACACCGCCCGCGGCCACAACCGCCTGACCGCGACGGGCAGGCTGGTGGCCAGGGCCGCGGCGTAGTCGATCACGTCAGGCGGGGTGTCGTTCCGCGAGGTGGCGAGCCCGACGAAGGAGGCCGCGAGCACGACGGCGACCACGGTGTCGATCGTCACCCAGGTCCAGGTCGGTATCCGGCTCAGCAGCGGAGGGCGGATCTGTTCGCGCACGCCTACGAACGTATCCGCGCGGGTGATCTCGCACATCGGTCCTGGGACGGATGCGTCGCGGCCCGGTTCCGGGGGATGGTGGAGCGCATGATCGACGCGAGGGTGAAGCCCCCTATCGGCCGGACGCCGGCTCCCGGTGCGGTATGACGTCGCTTCATCAGCCGAACGGAGGCTGCCGGCCCGGCGGGAATCAGCTGTTCGGCCGAGGTGGACCGGCAGGCGATGATCTTAACGTGCTCGCATGAGACTTCCCCGGAGCCTGCTGCCCGCCGTGCTGCTCGCCGGCATCGCGGCCGCCGCCGGACGGCCGGTGTCGGCCGAACTGCCGCCGCCGCCCGCGTTCACCGCCGACGCGCTCCGAGCCAGGTACGAGGCCGACGGCCGCCCCGGCCGGCACTTCCTGGCCTTGAGCCGCAAGGGAGACGGCCAGGCGATCGAGGTGGTGGGCGATCTCGCCACGGCCCGTACGATCATCGTCTACGTGCCGGGCTCGGGCCAGAGCCTGGGGTCGTTCGACGGCTCCTTCGAGGGAGCCGGGCGGGCCGCCCGCGCGCTCCACTCCGAGGCCACCGCGATCGACCCGGGGACGGCCGTGATCGGCTGGCTCGGCTACGACCCGCCCGATCTGATCAACCCGGAGGTCATCACGGTCTGGCCGGCGGAACGCGGTGCGGCCCGGTTGCGGACGCTCGTCCGCGCGCTCCCCGCGCGGGCGCGGATCAGCCTGGTCTGTCACAGTTACGGCTCCGTGGTCTGCGGCCGGGCCGTGCCGGGGCTGCGGGTGAACGACCTCGTCGTGACGGGCAGCCCCGGCCTGGGCGTCCGGACGGTGGGTGAGCTGCGTACCCCGGCGCGGGTGTGGGCCGGGATCGGGCGCCGTGACGACGTGCTGCGGCCCGGTGTGATGTTCGGCCCGTTCGGGTTCGGGACGGATCCGGTGAGTCCCGGCTTCGGCGCCCGGGTCTTCGACGGCGGCGACGCCACGCACGGTTCGTACCTGCGTCCGGGCAGCCCCACGCTGAAGCGGATCGCCCGCATCGCCGTCACCGGGACCGCCGGGTGAGCGGGCTCACCGCCGTCGCGCTCGTGGTCGTCATCCTCGAACGCTGGCTCTTCACCGCCTTCGCCACCACGGACCAGGTCCGCGTCACCAGCCTGTTCACGGCCCTGCCCCCGTGGGCGCCCGCCGGCTGGCTGCTCCACCTCGCCCTCGTGGTGCTCTGCTTCGCCGCCGGTCACGCCCGGGCCACCGCCCCGTGGCCGGCGGGCCAGGTGGTGCGGCCGGTGGTGACGTTCCTGGTGGCCTGGGGTGGCGGTCTCGTCGTGCTGCTGGCCAACGGGTTCTCGCGGGACGCGGTGCTGCAGATCCTGGACGCGGCGCTCGGGCCGCTGACCTGTCTCATCCCGTATCTGCCGCTCTGGGCGGTGCCGTACCTGGCCGGTCTGGCCTGGGGACGGGGCCGGCCGGGGCCGGAGCTGCTGCCGCCGGGAAGCCGCCTGGTCGTGCTGATCAACCGCTTCGCCCTGCCGCTGTTCCTCTGGCATCCGACGGCGCTCGTCCTGGCGGCACTGGCCACGGCTCGGCTCGGGCCGATCGCGGGCCTCAACGACTCTCCCACGGGGCCGCTCTGGCTGCTCGCCCGGCTCGCCTGGCTCCCCGTCCTCGCCACCGTACTGATCGGCCTGGTGGCGCTGGCCCGCAGGCGGTAGCCCCGCCGGGGATGGAGTGTCACCGAAAGCACTCGATCGGCGACGCGACCGGCGCATAATCGGATCAGCCGCGGCGATACCGGCCCGGCTCGCTGGCAGGGAGCGGGTCACATGGCGTCTTTCGTCGGACGAGAGCACGAGCTCGGCCGCTTGCGGGCCGAGTGGCTGGCCGCCCGGGAAAAGCGGTTGAGGGCGCTGCGGGTCGTCGGGGTCGAAGGGCCGGCCGGGGTCGGGAAGAGCGAGCTGCTCAAGCGGTTCGCGCGGGGGTTCGACGGGGACCGGGTCATCTGGATCAACGGATACCAGCATCCGGTGTCGCCCAGTTACGACGTGATCAGGAGGATCCTGCGGCACCTCGGCGTCCCGCCCGCCGACCTGGCGGCCGTCTTCGGCGATCCCGAACCGGAGGCGGTGGCCGCGCGCGTCGTGCCGTACCTGCGGGCGGCGGGACGGCTGCTCCTCGTCGTCGACGACGCGCACACCGCCGACGTGAAGTCGCTGGCCGCCATCCACCTCGCGGTCCACGAGCTGTACTTCGACCCGGTGCTCACGGTGCTCGCCTTCCGGCCGGGCAGGTCCAAGTACACGCACGAAGGGCTGCAGGACCAGTGGCGGCGCCACTTCGACTCCGACGACGGAGTGCTGCTCACCCTGCGGGGTTTCTCGGTCGAGGAGATCATGACCCTGGCCGACCGCCTGGAGGTGGCCGGTCTCACCCTGCCCGTGGCACGGCAGCTGCACGAGTACACCGACGGCATCCCGCTGTACGCCACCCATCTGCTACGGCAGGTCGGCCCGCGCGGGATAACGTTCGGCCACGACCCCCTCGGCGCGCCGGACTCCGTCGCCCGGGCCATCGCCGCGCAGATCGCCTCCTTCTCCGCGGACAGCCGTAAGCTCCTGGTGGCCGCCGCCGTGCTCGGCCGCAGCTTCGCGGTCGCCGACGCCTGCGCGCTGTCCCAGGTGAGCGGCCCTGCCGAGATCCTGGAAGGCGCGACCGCGGCGGGGCTGGTCGAGGAGGTCCCGGGCACGGCGGGCCGGGAGTTCGCCTTCACCTCGCTCGCCATCAGGAACGCGATCTTCTACGACGTGAGCGCGGGCTCCCGTCGCCTGCTCCACGCCGCCGCGGCGGACCGGGGCGTCGCGCCCGTGCTGTGGCACCGCGTCCGCTCGGTGGACAGCAGCGCGGAGATCGCCCAGGAGGCGGTACGGGCCGCCCGGGCCTTCCTGTCCGGGGGCAGGTTGTCGCTGGCCGCCCGGTACGCCCGGCACGCGCTCGAACTCATGCCGCGCGGCTCCGGCCGTGCCGCCCTCCTCCTCACCGCCGTCGAGATCCTGCTGATCGCCGGCGACGCGAGCAGTGCCCATGGTTACGAGGACGAGATCGCCGGCTGCCCGGCCGGTCCGTGGCGGGACTACGTGGCCGGATACGTGACGCTGATCAGCGCCCGGATCAACCCCGCGAAGGAGAAGCTGGCCCTCGCCCTGCGGGCCGTCCGGACCGGGGCCGCGCCCGGCGACCCGCCCGACCTGCACGCCAGGATCGCGGCGCAGCTGGCGATCGCCGCCCTGGTCCGGCTCGAACGCGAGGACATGCTGCGGTACGGGACCGAGGCCATCGAGGCGGGATCCGAGGAGCGGTTCATCACCGCCCACGCGTGGTTCGCCCGCACAGTCGGGCTGGCCCTGGTCGGCCAGGCGGGCCAGGCCCTGTCGGAGCTGGCGGGCGCCCATCTGCCCGGATCCCCCGCCGGGCTCGACGGCCGGGTGGCCCGGGGGATGATCCGGCTCTGGACCGACGATCTGCCCAGGGCGTACGAGGATCTGAGCGCCTGTGTGCGGCACGTCGAGCAGGGCGAGGCCCTGCGCATCCGCCAGGCGCAGGCCTTCCTCGGCGAGGTCGAGTACCGGCAGGGCAGGCTGATCGACTCGGTCGCCACCACGCAGGCGGCGCTCGGCAACGCGGTGGTCAACCAGCGCTACTGGGACCTGCCGGTGCTGAACGCGCTGGCCTGTTATCCGCTGGCGGCACGGGGCGAATGGGAGCGGGCGCAGGAGCACGCGTCGGCCGCCACGGAATGGGCCGACCACGTCGGCACGCATGTCGGCCGGGCGTACGCCGCCGCCGCGTGGGCGACGATCGCTCAGGCGCGTGCTCACCATGAGGAGTTCCTGGACGCGAGCATCCGGCTGGAGGAGCACTACGACGCGCGGGAGCCCGGTTGCCACCTCTTCGGTCCGGCACGCGCGGACGCCCTGTCCCTCCTCGGGCGGCCCGGCGAGGCCGAGAAGGCCCTGGAACGTTTCATGCCCGTGCTGGAGGCGAGCGGCCGCCGTTCGGCGCGGGCGGTGACGGCGCGGGTTCGCGGGCAGATCGCGGCCGCCCGGGGAGAGCACCCGCAGGCGGTGGCGCACTACAAGGAGGCGGCCGGGCTGAGCGCCGACCTGCCACTGGAGCGGGGCCGGGTGGAGCTGGCCCTGGCCCGGTCACTGCACGAGCTGAAACCGCGCAGGCGCGCGGTCGCGGTGCTGCGGTCGGCGCGGGAGCGTTTCGCGGCGGCGGGGGCCGACGCCTACGTGCTCCTGGCGCAGGAGCTGGCCAGGGAGCTCGGGCACACGGACGAGGTCGCCGACGACCGCTTCGCCGGGCTGACCGGGAAGGAGCGGGAGCTCGCACACCCTCTCCTGGGGGACCAGACGTACGCGGAGATCGGCGCGGCGCTGGGGAAGAGCCATCGGACCGTGGAGTATCAGGCGGCGAGAATCTTCGAAAAGCTCGAAGTCAGGGACCGGCGGGAGTTCCGGAAATACTACGGCGATGAGGGCTGATCGAGCCGGATATACGGGTTCAACCCGGATGTGCGGCAGTCCGCCATCCGCGTAACCTCACGGCCGGACGACTCCAAGCCGAGTCCTGAGGAGGTCGGGCTGTGCGCATCACCATTGATTTGCGCAGGTCCAGGACTGGGCATCTGGAGGGGGTCGTGGAAGGCGAGGCCGGAAGGCCGGCGCTCGCCTTCCACGGGGTGATCGAGCTGGTGAACGCGCTGGAGGTCTGCCTCGCCCCGGAGCCACCCGACGACCGGCACTGAGCGGGGAGCAGGGCCGGTCTCTACGGGGATGGCCCTGATGCCCGTGCTGCCGGGCCCGTTCTACTTTTCCGGCATGTCACTCAATCTGCCGCGTGTCCCTCGCCCGAGGTGGAGCGAGCGCAACCCGCTTCCACGCGCTCTGCTCCTGGCCACGCTGCTCGGGTGGCGCCCGGTCAGACACTAGACCCCGAAGGGGGTGAACGAACATGGAGAACAAGCCGTTCATCGCCGAGATCGCCGAGCCGGTCACCGTGAAGGGCCCCGGCCGCGACCCGGTCACCGGCGTCGTGGTGATCAAGATCCTGTCGGCGAGCTGATCCTGACACGTGGTCGCGCGGGTGGAGCTGCGCCACCCGCGCGATCCTCTCTCATCGGGAGTGCGCATGATCGTCATCCTGGGTGATCCGCGAAGCCACGAGGTGGCGGACGTGGCGGCCCACCTGCCCGCCGGCCGCGTCCTGATCGTCCGGCCCGACTGGCTCGACCAGGGACGTACGCTCACCTGGTCCGGCACGGGTCTCGACCTCGGCTCCCGGACGCCGGCGGGCGACGACGTCACCGCGGTCTACGTCCGGCCCACCGTGAGCCACGACCCGCGCGGCCTCTACTGCGACTACCTCATCAGGCCGAGCGGCACGACCGATCCCGGCTATCACCATCTCGTCCGTACGGAGGCGGAGTCGACGCTGGTCGGCGCCCTCCTGGGCACCGCCGCCCGCTGGGTCAACCACCCCGGGGCCGAGACGATCGCCGAGCACAAGCTCCGCCAGCTGACCGTGGCGCGGGAGGCCGGGCTGCGCACGCCCGCGACACTCATCTCCGACGACCCCGAGCGGCTCGCCGGGTTCTGGCACGCGCACGGCGGCGAGGTCGTGACCAAGGCGGTCAGCAGCCTGTCCCGCAGGCACGTCAAGGAGACCATCGTCACCCGGCGCGTCACGGCCGGGCATCTCGCCGTGCTGGAGCGGGGGACCCCGGGCGTCGTCCTGTTCCAGGAGCTCGTCCCCGCCGCCCTCGATTTGCGCGTCACCCTCGTGGGGCCGGAGACGTTCAGCTGCGCCATCCACAGCCAGGAGGGCGACAGCCCGCTCGACTGGCGGCTGGACCAGTCCGTCCCCATGACGCCGCACCCCCTCGACCCGCGTACCGAGTCGGCGCTGCACCAGGTCAGGGAGCGGCTCGGCCTGGAGTACGGCGCCGCCGACCTGCGGCTCACCCCCGACGGGGTACCGGTCTTCCTGGAGATCAATCCCTGCCCCGAGTTCTCGTTCGCCGAGCACCGGGTGGGCATGCCGATCGCCCGGGCGGTCGCCGCTCTGCTCCAGTGACGGCGGAGAACAGTACTTTCGGCCGGTATGGGCCGGGCGGGTCCCGTCCTAGCCTGGACGCCGTGCGTGTTCCCGTTCGATTCGGCACGGTGGTCGATGCCGGGCTCGGTGTCGTGTTCGCGGCGGCCGTGGCCTTCCAGGCGTACCAGGTGGCCGACGTCTGGGGCGCCCGTTACTGGCCGTTCGGCGCGGCGGTCGCGGCCTCGGTGTGCGTGCTCGCCCTGGTGCGCCGTGTCAGCCCGCTGTGGACCGCTGTGGCGGGCCTGACCGTGGCGGTGCTCGCCGTCCTCGTCACCCGTCTCGTTCACCTGCCCGCCGAGCCGAGCCCCGCCGCGTCCCTGGGCCTGGCGGTGCTCACCGGCTCCGCGCTCAGGACGTTGCCCGCCCGCGGGGCCTGCGTGGTGGGCGGCGCGGGGTTGGCCGTGGTGGCGGGCGGGCTGCTGGCCGGTCCCGGCTCTGCCGTGCCGGTGCTGAGCGGCCTGGCCTGGCTCGCCGGGGTGGCGGTCGGGCTCGGCCTGCGGCTGCTGGCCGCCCGCCACCGCGCGGCCACCGAGCTCGTACGGCGGGCCGAACGCCTGGAGCTGGCCAGGGAGCTGCACGACGTCGTCGCCCACCACATCACGAGCATCGTGCTGCAAGCCCAGGCCGCCCGGCTCGTCACCGCCAAGCACCCGGACAGGACGGCCGACTCCCTGGCCGGCATCGAGACCGCGGGCTCCGAGGCCCTGGCCGCCACCCGCCGCGCGGTCGGCCTGCTACGCGACACCGCTCCCGCGCCCGAGGGCCACGAACGCCTCGATGAGCTGATCGAGCGCTTCGAGAGCCATGGCCGCCGGGCGAGTCTGCGGCTGGACGCCGAGCCCTCCGGCTGGCCGCCCGAGGTCAGCAGCACCGTCTACCGGGTCG
This sequence comes from Nonomuraea jiangxiensis, assembly GCF_900099965.1. Taxonomy (GTDB): domain Bacteria; phylum Actinomycetota; class Actinomycetes; order Streptosporangiales; family Streptosporangiaceae; genus Nonomuraea; species Nonomuraea jiangxiensis. Next base: position 207,474 of record NZ_FNDJ01000015.1, on the reverse strand, counting down.
TACGCGAGTCGCTGACCAACGCCGCCAGGCACGCCAGGAACGCCGCCACGGTCACCGTCGGCATCACCCAGCACGACGAGGGGGTCACGGTCGAGGTCGAGGACGACGCCCCGCAGGCTCCGGCCCTCCGTTACCGCCGCGCCGGATACGGCCTGGCCGGCATGCGCGAACGCGTCGAAGCCCTCGGCGGCACCCTGACCGCGGGTCCCCGTCCCGGCACCGGCTGGGCCGTCCGCGCCACCATCCCCACCGGCGAACCCCCTCGGCCATGACCATCCGCGTGCTACTGGCCGACGACCAGGCGATGATCCGGGCCAGCCTGCGGATCATCCTGGAGGACCAGCCCGACATCACCGTGGTCGCGGAGGCGGGCGACGGTGTGGAGGCGATCGAGCAGGCCCGCCGGACGAACCCGGACGTGTGCCTGGTGGACGTCCAGATGCCCCGCCTCGACGGGATCGAGGTCGCCCGCGCGCTGGCCGGCGCGCCGACCCGGGTGGTCATGGTCACCACGTTCGACCTGGACGAGTACGTCTATGGCGCGCTGCGGCGCGGGGCGGCCGGGTTCGTGCTGAAGGACGCGGGTCCCAGGCTGCTGGTCGAGGCCGTGCGGGCGGCGTACGCGGGGGACGCGCTCATCTCGCCGTCGATCACGTTGCGGTTGCTGCGCCACCTCGCCGACCGCGAGGCCCGGGCCGCCGCCCGCGCGCCCGCCTCTCCCCTGTCCGCGCGGGAGACCGAGATCGTCGAGGCGGTCGCCCGGGGATGCACCAACCGGGAGATCGCCGACGAGTTCTTCCTTTCGCTGAGCACGGTCAAAGGGCATGTGTCGGGCATCATGGACAAGCTCGGCGTCCGCAACCGGGTCGAGATCGTGGCCTGGGCCTGGGAGAACCACCTGATCGACACGGACTGACCGGACTCCTTCCCGCACCGTCGCCCCCGCCGGCCAGGAAGTTGTTCGCCGCGACCGATCGCCACGCACGCCGAGGCCAACGCGGACGCCACGCACGCCGAAGCCGACGCGGACGCCGTGGTCGCCGCGACCGCCGCCGCACCGACCGACCCTGCCGCGACACTCGCCTGTCGGGTGCCGGCACGGTCCCCGTCATCCAGCGTCGTCGCCCGGCGCGGTCCCCGTCATCCAGCATCGTCGCCCGGCGCGGTCCCCGTCGCCCAGCATCGTCGCCCGGCGCGGTCCCCGTCGTCCAGCATCGTCGTCCGGCGCGGTCCTGGTCATCCAGGGTCATCGTCCGGCGCTGGGCCGCCGGCGACGGGCGGACCTCGCTGGTCAACGGCTGCGAACGGTGGACAACGTCGCCGCCTGGCTGGTCAACGACCGGCCGCTTAAGCAGGAGTCACCGGAAAACGTCCGGACGTGGTTCGGCGCTCCCGTGGCTCGGGTTCACAGGCGCCGAGCTCGCCGGATCACTTCAACGCGAGAGGAGCGTTCAAGGTGACACCACCTTCGAAGTTGCGTCGTGCGGTGGCCGGGCTGGCGGTGGGCGGCGTCGTCGCCACCGGCGTCTTCGCCATCGACGCGACCAGTGCGAGCGCGAGCACCAGCGCCGCCGACCCGTTCGGCGGGTTCGGCGACGGGTTCCTGGGGTCCGGCGGTGACCCGGGCTTCAGCCTGCCCGACCCCTTCGGCGGCGGCGACCCCCTCGGCGACATCGCCGACGACCTGCTCGGTGGCTCCGACCTGACGGCCCCGCGCACGGGCAGCGGGTCATCGGGCATGTCCACCGGCCGTACGACCATCAGCGGCTTCGATCTCCCCACCTTCGCCAAGGACACGCTGCAGAAGCTCGGCAGCCAGGCCCTGAAGCGCTGGTACGACCAGAAGGTCGGCAAGGCCGTCAGCCGCGACAGCCGCTCGTACGGGTCGAACGACTGGTACGGCCGGATTCGTCCGGGCCAGCAAGGGCAGAAATGCCGCCCGGCCGCGTACGTACGCCTGTACGGGACGACGATCCGCAAGGGCAAGCTCGCCTCCGACGCCTTCATCGGCGGCCGGAACCTCGGCAAGACGCTGATCCTCGGCCGCGACGCCTTCTTGGCCCTCTTCGGCGACAAGCTCAAGGCGCGCAGCACCGCCAACTACTTCTTCGTGTCCCGGCGCAACGCCGAGTCCTTCAGCCCGCAACCCCAGGTGGCCAAGAACACCGTCCTGGAAGACCGCAACCGCTACTCCGCGAACTTCCTGGACCGGGGCGTCACCTACACCGTGCTCGTGAAGTACGTCAACACCTGCAACGAGCAGGTCGTCGACGTGCTGGGCCGGATCCGGCGCCGCTGACCGGCCGCGCCGACGTACCCGCAGTAGCAGCCCGGCGGGAGCCGACCGCTCCCGCCCGGTTCCAACCGATGCGCGGGCCGGGCCCAGCGGGTGCCTGGCCTGTCAGCCACGATCAACGAGGTGAATCCATGAATCTGAAGTCCCGATCGACTCGCGTCCGGCTGGTGGCCGTGGCCGGCGCGCTCGCCGTCCTGGCCGGCGGCGGGCAGCTGACGATGAGCCACGCCAACGCGGACCCCGACCCGTGCGCCGCGGAGGCGGGCATCGACTGCACCGACGCGTCCCTGGCCGCGGCGGCCATGCCCGGCGACGAGACCGGCCTGATGGACGAGTCTGCCGATGTCGCCGCTGAGGAGGCCGAGGAGCCCGTTTCCGACGAGATCACCGTCAAGGCGGAGAACTGGGACGCCGTGTCCGAGTCGACGCTGGAGGTCGAGGGGTCCGCGACGGACGAGGGCACCGGCGGCTCGGACGACGCGGAGAGCACCGGGACCGTCGGCGGCTCGGAAGCGGCGGAGGGCACCGGCGGCGCCCTCATGGAGGAGGAGAGCGCTTCCGGCTACGTCGAGAGCGGCGCCGACGACGTGCGCAGCGGGAAGTACCCCACGGTGCCGTCAGGCCGCACGGCGTGCAGCTCGGTCCTGGGCATCAAGGCCCCCGACCTGGCGAAAAAGCGGTATGTGGTGGCCTGGAAGGGCGACTCCTCGGGCGGCGCCCCCGCCTGGCGCCTGGAGTTCTACCACGGGTCGGACCCGATCAACACCAGGGCCGGCAAGGGCTGGACGCGGGTGGACGGCAGCGGCGACCGCGATCCGAGCGAGGAGTACGTCGTCCGTACTGATGACGTGGGACCCGAAGGCCTCCTCAACTGGCGGATGTGCGTCCGAAACCTCGGCGCGGACAACCTGACCGGCGACTGGGAACTGGAAACCAAGATCAGCACCAAGTGAGCCACCCAACCGACCGGCCGGCGAGGCCCCCGTCTCGCCGGCCGGTTTCCGCTGAGCCCGCCTCCGACGGACCGCTCCCTGATGGGGCCGGTCTCCGATTCCGATGGGGCCGGTCTCTAATGGGCCGGTTCCGGATGAGGCGGTTCCCGATGGGCCAGTTCCCGATGAGCCGATCCCAATGAGCCGATCCCGATGAGGCGATCCCGATGAGGCGATCCCGATGAGGCGGTTTCAGATGCTGCGGTGGCCGCTGACGGCGGCGCGGCGTTCGGCCAGGCTTGGGGCGAGGGCGGCGTCGATGGCCAGTGGGTCGCGGGCGTTGAGGTCCTCCATCGCGCGGCGTTCGGGCAGTTGCGTGTTGATGTCGATGTGCCGGGCCTCCAGACCGGCCATCAGCTCGGCGACCACGTCGCCGACGGGCCGCAGGCCGTAGCCGAGGTCCTCGCCCGCCTGAGTGGTCGCCATCATGGGCGTGTCGACGGGCCCAGGGTAGACGGTGGCGACGTGGACACCGCTGCCGATCAGCTCGCGGCGTACCGACTCGTCGAACCGGGTCAGGCCGGCCTTGGTGGCGGCGTAGACCGCGTAGTAGGGCAGGCCGACCAGGGCGCTGGCGGAGGCGATGCCGACCAGGGCGGCGTGCCCGTGCTCGGCGCCGGCGGCACGCAGATACGGCAAAGCGGCCCTGGTCGCGAGCACCGGGGCGAGCAGGTTGAGCCGGATCATGGCTGTGATGTCGGCCACGTCGATGTCCTCCAGCGGCGCCGCCCGTACGTTGCCCGCGTTGTTGACCAGGACGTCGAGACCCCCGAGCACGGAGACGGCCCGCGCCACCACCCGTTCCGGCTCCCCGTCCAAGGTGAGGTCGGCGGCGATCGGGTGGGCGGTGCCGCCGCGCTCGGCGACCAGCGCCGCGGTCTCCGCCAGGGCGGCGGCGCGACGGCCGACCAGCGCGAGCGCCCCCTGGCGCGCGGCGAGCTCGACGGCCAGGGCGCGGCCGATCCCGCTGCCCGCACCGGTGATGAGGGTACGGCGCCCCCGCAGGTCAAGGGCTACATCCTGCATCTTCATGTCCTTTCGCATATCGAAGGCGAGGAACCTGTCCGGGCGGCACGGCGTGCCGCGGGGAGAGGATCGCCCTCCAGCAAGGACGGGCTCACGGGCACCGTCCTTGACACCACTGTCATCTTTGACAGACTTGCAAAGTTTGACGATGATGTCAAAGATGACGTAGGGTCGCGGCATGGTCGGACAGCGGCAGTTTGACGAGAAGCAGACGCTGGGCCGGGTCAGGGACGTCTTCTGGGCCAAGGGCTACGGGGCGACGTCCATGCAGGACCTCGCCACAGCCTCGGGTGTGCAGCGCGGCTCGCTCTACAACGCCTACCGCGACAAGGAGACCCTGTTCCTGCGCGCCTACGAGGGCTATGCCGACGACATGCGCGGCGACGTGGCCGACGCGCTGGCCCACCCCGACGCCCGCCACGCCCTTCTCGACTTCTTCGACCTCACCATCACGTCCATGACAGCGGGAGTGCCCACCCGCGGCTGCCTGACGACGAAGACGGCCGTCGACACCAAGGCCGAGGGAGAGGCGATCCGCGCCGCCCTGCGGGGCCTGCTCGACGAGTTGGAGCGGCTCCTGCGCGACCGCCTCTCGGCGGAGGAGGCCCGGGCGCGGCTGACCATCCCCCCGGCCGAGGCGGCCCGGGTCCTGATCACCATGACCCGTGGGATCGTGGTGATGGAGCGCGTCTACCAGGATGCCGACCGCCTGCGCGCCACGGCCTCCGCCCTGATCGACGCCCTACTCCCCCGCGCCTGAACACTCGGGGTCGCCCGGACCCGTCCGCCCGGCACGTGCTCCCCCGTGATCGCCGCGATCAGAACATTCCGTGCGGGACCTGCTCCGCGTCCGGCACCGCCTGCATCACGTCCCAGTGCTCGACGATCTGCCCGTCGACCAGCCGCCAGATGTCGATGACGGCCACGCCACGCGGTTCCTCGGCCGTGACCATGTGATAGTGCATCACCACGTAGTCGTCGTCGGCGATGACCCGTTTGAGGTCGAGCCGGGCACCGGCCACCGGAGCCTCGGCCATGAACGCGATGAACGCGTCCCGCCCGGACGGATTCCCGGGGCTGTGCTCGATGAAGTCCTCGTGGATGATCTCGCGGAGCACGTCGATGTTCCCCTTCGCGAACTCGGTGAACCCGCGAAGACCCACTTCCCTGTTGCGTGCGGCTTTGCTGCTGTCACTCATGGGCCCCACCGTCGCAGCGGCCGCCCGGCCCTGTCGATTACATGCCATGTAATCGTGATGGCGGGTCCGTGGGCGTCCGGCTTCGTCTGGGTAGGTTCGTGGCGGTTGTCGCTCAGCTGGTCGCTCAACCGGTGCGCGACTACCGGTTGACCTCAATCCAAGTTGAGTTTCTAGGGTGGGCTGGCGTGAACGATTTCTCGCGGCCGCAGGCCGGACGGCGGGAGTGGGCCGGTCTGGCCGTACTCATCCTGCCCACCCTGCTCCTCTCGATCGACATGTCCGTGTTGCACCTGGCGGTTCCCTCGCTGACCGAGGATCTGAGGCCCACCGGTGCGCAGTTGCTGTGGATCTCTGACATTTACGGATTCCTCATAGCGGGTTTCCTGATCACGATGGGGACGCTCGGCGACCGCATCGGTCGCAGACGGCTGCTGCTGTTAGGTGGCGTGGCGTTCGCGGCGGCCTCGGTGCTCGCGGCGTACGCCACCACGCCCCTGCTGCTGATTCTGGCCCGGGCGCTGCTTGGCGTCGCCGGGGCCACGCTGATGCCGTCCACGCTGTCATTGATCAGCAACATGTTCCTGGACCCGCGGCAGCGGACCAAGGCGGTCAGCCTGTGGATGACCGGGTTCACCGGTGGCATGGTCGTCGGGCCGCTGGTCGGCGGGCTGCTGCTGGAGTGGTTCTGGTGGGGGGCGGTCTTCCTGCTGAACGTGCCGGTCATGGTGGTGTTGCTGGTGGCCGGGCCGTTGCTGCTGCCCGAGTACCGCGCACCGGGCGCGGGCCGGGTCGATCTGGTGAGCGTGGTGCTGTCATTGGGAGCGGTCCTGCCGACGATCTATGGAGTCAAGGAGTTCGCGGCGAACGGGCTCTCCTGGCCGTCCGTACTCGCCGTCGTGGCGGGCCTGGTCCTGGGCACGGTGTTCATCCGGCGGCAGCGACTCCTGGCCGACCCGTTGCTGGACCTGGGCCTGTTCGCCAATCGCCAGGTCAGTGCCTGCCTGGGGACCCTGATGCTGGTCACCCTGCTGGGTCCCGGGCTCAGTCTGCTCACCGGTCAGTACCTTCAGCTCGCCGAGGGGCTGTCCCCGCTGGCGGCCGGGATGTGGATGGTGCCGATGACAGCGGCGGTGATCGTCGGCTTCGTCATCACCCCCAGGCTCGCCGGCCGGTTCCGTCCGGCTCACGTCATCGTCGGCGGGCTCGCCCTGGCCGTCCTGGGCATGGTTCTGCTGGCCCAGGTCGAGGGCACCGGCGGGCTGGCGTACGTGGTGGTGGGGCAGTCGCTGTTCTTCGCCGGGAGTTCGCCGCTCGTGGTCCTGGGGATCGACATGGTGGTGGGCGCGGCGCCGCCGGAGCGGTCGGGCTCGGCCGCCGCGCTGTCGGAGACCGGGCAGGAGTTCTCGGCGGCCCTCGGGCTCGCCGTACTCGGTAGCTTGTCGGCGGTGGTCTACCGGACGAGCTTCACCGCGCCGGCCGACCTCGACGGCGCGGCCGCCGAAACGGCCCGCGGCACCTTCGGCGGTGCCTTCGCGGTCGCCGCCGACCAGCCCGCCGAGGTCGCCGCGGTCCTGCTGGCCGACGCCCGGGCAGCGTTCACCGATGGCCTGGCCGTCGCCGCCGTCGCGAGCGTGGTCATCCTCCTGGCGGCCGCGGTCCTCGTGGTCACCGCGCTCCGGCATCTGCCGCCCCTCGGCTCGCCCGCGACCGCCGACACCGGGCACGCCGAGGCCCCTTCCACCTGACGCCGCCACGACGTCGCCGAGCCGGCGCGGCGGCGGAAGGCTGCGGGGGCAACTGGCACCCGCAGGGGGAAGGGCGGTCGGTCAGCACGGTAGCAAGGGGCCGCCGTTGACCCTGAGGCCCACGTCCAAGCGGCGGTCCAGCATGTTCACCGTGCTCGCGAGGACGGACGAGGTCGTCCTCGCGTGTGGCGTCTTGAGGTCGCACGGCTGGGCGCTGAAGGCGGCGATGGACCGTACGGCGGGGGCTCAGGCGGAGGGCTTGCGGAACTGTCCGATCATCGCCGCGTAGCTGTTGTCGGCGTGGCCGTCGGCTGCCGTACGTCTGGCCAGCTCCAGGAAGACGTTCGGCAACTCGGTGTTGACGCCCAGCGCCTGGCTCTCCTGAAGCAGGTGCTCCATCCCGCCCAGGTGGGTGGCAACGGTGGCGTCGGCGGCCGGATACCTGCCCTCGTCGATCTGCCGCGCGTACGTGGAAACGTAGCCGGCCGCCACGTTGATCGCGGTACTGGCCAGGGGCGCGAAAGTCGTCGCCTTGACGTTCGCGGTGCCCAGCAGTGCGGCGCCCTGCAGGAAGCCGTTCAGGACACCCCACATGATGCTCAGAACGGACATGTCGTACAGGGCAGACAGGCCGTGGTCCTCATCGAGGTAAACGGTTCCGGCCTCGCCGAGTGCCCGCAGGGTGGCCTGGTGCTCGTCGAAGGCGGGCTTCGGGCCCGAGTACAACAGCATGGCATCGGCGGTGCCGATGGCCTCGGGAAGGGCCAGGATCACCCCGTCGAGGTAGACAGTGCCGATCTTGGCCGCCCATCCGGCGGTTTCTCGTGCCTGGGTAGAGCCGGCCGTGGTCAGGTTGACGAGGGTACGGCCGGCCAGCGAGGAGCCGACCGGGTCCAGCAACTCGTGCACGGCGTCGTAGTCCGAGACGCAGACAACGACGAGTGGGCTCGCCTCGACCGCGCTCTCGATCGAGTCGGCCAGGGTGGCGCCGCCGGCGACGAGATCGTCGCCTTGGCCGCCGAGCGGTTCCAGACGGTGGTCGGGTGGCCATTCCTCAGGAAGGTCGCGGCCAGCGCATGGCCCATCAGTCCCAGGCCGACAACGGTGACCGGCGATGGCGAAAGGGTGGACATATGTGCTCCTGCATAGCTCATGCGGCTTCCGCCGCGATGGGTGTGGTGGGCCGCCGGTCCGGATGGCTCGGCCAGGTATGTCGTGATGGTCATCGAGTCCAGCGCGCGAAGCGGGCCCTCGGCCGTTGCGGCAGGGTGGCCCGAGCGGCGGTCCGGCCGCGCGGCGGGCGCCTCAGGTGAAGAACCCGACGATGCTGCGGATGCGGTCCCCGGCGAACTCGACGACGTCGTAGCCGGTGGCGACCGTGCCGAGTCTCCAGCGGAACAACGCGCGGTCGTGGTGGACCCCGACCACGGCGTCAATGGTGAACCTCAGGTCGCCGAGCTGCTCCCGGACGCGGCCGATCACCTCGGACAGCTCGGCGTGCCCACGCAGGCCCGCGTTATCGGGGTCGACGTAGAGCGCGTCCTCGGTGAGGACGGACTTCATCAGGGTCACCCGGGCGGTGGCGTCTGGCTCATTCCAAACGTCGAGGTAGGCGAAGATCACATCGGTGGCGCTCACTTGCTCACTCCTTCCAAGGGGACGTTCGCCGTGGTCGCGGAGAAATCCGTGGCTCTCCGACACGGCGCCTTTCATGGCGTTCATTTTCTACACGGCGTTCAGAGAACAATACAACGTAGATTAGGCCAACCCTGTAAACTGTCAAGTGTGATCGACCACACGATGAGCCGCCGGGACCGGCTGCGCGCCCAGACCAGTGCCGAGATCAAGGCGATCGCGCTGAAGCTCATGGCGGACGGCGGCCCGGACGCCATCTCGCTCCGCGCGATCGCCCGCGAGATGGGCATGACGGCCGGCGCGATCTACAGCTATTTCGCCACCCGCGATGACCTGATCACGACGCTCATCGGCGACGTCTACACCTCGGCGGTCGACGCCGCCGAGGCCGCCCGCGACGCGGTGCCGGAAACCGAGCCAGGCGGCCGGATCCTGGCCTGGGCCCAGGCCATGCGCGAGTGGGCGCTGGCCAACCCCGAAGGCTTCCGGCTGATCTACGGCGACCCCGTGCCCGGCTACCGCCCTCCCGACGGCGGCCCCGGCAGCCAGGCCGAGGCGCGTGCCTGCGCCGGATTGGTCGGTCTCGTCGCCGCGGCCTGGCCGGCAGTTCAGGCGCGCCGATCCGGGGACCGTGCCTACGACTGGGCCGACTTCGACCCGGACCTGGTAGCCCATGTCCGGGAGGACTTTCCGGACCTGCCACCGGCGGGCATCGCGATGACGCTGAGGGTGTGGGGCCGCATGCACGGGCTCATGGCCCTGGAGATCTACGGCCACCTACGCACCCTCATTCACGACCCCGCCGACGTCTACCGCGACGAGATGCACGACCTCATCGCCTCTCTCGGCCTCACAACGTGACCGCGGCCCACGATTTCAGCGGAGATCCGGCGAACGTGCCGGCCACGAGGTTCTGGCCCTTTCTGTGGGCGTTCACCACTACATGGCAGGTAATCGCGGTGATCGACGGGCCGGGACGATAATCGCCGCATGACGCAGGACCGGCCGGTCGGTGAGCTGCTTCGCCAGTGGCGGCGCCGCAGAGGGCTCAGCCAGCTCGACCTGGCGATCCAGGCGGACGTGTCCGCGCGGCACGTCAGCTTCGTCGAGACGGGACGGACCATCCCCAGCAGCGCGATGGTGCTGCACCTGGCCGAGCAACTGGGCGTCCCGCTGCGGGAGCGCAACCGCCTGCTGATCGCGGCCGGGCACGCGCCCGTCGTACGCGAGCGGCCGCTGGAGGATCCGCACCTGGCCTCGGCGCGCGACGTCCTGGAGCAGATCCTGCGCGGGCACGAACCGTATCCGGCGCTCGTCGTGGACCGGCGCTGGAACCTGCTGTTCGCCAACGCCGCGATCGACGTCTTCCTGGAGGGCGTGGCGCCGTCGTTGCTGCGGCCGCCGGTCAACATGATGCGGCTGGGGCTGCATCCGAACGGGTTCGCGCCGCGGCTGCGCAATCTCGGGCAGGTCCGCGCGTACCTGCTGCCCCGGCTCGCCCGCCAGGTGGCGCACACCGGCGATCCGAAGCTGAGCGCGCTGTACGAGGAGCTGCTGTCCTACGGCCCCGACGGCGATCCGCCGCCACCCCCCGACCCGGCCGACATCGCCATGCCCATCCGCATCGGCCATCGCGGTGCGGAGCTGTGCTTCTTCAACACCGTCACGACCTTCGGCGCCGCCTTCGACGTGACGCTCGACGAGATCGCCGTCGAGGCGTACTTCCCCGCCGACGAGCACACCGCCCGCTTCTTCCGTACGGAGGCCGCGTCACCGGCAGAGGGACACGAGCACCTCGATCCCGCTTCCAGCCGGGGTCCGGCCTGACATTCCCGGCGGTTGTGTCGTCGGATTACTGGGACAGCCGGCCGGAGCGCGCGGGAAAGCGCCCCGGCCGTCGCCGTACTCACCCGTCTCGCAACCGTCATCGAGGAGTCACCGTGTTCCTGCGTGTCGTGATCGCCCTGCAGACCCTGACGCTTTTCGCCGCCCCGATCACCGCGGGTCTGCTGCTGTCCGCGCCCGGCGGACGGGTCCTGCACAGTGCCTCGGCGTACGCGGTCTTCACCGTGGGGCTGCTGCACCTGATCACCGCGATCCTGGCATGGCGGCCGGGAGGCGGCTCGCCCAAGCCCATCCTGTACGCGGCGGGCTTCTTCGCGGCCGTGCTGGCGCAGATAGCGCTGGGCATCGCGCACATGACGACGCTGCACGTCCCCCTGGGCGCGTTGCTGTTCGGCCTGAGTGTCCTTCAGCTCGGCCGGGCCTGGAGCGACCGGCGCACGCGCGTGTCCGCCGCGGCATGACGGCGACCCTGTGCCGCGATCCGGCCGGCGCAGGATGAGGCATCATCCTGCGCCGGCCGGGCGGTCACTTGCTGTAGTTCTTCCCTGGTGCCAGTCCGGGGATCGGCTTGGCGATGAGGGCGACGGGGATGAAGAAGCAGACCTGGCCGATCACCAGGGTGAGCGTCCAGAGCGCCTGGTCGTCGTAGTGGGCGGATGCCCGGGCGAACAGCTCGTCGGGGACGCGCTCGCCGGACGGGTTGGCCGTGAGCACGGCCTCCACCAGCTCCAGTGCGGCCCGTTCGGCTCCGGTGAAGTACGGGGCGTCCCGCCACGACGCCACGGCGGTGATGCGTTCCTCCGTCTCCCCGGCCTTGCGCAGCTCGTCGGTCTGCCGGACGGTGTGGTACGTGCTGCCCACGATCTGCCCGGCACGGAGCTGCACCAGGTGAATCGTGGTCCGCGGGATCAGACCGTTGTGGACGGCCTTGTTCATGCCCCCGGACACCGTGGCGAAATCGGGGAAAAGCTGGATGGGGTCGGGCAGACGCGACCGGAGGTCATCCTGTGTGGACATCGTGAAAGCTTCCTTTCGGTGGTGTTCGTGAGGCCCGCGGCCCTCGCCCCTCCGTCACGGAGTGGCCGGCCGCGGGGACGATCACGCGCTCCGACGCGGGCTCCCGGCGACGGTCCGCATACCGGGCGGGGGTCAGCGGGGGTTTCCCGCGTGCTGGAGGGTGTGTCAGTAGTCCGACGGCACAGCCCCGCGAAATGTCAGGCGCGTGCCGACCTGACATTCCGGGCCGTTGTCTCGTCGGACTGGTGAAGGAAGCCGCGCCAGAGGGAGCCGACGACACGATGACCACGCAATCCGAGCCGGCGGACGACCGGTTCGACCCGGGCCTGAGCGCCATCGCGAGCGAACGGCGCCAGCTGATCAATCTCGCCTACCGGCTGCTCGGCTCCCTGGCCGACGCCGAGGACGTCGTCCAGGAGACCTACGCCCGCTGGTACGCCATGTCCCCGCGGCAGCAGCAGGCCATCGAGTCGCCCGGCGGCTGGCTGACGAGGGTCGCCGGCCGCATCTGCCTCGACCTGCTCGGCTCGGCCCGCGCCCGTCGCGAGACCTACGTCGGCGAATGGATCCCCGAACCGCTCCCCGACCGCACCGAGTGGATCAACGCCCGGCCCGGCGGCCCCACCCCCGACCCCGCCGACCGGGTCACCCTGGACGAGTCGGTCAACATGGCCTTCCTCGTCGTCCTCGAGTCGATGACCCCAGCGGAACGCGTCGCGTTCATCCTGCACGACGTCTTCCGCTACCCCTTCAACGAGGTCGCCGAGATCGTCGGCCGGACCCCGGCGGCATGCCGCCAGCTCGCCTCCTCGGCCCGCCGCCGCATCCGCGACGCTCAGCCTCCCGCGACCCCGGCGACCCGGCACGCCATCGTCCGGGAGTTCAAGCGGGCCTGGGAGGCCAAGGACATCGACGCCCTCGTCGCGCTGCTCGACCCGCACGCCACGGCGACCAGCGACGGCGGCGGCCTGGTCAACGCCATGCTCCACCCGATCGTGGGCGGCGAGCTGATCGCCCACCACACCCTGGAGATCACCGCGAGGGTGCCCGACATGACGATCCTGGAGCGTACGGTCAACGGCCAGCCCGGTCTGGTGGCCCAGCGGGACGGCGTCACGGTGACGGTGATGGCGTTCGACATCGCGGGCGACCGGATCAGGCACATCTGGGCCGTACGCAACCCCGACAAGCTCCGGCCCTGGATGGCGGAACAGTAGAAAGGCGGCTCTCCACCACAATGGTCCCTGGTTCGGCAGGAGACACGTGGAGGAGGGGAACGTCATGGGGCACGTACTGGTGACCGGGGCGACCGGCGGGATCGGGACGGCGCTGGTCGGCGCGCTCGTTCAAGCCGGGCATCGGGTGACCGCCGTGGGGCGCGACGTCGGACGGCTGGACGTACGGGGAATTGAGGCGGATCTGGCCCACCCTGAGACGCTGGCCGCCGCCGTGGGAGCGCTGGAGGAGACCGGGGAGCTGGCGGACGTGCAGGCGCTGGTGCACTGTGCGGGGATCTCCCCCATCGAAGCCGTCGCCGAGGCCGGGCCCGAGAGCTGGCGGCGGACGATGGCGGTGAACGTGGCCTCCGCCGCCGAGCTGGTACGGCTGACGCTGCCGGCGTTACGGCGCTCCAGGGGCCACGTGATCTTCGTGAACGCCTCGCCGGGGATGACGGGGGTGCCCCGCTGGTCGGCGTTCGTGGGCAGCAAGGCGGCGCTGCGGGAGCTGGCCGATTCGCTGCGGGAGGAGGAGGCCGGCCACGGGATCCGCGTCACCACGGTCTATCCGGCGGCGACGGCGACCGACCTGCTGGGGGAGGTCAGGCGCACGTTCGGGCGCCCGTACGATCCCGCGACCTGCATCCAGCCGGAGACGCTGGCCGCGATGATCGTCTGGGTCCTGAGCGCACCGGCCGACGCCTACGCCTGTGAGCTGTCCGTGCTGCCCGCGCCCCGCTGAGGATGCCCACGCACACGCGCCGGGCGGGCGGGCCCGTCCCGGATCGTCGATCTTGACGCCTTCCCGGCACGCTGTAATCGTGTAATCGTGGAATCTCTCTATGATCACGCGGGCGGCGAGGACGGGCTCCGGCGCTTCGTCGACACGTTCTATTCGAGTGTGCTGGCCGACCCGCTGTTACAACCCCTGTTCGGCGCGGGCAGGCCCGACCACGTGGCCCATCTCACCGCGTTCACGGCGGAGACCTTCGGCGGGCCCGACCACTTCTCCCAGCAGATGGGGGGCTTCCAGCGGCTCATCGACGCGCATCGCGGCCTGCGGATCGACGAGGAGCAGCGGCAGCGGTTCATCGAGCTCTACCTGGCCGCCGCCGACGCGAGCGGCCTCCCCGGCGACGCGCCGTTCCGGGAGGCCCTGTACTCGCACGTGGACTTCGGCACCCAGGTGGCCATGCGGAACTCCCACGCCCGCACCGACGACGAACTACATCCGCTGCGCGAGGTGCCGATCTGGAACTGGCCCGACCCCTCGGACCCCGACCCCCGCGCGGATTGAGCACCGCCCCCAGCATCTGGCCTCGGCCGGCGCACCGGCCGGGGCCTCACTCGGCGGCGCCGAAGACGGGACGGTCCGGCGACACCCCCTCCTCGTCATCCTCCAGCACGCCGGTGTTCTGGCACGCGGTCAGGAGCCACCGCCCGTCCTCCTTGGCCATGACCCACAGCGGCGAGCCCACGTCCTTCCCGTCGGGCGTCACGTACACCTGCCGCACCTTGACGGCCGCGACGTCGGGACGGATGAACAGCACGTGCTCCAGCTCGAACGTGACCGTCATCCCCGTCATCCCGCCGGGAAGCACCTGCCGGGTGAACGCCGAGATCTCCTCAAGGCCGAACAGGCGCTTGCCGCCGCCCGTCGTCCAGATCGCATCGGCCCGGAACAGGCCGAGGAACTCGTCGGGCAGCTCGTTGTTCTGAGCGTGCTCGACCGTGGCGATCACTTGCCTGATCGCGTCGAGGTCGGCCTCACGGCCCGGCACGTCAACGTCTGTACTCATGAACCCCACCCTGAAGCCTCAACCAAGCTTGAGGTCAAGCCGCTCTTCGGATCTTGCCGAGGACTTCCGGCCAGGCAGATCTTGACTGTGAGGTAGATCACATTTACGGTCGGAATAATGTCGCTTTGGTGCGGCTTGATCACCCGTGTGAGGTTTACCGTGATGTCTGTGTGGCTCGTCGAGCGGCTGCACATCGATCTCTGTCGTCTGACCGGCTCCCGCTGTCGCTGATCGCGCTCTGACGTAGCGCTCGATCCCTGCCCCCCTTCCTCACCCACCCCTTTTCGCGTGCCCTGCTTCGGCATGCCGTTTACGGAGCCCACCTCATCGTGAAGAGATTCTCGTTCTCCCTGCAGTTGCTGCTGGGCCTGGTCGTCGGTGTCGCCCTCGGCTTCGCCGCCCGCGTCTGGGACCTCTCCTGGCTGGCCAGTACCCTCACCGAAGTCGGATCGATCTTCGTCCAGCTGCTCAAGCTGGCGGTCCCGCCGCTGGTCTTCACCGCCGTCGTGGTCAGCGTCGCCAACCTCCGCAACGTCAACGGCGCCGCCAGGCTGGCGGGCAAGACGCTGTTCTGGTTCCTGGCCACCGGGCTGATCGCCGTCATCGTCGGCATCGTCCTCGGCCTGATCATCAACCCCGGCCAGGGCGTCACCCTGAGCACGGAGGGTGCCAAGGCGCCCGAGCACGTCGGCTCCTGGGTCGACTTCCTCACCGGCATCATCCCGACGAACATCGTCACGGCGTTCACCGAGCTCAACGTCCTCCAGATCGTCTTTCTGGGGATCGTCCTCGGCGCGGCGGCCCTGGCGATCGGCGAGAAGGCCGAGCCGTTCCTCAACTTCAGCCGCTCGGTCCTCGAACTGGTCCAGAAGGCGCTGTGGTGGGTCATCCGCCTGGCTCCCATCGGAACCGCCGGCCTGATCGGCAAGTCGGTCGCCACGTACGGATGGGACCTGCTCGCGCCGCTGGCCAAGTTCAGTCTCGGCGTCTACATCGGCTGCTTCATCGTCCTGCTGGCCGTCTACCCGACGCTGCTCGCGGTGGTCGCCAAGGTCAAGCCGAACACGTTCTTCCGCAACGCGTGGCCCGCGATCGAGCTGGCCTTCGTCTCCCGCTCCTCGGTCGGCACGCTGCCGGTGACGCAGAAGGTCACGATCGAGCGGCTCGGAGTCGACCGCGACTACGCCTCCTTCGCCGTGCCGTTCGGCGCGACCACCAAGATGGACGGCTGCGCCTCGATCTACCCGGCGCTGGCGGCGATCTTCGTGGCACAGGTGTTCAACATCCCGCTGGGGATCGGCGAGTACGTGCTCATCGCGTTCGTCTCCGTGGTCGGCTCGGCCGCCACGGCCGGTCTGACCGGCGCGACCGTCATGCTCACGCTGACGCTGAGCACGCTGGGCCTGCCGCTGGAGGGTGTCGGCCTGCTGCTGGCCATCGACCCGATCCTCGACATGATCAGGACCGCCACCAACGTCGCAGGCCAGATGGTCGTCCCGCTCCTGGTCGCCCGCGGTGAGGGCCGGATCGACGACACGGTGCTCAACGCTCCCCCGCAGCCGCTCGAGGAGGCCCCGGCGAGCACGCCGAGCCGCGCCGGCGAGCCGGCCATCGCCTGACCTTCCCACCCGGACGAGCAGCCGGGGCGCCCGACACAAGGGCGCCCCGGCTGCTCGCGTTCCGGGCCTCGACTGTTGCGTTCCAGGTCCCTGCGGGGAACGCTCAGGCCGGGTCGCGGGCCACGTGGCGAACGGTGGTGCCCGGGGCGGCGGCGAAGCGCAGGCCCTTGGCGGCCAGGTGGTCGCCCAGGTCGTCGAGGCCCCGTGCCGCGGTCTCGGGCAGGTGGTAGTACTCCCCCAGCAGGGCGCGCGCGGTGTCGTCGTCGCTGACCGCGCAGTCCCAGAGCACCTGCTCGCCGTCGGTCGTGATGTCGAAGGCGAAGAACGCGCAGCAGGCCTTCTCCCGCGCGGCGAGATCCCGTACCCGCTCCTCGACGCCCGGCTCGGCGCGCAGCCGGAAGCGGATGCCCTCGGCGGTCCGCTCGCGGCCGAGCAGGTGGCGGCCGAACAGGTGCCGGTAGTCGTCCATGCGCTGCCGGAGCGTGTCCACGGCGGTGGTCATGTCGCACACGACGGGGGTGGAAGCGGGCGGGACGTCCATGGCGGGCTCCTTCGGTGAACCGGGATTTCCGATGGCCTTGAGTGCCACCGCCCTCGACCCTAAAGTCTGGAGTACGGTCCAGAGTCAAGGGATGAGACACGTGAAGATCGGTCAGGTCGCCGGCGAGGCCGGGGTCAGCGTGGACACGGTGCGCTTCTACGAGCGGCGCGGCGTGCTGCCCGCCGCCGAGCGCAGGCCGTCGGGATACCGGGATTTCGACGCCGCGGCGGTGGAGCGCATCCGCCTCGCCAAGGGTCTGCAGGAGCTGGGCTTCACCCTGGACGAGGTGGTCGACGCGCTGGCAGCGCACGACGCCGGCGATGCGACGTGCGACAGCGAACGGTGGCGGCTGGAGGCGGTGGTGGAGCGGATCGACGCCAGGATGGCCGAGCTGGGCAGAGTCCGGCGTGCCGCCCTGGAGAGCCTGGAGGAGTGCCGGGCCGGCCACTGCCGGTTCGTCCCGCGCCCCGCGCGGTGATCCACGGCACGGCCTGAAAGGCCCCGATGACCACGATCATCCGGCTCGCCGGCACCCGGTAGGGTCTTCCCGGGGCACAACGCGACGAAAAGGAAGCACCTGGCGTGGATGTGGGTGTCGCGGGGCAGGCGTTCGCACCCGGCGTGGGCGTCGTCGGGCAGGCCGCGGGGTTGTTCGCCGTCACCAACGTCGACGACCTCCTGATCCTGGCGCTGTTCTTCGCCCAGGGCGCCGGGCGCAAGGGCGCGGCGGCGCGGGTCGTGGCCGGGCAGTACCTCGGGTTCCTGGGCATTCTCGCCGTGGCCGCGGCCACCGCCTTAGGCGCCACCTTCCTGCCCGAGCCGGTGCTGCCCTATCTGGGCCTGCTCCCCCTCGCCCTGGGGCTCAAGGCGGCCTGGCAGGCGTGGCGGGACCACCGCCGCGACGGCGATGCGGAGGAAACCGGGGAGGCCGCACCCGCCGGTGGCCCGAGGGCGCTGGAGGTGGCCGCGGTCACGTTCGCCAACGGGGGCGACAACCTCGGGGTGTACGTCCCGGTGTTCGCCACCGCCGGGGCCGGCTCGATGACCGTCTACGTCATCGTCTTCCTCGTACTGGTCGCGGTGTGGTGTGCCGCAGGACGCCTCTTCGCCACCCGCCCGCTCGTCGCCAGGGCGCTCAGCCGCTGGGGCCACGTGCTGCTGCCGGTCGTGCTGATCGGCATCGGCGTGCTCATCCTCGTCGAGGGCGGCGCCTTCGGGTTGTAGCACACGCGGCCCGTCGCGGTCGGAGCGGCTGTCGAGGGAGGCGTCCTGATGGGTGGCCGGTCAGGCGGTGGCCGGCTCCACGTCCAGCACCGCCTTCCCGGCGACGCGCCGGTCCAGCAGCTCGCGAGCGGCCTCGGTGACGCGCTCCCAGGAGCCGCGCCAGCCGACCTCGGGCGAAAGCCGCCCCGCCGCCACGAACCCCAGCAGGGTGGACAGGTCCGGTCCCACCTCATGGACGTCGCCGAACGTGCTCATCGTCTTGGCCGGGCCGACGTGGAACATCGAGTACGGCGCGAACACCGCCGGCTCGTCCGACGCCCAGCCGATGTTCTGCACGCCGCCGCCCGGCGCGAGCAGCTCCCAGGCGGCGGCCAGCTGCGGCCCGCCCACGTTGTCGAGGATGAGGTCGACGGGCTGGTCGATGCCCGCCAGGCCGACCACCACCTCGTGGGCGCCCAGCTCGGCCAGCCCGTCGGCGCGCGCGGCCGACCCCACCGAGGCGATGACGTGGGCGCCGCCGAGGGCCGCCAGCTGGACCGCGTACCGCCCGACGCCGCCGGCCGCTCCGGTGATCAGCACCCGGCGGCCCAGCACGGAACGGGAGCGCAACGTGCGCAGCGCCGTGACGCCGGCCATCGGCAGCGCGGCGGCGTCGGCGAGGTCGACCCTGTCAGGGACGACGGCCACGGCGGTGGTGTCCACGGCCATCCGCTCGGCCCACGCCCCGACGCCGAACGCCGCGACCCGGGTGCCCGCGGCCGGTCCGGTGCCGTCCGCCGCGGCATGTTCGACGATCCCGGCGGCGTCGTACCCGTGAACGGTTCCGGCCGGGCGGCGGCCGGCGAACGCCACCTCGCCGCGGTTGAGCGAGATGTGCCGGACGCCGAGCACGAGCTGGTGGGGGGCGGGCCGGGGTTCGGGAGCCGTGCCGAGGCGCAGGGATCCGGGGGCGTCGGGGGCGACGACGAGTGCACGCATGTCCATTCCTCCATGGGTGAGGGGCATCCGGACCGACAGTCCGGATAGCGGGACGATAGCATATGCGGACCGACAGTCCGTCTAACGAGGAACGGTCCGATGGCAGAGCAGCGCACCGAACGCGCCGACGCGGCCCGCAACCGCCGTGCCGTGCTGCGCGCGA
Source organism: Nonomuraea jiangxiensis (assembly GCF_900099965.1). Lineage (GTDB taxonomy): Bacteria > Actinomycetota > Actinomycetes > Streptosporangiales > Streptosporangiaceae > Nonomuraea > Nonomuraea jiangxiensis. The sequence goes on along the minus strand of NZ_FNDJ01000015.1, from coordinate 188,178 downwards.
CCGAACAACTCCTGGCCGAAGGCGGCGGGGACCACGTGTCGCTCGACCGGGTCGCCACCCTCGCCGGGGTCGGGAAGGGCACGGTGTTCCGCCGCTTCGGCAACCGCGCCGGGCTGCTGCAGGCGCTGCTGGAGGAGAGATCCCGCGAGCTGCGCGAAGCGGTCACGGACGGCCCCCCGCCCCTGGGCCCCGGAGCGCCCGCCAGGGAGCGGCTGCTCGCCTTCCTCGACGGCCTCGGCGCGATCGCGGAAGGCAACGCCGTCCTGCTGTCCGCGCACGAGCAGGCCTGCGCCGAGGACAAGTACGGTGATCCCAGCTACCGGTTCTGGCACGGCCACCTCAGCGCCCTGCTCGCCGCCGGCCGTCCCGATCTCGACGCCGATTTCCTGGCCCACGCCCTGCTGTCCGTCTTCGACGGCGACCTGATCCGCCATCTGACACCGCCGGGCGACCCGCGGTGTTTCACCCGTTCCGTACAGCGGATGGCCACGGCCCTGCTCGGCCCCGGGTGATGCGCTTCGAGCGGAACCGGGACCGGTCCCGGGAGCGATACGAGAGGCTCGTCGTATGACGCACTTCTCCCTCCAAGCCAACGCGGCCGACGTCGACTCCTGGCTGGACCTCGCGCGGCGGTGCGAGGCGGCGGGCTTCGACGCCCTGCTGACGGCCGACCACCCGGGGACCGCGGCCTCGCCGTTCGTCGAGCTGGCGGCGGCCGCGGCCGTCACCTCCACCATCGGCCTCGGCTCCTACGTCTCCAACGCGGGGATCAGGGAGCCGATCCTGCTGGCCGGCGACGTGGCCACGCTGGACGCGCTGTCCGGCGGCCGTGCCCGGCTCGGGATCGGGGCCGGTCACACGCCCGGCGAGTGGGACGCGGTCGGCCGGCCCTACCCCGACGTCGCCGGCCGGGTGCGGCGGTGCGTCGCCGTGGCGGAGGCCGTACGCGGCCTGCTCGACGGCAAGGAGATCGACGTCGACACGCCGGAGCTGGTGGCCAGGGGCGCGCGGCTCGCCGGGCCGCGGCCCGTCCAGGACCGGATCCCGCTCACCCTGGGCACCGCCAACTCGCGGCTGCTGCGCTGGGCGGGCGCGCACGCCGACGTGGTCGGCCTGACCGGCTTCGGGCGCACGCTGTCCGATGGGCACAGCCACGAGGTGCGCTGGCGTCCCGCCGAGATCGAGGCGCAGCTGGAGCACGTCGCCGCCGGCGCCGCCGGACGCGAGCGGCCCCCGGCCCTCGAAGCGCTCGTGCAGATCGTCGAGGTGACCGACGACGCCGGCGCGCGGGTCGCCGACCGCGCCGAGCGCCTCGGTCTCACCGAGGCCGAGCTGCTCGCCTCCCCGTTCGTCCTCGTCGGCACCAGGGCGGAGATCGTCTCGGCGATCGCGGAGCACGAGCGCCGCTGGGGCATCACCCGCTTCGTGGTACGGGTGGGCGCGATGGAGGCGGTCACCTCGATCATGTCCGACCTGAACGCGTCCGCCCCCGACCGCTGAGAACCCGGCGATGCCGGTCAGCCGGTTCGGTGGGCGTGTCCCGATGCCCTTACCGGATGGTGTCGAGGAAGCCGTGGACCGCGGGGACTCAGCTCGGGGTTCTTCCGGGCGTCCAGGTGCGCAGCAGGGTGTCGAGGGAGTCCACGATCCAGGACCAGGATTCTTCGAGGTCGACGGCGGTGTGGCTGAAGCTCCCGCTCGTCTCCAGGCTGACGTAGCCGTGGAAGACGCTGCCCAGCATCCGCACCGCGTGTGTCTGGTCCGGCTCCGTCAGGTCGTAGCCGCGCAGGATCGCCCGCGTCATCTGCGCGTGCCGGACACCGGCGCTGGCGGCCGCGGTCTCGGGGTCGAGCCTGAGCCGGGTGGCGGCGTATCGGCCGGGATGCTCTTTGGCGTAGTCGCGGTAGGCGTCCGCGAAGGCGGCCAGGGCGTCCCTGCCGGCCCGCCCGGCGAGGGCGGCGGCGACCCGGTCGGCGAGCTCCGCCAGGGAGAACAGGGCGATCCTGGTCTTGAGGTCCTGGGAGCTCTTGAGGTGGGAGTAGAGGCTCGCGACCTTGACGTCGAACCGCCGGGCCAGCGCCGAGACGGTCACCTGGTCGAAGCCGACCTCGTCGGCCAGCTCCGCCCCCGCCCTCGTCAGGCGTTCCACGGTCAGCCCCGCGCGAACCATCGTCGTCCTCCCATCGAGCGAAAGACATTATGTGGTTGCCTAATGCATTTAGGCAACCGCGACGGGTGCGCCAAGCCCGTGGTCGCCTGGACGCCGGTCTCTCACGGGCGGGGCACTCGGGTGACCGGGTCGCCGGCGCGTACCGTGCCGGGTGTCACGACCTCCAGGTAGACGCCGACGCACGACAGCCGGCCGAGGTCGAGGACCGGTACGCGGTGCTCGCGGGCGACCGTACGCATGATGCCGGGGTCTGGCGGCAGGTCGTCGTGGGCGAAGGTGGGGACCACGCAGCGCGGGGTGGGCAGCACGGGCCGCAGGACGGCCTCGCCGACGCGCAGGTCCGAGCCGATCCAGGTGTCCTCGACGAAGCCGGGTTCGCCGGGTGTGTCGATGACGAGGTTCGGGCGGAAGCGGCGCGGGTCGAAGTCACCGGCGGGGTGGGCGGCGCGCAGCCGGTCCAGGGTCGAGGTGGTGACGAGGTGGAGCGCTCCGAAGTCGAAGAACGTCCCGGGCGCGACCTGGCCGGAGGTGATGAGCGCGCCGGTGGCGTCGGCCGAGGCCGTCTCGCGCACGCTGTCGGCGACCCCGCCCGGGTATTCCGGCACGGCCCGCTCCAGCGTGCCGCCCTCCCCGGGCGGGGTGTCCGACAGGAAGACCCGCCGGCCCAGCAGCTCGGTCAGCCGCTTGTCCAGGTCGGGGTCTCCGGCACGCTGGACGGTCCCGTCGGGCAGCTCGACCTCGACCGTGCCGCCGCCCGTCAGGCTGCCCCGGCAGGCGAGCAACCGGCCCCACTTGCGCGGGTGCTTGGCGCTGCCGACCGCGCCCGTCTCGTCCAGCACGGCGGCCACCCGGTCGCCGCCCAGCCCGCGCTCGGTGATCGCCGCGCTGGTCAGCCTCTCCCCCAGCATCGACTTCACCGGATACCGGTGCAGGGCCCGCACAGTTCCCATGGATCGGTCAGGTTCCTCTCGGATCGGCTCCGGGGTCTGACTCGGCCCCGGAGGTCACGTCGGCTGGGAGGAGTTGCTCGGTGAGCAGGCGCCGGACCCGTTCGGCGCGCCGCGCCGCCCAGGGCCGCAGCAGCTCCCACCCGTGAAAATAGCCGAATATGTACGGACTCGTCGGTGACGGCTTGAGCAGTCCCGTGGCGCGCCCCGCTTCCTCGTCGCTGTAGAGCGCCCACCGGGTCAGGTACGCGACCAGGTCGGCGTCCGGCCGCCCCTCGTCCGCCAGGAACGCCACGTTCCCCCACACGCCCCACAGTACGTTCTTGGCGTGGTGGATCGCCGCGAAGTCGCTCCCGTCGGATCGGATGCCCAGGTCGGGGAAGATGTGCCGGTTCAGCCATACCTGTGCCTCGTCGCCGGGGAACAGGATCTCCTCGGCCAGCAGCCCGAGCCCCTCGCTGAGCACGAACGACGGCGACACCATGAACCGCACCTCCTGGTCCCGCCGGTCCGCCAGGTGGAGCTCCTTGAGCATCGACTCGGCGATGTGCCCCGGATGGCCCTCATGAGCAACCAGATACAGCAGGTCGGCCAGGTTGTAGGGGATCGCCTTGTTGATGTGGATCGTGGATCTCAGCTCGCCCTCGTACGCGCCGGCCCCGTGGAACGACACGCCTTCGACGAGCCGGCAGCCGACGACCTCGCCCTCCGGCAACGGCACGATGGCGTTCGTCCGCGCCCGGGTCTCGGTCACCGCCTTGGCCACCAGCGCGGGCAGCCGCTCGATCGGCTCCAGCGTGTGCGCCGCCTGCCAGGCCCGGAGCCGGTCCGCCAGCGGGCCGGGGCCCTTGGGCAGGGCGGCGTCCAGCTCCGCGTGCGCCTCCTCGAACACCTCCTCCGGCAGCCGCCGCGGCTCCAGGCCCAGGCACTCGCGGGCGTACGCGGCCAGCGGCGGCCGCTCGCCGTCCAGGTACCGGGCGACGGCGCGCATCGCGCGGACGTGAGCGGCCAGGTAGGGCGTCGGGGCGCTCTCCAGCAGCCGCTCGGCGTCGTCGGCCAGCTTCCCCGGCGCGGCCGGCGGTTCACTGCCCGCCCGCGCGCCCCACTCCTCGGGGCCTCGGTAGATGAGCACGCCGCCGCTCAGCGCGGCGCCGCCGATCAGCCGGTTGATCCGTAACGCCAGCATCGCGTAGTCGCGTGGCCACTCGGTCATCGATCCTCCTTCGACGCGGGATGGCCAAGCTAGCCGTACGGTTTTCCGTACAGTGCACGGAGGCTTCCGCGACGCGCTGCCCGGCCCTCAGCGCCGACGAGGCGGTCGCCGGGATCGTGACCGCGCTGACCTCCGCCGGCTCTGTGAAGGCCGGCCCGTGGTAGGGGTGGGCGCGGTGTTTGTCACTATGAGAACGCGCCCGCATGATCGGGTGCCCGACGCCCGATACCGCCGGGCGGCGCGGGGTGGCCGGGGGACGGGAGTGGGCAGTGAGCCAGGCGGAAATGATCATGTCGTCCCGTTCCTTCGCCGAGTACCGGGCTATGTTCGCGATCGACGACCGCGACCTGGACGGCGTCGTCCTCGACTGCGCCGGCGGGGCGTCCAGCTTCGTCGCGGAGGCCAGGGCGGCGGGGGTCCGGGCCCTGGCGGCGGACCCGCTCTACTCACACGGCGTCGGCGCGATCGCCGACCGGCTGGCGGCCGACCTGAGCCAGGGCAACGCGATGATCGACGCGAACGCGGACCGGTTCGTGTGGAAGTGGTACGGCTCGGCGGAACGGCGCCGGGAGATGCGCCTCAATGCCAGGAGCGCGTTCATGAGCGACCTCCGCCGGCATCCGGGCTCCTACCTGGCCGCCGGGCTGCCGCGGCTCCCGCTGGCCGACGACAGCGTCGACCTGGTGCTCTGTTCGCACCTGCTGTTCACCTGGGCCGGGCGCCTGGACCGGGAGTGGCACCGGGCGGCGATCACCGAGATGAGCCGGGTCAGCCGGGCCGAGGTGAGGATCTTCCCCCTGGTCCGCATGGGCGACGGCGAGCCGGTCGACTTCCTCGACGAGCTTCAGGCGGAGCTGCGGAGCGACGGGCTGGTGTGCGCGGTGCGCAGGGTCCCCTACGAGTTCCAGCGCGGCGCCGACCGCATGCTGACCGTGCACCGCTGATCTTCAGGCGGTCAGCGGCCCGGCAGGACGCGCTGCATCCACAGGGAGCTGATGTACTGACCGTTCTTGACCGCGTATTCGCGGAACGTGCCGACCTCCGTGAAGCCGAACTTCCGGTGCAGGGCCACCGACGCGTCGTTGGGCACGGCTATGCCGGCGACGACGACGTGCACCGGCTCGCCGGCCAGGCACTCGAACAACTCCCGATAGAGCGCGCTCCCCACGCCCTGGCCCCGGCAACCCGCATCCAGCGCGACGCTCACCTCGACCGTCTCCCGGAAGGCTTCGTGGTCACGATAGGGCCCGCTGCAGGCGTAGCCCAGGACCGCCTCGCCGCGCCGGGCGACCAGCAGCCGGTGGGGTCCGGTCGAGGAGAACCGCTCGAACCAGCCGCGCTGCTCGGCCACGCTGGTCGGCCGGGTGGCGAACGAGGCCACCGAGTGCACGATCGTGTGGTTGAGGATTCTGACGATCTCGGCGAGATCCCCCTCGACCGCCGGCCCGATGTCGAGGGCCTGCGGCTCGGCGGACGCGCCGGTGCCGGTTTGCTGGCTCACCTGCCGGATTCTAACCGCAGACCGCTGATCCCCGAGGCCCCGGAGCCGTTACAGCTCGGCGAGGGCACGGGCCGCGCAAACCCTGGGCGGTTAGGCGATGGCGCCGCCCAGCATCGCCACCGCCACGGCGAGCCGCGGGTCGGCCTGCCCGGCCTCCCTCAGCGCGGCCTCCAGCGTCTCCTCGTACGTGCGGCTCGCCTCCCCGTGCTTCGCCCGGCCCGCCTCCGTGATGACGCCGTAGACCCCTCGCTTGTCGTCGGGACACAGGTCCCGATAGGCGAAGTCGGCCGCGTTGAGACGTGCCACCAGCCGGGTCACCGAGCTCTGGTTGAGCCCGATCAGGTCGGCCAGTTCCTGCATGCGTAGTTCGCCGTCGCGGGAGGCGGCCAGATGCCCGAGCGCGCGGTATTCCGACAGGCCGATGCCGTGCCGCCGCTGCAGCGCGGTGGCGAGCCGGCTCTCCACGCGGGCGTGCAGGAGCATGACGCGGTTCCACATCGCGACGGCGTCCGCGGGGAGTGCCGTGCTGGGGGCAGAGGCTGCCATGGAGACCTCCTGGTCGGTGGCTCGCCGGTGACTGTCGTGCACCCGGTTGACAAGAGGATACATGTACATGCAAGCTTTCATCTCGCAGAAACTTGCTCATACATACAAGTATTTTCGGGAGAGCCCCTCATGGCTTGGATCTACCTGCTCGTCGCGGCCGTCTTCGAGGTCGTGTTCGCCCTGGCCACCAATGCCACGGAAGGCTTCACGCAGCTGTGGCCCTCGCTGATCACCGCGGTGGCGGCGGCCGGCGGCATCTTCTTCCTGAGCCTGGCACTGAAGACCCTGGACGTCGGCGTCGGCTACACCATCTGGACCGGCATCGGCTCGGTCGGCACGGTCGTCTTCGGCACCGTGATCTTCGGTGAGCAGCTCACCCCGTGGAAGGTGCTGGCCTTCGTCCTGATCATCGGCGGGGTGCTGGGACTCAAGCTCGCCGACCGCCTCTCCGCCGGCGACTCCTCCCCCGCCTCCACCCGCTGATCGGCCTCCCCGCCCGCCACCTCAGGAGTGTCACCATGGAATGGCTCTATCTCACCATCGCCGTCGTCTTCGAGATCGGCTTCGCGCTCGGCACCAACGCCACCAAGGGCTTCACCCGGCTCTGGCCGTCGGTCTTCACGCTGGCCTGCGCCGCCGGCGGCATCTTCACCCTCAGCCTCGCGCTGAGGACCCTGGACGTCGGCGTGGGCTACACCATCTGGACCGGCGTCGGCTCCATCGGCACGGTCGTCCTCGGCGCCCTCATCTACAAGGAGAAGATCACGCCCGCCAAGCTGATCTCCTTCGGCGCGATCATCGGCGGGGTCGTCCTCCTCCGGGTCGCCGCCGGGATCTGATCCGCTCCGCCGCCCCCCCGACGCAGAAGCCACGGAAAAGTCTTCGTCCCCATGGCACGCGGCATACGCTTTACGGCTAGTACGAAATGTCAAGAATTGTTACGTTATCGCCCTTCTGAGTGTTTCATCGCTTTTCGCTAAGGGGGTGGAGCGTGACGACCTTCGTGCTCGTACACGGCTCCTGGCATGACGGGGCGGCGTGGGGGGCGGTCGCCGGCGAGCTGGTCAAGGCGGGCCACACCGTCCACACGCCGACCCTTGCCGGCCACGGCAAGGGAGCCGACAAGGCGGTCGACCACGACGCCTGTGTACGGTCCGTCGTCGACCATCTCACCGCGCACGACCTCGACGAGGTCGTGCTGCTCGGGCACAGCTTCGGCGGGAGCGTGATCGCCCGCGTCGCCGAGGAGGTGCCCGGCCGCCTCGAACGGCTGATCTTCTGGAACGCGTTCGTCCCCGAGCGCGGGAACTGCCTGCTGGACGAGGTGCCCCCGGACCTCCGGGCGGTGTTCCGGGAGCTGGCGGCGGCATCGCCGGACAACTCCATCACCATGCCGTTCGGGCTCTGGTGGGAGTCGTTCATCCAGGACGCCGACCACGACCTGGCGGCCTCCGCGTACGCGTCGCTCTCCCCGGAGCCCTTCCAGCCGCTCATCGACCGGTTCGACCTGCGCCGCTTCTACGGGCTGACGATCCCGAAGAGCTATCTCAACGCGACCGAGGACCTCGTGCTGCGGGGCGAGTGGGCCTGGCACCCGCGCATGTCGAACCGGCTGGGCATCTACCGCCTCGTCGAGATGCCCGGCAGCCACGAGGTGATCTTCACCAATCCGGGGCTCCTGGCCGCGAAGATCCTCGAAGCGGCCCACGACTCGGTCGTCGTCTGAAGGGCGGCACGTCACCGGGCGCGATCATGGTCTGTCAGCACCTCGTCGATGACACGGCGTTGCTCGGCGGCCTGCCGCTCGTCCCGGTCGATGTGCTGGGCCAGCACGATCAGGGCCTTCCACAGCGCCCAGCCGCGGGCCCGCGCCCACGTGGCCGGCGACTGGCCGACGGCCCCGCGGAAGGCCTCCCTGCTGTCGCCGGAGAACATCGTCCAGGCGATCACCAGATCACAGGCCGGATCCCCGACGCCTGAGGTCCCGAAGTCGATGACGGCGGCCAGCTTCCCGTCCCTGACCAGCAGGTTGCCGCTCGCGAGGTCGCCGTGGAACCACACCGGCGGCCCGGACCAGGCCGCGTCGAGGGCGGCGTCCCACACCGCCGCCGCCCGCGTGACATCGACCCGGCCGTCCAGCGTGGCAAGGGTGCGGCGCGTCTCCTCGTCGTAGTGCGCCGGCGACGCCCCCCGGTAGAAGCTGTGCGCGCCCGCCGCCGGCCCGCCGGTCGCCTCGACGCGCTGCAGGGCGAGCACGAAGTCCGCCACCGCGGTCGCGAACGCTGACAGGTCGTCGATGCGGGCGGCGCTCGCCGTGTCCCCGTCGAGCCAGCCGCGGATCGACCAGTTGAACGGGTAACCCTCGCCCGGCTCACCCTTGGCCAGCGACGCTGGAATGGTGACCGGCAACGACGGCGCGAGGAACGGCAGCCAGCGGTGCTCCTTGTCGATCGCCGGGGCGTAGCCGGCGGCGGTGGGCAGGCGTACCGTCAGCTCGGCGCCGAGCCGGTATGTACGGTTGTCCCACCCGTCGACCTCGACCGGCGTCACGGGAAGGGCGCTCCACTGCGGAAACTGGGCCGCGACCAGCCGCTTCACCAGCCCGGCGTCGATGCCGGCACGCCCGTCGGCATGCGAGTTCTCGGTCACCCGGGCAGTCTGGCGACCTGTCCGCCGCCGCGCAAAGGGTTTTCAGGCCGGTCCCGTCGAGCGTGAACGGCCGCGCGGACGGCGGCCAAGCCTGCCAGATTGAAGGAATGGATCTCAGTGATGCCACGACCCTGGCTCGCGCGCTGAGCGAACTGCTGAACGACGCCCGCCGTCAACTGGAGCAGGCGTCGCCCCCGCCGGAGCTGGTGGCCCGGGTCACCGGGCACCTGTCATGCGAGCTGCGGCACGTCGTCAACGTGGTCGAGGACTTCCCCACCTGGGAGCACGCGAACCTGCAGCGGGGCGTCGACGCCTACCTCGCCGCGCACAGCCCGCACGCCGAGTGGTTCGGCATCGCCGGGCAGGGGCGCGAGCACACCGACATCGTCAACATGCTGGCCAGCGCCGCCCGGGGATGGGAGCGCTTCGAGCCGGGCGCGGTCGACTACGCCACGGCGGCGATCGGGCCCGACAAGACCACCGAGGTCATCTCCCTCGGCCTGGTCCTGACCCGCTCCCCCGGCGGCACACCCGTCGTCGTCGCGCTGCGGGGCGCCCAGGAGCACGGCTCCGGGCAGTGCCAGGTGGTCGTGCTCGCACCGGACCGGTCCAGTGCCACGCAGACCCGCGACGAGATCGAGCGGCTGATGCGCGAGCACGACATCTACCGTGGCCAGGTGCTGTCCTTCAGCTGGAGCGAGCATCGGGGCAACGACCTGGTGACGTTCCTGCCCCGGCCGGACCTCACCGCCGACCAGGTGATCCTGCCCGACGGGGTGCTGGACACCATCGAGCGGCACGTCGTCGGCATCGCCGAGCACGCCGTACGGCTGCGCGAGCACGGCCAGCACCTCAAGCGCGGCCTGCTGCTGCACGGTCCGCCGGGGACGGGCAAGACGCACACCGTCCGCTACCTCATGGGCCGGATGAGCGAGTGCACGGTGATCGTGATGACCGGCGTCGCGATCAGGTTCGTGACCCAGGCGGCGGGCCTGGCCAGGCGGCTGCAGCCGGCCATCCTCATCCTGGAGGACGTGGACCTGGTCGCCCGCGACCGTTCCTTCATGGCCGAGGGCGGCAATCCGCTGCTGTTCGCGTTGCTGGACGCGATGGACGGGGTGGGCGCGGACGCCGACGTCACGTTCGTGCTCACCACCAACCGGGCCGACGTGCTGGAGCGCGCGCTCGCCGACCGGCCCGGCAGGGTGGACCTGGCCGTGCGGATCCCCAAGCCGGACGAGGCGGGCCGGGCCGCCCTGCTGCGCCTCTACGCCCGGGGCCTGTCGCTCACGGCCGACCTCGACCCCGTGGTGACCAGGACCGAGGGGGCGACGGCGTCCTTCTTCAAGGAGTTGCTGCGCCGGGCGGTGCTCGCCGCGATCAGGAACGGCGAGGCCGCGCCCGAGCTCACCGGCGACCACCTGACCCGGGCGCTGGACGAGATGCTGGGCGAGCGCGAGTCGCTGACCAGGTCCCTGCTGGGCTCCGGGGAGGGCACGCCCGAGGGCGACGAGGAGCCCGGCGAGCCGCCCTTCCTGCCCGGCCCGATGCCCGGCCCCGTCCCCGGGCGGTCCGGCCGGGGCATGGGCTTCTCCCGGGTGATCTACCGCGGTCCGTGACTCGGGGTCAGGCGCAGGTGTAACCGGACGGGAGGGCGGTGTTGCCGTTCGGGCGGCTGACCTGGAAACCGACGCTGGTGGTGGCGGCTCCCGGGGCGAGGGTGCCGTTGTGGCCGACGTTCCTGATGGTCACGGTCTGCCCGCTGACGGTCGTGGTGGCGTTCCACGAGCCGGTCAGCGTGTGGCCGGCGGGCAGGGTGAAGGTGACCGTCCAGCCCGTGATCGTCGCGGTGCCGGTGTTGGTGATGGTCAGCGGCTGGACGACGTACCCGGTGGCCCACTGGGTCTGCACGGTCGCGGCGGCCGTGCAGGCCCCGGTGGACGTGCCGGGCGCGGTGGTGACCGAGACGGTGTTCGAGACCGGCGAGGTGTTGCCCGCGGCGTCCCGCGCCCTGACCTGGTAGCGGTAGGTGGTGCTCGGGGTCAGGCCCGTGTCGTTGAACGAGGTCGTGGCCGAGGTCCCGGCCTGGGTGAACGTGCCGCCGCTGGCGCCGGGCGCGCGCAGGATGTCGTAGCCGGTGACGCCGTTGTCGTCGGTCGAGGCCGTCCAGCTCAGGCTCGTGCCCGTGGACGTCGTCCCCGAGGCGGCCAGGCCGGCCGGAGCCGTGGGCGGCGAGGTGTCGCCGCCGCCGGTCGTCGTGGTGAACGTGACCGCCGGCGAGTTGCCGGACAGGTTGCCGGCGCCGTCCCGGGCCCGTACGTACACCTGGTACTGGGTGTTGGCGGTCAGCCCGGTGAGGGTGATCGAGTTGGTGGCGGACTGGCCGAGTTGCGGGTCGGTGGCGCCCTGCTCCCGGTAGACGTTGTAGCCGGCCAGCCCGGAACCGCCCTGGTCGGTGGAGGCGGGCCAGGTCAGCGTGGCGCTGGTGGCGGTCACGCCGGTCGCGGCCGGGGTGCCCGGCGTGCTCGGCGCGGTGGTGTCACCGCCGCCGTCGCCGAGGGCCGGCGTCTGCCAGTCCCGCCACTCGGCCAGGTTGCCGGACGCCCTGGAGGAGATCCTCATCGCGCCGGCGGCGTTGCCCGTCTTCAGCAGGTGCTTCTGGATGTTCTGCTGCAACGGGGTCCGCCATTCGGACCTGCTGGCGCAGTGGGTGCCGTCCTGGACGTCGGACCAGTAGGTGATGTTGTCGCCCGCGCCGAGCGCCTTGTAGACCTCCGCCCCGCCCAGCGCGGCCACGATCGCGGACCTGGGGCCCAGGTTGGTGATGTGCGGGTTGTCCATGATGAACAGCCCGCGCGGCGCGACCATGGCCACCATCTCGTGCGTGTCCACCGGCAGCCTGCCCGGACTTCCGGTGAAGGAGCCGAACGCGTCACCCAGCCATGGCTGCTCTCCGTAGGCGCTGCTCAGGCTCTGGGCGCCCTCCCCGGGGATGCCGCGGAAGATGGGGACCCCGGCGCTGCCCGACTCGATCGGCATGGTCAGGGCGATGCGCTGGTCGAACGCGCCGGTCACGAAGGCGCCCTTGCCGAAGCGCGAGCACCCGGTGACGCCGGTGGCGTCCGCCCTGAGGATGCTGCCGTCCGACTGCTCGATGACGTCGATGATCCGGCTCACGCCCCACCCCCAGGCGAGGAGCAGCCCGGTGCTGCTCGATGAGCCGTAGATGCTGTAGAAAGCGCCCTGCTTGTTGTTGCGCGGCGTGCCCTCACGCCCGACCGCGTAGGGGTCGTAGCTGATGACGGCGGCACCGGCCGCCCTGATCGCCGCCGCGTCCGCGCCGAACCCGCCCAGCACCACGACGGCCGGGAACGGCCCGGACCCGCTCGGCAGCGACACACTGGCCGAGAAGCTGGCGCTCCTGCCGTTGTGGTTGACGTTGACCGTGATTCCGGTTCTGGAGACGGTCCCGGTGACGCTCGCCGGTTTCGGGGGCTTCTCACCGTAGACGAAGCGCTCGGCCAGCCGCTTGATCTCCTCCCGCCGGCAGCGCCAGTCGGACCTGGTGGTGATGCGGGTGCCGTTCAGCCTTGTGAAGGGGTCGGGCAGCCTGGAGTTGGTGGGGAGGGAGCCCGCGTCGGGCAGGCCGGTCACGACGCAGTCGGCGCCCTCGTTCTCGACGCCGGCGGCCGCGGCTGCCTCGGTGGATGCGAACGTCACCGCTCCGGCGGCCGAGAGCATCACCGCCAGCGCCAGCGCGACGACCTTCGAGCGGAGTTTTGAGCGGCCCAAGCCGGTGATCACCAGGGCTCTCCCTTCCGGGTGGGGTGTTGGCGATCAGTCTGAGAATCCACTCGAAACATGTCAAGAATACGCCCGAAATATTTCGGAGACGAATCCACATGCGCCATCGTGAGCTGGCTTGATGTCGAATCCCATGTCGAAACTTTCGGAAACTAGCTGAAAATCCCGGTTATCCAGCGCGTTGGCTCCGAAAGGTTTCGGTCAGAATACGAGGGCGTCGCCTCGCGTGCCGGCCTCCGCGAGGCGTTCGATCCGCAGCGGGTCGATGTCGATGCTGTGCGCCCGGCCGTCCAGCGCCTCCTCGGCGATCAACCGGCCCACCGCCGGCGCCTGCATCACGCCGTGGCCGGAGAAGCCGCACGCGTTGATCCAGCCGGGCGCGCCCGGCATGGCCCCCAGGAAGGGCAGGTGGTCGGGCGTGATCTCGTACGTGCCCGCCCAGGACCCCGCCGGATCGATCGGCACCTCGGCCAGCCACGGGAAGCGCCGCACCCCGGAGGCCAGTACGTGCTCCAGCCAGTCCCAGTCGACCCGGGTCGTGTATCCCGGCGACTCCCCGGGATTGGCCCGCCCGATCAGCAGGCGGGCCCCCTCGCCGCGCAGGAAGAAGCCGCTCGCCACGTCGATCGTCATCGGTAACGGCCGCTCGACGGCATCCCGCGCGCTGCCGAACACCATCCGCCTGACGTGCCGCACCGGCACCCGCAGCCCGGCCAGCGCCGCCAGTTCCCCGGCCCAGCCACCGGCCGCGTTGACGACCTGCCGGGCGCTCAGCGCGCCCTCCGTCGTGGTCAGCTCCCAGCGCCCCTGGCGCCGCTCCACGGCGACGACCTCGCGCCGGTACGACACGGTCGCGCCGAGGTCGCGGGCCATCGCCAGGTACGTCGCCGTGACCTGGTGCGGATCGACCACCCCGTCCCCCGGCCCCCAGGTGCACCCGCCGATTCCGTCCGGGACGAAGCTCGTGTGCCGCTGCGCCTCCTCCGGCGAGAGCACCTCCACCTCGACGCCCAGCGAGCGTTGCAGCTCGACGGCCGCGAGCTGGGCCTCCCAGCGGTCCTCGGGGACCAGCAGCAGGTAGCCGAGCGGCCGGTAGCCCGCGTCCACGCCGTACAAGGCGGCGAAGTCCCGGTAGGTCTGGATGCCAGCCCAGGACAACCGGATGTTGACCGGATCCGTCCACTGGGCGCGCACCCCCGCGAACGACCGGCCCGAGCTGCCCATCGCCGGCCCCTCGTAGGTCTCCAGCACGGCCACCCGCAGGCCGCGCCGGGCGAGATGGAAGGCGCAGCTCGCGCCGATGATGCCCGCGCCGACGACGGCGACGTCCACACTCCGCGGGGTCCTGGCCAGGTTGCTGACGGTCATGCGTCACCTCGGAATCACGCTCAGGGGGAGGAACGGCCGGCTCGCTCAGAATCTCATCCCACGAGGGATGCACGAAAAGTCGTGCATGCAATATCGTGGAAGCCGTGGCTGATGACTTTCTCGACCTGGCGATGGCCAAGGCGCTGGCCAATCCGCTGCGCCAGCGCATCCTGCGCGAGCTGGAGCTCGTGGGCGAGGCGACCTCCACGGTGCTCGCCGCCCGGCTCGGCGTCACCAGCGGAGGCACCAGCTACAACCTGCGGGTGCTGGCGGAGCACGGCTTCGTCGAGGAGGTCAGGGAGCGGGCCCACGGCAGGCAGCGCTGGTGGCGGCTCACCCGCAGGAGCGTCCGCTTTCCCGTCCGCAGCCGGCAGAGCCCGGAGTTGCGGGCGGCGATCGAGGAGCTCAACCGGCTGTGGCTCGCCGAGGATGCGGAGACCTTCGCCCGTTTCCAGGACGTCCGCGCGCGGATGGGGCCGTGGGCGGACGCCGTGCCCTACTCGCGGGGCTCCATCCGCCTGACCCTGGACGAGCTGGCCGCCTTCTTCGAGGACTACCTGGCCCTGCTTCAGAAATATCAGCGTCCGGCCGACGAGACGCCGCTCGAGGCCCGTACGGTGCTGACCCGTTTCTTCGCCTTCCCCGAGCCCCAGGAGGAGACCACCTGAGCCCTGACCGAAGCCTGGGCCGTCGAGCGGCCACTCGACGGCCCAGGAGGCGGAAGCCATGACACCTCGCCTTCCGGCGAGTCCTTGATGTCCGATGACCTCCGAGCAAAGGAGAGCACTTCGTGCTGCCTTCACGCAAATCCCCTTGGTTAGGCCGCTGGATCGCGGCCCTGCTGATCGTCCTGTCCCCACTGGTGATCCCGGCCGCGCCCGCGGCGGCGGCCGATGACCTCGTCGGCACCGAGGTCACCTTCCACAACGGCGCCGTGCCCCTGCACGGGACGGTGCTCGCGCCCGCGGCCGGGGGCGCGAGACGCCCCGGGCTGGTGCTCATCGCGGGCGCCGGTGGCGTGTCCCGTGAGTCCTACCGCGCCGAGGCGGAGGCCTTCGCCAGGTCCGGCGTCGTGGTGCTGATCTACGACAAGCGGTCCGGCTACTCCCGGGCGACCAGTTCGTTCGCGGACCTGGCCGACGATGCCATCGCCGGCGTACGGCTGCTGCGGGCCCGCGCGGACGTGCAGCCGTCGCGGGTCGGCGTGTGGGGCCACAGCGAGGGCGGCTGGGTGGCCCCGCTGGCCGCGGTCCGCTCCCCCGACGTCGCTTTCGTGATCACCGCCGGGGCCGGCGCGCTGCCCTCGGATCGGACCCAGCTCTGGAGCAACCGGACGTACCTGTCGCACGCGGGGGTGACCCGGTCCTTGCTGGAGCCGATCGGCGTGAACCTCAGCCGGATGATGGTGGCCGCCGGCCTGTTCGGGGACACCGGCCACGACCCGGTGGCGACCCTGCGGCAGGTCCGGCAGCCGCTGCTGGCGGTCTTCGCCGAGCACGACCGCTCGACCGTACCGGGTGAGAGCGTCCGGCTGTTCAGGCAGGCGCTGGACGAGGGCGGCAACCGGCACTACACACTGCGGGTGGTCCCTGCGGCCGACCACGACCTGCGGCACAGCACCGACGGTTTCGTCCCGGTCCGGCCTTCCGGGTTCGCGCCCGGATACCTGGAGCTCGTCACGTCGTGGATCGCCGCGCTCGCCGGCGGAGCGCCCCGGGCGAGCGCCGACGCGCCGCCCGCGCAGGAGCTCGCCAGCGCGCCGCTCCGGCCGCCGGCCTGGTACGAAACGGGCGGCCTGCAGATCGCGACGGTGGCGGTGATGCTGATCGCGTTCCTCGGTTACCCGGCCGCCGGGCTGTTCCGCAGGAGGGGCCGGACGCGCCCCGCGACCGGCCGGTGGGCCGGCAGGGTGCTGGCCGCCGGTGGGCTGGTGTGCGTGCTCGGCACCGTGACGTACCTCTTCTCGATCGTCGCGACCGGGGCCACCACCGCGGGGAGCACGGTCCTGGGCCGTCCCCTCGTCTGGCTGCTCCTCCAGGTGCTCGCGGTCACGGTGGTGGCCGCGGGCGTGCGGCTCGCGCTCCGGCTGCGGCAGGCCGGTGGCGGGGTTCGGCGGGGGCTGCTGCTGGCGGGCGGGCTGGTCTTCGTGCCGTGGGCGGCGTACTGGGGGCTGTTCACCCCGTGATCGCCGTGGCTGGCGCCGCCTCGCCCTGCGTGAGGCGGCGCGCCGTACCAGGTAGAGCAGACCCGAGCCGACGAAGAGCGCCAGGGTGACCAGCAACCATCGGGAGAAGCCCGGTGACCGCGACGATGATCAGCCCGGCCGGCAGCACCAGGCCGAGCACCGACGTGAGCCAGGGGCCGCGCAGCGGGCTGCGCCAGAACGCCGGCCGGAACGGCCCCGGCGACCCGTGCTCCCGCCACCCGGCCAGCCACGTCGCTCCGGTTTTGGGCACACGTCTGGGCAGTTTGTCCGGCATTGAGCCCCCCGCAGCCGATGTCGGATGCTGGTGTCCTTACCGGTGACGCCGCGTTCTATTCACGCGTTCACGATGGCCGCCGCGTTCTGTTCACGCGTTCTCGATGGCCGCCGCGTCGTGCAGGCCCAGCAGGCCGACCGCCTGTTCCCGCATCTCCACCTTGCGGATCTTGCCGGTGACGGTCATCGGGAACTCGTCCACCAGATGGACGTAGCGGGGGATCTTGTAGTGGGCCAGGCGGCCGGCGCAGAAGGCCCTGACCGCCTCGGCGGTGATCGGCGTGGCGCCGGGGCGCGGCACGATCCAGGCCATGAGCTCCTCGCCGTATTTGCTGTCGGGGACGCCGATGACCTGGACGTCGGCGATGTCGGGATGGGTGTGGAGGAACTCCTCGACCTCGCGCGGATAGACGTTCTCGCCGCCGCGGATGACCATGTCCTTGATCCGGCCGACGATGTTGACGTAGCCGTCGTCGTCCATGGTGGCCAGGTCGCCGGTGTGCATCCAGCGGGCCGCGTCGATCGCCTCGGCGGTCCTGCCGGGCTCCTCCCAGTAGCCGAGCATCACCGAGTAGCCGCGGGTGCACAGCTCGCCGGGTTCGCCGCGGCGCACCGGCAGGCCGGTCTCGGGGCTGACGATCTTCACCTCCAGGTGCGGCATGACCTGGCCGACCGTCTCGGTGCGGCGGGTCAGGCCGTCGTCGCGGCGGGTCATGGTGGACACCGGGGAGGTCTCGGTCATGCCGTAGCAGATCGCCACCTCGCTCATGTGCATCTCGCCGGCCACCCGTTTCATCACCTCGACCGGGCAGGGGGAGCCGGCCATGATGCCGGTGCGCAGGCTGGACAGGTCGAAGGTGGCGAAGTCCGGGTGGTCGAGCTCGGCGATGAACATGGTCGGCACGCCGTACAGGGACGTGCACCGCTCGCTCTCCACGGCCCGCAGGGTCGCGCCCGCGTCGAAGCCGGGCGCGGGCAGCACCACGCAGGCGCCGTGCGAGGTCGCCGCCAGGTTGCCCATGACCATGCCGAAGCAGTGGTAGAGCGGCACCGGCAGGCACACCCGGTCGGCCTCGGTGTAGCCGAGGCCCTCGGCGACGAAGTAGCCGTTGTTGAGGATGTTGTGGTGGGACAGCGTGGCGCCCTTGGGGAAGCCGGTGGTGCCCGAGGTGTACTGGATGTTGATCGGGTCGTCGAAGGCCAGCGTGGCCGCCCGCGCGCGCAGGGTGGCGGGGTCGGCGCGGCGGCCGGCCGCCACCAGCTCGTCCCAGCCGGGCTCGGCGATGAACACCACGTCCTCGTAGCCGATCTCGGCGAGCATCGCCCGGTAGTCGCTGGTCCTGTGCCCGACGGCGCTGATCAGCAGGCGCATGCCGGACTGGCGGATCACGTAGTCCAGTTCGTGGCCGCGGTAGGCGGGGTTGACGTTGACCAGGATCGCGCCGATCTTCGCGGTGGCGTACTGGGTCAGCACCCACTCGGCGCGGTTGGGCGCCCAGATGCCGACCCGGTCGCCCTTGGCGATGCCCATGGTCAGCAGGCCGAGGGCGACCTCGTCGACCGCGGCGTCGAGCTCGGCGTAGGTCCAGCGCCGGCCGGTCGCCACGTCCACGAGGGCCGGACGGTCCCTGTGCCGGGCCGCGGCGCGCTCCAGATTCTCCCCGATCGTCTCGCCCAGCAGGCGGACGGCGGAGACCCCGGAGGTGTAGGAGAGCGGCGAGTGACCCATGCCTTGCAGCATCGGTCATCCAGGCGCGCGACGCCACCCCCGCAGTGAGGCGAGCCACCGCCAGCGCGGCAGCTCCAGGACGACGGCGACCACGGCCAGCACGGAGACCAGCACGGCCACGTACGGGTTCCAGGCCGCCCACGCCGCCGCCACCGCGGCCACGAGTTGCAGCAGCACCAGCAGGATAGTCACCGCTCCCGGCACCGCGATGATCACGTTCCGCTTGTCCCCCGGCGTGGCGAACACCGTGGGCAGCCCGATCAGCACCACGACCGACAGCACGGCCAGCGGCACGGAATGCGGGGCGAGGGCCCAGGGGGTCGCGACCCAGGCGACCAGCTCGGCGGCGAACCGGAACCCGGCCGAGATCCGGTCGTCAGGGCGCGATGCGGAAATCATTCGCAAACCGTACCGTACCGGTTAGCGCCGCTCCGACGTGATCACGACGCCGGCCGGTGCCCGTGACCTGCCCGGACGCCGTACGGCGCGCCGGCCGGGAACGGATCTCGGCCGGCGCGCCGAAGGGTCACGGACGGGTGTCAGCCGAGCTGCCGGATGAAGAACCGCAGCGCGTCGTCCATCTCGAACCGCGGCAGGTCTCCGTGCTTGCCGGGGTTGGCGTGCATCGTCTTCTCGGCTGACGCGAACGCCTCGAACAGCGCCAGGCTGTGGGCCCGCGGCACCCGTTCATCGTCCCACTGCACGAGGAACTGCACCGGCACGGTGATCCGGGTGGCGGTCTCGGCCAGCGCCGGCGACCCCTGCAGGCCGAGCACCGCGGCGCCGACCCGGGGTTCGGCGGCGACGAACGGGACACCGAGCCCGCACCCCAGCGACACGCCCCAGTAGCCCACGGGTCCGCGGCCGACGTGGTCGAGTCGCTGGAGCGCGGTCAGGACCGCCTGCCATTCCGGGACGACCTGCCCGGCCGCGAGCGATTGCATGGTGGCGACCAGCGGAGCCGGGTCCTCGCCGGCGTCCATCCGGGCCCGGAGCTCGGCCGCGATCCGGTCGAACTTCTCGCTCCTCGGCCGCTCGCCGTGGTTGGGCACGTCGATCGCGGCGACCGCGAAGCCGCCCTCGGTGACGAAGTGGCGGGCGCGGGCCAGGATGGCGGGGGCCTTCTTGTGCTGCCCGCCGCCGTGCCCCATCAGGATCAGGGGCCGGGTGCCGGGGGCGTCGTCCGGCGTCCACAACACGCCGGGGATCTCGTCGAGGGTGAAGAGCTGTTCGAGGACGCCGTCCGACGACGTCCGGGAGGTGAAGCGCATGGTGTTTCATGCCTTTCGGGATGCCTGCCGCGGGCGCTCCCTAGACCATGCACGGGAGGGAGCCCCGACCTGTCACATCGTTGATCGGACTCACCTCCTCAGGGTCGCAGTGGTGCACGGCGCCGCCGACCGTATCACAGAGGGCGTCATGCGCACCGCACCCGGGGCGAACGTCTCCGCACGCCCGTACTAGGTTCTTCACCGTGCAGATCATCTCCCTGAACGCCTGGGGCGGCGCGATGTTCGACGAGCTCGCCCGCTGGCTCGACGGCTGCGAAGCCGACGTCCTGTGCCTGCAGGAGGTCACCCACACCCCGGCCCTCCACGGCTGGACCCGGTTCGACGACGCCGAGCGATCGCTGCCGCAGCGGGCGAACCTCCTGGCCGACGTCCGCTCGCGCCTGCCGCGCCACCAGGGCCTGTTCGCCGCGAGCGACTCCGGGCCGGTCCAGGACCAGGACCGGCGGGCGCATCGGCAGGACTTCGGGGTCGCGACCTTCGTCGCCGAGCCGCTTTCGGTCGTCGGCCTGCGAACCGCGTTCGTGCACGGCGGCTACGTCGACCATCGCGACGGGTGGCCGAGCGACGGCCGGCCCCGCGCCGCGCTGGCGGTGCGGGTCTTCGACCCCGAGGCGCGGCGGTTCGTCAGCGTCGTCAACCTGCACGGCCTGCGGGACGCGCGCGGGAAGGCCGACACTCCGGCCCGCCGCGCGCAGGCCGAGCGGCTCGCGGAGCTCGTCGGCGGCGTCCGCGAGAACGGCGACCTGACCGTGGTGTGCGGCGACCTCAACCTGCTGCCCGGCAGCGAGACGTTCCAGGTCCTCGCCGGGCTCGGCCTGGTCGATCTGGTCCGGGAGGGCGACACCAGGACCTCGCGCTATCTCAAGCCGGTACGGCATGCCAGCTACCTGCTCGTGTCCGACCCCGCCGCCGTCAAACGATTCGAGATCATGACCGCGCCCGAGGTGTCCGACCATCGTGCCCTGGTGCTCGACCTGCGTCCCTGAGCCCCGGGGCTGCTCCGCGTTGCGCGAAAGCGGTGCCGGGTGAGGGCCCGGGCGGGCAAGATCGGACCTGGCAGGTCCCGCGCGCGAAAGGGAGCCCATGACCGCGACCGCCGCATCGACGGCAGCCACGCCGTTCGACCCCGTGCGCCCGCTGATGGGGGTCGAGGAGGAATACTTCGTGGTCGATCCCCGCACCCGGGAGGTGGCGCCGCGGGCCGGGCTGGTCGTCGGGCGGGCCGCCGGCGAGCTCGGCGACCGGGTCGGCACGGAGATCACGCAGTTCCAGGTGGAGGCCAAGACGCCGCCCTGCGCCGGGCCGGCCGAGCTGGAGCGGGAGCTGCGGCGGATGCGGGCCGTGGTGGCCGCCGCCGCGCGGGCCGAGGGGCTGGCCGTGGTCGCCTCGGGCACTCCCGTGCTGGGGCCCGCGGTGCCGCCGCCGATCACCGAGGACCCCCGTTACGACCTCGGCATCGACAACTACCGGGCGCTCCACGACGAGCAGGCCATCTGCGCCGGTCACGTCCACGTCCACCTGCCCGACCGGGAGCGGGCGCTGCTGGTCTGCAACCACCTGCGCCCCTGGCTGCCCGCGCTGATCGCGCTCATGGCCAACTCACCGTTCTGGACGGGCCGCGACACCGGCTACGCGGGCTGGCGCATCCTGTCCTGGAGCAAGTGGCCGGTGGCCGGGCCGCCACCCTACCTGGAGAGCCTCGCCGAGTTCGAGGCCCTGGTCGCGGGGCTGACCGCGAGCGGGGCGCTGGTGGACCCGGCGACGATGTTCTGGGACGCGCGGCCGTCGTTGCGGCTGCCCACCGTGGAGGTGCGGGTGACCGACGTGCCGGCCTCGGCGGCGGAGTCGGTGCTGCTGGCGCTCGTGGTCAGGGCGCTGGTGACGGTCTCGCTGAGACGGGTGGAGGCCGGGGATCCGGGGCCACGGCCGCCGGAGGAGCTGCTGCGGGTGGCCTACTGGCGGGCGGCCAGGGACGGGCTCGACGGGCACGGCGCCGACCCGTACACCGGGCGGCAGGTTCCGGCGGCGGAGGTGGTGGAGGGGCTGCTGGAGCACATCCGGCACGCCCTGACGGACAGCGGCGACCTGGAGACGGTGCTGCGGGGGTGGGCGTGGTTGCGCGCCGCCGGGAGCGGGGCCGCCCGGCAGCGCGCCGCCCTGACGGCGCACGGGTCGTTCGAGGGCGTGGTGGACGATCTCGTGGCCCGCTTCCCCGGCTGAGAGGCCCTACCGATCGGGCAGGTGCGCGGACAGGAAGGAGCGCAGCGGGGCGGCATGACGTTCCGGGTCCTGCCAGCGGGCCTGCAAATCCTCCAGCAGGTGCCGCTCGGCGACCTGCTCGCCGCGCCGCCAGACCCGGACGACGGGATGCAGGAAGGCGCATTCGTCGGCGCGCTCGGGGGTCGGGTGCCGCCGGATGGCGAACACGTCGGGGTGGTCGCGGCGGCCCCAGCGCAGGGTGACGGTGAGCAGCAGGTCCTCGCCGGCGAAGCGGGAGACGGCGTAGTCCTCCGGCAGGTCCTCGTAGTGCCGTACGGCGGGGCCGATCACGTAGGCGTCCGACAGGTACTCGAACTGGGTCCACAAAGCCGAGCTGTGGTTGACCCGGCCGAGCACGTGCTCCGTCAGCAGGCCGGCGTCGGCGGGCAGCTCGCGGGAGGGCAGCGGCACGCCGTCGTAGCGCTCGCACAGCAGCGCGGCCAGCGTGCGCAGGTTGTAGCGGAAGCCGTCGATGAACGCCGAGGAGGCGCGCTTGAAGTCGCGGGCCTGCATGAGCGTGCCGGCGAAGTAGAGGCCGTCGATGTTGGCGGACTGGAAGTCGGGGCGGATGGCCGGGATGCGCCCGTTCGGGGCCAGTTCGGGCCGGCAGGACTCGTCGAACAGCCCGGTGTCCATGGTGAAGCCGGTGCAGCGCAGCACGGCGTCGTAGTCGAGCACGGCCCGCTCGCCGTCGGCCAGCGTGTACGTGATCTCGGCCCGGTACGCCCCGTCCGCCCGCCAGATCCGGTCCACGGTGCACTCCAGCACGGCGTGCAGGGTCTTGAACCAGTAGCTGTCCAGCAGGGCGCCGTACATCCCGCGTACGTGCCCGGGATGCTTGCTGTCCCACGTCAGCCGCAGGGGGTTGGGGCTGGCCAGATGGATCACCGACGCGTACGGCAGCAACGCCTGGGCGGTCTCGAACGCCGAGTTGCCCTTGCCGAGGATGAGCACCCGCTGCCCGGCGTAGCCCTCCCCGCTGACGGGCGCGTCCTCGTACCCGGTGGCCAGCTCGATGCCCGGGATGTCGGGCACGTACGCTCCGCCCCACCCGGTCGCCACGATCACGCAGTCGGCGTGGTAGACGGCGTCGCCCGTGTGCACGGCGAACCGGCTCTCGCCGTACCTTTCCACCCGTAGTACCGGCGTGGAGTAGCGCACGCGCAGCCCGTGGACGCGCTGGAAGTCCGCCAGATAGCGCACCAGGTCGTCGGCGTGCGGGAAGTATTCCTGCGAATAGCTCGGGAACGCCAGCTCGGGGCCGTCGTTGAGCAGGGAGTTCCAGTCCCAGCGGAGCTGGATCTCGCGGTCCTTCTCGCCGGTGTGCACCTTGTTCAGCGAGATCAGCCGCCGGTGGCGCGGGTAGTGGCGGAAGAAGCCGCCGGGCGCGGCCTCCCGCTCCAGCGTGACGTAGTCGGCCCCGGCACGCTGGAGGAAATAGCTGAGCTGGAGCCCGCCCGGGCCGGCCCCGATGACGACGAAGCGGTGGTCGTGCGTCACCCGGGCTGTCCCGCCTGCTCCGCGACGGCGACGGCGACGGCGGGGGCGACCGCGGGGGCGGGGTAGCCGTAGCCGTGCTTCACGATGCGCTCGGCCGCCGCGGCGTAGACGGCCGGGTCGTCGGGCGCGTACGTGGCCAGGCCGTCCACGTACCGGTTGAACATGCAGAACGCCGCCGCGATCAGCACCGTGTCGTGGACCTCCCGCTCGGTGGCCCCCTCCGCCTTGGCGGCGTCGACCAGGTCGCCGGTGACCTCGCGGCCGCCTTTCTGGACCGCGGCCGCGATCGCCAGCAACGCCTTGAGCTTCGGCGAGATCTCCGCGCTGCCCACGTCGGCACGGACCCGGTCGACCAGGTGCATGCCCTCGGGCAGCTGGGCGGCGGCGAACGCGGCGTGCGAGGCGGTGCAGTAGCGGCACTCGTTGAGTCCCGACACGTAGGCGGCGATCAGCTCCCGCTCGCCGCGCGTCAGGGTGTTGTCCCCGCGGAGCAGCACCTCGGCCAGGGCGTTCAGCGGCCCGGCGGTCTCAGGGCGAAAGGCGAAGAGGCCGCGAATTCCGGGCTCACCTGAATCGATGCTGACGTGGGGCATAAAAGGGCCTCATTTCCAGTTATCGCAGCCAGCCAACCTCCTGCATGATCGGGTCGCCGCTCTTCACCTGTCAACGCCCTCCCCACCCATTCCATATTTCCGACATTTACCGCAAGCCACCTCCTTGTTTCGCGGATCTACGCCGCGTAGGGTCGCGATCGGTCCTATAAGCCCTGTCTGCGACTGGACGGTATCCATGACCGAAAATCCCCAGATCACTGTCGCCAGCGGTTTCTACGACGCCCTCGCCAAGGGCGACATGGACGTTCTCCGAAACCTCCTCACCGAGGACGTGGTCTTCCACGTTCCCGGCCGCGGCCCGATGGCCCGGGACTACCGCGGCAAGGAGGAGGTCCTCGGCTACCTCTCACAGTTGGCCCAGGCCACCACGAGCACCCTGCGACTGGAACCGCAGGACTACCTGGTCGGCTCGGACCGGGTGGCCGCGATCCTGTCGATCCACGGTGAGCGCGACGGCCGCACCCTCGACGACCACGGCCTCCAGCTCTTCGTGCTGAGCGACGGCAAGATCAGCGAGCGCTCCAGCTTCCCGTACGACCCCTACTCCGTGGACGAGTTCTTCGCCTGACGGGCGGCGTGGGCGCCGGACGGGGCCCGGCGGCGGCCCCGTGATCTTCAGCGCGGCTCAGCAGGCCTCGTCCAGCGCCTCCTTCCATGTCGCCACATATCCCCCGGTCAGCCGGGCCCGCTCGGCGTAGTGCTCGGGGTCGTCGCAGGCGAGCGTGGCCAGGCCGTCCACGTACCGGTTGTACATGCAGAACGCAGCCGCGATCAGCACCGTGTCATGGATCTCCTCGTCCGTCGCCCCCTCGCGCCGGGCCGCCGCCACGTGCTCGCCGGTGACCTCCTGGCCGCCGCGCTGCACGGCCGCCGCGATCTCCAGCAGCGCCTTGAGCTTGGCCGGGACGGGCGCGTTCGGGAGGTCGGCGCGTACCTGGTCGATGAGCTCCATGCCGCCGGGCACCCTGATGGCGGCGAAGGCGGCATGCGTGTGGTAGCAGAACCGGCAGCGGTTGAGCGAGGACACGTAGGCCGCGATCAGCTCGCGCTCCCCCCGGCCCAGCGTGCCGTCGCCGCGGAGGAGCACTTCCGAGAGCAGGTTCAGCGGCTCTGCCGTGTCCGGTCTATAGCGGAACAGGCCGCGGATTCCGGGTTCGTCGGAGCGCAACTTGATGTGGGCGACCTTGCCGCCCGCGTGATTAACGAATTCCCGCCAGCGCGGCGGCCACTTTGCCGCGTTGCGGGCAGCCGAAAAAGCCATTTTCGCCATTCTCGCACCCTTCGGTATCGGAGATCTGCCGGCGTTTCCAGCGTGCGACGAACAGGCCCGCCGAATCGGCCCGCGAGCGGCCAGCAATGTGCCGTTCGATGACCGTTTCCTGCCATTTGCGGGGATTTGTGATGCGGCCTCGCCGTGGTCATCCGTCCTGTTCGTCGAGGAAGCGCAGGATCCGGGCGTTCACCTCGGCGGCGCACTGACCCGCGAGGGCGTGCGTGGCGTGCGGCCAGAGCTCGGCCTGGACGCCGGGGATGAACGCGCGGGCCCGCTCGTACGCCTCCCCCGGATCGTGCATCACGCTCCGCCCGCCGATGACGACCAGGGCGGGGACCGCGATGGACCGCAGTTGCCCGTCCGTGAAGCGGGCGGGCGGCGGGAGGGCGGTCCGGTAGAGGCGCAGGTTCGCCTCGATCACTTTCGCCACCGGGTCGTCCTCGTCGTACGAATCGCCGCTGTTCGTCCAGCGCAGGAACCCGGGCAGCGCCCGCTCCGCGATGACCGGCAGCGCGACCGGGATCGTCCGCAGAAGCACGGCGAGCGGGAGCCTGGCCAGCGTGGCGGCCGGTTCGAGCAGGGTGATCGAGGCCACCCGGGCGGCGGCGCGTACCGCCTGGTTGCACGCCAGCCAGCCGCCGATCGACACGCCCACGAGGTGCGCGGCGCCGATGCCGAGCCGCTCCAGCACCGTGTCCAGCCAGGCGGCCTGGTCGCCGGCGTGCCGGATGGGCGCGGTCTGCACACTCAGGCCGCCCTCGCCCAGCAGGTCCACGGCGTACACGCGGCGGCGCTCGGCCAGGGCCGCGAGGTTGGGCAGCCACATGACGCTGGTGGCGGCCCTGCCGTGCAGCAGCACGATCGGCGGCCGGTCGCCGTCCTCGCCGAACCCGTAGACCCGGACCCGCCCGAACCCGGTGTCCACGTCGCAGGTCCGGGCGGGGGGCGGCAGGGCCGCCATTCCCGCCGTGTAGACCTTCCCGTACTCCTCCTGCGCCGCCGGTGTCGTGAACCGGCCGATCCTCGCCCGTGTCATCACACGCCTCCTTTACAATATGAATGTATGGCAAAAATTCGGGCGGAGGGCGGATGCCGAAGCAGGTCGATCACGAGCAGCGGCGCAACCAGATCAGCGAGGCGCTGTGGCGGATCGCCGCCGAGCGCGGGCTGGAGGCCGTCAGCATGCGGGAGGTCGCGGCCGCGGCGGGCGTGTCGATCGGGCTGGTGCAGCACTACTTCGCGAGCAAGGACGAGCTGGTCGTGCACGCCACGAGCCACCTGCGCCGGCGGCTCGACGAGCGGATCCGGCGCGGCGTGGCCGCGGTGCCGGAGCCGGTGACGCCACCGGCCGCGCTGCGCGCCCTGCTGACGGCCCTGCTGCCGGCCGACCCGGAGAGCCGGGCGGAGACGCTGGTGGGCATCGCGGTGTTCATCCGGGCGCTCAACGACCCGGCCCTGGCCGACCGCTACCGCCAGGGCCGCGCCCAGCTCACGGCGGCGGTGGCCGACCTGCTGGGCCGGGCGGCCCCGGCGGCGGGGGAATCTAGCGGCGAAGAGGCCGAGCTGGCCGCGGACACGCTGCTCGCCCTGGTCGACGGCCTGGCCTCCGACCTGCTGCTCGGCCACCTCTCCCCCGAACGGGCCCAGCGCATCCTCGACCGCCAGCTCACCAACGCTCTGGGGCGATGATCCCCCACCCTGACCGCGCGGCGGCGCTCGCGCAGTGATCGCGGCACTGGCAGGGTGTCGGTCATGGAAGAGATGCTGACCATGCTCCGGACCACGGCCGACCGCACGTCCGACCTCGTCAAGAGCGTGCGCGACGACGAGCTCGCCCTCGCCACCCCCTGCCGTGAATACGACGTCAAGGCGCTGATCAACCATCTGGAGTGGGCCGCGTCCCAGTTCGAGTCCGTCTCCGGCGACGGTGAGTTCCTCCCGCCGAAGGAGTACACCGGCGACTTCCCCGACCGGGTCGAGCGGATGATGGCCGCCTGGGAACGCCCGGAGTCCTGGGTGGGCACCAGCAAGGCCATGGGCGGCATGCCCAAGCCCCTGCTCGCCCACATGGCGCTGACCGACCTGGCCGCGCACGGCTGGGACCTGTCGCGGGCCCTCGGCAGGCCGTACGCGGTGGAGGAGACGACGGCGGCCACGCTGCTGGACTTCGCCGCCCGGATGGCCCCGACAGGCCGACAGCGCGGCGCGTTCGGCGAGGAGGTGAAGGTGGCCGACGACGCCCCCGCGTTCGACCGGTTCCTCGGGCTCATCGGCCGGGACCCGGCCTGGAAACCGTGACGCCCACCGCCCTGTCCGGCTGATCGCCCGGGTTGTGACCCTCACCGGTCCCTCCGGGCGATCACGTGACCGGGCGCCGCCCGAACCCGGACTGCTCCTGAGCGGGGGCACTGTGCTACCGTTCGAGTGAGTCAGCCAACTAACTAATAAGGAGATCGACATGATCGTTGTAACGGGTGCCACCGGGAACGTGGGGCGGACGCTGGTGCGGTCGCTGGCCGAGGCGGGCGAGCCGGTGACGGCCGTGTCGCGGAAGATCACCGAATCCGACGTGCCGCGGGGAGTGCGGGCCGTCGCCGCCGACCTGGCCGACCCGGCGAGCCTGCGGCCCGCCCTGGACGGCGCCACCGCCCTGTTCCTGCTGATCTCGGGGAACCTCATGTCAGCCGTCGGCGACGTCGCCGGCGTCGTGAGTGAGCTCCTCAAGGACGCACAGGCCGGCGGAGTGGCACGGGTCGTGCTGCTGTCCTCCCAGGGAGTCGCGACCCGCCCCGACTCCTCCTCCCACGGCAGCATGGGTGGCTCCCTCGAGGACGCGGTCCGGCGGTCGGGCCTGGACTGGACGATCCTGCGGCCCGGCGGCTTCGACACCAACGCCTACGCCTGGGCCGAGTCGATCCGTGCCCGGCGGACCGTGGCGGCCCCGTTCGGCGACGTCGGCCTGCCGTTCATCGATCCGGCCGACATCGCCGAGGTCGCCGCCGCGACCCTGCGCGAGAGCGGGCACACGGGGCAGGTCTACGAGCTGACCGGGCCCGCCCTCGTCACGCCCCGGCAGCGGGCCCAGGCGATCGGAGAGGCGCTCGGGGAGCCGATCCGGTTCGTCGAGCAGACCCGCGAGGAGGCTCGCGCGCAGATGTCGCAGTTCATGCCGGAGCCCGTGGTGGAGACCACCCTGGCCATCATCGGCGAGCCCACCCCCGCCGAGCTGCGGATCAGCCCCGACGTGGCGAAGGTGCTCGGCCGCGCGCCGCGTACCTTCGCCGACTGGGCCCGGCGCCACGTCGCCGCCTTCCGCTAGAGGCGGCGGGGCCTTCTTCGGGGGTGCCCGCCGCCCGGCCGCCGGTGGGCCGGGGCGGTGCCCGGTGGGGACAATGGAAACCGTCACCGGTCCGGGAGAGTTCGGTGTCTGCCAGGACCTCTAACGGTAAAATGGTGATGTGATGTGGGGGTTCCTCCGCTCAGGCGGGGATTTGTACCCGACGCCCATCGCCAATCAGCCCGGAAGGCAAGCTCATGGTCCGGCTCCAGCTGCACGTCAG
This sequence comes from Nonomuraea jiangxiensis, assembly GCF_900099965.1. Classification (GTDB taxonomy): domain Bacteria; phylum Actinomycetota; class Actinomycetes; order Streptosporangiales; family Streptosporangiaceae; genus Nonomuraea; species Nonomuraea jiangxiensis. The sequence continues at coordinate 159,274 of NZ_FNDJ01000015.1, read as the reverse complement.
CGACGGTCCAGGCCGCTGCGACATCCTCCGCCTGGAGGGCGAACTCGACCTCAGCACCGAGGTCACCCTCGGGGACGCCTGTGCCGACCTGCTGCAACGTCACCACTCCAAGATCATCATTGATGCCAGCGGGCTGGAGTTCTGCGACTGCAGCGGGCTGACCGCCCTGATCCACGCCCAGCGCGAGGCCGAACGCCAGGGCGGTTACCTGCGCCTGGTCGGCGTGCACGGCCAGCTGGCCCGGCTGCTCACGATGGCCGGGCTCGTCGACAGTTTCCCGCCGTACGCCGACCTGCGGCAGGCCTGCGGCTGACCGCCCGCGGGGCCGTCCCCGTCCGGAGCGGGTGATGTCCCCGCAGGTCAGGGGGCGGACAGGGCTTCGGGCGGCCTCGGCGGTATGGTTGACTGTGCAGATGCCTCTCACCACGGCGGGTGGCGGGGCGGAAGAGACACATGCGGCGATCGCCGTGATCGACGACACGGGCACCGTGATCGGGTGGAGCCGAGCCGCGGAAGATCTTCTCGGATACCGTGCCGCCGACGTCATCGGCCGCTCCGGCGCGGCACTCCTGACCACGCACGACCGCGCGGCGCGGATCGCGGCCTGGGCCCACCGGTTCGGCGACCAGGAGCACTGGTCCGGCCTCACCTCGGTCCTCCACCGTGACGGCCGCGCGATCCTGACACAGCTGGAGGGCTCCCGGCTGCGCATCCGCGACGGCACCACCTCCTGGCTGCTCGCGGCGACGCCGTTCCGCGGGGGCGTGGCAGCGATCTCGGCGCTGGAGCCGCTCATCCGCCGCTCCCCCGTGGCCGTGGGCGTCTGGGACGCCGACCTGCGCTGCGTCTGGCTGAACGAGATGGCCCAGCGCCTGCGACGAGTGTTCCCCCACTACCAGGTCGGCCGTTCCCTGGCCGAGCTCCTGCCGGGGCCCGAGGCCGAGCTCGCGGTGGGGGCGATGCGGGCGGTGCTCGCCGACGGCATCCCCCTCATCGACCGCGAGTCCCGCTGGACCACGGCGGACGGGCGATCGGAGCGTACGCTGACGACCTCGCTGTTCCGCCTCGAAGGCCGTGACGGGCAGGCGCTGGGCGTGTGCTCGCTGGCCATGGACATCACCGACAGCCCGGCACGCGAGCGCCTGGCCCTGCTGCGCCAGGTCAGCACCCGGGTCGGCACCACCCTCGATGTCAGTCAGACCGCGCAGGAGCTGGCGGACCTGGCCGTGCCGGTCCTCGGCGACTACGTCACGGTCGATCTGAACGAATCGGTGCTGCCGAACAGCGAGGTCCCGTCGCGGCCGCCCGTGACGGAGGCGGGCATCCCCGTGTTCCGCCGCGCGGGCGCGGCCTCGATCCACCCGGGCATCCCCGAATCCCCCTGGGCCCGGGGAGAGGTCATCTACGTGCCTCCGACCTCGCCCTTCACCCGGGTGCTGGCCTCGGGCAGGTCCCATTTCGAGCCCGTGCTGGACGCCTCCCCCGGCACCTGGGTGGACTACGATCCCCAGCGGGCCAGGACCATCCGCGATGCCGGCATCCACACGCTGATCATCGTTCCGCTCCGGGCCCGGGGCGACATCCTGGGCGTCACCGTGTTCATCCGTACCGAGAACCCCACGCCGTTCACCCTGGACGACCTCGATCTGGCCGAGGAGTTCGTCGCGCGGGCGGCGCTGAGCCTGGACAACGCGCTCCGCTACACCCGTGAGCGCACCGCCGCGCTCGCGCTGCAGCGCAACCTGCTGCCGCGCCGCCTGACCGGCGGTGACGCCGTCGAGGTGGCCTCCCGCTATCTCCCCGCCGGCACCCACGAGGGAGTGGGCGGCGACTGGTACGACGCGATCCCGCTGCGTGACGGCCGGCTCGCCCTGGTCGTCGGGGACGTGACCGGGCACGGCATCAACGCCGCCGCCACGATGGGCCGCCTGCGCACCGCCGTACGCACTCTCACCAACCTGGGCCTGCCGCCCGCCGAGCTGCTCGCCGACCTCGACAACGTCGTGGCGCGCATGAGCGAGCAGGAGGCGGACACCGAGGGCATCGCCCTGGACGCCATGGGAGCCACCTGCCTGTACGCGCTCTACGACCCGGTCACCCGGCACTGCGTCCTGGCCACGGCAGGCCACCCGCCGCCCGCGCTCGTCGCCCCGGGCGGCGGGGTCACCTTTCCCCGTCTGCCCCCCGGCACGCCGATCGGCCTGGGCGCGGGCACCTACGAGTCCCTGGACCTGGAGCTCGCCGCGGGCACCCTGATCGCCCTCTACACCGACGGCCTGATCGAGACCCGCGAGGCGGATCTGGAGGCGGGCATGGACCGCCTCGCCGCCGCCCTGTCCCCGGTCTCGCTGCCGCTGGACGACCTCTGCGACAGCGTGATCGAGGCCATGGTGGCGGACTCCTCCGAGGACGACGTCGCCCTCCTCCTGGCCCGCACCCGCGCGCTGCCGGAGCGCTGAGCCGCCCGTAGGGTGTGTCGGGCAAAAGGGTAGATGGAGGACAAGTGGTTCGAGCCGCGACAGCCGATGACATGCCTGCCGTGCGGCGGGTCGCGACGAGGTTCGGCCTGCTGGCCGGATGGTCCGGGACGCCCGACTTCCTGGACGCCGAACGTTCTTTCGGCACGCTCCTCCTCGCCCCGGACGACGCCGGTGGAGCCGCGGGCTTCGGCGGCACGCTGCGCCGGGGTCCCGTCACCCACCTGGGGGATCTGTTCGTGCTGCCCGAGCATCAGTCCTCCGGGGTGGGCCGGACGCTGCTCGCGGAGCTGCTGGGCAGGAACGGGCCGAAGGTGACGTTCGCCTCCTCCGACCCGCGGGCCGTCGCCCTCTACGTCCGGCACGGCCTGCGTCCCTGGACCCCGCTGCTCTACCTGACCGGGCCAGCCGCGGGTCCGGCCGCGCCGGTGGCGCGGCCGGCCCCGGCGCGGGACGTCGCGGCGCTGGACGCCCTGGCCTCCGGAGGTGCCCGGCCCACCGCCCTGGCCTGGTACGCCGCCCTGCCGGGCGTCACCCTGTACGCGACCGGCCACGGTTACGCCGCTGCCCGCCGTACCGGCCACGACGTCGTCATCGGCCCGGCCGGCGGGACCACCCCGCAGGACTGCGCGGACGCGGTCCTCGGCGCCCTCGCCGCCACGCGGGCGCGCACCGCCCGGATCGCGGTCCCCGGCCCGCATCCCCTCGTGCCGGCGCTGCTCGGCGCCGGGTGGCGCATCGGGGACCTGGACACGGTGATGGCGGACGACGCGGCCCTCGCGCTGATCCAGCCGGACCGCTACGTCCCCCATCCGGACCTCGGCTGAACCCCCGCTGCCGGGGCGGGCCGCCGTCCCCTGAGCCGTCCTGGCTAGGCGCCGGTGCTGTGGGGCTGGCCGTTCTGGGCGGTCCGGCAGAGGGGCAGGCGCAGCACGAAGCGGGCACCCCGTTCGCTGTCCTCGATGGTCAGGGTGCCCTCGTGGGCCCTGGCGATCTCCCTGGCGATCGCCAGCCCCAGCCCGGTCCCGCCCGCGTCCCGGCTGCGCGCGGCGTCCAGCCGAGTGAAGCGGTCGAAGACCAGCTCCCGGTGCTCGGCGGCGATCCCCTCACCGTCGTCGGCGACCTCCATGATCACCGACGTGTCGTCCGCCCGGACGCTGACGACGATCTGCGAGTTGGCGTGGCGTTCGGCGTTGTCGAGCAGGTTGACCAGCACCCGGGTGATCCGCATCCGGTCGCAGTCGATGCAGACGGGCCCCGGCAGGTCCTTGATGATCTTCTTCTGGTACGTCCGGCGGTCGAGCTCGGCTTCCACCATCGAGGACAGATCGGTCGGAGTGCGGTGGATAGGGGCGTGCGCGTCCAGCCGCGCCAGCGTGAGCAGGTCTGCCGCGACGGCCTGGAGCCGGTCCACCCCGGCCAGTACCGCCCGGGTCATCCCTGGCCAGTCGGTGTCGCGCTGGTGCAGCAGCGCCTCCTCCAGCTGGGTCCGCATGGCGGTGATGGGGGTACGCAGGTCGTGCGAGGCGTCCGCGGTGAACCGCCGCAGCCGGGCGTAGGCGCCCTCCAGGCGGTCCAGGGTGTCGTTGACGGTTTCCGCCAGGGCCTTCATCTCCGCGTACTTGGTGGGGACCGGCACCCGCCGGTCCAGGTCGGTGGCGGTGATCTCGGCGAGCTCGGCCCGGATGGCGTTCACCGGGGCCAGCGCCTTGGTCAGGTCACGGAACACCCACGCGGCCATCAGCGCGGTCACCAGCAACGACACCCCGACGGCCAGCAGGACCGCGGTGGTCTGCCCGTACCAGGGGACCACCGGGACCGCCACGTAGAGCAGCCAGGCCCCCTGCGGCTGGTAGACCTTGTAGGAGACGACGGTCATGCAGCCGGTCAGCCCGGGCGGCGGGCACAACACGCGGGCGGCGCTCACGCTCCCGCGCGGCGCGCTGAAGGCGGCGATCGGCGGCCTGCCGACCAGCTCCGGGGTGGCCGCGACCACCCGGCGCTTCGTGTCCACGACCTCGATCCCCTCGACCCTGCCCTTGCGCAGGGTCGAAGGGAGCGGCCCCTCCCGGATGAGGGGCACGACCCGGTTCCAGGCCTCGGTGACCCGGGACTGGGCGGCGTCCGCCGCCTGGTTGCCGGTGTACATCAGGAAGAGCACGCTGACAACCGCGCACACCAGTGCCGCGACGACGCCCGTCGCCACCGTCCTGCGCGCCCGGAACGACGGCAGATACCAGCTCAGCATTCCACCACCCAGAGGTCAGGTACGCACTAGCTGCGACGACGTGCCACGTATGTCGCGGTCAAGGCCGTGGTCGTCGGCGCTGACGCCTGCCGGCCTCGCGACCTCCTCCCGCCGCAGGCCAGGCGTCCTGCGGCGCCCTGGGGCCTCCAGCAGCCCGGCCCGGGCAGGAGTGGTCACCTCGCGCCATGCGCGAAGCGACTCTCCGAGCAAGCTGTCGTTACCCATATCTGAAAGATATGTCCGTTTAATCCTATTTGAGTAGGTGTGTCACTGTCAGTCTGTTTCCTTTAGTTTTACGGAGCGTCCATCGCCGGGGTACGGGCGAGCAGGTCCCGTAGCGCCCGGGCGATGTCCGCGGGCGCCTCCTCGGCCATGAAGTGACCGTACGTGACGGTGTCGTGCCGCAGGTCGGGCGCCCATCCCCGCCACAGCGCCGCCGCGTCGTAGCCGAGGGCGGCACCCCAGTCCTGCTGCAGGACGGTGACCGGCATCCGCAGCCGGTTGCCTGCCGCCCGGTCGGCCCGGTCGTCCTCGGCGTCCACGCCCGCGGAGGCGCGGTAGTCGGCGACGATCGAGGGGATCGCCCGGCGGCAGGCGTCCAGGTAGGCGGCGCGGACGTCGGGCGGGAGCGCCCGCGGGTCGCCCGCCCACAGGTCGAGGAAGTGCCCGAAGAACAGGTCCGGGGCGGCGGCGATCAGCTTCTCCGGCAGGCCGGGCGGCTGGGCCATCAGGTACAGGTGGAAGCCGACGGCGGCGCCGGCGCCGCTCATCACGTCCCACATGTCCACGGTGGGCAGCACGTCCAGGCAGGCCAGGTGGGTGATCGTGGCCGGGTGGTCGAGCGCGGCGCGGAAGGCCACCAGGGCGCCGCGGTCGTGCCCGGCCAGCGCGAACCGCTCATGGCCCAGCGCCCTGGCCAGGGCCACCACGTCGGCGGCCATGGTGCGCTTGGGGTAGACGGGGGCGGCGGGTTTGTCGCTGGCGCCATATCCGCGCAGGTCCGGGCAGATCACCGTGTGGTCGGCCGCCAGGTCGGCGGCGACGTGCCGCCACATGAGGTGGGTCTGGGGAAAGCCGTGCAGGAGCACGATCGGGCTGCCCGAGCCCGCGACGGCCACGTTGAGTGACACGCCGTCGGCGACGGGGACGCGCCGGTAGTCGAAGCCGGTGATGACAGGCGCCATGGTTCAGGCTCCTTCCGTGAGGTGAACGGGTCGGCTCCAGCCTGGTGGGCCCGGATGAGCATCCGATGAGCGCGCTACCGTCGAGGGGTGCGGGTGGAGTTCGGGGTGCTGGGGCCGGTCGTGGCCTGGGACGACGCCGGGGAGGCGATCGAGCTGAAAGGGCCGCGGCACCGCGCGGTGCTGGCCCGGCTGATCATCGCCAGGCGGCGCGTCGTCCCGGTCTCCCGGCTGGTCGGCGAGCTGTGGGAGGATCCGCCGCCGGGCGCGGTGGGCGCGGTGCGTACGTTCGTGGCCGCGCTGCGGCGCGCGCTGGAGCCGGCCCGGCCGCCCAGGGCCGCGCCCCGGCTGCTGGTCACCGAGGGCCCCGGATACGCGCTGCGCGCCGCGCCGGACACGGTGGACGCCTGGCGCTTCGAGGAGGCGCTGGCCGCCACGCTCCCGCCCGACCGGGCGCTGCCCCGGCTGGCGCAGGCCCTGGGCTGGTGGCGCGGCCCGGCCTACGCCGAGTTCGCCGGCCAGGACTGGGCCGACGCCGAGCGTGCCCGCCTGGCCGAGCTGCGCCTGCACGCCGTGGAGCGGATGGCCGAGACCCGGCTGGCCCTGGGGCTGGCCGCCGAGGCGGTGCCGGACCTCGACGCGCACGTGGCCGAGCACCCGTGGCGGGAGGACGCCTGGCGGCTGCTGGCCCTGGCGCTCTATCGTACCGGCCGTCAGAGCGAGGCCCTGGCGGTGCTGCGCCGGGCACGAACGCTGCTGGCCGAGCAGCTGGGGCTGGACCCGGGACCGGCCCTGCGCCGGCTGGAGTCCGACATCCTGCACCACTCCCCCGGCCTCGACGACCCGGCCGGGCAGGTGTGGGCGCGGGTGGCCGCCGCCTACGACCGCAGCGTGCCTGTGGGCGCCCGGGCGCGGCTGGAATCGACCGTCACCCTGCTGCGCGACCTGGCCGTGACCGGCGGCAGCGGCCTGGAGGCCGCCCGCGGGCACCGCGCGGCGGCCGTCGCGGCGGCGGCGGAGCTGGGCGACCCCGAGCTGACCGCGCGCGTGATCGGCGCCTACGACGTCCCGGCGGTCTGGACCCGCTCGGACGACCCCCGGCAGGCCACGCAGGTCGTGGCGGCGGCCGAACAGACCCTGGCCGCCCTTCCGCCGGACACTCCCGCGGCGACGCGGGCCCGGCTGCTGGCCACGATCGCCCTGGAGTCGCGCGGCACCCGCTCCGCCCGCGGGCCACAGGCCGCCGCCCAGGCCGAGGAGATCGCCCGCCGGCTGGCGGATCCGGCGCTGCTGGCGTTCGCGCTCAACGGCGTCTACATGCAGAGCTTCCAGCGTGCCGGGCTGGCCGGCCGCCGGGACCAGCTCGGCGCCGAGCTGGTCGCGCTGTCGGCCCGGCACGGGCTGGCCTCGTCCGAGGTCCTCGGGCACCTCATCCGGCTCCAGGCCCGCAGCGCGCTGGCGGACTTCGCGGAGGCCGACCGGCACGCGGCCGCCGCCGATCACCTGGCCGAGCGGCACGAGCGGCCGCTGGTGGGGGTGTTCACGGAGTGGTATCGGGCGCTGCGCCTGGACGCGACCGGTGCCGCGTCGATCGGCGAGGTGACGGCCGCCTACCGGCGGGCCGCGGCCCGGCTCGACGGCGCCGGCATGCCGGGGCTGGAGCACGGCCTGCTCCCGCTCGCCCTGCTGTGCGCGCGGGTGCGGCGCGGCCTGCCCGCCGAGGAGGGCGAGGAGGATGACTGGGGACCGTACGAGCCGTGGGTGCGCCCGCTGACGCTGTTGCGCCGGGGGCGGCGGGCGCAGGCCGCCGCGGCGCTGGCCGAGGCTCCTGACCCGCCGCGTGACCTGCTGCTGGAGGCCCTGTGGTGCCTGATCGCGCAGGCCGCCGTCGGGGTCGGCGACCGGGAGGCGATGCGGCGTGCCCGGGCCGCGCTCGCGCCGGCGGCCGGGGAGCTGGCCGGGGCGGGCAGTGGCATGCTCACCGTGGGCCCGGTCGCCCGCCACCTCGCCGACCTGGCCGCCGCCCTGCCCTCCTGAGCCACGCCCACCCCGGACGACACTCCGTCCCGAGAGCCGGTCGCCCGCTGGTGCGGGACAACCGTCTGGTACGGTCGGGACGGCGAGCCGGGAAGTCTGGTCGGCGCGGAAATCGCCTGGCAGAAAGCGCAGCTGGAATGGACCGTCGCACGCTCACCGGTCGGCCCGTCCCGGGGTGGTCACCGTGAACGGTCCGGGCCCCACCAGACACGAGGACGACTTCGACATCAGGGTGCGCACCCGCGGGCACGTCGTGATCATCCAGCTGACGGGCCCGCTCACGGAGACGACGGGGAACATCCTGCGGATGTACCTGATGGGAACGCTGGCGACGCAGGCGCCGCCCGCGTTGATCGTGGACATCGGCGACGTGAGCGAGACCGGTGACTTCGGACGCGAGATCCTGCGGTCGGCCACCCGTCACGCGCGGGAGTCGGCCGGACGGCTGATCATCACCGGCGGGGCCCCGCTGCTGGGCGGCTCCCCGGCCGGTTTCGATCTCCTGCCCTCCATCGGCGACGCGCTGGCCGCCTTCGGCGGTCCGTGACCCCGCCGCCCCTCTCCCGGAGGTCCCCGCTGACCGGGCTCGAACCGGCGTCCACCCGGTCCCGAGCCGGGAGCTCTACCACTGAGCTACAACGAGGTCTCGCGCCACCGCCGACCGGGCTCGAACCGGCGTCCACCTGGAAAGAGCCAGGCGTTCTACCACTGAACTACGGCGGTGATGGCCCCCAGTCTGCCCGACCCCGGCCCGAGCCCGCCACCGCTTTTCAGGGCTGATCCCGCACGGGCAGATCGCTCACCACGACACCGGACCGCAGCCCGTGCTCGACCTCGGCAACCAGGTCCTCCTTGACCTGCCGGCCGCTGAACACCCCGGCCCGGCGCAGCACCGCCGCCCACACCGGGTCGGCGACGGTGACCCCGTGGACCAGCTCCGGCGTGGGCCGGAACACCGCCGTGGCGCGTGGCGGCGCCGGCGTGGTCCAGCCGGAGGCGGCGGGATCGAGGCCGGCGGCGCGGCAGGCGGCCTCGACGTCGGCGCGGGTGCTGGTAGCGGTGCCGTCGAGCACCTCCCACGGCGGGGGCAACGCCGCCCACACCTTGGTGTTGGGGTCGACGCCGCCGCCGGTGGCGTGGTGCCAGGCGGCCAGGTCGGCGGCCATCAGCCGCATGATCTTGCCGGGGCAGGACGCCTCCAGCAGCTCCAGGGCGCCCATCGCGGACAGGCAGGCCAGCCAGCCCGCCCGGGCCGCGTTGTAGGCGACGGCCAGGTTGTTCCAGGTGGTGGAGTCGTCGCCGCGCCGTACGGTCATGGTCTCCCGGTCGGTGTCGTGCCGCCAGCGCTCGCGCAGCATGGACGCGCTGTGCCGCAGGACCGACGACCAGCGGCCGAGCAGCGTCCCCCGCTCCTCCTCGCTCAGGCGCGCCAGCACGTCCGGGGTGGTTCGCGCCTGGGCGATCAGCCACCAGTCGGAACGGCTGGTGCACCGGTCGAGCAGCAGGGCGGCGATCTCGTCGAACGGGTTGTCCCGCCCCGCCAGGCTGAACTCCCTGCGCAGCTTGCGGCGCGCGGTGTAGTACGCCACGAAGCAGGCGGCGTCCACGTCCGCCGCGAACCGCTCCAGCGGCACCTCGGCGGCGAACCCGGTGACCCCGACGATGAGCAGGCGCCGCTTGTCCCGCTCGACGGCCAGCGTCCCGGCCTTGGCCGCGAGCCTGCGCAGCATCCGGAAACGCCGGTTGTACTGCCGCTTGGACAGGTCCATCCCGGCCGCGTCGCGGGCCTCCCTGTTGAGCCGGTCGGCCAGGAAGTCGGTACGGGACGGCACCCACTCGATCGAGCGGCCCACGGTCGCGGCGAACTCCAGCAGCGACTCGGGATCGTCCGGATCCACCTCGCCGGACTGCCCGAACATCCGTGTGGCCGCCGCCACCTGCCGGGCCCCGCCCACCGGCCGGGCGTAGTCGGACGACATCGACGAGAACCCTCCCGCGCCCCGCGAGGAGTGCCGGGCCGCGCGCTGGAGCACGACGCGCTCGCGCCGGGTCAGCCGCCCTTCCAGTGCCCGCAGCACCAGCACGGCGACGTCTTCCGGGCGGTAGCGGCGGTCCAGCGAACCGTGCAGCTCGGTCATGATCTCCCGGAGGTCCTTGCGGCCGTTGCTCATGGTCCCCATGATGGCGAGGTTGATCGCCGGATTCGACCGGATTGTCGGCCGGCAGGACGGCGCTCGGCCTCCTTGCCGGGGGACGGACGGCTCCGGCATGCTGGCTCGTCCATAGCGGAAAGGGCGGTCAACGATGAAATTCGCACTGCTGCTGTTCGACCCCGAGGACTACTGGGAGTCGGTCTCGGAGGAGGAGATGGGGACCGCGCTGGCCGAGCACGTGGCGTTCGCCGAGGAGTTGCGGAAGCGGGGCGTCGTGTTCTCGGGGGAGGCCCTGAAGCCGGCGAAGGAGGCCAGAAGCCTGCGTCCGTCCGAGGAGGGACCGGTCCCGGCCGACGAGCCGTTCGTGGCGCTGCGGCAGGAGCTGGCGGGCTTCTACCTCATCGAGTGCGCGGACCTGGACGAGGCCACCGAGATCGCCCGCCGCTGCCCGCTGGGCGCGGGCATCGAGATCCGCCCCGTCTGGGAGGCCTCCCCCTGACGGGGCGAGCAAGCCACGAACGAGCGCGCGTCGGAGTCCTCGGCCGGTGGCCGTTAAGCAACTCCCGTTGACTAACGAAATTAGTCAACTACGGTTGCTTGCATGCCGGGCGAAGCCCCAGGCGACGGCCGCGCCGCGCCGCCCGGCTCACCAGTCCGAGGACACCGCCGAGGCGCCGCTTCGCCATGCGCCCGGCCGTCCGCAAGCAGCACGCCACCCGGCACCACGCCGGCGCGGCGTCAGGTTGAGGAGGCCGAAATGAACAGGTCGGACACAGCCGGCCGGGCGCGGAGCGAACCGTGACGCCGGTCGTGGTGGACGTCGAGGGCCTGCGCATGCGTTACGGCAGGACCGACGTTCTGGACGGGGTGAGCCTCCAGGTACGGCAGGGCGAGGTGCTCGCGCTGCTCGGGCCGAACGGCGCGGGCAAGACCACCACCATCGAGATCCTCGAAGGCTTCCGCCTGGCTTCGGCGGGCCGCGCCGAGGTGCTCGGCACCGACCCCGCCCGCGGCGGCGAGGCGTGGCGGGCCAGGGTCGGCGTCGTCCTGCAGTCGTGGCGCGACCACGGCAAGTGGCGGGTGCGGGAACTGCTGGCCCACCAGGCGTCGTACTATCCGGGGCGACCCTGGGACGCCGACGAGCTCATCGCGGCGGTCGGCCTGACCGGGCACGCCGGCAAGAAGATCAGGACCCTGTCCGGCGGGCAACGCCGCCGCCTGGACGTCGCGATCGGCATCGTCGGCCGCCCGGAGGTGCTGTTCCTGGACGAGCCGACCGCGGGGTTCGACCCGCAGGCCCGGCGCGAGTTCCACGACCTGGTAGGCGGCCTGGACACCACGGTCCTGCTCACCACGCACGACCTGGACGAGGCGGAGAAGCTCGCCGACCGCATCGCCGTACTCGACCGGGGCCGGATCATCGCCGACGGCACCCCGTACGAGCCGGCCGGTCAGATCGCCGGTGCGGACCGGGTGCGCTGGAAGCGCGGCGGGCAGCGCTTCACCGAGTCCACGCCAGACTCGACCGCGTTCATCCGCGAGCTCTTCCGCCAGTACGGCGACTCCATCAGCGAGGTCGAGGTCCACCGGGCCTGCGCTGCTGATGCTCGCCGCCCTGTGGTTCATGCGCGACGCGGAGTTCGGGGCCACGGGGTTCATGCTGGGCACGCTCGCGCTGCCGAGCATCCTGGGCATGAACGTCTCCGTCGGCATGGTCTCCATGAGCCGGCGCTCAGCGGCGGCGCGTGGCCGATGCTGGCCTTGGTGGTGGTGGTCGGCATGGCGGCCACGCTGCCGCTCGGCGCGATCCTGGGCTCGGTGTTCGCCGACTCGCGTAGCCAGGGGCTGATCCAGCTGCTGATGATCGCCGTGATCGCGATCTCCGGGATCTTCTACCCGATCACGGCGCTGCCGGTGTGGGTGCAGGTGGTCGCCCAGGTGTTCCCGGTCTACTGGCTCGGCCTGGGCATGCGCTCGGCCCTGCTGCCCGGTGACGCGGTGAGCGTCGAGATCGGTGAGTCGTGGCGGCACGTGGAAATGACCGGCGTGCTGGGCGCGTGGGTGGTGTTCGGGCTGGTGGTGGCGCCGATCGTGCTGCGTGGGATGGCGCGCGGGGAGTCGGGCTCCGGCGTGGCCGCCCGGCGTGAGCGCGTCCTTCAGCGGATCGGGTGACAGCGGCCGGACCTGGCAGGGGCCCGGCCCTCCCCCGGTCCGGCCGGGGTCAGCGCAGCACCACGTCGAAGATCAGCTGGAAGAACGTGTCGAAGGGCGCGGCGGACCTGGTGGCGCGCGCTTCGATGATGGTGCCCTCCCAGGCGTTGACCACGAAGTGCGCCGTGGCCTGCGGGTCGAGGTCGGCACGGACGGCGCCGTCGCGGCGGGCCTCGGTCAGAGCCCCGGCGATGAGCTCGTACCAGGATCCCAGGCCGTCGGCGACGGCTGATCTGATCAGCTCGCTGTGGTCCACCACGTCGGTGGCGAAATTGCCGACCAGGCAGCCGCGGGTGAAGTCGCGCCCGGCGATCCCGTCCCGCAGGAACTCGAAGTGGCGGCGGATCCGCTCCAGCGGCGGCAGCGAGGTGTCGGTGAGCAGGTCGAAACGCTGCTCGGCGCCGTAACGCCGCAGTGCCGCCACGGCGCACTCCTCCTTGCTGGCGAAGTGGTTGTAGAACGACCCCTTCGGCGCTCCGGCGGCGTCGGCGATCTCCTTGATGCCGGTCCCGTGGAAACCACGGGTGTGGAACACCTCCAGCGCCGACGCCAGCAGGTCTTCTCGCTTGGACGGCTTGGGCATGCTGTCTCCCCGCAATATGACCGGACGCCTTAATTCTATCGCGCAGGACCCAGGAGGATGCGAACCGGCCGGCACGCCCGGCCACCCGGCGACGCGATCCGCGTGGTTCAGGGTGTCTTCGGCGCGTCGTACCAGGCTGGATGGCGTTCGACCGATAAGCTGGCTTTTTCGTGAAAAATCTTCATCAGTCGCTTATTTCGCAGAGCATCCCTCCGACGCGCCCCCTGGCGCTGACCGGGACCACGGTGATCGACATCGCCGGCGGCTCGCGGCACCCGGGCATGACCGTGGTCGTGGTGAACGGGCTGATAACGGCGGTGGGGCCCGATCCGGTGCCGCCCTCCGGCGCCCAGGTGATCGATGCCGCGGGCACGTTCGTCATCCCGGGCCTGTGGGACATGCACGTCCACACCTTCCAGGCGGACCGGCTGCCGTACTTCCTGCTCAACGGGGTGACGGGGATCCGGCACATGGGTGGGGCGCCCGTACACATGCAGTGGCGGCGCCGGCTCGGCGAAGGCGACCTGGTCGCGCCGCGCATGGTGATCGCCAGCCGGATCGTCGACGGGCCGCGGCCACTGCGGCCGTACTCCCTCGCGGTCGGCACCGAGGAGGAGGCCCGCGCGGCGGTACGGCAGAGCCGTGACGAGGGCGCCGACTTCGTCAAGGTCTACAATCTGCTGCCCCGGGACGCCTACTTCGCGCTGGCCCGCGAGGCACGGCGGGCGGGCATGCCGTTCGCCGGGCACGTGCCGTTCTCGGTGGGGGTGGCCGAGGCGGCGGCGGCCGGACAGCGCAGCATCGAGCACCTCGAAGGGGTCTTCCTGGCAACCTCGACCCGCGGGGCCGAGCTGGCCGCGGAGGTCGCCGCCGTGGACCACACGGACATGGCGGCGATCGGGCGGGTGTTCAACGAGGTGATCCCGGCGGCGGCCGCCTCGCACGATCCCGGTCTGGCCGCCGAGCTGTACGGGGTCTTCGCCGAGCACGGCACCTGGCACGTGCCCACCCTGGCCGTGCTCCAGGCGAGCGCGTACGCGGGCGGCGACGACTTCCCCCTGGAGGGCCACCTCCACCACATCGAACCCGACCTCCGGCACGGATGGGCATCCCACCGCCACTGGGCGGCCGACCCCGCCCGGCGGGCCGCGCAGGCGGAGTACTTCCAGCGCCGGCTCCGCGTGGTGGGCGACCTGCACCGGGCGGGCGTCGGGCTGCTGGCGGGCACCGACACGTTCGTGCCGGGGTTCAGCCTGCACGACGAGCTGGCGCTGCTGGTCCTGGCGGGCCTGACACCGGCGGCGGCGCTGCGGGCGGCCACCTTGAACCCGGCGCGGTTCCTCGATGTGGCCGACTCGTTCGGCAGTGTCGAGGAGGGCAAGGTCGCCGACCTGGTCCTCCTTGGCGGCGACCCGCTCGACGACATCGGCCAATTCGCGCGACATACGGGCGCTCGTCCTCGGAGGGAGGTTCTTCGACCGCCCTGACCTCGACGCCTTGCCACATGACACCACCCCCGAACGGGACATGTGAGCTCCGGCCGGACACGTAGGTTCCGGCCGGACACCCCACGTTCCGGCCGGACACCCGCCCTCGGAGCCCGGCGCCGGACGCCCCGTACGGCGGGGGCGCCCCGGCGCCGGGTCGGAGAGGTCAGCTCCAGGTCGCGCCGGCCGGCTGCTTGGTGGTGGCGTTGAGGCGGTTGAAGAAATTGGTCGTGGCGATCATCAGGATGATGGCCGCCAGCTGCCCCTCGTCGAAGTGGTCGGCCGCGTCGTCCCAGACGTCCTGCGGCACCGCGTCCCCGGACTTGTCGGCGATCCGGGTGGCGAACTCGGCCAGCGCCAACGCGGCCCGCTCCGCCTCGCTGAACAGCGGCGACTCCCGCCAGGCCGCCACCGAGTGCAGCCGCTCGTCGGTCTCACCGGCCTTCTTGGCGCTGACCACCCCGCCGTACACGCAGGTGCTGCAACCGTTGATCTGGCTCACGCGCAGGTGGACCAGCTCCAGCGTCTGCTGCGGGGCGCCGCCCTGGTACATCGCCTTGACGAGGGACTGAATTCCCTTCGTCGCCTCGGGCAGGATCGCCGCGGGGTTCTTCATCCGAGCTTCCATGATCTTCTCCTTCTGGAGCCGTCATCGTGCTTACACCGCCATGACGGATCGAAGAACGAGAAGGTGACCGGTGAGCTCGACGCCGGAGAGTTTCCTGGCCTGACGGTCAGGAAGCGGTCGCGGCGAGGGCCAGGGAGGCCGCGGCCAGCGCCAGGAAGCCGCCGGGGATCGGGATCTTGCCAAGTACGCGGGCGCGGACGTGGACGACGATCGCGCCGACGAAGAACAGCGCGAGCCCGGCCGCGGCGGCGACGCCGACGTACGGGACGCCCACGAGCCCGAGCAAGAGCCCGGCGGCCCCGGCGGCCTTCAACCCGCCGAGCAGCGGCAGCCACGACCGCGAAAGCCCTAACTGGTCCGAGTTCGCCAGCACGAACTTCGCCCGCGCGAAGTCGGCGGCGGCCGCCCACGCGTTGGCCGCGATCGTGATGAGGGTGACGACGAGATAGGCGGTGCTCATCTGCTGGGTCTCCGTTCGGGGCTCTCCTGACCCGTCCACCCTCGCCGTCCGCCCCGGTTGGCGTCCAATACTTGGATCTATAACCTCATGGCATGGATGTCGACACGCGGCTGCTCCGCTATTTCACCGCCGTGGCGGAGGAAGGGACCCTCACCCGGGCCGCGGAGCGGCTGTTCGTGTCGCAACCGGCACTGACCAAGCAGATCAAGCAGCTGGAGGCGCTGCTCGGGGTGCGGTTGTTCACCCGGTCGCGGGCCGGCATGACGCTCACCGAGCCGGGCCGGGCGCTGGCCGCGCGGGTGCCGGAGCTGCTGGCCGGCTGGGACCGGACGTGGCGGGAGGCCAGGAGCGCGGCCGCCCGGGAGTCCCGGGTGCTGCGCGTGGGCTTCCTGGCCAGCGCCGCCAACGAGGCCACCCAGGACATCGTCGCGGCCTTCACCCGGCGCCGGCCGGGCTGGCGGGCCGAGATGCG
This sequence comes from Nonomuraea jiangxiensis, assembly GCF_900099965.1. Lineage (GTDB taxonomy): Bacteria > Actinomycetota > Actinomycetes > Streptosporangiales > Streptosporangiaceae > Nonomuraea > Nonomuraea jiangxiensis. The sequence continues at coordinate 143,337 of NZ_FNDJ01000015.1, read as the reverse complement.
GCAGGCCTCGTGGGGCAACCCGACCGCCGGCCTCGCCGACGGAAGCGTCGATGTCGCCCTGCTGCGGGTGCCCTTCCCTGGGCAGCGGGAGTTGCGGGTGGAGGTGCTGTTCGCCGAGGAGCGGTGGGTGGCGCTGCCCGCGTCCCACCGGCTCGCAGAGCGGGAGCCGATCCCCTTCCGCGAGCTGTGGGACGAGCCGTTCGTGGCGGCCCCGGCCGAGTCGGGGCGGTGGCGGGACTGGTGGCTGGCGGCCGACGAGCGCGACGGCCGCCCGGTCCGCGTGGGCGCGGTCACGGACCAGCCCGACGAGTGGCTCAGCGCGATCGCCAACGGGTACGGCGTCGCCCTGGCCCCCGCCTCCGCGGCCCGCTTCTACGCCCGTCCCGGTGTCGTGTACCGGCCGGTCAGCGGGGTCAGCGACACCCGGGTCGGGGTGGCCTGGACCCCCGCCGACGACGCCGACCCGGTCGTCCAGGACTTCGTCCGGTGCTGCCTGGAGCACGCCACACCGTCCTGACCACCGGCCCGTCGGGGCCGCCGTGGACCGTCTATGTGACGGGAACGGGGGTGCGGTCGGCGATGGAGTCGGCCAGTAGCTTGACGGCCCGCTCGGTGGGGCTGTCCGGCTCGGAGGCCAGCACGACCAGCTGCTGCGAGGTGCCGCTGACGGTCAGCACCTCCCAGGTGAAGGTGAGCTCGCCGACCGTCGGGTGGCGGAGCTCCTTGACCTCGTTGTTGCGTACCTGCACCTCGTGCCGGACCCAGAAGCGGCGGAACATCTCGCTGTGCGTGGTCAGCTCCTCCACCAGCCCGTGCAGGTAAGGATCGTCCGGATCGGCCGCCTGGGCGGCACGCAGCTGCGCCGTCTTGGCGCGGGCGGCCTTCTCCCAGTCGGGGTAGAGCCCGTCCGCCCCGGGGCTGAGGTAGATCATGCGCAGGCAGTTGTCCAGGTGGCTCATGCCCTCGTACACGGCCTCGGCCAGCGGGTTGGTGGCCAGCACGTCCAGCCGCCGGCCGAGCACCAGGGCCGGGATGTGGTGCCAGCGGTTGACGAGCTGGAGCAGGCTCGGGCTGACCTGCTCCATGGCCATGACCGGGTCCTGCGGCCGGGACCAGGGATGGGCGAGCGTGTAGAGGTATTCGGTGGCGTCGGCGTCCAGGCGCAGCACCCGGGCGAGGGCCGCCAGGACCTGGGTGGAGGGGTGGCGTTCGCGCCCCTGTTCCAGCCGGATGTAGTAGGACGTACTGACTCCGGCGAGCATGGCCACCTCCTCCCGCCGCAGCCCCGGTGTGCGGCGGGAGCCGGCATGCAGGAAGCCTGCCTGCGCCGGAGTGGTGACCTCTCGGCGAGCGCGGAGAAACTCGCCGAGCAGCTTGCTGCTGTCCATTTCAACTCCATTTATAGGTAACTATCCGTTTCCCCCAGGAACGGTCGGTCCGGTGGTCATGGCACGGCGGCGGTCGCCGTGCGTCCTTTCGAGGCTTTGTACTTGCCGTTCCGCACGAGCTCGGCGCCTTCGGCGACCGGCTCCGGGCTGCTCGGCTCCGGCGCGGCACGCCGCGGGGTGCGCGGCTCCTGCGCCGCGGAGGTGGGCAGCGGGGCGCGGGGCTCCGGCGCCGCGGAGGTGGGCAGCGGGGCGCGTGGCTCCGGCGCGGTGGCGAGGCGGCGCCGCTGCCGGCTGAGGTCCTCGTCGAGGCGGGCGAGGGCACTGCCGGCGGTACGGGCCAGCTCGGCGAACTCATCGGTCCCGGACGGGACGGGGAGGCGGCGGCCCAGGTCGTTCAGGGTGATCTCGGCCAGCTGGGCGCGCAGGGCCTCGACGGGGCGCATCATCCGGCCCACGGCGGCCCAGGTGCCGGCCCCCGCGGCGGCGGCCAGCGCGAGCACCAGGCCCGCCAGCAGGTATTCGAGACGGTGCCCGCGGAGCACGGCGGGGACGGTACGGGCGGCCAGCACCACCGGAGTGGAGCCCGAGCGGACGGCCACCACGACGCGCCGGCCGTCGGACAGGCGTTTCACCGGGTCCTCGGGAGTGGGGCGGAGGCTGGTGAGCGGGGCCCCGCCCCGGGCGCCGGCGCTGGCGGCCAGGACGGAGCCGTGGTCGTCGACGATCTGCACCAGGTCGACGTCGCCGGAGGCGGGCAGCGGGTCGGGGAAGGCGGCCGACGGGACGCTCCGCGCGGCGGTGATCCACTGACCGGCCACGTCCTCGGCCTGCGCGTAGAGGTGCTCCGCCGCGACGTGGCGGACGGCGAGGCCGGCGGTGGCTCCGAGTGCGGCCAGTACGACCAGTGCCAGCAGTGACACGACCACCGTGCAGCGCCCGCGGATGGATCGGGGGCAGTTGATCACGGTCACGGTTCTCCTTTCAGGGACGACGCACATCCGGTAGTGACGGACTCAGATGGTGGTTACGGCGAGGCTGCCCAGGAGCGCGAGCGCGTGCTCGGAGGGACTGCCTGGTTCGGCCTGGAAGACGATGAGCTGATAGCCGGGCAGGCGATGCACGTCGAACACGTCGCAGATCAGGGTGACGTCGCCGATCTCGGGGTGGCGCATGCGCTTGAACCGGTGCGCGTCGGTGACCAGGTCGTGCCCGGCCCACAACCGGCGGAAGTCGCGGCTCTGCCCGGACAGCTCTCCGATCAGCGCGGCCAGTTCGGGATCGTCGGTCCCGGCCGGGACCGCGTGCAGGGAGTCGGTCGCGGCACCGGCGATGTGGTACCACTCCTGGAAGAACTCCGGCGCCGCCGGGTCCAGGAACACCAGCCTGAACAGGTTGTCGGCGTGCTCCAGCCCGTCCAGCAGCGCGGTGCCCAGGCAGTTGGCGGCCCGTACGTTCATGAGGCGGTCGCAGAGCAGGGCGGGGGTGTCCGTCCAGCCGTCGATCAGCCGCCGCAGGTGCGGGCTGACCGGCTCGCCCGCGCTGTCCTCCGGTCTGTGGCACAGCAGCAGCGGGCGGGCCAGTGCCCACATCTGCTCTTTCGCGGCGGGGTCCAGCTCCAGCACGCGGGCCAGCGAGCCGAGGACCCGTTCGGAGGGACGGTGTTCCGTCCCGTTCTCCAGGCGGGTGTAGGCGGCCGTGCTGATCCCGGCCAGCATCGCCACCTCCGCCGTCTCGGGTCCGCGGGAGAAGCGGACGGACGTCAGGGCCTCACGACGGGTGCGGAGGAAGTCACCAAGAAGCTTGCCGCTGTCCATTTCGTCACCGTACGTCGGATTTCAGATTCCAGGGTGACCGTGCGGCACCCAGGAAGCCCGAGTTTGGTTCCGCACGCCATCGGGCAACGCGCTGGAAAGGCGGCCGGTCGAGCCCCGGGATCGGCACCCCAGGCTGCACACCTCAAATTGCACAGTCTTAGCTGTCGACTTTATAGTACAAATATGGACATAACGGACGAGGTTGTCTCCGAAGCCGCCGCTCAGGCCGCACGCGACGTGTGGGTGGTGCTGAGCCGCCTGCGCCGCCGGCTCGCGGCACTGGACGGCGCGGGCGATCTGTCCCCCGCCCAGGCCTCGGTGCTGGCCCGGCTGGACAAGCACGGCCCGGCCTCGGCCAGCGAACTGGCGGTGGCCGAGCAGGTCCGGCCGCAGTCGATGGCCAAGATCGTCATCGCGCTGGAGGAGGCCGGGCTGGTGGCCCGGCATCCCGACCCCGCCGACGGCCGCCGCCAGGTGGTCACCCTGACCGGGCTGGGAGGCGAGCGGCGCCTGGGCGACCTGCGGGCCCGGCAGGCCTGGCTGGCGCGGGCCATGCAGGAGCGCGGCACGCCGGAGCAGTTGCGCGCCGTCATCACGGCGATGGAACTGCTCGACGAGGTGGCGCATACATGATGGGGGTCGCGGAACGCCTGCGCCGATCGAGGTCGGCGGGCACCGGCGGGTTCAACCGCAAGCTGATCGCGCCGATGATCCTGGGCTCCATCCTGAACCCGATCAACTCCTCGATGCTCGCGATCGCGCTGGTCCCCATCGGCAGGGCCTTCGGCGTCCCGCTCTCTCAGACGGCGTGGCTGGTGTCCGCGCTCTACCTGGCCACGGCGGTCGCGCAGCCGGTCATCGGCCGGCTGGTCGACTCCTACGGCCCGCGCCTGCTCTACCTGTCGGGCACGGCGCTGGTCGGCGTCGCCGGGCTCATGGGCGTGCTCGCCCCGAACCTCGGCGTGCTGATCCTGTCCCGGGTGCTGCTGGGGGTGGGCACCTCCGCGGCCTATCCGGCCTCCATGTACCTGCTGCGCACCGAGTCCGAGCGGACCGGCGTGTCGAGCCCGAGCGGAATCCTGGCCGGGCTGTCGATCTCCAACCAGGTCGTCGCGGTCATCGGGCCGACCCTGGGCGGCCTGCTGATCGGCGCCGGCGGCTGGCATCTGATCTTCCTGGTGAACGTGCCCCTGTCGGCGGCCTGCCTGGTGCTGGGGGCGATGCGGCTGCCGCGCCGCTCGGAGCTCGGGCAGCAGCCTGTGGCCGGGTCCGCCCGGCGGCTGGACATCCCGGGCATGGTGTTGTTCGCCGCGACGCTCGTCACGTTCATGCTGTTCCTGATGGACCTCGACGTCTCGAACTGGTGGCTGCCGGTGCTCGGGACCGCGCTGGCGGCGGGGTTCGCCTGGCGGGAGCTGAGGGCCGCCGATCCGTTCATCGACCTGCGGGTGCTGCGCGGCAACCCGCCACTGCTGGCCACCTATGCCCGCCAGTGGCTGGCGTTCACGATCTCCTACGCGTTCCTGTACGGCTTCAGCCAGTGGTTGGAGGAGGAGCGCGGCCTTAGCGCCTCCGGCGCCGGGCTGCTCCTGCTGCCGATGTCGATCTCGGCCATCGTCATCACCGCCGTCACCGGGCGCAACGCCGTGGTACGCGGCAAGCTCGTGGCCGGCGCCCTGTTGCAGATCGCCGGATGCGGCAGCCTGCTGCTGCTCGACTCCGCGACGCCGATCTGGATGCTGGCGGCCGTCGGCGCCCTGATCGGCCTCCCCCAGGGCCTCAACGGCCTGGCCAACCAGAACGCCCTCTACGCGCAGGCCGACGTGACCCGCATGGGCTCCTCCGCCGGGCTGCTGCGGACCTTCATGTATCTGGGCGCGCTGCTCGCCGCCGCCGCGAACGCCGCCTACTACAAGCACGGCGCCACCACGATCGGCCTGCACGACCTGAGCCGGCTGCTGATGGGCGTCGGCGTCGTCTTCCTGGTGGCGAGCGTGGCCGACCGGTCCCTGCGGCGCATCGGCCGCCCCCCGGAGCGCCCGGCGGCCTCCCGGGTCCGTTCGATGTTCCGGGCCGGTGGGCGATGAGCGGGTGACGGTTGGGTCAGGTGGCCGCAGGGAGGGTGAGCAGCAGGCGTACGCCCTGCTGGAGGGGCTCGGCGCGGACGGTGCCCCCGTGCGCCTCGGCGATCTGGCGGACGATGGCCAGGCCGAGGCCGGAGCCGGGCAGCGCGCGGGCCGCGTCGGCTCGGTAGAAGCGGTCGAAGACGAAGGGCAGGTCCTGCGGGGCGATGCCGGGACCCTGGTCGGTGACCGACAGGGTGCCCGGCGGGGTCACCCGCACCACCACCTCCCCGCCGGGCGGGCTCCACTTGATCGCGTTGTCGACGAGATTGGCCACGGCCCGCTCGACGGCGTCCGGGTCGGCCCGCACCAAGCACTCGGCCAGCTCGGCCCGGAGCTTCACCCGCGGAGCGCGGGCCGTGGCCCGGGCGACGGCGTGCCCGGCGAGCAGGTCGAGGCGCACGTCCTCGGTGTGGATCTGGCTGTCCCCGTGCCTGGCCAGCTCGACCAGGTCGTTGACCAGGGCGCGCAGCTCGCCGGCCTGGACGCGGGCCTCGTGCACCAGGGCCGGGGCCTGCGGATCGGCGGTGCCGCGGCCCTCCTCCAGCAGCTCCAGGTTGGTGATGAGGCTGGTGAGCGGGGTGCGCAGTTCGTGGGAGGCGTCGGCGACCAGGCGGCGCTGGGCCAGCAGCGACTCCTGCAGCGCGCCGGTCATCGTGGTGAACGAGCGGGCCAGCCGGGCCACCTCGTCCCGGCCGCCGGTGTCGAGACCGCCGGCGGTGAGCGTACGGGTGGCGGTGATCCGCTCCACCGCCGCGGTGAGGTGGCCGATGGGGCTCAGCACCCGCCCGGCGGCCAGCCGGGCCCCGGCTCCGGCGATCGCCGCGCCGCCCAAGGTGAGGACCGCCAGCAGCAGGCCCAGCCGCCCGAGCGTCGCCGCGTCCCGGTCGAGCGGGAACGCGGCGCGCACGAGACCGGTCTCGACCTGGGCCAGCTGGGCGGTGTAGATGCGATAGCGCACGCCGGCGTGGGTGGCCTCCTGGAAGTACGCGACGTCGGCGCCGTGCGCGACATCGACGTCCCGGCTGGTCAGCGGGACGAAATCGGGGGTGGCGCCGGCCACGACGGGGGGCGGGACGAGCTGCAGCAGGGTGTTGCCCACCTCGACCGGGCTGGTGGGCAGGGGCGCCCCGTCGATCTTGAACGACTGCAGCATCCGGGGCACCTGCCCGGCGGCCAGTACCAGCTCCCCGTCGTGCTGGCCGGCGAGCCCGGCGGCGGCCGCCGGGTAGAGCACCAGCGAGGCCGCCAGCAGCGCCGCCGCCACCACCGCCGCGCCCGCCAGCCCGACCCGGGTACGCAGCTTCACGGCTCCTCCCGCAGCACGTATCCCAGGCCGCGAACCGTCTGGATCAGCCGTGGCTCGCCGCCCGCCTCCAGCTTGGCCCGCAGGTAGCTGATGTAGACCCACAGCGCGTTGGAGGACGGGCCGAAGTCGTACCCCCAGACGGCGTCGAAGATCAGGCCGCGGCTCAGCACCCGGTTCGGGTTGCGCAGGAACACCTTCAGCAGCGTGTACTCGGTCCTGGTCAGGTCGAGCACCCGGGAACCGCGCCTGGCCCGGCAGGCCACGGTGTCCAGCTCCAGGTCGGCGTAGGCGAGGACCTCCTGGTCCAGGCCGCTGCGCCGCAGCAGCGCGCGCAGCCGCGCCCGCAGCTCCTCCAGCGCGAACGGCTTGACCAGGTAGTCGTCGGCGCCCGCGTCGAGGCCCGCGACCCGGTCGGCGACCAGGTCGCGGGCGGTGAGCATGAGGATCGGGGTACGGTCTCCCCCGGCCCGCAGCCGTCGGCACACCTCCAGGCCGTCGAGCCCGGGCATCATGATGTCCAGCACCACCGCATCCTGCCTGCCGCCGCCCGCGGACGCGAGCGCGCGCAGGCCGTCGGCGGCGGTGCTGACCTGGTAACCCTCGCGGGTGAGCGCGTGCGTCAGGGAGCGCCGGACGGCCTCGTCATCGTCGGCCACAAGGACGTGCATGCGCCCACTCTCTCCTCTTCACACCCGTTCCGCCCAGTCTCGGCCCCGGTCGCGGCCCGGCCTCGGTCCCCGCCCCGGCCGGGCGGCGGCACCCGCTCGGTCTCAGGGCGACCGCCGTTCGGCGCTCGGCGGCCGTTCGTGTCAGGAGCCCGCGGACTTGCCCTCCGCGGGGCCGGCCGCGGCCCGCTTGATGGCGGTCAGCGCCTCCACCAGCCGCTCCACCGAGATCCCCAGGCCGCTGGCCACGGCGCGGAACTCCGCCGAGTCCCGGTTCAGCCCGCGTCCCCCGCTGGACAGCGACAGGAGCCTCTTCGCGACCGTGGTCGCCTCGTCCAGGCCGATGCCCAGCTCGGCGGCCAGGCCGCGGGCCAGCTCCGGGACCTCGATCTGCGTGCCTCCCTCGGCGCGTTCGCGCTCCCGGACTCCCTCCTGAGCCGCCAGCTTGAGCTTGTCGGCATGCGTGACCACCGATGACCTGCCGCACGGGTCGTCAGCGACCCGCTGCTCGGCGGCGACCGGCGCTCCCGGCCCGACCATCCCGACCACCACGAGCGCCCCGGCCACCAGGGCAGCCCTTCGCCTCCACATGACCTTCCCCTTTCCGCCCCGGCACCGTGGGCCGGCGGCTGGGACCCACCCAACCGGCCCCGCCTTCGGCACACCGTCGGCGAACCTTGGGATTGCCTTAGAAACCGCTTGGAGATCGTTAGAGGGGACGTCGCAACCTTTCGCCCGGTGGGCCGCGTTGGAAACGGGAGAGAGGAGATCACCTTGGATCGTCACGACGACTTCCGGGAGTTCGTGCTCGCCCGCCAGCAGGCGCTGATGCGGACGGCGTACCTGCCCACGGGAGACGCGCACCTCGCCGAGGACCTGCTGCAGACCGTTCTGATCAAGGTCGCCCGCCAGTGGTCCAGGCTGTCCGGGGGCGGCAGTCCCGAGGCGTACACACGGAAGGCGCTCGTCAACCAGTACATCTCCTGGCGGCGCCGGCCCCGGCCGGAGCTGCCGAGCGCGGGGTCTCCAACGACGACACCGCGCTGCACCGCATCGTGCCGCGCCGGGCGCTGGCCAGGCCGGCGCCCAGGCAGCGGGCGGTGATCGCGCTGCGTTTCTGGGAGGACCTGACCGAGGCGCAGACGGCCGAGGTGCTCGGCTGCTCGCCCGGCACCGTCAAGAGCCAGGCCCATCACGCGCCGGCCCGCCGGGCGCAGAGGGTGGACCCGGTGCCCGACCTGCCCGACGCCGCGGTGGGGCCGCTCGGTTACGCCTACCGGAGGCCATGTGGGCGGACGCCGGACTGCGGCGCGGTCGAGTGGCGGGTCGTGACCCGCGACGGCACCACCTACCGGGTGCCGCAGGCGCACGTGGGCACCGGCGACGGCCCGAGCGTGCCCGTCGCGATCAGCCGGGACGGGCACCTGCTCGCCTACTACAGCCGGGCGAAGCAGGCGCACGTGGTACGCGACCTGGTAGGCGGCACGGCGGTGACCTCGCCCGTCAAGATAGGGCCGGAGCGGATCGGCATCGGCTCGATGCTCGCGCTCTCCGACGATGGCCCTTACCTGATCTTCGACCCGAAGGAGGGCACCAAGGACCCCGCGCTGCTGATCGATCTGCGCACCGGCAGGACCCGGCAGGTGAACGGCGCGTACGAGGTGGTCGCCATCAAGGACGGCATCGCCGAGCTGGTCCGCTACCGCAAGACCGACCTGTGGCGGATGCCGGTCACGGAGGGCGGCCGGCCGGTGCGCTTCGACGGGGTGTTCATCATGTTCAGCGAGACCGCCCCGGACGGCCGGACGGTGGCCGCGTTCGAGTTCCCCGAGCACCAGAAGCGCATGCTCACCGTGCTCGACGCCAGGACCGGGCGCACGCTGCGGAAGGTCGCCGTCCGCGGCCTGCCGGGCGCCAAGGGCAGCGGCGTGGTCGGCACCGGCCTGTGGCGCGGCGCATCGGAGGTCACGATCATCTTCCAGCACGAGGGCGGCACCCGCCTGTACGGCGTCGACGTCGGCACCGGCCGGGCCCGCCTACTGGCCGAGTACTCGGACCCGATGAGCGCCCTGGCGCTGCCCGGGATCGCCACCGGCTGAGGCCCGGGCGAAAAGGGCTGGGGCCCTCGGCCCGCGCTCACGTAAGATCACGAGTTCGCCCCTTGCCGACCCTCCGCCCCAGGGAAACGATGAACGCCTCAACGTACGTCGAACCGTCCGAGTCCCAGCCCGAGATCCCGCTCCTCGGCGGTGACGTCACCGAGGGGGTCGTGCGCGTCGGCGACACCGTGCGCCGCCCGGTCGGCTCCAACGCGCCGCTGGTCCACGCGCTGCTGCGTCACCTGGAGGAGGCCGGGTTCGAGGGCGCTCCGCGGCTGCTCGGCATCGACGCGGCCGGGCGCGAGGTGCTGACCTTCGTGCCCGGCGAGGTCGCCGGCCGGCCGCGGCCCGCCTGGATCGCCGACGAGGAGCGGCTGGCCTCCGTCGGGCGGCTGGTACGCGACTACCACGACGCCGTCGCGGGTTTCGTCATGCCCGACGGGATCCGGCCCGACCAGGGGGTCTCCCGGCCGCCGGACCTGCCGCCCGCGCCGCCGTACCCGGCAGAGGTGATGGGACACGCGGACTACACGCCGGACAACATCGTGTTCCGGGACGGCCGGGCGGCGGCGCTGATCGACTTCGACCTCGCCCGGCCGGCCTCCAAGGTGGACGAGATGTACAACACGATGTTGTACTGGGCGCCGCTGGGTGACCCCGCCGACGCCGACCCGCTGCTGCGGGAGGTGGACGTGCCGCGCCGCTGCCGGATCCTGGCCGACGCCTACGGGATGTCGGACGCCGACCGCTCGCGGCTGGTCGAGGTGGCCGTGCTGCGGACGCGGCGCTCGTGGTTCTCGATGAGGCACATCGCCGAGGAACGGGGCGGCGGCTGGGCACGGATGTGGGCGGAGGGCGTCGGCGACCAGATCAAGCGGTGCGAGGCGTGGCTGGACCGCAACGGCGCGGCCATCGACGCGGCACTGACCGCACCCTGATCCCGGCCGCCGTACGCCCGGGAACGCGCGCGGCCCTCCGTTCGCACCCCTGGGTGGGTGAGACGATCGCCACGGTGGGCAGGGGCCGAACCCGGCGAAAAAATTCTGCGAGTGGTGTGTCGATGTGCTGGGGACGTGTTCGACGCGTTGACGAAAGCACAACCGAGATGGAGGGTTGCACCATGCAGAAGGTCACCACGTACCTCTGGTTCGACAACCAGGCCGAGGAGGCCGCCACGTTCTACACCTCGCTCTTCGAGGACTCGCGCATCATCGACGTGCACCGCCAGGGTGAGGCGGGGCCGGCGATGATGGTCACCTTCGAGCTGGCGGGGCAGCGGTTCCTGGCCATGAACGGCGGCCCTCAGTACACGTTCACCCCGGCGATCTCCCTCTACGTGGACTGCGAGTCGCAGGAGGAGGTCGACGAGCTGTGGGCGAAGCTCACCGAGGGCGGCAAGGAGCTGCAGTGCGGCTGGCTGACGGACCGGTGGGGGCTGTCCTGGCAGATCATCCCCAAGGCGCTGCCCGAGCTGCTGACCGACCCCGACCCGGTCAGGGCGCAGCAGGCCATGCAGGCGATGCTGGGCATGCGGAAGATCGACATCAAGGGCCTGCGGGAGGCCGCCGGCCTCTGACGCCGGGCCCCGGATCGTCCGGCCCCGGATCGTTCGGCACTGTGGTGTCCGGCGCCGGATCGTCCTGCACTTTATCGTCGGGCGCTTTGTCGTCGGACCCCGCCTCGTACGGCCCTGTCCCTCCGGCCCGCTCCGGGCGGTGGGGCGGGCGCCGACCGGGGCTGGCCGGACCTGGGAGCTGCGGATGATCAGGTTCGGCTATGCCGACACCCGTTTCGGCCAGATCCACTACGCCGCGTGCGGCACGGGCGAGCCGGTGCTCCTGCTGCACCAGTCGCCCCGGTCCTGGGACGAGTACCGCGAGGTGCTGCCGCTGCTCGGCCGCACGCGGCGGGCCGTGGCGATGGACACGCTCGGGTTCGGCAACTCCGCCCCTCCCCCGCGCCACTCCATCGAGGACTACGCCGCCGGCGTGCTCGCCCTGATGGACGCGCTCGGCCTGGACACGGCCGCCGTCGCGGGGCACCACACGGGCGGGGTGGTGGCGGTCGAGGTGGCGGCGCGCGCCCCCGAGCGGGTGTCGCGGCTGGTGCTGTCGTCCACGCCGATGGTCGACCAAGAGGGCCGGCTGCTTCGCCGCGACCGGCCGCCCATCGACGCCGTCAGCGAGAGCCCCGACGGCTCCCACCTGGCCGCATTGTGGCGCAACCGGGCGCCGTACTATCCGTGGCGGCTGCTCAACCGGTACGTCCGCGACGCGCTCACCGTGCTGCCCGAGGTGGAACGGGGGCACCAGGCGGTGGCCGCGTACCGGATGGAGGAGCGCGTGGGGCTGATCCGCTGCCCGGTGCTGCTGGTCGGGTCCGCCGGGGATCCGTTCGCCTTCCCCGAGCTGGACCGGCTGGCCACCCGGTTGCCCGGCAGCACGCGGGCGGTGATCGAGGACGGGCTGATCCCGCTGGAGCACCGGGCGGCCGAGTTCGCCGCGATCGTGGCGGACTTCCTCGACTCATAGGCGCGCGTCACGGGGCCAGGAGATCGGCGAGCTCCGTCCTGCCGGACACCCCGAGCTTGGCGTAGGCGCGGCACAGGTAGTTGTCCACCGTGCGTACCGAGAGGCCGAGCCTGAACGCTATCTCCCGGCTCGGGCGGCTCGCGGCGGCGAGCAGGACCACCTCCCGTTCCCTCCGGGTCAGGATGTCGGCCAGGTTGGTGGTGTCCAGCAGCGGGGTCCTGGCCTGGGAGCAGTGGCCGCGCAGCACGGCGGCCCGCTCCATCGAACGGTTGGCGAGGATGCGCCGCCCGGCCTGCTGGTGCGTCCTGGCGGCCGCCTCGTCACCAGCCCCTCCTTCTCCAGGGCGATGATCGCGTCGGAGGCGGTCGCGCCCGCCCGCCGGGTGACGATCAGGAAGGCCGGCCCGTGCGTGGCGAGATGGTGGACGAACGCGGCCGAGGCGTGATCCAGCAGGTGCGCGTCGTCCACGACGAGGGCCGTTCTGGGTTCACCGGCGTCGTGGAAGCGGCGGGTGAGCCGGCGCAGGACGGTCAGCCGGCCACCGCTGAGGTCGGCGTCCTCGGGCAGGAGATGCGCGAGCGCCCCGAACTCGATGGTGGCCCCCGCCCTGGTCGCGGCCACCCACTGCGCCGCCGCGCCGAGGCGGGCCTGCGCCTCCCGCGCCAGCCGGGTTCTGCCCAGGCCGCCGGCCCCCACGAGCGCGACGCCGTTGCCGCGCTCCCGGTATGCGCGCAGGATCTCCGTCAGCTCGCGTTCGCGGTCCAGCAGCGGCCAGGTGTCCTGTGCTGAACGCACGGAGTGAACGCTCGTCATCGCACAGACCTCGCATCGGCTCGGCATGTGTTGCGGGCTCCGGACTTCCAGTCATCCATGGGGGCCGCCGCCCTCCTAGATCAAGGGCGCTGATCTACCGGGCGTTCGCCGGCGAGGTGGGTGTTCTGTTGTCGTGAGCACGCACGGTTCGGCCCGGACCCGCCTCCCCTGGCCGGGGCGGCGGGTCCGGGCCGCCGGGTGCCGTCAGAAGGTACGCCGGATGGTCCAGACGTTGTCGTAGATCGCGGTCGGGTGCCCGCAACGCGTCGGGTCCCAGCGGGTGCTGGTCGTGATCCAGCCGGTGGGCCGCCAGCCGCTGCAGACGGTCATGAAGGCGCCGATGGGCTTGTCGTAGTAGGTCTCGATGGTCCACATGTTGTCGATGACGGCGGTCGGGCTACCGCAGCGGGTGGGGTCCCAGTGGTCGTTGGTCTTGACCCAGCCGGCCGGAATGTTCCAGGCGCACACGGTGGCGATCGCGGCGTTGGCCGGGGTGGCGGGCAGCACGAGTAACCCGGCGAGCGCGGCCAGCGCCACGATGCCGGTCTTGAGGCGTTTCACGGTCTCCTTACCTCCTTTGACGTACCCTGACCCATTTCGTGGGGGATGTTATGAACGCGGGTAAGGAGGCGCATAGAGCAAGCGGAGTACCCGGTCGCGGCAGTGGTGGAGTCGCCCGTGACCAGGGGATTTCGCGAAATACCGGGGTGGCCGGGTCCGCGTCCGGGTGGACGCCGGAGTAGTGCCCTTACTCTGGACGGCCGCTTTCGCGTACCGGAGGCTGTGCAGGCGTGATTCGAGACGGGAGAACGCCCATGGCCGAACGCCCCCCGCTCAGCAGGCGAACGTTCCTAGCGGCCGCCGCCCGCCGGCCGAGGCGCCGGCGTTCAACAGCGTTCAGCGCGGGATCGAGACGGTCGCCGCCCGCTTCAACGGGCTCGCCGAGCTGCTGCGCCGCCCCGGCTCCGGCCCCGCGCTGCTGTCCCGGTACGCGGCGCTGGAGCGTGACGACCCCGATCACCCTTCTGGACACACCCCCAGGGGCACGCCGGTCACCGTCATCGTGATGACCTTCGAGCTCAGCCCGGCGCTGATCGCGAGGTACAACGGCCTGGCCGACTTCACCTACATCGACGCCACGCGGGAGACCGACGCGACCCGCACGTACAACTGCCACGCCTACGCCCGGCACTCCACGTCGCCTTCCGGGAACGTGTGGATGGTCGAAGTGGGGCCAGTGGGGGCGCATGCGGCACGCCTGTCATGACAGCCCCTACGACGACTCGGCGATCTATCCGAGGTCGAGGAAGACCGTCTCCTTCTCGCCCTGCAGGTGGATGTCGAAGCGGTGGACGCCCGGGCGTTCCAGCGCGGGCACCAGGGTCTGCCGCCGCTCGGGTGGCAGCGAGTCGAGGAAGCGGTCCTGGCCGAAGTAGATGCGGGTGTAGAGGTGGTGCAGCAGGCCGCGGGCGAAGACGCACACGCTGATGTAGCCGTTGCCGGGCTCCAGCGTCCGCAGCGTCCAGTGCCCGTCGAGGTCGGTGGGCACCCGGCCGAAACCGGTGAACTCCACGCCGTCCCGGCCCAGCACCGCGCCGTTGACCGGGTCGCGCCGCAGCGTACCCGGCCGGCCGCGGAGCTCGCCCGTGGGGCCGGGCTGCCAGAACTCCAGCAGCGCGTCCGGCACCGGGTCGCCCGCGCCGTCGTAGACGTAGCCGTGGACGACGATCCCGCCGGTGGCGAGGTCGCCGCCGCCGGGGAAGGGCAGCGCGAAGCCGTAGAAGGGGCCGACGGTCTGCGAGGGGGTGGGGTTCATCAGCTGTCTTCCCTCCAGGTCGCGGCGGGGCCGTCCAGCACGATGTCCCACCGGTAGCCGAGGGACCACTCCGGCTTGGACAGCTCGTGGTCGTAGGCGGCGATCAGGCGCTGCCGGGCCTGGTCGTCGGTGACCGACTGCATGATCGGGTCGAAGGGGAACAGCGGGTCGCCCGGGAAGTACATCTGGGTGACCAGGCGCTGCGCGAACGCCGTACCGAAGAGGGAGAAGTGGATGTGCGCGGGCCGCCAGGCGTTGAGGTGGTTGCGCCACGGGTAGGCGCCGGGCTTGATCGTGGTGAACGTGTAGCGGCCGTCCGCGTCCGTCAGGCACCGGCCGACGCCGGAGAAGTTGGGATCGAGCGGCGCGGGGTGGTCGTCGCGCTGGTGCAGGTAGCGGCCGGAGGCGTTGGCCTGCCAGATCTCCACGAGCTGGCCGCGTACCGGGCGGCCGTCGCGGTCGAGCACCCGGCCGGTGACAGTGATGCGCTCGCCGAGCGGCTCGCCGAGGTGCTGCCTGGTCAGGTCGGCGTCGAAGGCGGTCACGTCGGTGACGCCGAAGACGGGCCCGGCCAGCTCGGCGGCCTCCGGGTCCTTCAGCGCGACCAGCGGCTGCTTGGGGTGGCGCAGCGCGGTGCTGCGGTAGGGCGCGTAGTCACGGGAGGGGTGGTCCCCGCCGCCGGCCCCGCGCAGCTCGGCAATCTCCCGGTCGATGTCGGCCTGCGTGTGGGGTTGGTGCATGGTGCCTACCTTTCCAGGATGAGGGCCAGGCCCTGGCCGACGCCGATGCAGAGGGTGGCCAGCCCGGTGCCGGAGCCGGCCGCCGCCAGCCGGTGGGCCACCGTACCGGTGATGCGGGCCCCGGAGGCGCCGAGCGGGTGGCCGAGCGCGATGGCCCCGCCGTCCGGGTTGACGATCGCGGGGTCGAGGCCCGGCAACTCGGCCAGGCAGCCGAGCACCTGGGCGGCGAACGCCTCGTTCAGCTCGGCCGTCGTCAGGTCGCCGAGCTCCTTGCCGGCCTTGGCCAGGACCTTGCGGGTGGCCTCGACCGGGCCGAGGCCGAAATAGCGGGGCTCCAGCGCGCAGGCGGCGCTCGCGGTGATCCGGGCGAGCGGCTCGCGCCCGCGCAGCCCCTCCTCGTCGGTGAGCAGCAGGGCGGCGGCGCCGTCGTTGAGCGGGGAGGAGTTGCCCGCGGTCACGGTGCCGTCCTGCTTGCGGAAGGCGGGCTTGAGCCGGGCCAGCGCCTCCATGGAGGTGTCCGGGCGGATGCCCTCGTCCCTGACCAGGTCGCCGACGGGGACGATCTCCCGCTCGAACGACGCCTTGGCCGCCTTCTGGTGGCTGGCCAGCGCGTACGCGTCCTGCTCCGCGCGCTCGATCCCGTACCGGTCGGCGATCAGCTCGGCCCCCTCGCCGAGCGCCACGGTGTGCTCGGGCGGCATCTTCGGGTTGACCAGCCGCCAGCCGAGCGTGGTGGAGACCAGCTCCTGCCCGCCGGCCGGGAACGCCCGGTCGGGCTTGGGCAGCACCCACGGGGCGCGGGTCATGGACTCCACCCCGCCGGCGATCACCGCGGAGGCGTCACCGAGGGCGATGGCGCGGTAGGCCTGGATGACGGCCTCCATGCCGGAGCCGCACAGCCGGTTGACCGTCGCGCCGGGCGTGGTGACCGGCAGCCCGGCCAGCAGCGCGGCCATCCTGGCGACGTTGCGGTTCTCCTCGCCGGCGCCGTTGGCGTTGCCGAGCACCACCTCGTCCACCGTCTCCTGCCCGTTGCGCTCGGCGACCGCCCGCACCACGTGCGCGGCCAGGTCGTCGGGGCGTACGCCGGACAGCGCGCCACCGTAGCGGCCGAACGGCGTGCGCACGGCGTCCACGACATAGACGGTTTTCATGCCTTCACCTCCGCGTCGGTACGGCTGCGCAGCTCGGCCACGCTCACCCCGGGTGCGGTCTCCACCAGCGCCAGGCCGTTGCCGGTGACGTCGAGCACGCCGAGGTCGGTGATGACGCGGTGCACGCACCCCTTCCCCGTCAGCGGCAGCGAACACCTCTCGACGATCTTCGGCGAGCCGTCCTTGGCCGTGTGCTCCATGATCACAATCACCTTGCGGGCGCCGTGCACCAGGTCCATCGCCCCGCCCATGCCCTTGACCAGCCTGCCCGGCACCATCCAGTTGGCCAGGTCGCCACCGGCCGAGACCTGCATCGCGCCCAGCACCGCGACGTCGATGTGGCCGCCGCGGATCATCCCGAACGACAGCGAGGAGTCGAAGAACGAGGCCCCCTCCCGTACGGTCACCGTCTCCTTGCCCGCGTTGATCAGGTCCGGGTCGAGCGCGTCCGGCGCCGGGTAGGGGCCGACGCCGAGGATGCCGTTCTCCGAGTGCAGGACCACGTCCACGCCCGGCGGCAGGAAGGAGGGGATGCGGGTGGGCAGGCCGATGCCGAGGTTGACGTAGTCGCCGTCGCGCAGCTCGGCCGCCGCCCGCGCGACCATCTCGTCCCTGCTCCAGCTCATGACGGGGCTCCTTCCACGGAGACCGTACGCTTCTCGATCGCCTTGTCGGCGGCCTGCTCGGGGGTGAGCACCACGACCCGCTGCACGAACACACCCGGCAGGTGCACCTCGTCGGGGTCGAGCTCGGTCAGCTCCTCGACCTCGGCGACCGTGATCCGCCCGGCCATGGCGGCCAGGGGGTTGAAGTTGCGCGCGGCCTTGGCGAAGACCAGGTTGCCGTGCCGATCCCCCTTCGCCGCCCGGACCAGGGCGAAGTCGGTGGTGATGGCGTGCTCCAGCACGTATTCGCGGCCGTCGAACTCGCGCACCTCCTTCGGCTGGGAGGCCTTGGCGATCGAGCCGTCCGGGTGGTGGCGCAGCGGCAGGCCGCCGTCGGCGACCGGCGTGCCGACTCCGGCGGGGGTGTAGAAGGCGGGAACGCCCGCGCCGCCGGCGCGCAGCCGCTCGGCCAGGCTGCCCTGCGGGGTCAGCTCGACCTCCAGCTCGCCCGCCAGGTATTGCCGGGCGAACTCCTTGTTGTCGCCGATGTAGGAGGCGGTCACCCGGGCGATGCGACCGGCCGCCAGCAGCACGCCCAGGCCGCCGCCGTCGACGCCGCAGTTGTTCGACACCACGCCGATGCCGGTGACGCCGCTGTCGTAGAGGGCTCGGATCAGGATGTTCGGGATGCCGCTGAGGCCGAAGCCGCCGACCGCGAACGACGCGCCGTCGCGCACGCCCGCCAGCGCCTCCTCGGCCGTCGCGACCACCTTGTCTCTCCGCACGACGCTCCGTTCAGCCAATGTGTTCGCTCAGCGAACTTAAGTTCGTTATTGTGCGATCGAGTATGTTCACGCGAAGGCGCCCGTGTCAAAGCACCTTCGCAAGAAAGGGGATCGATGGAACCGGCCGGAACCCTGGAGCGCGGGCTGATGGTGCTGCGCGCCTGCGCCGCCGCCCCAGGCCGGGGCACCCGCGCCACGGACCTGGTCCGCGCCACCGGCCTGGCCCGCGCCACGGTCGACCGGGCGCTGGCCACCCTCGCCGGGCTGGGCTACCTGCGGATCGACGGGCGCGACGTGCTGCTCGCGCCGCGCCTGATGGAGCTCGGCGAGGCCTATCTGACCTGCGGCGGCCTGCGCGACGCGCTCGCCCCGGCGGCCTGCGAGCTGGCCCGCGAGCTGAAGGAGTCGGTGTCGCTGGCCGTGCGGGACGGCGACGCGGTGCGCTTCATCGCGCAGTTCGCCCGGCGGCGCACGATGTCGATCGTCTTCCGGGTCGGCGACCAACTGCCCGCCGACCGGTGCGCGGCCGGGCTGGCGCTGCTCGACCCGGCAGCGCCGTGGGCCGAGGACGATCAGCTCATCGAGCCGGGGCTGATCGCGGTCGCGCTGCCCGTACGCGGCCCGGACGGCAAGGCCGCCTGCGCGCTGAGCGTGGTCAGCCACACCAGCAGGCACACGGTCGCGGGGCTGGCCGCGTACGCGCTGCCTCGCATGCGGGAAACCGTCAAGCGCATGGAGGCCGCACTGGCCGGCCCGCCGCCCGAGCCCCGCCCGGCCGCCCGCGCCCCCGACCCGGGCGAGGGCGGCCTGCAGTCGCTGGCCCGGGGCCTGGCGGTGCTGGTCGCGCTCGGCTCGGCCGTCGGCGGGGTGAGCCTCGCCGGCGCCGCCCGGGTCACCGGCCTGCCCCGCGCCACCGTGCGGCGGGCGGTCCACACGCTCGAACGCCTCGGCTACGCCGCCGCCGACGGCAACCGGCACCTGCTGCTGCCCAAGGTGCTGGAGCTCGGCTACGCCCACCTGTCGGCCCGCACCCTGGGCGAGATCGTCCAGCCGCACCTGGCCGACCTGGTGGCGCGGGTGCGCGAGTCGGCCTCGGTCGCGGTGCTGTCCGGCGACGACGTCGTCTACGTGGCCCGGGTGCCCACGGTGAGCATCATGAGCGTGAACATCACCGTCGGCACCCACTTTCCCGCCTACGCCACCTCGATGGGCCGGGTGCTGCTGGCCGACCAGCCCGCCGAACGGCTGGCGGCGATCGTCCCTCGGCCGCTGTCGCGCTACACCGTCACCTCCCCCGCCGAGCTGGCCGCCGCCGTCCGGCAGGCCGCCGCCGACGGCTACGCGCTGGTTGACCAGGAGCTGGAGGAGGGGGTGCGCTCGATCGCGGTGCCCGTACGCGGCCCCGGCGGGCGGACGGTGGCGGCCGTCAACGTCGCCACCCACGCCAGCCGCGCCACCCCGGCCGACCTGCTGCGCGACGTCCTGCCCGCGCTGACCGAGGCCGCCACCCGGATGGAGGCCGACCTGGCCCACCTCCGCGATCCCACATGGGACGACGCCGCACCGCCGGGCGATCTCCCGGCCACGTTCTGACCCCCGGGCCGCGCCTGCCGCCCGCCCGGCCACACCACACGGCGAACTTTGCAACAACAGCCCCGCAGCCCTCCGACCCTTGAATCCGCCTTCGGCTTACCTACGGCGCCGACGGTCGCCACCACCGCGCAGATGTGGGTGGCCGTCACCACCGGGCCCGATGACCGGCACCACACCGGGGGCACCCCCCGGGGAGACAGCCGTCACCACCGGAGGGGAAGACGGCCGTCACCCCCAGTAGTCGTTACCACCGGGGCCGATAGCCGACACCACCGGGGTCCAAACCGTCGTCACCGGGGTCTGACCGTCACCACCGGGGTCTGAGCCACCACGGGGCCGATGGCCGTCGCCGCTGGGCCGCTGGGCCGACTTCGTCACTCGACCCGGCGCGCGCCTTTACGATGTAGATCAATCACCTAGGTGCGGCGATCAGATGCCGTAAGCGCCGCGCCTCCTGCACAAGCCTGCTCGACCCCTTGCGGGCCGCCACCGCCTCCACCTCCGGCACCTCCGCCCGTACTCCCGCGATCCTGGCCGCCCGAGCACCGGCCGCCAGCAGGTCGGCGGCCCCGGCCCGCGGCCGCTCCCCTTCCGCGGGTAACAACCCCGGCAGCACCCGTACGACCACCTCCCACACCACCTCGTGGGCTCCGGCCTGTGTGGCGTCGTCGAGCACCGCGACCACCCGGTTGAGCTTGAGGAAGTCGGCCCGTACCAGTGCCGTCACCGCCTCCGCCAGCGCCGCCACCGGCACCTCCCGCCGCGCCGCCAAGGTGAGCAGCGCGTCGGTGGCAGCGGCGCGGTCGGCGGCGTTCTCGTGACCCATGCCGCAGGCCAGCGCGTGCGCCATGCCCGTGCCCAACGGGCCGTCGCCGTGCACCACGCTCGCCAGCACCGCCGTCTGGCCGTCGGCACTCGTCATCGACGCCGGCAGATAGCAGGACAGGTGCGCCGCCACCAGCTCCCGATGCGAGGGCAGGACAAGGGGCCACCAGCCGAGGGTGTACGTGTGGCCGGTCTGCAGCTCGAACAGCCCCCGAATCGCCGCCGGTAACTCAGCAGGCGGCGGGGCGAGCTCGGCCCACAGACCGGCCCGGCCGTGCTGCGCGCGTACGAACACGGTCACCCGGGGATCGGCCAGGCCGCCGCCGCGCATCCAGGCCGCGCACGTCCGCCCCGCCTCCGAGGTCAGCCGCCCGGCCCGCCGAACGTAGGCGGCACCGACCTCACGTGGCAGCCGGAGCAGTGCCTGAGCCAGGTCGGCCGGCAGCGCCGCGACCCCGCCGGCCTCCAGCAGCTCGATCCGGTCGAGCAGCACCCCGGGATCGACGTGCCCGGTGCCCCGCGTAGGCGTGGCCAGCAGCACCGGGTAACCCGTGCCCTGCTCGAACGCCGTCACCAGCTCCCGCGCCCGCTGCAGGTAGATCCGGTCAAGCGCCCCGGGAGCCCGTGGCCGCCACCGCTTCGTCGTGCTCTCCGCCGAAAGAGCCTTGCTGTTGTCCGGCGAGGCGAACGCCAGGAAGGCCCGGCGCACCACGGCCACGAGCCCCTCGTCGATCTCGCTGCCGTAGTGCCCGTAGTCCTCCGGATTGAACGGCCGCCACCAGGCCCGCAACGCTTCGCGCAACGCCCAGGGCGCCCGGTGCGACCATTCCGCCAGCCCGGCCAGGAGGCGTTCGTAGGCGTAGACGTCGGGCGGCCAGTCGAAGTCGGCGATCTCACGGGCGAGCTCCTCAGGGGAGGCGACGGGCCCAGGCAGCCCCACCACGCCCCCGCCGGTCACCGCGACCACGCCAGCCCCACGCCCCCGTATCAACGAGGCCGCACCCAACACACCCCCACCCGCCCCCAACGTGCCCGTACCCGCCACACGTCCACCCACCAACGAAGCCGCACCCAGCACGCCCCCACCCGCCAACGTGCCCGTACCCGCCAGCCCCCCACCCACCGACGGAGCCGTGCCCGCCACACCCCCAGTCACCAACGAACCCCCACCCAACGCACCTTCGCCCAACACGTCTTCGCCCGCCAACGAGCCCGCTCCGGGCACACCCCCGCCCACCAACGGGCCCACGCCCGGCACACCCCGAGCCGCCAGCGGGGTCACGCCTGGCACACCCCCGACCGTCCGTGGGGTCGTGTCAGGCGGCGACGGTGTCAATGCGGAAGTGTGCGACTGCGACTGGACGACCGCCCCGACAGGGACTCCCTCAGTGGGGGCTGCCCCGGCGGCAATCGCCCCGACAGGAGCTGCCTCAGTGGGGGCTGCCCCCACGGCGATCGCCCCGACGGGGAGCACCCCAGCAGGGGCCATCCCAACGGGGAGCACCCCAGCCGGGGTCGCCCCGGCGTGAGGCGATGCACCGTGAGACGACGCAGCATGAGACGACGCAGCGTGGGACGACGCAGCATGAGGCGACGCAGCGTGGGCCGCCTCCGCAGCGGCCCCGTCCCCGTACACCGCCGCGATCAATCCCCGGAGCTCCGCCGGCAGCGCACCCGCCGCCTCCCTGACCACCTCGCGGGCGTCCGGGTCGGCCTGCGGTGCGACCGTGAGGGCCAGTCGCACGGCCTGCTCCTGCAGGGCGAGCATGTCCTGCGTGAAGATCGACGCCATCGCCCGCAGCACGGCCGGCACCCGCCCGGCGTCGCGCAGCACGGCTTCGCCCGCCCAGGTGACGAGCGCGCGCAGCAGCTTCTTCTCCGGCCGGAACGCCAGCGCCGCCACCGCCTCGGCGAACAACTCCTCCGCCAGCCGCCCCGACTCCTCCAGCCGCCGGAGCTGCGTCAGCGCCAGATCGGCCACCGCGACCGGCCCGGCGGGCAGCAGCCTGGCGTAGTCCGCGGCGCGGCAGGCCGCCTCATCGAGGTCGAGATCGAGCCGGTCATGCAGGACCGCGAACGGCACCGGTGCGGACGCCCCGTCCCGCAGCAGCCGCCGTACCACCCCGTCGATCACCGCGGCCCGCTCCAGCAGCCCGTCCGCCACCAGCCGGACGACCGACTCGACCGTCCTCCACAGGTCAGCCGTGGCCAGGCCGTCGATCTCGAAGATCCGCCCCCGGTAGGCGGCGAACAGCGGATCGCCCGCGGCCGTGGCCGGGCTCAACGCGCGCAGCCAGCCCGCCATGAACGCCGCGTCGTCCGGCGGCTCGATCCCCGCGTCCCGAACCAGCTCCGCGGCCAGCATCCAATGCCGCAACTCGGGCAGCCGCACCCGGACGGCCACCCGGCGCGCCAGGTCCGCCCGCCACCCCGCCGGCCGCTGCCGCAGCAGGCCGAGCAGGCAGCCGGGATCGTCGTCGGGCGCCCACCGCAGCTCCCGCCGGAACAACCACTCCGCCACCGCGGCCGGTCCGCCCAGGCAGGCGACCCCCGCCACCAGCAGCGGCGCGCACTGCTCTGGCCAGCCCCACCAACGCCCCACCCGACCCTGCTCGGCAACGTAGCCCGGCAGGGCCGCCGCAACCACCTTGCGCCCGCCCGCATCCAGCTCGGTGACCACGCGCAAGGTCCCCGCCGTATCACCGGCCCTGACGAGCTTGAGCAGCCCGTCCCACACGTTAGGATCCGTCCCTCGGCGTCCCTTAAGACCCGCCGCCCGGCGTCCCTGCAGGCCTGTCACCCGGCGACCGCTGGAGTCCGGCACCCGGCCGCCGTTCGCATCCGCCGCCCGACCACCGTTGGGATCCGTGGCTCGGCGTCCCTTGAGGTCCGCCACCCGACCGCCGTTCGGATCCACCGCCTGGCCACGCTTGAGGTCCGTCACCCGGCGGCCGCTGGAGTCCGTCGCCTGGCGGGCGTTCGCATCCGCCGCCCGGTCGCCGTTGGGGTCTGCCGCCCGGTAGGTGTTCACGCCCGCACCGCCGAGGGCCGGCCACACAGGGATCGGGCATGCGAGCACGCCACCGTCGCGTCAACCATGGCGGGACCTTATCGGGCCGCTCCGACAATCCACGGATCACGACGCGAGCCCCCGAATCGACGCAGCTCGCGGCCACGAAAGGCCAGGCCCCGACGGGGCTACTTGGAATGAATAGCCGCGCAGGCCCTGGGGTTTCGCGGGTTGCGCATTACGGGCGTCCGTGCGTCGGATGTGGAGCCGGGCCGCGCCAGTTGTGCGCCCCGATGTCGGCTCCGCTTCGAATCCCCCCGCGGCAACGCGAGGCGCTGGGGTGGAGGGCTGAGGGGTGCGCATACGTCCGGGCCGCGGCGGGTCACGGCTCCTGGGGGACGAGTTTGCGCCGGTCCACCTTGCCCGTCAGGTTTCGCGAACAGGCCGCCGAGGCCGTCGCCCCGGGCCGTCAGCGTCAGTCCGCCGCCCACGAGGACCCGGCCGACCTCGCCGGTCGGCTGCTCCGCCCCGTCCTGGCCCGGGATGCGGACGGTCGTCCCGCACGGCGGGCGCCCGACGGGTGTCCGGGGCGGCGCGCAGGTCGGCGGAGGTGGCCAGGGCCGCCCAGCCGACCTCGGTGGAGTTGTAGAGGTTGTTGAGCTCCTTGCCGTTGGTGTCCCGTTGAAGGCGCGAGGGCAGGGTGCAGCACCGAGCCGCCGGACACCACCGCCCGCAGGTCCGGCAGCGCGCTCGGCGGCGGGGCCAGCAGGCACTCCAATATCGCCGGTACGGCCACCAGCGCCCCGGCACGTTCGGCCGCCAGCACGTCGAGCACGGCCTCGGCATCGAAGCGGCGCATGAGGACGACCGGGCAGCCGAACACCAGCGCGCGGCCCCGTACCAGAGCAGTGCGAGGCCGTGGAACAGCGGCGGCGCGATGAGCATCGGCTCGCCACCGCACGGCGGGACGGTGGTGAGCATCGAGACGAACGGCTCGACCAGCGCGGCCGCCGAGGTGCGCCCTTGGGCGCGCCGGTGATGCCGGAGGTGAGCAGCACCAGCCGCCCCGGCCGCCGCGACACCGGAGCGGGGGCCGGGGCGGCCGCCATCAACTCCTCCAGATCGCCGGTCAGGGGGCCGTCGAAGTCACGGACGGGAGGCCCGGCGCGGCGAGCAGCACCCGCACGTCCTCGCACCGCAGCACGTCACGCAGCCGGGGGCTGGCCGGCCCGATGTCACCGGGACGCGGTAGTCCCGGCTGGTGCCCCGTCATGTCCAGGCCGGGAAAGCTCCGGCCTGGACATAAAAGCGAAAGCGGTCACGCTCTGCGACGAGTTCCGCACGTTCGCATGACGGCACCCTCGCGTGCGGGAGACCATCGAGGGACACCCGCATCCCAGCCTTCGGTGAAGGAGACTCCGCATGGTCGAAGTGGTCAACTGGGTCGCCGACCGCTACCAAAGCCTCCAGGGATGGGCGCGAGAACGGTTCGCTGATGATCCACGCGAGGCGGAGATCGCCAAGTACTCGGTCCTCGGCGTCTGTGTTGCGGCCGTGGCCCTCCTGGTGATCGCGATTCTGTGGCTGGCAGTAGCGGTGCTGGGCGCCCTCGTCGAGGGTGTGTCCAATGGCCTGATCACCGGCGGGACCTGGGCTCTGGAACGGGTGGGCGACTGGCACCTGACGGAGGTCGTCACCACGCCGGTCCATGCGTACATCACCGCCCACGCCGCCGGCCTGCCCACGGGGGCGGAGGTGATCTGGTCGGCCTGGGCGCTGAGCGGGCCGATCCTGTGGCTGCTCTGCTGGCTGACGGGCTCCTCCTGGAGCGCCCGGCTGGCCTGGGTCCTGTACGGCGCCGGCACCGTCGCGATGGTCTACAGCGCCAGCCCGGCCAACGGACGCATGCTCGCCGCAGGCATCGCCGTCCTGTACTGGGGCGTGCTGTCGGTGTTCGCCTTGCGCGGCATTCGCCGCCGGCCCACGGTGCACGTCCACCCGGCTCAGGCCCCCACCACCGCCCTGGAGCAGTTGCGTACGCGCCTGGACGAACAGTTCGGCGAAGTCCACGCGCGCTTGACCAGCATCGAGGCAGCAGCCAACGACGAACTCGCGGCCCGCAGAGCAGAATCACGCGATCACTGATTCGCAGACCGGCGGGTGGTCCGGTTCACCAAGGTCTTCAACTGACCGCGCCCCGGCCCTCGGCGATGGGTTTCTCTCGGAGGCATTGCCTGGTCGTCCATGGTGTTCCCCGCGTTGACTTCCCATTAAGACAACGGCGAACAGCACGAAGCCCCGGCCAGGCGAGGTGCGGCCCGATGTGGACAGCAAAGACGCGCAAGCCATCGGCCTGGCCGCAGTGACCGCAGAACGCCGCCGCGCCGACCACGCCCAGCCTGGCTGGTCGCCTCGCCGACCTTTGCTAGACAGCCGGAAAGCCATCATCGTGGCGGCGGTAGCATCGCCCCTCATGAGCATTCCTCGCATACGCCCGCCCTTCGTCGCCGACGAACGCACCCAGCTCGTCGGCTGGCTCGACACGCAGCGCGCGATCGTCCAGTGGAAGTGCGAAGGGCTGTCGGAGGAGAACGCCTACCGGCCGGTGCTGCCCACCTCACCACTCATGACCGTGGCGGGCCTGGTGTCACACATGCGCTGGACCGAGCACTGCTGGTTCGAGGTGATCTTCCTGGGCCGCCCCGCCAGCGGCAATCCGCAGTTCGACGAGAGCGTGGACGACGCCGACATGCGGGTCAAGGACGTCCCGCTGGCGCAACTCCTCGACGAGTACGAGCGCCAGTGCCAGATCTCGAACGAGATCGTCGCCGCCCACTCGCTGGACGACGTGGGCAAGCACCCCGACTACCGCTCGTCCGCAGCGAGCCTGCGCTGGATGCTGATCCACATGGTCGAGGAGACCGCCAGGCACGCCGGCCACCTGGACACCATCAGGGAACTGATCGACGGCGAGAAGGGCTATTACTGACCGCCCGCCGGAGACCGACCGCGCGTGAAAGCTAATCAGGCGCCCTGGGCAGGAGCATCTAGGCAGTGCGAATGCGCAGCACCACCCTCTACAAGCTGCTCGCGCCGCTGACGGTGCTCACACACACCTCTGTCCTGGGCGCGCTGCCCCTGCCCGGCCGGGTTCGGCATCGGCGTGGTCGCAGCCATCATGGGAGTAACCGGCGGCACGATCGTGCTGTTCCACTCCGTCGACATCAAGACCACCGGCTGCCTGTCCCGACGGGAACCCGGATCAGGGAATCGACAGGTCGAACGGATGGCCGGCCGGGTCGGCCAGCGTGATCCAGGTGGCACCCGCTGGCGTGCCGTGAACGCTCCTCACCTGGTCGCGCTGGTCCGCGCTGGCGCGACCTTCATCAACGGCAAGCTCGTCTGGAAGGGGTCGCGGCATGAACGGCAAGGCCACCACCGGAATGCTGCACCACGTCGAGATCTGGGTCCCTGACCTGCAGCGCGCCATCGCCAGCTGGCAATGGCTGCTGCAGGCGCTTGGCTACGTACAGTTCCAAGACTGGAACGATGGCCGGAGCTGGCGTCTGGGGGCCACCTATGTGGTTCTGGAACAGTCACCCGCACTCAGCGCCGATCGGCACGACCGCTGCCGCCCGGGCTTGAACCACCTGGCCTTTCGCGTGGGAAGCCGCGCCCAACTCGATGCCCTGGTCGAACAGGCACCCGCACACGGGTGGACCTTGATGTTCCCCGATCGTCACCCTTACGCCGGCGGAAATCAGCACTACGCCGCCTACCTAGAGGACCGAGACGGCTTCGAAGTCGAGCTGGTCACTTCCGACGTGTCAGCCCAACCTTGACGATCGACGTCCGCAGCGCCATGACACTGCACATCTGCTGCCTCTGGCCACGCCGCGCTGGTGGCGGTTGGTACGTGAATCGCGTGCTGTGGAGGAGGTGTCGCTGACGTACCTAAGCGCGATTGCCGTGAAAAGAGTAGGCCTCGTCTGCGGCGGGCTATCCAGTCGGCGTCTGGGCGTCCCGGCCTCGGCCAGTTATTCGGAGGATGCCCCGCACCGGCCGGTTTTCTCCTCCTGCTGGTTCAGCTGTGGCCGCTGGCCTCCCAGGTGCTGGTGAAAATGCGGAGCGCGAGCCCGTAGAGCAGCCCCGGCGGTTGCGCGACCGCGCACAGCGAATTGCGGCCGTGTTGCATGGCGCCGTACAGGGTGATGTACGCGACCTCGTCGGTCAGGATGATGCGATACAGGTTCGGCAGGTCGTAGATGCGCGGTTCGACGACGTCCAGGTGCAGCGCGACCTCACGCACGTACTCCGCGTTGTTACGTACCTGCTCCAGCAGCATGCCCGGTCGAACCGTACGCAGCCGCATGGCGGCCAACGGGCGGTTCAGCATCTTGACATGCCGACGGCTAAGTGGATCAATGACGGACTTGTGCGCATCCTTGCAGGAACACTGGTTGTCGTCTCCATGGTCGCCGGGTGCTCAAGCGACCCTGTCGACGCGACATCGCACGTCGCCCTCTCTTCGCCCACGGCCGCGAGTCCCGAACCGAGCGTGGAGACCGTAACTCCGTCGCCGCGGGCGACGCCGAACCCGGCACCGCTGACCATGGATCAGGCGGCCCGGCGTTATCTGGGCATCGTGCGGCCGTACAACATCGCGCTCGAGCGACTCGAGCAGGCGATCAACGGCGGCCAGCCTGTCGCGACGCTACGCCGCCGAGCGGCGCAGGTCGCCACCGCGAACAGGACACAGATCCGGCGTCTGACCGATACCGCCTGGCCCAGGGCTGTGCGTGGGCCAGTGGGGCAGCTCAAGGCCGAATCGCTGAAGGCGCAACGGCACTGGCTCCTGGCCGCGCGTGCCGGCGCCCGCGACGCGCTCATCCAGGAGGTGCTGAACGCCGCCCGTCACGACGGGAAACCGGCGGTGGGAAAGATCCGCACCCTACTCCGCCTGGAGCAGTACGACGAAGACGACTATTCATGACCGTCCAGCAGCGTTTCGTCCTGTCTGATCCCGCTCCCAGGCAAGCCGGGAGCGGGGCGGTTGATGACGGTTACCGTCTATGCGATGGAGCCGGTCCAGACAGCGGCAGCGGCACGGTAGACCACGCTCACCTGGCCGTCGAAATACGGGGAGATGCCGGTGTCGTAGCGGTCGTCGCCGTCGGTGTCGGCGACGCTGATCGTGACGCCGTTGAGGTAGCCGGCACGGTTGTCACTGCCGTATCGGTACAGCCATGAGGAGCCGAGGGCGCCCTCACCGGTGAACGGGGACTCGACGCCGATGGGCTGGTTCATGGGGAGGTCGGACAGCGTCATGGTGGACGTGGGTCCGGTGGACCATTCGAGGTCCTGGCCGGTGTAGGGGCGTCGCCCGTCGGGGTTGGGGCCTGCCGGGTAGCCGAAGACGTCGATCGTGGAGGGTACCGGCTGGTTCCAGGCGAAGCCTTGCCCGCCGACGTTGTCGACCAGCCTGCCGGCGTCGGTCAGCACGCCGGAGGAGGAGACGACGCCGCTGAAGACGTTCACGAAGGCGAAGTCGCGGCTGTAGTCGGTGTACGTGTAGAACTCGTAGTGGGTGGAGGCCTGCTTTCCGACGTACAGGCCCCACGGGGTGGCGCCGTCGGCGTAATCGGGAACGAAGACCCAGTTGGCGACCGTGGTGCCGTTGGAGCGGAACACGCAGTGGCCGGCCGTGGCGACGAGATTGCGATATAGCGACTGCAGGGCGGTGCCCGTACACCAGTACGGCTGCCCGTCGGCATCGACGAAGAACACCTTGCCCGTGGTCGTGGGCGTCTTCCCCTTCGGCTCGGTCGGGCCCAGAGCCGGCGCGGTGAGGCCGGGCTTGCCATCCGGGACGACGGGGATGGAGGCGCGCTCGCCGTGAACCTCGGTCTGCACGGCGTAGGGCGTGGCGTTCTTCAGGTTGGCGGCTCCGTCGGCAAGCCAGAACCACGCCACTTGCTTGGCCACGTCCGGACCCGCAACGAGTTGCCGCGTCGCCACATCATCGGCGTGAGCCGGCGCGGCTACGAAAGCAGAGGTCAGCAGGGCAGCAGTTAATACAACCAGCATTCGCTTCATGTCTCAGCTCCTTGGCATGTTCGCGCTTGAATAACGACAATTCGAACAGCCGATCGCCACCGAGGAGCGAGACTAACCATCCACCTGACGGCGATCATCGGGTTTAGTGAGCCATCCGCTCCTCGGCGACGGACCACCTCGGTGGACACGCCCCGCCGGCTGCGACCCCCACCCGATCAGGTTCCGTGGGCATACAGGGTCTCCAGGAGGCTTGACGCAAAGCGTGGCGCTGGGCCGATCGTGCGGTTAGGACCGAAGTGGTAGAAGCCCCGCCGCCACGATGGGGCGGGCGGCGACCCACGCCGTACGTGGTGGAGGTCGGGGCGAAGTCGGCCGGCTCGATCAGGCTTCCGATCAGCGGGCCCACCAGGTCTCACGGGAGGCGGTCTCACGACGGTTCGAGCAGGCCCGTGCCCAGCGGTGTCAGCAGGTGCAGCACCGCAGGGCCCCGGCGTACGCTCCTGACCAGGCCCGCCTCTCGCAGTACCTTCGCGTGCCTGCTGGCCGCCGCGATCGACACTCCCGCCCGGCGCGCCAGCTCCGTGGTGGTGGCGCCGCCGCGGGCGGCCTGCAGTACGGCGGCGCGCGAGTCGCCGACCAGCGCCTCCAGCGAGCCGGGGGCCCGCGTGCCCGGCGTCCAGCGGAACGCCGCGTCGATGGGGTAGACCAGCACCGGCGACAGTTCGGGGTCGGCCAGGGCGACCGGCACGCGGCGGCAGAAGTAGGACGGCACCAGCCGCAGCCCGCGCCCGTGCAGATGCAGGTCGCGGTCCAGGGTGTAGTCGACCTCCAGCACCGGCGGCCGCCAGCGCATCGTCGGCCGCAGGCCGTTCAGCAGAGCCTCGACGCCCCCGCTGAGCAGGTGGCCGACGCGCCAGGCGCGGTCGGCCTCGACGGCCGCCCTGATGTGCTCGCCGTGCGGCGCGATGGCCGCGCCGTAGTAGTCGCTGAGGGCCGTGGCCAGCCCCTCCACGGACGTGACCTCGCCGTCGCCCAGCCCGCCCACCCAGCCGGCCACCGGCGCGTAGCGGGCGAGCCAGCCGAGCTCCCACCGGAACCTGCGGCGCGGCGTGGACCGTAACGCGCTCAGCCCGGCCTCCAGCCCGTCCCGCGCGGCCTCGGGCGTGAGGAAGTCCGGGAAGTACGGGCCCTCCGGCGCCAGCGCCATCAGCCAGCGCACGCCCGCCCCCATCCGGGCCACCCGCTCGGGGCTCCTGCGCAGGCCGCGCTCCCACGACCGGTACGCCAGCGCCTTGTCCCGGTCGCGCAGCCGGAACCGGCTGAGCACGACCTCCCACAGCGGGTCCGCGGCGGCGGCCATGGTCGTGCGCGCCAGGTCGTCGGCCGTGAAGTGGATGCGCAGCAGCCCCACGACTTCCTCTTCCCCGAACGCGATGACAGAGGCCAGCAGCGGGTTTTCACCCGGCTGCAAAGGGTCTGGAAGGGGCATCGTACCAATCGCAAGGATTCGATCATCAATGTCGGAACGTTCCCCCTCGGCCCATGGACACCGGGAGACCTCGATCCAGGGCCGCGTCGCCCCTCAACCCCCTGCCAGCACACCGGTGCGGGCCGGGGACTCATCTAGATCCACCTGAACGTCCGGACGCCGAACGGCTCCGGAACCGGCTGGACGCGGTCGTTACAGGGGCCGGCCGCCCACAGCCGCACCTCCCGATCCCTTGCGGGAGGTCCCGCCGGGCGTGCGGTGGCCGGTCGCGACGACCGCCGTCCTGGCGGAGCCCCTCAACGGCGCGATGCCCGGGCCGGGTTCGCGTCCAGCACGGCCGGTCAGGCTCGTGCGCCAGCGCCGCGCAGGTAGGCCACCGCCATCTCGCCGACCATCCGGCGCAGCCGGGCGCGGTGCTCCCCCGCCGTCATGTCGCGCCCGAACAGCGCCCCGAACGTGTGCTGGTTGGCCACCCGGAAGAAGCAGAACGAGCTGATCATCATGTGCACGTCGATGGCGTCGGCCTCGGTCACGAAGTCTCCGGTGGCCCGGCCCGCCGCCAGGATGCGGGAGATGAGGTCGAGGACCGGGGTGCCCAGGTTGGCCAGGACCTCGGACTTGCGGATGTGCTCGGCCTGGTGGATGTTCTCGATGGCGACCAGCTTGATGAACTCGCGGTGCGCGTCGTGGTGGTCGAAGGTCAGCTCGGCCAGCGTGCGGATGGCCTCGACCGGCGCCAGGTGCTCCACGTCCAGCGTGCGCTCGACGTCGCGCACCTCGGCGTAGGCCTTCTCCAGGACGGCGATGTAGAGCCGCTCCTTGCTGCCGAAGTAGTAGTAGATCATGCGCTTGGTGGTGCGCATCAGCTCGGCGATCTCGTCGACCCTGGCCCCGGCGTAGCCGTTGCGGGCGAACTCGCTCCGCGCCACGGCGAGGATCTCCGCCCTGGTGCGGTCGGCGTCACGCTGGCGTGCCCTGGCGGCCGGCTGCGAGGTCATCGCCCCATGGTAATGACTTCCCGCTCTTGACACCGGCCGCGCGCGCCTTGCAGCATTGCCGCAACGTTAATTAACTATCTAGTTCGTAACACCATCGGCGCCGGGGGCCCCGCCGACCACCCCCACACCCCCAAGGGAGCCATGCGTGACTGACACCTCGCCCAGCCGGGGCACTCCCCGCAAAGCCGCCGTGGCCGCCTGGATCGGCAGCGCTCTCGAGTACTACGACTTCTTCATCTACGGCAGCGCCGCCGCGCTGATCTTCGGCCGGGTCTTCTTCGACGGCTCCGACCCCGCCACCGCGACCCTGCAGTCCCTGGCCAGCTTCGGCGTCGCCTACGCGGCCCGGCCCGTGGGCGCGTTCGTCCTCGGCCACGTGGGCGACAGGTTCGGGCGCAAGAAGATCATGGTGTTCACGCTGATCCTCATGGGCGTGTCCACGTTCCTCATCGGGTGCCTGCCCACCCGTGACCAGATCGGCGGCCTGGCCCCCGTCCTGCTGGTGCTGCTGCGCATCCTGCAGGGCCTGTCGGCCGCCGGCGAGCAGGCCAGCGCCAACTCGATGACCCTGGAGCACGCCCCCGCCGACCGGCGCGGCTACTTCACCAGCTTCACCCTGAACGGCACCCAGTTCGGCCAGATCCTGGCCACGTTCGTGTTCATCCCGGTGGCGGCGCTGCCGGAGGAGCAGTTGCTGAGCTGGGGCTGGCGGGTGCCGTTCTGGCTGAGCGTGGCGGTGGCCGTGGCCGGGTGGATCATCCGCAGGCGGCTGGAGGAGACCCCGGCGTTCGAGGAGGAGGTCGCGCGGGGCACCGTGCCGCGCATGCCGCTCGCCGTCCTCTTCCGCGAGCACTGGGGCAGCGTGGTACGCGTGGTGTGCGCGGCGCTGATCGCGACCGTCAGCACGATCTTCACCGTCTGGGCGCTCAACTACGCCACCAGCGACGAGATCGGGCTCGACAGCGCCACCATGCTGTGGGTCAGCATCGCCGCGAACGCCGCCGCCCTCGTCGCGATCCCGCTGTGGGCCAGGCTGTCGGACCGGATCGGGCGCAAACCCGTGTTCCTCGTGGGCGCGATCGGCAGCCCGATCATGATCTTCGCCTATCTGGCGGCGATCAACTCGGGCAGCTACCCGCTGGTGTTCGTGGTCGGGGTGCTCACGCTCGGCGTCGTCTACAGCGCCTCGAACGGCATCTGGCCCGCGCTCTACGGGGAGATGTTCAGCACCCGAGTACGCCTGTCGGGCACGGCGATCGGCACCCAGATCGGCTTCGCCATCGCCGGTTTCGCCGTGGCCTCGGCGGCCGGGATCGTCTCCCCGCAGGGCTGGCTGGGGCTGCAGGGCTGGGTCGGCGTCGGCATCTTCACCGCGATCCTGTGCGCGATCAGCGCGATCGCCGTGGCCACGGCCAAGGAGACCCACCGGGTGCCCACGGAGGAGCTCGGCGGGCTGGTCACCCGGTCGCGTTGATCAGGACCTGCACCCCGTCGAGGATGCGGTCCAGGCCGAAGCGGTAGCCGAGGTCCCGCTCCTCCTCGGGGGTGTCCGCCGGGTAGTCGAACGCGCCCGCGTCGACCGCCGTACGCAGGGCCGGGAAGCGCCGGGCGTCCACCAGGGCTCCGAGCAGCGCGCTGTAGGCGGCCACGGACTCCCCCGAGGCGGCGGGGCCCAGGTCCGCGCCCAGCCGGGCGGTGCTGAGCAGGTAGGTGGCGACGAGCAGCGCCACCCCGGCCTTGTCGGCCTCGGACAGCCCGGTGCCGCGCAGCGCCGCCAGGGCACGGTCGGTCCACGCGAGCTGGTTGGGCGTGATGGGCGGCCCGGCGATGGGCAGGTGGACGATCCAGGCGTGGGCGCGCAGCATCGCCCACTGCGCCCGGCTCCAGCGCTCCAGCCCGGCCCGCCAGCCGTCGCAGGGCTCGTCCAGCTCGGCGGGCACGGCCGTGACGGAGTCGAGCATGAGCAGCAGCAGCTCGTTCTTGTTCTTGACGTGCCGGTAGAGCGACATCGTGGTGAACCCCAGCCGCTCGGCGACCCTGGCCATGGACACCGCGTCGAGCCCGCCCTCGTCGGCCAGCTCCACCGCCGCCCGCGCGATGCGGTCGACGCTCAACCCGACCTTGGGCTCGCGGACGGGGCCGCCGAGCCGCTCCCAGAGCAGGCCGAGGCCGGGCGGCAGCTTGCCATCGTCGCCTGTGTATGTCATACACTCAGTATATGCCATACACAGCATTGATCATAGGCGGCGGCATCGCGGGCTTGTCGAGCGCCATCGCGTTGCGCAAGGCGGGCATCGGCGTGGTCGTCCACGAGGCCCACGACAGGGCCGCCGACGAGGCGGGCGCCTTCCTCACGCTGGCGGTCAACGCCCTCGACGCCTTACGCGCCATGGACCTCGACGTGGGCGGCCTCGGCGTCGAGACCCCGAAGATCACGCTCGCCGGCGGTTCCGGCCGCAGGCTCGGTGAGCTGCCGTACACCATGGACGGCCTGACGAGCAGGACCGTCAAGCGCGGCGACCTCAACCGGTTCCTGCGCGAGCGGGCTCTCGCCCGGGGCGTGCGCATCGAGTACGGCAAGCGGCTCGCCGACGCCGCCGTCACCGGCGACGGGGTCGTGGCGCGCTTCGCCGACGGCACCACGGCCGCGGGTGACCTGCTCATCGGCGCCGACGGCCTGCGCTCGCGCACCCGCCGGATCATCGACCCCGCGGCCCCCACCGCCCGCTACACCGGCCTGCTCACCACCGGCGGCTACGCCCGCGCCACCCCGACCGGCCCCCGGCACGACCCGGCTCCCGGCATGCACGCGATCTTCGGCAGGCGCTGTTTCCTCGCCTACCTGTCGCACCCCGACGGCGAGGTGTGGTGGGCGGCCAACCCCGTCCAGCCTGCGGAGCTGACCCCGGCCGAGCTGGCCGCCGTCGACTGGCGGACCCGGCTGAGCGAGCTGTTCCGGCGCGACCGCGGCCCCGCGCTCGACCTCATCGCGGCCACCGACGAGATCTTCCCGGGCTGGAACAGCTACGACGTGCCCACCGTGCCCATCTGGCACCGCGACCGGATGATCGTCATCGGCGACGCGGCCCACGCCACCGCCCCGTCGATCGGGCAGGGGGCGGCTCTGGCCATCGAGGACGCCGTCGTCCTGGCCCGCTGCCTGCGCGACGGGCCCGGCATCGAGGCGGCGTTCGGCGCGTACGAGCGGGCGCGGCGCGAGCGGGTCGAGCGCGTCGTGGAGCAGGGCAACCGTACCGGCGGCTGGAAGGCCCTGGGCCCCGTGGCCAGTGTCCCGCGCGACCTGATCATGAGCTGGGCGATGCGCCGCATGGCCCGCACCGGCGACGACCCCAGCCGCTGGATCTACGCCCACCACATCGAATGGCACGCCCGCGCGGCGTGACCCGTTTCCCGGTCCCGTCGGTCTGGGCAGAAAGTGATCTGACGATCCACGACCGGAGGGAAGCGGATGGCGGTCAACGTCACTGTCTGGAGCGAGAACTACCACGAGCAACGCGAGGAGGACGTGCGCCGCCGCTACCCCGACGGCATCCACGGCGCCATCGCGGCGGGACTGACCGAGCTGCTCGGCGATCGCGTACGCGTGCGCACCGCCGTGCTGGACGACCCCGAGCACGGCCTCACGGACGAGGTCCTGGCCGCGACGGACGTGCTCACCTGGTGGGGGCACATGGCGCACGAGGACGTCGACGACAAGATCGTGGAGCGGGTGCGCCGCCGTGTCCTGGGCGGCATGGGCCTGATCGTGCTCCACTCGGGCCACTACTCCAAGATCTTCCGCGCGCTGATGGGCACCACCTGCACGCTCAACTGGCGTGACGCGGCCGAGCGGGAGCTGGTCTGGACGGTCTCCCCCGCCCACCCGATCGCGCGGGGCGTGCCCCGGCCGCTGGTCATCGAGCGCCAGGAGACCTACGGCGAGCCGTTCGGCATCCCCGAGCCGGACGAGCTGGTCTTCATCAGCAACTT
Organism: Nonomuraea jiangxiensis; assembly: GCF_900099965.1. GTDB lineage: Bacteria > Actinomycetota > Actinomycetes > Streptosporangiales > Streptosporangiaceae > Nonomuraea > Nonomuraea jiangxiensis. Next base: position 107,533 of record NZ_FNDJ01000015.1, on the reverse strand, counting down.
CAGCGGCGGGGAGGTGTTCCGCAGCGGTTGCTGCTACCGCAGGGGCCTCGGCCGGGTCTTCTACTTCAGCCCCGGCGACCAGGAATACCCCATCTACCACCACCCCGACGTGCGGCGTGTGCTGGCCAACGCGGTCCTGTGGGCCGCCCCGGCCGACCGGCCCGGCGACCCCCTGCAGAACGCCCACACCCCCATCCAGTGGTAGGAGCCGCCATGCCGTCCGACACCCCCACTCACGCATCCCCCGCCGGCCCCGCGTTCGACCTCGTCACGGCGGACAGGCCGTTGCGCGCCGTGGTGGTCGGCGCCGGGTTCATCGGCGGCCAGTGGGCGCCGGAGCTGCTCGCCCACCCCGACACCGAGCTGGTCGGCTGGGTGGACGTGGCCGAGGACCTGGCCCGCGACGCCGCCGCCGAGCTCGGCCTGGACGGCCTGCCGGTCAGCTCCTCACTCACCGCCGTGCTCGACGGTGAGGAGCCCGACTTCATCGTCAACTGCACGGTGCCACGGGCGCATCACGACGTGACGGTCACCGCGCTCAAGCGCGGGGTCTCGGTGCTGAGCGAGAAGCCCATGTCGGTCACGCTGGAGGAGGCGCGCTCCATGGTCGGGGCAGCCGACGAGGCGCGGCGGCTGTTCGCGGTCAACCAGAACCGGCGCTTCATGCCGACCCTGGTGGCGTTCCGGCGCACGGTGGCCGAGCTGGGGCCGCTCGGGCTGCTGACGTCGGAGTTCTACATGCCCTACCGTGGGCGGCCGTTCCTCGACGAGCTGGAGCACCCGCTGTTACAGGACATGGCCATCCACCTGTTCGACGCGGCACGGGCGCTCTCGGGGGCCGATCCGGTCTCCGTCTACTGCGAGTCGTTCCGGCCGGCGTGGACCTGGTATCCCGGCGCGTGCTCGGCCACCGCGATCTTCGAGATGACCGGCGGGCTGCGCTACACGTTCACCGGGAGCTGGTCGGCGCCCGGCGGGGCGACGTCGTGGACGGGGAGCTGGCGGGCGGCCGGTTCGCACGGCACGGCGCGCTGGGACGGCAACGGCGAGCCGACCGCCGAGGCGGTCCAGGGCCACGTCGTACGCCCGCCCGCCCCGCACGCCGACCCGTTCCCCGGGCGGAGCCGCTTCGCGGGGCTGGCCGAGGGGCTGGAGGAGTTCGTGACGGGGCTGCGCTCGGGGCGGGCGCCGCAGGGCGAGTGCCACGACAACATCCGCAGCCTGGCCATGGTGACGGCGGCCCTGGAGTCCGTGCGCACCGGGACCCGGGTGCCGATCCTGGCCTGACCGCGAACGAGCCGCCATGCCCCGTGCTCCACCCCGCTCGTGAACGGGGTGGAGCACACCCGGGGGCGGTCAGCGGCCGTAACGGCTCTTCAGGTGGCGCCACCAGTCGCGGAACATCCACGCGTCGAACTCCGTGATCGACGATGCGGAGCCCGCCTTCATCAGGAAGCAGCACACCCCCGTCGGCGTCCAGTCGTAGAAGTCGTCCAGGCCGAACGAGTGGCCTATCTCGTGCAGGAGGATGTGCAGGTTGTCGGCGTTGAGGTTGGACATGTAGTACTCGCTGCCGATGCGCTGCCCCCAGTCACCACCCGCGCCGCCGCCGAAGCCGGAGGTCAGCCACAACGACATGTCGTAGTGGTGTGACGGGCCGCCCGGGCAGTTCGGGTAGGTGCCGCTCTGGTTGAAGAACCGGCCACACGGCTCGGCGCACTGCGGCGCGTTCTCGCGGATGTCGCCGACGTAGATGTCCACGGAGTTGTCGCTCTACTGGAGCTGGGCCCGGTCCCGCACCGCCCAGCCGACCACCTTGACCGGCACCGTGCTGTACGGCCAGTTGTCGTGGCCTGCCATGAGGTCCATCCACTTCTTGAACTGGCGGGCCAGTGTGGCGTGGATCTGGTCCCGCTGCGCCGCCGTCACCGAGGCGCCGGTGTCCCAGCGGACGCAGTAGTTGATCGAGCCGCCGTTCGCCATGATCTGGTCCCAGCCGTAGTTGCGGAACCCGTACAGGTTGGGATAGGTGTTCTCGACGTGCTGCCAGACCTGGGTGAGCGGGCTGACCAGGGTGGCGGGCGGGCTCCAGCCGGTGCCGCCCGGCGGGTCGGCGACGAACGCCCTGACCTCCAGCAGCCCGACCGAGCCCTGCCCGCTCTGCATGACGATCCGCAGCCGGGTGGTGCTGATCTGGGAGAAACCGACCTGGTTGTAGGCGTTCACGGCGGTCGGGTAGGTGGCGGGGATGTCGGCGTAGGCGCTGCCGGTCCAGCGCTGCAGCCGCCAGGAGGCCGGCACGCGGACGCCGCCGCCGTCGTCGAAGAAGTAGACGTCGGCGGATCTGATCGCCTGGGCCGAGGTCCAGGTCAGCTCGGCCCACTGGGTGCCGGTGTTCGGCCAGGTGCCCCAGCGGCGGTTGGCGGTGTCGTTGGAGCTCGGCGGGTCGATGCCGTCGTTGATCGCCGCGACGCTCTCCCACGGTGAGGTGTACGACGCCGACGCGGTGGCGCTCCTGGCCTCGGGGAAGGGCGTGCTTCCCCGAGGCCGGGGTTCAGGTCAGCGGATCGTGATGTCGGAGGAGGAGTAGAGGCAGTTGACGCCGTCCGCGCCCGAACCGATCTTCACCGGCTCGCTGCCCTTGGGCACGCCTCGGTACTTCTCGCAGATGGTGGTACTGCTGCCGTACACGGCGATCTGCCTGAAGCGCGCGGTGTCGCCCCAGTTGGTGTTGATCCCGGCCAGCACCTTGGTGGAACGGGCGGTGATGCCGTCCATGACCACGTTCCGCCGGTAGGAGGTGGAGCAGTTGCCGCAGGCGCGATAGAGCTTGCCGGAGTTGTGCACCTGGAAGTTCCTGATGGTCACCGTTCCGGCGCCGTTGTGCTGGAACACCTTGTCCGAGGCGGATCTGGCGCCGCCGCCGTCCACCAGATAGGTGGCCGACGAACTGGAGGACATGAACGTCGCGGCGTCCTCGCCCACGTCGTTCCACCACACGTTGCGGATCGTGCACGAGCCCTGGCAGTGGATGCCGTCACCGGCGGGGGCGTCGAGGATGACGTTCTGGATCGTGCCGCCGTTGGGGACGACGAACATCGGGTCCTGGCTCTCGCTCTGGCCGCCGTCGCCGATGCCGTAGTAGCGCTTCATGCCGCCGTCGAAGAACGAGCCGGTGTTGCGGGTCTCCGTGATGTGCACGCTGCCGGTGTTCGACGGCCACGGGCCGTCCCTGTCCAGCACCCGCGCCTGCGCTGCGGGCGGCAGCACGGCGGCGACGCCCGCCATGGCCGTGGCCGTCACCAGCAGCCGTCTGGTACGCGATGGGAGTGTCAAGGCCGTTTCCCTACCCCTCTGCGCTCCTTGGTAAGCGCTTTCCCACAGGTCGGACCGGTGCCGGGCACCGGAGTTTGTTGGAAGGTCAGCCTAATTGGAAGCGTGGCCGGCCCTGTCAGAGCCTTGATGGCACGAGTAAGGAACGACCGTCAACCCGCCCGCCCGGCGGCGAGCACCGACCTGCGGATTCCCGTGAAATTTTCATCCGCCCCGCCGCGGGCAACCCGGGTCGCCAATGCGGGGGCATCCGGTGGACCGGGCCGGGTCAGGGCGGGGTGTCGGCACGGGTAGCCGTCCATGCGCTCGCCGAGGAGCGGGGCACGCCGCTCCCACCACTCGTCGTCGCTGCTGCCGGTGGTCGCCGGCGCCTGCCCGCCCTCGTCTACCTCGCCGAGCTGCGGATCCGCACCGGCGCGCCCGACCTCGCGGCCCGCCTGCTGGCCGAGGTGGCCGAGGTGGAACTGTCGGCCGCCGACCGCGAAAGACTGGCCGACGAGCTCAGCACGGCCGCCGACCTGAGCGCCACCCTCGAGACTCCCGCCATCTCCGGGACATCCGCCACCCCCGAAGCTCCCACCGGCTGAAACGAACCGCCCCTACTCAGGAGCCCCGCCACGACGAAGCCGTCGGTCCCTACCGCGAACGCGCCGAAGGCCGGCGGTGGGGGTCGCTGCCGGGGCCCGGCGGCCACCTCGGCGGTGGGGGTCGCTCACACGCGCGCCCGGAAGGAGTCGATCTTGTGGTCCAGCGCCTTCAGGTCCTGGGCGAGCTCGGCGATCCTGGACCGCACCCGCTCGCGGTGCTCCTCCAGCATCTCCAGGCGCTCCCCGGCGGTGCCGGAGCCGCCGCGCATCAGCTCCGCGTACCGGCACATGTCGGCGATCGGCATGCCGGTGGTGCGGAGCTTGGTGAGGAACTCCAGCCACACGAGGTCCTGCTCCGAGTAGTCCCGGTGACCGTTGCCGTCGCGGCCCACGGGCCGGATCAGCCCGATGCGCTCGTAGTAACGCAGCGTGTACGCGGTCAGCCCGGAGCGCTGCGCGGCCTCCTGGATCGTCATGCCCTTCAGGTTCGCCCTTGGAGCGCGCTCTAAGTCAAGCCGGGCGACCGGGCACGCGGGATCCGGCCCCGGTACGCCCCCCGGCGACCCCCCGGCGAACGAAGCGCCTCTGGCCTGCGGTTTCCTGGAATGGTGGGATTCGATCGGAGTGCGCGGCTCGACGAGGAGTGGGAGCTGCACCGGCCTGCCGTGTTCGGGGCCGCGTACCGGCTGCTCGGGAGCGTCGCCGAGGCGGAGGACGTGCTCCAGGACGTCTGGCTGCGGGCGGCGTCGGCCGACCTGTCCGAGGTGGTGGACCTGCGGGCCTGGCTGGTGACCGTGGCGGCGCGGATCTCGTACAACGTGATCAACTCCGCGCGGGTCCGCAAGGTGGGATATATCGGGCCGTGGCTGCCCGAGCCGCTCATGACCGGTCCCGACGTGGCGCAGCGGGTGCTGGTCGACGACTCGGTCAGCACGGCGATGTTGCTGGTGATGCGGGAGCTGCCGCCGCCGGAGCGGGTGGCGTTCGTCCTGCATGACGTGTTCGAGCTGCCGTTCGAGCAGATCGCGGGGGCGCTCGGCAGGTCGCCGGTGGCCTGCAGGAAGCTGGCCTCCAGGGCGCGGCGGCGGGTGGCGGGGGCGCGGGTGCCGCCGCGGGCGAGCCGGGCCGAGCGGGAGCGGGTGCTGTACGCCTTCCGCGCCGCCTCCCAGGCCGGCGATCTCGCGGGCCTGGTCAGCCTGCTCGATCCCGACGTCGTCTACGTGGCCGACGGCGGCGGGAAGGCCACGGCGGCGCGGGTGCCCGTGCACGGGGTGGAGCGGGTCGCCCGGCTGCTGCTGTGGTTCGGCACCCACCGGCCCGGTGACCGGGTGGAGGTGGTCGAGGTGAACGGGGATCCGGGGCTCGCGACCCACCGCGAGGGGCGGCTGTGCTGGATCGACACCGTCGAGGTGCGCGACGGGCGGATCGCCGCGTACCTGCGGGTGGCCAATCCCGACAAACTTCCCGGTCACCTCTGAGCCGCCTGACTTGTCTCCCTGCCGTACGGCACCTCAGGGGAAGGAGACGGAACATGCCAAGGATCGTGATCGTCGGGGGCGGCTTCGCCGGAGTGTGGAGCGCCGCGGCGGCCGCGCGGGTGCGCGGCCCCGCCGACCTGCGGATCACGCTGATCAGCCCGAACGAGCGCATGGTGCTCCGGCCCCGGATGTACGAGCCGGAGCCGGAACGGGCGACCGTCCCGCTGAGCCGGATCCTGGAGCCGATCGGCGTCGAGCACGTCCGCGCGGCCGTCGAGGAGATCGACGTGGCGGCCCGCCTGGTGCGCGCCGGGGGGCACGTGGCCGGCTACGACCGCCTGGTGCTGGCCGCCGGCAGCCGCCTGGTCCGCCCTGACCTGCCGGGCGCCGAGGAACTGTACGACGTGGACACCCTCGACGGCGCCAACCGGCTGGCCGCGCACCTGCGAGGCCGGGAGTCCGTCACCTCGGTCGTGGTGGGCGCGGGCTTCACCGGCCTGGAGGTCACCGGCGAGCTGGCCCGGCGGGGCCGGGTGGTGCTGGTCGAGCGGGCCGGCGTGGTCGGGCCGGACCTCGGCGAGGCGCCGCGCCCCGCCATCGAGGCGGCGCTGGACGAGCTGGGCGTCGAACGCCGGCTCGGCACCACCTTGGTCTCCGCCGCCGGCGGGGTGGCGGAGCTGTCCGACGGCACGCGTGTCACCGCCGACGCGATCGTGTGGACGGCCGGCCTGGAGGCCAGCCCGCTCACCGCGCAGATCCCGGCCCCGAGAGACCGGCTCGGGCGGCTCGCCGTGGACCGCCACCTTCGGGTGCGGGGGGCCGTCTTCGCCGCGGGCGACGTGGCCGCGGCCCGCGCCGACGCCGGGCACTACGCGGTGCAGAGCTGCCAGCACGCGACCCCGATGGGGAAGACGGCCGGCCCCAACGCCGCCGCCGACCTCCTGGGGCTGCCGCTGATCGACTTCACCCCGGCCCCGTACGTCACCGACCTGGCCCTCGGCGCGGCCGGCGCCCTCTACACCCGCGGCTGGGACCGTGTGGTGGCGCGTACCGGGGCCGAGGGCATGGAGATCAAACGGTGGATCATGAACAGGATCCACCCTCCGGTCGACGACGCGGAGCAGATCCTGGCCCTGGCGGGGAAGGTCTACAACCCCGTGCCCTTCTGACATCCCGGGCGATATGATCTTGACCCGCACCGGCGTGCCGAAGGAGTCCCGTGACCATTCCCGAGCCGAACGGCGTCCACGCGGCCTGGCTGCCCCCCGAGGCGTTCCGGGCGATCGGCTCGCGGCGCACGCTGGTGTGCGGCGACGGGCTGCTCGCCGACACCGTGCGCGCGGAGGTCTCCTGGGCCTGCGCCCGGCATGGCGGCGGCCTGACCGACGAGCCGGCCGACCTGGTGCTCGCGCTCTCCACCGCCCGGCCCCTGCCCGCCGCCGCGGCCCGGCTGGCCGGCCGGGAGGAGCCCGGCGAGCAGGGCTTCGTGCTGGCCCGCCACGACGGCGTCACGGTGGTGCTCGCCGACGACCCGGCGGGCCTGCTCCACGGCTTCTTCCACCTCGTACGGCTGGGCGAGGCGGCGTTCGGCGCCGCGCGGCCGGCGGAGACGCACCGGCCCGCGATGCGACGGCGCATGGTCGACCACTGGGACAACGTGGCCGTGCACCCGGTGATGGGCCAGGTGGAGCGGGGCTACGCGGGCGGGTCGATCTTCTGGGCGGACGGCGCGGCGCGCGGGGACCTGACCCGGGTGCGGGCCTACGGGCGGCTGCTGGCCGCGTGCGGGGTCAACGCGGTCGCGGTCAACAACGTCAACGTGCACGCCACGGAGGCCCACCTGCTGACCGACCGGCTCGGCGACGTCGCGGCGATCGCCGGGGAGCTGCGCCCGTACGGGATCCGCGTGCACCTGTCGGTCGGCTTCACCTCCCCCGTCGTCCTGGGCGGGCTGCCCACCGCCGACCCCCTCGACGAGCGGGTGCGCGAGTGGTGGGCCGCCACCACCGAGCGGGTCTACGAGACGATCCCCGATTTCGGCGGCTACGTGGTCAAGGCCGACTCCGAGGGCCAGCCGGGCCCGTTCGCCTACGAGCGCACCCACGCCGAGGGCGCCGGCGTGCTCGCCGACGCGCTGGCGCCGTTCGGCGGCGTGGTGCACTGGCGGGCCTTCGTCTACAACCACCGCCAGGACTGGCGCGACCGCTCGACCGACCGGGCCCGCGCGGCCTACGACCACTTCCAGCCGCTCGACGGCCACTTCCGCGACAACATGATCCTTCAGGTGAAGCACGGGCCGATCGACTTCCAGCCGCGCGAGCCGGTGTCACCGGTGATCGCGGCGATGCCCACGACCCGGCTGGCGGTGGAGTTCCAGGCGACGCAGGAGTACACCGGCCAGCAGCGGCACGTGTGCTACCTGGCGCCCATGTGGCGTGAGGTGCTGGACTTCCGGCCGTGGGGGCCGGACGGGCGAGCGGTGGCGGACCTGGCGGGCGACCTGGTCGCGGTGTCCAACGTGGGTGACGACCCGTACTGGACGGGCCACCCGCTCGCCCAGGCCAACCTGTACGCCTTCGGCCGCCTGGCCTGGGACCCCCGGCTGGACCCGGCCGCGATCCTCGACGAGTGGATCGACCTGACGTTCGCGCCGGCGCCCGAACCGCCGCGCGGCACGCTGCACGCGCTGATGGACGGCTCCTGGCGCACCTACGAGCGCTACACCGCGCCGCTCGGCGTCGGCTTCATGGTCCGCCCAGGCCACCACTACGGCCCCGACGTCGACGGCTACGAGTACACCCCGTGGGGCACCTACCACTTCGCCGACCGCGACGGCGTCGGCGTGGACCGCACCCGCGCCTCGGGCACCGGCTTCACCGGCCAGTACCCGCGGCCATGGTCGGACGTCTACGAGTCGGTCGAGCGCTGTCCCGACGAGCTGCTGCTGTTCTTCCACCACGTTCCCTACGGGCACGTGCTGCACAGCGGCTCGACCGTCATCCAGCACATCTACGACACCCACTTCGCGGGCGCCGAGGAGGTGGCCGAGTCCCGGCGGCGCTGGGCGGAGGCCGCGGGCCGGGTGAACCCAGCGCTGCACGCCAGGGTGCGGGAGCTGCTCGACGAGCAGCTCCGCTCCGCCGAGGAGTGGCGTGACCAGGTCAACGCCTACTTCTTCCGCAAGTCGGGGGTGCCCGACGCCTGCGGCCGGCGCATCTTCTGATCAGGCGGTGAACTCCCGCTCGACCTCGTCGGCCAGCGAGCGGGAGTTCCACAGCAGCACCGCCGCGAACCCGGCGGCCAGCAGCGCCACCGCCGCCTCGGTGGCCACCAGCGTGAGACCGCCGGCCACGACGAGCAGGCTGAGGTTGGCCAGGGTGACGGCGGGCCGGCGGCCGAGGAAGTACGCCGCCAGCCGCGCCACGTCCACCGCCCGGAACTCGAACAGTGAGGTGATGACCAGCGCGTTGCCGGCCCACAGGGTCGCCCCCACCGCCACCAGGACCAGCGGCCCCGCCCACCAGCCGGGCACGCCCGCGGCGCCGAGGTTGGCCAGGTTCGTGGCGATGACGGCCATGCCCGCCAGCCACGGGACCCAGAGCTTCAGCACGCCCCGCGCGTTCGCCCGGTAGCCGCGCCAGAACGCCGCCGCCGGCCGCAGGTCCGCCAGGTCGCGGCTGCGGCGGCGCAGGGCGTACAGGGCGGCCGACAGCGCGGGGCCGAGGGGCAGCGCGCAGGCGGCGGCCAGCGGGATGTTGCCCGCCGACCGGTCGAGCAGGACGAGCCCGGCCAGGCCGGGCAGGGTGGTGGCCAGGAACAGCAGCTCGACGACCAGCAGGTTGTAGACCAGCGCCGAGGCCCGCGAGAGAGGCCCCCGACCGAACCCACGCCCGGCCACGCCCGCCTGGCTCATCCGTGCTCCTTCTTGAACCGCTCGTAGGCGGTGTTGACGAGGTTCAGGTAGGAGGTCATGTTCTTGCCCTCCAGTTCCTTGACGTAAGCGTCCCACTCGCTCAGGTCGCGCTCGCCGAGGATGAACTTGAGCGTCTGCTGGGTGACGTAGTCCTTCAGCGGCGTCTCCCACAGCGTGACCTGCTCGCGCTCCTCCTCGTTGAACGGGTGCGGCGGCTCCACGGGCCAGGGCTTGCGGGCGTTCATCACGTTCTGGAACTCCAGCTCCTCCTCGGAGAAGGTGGAGTTCAGCAGCTCGGTGCTGCCGCCGTAGGCGAACACGCCGTTGGAGAAGCCGAAGTCCTTCTGCAGGTGCTTGGGCGCCCCGGGGTTGAGTCCGACGAAGTCGATGTCGTCGGCCAGCTTGTACGTCCCGGAGCCATCCTTGGTGTACGTCGTCCCCTGCACGCCCCACTTGGCGAACTCGGCGCCCTCGGGCGAATACCAGAGCCAGTCGATGAACTGCATCATCGCCACGAAGTTCTTGTTCTCCAGCGCCTTCTTGGAGATCATGATGCCGTTCTCGGTCTGGGGGCCGATCTTGTACTCCCCCACCGGGCCCAGCGGCACCGGGATCTTGGCGATCTTGGCGTCCGGGTTGAGCTTGGACAGCGTCGGCCGGTAGTCGTTGATCAGCGACTGCGCGTTGGTGCTGATGACGAACGACTTGCCGGAGTTGAACTTCTGCTTGGCCTGCTCGTCCTGCTGCGTGAAGCTCTCCGGGTCGAGCAGCTTCTCCTTCACCAGCTTGTGCAGGTATTCGATCATCTGCTTGTACTGCGGCATGGCGCCGGTGTAGGCGAACTTCCCGAGGGCGGGGTCCCAGGTCGCGTGCTGGTACTCCCACCCGCCCTTGGCGCCGTAGGCCTGGGCGACGAGCTTGAGCAGGTTGCCGCCCGGCGTGGGCACGCCCCACCGGTCGGTCATCGGGTAGAGGTCGGGATATTCCGCCTTCATCGCCTTGAGCACGGTGTAGAGGTCGTCCCAGGTCTTGGGGGTCTCCAGGCCGAGCTTCTCCATGATGTCGGTCCTGACCGCCAGGGTGTAGTCCACCCAGATCTCCTCGTGGAGCCCGGGCAGCAGGTAGAAGCGGCCGTCGGCCTGCCGCAGCGTGTCCAGCGCGGGCTCCAGGCGCCACTTGGCGACCTGGTCCTTGAAGTTCGGCATCAGGTCCAGGTAGTCGCTGACCGGCAGGATGGCGCCGGAGGCGACGAAGGCCTCCTCCTGCGGGTGGTAGGTCTTCGGGATGATGAGCGGGGCCTGGCCGGAGCCCACCAGCAGGCCGCGCTTCTTCTCGTAGTCGCTCAGCGGCACCGCCACCGGCTTGAGCGTCACGTTGGTCCGCTTGGTGAGCTCCTGCCAGAACAGCCAGTCGTTCTTGAGCGGGTAGAACGAGTGGTTGTTGTAGAGGACGTCGAACGAGATCGGTTCGGTCGCCTTGAACTGCTGGTTGAGGCCGTAGCCGGCCATCGAGCCCGCCTTGTTCCCTGACATGTCGGCGGCCTTCTTCGGCGTCTCGCCCTCGCCGCAACCCGCGACCGCGAGCGTGATCGCGCCCAAACCGATGATCGCCTGACGTCGTGAGAGTTCGCGCATGGGGGGATTCCTTTGCCTGGGAGGGGACGGGCTAGCCCTTGACCGCGCCGAGCATGACTCCGGAGACGAAGTACCTCTGGACGAAGGGGTAGACCGCCAGGATGGGAAGGACGGTGAGCGTGATCGCCACCGACTGGATGTTGGCGGCGGCCTGCGACACCTCGGCCGTGATGGCGCCGGCGGATTCGGCGCCGGTGGCCCCGGCGATGAGATTGCGCAGGTAGATGGTCACCGGGAACAGCTCCGCCTCGTTCAGGTAGAGGAACGCCGTGAACCACGAGTTCCAGAACGAGACCGCGTAGAACAGCACCATCGTGGCGATGACCGCCTTCGACAGCGGCAGCACGATCCGGGCCAGGATGCCGTAGGTGTTCAGGCCGTCGATGGCGGCGGCCTCCTCCAGCTCGCTCGGCAGGTTCTCGAAGAACGTCTTCATGACCAGGAGGTTGAACACGCTGATGGCGTTGGGCAGGACGATGGCCCAGATGGAGTTCGTCAGGCCGAGGCCGTTGACCAGCACGTACTGGGGGATCAGGCCACCGGAGAAGATCATGGTGAAGATGGCCACCCAGATCAGGACCGTACGGCCCTTGAGGTGCTTCTTGGACAGCACGTACGCGTAGCAGGTCGTCAGCGTCATCGCGATGGCCGTGGCGACGACGGTGTACACCACGGTGTTGGCGTAGTTCGTCCAGAACATCGGATCGGAGATCACGATCCGGTACGTCGTGAGGTTGAACCCGCGGGGAACGAGGTTGACCTGCCCGCTCAGGATGTAGCGCTCGTCGCTGAACGAGCGGGCGATGATATTGACGAAGGGATAGAGCGTCACGATCACGACGCCGGTCAGGATGACGGCGTTGATCACTTGGAACACGCGGTGGCCGCGGCTCCTGGTGGGCGTCACCACAGGCCCGCCCCCACCGTGCGCCGGGAGATGGCGTTCGCCGACACGATCAGCACCACCCCGATCAGGGCCTCGAACAGGCCGATCGCCGCCGCGTAGCTGAGGTTGCTGGACTCCACGCCCATGCGGTACAGGTACGTGGTGATCACGTCGGCGGTCGGATAGGTCAGCGGGTTGTACAGCAGCAGGATCTTCTCGAAGCCCGTGGTCATGAATGTGCCGAGGTTGAGGATCAGCAGCGTGATCGCCGTCGGCCGGATGCCGGGCAGGGTCACGTGCCAGATCTGCCGCCACCGGCTCGCGCCGTCCATCCTGGCCGCCTCGTAGAGCTGCTCGTCGATGGTCGTCAGCGCGGCCAGGTAGAGGATGGTGCCCCAGCCGACGGTCTGCCAGACCTCCGACGAGACGAAGATCGTCCGGAACCACTCCGGCTTCTGCAGGAACGCCGTGGGCTCCCCGCCGAACGCCTTGACGATCTGGTTGATCGGCCCGTCGATGGCCAGCATCTGCATGACGATGCCGGCCACGATGACGATCGACAGGAAGTGCGGCAGGTAGGACACCGACTGCAGGAAGCGCTTGAGGCGCCGGCTGCGCACCTCGTTGAGGAGCAGCGCCAGCACGATCGGCAGCGGCCAGCAGAACAGCAGGGTCAGCGCGCCGAGGACCAGGGTGTTGGTGAACACGTTCCAGAACGTCGGGTCGCCCAGGAACAGCCGGACGTACCGCAGGCCGACCCATTCCTCGCCCAGGAGGCTGCCGCCCGGCTCGAACTTCCGGAAGGCGATCACGTTGCCGATCATGGGCCCGTACCGGAAGATCAGGAAGAACAGCAGCGGCAGGATCGCCAGCGAGTACAGCCGCCAGTCGCGGCGCAGCGTGGCGCGCCAGCCGCCGGACCGGGGCCGGGCGCGGCGGCCGGGACGCGGCCCGGCCCGGGGCGCCCGCGCCGGGCCCTGGTCCAGCGTCTTGGATGTGCTCATCCCCGCTCCTCCGGTGGGCCGGCCTCGACGCGCGTCACCGGCCCCAGCCGCCGGTCGTGGCCGACCTCGCGCTCGGCGCCGACGATGCGCAGCGGCACGCTCGCCACCACGTCCGCGCTGGAGCGGCCGAAGCGCAGCTCTACCGGGCCGGGCTCGACGACGCGGCGGCCACGCAGGCCGGTGAAGGAGGTGATGTCGGCCGGGACGTCGAAGGTCACGCGGGCGGAGCGGCCGGGCTCCAGGGGCACGCGCGCGTAGCCGATCAGGCGGACCACCGGCCGCGTGGTCTGCGCGACCGGGTCGTGCAGGTAGAGCTGGACGACCTCCGTGCCGGGGCGCGACCCGGTGTTGCGGACCGTGATGCCGACGCTCACCTCCCCGTCCACCGGCCACGCGGGCGCGGCCTCGGCCTGGCCGTCCGGGTCCGGCGCTCCGGGTCCGCCCGGGGCCGACACGGCGGCGTCGCTCCACTCGAAGGTCGTGTAGCTCAGCCCGTGGCCGAAGGGGTAGGCCGGGGTCGGGTCCACCGACGACACGTCGGAGCGGTGTCCCAGCCTCGGCGACAGGTAGGTCGCCGGCAGGCCGCCGGAGTCGCGGGGCACGCTGACCGGCAGCCGCCCCGACGGGTTGACCGCGCCGGTGAGCACCTCCGCCACCGCCTGGCCACCCCGCTGACCGGGGAAGAAGCCGTAGACGACGGCCGCGGCGGCCTCGGTCTCCGGGCCCAGCGCGTACGGGCGGCCGGCGAGCAGCACCAGCACCACGGGCGTGCCGGTGGCGAGCACGGCCCGGACGAGCTCGGGCTGCACGCCCGGCAGGCGCAGGTCGGCGGCGTCGCACCCCTCGCCGGAGGTGCCCCGCCCGAACAGCCCCGCCCGGTCCCCGACGGCCAGCACGCACACGTCACTGGCCGCGGCCGCGGCGGCCGCCGCCGCGATGCCCGAGGTGTCGTCGCCGGTGATGCCGCACCCGCGCTCGTACACCAGGTCCGGGACGAACCGGCCGAGCGCCTCGCGCAGCGACGGGATCTCCAGCCCGAGCCCGTGCTCGGGGTGCGCGCCGATGTGCGCGGGGAAGGTGTAGCAGCCGAGCATCGCCATCGGGTCGTCGGCGGCCGGGCCCACCACGGCGACCCGCCGGCCGGTCGCCAGCGGCAGGATCGCGCCGGTGTTGCGGAGCACGACGACGGACTCCCGCGCCAGGCGCAGGGCGAGGTCCTGGCTCGGCCCGTCGTCGAGGCGGAGGCCGTCCGGGTCGCCGGGCAGGGGCCGCCAGTCCGCGTCGAGCAGGCCGAGCTCGGCCTTCTGCGCCAGCACCCGGCGCAGCGCCCGGTCGATCAGCGCCTCGTCCACCTCGCCCGCCTTCACCGCCTCGATCAGCGGGGCGGCGTAGGTGTCGGCCGTGGGCAGCTCGACGTCGATCCCGGCTCGCAGGGCCAGCGCCGCCGCCCGCGAGCCGTCCCCGGCCACGCCGTGGAGGCGCTCCAGGAACCGGATGGCGAAATAGTCGGAGACCACCGTGCCGGTGAACCCCCACTCCTCGCGCAGCAGCCCGGTCAGCAGGGTCTCGTCGGCGGCGACGGGCACGCCGTCGATCTCGCTGTAGGAGTTCATCACCGAGCGGGCGCCGCCGAGCCGCAACGCCATCTCGAACGGCGGCAGCACGACGTCGGCCAGCTCCCTCGCGCCCATCGGCACGGGCGCGAGGTTGCGGCCGCCCCGGGAGGCGGAGTAGCCGGCGAAGTGCTTGAGCGTGGCGACGACGCCCGCCGTCTCCAGGCCGCGCACGTAGGCCGCGCCGACGGTCGCGACCAGGTACGGGTCCTCGCCGATCGTCTCCTCGGTACGGCCCCAGCGGTAGTCCCTGGTCACGTCCAGGACCGGGGCCAGCCCCTGGTGCACGCCCGCGGCCCGCATGGACCGGCCGATCCGCCCGCCCATCTCCTCGACCAGCTCGGGGTCGAAGGACGCCCCCCAGCTCAGCGGCGCCGGATAGACGCTCGCCCGCCAGGCGGCGAACCCGGTCAGGCACTCCTCGTGCACCTGCGCCGGGATCCCGAACCTGCCGGCCGCCACGATCTGCCGCTGGGAGGCGGCCAGCGAGCGCGCCCCCGCGGCGGGATCGACCGGCGCGGTCCCGTACGGGCGGGTGAGCTGGCCCAGCCCGTGGCTGATGACGGTGTCCCAGTCGAGGCTGGCCGCCAGGTCGGTCTGGTGCGGGGCGACGCCCTCTCCCGATGCGTCGGCGCCGGCCCACACCCCGACGAGCTGGGCGACCTTCTCCTCCAAGGTCATGAGCGGGACGAGTGCCTCGGCCCGCTCGGCGGGAGACAGCCGCGGGTCCCGCCATCGCGCGCTCTCCGGGCTCGTGTCCGTTGGTACGTGGCCCCTCATGCCATCCCTTCAGCCCGTGATGTTGCCGAAACTTTCATATTGATCTCTTTAATATTGCGGCAACATAAGGGGCCTTTACCAGCATGTCAAGAGCGCCATTAACGGCGAAGTTGCGGATCAGCTAGCCCGGAATCGGCAAAGAAAAACCATTCGTCCAGGTGAATGCGGCCGACAAATTTCCCGAAACTTTCAGACATCATTCGAGCGGGCCGTCGCCGTCCACCAGGGCGGCGAGCTGGCCGCGGTTGGAGATGCCGAGCTTGGCGTACACGCGGGCGAGGTTGTTGTTCACGGTGGCCACCGAGAGCCCGAGCCGGGCCGCGATGTGCTTGCTGCTGTGATGGGCCGCCAGCAGGGCCACCTCGCGTTCCCGGCGGGTGAGGACCGCGGTGCCGCCGTGGTCGAGCAGCGGGGTCGTGGCCCCCTCGCAGTGCCCGCGCAGCGCGGCGGCCCGTTCCATCGCGAGGGCCGACTTGCCGGTCAGACCGCTCCGGCGGTAGGCGCGGGCGGCGGTGGTGGCCGCCTCGGCGGCCAGCAGCGGGTGGCCGAGGCCGGTGAAGACGGTGGCGGCGGCGCTGAGCGCGTCGCCGTCCATGCCCGCCAGCCCGCGGGCGGCGGTCGCGAGCGCCCGGACGAACGGCGTGCCGAGCCGCTCGCCGAGCTCCTCCATACGGGCCGGCTCCGCGCCGTACCCCAGCCGGGCCACGTCGTAGAGGGCCCTGGCCTCCACGGCGGGCAGGTCGATGTCGCGGGCCAGAGCGGCGGACTCACGGGCGGCGGCGACGGCGTCGGAGAGGGTGCCGGCCGCCGCCCGCGCCCAGGCCTCGCCGAGCACGGCCCACGGCGCGAACAGGCGGTTGGCGCCGTTGGCGGCCTGCGCGGCCCGGTCCGACCAGGCCCGCGCGGCGGCGTGGTCGCCGCTCAGCGCGTTCGCCGTGGCGAGCCCGGCCATGAAGGCGCCGGTCAGGCGGACGGTGTCACGCTCCTTGAGCGCGGTGACGGCCTCGCCGAGCGACGTGGCGGCGGTGACCGGCCGGCCCTGGGCGCACTCGACCAGCCCGCGGAAGCCGACCCAGCCGGCCGACATGAGCGGCGCGGGCCCGGACAGGGTCCGGCGGTACCCCTCCTCGGCCACGTCCCAGGCGGTGACGAGGTCGCCCAGGGCCAGGCAGCCCAGGCAGCGGGCGATGCCGAGCTGCACGGCGCTCCACGGGAACTCCTCCACGTGCGCCTGCGCCAGCGCGTGCCCGCGGTCGTAGAAGTAGGTCATCTCCGCGGGCCGCCCGAGGAATCCGGCCGATGCCGTGGCCGCGGCGGCCGCCCACATGACGGCCTGGACGTTGGCCGACTCCCAGGCCAGCAGCCGCCGGGCCGTCTCGATCGCGGTGGAGCAGCGCCCGTCGAACATGAGGATCCAGGACCGGTTGCCCTCGGCCAGGTCGCCGCCGGGACCGCCGGCCACGAGGTCCAGCGCCTGCTCGGCGGCCACGACGTCACCGGCGCCGAAGTAGGAGGTGTCGGAGCGGGCCAGCGCCCAGCGCACCCGTTCCGGGCCGGGCGGCGGCACCTCCGACAGCACCTCGGCGGCCTCCGCGCTGCGGCCCCGGTATTCCAGGACCTCGGCCAGCAGCGCGTCGGCGCCGATGCCGGGCTCGGCGTCGCGGGCCGCGCGGGCCAGCCGCTCCGCCAGCGCGAGGTCGGCCCGGTCGATCGCCTTGCGCGCGCCCACCCGTACGATGTCGGGGCGGGTCACCGTACCGCTCTCGACCTGCCAGAGCCCGGCGCGCAGGGCGTCGTCGCGGCGGCGCTGAGGCGTGGCCAGCGCGGCCCCGGCCAGCCGGCTGCCGAGCAGCCGGGCCCGGCCGGCCGACAGCCCGGCGCGCAGCAGCTCGCCGTAGAGGGGGTGGGCCAGCCGCACCAGCACGCGCTCGCCGGCCCGCTCCGACACGGCCAGGCCGCGGCCCTCCGCCGCCTCGATCGAGGCCGCGTCCGTCAGCCGTTCCAGCATGGCCAGCGGCAGCGGCTCGCCGCAGGCCAGCAGCTCCAGCACGAGCCTGGTGGGCGGGTCGAGCGGGTGGAGGCGGTCGGCCAGGAGCTGGCGGATGCCGCCGCGGGGGCGGTAGTCGCCGGTGAAGTGCCACACCCCGTACGTGCGGCGCAGCGTGCCGTCCGCCAGCGCCCCCGACAGCAGTTCGCGCAAGGCCAGCGGGTTCCCGGCGGCGATGCCGTGCAGCTGGGTCCGGGTCACGCCCTCCACACCGCCGGGCAGCTCGTGCTCGATCAGCTGGTCCACGGCGGCGGGCGGCAGCGGGTCGAGGTCGATCCAGCGCGCCGGGCCGTCCTTCCACAGCGTGGTGACCACGTCGGGCACCGGCTCGTCGCCGCGGATGGTGACGACGGGGAAGGCCAGGCCGTGGGCCGCCAGGTGCCCGAGCACGGCGGCCGAGCCGCGGTCGAGCAGGTGGGCGTCGTCGAAGCAGAGCGCCACCCGCGCGCCGCGGGCGCGTACGTGGTCGGCCGCCAGCGAGAGCACCGACGGGCCCGGCTCTTCCGGCAGCCGGTCGGCGGGCAGCAGCCCGGCGACCGCGCCGAACGGGATGGAGGCCAGGGCGCGGGTCGCGCCGACCCAGCCGGTGTGCCAGCCGTCGGCCTCGAACCCGGCCAGGATCTCGCGGGCCAGCCTGGTCTTGCCCACCCCCGCCTCGGCGGCGATGATCACTCCGATCGCCTCTCCGGAGCCGCAGGCGCGCGCACTCGCCAGCTCCGCGTCCCGCCCGACGAACGGCCATCCTCGCATGAGCTCCATCCCTCTCCCTTGGCAGCGCCTGTCATTCGTCCCTCACGGGCGGGTGGATGCCACCCGCGATCGCGGGATCTGACCCGGGCCGCCACGGGATGTCAGCCGCCTTGATACCGGGCTGATACAGGGCCGCGCCGTGGTGGCGACCTGGTGTCGGCACTGCGGAGATCCGATTCGCGAAGTGTTTCCGGTGCGAGTCGGAATCAGCGGAGGTGTTCCAGCGATGATCACTGCCCCCACGGGGTTGGCCGCCCCCGCGGCCGCCGTCGGCGCTCCGCCGGTCCGCGCCGGCGGCGGGCGGCTCGGGTGGGCCGACACCGCCAAGGGCGTGTGCATCCTGCTGGTCGTGCTGTGGCACGTGGTCGTGAAGCACTACTTGCGGATCGACTGGCGGCTCGACGTGCCGATCACCGGCCTGTGGGGCCTGCTCGGAACGCGCTGCTGACCCTGCGGATGCCGCTGTTCTTCACCATCTCCGGCATGTTCGCGACCGGCGCGTTCCAGCGGCCCTGGCGGGTGGTGGCGCGCTCCCGGGTGGCGAAGTTCCTGTACCTGTACGTCTTGTGGGACTGCGTCCACACGGCGCTGCTGGCGCTGGTGCCCGGGTTCGACACCGCCAGCGCCGGGAGCCCGGCGGAGTTCATCGAGCAGCTCACGATCTCGCCGCCGAACCTGTGGTACCTGTACGCCCTGGCGCTCTACTTCACGGTGGCCAGGGCGCTGCGCCGGGTGCCGAAGCCCGTCATGCTCGGAGCCGCCCTGATCCTGTCGGCGGTCGTGGCCGCGGGATACGTGCCGATCGAGGCCAACCGCGGGTCGCTGCTGCAGAACCTGCTGTTCTTCCTGGCCGGGCTGTACTTCCGGCCGTACGTCGAGCGGCTCGCCGACACCACCGGCCCCCGCCGGGCGGTGCTGATCACGGCCGGGTACGGGGTGGCGGTGCTGGCTCTACTGGCCACCGGCGCGCAGCGGTTCCCCGGCGCCTGGCCGGCGGTCTGCGTCGTCGCCACGCTCTTCGGCGTGTCGGCCGGCCCGCTGGTCGCGTCCGTGCGCGGGCTCGGGGACGGGCTGGCCTGGCTCGGCCGCCGTACGCTGCCGATCTACGTCATCCACATGCCCGTGCTCGCGCTGCTCCACAAGGCGCTGATCGGGCCACTGTCCAGGGTGGGGGCGCTCGGCCAGTACGCGTTCGTGTTCGTCTATCCGGCCGTCATGACCGCGTTGATCGTGGCGTTGTGCCTGCTGGCGGAGAGCCTGCTGCTGAAGGCGCGGGCCACCTGGCTCTTCGAGCTTCCTGGCCGGCGCATAAAGTAGGCGAAATGTCCCTTCCGCCCGAGTCCGCGCTCGCCACGATCCTGCTCGTCGAGGACGACGAGGCGATCCGCCGGGCGGTGGCGCTGGCGCTGGAGCGCTACGGCTTCCGGGTCGCCGTGGCGGCCGACGGGCTGCGGGCGCTGGAGCTGTTCCGGCAGGATCGGCACGACCTGCTGGTGCTGGACGTGATGCTGCCGGAGCTGGACGGCATCGGGTTGTGCCGCAGGATCAGGGAGTCGAGCGTGGTGCCGATCCTCATGATGTCCGCCCGGGGTGACGCCCTGGACGTGGTCTCGGGGCTGGAGGCCGGGGCCGACGACTATGTGGTCAAACCGGTCGACATCCCCGTACTCGTGGCCAGGATCCGCTCGCTGCTGCGCCGGGCCGCCTTCGTGGCGACGGAGGACCACGCCCCGCACGACCGGCTCGTCTTCGGCGATCTGGCGATCGACCTCGGTGGCCTGGAGGTGTTCCTGGGCGGTCAGCCGGTCGCGCTGGCGCCGACCGAGCTGCGGCTGCTGCTGGAGTTCGCCGCGCATCCCGGCATCGTGCTGGACCGGCAGACGCTGCTGGGCAACGTCTGGGACTACGGCTGGGACGGCGACAGCCGGGTCGTGGACCTGTGCGTGCAGCGGCTGCGCAAGAAGATCGGCGCCGATCGGATCGAGACGGTCCGTGGATTCGGCTACAAGCTCCGACGCTGAGGCGTCCCGTGCGAATCCGGCGTGGCGGTCGCTGCGCTGGAAGATCGCCGCGCTCGTCGCCACGGCGGCCTGCGCGGTCGCCCTGGCCGTAGGGCTGCTGGTGCACCGCAGCACGTACGAGCGGCTGCTGGGCGAGGGCGGGGACCGGGCCGTGACCGCCCTGCTGCCCGCGGTCCACACCTACCGCCAGACGGGCCGCACGCCGAGCTTCGCGCAGGAGCCGCCGCCGCCCGCGGTGCGCGCCCGGCTGGCGCGCACGGACGGCTTCGTGACCTGGTACGACGACCGCCGGCCGGACATCCCGTGGATGTGGGCCGCCCAGGCCGTCGGCGGCCGCATCCTGGCGGTGAAGGTCGACATGGGCTCCGACCTGCGCGGTCTGGAGGCGCTCGACCGGCACATGGCGATCGCCTCACTGACGGTGCTGGCGGTGGTCGTCCCGCTGTCGGCACTGGCCGCCGAGCTGCCCAACCGCCGGCTGCGGCGGGTGGCGGCCACCGCCCGGCGCATCGCCGCGGGGGACCTGGACGCCAGGACGACGCCGGAATGCGGGGGCCGCGACGAGATCAGCGAGATCGCGGGCACCGTCGACGCCATGGCCGACAGCCTGCGCGACCGGCTGCTGAACGAGCAGCGCTTCACCGCGGACGTCGCCCACGAGTTGCGTACCCCGCTGATGGGCCTGGTCGCCGCCGTCACGTTGCTGCCGCCCGGCGAGGCCACCGACCTGGTCACGAACCGGGTCCAGGCATTGCGGACACTGGCCGAGGACCTGCTGGAGATCTCCCGCCTGGACGCCGGCATCGAGCAGGCCGACCTGCGGCCGGTGCCGGTCGCCGAGCTCGTCCGGGCGGCGCTGGCGCGGAGCGGGCTCGACGGCCGGGTCACGGTCGCCGGCCGGCCCACGGCCGAGACCGACCCGCGCCGGCTCGACCGGATCCTGGCCAACCTCCTGGCCAACGCCGCCCGCCACGGAGCCCCGCCGGTCGAGATCTCGGTGAGCGCCGCCACGATCGTCGTGCGCGACCACGGCCCCGGCTACCCCGCCGCCGTGCTCGCCGACGGGCCGCGCCGCTTCCGGACCGGCACCCCGGAACGCGGCCGGGACCACGGCATCGGGCTGACCATCGCGCTGGGCCAGGCCCGGGTCATCGGGGCCGCCCTCACCTTCGCCAACGCGGCGGACGGCGGCGCCGTCGCCACCCTCCGCCTGCCTCCGCCCAGGGATGCATACGAGCCTTATATGAGCTAGTGATATAAATCCCTTATGGAGCCGAACACCCCTCATGTGGACGAGCTGGAGCTGGCGGCCGGCCTGGGGCGGATCAAGACGATGATGCGCCTGCTCGACACGCCCCGGGACCTCTCGATGACGTCGCTGTCCACGCTGGCGAGCCTGGAGCGGCTGGGGCCGCGCCGGATCACGGAGCTGGCCGTGCTCGAAGGCGTCACCCAGCCGGCCATGACGCAGCTCATCTCGCGGCTGGAGCGGGAGGAGCTGGCCGAGCGGCTGCCCGACCCGGCCGACCGCCGCGTGGTCGTGGCCGCCATCACCGAGCACGGGCGGGCGGAGCTGGCCAGGCGCCGGGCGGCGCAGGCCAAGCGGCTGGCGGAGCTGCTCGCCGAGCTCTCGGAGGCCGACCGGGCCGCCATCGCCGCGGCCCTGCCCGCCCTCGACCGCCTGACCGCCCACGCCCTCGGCGCCCTCCCCCCGTCGCCCCCATCGCCCCCGACACCCCCAGCACCCCCGGCGTTCCCCGCATCCCTGTAATCCCCGCAACCGCCGCAACCGCGGAAAACCCGCCCCCCCATGACGGCGGCGGCGGCGCGGGGCACCCCTTCCCCCATCACCGGAGCACCTGAATGACAGCACCGAAAACGGGCGCCCCCAGCCCGTTCCGGCAGCCGAAGGCCGTCTGGGCGGTGGCCTTCGCCTGCGTGATCTCCTTCATGGGCATCGGTCTCGTCGACCCGATCCTGCCCGCCATCTCCTCCGACCTGCGCGCCTCGCCCAGCCAGGTGACGCTGCTGTTCACCAGTTACCTGGTCGTCATGGCGGTCGCCATGCTGGTGACCGGCTGGGTCTCCAGCCGCATCGGCGCCAAGCGGACGCTGATCGCGGGCCTCGTGCTGATCGTCGTGTTCAGCGCGCTGGCCGGCTCCTCCGACAGCATCGGCGGCATCATCGGCTTCCGCGCCGGCTGGGGCCTCGGCAACGCGCTCTTCGTCGCGACCTCCCTGGCCGTCATCGTGGCCGCCGCCAGCGGCGGCTTCAGCGGCGCGATCATCCTCTACGAGGCCGCGCTCGGCCTGGGCATCGCGATCGGCCCGCTGCTCGGCGGCGCCCTCGGCGGCATCAGCTGGCGCGGCCCCTTCTACGGCGTCGCGGCCCTGATGAGCATCGCCCTGCTCGCCACCATCCTCCTCGTACGCCCCCAGCCCAGGCCCGCCCGCAGGACCTCGCTGCTCGACCCGATCCGGGCGCTGCGCCACCGCGGCCTGCTGATCATGAGCCTGACCGCGCTCTGCTACAACTGGGGCTTCTTCACCGTCCTCGGATACGCCCCCTTTCCGATGGGGCTGGACGCCATCCACCTCGGCCTGGTCTTCACCGGCTGGGGCCTGATGGTCGCGATCTTCTCGGTGGCCGGGGCGCCGTGGTTGCAGCGCAGGCTCGGCCTGGCCCGTACGCTCTACGGCAACCTGACCCTGTTCTCGCTCACCGTCTTCGTCATCGCCGCCTTCGTCGAC
Organism: Nonomuraea jiangxiensis; assembly: GCF_900099965.1. Taxonomy (GTDB): domain Bacteria; phylum Actinomycetota; class Actinomycetes; order Streptosporangiales; family Streptosporangiaceae; genus Nonomuraea; species Nonomuraea jiangxiensis. The sequence goes on along the minus strand of NZ_FNDJ01000015.1, from coordinate 84,736 downwards.
CAGCGGGTGGTGCTGATCGTGGCCGTGATCGTGGCGGGTGTGTTCATCGGCGTGAACAACACGCTGACGACCCAGGCCGTGATGATGGTCGCGCCGGTGGACCGGCCGGTGGCCTCGGCGGCGTACGGGTTCGTGCGCTTCATCGGCGGCGGCCTGGCCCCGTTCGCGGCGGGCAAGCTGGCCGAGCGCTTCAACGTCCACGTGCCCTTCGTGGTGGGTGCCTGCGCGATCCTGGTCGGCGTGGGCATCCTCGCCCTCGGCCACCGTGACCTCGCCCGCGCCGAACGCAACCAGGCCGCGGTCGACGAGCACGCCCGCCTGGGCACCCGCGACGCCGAGCTGGCCGAAGCCACCGAGGCCGGCACCGGCACCTCCACCTGACCGCCGAACGCGACATGGACCGCTGTCACGCGGCCCGGGTCATCCGGGCGTGTAGCCGGTCAGGGTGCGGAAATAGCCGGTGACGGGCGTGAGGTCGGCGTCATCGGCGCGGTAGCCGACGTAGTTGTCCGGACGGATCACGTACAGGCTGGGGCGGCGCACGCCGTAGCGGTTGTGCGCGTCGCTGCGCAGGTCGGCGAGGGCGCCGTCCATGCCGGGGCCGGCGGCGGGCGGCAGGTGGCCGCGGGTGACGAGGTGGACCTCACCGTGCCCGGCCATGACCCGGCGGGCGGCGGCCTGCCAGCCGGCCAGGGCGGCGGGGTCGGTCAGGTCCGCCGCGAAGAGGAACAGGTGGTGGCCCGGCGGGCGCAGGAGGTGACGGAGCGCCACCGGTCCCGAGCGGTTCTCGAGATAGGCGTCGCGTACCAGCTCCCCGGCCGCCGGCCCGGTACGGGAGGCGTCGCTCCAGGCCCTGGCCCGCGACTGCTGCCAGCGTTCGGAGACGAGGTCGCTGCCGCGGTAGTGGACGAGGTGCTCGCCGAAGGCGTTCGAGAGCCGCTGCTGCACCGGGTTGAGCCGGCCGAGCAGGCGCAGCGCGTGCCGTCTGGCCCGGCGGGCGACCAGCGTGCCGGCGGTGGCCACTCGCGTGGCGGTCGAGGTCGCGTCGACCACGGCCTTGGCCACGGGCCAGCGCTCGGCGTGGTAGCTGTCCAGCAGGGCCTCCGGGGCGCGCCCGGTGAGGACGAGCGCGAGCTTCCAGCCCAGGTTGCTGGCGTCCTGCATGCCGGTGTTCATGCCCTGGCCGCCCACCGGGCTGTGGCTGTGCGCGGCGTCGCCGGCCAGCAGGACCCGGCCGTGGCGGAGCCGGGCGGCCAGGCTCTCACGGGCCACGAAGGACGAGCTCCATCGCAGGTCGCGGACGCGGGAGTCCAGCGGTGAGCGGCCGGCGACGTAGGCGGCGAAGTCCGCAGGCCCGGGGGTCTCCGGCGGCCGGTCGTCCGGCGTGCCGGCCAGGACCCGCCAAAGGCCCCCGGCCATGGGGAAGACCGCCAGCACGCCGGACCTGTCGAAGTAGACGTGGAAGCGATCGCGGCTGAGCGGCCAGTCCGCGGCCAGGTCGCCCAGGATGAAGCCGCGTTTCAGGTCGGCTCGCACCCGGGCGATCCCCGCCGCCTCACGCACCGTGCTGTGCGCGCCGTCGGCGCCGACCAGCCAGCGGGTCTCGCCGTGCAGGCGGCGGCCGTCGCCGCGGGCGAGCTCCACGCTGACGCCGTGCTCCCCGGCCCGCTGCCCGATCAGGCGGGTGTCCCATTCGACGCTCACCCCCAGCTCCGCGGCACGCTCGCGCAGCAGGGCGACGGTCTGCCACTGCGGGATGCACAGATCCAGCGGGAACGGGGAGTCCACGGCCGTCACGTCCATCTCGGCCAGGGTCGTGGCGCCCTGGTAGAAGTTGAGCGCGTGCAGCGGGACACCTCTGTCGATGGCGGCCTCGGCGAGCCCGAGGTCGTCCAGCAGCTCCAGCGATCTGGCCACGATCGACACCGCCCGGCTCTCCCGGTGGTCGGCGCCCGCGGCGTCGATGATCCGCGGGATCACGCCTCGCCGGGCCAGCTCGATGGCGAGCACCAGGCCGGTCGGCCCCGCGCCGACGATGAGCACGTCTGCGTCCGCCGTCATTGATCCCTCTCTCGCTTGAACGAATGTTCGTTCTCTTGAGGAGAGCATGTCTCGGCGCGCTCGGTCAAGAGCGAATGTTCGTTCGCTATCGTGGGGCGGGCACCGACATCAGGGCGCGCAGGCCGTTCCTGAAGGCCGCCGGATCCGCGTGGCCGTAGACCGCCCGCCGCACGAGGAAGCCGTCGACCAGAGCCATCAGGACGTCGGCCACCTGCTCGGGCGGGACGTCGGCGGACAGTTGCCCGCGCTCCTGGTGCCGCGCCACCAGGCCCCCGACCACGCCGCGCGCCTCGGCCATGACCTCCTTCAGCCGCGCGGACAGCGACGGTGAGCGCAGCGCCTCGGCCCAGACCTGCACCAGGAACCGGGCCGACTCCCGCGACCCGGACAGCGGGGGACGCTCTACGCCCAGCACGAGGTCCACCACGTCGTCCAGGCCGGGCGGCGGTGCGCCGTCATCGGCCGCGAACGCCGCCGCGACCTCGGCCAGGGCCTCGGAGGCGGTCGCCGCGATGATGTCGTCCTTGCTCCCGAAGTAGCGATAGACGGCACCCGCCGACAACTCGGCCTCGGCCAGGAGGTCCTGCATGGAGGTGGCGTGGAATCCGTTGCGGACGAAGCAGCGCCGGGCGGCGTCGAGAATCTGGCGGCGACGGGCTTCGAGGTGCTCCTTGGGCATGCGTGCCATGGGATCCCAACGTAGAACGAACATTCGCCCTTGACAACCGCGCCTGCGAGCCTGTGCCTGGATCTACGGGGACAGGGCCAGGGTGTCGAAGTCCAGGAGGAGGTCGGCGTCGCCCCGGGTGGCGCGGATGCGCTCGGCGTTGGGCTCGTCGACCTCGGCCACCCAGCGGGCGGCGTGGTCGGGGCTCTTGCCGAACCGGATGTGCCGCTTGACGAGGCGGTCCAGGCGCAGGCGGTCGTCGAGGTCGACGTACCAGACCTCGGTCATGACCGCGCGCACCTGCCGCCACGGCTCGTCGCGGGCGAGCAGGTAGTTGCCCTCGCTGACGACGACCCGCGCGGCGGGCGGCACGGGGATGGCGCCGGCGATCGGCTGCTCGATCTCGCGGTCGAACGAGGGCGCGTAGACGAGGGTGGCGGTCTCGGCGCGGATGCGGCGGAGCAACGCCAGGTAGCCGTGGGCGTCGAAGGTGTCCATGGCGCCCTTGCGGGCCAGCCGTCCGAGGCGTTCGAGCTCGACGTCGGCCAGGTGGAACCCGTCCATCGGCACCCACACGGCCGGCAGCCCGGCGGCGGTGAGGTGCTCGGCCAGCCAGCCGGCCAGCGTCGTCTTGCCCGCGCCCGGACATCCCGCGATGCCGATCACCACGCGGTCGTCGGCTTCGACCAGCTCGCGGACGCGCCGGAGCAGCCGCGCGCCGGTCATCCCGCTCCCCCGCCCGCTCGGCGGCACGACGTACGTCCCATACGGTTGCCCACCTCCAGACCCGGACACCCCTCTGCCTGCCCAGGCACTGTACCGGGCGGCGCACGCCTTCACGTTCATGAAGATCTGTGGCCATTTTGACGAACAGCAGAGCCTGCCGATTCCCTCAGATGCGTATTTTGAGGGCATGGGGGCAGAAACAGAGTATGTGGCGTCCGGGGCTTCCGGGCCCCCCGAGGACTCGCGGTATCTGCCGATCGGTGACCACGGGCTGATCGGCGACCTGCGCACGGTCGCGCTCGTGGGCGTCAACGGCACGATCGACTGGTACTGCTGCCCAAGGTTCGACTCCCCCAGCGTGTTCGCCTCGATCCTGGACGCCGACCGGGGCGGCTCGTTCCAGCTGTACGCCGACGTGCCGGCCAGGACCAAGCAGTTCTACTTCCCCGACACCAACGTGCTGATCACCCGCTTCTTCGCCCAGGACGGCGTCGGCGAGATCCAGGACTACATGCCGATCCCCGACGACCCCCAGGAGGCCGACCGGCACCGGCTGATCCGCCGGGTCTCGTGCGTACGCGGCAAACTGCCCTTCCGCGTCCACGTGGCCCCCCGCTTCGACTACGCCAGGCAGTCCCACACGGTCGTCCAGGACAGGGCGCACACGCTGTTCGAGTCGCCGTCCCTGTCCCTCGCGCTCTCCGCCAGCGTGCCCATGGAGACCGACGGCCGCGACGCCTGGGCCCGGTTCGAGCTGCAGGAGGGCGAGCACGCGGTGTTCGCCCTGGACAGGACCCGCGCCGGGGTGGAGCCGCGCGGCTGCCCGATCGAGGAGGCGGAGGCCGAGTTCGCCGCCACGGTGCGGTTCTGGCGGAAGTGGCTGTCGGCCTCGCGTTACCGCGGCAGGTGGCGGGAGGTCGTGCACCGCTCGGCCCTCACGCTGAAGCTGCTCACCTACGCGCCGTCCGGCGGGATCGTGGCCGCCCCGACGACCAGCCTGCCGGAGAACCTCAGCGGCGGGCGCAACTGGGACTACCGCTACGTGTGGGTCCGCGACGCCGCGTTCTGCGTGTACGCGCTTCTCAGGCTCGGCTTCACCGAGGAGGCCGAGGCGTTCATGACCTTCCTGTCGAACCACGTCCCGTTCGCCGGAAGCTGCTGCACCGGCCCGCTGCAGATCATGTACGGCATCGACGGCCGCAAGGACCTGCCGGAGGAGGAGCTGCGCCACCTGGAGGGCTACCGCAAGTCCGAGCCGGTACGCATCGGCAACGCCGCCGTCACCCAGCTCCAGCTCGACATCTACGGAGCGCTGATCGACTCCATCTACCTCTACAACAAGTGGGGCACCCCGATCTCCAGCCAGCGCTGGGACGAGGTGTGCAAGATCGCGGACTGGGTCGCCGACAACTGGGACCAGCCCGACGAGGGCATCTGGGAGACCCGCGGCGGGCGCAAGGACTTCGTCTACTCGCGGCTGATGTGCTGGGTGGCCATCGAGCGCTCCATCCGGGTGGCCAACCAGCGCGGCCTGCCCGCCGACCTCCCGCGCTGGCGCCGGGCGCGCGACGCGATCTACCACGACATCATGGACAACGGCTGGTCGGAGACGCAGCAGGCGTTCGTGCAGCACTTCGACGACGACGTCCTGGACGCGTCCGTGCTGATGATGCCGCTGGCCAAGTTCGTCTCGCCGACGGACCCCAAGTGGCTGTCCACCCTCGACGCCCTGAGCCGCGGCCTGGTCTCCGACTCGCTGGTCTACCGCTACGACCCGGTGGCCAGCCCGGACGGCCTGGAGGGGCCGGAGGGCACGTTCTCGATCTGCTCGTTCTGGTACGTCGAGGCCCTCGCCCGCGCCGGCCGGGTGGAGGAGGCCCGCCTGGCCTTCGAGAAGATGCTGACCTACGCCAACCACGTCGGCCTGTACGCCGAGGAGATCGGGCACACCGGCGAGCAGCTCGGCAACTTCCCGCAGGCGATCACGCATCTGGCGCTCATCAGCGCCGCCTTCAACCTCGACCACGCCCTCGGCTGACGGCGCCCGCCCTCCGGCCAGGAAATCCCAGGTCAGCGGGTAGGATGAGGGATCGTTCACGCCTGGATGGGTGGTGAATAATGCCAGACAGCACGGCGGAGGCCGGGATTCCGGCGCTGGCCGTGATCGACGCCGAGGGCACCGTGATCGGATGGACGCGAGCCGCCCAGGACCTGCTCGGCCATCGGCCGGGCGACGTCCTCGACCGGCCGGCCGCGTTCCTCATGATGCCCGGCCGCCGGGCCTGGGCCACCACGCTCGGTGACGCGGAGCACTGGTCGGGGCTCGTCGCGGCCCGCCACCGCGACGGCGGCCGGGTCGCCCTGCACGCCGAGGCCCACCGGCTGACCACCTCGGGAGAGACGACCGCCTGGTTCCTGTCGGCGGCCCCGGACCCGGACGTCGTCGGCAGGTCGCTGCTGGAGCCGCTCATCATGAGCTCGCCCGTGTCCCTGTGCGTCTGGGACCTGGACCTGCGCTGCGTCTGGGCCAACCAGACGGCCGAGCGCACGCACGGGATCCGGCTGGCCGACATGGCCGGCCGGACGCCGGTGGAGGCGCTGCGCGGGTTCGACACCGGCTCCATGGAGGAGACGATGCGGCGGGTGCTCTCCGACGGCGTACCCACGATCGACCGCCAGACCCGCTGGGTGCCGCCGGGCGAGAGCGAGGAGCGGATCTTCTCGGCCTCCGTCTTCCGGCTCGAAGGCGTGGCCGGCCGGCCGGTGGGGCTGTGCTCGCTGGCCCTGGACATCTCGCACAGCCGGGCGCGTGACCGGCTGAGCCTGCTCGGCCAGGCCAGCCGGCTCGGCGGCACGCTCGACGTCAGGAGGACCGCGCAGGAGCTGGCGGACCTGGCGGTCCCGGTCGTCGCCGACTACGTCACGGTCGATCTGTCCGATGCGGTGCTCCCGGACGACGAGCCCCTGCGGCGGCTGCAGGCCACCGAGGTGAGCATCCCGGTGTTCCGCCGCGCGGGCGCCGCCTCGATCCATCCCGACTTCCGCGAGTCGCTGTGGCTGCGCGGGGAGGCGGTGTTCGTCCCGCCGACGTCGCCCTTCACCGCGGTGCTGAACTCGCGGCGGTCCCACTTCGAGCCCGTACTGGACACCTCGGACCACACCTGGCTGGCCACCGACCCGGACCGACTGAAGATCATCAAAGCGACCGGGATGCACAGCCTGATCATCGTCCCGCTCCAGGCCCGCGGCGACATCCTGGGCATCACCGTCTTCGTGCGGACCGAGAACCACGCGCCCTTCACCCGGGACGACCTCGACCTGGCCGAGGAGCTCGCCGCGCGGGCGGCGCTGAGCCTCGACAACGCCCGCCAGTACACCCGCGAGCGCACCGCCGCCCTCGCGCTCCAGCGCAACCTGCTGCCGCGTAACCTGACCGGCGGCGGCGCCGTCGAGGTGGCCTCCCGCTACCTGCCCTCCGACACCCGCGAAGGGGTCGGGGGCGACTGGTTCGACGCGATCCCGCTGCGCGAGGGCCGGATCGCGCTCGTCGTCGGCGACGTGACCGGGCACGGCATCAACGCCGCCGCCACGATGGGCCGTCTGCGCACCGCCGTACGCACCCTCGCCTACCTTGGCCTGCCGCCCGCCGAGCTGCTCACCCACCTGGACGAGATGGCCGTACGCCAGGCGGAGGAGGACACCACCGCCGGCGGCTTCCCGTTCGTCGTCCTGTCCGCGACCTGCCTGTGCGTGGTCTACGACCCGGTCCTGCGGCGCTGCACCATGGCCGCCGCCGGGCACCCCCCGCCCGCGATCGCCGCTCCCGGCGGCGACGTCGGCTTTCCCGAGCTGCCCACCGGCACCCCGATCGGCCTGGGCCTGGGCTCGTACGAGTCCCGCGACCTGGAGCTCGCCGGGGGGACCGTGATCGCCCTCTACACCGACGGCCTGGTCGAGACCCGCGAGGCCGACCTGGGGACGGGCATGGACCGCCTCGCCGTCGCCCTGTCACCGGCCTCGCTCCCGCTGGAGGACCTCTGCGACACGGTGATCGGCCGCATGGTCGGCGGCGCCCCACCGGAGGACGACGTCGCCCTGCTGCTGGCCCGCACCCTCGTGCCGAGCCCCTGAGGGTCAGCGTGGGAAGACCGCGGCCAGCTCCGGGATGCGGGCCCGGTAGCCGTCGAGCAGCCTGCGTGCCGTCGCCACCGAGTCGACCAGCGGATGCAGCGCGAACGCCGCCACCGCCAGCCGGGCGGAGCCCGACACCGCGGCCTCGATGGCCGTCTGCTCCACGGCCTTCACCTGCTGGACGAGGCCCAGGAAGCGGCCCGGCAGCGGGCGGGTGACCAGCGGCCGGACCCCCGCGCCGTCCACCGCGCACGGGATCTCCACCACCGCGTCCTCCGGCAGGCCGGGCACGGCGGCGCCGTTGCGCACATTGAGGATCATGGTGGCCGGCTCGCCGCGGGCGATGGCGGCCATGAGAGCGAGCGCGATGCCCTCGTAGCCGCCCGCCTCCAGGTCGGCGGCGGCGCGGTCGCCCGCGTCGGTGGCGTCGCGGGCCTCGGCCATGTAGGTCTCGTCGCGTTGCCTGCGGGCCCGCCGCCACTCGGCCAGCGCGTCGCCGGGCCGCGCCCGGACCGCGGCGTAGAACCGGTCCTGCTGCCCCAGCAGGGACTCCCCGCGGGTCTGCCCGGCGATCGCGGCCACCGATTCCCGGGTGAAGTAGTAGTAATAGAGATATTCGTTGGGCAGCGCGCCGAGGGTGCGCACCCAGTCGGCGCCGAAGATGCGGGCCTCCTCGACCTGCCGCAGCGCCGTGTCGTCGGCCAGCAGCCGGGGCAGCTCGTCGCGCCCCTGGTGGGTGAGGCCGCGCAGCCAGCCGAGGTGGTTGAGCCCCACATAGTCGGCCGACACCTGGGCCGGGTCGAGCCCGAGGGCGGTCGCCGCCCGCCGGACCAGCCCGATGGGCGAGTCGCAGATGCCGATCACCCGGTCGCCGAGCACGCGCCGCATGGCCTCGGTGACCATGCCGGCCGGGTTGGTGAAGTTGATCACCCAGGCCTCGGGCGCGAGGGCGGCCACCCGCTCGGCCACCCGCAGGGCGACCGGGATGGTGCGCAGGCCGTAGGAGACGCCGCCGGGCCCCGTCGTCTCCTGGCCCGGCAGGCCCAGGTCCTGGGCGACCCGCTCGTCGGCGGTGCGGCCGGCCAGGCCGCCGACGCGGATGGCCGAGAAGACGAACGCGGCATCGCGCAGCGCGCTGTCCAGGTCGGTGGTGGTGCGGACCACGGGCGGGTCGTCATGTCCGGCGGCCAGCCCGCGCAGCACGTGCTCGATGGCCTCCAGCCGCTCGGGGGACACGTCGTGGAGCACCACCTCCTCCACGCGCGGCTTCGCGGTCTCGCGCAGGAGCGCGCCGTAGACGAGCGGGACGCGGAAGCCGCCGCCGCCGAGAACGACCAGTCTCATCGAGGTCCCTTCATGCGAGTCGGCATCCCTTCGGTGCGCCGGCCTCCCGCCGCGCGAGTCGTCGTCCCCTCAGCGGGCCGGAGGACGCTCACGCGAGCAGCACCTCCACGCCCGCGGCCGCGCAGGCGCCCAGCGTCGGCTCGTCGGCGCCGGCGTTGGTGACGATCACGTCGATGTCCTCGGCGCCGCACACCCGCAGGGCGCCGGTGCCGGGGAACTTGTGCCGGTCCACCAGCAGCACGACCTGCTCCGCCGCCGCGATCATGGCGCGCTTGAGCGGCACCTCGGCCAGGGTGGTGTCGACGAGCTGGCCGTCCGGCCGTACGCCACTCGCCCCCAGGAACACCCGGTCGGCCACCACCTGGCTCAGCGCGGCCTCGGTGAGCACTCCGACCAGCGAGTGATAGGGCCGCCGGACCATGCCTCCGAGCAGCAGCAGCTCGACCTCCGGATCGGTCCGCAGCGCGTCGAGCACGGCGAGGCTGGAGGTGACGACCGTGACGCGGCGCCCGCGCAGCCGCCGGGCCAGCCGCATCGTCGTCGTCCCGATGTCGAGCAGCACCACGTCGCCGTCGCGGACGAGCTGCGCGGCGCGGTCGGCGACCGCCTCCTTGTCCTGCTCGTCCACGCACGCGACCTCGGCGAAGGGCCGGTCGGTGTCGGCGTCGGCCAGGGCGCCGCCGCGGACCCGCCGCAGCGTGCCGTCGCGGTCGAGCACCTCCAGGTCCCGGCGGATCGTGGACGGGCTCACGCCGAGCTGGCTGGCGAGATCGCGGACGCTGGTGGCCCCGGAAAGCCGGACCCGGCGCATGATCTCGGCATGCCTGAGGCGCTGAAGCACGCCGCGAGTGTATCAGCCGGATTCGCGCAAGAGTGAGCATCTTGCGCCAAACGCTCTCGTGAAACACTTGAAGTGCGCGAGCAAACGTGCAAGATTGCGCAGAGTTCGGTGTGTCGAGGAGGACTCATTGCCGTGTCTGCCCAGGCGTACGACCCTCTCGCCGGTGAACGGACCCCGCAGGGCCCGCAGTTCGACGTGTTCCTGGCCGGCACGGTCTTTCTCGACATCATCTTCACCGGCCTACCCGCGATGCCCGCCGCCGGCACCGAGATCTGGGCCGAAGGCATGGGCTCGTGCCCGGGCGGCATCGCCAACCTGGCCATAGCGACGAGCCGGCTGGGCCTGCGCACGTCGCTGGCCGCCGCGTTCGGCGACGACGACTACGGCGACTTCTGCTGGCGCACGCTGGAGGAGCAGGAGGCGGTGGACCTGTCGAGGTCGCGCCGGTTCGAGCACTGGCACTCGCCGGTGACGGTCTCCATGGCGGTCGACCGCGACCGCAGCATGGTGACGCACGGCCATCGCCCGCCTCTCGCGGCCTCCGAGCTGATCGGCTGCCCGCCCCGCTCCCGGGCGGTGATCGTGACGCTGTCCCCCGACGAGCCGCTCGACACCCCCGGCAGCCCGTCCGGCTGGGCCGAGCGGGCGCACCGCGACGGCGCCCTGCTCTTCGCCGACGTGGGCTGGGACCCCTCGGGCGGCTGGCCGCGCTCCCTGCTGGACCAGCTCTCGGTCTGCCACGCCTTCATGCCGAACGCGACCGAGGCCATGGCCTACACCCGTACCGACACCCCCCGTGACGCGCTGTACGCGATCGCCGACAGGGTGCCGCTGGCCGTGGTGACCGACGGGGCCAACGGCGCCATGGCCATCGACTCCACGACCGGCGAGGAGGCGTTCGTCCCGGCTCCCCGGGTGACGGCGCTCGACCCGACCGGCGCGGGCGACGTGTTCGGCGCCGGCATCGTGCTCGGCACGTTGTGCCGCTGGCCGCTGGCCGACCGGCTGGCGTTCGCCGGGGTCTGCGCGGCGCTGGCCGTGCAGCAGTTCGGCGGCTCGCTGGCCGCGCCGGGCTGGGGGGACATCGCCGACTGGTGGCACGAGGTGCGCGAGTCGGCCCGCCACAGCGGCGCCTACGGCAACTCGCTGGCCCGCCGCTACGCCTTCCTGGACCGGCTGGTGCCCGCCGTCCCGGTGGGCGCGGTGCGCCGCGCGGCCGCCACCATCGCCCGGTACGCCGACGTCGGCCCCCGGCCCGCCGCGGCTCGATCGGAACCCGAGGACGAGGACCCGGACACCCCCCGGGCGCCTGTGCAGAAGGAGTGAGACCATGACCGCCTCGACGCGGACGCCGTACGGTTCCCGGACGCTCACCGTGCTCGCCGCGGTGGCCCTGGCCCCCGTCGTGACCCTGACCGCGTGCGCGCCCGGCTCCTCGGCCCCGCCGCCGGCGGCCTCCTCCGCGCAACCGAGCCCCTCGTCGGTCCGCACCGACGCCGCGGCCCTCGGCAATGTCACCCTCACCGTCTGGGACCAGGAGGTACGCGGCGGGCAGGCCGCCCAGATGAAACAGCTCAACGCCGCGTTCGAGGCCAAATACCCCAACATCAAGCTCAACCGGGTGTCCCGCTCCTTCGACGACCTCAACACCACCCTGCGCCTGGCGCTCAGCGGCAACGAGCCACCGGACGTGGTGGAGGCCAACAACGGCCGCTCCTCGATGGGCGCCTTCGTCAAGGCCGGCCAGCTCCGCCCGCTGGACGCCTACGCCGAGGCGTACGGCTGGAAGGAGCGCTACCCCGACACGGTGCTGCGCTACTCCCGCTACAGCGCCGACGGCAAGCTGTTCGGCGAGGGCAACCTGTACGGCCTCCCCCAGGTCGGCGAGGTCGTCGGCCTCTACTACAACGCCGCCAAGCTGACCGAGCTGGGCCTGCAGCCGCCGAAGACCTGGGCGGAGTTCGAGGCGGCGCTGGCCAAGGCCAAGGCGGCCGGGCAGGTGCCGCTGCAACTGGGCAACCTCGACAAGTGGCCGGCCATCCACGTGTTCGGCACCGTGCAGAGCCGCGACGTGCCGGCCGAGCAGATCGGCACGCTGGCCTTCGGCCGCAAGGGCGCCTCCTGGAACACGCCGGAGAACGTCAAGGCCGCCGAGCACCTGGTCGGCTGGGTGGACAAGGGCTACTTCAACAAGGGCTTCAACGGCCAGGGTTACGACGCGGCGTGGCAGGCGTTCGGCAAGGGCGAGGGCGTCTTCCTGATCGCGGGCACCTGGCTGCTGGCCGACCTGCAGCAGGCGCTGGGCGAGGACCTGGGCTTCATCCTGCCGCCGGGGGCCACGCCCGACGCCGCGCCCGTCGCGACCGGCGGCACCGGCCTGCCGTTCGCGATCACCGCCAAGAGCCCCAACCCGGACGCGGCGGCGGCCTACATCGACTTCATCACCAGCGCCGACGCCATGAAGGTGCTCACCGACACCGGTAACCTGCCGGTCGCCGACACCGCGCGGCAGAGTGTGCCCGCGGGGCCGCAGCAGGACGTCTTCACCGCGTTCGGCACGGTGACGGAGCGGAACGGGCTGGTGCCGTACCTGGACTACGCCACCCCGACGTTCGCCGACACGCTGGGCGCGGCGCTGCAGGACCTGATGGCCGCCAAGGCGAGCCCGCAGGAGTTCCTGGCCACGCTGGAGAAGGACTACAAGGCCTTCGCCGAGAGCAACGGGTGAGCAGCCGGGTCAGCGAGGGCGGCCGGACGAGCACCTCCCGGCCGCCTGGAGAGCCGCGCCGGGTCGCCTACCTCTACCTGCTGCCGGCCTTCGTCGTCTACGCGGCGTTCCTGCTCTATCCGATAGGCCGCGCGGTGCAGTTCTCCCTGTACGACTGGGACGGCCTGTCCGTGGGCCGGTGGGCGGGGCTGGACAACTACGCGGCCATCCTCGCCGACGAGGGGCTGCGGGCCGCCTTCGGCCACGCCCTGGTGCTCATCGGGTTCTACGCGGTGGGGCCGCTGGTCATCGGGCTGGCGCTGGCCGCGATCCTCAACCACGCGAAGGTGCGCGGGCTCGGGTTCTTCCGCACGGTCGTGTTCCTGCCGCAGGTCATCGCCATGGTGGTGGTGGCGATCGCCTGGCGGCGCGTGTACGCGCCGGACGGCACGCTCAACAGCCTGCTCGGCGCGCTCGGGCTGGACTCGCTGACGCGGGGCTGGCTCGGCGACTACGCCTTCGCGCTGCCCGCGGTGGGCGTGGTCGGCACCTGGTTCGAGACCGGCCTGGTGACCGTGCTGCTGCTGGCCGGGATGAGCCGCATCCCGGCGGACCTGTACGAGGCGGCGCGGCTGGATGGGGCGGGGGCCGTGCGGGAGTTCTTCGCGGTGACGCTGCCGTCGGTGCGCGGGGAGATCGCGGTCGCCCTGACGCTGACGGTGATCGCCGCGCTGCGGACCTTCGACCTGGTGTACGTCACCACCCGGGGTGGCCCGGGCACCTCGACCTCGGTGCCGTCGTACGAGGTCTACCACCGCGCCTTCGGGCTCAGCCAGGTCGGCTCGGCGGCGGCCGTCGGCGTCACCTTGACCGTCGTCATCTTCGCGATCTCGTTCGGCATCAACCGGTTCGCGGACAGGAGGGTGTCGTGATCTCCCGTGCGGAGCGGCTGGCCAACTACGTGATCCTGTCGGTGTTCGCCGTATTCGCGCTGGGTCCCGTCGTGGTGATCCTGGCCGCCGCGCTCGGGCCGGCCGACAGCGGCGGCACCGCCGGGCTGGCCAACTTCGCCGCGGCGTGGGAAGCCGGCCGGTTCGGCACGTACCTGCGGACCAGCCTGGCGGTGTCGGCGTTCGTCGTGGTCGTCAGCGTCGTGCTGTCGATCATGAGCGGCTACGCGTTCGGGACCATGCGCTTCCGCGGCCAGGCGGTGCTGTTCTACCTGTTCATGCTCGGGATCATGATGCCGAGCGAGGCCATCGCGGTGCCGCTCTACTTCGACCTGCGCTCACTGGGGCTGATCGACACGTTCTGGTCGGTGTCGCTGCCGCAGGTGGCGTTGTCGGTGGCGTTCGGCACGTTCTGGATGCGGGCCTACTTCCGGGCCTCCAACCGGGCGATCGTGGAGGCGGCCCGCATCGACGGCGCGTCGAGCTGGCGTATCCTGTGGCAGGTTCTGCTGCCGCCGGCCCGGCCCGCCGTCGTCACCCTGACCGTGCTGGTCTTCATGTGGACCTGGAACGAGTTCCTCATCCCGCTGATCATGGTGACCAGCGAGTCGCTGCGGACCGCGCCGCTGGGGCTGGCCTTCTTCCAGGGCCAGTACACCTCCGGCTTCACCCTCCTGGCGGCCGGGTCGGTGATCGTCGCCACCCCGGTCGTGCTCTTCTACCTGTTCCTCCAGCGCCACTTCGTCCGCGGGCTGCTCCAAGGAGCGGTACGCGAGTAACACCCGGAGGTTCCATGCGCAGTACTTCAGGATCACCACGAAATCCCCGATCGCGGCGCCGCATGGTCGTCGCGGTCTGCACCGCCGTCCTCGCCCTCGTCCCCGCCTCCCCCGCCCTGGCCACCCAGCCCGCCCCCGGCCAGGCCCGGTCCAGTACGCCGGTGGACCTCGACGCGCTGTTCGTGGGTGCCCACCCGGACGACGAGGCGTCCACCCTGTCGACGCTCGGGCAGTGGAACGAGGAGCACCACGTACGCACCGGCGTCGTCACCGTGACCCGGGGCGAGGGCGGCGGCAACGCCGTCGGCCCCGAGGAGGGCCCGGCGCTCGGGCTGCTGCGCGAGTCCGAGGAGCGGGCGGCGGTGGCCCGGGGAGGCGTGCGCGAGGTGTTCAACCTCGACGACGTGGACTTCTACTACACGGTGAGCGCCCCGCTGACCGACCAGGTCTGGGGCGGCGACACCCTGGAGAAGGTGGTCAGGGTCGTCCGCCAGACCCGGCCCGAGATCCTGCTGACCATGGACCCGGCGCCCACCCCCGGCAACCACGGCAACCACCAGGAGGCCGCGCGGCTGGCGATCGCGGCGTTCTACGCGGCGGGCGACCCCAGGGCCTTCCCCGAGCAGATCACCCGCGAGGGGCTGCGCCCCTTCGCGCCGCTGCGCCTGTTCACCGGCGGTGGCCGCGGCACCTCGCAGACCGGCCAGGACTGCGCCGCGACGTTCCGGCCGGCCAACCCGGCGCAGAACGTGTACGGGGTGTGGAGCGGGCGCACCTCCGCCAGCCAGGGCAAGACGTGGGCCGCCATCGAGCGGGAGGCCCAGCGCGTGTACGCCTCCCAGGGCTGGGCCGTCTTCCCCGACGTGCCCACCGATCCCGCCCGGCTCGGCTGCGACTTCTTCACCCAGGTGGACGCGCGGGTGCCGTTCCCCGAGCCGGGCACGGCGGCCGCGGCCACGCCCACCGCGATCCTGGACGGGGCGCTGACCAGGGCGGCCGGCGCCGTTCCCGTGGGCACCCTGCTGGGGCTGCGTACCAGCGCGTTCGACGTCCGTCCCGGGGCGGCGTTCAAGATCGAGGTCACCGCGACCGCGCCGCCGCGCGAGCCGCTCGGCCGCTCGGCCGTGACGTTGCGGGTCCCGCCGGGCTGGCAGGTCAGCGGCTCGGGTGACCTGGGCCGGCTCTCCGCCGGGCGGACCGGGTCCGCGACGTTCACGGTGACGCCGGGCCAGGACGCCCCGGGCCGGGTGCGGGTCGCGGCCACGCTGGCCACCGAGCACGGACGCGGCTACACCGACCGGCAGGTCGAGGTCAGCCCGGCCGTACGCGCCGTCCAGCAGCCGCTGCCCCAGGTCGCCCAGTACGAGAAGTGGACCGGCGAGGTCGGCGTGCCGCAGCTGGGCGGCCTGGTCACGCGCGTGCTGACCCTGCCGTCCGGCGGCTCCAGGCAGGTGGGGGTGGTGGTCACCAACGTGAGCGACACCACCCGCTCCGGCACCGTGGCGGTGGACCTGCCCGCGGGCTTCACCGCCGACCGGACCGAGGCGCCCTACCGCGACCTGGCGGCCGGGGCCTCCACGACGGTGCCGTTCACGGTCACCAACTCCGACCCCACGCTGAAGACGTCCAACGAGGGCGGCGACTACGCCTACACCATCAGCGTGGACGGCGCGGTCGCGAGCAGGCCCGCGCTGGAGCTCGTCCCGGCGACCTCGGTGCCGCAGGCGACGCCGTCGGTGGACGGGGTCGCGGGTGACGGCGAGTATCCCGGCCCGGCGCTGGACCTCTCCCGCCTGTGGGAGGGCACCGCGTGCTCGTCGGCGGCCGACTGCTCGGGGACCGCCAGGCTGGCCTGGGGCGACGACACGCTCTACCTGCTGGTCGAGGTCAAGGACGACGTGCTCGGCACGCGGCTGCCCGCCTCCGACTGCAAGCGGCACTGGCGTACCGACTCGGTGGAGGTCGCCCTCGACCCGCGCGGCGGGTCCGAGAACACCTCCACCACGTTCAAGACCGCGGTGCTGCCCGTCACGGCTGAGTCTGATGTCGCCGGGTCCGCGACGATGGGACCGCCCTGCTACGAACGGGACGCCGACAACCGGCAGGGCCCCGGCGAGCAGACCGCGCCCGGGATGCGGGTGGCCTCGAAGGTGACCCCCGGCGGGTACACCGTGGAGATGTCGATCCCGATGAAGCTGCTGCCCGGCGCCGTCGATCCCGCGCACCTCGGGCTGAACATCCTGGTGTACGACTCCGACACCCAGGACAAGACCGGTCAGACCCGGATCGGCTGGTCGACGTGGGGCGGCGTGCAGGGCGACCCGTACCGGTGGGGCGTCGCGACGCTGCCCGGCTACCAGCCGCCGCCGGACCGGCCGACCACGCCGCCCGACCCGGTGATCCCGGACACCGCCCTGTCCAGCCTTGACTCGCCGCAGTCACTGGAGCAGGCCGTCCGCGTGCACGTCCCGCCGGCGGGCGCCCCCGCGGCGAGGGCGTCCGAGAGCGGCGGGGTCGTGTCGGCCACGCGCGGGCGGGACTCGGTGAAGGTGACGCTGCGCGCCTCGGCGCGGGGCAGTGCGCACCTGTTCGTCCGGGACGGCCAGGGCACGGCGGGCAGCCGCGTCGTCACCGTGCCCGGCAAGGGCACCACGACGGTGACCGTGCCGCTGACCCGGGCCCTGACCGGCGAGCCGAGAGTGGTGGCCGGATGGCAGGCCACCGGCGGCGGCACGGCGGCCTCCCAGGTAACGGTGCGCTGAACGTACGGGCGTGCCGGGCCGGCTCCCGGCACGCCCACCGCGCCCGTCGGGAGGGGGCGTGCGCGGCAGCGCCCGGCCTCGGCGCGCGGGAACCAGGGTGCCGCCTGCAAGGCGCAAAACTTCCTTTGCGCACCATGTGCGAACAAGATCGGCTGGGCACCTATGGTGATGTGATCGTTACAGTAAGCGACCGTCGCCGCGAAGGAGCCTGCTCCATGTCCCGACCGATCCGCGCCGCCGCCACCCTCACCGCCGCCGCGCTCGCCGCCACCGGCTTCCTCGCCATCGGCGGCACCACCACGGCGTCGGCCGCCCCCGGGTACATCGTCCTCGACGGCCAGCGGGTGAACAATCCCGTGGGCTGCCACAACGGCGCTTTCCCGCCCCTGACCCTCGACAACCACACCACTTCCATCGTCCTGCTCTACGAGAAGCCGGACTGCCGGGGCAGGGTCATCAGGGGCGTGAACCCGGGAACCTCGACGACCGACATATACGCCTTCAGCGTCTATGTCCTGTCCTGACGCGGGGGGCGGTCAGGGCAGGCGGACGTACTTGCCGAGGAACTTCCTGGCCGTGGCCGTGTCCAGGCGGTAGTCGTAGTTGGTGTCCTGGCAGGCGTCGTCGGCGCCGCTGATCGAAGTGGCCACGAGAAGGTGCGAGGTGGGGCCGCCGAGGAAGTTCGGGCCGCCCGAGTCGCCGAAGCAGGTGCTGCCGTCGGTCTTGGAGCTCAGCGACAGGTCGAGCCACTTGGGGTGCAGGGCCTTGAAGGAGATGGTCGCCTGGTGGCGGGTGTCGGTGTAGCGGAACCTCTGGCCGTGCTTCTTCCTGGTCGGGGCCAGGGAGCCGTAGCCCACCGGGGTGAAGTGCGCCGTCTTCAGCTTGCCGTCGGCTTTGAGCTGGTCGAGCAGGCCGCCGGCGGGCAACTGGGCGGGCTTGATGCCCGGGATGGGCTGGTCGAAGACCACCACGGCCATGTCGTGACCGTCCGCGTTGTCGGAATAGCGCGAGTCGGGGATGTAGCGGCCGCTGTAGACCTTCGCTCCGGGCGCGTAGTGGTCGGCGAAGGTGACCTTGGCGGTCTTCTGCTTTCGCTCGCCGCAGTGGGCGGCGGTGAGGAAGACGGTTGACGTGATCAGCGTGCCCGTGCAGTAGGCCCAGGTGCCGTCCGAATGGACCTTGTCGGCGATGAGGGCGCCGACCTCGGGATGGGCGCCCCCGTCGGCGGGACCGTTGGTGATGGCGAACGCGGGCGCCGCCGTACCGATGATCGAAGTTGCGATAATCAGGACGAAGGGGACATAACGCATTCCCGGATTGTAAAGGCGCATGAGGTTCGCATGACAGAGCTGAGTAAAAAATCTACTCAACGGCTGTTAGGTTCCCTGTCAATGAGGGAAAACCCACTCGCGTCCCGGGCCGGGTCCATTGCCGGCCCGTGACGTCATTTTGTCGAAATGTGGACCGCCGATTGCCCGCGCGGAACCCACGTGCGGGTGTGATGGGGGGATCGCCAAGAAACGCTTCGACCCCCTCCCCGGTCCCGAGGGCTACGGGCTCAGTCGCGAGCTCGCCCGCGCGCTGTTCCACGGCCTGCGGGTCGGGCTCCTCATCGTGGACGGCACCGGCAAGATCCTCATGGTCAACCCCACCACCGAGCAGGTGCTCGCCCGTCCCGCCCGGCAACTCGTCGGCGCCGACTCCCACGACCTGCTGCACCGCAACCCCGACGGCAGCACGATGCCGCGGGAGCGGTGCCGGCACCTGATGGCGCTCCGGGACAGCGAGACCCTCCGCACGGTCGAGACGTGGTACGCCCGCGGCGACGGCACCCTGCTCCCCGTCGGCCTGACGGTGGCGCCGCTGCAGCTGGACGAGGAGGAAGGCAGGGGCGGAGTGGTGCTCTTCTACGACCTGCTGCGGCACAAGGCCGTCGAGGAGGAGCAGGCGGCCCACCTCACCATCCTGACCGAGCTGACCGACCGCCTGTCGCTGACGGCGGAGATCAGCACCGTGCTGTCCTCCACCCTGGAGGTCGAGGAGATGCTGCGGCGGCTGTCGCGGGTGGTGGTGCCCCAGCTGGCGGACTGGGCACTGATCGACCTGCTCGGCCCCGACGGCGAGTTGCGCAGGGTGTCGGTCGTGTCGCGGAGCACGAAGGACGCCTGCGAGGCGGCGGACTGGGCGGGCCCGCTCCCCCCGCTGGAGGAGAACCTCCACTCGCCGCTGGCCCGGGTGCTGCGCGGCGCGCCCTCCATCCTGCTCACCGCGCGGGAGCTGGGCGAGCATGCGCACCCCGCCCGCCCCTTGCAGCGGCTCTACGACCGCATCGGCGCCACGTCGGTGATCGTCGCGCCGCTGCGCACGCCGCGCCGCGTGCTCGGCACGCTCGTCTTGGCCCGGTGCCCGCCCTCGCCCGACTTCGACCCGGCCGACGTGGCCTTCATCAGTGACATCGCCGGCCGGGCCGGGCTCGCCGTGGACAACGCCGACCTGTTCCAGCAGCAGCGCCGCATCGCCGAGACCATGCAGCGCCACCTGATCACCCCGCTGCCCGACGTCGAGGACCTGGAACTCGTCGCCCGCTACCAGCCCGCCCCGCACGGCGCCCAGGTCGGCGGCGACTGGTACGACGCCTTCCCCCTGCCCGGCGGCCTGACCACGCTGGTCATCGGCGACGTGGCGGGCCACGATTTGCAGGCCGCGGCCGGGATGTCGCAGATCCGCAACATGCTGCGGGCGATGGCCTGGGCCCAGCGCACGCCGCCGAGCCGGGTGGTCGGCCGGCTCGACGAGGCGCTGCCGCACCTGACCGACGACCTGCTGGCCACCCTGGTGCTGGCCCTGGTCGAGGCACCGGACGAGGACGGCTCCCGGCTGCTGCGCTGGACCAGCGCCGGCCACCCGCCGCCGCTGCTGGTCGAGGACGACGGCTCCGCCCGCTATCTGGAGGAGGGGCAGGGGCTGATGCTCGGCACCGACCTGCCTACCACCCGGCCGGACGCCGGTGTGCCGATCCCGGCGCGGGGCACCGTCCTGCTCTACACCGACGGGCTGGTCGAGACCGTCGGGTCCTCGCTCGGGGCGGGCATGAACCGGCTGCGCCGCCACGCCGCCGCACTCGCCAGGCACCCGCTGCCGTACTTCTGCGACGAACTGCTCGCCCGGATGCGGCACGACGTGATCGACGACATCGCGCTGCTCGCCCTGCGCCTGCGTACCGGGGCCGGCTGACCTGCCGGGGTACGGTTGGAGCCGCGCTCTTACGGAAGATCGGAGACGAGGATGCCGCGGACCTGGCTGACCGACCGCTTCGAGCTGGACGTGCCGGTGGTCGGCGCGCCGATGGCGGGGGTGAGCGACGGCCGGCTCGCCGCGGCGGTCTCCGCGGCGGGCGCCCTGGGCATGTTCGGCGTGCCGGCCAACGCCTCGGGCTCGTGGGTCTCCGAGCAGGCCGCCGTCGCCGCCGCGAGCGGCCGCCCGTACGGGATCGGGCTGATGGCCTGGGTGCTGGCCGACGACCGGGCCCAGCTCGACGCGGTGCTCGACGCCCGGCCGGCGCTGGTCTCGGTCAGCTACGGAGATTTCGCCCCTTATGTGGAGCCGCTGCGGCGGGCGGGCATCGTCGTGGCCACCCAGGCGGGCACCACCGACGAGGCCCGCGCCGCCGAGCGGGCCGGGGTGGACGTGGTGGTGGCGCGCGGCGGTGAGGGCGGCGGGCACGGCCGCGACGAGGTGGCGACGCTGCCCCTGCTCCAGAACGTGCTGGACGCGGTGGACGTCCCGGTGCTGGCCGCGGGGGGCATCGCCACCGCCCGGGGGCTGGCCGCCGTACTGGCCGCGGGCGCGCAGGGCGGCTGGGTCGGCACGGCCTTCCTGGGCTGCGCGGAGACCACCCTGTCCGAGCCGGCCCTGCGGCGGGTGCTCGCCGCGAGTGAGACCGACACCGCGTACGGGCGCGTCTTCGACGTCGCGCAGCGGCTGGGCTGGCCGCCGGAGTTCGGCGGGCGCGCGCTGCGCAACGCGTTCTTCGAGCGCTGGCACGGGCGGGAGGAGGAGCTGGGTGTGGACGAGGCGGCACGGGCGGAGCTGGCGGCGGCCCGCCGCGACGGCGACTTCGACACCGCCTACGTCTACGCGGGCCAGGCCGTGGGCCTGATCGAGAGCCCGCACCCGGCCGCGGACGTGGTCGCCTCCTTCGCCGGCGCCGACGAGCTGCTGCGCCGTTTCGCCTGAGGCCGGGGCGTGGTGTGCCTGGCCGGCGGGCCGTGGCAGGGCGGGGCGGCAGCTCTTAGACTCACGGGGCGGCCCGGCGACACCCCTGATCGGCCGGCGTCGAGTGCGACGGAGAGGGGTCTGGCGCATGCCCAAGGCAATGGTTCCGTTACTCCTGACCGTCCTGGTGGTCTTCTCCGCCCAGCAACTGCTGACCCCGATCCTGGCGCCGCTCTCGCGGGAGCTGTCCCTGACCGAGACGCAACTGGGCCTGGTCATCACCGTCGCGGCCGCGGTCCTGACCGTCACCAGCCCGCTGTGGGGGTTCGCCCTGCACAAGATCGGCCTGCGCGTGGTCCTGGTGTCGGGGCTGGGGTTGTCCACGGCGGGCCTGACCGGGTTCGCGGTGGTCGCGGCGGTCGGCCTCGACCGTACGATGCCCGCGCCGCTGATCCTCACCCTGCTGCTGGCCACCCGCAGCCTCTTCCTCGGCGCCGGGTTCGCCGCCCTGACGGTGGCCTGCCTGGCCGTCGCCGGCACGGTCACCACCACCGTGGCCGAACGTGTCCGCGCCACCGGCCTGATCGGCGCGGCCCAGGGGCTCTCCATGGTGCTGGGCCCGGCCGCGGGCGGATCCCTGGCCGTGGTGTCGCTGCTGCTCCCGGTCTACCTGGCGCCGGTTCTGTGCCTATTACTGATGATCTGGGTGCTGGCCGCCGTACGGCCGGCCCGTGCGAGCGCGCCCGCCGACCGGCACGGCCCCCGGTTGCGCCCGTGGGACGCCCGGCTGTGGCCGCTGCTCGCCATCGGCTTCTGCCTCTACCTGTGCCTCGGCATCGTCCAGGTGACCATCGGCTTCCTCGTCGCCGACCGCCTCCACCTGGGCCCGCGGGAGACCGCGGGCGCGGTGGGCGTCACCCTGTTCACCGCGGGACTGGTGCTCGTCACGGTGCAGGGCGGGCTGGTCCCGGCGCTCGGCTGGCCGGTCAGGCGGCTGCTGCGGGTCGGCAGCCCGATCGCCGCGTCCGCCTTCGCGCTGCTCGCGGTCGCCGGCGAGCTGTGGCTGATCGCCGCCTCCTTCGGGCTGCTCGCCCTGGGGCTCGGGCTCGCGTTCCCCGGCTTCACCGCCGCGCCGACCCTGGTCGCCACGCCCGAGCAGCAGGGCTCGATCGCGGGCGTGGTCAACTCCACCATCGGCGCGACCTTCATCGTCGGCCCGCTGCTGGGCACCTCCCTGTACGAGCTCTCCCCCGTCCTTCCCGCGCTGACGGGGCTGGGCGTGGCGATGACCGCGTACACGCTGGCCTGGGTGTCACCCGCAGCACGCCGCACCGGCAGCGACGCGGTGACCGCCCCCGCGGAGCAGTGACCCGCGAGAGCCCCCGGCATGGTGAACTACCGGGACCCTGGCGTTCCCGGCGCTACAGGTGCGGGCCGAGCAGGGTGAGGTCGGCGGGCGAGAGGCGGTCGGACGCGGTCGCCGCCTGGTGCCAGTACGGGTAGAGCAGCGGCTGGCGGCTGACCTCGTCCAGCCGGGCACGCTCCTCGTCCGACAGCTTCAGGTCGGCCGCGGCCAGGTTGTCGGCGAGCTGCTCGTCGGTGCGGGCGCCGATCACCAGCGACGTGACCGCCGGCCGGCCCAGCAGCCACGCCAGCGCCACCTGCGCCGCCGAGACGCCGTGTCCCTCGGCGATGTCGACCAGCACCTCCACCGTGTCGTAGAGCTGCTCCTGGTCGCGGACCGGCGGCTCGTTCCACTCGGTGAGCTGGCGCCCCTCCGCCGGCTGCACGCCCCGGCGGTAGCGGCCGGACAGCAGGCCACCGGCCAGCGGGCTCCACACCAGCACGCCGAGGCCCTGGTCGACGGCGGCCGGAATCAGCTCGTACTCGGCGTCGCGGGCCTGCAGGGAGTAGTAGATCTGCTGGCTGACGAAGCCCGGCAGCCCGAGCCTGCCGGCGATGCCCAGCGCCTTCATGAGCTGCCAGCCGGCGTAGTTGGAGACGCCCACGTAGCGGACCTTGCCGGAGGTCACCAGGTGGTCCAGCGCGGCCAGGGTCTCCTCCAGCGGGGTGCGCCCGTCCCACTCGTGCACCTGGTACAGGTCGATGTGGTCGGTGCCGAGGCGGCGCAGGCTCGCTTCGGCACCGGTGATGACGTGGTGCCGGGACAGCCCGGCGTCGTTGGGGCCGGGGCCCATCGGCATCCGTACTTTGGTGGCCACCAGCACCTCGTCGCGACGGCCCTCGATCGCCTTGCCGACGATCTCCTCCGACAGGCCGGCGGAGTAGACGTCGGCGGTGTCGATGAGGTTGACCCCGGCGTCCAGGCACATGTCGATCTGCCTGCGCGCCTCCTCCACACCGGTGGACCCGACGTAGGCGAACTTGCCCGTGCCGCCGAAGCTCATGGTCCCCATGGTGAGCACCGATATCCGCAGGCCCGATCGGCCCAGTTCGCGATATTCCATTCCGTTATTATCCCGTGGCCCGCCCCCCGACACCCCGGCCGGGGTCCCACCGCTCGGCCGGCACTTTCAGCAGCACCTGGGGAGATCCCGACCACCATCGGACCGGGCCGCCGCCGCTGCCGGGCAGGTCGGGACTGCCCGTTCGCCCTCGTGGCGGAGGCGGGGTGAACGCGGGCCCCGCCCCGCTCGGGAGAGCGGGACGGGGGTGTGCGGCCGGGTCAGTCGCGGCCGTGGTCGCGGTCGTCGTGGTCGTCGCGGCCGGGGCCGTGGTCGTCGTGCTTGGACCACGGGCCGGTGATGGAGAACGTGTAACCGGGCGTCTGGATGGCGGCGAACAGGAACTTCCCGTCGTTGCTGAAGACGACGCCGGCGAACTCGCTGTCGTTCAGGTCGTTGCGGGCCATCGGGTAGGGCGAGCCCTTCTCGGTGACGCCGACCAGGTGCTGGACGCCCTCGCCGTCCTCGGCCAGGATGAGGCCGCCGTAGGGGGAGACGGTGATGTTGTCAGGACCGTCGTAGTCGGTATCCTGCTCCGGGTCCGGGTTCACGCCGAAGATCGTCTTGAGGGTCACGGTCTCCGACTCGGGGTCGTAGAACCAGACCTGGCCGTCGTGCTCGTTGACGCTGCCGTCGTCGTGGCGGGCGTAGCTGGAGACGAAGTAGACGCCGCCGTCACCCCACCACTGGCCCTCCAGCTTGCGGCTGCGGGTCACCTTGTCGTCGCCGAGCTGCTTGCGCACCGAGACGGTCTTCGCGTCACGGTCGGGCACCTCGACCCACTTCACCTTGTACTTCGTGCCCGGCTGGGTGGCCTCGGACAGGTCGGCGACGTGCTTGCTGCCCTTGTAGCAGGTCATCGTCTCCAGCGTGCCCGCCTTGTCGCCGTCCTTGCCCAGCGCCAGCTTGCGCAGGGCGCCCTTGCCGGGACGGAAGTTCCGCGGCGGGGTCCAGCGGAAGTACAGGCCGTTGGGGGTGGAGGCGTCCTCCGTGAGGTAGATCTCGGAGTTGCGCGGGTTGACCGCGACGGCCTCGTGCGCGTAGCGGCCGAGGAACTTCAGCGGGACCGGGTTCTTGTTGGCGTCCTTGTCGAACGGGTCCACCTCGAAGACGTAGCCGTGGTCCTTCGTGAGGTCACCGCCGGCCCTGACCTCGGTCTCCTCGCAGGTCAGCCAGGTGTTCCACGGGGTCACGCCGCCGGCGCAGTTCTGCACGGTGCCGGCCAGGCTGACGTACTGGCGGACCCGCTTGCCGTTGCGGTCCACGACGATGTTGGTGGTGCCGCCGCGGCCGCCCTCGTCGTAGACCAGGCCCTCCAGCGCGGGCACGCCGTACGGCTCGTCGCCGCCGATCTCGTGGTTCTGGACCAGGACGCCACCGTTGCCGGTGTGGAAGAAGCCGGTGCCGTCGGCGTCGCTGGGCGTCGGCTCACCGGACTCCAGCGTGGTCACTCCCGCCTGGGCCACGATCTGGTACTTGAAACCCTTGGGGAGCGCGAGGACCTTCTTCGGGTCGGCCACGACGGGGCCGTAACCCGCGGCGCGGGCGACACCGTTCTGGACCGCCTCCGCGTAGGCCGGGCCGGAAATCGCGTCGATGCTGCCGGCGATGGCGATGCCGAGACCGCCCGCGGCCCCGGTACGCAGCACGTCGCGGCGAGAAAATGAGGAAGCCATTTCAACCCTTTGAGGTAACTATTGGGATATAAGGACCCAATTCCCCAGGGCTGAACACGCCCCTGCCCCCCGCGGGCCACAGCATGAACAAGGGACGAACGACGTATCCCCCACCACACCAGTCACGAGCCGGCGTGCGCCAGGGTTTTCCCTTGGCCACACCCTGAGGCGGCCGGTAACGTCACCCCCTAGCATGACCGCCGGAGGTGAGCCGTTGTGACGGTATCGGCGATGGCCCAGGGCGGCGACGCGGGCGAAGGGCCGGCCGGGCCGGTCGAGGCGCTCGACGGCGTGACCGAGATCCGCGTGCACGGCGTCGGCGGGTCCACCGCCGCCTACCTGCTGGGCGTGCCCGACCCCGTACAGGTGGCGGGCGACCGGTCCGCCGGCTTCCACCGCACCCGCGACGCCGCCGGCCGGCACCAGGAGGCCTACGCCTGGGGCGGGCTGACCTCGCGCAGCGGCACGCGGGTGCTGTGGCTGCTGCTCCTGCCGTTCCTGCTGGCGAACATGGCCGGATGGATGTGCTCGGAGCTGCTGCTGACCCGGCCGGCGCGCTTCGCGCTGCACCGCGCAGTGACCAGGATCGCGGCGCTGGTGGTGACGCTGAACTACATGCTGCTGGCGAGCTGGATCCCCATCGACTACGTGGGCTACCAGTGCGGCGCCGACCAGAAATGCTCCGAGACGTGGTGGCTGCAGCCCTTCCAGGCCATGAGCGACCTGCCCTCGCGCCGGATGGCGCTGGCCGCGGTCGTGCCGCTGGCGGCGATCCTCGTGCTGTGGTTCGTGGCGGCCAGGTCGGTACGCCGGTTCGAGGCCGTGCCACCCCTGGTGAAGGAGGGGCTCGAACCCCTGAAGGAGCCCGGGAAGGGCGCGGCGGTGCTTCCCGGCCTGGCCGATCGGCGATTCTGGCACGGGCGGCGGGTGGCGGCCAGGCTGGGAGCCGCGCACACGGCGGCGGCGCTGGCCGGGCTGGCCGCGCTGCTCTCCTGGCTGACCCACGCGCTGGCCGCCGAGGCCGGCCGGGCGGAGCCGGTGGGCGTCCCGCTGCTGGTGGCGTGCGCGCTGGTGCTGCTCGCCGCCGTGGTGGCGGTGGCGGCCGAGACCGACAGCAGGTGGCCGGACACGGTCGCGGTGTGGGCGCGCGGGGTGGCGTGCGTGCTGACGCCGGCGGCGTTCGCCCTGGCCGTGCTGCAGCCCGCCGGCCAGCCGCGGGACATCGCCGAGCCGCCGGGCCTGGACCTGGCGGTGAACACCCTGTACGGCGCGGTGTTCGGCGTGCTCGGCCTGGTGCTGCTGACGGTCCTCGCCGGCTACGTGCGCAGGGAGGCGGATCCGGCCCTTCGCAGGGCTCGCAGGCAGAGCCTGCTGCGGGCGGTCCTGTTCGGACTCGCCGCGGCGGCGGCGCTCTGGCTGGCCTACACGTGGGAGGCCTTCGCGGCCCGGCTGGCCGCGGCGTTCCTGCTGCTGCTGGTGTTCGTGGCGATCGGGCTGCGGTCGAAGCGGACGCCCGGCCGGTTCCGGTGGGGGGCGCCCTTCGTGGTGCTGGCGCTGGCGGTCGCGACCCTGAACACCTTCATGATCGGCGTGCTGATCAAGGTGGCCGACCTCCTCGGCGAGGTGCGCTATCCGGACTTCCGGTACGGCCCCACGTCGGAGCCGGTCATCGTGATCTTCTCGGTGATCCGGCCACTCACCCCCTACCTGGTCTTCACGCCCGTGCTGATCCTGGTGCTGTTCTTCCTCTGGCAGCTCGGCGCGTTCCTCGTCGCCAGGCGCACCGGCGCGAAGGGGGTACGCGAGGAGTACGAGGAGCGGGAGCGGAAGCGCCCGCCCGAGCCTGAGCGGCTCGCCGTGTGGACGGCCTCGGCGGTGGCGGACGAGGCGATCAGGAATCCGGCGGCCGAGGACCCGCTGGGCGGGCGGCCGTGGGCGGGCGACGTGGCCGGATGGCGGCGGCTCGGCCGGGCGACGCTCGACCTGGACCTGCTGTTCAGCGGGACCGCCGTGGTGGGCGCGTTCCTGCTCGTGTCGCTGCAGATCCACATCTGGGTCAAGGGCGGCGCGGACGACCTGCCCGCCTGGCTGATCGGGCTGGGCACCACCGTCGCCGCGTTGCTGCCGGTGCTGATGTTCCTGGTGATCCGGTGGGGGTTGAACAATCCGAAGAACCGCCAGGTGATCGCCGTGCTGTGGGACGTGGGCACCTTCTGGCCGCGGGCCTTCCACCCGTTCGCGCCGCCGTCGTACGCCGAGCGGGCGGTGCCCGACCTGCAGCGGCGCATCTGGTGGCTGCACGACAACGGGGGCTCGGTGGTGCTCACCGCGCACAGCCAGGGCTCGCTGCTCGCCGTCGCCGCGCTCGCCCAGGCCGACTGCCGGGCCGACGACGACCGGGTGGCGCTGGTGACCCTGGGCTCGCCGCTGTGCAAGCTGTACGAGTGGGTCTTCCCGGCGTACTTCAACCACCACCTGCTGGAGAACCTTCGGGTCACGTCGTGGTGCAACCTCTACTACGAGACCGACTACATCGGCGGCACGGTCAACCGGCCCGATTGCGACTCCCTCCAGCCCGACCCGCCGTCCAGCCTGTTCCGGTACGGTGAGCCGCCTCCCCGGGTGGGCAGCCACACGGGCTACTGGGAGGATCCGGCACTGTGGCAGGCCGTGGGCGACGCGGTGTCCCGGCTGCGCGAGCGGGGCGCGCCGCCGCGCGCAGACGACGTGGCAACGGGTGCGACGCGGTCGTGATCGCGGTCCGGGGCCGCGTCCCCGCGAGTAAGCGGGGAATTGCCGGATTTTGTCGCGAGAATTATCAATAGACACCTGCCTGGCTGAGGTCATGTCCATACCAGGGGCGCTGGACGCCATGCTGGTCGACCACACCAGCGGCATGGCGGTCGCGTTCAGCCGCGCTTCGGGAGTGGAGGCCGACCGGTCGGCCGCGGCCCTCACGGAGGCGTTGCGGGCCACGACCGACGGACTCGCCCGCTCGTCCCCGAGCGAGGTCGTCGCTGCGGGTCGCGCCCGGCGAAGTCGGTTTGGATGATGGTGACCGCACCATCGTCGGCGAAGCGCTCCACCGCAGCGCGGGCAGTTGCGGAATCGGGTTCAAGCCCGGTGACGGTGACCGCGCGCCGGCGCAACAGGGCAACGAGGTTCCCCGTGCCACACCCGACGTCGAGAACGTGGCGGGCCCCAGACGCGGCCACCTGGCCCGCGACCCAGCGGCCGTAGTGATCGTTGTGACTCCACGGGTGCCGTTGGTTGAAGCGGGCGAGGCGAGACAGCAGCGACATGATCATAACTACAACGATCCACTACTCAAGCTCATAACGGCCCCCAAAGGGACGGTTGCGCTTGTAGTCGCCGCAGCCGCCGCGCTCGCCTCAGCAGCTGGGGAAAAGACGCCGAGCGCACTGGTAAGGGCGAACTTGACGCGCTTAACACGTGAAGACATGACCTTCCATTGTGTGTCTTGGGCCAGCCGAAGACGCCGGCCCGATAAGCGTCGTCATTTCCGCAGAATGAAGGCGGATAAGCCACCCATCCGCCTCCGGCGACCCATCCATCCTGGGCAGGGTCGCGCGTCACCGTTTGCCGCCGTTGCCGTGGCACGGATTGCCAAGCACCTGACGCTCAGCGTCAATGCTTTACCGAGTAGGCGTCCTATCGTTATCAAAGTCGGCAGAACCCGAGCGAGAGGGAGTACATGAAAAGGATCGGCCTGATGATGGGCTCCATACTGGCCGCGACGGTCGCAACCGCCCTCATCAATCCTCCGGCGGCATACGCCCACGACAGGTACGAGGTTCTCTGGACAAACAGCAACACCATCATCCGAGCCAAGGGAAACGTCACGACCAACCACACCAAAATTACGGTGTGCGACATGAACGATGACGGGCTGGGAGTCCGGATTCATTACTGGACGGACGCCAACGGGTACGACATCGTCGGGGACGCCAACGGTTACCCCGAGCCCTGCGGCTCCGAGTTCGCATATGACCGCGGTCACGTGACCAGCTGGAAGATTTGCGCCGGCAAGAATGGCGCGGACACTTACTGCACGCCTGTCTACGCCGCCTAGCACGGGTCGTTCGCCGAGTTGACGCCCCGCTCGGCCAACTCCCCGGCTCCCTCGATTCGGGGAGTTGGCCGGCCCCTTCAGAGGATGTCCGACCGTGCGTTCGTGCATCGTGCGCAGCGGGCGGGTGCTGGGGGTCACGTCGGTGCTCGGTGTCGTCATCGACGAAGGGTAGGGTGACGTTACGGGCTGTATGTGTGCGGTGACCACAGCGACACCGGCTCCATCCAGGGTGTCCTGGTGTCCGGCAGGCGGGCGGGCCGGTCCGGTGGAGCCGAAGGGGTGATCATGGAGTACGGCAGGCCCCGGCTCGCGGTGTCGAGTTGCCTGCTCGGCGAGCCGGTCCGGCACAACGGTGAGCACTGCAGGGCCCGGTTCCTGACCGACGTCTTGGCGCCGTTCGTGGACTGGGTGGCGATCTGCCCGGAGATGGAGCTCGGCCTCGGCGCGCCCCGCGAGACGCTGCGGCTGGAGCGTTCGGCGGAGGGTCCGCGCCTGATGACGCGCAGGTCCCGCCGGGACCTCACGCCCGCGATGACGGCGCTGGCCGCGGGCCGGGCCGCGACCCTGCACGTGGACGGCTACGTCTTCAAGGCCAAGAGCCCGAGCTGTGGCATCCACGGCATCCCGCTCTACGCCGGCGACACGGCCGTGGACCGGCGCCGGCGCGGCCTGTTCGCCGACGCCGTGATCCGGTCGCATCCGCTGCTGCCGGTCGAGGACGACGGGCGGCTGAACGACGCCGTGCTGCGCGAGGCGTTCGTCGAGCGGGTCTTCGCCCACGCCCGTCTGCGGGCCCTCATGCGGGGCGGCCCACGGCCCGGGGACCTGGTGGCGTTCCACTCGCGGCACAAGATGCAGCTCCTGGCCCACTCCCCGGCCGGCTACCGGGAGACCGGCCGGCTGGTGTCCCAGGCCGGCCTCCGTGACCGGGCGGAGCTGATGGACGGCTACAGCCAGGCGTTCCGCAGGACACTGGCCGTCCGCTCCTCGGTCGGCCGCCACGTCAACGTGCTGCAGCACTGCCTGGGCATGGTGAGCGACCGGCTCGACGACGCCCGCCGGGCCGATCTCGCCGAGGTCATCGGGTCCTACCAGCGCCGGGAGGTGGCGCTCAGCGCGCCGCTGGCGTTGCTGCGCCACCACGCCCTCGGGGTGTCGGCCACGTACGTGCAGGAGCAGACCTACTTCGCGCCGTACCCCGAGCAGCTCGGCCTGCGGAACCACATAGCCGCCTGAACGGAATGACAGCAGCCCCACGCGTGCGCATATATGCCGGTAAATCCCTCCGAATCGAAGCCTCTGCGCAGGGCGCGTGGCATGCCATACTTCGGGGATGGCGCGGATCGTCTTCATCGGGGTCGGTGACGTGGAGTTGATGCGCCGCGTCGTGTCCGCCCTGTCGCTCGCCTCCGAGCTCCACGGCGAGCTGGAGATCGTGCTGCACGACGACGACCCGAGCCGGCTGGCCACGGCGGAGACGCTCGTGCGCGCGCTCGACGCCGAGGCGGGCGCGGCGGCGAAGATCCGCAGCGTCTTCGACCGGCGGCAGGCGCTCGCCGGCGCCGACTTCGTGGTGTGCCACCTCGACGTCGGCGGCTTCGAGGCGACCCTGCGCGACTTCGAGATCCCGCACCGCTACGGGCTGCGCCAGACCATCGGCGACACCATCGGCATCGGCGGCGTCTTCCGCGGCCTGCGCACGATCCCGGTGCTGGTCGGGCTGGCCGCCGAGATGGCCGCGCAGTGCCCGGACGCCTGGCTGCTGAGCTGCAACGACCCGATGGCGATGACCGGCTGGGCGATCCACGAGGCCACGGGGATGGAACGGTTCGCCGGTCTGTGCCACTCGGTGTGCGACACCCACGCCTACCTGGCGGACCTGGTCGGGCGCGGCCAGGACGAGGTGACCTTCCTCAGCGCCGGGCTCAACCACCAGTCGTTCGTGCTGCGGTTCGAGGCGGGAGGCCGCTCGCTCTATCCCGACCTCGACGCGGTGCTGGACGGCGATCCGCAGCTCAGGCGGCACGTACGCGTGGAGCTCTACCGCAAGTTCGGCTACTTCCCCACGCAGTCGAGCGAGCACGCGGCCGAATACGTGCCCTGGATCATGCGCCATGCCGAGGAGACCGCCCGGCTCGGCGTCCCCGTCGAGGAATACCTGCGCCGCGTCGGCAAGAGCCTGCACCTCTACGAGGAGACCCGGCGCGCGCTCTCGGCGGGACACCCGCTGCTCATCAGATGGCAGCACCAGGAGCCGGCCGCCGCCGCGATCCTCGCGATGCTGACCGGCGAGGAGAAGGAGATCTACGTCAACGTGGCCAACCACGGCCTCATCGGCAACCTGCCCGAGGGCTGCTGCGTGGAGGTGCCGGCCCTGGCCGGGACGGGCGGGATGCGCCCGCGGGCGGTCGGCGACCTGCCGGTCCAGCTCGCCGCGCTCAACCGCACGTTCCTGAACGTGGTGGAGCTGACCGTGCGCGCGGTGCTCGACGGCGACCGCGGGCACATCTACCACGCGGCGATGCTCGACCCGAACACGGCGGCCACGCTGCCGCTGCCCGCGATCCAGTCGCTGTGCGACGAGCTGATCGAGGCGCACGGCGACCTGCTGCCGCAGGCGGTCCGCGCATGATCGAGTCGATGCCGACCGAGGTCCGGCGCGAACGCATGCTGGCGTTACTGACCGAGCAGGAGTTCGCCCGGGTCGCCGAGCTGGCGGAGGCGTTCGGGGTGTCCAGCGTGACGGTCCGGGCCGACCTGGACGCGCTGGAGGAGCAGGGCAAGGTACGCCGGGTGCGCGGCGGAGCGGTGTCGGCCGCGCCCGCGCCGCACGTGGAGGCTTCGTTCGAGCTGTCGCTGGGCACGGCGGCGGTGGAGAAGTCGCTCATCGCGAAGGTGGCCGCGCGCCTGGTCGGGTCCGGGGAGAGCGTGCTGATGGGGGCGGGCACGACGACCGCCTCCGTGGCCAGGGAGCTGGTCGCGCGCTCCGACCTGACGGAGGTGACCGTGTTCACCAACGGCCTGCGTACGGCGCTGGAGCTGGAGCCCGCGCTGCCCCGGATCTCGGTCGTGGTGACGGGCGGCAGCCTGCGGCGTCAGCAGCACTCGCTGGTCGACCCGCTGGGCGGCAAACTGCTGGAGGGCATCCGCGCCCACACCGCCATCCTGAGCTGCGGCGGGGTGGACGCGGTCGCCGGGGTGACGAACGTGAGCCTGCCCGACGCGGAGATGAAGCAGCGCATGCTCCGCGCCGCGGCCAGGAAGATCCTGGTCGTCGACTCCTCCAAGCTGGGCGTGGTGGAGATGGCGCCGATCTGCGCGATCGGCGACATCGACCTGCTGATCACCGGCGAGTCGGCCGACCCGGAGGTCGTCGCCGCGCTGCGCGACAAGGGCCTGGAGATCGAGGTCGCCCGCTGACCGGCCCCGGCGCCACCCGGGGTCGCGGACGTCCGTTCGGCGGTGGCGTCAGAGTCTGAGGGACTCGGGGAGCAGGTCGCCGTGGGCGCGCGTCAGGTCGTCGGCCAGCCGCCAGATGTCCTCCAGCGGGAGCGACGCGGCGGTGTTCGGGTCGACCATCAGGGCGTGCCTGACATGCTCGGGCCGGCCTTCGAGCGCCGCGCGCACCGTCAGCTCGTTGACGCTCACGTAGCTCCGGTTCAGCGCCGCGCACTGCGGGGGCAGGGCACCGATCGCGGTGGGGCGCACGCCGGTGGCGTCCACCGCGCAGGGGACCTCCACCACGCAGCCGGGCGGCAGGTTCGAGATCAGCCCGTCGTTGACGACGTTGCCGTAGACGACCCGGGGCGTGCCGGTGACGATGCTGTGGATGATCTGCGGGGCGTACTCGTCGGTGCCGGCGAGGTCGAGTTCGCCGCCGTTCCGTACGAGGTCGCGGGTGAGCTCGTACTGGCGCAGGTTCTGCTCGCTGACCCGCAGGTACTCCCCCACCGGGATGCGCAGCCGGTCGAGCTCGGCGTCGTGGTGCATCAGCCAGGGGACGTACTCGGCCGAGTGCTCACTCGTCTCCGTCGGGTAGTAGCCGAGCCGCCGGTACATGTCGATCCGCACCCGCCGCCGCAGCTCGGGGTCGTCGGCGTCGAGGCGCGGATAGAGGTCCTCTCCGTCGCGCTCGAAGCGCAGCACCCACGCCTGGTGGTTCACCCCTGCCGCGACGTAGGAGATCTCCTCGTACGGCACCGACACCAGTTCGGCGAGCCCCCGCATGGTCCAGTAGACCGAGTGGCAGAGGCCGACGACGTTCCTGACCTTGCCGGACAGGTACCAGACGTTCATGGCCATCGGGTTGGTGTAGTTGAGCAGCAGCGTGTCGGGGCACACGGCGGCGATGTCCGCGGCCAGCGCGTCCAGCAGGGGGAACGTGCGCAG
Source organism: Nonomuraea jiangxiensis (assembly GCF_900099965.1). Taxonomy (GTDB): domain Bacteria; phylum Actinomycetota; class Actinomycetes; order Streptosporangiales; family Streptosporangiaceae; genus Nonomuraea; species Nonomuraea jiangxiensis. The sequence goes on along the minus strand of NZ_FNDJ01000015.1, from coordinate 50,930 downwards.
GGCGCGGAACACGCCGCCGACGCCGATGGTGTCGGCGATGGTCTGGCGCAGGCCGTATCTGGCGGGGATCTCGAAGTCGGTGACGGTGGCGTCGTAGCCGCCGACCTGGACCATGTTGATCACGAAGTCGGCCCCGTCGAGCGCCGCGCGCCGGTCGAGGTGGGCGGTGACGGTGGCCGCGCCGTTCGTGATGCGGCGGGCCACGGCCTCGGCCACCTGGAGGCGTTCGGCGTCGATGTCGTGCAGGGCGATGTGTGTGCCGTGCAGTTCCGGAAATTTCACCAGGTCGGCGAGCAGGCCCTGGGTGAAGACGACGCTTCCCGCCCCGACGAACACGATCTTCTTCATCTGGTTGCTTCCTCCCAGGTGGGCTGCGCCGCGGTGCCCCCCGCGGCGCGGGTGGAAAGGGTGCCGCAGGCCACGGCCACGGCGAGGCTGCGCCGGAGCGGGAGACCGCGCAGCAGCGCGGCCAGCAGCCCGGCGTTGAAGCTGTCGCCCGCGCCGACGGCGTCGACCACGGTCGCGGGCCGGGCGGGCGTCTCGATGAACTCGCCGTCGGCGAAGGCGAGCGCGCCCCGCCCGCCGCGCTTGACCACGGGCAACGTCCCCATGGCGGCCAGCGCACGCACGGCCTGCTCCAGACCCGCGGCCTCCGAGACGGCATCCGAGACGGCATCCGAGGTCTCCGCCGGGGAGCCGGCCGGACCGGTCTTGGACGCGGGAGCCGGACCGGTCCCGGACGCGGGAGCCGGAGCGGTCGCGGAGGTGGGAGCCGAGACGGACGCCGCGATGGACAGGGCCTCGGACTCGTTGGGGAGGAGCACGTCGGTGACGGGGAGCGCCTCGTCCAGCCCCGCCCACCGGCCCGCCGGGTCGTCGTTGGTGTCGAGCGAGGTGGACGCGCCCGCGGCCCGCGCCAGGCCGAACAGTCCTGGCAGCCCGGCGGCCAGCAGCGGCTGCAGGAAGTACGACGAGACGTGAACGTGCGCGGTCCGCTCGATCAGCCCCGGTGGCACGTCCGCCGCCGCGAGCCGGTCGAGGCAGCCCGGGGCGGTGAGGATGGCCCGGTCGTCGCCGTCCACCAGCACCACCGTCATGGCGGTGGGCGCGCCGGGATCGACGACGCAGCCGGACACGTCCACGCCTCCGCTTCGCAGGCAGTCCAGGACGAAGGCTCCGGCGGGGTCGTCCCCCACCCGTCCCACGAACGCGGTGCGCAACCCGAGCCTGGCGGCCCCGTACGCGGTGATCGCACCCGAGCCGCCCAGCACCAGCCCGGCCGCGGGCACGAGCTGTTCGTGCTGGCCGAACGCGGGATGACGAGGCGAACCCGACACGATCACGTCCGGATTGGCGTCGCCCACGACAAGAAGATCGAACGTCGTTCTGGACACCACGGCACAGTCCCAGGCTTTGTGAAACGTTGTCAACCCTTGCGATTCATCGAAGGTATTGACAAGACTTCGAAAGCAACCATGATTGGCTCCAACATCCGGGAGGAGCATCCACAGTGCGAAGAACAACCGTGACAGCACTGGTCGCCGCGATCACTTTGGCGGTCTCCAGCTGCGGGGGATCGCCGGAACAGGGCGCCAAGACGGTGGACCCTCAGGCGAAGGTGCAGCTCACCTGGTGGACGGGCCAGACCACCGACGCCGAGAAGATCTTGGAAGGACTGGCCGCCGAGTTCACCCGGGCGCATCCCAACGTCACCATTGACGTCTCCTCGGGCGCGTCCACCACCGACGATCTGCTGCAGAAGCTGTCGGCGGGCTTCGCCAGCGGGGTTTATCCGGATATTTCGTACGCTTTCGGGAGTTGGGCCTCGCAGCTCCAGGAGTCCGGCAAGACCCTCGACATCACGGACAAGGTCAAGGACCCCGCCGTCAAGTGGGAGGAGTTCCCCGCGGCCGCCCGTACCACCGTCACCCCGAACGGCCAGGTCATCGGCTTCCCCGCGATCGTGGACAACCTCGCGCTCCTCTACAACAAGTCCGTGTTCGACGCCAGGAAGGTGCCGTACCCGACCGACGACTGGACCTGGGACGACTTCAGGGCCGCGGCGAAGAAGCTGACCGACCCGGCGGAGAAGATCTACGGCACCGCCTACTCGGTGAGCGGCACCGAGGACACCACCTGGCACCTGTGGCCGCTGCTCTGGCAGCGCGGCGGCGCCATCCTGTCGGCCGACCAGAAGCAGGCCGCGTTCAACTCCCCGCAGGGGGTGGCGGCGCTGGAGTTCCTGCGGGCCATGACGATCGACGACAAGAGCGTCTACCTCGACCAGACCGACCAGCGTTACCCGGCGTTGTTCGAGGACGGCCGGATCGGCATGATCATCTCGGGCCCGTGGGAGCTCCTCCAGCTCAAGCAGAAGAAGACGAAGTACGGGGTCACCATGCTGCCCGGCACCAACGGCGACCACCAGACGGTGTCAGGCCCGGACCTGTGGGCCCTGTTCGACAACGGTGACGCCAACAAGGCCTACTGGTCCTACGAGCTGGTCAAGTGGCTCACCTCGGCCGAGGGCGACGCCAAGTGGAACCTGGTCCAGGGCAACCTGCCGCTGCGCGCCTCGGAGAAGTCGCTGCCCGCCTACGAGGAGTACGTGAAGACCTACCCGGGTGCGGAGAAGCTGGTCGCCAACCTGGACAACGCCAAGCAGGCGCGGCCCACGGTCAGCGGATACCCGGAAATGTCGAGATACGTTGGCGAGGCCATCGCCAAGGCGCTGCAGGGCGCGGCCACTCCCCAGGCCGCCCTGGACGAAGCGGCGACCAAGTCCCGCCAGGCGCTGGCCGGGGGTTGACCATGTCGCTGCTCTTCGCCGGGCGCCACCCGGCCACCCGCCGGGTGGCGCTCTCCGCCGGCCGGGCGCGGTGGCTGAGCCGCAGCCTGGTCGGCTGGGGGTTCGCCGGTCCCGCCACCGCGCTCATCATCGGCCTGTCGATCTTCCCGGCGGTCTGGGCGTTCCTCATCTCGCGCCAGAAGTGGAACGGGATCTCGCCCGCCAAGCCCATCGGCTGGCTGAACTACCAGCTCATGGCCCAGGACCCGGACCTCTTCGCGGCGGTCAGGCACACGGTCGTCTTCACGGTGCTGTTCGTACCGGCGTCGATCTTCCTCGGGATGCTCATCGCGGTCGCGCTGAACCGGCCGATCCGGCTGGTCGGCTTCTACCGTACGTGTATCTTCATCCCGTTCGTGGCCTCGGCGGCGGCCACCGGCATCCTGGCCAACTTCGTCTTCAACCCGCAGTACGGCGCGGCCAACAGCGCGCTGCGCGTGCTCGGCCTGCCGCAGCAGCAGTTCCTGGAGAGCCAGTCGCAGGCGTTGCTGGTGATCTGCCTGATCGCGCTGTGGGGCCAGGTCGGCTTCTCCGTCGTGGTGTACCTGGCCGCGCTGCAGGACATCCCCAAGGACGTCGTCGAGGCGGCGCGCATCGACGGCGCGAACAACCGCCAGGTGTTCCGGCACGTCACGCTGCCGCAGCTGGGCCCGGTCACGGTGTTCACCGCCATCTGGCAGACGATCACCGCCCTGCAGCTCTTCGACCTGGTCTTCACCACCACCAGGGGCGGCCCGCTGGGGGCGACCCAGACCATCGTGTACTACGTCTACAGCCAGGCCTTCGAGCTGTCCAAGTTCGGCTACGGCTCGGCCGTGGCCTACGGGCTGTTCGCCGTGACCCTGCTCATCACCGCCGGGATGATCCTCTACTCCCGGCGCAGCAAGATCGAGGCCTTCTGATGACCCGCCCGCCCACGTGGATCCGGCGCCTGCCGTTCAGTCCCTGGCACCTGCTGCTGATGCCGCTGGCCCTGCTGTTCGCGCTGCCGCTGGTGCAGATGGTGCTGACGGCGTTCATGCCGGACAGCGACATCAACCGGTTCCCTCCCCGGTTCATCCCGAGCCGGCTGGTCCTGAGCGGGTTCGCCGACCTGTTCGCGCAGTCCTCGGCGCTGCGCTGGCTGCTGAACACCGTCATCGTGTCCGCCATCGCCGTGCTCTCGCACCTGCTGCTCTGCTCGATGGCCGGGTACGGCTTCGCCCGGCTGAAGTTCTTCGGCAGAGGCGCCGGGTTCATGGTGATCCTGGCGACCATCATGATCCCGACGCAGCTGCTGATGATCCCGACGTACGTCCTGTTCAGCCGGATCGGCCTGATCGACACGCTGGCCGCGGCCTTCGTCCCCTGGCTGGCCTCGGCGTTCGGGATCTTCCTGATGCGGCAGTTCTTCCTCTCGCTGCCCGCCGAACTGGAGGACGCGGCCCGCATCGACGGCTGCTCGCCGTTCGGGGTGTTCTGGAGGGTCGTATTGCCGCTGGCCAGGCCCGCGCTGGCCACGCTCACCGTGTTCACCCTGCTGGGCTCGTGGAACGACCTGATCTGGCCGCTGATCGCGATCAGCAACGACCAGCTCTACACGATCCAGCTGGGGCTGGCCAACTTCCAGGGCACCAGGCACACCCAGTGGTCGCTGCTCATGGCGGGGAACGTGGTCGCCACCATGCCGCTCATCATCGCCTTCGTGGTGGCGCAGCGGCAGTTCGTGGCGACCATGTCGTTCAGCGGGCTCAAGGGCTGACGACGGGGGTGCGGTCCCTCACCCCCGCTCCGGGCCGGATGGGTGTCCGGCCCGGAGCCGCTTTCACCGCATTTTCGTCATGGCCATGCTCATGGTGACGAACCCCAGGATGGCGATGATCGCGCCGACGACCACGTTGCTGACGACCGTCGCGGTGGTCGCGGTCTCCCCCCGGATCACCCACGGCGCCACGATCGTCCAGAGCCCGATGAGCGGTGCCGTCCAGGCCAGGCCGTACGTACGGCCGAAGGCGGAGCTGAAGGCCAGCGCCAGCAGCGCCACGGTGAGGCCGGTGATCACGTTGTTCCCGGTGAGCCCGCTGTGACCGGTGAATCCCACGATCCACGGCGACGCGGCCAGGAACAGTCCGGCCAGCAGGGTCAGCCCGTCCGCGACCTGTACCGCCGGTTTCGCCGCGGCTACCTCGTACCTCTCGCGCATGCGGATGATGTCGGGATGCTGCTCCATCTGGTGGGTCATGTCGACGCCACCTCCCCCATCGAAATGACGGGACTTTTTCCCGTCGGCGCGCGTGTCCCTACCCTGACAGCCTGCGTCAATACCATTTGCTACCATTTGTTTACTCGACGAATTCGCTGCCGCCGGGGTCAGGTGTCCTCCACGGCCTCGATCCGCGGGGGCACGTCGAGCAGGCCCAGGCTGTCCTGCTCACCCCGGCGCTGGATGACCTTGTTGATCTCCTCGACCATCTCCCGCCGCGTGTAGTCGCCCTCCGGGATCTCGTTGAGGTGCGCGAGCATGTCCGCCGTCAGGCGTGTGCGCGCCGACGCGCGGCCGTAGATCTCCCGTACGGGGGCCCTGTCCTGATCGCGGTACACCTCGTCGAGGACCTGTCGCATCTCATGGGCGAATGCTGGATCCGGCATCTCTGCGTCCCCCAGGTCTCGCACTCCGCCGCGGACCGGCGCGCGCGGGGACCCCTGCCGGGCGCCCCGCGCACGCCGGCCGCGTGCGGACGTCCGCGTCAGGCGGCCGCGTAGACGCGGTGCACGAACTCGGCGAGCTTGCTGTCGGGCAGCTCCTTCGCCAGGTCGGCCTCGGTGATCATGCCCACCAGGCGGTGGTTGTCGATCACGGGCAGCCGCTTGATCTGGTGCTGCTCCATCTTCTCCAGCGCCTCCTCGACGCTGCTGCCGGCCTCCACCCACACCAGCCCGCGGGCGAACTCGCCCGCCGTGATCTGGTCGAGGTCATGGCCCTCGGCACAGCACTTGATCACGATGTCGCGGTCGGTGATGATGCCCTTCAGCCGGTCGTCCTGGCCACAGATCGGCAACGCGCCGACCGACATGTCACGCATCATCTGCGCCGCGGTACGCAGGGTGTCGTTCTCACCGACGCACTGCGCGCCCTCGTGCATCACGTCCTGAACGGTCTTGCCGACTCCTGATGTGCTCATCTCTTCCTCCCCGAGCAGGATCGGATGACCTTTCAAGGGAGCCCTACCCACCAACCCGCGTATCACTAGCGGGAACGCCAGGTCGCTCGCGGCCCGAAACCCGCCAGGGCACCCGGCAGGAAAGCTTGGCCAACTCTTTCCCCGGCATTGCCCCGGCCGGCCCGCACCTCGTCAGGCCGGCTCCCAGGTGACGGTGGTGCCGTCGGGGGCCTGGCGGGTGTAGCGGGGATGGTCGCCGAGGCGGATCTCGACCCGTTCGCCGTCGGGGAACGTGATTGCGCAGCCGTCGGCGTCGGCCCGCAGGTCGCAGGTGAGCGTGCCGTGGCCGAGGGTGACGACGCCGGCCAGCAGCATCGTGCCGCCCGGGTGGTCGGTCTCCAGGTAGGGCGTGCGCGCGTCCGGGCCGAAGGCGGTGTCCGCCGTGGACACGCCTGTGCGGAGCCAGCCGTGCAGCGGGGTGATGGCGGTGGCGGGGCCGTCGCCGGGCACGGCGTATCCGCCCTCGCGCACCGTGTGCCCGGCGGGGGCGGTGACGCGGTGCACCCGGATCTCGTGCGGGCCGTACACGATGGAGGCGCTCTCCACGGTGGCGGGCAGCGCGTCGTCGGTGGCGCGGGAGGCGGCGAAACGGTCGGTCACGGCGATGCGCTGGATGCGTCCGCGCCTGCTCGCGGTCCCGTCCGGCGCGATCACGGTGACCCGGTTGTCGATCGCACCCACGTCCGCCGCTTCCGCGGCGGCCGTCGTGCCGGTCGGCTCCGGGGCGCGGCGGGGTGTCCAGGGGCCAGGGCCGTCCACGACGGGGGCGGCGTGGGTGGCGTAGGCGAGGCGGGCGTAGTGGGGGTCGTCGTGGATGGGGGCCGGGGGCTGCGGGAGGCGGTCGCTGCCGTGGTTGAGCAGCCGTACGATGCCGTCGCGCCGGGTCGAGTGCAGCAGCCAGCCGGGCGCGGGCAGCGCCACCACCTGGTCGGCCGTGTCCACCGGGGCGGGCTCCTCGGCGGCGGTCCACACGGGATGGTCGGCGGGCAGCAGCAGCCCGAGGAAGCCCTTGCTGGCCCAGTACGGCGAGCCCGGTCCCGAGTACGGCTGGGTGACCGGCAGGTACGGGCCGTGCCAGCCCAGGCTGAGCAGCCCGTCGGGCCCCACGGCGCCACGGTCGAGGAAGTGCCGCAGGGTGCCGCTGGCCAGGCGCCGGGTGGTGCCGGGCGAGAGCGGCGTGGCGTCGAAGATCTCGCCCAGCCACAGCGGGGTCGCCGCGGCGAACCGGTACGTCAGCGACCGCCCCTGGTGCACCGGCGCGCCGTCGGAGCCGAAGAAGTGCTGGTAACCGGCCAGGAACGCACGCAGCCGCTCACGGTAGACGTCCGCGGGGGCGCCCGACATGCGCGTGTACCACAGCGTGTACAGGTGCATGGCCCAGCCGCAGTAGTAGTCGTAGTTCTGGCCGTCGCCGTCGTTGTACCAGCCGTCGCCGACGTACCAGCCCTCGACCTGCGCCAGGGCCTCCTCGATCTCGTCGGGCCGGTGCGGCGCGCCGACGTTGGCCAGGAACTGCTGGACGATCACCTTGAACAGCACCCAGTTGCACGGCCAGGCCCGCTTGCCGCTGATCCCGCCCAGCCAGCCGGCCACCCGCTCCTGGACGGCCGGGGACAGGTGGGTGTACAGGCCGCTCTCGTGCAGGGCCAGCGCGACGGAGGCGGCCTCGACGATCTGCTGGGAGTTGTCGGTGATCGCGGGCCAGGCGTACGGCGAGTTCGGGTCGGTCCCCGTGTCCAGGCCCCGCGCGTAGCGTTCGAGCAGGTCGTCCCGGCCGCGGAAGGCGGCCAGCAGGAACGTGCGGGCGAAGCCCTCCAGGCCGTCCAGTACGGGCCCCGACGCGCTCGCCGGACCCGGCAGCCGGATCTGCGCGAACCCCGGCGCCGCGTACGGCACCACGGCCTCCAGCAGCGCGTCGGCCGCCGCGAGCCAGTGCTCGCGGGTGTAACCGGTGAAGGAGGAGGTGGTCGGATCGTCGGGCGGTAATTTCACGTCATCTCCCCCGAGGTGGTAACCGGTCGCACGACGCTAGATGATCTCCGATCGGCACGTCAATCCCTCCGGGTGTTGCCCGAGCACGTCAAGACGCGGCCCGTTTGGCTGGTAGGCGACCTGGCGAAGCCCGTACCGCATGGGCTGACCCGAATGCTGACCTTCGTGCGAGAGGCAGGCTGATCCGGCTCCACCGTGACAACGTCAACCGCTGAGTGGATCATGAGGTGGTCGAGCCTTCATACCGGCAAAGGGAGATCAGATGGGGCGCTGGGCCGGCCGCACCACGATGACCTTGCTCATTCTGGTGGCGCTTCTCTTTCTTGTGACCGCGCTCATCATGTCGCCGCTAGCGTTACGGGCCCTCGCCACACTCGTCCCCCGCTCCGAATGGACTGTGCTCAGCGAGATCGGCCAAGCGTATGGCCCAGCCGCCATGCTTCTCACGGCTCTCTCGCTCATGGCCGTCGCTGCTCCGCCTCACCATAGACCAGCCCGCTCTGTTTCAAGCCGACGGCAGTAAATGGACTGGCCCCGAAGACGACTTCCCAACCAGGCTGTTGCTTGTTGCGAACGCCTGGGTCAGCCAATGGTGGTCCATGTACGCCCTCGGCCTGATGCGCGATGCCGACCTGCGGGCAACCTTAGCAGGCCATTTCGTGGAGAGATCGGCAGGCGACAACTGCACGAGCACGGATAGTCGGCATTCTCCGGCTATCGGACAGGCATGCGTTCGCATTCTGTCATGGGAGAATGACACAAATCACTGCCGGTTATCGTGAGAACGGATTGCCAGCAAGCTCGATGACCCAGCCCAGTGAACCCGGAAAGGCCGCCTCCGATGGACGGAGGCGGCCTGGGGTTCGATCTGATAGTGCGAGGTTACGGGGTGACCGGGATGTTGGTCAGGCCGGAGCGGGCGTTGGTGACGGTGTTGGAGGAGTAGACGACGTTGGGGTTGCCGCTGCACTTCGAGGTGGAGGTGATCCTGATGGCGTACGCGCCGACGCCGCCCAGGTCCGACCGGTTGGAGCGCCAGATGTTGCCGCAGCCGTTGGCGAAGGACGGGCTGGTGGAGGGGTTGTGGGTCTCGTACCCGTTGGCGAAGGTGCCGGGGGAGGAGAAGTTGCCGGTGTTGTTCTCGATCAGGTAGCCGATGCCCTTCGCGTCGACCCAGGAGTCGCCCGAGTTCTGGCCGGTGATTCCGCGGCCGTTGAAGGTGTTGCCGCGGATGACGCCGTCGAAGGTGCCTTCCTTGATGTCGATGTGCTCGGCGGCGACGTTGGGGCCGATGACGTTGTTGAGCACCCGTACGCGGTCGCTGCGGTCGACGCCGCCGGAGTTGCCGTGGCAGGACCAGTTGGAGTTGGCCGAGCCGATGTAGACGCCTTCGCCGTAGCCGGGCTGGACCAGGCCGGCGTTGTCGATGCGGGAGTTCTGGATGACGCCGTCCGCGGAGGACCTGCGGAAGTGCACGGCCTCTTCGTCGGTGTGGTGGACGTAGACCCCGTCGATGGTCACGTTGCGTGAGTTGTCGAGGACGATGCCCTTCTTGGAGTCCTTGACGGTGAAGCCGTTCAGCCTCCAGTAGTTGGCGCCGAACAGCCAGAGGCCGTAGCCGGAGTCCCAGCCGCTGGTGGGGGCGGGGCATGAGGGGGCGGTGCCGGACGGGCCGTCGTTGACCAGGACGGCGTTGGTGGGGCCGGTCAGGGTGATCGGCGCGGAGGCCGTGCCGGCGCGCTGGGCCAGGAAGGCGCCGCGGTACTCGCCGGCCGCCAGGCGGATCGTCTGGCCCGGCTGGGCGGCGGACAGCGCGGCGCTCAACTGGGCGGCGGTGGCGACGTCCACCGTGGAGCCGCCGCTGCTGCCGCCGGTCTGTACGGTGACCGCCGAACTGGCCGCCGAACGGTTGCCCGCCGCGTCACGCGCCCGGACGGTGTACGTGTACGACGTGGACACGCTCAGCCCGGTGTCCGTGTGCGAAGTGCCGGTGACCGTGGCCACCAGCGTGCTCCCCCGGTACACCTCGTAGCCGGTGACGCCCACGTTGTCGGTCGCGGCGTTCCACGCGAGGGACACGCTGCTGGAGGTCGTACCCGTCGAGCGGAGGCTGCCGGGCACGCTGGGCGCGGTGGTGTCGCCCGGGTTGCCGCCGTCCGGGGTGCCGTAGACCTCGAACTCGTACAGCGAGTAGCCGTACGGAGTGCCGCGCGTGGTGCCGTAAACGCGGACGTACCGGCCGGTGCCCGAGACGGTCAGGTCGTCGATGGTGCCGTCACCCGAGGTGGTGGAGTAGACGCTGGTCCAGGAGCTGCCGTTGGGCGAGACCTCGACCCGGTACGCCGAGCCGAACGCCACCTCCCAGTTCAGCAGCACCCGGGAGATCGTGTGCGAGCTGCCCAGGTCGATCTGGATCCACTGCGGGTCGACGCCCTCAAGCGACGCCCACCGGCTGCCGGTGTCCCCGTCCACCGCCAGGCCGGCTTCGAAGCCGGCGGCCTCGATGGAGGAGGACGTCGCGGGCTTGCCCTGGGAGACCAGCGGGTCGGCCGCGCTGCTGGACGCGATGGCGGCCGTCGGCAGTGACGCCGCCAGCATGGCCACGATTGCGAGGGTTTTCGCACGTGCGCTTGGTTTCACGAAACCACTCCGATTCTTCCGGCACGCCCGGGGCGCGCGGGTCGTACTGCGATCGGTGGGTTCACGCGAGGGCGCGTCCGGCAGGGGACGCACCCTCGCGCGTTCCGGGTGACTTCTGGATCAGAAGTCGTCAGCGGTGCGCATCCGGTCGCGGATCCAGACGCCGGCTTCCTTCAGCCTGCTCGTCCCCGCGAAGGGGCCGCCAGGGCAGGTGCCGGGGGTGAAGACCGCGCCGGTACGGGAGTCGTCGGAGTAGTTCCAGTTGACCCAACTGATCTTTTTCTGTGCCATCAGGTCGATGTACTGCTGTGACCTGCTCATGTTGTTGCCCCCGTCACCGGAGGCTTGCTGGGTGCCGAACTCGGTGACGAACATCGGCAGAAGGTCGGCCGCGCGGGACAGCGCGTTCAGGTACGGCGTGCTGTGCGAGGCCGCGTAGAAGTGGAAGACGTACATGATGTTCGTGCCGGTGACCGGGTTGGCCCGGATCGTGTCGGTCTGGTCGCCGGGGCCGGAGACGCCGAGCGAGGACCAGTCGGGGGTGCCGACCAGGATCGGGGCGTCGGGGTCCTGCTGGCGGATCACCGGGACGAGCTGGTTGGCGTAGTTGCGGATGACGGACCAGGTGACGCTGCTGCCGTTGGGCTCGTTGGCGATCTCGTACAGGATGTTCTTCTTGTTGTTGTGCCGCTGGGCGATCTCGGTGAAGAACGTCCTGGCCCGGCTGAGGTTGCAGTTCGGGTCGCCGGGGGTGAGCATGTGCCAGTCGACCAGGGCGTACATGCCGCGGGCGGTGGCCATCTCGATCAACTGGTGCACCCGGTCGGTGAACTGCCGGGGGTTGGTCTCGTAGCCGCCTTCCTGGATGTACATCGAGATCCGGAAGATGTCGGCCTTCCAGTCGTTGGCCAGGGCGTCCAGCGAGGCGTTGTTCAGGCAGTTGTCGTACCACTGGATGCCGTGGCTGCTCATGCCGCGGAGCTGGATCTGCTTGTTGTTCTCGTTGCACAGCCGGACGCCGCACACGCGGAGCTGGCCGTTGGCCGCGGCCGGGGTGCCGCCGCCGCTGCTGCCGCTGGTCTGCACGGTGAGCGCCGCGCTGGCCGGCGAGCGGTTGCCCGCGGCGTCACGTGCCCGGACGGTGTACGTGTACGACGTGGACGCGGTCAGGCCGGTGTCCGTGTGCGTGGTGCCGGTGACGGTGGCCACCTGGGTGCTGCCCCGGTAGACCTCGTAGCCGGTGACGCCGACGTTGTCGGTGGCGGCGTTCCAGGCCAGCGCGACGCTGCTGGAGGTCGTACCGGTGGAGCGCAGGTTGCCCGGGGTGGACGGCGGCGTGGTGTCGCCACCCGGGTTGCCGCCGTCCGGACGGCCGAACACGTCGAACTCGTACAGCGAGTAGCCGTACGCGGTGCCGCGCGCGGTGCCGTACAGGCGGATGTAGCGGGCGGTGCCCGAGACGGTCAGGTCGTCGATGGTGCCGTCGCCCGTGGTGGTGGAGTAGATGCTGCTCCAGTTCGTGCCGTCCGGGGAGACCTCGATCCGGTACGCCGAGCCGAAGGCCACCTCCCAGTTCAGCCGGACCCGGGAGATCGCGTACGAACCTTGCAGGTCGATCTGGATCCACTGCGGGTCGCTGCCCTCGGCCGAGGCCCAGCGGCTGACGGTGTCGCCGTCCACCGCGAGTCCGGACTCGAAGCCCGCGCCCTCGATCGACGATGCCGTGGTCGGCTTCCCTCTGGAGATGAGCCCGTCCTCGGGGCCTCCGCCGCCGGCCTGCGTCTGCGCGGTGACAGCCGCGCTGGCCGCCGACCGGTTGCCAGCGGCGTCACGCGCCCGGACGGTGTAGGTGTAGGACGTGGACGCGGTCAGGCCGGTGTCGGTGTGGCTGGTGCCGGTGACCGTGGCCACCAGCGTGCTGCCCCGGTAGACCTCGTAGCCGGTGACGCCGACGTTGTCGGTGGAGGCGTTCCAGGCCAGGGACACGCTGCTGGAGGTCGTACCCGTCGAGCGAAGGTTGCCGGGCACGCTGGGCGCGGTGGTGTCGTCGCTCGGGCCGCCGCCTCCCGACCTCAGGAAGAGCGAGCCCGTAGTGTCCGTCCTCGTGGCGTTGACGCCGGAGTTCGGGGAGTTGGCGTAGTCCACCGTCTCCCGGCCGGCCCAGTCGGGGATGGTGGCGCCGTTCACCGCGAGGTGCTGGAACGTGGCCGGGTTGCTCGCCGCGCTGCCGAACTGGTAGATCCGCTGCCGGTCCGGGTAGTACGGCTGGTACGCCCCGCCCTGCGTGGTCTGCTTGGTCAGGTCGTTGTTGTAGAACACGTTCTGCGGACCGCTCGACCCCGACCACTTGGCCGCCTTCGGTCCTGCGGCCCACCAGATCGGCCACCACGACGAGTCGTCCGGCGGCGCGCCGCCCTCGTCGCCGCAGTTGGACCGGCAGTTCTTCGAGGCGTGCTCGTACGGTACGGCCACCTTGTTCTGCTCGAACAGGTTGCGCCGCTCCCAGCCGCCGTGCACGTTGAGGTCGGAGTCGAAGTCGTTGCCGATGACGACGTTGTTCGCGGCCGACCACTGGAAGGTGAAGTGGCGCAGGTTACGGCTGGTGTTGTACGCGTACAGGGAGTCCCAGACGCGTGAGCCGCGGAAGTAGCCGTTGCCGCCCTTGCCCTTGTTCCACGAGCCGTCGAGGACCGACTCCTGGACCTGGATGTTCTTCGCGCTCTCCGTGACGATGGGGTGCGAACCGGTCATGTCCGTGCCGACCCGGCGGATCCACGAGTTGGCCGCCCACTTCAGCACGATGCCGTGCAGGGCGTACTCGGGGGCCATGTTCCCGTAGTTCTGCTGGGCCTCGGCCCGGGTCAGGTTGTACGTGCCACCACCGAGCTTGGGCATGTTGGTCATGTCCTGGGTGATGGTCAAGTCCTCGATGCCGACGCCCTGGATCGCCTTGAGCGGGGTGACCCGGCTGGGGTAGACCGTCCCGTCGATGGCCGCGGAGCCGTCGGACGTGGAGTTGAGCGGAAGGTCGTACTCCAGGGGCTTGTCGATGGTGAGGTTGCGGCCGGTGGCGTCCACCGCGGTGATCTGGAAGATCTGTTGCCGCATGTGCAGGTTCATGTACTGCTCGGTGTTGGTCACCGTCTGCTGCTGGTAGAACCTGATGCTGTTGGCCGCGCCCACCCACAGGAAGCCGCCGACCTGGAACTGGCTCATGTTGGCGTTGGTGGCCAGCCTGATCACGTTGGACCCGACGGCCGAGGCCTCCCGCAGCGGGACGCCGCTGGCCCAGTGCTGGTTGATGCTGCCTTCGAAGATGTCCTTGCGGTTGGCGGGGGCGGAGGCGTACTCGCTGGCGTACCGGCTCGCCACCTCACGCGACTGCACGCGGATCAGGCCGCGGCCGGGCCACGTCCAGCCGCCCTTGCCCGAGCCGTGCGTCGCGCCGTCCTCGTCCCAGTCGCTCCCGTCCGGGGTGAGCGTGTCGTAACGGGTGTTGGTGTCCGGACGGAAGGCCAGGATCGTCCTGCCCATGCCCGCGCCCTTGAGCACGAGGTAGCTGGCGTCCAGGCCGAGCTGCCTGGTCACGGTGATCCGGCCCTCGGGCAGGGTGATGGACGACAACCGGGTGTAGCTCGCCCCCGGGGTGCAGTTGGTCCTGATCTGGTCGATCGCGGCCTGCAGCCCGGTGGTGGCGTCGGCCCCGCCGGCCCGTACGTTGAACTGGCTGGCCAACTCGTCCGCGGTGATGTGGCAGGCGGCGTCGGGGTGCGCCTGGGCCGCCTCCGGCAGGGCCATGCCTCCGCGATAGCCCGCCTTGCTCCAGTCGGGCAGGCCGGTGACGGGCGCGCGGCGGTTGGCGCTGGTCAGGTCGGGAATCGCAGCGTTGGCGCCGACCGCGGCAGCGGCGGCGGTCTTGGCCTTGGTCGCCTTGGGTTCGGTGGTCGCCGCGGCCGGGGAGACCGCGCCGGCCAGGGGCTGTACGGCGAGCGTGAGCACTGTGACAGCGGCCGCCACTAACGAACGGCGCCGCCCAGGGCGAGTGCGGTTGGGGGGTGATGGGTGCACCACACGTGACATTGGCGCTCCTGGCGAGGGTAGGGGGTGGGTGCAAGCCTCCGAGGACGTGAGTGCTTCCACCCGGCTAGCCAATGGTTAGGAAGGTTTCCTAACTTAGGGCGGATCGTAAGTTGCCGATCGCTGTAGCGCAAGACCCAATACCGCGTTACACATACGTGAACGCTTACACCGAGTGTCGTTAATCTGACATTGGGTCGAGTTCTATCCCTTGACCACGCCCGCCGGGTTTCGTAAAGGTCCCTATTAAGTCAGGAATGCTTACTAACTAGCCGCCTGAGGCGCAGGAGAACCCTCGCTCACCGCGGCCGGACACGAACTCCGGGTCACCCCCGCAAGCGCACCGTCACCGAACCGGGCCAAGGCCCCTCGAAGATCGCGTGCCCCCACCCGCCTTCTTGCCCCCACGCCCGCTTCGGGTTCTGACTATCGACGTACGACAGGGGCTTCTCCTGGACCGACCTGCTCATTCCAAAGCGCATCGCCGCACTCACCGTCGCCGCCACTAGCCTGTGGAATGTGAATCTTGTGGAGCGTGCCGTCGGCGCGGTCGTCGGGTCGGCTGTCGGAGACGCCCTGGGTGCTCCTTTCGAGTTCGGGCCCGCGGGCGCGTTCTCCGCTCGCTTTCCGGTACGAGGCGCCGGGGGCGAGATGAGTGGTGGTGGCGGCTGGGACGCCGGGGAGGCCACCCGCAGATGGCCGTTCACGTCGCGGAATCGCTGCTGGAACGCGGCGGGCTGGATCTGCCGGATATATTCGCCCGTTTCCGGCGGTGGGCCGCCGATGAGCCCAAGGACATCGGGCTGCAGACTCAGGACGTCCTGGGTCGGGGCCTGCCCTGGGATCAGGCCGCCGCCGATCATTACCGAAGCGGCCGGCGGGCCGCGGGCAACGGCGCGTTGATGCGGGCCACCCCCGTCGGCGGTGTATTTCGCCCACGGGGGGCGGCAGGCCGCCATGGACGCCGCTCGGTGGATCGCCGCTCTGACCCACGGCGACCCGGCCGCGTGGGAGGGCAGCGCGATCTTTCACGACCTCGTCCGGGTCGCCCTCGACGGCGCGGATCCGCTGACGGACCTCGGCCAGACGCTCGCGGCCGTGCAGCCCGATCATCGTGAGCGGTACGCCATCGTCCTCGCCCCCGACTGGCATCCCGACCAGGCGACCGAGTTCAACGGAGCGGTCTGGCCCTGTCTCGGCTCAGCCGTATGGGCCGTGCGTACCATCGATGACTACGAGGACGCGATCCGGGCCGCGATCGATCTCGGCGGCGACACCGACACCGTCGCCGCGGTCACCGGCGGGCTGGCCGGAGCCGTGTACGGACCGGCGGCGATCCCGGCGCACTGGACCGAGCCCCTGCATGTCCCGCTTCCGGGAAGCGGCGGCCGGACCCTGTTCCTGACCCACCTGGTCGATCTCGCTCGTGACCTCGTGGAGCGTCCGCCTTCAGGCTGACCGGGCTTCCCGCGCGGCGCGATCGTACGTGGCCGCCGGTGCACGCTTACGACGCTTCATGACGTTCACCAGTCACGTGTGGCGATCAGCTTCTCCACGTCCGCGTCCGCGAATCCATATGCCGACGCCACGAACCAGAAGTCCTCGGCTATCTCCTCTCGCGCCACGGTGTCGATATCGCTGTCCGCCGCGTCGAAATCCTCCATCAGGGCGTTGAACTCGTCGGTCGCTGCCGTCGTGAGCACGTACAGCTCCGGCAGGTCCGATGGCTGCTCGGCTTCGATCCGTTCGCACAGCCGCAGCAGGATCGCTTTTCCCTTGTCGAGGACGGGGTCCGGATAGTACGGATCGTCGTACAGGAAGGCCAGGAATCTGTGGTTAACCACTAGTTCGTTGGTGGGGGACACTGCTGACTCCTGTTTCTCGGATGACCGGTGGCCGACCATACACGGGCGTACCGACAAAGCCGGACGGCCGTTCCTGAGCCTGGTACGGCCAGGGCGCCCGGTCGGTTCGACGGCGGCCGCTCGCGGGATCGGCGGACGGCCGCGTGTGATGAGCGGTCGAGGGCGGCTTGACGTCATTTTTATGGCCCGAGCCTCAACTCGGTCCTATGAAAGGGATTCGGCGTGCGCATGCGATCGGGAATTCCCGTCGCCGATAAATCACCGGCGCCTCGAAATGAGAAGTGGCGATGATTGAGTCACCGTTGGCCGGCCCCGATTCGGTGAATGTGTTCTCCGCTTCGACGCGGAGAAAGCGATTCCTGGAACGTACGCGCCACCTGACCACGATGGAGGACCAATGAGCCCTTTTCATCCTGAGTAGCGGTCCGCTTTGACACCTTCGAGGACGAGGATGGCCTGCACGATTGCTGTCGTGCGGCGAGGGCAGCAGCGCAGTTTCGCGAGAACTTTCCAGGCTTTCAGGACCACCCCAAAGCCGCATCAACGCAGCAGAGGACACTCGCCGCCTTTGGTGCGGGAGTCGCCTTAGCGCTTGGGGTGTCCCTTCTCAGGAAGCGACGATTCTGATACGACAGCTGGAGCCGAGACGAACGGCAGGTCCGGCTAACCGCCCAGCGTCTCCTGGCCGATCACCTGGAGTGGAAGAAGCGTCCCTGGTGGGAGCCTTTCCACGGTCAGCCCTCTTCTGGCCAGGCATCTCCCTCAATCTGAGGGGCGCCACGTTACTCGACTTCTCTCTCAGATTTTGCCGTGTCAATGAGGCGGATTTCTTCGGGGCGACCTTCAACAGCGTCGCTTGTTTCCATGAGATGCTCTCTCCCCGGCACGCCTATATAGAAATGCAAGGAGCGCGGGTGACGAACCGGGAGGAGTGGCCACCGGACTGGTATGTGGAGGTTGGACCCGACGGCGCGGTGCTGACGCGGGACGAGTCGGCCGAGGACGGCGCGAAGGATGAGCAGACAAGAGGGGAACCGGCCGCCTCTGACATAGAGGGCGCACCTTCACGGCCGAGGCGGTGATCCGGTTGGGGCTGTGCGGCTTGGTGGGGATGTCGCCGTTCGGGGCCTCCCAGTCCACGACCCACGCCCACTTCGCCCGCTTCCGGTGCGGGCGACCGAGCCGCCGCCGCTTGAGTGTGAGCTCCACCTGGCGGGAGTCGCCCTCGGGCTTCTTCATCCAGCCGAGCACCGGCCCGTCCACGAACTCGTAGCTGTACCGTTTCGGCACGAAGAATCTTCTCGACCATCCGGCCGTGCGTCCACCACGGGTCGTCGCGGGACCACTTGTGTTCGCAGACCCACCATTGCCAGCGGATTGCCCAGGTCGTTCGTGTACGGCCGGCCCACGTCGAAGTGCTTGGCCGGGAGATTCCCTTGCGGGTCGGGCCTGACACCGCACCGGTCGCATGCCACCCATCGCCGGGCGTCGTCTCCCTCAGCTCTTGATCGCCGACGGCGAGGTAGGACAATGTGACGCCTGAGTCCTCTGTGAATGGAACGAGATGCACTTATCCGAAAGAGACGGAGACCCCGGTTATCCCGTCCCTCCCCAGCAAATTCCCTCCCCACATCCGACGTCGGCAATAGCGACCGCCAGTCTCGTCTTCGGGATCATCGGGCTTGTGGGCAGCTGGTGCCTGTTTGGCCTTCCATCCATCGCGGCCATCGCCTTGGGCCACGCGGCCAGGCGTCAGACCAAACGCGGCCTCGGGAGTGGTGGTCACGGCATGGCGGTGGCCGGACTCGTTCTCGGCTACGTCGCGGCCCTTCCTGGGCTCCTGGTTTCGTTGATCGTCGTGCTCCTCTTCACTGATCCTGTGTCGCTGGCCGAATGGATCAACACGATGATCGGCTGGTTCGGTTAGTTGTCGCTCCCGTCGAGGTGGACCTGGAGGTTGACATGACCGGCGTCGAACGTGCACACGACCATGGCTGGGGACGTGTCGCCCGCCATCGCACGGTTCCCGACGTGGGCGACATGGCCGTCCCGGCCGGGCTGACCGGACAGTGCGAGGTATCCGGCCGCGTTGGAACACCTCGTGGTCGTCGCGGCGCCGGTTGATGTTGTCGGCGTCCTCGTCAGTGAGGCGGTAGTGGACGATGCGGCGTCGCGGCCGGGCAGTGGCGGGACGCTATCGCCTATGCGGGCGCCCCTTCCGTCGCTTTGACGGTGACGTCCGGCGCCAACCAGCAGTGGCGGATCCAGGCGGTCAGCGGCGGCTGGTGGCCCGGCATTCGGGTAAGTGCATGGATCTGCCGAGTTCGTCGCAGGGCGAGGACGTCCAGTTCAAGCAGTATCCGTGCAATGGTGGGCAGAACCAGCAGTTCGCCCGGGCCGCCCTCTGAGCCGGAAATCACCTCGCGGACCTGCGGCGGGCTTGGCTAGATTCGATAGTCGTGCGGGAACCGGTCGAGATCGGGTGTGACGAGTCAGGAGCAGAGGGCGAGAAGCTCGTCGGCGGCAACACCGACGTGTTCGCGCACGCCAGCGTCGTGATGGACCTCGACTCGGCGGCCGCATGCATGAGTGAGCTGCGGGCCCGGGCGCCGTCCCCGGTCACCGAGTACAAGGCCAACCACATCCTGCGCGAGAAGCACCGGGCGGCGCTGCGCTGGCTGCTCGGTCCCGACGGGCCGGTGCTCGGGCACGTGCGCGTCCACCTCACCGACAAGACGTTCCTGGTCGCCGGCAAGGTGGCCGACCTGCTCGCCCCGGACGACACCCCCGCCGCCGCTCCGTCCGACGCACCCGCCTCCCATCCGGACGGTGCACCCGCCTCCCATCCGAACGGCGCACCCGCGTCCCATCCGAACGGCGGCCCCGCCTCCCACCCGGGCGAGGCGCCCGGTCTCTTTCCCTGCACCTCCTCCCGGGCCCTGGCCACCGTGCTCTACCGGGAGGGGCCGGCCGCCTTCGGGCCTAAGCGGTGGACGGCGTTCCTGGACTCGTTCAACTACCTGCTGCGCGCCAAGAACGGCCAGGGCATCGACATGTCCGTCGAGGACGCGTTCCGCCTGGTCGGCGAGCTGAGGACGGCGGACGGCCCGGCGGGTGAGGTGATGGAGCTGCTGTGGCGGGCCAGGCCGCGGGTCGCGGCGTTCCGGGAGCGGCTGCTGGCCGGTCCGGACGTCTTCCCCGCGCTCGACCCCCTCATCCCGGCCATCGTGCGGGCCGTGACCTCCTGGGGCGGCGCCGCGGAGGGCGGGCCCGGCCGGCCGGTCTCGGTCGTGCACGACCGGCAGACCACCCTGACCGACGAGCGCATCGCCCGGTTGCGGGCGGCCCTGGGCCCGGCGCTGGCCGGGTTGCGGCTGGTCGAGTCGCGACTGGACGCCCGGGTCCAGGTGGCCGACGTGATGGCGGGCGTGGCCAGGAAGGTGGCCTCCGACGAGCTCAACGGCCGGGGTGACGCGCGGCTCACGGCGCTGCTGCGCCCGTACGTGGACGCGTACTCGATCTGGGGTGACGAGCGGAGCCGGGCCCTGCTGATGCCGCCGCTTCCCGGGGAGGTCATGTACCGGTAAATACCCCGACCCCCCCTTTATCGCCACAAATCGTGACGATAGAGTGACTTACTGTGAACGAATCGAAGCGTGTGGAAATCGCCTGGCCGAACCTCGGCATCACCGTGGCGGCCGAACTCGACCAGCGCAACCCGGCCCTGGCCCAGTGCCTGTGGGACGCGCTGCCTTACCGCAGCCTGCAGGGGCATGCCCTGGTCGCCGGATACCACCTGTACCACGTCGCCCCGGTCCATTCGCTGCTGCACGCTCCCGCGGAGTACCGCGTGGACCGGCGCACCGTACCCGACGGCACCCTGTTCTGCTCGCGACTGCAGCACCTCGGCATCAAGTACGGCGAGCTCACCGAACCCATGACCGCCACCCCGGTGGGCAAGGTCGTCGACGACGACCTCGACGCCCTGGCCAAGGCCGGCCGCGAGGTGTGGCGGACCGTCTACACCACCAAGGAGCCGGTCATCGCCGAGGTACGCCGCGCGGGCGGGCCCGGCGGCCACGACCTGCCCCGGCTGCCCGTCGGCGACCCGCACCTGAACGCGCTGGTCGCCGACGTGCACGCGGAGACCCAGCGCATCTGGCTGGAGCCGCCGCGGGAGCTGCTCGACCTGCACGCGGGCCGCATCCCATCCGGAGCGGGCAGCTACGAGACGGTCCTGACCACGTTGCTGTTCGTCAACGGCGAGACCCGGCCGCTCGGCTACAGCTGCTACGGCGGGCTCGTACGCGCCGCGCTGGACGGCATGCCCATGCCCTGGCTGCGCCAGATGACCCGCCTGCTGGCCGCCACGCCCGCCGAGTTCCTCGGCTACTGCGGCCTGGACACCCTGTGGGACTTCACCCAGCGGCTGCTGGCCGGGCTGGAGCGCCTGGAGAACCACGAGGACTTCGTCGCGACCATGGCCCACATGGCGCTCTACTGCAACTGCCTGGGCGGGTGGAACCTGCACCTGTTCCCGTGGCAGGCGGGCGAGCATCTGCGACGGGTGCAGGAGGCGGTGTGACCGGCAAGCGTGTGGTGGTGATCGGCGGCGGCGTGATCGGGCTGTCGATCGCCTTCCACCTGGCCGAGGCCGGGGTGGACACGACGCTGCTGGAGCGGGGGGTGCTCGGTTCGGGCGCCTCCCGCGCCACCGCCGACGTGGTCCGCTCCTACTTCGCCGGCAATCCCGTCAGCTCGGCGCTGGCCGTGCGCAGCCTGGATGCCTACCACGCCTTCCCGCACCGGCCGGGCATCGACCTGCCGCTGCGGCAGGTCGGCTACCTCGTGCTGTTCACCGAGCCGGAGCAGGTGAGCGCGTTCGAGGCCGACCTGCCCGACCAGCGGGCCGCCGGGGTGGACGTGGGCCTGATCAGCGCGGAGGAGGCCAGGGAGCGCAACCCGCTGATCGGTGACCTGCCGCTGCTGGGCGCCGCGTACTCGCCGCAGGCCTACATCTCCGACACCACGGCCATCGTCAGTGCCTACGCGCGGGCGGCGGAGCAGGCGGGGGCGCGGCTGCGTACCGGCTGTCCCGTCGCCTCCATCGACACCCGGGCGGGACGCCTGACGACGCCGGACGGCGAGATCAGCGCCGACGCGATCATCTGCGCCGCCGGCGCCTGGTCCGGCTCGCTGGTGCGCTGCGCGGGCGTGGACCTGCCGCTCACCGAGCCGATCGAGCAGGAGTTGCTCACCACCGACCCGCTGCCGCGGGGCACGCCCGACATTCCGGTCACCCTGCACGCCGCCAGCGGCCTGCTGGTACGGCTGCGCGGCGACCGGCTCCTGATCGGCATGGGCTATCCGGGGCCGGACCGGGAAGCCTGGCGGCGGGAGGTGGCGGTGCGGCTGGCGGCCACGTACCCGAGCCTGGCGGGGGTGGCGCTGCACACCGCGGTCACCGGCCTGCGCGACGCCAGCCCGGACAAGACCGCCTTCATCGGCCACCACCCGGGGCCGCCGGCCTTCCTGTACGCGACCGGCTTCTCCGGGCACGGCCTGTGCAACGCGCCGGCCGCCGGCGAGCTCGTCCGCGACCTCTACCTCGACCAGGACCCCGGTTTCGACGTGACAGCCCTGGCCATGAGCCCACAACGCACGGGGTGACACCCATGACAGAACAGCACCCGGCAGACGACCGCTTCGTCCTCGACCCCGCCACCGGCGACCTGCACGGCGACAACCGCCGGCTGCGCGAGGCGGGCCCGCTGGTGCCCGTGACGGCCGAGGGCGTGCCGGCCTGGGCCGCGACCCAGTACGCCACGCTGCTGACCGTCCTGACCCATCCGAGCCTGTCCAGGGAGATCCGCCACTGGGCGGCCAGGGACGAGTTGCCGCCGGGCACGGCCATCGACCGCATCGTCACGGACACCTCCATGCTCAACGCCGAGGGCGAGGACCACCGGCGGCTGCGTACGGCGGTGGCCGGCGCCTTCACGGCCCGCCGGCTGGAAGGGCTGCGCCCGAAGATCGAGGCGCTCACCGGCAGGCTGATCGACCGGCTCGCGGAGATGCCGCCCGACCAGCCGGTGGACATGCGCAAGGAGTTCGCCTACCCGCTGCCGCGCGAGGTCATCTCCGAGCTGATCGGCATCCCGCAGGCCCATCAGGAAGAGCTGCACGAGCTCAGCGACGCGGTGGCCCAGGTGGGCGGAAGCCTCGACGACACGCCCGAACTGCGCAAGGCGCTGCACGAGCTGCTCGGCCAGATCATCGACGAGCGGCAGGACACGCCGGGCGAGGACCTGATCACGGACCTGTTCCGGCTGCGCGAGCGGGACGGCGGGCGGCTGTCCACGGAGGAGCTGTTCGCCACGATCGAGCTGCTGTTCATCGCCGGGCACGTCACCACGGTCAACCTCATCACCAACGCCATCGGCGCCCTGCTCAACGTGCCCGGCCAGCTCGACCTGCTGCGCTCGGGCAAGTGCCCGTTCAGCGCGGCGGTGGAGGAGACGCTGCGCTGGGACTCGCCGATCGCCTACTTCCCGATGCGGTACGCCGTACGCGACCTGGAGATCGACGGCGTGCACCTGCGGGCCGGCGAGCCGGTGCTGGCCTGCTTCGCCTCGGCCGGACGCGACCCGGGCCAGTACGGCACGGCCGCCCACGTCTTCGACCTGTCCAAGCCGCCGGCCTCGCACCTGTCGTTCGGGCACGGGCCGCACTTCTGCCTGGGCGCGCCGCTGGCCCGGCTGGAGGGTGAGATAGCGCTGTCGGCGCTGTTCGCGGCGTTCCCGGACATCGCGCCCGCCGCCAGGCCCGAGGACCTGGCCCCGCTGGACACCCTGCTGGGCAACAGCTACCGCAGCATGCCGGTCTTCCTGGGCCCGCGAGCCCGCTGACCCGTGGGCGGGCCCAGCAGACCCGGGTGGCAGGCCCGCTGACCCTCCGGCCGCCGGTCCCGCGTAGCCGGCTCGGCTACCCGCGGGCGGGCCGGCAGCCCGGATGGCAGGCCGGCGGCCCGCCTGGCAGGCCCGGCTACCGGCGGGGGCCGGTCCCGGTCTAGGCTCCTTTGCACCACGATTGGAGTCCGCACCGTGCCCCAGACCGCCGCGCCCATGCGCCTGGCCACCGCCGTCCGCCCCTACGACTGGGGCTCGGTGACCGCACTGCCGGAGCTGTTCGGCACCGAGCCCACCGGCCGGCCGCAGGCTGAGCTCTGGATGGGCGCGCATCCCGGCGACCCCTCGACCGTCGACGGCACTCCGCTCGACCGGCTCATCGCCGGCGACCCGACGGGCACGCTGGGCGAGCGGGCGGCGACCCGGTTCGGACCGGTCCTCCCCTACCTGCTGAAGGTGCTGGCCATCGAACGGCCGCTGTCGCTGCAGGTCCATCCCACGAGCGAGCAGGCCGCGGCCGGGTTCGCCGAGGAGAACGCGCGGGGGATCGCGCTGGACGACTTCGCGCGCACGTACAAGGATTCCTCGCACAAGCCCGAGATGGTCTGCGCGATCACCCCCTTCCACGGGCTGTGCGGCTTCCGCGAGCCCGCCGCCACCGCCGCCCTCCTCGAACGCCTCGGCCTGCCCGACCTGCGGCCGTGGATCGACACGCTCCGCACGCTGGAGCCCGGGGCGGCGCTGCGGGCCGTGTTCTCCTCGATGCTCGACGACGCCTCGCGCCCGCTCCGCGCCCAGGTCGAGCGGGCCCTGCTCGACCTGGGCCCGCTCGGGCGGGACGGCGACGACCTCGCCGTCCACGCCGACATCGCCCGTGCCTGCCCCGGCGACCCGGGCGTGGTGGCCGCGCTCCTGCTGCACCACGTCACCCTGCTCCCCGGCCAGGCGCTCTATCTCGGTGCCGGCGTGCCGCACGCCTACCTCGGTGGCATCGGGGTCGAGATCATGGCCAACTCGGACAACGTGCTGCGCTGCGGGCTCACCACCAAGCACATCGACGTGCCCGAGCTGATGCGCGTCGTGGACTTCACCCCCGGCGACCCGTTCCTGGTGCGGCCGGAGGACGGGGGGCCGGGCGAGCACCACTACCGGCCGCCGGTCCCCGAGTTCGCGCTGACCCGCTATGACCTCGGCGCGGGGAACACGCACACGATCCCGGGCGGGGAGCCGCAGATCGTGGTCTGCATCGAGGGCGAGGCGCGGCTCGGCGCCGAGCTGACGTTGCGGCCGGGCGAGTCGGCGTTCGTCCCGGCCGCCGCGCCCCCGACCTCCCTCACCGGCAAGGGCACCACCTACCGCGCCCTGCCCTCACCGGCCTGACCACGTGGGCGATGCCGTGATCAGGGGAGTCGGCGGAGCTTGAGTACGTTGTCGTTGCGGGTGCCGGGGGCGCCGTCGGGGGCGTTCTGGGTGCGCTCGTACTCCTCGCTGAGCTGCACCTCCCACTCCCCCTCCGGCAGTTCGAGGGCGTCGAGCACGTCCTGCGGAGTGGGGAAGTGCACGCCGGGGAGCGGCTCGTGCTCCCACGACGGCCAGCCGGCGTGGCCGATGACGAGCAGCACCCCGCCCGGCGCGACGGCCGCCGCCGCCGTCCGCAGGATCCCCTCGCGCGGCAGGTCGACCGGGGAGTGCAGGAACGAGGCGGCGACGAGGTCGAACGTGCCCGCGGGGAACGACCTGGCAAGGTCGTGCCGCTGCCAGTCGATGCGATCCGCGACCCCGGCGGCCTCGGCCTGCTCGGCGGCGCGGCCGAGGGCGACGCCGGAGATGTCGGCGGCGGTGACCCGCCAGCCGCGCCTGGCGAGCCAGATCGCGTCGGCGCCCTCGCCGCATCCCAGGTCCAGCGCCGTGCCCGGCGCCAGGTCCGTGATCTCGCGGACCAGCATGACGTTGGGGTTCCCGCTCCAGATCCGCTCCTTCTCAGAGTAACGGGCGTCCCAGAACTCCTCCTCCGAAGCCGCGGACCCGGACCCGGCATGGTGAGCGTGCCCGGACGCGGGGTCGGCGTGATGAGCGTGCCCGGACGCGGGGTCGGCGTGGTGAGCGTGCGCGGACGCCGAGCGGGTGCGGTGGGCGGTGACGGCGGCGCTGGTCTCGGCGGCGATCAGGTCGGCGTTGATGGCGGCTCCCGCGCGTACGCCTGCCGCCGCCGACCCGATGACCTGCTCGACCAGGCTGGTCACGTTCCCGGCCACCCACACGCCCGGCACGCTCGTCGCCCCCGACGGGTCAGCGGCGACGCCCGTGCCGACCGCATGGCCGCCCATCTCCTGCTCCTCCACCTTCAGGCCCAGGTCCGTCAGGACACCGGCGCGGGCGCTCAGGCGGGTGGCGACCGCGAGGGCCCGGCGGGGAACCAGCCGCCCGTCGGCCAGGCGTACCCCGGTGAGCCTGCCGCCGTCCGTCTCCAGCCCGCTCACCAGGCCCTCCACCACGGTGACGCCCCTGGCGGCGAGCCGCTCGCGCTCGTCGGCCGACAACTCGGGCGCGGTGTGGTGGAAGAGGGTCACGTCGTCGCTCCACTGCCGCCACAGCAGCGCCTGGTGCACGGTGAGCGGGCTGCCGCCGATGACGCCGATCGGCTGGTCGCGTACCTCCCAGCCGTGGCAGTACGGGCAGTGCAGCACGTCGTGCCCCCACAGCTCGGCCAGTCCCGGCACCTCCGGCAGCTCGTCCACCAGGCCGGTGGCGACCAGCAGCCGGGCGGCCTCGACCGCCGAGCCGTCCGCCAGCACGACCCGGAACCGCCCGTCCGCCATCCGCTCGGCGGTCGTGACGGTGCCCGTGACGATCTCGCCGCCGTACCCGCGCACCTCCTCGCGACCGGTGGCCAGCAGCTCGCGCGGCGGGGTGCCCTCGCGGCCCAGGTACACGTGCACGCCGTCCGCCGGGGCGTTGCGCGGCTGCCCTGAGTCGATCACCAGCACCCGGCGGCGGGCCCTGGCCAGCGTGAGCGCGCCGCTCAACCCGGCGGCTCCGCCCCCGATCACCACCACGTCATACCTCGCGTCCATCGCGACGCTCCTCTCGTTTCATCCGATGCGCCACTGTCCGCGGCAGACCGGCGATTTGACAAACTTCCTTGCTGAAATGGCAATCTGGGCGCATGGACGACCTCGATGACGTGCTTCAGTCGGTCGGCCCCCGGCTGCGAGCGTTGCGGCTGGAGCGCGGGGCGACCCTGGCACAGCTCTCCAAGAGCACCGGCATCTCCGTCAGCACCCTGTCGCGCCTGGAGTCGGGGCAGCGCAAACCGACCCTGGAGCTGCTGCTCCCGCTGGCCCGGGCGCACCAGGTCCAGCTCGACGAGCTGGTCGACGCGCCGGCGACCGGCGATCCGCGGGTGCACATGCGCCCGATCAAGCGCCACGGCACCACGTACATCCCGCTGAGCCGCCGACCGGGCGGGCTGCAGGCGTTCAAGCAGATCTACCCGCCGCGCTGGCCGGGCTACGAGCCGGAGCAGCAGGTGCACGAAGGCTACGAGTGGCTGTACGTGCTGTCCGGGCGGTTACGCCTGCTGCTCGGGCCGCACGACGTGATGCTGACGGCGGGTGAGGTGGCCGAGTTCGACACGCGCACGCCGCACGCCTTCCTCAACCCGGACGACGAGCCCTCCGAGGTGCTCGCCCTCTTCGGACCGCAGGGCGAGCGCCTGCACGTACGCGCCCGGCCCGCGGCGAAGTGAGCCGGAAATTCTCTGGCACGGCGGTCGAATCCCGCCGTGCCCGGTTGTCGGTGTTGTAGAAGGAGCCGAGACGAGCGAAAACGGAGGCCGATGACATGTCCCGGCAGTTCGAGGAGCGGTGGCCCACTGACCCGGCCGCCCTGGAGGTGGCGTGATGGCCCAGTACGCCGTGCTGCTGTACGAGCGGGTGCCGCCGGCGGACCTGCCCGAAGAGGTGAAGCAGGCGCACCTGCGGATGCCCGAGCGGGTGGCCGAGCTGGGCGGGCGGATCGTCATGGGGCTGGCCCTGGAGCACCCTGACACGGCCACGGCGATCCGCGGCGACCTGGTGACGGACGGGCCGTTCATCGAGACGAAGGAGGTGCTCGGGGGCGTCTTCGTCATGGAGGCCCGCGACCTCGACCACGCGCTGGTCCTGGCCGGGCTGACCCCCGTCGTGCAGGGCGGGGTGGAGGTCCGGCCGCTGGCCGGCCTCGAAGTCCTGGAGCGGCCCTGACCCCGGTCGAAGCGGCCGTCGCCGAGGCGCACCGTCGCGAGTGGGCCTTCGTGCTCGCCGCGACGGTGCGGGTGACGCGCGACCTGGACACGGCGGAGGAGGCGGTGCAGGACGCCTACGTCCAGGCGCTGCGCACGTGGCCGCGGGACGGGGTGCCCGAGCGGGCCGGCGCGTGGCTGACCACGGTCGCGCGGCGTAACGCGCTCAACGTGCTGCACCGCCGCAAGACGCTGGAGCGGAAGCTGCCGCTGCTGCCGGAGCCGGAGGAGGCCGAGATGCCCGAGCCCGACACCGCCATCCCCGACGACCGGCTGCGGCTGATCTTCACCTGCTGCCATCCGGCGCTCTCCCCCGAGGCCCGCGTCGCCCTCACGCTGCGGCTGGTGTGCGGGGTGGCGACGCCGGACATCGCGCGGGCCTTCCTGGTGACCGAGACCACCATGGCCGCCCGGCTCACCCGGGCCAAGAAGAAGATCGCCACGGCGCGCATCCCGTACCGGGTGCCGTCCGCCGAGGAGTTGCCCGCGCGGATGTACGCCGTGCTGACCGTCATCCACCTGCTCTACGCCACCGGTCACACCGCCCCTTCCGGCCGGGACCTGGTACGTGACGACCTGACGGACCGGGCGCTGGACCTGGCGCGGCTGCTGCACCGGCTGCTGCCCGCCGACCGGGAGGCCGCCGGGCTGCTGGCGCTGCTGCTGGTGCACCACGCGCGGCGGGCCACCCGTACCGACGGGCACGGGAGACTGCTCCGCCTGGAGGAGCAGGACCGCTCGGCCTGGGACCGGCAGCTGATCGCCGAGGCCGACCGGCTGCTGGTGGCTGCGCTGACCGCCGGGCCGGCCGGGCCGTTCACGTTGCAGGCGGCCATCGCGGCCGTGCACGCCCAGGCGGAGGACTACGAGCGGACGGACTGGCCGCAGATCCTCACCCTGTACGGCGAGCTGCTGCGGATCTGGCCCTCGCCCGTCGTCGCGCTCAACCGGGCGGTCGCCCTGTCGATGGTGGAGGGCCCGGCGGCGGCGCTGGCCGAGGTCGAGGCGCTCGAACGCGACGGCCGGCTGGCCGGCTACCGTTACCTGCCCGCCACCAAGGCCGACCTGCTGCACCGGCTGGGGCGGGACGCGGAGGCGGTGCCGGCCTACCGGGCGGCGCTGGCGCTGACGGACAACGCGGCCGAGCAGGAGTTCCTGGCCGGGCGCGCCGCCGGCCTCGCGGCGGACTGAGGCGGGCCCCCATTCCGCCGCGCCGAACGTCACGGAATGCGGCGGTACAAATCTGCTGCGCCTTCTGCTCATTCTGCTTATTTCTCCGGGAACCTCGGCTCATCCGGGAAACGTCAATGCAGGCGAAAGGACCGCAGAAAAAGAGGTGCTTGCATTCGGACGTCAGGGGGATTCACATGGACGACGGGGTTTTCTACACAGCCGCCATCGCATTGTTCGCATTCATCGCTTTCACCGCTATCCGGACACACCTGACGCTGGCGTCCGCCCGCAGGGGCGAGGGGACGCCCCCGCCGCTGGACGTGTACGAGGCGGCGTACCTCGCGGGCGGGCCCCGCCGGGTGATCAACACGGCGCTGGTGTCGCTGGTCGCGCAGGGCGGGGTGCGGATCTCGCGGGAGGGGATCGTCACGCCGGTGCAGGGCTACCGGCCGGACAAGCGGGTCCCGGTCGAACGAGCGGTCTACCGGCACGTCAAGGCCGGGGTGGGCCGGCGTACCACGGCGAAGGTGCGCCACAGCGCGAGCGGTGACGACGCGATGCGGCTGCTGTCCACGCCGCTGTGGCAGCGGGGACTGCTGCTGGCGCCGGCCGATCGGGTACGGTCGCGGCGGCGGACGAGCCTGCTCGTCGTCCTGGCCGCGCTGGCGGCCGTCGTGGCGCTGGTGAGCCCGTTCCTGCGCGGGCCGCTGGGCGCCATCGTGATCGCGGCCGCGGCGGCCGTCGCCGGGGCGGCCTGCTTCTTCTGGGCGCGGCGCCGGCTGGCGATCCCGCTGACGAAGGCCGGGCGGGCCGCCCTGGCGCAGGCCGGCACGGCCCCGGCGATCGGCTCCTGGCGGGCCTCGGAGGAGGTCGGGCTGGTGGCGCTGCACGGGCTGACCAAGCTGCCGGACCGGCGGCTGGCCGACACGCTGCGGCGCGACACGCGCGCCAGGACCCGCGGGGGGTCGGTCGCGTCGTGCTGCGCTCCCGGCCGCTGCGGCTCGTACGGCGGGGGCAGCGTCTACGTCCTCGACGGCGGCTCCACCGACTCCGGCTCGGGCGGCGGCTTCTTCGACCTCGGCGGCCTCTTCGACTTCGGCGGCTCCCACGGCTCCCACGGCTCGTACGGCGGCGGCGACTTCGGCGGCGGGGGTGGAGGCAGCAGCTGCGGCGGGGGCGGCGGAGGCAGCGGTTGTGGCGGAGGCGGTGGCGGAGGTTGCGGCGGCGGAGGCTCCTGACCCCCGCGAACCCGAGCCCCACAAGCCCGCCCTGCAAACCCGAGCCCCACAAGCCCGCCCTGCGAACCCGAGCCGCCCGGCGCCCCCACCCACCGCCGGCCAGGCCCGGGTGAGCGTGTCAGCCGCCGCCGGCCGGGCCGGGCGGGCGGGTCAGCCGCGACCGTAGCGGTCCTCGGCTCGCCAGAAGTACCAGAAGCCCGCCCCCAGCGCGAACACCGCCCAAGCCAGGCACGACATCCACACCAGCCGCGGCGGCGTGTGGCCGGCGATGAGGATGTCCCGCATCCACTCGATGTAGGAGGCCGCCGGATTCAGGTACATCACGGTCGCCACCCACTCCGGCAACCGGGCACTGCCGACGACCTTGTCATGGATCGCGAAGAACACCCCGGAGGCGTACAGCCACGTACGCATGATGAACGGCAGCAACTGGTTGAGATCCCGCAGCGAGGCCCCGACCCGCGCCAGGAACAGCCCCGCGCCGATGTTGAACATCGTCTGCAGCAGCAGCACCACCGGGATCATCAGCCAGAACCAGTTCAGCGGCTCCCCGATGATCAGCACGATGACCAGCAGCACCCCTATGGAGATGAAGAGCTGCTGCAGCTCCTGGATCGTGTACGCCAGCGGCAACGAGGCCCGCGGGAAGTGCAGGGCGCGGATCAGCGACAGGTTGCCGGAGATCGACTTGGCCCCGGCCGTGACCGTGCGCTGCGTGTAGGTGAAGACGAACATCCCGGTCAGCAGGAACCCCACGTAGTTGTCGATCCCCCGGCTGCCGCCCAGGATCAGGCCGAACATCACGTAGTAGATCCCGGCGTTCAGCAGCGGTGTGAGCACCTGCCACAGTTGCCCCAGCGCCGACCCGGAATATCGCGACACATTGCGCGACGAGGCATATGTCAGGATGAAATGCCGCCGCTGCCACAACTGCCGCACGTA
This sequence comes from Nonomuraea jiangxiensis, assembly GCF_900099965.1. Classification (GTDB taxonomy): domain Bacteria; phylum Actinomycetota; class Actinomycetes; order Streptosporangiales; family Streptosporangiaceae; genus Nonomuraea; species Nonomuraea jiangxiensis. The sequence goes on along the minus strand of NZ_FNDJ01000015.1, from coordinate 19,765 downwards.
CAGCGGGAACCGCGGCCGCCCGATGGCGGGCCGGAGCCCGTACCTCCTGGCGAGTTCGGCCAGCGACTCCGGCGAACCGCTCTCCACTTGGCTCATGTTGCACCTCTGTGACCGATGGGCCGTTCACCTCACGATCTTGCCCTGCCACGGGGGGTGCCGGTCCAGTTTTCTGACGGGAGCGTCACGGGAATCGAGCCGGTCAGCGGAGATAGGGCCGCAGCGTCTCGTCCACGGCCTCCCGCAGGGCGTCGGCGAGCCGGTCCTCACCGGTCAGCGCCCACAGGACGAGCACCCCGTTGTACGTCACCTGGACCGCGCGGGCCAGCCGCCCGACAGCCACCTCGCCCCTCAGCTCCCCGCGGGCCACCGCCTCCGCCAGCAGGGCGGCGATCTCGTCGCGGACGTGCCCGGCGTGCGCGGCCGCGTGCCCGCGGAACTCCGGATCGGTCAGGTCGAGCTGCAGGAAGCCGAGGCTGCCGGCCAGCTCCTCGGGGGTGGACACCCCGGCCGACAGGTGGACCAGGGCGGCCCGCAGCGCCTCGATCGGCGAGCCGTGCTCCGCCCGGGCCTGCTCGAACGGCCGGCCCGCGGTCCGCGCGGAGTGCTCGGCGAGCGCCAGCAGCAGCCCCCGCTTCGAGCCGAACCGCTGCACCAGCGTCGCCGGGGCCAGCCCCGCCTCGCGGGCGACGGCGGCCAGCGTGAGCCCCTGCGGCCCGTGCCGCCCGATCGCGCGGGCGACGGCCCGCAGGATCGCCTCGTCGCTGGTGGTGCGTGGCCTGCCCATGCTCCGGTCTCCTCCGACGGCTCGCGAGTCAGCCTGCCAGGTCGGGCAGGTGACGGCGGGCGTGCTCGATGAACGCCCTGGCAGCCGGGCTCTTCGGCCCGCTCTCCCGCCAGATCAGCCCCATCCTGCCGCGCATGACCGGCTCGGTCACGGCCAGCACGCCCAGCTCGGACGCGGCCCTGGCGACCGCCGACTCGGGCAGGATGGCCACTCCCAGCCCGCGCCCGGCCAGCTGCCCCGCCACCAGCGGATCGCTGGCCTCGAACGCCACGTGCGGCCCGAACCCGGCCTGCGCGCACACCTCCTCCAGCGCCGTCCGCAGCCCGGTGCCGACGGGCAGGGAGATCAGCGGCAGGTCGCGCAGCTCCGCCACCGTGATCGAGCTCCGCCCGGCCAGCTCGTGGCCGCGGTGCACGGCCGCCACGAGCGCCTGGTCCACGACGACCTGCACCCGCACCCCGTCCGGCATCCGGCCGCCGAGCCCCAGGATGCCCAGGTCGAGCCGCCCGCTCTGGACGTCGTCGAGCAGCGTCTCCGGATCGGTCTCCACGAGCGAGATCTCCACGGCCGGGTGCCGCTCGTGGAACTCCGCCAGCATGCCGGGCAGGTCGAGCACCGACGGCGCGGACACCCCGCCGATCATGACGCGGCCGCGCAGCAACCCGGTGAACTCGTCCACCACCAGCCGCATCCCGTCCACCGCCGCCAGCGCCGCCCGCGCGTACGGCAGCACGGCCTCGCCCACCGCCGTCAGCCGCACCGTACGCCCCGACCGGTCGAACAGCTCCTCCCCCATCTCCCGCTCCAGCTGGCGGATCTGCGCGCTCACGCCGGGCTGCGCCACGTGCAGCCGGGCCGCCGCCCGGGTGAAGCCCGCCTCCTCGGCGACGGCCACGAAGTATTCGAGCTGGCGCAGTTCCATAACCGCGCATGCTAACAGCAACGCCGGCCATACCTGATGCTTCTAGGTGGTCACGCCGGTCACCGCGAAGCGCTCCACGGGCGCGACGTGCCCGCCGGTGGAGACCACGACGGTCAGCGTCCGTCCCGGTGCCGCCCGGAAGGCGACCCGGCCCGACCAGGGCGCGTTCTCCCCGCCCGCGCTCACGCAGCACGACTCGCCCACCGGCTCGGCCGTGCCCGGGTGGCGCACCTGGACCCGGACGCTCTCGTCCACGCCCGTGATGCGCCCGCCCACGGTCAGCGGCGAGCCCACCGACGCGCCGTACCGGGGCACGGTGAGCGAGAACGTCGTGTCGTCCGTGCCGACCACCTCCCACGGCGCGTGCTCGCCGGAGCCGTACCTGATGAGGTGGACGATGGCCGCGACCAGCGGCCGGGAGCCCTCCTCGGGGGTGGAGCCGACGTGCACCCGCGCGTGCCGCCCCTCGCGCACGGTCTTCACGGCCCGGTCGATGTCGGTGAATCCGAGGTAGTCGCGGGTGAAGGCGAGCGCGGTACGGGCCGCGTCCAGCCGCCAGGCCTCCCGCCCCTCCGCGCGGTAGGCCCGCTCCCAGTCCGCCACCTCCTCCGGTCCCGAGAACGGCCACAGCGGCTGGTACCGCCCGGCGACCAGCACCCCTTCGGGCCGGGGGCTGGGGGTCGTGGCCGCCGGCGGCGACTCAGGCGGGGCCTGGGACCTGGTCGGCGGGGCGGCGGACTCGCCCGGCGGATCGGCGGACCCGGAGGAGGACCGGGGCGGCGACGTCGCCGTGGCCGTGCCTGCCTGCCTCGACTCGTTCCCGCAGCCCGTGACGATCAGCCCGACCCCGATCAGCAACGGCACCACACGTCCGCCGAACCGTCCCATTGGCACCTCCCGGCCTCACCAAGAGACGTACCCGCCTCGCGGCGACCCCCTTCACGAAAAGAACCCCCAGCTCAGCGGGTACGGCGGCGCAGGGCTGGGCCGCCCGTGCGCGGGTAGCGTTCCATCATGGCCACCTTCGACCTGACCAGGCTCCGCGCGGTCGCCTTCGACGCCGACGGCGTGGTCACCGACACCGCACGGGCGCACGCCGCCGCCTGGAAGCACGTCTTCGACGCCTTCCTGCGCGGGCGTTCGGCGCCGTTCGACATCCGGGCCGACTACCTGCGGCACGTGGACGGCCGGGCACCGCTGGACGGAGTGCGTACGTTCCTCGCCTCGCGCGGCATCTCGCTGCCCGAGGGCGGCCCGGACGACGCGCCGGGGACGGCGACCGTGCACGGGCTGGGGCTGGCCAAGGACGCCCTGTTCGCCCAGCAGATCGAGCAGCACGGGGTGGCCGCCTTCCCCTCCACCGTCGACCTGCTGCACGAGCTGCGGCGGCGCGGCTGCCGCACCGCGGTCGTGTCGGCCAGCAGGCACTGCCGGGCCGTCGTGGCCTCGGCGGGCGTGCTGCACCTGTTCGACGTGCTGGTGGACGGCATCGACGCCGCCGAGCTGGGCCTGCCGGGCCGGCCCGATCCCGCGCTGTTCCTGGAGGCCGCGCGCCGCCTGGCGCTGCCCGCCGCCGAGGTCGCGGTGGTGGACGACGCGCTGCCGGGTGTCGAGGCCGGCCGCCGGGGCGGCTTCGGGCTGGTCGTGGCCGTAGCCAGGAGCGCCGCCGGGACCGCCGCGAGAGCTTCCGCGGATCTCGCCGAGCGGCGGTGGCGGGCCGAGGGGGCGGACGTCGTGGTCGGGGACCTGGCCGAGATGAGCGTCACCGGGCGCGTGCCCGTGGGGCGACGATGAACGATGCCTGGCGGCTCGTCTACGACGGCTTCGACCCGGAAGGAGAGAGCCTGCGCGAGGCCCTGTGCACCCTGGGCAACGGCCGCCTCGCCACCCGCGGCGCCACCCCCGACGGCCGGCCGCGCACCCCGGGCACCTACGTGGCCGGCTGCTACGACCGCCTCGACTCCGTCGTCGCCGGGCACACCGTCACCAACGAGGACCTCGTCAACCTGCCCGACTGGCTCCCCCTCACGTGCGCCACGCCGGGATCCGGCTGGTTCCGCCCGCAGGAGGCCGACCTGCTGCACTACCGCCACGAGCTCGACCTGCGCCACGGCGTGCTGGTGCGCGACCTGAGCTGGCGCGACGGCGCGGGCCGCGTCACCCGCTCCCGGCAACGCCGCCTGGTCTCCATGGCCGACCCCTACCTGGCCGCCCTGGAGACCACCTTCACCGCCGAGAACTGGCACGGCCCCCTGCGCGTCCACGCCGTCCTGGAGGGCCGGGTCGCCAACCGCGGCGTGCCCCGCTACCTGGACCTGCGCGGCGACCACCTCACCGGCCACGAAACCGGCTCGGAGGACGACCTGGCCTGGCTGACCGCCGTCACCCGCTGCTCGCACATCACCGTCGCGCTGGCCGCCAGGATCGACACCGACGGCATGCCCGCCCGGCCGTCCCTCGCCACCGACCACATCACCTCCGACCACGTCCTCGACCTGGCCAGGGGCGAGCCGGCCCGGCTCACGAAGATCGTCGCGCTGACGACCTCGCGCGATCACGCCAGTCACGACGCCCGCTCGGCGGCGCTGCGCCACGTACGCCGGGCGCCCCCCTTCGACGACCTCCTGGCCCGCCACAAGCGGGCATGGGACCGCCTGTGGCGGCGTGCCCGCATCGACGTCACCAGCCCCGATTTGTCACGCCACCTGCACCTGCACGTCTTCCACCTGCTGCAGACCCTCTCCCCGCACACCGCCGACCTCGACGTCGGGGTGCCCGCGCGCGGACTGCACGGAGAGGCGTACCGGGGACACGTGTTCTGGGACGAGCTGTTCGTCCAGCCCTGGCTCGACCTGCGCTTCCCCGAGATCTCGCTCGGCCTGCTGCGCTACCGCTGGCGCCGCCTGCCGGAGGCCAGGGACGCCGCCAGGGCGGCCGGTTACGACGGCGCGATGTTCCCCTGGCAGAGCGGCAGCGACGGCCGCGAGGAGACCCAGACCCTGCACCTCAACCCGGTCTCCGGCCGCTGGCTTCCCGACCACTCCCGCCTGCAGCGGCACGTCGGCCTGGCCATCGCCTACAACGTCTGGCACCACTACCAGGCCACCGGCTCCATGCCGCCGTGGTGCGCCGAGCTGCTGCTCGACATCGCCAGGTGCTTCGCCTCGATGGCCGTCCCGCACCAGGGCCGGTACGAGATCCGCGGCGTCATGGGCCCCGACGAATATCACGACGGTCACCCCGGCGCACCCGTCCCCGGCCTGGCCAACAACGCCTACACCAACATCATGACCGCCTGGCTCCTCGTCCGCGCCCGCGAGACCGCCGCCCTGGCCCCCCACCTGGCGCCCACCGCCGCCGAGCTGGACCGCTGGGACGAGATCAGCCGCCGCCTGCGGGTCGACTTCCACGACGGCGTCATCAGCCAGTTCACCGGTTACGCCGACCTGCTGGAGCTCGACTGGGACCGCTATCGCGGGGTGCGCCGCCTCGACCGCGCGCTTGAGGCCGAGGGTGACGACGTCAACCGCTACAAGGCCTCCAAGCAGGCCGACACCCTCATGCTCTCCTACCTGCTGACCAGTGGCGAGCTGGCCGCCGTCCTCGAACGCCTCGGCTACCCCGTCGAGCCCGGCCTGATCCCCCGGACGGTCGCCTACTACCTCCAGCGCACCAGCCACGGCTCCACCCTCAGCGCCGTCGTGCACGCCTGGGTCCTGGCCCGCTCGAACCGGGCCGAGTCCTGGGAATTCTTCACCGAGGCCCTGCGCGGCGACCTCGACGACGTGCAGCGCGGCACCACCGCCGAAGGCATCCACCTGGGCGCCATGGGCGGCACACTCGACCTCCTCCAGCGCTGCTACCTGGGCCTCGAACTCCAGCGGGACGGGTTCCGGCTGGACCCCCGGGTGCCCGAGCGGATCGGCCTGCTGTCCATGCCGATCCGCTACCACGGGCGCCAGATCTTCATCGACGCCGACGACCACGAGGCGCGGGTCAACGGCACCGCACGCCGTTCCTACCGACGAGGAGAATCGATCATGACTGGCACCGGAGATCTGGGCCGCCGGATCATCCACCACCGCGAACGCCTCGGGCTGACCCGGGAACAGGTCGCCGAGCGTGCCGACATGTCGGCCGGCTATGTCGCCTATCTGGAGGAGAACGCCGACACCCCGGACACCGGCTCCCTCTACCGCCTCGCCGACGCCCTGCACACCACGGTCGACGAGCTGCTGGGGGGCGGCCGGGACCGCCCGCCGGGGCATGGGCCCGCCATGTCCCACCCGACCCTGGAGGCCCTGGCCCAGGAGGAGTGCCTGCGGCTGATCGAGCCCGGCGGGATCGGGCGGGTGGCCTTCAACAGCGTGCACGGGCCGACGGTGCTGCCCGTCAACTACAAGATGTACCGGGGTGCGGTCATCTTCCGCACCGCCGCGGGCGGCCCCATGGACCAGGACCTGCGTACCGGGCTGGAGGGCGTCGACATCAAGATCGCGTTCGAGATCGACATGATCGACGAGCCCAACCGGGAGGGCTGGAGCGTCCTGGTGCAGGGCGCCGCCCACCACGTGCCGCCCGACGAGATGGACGAGGTGGCCGGCTGCGGCGTCACGCCGTGGGCGGGCGGCGAGCGCCAGCTCTACATCCGCGTCGTGCCGTGCCAGATCACCGGCCGCCGCATCCACGGCATGTGAGCCCTACCGGCAGCCCGACACGCCGAACACCATGAACTGCGTGACCTCGCTCCGGTCGAAGTTGTCGTCCGAGCCGATCACCAGCGTGCACTCCCCGCCGGCCAGCCGCGGCCCCCAGGCCAGGCTCTCCAGGTTCTGCACCGGCGCACGGAACGAGCCGAGGTCGTAGACCAGGCGCTTGGTCACCGGCTCGTACGAGTCGCCGTCCCCGAGTTCGTTCCTGTTGAGCACGTTCGTGGCGGCACCGAGGTCGATCTCGTAGAGCCGCACCCGGTAGCCGACACCCTCGATCCAGGCCCGCTCCAGGGCGAGGAAGCGGGACTTGTCGATGGGCAGGATCTCCGAGACCCCGGTGTCGGCCATCCCGCCGGCCGGGACCGGCGCGGCCGGCAACGGGTCCAGCGGGTAGACGTACTGGGCCCGCAGGGCGCCCTGGCGGCTCCACACGGTCAGCCGCGCGGGCGCGCCCCGCTCCGCCGTCGGGACCTGCCCGTCCTCGTAACGCGGGCCCTCCGTCACGGCTGTGATCGTGCGCTCGGTGACGGCCAGCCCCTCGAAGCCGAAATTACGCCGCGGCCCGCTCTCGCCGTCGGTCAGCCGCAGGTTGGACGGTATCCGCAGCTCGCTGACCTGCCGCCCCTGCAGGTTCATCCCGCGTACGGCGGCGGGCGAGAGCGGGATGTCGGGATTGCCGGCGTCTGGCCGGTCGCCCTCGTCCCCCCACAGCAGCCGCTTGCCCCACCGGTCGAACCTGATCGACTCAGGGTCGGCCGCCTGCGCCCTGCCGTAGCCGGGGAACGGCGTCCCGTCGGTCCGGGTGAGCGTGGTGACCCCGGTCAGCCGGACCCCGGTGAACGCGCCGGTCTGCCGGTCGATGTCGAGCCTGCCGGTGTAGAAGCGGGCCGGGTTGTAGCGCCAGCGGTCGTCGGAGATGAAGTACCAGGTGCCGGTGCGCGGGTCCCGGTCGAGCCCCGAGATACCGCCCACGGTGGTGCCGCCGAACATCATCTTGTGCGGGATCCGCTGCTCCCCCAGGAAGCGGGTGATCCGCACCGGCTCGTGCGGTTCCGCCGCCGACACCGGGGGCGCGAGGCCCACCGACGCCACCGCGAACGCGACGGAAAACGCCATTATTTTTCGCGAACGACTCATTTCATTCCCCCGAAGCCACCGAACCGCCGGCCGAACTGACGGAGAAATGAAACCGCGAAATCCGAGCAAAGTCCCGCACCTATAACGGGTACGTCGCAGTGCATAAAGGACCGGTCACCAGAATTCATCCGGTAGCCGGCCCTTTACATTGTAGATCAGAGAATGCGGGTCCCGATGACGGCGGTGGCGTCCCGCTCGTCGCTGACCGCCGCCCGCCCGGCCAGTCCGGCCTCGGCGACGGCCAGGACGGCCGCCTCCGCCTGCCGTTCGCCGGTCTCCACCAGCAGGTGACCGCCGGGCGCGAGCCACTCGGGGGCGCCGGCGATCACCCGGCGCACCACGTCGAGCCCGTCGCCGCCGCCGTCGAGCGCCAGGAGCGGCTCGTGCAGCCGGGCCTCGGGGGGCAGCAGCCCGATCGACCGCGACGGCACGTAGGGCGGACTGGCGATCAGGATGTCCACCCGGCCGCGCAACGAGGCGGGCAGCGGCTCGTACAGGTCGCCCTCGTGAACGCGGCCGGCGGGCAGGTTGCGCCGGGCGCAGCGCACGGCGGCCGGGTCGAGGTCGGCGGCGTGCAGCTCGGCCCGGCCGAGCCGGGCGGCCAGCGCCAGCCCCAGCGCGCCCGTGCCGCAGCACATGTCCAGCACGACCGGCGTGCCCGCGACCTCGCGGGCCAGCGCGGCGGCCTGCTGGACCAGGAACTCGGTACGCGGCCGGGGCACGAACACCCCCGGCCCCACGGCCACCCGCAGGCCGCAGAAGTCCGCCCAGCCGACGACGTGTTCGAGCGGCTCGCCGGCGACCCGGCGCCCGACCATGGTCTCGAGCTCGGCCGCCGTGTGCGCGCTGGACAGGAGCAGCCGCGCCTCGTCCTCGGCGAAGACGCATCCGGCGGCCCGGAGTCTGGCGACGACAGCGGCGGCGGCGGCGGGGATGGGAGAGGAGGAAACCGACATGGGAGCCTTTCGGAATGCCGATGGGCGCTCCCGCGGCGGCCTAGTCCCGGTGGGCCGTCCATACGGCCGCAGGACGGGAGCACCCAGCCTGACAAGCGGTAATGGGTCTCACCTCCTCGGGCCGATCTTTGGGCCTCACAGTAGCAGAACGGCCCTCACCTTCCGCACGCGGGCGTCCCCGGCAGGGCCCCGGCCGGAATGTCGCCGTGCAGGTGCACCCCGGCACCGGGGCTCGTGTCGATGGTGAGGGTGCCGCCGATGGCGCCCAGGCGGTCGTACATGTTGGTGATCCCGTGCCCGGAGCGGATCAGCTGGGGGCTGCCGCCGACGCCGTCGTCGCGGAAGTCGAAGGACAGCCCGTCCTGGTCCCGCAGGTCGATGGTGACCGTGGCCTTCTCCCCCGCGTGCTTGATGGCGTTCTGCATCGCCTCCAGGAGGCAGAAGTAGAGGTTGATCTCGATCTCCGGCGCGTACCGGCCGATGCCGACCGCGTTCACGGTCGTCGGCAGCGGGCTGTGCTGGGCCACCGCCCGCAACGCCGTCTCCAGTCCGTACTGGGCCAGTTGCGGCGGATAGATCCCGTGCGCCAGGTCGCGCAGGTCGGCGCCGGCCTCCTGAAGGTCGTCCGTGAGCTGGCCGAGCAGCGGGCCCACCCGGTCGGGCTGGGTGGCCAGCAGGCGCTGGGCCACCCGCGACTGCACCGCCGCCGCGACCAGGCGCTGCTGGGCGCCGTCGTGCAGGTTGCGCTCGATCTCCCGGCGCTCCCGGTCGGCCGCCGCCACCAGCCGGGCCCGCGACTCCTGCAGGTCCTCCGCCCTGGCCACCAACATCACGTGGTTCTGCCAGGCGAGGAACGAGGCCCTGGTGAAGCCCAGGACAACCAGGGCGATCACGAGGAGGTCCACCAGCCACTCCCGGCCGTGCCCGCCGAGCCCGATGCCGGGCAGGTAACGACCGGCCAGGGTGATGGCGACCGCGGTGCCGACCGTGCAGGCCATGACGAGCTTGAAGCGCTGGCGGCGCAGGTACGCGACCGACAGCAGGACCGGCGCCACCGTCACGAGCGTGGCGTACGGGAGCGCGTCCGGGACCATCGCCGTCAGCCCCAGGGCGAAGCACCAGGTGATGGCCGCGGAGATGGCGATGGCACGTTCTACCCGCTGGCGCCGGAGCAGGCGCAGGGTCACCAGGATCAGCAGCGCCGCCACCCCGCACCCGGCCGCCGCGGCAAGCGACCACCGGAGGCCGGTGGCGGCGTACCCCAGGAGGGCCAGGGCGCCCGCGCCGAGCGCGAAGCCCAGCATCGTCCACAGGCCGGCGGCGATGTAGCGCTGCGGGTGCGGATGCGTGGTGCGCTGCACCCCGGTGTAGAGCCGGGCGATGAACTGCCAGGTGCCCACCAGTGCCGCGCGTACGGCCCTGCCGGGCTCCCGCGTGGACCGCCGCACGCCGGCGCTCTCCAGCGCGGACCTGGGCAGGTGGCCGTGCAGGCGCATCCCGCCGCCGGACCTGGTGTCGATGGTGAGGGTTCCGCCGATGGCGCCCAGGCGGTCGTTCATGTTGATCATGCCGTCGCCGGCCCGCAGGTGGGCGGGGCTGGCGCCCCTGCCGGTGTCGCGGAAGTCGAAGGACAGCCCGTTGCGGTCCAGCAGGGCGATGGTGACCGTGGCCTGACCGCCGGCGTGCTTGGTGGCGTTCTGCAGGGCTTCGAGCAGGCAGAAGTAGATGTTGATCTCGATCTCCGGCGGGTACCGGCCGATGCCGACCGCGTTCACGGTCGTCGGCAGCGGGCTGTGCTGCGCCACCGCCCGCAGTGCCGTCTCCAGCCCGTACTGGGCCAGTTGCGGCGGATAGATCCCGTGGGCCAGCTTGCGCAGCTCGGCGCTGGCCTCCTGGAGGTCGTCCGAGAGCCGGCCGAGCAGCGGGCCGACCCGGTCGGGCCGGGTGGCCAGCAGGCACTGCGCCAGCCGCGCCTGCTCGGCCGCCGCCACCAGGCGCTGCTGGGCCCCGTCGCGCAGGTTGCGCTCGATCTCGCGGCGCTCCCGGTCGGCCGCCGCCACCAGCCGGGCCCGCGACTCCTGCAGCGCCTCGGCCCTGGCCACCAGCATCACGTGGTTCTGCCAGGCGGCCAGCGACACCAGTACGGTGATGAACGGGATGAACACGATGGCCAGCGCGTGCGTGACCGGCGCCGGCGCCGCGACGCCGACCCCGCCGTACACCCTGCCGACCACCACCAGCGCCGTCCCCGCCAGCATGGTCGCGCCGAGCATCGCCGACAGCCGGGCGTGGTTCATGTGCTGCACGGCCACCAGCACCGGCAGCAGCACCGCCAGCGCCAGGGTGGCCAGCGCGAACGGCACGATCGCGGTGACGAGGATCGCCACGACCCAGTTGGCCGTGGCGAAGACGACGACCGCGGCGAAGCGCCGGTAGCGGTGGATCATGTGGATGGCCCTGACCAGGAACGCGGCCATGACCAGCAGCAGCGAGACGATCGCGATGAGCCAGTCGTCGAACACGACCACGAACCTGAGCGCCGTCAGCCAGGCGGCGGCCACCACGACGCCGACCAGGTCGGCCTGGATGTAGGTGCGCAGACGCTCCCATTCGGGCGCGCCGATTTCGATGATCTCGTGCCCCCGTAAACCCGCTAGAGCTGAACGTGCCCCCCGTCGCTCCACAACGCCTCCAGTTCGTCGGGCCCGAAGCGGTCCTTGTGCCGGTATTCCGCGCCCATCACCATCGCGTCCCGGGGCAGGTCCTCGGTGTTGTTGACCGAGAGCAACACCACCAGGACGTCGGGATATCGGCACCTGATCCGCCGCGCGGCCTCCAGTCCCCCCATGCCCGGCATGTTCACGTCCATCAGCACCATGCCGACGGTGTGATCAGCCAGGAACCCGAGCGCCTCCTCACCGCTGGCGGCCTCCCCCGCCAGCTCGAACCCGTCGGCCACGGCGATCACGCCCGCCACCGCCCGGCGGAACGACGGCAGGTCGTCCACCACCAGAACGCGCACGAGTTCTTGCTCCACAAGGCAGATGGTCGCACCCGATCGCCGTTCTGTCGGTGGTGCCACCATCACTATCCCCGGCCTTGTCTCCCGGGCACCGGCCCCGGTTCTGTCCTCAGCATCCTCCGCCCCGCGCTAATCCGCCACCGAACGCGAGTCCAAAAACATCAGAACCGCCTTGACCCTGCGGTTGGTGTCGCGGTCCCCGCGCAGGCCCAGCTTCAGGAAGATCGAGTTGATGTACTTCTCCACCGCGCGTTCGGTGACGCCGAACCCGGCCGCGATCGCCAGGTTCGACCTGCCCGCGGCGACCTCGGCCAGCGTCTCCCGCTCGCGCGGGGTGAGCTGCCGCAGCGTGCCCGTCTCGTCGCGGGCCTTGGCCGACACCAGCGAGTCGACCACCACGGAGTCGATGAACGACCCGCCGGAGGCGACCGTGCGGACCGCGGAGACCAGCTCGCCCGGGGCGGCGACGCGCTCCTTGAGCAGGTAGCCACGCCGGCTGCTGCCCTGCGCGATGAGCGCCAGCAGGTAGCCGGGGTCGAGGAACTGCGACAGCACCAGGACGGCGATCTCCGGGTGCGTCTGACGCAACGCCGTGGCCGCCCTGATGCCCTCGTCGGTCAAGGTCGGCGGCATGCGAATATCCGTGACGACCACGTCGGGCGCGTCCTTGACGACGGAGTCCATCAACGCGTCGTAACCGGAGCAGACGCCGACGACCTCGACGCCGTCCTCGGTGGCTACCAGCGCCTGGATGCCCGTGCGCACCAGGAGATTGTCCTCGGCGATCACTATCCGGAGCGACCTCACCACCAAACCGTAGCCCTCCGGCGGAACACACTCAATATCCGCAGATCGGCCCCGGGGACACCACCGTCCCGGTGCGGAAAACCGAACCCCGAAGTCGGGAGCCACCTTTATCGAAGATTTGACGGGCCAAGAGGAGACTTGGCGCGACGGGAGAAATCAGTGAACCCGGCGGGACGGCCGGGGTGACACGAACGGGAACGACGCCGGAGACGGCAGAGTCCATGGGAGAGATAAGGCATTTCTGCTGAGGCGACAAATGGAGAGGAAGTGGCGACCGAAATGTTTCACGTCACCGAGCGACTATCGCGAATGACGGCATGGGTCAGCTCACTCGTCGCCCGTGCCGACCACGAATTGTGCGCGGAAGAGGATGACCGGGCCCGCCGGCGCGGGTGGACGGTCACCAAGACAGGGTTCGGCGCGAGGCGCTACCGCGACCCCCGCTTCGACGCCCTCAAGGCCGCCCGGCTCGCCGAGCGGACCCCCGTGAGCACCGGCGCCCGGAGGTGATCGTCATGACCATGCGAAACCTGCGACACAATCCGTACGCGCCGGTCGAGGCGCTGATCCTGGCTCCTCGGCCGGGTGTCCTCGTCACGCTGTGGCGCTGGCGTACCGAGCTCGCGCTGGTCGCCCTGGCGGCCGGCGCGGCGGCGGTGATGGCGGCGGCCGCGGGGCAGGGGTCGTGGTGGGCGCTGTTCGCGCTCGCCGGCACCGTGTCCGTGCCCGCGACGGTGCCCGCGGGGCGGAAATGGATCGCCCGCCGCTTCTGGTGCCTGTATTCCCGGCACCGGTTGCAGCGGGTCTTCTTGGAGACGCCCATGCACACCCGGCGGGGCAGAATTCCGCTGATCCTCTGGATTACTCCGACAGAGCCCGGGGAAAAGGCTTACCTGTTGCTCAGGGCGGGGATTTGCGCCGATGACCTGGAGGCGTTCGGCGGCGAAATCGCGGCGGCCTGCTGCGCTTCCGCCGTCCGCGTTTCCCGGCACCCGAGGCGGGCTCAGTTCGCCACGGTGGAGATCGTACGGCGGGGGGAGGCGCTCGGCGAGGATCCGTGGAGCGGCCTCACGGACACGGCGCGGCCGATCGAGCGGCTGGCCGGATAGCACCGGACGACTACCCACGGCATGGGGGCCCACGCCACCCGGGCCTCCGGCCACCGGGGTCTCGGACCGCCCGCCTCCGGACCGGGCCAAGGACTCCGAGACCCGCTGCCACCCGGGCGGAAGGCGGTCCCGCCCGGGTGGCAGGCATGTCGGCACCTTCACACGGGACCCCGCCCCCATCGGGCGGGGTCAGGCGGTGCGGTCGTGGCGTTCGGCGTCGTGGCGTTCGGCGTCGTGGCGTTCGGCGTCGTGGCGTTCGGCGTCGTGGCGTTCGGCGTCGTGGCGGTCGGCGTCGTGGCGGTCGCGGGGCACCAGGGTCGGGTTGACGTTGGCGAGCACCATGTCGCGGGTGATCACGACGCGGGTCACGTCGTCCCGGCTCGGCACCTCGTACATCAGGTTGAGCAGCACCTCCTCCAGGACGGCCCGAGCGGCCCTCGCGCCGGTACGGCGGAGCAGCGCCTGCTCGGCGACGGCGGCGACGGCGTCCTCGTCGAACTCCAGCTCCACCCCGTCCAGCTCGAACAACCTGCGGTACTGCTTGAGCAGCGCGTTACGCGGCTCGGTGAGCATGCGGATCAGCGCCGTCCGGTCCAGCGGACGCAGCGCCGTCACCACGGGCAGCCGCCCGGCGAGCTCGGGGATCAGCCCGTAGGCCACCAGGTCCTGGGGCATGACCGGGAGCGGGAGTCCGTCGCCCGCGACCCCCGGCACCGCCCCGAAGCCGGCGTGCCCCCGCCCCGCCCGGCGCCCGATGATCTCCGCCAGCCCCTCGAACGCGCCGCCTGCGATGAACAGCACGTTCGTCGTGTCGATCTGCAGGAGGTCCTGGTGCGGATGCTTCCTGCCGCCCTGCGGCGGCACGCTCGCGACCGTGCCCTCCAGGATCTTCAGCAGCGCCTGCTGCACGCCCTCCCCGGAGACGTCCCGGGTGATCGACGGGTTCTCGGACTTGCGCGCGACCTTGTCGATCTCGTCGATGTAGACGATGCCCGTCTGTGCTCTGGCGACGTCCCCGCCGGCCGCCTGGATGAGCTTGAGCAGCATGTTCTCGACGTCCTCGCCGACGTAGCCGGCCTCGGTGAGCGCGGTGGCGTCGGCGTGCGCGAACGGCACGTCGAGCAGCCGGGCCAGCGTCTGGACCAGGTGCGTCTTGCCGCTGCCGGTGGGGCCGACCAGCAGGATGTTGGACTTGCCGAGCTCGACGGGCTCCGGCTCGGCGGTGGCGGGCGGGCCGATCCGCTTGTAGTGGTTGTAGACCGCCACCGACAGGGCCTTCTTGGCCGGTTCCTGGCCGATCACGTACTGCTCCAGGAAGGCGAAGATCTCGCGTGGCGTGGGCACCTCGGGGACGGCGGTGGTCCGGCGCTCCTCCTCCATGAGCTCGGTGCACAGTCCCACGCATTCGTCGCAGATGTAGACCGACGGCGGGCCCGCGATGAGCTTGCGCACCTCCTGCTGGCTCTTCTCGCAGAACGAGCAGCCGGGCACGGCGGCGGGCGTCCTGGGGTGTGCCACCGGTGCCTCAGCCGGCCAGGGTCACGGGCAGGGACGGCAGGCGCCACATGCCCGGGTCGGGGTTCTGCCGGGCCTCGCCGGCGAGCGCCAGGCCGGGGAAGCGGCGCAGCAGCGTGCCGAGCGCGATGCCGGTCTCCACCCGGGCCAGCGACGCGCCGACGCAGAAGTGCGGCCCGTGCGCGAAGCCAAGGTGGCCGGCCGGCTCCCGCGAGAGGTCGAGCCGGTCCGGGTCGGCGAACACCCGCGGGTCCCTGTTGGCCGCGGCGATCGCGGCGGTGACCGGCTCCCCCTTGGGGATGATCACGCCGCCGATCTCAACGTCCTCGCTGGGGAAGCGGGGGATGGTCAGCAGCCCTGGACCGGCCCAGCGCACCAGCTCCTCCACGGCGCGCGGCATGAGGTCCGGGTCGTCCCGCAGCGTCGCGAGTTGCTCGGGGTGCTCCAGCAGGGCCGCCACGGCGTTGGCGATGAGGTGCGTCGGCGTCTGGCCGGCCAGGACGAGCAGCCAGACCATGGTGATCAGCTCGGTGTCGCTCAGCCGGTCGCCGTCCTCCTCCATGATCTGGGCGAGGTCGGAGATCAGGTCGTCACCGGGCTCCGCGCCGCCCCGGGCGGCCGCCGCCCTGGCGCCCTCCATGATCTCTGGTAGGGCTTCCTGGAACTTGTCCCCGTGCCCGGCCGCGATCGCGGCGCCGTACTCGCGCCAGCGGGGGCGGTCGGCCTCGGGAATGCCGACCAGCTCGCAGATCACCTCGATCGGCAGCGGCCGCGCGAAGTGCTCCAGCAGGTCCACCGGACCGCCCGTGGCCTGCCGCGCCACCTCGTCGAGCAGGCCGTCGACGATCCGCTGGATCCGCGGCGCGAACTCGGTGGCCTTGCGCGGCATGAACGCGGGTGCCACCAGCCTGCGCAGCCGCGCGTGCTCGGCGCCGTTCGTCTCGGCCATGGTGCGCATGTAAGGCAGGTACTGCTCGGGCACGTCGGGCCGCATGAAGCTGCCGGCTTTGATCTCCAGGCGCGGGTCGGCGAGCATCGCCCTGGCCTCCTCGTGCCTGGTCACGGTCCAGAACGCGTATCCGGGCGCGCTCAACCGCGCCACCGGCGACTGCTCCCTGACCCGCCCGTACGCGCCGAACGGGTCCGTCAGCACCGCCATGTCGGTCAGGTCGACCTCAGGCACCTCGCCCATCACTGCTCCCCAATTTCGAATGATCCCATCATCTGGATGTTCACGGTATCTTGGCCTGGGAGTGAACGGCAACGAGGAGCACGATGGTCCGGCTCACCAGGGCGGAGACGCAGGAGCGAAATCGCGCGAAAGTGCTGGCCGCGGCCAGACAGGAGTTCGCCGAGCGCGGATTCCGGGACGCGAAGATCGACGACATCGCCGACCGCGCCGAGCTGACGCGCGGCGCGGTCTACTCCAACTTCCCCGGCAAGCGGGCGCTGTATTTCGCCGTCCTGGCCGACCTGGCCGAGCGCGCTCCCGTGACCGAGCCGGCGGAGCCGGCCCTCACCGTGCGGGAGGCGCTGTCCGCGGTGGCCCGCGCCTGGGTGACCCGGCTGCCGCTGGTCACCGACGACGAGCACGGCCCCACCCGGCTGGGCATGTACCTGATGCCCGAGATCCTCGCCGACGAGGTCACCCGGCGCCCGTTCGCGGAGCTCATGAAGCTGAACGCGATCCTCCTCGGACTCGCCATCGAGCGCCTGCGTCCGCCACGGGAGCCGGACGGGCGGCTGGTACGGCTGGCCGAGGCCGTTCTCACCGTGCTGCAGGGGGCCGGGCAGTTGTCGGCCGCGGCGCCGGGGTTCGTGGAGCCGTTCAACGTCATCCGGGTGTGCGAGCAGCTCGCCGACCTCGACCTGGGCGATCGGTGGGCGGTGGCGCCGATGCTCCCCGAGGTGCGGCGGGCCGACGAGCCGTGGGCGCCGCCCCCGGCGCCGGACGCGCTCACCGGCGAGCCCGCGCGCCTGGCCGATGACGGGGTGGTGGCGGTGCTGGGGGTCCACCGGCTCTCGGCGGCCGAGGAGGCCGTACGCGCCGCGCCGCCCGGCGCCGAGGTCACCGCCGTGGTGGTGACGAGCGCACCCCAGGAGCTGCTGCCGCTGGCCCGGCTGGCGATCGCCGAGCTGTCCAGCTGCCTGCGCCAGTCCTTCCCGCGCCCGGCCTGGCCGCGACTACGGGTGGTGTACGACGAGTCGGGCGAGGTGGCAGCGGCCGCCGGGGTGGCGGAGCCCGGCGACGGCACGGAAACGGCGATCAGGATCGAGTCCGGCCGGATCACCCTGCGCGCCCACGGCTTCGGCGCCTGCCACGCCGCCGCCACCACCCACCACCCGTGAAGCGCCACCCACCATCACGGAGCCCGGCCACCGACTCCGTCCAGTGACGCGCCGCCCATCGTCATGGCGCCCAGCCACCCGGCCCGTTCCGTGACGCGCCGCCCATCGTCATGGCACCCAGCCACCCGGCCCGTTCCGTGACGCGCCGCCCATCGTCATGGCACCCAGCCACCCGGCCCGTTCCGTGAGGCGCTCACGCTGAGGAGCGGGGCTTCCGCGCTGAGCCCGCTCTCATCTCGATGGAACGTCCTCGGTGGGCCCGTTCTCATCTCGGTGAAGCGTTTCCGGTGAGCCGGTTCGCATCTTGATGGAACCGCAGGGCGGGGAAGCGCTGTCCAAGTCATGGGCGACGTTCACGCCGGCGCCCTACCGCCCGGGCGGTCGCCTGGCAGGCGACCGGGTGTTGCGGGGGCGAGCCGGCTGACGCCGCGTACGGCCCTTCCCGTCCGCTGGCGCGCGCTGGACGTCGCCCCCCACCAGCTACGCGGTGGGGGCCGCGTTGTCCTCCCGTACGCGGTCGAGGAAGGCGTCCAGGTTGGTCACGGCCCGTAGAACGCGCTCCTCGACGGTCAGCGACTCGAACCGCTCGCCGAGCTCGGTCTGCTTCCTGCCGCGCACGTAGAGCGAGCAGGCCAGATCGGCGCACATGTAGAGGCCGACCGTGTTGCCCTGGCGGCCGGCCGCGCCGACCCTGGGCGCGGTGAACAGGGCGACTCCGGCGCCCGAGTGCGGGGTCACGCATACCGAGCACAAGGTGGACTTGGTGAAGCTCCTGCGTACGTCCTGCGACAGGCGCAGGGCGATGCCGACGAGCCCGCCGTCGCGCTCGGCGACCAGGTAGGCGCGCTCGGGCGCCCCCGGATCGCGCCAGCCCAGGAAGTCGAGGTCGGGCCAGGGGGACGCGGCCAGGTCACGCGGCAGGTTGAGCCTGCGGGCCTCACCCTTGGAGCAGTTGATGAAGGACGTTCGGATATCGTGTTCGGTAATCGGGTTCATGGTGAAGTCTCCTACCTAGCTTCTCTAGACCAAACCTAGGAGCATTAGGCTCGGTGCTGCAAACCCTTTTATCCGGCTCAGAGGGTTGTCGGCAGCACGTGCCGCCCCCGGACACCGGGGTCGGCCGCGAAGAGGGCACCCGCGGCCGGCTGCTCGGCGCGGTCCACGCCCAGGGCGGAGGCCGTGACGAACAAGGGGCCGAGCCCCTCGCCCCCGGCGTCCACGGTCAGGCCGTCCGCGGCGCAGTGCCCGGGATCGACGACGCCGAACGGCCGCCCGCCCGTCAGCCCGCCCGCCGGGTCGTAGTCGAACACGCGCAGCGGGGCCTCCAGGTCGTCGGAGTCGGACAGCAGCAGGTCGCGTTCGGCGGCAACCACGCACCCGCCGGAGACGCGCGGACGCAGGGCGGCGGCCACGGCACCCACGTGGCGGCCCCGCACCCCGTGCCTCCATGTCAGCCAGCCGGAACCCCGCCCTCGCCGTCGAGCGCCAGCACGTCGCCGGCCGGCAGGTCCACCCATCGCAGCCCGCCCCAGCGATCTAACACACGGGTCTCTCCCCGTGCTCGGCGACGGGATCGGTGACGGCGTGCGGGGTGATGATCACGCCGCCTCCCTTGGCCATCGGACGGGGGCCGGAGCCACGACCTTAGGACAGCGCCGCCGCTCGCCGGACCGCCGTCGGATAGCCGTTCCGGGGGCCGCCCTGCTCCTGGCCGAACCGCCGTGGTGGTGGGGTTGAACGGTTCCGCCCTCTACCTCGGCATCGCGGCGGGCACGGCGCTCGGCGGGCTGCTCCTGCCCGTGAGCGTGCCGGTCGCCCTGGGCGCGAGCGCGGCGCTGGCCCTGCTGTCCCTGCTCTACCTGACCGCCACGCACCGGGCGGGCACCAACGAGCCCCCCTCCGGTCCGGCCCCGGAAGCAGTGCGACCTTGAGCCCTTCGCGACGACGGGCCACGCCCTCGAGGCGTGCGGGAAGGCGGCGGCGCCGCGGAACCGGGTGACGCCCGGGATGCAGATGCGCAACCGGGCCGCCGTGCCCCTGGGATGCAGATGCGCCCCGGGGGCAGGGGCGGCCCGGGGGCAGGGGCGGCCCGGGGGCAGGGGCGGCCCAGGATTTAGATGCGCGACAACCCCTGACCGCCTCCGGCCCCGCACCCGGCAGCCCGTCGCGGAGCACCCGCGCATGTCAGGGTGGGCGCACCTTCAGGTGAGGGAGGGGGCGCCTCAGCGGCGAATGGGGGGCGTCAGCAGCGGCGGGGTGGCGGCGTGAGCGGCGGGGGTGGCCGTGCGGGCGGCATTCAGCGGCCGTGCTTGTGGCAGGGGCTGCGGCGTGAGAGGCGGTGCGGGCGGCGTCAGCGGCGGTGCTTGTGGCAGGGGCGGGGCCGTGGGCGGCGACGGCGTTGGTGGCGTCGGGGGCGCCGTGTGAGCGGCGGTGCTTGTGGCGGGGGTGGGGG
>NZ_FNDJ01000036.1 GCF_900099965.1 Nonomuraea jiangxiensis | reverse complement strand
GGCCGAGTTTGGGGATGTCGCACTCGCCCCGGAACCAGCGCAGAACCAGTACCGCCTGCCAGAACGGGGTCAGGGCGCGACTGCCTTTGGGAGTGCCGAGCCGGCGACGTTCGTCCTGGAGCAGCCGGGCAACGTACTGAACCAGTGCACGGGGAACGTCGAGCATGGCACGATGAGCAATCACGTGGAGCCTTTCGGGCGGCAGGGATTCTTGTGGTGAGAACTCATCTACCGGAGGCTCCACGTCTGTCTCCGGCCTTCGACGGCTTCTCCCGAAAGGCACGAAACGCCACCACAGGCGTCCCGAAATCCCCAATCGCCCGAATTATTTCTCTGAGATCACCTCACTGGCGCAAGACCTCGTTTAGCCAGGAGCCTTCGCCACGGACCACGGACCACTACGCATGGAGCGCACCACCGATCGTAATGTCCACGACGACTTAATGAGGAACAGAATTGCTTTTGGCTTGGAGTACAGGGTGAGCAAGGATTGGGTTGTGGACTGGTCGCGGCAGAGCTTGACATTCACCTCTGAGCAGCCGGTCCAAGGCGCGGCGCAGACGCTGGCGGCGGCGCTCGGCATTGTGCTCGAGGAGAAGCACCACGACCAATATGGGATCAGTTTCCATGCCCGCGGTCCAAACGGAGAGTCCATCGGCATCATGAATACCGACTCCCAGCGCGCCCTGTACAACCTCATGATCGACCACCTGCCCGCCGAGCAGCGAGAGGCGCTGATCAATTCGATTCCGCGCGAGCCAACGCGCGTTGCCGTCCATGCCACGAGTCGGGCTGACAGCATCATCGATACGCTGACCTCGGCGGGCTTCACTCTCACGAGCCGTGATCCGCATCCTTCGGCCGACGTTCAAGAAGCCGACGCGGCCTGGCAGCGACTGCTGCCCGAACTGCGGTCCCAGGGCTGGACGATCGAAATCACCGGGTTTGCCGCGCCGATCCAGCTCGAAGGCACCCTCCCATCAGGGGATCGGTTCTACTACCGGTGCCGCTGGGACACCTGCTCACTCGACATCGGCGGCGATGACCCCGCTGCCCTCGCCAACTGGACACGCGAGCAGACCGTCGAAGGCGAATATGCGGCAAGCTACCTCCATCCAGACAAGGCTGTCCGTATTCTGCTGGATCTGTACGCGGAGTGGCTTCAGCAGCCCAGCGCCGACTGATGGGACCTTGTAAATACACAGAAGGTCAGACCGTTCCTGTCCGTGGCCGTCGCGGGTCGCCAGGGTTGCATTTTGAGTTGCAATACGAGGCCGATCAGAGCCGTCCAGAATGTATCGGGTGCAGGCGTCGACCTGCATTGAACGATCTGGAACGGCTCGAACTGGATCTTTTAATCCGCAGGTCTTGAGTTCACACAGTCGACCGACTTCGGGCAGCTGGGGCAGGATCTCATCTGGTACCCACCCCCACGCTGGCCGCCGGACGTGGCATCAGGACTGTCAGCCGACGACGCCGCTCATGAGCGGCCCTCTGATGATCTCCAGGGGCAACACCACGCCGGTCAACCGGGCCGCGAGGAGAAGCGCTCCAGTCACCGACGACGGTGCCTCAGCGTCGGTTCCGGGTACACCATCGGGATCAAGGCCCACCTCCCTCATCAGGTCGTTGAGCCGATCAGGATCGCTTCCGTGCCGCTGTTCTGGAATCTTGGGGTTGAAGTGGGTGACCAATTCCCTGTCCACCGCGTAAACGAAGTCGTCGGATGCGTAGTCGTGCCTCAGGACCGCCACGGCCACGGTCCCGGCCGAAAGTGCCTGTGCCTTGTCGGCTTCCGTGCACGTCCACCCGCTCTCCTCGATGAGCACGGTCC
The DNA here is from genome assembly GCF_900099965.1 of Nonomuraea jiangxiensis. Taxonomy (GTDB): domain Bacteria; phylum Actinomycetota; class Actinomycetes; order Streptosporangiales; family Streptosporangiaceae; genus Nonomuraea; species Nonomuraea jiangxiensis. Next base: position 109,039 of record NZ_FNDJ01000036.1, on the reverse strand, counting down.
AGCCGCCCACTCGCCCCGCGAGCACGGTCTCAGGAAAGAGGCCATTGTCTATTAACTCGTCATAGGTGAGCGGCCGGATGCTCTCCTGGTCGGCACCCAGTCGGAGAAGCGCCTCCACCTCGGTGACTTCACGCACGAAGGTCAGGTTCCACAGATCGCCCAACTCGTCGTCTTCGGCCAGCCAGGCAACATCGGCGTAGGTGAACGCCATCCGCAACACCTCATCTGTTGATCGTCGTGCCATTAGCGTGCCATTAAGGGCGGTCAGCAGCGGTTATTCACGGTCACTCGCCGACCGTCTTCAGGGCAGGTCGAGGCCGTTGCGCTCGAAGATCAGAACGATTTGCAAGCAGGAAGTCAGAAGTTCGAATCTTTTTGGGCTCCACCAGCCGAAACACCCCGCCACTGATCTTGAGGCGAGGCCCTACAGGGTGGGACGACGGCGACGAGACGATCAGGCTTGTGTGACTGGTCTGGCTGGAGCACAAACACAAGATGAGGGCGTCGTTCCGGCTCGCCTTGGACTGCGTTGGAGCAAGCGAGCGATCATTGTTCACGTAGATCGGTCACAACTGCCTCGCCAATGCTCTATCGGGCCTGGCAACATTCGGATCAGCATGATCCCTGACGAACCAGTCGTACGTCGCGTCACGGTAGAGGTGCCCACAGGCGCCAAGTGCGCCATTCTCATTTCGATGCCACCGCAAAGCTAGATCACCCCATCCATTCGCGCTAGGGCCGGCCTTGCGGGTACTGCAGAGCGTAGAAGCCAGCGCGCAGGTCATCCATCAACTCGGCGAAGGAACCGTGCCGCTCCGGTCCCTCATCGGACCAGGAGAACAACTCGTAGGCGGCCCATTCTCCGTGCTCGTCCGCGTCTCCCGGGGCGAGGAACAGCACGCCGTCATCCGCCGCTTCCGAGAGCAGCAGCGCCCGCTGCATCAAGGCCGTGCCCTCATCGCTGCCTAAAGCCTTGACCCACGACGGCTCCAGGTCACGCAGCCACCCGAGTTCACCGGTACCGCGCACCTCGCCCCCAAAATAGCCCGCCCTCTGCCAGCCGTCACTTGTTAGGAGAAACTCACGAAGCGACGGCGGCAGCGTGCACCCCAGTCGCTTTTCTGCTGCGCCCACCTGCTCGATGGAGGCTGGCGGGAACCCGAACCAGCTGTCGATGACCGGCTTGTTCAGCACCGATTGCGGCCTCATGTCAGGGACGGTGAACAGGTCTTCGTTCCAGCGCTCCAGGAACGATTTCCAGGCGGTACGGTTCATGCGGCACTCCTTGCGGCATTGCCTCAGCTGGTTGATCTACAGGGTTCAGCGTCTCACGGTGACGTCGGGGGAACCGTGCAATATATGTGCAAGATCTTGCTGTTGGAGACTGCTGGACAAGATGGCGCCGCGGGTCGGAAGCATTGAGGCAGCAAGAACGGTCACGCGCTGTAAAACCGTCGCAGTTGGTACAACATCTACGACCGCCTGCCGATGGCTGGCCGCCGTAGCGGGCTGAGGGCGATCGATGGTCCAGGGTTTTGTTCCTAAGCCCCGGCCCACCGGGCGGTGTGGCTGGCGTGCCCCGTTGTGTGCCCGATGGGGCGGGAAGCCAAGGGGACCAGCGGGGAATCAGGGAGGATGCGACCCGCAGGCTGAGCTGCATCTTCGCAGATCGAGCAAGATCGACATGCGTCTTTGCAAGCAGGAAGTCAGAAGTTCGAATCTCCTAGACTCCACAGCAGGTCAAGGGCCACTCCCCATGATCGGGAAGTGGCCTTTCCGATCTTGTGCAGCTGAGAAGTACAGCTACGACATCAACTGTTCTCCACCACGCGCTCGCTGTGCTTGAGGCGCCTAGCAGATTCCGGACAGTCGGCTACATAAGCTGACAGAAGTCTGGAAGAGGTAGGTACGTGACGAGGCGTCGTAGGCAGTTCTCTCCCGAGTTCAAGGAAGAAGCCGTCCGGATGGTGCTGGAGGGCGATCGCACGGTGGCGGCGGTGGCCCGGGAGTTCGGCATCAACGCCAGCACCTTGGGCAGCTGGGTGACTCGGCATCGGGTCGTGCACCCAGATGAACAGCCGGTCTCCGGGCCGGAGCGGGCCCGGATCCGGGAGCTGGAGCGGGAGAACGCCGAGTTGCGCGAGAAGTTGATCTTCCTGAAAAAGCGGCCGCCTTCTTCGCGGCCGAAGGTCGATGACGCTCGCCAAGTACGAGCTGATCGATGCGGAGAAGGCCCACCACGCGATCGCCAAGATGTGCAGATGGCTGAACGTGTCCCGCTCGGGCTACTACGAGTGGACCGAGCGGCCGGCTTCGGCCACCGCGCAACGCCGCGCGCTGCTGGCCGGGCTGGTGGCCGAGGTGTTCGCCGACTCGCACGAGACCTACGGCTACCGGCGGGTGCACGCCGCCCTGCTGCGCCGGGGCGAGCACTGCTCGGCCGAGCTGGTCCGGGCGTTAATGCGCGAGCAGGGCCTCATCCCGGCCCAGGTGCGGGCCTTTCGCCCCACCACCACCGTGCAGGGCGACTTCTGTGGCATCCCCGACCTGGTCGGCCACGACTTCACCGCCGAGCAACCGGGCACCAAGCTGGTCGGCGACATCACCTACATCCCCACCTGGGAAGGCTTCCTCTACTTGGCCACCGTCATCGACTGCCACAGCAAGGCCGTGCTCGGCTGGGCGATGGCCGACCACTACCGCACCGAACTCATCAAGGACGCGGTCCGGATGGCGGCCGGCACCGGCCTGCTCCAGCCGGGCGCGGTGTTCCACTCCGACCGCGGCTCGAACTACACCTCAGAGGAGTTCGGCCGTTTCCTGACCGGCCTGGGCATCCGCCGCTCGGTCGGCCGCACCGGAATCTGCTACGACAATGCGATGGCCGAATCGTTCTTCAGCGCGATCAAGAACGAATGGCTTCACCGGTTTGTCTTCACCACCCGAGCCAAAGCGAAACGGCAGGTCATCCGCTACATCGAAGGGTTCTACAACCGGCGCCGCCTGCACTCGGCGCTCGGCTACCGACCGCCTCTTGAGGTGCTGAACGAGTCCCTTTCATTCCCATCAGCCGCATAGGCTGCGACCATAAGACGGCTGTCCGGAATCACCGCGGCACCTCAGCTTCTGTGGGATCGGGAAGCCGTAGCGCTGTGCTCCTTGAGGGCCGCGATGCATGCCGACTGCACCGGCTCGTAATCCGCGTACATGAGCTTCACGCTCGCGTACGGCTCGTTCGGACTCGGACCACGCCCCGAAGTCGTCCCATGATCACTGGCGCGGTGCTCGGAAGATTCGTCGGGTTCATATTGGCCCGTGTGGAGAGGCGCAGCCGGGCGGGGATAGACGCGGTCCCCTGCCGCCGGCGGACCCAAAGTCATCTGCGTGGGGTACACAGGTCCTTCATCAGGTCCCAGAAGGACCTGTGGCGATCGGCGCCGGCCTTCCAGGCGGCGAGAAGCCAGGCCTCCCACTCACCATCAGAGGTCATGACGTGGGGGTTGAGAAGAAGGAGTCCGTCCCACAGCCCGACCAGCAGGGTGTCAGGCAGATATTCGACTCTGATGGCGTGCCGGTTCTGCTCCTCTCCGTAGACGAAGTAGACGTCATCGGGCACGCTCGGGCGCTCTTCATCTGCGGGCGATGTCCAGGCTTCGACAGCTGCGGGCCAGACGTCACGGAGCCAGCCGACTTCCGCGACCGGCGCCAGGGAGTACTCCTCGACGCCCCAGCCGTTGGAGAACAGCAGGAAGTGCCGGTAGCTCGGCGGCAGGCTCACACCCAACCGCTCTTCGAGCTGACTGACTTCTGATTCGCCCGTCGGAGGGTGGAGACCGTGGCCCGGCGGCAACGGCGGATGGTCGGGGCCTTCGGCCGGCGGCTCATCCTCCGGCAAGAGATCAGACCATGCGTACGGGGCGCTCATGGTGGGTGACGTTATCTGCCGCGACTGACTTTTCATCAGGCGTAGGGCACCGCAGCACCAGCTGGGCAATGCTTGATGCGGAGTACATGAAGGCCAGGGGCGGTTCACTCTGCTTAATTGACGAAGGCCACCCCAAGGGATGGTGAAGATCATCCACTCGGGACCGGGCCAACCGAAGGCCGGGGAAAGATCGAACGCTTTTCCGCCCGGTCCGTCAGCAGTTCCTGGTCGAGATCGTCGCCGACGGGTAGACCAGCGGCACCAAGGTGTCCGATCTGAACGAGTTGAACCGGCTGTTCACCGCCTGGGTCGAGACCGTCTATTGGCTCGTCACCGAACGTTGGTCGGGTAATCGATCTCGGGTGGTGGACCCGTCGGTCGGCTCCCAGGGCTTAGCCCTCCTGGGGAGGTGCAGCCATAAGCGTAAGCTGGACAGACTCTTAGATCTCAGAGTGGGCTGGCATCCTGCCAGTTGGCTTCCGGGGCCTAGGATGACGCGCGATGAATGAGCCTGATGTGGAGAGTCGGCAGTTGCTGGAGGTCCTGCGGGCTGACCCGGAGTCTTGGTCCGGTCTGGGCTTCGCCCCCGCCGAGGATGACGACACCTGGGACGCCAATGCCGAACGTCGTGCGGCGGTGTTGGCTGCGATTCTGTTCGATCCGCGGGCCGCTGATCGGGCTTTGCTGAGGTTCCTGCTGCAGCAGGATATTCTGGAAGCTGAAGAGTTCTGGGGTGTGTCCGACGGGCTGAGACTTGGCATGTTACTGCTGGCAGAGCATCGCTGTGTGGATGATGCCTGGCTGCAGTGGAGCGCGAAGATCGCTAACTTCGACACGGAGATGGGTCTGGATCTGTGGGCTGTTCTCGCTGGCGGTGTGGTCGCGGTGCGGTCGATGGTGGCGGCAAGTGATCATCCGGAGCGCGACGAACTCCTAAAGCGTCTGGCCGAAGAGCCGTATGTCGATGCCACGGATGAGGATGTCGAGCGTTGGTTGCTGGAGCAGCGCACTCAGTATTTCCAGGCCCCTCACGCAACCTTGGACGGGTGACTGGTCCAGCTTCTGATGGGTGAGCTGGCGGCGAAGTTCGTCTTGGGCTGGGCTCGGGCGTTGCGCCAGCGCACGTACGCGCCGATCGCCGCGTTCTGCTCGTCGTGGCTGCGGTGATCGGTGCCGTTGAGGGCGTAGTAGCGCAAGGCGGCGAACTCGGACTCGATCCAGTTCAGCCACGAGCCATAGGTCGGCAGGAACACCAGCTCGACGTCGTTGGCCGCGGCCCAGGAGCGGACCTGAGGATGCTTGTGCGGGGAGTAGTTGTCGGCGATCACATACAGCTTCTCGCCGGGCCATCGGGCGCGAAGCGTCTTGAGGAAGGACAAGTACTCCCGCCAGCGCTTGCGGGTGCGGATGCGGTAGTAGAGCTTGCCGGTGGCCAGGTCGAGTGCGGCGATCATCTGCATCACGCCGTGGTAGCGGTGGTAGGTGGCACGCAACCGCGCCGGCGAGCGGGCCGGCCGCCAGCGCTTGCCCTTGCGTGGCATCAGGTTCAACGGGCCGAACTCACCGACGCAGATCACCCGCCCGTCGGCGGGCCGGTGATCGTATAACTCCAGCACGCGCTGCATCTTGGCGATGAAGTGCGGGTCGGTGGAGGCCTTCCACGTCGTGGTGGTCTGCCAGCTCACCCCGCCCTTGCGCAGGATCCGCCGCAGATGCTCACGGCTGATCGCCGCCACGACACCCCGCGCGATGAGGTGCTCGGCCAGGGTGCGCAGGCTCCGGGTCGACATCCCTTCGATGCCCCACTCGGTGGGGGCCGTCGCGGCGATCAGGCAGATGTGCTCACGCACCCGCTCACTGATCGCCGGTGGACGGCCCCCGCTCCATTTTGGGTCCAGCACGTCGAACCCCCGCTCGTTGAAGGCGTGGATGACATCACGCACGTAGTCGTCACTGACCTGCATCAACGAGGTGATGTCCGGAACGCTTTGGCCTTGGCCGGACATCATCACCACGATCGCCCGCCGCAGCTTGACCGGATCCTTCGCATTACGCGTGATCCGCTGCAGCTTGCGGCCTTCCTCCATCGTCAGCGGCCGGACGAAGACCTCCGGTCGGCGAGCCACGACCACCTCCATGTTGTGAAAGCAGCCAGCCTGACGGGTTCACCGCCCGAGATCAATTACCCGTCCAACGATCGGTGACGGGCCACTATCACCGCCGGGGTCCATTCACAGACCGGGCAACCCCCGGTACGGAGCGCCATTCCCATCACCGACTCCGGCCCACCTGGGTGAGGCGTTCAAGTGGAGCGAGGTCCGGCAGGTCACCAAGATCGCCATCGTCCGGCTGTTCGCCAACTCCTACTGCGTCGACCCAAGCTTGGTGGGCCGAAAGGTCGAACTCGCCCTCGACCCCTTCGACCTGACCACGCTGGAGTTGCGCTTCCGCGGCCAGCCGATGGGCATGGCCATCCCGCAGATCATCGGCCGGCACGCCCATCCCAAAGCCAAGGCCGAACAACCCGCGACCGCTGCACCAGAGCCCGGCACCGGGATCCACTACCTGCGCCTGCTCGACGATCAGCAGACCGCCACTCTGGCTACCCAGATCAACTACACCGCACTGAACAGCAAGAACACCGACCGGCAAGGTGAAGACGAACAACCCGCGTCCACGCACGGTGCAGTTCTGGCCGGAGAGGAGCAGTCGTGATCGACCGCCCGCAAGGCTTCTTCGGCTTCACCAAGATGCCGTTCGGCCGTGACCTGGCACCCGGCATGATGCACCGGCATGCCGCTCACGGCGAGGCCACCGCCCGCATCACCTGGTGCGTCGCCGAACGCGCCCTGGGGGTGGTCACCGGCGAGGTCGGCGTCGGCAAGTCGGTGGCCACACGGCCCGCAATCGCCTCGCTCGACCCGGCACGACACATCCCGATCTACATCGGCAACCCTGATCCCGCAGGCCAACGACGCGCTGGCCACCGAGCTGGCCGAACGCGGTCGCACACCGGTGCTCATCCTGGACGAGGCGCACCTACTGGGCCACGACCAGCTGGAGTCGGTCCACATGCTGACCAACCATGAGATGGACTCCTCCAGCCCGTTCGCCTGCCTGCTCATCGGGCAGCCGACCCTGCGCCGCAAGATCAAGCCCGGTGTCCTGGCGGCGCTGGATCAACGCATCGCGGCCCGCTACCACATGAACGGCATGACGGGCCAGGAGACCGTCGACTACCTACGTCATCATCTCGCCCTGGCAGGTCGGACCGACCCGCTGTTCACCGAGGACGCCGCCGCGCTGATCCATACCGCCGCCGCGGCTATCCCGCGCCATTAACAATCTGACCATCCAAGCCCTGCTGGCCACCTTCATCGCCGACAAGACCATCGTCGACGAATCGGCCGCCCGCGCCGCGGTCAACGAAGTCATCACTGCCGAGTGATCTACGGTGAGACCGGCTCCTCGCCTGTCCTTGAGGCAGAATGCGTGCCAGGAGCGACGGTCGACTGGAAGAGATCAGGCCTGTGCTGGCGGACCTGGGCACCCATCGGGCCGTGTTCCCACAGGGGATCGACGACGCCGAGGGGGATGCTGATTCTCTGTAGTCCCGTGGCCGGATCGATGGGCAGCCGGGCCCGATGGGCCAACAACCAGTTGGGGGCGTTGTGGGGAATCTCGTGTTCGCCCCAGCCGACCAAGCCGATGCATTGCCTGGCTCCGGTTCGAACATCTATCCTGCCGGCCCTGGTAATGGTTCGTGGACTGGGGATCCGGCTTTCCACGACATCGATGCGCTCAACGTTTCGCCATGCCAGGCGCACCCGCGATCCGTACCAGTCCTCCATCTCCACGTCCTCAGAAGAGAGGCGCGCAACAGTGGCAGCGGCTGCCTGCCGCCACCTGACCAATCGCACTCCAGCGAAGACCACCGTCGCCCCTGCTGCAAGGAACACCAGCTCGATAAGACGATCAGGGATGAAGGCGATGAATACCAGCCATATGGGGATTAGGAGCACAGAAGGGAGAAACAACCGAACAACGGTCGCGACCGAAAAGGCGCGTGCCATGCGAAACTCTTCCATGAACTAAACCTGGGACCTCGACGCCATCGATGTCAACGTGGGATGTACTGCTGGTGTCGTGATCGCGAGGATCTTGGCGCTGTTCTTGGAGCATGGCCCTGACGTCTTACGCAGACCGAATGTCTCCGTATAGAGCAGCACATTCATCCTCAACTGGAGTGTCCGGGACCACTTGCTCGTCGCCCTCGACGTCCACCCTCACGTCGCCATGCAGATCCACCGCCACTCGCAGATCGCGGTGACCATGAACATCCACAGGAAGTGTCCTCGGAGGAGACGCGTAAGGCACCCAAGCGCCTGGGAGGCCATCTGGAACGATAGAAAGCGCAGCATTGGAGCTAAGGCGCCGAGCCGGGCGGCGGCCCGCTTCAGGGCGACGTCGACGAAGGCCGAGCCGTTGTCGACATAGATCGACTCGGGAACGCCGCGGGCGGCCAGGGCCGGGCGCAGGGCCGCAGCCAGCCGGACGCTGTCTTCGAAGTAGCCCCACCGGTGGCCGACCACGGCTGGGCTATGATCGCCGATGAAGGCGAACAAGTACGCTTTGCGGCCGGCCATCTTGGGGCCGTGCAGCTCGTCGCCGGTCCAGATCTCATTCGGCCGGTCGGCCTCGAACCGCTTTGCAGGCAGGAAGCCAGGAGTTCGAATCTCCTAGGCTCCGCAGCAGGTCTAAGGCCACTCCCCGTGATCGGGAAGTGGTCTTTTCGATCTTGTGCAGCTGCAGAGTACAGCTACGGCTCCGCCTTCCCCCGAAGTCTGGTTTAGCCGATGAGGGCCTCGGTGATCTGACGGGTGGTCTGCGCGGCGACCCTCGGGTTGATGGCGGCATAGGTGGTGTAGGCGTTCAGACCGGTGGCAAGGGCCCAGCCGCGACCCCGGGTCCAGGTGGCGTCGTCTACATCGAGTGCGGCGCGGAAGGCGGCCCGGCTGTCGGCCGACATCAGGGTGAAGGCGATGGTCAGGTCACAGGCCGGATCGCCGATGCCGAGCCCGCCGAAGTCGATGACCGCGCTGAGACGGCCGTCGACGGTCAGCAGGTTGCCGGTGTGGAAGTCGCCGTGGAACCAGACCGGAGGGCGATCCCATCCGGGGGCGGTCAGGGCCGCGTTCCACAGTTCGGTCATGGCAGTGGTGTCGAATACGTCGCCGACCTCTGCGATGGCGGCCAGCGTCGCGCGATCCCGGTCGGCCAACGGTTGGTCGGCGAGGTCCTCGCGGGCCTGCATGGCCTGAACGTCCTCGGACCTGAACTGCTGTAGGGCGGCCAGGAACTCCGCCAGTTGGACGGCGGCCGCGGACGAGTCGGCCAGTGCCTCGACGGTCGCCACTTCGCCGTCCAGCCAGCGGGACACCGCCCACCGCCACGGATAGCCGAAGTCGGGCTCACCCACTCCCACCGGTACCGGGATGGCCAGGGGCAGTCGCGGGGCGAGCCGGGGCAGCCACTCAAGTTCCTTCTCGGCCTGTCCGATGGCACCGGCGTGGCGGGGCAGCCGGACGGACAGCTGTTCACCCAGCCGGTAGATCACATGGTCCGAGCCGGCCGGATCGAGCAGCTCCAGAGGCAACGCGGCCCACTGTGGGAACTGCGTATCGACCAGCCTCCTAACCAATGCGGCGTTGATCGTGGGGCGGGTGTCCGCGGTTCTCACGGTTGCCAAGAGCGACTCCTGCGATCGGCCCGCGCCGTGTGGCGGGCGGCTGGACTATCACAGTGCACTGTGACTATCACAGTGCACTGTGGCTTGCCTGTCGACCGGATTTCCCCCGGCCGGACTGGCTGGCCACCAAAGGCCACTTCCATGGGAAGCGGCCTTTGGTGGTGCATGGAGGCTTAGAAACCGAGGTGCTGCCCCAAGTGTTCAAGCGCCTTGCGTGTCTCCTCTGAGGAGAGAGGCCGGTCTCCTGCCAGTCGTCTCCCGTTGCTTCCCGGACGGTGTCACGTACCCGATGACGGGTGCGGAAGGCCGTCGTGACGATCTCGGGGAAGGGCAGTCCGGTGTCGGATGTGTCCTTCCTCAGAGCGGGAAGTGGCTCTTTCGCAGCTGCGACTGTACGGCTACACGCTCGGCCGGGGTGGCACAGCGGCGGACCGGTCCACGATCATGGTGTGCGTGGCGATGCTTCGGTTGCTGGCGATCGGCCTACTCGGCGGTGTCGTTGCGGTGCCGTTCTTGTGGGTGCAACGTGGCGACGGTTTCGAGTACGCGCGGTTCGCGGCGCTGATGGCTCTGGACCTGGGCCAGTTGGTGACGGTGCCCGTCGAGTTGGGGATTGGTTTTGTGCTTGCCGTTATGGGCTTGTGGACGCGTACTCCTGGCTATGTCCTGGGTGTGGTCACGGCCGTGTTCGGGGTGTTCGTCGCCGGCCAGGCCTGGCCCACGATGAGGTGGGTCGACGGGCGTCCTTCCGGGTTTGGCGATCCAGATGGCGAGTTCGTCATGGTGGTGCTGGCCTTGGCTTCCGGTGTGGTCACGACGCTCGTCGGCTTCTCCATCGTCCTGTTTCGATGGTCTGGCTATGACCCTTCAGAGCGGCAGACGCCGGGCCCGACGTAGGCGCCAGGGGTCAACGGTAGCGGTTCAGCTCCCACGGGTCGTGAGCGCTGATGAGCGAGACCTCATCGCCGTGGTCGCGAACCAGTTCGCGCAGCCGGGCCTGGGTGCCGAGCCGGAGGTCGCGGTGGACTTCCGAGCTGGTCTGCACGATGTCGAGAATGGGGTGCGGATGCGGATCTTGGTCGAGTTCCCGGTGGTAGTAGTAGGCGTCACCGCAGTGCAGGAGCCAGCGGTCCCCTTCGCGTACGGCGACTCCGGTGTGGCCGGCGGTATGGCCGCCGAGGGGGACCAGGCGGATCTCCGGCGGCAGGCCCTTCGGCTGGACGGAGGTGAACCCGAACCACTCCTCGCCCCGCTCGGGGGCGTAGGGAACCCACTTCGGGCCATGTGCCCAGTGGGCGGGGCGGTAGCGGAAGCTGGGCGCCTCGGTGGTCGCCGCTTCGAGTTCGGCGGCGAGGACATGGACCTGGGCAGCTGGAAAGTCGGGCAGGCCACCGCAATGGTCTACGTCGAGGTGGGTCACGATGATGTGGCGTACGTCGTCGGGTGAGTGTCCCAACGAGGCGACCTGGCGCACGGCGGTCTCCTCCTCGGCCAGTACGGGCTGAGCCATCTCGACCCAGTCGGAACCGAGGGTGTCGCCCGGGTTGCGGACGTCGTCGAGGCCGAGGCCGGTTTCGATGAGGACCAGGCCGTCAGAGTCGGTCTCGATCAACAGGCAGTGATTGACGGCGTGCGCGGGAGCGGGGCCGTCGTAGGTGGCCTCGATCTGCCGTACGGATCCGCAGTTGAGGTGATGGATGTTCATGGCGGATAGTCTGTGACTTGAAGCGCGGTTCAAGTCAAGGAGGACACGGTGGCCGAGTCGCTGCTGGACATCGCCGAAGTGGCCGAGCGTTCGGGACTGGCGCCTTCGGCGCTGCGGTTCTATGAGAACAGGGGTCTCATCGCCTCGGCGGGGCGCAACGGCCTGCGGCGCACCTACCGGCCCGAGGTTCTCGATCGCCTCGCACTCATCGCCTGCGCCCGCGGCGCCGGGTTCACGATCGCCGAGATCGCCAGGTTTCTCCTGGCCACCCCCGACGACACCAAGCTGCGTGCCCACATGGCGGAGAAGGCGCGGGCACTGGAGGAAGACATCGCCCGGCTCACTCGGATGCGCGACGGTCTCCGCCATGCCTCGACGTGCATGCACGAACCGCTCGTCGAGTGCCCCGACTTCAAGCACTCATTCAGAAGGTCGGCGGCACTCACCGAGCCATCCCCTGGTCGCTAATACGCGCGAAGCCGTAACGGCGTGCTGCATGCGACGGACGCCGGTTCAGCCCGTCAGAGCGCTGCGGCTCGCCGGCCGGCGCCGCCCGCACGCCAGAATCACCACTCTCATGGGGCCTTCACCTTGCAGAGGTGGCCTGGCGGGTTCTTGGCAAAGGATGGTGGCGGGCTCACTATCGATGTCGGGTGTCGAGGCGTGTGGAGGTCTCGGTGGGGTACTCGGCATCGCCGGCGGGGGAGATCCGGCAGTTCGGTGGCTATTGGCTGGGCAGGCGGCTCGGCGCGGGCGGGCAGGGCGTCGTCTATGAGGCGTACGGCGCCTCGGGGGAACGGGTGGCGATCAAACTGCTCCGGCTGGATCGCGCGGACAGCTCCGATGCGCGTGCCCGGTTCGCCAAGGAGGTCGCCGCGGCCGAGCGGGTGGCGGGTTTCTGCACCGCCCGGGTGATCGCGGCCGATCTCGGCGCCGCCGAGCCGTACATCGTCAGCGAGTACGTCGACGGTCCCAGTCTGCACCGGGCGATCGCCGAGCGCGGTCCCTACAGTCCGGCGGAGCTGCACCGCCTCGCCACCGGGATCGCGACCGCGCTCACCGCCATCCACATGGCCGAGGTCGTGCACCGCGACCTGAAGCCGGAGAACGTCGTGCTGGGCTCCGACGGCCCCAGAGTGATCGACTTCGGGATCGCCCGGTTCGACGGGGCCACGCTCACCGACGAGGGGCTGTGGCCGGCGGGCACCCCGGCGTACATGTCCCCCGAGCGGCTGCGCGGCGAACCGGCCGAGTACGCGGCCGACATCTGGTCCTGGGGCGCCGTGCTGCTGTTCGCGGCGACCGGCCGGCCGCCGTTCCTGGCGGAGACGGCGCAGGCGATCTACCACCTTGTGCTGACCCGCCCGCCGGACTTTTCCGCGCTGGACGGGATGATCCGGTATCTGGTCGAGGCGGCGATGCGGCCCGACCCGGCCGAGCGGCCGACGGCCAAGTCGCTGCTGCTGAGCCTGGTCGGCGGCAAGGGTGAGACCCGGTTACTGCTCAGCCAGGGCAGCCGGGCGGCCCGGCGGATGCCCCGGCCGGAGGTGGCCCGCGCGCCGGCCGACCGGCCGCTGGGAGAGGTGGCCGAGAACGTCTACACCCGACTGGACCCCGCCGACCGGGAGGTCGTGCCCGCCGTCGTGCTGCGCATGGTGCTGCCAGGCGACGGCGCCGACGGCGCACTGCGCCGGGCGTACACCGGGGACCTGCTGGACGGCACCCTGGACTCCGCGCGGGTCCGGCGGGTGATCGACGGCTTCGCCGGCGAGGACCTGCTGCTCAGCGACGGCGAGATGGTGACGCTGGCCAGCGCGGCGTTGCTACGCGCCTGGCCGCGGCTGCGGGGCTGGATCGACGCCGACCGGCCGGGCCTGCGCCTGCACAGCATGCTGAGCGAGACGGCCCGGATGTGGGAGGCGGCCGGACGTCATCCCGCCGACCTGTACCGGGGCACCGCGCTACGCGCCGCGCAGGACTGGGTCGCGAGCGAGCCGCGGCTGCGGGTGAACCAGCTCGAACGGCGTTTCCTGACCGAGTCGGCGGTACATGAGCGCCACGGGGAACGGCGTCGCCGGCGGGTCAAGGCGGCGCTGGCCGCCCTGACGGCGCTGAGCGTCGCCACGACGCTGGTCCTGATCCAGCGGGGCATGACCGAGAACGGGCAGCGTGAACTGGCCGCCGCCCGGAAGGCGGCCGAGACGGCCGATCTGCTCCGCGCGCGGGATCCGGTCAAGGCGTTGCTGCTGAGCGTGGCGGCCTGGCGGCTGGCCCCCGCCGAACCCGCCGCCGCCGGGGCGCTCTACAGTTCGCTGGCGCAGCGGGAGTCGCACGTGCTGGTCCCGCCCGCCGGCCCCGGCGAGGCGCACTTCGACCTCAGCGCGGACGGTACGACCCTGGTCCTGGTACGCGGCGGGGACGTGTCGCGCTGGGACGTGCAGGGCGGGCACCGGCTGCCCGGCCCGGCGTTCAACGTGGGCGAGGAGATCACGGCGATCGCGCTGAGCCCGGACGAGACGACGCTGGCCGTCGCAGGAAGGCGTTCGGTCCGGCTCTGGGACCTGCGGACCGGCAGGGCGATCGGCGCGGGGTTCGGCTCCGGCGGCGCCGGGCACCTGGCCTTCAACGCCGGCGGCAACGTGCTGGTCGCCTTGGACTCCCTGGACGGCGGGCAGACCTGGGACCTGACCGGCCTTCCCGACACGGCGCCCCGGCCGCTGTGGGGGAGCGCGGACCCCGGCCTGCGGACCATCGCCGTCTCACCCGACGGCTCCTCGGCGACCATGGTGTACGAGAACAGGCCGTACCAGATCGTGGACCGGGGCAACGCCCCGCTCCCGCGGCCCGGCGGAGCGCGGCCGGTCGCGGGCGACATCGCCGCCTACTCGCCCGACGGCCTGACACTCGCCGTGGGCACCCGCGACGCCGTCCGGCTGTGGGACCTCACCACCGCCACCTGGGCCGGGCCGGCCTTCGAGGGCGGCACGGCGCACGCCGTCGCGCTCAGCCCGCGCGGCGACCACGTGGCCACCCTCGACGACACGGGCATCACGTTGTGGCGCCGCGACGGCACCCGGCTGCTGACCTGGCCCGCCCGTGAAGCCGTCGGCGAGCCTCGCTTCGACGCCTCGGCCCGTACCCTGAGCTACCGCCACAGCGACGGAACCGTGACCCGGCTCGACATCGCGGCGCTCACCTCCGCCCGGCCGATCGTGCGGCGGGCCGAGAGCGGCGCGATCGACGAGCAGGCCCGCATCGCGTTCGTGCAGGGCAGCACCGTCACGCTCGCCGGGCCGCGCGCGCCGCCGCGGCGGCTGGACGTCCGAGGCGGCGGGCGGGTGGCGGCGTTCAGCCCGGACGGCGCCTTGCTGGCGATGACCGGAGCGGACCCGGCCAGGGTGACCATCTGGGACGTCGCCACCGGTACGGCGAAGCGGACGCTCACCCTGCGCCGGCCCCTGGAGGCCATCAGCCTGGCCTTCAGCCCTGACGGCGGGACGCTGGCCGTCTCCCCGCACAGCGGCGGCCAGGGCGAGCGGCTGCGGCTGTGGAATCTGCGCCGCGGCGGGACCTCGGTGGAGACGCTCGACCTGCGGGGCGGCCCGCGCATGGCGTTCAGCCGGGACGGCCGCCTCCTGGCGGTCAACGGCACCGACCACAACGGCGTCGCGGAGCTGACCAGCCCGCGCGGATACCGGCACCAACTGTTCGGCAGCGGAGGCGACGGCGGCCGGCCCCTCGCCATCGACCCCGCCGGCCGGTTCATCGCCGCCGGCGGTCCCGGCGCCGGCGTCGACCTGTGGGACGCGGCCGGTTTCGCCCGGCTGCGGACCCTGCGGGTGGACGACGAACATGAGCAGCTCTCCCTGGCCGCCTTCACCCCCGACGGCGGGCTCCTGGCCGCGGCGGGGGCCAGCGGCCGGATCTGGTTGTGGCGCCCGGCCGGAGAGCGTCCGCTGGGAGCCCCGGTCCCGCTGCACGCCGGGAAGGTGCTCGCCCTCGCCTTCACCGCCGACGGCCGTACGCTGCGCAGCCTGGGCGCCGACGGCGTGCTGAACAGCCTGCCCGTGGATCCGGCGCTGGCCGCGGCCGACATCTGCCGCCGCATCGGCGCGGCGACCCTCACCGAGGAGGAATGGACGCGAATCCTCCCCGGGGTGAACCACCGAGAGATCTGTTGAGCCGGAAGGGAGAACCACCATGTCCCATTCGCCGAACGACACGGCATCCTCGCCGACCGAACCGATCATCCAGGAGATCGACGTTGTGCCTTCGGTCGTCGTACTCGGCGGCCAGAGTGTCAAGGTCGAGTTCCACGTGTACCTGACCGAGCCCGGGGTCGTCCGGGGCAGATTACTGGAACCCGACGGCCAGGGGGCGGACCTGGAGCTGGAACCACGCGATGACTCCGACGGCGCCACCGACGATTCGGCGTGGTCCGCCGTACGGGTGTTCCGGCCCGATGCCCCCACCGGGCGGTGGCGGCTGGTGGTCGAGCTGGGCGACGAGCAGGTGGAGCAGGAGTTCCAGGTTCGCTGGGACCGGCTGCGGGTGCCGGTCCGGATCACCACCAACCTGTCCAGCGGCGGCATCGAACTGGGCGACGCGATCGAGGTGACCGGGACGATCGAGCGGGAGGAGAAAGGCGTCTGGGAGCCGTTCGGCCATCAGGTCGTCTCTTTCGCCTACCTGACGTTCGCCCGGGGCGACTCCTACACGCTCGACCAGGTCGATGCCGATGAGAACGGGCATTTCTCGGCGCTGGTCGAGCCGATCGCCAGCGGGCTGCTCTGGGCCGAACTGGAGCTGACCACCGAGCCCGGCCCCGGCACCCGGAGCGTCGCCGCGCACATCACCGTCAACGACCCTGGCGTCGGCGGGGAGAAGGCCTACTACAACGGACGCACGTTCAAGTGGCCGGGGGACGGCTGGCTGCGGCACGGAGTGAACATCCACCTCCGCGCGGATGGCAGCGACGTCCGGCGTGAGGCCACCGGGCGGATCGCCATCTATCACTCACGGGGCAGCGCCAAGCCCGGGCAGGGCGATCCCGGCGTGTCCGCACGGGTCCGCGGCAGCCAGGACGGGAAGGGCGGGGACACCGGCGGGGGCCGTTACAGCGTGCAGACCCGCCGTCCGGCACGCGGCCGTTGGTGGCGGGTCGTCTACTACGACGCCGACAACCGCCGGCGAAACCCGAGCGGCTGGCTGAAGGACACCACCTAACGTTCGGGTGCGGGACCGTGCAGCGCCGGATCGATCGTGAAGCTCATCCCGCCGACCACCAGCCCGTCGATCAGGGTTCGCAGGCGGATGACCACGTTCGATCCGGCCGCCGCCACATCACCGGCCGTGAAGTTCCCGCCAGGGCGCACGACAAGGGTGACCTCCCGGCCGGCACGGGCCGCCACGCGGAAGGTCGCGCCGCCGGCCAGGGTGACGTTCCAGCCGCGCCGGCGCAGGAAATCAGGCAACCCTGCCTGGACGGTGATGTCCGAGGCACGCGGATAGGGATTGTGCACCCGCAGGCGCCGGCCCTGGAGGCTCTGCGTGAGGCCGGTCGCGCCGCCTCCGCCGGCGACGGGCGCGATGGCCCGCTGGGCGATGTTGTTGTCGAACGGCACGATCCGGTAGAGCGGGGTCGGCCCCTTAGCGGACGCCAGCGAGGTGCTCGGGTCGTCGTTGGCCCGATCGCCCGGGGCGCTCACGCTCATCAGCAGGCAGTCGTGCCCGGTCGTGACGGGGGTCCAGGAGAACGGGCCGACGATCATGCTGTGACCTGGACCTATCGGGCCGGGAACGGTAATTGACGGCGTGCCCATCGGCTTCCAGTCGTCGGGCCAGACGAGCCCGGCGGAGGCCCCGCAGTGGAACCCGCGGACCGTGACGTTCCTCGCGTCCCCGGTTCCGCGGTTCCCGACCCGCACGTAGGCGTGGTTCACGGCGTTGACTCTGGGCGTCTGATGGGCACTTCCGCCGTCGGCGGCCAGCCGGTTCCAGACGTCGGTGCTCTCCCAGAAGTCGCCCTGGTACGCGTACTCGCCCTGCCGGCCGTCGTCGATGTAGACATCGACCTCGCGGGGCACCCCAGGGTTGTCGTCCGGCAGGGGCGTGCCGGGCGCCTTGTAAAGGCCCCGCTGTTCGAAGCTCCAGCGTACGACCTTGCGGAGCGCGCCGGGCAGGCCGTCATAGCCGGGCGGCGTCGCGTCGGCCAGCATCATGGCCTTGGCGTAGGCATTGGCCTTGGAAGCGGACGTGTACTTCGCGGTCTCCAGCGAGGCGATGCCGCCGATGATCAGATAGGCGGCGTACCGGGATGCCCACGTCTGGACGCGCACGTCCGTGGATGCGCCGCCGATCGACAGGTAGAGGCCGAAGACGGTCGCGGAGAGGATCTGCTCATTGCTGTACTCGGAGTCGCCGTCCTGGAGACCGTCCCAGGCCCACCCGTCCGCGACCTGCCGGCTCGTCCCGCCGTGGTGGCGATCCCTCCCCGTCCAGGGGAAGGTGTGGTACCGGTCCGGCGCCTTGGAGCCCGGGTCGTTCAGCACCGCCGCGAGCGCGTCGCCGGGACTGTGGGCGAAACTCAGGTTCGCCGCCTGCACGGCGTCCCACAGCAGCGCGTGGCAGAACTCGTGCGTGACGACGCGGGCGTCGTTCGCCAGGCTGACCCCGGTGTTCGCCGACCGGCCGAAGACGAGCTTCTTCAACCCGGTCATGTCGTCGTTGCCCAGGGCGTACGCGTTGTCGAGGTCATTGAGGGCGCAATGATCGACCGGAACGGAGACGTTCGAGCGGATCGTCCCGTCGAACAGCTTGCCGAGGTCGAAACCCAGGTCCTGGACCAGGCGGAACAGCCGGTCGACGTGGTGGTAGGCATTGACGGCGGCGAATGGCCGGCTGTCGACGGGATACTTGAAGACACCGGTGGTCGTGGACGGCGGCGGGTCGTGCGGCGGCTCACTGTCGACGATCCGTACGAGATCGCCGCTGAGGGTCTGCGGATCGGCGGGCTTGAGACCCAGGAGGTCCTCGAACGTGCAGCGGGCGTCAAGCTCGTCGACCAGCCCTTTCAGCCGTCCGCCCGTGGTCACCGGGTCCCGGGGGTAGACGAACCCCTGCACCGCGGCGAGCGCGGCCCGCAGGTACAGCACCCCTCCGGTCTCCACCTCGACGAACGCCCGCCAATGCACGTCCCCGGCACCCGGGACGGGCCAGGTGAACAGCACCTCGCGGACGACGTAGTGCCGGCCCGCCACGATATCGCCGGACACCTCGGGCAACGGCAGGACCGGCTCGGTCTCGGGATCGAAGCGGGCGGCCGGATGGTACCGGTAGACGAGCAGACGGCTTGCGTTGATCTCCGGCAGGCGGTCCGCCGCCTGCGGGCCTGCGCGCAGGCCGAGCAGCCAGGCGAGATCCTTTGCCGGGAACGTCGGCAGATAGGTCGCGTGGTCGTCCGGGGCCTGGATATCCACGTCGAGGTGGACACTGCTCTGCGAGCCGACCACCCGTAACGGGTCCGGAAGGAGCGACACGCTCAGACCGGCCTCCCAGATGGGCAGCGACAGAGCCGTTTGCACGAAAGCGACGATCGTGGCCTGGGTGAGGGATTTCTCTTCGGCGAAGCGAAGCCTGGTCGGTTCCTGGACGGGCCTGCCTCCCACGGGCGCCCAGAGGCCGGTGAGCATCGAGCCGGGAATGTGGTAGATGTGCGCCACGTCATCCACATACCGGGCCGCGACGCGACGCGGGTCGGGCTCGTCGGATCCCGGGTAAGGCCGCTCCAGATGCTCCAGCCCGCGTACGATTCCGCGCTCGTCGTATTCCACTTCAACGTCGAGGTCCAGCTCGAAAGGCACGTTGTCCACCAACTTCCGCAAGCATGCTGGTGATGGCTACCGTTCACACAGCAACTTGACCGCCGACCGGTGGCGTGACGCTATATGCCTTTTACACCGTTTCCTGTAGTCGCCGAGTTCGAATGTGCTGGATCGGCGGCCTGCTTGTGCGAGGCCGACACCACGATCTCCTCGGTGTCCTTGTTACGGGTCACCCAGAGGTAGACCAGCGCGCCGACGAACAGCACGATCGAGGTCCACTGGTTGATCCGCAGGTCCAGGAACGTCACCGCGTGGTCCACCCCGCCGACCGGGTCGATCCGCAGTCCCTCGATCCAGAACCGCCCCAGGGTGTAGCCGGCGACATAGAGGGCGAACAGGCGGCCGTGGCGGAGCGTGAACCGCCTGCCGGCCAGGATCAGTCCGAAACCGAGCGCCGCGTCCCACAGCGACTCGTACAGGAATGCCGGGTGGTAGAGCACGCCCGGCTCGCCTCCGTGCGCCTGGTCGATCTCCAGGCCCCACGGCAACGTGGTCGGACTGCCGTACAGCTCCTGGTTGAACCAGTTGCCCCAGCGGGCGATCGCCTGCCCGAACGCGATGCCGGGCGCGACCGTGTCGGCTACGGCGCC
Organism: Nonomuraea jiangxiensis; assembly: GCF_900099965.1. GTDB lineage: Bacteria > Actinomycetota > Actinomycetes > Streptosporangiales > Streptosporangiaceae > Nonomuraea > Nonomuraea jiangxiensis. The sequence continues at coordinate 89,187 of NZ_FNDJ01000036.1, read as the reverse complement.
GAGGGACAGTCCCCGGCGGCGGCAGGCCAGCCACACGCCGACGCCTCCCAGAGCGACCGCGCCCCAGATGCTGAGCCCGCCTTCCCAGATGAACAGCGCCTGATAGGGCTCCTTGATCGCGCGCGGGCCGAAATAGGTCTGCCAGTCGATGATGACGTGGTAAAGGCGGGCGCCGATCAGGCCGAAGATCACCGCGGGAACCGCGATGTCGCTGATCGTGCCTTTCTCGCCGCCCCGGGCACGCCAGCGGCGGTCGCTGAGCCAGGCGCCGACGAGAATTCCGAGAATGAAGCACAATGCGTAGGCCCGGATCGGGATGAATCCGAGATGCCAGACCCCCTCGGAAGGGCTGGGAATTAAGGCAAGGGGCATGCCGGTGACGGTAGCGGATGCGAGCTTGCTTTGACATCGCCGCGACCAAAGACCCGGGGCTATGAATCCGGACGTCCGCCTATGCGGTGGGCCAGTTCCGTCGCTTTTTGCTGGGTGACAGTGCCGCCGATCTCGAATTGGTCACCTTTGACCGGCCCGAGGTACATCACGGTGGACAGCACCTGGTCCCCCATGACGATCGCCAGTTGATTGCGCGGGGGAGTGTGCGAGTACACCTCGGCGGTCAGGCCCCTGTACGTGGCCGCGTCCGCCTCGTTCAGGCGTACCCGTACCACCCATTCCTGCCTGCCGGCCGGCAATTCGGCCTCGGCCTCAACCACCTGCCGCACCGTCATTCCGTCGGCCAGTTGGTAACACGTCCTCCCGTCGGCGGCGGCCAGTGCGCCATTCGCGCACGGCGGCGCGCTCGCCTCCAGCACCGGCCGCAATTCGAGCGAGCCCTCGCGCTCCCCCTGCATGACGAAGGCGACCACCACGGTCACGAGCAGCGCGAGGAGCAGGACGGAGCCCGCCACCACTGCCACGATGACCCACTTCGCGGGGACGCGCTGCGGCGTGGGTGGCGGTTGCCGCGGATGGTAGGGAGAGGCCATTCCGGCTCCGGAAGATCGAGAACGGGTCCGCAGAATAGCATCCGACGTCCTGGGTTTTCTGGAAGACGCCGTGCCCGTCGGCCGGTGAAATCCAGGTGACATCTCACATCATTTGCCGCAGTGTTGGGCTCGACCGATGAGTCTTGGTGGTGACGCCAGTCAGTATGTGCATGACGATGACTGAGACCCCAGGCTGCGACGCCGGCTCTGAGAACGTTGTGCCCGACAACCCCGATCGAGGTACCGTGGCCAGCCCGCAGCTAGACCTAACCGCCAAGACACCGGACGCCGCTTCCGGTCGTACCCCGGTCGTGATCCGGCTGTTGGTACTCGCCACGTTCGTGGTCATCCTGAACGAGACGATCATGATCAATGCGATCCCGCGGCTGATGAGCGCGTTGCACATCACCGAGCAGACCGCGCAGTGGCTTTCGACCGCCTTCATGCTGACGATGGCCGCGGTCATCCCGATCACCGGGTGGTTCCTGCAGCGGGTGACCACCCGCCGCGCCTACGCCACAGCGATGGGTCTGTTCCTGCTGGGCACGGCGTTGGCGATCGTGGCGCCGTCGTTCGAGGTGCTGCTGGGCGCCCGCATCATCCAGGCGGGCGGGACGGCCGTGATGATGCCGCTGCTGATGACCACGCTCATGCAGGTGGTGCCGGCGGCCAACCGGGGCCGGGTGATGGGCAACGTCACCCTGGCCATCTCGGTCGCGCCCGCCATGGGTCCGACGATCTCGGGGGTGATCCTCCAGTTCGGGTCGTGGCGGCTGCTGTTCGCCGTGGTGCTGCCCATCGCCGGCCTGATCGCGTGGCGCGGTCTCAAGCAGCTCAAGAACATCGGCGAGCCCGAGTTCAGTACGATCGACTGGTTCAGTGTGGTGACCGCGGCGGCCGGGTTCGGTGGCCTGGTCTATGGGCTCAGCCGGTTCGAGGGCAGTGACATCCGGGTCGCCGTCGCCATCGTGGTGGCCGGACTGGTGACCATTGCGGTCTTCGTCGTCCGCCAGCTGTCGTTGCAGAAGCGCGGGGTGCCGCTGGTGGACCTGCGTACCTTGCGCCACCGTACGTACACGGTCGCGTTGATCCTGATGTCGGTGGCCGTCATGGCGATGCTCGGCTCGATGGTGTTGCTGCCGCTGTACCTGCAGAACGTTCGCGAGCTCAGCCCGCTGCAGACCGGGCTCCTGGTGATGCCGGGTGGTCTGGCGATGGGGTTGCTGGGTCCGGTCGTCGGCCGGCTGTTCGACCAGTTCGGCGGCCGGGTGCTGGTCATTCCCGGCGCGATCGGGATTATGCTGGCGTTGGCCGGGTTCACCCAGGTTTCGATGAGCATGCCGTACTGGCAGGTCCTTGGCCTGCACGCGCTGCTGATGGTGGGTCTGGCCGCCACCTTCACTCCGGTGTTCACCCTCGGTCTCGGTGCGTTGCCCTCCCGGCTCTACCCTCACGGCAGCTCGATCCTCAGTACGTTGCAGCAGGTCGCCTCGGCCATCGGCACCGCGCTCGTGATCACCGTGATGGGCGTGCGGGCCGATGCCCTGGCATCCGCAGGAGCCGACCCGGTGCTCGCCGGTCTCGACGGCATGCGGCTGGCCTTCATCGTCGGCGCGGTGCTGTCCGTGGCCGTGGTCGTCGCCGCCCTGCTCCTCCCGGCCCGGGCGGACAACGCCGGCCAGCACCAGGGCGCCGGACATTGAAGCCGAGGTGATGATGGTGGAGCGCGGGGCGATGACGGCCCAGCTCGTGCGTCAGGAGGCGTAGGGGTCCTGGCCCGACCGGATTCGGCCGGCCATGGACTTGAGGGCCTCCAGAGCCGTCAGGTAGGTCATCGGGCCGAACGAGATCCGGGCCACGCCGAGCGCAGCCAGCCTGCTCACCTCCATGCCAGGCAGGAAGGTGACGTTGACCGGCCCGGGGATGGCCTTGACGAGCTCCGCGACCACCTCCTCCGAGGGCGCCATGATGGGGAACACGCAGTCGGCGCCGGCCTCCAGATAGCGCCGGCCGCGTTCCGCGACCTCCTCCACCGAGGGGGAGCCGGTGAAGTACAGGTCGATCCGGGCGTTGATCACCAGGTCGGGGCTCGCCGCCCGGAGCGCCGCGATGCGGGCGGCCTGGGTGTCCACGTCGAGCGGCCCGCCCGTACGGTGGTCGGTCTCCTCGAAGTTGAAGCCGGCCGCGCCGATGGCGGTGAGCCGCTCGACGAGCTCTCCGGCGGGCAGGCCGTATCCGGCCTCGGCGTCCACGGTCACCGGTACGTCCGTCGCACGGATGATCTTCGCCGCGATGTCCAGCATCTCCTCGACGGGCGCCCCCTCGTGGTCGGCGTACCCCAGCATGGCGGAGATGGACGCACTGGCGGTCGCCAGGGCGGGGTAGCCCGCCTCGGCCACGATGGTGGCGGAGGCCACGTCCCACACGTTCGGCAGGATCAGCGGGTCGCCGGGCTTGTGCAGGTCGCGGAGCAGAGCAGTGCGGGTGTTCGTCATCAGGGCATTCCTCGTCGTCCGAGTTGGTCGCGTCAGAGGCACGACGAGAAACGGGCCCCATTCGTGACGGGACCACGATGTGATGACCGCCACAGCGGCCGGAGCCCCTGTGCGTCATACGGGTCGCGCTCCCCGACGCGCCAGGGACTTCACCCCTTGGCCGCGCCACCGGCGTCGCCGGGCCGTGTGGAGTGAAAGTCACCGGCCAGCTTTGCGAGGTCGGCCATTTCCGTCGGCGGATCGATCACCGGGTGAACGACGATCTCGTTGATCCCGGCCTGTTCCAGGGCGGCGATGCGGGTGAGGAGGTCGTCTCGCGTTCCGACCAGGGTGAGCGCGTCGATCAGCGGCGGGAGGATCAGGTCCCGGTCTTCCGGGGCGATGCGGCCAAGGTAATTGGGGTAGAGCGCGATGTGCCGGTCCGGTGCGACGGTCGTGGTGCCCCGCCGGTCAAGGAGGCGCCGTACCGCGTCGCGTTCCTCAGTGCCGAGCCCCTCGGCGAAGGCGGGGGATTCGGCGGCGAAGGTCAGCAGCGACATGACGATGTGACCCGTCGCGTCGCGCACTGCGTCGCCGTAGCGGTCCTCGTCCTCGTCGATCAGGTGCAGCGCGGTCATGACGTAGGACTCGACGTCGTTAGGCGTGTTCGCGGCCTGTCGGCGGGCGTGGTCGAGCGCGTGCCAGGCGGTCGGGTTCAGGAGGCCGAAGGAGATGATGCCGGTGCCGCGGCGGCCGGCGACGGCGGCGGCCTTCAGGCCGGTCGCGGCCACCAGGAACTCGATGGAATCGACCGTGTTCGCGTGCCGTCCGGTATGCAGGAGCCGGATGTCGCGGACCAGGTCACCTTCGCGGTATTCGACGGTACGCCCGGCACACAGATCCTGCAGCGCCGCGGTGAACGTCTCGAGTTCGGCTATCGTGCTCGGCCGCTGCCCCAGGGTGCGGCGCGCGGTGTTCCCCGTGCCGACGCCGCAGATGATCCTGCCCGGCGCCAGCGCGTTGAGGCTGGCTAACCCGCTCGCCGCCGCCGGTGTCGACCGCAACGCCGGTGACGTCACGCCGATCCCGAGCTTGATGCGGCTGGTGACCTTCGCGCACAGGGCCAGTGCCACGAACGGATCGCCGTGCAGCATCGGCGTGTCGTAGACCCAGAAGCTGCTGAATCCCAGCTCTTCGGCCCGCATGGCAAGTTCTTCCACCCCGGGTTGTGCCGTGACCACGATGCCTGTACGCATGACGCCTCCTCTGTTCACTGCCGGAGATATCGATACCCTCCTGCTACGTACTTGGAGCAGCTTTTCGCGACCTTCCGCCTTCGGGATGGAGAACGCGGTCGGCCGATGCACGCGCGCCCGACGTACTCCGGACGATTACCGGTGGTATTCGGGGTCGCGGCGCTCGGAGTTCAGGGCGAAACCAGCGACGATTTCCGGGCGTGCCGGAGGGGCGGAGTCTGATCGGCGGGGACCGCTTTTAGAGTCGGGCTGGTTCTTGTGGCGGTCGCGGGCCTGGTGCTCGGCGACGTCTGGCTCTGGGTGGCCGTCGAATGCTTGCCGCCGGCCTATGCGGAGGTCGTTGATCTGTGCCTCACGGTGAAGTCCTTCCGCACCGCGCCGCCACAGCGGACGGCCGGGTGGGACCAGGTCAACGAGGTGCCGATCGTCAGCCGCAGCGGCCGGCTCACCGTGCCGTGGATGGGCGAGGGCGGAGAGGTGGTCAAGCTGAAGCCGTGAGCGGTGGCGGGCGGGACGCGTACGTACTGTTAAGAAAGAGATATGCGGTAGGAAAAAGAATTCCGGTGTTCGTTTGTGGCTTCAGCGAACGGAAGCGAACCCCCGGAAGAATCAGTCCGCCGGGCGGGGCTTCGAGGGAACTCGCCCGATTCGGACTTTTGGGGGGAGAATATGGCCAAGTTCCCTAATATTGCATGGCTTCTTGCGGTCGGTGCCGCGCTGGTTGGTGGGGTAATGCCTATGGGCACTCCTGCCACCGCCGCATCCGCGACTCAGCATTCCGATCCGCTCGCCACCGTGTCGGCGCCACGGGGCGATCGGACCGCCGCGGCGATGCTGGCGTACCTGCGGGACCTGGCCCGCAAGAAGCAGTTCACCGGCTCGGTGCTGGTCGTACGGCGTGGGGAGGTGCTGCTGCGTGGCGCTGCCGGGGCCGCCGACGAGGAGAGGGGCATTCCCAACCGGTCGGACACGGTCTACCGCCTCGCCTCGGTCACCAAGCAGTTCACCTCGATGATGATGCTGAAGCTGCGCGACCGCGGGCTGCTCGGCATCGACGACCCGATCTGCCGGTATCTCGTCCCGCTATACGTCGATACCTGCCCGACCGGGTGGCGACCCGTCACGATCCGCCAGATCCTCACGCACACCTCCGGCATCGTCAACATCCAGGAGCTGCCGGACTTCTATGCCGAGCTCTCGCGACCGACCACGACCCGGGCGCTCATCCAGCGGTTCGTGGACGAGCCACTGGACTTCAAGCCCGGCACCAGCTGGAAGTACAGCAACGGCGGCTACGTCCTGGCCGGGGCGATCATCCAGGCGGTGGCCCGCAAGCCGTACGGCACCGTGCTGCATGAGGAGATCACCGGCCCGCTGAACCTCCAGCACACCGGCTACAGCAGGGGAAATCCGCCCGCGGGGTACGCGAGGGGCCACTACACGGTCGGAAATCCAGCCCCGCCCATCAACGGGTCCCAGGCGTTCTCCGCGACCGGCATCTACTCCACCGTCGACGACATCGCCCGCTGGGACCGGGCGTTCGGCGCGGCCGAGGTCGCGCCGCCCGCCACCGTCAAGCAGGCGTTCACGCCACAGGCCCCGTGCCCCTCCAGCGGCTGCCTCCACCTGCCGTCCACCGCGTACGCCTTCGGCTGGGCCGTCGACCGGCTCGACGGGCACCGGCTCCGCTACCACCACGGACTGCTCCAGGGCTACGCGGCGATGAACATGTACCTGCCCGATGACGACATCGTGGTGGTCGTGCTCAGCAACGTGCAGGACACCGACACCTACGCCATCGGTCGTCGGCTCGTCACGATGGCCCTCGAGTAATCGAACGCCGTAGCGCCGTCATCACCTGGAGCGTGAAACCTGTGGGCGGGTGGGGTCCCGGCGCCCCACCCGCCCGAGGCCGGGCCCGCCGTCGTCGGTGCCGGTCTTGTTGGCCACCCACACCGTGCCGGGCGGTGCGGTCGTCTCCTTGCTCTGGCGTTCCGTGGTCATCATGGTGTCAGCACCGTTCCCGGCCGGGCGGCCGTCTCCTCGCCCTGCCGTACCACGATCCGGCCTGCCACCACCACGGTGTGCACGCCCTGGGGCGGCAGCAGCGGCTCGGCGAAGGTGGCGCCGTCGCACACCGTGGCCGGGTCGAACACCACCAGGTCGGCGTGCGCCCCGTCCACCACGACCCCGCGCCCGGCCAGCCCGAACCGTTCCGCCGCCAGGCCCGTCATCTTCCGCACCGCCGTCGCCAGGTCGAGCAGCCCGAGGTCCCTCGTGTAGCGGCCGAGTACGCGGGGGAACGTGCCCGCCCAGCGGGGATGGGGGCGCCCGCCCGGCTTCGGCACGCCGTCCGAGCCGATCATCGCGTACGGGGCGGCCAGGACCCGGCGCACGTCGTCCTCCACCATCGAGTGGCTGATGATCATGACCTCGCCGCGCTCGGCCAGCAGCAGGTCGGCGGCCACGTCGAAGGGGTCGCGGCCCTGCGCGGCGGCCAGTTCGGCGACCGTGCGGCCCTCGGTGTGCGGATGGCGGGGGGCGCGGGCGATGGCGATGCGGTCCCAGCCGCCGTTGCCCACAGTGTTCTCCCAGCCCGGCACGCCCTCGGCGATCGCGGCCCGCATCCGGTCGCGTTGCCCGGGGTCGGCCAGCCGCGCGACGAGCCCGGCGGTGCCGCCGTCGGACGCCCAGGGCGGCAGCATCGCGGACAGGTGCGTGCTGGCCGCCGTGTAGGGGTAGACGTCGCAGGTCACGTCGAGGCCCTCGGCGCGCAGCCCGGCCAGCCTGGGCAGGGTTCGCTCGGTGCGGCCCCAGGCGTACTTGCCGGCGGTCTTGTGGTGCGAGACGTGCAGGGCCGCGCCGCTCCGGCGGGCGATCTCCACGGCCTCCTCCAGGGCCTCCTCCACCCGCGACATCTCGTCACGCAGGTGGGTCACGTACGGCTTGCCGTGCCGGGCCGCGACCCTGGCCAGGGCGACCACCTCGTCGGTGTCGGCGTACGTGCCGGGCGTGTAGATCAGCCCGGTGGACAGGCCCGCGGCCCCCTGGGTGAGCGACCGGTCGAGCAGTGAGCACATCGTCGCCAGCTCGGCGGGGGTCGCCGGGCGGTCCACGGGCCCCAGCACCCCGGCGCGCAGGGTGCCGTGCCCCACCAGGGAGGCGAGGTGGTTGGCGCGCGGCACGGCGGCGTGCGCCGCGGCGAACCCGGCGAAGTCCTCCCAGAAGCCGACGTCGCCGCCGAACCCGACGGACGCCTCGGCCCGCCGTTCCGGCACCCGTTCGGGCAGCGCGGGGAACAGCCCGGAGCCGCAGTTGCCGCAGATCTCGGCCGTCACCCCGGCCAGCACCGGGGCCCGCACCAGCTCCCGGTCGCCGCCGAGCAGCGCGATCCCGTCGGAGTGGGTGTGCACGTCGATGAACCCGGGGGCGACGGCCAGCCCGGCCGCGTCCAGGGTCTCGCGGGCCTCCGCGTCCGACCTGGCGGACAGTACGGCCAGCCGCCCCCCGGCCACGCCCACGTCGGCGGTGCGCGGCGGCGCCCCCGTACCGTCGACCAGCAGCCCGCCCCGGACCAGCACATCGAGTTTCACAGCACCTGCCTCGTTCGCGGAATGGTTGTGCCCATGGTGGCAGTGAGAGTGGAGGATCGGCGGCTGGTGAAGTCGGGCGCGGATCCGGTCGTAAGGAGCGAACCGTTTAAGTCACCCTTCTGTTAGCAACCTTGCCAAGACCGGCAAACCCCATCAGGATGAAAAGCCGATGAGGTCGGCTAACGGGCGCCCTCGCGCCTTCCCCTTTTACATCGTGTGCGACGTGTCGCATTCGATGCACACCGCCCGGGAGGATGGACGGCCCACCCCTTTCGAGGTTCTCTCCAACTGCGTGGGTGAGCTGCTCTTCGAGTTGGAGGCGGGTGATCCCGGCGTGAGCGAGGCCGCGCACGTCGCCGTGGTGTCCTTCTCCGACAAGGTCGACGTGGTGCTCCCGCTCACCAGGCCGTGTGACGCGATCAGGGTTCCGGCCCTGAGGCCCGGCAGGCAGACCGATTATCTGACGGTGTTCAGCCAGCTCGTGAAGATCATCGGGAGGGATCGCCGGAAGTTGTCCAGACACTTCGACGTACGGGCGCCGGTGGTCTTCTTCATCACGGACGGCGAGCCGTACGTCGGCGAGCACCATCAGGACGTCGCCATCTGGGGCCCCGCGCGCGACCGGCTGGCGGGCCTGCACCCGGCGCCGTACATCGTGGCGCTCGGGTTCGGGACGGTACGGGAGGAAACCCTGCGGCGGGTGGCCACCACTCTCAGGGGTGAGGTGCTGGCCTTCGCGGGCGAGGTCGCGACGGGGGCGGCCACCGTGCTGCACGGCATCGCGCAGGCCGTCTCCGACAGCATCAGCGCCTCCGTCAACAGGAACACGGCCGTGCTGCGGGGACCCGGCGGGATGCGGCAGCTGAGATGATCAGGGCGGCGCTGGTGGGGTTGCTCCTGGTCATCGGCACCGGCCAGGTGGGAGCGAGGGCTGGTCCGGCGCCGGAACCGACCGTGACGGTGACCGTGACGCCCGCTCCGCGGCAGGGCGCGGCGTCGGGCTGGCCGCTGTGGATCCTGTTCGGCCTCGCCGGTGGCGGCGCCGTACTCCTCGGGCAGTTGCTGCTCCGCCGCAGGACCCGTACCTCGGCCGGCGACAGGACACCGCTCGGTCCGCTGCCGCAGCCGCTGCCCGTCCTGCTGGCGGGCGGGGCGGACTCGCGCGCCCCGGGCGTCGCGCTCGACGGCGGCATGCTCGCGCAGACCACGGTCCGCGCCGTGAGCCTGCGCGGCCGGCGCCATCGATATCGCGGCGAACCCCTGCAGGACGCCTACGCCGTACGGCTGAGCGCGGACGGACGATGGGTCATCGCGGCAGTGGCCGACGGGCTGGGCAGCACGTTGCACGCCGAGCACGCCGCCGCGGTGGCCGTACGTGCCGCCACCCGCCTCTCCCTGACCCCCGACCGCGGCTGGCACGCGGCCTTCGCCACCGTCGCCTGGGAGGTCATGCGCGCCACCGCGGGACTCGGTGGCCAGACCTACGGCCGGCCCGGCTCCGGAGCGCCGGATCCGCCCGCCACGACGCTGACGATCGGGGTGGTCCCCGCGGACGGCAGGCGCGGGATCGCCGCCTGCGCGGCCATCGGGGACTCGCCCGCGCTGTGGCTCCATGACGGGGCGTGGACCGAGATCTTCCCGCCCGAGGGGCCGCGACCGGGCAACGTCACGTCGGCCCTGCCGGAGGACCTCGGCGAGCTGCGGGAACGGCAGATCGATTGGGGGCCGGGTGATGTGCTCGTCCTGTGCAGCGACGGGTTCGGAACGGCCCTGGGGGGCGGCGGCAGCGCGCTCGCCCAGCGGCTCGTCACGTCGTGGAGTTCGCCGCCCGCGCTGCGCAGCTTCCTGTGCGACGTGGACTTCCAGCTGTCGACCTACGACGACGACCGGACCGTGCTGGCGTTGTGGGCGGGCCGTCACGACACGGCCGTCCGGTGACAGGAGTACGGCGGCAGAAGGATGAATCCCCCAGTCGTGGTCGAGGAAGCGGATCTGACGTCCGCCACGGACACCGAGGTCTACCAGCTGCGCCCGGGCGGTCAGGCCCGCAGCCTGGCGCCGTGCGAGGTCGACGGCGTCCCCGGCCGGTTCCTGGTCAAACGGTACGACGAGGAGACGCTGACGGGGCTGGACGAGGACGCCCTGCTCGCCATGGTGCGCTGGCGACGCGAACTCCCCCGGCAGGACCGTGTGACCCTCGACCAGCGCTGCGCGTGGCCGGTCGCGGTGGTCCGGCAGGACCGGGTCACCGGCATCCTGATCAGGCCCGCTCCCGAGCGAATGTTCGTCGAGCTCCGCGCCCGCCTGGTGCCGCGCCACCTGGACGAGCTCACCCGGTCGCCCGAGCGGGCGAACGCCCTTCGCGACCAGTACGGTACGCGCTACTACGAGCCGCCCTACAAGCTGGCCGTGCTCGGCCAGTTGCTCACGACGGTGCAGTGGCTGCACGAGCGGGGCTATGTGGTGGGCGATCTGCAACTGCGCAACGCCGTCTTCACCATCGACCCGGCACCCGCGGTATACCTGCTGGACTGCGACTCCTGCCTGCCGGTCGGGGGCCGTGGCGCCCTGCCGGAGGTCGATCCCGAGCAGTGGAAGCTCCCCCGTGACGGCGGGTTCACCCCGGAGACGGACTACTACAAGTTCGCCTGGGCCGTCGTGCGGTGCCTCCAGGAGAGCGCCGAAGCGTGGGAGCCCGACGAGGCCGCGCTCGCCAGGGTCCTGCCGTCGCGGCATCGCCGGCTGATCGGCCAGTGCCTGGACGGCGCGCCGGAATCGGTGGACACCGCGAGATGGCGGGCGGCGGGGGAGTCCTGGCGGTGGCTCGTCACCCCCGAACACATCTACGTCGAGACCGACTCCAACCTGCGCGAGGCGTGGCGGCGGGGCAGGTCCGCGGTCGGGGACGGCTCGCGCGGCCGGCACGGCGGGATCGTGGTGCTGATCGTCGTCCTGGCGGCGATCGCCGTCGTCGTCGCGGTCACGTGGGGAGCCTGAATGTACGCGGTCACGTGGGGAGCCTGAATGCACGCGGACACGTGGGGAGCCTGAATGTACACCGGCGCGCCACGGCGCATCGGGCCCTACGAGGTGCTCGGCTGCCTGGGGGTCGGCGGCCAGGGCACGGTCTACCTGGCGCGGGGCGAGGCGGGCCGGGTCGCGATCAAGGTGATCCACGCGCAGGGGGCGGCCGACCCGAAGGCCCGCAGGCGGTTCGCGGACGAGGTGGCCATCGCGTCGCGGGTGCCCAGGGCGTACACGGCGATGATCATCGATGCCGACGTCGGCGGTGACCAGCCGTACATCGTGAGCGAATACGTGGAAGGCCCGTCGTTGCAGGAGCTCGTCGACACGCAGGGGCCGCTGTCGGGGGCCGCGCTCGAACGCCTGGCGACCTACACGGCCACCGCCCTGGCGGCGATCCATGGCGCGGGAGTCGTCCACCGGGATCTCAAGCCGGCCAACGTCATCATCGGGCCGGACGGGCCGCGGGTCGTGGACTTCGGCGTCGCCCGGGCCCTGGAGGCGAGCGCCGCGATCACCACGACCGTGGGAACCCCCGGCTATCTCGCGCCGGAGCAGGTCGCCGGGGTCGACGCCGAAGCCGGTCCCCCCGCCGACGTGCACGCCTGGGCGGGCACGCTGTATTTCGCCGCTACCGGCAAGGTGCCGTTCGGGGGCAGCAACGTGGCCGTCATCATCAACCGGGTCCTGACCGAGACGCCCGACGTGGGAGCGATACCGGAGCCGCTGCGTTCACTGGTCGCCGACTGCCTCGCCAAGGATCCGGCGCGGCGGCCCACCACCATGCAGCTGCTCGGCCGCCTCGTGGGGCACCCGTCGGGAACCGTGCAGGCGACGGTGACCCGTACCGGGATCCTGCCGCCCGCCCTCGGGACGCTGAAGGAGATCACCACGCTGGGCAGCGGGCCCGCGGCCGACATCGTGATCGCCGGGGTGGGGATCGCCCCGGCGCACGCCACCGTCCGCAAGGTGAGCGCGGGCTACCGGCTGCATGACCACAGCGGCGGGCTGGGCACCTTCGTCGGCGGCCGTCCTGTTCTCTACACGACCCTGCGACCGGGTGACCGGTTCACGATCGGTACGGCGGTGCTCCGCCTCACCGGGACGGGGGAACTGGAGCGCGTACGCCGCGTGCCGGCCACCCGCTGGTGGCTGCTCCTGCTGCTCGTCGCGGCAGTGGCGTTGACGGTGATCGTCGTGGTCACGGGATAGTCACGGGGGTGGGCGTGGTGACGTTCACCCGTTCCCCGGTCGTGGAGTCGAGGGTGAAGGCGCCGCTGGCGCCGCGGATGACGTTGGTGCCGGTGAACAGGTAGAGCTGCCCGCGCACCGCCGCGGCGGAGGGCAGGGTGAGCTGGGACGGGTCCACGCCGATGGCGGCCTTCTGGACCGCGGTGGCGGCGGCCGTCACCGCGTCGTACGCCAGGATCGCCAGCCCGGTGCCGAGATGCGCCGGAGGGAAGGTCACCCCGTGGTGGGGCGCCACGAACTCGTTACGGAAGTCGCGGTAGAGCTGCCGGTCCGGATTGGCCTCGTTGTCGAGCCGGTTGGGATCGGCGAGCGGCACGAACATCACCTTGATGGGCGCCTCGGGGTCGTGCAGCGACGGGTCGTTCGGATCCTGGTCCTGGGCGTCGTCCCCGGTGACCACGGTGATGGGCGTGGACCGGCACGGCCGGCTCCGCAGCAGCTTGAGGAACGTGGGCATGAACGCCTGGCGGCCCGCGTAGAAGATCATGTCGATCTTGGACCCGCAGATCGTGTCGCTGATGGTCCGCAGGAGCGAGGGGCCGCCGCGCGGGTCGAAGGGGAAGCTGAGCCCGGACCTGTCGACGTACGGCTTGAGCCCGAGGTCCGGATCGAGGAACGCGTCCTTCAGCGAGCGGGCGTAAAGGTCCGTGGTTCCCTGCGGGGTAACGTCGGCCCACATGAGGGCCGCGTTCCCGCCGACCTTGTTCTTCTTGAACTCCTCGGCGATGGCGAGCAACTGGGTCGCGGTGCTGACCGCGGTACGGGTGAGACCAGGAATGGGCCCGCCGTCGTCGATCTCACCGGTGGTGTTGAACCCGGCCGCGCTGATGAAGTCGGCGACCATCGGGATTCCGGGGTCCTTGGCCAGGGCACGGGCGGCGTCGATGCTTTCCTGCTGGCTCGGGCCCATGCCGGTGACCGCGACGATCTGCCCGGGGCTCCCCGTGTCACCCGTCGCGGCGTTCTTCCGAACCGCCTGCACGGTCGTCCGCCACTTCGAGCCGTCGTGACCGGTGTTGGCCAGCAGGAGCCGGAGCTTGGGGAACGTCTCGGAACGGTTGGCGCGGTACTGGCCGATGAACGCCCCTTCGAGCTGGTGGAGGGCACGATCGCCGACCAGTCCGCGTGGGCCCGCGCCCATCGGGGCCATGAGCGCGATCGTGCTGTAGTCCTTGCCCGCGGTGACACCCCGGTTCTCCGCCGCGATGGCCTCCAGGATCGGCCGGTACTGCTCGCCCAGGACCATCGTCCCGTCGGCCGGGTCCATCAGCCCGACGCATTCGTCGTCCACGGCGACGACGTCCGCGCTCCTGGTGTCACAGCCGCCCCACGGCCACCATCCCTGGGTGTAACTCACGAGCACCACAGTGGACACCAGGACGGCGACGACAACGACGATCACCACCAGGCGACGCCGGAAAAGCGTACCCACCTGGTGTGACAGGTTCCAGGCGCGCGCGGCGAGGGACGGAGGTGGTGCCGGTTCGTCATGCATCTGGACTCCAAGCCGTCACTGATCCCATGACCACGCAGGCGCGCATTTCCCGGAATATCGGTCGCACGCTTTCTCAACCCTGGGCCGGCTGCCAGCTGAACTCATCGTCATTAAAACGTGATCAGTGGCAGCCGGACAACAGCCATCGGGAAACGGTTGGGTGGTGCGGGCCGACCGGCGACCGGGACGAGGCGGCAATTAGGATCGGGCCATGCCCTTGACCGCGAACGACGTGGATCGGTTCGTGGCCGCCAGGCCCCGCCTGGAGGCCATCGCCTACCGGCTGCTCGGCTCCGCCGGGGAGGCCGAGGACGTCGTGCAGGAGACGTTCCTGCGCTGGCAGGACGCCGACGTCGACCGGATCGAGGTCCCCGAGGCCTGGCTGACGAAGGTGGTCACCAACCTGTGCCTCAACCAGCTCACCTCCGCGCGGGCGCGTCGCGAGACCTATGTGGGGCAATGGCTTCCCGAGCCGCTGCTCGGCGGGGACCCGCTGCTCGGCCCGGCCGACACCGCCGAGCAGCGCGAGTCGGTCTCCTATGCGGTCCTCGCCCTCATGGAGCGCCTCACCCCCAACGAGCGGGCGGTGTACGTGCTGCGGGAGGCGTTCGGTTACTCGCATCGGGAGATCGCCCAGATCCTCGACCTCACCGAGGCCGCCAGCCAGCAGACCCTCCACCGGGCCAAGAAGCACGTCGCGGACGGCAAGGCCAGGGTCGAGATCGACCAGGCCGCCGCCCGGCGGATCGTCGAGGAGTTCCTGGAGGCCGCCAACAGCGGCCGGACCGAGCCCCTCGTACGGCTGCTCACCGCGGACGCCGTCTCGATCGCCGACGGCGGCGGGAAGGTCCCGGCGCGGGTCAAGGCATTCGAGGGCGCCACGGCGGTCGCGAGGTTCATGCGGGGCCTGTTCAAACCCAGCACGGCCAAGCGCGCCCTGATCGGCGGAGAGGCCGAGATCTACGCCTGGACCGCCAACGGCGACCCCGCCGTCGTGGCCGTCGTGGACGGCAGGGTCATCGGCGTCATGTGCCTGGAGGTCACCGCCGAGGGCATCGCCGCGTTCCGCAACCAGGCCAACCCCGACAAGCTCGAACGCGCGACCGCGCTCTGGGCGACCGTCGACCACGGGGAGCCGCTGATCACCGCCTTCTGAGCGGCTGTGTGAGGAGCTTCACATCGTGTTCCTGTCAGGAAGCGGCGGGTCACCCGGTTCAAGGGGCGAACCCGCGCGAGACAGGAGCAGGGGAATGCAGCACCGCATCATCGTCCTCGGAGCCGGATACACCGGAGCGATCGTCGCCGGCCGCCTCGCCAGGCGGCTGCACCGGGAGGACGTCGCCATCACCGTCGTCAACGCCGAGCCCGACTTCGTCGAACGCGTACGCATGCACCAGCTGGCGACCGGCCAGGACCTCAGGCCCCGGCCGTTCCACGAGATGTTCGCGGGCACCGGCGTCGAACTGCGGCTCGCGACGGTCACCGGCGTGGACGTCGACCACAAGACCGTCACCGTCCTCGACGCGAACGGCGCCGAGGAGCTCGCCTACGACACGCTCGTCTACGCCCTCGGCAGCGGCTGGAACGCCCAAGGCGTCCCTGGCACCGCCGAGCACGCCTACGAGATCGCCGGCCGCGCCGGAGCGCTCCGGCTGCGCGAGCGCCTGGCCGGCCTCGACGCCGGGCAGAGCGTGGTCGTCGTCGGCGGCGGCCTGACCGGCGTGGAGGCCGCGACCGAGATCGCCGAGGCCCGCCCGGACCTCGACGTCGCCCTCGCCGCCGGCGGCGGCCTCGGCGACGGGCTCTCCCCCAAGGGCCGCGCCCACCTGCGGAAGGTCTTCGGCCGGCTCGGGATCACCGTGTACGAGCACGCCGCCGTGACCGGCGTCGAGGCCGACCGCGTCGTCACCGCTGACGGCAGGGCCATCCCGGCCGCGGTCACCGTGTGGACCACCGGCTTCGCGGTCCACCCGATCGCGAAGGCGACCGCCCTGAAGGTCACCGGCACCGGCCAGATCGTGGTCGACGGGACCATGCGCTCGGTCTCCCACCCCGACGTGTACGCCGTCGGCGACTCCGCCATGGCGATGGGCCCCGGGAACAAGCCGCTGCGGATGTCGTGCGCCTCGGGAACTCCGGCCGCGTGGCAGGCCGCCGACTCGATCGCGGCGCGCCTGACCGGCGGGAAGCTCCCGAACGCGCCGGTCCGCTACTTCAACCAGTGCATCTCACTCGGCCGCAGGGAGGGCCTGATCCAGTACGTCACCGCCGACGACCGCGCCGTGCCGGCGGTCCTGACCGGCCGGCTCGCCGCCGTCTACAAGGAGCTGATCTGCAAGGGCGCCGCCTGGGGAGTCGCCAACCCGACGCTCGGGCTGCCGATCAGGCGCCGCCGCGTCACGCGGCAACGGGCGGTGGCAGGCTCGGCCGTGAGGGAGTCGGCGTAACGGCCTCGGCATGCCATCGATCGTCACTGGCCGATGCGTCCGTCGATGCGTTCGCGGAGCAGGTCGGCGTGGCCCATGTGGCGGGCGTACTCCTCGATGATTCCGACCAGTGCCTCGCGCAGGGACATCGCCCCGCCGCCGCTGCCGTGCAGGTTCAGCGGGTCGTTGGCGGTGATGTCGAGGCTGGGCGCCTCGGCGACGAACCGGGTGGCGAAGTCCACCTCCGCCCGCCAGGCGTCCCACGCCTCCGCGACCACCTCGGGGTCGGGAACGGCGCCGTCGAAATCGCCGTCACGATCGGTGTCGGAGCAGAACAGCCGGGGCACGTCCGCGCCCGCCATCAGCACCCGGAACGTCGCCCGCTCCATCTCGGCCAGGTGCCGCACCAGCCCCAGGAGCGACATCGTCGACGGCTCGACGGCACGCCGGGCCATGGCGTCCGCGTCAAGATCCGCGCATTTCAGCTCCAGCGTGAGGCGCTGGCAGCGCAGGGACTCGACCAGTGTGGTGCGCTCGTCGCCCAGCCTCGGCCCGTGCTCACGCGGGTCGTCGTCGGAGGGCTTGCCGTCCGCGGTGAACATGTCGGCTCTTCGGGTGGTGGCCATGGCCGCCATCATCAGGGAGACGGGTGGCGACCGACAACGGATTATCGCCACACCGTCCGCTGCGGAACGACCCTGTCGCATTACCCACAAGAAAGCGGAAAGTCGGGTCATGTCGCCCTCCGGTTGACCTGCGTCCCTGCGACCGTGCATGCGGAGGTGGTTTCCATGACCACGATGCCGAAGGCGTTCGCGCAGGCCGCGAAGAAGCACCGCGTGCCGGAGCGCGTCCTGCTCGCCGTGTCCTACCTGGAGTCGCGCTGGGACTGCAACGGCGGCGGGCCCAGTACGGCCGCGGGGTTCGGCCCCATGCACCTCACCGACGGTCCCGCGCCGGCCAGGTCGCACCATCACCTGGACGGGGACGAGGACCCGCGCGGTGACGACTCCCGTCCACCGTTGCGTCCCGCCGGACGGGCGAAGCGGCCGAGCCGCCCGCCCGCGTCCCCGCACACCCTGGAACGCGCCGCCGAGCTGACCGGGACGAGCCGCGAGCGCCTGCGTACGGACCCGGCGGCCAACATCGACGGCGGCGCGGCGCTGCTCGCCGACTACCAGCAGGCCCTGGGCGCCCCGATGAGCGACGACCCCGCCGACTGGTACGGCGCGGTGGCCCGTTACGCGGGCGCCTCGACCGAGGAGGAAGCGGCGGCCTTCGCCGACGAGGTGTACGCGGTCATCCGCGAGGGCGCCACCCGGGTGCCCGACACCGGTGCCGAGGTGAGGCTGGCCCCCTCTCCCGACGTGCGCCCGTCCCGCACCTGGCTGAGCAGGCTGGACCTGCCCCGCCTGGCCCGCGCCGACGGCGTGGACGCCCCCGAATCGCTCCCCTGCGAGTGGATCCCGGCGCCGTACCAGGAGCTGGGCGACGGCAAGTACGGCAACCACGACCTCGCCGACCGCCCCGGCAGCCAGGCGATCCAGTACATCGTCATCCACGACACCGAGACCCCCTACGACGAGACGATCGGCCTCGTGCAGAACCCGAAGCGCCTCGGCTGGCACTACACGCTGCGCTCGCACGACGGCCACCTCGCCCAGCACGTGCGCACCAAGGACGTGGGCTGGCACGCCGGCAACTGGTACGTCAACGCCAAGTCCATCGGCCTGGAACACGAGGGCTTCCTGGCCACCGGCGGCACCTGGTACACCGAGGCGATGTACCGCACGTCCGCCAAGCTCGTGCGTCACCTGGCCGACAAGTACGGCATCCCGCTGGACCGCGCCCACATCCTCGGCCACGACAACGTGCCCGGCCTGCTGCCGGAGAAGGTGGCGACGATGCACGAGGACCCGGGCCCGTACTGGGACTGGGCGCACTTCTTCGACCTCATGGGCGCCCCGTTCGGCCCCGACGGCGACGCCACCACGGCCACGGTCATGATCCTGCCCGACTACGACCGCAACCGCCCGGTCTACACCGGCTGCGACGACCAGAACCCCGACGCCGCCTGCCCCCCGCACGGCTCGGCCTCGATCTGGCTGCGCACCGAACCGCGGGCGGACGCGCCCCTGGTGAAGGACATCGGCAAGCACCCGACGGGGGAGTCGACCACCAGCGTGTACGACCACGCCGCCCGTGCCGTCACCGGCCAGCGCTACGTCGTCGCCGAGCGGCGGGACGACTGGACGGCCATCTGGTATCTGGGCCAGAAGGCGTGGTTCCACAACCCGGCGGCCGATCCCGTGGCCGTCCCCAGCCGTGTCCTGATCGCCACGCCCCGGCCCGGCCTGGTATCGATCCCCGTGTACGGCCGCGCGTATCCGGAGCCCGAGGCGTACCCGCCCGACGTGCCGGCGCTGCCGCTCGTCCCGCTGCAGTACACGTTTCCTGCCGGGCAGTCGTACACGGTCGGCCTGACCACGACCGGCGAGTACTACTCGGCGACGACCTTCGACGCCACCCGGCACCGCGTGGTCCGCGGAACCCAGGAGTACCACCAGATCCAGTTCGGCCACCGCGTCATGTTCGTCAAGAGCGATGACGTCGTGGTGACCCACGCCTGAGGGTCTGGGGGTGAACACCCGATCGGAGTCGTCCGTAAGCTGAAGGAGTGTCACCAGCACTCGTCCTGCTCGACGGCGTCCGCTGGCAGGGTGCGCGCGTGGTCGGCGACCGCGCGCAGACCCTGCTGGCCGTGCTCGCCATGCACGGGCGTGCCGGGGTCGCCGACGAACGCCTGGTCGAGGAGCTGTGGCCCGACGAGGCGCCGGCCAACCCGACCAAGGCGCTGCAGGTGGTCGTCTCGCGGACCAGGGCGGCGACCGGCGCCGACGTCGTGGTGCGGATCCCGCGTGGCTACCGGCTCGGGCTGTCCCCGGGCGAGGTGGACGCGCTGCTGCTCGGCTCACTGGTGGAGCAGGCACGGGCCGCACTGGGCGAGGGCGACACGGCGCTCGCGCGCAGCCGCGCCGAAGAGGCCATGGGCCTCGTGGGCGGCGGCCCGGAAGCCGCCAGGGGTCTCGTGGGCGGCGGCTCGGAAGGGGCCATGGGTTTCGTGGGCGGTGGCTTGGCCGGGGCGACGGGAGCGCTCGGCGAGCTGAGGGGCCGCGCGGCGGGGTGGGTGGCCGAGGCGCGACGGGTGGTGGCGCTCGCGCAGAGCCGCAGCGGCGCCCACGAGGCCGCGCTGCCGCTGCTGGAGGAGGTCGCGGCCGACCGCCCGCACGACGAGGAGCTGCTCGCCTGCCTGCTGCGCAGCGAGGCCGCCGGACGCGGGGTCGCCGCCGCCCTGGAGCGCTACGAGCGCTACCGCGCGGGCCTGGTCGCGCGGCTCGGCACCGAACCGGGGCCCGAGCTCGCCCGCCTCCACGCCGAGCTCCTCGCCGCCGACCGGCCGGTGCGCAAGGGCATCCTGTACGACGGTTCCTCGCTGCTCGGCCGAGACGACGACATCCGCGCGCTGCAAGCCCTGTTACCGGCCAACCGGGTGGTCTCCATCGTCGGCCCAGGTGGGCTGGGCAAGACGCGGCTGGCTCATGTCGTCGGCCGGAACGCCGCGCAGCCCATCGCCCACTTCGTCGAGCTCGTCGGCGTCTCCTCGCCGGAGGGCGTGGTGGGCGAGGTGGGTTCGGCGCTCGGGGTTCGCGACTCGGTCAGCGGGCGCCGTACTCTGACCGCCCAGCAGCGCTCCGACGTTCGCGCCCGGATCGCCCAGCAGCTCGACCAGGCCCCGGCGTTGCTGATCCTGGACAACTGCGAGCACGTGATCGAGGCCGTCGCCGACCTGGTGGCGTTCCTGACCGTGACGACCCGCGACCTGCGGGTGCTCACCACCTCGCGCGCCCCCTTGTCGATCCCCGCCGAACGCGTCTACCTGCTCGGCGAGCTGCCCACGGGCGACGCGGTGGAGCTGTTCCGCCAGCGCGCCACGGCCGCCCGCCCGTACGTGCGGATCGACGAGGACGTGGTCAAGGAGGTCGTCGCCCGCCTCGACGGGCTGCCGCTCGCGATCGAGCTGGCCGCGGCCAAGGTGCGCGTGATGTCGGTGGAGGAGATCGCGCGCCGCCTGGCGGACCGGTTCGCCCTGCTGCGCGGCGGTAACCGGACGGCCCCCGACCGGCACCAGACGCTGCTCGCGGTCATCGACTGGTCGTGGAATCTGCTCGACGAGCCCGAGCGACGGGCGTTGCGGTGGTTGTCGCTGTTCGGTGACGGGTTCACGCTGGCCGCCGCCGAGCACGTACTCGGCCCGGACGCCCTGTACGTCATGAACGCGCTGACCGAGCAGTCGATGCTGAGCGTCCGCGAGACGGCGTACGGGCTGCGTTACCGGATGCTGGAGACCGTCAGGGAGTTCGGGCGGATGCGGCTGCGGGAGGCCGGTGAGGAGGCGCCCGCCCTGGCGGCGCAGCGGGCCTGGGCGACGGCCTACGCGCAGGAACACGCCGACGGGATTTTCAGCCCGGCGCAGTTCGCGGCGGTGGACGCGTTGCGTGCCGAGGAGGGCAACCTCGCTGATCTGTTCCGGCAGGCCATCTGCGAGTCCGATCCCGCCACCACGGTGCAGTTGCTGGCCGGCGTCGGCGCGTTGTGGTCGATCCGCGGCGACCATTTCCGGTTCCTCGTGCACTGGGACGGGATCATCCAGGTGCTCGACGGCTGGGTGCCGCCGCCCGAGCTCGTCGAGGCGACCAGGACCGCCGCCCTGGTCACACTCATGAACGTCGTCATCGTGACCGATGGCCGCGGCGAACCGCTGCGCGAACTGCTCCGCGCGCTGCCCACCAGCGACGCGACGGATCCCCGGGTGGCGGCGGCGGCCACGGTGCTGGTCGCGTGCGACGTGGCCGACGGCGCGGAGCTCTTCCGCCGGCTGGCGGAGCTGAGCCGGAGCCCCGACCACCAGGTGGCCCTGGCGGCGACGCAGACGAGCGTCCACGTCCTGGAGAACGCGGGGGACCTGACCGGGGCGATCGAGGCCGCCGAGCGGGCCCTGACGATGCTCGGAGGGGACGAGGGGCCGTGGTTCACCGCGGTCATGCACGCCGTGCTGGCCCACCTGGTCATGCAGCTCGGCGACCGCCGGCGGGCGGTCCGGCACGCGCGGACCGCCTTCCCGGTGATGAGCCGGCTCGGCGCCACCGACGACGAGACCCGGCTCCGCGTGGTGCTGCTGGCCTCGTCGCTCGCCGACGGCGACCTCGAAGCCGCGGAGGCCGAGCTCGCCGAGATCACCAGGATCAACGACGAGGGTACGGTGGCCGGCGGGGTGGCGATGGTCTCGCTGTGCGCCGCCGAACTCGCTCTCGCCCGCGGCGAGACGGCCGCCGCGCTCGCGGACTACCGCCTGGCCGTCCAGTTGTCGCGCGACCTGCGCCTGCCCGGGGTGCCGCGTTCGGAGTTCACGCCGTGGATGGTCGTCGCGGAGTCGGCCACCTTGGCGGCGTACGCGTATCACGCGCCGCCGGAAGACGTCCGGTACGGCGAGGAGCTGTTCTCCACCGTTCTGGGCTACGACCTGCTGGGCCTGCGCAACCCCGTCCTCGACTACCCGCTGTGCGGCTCGATGCTCTTCGCCGTCGGTGCCTGGGGACTGCTGCGGCGGGCCATGGCCCCGCGTGACGCGATCGGGTTGCTGGTGCTGGCCGAGCGGTTCGCGTACCACAGCAGCATGCCCAGCTTGACCTTCGAGCGGATCGAACCGTACGCGGAGCGGGCCGCGCCCGGGATCATCGCCGCCGTACGGGCCGAGTACGGCGACCGGCGCGGCGCCGACCTGCTCGACGAGGCGCGCAACCTCCTCAAGCAGGTCTCGGGACGTGACGGGCGGAGCTCACATGTGCCGCTTGTAACTGCGTACCGACAGCGGAGCGAAGATCACGATGACGACGACGCACGCCAGGAGCGTCCAGGCCACCTCGCTGCTGACGAGGGCGCTGTTGGCGAGGTCGCGGGCGGCCGTGACCAGGTGTGAAACCGGGTTGATCCGGACGAACGCCGCCAGCCAGTCGGGCAGGGTGTCGACCGGGACGAACGCGTTCGACAGGAACGTCAGCGGGAACAGGATCATCATGGAGATGCCCTGCACGGCCTGGGCGCTCCGGGCGATCGTACCGATCCAGGTGAAGATCCACGCCAGCGACCAGCCGGTGAAGATCGCCAGCAGGATCGCGGCGAGCACGCCGCCCGCTCCGCCGCCCGGGCGGTAGCCCATCACCAGTCCCATGCCGAAGGTCAGCGTGGCCGCGATCGTGTAGCGCAGCAGGTCGGCCACCATCGGGCCGGCGAGCGGGGCGATCCGGGCGATCGGCAGCGACTTGAACCGGTCGAAGACGCCCTTCTCCATGTCCTCGCGCAGTTGCGTGCCCGTGACCATGCACGTCGTCAGCACGGTCTGGGCCAGAATGCCGGGGATCATCAGGGGCAGGTAGCTCTCCACGTCGCCGGCGATGGCGCCGCCGAAGATGTAGGCGAACATCGCGGTGAACAGGATGGGCTGCAGCGCCACGTCGAAGAACTGCTCGGGGTTGCGGCGCATCTTCTTGACCGCCCGCCACGCCATCGTCAGGGTCTGGGCGATCGTCTCTCCTATGGAGACGCGCCGCCGGGCGGCCGTCACGCGGTCGGCGGCCCGGACCGCCTCGCGGCCGGGTGCGATCGTGGTGCTCATCGGCTCTCCTCCGTACCGTTACCGCCGTCCTTGCCGGACGCGTCCGTCTCGTGGCCGGTCAGGGCGAGGAAGACCTCGTCCAGGCTGGGCTTGGCCACGCTCACCGAGGAGATCGACACCCCGGCGGTGCGCAGCGCGATCAGTACGTCCGCGGCCAGGTCGGCCTGGTCGAGGGGGACGTTGAGGCGGCCTTGCTCCGGACTGAGGACCGGCTCGGAGCCGAGGACGCGCCGTACGACCTCCGCGGCGACCGGCACCTCGTCCGGCTCGGCCAGCAGCAGTTGGAGGGTGGAGTTGCCGACCGCGGTCTTCAACTCGTCCGGGGTGCCCTCGGCGACCTTGCGGCCGTGGTCGATGACGGCGACCCGATCGGCCAGCTGGTCGGCCTCGTCCAGGTACTGGGTGGTCAGCAGCAGCGTGCAGCCGTCGGCGACCAGGCCGCGGATGGTGTCCCACATCTGGCCGCGCGTACGCGGATCGAGACCGGTGGTCGGCTCGTCCAGGAAGATCAGCGGCGGCCTGGTGATCAGGCTGGCCGCCAGGTCGAGGCGCCGGCGCATGCCGCCGGAGAACTGCGCGATCGGTTTGTCGGCGGCCTCCTCCAGCCCGAACTGGCCCAGCAGCTCGGTGGCGATCCGCCTGGCCCGCGGCGCGGCGATGCCCTGCAGGCGGCTGAAGAGCCAGAGGTTCTCGCGGGCGGTCAGGTGCTCGTCGACCGACGCGTACTGTCCGGTGACACCGACCAACTGGCGGATCACGTGCGGGTTGCCGGCCACGTCGACCCCGAAGATCTCGGCCCGCCCCGCGTCGATCTTCAACAGGGTGGCCAGCATGCGTAGTGTGGTGGTCTTGCCGGCGCCGTTCGGGCCGAGGACGCCGAAGATCTCCCCAGGGCGCACCTCCAGGTCGATCCCGTCGACGGCCCGATGCTCGCCGAACGCCTTGACCAGCCCTTGCGCCCGTACGGCCGGCTCGATGCCCCCGTCCAGGACCGAGCTCCCCCCGGTACGTCCAAGCTCAGTAATGCTCATGCCCCCACTGTCGACGCCCCGGGTTTCACCCCACCCTCGCCCCGGTTTCACCGAACGGCCCGTGCCTTCAGCCCGCACAAATGCCTTCCCACCCAGCGCTTCGCGCATAAGAGCTCAGCCGCCCCTTCCTTGGGCGTGCCTCCGGCCCGCGAAAAGGCCTTCCCACCCAGCGCTTCGCGCATAAGAGCTCAGCCGCTCACATTGAGGCGCCTCCAGCGCACCCCCGCGCCTCCGGCGCCATCCCTGCCCACCCGTTGCCCGATTACCGGGCTGACCGTGAAATCCCACCCGCACCCCCGCCAGTCCACCGATATAGCGTGACCGACAGGACAACGGACGAAACGGTGGGCCAGGACTCGGACGCCTGCTTCAAACAGCACGCCATGCTCATCCCAGTGGCGAACATCGGCGATGGGCAGCCGATACCACCGATGTGGCTGGTGCCGGTGTGCTCACCAGTGCCGCACTACCTGGCGAGCCAATTCAGTGAGGGCGGGTGACTGGAACTACGGTGACCAGGTGGTCGAGACCCTTGAAATCCTTGGGATTGCAGGTGTAGAGGGGTAGCCGGTTCGCGACTGCCACACAGGCGATCATCAGGTCTGCCGTACGAGGGCGTGGTTTGCGCCCTGAGGCGACGACGGCCGTCCACAACTGGCCGTATTCGCGAGCTGCGGTGTCGTCAAAGGGGAGTGGGTCGAATTCGGCTTCGGTGGTCTGCAGAATTTTCATGCGCTGGGCGAGCTCTTGCGGGCTGCTCGCCACCAGGGCGCCGACTGAGAGCTCCGCGGTGGTGATGGCGCTGATCATCATTTCATCGGGGAGCTCGTCAGGATCGATGCCGGCGCGCAGGATGAGGATGTTGGTGTCGAGCAATCCTTGGGCATGGGTCATTCCTCGGCTCCAGCCGAATCGTCCCTGCCGAATGCGCGGTCGTAAGGGTCGTAAAGCTCGTCGTTGACATGGCGGTCCATGTCTTCCCGATATTTACGGTCGTCCAGCCTTGGCAGGCCGCGGGACACGGCGGCGAATTCGGCGCGCGTGACAGCCCGGCGTCGGCGGCGGAGGGGGACGAGGTCACCGATGTGGTGGCCGTTCCGGGTGACGGCGTAGCGCTCCCCACGTTCCAAGCCGTCCATGATCTCCGCGGACCGGTTGCGGAGGTCGCGTTGAGAGACCTCATGGGAACGGTCTGGCTCAGCAATGCTCACATCTCAAGTCTACAGCCATGTGCCACAAGGTGCCACTGCGTAGCACCATGAGGCGCCCGACCTCCGCACCCAACTGTTGCCCGATTACCGGGCTGACCGTGTGACTTCACCCGTAGGCCACGTCGGTTCACCGACATGGAGTGACCAATCACCGGGCGAAAAGGCGGCGCCCAAGCGCCGAATGCTCGCTTCCTGTAGCTCTTCTGGCGCTCATAGCTATCTCACCTGTATACGGCCATCCCCGTTCAACGAAGAGCGCTCATGCCCGAGACCCGATTCAACCTTCCCCCTGGCTGGCCCGTTCCACCTCGTGGATGGAAGCCTCCCAAGGGATGGCAACCGGATACCTCGTGGCCACCGGCCCCGCCCGGCTGGCAGTTCTGGATCTCCGAGGAAACAGCGGCCGCACCAACGCCGGTCATACCGCAGTTCCAGGACCGTGGCGGCGGCACGGGAGGCCTCACCAACTGCAACGCCGCCGTTCCCTCAGACGGCCTCGCCTCCCAGGGCCTTCCGCGTTCCACCTGGCTGAGCCGGCTCTCCGAGCGGCCGATGAGACCGGCGGCGGTCTGCTGCGACAGGTCGAGGCGCGTGGAGAAGCCGTTCGTCAGCGTTTCTCCGACGCCGTGTCTTGCCACGTTGGTGCTTCGACACCATTCCAACGCAGGCACTACGCGCGAACCCGAGCGGATGAAGCTGCGCGCCCTTGAACATGACCTCGCCGAGGCCGGTGACCCGGGCGTGGAGACCCGCGGTGTCCGCAAACGGATCCCAGCGCTCCCGGCACACAGCGGTGCCAGCCGGATCAGCGACGGACCCATGGCACGACATAGTTGCTACGAGCCGAACCGTCACGGATGCGTGCGACCGCGTACGAGCTGTGCGTGACGGGAATTTCAGGAATAGAGGCGTTCTGGGTTGACCAGCATGAGGTCGTCGCCTTCCGCCGCGAGCAGGTCCGGAGTGAATCCCGCGGCGCTGTAGCAGGCCAGCCTGGTCGATCGTGTGTCGTAGCCCCGGTCGGCGAGCAGGTCACGAACGCGGCGGAGCCGTTCGACGTGCCCCTCGCACATGGTGTCTCCCCATTTGACCTCGCCCAGGGAGAGCACTTTGCGAGGCCCGCCGTCCGGCTCTCCCAGGACCACCACGTCCACCTCGTGGCTGGTCCGGCGTTCGGGGTCGTTGACGACTCCGTGACCGATCTCCGCGGGGATGCCCCCGAACGCCTCCGCACCCGCGAAGTCCGCGGCCCAGGTGCGGCAGATCTCTTCGAAGTGCGGCCCCACCACTCCGCTCAGGAACCGATCGCGGCTGCGCTGCCACACCTGGTCGGCTCGCCGGCGCTCAAGCTCTCGCCATGCCGGGCGCATCACCGCATGGTAGAAGCTGATCAATGGCTCTGTGATCCGGTAGAGCGGGCGGGCCGCACGCAACATGTCCGGGGACTTGGCCAGCAGACCGGCGTCCTCCAGCACAGCGAGTGGGTGGCTGATCTCCGTGGCCTTGCGGCCGATGTAATTGGCGATGCCGCCGCGCGAGGCGTTCCCCTCGGCCACTGCCGCCAGGACCGAGTGGTAGAGAGCCGCGTCGCGCAGGTCCGGCTCTTCCGCGAGGAGATAGCGTGCCTCGCGGAAGAGCGGGCGGGCCGGATTCAGCACCGCGCGCTTGATCCAGTCGTCGAAATCATCCAAGGACTGCGGCGTGTCATCGCGAACGTATTCACGGCGGTAGGCGGGTGTCCCACCCACCACGGAGTGTGTCAGGAGGGCGAGCCGCGGGTTGCTGATCTGCCAGAACTCGGCGGCGAGCCGATAGTCCAGCGTGGGCACGACCAGCTCCAGACCCGCCCTGCCGCGCAGCGGAGCGTTCCCGGCCAGCAGGCCGCCCATGAAGGTGAGGGCGGAACCGCAAAGGATCAGCCGGATCGGCGATCCTTTCCTGCGTCGCCGGAGGTCCAAGGCGGCCTGGAGGACGGATGGCAGCTCGGGGGAGACCTTGACCAGGTAGGGGAATTCGTCGATCACCACGGGAAGGGGCGACGGCGTCTCCAGGTCGAGGATCGCCTCGATGACCGCACGCCAGGAGGTGAAGTGCAGCGGGGCGGGGCTGCCGAGCCGGGTGGCCAGTTGCTCACCGATGAGGTGGAAGTGCTCCGCCGGGAGCGCCTCGGTGCCTTCGATGTAGATGCCCCCGGCGGAGTCACAGATGGAGCCCAGTAGGAGGGTCTTGCCTTGGCGTCGCCTTCCCGACACCACACCGAGAGTCGGATGAGGAGACTCGTCGCTGATGAAGTCGACCAGTTCGGCCCACTCCGCCTCGCGGTCGAAGATCTCGGGCGGCTTGGCGATCGTCACATGCACAATATAGAAGTGAACTTATTATAAGTCTACTTCTACATCCTGTGCTCAGGCCTTGAGTCGCTGGGTCTGCTGCGCACCCAGGTCCACGGCGGCCTTGCATGGTCGCACCGCGCCGGCGCCGCGGCCCGGCAGGGAAGGAAGGTGGCGGGCGGCCACCTTGCCGCTGAGCCTGTCCGTCTGTCCCGTTGCGGTCCTCGTCAGGGTTGTCGCCGATCTTGCCATGCCAACTAGCATGTCCGTGCAGCTCAGGGGGACAATACGGGGCTCGACGAAGAGTGGCTGAGATCGTAGCGAACCTCCGCGTGCTCGGCGGAGACGTTTCCGACGTGGAAGTGAAAAGGTCCCAGCGGGAGCGCCGCCTCCCCCGAAGGGCATCAGCACCCACGCGGACCGATCGACGTCCCCAACTGCTGGACGCGCTTGGCGCCGGCCGGCGATTGTGACGCGGCGCTGTCGGTACCGCTTCTTGGTTGTCCGGGAGGGGGACGCGAACAGTCCGTATCATCTCGGCATGGTGCTGAACCCGGAGTTACGGCTGGGCCGGCGGGCGGTGCTGCTGGCCGCTGGTGTCGCTCTCGTCGGGTGTTCCCGGCAGGCTCAGGTGGACGAGGTTCGCCTGCGGCTGGCGACGGGGCCCGCGGGGGCGGTGTACCGGCGGATCGGTGGTGCGCTGGCCGCGCGTATCTCCGAGGGGGTGCCGGGGGCCACGGTGGTCACCGTGCCGAGCGGGGCCTCCACCGACAACATCAGGATGTTGCGGGCCGGTGAGGTGCACCTCGGGCTGACGAGTCTGGACGCGCTGATCACGACCGACGGCAGCGCGCCCGAGGGGCTCTCGGCGATCTGCCGGCTCTACGACAGTCACCTGCATCTCGTGGTCATGGCCGGTTCGCCGATCGTCGAGTTCCGGGACCTGGAGGGCAAGCGGATCTCCCTCGGCGCCCGGGACTCGGGTACGGAGTTCACGTCGCTGCGGATCCTGGAGCTCGGCGGGGTGAAGGCCGACGGGCGGTACATCAGCCAGGCCGAATCGGCGGCGGCGATGAGCGGCGGCGAGATCGACGCGATGTTCTCCCTGACCGGCGTTCCCACACCGGCCGTCGTGGAGCTGGCGCAGCGGCATCCGGTCCGGCTGATCCCGTTGGACGCGCAGGCGGACGCGCTCATCACCGCCTACCCGGGCCCCTACAAACCGGCCATGATCCCCGCGACCGCCTACGCCGGAGTCCCGGCCACCAGGACCGTCGCCGTGCCGAACGTGCTGCTCGTACGGAACGACCTGCCCGACGAACTGGTCCACGCCATCACCGACACGATCTTCACGGGCGGCGGTACGATCCCCTCCACCGGCCCCGACGAGGCCGAAGCCGTGCTCGAAACGTGGCAGATCAACGTGCGGACCGGGATCTCCACCGCGTCGATCCCGCTGCACCCGGGGGCGGTCGCCTGGTTCCGCGACCGCAAGCGCTGAAGGGTTCGGTCACACCGGGGCCGGGGTGTCGGCGGACGACACCACCCGGGGAGCGATCGGCAGGGCCACGACCGCGGCGAATCCGTACCCCGAGCCGTCCGGTCGTGGCAGGCCGTCCTCCAGCCGCACCTCACCACCCGCGGCCCCGACCAGGTCCGCGCAGATCGCCAGCCCCAGCCCGGTCCCGGACACGTTCTGGTGGCGCGGTGACCGCCAGAACCGCCGTAGCGCCTGGTCCCGCTCGGACGGGTCGATCCCCTGGCCATCGTCCCGGACCGCGATCGTCACCACCCCTCCATCCGCACCATCAGCGGTGACGGGGTCCGGATCGCCGGGGACGACGCGGGCGCTCACCTCGATCACCCGCGCGTCCGACAGCCGTAGCGCGTTGCTGATCAGCTCGTCCAGGATGCTGCCGAGCCCGCCCGGTGGTTCCAGCAGCCGCAGCCCGGGCGGTACGTCGACCTCCAGTGCCTGCCCCGCCGTCGCTGTCAGCGCCCGCCACCGGTCCACCCGGGTCGCCAGCACCGCGTCGAGGTCCACCGGCGAGGCCGTACGCATGCTCTCCATCCGCGCGCTGGCCTGCAGCGAGTTCAGCATCCGCTGCATCGCCTTCAGCTCGTCCACGGCGACGTCGTACACTTGCCGCCCGTTGCCGGTCGTGCGCAGATGCGGTTCCAGGCTCTCCACGGCGAGCCGGAGGCTGGTCAGCGGGTTGCGCAACTGGTGCGAGGCGTCGGAGACGAACGCCCGCTGCCGCTCCACGGCGTTCTCGACCGCGTCCATCATCGTGTTGAACGACCCCGCCAGCCGCCGCAGCTCGGCCGGGCCGGCCTCGGCGTCCGCCCGGATGGTGAGGTCGCCCCGCGAGATCCGCGAGCTGGCCGCGTCCAGCTCCCGCACCGGCCGCAGCACCCACGCCGACACCGGCCAGGCGACGGCCACCAGCGCGACCAGCGGCAGCAGCCCGAGCGCGGCGAGCTGGGCCCAGCGTACGAGGATGCGGTTGCGCGTCTTCGACAGGTCGGAGATCGTCACGACGGCACCGACGACCTCGCTGTCCCGGCCCACCGGCTCCGCGACCACGAGGGCGGAGTCGTTCCACGGCGCCCATTCCCCGGACGGTTCGGACCTGGCGCCGGCCAGCGCCGCGGCCACGATCCGGGGCAGCGCCGGCTCGGCCCGCGCCGCCCGCCGGTAGGCCGCGGCCGGCCCGAGCAGCACCGTGCCCGAGGAGTCGATCACCGCGACCGGGATGCCGTACAGCTCGTGGTAGCGGGTCAGCTCCTGCTGGAGCGCCTCGGTACGCCCGGTCGACAGCGCGGTGTCGGCCAGCGACGCGAACCGGCCGACGTCGTTGAGCCGGTCGACGTACGTCTCCTGCATCTCCCGCTCGGCCACGGTGACGCTGAGCGGCACCCCGAGCGCGGCGACGAGCAGCACCGCGAGGGGCACCAGGACGACGAGCAGGCGGCGGTGCACGGCAGGTCGGCCGATCGGCTACGGCTGGTCGGCCAGGAGCCGGTAGCCGACCCCGTGGATCGTCCGGATGAGCACGGCCGGCCCGAGTTTGTGCCGTAACGCCGCGATGTGGGTGTCCAGGGTGCGGCTGGAGGACTCCCAGGTGGCGCCCCAGATCTGGTCGAGGATGACGTCGCGGCTGACCACGTTCGGCGCCCGCCGGGCCAGCAGCAGGAGCAGCTCGAACTCCTTGCGGGTCAGGGTCACGGGCGTGCCGTCCACGGTGACCTCGCGGGTGCCGACGCCGATGCGCATCGGGCCGAGGATGAGCGGCTCGTCCGGTTGGCTCAGGGCCCGGGCCACGCGGGTGCGCCGCAGGACGGCGTCGATCCGGGCCAGCAACTCCGGGATGCCGAACGGCTTGACGATGTAGTCGTCGGCGCCGGCGCGTAAGCCGCGGACCCGTTCGTGCTCCTCCGAGCGTGCCGTCACGGCGATGACGGCGGTCTCGGGGCGGTCACGCAGCTTCCGGATCACGTCGATTCCGTCGCCGTCGGGCAGGCCCAGATCCACGAGGACCACGTCGGCCGGGGCGGCGCGTACGGCCTCCGCGGCGGTGGCGATGCGGTGGACCTCGAAGCCCGCCTGGGCCAGGACGGTCACCAGACCACGCGCCACGCGGTCGTCATCCTCGATGATGGTGATCCGCATACCGGATTGTACGGCCCGCACCGGCGCTCGCGTTAGCCCTCCAGTCTTGGGATTCTCCTGACATCCGCCGCATTCCTTGGGATTCCTCTGACACCATCCGGGTCTCTACCAATCGAGACTAAGGCGGCGCACTCACCGACAAATGTGTATGCGCTGACGAGGAGGCCGCGACATGAGAACGATAAGCAGTTACCGGGCCGCCGCGCGGATGATTACCGCGATCGGCGTCGTTTCGCTCGTCGCCGCCTGTTCCGGCACCGGAGGCACCGGGGGCGCCACCGGTGCCGCCAGCAGCGGCGCGGCAGGCTACCCGGAGCAGAACATCACCATCATCGTGCCGTTCAGCGCCGGCGGCCCGACGGACACGGTCACCCGCCTGATCGCCGAGCCGATGGCCGCCAAGCTCGGCACCCAGGTCGTCGTCCAGAACGTCGAGGGCGCGGGCGGCACGGTCGGCGCTGGCGAGGTCGCGCGGGCGGAAGCCGACGGCTACTCCGTGCTCATGCACCACATCGGCATGTCCACGGCGCCCGCCCTGTACCAGAACCTGGGCTACAAGCCGCTGGAGGACTTCGAGATGATCGGCCTCGTCACCGAGGTGCCGATGACGATCGTCGCCCGCAAGGACTTCCAGCCCACGTCGCTCAAGGACCTGGTGACCTACGTGAAGGCGAACGCCGACAAGGTCACGCTGGCCAACGCCGGCATCGGCGCCGCGTCCCACCTGTGCGGCCTGCTGTTCCAGACCGCCGCCGGGGTCA
Organism: Nonomuraea jiangxiensis; assembly: GCF_900099965.1. Taxonomy (GTDB): domain Bacteria; phylum Actinomycetota; class Actinomycetes; order Streptosporangiales; family Streptosporangiaceae; genus Nonomuraea; species Nonomuraea jiangxiensis. The sequence continues at coordinate 56,943 of NZ_FNDJ01000036.1, read as the reverse complement.
AGCTGCAGGAGGTCCCGTACGAGGGCACCGGCCCCGCGCTGACCGACCTCGTCGGCGGCCAGGTCGACTTCATGTGCGACCAGACGACCAACACCAGCGGCCAGATCTCCGCGGGCGAGGTGAAGGCGTACGCGGTCACCACGCCGGAGCGGGTGAAGACCATGCCCGACCTGCCCACCACGACCGAGGCCGGGCTGCCCGGGCTCCAGGTCAGCGTGTGGCACGGGCTCTACGTTCCGAAGGGCACCCCGCAGGAGGTCGTGCAGAAGCTGACCGAGGCACTGAAGGTCGCACTGACCGACCAGAAGGTCATCGACCAGATGGCCAAGCTCGGCACCGCGCCGGTCTCGGCCGAGGACGCCACCCCGCAGGCACACCGGGCCAAGCTGGAGGAGCAGATCGCCACCTGGTCGAAGGTCATCGCCGATGCCGGGGTCAAGGCCTCCTGAGGTGAAGATCCGCAGGTCCTTCCCGGACGTACTCGCCGGGGGAATCTTCGTCCTGATCGGTGGCGCGTTCGTGGCGGGGTCGCTCGGTTACGACCTGGGCACCCCGCTGCGGATGGGCCCCGGGGCCTTCCCGCTGCTGGTCGGCTCGATCGTGGCCGCACTGGGGCTGGCGATCGTGGTCAAGGGGCTCGTCGCCGGCGAGGTGATCGTGTTCGGGTCGATCCCGTGGCGGGCGGTCGCCGTCATCGTGGTCGCCGTCCTGTTCTTCGGGTTCGCCGTCCGGGGCCTCGGATTCGTGCCGACGTCGGCGGTGACCGCCCTGCTCACCACGCTGGCCAGCTCCCGCGTGCGGCCGCTCACGGCGGTGGCCGTGGCCGCCGGCCTGACCGTGGCCAGCACGCTCATCTTCGTCGTCGCGCTCCAGCTACGGATCCCGTTGTGGGGCCCGTGGCTGGGGTTCTGACGCGGCATCCGGATTGAGGTTATGGAACTTCTCGACAACCTCGCGCTGGGCTTCTCCACCGCCCTCCTGATCCAGAACGTCCTCTACTGCTTCGTGGGAGTGCTGCTCGGCACCGCGGTCGGCGTGCTGCCCGGCATCGGGCCGACGGCGACGGTGGCGATGCTGCTGCCGATCACGTTCAGCTTCGAGCCGGTGACGGCGCTGATCATGCTGGCCGGCATCTATTACGGCGCCCAGTACGGCGGCTCGACGACCGCCATCCTGATCAACCTGCCCGGCGAGTCGTCGGCGGCGGTCACGGCGCTGGACGGGCACGAGATGGCCAGGCAGGGCCGGGCCGGTTCGGCGCTGGCCGCCGCCGCGATCGGGTCCTTCATCGCCGGCACGGTGGCCACCGTCGCGCTGGCCGTCGCGGCCCCGCCGCTGGCCCGGGTCGCGTTGCGGTTCGGCCCGGCCGAGTACTTCTCGCTGGTGCTGCTCGGCCTGATCGTGTCGATCACGCTGGCGCGCGGCACGGCGCTCAAGGCCCTGGCGATGATCGCGCTCGGCGTCCTGTTCGGCACCGTCGGCCAGGACATCTTCACCGGTACGCCCCGGTTCGTGTTCGAGCAGCGCGAGCTGTACGGGGGCTTCGACTTCGTGTCGGTCGCCGTCGGCATGTTCGGGGTGGCCGAGATCCTGCGCAACCTGGAGAACGAGCAGACCCGCGCGGGGGCGGTCATCAGCAAGGTGAAGAACCTCTGGCCCACCCGCGAGGATCGGCGCCGGATGGTCGGCCCGATCCTGCGGGGCACCGGTCTCGGTGCCGCGCTCGGCGTCCTGCCCGGTGGTGGTCACGTGCTGGCCTCGTTCACCTCGTACGCCGTCGAGAAGCGGATCTCGAAGCGGCAGCAGGAGTTCGGGCGCGGCGCGATCGAGGGCGTCGCCGGCCCCGAGTCGGCGAACAACGCCGCCGCGCAGACGTCGTTCATCCCGCTGCTCACCCTGGGCCTGCCCGCCCATCCGGTGATGGCGCTGATGGTCGGCGCGTTCATCGTGCACGGCATCACCCCGGGCCCGAACGTCATCATCGACGAGCCGGCGCTGTTCTGGGGCCTGATCGCGTCGATGTGGATCGGCAACGTGCTGCTCGTGCTGCTGAACCTGCCGCTGATCGGCGTGTGGGTGCGCATGCTGCGCATCCCGTACCAGGTGCTGTTCCCGATGATCGTGTTGTTCGCCGCGATCGGCACGTACTCGCTGTCGTTCAACGCGTACGACGTCTACGCGATCGTGTTCTTCGGGATCCTGGGCTACATCCTGATCAAGTGCGGCTGCGAGCCGGCGCCCCTGCTGCTCGGCTTCGTCCTCGGGCCGCTGCTGGAGGAGAACCTGCGCCGGGCGATGAGCATCTCCCGTGGCGACGCCTCGGTCTTCGTGACCCGGCCGATCTCCGCCGTGCTCCTGGTCCTGGCCGTGGCGGCGCTCGTCATCGCCGTACTGCCTGCCATCCGCAGGCGCCGCGAGACCGTGTTCACCGAGGAGGAGTAGGGAGCCCTCGACGACACCATGCGGTGGTGGCCCCGCCGGGTGTCGTCGCGCGGTCTCCGGGAACGCGAGTGGGGTGCGGCGACGCACTGACCTCGGCGACGCGCCGGGTGCACGGGGCGCTCGGCGGCGGCCGGCCGGGTTCCAAGGAGGGCTCCAGACATGAGCAAGGACATCCAGATCTGTCTCGGTGTCGACGTCGATGCGGTGGCCGGCTGGCTCGGCTCCTACGGTGGCGAGGACTCGCCCAACGACATCCAGCGTGGCGTGTTCGCGGGCGAGGTGGGCGCGCCCCGCCTGCTGCGCCTGTTCGAGAGGTACGAGCTGCGTACGAGCTGGTTCGTTCCCGGCCATTCCATCGAGACCTTCCCCGACCAGATACGCGAGGTCGCGGACGCCGGGCACGAGATCGGCGCCCACGGCTATTCCCACGAGAACCCGATCGCGATGAGCCCGAAGCAGGAGCGGGACGTGCTCGCCAAGAGCATCGAGCTGATCGAGGAGCTCAGCGGCCGGCGGCCACGGGGCTATGTGGCGCCGTGGTGGGAGCTGAGCGAGAACACCGCGTCGTTGCTGCTGGAGAACGGGTTCAGCTACGACCACTCGCAGAACTACAACGACTTCACCCCCTTCTACGCCAGGGTCGGCGACTCCTGGACGAAGATCGACTACCGGAAGGACGCGGCGGAGTGGATGCGGCCCCTGGTCCGTGGCCGCGAGGTCGACCTGGTGGAGTTCTGTGGCAACTGGTACGTCGACGACCTGCCGCCGATGATGTTCGTCAAGCAAGTCCCCGAACAGCCACGGCTTCGTCAACCCGCGTGACATCGAGACGATGTGGCGCGACCAGTTCGACTGGGTGTACCGCGAGATGGACTACGGGGTGTTCCCGGTCACCTTGCACCCCGACGTGTCCGGCCGGCCTCAGGTGCTGCTCATGCTGGAGCGCCTGATCGACTACTGGCGCGGCCACGAGGGCGTCCGGTTCGTCACGATGGAGGAGGCCGCCCGGGACTTCCGCCGCCGCTGCCCGTTCAACGGTGGCTGAGGGACGCGGTAATCCGGTTGCGGCGCCGGCGATCGGGTCGTCATGATCCGAGGCGTGCTGACCGACCTGTGGCCCCAGTACGGCCTGACCATCTTCACGCCACGACTTGAGCTTCGCCTGCCGCGTGAGGAGGAGCTGGCGGCACTGGCGGATCTCGCCGGCAAGGGCGTGCACCGGCCGGACGAGCGTCCGTTCCTGACCCCGTGGACCGACGGCGCTCCCGAGGACCGGGCGCGGATCGTGCTCCGGGAGCACTGGAGCGGGCTCGCGGACTGGAACGTGGCGGACTGGCGGCTCGGACTCGGGGTCTTCCGCGAGGGCCGGCCGCTCGGCGTGGTCACGCTGCGGGCGCGCGATTTCGCGGTCGTCCGCGAGGTCACGACCTCCTCGTGGCTGGGCCTCGAACACCAGGGCAAGGGGTACGGGACCGAGGCGCGGGCCGGCCTGCTCGGCCTGGCCTTCGATCATCTCGACGCCCGCGCCGCGCGGACCGAGGTGTTCCAGGACAACCACGCCTCTCAGGGCGTGTCCCGCAAGCTCGGCTACGAGCACGACGGCGTCTCGGTCGACGCGCGCGGTGACGAGGCCGTCGTGTCGGACCGGCTACGGCTCACGAAGCAGAGGTGGAGCGAGCAGAACCGGCCCCCGGTAAGGGTTGACGGGATGGCGGCTTGCCGGCCGGTGTTCGGCCTTTGATTCAGGTGGTGAAGGAGTGCAGGCCGGCGGTGTAGAGAGCCTGCTCAGCGCCGAACTCCTCGAAGGTGCCGACCTGGCGGAAGCCGAGGCGGACGGCGAGCCGTAGCGAACGCCGATTGGCCGTCTGGGTCACGACCACGACCGGCTGCCCTAAATAGGAGGGAAGCGCCGGCGTTTTCGGCGAGGCCGGGGGTTCAGGGGGCGATCGGTGGGCGGCGCTTGTGCTCGGTGAGACGGTAGCGGCGGATGATGGCCTCGAAGGCGGGCTCGGCGACCGGCTTGCCTTCCAGGAGGTCGTCGATGTCGTCGTAGGTGACGCCGAGTGCCTCCTCGTCGGGCCGGCCGGGGTTGAGCGTCTCCAGGTCCGCGGTCGGGATCTTCGTGACCAGCGCGGCCGGTGCGCCCAGGGCCTGCGCGACGGCCCGTACGCGCCGCTTGGTGAGCCCGGTGAGCGGGACCACGTCGGCCGCGCCGTCGCCGTACTTGGTGAAGAAGCCGGAGACCGCCTCGGCGGCGTGGTCGGTGCCCACCACCAGGCCGCCGTGGGCGTTCGCCACCGCGTACTGGGCGATCATGCGCTGCCGGGCCTTGATGTTGCCGTGCACGAAGTCCTGGTGGTGGGCGTCGCGGAACACCGTGCCGCAGGCCAGCACCGTCTCCAGCGCGGCATCGCTGGCGGGCCGCACGTCGACGGTCAGGATCCGGTCCGGCCGGATGAACTCCAGCGCCAGCTGCGCGTCGTGCTCGTCGGCCTGGGTGCCGTACGGCAGCCGCATCGCGAAGAACGTCGCCTCCCGCCCGTCGGCACGGACCCGCTCGACCGCGAGCTGGCACAGCCGGCCCGCGGTCATGGAGTCCACACCGCCGCTGATGCCCAGCACCAACGAGCGCACGCCCGTGGAGGTCAGCTGGTCGGCGAGGAAGGCCACCCGGCGCTCGATCTCCTGCTGTACGTCGAAGGACGCGCTCACCTGGAGATCCTGGGCGATCTCCTGCTGCACGGACGTGGAGACCAGGTCGGTCACGGTTGCTCCTCGATAGGGCCCGGGGGCGGGTCGGGCACGCGCCGCAGGGACGGGCCACAGGCGCGTACGGGGGACGCAAGCACTCTAGAGGAAGGCCGTGAAGCCCTGCTCATGGCACTCGGAGTTCCCTTTCCTCGGTGAACACCGGCCGCGTGAGCGTTTCAGGGGACCCAGTGGCGGGCGGGAAGGGCCGTCTCCTTGTTCCCCGCCTCGACGAACCAGGCGTTCCGGCCAGGCAGTACGCTCACGACCTCGTGCAGGTCGGTGCCCACGTAATGCAGGGCGACGCCGTCCTCGGTCGCGTACCCCGCCGGCAGCACCCCCCGCGCCACGGACTCGCGGAACCGGGCCCGCCGGGGCTGGTCGCCCAGGTCGTCGTGGACGCCGTTGCTGTAAGGCAGGAATCCCAGGCCGTCCGGGACGGCATCGAGGTCATCGCCGAACGAGTCGGTCACCCCGCCCAGATGCCAGCACAGGCTCCCCGCGCTCTGCCCGGCCAGGACGACCCCCTGCTCCCAGCACTCGCGCAAGATCTCGTCCAGGCGGTGTGCGCGCCAGACCGCCAGCAGGTTCACCACGCTGCCGCCGGACACGAAGATCACGTCCTGGGAAAGGAGGTGGGCCCGCACGTCGGACACGTTCGGCTGGGTGAACAACCGCAGATGGGACAGCTCCGCGTCACCGAAGGAGGCGGCCAGCCCGGTCCAGCCGTCGATGTGCCCACGGGAGTCGCCCACCGCTGTCGCGATGAGGCACATGCGCGGCCTGCGCACGCCGGCCAGCTGCCTGGCCTGCCAGATCTGGACGCCGGGGTGCCGGAAGCCCTCAGGTGGATACAGCACCCCTGAACAGGCCAGGATCTGCGGGTCTCTGATCATGGAAGAGCATCCTTCACCCGTGAAAGGCCGACCGCAACGCCTCCCTCGCAACACCCTCCGGTCCGCGAGTCGCCGTCGGAGCGCGCTCCGGGTCGGGCTAGCATCCCCCGCTATGACCGAATCGCCCTCCTACCTCACCACGACCGCGGAGGCGTACGACGCCATCGCCGTCACGTACGCCGACTTCGCCCGGGACGCGCTCGACCACCTCCCCTTGGACCGCGCGATCCTGGCCGCGTTCGCCGGATACGTACGCGCCCCCGGACCGGTCGCCGAGCTCGGCTGCGGCCCCGGGCAGACCACGGCGTACCTCAGGGACCTGGGACTCGACGTCTTCGGCGTGGACCTGTCACCGGTGATGATCGACCTTGCCCGGCGGACCTACCCCGGCCTGCGGTTCGAGATCGGTTCGATGGACGCCCTCGACCTGCCGGACGGCGGGCTGAGCGGCATCGTGTCCTGGTATTCGATCATCCACACCCCGGCCCGGCAGTTGCCGTCGTACTTCACCGAGTTCCGCCGGGTGCTGGCCCCGGGCGGTCACCTGCTGCTGGGCTTCTTCGAGTCCGAGGGCGGGCCGGTGGAGGCGTTCGACCACAGGGTGACCCAGGCGTACCGCTGGCCGATCGACGAGCTGGCCGCGCTGGCGGGCGCGGCCGGGTTCGAGGAGGTCGGCAGGATGTTGCGCGAGCCCCAGGAGGGCGAGCGGTTCCGCCGGGGCCACCTGCTCATGCGCAGCGGGCTCCCGGCGGAGGGGTGATCACCTGCTCATGCGCAGCGGGCTCCCGGCGGAGGGGTGATCACCTGCTCATGCGCGACCGGCTCCCCGTGGACGAGTGATCACCTGCCTGGCCGGTAGGTGCGCTCGACATGGCCCTTGAGGTCTTCGGGATAGAAGTAGACGGGCCGGAGGTTGCCGCTCGCGTACCGTTCGGCCTGGTCGTTGAAGTGCGGCGAGTCGGGGTGCCCGCTGGCGCCCCCCGCCGTCACCGCCCAGGCGCGCAGCCTCGGCCCGAACTCCACGACCGCCACGAAGCTGTTGCCGCTGGTGCCGTACCAGCGCTTGGTCCCCGGGTAGCGCCTGGCCCCGAACGAGGCGAGCGAGCCCCAGCGCGAGGAGGTGAACGGCACCGGGATGCTCGGCTTGGCGTCGTCGAACTGCTGGACGATCGCGCCGTCGTTGCGCTGGAAACGGTTGATCTCGCCCCAGGGCACCTCCCAGCCGCCGAAGTCCTGCGTCAGCCGGTCCTTGGCCTCCACCAGCGCCGCGAGCCGCTGATCGGCGGTGGCGCGCTCGGCCATGTAGTCCCACACCGACATGCCCGCCGCGCCGGCCGCCTGGGACGTGGCCGTCCAGAGCGCCTCGCCCCAGAACACGGCCACCGACGTCGCGGTCGAATCCGCGCCCCAGCGGTAGTCCCAGCCGCGCAGCAGGCCGATCGGACCGCTGAGTCCCGCCTTCCGCTGGTCGTCCGCGGGCAGCGCGTCCCACGCCGCGACCAACCCCGGCACGAGCCGGGCGAAGGCGGTGAGGTGGCGATCGAAGGCGGCGGCGATCAGCGTCTCCGGGGTGAAGTCGCGGCGCGCGCTCAGCACCCGGATCGCCTGCGGCCCGCGCGGGTTCTCGCCGGCCTGGTCGAAATAGCGGGGAAAGTCCGCGGCCTTGGGGCTGTCCGCGCCGGCGGCCGTCCAGGGCCAGTTGTTGGTGTTGAACGTCCAGCCGTTCTTCGGGTTCACGACCTGTGGCAGGCCGGCGAGGCTGTGCAGGCCGCGCCAGTCGGTCGCCGGATCGCTGCCGTCCACGGGCCTGCGGTAGTCGAAGCGGTTGTCGCGGACCGGCATGAACTGCGGCACCAGGAAGGCGATGTCGCCCTTCGAGTCGGCGAACAGCGTGTTGTTCGAGCTGTTGGCCTTGAAGGCGGCCACCTTGAGGTATCCCTGGTAGTCACGAGTCTTGGTACGCAGGAAGCTCTGTTGCAGCGCCTCGACGGGCTTGTTCATCAGAGCGAACGCGATCCACTTGCCGTCCGCCTCGCGCACGATCGGGCCGTGGTGGGTGCTGTAGGTGGTGAAGGTGCGCTGCGCCCGCCCGCCGTCCGCGGTGCGGTAGGACAGCGTGATCCGCTTCGTCGTCACGGGCCGCAGCTCGTCGCCGTAGCGGTACGAGCGGCGACCGTGCGGCCCGGTCACGATCGTCTCGGCGAACTCGTCGACGTTGTCGACGCCGCTGGAGGTGTGCATCCAGCCCGTGTTCGCGTTGAAGCCCTGGTAGATGAAGAACTGGCCCCAGGTGGCCGCGCCGTAGACGTTGAGCCCTTCACCGCTGGTCACGTGCTGCTCGGAGCGGAAGAAGAAGCTGGTGTGCGGGTTGATCAGCAGCAGCGCGTGGCCGTTCTTCGTGTGGCTGGGCGCGATCGCCATGCCGTTCGAGCCCGTGGGCTCCTTCAACAGCTGGTCCAGTTCCTCGTCGGTCATCGCCACCGTACGGTCGCCGTAGAAGGATTCGAGCTGGCTGAGCGGCACCCGTTCGATGTCGCCGCCGATGCTGCCCTCGGAGAAACTGAGCGGCATCCACGGCTCGAAGCGCGTGATCACGCGCGGGCGTACCTCGGGGTGCGTCGCGAGATAGTAGTTGAGCCCGTCGGCCCAGGACTGCATCAGCCGGCGCAGCCAGCCCGGGCACTTCGCGTAGTCGCGCTTCAGCTCCTCGGGGTCGATGAACAGCCGCTGGCGCAGGTCCTGCCAGATCGCGGTCTCGCCCTCGGCCTCGGCCATGCGGCCCAGGCTGACCAGGTAGTTGTTCTCGATCCGGTTGAAGTCGTCCTCGGCCTGGGCGTAGATCATCCCGAACACCGCGTCGGCGTCGGTCCTGCCCACCACGTGCGGGATGCCCCAGTCGTCGCGGGTGATCGTCACGTCCGCCGCCTGCCGGCGCCAGCGTACGAGATCGGGCGCGGTCAGTACGGAAGCGGCGGACGCGGTGCCGGAGGGCAGGCCCACCGCGACGGCGGCGGCCCCGGCGGCCAATCCGGCGGCTCCGCCCAGGACGCGGCGCCTGGTCAGTCCTTCGTGGTGCGCGTTCACTATGTGGTTCATGAGGTGATCTGCCCTTCGGGGGGTAAAAGGGACGAGGGACGCTTACTGTTCAACATGCTCCAAAAATGCGTATCACTCGCTCTGGCGCGCGGCAATAGAGATCAGCGATCCCTCTCGGGGTGACGCCGTCCGTACGGCGCCGGGAGAAGGATCGGCCGATCTACCACCGGGGATGTAGCCCCGGAATGGGACAGGGCGCGGATGTGCGGGTGCCCGGTGGGTTCGTACCGTGCTGGTGATCGCACCGGACGCGAGCCGCCGTCCGGTGCCGCCGTAGTCGCGGCTCGAACACCCGTACAGGAGGCTTTTCATGCTGGACACGCATGCCTTGACCCGGCGCCGGCACCTGCCCGCGCTCGTTCTGCTGCTGAGCCTGGCGATCTGGGGCGCGCTCGCCGCACCACGGCCCGCCATGGCGCAGGCCGGGAGTCCGCGCGGGCACGAGTACGTGGGCACGTGGAACTACGACCAGCCGGACCGCGCGAGCATGCGGAACGTCGCGGTCATCAGGTGTCCCGAACTGAGCTCGACCTGCTCTCCCAGCCCGGAGCTCCAGATTCCGCAGATCGGGACCATCGTGTTCTCGAAGGAGGCCGGCGGCCGGATCGTGGGCCGGACGGACCAGGGCTGCACGTGGACGTTCGCGGTCGGCGCCACCTCGCTGGAGCTGGACTCCCCGGCCCAGTACTGCTTCAACCGGGTCATCAACTCGGCGTACACCATCACGAAATGGTCGGTCGCCGTGTCCGGGAACCACGAGCGGGAGAGCGTCGTGGCCATCAGCCACCAGCCGACCGGTGACTACGAGTTCCGCCTCGACCTGGGGAGCCGTACCAAGGTGACCGGCGGCGCCTGGGCGGGGGCGCGCGAGGTCTTCCCCGGCACCTGGCGGTACGACGCGTCCGACCCGCAGTCCCGCGTGAACGTGCTCACCACCCGCTACACCGACCCCGACGGCCAGGTCCGCACGGTTCAGACCCCGCAGCAGGGCCTCGTCACGTTCGCGCCCGGCCGCGGGAAGACCATGACCGCCCGGACCGAGAACGGCTGCGCCTGGACGCTGACCGCCCGCGGCAACACCGCCGAACTCGACCCGCCCGTCCAGACCTGCCGGACCGCGCAGGGCACCGCCACGCTCACGTTCTGGGCGATCGCCAGCGACGGCCGGCGTCAGTCGACGGTCATGGCCGGTACCGACGAACGCGGCGGGAACTTCCTGCTCAGCGTGGGCAGCCTGACGAAGCGGTGACCTGCTGACGCCTGCCGGCCGGGGGTTCCCACAGCGTCAGGGGACCCCCGGTCGTTAGTTAGCACAACTAAGAAGTCTATGGTTACTATCCATGGAAGTGGACAAACCGGTCGAAACATCTACGGGGGTTCCCGAGCTTCCCGGTGACGCGGCCCGGCTCGGCTCCGCCCTGCGGCTCGCCGTCTCCCGCATGGCGCGGCGGTTGCGGCAGACCCACGCCGTCGGCGACGTGACGCTGTCGGGCGTCTCGGTGCTCGCCCGGCTCGCCGGCGACGGCCCCGACTCGCCGGGATCACTGGCCGAGATGGAGCGCGTACGTCCGCAGGCCATGGGGGCCACCCTCGCCGCGCTGGAGGAACGCGGCCTCGTCCGGCGCGGCCAGGACGCCGCCGACGGGCGGCGGGTCGTCATGACGATCACCGAGGAAGGCCGCAGGGTCGTGCTCGAACGGCGCTCGGAGTCGGTACGGCGCCTCGCCGACGTGCTCGACCAGGAGTTCACCCCCGCCGAGCGGCGCACGCTGGCCTCCGTCATGCCCCTGCTCGACCGGCTGGCGGACCGGCTGTGAACTACAAGTGGGTCGCCCTGTCCAACACCACCCTCGGCGTGCTGATCGCCACGATGGACGCCTCCATCGTGATCATCTCGCTGCCCGCGATCTTCCGCGGCATCGGACTCGACCCGCTCGCGCCCGGCAACATCGGCTACCTGCTCTGGATGATCCTCGGCTACCTGCTGGTCTCGGCCGTACTCGTCGTCGTCCTCGGCCGGCTCGGCGACATGTTCGGCCGGGTCAGGATCTACAACCTGGGCTTCCTCATCTTCGCCTGCGCGTCGGTCGCGCTGTCGCTCGACCCGTTCAGCGGCGGCGGGGGAGCGCTGTGGCTGATCCTGTGGCGGATCGTCCAGGCGTTCGGCGGCTCCATGCTCACCGCCAACTCGGCCGCCATCCTCACCGACGCCTTCCCGGCCCGCCAGCGCGGCATGGCGCTCGGCATCAACCAGATCACCGCGCTCGCCGGGCAGTTCCTCGGCCTGCTCGCGGGCGGCCTGCTGGCCGTCGTCGACTGGCGCGCGGTGTTCTGGGTCAGCGTGCCGATCAGCGTGGCAGGCACGATCTGGTCGTACCGCAGCCTGCGGGAGACCGCCTCCGGCGGGCGCGGCCGGATCGACTGGCTGGGCAACGTCACGTTCGCGGCGGGCGCGGGCATCCTGCTGGCGGGCATCACGTACGGCCTCCAGCCGTACGGCGGCAGCGCCACCGGCTGGGGCAACCCCATGGTGCTCGCCGGGCTCATCGGCGGCGTCGTCCTGCTGGTGCTGTTCTGCCTGATCGAGACCAAGGTCAAGGAGCCGATGTTCCGGCTCTCGCTGTTCCGGATCCAGGCGTTCGCGGCGGGCAACCTCGCGGCCCTGCTGACCGCGATCGCCCGCGGCGGCCTGCAGTTCATGCTGATCATCTGGTTGCAGGGCGTCTGGCTGCCCCTGCACGGCTACGACTTCGAGGACACGCCGCTGTGGGCCGGCATCTACATGCTGCCGCTGACCGCCGGCTTCCTCGTCGCCGGACCGCTCTCCGGGTACATGTCCGACCGCTTCGGCGCCCGGTTGTTCTCCACGACCGGGCTGATCGTGATGGCGGGGGCGTTCGTCGGCCTGCTCCTGCTCCCGGTGAACTTCGCCTACCCGGTGTTCGCGCTGTTGCTGCTGCTCAGCGGCCTCGGGCAGGGGATGTTCTCCTCGCCCAACACCTCGTCGATCATGGGCAGCGTGCCGCCGCAATATCGCGGCGCGGCCTCGGGCATGCGCTCCACCTTCCAGAACTCCGGTACGGCCCTGTCCATCGGCGTGTTCTTCTCGCTGATGATCTCCGGACTGGCGTCGTCGCTACCGCCGGCGTTGACCAGCGGACTCCGGGCGAACGGCGTGCCGGCGGACACCGCGCACCGACTGGCCTCGCTGCCGCCGGTGAGCACACTGTTCGCCACGTTCCTCGGCGACAACCCCGTCGAGCACCTGCTCGGCGCCGGGACGCTGGCCCAGCTGTCGCCGGCGCAACGCGACACGCTGACCGGCTTCGGCTTCTTCCCGAACCTGGTCTCCGGCCCGTTCCACCACGGCCTGGTGATCGTGTTCAGCGTGGCCACGGGCATGGCCCTGGTCTCGGCGCTGGCCTCGGCACTGCGGGGCCGGCACCAGCGGGCGGGCGAGGTGCCCGTCCCCACTCCGAAAGGAAAGCAAGAATGGCGAAGAGCGCGCTCCTCGTGATGGACGTGCAGCGGGTCATCGTCGAGCGGTTCGGCGACGACCCGGACTACCTGCCCAGGCTGAACCGGGCGATCGACGCGGCCCGCGCCGCCGGGATTGCGGTGATCTACGTGGTCGTCGGGTTCCGCAAGGGCTATCCGGAGGTCAGCCCGCGCAACAAGGCGTTCGGCGAGATCGCCGCGCGGGCCTCGGCCGGTGGCGGGTTCGCCGGCGGACCGGCCACCGAGGTCCACCCCGACGTGGCACCGGGCCCCGATGACGTGATCGTCACCAAGAAGCGCGTCAGCGCCTTCGCGGGCAGCGACCTCGACATGCTGCTGCGCGCCGCCGAGATCGACTCGCTGGTGCTGACCGGGATCGCGACCAGCGGCGTGGTGCTGTCCACCCTGCGGCAGGCCGCCGACCTCGACTTCGGACTGACCGTGCTGTCGGACGGTTGCCTGGACGGCGACGCCGAGGTGCACCGGGTGCTCACCGAGAAGGTGTTCCCGCGGCAGGCGGACGTCATCACGATCGACGAATGGACCAAGGCCGTCACGGCCTGACCGGCGCCGCCCTGCCGTTCGCGGCCCGAATCGGTCACGAGCGGCATAGGGTGGACAGCCCATGTCACAGGAGCCCCTCACCTACCAGGCGTTCGTCGAGCTCGCCGCCGCCGACCCCGCTGTCGTCGGCCTCGTGCTCAAGGGCTCCCGCGCCCACGACGGCATGACCACCGAGCACTCCGACCACGATCTGTACGTCGTCCTCGCCGACGGCGCGACCACGGAGCTCGCCCGCTTCGCCGGCCACCGCACCTCCGAACTCGACCTCGTCCTCCTCACCCTCGCCGAGTTCCGCAGGGCCGGGATGCCGGGCTTCGAGCGTTACGCCCTCGCTCGCGCCAGAGTGGTGCTCGACCGGCTCGACGGGGGCATCGCCGAGCTCGTGGCCGCCAAGGCACGCCTCAACGCCGACGAGGCCTTCCGGGATTGCGGGGAGTGGCTCGACGCCTATGCCAACTCCCTCTACCGCTCCGTCAAGAACGCCCGTGACGGGCACCCGCTCGCCGCCCGGCTCGACGCCGCCGACAGCGTCCGGTTCCTGCTGGAGCTGCTCTTCGCCCTCGACCGCCGCCCCCGCCCGTACAACAAGTACCTGGAATGGGAGCTCGTCCGGCACCCGCTGCCCGGCTGGGACACCGGGATGCTGCTGGAGGCCGCGGACCGCATCTCGGCAACGGGCGACGTCACCCTGCAGCGGCGCCTCTTCGCCCAGGTCGAGGCGGCGGCCCGGCGCGCCGGGCACGGCGCGGTGCTGGACGCGTGGGGCGAGGATCTCGACCTGATGCGACCTCGACCCGGCTTCCGGGGCGGCGGGCCGCACGGATAATGCGTTTCGGCCATCGCCATGGCGACCTTAGGGTGACACCGGTGATGACTCAGCTGATCGTCCTCAACGGTGGCTCCAGCTCGGGAAAGTCCGGAATCGCCCGCTGCTTGCAGGCGATCCTGCCGGATGCGTGGCTGACCCTGGGAGTGGACACCATGATCGAGGCGATGCCGGCGGCGATGCGGGACTCGGACGCCGGCATCAAGTTCGGCCCGAGCGGCGAGGTGATCGTCGGGCCGGAGTACATGACCCTGGACGCGGCCTGGATCCACGGAGTCGTCGCGATGGTCCACGCGGGTGCCAGGGTCATCGTGGACGAGGTCTTCCTCGGCGGGGCGGCGTCCCAGAAACGGTGGCAGCGGGCCGCTGACGGGCTGCACGTCGTGTGGGTCGCGGTCCGATGCGAGGGCGCGGTCGCCGCGGGCCGCGAGGTCGCGCGGGGCGACCGGGTGAACGGGATGGCCGAGTCCCAGGCGGACCTGGTCCACCACGGCGTCCACTACGACGTGGAGGTGGACACGACCCACACCGAGGCCATGGAGTGCGCCCGCGCCATCGCCGCCCGGCTCGCATGATCGATCCGAGCGCCACATCACGGTCGTGCTGTCATGCGGGCTCGTCGCGCCCGCGGAACGTGAGATAGCAGACAAGTCCGGAGATCGCGAGGAGGGGCACGCCGACGAGGATGGGCGCGGTCAGCCCCCAGCCGCTCGCGATCAGCCCACCCAGGCCGGCCCCCAGGGGCACCGCACCCATCACGATGGTCATCCACGCGCTGCTGACCCGGCCCAGCAGTTCGGGCGGAGTGAGCCGCTGGCGGAGTGTCCGGGCCGCGACCGCCCACACCCCGAACGCGCCGCTCGTGATCACCAACCCGGCCACCGCGACGGGGACCGAGGTCGTGAGCGCGAGCATCAGCTGTCCCGCGGCGGCACACCCGAGACAGCCGGTCAGAGCCGCCGTGGAGCCGATCAGGCGGGTGACGCGGGCGGCGAAGAAGCCCCCGGCCAGCCCGCCGACGGCGCCGGCCGCCAGCAGCGTGCCGTAGGCCCATCCCGGCAGTCCGAGCACCTGGCCGACGTAGAGCGCGAGAATGGGAAACCAGGCGCTGTCCAGCAGCGTGAAGGTGCCACCGAGGATGACGAGGGTGCGCAACCGCCGTTGACGCGCCAGCCATCGCAGGCCCGCGCGGGTGTCAGCCCAGATCCGCCCCTTTCCGGCCGGGGGAGCGGCTTTCGGCGCGAACACGTTCGGCAGGCTGAAGATCAGCGCCGCCGCCACCGCCAGCGCGCCGCCGTTCACCGCGAACGGCAGCACCATCGCGACACCGAACAGGTACGCGCCGACCTGCGGACCCACCATCTCGTTGCCCGCGACCTCCGCGTTGACCAGCCCACCGTTGGCCCGATCCAGGTCGGCATCGCTGACCAGGGGCGGGAGGAGGGTGGCCGTCGCCGTGTCGCGCAAGGTCTCGCCGACGCCGCACGCGAACGCGACCGCGTACACCAGGGCGATGCCGGCCACGCCGAGAGCGAGCCCGACGACGAGGATGAGCAGCAGCAGTACGCGTGTCACGTCGACGAGAACCGTCAACCGGCGCCGGTCGTAACGGTCGACGACGGCCCCCGCGAACAACCCGAACATCAACCACGGACTCTGCCCGGCGACGGCCACCCCGCTCACCAGGATCGGGTCCGAGGTGATGGAGATCGCCAGCAGGGGCAGGGCTCCCGCGCGAATTCCGTCGCCGAGATTGGACAGCGCCGTCGCCAACCACAGACGGTTGTACGCCGGCCCTAAGGACATCGCCGTCACAGCCACCCCCGAGTACGCGTTTCTTCCAACTGTCGGGACTTATCCAGCATCCTGCCGCCTTCCCGTCATTCGCCGGGCACCCCGGCTCGGATGATCGGCAGGGCGGAAAACCGGTGGACGGCGTCGTTAGGGTGCTCGTATGTCCGTGGTAGACGTTGACCGCTTTGTCGCCGATGGGTTCGTCAAGCTGGAGGCGGCCGTGCCCCGGGAGGTGGGGGACGCGGCCAGGGCGCTGGTGTGGCAGCAGATCGGCCTGTCGCCCGACGATCCCGCCGGCTGGCGGCAGCCCGTGGTGTGGGCCGCCGACCTGACCGGCCACGGGCCCTTCGGGGAGCTCGTGAGCAGCCCGCGGTTGCGCCAGGCGTTGGACGAGCTGGCCGGGCCCGGCGGGTGGGTGCCGCGGGGGTCCCTCGGCAACATGCCGATCCGCTTCCCCGGCGTGGGGTCGGCCGACGATCGGGGCTGGCACGTCGACAGCTCCGTGGCCAACCCCGACGGCTCGTGGGCCGTGTCGGGGCGGCCGGAGACGATGCTGCTGCTCGTGCTGCTCTCGGAGGTGGGCGAGGACGACGCGCCGACCCGTATCAGAGTGGGTTCTCAGCGCGACGCCCTCGGGGCGCTGGGCGATCAGGTGCTCGACCCGTTCCAGGCCGGGCCGCTGCTGGGTGCGGCTTCGGAGGGCCGGCCGGTGGCGTACGCGACCGGGCAGCCGGGCGACATGTACCTGGTGCACCCGCTGACCGTGCACGCCGCCGACGAGCACCGGGGGACGCGACCGCGCTTCATGTCCCAGGGACCGGTGTTCCTGACCACGCCGGTCGTGCCAGGCGAGGACAACGCCCTGACGCGCGCCCTCCTCTAGCAGCGGTCTGACGGTGCGCCCGCTTCCAGTGGTCCGGCGCGTCAGAAGCCGGGGAAGACGCGGCGCAGGTCGTCCAGGGTGACGGCGTCGCCGGAGAGGTCGACCGTGGACGGCGTGTGCTCGGGGGCGTGGCGGCCGTAGACCAGCCGCAGCCAGAACTCGGCGGGCGTGGTGAGCACGACGTCGGCCTCGGCGGGAACGCCGGTGATCGCCATCGCCGGGCCGAGGTCCAGCCCGAAGGACCGGGCCGGAGCGGTGGTGTGGACGGCGACGGCCACCTGCCGGCCGCCGAGCGCCTCCGGCTTGCCGACATAGCCGAACATGCCACCCACCTGGTCGAGCAGCAGCTCAACGGCCCCGGGGGCGAGCGTCGCGGCGGGATCGAAGGCGACCTTGACGTCCCAGGAGTGGTGGGCGAACTCACTGAGCCGCATGCCGGTCAACCTGGCCACGCTGGCCGGCTCGCCCGGGAACCACAGCTCGATGCGCAGCTCCTCGCGCGTCCCCGCGTCCAGCTCCTCCAAGCGGCGCAGCAACGCCTCGTTGGCGGTGACGAACGCCTCCGCCCGCTCGCCGCGCGACATCCCGTCCCAGCGCGCCCAGATGCCCCGGATGACCTCCATGGTCGGGGAACCGGTGCCGTTCACGGCTCCGTCGAACGCCGCGAGGGTGATCTCGGCGCCGCTGCCCAGGTGGCTCAGCACCTGCGACACGTCCCACTCGGCGGCGCCGGACGTGCGCGCCAGGTCCTCGTCGCCGAATCCCCGTACCAGCGCGCTGAGTTCGTCGAGCTCGGCGCGCAATTCCTTGATCGTCTGTGCTGCCCGGTCGGTCATGGTGATCCTCTGATAAGCGGTTGAAATGCAGGTCGAAGTAGCTGACCTCGTAATATTCCATGCCTTGGGTCCTCCGACAGCTCGGGGGCGCCTAGGCAGGGGCCGAGCGGCTCGCCTCGGCGGTCGCCCGGTGGGACGCGGCGGACCCGCTCGCCGGTCGCGACCGGCCGCCGAGCACCAGCCCCACCGCCAGGCAGACCAGCGGGATCGCCGGGATCACGTACCGCACGTCATAGGCGGCCAGGAACGGCGGCGAGGCGACCAGCGCGAGCGCCGCGAGCCCGGGCAGCAGCGCGTCCCAGCGCCGCCGCACCAGCGCCGCCACCAGCGCGCCGACCAGGGCCACCACGAGCAGCGGGAAGGGCACGTAGCCGAAGCGCTGGTAGGCGCGCAACCAGCCGGCGAACGGCTCCACGACCCGGGTGGCGGCCGGCCCCGCCTCGTACGACTCGGCGACGCCACGCACCGACTCGTTGATCGGGCGCTCGGACCTGGGCAGCTTGTACGGCGTCTTCTCCTCCACCGCCGTACGCTCCCAGCGCAGCAACTGCGTGAGATCGGTCGCCACGGCCGCCAGATAGTCACCCGGCTGCGCCAGGATGGCCCGCTGCGCGAACTGCCCGGCGAGCTCGTTGCGATGGGCCGTCCCCGGCACCTTGAGCAGCGGCGAGAAGCTCTCCCACAACCAGTGCGGCGGGTAGGGCCGCTGCTCGACCGGCATCGTCGGGCAGAGCACGGCCAGCCGCTCCGGCGGTTTGATCACCCCGCAGTCGGCGAAGCTCATGGTCCTGGACCACAGGAAGTTCCCGTCGGCCTCGGTGAGACCGAACTTGCCCTTCTCCACCTTCATCCAGGTGGCGTACGCGCCCAGCGGGATCGCCCCGGCCACCAGCAACGCCAGCAGCGGGCGCCAGCCGTATCTCCTGACCAGCAGGTAAGCGGCCGCCAGGATGAGCAGCGGCAGGCCGACCGTCCTGGTGATCCCGGCGAGCCCGAGCAGCAGCCCGCCCACGGCCGCGGTGGCCGGCGAGACCCGCCACACCAGGAGCACGACGGCGGCTCCGACCAGCACGATGAACACGGCGTCCGCCATGATCATGTGCTCCAGCAGCAGATTGAACTCGTCGTACAGGATCGGGGTGACCAGCAGGGCCGCGCCCCAGCCGGGCAGCCCGCGGCGCCGCAGCAGCGCGTAGACCGCCACCGCGAGCGCCAGCATCAGCAGGTGCTGCAGGACCGTCACGAGCGTGAGGCTGTGCGCGGGCCGCAGCAGGGCCAGCAGCAGGGAGTATCCGGACGGCCGGGCCGTGCCGGGTGCGAGGTCCTCGCTCAGGAAGGCGAAGGAGTCGCCGTAGAAGAGCAGCGCCGGCGGGAAGCCGAGGATCACGAGCACCCGCAGCCCGATCGCCGGCAGCATGGCGATGACCAGCGCGCGATGGGCCAAGGTAGATCAGCTTCCTCGTGTGTCCGAAATCCCACCATAGTGGCTCTCCGGGCGCCGGGTTGTGGTACTTGCCTCACTCCGATACCGAATGACATTCTGAAATTGAGCTCAGGAACCCAGTGTCCCGGCACTCGGAGGATGCATGACCGTCGCCGATCGCCCCGCCCTCGACATTGAGGCTCTTCGCCAGAAATATCGCGAAGAGCGCGACAAGCGGCTGCGGCCGGACGGCAACGACCAGTACCAGCGCCTGACCGGCCGCTTCGCGCACTACCTCGACGACCCGTACACCCCGGTGACCGAGCGCGAGCCCAGGACCGACCACGTGACGGTCGCGGTCGTCGGCGGCGGCTTCGCCGGACTCGTCACCGGCGCGCGGCTGAAGGAGGCCGGCGTCGAGGATGTGCGCGTCGTCGAGAAGGGCGGCGACTTCGGCGGCACCTGGTACTGGAACCGCTACCCGGGCGCGCAGTGCGACACGGCCTCGTTCGTGTACATGCCGCTGCTCGAAGAGACCGGCCACATGCCCACCGAGAAGTACGCGCACGCCCCCGAGATCCTGGAGCACTGCCGCCGCATCGGCAAGCAGTTCGGCCTGTACGACAACGCGCTCTTCCACACCGAGGTGCTGAGCCTCGAATGGGACGGAGCTCGCTCCCGCTGGCACATCCGCACCAACCGCGGCGACGACTTCACCGCCCAGTTCGTCGCCATGGGCATCGGCCCGCTGCACGTGCCGAAACTCCCCGGCATCCCGGGCATCCACTCCTTCCAGGGACATTCGTTCCACACGAGCCGCTGGGACTACGCCTACACGGGCGGCGACCCTGCGGGCGCGCCCATGGACCGGCTGGCCGACAAGCGGGTGGCCATCATCGGGACCGGCGCGACGGCCGTCCAGTGCGTGCCGCATCTGGCGTGGGCGTGCGCCGAGCTGTACGTGTTCCAGCGCACGCCCTCGTCGGTGGACGTACGGGACAACCGCCCGACCGACCCCGCCTGGTTCGCGCAGATGGCGACGCCGGGCTGGCAGCAGCGCTGGCTGGAGAACTTCACCGCCAACCAGAGCGGCGGCCCGGCCGACGAGGACCTGGTCATGGACGGCTGGACCGACCTCTCCCGCCGGGTGCGCGCCAGGATCGACGCCCTGGCCCCGGAGGACCGCACCATGGCCAGGATGCAGGCCGCCTACGAGGAGTCCGACCACGAGAAGATGGAGGAGATCCGCGGTCGCGTCGACGCCATCGTCGCGGACCCGGAGACCGCGCGGCGGCTGAAGGCGTGGTATCGCCAGCTGTGCAAGCGCCCCTGCTTCCACGACGAATACCTGCAGTCCTACAACGTGCCGGGCACGCACCTCGTGGACACCGACGGCCGGGGCGTGGAGCGGATCACGGAGCGCGGAGTGGTCGCGGCCGGCCGGGAGTACGAGGTCGACTGCGTCATCTACGCCTCCGGCTTCGAGGTGGGCACCGACTACACCCGCCGGGCGAACTACGACCTGACCGGCCGTGACGGGGTCAGGCTGTCGGAGCGCTGGGCGGAGGGCATGCGCACGCTGCACGGCATCCACGTGCACGGATTCCCGAACGCCTTCTTCGTCCAGCCGACCCAGGGCGCGAACCTCATCTCCAACATCCCGCACAACCTGACCGAGGCGGGCAGGACGATCGCCGTGATGATCAAGCACGCGCTCGACCACGGGTTCGACGAGATCGAGGTCACCAAGGAGGCCGAGGACGCCTGGATCGAGCTGCTGCTGTCGGGCACGGGCCCGCTGCTGGGGTCGCCGGACTGCACGCCGGGCTACTACAACAACGAGGGCCAGGAGCTCGGGCCGCGCTGGCGGCTGAACGCCGGTTACCCGCACGGGGCGACGGCTTATTTCGCCTACCTGGACCGGTGGCGTACGTCGAGCACGTTCGAGGGCCTGGAGTTCCGCCGCGCGGCCCCATGAACCGATGGCCGCCACGGTGGTGTCCGAGCTGATCAGGTGATGCAGAGTTCGTTGCCCTCGGGGTCGGCGATGGTGATCCACCAGAGCGGCCCCTGCCGGCCGCGGTGCAGGACCTTGGCGCCCCTGGCGGTGAGCCGCTCGACCACGGGCTCGATGTTGTTGGCGCCCACCCGGACGTCGAGGTGCACGCGGTTCTTGACCGTCTTCGGCTCGGGCACGAGCTGGAACAGCACGCGCGGCGCGCGTTCGAGACCGGCGGGGTGCCGGATGGCCG
The DNA here is from genome assembly GCF_900099965.1 of Nonomuraea jiangxiensis. GTDB lineage: Bacteria > Actinomycetota > Actinomycetes > Streptosporangiales > Streptosporangiaceae > Nonomuraea > Nonomuraea jiangxiensis. Next base: position 35,685 of record NZ_FNDJ01000036.1, on the reverse strand, counting down.
CGCCCGACTTCCATACCAGCGCCCCGTTGTGCCGGGTCGTGTCGTCACCGGTGGCATGGCCCTTCTCGATCATCTGGCGGATGAACGCCTCGTCCTGCGGCTCCACCTGCCATCCGAGCGCGTCGGCCCACCAGTCCGCCAGCGCGTGCGGGTCGCTGGTGTCGATGACGACCTGGAAGTCATATGCCATAGCCTGATCCTAAAAGTAGGGTTCGTTGGCATGAACGAGTGGCAGGAAGTCGGCGACCGGGTCTACGTCCGGCGCCATGAGTCGTTCGACCTGAACGTGGGCCTGGTCGTGGGCGAGGGCCACTGTCTGGTGGTCGACACGCGCGGTTCGCACCGCGAGGCGGCCGACCTGGTCGATTCGATCAGGCGGATCACGCCCAGCCCGTGGACGGTCGTCAACAGCCACTCCCACTTCGACCACTACTTCGGCAACGCCCTCTTCCGTCCCGCCGAGATCTGGGGCCACGTGAGGTGCGCCGAGGAGATCGCGGAGTGGGGCGAGCGGCATCGCGCCGGCATGGTCGAGTCCCGGCCCGAGCGGCGGGAGGAGTTCGAGGAGGTCACGATCGTGCCGCCGGACCACACGTTCACCGCCGCGGCCGATCTCGACATCGGCGGCCGTACCGTGCGCCTGCGGCATTTCGGGCTCGGGCACAGCAGCAACGACGTGGTCGCCTACGTTCCCGACGCGGGGGTGGTCTTCGCCGGTGACCTGGTGGAGGAGGGGGCGCCGCCGGCGTTCGGGGACTCGTACCCGCTGGACTGGCCGGTGACGACGGCGGCGATGCTGGACGAGCTGCCCGGGCAGGTGATCGTGCCGGGGCACGGCGCGGTGGTGGGCCGGGAGTTCGCGTGGGCGCAGCACGACGAGCTGACCCTGGTGGCGGAGCTGGCCAAGCGGGCGCACGTGGAGGGGCTGCGCGACCTGATCAAGCTCTTCCCCTACGAGGAGGACGTGACCAGGCAGGCGATCGCCAGGGCGTTCACACAACTCGACGGCTAGCCGAGCGCCAGGCTATATTGCAAATTGCAATATGGAAGGGGGCAACATGGCGCGTGGCCACGACCTGGTCGGCCTGACCGTGCTGGCCATGCTCACCGTGCGCCCCAGCCACCCCTACGAGCTGCACCGATTCATCCTCGACACGCACAAGGACTACATCACCGGCCTGCCGCGCAGCCTCTACCACGCGGTCGAGCGGCTGGCCAGGGACGAGCTGATCGTGCCCGCCAAGACCGACCGCGAGGGCCGCAGGCCGGAGCGCACGGTCTACGAGATCACCGACGAGGGCCGCGGAGAGCTGGTCACCCGGCTGCGCCGGCTGCTGGAGCAGCCCGAGCCCGACCGGCGCGCGCTCGTGGCGGCCGTCTCGCTGCTCGGCTGCCTGCCGCCGGCGGAGGCGCGGAGCGCGTTGCGCGCCCGGGCGGCCACGATCGAGGGCCTGCTCGCCGGGATGCGGGCCCACCTGCGGGCGACCGCCGAGAGCGGCCTGCCCGCGATCCTCATGCTTGAGGTGGAGTGCGAGCAGGCGCTCTACACCGCCGAGCTGGGCTGGATCCAGAGTGTGCTCGACCGACTGGACCGGGGGGAGCTCGACTGGGCGACCACCGTCCAGCCACCAGGGACCGAAATGTGAAAGAAGAGGCCGCCGGGGTGCGCCAACACCCCGGCGGCCGAACAACCGAACAAGGCGCCTGCCCTGCCCGGGTTCGCACTCACAGGATAGGCGCCGCGACAGAGGGAGCTGTGCCATGTCCACAGAGATCGTCCGCCTGCTCGCGCGGCTGGGGGAAACCTGGAACGCCGGGGACGCCAGGGCCTACGCCGAGCTGTTCACGCCGGACGCCGACTACATCACGTTCTTCGGCCTGCACCTCAAGGGCAGGCAGGCCATCGAGGACGTGCACAAGGAGCTGTTCAGGACCCCGATCAAGCTGACCGAGGGCGGGCCGGAGCCGCAGATCAGGGCCCTGTCCGACGACGTGGCCCTGGTGGTCTCGGGCGGCGGCTCGACGGTCGACGGCCGCCCCGACCCCGGCCGCGACTCCATCGTCACCTTCACCGCGGTACGCACCCCGGACGGCTGGCGCTTCGCCTCCTTCCAGAACACCCGGGTGAGCCGGCCATGAGGAAGCGGCTCCTCACGGAGGTGGAGGGCGTGGTCGCGGCGCCGGTCGAGCGGGTGTGGCGGGCCCTGCTGGACGACCGGCCGGCCTACGAGATGACCACCGAGCTCGGTGACCACACCGTGGCCTACCAGGGCGGATGGTGGTATCGCGGCGAATGGTCGGTCACCGCGCACCCCGAGGGCGCGCGGGTGGTCCTGCGCGTCTACAACGTGGCCGACCGGTTGGGCTGGGGGGTGCCGCTGGCCAACCGGTTCTTCGTCGGGTTCGGGGCACGCACCCGGCAGACGTTCGCCGAGGGCTTGACCGCGCTCGGGGAACGGCTGGGCTGCCCGTCGCGGCTCCTTCCGTAGTCTCAGGCGGGCTTCAACGGAAATTTCGCGACGAATCCCGACCCGCCGTACACCAGCGATCCGTCGTGCAGGACCGCGATGTCCCGCGCGATCGGCAGCCCGAGGCCCGCGCCGCCCGCGTCCCTGGCGCGGGCCTCGTCCAGCCTGGTGAAGCGGTCGAACACCGCCTCGCGCTGCTCGGGCGGGATGCCGGGGCCGTCGTCGAGCACCTCCAGCACCGCCTGGTGGTGCTCGGCGCGCACACGTACGCGCACGGTGGAGGCGGCGTGCCGGACCGCGTTGTCGGTCAGGTTCGTCACCAGCCGGTCGAGGTGCGCACGTGAGCCCCGCATCACCACGTCCGGCTCGATGTCCAGCTCCATCCGGACCTCGGGCCGCCGCCGGGCCGAGCCCCGGCGCAGTGCCTCCTCGGCGGCCACCTGGCCCAGGTCCAGCTCGGCGGCCCGCAGCGGCTCGCCCGCGTCCAGCTTGGCCAGCAGGAGGAGGTCGGCGGCCAGGTGCTGCAGGCGTTCGACGTCGGCCAGCGCCTCCTGGGTGAGCTCGCTGGGCTCGGCCAGCTCCAGGCGGGCGCGCAGGGTGGCGATGGGGCTGCGCAGCTCGTGCGCCGCGTCCGCGACGAACCTCTTGTGCCGCTCCACGGCCGTCTCCAGCCGGTCGAGCGTGCCGTTGACGGTGGTGGCCAGCGCCGCGATCTCGTCCTTCGAGTCCGGTACGGGCACCCGCTGGTGCAGGTCGCGGGCGGTGATGTGGGCGAGCTTGGCCCTGATCGCGGCCACCGGGGCCAGCGCGCGGCCCATCGAGAGCCAGGTCATCCCCGCCACCACGAGCAGCACGGCGGGCACGCCGGGCAGCAGCGCGGCGTACAGCGTCTGTAGTGCCTGCGCCACCCCTTCCAGCGAGACCCGTGACCACAGCACGGCGGGCCCGGTCGCCGTGCTCACCTTGCGCGCGGCCACGGCATACTCGTCCGGCTTCGCCCATCCGCCGATCCCGTCGTCGGGCAGGGGTTTGGTCACAGCGGTCCTGCCCTTGGTCAGCAGCACGTCCGGATCGGCGACCTTGGTCACCGTGCCGTCGTGCCGCATGATCAGCTTGCCCTCCTCCTGAGGGGGCTTGACCTGGCCCGGCCCGACCTTCCGTGTCTCCACGTACGGCGCCGCGGCCGCGGCCTTCTTGGCCGCCTCGGCGTCCGCGCTGCTCTCCAGGGTGCCGCGCAGCGCCGTGACCAGCGCCAGGGCCACGCCTCCCAGCGCCAGGGCCACCACGAGCGTGGCCGCCGCCGTCGCCCGCAGCCGTACGGACGACAGCACCGCCGCCCCCGGCCACCGGGCCGTCACGTCGCCTCCAGCCGGTAGCCGGCCCCGCGGACCGTCAGGAGGCTGGTCCTGCCGAAGGGCAGGTCGATCTTGCGGCGTAACGCGCTGATGTAGACCTCGACGATGTTCGGGTCGCCGTCGTAGGAGAAGTCCCACGCCTGGGCCAGCAGCTCGCTCTTGGAGACCACCTCGCCGGGCCGGCGTGCCAGCGCGTGCAGCACCGCGAACTCCTTCGGCGTCAGCCCGATCTCCGCCTCACCCCGGCGGCACCGCAACCCGGCCGGGTCGATCACCAGGTCACCCACGGCGATCGCCACCGGGCGCTCCCGCCCGCCCCGCCGTACCAGCGCCCGCAACCTCGCCAGCAGCACCACGTACGAGAACGGCTTGGCCAGGTAGTCGTCGGCGCCGTTGTCGAGCGCCTCGGCCTCGTCGTAGGCGCCGTCCTTGGCGGTGAGCATCATGATCGGCGTCCAGTCGCCCGACTCGCGCAGCCTGGCGCAGATCGCGTACCCGTTCAGCCTGGGCAGCATCACGTCCAGGACGATCACGTCGTACGTGTTCTCGGTGGCCATCCACAGGCCGTCACGGCCGTCGTGCGCCACGTCCACCGCGAAGCCCTCGCCGGCCAGCCCACCCTTGACCAGGTCGGCCAGCCGTTCCTCGTCTTCCACCAGTAGCACTCGCACATCGCCCAGCGTGCCCTAGCCCGCGTAAGGCCGACCTGAAGAATTCAGGCAACGACGGAAGGCGCGCCCCCGTTCGGTACGAGGGCGCGCCTTTCGTCGATCCTTAGCCGAAAATCACGACATCTTGCGAGACGTGTTTTCCGCCTTGTTCGACACCTCGGTCGCCATCCGATTGGCGGACTCGGCGGTCCTGTCGGCCTTCTCGCCGACCCAGCGTGACGCGTCGGAGGCGGAGTCCTTCATGTGCTCGGTCCACTGCTGCGCGTTACGGCGGTAGAACATGTAACCCATGGCGCCCACCGCGACGCCTGTCAGCAGCATGAGCATCGGCCACCGCCGCGAGCGTGCCGGCGTGGGGTCGATCCGCCTGGCCGCCGCGGACAGCATCGAGCTGACCTTGGGCGCGACCTGTGCTTCGAACCCTTGAGCCGCGGACTCCAGCCGCGGCGCAGCCCAGTAGCGGGCGTCTTCGATGCGCTGGGCGGCGACCACCTTGGCCTGGTCCGCCATCGGCGCCATCCGATAACCGGTTCTTACGGCCCGGGCCTTTGCCCGGCCCATCCATGTGGCCGGGATTTCCATGACCACACGGCGTTTTCTCTGTGTCAGGGACACGACAACCTCCCCTGTCCTTGGGGCCCCGAGCCTGACCTTCCCTGGACAAGGCGGCTCAATCATGGCCAACCGTGGGAGGATGGCCCAGGAGGCCGAACGGCCATAGTTCTCAAAACACGACAAATCCAATCCTGTGCATGAGGGGGGCAGCTGTCTCGTGGCTGAGAAGCTGATCGCGAATCTGCAGACGAATCGCGGAAATATCAAGGTCGAGCTCTTCCCCAACCGAGCTCCCAAGACCGTACGGAACTTCGTCGAGCTGGCCGAGGGCAGCCGCGAATGGACGGACCCGGCCACCGGTGAGAAGGGCACCGGCCGCTACTACGACGGCACGATCTTCCACCGGGTCATCTCCGGCTTCATGATCCAGGGCGGCGACCCCCTGGGCCAGGGCACTGGCGGTCCCGGCTACGAGTTCGACGACGAGATCCACCCGGAGCTCTACTTCAACCGCCCGTACCTGCTGGCCATGGCCAATGCGGGCATCCGCTTCGGCAAGGGCACCAACGGGTCGCAGTTCTTCATCACGGTCGTGCCGACGCCGCACCTCAACGGCAAGCACTCGATCTTCGGTGAGGTGATCGAGGGCCAGGACGTGGTGGACGCCATCGCCAAGACCAGCACCGACCGTCGCGACCGCCCGGTGGAGGAGGTCGTCCTGGAGTCGGTCACCATCGACCGCGTCCAGTCCTGACTCGCGGACCGATCGGGCCTGGGCGGTCCTGCCCCGCGGGGACGGATCACGACCCGTCCCTCCGGCCGGTGGGGACCGCCCGCCCGCGGCTCACGCCCGGCGCTCACCAGAGCGCCCGTGACAACCGCAAAGCCCCCGAGGCATTACACAACCTCCCACAAGCCGTCAGCGCCCCACACAGGCGTGTTACGCGCGTCCACAGCCCGGTAGGGTGCCGCCCCCTTGAACGGGCGCCCTGCGGTGGGTCCCGGAGTGCGGGCGTCCCGCCGGTGGGGTGACCGGGTCCGGGCGCGTTCCCCGTGGGTCACCGGGTGCGGGTGTCCCGCGTGGGTCAGCGGGTGCTGGTGTCCGCGGGAACGGCCGTTCGTGTGCCGACGCGGCGCCCTCGCGCACACCATAGGCTTCGGTCATGACCAGCCAGCCGCCCAGCCCGCCCCCTCAGCCAGAGCAGCCTGCTGAGGCGGTCCCCACCTGCTACCGGCATCCCGCCAAGGAGACGTGGGTCCGCTGCCAGCGTTGCGAGCGGCCCATCTGCCCCGACTGCATGCGTGACGCCGCCGTCGGCTTCCAGTGCCCCGAGTGCGTGAGCGAGGGCAACCGAGGCATCCGCCAGGCCAAGTCCACCTTCGGCGGCAACCTCGTCCGCACCCCCTACGTCACCTGGACGATCCTGGGTCTCACCGCCCTGGCCTTCGCCGGCCAGCTGCTCGCGGGCGGCCTCGTCACCAGCGTGCTGCAGATGTGGCCCATCGGAGTGGCCATCGGTGATTACTACCGGCTGGTCACCGTGGCCCTCGTGCACTCCGACCTCATCCACATCCTCTTCAACGGCTGGGCCATCTTCGTGATCGGCCCGTACCTGGAGCGAGCGTTCGGGCACACCCGTTTCGCGGCCCTCTACGTGCTCAGCGCGCTGGGCGGCTCGGTGCTCGGCATGTGGATGGACCCGGAGAACACGGCGACGGTCGGCGCCTCGGGAGCCGTCTTCGGGATGTTCGGCGCCGTGTTCGTGGTGGGCCGCAGGCTCAACCTCGACGTACGCGGCATCACCGTGATCATCGCGCTCAACCTGGCGATCACCTTCGTGTTCCCGCTGATCAGCAGCGCCCGCATCAGCTGGACCGGCCACGTCGGCGGCCTGGTCACCGGCACGCTCCTGGCCGCGGCGCTGGCCTACGCCCCGGCGAGGAACAGGGCGCTGTGGCACGCGCTGGCCATCGCCGGAACGCTGGTCGTGCTGGTGGCGCTCGTGCTGGTGCGCGTCCCGGCGATCCTCAGCATGCTGCGCTGAGCTTCCCCAGGCTGTGGAAAAGACTGTGGAAAGAACTAACGCCAGCGGGTGGAAAGCACCACACCGAAGATGATGAAAACAAACCCGATCAGCAGGTTCCAGTTCTGGAGGTCGCTGAAGAAGGGCGCCTGTGGGGCGACGTAATAGATCGCGATCCACAGGATGCCGATGATCCATGCGACGACCATCGTGGGTGCCAGCCAGCGCGGGCTGACCTTGACCTGCTGGGACCTCTGCGGCGGGGTGTAGACCGCCTTCTTGCGAGCCTTGGGCTTGGGCACTGGATAACTCCTGCTGAGGGCCTGGGCATCCGGATCGTCCACAGGCTCTTCGGTAAGCGTAGTTGAAGCTTGCCAAGGATAGTCGCCACGCGCATGTCATGGCGATCCCCAGTTGCCGCTTCTCTGCCGAATACGCTGACCGCATGCGGGCCACGCTCCGGACCGCGGGGGAGACGAGCATCACCGCGGGCCTGATCCTCATGCTGTTCTGCGCCTATCTGCTCTGGGGCACCGGCTCCTACACCCAGGGCCAGCAGCGGCTGCTCCAGCGCGAGCTCGAGGCCGAGAAACCGATCCGACCGCGGCCCGGCCAGGCCCTCGCGCTGCTGCGCATCCCCCGGCTGGGCCGCGACTACCAGTACGCGGTGGTCGAAGGCGTCGACGCCGAGCACCTGAGGAAGGGCCCTGGCCACTATCCGGGCACCGCCATGCCCGGCCAGATCGGCAACTTCGTGCTGTCCGGCCACCGGACCACGTACGCGGCCCCGTTCAACGAGATCGACGAGCTCGAACGCGACGACGAGATCGTCGTGGAGGCCCGCGAGGCCCGCTACACCTACCGGGTCACCGCCCAGGACATCGTGGAGCCCGACGAGGTGGACGTGCTGGCCCCCGTGCCCGGCAAGCCCGACATCCGCCCCATCCGCGCCGTCATCACGCTGTCCACCTGCCACCCGGAATACTCGGCCGCCGAGCGCCTCATCGTCTACGGCGTCCTCAAGGAGACCGAACCGAAAGAGACCGACCCTGGGGAGGCATGACCATGTACGCCTGGCTCTGGCGCAAGCTGCCCGGCAGCCTGCCCATCAGGGTGCTGACGGCCGCGGTGCTGGTCATCGCCGTGGTGGCCGTACTCTGGTATGCCGTGTTCCCGCTCTTCGAACCCATGGTGCCGGTTGACGAGGTGACCGTAAGGAAATGAGCCGCGTGCTGGTCGTGGACAACCATGACAGCTTCGTCCACACCATCGTCCAGTACCTGCGCCGGCTGGGCGCCGACTGCGACGTGCGGCCGCGCGACGACGTACGCGTGCGCGACGCCGACGGCTTCGACGCCGTGCTCGTAAGCCCGGGGCCCGGCACCCCGGAGGCGGCCGGTGTGAGCGTGCCCCTGGTCCACCACGCGGTCGAGCACCACCGGCCGCTGCTCGGCGTCTGCCTGGGCCACCAGGCCATCGCCGTCGCCTGCGGTGCCACCGTGTCCCGCGCGCCGGAGCTCGTACACGGCAGGACCAGCGCCGTCCGCCACGACGGCAAGGGCGTGTTCGAGGCGCTGCCGTCACCGGTGCGGATGACCCGCTACCACTCGCTCGCCGTGCTGCCGGAGACCGTGCCCGACGTCCTCGACGTGACCGCCCGCACCGAGGACGGCGTCATCATGGGCCTGCGCCACCGCCGGGCACCCGTCGAAGGCATCCAGTTCCATCCCGAGTCCGTCCTGTCGGAGCACGGCCACCGGCTGCTGGAGAATTGGCTCCGCGGAATCGTGTAACGAACGTCCGGCGTACGGCGACTTACATGTGAGCGTCCCCGCCGTTGCCCCCGAGCGGCGGGGGCGTTCCTTTTTGTACGGCTGTGCCCGCACATGCGGAAGGGCCGCCCGCCGGGCGGCCCTTCGCCGGATCGTCAGCCTCCGAAGTCCCCGTTGTCGCCGCGGTCGGACCCGCCGTCGAGCGGGTTGTCCTCCGTCGGCTCGTCGGACGGGAATTCCGTTTGCTGGTCCGTCGGCACGTCCTCCGTCGGGAAGTCCTCGGTCGGCGACGGGAACGACTGCTCAGGCCCGGTGGACACCACGATCGTGATGGTGGTGTTGGGCGGCTGCGTGGAACCCTCGGGCGGGTTCTGCTGGATGACCGTGCCGGCCGGCTGGTCGCTCGGCGCCTCGGAGACCTTGACCCTGAAGTTGGCGGCCTTGATCTGCGCGGTGGCGTCCTCCTGGGTCAGCCCGACCAGGTTGGGCACCTCGCCCAGCTCCTTGGGCACGAAGAGCGTGACGGTGCCGCCCTTCTCGATCGACTCGCCGGACTTGGGGTCGGTCGCGATGACCGTGCCCTGTTCCTTGGTGGAGCTTCGGGTCTTGACGGTCCCCTGCAGCTCCGCGTCCTCCAGCGCCTTCAGGGCTTCCGCCTGGGAGAGGCCGATGAGGCCGTCGGGCACCGTGACCTTCTCCGGGCCCTTGGACACGACCAGCTTGACGGCGGAGCCCTTGTCCACCTTGGTGCCCGCCTCGGGCTCCGTCCTGATGACGATGCCCTTCTTGACGTCGGAGCTGGGCTCCTCCACCACCTGGACGCTGAGTCCCTGCGCCTTGAGCTGATCCTCGGCGTATTTCCGCTCCTGTGTCTCCAGGGACGGAATCGCGATCTGCGTGTCGGTCGTGGCGCCCTTGGAGCCGAACACCACGTAGCCGACCGTCACGAACGCACCGATGATCAGCAGCGGGATGATGATCCACAGCGCGGTCTTGAGCCCGTTGCCGCCACCGCTGTTCGCCCTGCGCCGCCCGCCGCGGCCTCCGCCGGACCCGTCACCGTATTCGTAGGGCGGGACGGCGCCGGTGCGCTGCGTGGCCGGGCCCTGGGCCGCCTGGGTGGCCGTCATCATGCGGGTGCCCTGGCTGTAGTTGCCGGTCATCGCCATCGTCTGGGCGTCGACCGGCATGCCGGACATCGCCCGCTGGATGTCGGCCCGCATCTCGCCCGCGCTCTGGTAGCGGTGGGCCGGGTCCTTGGCCATGGCCTTGAGCACGATCGCGTCCGCCCACGCCGGGATCTCCCGGTCGATCTGGGACGGCGGGATCGGGTCTTCCCGGACGTGCTGGTAGGCGATGGCGACGGGGGAGTCGCCGGTGAACGGTGGTTGACCGGTCAGCAGCTCGTACAGGAGGCAGCCGGTGGAGTAGATGTCGCTACGCGCGTCCACCCGCTCGCCCCGCGCCTGCTCCGGCGACAGGTATTGGGCGGTGCCGATCACCTGGGCCGTCTGCGTCATCGTGGCCTCGGAGCCGGCCATCGCGCGAGCGATGCCGAAGTCCATCACTTTGACGTCGCCCGCCCGCGTGATCATCACGTTGGCCGGCTTGATGTCGCGGTGCACGATGCCGCCACGATGGCTGTAGTCGAGGGCCCGCAAAATGCCGTCCACCAACTCGACCGCGCGCTCGGGCAGCAACCGCCGATCCTGGCGCAGCAGGTCACGCAGGGTCCTGCCGTCGACATATTCCATCACGATGTACGGCACGGGAACACCGTCGGTGACGTCTTCGCCGGTGTCGTAGACAGCGACGATCGCCGGGTGGTTCAGGGAGGCCGCCGATTGCGCCTCACGGCGGAACCTGGCCTGGAAGGTGTGGTCACGCGCCAGGTCGGACCGGAGGGTCTTGATCGCGACTACGCGGTCCAGCCGGATGTCTCGGGCACGATACACCTCGGCCATGCCGCCACGCCCGGCGACACCGTCGAGCTCGTAGCGACCTCCGAGTAGCCGAGGCTGAGTCATTTCCTGCACTGTCCCTTACCGTTCATCTTGGGTACCGGCCTGCTCGGGGGGCCGCCGGTGTCCATCATCGACCCCGTAGCGCATCACGTCTCCTCCTTCGGCGGGTTTGTCTCACCCGGGTCCGGCGAGGCGGGTGTCGGAGTTGTCGGTGTATCAGTGGGCGTTGGGGTTGGCGTGGGTGTTGGGGTTCGGGTGGTCGGGGTGGGTTTCGGTGTCGGCTTGTTGGTAGGAGTTGCCGACTTGCTTACCGTAGCCGACCGCGACGGTTGGGAGGGTATTGGCTTTGGCGACTTCACCGGAACGGCCGACGGCCGCCGGGTGTGCGTTCTCGTCTTCGACGGCCTGAGCTGCTCGGGCGTCAGCGTCGGCGAATCGCTGGGCTCGGCCACCCGGGGCGGTGGCGTGGGCTGCTGATCGCGGTTGGCGAACGTCATCGCGCTCAACCCCACCGCGGCCACACAGCCGGCCGTGGCGACCAGGGCCAGCGTCCTGGCGCCCCGCCGGCCCCTGGCCGCCCTCGACTGCAGCGCGGTCTCCGGGGCGAGGCTGTCGGTGGTCCGCTCGTCCTCCGGCGACGGCTCGCGTACGCGGAAGCCGCCGGGGTCGGTGAACATGCTGAGCTCGGGAACGTGCTCGGCACCGGCGAGCGATTCGCGCAGCACGTAGGCCCGGTCGGCCACCTCCAGCGCCGTGCCAGGCCGCTGCGCGGGCTCCTTGCCCAGCAGCGCCATGACGAGGTCGCGCACCGGAGCCGGCACGTCCACGCCGAGCGGCGGCGGCACCTGGTTGAGGTGCTGCAGCGCGATGGCCACCTGGCTGTCGCCCTGGAACGGCGTGCGCCCCGCCAGGCACTCGTAGGCCACCACACCGAGCGAGTAGAGGTCGGTCGACGGCGTGAGCTGGAAACCCTGGGCCTGCTCGGGGCTGACGTACTGGGCCGTGCCCAGCACCGTCCCGGTCTGCGTCACCGGCGCCGCCTCCAGGGCCCGCGCGATGCCGAAGTCCGTCACCTTGATCGTGCCCTCGGGCGTGACCAGCAGGTTGCCGGGCTTGACGTCGCGGTGGATGATCCCGGCGGAGTGGGCGACGTGCAGAGCCTTGGCCGTCTGATAGACCACGTCGAGCGCCACCTCGGGCCCGAGCAGGCCGTTGCGGGCCAGGATCGCCGACAGCGGCTCGCCGTGCACCAGCTCCATCACCAGATAGGCGAGGTCGTTCTCTTCGCCGTAGTCGAAGACCTGTGCGATCCCGGGATCGGCCAGCGCCGCCGTGAGCCTGGCCTCGTTGCGGAACCGCTCCAGGAACGTGGGGTCGGCGTGGATGTGGCTGCGCAGGATCTTCACCGCGACCTCGCGGCCGAGCAGCTCGTCCTGGGCACGCCACACCTCGCCCATACCGCCGGTGGCGATGCGGGCGAGCAGAAGGTAGCGGTTACGAAGCCGCATGGTCCAGCAGGGTACCGTCACTCACTTCAGCACCGCCTCCAGCACGGCCTTGGCGATCGGCGCGGCGGTGTGCCCGCCGGTGGCCTCCGCGCCGACTTTGGCGGCGCCCGACTCGACGATGATCGCCAGGGCCACCTTCGGGTCGTCCGCCGGTGCGAAGGAGATGAACCAGGCGTGCGGCGGCCGGCCGTCTGCGGTCTCCGCGGTGCCCGTCTTACCACCTACTTGGACGCCCGGAACCTGCGCCAGGTTCGCCGTGCCGTTCTGGACGACGCTCACCATCATGTCGCGCAGCTTGCGCGACGAGTCGGAGCTGATCGCCTCCGACAGCTCCTCGGGCGAGGCGTCCTCCACCGTGTCGCCCTTGGCGTCGGTGATCTTGTTGACCAGGTACGGCTTCATCACCTTGCCGTCATTGGCGATGCCCGCGGCGATCATGGCCATCTGCAGCGGCGTCATCTGGTTGCTGCGCTGCCCGATGGAGGCCATGGCGAGCGCCGCGTCGTCCTCGCGCGCGCCGAAGCTGCTCTTGGACACGTCCATCGGGATGCCGACCTGCGTACCCATGCCGAACTTGGCCGCCTGCTCCTGCAGCTTGTCGTAGCCCAGGTCCATGCCGATCTTGGCGAACGGCGTGTTGCACGACTGCTCCAGCGCGAACACCAGCGTCACCTGGCCGCTGCCGCAGGCCGAGCCGCCGTAGTTGGGCAGGCTGATGGTGGTGTTGGGCAGCGGCAGCCGCTGCGGCGCCGGCACGGTGGTCTCCGGCCCGCGCGAGGAGTCGTCCTCCAGGAAGGCGGCCGTGGTCACCACCTTGAACGTGGAGCCCGGCGGGTAGGTCTGGTTGATCGTACGGTTGAGCAGCGGCTGGCCCTTGTCCTTGGCCAGCTCGTCGTAGCGCGGGAAGACCTTGCCCCGGTCGGTGCCCGACAGCTCGTTGGGGTCGTAGGTGGGCAGCGAGACCATGGCCAGGATGGCGCCCGTCTTCGGGTCGAGCGCGATGACGGCGCCCCGGTTGCCGGTCTGCCGCAGCCCGTCGTAGGCCGCCTTCTGAGCCTGCGGGTTGATGGTGAGGTCGACGTTGGCGCCCTTGGCCGGCTCGCCGGTGAACAGGTCGATGCTCCGCCGCAGCAGCAGGTCCGCGCTGGAGCCGTCGAGCAGCTTGTTCTCGCTGGCCTCGATCGCGCCCGCGCTCTCGGGCGAGAAGAAGCCGACGACGTGCGCGTAGAGCTTGCCGTCCGGGTACTGACGGACGAACCGGAAGTTTTTGTCCTTGGTCTCGACGGACTGGGCGATCACCTTGCCGCCGGCGGTGATGCGGCCGCGCTCGATCGCGTAACGCTCGTAGAAGTTGCGCTGGTTGCGGGCGTCGTTGCGCAGCTCGTCGGCGGCGATCGCCTGCCGGTAGTTCACATTGATCATCAGAAGCGCGAACATGGCCAGGCAGGCCACCGCCGCGCGCTTCAGAGTGCTGTTCATCGCTGGAACACCTGCGTCAGTCCTTCGTTCTGGATCGCCTGGGGCGGGGGCCGCCGCGCCGCGTCTGACATGCGTACCAAGAGTGCGATAAGGATCCAGTTAGCCAGCAGTGCTGAGCCACCCTGTGACATGAACGGGGTGACCAGGCCGGTCAGGGGGATGAGGTTGGTCACGCCGCCGACGATGATGAACACCTGCCAGGCCAGGATGAACGACAGGCCGCCCGCCAGCAGCTTGGAGAACGGGTCGCGGGCCGCCAGCGAAGTGCGCAGGCCGCGCTCGACGATCAGCGCGTAGACCATCAGCAGCGCCATCAGGCCGGTCAGCCCGATCTCCTCGCCGGTGGCGTTGAAGATGAAGTCGGAGAAGGCCAGCGGGATCAGGTCGGGGTTGCCCTGGCCGAGCCCCGTGCCGAGAACGCCGCCCGAGCCCAGCGCGAACAGGCCCTGCATGAGCTGCGCGCTGCCGCCGACCTGGTCGAACAGCTTGGGGTCGGCGGGGTCGAGGTAGACCTCGAAGCGCTGCTGGACGTGGTCGAAGACCATGCCTGCCAGGATGGCGCCGCCCGCGAAGAGCAGAATGCCGATGATCACCCAGGAGCTGCGCTGGGTGGCGATGTACAACATCGCGATGAACGTGCCGAACAGCAGCAGCGAGGAGCCCAGGTCCTTCTGCATCACCAGGACGCCCAGGCTGACGCCCCAGGTGATGAGCACCGGGCCGAGGTCACGGGCCCGTGGCAGGTCGATGAAGAGCAGCCGCCGACCGGCGAGGGCGAGCACGTCCCGCTTGGCCACCAGGTAGCCGGCGAAGAAGACGACCAGCGCGAGCTTGGCGAACTCGGCCGGCTGGAGCTGCCCCACCCCGGGGATGCCGATCCAGATGCGGGCGCCGTTGATCTCCTGGCCGAGGAACGGGATCAACGGCGAGACGAGCAGGAACAGGCCCAGTGCTCCGGCGGTGTAGGTCAGCCGCTGCAGGGCGCGATGGTCCCGCAGGAAGATCAGGGTGACGCTGAAGAACGCGATGCCGACGAACGTCCACAGAAGCTGCGAGCTGGGCGAGGCGAGCTCGGCCGAGGGCAGTCCCGAGTCGGACTCGGAGAGCCGGTAGATCATCACCAGGCCCAGGCCGTTGACCAGGGTCACCAGCGGCAGGATCAGCGGGTCCGCCCAGGGGGCGAACTTGGCCAGCACCAGGTAGGCGGCCAGCACCAGGCCGCCCAGGCCCAGACCGTACGTCAGCATGCCCGCCGGAATCGTGCCGTCGAGCGCCAGGCCCACGTTGGCGTAGGCGCCCAGGACGATCAGCACCGCGAGGGCGAGCATGATCAACTGGGCCCCGCGGCGTTTGGCCGGCATCGGGACCGGTTCTGCGGCGACTTCGCTCATTGCTGCCGTTTCGTCCTCGTCGCGGTCGCGGTTGCGGTCGGGGTGGGCGACTCGGTCGTCTCCGCCTGGGCCTCGTCGGTCGGCTGATCCTTGGCGAACTCCAGTGCGTTGATCTTCGTGATGCCCTCGGCCACGGTGGTCACGGGAATCCCGCTCTTGATCAATGCCTGATCCGCCTCCGAGAGCTGGGAGAGCTGCCTGCCGGTGGACTCGGAGACGTGGAAGAGCGAGATCGGGCCCAACTCCTTCTGGATCCCCTGGAACACGACCACCTCGTCGCCCCTTGCGCCGACGAAGAACTGGTCCTGAGTCCACCGATATCCAAAGTAGCCGCCGCCGAGGACGACGACCATGCCCACGCCGAGTACGGTGACCAGCACGGGCCACACGCGACGACGCCTGCCCTGGCGCCGGGACGCCTTGGCGACCGGCTCATCAGGGTCGTCGTCGGTGATCACCGGCTGGGGTGCGGTCACCGCGTTGGATCGCCCCGGCGGGGCGTCCTGCTCACCTGTCGGGGGGCCGCCGTGCAGCCGGTTCATGCCCGCGGCGCCGACGACGGCGGCCTCGGTGGGCACCTGCTGCCCTTCGGTGAGCTCGAGCACGTCGGCCAGCACGCAGGTGATGTTGTCGGGCCCGCCGCCTCGGTTCGCCAGGTCGATGAGCTGGCGGACGACCTCTTCCGGGTCGTCGATGTTGGTGAGCGTGGCATGCAACGTCTCCGCGCTCACCACCCCCGACAGGCCGTCGGAACACAGCAGGTAGCGGTCGCCCACCTGCGCCTCGCGCAGCGTCAGGTCGGGATCGACCTCACCGCTGCCGTCGAGCGCGCGCAGCAGGATCGAGCGCTGCGGATGCGTGGCCGCCTCTTCCGGTGTGATGCGCCCGTCGTCGACGAGCTGCTGCACCAGCGTGTGGTCATGGGTGATCTGGTAGAGCTCCCCGCGCCTGAGCAGGTAGGCGCGCGAGTCGCCGACGTGCACCAGGGCGACCTGGGTGCCGTTCCAGAGCATGGCCGTGAGAGTCGTGCCCATGCCTTTGAGGCTGGGATCCCGCCCCACCATTTCGTGCAGCTTGCGGTTGGCGTCGCGTACTGCTGCCTCGATGGCGTTGAGCAGGTCACCCCCCTGTTGGGCCTCTTCCAGAGAGGCCATGGCGGCGATGGCGACAGAGCTCGCCACCTCGCCGTGTGCGTGCCCGCCCATGCCGTCTGCGACGGCCAGCAGGCGACCGCTAGCGTACGCCGAGTCCTCGTTTCCTTCGCGGAGGAGGCCGACGTCCGAGCGGGCGGCGTAGCGGAGTGCGATGGTCATTTGCGCAATTCAATGACTGTCTTGCCGACGCGGATCGGAACACCGAGCGGCACCGGGGTCGGACGGGTGACTTTCGAGCGGTCGAGATACGTGCCGTTGGTCGAACCGAGATCTTCCACGATCCACTGACCGTCCTGGGGGAAGAGCCGGGCATGCCGGCTGGAAGCGTAGTCGTCGGTGACTACCAGCGTGGCGTCATTGGCCCGGCCAATGGTGATGGGCGTCTCCGTGAGGTTAATGGTGGTGCCCTGCAAGGGGCCACCGGTAACGATGAGCTGGCGTGGCTCGCCCTTCTTGGGCTTGGGCTTGGCCACCGGTTTGGCCAGTTTCCCTGCCTTGCGCGGGCTTGCCGGAGCCGTGCGTGAACCGAACAAGTCAGTCCGGATCACGCCGACTGCGGCAATGACGAAAAACCACAGCACCGCCAGGAAGGCTAGCCGGATCAGCAGCAGCGTGAGCTCGGACATGGACCGTTTGTCTACCCCTAATCGCGCCGGAACACCAGAGTCGTGCGCCCCAAAGTCACTCGCGTGCCGTTCTGGAGCTCGATCCTGCGTACCGGCTGGCCATTGACGAAAGTGCCGTTCGTCGATCCGAGATCGACGAGGACCACGAGCTGGCCCTCGACGCGTAGTTCCGCGTGGTGACGCGAGACGCCCGGATCGACTAGACGAAGATCGCAGTCGGTGCCCCTGCCTAGCAAGGTCACCGGAGTGGTGAGCTCGTAGGAGCGGTCGCCCTGCGGATCGTCCTGGGTGGAGACGAGCAGCCGGGGCCGCCCGTTGAACGCGTTCGGACGTGACGGGGGCAGGTCGCTCGCCGGCTGGCGGATCTCGTCCTGCTCGACGGTCGCGCCGCGGATGACGCCCGAGCGGATGCGGAACAGCCCCACGGCCAGGTCGCCGGCGGTCTCGAATCGGACCCGGACCGGTCCCACGAAGGAGTAGCCCTGCTCCTTGGCGTACTCCCTGGCGAGGTTGGCCAGCTCATGGCTGATGCTGTCGGCGTAGACCTCAAGCCGTTCGCTGTCGGTCGTGGACAGCTCAACCACGAAGTCGTTGGGCACGAGCGTGCGACCTTGCGCGACGATCGCCGCACGCTCATCCATCTCCCGCTGAACCGCGCTGGCGACCTCGACCGGCTGAAGGTCAGATTTGAACGCCCGCGCAAAGGCCCCCTCAACCAAGCCTTCGAGCCTTCGCTCGAAGCGCTGAAGGACTCCCACCGGGTACCTCCCTTCCTCCGTGCATATGATCGCGGCCCCCAGACGCTTCCGGCGCCCGGTTTCCGCTCGTTCCACGTCACGGTGCCAGGCGCTCGTCGGCTGTCGCGCCCAGCTCCTCCGCTCCCGTGTCTTATGCGATCGTATCCGGGTTCAGTACCAGTGGCTGTTCCGTGCTAATGTTCTTCCGCACCCAAAAGGGCGGGTGGCGGAACGGCAGACGCGCACGGTTCAGGTCCGTGTGTCCGAAAGGACGTGAGGGTTCAAATCCCTCCTCGCCCACTCGGTGACTGGGGTCCCCTGGTCGCATCTCACCTTTGGTGGATGCTCCCTCGGGGCCCCTCGTCATGTCTGCCCGGGGGGTAACCCCCGGACCCCCAGGGGTTTTCGGGGGGCTTTGCCCCCCGTGCCCCCCTTTAAGAGGCCGTACGGATTGCCGGGCCTTTTGGGGGGCTTAGCTCTTCGGGTACTACCCCTCTGAGGCGTGGCCCCCTTCAAGTTGGTCTTGGTTGGGGTGCTGTTGCGCAGACCCACATTGACGAAGTGCGACTTGGATCGCAAGGGTCGTGGGTCTTTCTTTTCGAGAACCGGTTGGTAACGGCTGGGGCCGCCTACGGAAGATAGTTCTTGACGCTTGCAGGGGACTTTCCGGGCGCTTGCGGTGTGTTTTAGGTCACAGTCTGGTGTCCAGGAGTTCGCCGAGCAGATCCGTCAGGCTCACCATTCCGATTACCGAGTCTTGCTGGTCCGTCACCAGGGCCAGGTGGGCTCTGGCCTCCTGGAGGCTGGTGACCGCTTCGGGGACCTGGGTGGTGCAGCGGAGCCGGGGCAGGGGGCGGCTCAGGTCCGCGGCGGTGCCGGTGGGCCTCAGCAGGGCGTCCCTGGCGTGCAGGGCGGCCTCCACGCCTGTCGGGCCCTCGACCAGGAGCCTGAGGTGACCGCTCTTCGCCGCCGCTTCCTTGATCTCGGCGGCGGTCGCCGTCCGGGGCACCTTGACCGCCTGGTCCATGGGGATCATCAGGCGTTCGATGCCCTCGTCGTCCAGGCGCAGGGCCCGGGTGAGGAGGTCGTGCTCCTGCCGGTCCAGCAGGCCCATCCGGCCCGACTCGCCCACCAGCATGGCGAGCTGGCGAGGGGTGCGGGTGGTGGCCAGCTCGTCCCTGGCCTGCACGCCGAAGAGCTTGAGAATGGCGTTGGTCAGGCCGTTCAGGGCCGACAGGAGGGGGCGCATGAGCGAGGTGAACGCCCGGAACGGGAGGGTCAGGATCAGGGCCGCGCGCTCCGGATGGGTCAGGGCCCAGGATTTCGGGGCCATCTCGCCGACCACCATGTGCAAGAACGTGACCAGGGCCAGGGCGAAGGTCAGGGCGATGGGCAGGCGCAGCGCCTCCGGGACGCCCGCCGCGGCGAAGACCGGGGTCAGGAAGTGCTCGATGGCGGGCTCCGTCACCTGGCCCAGGCCGAGGGTGCACAGGGTGATGCCCAGCTGGGCGCCCGCCAGCATGAGAGAGAGCTGGCGCCCGCCGCCCACGGCCGACTTGGCGGTGAACCTGACGAGGCGGTTGCCGCCCGTGGCCATCTCCTCCAGGCGGTGGCGCTTGGCCGAGACGAAGGCGAACTCCGCCGCCACGAAGAGCGCGTTGAAGACCAGCAGGGCGAGGCTGACGACGATCAGGGTCATCGGGTCGCCTCCGCGTGCTGGACCGGGGCCAGGCGGACCCATTCGGGGACCCGGCGGTTGAGTGACATGACCGTCAGCTCCGCCAGGTCGTCCGGGGCGTCGTCGGCGAACGGGTCGGTGTCCGTGGTGACGCTGACCGTCACCGAGTCGCCCGGTTCGGGCATTCTGCCCAGCTTGGCCAGGACCAGCCCGGCGAGGGTGTCGTAGTCGTCGCTCTCCGGCAGGGACATGCCCGTCGCTCTTTCCACCTCGTCAAGCCGGAGGTGCCCGGGGATCTCCCAGACGCCGTCGGGTCGCTCGACCACCTCCGGCGGCTCCGGGTCGTTCTCGTCGACCAGCTCGCCGACCAGCTCCTCGGCCAGGTCTTCCACCGTGATCACGCCCGCCAGGCCGCCGTACTCGTCCATGACCAGGGCGATGTCGTCGCCGGCCGCCCGCATCCTGTCCAGCACCGCGGGGAGCGGCACCGAGTCGGGCACCAGCAGGGGCGGGCGGGTGATCTCGGCGATACGGCCCTCCTCCAGGCCCGAGGAGAGCAACTCGCGCACGCCCGTCACGCCCACCACGTCGCCGTCGGGGCCGAGCACCGGGTAACGGGAGTGGCCGCACTCGCGCATGACGTCGACCAGGTCGGAGATGGGCTGCGCGGAGCGCAGCACGACCACGCGGGGGCGCGGCACCATGATCTCCTCCGCCGTCCGGTCGCCGAACTCCAGCGCGCGTTCGAGCAGCTCCGACAGCCTCGCCGGCAGCTCGCCCGCCTGGGTGGACTCCGCGATGATGCGGGACAGCTCCTCGGGGGTCGCGCCGTGCTCGACCTCCTCGACCGGCTCGATGCCGACACGCCTGAGCAGCCCCGTGGCGGCCGCGTCGAACAGCCGGACCACCGGCCCGGCCACCGCCAGGTAGACGAGCGTGGAACCGGCCAGGAACTTGGCCACCGGCTCCGGCCGGGCGATGCCGAGGTTCTTCGGCGCCAGCTCGCCGAGCACCATCTGGACCACGGTCGCCACGAACACGCCGATGGCCACGGACAGCCCGGTGATCATGGTGTCGGACAGCCCGGTGTCGGCCAGCCACGGCCGTACGATGACGGCGATCGCGGGCTCGGCCAGGAAGCCGACCAGCAGCGCCGTGACCGTGATGCCGAGCTGGGCGCCCGAGAGCATGAAGGACAGCCGCGAGGTCACCTGCAACGCCTTCTCGGCGGAGGTGTCGCCGGCGGCGGCCTGCTCCCGGAGGAGGCCCCGGTCGGCGGCGACGAACGCGAATTCCTGGGCGACGAAATAGCCCGTCGCGGCGGTGAGGAGGATGAGGGCCAGTAGGCCGAGATAGGCGCTCACCGGAGTGAGCCCTTGGTGGAACCCGTGCCCGAGCACGGGCGAGGACTCCACGGGTCCTGAGCGGACACGATCATCCCTTCGATAGAGGTCGTTCTAACGGTAACGACAACGGGTGGTCTCTATGTTTCCGGAGTGACCCTTCGCTGCTTCCGCGTACTTTTCCCTGGGAAAACCTTGGCGGATGGACTTCACTGCCGGGGGGTTGGACGTAGCGTTTATGGCAAACCGAAGGGAAGAAGGCGAAGTGTCTGAGGACGACCGGACGCGGGCCATGCGCTCGCCAGGCGACGGCCGCCCGCTGCCTCCACGGCCGGGTGACGGCCAGCGTTCTGGAGGCGCGCCCGCCCATCGCGTGCCGTCCGGAGGGCCGGGGGCGCCCACGCACAAGCTTCCCGCCGCTCCGCAATACCCCGAGCCGCCGCCGGGGAGTCAGCAGGGGCAGCCGCCCAAGGGCGGTTCACGGGTCTACGGCAAGGTGCGCTCGGGCAAGAGCCCGGTCAGGCCGCTGCGGTCGCCGGAGGAGCCGTCCCAGCGGCCGCCCGGGGGGTCGCGCCGGCGGATGTCCGGCGGGACGATCCTGAAGATCGTCGCCGGATTCCTGGTCGTGCTCTTAGTGGCGGCGGTGGGCATGCTCTTCTGGATCGATTCGCGGCTGGCGGGGATCGACGGCGTGCTCGACGACTACGACGGCCGCGTCGCCGACACCCCGGGCACCAACTGGCTGCTCGTCGGGTCCGACAGCCGCAAGGGCCTGACGGCCGCCGAGCGCAAGAAGCTGGCCACGGGGCGGGCCGCCGGCCAGCGTACGGACTCGATGATGTTGCTGCACATCCCCGAGGGCAGCGACAAGCCGACGCTGGTCAGCCTGCCGCGCGACTCGGCCGTCACCATCCCGGGCAGGGGGCGCGACAAGCTCAACGCCGCATACGCGATCGGCGGGCCGAAGCTGCTGGTCCGGACCGTGGAGACGGTCACCGGGGTGCACGTGGACAACTACATGGAGATCGGGTTCGCCGGCTTCGTGGACATCGTGGACGCCGTCGGTGGAGTCGAGATCAACGTACGGGCCGCCGTGAACGACCCGAAGGCGGGGCTCAAGCTGAAGAAGGGCACCCAGACGCTCACCGGGTCGCAGGCCCTCGGCTACGTACGCACCCGCAAGGGCGGCGCGCTGCCCGACTTCGAGCGGACCAAGCGGCAGCGGCAGTTCCTGGGGGCGGTCGTGAAGAAGGCGGCCAGCCCGGGGGTGCTCATCAACCCGTTCACGTCGATCCCGCTGGCCATGAGCGCCACGGACGCGGTCGAGGTGGACTCGGGGACGGGCGTGTTCGACATGCTGTCGCTGGGGCTGGCCATGGGTGACAGCCCGGTGACGACCGTGGTGCCGTTCGGCGGGGACGAGGTGGTGCCCAGCGGCGGCACGGCGGTCAAGTGGGAGCGGGACAAGGCGCTGGCGCTGTTCAACGCTCTGAAGAACGACCAGCCGGTGCCGAAGGACATCATCGACGCCGCCTGAGACAGCCGGTTTCGCCGGACGCGGCCGGGCGCCTTCGCGGTGTCCGGCCGCGTGCCTTCGCGGGGTGCGGCCGTCGCGCCGTTTCAGGACGAGCCGGACGCGCCTACGGCGACCATGCCCGCGGCGGCGGCGCCCGTTACGCCGGCCTGGATGGCCGCGATGGCCTTGGCCACGGCCGCCGACGTCCAGACGCCCTCGGCGATCTCCTTGATTCGTTTCCGGTCGGCGCCGGGGAAGGCCTTGCGGTGGAACCTGGCCGCGTACGTGATCGCGATCAGGGCGGCCGTGCGGGCGTCGGGGTCCGCGCCCGCCAGGACGGCCGACACCCGCTCCCTGACGTCGGCCTGCACGCCGGGGTCCACCTGGGGCCAGCGCGTGCTGGGGAAGACGCCGAGGACCTTACGGTGGCGCTCGGCCAGCACGCCTGCCTCGGCCAGCCCGGTGAGCAGGCGATTGCGCAGCTTGCCCGACTGCAACTTGTGGACCCACCAGGCGGGCCTGCGGTCCCCGCCCTCCTGGACGATGCGGGCCAGCGTGGCGTCCAGCTCGGGGTGGCCGAGCGGGGAGGGGTCGGCGACCCGCAGCTTCTTGCCCGCCAGCTCGATGCGGCCGGCGATCGCGAGGTCGGCGAGAAGGGCGCCCGCGACCGCGGGGTCGAGGTGCATGGAGTCGATGAGCTGCTTGCCGTCCTGGTCGGAATGCGCGAGAAGGAGGAACTCCTCGGCGATCGTCACGCTCATGCCCTGACACTAACCTCCCAGGCATGACTGTCTCGGAACGTTTGCACGCGATCGGCCGGCCGCTGCTCCAGGAGCAGCTCGACCATCCCACCGTGGCCGGGATCGGGCGGGGTGACCTGGCCGAGCCGGTGTTCAGGTCGTGGCTGGAGCAGGACTACCTGTTCCTGCTGGACTACGTGCGGGTCTTCGCCCGGCTGGCCTGGCAGGCGCCCGCCGCGCACCTCGGCGACCTGGTGGATCTGGCGCACACGACCTACCACGACGAGCTGAGCCTGCACCGGAGGATGTCGGCGGAGTTCGGGGCCGACCTGGAGGGTGCGGTGAAGGGGCCGGCGTGTGCGGCGTACACGGGGTTCCTGCTGGAGTCGGCGGCGTCCTATGGGGAGGGGCTGGCTGCGCTTTATCCGTGCATGTGGGGATATTCAAACCTTGGGCAGATATTGGCAAAGAATCCGCCTGATGAGCCGAGATTTCGGGCTTGGGTGGACACGTACGCGGACCCCGGGTTCGAGGCGCTCACCGTACGGATCGCCCAGATGATCGACGAGGTCGATCCCGATCCCGCGCGGGCCGAGGCGCTGTTCACCGAAGGCATGGCCCACGAGCTGGCCTTCTGGAGCGTGCCCTAGCCGCTCCCGCCCCGTCGTCCACAGGCTGTGGACAGCCGGGCGGTCAGCCGGGGGCGGCCGGTCAGAGGCGGTCGGCCGGAGGTGAACCGTACTCTGGTGGCATGCCGGAACTTCCCGAAGTGGAGTCTCTGGTCCACTTCCTGCGCGAGCGGGCGGTGGGCCGTACGATCCTGGGCGTCGACGTGGTCGCGTTCCAGGCGCTCAAGACGTTCGACCCGCCGGCCACCGCGCTCGGCGGGCTCACCGTGACCGGCGTGTCGCGGCACGGCAAGTTCCTCGACCTCGACTGCGACGGGCTGCACCTGGTCATCCACCTGGCGCGGGCGGGGTGGTTGCGCTGGCGCGAGGACCTCTCGGGCGCCAAGCCCGTCCGCCCCGGCAAGGGCCCGCTCGCGGTGCGGGTACGGCTGGCGCCCGACGACGAGGGACTGGCGCCGGGGTTCGAGTTGACGGAGGCGGGGACGCAGAAGCGGCTGGCCGTCTATGTCACGAAAAATCCGGACGATGTGCCCGGCATCGCCGCCCTCGGCCCCGACCCCCTCGACGAGTCGTTCACCGTGGCCGCGCTCAAGCGCATCGTGGGCGGCAACCGTACCCAGATCAAGGGGCTGCTGCGCGACCAGAAGGTGATCGCGGGCATCGGCAACGCGTACTCGGACGAGGTGCTGCACGCGGCCAAGATGTCCCCGTTCAAGGTCGCGGCGACGCTGACCGACGCGCAGATCGCCGACCTGCACGAGGCCATCGTCACCACGCTGGGGGAGGCGGTCGAGCGGGCGCACGGGCTGGCGGCCAAGGACCTCAAGGCGGAGAAGAAGTCGGGGCTCCGGGTGCACAACAGGGCCGGGCAGCCGTGCGACGTGTGCGGTGACACGATCCGCGAGGTGTCCTTCGCCGACTCGTCGCTGCAATACTGCCCCACCTGCCAGACGGGCGGGAAGCCGCTGGCCGACCGCCGTCTGTCCCGGCTGCTCAAATAGGCCACACGGGGATGGGCGAGGCGGGGAGCCGGACGCGAGATGATGGGGTCATGACCGTTCCTGAGATCGACCCCAGTGCCGTTCCCGCCGACGCCTACCTGCTCGACGTCAGGGAGCAGGAGGAGTGGGTGGCCGGGCACGCCCCCGAGGCCGTGCACATCCCCATGACGCAGATCCAGGGCCGGGTGGACGAGGTGCCCGGCGACCGGACAGTCTACGTCGTGTGCCGGGTGGGTGGCCGGTCCATGCAGGTCGCGGCCTGGCTCAACCAGCTCGGGCGGGACGCGGTCAACGTCGGGGGCGGCATGCAGTCGTGGGAGTCGGCGCGGCGCCCGATGGTCAGCGAGACCGGTCAGCCGCCTTTCGTCGCGTGAGGCGTCGCGTGAGGCGTCGCGTGACGCGGCTCCTGGCTTGAGGCGGCTTCAAGGTGAGACGACGCCCACTATGGCGGTTCCGCCGTCATTGGGGCATGATGAGGACGCTAATTACAGATCGTCGCGGGAGCTTGGGGCAACCAGGCTGAGAGGGCAGATACCGCTGCTGCCGACCGCCTGAACCTGTCCGGATAATGCCGGCGTAGGGAGTGTGCGATGTCGCATGCCGTCGACGAAGTTCCCCTGACTCTCGAAGGACGGCCACCGAAGACGCTGGGCGTGCTGGACCAGGGTGCGCTCTGGGCGAACCTGGGCGTCAGCCTCCTGGGCTTCTCCGGGGCCCTGTTCCTGCTCAACCCACTCGGTAACGCGCCGCTCGGCCTGGGCGCCGCGCTGCTGGCGGCCGTGGTCGGCAGCCTGGTCGGCACGGCGATGGTGGGCCTGTCCGCCATCCCCGGCACGCGGACAGGGCAGCCGGCGATGGTGCTGCTCCGGGGCCTGTTCGGCGCCCGGATCTCGTACGTGCCCACGGTGCTGAACGTCGTGCAGATGCTCGGCTGGGGGGCGTTCGAGCTGTGGGTGATCGCCAAGGCCGCCACCGCGATCTTCGGCGGGGTGCCGTACCAGGTGTGGGTGATCGTGGCGGGGGTGCTGACCACCGCGCTCACGATCTGGCCACTCGGCGCGATCCGGCTGCTGCGCCGGTACGTCACCATCGGGGTGATCGTGTCGATGCTCTGGTTCGCCTGGTTCTTCCTGTCCGACGCTCCGGTGCACCCGGGCGGCTCGTGGACCGCGTTCGCCCCGGCCGTGGACTACGTGATCGCGCTGTCGGTGTCGTGGGTGCCGATGGCCGCCGACTTCGCCCGGCACTCCAGGTCGAGCAGGGCCGCGTTCGCGGGGGTGGTCGGCGGTTACACGCTGGCGCAGGTGGCCTGCCTGGGGCTGGGCGTGTACGCGGTGGCCATCGCCGGGGCGGCGGCGGTGCAGGCCGACAGCACGGCGGTGTTCGGGCCGTTCGTGGCGGTGCCGCTGGGCGCGTTGTTCTTCGGCATCCTGGCGCTGCGGGAGACCGACCAGTCCTTCGCGAACGTCTACTCCACGACGGTCTCGTTGCAGAACCTGATGCCGCGGGTGGACCGGCGGGTGTTCTCCACCGGGATCGGCGTGCTCACCGTCGCCGTCGCGCTGGTCGTGGACGTCACCTCGTACGGCGCCTTCCTGTCGGTGATCGGGGCGGTGTTCGTGCCGATGTTCGCGGTGCTCGCCGTGGACTATTTCGTGCTGGGCGGCGCCTCCCGCTGGAACACCGGCGAGGACGCGCCGTCGCGCTGGTCGATGCTGGTGCCGTGGGCGCTCGGCTTCGTCGCGTACTGGCTGACCACCTCCAGCGTCACCGTGGAGGCGTGGGACGCCTTGTGGAATTCGGTGCGGGAGGCGATCGGGTTCACCCGGCAGCCGTGGATGAACGGCGCCCTGGGCGCGGCCCTGGTGGCCGGGCTGGTGACGCTGGCGGTCGGCCGGCCCCGGCGGCGCCGCACGGCCGACGCCGGGGCGGTGGAGTCAGGCTGAGGCGCGCTGCTCGACGTTGAGCAGGTGCTGCTTGGCGGCCGGGCCGCCGGCGTAGTCGCCGAGCGTGCCGTCCCCGCGCACCGCCCGGTGGCAGGGCACGATCACGCAGACGGGATTGGAGGCCAGCGCGTTGCCGATCGCCCGCAACGCGCGCGGCCGGCCGATGCTCTGGCCGATCTCCTCGTATGTGGTGGTGGTGCCGTAGGGGACGGCCATGGTCTTCTGCAGCACCGTGCGGGCGAAGGACGTGGCCAGCGTCAGGTCCACGGGCGTGGTGAACGCGCGCAGCCGGCCGGAGAAGTAGGCGTCCAACTCTCTGCGCACCGGGTCGAGCCGCCTCGGGTCGGGCCCGATGAACATGCCCACATGCCTGGTGACCAGCTCGAACACGCTGTTTTCCGGCTCGAAGCTGCACGCCGCGACACCTTTGCCCGTCACGGCCAGCACCAGCCTGCCCAGGGCGCCGTCGTAGGTGCCGAACGCGATGTCAGGCGGCGTCTCACCTCGGTAGGTGCTGGAGGTCACGCGCAGCAGGGCATCGAGATCACCGCTCGACATTCCCATCACCCTCCTGTCGCGTAGTGCGGCGCCCGCGGCGCACGCGAATCACCGTGCCCGCAGCGTATCGGACGGATCGCCCGACGGACTCACCGCGCCACGGGCACTATGGAGGTGTGGGGGACGAATGGGCCGGTAGTGACGACGAGATCGCTCGCGCGGTGCTCGCCAGCTCACCCAACGCCGTCGTGGCGCTCGACCGGGACCGACGCGTGCTGGTCTGGAACGCCGAGGCCGAACGGCTGTTCGGTTGGTCGGCGGAGGAGATGCTCGGGCGCCGGGCGCCGATCGTGCCGGAGGAGCTGGTGGCCGAGCACAACGCCGTGCTGGAGCGCGTACGCACCGGGGGCCAGGTCTCCCTGCGCACCAAGCGTTTCCGCAGCGACGGGACCCTGCTGGACGTCCGGGTCGACATCAGCGCGTTGCGGCTGGGCAGCGCCGTGGCCGGATACGTCTGCGTGCACTATCTGGCCAGGGCCGACGAGGTGGTCAGGAACCGGATGGCGCGCCGGGCCAGGCTGGTCCGCCGGCTGACCGACGTGGTCGGCGACATCAACTCCGAGCTGGAGCTGCCCGCCGTGCTCGACCGGATCTCGGCCAGCCTCACGGAGCTGACCGGGGCCGACGCGGGCGGGTTCGTGCTGATCGAGGAGGATCGGCTGCGGCTGGTGAGCACGTACCGGCTGCCGGAGACGCTCAGGGGCACCACCAAGGACCTGCGGACGAGCCTGGTGGACAAGTTGTTACGCACCGGCAAGACCGTCCTGCTGGAGTCGCAGGGGCTGGACGACCTGGTGTGGGCGCGGCTGCCGGGGCTGCACACGATCGCGCTGGGGCTGGCGGCGGTCGGCGGGCGGCCGTACGGGGCTCTCTATGCGCTGTTCTCCCGGCGCACGCCGGAGCATCTGGAGCTGGAGCTGCTGGAGCTGCTGGCCGGGCACGCGGGCATCGCGGTCGGCAACGCGGTGGCCTACCAGGAGGCGGTACGCCAGCGGGCGCACGAGCGGGCCGTGTTCGACGCGAGCGCCGACGGGATCGCGGTGCTCGACGGGGCCGGGCGCGTGGTGCGCTGGAACCCGGCCGCCGTGGAGCTGACCGCGTTCTCCGCCGAGACGGTCATCGGGGGGCCGCCGCCGTTCCCGCTGCCGAAGCCGGGGGAGAAGCTCACGTTCCAGATGGAGACCGGGCGGTGGCTCGACGTGGTGAGCGCGCGGATCGAGGAGACGAGCGAGGTGGTCATCGACTTCCGCGACGTGACCACGGCCAAGGAGCTGGAGGAGGCCAAGGACCTGTTCCTGGCCACGACCAGCCACGAGCTGCGGACGCCGATCACGATCGTCCGGGGGTTCGCCAGCACGCTGGACTCGCGCTGGGACAAGCTGAGCGACCTCGAACGCCGCTCGGCCGTGCACACGATCGCCGAGCGCTCCCGGTCGCTGGGGCAGCTCATGGACCACCTGCTGCTGGGCTCCAGGGCGGGGGCGGACGAGCTGAAGGTGCGGATCGAGACGTTCGACCTGGCCGAGCGGATCAACGCGGCCACGCTGGGGCTGCCGGTGCTGTCGGACCGGCACCGGGTGGAGGTGTCCATCCCCGAGGGGTTGCCGTCGGTGCTGGGGGACGCGCTGGCCACGGACATCGTGCTGGGGCAGTTGCTGGAGAACGCTTTCAAGTACTCGCCGAAGGGCGGGCTCATCCGGGTCGAGGCCTGGCCCGAGGACGACAACGTGGTAGCCGTGGTGGACGATGAGGGGGTTGGTATAGCCCCTCCCGACCGAGAGCGTATCTTTGAGAGGTTTGTCCAGGTGGACAGCGGGGATCGAAGAAGGTTTGGTGGAGTGGGGCTCGGACTCTACATCGTCAGGAGCCTCGCGAGAGCACAAGGGGGAGATGTGAGTGCTCATCCGCGACCGGGAGGCGGCACCAGGATGCGGCTCGTACTGCGGTGTGCTTCCACTATCGGATCCGACACACCGATGCGGTAACGACGCGGTCACGGTTGCGCTGATCTATCGTCCAATGTGTACAAGCTGTGATCGAGATGCGGTTTCTGGGGTTGGGTAACGGGGCATTTCGGTCGTACCGGGGAGTGTTCCCGCGGGGGGCACAGGTAACGGGGAGGTGGGTGTGTCAAGCGTGGTGCTGCTGCCGTACGCGCCGTCCAGCGTCGCCGTTGCCCGCCAGCGTCTGAGCACTGACCTGCAGGAAAGTGGGGTCTTCACCGCCGCGATCGACGATGCCGTGCTGGTGGTGAGCGAGTTGCTGAGCAACGCGCTGCGGCATGCTCATCCGCTGCCGTCGGGCATGGTCCGGGTCGCCTGGCTGCGCAGCGATGATCACATCGAGGTGGCGGTGAGCGACGGGGGTTCTGCCACGGAGCCGCGGGCGGGCCGCCCGACCCTGTCGTCGCTCGGGGGCCGGGGGCTCGGGATCGTCGAATACGTGGCGGAGAGCTGGGGGGTTCGGCACGATGGGGACACGACGACGGTGTGGGCGATCCTGCCCGCCCCGCATGCCTCGGTAAATGGGCAGGTGGCGGCCCTCAGGGAGGCCGGGTAACGCCCTTCCGGGCCTTGAGGTGGCCCGGGCCTTCGGTGGTCCGGGCTTCAGGCGGTCCGGGCGGCGAGTACGGCCCGCTCTGAGACGGCCCACGCCGTGGAGACGAGCAGATACAGGCCGGCGGCCAGCGGCAGCACCAGCGTGGCGAGCACGGACCCGTACGGGAGCAGCGGCATGATCTTCTGCACCAGCGGCGGCTGCTCGCCCATCTGGGTCGCCAGTTTCTTGCTCAGCCGGGCCGAGAGCCAGGCCACCGCCATGGCCAGCGCGATGACCAGAACGAAGACCAAAACCGGCCAACTGATCAGACCATAATTGGCGATGACACCCGCCACCTGCTGCCCCAGCGGAGCCCCGAACAGACCGTGCCCGGCCAGCGCCGTCGGGTGCGTGGCCACCCGGTACATCAGCCACAGGAACGGCAGTTGCGCCAGCATCGGCAGGATCCCGGCGAACGGCGAGGTGCCTTCCTTGGCGTAGAGGGCGGACACCTCCCTGCTCATCCGCTCGGGGTTGCGTGCGTAGCGTTTGCGTAGTTCGAGGACCTTGGGCGCGAGGCGTTCCCGGATCTTGGCGGTACGGGCCTGGCGCACGTTGAGCGGTAGCAGCAGCAGGCGTACGGCCAGGGTGAACAGGACGATGCCGAGCGCCGCGTGGCCCCCGGACACGGTGATGACGAACGTGACAAGAGAGTCGATCATGAGCCCCTACTCCGGGTGAGATGAATGGCGGGCTCACTCGGGCCGAGGAGTCCCCGCTTCTTGAAGGGAGCGGGACGGCGAGGCGTCCCGCTTCGGATGCGAGCGGGACGGCACCGGTGGGTACGCGTCCCGCCTGCCGGAAGCGGGACGCTTTAAGGGGCTCTGGGACGCGCGCGGCCGGCCGCGTCGGGGTCGCGCTGCCGCTGGAAGGCCGAGCGGCGCGCGTAGGTCAGCGGGAAGCGCATCGGCTCACCGCTGAGGATGGGCAGCAGCGTGGCCGCCCACGTGGCCAGCAGCAGGATCGCCATCATGGTGATCCCGACCAGCCACGGATCGAGCAGGAACAGCGTCATGGTGACCTGGTCACTTCGATGTCACTATGACCGGGACTTGCCTACCACGGTGACCGTGATGAAGACGACCAGAGCGACCACACCGATGATCAACGCGATCTTGATCAGGCCTGCCAGCATCGGCAGCAGGAAGTTGAACAGCACGAAGAGGCCCAGCAGGGCCCCTATCACGAGCATCACGAGTCTACCCATGGGGTTACCGTACGTCCTCGGAGGGTGATCCGCGAGGCTTACGAACCAATGACGTCCATGTCACTCGTGGGTGGCCCGGTCGTACCGTGAATGGGTGAACACCCGCATCCTGGTCGTCGATGACGATCCGACCGTTTCCGAGGTCGTGGCGCGATATCTGGAGCGCGACGGGCATGAGGTCGAATGCGTCGGCGACGGCGTGGAGGCGCTGCGCAGGGCGTTGGCGCATCCGCCGGACCTCATGGTGCTGGACCTGATGCTGCCCAAGATCGACGGGCTGCAGGTGTGCAGGAAGCTCAGGGAGCGGTGGCCGGTTCCGGTGATCATGCTGACCGCGTTGGGCGAGGAGATCGACCGGGTGGTGGGCCTGGAGACCGGGGCCGACGACTACGTGACCAAGCCGTTCAGCCCGCGTGAGCTGGCGCTGCGGGTGCAGTCCGTGCTGCGGCGGGCCAGGGGGGCCTCGGTCACCGGCGGCACGGGGGTGCTGCGTGACGGGGACCTGGTGGTGGACGTGGGGGCCCATGAGGTGCGGCTGCGCGGGGACGAGGTGCTGCTGACGGCCCGGGAGTTCGACCTGCTGGCTTATCTGATGCGTAATCCGCGGCAGGCGTTCAGCCGGTCGGCGCTGCTGAACCAGGTGTGGGGGTGGTCGTTCGGGGATTCCTCGACGGTCACGGTGCATGTGCGGCGGCTGCGGGAGAAGGTGGAGCCGGATCCGACGGAGCCGCGGAGGATTGTGACGGTGTGGGGGGTCGGATACCGGTATGAGCCGCTGGACGGCGGCTCGTGATGCCGGCGGCTGCGGTCCTTTCTGTGCCGGGAGCGGCTGGGGTCCTTTCTGCGCCGCCTGGGGTGGGTGCTCTGTCGCCGCCCGCGGCGGTGGCGATGGGGGACCTGCCGATGGTGGTGGCCGTGGCGGCGGGGTGCGGGGTGCTGGTGGCGCTGGCGGGCATCGGGGTGATGTGGTGGCTGCGTACCAGGTCGATCGGGGTGATGCTGGCCGTGGTCGTGGTCGTCGCGGTGGCGGCGACGCTGGCCGGGGTGGTGGCCATCATCATGAAGATGATCATTGAGGGCGAGGTCAAGGACTTCGTGCTGAGTGTGGTGGCCGTGGGCGGGATCGTGGGGCTCGGGGTCGCGTTCGTGCTGTCGAAGCGGGTGGTGGGGGAGAGCCGGCGGTTGGTGGCGGCCGTACGGGACATGCCGTTCGTGGCGCCTCAGGGGTTGCCCGCGGAGTTGCAGACGATCGCGAACACCCTGGAGGAGGCGTACGCGCGCGAGCGGGCCCTGGAGGGGGCGCGGCGGGAGCTGGTGGCCTGGGTGAGCCACGATCTGCGGACGCCGCTGGCCGGGATGCGGGCGATGGCCGAGGCGCTGGAGGACGGGGTGGTGTCCGACCGGGAGACGGTCGCGCGCTATCACGGGCAGATCAAGCTGGAGGTGGAGCGGCTGTCGGCGATGGTGGACGACCTGTTCGAGCTGTCGCGGATCCACGCGGGGGCGTTGCGGCTGTCACGGGCCAGGATCGGGCTGGCCGACCTCGTCGCGGACACGATGGCCGGGGTCGAGCCGCTGGCCCGGGCCAAGGGGGTGGTGCTGACGGCGGAGGCGGCGGCGACGGTGCCGGTCGAGGCGGACGCCGGGGCGCTGGGACGGGCCCTGGGCAACCTCGTGGTCAACGCCATCCGGCACACGCCGTCGGACCGGACCGTGGTGCTGCGGGCCGGGGTCGACGACGACGCGGGGATGGCGTGTTTGTCGGTGACGGACTGTTGTGGAGGGATTCCGGAGGAGGATCTGCCTCGGGTGTTCGAGGTGGCCTTCCGGGGGGAGGCTGCCCGTACTCCTACCGCCGACGGCGGGGCGGGGCTCGGGCTGGCCATCGCGCAGGGGATCGTGGAGGCGCATGACGGGATGATCGGGGTGGTCAACGACGGACCGGGGTGCCGGTTCGAGATCCGGCTTCCCCTGGTCGGCAGCTGACGGCCGTTCCCCGACCTCGGCGGCTGTTCTCCGTGTTCGGCTGTTGTCCGCGGGCTGTTGTTGTCCGTGGGCTGCCGCGCCCGTCGTGGCTTCGCGGTCTCCGTGGTGGAGTTCAGGCGCTCTCGGAGAGTGTCGTGTCGGATGAGTCGTGTGGTGCACCGAACGACTCCGACATTGCCCGAAATGTCGGGCAGGGCCAGCGCCACATGCAGCTCCGGCAGCGCAGGATCGGGTGGGCGGTGTCGCTGGTGATGCCCCCCGCGTCCCGCGGCTGGTGCAGATCGAGCAGCCTCAGCCCGAGCTCCGAGAACCTGAGCAACTCGCTCCGGGCCTCGGAGAGGAAGTCGAGGTCCTCGACCGCCAGGCGGGTGCGGATGGGGACGTAGCCGTCTTGGTTCACCAGGCCGCGGAGGCGGTCTGCTTCGTCATGCCATGGAGTGGCCTTCTCCGTGCGGATGAGGATGGTCTCCAGGCGTTCGCGGAGTCCTTGGCGCTGGGCGTCTTCAGGTTTGTCGGCTTTCATCGATGCGGGACCCGTCTGCCGTGCCCCAGCCCCTCCTCCACGCAGCGATGCCGGTTGTGGTGTCACGCTGTCAAGCTTCGCGTACTCTCCGTTTTGATGGAGCCCAAACGGAGGACAAAAACCAGTGGTTGCCCTATCGGCGTGACAACGTGACCGGAAGGCTCTGCGCCGCTAGCCTGCCCATGTGGAGCTCAAGGTCTCGACTCGATCACATGCCGGGTGCGCACTCGTTGCCATCACCGGGGAAATCGACCTGTACACGGCGCCTCACCTGCAGGCCGAGTTCACTCGGCTCCTGCAACAGGGGCCTAGCCGGGTGGTCATCGACATGTCCGCCGTGGATTTCTGCGACTCCACGGGGATGAACGTGCTGCTGTCGGCACTCAAACGCATGAAGGAGCAGGGAGGGACACTCGAGGTGGCCTCCCCGCGGCCTGCCGTACGCAAGATTCTGCAGGTCACGGGGTTGGACTCGGTGTTCACCGTGCATGACGAGGTGCCGGCCGAGTTCCTCATCACCGAGGGGTCATGACAAGATCCGCTCTCTGGGGGCGGTGTTGTGTTCCTTGCGGAGGTGACGCTCAGTGGGCATCGATGTTGCTGGTGGAGGTGACGTTGCGTGAGCGGCGGTGACACGGCGGTCATCATTCCGGCCGTCAACGAGGCCGACCGCATCGCGGCCACCGTCAAGTCCGCCGCGGCGCTGCCCGGTGTGGATCTCGTCGTGGTCGTGGACGACGGCTCGTCGGACCAGACCGGCAGGGTGGCGCGTGCTGCGGGAGCGCGGGTGGTGCGGCACAGCAGCAACCGGGGCAAGGCCGCCGCGATGGAGACAGGCGCGGAGGCCGTACGTCTCCTCGACGACGAGGGCAGCCCTCGCCACCTGCTCTTTCTCGATGCCGACCTGGGCGAGACGGCACACGCCGCCGCACCGCTCATCGAGCCGGTACGCGCGGGGCAGGCCGACATGACGATCGCCGTCTTCAGGACGAGGGTGCGCCTCGGGGGGCACGGCTTAGTGGTACGGCTGTCGAAGGAGGGCATCCGCCGGGCGACCGGGTTCGAGGCGACCCAGCCGCTCAACGGGCAGCGTTGCCTGACCAGGCGGGCGTTCGAGGCGGCGCGGCCGTTGGCGTACGGGTTCGGGGTGGAGACGGCGCTGACGATCGACCTGCTGCGGAGGAAGTTTCGGGTCAGGGAGGTCGAGGTCGAGATGTCACATCGGGCCACCGGCAACGACTGGCGAGCGCAGGTGCATCGGGCCCGGCAACTCCGGGATGTGGGGCTGGCGCTGGTGACGCGAGAGCCGATCGTGGCCCTCTACCTCCGCCGCCTCCGCCACAGGCGCTGACACCTGACACCTGACCGGGACGCCGGACGTGGGCACCGGGCGCCGGACGGGACGCCAGGCGCCGGACGGGACGCCGGACAGGGATATCAGGCGCCGGACGGGACGTCCGACAGGGGACCCCGGACGTGGGACCCACGACGCGGAACGCGCGATACGGGAGCTTGGACACAGGACGCCCGACCGTGGGACCTCGGACGTGGGATCCACGGCGCGGAACGCGCGACACGGGAGCTTGGACACAGGACGCCCGACCGGGGGACCTCGGACGTGGGATCCACGGCGCGGAACGCGCGACACGGGACCCAGACGCAGGACGCCGGACCGGGACGCTCGACCGATACGCCGGGCGACCGCCGCCGTGAGACCCACAACACGGGACCCACAACGCGGGACCCACGAAGCACGACACGACGCACGACCCACGACCCACGACGCACGACGCAGGGCCCATGACGCGGGACCCACGACGCGGGGACCCGCCAGGCGGGAGCCACGATGCGGGACCCACGACGCAGGGCCCACGACGCAGGGCCCACGACGTGGCACGCGCGACGTGGCACGCGCGACGCGTGGCGCGGGACCTGCACGTAGGACACACGACCGCGGGACGTGGGCTCGGGCTCGCTGGGGTGTAATTCTGCTGGGTCGCCCCTGGCGGTTGTCGGTGGGGGCGTGACCTTGGTGGGTCGTCCCTGGGCAGTCGTCGGCCGTGCGTGATTTTCGGTGGGTCGCTCACGGGCGGCTGAGTTGGCTGAGACGTGATGGCGGTGGCTGTCTACAGGCGTTCGTTGGCTGCGGAGTGACTTCGGAAGGTCGCCCATGGGCGGCCGAGTTGGCTGAGATGTGATCGCGGTGGCTGTCTACAGGCGTTCGTTGGCTGGGGTGTGACTTTGGTAGGTCGCCCA
>NZ_FNDJ01000007.1:94994-411364 GCF_900099965.1 Nonomuraea jiangxiensis | reverse complement strand
CGATCCGCTCGGCACCCAGCTCAGCGGGAGCCGCCCCCTCCTGCTCCAGCCAGCGGCTCAGATGCGCCAGCACATACGCGTGGCCCTGAGCGGTCCGCGGCGTGAACCCCTGACCGATCAGCTCCAGCCGAAACTCGTGCACCAGCCCCGCCAACGGCCCCGACACCCTGACCGGGTAGCGGCCGTCCGTCGCAGCCCTGACCATGTCTTCACCTCCATCGACAGCCCCTCGATGAAGGAGACGGTGAACCTCCGGCGTTATGAGGTCAATTCACCCGGTCGCACCACCCGCAGCCAGCACTGATCCACCCAGCCCGGCATAACATCCAACCCCAGATAATTGCTGGCGTCGTAGCCCTGGCTGGTGGCTGGGACGTTGGCGGAGGTCTTGACGCTTTGGGCGTCGATGATGCAGGCGCTGGGCTCGGGGTTGTGGCCCGCGGCGGTGCGCACGTGGCGGCGGAGCAGGCCGCTGAGCTGCTCGAAGATGCCGTCTTTCTGCCAGTCGCGGAAGTAGGCGTAGGCGGTCTGCCAGGGCGGGTAGTCCTGGGGAGATAGCGCCAGGGGATGCCGGTGCGGTTGACGTACAAGATCGCGTTCGGGATGTCGCGCAGGTCGTGCTCGGGCGGTCGGCCGATGTCGAGGGCGCCTGCGCGGTGGTATGAGCCGTTTGGGGGTGACCCTGCGTCCGAGGCGAGCGTCAACTCGCGACACCGAGCCATCGCCCGTCCCGCGACCGACCGCAGGCTCTCCATCGACAGTGCAGGAGTCGTAGCGGGCTTGATTCGAGCGGCTCCCGACGTTCTCACGCCGGGATCGACCCGCCGCGGGGTCACGAGACGCCGCTGTCCCTGCGGCTATGGCCTCGGTGAGGCCGGCTCCGGGGGAAGCGATGCGGTCGGCGGGGAAGGGTTCGGTCTGGGCAGCGGCGTTTGCCGTTCTTCTGCTGGCGGTGGTGGGGGTTGAGTGTGTAGCTGGTGGGTGAGGGTCTGGCCGAGGGCGGCGGGGGTCTTGTCGGCGGGGTCGATGCCCAGGTTTTCGGCGAGTCCCTTCAGGTGTAGTCGGGTGGCAGCCTCCAGGAGCAAGGCGTAGCCCTCGGCCGTGGTGCGGGTGCGCTGCCAGGCGATGGTTGCCAAGAGGGCTGTGATGAGGGCTGCTGGCCACCACCACCAGGTCAGGGGTAGATACAGCACGGCCCAGCCACCCATGGCAGTGGCGCGGGCCAGGGCTGCGCGGGCGGTAGTGATCTCGGTGCGGGCACTGTCGGGTAGGTGTGGCCACAGCGTGGGTAGGTCAACGTTCAGGTCACGGTCCAGGCGGGCGGCCGCGGCGTGAATTCGATCTCCGCTCCATGTGGGCCGATCGGGCGGCTCGAGGGAAATACGGATAATCTTCTCGTACGCGGCGTGCCGTTCGGTGCGTTGTTCTTCGCCAGGAGGTGTCCCGGCCTGGCGGGCCTGCTCGGCCTGGTCATATAGCCGGTGGTAGTCACGGTGTGCGGTCACCCACTGTGTGCGTCTGCTCTGGACTCCCGCGGCGGCCAACTGTCGTAACGGGGTCCGCCAGGTGCGCCAATCGGCGGCGAGGATGAGCCGCTCAGCCCCCGAGTTTAGGGCTTGGGCAGCCAGTCCGACGCCAGCCGCGGCGGCCAGAACAGCCCCCAAGAGGACCACCTGCCCGCCGGCCCTGGTGGCCCCCGGTGAGGCAGCCCATGCGGTGAGGTGATCGGCGAGCAGGGGAAGGTCCAGAGCGTGGCGGCGGCCCAGGATCACCGCGATGGCAGCGACGGCCAGGTAGAGCGCGCCAGGCAGCACCAGCAGCAGCCACCGTTCGGCGAGTTTCTTGCCAAGTTCCCCAAGGAGTCCGCCCACCGGTTACAGCCGTTCCCGGCGCAGTTCCTGCCCCGTGATGGCACAGGTGAGCGGGAAAGTCGTCGTCTCGTCGACGCGGCGTCCCGAGTATCGGCCCTGGGGACACAGGTAGACCGGTTCGAATGGTTGTCGCGTGCCGACCCCGGCCATGGTCACTGAGCGGTGTCCCCATACCCCCAGGTGGTCCCCCATCGCCCGTAGGGCGGCGTGCACCGCCTGCAGCGGCTCGGCTGAGTCTTGACGGGTGCGTACCGCCGTTAGCAACTGCCGTATTGGGGATTGGTCATCGTCGGGCAGGACGGCACGCAGGGAGTCCAGCTCTTTGCACACCCTCATTCAGGTTTACTGCAAGGTCGATGGGCTTGCTCTTTCTCCCAAGCCGTGTGTCCCTTTCAACCCGACAGCCGCATAGGCTACGCCCATAAGCTGTCCGGATTCACCGAGGCCCCTCGGTCGTACTCGCCACTGCCGCAGGCGCACGGCGCACCTCTCGAGTGGACGCGGTGCGCTCGTGCTGCCGTGAGGCGGTCGCAGGGCATTTCATCTCGCGTGACGGCACACCTGTGAGCAAGACCGGCACACTTTGAGAGCCGGGTCGGTCGGGAAGGCCCGCATCACGCCGGGGAGGCCAGCTCGCTGTTCTTGACCAGGTACATGAACGCTCCCTCGGAGCCCTCGGCGCCGAACATGGCGATCACGACGGGCTTCGCCTTCTTCGGAAGGTCAAACACCAGCACCCTGGTGACCTTTTGGCCGGGGTTGATCTCGTCGTACAAGCCCTGGCCCGTCTCCAGATTCTGACTAATCGTCGCGTCCGAGTCCACGTTGTACTGCTTGCTGTCGCTGTCCAAGAGGCCTGAGTCGGTGCCGTCGAACGAGGCAGGGCTGTTGCCGGTGTTCTTCACCAGGACCCGTACGACGACGTAGGAGCCCTGGGCTTTGTGGCTGTCGATGGAACTGCTCACGGTCTGCTCGCGGCTGACGGATACGACCTTCAACGAGAACGGAGGCTCCTTCGCGACAGCACCCAGCGGGATCGGTTTGCGTGCCTGGCTCTTCGTCGGGCTGGGATCGGCCCCTTCAGGGGACGCGGTGGCGGAGGCGAGCGCCTTGTCGAGCTGCGTTGCCGCGTCGCCCACGGCGCTCAGCGTGACGACCAGCCCCCACGTTGCGAGTCCCATGGAAATGAGGCCGAGGATGGCTCCCGACAATGCCAAGCCGCCGTTGGAGGCGGTACCGCGGCTTGCCCGGGCGCGACCGACGAAACCAAAGATCACCGCTAAAAGGCCGAGGGTGCCAGAGGCGAAGAACAGGATCGGAATCACCCCGGTCAGCACTCCGATGATGCCGATGACCAGCGCGGCGATGCCTAATCCGTTGCGCATCTGCTGATGGTGATAAGGAGGCACCGTTCCGTAGCCGGGAGGCGGTGCGCCATGCGCAGAGGGGTGCGCTCTGTTCGGGTCGTACTGCTGCCCGTAGGGATTGGACATGGCGAATCCTCCACGACGAATGAGACGTGACCGTGCCACCGCAGAGTGATTCCATCCCCGTACAGACCCTTGCGATGCGCTTAGCCGATCGTAATGGCACGGTCCAACTAATAACAGGCTCGCGCAACATGTGTTCTAATCGTTGCTGCGCTCAGCAACGACCAGGCGCCACGTGCAAACGGCCAATAGTCTCAGCCCATTGCTGGAGAAGGTCTGCTGGATGGAACGCGGGACCGGTCACTCGAGCACGGCCCCTGAGATCAGTACGCGAGACTCTTGCGGGTCACGACGGTCGCCGAATAGTCTTTCTGGTCACCGTTTGCCTGTTCGGGGGATACGGGTTGGGCCAGTATCAAACCCATGCCCGAAAGATGGATTTGCACTACTCTTTGATGCGGGTGTGGAGGGTGCTCACGAACGCCCCGACGATCTGAGGATAAAAGGAGCTGCCCGCCCCTTGTGGAGTTCCACCACGGCTCCCATGTGACCTGTGCGGATCCGCCAGATCATGACATTGCTGATCAACGTGCGTAATTGGCGAATCTAGTCGTGATCCATTCGATCGGTAGCCCCCCTTTGCGTATCCCCCACGACCGGGCCCCACTCGAGCGAGGAGAGGCGCGGGGAGCCAGCCTCCTGAGCGGGTCATCGGCCTTGACCTCTCGCATCGTGCGCAGCAGACCCCCGTCGCGGACAGATAGTTGAGGTCCACGCCCGCGGCGGCGCGCCCGGCCAGCTTGCGGACTCGCGCGTGTGCGGTGACCTTGTCCAGGCATGGCCAGCAGATCGGCCACGTGCGCGGCATGACGCAAAAACGGCGTGGCCGGCGGGGTCGCGGGACACCAGCGTAGCGATCGCGCCCCACGCGCTCGCGATCCACAGGCCGTCCAGCAGATCATGCACGGCGTCGGGGTCGTCGAGGGCTGCCTAGCGGGCGGCCCAGTGCGCGGCGTCGTGACAGGCGCTGCCATGAGTTCGGTCGAAGGCCGTGTCGAGGGCGAGCATGTGCCGCACGAGCTCGGTGGCGGCGCGGGTATCACCGTGGCGAGTGGCGTCCTTCCACAGTTGGGCTGCCGCACGATATTGGCCGCGTACCTGAGCCGCCCGGCCGAGCACGCCGAGCCGGCCGGGCGGGGCGTGGCGGGCAGCGCGACGTACAAGGCACCGCGTCCCCAGGTGGCGGGGGCCCATCCCCGCGTGCGTGGGGAACACCCAGGATCGCTCCCAGGTCTGCCAGCGTTGCGGGACCATCCCCGCACGCGTGGGGAGCACTATCGGGAGGCACGAATGGCTGGCGCGCCAACTTGATGGGGAAGGGACAGGAGTTCTCATTACGGGTTAGGGCCTCTTGGTGATCACGAGGACGCGCCCGATGGATAAGATCGTCATGATCCACCCTTGACCAGCGCTTTGACCGGTTCCCTGACCAGCGTTCCACCCCGGATTGGCGCGCCGGGCCGGCTGAGAAGCAACCCCGTTCCCCTCTCGATGGAGATGCACATGCAGCAGCGTCCACACCTCGCCTCGTCCTTGCTCATCCGCCGATTAGCCACGCTCGGCCTTGCCGTGATCGTGACGACCGGCCTGCTCGCCGCCCCATCCCAAGCTGCTCCGCCCTCCCCCGTGGTCTCGGACGTGGGAACCACGACCGACCTCGGCGTGACCCTGGGCGTGTCCTCAGTCACCGACCTTGCCGTCGGCGACGGCCGGGTATTCGTCTCCGCCGGCGACCGGATCGTCGTCGCAAACTCCGGCGGTGACGTCACCGGCGCCATCACCGGCCTGTCCCAGGTGCACGAGCTGGCCCTGACCCCGGACGGCACCCGCCTGTACGCGGCCCTGCACGGGTCGAACGAGGTAGCCGAAATCGACACCGCCACCCTGACGATTACCCGGCGGATCGGGCTGGCCGAGCACCCATGCCCCTCCACCCTGGCGCTGTCAGGCGACCACCTGTGGATCGGCCGTGGCTGCGACCGGAACTGGCAGGCCGGCGTCATCGGCCTGAACGTGACAGAGGCGACGCCGACCCCGATCCTGTTCCCACCCCGGCTGTACAGCGGGCCTCCCGCCATCGCGGCCGCCGGCGGCACCCTCGTGGCCGGCCAGACCTTCAGCAGCCCTGCCTCTCTCACCGTCTACGACATCGGCCAGGAGACGCCGACGCTACGCGGCACGATCTCCGGTCACACGTGGCTCATGTCCGGCCTGCAAGACGTCGTGCTGACCTCCGACGGCTCGGCCGTGGTCGCGGCGGCCAGCGATCCCACCCGGTTCATGCGCTATGACACCACCACCCTGTTCCCGACCCTCGCCTACGGAGGCTACGGAACGTCACTGGTCAGTGTCGCGATCAATTCCGATGACACCTACCTCGTCGGCGGCCGTAGGCCGCCCGGCATCGACCTCACCCTCTATGACGCCGCGACGGGAGCCGAACTGCTGTCGGCAGACAACCCGGCCGGCACCCTGGTCGTGGGCAGTATCGCCTTCGCCGGCGCCGACGTCTATGCCCTGCTGCGCACCTCGGCCGACCGGCTGCACCTATGGCGGCTGCCAGACGTCGCCCTCCCGATGTCGCGGCTGACGTTGACCACTTCGCCACGGGTGCCGACGGGCACGGAAGTCCTCATCACCGGACAACTCACCCGAGTCGACGGCTCGGCACTCGGCGCGCAGCCGCTCAAGGTGACCCGCCGCCTGCCCGGCGGAACCCGCGAGCGGCTCGACCGTGTGACCACGGCAGCCGACGGCACCTTCACCATCACGGACCGGCCACCCGGTGTCGGCAAGGTGGTCTATACCGTCGCCTGGGCCGGTGATGACATCACCCGCGCAAGCAGCACGGTGGCGATCGTGAGGGTCAGACACCGCTCTTCCCTCACCATGACCGGACCGGCGCTCGGCACCACCGGTACGGAGATGCGCTTCAGCGGCGTACTGGAAACGGGCGGCAACC
This sequence comes from Nonomuraea jiangxiensis, assembly GCF_900099965.1. Taxonomy (GTDB): domain Bacteria; phylum Actinomycetota; class Actinomycetes; order Streptosporangiales; family Streptosporangiaceae; genus Nonomuraea; species Nonomuraea jiangxiensis. Next base: position 405,041 of record NZ_FNDJ01000007.1, on the reverse strand, counting down.
CGCCCCCGCCGGGCGCCACCCTCACGGTGAAGCGGACTGTGCGAAGCGGCGACACCTCCGCGAGCACCATGCTGCCCCCGGTCTCCGTCAGCGATGACGGCACCTTCACTTTCACCGACACGCCGGCCACCAGCGGCCGCCATATCTACCTCGCGCGGTGGGCCGGAAACGGCCTGTCCGAACCGGCGGGGGCGCCTTACCGGGTCACCGTCAAGGACGGCTGACACGAACCCTGGAGGGCGTCTGGAATCGACGGACGCCCTCAAGGCACCCGTCCCCGCTGGTGTGCGCACAGCACCACCGCACGGTCGGACGATGACGGTTATAGCCCCAGCTTGGCTTCTTCGTGAGCTCGTCGAAACCGCGATGGCGCCGGATCACCCCGGCGACGTAGTTCAGCGTCTGATGCGACAAATCGACGGCGGCACGATAGAACAGCACCCGAAGCTCCTGGTGGTGACGGTACTGATTGTGGTGATCAACCCCTCTACCACGCCCCTCCGCCATCGGGCGTGCGAGCAGCTTGTCGAGGCTGCAGCGTTCGCGTTTGGTGGGGTGCCCCGCGCCATGAGCCCGGACGGCCACTGCCACGGTCTTCTCGCGAGGCGGGGGCGGAGGGCTCTTGTCGACGTAGCACTCGGGGGCCACGGCAGCGCCGACGCGCTTGGTGATGGAGCAGAAGACGACCACGATGCCGTTCGCGTCCCTCGTGCCGCAGCCGGACCTCGTCTCCGACCCGCGCGGCGTGCGCGGGCTTGACCCGCATCCCGCTGACCCGGACGTGACCGCCTCGGCAGGCGTCGGACGCGATCGAACGAGTCTTGGTGAGCCGTACGACCAGATTCAGCTGTCCACTCGCACACTCAGCTGCTCACCTGCCACCCCGACACTGTACTGAGAACGCCGCGCCGCCAGCATCCAAGGCTTGCCTGGCCAGGGCACGAGGGGTGCCGACGTCCTCAATAGCGACGGCCGGGGCGGGGTGAAGCTCGGATTGGACGCACGTATTTGGCACGATCAGCGGCTGTCGTTGTCCGGTACCCCGGGCGGTCGTAGCGGGCCGCTGACACCCGGATGGCCCACAATCATGGTTTGACCTGGGGAAACGTGGTCAAGATCATCCCGCATATGTCCCCTGATCATGGTCTTACGGCTGCATGCGGGCACCGTCGGCTGCGTACCAGGGCCACAAAAACAAAAGACCTGCTGCTGAGAAACCGCAGGTCAGGGGCCGAAAATGCCTATCTAGGTGAGTGCCCCCGGCAGGATTCGAACCTGCGGCACCCGCTTTAGGAGAGCTCGACCTGAATGGAGTCCAGTATGCCTTGCAATGAGTGATATGCGGGTGCTGGTCGATGTGCGCCTGCTCATCTGCAGTAGCCTCTCACTGTGGATCACTTAGCTGCTGTTTGGCCTGGTCAGAAAGATGTTCGTGGCGAGGGGTACGCGAGGCGTTCCCGCTCTTCAGATGCGGGTGCTTCGACCTACGTAAGTGTCGCCTGACACACCAAGCAGGAGCGACGTGCCCGCTCATCACCCGGCGGTTCGCCCATTGGGCTGCAGAGAAGGTCCTGTCCGCCTCGGACCAAGGTTTTAGGTAGCACGCTGGGCCTGGATGAATGGTCGGGCCGGACGATGGACCAGCGCCGCCGGGAGATCCGCGATTATCTCGAGCTGCGGAGTTCTCGACCGTGGACGCCGACAAACGGTCCGACTGGCTGGCAATCAACGTGCGCACGGAGCCGCAGCCGGATCAGGTGGACGAGAAGCTGCTCAGGCAGTTCCGGGCCGAGTTGATCGGGTTGCCGTCATTTGACCGCTTCTCGGATGCCGTCGGTCGCGAGGGCTCAGCTTGGACAGGAGCCCACATGGTCATGACCCGGGCGGATGCGATTGTCGGCAGGCGTAACCATGGCGCCCGTTCGCGGGCCATACCGTTCGGGCGCCAGGGCGCAGTTCATAGCATGGGGTCATGGGGTGGGCTCGTCGGCTGGGGGCGGTCGCGATGCGGTTGCCTCGTGGCTGCCACCATGTCGCCGTGCAGCGGGACCTGGCCGTTCCGGTCGCGGAGGGCGTGGCCCTGCTCAGCGATCACTACCTGCCGGTGGGTGTGGATCGTTCCCCGACGATCCTGGTCCGCTCACCGTACGGCCGGCGGGGTCCGTTCGGAATGCTCTTCGGCTACGTCTTCGCCGCGCACGGCTTCCACGCGGTGGTGCAGAGCGTCCGCGGGGGGTTCGGCTCCGGCGGTGCGTTCGATCCACTCGGCGACGAGCGCGACGACGGCCTCGCCACGGTGGACTGGCTGCGGGCGCAACCATGGTTCGACGGCTCGTTCGCCATGTTCGGCCCCAGCTACAGCGGCTTCGCCCAGTGGGCGATCGCCGCCGAAGCAGGTCCCGAACTGAAGGCGATGGCGACTCAGGTGACCGCGTCACAGTTCCACGACGCGATGTACTACGGGGGCGGCTTCGCCCTGGAGGCCGCACTGACATGGGTCGACATGACGGCCCGGATGGAACGTCCGCTCTCATGGCTGACCGCGGATTTCGTCTCGCCCCGCCGCGCCCGGCGCGCCGCGCTGTCGGGCCGTCCGCTAGCCGAGCTCGACGCGCTCGCCACCGGGCAGCAGAGCAGTTTCTTCCAGGAGGTGCTGCAGAACGGGCCGCAGACACCGTTCTGGGCCAGGCGCGATTTCAGCGCCACCGTAGCCGCGGTTGAGGCGCCGGTGAACATGATGGGCGGCTGGTACGACATCTTCCTGCCGTGGCAGCTCAAGGACTACGCGGCGCTGCGCGCGGCAGGCCGACGGCCCTACCTCACGATCGGACCCTGGTCTCACTCCGACGGCCGAATGATGCGCGCCGCAGTGAGCGAGGCGCTCACCTGGTTCCGCGCCCACCTCACCGGCGATCCCTCGGAGCTACGGGACAACCCCGTCCGCCTGTACGTCACGGGAGCCGGCGAGTGGCGCGAGTTCTCCTACTGGCCGGTGCCCGGCATCCGTGAGGAGAGATGGCGGCTCCAGCCCGACGGCGGGCTCGCCCCGGTGGATCCGCTCCAGTCGGCCCCGGACACCTACCGATACGACCCTGCGAATCCCACGCCCTGCATCTCCGGCCCCTCGATCACCGGCCACGGCAGACCGGCCGACCAGCGCCGGCTGGAGCGCCGCCACGACGTGCTCACCTTCACCAGCCCCGTCTTGACCGACGACCTGGAGATCGTCGGCCCCGTCGGCGCGGAGCTGTACATGCGGTCCGACCGCATGCACACCGACGTCGTCGTACGGCTGTGCGACGTCAGCCCGAAAGGCGAGTCGCTCAACCTGTGCGAGGGCATGCGACGCCTGACACCAGACGCGCCGGACCCGGACGGTGACGGCGTGCGAAGGGTCGAGGTGCAGCTCTGGCCGACCGCGCACCGCTTCCGCGCCGGGCACCGCGTCCGGCTTCACGTGTGCAGCGGTGCCTACCCCCGGGTGGCCCGCAACCCGGGCACCGGCGCGGCCCTCGGCACCGCCACCCGCATGCTCACCGCGGATCAGGCAATCTTCCACGACCCGGGCAGGTCCTCCGCCGTTGTACTCCCCGTCGTCGGCTAGCGCTGGCGCACGGGGATGCCGAGTTGCGGAAACCGATCGCCCGGTTCGTGGTAGAGCCTGGTGGGGGAGTAGCGGTCCTCGGACTTGTCGATGGTGACGAAGAACAGGTCCGCCTGGTGCTCCTGTACGTACTTGACCCCCTCCCTCATATGAGCGGGCCTTGTCGACTCCGAAGGCGGCCGGCACTTCGTTCTTGCCGTAGCGGGCGGGGGAATGCAAGGGCATCACAGGGTTCAGCGGCGGCGCCACATGACGTAGCTCCGAGCGAAGCACGTCCGGCGGCTCTCCGGGCTCCGCGGCCCGAGCACCCGTTAGGTGGGCGAGCCGGGCCCTCCATCCCGGGCACGGGCTCGGTGCCAGAAGCGGTCCGATCCCGCTGGCCACGTACCGACGCGCATCGGCCCGCTATTCGGTCGAGGTCTTGAGGAGGGGGGTCACACTGGCGGGATGGGACGCGTTGTGACAGCAATAGTGACGTACGGCAACACGTGCGTCGGGGTGGTCGGTCCATTCCATGTCGACATCCCATGGTGGGCCGAGGTCGAGCCGGTCGTCGCGCATCTGGAGGAGACGCTGGGCGTGCAAGTCGTCGTCCTGCGACTGCTTACCGTCGAAGGATCCGACGGGGGCCGCGGCGGCCATGTCACCTACCACGTAGAAGCACTCCAACCACCCGGGAACCTGGGCACCTGCGATTTCGTCGACGATGACCACCCGCTCCGACTGCCCTGGGCACGAGCGTCTGGCCTCCGAGAACTCTTCGCGTGGGCATCCCAGTACGTCGACCTCACCGATCGGCCGGCACAGCGCAAGACCTGGAACCTGGCAGGTCTGTTCCGCTTGCCAACCGCCGATGGACCGGTCTGGCTCAAGGCCATACCTCCCTTCGCCGCCGCCGAGCCGGTCGCCATCGCCGCGATCGCCCAGGTCGATCCGGGCTTGGTGCCGACCGTCTTGGCCAGTGCGCCGGGTCGCCTGCTGCTGACAGACGTTCCCGGCAAAGACTGCTGGGACGCGTCCCCAGATATCGTGGCGGACGCCGTGCATCGCCTGGCCACCGCACAGGCCCGCATCGACCCGCCACCACACGGCATACCGGATCGTCGCCCGGAGATTCTGTCCGCCGCCGTCCGTGACCTGCTCGACGGTCCGGTCGGCGCCGAACTGAGCCCCGAGGAACTGCACGCTGCCAGAAGCCTGCAATGGCGATGGGAGATGCTGGCCGACTGCGGCCTGCCCGACACGGTCGTACACGGCGACTTCCACCCCGGCAACTGGCGCTGCGGCGACGACTCCCTGGTCGTCCTCGATTTCGCCGACGCGCACCTGGGCAACCCAGTCCTGGACGGGTTGCGCGCGATCGACTACCTGCCGACAGACCGACGTCGCGCAGCGGCCAACGCATGGATCGCAGCATGGACCGCCGCGCTACCCCGGTCACGTCCGGCCGAGGCGCTACGGATCGCCGAACCGCTCGCGCATCTCGCGTACGCCGTGCGGTACCAGGAGTTCCTCGACAACATCGAACCCAGCGAGCGCGTCTACCACCTTGGCGATCCGGTCACCGTGATCCGTCATGCGCTCGTAAGTGTCTCTGCATCTGAGACGGAGGCTTGAGAGGACGGCTGCCGTGGTCTCGACTGCCCTGTCGGGAGACGGTGCGTTCGAAGGCCGTGCCACAGCCCGACTCCTATGAACGCACGCAATTCGGCAGACCCGGTGCGGTCTATCGCCCGCCGCTCAGCTTGCGGCATGAGAGTGGGTTTGGACTTGCGTGGGTAGTCTGCCATCAGGTTTGGCATGGCGATGGGCCGGCCGGGTTCTTGCTCCAGGCCGAGCAGGCGGGCATGGGGCAGTCTGGGCATCGGGTTCAGCCGCAGTGGGTAGGTCTCCGTCTCGTATGCCTCTCGATGGCCGGGGCCGATGAGCCAGGTCACCTGCGGTGAGACTGTCCAAAGGCGCCATGCGAGTTGGCGGGCCTCATCGCCTCGTTTCTTTGTTCCTCGCCAGGTGGTTCTTCGGCGAATCGTTGTTGCACGGGTTCGCGTAGAACGGTTAGCGCCGCTACGGAGCGTTTCGCCTCTCCAGCGATGATTACCTTGGAACTGTTGTCGACGATCGCAAGGTCGAGTTGAAGCGCGTTGGTGGGCAGTTCGAACATCACCCTCGACGACATCGTCCAGGCATGGGTGGACGGCGAGCCCAACCACGGCATCCAGCTCGCCGCCGGCAGCGAATCCGACATCACCAACTGGCGGCGCTACCGTACCGACGAGGCAGGCGGCTGCACCACCGCCCCGCGGGAACAGTGCCAGGGCACGCTCCACCCGCCCATCCTCACCGTCGACTTCGAACCGCCGCCGCCGCCGGTCGTGGATGGCTTCACCTTCACGTCAGCCGACCCCATCACGAGCCTCCCGACGTTCGAGGAAGCCCGCGCAAGGTCGATCTATGAGCCCACGGGCAGCGACGATTGACCGTGCAGCCACCTGCCCACAAGAAGCACGCAGAAGTCCCGCGGCGACGGCGAGCGCGAGGATTCACAGGTGCTGGCGGCCGCGGTGGCACGCGTCCAGTGGGCAGGCTTTCCCTGCGATCAGACTTCGACCGGCTCCAGTACGAACACCGGGATCTCCCGGTCCGTCTTCTTCTGGTAGTCGGCATACGGCGGATACGCCGCCACCGCACGCTGCCACCATTCGGCCTTCTCCGCGCCAGTCACTTCACGAGCCCTCATGTCCTGCTTGACCGGGCCGTCCTGAAGCTCCACACGGGGCTCGGACTTGAGGTTGAAATACCAGACGGGGTGCTTGGGAGCGCCGCCCTGCGAGGCGACCACGGCATATCGGCCTTCATGTTCCACACGCATCAGTGGCGTCTTGCGGATCTTGCCGCTCTTGGCGCCCAGGTTGGTCATCACAATGACGGGCAATCCCGTGTCTCTCAAGGTCGTGCCCTTGGTACCGCCGGAGTTCTCGTACAGTTCCACTTGCTCACGTACCCACTGCGCAGTGCTGGGTTCGTACTCACCCTCAAGAGGCATGTCATCCGTCCCTAGGTCGGCCAACTCTTGTATGAACGATTCAACGCCCGCACCGTGCGGGTTTCATCCGTAATCGCAAACAGGTCAGACGGCCACATGAAACCCCTGTGTGGGCGTCACCCGGTCTCGGAAGCCCTGGGGGACACGGCGCGCAGGACGGGGCCGTAGATGGCCGAAAGCGGCTCGGACGATCGGCAGGGTGCACACGGCCTGCATCGCGGCGACCCACACTGGGCAGACGCTCGGGATCAGGTCGACGGAGATGATCGCGATCGGCATGCTGATGGAAAAGGACGCGCATACGGTCGAAGACCCGTCGTGACCCACACGAGGCCAAGACGGTCATCCCGTGGAGCAACACGGCGAATGCGAGCAGACTACGCTTCTATGACGGAAGTGCTCGCCGGGCGGGTGAGCGGCAGCCTGAGCCTGGGCGAGGCCTGCCTGCGGTGTCGCCTTCGTATGCCTGGAAGCCCGCCCCCTTGCGTTGAAGGACGTGCAGGAGAAAGTTCCTATGCGGGAGCGTCGCTCGCGTTGGTCGCCGAGAAGGCAGCGAGGGTCGAGGCGGCCACGGGGGTGCCCGAGGCCTATGCCGCGCTTGTCTGCGAGACAGCCGGGGGAAGCTGGTTGGCACTTTGTCTCCGGGACGCCGGAGCGCCTCGACCTGAACGCGGAAGAAGCTGTGGTGAGCGAGCGATTGCGTTAGCGGCGGGCAGCGGGGAACAGGTGGTTGCGTCGCCGATCGCGCCCGAGCTGGACGGGTTGCGATTGTGAGGGTGTTTGACGAGGGTGGGGCGTGCTGGTGGCCGGTCAGCGGCAGGCTGGCCGAGTGGCCTAAGGTGCTGCTGGACGCCACACGGCGTGGGATGGGAGCGGTTGCCAAACGGCGCCTCGGGGTTTCTCGACCGGTGGCTGAACGGGCGACTGGATTTACCGGTGCTGTCTCTGTCAGCGGTGCCGCACCCGCGCGCGATTCCCCGCGGACGTCGATATAAGTTATCGGACGTTGCCCACTTGGATCGCTACCTTAAGGGTCATCGATTGATCTGCGATTGGTATTTCATTGGCCTCCTGCAGTGATGGCGATCTCAAAGATATTTCGCGGTGTCACGCTGCTGTCTTCGCCGCGCGCGAATTTCAGAGTCTGCTCATTAACGGAGCCGACCCAGATGCCGAGAAATAGTTCGGACATGAACTGCTCTACTAGTACTGCCGTATGGCGCACATCGTTGTAGTTCACAGTAGCGGTATTTTGGCCCAGCGCATTTCCGCCGGCGATAAGGCCAAAAATCCAACGCGCAGTCACGCAAAGAACTTCACCGGTGGAGAGGATGAGCCAATAGCTAGATGACTCCGACCGCTCGAGGAGCGTAAGCAACTGCTGCACATCTATGCGCCATCTCTCATTCGGAGAGCTCGAGGTGTCCCCAAACGCCTCAGATTTCTTCACCTGAACGAGTTCGGCACTTCGTATGAAAGCAGAGGGCCGGATATCGGCGTTGAGTAGCAGCGCAATATCGCATCCCCATGTACTTTCCTCTGTCTTGGTAACTGGGCGCTGACGGACGGCGATGGTCTGCGCCAGACGTGAATTGCCCCCAGCAGCAAGTCGCAGCGAGACATTCCGAAAAGCTGTTTTGAGCTCTGTGAGCAATACTCCGGTTGCCAACTCCTCTTGGGCCGCACCCTGCGACTTGGCCCAGACGCTAAAGAGGGCCATAGCTTGACGTAGCGATCGAGAGATTGTGTCTTCGACTTCGGTCGAACCTATCCAGGTTCTTGCTAGCGATGTTAGTGGATGTGGAAATAGTGGCACGCCATCGAAAGCTCGTGCTGCGCTATCGGCGAGCCATCGGTGAAGGTCTGTATTGGGGGACATGACGCCAGATATAAGCGCTAGTATGCCTTGAGCCCGGTCGCGCGTCGCACGATCTGAGTCGTCCACCGCGATCTCCTCAATCTTTCTGCGAACAGTGGCATGGTAGGCCGCTGCAAGGGCGAGAAGATCAATGTGGTCCGAGTCCAGAGAGTCTGCCTGCCTGAGTATTTCGTGAGCGGATACTGCCCATGCATCTGGCGAAGACTCGAGGTGCTTCGACAGTCGTGAATGTACACCACGAATCTGGTCGCGATGCTTCCATTCGTCTCTCTTATACTCGGTTAGTTGTTGCAGGTCGGCCCATAGCAGTGCCATGCCGCTCAGAATTGTACCGTCCACTTCGCTTTGGCTCTTTCCCAAAACTTGAGCGACTGATCCCACAGTTCGTGGGAGATCTGTCCTGTGCAACTTCAGGCCGGCTGCCCAGCCAGCCTGGAGCGTCTGTTGCTCGAGGAACGCTAGCGGAATGAACGGAAGTGCCTCCGCGACCACTACTGAATCGGATGTCGAAAAATCAGGGGTTGGGAAGGTCTCAACCACCATCCGGTCGTTGCCTACAGCTCGAGCCACGGACGGATCAAGTTTCGCTACTTCTACGAGCAAATCTTGATACGTGCCGAGAAGACGGTGACCGTAAGCACGGAGAGTGGCAATGTCAAGACTGCAGATCATTTCCTCGGCGAGGGCAATGCCGGCGGGAGATTGCCATAGAGCGTCATTCCACTCTCGGCTGTGTTCGGTGAACACTAGCTCGATTCCGTCTGATACGAATCCCCAAATAGAGGACTTTGGGATCTCGTTCTCCCAGCGCCAGCGGCTGTTGTCTTCTGGTTGTATCGATGCCCACATCAGAAGGTACCGAAGGAGATTGTGATCATACTGGGCTGCGCCCATAAGAAAGCGCAGATCGTCATGGTTGAGATGATGAAGAGTTTCTATGTCATGGTTCGGTGCAAGGCTTAGCGTGGCGTAGACAAGAGCGCCGCAGATATCGTTCGAACCTTTACAATGCCGTTCATGTCCATACTGTCCGTGAGACTTATATGGGTTCCGGCTCGGAGTCGCAGGAAATGCCCTTATTGCCGCTTCCCAGCACCCTGGTAGGGCAGCCTGCAGGAGTGCTACACCTGAGGGGTGGCTGACCAGGCGCTCGAGCATCCAAGGAAGGTCGATATTTCCCTTCTTTAGCCGAGTGCAGAGGGCTTGTGCAACGGGAGGGAGTTCCGTAAGACCGATATCCGGTGCCGCATCCGCAGTGTCACCCTCTAGCCAATCAATAAAACTTGCGGAGACGGAGTTTTGTGTCGTATCGGCACGTTCGAGCTGGTGCTCATTGGTCATGTGTCTGCCCTCTCATGGCGGCCATGGCGCGATTCAATATGAATAGGCATATCGCGATCTCGGGATATAATTGGACTTGTACGCTGATGTAGATGAAGCAGGCAGGATATCGGTGAACGTTCTGCCCGCGCGAGTCAAACCACAATCGACCTGCTGTGTTAAGACAGCGCTGTTTCTCGAACACTGTCGTTTATCGGCGCCATCAACGATTCAGAACCCTTCGCTGGAACGATCGCTGATAGGGTTCAAAGTGGCCATGGATGATGGGCGATGAGCGAATAGCAGGGTTTCTCTTCGGCTGTACGAACTTGCTGTGATCGCCGAAACGCCTGTTCATACCGGTCGCGCACACCGGCTGGGATGAATCCGAAGTTCGGTATTTCGCTTCCGCGGGGTGAACCGGGTATTGGATGTCCAGATGATGTCGGTCAAGTAGTAGTAGCAGTCGTCGTCGTACCGGCGCAGAAGGGAGCTCGCCCTGCAGGCTGCGGTGGTCCACCGGGACATGCTAAAAGGTTCTGAGGCTGGAGGGGAACCGCGATCAACGCGCTGGCGGGGGATCTGAAGCGCAGGGTCCGTTGTTGAATCGCGATCAACCTTGCGCGGCGATGAGAGGTCCAATCCCGTGTGAAGATCCTTTGTGGGGCGCTGGCTGTCTTCTCGGCGCTCATGGCCGCCCCGGGTACCGCTCGCGCGGTCGTTCCCGCAGGTGAGGTGTCCGCCCCGATCCGGTATGCCGCCGCCTCCGACTGCGACAAGGACCCGCGTAATGCCGCGTGGTGTGGTCCTTGGTGGTTCCGGACGACCGACGGCAAGCGCCACTCGCTCAGCGGGGTGGGCCGGTGGTCGGACGCGGTCGACGTCAGCGGTGACGGCCGCCGCCTCGCCTACATCAGGGCCAAGGACGCCCGGCTCGTCGTCCGCGACCTCGACGGCCGCACACGAGTCTCGCAGGCCAAGGCGTGGCCGTCGAAGTCGGAGCTCGATCTCACCCGCGTGACGATGTCGTATGACGGCTCCCTGGTGGCGGTGGACTGCTGCTGGTCCGGCTTCGCCGGCCATCCCGCGCGGGTGTACGACGCTGCCACCGGTGCCCTGCTGGGCAAGGTGCCGGGAGTTTCCGTGCATGAAGATGCCTTGAGCTTCAGCGGTGACGGCGACCAGATCCTGGTCAGGACGGACGACGACAAGTCCGGCAGGCTCAGCGTTCACGACCTGAAGGGCAAGCGGACCGCCAGTGTCGTGCCGCCTCGGCTCATCGGCGACAACGCTGCCACCGCCGCGCTGAACGCCGACGGGCGCACCGTGGCCGTCTACGTCACCGGTCGCAAACCGAAGATCGCCCTGTACGACCTGGAGAGCGGGCTGGTCACCGCCACGTTCTCCGTGCCGGCGTCGGGCCAGAAGGTGGAGCGGGACCTTGCCGAGGACAGGATTATGGAGGTCGATACGGATGTCAGGCTCGACTGGACGGGTGACTCCACGCTGCGGATGGTCAGGAAGGTCGGGTTCAAGGTGGTGCGGGTGAAGGTCTACGGCATCGACGTCGCCACTGAATCGGTCCTCCTCGAGCGCGCCTACGCCATCGCCGGAACCACCGAGGAGGCGGTCAGCGGCATGTGATGTCGTCACGATGCGCGAGACGGTCTATGAGGTGCTCGATAAGCATCATCGACGGTGTCCGTCAGTCGGCCCGATCCACCCACTCGGGCATGGAGCCGGCGATGGTCGATGATGACGGCAGCACGACCCGCCGCACCGGGCCGACCCGCTGACCAGGGGAAAGGCGCGCACTCCACCATTACGCCGCAGCACGCGCCTGTTCGCGGGCACGCCGCGGTTCGCGATGGTCCAGCAGCAGGTCGTACCGGTTGGTGTCGCACGTGTAGTGCTTTCTTGGTGTCGATGACGTGGTCGGAGCCGAGCGAGCGGACCGGTGCGGTTTTGGGGGTGCCTAACAGGCCGGTTGCCTCTGCGTATCCAGTTCGATGTGATCTGCTTGATCACTCCGGGCGGGCGCGCTGCCTCGCTGCCGCTCCATCATCGGGTGTGCGGGCAGCTTGTCGATGCTGCGGCGTTCGCGTTTGGTGGGGCGGCCCGCGCCACGAGCTCGGACGGTCACTGTCACGGTCTCCTCGTGAGGAGGGGGCGGAGGGCGCTTGTCGACGCGTAGCACTCGGCGGCTAAGACGGGCGGTTCCGACGCGCTTGGTGATGGTGCGGGAGACGTCCACGATGCGTTCGCGTCCCTCGCGCTGCAGCCGGACCTCGTAGCCCGTACGGCGTGCGCGGGCTTGACCCGCATCCCGTTGACCCGGACGTGACCGCCTCGGCGGGCGTCGGACGCGATCGAACGAGTCTTGGTGAGCCGTACCGACCAGATCCAGCTGTCCACTCGCAGCTCACCTGCCACCCCGACACTGTACTGAGAACGCCGCGCCGCCAGCATCTAAGCCCTGCCTGGCCAGGGCACGAGGAGAGCCGACGTCCTCAACTGCGACGGCCGGGGCGGGGTGAAGCTTGGGTTATACGCACATATTTGGCACGATCAGCGGCAGTCGTTGTCCGGTACCCCGGGCGTTCGTAGCGGGCCGCTGACACCCGGATGGCCCAGAATCACGGTTTGACCTGGGGAAACGTGGTTAAGATCATCCCGTGTATGTCCCCTGATCATGGTCTTACGGCTGCGTGCGGGCACCGTCGGCTGCCTATCAAGGGCCACAAAACAAAAGACCTGCGGCTGAGAAACCGCAGGTCAGTGGCCTGAAATGCCTATCCAGGTGAGTGCCCCCGGCAGGATTCGAACCTGCGGCACCCGCTTTAGGAGAGCGGTGCTCTATCCCCTGAGCTACGGAGGCGGACTGCAGTAAGCCTAGCGAAAGTATGGCAGTGCGTGGGACGTGGGATCGAGATGAGTTTGGCTGGGTTGGTTATGGGTGCTCTGAGCTGCGGTAAAGGCATGACAAGTGATCAGATTCTTGCGCGATGGGCGTGGATAGCGTTCGCGTGTGACCAGGAGGCGATGCACACAAGCCCGTCGGCGGCCCGTGGTGTTGTTCGGGGCGTTGCTGGCGCCGGCGATCCTTGCCGGGGGGTTGTTGGCTGGGGAGATGCGGGGGCTTGAGGCCGAGGTCGGGGGCTCTGTGGTGGGGGAGAGCCAGGTGAGGATGGCGTTTGAGCCGGTGTTGGTGCCGGAGCCTCCTCATCCCGATCGGCGGTATGCGGCCAGTGTGCCGGTGCCTGCGTGGGTTGTTCGTCGGGCGCGGGCTTCTGCTGCCGTTGCTGTCGGGCGTGGGGATGCGGTTGTGGGGCCGCTTACGCCTGCGCCTGCGCCTGCGGTGGCACCGAGGCGTGCCCCGGTAGCTGTGCCCAGGCAGACTCGGGAGAGTTGTCCGGGTGAGTGGGTGAACACCTGGTTGTGGGAGTTGTGTCGGGAGGAGGAAGCGGGGGAGGCGGTGTTGGAGGGCGGACCCGGTGATATTTGGGCTTCTGGTAGGTGACCGGGGCGGGTTCAGGGTGCTGGTGGTGGGGTTGGGTGGGGGTCGTCGCGTTTGTGGGGTGGGAGAGCGGGGGCTGTGGCTTAAGGGGTTGGAAGGGTTGCGGTGGTATGTGGGGTATGGGGTGGAACTCCAGGCTTGTGGTGGGAGTTGTTGCTGGTTGGTGGGGCTAGGGGTACAAAGTGGGCTTTTTGTCTCATAACAGCTCTCCGGAGTTCGGTCCGGGCACTCGGGGGGCTGTAGTAACGTGCGTGCCTGACCCGGGTAACGAGTTAGCAAACGGAGGAGTCGAACGTGCCAGCCCCTCGATCAGCGGGTCTGATCGCGGTCGTCATGGCGATGGCTTCTCTCTTCCTGCCTGGAGTCGAGGCCCAGGCGCAGGTGCAGGAGCGGCAGGATCCGTCCAACCTGACCGAGTTGCGCAAAGAGGCCGAGCGGTCGGCCAAGGAGCTCGAGGACGCCACCAAGGCGCTTGAGCAGCGACGGGCGAGTATCGCCGCCTCCGAGAAAGAGCTCAAGACCAAGCTCACCTCGTTGCAGGAGATGGAGCAGCGGCTTGCGGTCATGCGGCAGCCGGTGTCGCAGATGGTCGAGTTGCTGTACGAGCAGCCGCTCGTGGCTGGTGGGATATTTCCGTTCTTGACCGGTGAGGCCGATGGGCACACCCTGCGGGCGCTCAGCGATGCGACTCAGATCGTGACCACGCGGCAGAAGGCTGTCGAGCGGACCAGCGTGCTCACCAAGGAGGCCGAGCGGCTGGCGGGTGAGGCCCAGGAGCTTCGGGCGGGGAACTTGCTGGCCGAGGCTCAGCTCGCGGCCGAGGTGGACACGCTTCGGCAGCGGTCCGACAAGATCGTGAAGTCGTTGACCGCCGCGCTGGTGAAGCTGGGCATCAAGGTCGACAAGGTGGGACGGGCGGCGCTGGGGTGCAATCCGCTGCGGGCGGCTACGGCAGACCAATATCCCAACGGGCTGATTCCGCAGGGCATGCTCTGTCCGTTGCAGCAGAAGGGGTTCAGCCTGAGGGCTGACGCGACGATCGCGTTCGTGAGTCTGAACGAGGCTTATCGGCAGCGGTTCGGGAAGCCCATGTGCGTGACCGATGCTTACCGCAGCCTGGCCGAGCAGCAGTCGATCTACTATCGGCGGCCGGGGTTCGCGGCTGTGCCGGGGCGGAGCAACCACGGGCTGGGGCTGGCGGTCGACCTGTGTGGAGGGGTGGAGAGGTCCGGGTCCACGGAGTTCGTGTGGATGGAGAAGAACTCGAAGAGGTACGGGTGGTTTCATCCCTCGTGGGCTTACAGCAATCCGTTCGAGCCGTGGCATTGGGAGTACGATCCCACGATCGACAAGCAGCTTCTCTAGGGGCTGGGTACGTGCCTGCTGCTGGTGGTGGTTGGCGTGAGCCCCCGAGGTTGTGGTGGTCGGGGGCCCGAGCCGAGGTTATGCGCCGTGTTTTTCCAGCAGGCGATCGAGCCTGAGGCCCAGCTCGATCATTTCGCAGCGCAGTGAGTCGAACTTCTGCTCCATCTCGGAGCGGGTGACTGTCAGAAGCTGGTACAGGTGCCATCGCAGGCCGGTGACCTCGACGTTGAGGGCTGCGATGTCCTGGGTCATCTCGGTATGTAGTTGTGCTATGTCGGCCTTCACCTCGGTGACGGCGATCGATGTCGTGGTGATGTCGGGTTGTATGCCTTCTATGCCCGTGTGGCGTACCGCCGGAGTGTTCGGGTGCCGGCGCTGTGGCTCGACGTCGCCGGAGACTGGGCCACCGGAACGTGCGGTCGTTTCGAGGGCTTCCAGACGGAGTTTCAATTCCAGAATCTCCGCTTCTACGTCCACGTACTCCTACCTTTGCGGTGGCTGGAAGGGACCCCACGTCCTTGGCGGCCGGGTCCCACTTGCTGTGAGCACATAGTCGCAGCTAGTTCATGATCGTGGAGATCGTCGTGGTTACTGAGGTGTGTTTTCATCCCCCGGCGGTGTAGCGGAGATCGACGGCGGATCAAGTCTTTGATCGGCGAAATGTGATCGAAAGGGGAGATCTCTCAACTGTCTCGTCAACTGCGCGGACGACATCGCACACGCCTCACCGGTGGCGAGAGCGGGGCGAACTCACCATCCGGGCTGTGGTGAACGTATTAGACCGCGACGACCTCGCAGCTGCAGAAGGCGCAGCGGGAGGCGGCCTTGGGGATCTCGGACAGGCATTCGGGACATTCGCGCGTCTTCGCCTCGACCCTGGCGGCGCTGCGCTCCTTGAAATGCGTGTACGGCCTCACCACCAGGAAGTAGACCACTGCGGCGACCATCAGGAACGAGAGGACGGAGTTGATGAAGCTGCCGTACATGAAGTTCGACTGGCCGACGGTGACCTTGAGCGAGGAGAAGTCGGGTAGGCCGCCGAACGCCGAGATCAGCGGGGTGAGGAGGTCCGCCACGAACGACTGGACGATCGCGTTGAACGCCGCTCCGATGACAACCGCCACGGCCAGGTCTATGACGTTTCCTTGCATGAGGAACTTCTTGAATCCGTTCATGGCAAGGGATGGTAGCGGAACGATTACTGAGAGTTAGGGTTGATGGTGATCGCGAGATGGCCGGTGGTCTGGGCGGAGGCGAGGTTGGCCGCTTGGGCTGGGGTCGTCGCCAGTACGAGTAATGTGCCGTTGCTCTCGTCGGTGTCTGCTGCGGGGATCGTGATGACGGTGAGGTCTTCGGCGATCGTGTGGGCCGGTTGGCCTTCCTCCCAGGCTGCCAGGACGCCGATCGTGGAGCCGGGGGAGAGGAGCTTCGCGGCCGCTGGGTCCGCGATGCGTACGGGGGTCGCGACCATGCCTGGGGGCAGGGGGTATGAGCGGAGGAGGCGTACGTCGGTCAGCGGCTCGCCCTTGCGCATGGGGGTTGCCAGGATCTGGCCGGCCACGGACGTACGGACTGCGCCTGCGGGCGGGTGATTGAGAGGGGTTGGGTGGAGATCGCCTGGGCTCAGCCGGCCGGGGGAGAGATCGCGGGCGGCCACCAGGACGGTGGAAGGCGGTGGGGTTGGGCGGGTGGCGAGGAAGGCGGAGATGACGGCCAGGCCGGCCAGTCCCGCCGCGATGAGGCGGCGGCGACGGCCGAAGCGCTGCATCCAGGTCTGGATCACGGTAGCTCGAAGGGCAGCTTGATGCCGTCGAGGGCGGAGCCGCAGGGGCAGGTGCGCTCTTCGGGAAGGGCCTCCACGGTCTCGGCCACCAAGGTGCGCATGCGCGTGACGTTTTGGGCGAAGAACTCCAGGACCTCGTCATGGGTCACGCCCTGACCGGCCTCAACGCCGGCGTCATGGTCGGTCACCAGGGACAACGAGGTGTAGCACAGGGCCAACTCGCGGGCCAGAACCGCCTCGGGGAAACCGGTCATGCCCACGATCGACCACCCGTTGCCCGCGAACCACTGCGACTCGGCTCGCGTGGAGAAGCGCGGGCCCTCGATCACCACCAAGGTGCCGCCGTCGACGGTTTCCCAGCCGCCGGATCGTGCGGTCCGCACGGCTACGGCTCGGCCTGACGGGCAGTACGGGTCGGCGAATGACACGTGCACCGCACCGTCTGTGTCGTAATAAGTCTGGATGCGTCCAGAAGTGCGGTCCACGAGTTGGTCGGGGATGACCAAGGCTCCGGGGCCGTACTCCGCTCTCAGCGAGCCTACGGCGCTGGGGGCGAGCACCTGGCGGACGCCGAGTGAGCGCAGTGCCCAGAGGTTGGCACGATAGGGGATGCGGTGCGGGGGGAAACGGTGATCTCGTCCGTGCCGTGGGATGAATGCCACGGCGCGCGAGCCGATGCGTCCGACCGTGACGACATCGCTCGGGGGGCCGTAGGGGGTGGCGAGCTCGATCTGCTCCGCGTCGTCGAGAAGCGAATAGAAGCCTGAGCCGCCGATGACGCCGATGTCTGCGCGAGTGACCATGGCGCTGAGAGTAGCCGGAGTGGGGAAGGCCTTGCGTCAGCGGAATCGCGTTCTGTGGATAACTCTGATGCGGTGTGAGGGGCCCCTGGGCTACCTCCGGAAACTTCAGTGAGCGCTGCCGCCGGGGTGTGGAGGGTTGCTGCGCCGTGGCTGGTCTTGAGGGTGGCTGCGGGTGGGGTGACGGGGGCGAACCTTCTGGGGAGGCGGTCGGGTCCGCATGATCGGAAGATCGCGGAGTGGGGCGGGTAAGGCGTGGGTGGACGGCGGTGCCGGCAAGGCGGGGCTCGGGTGGGGGCGGTGTGGTGGTTGCCGGCCGGCCGGGCGGGGCGGGGGATGGAAGCGGCGGTGCAGTCCGGCGGGCGGGAAGGAGTCGCTGGGAGTGGTGTCAGTGGGCAGGCTTCGGGTTTCGGCTTGGCGGTTCGAATTTGAGGCGATTTCGTCCTGGCGGGCCACTTAGGATCCGTGGATGATTGCGGATCTGCAGTGTGTGGTGCTGGACTGCTCTGCTCCTGAGGAACTTGCCGAGTTCTACCGGTCGCTGCTTGGTGGGATCGTCAATCAGCCGGATCGGCGATGGTCAGTTGGTGATGATTGGGCGACGTTGCACACGCCGTCCGGCCTGGTGCTCGCCTTCCAGCAGGTAGCGGACTACAGGCCGCCGCTGTGGCCAGACCCGGACCGGCCGCAGCAGTTCCATCTGGATTTCGGTGTCGCTGACTTGGACCGGGCCGAAGAGCAGGTGCTCGCCCGGGGAGCGACGGTGTTGGACGATGATTCCGATGCGCAGGGCTGGCGAATCTATGCTGATCCCGCGGGGCATCCGTTCTGCCTGGTGCAGCACGGAGACGGATAGCCGGGCCCGAAGGTTTGTTCCAATGCCAAGGTCAGGGCATCGGGGCGACCAAGCCGCCCTTAATGCGCTGCTGCGCGCAGGCGCGACCGCCGACCGTGCGTATACGCGCGGACTGCGGGTTTGACCGCAAGCCGGTGCGAACCCAGCAGGTCCGCGCGCAAGAGGTCCACACATATCCGGCCGGACCGTGCCGAGCCGGATGGTCGGGGCTACGCAGGTTGGGCGGGTCAGCTTGAGGCTGCGGCGGGGGTGGCGGCGGGGGTTGAGGAGCCGGACCCGGAGCTGGAGCTCGAGCCGGAGTCGCCGGACTTGGTCTCGGTGGACTTCGACGAGGAAGAAGACGAGGACGAGGACGCGGTCGACGTGGAGCGGCTGTCCGTCTTGTAGAAGCCGGACCCCTTGAACACGATGCCGACAGCGGAGAAGACCTTCCGCAGGTTTCCCTCGCAATTCGGGCAAACCTTCAGCGCATCGTCGGTGAACTTCTGAACGACCTCGAGCTGCTGCCCACAGTCGTTGCAGGCGTACTGGTATGTCGGCACGCGCTCCTCCTTCAGATCTGGCACTCGAGCGATGCGACTGCTAATGGTAACCGATTGCGCCAAACACCTATTCCAACCCCCGCTCCCCGTACCATCCCGCCAGCTTGCCGCGCCGGCTCACGGCGCGCAGGCGGCGCTCCACCTCGTCGCGGCAGGCCGCGGTGGTGACGAGCAGGAGCTGGTCGTGCACCCTGATCCTGGTGGTGGTGTCCGGTACGAACGATTTGCCGTCGCGGACCACCAGCGTCACGGCGGCGCCGGCGGGAAGGCGGAGCTCGAAGATCTCCACGCCGTGCAGTTGCGAGCCGACCGGGACCTTGATCTGCAGCAGGTCCGCCTTGAGCTCCTCCAGCGGCGCGGACTCCACGGCCAGGTCGTGTGCCTCTGCGGGCGCGCTCACCCGGAGCAGCCGGGCCACGAACGGCAGCGTCGGCCCCTGCAGCAGTGTGAACACGATCACGATCACGAAGACCTCGTTGAAGATCTCCTTGGAACCCGTGACGCCGGACGCCCACGGAATGGTGGCGAGCACGATCGGGATCGCGCCGCGCAGCCCGGCCCACGACAGGAACGCCTGCTCCCGCCAGGTCACCCGGCCCAGCCGCAGGGCCCACGCCAGCAGGGAACTCGCCACCACCGACAGCGGCCGGGCCAGCAGCACCAGGACGGTGCCGGCGATCAGGCCGGGCACGATGGCGGTCGGCATCTCCTCCGGGCTGGCCAGCAGGCCCAGCATGACGAACAGCCCGATCTGCGCCAGCCAGGCCGCCCCCTCGGCGAACCCCCTGGTCGCCGCCCGGTGCGGCAGCCGCGAATTGCCCAGGATGAGCGCCGCCAGATAGACGGCCAGGAAACCGGAGCCGTGCAGCAGCACCGCGCCGCCGTACGAGACGAAGGTTAGCGCCAGCACGGCGATGGGATAGAGGCCGGAGGCGGGCAGGGCGACGCGACGCATCGCATAGGCGCCCGCGGGGCCGACGGCGAGGCCCACCGCGGCGCCGATGACCAGCTCGACTCCGCTCTCCAGCAGGAACGTTCCTACGGTCGCAGACGACTGCGTGGCCCCGCTGAGCAGTACGACGGCGATGACGGTGGGTGCGTCGTTGAAACCGGATTCCGCTTCCAGCACGCCCGCCAGCCGCGGTGGCAGCGGCAACCGGCGCAGCACCGAGAAGACCGCCGCGGCGTCCGTGGAGGCCAGCACCGCGCCGAGGATGAGGGCCGTCGTCCGGTCGATGCCCAGCAGGGCCTCCACGACCAGCGCCACCACGACGATGCTGACCGTCACGCCCACGGTCGCCAGCACCACGGCCATGGGTACGGACTGCCGCACATGTGACCAATTGGTAGTGAGGCCACCTTCGGCCAGGATTACGGCCAGCGCCGTCAGTCCGATCTGCTGGGCGAGTTGTGGATTGTCAAAAGGGATTCCAAATCCGGCTTCCCCAAGAACCAGACCGAACCCCAGGAACACCAGAAGGCTGGGCAGACCGGTGCGATGCGCGATGCGTACGAAGCCGATGGCCGCGATGACAATTGCGCCACCAAGGAGAAGCCAGACATCTACCGTCATCTGGCTCCCTCCCGTCCCTGTGTTCACATAAGACTAGTGAGTCCCTCAGGGGTCATCGCAAAACGAACGTGATGATCGTGCGGCTCCGCGGGAACACCTTCGATCAACTCACCCTCGTGAAGCAACGCCACGGTGGGAACGTTCGGGCCGACCCTGGCCAGGGCCCGGTCGTACGAGCCGCCGCCGCGGCCGAGACGTATCCCTGTGCGCCGGTCCACGGCGAGGGCGGGCACGATGACGAGTGCGGCGGTACGGATGGCGTCCACGCCGCGGCGCGTGTCGACCGGCTCCATAATTCCGTGACGGCCCGGGGCAAGGGTGTCCGGCCCGTCGTACACCGCCCAATCCAGGTCATTATCCGCGCGAAGCACGGGAAGGATCACTGTCGCGCCGTGTTTCCAGAGAGCGAACACCAACCCGTGCGTATCCGGCTCCGACCCCGCTGACCAGTAGCAGGCCACCAAACCGGCCATCTGAACCCACGGTTGATCAAGCAGCGTTTCACGGACCTTGACGGCGTTTGTCCGCAGTTGTTCTGGGGAGAGCGAGGTACGCGCGGCGTTGATCTCGCGGCGCAGTTTCAGCTTGTCCACAGGCACTCCACTAGGGTCTACTCATGGCTGACTTCGAACCTGTGACGAAAGCCGTTGTGCCCGCCGCGGGTCTGGGCACCCGGTTCCTCCCGGCGACCAAAGCGACACCCAAGGAGATGTTGCCCATCGTCGACAAGCCCGCCATCCAGTATGTCGTCGAAGAGGCGGCCTCCGCCGGGCTCCTCGACGTGCTCATGGTCACGGGCAAAAACAAACGGTCGATTGAGGACCATTTCGACCGCGCGTTCGAGTTGGAGGAGGCCCTTGAGGCCAAGGGAGACGAGCACCGGCTGTCCCAGGTGCGTGAGCCCGCCTCCCTCGCGACGCTCCACTACGTGCGCCAGGGCGAGCCGAAGGGCCTCGGCCACGCCGTGCTGTGCGCGAAGCACCACGTGGGTGACCATCCGTTCGCGTGTCTGCTCGGTGACGACCTGATCGACTATCGAGACCAGTTGCTCAAGCGCATGATCGAGGTGCGTGACACGTTCGGCGGGAGTGTGATCGCGCTGATGGAGGTGCCGAGGGAGCAGGTCTCCCTGTACGGCGTCGCCACCATCGAGGCCACCGCCGAGGATGACGTCGTCCGCGTGACCGATCTGGTGGAGAAGCCGCCGGCCGACGAGGCGCCGTCCAATTGGGCGATCATCGGGCGTTACGTGATCGATCCGGCGGTGTTCGAGGTGCTGGAGAACACGCCGCCGGGGCGCGGGGGCGAGATCCAGCTCACCGACGCGCTGCGTACGCTCGCGACCCGTGGCCGCGAGGAGGGCGGGCCCGTGCATGGCGTGCTGTTCAGGGGGCGCCGTTACGACACCGGCGACAAGCTCGACTATTTGCGGACGGTGGTGAAGTTCGCCGCGGGCCGGGAGGATCTCGCGCCGGACTTCGTGCCGTGGCTGCGGGAGTTCCTCGATGAAATCGGTTGAGGAGCATCTGGCCGAGATCCTGGCCACGGTGCGTCCGCTGGCGCCGCTGGAGCTTGAGCTGGAGCAGACCCTCGGGGCGACGCTGGCCGAGGAGGTCACCTCGCCGGTGCCGCTGCCGCCGTTCGACAACTCGGCCATGGACGGTTACGCGGTGCGGGCCGAGGACGTGGCGCAGGCTCCGGTCAGGCTGCCGGTGATCGACGACGTGGCTGCCGGGTCCGTGGAGTTGCGGGCCGTGGGGCCGGGTCATGCCGTGCGCATCATGACCGGGGCTCCGCTGCCCGTGGGGGCCGATGCCGTGGTGCCGGTGGAGTGGACGGACGGTGGCACCGCCTCCGTGCTTATCGATCGCCCGGTCGAGGCGGGCAACGCGATCCGGCGGGCGGGGGAGGACGTACAGTCCGGTGAGGTCGTTCTCAAACCGGGCACCGTGATCGGTCCCGCGCAGCTCGGCATCATCGCCGGGGTGGGGCGGCGGCGGGTCTGGGCCCGGCCGCGGCCCCGGGTGGTCGTCATCTCCACCGGCGCGGAGCTGGTCGAGCCGGGCACGTCGTTGCTGCCCGGGCAGATCTGGGAGTCCAACAGCTACACCCTGGCCGCCGCCGTGCGGGAGGCGGGCGCCGACGGGTTCCGCGCGGGGTCGGTGGGGGACGATCCGGCCGTGCTGCTCGATCAGCTCGACACCCATCTCGTACGCGCTGACGCCCTCATCACCAGCGGTGGCGTGTCCATGGGGGCCTACGAGCCGGTCAAGCAGGCTTTGTCCCCGCTCGGCACGGTTCAGTTCGAGAAGGTGGCGATGCAGCCGGGGATGCCGCAGGGGTTCGGCGTCCTGGGGGAGGACCGGGTGCCGATCTTCGCCCTTCCCGGCAATCCGGTTTCGTCCTTCGTATCCTTCCTGCTCTTCGTACGTCCTGCGCTGAACAAGATGCGCGGGCTGTCCGGCGACGTGCTGGAGACGGTGACCGCCCAGGTCACGGGCACACTGCGCTCGCCGGCCGGGCGACGGTCGTTCCTGCGCGGCGTGCTGGCCGCCGACGGCACGGTCTCGCCGGTGCACGGTCAGGGCTCTCATCAGCTCGCCGCCCTGGCGATGGCGAACGCGCTGATCGTGGTGCCCGAGGACGTGACCGAGGTGGCCGAGGGGGCTTCGGTGGAGGTGATCCGGATTTGAGCGAATTCACCCATATCGATGAGACCGGTGCCGCCCGCATGGTGGACGTTTCCGCCAAGGACGTGTCGGCTCGCTCCGCCACGGCCACCGGGCGGGTGCTGCTGTCGGCCGAGGTGGTGCGGCTGCTGCGGTCGGGTGAGGTGCCCAAGGGCGATGCGCTGGGGGTGGCGCGGATCGCAGGGATCATGGGAGCGAAGCGGACGCCCGATCTCATTCCGCTCTGCCATCCGATCGGCCTGCACGGGGTGGAGGTCACCCTGGACGTCGAGGACTGGGGCGTGGGGATCACGTGCCGGGCGAAGACGGCCGACCGCACCGGGGTGGAGATGGAGGCGTTGACGGCGGTCTCGGTGGCCGCTCTGGCGCTGATCGACATGGTCAAGGCGGTCGATCCGGGCGCGGTGATCACGGACGTACGGGTGGAGGAGAAGCTGGGCGGCAAGACCGGCCGCTGGACCAGGGAGCCGGCGTGATCCGGGCGCTGGTGATCACCGTGTCGAACCGGGCGTCGGCCGGGATATATGAGGATAAATCCGGGCCGCTGCTCGCCGAGTTGCTGCGGCGCGAGGCGGGATGCGACGTCGTGGCGGGGCCCCTGGTGGTGCCCGACGGCGAGGCCGTCGAAAGGGCGTTGCGTGACGGGCTGGCGGGCGGCTATGACGTCATCGTGACCACCGGGGGGACGGGGCTGACGCCCATGGACCTCACGCCGGAGATGACGGCCCGGGTCATTTCCCGGGAAATCCCCGGCATAGCCGAGGCGATCAGACAGTCAAATCGGGAAAAGGTGCCTACTTCTATCTTGTCGAGAGGGCTGGCGGGACAGGCGGGTGACACCTTGATCGTAAATTTGCCCGGATCATCCGGGGGGGTGCGCGATGGTGTCGCGGTGCTCGCGCCGATTCTGCGGCACGCGGTTGATCAGGTCCGGGGTGGTGATCACCCGCGCTGACCTTGGATTCGATGATCCGTGGCGACATTGTTCCCATTGGGGGGATGATGAGAGAGTGGATCGACTTCGTGGCTGGCCGGCAATCCTCAACGAAGGCCCGGTAGGCCTTCGGCCGCTGCGGCTGGGTGACGTACGTGTGTGGCGCGAGACCCGGCTGCGCAACGCCGACTGGCTGCGTCCCTGGGAGCCGAGCAACCCTGAGACACCGCTGTTCAGGACCGGCCTCGGCCCGTACATCTCCATGGTCGGCACCCTGCGCCGCGAGGCCAGGCAGGGGCTGGCGTTGCCCTGGGTGATCACGTACGGGGGGCGGTTCGCAGGGCAGTTGACCGTGGGGGCCGTGGTGTGGGGATCCGCCCGTTCCGCCCAGGTCGGTTACTGGGTCGACGGCGGGCTGGCCGGCCGCGGCATCACGCCCACCGCCCTCGCCATGGCCGTTGACCACTGCTTCTTCACCACCGGATTGCATCGGCTCGAAGCGAACATCCGCCCCGAGAACCAAGCCAGCCGTAGGGTGGTTGAGAAGCTCGGTTTCCGGGAAGAAGGCATTCGGCGTCGCCAACTCCACATCGACGGAGCCTGGCGCGACCACATTTGCTACGCGCTGACCGTCGAGGACGTTCCTGGCGGGCTGCTCGTGCAGTGGCGTCGCGCTCGTGAGTCAGCGGCTCACGGTGGGTCTCCCGTCGAAGAGGTTTGACGATCTCGCGACACACCGCACCGAATGCTCGTCAATCAGTGACACGCGGTCTTACGGTGCGTGACGTGAGCACATTGATGACGCGACGAGCACACTCGCGTCTTTGTGCTGCCCGGAGGTGGTCGTGAGCGGCGTCCTCCTCTATTTGGCCATCGTCGTTATGTGGTTGTGCGTCCTGATTCCCATGTGGTTGCGCAGGGACAAGACAAACCTCGCCGAACTGGCCGAACTCGAAGAGCACTACACCGGCGAACACGCCCTGCCCGACCTGGACAGTCTGGCCCCTTCCGACACCGACGAGGAAGATGGAACGGTCGAGGTCGAGAAGGTCGACGTCCGCCAGTTCCGGCTGCGCCGCCGCGCCATCATCGTGGCCCGCCGGCGCCGCCTGCTGTTCTTCACCGCCCTGCTGGTGCTGGCCTCCGTGGTGACGGCCGCGGTCGAGATGATCCCGTGGTGGGGCGTGGCGCCCTCTGGGGTCATCATGCTGGCGTACATGGCGTTTCTGCGCATCGCCGTACAGGTGGACAGGGAACGCCGCGAACGCGTCCGCCTGGCCCGCGTAGAGCGGCGGCGGCGTGCCCGCGAGCAGCGGCGCGTGACGGAGGAGTCGAAGGCCGAGATCATCGATCTCACGCCTCTGCACGCGGACGTCCTCTTCGACCAGTACGCGGAGCCGCCCAAGCGGGCGGTGGGGGACTGAATGGGTGGCGCGAGGACCCTTGGGAGTTTGCTAATCTAATCAAGTCCTTGGGGATGTAGCGCAGTCCGGTAGCGCACTTCGTTCGCATCGAAGGGGTCAGGGGTTCGAATCCCCTCATCTCCACCAAGAAGATGCAGGTGAGCAGGGTCTTCGGCGTAGTCCGGAGGCCCTTTCCTCATGTCTGGAAGTCGATGGGAGCCAATCGGGGAGCCATCTCACTCGGATTCTCTACCCGTGTCGGCTGTCGCCGAAGATGGTGTTCATCGTGTGGGCACCCTTGGTGATCACCGGTCTGAGTTGGTGCCGGTAGACCGCTTCTGTGACGATGGTGCCCGCGTGTCCGACGAGATCGGCGATGGTCTCGATGGGTACGCCCTGGTCACTCATGATGGAAGCGAACGAGTGACGCAGTTTCGCGGGCTCCATGTGGGTCCGATCTCCGCTGCCTTGGTGATCTTGCGGAATGCCCGCCGCACGTTCGATGCGTCCAGTTGGGTGCCGACGCTCTTGCAGAACACCAGGTTGTGATCTTGCCATGCCTCGCCCCGCCTTGAGCTTCTGAGCGAGTTGGCGGGTGT
This sequence comes from Nonomuraea jiangxiensis, assembly GCF_900099965.1. GTDB lineage: Bacteria > Actinomycetota > Actinomycetes > Streptosporangiales > Streptosporangiaceae > Nonomuraea > Nonomuraea jiangxiensis. The sequence goes on along the minus strand of NZ_FNDJ01000007.1, from coordinate 379,133 downwards.
GGTGCTTCTGCCCTCCGTATTGCTGCTGCTCAGCCGTCCTTAGAAGCCCTCCGCGAACTCACGACGGGCGCTTGAGCGCGGCCCTGTGGGCCGGCCACCAATCTGGTAGAAAGCCGCCCATGACCACCATCCCGCGGCCCAGCTTCATCTCCCTGCTGAGCGCCCTGGCCGTCGGCGCGGTATTCGGCGCCGCCACCTCGCTGGCCAACGCCGCGGCCACTCTGACCGTGGATCTGGAAAGCGCCGAGGCCACCATCCGAGGGTGGTCGATCATGGAGATCGTCAGCATCCTGCTGGACGCCGGCTGGGCATGGGCGGGACTGGGGGTGCTGGCGGGATGGCGGGCCACCCGTGGTCAAGGGGGCGTTCTCACGGGCCGCCGCCTGGCGCGGGGCGCCGTCGTCGGCGTGGTGGCCTTGCTCGCCGCCACCGCTACCTACTACATCGCCGACACGATCGTCCACGACGTCTCATCCGGCTCCTACGTCCACGACACGGTCTACTGGTGGGTGGCGAGCGCCTTGTTCGGTCCGGTACTCGGTGCCATCGGAGCCTGCGCTGGGCATCCGGGAGTGATCGGTGTGCTCGCCCGGCTGACCGTGCCGGTCGGCGCGGCCGTCCAGATGGCCGTGCTGCCACCGGGCAGGAACGATGTGCTCAGGAACATCGGGCAGTGGGTCGTGTGGACGGCGGCCGCTGTGGCTGTCGGCCTCGTGATTGCCCGTTTCCTGCGCGTACGGCGGCGGGCCTCAAGGGCCGAGGCGGCGGGAAACGATCTTCGGTGAGGCGGGAAGCGATCTTCAGTTGGCCGTATCGGTCTAGCTCATGGGTACTCGCGAACACCCCAGTGGGCGGTGCTGGAGCCGCTGCTGCCCGTGGGCCGGAGGTCGGGGCGCCCGTCGATTTGGACGAAACGGCAGCTCATCGATGGGATCCGGTGGCGGGTGCGGGTGGGTGCGCCGTGGCGGAACGTGCCGGAGCGGTACGGGTGCCGGCAGACGATCTACGGATTGTTCCGGCGTTGGCAGCGTGCCGGCATCTGGCAGCAGGTCCTGACCGTCTTGCAGGCTCGGGCGGACGCGGCCGGGCTGATCGGCTGGGATGTGAGTGTCGACTCCAGCGTCTGCCGGGCCCATCAGCACGCCGCCGGGGCGCGGAAAAGGGGGATCTGCAGGTGGAGTCGCCGGGCGGTGTGCGGGAGGAGCCGGCCGATCACGGGCTGGGGCGTTCCCGTGGTGGCTTGAGCACCAAGCTGCACCTGGCCACCGAGCAGGGCCGTAGGGCGCTGTCGATCGTGCTGACGGCCGGGCAGCGTGGTGACAGCCCGCAATTCACGGCGGTCTTGGAGGGCATCCGGGTGCCACGTCTTGGCGGGGGTCGGCCCCGTACCCGGCCGCACCGGGTGCTGGCCGATAAGGCCTGCAGCTCGCGTGGCAATCGCCGTTACCTGCGCAGGCGCGGCATCAAGGCCACCATCCCGATCAAGCTGGACCAAGCCGCCGCCCGGCGCAGGAAGGGGTCCCAGGGCGGCCGGCCACCGGCGTTCGACTCCGAGGCGTACAAGCTGCGCCATGCGGTGGAATGCGGCATCAACAGACTCAAGGGCTACCGAGTGGTGGCTACCCGTTACGACAAGCTTGCCGTTCGCTACGAAGCCACCGTCCACATCGCCGTGATCGACACCTGGCTATGAGGCCACCACTTCTGAAACACGCCCTGGGCCGACCTCGCCGGTGCCCTTCGGGCCGGGCGCGCTCACCGCCACCGGGCCCCGCACCGGCCGCTTGTCGATGCCCGTCGCGCCCAGCTTCTTCCAGGGGTTGGGCCTGGGGCGGCCGATGTTGACGGAGAGCAGCTTCATGGGCGAGACCGTACGGCTCATCGCGCTCCCCGACTCATTTCTCCGGCACCCCCTGGCTACGCCTTCGGCGGGGTGGCCGCGAGAATGGAGGACAGCAGGCCGGGGAAGCGGCGCTCCAGATCGTCGCGGCGTAGGCGACTGGGCCGGGCGGTGCCCTCGATTCTGGTGGAGACCACGCCGCTGTGGCGCAGGACGTTGACGTGGTGTGACACCGTCGATACCTTCACCGGCAGATCGAGCGCCGTACAGGTGGACTCCTCAACCTGGTCGAGCAGCCGGACGATGCGCAGTCGCATCGGATCGGCCAGCGCCTGCAGCACCGTGGCCACGTCGATCTCGTCGAGGTCGGGCTGCCCCATCCAGGTCTGCATCGCTTCCCCCCTCGACATGTCCGATGACGACAGCTATTACGATACCCGTCGGAGCAATATTACGATTAGCATCGTAATTACCGATACGCATCGGAAGAGTGTCATGACGTCACCTACACATACCGAAGCCCCAGTACGCTGGCGCCCCCACACCGCGGTCCTGGCCTTCGGCGCCTTCGCCGTCGGCACCGACGGCTTCGTCGTCGCCGGCCTGCTGCCCTCCATCGCCACGTCACTGCACGTCAGCGTGGCCGCGGCCGGCCAGCTTGTGACGGTGTTCTCCATCTCCTACGCGGTGCTCGCACCGGTGCTGGCCGCCCTGACCGCCTCGTGGCCGCGCAGAAGGGTGCTCGTCACCGCGCTGGCGGTGTTCGCGGCAGGCAACGCGATCACCGCGCTGGCCCCCTCGTACGACCTGGTCCTGGCCTCCAGAGTGGTCGCCGCCGCCGGGGCCGCGCTGTTCACCGCGACCGCCAGCGCGACAGCGGCACTTCTGGCGGGAGACCGAGAACGCGGCCGCGCGATCTCCATCGTGATGCTCGGCGTGACCACCGCACTGGTCCTCGGAGCACCACTCGGCACGCTGATCGGCGGCCTGGCCGACTGGCGGGCCGCGATGTGGCTCGTCACCGCGCTCGCCCTGGTCGCCGCCCCCGCCATCGGGCTCCGCCTGCCCTCGGCCACCGGGCAGGGCAACGGCGACCTGCGCGCGTTCCTGGCGCCGCTGCGCAACCGGCGGATCGTCGGCCTGCTGGTCACCACCGTGGTGGCCTTCACCGGCATCTACATTCCCTACACCTACGTCAGCGAGGTCTTCGCCCCCGCGTACGCGGGTACTTCGGGCCTGGCCGTCCTGCTGCTGGTCTACGGCCTGTCCGGGACGGTGGGCAACCTCACCGCCGGGCACCTGGCCGACCGGTACGGCCCCCGCCGCGTGATCGTGGCCGTGACGCTGATCCTGGCCGCGGCCTTCGCCCTCACCCCACTGGGCCGCGGCACTCTCGGGGCGGCTGTCGCGATCATCATGATCGTCGGATTCCTGTCCTTCTCGGTCACGACACCGCAGCAGCACCTCCTCATCACCCTGGCCGGACCCGGCTCCGGCCTGATCACTTCGCTCTACCAGTCCGCCCTCTACCTCGCCGTGTCGCTGTCGGGAGGGGCGGGGGCGTTGGCACTCGAAGGGTGGGGCGCGGCCCACCTGCCGCACCTGGCCGCCGTACTGATGCTGGCCGCTGCCACGCTGACTGTCGCGAACGGCACACGTGCCGGGCAAACGCCCCGTAGCTCCGACATATTGACCTGACCGGCGGTGGTCAGCAGCCGGGCGAGCTCGTCCACGTCGTGCTGACTTCATCGGCGGCGGGTGCACCCGCATATCGGTGTTGATGGCGCCAAGCGCCATGGTTTCGATGGCCGGCACGCACCCCGGTCAAGCCATCAACGTGCGGCCGAGCCAGGCGCGTCGTGCGGCAGGTCGGCGATCGTGCCGGCACCTCCAGGATCTGTGCGTCTCCGCAGGTCGGTGGAGTGTCAGGAGGTACGCCGATGGATGTGGTCCGGCGCCTCGATCAGCGCGTGCCGGCGGCCTGCTCGTGGGCGGACGCGAGTCGGCGTGCGGCCTCGGTCAGCTCCGTGCGGTCGGCGGTGGCGGCGAAGCCGAGGCGTAGGTAGGCCGCCGGGCGTTCGGTGGCGAAGTAGCGGTGACCGGCGCTGACGGCGACGCCGTACTGACGGGCCGTGTCGGCGGCCACGGTGTCGTCGGTGCCGTACGGAAGGCGGACCCACAGGTGAAGCCCACCCGTGGGGATGCGGGTGAGGGTCCAGTGCGGAAGTTGGTGCGTGACGGCGGCCGCCAGTGCTGCGCAGCGTTCCCGGAGGGTTGCGGCCAGAGAACGGAGATGCCGTTCCCAGTTGGGGGAGCTGAGGAGTTCGAGCGCTGCCTCTTGGAGCGGGCGGGTGACGAAGAAGTCGTCGACCAGGCGGGTGGCGCGCAGGCGTTCCAGCACCGGGCCACGGGCCACCAGGGCGCCGATGCGCAGGCTCGGCGCCGCCGGTTTGGTGAGCGAGGTCAGGTGGACCACGGTGCCATGGCGATCACCGGCCAGCAGGGGAGGCGGCACCGGAGTACCGTGGCCGAGGTACCTCGCGAAGTCGTCCTCGATCACGAACGCGCCCGCCGCCCTGGCGGCATCGACGATCTGCCGGCGGCGTTGTGGCGCGAGCGTGGTGCCGGTGGGATTGTGATGGGTCGGCTGGCAGTACAGCAGCCGGGCGCGGGTCATGGCGAAAGCGTCGGCCAGGAGGTCGGGCTGCAGGCCGTCGGCATCCATCGGCACCGGTACCGGGCGTAGGCCGGCTGCCCTGGCGGCGGCGATCGCCCCCGGATAGGTGGGCGACTCCACCAGGACGGGGTCACCCGGCGCCGCGATGGCCCGGAACGCCATGGACAGGGCGCTCTGCCCGCCGGCGGTGACCAGGATGTCGTCCGCGCTCACGCCGTCGCCGGCCATGGCAGCGAACACGCTGCGCAGGGCCGCCAGGCCGCCGGCGGGGGCGCGGTCCCAGGCGTCGGGGCGGCGCGCGGCCCGGGCCAGCGCCGCTGTCAGGATCTGCGTGGGCTGGAGCGATCGATGCAGGTATCCCCCGTCCAACATGATCGTCCCCGCCGGTGGCTCGCCGATCGTGCCGGTGAGGAGGCGGGTGTCCACGCTCCGATCGGCGAGGGTGACAGTCTGCCAGGCGGTATCGGCCACTTCGGCACGCCGCTGGACGCGGGCCGCCACGTACGTGCCGCTGCCTGGACGGGTGACCACCAGGCCCTCGGCGGCGAGCACGGCGATCGCCTGCGACACGGTCGCGGGGCCGACCTGGAAGCGCCGGATCAGCTCGCGGCTGCTGGGCAACCGGTCGCCCGGGGACAACCGGTCGATCATCGCGCGCATCCTGGTGGCCAACTCAGCAGAACTGCTACTATTCGGCATGAATAAGGATAATAGCGCTTCCGGAATTCTGACAGAATCGCTTCTGGACATCGCGGCTCTGCGCGCGGATACCCCTGGCACCGACCACGTCGTGCACTTCAACAATGCAGGGTGCGGTTTGATGGCCGCGCCGGTGCTGACCGCGATGGTCGACCACCTCCAACTCGAGGCGAGCATCGGTGGTTATGAGTCGGCGGCCGCCCGCGCCGATCAGGTGCGGGAGTTCTACGCCGAGACCGCCGCGCTGATCAATTGCGCTCCGGAGAACATCGCGTTCGCCGGTAGCGCCACCCACGCGTTCTCCACCGCCCTGTCGGCGATCCCGTTCGAGGCCGGTGACGTCATCCTCACCACCCGCAACGACTTCATCTCCAACCAGATCGCCTTCCTGTCGCTGAGCAAGAGGTTCGGCGTGCGCGTGGTGCACGCTCCCGACGCCCCCGAGGGCGGGGTGGACGTGGCGGCGATGGCCGCCCTGATGCGCGAACACCGGCCCCGCCTGGTGGCCGCCACCCACATTCCCACCAACTCCGGCCTGGTCCAGCCGGTCGCCGAGATCGGCCGGCACTGCCGCGAACTGGACCTGCTGTACCTGGTCGACGCCTGCCAGTCGGTCGGCCAGTACCCCGTCGACGTCGCGGAGATCGGCTGCGACCTGCTCACCGCCACCTGCCGCAAGTTTCTGCGCGGCCCCCGCGGCTCGGGCTTCCTGTACGTATCCGACCGCGTCCTGCGCGCCGGCTACGAACCGCTGTTCATCGACATGTACGGCGCGCGCTGGGTCTCGCCGGACCGCTACCAGCCCGTCGAGACGGCAGCCAGGTTCGAGGACTGGGAGTTCCCCTACGCCATCGTCCTCGGCTGCGCCGCGGCCGCACGCTACGCCCGCCAGGTCGGCATGGACGCCATCGCCCGCCGTACCCCAGCCCTGGCCGCAGTCCTGCGTGACAGGCTCGCCGACCTGCCGGGCATCCGCGTGCTCGACCACGGCCGGCACCTGGGCGCCCTGGTCACCTTCGCCATCGACGGCTGGCAACCGGAGCCGTTCAAGGCCGCCATGGACGCACGCCGGATCAACTCGGCACTCAGCTTCCGCCACTTCGCGCAGTTCGACTTCGGCGACAAGGACATCGACTGGTGCCTGCGCCTGTCGCCGCACTACTACAACACCGAAGAGGAAGTGGACCATGTCGTCGAGGCGGTCGCCGACCTCAGCCACACCCGGCAGGCGTGACGCCCGCCATTCATTAGGTATCGCGGCGGGGGCAGATATCACCCCAGAGTCCACAATTGCCCGCCACGACAGCGAGCGCAGGGACGACGGAGACGGCGGCCGCTGAGCTGCTCCGCCACTGCTCTGTAGAACACCTGCGTTGCATGCCGTACTCCCATCCCTGGATGTGATCGGGACCGTCGCGCTTGCTGGTAGGCCGGGGGCCGGTGCGCGGCTCCGTGGGTGATGCCAAGGGCATCGGCGATTTGGCGGCGGCTACGTGTCGGCCAGTGATCAGAGGGGTGTCACCGGGCCGGCGTGCGGGACGTACACCAGGGCGTCGTAGGCCTTGGCCGGGACCGTCGCGACGGTGTACATCTTGCTCAGCTTGCTGAACAGGGCGGAGAACTCGTCACCGACGCTGCCCATGGGCACCTTCGCGTTGAGCAGCCTGCGGTTGGCCGGGTCGGCAGAGGCCTGGGCGATGTCCACGTAGCCCATCGGCTCGCCGCCGAAGAGCTTGGCCAGGGGCGCGTCGGTCTCCACGGTGAACTTCTGGCGGCGGCCCGACATGGAGTCCTTGGTGATGAAGGTGCTGGTGCCGAAGTCGGTGCCGATCGCGAAGTAGTCGTCCCCGTACGTGGCGGCGAGCCTGCGGCCCATCGACTCGAAGGAGTAGGCGGCCCCGCTCTTGTCGATGTGGCCGTTGTGCGCGGCTACGATGATCTTGCCCTTCGCCTGGCCGGCGATCCAGCCGATGTTCTCGGCCATCCAGGCGTCGCGCTTGGCGATGTAGTCGTTGCCCGAGGACTGGAGCTCGACGCCCTGCCGGATTATCTCGGCGTGGTGGACCGCCACGGCGTACGCCTGCTCGGAGCCGGCCCGTACGTACGCCTCGCGCTTGCTCTTCAGCAGGCTGATGACGCCTGCGACGGCGTCCTTGGCCCCGGCAGGAGGCGGTGAGGTGCGGGTGGCGTCGGTGAGGCCGGACAGCGAGCGCTCGGCGGAGGCCGCCCGCGCAGGATCCACGTCGGTGAGGTGGCGCAGCAGGCGCTCCTTGTTGCGGTCGTACCGCTGCATGTCGAAGCCGAGAAGATGGACCTTCTCGGCGTCGGGCACGGTGGCGTTGTGGTCGTGGATCCAGCGCAGGAGGCCGGCCGTGTCACGGGTGCGGTAGAGGTCGAAGCCGAGCGCCTTGGCGGCGTCCTCGGCGGTGCCCTGGCCGCCCGTCACGTAGTCGTCGGCGACGGCCGTGCCGCCGAAGTCGGCCTCCAGCGCGACGGCGCGGAAGCCATGCCGTTCCACCAGGGTCTTGATGACCTGCAGGCGGACCTGGACGAACTCCTTGTTGCCGTGGGTCGCCTCGCCGATGCCGACCACCCGGTCGTTGGCCGCGGCGTCGAGCGTGGCCTCCGGCAGCGGGACGACGGCCGAGGACGTCACACCGGTGGTGTCCACGCCGCCGCACCCGGCCAGCCGCGCGAGTGCGGCCACCACGGGAAGGGCCCGCCTCATGTCAGTGAACCTCCTTACGGAGCACACGCAGCGCGCGGAACGTCACGGGGAGGGCGATCCAGAAAATCATGGAGACAGCCAGTTGGGCGACCTTCATGCCGGTCCAGCCGCCGTCCATTGAAGCACTCAATCACGGCAAACGAGCCGTATGTCTGTGTCACCGATACCGCTGGTCCACAATGGCCCGCATGCCTACCATGCCCGAAGATCACGTTGAGACCGCACAGCCCTCCCCGTTCAACGCCTACGACATGATCGCCGAGGGGTACTCGGCCGAGAACGAGACCAGCCTCGTGAACGCATACTACGAACGGCCCGCGATGCTGGAGCTCGCCGGGGACGTGACCGGTCGGCGGATCCTCGACGCCGGCTGCGGCTCGGGTCCCCTCTTCTCCGCGCTGCGCGATCGAGGCGCCATCATGACCGGCATCGACGCGAGTGCGGGGATGCTGGAGCTGGCCCGACGGCGGCTGGGCGCCGACGCGGACCTGCGGGTCGCCGACCTGGCCGGCCCGCTACCTTTTCCCGACGGGACATTCGACGACGTCACCGCGTCTCTGGTGCTGCACTACCTGGAAGACTGGGGACCGACACTGGCCGAGCTGCGACGCGTGCTGAGGCCGGGCGGCCGACTCCTCGTCTCGGTCGACCATCCTTTCGTGATCACCCTCATGCGTGCCATGGCCGGGGAAAAGCCCAGCTATTTCGGAACCCGTAACCGGGTCGAAGAATGGACCATGGGCGGGCAGAGCGCCCAGATGAGTTTCTGGGACCGGCCGCTGCACGCGATGACCGAGGCCTTCACCGCGGCCGGCTTTCGCATCAGCGTCATCAGCGAACCGCCGTATGTGCCGGAAGCCCGCGAACTGTTCCCCGAGGAGTTCCGCGAGCGCACTGGCACGAGGTTCCTGAGCTTCCTGTTCTTCGTACTGGAAGCCGACTAACGGCGCCTCGTCCCGATCGGTTGTGCCGGCTGAGCGTCCCCGCGGTCGATGCGGCGACAGAGGACGGCTGAATGGGGGTGTCCCCGTTTCGGAGGCGTTGCGCAGACGCCCCCGGGTTGTCACTTCGACGTCGACGCGATTCAGCCGCAGGCGCGGCCTCACCCGCTTCAGCCGGGTCAAGGTCGCGAACGCCAGTGACCACCCGCCTCCTGCGCCCCGGCTACGGTGCGGAAACCAGCGTCGCCGTGCAGGTGCGCGGAGCCCGATCGCGGACCAGTTGTCCGCTGTCGGGATAGTGCCGCAGCAACCTCGAACGCAGTACCCTTCGTCACCGGTCGGTCGAGCGGGGCCTTCGCCTGGCGGTGGCGGGGCCGCAGCGGCTACCAGGCGATTTCTTCGAGGGCCAGGTCGTTGCCCTGCCAGACGACCTGCTGCGGGAAGGCGAGGTCTCGGCGGGTGCTCGTGGCAGGGGTGGTCAGGCCGGTTGCCTGCCGCAGGTCGATCCGGATGAGCTTCTGGTCGTGCGTGAAGTCGTCCATGCCGGTGCCCGTGGACCGGGCGATTTCGTGGCCGACCAGCAGGTGGCTACCGGTGGGGTCCAGAGTCATCGAGACGATCTTTCCTCGGGGAGGCTGGTACACGGTCCCGATCGATGTGGGCCCGTCGTAGAGGACGAGGGACATGATGTCGCTGTCGTCCGGGGACGCCGTCGCCCAGATCATCCGGCGGTCCGGGAGCTGCACCATTCCGTAGGACGTCAGATCCGGTGGGACCGGCAATTTCCCGGCTGCTCCGGTCCTGACCTCGCGGGTGGGCAGGAATCCGCCGCCGGCGATGAAACGCTCGCCGTTCTCCTTGGTGCGGAGCGTCCACGGGGGTTCGGCTCTCGACGGGAAGACCAGTGTGTTCTCGTCGCTCCAGTACAGGCGGTAAGGGTCCTCGACCGGCCATTCGGAGGTGGTGCCGAGCACGCCGGCGAAGGATAAGAGGTTGTCCTTCTTGTCGGCGGTCGTACGCGCGTAGGCGATCTCCCCTGCCGGGGATACGGCGAGGCTGCGGATGACTCCTTCTATTTCGCCAGAGGCGGTGCCCTGCACTTTGACCACCCCTTGGGCGTCCATCGTGAGCCGATGAATTGTGGATTTGGCGCCGCGTGGGCTTTGCCGCGGGTCATAGCCCGGTGGGCGCTCCACGGTGACCGCGAGGTAGGTCCCCGGGGCCGTGTCGCGGGCGAAAGTGGCGTATTCGGTGAGCGTTCCGTCCGGCGACGGTATTTCCTCCAGGATTTTGCCGGTGGCGAGATCCATGACGGTGGGGAAAGGGGTGGCGAAAAGCAGATATCTCCTGGCGCCCTCCGAGGGGGACGGAGCCGTCCGCGCCGTTGTCAAGAATATCGTCACCGCGCCGACACAGAGCGCGACCAAGATGGCCCAGAAAACCATCCACGGCCGACTGATCATAGCAAGGCGAGAGAGCAAGACAGGTCCTTTCCGGCGCAGGATTCGGCTACGAAAGATATCGGCCCTCCGGCATGGTACGGGTGTCTCATCAAGCGGCCGGACGCTCCTTGCGCGAAGGGGGTGGGAAAGAGTTCGGGTTGTCATGGAGTAAGGACAGACCCTATTGTCACGCTTCGTGAAATCCTTTACGATCGCGGCGCTCGCGGGTGCCCTCATCGTCCCCTTATCCGGCACGGCAGCCGCGCAGACCGCGGCCTACCCCGTCAAGCACCCCAAGCTGATCGACAACCCGCTCTACAAGGCCGGCCTGCTGCCGAAGACGACCTGCAAGGAGCCGCGGGTCCAGCGCAACAACCGCACGCAGGCCCGGGCGTACATCAACGCGGTCGCCGCCTGCTTGGGAAAGACCTGGAAACAGCACCTCACCAAGGCCGGCCTGCCGTACAAGCCTGCCAAGGTCCAGCACATGGACCGGATTCCCAAGAAGTACTGCGGCTTCGACGTGACCGTGGACAGCTCCCAGGCCTATTACTGCGCCAAGACCAGCACGCTGGTCTTCCAGATCGGCAAGGACCTGATGGATGACCCCTCGGACCTCTGGTTGTTCCACCTTGTGTCCTCCCATTACGGCATGCACGTCCAGAACATGGTCGGCATAGAGGACGCCTTCCAGGCGATCCCGACCAGCTCGAAGTCCGAGCTGAGCGAGCAGTTCCGGCGCCACAACCTCCAGTCGGACTGCTTCGCCGCCGCCTTTCTGAAGAGCGTCTCGCCGATGAGGGGGCGATCCGGCAAAGACTGGAACCACTTGCTGACCCTGGTAAAGGGCGACGCCGCACGTGCCTCCAGTGAGAAGCGGGTAATGGGCAAGCCGGCCAACGTGCGCGCCTGGATCAAGCGTGGTTACGCCGGCGGCAACCCGGCCGCGTGCAACTCCTGGTCGGCCGCGTCCTCCCAGGTCGCCTGAGAAACCTGCTCCGGGCCGGGTGGACGGAGTCCGATCGCGGACGTTCTCGCACCACGATTCCCCCAGTCGGCATCGTCGCCGGTTGGGGGCTTTTCCCGGTGGCTCCGTGCAGGGAGTGCAGGCTCAGGTCTCGGGCCTCTCGGCCACTTACGAGGTTTGGACTGCCAGCACAGCCCATCTGGCACCACGCGGCGCCTTGATCATCAGCGTCTCTACTTCCGGCGTCGAAGCGGGGCGATTGTCGACCGTGTACGTCCCGAATCCCGCGCTGCACTGCCGTGCCGTCGTCCAGCCCTTGCGGGGCACGATCGTCATCATTCCCTGGGAACCGACGCAATCGACAGCGACCTTGTACAAGTTCCCCGCCTTCAGCTTTCCGACCCATTCAGTCTGGTCGCCCGAGTCGGCGACATGATGCAGAAGAATCTTTCCCTTGACCTCTGTCCGTAGATCGACCAAGGGGCGCGTCGAATCCTCAGGTAACTGCACTGAACAGGCGGCCATGAACAGCATGACCATGATGAAGCCGACCCAGGAGCGGCCGGCACGACCAGAGGGAAGATCAGGAAGCGGCACAGCGAGCACTCTAACGACCACGCGACCTTTTAAGTAGCTACTCCACCCCTGCGCCGGCACTATTCGTGAACACCCACCAAGAAAGATTCAGGCGGGACGCAGATGCGCTATAGGTGTCCGACTGCGCTTCAACTCTTGAGCGCTATCGCAAGCCAGGCTGGTCAAGGGGCCCCTCGCTCCCGCCGACGCACCCCATGAGGAGTGGGGAACAGCATCCCTTAGCGTTGGATGCCTATCGAACACTGAGGGAGTTGAGCATGCGTATCGTACGGATCGACCACTTCGGCGACCCTGACGTCCTGACCTTGACGGAGGCGTCAGCACCTCGTCCCCGGGACGGCCAGGTGCTGGTGCGCGTTGTCGCCTCCGCCATCAACCCCGTGGACGACAAGACGCGTGAAGGCGCCATCGGCGAGGGCGCCCCACCCCTGCCGATGATCTTGGGTTGGGAACTGGCGGGCATCGTCGTCGACAGCGGCACCAGCGAACTGCCTGTGGGTGAGAGGGTCTTCGGGATGTCTCACCAGCTTGACACCGGTCGAGGAACCTGGGCCGATCTCGTGGCCATGCCGGACAACGCTCTTGCCGTCGCACCCTCAACCATCAGCCTGGTGGAAGCGGCGACGCTGCCACTGCCTGGGCTCACCGCTGCTCAGACGCTGGACTGGCTCGACATTCGCGCAGGAGAACGGTTGCTGGTCGCGGGAGCGGCCGGCGCCGTCGGCGGCCTGGCCGTCCAGCTTGCCCGAGCGCGTGGCGCACGGGTCGACGCGCTGGTGTCCAGGCCGGCCCAGGTTGAAGTGGTCCGGAAACTCGGGGCTGAATGGGCCACAACCGACCGGGCGGCTCTGCCCGCAGCCGCCTATGACGCCGTTTTCGACACCTTCGGCGCGTTCGTGACGGACGCTGTCGTCGACGAAGGCCGCTATGTCTCCATCGCCACCCAGGCCGGACCCGTGCCGGACCTGTCCCACCGCTCGGTTCGCACCACGGTCAACCAGGTACGCGAGGACGGTGCGGGGCTCGCCGAACTGGCCAAGATCGTAGATGCGGGCCAGGTGAAGGTGCGACTCGACTCCGAATACAGCCTGCGAGACGTGCGAGAAGCGCACGAGCGCTTCCGCCGCGGCCAGTTGACAGGAAAGATCGCTCTCGTCTTCTGACCGCAGGCCACACCCTTTCGTGAACACCCACCAAGAAGCCGCAGGTGAGAGGGGTCTTCGGAGTAGTCCGGGGGCCCTTTTCTCATGTCTGGAAGTCGATGGGAGCCAATCGGGGGGACCATCTCGGCTTCTGGGCGGGGGCCTGCGGGCGCTGTGCGCCAAAGCATGTAGCTCTGCTTAAAGGTGAGTGCACAATCTTGCACTTGTGCTGTCGAGTCCGACCACGGCAACGTTCATCTGGAACGGCGGGACGAAAGGCGGACGATGACCCACAAGGCGTGGACGCGCATAGCCGTGCTCGCCCTACTGTGGGGGTCGGCCTTCCTGTGGATCAAGGTCGCTCTGGATCACGGTCTGAGCCCGTTGCAGGTCACCGTCGCCCGTTCGGCGTTCGGGGCCTTGGCGCTCGTCGTCCTGGCCCGCATGACGGGCCGGCGCCTGCCGCGCGATCGAGCCACCTGGGGCCGACTCGTCGTGGCCGCCTTCTTCTGCAACGCCCTGCCGTTCCTGCTGTTCGCGGTCGGCGTCGAGTCCACGAGCAGCGGGATGGCCGGAGCGCTGAACGCGACGACGCCGCTGTGGTCGTTGCTGGTCGGCATGGCCATCGGAACCGAGCGCGGGCTTCGTCCGGTACGCCTGGCCGGGCTGCTGCTCGGTTTCGCGGGCACGTTGCTGATCTTCGCGCCCTGGCAGGGGAGCGGGCCGCTGACCTGGGGAGTCCTGGCCATGCTCGGCGGCGCGGCGAGCTATGCCGTGGCCTTCGCCTACATGGGACGCGAGCTCGTCGGCAGAGGCGCCCCTGTCGCGCTCTCGGCGGCCCAGCTCCTGATGGCCGCCGGCCTGAGCGCGCCCGTCCTGGCCGTCAGTGGCGCCGTCCCGGCCGAGGCGGACGTGACGGCGCTGGTCGCCGTCGTCATCCTGGGCGTCTTCTGCACCGGGGTCACCTTCTACCTCAACTTCCGCCTCATCGAGGACGAAGGCGCCACCAGCGCGGCCGTCGTCGGCTATCTGTTGCCGGTCGTCTCAGTGGCCCTGGGTGCGCTCGTTCTCGACGAGGAGCTCACCCTCCGCGTCATCGCCGGGATGGCCGTGGTCCTTCTCGGGGTCGGGCTGACCCGGCGAACACCACCTCACCCGATCCACCTCGCCGGCAGCCGCGGCGGCACCGGTTCGACCGCCGATTGAACCGGACCATGCACCCCGGTTCTCCGTGGCAGGTGGCGGGCTTTCGCGTCCTGTTCACCGCGTCCACGCTCAGCCAGTTCGGCACCAATGTCGGCTACATCGCCCTTCCCCTGATCGCCGTCTCCGCGCTGGAGGCGAGCCCCGGCCAGGTCGGGGCGCTGGCCACGCTGAGCACGGTGGCCTTCCTGGTGATCGGCCTGCCCGCCGGGGCGTGGATGGACAGGATGTCCCACCGGCATGTGCTGATCACCGCGGATCTGGCACGCGCGGCGCTGTCGGCCTCGCTGCCGATCGCGTGGTGGCTGGACGTGCTCACCCTGGAACAGCTGTACCTGGTGGCCGTGCTGAACGGCTGCGCCACCGTGTTCTTCGACGTCGGCTCCCAGAGCGTGCTGCCGCAGTTGGTGGGCCGTGACCGCCTCGTCGCGGCGAACGCGGCCACGATGAGCCTCATCGCCGTGGGCAATGTCGCCGGGCGAGGGGCGGGCGGCGGTCTTGTCCAGGTGCTCACCGCACCCGTGGCCACGGCCTGTACGGCGGGCGCCTACCTGATCTCGGCCGTACGGCTCACCGCCCTGCCCAGTACGCCGGCTCCACGCTCATCCGTACGGCCCGCCCGGCTGCGTACGCAGATCGCGCAAGGGGTGCGGCACGTTCTGGGCAGCGCCGAACTGCGCGCCCTGGCGTTCACCGCGACCCTGAACAACTTCGGCTCCCAGATCGTCAACACCATGCTGCCGGTGCTGTTCGTCCGGGAACTCGGCTACCCGGCGGCGACGCTGGGCCTGTTCTGGGCGGTGGGCGGCGTCGGACTGCTCCTCGGCGCCCGCTGCGCCCGGCCCGTCGCCGATCGGCTCGGTCACGGCCGGGCGCTGGCGTTCGTCGGCCTCTGTCTGGCGCCCGCGAGCCTGACGCTCCCCTTCATCGACCGTGGCGCCGGGTTGTGGCTGGCGGGAGCCGGTTATCTGCTGGTGATGTTCAAGACGGGCATGGACAACGTGCTCGGCGTCAGCCTGCGGCAGCGCATGACTCCGGATGCCCTGCTCGGCCGGATGAACGCCACCTTCCGTACCCTGCTGACCGGCGCCCTGGCGGTCGGTTCCGCCGTGGCCGGCCTGATCGGCGAGCTGGCCGGCGTGCACGTCACGTTGTGGGTGGGCGCGTGCGTCCTGGCGACGGCCTTCCTGCCGGTCTTCCTCTCCCCGCTCCGCATGAGACGCGGGCTCGACGTGACCGCGCATTGAACGCCGTCGGAACCGTCGGGGCCGCCGCTTCACCGCGCCGTCCGCCGACGTCCGCCATTCCCGCGGCCCGGTCCGGCCCCAGGGACCACGCCGGACGGCAGGCGGCCACCGAACTGCTGCATGACCTGGTCATGGAAGGAAATCTAGTGATATTGCGTCGAAGGACGACTACGTTCATCACCTCCGCACGGCGGGTCCTGGTCGTGATGGCCTTGGCCGCCGCTCTGGTAATCGGCCCGGCCCTGGCGCCCGAACCCGTGGCCGCCGCCTCCGGGCAGACCGTCCAGGCGGCCGCCGCCGCGCCGATGTCGCCCCTGTTCGTACGCAGAAGCAGCGACGGCCACCTGCTGGCGTACGAGCCCAAAGGCGCGGCCGGCGGCTTTCAGGCCCCCGTCGACCTGGGGGGCGGCTTCGCGGCGGCCACCGCGATCCTGCGCGCCAACACCTCTGAGAGCGGCGCGGGCAACGACCTGTTCTTCCGCCTCGGCGGCATGCTCTTCTACACCGCCGAGCGCGGCAGCTCATCCATGCACGTCGCCGGGAACATGGACATCTACAACCTGATCATGACCCCGGGCAACATGGGAAGCAGCGCAGCCCCCGAGATCATCGCGCGGGACACGGCCGGTGCCCTGTGGCTCATCCCGGGACGCTCCGACGGGGGCCTGTCGGCGCGTGCCCAGGCCGGAGCGTCCGGCTGGGACACCATGAACGCCCTGGCCGGGTACGGCGACTACACCGGTGACGGCAAGAACGACCTGCTGGCCAGGACCACCACCGGCACGCTCTACATCTATCCGGGAACGGGCAGCATCGTCGCCAACCAGATCCTGGGGACCCGCATCAGCGCGGGAACCGGCTGGGGCGCCTACACCGCCCTCGTCTCCACCGGCGACAACAACGCGGACGGCAAGGCCGACCTGATCGCCCGCGACTCGGCCGGCGCGTTGTGGTTGTTCAAGGGCACCGGGGTCTCCTCCGCCCCCTTCGCCGCCCGGGTGCAGATCGGCGCTTCCGGGTGGAACGCCTTCAACGCCCTGTTCTGATCCCGGTACTCCGCTTCAAAGAAACGGCTGACATGCCTACCAATATCCCCCTATTAGGGCGGCTGCGGGCGATCGCCGCGGCCCTCACCTGCGCCGCGGTCGTCGTCGGCGGCGCGCAGATCGTGCCCCTTCCCGGGATCCGCCCGGCCGCCGCCTTCGCCGACACCGGTGCCGGCGAAGGCGAATACGACCTCGCGCACGCCGCCGAGGTGCGCGCGGCCCAGTGCCTGCTCACCGTCGTGCAGCGCAAGGGCGGCCAGGACCTGAAGGCCGTCGCCCGCGCCGGGCTCGTCGGCACCGACACCGACCTGCTGCGGGCCGCCAACCCCGAGTACTGGACCGAGCCGCCCACGCCGCTGAGCGCCGCCTACGACAAAGACGGCGAACGAGCCTCGGCCAAAGGGGACGAGCTGGACGGCCGCCGCGCAGTGTGGGAGCAGCCCCTCTCCGTCACGCCCCCGGATGGCTACACGCACGCCGGGTTCCAGACGATCGGCCGGACGGACAGCCCGTTCACCAAAGTGGGCCTGATCGGCTGGATCAACAACCAGTACTGGCAGGGCGAGTCCGACTTCTACGACGACCAGACACCTGTGGCCAGCAGGCAGTCCGTGGACGCGGTCAACGCCATCGCCGCCGAGCGCTACACGATGGAGAAGGACTACGAGGGGTGGCGTGCGTGGGAGGACATGACCTTCATGCACCCCATGTACGCCGACGACGCCCGGGCCTTCCTGGCCACCGGCGGGTTCCCGACCAGCGCGCCCGCGCCGGACAGCATGGAGTTCCGGGTCGACGTCGAGAACCTCAAGGCCCGATACGCCTCCTGCACCACGCAGAACCCGCCCGACCCGTACAAGGTGCTTGAGGCCGAGTTCGCCACGGCCTCGGCGGAGTGGCAGCAGGAGGTCGACGGCCAGCGGGTCCAGCGTGACACGATCCTCAAGGAGGAGGCGCAGGCCACGGCCGACCTCCAGGTCGCCACCCAGGCCCTGGGCGAGGCGCTCGGTCAGTCGATCATCGCGGTCCGGCTGGCCGACTGGCAGGCGTTCTGGCTGAAGCAGACCTCCGCGAACCCGAGTTATCCGGACGCGGCCGAGTTCACCCAGGTCAAGAACGACATCGTCAAGGCGCAGGCGATGGCGCTCGGCAGGGTGTTCGTCGCCTCCAGGGCGGCCCAGTCCGCCCAGGAGCACGCCGCCTCGGCCGTGGCCGCCCAGCAGGCCGCGTACGCGATCGCCGACGCCGCCGGCCTGCCCCGCGGCCGGGGCCTGCTCTACGGCCAGCAGGCCGTCCAGGTCACCCGGGCCTCCGCCGCCGCCGCGAAGGCCGTGGCCAAGGCCACCGAGACCGCCTCCAACGCCACCCGCGCCTCGGCCGCCGACAGCAAGACCCTGATGGCACTGGCCGAGACACAGGCGCACGCCACGCAGGCCGAGTTCCGGCGCATCGCAGCCGAGGAGGCCGCCGCGCAGGCCAAGGCGGCCGCCGACGGGGCTGCCGCGCAGGCCGCCGAGGCCGCGCTCAACGCCACCAAGGCCAAGCAGGCCCAGAGCAGGGCCGAGGCCGCCGAGCAGGAGGCCGAGGCCGCCGCCGCCGACGCCAGAAGCAGGCGGGCGACCGCCGAGGCCGAGCGTGACAGAGCCGAGGCGCAGAAGGAGATCGCCGCCGGGGAACGGGCCAAGGCCAGGACGGCCGAGGCCACCGCCCAGAACCAGCGGCAGGTGGCGGCTGCCGCGCTCAGCGACGCCGAGGCGGCGGGCGGCACGGCGGCGGAGAGGAAGACCGCGGCGCTGGAGGCCGAGCGCAAGGCGCGCGACGCGCGCAACAAGGCGGTGGAGGCTGAAGCCGAGCGGGACGCCCTGACGGCCAAGGCCGCCGCGCGCGAGGCGCACGCCGCCGCCGTCGAGGGCACCGACGCCGCGCAGGACGCGCGGGCCGCCGCCACCCAGGCACGGGCCGCCGCCGACCGGGCGACCGCCGCCGCAGCTAGCGCCCGCGCCGCCGCCACCGAGGCCACCGAGGCCGCGACCGCCGCCCGCGAGGCCGCCACGCGCGCCGAGGCCGCCGCCTCCCGCGCTCGGGCCGCCTCCGACGCCGCCCAGCGCGACGTGGCCATCACGAACGCCGCCGTCAAGAAGGCCCACGCCGCGGCGGCCGACGCCATCGCCGCCTCCGAGGCGGCGGCGGAGAACGTCCGCCTGGCCAAGATCCTCGCCGACACGGCCAAGGCCAAGGCGGTCACCGCCAAGGCGAACGCCGTCGTCGCGCGCAGGGAGGCCGACGCGGCCCACGTCGACGCGGTCCGTACCGCCGGGTTCGCCTACTCCACCGCCCAGGCCGCGGTGGCCGCACGCGACTCCGCGGCCCAGGTGATAAAGCCGGCCAACGACGCGATCGAGCTCGGTTCGCCGTACAAGGACACCGATGCCTCGGCCGGTCTGGCCGTGCTGACCGGACAGTCGTCCAAGACGCTGGCCGCGCAGCAGGCCGCCGTCGCCCAGGCCAAGGCGGCACAGGCGCAACGGGCCGCCACGGAGGCCGCGGCGTTGGCGGCACAGGCCACGGCCGACGCCAAGGCGGCCGCCGTCGCGGCGGCCCAGGCGGCCGACTCCGCAGCCAAGGCCGCCGCCTCGCTCGCCAAGGCGCGGGACTCCGCGGCGGAGGCGAAGACGGCGGCCAAGGCGGCGGTGCAGGCCGAGGCCGACACCGTCGAGTACGACCGCCAGGCCACGGCGGACGCGGCTGCCGCGGCCTCGGCCGCCGACGCCGCGGCGGGGCACGCGAGCGCCGCCCGCGCCTCGGCCGACGCGGCCGAGCAGGACGCCGCCTCCGCCCGTGACGCGGCCACCGCCGCCGAGAACGACGCGGCCACGGCCCGCGACGTCGCCACCCAGGCGGAGACGGACGCCAGTACGGCCGAGGCCGCCGCGGCCCGCGCCCGCGAACTGGCCGAGCAGGCCCAGGCGGCGGCCGAACGTGCCGAGGCCGCCGCCGAACAGGAACGCGAGGCGGCCAGGGCCTCGGAATCGGGCCCGACCGGCATCCCCAACCTGATCAGCCTGCCGAGCGAGGACGCCCTCTACGACATCAATCCCCTGGAGGATTTCTGCACCGGTACGAACGGTTGCGACATCGACCTGGAGTATCACCTCTACGGGACGCAGGACTACTACCTGGAGACCTGCTCCCAGCCCGGCAGGAGCATCGCCGACTGCACCGGGCCCCTGGTGCTCGACTACCTGGGCAGCGGCCCGCTCGACGTCCGCTACACCAAGCGCACCCACTTCAACGGGAAGGACCTGGTCGTCAACTTCCTGCAGGGGCTGGGCAGGGCGCTGGTGCACGACTACGTCAGCTGCTGGCGCAAGGTGACGGGCCAGGACGGCGGATCGACCACCAGTTGCGCGTGGGCCATCGGCTCGATCGTCATCCCACCGGTGATCAAGGCCGGGTACACGTACGCGCTGTCCCTGCGTACGGCCATGCAGAGCGGGACGGCCTTCACCCAGGCGCTGTTCCGGCTGCGCTACTCGGGGCTGCCCGCCGAGGCGATCTCCGGCCTGGAGCGGGCCGCGGGCAACGCGCTGGCGACCGGACACTGTTTCCCGGCCGGCACGCTCGTCGACACCGAGGACGGTCCCAGGAAGATCGAGGACATCAGGGTCGGGGACCGCGTCTGGGCCGCCGACCCGGCGACGGGCAGGCGGACCCTGCGCGACGTCGTACGGCTGTTCCACCGGTCGGTGGACTCACTGGTGCGGATCACCGCGGACAGCGGCACGTTGTCGGTGACCGAAGGCCACCGGTTCTGGGTCCAGGGCAAGGGCTGGACGCAGTCGCAGGACCTCCGCCCTGGTGACGCGCTCCAGGACCCGTCCGGCAAGGCCGACCGGGTCCAGGCGGTGTCGGCGAGTGACGGGCGCGTCGACGTGTACAACTTCGAAGTCGAGACCGACCACACGTACTACGTGTACGCGGGTTCGACGCCGGTCCTGGTGCACAACGACTGCATCAAGGACATCGTCAAGGCCGGGGATCACGCCGTCCTGGGCATCAACCCCTGGTCGGACAACCTGGCCAGGGGCCTCGGCGGGTACACCTTCAACAGGCAGGCGTTCGCCGTAGCCACCCCGAACGGCGACGGACGGCCCCTCTGGATGACCGCCGCCACCGAGGCGGCGAACAATTCCTCCGTCCGGCTGTCCGTCACCCTGGACGGCGTCCCCGGCGCCACGACCGCCGACGAGGCGCTGGCCTCCCTGCTGGCGCGCGGAGACAAGGTGCCCCCGGGGGACTGGCGGACGGTGGCGGACCCGAAGAACGGCCTTGGGACCGCATGGGAAATGACCGAGTTGCGCCGGGCGTACCGGATGGAGAGGCGCACCTGGGAGTCGATCGAGTTCTACATGCTCAAGGACGGGACGCCTACGAGGGTGTTCCCGCGGCCGCCGCTGCCCCCGGGGTCGTGAGATGAAGTAGCCGCATGCCGGGTCCGGACCTCGCCGGACCCGGCCTTACCACCCGAGACGGATTCGATCGGCCTCATGGAGCGGTGGGAGCCGGTGACCCTTCCGGCTGCACGCAACGTTACGCGCGGTCATCCCGATAGCACTGAGGGGAGAGATTCAAAAGGCGGCCGTCGCCGTTCAGGACCGACCCCGCCGTACGGGCCCGCCGCCGTCACCATGAGCCAGGTGCGCGACGCGCTCAGGGGGACATGCCGCGCGCCAGCACCGTCGCGACGCTTCCGCCGGGCAGCACGCTGCTGCTCCACACCGACGGCCTGGTAGAAGTGCCAGGAGAGCGCCTCGATGCGGGGCTGCGACGCATGCGCCGCACCGCCGCCTCCCTGGCCCGCGAGCCCCTGGACGTCTTCTGTGACGAACTGCTCAGCGGGCTGCCCCTGGCACGCCGGGACGACATCGCGATCATCGCCGTACAGCTGCCGGGTCACTGAACCAGCTCGTACACCGTCCGAACCTCCTTGTCACCGGCGAGTTCGCGGCGCACGGTATGGACCCAGAGCCGCGTCGTGCCCGGCGCTGGGGCGATGTCGATGATGCGATCAGCCGGACCGCCCCCGGGCAGGGTTGATCTGGTCCATCTGCCGTCGCGAAGGTTGAGCACATAGGGCGCGCCGGAGGCAGGGCTGGCGGCGATCCACAGACCGCTCACTGGATCGGTGCGTACCGCGGTCAAGCCTGTCTGAACCACGTTCAGGCTCACCTGCGTCCATCGGGTACGGTCCCAGTGCAGCACGATCGGGCTGCCACCGTCCGCCGAGGCAGGGCCTACCGCCCACGCCCGGCCATCCGGCTGTGCCGTCAGGCTCATCCACGCGAGGTGGCGCCGCCCCCGACATGGTGACCGAACCGACTCCGCCACGCAGGGGTGATCGACTTCCTTCCAGGCTGCGCCGTTCCAGTGCAGTGTCCTGGGCCCTTGCCTTCTGCTCACCACCCACACGTCGTTCGGCCCCGCCGCAGCGACCGCGGTCATGTCGAACTCGCCCGGCCCCTCCTGGTAACGCAATGCCCTGCCATCCCAGCGCAGCACCGCCGAGGGGGCGCCGTCCGGATCCATGGAGGTGACGAACCAGGCATCGTCGCGGGAGCTGACGGCGATGTCGATCACGCCGGTCCAGGTCGCGTCTCGGGAGAATTGGTGCGTCCAGCGCCCATCGGAGAACCGCCACAGATGCTCTGTGCTCGCGTCCTCGTCTCCATGTGCCACGCTCGCGGCCGCCCAGATCGTTTCCCCGGATGGCGAGCCGCCGACTTCGAGCGACCAGGCCTTGTCAAACTGCTTGGGCGGCGTGGAGCGTTTCCAGGAGGTCCCGTCCCAGCGCAGCATCGACCAGCCGGGTCTTCGGGCTCCCGTGGTGAACAGCCATGCCCCGCCACTCGCCGTCGGGATCACCCTCATCGCGGAGTTCTCGTCGCCAGAGGCGGTGTATCTCACAGTCCAGCGCGCCGCCGACCGAACAGCGTCATCAGCCGTCCGCCCACCACCGCCCAGGGCCGTATCGGCGGCCGGCACACACATGGCGGCAAGGACCAGTGCAGTGAGCACACGCGTCGCCTTACGCATCTCACTGAGGATCACACAACCTGGGCAGCCGTCGGTAATGCACATTCACATCGTCATTTCGGACGGCCCTGAGAGCGGCTGGATTTAGGGTGCCCGCATGAAGATCCGCGCCGCCGCAGCAGAGGACGCCAGAATCCTGGCCCTGCTGAACCCTCACGTTCATGCGATCCACGCCGCTCACCGCCCCGACGTCTACCGCGTCGACCCACCCGAAGAGGAGCTCACCGACTACTTCGCGGCTCAGCTGGTCAAAGACGTCACGCGAGCGTTCATCGCCGAGATTGATCGTCCGGTCGGGTATGCCGTGGCCGTCATCGTACGTCGCGAGGAAAACCCGTTCCTCCAAGCCGAATCCTTCATCGTCCTCGATCAGCTGGCGGTGGATCCACAGGCGGCCAGAGGCGGGGTCGCGAGTCGGCTGATCGAGGCCGTGAAGGACGCAGGCAGGTTGGAGGGTTGCCGGAGGCTGCTGACCGACGTGCTGGACTTCAACGAGGGCGCCAAGGGCTTCTATGCGGCGGCCGGATTCGCCGAATGGAAACACGTGCTGGAGCAGCCGCTCTGATGCCTGCGCGGAGTTCGCCAGTGCGCCCCGCGCGGCCACTTCGGCCGCGACGCTACTCTCTCCCGTGATCATTCGCCCGGTGAGAGGTTGCCGATGTTCCGTGCCCTGGCCATCCTGGCCGCCACCGCACCGCTTCTGTTATCCATCCTGACGCTCGAAAGCTGCGGCTATTTCGCCTACCAGGTGATGGAGCCAAGCGCGCTGGAGACCGCCGTCTGGCAGAGCGCCGGATACGCCTCGACGCTGCTGCCCCTCATACTGGCGTTCCTCGCGCTCTGGGCGCCTCGGCAGTTCCCCAAAGTCGGTGCGATCTGCGCGGCGGTGACGCTGGCGCTTAACGCGCTGACCCTCGTCATCCCCTACACCAGCCCCTGTGGCCAGAGGAGCGGTGAGTGGCTCGTGGTGGCCTGCCACGCGGTCGCCGTCGTCGCCCTGCTGCGGACCCGCCCGGGACACCAACTGCCGAGACCGCGGGCGGCCCTCTGGAGCGCCGTCGTGCTTCTGGTGCTCGGCCAGGCCCTGGCCCGGAGGTACTTCTCCGATGTCTTTGTCGGCTGCTGGGCGGATTTGCGGGGCAGCTGGGCGCAGACCGCGATACACCTCGACACTGCCGGGGCCCTCTACATCTGGGTCGGCCTGGCTGCTGTCGGGGCCGTGCTGGCCGCGCATCCGAGCGCGCCGCTCGTCGGGCTGGCGCTGCTGGTGCCCGGATTGTTCCACCCGGTCGCCTGGTTTCTATCGTCCGCCCCGCATGGCTGCTCCAGCACTTTGGACCTGTTCGGCTGGCCCCACGTGATCGCGGGGGCGCTGGCTCTGCTCTCCCACGCTCGGCTGCCCGGCCGAGGCGGCCCCGGCACGACCCCGGAGCGGGAGCCCGCCCAGCCGCACTCTTCGTGAATGACCCGGCGTCAGCTCGTCAATCGTGCCGCCTCCGGCGGTTCTGCCGGAGGCGGCGGCGAGGTCGCATCACGCGACGGCGGTTCCCTCAAGCTCGACCATCAGGTCGGAGAGCGCCAGCCGTGTCACCCCGAGCATCGTGGTGGACGGTGCCACCCCGGCGGCGCCCAACCGTGACGCCAGCACGCCGTAGTGCCCGAACAGCCCATCGACGTCGGTGGTGTAGACGTTGAGCCGGACGAGGTTCGCGAGGGACATGCCGGCCTCGCCGAGTACGGCCTCCAGGTTGTCGAGGCTCAGCGCCAACTGCGCCGCCATGTCACCGGCATGCTGGGGCCTGCCTTCGCCGCTCATCGCGGTCTGCCCGGAGCAGTACAGCGTCCGGGTGTGCCCGGAGACGAGCTCACCCTGGTTGTACCCCAGCTCCGTCGACCACGCCCACGGGTTGACCGCCGTTCGCTCCATTGCCACATTCGCTCCATTCGATTCGTCGACATCACGTACGTCGATCGGCTCGGTAGCCGACATCCTTTGGTCGCGTTGATGAGCCTGCCAGCGAATACACGACATCCTGTGTCGTGTATTTCGGTAGAGTTCTCCGGGTGCGCGCCGACCGGTTGGTCTCGTTGGTGCTGCTGCTGCGGCAGCACGGTCGGCTGTCCGCGACCGCGCTGGCCCGCGAGCTGGAGGTATCCACCCGCACCGTGCTGCGCGACATCGAGGCGCTGTCCGCGGCCGGCGTCCCGGTCTACGCCGAACGCGGCCGGCACGGCGGTTTCGCGTTGTTGCCCGGGTTCCGTACCGAGCTCACCGGACTCAACCACGACGAGGCCCTTGCCCTGCTGATCGCCGGATCGCGGCGGGGCGCGCAGGCGTTCGGCCTCGGCTCGGCGCTCGCTTCGGCGATGCTCAAGGTGGTCGACGCGCTGCCCGAAAGCTATCGGGACACTGCGGCCGGCGCGGCCGAGCGGTTGCTCATCGACCCGGAGACCGACCTCCTCTCGCGCCGGCTGGTCACGGAGGAGGCGCCTGACACCGTGGTGGCCGAGGTCCTGCGCGCGGTGCTCGCCGGACACAAGCTGCGGATCCACTACGCGGCTGTGGACGAGACCCCGAAGTGGCGCACGGTCGACCCGATCGGCCTGGTCACCGTACGCGACCGGGGATACCTGCTGGCCACGAGGTCGGGCGCGGACCGCACCTACCGGCTGTCCCGGGTCCTGGCCGCCAAGCAACTCCCCGAACCCGCACAGCGACCAGACCGGGTCGATCTGGACCAGGCCTGGCAGGAACGCAGCACGCGGTTTCGGGCCGGCGGCGACCAGGTCACCGTGCTGGTACGGGTGAACCCGGTGCGGCGGGAGGACCTGCTGGGCACCGCGCTGGCCGTCCGCGCCGAGGAACCCGACACGGACGGCTGGCTGCGGCTGGAGGTGACCTTCCAGGACCCGAGACACGCCGAATGGGCGCTGTGGCAGCTCAGCACGAACGCGGAAGCCCTGGCCCCGCAGTGGTTACGCGACTCGCTGCGCGACCGCGCCACCACGATCGCCACCCGCTACGGGGGCTCATCCTGAAAGTTCGTGCGCGGCGACGGTCAAGGGGCGGGCTCATCCCCAGGTGAGAGGGATTTCGCCGGTGATGCGCGTACCGTGCGACAGCGAGCTGGTGACGGAGAGCCGTCCGCCGGCGGCGGCGATGCGGTCGGAGAGGCCGCGCAGTCCCGGCCCGTGCGGGTCGGCGCCGCCGATGCCGTCGTCGGAGACCACGAGGCGGAGCAGGCCGCCCTCCTCATCGACCGCGACGGTCACTTCGTTGGCCCTGGCGTGCTTGGCGGCGTTCGCGATGGCCTCGGAGGCGACGAAGTACACCGCGCTCTCGACCGTGGGCGGCAGCCGCCGGCCGGGGAGGGCGAGCACCTTTACGGGCAGACGTGCGCGTTCGGCCAGTGACTCCAGCGCTGGACCGAGTCCGGCGTCGGTCAGGATCGCCGGATGGATCCCCCTGGCCAGTTCGCGCAGCTCCTCGATGGCGGCCTCCGCCTCCGAGACCGCCTCGTCGACGACCGGGCGGGCGCGATGCCCGTCCTCCAGCCGGGAGCGTGCCAGCCGCAACATCAGCGCGAGGTTCACCAGTCGCTGCTGGGCGCCGTCGTGCAGGTCGCGTTCGATGCGGCGGCGGCCCGCGTCCATCGCTTCCACGATCCTGCTCCGCGAGCCCTGTACCTCCGCGAGTTGTGCCATGACCTTGGCGTTGAGCCGCTCGTTCTCGATCGCCATCAGCACCGTGGTGGCGGCGGCCCGGATCAGCCGGGGGTCCTCGTCCAGCGCGGGATCGTGCACCAGCGCCACGACGTGGCCGGCGCCGCCTTCCAGCAGGGTGACCGCATGCTGTTCCGCCGCCGTGGGCAGGCCTGCTGGTCGCCCGGTCACGTCCACGAAGCGCTCGTGATCCGGTGGCCGGAGGAGCAGCCGCAGCGTCGGGTCGCGAAGCGCGTCCGCCAGCGCCTGCTGTACCTGTGCGGGGCGCAGCGGGGCGTCCAGGCTGAGGGCCAGGTCGGCGACCACGGAACGGTGCAGGCGGGCGCGGGCCAGGCTGACGAGGAATCCCACCGGCCACAGCGCCGAGGCGGCGTACGCGCCGAAGTCGGCGACCAGGACGGCGGTGGCGACCTCGGGGCGGTCCACGGCGGTGCCCACCCAGCCCGCGGCGGCCAGGGTGAAAGCCGACACGGTGGCCGGCAGCATCGGCAGGAGCACGTGGCGGCGAGGCGGCGAGGCGCGATACCAGCGTAGGCACAGTGCCATCAGGACCAACGCGCACGTCACGGTGAAGACGGCGATGACGGTGAGCTGGTAGGGCCGGGCCACGACGTAACCGGCGGCGAACACGCCGCTCGGCGGGCAGGTGTCACAGCCGTAGTGGGCGGGTTCAACGAGCACCTGCGCGACCGTCACGATCGGCACGATGACGAAGTAGCCCGCGTACAGCAGGACCCTGCGCGCCGGGCCGGCCCGGCCGCGCTCCTCGGGGAAGCTGATGGCGATGTGCAGCCACAACAGGATGAACAGCGGCGAGGCCAGGTTGCCGATCGCGTAGGCGACCGGGTGGTTCACATAGGTGAGGCTGTTGAGCGTCCCCACGGCACCGGAGGTGAGCATCAGCGCGCCGAGCATGCTGCCCGGCCTGCGCGCCAGCGCGACGAACCCCGCCACGAAGAACGACCACGTCGCCAGGAGCGCGGCGCCCGCCTTGGCGACCGCGACCGCGTCCGGATCGGCCCCACCCCACATCACGGCCGCCCCGTAGAAGGAGCCGCTGGCCAGGAACGCGACCGCGCCGCCGCGCGCACCGCCCAGGCCCGCCGGCCGGGGACCGGACACCGTACGGGTCCGTACGGTCCGCCCGGCGAGGACGCCGGCGCGGGCGGGCGCTGTCATGAGGCGCGCAGGTACGCCAGCACGGCGAGCACCCGGCGGTTGTCGTCCTCGCTGAGGGCGAGCCCGAGCCGGTCGAAGACGTTGCGGACGTACGCCTCCACGGTCTTGTGGCTCAGCCCCATGTTCCTGGCGATGGCGGAGTTCGACCGCCCCTCGGCCATCAGGGCGAGCACCTGGCTCTCCCGTCCGGTCAGCTCCTCCAGGACCGTGCTGGAGCGCGGGCGCGACACCAGCCGGCTCACCAGCCCGGGATCGACCACGCACTCGCCCGCGGCCACGCGGCGCACCGCCTCGGCCAGCTCGCTCAGCCGGGTCACCCGGTCCTTCAGCAGATAACCGGCGCCGCCCGTCGCCGCGCAGGCGTCGCGTACGAGAGTCATCGCATGATGTGTCTCGACATACTGCGACAGCAGCAGCACGCCCAGACCCGGATGCTCCGCCCGCAGCCGCCGCGCCGCGTCCAGGCCCTCGGAGGTGTACGTGGGGGGCATCCGGATGTCGACCACCGCCACGTCGGGCCGGTGGGAGCGGGCCAGGATGAGCAGCCGCTCGGCGTCACCGCACTGCCCCGTGACCTCGAACCCCGCCTCGCCCATGAGCCGGGCCAGCCCTTCCCGGAACAGCAGCGCGTCGTCGGCGAGCATCACCCGCACGGCCACGCCCCATGAGTTTCCGTCAACCCGACTCCCCAGCGCGAACCGGCATCCCCCCTGACTTTATGTCAAATTCCAGGGAGAAGCCGGGGCGCGGCAAGAGAGCGGGGTCTCCTACCGAGGAGCAGTGGGCGGCGCCGGGACCGCTTCACCTGTCTCAGTGCGGACGGGGGATGGTGGGGCGGGTGTAATCGGCTCCGGTGCACGTTTCGCCGGTCTCGGCCAGGCACCATCGGTTGAGGCGCCCCGATCCCAGATCGATGTGACCGCACCCGGACGCGCTTCCGTTGGCGTCGCGCAGAGTCCGAGTCCCGCCGCCCGACCTGAGGGTGTACTCGATGCGGAGGCGTTGTTGTCGGCCTCGCGATCGCAGACCCACAGCTCGTCATAGATCGCAGAACTTACGGCGTAATTGTCTCCGTGCATGTTCCACACCTGGTGATCCGCCAGAGCGGGCGAGGAGACGGCCGTGGTAAGCCCGGCCGCCAGTACAAAACAGGCCAGGGCCGTCACCGTTCGCCTGTGGCTGGTTCGAGACATGCTTTTCTCCTTTGTCGGCGAGTCGAGGCGCGGCGGGCCGCCGCGTTCGGGGCGCAGGGAGCGGGCCGGCCGGCTGGTCAGAAGCCATCGTCACAACCGGCAGGGTCGGCCCACCAGAGGGTTATCCCTCGGGGTCGTCCACGGGCCGATCGCCGGGGGAAATTGGACTAATTGCCCGAAGCGTCGGAAATACGCCTTTTGATCGCCAAGAGCGATTCACCGAGCGGTGCGGCAGCACCTGAATACTCGGCACGCCAACAAGCTTGTCGAGAGGATCGGACATGACGTACCCCACCGCACGCCGGGCTGTGCGGTCGCTGGTCGCCGTCGCCACACTGACCGCTGGTCTGGCGGTCGGCACCATCGGTGCACACGCTGACGATGACCCCCGGGTCGACGAGGTCCGGCAGATCCTGGCCCAGCTCAAGCCGCTGGTCAAGCCGCCGGTGTGCGACCAGGTGCCGGAGCCGGAGCGCTGGGAGCACGTAGGGACCCCGGACAAGGGCTCCGAGAACGTGATCATCTCCGCCCACCGGGGAGCGAACACCCTCGCCCCCGAGAACACGCTGAAGTCCTACGAGTACGCCTTCGCCTACGGTGTCGACCTGGTCGAGGTGGACGTCCAGCAGACCAAGGACGGCAAGTTCGTCGCCCTGCACGACTCCACCGTGGACCGCACCACCAACGGCACCGGCAACATCACGGACCTGACCTACGACGAGGTGCGCGCCCTCAACGCCGCCGACTACGCGCCCTGGAAGGGCGGCGAGTACGACCCGGCGCAGATCGCCTCGCTGGAGGAGATCCTCGACCTCGCCAAGCGGGCCGGCCGGGGCGTCGAGCTCGACATCAAGGGCTCGGTGACCGAGGAAGGAAAGGTCACGGACCTGGTCAAGAAGTACGGTCTGATCGAGGAGTCGATCTTCAACTCGGGCGACCCGCGGGTCTTCGTCTCCGCGCCTGACGCCCGGGTCATCTACAACCGCAGCGACTGGGAGCCCGGCTACCTGATCTACGAGATCGGGCAGATCGCCAAGGTGTACGGCTCGACCCTTGCCGAGTACGCCCCCGAGTCCATCGCCGCCGCCCACGACGCGTGCGCGGTCGTCATGCCGCACGCCTACGACGCGGGACCGGAGCAGGAGGTGGCCCAGTTCCAGCTCGCCCGTTCGATCGGCGCCGACGGCGTGCAGACCAACCAGCCCGCCCTCATCGTGGCCGCGGCCGGCGAGGCCGTCGACTCCAAGATCGTGACGAGGCGGAACAACGGCCATGGCCGCGCCGACGACCGCGACCGTGGCGCGAACGCCGACCAGGTGTGCCTGGTCAACGCCGACAACGACCTGGGCTTCCCCGGCAAGACGGTGCACCTCGCCAAGGGCAACGGCAGGAAGGGCATCGACCTGGTCACCGGTGACGGCGGCTGCGTGACCGTACCCGCCAGGAACCTGCGTGGCGCGAAGGTCTCCTTCGCCGGGGACGGCGCCGTCCACGCCTCTACCGGACGCGCATGAACACGCGGCCCTCGGGGCTTCTCCCGGCACCAGCCGTCCTGACTGGGTAGGACGGGAAGCCGGACGCCGCCGCGGGATGTTCCCGTGGCGGCGTGATCGGCCTGGTCATGAGGGCTCGGTTCCGACCATCCAGCGGGCGTGACCGTATTGTTACCAACAAGGGTGATTAAGGCGCCTGAGAGTGGCAAATGATCAGGTGAGGTCCAGCAGAGGGCTTCGTCTCGCGATAGATACGAGGCGCGCTTCTGCCTGGGCTTTTGTCTTGGGCGGGGCGGCCTGCATAGCTGGGAGCAGCTAACATCATGACCGTTCAGGACATCACGATCACCGACATGACCGCCGAAGAGCTTCTCGTGGCCATGGTCGACCCCGACACCTCCGACGAGCAGCGGATGAGGCTGCGCGAGAGGCTCGTCGAGATGCACCAGGGACTGGTCACCGAGATCACCCGCCGCTACCGCCACCGCGGCGAACCGCTGGAGGACCTGCGGCAGGCCGCCTACGTCGGCCTGGTCAAGGCCATCAACGGCTTCGACGCCAGCCTGGGCCACGACTTCCGGGGCTACGCCGCGGTCACCATGACGGGTGAGGTCAAGCGACACTTCCGCGACCGGACCTGGGCCATCCGGGTACCGCGCGTCTACCAGGAGCGCCGCGCCGAGCTCAACCGGATCACCGGCGAGCTCACCCAGCTGCTGGGCCGCTCGCCCACGGTGGCCGAACTGGCCGCCAAGATGAACCTGTCAGAGGAGGACGTGCTGCTGGCCCTGGACGCTTCGACGGCCTACAGCACCCTGTCCCTGGACGCGCCGGTCGGTACGGACGACAGCGACTCGGCCAGCCTGGGCGATCTCATCCCCGACTACGACCAGACGCTGGAAACGCTGGTCGACGCGCAGGCGGTCAAGCCGCTCATCGACGCCCTGCCGTACCGGGAGAAGAACATCCTGCTGCTGCGGTTCTACGGCAACCTGACGCAGGCCGAGATCGCCGCCGAGTTCGGCATCTCCCAGATGCACGTCTCGCGCATCCTGCGCGCCACGCTCACCCACCTGCGCAAGGCCTTGACCGCCGGCCCCGATCACCGGTCGTCCCGCCTCACCCGCGCGGCCGCCTGACCGGTCCTCCAGGTGCGTTGGATCGAGCGTCAGGCACGTTCGATCCAACGCCCCTGAGCGGGGGGTGTTCACGCATGGCCCACAGGCCCTTCCAGCAGGAGCCGTTCACCGGCCGTCCGGTAGCCCACGGCCCGGTTCACGGCCGGCATCGGCGCGTTCCGCTGGTTGACTCATCCGGGCTTCCCAGGCGCGCACCGCCGCCCGGTCCCAGGCCCGCGCCGCCATCTCCCGTACGCCGGGCCAGGTGCCGGCGAACGCTTCACCGGGTTCCCCGGCCGATGCCAGGGCCTGGATCCGGTCCATCCCCGTCGAGCGGGCATCGCCGGCGATCCGGGCCGGCAGGGCGGAGCCGATGCCGTTGCGGCGGGCCGGAGCCGCCACGAACAGGCGCAGGAAACCGACCCGGGGATCGTGCGGCTGGGGCCGTAGTTCGGCCACGCCGGTGATCGGCCGAGCGCCGTCGGCGCGGGCGGCCCAGCGCAGCACCGGAGGAGCCTCCTCCTCGGCCAGCAGCCGCTCGGCCAGTGCGGACGCGAGCGGCGGGTCGCCGGACATCTCGCTCTGTCCCTCGCTGAACACCGTGCACCAGGCCGCGAGGTCGTCCTCCGTCGCACTCCGGGGTACGAAGGGTTCGTAGGTCGCCACAGCGGCCCCTGCTCCCGACGGGTGCCTCAGCTCGCCGCCTGCTTCACGAGGGCGCTGATCCGTGCCTCGTCGTCGGCGGTCAGGTCCGTCAGCGCGTACGCGGTCGGCCACATGGTGCCGTCGTCGAGGTTCGCCGGGTCGTTGAAGCCGAGGGTCGCGTACCTCGCCTTGAACTTGGCCGCGGGCTGGAAGAAGCAGACGATCTTGCCGGCCTTGGCGTAGGCGGGCATTCCGTACCAGAGCTTCGGCGCCAGGGTGGGCGCGCCGGCTCTGATGATGGCGTGGATCCGCTCGGCGAGGAGGCGGTCCTCCCCCACCATCTCGGCGATCTTCGCGAGCACGTCGCGCTCCGCGTCGGCCTCGGTGGCGCGCGAGCCGCGGCGCGCGGCCTTCTTCAGCTCCTGGGCGTGCTCCTTCATCGCGGCTCGTTCGTCGTCGGTGAACCCGTCGTACGTGCCCTTGGCGGCCTTCTGCGTTTCGGTCATGGTGAGGCTTCCTGTCTGCGAGTGATGAGAATGTGGGCCATTGCGGCGGTTTGTCCGGCTTCGCTCGGAGAGCGTACGCCGTGCACCGCTCACCCCCAGGCGCCGGCGATCTGCCGGGTGGTGGCGTTGAGCCGGTTGAACAGGTTGGTGACGCCGATCATCAGCACGATCGCGGCCAGTTGCTTCTCGTCGAAATAGGTGGCCGCCCTGTCCCAGACCTCGTCGCTCACCGCGTCGGCCCGGTCGGCCAGCCGGGTCGCGGCCTCGGCCAGCGCGAGCGCCGCGCGCTCCTCCTCGCTGAAGTACGGGGCCTCCCGCCAGGCGACGACCGAGGCCAGCCGATCGTCGCTCACCCCGGCCTTGCGGGCGGTCTTGGTGCCGGCGTCGACGCAGGCACTGCAGCCGTTGATCTGGCTGACCCGCAGATGGACCAGCTCCAGCGTCTGAGCGTCCACGCCACCGGCGTGCACGGCCTTGAACAGCGCCTGAATGGGCTGCATCGCGTCGGGCAGGACGAAGGCCGGGTTCTGCATACGGGACTGCATCGTGCTCTCCTCTTCCGGATCGGCGCCCCGTCCCTCGGGGCGTGACTCCATGACAGCCGCACGGGCTTGCCAGGGCCACGACGGTGGGACACCGTGGGACAGTTGAAACGGCTTCGGCCTGCGGTGATTCGTCCAGGTAAAGTGCTTCTGCTACGGGACAGAGAGGCACGAAAACGGTGGCTGCGTACCAGCGGATGGCGAAGGTGGACCCCCAGGACGAACTGGCGGCCCGGCTGCGCTTGCTCCAGGAGTTGTCCGGGCGGGGCGTACGAGCTCTGGCGCGGGACACGGGGCTCAGCTCGTCGTCGCTGTCGCGCTACCTCAACGGCCAGTCGGTGGCGCCCTGGCCCGTGGTGATCGAGCTCTGCCGCCTCGTCAAGCGGGACCCCCGCCCGCTGCGCCCCTTGTGGGAACGGGCGACGAGCCCTCTGCCGGCGCCCCCGAAGGCGAGCCGCCAGGTCCAGCCCCCGTCGCCGCCCGCCGGCGCCCCGCGCCCGCCCCGCAACGATCTGCCGCGCGACGTGCCGGACTTCACCGGACGTGAGGCCCAGCTCGCCGCCGTGCTCGCCGCGGTGGACCGCAACCGGGTGGTCGCCATCGACGGCATGGCGGGCGTCGGCAAGACCTGTCTGGCGGTCCACGCCGCGCACCGGCTCGCCGCCGACTACCCCGATGCCCAGCTCTACCTGGACCTGCACGGGTTCACCGACGGGCGGGAACCGCTCGATCCCGATCCGGCGCTGCGGGCGTTGCTCGCCGCGCTCGACGTGCCCTCGGAGAAGATCCCGCAGGAGGGTGGAATCGAGCCCCTGGCCGCCTGCTGGCGGGCGGAGCTGGCCGGCCGGCGGGCCGTCGTGGTCCTCGACAATGCCGCGAGCGCTGACCAGATACGCCTGCTGCTGCCCGGGGCGGGCGCCTCCGTCGCCCTGATCACCAGCCGTAACCGGCTGCTGGGCCTGGAGGAGGTGCCGCCGGTCTCGCTGGACGTACTGACCCCGGAGGAGAGCGCGGAGCTGCTGGCCCGCGCCAGTGGCGACGCCAGGGGTCCCGACGGCCGGCTGGCCCGCGACCCGGAGTCCGCGGCCGAGGTGCTGCGGTTGTGCGGCCATCTGCCGCTGGCCCTGCGGCTGGCGGGGGCGCGGCTGCGGCACCGGCCGGGCTGGACCGTGGGCATCCTCGTCGAGCGCATGGCGGAGGGCGCGAGCGAGTTCGACACCGCGTTCGCCATGTCCGTACGGCAGCTCGACCGGGGCGAGCGCCGGTTGTTCCGGCTGCTGGGCCTGCTGTCCGGATCGTCCTTCGACGAATACGTGGCCGCGGCACTGGCGGACGTGCCGCTGCGCCGTGCCAGGACGATGCTGGAGGACCTGCTCGACGCGCACCTCGTCCAGCAGCCGTCGGCCGGTCGTTACACGCTGCACGACCTGGTCCACCAGCACGCGCGCCGGGCCACCGCGGAGCAGGACTCGCCGGAGGAGCGGGAGCAGGCGCTGGGCCGGGTGCTCGACTATTACGTACACGCCGCGGCCGCCGCCGACGCCGCCATGCCGTACGTGTCCGGCAGCCGCGCGGCCTCCGCGGGCCGGGCCCCGGCCGAGCTGCCGCGGTTCGCCGACAAGCATGCCGCGCTCAGCTGGTTCGGCACGGAGTACACGAACCTGATGGGCGCCTTCGAGATGGCGGTCGCCGCCGGAGCCGACGCGCATGCGTGCGAGCTGCCGCGCTTCATGCGGGCGTTCTTCGCCAGGCGGTGCGGCACGACGCACCTCAACGTGCTGTTCGAGCGGTCATTGTCGGCCGCCCAGCGCCTGGGCGACCCGTGGCGGCTGGCCGAAGCGCACAGCGACCTGGGCTTCGCTCGCTACAACGCGGGCCGGATGGCGGAGGCCGGGGCGGCGTACGAGGCGGCGGCACCGCTGGTGTCCCAGGCCGGGGACACCCGCTCCGAGGCGGACCTGGTCATGCGCCGGGGCTACCTGAGGTGGGACCAGGGCTATGTCGAGGAGCCACTCGACCTTTTCCGGCTGGCGGGCAAGCTGTACGCGGAGGCCGGGTGCCCGATGGGCGCGGCCCATGCGACCGCGTACGAGGCCTGGGCGATGCTGCAACTGGGCCACAGGGAGGAGGCGGCGCGGCTGGCCCGCGAGGTGCTGGATCTCGCGCACGCCGAGCCCGCCTGGCCGGCCGTGCTGACGGCCCGGATCACCCTCGGCGTGGCCATCGCCGACGAGCAACCGGACGTGGCCGCGGAGCACCTGCACCGAGCCCTGGAGGTCGCCCGCGAGGACGGCCACAGACACAACGAGGCGTGGTGCCTCAACTGCCTGGGCGTGGCCCTGCGCCAGATGGGCCGCTACGAGGAGGCGCTGGACAGCCACCGGCGGGCGTTCGCCCTCCTGGACGAGCTGTTCGAGGAGCACTGGAAGGTTCACTTCCTCAACGGGTACGGCGAGACCTGCCGGCTGGCCGGCCTGCCCGACGAGGCCCTGCGCCTGCACCGTCAGGCACTCGAACTGGCCCCGAAGGTGGGTTACCGGCACAAGGAGGCCCTGGCCCACGAGGGGATCGCGGCCGTCCTCGACGGGACGGACCCGGCCGCCGCCGCCGAGCACCGCGCGGCGGGGCAGGCCATCCGGCGGGAGCTCGAACTCAGGGCCTGACCCGGGGCTTCAGGTGAATAACGGTCGGCGATCTGTCCATCGTCGGGTACCGCCCCGCGTGTCACCATGCGTACATGGTCGCAACAGGCGCGGATGCATCATTACCCGGCCAAGGAACCGGTCGGCGAATCGCCCTGGCCGGCGTGGTCGGGATCATCCTCCCCATCGCCCTCCTGGGATGGGTGGCGCTGATGGTCAGGCTTTTCCCTGACTCCCCGCAATGCGGTGAATACACCGGCTGCTTTGGCTACCTGGTGCAGGCGTGGGAGGTCGGGCGCTGGGTCGCGGTCGGTCTCGCCTGGCCGTTGCTGCACGTCCTGCGGATCAGGCCCGCCTGGCGCGTGGCGATCCTGGCCGCCCTCTTCCTGATGGCGATCTGGCGGCTGGCCGAAGCCTTGCTGTTCACCGCCCTTGACAGCAGCCTGGCCCTCATCGTCCTCAGCGGGGTGATCGCGTATCCGCTCGCGACCTGGTTGGCCATGCCGCGCGTCCCCCGGGCACTGCTCCTCGTGTCCGCTGCCGCAGCCCTCGCGCTCTTTGCCTTCGCCCTCGTGATCGCCGGCTGAAAGTCCTGCCCGGCTGGCGATTCGGCCATGGATGGGGTAACCAGTCATCGATGTACCCCGATGCGTCCTTCCAGACCTGAGGCAGGCCGATGACCATTCACCACGTGGACGAGGTTCGCTCGCACTGGTGGCCCAGGGAAGGCTGGTGGCTGGGCCGCCTGGTCCACACCTGGCACCTGACCTTCGAACACGCACCACAACTTCACCGCCTCGCGGAGCGCTACCAGAGCGCCCTGGCCACGATCGACGGCCACAAGGCGATCCCGACGCGCTGGCTGCACCTCACCCTGCAGTCGGTCGGGTACGCCGACGAGGTGTCCGACGACCGGCTCGCCCAGGTGACCAAGGCCGTCAGCGCGCGGGTCGGGGAGCTCCCGCCCTTCGAGCTGACCTTCCATCGCCCAACGGTCGTCGGCGAGGCCGTCGTCCTCACCCCGACTCCGGAAGGGCCCGTGCACCGGCTGTGGCAGGAGATCAGAGCCGGAATCACCGAGGCCACCGGGAACACCCCCCGTACCAAGGCCTTCCACCCGCACGTGAGCCTGACCTACTTCAACACGCCAGGGCCCGCTCAGCCGTACGTCGAGGCGTTGAACACGGCCGAAGCCGAGCCGGTCGGCGTCAACGTCGACCAGGTGGCCCTGATCGTACAGAGACGAGTCCTGGAACCCGAGTGGGTATACCGCTGGGACCTCAACACGACGGCCCCGCTCGCGACACGCTGAACCGGTGGCCGGCCGTCCGACGGCTCATGATGAGGTCCGCGGGAAGGCGTACCGGGAGGCACAGGGTCTGCCCGTGCTCGCGGAACAGGTCGTCACGGGAGTCGAAGTGGCCCAGGTTCGGAAACGGCCACCCACCGCCCAGCGAGGAGGAACTCCGGCCAGGCGAGCACCACCTGCCGGGGGATCAGCGCACGCAGCCGCGGGAATCGTGGATGCCAGAACCGCCCATCGATCAGCAGCCCCCTGACCCGAGTGGCGATCCCGGAGCCCCGTGCCACGGCCTCCAGCAGCGCCAGTCTCTGGCTGCACGAACCGCGCCCCAGACCCAGGGTCGTGGAGACGGGCTGCCTTTCGTCCATGGCGTACACCGGGCGCACGCGAGCCGCGACCAGCTGATGGGCGGTGATCAGGAACGCCCGGTCCGCCCCGGCACCGATGTCCCGGGCCTCGGCCACCAATCCCAGCACCCGAGGATGATCCCAGTCGAGGATGGGGGTGGCCGCCGAACTCCCCGCAGCCGCTGTCCTCGGGCGCACGGCCGCGCGACCGCGCCAAGACCGGAAGCGCGTCAGGGTCACCTGGCGATCATAACGTCGTCGAGCTCGCGGACCGCTTGGCGGAGTCGCTCACAGGTAGCCCCCGTCCCCTCAGCGGCGGCGTGGAGTGTAGGGGGCTACGGTGGTGAGGTCTACGTCGGTGTCGGGCCAGCGGTGGCGTAGTGCTTCGGCCAGGTGGGAGCACAGGCCCGCCAGGTGCGGGAGGGGTCGGGCGTTCGGGCGGCGGAAGTCGATCAGGCGCGCGTCAGCCGCGCCGCCTGCGTGCACGAGAACGTTGTTGGCCTCCGGGTCACCGCTGCTCAGCGCCAGGAACGGCCCGGGGTCGGACAGCTCCGCCAGCGCCAGGGCCAGGTCGTGCTCGACCGCGCCGCTGACCGGCACCCCTAGGACCTCGGTCTGCGAGAGCCCTGTCCGGCGCAGGCCGGCGACCCGCCCGAGCCGGTCGGCCGCAGGATCGACCGTCCCGAGCCGGCTCCGTCGCCGGTAGTACGGCTCCGCCCGGCCGGCGGTGAACGCTCCGAGTTCGCCCCGGGCGCGGGCGAAGGCCACCAGCCGTTCCGCGTGCGGCTCGGCGCCGTCCCGTCGCAGCAGTACGTCCAGCGCGGTCCGGGGAGCCAGATCCTCCAGGATGACGCGCCCGGCCGCAAAGTCCTCCGCCAGCACGCGCGGAGCCAGGCCCAGGCCGAGATCCTCCGACAGGAACCTCAGCGCCGCCACCTCCGTGCGTAGTCGCCACGCCTCGGTCTGGGCGGCGCCGGCGTGCGACCCCATCCACTTGATGATCACCGTCTCGTCGCGGTCAGTACGCCCCCGGGCTACCCGCCACGGCTCCAACCGGGTCCACTCCACCACGTTGATCACCGCCCCAGGCTACGTGCCGGCGGAACCGCCGACCTGGACGCCGGAGCGCCGGTCGCGTCGAGGCTGCCGGCCGGGACCGGCGCGCTCAACCGGGGGCCGTCAAGGGGTCGGTGGGGCGGACAGGCCGGACTTGACCGAGCGGGTGAGGTCGTCGCCGAGGATCTCCGTCGCGCCGGCGGCCAGCTCGTCCAGCGTCTTCCTGGCGATCAGCGCCGGGTCGGACTTCTGGTCCGGTGGCACGTCCGCGGCCATGTCGGTGTCCATGTAGGCCACGTACAGGCCCGCGACCTGGATGCCCCGGGGCTCGAGCTGGAGGCGCGACGCGTTCGTCATCGCCCAGGAGGCGGCCTTCGCCGCGCTGTAGGCGCTCAACTGCGGCGGGTGGTACCAGGACAGGACGGACAGGACGTTGAGGATGGCGCCGCCGCCGTTGCGCTCGATGACGGGGGCGAAGGCGCGGGTCATGCCCAGCGGGCCGAAGAAGTTGGTCTCCATGTCCAGCCGGGCCTGGTCGAGGTCGCCGTCGAGCAGGTTCGTCCGGGTGGAGATGCCGGCGTTGTTGATCAGCAGGGTGACGTCGGTCGCCACCTGGGCGGCGGCGGTCACCGAGTCGGGGTCGTTGAGGTCGATGCGCAGCGGCAGCGCGCCGGGCACGTCCACGGACTCGGGCTTGCGGGCCGCGGCGTAGACCTTGGCGCCACGCTCGACGAGCTGGGCGACGAGGTGCCGGCCGAAGCCGCGGTTGCCACCGGTCACGATGGCGACGGCAGTGTCAATGTGCATTTTCAGGTCTCCTTATGCCGCTGTGTCCAGCACGACGCGGAACCTCGCGTCGCCGGAAATCATGCGTTCGTACGCTTTGGGCGCCTCGGACAGCGGCAGCACCTCGGTCATGGGGCGGATGCCGTGCCGGAGGATGAAGGCGAGGTTGTCCTCGTTCTCGATCGAGCTGCCGGTGAGGCTGCCCGTGATGGAGCGGGTGCCGAAGATGAGCTCGGCCGTGCCCACGCTGATCGGGTCGGGCGCGGCGCCGAGGACCAGCAACTGGCCGCGTGGCGCGAGCCCGGCGGTCAGGCCGCTCATCGAGGCCCCGCTGGCGGCGGTGGCGATGATCGCGGCGGCGCCGCCGAGCTGCCGCAGTGCCTCGGCGGGGTCCTGCCGGGTGCTGTCGATGTAGTGGCCGGCGCCGAGCCTGCGGGCCAGCTCGGCCTTGCCGGTGCCGCGGGCGATGGCGGCCACGCGGTAGCCGAGGCGGGCGGCGTACTGGATGCCGAGGTGGCCGAGGCCGCCGATGCCCTGCACCGCCACCAGCGCGCCCGGCCGGGCCGCCACCTGCTGCAGCGCCTTGTACGTGGTCAGCCCCGCGCACAGCAGCGGCGCCGCGTCCGTCGAGCTCAGGCCGTCGGGCAGGCGTACGAGCCCGCTGGTCCGGACGTGGACCACCTCTGCGTACCCGCCGTCGGCCGTGGTGCCGAGCTGCGGCTGGTCGGTGCAGTTGACGAAGTCGCCGCGGCGGCAGGGCTCGCACTCCCAGCAGTGCCCGCCGAGGTATCCGGCGCCGACCCGCTCGCCGACGTGCCAGCCGCGTACGCCGTCGCCGATCGCGTCGATCACGCCGACGATCTCGTGGCCGGGCACGATCGGCGCGGCCGGATCGGCACGCAGTCCGTCCGCCGCCAGCACGTCGGTATGGCACACCCCGCAGCTGTGCACCCGCACCCGTACGTGACCTGGCGGAGGCTCCGTCACCTCACGATTGACCAGCCGGAATCTTCGCGAACCGGTCACTTCAAACGCTCGATATGTTGACATGCCCCTCCTCCGGTGGGTTGGACAAGCATCAATATGACCGGTCGTCTCAAGCGGCGTCAAGTCACTCGGCGCAAGTTTTAGACGACTGGTCATATCATCGGGGAGGCGGGAATGTCCGATGGTCGTCGGAGGCTCTGCGCTGGCGCGGCTCCATGCCGGAAGGGCCGGGCTTCGGAGCGCGGGAAGGGTCAGTCCGGTTCGCCGGGGGAGTGGCGCAGCGCCTGTTCGAGCCACGCGTACGCCGTCGCCACGGCCGGCGGCTGGTATTCCGTTCCCCTGACGATCGCGACGAGCCTCCAGAGCCGCTCCGCGCGCGGGTCGTGCTCGTCGAAGACGCGCAGCCACTCCTCGCGGGTCTGGCCGGTCAGCTCCAGCACCCGCGCCAGCACGGAGGCGGCCTCGGGGGAGTCGGGGGCGACCCCGGCCCTGCCGATCTCGTCGACCATGGCGGCGGTGGTCTGCCGCCAGGCGTCGAGTGCGCTCGGCTCCGCCCAGAAGTCATCGCTCGATCTGCGCAGGTTGTCGCGGAAGTCGTCGTCGGCGAGCAGTGTGGTGAGCTCCAGCCAGGCGTCGAGCTGCGCGGTCGTCGGCTCGGCCGGGAGCTCGGGCAGCATGCAGTCGCGCATGTTCGCCAGCCACTGGTGCCGGGCCTCGATGCCGCCGCCCACCTGGTCGACGAACGAGTCCAGCAGCATCGCCTGCTCGGCCCGGCCCAGCCGCCCGAGCGCGTGCAGCCTGCGCAGGTCGGCGTCGGTGGGGTCGTCCCTGTCGAGGGTGGCGCGCAGCACGGTCCTGGTGCGCTGGAGGGCGGTGAGCTGCGTCTCGACGGCGCGCAGGTGCAGGGCCAGGACCTCCTTGAGCGGGCGGCGGCCCAGCGAGCGGATGGTCGCCAGGTCGAGGCCGATCTCCCGCATGGTGCGCACCAGCTCCAGGTGGGCGCGGTGGTCGTCGGTGTAACGGCGGTAGCCGGACGCGGTGCGCTCGGGCGCGGGCAGGACACCCTCGTCGGAGTAGAAGCGGATCGTCTTGACGGAGACCCCGGTGAGCTCCGCCAGCCGGCCGATCGAATAATTCAATTGAATCTCCAGTTACGGGAGACTTTAGCGTACCGCGCATGGCGAAGAACAAGGTGGCCAAGGTCGTCACCCTGCACATCCAGGCCGGTGAGGCAGGCCCCGCGAACGTGGGCAAGGACCTCGGACCGCTCGGCATCAACCTCATGGAGTTCTGCAAGCAGTACAACGCGCTGTCGGCGGGCATGCGCGGGCACGTCGTGCCGGCGGTGGTGACGGTCTACGAGGACCGGGCCTTTGACGTGGCGGTCAAGCAGCCGACGACGGCGTCGCTGATCCGCCGGGTGGCCGGGCTGGACGGCGGCAGCCCGCGGCCCGGGCACCAGAGCGGCGGGACCGTCAGCGTCGCGCAGCTCAGGGAGGTGGCCGCGGCCAAGCTGCCCGACCTGAACACCACCGACCTCGACCAGGCGGTCAAGATCGTGGCGGGTACGGCCCGGTCGATGGGGCTGACGATCACCGACTCCTGACCGGCCCGATCGAAAGGGGCCGCCCCCGGACCCTGATTACGGTCGGCTCCCTTCGCACTCCGGTGCCGGTGCTCGCCCGGTTTCCGGGCCGTGACCTCGGCGCGGGCAGAGGAAGTAGCGCGGCGGGCAGGGCTTGGCGGCTCCGCGGTGACACCTAAGCGCCTTCCCCAGCATTCATGCGTAGCGGAGAGTGAGAGGACCCTTCCGTTGGGAGACCTGCGATGACTACGCTTCCCCAGGTTCCGGTCCCCGGTGAACGCACGTCCGAGACGTACGCCCGCTACCGGGAAGAGCACGGACCGGTGATCCCCGTCGAAATGGCGGGAAACGTGCGGGCCTGGCTCGTGACCTCGTACGACGCGATCAACGAGGTCCTGGCCAACGACCACATTCACTACAGCAAGGACTCGGCGAACTTCCCGGCCCTGCACGACGGCAGCATCCCCGCCGACTGGCCGCCCCGGCAGGTCATCGTGGGCGAGCACCTGCTGGTCAAGGACGGCGCCGACCACCGGCGGCTGCGCAGCATGGTCAACCGGGCGTTCACCCCCTCGCGGGTGCAGGGGCTGGCGCCGCGGATCCAGGTGATGACGGACGAGCTGCTCGACCAGATGGCGGAGGAGGGCAGCTCGGTCGACCTCGTACGAAGTTTCAGCGAGCCGCTGCCGGTCGCCGTGATCTGCGAGTTGTTCGGCATTCCCGGCGAGGAGCGTCGCCAGATCCGGGAGTGGAGCGGGGTGCTGCTGTCGCACGACGCCACCGCGGAGGAGATCGCCGCGGCGGGCGGCTCGCTGCTGGCGTATCTGGCCGAGTTCATCGGGCGCAAGCGCGGCGCGCCCGGCGACGACCTCACCACCGGGCTCATCCAGGTGCAGGAGGACGACGGCGACCGGCTGACCGACGAGGAGATGGTGTGGCTGCTGTGGGTGGTGCTCATCGCCGGCCACGAGACCACCGTGCACCTCATCGCCAACACGGTCGTCGCCCTGTGCTCGGACCCCGAGCAGCTCGCCAGGGCACGCGAGCGCGACGCCTGGGAGGACGTGGTCGAGGAGGCGCTGCGCAGCCGCAACTCCGTGGTCAGCACGTTTTTCCGGTATCCGCTGCGGGACGTGTCGGTGGGCGGGGTGGCGATCCGGACCGGGGAGCCGATCATCGTCGGGATCAGCGGTTCGGGGACGGACCCGGCCCGTTTCGGCGGGGACGCCGCGCGGTTCGACATCTCGCGTGGTCAGGAGCCGCACGTGGGGTTCGGCAGGGGCCCCCACTTCTGCCTGGGGGCGCCGCTGGCCAGGCTCGAAATGCGGATCGCCCTGTCCTCGTTGTTCGGGAGATTTCCTGATCTGCGGCTGGCGATCAAACCGGAGGAGATCGTTTACACGAATTCGATCATCACCGAGGGGCCGGTCGAGCTGCCGGTGGTGCTGCTGTAGGTCCCGCCTCGCTCATGGTCGCCAGCAGCCCGGCGACCAGCGGGCTGGTGTCGTCGGCGCGCCAGGCGACGGCCACCCGCGTACGGGCACCGGGCTCGATCGCGCGGAAGGCCACGCCCTTCAGGCGGATCCGGCGGATGCCCGCCGGCGCCAGCGAGACGCCGAGCCCGGCCTCCACGAGCGCGCACACCGTCTGCCACTCCACCGCGTGCTGCGCCACCTGGGGCACGAAACCCGCCTCACGGCACAGCTCGACGATCCGGTCGTGCAGCCCCGGGCCGCTGGCGCGGGGCAGCATCACGAACGGCGCGTCCGCCAGCGCGGCGACCTCGACCGTGCGGTGCCTCGCCAGCGGGTGCCCGGCCGGCAGGACGGCCACGAAGCGCTCGCTCAGCACGGTCATGAACTTCAGCTCGGGCTCGTCCGGCGGCGGCTCCCGCAGCAGGCCGGCGTCGATGCGCCGCTCGCGCAGGGCGGCGAGCTGCGGTGCCGTGGTCATCTCGCGGATCTCCAGGCGAACGTCCGGGAACCGCTCCCGGTGGGCGTGCAGCAGTCCCGGCAGCACCGTGAAGGCGAGTGAGGCGGCGAAGCCCAGCCGCAGCCGCCCGGTCCGGCCGCTGCCGGCCGCGCGGGCCGCCGCCAGGCCGTCCGCCAGCTCGGCGAGCGCCCGGCGGGCCGCGGGCAGCAGCTCCCGGCCCGCCGGGGTCAGGTCCACCCGGCCCGGCGTACGGGCGAACAGCGCATGACCCACCTTGTCCTCCAGCCGGCGGATCTGCTGGCTCAGCGGGGGTTGCGCGATGCCCAGGCGCTCGGCGGCATGCCCGAAGTGCAGCTCCTCGGCCAGGACGAGGAAGGCGTGCAACTGGGCCAGGGGCAGCTCCGGACGATCCATACCTCTAGAGATATCAGCCCATGCTTCCCGCTGTATTAGACGTATCGCAGCCGGTCCACGTACCGTTCCGCGCATGACAGAGCGACGCGCGATACTCAGCGGTTCCACGTTCGAGGAGCAGATCGGGTACGCCCGGGCCGTGGTGGACGGCGACCGGGTGCATGTGTCGGGCACCACCGGGTTCGACTACGCGACCATGACCATTTCCGATGACGTGGTGGCCCAGGCCGAGCAGTGCCTGCGCAACATCGGGGCCGCGCTGGAGGCGGCCGGGTGCACGTTCGCCGACGTCGTACGAGTGCGCTACATGCTGCCCGACCGCGCGGACTTCGAGCCCTGCTGGCCCGTCCTGCGCGAGTGTTTCGGCGAGGTACGGCCGGCCGCCACGATGCTCATGTGCGGCCTGTCCGACCCCCGTATGAAGATCGAGATCGAGGTGTACGCCCGGCGCGGGTAAAGGAGCTCGAAGCTCGGGCCCGATCACGGCCCTCATCGGGACGCCGGGGGCGTGGACGGCGCGGGCTGGACGTCGGGGAGCCGGCGCGGGACCATGCCGTCCTGCCGGCCGAACTCCTCCACGCGCTGCCCAGGCCGTCCACCTTCGGCGGCGATCCGCCGCTCGTGGAGGGCGTCAGTGGATCAGGTCCACCAGCAGGCCGGAGACCCCGAGGGACTCCCTCAGTGACGGCCGGTCGATGAACTGC
Organism: Nonomuraea jiangxiensis; assembly: GCF_900099965.1. GTDB lineage: Bacteria > Actinomycetota > Actinomycetes > Streptosporangiales > Streptosporangiaceae > Nonomuraea > Nonomuraea jiangxiensis. The sequence continues at coordinate 334,356 of NZ_FNDJ01000007.1, read as the reverse complement.
TCGGGAGCCGGACCGGCGCACGGCGGGATGCCGGTGGCGAGCGTGCGGATGACCGTGCTGACGCCGATGGAGCCCAGCAGCGAGTTGGACGGCACCGCCGACGTCCCGCAGACCGCCCCGCTGGCGATGATCGCCTCCACCACCGCGTCGAAGTCCGCGTCGGACGTGGCCGGGTCCGTCGTCTCGGGCGGGGTGTTGCGGCTGACGCACTCGATCGTCCGGGTGACCAGTTCCTCGAAGGTGAACGGCCGGGTGGGGGCCGCCGCCGGCGGCGCGGGCGCCGACTGCTCCGGCGCGGCGGCCGGCAGGCTGGGTGACGGGGCTGGGGGCAGGCTGGGCGCGGTCGACGGCAGCGCGCTCGGGGTGGGCGTCGGGTCCGGGCCGGGCGCCGTGAGCGGGGCCGGGTCGGGGAACGCATAGCGCGCGTAGCCGGGAAGCGTCCACCACGGCACGGCCGGCGAGGCGGGCGAGGTGTCGGAGACCACCGTCTCGACGGCCTTACGGACGTCGGCGACGCTGACGTCTCCGGTCAGCTCCGGTGGGGCTATCACGGTGATGCGGACGACTTGGTTGTTGCCGCACGGCAGCACGGCTACGTTCTCGGCGGCGACCGGCGGGGCGGCCAGCAACACACCGGCGGAGGTCGCGGTGAAGATGGCGATGGCGTGCTTGTACATGATGCTCCCTGCAAGTGACGTTTCATTCCATCCCGAATGATCGTTACCCTAAGTGATGGTTCAAGTACTCCATGATTGGATCTAGCCCTCTTTACTCCGCGTACTGCCGACTTGTCGCCGAAGGAGGCCGATAATCTATAAGCCCTGTTATATCCGCGCGGAAAGGAACCGACCCTTGAGACCCCCGATCGAGCCCTACGAGCACGGCATGCTCGACACCGGCGACGGCAACCTCGTCTATTGGGAGGTCTGCGGCAACCCGGAGGGCAAACCCGCCCTCGTCGTCCACGGCGGCCCCGGCTCGGGGTGCACGCCCGGCTCGCGCCGCGCCTTCGACCCCGAGCGATACCGGATCGTGCTGTTCGACCAGCGCAACTGCGGCAGGAGCCGGCCACACGCCGCGGACCCGGCCACCGACCTGACCAACAACACCACCCACCACCTGATCGCCGACATGGAGCAGCTGCGCGAGCACCTCGGCATCGACAAGTGGCTGCTGTACGGCGGGTCGTGGGGCTCGACGCTGATCCTCGCCTACGCCGAAGCCCATCCCGATCGGGTGTCGGAGATCGTCATCCCCGGGGTCACCACCACCCGCCGCTCGGAGACCGACTGGCTCTTCCGCGGCGTCGGCAGGTTCTTCCCCGAGGAGCGGGAGCGGTTCAGGATGGGCGTCCCGGAGGCAGACCGGGATGGTGACCTGCCGTCGCTGCTGGCGGCGTACGGGCGGCTGATGGCAGATCCCGACTTCGCCGTTCGGGACAAGGCGGCCCGCGACTGGACCGCCTGGGAGGACACGGTGATCTCCATGGAGCCCAACGGCAAGCCGAACGCCTACAGCGACCGGCCCACCGAGGCCCTGCACGCGCTCGTACGGATCTGCGCCCACTACTTCTCGAACGGTGTCTGGCTGGAGGAAGGCGTGCTGCTGCGCGAGGCCGGCCGGCTGGCCGGGATCCCGGGTGTGCTCATCCACGGCCGCCTGGACCTGGGCGGGCCGCTCGACACGGCCTGGGAGCTGGCCCGCGCCTGGCCCGACGCCAAGCTGGTCGTCGTCGAGGACTCCGGGCACACCGGCAGCGACACCTTCGGGCGTGAGGTTCGGGCGGCCATCGACGGCTTCGCCGGCCGGTAGTGGAATCCCGCGGCTCCGGGCTGGGTAGGACGGTGCCCGAGGTGACCATCGCCTCGCCGTCGGTCGATTCCGTACGGTGAGCCGCGGGGTTCGCACAGCCGGCAGGAAGGACGGGGTGTCCAGGCCCCGTCCGCTCGCTGACCTGGCAGTCACGGTAGCCGCGCCGCCCGAGCGGCCACCACTTGTTTATCCATACGGCCGGGCCAGGTGTCAGAAGAGCCGGGCCAGCAGGAGGGCCGCGAAGACGAGCAACGAGATCCCGCACGCGGCCTCCAGCAGGCGTACGGCCGTGGGCGGCAGGGCCCGGCGCAACAGGACGATGAGCCCCGCGCAGACGAAGCACCAGGCCAGGGACGAGGTCATGAACCCGGCGAAGAAGGTGGCCAGCCCCGCCACCCCCGGTTCCCGCCCCAGCACGGAGCTGACCGCACTGGCCGCGCCGGACCAGTAGACGACGTTCCACGGGTTGCCGATCGACATCGCGACCCCGACCACGAGCGCCCCACGCCCGACCGTGCGAACCCGCCCACCGGGCGGGGCCGGCGGCTCGGCTGCGTGGGGCGGGGCCGGTGGTTCGGCGGGTGTGGGTGGCGGGAAGGCGGCCGTGCGCAGGGCCGCCAGCCCGAGCCAGCCGAGCAGCAGGCAACCGCCGACGGTCAGCGGCACCCGCAGGGCCGGGACGGTGAACAGCGCCCCGACCCCGGCCAGCCCCAGCACCGCCCACAAGGCGTCGCCCGCCAGCGAGCCGACCTGCACCGCGAACGCCGGGCCGAACCCGCCCCGCATCCCGCGCCGCAACGACTCGCTGAACACCGCGCCGGGTGCCGCGTTGAACAGCAGCCCCACCCACAGGGCCAGCAGGAAGATCTCGAACATGGCGGTCACTGTGCCAGGGGTCGCCCGCGGATCAAGCGCCCGCCCCCGCAGCCTCGAATCGCCTCATACCGGAGGCACCAGTACGAAGTAGCGGTCGAGTGCCTCCCGGTCGCCACGCACATCGAGGCCGTCGGCCGGGATGCGCTGCCATAGGAACAACATCAGGTCCGAAGCCGTCCCGGCCACCTCGACATCGAGACCGCCCACACCCGACCGCACGTCCTCTCCTCCCGTGATCCGCTCGTCGTCGCCGACCGCCAACAGCTTGTCGCCGACCGTCAGCCGTACGTCGTCGCCGTCGAAGTGAACCGTCCAGCAGCCCGCGCCGTCGGTACGCCGGAAGCGGAACCGCTCGCCCGCCCCTCCGGGCGCCTGCCGCCACGCCCGCCGCGCCGGCGCCATGACCTCGAACGTCTGCCCGATGGCATCGGCCGCGATCTCCTCGTGGATCGGCCGTGCGGTTCCGACGGCGCTCTCGGCGTCCCAGCGGTGCACGGCGGCCTCGATGGTCTGCATGCGCAGCCAGAACCCGACGGTCTGCTCCGCCGACCAGGTCCAGGCGTGTGTGCCCGGATCGTTCGCCCTGAACTGCGCTCCGAGCCCGGCCGCGCCGTCGGCGAACCAGTCGAGCAGCCCCGCCGGGATCGGCCCCAGGTTGGGCGCCTGTTCCGGCGCGGGCCAGCCCGTCAGGTCCGGCGGCAGCGCGGCGAAGGACAGGTCGGAGGGGTCCGGGGACTTGTCGAGCCGGTCCCTGATGACGCTGGTCACGGCCCGGTGCACACCGCCCAGGTGGAGCACCAGATCGGCCACCGACCAGCCGGGGCACGACGGCACCAGGGGCGCGCCGCCGGTGTCGGCCGCCTGCCGGGCGGCGGCCTGGAACGCGCGTACTTCCCGCTCGAAATGAGAGGCGTGATCCATGGTTTCACTGTGCCTCATACGTTCGCCGCTCCTCCACCGCCCGCGACCTGTCGGGCGTGCGGACCACCCGGGTGACCGCGCCCACGGCCAGCGCCACGGTCACCAGCAGGGCGCTCACCCACAGCGGTGACCGGAAACCGAGCCCCGCCCCGATGGCCAGCCCGCCGAGCCACGGCCCGACGGCGGCGCCCACGTTGAAGGCGGCCGTGGCGGACGCGCCGCCCAGCGTCGGCGCGCCGGTGGCCGCGTACAGCACCTGCGAGATCAGGGTGGAGCCGACGGCGAACGACAGCGTGCCCTGGACGAAGACCAGGACGACCGCCGGGACCACGGACCCGGCCGTCAGCGCGAAGCCGATCCAGCCGGCGGCGAGCGCCACCCCGCCGCCCACGAGGAGCCGCATGGGCCGGGCGTCGGCGGCCCGCCCGCTGATGGTCACCCCGGCGAACGAGCCCAGGCCGAACAGCGCCAGCAGGGCGGGCATCCAGCCCGCCCCGAGGCCGGTGTCGCCGGTGAGCAGCGGCACGAGGTAGGTGAAGGTGCAGAAGGTGGCGCCGTTCACCAGGGCTCCCAGCAACAGGAGCACCAGCAGCCGGGGCCGCCGCAGCGCACGCAGTTCCCCGCGCACGCTCGTACCCGCCGAACCCGGGGAGCCGCCCGGCACCGACCTCAGTACGGCCAGGACGGCCGGGACCAGTGCGGCGGCCACCGCCCAGAACGCCGAGCGCCACCCCCACGCCTCGCCCAGCAGCGCCCCGCCCGGCACGCCCGCGACGCAGGCGATGGTGACGCCGCCGAGCAGGACGGAGGTGGCGCGGGCCTTGGCGTTCGGCGGCGCCAGGCCGACGGCCGTGGCCAGGGCCACGGCCAGGAAGCCCGCATTGGCCAGCGCGGCCACGACCCGGGTCACCACCAGCACGTCGTAGCTGGTGGTGATCGCGCCGACGACGTGCACGATCAGGAAGGTGAGCAGGAACGCCAGCAGCGCGTACCGCCGCGGCCAGCGCAACGACAGGACCGCCATCAGGGGCGCCCCGACCACCATCCCGGCGGCGTACGCCGAGGTCAGCAGCCCGGCGGCGGGGATGGACACTTGCAGGTCCCGCGCGATGCCCGGAATCAGGCCGGACAGCATGAACTCGGACGTCCCCTGGGCGAAGACCGCCAGTCCGAGCAGGTAAACAGCGAAAGGCATGAGGAAACTCCGCGACCACATCGTGGATTCGAGGCGGTGGGCAGGCCGCAAGTGCCTGCCGCGCCGGGAAAGACCCGCCGGGCGCCGGGCAGGCCGGCGCGCGGTTCGGGGGAAACACAGCCCGCATCACGGTGATCCGAGTGGCGAGCGGTCGCGGATCGCGAATGTACCCCGGGCCCGCGAAGGCAACGGGGTCACGCAACCTCAGCCCATGGGGGCCCGGTTGAGCACGGGGAGGCGACGCTGGACAGCCACCGGACGACCGGTGGCTAGCGTCTTGACGCCTCGGGGCTGGACATAGGCGGCAACCTAGCAACCGGGGTCGCGCGCTGTCCAACCGCTTTACCGCAGAAAGTCCAGCACCAGCGGGCTCGCGACGGCGCGGAACTCCTCGAAGTACGCGTGCCGCGCCCCCTCGATCATCCGCAGCTCCGCCCCGGGGATCCGCCCGGCCAGCAGCGGCGCGTTGGCGGCCGGGTTGAACACGTCGTCTGTCCCGTGTACGACCAGCGTGGGCGCGGTGATGGAGGGCAGCGCGTCCCAGGCGTCGTGCCCGGCGCTGGCGGCCAGGTGGCGGCGGCGGGCGTGCGCGGGCATGCCCGGGTCACCGATCGTGTGGTAAGGCCCGGGATGGGTGGCCAGCCAGCCGGGGGTGTACATGAGCTCCAGCAGCGCCCGCTCGGCCGCCGCCCGGTCCGGCTGGGCCAGCGACCGGCGTACGTCGTTGTCCCGCTCGATGCCGTGGGCGCCGCCCGGCGAGCTGCAGCCGAGCACCAGCGCCGTCACCCGCCCGGGATGGCCGGCCGCCAGCCACTGGGCCACCCGGCCGCCCATCGAGGTCCCGTAGACCCGGGCCCGCTCGATCCCCAGCTCGTCCAGCACGGTCAGCACGTCGGTGGCGAAGCCGCGGGTGGTGTACGGTTCGTCTGGTTTGTCGCTTTCGCCGGTGCCCCGGTAGTCGAAGGTGATCGTCCGGTAGGCGGCGTCGAAGTCCGCGCGTACCGGGTCCCACCAGCGGTGGTCGTTGGCCTGCCCGGGCAGGAGCACGAGCGGCGGTCCGTCGCCGCGGACCTGGTAGGACAGCTTGACGCCGTCCGGTGTGGTTGCGTAAGGCACGGCATCGATGGTGCCGCATGAACGTTCCGGCAGGGTGTCCGCGAGGCGGGCTCGGCTCCGACGTATCCGGTGACAGGCACACACCAGGAGAGGACGCGACCCATGAAGTACATGATCCTGACCTACGGCTCACAGCAGGACTACGACGTGCTGGCCGGCCGGGAGACCGACAAGCCCGCCTGGTCCGAGGCGGACGTGGCGGCGATGGCCGAGTTCATGAGGACGTTCGGCAAGGAGCTGGAGGAGTCGGGGGAGCTGGTCGAGACCCGCGGGCTGGCCGCCCCCGTACACACCAGGAGGCTGCACAGCAAGGACGGTGTCCCGGTCGTCACCGACGGGCCGTACGCCGAGACCCAGGAGGTGCTGGCCGGCTACTGGATCGTGGAGTGCGAGAGCTTCGACCGGGCGACCGAGATCGCCGTCCGCCTGGGGCAGTGTCCCCACCCCGGGGGCGCCTACAGCGGTGCCGTGGCCGACATCCGGCCGATCGTGGACTCCAGCGCCGACCTGGGGTTCTGATCGCGGCCACGACCGGGTCCGCGGCCGAGGACCTGCTGCGCGAGCTGGCGCCGCAGGTCCTCGGCGCGGTGGTACGGCGTTACGGGCACTTCGCCGCGGCCGAGGACGCCGTACAGGAGGCGCTGCTCGCGGCCGCCCTGCGGTGGCCGACGGAGGGGCTGCCGGACGACCCCAGGGCCTGGCTGATCACCGTGGCCGCGCGCCGGCTGACCGACCTGCTCCGCGCCGAGCAGGCGCGCCGGCGCCGCGAGGACACCGCTGCCGCCTGGAAGTCGCCCGGCGAGTGGCTGGCGCCCGCCGCCGATCAGCCGGCGGGCGGCTCGGACGACACGCTCATCCTGCTGTTCATGTGCTGCCACCCGGCGCTGCCGCCCGCCGCCCAGATCGCCCTCACGCTGCGCGCGGTCGGCGGCCTGAGCACGGCGGAGATCGCCCGCGCGTTCCTGGTGCCCGAGGGGACGATGACGCGCCGCATCACCAGGGCCAAGCAGCGCGTCAAGGACAGCGGGCTGCCGTTCCGGCTGCCGCGGGCGGCCGAGCGCGCCGAACGGCTGGCCGCGGTGCTGCACGTGCTCTACCTGATCTTCAATGAGGGGTACGCCAGCACGTCGGGGCCCGACCTGCAGCGGGCTGAGCTGACGGCCGAGGCGATCAGGCTGACCCGCCTGGTGCGCCGGCTGCTGCCCGGCGACGCCGAGGTGACGGGGCTGCTGGCGCTCATGCTGCTCACCGACGCGCGCCGGTCCGCGCGTACGGGTCCCGACGGCGCGCTGATCCCGATGGCCGAGCAGGACCGGACCCGCTGGGACGCGGCCCAGATCGCGGAGGGCGTCGAACTCGTCACCGGCGCACTGTCGCGGGGGAAGCCCGGCCCGTACCAGATCCAGGCGGCGATCGCGGCGCTGCACGACGAGGCGCGGACCGCGGAGGAGACCGACTGGCCGCAGATCACGGCCCTGTACGAGCTGCTGCTGCGCCTGTCCGACAACCCCATGGTCGCGCTCAACCACGCCGTCGCCGTGGCCATGGCGCGCGGCCCGCGGGCGGGGCTGGACCGGCTCGAAGGGCTCCGGCAGGACAAGCGCCTGGCCGGCGACCACCGGCTGTACGCGGTCCGGGCCCACCTGCTGGAGCAGGCCGGGGAGCACGAGGCCGCCCGGGCGGCCTACGAGGAGGCGGCCGGCCGCGCGATGAGCCTCCCGCAGCAGCGGTACCTGCACGCCCGAGCGGCCCTGCTACGCGCAGCGGAGTGAGGACTCACTCGCTATTGACGGAGTGAGTGCTCACTCCGTACTGTGAAGCGTATGACGAACCCCACAGATCGCCGGCGTGCGCCGGCCATGAGTCCCGAGCGGCGCCGCGAGATGATCATCCGAGCGGCGCTCCCCCTGGTGGTGGAGTACGGCACGTCCGTGACCACCGCCCAGATCGCCCGTGCGGCGGGCATCGGCGAGGGCACGATCTTCCGTGCCTTCGGCGACAAGGACGCGCTGCTGGCCGCCTGTATGGCGGAGGCGCTGCGGCCGGACGACATGCTCGCCCACGTGGCCGCGATCTCGACGACGCTGCCGCTGGCCGAGCGGCTCATCGAGGCGGCGGAGGCGATGCGCGGCCACCTGGCCAGGATGGGTGCGGTGGCGAGCGCCATGGCCGTCTCCGGGCTCCTGCAACGCGGCGCGCCCCGCGGCGACGCCGCCACTGAAGATTCCTCTGGCGAGCAGGCCAGGCCGCCGGCGTCCAGCCGGGAGGAGTCGATGGCCGCCACCCGGGACGTGCTGACCGGGCTGTTCGAGCCCGAGCGCGACAGCCTCAGGCTCCCCGCCGAGCGGCTCGCCGAGGCCTTCCAGTTCCTGGTGATGGCGGCGGGCCGGGGACCGACCCCGCTGACCGCCGCCGAACTGGTGGACCTGTTCCTGCACGGCGCCATGAAGGACGACAGGTCCGGATGAAGGGTCGGTGGCGTGCTGTCATCCCTTGGCGTAGTACGGGTCCGTGACCCCGCCGGGGCTGCTCAGCGCCTCCATGTCCAGTCCGGTCAGCTTGGCTCCGGCGCGGTAGGCGCTGTCCAGGAACTCCAGCACGGCCCGTACGGGATCCTCCATGGCCCGGACGTCGTCATACCGCAGCACGGCCAGGTGGCTGCCCCGGGCGGGCAGCCACTCGGCCTCCGCCGGCCACAGCGGCTCCCGCCACAGCTCCGCGGGCTCGGGCGCGGTGTAGGAGTAGAACGCCGGCCAGGGCCGCTCCTTGTCCCCGAACCAGAACCCCGAGCTGATCACCTCCCAGCTGTACGCCTCCCGCGTGACGGAGTCGGCATCCGGCGAGACCCGGACCACCCGCCCGGTGAACCGGGTGACCGCGACGTCGAAGGTGTGCCAGAAGTGGTGCACCGGGCTCGTCTTGCCGGCGAAGTCGGCGGCGAACCGGTCGAGCAGCTGCACCACCTGCGACAGGATCCGCCAGTAGCGGTTGATCAGCATTGGGTCGTAGCGCGCGTGCAGCGTGTCCTCGGCGAACGGGGTGTCGTCGCCCAGGTCGAACGGCACCGCCCAGATCTCCGGCCGGATGCCGAGGCCCGCCAGCGTCTCGAACAGCCGGTCGTGGAAGGTCGCCACCGACCGGCCGATCAGGCTGAACTCGGCGCTGCGCCCGTCGAGCACGTCCACCACCAGCCGGTGGCGTACGAGGTCGAAGTCGACGCAGAACAGCGGCTGCTCGCCGAGCCCGCCCATCGGCCGGGTGGTGAGCCCCCGCCCGGTCGGATGGAAGGGGACCTGCCACCAGTGGTTGCGCCGGTTGCTCGACGCCAGGCGGATCTTCCCGACGATCTGCGTGAACCTGTGAAAGGTCTCCTTGGCCTCGACCCACTCAGCGAGCGGCATGGCCGGGAACAGCTCCATGACAGCCCCCCTCCGGCGGTGAGCACTCCCGAAGGGATAACTACCCCACGTATCGGACTAACTCCTCTGCGTGGGATCCCGGGGGTCACCCCGAGCTGACGTATTTGCGCGGGCGCAGGGCGTGGGCCCGCAGCGCCGCCAGGGCCGCGAGCTGGCCCGGCCGGTCCAGCCGCACCGCCAGGTCGTCGCTGAAGGCCAGCCCCAGCGCCGTCAGCTGGGCGATCAGGTCGGTCACAGGACCGGCGACGTCCTCCAGGCCGGCGGACGGATGCCAGCCCTCGCCACCGACCACCTCCGCCACCCGCTCGCGCAGCTTGGCGGGCGACATCAGGGTGCCGTCGGCGAGCAGCAGCAGCGCGGCCTCCCGCGCCGACACCTCGAACTCGCGCCGCCCCCTGGCCAGCAGCAGCCGGGTGACCGCCGACCACATGGCCGAGGGGGACTTCAGCAGCCGCCGGCCGTATTCGGTGATGGCCAGCTTCGCCCCGTCGCGGCTGATCGCGCCCAGCTCCCGCTCGGCCAGCTCGCGCAGCCTGAGCGCCTCGGGTGACGGGGCCAGCCGCAGCGGCAGGCCCTCCGAGGCGGCCAGGGAGAGCAGCCGGTGCAGGGCCGGCAGCGGCTGCGGCTTGATCGGCGCGTGCAGTCGCACCTCGAACGGCTGCGCCAGCTCCCGCCTGGCCGGGCCGCGGCCCAGCACCCACCGGTTGAGCCGCTCGCCGTGCACGCGGTTGAGCCAGCTGTCACCGCCCAGGTCGGCCCGCGGCTCGGTCAGCCAGCGGCGGGTCAGGGCGACGCGGTCGAGGCTCTCGCCGGCGACGATCGCCAGCTCCAGAGCCGCGGAGCAGGCCAGGTGGGCGCCCAGCTCCTCCGGCCCCATGATCATGCTCCACTGCAGCTCGCGCACGTCCGGCGGGAGCACGCCGGTGGCCTCCAGCGCCTGCTGGTAGGCGGCGGTGCCCGCGTCCTCGCCCTCGCGGGCGTAAGTGCGCAGGATGTGCATGGTCGTGGGGGACACGCACAGAGCGGCGTAACGTTCCATACCGCCCAGCTGGAGCAGCCGGCCGAGGGCACGCGCGAGGCGCTCGTGGTCGCCGCCCGGCTTGAGCGGGCCGACCTTGATCGGAAGTGTGTACCAGAGGAACTCGCAGACGTCGAGCTGTGTCACCGTCTCCAGGGCTTCTCCACCCGTCAGCCATTCGACGGCGGTCCGGGCCTCCTCGACCTGGTCCGGGTGAGATCGCTCCAACTCGGCGAGCAGGGCGGTGACATCCGGTGCACTCATGCCTCGAAGTTTGCCGTATCGACCCCGGGCCTGACGATGACCGAATCCGGTGCGTATTGGGTCTTGCACTGCGACTACCCTAAGAGAGCGTTATTGCGGGGGCGATAACGGGGTCATATCCACCGTTTCTCGAAGAGCATCCGGGCCTTCCACTCGGTGTAGGGGATGAGGTCGGCGGACAGGATCGGGTGCAGCCACCAGAAGTTGATCAGTGCCAGCAGGGCGAAGGCCCCGACGACGGCGGCTCCGACGGTGCGACGCACCGGCATAGCACCCGAGGCCGTCGGCGTGGCAGGCCCGATCAGCAGCCCGGCGCACAGCGTGATGGCCAGCACCATGAACGGCACCATGGGAATGGCGTAGAACAGGAACATCGTACGGTTGTCGGCGATGGCGAAGTAGAACCACGGCAGCCAGCCCATGAAGTAGGCCACCACCACGGCCGCGGCCCGCCAGTCGCGCGTGGAGAAGTACCACGTGATCAGGGCCACCAGCGCCGCCACCGCGCCGAACCAGATCACCGGCGTGCCCACGCCGAGCACGGCCTCCGAGCAGTCCTTGACGCCGCAGGTGTTCTGTCTGCCCTCGTAGTAGAAGGCGACCGGGCGCAGCAGCAGCGGCCACTGCCAGGGCTCGGACATGTAGGGATGGCTGGTGGTCAGATCGCTGTGGAAGCTGTAGACCTGCCACTGGTATTTGATCCACGACCGCATCGAGTCGAAGATGAAGAACGGTATGGACGAGGTGGCCTGGTCCCAGTTGCGCCCGTAGCCGTTGGCGCTGGCGAACCAGCCCGTCCAGGTGGCCATGTACGCGAAGAACGGCACGATCCCGAACGCCACGACCCCCTGCGGCACGTCCTTGTTGAACGCCCCCACGTACGGGCGCCGCAACCCCACCGCCCGCCGGGCTCCGAAGTCCCACAGCAGCGACATGACGGCGAACGCCACCGCGAACGCCAGCCCCGACCACTTGACCGCCATCGCCATGGCCAGGCACACCCCGGCGCCGATCCGCCACCACCTGATGCCCAGCGACGGCCCGTAGGCGGACACCGGCGAACTCTCGTACCAGGCGACCAGCCGCTCCCTGGCCTGATCGCGATCGACCACCAGGCACGCGAACGCGGCCAGCACCCAGAACATCAGGAAGATGTCCAGCAGCGCCGTCCGCGACAGCACGTAGTGCAGGCCGTCGAGCGACAGCAGCAGGCCCGCGAAGCAGCCGAGCAGGGTCGAGCGGGTCATCCTGCGCGCCACCCTGGCCAGGATGAGGATGGACAGCGTGCCGATGAGCGCCGCGGCGAAACGCCACCCGAACGGCGTCATCCCGAACAACCACTCGCCCGCCGCGATCATCCATTTCCCCAGCGGCGGGTGCACGACGTAGGACGCGCAGTCGGCCGGTTGCGGGCACTGCTTGAAGATGTCCAGGTTTCCGGCGATGAGACGCTGGTCGGCGATGGGATTCTTGGCGTCGCCGAGCATGATCCGCTCGACGCCGTACTTCAGCAGCGAGTAGGCGTCCTTGACGTAATAGGTCTCGTCGAACACCACGGCCTTGGGATGGCCGAGATTGATGAACCGCAGGACGCCGCCGAAGACGGTGACCAGCAGTGGGCCGACCCAGCCCCACAGCACGCTGCCGCGCATGGGAGGGACGAGCCGCTCGCGTACGGAACGGGCCCGAGGCTCGGTCGGAGGCCGGTCGTCGCCGGCCTCCAGGCTCTCGTAGCCCTGGTACGGGGAATCGGTCACCGCCATTCGGACATCGTACGGGCCCCAAGCCGCAACGAACGCAGAAACACGGTCTATTTGGGATGGGCTGCCACAATGGTCAGGTGACTGGGTACGGCAGGTTGGTGCTGGCAGGAGCACCCATAGGGCAGGCGGGTGACGTCTCGCCCAGGCTGCGCGAGGTGCTCGGGAGCGCCGACGTCGTGGCCGCGGAGGACACCAGGCGGCTGCGCAGGCTCGCCGGCGAGCTGGGTGTGGAGATCACCGGCCGGGTGGTGTCCTACTACGACCAGAACGAGGCGGGCCGCGCCCAGGAACTGATCGAGGCGCTCAAGGACGGCCGCACGGTCGTGGTGATCACCGACGCGGGCATGCCGGGCGTCTCCGATCCTGGCTACCGCCTGACGCGGCTGGCGGTGGAGGAGGGCGTCACGGTCACCGCGTTGCCTGGCCCGAGCGCCGTCACCACCGCCCTGGCCGTGTCGGGCCTGGCCAGCGACCGGTTCTGCTTCGAGGGCTTCCCGCCGCGCAAACCCGGCGACCGGGCCCGCCGCCTGGCCGCCCTGGCGGGCGAGGAGCGCACCATGGTCTTCTTCGAGGCCCCGCACCGGCTGGAGAGCTCCCTGGCGGCGATGGCGGCGGCCTTCGGCCCCGACCGGCCGGCCGCCGTGTGCCGCGAGCTGACCAAGACGTACGAGGAGGTGCGCCGGGGCGGCCTGGGGGAGCTGGCCGAGTGGGCCGCCGCGGGCGTCAAGGGCGAGATCACGATCGTGGTGGCCGGGCACGTGGCCGACGCGGCCGGGCAGGACATGGACGCGCTCGTCGCCGAGGTGGACCGCCGGGTCGCCGAGGGCGCGCAGCGCAAACTCGCCATCGCCGACGTGGCCCGGCAGGCGGGGGTTCCCAAGCGGGAGCTCTATGACCTGGTTCACAGGAGATCCGCGACGCCATAGGGTGCGCATCGTGAGGAACTGGGGGGTTTCGCCTCGCCGGATCGTGCCACCCTTCCAGGAGGGCCCGTTATGGGGCTGGCTCGGGCCCTTGCTGGTGGCGATGTTCGGCGGCATCCTGCGCTTCGTCCGGCTGGGGGAGCCCCGGGCCGTCGTCTTCGACGAGACGTACTACGCCAAGGACGCCTACTCGCTGCTGAAGTACGGCGTCGAGCGGACCATGCTGGGCGACGCCAAGAATCCCATCGCCGACCAGCGGCTCATCGCCGGGAACCTGGACATCTTCAAGCAGTGCCCGCAACCGGCCGACTGCGCCTCCTTCGTCGCCCATCCGCCGCTGGGCAAGTGGATGATCGCGGCGGGTGAGTGGCTGTTCGGGATGACACCGTTCGGCTGGCGTTTCGCCGCGGCGCTCATCGGCACGCTGTCGATCCTCGTGCTGGCCCGGGTGGCGCGCAGGATGACCCGCTCGACGCTACTGGGTTGCCTGGGCGGGCTGCTGCTGTCGCTGGACGGCCTGCACTACGTGCTGTCGCGGACGGCGCTGCTGGACATCTTCCTGATGTTCTGGGTGCTGGCCGGGTTCGCGTGCCTGGTGGTCGACCGTGACCAGGCTCGGGAGCGGCTGGTCGCCTGGTACGAGAGCTCGCCGCTCACCCCCCGCGGCCCGTGGCTCAGGGCCCGGCCGTGGCGGCTCGCCGCGGGCGTCTGCCTCGGGGCCGCGTGTGCGGTGAAGTGGTCGGGGATCTTCTTCCTGATCGCGTTCGCGGTCCTGAGCGTGATGTGGGACATGGGGGCCCGGCGCGCCCTGGGCTTACGTTCGGCCTACCGGGGGGCGTGGTCGTACGACGTGCCCCGCGGGCTGGCCGCGATGGTGCTGGCGCCGGCGGTGACGTTCATGGCGACGTGGACTGGGTGGTTCGCCACCGCCGGCGGGTGGGGGCGCAACTGGGACCAGGCGACCGCCTCGGGGCCGTGGTTCTTCATGATCGACTCGGTGCGGTCATGGGTGGGGTATCAGGTGCAGGTCCTCGGCTATCACAGCAACCTGCACGAATATCACGAGTACATGTCCGAGCCCTGGCACTGGCCGCTGCTGCTGCGGGCGATCCCGTTCTACTATGGGGCGGACCTGCCGCCGTCGGCGTGCGGGGGCGGCCGGTGTGCGCAGGCGGTGCTCGGGGTCGGCACCCCGGCCCTCTGGTACGGCGCCGTGGTGGCGCTGATCGGGCTCATCGGGTGGTACGTGGCCAACCGCGACTGGCGGGCCGGGGCGACCCTGCTGGCGTTCGCGGTCGGCTGGCTGCCGTGGTTCTACTACGCCATCGCCGACGACCGCACGATGTACCTGTTCTACATGCTCCCCGTGGTGCCGTTCATGGTGCTGGCGGTCGTGCTGGTGGCGGGGCTCGCCCTCGGCCGGCAGGACGCCTCCCCTGGCCGGCGGGCGCTCGGGGCTGCGGTGGTGGGGGCCTACGCGCTCATCGTGCTGATCAACTTCTGGTGGCTCCAGCCGGTGCTGACCGGCGAGACGATCACGCAGGCAGAGTGGTGGGCCCGGATGCTGATGCGTTCTTGGACGGCCGTCGTCCCCAGCCCCACCTGACGCCGTGGCGCAGCGTGATCGCCGCCGCGATGCAGGCCAGCGGCACGGCCGGCAACACGTAGCGGTAGTCGAACTCGGCCGTCGCCGCCGGGGCCAGCAGCAACCCCACCGCGCCCAGCCACGGCAGCACCACCGGGCCGCCGAACTTGCGCCAGCGCACGACGACGCCGTACAGGCCGATCAGCAGGATGCCGCCGAGCATGATGCCGCGCAGGTAGAACACCTGCTGGTAGGCGCTCATGATGTCGGCCCACGGGTGCACGATCCTGGTCTCGGGCGGGCCCTGCTCGTAGCTGAACGCGTCGGTGTCGGTCCGGCCGCCCGCGTAGGAGGCCCACTTCGGCAGCCGCTTGGGCTGGCCGGTCTCGTCCATCTCGACGTACGGCTTGAACTGGTACATGTTGTAGGTGGACTCGTCCGGGAAGCGGGGCCGCGCCCAGTGGAACGAGCGGAGGAAGTCGCGCGCCACCACCTTCAGGTAGTCGCCGGGCTGCGACAGGATCGCCCGGGTGGCGAACGCGCTGGCCGCGTCGTTGGTGATCTCGCTCCACTTCTTGTTGGTGCCCCACCGGTGCAGCACCTCGCCGGTGCCGGTGCCGTCGCCGTTGCCCTGGCCCCACAGATACCACTGCGCATAGTCCTTGCGCTGGTTGACCGGGTCGTTGATGCACAGCAGGAGGAGCTGAACCTCCTTGTACTTGTCGATGTCCATCTTGTTGCAGTCGGCGAAGATGGCCGTGCGCATGTACAGGATGAGGCCGTCGCTGTTGGTCATCGCGAACTTCCCGTACGCGGAGGCGAACCATCCCATGTAGGCCATGACGGGAATCGCGCAGGCGAGGAGCACGGCCGTGATCGGGCGCCAGCCCGTGCGCTTGACCAGCAGATAGAGCACCACGAGGGCGAGAATCGGCAGGCCGATCGAGCGGGTCAGCCACGTCAGCGCCAGCAGCAGGCCGATGACCGCGCCCACCTTCCACGTCAGCCGCCGCTTCCACAGCACCAGCGTGATCGCGCCCACCACCAGCAGCATGAACTGGGTGTCGGACATCACCAGCTGCTCCAGCTGGATCTGGTAGGCGTCGAACAGCACCGGCGCCGCGGCCAGCGTGGCGCCCCACTTCGGCAGCCGGAACTTGATCCGCAGCAGCGCGTAGATCAGCGCGGCCGTGGCCAGGCCCATCAGGTGCTGCGTGAACGTCACCAGGGCGAAGCTGTGGAACGGCTTGAGCAACATCAGCCAGGCGCTGTAGCCGTCGGGCCGGATCGGGTGCGGCCGCGGGTGCAGCGCCACCGAGACGTACTCGTATGAGTCGTTGAACCACATCGCCGGGCCGTAGCCGAGCATGGTGATGAGCCGCAGCACGGCGCCGATGCCGAATGCCACGGCGAACACCCGATGCCGGCCCAACATGGACAGCGCACGAGCTGCCAGGCCAGGGGCGGAGTTGTCCGCAGGGGTAATCTCCGCGACGCTCACCATGCTGTAAAGAATGCCAGTCGTTTTTGGGTCTTGACCCGAACATCATCGGGCACAGGGCATGATGGTGCACTGGAAGAGCCTTAACTGAAGGGTAGACACGTGGAACTGACGGTGGTCATGCCCTGCCTCAACGAGGCGGAGACCGTGGAAGTCTGTGTGCGCAAGGCACTGGCGTGCATGGAGGAGCACGGCATCGAGGGCGAGGTCCTGATCGCCGACAACGGCAGCACGGACGGCTCGCAGCAATTGGCCAGAGACGCCGGAGCCCGCGTGGTCCACGTGGATGAGAAGGGCTACGGCAACGCCCTCATGGGCGGGATCCGGGCGGCGCGTGGCAAATACGTGATCATGGGCGACGCCGACGACTCCTATGACTTCACCGCGTTGCTGCCCTTTGTCGAGCAGCTGCGCGACGGCGCGGACCTGGTGATGGGCAACCGCTTCAAGGGTGGCATCGCCCCCGGCGCCATGCCGCCGTTGCACCGCTACCTGGGCAACCCGGTGCTGTCGTTCATCGGGCGGCTGTTCTTTCCCTCGGCGATCGGCGACTTCCACTGCGGGCTGCGTGGTTTCCGGCGCGACTCGATCCTGCGGCTGCAGCTGCAGACGGGGGGCATGGAGTTCGCCTCGGAGATGGTGGTCCGCTCCACGCTGTCGGGGCTCGACGTGCGCGAGGTGCCCACCACGCTCTCGCCCGACGGCCGCTCCCGCCCGCCGCACCTGCGCTCCTGGCGCGACGGCTGGCGCCACCTGCGCTTCCTGCTCCTCTACAGCCCGAAGTGGCTGTTCTTCTATCCCGGCGTGCTCATGATGGTGCTGGGGCTGATCGTGGGCACCGCGCTGACGTTCGGGCCGGTGGAGATCGGCGAGCTGGCCTTCGACGTCGACACCCTGGTCGGGTCGTCGGCGCTCATGGTGATCGGATTCCAGGCGGCGCTGTTCGCGCTGTTCACCAAGGTCTACGCGGCCGAGGAGGGCTTCCTGCCGGAGTCGCCGCGCATCCGCAAGATCATCGACATAGTGACCCTGGAGAAGGGGCTGGTGGTCGGCGGGCTGCTGGCGGTGGCCGGCCTGGTCGGCCTGGTGATGTCGCTGGTGCACTGGCAGGTGCGCAGCTTCGGCGAGCTCAACCCGCGCGAGTCGCTGCGCATCGTGGTGCCGTCGGCGACGGCGCTGGTGATGAGCTTCCAGACGATCTTCGCGTCCCTGTTCATCAGCATCCTCGGCATCCGCCGAACCCGCGAAAGCTCCATCGACGTAGCCGCCAAGGCAGCCGAGGAGGCCGCAGCCGCGGTATCCCTGGAAGCCTCAAAGAGTTAAAGCTCATCTGGTACGCGTTGCCGTGGCTAGCCACCCGCCGTACTCCGGCTGAGGGCCCTCTAGGAAACGCCCGCTGACCCGTCAGTGGCGTGCCACCGTAACGGTGCGCCTCCTGGACCGGCCCCCATGGCCCACCCTGGGCGCCGCCCACCTGCGCCGCCCCCACCACACAACACCCCGCCGACGCGGCGCCCAGTCGGCGGGGCCAGACGTGAGGACTGAGCCCACAGGGACCTGACCAGCGGGGGACTTGGTCCGCGGGAGCTTGGCGGGCGGGAGCTTGGTCAGCAGCGGGCAGTCGGTGAGGCCACTGGGTGGGCCCCCATATGTGGAGCCGCGTAGGTGGAGCAGAGTGGGTGGAGCCCGGTCAGCGGCAGCACAGCCTTTGGGGGCGCTCAGCCGGCGTGGCGTCCAGTTGGCGTGATGTGCCGCCGACGCGACTGGCCTGGCCTGGCCCAGCACACCGGCTCCTCAGCGCGGCCGACCTTCCAGCGAGTCCACCCCAGCGAGCCCACCCCAGCACCCACACCGGCGCGCTCACCCCAGAGCACCCATCCCCAATGCGCCCGGCCTCCACGCGGCCCGCCCCTTGACGCGTCCGGCCCTCCACGCGGCCTGCTCCGGGATGTGCTCGGTCCCCACGCGGCTCGCCTACGACGTGACCGGCACCCGGACGCCCGGCCCGCCCCGTGACGCGCCCGCCTCCCAACGTGGCCCGTCCGGGACGTCACCTGCCCCCAACGCGGCCCGCCCCCACTGGGGCCCGCCCACGACGCGGCCCGCCCACGATGTGACCTGCCCCCACCACGAGACCGGACCCGGTGTGACCTGCCCCTACGACGTGACCGGACCCGGTGTGACCTGCCCCTACGACGTGACCGGACCCGGTGTGACCTGCCCCTACGACGTGACCGGACCCGGTGTGATCGCCCCTACGACGTGACCGGCACCCCGGACGCGCCGGCCGTGCCATCTGGGTCTCCCGATCCGGCCCGACCTCAGGCGATCCCGGCGGCCTTGCGGGTGTGGTGGCGCATCTGGACGTGTCGGCACCCGGGCTCTCTCATAGCCAACCCCCAACGCGGCGGATCCGTTCGCAGGAGATTTCGGGGTGTGATGGGTGGGGTTTTGGGGTGGGAGAGCATTCGCGCGGTAAAAACTCCGGGGTGGACTTTTGCGGCGAGGGGCGCGGATAGGCTTGGGTGCATGTCCCAGCACATCTTGACCGCCGTCGCGTGGCCGTACGCTAACGGCCCCCGCCACATCGGGCACGTCTCAGGGTTCGGCGTGCCGTCCGACGTCTTCAGCCGCTACCAGCGGATGGCGGGCAACAAGGTGCTGATGGTCTCCGGCACCGACGAGCACGGCACTCCCATCCAGGTGCAGGCCGACAAGGAGGGCGTGACCGCCAGGGAACTGGCCGACCGCTACAACCGCGTGATCGCCGAGGACCTTACCGGGCTGGGCCTCTCTTACGACCTGTTCACCAGGACCACGACGAAAAACCACTACGCCGTCACGCAGGAGATCTTCAAGGGCCTCTACGCCAACGGCTACATCTTCCCCAAGACCACGATGGGCGCGATCTCGCCCTCCACCGGCCGTACGCTGCCCGACCGCTACATCGAGGGCACCTGCCCCATCTGCGGCTACGACGGCGCCCGCGGTGACCAGTGTGACAACTGTGGCAACCAGCTCGACCCGATCCAGCTCATCAACCCGAAGAGCCGCATCAACGGCGAGACGCCGACGTTCGTCGAGACCGAGCACTTCATGCTCGACCTGCCCGCCTTTGCCGGGGTGCTGGGCTCCTACCTGCAGTCCAAGCAGGGCGAGTGGCGGCCCAACGTACTGAAGTTCGCGCTCAACCTGCTCGGTGACCTGCAGCCGCGGGCGATCAGCCGTGACCTCGACTGGGGCGTGCCGATCCCGCTCGACGGCTGGCGCGACCAGCCCAACAAGCGGCTCTACGTGTGGTTCGACGCGGTGATCGGCTATCTGTCGGCCTCGGTGGAGTGGGCCAGGCGCTCGGGCGACCCGGACGCGTGGCGGCAGTGGTGGCAGAATCCCGACGCCCGCGGCTACTACTTCATGGGCAAGGACAACATCGTCTTCCACGCCGAGATCTGGCCCGCGATGCTGCTCGGCTACAGCGGCCAAGGCGACCGCGGCGGCTCGGCGGGCTCGCTGGGCGCGCTCCAGGTGCCCTCCGAGGTGGTCTCCAGCGAGTTCCTGACGATGGAGGGCCGCAAGTTCTCCTCGTCCCGGCAGGTCGTCATCTACGTACGCGACTTCCTCGCGCGTTATGACGCCGACGCGCTGCGCTACTACATCGCCGTGGCCGGACCGGAAAACCAGGACACCGACTTCACCTGGCAGGAGTTCGTCAACCGCAACAACGGCGAGCTGGTCGCGGCCTGGGGCAACCTGGTCAACAGGTCGATCTCGATGGCGGCGAAGAACTTCGGGGCGGTGCCCGAGCCCGGCGACCTGACCGACGCCGACCGGGCGCTGCTGGAGCGCTCGCGCAAGGCGTTCGCGCCGGTGGGCGAGGAGCTGGGCAGGTCGCGGTTCAAGAACGCGATCACCGAGGCGTTCGACGTGGTCCGCGAGGCCAACAAATATCTGGCCGAGCAGGAGCCGTGGAAGCTCAAGGACGACCCGGCCAGGCAGAAGTCGATCCTGCACGTCGCGCTGCAGGTGGTCGACGACGCCAAGACGATGCTCACCCCGTTCCTGCCCAGTTCCGCCAACAAGGTCTTCGCCATGCTGGGCGGCGAGGGCGTGTGGACGGGCATGCCGGAGATGCGCGAGGTCGACGAGGACGGCGGCACCCCCTACCCGGTGATCACCGGCGACTACGAGAGCGGGGCGGCCCGCTGGGAGCACCGGCCGATCAAGCCGGGCACGCCGCTCGCGCCGCCGGTGCCGCTGTTCAAGAAGCTCGATCCCAAGGTCGTGGACGACGAACTGGCCCGGCTGACGGGGTGACGACATGAGCAAGTCCGCAGCGGGCAGGACCACGCTGCCCGCCGCGCCGGAGCCGCTGTCCCGGCCCGTGTTCGACAGCCACTGCCATCTCGACGTCATGGTCGGCAATCGGCAGGCCTCGTCCGGCGATCCGGTGGCGCAGGCCGCGCAGGCGTCGGCGGCCACCGTACGCGGCATCCTGGAGGACGCCCGCGCCGTCGGCGTGACCAGGTTGGTCACGATCGGCTACGACCTGGTGTCCTCCCGGTGGGGCGCCGACGTGGCGGCGGAGCAGGAAGGCGTCTACGCCGGGGTGGCCATCCACCCCAACGAGGCCCACGAGGCCACCCCCGAGGTGCTGGCCGAGATCGAGGCGTTGGCGGGGCGGCCGGAGGTGCGGGCCGTGGGGGAGACCGGGCTCGACTACTACCGCGACTGGGCGAGCAAGGACGACCAGCACGCGAGCTTCCGGGCGCACATCGAGATCGCCAAGCGCACCGGCAAGGCGCTGGTGATCCACGACCGGGACGCCCACGACGACGTGCTGAAGGTGCTGGCCGAGGCCGGTGCGCCGGAGAAGGTGGTCTTCCACAGCTTCTCCGGCGACGCCGAAATGGCGAAAAAGTGCGTTGACGCCGGATATTTCATGTCTTTCTCCGGGCCCGTCACGTACAAGAACGCCTCCTACCTCCGCGCGGCCGCCGAGGTCGCGCCCATGGAGCTCATGCTGGTCGAGACCGACGCGCCCTATCTGCCGCCGGTCCCGCACCGGGGCAAGCCCAACGCCCCCTACCTCATCCCGCTCACCCTGCGCTGCCTCGCCGAGGTCAAGAAGGTGCAGCCGGATGAGTTGTGCGAGGCGATCAGCGCCAACGGAATCACGGTCTTCGGCGAGTGGTGACCATCTTTTGGTGAACCGGTAGCTGCGGCGGTCTCGTCGCCGCTAGCGTTCGGGCGGTCGCAGCCCGTTACCGGAGGTGGTTTCGTGCGAGGCAAGAGGCGTGCGCCGCGGCCGCCGATCCCCTGGCGCTCCCGGTGGACCCCCGTGGTGTGCCTGACGGGAGTGGTGGCCCTCGGCGCGGTCGCGGTGGTGTCGTTCCTGGTCAAAGAGGTGGTCGTGGTCGTCGACGGCCGGCCGCTGGCGGTGCGCAGCTTCGCGGGCACCGTAGGCGGGGTGCTCGGCGACGCCGGGGTGTCGCTGGGGGTCGGCGACGTCGTACGGCCGGCCGGGCAGGAGGCCGTCTCCGACGGCGCCACGATCGAGGTACACCGGGCGCGCCCGATCACCCTGATCCTGGACGGCCGCACGTCCCATCACCTGGTCACCGCCACGAACGTCGCCGATGCCCTGGCCGAGCTCGACATCGTTCCGGCGGCGGGCAAGCTGTCGGCCCCGCCGGGGGACGCGGTGCCGCTGGAGGGGATGTCGCTGACGGTGTACACGCGGCGGAAGGTCTATGTGGTCGCGGGCACCACCCGCTTCACCTCGCGTACGACCGCCCGCACGGTACGCCAGGTGCTCAGGCAGAAGCGCATCCCGCTGGGCCGCGGTTACCGGGTGTCCCCGCCGCTGACCAGCTTCCCGGAGGACGGCACGGTCATCACGATCATGCCGCCGCGCGCCCTGCCGGTCGATCCGGAGGTCATGCACCTCAACTGGGCGGCGCTGGCGGAGTGCGAGTCGAACGGCGACCCGCAGGCCTACAACCCGGACGGTCCCTACTACGGGATGTACCAGTTCAGCCTGCCCATGTGGGAGGCCGTGGGCGGCATGGGGCTGCCGAGCGCCTGGCCGGAGGACGAGCAGACCTACCGGGCTCAGCTCCTGTTCCAGCACGTGCAGGGCAGGTGGCAGGGGCAGTGGCCGAACTGCGGCGGCCACCTGTTCACCCGCACCGCCCTGGCAGCCCCCTGACCAATGCTCACCCGCCGTCCCGCGCCGCCCTGACGGCCCCTGACCCGTCCAAGCCGTCCGGACAACGGCGCGTCCCATCCCCCGTCCGGAGCCCCAACGGCGCGTCTCATCCGCCGTTCCTCGCCGCGCTGGCCGCCCCTGGCCCGTCTCGTTCGCCCGTGCCGCGCCGTCCTGGCCGGGCGCCGCAAGCCTGCAGCCGGTTCGGGGCAGGCGTCAACCCGCTACCACCGCCCCGAAGTCGGCGCCCTTGGCCGGCTGTAACGGCTGGAGGGTGTCGGAGTTGCGGGCCGCGACCGCGATCCGCCCGTACGGTCGCGCGTCCGGCTGCCCGATGAAGAGCTTGTTGCCGCTGAAGGCGACCGACCAGCCGAACAGCCCGTCCGCAGCCGGGAACCGGCGATCCTCGTCGGCGTCCTTCCAGGAGACGATCCGGACGCCGCCGCCGTAGGGCGCGCCGATGGCCAGCCTGCCGTCCGCGGAGGCCGCCATCGAGAACCCGAACGCTTCCTTGCCCGCCTGCGTCACCGTCCTGACGAGTTTCCTGGCGGGGTTCAGGAGCTGCACGGAACCGGGGCCCGGGGAGCTCACCGCGTATCCGGAGCCTTCGGCGTAGGCCACCGCGTAGCCGTACCGGTCGCCGCTCGCATTGGTCGGCGAGTCCAGCTTGAACGTCGTGAGCTCGCGGGCCAGCACGTCGTCGATGAAGACGACCGAGCCCGAGTCGATCTTGCCGGCCTCGACCTGGCGGCCGGCGCCGTCGTCGTTCTCGTACGGGACGCCGACGATCATCCCGTTCTCCGGGCCGAACGCCATCGACCAGCCGAACTGGTCGCCCACCTCGCTGTTGCCCCGCACCTCGACGGTCTCCTGGCTGATCCGGCGTAACTCGCCGGTGCCCTTGCGCACGTACAGGGCGCCCACGTCCACCAGCGACCCCTCGTCCTCGTACGGTGCGCCGATCGCCACCAGGTCACCCCGCGCCGCCAGTGACCAGCCGAAATGCGCGAAACGTTGCGGCTGGGGGGCGGTCAGGCGCTGCGGAGGCGTGGCCCCGCCGCCGTACACGACGTAGGCGGCCCCGGCGTCCTCGGCCCCGTCCACGTCGGTGTACGGGGCACCGACCACGAGGTCGGCACAGGCGTCGCCGTCGACCTTGGCCAGCCGTACGGACCAGCCGAAGCCGTCGCCATCGGCCAGGCCGGGAACGGTGACGGCGACGACCTTGTCACCGGACACCACGCTCACCGACCCCTTCTGGTCGTCCGCGAACGGGTCACCCACGGCCACGTCATCCACGCCGTCACCATCGAAGTCGGACGTACCACCGCAGGCCGCCGTGACCCCGGACGCCGCCGCCGACACGACGGACCCGGACGCCTCTAACGATGCGACGGAGCCGACAGACGCGGACGCTTCTAGTGACGCGACCGAGGCGACCGACGCGGACGCCTTCAGTGACGCGACGGACCCGGACGCCTCTAACGATGCGACGGAGCCGACCGACGCGGCCGCTTCTAATGACGCGACCGAGGCGACCGACGCGGACGCCTTCAGTGACGCGACGGACGTGGACGCCTTCAAGGACGCGACAGACGCGGACGCCTTCAACGACGCGACCGAGGCGACCGACGCGGACGTCTTCAATGACGCGACGGACGCGACGGATGCGGATGCTTCTAATGAGGTGACGGACGCGGCGGTGGGCGTGGACATCAGCGGGGCGAGCCCAGAAGCGATCAGGAGCGCGACGAGAGCCGATCTGACGATCACAGCGCCACCTCGATCTGCTGCCCGTTCTCGAGCATGGTCGCCGTCATCTTCACGGGCTTGCGGTACATGGCCAGGTCGAACACGAACGCGCTGTCCACCCGCCCGCCGGGCAGGATGGCCGGGGGCAGGGTGACGGGGGCCGGGTCGTGCTCGCCGCCCTGGTCGTCGACCATGGTCACCACGGGCTGGATCAGCAGTTGCCGCTCGCCACCCGGGTTGATCATGGACCATCGGATCACGCAGAGCTGCCCCTTGGTCGCGGTCCTGCCCTCGTACTCCCTCAGACCGCACACGGGCGCCGTCGCGACGATCGCGATGGGATCGTCGAAGTCCGTGCCCAGCGCGAACCTGCGGCCCACGTCGTTCGGTCCGGCGGTGGCGGCGACCTGGGTGGAGTTGGCCCGGGTGCCGGCCGTGTCGCGGGCGGAGGAGGCGATCAGCACGGCCGTCGTCACGACGATGGCCAGCACGGCGGCCCCGGCGGCCAGCAGCCATCGGGTGCCCGCGGTTCGCGAACCGCCGATGGTGTCGGGCTCGCCGCCGGGCGCAGCGACCTGGCCGGCCCGCTCACCCGGCTGGGTCTGCGTGCCTGACAGGGCACCTTGCCGGAACTGGGCGGATTGCTCCGCGGGCTGGGCCTCCTCGGCCGGCCGCCCGCGCCGCAACAGTCCACGTCCCCGCTCCTGGGGCCGGTTCGGGACCTCCCACCGGGCCAGCTCCTCCTTGGCCGCCTGCTCTTCCCTCCTGGCCAACTCCTCGACCGAGGGCCGGCTCTCCGGGGCCGCAAGCTCCTCCGGGGCGCCCGCACCACGAGCATCTCCGCCACCTGACCCGCCACCGGTGCCCGGCGAAGTGGGTGCCTTCCCGAACGAGCCGGGCAAACTAGGCGCCCGATCAGCGGACCCCGGCGAGGTGACCGCCTTCCCGAACGAACCCGGCAAACTAGGCGCCCGGCCAACGGAATCCGGCAAACTGGGCCGCTGACCGGCGGAGCCCGGCAAACTAGGCGCCCGGCCGGCGGAACCCGGGGCAGGAGAGCCAAGGGACCTGCCGGTCGTGTCGCTCGGTGGCGGAGTCGTGTACGTGGCCGTGATGTCCGGCTCGTCCACCACGTTCTGCGGCGGCTGCCAGCCGTAGTCGGTGAGCATCTCCGTCGCCACCAGCGTGGGCGGCTCGACGTCGGCCGCCGCCGGAGCGCTGCCCCCCACCAGGGCGATCAGCAGCTCCTGCGCGGTCGGGCGCAGGTGCGGCTCCATGGCGGTGGCCCGCCGTACGAGCTCGTCGAGGGGCGCGGGCAGTACACCCAGGTCGGGCGGGTTGTTCAGGACGCGCGTGGCCAGCGTGATGGGATCGCCACGCCCGAACGGGTGGCGGCCGTTGCCCGAGTACGCCACCAGGCAACCCCAGGCGAAGATGTCGGCCGCCGGGCTGACGGTCTGGCCGCGTACCTGCTCCGGGGCCCACCAGCCGGGGCTCCCCAGCAGCTCACCGGAGAGCGTGAACCCGGTGTCCCTGTCGAGCGCCCTGGCGATCCCGAAGTCGATCACCCGTGGCCCGGACAGGGAGAGGATCACGTTCGCCGGCTTGAGATCCCGGTGCACGAGCCCGGCCACGTGGATCGCCGCGAGCGCCGCCGCGACTCCGAGCGCGACACCGTGCAGCGGCCCGGGCTCCAGGGCCCCGTACTGCGTTATCTGATCTGACAGGGGGGTGCCCGCGATGTACTCGGTGACCATGTACGGCCGTCCGTCGCCGGTGTTGCCGTTGTCCAGCACCTGAGCCGTGCAGAACGACGCCACCCTGCGCGCGTTCTCCACCTCCGCATGGAACCGGGCCGCGAACCCCTCCTGGTTGGCGAACTCCGCCTTCACCACTTTGAGCGCGACGAACCGCCCCGTCGGTGCCCGTGCGAGAAAGACGGTCCCCATCCCGCCCTCACCGAGCCGCCCGAGCAGCCGGTACGGCCCGATCTCCCGCAGGTCCGTCGGGCGGAGTGGTGCGGCGCCCGTTGGCTCCATGAGGGACGTTCCTTCCTGTTCCACGCCATCCTCTCCTTTGGTCTCCCCATCCGCCATCGCAGCTTCTTCGATGCGGGAGACTGGTTGGATGATGAGGCTGATGGGCCCTGCAGAAATACGTATTTTGGCGGATAACCTGGATCTGCGTCCGACAAAAAAGCTGGGCCAGAACTTCGTGATCGACGCCGGCACCGTCCGGCGCATCGTCCGCGTGGCCGACCTGTCACCGGACGACGTGGTCATCGAGGTCGGCCCTGGGTTGGGCTCCCTCACCCTGGCCCTGCTGCCCGCGGCGGCTCACGTGATAGCGGTGGAGATCGACCCGGTGCTGGCCGCCCAACTGCCCGTCACGGTCGCGGACCGAAACGGTGTGGACAATCTCACGGTGGTCAACGCCGACGCCATGAAGATCACTCCTACCGACCTGCCCGGTCACACCCCGACGGCCCTGGTCGCCAACCTCCCGTACAACGTGGCCGTCCCGGTGCTCCTCCACCTCCTGGAAGCCCTGCCGTCCCTGCGCAAGGGCCTGGTCATGGTCCAGTCCGAGGTGGCCGACCGCCTCGCCGCCACGCCGGGGTCGAAGATCTACGGCATCCCGTCGGTCAAGGCCGCCTGGTACGCGGACGTACGCCGAGCCGGTCCGGTGGGCCGTACCGTCTTCTGGCCGGTCCCCAACGTCGACTCCGGCCTCGTCTCCCTGACCCGCCGCGATCCCCCCACCACCACGGCCTCCCGTACGGAGGTCTTCGCCGTGGTGGACGCCGCCTTCGCCCAGCGCCGCAAAACCCTCCGAGCAGCCCTCGCGTCCTGGGCGGGCACCGCGACCCTGGCGGAGACGGCCCTCCGCGAGGCGGGCGTGAACCCTTCCGCCCGTGGCGAAGAGCTCGACATCAACTCCTTCGCCCGCATCGCCGAACACAGGCCCCTGAGCCCCTGATCGCGCTGGCTCCACGGGCCTGGTGAGGCCGGTGGCAGCTCAAGCGGGACTGAGAATCAGCTCCTAGACGAGGGTGGCGCCGTGGACGGGGCCATGGGCGGCGACGGCGGTGTGGGCGGCGCCCGTGGTGGTCAGACTGAGAGCCAGGTCGCGGGCGTGGGTGGCGTCGATCGCGAGGAAGGCGCAGGTAGGGCCGGAACCGGAGACGATCGCGCCCAGGGCTCCGTGCTGGCGGCCCGCGTCCAGGGTCGGCGCGAGTTCGGGGCGGAGGTTGAGGGCGGCGGCCTGGAGGTCGTTGCTGAGGTGGGCGCCCAGGGAGTAGGCGTCACCGGTGCCCAGTGCCTCCATCAGCGTGTCGTCCAGTTGCGGCCAGGGGACCTGGGCGCCCGAGGCGTCTCTTAGCCGGTCGCACTCGGCGTACACGCTGGCCGTGGACAGGCCGCCGTTCGCCGGCGCGAACACCCAGTGGAAGGTGCCGCCGGTGGGCAGCTCACTCAACCGCTCACCTCGGCCGGTGCCGACCGCTGTGCCGCCGAGCAGCGAGAACGGGACATCGCTGCCCAGATCTCCCGCGATCTCCATGAGATCTTCGAACGGCAGTCCCAACCCCCACAACTCGTTGCACGCCACCAGCGCACCGGCGGCGTCCGCGCTGCCACCCGCCATCCCGCCCGCCACGGGGATGTCCTTCTGGATGACCAGGTCGGCGCCATAGGTGCGCCCCGCGTGCTTGGCGAGCGCGCGGGCGGCCCGGATCGCCAGGTTGGTGTCGTCGACCGGCACCTGGTCGGACCACTTCCCGCTCACCGACACGGTGATCGACTCGGACTCCTTCGCCACCACCTCATCGAAGATCGACACTGCGTGGAAGACATTGACCAGGTCGTGGTAGCCATCTTCCCGGAGCGGGCCGACAGAAAGCTGCACGTTGACCTTCGCAGGCACACGTACGGTCACCGAACTCATCGATCTTCTGCCACTCTCATCACTTGCCGGGGTCAAGGACACTCGATGTTATCGGGGTGCGCGGCCCTGACATGCGGTTCTTGAAATATGACCCCGGGGATGGCCTGCCCGGCAACACACAGAGTCAGGTTGATGGTCATTTGCCCGCATCTCGATCGATAACAAAGAGTGATCAAGAATCGGTATCTCCACGCTGTATGCCCGTAGCGCCCACTTTCACGCTCGCGCCACTTCCTGGGTGGTGGGTGGTGCGGAAGTGTGCATGATCAGCCAGGGCGTACGGCGCCGCGGAAGTTGGCGCGATAGTAAGCCGAGTTCAGGAAGTTGGTCTTCTTCACCACGTCGCCGGTCTTGGGGGCGTGGATCATGAGTTTTCCTCCGAGATACAGGGCCACGTGGGTGGGGTCGCCTGTGCCGCCGCCGAAGAAGAGCAGGTCGCCTATCCGGCGGGCGGTCAGCGGGATTCTGCGGCCCTGGCGGAACTGGGCGCCTGTGTAATGGCTCAGCCGTATGCCTGCTCTGGACCAGGCATAGAGGGTCAGGCCGCTGCAGTCGAAGCCTCTGGTGCGGGCGCCTCTGCCGATGCCGATGGTCGGGCCCTTGGTGGAGCCGCCGCCCCAGGAGAAGGAGACGCCCAGTTGGCCGAGGGCGGCAGCGGCGGCGATGTGACCCTTCGTGAGGCGCTCGCCCTTGGCCATGCGCTTCAGGGTTTCGGTTGTGAGAGGGACGGCTTCGGCAGAGGTGGGGAACGCCGCTGCCAGTGCGGTGAAGAGCCCTACGAATAGTCCTCCGTTGACGGTGCGCTGCCATAGCAGGGTGAAACGGTGGATCATGGTCGCCTCCTGCGCCTTGTGGTTGCCGTAGGGGTCGGGGAGGCCAGGATCGTTGGGTGGTCGGGGGCGGCGTCCGGCCGAACGAGGTTCTGTGGATGAGACGGCGCCGGTCAGGGTGGGGTT
This sequence comes from Nonomuraea jiangxiensis, assembly GCF_900099965.1. Classification (GTDB taxonomy): domain Bacteria; phylum Actinomycetota; class Actinomycetes; order Streptosporangiales; family Streptosporangiaceae; genus Nonomuraea; species Nonomuraea jiangxiensis. The sequence continues at coordinate 305,105 of NZ_FNDJ01000007.1, read as the reverse complement.
GTGGATAACCGGGTTGTTGGGCAGGCCGCTGTCGCGCGAGGGACTCAGGTATGCCAGGGCTCTGGTGGTCCTGCCGCCATGATCGTGACCTCGTGATCGTGCATTGGCAGGTCGTGCCGCTCTCGTGCTTGCTGGTTGGGGTGGTGGAGGGCCCGCTGTCGTGGTTGGTGGCGGTGACCGCCTCCGGGGCCGTCCCGGCCATCGCCGGCCGTCCCCGGCCCTGCCTGGCCGTCCCTGGCCGTCCCTGACCCTGCCTCCTGCCTGGCTGTCCCTCACCCTGCCTGGCCGTGCCTGGCCGTCGCTGGCCGTCGCTGGCCGTCTCTGGCCCTGGCCTCCCTGGCCATCTCTGGCCGGCCGTCCCTGGCCGTCCTGAGCGGTGAGCGCCGCCTGTGCTCTGGCGTCTTAAGGCGCTGAGCGTCGTCCGCGTTTTGGTGCCCCGGAGGATTGGCATGGTTGGAGGGTCGTGGCTGGGAGTTGTGGGGGGTCGGTTTTGGGTTGTTGGTGGGTGGGTTTGTGGAGGGCGGCAGGTGGGTGGAGCCGATACGCTGGGGTGGCCATGAATCTGGTCAATCTTGAGTCGGTTTCTCATGCTTACGGGCCCAAACCGCTCCTCAGCGACGTCTCACTAGGCGTCGAAGCCGGGGAGCGCATCGGCGTTGTCGGGCGTAACGGGGGTGGAAAGACGACCCTGATGTCCGTCATCGCCGGAGACGTGCAGCCGGACAGCGGTCGGGTCACCCACAATCGCGGGCTGCGGGTCGGGTTCCTGTCGCAGCACGACGCGCTCGACCCCGTCGCCACCGTCCGCGAGATCGTCCTCGGCGAGCTGGCGGAGCACGAATGGGCGGGGGATCAGCGGGTTCGCGAGATCCTGACGAACCTCATCGGCGACCTCGACCTCGACGGCAAGGCGGCCGACCTCTCCGGCGGCGAGCGCAGGCGTACGGCGCTGGCCCGCCTGCTGATCGGCGACCACGACCTGATCATGCTCGACGAGCCGACCAACCACCTCGACATCGAGGCCATCGCCTGGCTGGCCGGCCATCTGTCCGCGAGGAAGAGCGCCCTGCTGGTCGTGACCCACGACCGGTGGTTCCTCGACGCCGTGTCCACCCGCACGTGGGAGGTCGTGGACGGGCGGGTCGAGCGCTACGAGGGGGGATACGCGGCCTACGTGCTCGCCAAGGCGGAGCGGGCGCGGATCGCGCAGGCCGCGGAAGACCGCCGCCAGAACCTCATGCGCAAAGAGATCGCCTGGTTGCGCCGCGGCCCGCCCGCCCGTACGTCCAAGCCCAAGTTCCGCATCGACGCCGCTCAGGCGCTGATCGCCAACGAGCCGCCGGCCCGCGAAACCGTCGAGTTGATGCGGTTCGCCGCGGCCCGGCTCGGCAAGACGGTCTACGACCTCGAAGACGTCACCCTGCACGCCGGCGGGCCGGGCAACGGGCCGCTGGTGCTCGACCACCTCACCTGGCAGTTCGGCCCGGGTGACCGGATCGGGCTGATCGGGGTGAACGGTTCGGGCAAGTCGTCCGTGTTGCGGCTGCTCGCCGACACGGTCACCCCCGACTCCGGGCGCGTGATCAGAGGCAGGACCGTACGTCTCGCGCACCTGTCACAGGAGCTGGCCGAGCTCGACCCGTCCCGACGGGTGCTGGAGTCGGTCGAGGAGGTGCGCAAATACCTCCAGGTCGGCAAGCGGGAGTGGACCGCCTCCCAGCTGCTCGAACGCCTGGGGTTCCGGGGCGAGGCCCAGTGGAAGGTCATCGGTGACCTGTCGGGTGGCGAGCGGCGGCGGCTGCAGCTGCTCAGGCTCCTCATGGACGACCCGAACGTCCTGCTGCTCGACGAGCCCACCAACGACCTCGACATCGAGACGCTGAACGAGCTGGAAGACCTGCTGGACGCCTGGCCGGGCACACTGATCCTGGTCAGCCACGACCGCTACTTCCTGGAGCGGGTGACCGATCGGTGCGTGGCCCTGCTGGGTGACGGCAAGTTGTCGATGTTGCCCGGCGGCGTGGACGAATACCTCGAACGGCGTGCCGCGGGCACCGCGCAGACCGCCCGTCTCGGCGCGACCGTTCGCGCCGGATCCACGTCGGCCCGTCCCGGTACGGCGACCGCCCGCGGTGCCGGCGTGTCCGCCGACGCCGCCTCGGGACGACCGGCCGGCAGGACCTCCGGCGGCCCGGGGGAGGCCACGTCCACCCAGGGCCACGACTCCGCCGCACAGGGCCTTCAGGCCCAGGCGGCGAAGCCTGGCTTGTCGACCAAGGAGGAACGCGAACTCCGCAAGGAGCTCAACCGCCTCGAACGCCAGCTGGACAAGCTGACCAGCCAGGAGAACCGACTCCACGCCGCCATGGCCGAGGCTGCCAGCGACTACGCCAAGCTGGGCACCCTCGACGCCCAGCTACGCGAGATCACTGCCCAGAAGGACGAGATCGAGTCCGAATGGCTGGAGCTGGCCGACCGCCTGGGTGACTGACCGACCATGGCGGTCCGGGACTCATAGGGTTCAAAGCTCATGGTCCAGGCGCTCGTCCGGCCTGTCCCCGGATTCGTGGATGGCGGTGCGGCGGAGGACGGCTGGACGGCCGGCCAAGGGCGGCCGAGCTCGCTCACAGCGGCGAGTCGAACGGCGCCAGCAACGTACGCAAGAGAGAGGACAGGGATCGCTGCCCTTCGGGCCCAAGGCCCGCCAGCAGGTCGCGCTCCCGGCGCAGCAAATCGGCGAAGGCGGCGTCCACCCGCGCCACCCCGGTCTCCGTCAGCGACACCAGGACCCCCCGCCGGTCCTCGGGGTCGGGCCGCCGCCGCACCAGCCCGGCCTGGGCGAGGCGGTCGATGCGGTTGGTCATGGTCCCGGACGTGACCAGCGTGGCCCGCAGCAGCGCTCCCGGGCTCAGCTCGTAAGGCCGGCCGGCCCGTCGCAGCGCCGTGAGCACGTCGAACTCCCACGGCTCCAGGTCGTGCTCGGCGAACGCCGCCCGTCTGGCGCGGTCGAGATGCCGGGCCAGCCGGGACACCCTGGAGAGCACCTGGAGCGGCTCGACATCGAGGTCGGGACGTTCCGCTCGCCAAGCCGCGACGAGGAGGTCGACCTCGTCTCTAGCATCCTCCGTCATGACACAAGAGTGTACTGTCTTGACATCGAGATATCTCTCTCGATATCAATTATCTCTATGTCAAGAGATATTTGGGACCCTATGACGTATGCCGTGTACTCGGACGAGAGGGCGCGGCCGTTCGTCGATCTGACCTCAAGGGTAGGGGCGGTCGACCCGGACTGCGTGGTGGACGCGGGTTGTGGCAGCGGCGAGCTCACGACGCACCTGGCCGCTCGCTGGCCCGACGCGACCGTGGAGGGCTTCGACTCCTCGCCCGCCATGATCGCCGAGGCGCGCAAGCTGGAGTCGAAGATCAGGTTCACGGTCGCCGACGTGACGACGTGGCGCCCCGACCGGCCGCTGGACGTGATCGTCTCCAATGCCGTCCTGCAGTGGGTGCCCGAGCACCGCGACGTGCTGGAGCACTGGGTGGAGGAGCTGGCGCCGGGCGGCTGGCTGGCGTTCCAGGTGCCGGGCAACTTCCAGGCCCCCAGCCACCGGGCCATCCGCGAGCTGTGCTCCTCCCGCGCCTGGTCAGACCGGCTCGGCGGTGTCGTCAGGGACGACCCGGTCGGCGATCCCGTCGACTACCTCGACCTGCTCACCGGCAGCGGCTGCCAGGTGGACACGTGGGAGACGACCTACGTGCACGTGCTCCAGGGCGAGAACCCGGTGCTCGACTGGGTCTCCGGCACCGCCCTGCGCCCGATCCTGGACCGGCTCGACCCGGACGGGCAGCGGCGCTTCAAGCAGGAGCTGGCCGGACTGCTCGCCGAGGCGTATCCGGCCAGGAGTTACGGCACCCCGTTCCCGTTCCGGCGGATCTTCGTCGTCGCGCAGAAGAGAGGTGGCACATCATGATCAAGGCGCTGCACCACGTCCAGCTCGCCGCGCCCGCGGGCAGCGAGCCGCTGTTACGGGAGTTCTACGGGGGCGTGCTGGGCCTGCGCGAGGTGCCCAAGCCGCCCGGGCTGGCCGGGCGCGGCGGCGTCTGGTTCCGTGGCGAGGGCGTGGAGGTCCACCTCGGCGTCGAGGACGGGTTCAGGCCGGCGCGCAAGGCTCACCCGGCGTTTCTGGTGGACGATCTCGACGCGTACGCTGCCGAAATCCGCGACGCCATCCCCGATGACCTGCTCCCCGGATACCGGCGTATTTATCTTTCCGATCCCGTGGGCAACAGAATAGAGCTCCTGCAATCAGTGTGATAATCACCAGGTAGTGGCATCATTGTCCGAAATCGGACACTTGCGAGGTGCAGTGGGCATCGAGATTGAGGACAAGTTCGACGTTCCCGCCGAGTACGCGATTCCCGACCTGAGCGGTCTGGCCGACGTCGTGGGCCCAAAGACCTACCAACTAGTGGCCCTTTACTATGACACGCCTGATTTGCGGTTGGCGGCCCGCGGCGTCACGCTCCGGCGCAGACGTGGTGGTGCCGATCCCGGCTGGCACCTGAAGCTGCCCAAGGCCAAGGGGGCACGGCAGGAGATCACCCATCCGCTCACCCGCAGCACCAAGGCCGTGCCCTCGGCACTGGCCGAGCTCGTACGCGCCTACACCCGGGGAGCCGACCTCCAGCCGGTCGCCGAACTCGACACGCGCAGGACCGTCACCATCCTGCTGGACGGCGAGACCAGGCTGGCCGAGATCGCCGACGACCGCGTCAAGGGCACGGTTCTCAAGGAGGAGCCCGAGGTCGTACGGTGGCGCGAGGTCGAGGCCGAGCTGCTCGAAGGCGGCACGCGGACGCTGCTGGCCAAGGTCGGCAAGCGGCTCAGGAAGGCGGGCGCGAGCCCGTCGGAGGCCACCAGCAAGCTGGCCAGACTCCTCAGGCCCGCCCCGCCCGCCCGGGCCGCCGTCAAGGAGGGCACCGCCGGCGAGGTCGTCGTGAACTACCTCGCGAGCCAGGTCGCCGCCCTCCTCGCGCAGGACCCCCGGGTCCGCAGGGCCGAGGACGACGCGGTGCACCAGGCGCGGGTGGCCGCCCGCCGGCTGCGCAGCGCGCTCAAGGCGTTCAAGACCGTGGTGGTGGACACCGAGCAGGTCCAGGAGGAGCTGCGGTGGCTCGGCACGGTGCTCGGCGAGGCCCGCGACCTGGAGGTGACCAGGGCCAGGTTCGCCCGGCTGCTGGACGGGCTGCCCCCCGAGCTGGTCACCGGCCCCATCCAGCGCCGGCTCGGCTCGGACCTGCACAAACGCGAGCAGGAGGCGTACGACCGCATCAAGGACGCACTCAGCGGCGACCGCTACTACACCCTCCTGAACGCGCTCGACGAGCTCGTCGCCTCCCCGAACCTGGGCAAGGGGGCGGCCAAGCCGGCTCAGGAGCAGCTCAGCGCCATCGCGGCGGCCGGCTGGGGCCGGGTGACGAAGACGTACGACACCGCTCAGGCCATCGGGGACCCGGAACGTCGCGAGATCGCCATGCACGACGTGCGCAAGGCGGCCAAACGCGCTCGTTACACCGCCGAAGCGCTCGAACCCACCCTCGGCCCGAACATGGCCAAGCTCGCCAAGCTCTCCGCGGGCATCCAGGAAGTGCTGGGGACGTACCAGGACGGCGTGGTCGCGCAGGAAACCCTGGCCAAGGCGGCGGAAAGCGCCCGCCAGGCAGGCGAGGACACCTTCACGTACGGGGTGCTCATCGGGATCGAGCGCAGCGTCGCTGAGCAGGCTCACGCCGACTTCCCCAGGGTCTGGGCGGAAACGGTCAAGGCAGTGAGGAAGGTGCTATGAGCATTCCCGTCATACCCTTCGAACGCGGCGATCTCCTCGAAGTCCCCGCGGCGTACCGGGAGCTTCGGGTCAAGGAGGGCATCGCACGAGTACGTACGCCTGCGGGCGACGAGGTCTGGCTCGTCAGCGGCTATGAGGACGCGCGCAAGCTGTTCAACGACCCCAGGCTGGGGCGTTCGCACCCGGAGCCGGACAAGGCCGCGCGCCTGTCGAGATCGGCGCTGATCGGCGGCCCCCAGGGCGACGCGGCCACGGAGAAGGCCGAGCACGACCGGATGCGCAAGCTGTTCATGCCGTCCTTCTCGGCCCGCCGGATGAAGGCGCTCAGCGCCCACGTCGGGTCCCTGGTCGAAGAGCGGCTGGACCATCTCGCCCAGCTGACCCCGCCTGCCGACCTGCACGCGGAGCTGTCGTTCCCGCTGCCCGTCCTGGTCATCTGCCGGCTTCTCGGCGTGCCCTTCGAGGACAGGCAGTACTTCAGCGGCGTGTCGGCCCGCATGGGCGACATGCTGGACCTGGAGAAGGGCGAGGCGGCGCGCGAGGAGATGGGCGCGTACATGGCCGGCCTGATCGAGCGCAAACGGCGCGAGCCGGCCGAGGACGTGCTGTCCGACCTGGCGAACGAGCTGGACGACGACGGCACGATCGCGCGGCTCGCGGGCACGCTGCTGTTCGCCGGGCATGAGACCACGGTCAACAGGATCGACTTCGGTGTGCTGCTCCTGCTGGCCAACCCGGGCCAGCTCGACCTGCTCAAGGCCGATCCGGCCCTGGCCCCCGCCGCCGTCGAGGAGATCCTGCGGATGGCCTCGCCGAGCCTGCACGGCCTGCCCCGCTACGCCCACGAGGACATCGAGATCGGCGACCGCACGATCCGCCGGGGCGAGGCCGTCGTGATCATTCCGAGCGCGGCCAACCGGGACGAGCGGATCTATCCCGATCCGGATGCGTTCGACCTCCGCCGTCCGCAGCCGGACCCCCACCTGAGCTTCGGGTACGGGCCGCGCTTCTGCGTCGGCGCCAGCCTGGCCAGGGTGGAGCTGGAGGCCGTGTTCAGCAGGCTGTTCCAGCGCTTCCCGACGCTGCGGACGGCCGTGCCGATCGAGGAACTGCCGCGCAACGTGGGCAGGATCACCGAGGGACTCGCCGGCCTGCCCGTCACCTGGTGACGCGGCCGCATCCTCAGGTGAGGTAGCGCTCGACGCTGACGACCTCATCGCCTGACCAGTGCAGCAGGGCGAACGCGCCTTTGCGCAGGTGCACGTCCTTGCCGCTCAGCGTGCGGATCAGCCCGGGCAGCACCTTGCGGTGGCTGCACAGGGCCGCCGGCACGGTGATGTCCCCGACCAGGGTGGGCGTCTTCTTGGGATCCTGGCCCTCCTCGCTGAGCAGCGGCTCGACCTGGATCTCGCCGCCGTACGGCTCCAGCGTCTGCAGGCAGCGGGCGCTGGGCGAGCTCATCAGCAGCTCGGGCCGGAAGGCGGGCAGGGCGGTGGACAGGATCGCGGCCTGGGAGCGGCCGTCGGTGTCGAGCGGGCGCGTGACGTCCTCGCCCGCCCACTCGCTCCTGGATCCGGCCGATCCATGCCGTACGAGGACGAGCGGTACGGTCTCCAGCGGCGCCGCCCGCAGGGCCCGCAGCAACCCCACGTCCCATTCGTACGTCAGCAGCCGCCTGGCCGCCTCCACCGGCAGCCACCGCAGCTCGTCCACCTCCTCACCGGGGACGAACCCGTCGTCGGCGTGGACCCGGCCGGTCCAGTAGTCGACCCGCTTGAGCCGGCCGGCGCTGATGTAGTGGACGGGCGGCAGGGCCCGGCCGAGCACCACGGTCAGCCCGGTCTCCTCGTGCACCTCACGCAGCGCGGCGGCGATGACGTGCTCGCCCGCCTTCAGCTTGCCCTTGGGGAATGTCCAGTCGTCGTAGTTCGGTCGGTGGATGACGGCCACTTCGGGGCTGGTCTCCTCGCCCCTCCAGACCACGGCTCCGGCTGCCCGGAGCAGGTCAGTCATCAACGGTCCTCCAGCGTCGGGTCCCGACGAGATGGCTCTGCAGGTCCTCGCCCGGGTGGCGGGCCCACGTGCCATCGGAGTTCAGCCACCACGCGTTGGTGGTCTCGGCCATGGCCCGGTCCATCAGGTCGATGAGATAGGCCTTGTGCTGCTGCGCCGTCACCTTGACCAGGGCTTCGACGCGGCGGTCCAGGTTTCTGCGCATGAGGTCGGCGCTGCCGATCCACAGCTCGGGGCGCCGGCCCAGGCCGAACTCGTAGACCCGGGAATGCTCCAGGAATCTCCCGAGAATCGACCTTACGCGGATATTTTCGGACAGGTCGGGGATGCCGGGGCGGAGGATGCAGATGCCGCGCACCCACACGTCCACCGGTACCCCGGCTCTGGACGCCCGGTAGAGGGCGTCGATGATCGGCTCGTCCACCAGCGAGTTGGTCTTGATCCTGATCCTGGCGGGCCGGCCGGCCTCCTGGTGGGCGATCTCGCGTTCGATCCTGGCCAGCAGCCCGCTGCGCATGGAGTGCGGCGCGACCAGGAGCCGGCGGTAGGCGGAGTGGTTGGAGTAGCCGGTCAGGTGGATGAACAGGTCGGTGACGTCCTCCCCGACCAGCGGGTCCGCCGTGAGCAGGCCGAAGTCCTCGTACTGCCGGGCGGTCTTGGGGTTGTAGTTGCCGGTGCCGATGTGACAGTAGCGGCGCAGCTCGCCTGAGGGCTCCTGGCGGACCACGAGGGCGAGCTTGCAGTGCGTCTTCAGCCCGACCACGCCGTAGACGACGTGGCAGCCGGCCTTCTCCAGCTTGCGGGCCCAGGAGATGTTCGCGTGCTCGTCGAAGCGGGCCTTGATCTCCACGACCACCACGACCTGCTTGCCCGCCTCGGCGGCGTCGATCAGGGCGTCCACGATGGGGGACTCGCCGCTGGTCCGGTAGAGGGTCTGCTTGATCGCCAGGACCCTGGGGTCGTTCGCGGCCACCTCGATGAAGTGCTGCACGCTGGTGGCGAACGAGTCGTACGGGTGGTGCAGCAGGACGTCGCGCTCGCGCAGCGTCGAGAAGATGTCGTCCTCGGCGTTGATCACCTCGGCGGGCACGAAGGGCCGGTAGCCGAGCTCGCCCCGGTCCAGGTCGGCGATGGCGTGCAGGCCAGACAGGTCGAGCGGCCCGGGCAGCCGGTAGATCTCGTGCGGCGCCAGCTCCAGCTCCTCCACGAGCGGCGCCAGGACCTCCGGCGTGATCGTGTCCTCGACCTCAAGCCGTACCGGCGGGCCGAACCGCCGCTTGAGCAGCTCCTTCTCCAGCGCCTGCATGAGGTTCTCGGTGACGTCCTCGTCGACGTCGAGGTCCTCGTTCCTGGTGACCCGGAAGACGTGGTGCTGGAGGATCTCCATGCCCTTGAAGAGTTGCCCCAAATGCGCCGCAATAACATCTTCAAGGGGAACAAATCTGTCCTTAGACGCCGGGACAAATCTGGGCAACTGCGAGGGAACCTTGACCCGGGCGAAAACGGTGTGCTCGGTAACCGGATTCCTTACGAGAACTGCCAAATTCAGGCTCAGGCCGGAAATATATGGAAAAGGATGAGCAGGATCCACGGCCAGCGGCGTCAGCACCGGCCTGATGCGCTCCCTGAACAGCTTGCGCAGCTCCGTACGCTCCTCGCGGCCGAGGTCGTCCCACCTGACGACCTCGATGCCCTCGGTGGCCAGATGCGGGCAGATCTGCTCATGGAAGGCCGCCGCGTGCCGCCGGGCCAGCTCGTCCGCGATCATCGCGATCCTGGCCAGCTCTTCGCGCGGTTTGAGCCCGCTCTTGGTCCGTAGCAGCAGGCCCGTCGCCATGCGCCGTTTGAGGCCGGCGACGCGGACCCGGAAGAACTCGTCCAGGTTGCTGGCGAAGATCGCCAGGAAGCGCACCCGCTCCAGCAGCGGGAGCGAGGGGTCCTCGGCCAGTTCCAGCACTCGTTCGTTGAACTGGAGCCAGCTTTCCTCGCGGTTGAGGAACCGCTCCTGCGGGAGGGGCAGGTCGTTGGCAGGGTATGGTTCCGCGGACATATGGCGTATATTGCCCCGTTTGGTTGAACAGAACGTTAACGTAGTCGCAACGACTCACTCTGTCGGGACCCAAAAGCCCGACACTTCAGAGTATCCCCGCGTCACTCAGGGGCGTCGGCCCGCCGGCCGGGCACCATTCCGGGTTGTTCCGACTGTTCCAGCCGGGCGGCGCGCTCGGCCAGCCGGGCCTCCCGCTGGCGGATCTTCTCCTCGCGCTCGCGGGCCTTCTCGGCCTCCTTCAGCAGGCGCTCGCGCTCCTTCAGATCGCGCACCCGGGCCTTCTCGGCCTCCTTCTGCTCCCGCTGGCGGACCTTCTCGGCCTCCTTGAGCTCCTTCTCGCGGGCCTTCTCCAGCTCGCGCAGCTCCTTCTCGCTGGTCCGCGGCCTGTTGGCGGGGGCGGTGGGGTTGCGGGTGGCGGCGGTGATCGACGGGCTCGGGTTGAGCCCGGTCAGGCCGTTCCAGGCCAGGTTGACCAGGTGGGCGGCGACCTCCTCGCGACCGGGCTTGCGTACTTCGAGCCACCACTGCCCGGTCAGCGCGACCATGCCGACCAGCATCTGGGCGTACATCGGGGCGAGCTTGGGGTCGTAGCCGCGGGCCGCGAACTCGTCGGCCAGCACGTCCTCGACCTGGCTGGCGATCTCGCTGATCAGGCTCGCGAACGTGCCCGTGCCGGAGGCGGCGTGCGAGTCGCGCACCATGATGCGGAAGCCCTCGCTGTCCTCCTCGATGTACTGCAGCAGGGCCAGCGCGGCCCGCTCCAGCTTGACCAGGGAATGGGTGGCGGACAGAGCCTCGGTGATCATGCCGAGCAGCTTCTGCATCTCGCGGTCGACCACGACCGCGTAGATGCCTTCCTTGCCGCCGAAATGTTCGTATACCACGGGTTTCGACACCTGTGCGGTAGCAGCGATTTCTTCGACAGAGGTCCCGTCGAACCCCTTCTCGGCGAAGAGCGTGCGGCTGATGTGAATCAGCTGCTCTCTGCGCTCGCTACCGGACATGCGCCTGCGAGATCGGGGTTCGGTCACGGTTTCCATAATGACGGCCACGGCTTGCCCGCCGCTCGTCGGCTGTTGGACGTCAGGCAATGCGCTTCGCCGCCAGCCGCTCGGGTGTCGGCCAGCGAACGTCGTAGGCCCAGCCGAGCCTCTCGAAAATCCGGATGAGTCCGGCGCTCAGATCGATCTGCCCCTTGAGCGCGCCGTGCCTGGCGCAGGTCGGGTCGGAGTGGTGCAGGTTGTGCCAGGACTCGCCGAAGGAGGGGATGGCCAGCCATGCCACGTTGCGGGACTTGTCACGCACCTGGAAGGACTCCTCGCCGAAGACGTGGCAGATCGAGTTGATCGACCAGGTCACGTGGTGCAGCAGCCCGATGCGTACGAGCGAGCCCCAGAACAGCGCGGTCAGCGCGCCCTGCCAGGACCAGGTGAGCAGCAGGCCGAGGACGCCGGGGAGCGCGACCGAGGCGATGGCCAGCCGGCCGAACCACCTGTGCAGCCGCTGGATGTCCGGGTCCTTGCACAGGTCGGGGGCGTACTTCTCCCTGTTGGTCCGCTCGCTCTCGAACAGCCAGCCCATGTGGGCGTAGAGCAGGCCCTTGGACAGCGACCTGAAGCCGGGGCCGAACCGCCACGGCGAGTGCGGGTCGCCCTCCTTGTCGGAGAACTTGTGGTGCTTGCGGTGCGTGGCCACCCAGTCGAGCACCGACATCTCCAGCGACAGGCTGCCTGCGAGGCCCATGGCGATCTTCAGCGGCCGCTTGGCCTTGAAGGAGCCGTGCGTGAAGTAGCGGTGGAAGCCGACGGTGACGCCGAGGCCGGAGATCACGTAGAAGACGAACGCGATCGCGATGTCCGTCCAGCCGAGTCCCCATCCCCACGCCAGTGGCACCGCTGCCGCGATGGCCACCAGGGGCAGCCCGACGACGATTCCGAAGATGACGAGCTCTGCCCTGGTCCTGGGCTCGGGTTCGAATTCGGGCTTGGGGGAAGGTGCGGAGCGCTCGGCGAGAACGGTCATGGGCTACCTCCAACAGCATGTATGAGGATGTATGTCCTGGCTACGCAACCGTAACCTACGCCAGCGTAAGTAAGGAAGACCTAAGACGTGAATGGGGGGAAGGTGACGCATGGCCGGGCAAGGAGGGTGGGATTCGTGGCTTGCGCCTTTTCGGGCGGTCTGTTATGAGAGGTGGCGCGCCGATGGGGCCCTCACCAGGGGAATCCGGTCCGGCGCCGGGGGCAAGGTGTAATTACGGGCGCGCGAGCGGGTGCGGGCTCGGTATCGTAGGGGGTGCATCGGACGGCATGTGTCCGATCTATCCCGGATCGTCTAATCGGCAGGACAAGTGGTTTTGGTCCACTTTGTAGGGGTTCGAGTCCTCTTCCGGGAGCTCTGAGGTGCTCCCCGGCGAAAATGTTCGGGGAGAGGCCAGGTATCCTCACGGTGTCGGGAGGGTAGCGGTGCGGTAGCCGTACCAATTGCCCTGATCCGTCCAGTCACAGGGAGCCTCAGTCCGTGAGTGTGCCGCGCCCGGCAGCCGTCATCGTCCTCGCCGCGGGCGAGGGCACCCGGATGAAGAGCCAGACCCCGAAAGTCCTGCACGAGCTATGTGGCCGCGCGTTGGTCGACCACATGCTCTCGGCCGCCCGCGACCTCGGTCCCGAGCGGCTCATAGTCGTCATCGGCCACGCGCTGGAGCGGGTCGGCGGCCATCTGGCCGCCACCAGCCCGGACGCCCGCCCCGTCGTCCAGCATGAGCAGCGTGGCACCGGCCACGCCGTGCGCACGGTGCTCGAAGAGGTCGGCACGATCTCCGGCACGATCCTCGTCACCTACGCGGACGTGCCGCTGCTCCGCACCCAGACCCTCGCCCACCTGCTCGAACGGCACGCCACCGAGGGCAACGCGGTCACCGTGCTCACGGCCGAGGTGCCCGACCCGACCGGCTACGGCCGGATCGTGCGTGACGAGGCGGGCGCCGTGCTGGAGATCGTCGAGGAGAAGGACGCCAGCGCCGAGCAGCGCGCCATCAGGGAGATGAACTCCGGCATCTACGCCTTCGACGGCCCGCTGCTGGCCGACGCGGTCAAGCGCGTGTCCACCGACAACGCGCAGGGTGAGGAATACCTCACCGACGTCCTGGCCATCCTGCGCGGCGACGGCCACCGGGTCGGCGCCTGCGTGGCCGCGGACTTCGTCGAGGTCGAGGGCGTCAACGACCGCGTGCAACTGGCCGCCGCCCGCAGGGTGCTGAACGACCGCCTCCTGGAGGCCCACATGCGCGCCGGGGTCACGATCATCGACCCGGCCAGCACCTGGATCGACGTCGGAGTGAAGATCGCCGCCGACGCGGTCATCCATCCCGGCACCCAGCTCCACGGCAGCACCGTCATCGAGAGCGGCGCCGAGGTGGGCCCCGCCACGACGCTGACCGACACGCGCGTCGGCGAGGACGCGGTCGTCCGCAACGCCGTCTGCGACAGCGCCGAGATCGGCCCCGAGGCCAACGTCGGCCCCTATGCCTACCTCCGCCCCGGCACCGTGCTCGGCCGCAGGTCCAAGGCCGGCACGTTCGTCGAGATGAAGAACGCCCAGGTCGGCGAGCGCTCCAAGGTGCCGCACCTGACCTACGCGGGCGACGCCACGATCGGCGACGACGTCAACATCGGCGCCTCCACCATCTTCGTCAACTACGACGGGGTCAACAAGAACCACACGATCGTGCGCGACGGCGCGTTCGTCGGCTGCGACACCATGCTGATCGCCCCGGTGACGGTCAAAGAGGGCGCCCACACGGCGGCCGGCTCGGTGATCGTCGACGACGTCCCGCCGGGTGCGATCGGCGTGGCGCGGGCCCGGCAGCGCAACATCGAGAAATGGGTCCTGCGCAGGCGCGCGGGGACCAAGTCGGCCGCGGCCGCCCAGCGGGCGCTGGACGAGCAAGCACAGCAGGAGAAGGAATCATGACCGAGCTCGTCGAGGTCATCACGAAGTTCAGCACCACGGTCACGGGACCGCCGAAGGAGGTCTCATGACCAGCATCAAGCAGCCGGGCGAGAAGAACCTGATGCTCTTCTCGGGCCGGGCCTACCCCGAACTGGCCGATGAGGTCGCCGCGCACGTCGGCGTCTCACTCACCCCCACCAAACTGATCGACTTCGCCAACGGCGAGATCTACGCCCGCTATCTGGAGTCCGTACGCGGCTGCGACGCCTTCGTGATCCAGAGCCACACCGGGCCGATCAACAAGTGGATCATGGAGCAACTGATCATGGTCGACGCGCTGAAGCGGGCCTCCGCCAAGCGCATCACCGTGGTCATGCCGTTCTTCGGCTACGCCCGCCAGGACAAGAAGGGCCGCGGCCGCGAGCCGATCACGGCCCGGCTGATGGCCGACCTGTTCAAGACCGCCGGCGCCGACCGGCTCATGTCGATCGACCTGCACACCTCGCAGATCCAGGGCTTCTTCGACGGCCCGGTGGACCACCTGTTCGCCATGCCGGTGCTGGAGAGCTACCTCAAGGACAAGCTCGACCTGGAGAACACCACCGTCGTCTCGCCCGACACCGGCCGCGTGCGCCTGTCGGAGCGCTGGGCGGACACGCTCGGCACGCCGCTGGCGTTCATCCACAAGCGGCGCGACCTCGACGTGGCCAACTCCGTGAAGGTCAACGAGGTCGTCGGCAAGGTGCGCGGCCGCACCTGCGTGCTGATCGACGACATGATCGACACCGCGGGCACGATCTGCAAGGCCGCCGACGCCCTCTACGAGCAGGGCGCCACCAACGTGCTGGCCGCCGCCACGCACGCGGTCTTCTCCGACCCCGCGGTCGACCGGCTGAAGAACTCGCGGATCTCCGAGGTCATCGTCACCAACACGCTGCCGCTCGCGCAGGCCAACCGGTTCGACAAGCTGACCGTGCTGTCCATCGCGCCGCTCATCGCCCGCGCGATCACGGAGGTGTTCAACGACGGCTCGGTCACGAGCCTGTTCGAGGGCGACACCTGAGCCGTCCCGGCCGTCCGGCCGGAGCCCGCCGGACGGCACAGTAGACTGACGGGGTTGCGCTCGTAACGCCTTCCGCTAGGGCGGGTGAGGGTGAGCGCTCAGCCGAAACCGAACCCCGAGCATCCCTAGGAGATGTCGTGTCCGAAGTACGTATCGCCGCAGAGCCGCGCACCACGTTCGGCAAGGGCGCCGCCCGCAAGATCCGCCGCGACGACAAGGTGCCCGCCGTTCTCTACGGGCACGGCATCGACCCCAAGCACCTCACCCTGCCCGGCCACGAGGTGCTGCTCGCCCTGCGCACGCCCAACGTGCTGATCCGCCTCCAGGGTGACGGCGTCGACGAGCTGGCCCTGCCCAAGGGCGTCCAGCGCGACCCGATCAAGGGCTTCGTCGAGCACGTCGACCTGCTCCTGGTCCGGCGCGGCGAGAAGGTCACCGTCGAGATCCCGGTGACCACCGTCGGCGACGTCAACCCCGAGGGCCTGCTCGACCAGCAGCTCGTCTCCATCGCCGTGGAGGCCGAGGCCACCCACATCCCGACCGGCGTCGAGGTCGACGTCGAGGGCCTGGAGATCGGCACCGCGATCACCGCCGGCCAGCTCCGGCTCCCGCAGGGCACCTCGCTGATCGCCGACCCCGAGGTCGTGGTCCTCCACGTCATCAACAAGCCGGTCGAGGCTCCGGCCGCCGAGGAAGAGGGCGCCGAGGGCGAGGCCGCCCCCGTGGCCGAGGCCGCAGAGGCCCCCGCCGAATAACACGTTCTCCGGTGAACGGGGCGGCCCACGCGGTGCCGCCCCGTTCCGCGGTAAGGGGTGCAGATGGATCGCTGGCTGATCGCCGGACTGGGCAATCCGGGCCCGGAATACGCGGGCAACAGGCACAACGCGGGCTTCATGGTGCTCGACGAGCTGGCCGGCAGGGCCGGCGGGCGGTTCAAGGCGCACAAGAGCAGGGCCGAGGTCTGCGAGACACGCGAGGCGATCCTGGCCAAACCCCTGACCTACATGAACCTGTCGGGCGGCCCCGTCAAGGCGCTCTCCGACTTCTACAAGATCACCCCGGACCGGCTGATCGTCGTCCACGACGAGCTCGACATCCCCTACGGCGCGCTGCGGGCCAAGCTCGGCGGCGGCGACAACGGCCACAACGGCCTCAAGTCGATCACCAAGGTCCTCGGCACCCGCGACTACCTGCGGATCCGCTTCGGCATCGGGCGCCCGCCCGGCCGCATGGACCCCGCCGCCTACGTGCTGCGGGACTTCGCCACCATGGAGCGCAAGGACCTGCCCTTCCTGGTCGACCGGGCGGCCGACGTGGTGGAGTCGCTGATGACCCGCGGCCTGGAAGTCACCCAGAACGAGTTCCACCGGGCTGATCTGCACATATCGGGCCCTCCACGCTGATCACCACATAGAGCCGTTCGCCGGTTCGCGGGCTTTCCCGCGACTACGATCAGTGACTGTCCGTTCAGGAATGGTCACCCGGAGGCGCGCGTGCGCGGTGAAGCCCGCGGACTGATGACCGTTGCCGGCTCCGGGCCGGCCGCGTCCCGGCGGGTGAGCCCGCGTACGCCTGCCTGGGTCCACTCCTACCGCCTGCGTGCGGTGCTGGCCGACCTGTGCGGGGCGGGCATCGGGTCCTGCGCCGCCTTCTGGGTGCGGTTCGGCGGGCTCACTCCGTACGTGCTGCCGTACTTGCTGGTCAGCCTGGCGCTGCCGGTGGTGTGGTGTTGCGCGGTGGCGCTCAACCGGGCCTACGAGCCGCGCATGCTGGGTGTCGGCTCCGAGGAGTTCCGCCGGGTCATGCAGGTGGGCGTGGCGCTCATCGCGGGCACCGCCATCGGCTCCTACCTCACCAAGACCGACGTCGCGCGCGGCTACGTCGTGCTCGCCCTGCCGCTCGTCACGCTGCTCACCCTGATCTTCCGATACGGCCTGCGCCGCGCCCTGCACCGGCGCAGGGCGCGGGGCGAGTGCATGCGCCGCGTGGTCGCGGTCGGCCACCTGACCTCGATCGCCGAGCTGGTGCAGCTCTTCCGCAGGGAGCGCTACCACGGCATGGAGGTCGTGGCCGCCTGCCTGCCCGGCGGCGCGGCCGGCGAGCACGTGGGCGGCGTGCCCGTGGCGGGCGACCTCAGCGACGTGCCGATCGTGGCCGACCAGTACGCCGCCGACACCGTCGCCGTGCTGGCCTGCCCCGAGATGGACGGCCAGGCGCTGCGGCGGCTGGCCTGGCGGCTGGAGCGCACGTTCACCGAACTGGTGGTCGCCCCCGCGCTGATGGACGTGGCCGGGCCGCGCATCATGATCAGACCGGCCGCCGGGCTGCCGCTGCTGCACGTGGAGCATCCCGAGCTGGCCGGGGCCAGGCAGCTCGTGAAGAACGTCTTCGACCGGCTGGTCGCCGCCGGGCTGCTGGTGCTGCTGGCGCCGCTGCTGGCGGGGCTGGCGGTCGCCGTGCGCATGACGAGCCCCGGGCCGGCGCTGTTCCGGCAGACCAGGGTGGGCAAGGACGGCACGCTCTTCACGATCGTGAAGTTCCGTACCATGCGCCGCGGCTCCGAACAGCAGAGGATCACCCTGGTCAGCGACCGCGCCGGGGTGCTGTTCAAGATCCGGAACGATCCGCGGGTCACGCCGCTCGGCACCTTCATGCGCCGGCACTCGCTCGACGAGCTGCCCCAGCTCATCAACGTCGTACGCGGCCACATGTCCCTGGTGGGCCCCCGGCCCCCGCTGCCGGAGGAGGTCGCGCGCTACGGCGACGACGTGCGCCGACGGCTCCTCGTACGCCCGGGGCTGACCGGGCTGTGGCAGGTGAGCGGCAGATCTGACCTATCGTGGGAGGAATCCGTCCGCCTGGACCTGCGTTACGTGGAGAACTGGTCTCTGACGATGGATCTCCAGATCCTGTGGAAGACTTGGTCGGCCGTCGCCCGTGGGCAAGGAGCTTATTGATGACGATTCGCGACGACCACGCCGTGGCCGCCGACCTGGCGACCGAGGCAGGGGAGAGACTGCTGCGGGTTCGCGACCGCATGGGATTCGGTGACCCGTCCGCGCTGCGGGCCGAGGGCGACCGGTCCTCCCACGTCTTCCTGATGGAGTCGCTGGCCAGGCTGCGGCCGAGTGACAGCATCCTCTCCGAGGAGGCCACCCGCGAGGAGCGGCTCGATCCGCGCCGGCTCAGCGCGGACCGGGTGTGGATCGTCGACCCGCTGGACGGCACCCGCGAGTTCTCGGAGCGGCGAGCCGGCCCCGGAAGCGGCGGCTTGCGTGACCAGGACGGGGCCGAAGGGAGCGCGACCACAAGCCCAGCGGAGGGGCGCTCCGACTGGGCCGTGCACGTGGCGCTGTGGGAGCGGGGCAGGCTGGCGGCGGGCGCCGTGGCGCTGCCCGCCCAGGGCCGCACGCTGACCACGGCCGACCCGCCCAAGCGGCCCACCTACGACGGAGGGCGCTTCCGGATCGCGGTGAGCCGCACCAGGCCGCCCGAGTTCGTCCAGAAACTCGCCTATCTCGTCGGCGCCGACCTGGTGCCGATCGGGTCGGCCGGGGCCAAGATCTCCGCCGTGCTCACCGGAGAGGTCGAGGCCTACGTGCACGCCGGCGGCCAGTACGAGTGGGACTCCGCCGCGCCGGTCGCCGTGGCGCTGGCCGCCGGGGCTCACGCGAGCCGCATCGACGGCTCCGAGCTGGTCTACAACCAGGCCGACCCGTCACTACCGGATATCCTTGTTTCCCTACCGGAGCTGGCGGCATCGCTGCTCGCCGGGATTCGGGACCTGCATCGCTAACCGCCGGAGGAAAGCTCCCATGCTCCAGCGCGACTACACGACGTCGCAGCTCGACGTGCTCGAAGCCGAGGCCATCCACATCATGCGCGAGGTGGCCGCCGAGTTCGAGCGTCCCTGTTTGCTCTTCTCCGGGGGCAAGGACTCGATCGTCATGCTCCGCCTCGCGGAGAAGGCGTTCTGGCCGGCGGCCATCCCGTTCCCGCTCATGCACGTCGACACGGGGCACAACTTCAAAGAGGTCATCGAGTTCCGCGACCGCCGCTCCGTTGAGCTGGGCGCGCGGCTGATCGTGGCCAGCGTGCAGGACTCCATCGACCAGGGCAGGGTCGTCGAGGAGACCGGGCGCCGCGCCTCGCGCAACCGGCTGCAGACCACGACGCTGCTCGACGCGATCGAGGAGCACGAGTTCGACGCGGTCTTCGGCGGCGCCCGGCGGGACGAGGAGAAGGCCAGGGCCAAGGAGCGGGTGTTCTCCTTCCGCGACGACTTCGGGCAGTGGGACCCGAAGAACCAGCGCCCCGAGTTGTGGAGCCTCTACAACGCCCGCATCCGCAAGGGCGAGCACATCCGCGTCTTCCCGCTGTCCAACTGGACCGAGCTCGACGTCTGGGACTACATCCGGCGCGAGGGCATCGAGATCCCGTCGATCTACTTCGCCCACACCCGCAAGGTGTTCGAGCGCGACGGCATGCTGCTGCCCGACTCGGAGGTCGTGCAGCGGGGGGACGACGAGCCGCTGTTCGAGGCGGTGGTGCGCTACCGCACCGTGGGCGACATGACCTGCACGGGCGCCGTGCAGTCCCCGGCCGCCACGGTCGAGGAGATCATCGAGGAGATCGCGGCCACCCGGATCACCGAGCGCGGGGCCACCAGGGCCGACGACCGCTCGTCCGAGGCGGCCATGGAGGATCGGAAGCGAGAGGGTTACTTCTAATGGACATTCTTCGCTTTGCCACTGCGGGGAGCGTCGACGACGGCAAGTCCACCCTCATCGGACGGTTGCTCTACGACTCCAAGGCGATCTTCGAGGACCAGCTGGAGGCGGTCGAGCGCACCTCGCGCGACCGGGGCACCGAATACACCGACCTGTCGCTGCTGACCGACGGCCTGCGGGCGGAGCGGGAGCAGGGGATCACGATCGACGTGGCGTACCGATATTTCGCGACGCCGCGCCGCAAGTTCATCATCGCCGACACGCCCGGCCACATCCAGTACACCCGCAACATGGTCACCGGCGCCTCCACCGCCGACCTGGCGATCATCCTCATCGACGCCCGCAAGGGCGTGCTGGAGCAGTCGCGCAGGCACGCGTTCCTGACCTCGCTGCTGCGTGTGCCGCACCTGGTGCTGGCGGTCAACAAGATGGACCTGGTCGACTACTCCCAGGAGCGCTTCGAGGAGATCAGGGAGGAGTTCACCGCGTTCGCCTCCAAGCTCAACGTCTCCGACCTCACCTTCATCCCGATCTCCGCGCTCAACGGCGACAACGTGGTCTCGCGCTCGCAGAACACGCCCTGGTACCTCGGCACGTCGCTGCTGCACCACCTGGAGAACGTGCACATCGCCTCCGACCGCAACCTGACCGACGTGCGCTTCCCCGTCCAGTACGTCATCCGCCCCCAGCGGGCCAACGATCACGCCTTCCACGACTACCGCGGCTACGCGGGCCAGGTCGCGGGCGGCGTGCTCAAGCCCGGTGACGAGGTCGTGCACCTGCCCTCTGGGCTGACCACGCGGATCGCCTCGATCGACACGTTCGACGGGCCCGTGGAGGAGGCGTTCCCGCCCATGTCGGTGACGCTGCGTTTCGAGGACGACATCGACATCTCGCGCGGCGACATGATCGCCCGGCCCAACAACCAGCCGCACGTCGCGCAGGAGCTGGAGGCGATGGTCTGCTGGATGGCCGACGGGATCAAGCTGACGCCGCGTTCCAAGCTGTCGATCAAGCACACCACCCGTACGGCCCGCGCCCTCGTACGCGACCTGCACTACCGGCTCGACGTCAACACCCTGCACCGGGACGAGGAGGCCACCTCGCTCGGCCTCAACGAGATCGGCCGGGTGTCGCTGCGGATCACGCAGCCGCTGTTCGTGGACGACTACGCCCGCAACCGGCAGACCGGCGGTTTCATCCTGGTGGACGAGGCCACCAACGGCACGGTCGGCGCCGGCATGGTCCTCGACGCGAGCTGAAGGTAGATCTTTTGGTCGTTCCGTGACCGGTTGATTACTCTCCGCGCTAGGTTCTTCGCGTTCGGTGTACGCCCACGCGAAAGCCCTCCTCCGTGAATGATCGTGTAACCACCGCCCGAGTGATCTATCTGGGCGGTCTCGGCCGCAGCGGCACCACCCTGCTGGAAAGGCTCCTCGGCGAGGTTCCCGGCGTGGTGGCGCTCGGGGAGGTGACCCACCTCTGGGAGAGGGGGGTCATCTCGGAGGAGCCCTGCGGATGCGGCGTGGCGTTCCCCTCCTGCGCCTTCTGGCGCCGGATCGGGGAGCGCGCGTTCGGCGGATGGACCCGGCCCCTGGCCGAGCGGATCCTGACGCTGCGGCGCCGCGTCGACCGCACCCGCAGGATCGCCCGGATCGCCCATCCCGACCTGGCCGAATACGCGCAGGCCCACCGCCGCCTGTACGAGGCCGTGGACGCCCGGGTGGTGATCGACTCCAGCAAGCACGCGTCGCTGGCCTGCTGCCTGCTGGAGAGCGGGATGGACCTGCGGATCGTGCACGTGGTCAGGGACCCGCGCGCGGTCGCCCACTCCTGGGGCAGGACCGTGCGCCGGCCCGAGGACGGGCAGCCCATGACACGCTGGGGCCCGGCCCGTACGGCGGTCCACTGGACCGCCCAGAACGCCGCCATCGAGCTGCTTTCCGACCGGGGCGGGCAGGTGACCAGGGTCCGCTACGAGGACCTCGTCGCCGCCCCGGGGCCCACGCTTCTGGAGCTGGCCAGGACGCTCGGGCTGGAGGTGCCGGAGCTGCCGTTCGTCGACGGGCGCACGGTGTGGCTGGGCCGCTCCCACACCGCCTCCGGCAATCCGATGCGATTCCGTGTGGGATGGGTGGAGCTGCGCCGGGACGACTCGTGGCGGTCGGGGCTGCCCGGGCGGGACCGGCGGGTGGTGGACGCCCTCACGTGGCCGCTCAGGGCCAGATACGGCTACTCGGGGGCGGTGGCGTGACCCGGTCCGTCGGCGTCGTCGTACCCACCCGTGGCGACCGCCCCGCCCAGCTTCGCGAGGCGGTGGCGGCGGTGCTGGCCCAGGACTACCCGGGCAGGCTCTCCGCGGTCGTGGTGGTGGACACGCCGCCCGCGGCCGCCCCCATTGTCGAGCAGGTGGCCGAGCAGGTGGCCGGGGTCGTCATCGGGGCCCGCCACACGGTTCGTGTCCTGCCCAACACGCTCACCGCCGGGCTCCCCGGGGCGCGCAACACCGGCATCGCCGCCTGCGACACCGATCTCGTCGCCTTCTGCGACGACGACGACGTCTGGCTGCCGGGCAAACTCTCCGCGCAGGTGCGGGCGTTGGAGGGCGGCGGCGAGTTCGCCAGTTGCGGCATCGAGGTGGAGTACGGGTGCCGCCGCGTGCCGAGGCTCGCCGGGGTCTCGGCCGTGACCGTGGAGGACCTGGTCCGTTCCCGGATGGTGATGGTGCACTCCTCGACGTTCGTGTTCGAGCGCGGCGGGTTGTGGGCCGACGAGAGCGCGCCCGCCGGCCAGAACGAGGACTGGGACTTGGCCCTGCGCGCCGCCCGGCGCCGCCCCATCGTGCACGTCGACCGGCCGCTCGTCCGGGTCCGGTGGGGCGGGTCCCACTATGTCACCCGATGGGCGGATCGTATTGCCGGGCTCGGGTGGATGCTCGACCGGCACCCGGAACTGGCCGTGGACCGACGCGGCGCGGCGCGGGTCTACGGCCAGCTGGCCTTCGGCCACGCGGCACTCGGGCACCGGCGCGAGGCCGCCCGCTGGGCCGCCCGCGCGCTCAGGGCCCGCTTCGCCGAACCGCGCGCCCCGATCGCCCTGGCGGTCGCCGCCGGGCTGATCTCCGCACCCACGGTGCTCTCGGCCCTGCACAACCGGGGGCACGGCATTTGACCCCACCCGATGTGACAACGGTGTCCGCCTCCCCTCCCGGAGCGGTGGGGGTCGCTGACATAGTGGACGGGTCCGCGCCCGCAGCGGCCGAGCTCGCACCGGTCGCTGCGGAAGCGTGGGTCGCCCCGCTGTCCGGATGGCCCGCCCCCGCCCGGCGGGTTTGGGTGGGCGGCGTGGGCGTCGACGCGCTCACCGAGGCCGAGGCCGTCCAGCGGGTGGCCGCAGAGCTGGCGGCGGGCCGGGGCGGGCGCATCGTCACCCCGAACGTCGACATCTGCCGGGCCGCCGCCACCGACCCCGCGCTCAGAGAGCTCGTGTGCGCCGCCGACCTCGTGGTGGCCGACGGGATGCCGCTGGTGTGGGCGGCCAGGCTGCTCGGCACCCCCCTGCCCGGCCGGGTCACGGGGGCCGATCTCCTCTGGTCGCTCAGCGAGCTGGCCGCCCGGCGCGGCTGGCCCGTCTACCTGCTCGGCGGCCCCCCGGGCGTGGCGCTCAAGGCCGCCGACCGGCTCACCGCCCGCCACCCACGGCTGCGGGTGTGCGGCGTGCACGCGCCGCCCTACGGCTTCGACGCCACCCGGGAGGGGATCGAGCGCGTCCGGGCGAGGGTGGTCGCGGCGCGGCCGAAGCTGGTGTTCGCCGGGCTCGGGTTCCCCCGGCAGGACCGGCTGGTGGCCGGGCTGCGGGACGAGCTGCCGGGCACGTGGTTCCTCGGCTGCGGGGCGGCGCTCGGCTTCGCGGCGGGCGCCGTCCCCAGGGCGCCGGAGTGGCTGCGCGGGGCCGGGCTGGAATGGCTCTTCCGGCTGGCCACCGAGCCGAGGCGGCTGGCGCGGCGCTATCTGCTGGACGATCTGCCGTTCGCGGCCCGCCTGCTGGGCGGCTGCCTGGCCGCACGGCTCGGCCGGCCGGAGTCAGGCGGTGAGGGCGCGGACGCGGGTGACCTCGGCCGGGGTCAGACCGTGGGTGGCGTGGTCCAGGGCACGGCGGGAGTCCATGCGGCGGTAGGCCGTGCGGGACAGGCCGGACCAGGTGAAGCCCGTCCTCGCCGCGACGAGGGCTGAGCCCGGCGGGTCCGTGCAGGCCAGGGTGATGCGGCGTTCGGCGGCCGGCGTCCAGGGGAGGCCGGCGTAGGCGTACAGGCGCTGGAAGCCGGGGAGGGGGTCGGCGGCCAGAGACTCGTACGAGGTGAGCAGGATGCCGGGGGTGCGGGCCAGGATCGCGCGGGTCGCCCGCCACAGGGCGGCGGCCTTGGCCACGTGGTCCTGGGAGCCGACGAGGGCCCGCAGCTCCAGCAGCTCCGGATGGTCGCGCACCAGCAGCGGCTGCTCCAGCAGCTCGTGGAAGTAGACCGTCCAGCCCAGCCGCCGCCAGCTCGCCACGAACGACACCGGGTCGCGTACCAGCGCGATCACCCGGCACCCCAGCCGCGCGGCGAACCAGCCCGCGCTCAGCACCGCGAACGGGTCGTCCAGCAGGGCGCGCCGCCCCGCCAGCCGGCCGAGGGCGAAGGCGGTGCCGTAGCGGAGGAGACGGGCCAGGTCGTACGGGGAGTGGTTGGCGCGCAGCTCGGCGAGCCAGCGGTAACGCAGCGCCACCGTGTCCCGGAAGGCGGGCAGCCAGGAGGTGGCGTTGTCGTCGCAGATGTACTGGAATCTGTGGGTCACCGGGACTTTGAGCACTCCGGGGCAGCGACCGGGCGGGTGCTCGGGGTTGAGGGGTTCGTTGACGTAGACCAGGTCGCCACCGGCGGCCAGCATCCGGCCGGTCCAGCTCGTGCCGCTGCGCGGCAGCCCGGTCACCAGCACGGGGACCCGCTCCTCGCTCATGCCGCCGCCCGCAGGCGCAGGGCCGTTAGGGTGTGGCGGCCGAACGGGTGCAGGCGATAGCGGCGGTGCAACTGCCACAGGGGGAGCAGGTTCTTCACGACCACGCCGCCCGACCAGCCGATGACCGCCCCGAGCGCCCCGTAGGCGGGGATCAGGGTCACGTCCAGGACCAGGGTGCAGGCCACGGCGGCCAGCAGGTTGAGCAGGCTCATGCCGGTGTGCCCGGCCGCCGTCAGCACGACGTCCACCATCCCGCAGGCGGTGGCCACCATCATCGTCCCGGCCAGTACGAGCGCCACCGGCGCCGCGGAGCCGTACGAGGGGCCGAACACCCGCAGCACCACGGGCGCCAGCGCGGCGTAGGCCAGCCACACCGGCCACGTCAGCAGCACCAGCCAGAGCGTGGCGGTCTGGTACAGCTCCCTGGCCAGCCCCGCCTCCCCGCAGGCCAGCGCCCTGACCAGCCGAGCCTGTACGGCCTGCGCCAGCCCCTGGTTGGCCAGCTGCCCCACCACCTTGAACCGGGTGGCGGCCGTGTAGACGGCGGCCTGCGCCGGCCCGGCGAGCAGCGCGACGATCACGATGTCCACCCGCTGGAACACCGCCTGGACCGCCCCCGCGACCGACCGGGGAGCGGTGTACCGCCACAGATCCCGCGCCGTCCCCGGCAGGTAACGCCCGCGCGGCACCCGCCCGTGCAGCGCAGCCGCCGCCAGCACCGGCACCACCGCGTACGGCGCCGCCCACGCGAACGCCAGCCACCCGACGACCCCGGCACCCGACACCTCGCCGCGCGCCGCCGCCCAGGCCACCATGGCGACCAGTGCGAGCTGGCACCCGGGCACCGCCATCCCGTCCAGCAGCACGGTGGGCCGCACGGTCCCGAACCCCCGCGTGGCCGCCAGCAGGACGTCCCCCACCACGATGACCGGCAGCGCCACGGCCAGCGGCCCCAGCCGGGGATACAGCACCGCTCCGGCGGCGCAGGCCACCACCGCGCACGGCACCACGGCCGCCCGGATATATCCGGAAATGCCGATGTACCCATACGTCCTCGCCCGCGCGATGAAGTACACGAGCCCGTTCCCCGCGTCCAGCTTCGCGACCCCCGCCACCATCAGCGCCAGCGCGGTCGCGGTGAAGAACGCCCCGGCGTCCGCGGGAGGGAACGCCCTGGTCACGACCACCACCAGCGCGAACTGCAGCCCCGCGCCGGCCACCGCCCCGCTGACCCCGGCGACCCCCTTGCGCCCCAGCACGCCGGTCACCGCCGCCACGAGGGCTCACCATCCAGCCACCGCGTCAGCCGCGCGTCGTAGGACTCGAAGTGGTTCCTGAGCGCCCGCTCCAGCCCCTGGGGCATCGGCCGCGGCAGGGCCCGGCGGTTGTGCCGCTCGAACTCCGGATAGCCCAGATGGGGCACCCCCAGGAACTCCAGCACCCGGTCATAGACCGGCTCCGGCTCGGCGAAGAACCGGTGGCTGTCCAGCACCAGGATGCGCTCCCGGCCGATCAGCGGCTCCAGCCGGTCGAGCTGGTCGGCGTACCGGCCGCGTGCCAGGTAACCGTGATGGCGGTGCGAGTGGTGCAGGGCGTGGGGCTCCGCGCGCAACAGCTCCTCAGCCCCGGCCAGCCGCCGCGCCTCCAGCTCCACCGCGTACTCGAAGTGGGACTCCGTCTCGAAGCCCCTGGCCAGCTCGTGGGCGTGGGCGGAGCAGGCGCGCGCCACCGGGTCCCGGACCAGCACGATCAGCTTCACCCCCGGCAGGTCGGCCGCGATCCGCTCCCCGGCCAGTGGATGGAACAGGTAGTAGGGGGCGGACTCGAAGGCGAGCGCCCCGGTGCCGTACCTGTGGGCGAGCAGTGCCGCGCTCGCCCGCAGCGGGAAGTGGGCCTGATACCAGGGCAGCCCGTGCGCGTAGCCGACGTCGAAGTAGTGCACCCCCTTGTGCAGCAACGGTTTGAGCAGCAGCGGGTGCTGGGCCAGCGCCCGGTAGAGCGAGGTGGTGCCGCACCGCTGCGCCCCCGCGATCAGGAAGGACGGCAGCAACCGCGCCCGGGCGGACAGCCGTCCCATCGTCCGCGACGCCGACAGCAGCGTCCGTTTGGCCGTTCTCACGTGAGCGACTCCTCGTGGTCGGCGACCGGGTTGAGCCAGGACTCCGGCGGTCCGAGCGGCTCGTGGCCGTCGGCGGCGTGCCGGTCGGCCAGCGCGATCAGGTAGCGCAGCGCGGTCTGCCTGGCCGCCGCCCCGGACACGCCCAGCGGCGCGAGCTCCCGGATGGCCTGAGCCAGGCACGCCCGCGCCGCCAGCGGCGGGTCCATCCGCCGCAGCGCCCGCTGGAAGAAGTGGTGTACGGCGTCGAAGCCGTAGGGGACGCCGACCTCGTACCGCTCCCAGTCCCACACCAGCACCCGGCCGTCGCGGGACGGGCACATGTTCCACGGGGCGAGGTCACCGTGCCAGGCGGGGCTTGACCCACCGGTGCCCGCGATCTCCTTGATCGCCTCGACGAGCAGCGGGCGCGGCACCCGGCGGCGGCGTACCGGCAGCGGCGACAGGGCCAGCACCGCGAGCCCCCGCCAGGACCCGTGGTGCAGCACCCGGGGCACGACCACCGTCTCCAGCGGCAGGCCGGCCAGCCTGCGCAGGGCCGCCGCCTCCGCGGTGATCAGGTCGCGGGCGCGCGGGCTGTCGCCGATCTTCACGAAGGCCAGCCGCCGCCCGCCGGACCGGGCCTCCAGAATGGGCTTCCGGTTGGCCCGCAACGCCGGCCGTACGTGGACGACGGTCTCGACCGGGCGCTGGAACACCTCGCTCAGATGCGCCGCGATCGACCCCTCGACCGGCACCACGACCCCGGGCCAGGGATGCCACCAGCGCCGCGGCGCCAGCCGCCGGGGCACGGCCGCGTGCGGCAGCACCGTGTACGCCCGGGGCGAGCCCGACCCCGGATACAGCAGCCGTACGGTCTCCGCGAGATATCCGAGCCGGACGGCGGCGTCGTTCATGGGTCACTCCGAAGGCAGGTGTCACTCCGCGGCGAGTTCCGCCACAGCAGGGCGAACGAGATGAGATAGAGGCTGAGCGGCGTGACCAGCCCGTCGTAGACGAACATGTAGAGCAGGACGAGCCCCATCACCAGCACCCCGGCCAGCCCCACCGGGCTGCGGTCCCGCCAGTGGCGGCGGATCGCCCCCAGGAAGAACGCCACGTAGAGCGCCGCCCCGGTGAACCCCTGCGTGATGATCAGCAGCCAGAGTTGCCCGTCGCTGCCCAGCGGCGGATGCCCGCACCCCTCGCACCACTGGGTCCTGCCCGTGGTGATCGTGCGGTGGTTGCCCAGGGCGTTGCGGGTGTTGCCGTAGCCGATGACCGGCGAGTGGGTCGCCGCCGCGAGGGTGGCCGTCACGGTGAAGGCCCTGATGTCGTTGGAGTGCGGTTTGTCCAGCCGCTGTGTGACCAGGGAGGCCAGCGGGCTGAGCGCGAACGCCAGCGCCCCCACCGCCACCGCCCCGCACAACACGACCCTGGTCCGCCCGCCCACCCGGACGATCAGGTAGAGCACGGCCAGGCCGAGGCCGATCCACAGGCCGCGGTTGAGCGAGTAGACGACGGGGATCGCGGCCAGCGCGAGGGAGACGGCCACGAAGACCTTCTGCCGCCGCCCGCCGTACACCCACCAGCCGACCACGAACCAGACCACCAGCACCGACACGTTGCTGCCCCACGCGTTCGCCCACTCGAACGGCGCCTCCGGCCTCGGCAGGGAGAAGCCGAGCACCTTCTGGGTCTGGGCGGCGGTGGGGTGGATGAGGTTCTGTACGAACGAGTTGCCCGCCAGCCAGTCGGGCAGCAGCAGCTCCACCGGTGAGGTGAAGGCGAAGCCCGGGAAGAACACGCCGAGCAGCCCGCCGGCGACCGTGGTGACGAACAGCACCCCCAGCATCCGGACGAGCCGGAGCTGCGGCAGCTCGCGTTCGGTCAGGTTGCCCAGGTAGAGCACCATGACCAGGACGGCCACGTAGAGCGCCAGCCGCATGACGTAGCCGATCATCCGGCCGGGCCCGAGGTCGCCGTACGTGCCGGGCGGCGACTCGCCCAGCATCAGCGCGCTCACCAGATAGCCGGCCAGCAGCAGCGCCCACAGCCCGAGCCCGCGCGGCACCCTGACAGGCCTGCGCCGCCACAGCACCACCGCCATCGGCACCGCGAGCACGATCACCGACAGGCCGCCGAATCCGAGCGCCCACCAGAGCGGATAGCCGACCAGCAGCGCCCCGATGGGCCACGCGGGACCTCTCACGTCGGATTGCGGGGCCGCCGGCGGCGGTGCAGCGCGTGCATGGGCGTGGTCTCGGCGGACACGCTCACCTCCAGCTCGCCGGTCGCGACGAGCTTGCCGAGCGAGGTGTGCGGCTCCATCAGCGGTACGAACGAGGGCACCGCGTCGGTCGCCGTCACCACGCCGACGACCGGCACGTCGTGCTGGGCCAGCCCGCGCGCGGCGGTGGCGACCTCGGTCGAGGTGACCCGGCCCAGCCCCACGAGCAGCAGCGCGGCGTCCGCCCTGGCCAGATCGCGTACGTCGGAGCCGTCGAGCACCGACAGCGGCGCGCTGACGGACAGCGGCTCGGCCAGCGACGACGCGTACAGGTCGGAGGGCAGCGCCTTGACCAGCAGCCGCCGCCGGACGGTGGCCCCCTCGCAGGCGGCGACCACGGCGCAGGCCAGGTCGTGCAGCACGCCCGGCCCGCGCGGGCCCGACAGGTCGGCCAGCACCCGCAGGCCGGTCAGCCGCTCGACGTCGGCGGCCGTGCGCAGCCGCCGGTCGAGCCGGTCGCGGGCGTAGGCGGCGGCCGAGCCGGCGAGCAGCCCGGTCATCAGCCCGGTGCCGAGGTAGAGCGGCAGGCTGGGCGAGCTGGGCCCGGTGGGCGGGGTGGCCTGGCTGATGATCGTGCCGGGGGTGACCGCGACCGTCCGCAGCGCGTCGTACTTCAGCGCGAGGGTGGCGGCCTGCCGGTTGAGCACACCCTGGCGCTGGGTGGCGATGGTGTGCTCGGCGCTGCCCCTGGGCAGTCCGCCCAGCTGCTTGATCACCAGGTCGATCGCCGCGTTGACCTGCCTGAGCTTGGCCAGCACGGCCTGCTGCTGCTCGGCCATCGCGGTCAGCGTCGACTCGCGGCGGTTGGCCAGGTAGGCCTCCGCGTACGCGCGGGATCGGGCCGCCGCGCCGGCCGGTTCGGCGGCCGTCACCGAGATCCACAACACCGACGAGTTGGGCGGCACCGAGACCTCGGCGGGCTCGGGCGCGCCGCCTCCGAGCGCCTTGGCCGCCCGCGCCGCGACCACGGCCGAGCGCGCGATCTGGGCCTCGGTGTCGAGGTTGAGCGGCTCGCGCTGGCGGGCGGTCACCTGGTTGCCCGGCTCCTGCCCGCCGACCGGCATGACGAGCACCTGGGTGGTCGCGGTGTAGGCGGGCGGCGTCAGGCGCATCAGCGCCAGCCCCGCCGTGCCGCCGAACACGACGCAGCCCAGGAGGACCAGCCACCGTCTGCGCAGCAGGGCGAGGTGCTCGTCCAGGTCCGTGCCGGAGCTCATGGGGGAGTTCTCCTGGATTCGTCACGTGCCGGGGTGCTCGCTCACTATAGGGCGGCCGGTCAATTCGCTGGGGCAATACACAAGATTTTTTCAGTACAGCCGGAAAAGCGTCTCGCCTTAAAGCGAAATATCAGGAAATTCTGGCGGTCTGGAGCCGTCATGAGCTGGGGAGACTCCCACACTGGCTGAAGTTCCAGGAATCACATGGCAAGGTTCAGGTTTGATAGGCGGGGGTCATTCGACGAGGGGGTTGGAAGGCTTTGCAGCTACGGGGAATTTCACATTCCGCTACGAATACCGCTTTCATCACGGTGATGATCGCGCTGCTGTCCGCCTGCTCCGGCGCGGCGGATTCCCACGCCCGCCCGGCGGCGGTGGTGGCCTCGGGAACGGCCCCGCGAGCGGCCCCCGGGACGCTCCCCGGCGCGGCCACCGGCGCGGCCACGATGCCGACTCCGGAGGCGGCCAAGGCCGCGGGGCCGGCGACGATGGCGGGCACGTCCGCGTGCACGGCCACCACGCGGCTCATCCCGTCCTGCGGCGCCTGGTGGGGCATCGCGCCCGAGGTCTTCACCGGGCTGCCGGTGGACCAGGCGCTGCACGGGGCGGAGTCGCGCATGGGCGCCCCCGCCGACGTCCTGCACGTCTACCACCGGGGCAGCGAGCTGTTCCCCACCGGAGCCGAGATCAGGCTGGCCCGCGACCCGGCCAGGCCGCGGTTGCTCATGATCAACTGGAAGCCGTCGTTCGACCACACCTGGGCGGAGATCGCCGACGGGGCCCTCGACGCACGGATCACCCGGCTGGCCGGGCACCTCCGGCGTACCTTTCCCGAGCGGTTCTTCCTCACCATCCATCACGAGCCGGAGAACGACGTGGACGACTCGGCCGGCTCGGGCATGCGGGCCACCGACTACGCGGCCATGTTCCGGCACGTGGTGCTCCGGCTGCGGGCGGAGGGGGTGAGGAACGCGGTCATGGTCATGACGTACATGGGGGCGCCCAACTGGGCGGCCAAGCGCTGGTTCGAGGACCTCTACCCGGGCGACGACGTGGTCGACTGGGTGGCCATGGACCCCTACGCCGACGACCAGGTGCGCGACTTCGACGGGCTGGTCAACAAGCGGCGCAAGGAATATCCGGACTGGCCGGGGTTCTACCGGTGGATGCAGGCGCGCTTCCCCGGCAAGCCGGTCATGGTGGCCGAGTGGGGGGTGTTCGAGCGGCACGACGATCCCGCGTTCAAGCGGGCGTTCTTCGAGTCGGTGCGCCGGCAGATCAAGCGCTATCCGCAGATCAAGGCGCTGCTCTACTTCGACTCGCCGCAGGCGCCGCGCGGTGACACGAGCTTCGACACGGGCGGCGGGGCCGGGCGGGCGTTCACCGAGCTCGCGACAGATCCGTACTTTCGCTCGACGCGCGTGCCGCGGCCCTGACCTTGAGGCGCCACCCCGCGATCGTGACCGCCGAGGCGGCGGCGAGCGCCCAGACGGTGACCGTGTCGCTCACGTCGAGCAGCTTGAGCGCCGAGGCCAGCAGGACGATCGCCAGCAGGGCCCTGATCAGGCCGCCGGGGGCCCGGGAGGAGATGCGGGCGCCGAGGTAGACGCCCGGGATCGAGCCGATGAGCAGCGACAGCGTGAGGTGCAGTTGGAAGTCGCCGAACAGCAGGTGGCCGAGGGCGGCCGCGGTGACCAGCGGCACGGCCTGCACCAGGTCCGTGCCGACGAGCTGGTTGGCCTTGAGCGCGGGATAGAGCACGAGCAGGGCCACGATGATCAGGGAGCCGGAGCCGACGGAGGAGATGCCGACGACCAATCCGCCTACCATACCGACCAGTAGGGTGGGGATGGGTCGCACGACGATCTCGTGCGCGTTCGCCGTGCCGCCCCGCGCGCCGAGCAGGCTCTTGACCGCCATGCCGGCGACGGCCAGCAGGAGCGCCACCCCCAGCGCGTAGGAGACCGCGTCGCCGACCGCGAACGCCCGCGCCAGGAACACCCCGCAGAAGGCGGCCGGCACCGAGCCCGCGCACAACCAGCCCACCAGGCGCAGGTTGACCGTGCCCCGGCGCAGGTGGACCACGCTGCCGACGGGCTTCATCACGGCCGAGGCGACCAGGTCGCTGGAGACGGCGGCCAGCGGCGGGACGTTGAAGAACAACATCATCATCGGCGTCATGAGCGCCCCGCCGCCCATCCCGGTCAGCCCGACGACCACCGCGACGACGAAGGATCCGCCGATCAGTGCCCAGTCCGCGGTCATTTCACCGGACCCAGCCTCCCGAGCGCAGTGTCTCCAGGACCTGGGAGACGGCGGCCTCGATGGTGATGTGCGTGGTGTCGATCACGAGGTCGGCGTCGTCCGGCTCCTCGTAGGGGTCGGAGATGCCGGTGAACTCCGGGATGAGGCCGGCGCGGGCCTTGGCGTACAGGCCCTTGCGGTCGCGCCGCTCGCACTCCTCCAGCGGCGTCGCGACGTGCACGAGCAGGAAGTCGGCTCCGACGGACTCGACCATCTCGCGCACCTCCGCGCGGGTGGCCGCGTACGGGGCGATGGGCGCGCAGATGGCCAGGCCGCCGTGCCGGGCCGTCTCGGCGGCGACGAAGCCGATGCGGCGGATGTTCAGGTCGCGGTCGGCCTTGGAGAAGGTCAGGCCCTTGGACAGCAACCGGCGCACCACGTCGCCGTCGAGGTAGGTCACCGTGCGGCTGCCCAGCTCCAGCAGGGCGTCGCGGAGGCCGCGGGCGATCGTGGACTTGCCGGATCCGGACAGGCCGGTGAAGAAGACCACCAGGCCGCGGCGGTGCGGCGGGCCGGGAATGCTCACCGGCTCGGGACCGGCCAGGTGCTCGGTGGCGCCGTAGGCGGCCGCGACGTGCTCGCGCAGCTCCAGGTCGATCTCGGGCTCCGCGCGCGGCGCCAGGGGCACGGAGACGACGAGCGTGCCGGCGGGCAACCGCTCCTGGGCGCGCAGCGCGGCGCGTACGACGGCGGGGCCGGCCTCGCCGTATGAGAGGGCGAGCAGCACGATCACCGCGTCGAGCTCCTTGGCGGTGGCGACGATCTCGGAGAGGTCGTCGAGCGGCCCGCGCATGGTGACGACCAGCGCCGCGCGCCCGCCGAGCTCGTCCCGCACCTCGGCAGGCGTGCGCCGCAGCCGCGCGAACGGCCCGTGCTCGGGCGTGCCGAGGCCCTTGATCCGCCCCGAGGTCAGCCCGTCGGGCTCCTGGGCGCTCACCGTGAGCGCCGCCAGCGGCAGGCCCTCAGGGTCGAGCAGCGTGACCTCGTCGCCGGGCGCGACCTCGGCGTCCAGGTGGAGGGTGACGGGCGCCGGCCACGGGGTGCCGTCGGCCAGCCTGCCGCGCTCGTGCACCGCGTGCAGGTCGTCGTGGCCGAGGAACCCCGTCAGCGGCTCGAACGCGCCGGACAGCAGCAGCTCGAGATCGGCCAGCTCGCGCGGCTCGGGGGTCCACTCCACGTTTCCTAGTCCCAACTATTCCGATTAAATTGGTAGGAAAGGAGTCTACCGACTGATGCCGGTGTGTCGCTAGATGACCCTGGCGAAGTGGTGCTGAGGCTTCCTGATCACCATGGTGATCTCGTCGTGAGAGGCAGGGTAGCGGCCGTAGGTCAGCTTGGCGATGGCGGTGACCGCCGCGGCGCCGAGCCGGCCCGCGCGGGCCGGGCCGCTGGTGTTGCGGACGTCGTCGGTGATCAGCAGCCCCCGGCTGAGGCAGAACGCGTGCATGCCGTCGCTCGACGTCAGCCGCTCGTACACGGTGGGCAGCGGCCCCGGCCGCTCGGCGCCGACGAGGGGCCGCCACAGCAGGCGGCGCAGCCACGACGGCGTGGCGCGGTCGAGCAGGCCGTAGGCCGACCCCCGGTCGCGCATGCGCAGCAGCACCAGGCCGCCGGGGCGCAGGGACTGCAGCAGCCGGTCGAGCACCAGCTCGGCGTGGCGGATGCGCTCCAGCAGGAACGAGAGCTGGATCACGTCGTAGGACCTGGGCTTCAGCGGCACGCTGCGCAGGTCGCCCAGCGACCACGAGACCAGGTCGCCCCGCTCCTCCAGCACGCTCCGGATCACCGGGTGATCCTCGTCGGCCCCCATCGACCTCGTCTCGACGTGCTCCAGCACCAGCGGCTCGCGGTGCGCGCAGCCGGCCACCAGCACGTCGAGGCGCCGGCCCAGCTGCTCCGCGCAGTGCTCGCGGATCCTTTGATCGAAGAGATCGCCTTTTCGGGCGACCGTTCGCACCTCAGACATGTGACCTACAGTAATCAGTCGAACGCTATGAGTAAGGCATTTCCCTGCTACCGTCCTGCCCGTGAGTGACCGGGTGTACACCGGCAACGCCGGTATTGACGCCGCGGGAGACCGGGGCTGGCTCCTCGGGCACTTCAAACCCCCAGGAGATCCGCGGCACAGCGAGGACGTCGAGGTCAAGTGGGGTGTGCACCCGCCGGGCGACGAGCGGGCCGAGTGGGTCAGGGGCGAGTCACGCACGGCGCTGCTCGTGCTGATCAGCGGCCGCTTCCGGGTCGAGCTGCCGGGCCGCAGCGTGCTGCTGGCCGAGCCGGGCGACTACGTGGTGTGGGGCGAGGGCGTCGACCACTCGTGGCGGGCGGAGGAGCACTCGACGGTGCTCACCGTCCGCTGGCCGTCCGTGCCGGGCTACAAGGTGCCCGATCGGTAGGGGCCGGTCAGCGCGAGGCCGGGCCGTCGGCGAGGCGTCCGGTCCACGATGAGCCTGGTCGGCGGCTCGGGCGAGCGGAGGCGGCGAGTACCCTTGGGAGAGACCCCCGCGACCTGACCCGGCCGGGGGTAGTCGTGTTGCCGCATCTGGGGCTGTGGGCGTATCTGATGAGTCTTTCCGGGCTACTTGACCTTGTTCGCGCCGACCCGAAACTGACCGCCGCTCTCGAAGAGGGCGGCGATGTCTCGCTGATCGCGCCGGCGGCGCTGCGGCCGTTCGGCGTGGCCGCGCTGGCCGGTCACGACCAGCGGACCGTGCTGGCCGTGACCGCGACCGGGCGCGAGGCCGAAGACCTCGCCGCGGCCCTGACCAGCCTCATCGAGCCGAGCTCGGTCGCGGTGTTCCCGGCGTGGGAGACGTTGCCGCACGAGCGGCTCTCGCCGCGCAGCGACACCGTGGGGCAGCGGCTGGCCGTGCTCAGGCGGCTCGCCCACCCGGTCAAGGGCGACGTCGCGGCCGGGCCGCTCAGCGTGATCGTGGCGCCGGTCCGGGCGCTGCTGCAGCCCATCGTCAAGGGGCTCGGCGACCTGGAGCCGATCAGGTTGCGGGCCGGTGACGACGCCGACCTCGAAGACGTGGTGGACAGGCTGGTCGACAACGGCTATCACCGGGTCGA
Source organism: Nonomuraea jiangxiensis (assembly GCF_900099965.1). GTDB lineage: Bacteria > Actinomycetota > Actinomycetes > Streptosporangiales > Streptosporangiaceae > Nonomuraea > Nonomuraea jiangxiensis. The sequence continues at coordinate 269,474 of NZ_FNDJ01000007.1, read as the reverse complement.
CATGGTGGAGCGGCGCGGCGAGGTGGCCGTGCGGGGCGGGTTGCTCGACGTGTTCCCGCCGACCGAGGAGCATCCGCTGCGGCTGGAGTTCTGGGGCGACACGGTCGAGGAGATCCGCTGGTTCAAGGTGGCCGACCAGCGTTCGCTGGAGGCGGCCGAGGACGGGCTGTTCGCGCCGCCGTGCCGGGAGCTGCTGCTGACAGACGAGGTCAGGGCCAGGGCACGGGAGCTGGCCGAGGAATATCCCGCGCTGGCCGAGGTGCTCGACCAGCTCGCCGAGGGCATGCCGGTCGAGGGCATGGAGGCGTTCGCACCCGTTCTGGCCGGGGAGATGGACCTGCTGCTCGATCACCTGCCGATCCGGTCGGCGGTGTTCGTGTGCGATCCCGAGCGGATCAGGGGGCGGGCCGAGGAGCTCGTACGCACCTCGCAGGAGTTCCTCGAAGCCTCCTGGATCAACGCGGCGGCCGGCGGCGAGGCGCCCATCGACCTGGGCGCGGCCGCGTTCCGCTCGCTGGAGGAGATCCGCGGGCACGCCGACGCGCTGGGGCAGCCGTGGTGGACCATGGCGCCGTTCGGCGGCGGGGTGGAGCTGGACGCCCAGGACTCCGAGGCCTACCGCGGCGACACGGCCAAGGCGCTGGCCGACATCAAGGGCTGGCTGGCCGACGAGAAGGCGGTCGTGCTGCTCAGCGAGGGCCACGGGCCCGCCGAGCGCATGGTGGAGCTGCTCAAGGGCGTGGACGTGCCCGCCAGGCTGCGGAGCTTTCTGGACAAGGCGCCCGAGCCCAAGGTGGTGCACGTCACGACCGGGCTGATCGAGCACGGCTTCATCACCTCCAACCTGGCCGTCCTCACCCACCTGGACCTGGTGGGACAGAAGGCCTCCACCAAGGACATGCGCCGGCTGCCCTCGCGCCGCCGCAACATGGTCGACCCGCTCCAGCTCAAGATCGGCGACCACGTGGTGCACGAGCAGCACGGCGTGGGCCGCTACGTCGAGATGGTGCAGCGCACGATCCAGGGCGCGACCCGCGAATACCTGGTGATCGAATACGCCAAGGGCGACCGCCTCTACGTGCCGACCGACCAGCTCGACGAGGTCACCCGCTATGTCGGCGGCGAGGCCCCCACGCTCAACCGCATGGGCGGCGCCGACTGGGCCAAGGCCAAGTCCAGGGCGAAGAAGGCGGTCAAGGAGATCGCCGGTGAGCTCATCCGCCTCTACTCCGCCCGCATGGCCTCGCCCGGCCACGCCTTCGCGCCCGACACGCCCTGGCAGCGGGAGATGGAGGACGCCTTCCCCTACGCCGAGACCGGTGACCAGCTGGAGGCCATCGACGAGGTCAAGCGCGACATGGAGCGCGGCGTGCCGATGGACCGGCTGATCTGCGGCGACGTCGGCTACGGCAAGACCGAGATCGCGGTGCGGGCGGCGTTCAAGGCGGTGCAGGACGGCAAGCAGGTCGCCGTGCTGGTGCCGACGACGCTGCTGGTGCAGCAGCACATGTCGACCTTCACCGAGCGGTTCTCCAGCTTCCCCGTGACGCTCAAGCCGGTCTCCCGCTTCCAGACCGACGGCGAGGTCAAGGGCACCCTCGAAGGGCTCAGGTCGGGTGCGGTGGACCTGGTGATCGGCACGCACCGGTTGCTCGGCCCCGAGGTCAGGTTCAAGGACCTGGGGCTGATCATCATCGACGAGGAGCAGCGGTTCGGCGTCGAGCACAAGGAGGCGATGAAGCACCTGCGCACGCAGGTGGACGTGCTGGCCATGTCGGCCACGCCGATCCCGCGCACGCTGGAGATGGGGCTGACGGGCATCCGCGAGATGTCCACGATCCTCACGCCGCCGGAGGAGCGGCATCCGATCCTCACGTTCGTGGGGCCGTACGAGGAGAAGCAGATCGGGGCCGCGATCCGGCGCGAGCTCATGCGCGACGGCCAGATCTTCTTCGTGCACAACCGGGTCGCCTCGATCAACCGGGTGGCCGCGCGGCTGCGCGAGCTGGTGCCCGAGGCGCGCATCGCGGTGGCGCACGGGCAGATGAACGAGCACCAGCTGGAGAAGATCATGGTGGGGTTCTGGGAGCGGGAATACGACCTGCTCGTCTCCACCACGATCGTCGAGTCCGGGCTCGACGTGCCCAACGCCAACACGTTGATCGTGGACCGGGCCGACAACTACGGCCTGTCGCAGCTGCACCAGCTGCGCGGGCGTGTCGGGCGGGGGCGCGAGCGCGGTTACGCCTACTTCCTCTACCCGCCGGAGAAGCCGCTGACCGAGACCGCGCACGAGCGGCTGGCCACGATCTCGCAGCACACCGAGATGGGCGCGGGCATGTACGTCGCGATGAAGGACCTGGAGATCCGCGGCGCCGGCAACGTGCTGGGGGCCGAGCAGTCCGGGTTCATCGCGGGCGTCGGCTTCGACCTGTACGTCCGGCTGATGGCCGAGGCCGTGCAGGAGCAGAAGGCCAAGCTGTCGGGCGTGGAGGCGCCAGAGGCGCAGGCCGAGGTCAAGGTCGAGCTGCCGATCAACGCCCACATCCCGCACGACTACGTCACCTCGGAGCGGCTGCGGCTGGAGGCGTACAAGCGGATCGCGGGCATCACCGCGCAGACCGACATCGACGAGGTGCGCGAGGAGCTGACCGACCGCTACGGCAAGCCCCCGGTCGAGGTGGAGAACCTGCTGGAGGTGGCCAGGTTCCGGATCAGGGCACGCCAGGCCGGGCTCACGGACGTCACGCTGCAGGGCCAGAACATCAAGTTCGGCCCGGCCCGGCTCAGGGAGTCGCAGCAGGTCCGGCTCGACCGGCTGTACAAGAAGGCGATATACAAGCAGGCGGCTGAGACGCTGCTGGTGCCGATTCCCAAGACCAAGCCCCTGGGCGGGCAGCCGTTGCGCGATCTCGACCTGCTCAAATGGTGCGGTGATCTGGTCGAGGCGATGTTCCTGGAGCCCGCACGGGTAAGCTAGCGGCGATTTTTTGGTTGGAAAGGGACGTACGTGAAGTCGATACGAGTGGCCGTGGCCACGGCAGCGGCGGGCATCGCGCTGACCGCCTGCTCATCCCCCATGCACGCCGGGGCCGCGGCCCTGGTGGGCAACGAGCGCATCTCCACCAGTCAGCTCAACGAGGCCACGCAGGACTACCTGGCAGCGCTCAAGCGGGCCAAGCTGGATGAGCAGACCGCGCTGGGCGGCATCCCCGCCAGCCAGTTCGTGCTGCGCGGCCTGGTCAACGTGAGCAGCTCCAGGCAGCTCGTCGATCGCTACAAGATCCAGGTGACCCCGGCCGAGATCGACGCCGCGCTCAAGAACCCGGGCCAGTTCGAGTCGCCCGAGATCAACCTGCTGGCCTCCGGCGTCCCGCCGCGGTCCGCCCGTGACTACGGCCGGGCGGTGGTCGGCCTCACGAAGCTGCAGCAGCAGTTCGGCGGGCAGAGCGGCCAGCAGCGGCTGGTGCAGGAGCTCAACTCGATCAAGCCGATCTTCAACCCCCGCTACGGCGCGCTCAACGCGCAGCCGTCGCAGGAGAGCCCGGGCCTGTTCGTGGACACCGGCAGGTTCGGCAAGCTCACCCAGCAGCCGGCGCAGCCGCCGGCACAGCAGCCGCAGGGCTGATCGTGCCACTGATCGTCGTCACCACCTCGCCCAGGGTGGCCCCCGGGCTGCTGAGCCACCAGGCGTGGCAGGCGCTGGGCTCCGGCCCGGTGCTGACCGGCTCGGCGGCCCATCCCCACCTGCCCTACCTGGCCGAGGCCGGGATCGACGTCGAGGTCGTCGAGCCGGACCCGGCCGGGCTGGCCCGGCGGGCGGTCGCCGAGACCGTGGTGTGGCTCGCGGCGGACGACGAGGACTTCATGCGCGCCCTCGGGCACGCGGCGGTCGCGCTCGACGAGCCGCCGCTGATCGAGGTCGTGCCGGGGTCCTACGACCTGCCGGGCGCGCGGGTGCTCGACCTGGTCGGGGTGATGGACCGGCTGCGTACGGAGTGCCCGTGGGACCGTAAGCAGACCCACGAGACGCTGGCGCCGTACCTGCTCGAAGAGGCCTACGAGGTGCTCGAGACCATCGAGGAGGCCGACTACCCGGCCCTTCGGGAGGAGCTGGGGGACCTGCTGCTCCAGGTGGTCTTCCACGCGCGGGTGGCCGAGGACTTCGACATGGACGACGTCGCGGCCGGGATCGTGGACAAGCTCGTCCGCCGCCATCCCCATGTGTTCGGCTCGGTGCGCGCCGAGAGCGCCGACGAGGTCAGCTCCAACTGGGATGCCATCAAGGCGGCCGAGCGGGCGGCCAAGGGCAGGGAGTCGGTGCTGGACGGCGTGCCCATGGGGCAGGGCGCGCTGTCGCTGGCCGGCCAGTTGCTGCGCCGGGCCGAGCGGGCCGGGGCGCCCGCCGCGCTGGCGGCCGGGGTGGGCCAGGGGGTGGCCAGGGAGCTGTTCGACCTTGTCCGCCGCGCCGCCGAGGGCGGGCTGGACGCCGAGGCCGAGCTGCGCGCCGCCGCGCGGTCCTACCGCGACCGCGTACGCGCCTGGGAGGCCGGCCAGGGGGCCGTGCATACGCGTGACCAGCAGTGACCGATAGGCTCTGACGGCATATTGCCTTTCCGATTGAGGAGCGCATCCCGTGGCTACCATCGAGGTCGTATACGCTCGCGAGATCCTCGACTCCCGGGGCAACCCGACGGTCGAGGTCGAGGTGGTGCTCGACGACGGCAGCACCGGCCGGGCGGCCGTGCCGAGCGGCGCGTCGACCGGCCAGTTCGAGGCGGTCGAGCTGCGTGACGGCGGCAAGCGTTACGGCGGCAAGGGCGTGGAGAGGGCCGTCCTCGCCGTGACCGACGAGATCTTCGAGGAGATCGGCGGGGTCGAGGCCGAGGACCAGCGGATCATCGACCAGATCATGATCGACCTGGACCGCACGCCCAACAAGTCCAAGCTCGGCGCCAACGCCATCCTCGGCGTCTCGCTGGCCGTGGCCAAGGCCGCCGCCGACAGCGCCGACCTGCCGCTCTTCCGCTATGTCGGCGGCCCCAACGCCCACGTGCTGCCCGTGCCGATGATGAACATCCTCAACGGCGGCGCCCACGCCGACACCAACGTCGACATCCAGGAATTCATGATCGCGCCGATCGGGGCGGAGACGTTCCGCGAGGCCGTACGCATGGGGACCGAGGTCTACCAGGCGCTCAAGGGCGTGCTCAAGGAGAAGGGCTACGCCACCGGCCTGGGCGACGAGGGCGGCTTCGCGCCCAACCTGCCCTCCAACCGCGACGCGCTCGACCTGATCCTGGTCGCCATCGAGCGGGCCGGCTACACCCCGGGTGAGGACGTCGCGCTGGCGCTCGACGTGGCCGCCTCCGAGTTCCACAAGGACGGCGTCTACACGATCGACGGCAAGGGCCTGTCGTCGCAGGAGCTGATCGCGTTCTACGAGGACCTGGTCGCCAACTACCCGCTGGTCTCCATCGAGGACCCGCTCGACGAGGAGGACTGGGACGGCTGGCAGGCCATCACCCGGGCCCTCGGCGACAAGGTGCAGCTCGTCGGCGACGACCTGTTCGTCACCAACCCCGAGCGGCTGGAGCGCGGCATCAAGGCGGGCGCCGCCAACGCGCTGCTGGTCAAGGTCAACCAGATCGGCACGCTGTCGGAGACCCTCGACGCGGTCGACCTGGCCCACCGCAGCGGCTACCGGTGCATGATGAGCCACCGCTCCGGCGAGACCGAGGACACGACGATCGCCGACCTGGCGGTGGCGATCAACTGCGGTCAGATCAAGACCGGCGCCCCGGCCCGTTCCGACCGGGTGGCGAAGTACAACCAGCTTCTCCGCATCGAAGAACTCCTCGACGACGCCGCCCGTTACGCGGGTCGCGCGGCATTCCCGCGTTTTCGGCGCTAGTTTCGAGTACGGCTCTCGGCGCCCCGAATCGGCCGGGAGCCGTACTTAGGGGGTGCAGCAATTGGCGAAGAGGCCGCAGCTTACCGGGCGGGCCGCCATTCTGGCGGTCGTGGTGTGCGCGATCGCGATGAGCCTGGCCTACCCTGTGCGCGAGTACATCAGCCTGCGCCGCAGCATCTCCGAGCTGCGGGCCGAGCGTGCCGCGGTCGAGGCGGAGAAGCAGGCGCTGCTGGCCCGTGACCGGCAGAGCCGCGACCCCAACTGGATCAAGAAGACGGCCAAGGAGCGGCTGCACTACTGCGGGCCGGGCGAGAAGTGCTACGTGGTGATGGAGCCCCAGCAGGGCAAGGAACAGAAGGCCGTGAAGCAGCCGGTGGCGGTGCCGCCGTGGTACCAGACGCTCTGGGAGTCCGTGGAGGCCGCCGACAAGGGCACCGGACGCAGGGCGGTCACCGGGAAGGAAACCGTTGGACAGTGATGACGTCGAGGTCGTGCGGAAGCAGCTCGGGCGGCCCCCCAGGGGGCTGCGCGCGGTCGCGCACCGCTGCCCGTGCGGCCACCCCGACGTGGTGGAGACCGCGCCACGGTTGCCGGACGGCTCGCCGTTCCCGACTCTCTACTACCTGACCTGCCCCAAGGCGGCCTCGGCCATCGGCACGCTCGAAGGCTCGGGGCTGATGCGTGAGATGCAGGCCAGGCTCGCCGCCGAGCCCGAGCTGGCCGCCGCCTACGAGGCCGCGCACGACGACTACGTCGCCAGGCGCGACAAGGCGGCACACGACCAGGGGCTGGCGCCGCTGCCGCGCGACATGCAGAGCACGGGCGGCATGCCGCGGCGGGTCAAGTGCCTGCACGCGCTCGTCGCGCACGAGCTGGCGGTGCCCGGCGCCAACCCGATCGGCAGGGAGGCGCTCGACGCGCTCCCCGAGTGGTGGAGTGACGGACCATGCGTGTAGCCGCCGTTGACTGCGGTACCAACTCCGTACGGCTGCTCATCGCGGACGTTCGCGACGACGTGCTGGACGACGTCGAGCGGCTGATGGAGATCGTCCGCCTGGGCCAGGGCGTCGACGAGACCGGCAGACTGGCCCCTGAGGCCCTGGAACGCACGTTCAAGGCCATGCGGGGCTACCGCGAGCTGATCGACCGGCACGGCGCCGCCGAGACGCGGGTGGTGGCCACCAGCGCCACCAGGGACGCGGCCAACCGGCAGGAGTTCGTGGACGGCGTCCGCGAGATCTTCGGGGTGGAGCCGGAGGTCGTGGCCGGGGCCGAGGAGGCCGAGCTGTCGTTCGTCGGCGCGACCAGGGGCCTGCTCAGGCTGTCGCCGGAGACCGAGGTGCCGCAGGGACCGCTGCCTCCCTACCTGGTGGTGGACATCGGCGGCGGGTCCACCGAGTTCGTGGTCGGCACCGAGCACGCCGAGGCGGCGCTGTCGGTGGACATCGGCTGCGTACGCCTCACCGAGCGGCATCTGCGCGGCGCGGGTGACCCGCCCGCCGCGCCCGCCCTGGAGGCCGTGGTGGCCGACATCGAGGCGGCGCTGGACCGGGTGGCGGCCGAGGTGCCGGTCGAGCGGGCGCACACGCTCGTGGGGCTGGCGGGTTCGGTGACGACGATCGCGGGCATGGCGCTCGATCTGCCGGCCTACGACTCGGCCCGGATCCACCATTCGCGGATTTCGGCCGAGCAGGTGCACGAGGTGACCCGCAGGTTGCTCGCGATGACCCATGGTGAGCGTGCGCAGGTCCCCGTCATGCATCCGGGAAGGGTCGATGTGATTGGCGCCGGCGCGCTAATTCTGGACAGGATCGTTCGCCGTTTCGCGTTTTCGCAGGTCATTGTCAGTGAACACGACATCCTCGACGGTATTGCATGGGCCATCGCCCGCGATACCTGAAGAAATCCGGACATTTCCCGCACATGAGTCGTGTTGAGCGTGCAATCAGTATTGTGATTAGGTAAAGGGGCATTACGGGGGCTTTGCCATATAGCCATGCACAGAAGGTGCCGGCGTGGCGACCGTTCCCGAGCGCGTCTCTTCCTCTCACGGAATGGAGCACTCTCACATGATGTCTGTTGGTTTAGCACGTAAGGCGGCGGCCGCCGGCGCGTCCGCTGCCGTGCTGGCCGCTTTGGGCGCGGGACTGGTCGCCAGCCCCGCTCAGGCGGCGACCTCGGCCACGGCCGCCGCCTCCAAGACCGCGAAGGTCTCGGTCTCCACGCCGAAGGCCGCCGTGCGCGACTACGAGGGATCCTGTCCGACCGAGGTCGACTTCTCGGCCACGATCAAGGTGCCGGTCAAGGGCAAGACCAAGCTCTCCTACCGCTGGCTGCACGGCGACGGGTCCAAGGGCAAGGTTCGGTCCCTCACGCTCACCGGCAAGGGCACCAAGTCGGTGACGGTCAAGCAGTCCATCACCTTCAAGGACGACGTCAAGGGCTGGGAGGCCGTACAGGTCCTCGGTCCGAAGTCGTTCACGTCCAAGAAGGGCTACTTCTCGGTCTCCTGCAAGGAGCCGATGAAGCTGCGCGAGGCGCGTACGCACCTCAACGTGTCGGCGCGTGCCTGGGCCAGCCCCAGCACGTACGTCGGCTCCTGCACCACCGGCAAGAGGATCAGCTTCAGCGGTGTGATCTCCTCGAACCGGCCGGCGTGGGTGCGTTACCGCTGGGTTCTCAACGGTGACGCCGTCGACTACGGCAAGATCAAGGTGAACGACAGCCGCAGGGTCGGCTTCTCCATCTCCCCGCGGCACAGCGGGCGTGGCTATGCGCAGTTGCAGGTGCTGAGCCCCGACCGTGCCTCCTCCAACCGGGCCGAGTACAAGGTCTGGTGCAAGGACAAGGACAGGGACGAGCACTCGGCCCCGTCCTACGGCGCTGAGGTGAAGGCCAGCGTGTCGGCGTCCACCACCAGCGACTGCAAGGTCAGCGCGAGCGGCTCCATCTTCACGAAGGGCGCCGCCAAGGCCCGCTACTCCTGGCTGCTCAACGGGCAGACGGTGGGCGGCGGCGAGGTCTCCTTCGACCGCCACGGCGGCTCGAAGAGCGTGAGCCTCACCAAGGCGCTGAACGGCGCGGCCACGAAGGGTGGCAGTGTCACCCTGGCGGTCTCTGGCCCGCGCAACAGCGAGACGGTCACGGCGTTCTTCGCCGCCTGCAAGACCCCGGAACCGCCCGCGAAGGACACGGTGCCGGCTCCGAAGGAGACCGCGACCGCGACGCCGAGTGTTCCGGCGATCACGCTGCCGGCCAAGTAGGCGAACCGAAGGTCGAGTGACCTGACCGGGTGGCGCCCGTGGGCGCCACCCGGTTTTTCGTTCTGATCGGCCGCTCAGAAGCCCGCGCCCGGTCCGAGCCGGCCTGGGCGATCGGGCACCATCGATGTCATGAGCTTCGTACCTCCCGGCACCGGCTGGCCCGGCGACCCGGCGACCGCCGAGACCCCGGTCGCCCACGACCCCGCGGACGTGCGCCGCCTGGCCGCCTCCTGCGGTACCCTCGCGGAGCTCACGGCCGCGCAGTCCGTCTGCCGCGCCTGTCCCCGCCTGGTGGCCTGGCGCGAGGAGGTCGCCACGGTGAAGCGGCGCGCGTTCGCGGAGGAGACCTACTGGGGCCGTCCCGTGCCGGGCTGGGGCGACGAGCGGCCGCGGATCCTGCTGGTCGGGCTGGCGCCGGCCGCGCACGGGGGCAACAGGACCGGGCGGATCTTCACCGGCGACCGCAGCGGCGACTGGCTGTTCGCCTCGCTGCACCGCTGCGGCCTGGCCGAGAAGGAGACCAGCACGCACGCGGGCGACGGGCAGCGGCTTCTCGGGGTGCGGGTGGTGGCGCCGGTGCGCTGCGCGCCCCCGGCGAACAAGCCCACGCCGGAGGAGAAGACCACCTGCCTGCCGTGGATGTCGCGCGAGGTGGAGCTGATCGCGCCGCACGTGCGGGTGGTGGTGGCGCTCGGCGGCTACGCCTGGCAGGCCATGTGGCCGGCGCTCAAGGAGGCGGGATACGACCTGCCGCGGGTCAGGCCGCCGTTCGGCCACGGCGCCGAGACCGAGGTCCGGTACGGAGACACGCCGGTGACGCTGATCGGCTGCTACCACCCCAGCCAGCAGAACACCTTCACCGGCCGCGTCACCGCCCAGATGCTGGACGACATCTTCACCAGGGCCAGGTCACTGGCTGTGTGACGCGTTGCACCACGCCCGGATTGGATTCGTCGAGCGCGCTTGACGTAAGCTTGTGAATGCTTTCACAAGCACTCCACGAGGGATGGGGCCTCAGGATGAAGAAGCACATTTTGATCGTCGGCGGCGGATACGTCGGCCTGTACACCGCGCTTCGGCTGCAGCGCAGGCTCCACCGGGAGCTGCGCGGCGGCGAGGTTCGGATCACGATCATCGACCCCCAGTCCTACATGACCTACCAGCCCTTCTTGCCTGAGGCGGCCGCGGGTAACCTGTCGCCTCGGCACGTGGTGGCTCCTCTCCGGCGCATCCTGCCGAAGGTGCGCATACTCAACGGGAGGGTCACCCAGGTCAGCCACGCCGAGCGCACCGTCACCTTCCAGCCGGCCGAGGGTGGGCCGCGGCGGCTGACGTACGACGTGATCGTGATGGCGGCGGGATCGATCTCGCGCACGTTGCCGATCCCGGGTCTCACCGACATCGGCATCGGGTTCAAGACCGTGGGCGAGGCCATCGCGCTGCGCAACCGCGTGCTGCGCCAGCTCGACGTGGCGGAGTCGACCGACGACCCGGACGTGCGGCGCAAGGCGCTGACGTTCGTCGTGGTCGGGGCCGGCTTCGCGGGCGTCGAGGCGCTGGCCGAGTTGGAGGACATGGCCAAGGACTCCACGCGCTACTACCGCAACATCGGGCCGTCCGACCTGCGCTGGGTGCTCGTCGAGGCGACGAACCGGGTGCTGCCCGAGGTCGGCCCCGAGATGGGCAAGTGGACGCTGGAGCAGCTGCGCGAGCGCGGCATCGACGTCAGGCTCGACACCCGGCTGGAGTCCTGCGTGGACGGGCACGTGGTGCTGTCGGACGGCGCGGAGTTCGACGCCGAGACGCTCGTGTGGACCGCGGGCGTCAAGTCCAGCCCCGTCGTGCAGGACAGCGATCTGCCCCTGGACGAGCGCGGCCGCATCAAGGGCACCACCCGGCTCACCGTGGCGGGCACCCCCGACGCCTTTGCGGCCGGGGACGCCGCCGGGGTGCCCGACGTGACGAACCCCGGCCAGTTCTGCGCCCCGAACGCCCAGCACGCGGTCCGCCAGGCCAAGGTGCTCGCCGACAACATCGTCCGCCACCTGCGCGGCGAGGAACTGGTCGAATACCGCCACAAATATGTCGGATCGGTCGCCGGGTTGGGCCTTCATCAAGGCGTCGCCAACGTCTATGGCGTCAAGCTTCGCGGATTTCCTGCATGGTTCATGCACCGCACCTACCATCTGTCGCGGGTGCCGACGCTGAACCGCAAGGTCCGTGTCGTCGTCGATTGGACCCTGGCCCTGTTCTTCAAGCGAGAGACGATCTCACTCGGTGAGATGGAGCACCCGCGCGAGGGCTTCAGGGCGGCCGTGGCGACGACCCACCGCTAGCCCGGCCACGGCAGCGCCCCGGCGATCATCGCCGGGGCGTTTCGGCGCTCCTGGTCGTCATGCGGAAGGGGTAACCACGGTGGGGCTCTCAGCGGTGACCGTGCTCGGCGTGGACCGGCCCGGTGTGATCGCCGCGGTCACCGGTTCGCTGGCCGACTGCGGGGCGAACATCCAGGACTCGACCATGACGCTGCTCGGCGGCCACGTGGCGATGATGTTGCTGGTGTCGGGCGAACTGGACTCCACCGAGCTCCTGAAGCGTCTGAGCGCCTCCGACCTGGTGGTGACCGCGTCGGCCATCGAGGCCCGCCGTCACTTCTGCGACGAGGGCGACGGCCTGGGCTACGTGCTGACCGTGCACGGCCCGGACCGGCCCGGCATCGTCTCCGCCGTCAGCGCCGTGCTCGCGGCCGACGGCGGGAACATCACCGGCATGAGCACCAGGCTCTCCGGCCGCCTGTACGTGCTGATCGCCGACGTCGAGCTGCCGAAAGAGGTGGACGTGGCGGCGCTCATGCGCCAGTTGGCGGCCGTCGGGGCCAGCCTCGACTCCGAGATCACCTTTCGCCCCGTCGAACCGGATCTGATCTGACATCCTCCCTCCCCGCCTCAGGACGGATGGGCCAGGGATGCCGACCACACTCACCCCACGAGGAGGAGGGCGTGTTGAGGCTCACGGGTCGCCGGCCCACCCCACGGCGGGCCCTCCCGTGCGGGCGCGACCCGGCTTGCTTCTCCTTCTGGGGTGCGTCTGGCGCCGTCGGCGGGTCGCCGGTGGACAGCGCACGCTACCGAACGTCACCGACAGAATCGGGGAACCCTCATGACCCACCGTTCCGCGCCGCCTGTCCGCCTCGAAGCTCGACAACGGGGCCTTCACCCTGCGGGCATTCGGTGAAGCGGCCAGGAAGGCAGGAGAGCGCCGGGGGAGAGCCTCCTCATGGATGCCGGGACCCCGGGGGGACTTCCTCTGCGGATGCCGAGCGGACGCCCGGTGAGGCGGCTGGGGGGACGCCGCGTGAGGTGCTGGGGGCGCCGCACCGGCTGCTGTCCGTCGTGGCCGAGCCGGTGGACCCGACCGCCCCCGAGGTCGTGGTCGCCGCCGCCGATCTCCTGGCGACCCTGCGCAGTGAGCCGTCCACGGCCGGGCTGGCCGCCCCCCAGATCGGCCTGAGTTGGCGTCTCATCGCCTTTGACGCCCGGCGCCACCCCAGGAGCCGGTCATGGGCCGGAGAGCTCGTCGTGGTCAATCCTCGCCTCGCGGCCGCCTCTCACTGGGACCACGCCAGGGAGGGGTGCGCGTCGATCGCGGGGCTGACGGCGGATGTGCGCCGCGCCACACGTATCACCGTACATGGGCATTTGCCAGGCAGCGGCGAGCCCGTCACCATCGAGGCTGATGCCTTCGAAGCCCGTTGCATTCAGCACCAACTGGACCATCTGGACGGTCTACTCTTCTTGGACAGAGTCCCCGGAGCCCTATCTCTTCACCGCAGACTTCACACTTGTGACGCCTGATGCGAAGTTGTGCTCCTCGGAAGCATGGTCCGTTTCGTATGATTGCGGCGCCCCCGTAGCCCAATGGCAGAGGCAAACCCCTTAAAAGGGTTGACGTGCGGGTTCGAATCCCGCCGGGGGCACTTGCCATCTTCATTGGCTTTAGGTCACTGACCTGGAGATTTACCGCGATCGTCCGGCGGAGTCCGCATCCCCTGTTCACGGCCGATATCGAGTCGTTACCGACGGGCCGCCGGCCCGATGTCGGGGGACGGACCGCTCCTGTCCTCTTGTGGCCGAACTCGCTCCCGCATATTGACAACCCGCCCCGTTTCTGCCTTCTCGGAGTTTCCATTCTGTGAATGGTCGACTACAGAAGTCATACCTCCTATTCGTGACCGGTGGCCGGCGGCCGGGAAACCGTGGGGCAACCCCGGCGGGGCGCCTGCCGGAGGGGTCGCGGCCGTGGTCGGATGACCTTGGGAACTCCACGGCGCACCCGTTCGTTGGGATCGCTGCCGAAGTTCCGAATGAACATCGATCTGACGCGTCAGTTGACCAAGGTGCCGCCAGGCCCCGTAGGCTCGGCGCCACAGGAGGCAGCGATGGAGAGCAAGAACCCCGTATTCAGCAGGTCGCGGCAGCAGGCCGGTGGCTGGGCGGCGCCAGCCCCGTCCCCCGCCCAGCTGCAGAACATGTACGACGCCCCGTCGTACGCACCCCCCACCGGGCCCGCATACCGGACCATGACGCTCGACGACGTGGTGGTGCGCGGGTTCCTCACCCTCGGCACGCTCGTCGTGGCGGCGGCCGGGGCATGGATCCTCGACGTCCCCCCCATGTTCGCCATCGGCGCCGCGATCGTCGCGCTGATCCTGGGCCTGATCGCCTCGTTCACCCAGAGCACCAACCCGGCGCTCATCCTGGGCTACGCGCTCTTCGAGGGCGTCTTCCTCGGGAAGATCAGCTCCGTCTTCGAGGGAACCGTCAGCGGAATCGTGCTCCAGGCGGTGCTCGGCACGGCATTCGCCTTCGGCGCCGTGCTGACCGTCTACTCGTTGCGGATCATCCGCGTCACGCCGAAGCTCGTGAAATACGGCATCGCCGCCGCCATCTCGGTGATCGGGCTGCTGCTCGTCAACATGCTCGTGGGCCTGTTCAACGACGGCGGGCTCGGCCTGCGCACCGACAGCCCGATCGGCTGGATCTTCAGCATCATCATGATCCTGGTCGGCTGCTTCTTCCTGCTCCTCGACTTCGACTCGATCGAGCAGGGCGTGCGGCAGGGGGCGCCGGAGAAGTTCGCGTGGCAGTGCGCGTTCGGTCTGACGCTGAGCCTCGTCTGGATCTACCTTGAGGTGCTGCGTTTCATCAGCTATTTCACCAGCAGCGACTGATCATTCAGCCGCCGGTCATCTCCATGGGCTCCGCCGATCCCGGCGGGGCCCTCTCTGTCTGCGACCGAAAATCTACGTGCCGTCACCGAATGATGCCTGATTAGGGGCTTGCCATCTGGACGTGGGTGTTGCAGTGTCTAGCAAAGGACCTTTATCCGCGGAGGTGCCCATGTCCTTGAACCACTCACCGGAGACGCAGACGAAGCTCATCGCAAGGGTCCCAACTATAACGGGACGCGAACTCCCCGAGTGGTTCCAAGCCATCGACAACGGCCCGGCTTTCCTCAGGTGCGACGAGCGGGCCAACTGGCTTGCCGACGAGCACGGGCTGACCCACGGCTACGCCGCAGCGATCGTGCACGAGCACGAGCGGCACCGCCGTAACCGCATGGGCTTCATCTAGGCCCATCCATCCCCCGCGCCCGTGCTCCAAGTGCGGGCGCGGCATCATGAGGGGATGGATCTCGACAAGGCACTGGCCTTTCTCCGCACCAGCCACCGCGCCGTCCTGCTGACCAGGCATCGCGACGGGCGCCCGCAGATGTCGCCGGTGGTCGCGGGGGTCGATGACGGGCGGATCGTCATCAGCACCCGCGAAACGGCGGCCAAGACCCACAACGTCCGCCGCGACCCGGCCGTCTCGCTGTGCGTGTTCACGGACGCCTTCTACGGCGACTGGATCCAGGTGGACGGCACGGCCGAGGTCATCTCGCTGCCGGAGGCGATGGATCAGCTGGTGCGGTATTACCGCGACATCTCGGGCGAGCACCCGGACTGGGACGACTACCGCGCCTCCATGATCCGCGACCGCCGCGTCATCCTCCGCATCACCCCCACCAAGGCGGGTCCTGATCGTCACGGGTGAAATACACATTCCTCTGTTACGGCATGCCGTGGTCGGCCACCCGCCGCACGGGGCTGAGGGCCTCCAGGGAAACGGCCGCTGACCGGATGACGGCGGGCCGCCGCTACGCGAGCCCCCGTTGCCCGGTCTCCATGGCCAACCCTCGCCCGGACGGCCACGGGTAGAGATTCCCCGGCTACCACCCACCCCTTCACCCGGGATATGCGCGTTCGACCGCACCGCCAGCGTGCCGCCGCTGTGGCGGGCCTTGAGTTCTCGGGCTCCTGGAGCCTTGACCCTGCACCCCGGAGCCGTGGGGGCCCTGGCTCCGGAGTCCCAAGGTCGTCTTTGGGGGCGCCGTGGTGGGTGGCGCTGTGTGTGCGGCGGTCGGGTTGGGCCACGGAAGCCGGGCAACAATGGCTCGCGTAACGGCGAGCCACCGTCACCCGGTCAGCGGCCGTTCCCCTGGAGGCCCTCAGCCATGTGCGGCGGGTGGCAGACCACGGCATGCCGTAACGGATGAAGATGAAATCAGCCGAGGCGTTCGAGGATCATGGCCATGCCCTGGCCGCCGCCGACGCACATGGTTTCCAGGCCGATGCTCTTGTCGTGGTGCTGCAGGCTGTTGATCAGTGTGGACGTGATGCGTGCCCCCGTCATCCCGAACGGATGCCCCACCGCGATCGCCCCGCCGTTGACGTTGAGCCGGTCCAGCTCGATCCCGAGCTCCCGGTAGGAAGGGATGACCTGGGCCGCGAACGCCTCGTTGATCTCCACCAGGTCGATGTCGTCGATCGCCATCCCCGCCCGGGACAGCGCCTGCCGGGAGGCCTCCACCGGCCCCAGCCCCATGATCTCGGGCGACAGCCCGCTCACCCCGGTGGACACGATCCGGGCCAGCGGCGTGATCCCGAGTTCGGCCGCCTTGACGTCGCTCATCACGATCACGGCCGCCGCCCCGTCGTTGAGCGGGCAGCAGTTGCCGGCCGTGACGGTCCCGTCCGGCCGGAAGACCGGCTGCAGCCCGGCGACCTTCTCGTACGTGGTCCCCGCCCGCGGCCCGTCGTCCTTGCTCACCACGGTCCCGTCCGGCATGGTCGCCGGCGTGATGTCCTTCTGCCAGAACCCGTCGGCCAGCGCCTTCTCGGCCAGGTTCTGCGAGCGCACCCCGAACTCGTCCTGCTCCTGCCGGGAGATCCCCTTGAGCTGGGCCACGTTCTCGGCGGTCTGCCCCATGGCGATGTAGACGTCGGGGACGTTCCCGTCCTGGCGGGGGTCGTGCCAGACGTGGCCGCCCTCGCCGAACTCCTTGGTCCGGTCCCGCGCCTCCAGGAAGATCGGGTTGTGCGTGTCAGGCAGCGAGTCGGAGCTGCCCTTCGCGAACCGGGAGACGGTCTCCACCCCCGCCGACACGAACACGTCCCCCTCGCCCGATTTGATGGCGTGGAAGGCCATGCGCGTGGTCTGCAGTGACGACGAGCAGTAGCGCGTCACAGTGGTGCCGGGCACGTTGTCGAGCCCGAGCATCACCGCCACCACCCGCGCCATGTTGAAGC
Source organism: Nonomuraea jiangxiensis (assembly GCF_900099965.1). Lineage (GTDB taxonomy): Bacteria > Actinomycetota > Actinomycetes > Streptosporangiales > Streptosporangiaceae > Nonomuraea > Nonomuraea jiangxiensis. Next base: position 252,667 of record NZ_FNDJ01000007.1, on the reverse strand, counting down.
CCTGCTCACCTCCGGGCAGCCCGCACCCCAGCATGATGTCCTCGATCGAGGAGGGGTCGAGCTGGGGCACCTTGGCCAGCGCCGCCTGGATCATCTGCACGGTCAGGTCGTCAGGGCGGATCTCCTTCATCGATCCCTTGAAGGCTCGTCCGATGGGGGAACGCGCGGTTGCGACGATGACTGCCTCGGGCATGACTCCTCCTTTGTCGGCGCTAATAGTAGAACTATATTCCAGTTCTACCCGCAAGCCCCTCTACCCGTACATGCCCGGCGCGGTTGCCGTCTGGTCGTTGACGGCGTGAATGGCCCCCTTCTCGTCGCGCCACAACCGCCATCCGTCCTGGCTGCCGGTGAACCAGGGCGGTGGCGCCGTCGCGGCGGAGGCCCGCTTGCCGGTGGCGAGGTCGTATTCGCAGAGCGCGGCCGTCGGGTAGAAGCCCGGGGCCTGCCCGCGCAGCGGCAGCGGCTTGGGGTCGGTGATGCAGAACGACCACCCGCGCTGCCCCTCAACCGGCACCGCCTTGCCGGAGGCCAGGTCGAAGGCCGTGCCCTGGGCGTTGTGCTGGAGGAAGCCCAGCTTGTCCATGCGGTCGGGGAAGGCCAGCCACCAGCCGGACCCTGGCACGTCGGACGCGGTGATCTGGCCGAGCACCCGGCCGCTCTCCGGGTCCAGCCGGGCGAAGCCGCCGTAGGCGCCCTGACGGTCCACCGGACGCACGACAGGCGCGTGGCCGGGGTTGCCGCTCGGATAGACCCGTACGACCGAGGGCCGCATCCAGTTGACCGTCCCGCTGCCCATCTCGATGGAGAAGAGGCCGAACGTGGAGAGCTTCTTGGACTGGGGGTTCGTGTAAGGGGCGACGTAGCCGACCAGGTTGTCGCCCGTCGCGCCGAAGGCCCAGCCGCCCGACATGTCCAGCCCGGGCCCGAGCGCCTGCTCGATCGGCTGCTGCCACTGGAGCTTGCCGGTCTTGATCTCGTACGACTCGATCGTGGGGTTGGCGGCCAGTCTGAGGAGCAGGACCCGGCGCGGATCCGACCACTCCACCTCGGAGATGCCCGGCAGCATCCACAGCTGCTTGCCGGTGTCCGGCTCCAGCACCACCATGCGGGCCTTGGCCAGCGCGGTGTGCTCGGACACGCAGATGTAGGGCCCGCAGCGCTGCGGCCCGAACGTCGAATGCATCGGTCTGGCCCACTTCTGCGCCCCGGAGTGGGCGTCACGGGCGATCAGGGTGGCGTTCCAGCGGCCCTTCTTGGCCGGGTCGAGCGCGACCACGACGCCCGAGCCCTTGCCGGTCTCCACGATCGCGGGCGCCGAGACGCCCATGCCGGGCAGCCGCCCCGCCATCGTGGCCGGGTACGCCCACAGCCGCCGGCCGCCGCGCAGGTCGATGGCGACGGTTTCGAGCGTGCCGTCGGACTTCATGGAGGTGACGGCGACGACCCCGCCCGCGACGGCCATCCGGCTGACCGCGTTGACCTGGGTGTTCTCCCAGGTGGGGAACTTCGAGGTGGCCGCGTCGCTGCCGGAGCAGGCGGTCGCGGCGAGGACACCTACGAGAGCGAAGGACGGTTTCCAGCGGGGCCGCAGCACGGGCAATCCACTCCAAGGAGACGAAGAGTGGCGGCTTCGGCGCGCAGAGTGACCGGTGCTGGCCGAAGTCAGGCGTCGTTGACCGTCGCGCCGAGCCGTCGGCGGAACAACGTCACCCACTTGCCGTAAAGGCCCGTCGCCCGCCCGTCGACCCGGGTCGCGGTGACCTCGGTGCCGGGCTCCTCCGCGGCCGTGGCCGCCGCAAGGTAGATCGGTTGCAGTGCTTCCTCGCGCGCGGGCTCCGGCTCAGGCCACAGCCCCAACGCAGCGCACACCGACGGTAGCACCGCGTGAGCGGCCTGCGCGTAACCTCGGGCAGATGGATGGAAACGATCGGGTCCGAACATTTCTGTCGGATTTGTAGCGAACTCCGGCCCCAGGACGTCGGCGAACGCCACCGTCCGCCCGCCCGCGTCCACCACGGCCACCGTCTGGGCCGCCGCCAGCTGACGGCTCCAGCGCCGCGCCACCCAGCGCAACGGCTGCGCGATCGGCCGTACGGTGCCGAGGTCGGGGCAGGTGCCCACGACCACCTCGATCCCCGCCTCCCGCAACCGTCGCACGGCCTTGGACAGATGGCGTACGGCGAACGCGGGCGGCGTCTGCGTGATGATGTCGTTCGCGCCCACGAAGATCACCGCCACGTCCGGCATCATGATCAGGGCCGCGTCCACCTGCTCCGCCAGCTCGGCCGACGAGGCGCCCGACTTCCCGGCGACCAGCAGGTGCACCGGGCGTTCCGCGGCCTCGGCCAGGCCCTTCGCGAGCAGGACGCCGGGGGTCTCGCCGTGGTCGGTCAGGCCGAGGCCGACCGAGGTGGAGTCGCCCAGCATGGCCAGTTTGAGCGGGGTGCCGGGGAACTCGCCGTACATACCGTCCGAGGGTGGGCCGTCCATGCCGTGGGGGCGTCCGATCGCCCTGCGCGCGAGTAGCCCCTCCGCGACCAGCAGACCGTACGCGGTGGCTCCCAGGGCGGTCAGCCCGCCCCCTCCGAGCGCCGCCGCTGCGGCGATCTTGCGCGCCGCCCGCGCCATGCCAGGTGCCCAAACCACGAAAGTGCCCTCCTTGTCCCACTCGGCGGTAGCGTTTGCTTGAAAACTAGCCGAGCGCCTGCCACCCCCACTGGATCTCGGCCACGGGCAAGCTGATCAAGCTTCGGCAAAGAAGGTGAACACCTCGGTGCGCGTTTACGATTCCCTGGTCGACCTGATGGGGAACACTCCGCTGGTCAGACTGCACAAGGTCACGGCGGGCGTGCCAGCCCCGGTGCTGGCCAAGGTGGAATATTTCAACCCGGGCGGCTCCGTCAAGGACCGCATCGCGGTGCGGATGATCGAGGCCGCCGAGAAGTCGGGGGAGTTGCGTCCCGGCGGCGTCATCGTCGAGCCGACGTCCGGCAACACCGGCGTGGGCCTGGCGATCGTGGCACAGCAAAAGGGCTATCGGTGCCTGTTCGTGGTGCCGGACAAGGTGGCCGGGGACAAGATCGCGGTGCTGCGCGCGTACGGGGCGGAGGTCGTGGTCTGCCCGACGGCCGTCTCGCCCGATCATCCTGACTCCTACTACTCGGTGTCCGACCGGCTGGCCCGCGAGGTGCCCAACGCCTGGAAGCCCGACCAGTACTCCAACGTCAACAACCCCGCCTCGCACTACCACTCGACGGGCCCCGAGATCTGGGAGCAGACCGAGGGCAGGGTGACCCACTTCGTGGCGGGCATCGGCACCGGCGGCACGATCAGCGGCACCGGCCGCTACCTCAAGGAGGTCTCCGACGGCCGGGTCAAGATCATCGGGGCCGATCCCGAGGGCTCGGTCTACTCCGGCGGGTCCGGCCGCCCGTACCTGGTGGAGGGGGTCGGTGAGGACATCTGGCCGGCCACGTACGACACCGAGATCTGCGACGAGGTCATCGCGGTGTCCGACAAGGACTCCTTCAACATGACCCGCCGGCTCGCCCGCGAGGAGGCGCTGCTGGTCGGCGGCTCCTGCGGGATGGCCGTCGTGGCGGCGCTGCGGGTGGCGGCCAAGGCCGGGCCCGACGGGGTGGTGGTCGTGCTGCTTCCCGACGGCGGCCGTGGCTACCTGTCGAAGATCTTCAACGACGACTGGATGGCCGACTACGGCTTCCTGACCACCACCTCCGAGGAGGGGCTGGTCGGCGACGTGCTGAGGCGCAAGCGGCCGGGGCTGCCGGAGTTCGTGCACGCGCATCCGCATGAGTCCGTCGGCACGGCGATCTCGATCATGCGGGAATACTCGGTGTCCCAGCTGCCGGTGATGAAGGAGGAGCCGCCGGTCATGGCGGCCGAAGTGGTCGGTTCCATCGTCGAACGTGACCTCCTCGAAGCCCTTTACCACGGCAGGCTCTCCTCCGATGACTCGATCGCCGATCACATGTCGGCACCGCTACCCATGATCGGCAGCGGTGAACCCGTGGCGCGGGCGGTCGAGGCGCTGGAGAAGGCCGACGCCGCCGTGGTCCTGGAGGACGGCAAGCCTTCGGGGCTGATCACCCGCCAGGACCTGCTCGCCTTCCTCGCCAACCACTAGCCACCCCGGCCTACCGCCGGGCGCCGGGAAGCCCTCCCTGGCGTGCTGGGGGCTCTCCTGGGGGGTACTCCGGGGCGGCCGGGAGGCCGCCTGGGTGGTTGGGAGGGCTGCTGGTGGGTGGGGGCCGGCTCCCATGGTGCGAGACCGGCTCATGACGTGAGAGGTCCGCTCAGGAGGGTGGGAGACCGGCTCATGAGGTGAGGGGTTCGCTCAGGAGGGTGGGAGACCGGCTCAGGACGTGAGGGGTCCGCTCAGGGGGTGGGAGACCGGCTCAGGGGAGGGGGAATTCGGCGACCACTTGCCAGGCGCCCTCGGGGGTCGGGCCGGCGTGGAGCCGGCCGCCCAGCGCCTCCACCCGTTCGGCCATCCCGACCAGTCCGAAGCCGCCGCCCAGGCGGGAGACCCGCGGGTCCGCGGCGGCGCCGAAGTTCCGGATCCGCAGCACCACCGCCTTCTCGTGGCGCCGCAGGGTCACCTCGACCCAGGCCGTACGGGCGGCGTGCTTGCGCACGTTGGTCAGCGCCTCCTGGAGCACCCGGTGCAGGGTGGTCATGACCTCCGGCGGCAACGCGCGGTCGTTCAGCCCCTGCCCGATCTCGAAGGCCACCTTCGGCCCCTCGGCCGAGAACCGGTCGGCCAGCAGGCGCAGGTCGGCCAGCGTGACCCCGGGTCTGCGGTCGGCGCCGTCCTCGGTACGCAACACCGTGACCATGCGCCGCATCGAGGTCAGCGCCTCCGACCCGGCCGTGGCGATGGCGTCCAGCGCGGGGGCCACCGCCTCCGGCCTGGTCTCCGCGACCGTACGGGCGGCCTGGGCCTGGACCACGATGCCGGTGATGTAATGGGCGACCAGGTCGTGCAGCTCCCTGGCCAGCTCCAGCCGCTCGGCCTTGCGTACGGAGTGCACCGCCTCCGCCCGGCGTTCCTGCTGGAAACGCAGGTAACCGCCGATGCCCGCCGCCGTCGACCACCCCACGAACAGCAGGAACGACAGCGCCAGCCCCGAGGAGTTGTAGTCGCGGCCCAGGGACTCCGCCATCAGGACCACCAGGCTCACGCACGCCAGCTGCGCGGCCCGGCGTACCGGCTCGACGTGCCGCAGCACCCCGACGAGCAGGATGAGCAGCGCCCCGGTCTCCACCAGCCCGGGGGCGCCGTTGAGGTGGGTGCTCCCGATCGCCGCGGACACGCTGAACGACAGGGCCAGCATGAGGACGAACCCCTCCAGCCGGCGCCGCCTCCGCAGCACCACGGCCACGATGCCGGCGATGCCACAGGCGAACGCCAGCCACTGCAGTCCTCCGATGGAGACCGCGAGCGCGAGGTCGAACATGAGCAGCAGGCCCAGCCAGCCGAGCATCGCGATCTCGCTCAGCCGGCGGATCCAGTACACGAGGCGGTTGGAATCCCCCACGGCCCGAGCCTAGGCCGGAAGTCGGACATGTCGTATCAACCGTTCGGCCGAGAGGGCTCGTCAGAGACCCGTCCTTCAGCGGAGGCGGCGGGCGGCCGCGTCGCCCATGCTGGGATGTGTCGGAAGGGGGACAGGAAATGGTTGCCATCGGATTCCTACTACTGGGCGCCGGACTGGTCATGGGAGTGCTACTCGCGCTCGCTGATCCCGTGCTGCTCTCCCGCGTCGGCGGGGCGCGCGCGGAAGACGGCCGGCCGGAGGCCGACGTGGTACGGCTCCCGCCCCGGTCAGGCGGGGACCGGGAGTTCGAGGCGGCCTGACCGCCCCGGCTCGCGCGGGGAACGAGGCGCGAGCCACGCGGGCGCCGTGGGGACGGTCGTCCGCGAGCGGCCCGCGATCCGGAGGGGACGGATCGCGGGCCGACTTCCGTTAACGTGGCCTTTATGAGCAACGGTTTTGAGACCCTGGCCATTCACGCTGGTCAGGAGCCCGACCCGGTGACGGGTGCGGTCGTGCCGCCGATTTACGCGACCTCCACGTACAAGCAGGACGGCGTGGGCGGGTTGCGCGGGGGATATGAGTACAGCCGCTCGGCCAATCCCACCAGGACCGCGCTCGAAGAGGCGCTGGCGGCGGTGGAGGGAGGGGTGCGCGGGCTGGCGTTCGCCTCGGGGATGGCCGCCGAGGACACGCTGCTGCGCACGGTGTGCAAGCCGCAGGACCACGTCATCATCCCGAATGACGCCTACGGAGGCACCTACCGGCTCTTCTCCAAGGTCAACCAGCGCTGGGACCTGCACTTCGACCCGGTGACGCTCAACGACCTCGACGCCGTCGCCGCGGCGATGACGCAGAAGACGAAGGTGGTGTGGGTCGAGACGCCGACCAATCCGCTGCTCGGCGTCGCCGACATCGCCGCGCTGGCGCAACTGGCCCACGAGTGCGGGGCGCTGCTGGTGGTGGACAACACGTTCGCGTCGCCATACCTGCAGCAGCCCCTGTCCCTGGGGGCGGACGTCGTCGTGCACTCGACCACCAAATACGTGGGCGGTCACTCCGACGTGGTCGGCGGGGCGCTGATCACCGCCGACCGCGGGCTGGGCGAGGAGCTCGCCTACCACCAGAACGCCATCGGCGCGGTGGCCGGGCCGTTCGACGCCTGGCTGACGTTGCGCGGGCTCAAGACCCTCGGCGTGCGCATGGACCGTCATTGCGACAACGCCGAGCGCGTCGTCGGCCTGCTCACCGCGCACCCGCGGGTGACCCAGGTGCTCTACCCGGGGCTGCCCGAGCACGGCGGTCACGAGGTGGCGGCCAAGCAGATGAAGCGGTTCGGGGGGATGGTGTCGTTCCGCGTCGCGGGCGGCGAGGCGGAGGCCGTGGCGGTGTGCGATCGCGCCAAGCTCTTCACGCTGGGCGAGTCGCTGGGCGGGGTCGAGTCGCTCATCGAGCATCCGGGCAGGATGACGCACGCCTCGGTGGCCGGGTCGCCCCTGGAGGTCCCCGGCGATCTGGTGCGGCTGTCCGTCGGGATCGAGACGATCGACGACCTGCTCGCCGACCTCACCCAGGCACTGGGCTGACCCACCTGGGCGTTCGTGCCAGGCCACCGGGCACTCGGTCGGAGCGCCCGGGAGCCTGGCTCAGCCGGTCGGGAAGACCATCAGGAACAGGATCACCAGCCAGATCAGCCCGAGCAGCCCGCTGATCGCGGCGATCCGCCCGTTCTGCACCTTCGCGTCGTCGTCCGTGCTCTCGCTGGAGAGCACCCGGACGGCGGTACGCAGGTCGCGGTCGATGATGACGAGCAGCACGGCGGCCACGATGAACAGTGTCATCGAGGCCGTCATGTACCACTTGCCGAGCAGCCCGTTGCCGAGGACCACACCGAGCACCACCCCGAACACGAAGACGCCCAGGGTGCCGAGGCTGTAGATCCTCGTCATGCGCTGGATGATCCGCAGCGCGGGCACGTTCTTTTCACGGATGATGCGGGGCGCGGTCATCGTCGCGGCGGTGACCGGGCCGATGGTGAAGATCGCGAAGCCGATGTGCAGCCAGAGAAGCAGGGACGACATGCCGCAGAGACTAGTCCCCAGCGATCTCGGTGGGGGAGTCGACACTCTCTTTGCCCTCCGGGGGGCATCGCATGATCAGCTCTCGTGCTGCTATGGCGACGATCATCAGCACGAGGAGAATTACTGTGGCTATCGCGGCAATCATGGGCACCCCTCCTTCCCCCGATCGGACCTGAATATCGTCCTTAATGACTAGACGGTGGTGCAACGGAATAAGTTCGGCCGCGCTATGGTTGGTGGCCGTCGCTCTTTTCTTACCCACAGGGCACAAGGAGGTGCCGTCAGTGGCCGTCAGGCATGTCGAGCCGTACTCCGACGAATGGCTGCAGCAGCCGATCGGCTATGCGCAGCAGGTCGTTGACGTGCTGGGAGCCGAGGTGGCGGACTGGTGGGACGGCCCGTGCGATCCGCGCGGCGTCACGCTCCGGCTGGCCGACGGCAACGCGCTGGTGTGGGACGAGGAGAGCGGCTGGCGATTCGGCGGGTTCGTCTCCGGAGGGCGCGGCAAGCACACCGAGCTGGCCGGCATCCGTTATCTGGGCCACGGCCTGCTGCCGCTGCCGGAGCGGGTGCCGATGGCCCTGAGCGAGGCCAGGGCGGGAATCGGCGCCAGCTCGGCCTGGCGCCCCTGCTACCGCTCCCACCGCAACTGCCGCGACGGCTTCGACGTCGGTCTCACGTTCTACTCCTCGCTGGTCGACGCCTGACCCCTCGCGCCGCCCCTCCCCGCCCGACCCCTGATCCCGGAACCGAGGGCAGCGCCTGACCCGTCCCAGGTCCCCTACGGAGAGGGCGCGTCCGGTGGCCTTCGGGGTCTCCTGGACGAGTCCCCGCCGATGGGCGCTCCCAAGTGGGTCAGGACAGGACGAGCAGGATGTGCTCGTCCTCGCCGTGCCGGATCGTGCCCGTCCGCCGGAAGCCGTGCTTCTCCAGGAGGCGGACCGAGGCGGTGTTGGCGTGGAAGGGGTCGGCGTGGAGGGGACGGGTCTTCTCCTGCTCCAGGAAGAGCCCCAGGGCCACGCCGCCGACGCCGCGCCCCCAGAACTCGCGGCCCAGCCAGTAGCCGATGAACCGTTTGTCCGCCTCCCACCAGGCCACCAGATTTCCCGCCAGGGCGCCGTCGGCGATGACCGCCTGCACGTGGACCGTGGGATCGCCGAGGATCCGGGTGGTCCAGTGGCGCAGGAACGCCTCCCGCGGCCTGGGGGCGAACCTGGACCGGCGCACCGCCTCCGGGTCGTGCTCCTGCGCCAGGAACACCTCCAGGTCCGCCTCCACGACGTCTCTCAGCCGCACGTCACCGTCGCTCATGCCGGCGATTCTGCCCGAGCGCACCGACAGAATCCGCGCCTCACCCGGGACGGCGATCAGCGGGTACGGCGGAGGCGCAGGAAGTCGCTGACCACGTATTCGCCCAGGCGTTCGGCACTGGGGGAGAAGACGCGCCCGCCGTTCCTGCGGGCCACCTCGTCCACGAACTCCTTCAGCCGGTCGTCGGCCGCCAGCATGAAGATGTTGATCGTGGCCCGGCGGCGGGTCATCTTGTCCACCTCCGCCAGGGTCAACTCCAGCGTCTCGTGCGACGGCGGCCACTCGAAGGCGGATCTGCCGTTGCGCATGAGGTGGGCGGTGGGCTCGCCGTCCGTGACCACCAGGACCACCGGTTCGAAGTCGGGGTGGCGGTCGAGGTGGCGGCCCGCGATGAGCAGGGCGTGGTGCAGGTTGGTGCCCTGGACCATGTCCCAGTCCAGGCCGGCCAGCTCGTCCGGCTGCAGCACCCTGGCGTAGTTGGAGAAGCCGATGATCTGCACGGCGTCCTGCGGGAACTTGGAGGCCACCAGGGCCTGCAGGGCCAGGGCCGTCTGCTTGGCGGCGGCCCAGGTGCCACGCAGGGCCATCGAGTAGGACAGGTCCACGAGCAGGCAGACCGCCGCGGCGCTGCGGCGCTCGGTCTCGGCCACCTCGAAGTCGTCGACCGACAGGCGCACCGCCGCCCGCTGGTCGGGCCGCCCCGCCGGGCTCACGCCGCCGCTGCGGACACCGTTGACCAGGGTCCGTACGACGTCGAGGGGCTGCTCGTCGCCGAAGCGCCACGGGCGGGACGAGCCCGTGAGCTCGCCGGCCGAGCCCGCGTCGTGCTGGTCGTGGTCGCCGCGCCGGCCCGCGTCAAGTGAGGCGAACACCCGGCGCAGCGCCGTCTCGCCCAGCCGCCGCACCGCCTTGGGGGTGAGCTCCAGCTTGCCGCGGCGGCGCAGCAGGTAGCCCTGCTCCTCCAGCTCACGCTCGATCCGCTTGAGCGCCTCCAGGTCGTCGACGGCCGAGCGGCCGAGCGCACGGCGTACGGCGGCCTCGTCGATGTCGTCGAGCCGCGCGCCCGGGTAGTCCTGGCGCAGGGCGGTCTCCAGCTGGGTGAGGTCGGCCAGCTCCTCCAGGGCGGTGACGGCGTCACCCATGTCCAGCGGCTCCTCGCCGGTGAGCCGCTCGGGGGCGTTCCAGGCCAGGTCGGGGCGGCGGGCGTAGAGGGACTCGCCCAGGCGGCGCATCTGGTCGGCGAGCCCGGCCTGTTCGAGGGTCTGGTTGATGAGGTTGCCGAGCTCCTCGCGCTGGCGCGGGGTCATGGAGGCCAGCATGCGCTGCGCGGCGGCGGCGCGGCGGGCCAGGATGTCGACGAGCTCGTCAAGGTTCCGCGGCTTTTCGGGGAACAAATCGCCATATTTCCCCATAAAAGCGTCGAAGTCGGCCTGGGTGTGCTCGCCGCGGGCGTCCTTCTCCAGCATGTCGTTCAGGTCCGACATCATCTGCCGGACGCGCTCCATGGCCTCCGGATCGGGGTTGGCCAGCGCGTCCCGCAGCCCCTTGAACTGGCTGTCCAGCACCTCCCGGCGCAGCAGGGCGCGCAGCTCCTCGAACGTCTGGCGGGCCGCGGACGAACGCCACTCGTACGTGCTCAGCTCCTGGATGGCGCTGGCCGTGTCCTCGGGCAGCGCGTCGAGCCCCGCCTCGCGCATCCGGGCGTCGTCGGAGGGATCGGGGAACAACTCGGCCCGCTCCTGCCCGATGGCCTTGTCCAGCAGCGCCCGAGCCTTCTCCAGCGTGCCGTCGAGCCGTCCCCGCTCGCGCAGGTCACGGCGGCGCCGCCGGACCTCCCTGAGCATGTCGTCCAGCCCCCGGCGGTCCTGCGCGCCGGGCAGGCCGCGCTTGAGCAGGTCACGCAGGGCGTGGACCGGCGTCGAGCCCGACAGGATCGCATCGCCCATCTCGTCGAGGGCGGCCCGCACGTCGTAGGGGGGAGCGAGAGGGTCGGGGCCGTCGTGGTACTCGCCATAGCGGTAGGCCATCACGAACCCAAGCTAACCCGATCCGCCCGCGCGTGCCGCACTTCGCGCGGGCTACGCGTCCCCGTAGATCTCCCACACGTGGTTCAGCGAGTCGGCGCCGGGCGTGTAGTCGATCTTCACCAGCACGGGGTGCTTGACCGTCTTGAGGGCCTTGGTGAGCTCCGCTGACGTGCAGTTCTTCTTGCCGAGGCCGTTCCTGTCGGCGTTCACCGGGCGGCCCGCCAGCCAGGTGTCCCCGCACCGGGCCGTGGTGCGCTGGAAGCCCGTGGCATAGGTGTAGCCGAGCCTGATCCGCGTTGCGCCGGTCGCGAACAACACCGTGGTGTCGTTGATCCGGCTGATCGTGCCGCGGGCCGTGCGCGGATCCGGCCGCTCGGCGACCAGGAGTTCGTTGATCCTGGTGGCCTTCCCGTCCTGGTGCTCGACGCGTACCGGGACGGGCCCGCGCGCCAGCGCGTCGGCCAGATCGGCGGGCTCGCACCGCGTGCGGCCGAGGCCCTCGCGGTCCACCGCGACCCGGCCCTCGGTCTCCTTCAGGTCGCAGGCCACCGTGACGCGACCGTAGGAGGCGCCGGTGTAGTCGAGCCGCAGCTCCTTGGCGCCGTTGAGGGACTTGATCGTGTACTGGACGTGCCCCCGGCCGTGGAGCGGGGTCGCCGACCTGGGCATGATCCGCAGGTGGCCCTGGCCGTCCGGCCAGGCGTAGCCGTACACGGGCGCCGGCGGCGCGCTCGCGGCTTGGGCGGGCACGACGGACGTGCTCAGGGCGAAAGTGATGGCATAGGCAAGCGGACGCATGGGCGGCCTCCCCCGATGGAGCGATCAGCAATCACTATGACGCTGGAAGCCGCCCGGTTGTTCACGTCCGGTAGACCGTCACTCCGTCAAGATCGTCCTTCGACAGCCGGCGCATCAGGTAAAGCCCTTCGAGCGCGAACTCCAGCGCGGCCGCCGCGTGCCCCGGGGACTCCTCCCCGGCGCCCATGCCGAGCCGGGCCATGACCTTGGCCAGGCCCGCGACGGGACCGATCCGGTGCAGCAGCTCCCCGGCCGGCACGAGCTCGCCGGACTCCACCTGGTTGCCCTCGGCGAACTTGTCGGTCACCGGCGACAGGTCCATCCCGCCCAGCCGGCTCCTGAACGTCTCGGCCGTCGCCCGCCGCAGCAGGTGGGAGAGGATCTCGGTCTCCCGGCCCTCCTCGCTGACCTCGAACTCCACCTTGCCCCGCAGGCTGTGCACGATCGGGCCCAGGTCGGCCACGCGCGTGACGGCCTGCTCCTCGCCCGTGATCGCGGCCCTGCGCACCGCCGAGGCGGCGGCGGTCTCGGCCGCCGCGATCGAGAAGCGCGCCGACACGCCGGAACGGGCGTCCACGGCGGTCGACTCCCGCACCAGCCGGGTGAACCTGGCGATCACCTCGACCAGGTGCTCGGGGATGTCGGCCCCGATGTCCGGCACGGACTCCTGGCGGATGAGCGTGAGCTCGTCCTCGACCGTGAGCGGGTAGTGGGTGCGGATCTCGGCGCCGAACCGGTCTTTCAGCGGCGTGATGATCCGGCCCCGGTTGGTGTAGTCCTCGGGGTTGGCGCTGGCGATGAGCAGGATGTCGAGCGGCAGGCGCAGGTTGTAGCCGCGCACCTGGATGTCGCGCTCCTCCAGCACGTTGAGCAGCGACACCTGGATGCGCTCGGCCAGGTCGGGCAGCTCGTTGACCGAGAAGACGCCCCGGTTGGTGCGCGGGACCAGGCCGTAGTGCACGGTTTCCGGGTCACCGAGCGTGCGCCCTTCGGCGATCTTGATGGGGTCGACGTCGCCGATCAGGTCGCCCACGGAGGTGTCGGGAGTGGCGAGCTTCTCGCCGTAGCGCTCGTCGCGGTGCTTCCACGCGACGGGCAACTCCTCGCCCAGCTCCCGCGCCAGCGCGAGGCAGCGGGTGCAGACCGGCGCGTACGGGTGATCGTTGATCTCGCAACCCTCGACGACCGGCGTCCACTCGTCCAGCAGCATGGTGACGGTGCGAATGAGCCGGGTCTTGCCCTGCCCGCGCTCACCGAGCAGGACCAGATCATGGCCGGCCAGTAAAGCCCGCTCCAAGTGGGGCAGGACGGAATCGTCGAAGCCCACGATGCCGGGGAAGCGGGGCTCACCCGCCCGCAGCTTGGCCAGCAGGTTTTCCCTGACCTCGGCTTTGACGGTGCGATGAACGTGGCCGCTCTCTCGCAACTCGCGGAGAATACGTGGCTGATGCACGGGATCGAGACTACGTCCCCTGAGGGAAATGTGGCAGAGAGTTTCGCACCTGGCGGAGATTTCGGATCTTGACGATTGCGTGACGGTTCGTGTGCGTGCTTGTCCCTTTACGGGGGAGAATCGGGCCTAGGGAACTTGGACATGTCGAGGGAGGCGAGACGCGTGGCCTTGATGACAAGCCGCTTCTCCGACGGCCTCGCCGTGGGTTCCGACCTGGTGGAGGCCGCACAGAACGCCGTCGGCCGGGCACTGTCGAGGCTCAGCGGCCAAGCCGACCTGGTCTGCTTCTTCATCTGCGGCGACGATCCCGAGGACGTCGCCAAGGCCGGTCAGGCGGCGATGAGGATCGCGCCCGAGGCGCACGTGATCGGGTGCAGCGCCACGGGGGTGATCGGCGACGGGCAGGGTGTGGAGTTGACGCCTGCCGTGAGCGCTTGGGCGGCGACCCTGGACGGGGCTCGGCTGACCACGTTCGCGCTGGAGACGCTGGCGGCGGAGGACAGGTTCGTGGTGGTGGGGCTTCCGGAGCGCGGAGGTGACGACCATGTGGCGATCCTGCTCGCCGACCCGTACTCGTTCCCGACCGACGCGTTCGTCGAGCGCTCGGTGGACGTGCTCGGTGACCTGCCGCTGATCGGCGGGCTGGCCAACGGATTGCAGGGGCGGGGCTCCGTACGGCTGTTCGCCGACGGCGAGATCTACACCGAGGGAGCGATCGGCGTACTGATCAGCGGCCCGATCAAGATCAGCACTGTGGTCAGCCAGGGCTGCCGGCCGATCGGCCCCAGCATGGTGGTCACGGCCGCCGAGCAGAACCTGCTGCTGGAGCTGGCCGGGCAACCCGCGCTGGCCCGGCTGGAGGACATCGTCAGCGAGCTGGACGAGGACGACCGCGAGCTGGTCGCCTCCGGCCTGCAGATCGGCCTGGCCATGGACGAATATGCCGAACGCCACGAACGCGGCGACTTCCTCATCAGGGGAGTCATCGGTATCGACCCCGAACGCGAGGCCGTGGCCATCGGCGACATCGTGGAGGTCGGCAGGACCGTACGGTTCCAGGTGCGCGACGCGGCCACCGCGGACGAGGACCTGTACGACCTGCTCGACGCCCACCGCGAGGAGCTCGGCAAGGTGGAGGGGGCGCTGCTGTTCTCCTGCAACGGGCGGGGCTCGGCCATGTTCGGCACGGCGGACCACGACCCGATCGCGCTGCGGGACACCCTCGGCCCCATCGGCATCGCGGGCTTCTTCGCGGCCGGGGAGGTCGGTCCGGTGGCGGGCCACAACCACGTGCACGGGTTCACGGCCTCGGTGCTGGTGTTCTCCAGCGCCGCGGGCGCCCACTGACACGCCGGGGCGCCCGAGCGCGGCCTACGCGGGACGGCGGGGCTGGAAGAGCCAGGCGTCGAAGAGCGGCCGCAGGTCTCGGCCGGACAGCCGCTGGGCGAGGTCGATGAACTGCTCCGTGGTGACGTTGCCGTAGCGGTGCTCGGCGGCCCACGTCCTGATCAGCAGGAAGAAGGTCTCGTCGCCCACGGCCTCGCGCAGGGCGTGCAGCGTCATGGCGCCGCGCACGTAGACCGACTGGTTGAACAGGTCGTGCGGCCTGGCCTGGCCCGGCGGGTAGGTCCACATCGGATCGGTGGCCGGGCGGCCGTGATAGTCGTTGAAGATCGCGTCGGTGGTCCGCGTGCCCTTGTGCTCCGACCAGAGCCACTCCGCGTAGGTGGCGAAGCCCTCGTTGAGCCAGAGGTCCTTCCACCGGTTGATCGTCAGGCTGTCGCCGAACCACTGGTGGGCCAGCTCGTGCGCGATGATGGTCGCGTCGGGGTCGAAGCCGCCGTAGAGCGGCTTGGTCTGGTTTTCCAGCGCGTAGCCGGCCGTGTAGTCGTCGATCACGCCGCCGGTCGAGGAGAACGGATAGGGGCCGAAGACCGTCGACCAGTAGTCGGTCACCTCGGCGGAGGTCCGGTAGAGCTTGTCGAGCGAGCCCTTGAAGGCCGGGTCGACGGCGGCCAGGTTGACCACGCCACCGGGCGTCCTGCCCTGGCGCAGCTCGAACCTGCCGAGCGTGGCGGTCGCGAGATAGGTCGCCATCGGGTGGCTCTCACGCCACCTGAACGTGGTCCTGCCCCCGGCGGTCTTGGGCTGCCCGACCTGCTCGCCGTTGGCCAGCGCCGTCACCCCGGCGGGCACGGTGATCGTGAAGTCGAAGGTGGCCTTGTCGGAGGGGTGGTCGTTGTTGGGGAACCAGGTCTTGGAGCCGTCGGGCTCGGAGGCCACGAACGCGCCGTCGGAGGTGGCCATGAAGCCGTAGGAGCCCAGGTTGGCCCGATCTTTGGCCGGTGCGGGCACCCCGGAGTAGGTGACCTTGACGGTGAAGCGGCTCGTGTCCGGGATCGCCTCTGAGGGCGTCACGGTCAGCTCGTCGCCCTTGTGGGCGAACTTCGCCGGGGAGCCGTCCACGGTGACGCCGCCCACGTCGAGCCCTGCCAGGTCGAGGTTGAAGCTGGACAGGTCGTGGGTGGCGGCGGCCTGGATGGTGGTCACGCCGTCGAGCCGCCTGGTCGCGGGGGTGTAGTCGACCGCCAGGTCGTAGTGGGCCACGTCGTAGCCGCCGTTGCCGTCGGTGGGGAAGTCGGCGTCGCCGATGCCGGCCGCGCCGGGACGGGCCTCGGCGGGGACCGCGAGGCCGCCGGCGGGCGCACAGGCCAGCACGCTGATCAGCGCCGCCACCACTGCCATCCCGCGCCTGTTGGAACGCATCGGC
The DNA here is from genome assembly GCF_900099965.1 of Nonomuraea jiangxiensis. Classification (GTDB taxonomy): domain Bacteria; phylum Actinomycetota; class Actinomycetes; order Streptosporangiales; family Streptosporangiaceae; genus Nonomuraea; species Nonomuraea jiangxiensis. Next base: position 236,669 of record NZ_FNDJ01000007.1, on the reverse strand, counting down.
GTTGCAGCCCCCTTCGATTCGTGACCAGGATATTACGCTGGGTCAGGCGTAGACGACGACCGTCCTGGCCGCCTTGTCGTGCAGGCACTGTTTGCGGGGGTCGAAGATCATCCACCCGACGTCCAGCAGGAGGCCGAAACCGCACAGCCACTGGAACACGCTGGCCACGGCCTGCCTGACCGCGGTCTGCCCCGCCTCTATTTTCGCCCCGTTGTCCTGCACCACTCTAATGCCGAACACCTTCTTGCCCGGCGTCTGGCCGTTCCAGAAGGAGTGCAGCAGCCAGAAGTACAGGAATCCCACCAGCCCGGCCGTGAAGACGTGCTGCACCGTGTAGCCGTCCCAGAAGCCTCTGCCGGTGTCCCAGGCGGCCTGCCAGGTCGTCCAGCCGAAGGGTGTGGAGAGCAGGTTGATGATGAGCCAGTCGAGAGCGCCGGCGAACAACCGCCGCCAGCGCCCCGCCAGCCCCGGTGGCGGCGATCCCATGAAATCCTGATCACCACCGCCTGGTAACGACAAACTAAAGGTTGCCCCTGCGTTCCTGCTCCCGCTCGATCGCCTCGAACAGCGCCTTGAAGTTGCCCTTGCCGAACCCGAGCGAGCCGTGCCGCTCGATCAGCTCGAAGAAGACCGTCGGCCGGTCCTGCACCGGCTGGGTGAAGATCTGCAGCAGGTAGCCGTCCTCGTCCCGGTCCACCAGGATCTTGCGCCTCTTCAGCTCCTCGATCGGCGCCCGCACCTCGCCGATGCGCTCCCGCAGCTCGGGGTCGTCATAGTACGAGTCGGGCGTGTCCAGGAACCGCACCCCGGCCGCCCGCATGTGGTCGACCGTCGTGAGGATGTCGTTGGTGGCCAGCGCTATGTGCTGGACCCCCGGACCGCCGTAGAACTCCAGGTATTCGTCGATCTGCGACTTCCTGCGGCTGACGGCCGGCTCGTTGAGCGGGAACTTGACCTTGCGCGTCCCGTCGGCCACGACCTTGGACATGAGCGCCGAGTACTCGGTCGCGATGTCGTCGCCGATGAACTCCGCCATGTTCGTGAAGCCCATCACGTCCCGGTAGAACTTCACCCACTCGTCCATCCTGCCCAGCTCGACGTTGCCGACGCAGTGGTCGATGGCCTGGAACAGCCGTCCGGTCCGCGTCGCGGGCGGCGCCACCAGCGGCTCCGCGGCCACGTAACCGGGCAGGTAGGGGCCGTGGTAGTTGGTCCTGTCGACCAGCGTGTGCCGCGTCTGGCCGTAGGTGGCGATGGCCGCGAGCTGCACCTTGCCGTGCTCGTCCTCCAGCGTGTACGGCTCCGCCAGCTCCCGCGCCCCGTGCGCGACGGCGTGGGAGTGGGCCGCCTCCACGTCGGGCACCTGGATGGCCAGGTCGATCACCCCGTCACCGTGCTCGGCGACATGCCGGGCCAGCTCGGTGCCCGGGCGGACCGAGGCCCGGAACTCGAAGGTGGCACTGCCCGACGTGAGGACATATCCGACCTCGTCGCGGGTGCCGGTCTCGGGACCGCGATAGGCCACCAGCCGCATGCCGAACGCGGTCGAGTAGTAGTGCGCTGCCTGCCTGGCGTTGCCCACGGCGAACACCACGGCGTCCATGCCATTGACTGGAAAGACATCACTCATAGCACCAACTCTCGATTTATCTGGACGAGTTGCGCAACAGCTACCTGGCTGAGTAGACATATTGCCTAGCTGATCAGCGAAATCTCGGGTAAATCTGTACAGCATGACGATCGACGACCTGGACGCCCGGCTCATCGCCCTCCTGACCGCCGAGCCCAGGCTGGGTGTGCTCGAATGCTCGCGCCGGCTCGGCGTGGCCCGTGGCACGGTCCAAGCCAGGCTCGACCGGCTGCTCGACCGGGGAGTGGTCACCGGGTTCGGCCCCGACGTGTCGCCGGAGGCGCTCGGCTACGACGTCACCGCGTTCGTCACCCTGGAGATCAGGCAGGTCGCCGGGCACGACCCGGTGGCCGATCGGCTGGCCCTCATTCCCGAGGTGCTGGAGGTGCACACGATCACCGGCGACAGCGATCTGCTCTGCCGGGTGGTGGCTCGCACAAATGCCGATCTGCAACGGGTTATTGACCAGATCGTCGAAGTTCCGGGTGTGCGCAGGACAAATTCGATCATCGCCCTCGACACTCCGGTTCCCTACCGTGTGTTGCCATTGGTGGCCGATGTACCACGTCGGGGGACGCGCTAAGCCGTACTATCGCCTGAGGGACGAGGCACCATTGTCGATCGTTTACCCTTGGCATTCGCCCAGCTTGCGGGGGTTGGGCGACGCTTGGCTAGGGGGTCGAGGGTGCGGATCGGTGGTGCAAACATGGTGCGAAAACGGCGAATACTTCGACTTCTACTGATTTCTTTTGGTGCCGGGATCCTGGTACTGGTCGGGCTTTTCGCCATCGCATGGGCCATCACTCCTATTCCTGACACGACCCAGAAACAGGCGACCGCACAAGGCTCGGTGATCTATTACCGGGACGGCAAGACCGTGCTGGCGCGCAAGGGCGTCGACCGCAAGAACGTGGCGCTGTCCCAGGTGCCCAAGCACGTGCGCGACGCCGTCATCGCGGCCGAGAACCGCTCCTTCTACCAGGACGCCGGCGTCTCACTCAAGGGCACCGCGCGGGCCCTGTGGTCGACCATCACCGGCCAGCAGCTCCAGGGTGGCTCCACGATCACCCAGCAACTCGTGCGCAACTACTACAGCGGCCTGAGCCAGGAACGTTCCATCACCCGCAAGTTCAAGGAGATCCTCATCTCGATGAAGGTCGACCAGTCCAAGTCGAAGGACTGGGTGCTGGAGCAGTACCTCAACACGATCTACTTCGGCCGCGGCGCCAACGGCGTCCAGTCCGCCGCCCGCGCCTACTTCGGCAAGGACATCGGAGACCTGACCGTGGCCGAGGGCGCCTACCTGGCCTCGGTGATCCAGCAGCCGAGCCGGTTCGCCGACCCCAAGGGCTCGGACCTGGCGGCGGTCCAATACCGCTGGCAGGCGGTGATCAACGCCATGGGGCAGACCGGCGCGCTGACCCCCGCGCAGGTGGCGGCCCAGCACTTCCCCGAGCTCAAGACGCCGAAGAAGCCGTTCGAGCTCAAGGGCCAGTCGCGCTACATGCTGGAGCAGGTGACCGCCGAGCTCAACCGGCGCGGTTACAGCGACGAGGACATCAACGGCGGCGGGCTCAAGGTCGTCACCACGTTCGACAAGAAGCTCATGGACGCCGCCGCGCGGGCCGTCAAGGACGTGCTGCCGAAGTCCACGCCGGAGAAGGTACGCACCGGGCTGGCGGCCGTCGATCCCGCCACCGGCGAGGTCGTGGCCTTCTACGGGGGCCGTCCCTCGCAGTCGGCCTACTACGACAGCGCGTTCTCGGCCAAGGTCCAGGCCGGGTCGACATTCAAGCCGTACACGCTGGCCGCGGCGCTCAACAACGGCTTCGACCTGTCCACCCGGGTGAACGGCAACTCGCCGCTGAAGGTCGCCTCGGCGGACAAGCCCATCCCCAACGACAGCGACCGCTCGTACGGCGAGATCGACCTGGTCACGGCCACCGAGAACTCCGTCAACACCGCCTTCGTGGACCTCGGTCAGAAGGTCGGCCTGGACAAGGTCGCCGAGACCGCCGAGGCCGCCGGCATCCCCGCCGGCCAGCTCCAGCAGCACCAGAACGCCGCCTCCTTCCCGCTCGGCGTGGCCTCCGTCAGCGCCGTCCAGAACGCCTCCGGCTTCGCCACCTTCGCCAACAAGGGCGTGCACATGGAGGCCCACGTGGTGCGCTCGGTCACTGACGGCGCCGGTCGCAAGCAGGTGGTCGACCCGGCCTCCACGCGGGTGGTCAACGAGCAGGCCGCCGCGGACACCACCTACGCGATGGAGCAGGTCGTCAAATACGGCACCGGCACCGCCGCCCGGCTCTACGACCGGCCGGTGGCCGGCAAGACGGGCACCACGGACGAGTCGGCGTCGGTCTGGTTCAACGGGTTCACACCGCAGCTCGCGGTGGCGGTGGACATGTTCCGCGACGACAACGCGACGGTCACGATCCCCGGGTACGGCACGCAGTTCGGCGGCCAGTTGCCCGCGGAGATCTGGCGGGAGTTCATGACCGAGGCGATGGCGGGCAAGCCGGTCGAGGAGTTCCCCGAGCCGTCCGAGTACTACGGCTACGACAGCGGCTACTCCTCGCCGGAGCGGGACCGGGACGTGGCCGACGTGGAGCAGTCGCCGTCGGCGTACCCGGACGACTGGGGGACGCAGGAGCCCGACGTCACCGAGCCTCCGTACACCGACCAGCCCTCGACGGACGTGCCGAACTCCGGCCGGCCTGATGACCGGTCCGAGGACCGGCCGCAGGAGAGCGAGCAGCCGATGGTGGAGGTCCCCGACCAGCAGCAGCCGCCGCCCTCGGACTCCGGCCGGGGGCCCGACCAGGGGCCGGCCCGGGGCGGCCGCGGCAGTGACGGCACCGGCCGCTCCGGGTTCGAGTGACGGCGCCTGAATGAGCGGCCGTTTCCGCGTGGTCCTGTCCGGGGTCACCCGGCCAGTTCGGCCCTCAGCTCCTCGGCGGTGGTGACGGGCATGCGGCAGGCGAAGTTCCGGCACACGTAGGCGGCGGGCGCCCCGCCGACCAGGCCGCGTCCTTCGAGCAGGCTCGGGAACGCCTCCCCTGGCACCAGGGGATCACCGGTGCGCGGCGCGTGGCCGTCCCCCGAGTCGAGCGCCACCACCAGGCCGGGCACGTCGGCCAGCAGCGCGGTCCGGTGCAGCTCGGTCGTGCGCGCGTCGCCGGCCGGGCCCACGACGGCCACCTCGACCGGCCCCGCCAGCGCCGCCCGCGCCACCGCCAGGCCCCAGCCCGCGAACCGGGCATGCCCGGTGGCCAGCACGGACACCGTGCCGAGCGCGGCGTGGGCGGCCTCCCGGTGGCGTGCCGAGCCGGTCAGCGCACCGTAGGAGAGCAGCGCGCCCGCGGCCGCGTACTGGCCGGAGGGGGTGGCGTTGTCCGTGGCGTCCTGGGGCCGCTGGAAGAGCCGCTCGGCGTCGTCGGCCGTGTCGTAGAAGCCCCCCGCCCCGTCGGCGAACCGGTCGAGCACGGCGTCCAGCAGCGTGCCCGCCAGCCGCAGCCAGCCGGCCTCGCCGGTGACGCCGTAGAGGGAGATCAGTCCCTCGGCCACGTTGGCGTAGTCGTCGAGCACCCCGGCGTTCGGGCCCGCCCGGCCGTCCCGCGAGGTGCGCAGCAGCCTGCCGTCCGCCAGATGGGTGTCCGCGAGCAGCTCGGCCGCCGCCGTGGCCGCCGCCACCAGGTCGGGCCGCTCGAACACCACGCCGGTCTCCGCCAGCGCGGCGATGGCCAGCCCGGTCCAGGAGGCCACGACCTTGTCGTCGCGTCCCGGGCGTACACGGCGCTCCCTGGCGGCGAGCAGGCGCTCGCGTACGGCGCGGTAGCGCTCGGGGTCGTCGGGGTCGCGCGGGAGCTGGAGCACGGACGTGCCGTGCTCGAAGGTGCCGGTCACCTCGAACAGCTCCGCCGCCCACCGCCCGTCGTCCGGGCCGAGCACCCGGTCCAGCTCCTCGGGCGTCCAGACGTAGAACTTGCCCTCCACGCCCTCGCTGTCGGCGTCGAGCGCCGAGGCGAACCCGCCCTCGGGCGTGCGCATCTCCCGCAGCAGCCAGTCGGCCGTCTCCAGGGCGACCCGCCGCGCCAGGTCGCCGCCGCCGGCCTTCCACCAGTGCGTGTAGACGCGCAGCAGCAGGGCGTTGTCGTAGAGCATCTTCTCGAAGTGCGGCACGACCCATTCCGCGTCCACGCTGTAGCGGGCGAACCCGCCGCCGAGCTGGTCGTACATGCCGCCGCGGGCCATCGCCGCCAGCGTGTGCCCGCTCATCTCGCGCTCGCCGGAACGCAGCAGGAACTCCAGCACCATGGACGGCGGGAACTTGGGCGCCCCGCCGAACCCGCCGTTGGCCGCGTCGTAGGAGCTCCGCAGATTCCGCACGGCCGTCGCCAGGGTGTCCGCGTCCGGCAGAGCCCCGGCGGGCAGCGTGGTGGCGGCGTTGAGCGCCTTCACCACCTCGGCGCCCTGCCGCACCACGGACTCCCGGTCGCCCGTCCACACCTTGTGGACCTCGCTGAGCAGGCGCTGGAAGTGCGGGCGCGGGAAGTAGGTGCCGCAGAAGAACGGATGGCCCTCGGGCGTCGCGAACACCGTCATCGGCCAGCCGCCCTGCCGCGTCATGGCCTGCGTGGCGCCCATGTAGACGGCGTCCACGTCGGGCCGCTCCTCGCGGTCGACCTTCACGTTGACGAAGTGCTCGTTCATGAGCCGCGCGGTCTCGGCGTCCTCGAAGCTCTCGTGGGCCATGACGTGGCACCAGTGACACGCCGAGTAGCCCACGCTGATCAGGAGCGGTACGTCACGCCGGCGGGCCTCCGCGAACGCCTCCTCGCCCCACGGGTGCCAGTCGACCGGATTTGCCGCGTGCTGCAGCAGATAGGGGCTCGTGGCGTCTTTCAAGCGGTTCATCGGGACCTCCCCTTTCACCCTAGACCGCCGGGGCACGGGCGGGCCGCGGCTGACTCGCCGACGCCGGACGGCGTAGGTTACGTACCGTGGATAGGGACTTCGTCTGCACTCATGCCGGACGCCCGGCGACCGCGCTCACGCGCAGGGACGTGGCACGCGCTCTGCTGGCCGTGCCGTCGGGGGTGGCGCTCGTGGCGCTGCCCGACCTGCGGCGGGCGATGATCGCGGCGGGCAACCCGCTCTCCCCGGCGTTCTGGGACTCGGCCAAGGCGACGCTCGGCCTGATCGAGGCGGGCCTGGCCACGGTCGGCGACGTGCAGCGCTGGATCGAGTCCACCGGCACCGAGCCGATCCTGCTGACACCCAGCTACTTCGTCTGGCCGGAGGAGGACGAGCGCGGGCCCGTGGCCGCCGAGATGTTCGGGCGGCTGGTCGCCTACCTGGAGGAGCGCGTCCGGGCCGGGGAGATCGACCCCGACGCGCTGGTGACCGGGGACGCCGCCGCCCGCAGCGCGTACGAGGAGTTGCAGGAGCGCTGGCTCTCCATGCCGCTGCCGGACGGCAGGGTGCCCCGCTTCGCGGTCACCGACGAGCAGGACGAGGAGCCGTTCGCGGCCTGGGACGAGGAGGAGGCGTTCGCGCTCTCGGAGCTGCGGCGCATCATCGCGGGCCTGCCCAAGCAGCCCGACCTGCCCCTGGGCGAGCTTGAGGTGGCCGCCACGCGCCTGCGCGAGCTGCTCGCCCTGCCCGACTACCCCGGCAACGTGCTGCGGGCCTGCGCAGGCTTCGAGGACCGGCCGCTCCCCGACGACGACCAGGAGTTGTGGCTGGCGGTGGCGGCGGGCGTGGCGGGGCCCGTCTCGGACCTGTCGGAGGACGGCGACCTGCTGGAGGAGTTCACCGACCTCGACGGGGAGCTGAGCGTGGAGGACGCGACGCTGGCCAACCTCTGCGCGATCCAGTACGCCGACTGGCTGGCCGGGGTGACGGCGCTGGCCCGGCTGGGACCCGGGGTGCTGGCCTCGCCGGAGCGCATGGCCCGGCTGATCGCCGAGTCGGAGGACATCTACGTCGACGAGTCGGACACCGACGACCTGGTCGCCACGGAAGGGCTGTTCACGCCGGTGGTGAGCCTGTGGGGCCATCTCGGCATCGTGGACGGGGACGAGGTGCTCACCCCGCTGGGCTGGTGGGGGCTGCCGAAGGCGCTCGAACGCGCCTGGTCAACTCCCGCGGACTGAGGAGTCGTCCACCAGGTGCTGGAACTCGGGGTGCCGCTCGATGTACTTCTTCACGTAGGGGCAGAGCGGCACGACGCCCAGCCCGGTGTCGTCGCTGGCCTGGAGCGCGTATTCGACCAACCGGCTCGCCAGGCCCTGCCCTTCGTACGCGGGCAGCACCTCGGTGTGCGTGAAAGCGATCTTGGTGGGCAACAGGCGATAGTCGGCGAACCCGGCGACCTTGCCGTCGACGAGGATCTCGAAGCGGTTTTCGGTCGAGTTGTCGACTATTTCAATCGGCATCTACATCAGCCTTCTTGTTGTCCTGGTCGCTTTCGTGCGGCACCTGAATCTTCGACATCTGCTTGTTCATCGACTTGATCAGGACGAACAGCGCCAGGCCCAGCAGGGCCACCACCACGAAGCCGAGCAGACCCGGACTGACTTCACCCGCTGCTAGAACTGTCACCCCTCCAGTCTGCCACCAGGGGGTGGTGGTCCTGCCAGTGGCAGGTGGGGGTGGGAGCGGTCCTGCCATCGGCGGGTAAACGCGATCCCTGCCGGCGGCGGGTGAGGCGGGTCCGGGTCAGCGGCGGGCAAAGGCCCCGCCGTCAGTGACAGGCCGGTGAGACGTCCTCGGCGTGGATGCCGGTGAACAGGTCGTCCTCCGGCAGCTCGGTGTCCACCAGCGAGCGCGCCAGGTGGTAGTCCTCCGTCGGCCAGATCTCCTGCTGCAGCTCGCGCGGGCAGACGAACCAGAAGCCCTCCGGGTCCACCTGGGTGGCGTGGGCGAGCAGCGCGTCGTCGCGGATCTGGAAGTAGTCGCCGCAGGGCACCCGCGTGGTCACCGGCCACTTGGCGGGTCGGTCCTCCCAGCGGGCGATCCAGTCGGAGTAGGGGGAGCCGAGGCCGCGCGAGTTCATGGCCTCGTGGAGGGCTTCGAAACGCTCCTTGGTGAAGCCCATGTGGTAGTAGAGCTTCAGCGGCTGCCAGGGGTCGCCGGTGCCCGGGTAGCGGTCGGGGTCGCCGGCCGCCTCGAAGGCCTCCACGGAGACCTTGTTGGTCATGATGTGGTCGGGGTGCGGGTAGCCGCCGTCGTCGTCGTAGGTGATGATGACGTGCGGCCTGAACTCGCGTACGGCCGCCACCAGCGGCGCAGCGGCGTCCTCGAGCTTCTGCACGGCGAAGCAGCCCTCGGGCAGCTCCTCCTCCTCGCTCTCCGGCAGGCCGGAGTCGACGAATCCCAGGAAACGCTGCTCGACGCCGAGGATCTCGCGCGCCCGCGACATCTCGGCCCTGCGCACCTCGCCGATGTTGGCGACGATCTCAGGCCGGTCCATCTTGGGGTTGAGCACTGATCCGCGTTCACCGCCCGTACACGTACACACCAGCACTTCCACGCCTTCGCGCACGTAGCGCGCCATTGTGGCGGCGCCCTTGCTCGACTCGTCATCGGGATGGGCGTGGACGGCCATCAGTCTCAGCGGTGCACTCACGGGAGAGCTCTCCTCATTGGACCAGTCAGTCGCCCAGAGAGGTTAGTTTCTGCTGGGCGGTCGCGAGGGCACTCCCCCCGCGAGCGACAATTGTCTCGGATAACGCCGAGGGAGTGCAGGGAGATTCCGCCATGGTCACCAGAGATGCCGAGAACGGGCCCGTTCTCGGCACACCCGACGACTTCCCCGACCGTCCCAGGCGAGGTGGTCGGCTGGTCGTGCACGTCGTGATCGGCGTGCTGGTGGCCATCATCGCCGGCGGCTGGGGCTACGTGATGTGGTCGATGACGGCGGGCGGCGCGGAGGTGCCGTCACAGGTAGTGACGTTCCAGGTGAACAGCCCGAGCCAGGCTGAGATCACTTTCGAGGTGTACAAGCCGGACGATAGGGTGGCCGTCTGCCGGATCAGGGCGCTCGACGTCAATCACGCGGAAGTGGGCAGCAAGGAAGTAAGAATCCCGCCAGGTGAGGGTAGTAAGCAGCTCAAGGAAAGCCTCGACACGAGTGGCGAGGCCACTTCCGTCCACGTCCAGTACTGCAATCTCGTATAGTGAGACATTTGGGGAAGCGTTGGAGCGGTTAACTTGTTAGCCTTTCGCAATTCAACCTGGCGCAACCCCAAGTGATCACAGGGCCCCCTAGGCAAGCAAGGAGAACCCGTGGCCGACTCTCGTGATGAGAACGTCACATGGCTGACGCAGGAGGCGTACGACCGTCTGAAGGCGGAGTACGAGTATCTCTCTGGCCCCGGGCGCGTCGACATCGCCAAGAAGATCGAGGCCGCCCGCGAAGAGGGCGACCTGCGTGAAAACGGCGGATACCACGCCGCCAAGGACGAGCAGGGCAAGATGGAAGCCCGCATCTTCCACCTTCGGCAGATCCTCGACAACGCCCAGGTGGGAGAGGCACCCAAGGCCGAGGGTGTGGTGGGTCCCGGCATGACAGTGACGATCCGGTTCGTCGGCGACGACGACGAGGTCACCTTCCTGCTCGCCTCCCGTGAGGAGAGCGGCGCCCCCATCGACGTCTACTCGCCGAAGTCCCCCCTCGGGTCGGCGATCAACGGGAAGAAGATCGGGGAGAAGGCGACCTACTCCCTGCCGAACGGGCGCCAGAACACCGTCGAGATCCTCGAGGCAGTCCCGTACATCGGGAACTGAGCCCCCTGGACCACGACCGCCGGGCCCACGTCGGCCCGGCGGATTTTTCGCATGGGTCCGGAATCCGGCAGGACCTGAGCTTCCTCGTCCAGTCTCGTAAGCGGCGTAACACGTACAAGCTGGTGCCGTTCATCGTGGTGCTGCTGGTCGCGGTGCTGACCGCGGACGTGCTGCTGCTGGCGGAGGTGGAGAAGGGGGCGCTGCCGGTGGCGGGGCGCGGCGATCAGCCGGTGACCCGCCAGACGCTGATGGCGGACCAGCGGCAGCAGCAGCCGGCCGGGACCGTCCAGCAACCTGCCGGAGCCGTCCAGCAGCCGGGCGCGACCCTCCAGCCGGTGGCGCCGCTGGGCCAGTTGCACAAGCCCAACCTGTTCGTGCTCACGACCAGGCCGTTCACCAACGAGCTCTTACAGAAGGTCGCCAAGCTCCGCGGCGTGCGGGCGCTGGAGCTGGCCGACGCCGCGTCCATCACGCTCGACGGCAAGCGGGTGCAGACGCTGGCCGTCAATCCCTCCACCTTCCGCGCCTTCACACCCAAGGTGACCGCCTCGTCCGACGCGCTGTGGCACAACGTCGCGGCCGGTGACGTGGCGGTCTCGTTCGTGCTGGGCAACGACGGCGGGCTGAGCCTGCACCGGCAGGTGAACGGCCCGGCCGGGCCGCTGCGGATCGGCGCGTACGCCACCACCGGGTTCGGCGCCGTGGACGCCCTGGTGTCCAGGGACGTCGGCCGCAGGCTGGGCCTGCCGCACGACAACGCGCTCATCATCAGCGCCCCCAAGACCGACTCCGCGAAGCTGCGCGGGCTCATCCTGAAGAACCTGCCCAAGGGCACGCAGGTGGCCACGATCAACCCGGTGCTGCCGCCCGCCCAGAAGGCCACGCAGAACTGGCCCTCGGGCTCGTTCATGACGGCCGAGCAGATCACGACCGCGCTCAAGGCCGCCGCCTCCAAGCTCGGCAGACCGTACGTGTGGGGCGCCGAGGGCCCCGACACCTTCGACTGCTCGGGGCTGGTCCAGTGGGCTTACGCCCAGGCCGGGGTGCGGATGCCCCGGGTGACGCACCAGCAGTGGGTGACCGGCCCGCAGGTCGACCTGGCGCACGCCCAGCCCGGCGATCTGATCTTCTGGCGCCTTGACCCGACAAATCCGGATTACATCTCGCACGTGGCGATTTACTGGGGCAACGGGAAAATGATCCAGGCCCCACGTACCGGAGACGTGGTCAAAATCTCCTCGGTCTACACCCGCAATCTGGCCGGAGTCGTCCGGGTGAGCCCGATAGCCGCCGCCCGAGTCCGCTGACCGGCCGGCTTTTCGCGCACAGCGCACTGATCTGGAGAGTGCATTGGGCGCGCAACCGTGTAATCATAATTACATGGCAATAGATGATACGACGGCACAGGTGCATGGGTGGTTCGCCGGCCGGCTGCCCGAGGGGTGGTTCACCGGCGCGCCGGAGATCGTCAGGGACCGCGAGGAGATCGCGGTGCTCGGCACGCTGCCCGACCTGTCGGAGGACGTCCCGGAGGCCGAGCGGGCCGCCATGGTCGAAGGGCTGGCCCGGCGGTTCAGGGAGGAGACGCGCGAGCGGCGCATCGAGATCGCCAGGGAGGCCGAGCACAAGTTCCGGCAGAAGGTGTCGTGGGGTGTCGTCTGTGGTGGCCATACTGTGATGTTCACCACACTCTCCGTGCCCGTGATGACCCGGCTGCGGCAGGCGGAGCGCCAGGTCCTCGACACGCTCGTGGCCGCCGGCGTGGCCAGGAGTCGCAGCGACGCCCTCGCCTGGTGCGTCCGCCTCGTCGGGAAGAACACCGACACGTGGCTCGCCGACCTGCGGGATGCTCTCCAGCACGTCGACAGAGTCCGCTCGGAGGGCCCCGACGTCCATTCCTGAGACCACGCAGCGGAAACGGCGCGACGAATGGACTAAACCACTGGGGAAATTGGTTTAGACCAGCGGTATTGGACTGGACCACTGCGCGGAATTCATTCTTTTAAAACCGCTCGGCTTGGGTAGGCTCCCCCAATCGTCAGGGCCGCTGCCTGCGGCGACGGCCATGCCAACAGGTCTATGCCAATTGGCTTTCACGCCGCTTCGTCGTTAATGATGACTGGGCCCTGAGAGAGTGGAGGAGTCGCAGTCGTGTCCGTTTCCGTGGAAGTCCCCGCGCCGACCAGCAATAGAGAATTGGCTGCGTGGGTGAAGGAGATCGCAGCCCTGACCCAGCCTGACCGGATCGAGTGGTGCGACGGGTCGGAGGAGGAGTGGACGCGTCTGACCAACCTCCTCGTGGAGCAGGGCACGCTCACGCGCCTGGCCGCCCGGCCCAACAGCTTCTACGCGAAGTCCGATCCCAGCGACGTGGCCAGGGTCGAGGACCGTACGTTCATCTGCTCGGAGCGCCAGGAGGACGCCGGGCCCACCAACAACTGGATCCCGCCGGTCGAGATGCGCCAGACCTTCGGCGAGCTGTTCAAGGGCTGTATGCGCGGCCGCACGATGTACGTCGTGCCGTTCTGCATGGGCCCGCTGGGCGGCGAGATCTCGCAGCTCGGCGTCGAGATCACCGACTCGGCGTACGTGGCCGTGTCCATGCGCGTCATGACGCGGATGGGCGACCGGGCACTGCGCCTCATCGAGGAGCGCGGAGAGTTCGTCAAGGCCGTGCACTCCGTCGGGGCGCCGCTGGAGCCCGGCCAGGACGACGTGGCCTGGCCGTGCAGCTCGACCAAGTACATCAGCCACTTCCCCGAGACCCGCGAGATCTGGTCCTACGGCTCGGGCTACGGCGGCAACGCGCTGCTCGGCAAGAAGTGCTACGCCCTGCGCATCGCCAGCGTCATGGCCCGCGACGAGGGCTGGATGGCCGAGCACATGCTGATCCTCAAGCTCACCCCGCCGGACGGCGAGACCCGTTACGTCGCCGCGGCCTTCCCGAGCGCCTGCGGGAAGACCAACCTGGCGATGCTCCAGCCCACGATCCCGGGCTGGAAGGTCGAGACCATCGGCGACGACATCGCCTGGATGCGCTTCGGCGACGACGGCCGCCTCTACGCGATCAACCCGGAGGCCGGCTTCTTCGGCGTCGCGCCCGGCACCGGCCAGGTGACCAACGCCAACGCGATCAAAACTCTCTGGGGCAACAGCATCTTCACCAACGTCGCCCTGACCGACGACGGCGACGTGTGGTGGGAGGGGCTGACCGAGGAGCCGCCGGCCCACCTGACCGACTGGAAGGGCCGCTCGTGGACGCCTGACAGCGACGAGCCGGCCGCCCACCCGAACGCCCGCTTCACCACACCCGCCGCCCAGTGCCCCACCATCGCACCCGAGTGGCAGGACCCCAAGGGCGTGCCCATCTCAGCGATCTTGTTCGGCGGCCGCCGCGCGACCGCCGTACCTCTGGTGACGGAGTCGCTGAGCTGGGAGCACGGCGTCTTTCTCGGAGCCAACGTCGCCTCCGAGAAGACCGCCGCCGCCGAGGGCAAGGTGGGCGAGCTGCGCCACGACCCGTTCGCCATGCTGCCGTTCTGCGGCTACAACATGGGCGACTACTTCGGCCACTGGCTCGACATCGGCCGCCGCGAGGGTGCCCGGCTGCCCCGCATCTACTACGTCAACTGGTTCCGCAAGAACGCCGACGGCCAGTTCATCTGGCCCGGCTTCGGCGAGAACAGCCGCGTGCTCAAGTGGATCGTCGAGCGGCTCAACGGGACCGCCAAGGCCGTGCCCTCGCCGATCGGCCTGCTGCCGGACGACCTCGACACCGAGGGGCTCGACCTGTCCGACGAGGACCTGCGCACGCTGCTCAGCGTGGACCGCGAGGTGTGGCGCGAGGAGGCCGCGCTGATCCCGGCCCACTTCGAGAAGTTCGGCTCCCACCTGCCGAAGCGGCTGTGGGAGGAGTACAACGCCCTGGTCGACCGCCTCGGCTGAGCGGAGGACCCCTGTGCGGTACAGCGCCGTACCGCACAGGGAACATGACTTGTGCGTGAGCTAATCGAGCGAAACCCGCTGTCCGGGTAACGGACTATTTACGCTCTCCCTCAAGGCGTCATTCCGGCATCCAGCCTGAACGACCGCACGAGGGGAGGCCGTTTCATGGACCTGTTCCTGCTGATTCTTTCAGTGGTCCTGGCGGCGGGGGCCGCCGTCACCGCACGAGCGATCAAACGCGAGCACGCCGCCACCCGCGCGGTCACGCGACACTCCCGCCTTCGCGCCCCCGGCCGCTACGAGCTGGCCTATCTGGCGGGCGGTGCGGACCGGGTGGCGGACACAGCGGTGGGGTTGCTGGCGAACTCTGGGGACATCCGGGTGGCACGCGGGGGCCGCGTGCACCACGTCGAGGGGGCCAGGAGGTCGCGCGAGCCCGTCGAGGAGACGGTGCTGGGCACGGTCGCCACCCACTCCGGCATGGCGGCGGGCTCGCTCAGGCGCATGGTCGCCAGGAGCCTGGCCGTGGAGACGATCGAGCAGTATCTCGCGAGGACCGGCATGATCCCGGCGGACGGCGCCCTCGCCCGGGCCGAGCGGCTGGGCACCTGGCTGGGGGCGCTGGCGATCGCGTCATTCGCCGGGGCGGCCGGCTCCGTGGTGCTGCTCGTGTTGGGCGGCGAGCGCCTGCTGCTGCTGCCGGCCATGCTCGTCTTCGTGGGCACGATGGTGACCACCGCGGTGGGGGCCTGGTGGAACCGTCGTGCCGGGCGGGGGCCGCTGACACCGCTGGGTCAGGAGGTGCTGGACGCGGCCAGGCGGGCGACCCTCCGGGGCGACGCCGACCTTCCGGTGGCCATGGCCCTCTACGGGCTGGACGAGCTGCGCAATCCGGGCCTGCGGGCCGAACTTCTCGGGGTCGGCGCTCCCGCTAGTCCGAGCCGGCGGCGGTCCGCGTACTCCAGGGGCGGCTCGTCCTCTGGGAGCAGCTCGTCCTCCTGCGGTGCCGGTGTGACCTCCTACAGCTGCGCCGGCACGTCGAGCAGGTACGAGGGCGGTCTGTCCTCGTGCGGCGGCGGGTCGAGCTCGTGCGGCGGTGGAGGCGGGTGTGGCGGCGGTGGAGGCTGACATGTCGGGTTCCAAGCGTGACCTGCCGGATCTCGGGGTGGGCATCGGCTGGCGGGCCGAGCTCGACCTGACGATCGAGCGCATGGCCGGGGTCGACTTCCTTGAGGTGGTCGCCGAGAACGTCAGGCCCGCCGACTTGCCCGAGTCCTTACGGGTGCTGCGTGCCCGGGGGCTGCCGGTGGTTCCGCACGGGGTGTCGCTCGGGGTCGGGGGCGCCGAGCGGCCCTCGGCGGACCGGCTCGCCCACCTGGCCGCCTGCGCGCAGGCGCTGGACTCGCCGCTGGTCAGCGAGCACCTGGCGTTCGTCAGGGGCGGCGGCATGGAGGCGGGGCACCTGCTGCCGGTGCCCCGCACGCGCTGGTCGCTGCGGGTCATCACGGAGAACGTACGCCGGGCGCAGGACTCCCTGCCCGTCCCGCTGGCCCTGGAGAACGTCGCCGCCATCTTCGGCTGGCCGGACGACGAGCTGACCGAGGCCGAGTTCCTCGCCGAGCTGGTGGAGCGTACGGGGGTCATGTTGCTGATCGACGTGGCCAACCTCTACACCAACCAGTTCAACCTGGGCCTGTCGGCGGTGGCGGCGCTCGACACGCTGCCGCTGGAGCACCTGGCGTACGTGCACGTGGCCGGAGGATACGAGCACCACGGCATCTGGCACGACACGCACACCACCGCGGCGCCGCAGGCGGTCCTCGACGTGCTCAGCGAGCTGTGCGCCCGGGTCAGTCCTTCGGGCGTGCTGCTGGAGTGGGACGACGAGTACCCGAGCGACGCCGCTCTGGCGACCGAGCTGTCACGGATCCGGGCCGCGATGCACCGGGTGGGAGCGGAGATCCCCCGGTGACCCGGAGGACGTCCGACGAGGCACCGCAGAGGACGGCGGACGAGGGGCCGGACAGGACAGGGGAGGCGGCTACGGACCAGGCGGCGGACGAGGCGGTGGAGCTGGCCGTGGCCCAGCGGTGGCTGGCCGAGGCGCAGGGGCGGGTGGTCGCCGCCCTGGTCGGGGGAGCCGAGCCGCCGGCGGGGTTCGATCCCGAGCGGATGAGGGCGCAGGCGGCGAGCCTGGTCTCCAAGCGGCGCGGCATAGTGGCCAGGATCCGCCCGGACGTCGCCGCCGCGGCGGGCGCCGACCTGGCCGCGGAGTTCGCCGCCTACGCCCGGGCCCGCACCGCCCCGGCGCCCGGCTACCGCACCGACGCCGACGACTTCGCCGCCTGGTTGCGCGAGCGCGGACGCCTGCCGGATCCGCCCCGCAGGCCCCGCTGGTGGTCCCGCTTCCTGCCCTAAGCTGATCGTAGCAAGCGCTTGGGAGGCAGGATGCGGATCGTCAACATGGGTGACTGGCCACTGAGCCAGGAGGACGAGCAGGCGCACAAGCCCGGCGGCGAGCCGTTGTGGAACGAGTCCCACTACTTCGACTTCGTGTCCGAGGACGGCGAGCTGGGCGGCTACGTCCGGCTCGGCCTCTATCCGAACTGGAAGCGGGCCTGGTACTGGGCCTGCCTGGTGACCGGGGACGGCCGCCGGGCCGAGGTGATCGACCACGAGGCCCCGCTGCCCGGCCCCGGCCTGGTGGTGGCGGGCGACGGCTACACGGCCTCCTGCCACACGCCCGAGCCGTTCGGTTCGGCGCGCGTGCGCCTGTCCTCCGCCGGCCTGTCGCTGGACCTCGAATGGCGTACGAGCGGCGGCGTCTACGGCTACGCCCTGACCCCGCGTTACGAGGTCCCCTGCGAGGTCAACGGCACGATCGAGGGCCTGGGCTTCCGCGGGGCCTTCCACGGGCACGGCGAGCGCGACCACAGCTGGGGCGTACGCGACTGGTGGTCGATCTCCTGGCTGTGGAGCAGCGGCCGGCTGGCGGACGGCACGCAGCTGCACGGCATGCAGGCCAACCTGGGGGTGGCCCTGCCCTGGCCCGCGTTCCGGGTGCCGCCGGGCGGTGAGCTGGAGCACGTCGCGGACTTCTCGGCGGCGACCGAGTTCGACGGGGACCGCCCGGTCGAGACGGTGCTGCGCTTCCCCGGGCTCGCCACGCGGGTGCGGCCGCTCGCCTTCGCCCCCGTGACGCTGACGTCCGCCGAGGGCGCGGTGGCCGAGTTCCCCAGGGCGATGTGCCGGTTCGAGGCCGAGGACGGGCGCACGGGGTACGGCTGGACCGAATGGCACCAGCCCCCCGGCTGGCAAGAACACGGCTGGCGACCCCCGACATAGGGGTGTTTAACCCACTTTAGGTCCGGAAACGGTGTGGAAAGTGGGGCAGCTACGTTGTGTCGATGGGTCTTGTCTGACCGTCACGCCTGTCGCGTGCACGGACAGTGTCGGCATGCCCTACGAGATAACCCTTGAGCTGCACCGCGACGGCACCCCGTACGGGAGCGTCGGGGAGCGGTGCGGCTGGCTGCTGGCCCGCCTGGCGCGCGGCGTCGACGAGGCTCGCCAGGGCCGGGGAGCGGCCAGGCGATGGACCGATCCCGACGACAGGTTCCCCGACGAGGAGCCGGACGGCGAGCTGTTCTCGTTCCGCTACCGCACGCGGACCGGGCTGGTGGGCGGGGGCGAGCTGCGCTGCCAGTTGCGGACCATCCCCGTCTGGCAGCCGGGTTCCCGCCGGTGGCGGCTGATCAGGCGGGCCTATGTGGAGGCGTGGGGCAGTACGGGCGTGGGCATGCGGGCGGTGCTGACGTCGGCGGAGTTGTCCATGTTCATGCGAGGTCTCGTACACGAGGCCGAGGGGTGTCTGGAAGGTAGAGAACTGGCCAGGAATCCGGGAGAGGGAGCAGGCACGGGCGAATCGCGGTGATAATTGCCTATTGGGTCATTCGACCAAAGGCACAGCACCGCTGTGGGGAGGCGCTTCGTGGGCCTGCGCGATCTGGTCTACCGGCTGTACGAGCACCGGCTGGAGGCCAAGCTGTCGAAGGACAGCATCCCCCGGCATGTCGGGGTCATCATCGACGGCAATCGCCGCTGGGCGCGCGCCATGGGCATGCGCGACGTGGCCTCCGGGCACCGCAAAGGCGCGGACAAGATCTCCGAGCTGCTCAGCTGGTGCCGCGAGACCGGCGTCGAGGTCGTGACGGTCTGGATGTTGTCCAACGACAACCTCAACCGCCCGCGCGAGGAGCTGGAGCCGCTGCTGCGCATCATCGAGGACGTGACGCAGGAGCTGGTGGCCGAGGGCTGGCGGATCAGCCCGGTCGGCGCGCTTGATCTACTGCCGGATAGAACGGCGAATGTCCTTAAAAACGCAAAGGAAGCTTCATCACACCGTCCTGGCCTGATTGTGAACGTTGCAGTTGGGTATGGAGGAAGGCGTGAGATTGCCGATGCGGTGCGCTCACTGCTTCAAGAGCAAGCGAGCATGGGGGCCAGCATCGAGGACCTCGTTGAGGTGCTCGATGTCGAGCACATCGCGGAGCATCTCTATACTCGCGGCCAGCCTGACCCGGATCTTCTCATCCGGACCTCGGGCGAGCAGCGCTTGTCGGGTTTCATGCTGTGGCAGAGCGCTCATTCCGAGTTCTACTTCCACGAGGCCTACTGGCCGGACTTCCGCAGGGTGGACTTCCTTCGAGCGCTGCGTGACTACGCTGCGAGACACCGACGTTACGGTTCCTGACGCGACATCTGGGTATTCAGGACGTAACGTTGGAAATGTCCGCCCACAGGGTGGACATTTCGGAAAGGGTCCGCCCTTGCACCAAGACCTGCCGAGGGGGGCCGGTCCCCGGCACCGCCGGCAGTTCGTGGTCGGGGACGCGGGTCCGGTCCGATTCCCGCCTCGTCTGCAGGGTGCCGCACCATCGGGCACCCGGGGGAGAACGTGTGGCAGTGTCCTCGAGCAACCCTTCGACCAAGCCGACCAAGCGAACGTACGTGCTGGACACCTCCGTCCTGCTCGCCGACCCGGCGGCCATGACGAGATTCGCTGAGCACGACGTCGTCCTTCCCATCGTGGTCATCACGGAGTTGGAAGGAAAGCGGCACCATCCCGAGCTCGGTTACTTCGCGAGGAAGGCCCTGCGCTACCTCGACGACCTGCGCATCCAGTACGGCAGACTGGACGAGCAGATGCCGACGGGGGATGGCACGATCAGGGTTGAGCTCAATCACAGCGATCCGTCCATCCTGCCTGTGGGTTTCCGCCTGGGTGACAACGACACCCGCATCCTCAGCGTGGCCCGCTCGCTGGCCGCCGAGGGGTGCGACGTCGTCCTGGTGTCCAAGGACCTGCCGTTGCGCGTCAAGGCGGCCTCGATCGGCCTGACCGCGGAGGAATACCGCGCCGAGCTGGTCGATGAGTCCGGCTGGACGGGGATGGCAGAGGTGCAGGTGACCGCCGAGGACGTCGAGACGCTCTTCGACCAGGGCACCGCTGATTTCGAGGAGGCCAGGGACCTGCCGGCGCACACTGGTCTGCGGCTGCTGTCGGCCAAGGGCTCGGCGCTCGGCAGGGTGCAGCCCGACAAGTCGGTGCGGCTGGTCCGCGGCGACCGTGAGGTGTTCGGGCTGCACGGCCGCTCCGCGGAGCAGCGCATCGCGCTCGACCTGCTCATGGACCCAGAGATCGGCATCGTCTCGCTCGGGGGCAGGGCCGGCACCGGCAAGTCGGCGCTGGCGCTGTGCGCGGGCCTGGAGGCCGTCCTGGAGCGCCGCCAGCACCGCAAGGTCATCGTCTTCCGCCCCATCTACGCCGTGGGTGGCCAGGAGCTCGGCTACCTGCCGGGCACCGAGGGCGAGAAGATGGGCCCGTGGGCGCAGGCGGTCTACGACACGCTGGGCGCGATCACCTCACCCGAGGTGATCGAGGAGGTGCTCGACCGGGGCATGCTGGAGGTGCTCCCGCTGACGCACATCCGCGGCCGATCGCTGCACGACGCCTTCGTGATCGTGGACGAGGCGCAGTCGCTGGAGCGCGGCGTGCTGCTGACCGTGCTGAGCCGGATCGGGGCCAACTCCCGGGTCGTGCTCACCCACGACGTGGCACAGCGCGACAACCTGCGGGTCGGCCGGCATGACGGCGTGGTGGCGGTGGTGGAGAAGCTGAAGGGTCACCCCCTCTTCGCGCACGTCACGCTGACCCGCTCCGAGCGCTCCCCGATCGCCGCCCTCGTGACGGAGATGCTGGAGGACATCACGATGTAGGTTTGAGCTCGCCACAGGTGAACCGCCCCTCCGACTCGGAGGGGCGGCCCTCGTTCTCCCGGACGATCTCGACCTGCTCGAACACCACGTCCTGCTGAGCCGTGCAGACGATCTGGGCCTTGGCGAGCTTGCTCAGGGTGCCCTCACCCCTGAGGTAGACGGTCAGCGTCAACGTACGCGGGAGCGGGATCTCGTCGCGCGTCACCGGGTTGACCGAGTCCTTGATCCCGATGTACGTGAAGCCGCGCAACGCGGTGTCCCGGTCGCCGAGCGGCTGCGCCGAGGCCGCGAACAGCGCTCCCAGCAGGCTGCCCACGGTGTCGTTCTCGACGTCGGCCGGCTCCAGGGAGAGCCTGCCGTTCTTGATCAGGAAGAAGGTCTTCGACGGCGGCGGGATCGTGATCGTGGGGGCGTTGTTCCGGTCCTGTACGTCGGTGGGCGAGATGCCGCAGCCCGCCACGGCCAGCAGGGCAACGATCGCCAGGGCGCGGACGGTTCTCATGAGTGCGGCAGCCAGACGGTGAACAGGGTGCCGGGGTTCTGCTGCCGTACGGAGATCGTGCCGCCGTGCAGGTGGACGTTGGCCCTGGCGATGGCCAGGCCCAGCCCGCTGCCCTGGCTGCGGGCCCGGCCCGCGCCGGCCTTGAAGAAGCGGTCGAAGACGTGCGCCAGCGCGTCGCGCGGGATGCCCTTGCCGTGGTCGCGCACCTTGACCTCCAGTCCGTTCTCCGTGCCCCTGGCGTTGACCAGCACCGGGGGACTGCCGTGCTTGAGGGCGTTGCCGACGAGGTTGGCCACGATCACGTCGAACCTCCTCGGGTCCAGGTTGGCGGTCAGGCCCTGGGAGGCGTGCACGGTCACCTCGTCACTCCAGCCGCGGACCTCCAGGCAGTCCTGGATGGCATCGGCCACGTTCACCGGCTCCATGTTGAGCGTGGCCGTGCCCGCGTCGAAACGGCTGATCTCGATGAGGTGCTCGACCAGCTCGCGCAGGCGGACGATCTCGCGCAGCACCAGCCGTACGGCCTCCGCGGGCGCTTCGGGCAGCCGGTTGGCCTCCTCGTAGAGCATGTCGGCCACGGCCGTCATCGCGGTCAGCGGCGTACGCAGCTCGTGCGAGACGTCGGCCACGAACCTGCGTGACATGGCCTCCAGCGAGCGCAGCTCGGACACGCTCAGCTCCAGCGCCGCCGCCGCGTCGTTGAACCTGGCGGTCAGTTCGGCCAGCTCGTCCTGGCCGTGGACGGGCAGGCGGGTGTCGAGCCTGCCCTGGCCGAGCGCCTGCGCGGCCGCGCTCAGCCGTCTGACCGGCAGCAGCACCCGGCGGGCCGACAGCAGCGCCACGACCAGGGCGATCAGGACGATCGCCACGCCGCCCTGGACGAACCTGCTCCTGAGCGTGGCGAGCTGCTGCTCGTCGTCGCGCATCGGGAAGAAGACGAACGCCCGCAGTCCCGTGGCCTCGGCCACGGCGCCGGACTTCCGGTAGACCTCGGTGCCGACGATGAGCCAGAGCTCGTTTCGGATGATCTTGCGCTGGGTGACGACGCTCTGCTTGGCCCGGCCGTACAGCTCGTTGGGCACGTCGCTCATCGTCATCGGGCCGTCGCTGGCGAGCAGTTCGTGGTATTCGACGAGCACCCCGCGGCCCGGCCCGTACAGCGAGTTGGCCACCCGCTGGAGCTCCTTGGTCGTCGGCGGCGCCTCCCCGGGCGCGAGCCTGCCGACCGGGAAGTTGATGGCGGACAGCTCCCTGGTCACCAGGTTGAGGGAGGAGGTCTCGGTACGGGTCACGAGCGCCGTCTTCGCCAGCTCGAAGCCGATGGTGGCGACCAGCGTCGAGGCGGCCACGGCGACGAGGGTGAAGGTGAAGACGAGCCGGGCCCGCAACCCGGTGGGCAGCGGTATCATGGCGGGCTGAATCGGTAGCCGAATCCCCGCACGGTGTGGATGAACACGGGTTCGGCGGGACGCGGCTCGATCTTGGCCCTGATCCGCTGCACGCAGGCGTCCACCAGCCGCGAGTCCGCGATGTGCGTGTGGTCCCACACCACGCGCAGCAGGTAGCGGCGGTTGAGCACCTGGCCGGGGTGGCGGACCAGCTCCAGTAGCAGCCGCAGCTCGGTCGGCGTCAGGTGGATCTCCTTGCCGGCCAGCGTGACCTTGAGCGCGCCCCGGTCGATCACGAGGTCGCCGAAGGTGATGCGGTCGGAGGCGGCGGACTCGGCCCGGCGCAGCACGGCGCGGATGCGCGCGTCCAGGACCCGCGGCTCGACCGGTTTGACCACGTAGTCGTCGGCGCCGGCCTCCAGCCCGACCACCACGTCCAGGTCGTCGCCGCGGGCCGTGAGCAGGATGACGGGAAGCTGGTCCAGCTTGCGCACGCGGCGGCACACCTCCACCCCGTCGATCCCGGGGAGCATGACGTCCAGGATGGCGATCTCCGGGCGGCGCGCCCGGATGTGGTCGAGGGCCTCCTCGCCGGTCGCATATGAGGTGACTGAATGCCCCTGCCGGGTCAGCGCCAGCTCTAGAGCCGTACGGACCGAGGGGTCGTCTTCAACAAGAAGGATGCCAGCCACGCGCACATTATTATTCCATGTCCTGATTGCCCGAACTAAGTCACCAAACTGTGACATGGTCCAGATGTGGTCACAAAGATCGCAAGGGAGCCTGAAGGGGGCTTCCCTTCGGCCGGCGGGGGCACGAAGAGGGAGCCCACCTCGTGTGATCAATGTCACATAACGTTCGAAAGGCCACGCTAACCTGCTGGTTAGCCAAACCAGCGTAAAGCGATTACCGCGTTTCGGTTGCGGACCACCCCCCATGACAGGGCAAGCTCATGGATCGTGAGCCCACGCCAGCAGACGCGCGAGCGCCCCCCACGGGACGAAGTCCCCGTGCGGCGCCGGCCCTCGCGTTTCACCCCGAAACGCGTTCTCATCGCCGTCGTGTCGCTGGTGGTCGTCTTCGGCGGCGGCGGATACGTCGCCTACCGCGCCGTGGAGAACGCCAACAAGCCGCCCAGCCACGCCTTCACCATGCAGGAGCTCGGCATGCTGGCCGGCGGCGACCTGTCCGCGCCGGACCCGAAGACCGACCAGCTCAAGAACGCCGCCGAGCAGGCCTACCGCGCCGACCGGCTGAAGGAGAACCGCGAGGGCGACGGCAAGGACAAGCTGAGCTGGGTCGTCCCCAAGCAGGCGCCGGGCGGCGACGGGTTCCCCGCGGCCAACTTCCCGCCGGGCAGCAACCCCTCGCCGGGCAGCAACAAGGCCACCGCCAAGGCCATGCTCGCCGGCATGGGATGGGGCGGCGACCAGTGGGGCTGCCTGGAGGCCCTCTGGACGAAGGAGAGCGGCTGGAACGAGCGGGCGATGAACCGCTACTCCGGCGCGTACGGCATCCCGCAGTCCCTGCCCGGCAGCAAGATGGCCAGCGCGGGAAGCGACTGGCAGACCAACGCCGCCACCCAGATCAAGTGGGGCCTCGGCTACATCAAGGGCCGCTACGGCACCCCCTGCGGCGCCTGGGGCCACTCACAGTCGGTGGGCTGGTACTAACAGGTCAACTTTCCTTCTCCAATCGGCAAGCCGCCGCGCCCTTTGCGATATGCGGGCGCACGCTGGCCGCATGGGTGTGAAGGTCAGTGTGATCGTCAATGTCCACAATCCGGGTGGCACCGCCGACGCGTGCATGCGCTCCACACTGGAGCAGACGATGCCCGCGGGCGACTACGAAGTGATCTTCGTGAACGACGGGTCCACCGACGGGATCGGGGACCGCCTCGACGCGATCGCCTCCGTCCGCGACAACGTACGCGCGTTGCACCTGCCGCACACGGGCTCGCCGATGCGCGGCCGCAACGTGGGCCTGGCGGCGGCCACCGGGGACTACGTCTACTTCCTCGACCAGGGCGACCGCCTGGAGAAGGACGCGCTCGAACGCATGCACGAGCGCGCCGTGGAGACCGACGCGGACGTGCTGGTCGGCCGGCTGATCCGGGACTCCGGGCCGCCGATGACCGCCTTCGAGCGCAGCGTCCCCCGCGCCGACGTCCTGCGCGACCGCCTGCTCACCGTGCTCGTCCCGCAGCAGCTCTACCGCCGCGCTTTCCTGGAGGAGCACGACCTCGGCTTCGCGGTGTCCGGCGGGCGGATGGCCGAGCAGGCATTCGTGCTGCGCGCCTACCTGCACGCCAAGGTCGTCGCCGTGCTGGCCGAGCATGTCTGCTGCCACCTCGGCGAGCGGCCGGGCACCGAGGAGCCGCGGGCGATGGCGAAGGAGCTGCGGTCACTCCTCGACGACATCGACGCCTTCATCGGCGAGGGACGCCAGCGCGACCGCCTGTATGGCTACTGGTTCCGCACGGCCGTCCTGCGCCCGCTGGTGACCACCAGGTTCGCCGACTCCTCCGTCGATCGCGGCATGCACTTCCGGGTCGTGCAGAAGCTCGTCTCCGAGCGGTTCCCCGAGCGGCTCGACCGCTACCTGCCCGTCCAGCTGCGGGTGGTGGCCGCGTACGTCCGCGCGGGCCGCCTGGACCAGATCGTGCTCCTGGCGAACTCCACCAAGCGCGCCGGGCTGCGCGCCGAGCTCACCGAGGTGCGCTGGGACGCCCACATCCTGGTGCTCGGGCTGACCGTGGAGGTGATGTCGGGCGACGGCACCCCCGACCACTACCGGATGGACGGCGACCGTCTGCACTGGATCCCGCCGCGCTCGATCGACACCGAGTCGCTGGCAGACGAGGTCACCGACGTCACGGAGGCGGTCGAGCGGGCCCGTATCGAGCTCTACGTGCGGCACATGGAGACCGGTGTCATCCACTTCCTGCCGCTGACCCAGCGGGTGGAGCGCGTGGCTGACGGCGACGACCGCGCCCGGGTGCTGATCAACGCCGAGTCCCGGGTGGACGTGGCGACCGCCGCGTTCGGCGGGCCGCTGGAGCAGGGCCAGTGGGAGGTGCACGTACGCATGTTCGGCGGTGCCAACCAGGCCAGGAGCCGGGTCGGCCGGCCCGAGGGCCCGCTCAACTGCCTGGGTGTGCTGGCCCAGCGGCCCAAGACGCGCCTGGTGCTGCCGTGCTGGAGCGACGACGGTGAGCTCGGCCTGGCCATCGAGCCGCGCTCGTTCTCGGAGTCGATCGCGCTGGTCTCGCCGGGGGTCATGGTCAAGCAGCTCGACGGGTACCTGTACGTGGTGCTGCCGGTGCCGTACGTGCCGCCGAGCGGCGGGCCGCCGCTGGAGCTGGTGCTGCGCGGCGCCGGACGGCGGTGGCGCCGGGAGGTGTCCGCGCCCGCGCTGGTCGAGGCCGGGGTGCCGGGCCGGCTCGCCGGGCAGCTCGTGGCCAAGGTGCCGGTCAGGCGGCTGGAGGCGGGCGGCGACCACCTGGGCTCCGGTGGCTGGCTGCCGTCGCTGCGCACGACCGACGAGGAGGTCGGGCTGCGGTTCTCGCTGGACGTGCGCAGGGGCAGGGGCCAGGCGCGTCCCGCCGCCGCCGTGGACCCCAGGCGGCGGCGCTCGCCGCTGGGCCGGGACAGCGTGCTGCACCGCATCGGCCGGCGGCTGCCCGGCGCGCGCCACCTGGTACGCCTGGCGCGCGCGGGCAAGCACCGCTACCTCAGCTGACCCAGCCCTCAAGCTCCTCGAAGGCGTTCCTGAAGACCGGCAGGATCGGCTTCAGCCGGTCGGGGTAGGCGTCCACCAGGCTGTCCAGGTGGTTGCCGCCCTCGACCCGGTAATAGCGGAACGGCCGGTGCGGGCCGACCATCTTCGCGTAGACGTCGGAGTCGCGGGAGATGGGCAGCAGCGTGTCGAGCGTGCCGTGCAGGGTGATCAGCGGCTTGGTGATCCGGCCGGTCAGCGCGATCTTCGCCACGGCCGCGTACGGCTTGCGCGCGTCGTAGTCGTAGTCGGCCGGCGCGCCCTGGTAGGACGGGTCCAGCTCCTTCTGGTAGAGCTGCTGGGTCAGCTCCCAGTAGTACTGCCGGTGGAACGGCCACAGGAACTCCGAGCCCGCCGCGAACCCGGCCGCCCGCACCCCCGCCTCGTCCGGGTACGCCTTCAGCGCGGGCGGCAGAAAGTTCAGCAGGTTGTCGCCCTTGACCCGCCAGAGGGTGCCCTCCCAGTCCACGCCGCCGTCGTAGAGCCAGCCGCGGTTCTCCAGCTGCCACCGGACCAGGTAGCCGCCGTTGGAGATGCCGGCCACGAAGGTGCGCTTGGGCTGCTTGCCGTACTGCTGCCTGACCACCGCCTTGGCGGCCACGGTGAGCTGGGTGACGCGGTCGTTCCACTCGGCGATGGCGTCGCCGGGGCGGCGGCCGTCCTCGTAGAAGGCCGCGCCCACGTTGCCCTTGTCGGTCGAGGCGAACGCGTAACCCTTGGCCAGGACCCAGTCGGAGATCGTGTAGTCGTTGGCGTACTGCTCCCTGTTGCCCGGGGTGCCGCTGACGACCAGGCCGCCGTTCCACTTCTTCGGGAGCCTGATCACGAACTGGGAGTCGTGGTTCCAGCCGTGCGTGGCGTTGGTGGTGGAGGTGTCGGGGAAGTAGCCGTCGATCTGGATGCCGGGCACGCCCGTCGGGTTGACCGTGGCGGCCGAGTGCAGCCCGGCCCAGTCCGCGGGGTCGGTGTGGCCGGTCTGCGTGGTGCCCGCCGTGGTTAAGTCGGCGAGCGAGGCCACGACCTGCCGCTCGGCGCCCGGGACGGTGAGCTGGTGGGGCGCCGTCAACAGGCCGGCCACCAGCGTGAGTGCGACGATCATCTATGCCTCTCCGAAGTGATCGGTGAGCAGCCGCCGGAACTCGGCCGGGTGCTCCAGGTGCGGGCTGTGGCCGCAGTCGTCCAGCACGGCCTCCCGGTAGTTGCCGTACCGCTCCAGCACGGCCCTGGTCTGGGTCACCATGGGCTGGGCCGGGGTGCCGGGGGAGCCGGGCACGACGCCCAGCGCGCCCAGGTGGGCCAGGTCGAACAGGGACGCGTCGGAGACGATCACGTCGTCGGCGCCCCTGATCCACAGGATGGGCGGCTTGGGGTCGATCTCGTGCAGGTCGTCCAGCCGGAAGTGGGTGGGGGCCAGGGCGTTGAGCACGCCGTGCTTGCCGGGGGCCACGCCGGGCCAGGCGGCGGAGGTGACGGGGTCGCCAGGGTAGTTGTGCTCGCCCACGCGGGTGGTGAGCATCGAGCGTACGTAGAAGTCCTCGTCGGCGATGCCGTCGGGGGTCTTCACGTAGGAGGTGCGGAAGACGTTGCGGGGTGATGTGGGGGATTCATCCGACATGTCGCCCGCCTTGAGCCGGGCCACGAAATCCGGGTTGGCGGCCGCGGCGCCCGCGCCCGTGCCGTCGGGGTGGGTCAGCCGGCCGTCGGGGCCCTCCGTGCCGCCGTAGCCGTACGGGGAGACCGGGTTGACCAGCGTGAGGCTCCGGACGAGGGCCGGGTGGTCACGCAGGAACTGCAGGACGACGCCGCCGCCCAGGCTCCAGCCCACCAGGTGCAGCCCCGTCAGGCCCTGCGACTCGGCCAGCTCGGCCAGGTCGTCGGACCAGTCGCGCACGCCCCGGGTGGCGTCCACCGGAGCCGGGTCGCTCTCCCCGAAGCCGCGCAGGTCGGCCGCCAGCGGGCGGTAACGCTCCGGCAGCGCCGCCATGGTGTCGCGCCAGAAGGCGCTGGAGGAGACGTTCCCGTGCACGAACAGCACGGGCTCCCCGGTGGTCCTGCCCTCGACGGTCAGGACGTGGTGCGTGAGCCTCGGCGTGGTGATCTTCATTGTGCGTGCATCCTCTCGGCCAGGTCGCGGCCCTGGGTCTCGCGGGCGGCGTAGACGGCGATCAGAGTGAGCACCGCCGCCAGCCCAAGGTAGACGGAGATGGGCACGCTGCTCGAATAGGCCTGCAGCAGCGCGACCGCGATGAGCGGGGCCAGCGCCCCGGCCACGATCGCCGACAACTGCGCGCCGATGGAGACGCCGGTGTAGCGGGTCCTGGTGCCGAACAACTCGGAGAAGAAGGCCGCCTGCGGGCCGTACATCATGCCGTGGAAGAGCAGGCCGACGGTCACGGCGAGGGTGATCGCCAGGAAGTTGCCGGTGTCCACCAGCGGGAAGAAGGCGAAGATCCACACCCCGATGCCGGCGGCGCCCGCCAGGTAGATCGGGCGGCGGCCGACGCGGTCCGACAGCGCGCCCCACATCGGGATCGTGACGAAGTGGATGGCCGAGGAGATCAGTACGGCGTTCAGCACCGTGGAGTTCGCGATCCCGACTTCCTTGGCGTACGTGATGACGAAGACGGTCAGCAGGTAGAAGGAGATGTTCTCCGCCAGCCGGGCCCCGATGGCCACGATCACGTTCCGCCAGTGGTCGCGCAGCACGCCCACGATCGGCGCCCGCTCCTCGGGCTCGGCCTGCTGGAACACCGGCGACTCGCTGATCGACAACCGGATCCAGAGCCCGATCAGCACCAGCACCCCGGACAGCAGGAACGGCACTCGCCACCCCCACGACAGGAACGCCTCCTCCGACTGCCAGGCGGCCAGCACCGCCAGCACGCCGGTGGCCAGCAGGTTCCCGCCCGGCGCTCCGGCCTGCGGCCAGGAGGCCCAGAAGCCGCGGCGCTTGGTGTCGCCGTGCTCGGAGACGATCAGCACCGCGCCGCCCCACTCGCCGCCCAGCGCGAAGCCCTGCACCAGCCGCAGCGCCGTCAGCAGCAGCGCCGCCGCCGGGCCCAGGGTCTCGTACGTCGGCAGGCAGCCGATCAGGAACGTCGCCGCGCCCATCAGCAGCAGGCTGACGACCAGCAGCGTCTTGCGCCCCATCCGGTCGCCGAAGTGGCCGAAGATCAGGCCGCCGAGCGGGCGGGCGACGAATCCCACGGCATAGGTGAGGAACGACAACAACGTGCCGGTCAGCGGATCGGACTCGGGGAAGAAGAGCTTGTTGAACACGAGCGCGGCTGCCGAGCCGTACAGGAAGAAGTCGTACCACTCGATGGTGGTGCCGATCAGGCTCGCGGCGACGATCTTCTTGATGGAAGTGGCCATGCCGGTCACGGTAAGGAGTGACCGGCATCACTCATATGGGGCCGGAGCCCACAGTCTAGGCAATGGATGTGTGGCCCAGCCGGTGCAGGCGGAGCGCGAGCTGAATCTCCAGCGCCCGCTCCGGCTCCATCCAGCCGTCGCCGAGCAGCTTGCCGATCCGGTCGAGCCGCTGCGTGACGGTGTTGACGTGGATGTGCATGCTCTCGGCCGTACGGGAGGGCGAGCAGCCCGAGCCGAAGTAGGCGGCCAGCGTGTCGGCGAGCGCGGTGCCCCGGCGGGTGTCGTAGTCGATGACGGCGCCGAGCGCCTCGCCCACGAAACCGCGCACGTCGCGGCCTTCGCCGACGAGCAGGCCCACGAAGCCCAGCTCGGCCGCGCTGGCGCCGTCCCCGGCCCGCCCGAGCGCGATCAATGCCTCCGCGCACCGGCGCGCCTCGCGGTAGGCGGCGGCCACGTCACCCGCCCGAGTACCGCGGCCCGCCCGCGCCTGGTGGGACGATCCCGGATCGGGGCCGCCCGGTCTGACCCCGGACGCGCCCGCCGTCGCCGGCACGTGCAGCGACGCCGACAGCTCGGCGGCCACCCGCTGGGCGAGGCGGCCCGCGTCCTCGCCCGGCAGCAGCAGCACCACCTCGCCCGCCCGGCCGGCGGCCAGCCCGTGCCGCAGCGCGGCCTGCGAGGAGGCCCAGAAGGCGGCCCGCTCCCGCTGGCCCTCATGTCGCACCACCACGACGACGTGCGGCGCCGACAGGTCCACGCCCAGCCGGCGGGCGTGCTCGGTCAGGCCGGGTGAGTCCGGCCGCGCGATCAGGTCGTCCAGCAGCTCGCCCCTGACCCGCCCCTCGGCCTCCGCCACGCTCCTGCGGAACAGCAGCAGCAGCGCGCACACCAGCGCGGCCCGCTCCAGGATGCGCTCGTCGGCGTCGTCGCTGCGCAGGATGAGCGTGCACAGCGGCTCCCCGCCGACGTCCACCGAGGCGATCAGCAGGTCGCCCCTGCGCACGGTACGTCCCAGCGCCCTGGACGCCTGCGCCGCCTCGAACACCCCCGCGTCCACCTGGCCCACGTCGCCCGTGATCGGTGCGCCCAGGTCGTCGAGCACCGCCAGCGACCCGCCCAGCACGTCGGTCACCACGGCCGCCACGTCCTCGATCCCGCCGCCGCGCAGCACCAGCGAGGTCATCCGGTCGTGCGCCATCGCCGCCCGCTCCACGGCCTCCCCGTGCTCCCGCAGCGCCCGGTGGGTCTGGGAGAGCTCCTCCAGCGCGTTCCTGGTCTCCTGCAGCAGCCGGGCGTTGTCGATCGCGACGGCGGCGTGCGCGGCCAGGCTGGCCAGCAGCGCCACCTCCTCCTGGTGGAACGGCCGCGCGCTGCGGTTGGCCGCCATCAGCACGCCGATCACCCGCTGGCCCAGCCGCAGCGGCACGCCCAGAATCGCGACCAGGCCCTCCTCCTGCACGGCCTCGTCGATGTCGTCCTTGTGGCGGAAGCGGGCGTCGGCGAAGTAGTCGGCGGTCGCGTACGGCGTGGCCGTCTGTGCCACCAGCCCGCCCAGCCCCGCCCCCATGGGCAGCCGCAGCCCCCGGAACTTGGCCGAGATCGTCCCGTCGGTGACCCGCATGTACGTGTCGCCACGCTCGGGGTCGTGCAGCGTGAGGTAGGCGGTGTCGGTGGCCAGCAACTGCCTGGCCCGGTGCACGATCGCCTCCAGCACGGCGTCGAGGTCGCGCAGCGCGGCCAGGTCGCCGGCCGTGTCGTAGAGCGCCGACAGCTCGGCCTCCCGCCTGGCCCGCCTCCTGAGCAGGTCGCGCACCTTGAGCGCCTCGACCTTGGCCTGCTCCAGCGCCTCGATCGCGGCCGCGTCCGCCCCCGCCGCCCTGGCCTGGATGATCGGCCCCTCGAACTCCACCGCCGAGGCCTCCCTGGCCAGCAGTTCGAGGAAGCGGGTGGTCACAGCGCCGCTCCGCCGCCGGGCCGGGGCACTATCGCGCCGTCCAGCCGCCGTCGATGGGCAGGGACACGCCGCTGATGAACCCTCCGCTCGGCCCGCACAGGTATGCGACCAGCTCCGCCACCTCCTCGGGCTCGATCAGCCGCTTGATGGCGGCGGGCTGCAGCATGATGTTCTCCACGACCTCTTCCGGGGCGATGCCGTGCACTTTGGCCTGGTCGGCGATCTGCGCCTCGACCAGCCCGGTCCGCACGTAGGCGGGGCAGACGCAGGTCGAGGTCACCCCGTGCGCCGCCCCTTCGAGCGCGACGACCTTGGAGAAGCCCTCCAGCGCGTGCTTGGCCGTCGTGTACGCCGACTTGTACGGCGAGGCCCGCAGCCCGTGCACCGACGAGATGTTCACGAACCGTCCCCAGCCCCTGGCGTACATGCCGGGCAGCACCTTGCGGGCGATCAGGAACGGCGCCTCCACCATCACCCTGAGCATCGTGGCGAACACCTCGGGCGGGAACTCCTCGATCGGCGCCACGTGCTGGAACCCGGCGTTGTTCACCACGATGTCGACGGGCTCGTCCGGCAGCGCCGCCACGAACCCGGGATCGCCCAGATCGGCCACCACGGCCAGCCCGTCGATGTCGGCGGCCACCTTCTCGGCGGGCTCGGCCCGCAGGTCCACGACCAGCACCCTGGCGCCCGCCGCGGCCAGCCGCCGGGCGCAGGCCGCCCCGATGCCGCTCCCTGCCCCCGTCACCAGCGCGGTCCGCCCCGTCAGCTCCTTCGCCATACCCCGAACCATAAGCGGTGACCGTACCTGGACGCATGGGTGCGGGCGACATAGATCAGTATCGCCATATGTGGTTGCGCGAATCCGCGGCCTCCGGGGGATCTGCTATGTTGGCCTCATGATCGCGTATTCGTTCTCGTGGTGGCCCGCCTCCTAGGCGGACCATCCAGCGACATACGCACGGCCGCCTCGGCGAGGCGGCCGTTCGACTTGTGGTGGCCCCCCGTCGAGCACTGACGACAAGGGGAGCCCAGCATGATCAACACCACCTGGCCACGACTGCTCGGCACGCTGCTCGACGGCGTGTCCCTCACCACGCACCAGGCCGCCTGGGCGATGGAGCAGATCATGTCAGGGGCGGCGACCGACGCCCAGATCGCCGCGTTCGCCGTCGCGCTGCGGGCCAAGGGCGAGAGCGTGGCGGAGGTGTCCGGGCTGGCCGACGGCATGCTCCGCCGGGCGGCCGCGATCAGGATCCCCGGCGACCTGGTGGACCTCGTCGGCACCGGCGGCGACCGGGCCAACACCGTGAACATCTCCACCATGGCCGCCGTCGTGGCCGCCGCCGCCGGCGTGAAGGTGGTCAAGCACGGGGGCCGCGCGGCCTCCTCCATGGCGGGCTCCGCCGACGTGCTGGAGGCGCTCGGCGTGGTCATCGACCTGGCGCCGGCCGCGGTGGCGAGGGTCGCGGACGAGGTCGGCATCACGTTCTGCTTCGCGCCCGTGTTCAACCCCGCGCTGAAACGGACCTCGAAGCCGCGCCGCGAGCTGGGCGTGCCCACGGTCTTCAACTTCCTGGGCCCGCTCACCAACCCCGCCCTGCCGCACGCCCAGGCGGTCGGGGTCTACCACCCGGTCCTGGCGCCGGTCATCGCCGGGGTGCTGGCGGAACGCGGCGCCTCCGCGCTCGTCTTCAGGGGCGACGACGGGCTCGACGAGCTCACCACCTGCGGTCCCTCCTCGGTGTGGGTGGTCCGCCGGGGCGCCGTGACACCGGCCGCCTTCGACCCCGCGGACCTGTCGATCCCGCGGGCCCGCCCCGAGGACCTGCGTGGCGGCGACGCCGCGCACAACGCGGGTGTGGCGCGGGCGGTCCTCGCGGGCGAGCACGGGCCGGTACGGGACATCGTCCTGCTGAACGCGGCCGCCGCCGTGGTGGCGGCCGACGGCACCCCGCCCGCGTCCGAGCTCACGCCGGCCCTGGCCGCCGCCTACAAGCGGGCCGTGGACGCCGTCGACTCCGGCGCTGCCCTGTCCCTGCTCACCCGCTGGGCCCAGGCCACCCGCGCCGCCGCCGCCGGTTAGGCCCGGCCCTGCGGCTCGCCCGGCGAGCCTCGCCGGGCCTGGCCACGGCGTCAGGGCTGGTCACGTCGTTACGGCCTGGTCATGGAGAGCACGTCGAGGGCGGCGTCGAGCTGCTCCTCCGTGAGGGCGCCGTCGGCCACGTGGCCGCGCTCGATGACGACCTCCCTGATGGTCTTGCGCTCCGCCAGGGCCTGCTTGGCGATCTTGGCCGCCTCCTCGTAGCCGACGTACCTGTTCAGCGGCGTCACGATCGACGGGGACGACTCCGCGTACTCGCGCAGGCGCTCCGCGTTCGCCGTGATGCCGCTGACGCAGCGGTCGGCGAGCAGGCGGGAGACGTTCGCCAGCAGCCTGATCGACTCCAGGATGTTGCGGGCGATGACCGGGAGCTGCACGTTCAGCTCGAAGTTCCCGGACGCGCCGGCGAACGTGATCGCCGCGTCGTTGCCGATGACCTGCGCCGCGACCATGGCCGTGGCCTCGGGGATCACCGGGTTGACCTTGCCGGGCATGATCGAGGAGCCGGGCTGCAGGTCGGGCAGGTTGATCTCGCCGAGCCCGGCCCGCGGGCCCGAGCCCATCCAGCGGAGGTCGTTGGCGATCTTGGTGAGCGACACCGCCACCACCTTGAGCTGCCCCGACAGCTCGACGATGGAGTCCTGCGCGCTCTGGGCCTCGAAGTGGTCGGCGGCCTCACGGAACTGGAGGGTCGTCGCCTCGCGCAGCCTGGCGATGGCCTCCTGGGCGAAACCCGGCGGGGTGTTGATGCCGGTGCCCACCGCGGTGCCGCCCAGCGGCAGCTCCAGCACGCGGTCCAGCGCCGTCGCGACGCGGGCGACCCCGTGCTCGATCTGGGTGGCGTACGCGCCGAACTCCTGGCCGAGCGTCACCGGCGTGGCGTCCATCAGGTGGGTGCGTCCCGACTTCACCACCCCTGCGAACTCGATCGACTTCTCCCGCAGCGCCTCCGCCAGGTGCCTGAGCGAGGGCAGCAGGTGGTAGCTCACCTCGGTCGCCGCCGCCACGTGGATCGAGGTGGGGAAGACGTCGTTCGAGGACTGGGAGGCGTTCACGTGGTCGTTGGGGTGCACCGGACGGCCCAGCCGCTCCTCGGCCAGCGTCGCGATCACCTCGTTGGCGTTCATGTTGGACGAGGTGCCCGAGCCGGTCTGGAAGACGTCGATCGGGAAGTGGGCGTCGTACTCGTTCTCGGCGACGTCGGCGGCGGCCTGGGCGATGGCCTCGGCCATGTCCTTGTCGATCACGCCGAGCTCGCTGTTGACCTCGGCGGCCACCGCCTTGATCAGGGCGAGGGCGGCGATGTGGGACGGCTCCAGCGGCCGGCCCGAGACCGGGAAGTTCTCCACTGCCCGCTGGGTCTGGGCGCGCCACCTGGCACCGGCGGGCACGCGTACCTCGCCCATCGAGTCATGTTCGATTCTGAACTCGCTCATGACTCCAGTCTGAGGCACGACCGTCCACCCGGCCGGACGGCACCCTTCGGGCACCGGCCGGAACGAGTCTCCGGGGCGGTCAGCTCGAAATGAGGGCCACGATGAGCACGGCGATCACGACGGCCGCGGCGGCGGCCACCGCCATGAGCACGAGCATGCCGTTGCGGTTGCCCGCCGGTCGCTGCTCGGGCTCCCCCGCGATGGCGAACAGGTCCGTACCGAGGCCACCCTGCTGGTTCTGTTGCCGGCTCTCCTGGGGGGCCTGCGGCAGCGGCGGCCGGTCCATCGCGGGCGGCGCGGGCACGGGATACACCTGCTGCCCCGGGGAACCGCTCTGCGGGGTGCGGAGGCGGGTGGTGACGGCGGTCTCGTCATCCGGCCCCTGCGGCGGCCGTCCCTGCTCCGGGCCCGCGGGGAACTTGGGCCGGGCGATACTGACGGTCTGGTTGGGGTCGTAGCCCGCCTCGGGGCCCTGCGGCCCGCCGTACGGGCTCATGCCCTGGGGGCCGGGGCCGTACGGACCGGCTCCCTGGGCGCCGGGACCGCCCTGCGCGCCACGGCCACCCGCCGTCTGCGGGCCGCCCGGGTGCGGCCCGGGCCCGCCGGGTCCCTGACCGAAGCCCTGCCCAGCGGGGCCGTTGCCGGGGGTGTCGCGGGTGGGGGCTCCGGGAGCCTGCGAGCCGAACTGCTGCCGGTCCGGACGTCCGGGCGTGGCGGCCTGCGGCACGGTGGGCGCGCTCGGGCCGCGCATCGGCCCTTGCGGCCCGGACGCCGGACGCTGTCCTCCCTGCGGGTGCTGCCCCGGTCCGCCCTGCATTCCTGGACCGGCGGGCACCGGCCCGCCCTGCGTTCCGGGAGCGGCCGGCACCGGCCCGCCCTGCGTTCCGGGAGCGGCCGGCACCGGCCCGCCCGGCCTGCCGGGCGCCTGTCCCTGGCCGGGGTGTCCTGGTCCGCCCTGCAACGGGCCGCCGGGCCCGTCCTGCGGTCCTGGACGGGCGGGAGCGGGGCTCTGGGGACCGGAGGGCCGGCCCGGGGTGGGCTTCGGGGCGGCGGCGAACGGATCGGGCATAACGGCCTCCTGCGCCATGAGAGCCTCGGCCGAGAGCACCGGCATCTCGCTCGTCGGAGTGTCGGCGACCATCCGCAGCATGGTCTCCGCCTGGGCAGCACCGAGCCGCTGCCGATAGTCCTTGTTGAGCAGCCCGTTCAGGACGGGCCGCAACTGCCCCGCCTGCGTGGGCGGGTCGGCGCTCTCCGTGAGCAGCGCCGCCAGCGTCTCCGCGATCGTGGCCCGTTCGTACGCGGGCCGCCCCTCGACGGCGAAGTAGAGCGTGGCCCCGAGGGACCAGATGTCGGACTCGGGCCCGGTGTACTCACCCCTGGCACGTTCCGGCGCGGTGTAGCCGGGAGAACCGATCACCATGCCCGTCTTCGTGAGCCGGGAGTCGCCCTCGGCCTTGGCGATGCCGAAATCGGTCAGCACCACCCGGCCGTGCTCGGTGATGAGCACGTTGCCCGGCTTGACGTCGCGGTGCGTGATGCCCTGGGCGTGCGCGGCGCGCAGCGCCCCCAGCAGATCGACCCCGATCTCCGCCACCAGACGCGGTGGCAACGGCCCCTCCTCGTCGATCACCTGCTCCAGCGAGCGGGCCTCGATGAGCTCCATGATGATCCACGGGCTGTTGTCGTGGATCAGCACGTCGTGGATGGAGGCGACGGACGGATGGCTGATGCGCGCGGCGATGCGGCCCTCGCGCACCATGCGTTCGCGGAGTTCGGCCCGCTGTTCCTCGGTGAGCCCGGGATCCTGGCGGATTTCCTTGACCGCCACCTCGCGCCCGAGCGCGCGGTCACGGGCGCGCCACACGGTGCCCATCGTGCCCCGGCCGAGGGGGACGACGAGCTCGTAACGCTCCGCGAGCAGGCGGTTCTGCTGTTCCGGCATACGAAGAAGATATCGATTCTCGCTTGGGAAGTGCTTTACCCTCGCTTGCGAAGTTCTCTGGGCCAGAACCTTCGAGGAAGGCACAACTTTATCACCGTAGCTTTGAAACGGGCATAAGCGGACGGTGTTGGTCGATCTTGAACTCGTTTCCGGTGGACGCCTTCGCCCGGCTTGCGCTCCTGCCGCGCCGCGGGCATGGCCACGGCCGTTGTCGCCGTCTCGGCCCGGTGCAGCCCGCGGTGCGTGGGCCTGCGCGCGACGGAGGGTGGCGGGCCGGGCTGCGGCATGGGGCGTACGGGCTTGCGCGGGGCCAGCGGCTCCTCCGCCGAACCGCCCGCGGCCACCCTGGCCAGCATGAGCGAGGCGCGTACGGAGTCGAGCCTGGTCTGCGGGTCGATCCTGAGCAGCGCGTCGAGCACCGGGGCCAGCGGCCCGGCCTTGGACATCGGGATCGGCTCGCCGCTGGTCAGGGCCGCGAGCGCGGCGGCGGCCGTACGGCGGCCGTGCAGCCCCCGGCCCTCGACGGCGGTGTAGAGGGTCGCCCCGAGCGACCACAGGTCGCCGGCGGGACTGGCCTTCGAGCCGAGCACCCGCTCTGGAGCGATGTATCCCGCGGACCCCAGCACGATGCCCGCCTGGGTGATGGAAACGTCACCTTCGAGCGCGGCCAGCCCGAAGTCGGTGAGCACCGCGCGATCCTCGGTCACCAGTACGTTGCTCGGCTTGACGTCGCGGTGCAGGATGCCCTTGGCGTGCACGGCACGCAGCGCCCCGAGGATCTGCCGGCCGATCTCGGCCGCCCGGCGCGGGTGGAGCGGTCCCTGCTCCTGAATGAGCTGCTCCAGGGATTTGGCGTGCAGCAGCTCCATCACGATCCACGGCCGGTCGTCTTCCGTGACCACGTCGAAGACGGTGATCACCGAAGGGTGCGCGACCATCGCGGTGGCCCGGCCCTCACGTTCGGTACGCGCGCACAGCTCGGCGCGCAGCTCCTCGTCCAGCACGGACGGCAGCCGCACTTCCTTGACCGCCACGTCCCGGTGGAGCAGCTCGTCATGTGCCCGCCAAACGGTGCCCATGCCGCCCCGACCAACCGGCTCCACGAGCCGGTAGCGCGCGGCGAGTAGGTAACCGGAGGGCGCACGCATGCCAGGCAGCTTACCTATTTGTGTAAACCGACCAGTAGAGGCGGGGCCGATAAAATGTTGCGAACTTAAGTCAACCCGCCTGACTCGTCACGTCAGCGCTCCTCCCGGCCGCATTGGGCCAGGTGGCGAGGCCCACGGTCACTCGGTGTGGCACTCGGTACGGCGGGGGGTGGACGTGCGCGGCACCGCGGGCGGCAGACGTACCCGCGGGCACCGAACGTTAGCACCAAGATCGTGCTCATGACCATACCGCCACGGTGGTCGAGTCCATGGTGACGTCGCCAGGGCTCACACGTATGACCGAGGTGGCGAGGGCGAGCCCGGCAGGCGGGCCACGGCGTGGCGTCGAGGGTGTCGTTGACACACCTGACGTAGGCTTGCCTGGCGCCTGACGGGATGCGGTTGCGCTGTCGCTACTCACTCTCAATTGCATCAGATTTATGATCCAGGCCTTGCCTTGGCAATGTGCTGAGGGTCAGTTGGGTCGCCGCGCGCCGGTGGCTTACCGCCGCCCGCGCCCGCATCTTCGCCGAGTTTTTTGGCGTGCGTCCTCCCAGCTCATCGCCGCCCTGTGCCGATCGGCACACTCACGTCGCCAATAAATGTGCATGATGCCTAGTAGGGGAACTTCACGTGTACGGCAGTCTTGCTGACAGGAACCACCGGGCCCCGTCAGCGAGTTGTAAGGACGTCGTAAGGGGACGGGGGCATCGTTGAGCCAAGCAAGAAGGTAAACCCTCAGGGACGTCGGAAAACTGTCAGTATCGCGAGTCACACTGAGGTCGAGCACCACGGTTCCACCACTGACGACCGACCATTGAAGAAGGACGTGATGAAGATGCGCCAGACCCAGGTTCGCCGCCGGCCCAACCGACCGACCAGAGCCACGCTGGATCTTCGCACTCCGTCAGGGCGTTCGCTGCCCTTTTGAAAACCCGCAATCTGGAGCGCAATCTGAGAGGTGCGCGATGTGCAGTCACTACCCCGCTTGCCCGAGTGCCGATTCTCCCGACCGTGAGGCCTCGCATGTGATCGCGGCCCACCCTGACCAGGGTTGGAGCCTCCTTTGCAACGGTGTCGTGCTGTTCGATGACACCGGCCTGCTGCTGCCCGACGGCTCCGTCGTGGCGCCGCACCGCGCGCCGGTCGCCGCGTGACGCTCCCCTGGCTCACCAGGGCGGAGGAAGAGCGCGACGTGCCGGTGATCCGCGAGATCAACCTCGCGGCCTTCGACTCGGCGCTCGAAGCCGACCTGGTCGACGCGCTCCGGAAGGATCCCGCCTGGATACCCGGCCTGTCCCTCGTGGCCGAGCTCGACGGGATCGTAGCCGGACATGCTCTGTTCACCCGCTGCCACGTCGACGGCAGCCCCGCACTCGCCCTCGCGCCCTGCGCCGTGCTGCCCGCCCACCAGCGGCGCGGCGCCGGTTCCGCCGCCATCGCCGCGGGGCTCGCCGCGGCCCATGCCATGGGGGAGAGCCTCGTACTGGTCCTCGGCCACCCCGACTACTACCCGCGCTTCGGCTTCAGCCGTGCCTCGATCTTCGGCATCCGGGCCCCTTTCGACGCCCCCGACGAGGCCATGATGGCCCTCGCCCTGGACGGCTCCCGGCCCGTCCCCAGCGGCACCATCGCCTACCCGACCCCTTTCACCGCCTGACCAAACCGCGCCCCGCCTTGCTCCCCGGGCGACGACCTACCCCCCCGCTCCCCGCGCGCCCTTCAGCGACGCCCCTTCCGACACGCCCTCCACGGCGCCCTCCCACGCCCTTGCAGCCCCCGGGCTGTCCCCCGAGCACGGCTACAGGGTCCGCACGAGCCACCGCCTCTACGAGCCGCCCCCATGAGCTGCCCTCATGAGCCGCCGTCACGAGTTGCCCGCACAAGCCGCCCATGAGCCGCCCGCACGAGCCGCCGTCACGAGTTGCCCGCACGAGCCGCTCGCACGAGCCGTCCGCACGAGCTGGCCACGAGTCGCCTGCATAAGCCGTCCCATGAGCTCCCCTCCCGATCCACCCCACGAGCCGGCCGGACGAGCCGCCGCCCCCACGAGTTGCCCGCACGAGCCGCCCATGAGCTGCCCTCATGAGCCGCCCGCACGAGCCGCCGTCACGAGTTGCCCGCACGAGCCGCTCGCACGAGCCGTCCGCACGAGCCGTCCGCACGAGCCGTCCGCACGAGCCGCTCGCACGAGCCGTCCGCACGAGCCGTCCGCACGAGCCGTCCGCACGAGCCGGCCACGAGTCGCCCGCACAAGCCGCCCCATGAGCTGCCCTCCCGATTCGCCCGCATGAGCGGTTTGCGGCCCCGGGGCACGTTTTGCACGGCACAGCCGTTGACCGGTTCGCCTCGCGCAAGCCCGTGGCCTGCGCCCGGGCCGTCTGCGGCCTGCCCCGGGGTCGTCCCCGGAGACGGCGTGTCTCGCCGTCTCCCGCGTGTCCGTCCCTAGGGCGGCCCTCTGGCGACACGCCGTCCACACCGGCCCTCCCGCACGGCCCCGCACGGCCCCGCACGGCCCCGCACGGCCGCTGTGCTGCTTCACAGCGGCGGCCGTGTCCCCGGACCATCACCGCCGCGCCATCGGTGGCTGCGCTCACGGCGATACCGCGTTACGCCTTCGGCGCCCAGGTCCTGCGGAGTGCGGGGGCCTGGGCGTGGGTGGGGAGTTGGCGGGTCGGCCTGCCATTAGGCGGTGCTAGGGCCGACCCGGCCGACCGTGTCAGTCACGGTCGACCCGGCCGTCCGTGTCGGTGAACCGACGGGGGTTGAGGGCTCGTGGCGGGAAGGGCGGCGGTGGGCAGGGTTGGCGGCCGTGGTGGCCCCGGGGGTGGGGGTGGGGTCAGCGGCGGCCGATGGTCAGGACTGGGCCGGTGCGGTCGGTGAAGAAGTCGTCACCCTTGTCGTCCACGACGATGAACGCCGGGAAGTCGACCACCTCGATCTTCCACACCGCCTCCATCCCCAGCTCCGGGTATTCGAGCACCTCCACCTTCTTGATGCAGTCCTGCGCCAGCCGGGCCGCCGGGCCGCCGATCGAGCCCAGGTAGAAGCCGCCGTGCTTCGCGCACGACTCGGTGACCTGCTTCGAGCGGTTGCCCTTGGCCAGCATCACCATCGAGCCGCCGGCCGCCTGGAACCGGTCCACGTACGAGTCCATCCGCCCGGCGGTCGTCGGGCCGAACGAGCCCGAGGCGTAACCCTCGGGGGTCTTGGCCGGGCCCGCGTAGTAGACGGCGTGGTCCTTGAGGTATTGGGGCATCTCGCCGCCGTTGTCCAGCAGCTCGGAGATCTTGGCGTGGGCGATGTCGCGGGCGACGACGAGCGGGCCCGTGAGGGAGAGGCGGGTTTTAACGGGATATTTCGTCAGCTCGGCGAGGATTTCCGGCATCGGGCGGTTGAGGTCTATCTGGATGACGTCGTCGGAGAGGTGCTCGTCCGTGGTCTCCGGCAGGAAACGGGCCGGGTCGGTCTCCAGCTTCTCCAGGAACACGCCCTCCGGCGTGATCTTGGCCAGCGCCTGCCGGTCGGCCGAGCAGGAGACGGCGATGGCGACCGGGCAGGAGGCCCCGTGCCGGGGCAGGCGGATCACGCGTACGTCGTGACAGAAGTATTTGCCGCCGAACTGCGCCCCGATGCCCAGCTTCTGCGTCAGCTCGAAGACCTTGGCCTCCATCTCCAGGTCCCTGAACCCGTGCCCGGACGCCGAGCCCTCAGTCGGGATCGAGTCGAGATAGCGGGCGCTGGCATATTTGGCGGTCTTGAGGGCGTATTCGGCAGAGGTGCCGCCCACGACCACGGCCAGGTGGTACGGCGGGCACGCCGCCGTGCCCAGCGAGCGGATCTTCTCCTCCAGGAAGGCCATCATGCGCTTCTCGTTGAGCACGGCCTTGGTCTCCTGGTACAGGAACGACTTGTTGGCCGAGCCGCCGCCCTTGGCCATGAACAGCAGTTTGTACTCGTCGGGGTGGCCGTGCGGGTCCTCGGCGTAGATCTCGACCTGGGCCGGCAGGTTGTCGCCGGTGTTCTTCTCCTCCCACATGGTGAGCGGGGCCATCTGGGAGTAACGCAGGTTGAGGCGGGTGTAGGCGTCGTACACGCCGCGCGAGACGTGCTCGGCGTCGTTGCCGTCGGTCAGCACGTGGCGGCCGCGCTTGCCCATGACGATCGCCGTGCCGGTGTCCTGGCACATCGGCAGCACACCGCCGGCCGAGATGGAGGCGTTCTTCAGCAGGTCGAGCGCGACGAACCGATCGTTGCCGCTGGACTCGGGGTCGTCCACGATCTTCCTGAGCTGGGCGAGGTGGGAGGCCCGCAGGAAGTGGGAGATGTCGTGGATCGCCGTCTCGGTCAGCAGCCGCAACGCCTCCGGCTCGACTTCGAGGAACGTACGCCCGGCCGCTTCGACCTTCCGCACCCCCTCCGATGTGATCAGCCGATATTCCGTCTCATCGGCGCCAAGCGGAAGCAGGTCGGTGTAGTCGAACTCGCCCATCAAGTCCGCGCGGAGGTCTCCGGACTTCGTGTCCGAGCCTGGTGCCCGCGCTTCCTCCTTTCGGATTTCGGTCAGTGCTGACCGATACTATTGACCGGCCATGCGGGGCAAGTGATCGCCGGGCACCCGTCGGGGGGCGGAAGCGGGCCTGGGACGCCGCTCGTTTCGGGGCGCGGAGGGGGTCACGTTGTCCAAGATTACGCCTCGGAAGGTCACGCCTCGGACGGCGAGACGGCCGCCCGCGCCCCGGACCGTTCGGCGGTGAGGCCCAGCAGGATCCCCATGATCACCAGCCCCGCGCCCACCAGGTCGTACGTGGTCGGCATGGCGACCCCGAGCACCGTCCCCGTGACGATCGCCCCCACCGGGATCAGCCCCGCGAACAGCCCGGCCCGGCCGGGACCCAGCTTGGGCAGCGAGGTGTACCAGAGGAAGAACGCGCCGACCGTGATCACGAGCGCCATGTAGGCGAAGCCGAGCGCTTCCGCGGTCGTGGGCACGCGGAGCATGCCCGTGCCCGCGTCGGCCAGCCCGATCAGGGCCAGCATCGGTACGGCCAGCGTCGTCGAATAGGCCGACACCCGGATCGCCCCCAGCTTGGGCAGCAGCGGGATCGCCAGCAGGGAGAAGGCCACCTCGCCCACCAGCGCCCCGAGCGCCCACAGCAGGCCGGTGGCGGTGCCGCTGCCGAGTCCCGTGGCCAGCGTCGCCCCGGCCACCACCACGCCGGCCGCGACGAGCAGCCGGGGCCGGGGCCGCCCGCCGGCCAGCGCCAGGGCCAGTGGCACGGTGCCGAGGACCGTACCGACCAGCGTGGGGCCGGAGTCGCGGGTGGACTCGATCACGCAGACATTGAAGAGCACCAGGCCGAGCAGGGTGAGCCCGCCGAGGCAGAGCGTCTCGCGCGCCGTCATGCGCACGAACCGCAGGCCGAGCGCTCGCGTTATGAGGAGCAGAACGACCGCTGCCACGAGATACCGCACCGCTTGACCGCCGTAGAGGGGATAGCCGTCCACCAGTCCCGAGACTCCGGCCAGGGTCCCGACGAGGAACATGGCCGAGGCGGCGCCCACGATTCCGTTTTTCATGCGAAGGATGCTAGGGAGACAATGGTTCGTACAAACAGTCCAATGTCCCGCCCGACGACAGGACCAATATGGCCGACCTCCATATCCAGATAAATCGCGATAAGGGGGGGATTGCCGGGCAGATCGCCTCCGAGTTGCGCGACTCCATCCGGGGCGGGCGGCTCACCCCTGGCACCCGCCTGCCCGCCACCCGCGACCTCGCCACCGATCTCCAGGTGTCCAGGGGCGTGGTGGTGGAGGCGTACGAGCAGCTCGTCGCCGAGGGTTTCCTGGTCTCCAGGGTGGGTGTCGGCACCCAGGTCACCCCGAAGACCGCCACCCGTGCGAACTCCACCCAGCGCACATCGTCGCGCGCGCCGCTGGGGCCCAGGCCGGTGCGCAGGCCGGCGGGCACCCCCGGGCGCGCGCCCTACTACGGTCATCGTCCAACCTCCCCCGACCTCAGCCACTTCCCCCGTGAACGCTGGCTCGCGGCCGTGAGGCACGTTTTGACCACCGTACCCTCCGACGCCCTCGACTACGGGGACCCCGGCGGCGTGCCTGAGCTGCGAGAAGAGCTGGCGAGCTACCTCAGGCGGGTCAGGGCGGCGGACGTGCGCCCACAGAACCTCGTCATCGTGGGCGGCGTGGCGCAGGGGCTCAGCCTGGTCCTGCACGTCCTCGCCCAGCAGCGCCCGCTGCGGCTGGCGGTGGAGGACCCGACGAGCCAGCGCCAGATCCCGCTGCTGCGGCGGGCGGGCGCGCATCTCGTCCCGGTGCCCGTGG
This sequence comes from Nonomuraea jiangxiensis, assembly GCF_900099965.1. GTDB lineage: Bacteria > Actinomycetota > Actinomycetes > Streptosporangiales > Streptosporangiaceae > Nonomuraea > Nonomuraea jiangxiensis. The sequence goes on along the minus strand of NZ_FNDJ01000007.1, from coordinate 192,048 downwards.
ACGAGCAGGGCCTGGACGTGCGGCGGCTGGCGGGCGACGCCGTGCTGGTCACGCCCGCGCACCAGTACCCGACAGGCGTGGTGCTCTCCCCGGCGCGGCGGGCGGCCCTGATGGAGTGGGCGCACGCGGGCAACCGGGTGATCCTGGAGGACGACTACGACGCCGAGTTCCGCTTCGACCGCGACCCCGTCGGCTGTCTTCAGGGGCTGGCCCCCGATCGGGTGGTCCTCTCCGGCAGCGTCAGCAAGGCACTGGCCCCCGGCCTGCGCCTGGGCTGGGTGGCGGCGCCCGCCGAGCTGGCCGAGGCGATCCGCCGGGCGCGGGGCGAGCTGGATCTGGGTTCGCCGGTCATCGAGCAGTACGCGCTGGCCCACTTCCTGCGTACGGGCGGCTATGACAAGCACCTGCGCCGGATGCGCAGGGAATACCGGCGGCGCCGGGACGCCCTGGTCGGCGCGCTGGCCGAGGAGCTGCCCAAGATCCAGATCAGGGGCATCGACGCGGGCCTGCACGTCTACCTGGAGTTGCCGGACGACTGGGACGCGCACGAGACGGCCAGGACGGCGCTGGAGGTCGGCCTGCAGGCCGAGCCGGTGACGCCGATGCGCGAGTCGCCGGGTGCGGCGGCGGTGGTGGTCGGGTTCGCCCGGTTGCCGGTGCACAAGGCAGCCGAGGCGGTCAAAGGCTTGAAGGTCAGAATGTCTGGACAAAGTGTTGACTGAGGGAGAAAGGGTCGCTTAAAAAGAGACGCAGGGGATGACCGCTTCATCCAGACGGGAGACGCCATGCGTGTGGGACTGCTGGGCCTGGGCCGGATCGGGGCCTTCCACGCCGCCACCCTGGCCGCGCATCCGCTGGTGGACGAGCTCGTCGTGGCCGACCCCGTGCGTACGTCGCCGTACGGCAGACCGGGCGACCCGTTCGAGTCGGACGCCGTGGTCATCGCCACCCCGACGGGCACCCACGCCGAGCTCATCATCAGGGCCTGCGAAAGTGGCATCCCGGTCTTCTGCGAGAAGCCGGTCGCGGGCACGGTGGCCGAGACCGTCAAGGTGCTGGAAGCGAGCGCGGGCAACCGGGTGCGGATCGGGTTCCAGCGCAGGTTCGACCCGGGATACGTGGCGGCGGCACGCGCGGTGCGCGACGGGGAGCTGGGTGAGCTGCACCGCGTCCACCTGGTCACCGCCGACCCCGCGCCGCCGCCCGCCGAGTACATCGCGACCTCGGGCGGCATCTTCCGCGACTGCCACATTCACGACTTCGACATCCTGCGCTGGGTGACCGGCCGCGAGGTCACGTCGGTCCACGCGGCCGGCGCCAACCGCGGCGCCGCGTTCTTCGCCGCCGCGGGCGACGTGGACACCAGCGCCGCGCTGCTCACGCTGGACGACGGCACGCTGGCCACCCTGCAGGGCTCCCGCTACAACGGCGGCGGTTACGACGTGCGCATGGAGCTGGCCGGCACCCGGCGCACCCAGGCCGTGGGCCTCGGCCCGCGCGCCCCCCTGCACACGACCGAGGGCCCGCCGAGCCGGGAGCGGCCCTGGCCGGACTTCGTCACCCGCTTCGAGACCGCCTACCGCGACGAGATCGACGGCTTCCTGAGGAGTTGTGCCGTCGCCGGGGAGACGTCCGGGGACGGCCTGTGCTCGATCGAGGAGGCGTTGGAGGCCCTGTACGTGGCCGAGGCCGCCGACCTGTCGCTGAGCGAACGCCGTACCGTCGAGGTCGCGGAGGTGCGGCGATGAAGGCGGCCCCCAGCCCGTGACCGCGCTGTTCAGGCGGGGGTGGCCTGCCTGGGCTGGAAGCCCGGCGCCAGCGCGATGATCGCGGCGGCCAGCACCAGCGGCGCGGCGAACCCCACCCGCATGTCCGTGGCGCTCGCGATGCCGCCCACCAGGGCCGCGCCGACGATGAAGCCGACGTAGTTGAAGAGGTTCACCCGGGCGATGGCCACCCCGGTCCCGGCCGGGTCGAGCCTGCCGGCCGCCGAGAACGACTGCGGCGCGACCACCGCCAGCCCCATCCCGGTCAGCCCGAACGCGACGATGCCCAGCGGCTGGCTCGGGGCCAGCACGACGCCGAGGAATCCGGCGGTGGCGATCAGGCCGCCGATCCGCACGATGGCGGCGGGGCCGTACCGTCTGACCAGCAGGTCGCCGCCGAGCCTGACGGCCAGCGTGGTCGCCTGGTAGGCCACGTACGCCAGCGGGATCACCCGTGGTCCTGCCTCCAGTACGTCCTTCATGAACACGGTGTTGAAGTTGGACACGGCGGCGTCGCCGACGTACAGGAAGGCCATGGCCAGGCAGAGCGGGATGATCGGCCGCCACGGGAAGCGGCCGGTGGGGGCCACCGCGGGGTCGGGCGCCTTCTCCTCCTCGGCGGTGCACAGGTTCGGGCCGGCGTGGAGGGAGGCCGCCACCGCCAGGACCATCGGGAGCGCCATGACGATCGGCAGCGGGAGGTCGGCGGCGACCGCCGCCCACAGCGCGCCGGCCATGCCGAACACGCTCCACACGCTGTGGAAGCCGTTCAGGACCTCGACGCCGTACCTGCGTTCGACCGCCACGCCCTGCATGTTCATGCCGGCGTCCACCGCGCCCACCGTCAGCCCGAACAGCAGCAGCACCGGCACGAGCAGCGGCACGTTCGGCGCCAGCCCGGCGAGCACCACGGCCACGGCCAGCACCGGCTGCGCCACCCGGAGCAGCACCCTACTGCCGAACCGGTTCGCGAACGCGCCCGCCGCCACGCTGCCGACCCCCGCGAACACGGGCACGATCAGCAGCAGGACCGTCAGCGCGCCCTCGTCGAGCCCATGTTTGGCCTGGAGGTTGGCGACCTGGATGAGCAGCGAGGCGAACGACAGCCCCTGTACGCCGTAGACGACGTACGTGGCGCGCCGGGCCTGGCGATCGCGTAAGGACGGCACGGTGGCCTCCTTGACCGGGGGACATCAAACATGAGGCTGGGTCAGGTTAACGGCTGCCAAGCCCCCGCGCCAGCCTCACGACGAGGCGCGCCCCTCCACGGCAGGCGCACTCCGCGTCCCGTCCGCGCTCGGCTCCGCACCCGGCCCGGCCCGCTCGCCGCCGCCCAGCCGCCCGGCGGCCGCCCACACGCCCAGCGCCAGCAGCGCGGCCACCTCGGTGATGGCCAGCCCGCGCTCCACCAGTCCCAGCGGCATGACCCGCCACCAGGACAACCCGTTGCTCGCCCCGACGAGCATCGCCGTGCCGATGCCCACCACCCACAACACCGAGCAGATCCCGAACCCGAACGCCACCAGCCCGGCCCGCGAACGCCCGCGCCCGCGCCCGCGCCACGGCCCGGCGATGACCACCACCGCCAGCGGCAGGCTGAGGAAGGCCACGAAGCTGCCCACCCGGTGGATGTTGCCGCTCACGCTCGGCCCGACCGCCCAGTCGTGCTTCTCGAACCAGGCCGTCACGAGCAACCCGGCGCTCCAGCCCAGGAGCGCGACCGTACCGACGACCCCGGCCAGCCGTTGGCGGGCCAGCGAGACCGCGATGGCCAGCGAGCCCGCCGCCAGCAGGGCCACCCCGAGTCCGAAGATCCAGCCGTCCTGGCCCAGGCCGTGCTCGCTGATGGTCCGCCTGAACGGGTCCATCTCGCCGAGGCTCGTCAGATCCAGGCCGAGGATCACCGCTATGCCCGCGCCTGCCGCGCCGAGGCCCCATCGCGCCGGTCGATGCACGCACAACCTCCCTTTCGTAGATCAACGGCGGAGGGAGGCCCGAGGTTCCATGATGGCGGATGGCTCGACCGCCACGCCGAAGTGAACGTGGAGCTGGAGGAGGAGGTCCCCGGACTTCTGCCGCGAATCAGCTGATGCGGGTTCGTTCGGGACGAGCGAATCCGGCCCGCGCCGGTTATCGTCGGATGTGTGAACGAACGCGCTGGATCGTGGTTGCCGAAGCTGCAGGAAGTCGGGGAGCGCCTGGCAGAGGAGATCGTGTCGGCGCGCCGTCCTCCGGTGAGCGGCGACGTGCCGCAGACCCACGAGCTACGCGCCTCCGACGCCGACCGTGAGCGCATCGCGCAGGTGCTGCAGGACGCCCACGCCGACGGCCGGCTCACCCTCGACGAGCTGGAGGAGCGGCTCGGCGTGCTCTACGCCGCGCGCACGCTGGGCGAGCTGGCCGAGCTCACCGCCGACCTGCTGCCCGCCGACGAGCAGCCGCTCAACCTCGACGGCCGTCCCGTGTCGGCCATCTTCAAGAAGGAGCAGCGCGGCGGGCGCTGGGTCGTGCCGGCCGAGCTCGGGGTGACGGCCATGTTCGGCACGACCACGCTCGACCTCCGCGACGCGATCCTGCAGAACCGGCGGATCATCATCAACGCCACGCTCGTCTTCGGGGGCCTGGAGATCCACGTGCCCGAGGGGCTGGAGGTGGTCCGGGTCGCCAAGGACAAGACGGTCCGCCTGACCAAGCAGCCGACGGAGCCGGGCGCGCCCGTGGTCGAGGTCCACACCACCAACTTCGCGGGCGAGGTCAAGGTCAAGGAACCGCCCCGCCGCAAGCGCCGCCGCTGACTCCGGCGGCCCCGCGGCGGTCTTCCAGTAGCGTCTTCGATCAGCCCGCGGTGTCGAAGTTGATCGCGCTGTACGCCCGCAGCTTCCAGAGCTGGTGCTCGCTCTCGATCCTGCGGATCGTGCCCGAGCGCCCGCGCATCACCAGGGACTGGGTCACCGCCGCCGACCCCGCCCTGAACCGCACACCCCGCATGAGCTCGCCGTGCGTGATCCCGGTGGCCGCGAAGAACACGTCGTCGGAGCGGACGAGGTCGTTGGTGGTGAGCACCTGGCCGAGGTCGTGCCCGGCGGCCAGGGCCCTGCTCCGCTCCGCGTCGTCGCGCGGCCAGAGCTTGCCCTGGATCACCCCGCCCAGACACTTGAGCGCGCACGCGGCCACGATGCCTTCCGGCGTGCCGCCGATGCCCAGCATCAGGTCGATGCCGGTGCCCGCGCGGGCCGCCATGATCGCGCCGGCCACGTCGCCGTCGGTGATGAACTTGATACGCGCCCCGGTCTCCCTGATCTCCTTCACCAGCCGCTCGTGCCGGGGCCTGTCCAGCACGACCACCGTCACGTCGGACGCCGAGCAGTGCTTGGCCCTGGCCACCGCGTTGATGTTGGCGGCCACCGGCGCCTCGATGTCCACCACGTCGGCCGCCTCGGGGCCGGTGACCAGCTTCTCCATGTAGAACACGGCCGACGGGTCGTACATCGAGCCCCGCTCGCTCACCGCGATCACCGACACCGCGTCGGGCATGCCCAGCGCCGTCAGCCTGGTGCCGTCGATGGGGTCCACGGCCACGTCACAGTCAGGGCCGCTGCCGTCGCCGACGCGCTCGCCGTTGTACAACATCGGGGCGTGGTCCTTCTCGCCCTCACCGATGACCACCACACCGTTCATCGAAACCGTGTTGATCAACTGGCGCATGGCGTTGACCGCGGCCCCGTCCGCGCCGTTCTTGTCACCTCGGCCGACCCACCGGGCCGCTGCCATCGCGGCCGCCTCCGTGACGCGGACGAGCTCCATCGCCAGGTTGCGATCGGGAGCGTGCTCGCCCGTGGCGAGCTCCGCCGGGACCGATGTCTGATCGGACATGATGAGTGGCCTCCTCGTGGGACGTCTACCTCGATCGTAGAGGGCTCTCTTTTCCCGGCCGGAGGGGGTTAATCTGCCGCGCTCCGGCCCGTTGTGACCGGTTCGGCGGGACGCGGGCCGGTCGAGGATGACATCGGTAAACTTCGACATGGTCGCCATGCACAACGGCGAACGGATTTGCGTCATACCGGGTGCGTGCCAAGGATCTTGCCTTCACCATGGAGCATGGCGCCCCGCCGTGGAGGAGATCCCGAATGAGCGATGTGGAGAACGCGGTTCCGCAGCCGCGCACGTCCGAGCGCGGCGCTGCCACGCGCAGCTCGCTGCTCGCCGCCGCCAGGGCGGTGTTCGTCTCCAAGGGTTTCGCCGAGGCGGGCGTGACCGACGTGGTGGCACGGGCCGAGGCCAGTGTGGGCAGCCTCTACCACCACTTCTCCGGCAAGGCCGACCTCTACCTGACGTTGTTCGAGGATTTCCAGGCCACGCTGACCCAGCGGACCAAGCACGCCGCCCGCGCGGCCCGCGCCGCCGGTGAGACCGACCCGATGCGGGTGTTCGTCAGCGCCGCCCGCGCCTATCTGGACGGGTGCCTGGAGGATCGCGAGCTGGCCGCGCTGTTCCTGAGCGGCGACGGGCCGCCCGGCTTCGACGTGGTCATGCGCGACCGGCTGCGTACGTGGGCGCAGCGCAACGCGGCGCTGTTCGAGGACGAGACGGCGCTCGCCGTGGTGATCACCGGGGCGCTGGCCGCGGCCGTGTCCGAGGTGGTGAGCTCGGGCGACCGGGTCCTGGCCGAGGACGTCCTGGCCATCATCGGGCAGATCCGCCCGGCCACGTCGGCGACCGCCCCCGGCAACGGGTAATCTCGCCAAGTGTGCGACGGTTCACACAGGGGTTCTACGGCTACGCGGTGGCGCTGTTCGTCTGCCTGGCGGGGGCAGGCCTGTTTCTGCTGATCGCGCCGCAGAGCCGGGAGGAGCACATCCCGCGGCTCGACTACTCGATCACCGTCGCCAACTTCGGCCACTCGGTGCCGTACGGCGTGTGGGCCCCGCAGCGCGACCCGGCCAACTGGATCTCCAACAGCAACAAGATCGCCAAGGGTGAGAACGGCGCGCAGGTCCTCACCATCGGCTACGCCACGGCCGAGCGGCAGCACGCGATGTTCGCGCAGAGCAACGAGCAGCCGGCCGCCGGATTCGCCAGCCGCATGGCCAACACCGACAAGACCATCGGCACGCAGCAGGTCGGCGGGGCGACGTGGGAGCGCCGCTACCGCGAGGACAAGAACCAGCGCTCGCTCGTGCGGATGTCGCCCGAGGTGACCCTGGTGATCACCGGTACGGCCGACTGGCCGGAGCTGGCCCAGCTGGCGGGAGTGCTCCAGCAGCGGCCCCGTGGCTGATCCGCGGATGTCGGCCGGCACGTCTAGGGTGGTTACCGTGGCAGACGAGAAGGCGCCCTCATACGAGCAGGCCCGCGAGGAGTTGACCGAGGTGGTGCGCCGCCTGGAGACCGGCGGGCTGACCCTGGAGCAGTCGATCGAGCTGTGGGAGCGCGGGGAGAAGCTGGCGGCCGTGTGCGAGGAGTGGCTGCAGGGCGCCAGGGTCAAGCTGGCCGCCGCCATGGCCCGCCGCTCCGAGCCCGGCGCGGGCCACTCCAACGACGCCCCGTTCTGACCACCACCCCGCTTCGGCCCGTTCGCGGGTCAGGTCATGCCTCCCCGTCCAGGCCGGGTTGCTCGACGCGTACCGACAGGCGGTCGTCGCTGAGGCGGATGGTCAGGGGCGCGCCGGGGGCGACGTCCTTGGCCAGCCGGACCACCTCGCCCGACGGGTGCTGGACGATCGCGTAGCCGCGCTCCAGCGTCGCCGCGGGGGACAGGGCGACCAGGCGGGCCCGCAGGTGGCCGAGGTCGTCGGTGGCGCGGTCGAGCGAGCCGGACAGCGAGCGCCTTGCCCGGTCGCGCAGCGCCTCGGCCTGCTCGGCCCTGCGCTCCAGCTCGCGCACCGGGTCGGCCAGCGAGGGACGCGAGCGCACCGACGTCAGCCAGGACATCTCGCGATCGAGCCAGCCGTTCAGCACCCTGCGTCCCCGGTCGCGCAGCTGGCGCACCAGCGTGAGCTGCTCACCCACGTCGGGGACGACCTTCTTGGCCGCGTCGGTGGGAGTGGACGCGCGTACGTCGGCCACCAGGTCGAGCAGCGGGCTGTCCTGCTCGTGGCCGATCGCGCTCACCACGGGGGTGCGGCAGCCGGCCACCGCGCGTACGAGCGTCTCGTCGGAGAACGGCAGGAGGTCCTCCAGAGAGCCGCCACCGCGGGCCACGACGATCACGTCGACGTCGGAGTCGGCGTCCAGCTTGCGCAGCGCCTCGGTCACCTCGCCGACCGCGTAGGGCCCCTGGACGGCCACCTCCTCCACCTTGAAGCGCACGGCGGGCCAGCGCCGCCTGGAGTTTTCCAGCACGTCGCGCTCGGCGGCGGAGTCGCGGCCGCAGATGAGGCCGATCGTGGCGGGCAGGAACGGCAGCCGCCGCTTCCTGTCGGAGTTGAACAGCCCCTCGGCCGCCAGCAACTGCCGCAGCCGCTCCAGCCGGGCCATCAGCTCGCCCACACCGACCGGGCGGATCTCCAGCGCCGTGAACGCGAACGAGCCCTTGTTGACCCAGAAATCGGGCTTGACGTGCAGCACCACCCTGGCGCCGTCGGTCGGGCGGGGCACGCTCGCCTCGTAGACGCCGCGCGGGGCGGTGACCCGGGCGGACACGTTGGCCACCGGGTCACGCAGGGTCAGGAACACCGTGCCGCCACGGGCGCTCAGGTCGGTGATCTGACCCTCGACCCAGACCGTGCCGAGTCTGCCGATCCAGCCGCCCACCATCTGCAGGACCGTACGGATCGGCAGGGGTGACTCGGGCGAGGTCTTCGAGGTCATGGCGGAAGACTACGCGGTGGGCCGGACTATTCTCCGGCCTGCAGCTTGGCCAGGCGGTTCTCGAACATCCGGATGACCTCGGGACGCGCCGTCGTCGCCTGCTCGTAGGCGAGGTAGTCACCGATCTGCTCGGCGGTCTTGCCCCGCATCCTGGCCCGCAGGGAGGCGACGGTCAGCCCGGAGAACCCGGGCAACGGCTCAGCCAACTCCCCGGCAGCGGACACCTCAGCGGCGGGCGCCTGAGCGGCCACGGGCTTGGTGGCCTTGGCGGGTTTGGCGGGCTTGGTGGCTTTGGCGGTCGTGGCGGGCTTGGCTTCGGCGGCGGGCGCTTCGGCGACGGGCGCGGGCGCGGTCACCGGCTCGGCCTGCTCGGTCACGGCGGCCTTGGGCTCCGCCTGTTCCGTCACGTCGGCCTTCGGCTCGGCGACGGGCGCGGCCTCGGCCGCCGGCGCGGTGACCTTGGCGGCCTTGGTCTCCGGCGCTTCGGCTGCGGGCGCTTCGGTGGTGGGCGCCTCGGCGACGGGCGCTGGCTCGGCCTTGGGTTCGGCCTTGGGCGCGGACTTCGGTTCGGCCTCTTCCGTCACCGTGGGCTTCGGGTCGGTGACCGTGGCGGTGGTGGTGTCGGCCTTGGGGGCGGACTCGGGCGCGTTCTCGGTCTTGCTCGCCGGAGCGAAGATGACCGGGTCCGGCTTGGTCTTGGCGACCCCGTTCGGCTCGGCCGAGCCGGGCCGCGGGGCGAAGATGACCGGCTCCCTGCGCGCGGGCTTGTCCTCCTCCCCCTTCTCGTCGGCCTTCGCCTCGGGCGGGGCCGTCGCGACCTGGTCGGCGGCGGAGGGCCGGGAGTCGTACTCCTCCTGGCGCTCCTTCCCGCCCAGGCCCTTGATCGAGTTTTTCACCCGGTCCACCAGCAGCAACGCCTGCCCGGCGGCACTGAGCGTGGTCTGAACGACAAGAAGCGGCAGGTCCTTGGCCTTCTCCTTGAGCTCGTCCTTGTTGGTAACGGTTCTAGTGATGTTGCGTATCACGTCGCTGAAGGACATGAACGTCTCCCTGGGAGGTCAGTATTGGACGGCCAGTCTGGCAAACCGCGGGCAACCACGCACGCGCGGGCCGCATGGCCGCTCCACGTAGCATAAGAAGTATGGAGCCCCAGACCCCCACTTCCCGCCGAGTCCTCGTAGCCAAGCCACGGGGATATTGCGCCGGAGTCGATCGAGCCGTGGTAGCGGTCGAGAAGGCTCTGGAGCAGTATGGTGCCCCGATCTACGTACGCAAGCAGATCGTCCACAACACCCACGTCGTCAAGACGCTGGAGGCCAGGGGCGCCATCTTCGTCGAGGAGACCGAGGAGGTGCCGGAGGGAGAGATCGTCGTCTTCTCCGCCCACGGCGTCTCGCCCGCGGTCCACGGCGAGGCCAAGCAGCGCGGCCTGCGGACGATCGACGCCACCTGCCCCCTGGTCACCAAGGTGCACAACGAGGCGAAGAGGTTCGCCGCGCAGGACTACGACATTCTGCTGATCGGGCACGAGGGTCACGAGGAGGTCGAGGGCACCTCGGGCGAGGCCCCCGACCACATCCAGCTCGTCGACGGCCTCGACGCGGTCGGCAATATCCAGGTGAAAGACCCCGACAAGCTGGTGTGGCTGTCCCAGACCACGCTGTCGGTCGACGAGACCACCGAGACCGTCGCCCGGCTCAAGGAGCGTTTCCCCGCGCTGATCGACCCGCCGAGCGACGACATCTGCTACGCCACGCAAAACCGGCAGGTGGCGGTCAAGGAGATCGCCGCGGAGTCGGAGCTGGTCATCGTGGTCGGCTCGGAAAACTCCTCCAACTCCAAGCGGCTGGTGGAGGTGGCCAAGGACTACGGCGCGCAGGCGTCCTATCTGGTCGACGACGCCTCGTTCATCCAGGACGGCTGGCTCGACGGGGTCACCACGGTCGGCGTGACCAGCGGGGCCTCGGTGCCGGAGGAGCTGGTCCGGGAGGTGCTGGCGCACCTGGCGAAGCATGGGTTCGACGACGTGACCGAGGTGGAGCCGGTGCAGGAGAGCATGCGCTTCGCCCTGCCCCACGAGTTGCGCAAGGACCTGCGGGCGTCGTAGCGGCAGGGCCCGCTCAGTCGTCCCCGCGCGGGGTGCCATAGACCTTGGGCTCGAAATAGCCCTCGGGCTCGGGCACGAAAGGCTGGCGCGGGCGTGGCACCTCCGCCGCGCCCGCCTTCAGCTCCTCCCGCAGCTCCCGTACGTTGTCGCGGAGCCCGCGCCGCCAGGCGACGCCCAGCACGAGCGCCGAGCCCGCGAACAACCACGGCGCGCCCCGCGTCAGCGACGTGTAGAGCCCGAGCGCCAGCGACTGCACGATCGACACCGACCCGAACGCCCGCCCCAGCTCCACGAACAGCGTGGCGCAGAAGAACACCAGCGGCGGCGTCACCACCAGCGACAGCAGCTCGCGGCGGTTGACCAGGACGACCCCCAGCAGGCTCGCCAGCACGAACGCGGCCCCGACCACGTATTCGACGTCGAGCAGGGCCGTCAGCACATATCCGGCCAAGGTGGCGACCAGGGCGAGTGCGATGGCGCCGCGAGCGGTCAGCCTGACTGCGGGACGCCTGCCCTTCTCACCCACTGACCCACCCCCCAATTTATTGCGACCCGTTGGCCAACTTACCGTTCGCGTGGGAGACGAGAGGTGACGTTGCGCCAGAAGAGGTTTCCAGCAGCTCGGGGGAGGCCAGGGGCCTGGGCAGGCCGTCGAGCATCTCGGGGGACTCCAGCTCGCCGTCCACGACGCCCAGATCGTGCAGCTTGCGCGCGGTGACCAGGACGCGGCTTTCGAGCGAGCCGACCGACTTGTTGTACGCCTCCACCGCCCGCGTCAGGGCCCTGCCCAGCGACTCGACGTTCCGGCCCAGGGACGACAGCCGTTCGTACAGCTCCTTGCCCAGCTCGAACACCGCCCGCGCGTTCTCGCTCAGCGCGGCCTGCTGCCAGGCGTAGTGCGCGGTGCGCAACATCGTGATCAGCGTCGTCGGCGTGGCGATGTGCACCCGGCGCGTCATGGCGTATTCCAGCATCCCGGGATCGCGTTCGAGCGCCGGTGCCAGGAACGCCTCACCGGGGATGAACAGCACCACGAACTCCGGCGACGGATTGAACCCCTGCCAGTAGGACTTGGCCGCCAGCCGGTCGATGTGCTCGCGTACGTGCCTGGCGTGCGCGTCGAGCCGTACGGTGGCCAGCGACTCGTCCGCCGCCTCCGCGGCCTCCAGGTAGGCCGCCAGCGACACCTTGGAGTCGACCACGATGTTCTTGCCCCCGGCCAGCCGGACGACCATGTCGGGGCGCATGGAGCCCTCGGTGACCTGCTCCTCGAAGTCGCAGTAGTGCTGCATCCCGGCGATCTCGGCGACCCTGCGCAGCTGCAGCTCGCCCCACCGGCCGCGGGCCTCGGGCCGTTGCAGGGCCCTGACCAGGGCCGTGGTCTGGGAACGCAGCTGCTCGTGGCTCTGGCGTACGAACTCCATCTGCTTGGCCAGCTCCGCCCGCGCCGCGCGCTGGCCGGACTCGGTGTCGCGGAGCTGGGACTCCACCCGGGCCAGGGCGTCCTTGAGCGGCTCGACGAGGTGCTCGACGGCCTGCTTGCGCTGGTCGAGATCGCCCGCCGCCTCGGCGCGGCCGGCCGCGAACCTGGTCTCGGCCAGCTCCAGGAAGCGCACGTTGTTCGCGTCGAGGGCGCGGGTGGACAGGGCCTGGAAACGCTCGGCCAGCTGCCCCTCGACGTAGGCCAGCTTCTCGGTGGCCGATCTGGCCCGCGCGTCCGCCTCGGCCACCCGCACCGCCGTCCGTGTCCTGGCCAGGAGGAATCCGACGACCAACCCGACGGCGAGACCTATGAGCAGCGAGACGACATCCACTTGATCGATGATTGCAGGAGCTTCCTGGCGCGTATCTTTCCGACACGCATGGGCGTTCCGCTTCTGTTCCGCCCGGAGCGCACCTGGGGGCTCACGTCCCAGGACCGGTCCGGACGCGCCGAGCAAGTAAACTCTGGCTTCGTGAGTCTCTCCATCGGCATCGTCGGCCTGCCCAACGTCGGTAAGTCCACGCTCTTCAACGCGCTGACCAAGTCCGGCAACGCACTCGCCGCGAACTACCCGTTCGCCACCATCGAGCCCAACGTGGGCATCGTGGGTGTGCCCGACGACCGCCTGCCCGTGCTGGCCGAGATCTTCGGCTCGGCCCGCGTCCTGCCCGCCAAGGTCGAGTTCGTGGACATCGCGGGCCTGGTCAAGGGGGCTTCGGAGGGGCAGGGAAGGGGCAACCAGTTCCTCGCCAACATCCGCGACACCGACGCGATCTGCCAGGTCATCCGCGTCTTCTCCGACCCGGACGTCACCCACGTGGACGGCGAGATCTCCCCCAAACGGGACATCGAGACCATCAACACCGAGTTGATCATGGCCGACCTGCAGACGGTCGAGAAGGCCGTCCCGCGCCTGCAGAAGGAGGCGCGCAACAACAAGGACAAGAAGGTCGCGCTGGAGGCCGCGGAGGGCGCCCTGCGGGTGCTGGAGACCGGCAAGACCATCTTCGAGAGCGGCCTCGACAGCGAAGAGCTGCGCGAGCTGCACCTGCTGACGGCCAAGCCGTTCCTGTACGTGTTCAACCTCGACGCCGACGAGCTGACCGACTCGGCGCTCAGGGAGCAGCTCTCCACGCTGGTCGCCCCGGCCGAGGCCGTGTTCCTCGACGCCAAGATCGAGTCGGAGCTGGTCGAGCTCGACGAGGAGGAGGCGCTGGAGCTGCTGCAGTCGGTGGGCCAGGAGGAGTCGGGGCTGCGCCAGCTCGCCAGGGTCGGCTTCGAGACGCTCGGCCTGCAGACCTACCTCACGGCCGGGCCGAAGGAGACCAGGGCCTGGACGATCCGCAAGGGCGCCACCGCGCCCGAGGCGGCCGGGGTGATCCACACCGACTTCCAGCGCGGTTTCATCAAGGCCGAGGTGGTCTCCTTCGGCGACCTGGTCGAGGCGGGCTCCATCGCCAACGCCCGTTCGGCGGGCAAGGCCCGCATCGAGGGCAAGGACTACGTCATGCGCGACGGCGACGTGGTGGAGTTCCGCTTCAACGTCTGAGCGGCGGGCGGGCGTCAGCTGAAGTGGATCTGCTCCTGATCCCACACGCCGCCGCGGCAGATCGCCTTGCCGCGGCCCACGGGGACGATCTCGCCGCCGTCGTCGGTGCACTCGCCGTCGGTGACCCAGGCGGGCGCGGCGTACGCCGTGGGTGCGTACGCGGTCAGCGCGCCCACGGTGAGCAGGGCCGCTGTGGCGGTGGTCATGATCGTGGTCGGCAGTGGCATTCCCGGCGGTCCAATCACTGAGAGTCGTCCATCGATACGCTACGTTACTGGCGGTGGACGGCGGCGCAGGCTCGTCACTCGTGGTTCCCGGGAGTCGTAGGACGATTGATGCCGGGACAACTGATGCGACAACCACTTTGGGCTCCTGCGCGTCGAATCGTCACGGCGTTCACGCTGACTCGGGAGGCCCCATGATCCGTCGCATCATCCGGAGACGACGCCAGGCACCCACGCTGGCCGGCATCAGTCTCGAGGAGGAACTGGCCCTCATCAGGGTCGAGCTCATGTACGGTCTGCGCGTCAACCGTGAGGCGTACCTGCGCAGGAAGGTCGACGAGCGCAACGAGATGGTGAGCCTCATGCGTGAACGGGACGCGGCCGAGATGCTGACGGAGCTGCGCGGCTCCCTGGAGCGGTCGGTGCAGCCGACCGTGGTGGACCTGCACAGCAGGAGGCAGCCGCGCTCCTCACAGGATCCGGAGCCCGCCTGAGGGCGAGGCGGGGCCGGTGATCTTGCGCTCTTACGCTCGCGAGCCATACCAATTGCGCAGGTAGCTGAGCGTCCATGCCTGGTTTGGACAGGGAACCATGGCCGCCCGGCTATGCGATTTTAGGCGTCTGTCCAGGTCAAATGGTGTTTCCACCGGGAACTCACAGGAATCGGCGCTACGGCGTGTCATACGTGCCCGGTTTGCCGTCGGGCCTGTCATGCCTGAGCATGGGCGTGGCTTTCTGGAAGAATGGCGGAGACCGGATAGTGTGACTACTTCACCGCGGATGATGGGGATCGGCAACGGACGACACCGCGCCAGCCGGGGGGATCGGCGCGAGCGGAGGCGTGATGGCTCGTAGGTCTACCGTCCAGCACGATCCTCGGATCGCTGGCGGCCCCGAGCTTTCCGCGCGCCCGGACACGGCTGACTTCGACGCGCCGCCACCCCGCCGGCCGCGTCGTGGCGGGTGGTCGGGCGGCGGCGGACGCTGGCTGGTGTGGACCGGCCGCGTCATTCTTTGGGCGCTTATTCTAGTTATCGTGGTGAATGGGGTTCGTGCCCCATTTGAGCGATTTACCCAGCAAGAGACCGCGGCACCAACTGAGCAGGTGCAGGTCAACCATGGATTCCCCGCCGAACGGGGCATGGCTTTCGCGGCCCAGTTCGCGGGGGTCTATCTGAATTTCAACCCGGACGACGCGGCGAGCAGGTCACGTAAGCTGGCGGCGTTCCTGGCCGAGGGCATGGACTCGCAAATGGGGTGGGACGGCTACGGCCAGATGGCCGCGGTCGCGATCCAGCCCTACGACATCGAGGCGTCCGACGCGAACAACGCCGTGGTCAGCGTGGCCTTCCAGACCGGCCCGCGCAGGCTGATGCTGTCCGTCCCGATCTACTACTCGGGCGACGACGGCGGCAGGCGGTTCGCGGTCGTCGGCCGGCCGGCGGTGCTGCCCGCCCCGGCTCCCGCCGAAGTTCCGCAGCTCGCCCCGCCGGAGATCGACGAGGCGGCCACGGCCGAGCTCAAACCGCAACTTGAGGGCTTCTTCACTGACTACGCCTCCGGCGCCCCGGGGCTCCAGCGCTACGTGGCCGCGGGCAAGAGCCTGCCGAGCTTCGGCGGCACCTTCACCTTCGCCGAGCTCAAGCAAGTCGTGGTGCCTGTGGGGGGTGCCACCCGAGAGATCCAGGCGGTGGTGGTGTGGTCCGTGCCGAACGGCGAGGTCCCTGCCACTCCCGACGCCACCGACCCAGCGGCGGTCGGCGGGCGGCTGGAGCAGGCCTATCGCCTGACCGTCGAGAAGCAGGGCGACAAGTGGTTCGTCGCGGACATTCGTGGCGCGGGTCGCGTCGTTGGATAGAAGCACGGCCGCGCTGCTGTTCGGTACCCCCCGGGAGGACAAGAAGTGACCTTGAAGACCGTAGTGCTCACCTTGATCGAGATGTCTCCGACGCCGACGGCGCCGCCGACCGGCATAGACCCCGGGGGACTCGCCAACTTCCTGCGCGCGTTCTTCGCCCCGTTGTTCCTGGTCGTGGTGTCGGTGGTCGCGCTCTTCTTCCTCTTCACCCGTGAGATCACGCGGTTCGTACAGTTCCTCATACTTGCTGTGGCCATCGGAGTGATCTTCTACGTTCCCAACATCATTGAGGTGACGGCGAGGGCGATCGCCGGCGCACTGGGCGTCAAGTGAGGGTTGAGACCGCTCCGCGGCGGTCATGAACGAGCGGGTGGAGAGGAGGACCGCGTGGACCTGCCCACGTATACGAACATCTGGCGGATAGAGAAGCGGCTCTACAAGCTGTACGACCTACGGCTGCCGATGCCGCTGCCCATCGTCTGGATCGGCGTCTTCGTCGGGGTGTTCGTGCCGTGGTCGCTCCTGTTGGTCCTGGTCGGCGTGCCGGTGGAGATGCCCTGGCATGTGCTGTTCCTGGTGCCGCCCGGGATCGTGACCTGGTTGTCCACCCGTCCCGTCATCGAGGGCAAGCGTCTTACCGAGCTTCTGGAGTCCCAGCTTCGCTACCTCGGCCAGCCGAAGACCTGGTGCCGCCTCGCGCCCGCGTCCGAGCCGGAGACCGTCGCGTTCGCCGGCCGCGTGTGGCGCATCGCTCCCGCCCGGGCCAAGGCGAAGGCGCCGCGCAAGGCGCGCCAGAAGCAGCCCAGGCGTGAGGGCCAGCGGGTCGCCGGGCCCCGCCAGGTGCGCCCGGCCGTCGCCGCCGCTGCCGCAGCCGCCGCGACGGCCCCCGTCGCCGCGCCGGCCACCACCCGCTGGGGGACTCGCCGGGGCACGGCTCCCGCCCTGAGATCCCGGGTACGCCAGTCGGCCCCGCCCCCGGCACCAGAGACCGCGGGGGAGCCCGTACGCCGTGAGAAGGGCCTTTCCGGCCGCCCTGAGCGCCTTCAGGAAGCACCGCTGACCGTCGTGCGCGGCGACGACGACCTCGTGAGCCAGGCGCTCGGCGCCGGGCGCGGCGCCGTCGAACCGGAGCCTGAGACCGGCGACCGGACCGCCCATGGGACCGGCGACCGTGAGACTGTCGCGCATGGGGCCGTGGGGAAGGAAACCCCGAACCTGGAGCAGGTTGCACCGCGGCGTGCGGACGGACCGGCCACCGAGACCGAGGCCGCGCGCGGAGCCCGGTCGTCACAGGCGGAGGCCGCGCGTGGAGAGCGGCTGGGCGCTGAGGCGGAGGTCGCTCGTGGGGCGGTCGAGCCGATCCGGACGGCGGAGAGCCGTAAGCCCGCGGCCGGCAAGCCGATCGACACCGAGGCGCTGCGGCGGCTGCGGAAGCTCGCGGCGAGCGCCGACGCGCCGGTCCGGCCGGAGGCGGCCGAAGATCGTGGCGAGGAGCCGCGGGGCGAGGACGAAGTGGCACGCGACCAGCACAGGAAGGGGCAGCCACCGCGGCTGAGCCCGTCGCTGGTGCTGTCCGGCACGCAACAGCTCTGGCCACCGCTCAACCCCGACGCCAAGCCCCTGCCCCGTCCGGTGGCCGGGGTGCCTGGCGAGGGTGGCCGGCCCGGTGACGGTGACCGTGATGTCGTGGGTGGTTCGCCCGCCGGAGAGGGCCGTTCGGCCGAGAACGGGCAGGGAGAGCACCGCGACGAGACGGCCCCGGCCGCACACGGCGTCAGCGCGAGCCCGACCGCCGACGTCGGCGATGTGCCACAGCCCGAGGCAGGCGATGCGCCGCAGCCCGTGGTCGGGGATGTGTCGGAGCGTGCGGCAGGCGATGCGCCCCAGCCCGTGGTCGGGGATGTGCCGGAGGGCGTGGCAGGCGATGTGCCGCAGTCCGTGGTCGGGGATGTGCCGGAGGGCGTGGCAGGCGATGTGCCGCAGCCCGTGGTCGCGGATGTGTCGGAAGGTGTGGCCGGTAAGGCTCGGCGGGCCGGGGGCGGGGACAAGGCGCGGCGGGGCCGTGGGGAGCGGGCCGGGCGTGGGATGGATGACGGCCGGGTCGTACCGATGACCGGGGTGGTCGGGGAGCGGGTGACGCCCGGGGCTCCCGTGGGTGACGGCCCGGGGGAGGAGTTCGTGGCGCCCGTGCCCGGTCCGCGGCCAGGTGAAGGGCGGGTGCGGCGCGTCGAGTCCGTCGTGGGACGGGACTCCGGCGGTTGGCGGCGGATCGCGCAGGTGGTCGTCGGCGGCGGCGGGGTGCGGACCGACGGGTCCGAGGTCGACGAGGCCAGGGCCAGGGGCGTGTTCGGCGGCAGCCGCCGGATCGTCGTCCTGGGCTGCACCGGCGGCGCGGGCCAGAGCACCACGGCCCTCATGCTGGGCCACACCTTCGCCAGATACCGCGACGACAGGGTCGTGGCCGTCGACGCCAACACCGGCGGCAACACCCTGACCAGCAAGATCCGGCCCGAGACGCCGGAGACCCTCACGTCGCTGCTGTCCGGGCTCGACCGGGTCAGCGGCTATCTCACGATGCGCGGGTACACCACGCGCACGGCCTCGGGACTGGAGGTGATCGGCGCGGACACCGACGCGGGCGCCGAGCAGCGGCTCGCGGATCGGTCGTTGTTCTCCGACCATCGGCTAGGCGAATCCATGCGCCTGCTCGACCGCCACTACAAGCTGGCCGTCATCGACCCGGCAGCCGCGCTGGCCGCCCGGGTCCTGCCGTACGCCGACCAGCTCGTACTCGTGGTCCCGGCGAGCGAGGAGGCGTCCGAGGCGGTGGCGATGACGTACGAGTGGCTCGACGGGCACGGCTGCGCGGAGCTGCGCAGGCGGGCGGTGATGGTGGTCAACGGCGTGAGCAGGCGTTCGATGGCCGACGTCGAGCAGGCGGAGTCGGTGGCCAGCGGCAGGTGCCGGGCCATCGTACGGGTCCCCTGGGAGGACGATCTGGCGCCCGGCGGTGCCGAGGTGGTCGACCCCGGGCAGTTGCGCGCGGCCGGGCGGCGGGCCTACCTCGCCCTCGCCGGTGTCGTGGTCGCGGGCTTTGCGGCACAGACCGTACGACCGAGCGAAGAGGAGTTGGCGAGTGACCCCCCGGGCACGAGAATCGGTGAGCGATAAGTGAACAAGCGAGCAGGTCTGGCCCGTTCATGCGCCGAGGGGGCGGCATGAGCAGGGCGTCCCGGGCGCACCAGCGTCTCGCGGTGCGCTATTTCGACGACCGCATCCTGCTCACGGACACCTGCGCATGGGCGTACTTCCGCCTTCCGACGGTCAGCTACGAGTTCGTCACGCCCGAGGAGCGCGAGGCGCTGGCCACCAACATCACGATCGCGCTGGCGGCGATCAGGATGCCCGACGCCGAGGTCCACCTGCGGGTGGCGCACCGCACCTACCCGGCGGCGGAGTGGGCGATGGCGCTCAACGCCACGTCCGACGAGGGGCCGGGCTGGCGCGACTACCTGGAGGAGATGTACCGGCACGTCTGGGCCAAGGACTTCTGGTCCAAGGAGGTCTTTCTAGGCGTCCGGCTCGGACCGCGCGGCAAGCAGCTCGGCAGCGGCGTGCTCGCCCAGCTCCTCGGCTTCTACCAGAAGACCGAGAAGGCGCTCGGGATGGACGACGACCACGTTCCCGACAGCGAGATCGGGCGCTGGACCGAGCAGGCCGAACGCCTCGGTAGGGCGCTCGCGTCGAGCTCTCTCTACGCCAGGCACGCCACCTCCGTCGAGGTGGCGTGGTTGTTCCAGCACGCGGCGGCGGGTGCTCTCGGCGACCCGCAGCCGTCGGCCAGTCCGAAGCGGCGCTGGGGCAAGGGCGAGATCGAGGCGCTGGTCGAGGGCGAGATCCACAACGGCAGGTCGCTGCTGCGCATCGTGCAGCCGCAGGGCGACTCGTACGTGGCCCACTTGTCGTTCGCCCGCTTCCCCGACCTCATGCCGTTCCCGGACGGCGAGCCGTGGATGCACTTCGCCGACCAGCTCCCGTTCCCGGTGGAGATCTCGTCGCGGATGCGGCTGATCCCGCCGGTCAAGGCGTCCAAGGACGTGGCGCGCAAGCTGGCCCACGCCCGTGACATGGACCACCACATCCGCGAGGCCGGGGCGGAGGCGCCGCTGGCGCTGGCCGAGCAGATCGACGCGGCCCGCATGCTCGAGCACGGCATCACGAAGGAACGCCTGCCGTTCGTGTACGGCTGGCACCGCCTGATCGTGGCGGCCCCGACCGAGGAGATCTGCGTGCAGCGGGTCGAGGCGGTCGTCGAGCACTTCCGCGACATGGGCATCGACGTGGTCAACTCGACGGGCGACCAGTTCTCGCTGTTCTGCGAGGCGCTGCCGGGCGAGAAGGTGCGCGTCAACGCCTACGCGCAGCGCCAGCCCCTGCGGACGATCGCGGGCGGCATGGCCACGGCCACCGTCGACGTGGGCGACCGGCTCGACGACGGCAGCGAGGGCTGGCTCGGCCCGTACATCGGCGAGACCGTCGGCAGGGCCCGCAGCATCGTGCACTTCGACCCGCTGCTCGCGGCCACCCGCAACCGGCCCACCGCCATCGCGATCACCGGCGAGCCCGGTGGCGGCAAGACCACGCTGGCGCTGCTGATGATCTATCAGATGGCGCTCAGGGGCGTGACGGTCGCGGTGATCGACCCGAAGGGCGACGCGGAGTCGCTCGTGCAGCTGCTGGAGAAGCGGGGCCGCAAGGCCAGGACCATCCCGCTGGGCTCGGCCGCGCCGGGGTTGCTGGACCCGTTCTCGTTCGGCGACGACATCGCGGCCAAGAAGACCATGGCCACCGAGACGCTGCGGCTGCTGCTGCCGCGCATGTCGGAGGAGCGCGAGTCGGCGATGATCCAGGCGGTGGCCGCGGTGTCCAACGCGCCCGACCCCTCGCTCGGCAAGGTCGTCGACTTCCTGGAGCAGGCCGACGACCCCGCCTCGAAGAACCTGGGCGCCGTCCTGCGGTCCATGTCGGAGATGCACCTGGCCAGGCTGTGCTTCGACCCCTCGGGCGGCGACCAGATCGACTCCGAGGGCTGGACCACCGTGTTCACTCTCGGCGGGCTGACGCTGCCGGACGTGGCGACGGCCAGGGACGACTACTCCTACGAGCAGCGGCTGTCGGTGGCGCTGCTCTACCTGGTGTCCCAGTTCGCGCGCCGGCTGATGAACGGCCTCGACCGGCGTGCCCCGAAGGCCATCTTCCTGGACGAGGCGTGGGCGATCACCTCCACGCCCGAGGGCGCCAAGCTGGTGCCCGAGGTGAGCCGGATGGGCCGCTCCCGCAACACCGCTCTTGTGCTGGTTTCGCAGAACGCCGGAGACCTGTTGAACGAGCAGGTGACCAACTGCCTCTCGTCGGTCTTCGCGTTCCGGTCCACCGAACGGGTGGAGGTGGACCATGTCATGTCCCTGCTCGGGGTGGAACCGTCGGAGGAGCACAAGGCCGTGCTGCGCTCGCTGGGCAACGGCGAATGCGTATTCCGCGATCTGGATGGCAGGGCAGGCCGTATCGGAGTAGACCTGATCTCCGAGGAACTTCTCCGTTGGCTCGACACGAACCCGACACACGACAAACCCGGCGCGGCCGGGCATGATGATCTTCAAGGGGGCGTGGGCAGGGCGCAGGAGGTACGGTCATGAAGATCCGACTATCCCGACGGCTGGCGCTCGCGCTTGCGCTCGTCACCGGCTTTCTCGTACTACCGCTGGTGGTGGGCGGCCTGGCCACCCCCGCAGCGGCGGCCCCGTGTGACCTGTCGGGCGCGCTCGCCCCCGAGGTGATCGGCGGCGGCACCGACGGCATGATCCAGCCGCCGGCCCCCGAGGGCGGGGCGCAGGCGCCGACCACCAACTACGGCCAGTTCGGCATGAGCGGCCAGTTCTGGCACACCCACGAGCTGGGCTGCTCCGACTACGTCGCCGTGCTCGGCAACATGTGGGCCAACGGCATCTTCACCGCGGCCAAGGCCGTCGACCGACTGACGATCACCACCTACCAGGCGGCGGCGACCGAGGGACCGCTCCAGTCGATCAAGGACGTGGTCGACGACATCATCACGAACCTGTCCAACGCCATGTACTGGCCCTACCTCCGCCCGCTCGTGATCCTCGGGGCGATCTGGCTGGCCTGGTACGGGTTGATCCGCAAGCGCGCCACCACGACCGCCGAGGGCGTGATCTGGATGGTGCTGGCGGTCACCGTGGCGATCTGGTTCTTCAGCAGGCCCGGCGACTTCACCGGGCTGGGCAAGGTCGTGACCGACAAGACCGGCGAGGTCGTCAACTCCGCCTTCTCCGGGCTGCCCGGCGCGGGTGGCGCGTCCTGCCTGCCGCCGCCCGGCACGGCCGAGCCGCAGGTCAAGGCGGGCGGCTACGGCCAGAACGGCACGCCGGGCGTCGAGCAGAACGCCGACGCGCTTTGGTCCACCCTGGTCTGCAAGCCCTGGCTGGTGGGCCTGTTCGGCACCGCCGACCCGCAGCAGCCGATCGTGCGCGACTGGGGCCGGAAGATGCTGGAGATCCAGTCGATCGCGCCGGCGACCCCCGGCCAGCCGGCCCCCGACGTGGGGGCCCACCAGTCCGAGTACGCGGCGCTGGCCGACCAGCTCAGGAACGACCCCCGCTACACCGTCTTCTCCGGCCGTGACTGGTCCAACCGGCTCGGCGTGGCCGTCGGGGCGTTCATCGCGGCCCTGGTGGCGGGCACGCTCATCTTCCTGGTGGCGGTCTCGCTGCTGGTGCTCAAGGTGGGCTTCCTGCTGCTGCTGATTCTGGGGCCGATCTTCCTGCTGATCGGCGTACATCCGGGCAGTGGCCGGATCGTCGCCATGCGCTGGGTGGAGATGCTCATCGGCACGCTGCTCAGACAGGCCGTGCTGACGATCGTGCTGAGCGTGCTCGTGTACGGGTACGCGCTCATCATCTCCACGGCCATGCCGTGGGGGCTGCAGGTGCTGTTCATGGCCCTGCTGACGATCGCGGTGTTCTTCTACCGGCGGCCGTTCCAGCACCTGTTCGCCTCGATGAGCGGGCACACGGTCACCACCCGCATGCTCGGCGAGGCGGCCAGCTCCTCCGTGCTCGAACGCTCGGCGGGCGTGCTGCCCCCGGTCGCCTCGGCCCGGATCGGCCGCTGGGGCCTGCGCAAGGCGGAGCCCCTCATCAGGGCCGCGAGCACGGCCAACCCGGCCGGGGCCGCGGCGACCGCGGCGGCCGCCACCGGGCAGGCCCGGGTACGCGCCGAGGAAGGCGACGGCGCCGCCACCGGCGTCCGGATCCCGGCCACGGCGGCACCGCTGGACACCGACCAGCAGGGCGGCAAGGCGGGCGCCAGGGCGCCGCTGGAGCCGCGCCGGGGCATGGCGCCACCGCTCAACCTGGGCGGCACGCCCACCCGCACGCGGGGCGCGGGCGTGGCGGGCGGGCCACGGACGGCCGGCACGCCCGGAGCCTCCGGAGCCTCCGGGGCGTCGAGCGCGTCCGGCTCGGGTGGTTCCGGCAGCGGCGGCGGCTCAGGTGACGGCTGGTTCGGCGGCCGGTCCGGCGGATGGGCGCCACGCGGCGGCTCGTCGGCGGGCTCGCGCGGCACCGGGGCACGGTCGAGGTTCGGCGGCTCGGGCGGCTCGGGTGGTTCGGGTGGCTCGCGATCGGGCGGTACGCGCTCCGGCGGCGGACTGTTCGGCGGCGGGTCGGGCGGGTCGGGAGGCTCTGGCGGCGGGTTGTTCGGCGGTGGCTCCAGGTCCGGCGGGTCGCACTCCGGCGGATCCCGGTCCGGAGGCGGGTCCCGGTCCAACGGCGGCGCCCCCAGGGGCGGCAGCTCGCCCGGTCCCCGCATCTTCGGCTCCGGCGAGCCGTCCTCGCGCGGCTCGGAGGCGCCACCGCTGTGGTTGCGCAGCAGCCGCAACGGCGGCTCCGAAGGCGACAACCCTTCTGTGCCCTTCTGGCTCAAACCGAACAACCCCGACAAGGACTAGAACATGGCGCAGCCCGGTGACAGGCGGGGGGTGGCCTTCGCCGCCATCGTCGTGGTCATCGCCGCGGTCGGCATCTACCTGACGATGTGGCCGGACTCGGGCGAGGAGCCCGAGGCCGGCCCGGTCCCGTCCGCGGTGGCCACTGCGCCCGCTCCGTCGAGCACCCCGCTGGCGACCGCGAGCGCCGCGCCGTTCGACGTCTACTCCTACCTGCCGCTGAACAGGGAGCAACTCGCCGCGGCGGCCGACCTGGCCGAGCGGTTCACCGCCGTCTACGGCACCTTCCGGTACGACGAGGACCCGGCGGCGTACGCGCAACGGCTGAAGGCGTACACCACGGCGGAGCTCGGCGGCATCCTGACCAGGACCATGACCTCGGCGGGCACCGTCGAGCAGAACCGCAACGACGAGATCGTCTCCACCGCCACCGGCAAGGTGAAGGAGATCAGGCAGATCGACAAGAGCTCCGTCGTGTTCGTGGTCACCGAGAACAGGCAGGTCACCGCCAAGAGCGGCAACCAGCAGGTCACTGACGACCTCGCGGTCACGGTGAGCCAGCTCGGGACCGACTGGCGCATCTTCGAGGTGCTGCCGGCGACCCAGGGTCAGGACGGTGACCCCGGGTGAGAGTCTCACAGGTGCGCCTCTTCCTGCTGATCGGCCTGGTCGGGGCGCTGGTGCTGGTGGCGGTCATCCTGTCGCCGATGTTGCTGATGTCGCCCCCGTCCTTCATCTCCGACGGCGGCTTCGCCACCGACTGCGAGGACACCACGCAGGTGGAGGAGGTCTCGGACACGGGCACCGCCGACATCCCTGCCGACTACCTGGATCTCTACAAGGAGTACGGCGAGGAGGTCGGCGTCCAGTGGAACATCCTGGCCGCCGTGGGCAAGCGCGAGACCGACCACGGCCGGTCCAACCTGCCCGGCGTCAAGAGCGGCACGAACTACGCGGGCGCGGCAGGGCCGATGCAGTTCCTCATCTCCACCTGGGGTGGCAAGGCGCGGATCCCGATGTCGTCGACGTTCAACGGGTACGCCTCCGACGGTGACGGCGACGGGGTGGGCGACGTGTACAACCCGGCCGACGCCATCCTCGGCGCCGCCAAGATGCTCAGGCGCAACGGGGCGCCCGAGGACGTACGGCGGGCGCTGTTCGTCTACAACCGGGCCTGGTGGTACGTCGACCAGGTCGAGGAGATCGCCAGGAAATACGCCAAGTCCGGTGCGGTGGAGGTGCCGCCGCAGGCCTCGGAGGAGTGCGACGACCCGCTGATCGCCGCCGCGCCCAGCGAGGTGGTGGCCAAGATCCTCCAGTACGCGCTGGCGCAGCGCGGCAAGCCGTACCTGTGGGGCGGGACGGGGCCCGACTCGTTCGACTGCTCGGGGGTCATCTACTCCGCCTACCGTGCGGCCGGGCTGCAGATTCCCCGTACGACGTTCACGCAGTGGCCCTTCGGCATCCGGATTTTAGACGGCGACGAGCAGCCGGGGGACCTGGTGTTCTTCAACGCCGGCCCCGGCACGTCCGCCACCAGCCCCGGGCATGTCGGGCTGGTCGTGTCCAAGGGCAAGATGCTGGAGGCCCGGTGCCGCCTGTGCGGGCCGATCAAGGTCACCAGCTACGAGACCCGCGCCAACCGGGTGGGCTTCACCCGTCCCTTGCAGAACCCCGGCGTGATCGAGCAGCTCAAGAGCCTGCAGAATTCGTCCCTATGAGAAAGCTCAACGTATGAGCACGGTGGTGGTCGTGGCCGCGGTGATCGTCGGTCCGGGCGGTCGGGTGCTCGCCGCTCAACGCGCGGAGCCTCCGGCCCTCGCGGGCGGCTGGGAGTTCCCCGGTGGCAAGGTGGACCCGGGGGAGGGCGAGGAGGAGGCGCTCGTCCGGGAGTGCCGCGAGGAACTCGGGGTCGAGGTCGTGGTCGGCGAGCGGGTCGGCGGTGACTGGCCCCTGTCCGAGGGATACCTCATGCGCGTCTGGCTGTGCTCGCTGGCCTCGGAGATGCCGGAGGCCAGGGAACATCTGGCGCTGCGGTGGCTGGGCCCCGGCGAGTATTACGAGGTCGACTGGCTCGGAGCCGATCTCACCATCATGAAGACCGTGGAGAATCTGCTCCAGCTGGATTAACCCCTCCCTCTCTGTGACAGAATGGTTACTGTATGTGATATGTCGCAGCGGGGGAGTGGGAGATGCATCGTGGATGGGTCGTCGCTGGAGCCCTGATCCTGGCGGCGGTTCCCTCCGTGCCTGTGGCGGCGGCGGGGGTGTCGCTGGTGCTGGAGAAGGTCCAGGGGACCGACGGCACGGGGAAGTGGGTCAGGACCGGGGACGTGCAGCGGTTCCGGGTGCGGCTGAACGGGATGGCGAGGGGAGCCCGGGTGGCCGTGGCCTCCAGTCCGGTGGAGGCACTGGCGGAGGTGGCCTGCGTGCCGTCGCCGACGCGCGCCGCACAGCGCGTCATGAGCCCGAAGGCCGGCGCGGCGGTGGGCAGGGTCGGTGAGGCGGCGGCCGGGGCGTCGGCTCGGGCGCTGGCCGTGCGGGCGCTGACCGTGGCGGGCACGTCCGAGCCCATGAGCACCTTGCCCGGGACGCGGGTGTGCGCCCTGGGGAAGGCGTCCGGTGCGCAGGAGGTGGATGTCACCCTTACCGCGCCGGCGGGGGCCGAGAAAGTGGTGCTCGCGGCGGCGGCCAGGGTGCGCGCTCCCTCGGGTGACGGGCTGACGACCATGAGCAAGTCGGCGGTGAGCCGGGTGCGGGGGGCGGCGGCGACATCCGCCGGAGGCACGGGCGCGACGGCGACTGCCGCCGGCTCGGCCGCGACGGTTGCCGATTCCTCTGGCGAGACGGAGACATCCCCCGGTCAAGCGCCCACGCTCACGCGCGAGGCGGCGACGATCACCGGCCGGGCGGTCCGCGTTCCGACGAAGCACCGCTACGGCGCCCAGGCACACTCCGGGCCGCTCGGCGAGCCGTCCGCCGCCGGGACCGGCGCAGCGGGGGTTGACGCGCAGGGGCGGCAGTCCGGGCCCACCACCGTACGATCGGGCCGCACCCCCAGGGTGGCGGGCGGGATGGTGGCCGGTGGTGTGCCCGAGGTGGCGGGGGGCGGTGGCCTGCGGTTCCCGAACGCCGTGCCGCAGGAGACGATCTCCGGTGCGTCGCAGCAGGCGCTTGCGAGCGCGCCTGAGCAGGCCCGGCCCCGCCTGCCGGCACAGGCACAGCCCGGCACAGCCCCGCAGGCACAGCCCGGCAGGATCGCGCAGGCCCGCTCCGGCGGGGCCCGAGGAACGCGCGCCGGATTGGCCCGAGGAGCGCGCTCCGGGGTGGCCCGAGGGGCGCAGCCTGGCGGGGCGGCAGGGACGCTACCTGGCATGGCAGGGGCGCTGCCAGGGGCGGCAGGGACGCTGCCAGGGATGGCAGGGACGTTGCCTGGCATGGCGGGGACGTCGCCAGGGACGGCGGGCATGCCGCCCGGGGTGGCGGGGACGTTGCCCGAGGCGGTCGGGGTGCCGCCCGGTGGGGCGGTGGGAGCGCTGCCCGGGGCGGTGCCGGGGGTGCAGCCGGGCGGGGCGCCGGCGGTGCAGCCAGGTGGGGCGCCGGCGGTGCAGCCTGGCGGGGTGCCCGGGGTGCAGCCCGAGGCGGGGCCGCAGGGGTTGCTTGGTGGAGTGCAGCCGGTGGTGCCTGGGGCGCCACCTCAGGTGCTCAGCCTGCCGGAGGCCACTGCCGGGGCGGTGCCGTCCACGGGGGAGGAGGCGGTACGGGGAATCGCGCCGTTGCCCTGGGAGGCGGCCGGGAGAGCCAGGCCCATGCGGCCCGTCGCGTGGGTGAGCCCGCTGGAGGGAGGGAAGGGTTTCGTGCTGGCGGCCGGAGGGATCGGGCTGCTCCTAGGCGGGCTCTGGGCGATTGGCACGGTACAACGAGGCCGTAAGGGGCGAAAGGTGTTGTAGTTCAGCCTTTACCGTTACTTTCACCCGACTAGTATTCCCTTGACCATGGTTCTAGGGACTTAGGCGGAGGATTCCGGTGGCACGCAGGCGAGCGACGGCCATGTCCGCAATCGTCCTGGCGCTTGGACTGGCCGGTGCGGGGGTGACGCCCTTCATCATGCAGAGCGCGAGCGCGTCCGCGGCGTACGATCCGGTGCAGCCGTGTGACGTCGGCGAGGTGTGTGACGCCGCGCCGGAGACCACGGTGACCATCACCACGACCACGACGCTGGACACGCCGCCTGCCGAGCAGCCGCAGGACACGCCGGAGACGACGATCACCAAGACCGTCACGGCGAGTCCCACGAAGCGGACCACGTCCCCGAAGCCGACCAGGACCAAGACCAGCACGCCCCCGCCCGTCAGCACGAGCGTCCCGACGCAGAACCTGCAGCCGCTGCCCACGCAGAGCATCGAGGTGCCTCCCACCACCACCTCCTCCTCACCCGAGCCGTCCGTGCAGTTGCCGGCCATCGCGACCACCGAGCCGACGGTGCCCAGCGTGACGCCGAGCGAGACGGAGGCCGCCTCGACCGAGGAGGTCCTGGAGCTGCGCCAGGCGGCGCCGGAGTTCGACCAGCGGACGCTCACGCAGCAGCTCAGCATCCCGGCGCTGGTGCTGGTCCTGCTGGCGCTCTTCGCGGTGCTGATCTTCGAGGGGCGGTTGCGCCGGATGGCCCACGCGGCGGCCGTACGCAAGGCGGGGCCCCAGGCCGGCCGGCCGGACACGCCGCCCGTCGGCGGCGGATACCCCGCGGGTCCCGGGTACGCCACGGCAGGCTTCCCGGCCCCCGGATATCCCGGCGGCACGGCGTACGCGCCGATCATCAGCTTCGTCCCCGTGCAGACCTATCCGAGCGGCCCGGCCCAGTACGGCGCCGTCTACCAGGAGCCGCACCCCTACCCGCACCACGGTTACGCGGACGAGCCGCCGGTGCCGGAGGCTCCGCCGGAGTCGATGGTGCTGCACCCGGACGAGTTCGACTCCTACAACGAGCCGCCGTCGAAGACGCGCGAGTTCCGTGACCCGTTCGAGCCGGTGATCCAGCCCGTGGAGGTCCCGTCGCCGGACATCCCGCCGGGCGGCGCCGACCCGTACGACGACGACCCGGAGCGCCCGCTCGGCGGCCCGGCGGCGGCTTGGGCGGAGCCGGGCGACTCGGAGCCCTGGCAGCAGTCCTCGGGCCGGTCGCTGTTCGAGCCGGCGCCGAAGCCGGGGCAGGACGACGCCCCGCGCGACTACGATCCGCCTCCCTACCTGGCGGCCGACGAGGGGGCGACCGCGATCCAGCCGCTGCCGGCGAAGCAGGACCCGGCCCCGGAGGAGAGCGGCGACGGCGGCAGGGAGCCGACCAAGGAGATGCCGGACTCCACCCGCCGGCGCTGGGGACGCAAGAAGAAGTAGGACGCGAAAAGAGCGGGGACCGGAGTGCCGGTCCCCGCTCTTTTCGCGTTCAGCGAGCCGCCGCTACTTGGCGCGCTTGAAGATCTTGTTGCCCAGCCACACCAGCGGGTCGTACTTGCGGTCCACCACGCGCTCCTTCATCGGGATCAGCGCGTTGTCGGTGATCTTGATGTGCTCGGGGCAGACCTCGGTGCAGCACTTGGTGATGTTGCAGTAGCCGAGCCCGTGCTGCTCCTGGGCGGCCTCCTGGCGGTCGGCCACGTCGTACGGGTGCATGTCCAGCTCGGCGATCCGCATGAGGAAGCGGGGACCGGAGAAGTTGGTCTTGTTCTCCTCGTGGTCGCGGATCACGTGGCAGACGTTGTTGCACATGAAGCACTCGATGCACTTGCGGAACTCCTGCGAGCGCTCGACATCGACCTGCTTCATCCGGTATTCGCCGGGCCTGACCCCCTCCGGCGGCGTGAAGGAGGGGACCTCCCGGGCCTTCTGGTAGTTGTAGGAGACGTCGGTCACGAGGTCCTTGATCACCGGGAAGGTGCGCATCGGCGTGACCGTGATGGTCTCGTCCTCCTCGAAGGTGGACATCCGGGTCATGCAGCCCAGTCGCGGCTTGCCGTTGATCTCCATGCTGCACGAGCCGCACTTGCCCGCCTTGCAGTTCCAGCGCACCGCCAGGTCGGGTGCCTGGGTGGCCTGGAGGCGGTGGATGATGTCGAGGACGACCTCGCCCTCGTTCACCTCGACGGTGAAGTCCTCGAGCTTGCCCTCGCCGCCCTCACCGCGCCAGACCTTGAACTTTGCCTTGTAGCTCATGACTTCTTCGCTATCCCGTCGAACTCGGACATTTCCTCGTCGGTGAGGTATTTCTTCAGCTCGTCCCTGTCGAACAAGGTGATCAGGTCATCGCGCATCGGCGGCTGAAGCTTCTCCTCGACCTGTACGGTCGTGCCGTCCTCGCTGGAGCAGACGAGCAGCTTGCGGCGCCAGCCCGGGTCCATGGCGGGGAAGTCGTCGCGGGTGTGCCCGCCGCGGCTCTCCTCGCGCAGGAGGGCGGCACGCGCCACGCACTCCGACACCAGCACCATGTTGCGCAGGTCGATCGCGAGGTGCCAGCCGGGGTTGTAGATGCGCGAGCCGGCAGCCCCGACCAGGCGCACGCGCTCCCTGAGCTTCTCCACGACGCCCAGGGCCTCGGAGATCTCGCCGGCCTTGCGGATGATGCCGACCAGGTCGTTCATCGTGCGCTGGAGCTCGTGGTGGACCTCGTAGGGGTTCTCGCCGGCCCGGCCCAGCGGTGCCAGCGCCTCCTCGCGCGCCTCCTCGACCGACTCCGGCGCGACCTTGGGCCTGGCCTTGAGCTCGTCCACGTACGCCGCCGCGCCCGCGCCCGCCCGGCGCCCGAACACCAGCAGGTCGGACAGCGAGTTGCCGCCCAGCCGGTTGGAGCCGTGCATGCCGCCGGAGACCTCGCCGGCCGCGAACAGCCCGGGCACGGCCGCCGCGCCGCTGTCGGCGTCCACCTCGACGCCGCCCATGATGTAGTGGCAGGTCGGGCCCACCTGCATGGGTTCGGCGGTGATGTCGACGTCGGCCAGCTCCTTGAACTGGTGGTGCATCGACGGCAGCCGCCGCTTGATCTCCTCGGCGGGCAGCCGGGTGGAGACGTCGAGGAAGACGCCGCCCTGGGGCGAGCCGCGACCGGCCTTCACCTCGGCGTTGATCGCCCTGGCCACCTCGTCACGCGGCAGCAGCTCCGGCGGGCGCCGGTTGTTGGCCTGGTCGGTGTACCAGCGGTCGCCCTCCTCCTCGGAGGTGGCGTACTTGTCCTTGAAGACCTCGGGGATGTAGTCGAACATGAAGCGCTTGCCCTCGGAGTTGCGCAGCACGCCACCGTCGCCGCGGACGGACTCGGTGACGAGGATGCCGCGCACGGACGGCGGCCAGACCATCCCGGTGGGGTGGAACTGGATGAACTCCATGTTGATCAGCTTCGCGCCGGCCATCAGGGCCAGGGCGTGGCCGTCGCCGGTGTACTCCCAGGAGTTGGAGGTGACGACGTACGACTTGCCGATGCCGCCGGTGGCCAGGACCACGGCCGGGGCGTCGAAAAGCACGAAATTTCCGGACTCGCGCCAGTAGGCGAACGCACCGGCGATCCGGTCGCCGTCCTTGAGCAGGCGGGTCACCGTACACTCGGCGAAGACCTTGATGTAGGCCTCGTAGTCGCCGTGCGTCTCGTAGTCCTCCTGCTGGAGCGCCACGACCCGCTGCTGGAGCGTACGGATGAGCTCCAGCCCGGTACGGTCGCCCACGTGCGCGAGCCGCGGATATTCGTGCCCGCCGAAGTTCCGCTGGCTGATCTTGCCGTCCTTGGTGCGGTCGAAGAGCGCGCCCCAGGCCTCCAGCTCGTAGACGCGGTCCGGCGCCTCCTTGGCGTGCAGCTCGGCCATCCGCCAGTTGTTGAGGAACTTGCCGCCGCGCATGGTGTCACGGAAGTGCACCATCCAGTTGTCGTCAGAGTTGACGTTGCCCATCGCCGCCGCGGCGCCGCCCTCGGCCATGACGGTGTGCGCCTTGCCGAACAGCGACTTGCAGATGATCGCCGTCCTCTTGCCCTGCTGGCGGGCCTCGATCGCGGCCCGCAGGCCGGCACCGCCCGCGCCGATGACGATGACGTCGTATTCGTGACGCTCTGTGTTTAGCGAGTTATCCACTGAAGCTGGTCCTTACGCGAACGGAAAGGCGATGATGCCCTTGGCCACCAGTCGGACGTACAGGTCGGCGCCCATGACGGAGAACATCGAGGCCCACGCGAGGGGTTGGTGCTTGGCATTGAGCTTGGACACGAACGTCCAGGCCCGATACCGCAGCGGGTGACGGGAGAAGTGGTTGAGCCTGCCGGCGGTGATGTGCCGGCACGAGTGGCACGACAGCGTGTAGGCGTTGATCAGCACGGCGTTGACGACCAGGATCCAGCTGCCCAGGCCCAGCGGCTTGTGAACCACCGCCAGGACGGCGTCGTAGGCCAGGATGAGCCCGATGACGATGGCGCCGTAGAAGAAGTACCGGTGGATGTTCTGGATGATCAGCGGGAAGCGGCGCTCACCGGTGTACTTGCCGTGCGGCTCCTGCACGGCGCACGCCGGCGGCGACAGCC
Organism: Nonomuraea jiangxiensis; assembly: GCF_900099965.1. Taxonomy (GTDB): domain Bacteria; phylum Actinomycetota; class Actinomycetes; order Streptosporangiales; family Streptosporangiaceae; genus Nonomuraea; species Nonomuraea jiangxiensis. The sequence goes on along the minus strand of NZ_FNDJ01000007.1, from coordinate 159,671 downwards.
AGAACGAGCGGTAGTACGACTTGCGGTAGTAATAGCAGGTCAGCCGGAACCCGCCGGGCAGGCCGAGGATCAACAGCCCCGGTGACAGGGTGTACCAGTCGCCGATCGGGGTCCAACCGAAGAGCTGCGCGCCCTCGGGGCAGGCCACGTCGACCAGGCAGGGCGAGGCGAACGGCGCCACGTACGGATCGACGAAGAAGCTGTTGTCGATGATCGCCCACACACCGTAGACGAGGAACAAGCTGAGCCCGAGGAACGTCAGCAGCGGTGTCAGCCACCATCTGTCCGTGCGCAGAGTGCGGACTCTGACTTGGGCACGCTGCCTTCTGACCGGAGCTTCGGGTGTCGTCTGGGTCATCGCGGACCTCTCCACCTCCCGCGGACCCTGCCTCGCAGTCGGTCCGGGTTTTCGTATCGCAGGGCGCGCGCACGGCGTCATCCGCCCAGGCGCGCGTTGGTGGGGCATACGTTACGACGACCGCATCGGGTTTTGTGAGCGGGGTCACTCACAATTTCGATGACCCGCTGTGATTCCTGTCACGTACGCCCGTCAGGCCCCCGATTCCGGAGCCGGGAGCTTCACCACAGTCACAAAGAAATCATCTATTTGCCGGACAACCCGGATAAACTGCTCAAAGTCTACCGGTTTGGACACATAAGCGTTCGCATGCAGCCGGTAACTGTGCAAAATGTCCTCCTCGGCCTCCGATGTGGTCAAGATCACCACCGGGATCGTCCGGAGCGTGGCGTCGGCCTTCACCTCGGCCAGCACCTCCAGGCCGCCCAGCCGGGGCAGATTGAGATCGAGCAGGATGAGGTCCGGGCGTGTCGAGTCCGCGAAGTCGCCCTGCCTGCGCAGGTAGGCCAGCGCCTGCTCGCCGTCGGTGACCACGTGCAGCCGGTTGCGGACCTTGTTGAGGTCGAACGCCTCCTTGGTGAGCAGAATGTCCCCCTGGTCGTCCTCCACCAGGAGCACCTCGATCGGGCGCCATTCATGCATCGTCGTCTCCGGAAGGATCTTCCCCGCCCTCGTGGACGGGGAGCGTGGCCGCGGGCAGCGTCCAGCGGAACGTGGCGCCCGGGCCCGTCGCGGTGCCGTCGAGCCAGAGCCGGCCGCCGTGATACTCGACGATCTTGCGGCACAGGGCCAGGCCGATGCCGGTGCCTGGATAGACGTCGCGCGGATGGAGGCGCTGGAAGATCAGGAAGATGCGTTCGGCGTACTTCGGCTCGACCCCGATGCCGTTGTCCGAGCACGTGAACTCCCACATCTCGCCGTTCCTGGTGACTCCGAGGTGGACGCGGGGCGGGTCGGCGGAGCGGAACTTGATGGCGTTCTCGATCAGGTTCTGGAAGAGCTGGGTGAGCTGCGGCCGGTTGCCGTTGACCAGGGGGAGGTGGTCCCGGGTGACCGTGGCCCCGCTGTCCTCGATCGCGGCCGAGAGGCTCTCCAGGGCGATGTCCAGGGCCTGGCCGGTCTCGGTCAGGCTTCGCTCGCCGGTGATCCGGCCGACCCTGGAGAAGTCGAGCAGGTCGTTGATCAGCTGCTGCATCCGCTTGGCGCCGTCGACCGCGTAGTGGATGTACTGCGTGGCCCGCTCGTCGAGCTGGGAGCCGTAACGCTGCTCCAGCATCTGCGTGAAGCTGGCGACCTTGCGCAGCGGCTCCTGCAGGTCGTGGCTGGCCACGTAGGCGAACTGCTCCAGCTCGCCGTTCGACCTGCGCAGCTCGTCGGCCTGGTCGGCGGCCATGCGCCAGGCCGACACGATGCGGGCGCGCATGGAGTCGATGTGGCTGGACAGCTCGGCCAGCTCCGCCGGCCGGTCGACGTGCAGGGCGTGGTCGAAGTCGCCGGCGGCGACCGTACGGACCTGGTCGGTGAGCTGCGAGATGGGCTTCAGCACGGCGTAGCGGATGATGACGGCCAGTCCGATGCCGCAGGCCAGCAGCACCACGAACAGCACCACCAGCGCCAGGTTCAGCCGTGCGAGCTGCGCGGCCACCTCGGGACGCGGGTTGAGCTCGCGCGTCCGGGCGCTCATGAACATGATGATCGCGACCCCCACCAGGAACGCGGTCCCCGCCACGGCCCCGATGACCAGGAACCAGCGGGCCACCGGCAGCCTGCCGAGGCCGGTGGGCTCCTTGGCCGGGGGCAGCGGGTGGATGCTCATGTCCTTCTCCGCACCAGGACCACGGCGAGGTCGTCGCTCAGCGTGCCGGCGCCGGTGATGAGCCGGTCCAGGTCGATGGTGCCGTGCTCGCGTACGAGGTCGAGCAGGCCGTCCACGCCGAGCAGTTCGTCACTCCCGCCCACGGCCGCCTCGATCAGGCCGTCGGTGTAGAGCATCAGCGACCACTCCTCACCCAGCGGCACGTCGATCACCCGCCACTCGGCGTCGGCGAAGATGCCGAGCGGCGGACCCGACGGCGCGCCGTCGACCACCTCGACGGTGCCCGCGCGCACCAGCACGGGCGGTGGGTGGCCCACCACGTGCATCCTGGCGTGGCACAGGTCGGGGCTGAGGGTGGCCATGCAGAGCGTGGTGAAGATCTCAGGAGCCTGCCGCTCGGCCCGTAGCAGGCTGTCGAGCGTGCGCAGCAGGCGGTCGTCCGTCTGCCCGGCCAGCACCAGCGCGCGCCAGGCGATGCGCAGCGCCACGCCCAGCGCGGCCTCGTCGGGGCCGTGCCCGCAGACGTCGCCGATCACGATGTGCACCGCGCCGTCCGGGGTCTGGACGGTGTCGTAGAAGTCGCCGGCCAGGGTGCCGCCGCTGCCCGGCAGGTAACGGGTCACGTGCTCGATGGAGTCGGTACGCAGCAGCGGGCCGGGCAGCAGGGCGCTCTCCAGCCGGGAGTTCTCCTTGGCCGTCAGCTCCGCCTGGACGAGCCGGAGCTGGGCCTGGTCGGCGCGTTTGCGCTCGATCGCGTACCGGATGGCCCGGGCCAGCAGCCGCGCGTCGATGTCTCCCTTGACCAGGTAGTCCTGTGCGCCGGCCTGCACGGCGGAGACCGCCACGTGCACGTCCCTGAGCCCGGTCAGCACCAGCACGGCCGTGTGCGGGGCCAGCGCCAGCACCTTCTCCAGCGTCTCCAGCCCGCTCGCGTCCGGCAGCGAGAGGTCCACGACCACACACTGGATCTTGGCGGAGAACTGGGCCTCGGCCTCCCGCAGACTGCGCGCCCGGAAGATCCGCGGTGGCGCCTCGGCCTGCTTCAGCAGCTCCTCGACGAGCAGCGCGTCGCCGTCATCATCTTCGATGAGGAGCAGCGTCAGCGTTTCTGAAAGATTTGCCGTCACGACACCTCTCCGGGAAGTCGGTCCGGGTGGTGCTCATTCTGCGATGAGCTCCACCCCTTGGGGAAGCGTGCCCTCATGCCCCGCCTCCACCACAAAAGACAGTAAGGTCTCGCGGAACGCCTGCGCGGCCCTGGTCGGCTCGACGTCCTTGCGGTGGGCCAGCGCGATCGTCCGGGTGAGCCCCGGTGGCGCCAGCGGCGTGCCCGCCAGCCCGGGCCGCCCGTCGAGCACCATCGAGGGCACCACGGCCACGCCCAGCCCCGCCTCCACGAAGCGCAGCACCGCGTCCATCTCCCCGCCCTGCACCGCGAGCGTGGGCTCGAACCCCGCGTGCCGGCACGCCGCCAGCGTCGCCTCCCGCAGGTCGTAGCCGGGCCGGAACATCACCATCTGCCGCCCGCGCAGCTCCCCGATCTCCATGTACGTGCGCTTCGCCGGCGCGTGGGAGGGCGAGACGACCACCAGGTTCTCCTTGAGGATCTCCCGGGTCAGCAGTGAGGGGTCGTCGCTCTGCAGCGGCATGATGATCAACGACAGGTCGAGCTGCCCCCGGGCCAGCGCCCTGACCAGGTCACGCGATCCGCCCTCCTCGACCAGCAGCTCGATGCCCGGGTACGCGCGGTGGAAGCGGGCCAGCGCGTCGGCCAGCAGCCCCGCGCACAACGACGGCGTGGCCCCGAGCCGGACCCGGCCCCGCCTGAGCCCGGCCAGCTCGGCGACCTCCTGCCTGGCGGTGTCGGCGTCGGCCAGCATCCTGCGGGCCAGCGGCAGCAGCGCCTCACCGGCCGCGGTCAGCGTCACGTTGCCGCGCGCCCGGGAGAACAGCGGAGCGCCCAGATCGTCCTCCAGGGCCTTGATCTGCTTGCTGAGCGACGGCTGGGCGACTCTCATGCGCTCGGCCGCCTGCGTGAAATGCCGGGTCTCCGCCACAGAGACAAAGTACGCGAGCTGCTGCAACTGCATGTGATATTCCTCGCACCCCAGGGGCCCGGCCGAGGGCGACCCCCGCCCGTTGCAAGCATCATAGCCGCAGGCTATGGAAACGAGACCTGTGATGACTTGGACGGATCATCCCTGGTTAACCTAGCTTCGGAAGACGTGACTGCCACGATAGAACGCGGTGCCGCCACCGCGCCTGTTACTCCCCCCAGAGCCGCCCCTTCGCGGAAGCGCGGCGGGTTCCTGGGCTCCTCCAACGGTAAGAAAGTTGTGATGGCCGTCACGGGTGCCGTGATGGTGCTCTTCCTGATCGGCCACATGCTGGGCAATCTCAAGATCTTCCTTGGCCGCGACTCCTTCAACGAGTACGCCCACGCGCTGCGTACGCTGGCGGAGCCGCTCGCGCCGTATCGCACTTTGCTGACCATCGTCGAGATCGTGCTCGTGGTCTCGGTCGTCCTGCACATGTGGGCCGCGATCTCGCTGAGCCGCCGGGCCCACCACGCCAGGCCGGTGAAGTACGTGGCCAAGAAGTCCCAGGCCGCCGGCTACGCGACGCACATCATGCGGTTCGGCGGGATCACGATCCTGCTGTTCGTCATCTGGCACCTGCTCGACCTGACCTTCGGCGTGGTGAACCCCAAGGGCTTCGACGCCGCCCCGGCCGACCGGATGGTCGCCGGGTTCGACGCGTCCCGGTGGTGGGTGACGCTGATCTACCTCGTGGCCGTCGTCATGGTCGGGCTGCACCTGCGGCACGGCGTCTGGAGCGCCTTCCAGACCCTCGGCTGGGCCAACCGCTCGCGCAACCGCACCCTGCGCCTCAGCGCCGGGCTGCTGTCGGCGGTGCTGGTGATCGGCTTCCTGGCCCCGCCCCTCGCGATCACGTTCGGAGTTGTGAAGTGAAGTATTCGGAAGGCCCCGAGATCCGGGACACCAAGGCTCCTTCCGGGCCCGTCGAGGAGCGATGGGAGAAGCGCAAGTTCAGCGCGAAGCTGGTGAACCCGGCGAACAAGCGCAAGCTCAACGTCATCGTGGTCGGCACCGGCCTGGCCGGCGGTTCGGCCGCCGCGACGCTGGGCGAGCTCGGCTACAACGTCAAGTCGTTCTGCTACCAGGACTCGCCGCGCCGCGCGCACTCCATCGCCGCGCAGGGCGGGATCAACGCCGCGAAGAACTACCGCGGCGACGGCGACAGCATCTACCGGCTCTTCTACGACACCGTGAAGGGCGGCGACTTCCGCTCCCGCGAGTCGAACGTCTACCGCCTGGCCCAGGTCTCGGTGAACATCATCGACCAGGCCGTGGCGCAGGGGGTGCCGTTCGCCCGCGAGTACGGCGGGCTGCTGGACACGCGGTCGTTCGGCGGGGCCCAGGTCTCGCGTACGTTCTACGCCCGGGGGCAGACGGGGCAGCAGCTGCTGCTGGGGGCCTACCAGGCGCTGGAGCGGCAGGTCGCGGCCGGGACCGTGACCATGCACACCCGGCACGAGATGCTCGACCTGATCGTCGCCGACGGCCGTGCGCGCGGCGTCATCGTGCGCGACATGGTGACCGGAGAGATCGAGCGGCACCTGGCCGACGCCGTGGTGCTGGCCACCGGCGGTTACGGGAACGTGTTCTTCCTGTCCACGAACGCCAAGGGCTGCAACACCACGGCGATCTGGCGGGCGCACGAGCGCGGGGCGTACTTCGCCAACCCCTGTTACACGCAGATCCACCCGACCTGCATCCCGGTCTCCGGCGAGTACCAGTCGAAGCTGACGCTCATGTCGGAGTCGCTGCGCAACGACGGCCGCGTCTGGGTGCCGCTGCGTATGAACGACACGCGGGCCCCCGGGGACATTCCGGACGAGGAACGCGACTACTACCTGGAGCGGATTTATCCCGCTTTCGGGAACCTCGTCCCCCGGGACATCGCCTCCCGTGCCGCCAAGAACGTCTGCGACGAGGGCCGCGGGGTCGGGCCCGGCGGGCTGGGCGTCTATCTCGACTTCCGGGACGCCATCGCCCGGCTCGGGCGCCCGGCGGTGGAGAAGAAGTACGGGAACCTGTTCGAGATGTACGAGCGGATCACCGGCGAGAACCCGTACGACGTGCCGATGCGCATCTACCCGGCCGTGCACTACACGATGGGCGGGCTGTGGGTGGACTACGACCTGCAGTCGACGATCCCGGGCCTGTTCGTCATCGGCGAGGCCAACTTCTCCGACCACGGCGCGAACCGGCTGGGCGCGTCGGCGCTGATGCAGGGGCTGGCCGACGGATATTTCGTGCTTCCCACCACTATTGGCGACTATCTGGCTGCTGGTCCCTTCGGTGACGTGGACGACGAGGCCGTGGCGGAGGCCGAGATCCGGGTCCGTACGAAGATCGACCGGCTGCTGGCCGTGAACGGCACCCGTACCCCCGACTCCTTCCACCGCGAGCTGGGCAAGCTCATGTGGGACTACTGCGGCATGGAGCGCACCGAGGAGTCGCTGCGCAAGGCGCTGGAGCGCATCCCCGAGCTGCGCAAGGAGTTCTGGGAGAACGTCAAGGTGACCGGCACGAACGAGGAGCTGAACCAGGTTCTGGAGAAGGCCGGGCGGGTGGCGGACTTCTTCGACCTGGCCGAGCTCATGTGCCTGGACGCCCTGGTCCGTACGGAGTCCTGCGGCGGCCACTTCCGCGCCGAGTCCCAGGACGCCGACGGCGAGGCACTGCGCGACGACGAGCACTTCGCGCACGTCTCCGCCTGGGAGTACACCGCTTCCGGCGAGCCGGTGCTGCACAAGGAACCGCTCGAGTACGAGTACGTCAAGATGACCCAGCGGAGCTACAAGTGAACCTGACCCTTCGCGTCTGGCGGCAGAGCGGTCGCGACGACGCCGGACGAATGGTGACTTATCAGGTAGAGGATGTCTCTCCGGACATGTCCTTCCTGGAGATGCTGGACGTCCTGAACGAGCGCCTCATCGTCGAGGGCGACGACCCGATCGCCTTCGACCACGACTGCCGCGAGGGCATCTGCGGCATGTGCGGCATGGTCATCAACGGTGTCGCGCACGGTGAACAGCGCGCGACGACGACCTGCCAGCTCCACATGCGCCACTTCGAGGACGGCGCCACGATCACCATCGAACCCTGGCGCGCCGCCCCCTTCCCGGTGGTCAAGGACCTGGTGGTGGACCGCAGCGCGTTCGACCGCATCATCCAGGCGGGCGGCTTCGTCTCCGTCCCCGCCGGCTCCGCCCCGGACGCCCACAGCGTCCCGGTACGCAAGGAGGACGCGGACGCGGCGTTCGACGCGGCGACCTGCATCGGCTGCGGCGCCTGCGTGGCCGCCTGCCCGAACGGCTCCGCCTCCCTGTTCACCGCCGCCAAGATCACCCACCTGGGCCTGCTCCCGCAGGGCCAGCCCGAACGCCTCTCCCGGGCCAAGGCCATGGTGGACCAGATGGACGCGGAGGGCTTCGGCGGCTGCACCAACACGGGCGAATGCACAGCGGTGTGCCCGAAGGGCATCCCCCTGGACGCGATCGCCCAGATGAACAGCGATTACCTGAAAGCCAACACCAAGTAGGCGGACCGCCCTATACCCACCCCGCACAAAGGGCTTCCCAACGGAGCGCTTCGCGCGGGGTGGCTCAGGCTGTCCTTGATCGAGGCGCCTCACGGCGCAACCCCCGCGCCTGCGGCGCCATCGGTCCCACCCGTTGCCCACCTGGATTGTGGGCCGCCCGATGCCCACCCTGCACAAAGGGCTTCGCAAGGAGCGCTTCGCGCGGGTGGGCTCAGGCTGTCTCATTCAGGCGCCTCCGGCGCACCCCTCGCCCTTGGCGTCTCGCAAATGCCCTTGCCTGGCCGAACCACGGGATCCGGCGAACCCCAGCACCGGTCACCCCGGCTGAGGACCGGGGCGGGCATGCGGCTCCTCACGCAGAGGTCGCCTGAACCGGCACCACGTTACAAGTGCTCACTGAGGCCCCATCCCGATGCCCATAGCGGAGATTCGCGTGGATTACGGTCGCGATACGTGGAGAGCCTCCAAAACCTCCGGACCGCCCAAGACGATGTCCGCGCCAGGATTCGTCATGGTCCGATACATTGCGTGCAGCACATCGGCGAACGGCTGCTCGTGGAGGGCGTTCAGCATCTTGACCGCGTCCCGCCCGTTTCCAGAGTTCTGCAGACGGAGATAGTCCCGAAGCATCGCCTGGCACCGCGGGAAGGCGAGCTCCCTGCCTCTGCGCAGATCTGCGCGGTTGAGCTGAAAGACTTCGATCGTCGCCTGCCCCTTGGGTGTATTCCACCGATACGTGCCAGTCGACAGAATCAGCCTGAGGTGATCAAAAGGGTCGTCCATGGTCGGATCAATGAGTAAAGGTGCTCCGGCACTGTCGACCGGAAACAGCTCCCGCTTGGCATTGCTGTTGCAACATGAGCACGCCAGCAAGTGGTTCATCCAGTCGAACGTGCGGAAAGGCGACAACTTGATCGGTTCAAAGTGGTCGATATCAGTGCCTCGACTGTCGCCACAGTACATGCACCGCTCTATGGCTGCCGACATCCGACGCAGCGTCAAACGAAGCTGCTCTCGTTCTACGGAAGCGCCACGCCAGGCTCGACGGGCAGCACTTGGACCGGCGTCTGTGATCTTAAGTTGTTCCGTTCGAGTGAACAGCTTCAGTGCCAGGTCGGCGTCCAGACTCGCACGGTTGATGCGGATCAATCCTGTCTCCCCAGACGCGAGGATACTTCGTCCACGCGCGCCGAAAGTGAACTCTCCAGCATTTTGCTGAGCTCTCTATACTCTTCGATCTCTGCTTCTGAGGCAGACCCGTTCAGGACCTTGTCCTCGAGATCGCCGAGATGTCGCCGGATATCTTCAGCCCGTGTCGAATATGGACTGTCGACGCCGAAGAGCTCCGTCAGGATCGCGTCGTCGCCGGAGCCGAACACGACCCGCTCATAGAGATTCTGATCGACCACGTGTGCTGACTTGGGTTCGTTCGGGCCGGGAAGCGCGATAAGGCCATTTGGATCGGCCGTCTGGCACACGTACGGGCTGTGGGTGGTCACGATGAACTGCACTAGTGGAAAGTGGCTCGTCAGCCACTCGCCGATTCTCTTCTGCCAGCCAACATGGAGATGGTTCTCGATCTCATCAATCAGGATCACACCTGGATAGGCAAGCGTCGGCGTATCACCCTGGTAGGTGACCCGCAGACTGCCGTACGCCAGGTGCATCTGCCTGATGATGTCGACAACGACAGCCGTGACCGTTCGATATCCCTCGCTCATTTGCCGGAGGGGAGTCTCCGCACCATTGTCCCTCCGCAGCCACAACCCATCGGAGTCGACGCGAACGACCGTATGGCCGTCAGGAAGCATCCCATCGGTCAACAATGACAGCACGACATCCAGCAGTTCGGCGGCGCCGGCGCGCCCCTCCAGTCGATACAGATGCTGCTCGATCAGCCAACCAACGCCCTCGACGAGGCTGACGTCCTGGTCGAAGAGGGTGCGCAATCCAGCGTACATAGCGGAACGCGACGATTCTCCGTGGCCGAACGCGGCGGGCGAGAGCCTACGGAACGGCCCGTAGCCCGCGAAGAACCATCCTTCACCCGGACCAAAGCGGAGGGCCTTTACCCCCTGCCTTCTCCCATGTGAGCCGGTGGACCGCTGAGGAACATAAGGATGGCCTTCGTCATCCCATCGCAACTCAAAGACTTGCTCCCCGAAATCCAACCCACCGTCGAACTCCGAATCCTGGATGACCGTGACGCCAATACGTGCCTGTTCGCCCTTCTGCCTGCCACTCCAAACGTCCCAGTCTCGTATGAAGTAATCTCCGACGATCCCCAGGGCGATCGCCTGAAGGATCGTCGTCTTCCCGGAGCCATTCCGCCCGGCTAGAACCGTCCACCCCGCATAGGATCCGTCTGGCCTGTCAAAGCCGAGCGCCACCTCCCGGGGTCCGGAGAATCCACGGACCCTTTGGATGACAAGTTTTGATATATACATGTTGATCCCTCTTCCCGGGTCTGCACGTCATCAACGCACTCTACGGGAATCGAGCCGATGAGCTTCTAAGGGCTACATTCTGGCTTGGATCCATCTTTGCGTCCACAGGAACCAAAGACTGCCGGATGACCACGCGGTAGTGGCCAGGCGTCTGACCCAGCGCTATCAGCTCAGGCCATGCAGAGCATCCAAGGCTGCGACCCCGAGTGAGAGACGGCGATGCCAGGGCTGCGAGCCGCTATGCCTTCGTGAGAACGTTCATGCTGGTCCCGCTGACGAGGTCACGCTTGTCGATCAGACGGCGGAGCGCTGGGCGCTGTCGGCACGGAAGATGTGGTGCTCGGAGGCCGAGATTCCGTTGGTCGGCTGGGCGTAGAGCAGCGGTCGAAGGGGCCAGGGTGCTCTGCGAGCTCGCGGCGCGTACAGGTGTAAACACCACATTCGATAAAATAAGTGGGATTTCCCTGCTGGTGGCGACACACTGATCAAGAACCAGTGAGGAGATTCCTTCTATGCCGAACCAGCCCGCACCGAACCTGCTGTCGTGGGCCAGCGAGATCGACGAAGGCGCGATCATGCAGGCCGCCCGTACAGCCCGCCTGCCGTTCGTCTCCGGACACGTCGCTCTCATGCCCGACGCGCACGTCGGCATCGGTGCGACGGTCGGCTCGGTCATCCCCACCGAGAACGCGATCATTCCCGCCGCCGTCGGCGTGGACATCGGGTGCGGAATGGTGGCCACGGAGACCACGCTCACGGCCGCCGACCTGCCCGAGACGCTGGCCGCGCTGATGCCGATGGTGGAGCGCCGTATCCCCGCCGGGGTGGGCAAGGGGCATGACGACCCGTCGGTGGACCGCGCGCTCAGCGACCTCGGTCTGCCGCACACCGATCTCACGCCCAAGCAGAGCAAGAAGGTGGCCGACCAGTTCGGCACCCTGGGCTCGGGCAACCACTTCGTCGAGGTGTGCCTGGACGAGCGGGACCACGTCTGGACGGTGCTGCACTCGGGGTCGCGCGGCATCGGCAACCAGCTCGCCCAGTTGCACATCGTCGGTGCCAAGAAGCTGATGAAGAAGCAGGCCGTCGGCCTGGAGGACCCGGACCTGGCCTACCTCGTGCAGAGCACGCCTGAGTTCACCGCCTACATCGAGGACATGCTGTGGGCCCAGCACTACGCCATGGCCTCGCGGGCGCGGATGGACAAGGTGCTGATCAACGCCCTGTTCCGGGTCGTCGGCAAGGGGCAGCGGGTCCGTACGATCAACTGCCATCACAACTTCACCCAGCAGGAGACGCACTACGGCAAGTCCCTCTGGATCACCCGTAAGGGTGCCATCAAGGCCGACGTCGGTGACGAGGGCGTGATCCCGGGCTCCATGGGCACGCGGTCGTACATCGTGCGCGGGCGGGGGAACCCGGAGTCGTACAACTCCTGCTCGCACGGCGCGGGGCGGCGCATGTCGCGGACGAAGGCCAAGCGGGAGCTGTCCGTCGCCTCGCTGACCAAGGCGATGAGCGGCCGCACCTGGAACGCGGACCGGGCCGCCGCGCTGGTGGACGAGCACCCGGAGGCGTACAAGTCCATCGACCAGGTCATGGCGGACCAGCAGGACCTGGTCGAGGTACGGCACACGCTGCGGCAGATCTTCAACTACAAGGGGTGAACGGGCGCGCTTCACGATGAGGGCGCTGGTGGGGTGCCAGGGGGTAGCGCGGCGGACGGTGTGATCAACTTCAGCGTGAGGTCGTGCAGGCGGGACGCCGCCTGGCGGTCGAAGGCCGGGGTGGTCACGCTGATCCGCCGTTCGCGCACCCACGCGCTGAGCGGCTCGGCGGGCGGCTCGTCGATGAGGGCCACGATCGGCTTGATCCCCTCCTCGACCGGCAGCCCGTTGCGCTTGAGCGCCGCGACGTGGGCGGCGGTCGCCGCGTCGTACTCCCCGGCGAGGCTCGTCGACACCCCGCCGGGATGCATCAGCACATACCTCGTACGGCCGCCATGCCGGGCCGCGAACTCCACCCCCAGCAGGTCGTTCGCCTTGCCCGCCTGGAACTGGGCGGTCACGCCGTCGTACGCGCGTTCCAGCATGGGATCGTGCCACCGGATGAGGTTCGTCGGCTGCCCCGGACCCGACACGTTGACGATCAGGCCCGGCCCGTTCAGCCCATGGCTGAGCAGGAAGCGGCTGAGGTAGTCCAGCGCGAACGTGCCTTCCACGCCGTCCGCCGTGACGAACCGGTTCGTCCGGAAGTATCGCGCGCACAGCACGAGCACGTCCACCGCAGGGAACTCGGCGTTGACCGTCTCGATCACCCGCTGGTTCTCGCTGATCAGGCTCAGATCGGCCGGGATGAACGTGGCTCCTGGCAGCGCCTTGGACCGGTCCCTGCCCACGATGACGACCGTGTCGCCGCGTTCGAGGTAGGTGCGCGCGAGCGCCCGGCCCATCCCGTCGGTGCCACCGGTGATCAGCAATGTCTTCTTCGTCATGAGGTCCTCACCGGCTCTTCCGTGGTGTTCCGTGGTTGTGGTCTCCCGGGCAGGAGCGGGATGGCGGCCAGTACGATCACGATCATGGCGACCGCGAACCAGTAGACGCCGTGCAGCCCGGCGACCACGTCGCCCGAGGTCTGGATGATGAGCGTGACGACGGCGATGCCGAGCGCCGCGCCGAGCTGGTTGAGCATGTAGAGCACCGAGCTGCCCTGCGCCACCAGCGGCGGTGGCAGCGTGCGGTAGAGCGAGCCCATCGTGGGGGCGCTGAAGCAGCCGCTGCCCAGCCCGACGCCCAGCGCGGCCAGCACCGTCCAGACCTCCGGCGTGGTGGCCTCGACCTGGGTGAAGGCGAAGGCGCTGAGCGCGGCCAGGACCGCGCCGCCGGTGGCCAGCCCGCGCGCGCCGAGCCGGTCCGACAGCCGCCCGGCCAGCGGCATCGCGATGGCGCCGCCCAGCCCGACCGGCGTCATCAGCAGCCCGGCGGCGAGTACGTCGTGGCCGTGTGCCTGCTGGTAGTACAGGGGCAGGGCGAACAGGGAGGCGTAGAGGGCCATCCCGCCGAGCCCCATGATGGTCACGCTCGCGGTGAAGCCCCGGTTGGCGAACAGCCTCAGGTCGATCACCGGGGCCTGGGACCTGGCCGTGTGCCCCCCGTACCCGATCAACAGGGCGACCCCGGCGCCCAGCGGGAGCAGCGCCTGCCAGGCGGCGATCCCGCCCTGCTCGGCGGTCTGTGACAGGGCCAGGACGACGGCCGCGAACCCGGGGCCGAGCAGCGCCAGCCCCATGACGTCGAGCCGGCCGCCCGCCGGGGCGCCGGCCCGGTCGTCGGCGGGGATGACGCGCAGGGCGAGGAGCCAGGCGACGGCCCCGACCAGCACGCTGAGCAGGAACATCCAGCGCCACGACAGGCTGCCGAGCACCGCCCCGCCCGCGATCGGCCCGAGCACGGGACCGAGCGAGAGCACCACCCCCATCAGCCCCATCACGCGCCCGGCCCGGTGCGGGCCGGCGGCGCGGGCCAGCAGGATCAGTACGAGCGGGTCGAGCAGCCCGGCCCCGAAGCCCTGCACGACGCGGAAGACGATCAGGCTGCCGACGTTCCAGGACAGTCCGGCGGCCAGCGAGCCTGCCAGGAACAGCAGCAGCCCGGCCAGCCACAGGCGCCGGCCGCCGTAGCGGTCGACGGCCCAGGTGGTGAAGGGGATGGTGGCCGTGACGGCCAGCAGGAAGCCGGTGGACGCCCAGCCGATCGTGCTCAGCGAGGTGCCGAACACCGTGGCCAGGGTGTCGGTGGCCACGGCGGCCATCGTGCTGTTGAGGATGCCCAGCAGCCCGCCGAGCAGGATGACGCCGATCATTCCCAGGAGACGTCGGTCAAGGCGATCCGTTGAACTCATGGGTTCAAATTAGTTACCTCATGGGTCCGGGCGCAACCCGTGCGTCCATGAAGTTGAACCAGCCGGTAAAGTAGGGGCATGACGACGACCTCGCGGGGGCGTATCGACAAGCGGCAGGCCATCTTGGAGGGCGCGTTCGCCGTGTTCGCCCGCCAGGGCTACGCGCAGGCCGGCGTGCAGGACATCGCCGACGCGGCGGGGGTGGCCAAGCCCACGGTCTACAACCACATGACGGACAAGGCCACCCTGTTCAGGAACGCGCTGGAGGCCACCGCGCGGGCCGTGCTCAACGAGCGGCTGGCCGCGCTCGAACCGCTCGCCGATCCCGGTGACGACCTGCGGGCCACGCTCGACGACGTCGCGTACAGGTTGCTGGTGTCGTACACCGACGAGCGCTCGTGCGCGTTGCGCCGGCTGCTCTACACGGAGATCACCACGTTCCCCGACGCCCTGGACCTGGTCAAGGAGCACGGTCCGCAGCGGCTCAACGAGGCGCTGGCCGACCGGCTGGCCCGGCTCACCCTGGCCGGCCGGCTACGCGCGACCCATCCCGATCTGGCGGCCGAGCAGTTCAGCTCCCTGCTCGCCGGCCCGCTGGAGGCCCGTACGCAGATGGGGACCCGGGTGATCGACGACGCCGACCTGCGTACCGTGGCGCGGGCGGCCGTACGGACCTTCCTGCGGGCCTGGGGGCCGGAGCAGGAGGGCTGACCTGCGGGGTGTGCACAGGTGCGTCCTGGTGTCCGCGGTCATTCCCCCGTATACAGGCGGGTCAGGTCGACGAGCTCCACGTCGGCCCGCCCGCGGGCCAGCGCCACCAGGTCGTCGGTGAATCCCGAGCGTGCGAACAGCAGCAACTTGGGCTGCTGGTCGACCTTGTCGTCGGGCAGCAGGGCGCGTAGGTGCTCCAACCGCTGCAACTGCGGCACGTCCATGGGTGTGAGGGTGCCCTTGGCCTCGCCGATCGCGGTGATCCGGTCGGTGGCGAAGGAGCTCGTCTCCGTCACGACAAGGTCGAGCTCGTGTCCCCGGCGGTGGGCGCGGCACGGGATCTCGCTGGGGCGTACGGCGCTCGCCGTTCCGTTGAGCGTGTCACTGGAGGCGTGCAGGAAACACCACTGCCTGGCCAGGTCCTCGAAGTGGGGGCCGTAGATCTTGGCGGCGACCGTGTCGGCGCTGGTCCGCCAGACCCGGGCGGCCTGGCCGCTGACCAGTTCGGGCTCTCGTCGTTGCGTGACCAGCTGGTGCAGCCGGACGATCGGTTCGGCGACCTTGAACACGCTGCGTTTGTCCCGTAGCGCGTCGTCGACCTGTTCGACGAGGCCGATGCTCTGGAGCGCGGTGAGCAGGTGCGCCATGGCGCTGGTCGGGCGTCCGAGCGCGGCGGCGATCTCGGAGCGGCGGTGGTTGCCGGCGCTGATGGCGGTCAGCGTGGCGGCGTACGAGGTGGGATCGGAGATGGACGGCTCCTCGCGCAGCAACAGTCCGCCCTCGCGGAACATCGCGGAGGCCGGATTGAGCAATCTTCGCTGCACCCATCGCTCGAAACCGTCGCGATCGGCCGGCCCGGAACCGCCGCACATCTCCAGGTACGCGGGTGTGCCTCCGACCAGCGCGTGCACCCGGAAGGCCAGCTCCGGATCATCCGTCAAACCCCAGAAGGCACTCGCGTCGCGAAACCCGAAGGGCCGCACCACCAGTTCCAGCACCGCCCGGCCACGGAGCGGGGCGCCGCCGCCGAGCAACTGGGCCATCGTCGTGAGAGCACTGCCGCAGAGGATCAGGCGCGTACGGGTCCGCTCTTTCGCGTGCCCCGTCGGGCTGAGCGCCTGCTGCAGATAGGAGGGGAGCGCCGGAGTGACGGAGACGAGGTAGGGGAACTCGTCGATGATCACGGGTGTGGCGCGCTCCTCGCCGAGACGGAGCAGCTCGTCGAGCCCCTCCCGCCAGCCGCCGAACGCGACCGGCTGTCGCAACCCACGGTGGGCGGCGTAGGCGGCGCCCAGGTCGGCCAGGTTCTGTGCCTCGGTCTGCTGGGTCGCGCCGAACATCAGGCCACCGGTTTCCTGGGCGAGCAGTTCGAGCATGAGGGTCTTGCCCTGGCGGCGGCGGCCGTACACGAGGCCCATGGTGGCTCCCGGGGCGGGTGACGAGACGAACTCGGCCAGCTCGTCCCACTCGGTGTCGCGGCCGAAGAGCCGCTCCGGCTTCCTGAGCATCGCCCCTCCGGGAATATAGGTTGAACTATGATAGGCACAACTATCATAGTTCGACATGGCGCGAGCCGCGCCCGTGTCCGGTGACCCGTCCGGCCCCCGCGGCCGCGCGGGAGAGCGCTCCCTCATGAGTCACTCGATGGCGTGTCGTCGCGGTCAAGGCGGCTGCGATTTCGCAGGTTTCTCAATGTTGGGAGGTGAGTGCTGGACTTGGGTGCGGGGATGTCATTTGCGCTGGTGAACGGGTATTAGTGCTCTCCGATGGCTCCGGGGAGGGCGGTTCGGTGGGAGTCAGGGGGGTTTCGGGAAGGTTAACCGGGACCTTGACAGGGGTCAGTGACGCGAGCACGCTCGCACTGAGGGAGCGCTCCCCGAACTATCGCCGCCCACCCCCGGACGGAGACGTCGTGAGTCCACCCCCCGCCTCAGGCGTACGGCGCCTGGGGACCCTCCTCGCACTCCTCCTCACCCTGTTACTCGCCCTGTCCCTCACCGCGGTGCCGATCGCGTCCGCCGCCGCCGACCCCCTGCTGTCCCAGGGCAGGCCCGTCACCGCCTCCTCCACCGAGAACGCCGCCTTCCCCGCCACGGCGGCCGTCGACGGCAACCCGGGCACCCGCTGGTCCAGTGCCTTCGCCGACCCGCAGTGGATCCAGGTGGACCTCGGTGCCACCGCGACCATCTCCCAGGTGCAGCTCACCTGGGAGGCCGCGTACGCCACCGCCTTCCAGGTCCAGGCGTCGGCCGACGGCACCTCCTGGACCAACCTCCACACCACGACCTCCGGCGCCGGCGGCGACCAGACGCTGACCGTCAGCGGCTCCGGCCGCTATGTCCGCGTGTACGGCACCCAGCGCGCCACTCCGTACGACTACAGCCTCTGGGAGTTCAAGGTCTACGGCACGACCGGGGGCGGCTCCGGCGGCGAGCGGCTGCTGTCGTACAACCGGCCCGGCGTCGCCTCCACCTCGCAGCACGACGGCGCCTGCTGGGAGTGCACCCCGGCCAGGGCGTTCGACCTCGACCCGGCCAGCAGGTGGGCCACCAGCGGCACCACCGGCTGGGTGGACCCGGGCTGGATCTACGTGGACCTGGGCGCGACCGCCCAGATCAGCAGGGTCGTCCTGCAGTGGGATCCGGCCTACGCCAGGTCGTTCCAGATCCAGGTGTCGCCCGACGCGGCCACCTGGACGACCGTCTACAGCACCACGACGGGCACCGGTTTCAAGCAGACGCTGAACGTCAGCGGCTCCGGCCGCTACGTCCGCATGTACGGCACCCAGCGCGCCACTCCCTACGGCTACAGCCTGTGGGAGTTCCAGGTCTACGGCACCGGCGGCAACCCCACCGCTCCGCCGGCCCCGCCCAGGGACCCGGCCAACCCGCCGGTCCTGGTGTGGAGCGACGAGTTCAACGGCCCGGCCGGCAGCCGGCCCGACGCCGCCAAGTGGCGGGCCGACCCGGGCACCGGACCCAACAACGAACTGGAGTACTACACCAACCACGACAACGCCGCCATGAACGGCCAGGGACAACTGGTCATGGAGGCACGCAAGCAGGCCACGCCCGGCTCGGCCTGCCCCCGGGATCCGCTGACCGGCAGCACCACCTGCCAGTACACCTCGGCCAGGATGAACACCGGCACGAAGTTCCACTTCACCTACGGCCGCGTCGAGGCCCGGATCAGGGTGCCCAAGGGCAACGGATTGTGGCCGGCGTTCTGGATGATGGGGGCCGACTTCCTGACCGGGCGGCCGTGGCCGTACAACGGCGAGATCGACATCATGGAGGTCCTGGGCAAGGACGTGAAGACGTCCTACTCGACCGTCCACGCGCCCGCGTACAACGGCGGGGGCGGCATCGGGGCGCCGTACACGCTGCCGAACGGCGCGGACTTCTCCGACGACTTCCATGTCTGGGCCGCGAACTGGGACAGCAGAGGCATCGTCTACACGCTCGACGGGCGGACGGTGCTCACGCTGAGCAAGGACCAGGTGGAGCAGACACGCGGTCCGTGGATCTTCGACCACCCGTTCTACATCATCCTCAACCTCGCGGTCGGCGGCGACTGGCCGGGGCCACCCGATGCGGCCACGCCGTTCCCGGCCCGGATGCTCGTCGACTACGTGCGGGTTTACCAATGATCGCCAAGGGAGCCGCCATGCTCGCCAGACGACTGCTCGCCCTCTCATCACTGCTGCTCGGCCTGCTCGCCATCGTGCCGGCGCCGGCGCAGGCAGTGCCGATCGTACGGGTGGCGGAGTTCCTCGCCGACTGCCCGTTCAGCCACCGGCTGCCCGACGACCCGATCGTCTTCCCCGGCCTAGCGGGCGCCTCACACATGCACAGCTTCTTCGGCAGCCGGGTCACGAACGCCCACACCCAGCTCAACGACCTCCTGAACGGCGCCACGAACTGCAACCCGGCCGTGGACAAGTCGTCGTACTGGGTGCCGACCCTCTACCGGGACGGCGCCCCGGTGGAGCCGGCCATCGTCACGTTCTACTACCTCGGTGAGGGCGTTCGGAGCGACATCACCGCCCAGATCCAGCCGCTGCCGCTGGGGTTGCGGATCGTGGCGGGCAACGCCAAGGCCACCGGGCCGGACAGCACGACGATCTCCCGGTGGTCGTGCCTGCACGCAGGGCACGTGGGCGCATCTAAGGACTTCGTGAACTGTCCGTCGGGCACGATGCTGGAGTCGTACCTGGACTTCCCGCAGTGCTGGAACGGGCGGGACCTGGACTCCGCCGACCACAAGAGCCACATGGCCTACCCGGTGAACCAGGCGTGCCCGGCCTCGCATCCCGTACCGGTGCCGAAGCTGCGGCAGGTGATCCGTTACCCGGTGAGCGGCGACCCGTCGCACTTCCGGTTGGCGTCGGGTGGCGGATTCACGATGCACGGCGACTTCTTCAACGCCTGGCCGGCGGCGGAGATGGAGCGCCGGGTGCGTGACTGCATCCGGCCGATCATCAAGTGCGGCGCCGACGGCCGGCCGTCCTGAGCAATGACCCTCGCCCGGGCGGCCCGGCCGCCCGGGCCCGATCAAGTGGAACGCCAGTGATCCGGGCCTTCGTGTTCCTGCTGCTGTCCGTCCTGCTCCTCGGCTGCTCGGCCGCCGCCGGGGCGCCCCCCTCCGCCCCGACCCCCGGTACGGCTTCCGCCCCGAGCTCTGGTACGGCCTCCGGCGCGCGTTTCACCACGACCGATGTGGCGTGGTTGCAGCTCGCCGATGCCCTGCATGCCCGTGCGCTGCCGTTGCTGGCGCTCGTGCCCGAGCGCTCGGGCGACCGGGAGCTGGCCGAACTGGCGGTCCGGCTCAGGAAGGAGCACGAGACCGGGCGCGGGCGCCTGCGGGCTCTGCTCGCGCGGACCGGGGTCACCGGCGAGAACCCGCATGCCCAGCACGACATGCCGGGCATGCCCACCGCCGACGACCTGCGGGCCCTGACCGCCCTGCGGGACGACGCCTTCGACCGGCGGTTCGTCACGCTGGTGCGGGCGCATCTGGACCAGCTCGTACTGGTGGCCAAGGGCGAGCAGACCTCGGGAGGCGCGCCCGAGGCGCGGAAGCTGGCGGCCGCCATGGAACGTGACCACGCCGCCGCGCTGGCCGAGCTGGAGCGGGCCGGCGATCAGTAGCCTCGAACGCATGGAGTTACTGGGGTCGGGGCGGAGCGCCGACGTGTACGCGATCGACGAGGGTCGGGTGCTGCGCCGCTACCGGTCCGGCATCGACACGCGGCGCGAGATCGCGGTCATGGCGTACGTGGGCGCGCGCGGCTACCCCGTACCCGAGGTCTATCCCGGAGACGGGCCGGTCACCGATCTGGTGATGGCACGGTTGTCCGGGCCGACGATGTTCAGGGCCATGATCGAGGGGACGATCACGGCCGAGGAAGCCGGGCACACGCTCGCGCGGCTGCTCCTGCGGCTGCACCGGATCCCGGCCCGGGTGTCCGCCGACCCCGGGGACCGGGTGCTGCATCTGGACCTGCACCCGGAGAACGTGATGCTGACGCCGCGCGGTCCGATGGTGATCGACTGGTGCAACGCCCGGGAGGGTCCGCCCGGGCTGGACTGCGCCATGTCGGCGTTGATCCTCGCGCAGGTGGCGGTGGACGGCGAGAGCGCGCTGGCCCCGGCGGCTCGTGCGGGGCTGGTCGCACTGCTGGACGGGCTCGGTGCGGCCATGGACTTCACCGGCGCGCTCGACCGGGCCGGCGCACTTCGGGCCGCCGACCGGGGGGTGAACGAGCGGGAGAAGGGGCTCATTGACCAGGCCGTGGCGCTGGTCAGGGAGCTGCGGTAGGCCCGGTTCGGGCGCCCGCGTCCACGAGGGTCATCTCGTCGGGGCGACAGCCGGGTCAGAGCCGGCGACGGGGTCACTCCGTCCAGGCGGCGGTGGTCTCCAGGCGTTGCCGCCAGAGCTTCTCGCCGCCGCCGCCCGGCTCCCAGCGGGCGCAGAAGTCGATCAGGCTGTGGCAGCGCTCCACCATGGCCGCCTGGCGTTCCGGCCATTCCGGCACGAGGTCGCCGTACGCGGTGAAGAAGTGCGGAAGCAGGGGCACGTGCTCCGGGTGGTGGCTGCGGACGATCCACTCGCACCACGCCAGGTCCTCGATGGGGCGGCCGGGGTGGGCCCACTCCCAGTCGAGGATCGCGGTCGCCTCGAACGTGGCCGGGTCGAACAGCAGGTTCTGGGGGCCGTAGTCGCCGTGCACGATGCCCAGCCGGTGGATGCGGGCCAGCAGGCGGCCGCATTCGGTGAGCACCTCGATGGCGCGGCCCTCGTCCAGGAGGTCCTGGCCGTGGGCGCCGGAGACGAAGCGGGTGGTCAGGCTCGTCTCGGTGACCTGGTGGACGCGGGGAACCGGGAGGCGACCGCGCAGGCGGCGCAGGTATCTGCTCTCCGTGCTCAGCCTGAACGCCGCCTCCGGACCCTGGTAACACTTGATCACCAGGGTGCCGTCGCCGAACGTGCTGTTGGTGTACCCGTGCTTCACAAGGGTCGATTCTGGCCTACCGGCGGCCCTGCCGGAGGCCCCGGCGCGCGGTCGGAGGCAGGACCGATACACGATGTAAGGCTGGGACAAAAGGCCCAAAGAGGCGGAAATCGCGGACCCGAGGGAGCTGAACGGGGATGGCCCAGGGAGGATCGTCCCGGGCGGCGGGTGCACCTTGTAAAGATCCCTCATGTTCCCGCTGTCCTGTGTGTGGTGTGGCGGATATCACTGGTGGGGCGGATGGTAGATATTGGGTTCGTTGAGCCCTTGCGTGGATGGCCGTGTGGGTGGGGTTTCGGGGGCGTTCGAGTGGGCTGGGAGGAGCTCGGATCACGGCGTCGCCGGGCTTCCTAGCTGGGGAAAATGGTTTGCCGGACAGCGGGCGGACAGGCCAGGCTGGTGAGGCTATGCGCTCCCTTCCCGACGCCGATCCCGGCGTGCCCGACATCCGCAGCCCGATCCGCTATCTCTGGTGGAACGCACGGCGTCAGGCGCCGTCCCTGTTCGCGGGCATCAGTTTCGCGACCCTGTGGTGGCTGGTGCAGGCGTTGATGCCGGCCGTGCTCGGGAAGGGCATCGAGGCCGTCACCGCCAAGGACACCGGGGCCCTGGTGAGGTGGGCGGCGATCCTGTTCGGGCTGGGGCTGGTGCAGGCCTTCACCGGGATCATGCGGCATCGCATGGCCGTCTACAACTGGCTGGCCGCCGCCTACCGTACGGTGCAGCTGACCACCAGGCAGGCCGCCAGGCTCGGCGCCACGCTGCCGAAACGGCTCTCGACCGGCGAGGTCGTCAGCGTCGGCAACTCCGACATCGCCCATATCGGCAGCTCCATGGACATCCTGCTGCGCGGCACCGGCGCGGTCGTGGCCATCGTCACCGTCACCGTGATCCTCATCTCGACCTCGCTGCCGCTGGGGCTGCTGGTGCTGTTCGGGGTGCCGCTCATGGCCGTCGCCGTCGGCCCGCTGCTGCGGCCGCTGCACCGGCGGCAGCACCACCAGCGGCAGCTCACCGGCGACCTGTCCACCAGGGCCGCCGACATCGTGGCCGGGCTGCGGGTGCTGCGCGGCATCGGCGGCGAGCAGGTCTTCGCCGAGCGCTACCACGAGGAGTCGCAGCAGGCGCGGCGGGCGGGCGTACGGGTGGCCGGGGTCGAGTCGGTGCTCGAAGGCGCCCAGATCGTGCTGCCCGGCGTCCTCATCGCGATCGTCACCGGCGTCGGGGCCTCGTTCGCCGTCGCCGGGGACATCCCAACCGGGCAACTCGTCGCGTTCTATCTCTACGCGGTGTTCCTGATCGGGCCCATGCGCACGCTCACCGAGGCCGCCGACAAGATCACCAAGGGCCATGTCGCGGCCGGGCGGGTGATCCGCATCCTGTCCATCGAGCCCGAGATCACCGGTGGCACGGCCGGCAGCGAGGGCGGGGTGCTGCGCGACTCCTACAGTGGTGTCACCCTCCAGCCCGGCGCCCTCACCGCCTTGGCCGCCGCCAGTCCGGAGGACGCCATCGCCGTCGCCGACCGGCTCGGCCGCTACGCGCCCGGCGACGTCACCTTCGGCGACACCGAGCTCGCGGCCCTGCCCGTCGCCGACGTACGCTCGCGGATCCTCGTCGCCGACAACGGCGCGCGGCTGTTCACCGGGAGGCTGCGCGACGAGCTCGACGTGCGTGGCAGCGCGTCCGACGAGCAGGTCCGCCAGGCCCTGCACGCGGCCTGCGCGCTCGACATCGTCGAGGCCCTGCCCGACGGGTTCGACGCGCGGGTGGCCGAGGCCGGGCGGGAGTTCTCCGGCGGGCAGCAGCAGCGGTTGCGGCTGGTCAGGGCGCTGCTGGCCGATCCCGAGGTGCTCATCCTGGTCGAGCCCACCAGCGCCGTGGACGCCCACACCGAGGCCCGCATCGCCGACCGGCTGGGCAAGGCCCGTGCCGGCAAGACCACGCTGGTCTGTACGACCAGCCCGCTGGTGCTCGACCGTGCCGACCACGTGATCTACGTGGAGGACGGGCGGATGCTGGCCGAGGGCACGCACCGGCAGTTGCTCGACACCTCGCCCGCATACGCGGCGACCGTCACTCGTGGGGAGGACTGACTCATGGCCCGCGAAATCCTGCCGGTCGCCGATCAGAAACAGGTGCGTGCCTACGCCAGGCGGCTGACCCTGAAATACCCGCGCCAGCTCGCCCTGGCCCTGACCCTGCACGGGCTAGCAGCCGTCTCCGGCCTGGTCGTGCCGTGGCAGCTCGGCGCGCTGGTGGAGGACGTCCAGTACGGCCGGCAGGTCAACGTCGCCGTCGTGGCCGCCGCCATCGGCGCCTTCCTGCTGTTGCAGGGCGCCCTGATGCGGTACGCGGTGCTGGCCTCCGCCAGGCTCGGCGAGAGGGTGCTGGCCGAGTTGCGCGAGGAGTTCGTGGCACGGGTGCTGGGGCTGCCGCTGTCCACCGTCGAACGGGCCGGGTCCGGTGACCTCATCACCAGGACGTCCCGTGACGTGGACTCGCTGTCGCGCACCGTACGGCTGGCCGTGCCCGAGACCTTGATCGCGCTGGTCACCTTCGTGATCACGCTGGGCGCGTTGTTGCTGGTCAGCCCGTCCCTCATGCTGCCCATGCTGATCGCCGTGCCGGTGATCTACATCTCCACCCGGTGGTACCTGAAGCGGGCGCGCGACGGCTACCTCCGCGAGAACGCCGCCTACGCCGACATGACGGAGGGCCTGGCCGAGACCGTCGAGGGTGCCAGGGCCGTGGAGGCGCTCGGGTTGCAGGCCCGGCGGCGCACCCGTACCGACGACGACATCCGGCGTTCCTACTCCGCCGAGCGTTACACCCTCGGGCTGCGTACTTTGTGGTTTCCCGCCGTGGAGCTGGGCTACGTGATCCCGGTGGTGGCCACGCTGCTGGTCGGCGGGCTGTTCTACACCAACGGGTGGGTGCAGCTGTCCCAGGTGGCCACCGGCCTGCTCTACGCCCAGCAGTTGATCGATCCGCTGGACAGGTTCCTGATGTGGATCGACGAGTTGCAGGTGGGCGGGGCGGCCATGGCTCGGCTGCTCGGGGTGGCCAACGTGCCCGACGACCGTACGACCTCCTCCGCCGCCCAGCCCTCGGGGGAGGCGCTGGAGGCTTCCGACGTCCGGTACGCCTACCGGGAGGGGCGCGACGTGCTGCACGGCGTCTCGCTCACCGTGCAGCCCGGGGAGCGGCTGGCCATGGTGGGGCCCTCGGGGGCCGGTAAGTCCACGTTGGGGCGGTTGCTGGCGGGCATCCACGGGCCGCGTACGGGGCACGTGTCCGTCGGCGGGGTGCCGCTGGTCGAGCTGCCCCTGGACGACCTGCGCGGGCACGTCGCGCTGGTCACCCAGGAGCACCACGTGTTCAAGGGGACCGTACGCGACAACCTGCTCATCGCCCGGCCGGACGCTGACGACCCGGCCGTGCTGAAGGCGCTTGAGGCGGTGGACGCACTCGACTGGGTGCAGGGGTTGCCGTCCGGCCTGGATACCGAGGTGGGCTCCGGAGGACTGGCCGTCTCACCCGCCCAGGCACAGCAGCTCGCGCTGGCCCGGCTGGTGCTCGCCGACCCGCACACCCTCGTACTGGACGAGGCCACCTCGCTCATCGACCCCCGGGCGGCCAGACATCTGGAGCGCTCCCTGGCCGCCGTCCTGGACGGGCGTACGGTGATCGCCATCGCGCACCGGCTGTACACGGCCCACGACGCCGACCGGGTGGCCGTGGTCGAGGACGGACGGATCAGCGAGCTGGGCTCGCACGAGGAGCTGGTGGCGGAGGGCGGCTCATACGCAGCCCTCTGGGCCAGCTGGCACGGCACCCCCACCTCCACCCACTCCTGACACCGGGACCCGACGCACGCCGTCATGCAAGGCCCTGGCGGTGAGGCCCCGCTTTCGCCGCTCCTGATGTTGGGGTCGACGTTCGCCGTTGCGTAGGTCTTTGGCGGTAAGGCTCCGCTTTTGCTGTTCTTGATGTTGGGGTGGGCGTCCGGCGTTGTGTAGGGCTTTGGCGGTGATCCACCCAAGTCGACCACACCCCAGCCTGACCACATCCCAGCCTGACCACACCCGCCTCACCCCGGACAGCATCACCCCGGACACCATCACCCCGGGACACCATCACCCCGGGACACCATCACCCCAGGCACTTCACCTCAGAACCATCACCCCGGCACAGCCACGCCCAGCACAGCGGGCCCCAGACACCTCTCTGGGCGCCGCAACCCCCAGCACAGCGTGGCGGCTTAAGGGGGAGGGTGGTGTGGGGGTCAGCAGGCTGTTTTCTTTGGGGGGAGGGTGGCGTTGGTGAAGTAGCGGTTGATGTGGGTGCGGGCGCAGGGGTTGGTGCCGTAGAGGGTGTGGCCTGGGCCGTCGTGGTGGATGGTGGTGCTGCCCGGGACCTGGGACAGGACGCGGTCCACTGCGTCTGACTCGCCCCAGGCGCCTGCGCCGAGCAGGGGCGGTAGGCCCTTGGGGAGGGGGGCCGGTGGGTTGGTGACGGGGACGGGCCAGCCGATGCAGCTCAGGGTTCCGGAGGCCAGGGTGTTGGCGGTGCCGGTGTTGGGAGCGGCCTGGAGGACGCGCTTGGTAGTGGCGATCTGCTCCTTTCGGGTGGCGAAGCGGGGCCAGTCGGTGCATTCGGTGACGCCTGTTGTCTGGTCCGGATAGCGAGCGCCTCTGGCCGGCACGAAGTCGGAGGCGTCGCCGTCGGCGGACTTGCGGATGGCCTCGGCCAGCTTGGGCCAGGCCGAGGGGCCCTGGCGGGCCAGGAACAGGGCGAACGACTGGAGGTCGCGAGTCCTGTAGGCCACGTTGGGGGTCTTGGTGGGGATGGGGGTGCGGGCCGCTCGGGCGATCACTTTGCGCCAGAGGGCGGGTATGTCCCGGCAGTCGTTGGTGGCGCACCAGGTGAAGAAGCGCTGCATGTGCTGCTCGTTGGACTTGGCCATCTCCACCAGCTCGGTGGTCCAGTCAGGGGCGCTGTGGCTCCACGTGCCGTCGAGGACCATCGTGCGGACGTTGCCGGGGAAGAGGCGAGCGTAGGACTGGCCGTAGAAGCCCGCGTAGGACGCGCCGTAGAAGTTGAGCTTGTCGTCGCCCAGGGCCTTTCTGATCGCCTCCATGTCCCTGGCCTGGTCCGCCGAGCTCATATTGGCGAACAGCTCGGGGTCTTTGAGGCGGCAGGCCTCGGCGTAGCCGCGGTTGGTGTCGGACAGGCGGCCGAAGTCGGCGTCGTCGGCGGGGGAGTCGGGGATGGGGATGCGGGTCCAGGCACACTGCAGGCCGGTGCTGAGGCCCTGGTGCTGCTCGCCGTATCCGCGGGTGTCCCACGTCACGATGTCCATGCGTTTGCGCAGGTCGGTCCACCAGTTGGCAGCGGCGGTCTGGGTGAGGGCGATGCCGGGGGCGCCGGGGCCGCCGTAGGCCAGCAGGACCGAGCCCTTGGAAGGGCCGGGGCCGGTGGCCTTCAGGCGGCCCAGCTTCAATGTGATCTTGCGGCCGTCGGGCTTTCGCCAGTCAACGGGGACCTGGAGGTCGGTGCACTCCATGCCGATCTTGTCGTTGGGGCATGGAGTCCATGCTTGTGCGGCCCTCCCGGTGGTCCGGGTGGCAGTGGTCCTGATGCCGGTGGCGCCAGTGGTGACGGTTTCAGCCTCGCCGGTTTCAGTGGTGCCCGTCCTGGTGGCGCCCGTCCTGGTGGTGCTCGATCTGGTGGTGATGGTGCCGGTGGCGCTTGTGTCGGTGCCGGTGGTGATGGTCCCGGTGGTGGTGGTCGTGGTTTCGGTGGCTCCTGTGGTGGCGGCTGGGGGGTTTAGGCCCAAGGTCAGGAGGGTCAGGGTGGTGGTGAGGGGTTTCAGCATGCCGCTCACGATGCCGGAGCGGTGGGTGGGCTCGCGTCGGACCAGGGTTTGGTCTTGGGTGGTGGTAGATCAAACCACGGGTTGACGGACCAAGGTCCGATCCGGAAACGGACGGTCCCCAGGGCCGGCTAGTCGTTTGGACACCTGTCCTGGTGGGCTCCAGGAGAGGTGGACCAGCCGTGGCCTGGGGGACGGCTCGTGCTGGGGGACGGCTCTGCCGAGGGATGCCTGGTGCCGAGGGATGCCCCGTGCTGGGTGATGTCCCGTGGTGGGGCATCCCAAGGCTGGGGGCATCCCCGTGCTGAGAGACGTCCCGTTCTGAGGGCGTCCCCGTGCTACTGCGGTCCCGTGCTAATGGGGTCTCGTTCTGAGGGCGTCCCGTGCTAATGGGGTCCCTTGCTGGTGGCGTCGCGTGCTGGTGACGTCCCCTGCTGGTGTCCCGTGGTGGTGGGTTTCCGGTGGTGGTAGGGGTCCTGTCAGGGGGGTGAGGTGGATGGCGTCAGGGGTGGTCGGGCCAGGGGCCGCCCAGGGACTTCTTGAGGAAGTCCACCTGGAGCAGGAGCAGGTTCTCTGCCACTACCTCCTGGGGCGTCATGTGGGTGACGCCGGAGAGCGGGAGGACGGTGTGCTGGCGTCCGGCCGCGAGCAGGGCCGACGAGAGGCGCAGCGTGTGGGCGGCGACCACGTTGTCGTCCGCGAGGCCGTGGATCAGGAACAGCGGGCGTTCCAGCTTGGCGGCGTCCGCGAAGAGTGAGGACTTCTCGTACACCTCGGGCTGTTCGTCCGGGTGGCCCAGGTAGCGCTCGGTGTAGCACGTGTCGTACAGGCGCCAGTCCGTCACCGGCGCACCGGCCACCGCCGCGTGGAACACGTCGGGACGGCGCAGCACCGCCAGGGCGGCCAGGAAGCCGCCGAACGACCAGCCGCGGATGGCCACCCTCGTCAGGTCGAGGTCGTCGGGGTATTGCTCGGCCACGCCTTGCAGGGCGTCGATCTGGTCATCGAGCGCGGGGGACGCCAGGTCGTTGAGCACGGCCCGCTCGAAGTCGACGCCCCGGCCGGGGGTGCCGCGCCCGTCGGCGAGGATGACGGCGAAGCCCTGCTCGGCGAACCACTGGCTCTCCAGGAACGCGCCACGCCGGTTGAGCACCCGCTGCGCGTGCGGCCCGCCGTACGGGTCCATGAGCACCGGCAGCCGTCGCGAGCCCTGCTCGTGCCAGGAGGGCAGCACCACGGCGGTGGCCAGCTCGCGACGGCCGGAACGGCCGAGGGAGACGCGCAGGTCGAGGCCGGGACGTTCGGCCACCGAGGGGATCGGCACCGCCACGCCGTCGCGCCGCACCACCGTGGTGGACACGCCCTCGGCGTCGAGGCTCTGCTCGGTCAGCACGCCGACCCCGCCCGACATCCGCCCCGAGAACACCCCGGAACGGGTCGAGACCGGCAGCAGCGAATGCCCGTCCCAGGTCCACAGGTGGATCTCGGTCGGATCGCCGCTCGCGCTGAACAGCACGCTGTCGTGGTCGACGTCGAGCACGGCCCGCACCTGCAGCGTGGGGGGCGTGACCGGTCGGTCGCCGACGAACAGGCGGTGGCCGCCCTCGGAGTTGGCCACCCAGACGAGCGAGCCGTCGTCGAGGTGCGCGGGCACGCCCGCGACGATGTCGACCCAGGCCGGGTCGGTGTCCTCGCGCACGAGCGTGGCCGCGCCGGTCGCCGGGTCGACCGTGAACAGCCGCATCGTCCGCTGGTCGCGGGTCAGCGTCACGATCGACAGCGCGTGGGAGTCCCAGGCCGCCGTCGTCAGGTATTCCTCCGCGTACGGCACCGCGACCCGCGACCCGTCGAGCCCCAGCACGTAGAGCTCGGTGACGGCGTTGGGCGTGCCGGCGGCCGGATAGCGCTGGACCGTCGCGGGCCGGGCAGGGTTGGCCGGGTCGGCGATGTGCCAGGTGCGCACCGGGGCCTCGTCGGCCCGCTCGACCAGCAGCGCGTCGCTCGACGGCGCCCACCAGTAGCCCCGCATCCGGTCCATCTCCTCGGCGGCGACGAACTCGGCCAGCCCGTACGTCACCGTCTCCGACTCCGGCGTGGCCAGCGCGCGGTCCCCGCCCGTGACCAGGTCCTGGACGCGCAGGGTGCCCTCGGTGACATAGGCGACATGCCGCCCGTCGGGAGAGAGACGGGGATCGATGACCGCCCCCGGCGTCTCCAGCCGCCGAACCTGGCCGCTCGCCAGATCCACGACGTGCAGCCCGCCGGACAGCGCGAACGCGGCCCTGGTGACCCCGGAGTCGGTGGCGTAGGCCACCACGCCGCCCGCCGCCTCCCGGCTGCGCTCACGCCTGGCCCGCTCCTCCGGCGGCAGATCCTCCCCGTCGTCGGCGAGGAGCCCGCGCGGATCCACGACGAGTCGCTCGACGTGCGTCTCCGTGTCGAGCTCCCACAGGCAGGTGACGGAATCCGTGCCCGACATGGTGCGCAGGAAGATCACCCGGCCACCGTCCGGGGAGATCGTGAAGCTCCTGGGCACGCCGAGGGTGAACCGGCGGGTCCTGGCAGACAGACGGGGGAAGCTTTCACTCATGGGGCAATCCTGCCAGCAATCCCGTCGTTGTTACTCTCGGGGCATGACTGAGCGACGGCTCCTCCTCGTGCACGCCCACCCTGACGACGAGTCGATCGGCACCGGCGCGACCATGGCGAAATACGCCGCCGAGGGCGCCCACGTCACGCTGGTGACCTGCACTCTCGGGGAGGAGGGCGAGATCATCCCCGAGGAGCTCGCCCACCTGGCCGCCGACCGGGACGACGCGCTCGGACCGTACCGGATCGGCGAGTTGGAGGCCGCCTGCCGGGCGCTCGGCGTCGCCGACCACCGCTTCCTCGGCGGGCCGGGACGCTGGCGGGACTCGGGCATGATGGGCGTGGCGAGCAACGATGCCCCGAACGCGTTCTGGCGTGCCGACCTCGACGAGGCGGCCGGCGAGCTGGTCAAGGTCATCCGGGAGATACGCCCCCAGGTGCTCGTCACGTACGACGACAACGGCTTCTACGGTCACCCCGACCACATCCAGGCGCACCGCGTCTCGCACAGGGCGTTCGAGCTGGCCGCGAAGGAGGGCTTCGGCACGGGCGAGCCGTGGCAGATCGCCAAGCTCTACCACACGGCCGTTCCCAGGTCGGTCATGCGCCGCTCGGCGGAGGCGCTGAGCGTGGCCCAGGTCGGCTTCCTGCTGGAGAGCGTGGAGGACATGCCGTTCGGCTGCGTGGACGAGGACGTCACCACCGAGATCGACGCCCGCGGGTGGCTGCGGCACAAGCTCGACGCCATGCGCGCCCACGCCACCCAGATCACCGTGACCGACCCGTGGTTCGCCCTGTCCAACAACGTCGGGCAGGAGGCGATGGGGGTCGAGCACTTCACCCTGGCCCTCGGGGTGCCGGGGCCGCCGGTGCCCGGGCCGCCCGTGGAGGCCGGGGGCCTGGGGGAGCCGTACACCCGCGAGAACGATCTTTTCGCGGGCATCGACTAACCTCATTCGACATGGAACATCGCAGCCAGGCCGAGTCGGCCCTGGGCGGGGCGGCGTACGGGATGCTCTTCGTGCTCGGGGTCGTCATGGGAGTCGTGGGCGGGTTCACGCATCCGGTGTGGCAGTTCGGCCCGCTCCCGGTCGCGGCCGGGGTGTGGGTGCTGGCGCTGTTCGGGGTGTGCCTGGCGGCGGGCAAGCTGATGCGTGCCCGGCTCGGGGCCTTCACGACGGCGGTCGGGTGGCTGCTGGTGACGATGCCGTTCACGCTGCAACTCCGGTCCGGCGATCTGGTGATCGCTCAGGGGGCTGCCGGATACCTCTACTTGTACGGGGGCTTGGCGGGGCTCGTCGCGGCCTACTTGCTTTCGCCCTCGTCAAGCAGCGGATCATGGTTGTTGCGTGGGTATCCGAAGAATCCTCTGTAGCGGCATAAAGTAATTTCGTGCATTCGATCGAGCGGCATGCGGATCCGGAAACGTATCGCAAGGTCATCGGCCGTTTCGCCACCGGAGTCGCGATCGTCACGACCAGGCTCGGTGACGTGGATCACGCCATGACGGTCAACTCCTTAACCTCCGTGTCCCTCGACCCGCTGCTCGTGCTGTTCTGCGCGGAGAAGGTCTCCCGGTTTCACGGCGCGGTGCTGGAGGCCGGGGTGTGGGGCGTGTCCGTGCTGCCCGCCTCCATGGAGGACGCCTCGCGGTTCTACGCCCACCGGGGGCGGCCGCTGAACGGGCAGCTCGCCCGGTGGCCGCATCATCGAGGAAAGTCGGGGGTGGCGCTGTTCGACGGGGCCATCGCCACGGTGGAGTGCGCCACGACGGCCGTACACGACGGCGGGGACCATTCCATCGTCGTGGGCGGGGTCACCGCGCTGGGAACGCCGTCCGAGGGCGCGCCGCTGATCTACCACGGAGGCCGGTACAAGAGCCTCTAGGGGCCGCCGGTGCGGCGGGACCCCGGGCATGAGCCGGGCCAGGCACGTGGGGCCTGGCCCGGCTCATCGGTCACGTCTCCGCGTCACTGGGCGGGAGTGGTGGCCGTTTCCGTGGGGTCGGTGGTCGCGGTGTCGGTCGGGACGCTGGTGTCGGTCGGGGACGCGGTGTCCGTCGGGAAGTCAGTGGGCTCCTCGGTCGGCAGGCCGGTCGGCTCCGCCGGCGGACACGTGGGGATCTCCTCCGTGGGCGCCACCGTCGGGGACACAGTGTCGGTGGGAAGGCCGGTCGGCGTCTCGGTGGGGGTCTCGGTCGGAGTCTCGGTGGGGGTCTCGGTGGGGGTCTCTGTCGGGGTCTCTGTCGGCGTTTCGGTCGGGGTCTCGGTGACCGGCGGCGAGGCCGTGTCCGTCGGGACGTTCGTCGGATCAGTCGGTACGGCGGTCGGATCCGTCGGCTCGACGCTCGGCTGGCAGGTGAACGTCACCGTCGGGCCGGGAACCGGCACCTGCTCGGTCACCGTGACCGTCGGCAGGGGGATCATCTCGACGCTCGGTTTCCCGCGCTTCTTGTACGTGCCCCAGCCAAGCCTCTGCGTGGCCTGGCCCTCGCCTGCGGTGACCGGGATGTCGGTGTCGGCCGTCTTGCACGACCTGCCCCGGCACACCCGCTGCTTCACGGAGAAGAAGGCCGCGCCGGCCGAGGTGATGGAGACATCCAGGTAGGAAACGCCCCTGCGCTTGACCACCTTGGTCGTGGCGGCGTAATCCTCGGTCGTGGGCGTCGTCGTCGGGGTCGGACTCGGAGTCGGCTCGGTGGTCGGCTCGGTGGTCGGCTCTGTGGTCGGGTCTGTGGTCGGGTCTGTGGTCGGGTCTGTGGTCGGGTCGGTGGTCGTGAAAGCCACTCGCGCGCCTAGCACGTTGACGCGGCCGTCAGAGGATGGGAGGGGATCGGACGCTGACGTCTGGGTGATCGCAATTCCGCCGGCGCCTGCCAGTGCGACGGTGCCGAGTAGCGCGCCCAGGATGGAGAATCTCATAATCCTGCTCTTTGTGGGAGATTTCAGGACATTGGGATGCTTATCCAACTTGTCAAGATCGGTCAAGGGTGAGACGCATGGACAGGCGCTTCCGGTTCCGGCGTGCGGCGAACTACTTGAATCTCGCCACTCCGCTCGGTCTGCTGATCTCGGTCATCGGCCGCGCGACCAGGCAATCCGGCCCCAATGGTCTCATCCTTGCAGTCGGCTACCGCTACCGGTTTCCCATCGCGGGAGCCTTCACCGTGGGCAACGTCGTCCTGACCAAGTGGGACCGGCTGGACGAGCGGCTCCTCCGCCACGAGGGCCGGCACGCCACCCAGTGGGCCTGGTGCGTCGGGCTGCCCATGCTCCCGCTCTACCTTCTCGCCATGCTCGTCTCGGTCGCGCTCTGCGGCCACCAGGCGTCGTACAACCTGTTCGAGCGGCTGGCCGACCTGGATGACGGCGGCTACCCGCGAGCTCCGCTGCGGTGGCGCCGCCCCAGGCACGGCGGCTGACCCCACGCCCGAAGCGGCCCCCGGCCTCGCGCCCGAACGAGGGCGCCTCCCGAGCACAGCACCAGGCCGGGGGCCTGCGGACGGTTACGGGTTCAGCTTGAGGGTGTGCACGGCGGCCTTCTTGACCGCCTTCGCGCTGGACCGCATCGGCAGCAGATCGCCCCTGGCCCACGCCTCGGCCTGGTCCCAGTAGTTGTCGTGGAAGGCGTGCCCGGAGGCGCCCGTCAGGTTGATCCACCGGGACTTGTCCAGGTCCGACAGGTCGACGATCATGCGCATCGACGGGACCGCGTTGACCGAGTAGTCACGCTGAACGTTCCAACCGGTGGCGTTGACGGCGTCCTTGCCGCCCGGCAGCGCGAGCGGGCCGCGGTTGAACAATGCCTCGACCGGCGCAATCCCCGAGGTCCCCAGCGAGCCGTTGACCAGCTCCAACTGGTGCAGATCACCCCAACGCCACGCCTTGATGTCATCCCCCAGCAGGCCGGAGAGCTCCTGGTAGGCCGAGGCCATCGCCTGCCGCAGGATGTCGTCGCGGGTCTCCTTGCGGTTCTTCGTCGTCACGTCGTCCCAGAAGGGGTCCTCCGGCAGGTCCAGCAGCCCCCGGATCACCTCGTACCAGCGGTCGCCCCCGCTCGGCCGGGCCGCCGCCGGCAGGTCGTCGTCGAACGTCCGCACGAGCACCTGCCGCCAGACCGCGTTGAAGTACGCGGCCGCGGCGGAGTCGAGCCCCTGCATCCCGTCCCATTTTTCGAGCAGTTGCCTGGCCTGGACGCTCGGCCCCGCCAGGTCCACCCGCATCAGCGCCGGGACCAGCGTCTCCGCGAACCCGTTGTAGGTGTCCTGCTGGATCTCCGCCATGGTGCCCGCGTCGACCTTGCCGTTCGCGACGGCCTCCTCGACGCGGTCGCGGATGCGCTGGGAACGGTAGCCGTACGACCAGTCCTTCGTCAGCAGCGGCCGGTAGCGGCTGGGGTCGATGACGGCGTTGTTGGCCGTGACGATGAAGCCCTCGGCAGGGTCCTCCACGGAGGGCAGCTGGTCGTAGGGGATGGGGGCGGTGTTCCAGTCGTACTCGCCGGTCCAGCCCGGCACCGGCCAGGTGCCGTCGCCGTTCGCGCGTACGGGGATGCGCCCGGGTGCCTGGTAGCCGATCCTGCCGGAGGTGTCGGCGTAGACCAGGTTCTGGGCCGGCACGTCGAACAGCGCCGCCGCGGCCTTGAACTCGTCCCAGTCGCCCGCCTTGTTCAGGGCGAAGACGGCGTCGGCGGTGCGGCCGGGGGTCAGCGCCGTCCACTGCAACGCCACCGCGTTCGCCTCGCCGCTGGGCTGGGCGCCGGCGATCACGTCGTTGATCAGCGGCCCGTGCCGGGTGCTCCGCACCTTGATCGTGACGGGTGCGCCGCCCGCCACCTTGATCTGCTCCTGCCGGGTCTCCAGCTTGACCTGCTGGCCCTTGTACAGGTAAGTCTCCCCGTCCACCTGCTCCAGGAACAGGTCGGCCACGTCGGGACCCAGGTTCGTGAACCCCCACGCGACCTTGGCGTTGTGCCCGATGACCACGCCGGGCATGCCGGAGAAGGAGAACCCCGTCACGTCGTACGGGCACTCCGCCGAGACCTTCCTGCAGTGCAGCCCCACCTGATACCAGATGGAGGGCATCTGCGGCGCCAGGTGCGGGTCGTTGGCCAGCAGCGGCTTGCCGCTCGCGGTGTGCTCCCCGGAGATCACCCACGAGTTGGAGCCGATGCCGTCGCCGTCGCGCGTGCCCATCAGGTCCGGCACGGCCTCCAGCGTTCTGGCGGCCTGGTTGAGCGCCGTGGAGGCCCGCTGGCGCGGCGCCGCGAGCTGGTCGAAGCGGCCCTGCTGGATGGCGCCCGCGGTGACGATGGGGGAGTGCCGGTCGAAGGGGTAGCCGGGGTAGAGCTGCTCGACCCGCTCCTTGGGCAGCTTGGTCAGCGCGAGCGCCCGGTCGATCTCGTCCTCCAGGTTGGAGCGCAGGTCCCAGGCCATGGCCTTCAGCCATGCCAGGGAGTCGACCGCGGTCCACTTCTCCGGCCGGTAGGAGCCGTTCTGCAGCTTCAGGATGGAGTATTCGAGGCCGCGGTCGGAGGCGTTCGGGTTGGCGTCGAGCCAGGTGTTCACGCCCTTGGCGTACGCGCCCAGCAGGTCCTGGGTCTCCTGGGCCAGCCCGGGCAGTTCCTCCTGGGCGACCCGGCGCCAGCCCATGGTCCGCAGGGCCTTGTCGTTCTCGATCGTGGACGAGCCGTACAACTCGGAGAGCCGCCCGGCGGTGGTGTGGCGGCGGAAGTCCATCTCGTAGAAGCGGTCCTGGGCGTGGACGAACCCCTGGGCCATGAACAGGTCCGCGGGAGTGTCGGCGTAGATGTGCGGGATTCCGGATTTATCACGATAAATCTCCACGCTCCCCGTCAAACCCGGTAACCGCAGCGACCCATCCACCTGTGGGAACGATTTACGTACCGTGTACACGAGGACCCCCGCCAGCACGAGCGCCAGCGCGAGCAGGACGGTCACCACCCGAGCGAACCACCGCAACGGCCGCGGCATCCACGCGTAGGGCCTCACCGACACCTCCATTCGCCGAACTGGCATTCAAGTCTCCCAGCCCGAACTCACTCCTCCGTCCGCACATGAAGACCTTCTGAACCCCGCCTCAGGCTCGCGCCGACCGCATGCCGGCGCTGGGCGTCACCCTTCGCGCAAGATCATTGCCCGTATGGGCTGAGCCCGGGTCCGGCCCTCAGGAGAGTGACCAGGTCTGGCCCTCGGGGGTGTCCGACACGTGGACACCGCGTTCGGCCAGTTCGTCGCGGAGCCGGTCGGACGCGGCCCAGTCCTGGGTCGCCCGGGCCCGCTCCCGGGCCGTCAGCAGCTCGCCCGCCCCCGCGGGCAGCGTGGGCGCCCGGCCGATCTCCGTCGACAGGTCCAGCGCCAGCACCTGGTCCACGTGCAGGAACGCCTCGAACTTGGCCCCGGGCGGCACCGACTCGTCGCGTTCGAGCTCGCGCAGGATCCGCAGGGCCGACGGCGTGTCCAGGTCGTCCTCGAAGGCCGCCTCCATCCGCTGGACCTGGCCGGCGGCCATGGGCTCGCTGACGGACTCCGCCCACCCGGCCACCCGCGAGCGCCACCTGCGCAGCGTGCGGTCGGCGGCGCGCAGCGTGTCCCACGTCAGGTTGAGCTGCTGCCGGTAGCGGTGCTCCAGGAACGCCAGCCGTACCGCGAGCGGGTCGAGCCCGGCCGCGACCACGTCGGAGAGCAGCACCACGTTGCCCGTTGACTTGGCCATCTTGCGGCCGTCGAACAGCAGGTGCTCCCCGTGCACCCAGTGCCGCACCACCTCGTGCCCGGCCACCGAGTCGGACTGGGCCCGCTCGTCCTCATGGTGCGGGAAGCGCAGGTCGATCCCGCCGGTGTGGATCTCGAAGCGGGCGCCCAGATAGCGCAGCGACATGGCCGAGCACTCCACGTGCCACCCGGGGAAGCCGCGCCCCCACGGCGTCTCCCAGCTCAGCTCGCCGTCGGCCGGTTTCCACAGGGCCCAGTCGGCGTGGAAGCGCTTGCGGGGATCGACGGCGTCGATGCGGTGCGCGGGTTTGAGCGCGTCCACCCGATTTCCGGAAATCTCGCCGTAAGTCGGAAATGTCCGTACGTCGAAGAACACCGACCCGTCCGGCACCGCGTACGCGTTCCCGCGCTCGATCAGCTTGGCGATCAGCTCGACCATCAGCTCGATCGTCTCCGACGCCCGCGGGGAGTGCTCCGGCGGGCGGAGGTTGAGCGCGGAGGTGTCGGCGACGAAGGCGTCCTCGTAGGAGCGGGCCAGCTCCCGCACCGAACGCTCCTCGGCCTGCGCCTGGGCGACGACCTTGTCCACGCCCTGGTCGGAGAGGTGGCCGACGTCGGTGATGTTGCGGCAGGCCAGCACGCGCACCCGGCGCAGCTCCAGCACCCGCCTGATCAGGTCGGACATCAGGTAGGTGCGTAGGTTGCCCACGTGCGCGTGCCGGTAGACGGTGGGCCCGCACGTGTAAATCCGCAGCGCCCGCCCGGCGGCGATCTCCTCGACCTGCCGGGCCCGCGTGTCGTAGATCCGCAGCACCTGGCCGAGCCTATCCCGACGTCCTCCGCCGCGGGGAACCGCGTACGGCCCACCCCGGCGTCAGCCGCCCAGGAAGCCGAGGATGTCCCGGTCACCGCGCTCGCGCAGCCGCTCCAGGATCTCCTCCCTGGTGGCGTAGTCGGACACCCCGATCCTGGCCCCGATCAGCCGCAACCCTTCGATCTCCGAGTTGACGGGGGCGGTGATCCCGATGAGGTAGAGCGCGCGGTTCACCGGCGGCAGGTTGACGGGGGCGGCGGGCAGGTAGCGGGTCAGCAGCTCGCCACCGTCCGACACGGTCAGGAACACGTGGTCGCCCTCGCTCGCCTTGAAATCGGCCAGTACGTTGCGGATCGACCCCATGGTGGGCTGGTTGTGCCAGCTGATGACCACGTCACCGGACGGCGACGAGGCGGTGAGCTGCCCGCCCGGCGCCATGCCCAGGTAGGCCGCGAACCCCGTGGGCAGCGGCGACCCCGAGCCGCGCAGGTGCTCGGCGTTGACGTCCACCCGGTGCCACCAGCGCCCGTCGCGGGACCGGAAGCTGCGCCGGGTCAGCGACACGTCCTTGCGCGGCTGGTACGGCTCAGCCTCCCCGCTCGGCGAGGTGCCCGCCACCCGGATCCAGCCCCGCTGCGTGCGCTCGAACCCGGGACCGCCCGAGTATGCCCGCACCGAGCTCTCGCTCACGTCGTAGCGGGAGGTCAGGTTCGCCACGATCGTGCTCACGGAGGCCTCGCCGCCGGCCCGCTCGATCTCCCTGGCGATCATCTCCCTGATCCCCAGGTATTCGTCGCCGCCCCACCGGGTCAGGCCGTACTTGTTCCGGTCGATCCGGCGGAAACGTTCGTCGGCGGTGAGCTGGTTGCGGATGCCGACCAGGCTGTAGTCCTCGCCGATGCGCTCTTGGATCTCCTCGGGCGACAGCGGCGCGCCCGCCACCGCCAGCACCGCCTCGGCCTTCTCGTTGATGCTGCGCGGCCACGGCACCACGTGCTGGCCCAGCACCCGGAGCTGGGGCACCGCCATGATCCACCGCTCGGCCACGTCCTCGCGCACGCCGAGCTGGGTCACCATGGCCACGGCCTCGGCGAGGGAATGCGGCCCGTCGGCGAAGAGCTGGCGGGTCTTCTCCCGCAGCTCGTCGGCCCCGCCCGCCACCAGCCAATCGTCGGCCTGCTCATAGCCGGTCAGCAGCGTGCGGACGAACCGCCAGACCGGGATCCCCAGCGAGCGCAGCTCGGCCCGGTGCCACGGCACGGCCGTCTGCAGGTCGTCGGCCGGGACCGCCGAGCCCAGCCGGCCCCGCAGCCAGACGACGTGGGCGGCCAGCGCGCTCGCCTCGGGGCCGTTCAGCCAGGACTCCACATGGTCACGCAGGTCGCGCTCGATCTGCCTGATCCGCTCCCGCGTCACCGAGAACCGCTGCGCCAGCTCGTCCAGCGTGGCGCGCTGCGCCGCGTACAGGCGGTCGCGGGCGATGGCCCGCTGCCGGTCGTCCAGCGCCCCGAACAGCTCGTCGATCAACTCGGGCAGCGGCTTGTCCGCCCTGGGCGGCGCGGGCGCCGTCTCCGGCGAGGGTTCGAGCAACCGTTCGAACACGCCGGTGAACAGCTTCTGTACCACGTCCTTGCCGAGCATCTCGGGCGTGCGCTCGGCCTCGGCGGGGTCGGAGAAGCGCAGCAGCGGCAGGATGTCACCGAGCAGCAGGTGATCCCAGCAGGCCACGGCCAGCTCGGTGAGGTGGCCCGCCACGGTCTGCGTCCCCACGATGGCGCACGCGCGGTCAAGAGGAATCGCCTGCCACCAGGCCTCGGGCAGCTGGGGCTCCTCCACGATCGGCGCTATCTGACCAGGGGAGGTCCAGCGCAGTGGTGGCGCGAGGTCGCTGAGGCTGAGGTTCATTGAGGTCCAACCGGCAGTGGGATTATATCCGCAGTTCAGACTATGTGATCAGAGGGGAAGAAAAGGGCTTCCTCTTCCGGAATGGGAGATATAGAGCATGGTCCGGGCACGAGTGCAGGCGACGAACAGTATGCTCCGTTCGCGTTGCAGGGCACGAGCGCGAGCGTCCGGGTCCGCGGGCGGTGGCTCCGGCACCACGCCCTCCGTCACCCCGATGAGCGCCACCCGCTCGAACTCCAGTCCCTTGAGATGGGAGAAGGTCGCCGTCCGCACCTCCAGGCCGTCCAGCGCCTGCTTGGCATCGCGGACCAGCCGGGGGTTGCGGGCGCCGACGGCCATCTCCTCCGCGGCCACCCCGTCCGCCAGCCACGACTCGATCGTGGCCCGCAGCCCGGCCAGCTCCGCCTCGAAAGTGTCGTAGGCCCGGACGACCGGCCGCTCGCCGTTTCGCTCCGCGCGTAGCCCGTACATGGCCGTCATGCCCTTGACCAGGCCGCTGGTGGGGCCGCCGCCGCGCAGCCTGACCACGAACGACAGCAGCTCCTGGGGCAGGCGGTAGGAGAGGCTGAGCGTGTGCTGGGCGGCGGGGATGCCGACCGCGCCGAGCACCACCCGCGTGTCGGTGACCCGCTGGTGCGGGTCGCCGACCACGAACAGGTCGTCGTGCGCGTGCGGCGCCGCCGCCCGCAGCAGCCGCCACTGCGCCGGGCTGACGTCCTGAGCCTCGTCCACGATGATGTGACGGTACGGCTTGCGCCCCGGCTCCACGTCATCGAGCAGATCTCCGGTCGCCCGGGACAGCAGCCTGGTCGCCTCGTCCGTCAGCTCGGCCAGCGAGCGTGCCCCGGGGCCGACCAGCGAGGGGCGGCGGCCCTCCGCGTCGGTGACGATCCGCATCACCAGGCGTTCGGGGTTGTCCACCTCGACCCGCTTGCGTACGACCTCGTCGTCGATCAGCACGTCCAGCCGCGTGGCCAGCTCCTCGGCCAGCCCCTGCGAGAACGTCACCAGCAGCACCGGCCCGCTGCCGTGCGCGGCCAGGTAGGCGGCGCGGTGCAGGGCGATGACCGTCTTGCCGGTGCCGGCCCCGCCCACGACCAGCGCCGGCTGCTCGTAGCGGGCGCCCCTGGCCAGCCGGTGCTGCGGCGGGTACGGGAACGTGCACCAGGCCGGCGCCGCCAGCACCCGGTCGAGCTCCAGCTTGTCCGCCACGAACGCCGCCCGGTCGGGGCTGCGCAGCAGCGCCGCGTGCAGGTCCTCGGTGTCGACCGGCCCCCTGCCCGGGTCGCCGGCCGAGCCCGTGCCGGCCTCGGGGGTGGCGCGCCAGGCGTCCAGCTCCCGCCAGGCCTCCGCAAGGGAGCCACCCCGGGCCAGTACGGCGAGCGGAACGTGCTGGGTGGGCGGCAGCAGGGGTTCGAGGGCGGCGACGTCGGCCTCGGTCGTGATCAGCCTGAACAGCGGCAAGGCGTGCACGTCGAGGCCGAGCGCCAGCAGGTCGCCGTCGCAGATCGGGTCGAACAGCCCCGGCGACCGGACCGAGCGGCGTAAGGCGGGCTCGACCCGTTCCAGGGCCTCGGCGTCCCACACCTCGACGACGCCGGTCGCCGGGTTGACGCCGTAGCGGTGGCGGCGGGCGTACGACCAGGCCTCGGGGTCGGGCAGGATCGTACGCAGCCAGTAGACGTCACGGTGCCGCACCACCACCCCGCGGTGCCCCTCGGCCAGGCGCAGCGTCGCGGCCCGGGGATCCCGGGCGCCCCTGACCCGCTCGGGGTGCGGGGCGCCGGCCACGTTCAGCAGGAAACGGCGCAGCGCGACCACGGCGTCCCTGCGCACCGGCTGGGCCAGTGCGCTGAGCTCCCTGGGAAACTCAGGGCCGATCGCGAGCCGCGGCACCGGTTCAGTCCAAGAGAGCGAGCAGGTCGCGGTCCCCGCGTTCGCGGAGCCTGGTGAGCAGCTCTGGCAGGTTGACGGGTCCCGTCATGCCGATCCTGGTGGCGATCACCCTGGCCGCCTGCTCCCGGGTGCCGCCCGGGGCGGTGTACCCGACCAGGCGGAGCGCCTTGGTGATCTGCTCCGCGCCCTGCGCGGCGACCGGCAGGTGCCTGGCCCGCAGCACGCCCTCGTCCGACAGCGTCAGGAACAGGTGCCCGCCCTCGCGCGCCCCCACGTCCACCAGGAGGCGTTCGATGGACTGCAGCACCGGCCTGCCGTGCCAGGCCATCGACAGCTCTCCCGCGGCGCTCCTGACCGTCTTCGTCTCGCCGGGCGACAGGCCCAGGTACGACGCGAACCCGCTCGGCAACGGACACTCGCCCCCGGCCAGTTGCTCGGCCGTCACGTCGATCCGCAACCACCACCGGCCGTCGGGCTGCCGGAAGCAGCGTCTGGTTTGGGAGACGTCCTTCAGCGGCTGGTACGGGCCCTCTTCGGGCTCCTCCGGTTCCTCCGGCTCCCCGTTGACCTCCGCCGCCGCCGGTGGTTTCACCGGGGTGAACGCCTGGAACTGCGGCGGCCCCGCGGGCGGCGTCTGGACCGGCCCGAAAGCCGACTGCGGCGCCTGCCCCGGCGCCTGCCCCGGCGCCTGCCCCGGCGGCTTGCGCCGGGGGAGCGGCGGCGGGGGGAGCTGGGGCGGGAGCGTCGCCAGCACGAACTGCCAGGCGGGCACCTCCAGCGCCCGGATCTCCACGTTGTGCCAGTCGGCGGCGCCGATGAGCTCCTCCTTGGGCGCCGCCGGGCCGAGCGTCCTGCGCAGCTCGTCCAGGTGGGCGCGGTACGGGGCCGCCTCGTCGCTGGCCAGCCACTGGTCCAGACGGGTGCGGAGCTCGTACTCGGTGGCGGAGATCTCGGCCGGTTGGACGGCGAAGAGCTTGGCGAGCTGGTCGACGGCGGAGGGCTCGTCGGTGAAGATCCGGTTCTGGGCGACGGCCCAGCTCTTGTCGTCAAGTCCGGCGAACGCGGCCTCGATGAGCTCGGGCAGCTCGTGCCCCACGGGCTGTTCCCCGGGCTCGTCCTCGTCCCCGGGTTCGGCGATCTCCGGCTCGGCGGCGGGGTCCGGCTCGGCGTCCTCGCCGGCGCCCTCGGCGACCGGTCCTGCTTCGTGTTCGGGCGCGGGCTCGTCGGCGGTGTCGTACTCGGGCGCCTGCTCGGCTGCCTCGGCCTCCACCTCGGCGGGCTCTACCTCGGCGGCCTCTACCTCTGCGGCCGGCACCTTGGCGGGCGGCACGTCCTCGACGGCCTCAGGTTCGCCGGCCTGGTCGGCCTCGTCGGCCCGCTCCTCCGGCTCGTCCTCATGGGCGGCGGCACCCTCGTGGAGAGCGGCCTGCTCATGAGCGGCGAAGGCGTGCCCGCGCCCGGCCTCGGCGGGCTCCTCGACGGCGGGTTCCTCGACGGCGGACCCGTCGTGAGCACGCTCCTCCACGGCAGGCTCGTCCACGGCGCGCTCGTCCACGGCGGGCTCGGCGGAAGCCTCGGCGGGGGAGGGTTCGGCGGTGGAAGGCTCGGCGGGGGCCTCGTCGGCGTGCTCGTGGGCGTGCTCGGCGGCCGGCTCCTCCCCGGTGTCGTGCGGCTCGGCCGCGACGGCGGGGAACTGGGCCACGGGCTCGTGCGGGACCTCCTCGGCGACCGGCTCAGCGGCATGCTCGGCCGCGACCGGCTCGTGGTCCGGCTCCTCGGCCTCCGGAGCCTGCTCCGGCACGTGAGCGACCGGCTCAGGCGCTCCGGCGGCGGGCGAGGGCTCCTCGGCGTAGGCGTGCTCGCCGTTCCGCTGGACGTAGAGCCGCCGGGGCGCCTCGTGCTGCCTCACGGCCTCCTGTCCCGCGGACGCCTGCGCGACGGACGCCTCGGCGAGGACGGGCGCCCGCCACTGCACCGGGTGCGCCAGCCGCGTGAAGACCGCCGTGAACAGGGTGTTCAACACCGGCCGTGCCTTGATGAAGGGCTGGTCCACCAGTTGCCTGCTGGTCAGCGCGAGCAGCCCGACCCACGACCCCGCCCGGTCGAGCGCGATGGCGACCGCGGGCTCGTCCGCTTCGTCCGGGTCCAGCACGTGCAGTGCCGGCAGGACGTCACCCACCGCCGCCGCCGGCCAGTGCTCCAGGGCGATCTCCGTCAGCAGCTCACCCAGCGGCTCGGGGCCGATGGCCGCCAGGACGTGCGGCATGGGCAGGGTGCGCCACCACGCGTCCGGCAGGTCCGGTTGCCCGGTGAGCAGCGTGATCGTCGACGCGTCGCTCCACCTCAACGGTGGTACGAGGTCGCTTAGACAGAAGTTCATCCCGTTCCGTTCACCAGCCCCTCACGCCGCCGCAGCGGTGCAGCCATAATCTCGCCGCCCACGAAACAGACCATAGTCCGGCAAATCAGCCCTACGCATCATGCACGACGTATCAGCGCCGAACCGCCGCAAAGCGTAGACGCACGTAGTCAGCCATCCAGCCAGTCTCCCTGCGAAGCGCCGGCGCGGCCAGTTCGTTGACGCGATGGAGCAGGGGATTCACGATGTCCGGCGGGAGTCCCTCCAGCACCGATCCGGCGAACATGCGCACCCAGTCCGCCGCCCCGC
Organism: Nonomuraea jiangxiensis; assembly: GCF_900099965.1. Lineage (GTDB taxonomy): Bacteria > Actinomycetota > Actinomycetes > Streptosporangiales > Streptosporangiaceae > Nonomuraea > Nonomuraea jiangxiensis. Next base: position 115,811 of record NZ_FNDJ01000007.1, on the reverse strand, counting down.
CGGGGCACTCGTCGAGCGGGGTGGGCCGATCGAAGTATTCGAGCAGCCGGACCACGAAGCCCTCCTGCTCCAGCCGGCGGGCGTGCTCGGCGGGCGTCGGGAAATACCACGGCAGGTCGGGCTCGCGCAGGCCGTATTCGCGCCACGCGGTCAGCATCGCGGTGGTCAGCTCGGCGCAGTTGCCGGCCCCGCCCATCTCCGCGATGAACCGCCCGCCGGGCCTGAGCGCCTCGCGGACGTTGGCGATCACGGTGACGGGGTCGCGGCTCATCCAGTGCAGCGCGGCGTTGGAGAACACCGCGTCGTACGGGTCCACGACGCTGAAGTCGTGCCCGTCACCGATGATGAAGTTGATCCCGGGATACTGCGCCAGCGCCTTCTCGATCATCGCGGAGGAGCCGTCGATGCCGAGCACCTCCGCGCCTCTGAAGGCGATCTGCGCGGTGAGCACCCCGGTCCCGCACCCCAGGTCGAGCACGCGCTCGCCCGGGCGCGGATCCAGCAGTTCGACCAGGGGCGCCCCTTGCGTCGAGACATAGCCGAAGCTGCTGTCGTAGGCGCGACTGTTCCACCGCTCCAAGCTCGGTGTGTCGTATCGCAAGACGATCAGCTCACATTCGGTCAGTCATCGGGCCCCCGTGGCCGTGCTGTCCGTTAACTTTAGAGCCTGATCGTCCCTACGACATATCAAGTCACTTCAAGTCACATCGGTCTCACCCCACGCGCTTCGCCCACTCCTCCTTCAAATAGGTCTTCGCCGCGTCGGCCTGCGGAATCGTCAGCAGCACCGGCGGGCCGGGCGCCTTGGGCAGTTTCGCCGCCTGTTCGGCGTCGAGCGAGCCCTTCATCTGCATGGCCTCGCTCCGGGCCGGGCGGGCGAACCCCTTCTGGAGCAGGTTCTGGCCCTCGTCGGAGAAGAGGAACTCCTGCCAGAGGCGGGCGGCGGCCGGGTGCGGGGCGTCCTTGCTGATCGCCTGCACGTGGTAGTCGCCGAGCGCCGCGTCCTTCGGGATCGTCACGTGCCAGGCGTCGGAGTGATGGGCGCTGCGGGCGGCGTTGAGGTGGTCCCAGGCGATGATCGCGTTGGCCTTGGTCAGGTCGGTGTACCGGCCCTCCTGCTTGAGCCTGGCGAACAGGTCCACCCCCTGCGCGGCCTGCGGCACCCCGCCCCGCAGGGAGGCGGCCATCACGCCGTCGAACGCCGAGGCCGAGCGCAGCGGGTCGCCGTCGAGCGCGACCCGGTAGCCGGGCTTGAGCAGGTCGGCGAAGGAGGCGGGCGGCTTGACGGCGCGCGGGTCGTACCCGATGGACATGTAGGAGCCGTAGGCGGCGTACCAGTTGCCGGCCGGGTCCTTGATGTTGTCGGGCAGGTCCTGCCAGCCGTGCACCTTGTACGGGGCGAACTTGTCCGCGTGGGCGACGGCCACGTCCATGGTCAGGTCGAACACGTCGGGCTTGAGTTTCGCGGCGGCGTCCAGTTCCCGTTTGCTGCTCGCGCCCGGTTCGAGTTCGTTGACCTTGATGTCGAACTTGTCGGCGAAAGCGTCGATCACCTCGCCGTAGTTCACCCATTCGCGGGGCAGCCCGATCACGTTGAGCTGACCCTCGCGCTTGGCGGCCTCGACGAGCCGTTCGATCGTGCCGAAGCCCGACTTCATGGAACCCGCCCGGACGTTGATGGGCGGCAGTTTCTTGGCCCCGGTCGCATCGGACTCGGTGGACGACGCGCCGCATCCGGCGCTGGCGAGGATGGCTGCTGCGGCGGCGCAGGTACGTACGGTCACAGAGTGAATACTTACCGTTACTTCCGTGGAGGTCGAGGAGGCGCGGCCGGAACGACCTTCGCCGCGACCAGCGTTTCCGCGAAAATCTCCACCAGCGTGCCATCTTTTTTACGGATTTTGAGCACACCACCCTCCCAGGACTCCAGGATCCCGACCGCATCGCGAAACCCGCCCGGGACGCGCCTGCGAGTGGTGATCCGGGTACCTATGTCCTGAGTTGTGATGCTGATGACAAGGCGCGCGGGCACGAGTTTGCCACCCTCCGTTTCGGCCAGCTGGCAAGCACGGCAATACTAGGGCCTAGCAAACCGCGGTCAGAAGTCATGCCATGGTGCGGAGAAGAAGGAGCTCGAGGTGACCTACGTCATCGCGCAGCCTTGCGTGGACGTCCTGGACAAGGCGTGCATCGAGGAGTGCCCCGTCGATTGCATCTACGAGGGCGAGCGCATGCTTTACATCCACCCCGACGAGTGCGTGGACTGCGGCGCGTGTGAGCCTGTATGCCCCGTCGAGGCGATTTTCTATGAGGACGACCTTCCCGAGCAGTGGAAGGACTACTACAAGGCGAACGTTGACTTCTTCGAGGACCTCGGCTCGCCCGGTGGCGCCTCGAAGGTCGGCAAGATAGACAAGGACCACCCGGTGGTGGCCGCTCTGCCTCCGCAGGGCGAAGACCACTAGCGAGTCCAGTCACGTCGCGTACGGGGGCATCCGGGCCGGATGCGCCCCGTCGGCGTGCGCGTTCGTACGGCCCTGAGCACAACCCTGGAGAACCGTGAACAACCTGCCCGACTTCCCCTGGGACCGGCTGGAGCCATACAAAGAGCGCGCGCTGGCCCACCCCGGGGGCATTGTGGACCTGTCGGTCGGCACACCGGTCGATCCGGTGCCGCGGATCGTCCAGGACGCACTGGCCGGGGCGGCCGACAGCCCCGGCTACCCGCTCACCCACGGCACCCAGGAGCTGCGCGAGGCCGCGGCGGGGTGGCTGCGGCGCCGGCACGGCGTCACCGTCGACCAGCGGGACGTGCTCCCGGTGATCGGCTCCAAGGAGTTCGTCGCCTGGCTGCCCACCTACCTGGGGGCGCGCCGGGTGGTCTTCCCCGAGCTGGCCTACCCCACCTACGACGTGGGAGCCCGGCTCGCCGGGGCGGTGGGCACCGCCTCCGACAGCACGCTCGCCCTCGGCCCCGAGCGCGTGGACCTGCTCTGGGTCAACTCCCCGGCCAACCCCACCGGCCGGGTGCTGCCGGCCGAGCACCTGCGCAAGATCGTGTCCTGGGCCCGCGAGCGCGGCACGGTCGTGGCCTCCGACGAGTGCTACATCGAGCTCGGCTGGGAGGACCGGCCGGTCTCGATCCTGCACCCCGACGTCTGCGGCGGCTCCCACGAGGGGCTGCTCGCGGTTCACTCGCTCTCCAAGCGCTCCAACCTGGCGGGCTACCGCGCCGGGTTCGTGACGGGCGATCCCGTCCTGGTCAAGCGGCTGCTGGAGACGCGCAAGCACGCGGGCATGCTCATGCCCCGGCCGGCCCAGGCCGCGATGACGGTCGCGCTGTCCGACGACGCGCACGCCGACCGGCAGCGCGAGCTCTACGCCGCCCGCCGCGCCCTGCTGCGGCCCGCGCTGGAGAAGGCGGGGTGGAGCATCGACCACTCGGCGGCGGGGCTCTACTTCTGGGCCTCGAACGGGCAGGACGCCTGGGATCAGGTCGCCAAGCTTTCCGAAATCGGGATTTTGGTCGCGCCCGGGGAGTTCTACGGATCGGCAGGTGGGCGGCACATCCGCATCGCGCTCACCGCGACCGATGAGCGGATCAGTGCGGCAGTGCGCCGCCTCCAGTAGGATCGCGCGTCATAGCCCGCCCGCACGGGCTTGAGACGTGAAGCAATTGACTGCAACAAATTGATAAGGGCTTGTGCCGAGGCAGACCGCGAGTGGAGCGAGCTGATCGATGAGCATGACCTCCATGGTCGTTCTCGGGCTGAGCATCGTCACCATCCTGCTGTTGCTGGGGGCCTTCCTGGCCACCCTGCGACAGGACAGGAAGGGCCGCGCGAGCGCGCCGCCGGTCGAGGTCGCCCCCGTCGAGACCCCGCCGCTGGCGGCGCCTGTGAGCGCGCCCAGGCATGCCGGCTCCGACTACACCGACCCTCGCACGATCCGGGTCGACGACCGGATCGAGGTGCACGGGTCTCCCGCGCGCGTGCTCGGCGCCATGCACGTCTCCTGGCAGGGCCAGCAGTGGACCGAATACCTGCTGCGTGACCGCGTGCGGCGCTTCCAGTGGCTGTCCGTGGAGGTGCACGCGGGCGATCCGCCGCACCTGGAGGTCCAGCTCTGGACGGACGTGCCGACCCAGGGCATGGTGCCGGCCAAGAGCATGCTCATCATGGAGGGCGTGGAGTTCTTCCCGATCGAGCGGGGCACGGCCGCGTTCCGGAGCGAGGGCGACACCGGCACCCCCGAGCGGGGCCTGCTCGACTTCGCCGACTACCGCGCCTCCGACGGGCGCCTGCTCTCCTTCGAGCGCATCCAGGGCGGCGGCTGGACGGCGGCCTACGCCCAGCCGCTCCCGCCGGGCTCGATCTCCATCGTCCGCCGCGCCTCATAGCCCGCGGACGCGGGTCAGGAGAGAGCCACCTCGCGGTCGCCCGCCTTGCCGCCGGCCTGCCAGCCTTCGAGCTCCATGTCGTTGGACCAGGTGAGGCCGCCGTAGGCGACGTGGCTCAGCGCGTATTTCTCCGCGTGCGCCACCGACCACGAGGCGATCAGCCAGCCGCGCCGCTTGGTCGTGATGGCCATGCTGCCCAGCGCCCTGGAGAGCTGCTTGCGCGCCTCCGCGGCCCGGGGCGGCGGCGGGGAGCCCTTGCCCGGCGGATACCAGCAGTGCAGGGACTGGGGGACGCGGCCGGTGAAGGCGGCGGCCAGGATCTTGGCGTCCTGCTCGTGCTGCGCGTACGCGTAGCCGCCCGCCGAGCGCTGCACTTCCTGGGCCGCCTCCGCGAGCGGCATCTTGCGGTAGTCCTTCACCTTGACCAGGGCGGCGAAGAATTTGTTGGTGGCGTAGACGGGGTCCATGAGCTGCTTTTTCCTGCCCCAGCCCTGCGACTCGCGCTGCTGGAACACCCCGACCGAGTCGCGGTCGCCGTAGTCGAGGTTGTAGAGCTTGGACTCCTGCAACGCCGTCGCGTACGCGATCACCACGGCCCGCTCCGGCAGCCTGCGCCGGGCCGCGACGGCGGCGATGGTGGCCGAGATCTGCGCCTGCTCCGGATAGAGGTAGAGCTCGCCCTCGGGCGTGCGGACCGTGCAGTGCGCCTCGGGCACGGCCAGTGGCGTCGCCCGTTTCAGCAGGTGGTAGAGGCCCACGGAGACCGCCACGGCCAGCACGACCACGATGATCGCGATGGTGATGACCCCACGGGAGAAGCGCATGCGCACCCTGAGAAACCTACCTGGCCGGATAAGCTCCGTGGCCATGAGTCACGTGAGCACCTCGTCACCGATCTCCCCGGTCGTCGACGAGTTGTGGGAGCGCCGCGCGGAGCTGTCGCCGGCCGACGTAGAGGCACGCCACCTCGTGGTCAGTGCGGTGGACCTGCTCGACAGAGGGCAGGCGAGGGCCGCGCGCCTGGTCGACGGCGAGGTGGTCGTGGACGAGCGGGCCAAGCGGGCCGTCCTGCTCAGCTTCAAGGTGCTGGGCCTGGCCCGCACGCAGGTCGGGGACTTCCAGCACCAGGACAGGCACCCGCTGAAGAGCTCGTTCGACGGGGTGCGGGTGGTGCCGGGCGCGATCGCCCGCTGGGGCTCCTACCTGGCGCCGGGCGTGGTGCTGATGCCGTCGTTCACGAACATCGGCGCGTACGTGGACTCCGGCACGATGGTCGACACCTGGGCCACGGTCGGGTCCTGCGCCCAAATAGGGAAAAATGTTCATTTGTCCGGTGGCTCAGGCATCGGCGGCGTGCTGGAGCCGCCCACCGCCGTCCCGGTCGTCGTGGAGGACGACGTGCTGATCGGCAGCCGGGCGATGATCGTCGAGGGCGCCCGGGTAGGCCGGGGCGCGGTCGTCGGCGCTGGAACGATCCTGTCGGCGTCCATCCCGGTGATCGACGTCCAGACCGGGGAGGAGCTGGCCCGCGGCCGCGTCCCCGACTGGAGCGTGGCCGTCGGCGGCACCCGCCAGAAGGACTTCCCCGGCGGCACGTTCGGACTGCCGTGCGTGCTGGTGATCAAGCGCTTGGAGCCGGGGCAACGGCACGACAAGGCGGCGCTCAACGAGGTGCTGCGCGAACACGGAGTGAACACGTGATGCTTGATCTGACGCAGGACGTACGCGCGCTGACCGCCGCGATCGTGGACATCGAGTCGGTGAGCGGCGGGGAGCGGGCGCTGGCCGACGCGGTCGAGCGGGCCCTGACCGCGCTGCCGCACCTGAAGGTCGAACGGTCAGGGGAGACGGTCGTCGCCCGTACCGACCTCGGCGCGGCCGAGCGGGTGCTGATCGCCGGGCACCTCGACACCGTCCCGGTCGCGGACAACCTGCCCAGCCGGGTGGAGGGCGACCTCCTGTACGGGTGCGGCACCTCCGACATGAAGGCCGGCGTGGCGGTCGCGCTCAAGCTGGCGGCCACCCTGCCCGCCCCGAACCGGGACGTGACCTACGTCTTCTACGACTGCGAGGAGGTCGAGTCCGAGCGCAACGGTCTGACCAGGGTCGCCAGGGACCACCCCGGCTGGCTCGCGGCGGACTTCGCGGTGCTGATGGAGCCGACCGACGGCGTGATCGAGGGCGGCTGCCAGGGCACGCTGCGCGTCGAGGTCACCGTGCCGGGCAAGCGCGCCCACAGCGCCAGGTCGTGGTTCGGGGTCAACGCCATCCACGGGATCGAGCCGGTGCTGGCCCGGCTGAACGCCTACGAGGCGCGGCTGCCGGTGGTCGACGGGCTCGAATACCACGAGGGGCTGAACGCGGTGGGCGTGCGGGGCGGGGTGGCGGGCAACGTCATCCCGGACCTGTGCGTGGTGACCGTCAACTACCGCTTCGCCCCCGACCTGTCGATCGAGCAGGCTCAGGAGCACGTACGGGAGGTGTTCGACGGCTTCGAGGTCGGCTTCGTGGACGCCGCGCCCGGGGCCAGGCCGGGGCTGACGCACCCGGTGGCGGCCGCCTTCACCGCGGCCGTCGGCGGCACCCCGCGGGCCAAACTAGGCTGGACGGACGTCGCCCGGTTCTCCGCGCTGGGGGTTCCCGCCGTGAACTACGGGCCGGGCGATCCGAACCTGGCACACCAGCAGGGGGAATACGTCTCCCTGTCGAAGATCGTCGAGAGCGAGCGGGCCATGCTCGACTGGCTCTCCGCCTGAGCCCCGCTCGACCGACCCCCCACATGAAAGTGGCTTTCCTCGCCGGCCATTTGGCGGGGAAAGCCACTTTCAGTCCCGAGCAGCACCCTCGCCGATTAGACGCAGGCCGGCCGAAATCTGGTTCCCTGCAATTTCCAAGATTTTTCAGGAAGCCGCTTTCCCCCATCTACCAGGGGTTTCGCGGCAGTAAGCGAAGAGGACTAGCGTGACGCGCATGGAACATCCCCGTCCAGAACGCCGCCAAGGCCAGGCCGTCGTCCGTGGCAGCATGGTCCCCACCTCCACCCACGACGAGCGCCTGCTGGCCCGCCAGGGACCCTCCGACTGGGTGCACATGGACCCGTGGCGGGTGCTGCGCATCCAGGCCGAGTTCGTGGAGGGCTTCGGCCAGCTCGCCGAGCTTCCCCCGGCGGTCACGGTGTTCGGCTCGGCCCGCACCCCCGAGGGCTCGGCCGACTACCAGACGAGCCAGGCGCTCGGCCGGGCGCTGGCCGAGGCCGGCTACGCCGTGATCACGGGCGGAGGTCCCGGCATCATGGAGGCCGCCAACCGGGGCGCGCAGGAGGTGGACGGCGCGGTCTCGGTCGGGCTGGGCATCGAGCTGCCGTTCGAGCAGCGCATGAATGACTACGTGGACCTTGGCATCGAGTTCCGCTACTTCTTCGTGCGCAAGACCATGTTCGTCAAATACTCCTGCGGCTTCATCACGTTGCCCGGCGGCTTCGGCACGCTCGACGAGCTGTTCGAGGCGCTCACCCTCGTCCAGACGAACAAGGTCACCTCCTTCCCCGTGGTGCTGCTCGGCTCGGAGTTCTGGGGCGGGCTGCTCGAATGGATCAAGGCCACCCTGCTCGGCTCCGGCAAGATCGCCCCCCAGGACCTCGACCTGATCTCCGTCACCGACGACGTGGACGAGGCCGTGCGCATCATCGTGGACGCCGACCGGGCCCGCTCCAAGCAGCGCCAGGAGGAGCTGGAGGCCGCTGCGGCCCAGTACGCCGAGCCCCAATAGGCTGCCTCCCGTGAACATCTGCGTCTTCTGCGCTTCGAGCCAGCACATCGACCGGAAATACCTCGACCTGGCCGGACAGGTCGGCACCGAGCTCGCCAAGCGCGGCCACACCCTGATCAGCGGCGGCGCCAAGGTCTCCTGCATGGGCGCCGTCGCCTCGGCCGCCCGCGCCGCCGGCGGACGCACGATAGGCGTGATCCCGCAGGTCCTGGTGGACATCGAGGTCGCGGACGAGGAGTCGGACGAGCTGATCGTCACCCCCGGCATGCGCGAGCGCAAGGGCCTGATGGACGCCCGCTCCGACGCGTTCCTGGTGCTGCCGGGCGGCATCGGCACGCTGGAGGAGCTCTTCGAGATCTGGACCGCGCGAGTGATCGGCATCCACGACCGCCCCCTGGTGATCCTCGACCCCTGGGGCCTGTACGTCCCGCTCAGGCAGCTCGTGACCGGCCTGTACGACGAGGGCTTCACCCGCGCCGCCGCCTTCGACGCGATCTCCTGGACCACCACCGTCGAGGAGGCGTTCACCCACCTGGAGGCCCGCCCCCAGCCGGTCAGGCCGAGCGTCGCGGAACTCGGCGAGGCCACCGGCTGACGGCCCGCGCGGGCATCGTGACCTGCGCGGTCACCGTGCCCGCCGCGTCCGGAGACGCACCGGCCGCGGCAAGTGCGGGACCTCGTGCCCCAGTGGTGTGAGTACGATGCCAATGTGCTGGTCATACTCGCCATCGCCGCCATCGCCATCTTGGCGTGCGTGGTCCTGGTCTCGCTCGGTAGGGGCGGTGAGCTGACCGAGTTCCCGCCGGACGTGCCGCCTCTCGACCTGCCGGAGGCGGGGCAGCTCACGGCGGTCGACTTCATGGCGCTGCATCTGCCGGTCAACCTGGTCGGCTATCACACCGCCAGCGTGGACGAGACCCTGCGCAGGGCCGCCACCGCGATCAGCGTGCGTGACACCCGCATCGCGGTGCTGGAGCAGCGGGTCTCCGAGTTGCTGTCCAACCGGCTCTACGCGCGCCAGGAGGTCTACGCCGGGCCCGGGGCGGGGCTGCGTACCGACCACGAGCCCGAGGCCCCTGCCGCGCCCAGGGAGCTGTCTGAGGCGGGCGACCCCGTGACGGCGAGCGGCACGGCGGTCGACTGGGACGGCCACGTGGAGCTGAGCCACGCGCCGGAGGACCCGGAGTGGCGCGTGCCCCCGGGCGCCGACGTCGACGCGCGCGCCGAACCCCGGGACGACGGCCCCCCGGCCGAAAAGTCCGGCGAGCCCGAGGAGGAAGCCGAGCGCGACGACGAGGGTGCGACCGAGTCTGAGGACCGGGACGGGGACGGGCCCCGGAGTGCGGCCGCCACGGTGGGCAAGGACGGGGACGAGCGTTCGTGACCGAGTCCATCCGCTGCTCGTGGGCCACCGGCGGCGGTCCGATCTACCTCACCTACCACGACGAGGAGTGGGGCCGCCCGCTCAAGGGCGACGACGAGGTCTTCGAGCGGGTGGCGCTGGAGGCGTTCCAGTCGGGCCTGTCGTGGCTGACGATCCTGCGCAAGCGGGAAAACTTCCGCGCCGCGTTCGACCGCTTCTCCATCCCCAAGGTCGCCGCCTACACCGAGCAGGACGTGGAGCGCCTGCTCGGCGACGTCGGCATCGTCCGCAACCGCGCCAAGATCGAGGCGGCGATCAACAACGCCAGGGCGGCGCTCGACCTGCCGGACGGCCTGTCGGAGCTGGTGTGGAGCTTCGCCGACCCGGACGCGCCGGTGCCGAGGACGATGGCGGACGTGCCGGCCACCACCCCGGGCTCCAAGGCGCTGGCCAAGGAGCTGAAGCGGCACGGCTTCAGGTTCGTCGGGCCGACCACGGCCTACGCGTTGATGCAGGCCATCGGCCTGGTCAATGATCACCTCGAGGGCTGCGTGGCGCGTACACGTTGAGCTCGGCGGTGTGGGTGCGCCCGCGCGACCCGCCGAGCCGGAAGCTGACGGTGGGGTGCCTGCCCGGCTCCACGGTGACGGTGTCGTCGCACCGGGCGATGCCGCGTGCCGGGCGGTCGAGCGTGAGCCTCACGACGTCCACCGTCCAGCTCGGGTCGGCCACGGCCAGGGCGACGCGCTCACCGGTGCGCCGCATGAGCACCAGGCACGGCGCGTCGGCCCCCACGCCCGCCACCTCGGCCGGTCCCCAGAACGTGGCCGCCATCAGCGAGCCCGTCCGCACGGCCTGCACCCGCGGGGTGTTGACCAGCACCCGCACCGGTCGCCGGCCGCGGTAGGCCCGGGTCCGCTCGCGGGTGGCGTTCGGCAGCACGATGTAGGTGTAGGACTCGTCCACGGGGCCGCGGCCGTGGTCGAACCAGAACGTCACGTAGCGCCGCGTGACCGGGTCGCGGGCGCCGGCGGTGTCGTCGTCCGTGTTGATGTCGCTCCACCGGCCCGTACGCGTCTCCACGACGGCGTGCGCCCCGTCGAACACGTAGCCGCCCACGCCCGGCAGATGCGCCCAGCCGTCCCCGAAGTACGGCTCCGCGTCCGTGGCCCGGTTTTCCACCACGGTCTCGATGACGCGGCCGTCGAGGCTGGTGATGCCGCTGCCGAGCGCCACTACGGCGTTGTCCAGGAAATACCACGACTTGCGCGCCCGCAGGGTCACGCCGTCGCCGAGGAGCTCCATGGCGGCGGCGCCGTAGCGGCCGTCGAGCACCGCGCCCCCGGCCACCGCGTTGGCCGGGCGGTGGGCGCGGAAGGACAGGTTCTCCCGGGCGCGGGTGTCGACCGTGATCCCGGGCAGCCGGCGCGGGTCCACCGTCGGCCAGAAGTCCGTGCCGAAGTGGCCGGGGTCGCCGGCGTAGAGGTAGGTCATGCCGTCGCCGGTGTACCAGCCGTGCGGGTTCTCGCCGTTGATCGCCTCGTAGGCGGCGATGCGCCGCGAGGACATGCTGACCGCGAACGACCAGCCGGGCCGCCGGTGCACGACCCGGTCCATCGAGGGGAACACGAAGTGCCCGACGGGCCCGGGCGCGGCCTCCAGCGTCTTGTCGTCCAGCACGGCGATCGCCCGCCGCGTCTCCGGCACGTCCGCGTGGTCCAGGTAGGGACGCGCCCCGCCACGTTCGATCCACCCCTTGGCCAGCTCCTTGAACCGCCTCGCGTACGGCTCCTCCGCGCTCTGCGCGAGCAGCAGCACGGCCCCGGTCGCGGCGTGCCCGGCCACGCTGTCGGAGAACGCCTGCCGCGTGACGGCCCGCCCCCTGACCGTGTCCATCAGCAGCCCGTCGTGCACGAACGGGGCGAAGGAGCCCTCCACCGCGTCCAGCACCACCCGCCGCCCCGGGTCGGTCACCTCCCACGGCGATCCGCGCAGCAGCGCGAGCGTCTGGGCGACCGCTGTGAGCAGGGACAGGCCGTAGGAGCCGGTGTAGGCGACGTCGCCGTGCTGGATGAACGAGCCGTCGCGGTGGAAGCCGTCACCGGACTCCACGTAGCCGAACAGGCTGTGCCGGCCGCCGCCACGCACGTCCGAGAGGCCGTCGCGGGCCTGCGCGAGCTTGCCGGAGCTGCGCCCTGCCACCCCGCGGAAGGCCACGATGGCGGCCTTGTCGGCCCGGTTCGCACCGCTCTCGCCGGCCTCCGGATTGCCCGCCCGGCAGTCGGCGTCCGGGCAGAACCGGTCGATCGCCGCCAGGTATGAGCCCAGCCTGCCCGCGTCGAGCCGGTCGCCGAGCAGCACGCACGTGCGCGACAGCTCGGCCGGCGTGCCGATTTCCCAGAACCACCAGTTGCCCGTCTCGGGGAGGTGCTCGTTGTAGTGGCGGTCGTGGAGCAGGTCGAGCGCGTCCAGCACCTTCGCCACGACGGCGTCGTCACCGTGCAGTGCGGTGCCCGGTGTGGCCCAGGCCGTGACGATCAGGCGCAGCCGGGCGTAGCTGCCCGTGACGTTGCCAGGACGGCCTTCGAGCGGCAGGTCGGGCCACAGGGCGGCGGGGATGAGCTGGGCCAGCCAGTCCGCCGCCGTCGTGCTCAGCCTGGCCAGCGGCCCGGCGTAGGCCGGGTCGCCGACGTCGATCGCGCCGCCGGTGAGCAGGTCGACGGCGGCGGCGCGCAGGGCCTCGAAGTCGTGCGGGGCGGGCGCGAGTGAGGCGTCGGAGTGCTGCATGGCGCCAGGAATATCGCATCCGGAGCGTCGTGGGTCCGTTACTCGCCGTTGAAGGTGGGGCGTTCTTTGTTGAGGAAGGCATGCGTGGCGTTCAGGTGATCCCTGGTGGCCACGCAGGCGTCCTGGAGGTCGGCCTCCACGGCCAGGGAGTCGGGCAGCGAGTGCGTCGCGGAATAGGCCAGCGCCCGCTTGGTGGCGGCGTAGGCCAGGGTGGGGCCGTGCGCGAGGCGTACCGACAGCTCGTGGGCGGTCTTCAGCAGGTCGTCGGCCGGGACCACACGGGTGACCAGTCCCAGCTCCAGCGCGCGGGCCGCGTCGAGCGGCTCGCCGAGCAGCAGCAGCTCGGCGGCGCGGCCCTGGCCGACCAGGCGCTGCAGCGTCCACGAGGCGCCCGAGTCGGGGGCCAGGCCGATGCCCGCGAACGCCAGCGCGAACTTGGCCTTCTCCGAGGCGATCCGCAGGTCGCAGGCGAAGGCCAGGGACGCGCCCGCGCCGGCGGCGACGCCGTTGACCGCGGCCACCACCGGCTTGGCCATGGTGGCGATCAGCTCGACGACCGGGTTGTAGTGCCGCCGGACGGTGTCGTCCAGGCCGCGGCCCGCCTCCAGGTTGTCGGCGTGCTGGCGCAGGTCCTGACCGGCGCTGAAGGCCCGGCCCGAGCCGGTGAGCAGCACGGCCCTGACCTCGCGGTGGCCCGCCGCGCGGCGCAGCGCGTCGAGCAGGGCCTGCTTGGTCTCGACGGTCAGCGAGTTCATGGCGTCGGGGCGGTCGAGGGTGATGGTGGCGACGGCTTCGGCCACGTCATAGCGGATCAATTCAACTCCCTGTCGACGAACGCGGCGGCTGCGGGCAGCAGCCGGGCGGCCTCCTGCTCGAAGTAGGCCCTGGCCTTCTCGCCGGGCCAGCCCGCGGGCAGCAGCTCGGGCGGCAGGCCGGGGTCGCGGAACAGGAAGTTGCGCCAGCCGTGCACCAGCCTGCTCCGTGTGGCGAACACCTGGTCCGCCGGTGCTCCCTCGGGCAGCGTGCTGATCAGCGTGACAGCGTCGGCGTGCCAGTGCTCATACGCCTCGCCGATGGCGGTCAGATCCCATGCCCGGGAGACCAGCTCGCGCGGATCGCCTTCGAGAGCCGCGTCGAACCTGTCGGCCCGCACCTCCTCGGCTTCGAGCAGATTGTCCAGCTCGATCGACGAGCGTGGACCGATCCACGTCGTCTCTGACAGCGACGCGTAGCCGAGGAACGTCAGGTCGGCCCTGAGGCGTTCGCGGCGTGGCCGTTCACGCACCGGCTCCAGCACGATGACGTGCCAGCGGCCGTGCCAGGTGAGCGCGCCGGCTCGGTAAATTCTCAGTGCGGCCTCGTCCAGCCGCCTGACGCACTTCGGCGTGACCCCGTAGCCGGCTCCCTGCGGAAGCCGGATCGGCCGCAGCCAGCCTTGTCTCACCATCCGGGAAACCGCCGTGCGCACGGCGGGAGCGGCGATTTCCAGTGGTTTCATAAGTCTGACGAGCGCGGCGACGGACGCCTGCCCACCCCGGGAACGCAGGTGGTCTCCATAGAGGTCGAACAGAGCGGCGCGAGCGTGCACGGAGTCCAGTTTGGCCGCCATCTCCTGGCTCGACAACGCATTCTGGGAGGAGATCGTTACCCATGAGCGCTCTCGATGCGGGAGAATAGGACATCACAGAAGACGTGAATGCGCCGACCGCCCCCCACGGGAGGTCGGAAATCGCGGGCCGCGGGAGCCCAAGGCAGGAAGGGATGCACGCATGGCGGCGATGAAGCCGCGGACCGGCGATGGTCCGCTCGAGGTCACCAAGGAAGGGCGCGGCATTGTCATGCGGGTCCCCCTCGAAGGTGGCGGCCGGCTCGTCGTGGAGATTTCCGCCGACGAGGCGAAGGCGCTCGGCGAGGCGTTGAAAAACGTCGTCGGCTGAGAGCTCCCGAGAGACACTTGTTTGTACGACCCTGGCGTAGTCCGGCGCCAGGGTCGCTGATGTTCGAGGAGATGTTTCCGTGCCCATTGAGACCACTGCGACGGTGGTCGCCGAAGTTCCCGACGACGCCGAGCTGCTTGCCGTTCCCTACGCCGCCGATCTCAACCCCGCACACGCGATCGAGTTGCACCTGCCGGTGCCCGACCTGCTGGCGCTCTACGAGGCCAAGGGGGAGGCGGGGGAGATCGTCGACGTTCCGGTGGCGCGGGCCGGTGGCGCGGGCCGCGTGCTGCTCTACGGCGTGGGCGACGGTTCCCCCGGCGCCCTGCGCAAGGCGGCCGCCGCTCTCACCCGCAGGGCCAAGGGCCGGGAGGCGCTGACCGTGGTGGTGCCGGCCGGCGACCACGCGGTGTTCGCGGAGGCGGCGCTGCTGGCCGCCTACTCCTTCAAGATCGGCGAACCGGGCAAGCAGACCGTGCGGTCGCTGGTGCTGGTGGGCGCGGACGAGGAGCAGGTGCGGCGGGCAAGGACCGTCTCGCGGGCGGTCGCCCTCACCCGTGACCTCACCAACACGCCCTCCTCCGTCAAGAACCCTGCCTGGCTGGCCGAGCGCGCCGCCGAGCAGGGAGTGGCCGTCCGGGTGTGGGACGAGGAGCAGCTGCGGGCCGACGGGTTCGGCGGCATCCTGGCCGTCGGGCAGGGCTCGGCCAGCCCGCCCCGCCTCATCCAGCTCTCCTACACGCCCGCCGAGCCGGCCGAGCGCCACGTGGTGCTGGTGGGCAAGGGCATCACGTTCGACTCGGGCGGGTTGTCGCTCAAGCCGAACGAGGGCATGAAGGCGATGAAGACCGACATGGCGGGCGGGGCCGTGGTGATCGCGGTGCTCGGCGCGCTGGCCGAGCTGGGGGCGCCGGTGCGGGTCACCGGCCTGGTCGCCGCCGCCGAGAACATGCCCTCCGGCACCTCCCAGCGTCCCAGCGACGTCATCAAGCACTACGGCGGTCGCACGGTCGAGGTGCTCAACACCGACGCGGAGGGCCGGCTCGTGATGGCGGACGCGCTCGCGTACGCCGACGCCGAGCTCGACCCCGACGCGGTCGTGGACATCGCCACGCTCACCGGGGCGATCAGCATCGCGCTCGGCCGCAGCATCGGCGCCGTCTACTCCTCCGACGACGTGCTGGCCAAGCAGCTCGTGGAGGCGGGGCAGGCCAGCGACGACCGGCTGTGGCGGATGCCGCTGATCGACGACTACGTGCCCGCGCTGGAGTCGTCGATCGCCGACATGACCAACGTCGAGTCCGGGTCCAGGTATGGCGCGGGGTCGATCACGGCGGCGCTGTTCCTGCGGGAGTTCGCGGGCAAGCGGCCGTGGGCGCATCTCGACATCGCCGGGGTGGGGCGCAGCATGGCCGACGAGGGCACGCAGAGCAAGGGCGCCACCGGGTTCGGCGTGCGCCTGCTGCTGGAGTGGCTCACCCGGGCCTGACGGCCCGTGTGACGACCGCGTGAGTCCCCCTTGGCTCTCCCGCTCGGGCTCTCCGGAGCCCGGCTCTAGCGGCTCGGGCTCTAGCGGGCTCGGCTCTAGCGGCTCGGGCTCTAGCGGGCTCGGCTCTAGCGGGAGACCTTGATGGCGGCCAGCAGGCCGTCGCCCAGGGGCATGAGCACCGAGCGCAGCCGGTCGTCCGACTGCACCAGCTTGGTCACCTCGCGCAGCGCGACCGTGTCGGAGTCGCGTTGCGCGGGGTCGGCCACGCGGTTGTGCCACAACATGTTGTCGAAGGCCACGATGCCGCCCACGCGGAGCAGCCGGACCGCCTCGGCCAGATAGTCGGCGTATTCCTGCTTCGCGCCGTCGGCGAACACCATGTCGTAGCCGCCGTCCGACAGCCGCGGCAGCACGTCGAGCGCCCGGCCGGAGATGAGCCGCACCCGCCCGCCGGAGAAGCCCGCCTCGGCGAACGCCAGCCGGGCCAGCCGCTGGTGCTCGGGCTCGACGTCGACGCTCGTCAGAGTGCCGTCCGTACGCATGCCGCGCAGCAGCCACAGACCCGAGACGCCGCATCCCGTGCCGATCTCGACCACGGATTTGGCGTTCACGGCGGTGGCCAGGAAGCAAAGCGCAGCCCCACCGCCGGGAAGGATAGGCGTGGCCCCCACCTCCAGCGCGCGCTGACGCGCCGCGTGCAGGATCTCATCCTCCTGATGGAACTGCTCCGCATAGGCCAGAGTGGCCTCCACCGGACTGGTCATCGGCCTCCTCCCCCCACTTTCGTGCGATCGTCGCAAAAGGTCATACACGTGATTGGCACCGATCGCAGCCTAGGGGAGACACGCCGGGACGGGAACTCAAGAGGGTCCTAAGGCGTTGCAGGTTTAAACGGGCTTTGCCGGTCCGGAAGGCAGTCAGTGCGCACGAAGGGACGAAACCAGGCACTATGGCGGTAGCGGTGGTCCCAGAGAGAGGAGTTCTGGTGGACGAAAGCGACCACCAGGCGGATACTCCCGTGTCGTCTGACTGGACTCCTCCCACATGGGAGGAAGTGGTGCGGACTCACTCCGCACGCGTGTATCGACTGGCATACCGGCTGACCGGCAACGTCCACGATGCCGAGGACCTCACCCAGGAGGTCTTCGTACGGGTCTTCAGGTCGCTGTCGAGCTACACCCCCGGCACGTTCGAGGGGTGGCTGCACCGGATCACGACCAACCTGTTCCTCGACATGGCGCGGCGCAAGCAGCGCATCCGCTTCGAGGGGCTGGCCGACGACGCCGCCGAGCGGCTTCGCGGTCGCGAGCCGTCACCGGCGCAGGCGTTCGACGACGCCCACTTGGAGCCCGACATCCAGGCCGCCCTCGATTCGCTGGCCCCCGAGTTCCGGGCCGCGATCGTGCTGTGCGACATCGAGGGCCTGTCCTATGAGGAGATCGCGGCCACGCTCGGCGTCAAGCTGGGTACGGTCCGAAGCCGTATTCACCGTGGCCGGGCGCAGTTGCGGGAGGCGCTCGAACATCGAGCCCCCCGTAATACCCAACTCCCCCCGACCGTGATCCGTGGGGAGGAAGTCTGATATGGCTCATCTTGGAGAACGCGTTTCGGCGCTCGTCGACGGCGAGCTCAGTCACACCGATCGCGAACGCGCGCTGGCGCACCTGACCTTCTGCGCTGACTGCAGGCGAGAGGTCGAGTCGATGCGGGCGCTGAAGTCGCGCCTGCGCTCGCTCGACGGCCCCGCGATGCCTGCCGACCTGACGATGTCCCTGCTCCGGATGGCGGAGCCGGGAGGGCCGCTGCCGCCGAGGGAGCGCCCTTTTCCCTCCCGCACGTTCGGTGGGGTGCCCATCCCTGGGCCGCACAGCATCGCCCCGCTGGACAACCGCCCGCGCAGGGACGCGACCGGTGGTGGCTCAGGCCCTGGACGGGCTAGCCGCAGGCGCACGACCTATGTCGCGGTGGGAGTGGTCTCGGCCGCGGTCGCGCTGGGCACCTTCTTCGCCGCCAGCGGCGTCGGCCAGACCAACCCGGCCCCGCCCGTGGAGCTGTTCCAGCAGGCTCGCACCTCACCGACGAGCGCACCTTCGACCGCCACGCCTTGATGCCCTGGTATGCCGGGGTCACTCGGATTGGCGTAGTCAGCGGTGCGCGGGGCATACGATCTGGGTTCGGGATTTGTCATAGGCGATTCCTGACAAATGCTTTATGACCCTCGTATGCCGCAGGGGCGACGATTGCGGTGGCCGAGTCAAGGAGTGGTGAGACTTACATGACCGACGAGACGCGGCCCACCGAAGGACGCACGCCGTCGGACTCCCCCGAACCACAGGGGCGACCGGACTTCCTGCCCGCGGAGCACTCCTCCGAACAGCCAGGCCGGCGCCCTGAACCGCCTGCCTCGTTCGGCACGTCGTGGGGTGACCCGTCGGGCCGTTCCGAGGGGGCGGGCCCGCCACCGTACGCATCCGGCGCCTCGCCCCAGCCCGGTTTCTTCCCCGCCCCCAACGACTCCCCGGCTCCCGGCAACCCTCCACGGACCGACGCCTTCCCGATCCCCGGCGGCCCCTCGCAGCCAGGCTCTTTCCAGCCGGCAGGCAACCCGCCGCAGCCCGGTCCCTCCTACGGCCCGCCAGGCGACGACGGCACGACGCAGTCCGGGCCGCTCTATGGCGGGTCGGCGTTCGGCTCGCCGGACGGCGGCCCACGCTCCTACGAGGGTCCCTCGTTCGGTCCACCGGACGGCGGGGCCCGTTCGTATGAGAGCCCGTCGTCCGAGCGCCCCTCCTTTGACACCCCCTCCTTCTCCTTCGACCCCCCGTCGTTCGAACGCCCGCCGTCTGACACCGCGTCATCTGACAGCCCGTCCTTCGAACGCCCGCCGTCTGACAGCCTGTCCTTCGAACGCCCGCCATCTGACACGCCGTCCTTCGAACGGCCGTCGTTCGGGGCCCCCGACGGTGGCGGCGCGAAGCCCTTCGAGGGCCCTCCGTTCGGCTCCCCGGACAGCGGCGCGCGGCCCTTCGAGAGTCCTTCCTTCGGTTCGCCGGACGGCGGCGCGCGGCCCTTCGATGGTCCCTTTTTCGGTGGCCAGTCGTCCCCTGAGACGCCTGGCGGCCCTTCCGGCGGGTCCGGCGGTTCTCCTTCGGGCGGTCCTTTCGGCGGGCCGCCCAGTGGTCCGCTGGGCGGCCCGTTCGGAGGTTCCCGTGGCGGACCTGCTCTGCCGCCGCCCCCGCCGCCGCAGCAGGCGCTCGGCATGGGAGCGGGCTGGGCGCCACCGCCCACGGGGTCACACGGCCCGCATGGCCTGGGTGGTACACACGTCGCGGAACGGCGACGCCCACCGGGCACCGGCGCGCTCGTCACGATCGCCGCGCTCATCGCCGTCGTGGCCTCGATCCTCGGAAGTGTCGGCACCTACCTGCTCACCAGACCGAGCAGCTCCGGTAACGACCCGAACTACAGCCTGGGCCCCGTGCCCACGGGCGCGACCAACCGGGACCCCGACTCGGTGGCGGGCGTGGCGTCGCGCGTCCTGCCCAGCGTCGTCTCGATCGAGGCCGGAAACAGCACCAGCACCGAGGGTGCGTCGGGATCCGGCTTCCTGATCAAGGACGGTTACGTGGTGACCAACAACCACGTGGTCGCCGTGGCCGCCCAGGGCGGTGAGATCCGGGTCATGTTCAGCAACCGCAAGACCACGACGGCCCGCATCGTCGGCCGCGACCCGGGCTCCGACCTGGCCGTGATCAAGCCGGAGGAGTCGTTCGGGACCCCGGTGGCCACCCTCGGCAACTCCGACCAGGTCGTGGTCGGCGACCCGGTCATCGCCATCGGCTCCCCGCTGGGCCTGACGGGCACGGTGACCACCGGCATCGTCAGCTCGCTCAACCGCCCGGTCATCGCGGGCGACGAGACCGGCGCCAGCAACGAGGAGCCCGCCTACATCAGCGCCATCCAGACCGACGCCGCCATCAACCCGGGCAACTCGGGCGGGCCGCTGGTGAACGGCAGGGGTGAGGTCGTCGGGGTCAACTCGGCCATCGCCACGCTGAGCCGTTCGGTCAACAGCCAGAGCGGCAGCATCGGCCTGGGCTTCGCGATCCCGGTCAACCAGACGCGGCGGGTGGCGGAGGACCTCATCACCACCGGCAAGGCCAAGCGCCCCAAGATCGGCATCGTCCTGGACAGGGAATACCGGGGCCAAGGCGTGCGCATCGCCTCGGAGCCCGCCGGCGGGCAGCAGCCGGTGGACGCCAAGGGGCCGGCGGGCAAGGCCGGGCTGAAGGCGGGCGACGTGATCCTTGAGATGGACGGGCTGGCGCTGCAGGACGGGAACGAACTGATCGCCCTGATCCGCAGCAAGTCCCCGGGCGCCAAAATCATCATCAAGTACCAGCGCGCGGGCCAGGAACACACCGCCACCCTGACCGTCGTCGCCGACGAGGACCCCACCCCAACCCCGTCCCCAACCTGATCCCTCCACGACGCCCACAACTCCGCACAGGCTTACGGCCTCACACGGGCTTGCGGCTTCGCACGGGGTGAAGGGCTTCCAGTTTTTACGGCCAGCACGGTGGGCTCCACCCACCGTCGCTGGTCACCCACATTCCAGGGTGACGCTTACCGACCTCCCCGCTTCCCCACCGCAACGGCCGGGCACGACCGCCTGGGTGGTAAACCATGGGCCTCCAAG
Organism: Nonomuraea jiangxiensis; assembly: GCF_900099965.1. Taxonomy (GTDB): domain Bacteria; phylum Actinomycetota; class Actinomycetes; order Streptosporangiales; family Streptosporangiaceae; genus Nonomuraea; species Nonomuraea jiangxiensis. The sequence goes on along the minus strand of NZ_FNDJ01000007.1, from coordinate 95,369 downwards.
GCGGACGGCCAAGCGATGGGCTGCTGGAGGCGGGAGAGGCGTAGGCCGCCCCGCCGACCCCGCCGGTTAGCCGTGCCTGAGGGTTAGCCGTGCTCCCCGCATTAGCCGTGCCCCGCGTAAGCGCTGCACCTCGTGCTGGCCCTGCTCCCGGGGTTAGCCCTGCCCCGCCCGTTAGCTCTGCCCGCGTTAGCCCTGTGCCAGGCGTTAGCTGTGGCCCTGTGGTTAGCGCTGCGCCACCAGTGAGCGCTGCGCCGCCCGTTAGCTTGGCCCCCCGGGGTTAGCTCTGCGCCGGTCGTTAGCCTGGTTAGCCGCCCCCGCGTTAGCCCTGGCTGGGCGTTGGCCTTGCGCCAGCGTTAGCTGTGGCCCGCAGGTTAG
>NZ_FNDJ01000007.1:0-94819 GCF_900099965.1 Nonomuraea jiangxiensis | reverse complement strand
TGGCTGGGCGTTGGCCTTGCGCCAGCGTTAGCTGTGGCCCGCAGGTTAGCGCTGCGCCGGGAGTTAGCCCTGCCCCGCCCGTTAGCTGGGCCCGCAGGTTAGGGCTGCGCCGCAAGTTAGCCCTGCCCCGCCCGTTAGCTCTGCCCGCGTGAGCTCTGCGCCAGGCGTTAGCTATGCCCCGGCAGTTAGCGCTGCGCCCGCAGTTAGGCGGGTTAGCCCTGCTTCTGCGTTAGCCCGGGGCCAAGAGTTAGCCCTGCGCCGTGCGCATCACGTTGGTCGCCGTCAGAGCTTCCCGTGCGCGGCTACGCGGCCAGGGTCACTGGTGGCGACGCCGGGGCGGCGGTGGCCGGGGTGGGTTCGGTGGTGGTGGGGGGTTGGGTCGGCTGGGTTGGGGTGGGGAGGTGTGGCGAGGTTTTGGGTGATATGACCTAGGGGGGACGAGCGACTCACCCACCGGAGCATTTAGTCTGTGGATGGGCCGGGGTTGTCCTCGGAGTGATCAGACAGCGCGGTAGGAGCTCACGGTGTTCGGACTCGGGTGGATGGAGGTCGGAGCGCTGATCGTCATCGCGCTGCTCGTCTTCGGTCCCGACAAGCTGCCACAGGCCGCGTCACAGGCCGGAAAGACGCTGCGCAACCTGCGCCGGATGGCGAACAACGCCCGCGACGACCTGCGGGCCGGGCTGGGGCCCGAGTTCTCCAACTTCGATCCCACCGACCTCAACCCCAGGAACTTCGTCCGCAAGCATCTCCTCGACGACCTCGAGGACGACTGGAACAACCCCAACAAGTCGCGGGAGTTGGAGCCGGCCGCCACGGCTCCGTACGCGCCTGAGCCGGAAGACGCACTGGGGTACGGGGAGATTCCACCCTACGACGCTGAAGCGACCTGACAGGCCACCTCAACGCCCCACAGCGGGCAATCTCAGGGGCCCATCCGCCCCCAACCCCTCGAACGATGATCGCCTCTTGCTGTTTCCGGGCCCACGATTCACCACCCAGGCGGTCGTGCCCGGCCGTTGCGGCGGGGAAGCGGGGATGTCGGTAACCGTCACCCTGGAATGTGGGTCACCAGCGACGGTGGGTGGCGCCCACCGTGCTGGCCGTAAAGGCTGGATGCCCTTCACGCCGTGCGGAGCCGTAAGCCTGTGCGAGGCCGTAAGCCCGTGTGAGCTGTATGCCTGTGCGGGGCTCTATGCCCGCCCTACGCCGAGCCGGCAGTAAACGTGTGTGCGTCGTAAGGCTGGGCGGAGGGCGTGAGAGTGGGCCCTGCGCCCGGGTGGAGGGGTCGACCCGGGCGGGGCTGTGTCACCGTTGATGGCGGGTTAGCGGCGGGGGGAGAGGTTGAGGTGGAGGCCCTTCAGGCTGGAGGAGCGCTTGCTGAGGTTGGCGGCGATCTTGCGCAGCTCCGCCGCCGCCGGTGTGTCGGGCTCCGTCAGGACCAGGGGCTTGCCCTCGTCGCCGCCCTCGCGCAGGCGCAGGTCGATGGGCACCTGCCCGAGCAGCGGGACACGGGCGCCCAGCGTGCGCGTGAGCGCGTCCGCGACCGTCTGGCCGCCGCCCTCGCCGAACACCGCGATGCGCTCGTCGCAGTGCGGGCAGGGGAGCCAGGCCATGTTCTCGATGACCCCGGCGATCTGCTGGTGGGTCTGGGCCGCGATCGACCCGGCCCGCTCGGCCACCTCGGCGGCGGCCATCTGCGGCGTGGTCACCACCAGGATCTCCGCCGTGGGCAGTCGCTGCGCCACCGAGATCGCGATGTCGCCGGTGCCGGGCGGCAGGTCGAGGAGGAGTACGTCGAGGTCGCCCCAGTAGACGTCGGCCAGGAACTGGTGCAGCGCCCGGTCGAGCATCGGCCCGCGCCAGACCACCGGCGTGTTGCCCTCCGGCTTGAACATGCCGACCGAGATGACCTTGATGTCATGCGCCACCGGGGGCATGATCATGTCCTCGACCTTGGTGGGCCGCTCGGCGGCGCCCAGCATGCGAGGAACGCTGTGACCGTAGATGTCGGCGTCGACGATGCCGACCTTGAGGCCGCTGGAGGCCATCGCCGCGGCCAGGTTGACCGTGACGGACGACTTGCCGACCCCGCCCTTGCCGCTGGCCACCGCGAACACGCGGGTCAGCGAACCCGGCTGGTTGAACGGGATCTCCTTCTCCGGCCCGCGGTCGCCCCGCAGCTTGGTCTGGAGGGTCTTGCGTTGCTCGGTGCTCATGACGTCCATGTCGATCTGGACGCCGGTCACCCCGTCGAGCTTGGCGACGGCATTCGTGACATCGCGGCGGATGGTGTCCTTCATCGGGCAGCCGGCCACGGTGAGGTAGACCCCTACGCGCACCGTCCCGCCCGGAGCGATCTCGATGCTCTTGACCATGTCGAGATCCGTGATCGGGCGACGGATCTCGGGGTCGATGACGGTGGCGAGGGCGGCCGTCACCTGTTCCTGGGTTGGTGCCATCGATGTCTCGGCACGAGGGAGTGCCGTCCCTCCTTTGTAGGTATATGTGTCACAGGCAAGTTAGACGTCGGCGAGGATGCCCCTCCATGGTATGAACCTCGGGCCTCGCCGGGTTAATCCGTGCTGTTAGGTGTCTGTGCAACAACGTCTTAAGGTTACTCCGTGACTCTTCTGCGCGACGAGGGCCTCACCGCTGAGAAACTGGCGGTCTGGCGGATGTTGCAGCGGACCCAGGTGCGCATCACCCGCCACCTGGAGGCGGAACTGCTGGTCGGTCATGATCTGCCGCTGGCCTCGTATGAGGTGCTGATGCACCTGGCGGAGGCGCCGGAGCGGCGGCTGCGCATGAATGATCTGGCCGGCCGTGTCCTGCTCTCGCGCAGCGGTCTGACCAGGCTCATCGACCGGCTGCAGCGTGGCGGGCTGGTGTCGAGGGAGGCGTGCGAGGACGACGCGCGCGGGCTGTTCGCGGTGCTGACCGAGCGCGGGGCGGAGCGGCTGGCCGAGGCGACGCCGACCTACCTGCGCGGCGTCAGGACGCAGTTCCTCGACATGCTGGGCGCTCACGAGGTCGGCCAGGTGCGAGCCATGCTCGCCAAGCTCGACCTCGGGGAGATCCCGCTCAACGGTGCTCCCTGAGCTCCTCCAGCAGGCGGGTGAGCTCGGAGCGCAGGTAGTCGCGGGTGGCCACCTCGTTCAGCGCGAGGCGGAGTCCGGCGATCTCGCGGGTGAGATATTCGATCTCGGCCTGGTTGCGCTCGGCGGCCTCGCGGTCCTGCTCGTACTGGATGCGGTCGCGGTCGTCCTGCCTGTTCTGGGCCAGCAGGATCAGTGGCGCGGCGTAGCTGGCCTGCAGCGACAGCATCAGCGTGAGGAAGATGAACGGGTACGGATCGAACCGGAGCGGTGGCGGCGCCCCCCAGTTCCAGCCCACCCAGACCAGCACGAACACGGTCATGTAGACGAGGAAACGGGCGGTGCCGAGGAAGCGGGCGATCCGCTCCGACAGGCGGCCGAACGCCTCCGGGTCGTAGTGCGGTCGCAGCGGGCGGCGCAGGTCCCGCGGCTGGTCCAGGCGTTCAGTCGTCGTCACGTTCGGTCCCCGAGGTGTCGAGATCGGCGTCGTCGTGGGAGCCCGGCAGCGAGTCGCGGCCGCTCGGCGAAGAGTCGCGGTGATTTGGCGAAAGGTCGCGGTGGCTTGGCGACGGGTCGGTCGGCGAGGAGCCGCGGTCGCTCGGCGGGGAGCCGGGACCGGGGAACGGCTCGCCGGACCGTTCGCGCCAGTCCTCGGGCAGGAGGTGGTCGAGCACGTCGTCGACCGTCACCGCGCCGACGAGCCGGCCCAGCCCGTCTACGACCGGGGCGGCGACCAGGTTGTAGTTCGCCAGGTAGTAGGTGACCTCGCGCAGCGTGAAATCCGGTCTGATCGGGTCGATGGAGGGGTCGATCACGCTGCCGAGCAGCGTGGAGGGCGGCTCCCGCAGCAGCCGCTGGAAGTGCGAGACCCCCAGGTATCTGCCCGTCGGCGTCTCCGTCGGCGGCCGGGTCACGTAGACCAGGGCGGCGACGGCGGGCGTCAGGTCCTCCTGCCTGATTTGCGCGAGAGCCTCTGCCACGGTGGCGCTGGGCGGCAGGATCACGGGCTCGTTGGTCATCACGCCGCCCGCGCTGGTCTCCGGGTAGGGCATCAGCCGCCGCACCGGAGCCGCCTCGCCGGGCTCCATGAGGGCCAGCAACTTGGTCGCCTGCTCCTCGGGCAGGTCGTGCAGCAGGTCGGCGGCGTCGTCGGGGCCCATCTCCTCCAGCACGTCGGCCGCCCGCTCTGGCTCCAGGGTGCGCAGGATGCCGATCTGGTCGTCGGGCGGCAGCTCCTCCAGCACGTCGGCCAGCCGGTCGTCGTTGAGCGCGCGGGCGATCTCGACGCGCCGTTTGCTCGGCAGCTCGTGCAGCGCGCTGGCCACGTCGGCGGCCCGCAGCGACTCGAACGCGGCGATCAGCCCGGCCGCCCCCTGATCCGCCTGCAACGTGTCGAACCCGGACACCTCGTTCCAGTCCACCGTCCGCGGCTCGCGCCGCCGGCCCTTGTAGAGGGCGACCTTGGTGATCTCCCAGGTGGACTTCTGGACCTCCGCCATGGCCACGTCGTAGACGGTCATGGGCTGGTCCTGATAGCGCACGGTCATGTCGAGCACCTCGCCGATGACCAGGGTCTCGGTGGCGCGCTTCTCGAACCTGCGCATGTTGAGCCGGCCGGTGAAGACCACGGATCCGGCCTCGATGCGGCGGACGTGGGTGATCGGCAGGAACACCCGGCGGCGCGGCTGCACCTCCACCACCAGGCCGTGCACGGTCGGCCGGCGCGCGAGGCGCAGGCCGATCACGACGTCCCTGACGCGCCCGATCTTGTCGCCCGCGGGGTCGAAGACCGGGGTCCCAGGCAGCCGGGCCACGAAGATCTGCACGTCGTCAGGCTAACAGTGCTATCCCGTTGCGCCCGGGATGCCCCACATGTCAGTATCAAACCCGCTTAACGGTGATTACTGGGGGTTGTGTGCGATGAGGTATGCGGGGCTTGCGCTCGCGTTCGTGTCCTCGTGTTGCTACGCGTTCTCGGGCCCCATGGCCAAATACCTCATAGCGGCCGGGCTGGCGCCGATCGAGGCCGTGTGGGCCCGGATGGCGGGCGCCGGTCTGCTCCTGGTGGCGGTGCTGGCCGTGGTGAAGCCGCGGGCGTTGCGGATCCCGCGGTCCAGGCTGCCGTTCCTCGGGCTGTATGCGGTCGTGGCGGTGGCCGGGGTTCAGGCGCTCTACTTCGTCGCGATCACGCGCCTGCCGGTGGGGATCGCGTTGCTGCTGGAGTTCATGGCGCCGGTGATGGTGGTGGCCTGGGTACGGCTGGTGCGGAAGGTGCGGCTGGCGCGGGCGGCCTACATCGGGGCTGTCGTCGCGGTCGTGGGCCTCGGGATCGTCGTCGAAGCCTGGCAGGGGTTGCGGCTGGACGCGCTGGGCCTGCTGCTGGGGTTGCTGGCCGGGGCGTGCTGCGCCGGATATTTCCTGATGAACGATAGCTTCGGGGATGAACTCGACCCGCTCGGGCTGATCGCCTGGGGGTTGCTGGGGGCGGCCGTGGTGCTGGTCCCGTTCGCGCGGCCGTGGGACATCCCGTGGGAGGCGTTCACCGTGTCGGCCACGCCAGTCGCCGGTGCTCAGACGTTGCCCGTGCTGGTGGCGTATTTGTGGATGGCGCTGGTCGCGACCGTGATCGCGTACATCCTGGGGGTCAACGCGGTGCGGCGGCTGTCGGCCGCCGTGGGCGCCACCGTGGCGTCGCTGGAGGTCATCGGGGGCGCGATCGTGGCCTGGGCGCTGGTCGGGGAGACGCTGGGCGCGTTCCAGATCGTGGGCGGGCTGATCGTGCTGTCCGGCGCCCTGCTCGCGCAGACCGCCACCGCCTCCGTCCCGCCGCCGCCACCGGCGGCGCCCGGCCTGGGAGAGGAGCCGCTCGGCGCTCCGGCCCGAGGCTGAAACCGGCGACGGACCGCCCGGGGCCGTGGGCGGGGTGGCTCCCCGAGGTTGAGCGGGGGACGGACCGCCCGGGGCCGTGGCGGGGTCGCTCCCCAAGACGACCTGGGGCCGTGGCGGGTGGCCCTCCGGGGGTCGGGCGGGTCAGTGGTCGGGGGTGAGGCGCAGGACGGTGGAGTCGCGGGCCCAGCGCTCGGTGAGGTGCTCGCTGTCCTGGGCGTTGAGCCGCTCCTTGGCCAGCGCCGCCACCGCCTCGGGCGCCGCGGCCTGGTCGACCACCGCGACCGCCGCCTCGAACTCCACCAGCCTGGCGCCGTTGTCCTTGCTGCGCAGCGTGACGTGGACCCGGTCGAGGGCGTCGAGGCCCGGCAGTCGCTGCTCCCCGCCCCCGGTCACCAGGTAGATCGCGCCGTCGTGCCAGGCGTGCCAGGCCAGGCGGGGCCGGTCGATGGTGAGCCAGAGGATGCCGGACTTCTTGGCGCCCTCCTCTATGGCCGCGGTGTTGTCGCTCACGGTCATGACTGTAGTCCGCCTCGGCCCGGCCGCTCCAGGTGCTTACGGGGTGCCGTCGTGCCGTGGGACACCCCGCCGCGCCGGGAGGAGGACCCAGTAGCGTGTGCGCATGCGCTCACGTCGTTCGGTGCTCGCCGTGCCCGGCAGCAATCCGAGGTTCCTGGAGAAGGCCCAGACCCTGCCGGTGGACGAGGTCTTCCTCGATCTGGAGGACTCCGTCGCGCCGCTGGCCAAGGAGGAGGCGCGCAAGAACGTCGTGGCCGCCCTGCGCGAGGGCGACTGGTCGGGCAAGACCCGGGTGGTCAGGGTCAACGACCTCACGACGCAGTGGACGTACCGGGACGTGATCGAGATCGTCGAGGGGGCCGGGGAGTTCCTCGACTGCCTGATGCTGCCCAAGGTGCAGGACCCGACCGAGATCGTCTGGCTGGACACGCTGCTCACCCAGATCGAGAAGACCATGGGGTACGCGGTCGGCCGCATCGGCATCGAGGCGCAGATCGAGAACGCCCGTGGCCTGGTGAACGTGGACGCCATCGCGGGGTCCTCGGAACGGCTGGAGACGCTGGTGTTCGGCCCCGCCGACTTCATGGCCTCGATCAACATGCGCACGCTGGTCGTCGGTGAGCAGCCGCCCGGCTACGAGGAGGGCGACGCCTACCACTACATCCTCATGCGGCTGCTAATGGCGGCCAGGATGCACGACCTGCAGGTGATCGACGGCCCCTACCTGCAGATCAAGGACGTCGAGGGGTTCCGGCGGGTGGCGCGCAGGGCGGCGGCGCTCGGGTTCGACGGCAAGTGGGTGCTGCATCCGTCGCAGGTCGACGCGGCCAACGAGGTGTTCGCGCCGACGCAGGAGGACTATGACCACGCCGAGCTCATCCTGGAGGCGTATGACTACTACACCTCGGTGGAGAAGCGCGGCGCGGTCATGCTGGGCGACGAGATGATCGACGAGGCCTCGCGCAAGATGGCGCTCGTCGTCGCGGCCAAGGGGCGGGCCGCCGGGCTCACGCGTACGAAGAGCTTCACACCTTGAGGCCCACGGCGGTGAAGAACCAGAACGACGAGGTCAGCCAGAGTCCGACGAGCGCGGTGAAGGTCAGCCCGCCGAGCACGGGCAGCGTCCAGCCCGGCGTGCCGCGCTTGGGCAACGCCAGCATCTTCGCGGTGAACACGCCGTAGAAGAAGCAGCCGAGCCCCGAGTGGGCGAGCACCCTGGGCACGTCGTACTGCAGGCCCAGGGCGTAGAGGCAGTGGAAGGCCACCGGGATCGTGAGCAGGAACGCCAGCCGCCCCGACCAGCGGTGCACGGCCGGCGGGATGGCGACCCCGAGCCTGTCCCACATCGACAGGGCCGAGACCACCTGGACGATCGCCAGCAGGAGCGCCCCGGTGGTCAGCCACGCTTTCATCGGCAGCGCGGCGGAGAACCCGGCCACGCCCACGGCGAACCCGGTCGGCGTGTGCACCCGGCCGTAGACGCCGAGCGCGAGCACCACCAGGCCGCCGATCAGCAAAGGGGCCAGCAGCGGGGTGAGGCTGCGAGTGGGCTGGTGAACGGTGGTCATCGCATCTCCTGGATGAAGCCGTCGACGTCCTCGGGGTAGATCGTGGTGTCGTCGAGAGTCACGGGGGAGGTCGGCCGGTCGCTGTTCAGCTCGGGGACGTCGAGTTGCTCCTCGCCCACGAACGCCGCTCCGACCTGCGTGAACCCGCCCTGCGGGTTCTTCAGTACGATCCAGCCGGCCCGCAGCCGGGCGCCTCTGACCATGGCGGTGGCCCGATACAGGCCCGACGGCTTGACCACCGTGGGCGCGACGAAGCTCCACTTCTTGCCGCCGATGGCCAGCCGGCCCTTGGCCTGGCCGTCGCCCAGCGTGGCCGTGATCCGGGCCTCGCCGAAGCCCGTCAGGTCCAGCTCGCCCGCGGTCTCCTTGCCCTTGAACCAGGCCTCGGTCCTGCCGTCGCAGAAGTAGCCGATGGCCTTGCCGTCCCTGATCGAGATCGCGATGAGGCCGCCGTTGCCCTTGACCCGGCCGCCGTAGTCCGCCTTGGCGGTCTTCTTCGGCGCCGTCTGTTCGGGTGCCGTCTGCTCGGGCGCCGGCGCGGCCGTCCCTTCGGGCGCGGGGGACTCGGCCGCGGTGGTGTCCTGCGGTGCGGGTGCTTCGGTGATGGACTCCTCCGGCGCGGGGGCTTCCGCGGCGGAGTTCGCGGCCGTGTTGTTCGCCGCCGGTGTCGCGGTGATGCTGGCGACACCCAGCCCCACGGCGAGCGCCGCGCCCGCCGCGAGAGTGAGGACTGGTCCCAGCCTAGACATGGATGTGCTCCCAGGGTTGAAATGCCTACGCCCCGAGCATCCACGGAAAACGGCGGGCCGTCTGTGAACTAATGCGCATCAGGCAGACAGAATGTATGGATGCAGGAAAACCCAGGGCCTCATCTTCCGTACGGGGCGCAGCCACCCGGCTATCCCCCCTACTATCAGGCGCCGCCGCCGCCCTCCTGGTTCCTGCCGACGCCCCACGGCGCCCGCTACGACCATCTGGCCAGGAACGCCGCGGCCCGGCCCTGGCGGGCGATCCTCGGCACGTTGATCGTCGCCGTCGGGTTCTTCGTCATCGGGATCGTGGTCGTCTACGCGGGCCTGGTGCTGGCGGCGATCCTCGGCATCCCGGCGCCGCTCGCTCCCACCGGCGACCTGTTCGGCGACCCGGTGTTCGGGCTGGTCGTGGTGCTGCTGTCGATCGCTCCCGTACTGGCTCTGGTGCTGGGGACGGCGGCGCTCGTCCAGCGGCGCAGGCCCGGCACGCTGTCGTCGGTGGCCGGGCGGTTGCGCTGGTCGTGGCTGCTGAGCTGCGCCGGGCTGGCGATCGTGGCGCTGGTGCTGGGGCAGGGCACGCAACTGCTCGCCCTGTCGCTGACGGGTGCGAGCTCCGATGACATGTTCGGCTGGAGCGGGTGGGGGGTCTTCCTGCCGGCGATGATCGTGATCGTGCTGCTGGTGCCGTTCCAGGCCGCCGCCGAGGAGTACATCTTCCGCGGGTGGCTGGTGCAGGCGGTGGGGGCGCACGTGAGCAGCCCCGTCTGGGCGATCTTCCTGGGGTCGGCGCTGTTCGCCTCGTTGCACGGGTACTCGTGGATCGGGCTGGTGGACGTGTTCGCCTTCGGGGCCGTCATGGCGTGGCTGGCGGTGCGTACCGGGGGACTTGAGGCGCCCATCGCGCTGCACGTCATGAACAACATGCTGGCGTTCGGGCTGAGCGCCGCCGCCGGGCAACTGGACGACGCGCTGAACCAGGGCAAGGTACCGGTGCCCTGGCAGGCACTGGCGGGAACCGTGGTGCAGCTTGGAGTGTATGCGTGGGGTGCTTTGTATCTAGCCAAAAAGCGGTCGATAAGCACTGTTTCGGAATAAATCGGGCTTGGGTGCCGGGAATCTCGCTAGAGAGGTCTCGAAATTCCGGCTCAGGCATGCTGGTCTGGATCCGTGGAACGGACCGGGTCCGATTCGACGAGTGGCACCCGCACGACAAGCGCGACTAGGAGGTACGGCGCGTGGCCTCCGGCCCCAGCGAACCGCCACGGCGACCGCCGGATGACGACGACCCGCATCGCGAGGGCGTCCCTGAACCACAATCCGCAGAAGAGCCCAGGATCAGCCATTCCCCGCCTGGCCCCACCGACGATCGGGCCAGGGGGCTGCCCCTGACCTCGCCCTGGGGGATGCCGCCGTTCTCGGCTCCCATTCCGGAGGAGCCGCAGGAGCCGCCCAAGGGGCGCAGGCCGTACAGTTCGGCGACGGCGGAACCCGAGTCCCCGACGCGGCGCCGGCCTCGCCGCATCGTCAACCGCCCGGACAAGCTCGTCGCCGGCGGCCCGGCCCACCCCGAGCCAGGGAGCGCGAGTGCCGAGGAAGCTTCGGGCACGGAAGAGGTGCGGGCCGAGGAGGCCGCCCGTTCGGAGGGGGAGGTGTCTCGTTCCGGCGGTGACACCGCGCCTCCGGGGGAGCAAGCCTCCGGGGAAGGGGACGAGGCCTCCCGGCGGACGGCTCCCTACCGCCTCGCGTTCCCCGTCCGGGGGCGCGAGGAGGCCGGCCCGGCGCGGGCGGACACGCCTGAGCAGCAGGACGAGGCCGCGGGCCACGAGGACGCCGACCACCGCCAGGAGGTGGCGCGCTGCGAGGAGGACGAGCGGCCCGGCGAGCTGGTGTGGCACGACAAGCTGGTATGGCGGGACGAACCAGGACAAAGCGAAGATCCAGGACATGGCGACGACCCAGGACAAGGCGACGAACCGGAGTGGCGCGACGAGTCCGCGTGGCGGGACGAGCGGGACGAGCGGGACGAGGGGGAGGAGGCGGAGGAAGCCGGGGAGGACGAGGTACGGCGGGTCGGGCGGCCGCCGGCCGGTCGGCCCACGAGGCCCGATCTCCTGGTCGCCACCGGCCCGTCCCGTCCCCAGGGGGCGAGCGGCAGGCACCACAGAGGCCCCGCCCCGGCCGCCTTCCGCAGGTCCAGCCCGGTACACCGCGGCAGCAGAGCGGTCCCGATCGTGCTCACCCTGGCCCTGGCGGTCCTGGTGGCCGCCGGGGTGCTCGTGTGGCAGTGGACCGGCGACGACGCCTCCGGCCTGCGCCTGGCGGCGGGCACGGGGCGCTCGGGGGACGAGCTGTTCACCGTTCCGGCCTCGGGTGACGGTACCGACCAGAAGCTCAACGACATGACCTCGGTGGGTCGCGCGGTGGTCGCGGTGGGCAGCGACACGACGAGCCCGACCCCGCGCCCGCTCTTCCTGTTCTCCCCTGACGGGGGCAAGACCTGGCAGCTCGGCCAGGTGAGCGGCGCCTCCGCGCCCACGGTCCAGCGGGTGGTCGGCGGCGCGGGCCGCTGGCTGGCCAGCGGCGACGATACGGCGTCGGGCGAGCGGGGCCTGTGGACCAGCGCCGACGGGTTCAGCTGGACGGCCGTGGAGCAGGCCGGGCTGGCCGCGTTCAGGGCCGGTGACCAGATCCACGACATCGCGAGGACGGCCTCCGGGTTCGTCGCGGTGGGCCGTACGGCGGGGGACGGCGGCGGTTCCGGCCCCGCGGCCTGGCGCTCCGGCGACGGCAGGGCCTGGGAGCGCGTCGAGACCAGGGGCCTGGAGGTGCGGGAGATCATGGCGGTGGTCGCCAAGGGCGACACGGTCGTGGCCATCGGGCAGCCCGCGGAGGGCGAGGGTTCGCGGGTGCTGCGTTCGGCCGACGGCGGGCGCACCTGGCAGGCGACCGGCTTCCAGCTCCCCGAGGCCGTGCCGCGGACGGGCACGGTGGCGGTGCTGCCCAAGCGGTTCGTGCTGGTGCCGACGCGGCAGCGCACGGTCGCGGGGGACGTACGGGTCTATTGCTCCTCCACCGGCGCGGAGTGGTCGCAGTGCGGCTCGATCCGCGGGCTGAGCGGCGAGAGCCCCGGGGTGGAGTCGCTGATCTCCTACCCGTCGGGCGTCGCGGCGATCACCCAGGCCGGGCTGGACAAGTACGCGGTGCTGACCACCGCGGACGGCAGCGACTGGGACAAGCGCACCGACCTCGACGACCTGCGGGGCGCGACGTTGCGCGGGTTCACGATCTCCGACGGCGGCACCCTGTTCGCCGGCGGCGACCAGGCGGCCTCCGACGTGGACAACCAGCTCGTGCTCATGTCCGCGCCGCCGCGCGGCCAGGCCGCGCGCGTCCGGCTCACCGACATCGAGGGCCTGACCAGGATCGCACGCGAGACCAACAGCCTGGCCGGCTACGACGGCCGATACGTGGCCGTGGGTTCGGCCTCGGGCGACGCGGGCCTGTGGACGATCAAGAACTGGCAGAGTTGGAAGTCCATGAGCCTCGGCGGCGCGGGCAGGCAGTCTCTGGCGGACGTGGCGCACGGCGAGGACGGCTGGCTGGCCGTCGGCGGCACCGAGTCGAATGTGGGCGTCACCGACCCCCTCCTCGTCACCTCCAAGGACGGCGAGACCTGGAAGCGGGTGAACGCCACCGGCGACCTGACCCGCGACGCCGCCCACGTCTCGCTGGAGACCCACGTGGTGGCGGCGGGCCGGAGCGGCTACGTCCTGGCCGGCGAGACCAGGGACCAGGCGGGCTCGGTGGGCGCGGTCATGTGGTTCACGCCCGACCTGCGCAAGTTCGCCAGGTCGGAGAAGCTGCCGCAGGGCGGCTCGGGGGTGCGGATCCACGACGTGGTCGCGAGCGGCGACGGGTACGTGGCGGTGGGCGGCTCGGGCGCGGCCAACCAGGAGAGCAGCGTGGTCTGGCATTCGGAGGACGGCGTCAACTGGCGCTCGCGCACTCGCGTGGCTCCGCCGGAGGCCACCTCGGCCGGGCTCCGACGGGTCACGGTCTACCAGGGCAAGCTCGTGGCCATCGGCTCCGCGGTCACGGAGGGCTCCCGGCGGGCCTTCGCGGCCGTCTCGGACGACGACGGCGACACCTGGCGGACCGCCTGGTTGCCGGCGGACCTGGCGGCGGACGCGTACGACCTGGCGGCGGCGGAGGAGGGCCTGGTGGCCGTCGGCAGGCACGGCCCGCCCGGCGAGGGCGACAGCGCGGCCTGGACCTCCCAGGACGGCCTGTCGTGGAACCGCATGGCCCTGACCAAGGACCGCCTGGCGGGCCAGGGCGCCCAGTGGCTGTCGGCGGTGGCCGTGTCGGGCTCGGAGGTGGTGGCGCTGGGCCGGTCCACGACGTACAACGCCGACCATCTGATCCTGTGGACCTCCAGCCTGACCGCCAACCGATAGACGAAGGCCCGGCGGGGAGCGGCGCCGCCACACCCCCCGGGCCTGTCAGCTCGGTAGGACGCCCCAGCCGGTCAGGGACTCCAGCAGTCCCTCGGCCAGCGGCAGGCGTGCCAGCTCGTCCAGGCCGCACCACCGCACGTCGGCGGCGTCGTCCCCGGCCGTGGGCACCCCTCCGGAGACGCTGGCGAGGTAGTCGCGGATCACGTAGGTGACCCCGCCGGGCCCGGGGCGGTCCACCGTGCCGGCCAGCCGGCCGACCTCGACGTGCAGCCCGGTCTCCTCCAGGACCTCGCGCCGCACTCCCGCCGCGTCCGTCTCGCCGGGCTCCAGCCGGCCACCGGGGATCGACCACAGGCCCATGCCGGGCGGATGGCCCCGCTTGATGAGCAGCAGCCGATCAGAGGCGTCGAAGATGATCGCGCCGACACAATTTACGCGCACATGACCAAGATTACGACGGGATAACGAGAAGCGGTCTTGACGCGGCGGTCCCGGAAGAAGCACCGTGGGTAGCTGTGAGAGCGGCACCAACTTGCCCACGGTGTTTTGGCCCGCTTCACGGGCCGAGTGCGTGGTCGCCTGCGTATCGATGCGACATACACGGCGACGTCCTGCCCTATCAGCCTCCCCATCCGCCGACCAGCATGGCGCTGGAGGCGATGCGAAAATCGTCTCTGGTGCCCGTGTGGCTGCCCTGGCCGTTGCCGACCGGCTGGCTGGTGACCGGGTTCGCCGAGGTGGGCGAGCAGCGCACCGGGGGGAGGGCGAGCGTGGTGGCCCTGTCCGGGCCGTCGCCGATGGAGGGCCCGGCCGACCTGCTCATCATCGCGGAGGAGCCGGGCATCGGGCTCGGGGCGTCGTACGCGGGGCTGGCCGGTCCCGACCCCGGCGAGGGGTTCGACAACGGGCCGCCGAACGCCAAGATCGAGGTGCTGGGTCATCCCACCGCGTTGTGGTGCGTGGACGGCGTCGCCGACCGGGCGGTCTACGCCGGGGAGGCGCTCGGTAACTGGTTGTGGGCGATCGCCTGGCCGCCCGACGCGGGCTGGGTGATCGCGCTGTCGGAGCTGACGCTGCGCGACGCCCGTGACCACGACCTGGACGTGCCCTTCGGGGCCTTCTCGCCCCGGCTTGAGGATTAGGCCGTTGAACACGATTCGCGCTCTCATGGAGACGGGCTAGAGTTCGGAAACGTGACAGCGCGTATCGAGCGAGTGGTGACCGAGGGCGTCGTCGAGATCGACGGCACCGAGTACAAGGTCGAGAACAACACCTGGATCATCGGCGACGACGAGGAAGTGATCGTCATCGACGCGTCGCGGGCCGCCGACGAGATCCTCGAGAAGGTGGGCGAGCGGGAGGTGCTGGCCGTCATCTGCACGGCGGGCCTGCCCGACCACGTCGGCGCGGCCATCGAGGTGGCCAGCAGGGACGAGGCCGTGGTGGCCCTGCACCCCAAGGACAAGCCCCTGTGGCGGGAGACCTGGTCGGAGACCTGGCCCGACATCGACATGGAGGACGACGGCCGCTTCGAGGTGGCCGACGTGGCTCTCGACGTCATGGAGACCCCCGGCGTCACGCCCGGCGGCGTGTCGATCTACTGCGAGGACCTCCACGCCGTCTTCACCGGCAAGGCCCTGCAGGCCGACGGCCCGGGCAAGCTGGGCGGCGAATATCCCGCCCTGGCCGACCAGCTCACGGCGATCGGCGGGCGGCTGTTCACGCTGCCGGCCGAGACGCGGGTGCTGCCCGTCCACGGTGACGAGGTCACGATCGGCGACCTGGAGCCGCACTTCGACGACTGGGTGTCCGGCTCGCTGACGCGGGTCGACACCGAGGCGCCGGCCGAGGGCCCGCTGACCGACGGCACCAAGATCTCCGGGATCTCGCTCAACCCGGGCGACGACTAGATGGGGCCGTGCCGCCACCTGGAGGAGCGGAGCGGCAACGGGTGGCGGGGTCCGTGGGCCCGGTCCGCCTCACGGAGCGAGGCCGCATGAGCACGGTGCAGGGCCAGCTCCCGCTGGAAGGGATGCCGCGGCGGCTCTATTCGTGCACGCCGTCGCGGCTGAACGCGTGGCTCGACTGCCGCCGCCGCTACCGGTTCACCTACCTGGACCGGCCGCAGCCCTCCAAGGGGCCCGCCTGGGCGCACAACAGCGTCGGGGCGAGCGTGCACAACGCACTGGCGGGCTGGTGGCGGGAGCCGTACGAGCGGCGGACCCCGCTGACGGCCTCCATCCTGGTCACGAACGGATGGATCGCCGAGGGGTTCAAGGACGCCGAGCAGTCGGGGCGGTGGCTGGGCCGCGCCCGCGACCTCGTGTCCGGCTATGTCGCGGCGTTAGATCCGTCCGACGACCCGGTCGGCGTCGAGCGCACCGTGGCCACCCGTACGAAGGTCATCGCCCTGTCGGGCCGCATCGACCGGCTCGACCGGCGCGGGGACGAGCTGGTCGTGGTCGACTACAAGACCGGCCGCCGGCCGCTCACGCAGGACGACGCCCGCTCGTCGCTCGCGCTGGCCACCTACGCCATCGCCGCCTCCACCATGATGCGCACCCCGTGCCGTACGGTCGAGCTGCACCACCTGCCCACCGGCGAGATCGTCGAGTGGCGGCACAGCGACGAGTCGCTGGCCCGCCACCTGCGGCGCGCCGAGGAGATCGGGGCGGAGGCGGCGGCGGCGGACGAGCGCTACCGCGAGCTCGTGCCCGCGGGCGCGCGGACCCGCCCGGCCCCGGCGCCGGGCGAGCGGCCGTCGATCGGGCCCGCCGAGGTGCCGGCCGAGATCGACGAGCTGTTCGCGCCCAGTCCCGGGCCGATCTGCTCGTGGTGCGACTTCCGCCGCCACTGCGCTGAGGGGCAGGCGACGGCGCCGGAGCGCCGGCCCTGGGACGGCCTCGCTGAGTAAACCGCCGTTTACCAAGGTGTGACAGCGGTTATGGACCGGTTGTGATGCGTGTGGGGCGATTACCGGCGGCGGTGGCGCTGGGATCGCTGTTCAACCCGCTGAACTCGTCCATGATCGCTGTGGCGCTGGTGGACATCGAGGCCGAGTTCCGCGTCGGGCTCGCCGTCGTGACCTGGCTGGCGGCGGGCTTCTACCTGGTGGCCATCCTGGCGCCGCCGCTGATGGGCGTGCTGGCGGACAGGTTCGGGGCGCGGCGGGTGTTCTGTGCCGGGCTGGTGGCGATGGCGGTCACGGGAGTGCTGGCCGCGCTGGCGCCGTCGTACCCGGTGCTGCTGGCGGTGCGGTTGTTACAGGCGTTCGGGAGTTGCGCGACGATGCCCGCCGGGATGGCGATCCTGGCGCGGCCCGGCGCGGAGGCCCCGGTGGCGGACGGGGAGGGCCGGCCGCCCCCGCGGGTGATCGCGATGATCTCGATGGTGCTCGCCGCGAGCGCCGCCGTGGGGCCGGTGCTCAGCGGGTTCCTGGTCTCGCTGTGGGGATGGCGGGCGATCTTCCTGGTGAACGTGCCGCTGGCGGCGGTCGCGCTCGTCGTGGCGCTGCGGTGGCTGCCCGAGGTGCGCGGCGGCGGGCGGCGGCGAGCCCTGCTGCCCCGGCTGCGGCCCGGGCTGCTGGCCACCTGCGGGCAGTTCGCGCTCGCCAACGTGGTCTTCTACCTGGCCTTCTTCGCGGTGCCGCTGTGGGCACAGCGTTCGGCGGGCGTGCCCGCGCACCTCGCGGGGCTGCTCGTGCTGCCCATGGCCGCGCTGGGGATCGTCGCGACGCCGCTCGCGGTGGCCCTGGCCGCCCGCGCCGGGCTGCGCGCGGTGCTGGTGCTGGGCGCGGCGTTGCTGGTCTGCGGCTCCTGCGTGATGCTCGCGGTGGGCCCGCTCGGGCTGATGCTGACGGTCGCGTCGCTGCTGGGGGTGGCCTCGGCGTTCAGCCAGTTCGGGCTGAACTCGCTGGTCTTCGTGCACGCCGACGGGCGGGACACGGGGGTCGCGGTGGGGGTGTTCCAGGCGTCCAGGTACGTCGGCGCCGGGGCCGCCGCTTCCCTGGTCGGCGTGCTGTTCGCCGGGCCGGGGCTGGAGGGCGGTGGGTGGACCATGGCGGTCGTGTCGGCGGTCGTCCTGGTGGGCGGCGTGCTCCTGCCGGTCAGGCGGCCGGCTCCGGCGGCCGGCGGCGAGGATCGGTCAGGCCCCTGAGCCCCTTGCTCACGTCGTAGCCCGCAGCGGCCAGACGCTCCCTGGAGGCCCGCAGCATGTCCCTGGTGGCCGCGGAGAACGCGCGGTCGTGCACGGGCTCCGGCAGCGCGTTCATGCCCAGCCGGAAGGCTTTCAGCGCCGCGGTGACCGTCGCCCCGGGCACCTCGGGCAGCGCCCGGTACATGCGCCGTGCCCAGTCGGGCAGCGTGTAGTAGCAGAGCGCGCCGAACGGGAAGTAGGCGGGCTTGCCCGCCGACAGCAGCCGCAGCTCCCGCGGCAGCCTCGGCCACATCAGGAAGCGCACCGTCGCGGCGGCCTCCTCCGTCACCCGCAGGCCGGCCCGCACCTGCTTGAAGTAGGCGTCCATCTCCGCGCACGAGCCGGGCACGTCGTCGAGGTGCAGCCCGACGTAGGTGGCGCTCTTGCGCTGCTCGTGGAGGTAGCGGTCGGCCTCGCGCTCGGTCAGCCGGAGCCCGCCGCGCCTGGCCACCTCCAGGTACGACGACACCTCCGCGCAGTGCACCCACAGCAGCAGCTCGGGATCGTCGACCCGATGCGTCCTGCCGGTGCCGGGATCGCGGATGCGCAACGCCTTGTGGATGCCCCGCACCCGCCGGCCGATCTCGTCGGCCTCCCGCGGGCTGCCGAACGTCACCCGCCCCACGAAGTCGGCCGTCCTGCGCAGCCGCCCGAACGGGTCCTCCTGGAAGTCGGAGTTCTGCCAGACACCGAGCATGGCCAGCGGGTGCAGGGCCTGCAACATCAGGCCGCGTACGCCGCCCACCCACATGGAACGGTCGAGGTGCACCCGCCACGTCACGCTCCGCGGCGGCTGAACGACGAGATCCTCGATGCCCGGCATGGTGAACGGATGATCACACGGCATGGGACCTTGTGTCCAAGAAGTGCTTCTCGGCCGTGTTCCAGAACCTGACCAGCGCCGCCGCGGTCGTCTCCGGCGCCTCGACGGCGGGGGAGTGGGCCGCGCCCGGCACGACCACGGACTCGGCGCCCAGCCGGGCCGCCATCTCCGACTGCACCTCGGGCGGCCAGCCGTCGTCGTGCTCGCCGTAAAGGACGAGGGTGGGCACCTCTATCTGGCGCAGCTCCTCGGTGCGGTCGTGCATGGTCAGCACCTGCTCGGCCATGCACGCCAGGCCGACAGGGGAGTTGGTGAGCAGGCGCTTGTGCAGGAAGGCCAGGATGTCGTCGGACACGTCGGCGGCCAGCGCCTCGGGCTCCAGCCGGTGGTGCCACACGTGCTCCATGCCGAGCGTGGGGATCTCCTCCAGGATCTTCCTGCCGTTGAGCGCCCGCCGGCCCTCGATGGCCGCGGGACCCGACCCCATCAGCGTGAACGACGCGAACTTCGTCCGCCCGTCGATCACCGCCTCCCTGGCCACCAGGCCGCCGAACGAGTGGCCCACCAGGTGCACGGCGTCGCCGCCGCCGATGATCTGGGCGAGCAGGTCGACGTCCGCGCCGAGCGAGGGGCAGGTGTAGGCGGAGGGGTCGTCGGGGCCCGGCGTTTCGTACTGGCCGCGCTGGTCGATGGCCGTCACCCGGCGGCCCGACTGCGCCAGGGTCATCAGGACCGCGATGAAGTCTTCCTTGCTGCCTGTCAGGCCGGGGACGAGGAGCGCGGGCCAGCGCTCAATCACACCACTGACCGGAACCGCCTCCAGGGCCGCGAACGTGCCCTGTGGCGTTTCGATCTTCCGTGGTGCAACGCCAGGAGGCAGATCGAGGAATCGCGGCGTACTCACGTGAGGCAACAATACCCAGAGGTCAGCGCCTCGACACAGCCCTGCCGAGCACGCTGGGCGAGATCGGAGGAGTTGTGAGCTATGCGTGACCTCGGGAACCTGGTCATGCGGCTTGCCCTGCGTGGGGCGCGCACCCTGGCCCGGGTGCGCGCCTGCCGGCTGGGGTCAGCCCGCGCGGCGGCGGTTGCCGCCCCGGGACTGGCGCCGCTGCTGCTTGCGCTCGGTGGCGGCGGACGGCGCGATGTCGTCGTCATCCGTGGCCAGGTCGGGCGACTGGAAGATCACCGTGAACGGGCTCGCGGGGACGATCCGCTCGGGCTCCTTGCGCACCGGTGGCGGCGGTGCGGTGAGGAAGCTCGGCTGGTCGCCCTCGAAGGGCCCGGTGACGGGTGCCGTCTCGGCCCTCGCCAGGGGGTCCTTGACGGGCTCCACGGCGGGTCTGGTGGGCTCCATGGCGGGCCTGGCGGGCTCCGTCACGTCGTCCGCGGCGACCTCCGGCTTGGCGGCCGTCCTGCGGGTGCGCTTCGCCGGCTCGCCGGCGTCGTCCGCGGCGCCCCGGCGGGAGCGGGTGCTCCTGACCGGCGCCTCGGGCGCGTCGGCGAGCGCCTGCTCGATGGCCGTGGTGGCGGCGCCCCGGCGGGTCCGGGTGCGCCTGTCTCCGGCCGTGGCCTGAATCTCGTCCGTAGTGAAGATCGCGGGAGTCTCCTCCGGGTTGGTATCCACGAGCTCGGCCTCCGACGTCTCGGCGGGTGCGGTCTCGGCCAGCTCCTTCCCGCCTCTGGTGCGGCGGCGCTGGCGGGGCGTACGGGCAGGGCGCTCGTTGCGCTCGTCGCGTTCGTCACGGCGTCGGCCGCCACGCCCGCGCACCCTCCCCGTCTCTCCGAGGTCCTCGATGTGCTCCGCCGACAGCCCCGCCCGCGACCGGTTGGCGTGGGGCAGGACGCCCTTGGTGCCCTGAGGAATGTTCAGCTCGGTGTAGACGTGTGGTGAGGTGGAGTAGGTCTCCTCCGGCTCGGCGAACTCGAGCCCGAGCATCTGGTTGATCATCTTCCACCGGGTCAGCTCCTCCCACTCCACGAACGTGACCGCGATGCCCGTGCGCCCGGCCCGGCCGGTGCGGCCGATGCGGTGCACGTAGGTCTTGTCGTCGGTGGGGCAGTCGTAGTTGACCACGTGGGTGACGTCGTCGATGTCGATGCCGCGGGCCGCCACGTCGGTGGCCACCAGCACGTCGATCTTGCCGTTGCGGAACGCGCGCAGGGCCTGCTCGCGCTGGCCCTGGCCGAGGTCGCCATGGACGGCCGCGACCGCGAACCCGCGGGTGTCGAGCTGCTCGGAGACCATGTCGCAGGCCCGCTTGGTCTCGCAGAAGACCATGGTGAGCCCGCGGCCCTCGGCCTGCAGCAGCCGCCCGAGGATCTCGATCTTGTCCATCCGGTGGGCCCGCCACACGAGCTGGCGCACCTGCGGGGTGGTCTCGCCCTCGTCGCTCGCGAGCTCGGCGCGTACGTGGGTGGGACGGTTGAGGTATTTGCGCGAGAGCGTGACGATCTCGCCCGGCATCGTGGCCGAGAACAACATCGTCTGCCGCTGCGCGGGGATCAACTTGAAGATCCGCTCGATGTCGGGCAGGAAACCCAGGTCGAGCATGCGGTCAGCCTCGTCGAGCACGAGGGTGGTGACCTGACTCAGGTCGAGGTGCTTCTGCTTGACCAGGTCGAGCAGGCGACCGGGGGTGCCGACGATGACGTCGACCCCGGCCTTGAGCGCCTCGATCTGTGGCTCGTAGGCCCGTCCGCCGTAGACGGTCAGCACTCGGGATCCGAGTTTGCCCGCCGCGGTGACGAGGTCCTCGCTGACCTGTACGGCCAGCTCGCGGGTCGGCACGACGACCAGCCCGCGGGGCTTCTTGCGGTTTTTGCGCGGCTTGCCGATGCTCTGCAGCATGGCGATGCCGAACGCGTAGGTCTTGCCCGTGCCCGTGCGTGCCTGACCGATCAGGTCCTGGCCACTCAGGGCGAGCGGGAGTGCCATCTCTTGGATGGGGAACGGTGTGACGATGCCCTCGGTCTCGAGGGCATCGGCGATCTCAGGTGTGACTCCGAGGTCTCGGAAAGTCGTCAGCGTGGCCTGCCTCAATCTCCAATGAAGGCGGGCCTGCCGGGACCGACGGGCGGAAAACAGCCCCCGTTGCGTGGGTCCTCGCGGTAGAGCCAGCCCTCTCGCGTCATCAGCGACCGCGCACCCGGGGAGCGGGGGGTAACCAGGGGAATCCCCCGAATTAACACACTGCGGTCGCACTTTCACAGAGCAGTGTACTCGATACCACAACGCTGGCCGAGCTTGCGTATGTTCCCGAAGATTCTCCGAAGTACGCTGCCTTCCATGAAGGAGTCTCCAGGAGTCGTCGATCTCCTTGGTGTGCTGGCCTACGCGGAGCTCAGTGCCTACGCCCGGATGACCGAGGACGCCGCCACACTGGCACCCTCGCTGGCGGACCGGGCGGCGCTGAGCGAGCTGGCCGTGACCGAATACGCCCACTTCCGCCTGTTGCGCGACCGGCTGACCGAGCTGGGCGCCGACCCCGACGCCGCGATGTCCCCCTTCGTCGCGGCGCTGGAGGCGTGGCACGCCCAGACCAGGCCGGGGGACTGGCTGCAGGCGCTGGTCAAGACATATGTAGGGGACGGCATCGCGCTCGACTTCTACCGCGAGGCGGCCCGGCTGCTCGATCCGTCGATCGCGGATCTGGTGGACGAGGTGCTGGTGGACGAGGGGCGTTCGCGCTTCGCGGTCGAGCGGGTCAGGGCGGCGATCCAGGAGGATCCCGCGGCTTCCGGGCGGCTGGCGCTGTGGGCGCGGCGGCTCGTCGGCGAGGCGCTCAGCCAGGCGCAGCAGGTGGCCTCGGCGCGGCCGGAGCTGGCACTGCTGGTGGTGGAGTCGGCGGGGGAGGGTGCTACCGACATTTCCCGGCTTTTCGCGAGGTTGACGGAAGCGCACGGAAAGCGCATGGCCGCCATGGGCCTCTGACAGGGCGCCGGGCATTCCGAAGTGACCGGGCCCGCCGTCCGGCGGCAGCGGCAGGGGCTCCAAGAGGGCGGGTCCGGTCATCGAGAGGCGCTGGGGCACGAAACGGCTGTACGGTGCCAGGCATGAGGGCCTCGCGCCGCTACAGCAGTTCCTTGACAAGATGTGGGCCGAATCGCTGGACTTCCCGCGCCGTACTGCGGAGGGAGAGCGCGGGCTGCCCGGCCACGGAGTCGAGGCGGGATCACGTCCCACGGCGCCGTCGGCCGCCGGGCTGCCGCCTCGGCAGCCCACACCCGCGAGGCTGACCCCGCCGCCCGCCGCCCGCCGCCCGCCGCCCGCCGCCCGCCGTTCCGCCGGAGCACGGTGCTGGGGCAGGACCCGGCGGAGGTCACCCGCACTCACGGGGACGGGTGACGAGGCGGGCTGAGGTCTGGCGCTCGACAGCCCGGTGGCCGTCTGCGCGCTGGCGCACCCGCAGCCCTGGTGCGTCCGCGTGGACTGCGCTCGCGGGGGTGCGTGGGCCGTCTACGCGGTCGCGAGGGATTCCTGTGCCTGAGTGTGCGGTCGCGGGGTGTGTTGGAGTCGGGGTGCGCGGCCAC
Source organism: Nonomuraea jiangxiensis (assembly GCF_900099965.1). Classification (GTDB taxonomy): domain Bacteria; phylum Actinomycetota; class Actinomycetes; order Streptosporangiales; family Streptosporangiaceae; genus Nonomuraea; species Nonomuraea jiangxiensis. The sequence continues at coordinate 71,989 of NZ_FNDJ01000007.1, read as the reverse complement.
GGGGTGTGTCGAGTTGGGGTGGGCGGTCGCCGGATGTGTGGTGTCGGGGTGGGCGGTCGCGGGGGTGTGTGTAGCCGGGGTCGGTGGTCGCATAGGGGTACGGCGCCGGGCCGTACCCCCGGTTTGGGCGCCTAGAGCGTGCCGCCGAAACCTACCGGCCGGGACTCGTCCTCACCGATCTCGACGAATCCGAGGGAGGCCGTGGGCACCACCACCCGGCGGCCCTTCACGTCGGTGATGGCGAACACGCCGCCCCGGTCGGCCGACAGGGCGTTTCTGATCGCCTCCTCGACCTGCTCCGCCGAGAGGTCGGTCTCAACAATGAGTTCGCGGTGCACGGACCGTATGCCGATCTTGATTTCCATGGTGGCTCCCTTGTCGACGGGCGGGCTCACTCCCATCGTGGCCGCTGGTACCCGGGAAAAGACAAAATGATCGCGCCCAGCGAACGGGTTATGCCGTACGCGGAAAACCGCTGATGCCGCGCCAGGCGAGCCGGGCGATGAGTTGCTCGGCCGCGTCCTTGGGGATCGAGCCGTGCGTGGTGACCCAGTAGCGAGCGCTCACCTCGGCCATGCCGACCAGGCCCACACCGAGCAGGTGGGCCTCGTCGCTGGTGCACCCGGTGTCCTCCTGGATGACCGCGCTGACCATCTCCGCGCACTCGCGCAGGGAGCGCTCCACCCGCTGCCGCACCGGCGCGACGTTGCGCAGGTCGGACTCGAAGACCAGCCGGAACGCCTCGCCCTGCGTGGAGACGAAGTCGAAGAACGCGCTGAAGGTGGCCTGGACGCGGAGTTTGTTCTCGTGGGTGGAGGCCAGCGCCTCCCGGCAGCGGTTGACCACGTCGTCGACGTGCAGGTCGAGCAGCGCCAGATAGAGCTCCAGCTTGCCGGGGAAGTGCTGGTAGAGCACGGGCTTGCTGACGCCGGCCCGGTCGGCGATCTCGTCCATGGCGGCCGCGTGATAGCCGTTCTCGACGAACACCTCCTGCGCGGCGCTGAGTAGCTGCCGGCGGCGGGCTAGGCGGGGCAGCCGGGTGCCCCGGGGCTTGGCGTCCGGGGTTGCGGTCACGCGGGTCTCCATAGGTCTCTCTGCGGGCTGTTCGGACATCCTACGTGCGGGTAGGCGACACCTCAGCGACACTCATCACGATTGAGCCGCACGATCGAGCCGTCACCGCGCAGGTCACCGCCATCACCTCGCCCTCAGCGGTAGTCCTCGTCGTCGAGATCGACCACGCGGTCCTGCTCGGCGGCGTCCGCCGGATCAACGTCGAGCGGCACCTCCCGGCGCAGCCTGCTGGAATTGAGGCGTATCTCCCGCTGCTGCTCGGCGGCGTCGGCCTCGGGTGTCTCGATCGACAACTCCTGGTCTTCCTCGTCATAGGAGCTGTCGTCCCCGCGAATGTCCATCTCCGACATCTTCGGTCCCCCTCTTGGTGTGGACGGAACCAGACTACGCCCGGCCGAAAAGGTCACCGTGTTTCTCGACCCTGGCGAGTACGTCGTGCGCCTCGAACACCAGATCCTCGGCGCGCTCGCACGCTTCGACCTCTTCCCACATCAACGGCGTCGATACCGTCGGCCGCTCCCTGGCTCGCAGCGAGTAGGGAGCCACGGTGGTCTTGGCGGGGTTGTTCTGGCTCCAGTCGATGAACACCTTGCCCGGCCTGGCCTTCTTCGACATCACGCTGACGACCTCCGCCGGCTGCTCCTTCGCCAGGAGCTGGGCCAGCCGCTTGGCGTATACGGAGGGCTCCTCACGGCAGTCCCAGTCCGCGTACAGCTGCATGCCCTTGTTCCCGCTGGTCTTCGGCCTGGCGGTGAGGCCCTCGGCGGCGAGCAGCTCGCGCAGCACGAGCGCCACCCGGCAGCACTCCACGATGGTCGCGGGCGGTCCGGGGTCGAGGTCGAACACGAGCGTGTCGGGCGGCAGCGCCGCGCCGTCGTCGTCGACGCGCCACTGGGGGACGTGAAGTTCGAGGGCGGCGAGGTTGGCGTAGTAGACGAGGGAGGGCAGGTCGTCGAGGATCGCGAAGTCGATGCTCTCGCGGTTCTTCGTACTGCCGGGGACGGGCAGCCTGGCCCGCCTGACCCAGCCGGGGGTGTGCTCGGGGGCGTTCTTCTCGAAGAAGAACTGGGAGCCGACGCCGTTCGGGTAACGCTTGACGGTCAGGGGCCTGCCCCGCAGGTGCGGCAGCAGGACGGGCGCGATGCGGCTGTAGTAGTCGATGATCTCGGCCTTCGTGAATCCGAAGTCCGGATAGAGCACCTTGTCCAGGTTGCTCAGCGTCAGCTCGCGCCCGTCGACCTTGACCGGCACCTTCATCGCGTCACCTCCAAGGGGTTCTGGTCCGGGCGCAGACCTCGCCACACAGGGTGCCGCAGCCGCTGCTCATCGGTCCACATCGTGTACGCCACCTCCCCGACCAGGTCGGGCCTGACCCAGCGGTTCCGCCACGGGACCTGGTTGTGGAAGGGGCTGCTCGGGATCTCCAGCGGGCGCAGCCGCCGGTAGAGGTCGTCCAGTACGGCGTCGGTGAACCCGGTGCCGACGTGTCCGACGTAGGTCAGCCCCTCATCCGTGTGAACCCCCATGACGAGCGACCCGACCCCGCCCGCCCGGCGGCCCTTGCCGGGTTTCCAGCCGCCGATCACGACCTCCCTGGTGGTGAGGTTCTTCACCTTGATCCACCACGGGGAGCGGGTGCCGGGCCGGTACGGGGAGTCGAGGTGCTTGGCGACGACCCCCTCCAGCCCCTGCTCGTGTGTGGCCGCGAGGAGGTCGGAGTCGCCGGGAAAGTACGGGGGCGCACCGACGTCGAGCTCGTCGAGCAGGGCGCGGCGGTTCCTGTAGGGCAGTTCGAACAGCGGCGTACCGTCGAGATAGAGCAGGTCGAAGGGCATGTACGTGACAGGGAATAGCTCCAGGAGCACCGGCTCGGGGTCGGTCAGGTGCATGCGCCGCTGCAGCCGCTCGAAGCTGGGCCTGCCGCGCGCGTCCAAGGCCACGACCTCGCCGTCGATGATGGCGTTCTTCACCCCGAAGCCCGAAATTTCCGGATAACGACGTGTATATTCCACTCCATGTCGCCCTGTCATCTTTAGGCCACCGTCAAGATGGACGATGGCACGGATGCCGTCCCACTTGACCTCCAGGCCGTACCGTTCGCGATCGGAGGGTAGTTCCCCAGGTACAGCCAGCATTGGTTCGATCGGGTATGGCATTGGTTGCCCCATGACGGGTATGTGCCCATTGGTGGGCCATTGAGAGCTGAGGAGTGCCGATGCGCAGCATCTGGAAAGGTGCGATCTCCTTTGGGCTGGTCACGATCCCGGTCAAGCTCTACTCCGCGACCGAGCAGAAGGACGTGACGTTCCACCAGGTCCACCGCGAGGACGGCGGCCGGATCCGCTACAAGCGCGTGTGCACCCAGGACGGGGAGGAGGTCCCCTACTCCGACATCGCCAAGGGATACGAGCTGGCGACGGGCGAGATGGTGGTGCTCACCGACGAGGACTTCGAGGACCTGCCGCTGAGCACGTCACGCAGGATCGACGTGCTGCAGTTCACCCCGGCCGAGCAGATCGACCCCATTTACTTCGCCAAGTCGTACTACCTGGAGCCGGACGCGCAGGGGGCGAAGCCGTACGTGCTGCTGCGCGACGCGCTGGAGAGCTCCGGCCAGGTGGCGGTGGTCAAGGTGGCGCTGCGGCAGCGGGAGTCCCTGGCCACGCTGCGGGTGCGCGACGGCGTCTTCGTCCTGGAGACCATGCTCTGGCCGGACGAGATCCGCGCGCCGGACTTCGCCTTCCTGGAGGAGGACATCGAGGTACGCGCCCAGGAGCTGTCGATGGCCGAGTCCCTGATCTCGACGATGGAGTCGGACTTCGACCCGAGCGAATACCACGACACCTACCGCGAGGCTCTGCAACAGGTGATCGAGGCGAAGGTGGCGGGCAAGGAGGTCATCGCGGCTCCTGAGGAGGAGGAGGCCAGGCCGGCGGTGGACCTGATGGCGGCGCTGAGGGCGAGCGTGGAGGCGGCCAAGCGCGAACGGGAAGGCGAGCCGGCCAAACCGAAGAAGGCCGCGAGCAAGGCCAAGCAGGCGAAGGAAGGCGAGGAAAAGGCCCCGCCGAAGCGCAAGACCCGCAAGTCCGCCTGAGAGCGGCGGGCCCCGCAAGGCGGCCTGAGAGCGCAGCCCGCGCAAGCCCCCTGAGGGCGGCAGCCCCGCATGGCTGCCTGTGCGCAGGCCGCGCAACGCCGCCTGAGAATGCAGCCCGCAAGGCTACTTGAGCGCACGGCTCGCGCAAGTCCGCCTGAGGACGGCAGCCCCCGCATGGTCGCCTGCGCGCAGCCCGCGCAAGGCCGTCTGAGCGCACAGCCCGCGCCAGTCCCGCCTGAGCGCTCGCCGGGCGGTCTGTCCGTCTGTGCCCGCACTCCTGATGGCGCCTTTGACGCAGATCGCCAAGGCGCTGGGTGCCGAGGTGGCCGGTGTGTGCGGCACCGGCGACGTGGGGTCGTCCGGTCGATCGGGGCGGCCCACATCTGTCGAGCACGCCAAGGGGGAGTTCCCCCGGGGCGCGCACGCCTACGATCTCATCCTCGACAAGGTGGCCGAACCGCTCAGTCGCGGGGTTCGGGCGCGTATGTGCTCAACAGCGGGTGGGGAGCCCTCGCTGTTGTTGCTCGCCAAATTGGACATATCCGGATAATCCATACTATTTCCAGCGATAAATGGTTAATGCGAGCAATAAGATTCTTAATGTATCGTAAAATGGATGCATATCTGTTTGCTGGGGCGTACTGCGGCAATGACATTCACTGGATGGCCCCGCATGGCCGTCCGGGACTTGTTCCGGGTTAACCCGGAATCGTCGAGAACGGGGCAATCGATCCTTTAGGGGGAAACGCTATGCCCAAGCTCAAGAGTGTTATCGCAGGACTCGCTATCGGTACGGCGATGACCGGCGGGGTGGTCAGCCTGGGCGCCGCGACGACCGCGGCCGGCGCCGCCACCCAGGTCAGCACCGGCACGTCCGTCCTCACCGGGGGCGGCGGCTGTGGCTGGCGCGGCTGTGGCTGGGGCGGCGGCTGGCGCCGTGGCGACCACCACCGCAACCACGTCCGGGTCAACGTCCACAACCGCAACTTCAACCGTAACGACCACTGGGACGACCACCGCCGTCACGAGCGTCGCCTCCACCGGGAGAACGACCGGTTCGAGTTCAAGCCCGAGGAGAAGCACGAGCACCACGATCACCACTGGCCGATGGGCCTCTCGGCCCAAGCACCCGCGTGACGGACCGGCCATAGCCGTGTGCTGACGGCACGGGGATGACTGCCCGTATTCCGCGGGCGGCCGTCTCTCGCCGGGAGGCGGAGTCCGGTCGCTGAATCCCGGGCTTTCGGGAGCGGTCCGCGTTTTCCACGCGGCTCGGCCCTGGGATTCATGTCCCCGCGCCTCACGGCAATTCCGGTGAAGGCCCCGCTGGCATATGCCAGGGGGGCCTTCGCTGTGCGCCGGTCCAGGTCCGGGTGTCGTTGTTGTGTGTCGTTTGCCGTTTTGCTGTCCAGTCCTTGAGCAGCCGGGGGAGGATATCGGTTTTCTGCGCAAGAAGCCATGAGGATGTCTATTGTCGAGCAAACTTAGTAAATTCCGGTTTGTTGGTCATTTCGCTCGGAAATATGCTCGATACGGATGACTCGCTAGTGGTCATCCGAACCGTTTCCCGGTAGTCCGGTTTTGCTGGTTATCGAGGAGGCGTCGAGCACCGGGCCATCGATTCTTTAGGGAGAAAATACAATGCCCAACCTCAAGAGCGTTATCGCAGGCCTCGCCATCAGTACGGCGGTGACCGGCGGCGTGGTCGGCCTGGGTGCCGCCGCGACCACGACCAGCGCCGGCGCTGCGGCCCAGGTCAGCACCGGCACGTCCGTCCTCACCGGTGGTGGCTGCCAGGGCTGGCGCCGCTGTGGCTGGGGCTGGCGCCGTGGCCACCACAACCGCCAGCGTCTCATCATCAACATCCACAACCGCAACTTCAACCGGAACGACCGCTTCGACAACGAGCGTCGCCACGAGCGTCGGCTCGACAGGGACAACGAGAGGTTCGAGTTCAAGCCCGAGTTCGTGGAAGAGGAGAAGGAGAAGAAGAAGGAGTGGCCGACGCTCATGGTGCCCGAGACGCCTGAGCCCGAGGTGGCCGAGGTGCCCGAGCAGCCCGAGCAGCCGATCTGGTGGTGACATGAGCCGTGCGCTGACGGCACGGAAATGAAGGCTGTTGCCCGGGCGGCCGCCTTTCGCCGGTGAGTATGTTAGGCCGGTGAATGTCGGGCCTTTCCAGGGCGGTCCGCGCGCTTCGCGTGGTTCGGCCAGAAGTCATTTCCACACGTTTTCACGGCGATTCCGGTGAGGGCCCCGCTGGCACAGGTAGCGGGGCCCTCGCTGTGTCATTTTCAGGCCGGTGTCCGGATGTTCTCTCCCACCTGGCCGGCTCTTGTCCCCCGCTCTCCCGATTCCTGAACTTCTCCGGCCGGCGAATCCTCCGCTCCGGCGACTATCACAGAAAGCCCGCCGGTCCTTCAGACGACGATCTTCGGCGGGTCGCTCGCGGATTTCCAGGCTCGTCCCCATAACCTGCGCATGGGCAGCCGTGTGGTCGGGAATCTCGGGGGCGATCGCGCGGTGCAGGCGGTCATCCCCTCTGGCCGAAAATTTTGTGTCGCCTCCCGAGAACGACCATTTGATGGTCATTCGGTAGGAGGATGGTTGTCCGCGCCGTACGCCGATTTCATACCGCTATTGGTGCTGGCCGCCGTAGTGGCGGCCTATCTCACCGGCCGCTCCCGCGGCCGGTCCTGGCCTCTCAAATTGCTGCTGGTCACCGGTGCGGGGCTGTGGATGGCTCTGGCCGGAGGGTCGATGTGGCTGATGAGCCACGCGATCGCCGAGCGGCTGCCCAATGCGGCGGTACCCACGAGACATCCGTGCGTCGGGCAGAAGCCCAGGACGTTCGACGTCTCCCTGATCAACGTGCCGCTGTTCGTCAACCGCTTCGGTGACGTGGTGCCCGAAGGGCGCATGTACGTCCTCGACAAGAACATCGCGGCGGTACGCGCCACCTACACGCAGGCCGCGGACCCGCGCAGGGCGGCGCAGCGGGACCTCATCGAGCCGCTGACGCTGCGCGCCAACCAGGGCGACTGCGTCGTGGTGCACTTCACCAACCGGCTCAACGAGCCCGCGCCGCCGCTGAACAAGCGGATACGCAACGCCGCGATCTTCCCGCTGCCGGGCGAGAAACTGCGGCCGGCCGGCACGGTGACCAGCAAGCCGCGGGAGTTCGCCCCCGCCCGCACCGTCCCGGAGATCGACTTCGACCCCAGGCTCGCCCCGAACGCTTCCATGCACTTCGACGGGCTCGACTACGACGTCAAGCGCTCGGACGGCACCGTGGCCGGCAACAACCCGGACTCCACCGCCCCGCCCGGCAAGACCGTCACCTACAGCCTGCACGCCAACACCCAGGGTGAGTTCCAGTTCAAGGACGGGGCGGACTTCACCTCCCAGCAGACCCGGCCGGTGGATCGCAACGGCAACGTGCGTTTCATCGGTTCACACGCGTTCGGCGCGTTCGGTGCGTTCGTCATCGAGGAGCCGGGGGCGATCTGGGTGGACTCCCGCACCGGCCAGCCGCTGGAGTCCGGGACGCGGGCCGTCATCAAGCGGCCGGAGGGCGTGGACTTCCGTGAGCACGTGCTGTTCATGCACGACGAGGTGGAGGCCGAGCCGGGCATTCTCACCCGGCTCTGCCGCGCCGAGGACAACGCGGCGCCGGCCGGCTCGGAATGCGTGCGGCCCACCAGGGCCCAGCTCAGGCTGCTGACCAAGGGCACGCTGCCCGGTCTCGGCGGTGGCGACGCCGACGCCCTGGTACAGGGGAAGATCCCGATCAAGCTGGAGTGGTTCGCCTTCAACTACCGCTCCGAGCCCGGGTTCAACCGCGAGGAGGTGGGGTGCCCGGCAGCCAGGCGCGCCGCCCAGGGGTTCGACGCGGAGCGCTGCATCGGTGAGGAGACGTCACTTTCCTCATGGGCGTTCGGCGACCCGGGCGGCGGAGACCTGGTGATCGCGAACTACCGCAGCGAGCCGACCCAGGTACGCCTGCTGCACCCCGCGGAGTTCGAGACCCACACCTTCCACTGGCACGTCAACCGTTGGATGTTCGACCCGGCCGACGAGGGCGGCATCGACGCGATCAGCCGGCCCACCCACCGGACGACGACGACCAACATCCTCGACGTGCAGGCGGTCTCGCCGGGGAGCCACTATCCCCTGGTGATCCAGGGTGGCGCGGGGTCGTCACGTGAGGACAAGCCGGCGACCTTCGGCGACGTCATCTTCCACTGCCACCTCTATCCGCACTTCGCCAACGGCATGTGGGGCCTCAACCGCACGCTGGACACGCTGTCGAACGGCACGCGGAAGAACCCTGACGGCACGCCCGTGCCGCCACTGATCCCGCTGCCGGACCACGACTACCAGCCGGGTGTCCCCGGCGTGCAGCCGCCGCCGGCGCCGACGCCGACCAGGCCCGGCTTCCCGGGGTTCGTCCCGGGGGTGTTCGGCTTCAAGGCGCCGAAGCCGCCGCTCGGGCTCGCCGAGCGGTCGCCGGGCGGAGTCTTCCCGCCGACGCCCCTGGAGCGGGCGGCGGCCGATCCGGGCGGGCAAGTGCCGGGAGCCTTCTTCCAGGACCCGTGTCCCGCCGACCGGCCCGTCAAGATCTTCCGGGTCGCGGCCATTCAGATCCGGCAGCAGTACAACCCCGAGTTGAAATGGACCAATCCGCAGGCACGGGTCTACGTGCTCCAGTCCGACAAACAGGCGGTCCTGAACGGGAAGAAACCGGAACCCTTCGCGCCCATCCTCAACGTCGGCGACTGCGTGGTCTACAAGTTCACCAACGAGTTGCCCCGGGTGTTCGGCGGCACGGTCTTCGACCGCCTGCAGGTGACCAATGAGGCCGGCATCCACCAGCACATGGTGCACTTCGACGTGCTCTCGTCCGACGGCGCCGCCAACGGCTGGAACTACGACCAGGGCGCCGGGCCAGGGCAGACGATCACCTACCGCGATTTCGTGCACGAGAACACGACGACGAACTCGTTCCACGACCACTTCTTCCCGAACGTCCACCAGAAGAACGGGCTCTTCGGCGGCTCGACCATCCACCCGGCCGGGTGCGTGCCGGTACTGCCGCACGCCAGGGGCCGGGCGCTCATCGGGACCGTCTTCGACGTGCACTGCAAGCCGACGGTCGACTACAACAACCAGCGCACGGACGGCGTCGACTATCGCAACTTCTCACTCTTCATCGAGGATCACGTTCCGCTGTTCCAGCCGAACGATCCCAGGAGGCGGGACGACGACAAGTTCGAGACCCCGTTCGGGGTGCCGATCTTCCCGGCCAAGTTCCCGTCCAGCGACGACGACCAGGGCGGCATGGGGATCAACTACCGGTTGGAACCGTTCGAGGCCCGCAGGGACAAGGATCCGTCGGTCATGTTCGACTCGGCGGTCCACGGGGATCCGTTCACGCCGCTGCTCAGGGCGTACAAGGGTGATCCGGTGAAGTTCCGGCTCTTCCAGCTTTCTCAGGAGGAGTCACACGGATTCAATCTCGACCAGTTCCGGTGGCGGTTCGAGCCCCGAGATCCCGAGTCGAACGTCGTCGGAGCACAGCACATCGGCATGCTCGAATACTTCGACGTGGTTCCGCCGCCGGACGAGCCGCCGCCACCGCCGACACCGGATCTGGAGATAACCGACTACCAGTACAACTACGCCGGCGCGGATGACTGGTTCCTCGGGGACTGGGGACTGCTGCGCCTCTTCTCGTGCTCCAACCCGCGCTCCGGGAGGGCGCCGATCGCCGAACTGCCGGACTTCCCGCGGCGCAACTGCACGGGAGAGCACGACGGGCGCGGGCGAGGGCTGACCGACCTGGCGGCGGCCCGGCAGGTCCCACACTGCCGTACCGGTGAGGACCGGACGTTCGACATCGTCGCCATGAACAAGGACATCACGTACAACAAGTCCGGCGATCATGATCCGCAGGGCCTGATGTACGCGCTGGCGGCCGACGAGCGAGCGCTGCGCGAAGGCAAGAAGCAGCCCGAACCGCTGGTGATCCGGGCGAACGCGGGTGACTGCGTGACCGTCAACTTCACCAACAAGCTCGATCCGCGCAAGATGAAACCGCACTGCCACGAGGCACTGGAACCGGGGCAACTCGGCTTCAAGGAGAACGAGCTGCGCTTCCCGCGGTGCCTCCAGGTGCCGCCCAGGAACGAGGAGAACGTCCCGGGCTTCAGGCCCTTCCCGGTGAGCGCGAAGGCGTCGATCAGCCCGCAACTCGTCCAGGCGTTGCCGCCCAAGCCGGTGGCCCCCGGGCGCAGCATCCAGTACCACTGGGTGGTGCCCAGGGACGTGATCGGGATGGCGCTGCTGCGGGATCACGCCGACGTACAGAACCATCTGCACCACGGCCTGTACGGGGCGCTGATCATCGAGGAGCCCGGCTCCGAGTACCTGAACCCGGTGACCGGCGAGCCGCTGAGCAGCGGCACCAGCGCGGTGATCACTCACCCCACGGAGCCGGACTTCCGGGAGAACATCGTCCTGATGAACAGCGACCTGGCGCTGTTCCGCAAGGACGGCAAGCCCGTGCCGGACAACTTCGACCTGGTGCTCCAACCCAGCAGGGAGGCCGACGACCCGGAGGACCAGGGAGAGTTCTCCATCAACTACCGCAACGAACCCTGGTCCCACCGGTTCGCCGTGAACCAGGACATCACCAAGATCTTCAGCTCCGCCGTGCACGGTGACCCGGCGACGCCGCTGTTCCAGGCGTACGCCGGTGACAGGACGGTCTTCCGGGTCGGGCAGGCCGTGGGCGACCCGCGCTCCACGAGCTTCGCCCTGCACGGCCACACCTGGCGCCGGGCGCCCACCGATCCGGAGTCCCAGATCGCGGCCACCCAGGGGCAGTTCAACCCGGGCAGTGTTTACAACATCGTTCCGGGCGTGGTCTGGGACCTCGTCGCCGACCCGACGAGCACCGGTGGGGCCGGCGGTTACCGGCACGTGCCGGGCGACTACCTGTACCGCTCCAGCACGCTGCCCCGTCATCTCAACGGGGGACAGTGGGGGCTGTTCCGGGTGCACGCCGCGCTCCGGCCGGACCTGATGCCGCTGCCTGACGGATCGATGGAGGGTCCGGAGCACGAGCCTGCCCGCTGGGAACACCCGTACCTGTGGTTCGGCGCGGCGGGTCAGGGAAACCGGGTCAGCCACGGACGGAGGTCGGGATGAGCCTGATGAGCAAGCTCAGGGCGCCCGACCAGCCGCCCGGCGGGGCGGCTCCGGCCCGCCACCCGGTGCCGCGCGGACGGCGCCGGGCGCGGAAAGGCACGGGGCTGACGCCGTTCTACCACGGCCTGCTGCTCGGCTGCTGCGCCGGGATGACGTGCGCCCTGGCCATCGGGGTGATCGGTTTCCTCGTCACCCGGCCGACGGCCCCGGCACCGGCGGTCGCCGCTCCGGCGGCCGTCCCGCAACCGGCGGCCGGGGCACGCCCGGGGGGCGCCGCGCAGCCGCAGGCGTCGATCGATGTCACCCTCACGCACCTCGGCGACCTTCAGGTACGGATCGAGGCCAAGGTGAGCGCGCCCGGCAGCTACGACCCGATCACCAGGGCGCAGGTCGTCGCCTGGACGGACATGGTCGCCATGCCGATGGCCCATCGGCAGGGACCCATCGTCATGGCCGAGGTGCCCGGACAACCCGGCACCTACCAGGCGCTCACGCAGGTGGCGATGGTCGGTGAGTACAACGTCACCGTCGAGACGCGACAGCCGATGGCGTCCAGGACCGACAAGCGGCTCAACGTGCAGGAGGTGGGCAAGGGCTGAGGCCCGCACTTTCTGAAGGCGCCGTGACCGACTCCGCGTGGAGGCCGGCCACGGCGCCTTCCGCTTTCTCCCGGGCACCCGCCGCTCGCGGCGGCTGCGCTCCCCGGCGGCTGTGCCCCCCCCCGGACGGCTGTGCTCGCCAAGGGCTGTGCTCCCCGGCGGCTGTGCCGGCCTGAGGAGCGGGGGCGGGGGGACGGTGGCGGCTCCCTGACGAGAGTGCCGGTCTGGGAGTCAGCGCAGGGTGACGGCGGAGACTCGCCAGGGGGCGCTGCGCTGGCGGCGCTGCAGGGCGACGAACGCGGTCATGGTGAGCGGCCGGCCAGGCCGGCCGTCGGCGCCGATCGGGGTGACGGTGAGCTGCCACTGCCGGTCGGCGTGGGTCGCCGTGTCGGGTGGGCGCGCGTCATGTCCGGCGGTGATCGCCGGCCGCGTGTGCGCGCGTTGGGCGGCCCAGGCGGCCCAGGCGGCGTCGGTGCCGACCTGCGGGCCGGTTCTCAGGTCCGCCAGGTAGGCCGGGGTCAGCCAACCGGCGGCGCGCAGGACGGCATCGCGCTGATCGCGGTCGGTGGTGGTGTCGATGCTCCACATGGCGGTCAGTACGGCGGCGCTGACGGCGTCGGCGTCGCGCTGGTCGATCGTGCCGGGATCGAGGGCGGCCGGCTCCCGGGTAGCGGTGGTGGCCACGGCCGAGGGCGGCGGAGCCGGTGCCTCCGGGACGGGGGTGGACGCGGTCGTCGCGGGCTCGGTGGCGACGCATCCCGCGAGGGCGAGGGCCGCGGTGGTGACGACGGCCGTGAGGACAGGCGGGACGGCCGATCGGACGGCCGGCGGGGCGGCGGGGGGAGCGGGGTGTGGGGTCATGCGTATCTCCGGATGGTCCAGGCGGCGGAGGCGAACGCGCTCAAGGGGGCGAGGCGGACGACGTCGCCGGGGCGTGGTGCGTGGATGACCTCGCCGCGGCCGACGTAGATGACGATGTGGCTGATGCCGAGGCCGTCGCGGTGGTCGATGCCGATGACGTCGCCGGGCAGGAGCTGGTCGCGGGATACCGCGGTGCCGTACTCGGTCGCCTGGGTGGCCGCCAGGTGGGGGAGCTGGACGCGACCGCCGGAGGCGGCCCAGACGGCATGGAGGACGAGGCCGCTGCAGTCGAAGCCGACGATGCCGGTGGCCCTGCCGATGCCGGGAGTGGGACCGTTGGGGCCGCCGCCGCCCCAGGCGTACGGGGTGCCCAGCCAGCGCTGGGCGGTGGCCACCACGGCGCTGCCGAAGCGGGCGGCGCCGATCGCCGTGATCGACGTGTCGGTGTAGTGCGCGACCCGGGACAGGACGCGGCGGACGTACTCCTGGGTCTCCGGGTACTGCGGGATGCCCTTGTGGCGCAGGACCGCGCCAGGGCCGGCGTTGTACGCGGCGAGCATGTTCGAGATCGTGTCCCCGGGCAGGCTCGCGACGGTGCGGGCCAGGGTGCAGTCGTACCGGGCCATGGCCATGATCGCGTCCTCGGGGTCGTCGGGGCTGGTGACGCCGTCCCCGTCGGCGTCCCGGCCGTAGCTCGCCCAGGTGGCGGGCATGAACTGCGCCATGCCCTGCGCCCCCACGCTGGACCGGGCCGTGGGCCGCCAGCCGCTCTCGGCCTCCACCTGGGCGGCGATGAGCGGCGGGCTCACCTGCGGGCACACCCGTCCCGCCCGGCTGACCCACGCCTGATAGGCAGCGGGGACGCTGCCGGGACGCAACGCGAGCGGCGGGCCGGACCCTGGGGGGCCGCTGCTCAGGAGCAGCACCAAGCCGATCAGGAGAGCCAGGAATGCGGCCGTCGCCACGATGGCCAGTTTTCCACCCTTATTCATGTCGAACGCGCCCCAACGTCCCTCTTATCGCTGCAATTTCAAATTTGTCGAAGCCGGGAATCATCGATGTGCATCCGCCGCTTTCCGCCATTGCGGACACCCGCACTGAGATAGGTGTCGCTGGTGGCTGACAATGATCCCGAGTAGTAAGGTTTTACCTGGTCAACGGCCTGTGATGCGGGTTATTCGGATGGTCGGCCGCTTCGGGTTCACCGGTGTCGGGAGAAATAAGGCGGGCTTGGTCATTTTCTATATGAGCATGGACCCTGGGGCGCGGTCACGGGGTCGGCGACTTGCACCAGAAAATTGCAGCTGATCACCCCGGAGGGCCTTCATGACGCATTTTCTGTCTGATCTGTTCCTGGTCACCGGCGTCGCGACGGTGCCGGATCCGGGCATGGGAACGCCGCCACCCGGATCGGAGAAGCTGTTGACGGCGCTGGGCTGGGCGGCGTGGATCGCGACCGGGGCGTGCGTGGCCGGGGTGATGGGCGTGGCCGCCCGGATGGCCCTGGTCCATCACCGCGGGGAGGGCGGCCGGCACGCGGCGGGGCTGGCGTGGGTGATGGCCGCCTGTGTGCTCCTCGGTTCGGCCTCCGGCCTGGTGGGCGCCCTGCTGTCATGACACCGACCAGCCCACGATCCCCCGAACCACCGGCCTCCACCACCTCAGGACCCTCGGCCGGCCCGGCGCCTTCGAGCGATCCGGTGTCCTCACGTGGTCCTGGGCTTTCGCGCGGTTCTGGGCCTTCCCGTGGTTCTGGGCTTTCGCGTGCTCATAGGTCCTCGCGTGGTCCCGGGCTTTCGCGTGGCCCGGCGTTCTGGGCGGCCGTTGTCTTCGTGGCTCCGCTGGCGGTTCTGGCCGTGGTCGTGCTCGTGCGGCCCGACCGCGACTCGACCGCCGATCGGCCGCTGCCATCGGCTTCGTCCGGGCTGCCACCCGCTTCCTCCGGTTCGACCGGGCCGCCGTCGGCATCGGCCTCACCGGCTGCACTGCCGATCTTGTCGGACACGCCGTCCACCCCGGGGCCGGGGCAGTGTCCGGCCACTGCCGAGGCGGCTTCCCAGGCGCTGCCGACGCGGCCGCCGGCGGACGTGGCGTGGACGGTGTTCCACGGGGTCGCCGAACCCGCCTCCCGCGAGCACGGCCCGCACCGCCACGAGGCGGACGTGCACCGCTGCTTCGCCCGGACGCCGACCGGCGCGCTGATCGCCGCCTGGCAGATCGCCACGAGGTTCGTCCTGGCCGACGACTGGCGGCGCGTCGTCGAGTCGCAGGTGATGCCCGGCCCCGGCCGGGACGCCTACGTCGCCCAGCGGGCTCAAGTGCGGGCCGACACCGGCCGGGCCGCCGGCGGCTACGGGCAACTGGCCGCCTTCGCGATCGCCTCGTACACGCCTGACGTGGCCACCGTCCAGCTCGTCTCCCGTTTCGCGGCCACGGGGCAGCTCCAGGTCAACACCGTCACCGTGGCGTGGAGCGGGGACGACTGGCGGCTGCGGTTGCAGCCCGACGGGTCGATCAGTCCGAGTCTGCAGGCGGTGAGCTCGCTGGCGGGGTTCGTGCCGTGGGGCGGGGTGTGATCGCGGTGAGGTCGGCGACGGCCGCGATGCCCCTTGCCCCGGGCACGCCGGACCCGCCGCGGGGCACGGGCCTGTGCGACCTGCCCGGGGCCGACGCGATCTGCGCGGGGGTCGGCGGCGCCGCCGAGAGTGTCGCCGCCGGCGGGATGCTCGACGAGCTCGCCGCGGCGCTGCAGGAGGCCCAGGTCAAGGTCCTGAGCATGATGGCCGGCTTCTGGGCGCGCACGCCGGCACCGCCTCTGTCCGACAGCGTCGGCCCGGTGGCCTGGCTGCAGGAGCGTACGCACTGGTACGTCGGCCTTCTGGCGGTCCTGGGGCTGATCATCGCCGCGGGACAGCTCGCCCTGCGGCGGCGGGCCGAGCCCGCGATACGGGCCACGGCGGGCCTGCTGACCCTGACAGTGGTCACCGGCTGCGCGACGGCGGCGATGTCGCTGCTGGTCGAGGCCGGGGACGCCTATTCCACCTGGATCGTCGGCCAGGCGCTCGACGGCGGTGACTTCACCGGCGCGATCACCCGGCTGGCCGGTTTCCAGACCCTGACGCTGCCTCCCGGCCTGATGATCATCCTGGCGTTCGTCTCGATCATCTCCTGCGTCCTGCAGATCATGCTGATGCTGGCGCGCGTCGCCCTGCTCGGGCTGCTGACCGGCCTGCTGCCGATGGCGGCCGCCCTGAGCGGTACTCAGGCGGGGCGCACCTGGCTGACCCGCATCGCGGTCTGGGGGCTCGCCTTCGCCCTGTACAAACCCGCCGCCGCGACGGTCTACAGCTATGCCTTCCTGGCGATGGGCACCCCCGCCTCCGAGCTGGCGCAGATGTCCGGCCTGGTGGTGATCGCCCTGGCGGTCGTGGCGCTGCCCGCGCTGATGCGGCTGCTGGCCCCGGCGATCAGTACTGTCGGCTCCGGCGGGGGCGGTTCCGGTGCCGCCACGTTCGGTACGGGCGTCGCCACCGGAGCCCGGGTCCTGCCCGCCTCGGGCTGGAGCCACTCCGCCGCCCCCGGCGCGGACGCGGGCAGAGGCGGCACCCCCGCCGGACCCTGCGGCGCACGCACCACCGCACCCGCCCCAGACCCCCTGGCCAACGCCACGGATCGCGACCCCGGGCTCGCGGCAGCCGCTCCCGCCAACCCGGCGACTGCCAACGCGGCGACCACTAATGCGTCGACCACTAACGCGATGACCGTCAACCGGACGGCCACCGACCCGACGGCCACCGACCCGGCGACCGCCAACGCGGCGACCGTCAATCCGACGGCCACCAACCAGACGACCACCAGGGCCGGCGCGACGTACCGCCGTGCCGACGGCAGCACCCAGTCACCCCGACGACAAGGAGGACCGGATGGCGACCGCTGAGTCCGAGCGCACCTACGGCAACTGGCGCCGCCCCACCAGCCCCGGTATCGGCGAGCTGGGCCTGATGGGCACCTTGCTGCTGCTGGGAGGGCTGGTGGCCTGCGTGATCACCACGATGGTCTCGCTGCGGGCCGCACTCGTTCTCGCCGCGGCCCTCGCCTTCGTACTGGCGCCGATGCTGCTGCTGCGCGACCGGCACGGACGTACCGGCCTGCAGACCGCGACCGCCCGCCTGTCCTGGCTGCGCGGCCGCGGCAGAGGCCGGCACCTGTACCGGTCCGGGCCGCTCGGCTTCGCCCACGCCGGCTCCTTCCAGCTGCCCGGCCTGGCCGCATGCTCGTACGTCGTGGACGCCACCGACTCCTGCGAGCGCGAGTTCGGCCTGATCGTCGTGCCGACGACCGGTCATCACACCGCGGTGTTCGAGGCGTCCGCTGACGGGGCCGCGCTGGTCGACGCCGACCAGGTCGACACCTGGGTGGCGCACTGGGGCCAGTGGCTGGCCGGCCTGGCCTACGAGCCGTCCCTGGTGGCCGCCACCGTCACCATCGAGACAGCGCCCGACCTCGGCACCCGGCTCCAGCGCGAGGTCGCAGGCAACCTCTCACCCGACGCCCCCGAGCTGGCGGCGGCCGTCCTGAACGACGTCGTACGCACCTACCCCGCCGGATCCGCGCAGGTCTTCACCCGGATAGCCGTCACCTACGCGGCGAACGCACGCGGCGGCGGACGCCCCCGTACCACCGAGGCCGTGACCCGCGAGATCGCCACCCGATTGCCCGGCCTGACCGCCGGGCTCGGCATGGCCGGCGCCGGCGTCGCCCGGCCCATGACCAGCGCCGAGATCGCCGAGGCGATCCGCGTCGCCTACGATCCCGACAGCCGGCGGCTGCTGGACGCGGCCCGCTCGGAGGGCGTGTCACCCGCCCAGTCCTGGGACCAGGTCGGCCCGGCCGCCGCCCAGGAGGCCTGGGACCACTACCGGCACGACTCCGGGATCTCCGTCACCTGGGGGATGAGCGAAGCCCCCAGGGGCGAGGTCCTCTCGCCGGTGCTCACCGACCTGCTCGCACCGCACCGCGACATCGCCCGCAAGCGTGTCTCCCTGCTGTACCGGCCCTACGACCCGGCCGGGGCCGCCCGCCTGGTCGAACGCGACCGCAAGGACGCCCGCTTCCGCCTCGGCGGCGCCAACGCCGCCGCCCGCGACACCGTGGCGGTGGCCGCCGCCGACCAGAGCGCCCGCGAGGAGGCCAAGGGCGCTGGTCTGGTGCGTTTCGCCATGCTCGTCACCGCCACCGTCCCGCAGCCGGCGGACCTGCCCGCGGCCGCCGCCGCGATCGACACCCTCGCCCCCTCGGCCCGGGTACGGCTGCGCCGCATGTACGGCGCCCAGGCCGCCGCCTTCGCCGCCGCGCTGCCCCTCGGCCTGGTCCTGCCCGACCACCTGCGGATCCCCGCATTCGTCAGGGAGACGATCTGACCTCCCCGGCACGGGACCAAGGACTCGCGTCACCTTGTCCGCGGCGCGGAAGAGACCCAGTCTGGAGCTGACGATCATGCCAGGTGCGACCCACTCCTCCTCGCCCTCCGGCCGACGGCTCGGCGCGCGCGGGTACGGCGGTCGTGGCGGTGGCCGCGTACCGTACGTGGAGGCGCCGCCGGAATGGCGCGGCACCACCGTCCAGGTGTGCGGGTTGTGGCCGTTCGGGGTCGGGTTCAGCACGCCGGCGATCGGCGTGCCGCTCGGGCGCGAGCTGACCGGCGGCGCGACCCTGTGCTGCGACCCGATCTCGTGGTTCGCCCGCGCCGGACTGATCCACAACCCGTCCGAGCTCGTCCTCGGCAAGCCGGGGCTGGGCAAGTCCACCCTGGTACGCCGCCAGGTCGTCGGCCTGGCCGGCTACGGCGTGATCCCGCTGGTGCTGGGCGATCTCAAGCCCGACTACACCGATCTGATCGCCGCCATGGGAGGGCAGATCATCAAGCTCGGCCGTGGGCTCGGCGCGCTCAACGTGCTGGACCCCGGCGAGGTCGGCGCCGCCGCCGCGCGGCTGTCCGGCCTGGACCGCGAGCGGCTGCTGGCCGACGCGCACGGCAGGCGGCTCAACGCCGTCGCCGCCCTGATCACCATCGTGCGCGGCCGGCCCGTGGCCGACACCGAGCGGACCGTACTGTCGGCGGCCCTGCGGGTGCTGGACGAGCGCCACCACGGCGTACCGATCCTGCCCGACCTGATCCAGGTCATCGACGCGGGACCCGACCCGGTGCGGGCGGTCACCCTGGCCCGCGGCAGTGACGAGCGCTATCGGCAGGTCGTCGATCCCCTGCACGCCTCGCTGCTCGGGCTGCTGGACGGGCCGCTCGGGGACACCTTCGCCCGGGCCACCACCACCCCGATCCGGCTGGACAACCCGGCTGGGGCCTGCATCGACATCTCCGGCATCGATGAGGCCGACCAGGAGTTGCAGGCGGCGGTGCTGTTGGCCTGCTGGTCGGAGGGGTTCGGCGCGATCGAGGCCGCGCATGCTTTGGCGGACGCCCGGCTGGCACCGCAGCGTCGCTTCTGGGTGGTGCTGGACGAGTTGTGGCGAGTACTGCGGGCCGGGCGCGGCCTGGTCGACCGGGTCGACGCGCTCACCCGCCTGAACAGGCAGAGAGGCGTCGGCCAAGCGATGATCACGCACACCATGAGCGACCTGCTCGCCCTCACGGAGGAGGCCGACCGGCTCAAGGCCCGGGGGTTCGCCGAACGCGCCGGGATGATCATCTGTGGCGGGTTGCCCGAGGCCGAGCTGGCCACGCTCACCCAGGTCGTGCGGATGTCGGCCCACGAACAACGCATGATCGTGGACTGGTCCACCCCGCCCAGCTGGGACGGTGCCCGCGATCGCGACGGCGAGCCGCCGGGGCGGGGGAACTTCCTGGTCAAGGTCGGTGGCAGGCCGGGCATCCCGGTCCACGTCGACCTCACGCCGGCCGAGCTGGCGGTCAACGACACCAACAAACGCTGGTCCCTCCCCACCACCCGCTAGACGGGACGCGACGGGGGACGGGGGCGGTCCCGGCGGGAAGCCGGGTGGGTCAGGGGTGCTGTTCGGTGAGAGTCGGGGGTCGTGGCAAAAGGAGTGCCCGTATCCGCCGGGTGGGGCGTCGCTCCTGCTCGGAGGACGTCGTCCGTGCGAATACGGGCACTCACCGGGTGACCGGGAGTTCAGCGCGTCAGCGCGCTCCCGAGCGGCGCTCTCAACGGCGCCACCAGCTCACGCCACCGCGTGGGCTCTGTCACCAGTCGCGCTCACGATCGCCGAAGTCGAAGTCGTCGCGGTGACGCCGGTCGAACCGGTCGAAGCGACGCTCGTGACGGCGGTTCTCGTTGATGTTGTTGTTCAGGTTGTGGTTGAAGATGTGGATGTGAATCCGGTTGTGGTGCCTGCGGTGGCCGCCCCAGCCACCACCACCCCAGCCGCAGCGGCGCCGGTGGCAGCCGCCGCCGGTGAGGACGGACGTTCCGGTGCTGATCTGAGCGGCGCTGGCACTGGTGGCGGTCGTCGCGGCGCCCAGGCCGACCACTCCGCCGGCCATGGCGGTGCTGATGGCGAGGCCTGCGATGACACTCTTGAGCTTGGGCATTGCGTTTCCCCCTAAAGGATCGATTGCCCCGTTTTCGACGCTCCCCGACGAGTGGCCGATAGCCATTTGTCGGGTTATGTCTCAGACGACCGTTATCGGGTCATCCGTACCGTGCATATATCCGGGTGAATGACCCACTAACCGGACTTGCTCAGACTTGCCCAGCAGTAGGTGTGTTCATGGGATAAAGCCGCGGAGCACTCGGAGAAAGGGGCGCGCGGACTTGGGACAAAAAAACAGTGAGGGCCCCGCTGGCGGTTTGCCAGCGGGGCCCTCACCGGAATTGCCGTGGAGACGCGCAGAAATGAATCTCAGGCTGAACCGCGCCTAGAACGCGGGTCGTACCCGAAAGCCCGACATCCACCGGTCGAATCCACGCCTTCGTGAGCAACGACCACGCGGGGGATGCGGGAACTCATCCCTGTTTCCTCAGCACATGGTTAGTCTGCGACTTACCGGTGGTGGTGGTGCCTGGTGTGCTTGTTCTTGAAGTTGCGCCTCTCGTGGTCGCGCCGGTCGTCGTGCCTGAAGTCACGCCGGTCGGAGCGGGTGTCGTTGATGTTGTCGTTGGTGACGTTGACGCAGATGTCGCCGTGGTGCCCGCCGCGGCGGCCCCATCCACCTCCACCCCAACCGCCACGGTGGCAGCGGTGGCCGAAGCCGTGGCCGCCGAAGCCACCGAAGCCGCCGAAGCCGATGCCATCGTTGTTGCGGCGGCCGGAGTCGCCGAAGTCGACGATGTCACCGAAGCCGTCGCCGCCGAAGTCGTCGCCGAAGTCGTCGTCGCCGTCGCTGGCGAGGACAGACGTACCGGTGGTGAACTGGGTGGTGGCACCGGCCGCGGTCGCGCCCATGCCGACCACGCCGCCGGTCAGCAGCGTACTGATGGCGAGGCCTGCCATAACACTCTTGAGCTCGGGCATTGCGTTTTCCCCCTAAAGGATCGGTTGCCCCGTTCTCGACGTTTCCGGATTTACTCCGAAACAAGTCCTGGACGGCTACTGAGGAGTCATCCGCTGAATGTCATTTCCGAGGCACCGGTCGAGCAAACAGGAATCATCCTATTTTGCTATGCATTAACGATCTTATTGCTTGCGTTAAACATCTATCAAATGAAATGGCATGATATGTCCGATTGTGTCACAATTGGTGCGGCGATCGCGGTGGCGTTGATCGTCTCGCCCGACCGTAGTTCTTTATCGGAGTCGCCGGATAAGTGGAGTCTTCGGACGTCGCCTGTGGAGTCGCTCCAGGCGCGTACGTTCACGGAACACCTGCATGGCGGCGGCATTGGTCGGCCTGCTTGTCAGGCCGGCGGCATTCGTACTCGCCGTCGATTTCGTCATGGCATGCCGGCGCACAGCGGCATGTTCGGCGAGATGCGTTTTCGGGCGCGGCGGCGCCATCATTGTCTGGAGGGATGGCGTCGCGTCACCCCCCTGAAAGATGCCGGCTGCATTGCGCGGTGCCCGGCCGTGCCCGAATTTCTGGCCTGTCTCACCGTTGACGGTGAGTGGCCGCGGTGTCACGCCGGGTACCGCTGGTGGAGATACTTTCCGGCCGTGACTGCCATAAACGGTGAACGGCAGCCTTTGCCGCACCCTTGGCCAGTGATGAGATCCATTAGGGATCTATGCAGAGGAACATGCCTATATGCCCCCCTTTGGCCAGATTGTCCATTGCCCAGGGCGCTCGGGCGCGATGCTTATCGTGGAGGGAGGAAGGAGGCTGAAGCATGGCAGGAGAGCCGATCCCGCACTGGCCGGGACGCATGCTCGGCTCGGTGTACGTCCGATCCACCGGTCCGACCCCTCGGGAACGGGCAGATCACCAGGAACCGGCAGGTCTCCTGGAGCGGCCCGGCCCCCGGGAGCAGGCGGTCTTCGTCCACGGGCTGACCGGTTCGGCCACCAACTGGACCGACCTCATGGACGAGCTCAAGGACGTCGTCACCGGCCACGCCATCGACCTGCCCGGCGCCGGTTTCTCCCCGGCCCCGAAGGACGCCGACTACTCGGTTTCCGGGCAGGCCAAGGCCGTGCTGGAGCTGCTTGAATACACCGGTCCGGCCCACCTGTTCGGCAACTCGCTCGGCGGCGCCATCGCCGTCAAGGTGGCCGCCGCCCGCCCGGACCTGGTCCGCTCCCTCACCCTCATCTCCCCGGCCCTGCCCGACCTGCGCCCCAGGTACGGCCCGGTGCGGGTGGCCGCCGCCGCGGTGCCCGTACTCGGTGAATGGCTGGCGAGCAGGCTCCGCCTGGTCCCGGCCGAGCACCGGATCACCGCCTCATATGCGATGGTCTGGGCCGACTCGAACGGCGTGCACCCGCTGCGCATGCGCGAGGCCATCGAGGAGCTCCGCAGGCGGGACGACCTGCCCTACGCCGGCGAGGCGATGGTCGGCTCGGCCCGCGGCATCGTGGCCGAGTATTTCCGCCGCGGCCGGGACAACCTCTGGCACCAGGCGGCCCAGGTGCGGGCGCCGACGCTGATCGTGCACGGCAGGCACGACCGCATCGTCCGCCCCGCCATGGCGGCCAAGGCCGCGCGTACGTTCCGGCAGGTCAGACTGCTGCTGCTGGCGACGGCGGGACACGTGGCGATGATGGAGACCCCGCGGGTCGTGGCGGCGGAGGCACGCCGGCTGATCGGTGAGACCGGCTCGGGGAATGCCCCACTGACCTACTAGGTTTCACAGAGAGACAAGACCCCTGGAACGGGAGCGTAGAAAGTGTCGTTGCCACCGCTGGTCGAGCCGGCCGCCGAGCTGACCGTCGACGAAGTGCGCCGCTACTCGCGCCACCTGATCATCCCCGACGTGGGAATGGCGGGGCAGAAGCGGCTGAAGAACGCCAAGGTGCTGTGTGTGGGCGCCGGGGGCCTGGGCTCGCCCGCGCTGATGTACCTCGCGGCGGCGGGCGTCGGCACCCTCGGAATCATCGACTTCGACGTGGTCGATGAGTCCAACCTGCAGCGCCAGATCATCCACGGCCAGTCCGACGTGGGCCGGCCGAAGGCGGAGAGCGCCGCCGCGACCGTCCGCGAGATCAACCCGCTGGTTCAGGTGATCCTCCACAACGAGGCCCTGACCACGGACAACGTCATGGAGATCTTCTCCGGCTACGACCTCATCGTCGACGGCACCGACAACTTCGCCACCCGCTACATGGTGAACGACGCCGCGGTGCTGCTCGGCAAGCCGTACGTCTGGGGCTCGATCTACCGCTTCGACGGCCAGGCGAGCGTGTTCTGGGCCGAGCACGGGCCCTGCTACCGCTGCCTCTACCCCGAGCCCCCGCCTCCCGGCATGGTGCCGTCGTGCGCCGAGGGCGGCGTGCTCGGCGTGCTGTGCGCGTCGATCGGCTCCATCCAGGTCAACGAGGCCATCAAGCTGCTGACCGGCATCGGCGACCCGCTGGTCGGCCGGCTGATGATCTATGACGCCCTGGAGATGAAATACCGCGACGTCAAGGTCCGCAAGGACCCCGAGTGCGTGCTGTGCGGCAAGAACCCGACGGTCACCGAGCTGCTCGAGGACTACGAGGCGTTCTGCGGCGCGATCTCCGACGAGGCCGCGGAGGCCGTCAGCGGCTCCACGATCACCGCCCTTGAGCTCAAGACCATGCAGGACAACGGCGAGAACATCTTCCTCGTCGACGTCCGCGAGCCCAACGAGTACGAGATCGTCTCCATCCCCGGCGCCACCCTGATCCCCAAGGGCGAGTTCCTCAACGGCTCGGCCCTGGAGCGGCTGCCGCAGGACAAGCGCATCGTGCTCCACTGCAAGTCCGGTGCGCGCTCGGCCGAGGCGCTGGCGATCGTCAAGAACGCCGGCTTCTCCGACGCCGTGCACGTCGGCGGCGGCGTGCTGAGCTGGGTCAAGACCGTCGACCCGAGCCTGCCCAGCTACTAAGGGTTTCCGGGGAAGCTCCCAGGACGCCCCTATTAAGGTCGATGGCGTGAACTCAGCCCGTCCTTGGCCCACGCTCGTGGTGGCCTCCGCGTTGACCCTGGTCTGCGCGGTGGCCGCCGGAGTGGCGGCCGATGTGGCGGGCACCGAGCTCACCCGCGGCCCGAGCGCCGCGGAACTGAACGCGGCGGCCAGGCGCGAGGTCGCCGAGCGCTGGCGCACCTGGCCCACCGGCCGTATCTTCCCCGCCACACTGCCGTACTCCGCCGAGCAGGGCGGGCAGGAGCAGGCCAGCCGGATCGGCATCTCCCCGCGGACGGCCTGCGACGCCGTGGACGCCACGGCGGTCAAGGCCCTGCGCAGGGCGGGGTGCAGGGGCGTGCTGCGGGCGACCTACATCGACGCGTTGCGGGGCGTGCTCGTCACGATCGGTGTCGTGGCGCTGCCCGGCGAGCCGGACGCCGTACGCGCCAAGTCCGCCTTCTCCGACACCGGCAAGCCCGTGCCGGGCCTGCGGCCGCTCGCCTTCCAGGACACGCTGGCCGACCGGTTCACTCCGGGGGTGCGCCAGGCGGGGTCGGTCCGCCAGGCGGGCCCGTACCTGGTGCTGACCACGGCCGGGCAGGTGGACGGCAGGCCCACGGACGCGGCGGGCGAGGCACGGCCGGCCATGTTCGCCTTCGCCACCGAGATGTCCGAGCGCGTGCTGCATGACCTGAGCACGCCCAGGGTGCCCGACTGCACGGCGGCGGAGTGGCAGTGCTGAGCCGGGGCCGGGCGGTCGCGGCGCTGTTCACGGTGTCGCTTTCCACCGCGTTCCTGTCCGCCGGGCCCGCGTGGGCGGACGACGTGCGCGGCGGGCAGCAGCCGGTGATCAGGACGTTGCAACTGCCCCAGGCCTGGCGGGTCAGCAAGGGCGCCGGGGTGACGGTGGCCGTGCTCGACTCGGGCGTCGATCCCCGCCACCGCGACCTGGTCGGCTCGGTACGGGTGGGCCGGGACTTCACCGAAGGCGCGAACCCCGCCGGGACCAGGCCGCGCCGGCTGCACGGCACGTACATGGCCTCGTTGATCGCTGGGCACGGCCACGGTGATCAGGGAAAACGGGGGATCATCGGCGTGGCGCCCGAAGCGGACGTACTGTCAGTAAGGGTCATCCTTGAGGACGAGGAGCCGGGTTTCCGGGAATTCAACTCGGCCGAGCGCTTCGAGGACGTGGTGGCCCGCGGCATTCGCTACGCGGTGGACGAGGGGGCTGACGTCATCAACATGTCGATCTCCAAGGAGCTGGCGACCCGGGAGGAGCGGGCGGCCATCCGCTACGCCATCGCCAAGGGCGTCGTGCTGGTCGCCGCCGCGGGCAACGAGGGCGACAGGAAGATCTCCGGTGACTACGCGCCCTACTCCTATCCGGCCGCCTTTCCCGGGGTGGTCTCGGTGGGGGCGACGGACCGGCGGCTGCGGAGAGCCACGTTCTCCAACTGGAACTCCTCCGTGCTGGTGGCCGCGCCCGGCGTCGACATCATGGGCGCCGGTCCCGGCGGCCAGTACTGGGTCGGCCGGGGCACCTCGCAGGCCACCGCGCTGGTGTCCGGGGTGGTGGCTCTCATCAGGGCAAAGTTTCCGCAAATGTCGCCCCCGCTCGTGGCCCGCGCCCTGGCCGCCGGTGCCGTCGACCGCCCGCCGGGCGGCTACGACACCGGCACCGGCTTCGGCGTCGTGAACGCCGCCAGGGCCCTGGCCGAGGCCGGCAAGCTGGCCAGGCACACCGACACCGCGACGGGCGCCCAGGTCCAGGACCCCGCCGTGCCCGCGGCGCGCCGCCGGACAGGCCCGATCAAGGTCGTCACCAGGGACGAGAGGCGCGTCGCGGTCTACGCGGCCATCGCCGCCACGGCGGCCGCCGGCGCGCTCGGGTCCCTGGCGGTCATATTCATCCTGGTCAGACGCGTACGCAGGGAGTCCGGCGCACAGGACGCATGATCCGTCCACCAAGGGGGACGAAATAGACACAATGCGAAGGCGAGGGAGTGCCGTCGCCCGGAAAGGCGGCGGGAGCCGAGCGGCCACGGAAGGCGGCGGACCCCGGCGTCCGCGCCGTCTCACGGGTGAGGCGACGGAGCACGGAACGAGGCGGTGGTGAACGCACGTAGGTCGACCTCAGGGCTACCACGCGCCGGGGACGAGTCCACCCCGGAACGGAAGAACCCGCTCGGCGCCACCACCGGCCGCCGATCGCGGGTGCGTTCCTGGCCCGCGGCGGACTCCCGCAAGCGCACGGCCGCCGCGCAACGTGCCGAGCAGCTCCAGCTCGAACAGGGCGTTCGCTACCGGCGCATCTTCGTGTCGCTGCTCACCGTCGTCGTGGTCGTGTCGGCCGTCGTCGTGCTACTCGGAACCGTCGGCCTGTTCACCGAGACCCGTTCCCGCCCGCTGACCCCCGACGAGCAGAACCAGTACAAGCAGGAGGAGATCGCCCGGCGCTGGGAGGCCTGGCCGGCCACCGGGGTTTTCCCGGAAGAGGTGAAATACCTCGGGCTCGACCGGGCCCAGCAGTACGCCAGGCGCGTCGGCATCGCACCCGAGACCGAGTGCGGCAAGGGCGTGGACGCCTCCGTGGCCGGCGTGCTGGAGGAACACGGCTGCGTGACCATGCTGCGGGCCACGTACGTCGACCAGACGGCCTCGTTCGTCATCACGGTCGGCGTGGCGGTGCTCAAGGACGAGGAGTCCAGGGTCTCGGCGGGCGAGGAGCTCGGCCAGGACGACCGCGTCGGCGTGCTGCCCGTCGCCTTCCCCGGCACGGTGACCGAGCGGTTCGGGCCCGAGCAGCGCCAGCGCACCGGCTGGGTGGGCGCGGGACCGTACCTGGTGTTCTCGACGGCGGGCTACGCCGACGGGCGGACCAGGGCCGCGATCCCGCCCGAGGAGATCCTGCACAGCGAGTTGTGGCCGACAGCCAAGTCGATCGGCAACCAGATCGCCTACTTCCTGGCGGACCCCCCCAAGGTGCCGCCCTGCACTCAGGGGAACGTGTGCTGACCGTCGTACGCACGCTGGCGGCCGCGCTGCTGGTGTTCGCGGGACCCGCCGCCGAACCCATCCGCGACCAGCAGCAGTGGGTGCTCGACGCGCTCAACGTCGAGCAGGCGTGGAATGTCACCAAGGGCGCCGGGGTCACCGTCGCCGTCGTGGACAGCGCGGTGGACGGCCAGGTCAAGGAACTGCGCGGGCGCGTGACCGAGGGCCCCGACATGAGCTCGGGCGTGACCAGCCGGGTAGTGGCGCCCGGCCGGCACGGCACCGCCATGGCCGGCCTGATCGCCGGCTCGGGCGCGGAGAACGGGTTCGTCGGCGTCGCCCCCGAGGCCCGCATCCTGTCGCTGCCGCTGGTCGTCGACGGCGAGCCGGATCTGGGCAACGCGCCGCTGCAGGGCGAGCAGCCCACCGCGGAGAGCCCGCTGGCCCGCGCCCTGCGCTACGCCGCCAACCACGGCGCCCAGGTCGTCAGCATGTCGATCGGCTCGTACGGCGCGCTCAGGTCCGAGCGCGAGGCCGTCTCCTACGCCCTGGGCAAGGGCGTGGTCCTGGTGGCGGCGGTGGGCAACGACGGCCAGACCACCTACGCCAAGGAGAAGTCCACCTCCTACTGGAGCTTCCCCGCGGGCTACCCGGGGGTCATCGGCGTGGCGGCCACCGACAAGCAGGGCCGGCGGGCCCCGTTCAGCAGCGACAACCTGTCCGTGCTGGTCTCCGCGCCCGGCATGGAGGTGCCGGTGGTCAAGCGCGGGACCGGCTACGAGCTGTCGGAGGGCACCAGCTCGGCCGCCGCGCTCGTGTCGGGCGTGGCCGCGCTCATCAAGGCCCGCCATCCCGGCCTGCCGCCCGAGCAGGTGGCCCAGGCCCTGGCCATGAGCGGCAGGGGCAGGCCGGCCGCCGGCTACGACGACCAGACCGGATACGGCGTGGTGGACGCCGCCGCCGCACTCAACGCCGCCGACCGGCTGACCGGCGCGCGGCGCACCGTCGAGCCGGGGATGGAGCACTTCGGGCAGGGTGAGGACTCGCCCATGCCGAGCCGCCCCGGCCCCGACCCGCTGCGGTTGGGGTTGTACGGGGGTGGCGTGCTCCTGGCCCTCGTCACGTTCTGCGGGGCGATAGTCATCCTCAACCAACGCAAGAGTGACGAACACCGTCAGCGCAACGAGTAAAGATCCGCTATGGTCGCGCGTCATGGGATACGAGCTGCGGGTGGTGCGGGAATCGCCACTCGCCTTCGCGGAGCTCGCGAGGGCCATCGCGCCGGCCGGTTTCGAGCTGCGCGGATCTGACGAGATTGTGGCCCCGCATGGGGGCGGCCGGCACGCGGTGGCCCACTGGCGGGGCCAGCTGGTCGGCGAGCCGGGCTCCGACTGGCAACTGGCCCAGCTCCTGCGGCTGTCGGCCGTGCTCGGCGCCCGGCTCGTGGGCGAGGACGGCGAGGTCTACGCGGTACGCGACGGCGTCATCGAGGCCCTGACGGGCGGCAGCGCCGTGGAGATAGGCAAGTTCGACGAGATCATCGACGCTGGGCCGTCGGCATGGAGCCCGTGAACCCCTTCGTCGAGCGGGTGCTGGACCTTGTCGAGCGCATCCCGCCCGGCAAGGTCATGGCCTACGGCGACATCGCCGAATACCTGGGCGAGGGCGGCCCCCGCCAGGTGGGCAAGGTGATGTCCACCTGGGGTGGCGGCGTGCCGTGGTGGCGGGTGGTGCACTCCGACGGCACCGGTGCCGCGCCTGACCACGTACAACGCTGCCTGGACCACTGGCGCGAGGAGGGCACTCCGCTGCGCGGCGAGCGGGTGGACATGCGCCTGGCCCGCTGGGACGGGCGTTCAGGCGATTTTCAGTAAGGCATTTGACCTGCGCATTCGCAGAACGTGCGAATCCGTGACATGTGACTCCTATTACCATGGGCAGAACACTGACGGCGGCCCGAAAGGCGGTGCCTTCCCTATGGCCACCGGCGTCCCAGCCCAGAGCCAGGGCGGCGATGCGCGCGCCGACCGCCTGAAGGCTGTCCAGGATCTTTGCGATCGTGGCGAGCCCTTGGAAGCGGTCATGCGAGCGCTCGGCCCCGGCGGTCGCGACGCGGCCTTCGACGCCGAGGTGCTCAGCGGCCCCCTGGGGGCGCGCATGGACCTCGCGATCAAGCGCGGGCCCGCGCGGCGGCGCGAACTGCTCGACCTCGTGCGCCCGTACCTGGCGGCGGTGGACGCGGGCGTCAAACGCGACCTCCCGGTCGCCCGGCGCCTTGTCTGCCACCTCATCGAGCACCGCCCGGACGAGGAGCTCGTCGAAGGCGAGACCCTCGCCAAGGTCGTGGCCGCGGCGGCCGAGCCGTCCAAGCGCATCCGCAAGGGCCTGCGCTGGTACGCCGACCTGCCCTTCCGCGACGAGCTGCCGACCGACCTCTACCGCCTGCGGCGCGCCGACATGGTGCCGGTGACCCACATCGACGACATCGTCTGGGTCAACGGCAAGCTGCGCGTCACCGGCTTCGCCTACCTGGCCGGGCTCTCCGTCCGCAGCCGCAGGTTCAACTGGGCGACCGTAGTGCTGCGGGGGCCGCGCTGGCTGCCGCCCATCCGCATGCGCACCCGCCGCGTCCTCGCGCCCGAGGCCACCCACGGCGCGCGTGAGCCGGGCTGCAACTACGACTGGTCCGGCTTCACCGCCGAGCTGAGCCCGTGGCCGCTGCGCTGGCGCGGCGGCGTGCGCGGTGCGGTGTCCGCTGTGCGCCGCCGGATGCGGCACCGGCCCTCGGTGCCCGACGCGACGACGTGGCGGGCGGAGATCGTGTTCTGGAGCCGCGGGGCGCGGGCCACCGGCCTGCTGCGCGGCTCCTCGGTCGGCCGGCCCGAGCGTCCCGCCGGGCGCAAGCTCAAGCCGGGCTGGTGGGTCAGGCCGGTCTGGACGTCCGACCGGGCGCTGCAGGTCGTGCTCCAGCCCAACAGGGCCGAGCTGTCAGGCGTGTCGGTCGACGGCGAGCGCCTCGAACTCAAGATCTTCCTGCCCGGGCGCTCGGTCACCAAGGGCCACGCCCGGCTGGGCGGTCACCGCATCGCCGCCGACTTCACGCCCGTCGAGGGCGGCACGGAGGTCGTGGTGGGGCTGGCCGTGCCGACCCTGCTGCAGGAGAAGGACGGGCGGCGGCTCTGGGTCGAGCCCAAGGGCGACCCGGCGGCCTCCGTCATGCTCGCCGACCTGGTCGAGACCCGCACACCCGTGGGGGACCGCGAGATCACCGTGCTCGGCGACCGCCGCGACCGCGTCGTCGTCTCGGCCCACCGCATCCGCCCGGTGATCACCTCGGCGGTGTGGGAAGGTTCCACGCTCGTCCTGCGCGGCGACTACCCGGACGGCCCCGGCCCCCGCACGCTGACGTTGCGCCACCGCTCGGGGCTGTCCTACCTGCTGCCGATGGAGCGCTCCGGGGCGGACTTCACCGTACGCGTCGAGCCGGCGGCCATGGACCGCTTCGGCGACGCCGTGCCGCTGGCCTCCGGCACCTGGAACATGTCGCTCCGCCACCCGTCCGGCGAGATCGTGCCGCTGCGCATGGACCACGCCGCCCTGCCGGGGCTCGACGAGGACCCGCGTACGTTCGCCGAGCGGACGTACCGCATGATCTCCACGCGGTTCGACGTGCCGGTGATCACGGTCGAGGAGGCCAGGCCGGCGGACGAGCGCGGCGTGGCGGGCACCCACGTCCTGCGCCGCGTCTTCTACCCGGCCCAGCGCACGGAGCCGCTGAACGACGCGACGGTCTACGTGGTCAACGACGGCCGCCTCTACGCCGACAGCGTGCGCTCCATCTACGAGGAGCGGCTGCGGCGCGGTGACGACCGCGAGCACATCTGGATCGTCAAGGACGGCGCGTTCGTGCCGCCGGGCAACGCGACCGTCGTACGCGCCGGCAGCCGCGAGCACCACGCCGCCCTGGCCAGGTCCCGCTACATCGTGACCAACTCCTTCCTGCCCGCCTGGTTCAGGGCGCGCGAGGATCAGGTCGTGGTGCAGGCGTGGCACGGGACCCCGGTCAAGCGCATCGGCAACGACCAGCCCCACATGGCCCGCGACCCCAAGCCCCCGATCTGGCACCGCCAGGCGGCGGAGGTACGCGGCTGGGACCTGCTGCTGTCGCAGTCCCCGTGGGCCACGCCGGTGCTGCGGCGCGCCTTCGGCTACAAGGGCGAGATCCTGGAGAGCGGGCTGCCCCGCAACGACGTCCTCAACTCGCCCGACCGGGACGAGCTGGCCGAGGCGGTGCGCGAGCGCCTGGGCCTGGTGAAGGGCAAGCGGGTCATCCTGTACGCGCCGACGTGGCGGGACTACGACCGCAAGAACGCCATGGTCAAACTGGACCTGGCCAAGGCCAGGCAGGTGCTGGGGGCCGACCACGAGATCCTGGTCCGCGCTCACCCGATGCAGGCCATGCCCGCCGTTCCCGACATCGCCCGCGACGTCACCACTTATCCGGACATGACCGATCTGCTGCTGGTGGCCGACGTCCTGGTCACGGACTACTCGTCGGTCATGTTCGACTTCGCCTGCACCGGCCGGCCGATCGTGCTGTACGGCTACGACCTGCAGAAATACTCCACGAAGCGGGGCGTCTACCTGGACCTCGCGGAGCAGGCCCCCGGTCCGGTGCTGTCCACGTCGGCGGAGGTGATCGAGGCGCTGCGCTCGATCGACCAGGTGGCCGCCGAGCACGCCGACCGCTACGAAGCCTTCCGCGCCACGTTCGCCCCACGCGACGACGGCAAGGCCACGGCCCGGGTCGTCGACCACGTCTTCTCCTGACCCCGGCCCCTCCGCGTGAGGGGCCGGGTCAGATGAGATCGGGCAGGTCGGGCAGGAGGAAACGGCGGCCGGGGTCGTGGTCGGCGGCGGGGAGGCCGTCCCGGTCGCGCGGGGCCTCGTCGCAGGGCACGCGGTCGACCAGGAGGTAGAGCAGGGCCGACAGGCTGGTCCCGCACACGACGTGGCCGCCGTCGATCAGCTCGCGGATCCTGGCCACGGGCACCCATTCCACCCGCTCGGCCTCGTGGGGGTCGGCGGGCGGCCCGATCCGGGTGGCCGAGTCGGCCCGGTAGATGTGGTGCAGGCTGTCGGACAGGCCGTTCGTCGGCTGGATGGCGAGCATCGGGCGCAGCCTTCCCGGCCGCCAGCCGGTCTCCTCCTCGAACTCCCGGGCGGCCGCCGCCTCCGGCATCTCGCCGTCCTCGACGCGCCCGATCGGGATCTCCCACCCCCAGCTGTCGGTGATGAAGCGGTGCCGCCAGAGCAGCAGCACCCGATCCCGGTCGTCGGTGACCACGGCCCCGGCGCCGGGCGCGGTGCGTACGAGGCGGTGATCGAGATGTCGTCCGTCGGGCAACTCCACATCCGCCACCCGGACGTCCAGCCACTGGTCGGCGTACAGCGTCCGCTCGGAGTGGACCAGCCAGCGCATGCGATCAGCCTCTCGCGCGGTGGGGCGTGTCGTGACGCTACGTTACAAGGGCCGACACTCCGTGGGCGAGGAGCTGCGCCGGTTCACTTCTGGAGTTCGACGTCCAGCGACAGCGGCGACTGCCGGATGTCACACGTACGGAAGTCGGTACGCGAGACGAGCTCCTCCAACTGGCCCTTCAGGTAGGCCCGCCGCGGCAGGAACGACTGCAGCGCGTACCGGATGAACACCTTGGAGAGCGCCCCCGCCCGCATCCGCGCCACGTCGGCCGCCACGGCCTCCTTGGACACGTCCTTGCGCAAGTCGTTGATGAGCACGCGGCCACCCGGCCGCAGCACCCGGTGCATCTCGCGGAGCGCTCCGGCCGGGTCGGAGAAGTTCTTGAACGCGGCGCAGCAGACGATGAAGTCGAAGCTCTCGTCGTCGAACGGCATCGCCGACGCGTTCCCATGCCGGAAGTCGGCCGCCACCCCGGCCTCGGCGGCCTTCTCCCCGGCGATCCTTACGAAGGTCTCGCTGATGTCGAGCCCCGTGACCGTGTAGTCGCCGGTCGCGGCCAGGGCGATGGACAGGTATCCGGGCCCCGGGGCCACTTCGAGGATCTCCGCGCCGGCGGGGGCGAGCCGCCGGACCGCGTCGATCTGCGCCTCGAACCTCGAGGTGTCCTTGGCGGTGCTGGTCGCGTACCAGCGGGCGATCGGGCCTTCCATGCCGACGCCCCGGTATCCCTTGTCGGTCCTCGTCATCGCGCTCTCCCTCGGTTCTCGGGTCTACGCCCAACACGATATATCTCGTGTCTCTCATGTCAAGATATATCGCGGATTGGGGGAGAGGTCGCCGTGATGCCCCCAGGCGCGGCCACGCCCTTGGCGAACAACGCGCCCGGCGTGTCGCGAAGAATCCTGATATCTAGCTGGGTAACGTTGGCGGATTCGCGTGGGGAGACCGGGCAAGTCGGCACGATCTACCCCTGTGGTCTGGTGGAATCTAGTGCTGTGAGTGGTCAGACCTGGCGGTTGGTGCGCCGTGGCAGCGGCGGCCCAGTTGAGCCCCCTGTGCTGGATGAGCACCAGCGTGCCGTGGTCGAGCACCAGAGCGGCCCCCTCCTCGTCCTCGCTGGTCCGGGCACCGGCAAGACCACCACGATCGTGGAGAGCGTGGTCGACAGGATCGAGCGCCGCGGCCTCGACCCCGAGCGCGTCCTCATCCTCACCTTCAGCCGCAAGGCGGCGGGCGAGCTGCGCGAGCGCGTCACCGGCCGGCTGCGCCGCACCACCCGCACCCCGCTCGCCCTGACCTTCCACTCCTACGCCTACGCGCTCCTGCGCCGCGAGGCGGTGCTCGACGGCAGGCCCCCGCCCCGGCTCCTCACCGGGCCTGAGCAACTGCTGGAGATCCGCCGGCTGCTCCACGGCGAGCTGGAGAACGGCGGGCTGGACTGGCCGGTGTCGCTGCGCGAGCCGCTCAAGACCCGCGGATTCGCCGAGGAGCTGCGCGACTTCCTGTCCAGGGCCAACGAGCGCGGGCTCGACGGCGAGCGCCTGGTCGCGCTCGGCAGGCAGCACGGCAGGAGCGACTGGGTGGCGGCCGGCCGCTTCTTCGAGCGCTACCAGGACAGGTTCGACCTTGCTCCGGAGGAGACCTACGACTACGCCGAGCTGGTCGCGGCCGCCTCCGCGCTGCTGGCCAGGCCGGAGGTGCGGGCGCGTGAGCGGGCCGCGCACGACGCGATCTTCGTGGACGAATACCAGGACACCGACCCGGCGCAGGAGCTGCTGCTGGCCCAGCTGGCCGGCGACGGGCGCGACCTGGTCGCGGTGGGCGACCCCGACCAGTCGATCTACGGCTTCCGTGGCGCCGACGTGCACGGCATCATGAAGTTCCCCGAGCGCTTCCCGACCCGTGACGGCCGCGAGGCCCCCGTGCTCGCGCTGCGGGTGTGCCGCAGGAGCGGCGCCGACCTGCTGGAGGCCTCCCGCCGGGTGGCCGCCCGCCTGCCCGTCGCGCCCCGGCCCGACCACGTCTACGGCCACGAGCATGGTCACCGCGACCTGGTGGCGCTGCCGGAGGTCGAGGCGGGCGAGGCGCGCGTGCTGCTGGCCGACAGCACCAGCCAGGAGGCGGCCATCGTCGCCGACACGCTGCGCCGTGCCCACCTGATCGACGGGGTGCCGTGGCACCGCATGGCGGTGTTGGTCCGTTCGGCCCGGCGGCAGGTGCCGCTGCTGCGGCGGGCGCTGGTCAACGCCGGCGTGCCGACGATGATCGCGGGCGACGAGGTGCCGATCGCCCAGGAGCCCGGTGTCCGGCCGCTGCTCACGATGCTCAAGGTGGCGATGGATCCCGCGCAGCTCGACGAGGGGGTGGCCGAGGAGCTGCTGACGGGCCCGCTCGGCGGCACGGACATGATCGGCGTACGCCGCCTCCGCCGCGCCCTCAAGATCGCCGAGAACGAGGCCACGAACGCCGACCCCCCCACCGCCACCCCGCAGCCCGCCGACGGCCCCGAGACCCCGCCGCAGCCTGCCGACGGCTCCCAGACCGCGCCGCAGCCCCCCGGGGACTCCGAGGCCCCGCCGAAGCTTGCCGACGGCTCTCAGGCCGCGCCGCAGCCCCCCGAGGACTCCCAGGCCGCGCCGCTGCCCGGCGACGGTGGTTCCCGTGCCGGGGCGCGGTCGTCCGGGGAGTTGCTCGTCGCGGCCGTGCAGGACCCGCGCGAGCTCACCCGGATCGAGCCGCACGTCGCCCTGCCCGCCGAACGCGTCGCCAGGCTGCTGCAGGCCGCCAAGGAGGCCGTTCGCGAGCAGGGCACCGCGGAGGACCTGCTCTGGGCCGTGTGGCACGGCAGCGGCCTGGCCCAGCGCTGGACCGACCTGAGCCTGTCGGGCGGCCCCAGGGGCGCCCAGGCCGACCGCGACCTCGACGCCGTGGTGGCGCTGTTCGACCACGCGGCCAGGTTCGTGGACCGGATGCCCAAGGCGGGGCCGGAGGTGTTCATCGACGACCTGGCGGCCCAGGAGATCCCCGGCGACACGCTGGCCGACCGGGCTCCCGACGGCGACGCCGTACGCGTGCTGACCGCCCACCGCTCCAAGGGCCTCGAATGGGACGTCGTGGTGGTCGCCGGCGTGCAGGAAGGGGTCTGGCCCGACCTGCGCCTGCGCGGGTCGATGCTGGGTGTGGAGGACCTCGTCGAGGTGGTCGAGGGCGCGGAGCCGAGCGCCGCGTCGCTGACCTCCAAGCTGCTGGCCGAGGAGCGCAGGCTGTTCTACGTGGCCGTCACCAGGGCCAGGCGCCGGCTGGTGGTGACGGCGGTGGGCGGCGAGGACACCGACGAGCGGCCGTCCAGGTTCCTGACGGAGCTGATGCCGGGCGCCGTCGAGTCGGCCACGGTCGACGACCGGGCGCGCTGGCTGAACATGCCGGCCCTGGTCGCCGACCTCCGCAGCGCGGTGACCGACCCCACCAAGCCCGCGACGGTCCGGCGCGAGGCGGCGCGGCAGCTCGCCCGCCTGGCCGCCGCCGGCGTCCAGGGCGCCCACCCCAACGACTGGTACGCCCTGACCCCCATCTCCGACGACCGCCCGCTGAGCTGGCCCGACGACATCGTGAGCATCTCGCCCTCGGCGGTCGAGAGCTTCACCAAGTGCGGCCTGCGCTGGCTCCTGGAGACCGCGGTCGGCGCCGCGGGCACCAGCACCGCGCAGGGCCTGGGCAACGTCATCCACGCGCTGGCCGTGCTGGCCGCCACCGACCTGCCCAGCGAGGACCTGCTGGGCGACCGCCTCGACCGGATCTGGGGCGAGCTCGACTTCGGCGGCACCTGGTACAACCGCAAGCAGCGCCAGGTCGCCGAGCAGATGATCGGCAAGTTCCTGCGCTGGCAGAAGGACAACCCGCGCGAGCTGAAGGCCCTGGAGGAGTCCTTCATCGCCATGGTCTCCGAAGGCGTGCAGATCAAGGGCCGGGTCGACCGCGTGGAGAGCGACGAGGACGGCCGCGCGGTGATCATCGACCTCAAGACCGGCGGCTCCAAGCCCAAGGCCGGAGATCTCGACCGCCACCCGCAGCTCGGCGTCTACCAGCTCGCCGCGCTGCTCGGGGCCTTCGCCCGGCACGGCATGACCGAGCCGGGCGGTGCCGCGCTGGTGCAGCTCGGCAAGGCGGCGGGCAAGAACGCCGCCCTGGAGCAGACGCAGGGCGCGCTGGCCGAGGACAGGGACCCTGGCTGGGCCAAGGACCTGGTCGACACGGTGGCGACCGGCATGTCGGGCCCGTTCTTCCAGGCCAAGGTCAACGACGGCTGCCGCACGTGCGCGGCCAGGGCGAGCTGCCCGGTCAACGACAACGGGGGCCAGGTGTGCTGACCCCCGTCGAGCTCGCCGACAAGCTCGGCATCCTGCCCCCCACCCGCGAGCAGGCCGAGGTCATCGAGTCCCCGCTGGAGCCGATGGTCGTCATGGCGGGCGCCGGCTCGGGCAAGAGCGAGACCATGGCGGGACGGGTGGTCTGGCTCGTGGCCAACGGCCTGGTCAAGCCGGAAAACGTGCTCGGCCTGACGTTCACCCGCAAGGCCGCCGCCGAGCTGGCCACCCGGGTCAGGGAGCGGCTCAACGGCCTGGCGGAGGCTGGTCTGGCCGAGCCCGGCACGGTGGACAACGAGCCGACCGTCTCCACCTACCACGCCTACGCCGCCCGCCTGGTCACCGACCACGCGCTGCGCGAGGGCCTGGAGCCCACCATGCGCCTGGTCACCCCGGCCGTGTCGTGGCAGCTCGCCTCGCGGGTGGTGGCGATGTACGACGGGCCGATGGACAAGATCGAGCTGGGCCCGCCCTCGGTCACGGCCGCCGTGCTGGAGCTGGCCGGCGAGCTGTCCGAGCACCTGCGCACCGCCTCCGACGTGCGCCGGGTGGGGGAGTGGCTGCGGGAGCGCTACGACGCCCTGCCGGGCCGGCGGGTGGCCGCGCAGGGCCGGCCGGTCAGCGTCCACGCGGCCAGGGAGCAGTTGCTGCCGCTGGTGGAGGCGTACGAGCGGCTCAAGCGCGGCCGCGAGGTCATCGACTACGGCGACCAGATGTCGCTGGCCGCCAGGATCGCCGCGAACCACAAGGAGGTGGGCGAGATGGAACGCTCGCGCTACTCCGTGGTCCTGCTGGACGAATACCAGGACACCAGCCACGCCCAGCTCGTCCTGCTCCGCTCCCTCTACGGCGGCGGCCACCCGGTCACGGCCGTCGGCGACCCGTGCCAGTCGATCTACGGCTGGCGCGGCGCCTCCGCCGGCAACCTGCGGCGCTTCCCCAGGGACTTCCGGACCAGCACCGGCGATCCCGCGGAGGTGCGCCAGCTCAGCGTCAGCTTCCGCAACGGCGACCGCGTCCTCGACGTCGCCGCCCGCGTGCAGCTGCCGCTCCGCATGGAGGCCCGCGAGGTCCCCGTCCTGGTCCCCGGCCCCAACCGGGTGGAGCGTGGCCGCGTCACCTGCGCCTTCCACGAGACCGCCGACGACGAGGCCGGCTGGATCGCCGACGGCATAGCCAGGATCCTCGGCCAGGAGGTCGCCCCCGACGGCATGCCGTGGGGCGAGAAGGAGCGGAAGAAGACGCTCGCCGTCCAGCCCCAGGACGTGGCGATCCTGGCCAGGAAACGCTCGCAGTTCCCGGCGCTGCGCCGGGCGCTCGAAGCGCGGGACATCCCGGTCGAGGTGGTCGGTCTCGGCGGCCTGCTGACCGTGCCCGAGGTCAACGACATCGTCGCCACGCTCCGCGTCCTGTACGACCCGACGGCCGGCGACGCGCTGGCCAGGCTGCTGGCCGGGCCGCGCTGGCGGATCGGCCCGGCCGACCTGCGGGTGCTGGGCGAGCACGCCAGGGAGCTGGCCCGCGAGCTGAGCGAGAGCCATCGCGAGGAGGACCCGCTCGACCAGGTGGTGGCCGACATGGCCGGGGAACGCGGCAGCCTGATCGACGCCCTGGACGAGCTGCCCGACCGGGCGGAGTGGCTGGAGCCGCTCTCGCCGCTGGCCCGCACCCGGCTCGTCCCGCTCGCCCACGAGCTGCGCCAGCTGCGTGCCCACACCGCGCAGCCGCTGCCCGACCTGATCACCGAGGTGGAGCGCAGGCTCGGCCTGGACGTCGAGGTGGCCGCCCGCAGCGGCAACGCCGGCGCGTTCGCCGCGCGGGCCGACCTCGACGCGTTCCTCGACTCCGCCTCCCGGTTCGCGGGCGACGCGGAGGATCCGACGCTCGGGGCGTTCCTGGCCTATCTCCAGGCGGCGGAGACCGAGGAGTTCGGCCTGGAGGCGGGCCGGGTGGGAGAGAGCAACAGCGTCAAGCTGATGACCGTGCACGCCTCCAAGGGCCTGGAGTGGCCGATCGTGGTGGTGCCGGGCCTGTCGCAGCTCGTCAGCTCGAAGGGGACGATCGCGACGGGCAGCATGTTCCCCGCCACCCCCGTGATGAACAGCCGCTGGACCGAAAATCCCCGCAAGCTGCCCTACGCCCTGCGCGGCGACGCCGCCGACCTGCCCCGGCTGGCCGGGCTGAGCAAGGAAGAGCTGGCCGCGTTCGACGAACAGTGCCGCGACCGCGACCTGATGGAGGAGCGCAGGCTGGCCTACGTGGCCGTCACCCGCGCCCACTACCACCTGATCGCCTCCGGCTACCGCTGGGGCACCGCCACCAAGCCGCTGGAGCCCTCCGACTTCCTGCTGGAGATCCGCGACACCGCCGACCGGGTCGCGTTCTGGGCCGAGGACCTGGCGGAGGGCGCCACCAACCCGCTGCTCGCCGAGCCCGCCGAGGCCATCTGGCCGGTCACGCCCGAGGGCCTGCGCTACGAGTCCGTGCTCGACGGCGCCCGGCTGGTCGAGGACGCCCTGGCGGGCACGCTCGCGACCGGTGACGAGGAGGAGCCATTGCGGGCGTACGAAGAGGAGCGCCTGCGGGCCTGGGAACGCGACACCGAGCTGCTGCTGCGCGAGCGCGAGATGCACCGCCGCAAGCCCGCCACGATCGTCGAGCTGCCGGCCAAGCTGACCGTGTCGTCACTGGTCACGCTGGCCGCCGACCCGCGCGAGCTGGCCCGCAGGATCCGCCGGCCGGTCCCGGTCAAGCCCGCGCCGCTGGCCCGCCGCGGCACGTCGTTCCACAAGTGGCTGGAGACGCGCTGGGACCAGCAGCGGCTGATCGACGACATCGAGCTGTACGACGAGCTCGAAGAGGCCGACGTACGCCTGGCGGAGCTGCAGGAGCGGTTCGAGGAGAGCGAGTGGGCCGACCAGCGGCCGGTGGATCTCGAGGTGCCGTTCGAGACCATGATCGCCGATCGGGTGGTGCGCGGCCGGATGGACGCCGTGTTCGAGCTGCCCGACGGCGGCTACGAGGTCGTCGACTGGAAGACCGGGACCCCGCCCAGGGGCAAGGCCGCCAGGGCCGCCACCGTGCAGCTGGCCGCCTACCGGCTGGCCTGGTCGCACCTGGCGGGCGTGCCGCTGGAGAAGGTGCGGGCGGCCTTTCACTACGTCCGCGCCAACCGGACCGTGCGCCCGGTCGACCTGCTCGACGCCGACGGCCTGGTCGCGCTCATCGAGGCGGTCACCCCGCTAGATAGTGGAACGCCGGCTTCGGATGCATGAGGAAGTCGTGGTGGGAGATGTTCCAGGCGTAGGCGCCGGCCATCTCGAAGACCACGGTGTCCCCGACGCGGACAGTCGTCACGATATTTCGGGCGAAAACATCCTTCGGGGTGCACAGCTGGCCGACGAACGTGACCGGCTCGTCGGCCGGCCCCCGCCCCAGGCCGGTGGGGACGACGGTGACGGGCTGGTCGTGGCCCTTGGTCACCGGGGTCCGCAGGTGATGGGTGCCGCCGAGCAGCACCGCGTACGCCTGGCCGCGCACCCGCTTCACGTCCACGACCTTGGTGACGTAGTAGCCACAGTAGGCGGTCAGCGCCCGGCCCGGCTCGATCCGCAGCCGCCGCCCGCCGCGCAGCGCCGCCAGCCCGGCCCCGTACGCCTCCCAGTCGAACCGGGTGTCGGGCGCGGCATACGAGACCGCCATGCCGCCCCCCAGGTTGACCTCCTCGTAGTCGCCGTCCAGCAACGCGCCCGCCAGCCCGATCAGCTGCCCCGCGTCCAGACCGCTGGCCAGGTGGGTGTGCAGGCCGCGCAGCCGTACGCGGTCGGTGAAGAGCGCCAGGCACTCCGCCGCGCCGTCCTCGTCCATGCCGAACGGCCCGCTCATGGTCAGCGCCGCGCCCTCGACGG
The DNA here is from genome assembly GCF_900099965.1 of Nonomuraea jiangxiensis. Classification (GTDB taxonomy): domain Bacteria; phylum Actinomycetota; class Actinomycetes; order Streptosporangiales; family Streptosporangiaceae; genus Nonomuraea; species Nonomuraea jiangxiensis. Next base: position 30,894 of record NZ_FNDJ01000007.1, on the reverse strand, counting down.
GCAGGTCCGGGTTCAGCCGGAGCAGCACGTCGGCCCGCAGGCCGGTGGCGACCAGGCGGCGCAGCTCGTTCGGGGACTCGACGTGGATGCGGTGGTGTGGCAGGCGCAGCTCGGCGTCGGTCTTGCCGGGCCCGCCCAGCGCCACCGGCATGCCCGGGAACAGGCTCGTGACGTGCGCGTGCTCGCCCCCCGACGAGACCTCCCACCCGTCCACGTGCGCGGCCAGCACCCGCAGCAACTCGGCGTCCGGGTTGGCCTTGACGGCGTAGTACAGCTCGGTCGCCCCCATCGCCCGCCGCACGGCCGCGGCGTGCTCGTCCAGCGCCGGCAGGTCGTAGAGGTAGGCGGGGGCCGTGGGCAGGCGCAAAGCCGCGTCCAGGACGCGCGGGCCGATCATGCGAGCGGATTCCCGATCGGCACGTAACCGGCGGTCCGATCGGCCGCCCTGGCCCAGCGCACGCCCAGGTTGGCCTTGGCCGGCAGTGGCGCCCCGGCCAGCAGGTCAAGCAGCCACGGCGGCCGGCCCAGCGCGTCGGCCTGCCGGGAGAGCAGGCCGCGGGCGATCCGCCACAATTCGCGCAGCAGTTCGTCGTCGGGGCCCGCGAGGGTGGCGGCGATCTCGGTGAGGTGGTTGACGAGCAGGCAGTAGACCACCCTGGCCCAGCCGCGCTCGGCGTCGTGGGTGAGGGCTCCGGCTACGTCGGGGTGCAGGCCGCCGAGGTCGTGGCGGCCCGCGACGAGCTTGACGCCCTCCAGGTCACGGAAGACGGCCCGCGCCGGCATCCCGGCCGGGTCCAGGCCGACCAGGACGTTCTGCAGATGGCACTCCAGCACGACACCGTGCGTGAAGTACAGCTCCAGCACCGGCAACGCCACCACGGTGACGTACGCCGACCACCAGGCGAACGGCTCCCCGGCCGGGGCGTCCAGGGTGAGCGCGGCGGCCAGGACCGGGGTGACGCCGGGCCCGCACACCGACCAGGGGCTCCGCCTGACGATCACCCCGAGACCCTCGTGCAGCCTCGTGCCGAGGGCCGCCGTGCGGTAGCCGGGCTCGGGCAGCCAGCGGGTCCCGGGATGAACCCCGGCCACCTTCTCGAAGATCGGTTCGAGCCGTGCGGTCAGGTCCACCGCCCCGGCCAGCTCGTACCAGGCGTTCTTCCGCACGCAGTTCGTGATCCGCACGTCCAGGGAGAACTTCAGGCACACCTCCGCCGCCGGCACGTACACCGTCCGTACGGACGAGGTCGGCCGCGCCACCGGCCCCGGTCCCAGATCGACCAGCTCGGCCCCGAGCGCGGGCCGCAGCAGTTCGAGCTGCCAGGGATGCGCGGGCAGCACCCGGAACCCGGCGGGCGCGTCCCCCAGCGCGTCCAGCGCGGACACGTCCCCGTCGGCCGCCACGACGTCCTCGCGCACGCCGAGCAGCCTGAGGGGGAACTCGGCATGGGTCTCGGGCGCGTACCGCAACCAGCCGTCCCCGCCACGCGCCTTGGGACTGGGATGGAAGGGATGCCCGAACACGAGCGCCTGCTCGGAGGCCAGCCACGGATCGGCCGGCGGCATCCGCCCGGCGCGGGCCGACAGGATCGCGGCCATCGCGTCCCTGCTGGCGGCCACCTGCCCGGCGAACTCCGCATTGTGCCCCGTGGTCTCCCGCAGGTCGGTCTCGGCCAATCCGATCAGCTCGCCGGTCGTCAGCGGCCGCCAGGCCCCGCCGTCGAGCCGCTCCGGCGCGCCGTCGAAGCGCAGTGCCGCGCCGCCGTGGGTACGGGCCCGCAGCAGCACGCCCGCCACCCGCAGCAGCACGTACGGCGGCGCCGGCCAGACCAGGCCGCGCGGCCCGGCCACCTCCCGCACGCAACAGCGCAGCAGGGCCGCCAGCGTCGCCTCCTCGGCCACGGCGGAGGGCGCGTCGATGGCCAGTCCAGGCATTCAAGCTCTCCTCAGGTAGTTGGGCCCGCTGGTGCCGTAGAACTTGTTGACGTCGCGCGCGCCCGAACGTTCCTTGGCCACGAGGGTCCCCGCGGTGATCATCGATTTGCCGGTCAGCCGGGCGGCGTCGAGTGTCCTGGCCCGCAGGAGCCTGGCCATGGGGTCGTCGCCGTACTCGTCGAGGGCCTCGGCCAGCGTGTCGCGCAGCAGCGCCGCCGCCCTGGCCCGCGGCATCGCCCCGAACACCACCGAGGCCGCGGCCAGGTGCAGCGTGATCGTGACGAACACGTCGGCGAGCGCGTGCGGGTCGTCGTTCAGCATCCGCCGGTCCGCGAACTCCGGCACCGCGATCCCGGCGGCGGCCAGTCGCGACGGCGCGGCCAGCAGCCCGTCATTGTCCTTGACCAGCAGCCGCATACGGTCGCCGGAAAGGACCAGGGCGAGGTTCTGCTGGTGCGCCTCCAGGGCCACGCCGTAGCGCACGAAGAGCCGTACGTTCCAGCGCAGCAGCAGCCGCAGGTAGCCGGGCAGCACGTCGCTCAGCTCGTCGAGCACCCCCGGGGCGTTGAGCGCGGCGACCGGCACGATCCGCCCCTCGGGCAGCCGCCGGACCATCCAGGCCAGGAACTCGTGCCCGGCCTGCGCATATGTCTGCTCGTCGGCGACCAGCACGTCCGGGTCCGCCAGCTCGCGCAGCAGCCACTCCGCCCTGGCCCCGTCCGCAAGCGTGCCCGGCCTGATCGAGCGCCGGTTGCGGACCCCCAGCGTGCTGATCGGCAGCGGCAGCTTCAGGTGGAGGCGGGGCCCGACCTCGACGGTACGCATGGACAGGGTGGGCCGCACGCCGACCGCGGCCTCCGTCAGCACCCGCACCCCGGCGATCTTCCGCACCTCGGCCACGGCCAGCGGATGCACCGGGAACAGCACCTCGTCGTCCCCGACCGCCCAACCCGGCGCCACGTCGTCCGGGAGGCGGTCGGCGGAGCCCGGCGCGAGCGCCCGCCGCGGCACCGCCGCCCACCGCAGCCGGAACGTGGGCGCGAACTCGGGCGCGTAGGCCAGCAGCTCGTCCTCCGACAGCCCCACCCGCGCCCGGGAGGTCGGGTAGACCGGATGATCGAGGCACGCGGCCAGCGTCTCCAAGGAGGGCCGCCCACCGAGCACCTCACCCGCCCGCGCGTCGTGCAGCTCCAGGGCCGTCAGGGCCGCCAGGCACTCCTCGAAGAAGGCGGCCACCCCGTCGGCGTCGGCCGGGTCGGCCACCTCCACCAGGGTCTCCAGGACCTGTTCCAGCCCGAGCCGCTCGTCCTGCGCGACCACGAAGTCCTGGAAGAGCACGCCCGGCGACAGGCGTACCCACCGCCCGTCCGCCAGCGGCAGCCCGACGCCGTCCCTGGTCCTGGTGATCCGCGCGGCCAGCCCGCCGTAGTTCTCGCGCAGCAGGGCGTCCAGCACCCGGGCCGCCAGATAGGCCTCGCGGCCGCTCATTCGACCACCCAGGGCCGGGCGGCCCGGTAATCCTCGATGGCCGCGTCCACCCGCTCCCGATCGGGCCCGACCGCTCGTACGACGCCCAGATAGTCCCGGTTCGTATGGGTGATGGAGACCGGGTCGCCCACGCCGAGCAGCGGCCGGTGCCACAACCGCACGTCACCGCTGACGGCGGTTTCGTGCCCCGGGGCCGCCTTGACCGTGCCCGGCCGGTCCGCGAGCACGCTGACCGCGCTCCCATGCCCGGATATTTCGGGGATCGGAGGTACGGGCTCTCCGAGATGCACCCGCAGGATCCACTCGAACAAGGGCACCCCGAGCAGTTCCCCCAGCAGGAAGTCGCAATGATCCCCGATCGCCCGGTAGTTCACCTCGACGACGCGAGGTCCGCCGGCGGTGACCACGTACTCGGTGTGGCAGGCCCCGAACCCCACCCCCAACGCCCGCAACGCCGCCAGCACGTGCTCATGCGGCCCGTCGGGCGCCCAGTCCAGCCGTTCCTCCACGAAGTACGGCAGGGCTCCCAAGGTCGTCTGGAACCCCCCGAGCACCCGCTCCCCGTCGGCGTCCCCCAGGGTCTCCAGCGTGCGCAGCGGCCCTTCGAGATACTCCTCCACGACCAGCGCCTCGCCCGGCCGCCGCCGCCCGACCTCGGCCACGGCGCTCGCAAGGTCCCGCTCGACCAGCATGACGTCCTCGCTGGCCACCCCCTCGCGGGGCTTCAACACGACCGGGTACGGCACCCGCGCCGGCACCGGGTCACCCGGCGCGAGCCGTACCGAGAAGACCTGTTCCACCCCCGCCTGGAGGAGCCGGCGTCGCATCAGGAACTTGTTCTTGGCCGCCGCGCAGGCCCGCCAGTCCTTGCCGGGCAGCCCGAAATACGACGCCGCCAGCGCAGTCTCCACCTGCAGGTGGTCGGAGTTGGAGAAGATCGCGTCCGGCCGGCCGAGGTCCTCGATGGCGTCGATCAGGGCCCGCGGGTCGCGCACGTCGCACCGCACCGCGTGCGGATGCCGCTCCGGCCGATCCGTCAGGATCGTCACCTCGCACCCCAGCGCGCGAGCCGCCGGCAGGAAGCCGTCCGTCACGGAGTCGGTCGGCTTGAGCGCCGTCACGTAGAGCCGCACTGCGATGGCACCCCCGAAGAAGAATCAGGTAAGGCTAACCTAACTCGATGATCTTAACCTCGGAGCGATCACTGTGGGGCCCGGATACCGTAATCGGCGGCTAACTGCGAGGTCATAGGATGACATCGGACTTTGGAGGGGGCGGCCAGTGGAGACCACCGCTGAAGAGCAACTCATAGGGCCTCTACTGCTGGCCCGCGGCACGATCGACAGATCCTCGGCGCTGCGCACCGACGAGCGGTGGCTGGAGCGGGCCTGGTCCGATCCCGCGACCAGGGTGCTGGTGATCGACAACGGTCACACCCTGGTGCGCCGGGTGGGCGAGGAGGTGGAGGCGGTGCTGTTCACCACGGCGGACGCGCCGCCGGGCCAGCGCTACCTGCTGGGCGTCGAGGCCGGCGTCGCCTACTTCGCGGTGGCGGCGCCGCTGCCCGACACCCCCAAGGGTGACGTCAACGGCCGCGTGACGGTTCCGATGAGCCTGCGCGACACGCCCGAGGGCGAGCCGGTCGCGGCCGGGCTGCGCCAGGTCGGCGGCCTGCTCGGCGACCGCGACGCGGGGCTGCTGGTCTACGCCGTGGCGCTGGAGGCATGGCACACGACTCACGAATACTGCCCGCGCTGCGGCAGCCGCACCGACGTCGTGGCGGGCGGCCACGTCCGGATCTGCCCGCGCGACCAGAGCCAGCACTTCCCCCGCGTCGACCCCGCGGTGATCATGCTGGTCCGCGACGAGAACGATCGCTGCCTGCTCGCCCGCGGCCCGCAGTGGCCCGAGGGGCGGTTGTCGATCCTGGCCGGGTTCGTGGAGCCGGGGGAGTCGCTGGAATATGCCGTGGTGCGCGAGGTGGCGGAGGAGGTCGGCGTCACCGCCGTCAACCCCCGCTACCTCGGCAGCCAGCCCTGGCCGTTCCCGCGCAGCCTGATGCTCGGCTTCTTCGCCGAAGCCACCACGACCACGCTGACGCCCGACTCCGAGGAGATCGCCGAGGCGCGCTGGTATACCCGCGAGGAGCTCGCGGCGGCGCTGGAGTCGGGCGACCTGCGCCTGCCGCCGCCGGTGTCGATAGCCCGCCGCCTCATCGAGACGTGGTACGGCGGCGAGCTCACCGGCGACTGGTGATCAGGCGGCTTCGAGCAGTTCCTTGACCTCGCGGGCGGACGGGTTGGTGCGAACGACCCGTCCGCCGGGCGTCTCGATCACCACGGTCGGCACCACCTGGTTGCCGTTGTTGACGCTCATCACGAACTCGGCGGCCGCGGGGTCCCGCTCGATGTCGACCTCATTGAAACTGATGCCCTCGCGGGCCAGCTGGGACTTGAGCCGCTTGCAGGGGCCGCACCACGTAGTGCTGTAAACCGTGAGCGCCATGTTGGGGAATCCCTCCGAGATCAGGAAAACATGCGCCACGTGCAACAACGGCGGCCCCGTGGTTAATCCCTTAACCGACGCGCTGGGCGATCCAGGCCTGCACCTGCTCCGCCACGCCGGGCTCGCGGTAGAGAGGGTTGCTGTGGTTGATGCCCGGCTTCGTGAGCACCGTCACGGGCACGCCCACCTGGCCCAGCATCTTCTTCATGAGCAGGCTCTGCGCCGGCGGCACGAACTCGTCCTTCGAGTGCACGGTCAGCATCGGCGCGTCGTTGCGGCTGGCGTGCCAGGCCACCTCCATGCTGGCCCACACCCGCGAGCACTTGCCCCGGGGCGAGCAGCCGCCGGCCAGCTTGATGGCGGCCGTACGGAGCTTGCGCTTGCTGGGGTCGGCGGAGTCGGCGCCGTCGTTGTAGGCCTGCAGCGGCGAGATGATCGGCGACAGGCCCACGACACCCTTCAGGCCGTTGATCCCGTCCCCGTACGTGGCCACGGACGCGGCGATGTGCCCCCCGGCAGAGAATCCGACCACCACGTAGTTGGCCGGGTCGAACGCCCACTTGGCGGCGTTCTTGCGGGCCGTGGTGATGGCGTCCAGCGCGTCGGTGCGCTGCGCGGGCCACGGCGCGTCGCCGGAGAGGCGGTAGTTGAGGTTGAAGACCGTGTAACCGAGGTTGGCGAAGCTGCGGGTGATCTCCTTCATGTACTTCTTGTCGCCGCCGGACCACCAGCCGCCGTGGATCAGGAAGACTCCGGGCCGCTGCTGCCCGTCGGGAGTCCACCAGACGTCCATGGCCTGACGCTTGTGGGCGCCGTACGAGACGGTCTCCATCGAGATTCCGCCGAGCCCGTCAGGACCGATCAGGTTGTGCACCTGGGGAGCCGGTGTGGGCTCCTTGGCCGCGGTCGCGGCCATCGGTGTGAGCACAACGGCAGCGAGCGCGAGTACGCTCGCGGAAACCGCAGTTCGCACGGCCTTCCTTTCACCCATGCACGATGGTCGGGCCCCATTGTGGGGGAAGAGACCAGTTCTTCGCATCTCGAACGCTCTGAAGATACGTCCGCCCTCGTGTTGCCAGAATAAGTTGCCGGGGCGCGAGCGGCTGGGAGGATGTAGTGGTGAGCAAAGTGGAAGACGTCCTGATCGGCCTCGACCCCGAGCAGCGGGCCGTGGCCGAGTCCGTGCGCGGGCCGGTGTGCGTGCTGGCCGGCGCGGGGACGGGCAAGACGAGGGCGATCACCCACCGCATCGCTCATGCGGTCCGCAGCGGCGTCGTGGACGCCCAGAGCGTGTTGGCCGTGACCTTCACCACCCGGGCGGCGGGGGAGCTGCGCCAGCGGCTGCGGGCGCTCGGCGCGCCCGGCGTGCAGGCCCGCACGTTCCACGCGGCGGCGCTGCGCCAGCTCACCTACTTCTGGCCGCGGGTGATCGGTGGGGAGGCGCCGTCGGTCATCGAGTCGAAGCTGCCGGTCCTCGGGGAGGCATCCCGCCGGCTCCGGAAAAATCACGAGCGGTCCGAGTTGCGGGACATCGCGGCCGAGGTGGAGTGGGCCAAGGTCACCCAGATCGGCCCGGAGGACTACGTGGAGGCGGCCGCGAAACACCACCGCACGCCTCCCGTGCAGCCGGAGGAGGTGGCCCGCCTCTATGAGGCCTACGAGCAGCTCCGGCGCGAGCGCCACCTGGTCGACTTCGAGACCATCCTGGAGCTGACCGCCGCCGTGATGACCGAGCACCAGGAGGTGGCGGGGCAGATCCGCCAGCAATACCGCTATTTCGTGGTCGACGAATACCAGGACGTCAACCCGCTGCAGAAGCTGCTGCTCGACACCTGGCTCGGCGGTCGCGACGACATCTGCGTGGTCGGCGACCCCAACCAGACGATCTACTCCTTCACCGGCGCCAGCCCCCGCTACCTGACGAGCTTCGCCGTGGAGCACCCGCAGGCGGCCGTCATCAAGCTGGTCCGCGACTACCGCTCGACCCCCCAGGTGGTCGACCTGGCCAACCTTGTCATCGCCAAGGGCAGGTCCCCGCACCGCCTGGAGCTGGTGGCCCAGCGCCCTGACGGCCCGAGGCCCGTCTTCACCGACTACGACGACGAGCCCGCCGAGGCCGCCGGGGTGGCCCGCGCGATCAGGAAACTCCTGGACAAGGGCGTCCCGTCGCGCGAGATAGCCATCCTGTTCCGGGTCAACTCCCAGTCGGAGTCCTACGAGGAGGCCCTGTCCAAGGCCGAGATCCCTTACATGCTGCGCGGCGCCGAGCGCTTCTTCGACCGCCCTGAGGTGCGCCACGCGGTCGTCCTGCTCCGCGGCGCCGCCCGCTCGGCCGCCGGCGAGCCGCTGGCCTCGGAGGTCCACCACATCCTGGCCGGCATCGGCCTGACCCCCACCCCGCCCGGCGGCGGCAAGGCCAGGGAGAAGTGGGAGTCCCTCAAGGCACTGGCCGACCTGGCCGAGGACATGGCCGCGGAGGGCGCCGACCTGCTCGCCTACGTGGCCGAGCTCGAACGCCGGGCCGCCGAGCAGCACGCCCCGCCGGTGGAGGGCATCACCCTGGCCTCCCTGCACGCGGCCAAGGGCCTGGAGTGGGACGCCGTCTTCCTGGTGGGCCTGACGGACGGCATGCTCCCCATCATCTACGCCGAGACCCCGGAGCAGATCGAGGAGGAGCGCCGCCTCCTCTACGTGGGCGTCACCAGGGCGAGGGAGCACCTCTCCCTGTCCTGGGCCCTGGCCCGCGCCCCGGGCGGCCGCAAGTCCCGCCGCCCCTCCCGCTTCCTGGACGGCCTCACCGGGCGCACCTCCGCCCCGCCCCGCCTGTCCCCGGCCAACCGCGAGCGCCGCCCCGTGGCGGCCCCGGTGAGCTGCCGCGTGTGCGCGAAGACCCTGGTGGCCGCCGCCGAACAGAAGCTCGGCCGCTGCACCACCTGCCCCGCCGACTACGACGAGGCCCTCCTGGAGAGCCTCAAGTCCTGGCGCACGGCCACCGCGAAGGAGGCCAAGATCCCGCCATACGTCATCTTCACCGACGTGACCCTGCAGGCGATCGCGGAGCGCGCCCCGGCGACCGAGCAGGAGCTCCTGTCGATCCCCGGCATCGGCCGCGTCAAGGCGGACCGCTACGGCCAGGCCGTCCTCTCCCTCTGCCAGGGCAACGACGCCTGACCCACGGCGATGGAGGGCGCCTTTGGCGGTGTAAGGAAGACACGTCACACTTGTCCCAGAAACCGGACACCACGAGGGGGACAGACCTGTGAACGAGGCGCTGAAGGAGCTGCTCGACCTGCTCGACCTCGAGCAGATCGAGCTCGACATCTTCCGCGGCAGGAGCCCGGAAGAGCGCATCCAACGCGTCTTCGGCGGCCAGGTGGCGGCCCAGGCCCTCGTCGCGGCCGGCCGCACGGTGCCGGGCGACCGGAACGTCCACTCCCTGCACGCCTACTTCATCCGCCCGGGTGACCCCTCCGTCCCGATCGTCTACAACGTGGAACGCCTGCGCGACGGCCGCTCGTTCACCACCCGCCGGATCGTCGCCATCCAGCACGGCAAGGCGATCTTCACGATGTCCGCGTCGTTCCACATCGAGGAGGAGGGCGTCGCCCACCAGGCCTCGGTGATGCCCGTCGTGCCGGACCCCGAGACGCTCCCCACGTTCCAGGACAGGATGTACGAGCTGGTGGGCGACAACGCGGAGCTGCGCGAGTGGCTGTCACGCCCGCGCCCGGTCGAGGCCCGGTACGCCTCGCCGCTCACCTGGGAGGCGCACCAGAACCCGGAGCTGCGCAGCGCCGAGACGAACGTGTGGTTCCGCTACGACGCCGATCTGCCCGACGACCCGCTGCTGCACGTGGTCCTGGCCGCGTACGCCTCGGACTTCACGCTGGTCGACACGATCCTGCTGGCGCACGGCATGGCCTGGGGCGCCTCGAACATCGTGGGCGCCTCCCTCGACCACGCCATGTGGTTCCACCGCCCGTTCAGGGCCGACGACTGGCTGCTCTACGCGCACGAGTCCCCTTGGTCCGGCGGCGCGCGGGGACTCGCGCGGGGCGAGATGTTCACCGCGTCGGGCGATCTGGTCGTCTCCGTCGTCCAGGAGGCCATGATCCGCCTCACGAAGTAGGCGTGACAGCGGCCGACCCGGACCCGGAAACCAGCCTCCGCGCACGGCCCGAATCCGGTCCACCGCAGGCCCCGAATCCGGCCCTTGGACGGGCCTGAAGAACCCGGCCTGTTGTTACAAAATCGCAGGTAGAAAATATGTTGCCCCTTCCGAAGTTCCCGGTTAGGGTCTTGGTCAAGCAAGTCGGGCACTACTGTTCCGACGATCCCGAGAGTGGAGGTGAGTCCCTGTGATCAGCATCAAGATGCCGGCCATGCAGTGGCTCGCTTCCGCATGCCGTGACTCGGTGAGGCTCGTCGATGGCCCGGCCAAGCCACGGCAGCAGAAGTCTGCCCGTAGCCAGGCCGCCGCCTTCTTTGCGCGAGCCCACTTCAGCGCGCAAGCAGCTCCTGTCAACGGAGCACGTATCGAACTGCCGGCCTACCAGCTCACCAAGGGTGGACTGTGCGGTCCGCAACCCTGGAGGGATGCACCGGTCATAACCTGACCGGCAACAGCAGCCCCCAGGCCGCGGATCCACAGACAGGATCCGCGGCCTTCTTGTTTGTCCGTGATCCCCAACCACCCACGAGGTGTCCGACCCAACGATCAAAAGCTCGATCAGAAGGAGAAAGCAGATGGGGGCGAAGACGATCATGGACCTGATCGACGAAGCCAAGATCCCCTGTCGTACCGACCCTGACCTGTGGTTCGCCGAGTCGCCGGAGGACGTCGAGTTCGCCAAGGCACTCTGCGGCGGCTGCCCGATCCGGGAGGCCTGCCTGGCCCGCGCGCTTGAGCGCGAGGAGCCCTGGGGCGTCTGGGGCGGCGAACTGATCCTCAGGGGAACCATCGTTCCCCGCAAGCGTCCGCGCGGGCGTCCCCGCAAGCACCCGGTCGCTGCCTGATCACCCGTACCTACGAGCAAGAAAGCGAAAACCAATGAGAACTCACCCGACCAGGAGCCTCGCAGTGCCGGATCTCATCCATGAACTGGTCAACGACCGAATACAAACCCTCCATCGCGAGGCGGAGGAGCAACGCCTCATCCAGCGCGTCGCCCGCGTGGCGCGCGCGAGGCGCAAGCTCAAGCAGGCCACCGACCGCCTCCACCGGGCCCTGAACCACCAGCTCTAACCCGGCCCACCCGCCACCAACGCAGCAGACCCTCCTCAAAGAGCCGGGCGCCCACAAGCGCCCGGCTCCCGTTTTCCCCCACCACCCCCACGACGCACACCCCCTCCGCGATCCCGAACACCACCCCCAACCCCGCGGCCCCCCGCCCGCGACCACGACCGCGGTTCCCGGGCCTCGGACCCGAACTCCACCTGACCTTCGGACCCGACCTTGCCCCTCCACAGCGCTGCCCGCCGACCCTCCCCCCGCAGCCCCGTGTAGGGCGGCGAACATCCAAGAAGAGGGTCGGCGGGCAGTCCCGTGTGGTCACTCGGTGTGTACGTGCCTATGTCATGCCCACGACCCCGCTGAACGGGACCCGCTCGGGACGAAGCTCGGCACCACGGCAGGGGGTGTGCTCAATGAGCAGGACGATCAGGGAGCGAGGCAGTGAACGGCGGGGAGTTCGGCAGGGAGTGAGGGCGCGGCCGGGTCCACAAGGGTGGGGACCTCTCCGATGCTGGCGGTCAGGCACTCGGCGATGATGGCGGGATCGACGACGGCGTGTGCGGCGGGGGCAACAGCGAGGAGACCTCCGGCCGCCAGTACGACGGCGAGCAGGCGCGCGGATCGATGCATGGGGATCCTCCCAAGAGAGTAACGACTTGCACTCGTATAATTACACAGAGTAGTCGTCAGGTATGGCGCGTTCCAAAATTCGCCGCCGTCATGGAGTCCCGCATCAGCCCGAACACCCACATTCACGACAGCCAGCGACGGAGCCGGCTGCCGTCAGCTGATGGGCAGCGGCTCGTCGTTGGTGTCGTCGGCGAAACCCGGGACCCAGCGGATCACCTCGTCCCGGAAGCGGGCCGTTGTCCCTAACTGGCAGAGCACGCCCACGCCCGCCGCGTGCACCCGGTGGATGAGCACGTACGAGACCGGCAGGTTGAGCTGCCGGACCACGTTGGTGGGGCGGAGATCTGTGACGCTGGCCACCTGGGCCTGGAGCCACTCCCGGCTGAACGTGAACTCCTCCACCGCCGTCGGCTCCACATAAGGAGCCAGGAAGGCGCGCAGGGCGTCCGGGTCGATCTCGATGTCGTCGCGGATGAAGCCCTCCCGGCGCAGGCCCGTCATGACGTTGTCCATGTCGCCCTCGTTGAAGATGCGCATCAACTGCCCGAACACCTTGGGGTAACCGTCGGGCAGACGATTGACGGCACCGAAGTCGAGGACGCCGAGCTTCCCGTTGGGCAGCATGCGGAAGTTGCCGGGATGCGGGTCGGCGTGGAGCAGCCCGACCCGCGCGGGCGAGGAGAACAGGAACCGTACGAAGAGCAGCCCGGCTCTGTCGCGCTCCTCCTTGGTGCCCTCGGTGATGATGCGTGACAACGGGGTGCCGTCCATCCACTCCGACACCAGGATCATCTCGTTGGCGGCGACCACATCGGGGATGTGGAAGTCGGGATCGCCGTCGAACTCAAGGGCGAAGGCGTGCTGTGCCTCGGCCTCACGCAGGTAGTCGAGCTCCTCGGCCACCCGCTCGCGCAGTTCGGACAGCACCGCCTTCATGTCCAGACCGGGCAACAGCACGCCGAACAGCTTGCCCAGCCGCGACAGCTGGGCGAAGTCGCCGAGCAGGGCCTTGCCCGCCCCCGGATACTGGATCTTGACGGCCACCTCCCGGCCGTCGTGCCACACGGCCCGGTGCACCTGGCCGATCGAGGCGGCGGCCGTCGGCTGGTCGTCGAACGACAGGAAGTTTTCCCGCCAGTCGTCGCCCAGCTGCTCGGTGAGCACCTTGTGCACGGTGGAGACGGGCAGTGGGGGAGCGGCGTCCTGCAGCTTGGTGAGCGTGGCGCGGTAGGGCCCGATGATCTCCTGAGGCAGCGCCGCTTCGAAGATCGACAGTGCCTGCCCGAGCTTCATCGCGCCGCCCTTGAGCTCGCCGAGCACCTTGAAGATCTGCTCCGCGGTACGCTGCTGAACCTCCTGCGCCACGATCTCGGCGGACTTGCCCCCGATACGCTTGCCCAGCCCCAGGGCGGCACGACCGGCGAAACCGAGCGGAAGGGTGGCCAGCTTCACCGAACGCGTGACAGCTCGACGCGGAAGATCGCTCACACTGATGCGCGGTACCTCCACGGAGATGCCGCTTCCCCCCCTCGCGGTAGTCCCTGAGCACGTCAGTCGTGGTTAGGTGCACTAACCATTGTTAGCGAATATGGATTGTTTCGCATACAACGACATTGCGGGTGAACGTTCCAGGACCGTCTTTTCCAGCGCCAATCAGGGGTTACGTCCATTGTGCCGTTGGTCACAACGGACTCCTTGCCGTCCAGGTGAGCCAGCGCATGGCCGACCGCTTGGGCGGCTACGAGGGCCGACAGGGTCGCGTCGCAGGCGATCTCGCCCGGCGGGTAACCGCCCAGCCTGGCCGTCACCATCGGCCAGGCGGGGTCGTAGTCCCGGCGGGTCAGGTCGAGGCAGTGCAGGCACGCCGTCTTGCCCGGCAGGACCAGTGGGCCGACGATCCCGTGGCCTTCGAAGGCGGACGCGAGCAGGTGGGGGATCCCCAGGACGGTCAGCTCGTTGACCAGCACTCCGTCCAGCGGGCCGACGGGAGCCAGTATGACGAGATCGATCGTCTCCGACCTGTCACCCAGGTAGGACCCACCCGCCAGCACGTTGACGGACGACGGCCTCGTCATCAGCTCCTCCATCTCACTCCCGAGACCGGGATCTGCCCCAAGGGCGGGCCTCGAAGCGCGGTCGGGGCGAGAGGTGGAGGTTAGGTCGGTCCCGGGCTTGCCCACAGCGCGGGTGCGGACCTTACGACCCCCTTCCTGCCCACGCTTCGAGCCTCGATCCATCGCCGGCTCGGTCGGACCTGTGGTTGGAGCTGCTTGATCGGGTGGGCCGGAAGAACGCACCACGGACGACGACGCAGCGGTCCGCACGCCGCTGGACCCCGAAGAGGCGGGCCGCACGCCAGCCGTCGCGGAAGCGGCCCGTGTGGTGAGGGCCGTACTTCGCACGGCGGCTGGCGATGAGGGAGCCGGTGTGGTGAACGCGCTGGAGGGCTGCCCGGCGTCGGTGCCGGCGAGTTGCCCCTTGGCATCGGGGCTGGGACTGCCATTAGCGGTGGCGGTGGCGGTGGCGCTGGGGCGGCGGGTGGCGCTGGGTGTGGGACTGCGGGTGGCGGTGGGTGTTCGGATGGAGGCGGCGGTCCGGGGAGGTGGGGGTGTCGGTTGGGACGGTTCGGCGGGTTGGGGGGAGTCGGCGGATTCGTGGGGGTAGGTGGGTTCGTCGCTTTCGGTGGGCTCGGGGCCGGTGTACGCGAGCCTCCTCGCGACCGCCGCCGCACCGTCCTCCCTGGTCAGGCCGATCTCCGCCCAGGTCAGCCCGCCAGGGGCGATGTCGCACGGGCGGACCTGGCCCGGGTCGATGACCCGGATGTTGCCCACTCCGCAGGCCGCGAGCAGGGTCACGATCTGTGCCCCCACCCGTCCCGCGCCATAGACCCGCACCCGCAGTTTCCTGCGGCGGGCCAGGAGTGCGATCCCGCCGTCCGGGGCGGTCGAGGCGAGGTCGAGGGCGTCGAGGTCCGGTCTCAGGCGATCCCGCTCGGCCAGGGGAAGGTCGCTGAGGGGCGCGTTGCTGGTGGCGGCGTCGTGCAAGGCGCCTTGTGCGGCGAGTTGATCGAGCAGGGAGCGGGCGCGGAGCTCGTCGAGACCCGCGTCGCTCGCATCCCGCAGGACGCGTTTCAGATCCCGGGTCCCGTCGAGGCGCTCGATCCACTGGCGGACAGGTTGCGTCAGGCCGCTCAGCATGACGGCCCTCAGAGGGTGCACGCCGTATTGCACGGTGTGTTCGTCGCGGATGATGCGCCGGAGGGCGGGCTTCACACGTGGCCTCATGGCGGGAAGGTTTCCACGTCAAAGCAAGATCCCGAGCCGGTTCGGCCGGTGCTGTGGATAACTCCGCCCACATGGCTCGCCCTGTGGACGAACACCGGGACACATCGATACGACCAAGCGAAAGGCTGAGGTCGCGTTTCGAGGGGTGCACGCCGGCAAGCCACCGTTCACCACCCCCGGATACGCTTCCCCGCATGAGCGAGCTCCTGGTTGACCGCGCAGACGACGGAGTCGTACTCCTCACCCTCAACCACCCCGACCGGCGCAACGCCATGACCGACGCCATGACCGCCCAGTGGCGGCAGACCATGTCCGATCTCGCCGCCGACCGCGACGCCCGCTGTGTCGTCGTCACCGGGGCGGGGACCGCGTTCTCCTCGGGTGGCGACCTGACGTGGATCGGTGAGCGCGGCGCGGAGGTCGTGTCCCCGCTGCGTGACCGGATGCTGACCTTCTACCGCACCTGGCTGGCGATCACCGAGCTCGAGATCCCGACGATCGCCGCCGTCAACGGCCCGGCCGTGGGCGCGGGTCTGTGCCTGGCGCTGGCCTGCGACCTCGTGTACGCCGCCGACGACGCCAAGCTGCTGGCCCCGTTCACGTCGCTGGGCCTGCACCCGGGTATGGCGGCGACGTACCTGCTGCCCAGGAGGGCGGGCGCCGGACTGGCCCGGGAGATGCTCCTGACGGGGCGCGCCTTCACGGGAGCGGAAGCCGCCGTTAAAGGTCTGGTAAATGATTCTTTCCCCAGAAATGATCTGATGCCGCAAGTACGGGAGATCGCCGGGAAGATCGCCCACAACGCCCCCATTGCCACAAGGCTCACCAAAGTAGCCCTGAACCAGGATCATCAAGACCTGGAAGCCGCGCTGAGGTGGGAATCTCTGGCTCAGCCCGTGACCATGGCATCATCTGACATGATGGAGGGCCTCGCCGCCCATCGGGAAAGGCGCATGCCCAAATTCACCGGCTCTTAATCATCTGACCAGCAGATACAACGTCCGCCCCCTGTGGAATTCCGTCAGTCTCGGCTAACGTGCATATGTGCCCCCCGAGACAGTCGAGGTTCGTCGCAGTTCTCGTCGCCGGCGTACGGTCTCCGCCTACCGCGACGGCGACAAAACGATCGTGCTCCTGCCCGCCTGGCTAAGTGGCGAAGACGCGGATGAATGGGTGAGCCGGATGCTGGATCGGCTGGCAGCCAAGGAACGCCGGCGACGCCCGACCGACGAGGCCCTGCTGGAGCGGGCAAGGGAGCTTTCGGCCAGATATCTCGACGGCGAGCCGGAGCCCGTCAGCGTCCGCTGGGTCGACAACCAGCAGCACCGCTGGGGCTCGTGCACCCCGGAGAACGGCACGATCAGGATCTCGACCAGGCTCAAGGGCCTGCCCGAATGGGTCATCAACTACGTGATCATCCACGAGCTCGTGCACCTGCTGGTGCCCAGCCACGGGGCCAAGTTCTGGGCGCTGGTAGAACAGTATCCCAAGGCGGAGCGGGCACGCGGGTTTCTCGAAGGCTTCTCCGCGGCGGCCCACACGGCACCGGAGGAGTGTTGACGCGCATCGCCGCGGTCCTCGTACGACAGCACATGGCACAAGCCGCACCCCCAGGCGTGGACCCGGGGGAGTTCCTGGAGGCGGTGGCCGAGGACACCTACGAGATGGTCGCGGGCCTCGAACTCGTCACCCCCGTCCTGATCACCAGCGTCCCCGGTCTGGACGAGATCGTCTGGCCGGGCACCGAGATCATCGCGATCGAGGACGACGAGCCACTGAAGGTCACCCTGGCCCGCCTCCAGGCCGACCAGGTCGCCGTCATCGCCGCCGACGCCCCCGACCTGCCGGCCCTGCTGGTCGGCAAGCTGTTCAGGGAGCTCGGCAGGGCCGAGATCACCGTCTGCCCCGCGGAGCACGGCGGCGCCGTGGCTTTGGCCTGCGCGCTCCCCGCCCCTTCCTGGGCCGACCCCGACCTGGACGACAGAGACCTGGTGGCGACACTGCGCGCCCAGGCCCCGGGCCCCAGAAGGGTGGCCACCACCCCGGGCTGGCACCGCCTGCGCACCCACGAAGACGTCCAGCGCCTGGACCCCGGTCTCGAAGGCTGGGACAACACCAGAGCCCTGCTCACGTCCCGATAGAGCTACACGGTTCTGGGCACGGTGAGCTCGGCCAGCACGGCCCGGTGGTCGGTCCCCGGCACGTCACGCACGCTGACCTCCTGCACCCCCACCCGCCGGTCCACCAGCACGTGATCGATGGTGATCATCGGCGGCACCCGCTTGTTGGCCGGCCACGTCGGAATGAGCCCGGCCCCCACCTGGTCGGCCGCGTCCTTGTAGCCACGCGACAGCAGCCCGCGCATGGCGGCGTGGTCGAGCGAGGCGTTGAAGTCACCCGCGATGACCCGCACCCGGTCGGGCGAGGCCGAGGGGAACGCCGCCAGTGCCTCGTTCCAGTTGACGACCTGCCCGCCCAGCGGCGGAAACGGATGCGCGTCGATGAACTCGATCGGATCCCCGCCGGGCAACGAGATCATCGCCCCCGGCATGTGGTGCCCGACCGGCGGCATCACGTTCGCGATCTCCTGCAGCGGGTGCTTGGAGTAGAGCCCGCTCCCCCTGGCGTTCCACTCGTCCTGCAGCACGCGGTACGGCATCAGCTCCTTGAGCCCGGCCGCGTCCAGGTCGGCCACGGCCCCGGGGGTCAGTTCCTGCGTGCTCAGCACGTCCGGGGAGAACTCGCGTACCAGCTGCATGATGGTCGCGGGGTCGGCCCGGCCGAACAGCATGTTCATCGTCATGACCCGGAACGGCCTGCCGGTCGCGGCCTCCGCCGTGCCGAGCGCCCTGGGCAGCACGCTGAACCCCAGCGCGGCCGTGGCCAGCAGCGCGACGGCGGTGGCGGCACGCCGTCGCCCGACCGCGGCGATCAGCAGGGGGACCAGCGAGCCGGCCGCCGCGTACGGGGTCGCGGTCATGAGCTGCGTCGGCAGCGAACCCCGCTCCAGCCCGGCCACCCGTGCCACCGCCCACGCCGCGAAGGGCGTCACGGCCAGCCACGTCACCGTGGCAGCGGGAAACTTGCGTCGCTTCCGGACGGGCGTCACGATCGTGCCGCCAACGGCAGTTTCCTCCACGCAACCCCCTATTTTGGAACGACGCAAGCGGACTCTAGCCGTACGCGTGTGAGCCCGTAATAAGCAGGCTCCGGCCACGTGAGGCCAGGCGCCGCGTCGCCTCGTCGGAGGGTTCGGGGATGTCGTCGACCGGGAACCAGCGCAGGTCCAGGGACTCGTCGCTGATCACCGCCTCGGCCCCAGGGGGAGCCACGGCCGCGTATTCGACGTCGAGATGCCAGCTCCGCGGCGGATGGCACCACACGGCGTGCTTGTCCACCGCGAGCGGTCCCGGCAGCAGCTCAAGGCCGGAAATTCCCGACTCCTCCCGTGCCTCCCGCAGAGCCACCTCCGCGAGCGACATGTCGGAAATTTCGCAGTGGCCACCCATCGGCAGCCACATCTTCGCCTTCGGATGCAGCGTGAGCAGCACCTGCGAGCCGTCATGCGACAACACTGCCGTCGTCGCCGTCAGATGCCCGGGCACACACTCCCGCAACATCGCATTCTCGTACGACCGCAAATGGTGCAAGAACTCCGTCCGCAGGCCCTCTTCCTCGGGCGTGGGCGCGGTCCAGGCGGACAGAACCGCCACCGCGTCGCGGTGCAGGCTCAACTCTCGTCGTCCTCGCCGGGCTTGTCCTCCAGCTGCGAGATGTCCCAGGCCGCCTCACCGCGTACGAACGCCTCGGGGTCGTCGAGGTCGTCGGCCGTCGGCATGAGGTCGGGGTGACCCCACAGCGCGTCGCGCCCGTCGATCCCGCGCGCGCTCTCCAGCGACCGCCACAGCGCCGCCGCCTCGCGCAACCGCCGGGGCCGCAACTCCAGCCCCACCAGCGTCCCGAACGTCACCTCGGCCGGCCCACCGGTGGCCCTGCGCCGGCGTACGGTCTCCGCCAGCGCCATGGCCGAGGGCAGCTTGCCCTCGGCGGCCCGGTCGACCACCGTGGCCACCCACCCCTCGACCAGGGCGAGCATCGTCTCCAGGCGCGACAGGGCGGCCTTCTGCCGCTCGGTCTCCTCGGGCTTGAGCAGGTTGCCCCCGCTCAGCGCCTCCTGGATGGCCGCCGGGTTGTTGATGTCGAGACCGCGGATCTGCTCCTCCAGCGCGGAGGTGTCGACCGTGATGCCCTTGGCATATTCCTCGACCGCTCCCAGCAGGTGCGAGCGCAGCCACGGGACGTGCTGGAACAACCGGTGGTGCGCGGCCTCGCGCAGCGCCAGGTAGAGCCTGATCTCGTCGGCCGGGATCTCCAGACCCTGGCTGAACGAGGCGATGCCGCCGGGCAGCAGCGCGGCCGTGTCGGACAGCGGCAGGCCGATGTCGGTCGTGCCGATCACCTCGCGCGCCAGCGAGCCGATGGCCTGGCCGATCTGCTGGCCCACCATCATGCCGCCCATCTGCCTCAGCATGCCCATCAGCGGGCCGGCCATCTGCTGCGCCTCCGGAGGCAGGCCGGAGCCGCCGAGGGCGCCGCCCATGGTCTCGACCATGCGCGCGGCGATGGGTTCGCAAAGCTTTCGCCAAACCGGGACCGTGTTCTCGATCCACTCGGACCGGCTCCAGGCCTGCGGGGCGGACACGCCGCTGGGCAGCGTGGTCGCCTCGTTGAGCCACAGGTCGGCCAGGCTGAGCGCCTCCACGATCTGGCGTCGCTCGCCTTCCATGACGCTCGGGTCGCCCTGGGCGACCACGGCGTGCCGGGCGATGTTCTTCGCCATGTCCCAGTTGACAGGGCCGGAACCCTGAGGCGCCGACAGCATGTCGGCGAACTGGCGCATCGCCTGAGCCATCTGCTCAGGGTCGCCGAACATGGCGAACGGGTTCTCGTTAGGGTCGTTTTCGCGACCTGGCAGGTCAGTCACCGCTCTACCTCGTGCAGGATGGAGGAGTCCACATCCGCCACGTTAGTCGTCCTACGGCGGATCAGTGCAAAGTGAGGACCTGGTGCCTACCTCGAAACGCCCGCGCCAACCCGTCGTAGCTGTCACGGGGGCGGCCTCAGGAATCGGCCGCGAGCTGCTCACGAAGCTCGTATCGGCCGCGGATTTCCGCAGAGTGGTGGCCATCGACGATCAGCGCGGCGACGTTCGGGAAGCCACGTGGAGAGTCATCGACGTACGAGATCCGCTCTTGGCGAACCGGATCTCCGACATCGACGTCATCGTCCACCTGGCGGGCGACTACGCGGTCGATTCCGACCCGGGGGAGCGCCGGGCGTACAACCTGCGGGCCGCCCAGACCGTGCTGACGGCCAGCGCCGCCGCCCGCGTGCGGCGTGTCGTGCTGGTGACGAGCGCCATGGTGTACGGCGCCGCGCCCGACAACGAGATCCCGCTGCCCGAGGACGCCCCGGTGGCCGCCGAGCCCGACACCGGGCTCGTGGGCGACTTCCTGGAGATCGAGTCCCTCGTACGCAGGTCACTGCGCAGCCACCCCGGCCTGGAGGTCACCGTGCTGCGCCCGGCCGCGGTCGTCGGTCCCGGCGTCGACACGGTGATCACCCGGCACTTCGAGTCCCCCCGGCTCCTGACGGTCAAGGGCTGCAACCCGCACTGGCAGTTCTGCCACGTCGAGGACCTGGTCTCGGCCCTGGACCTGGCCGCGCGCGGCGTCGTGACCGGCGTGGTGGCGGTCGGCTCCGACGGGTGGATGGAGCAGGAGCAGGTCGAGGAGATGTCGGGCCTGCGCAGGTTCGAGCTGCCCGCGGGGCTGACGTTCGGCACGGCGCAGCGGCTGCACCGGCTCGGCATCACCCCTGCCCCGGCCACGGACCTGCACTACGTCGTCTACCCGTGGGTCGTCGAATGCACGACGCTCCGCGAGGCCGGCTGGAAGCCCGTCTGGACCAACGAGGCCGCGTTCGAGCAGCTGCTCGAACTGCGCGAGAACAGGACGACCGTGGTCGGCCGCCGGCTTCCCGTCAAGGAGGCCACGCTCACCGCCGCCGGAGCCACCGTCGCCGTCATCGGCACCGCCGCGATCGTCCGCCAGGTGCGCAAGAAGCGCCGCCAGTAAGCCCGCCGCGAACTGCCGGCTGGGCTGCAGTCATGCCCTTGACCAGGCATGACGGCAAGGGGCAAGGCGGCGGGCGGCGTTGATGTTGGTAGGCTCTTTGCGTGGACGTCATCCGGTTGCTCGGCATTCGCGACACCCCGCTCTCCGTGGACGAGGTGCTGGCCGCCGTGGGCGACCACGCCGCCGGCGGCACCGTGTTCTTCGTGGGCACCGTGCGCGAGCAGGACCATGGCAAGCAGGTCACCGAACTCTCCTACTCTGCGCACCCCTCGGCGGAGGCCGAGCTGCGGCAGGTGGCCGAGAAGGTGGCCGCCGACTTCCCCGTGACGGCGCTGGCCGCCGTCCACCGCGTGGGCGACCTGGAGCTGGGCGAGGCCGCCGTCGTCGTCGCGGTCGCCGCGCCGCACCGGGACGAGGCGTTCCAGGCCGCGCGCAGGCTGATCGACGACCTCAAGGCACGGGTGCCGATCTGGAAACACCAGCTTTTCGCCGACGGCGCGACCGAGTGGGTCGGTGCCGGCGAATAAGCTCATCATCATGTCACGACGCGCTCTGACCCTCCTGCTCGCGGGGTTTCTCGTGCTCGCGCTCGGCGTCGTGGGCGCGTTCAGGCCGGTTCCGTACGTCGTGCTGAGCCCCGGGCCGACCGAGAACACGATCGGCGAGGTCGACAAGAAGCCCGTGATCTCGATCAAGGGGCACGAGACCTATCCCACCGCCGGCGCGCTGAGCCTGGTCACGGTGGCCTACCAGGGCGGGCCCGCCGCCCAGATCGACCTGCTGACGGCGTTGCGCGGCTGGATCGATCCCACGGTCGCGGTGGTCCCGCAGGAGACGATCTTCGCGCCCGACCGCGACCCCAAAGAGGTCGAGCAGGAAAACTCGGTCGAGATGACCAACTCCCAGGATTCCGCCACGGCCGCCGCGCTCAACGAGCTCAAGATCCCGTACGGCATGACCGTGTCGGTGGTGGCAGCGGAGAAGGGCAAGCCGGCCGAGGGCAAGCTGCAGAAGGGCGACGTGATCAACTCTGTCGACGGCAAGCCCGCGGGCAACGTCGACATCGTGAGCGACACGGTCAAGTCCCACAAAGCAGGCGAAAACGTAGTCTTCAACATCACCAGAGGAAAGGAGAAGCTCGACGTCACGCTGCAGACGGTGGCCGGCACCGAGGGGCAATCCGTCGTCGGCGTGACCATGACGGGCGCCTACAAGTTCCCGTTCGACGTGGACATCAACGTCGGCGACGTGGGCGGGCCCAGCGCGGGGCTCATGTTCTCGCTGGGCATACTCGACAAGCTCACGCCCGGGGAGCTCACCGGCGGCAAGAAGATCGCCGGCACCGGCACGATCAACCCGGCCGGCGAGGTCGGACCGATCGGCGGGATCGCGCAGAAGATGGTCGGCGCGAAAGACTCGGGCGCGACCGTCTTCCTGACACCGGCCGACAACTGCGCCGAGGCCATGAAAGCCGTGCCCGACGGCCTCCGGCTGGTCAAGGCCGACACGCTGCACAACGCCGTGCTGGCGCTCGACGCGCTGCGAACGGGGAAGGGAAGCGTGCCCGCGTGCGCCGCCGGATGAAACTTCTGGCGCCCGCCATACGTTAGCCGTAGGGCTGCCACATCAGTGTAGGTTGCCTGACACGGACCGTTTCTTCATTACGACGAGGGGTTGGCCTTGAGCTTCCGGACCCCAGGAGCCGGCAGGGCGATGCGCTTGCCCCGTCGCCCTCGATTGCTTCTGCCGGTGGCGATCGCCTTGGTGGCGATCGTGGCGCTGTTCTTTCTCTTTTCCGGCATTTATACGGACTACCTGTGGTACGACGCAGCCGATTACACGGCGGTCTTCACCGGTGTGGTGCTGACCCAGATCGTGCTGTTCCTGGTCGGAGCTCTGCTGATAGTCGCCATCGCCGGTGGCAACATGCTGCTGGCGTTCCGGTTGCGGCCGATGTTCGGGCCGGCGACGTTCGGTGGGGGCAGTGGTGCCGACCGCTACCGCATGGCGCTCGACCCCCACCGCAAGCTGATCTTCATCGTCGGCATGGGGCTGCTCGCTCTCTTCTCGGGCTCCTCGTTCGCCGGGCAGTGGAAGACGTGGCTGCAGTTCGTCAACGGTGCCTCGTTCGGCAAGCGGGACGAGCTGTTCCAGATGGACATCTCCTTCTTCATGTTCGACTATCCGTTCATCCGGATGGTGCTGAACTTCCTGTTCACCGCCGTGATCATCTCGATCGTGCTGGCGGCGATCACGCACTACCTCTACGGCGGGTTCCGGCTGCAGTCGCCCGGCGTGCACGCCTCCAGGGCGGCCAGGACGCACCTGTCGCTGCTGCTGGGCATCTTCGTGCTGCTCAAGGCGGTGGCCTACTGGATCGACCGCTACGGCCTGGTCTTCTCCGACCGGGGCTTCGTGCACGGCGCCTCCTACACCGACGTCAACGCCGTGCTGCCGGCCAAGACCATCCTCGCGATCATCGCACTGATCTGCGCCGCGCTGTTCTTCGCCGGTGTCGTACGCCCCGGGGGCATGCTGCCCGGGGTCTCCTTCGGACTGCTGGTGCTCTCGGCCATCCTGATCGGCGGCGTCTACCCGGCGCTGGTCGAGCAGTTCCAGGTCAAGCCCAACCAGCAGGGCAAGGAGGCCGCCTACATCCAGCGCAACATCAACGCCACCCGAGACGCCTACAACGTCGCCAACACCGAGGTCGAGACCTACAACGCGCAGGCCGACCCGAGCAAGGTCCACACCGACGGCGACACCTCCGTGTCCGGCGTGCGGCTGCTCGACCCGGCTCTGGTGTCGTCGACGTACGAGCAGACGCAGCGCATCAGGGGCTTCTACAGCTTCCCCGAGCCGCTCGACGTCGACCGCTACCCCGACAGCACCGGCAAGCTGGTCGACCACATCGTGGGCGTGCGCGAGCTGACCTCGCCGCCCGACGGCCAGAACAACTGGATCAACCGGGCGCTGGTCTACACCCACGGCTACGGCTTCGTCGCCGCGCCGGGCAACCAGGTCGACTCCAGCGGCCTGCCCGCCTACGACGCCAAGGACATGCCGGTCAGCGGCCCGCTGGTCGAGAGCACCAAGCTCAAGGAGCCACGCGTCTACTTCGGCGAGGACCCGGCCTCGGCCGAATACGTCATCGCCGGCGGCAACCCCAACAACCCGCAGGAGCTCGACTATCCGGAGACGGGCGGCACCGGCCAGAAGAACACCACCTACACCGGCGGCGGCGTCCCGGTCGGCTCGTTCCTCAACAGGATGCTCTACGCCGCCAAATACGGCGAGATCAACATCCTGCTGTCGGGCGACATCAACGACAACTCCAAGATCCTGTACGAGCGCAACCCGCGCGACCGGATCCAGAAGGTCGCCCCGTTCCTCACGCTCGACGGCAACCCCTACCCGGCGATCATCGACGGCCGCATCACCTGGATCGTCGACGGTTACACCACGTCCAACGACTATCCGTACTCGCAGAGCGAGAGCCTCGGCGACATGACGCGGGACACGACCACCGACCGCCGCGTGATCGCCCAGCAGCCGAGCGACAAGGTCAACTACATCCGCAACTCGGTCAAGGCCACGGTCGACGCCTACGACGGCACGGTCAAGCTCTACGCCTGGGACGCCAACGACCCGGTGCTCAAGACGTGGAGCAACGCCTTCCCCGGCGTCATCCGCCCGGTCTCGGAGATGAGCGCCGACCTGCGCAGCCACGTGCGTTACCCGGAAGACCTGTTCAAGGTGCAGCGCTACACGCTGTCGCGCTACCACATCACCAACCCGGCCGCCTTCTACAGCGGCCAGGACTTCTGGAACGTCCCCAACGACCCGACGCAGGGCGACAAGAACGTCAAGCAGCCGCCCTACTACCTGACCACCACGATGCCGGGCGGCACGCCGACGCCGACGTTCTCGTTGACGACCACGTTCGTGCCGCGTCAGGGGCCCAACCTGGCGGCGTTCATGGCGGTCGACTCGTCGGGCGGTTCCGGATACGGGCGGCTACGCATTCTGCGCATGCCGTCCAGCACTCCCATCCCGGGTCCCGGCCAGGCACAGAATGCCTTCCAGAGCCGCTTCGCAGGTGAACTCAACCTGCTGGGCGTCGGTGCCTCGTCGGTGCGATACGGAAACCTGCTGACACTTCCGTACGCGGGCGGGCTCGTCTACATCGAGCCTGTCTACATCCAGGTGGCCGCGGGCAGCGGGCAGGAGCCGTACCCGATCCTGCAGCGGGTGCTGGTGTCGTTCGGCAGCAAGATCGGTGTGGCTCACACGCTGGACGAGGCCCTCAAGGAGGTCTTCGGGGGTGAGCAGCAGCAACAACAGCAGACCACCGAGCAGGGGCAGACCACCACATCCACCCAGGCCAACGCGGCGCTCAGCACGGCGATCTCCAATGCCCAGCAGGCATACAACGACGCCCAGAAGGCGCTGCAGGCCAACCCGCCGGACTGGGAGGCCTACGGTGACGCCCAGAAGCGGCTGCAGGACGCGCTGAAGTCGCTCGAAGGGGCCAACGTGCCGCGGCCGGCGCCGTCGGCGAGTCCCTCGGCGTCAGCAAGCCCATCGGCAGCCCCGTCGGCCACGCCGTCCGCGTCCCCACCGGCCACACCCAGCGCGTCCCCGAGCGCGTCGCCGACCGGGCCACAGACGGACACACAAGCGGGAGGCTCGTCCTAGCGCTTGAGTTTGCGCCCACCCCGCACCACCGATAGTGTTGAGACACAACGACGCGGGGTGGAGCAGTTCGGTAGCTCGCTGGGCTCATAACCCAGAGGTCGCAGGTTCAAATCCTGCCCCCGCTACCAGTTTCAGAGGCCTGGGATCCGGAAACGGAACCCGGGCCTCTGATCGTTCCGGCGGCCACGTGATCGTTCCCATGGTCAAAGGAACCTGGGAGCGTGTTATAGTTAAAGCACACACCAACGCGGGGTGGAGCAGTTCGGTAGCTCGCTGGGCTCATAACCCAGAGGTCGCAGGTTCAAATCCTGTCCCCGCTACCAGTTTCAAAGTCCCCGGCCACCGGATCATCCGGCAGCCGGGGACTTTGTCGTTTATCCGGCTCTTCCGACACGGCTCCCGGGTCGCGCCGTGAGCCCCGCTACGGGCCGTAACCTGGAGTAATGCAGGGCACTTCCCGCGGACGGCTGCGCGTTTACCTGGGCGCGGCACCCGGGGTGGGCAAGACGTTCGCCATGCTGGGTGAGGCGCACCGGGCGCGCGAGCGCGGCAAGGACGTGGTGGTGGGCTTCGTCGAGACCCACGGCCGTGCCCTCACCGCCCAGCTGCTCGAAGGGCTGGAGATCGTCCCGCGTAAGACCCTGTCCTACCGGGGCACGACCTTCACCGAGCTCGATCCCGACGCGGTGATCGAGCGCGCCCCGGCGCTCGCGCTGATCGACGAGCTCGCCCACACGAACGTGCCCGGCTCCCGCAACGAAAAGCGCTGGGAAGACATCGAGGAGATCCTCGACGCCGGCATCGACGTCGTCTCCACGCTCAACATCCAGCACCTCGAATCGCTGAACGACGTGGTCGAGCAGATCACCGGGGTGCCGCAGCGGGAGACCGTACCCGATGAGGTGGTACGGCGGGCCGACCGGATCGAGCTCGTCGACATGTCGGCGGAGGCGCTGCGCCGGCGGATGGCGCACGGCAACGTCTACCCGCTGGAACGGGTCAATGCCGCGCTGGCGAACTACTTCCGCGTCGGCAATCTGACCGCCCTGCGGGAGCTCGCCCTGCTCTGGGTGGCCGACAAGGTGGACCAGCAACTCGACCAGTACCGCGCGGAACACGCCATCGTCGGCACCTGGGAGACCCGCGAACGGGTGGTCGTCGCCCTGACCGGAGGCCCGGAAGGCGACACGCTCATCCGGCGAGCCGCGCGCATCGCGGCCAGGAGCAAGGGCGCGGACCTGATGGCCGTACACGTCACCCGGGCCGACGGCCTGACCTCGGGCGGCGACCCGGCGAACCTGGTCCGCCAGCGCACCCTCGTCGAGGACCTGGGCGGGACCTACCACCAGGTGATCGGCGACGATGTCCCGCGAGCGCTGCTGGAGTTCGCCCGCGGCGTGAACGCGACCCAGCTCGTCCTGGGGGCCTCCCGGCGAGGGCGGTTCGCGCAGCTGCTCTCGCGCGGCGTGGGGGTGACGGCGGCGTCCCAGTCCGGGTCGATCGACGTGCACATGGTCACCCACGAGGCGATCAGGAAGGGCCGGCAACGTCCGCGGAGCCAGGCCGCGCTGACCCGCAGGCGACGGCTGATCGGGTGGGGACTGGCACTGCTCGGCATGCCGCTGCTCACGATCGCGCTCCGGCCGATGAGCCTGCTGCTGCCGAGCGAGATCCTGCTCTTCCTGCTGCTGGTCGTGGGGGTCGCGCTGACCGGCGGCATGTGGCCCGCGCTGACGGCGGCGGTGCTCGGGTTCGGGCTGCTCAACTGGTATTTCACGCCGCCGCTGTACACGTTGACGATCTCCAGGCCGGAGAACGTGCTCGCGCTGGTCATCTTCGTGCTGGTGGCGGCCATGGTCAGCGGGGTCGTCGACCTGGCGGCCAGGCGCAGCAGGGAGGCCGCGCACGCCCGGACCGACGCCGAGGTGCTGTCCACGCTGGCGGGTCACGTGCTGCGGGGCGAGTCGGCGCTGCCGTCGCTGCTGGGTCGCATGCGCGAGACGTTCGGGTTGACCTCGGTGACCCTGCTCGAACGCTCGTGCGGGGACGCGGCCGAGGGCGAGAGCTTCCCCGACGTCTGGAAGATCGTGTCCACCTCGGGTGGGGTGCCGTGCACGAGCCCGGGCATGGCGGACATCGATGTCGTGATCGACGACTCGCTGGTGCTCACCGCCGACGGGCGGGTCCTGGAGGCCAGCGACCGGCGGGTGCTGGAGGCGTTCGCGGCGCAGGCGGCGGTCGCGCTGCGGCAGCAGCGGCTGCGGGAGGAGGCCGATCGGGCCAGGCCGCTGGCCCAGGCCGACAGGATGCGTACGGCCCTGCTCGCCGCCGTCAGCCACGACCTGCGTACCCCGCTGGCCTCGGCCATGGCGGCGGTCGAGAGCCTGCGCGGCACGGAGGTCGCCTGGTCGGAGGAGGACCGCGCCGAGCTGCTCGCCACCGCCGACGAGTCGCTGATCAAGCTGAACCGGCTGGTCTCCAACCTGCTCGACATGAGCCGCTTGCAGGCGGGCGCCCTCGGAGTGACCCTGGAGCCGGTGGCGATCGAGGACATCCTGCCGCGGGCCATCGACGACCTCGGCCTTCCGTACGACAGGATCAAGGTCGACGTCCCGCCCGACGTCCCCGATCTGATGGCCGACCCCGCGCTGCTGGAACGGGTGCTCGTCAACCTGATCGCGAACGCCGCCCGCTACCACCCCCCGGGCGAGAAACTCCTCATCGCCGCCAGCTGGCACGGCGAGAACGTGGAAGTGCGAATCATCGACCGGGGGCCGGGCATTCCACCCGAAGCACATGAAAGAGTGTTCATGCCGTTCCAACGGCTCGGCGACCGCGACAACCACGCCGGCGTGGGGCTCGGCCTGGCGCTCTCACGCGGTCTCACCGAGGCGATGGGCGGCACGCTCGTCCCGGAGGACACGCCCGGAGGGGGACTGACCATGACCGTCTCACTGCGGAGAGCCCCGTGACCCGGGTGCTGGTGGTGGACGACGAGCCACAGATCCTGCGCGCCCTGCGCATCAACCTGGCCGCGCGCCAGTACGAGGTGGCGGTCGCGCCCGACGCCGGCTCGGCGCTGCGCCAGGCCGCCGACTGGCATCCCGACCTGGTCATCCTGGACCTCGGCCTGCCGGATCTCGACGGCGTCGAGGTCATCGAGGGCCTGCGCGGCTGGACCTCGGTCCCGATCATCGTCCTGTCCGGGCGCGCCGACAGCACCGACAAGGTGGACGCGCTCGACGCGGGCGCCGACGACTACGTGACCAAGCCGTTCGGCATCGACGAGCTGCTCGCCCGCATCCGCGCCGTGACCCGCCGCACCGGCCAGCACGAAGAGGAACTCGCCTCCGTACGGCTGGGCGACCACCTCATCGACCTCGCCAACAAGACGATCTCCGGCGGGGTACGCCTGACGCCGACGGAATGGCACTTTCTGGAGATCCT
This sequence comes from Nonomuraea jiangxiensis, assembly GCF_900099965.1. GTDB lineage: Bacteria > Actinomycetota > Actinomycetes > Streptosporangiales > Streptosporangiaceae > Nonomuraea > Nonomuraea jiangxiensis. Next base: position 1,537 of record NZ_FNDJ01000007.1, on the reverse strand, counting down.
GCTGCGCAACCCCGGCAAGCTGATCAGCCAGCGGCAGCTGCTGACCGAGGTCTGGGGCAGCGCCTATCTCAAGGAGACGCACTACCTGCGGCAGTACATGGCCCAGCTGCGCCGCAAGCTTGAGCGCGACCCCGCGCATCCGGTGCACCTGCTGACCGAGCCCGGGATGGGCTACCGGTTCCAGCCGTCCTGATCCGGGGTGGTCACCCCTTGGTGATCATCAGCACGGCCTTCTGCACGGCCCAGCCGAACAGCAGGATGCCGAAGACGACCTGGGTGATGCGCATCCACAAGGCGGAGGACTGATCCGCATAAATGACGACGCCAGCCCACATCAGGCCGAATATTCCGACCAGGGCAACTGCCGCCCAGTTCAACCCCCGCTGCAACATACGCGCAGTCTGACACCCGGCTGCCCAAGGCCGAGTATGTCCGGAGTTGTCGCCGGGTCAGCGGGATGCCGGGATTACCTGGGGAGAGTGCGGCCCATGCCGACACACCGGCGCAGGCGCATGCCGCTCGGGCGCCGCGGCACGGACTGCTCCAGGCAGGCGAGCAGCGCGGCCGCCGTCCGGGCGTCGGACAGAATGCGCCGCACGGCCTCGCCGTCCTCGGGCATCTGGCCCCGCTCGGTCAGCTCCCGCTTGAGGAACGACAGCGGGTCGGGCTCCTCCGCCGCCTCCGCCGCCACGGTCGCCCTCGCCGCGGTGAGCAGGCGCAGGTAATGGGTACGCAGGACGGCCTCGCGCGTGCGGCAATGTTCCAGGTCGTCGATCAGGGTCCTGGCGACACGCAACAGGTCTCCGGCTTGGGTCGCCTCGTCGGCGAGGAAGGCACGGATGTCGTCGAACTCTGACCTGGTCATAGCGGAACCTCCGAGAGCGCAGTCTGCTCGTGGGTACTTCGTACCGAGGGCTGATTGCGGATGGCTTGCCGTCGGCTTGAATCGAAGCGTCGTCCTGGGAGTTCGTTGGGATGAGATGGGTAGGTTTGAGCGTTAGGTGACGAGGGAACAACCTCGTGATTACCTGTGTGGGGCGAAGTGGGTGCCGCGGGCTGCTAGAGTTGCTTCCGCGCAGGGCGGTCAAGGGGTTCCTCGAACTCCACGGATCCCCGGCAAATCCCACTCCCTTCTGGGCCGTTCGGATGGTTACGTGACCACTCGGACGGGCTGGTAAGTTTGAGGGGTTGTCCCGGAAACGGGGCGCGACTTAATTTCTGCAGGTTGTGCGAGTCGAGTCAATTTGACAGAGACTTGAACGGCTGAAAGACTTAAGGCACAACGAAATGAACGCCGCCGGGTGCGGGACTCGCAAGGGTTTCACGGATCTGGTGAACGCGTCTGTTTCTTGAGAACTCAACAGTGTGTTAAAAGCCAGTGCATGTATGACACATGTATGACCCCGTCATTTTTGACGGATTCCTTTTTGAGGTTGGGATTTTCAAATCCCTCCAGACATTGTTTGGAGAGTTTGATCCTGGCTCAGGACGAACGCTGGCGGCGTGCTTAACACATGCAAGTCGAGCGGAAAGGCCC
>NZ_FNDJ01000057.1 GCF_900099965.1 Nonomuraea jiangxiensis | reverse complement strand
GAGCGCCGCCCTCGGCACGCTGACCGCGAGCACGCTCGTGCTCCTCCTCACCGTCAGCCTGACCTCGGCACAGATGTCGTCGTGGGGCTGGCGCATCCCGTTCCTGCTCGCCCTGCCGATCGGTGTCGTGGCGCTCATCATGCGGGTGAAGGCCGTGGAGACCGAGGTCTTCGTCAAGCTGCGTGAGAAGGAGAAGGCGCCGATCAACCCTTTCAAGGGCTTCGGCAAGGAGGAAGTGAAGAGCATCCTCATCGTCGCCGTCTTCGCGAGCGCGGCCGGCCTGGGCATCTACTACTTCTTCACGTACTTCAACGTCTTCCTCAGCACGACGGTCGGCCTCGGCAGCTCCACGGCGATCGGCCTCACCGCGGTAGGCCTGATCCTCTACTCGGTCATGTGCCCGTTCGCCGGCCTGATCGGCGACCTCTGGGGCCGCAAGCGGCCGTTCGTCATCGCGCTCATCGCCTTGGGCCTGGTCGCGGTGCCGGTCTTCATGCTCCTCCGCGCCGGCGTCGTCGCGGCCGTCGCCGGTCTGATTCTCTTCGGGCTCGCGCAGTCGGTCGTCAACGTGTCGACGTCGGTCGTGCTCGCCGAGATGTTCCGGGCGCGGTCCCGCATGAGTGGTGGCGCGATCGGCCACAACATCGGCCTCGCCCTCGTCGGTGGCACCGGACCGCTCGTCGCCGCCGCCCTCGTCTCGTCGACGGGCAACCCGCTGGCTCCCGGCTTCTACCTCGGCGCGGTGGCCATCCTGGCCGGTGTGATCACATGGATCTTCCTGCCCGAGACGGGCAAGCGGTCGATGTTCGCCGACGAGAGCGCGTCACTCAAGGCGCAGGAGCTCGAGCTGGGCGGCTCGACGACGCCGGCCCAGGCCTGAGGCGTTGGCTTGGTGCCGGCTCGCCTCTTCCGGCGGGACGGCACCATGCCGTTAGGAGTCAGGGGACGGTTCGTCCCACCGCCGACGACGAAGGACCCAGGAACATGAGTGAGACAACAGGCGGCGACGCCTTCGAGCGCGGTGCGCGGATGCGCCGCCAGGTGCTCGGGGCGCGCCACGTCGACGCGAACGGAGGCTCCGACGCCGAGGCCATGACTCCGCTCCAGCGGATGGTCACCGAGTTCGGCTGGGGCACGGTGTGGGCGCGTGAGGAGCTCGCCCCGCAGCAGCGCAGTCTCATCACGGTGGCCATGCTCATCGCGCTCAACCGCCCGCACGAGCTGCGCCTCCACGTGAAAGGGGCGCTGCGCAACGGCCTGACGGAGGCCGCCGTCCGGGAGATCGCGGTGCACGCGGTCGCGTACTGCGGGTTCCCGGCCGCGATCGACGCGAGCCGGGTGATCGAGGACGTCATCGAGCAGGTACGCGCGGAAACGGGCTCCGAGCCCGGCGGCTCAGAGGCGAGCTGAGACGGGATCATGACGCATCCGCATGCCGCACCGGTCGTCCTGCTGCACCCTGTCGCGCTCGACGCGCACGTCGCCGACTGGCTCGACGTGCCCGGTCTCCAGGCCCTCTCGCTCCCCGGCACCGGCGCCCCCGGCGCCGCCCGGCCGCCCGGGTCCCTCGCCGAACTCGCCGACCGGGTCGCCGGACGGCTGACCCAGCCCGTCCATCTCGCCGGATGTTCGCTGGGCGGGATGGTCGCCATGCACGTCGCGCTGCGACACCCCGGCCTCGTGCTCTCCCTCCTTGCGGCGTTCACCACCGTTCGGACCGACCGCGACGCCGTCCTGGCCAGGGCCGAGCACACGGAGCGGGCCGGCGCGCCGGCGCTCGTGGACGAGACGCTCGAACGGTGGTTCACCCACGAGGCACTCACGGCGACCCCACGTCCCGCGCCGATCACCTATGCCGCCGAACGCCTCCGCACGGCCGACACCGTGGCGCTCGCCGCGACCTGGCGGGCGATCGCGGACCACGACGTGCGGGACGACCTCGGACGCGTCGGCGTGCCGACGACGTTCGTCGCCGGCCGGCGCGACCGGTCGGTGTCGATCGAGTCCGTACGAGCGGCGGCCTCGCAGGTGCCGGTGTCCCGGCTGGTCGAGACGGACGACGCCCACATGGGCCTGCTCGAACAGCCGGGTCGGTTCTCGGCACTCGTCAACGCCCATGTCGAATGGGCTAATAGTTCTCATGAAATAGACCATTAGTCCGGCACATGATAGAAACATCGTGTCGAGCCGCCTCAGTGACTCCCAAGGAAATCCACATGTTCAGCGAAGAACCCTCCGGCCTGGTGGCGGTGACCGGTGCCACCGGCGCCCTCGGATCGCGCGTCGCCGCCCGGCTGGCCGAGCGCGGGGTGCCGATGGCCCTCGTCGCGCGCGACCCGTCCCGCCTGCCGGCGCTCGCCGGCGCGGAGCACCGCGGGCCGGCCGGCTACGGCGACGCCGCCGCGATGCGGAGCGCTCTGGAGGGCGCGCGGACCCTTTTCCTCGTGTCCGGCGGCCTGTCTCCACGCCGGTTCGAGGAGCACGCGTGCGCCATCGACGCTGCCGTGGCCTGCGGTGTGCGGTACATCGTGTACGTCTCCCTCGTCGGCGCCGCCGAGGACGCCACCTTCGCCCACTCGCGCGACCACTGGCAGACCGAGCAGTACCTCGCCGCGAGCCCCGTGCGCTGGACGGTCCTGCGCCCCTCGATCTACGCGAGCATGCTCACGGCCCGGGCCGACGAGCAGGGCGTGATCCGGGGGCCGGCCGGCGACGGGCGGTTCGCCGCGGTCGACCACGACGACATCGCGGACGTCGCGGCGGAAGTGCTCGCGCCGGGACCGTCCAGCCCGCGCGACGTCGACGCCGCGATTCTTGAGATCACCGGGCCGGAGGCCGTCACCATGGGTGAGGCCGCCGAGCAGCTCACCCGGGCCACGGGACGGCACTACGTGTACGAGCCCGAATCGGTCGAGGACGCCATCGCGTGGCGCAGCCGTACCGACGACCCGCACGAGGTGGAGCGCTGGGTCTCCTGGTTCCAGGCGATCGCGAAGGGCGAGTTCGGCTCGCTCACCGACGTGGTCCCGGCCTTTACCGGCCACCGTGCGTTGACCATCGCGGAGAGTGTGGCCCGCAGGCAGGCACAGGGATGAGCGCACCGGTGGTGGGGATCGTCGGCGCCGGGAGCATCGGCCTCGCCATGGCGGTCGTCTTCGCCAAGGCCGGGAGCCGCGTTCAGGTCCACGAGCCGTCGAGCGAGATGACGGCCGGCGTGCCGTCCCGGCTCGACGAACGACTCCGGCTCCTGTCCGAGGCCGGCCTCCTGACCGAGCCGCCCGCCGACGTCGCGGCGCGGATCTCGGTGGGGGCCGACCTCGCGGCGGCGGTCGGCGACGTCGACCTCGTGTTCGAGTGCACGCCGGAGGATCTCGAAACCAAGCGCGCGGTGTTCCGGGAGATCGCCGCCGCCGCGCCACCCCAGGCGATCCTCGCCTCCACGTCCTCGGCGTTCGGGGCCGGCGAGTTCGCGGGCGAGCTCGCCGGACGCGAACGCTGTCTCGTGCTGCATCCGGCCAACCCGCCCTACCTCATCCGCGTCGTGGAGGTCGTGCCCGCGCCGTTCACGGCGGAAGACGTCGTGTCCCGCGTCACGGAGCTGTTGCGGGCGGCGTACCTCATCCCCGTGGTGCTCGGCGCGGAGGTGACGGGCTTCGTCTACAACCGTCTGCAGGGGGCCGTGCTCCGGGAGGCCTACTGCCTCGTGCGCGACGGCGTCATCGACGTCGAGGGGCTCGACACGATCGTACGCGAGGGCCTCGGGCTGCGCTGGACGGTCGTCGGCCCGTTCGAGACCGCCGACCTCAACACCCGCGGCGGCATCGCCGCCCACGCGGCCCGGCTCGGGCCGGCCTACGAGCGGATGGGGGCGGAGCGGGGGCAGCACGACCCGTGGACGCCCGAGCTCGTCGCGGAGGTGGCCGCGCAACGCCGGGCGATCCTCCCGCTCGACGAGTGGGAGGCACGCACGATGTGGCGTGACCGGCACCTGGCCGCCTTGCGGCGCCATCTCGACCAGCAGGACGAACGGCGCCTGGCGCCGGCGGAGTCGATTCGAAAGGAACTCCCATGAGTGAAGCCACCCTGGAGGCGTCCCCCGGCGTCGGCCGCCGGACGACGCCGATCCACGGGCACGAGGTGCCCACCGGCATACACATCGGGGGCAGGTGGATCGACCTCGACACGACGTTCGACGTGACGGACCCGGCGACAGGCGTGGCCTTCGCGGCAGTGTCCGACGCGTCCGAGGCCGAAGCCCTTCAGGCGCTTGACGCCGCGGAGAGGGCACAGCGCGCCTGGGGGTCGCTGAACCCGCGCCGGCGGGCGCGTCTGCTGCGCCACGCGCACGACCTCGTGCGTGAGCGCGCCGACGCGTTCATCGACGTCATGGTCGTCGAGAGCGGCAAGCCGCGCGCCGAGGCGGCCGCCGAGTTCGAACTGTCGATGGGCTTCTTCGAGTGGTCGATCGAACAGATCGGCCACCTGCACGGCGACTTCGGGCCCGGCTCCAACCCCGGCTACCGCGTCGTGACCTCGCTGCAGCCCATCGGCCCCAGCCTGCTCATCACGCCCTGGAACTTCCCGATGCTCATGGGCGCCCGAAAGATGAGCGCGGCGCTCGCGGCCGGGTGCACGCTCGTCGTGAAGTCGGCGCAGCAGACCCCGTTCACCATCGCCCTGCTGGTGCAGGCGTTGCAGGACGCCGGCGTGCCGGACGGCGTCGTCAACCTCATCCACACGATGAACTCGGGAGCCGCCTCCGCGGCCCTGCTCGCCGACCGGCGCCTCAAGAAGCTGAGCTTCACCGGGTCCACCGCGGTGGGGTCGCACCTGCTCACGCTCGCCGCACAGCACATCACGCACTCGTCGATGGAGCTCGGCGGCAACGCGCCGTTCATCGTGCTCGACGACGCGGACGTCGACCTCGCGGTGCGCGAGGCGGTCGTCTGCAAGTTCCGCAACGCCGGTCAGGCGTGCGTCGCGGCGAACCGCATCATCCTGCATCGGGCCGTCGCCGACGAGTTCACCGAGAAGTTCACCGCGGCGTCCGCGGCGCTCAAGGTCGGCCCGGGCTTCGCCGACGGCGTGCAGATGGGGCCGATGATCTCGGAACAGCAGCGGCAGCGGATCGACCGGCTCGTGCAGGGCGCGGTCGCCAAAGGGGCGGAGCTCCTCACGGGCGGCAAGGCCGTACCCGGTGAGGGGTTCTTCTACGAGCCGACGGTGCTGCGTGGCGTCGGCCGGTCGTCGCGGCTCGCGTGCGACGAGCTGTTCGGGCCCGTCGCCGTGCTCTACACGGTCGACTCGGTCGCCGAGGCGATCGACTTCGCCAACGACACCGAGTACGGCCTGTCCGCTTACCTGTTCACGCGCGACATCTCGCGTGCCGTCCGGATCGGCGAAGAGCTCGAATGCGGCATGGTCGGAGTGAACCGCGGCATCATGGCGGACCCGGTGGCGCCCTTCGGCGGCACCAAGGCCTCCGGCCTGGGTCGCGAGGGCGGCGACCAGGGCGTCAAGGAGTTCCTCGAAGCGCACTACATCGCGCTCACCATCGACGACGAGAGGGCGCAGTGGTGATGTCCCGCAACGTCAACCTCACCGGCTTCGGGGTCGTCCGGCAGCCGAAGACGATCCTGTTCGGGCCCGGCGAGCGGCGCTCGATCGCCGGGGTCGTCGCCGCGATCGGCAGCCGGGCGCTCATCGTCACCGATCGGCGGATGGAGCAGAGCGCCGAGTTCGCCGAGATCCTCGAGTCGCTGGCCGAGCGTGGCGCCGACGTGTCGGTCTACGCCGACGTCGAGGCCGAGCTGCCACGCACCAACGTCGAGGACCTGCTCGCCGAACAGGACGGGCGGACGTTCGACGTCGTCGTCGGAGTCGGCGGCGGGAGCTGCCTCGACATGGCCAAGGTCGCGGCGGTCATGCTCGCGCACGGCGGTTCGGTGTCCGACTACTACGGCGAGTTCAAGGTTCCCGGGCCGACCGTGCCGATCGTCACCGTGCCCACCACGGGTGGCACAGGCGCCGAGTCGACCTGCATCTCGGTCGTCTACGACCCCGACCTCGAGATGAAGGTGGGCATCGCGAGCCCGTACCTGGAGGCGACCGCCGCGGTGGTCGACCCGGTCTTCACCCTGACGTGCCCACCCAGCCTCACGGCGGCCACGGGAGCCGACGCCTTTTCGCACCTCGTCGAGGCCTTCACCGCTCGCTCGAAGAACCCCGAGCCCGGCACCCAGGACCGCTACGTCTACGTCGGCAAGAACGTCCTCACCGACGAGCACTGCCGGGTCGGCATCCGGCTGCTCGGCACCTCACTCGAGCGGGTCATGGCGGCTCCGGGCGACCTTGAGGCGCGCAGCGACACCATGCGGGCCGCGCTGCACGCGGGGCTTGCCATCAACACGACCGGCACGGCGGCCGCGCACGCACTCCAGTCGCCCATCGGGGCACTCACCCACACGTCACACGGGTTCGGTGTGGGCGCCCTGCTGCCGTACGTCATGCGGTTCAACCTGCCGGAGCGCGTTCCGGAGTTCGCGGAGATCGGGCGGCTGCTCGGTGTGGCCGACGCCACCGCCGGCGACCTCGACCAGGCCCACGCCGGCATCGAACGCATCGACGAGATCCTGCTGGCCATCGGCGTGCCCGGCACCCTCGCGGAGCTCGGCCTCGACGCCGACGCCATTCCGAAGGTCGCCGCCCAGGCGATGCGGGCGACCCGCCTGACCGCGAACAACCCGCGCGAGCTCACGACGGAGTCGATGCGGCTGATCCTCGACAAGGCCTACAAGGGAGATCGGTCGTGGTGGTCGTGACCGGGGCGTATCTCGACATCTTCTCGCTCGCGGGCAAGCGCGCCATTGTCACCGGCGCCGGCCGCGGCATCGGACGGGCGATCGCCGCCGGCGTCGCCGGTGCGGGCGCCAACGTCGCACTCGTGTCGCGCGGCACGGCGCAGCTCGAGGAGACCCAGGCGCTCATCGCCGAGGCCGGGGGAACCTCCCAGGTCGTCGCCGCCGACCTCTCGTCGACTGAGGAGGTCATCCGGCTGGCCGACGCCGCGGAGGCGGCCCTCGGCGGGCCGATCGACATCGTCGTGCACTCGGCGGGCACCCAGCACCGCGAGGCGGCCCTGACCTTCCCGCTCGACGCCTGGGACCGGGTCATCCAGGTCAACCTCACGGCGCCGTTCCTGCTCAGCCAGGAGATCGGCCGCCGGCAGATCGCCGCGAACCGCCCTGGGAACCACGTGTTCGTGGCCTCCCTCACGAGCATCCTCGGCCTGCCGAACCTCGTCGCCTACAACGCCGCCAAGTCCGGACTGATGGGCGTCGTGCGGGCACTCAGCCGCGAATGGGCCGCCCAGGGCATCCGGGTGAACGGCATCTCGCCCGGCTACGTCGAAACGGCGATGACGAAAGACCTCTTCGCCGACCCCGAGCGCCGCCAGAAGCTGCTCGACCGCATCCCGACGGGACGGTTCGGCACCACCGAGGAGCTCGCGGCGCCGACCGTCTTCCTGGCCTCGGACGCGTCGGCCTACATGACCGGTCAGCTGCTCATCATCGACGGGGGATGGGCCGGAGCATAGCCGGGACGCCGTCCCTTGACAGCACCCTTCCGGATGAGAGGCTGAGGTTCTTCTGCCCGGTCGAGGAGGATCACGATGACCGAGACGCCCCCCGAAGCCCTCACCTCGGACCCCGCGGCACCGCAGATCGCACAGTCGCTGGCGGAGATCCGTGTCAAGGGGAGGGGCCTGTTCTCCCGGGCGCTGGTGATGGTCAACGGAGACCTCTCCTTCGACGAGGAGCACAGCTACAGGACCCCGATCGCGGGAGCGCGTTCCGGGGGGACGACGCGCTACTCCCTGGCGGAGAGCAAAGACGACGGCCGCGGCTACCAGGGACGCGTCGACAAGGCGCAGGCGCGCATGTCCAAGCAGGACAGCGAGGTCGCCGTCCTGCAGGAAACCTGGGACTGGATCGAGGCGCTTCATTCCTCGTTCCCTGATGGCGCCCACATCCGGGTCGTGGTGGTCGGCAACATCGGGCCGTGTACCGGCTGCAAGGCCCGCCTGGAGCTGTTCCGGCAGGACCTCATCGGCTTGTTCGGAGCCGGGCGGGTGATCGTGGAAAGCGTCTACGACACCAAGCAGATGTTCATGACGAAGAACTACGAAGAGAAGTACGAGGACTACGAGACGGGGACCACGAGCACGGTCTCGACGACGTACGGATACGAGTTCGCGACGGTGGAGACCTACCAGCCGCCGAACGCTCCGCAGAGCGTGTCGTACTGGCTGTACCAGGTGGGGTAGGCGGCACCTCTGCCGAGCTCCCGCGTCGCATGATCCGCGAAGGCGATCTCAGGGGCCATCCTCTCAGGAGTCGCGGGTGCTGCGGCGCTTGCGGCGGAGGGCTGCTCGGTCGGCGGGTGTGTGTGGTCGGTGCGTGATCGTGTCTGCGCGGTCTGCGTCCTTCATCCCCTCTGCCGCTTCGTCGGCGAGCCATTGGGACAGGGAACGGATCGTGGGGTGGGCGTAGAGGGTGGTCAGCGGGATACGCCGGCCCAGGGACTGTTCGAGGTGGTGCTGGGTCTTGGCCATGAGGAGTGAGTGTCCGCCGGCGTCGAAGAAGGTCTGGTCCCAGTCGAGGGCCGGCACTCCGAGGGCGGCTTGCCAGGCTGCGGTGACGTGCTCGGCCAGGGGGGCGATCGGGCCCGCGAGCCGCGGGGCCTCCGCCGGGGGCTGGTGGCTGGCAGGGGCGGGGAGGGCGTCGGTGTCCACCTTGCCGGTGGGGGTCAGGGGGAGCGAGTCAACCTCCACGAAGGCCGACGGCAGCATGAAATCGGGAAGCACCAGTTCGAGGCCGCGGCGCAGCGCGGCCGGGTCGAGCGCGTCGCCGAGAACGTAGGCGACGATCCGCCGCTCACCCTGGATCTCGCGGGTCGTCACGGCGGCCCTGGAGACCCCGGGCAGTACGGTGAGCGCCGCCTCCACCTCGCCCAGCTCGACGCGGTGGCCACGGATCTTCAGCTGCCTGTCGAGACGGCCGAGATAGGCGATGCGGCCATCGGGGAGCCTGCGGCCCAGGTCGCCCGTGCGGTAGTAGCGGGTGCCGTCCGGGTCGCGGCCGAACCTGGCCTGGTCCCGTTCGGAGGCGCCCAGGTAGCTCGCCAGGAAGGAGCTCCGGATGACGATCTCACCCTCCGGGGCCTCCGAGGCTTCCGGGCTTGTTGCACTCCTCCAGTCTCCCGAGTCCTGTGAGCGTTCCGTGTAAGACCCGTCCAAGATGATCTCGGCGCCGTCGAGGGGGAAGCCGATGGGCACCACCGCAGTCCCGATGCCCCTGCCTGCCGCCAGGTCCGCCGAGGTCAGGTGGTTCTGGACCGCGAAGGAGATCTCGGTGGCGCCGTAACCGTTGACGAACACGCAGTCCTCGGTGAAGTGCCTGCGGAAGCGGTCGAGGTCGTCATGGACGACCTCCTCACCGCCGAGCAGGACGACGCGTACGCCGGCCAGGACGTCTCGCGGCGACAGCGAGTCGAGCAGGTATCGGTAGACGGTCGGGGTGGAGTGGTAGATGGTGACACCCCGCTCCGACAGCACCTCCGCCAGGTGGGCCAACCCGCGCTCGCGGAGGTCGACGGGCACGACCGCGGCCCCGTTGAGCAGAGCGGAGAAGCTGTCGGTCACCGCCATGTCGTAGCTGAAGGAGGAGACCACGCTGAGCCGGTCGGACGGCCGGATGCGCAGGTTGGCGGTGTGCGTCCTGACCTGGAACATCACCCCCCGATGCGTCTGCACCACGCCCTTCGGCCGGCCCGTCGACCCCGAGGTGAACAGGATGTACGCCGGCGAATCCGGGTCCACGGCGACCGGCTGGAACCCGGGGGCCGGAGGCAGGGCCGTGACGTCCACGAGGTCGCCGGCTCCCGGGAGGAGATTCTTGTGCTCGGGCAGGGCGAGCAGCAGGTCGGGTTCGGCCAGCTCGGCCATGCGCGCCAGCCGTACCCGCGGGTAGCCGGGGTCGAGCGGGACGTAGGTCGCGCCGGCGGTGAGCGTGCCGAGGATGCCGGCCAGCATGCGGGGGCCGTGGCCGAGCAGCAGCCCGACGCGGGTGGCCCCGTGCACGGCCGCCGCGACGGCGCGCACCTCCTCCGCCAGTTCGGCGTAGGTGAGCGGGCCGTCGTCGCCGAGCACAGCCGTGCGCTCTGGATGCTCGGCCACCACGGCCCAGAAGCGATCCGTGATCGATTCGCCGAGCACCTGCTACCTCCCCCTCGACAGGCGCGGAATGGTCGTGGCCGGAGCCTGCGCCTGCTGTTCCGCCCTGAGCTGCTCGACCTTGGCCGCCATCTGCCGCACGGTGGGCGCCTCGAACAGGGTGCGCATCGGGAGCCGCACCCCGGCCACCGAGCGCGCCTGCGCGATGAGCTGGACGGCGACCAGGGAGTTGCCGCCGAGGTCGAAGAAGTCGTCGTCGGCACCGACCTCGGGCACGCCGAGGATCTCGCCCCACACCTTCGCCAGCGCGGCCTCGAGCTCCCCTTCGGGCGCCACGAAGTCCTCCTGGCGCGCCGGGACGTGCGCCTCCAGGCTCTCCCTGGTCAGGCGCTCCCGCCTGGTGATCTCGTCGAGCGAGGTCGCGCTGACGGCGATCTGCGGGCCCAGGTCCGCGGCCAGGACGCGCACGAACGCCTCGGCGCCCTGGGCAGGCGCGATTCCGGTCGCGGGGGAGCCGGAGCCGCCCGCTCCAGTCGCGGGGGAGCCGGGGGAACCGGGGCCGCCCGCCGCCAGTGAGCCGGTGACCGCCTCGGCGTCGATGCGGCGCAGGACGAACTCCTCGATCTCGACGAGCACGGCCCCCGACTCGTCGAGCAGGGTGAGATCCGCCGTGACGACCTCACCGCCGCCGCCGTCGCCCCTCCGGCGGAGATGGCTGTAGAAGCGGGCAGGCAGAGCCGATCTGACGAGCAGACGCCCGTAGCTCAGAGGGAGATAGGCGCCGGTCCCCCTGCCGCTGCCGAAGGACGTGGCGAGGTCGAGCAGCGCCGGGTGCAGCCCCCAGCGGTCCACCTCGGCCGCGACCTGCTCGGTCCCTTCGACGAACGCGAGCTCCTCGTCCTCGCCGACCCAGATCAGCTCCGGTGATCGCCAGCGGGGGCCGAAGGTCAGCACGCTGCCGCGTTCCTCGTCCTGGGCGGTGGTGACCGCGCGCAGCCTGCTCTTCACCGCGGCGAGGTTCGTGGACGTGGCGGGCTCGGGCCGGATCCAGGCGGCCGCGCCCTGGGTGTGCCTGCGACCGCCTGCCCGTACCTCGAAGGAAGAGTCGTCGGAGAACGCCACGGTGAGCTGGGCGGTCGTCCCGTCGGGCACCGCGAGCGGCTCCAGGAAGACCACGTCGCGCAGCTCGACCGCGTGTCCGTCGCCGGGGGAGGCCACGGCCGCCGCGAACGCGGCCCGCGCGCATTCCAGCTGCCCGGTGGCCGGCAGTACGGGCACGTCGCCGATGCGGTGCTCGTCCAGCACCCAGTGCGTGGCCGCGGAGAGCGGCCCAGAGCACTCGGCGCCGGTACGGCCGCGCACCACGGGATGGTCGACGGCGATGGTCGCCGCGTCCGCGGACAGGCCGGGAACCGGTGCGGCGGCCGCGGCCATGCCGACCTCGAGCCAGGCGCCCCAGTTGATGCTGATCACGCGGGTCCGGTGCGCGGCCCTGGCGTAGGCGTCCAGGAAGGCGTTGGCCGCGCAGTAGTCGACCTGGCCGAAACCGCCGCTGATCGCGGTCACCGACGAGCACAGGGCCAGGAAGTCCAGGTCGAGGTCGCCGAAGGCCTGCCACAGCGCGACCGTTCCGGCGAGCTTGGGATCGAGTACGGCCTGCGCCGCGGCGCGCTCCTTGATCTCGGCCATGCCACCACCCGGCAGGCCGGCCGCGTGGACGATGCCGTGCAGCGCGCCGTGCGCGGTGAGCGTCTCGTCCCTGATCTGGCGCAGCCGTACGGGGTCGGTGACGTCGGCCGCCACCACGGTCACCTGGCCACCTGCCTGCTCGATCCGCGAGATGGTGGCCGCCGCCCTGGGCGTGACGTTGCCGCTCCGGCCGAGCAGCACCAGCCGGGCCCTGAGCCGGGTGCCGAGGAACTCGGCGAGGGTGAGACCGATGCCGCCCAGACCGCCGGTGATCAGGTAGACGCCCTCCTGCCTGAGCCCGGAACCCTCACCGCCGTCCGGCAGGCGGACCTGCTGGAACTCCTTGACCCAGCGCCGCCCGCCACGCAGCGCGAGCACGTCGCCGGGGGCGTCCCTGCGCAGCTCGGCCAGGACGGTCCTCGCCGGGGTGCCGGTGGGATCGAGGTCGAGGTGGCGCACGCGCAGGCCCTCGACCTCCAGCGGCACCACCCGGGTGATTCCGGTGACCGTGGCGTGCTCCGGCCTGGTCAGGTCGCCCCCGAGGACGTCCTCGGTGCCGGCGGTGATGATGTCGAGCTCGACGCCGTCGGCGATCTGCGCGGCGGTCAGCGCCTGGACGAGGAAGAGCAGGCTGAACAGGCCGTGCTCCTGCGCACGTGCCAGGGAGCCGAGGTCCGTGCCCGCGGGCCCGCCGTCCAGCGCCCACGCGTGCAGCACGCGACCCGGCATCCCGCCGTTCTCGGCCAGCGCGGTTACGAGAGCGTCGTAGTCGGAACGCTCGCCCGGCCGCACGGTCATCGGCTCGGGAAAACCGCCCTTTTCGTCGTGGCCGGCGGAGAACTCCGTGCCCGGGCGGACCTCGATCACCTCGCCGCCGGCCGCCCTGATGGCGGACACCAGCTCCGTGCCCCGCTCACCGGCCACGAAGGCCAGGCACCTGGTGATCGGCTCGCCGGGGTCCGGCGGTGCCACCTGCCGCCAGGTGGGGATCTCGAACCAGTCCTCCAGGGCCCGTGGCCCGGCGGCCCGCTTCTGCTCGGGCGCCCTGCCCTCACCTGGCGGGATGAAGCGGTACTTGCGCTCGTACGGATAGCCGGGCAGCGACACCCTCCGGCCTGTCGCCGGCGGTTCGACCGGCACGCCCGCGGTCCACAGCCGGCCGGCCGTGCCGTACAGGATCGAGAGGTCGCCGGTGCTCTCACCGGGACCGGGCAGGCTGGGGAGCGGCGGCAGCGCGCCCTTGGTGATCGCCTCACGCATCTGCATGCGCGCAAGACCGGCCAGTTGCTTGCCCGGGCCGCACTCCACCAGCGCCCACCCGCCGTCGGCCAGCAGCCGAGCCACGCAGTCGGCGAAGCGCACCGGTCGGCGTATGTGCGCGGCCCAGTAGGCGGGATCGGTCGCCTGCTCCGCGGTGATCCAGTCACCGGTCACGTTCGACAGGAACGGCAGGTTCGGCGCCCGGCGCGGCACGCCCGCCACGAGGCTTTCGAACTCGGCCAGGATCGGGTCCATCATCGGCGAGTGGAAGGCGTGCGAGGTGCGTAGCAGGGTGGACTTGACGCCCTGGTCAGCCAGGTGCTCCTGGAACGCCGAGACGGCCTCGGACGTTCCCGCCACCACGCAGGTCCCCGGCCCGTTCACCGTGGCGATGCTCACTCCGTCGGGGAGCATCGCGGCGATGTCCTTCTCGTCCTTCGTCACGGCCAGCATCGAGCCGGTGGGGAGCGACTGCATCAGGCGTCCGCGGGCGGCCACCAGGCGCAGCGCGTCGGGCAGCGCGAAGACCCCGGCGAGCGTGGCGGCGACGTACTCGCCGATGGAGTGGCCGATCATCCCGGCCGGCCTGGCACCCCACGCCTGCCAGAGCCTGGCCAGCGCGTACTCGATCGTGAACAGCGCGGGCTGGGTGAGGCGGGTCTCGCGCAGCCTGTCGTCGCCGCCCTCGGTGAACAGCAGGGGCCTGATGTCCTCGCCCAACTGGGCCTGGAGGAGCTCGGCGCACTCGTCGACGGCGGCGGCGAACACCGGCTCGGCGGCGTAGAGCTCGGCGCCCATGCCGGCGTACTGCGCGCCCTGGCCGGAGAACAGGAACGCCACCTTGGGCGTGGTGCCGCTCGCCGTACCGGTGTGGCAGCGCTTGCGGTCGCCCAGCGCGGCCACGGCATCCGCCAGGTCGCCCGCGACCACCGCCGCGCGGTGGGTGTGGTCGGCCCGGCCCACCCGCAGCGTGTACGCCACGTCGGAGAGGGTGAGGTCGGGCTGCCCGGCGAGGAACTCGGCGAGCTGGGCACGCATGGTCTGCAGCGCGCTCTCGGTGCGGGCGGACAGCCAGAGCGGCCGCGGCCCGCCGGTGGCGGGCAGGAGGGCGGGCACGGCCTCCGACGGCGGCGCTTCCTGGAGGATCACGTGGGCGTTGGTGCCGCCGATGCCGAACGAGCTCACCGCAGCCCGCCTGGGATGCGCTCCGGCGTCCCATTTTGACGGGGTGGACACGACATAGAAGGGGCTCGTGTCGAAGTCGATCTCCGGGTTGGGTCGTTCGAAGTTGATGGTCGGCGGGATCACGCCGTGCTCCATCGCCAGCACGGTCTTGATCACGCCGACCACGCCGGAGGCCTGGCTGAGGTGACCGAGGTTGGACTTCACCGAGCCGATGCCGCACCAGCCCCTGTCGTCCGTGTCGCGCTGGTAGACCTCGCTGAGCGCGGCCACCTCGATCGGGTCGCCGAGGGCGGTGCCGGTGCCGTGCGCCTCCACGTACCCGATCGTGCGCGGGTCCACTCCGGCCACACCGAGCGCCTCGGCCACCACCGCGGTCTGCCCCGCGTGGCTCGGCGCGGAGAAGCCGATCTTGTTGCTGCCGTCATTGTTGATCGCGTTGCCGACCACGACCGCGCGGATGTGGTCACCGTCGGCCAGCGCGTCCTCCAGCCGCTTGACCACGACCACACCGACGCCGCTGCCCCAGATCGTGCCGTCGGCGCCGGCGTCGAACGGCCTGACGTGCCCGTCGGAGGAGGTGAAGCCGTCCATGGCCGGGTACCCCATCCCGTGCGGCAGCTCGACGCACACGCCACCGGCCAACGCCATGTCACATTCGCCCCCGCGCAGCGCCTCGCAGGCCAGGTGAAGTGCCACCAGCGAGGAGGAGCAGGCGGTGGTGACGGTCATGGCGGGGCCGCGCAGGTTCAGCCGGTAGGAGACCGTGGTGGCGACGTAGTCGATGTTGTTGCCGACGGACATGCCGAGCTTGAGCGCCTCGCTGTCCAGGTCGGGGTTGGTCTGCAGGTTCAGCCATTGGTACTGGCTGGGGCCGGAGCCGGCGTAGACCCCGATGGCGCCCTCGTAGCGGCCGGGATCGTAACCGGCGTCCTGGAGCGCCGCGTGCGACTGCTCCAGGAAGACCCGCTGCTGCGGATCGGCCAGCTCCGCCTCGCGCGCGCTCATGCCGAAGAACTCGTTGTCGACGTGCTCCATATCGATCATGACGGGCGCGGCCTTGACGAACATCGGGTTGTCGAGCTGCGCCTGCGTGGCCCCCCGAGCGCGCTGCTCGTCCTCGGTGAAGAACGTCACCGACTCCACGCCGTCGATCAGGTTGCGCCAGAACTGGTCGAGATCGTTGGCGCCGGGCACGCGGGCGCTCATGCCGATGATGGCGATGGGTTCCGCGCCCGCGTCTTCGTACCTGGCGTCCTGCGACAACTCCGTCACTGTCTCCTCCTGCGCTTGTCCCGCAGCTGGCGGCGTGCTCCCGCACGCCGATCGGCTCGGCTCAGTTCTGGGTGCTCGGACGCGCCGTCGAGGTGAGCGGCCAGGGCACGCACGGTCGGGTAGCGGAACAGCTCGACGACCGTGGTCTGGTGCCCGGTCAGCGCGGCCAGCCGGTCCCGGATCACGACGACGGCCATCGACGTGCCGCCCACGTCGAAGAAGTTGTCGGTCGCGCTCACCTCGGCACGGCCGAGCACGTCGCACCAGATCTCGGCGAGCAGGCGCTCTGTGTCGGTCGCCGGCACGCTGTGCCCGGTCTCCGGCGGCGGCGCGCTCTCGACCGGCTCGTCGGCCGTGCCTTCCGCGAGCGCCTTCACGCCGGGGAGCGCGAAGGACTCCACCGGACTGCCGGGATCGGCGACGGCCGCGCCGAGCAGGGTCGTGTACGCGGTGAGCAACGCGTCGATCCGCTCCGCCGTGTACAGGTCGGTGTTGTAGACGATGTCCACCGCGTAGCGGCCCTCGCGCTCCACCACGTAGACGGTCAGGTCGAAGGGGGAACCCGCGGGGGCCGTAACGATGCCCGTCGAGCTCAGCCCGGGCAGGCGGAGCCGCGACTCGGGGAAGTTGTAGACGTTGAACAGCACCTGCACCAGCGGGGCCCGGCCGGGGTCCCGCGGCAGCGCGAGGGTGCCGACGATGTCCTCAATCGTGGCGGAGGGCCTGGCCAGGGCGTTGATGACCGCATCGGCGCAGTCGCGAACGCGCTCGGCCAAGCCGGCCCCCTCCGCCGCCCGCAGCCTGATCGGCACGATGTCGACGAAGAAGCCGACGAGGTCGTGGAACGCCTCGTGCCTGCGGTCCGCCGCCGGGGTGCCGACGACGATGTCGGCGCGCCCGGTGACGCGGCGTACGAGCTCGGCGAAGGCGGCGAGCAGCACGCTCGGGGACGTGGTGCCCAGCCGGGTCGCGAGGTCGCGGATCGCGGCCGTGGTCTCCTGCGAGAGCGCGGCGGTGGCCAGCGAGCCCGCATAGGTCTGTACGGCCGGCCTCGGACGGTCCCGCGGCAGGTCAAGAACGGCCGGCGCGTCCTTCAGGTGGTCGGCCCACCAGGCCAGGTCGGCCTTGCCGCGCCTGCCGTCACGCCTGGCCCGCCACGCCGCGTAGTCCGCGAACCGGGCGGGCCGTTCGGGCAGGGGCTCGCCCGCATAGGCGCGGGCGAGGTCCTCCAGGAAGGGCCGTTGCGACCAGCCGTCAAACACCGCATGGTGAAAGGTCACCGACAGCACGTGGTCCCGTGGCCCGAGCCGGAACAGCCGAGGCCGCCAGAGCGGGCCTGTGGCCAGGTCGAATCGGTGGGCCGCCGCCGCGGCGAGCCGCTCGTGGAGCTCGCTCTCGCTCGCGAGGTCCTCGACGTCCAGCGACACCGGTCCGGTCGGGTCGACCTCCACGCGCGGGACGCCGCCGGCGTCCGGCACCCGCCAGCGCAGCACGTCGTGGTGATCGACCACGGCCGCCAGCGCGCGTTCGAGCGCGGCCACGTCCAGGTGCCCTTGTAGCCGCTCGGCGATCCCGATGTTGTAGGCGACGCTGTCGGGCGCGAGCCGGTCCAGGAACCACAGGCGTCGCTGCGCGGCCGTCAGGGCGGGCGGGCTGCCCGCGGGCAGGTCATCGGTCACCGGCGGGGCCTCGGTGAGCAGGCCGGCGAGAGCTCCCAGTGTGCGGGCGGTGTAGACGTCCTCCACCGTGACCTCTCGGCCGATCAGCGACCGTAGGCCGCCGGCCAGGCGCATGGCGCTGATGGAATGGCCGCCACAGGCGAAGAAGTCGTCCTCGAGCCCGGGTTCCAGGCCCAGCACCCGGGACCAGACCTCGGCCACGTCGCGCTCCATCGGCGTGCTCGGCGGGGCGCCGCGGCCGGTGGCGGGTCGGGTGAGCAGCGCGCGCAGAGCGGCGCCGTCCACCTTTCCCGACGCCGAGGTGGGCAGGCTCGGGAGAAACAGCACCTCGGCCGGTACCATCACCTCGGGCAGCCGCTCGGCGCAGTACTCCCGCACCGGCTCCGGTTGAGGGTCCTCGTCGAGCGGGGTGCAGAAGGCCACGAGGCTGGTGCCCGCCGGCCCTTCGACCGCCTCGACGACGGCGTGCCCGATCCGCGGATGGCCGCGCAGCACGGTCTCCACCTCGCCGATCTCCACCCGCTGCCCGCGGATCTTGATCTGCCGGTCGGTCCTGCCCAGGAGCAGCAGCTCGCCGTCGGGCTGCACGACGGCGAGGTCGCCGGTCCGGTAGAGCCTGGCGCCCGGCTCGCCGCCGAACGGGTCGGGGACGAACCGCTCAGCGGTCATCCCGGCTCGCCAGAGGTAGCCGCGGGCCAGGCCGGGGCCGCCGATCAGCAGCTCGCCCGGCACGCCGGCCGGCACCTCCCGCAGCTCCTCGTCCACGAGATGAACGCGATGGGCGGCCATCGCCCTGCCGATCGGCAGGGAACGGTCCCAGCGGCCCGTCGCCTCGAACTCGGTGACCGCCACCGTGGTCTCGGTGGGACCGTAGAAGTGGAGGAACCTGCGTCCGCCGGTGGCCCACCGCTCCACCTGCTCGGGCCCGGGCGCCTCGGCTCCGGTGACGAGGGTCCGCCACGCGGGCAGTCCTTCGGGGTCCAGCAGGGGAAGCAGTGAGACGGGCAGGCAACCCCACGAGATCTCGTGCTCGGCGCAGAAGCGCTGCAGCAGCACCGGGTCGCGCCTGTCCGACTCGCCGGCGAGCATGACGACGCCGCCCGCGGCCAGCGGGACGAAGAGGTCGTGCACCGACACGTCGAAGACGAGCGAAGCGAAGGCCAGGGCGCGGGTGTGCTCGTCCACGCCGGTGGACTCGATGATGTTGCGCACGTACGCGCACGCGCTGAGATGGCTGACCACCACGCCCTTCGGCGCCCCCGTCGATCCCGAGGTGTGCAGCACGTAGGCGGGGTTGCCGGGCAGCGCCGGGCCGGGGCCTTCCGGCGCGGCCGCGGGGCCGTGGACGGGGACGAGTCGCACGTCCATGCCCTCGAACAGGTCCGCCGTGTCCTCGTCGACCACCACGATGCCGAGGCCCGCGCTCTCGATGATCTGCTCTCTGCGCGCGGCGGGCCCATCGGGGTCGAGCGGCACGTACGCGCCGCCTGCGACCATGACACCGACGATCCCGGCCACCATGGTCGGCTTGCGCCGCAGGCATACCCCTACCAGCCGCTCGGGACCCACGTCAGGCAACCGCGCGGCCAGCCCGCCCGCCATGGCGGCGAGCTCGCCGTAGGTCAGCACGTCCTGCCACTGCCGTACGGCCGGCGCCTGCGGGCGCCGCGCGGCCTGCGCGAGCACCAGTTCCGCCAGAGTCATCCAGCGCCTCCCTGCAGGGGGTCGACCATGTGCATCCGCAACTCCGTGAAGTACCGGCGGCCCGCCGCGTCGGGCAGCCAGGCCTGGTCGGGGGTGGGCAGCATCTCCGAAACCACGAGCCGCACGTCCTGCCCGGCGGCCTGGCGGGCGGAGCGGACCATGGAGCACAGCAGGTCGCAGAAGACCGGGCTGGTGAGATCGACGTACGTCGGCTTGGTCTCGCTGCTCAGCTTGACGAAGACCCGATCGGGCAGCCCGAGCCGCTGCCGCCACCCGCGCACCGCCAGATACCTGGCCCGCTCTCCCTTGACGTCGGCCAGACCTGTGGCGTGGACCGTGGTCCGCCACGTCCTGCGGGCCACGACCAGCCGATCGATGGTGATCCTCGGGCTGTGCCCGTGGCGGTCCGCGCCGCCCAGCTTGAAGCCGTCGACGGCGTGCATCGACACCAGCTGGGAGAAGAC
This sequence comes from Nonomuraea jiangxiensis, assembly GCF_900099965.1. Lineage (GTDB taxonomy): Bacteria > Actinomycetota > Actinomycetes > Streptosporangiales > Streptosporangiaceae > Nonomuraea > Nonomuraea jiangxiensis. The sequence goes on along the minus strand of NZ_FNDJ01000057.1, from coordinate 11,116 downwards.
CTCGATCAGCGGCCAGGACCGGCCGCCTGCGGCGGTGGCGACCAGGTCCCCGCCCTCCTCGGTCACCAGCATCCCCGCCGCCGGCAGCAGCCGATCCGGATCGGCGCCCGGCGCGGCGGTCCAGCCGAGGTCCCTGTCCGTGGGGTGGCTGAGCGAGTGGGACACCCGGCCCGTGTAGCGCGGCCAGTCGACCGGGTACAGGGGTCTGATCCGCCGCGGGCCGAGATCGGCGGTCAGCGCGTCGCGCAGCGCGCCCGGGTCGGGATGGGCGAGGGTGAAGACCGAACAGTCGAACGTCGCCCAGGCCGCGTGCATCTCGCCCATGACCACGAGATAGTCGCCGCGGTTCACCGCTTCGACACTCTCGGCGCAGATCTGCAGATCCGGGCTGTGCAACCGGCCGGCGGACCAACCGGGGCGGGCGGCGGCGAAGACCTTCGAGGCGGACAGCTCCCGCGCGGTGAAGGTCAGCTCCGCCGTGCCCGGTGCCACGTCGGCCAGGCCGAAGAGCTCCGACCAGCGGCGCGCGAACTCCTCGGCGATGGCGTCGACGGGCCTGGGGCCCGCGCCGAACATCATGCCCTGCGCCAGGTACCACAGGTCGGACAGGCGCACGGGCCCATCGGCGCGCAGTTCCTCGAACAGCTCGCGCAGCGCCTGGCCGTAAGCGTGAGCCAGCTCGGCGGTCAGCCAGCGGGCGGCGTCGAGCATGAGCTCCAGCGGCCCGGCGATGCCCTCCAGCAGCGACCCGCCGAAGGTCACCTGGACGTCCCTGGTGGTGTCCTCGTACACCAGGCCGCGCGCGGCGTAGGTCTGGCCCGCCCTGCGCTCGCCCGCGGTGCCCGTGAGCTCGGTGAACTCGGCGCTCAGCGCGTCCATCGCGGCGGCGAGCGCCTCCGGGTCGCCCGCCGAGCGCGCCACCCGGTCCCTGGCGGCGCCGAGCCGGCCGAAACCCGCCATCGCCCGCTCCCGCGCCGCGGGGTCCTCGATCCTCGCCAGCAGCTCGCCCAGCCGCTCTTCGGCGTGCGCCGACTGCGGCAGGTCGCCTCGCCAGGACAGCAGGCCGCGCTCGGCCAGCCGTTCCAGCAGCAGATAGGCGTCCTCCTCGGTACGGATGCCCGCCTGGCCGAGCACGTCGGCGACCACGTCCGACGCCCTGCGCCTGCCGTCGCACCGGGACAACAACGCCGCCTCGGCCGCCGACACGGGTAACGGCGGCTGGGCGGGACGTCGTATCGTACGGCCCTCCAGCGCGAGATGCGCCTGGAGGACGGGAGGCAGCGAGCGGCGGATCAGGGGATCGCCCGCCAGCACCTCCATGAAGGAGCGCAGCGCCCAGTCCTCGAAGCGCACCCGCCGGTCGCTCAGCAGCCCCGGCCCGGGTGCGACGGTCACCGCCGGCCCGTCCGGCGCGCACTTCACCCAGGTCACCGGGCCGAAGAAGCCGACGGTCTCGTTCTTGGCGCAGTACCGCTGCCAGTACTTGACCGCGATCCGCTCGCGTTCGCGCCTGCGGGGGTCGCGTTTCTGCGTCGGGCCGCCGCGCACCAGTGCGTCGAGCGAGACGAGGACACCCCGGTTCTGCCAGGTGACCGCCTCGCGGAACAGCGGGTCGGCGGCGATGTCGCCCAGCTCCCTGGCGCTCTCGTGCACGGCCTGCTCCAGCGCCTTGTCGAAGACCTCCGCGCCGATCTCGCCCGTCAGCAACGCGTCGGCGGCCGCCGCGCACGCGGGGGCGGAGAGCCTGTCGAGTCCGTCGGCGGGGAAGCCGGTGCTGCGTAGCAGCGCCTCGCGCCACACCGACCAGCCGGTGCCGCCGAGCGGCATGCGGTGGTTCATGCCAGCGCCTCCCTGAGGATCCGCTCTCGCCGCTCGTGGAGGAAGAAGTGGCCGCCGGGCTCGACGGACAGGTCGAAGCCGGCCGTGGTGTGCCTGGCCCAGCCGCGCATGTCGTCCGGGGTGACGGAGTTGTCCTCGGCGCCGGCGAAGGCCACGATGGGCACCTCGATCGGCGGCCCGGGCTCGTACTCGTAGGTGTCGAGCCAGGTGAAGTCGGCGCGGAGGACGGGCAGGATCAGCTCACACAGCTCGGGTTCCGCGAGGATCTCCGCCGGCAGCCCGCCGAGCTCGGCGAGCCGGCCGAGCAGCTCCTCGTCGCCGACCCATGACAGCTCGGCCAGCGGCTCCAGCAGGTCGGGCGGCCTGGACCCGCCGACGCACAACCGCAGCGGCTGCCTCTCGCCGCGCCTGCGCAGCTCACGGACCACTTCGAAGCCCACCCGGCCGCCCATGGAGTGGCCGTAGATCGTGTACGGCCGGTCGGCGCGGGCGGCGATGGCCGAGGCCAGCTCGGCGATGTCGAGGTCGAAGGGCTCGGCGTACCTGCTCTCCCTGCCCGGCAGTACCACGGGCAGCACCTCCAGCTCGGGCCCCGCGGCGGCCGCCCAGCCCTGGAAGGCGCTTGCCCCCGCACCCGCGTACGGCAGGCAGAACAGCTGTCGTCGCGCCCGCGGCCTAGGGGAGGGATCGGAGAACCAGCGGACCAGCGAGGTGGTGTCGTGGTGTGTCATGATCGGTCCTCCTGCCAGTAGCGCACCCGCTGGAATGGGTAGGCGGGCAGCGACACCGTGCGCCCGTCCGGCAGCGGCCAGCCGATGCCCGCGCCGGCCACCCAGGCGGCCGCCTGGCGCCGCAGCTCCTCCGGCGTGCCGGCGGGCGCGGGGAGGTCACCGTCGGGCCCGCGTAGCCCCGCGACGGCCTCGGTGGCGTCGCGGCACAGCACCGCCGCCCGGTATCCGAACGCCCGGCGCCCGGTCGCCAGCGTGTAGGCGACGTCGTCCAGGCGGATCCCCTGGGCGGCCGAGAGGTGCTCGGCCAGGAGCGTCCGCGCCGTACGCAGGGCCTCGGGGGTGCGAGCGGACAGTGGCAGCACGTGCCACCCGCCCGCCTCCGGCCTCGGGGCTTCGGCCGGCGCCTGCTCGACGATCACGTGCGCGTTGGTGCCGCCCAGGCCGAAGGCGCTCACTCCGGCCCGCCGTACCTCCGCCTGCCAGCCGACGTTCTTGACCGGGACGTAGAACGGCGAGGAGTCAAAGTCGATGTCAGGGTTGGGGCGGTCGTAGTGGAGGTTGGCCGGGATGACGCCGTGCCGTACGGCAAGAATGGCCTTGATCAGCCCGGCGGCGCCGGCGGCGGCGTCCAGGTTGCCGATGTTGGTCTTGACCGAGCCGAGGGCGACAGAGCGTGGAGGCAGCGGGTCCGCCGCGAAGACCTGGGCGAGGGCGGCCACCTCGATCGCGTCGCCGACCGCGGTGCCGCTGCCGTGGGCCTCGACGTAGCCGATCGAGGCCGGTGTCAGCTCCGCCTCCGCCAGCGCCTCCGCCACCACGTTCGCCTGCCCGTCCAGCCCCGGCGCCGCGAACCCCGCCCGCAGGGCGCCGTCGTTGTTGACCGCCCATCCGCGCAGGACGGCGATGATCTGGTCGCGATCGGCGAGCGCGTCCTCCAGGCGCTTCAGCGCGAGCACCACCACGCCGCTGCTGTACCCGCCGCCCTGCCCCGCGGCGTCGAAGGCGCGGCAGCGGCCGTCGGGAGAGACCAGGCCGCCGGGCCGGTGCACGAACCTCGGCTCCATCACGCTCACCCCGCCCGCGAGCGCCAGGTCACAGCGGTAGTCGAGCAGGTGCTGCCCGGCCGTGCAGATCGCGACGAGGGAGCTGGAGCAGGCGGTCTGCACCGTGATCGCGGGCCCGGTCAGCCCGAGCCGGTAAGCCGCCTGCGCGGTCAGGTAGTCGGCGGCGAACCCGGGGTCCAGCGGCTCGTCGGGGTCCCCGCCGAACTGGCGGAACAGGAAGTACCTGTTGACCGCGCCGCCGGCGAACACCCCGATGAGGCCGTCGTGGGCGGCAGGGTCGTATCCGGCGTCCTCAAGCGCCACCCAGGACTGCTCGACGAAGAGCCGGTGCTGCGGGTCCATGCGGACGGCCTCGGCCGCCGGCACGCCGAAGAACTCGGCGTCGAACCCGGCCACGTCCGGCAGGCGCCCGCCCGCGCGCACGTGCGCCGGGTCGGCGAGCAGGCGCTCGCCGACGCCCAGCGCGCGCAGCTCGGCGTCGGTGTAGTCGTGCACGGCGTCGATGCCGTCCAGCAGGTTGCGCCAGAACGTGGCCACGTCGGGAGCGCCGGGGAACCGTCCCGCCATCCCGACGACGGCTATTCCGTCCGCTGGGGGGTCCGCTGGGGGGTCTCGGTCCTCCATCACCCGCAGACCACCGCGGCGACGTCCTCGACGCCGGCGACCTCGATCATCGCCTCCGGTTCGAGCGGCAGGTAGTCCGCCGCGGTGTAGCAGCCCGAGCCGTGCACGACGACGTCGTCCCAGGGGTCGGCCAGGCCGCGGTCGATCGCGTTCAGCACGCCGGTCATGGCCATCACCAGCGACCACTCGCGCAGTTGCCGGAAGTCGGCGGGGAGTTCGCAGCCGGAGCCGGCGAGCAGCTCGCGCAGCTCCGGGTAGCGCGCCACGCATTCGGCCAGCGAAACGACGATGCCGTCACCGCCGAACCGCTCGATCAACCCGTTCATCTCCGGGGAGGTCGCCGGCCTGTGGGTGTAGAACGTCGGGTCGAGCACCTCGTCGGGGTCGTAGGTCACCTGCGGGAACCGTGGGTCGGCCGACTGGCGGTAGAGCCCGCCGTGGCGCTCGTAGGCGGGCAGGTTGGCCCGGTCGAAGTCGCCGTTGCGCAGGTTGAGCACCATGTCGGGGGTGCCCAGGTGCTGCACGAGCAGGCTGGCGGGTCTGGAGTCCTGGCTCACCGCGCCCGAGCCTTCCAGTACGGCCCTGCCCCGGTGGTAGCCGAGCAGCCCGAAGGCACTGGAGACCGCGTGGGCGTGCAGCCGGGGCGCCGTGCCGGCCGGGGCCGCCTGCTGTTCGAAGAACGCCCTGGCGGTGTCGGCCACCAGGTAGTTGCCCAGTTCCAGAGAGAACCACAGGTTCTCGCCCCTGGCCCTGAGGTCGCCCGCGTATTTGTCGGCGAAGGCCCGGCCGATCGCCTTCACCCGCTCCGGCTCGGGCCCGCCGTAGACCAGCAGGGGGTTCAGCGCGCGTAGCGCCGGGTCGGTGGACAACCTGCTGGAGCGTAATTTGGCCTGGCACGAGCGTGGCGCCAGGATCACTGTGCGCAACTGCTCGGGCTCGGCCAGCCCCGCGTCAATGGCGCGCAGCACGGCGTCGCGGAGCGCCACGCCCTTGTTCGCCGAGGTGGGCGAGAAGATCGTGACGGCCTCGCCGTACCGCCTGATGTATTCGACCGCCCGCGCGACGATGAGCAGCGAGGGGAAGGTCTTGGTCGTGCCCGTGGCCGGGTTGCACGTCAGGTCGAGCAGGTTCAGGCGATGGCCGGAATAGGACTCCAGAGGTTGCCAGCGGGCGGTGGCCACGGAGAAGAACCTCTCGACTCGCGCGTCCGGCTCGGGCAGCAGGAAACCGGGGGAGAACCCGGTGTCGTCCCTGACGGGCTCTGTTCTGTCGACGCAGGCAGCGATGGAGGTGGGCAGACGATCATAGAAGTCGAGCAACAGGTTCGCCGCGTGGTTCGGCATCGTTGACGCACCTCTGTCGTTATAAGCGGGTGACGGGATGGAGGCTTGGGAGGTCCTGCTCGGACGCCAGGTCGCGGAGCCGGTCGCGGAGCCGGCCCAGGACCTCGCCCGCGGGTGCCAGGTCGGCGACGGGGAAGCCGTCGGCGATCTCCGGCGCCAGCCGTGCCAGCTCCTCCCGGGCGGCGGGGCCGAAGGTGATGCGCTCGCCGTCGACGACGACGCCGTCGCGCAGCGCGGCACGCTGGTTGAACGCCACGGCCTCGGCCCGGTCCATGCCAGGGGGGAGCCGCAGGTCGAGGCGCCCGCGGGCGAGCCGTACCGGATAGCCGCCCGGCAGCCCGAGCGGTCCCGGCAGGTTGGTGTCGATCTCTGCCCCGGCGAGCAGGCCGCTCAGCAGGCGTGCGGCCGTGAGGCCGGTGACGTGGTTGAGCTCGGCGCGCTGGGCGGCGCGCTGGGCCGCGAGCAGCGCGCTCACGTGGGTGAGCGGCTGGTCGCCGTGCCAGGCCAGCGCTTCGTCCGCGGGTGACGGCGGGCTGTACAGGTGGACGTGGTGTGCCAGCACGCGCAGTTCCCGCTGGTCGGGGAGGCCGAGCTCGGCTTGCAGGCTGGCGGCGAGGAGTCCCGCGTTGCCGATGCCGCACAGCACGGGCACCCCTGCGGCGCTCAGCACCGGGTTGACGGCATCGGGGAAGCAGGCGTTGACGAACCACGAGTCGCCACCGGTGGCCGCGAGGGCCCGGCCGACGCGCAGGGCGGAGTCGGCCTGGAACGGCAGCGTCAGGCCGAACCCCACCCGCTGGACGAGGGCCGTCCACTCCGAGGGAGAGGTGCGCGACTCCCAGGGAGACTGGCTGGAGGCCGCGAGCACCACACCCGCGGGCGCGGCGGCCACCAGCGCGTCCGTCAGGGCGTCGGCGCAGGTCAGATCCACGGCCACCGGGCGGAACTCCGCGGGCGTCCCGGATGTCGCGGCCCGGGCGGAGGAGACGTAGCAGATCTCGGCGGCCCTGGCCGGATCGCGGCCCAGCACGGTCACCCGGATCGGCTGGGGGATCACGGCCAAGGCGTAGGCGATGGCACGGGCGAGACCGCCTGTGCCGATGACGACCAGCGAGGCAGGGTCGGTCATGGGGCGTGGGTCGACTGCGGACTGGGCAGGACACTGTGCACCGTCATCCGGAACCCCTCTCACTGCCTGTTTGGCGCGAAGTAAGGATGAACTCCCCGAAACCGATGAGTTGTCTGGTTTGTCCTATTCCGCGGTTGCAGAATTTGGGCGGGGCCAATATTCCACAGCCTGCGCCGACGGGGCAATAGGGAATCGCGGTGTCAACCGCACAGTCGAGTGGGCGACTTCGTGATTCCATGAAATCTCTTGACTTGCCGGTCTTGATCTACTTCAATCGGCGAGGCTTCTGGCGTTTCGAGTAAACATCGCAGGTGGCGTTGAGAATGTGCGCTGCCAGCACAATGCGGCCGTAACTTGTTCAGTTCACGGTCTGCAGTCCCACATCATTCTTTGGCGTGCCCGGAGACCCCGGGCGCCGCGAAAGGGAGAAGGCGTGCCAATGCCCAGGGACGACTACAGGGTCGTAATCAACGACGAGGATCAGTACTCCATCTGGGCCGCGAGCCGCCCCGCTCCTGCCGGGTGGCGGGACGAAGGTTTTTCGGGCGACCGAAACGCCTGCCTTGACCACATCGACCAGGTGTGGACGGACATGCGACCTCGCAGCCTCCGCGAGGCCATGCAGGAGCTCGAGCGGGCCGACTAGACGGTGAGCACGCCCACAGATTCGGCCGGCGGTTACGAACTTCCCGCGTCTTTCGCGCAGGAGCGGCTCTGGTTTTTGGATCAGCTCGAACCCGGCCTGGCCGTGTACAACATCGGCTTCGGCACCCCGCTCCCGCCCGGTTGCGACGCCGCCGAGGTCACCGCCGCGCTCGCGCGGGTGGTCGGCCGTCACGAGGTCCTGCGCACCAGGCTCACCGCGCGCGATGGCGGGCTCGTCCAGGTCGTCGAGCCGGAGGTGCCGATCGAGATCCCCGTCACCGATCTGCGTGACGCGGCTCGCGCCCCGGAGGGCGAGCTGGCCCGGGTACGCGCCGCCGAGGCCGCCCGATCCATCGCGCTCGACCGCGCCCCGCTGTGGCGGGCCCGGCTGATCCGCACCGGCGGCGAGGCGGACCACTTCTTCTTCACCGTGCACCACGCGGCCTTCGACGCCGCCTCCGTGGCGATCCTCCAGGAGGAGTTCCTGGCGGCTTTCGAAGGGCGCGACTCCGGCCTGCCGGAGCTGCCGATCCAGTACGGCGACTTCGCCGGCTGGCAGCGCGGCCGGTGGGAGCGTGGCGAGCTGGCCGACCAGCTCGGCTACTGGCGCAAGCGACTCGGCGAGCTGCCGGGACCGCTGCGTTTGTCGCCGCGCGCCCCGGACCCGGACGTCTCCCGCCACTCGGGCGGCGACGTCGGCTTCGAGCTGCCCGAGGAGACCGTACGCGCCTGCCACGAGCTGGCCAGGAAGCTCCGCACGACCCCCTTCGTGGTGCTCCTGGCCGGGCTCAAGGCGCTGCTCTCGCGGCTGGCCGGCCAGGCCGACGTGGTGGTGGGATCACCCGTGGGCGGGCGGCCGCTGCCCGAGCTGGAGCCGCTGATCGGCAACTTCGTCAACACGTTGCTGCTGCGTACCGACTGTGGGCCCGAGGTGTCCTTCGGCGAGCTGGTCGAGCGGGCGAGGACCACGGTGCTCGACGCGCTCGACCACGATGAGGTGCCCTACGAGCGGCTCGTCGAGGAGCTGCGGCCCGAGCACGCCGAGGGCGCCGGCGCCCCCCTGCACCAGATCGTGTTCAACCTGCTGCCCTCGCTGGTCACCAACGGGCAGCTGCGCAACGGCACGGCGAAGGTGGACCTGCTGGTCGACCTGGCCGAGGTGGACGGCCGGATCGACGGCCGGATCGAGTACGCCAGGGCCCTGTTCGACGAGACGTGGGCGCTGGGCTTCGCGGAGCGCTACCGGCGCCTCCTCGACGCCGCGCTGGCCGATCCGGCGACCCCGCTCGGCCGGCTGCCGATCCTGCTGCCCGGCGAGGACGACCGCCTGGTGCGGGCCGCCGCGCCGGCGGAACCCGTCGCCGCCGCGGAGTTCGCGTCGGTGACCGAGGCGTTCGCCGCTCAGGTGGCGGCGCGGCCCGACCAGGTCGCGGTCGCCGACGCCGCAGGCCGCACCCTGACCTACGCGGAGCTCGACCGCAGGTCCAGCAGGCTCGCCAGGCACCTGGCGGGCACGGCCCGCCCCGACACCCCGATCGCTATCCTCCTGGACACCGACGTCGATCTCGCCGTCGCCGTGCTCGCCGTGCTCAAGAGCGGCGCCGCCTACCTCCCGCTGGACCTGGAGCACCCCCAGGAGAGGCTCCGCCACCTGATCGCCGACTCCGGCGCGACGGCCGTACTGACCAGGCCGGGGCTGGACGTCCCCCAGACGGACGTTCCCGTCGTCGACCTCGACGCGGACGCCGAGATCATCGCCGCTCTCCCGGACACGCCGCCCGCCGTGATCCGGCACCCCGACACGCTCGCCTACGTGATCTACACCTCCGGGTCGACCGGCCTGCCGAAGGGGGTGGGCGTGGCCGACCGGCACCTGACCGCCTACGTCGCGGGCGTCACCGGACTTCTCGGACTGGCACCGGGGCTGCGGTCGTCGATGTTGCAGCCGCTGACCTTCGACTTCAGTGTCACGGTGTTCCACGGTGCGCTCCTCACCGGCGGCACCCTGCACCTGGTGCCCCGTGCCCAGGCCACGGACGCCGCCTGGGTCGCCGAGCACCTGCGCGACGACCGGATCGACCTGCTGAAGATCACCCCATCGCATCTGGCCGCGCTTCACGCCGGCGTCGCCGACCTGCTACCGGGCCGCACGCTCGTGCTCGGCGGTGAGGCGTCGCGCTGGGAGTGGGTACGCCGCCTGCGCGCGCTGCCCGGCGCCCCCGCCGTCGTCAACCACTATGGCCCCACCGAGACCACCGTTGGCGTGCTCGCACTCGCGGGCGATCAGGAACCGGCGGGGGCCGGAGTCATCACCCCCATCGGCCACCCGCTGCCGCACGCCGAGGCGTACATCCTTGACGACGACCTGCGCCTCGTCCCCGACGGCGTGGTCGGCGAGCTGTGCATCGGCGGCGTCACCGTCACCCGCGGCTACCTCGGCCGCCCCGGCCAGACCGCTGCCGCGTTCGTGCCCGACCCGTTCTCCGGGCGCGCGGGTGCCAGGCTCTACCGCACCGGCGACCGGGCGCGGAGGTTGCCCGACGGCGCGATCGAGTTCCTCGGCCGCGCCGACGGACAGGTCAAGATCCGCGGACACCGCGTCGAGCCGGGCGAGGTACAGGCCGTCCTGGCCGCGCATCCGTCGGTCGACGACTGCGTGGTCGTGGTGACCGGCGAGGACGAGCCGGCGCTGGTGGCCTACGTCGTCGGTGGCGCCCGGCCCGCGGAGCTGCGCGGTTTCCTGGCGGAGCGGCTGCCCGACCACATGATCCCCGCACACTTCGTCGAACTGCCCGCGCTGCCGCTGGCCGCGCACGGCAAGGTCGACAGGTCCGCGCTGCCCGAGCCGGGTGGTGTGGTCGTGCCGGTGCGGGTGGCGCCGCGTGGTCCGGTGGAGGAGTTGGTGGCGGCGCTGTTCGAGGCGGTGCTCCAGACCGGTCCGGTGGGGCGTGACGACGGGTTCTTCGCGCTCGGCGGTCACTCGCTGCTGGCGATCAAGCTGATGGGGCGGCTGCGCAAGGCGTTCGGCGCGGGGCTGCCGCCGCGGGCGCTGTTCGAGTCCCCCACGGTCGCCGGCCTCGCCGCGCGGCTGGTGGCCGTCCAGGGCCGCGGGATCGACCAGATCCCGCCGGTCACCCCCGTGCCGCGCGACGGGCTGCTGCCCGCCTCCTACGCCCAGAGCCGGCTGTGGTTCCTCGACCAGCTGGAGACCGACCTAGCGCTCTACAACACCCACATCTGCCTCCGGATCAGGGGCCGGCTGGATGTGGGGTTGCTGGAGCGGGCGTTGGTGGGGTTGGCGGAGCGGCATGAGGTGCTGCGGTCGCGGTTCGTGCAGGTTGAGGATGAGGTGCTGGTGTCGGTGGGGGCCGAGCCGGTGGTGCCTTTTGAGGTGGTGGAGCTGGGTGAGGGGGAGGCTCGTGGGTTTTTGCTGGGGGTGGCGGGGCGGCGTTTCGATCTGACGGTTGAGCCTCCGGTGCGGGCGTGTGTGGTTCGGCATGGTGTGGTGGATCATCAGTTGCTGGTGACGGTCCATCATGTGGTGAACGATGCGTGGTCGGCGGTGTTGTTCGCCCGGGAGTTGGGTGAGCTGTATGCGGCGTTGGCGGAGGGGCGGCCTGCGTCGCTGGCGGAGTTGCCGGTGCAGTACGCCGATTACGCGGCGTGGCAGCGTTCGCGGGTGGAGGGTGAGCTGCGTGACACCCAGTTGGCCTACTGGCGTGAGCGGCTGGCGGGCATGCC
>NZ_FNDJ01000008.1 GCF_900099965.1 Nonomuraea jiangxiensis | reverse complement strand
CCGAATACTCCTCGTCGCTGAAGTTCGCCCTGATCATGATGGGTGAATACCTGCACACGTTCACGGCCTCCGGGATCGCGGTGACGTTGTTCCTGGGCGGCTGGCGGCCTCCGTTCCCGATGTCGTGGGAGTGGGCGTTCACGGGCTACTGGCCGGTGCTCTGGTTCTTCATCAAGTTCGCGCTGACCTTCAGCTTCATCATCTGGGTGCGGGCCTCGCTGCCGCGCGTGCGTTACGACCAGTTGATGTCGCTGGGCTGGAAGGTGCTGATCCCGGTCAACCTGGGCTGGATCCTCCTGGTCGCCGCGGTGCGCAACGTGATGGTCAACGAGGGCGACAGGGTGCTGGGCATCGCGGTCGGCGTCGTCATCGTGATCGGGGTGCTGGCCATCTGGATGCGGTTCGACACCGTCAACCAGCGGCGCAAGGAGGACAGGAAGGCGCAGGTGGAGGCCGAGTTCGAGGAACTGACCAACGAGCCGGCGGCCGGCGGCTTCCCGGTGCCGCCACTCGATCTTCCGCACTACCACGGCGTCCCCCGGTCCTGAAGGGGTGGTCGTGGTTCCCCTCATGGCGTTCGTGTGGGAGTTCGCCGTGGTGCGCCGCAAGCGGCTCGGCTACCGGGTGCAGATGGACACGCAGGGCTGGATGGAGATCGTCGAGTCCGACTACCTGACCCACGAGAGCGACAAGACCGGCATCCGGGTCAGGTTCCCGAACCGCAGGGTCGTCGGCATGGCGGTGACCGAGCCCGAGGAACTGAGCCACTTCTTCGTCACGGACACCGGCGACGGCACCAAGGAGACCGAGGGCTACGGGATGGGCGAGGAGAAGGACGCGGGAGTCCTCAAGTTACCCAAGGTGAAGCTGAACCCCGGCGCCCACTACAAGGTCCTGGCCGTGCTGGAACGCAAGTCGGGAACGCCGGGGAAGGGCTTCGACGAGCCGGTGTTCCGCGCCGAGGTGACCGGGCGTCCCGCCCGCTGGCTCGGCTGGCTGGCCCGGCTCAAGCTGGCGCGGACCGAGAGCCACACCTTCGCCTCCCAACCGGCGCTGGTGGGCATGGTCCTGCTGGTGGTGGCGGTCCTCACCCAGTCGGGCCTCACGCTGTTCTGGCGCGAGGATCCGACACGCTGACGGTCGGCGAGGTGCTCGCGGTGAGCGCCATCGGGCGGGTCACCCAGCTGGGCGGCCCGCCACCGGCGGACGGTACGGAGCTCGACACCCGTGACTTCGTCCGTCCGCGGTGGCAGGACGGTGTGCTGACCCTGGTCACGATGCCGGTGGCGGGTGGCCGGGTGGCCCCGTTCGAGGTGCCGAACCCGACCCCCTGCTGCGCCGACCACTAGCGCCCGCCTCGTTAGGGTGTGGTGGTATGACATCCTTCGACGAGGCGGCGGCACTGGGGCGTGCCGAGAGCGGGCTGGCGGTCGTCTCCACACTGCGGGCTGACGCGACGATCCAGACGTCCCTGGTGAACGTCGCCTTCATGGCGCATCCGCTGACAGGAGCGCAGGTCGCGGCATTCGTGACGTACGGCAAGGTGAAGCTGGCCAACCTCCGGCTGCGCCCGCAGATCACCGTGACCGTGCGCTCGGGATGGCAGTGGGCGGCCGTCGAGGGCAGCGCGGAGCTCGTCGGGCCGGATGACCCGCACCCTGCGGTCGACGCCGAGCGGCTGCGGGTCATCCTGCGCGAGATCTTCACGGCCGCGGGCGGCACGCACGACGACTGGGACACCTACGACCGGGTGATGCGGGAGCAGCGCCGCACCGCCGTGTTCGTGACACCGGCACGGATCTACAGCAACTGACTCACCCGTCCACGAGCAGCGGGAGAGGGCGGTCCTCGACCTGGAAGGGGCCGTCGCGCAGGACGCCCCGCACCCGGTCCAGGGTCACGTCCGGCGGGAAGTCGGGCATCCACCACGTGGCGCCCGCCGTGACGTACGGCTCCGGGTCGGCGCCGGGAGGCAGGGCGACGGCCAGGTCGTACGGCGTGGCCGCCGGGCCACGCAGGCCGGTGAGCGTGGCGGCGATCTCGGCCAACTGGTCGGCGTGTTCGAGGTCGATGGGGAAGAACCCGTCGTGGCGGGCGGCCCGGCGCAGCGGCCGGACCCGGCCGGGATACCCGGCGACCCACACCGGCACCCGAGGCCGCTGCACCGGCCGGGGGAGGAACCGCAGGCCGTCGATGGTGTAGTGCTCGCCGCGATGGTGCACCGGCTCACCGGACCACGCGGCGGTGAGGACCCCCATCGCCTCGTCGAGCATCTGGCCGCGCAGCCGGTCGTCGGGTTGCTCGCCGGTCCTGGTGAACTCGCGGCCGTAACGGTCGCTGCCCAGGCCGACGCCGAGGGTGAGACGGCCGCCGCTGAGCCGGTCGAGCGTGACGGTCTCCCGGGCCAGCTTGGCGGGCCGGCGGCGGGCGACGGGCGTGACCATGGGACCGATGCGCAGGCGTTCGGTGGCGGAGGCGACCGCGGCGAGCGTGATCCACGGGTCGGCGACCTGCCGGACCGGCCGCGGCCAGCTCAGGCGGTCCCACACGAAGAACCCGTGCCACCCGGCCGCCTCCGCCTCACCGGCCAGGCGCGCGGCCACCACCGGGTCGGCGAGATCGTCGAAGAGCGGCACCCAGAGGGCGGAGCGCACCGGCGGACGCGCGGACTCGGTCATCGTGGCCTCCCGCTCATGACCGCTGGGCCGGGCGTGACACGAGTACGGAGGATCGACAGGACGGTGGCGGCCACGAGGGCCACGCACACCGTCGCCAGGAGTCGATAGCCGCCAAGGGCCAGGAGCTGGCTCGACATGAGGGCCGCCAGCGCGGCGGCACCCCACACCCATGCCTCGACGCGGCCCTGGACGCGGAGCCGCTCGGCCGGTGGCACATCACGCACCAGCAGGGCGCTGCCCGCCACCATGGACATGCTCCAGCCGTAGCCGAGCGCGAACAGGGCCACCGCGAACCACGGTTCGCTCAGGTGGGCGGCGCCCACCAGCACGACCGCCGAGGCGCCGATCGTCGCCACGCCGGCGACCAGCACGCGACGGCTGCCGTACCGGTCGGTGAGCCGGCCGCTGAGCGGGGCCAGGGCGTACATCCCGAGGACGTGCAGGCTGATGACCGCCCCCACGGCGCCCAGGCCGTGGCCGTGGTGGTCCAGGTGCAGCGGGGCGGCGACCATGAGCGCGACCATCACCACATGGGAGGCGACCATCGCGACCAGCGCGATCCGGATCGCGGGGGCGGCGAGCAACCGTGGCGGAGCCGTCGCCTGCCCGCCGCGGCGGACCGGCGTGGCCGAGCGGTGCACGCCCGTCGTGACCAGACCGGCCACAGCGGCGGCGGCCAGCGCGAGCAGGAACACTCCGGCCATCGCCGGCAGCCCGGCCGCGTCGGCGACGGCGGTCGCGGGGGCCAGCATCGCCGGCCCGCCCACCGCGCCGATGGTCCCCGCCCACGCCACGGCACTGAGGGCGAAACCCTGGCGGGCAGCCGGATAGAGGTCGGCGCCCGCGTAACGTGCCAGCTGCGAACCGGCGTTGCCGACTCCGAGCAGGAAGAGCCCGGCCACCACGAGCAGGGGCTCGAACAGGACGCCCGCGACGGCCACCCCGGCGCCCGCCGCGGCGACGGCGTAGGCCGTGATCAGACCGGACCTGCGGCCGGTCAGGCGCATCAGCCAGGTGAGGCCGATCGACCCGGCGGCCACGCCCGCCACGCCGGCGGTGGGCGGCAGGCCGCCCCAGCGATCGCCGAAGGCGCCGGCGAACATCAACGTACTGGCCGTGCTCGCGACCATGACGGCCGCCTGCATCGTCGCCGCCCCCAGGGTCAGCACCGCCAAGGAGCGGCCCCGGCGGACGACCCGGCAGGTGCCGGGCACGGCGTGCGCCGGTACGGCGCTCATCGGCCGGCCGCCCGATGGCCCGGCTCCCGGAACCGCCAGCGGGTCGCCACGACGGGGTCGCCGGTGCCGATGCCGTAGGCGGTCGCCGGGATCACCTGGTAGACGTCGTAGGGCGGCGGGCCCGCGGTCGTCGCCCCACCGCCGGTGTCCAGCGCCCCGTCGCGGACGGTGACCCGCCAGCCGTAGGTCTCGTCGTACGCCCGCGCCACCCGGCGCAGCGTGTCCTCGTCACGCACCTTCGCGGCGGTGCCCTCGACGACGAGGTCGAGGGGTTCGTGCTCCACCGTGACCACGCAGCGGGCGTCGCGGGCGAGGTTGCGTGCCTTGCGGGTGCCCGGACCCATGCAGACGTACGGCCGGCCCTCGACCCAGACGGCCAGCACGGGCATGACATGCGGCGCGCCGCCGGGCCGCACCGTCGCCAGCCAGTAGGTCGCCGCCGATCGCCGTAGGTGCCCGCGTACCCAGTCCCATGGGGTGGGCTCCGCCCACCCGTTCATCGGCTCGGCGGACACCGGTTCGTGGCCCGCCGAGCAGGGGCTTGTGGTCATGTCCAGCCTCCTCTCGCTCGCGTACGGCCCCGATGCTACGGTCGAACTGGTGCAGTGAAGGGATCCAGTTCTTCCGCAATGGACGAGACCAGTCAGCCGATAGAGGTGCTGCTGTCCGTCTCCCGGGACGACCGCCGGGGGCTGGGCACGCAGATCGAGGCGCAGTTGCGCGGAGCCATCCGCGAGGGAAGGTTGCGGGCGGGCGCGCGCGTGCCCTCGACCAGGGACCTGGCGCGTCAGCTCGGCGTCTCGCGCCGGGTCGTGGTCGGGGCATACGAGCAGCTGGCCGCCGAGGGATACCTGACGCTGCGGCAGGGCGCCCGGCCGTGCGTCGCCGAGACGGCCCGGGCGCGCGTGTTCCCCACGCCAGCGGCGAGCGCTCCGGCCGCGGCGCCCCGGTTCGACCTGCGTCCGCGCGCACCGGACGTGTCGGCGTTCCCGCGCTCGGAGTGGCTGCGGTGCCTGCGCGACGCGCTGCAGGCCATGACCAACGCCGAGCTCGGCTATGGCGACCCGCGCGGGGTCGAGGCGCTGCGCTCGGCCCTGGCCGACTACCTCGGCCGGGTGCGCGGTGTGGTCGCCGCGCCGGAGCGGGTCGTCATCACCAACGGGTACTCCCAGGGTCAGGGGATCATCTGCCGGGTGCTGGCCGCCCGGGGTGCCCGACGGATCGGGTTCGAGAACCCCAGCCACCCTGACCAGCGTCGCATCGCCGAGAGAGCCGGCCTGGAGATCGTGCCGATCGCCACGGACGACGCCGGCATCCGGGTCGACCAGCTCGACCGGGCAGCCGTGGACGCGCTGGTGCTCACCCCCGCTCACCAGCACCCGACCGGCGCGGTGCTCACCGGCGAACGGCGGCGGGGCCTGCTGACCTGGCTGAGGCAGCGCGACGCCATCGTCATCGAGGACGACTACGACGCCGAATACCGCTACGACCGCGCGGCCGTCGGCGCCCTCCAGGGGCTGGAACCCGACCGGATCGTCTATGCCGGCTCGGCCAGCAAGACGCTCGCGCCGGCACTGAGGCTGGGCTGGCTGGTCGTCCCGGCGCGGCTGCTCGCCGCGGTCACCGACGAGAAGGACCTCGCCGACTGCGGCACCGCCCGCATCGAGCAGCACGCGTTCGCGACGTTCCTCGCGCGGGGCGAGCTCGACCGCCACCTGCGCCGCATGCGTGCCCGGTACCGCCGCCGCCGCGACCTCCTCCTCGACGAACTGGCCCACGCCCTGCCCGAGGCCACCGTCCGGGGCATCGCCGCCGGGCTGCACGCCACCGTCGAGCTGCCCGGCGACCACGACGAGCGAGCTATCCTCGACCAGGCCCGCCGCCGGGGGATCAACCTGATGACCACGTACGACTTCTGGATCCCGCCCGGCACCGGAGCCCCGACCCTGCTGCTCGGCTACGCGCAGATCCCCGTCCCCGCCATCCCCACCGCGATCCGGGCCCTGGCCGACGCCGTCCGATCCACCCGTGAACGCTGAGGCGAGACCTCCACCGTCCGGTGGGCGATGCGGGAACGCCGGTCAGATCTGCCATTCGTCGTCGCGGAGCAGCTCGATCGCGCCCCCATCGTGGCCGATCCCGGTGACGGTGACCTCGGGACCGCCCACCATGAAGTCGACGTGGACACCGGAGGTGTTGACCCCGGCCGCGTCGAGCCCGGCGGGATCCTCGGTGCGCAGACGCTCGGGCACGCCGGGAGGCAGTCCGGCGCCCCAGGCGAGATGGCAGGTGGCGTTCTCGTCCAGCAGCGTGTCGAGGTAGGTGAGGCCCGAGCGTCCCACCGGCGACGAACCGTCCACGAGCGCCAGCTCACCGAGCCGGGCCGCACCGGCGTCGGTCGCCTGGTGGGTCCGGACGATGTCGGCGCCGCTGGACGCCCGTACCTCGCTGACCACGCCCGCGGTGAAGGTCAGCTCCAGGTCGCGGATGACGCTTCCGTTGAGGGCGAGCGGTCTGGTCGAGCGAACGGTGCCCTCGACCCGGCGGTAGTCAGGAGTGGTGAACACCTCCTCCGTGGGGATGTTGGCCTGGAAGACGTGCCCCTTCACCGATTCCAGCCGCGCCGCCGTCCAGTGCGCGCCGGGCAGCAGCCCGATGGTCAGATCGGTGCCGGGCCCTTCCAGCCGTACGGCGTCCAGGCGCAGCTCGGTCAGCGTCTTCGCGCGGCCGAGCAGTTCGGCGATCCGCTGCTCCCAGGCGGCTCTGGGGTCGGGCCGGTCGAGCCGGAGAATGGGCCGCAGATACTGCCACAGCCGGGTCTCGTCGGGCTCCCCGAAGATCGCGCGAGCCCACTCCGCCGTGGGGCAGGGCACCATGACCCAGCGGACCAGGTTGCCGAGCTGCAACCGCTGCCTCGACGTGAGGTACGGCATACGATCGAGGCCCGCCCGGACCGGGTCGGACCCGGCCAGCAGATCGGGTGCCGCGGCGCCGCGGATGTTGACCAGGACGCCGCAGTGACGGGCCAGCTCCTCGTTGCGTGCGTCCAGCCAGGCCGGGACCTCGCTCAGCGTCGCCGCGTCCGCGTGCTGGACCCGGGACCGTTTGGCGTGGGGGTCGTAGTACCAGATGTCCACATAGCGGGCGCCCCGGGCGTATGCCGCCTCCGTCAGGGCGCGGGCGAGCGGCGCGTGCTCGATCTCGGCGTTGATCAGCACGCGGTCGTCGTCGAGGACCGGAACGGCGACGTCGAAGACGACATCGGCGTAGCCGGCGAGCTCAGCGGCGGGAATGGTCATGATCGTCGTCTCCTTGGGGTGACTTGTCATGCGCTTGGCGGTGACGAGCAAGGAACAGCAGCGGCGCCAGGGCCGCCACGCAGCCCGCGACGGCGAAGCCGTGGGCCAGGCCGAAGGACTGCGCGACGAAGCCGAGCGCGAGCGCGGCGGTCAGGAATCCGAGGTCGAAGAACGCCGTCGTGGTGGCCACCGCCGAGCCGCGCTGTTCGGCGGGCAGGCCGGCCACCGCCATCGTCAGGAACGCGGGCAGGCCCAGCGCCTGTCCCGTGCCGAGCACCGCGGCGGCGACCAACGCCCCGGTCACGGTGGGCCAGACGGCCAGCATGATCAGCCCCGCGGCGGTGAGCAGCAGGGCGGCGGCCGCCGTTCCGCGCGGGTGGACCCTGGACAGCAGCCTCTCGCCGCCGATCCGGACGGCGAGCAGCACGCAGCCGTAGAGGAGGAAGTGCGTGCCGCTGCCGCCGCCGCCCAGCGCGGCGACGTGCAGCGGGAGGAAGGCGCTGAAGGCGGTGTATCCCCACACCGACGCCCAGTACGCCAGACCAGGCAGCAGTCCTGCCCGGTGGACGAGCGGCGTGGCGGTTCCGGCCCGGGAGGCGGTGCGATCGGCGGTTCTGGTCCGGGAGGGGCTGTCACCGGCGGTTTCGGCTCGGGAGGGAGTGCCACTGGCGAAGGCTTTCGCCGTGACGCTGCCGGGGAACAGGCCGGCGACCAGGACTGCGACGGCCGCCGCCGCGGACAGGGCCCAGACGGCCGGCAGGCCGGCGGCGGAGCGGACGGCCTCGGCGAGCGGCGGTCCGGCGAGCAGCCCGGCGTTGACCGCGACGGAGAACCGGTTGATCGACTGGCCGGGACGGTCGTGGTCACTGGCCGCGGCGGCCAGGCCGACGTACATCAGCGCTTCCCCGGCCCCCGCGACGGCCCGGCACGTCAGGAACAGCGGCAGGGAGTCGGCGAGCAGCACCGCTGCGGAGGCGGCCGCCAGCAGCGCGGCGCCGGCACAGACGGCGGCTCGGCGACCCCGCCGGTCGGCCAGCCGGCCCGCGAAGGGGCGGGCGAGCAGGGCGCACACCGACGTGATCGCCAAGCAGGCGCCGACCATGCCCGGCCCCTGCCCGAGAGGACCGGTCACGTGTCCGGGAATCGCGGGGACGAGCAGCCCCAACGACAGGAAGCCCGCCCCGGTCCATAACAGGGGGAGGCGCGTCATCGCACGTCGTCGAGTTCCAGCAGCAGCGTGGTCATGCTCACCTTGACCCGGTCACCCGAACGGGGCGGCCCCGCCTTGTCGTGGACCAGCGCGACCGCCTGGTCGACCAGCCCGATGACCTCCTCCCACACGGACCGGTCCAGCCACACCTCGGCATCCATGGACAGGCGCTGGGTCCGGGCCTGCGCGAGACGTCGCTCCAGGTCCGCGTTCAGTGCCTCATGCAGGAGCCGGCGACCGTTCGCGCGATCCAGCCGGGCGCCGCTGGAGGGGTCGTAGCGGTAGCGCCGCCGGGGCCTGCCCCTGCCTCCTTGCGACGGCCGCTCCTCCACCATCTCGAGGAACCCCGCCTCAGCCAGCTGGCGCAGATGGTAACTGGCCGAGGCATGGGCGATGCCCAGCTCCTCGGCGACCTCCGTGGCCGACATGGACACGCCGGTGAGCAGCGACACCATGCGGATCCGGAGCGGATTGGCCAGCGCCCGCAGCGGCACCAGACCGTCATCGGATTCCCAAGACATGTTGGGATAATAACTTTCCCAACAGGCCTTGGGAATAGGTCTTCGCGTGCCGCCGACAGGTCAGGCGTTCGTGGCCAGGCGCGCGACGTGGACGGTGATGTCGGCGTTGACCTCGACCGTCGCGGGGAGAACCCGCATGATCCTGCTGAGCACCTGCTCCTGCTCCGAGGCGGGCAGGACAAGATACGCGGAGACGGTGGAGAGGTGGCCGACATAGGCGCGTGCGCTCATCGTCAGCCGCCGCTCGATCACGGACTGCCGAACGTCGGTGAACCATGCGGATCGCTGGAGCTCCGTACCCGGCCACTGCATGTCATGCTCCGGGGGCGTCCCGTCCGGAGACGGAATCTCGTCGCTGGCCAGGAACGGTGACCGTGCCGCGCGAACGGCCTCCCGCACGGCCTGGTCGGTCGGCTGTATCGGCCCGCCGAAGGAGGCGAACACGCCACCCGGCTCCAGCAGCGCGGCCATGCGTGTCCACCGCCCCTCCGGGTTCGTCCAGTGCAACGCCGCCGCCGCATAGACCAGCCCGTACCTCGTGCCCGGCCGCAGGTCCTCGAACGCGGCCCGCACGGTCCGGACGTTCGCCGGGACGTGCTTGCGCAGCTCGGCGAGCATGGCCCCGTCAGGGTCGGTGGCGGTGATCGTGACCCCTCGTTCGGCGAACAGGCGGGTCGCCTTGCCCGTCCCCGCCCCGATTTCGAGTGCCGTCCTGACCGGCTGAGCCGCGTACGCCATCACCAGGTCGTAGAGCTCCACGGGATAGCCTGGCCGGAACCGCTCGTATGCTTCCGCCATCGCTCCGAAGCTCAGTGCGCGCTCAGACATGCCGAGCATCCTGCGGCAGGCACGCTCGACGGTCAACTCGGCGTCGGTCGTTCCGGGTCTTCCGCTCGCGAGGCGGGGTTCTTTCAGCGGGGCGGGGTCACCCCGTTGAACCAGTTCTGAGTGGCGACGGCGGTGTCGTGTTCGCGCTCTCCGGTCACGGTGATGCGTTCGAGGGCGGCGATGTGGTCCTCGGTGAGGGTGAGGCCGGCGGCGAGGGTGTTCTCCTCGAAGAAGGCCGGCCGGCGGGTGCCGGGGATCGGGACGACGTCGGGTGCCTTGGCGAGCAGCCAGGCCAGGGCGACCTGGCCGGGGGTGGCGTCCAGGTCGGCGGCGATGGCGCGGACGACGTGGAGGGTCGACAGGTTTCCGTCGAGGTGCTCCTCGGAGTACCAGGGCAGGCCGCGCCGGTGGTCCTCCCCTTTCAGGTCGTCGCGGGAGGTGATGGCGCCGGTGAGGGCGCCGCGGCCCAGCGGGCTGTAGGGGACGATCCCGATGCCGAGTTCGCGAGTGAGCGGCAGGATCTCGTTCTCGATGCCGCGCTCCCACAGCGACCACTCGGTCTGGAGGGCGGTGATCGGGTGCACGGCCGCGGCGCGGCGGATGGTGTCGGGTGCGGCCTCGGACAGGCCGAGGTGACGTACCTTACCCTCCGCGACGAACTCGGCCATGGCGCCGATGGTTTCCTCGATCGGGATCGCCGGATCGGCACGGTGCTGGTAGTACAGGTCGATGTGGTCGGTGCCCAGGCGCCGCAGTGAGCGTTCAAGCCGCTCGCGCGCGTAGGCGGGGCTGCCGTCGATGCGCGCCTCGGCGCCGCCGAACGGGGCCGAGACGATGCCGAACTTCGTCGCGATGACGAACTCGTCGCGGCGGGCGGCGATCGCGCGGCCGATGATCTCCTCGCTGTCCCCGTAGACGTCGGCGGTGTCGATCATGGTGACGCCGAGCTTGGCGGCACGGTCGAGGATCTCCCGGGCCACTTTGTCCGGGTCGTACTCGCCGCTCTGCCCGTAGGGGTTGGCGAAACTCATCGCGCCGTAACCGATCGCGCCGACCTCGAGCCGGTCGGGTCCGAGGAATCGGGTAGTGATGCTCATGGCCAGGTCCTTCCGGGCGAGCAGACCTGTCCTCACGGGAGAGGGGGCTGCTCGCAGATATGTCCTCACTTGGGGACAAGCTTAGTCCTCAGTTGAGGACAACGGTCAAGGGGGGGCCTAGGATGAGAGGCATGGCCACTGGTACGTCCGCGTCCGAGTCTCGTCGCACGCGCGATGCCGAGGCGACCCAGCGCGCCATCCTCGACGCGGCGATCGACGCGTTCGCCCGCAGCGGCTACGACGGTGCGAGCACCCGCGACATCGCCCGCGACGCCGGCATCGACCCCCGCCTGATCACCCGCTACTTCGGGTCGAAGGAGGCGCTGTTCGAGCGAGCGGTGGAGGAGACCTACCGCCATCCCCTCATGATGGTCCCCGGGAACAACCGTGCCGTGGCCGCGGCGCTGCTCGGCGACGCACCGATGGAGCAGGCCAAGGGACTCCTGCTCACCATCCGCTCGGCCGGGAGCGAGCGAGCCGTGGAGATCATGCGCGACCACCTCGAACGCCACTATCAGCGCGACCTCGCCGACGCGCTGACCGGCCCCGATCCGGGGACGCGCGCCGCGCTGCTGATCGCCGTCTGCACCGGCGTGCAGATGCAGCGCAACGTCCTGGGCAATCGGGCCCTGCGGACCTCGGACTCGGACCTGATCGTCGACCGGCTCGCCGCCGCCCTCGACCTCATCGGGGCGAGCGACGCCCCCGCTCCCGAAGGCGGCCGGAGCACCTGAACCCAGGGGGCCGGCGCGGGCCGCGCCGGGGTCACCAGGCAGGTGACGGGCCGGTGGCGTGGAGGTCCGTCGCGATGGCGGCGAACTCGCCGATCAGCGGGTTCCGCCGGGCGCTGTCCCAGGCCAGGCAGACCTGGTTCGGCGGGAGGTCGGTGACCGGGACGTACGTCACGTCCGGCCGGGTGTAGAAGGCCACCACGGACAGCGGCAGGACGACGATGCCGTGGCCCGCGGCGACGTGTTCGAGCTTCTCTTCCACGGCGTGGAAGGCCGGTGCCGGGCGACGCCTTCCCGGACGTCGCAGCTCGGTGGCGATGTCCCGCCATTCGGGAACGGCGTCGGGGTCCTGGAGGAGGTGCTCGTCGGCGAGGTCGGAGATGCCGATCAGGTCCTTGCCCGCCAGCCGGTGCCCGCTGGGCAGCACGGCGACCCGCGGCTCGCTCGTCAGCGGCCGGACCCGCAGCCCGCGCTGGTCGATCGGCAGGCGTACGTAGCCGATGTCCACCCGCCCGTCGAGGATGACCTCGGTCTGGTCGTCCCAGGTCGTGCGGACCACCTCCACCGTCAGGTCGGGATGACGTTCGCGCAACGCCCGGACCGCCGGAGTGACGATGATCCCCGGCATGAACCCGACCGTGAAGGTGCCGGCGCCGCGGGCGGCGCGAGTGACGCGGCGGCGCAGCGCCTCCGCCGAGGCCAGCAGCGGGACGGCGTCGGCGAGGAGCTGCTCGCCCGCGGGGGTGAGCTCGGTGGCCCTTCTGGTGCGGGCGAAGAGCTGAACCTTCAGCTCCTCCTCAAGGGCCCGGATCTGGCGGGAAAGTACGGGCTGCGCGATGTGCAGCGCCTCGGCGGCCCGCCCGAAATGCAGCCGCTCGGCCACCGCCACGAAATATCTCAGCTTCCGCAGATCAACGTCCACCAGTGCGTTCTCCCACCTCTGATGCCTCCAGGGTATTACAGGCGTGGAAGAGGGTCTTGGACGGCGGCGACGGGCCGGGCCCATCGTGGAGAGGTCGGAATCCCCGTATCGCAAGGACCGAATCATGGATCTGCAGGGTCAAAGCGTCGTCGTGCTCGGCGGCACCTCGGGTATCGGGCTGGCCACCGCGGAGGCGGCCGCGCGACAGGGCGCCGTGGTCACGGTCGTCTCCAGCCGGCGGGCCGGCGTCGACCGCGCGCTCACCCGGCTGCCCGGCCACTGCGCCGGCCGCGTCGCCGACCTCACCGACGCGCGGGCGGTGGGCCGGCTCTTCGACGACCTCGGCGAGTTCACCCACCTGGTCTACACCGCCGGAGAGCCGCTGACGATCATGCCGCTGGACACGCTCGACCTGGACAAGGCACGGGACTTCTTCGCGCTGCGCTACTTCGGCGCGCTGGGGGCGGTCCGGGCGGCGCTGCCGTACCTGCGTAAGGACGGCTCGATCACCCTCACCACCGGCATCGCCAAGGACCGGCCGGGCCCGGGCTGGGCGGTCGCGGCCAGCATCTGCGGCGCCATGGAGGCACTGACCAGGGCGCTGGCCGTCGAGCTCGCGCCGATCAGGGTGAACGTCGTGTCGCCCGGCTTCGTACGTTCCCCGCTGTGGGCCGGGATGGGGGAGGAGGAGCGCGAACGGATGTACGCCGACCTCGGCGCCGCGATCCCGGTGGGGAGGGTCGGCGAGGTCGAGGACATCGCCCGGGCCTACATGTTCCTGATGACGGAGCCGTTCGCCACCGGAACCGTCCTCACCGTGGACGGCGGGCACGTCCTCGTCTGATCCGGATCGCACCCCCGCAGGTCCCCGGCAAGCGCGGAGGTGGTGAGAGGCTCGGGAACCGCATGCCTCCGGCGTGGCAACAACTGCTGTCCCGATCCATCGCCGAAAGGCCACAGCATGACCGATTCAAGCCGGGCGGAGGGCGATGACGCCTCCCATATCAGACGCTCCTTGCGCGAACCGGAGGCCTTCGCCGAGGTCTTCCGCCGGCATGCCTCCGACATCACCCGGTACGTGACCAGAAGGCTGGGGGCGAACGCCGCCGATGACGTGGTAGCGGAGACGTTCTTGACGGCGTTTCGGCAGCGCGGGCACTACGACGTGACTCGTCCCCATGCTCGCCCATGGCTGTACGGCATCGCCACCAACCTGATCGGCCGCCATGTGCGTACGGAGTTGCACCAGCTCCGCGTCCTCGAACGAACGGGCACCGACCCGGTGACGGCCCCCTTCACCGACCGCAGCGACGACCGGGTCAGCGCCGAGGCCTCCCGCCGCCGCCTGGCGGGGGCGCTGGCGACGTTACCCAAGGGCCATCGTGACGCGCTGCTCCTCGTCGCCTGGGCCGGCCTCACCTATCCGGAGGTCGCGGAGGCGCTGGGCGTGCGCATCGGAACCGTACGTTCGCGGATCAACCGGGCACGAGAGAAGCTGCGCAAGGAGCTCGGAGGAGTCAATCCCATGACCATCGTCAGCGAGGAGCCCGTCCATGAATGAGATGACCGAGCTCGAAAGCTTCCGCTCCGAAGTGCCCCCGCCCACGCCGGATGCCCTGACCGCCCAGGAAGGGCGTCTTCTGAAGGCCCTGGCCACCCCTCCCGCCGTCGAACGCGGGCGCCGCGGCCGTGCCGTGTTCGCCGGCCTGCTCGCCGCCGGCGTGTTCACCACGGCCGCCGTCCTGGGCCCGACGCTGATCGGTCAGGACTCGCGTCCCACCGCCTACGGCAACTCCGCCATCGACATCGAACTGCGTGGAGACGAGTACGTGGCCAGGATCAAGGACCCGTTCGCCGACCACGCCCTCTACACCGAGGCGTTCCAGGCGCTGGGCCTGAACGTCGCCCTGGACCTGCGGCCCGCTTCCCCCACCGGGGTCGGCCGCGTCTTCCGGCTCGGCTTCGCCGGCACCACCGAGAAGGACCGCATCGGGGGGAACCTGGAGCCGGAAGGCTGCACCTATGGCCGTCCCGGCTGCGCCCTGATCGTCACCATCGCCGCGGGCTTCAGCGGCAGGGGCACGATCTATCTGGGCCGCCCGGCCAGACCGGGGGAGACGTACCAGAACAACACGGACGCCGGCCGGAAGGGTGAGTCTCTTGAGGGCTACGACCCGAACGGGCGCACGGTCGCCGAGGTCCTCACCGAAACGCGCAGGCGTGGCCTGGAGGTGACGTATCAGATCATCCGACCCGCTCCCGATGGGAACGGCTTCTCGATGAATCCCCGGGAGCAGTCGGCCAAGGTGGGCGATCACTGGATCGTCTGGGCCGCCGAACCTTACCGGGAGGGCGCGGTACGCCTGCTGGTGTCGGAGAAGCGCGTGGCGAGGAACCCCGTCCACGGGGACTGACCTCACGCCCCGCGCCATCGCAGCGCCCGGGAGGTGGTGGAGGGCCTGCGTCAGGGGACCATCCAGGACAGCACCGGGGAGGCCTGGAGGACGGACAGGAAGCACAGCGCGAGGAGGAAGATCAGGCTCCACACGACGACACGGCGGAAGATGTCGCCTTCCCTGCCGTTCAGGCCGACCGCCGCCGCCACGATGGCGAGGTTCTGCGGCGAGATCATCTTGCCGAGCACGCCGCCCGAGCTGTTGCCGGCGGCCATGAGCACCTCGTTGAGCCCGGCCTGGCGGGCGGCGGCGACCTGCAGCACGCCGAACAGCGAGTTGGAGGAGGTGTCGGAGCCGGTGACGGCGACGCCCAGCCAGCCGAGGATCGGCGACAGCAGCGCGAACAGGCCGCCGGCTCCGGCCATCCAGGTGCCCAGCGTGATCGTCTGCCCGGAGGCGTTCATCACGAATGCCAGCGCCAGCACGGCCATCACGGTGACGATCGCCCACCTGAGCTGGTGAAGCGTCACGCCGTACGCCCTGACCGCCCGCGGCGGCGCGAGCCTGAGCGCGATCATGGTGATCACGCCCGCGACGAGCATCTGGGTGCCGGGTGTCGTGAACAGGTTGAGGGTGAACACCGGGAGCGAGGAAGGCTTCCCCTCCGGGCTGAGCAGGTGGAGCCCCGGCCACTGGATCGTGTACGTCGCCTTGTCGAGAAGGCCCTTGACCACGGGGACCTGGCAGATCACGAACACCAGAATGATGATCCCGTAGGGCGCGTAGGCCCGTACGACGTCCGCCCGGGAGTCGGGACGGGCCCCACGTTCCGCGAACTCCGGGCTCACGACCGGGGCGCTGGACGGCCGGCCTCCGCCCCGGAGGCGGACCAGGGCGACGACGGCCACCGCCGACAGGAGGGACGCGACCACGTCGGCGAGCGGCACCGAGACGAAGTTGGAGGTGGCGTACTGCGCGACACCGAAGACCACCCCGCAGCCCAGCGCCACCGGCCACGATTCCCGCAGGCCGCGCCGCCCGTCCACGATGAGGACCAGCACCAGCGGCACGAACACGGCGAGCACCGGAGTCTGCCTGCCGACCATCGCCCCCAGCGTGTCGCCTGAGATCCCGGTCACCTTGCCGAGCGTGATGATCGGGGTGGCCATGGCTCCGAACGCCACCGGAGCGGTGTTCGCGGTCAGCGCCAGCACGGCGGCCTTGAGCGGCTTGAACCCGAGGGCGATCAGCATGACCGAGGTGACAGCGACGGGCGTGCCGAATCCGGCGAGGGCCTCCATGAGCGCGCCGAACGAGAACGCGATGATGATCGCCTGAACGCGCTGGTCGTCGCTCACGCGGGCGAACGAGCGCCGTAGCACGTCGAAGTGCCCGGTCTCGACGGTCATCCGGAAGACCCAGATCGCGTTGATGACGATCCACAGGATAGGGAAGAAGCCGAACGCCGCCCCTTCGGAACCGGCCAGCAGCGCCTGCCCGAACGGCATGCCGTAGACGGCCACGGCGATCACGGCGGCCAGGGCGAGGGACACCAGCGAGGCCACCCAGGCGGTCACCCGCAGGATGCCCAGCATCACGAAGAGCACGAGCAGCGGCAGCGCGGCGACCAGGGAACTCCATGCGAGAGAGCCGGCAACGGGATCGAGCACCTGCCGATACACGGTGACCACCTCACGAACGCGGCTCTCCTGGCGATAACTACCTGGTCTACTCCCAGTCGGGTCGTCCGTAAAGATCAAATTGTGCAGTGTCGGTCACCCGTGCGGGGATCTCCGGTGAGCGGCGAGTGACCGGCGCGACAGCGCGCCGCGTCAACGTGTCCCACGACGGCAGGGCACGGACGCCCGGCCGGCGTGTCACGAGAGGGAGGAATTCCTTGTACAGAAACGCAGTCAGGATCGTGGGCGCGCTGATCGCGACAGCGATAATGATCACCTCGGCCGGGGCCGGCGCCGCATCGGCGCAGGCGACGTCCTTCTCGCGGGAGCTCTCGGCGGTGGCCCGGGCCGCGGGGGTCTCGGAGGCGACCGCCTACTCCATGGCGCTGTCGATCGCCCGCAGCGACCCCGCGGACGACTACCGGTTCCCCGACGAGGCGTTCAGCGAGGCTCCCAGAAGCTGGGGCTCGGTCGTGGCGTTCGTCAAGAGGTTCTGGCGCAAGATCGTCGACGCCGCCAAGGCCGCGGGCGCGTGGACCTTGTGGAAGGCGCATCGGTGTGCCACCGGCGCCGTGTCGGAGGTCATGAAGAAGTTCGGCGAGGATCTGACCGATGCCGACGCCGTGGTGGGGGTGGCCATCTACGGGTGCATCAAGGGCCTGCGCGGCTGACGACCCTCGCCCTCCGGTGGCGTCCCGATCCCATGACCGGGACGCCACCGGAGAACCGGCCGGCGGGGAGACCGGGTGCGGACGGCCCTCAGGCGCGGTGCTCACTTGGGGTCACCACTCCTGGCCGGGCCGCTCGCACTCCGGTCGCTCGCGCAGGCGAAGGGGATGACGTCCTCGATCCGGCTGCCGCGCTCGCGGGCGGCCTCGTACGCCTCGGCGCCCAGCTCCCGGCGTACGGCCGCGACGGCCTGGGCGTGCGCGTCGTGGAACGGGCGCAGGCCGACGAGCCGCACACCGGTCACCTGCCGCAGGTGGCCCGCGGCACCGAGGAGTTCGGCGGCGAGGATGTGGTCACCGGTGCGGGCGACGGCCCAGGCGAGCACCTCGGAACCCCACGCGGGACCCCAGCGGTCGTCGATGTCCTGCTGGCGGCGCAGGGACTCGCGAATCAGGCCGACGGACTCCCCGGCCGAGCCGTGCCGCTGCTCGACGAGGCCGAGCGTCCACAGGGCCCACGAGTAGGCCCAGGCCGCACCGCTGGCCTCGGCTTCGGCGAGGTAGGCTCCGGCCGCGGCGACCGCGGCGTCCCGCTCTCCGAGGAAGGCGCAGGCCATGGCCCAGAACATGGTGGCCATGTGGGCGTCGCCGTGCTCGCCTGCCTGCCGGAACAGCTGCCTGGCCCGTGCCAGCATCGGGATCGCCTCGGCGCTGCCGCGCACGAGCAGCGCCTGGACCCCTTCGACGTAGGCGACGGCGGGGACCGCCTGCGCCGCCGGGACCCTGCACTCCGCCAGGAACGCCTCGGCGCCCTGCCGGTCGCCCTGGATGAGCGACAGCCAACTCAAAGTCGCCGCCGCCCCGGCGCCCACCGCTCCCGTGCCCGCCGCTCCGGCCGGCGGCGTGCAGAGCCCGTACATGCGTTCCAGCCATTGGCGGCCTTCCGCGATGGTGCTGCTGAAGAACCAGAAGCGGTTGCGGGTGAGGTTGGCGGCGATCTCCAGGCCGGCGTGGGCCCGGCCGGGTTCGGTGACGCAGAAGTCGAGCGCCGAGCGCAGGTTGGGCAGCTCCTGCCGCAGCCGGCACAACCACTCCACCTCGCGGGCGCCGCACCAGCCGGCCGCCGACTCCGCGGCCAGCCGCCGGTAGTGGTCATGATGGCGGCGCCGTACGGCGGTCCGCAGGCCGAGGTCGTCCAGCCGCTGCCGGCCGTACTGCCGGATGGTCTCCAGCAGCCGGTAACGGGTCCGGGCGGCCTGGACGCGTACCTCGATGATCGACTTGTGGGCCAATCCCGTCAGGATGTCGAGCACCTCATGACGGGGGACGTCCGGGCCCGAGCACACCGCCTCGGCCGCCTCAAGATCGAACCCGCCGGAGAAGACGGACAACTGCGCCCAGAGCAGGCGCTCGGACTCGGTGCAGAGGTCGTGGCTCCACTCGATCACGTCGTAGAGGGCCTGGTGGTACCGGGGCGTGGGCGTGGCGTTCCCGTCGGCCAGCAACCGGAACCGGCCGTCCAGGCGCTCCAGGATCTCGCCGACGGACAGGGTGCTCAGCCGTACGGCCGCGAGCTCGATCGCCAGCGGGATCCCGTCGAGCCGCCGGCAGAGCTGGGCGACCAGCGCCTGGTTGTGCCGGTCGATCCGGAACGCCGCGCCGGCCGCCGCGGCCCGGTCGACGAGCAGCGCCACCGCGTCGTAGCCGGTCAAAGGCGGGCCGGTGCCCGCGTCCCGCCCATTGGCGTGCGGGGGCGGCAGGGGGAGCGGCGGCACCGGCAGAACGTGCTCACCCTGGAGGCCGAGCCGCTGCCGGCTGGTGGCCAGCACCTGAAGACCGGGACAGGCCAGGAGCAGGGTGCCGGCCAGTCCCGCCACGGCGGGCACCATGTGCTCGCAGTTGTCCAGCACCAGCAGGAGTCGTTTGTCGCGCAGGTGATCCCGCAGGATGTCGGCCTCGGGCCGCGCCGACTGGTCGCGGGCGCCGAGGGCGTGGTTGACCGTACGGATGAGCAGCCGGGGTTCGGCCAGCGCCGCGAGGTCGACCAGCCACACCCCGTCGGGGAACCCGCTGCCCAGCTCTTCGGCCGCCTGCCGCGCCAGCCTGGTCTTGCCCACCCCGCCCACGCCGGTGAGGGTGACCAGGCGGCCCGTGGCCAGGAGCCGCGCGAGCTCGGTTCGTTCCTGCCGCCGGCCGATGAACGTCGTCACCGGCGCCGGGAGGTTGCCGCGCACCTTCACGACGTGGTGGCTGATCAGCGCGGCGTCGGCGGACAGCAGCCGCTGGTGCAGCTCGCGCAGTTCGGTGCCCGGGTCGATGCCGAGCTCGGCGGCCAAGGCCCGGCGGGCCTCGTGGAAGCAGCCCAGGGCCTCCCCCCGGCGTTCGGACCGGTAAAGCGCCAGCATCCGCTGCGCCCAGAACCGTTCCCGCAGCGGGTGCGCGGCGGTCAGCTCCCGCAACTCCACGAGGACGCGCTCGTGGCGGCCGAGAGCCAGATCGGCCTCGATCCGGAGCTGGAGCGCGTCCAGCCTGCGCTCCCGCAGCGCCGGAACGACGTCCCGTCGCAGTGCCTCCGACGGGACGTCGAGGAGCGGATCGCCACGCCACAGCCGCAACGCCTCCCGCAGCAGCGCCGACGCCTGCTCCATCTCCTCGGCGGTGGCGGCCGTCCTGGCACGGCGGAGCAGGACGTCGAAGCGGTCGAGGTCGAGCGCCCCGGCGGTCACCTCCAGCTGATAGCCGTGGGGACGGGTCAGCAGGGGAACGCCCGCACCGGTGCCGGCGAGCAGACGGCGCAGCCTGAGCACGTAGTTCTGCAGGGTGTTGCGGGCGCCGGCGGGCGGGTCCTGGTCCCACAGGTGGTCCGTGAGCGTCTCGACGGAGACGACCCTGTTGGCGTTGAGCAGCAGGACCGCCAGCAGGATCCGTAGCTTGGCCGCCTTGACCGCCACGCGGTCAGGACCATGGAGCACGTCGAGGGGTCCCAGGATCCCGAACTCGAAACCGGCGCTGTTCACAACTGATTGTAATCATCTGGTAACGATGAGTGGTGGTCCGCCGCCCGGCCGAGTGCTGTACGGCTCGATCCCGGCGCAGACTGACCGGCGGAGTCCTGGCGGGTAAAGTCTTCAGTTGCCATCTGCTGGGATGCGGCCAGGGAGCAGGGGGGACGAGATGCCTCGGGGGGAGCGTCCGCTGGACGCGGGGGACAGCACGCTGCTGCGGTTCGCCGCCGATCTCCGCTTGTTACGCAAGAAAGCCGGGAATCCGACATACCGCCAGCTCGCTCGTAGCGCGCACTACTCCCCGGCCACCCTGTCGGAGGCGGCGGGGGGAAGGAAGGTGCCGAGCCTGGCCGTCACGCTCGCCTACGTACGCGCCTGCGGGGGCGACGAGGCGGAGTGGGAGAGACGGTGGCACGAGCTGAGCGAGGAATCAGCCGAGAGCGCCCCGCGCACGGCCGATGGTCCTTCGCCCTACCTGGGCCTGTCGCCGTTCCGCACGGAGGACGCGCTGCTGTTCTTCGGGCGCGAGCAGGCCGTGGACGGGCTGCTGACCCGGCTGGGCGACCAGCGGATCGTGATGCTGTTCGGGGCCTCGGGCGCGGGCAAGTCCTCGCTGCTGCAAGCGGGCCTGGTCGCCCGCGTACAGGCCGGGGAGCGGCCGTGGGACACCGTGGTGTTCACGCCGGGCGCCGAGCCGATGGAGGAGTGCGCGGTCCATCTGGCGCCGCTGGTGGGGAGCACGGCCGGCGCCGTGCGCGCCGAGCTGGCGGCCGACCGCCGCGGTCTGCACCGTCTGGTCCGCCAGGCGCTGGTGGAGCGTCCTGCCGAGACCGAGCTGCTGATCGTGGTGGACCAGTTCGAAGAGGTCTTCACGTTGTGCCGGGACGAGGAGGAACGCGCCCGGTTCGTGGAGTCGCTCGTGACGGCCGCGCAGGCGGAGGGCAGCCGCTGCCGCCTGGTCGTGGGGGTGCGGGCCGACTTCTACACCCACTGCACGCTGGAGCCGGGACTGCTGCGGGTCCTGCCGGAGGCGCAGGTGCCGCTGGGCCCCATGACCAGCGATGAGCTGCGGCAGGCCGTCATCAAGCCCGCGGCCGGCATGGACTGCATGGTGGAGGGCGCCCTGGTGTCGCGCGTCGCCGCCGACGCCGCCCAGCAGGCGGGCGTGCTGCCCCTGGTGTCGCACGTGCTGCTCGAAACCTGGTACCGGCGTCGTGGCAGCACGCTCACCCTGGCCGGATACGAAAGCGCGGGCGGCCTGGCCGGCGCCGTCGCGAAGACGGCCGAGGACGCCTACACCCGCCTCGCCCCCGAGCACCAGCGCCTCGCCAGGCAGCTCTTCCTGCGGCTCATCGTCGTGGGTGAAGGCACCCAGGACACCAAACGGCGGGTCCACCATCGGCGGCTCGACGGCGGCGACGACGGCATGGCCGCGGTGCTGGAACATCTCGCCGGCAGCCGGCTCATCACGCTCGACCACGACACCGTCGAGATCGCTCACGAGGCGCTCATCTCCTCCTGGCCCCGCCTGCGGGACTGGCTCGCCGAGGACCGCGAGGGACTGCGTACGCATCACCGGCTGACCGAAGCGGCCGACACGTGGGAGTCGCTGCGCCACGATCCAGGATCCCTCTATCGCGGCACCCGCCTCGCCGCCGCGCAGGAGTGGGCAGAGCGCAACGAGAAGGCGCTCAGCGGCCGGGAACGCGAGTTCCTGGACGCGAGCCTGGCCGCGCGCGCCCACGAGGAGACCCTGGCCCGCCGCCGCACCCGCCGGCTGCGGCAACTCGTCGCCGCGCTCAGCGTCCTGCTCCTGGTGACCGGCACGGCCACCGGCTACGCCCTGCACGCCGGGAGCGAAGCCGCCGAACAGCGCAACATCGCCCTGTCGCAGAAGGTCGCCGAACACGCGATCACCATGCGTGCCGTCAATCCGCCGCTGGCTGCCCAGCTCAGCCTGGCCGCACACCGGCTGGCGCCGACCTTCGAGTCACGCGGCAGCCTGCTGAGCGCCTTCACCTCTCCTTTCACCACCCGGCTCGACCACGAGATCAACACGGTGGCCTTCACCAGGGACGGCCGTACCATCGCGACAGGCGGCGACGACCGGACGGTCCGGCTGTGGGACCTCACCGCGCGCCCTCCCGCCGTGACCGCGGCCATTCCCCAGCTGTCCGGGGAAGTGGAGTCGCTGCGCTTCATCCACGACGGGCGGATCCTGGCCGGCGCCTTCTACGACGGCACCGTACGGCTGTGGGACACCTCCGACCGGCGGGCGCCCGGGCCGCTGGCCACCCTCACGGCCAGTGCCAAACCCCTGTTCACGGTGGCCTTCACCACCGATGAGCAGACCATGGCCACCGCCGGGGAGGACGGCACGGTGCGCCTGTGGGACCTGACCGCACCCCGCGCCCCCCGCCCCCTGAGCTCCTTCACCGCCCACCCGGCCACCATCTGGACCGCCGCCTTCGACCCTGCCGGGCGGCTGCTGGTGACCGCGGGAGACGACGGCACGGCTGGCGTGTGGGACGTCACCGATCCGGCCCGCCACACCCTGCGCAGCCGGCTGCCGCACAAGAACAGCAGGGTGATGTCGGCCGCCTTCAGCCCGGACGGGCGCACCGTCGCCACCGCGGGCTGGGACCACGTCACCCGGCTGTGGAACGTCACCGATCCGGCCCGCCCCGCGGAGTCCGGCCGGCTGCGGGGGCACACGGGCCCGCTCCAGACGGTCGCCTTCAGCCCGGACGGGCGCACCGTCGCCACCGCCGGTTGGGATCACACCGTCCGGGTCTGGGACGTCTCCGTACCCGGCGCGCCCGTCGCCGTGACGACGCTCACCGCGCACACCAACACCGTGTGGTCGCTGACCTTCAGCCCGGACGGCCGCACCCTCGCCTCCGCCAGCTCGGACCGTACGGCGCTGCTGACCGACCTGCCCGGCCCCATCCTCACCGGTGGCGCGGCGGCGCTGTCCACGGCCGCCTTCAGCCCCGACGGCCGTACGGTCGCCGCGGGCGGGGAGGACTTCGCCGCGCGGCTCTGGGACGTCACCGATCCCTACCACCCCCAGGCGCTGCCGGTGCTCACCGGGCACAAGGGACAGGTCAAGTCGGTGGCCTTCAGCCCGGGCGGCGACCTGCTGGCCACCGGCGGCATCGACGGCGCCGTCCGCCTGTGGCGGACCAGTGAGCCGAGCCGCCCCGCGCTACTGGCGGAGATCGACGCGCACGTCGAGGGGATCAGGTCGGTCGCCTTTCACCCGCTGGGCGGGCTGGTGGCCAGCGCCAGCCCGAGCGACAACGTCGTACGCCTGTGGGATGTGCGCGACCCCCGCCGTCCCCGCTCCGCCGGAGCCCTGCCCCCGCAGGGCAGCGGCACGCTGGCGCTGGCGTTCGCGCCGGACGGCCGGACGCTGGCGACCACCCAGGAGAAGGCGGTGGTCCTGTGGGACGTCACCGACCCCGGCCGGCCCACCCCGCTGGCCCGCGCCGAGGGGCATACCGACCACGTGCAGGGAGTGGCGTTCGCGCCCGACGGCCGTACCCTCGCCACCGCCGGGCTGGACAGCACGGTCCGGCTCTGGGACCTCTCCGGCCGGCGCAGGGTCACGGCCCTGTCGGTCTCGCACGGCCACACCGACGCCATCTCCTCCGTGGCCTTCGCCCCCCGGGGACCTCTGCTGGCCACGGCCGGCCTGGACCGGACCGTCCGGCTGTGGGACATCACCGACCGGCGCGCCCCCGTGGCGCTGGCCGCGCTGTCCGGCCACGCCGACCGCGTCTACTCGGCCGCGTTCAGCCGCTCGGGCGGGCATCTGGTCACCTCCGGCGAGGACCGCACCGTACGTTTGTGGCAGGTGGATCTCGAACAGGTCGCCGGCCGCGTCTGCGACCTGTCCTTCCCGCGGATCGCCGCTCCGGAGTGGAGCCGGCACTTCGCGGACCTCGCATACCGGCCGCCCTGCTAGATGTGCGGTGGTGCCCGGCTCGTCCCTGCCGGGCACCGCCGTGGGGTGTCAGCAGCTGTTCACCCACATGTGGGAGGAGATCTGGTCGTTGGCGTTCGTACCGTCGTTGAAGAGCTCCCAGCCCAGGCCGAGGTTCCCCCAGTCCTCGCCGTTGGCCAGGCACATCGACGGCCCTTCCTGCCCGATGTCCCGGTAGAACCGCACCTGGGCGTACTCGCCGGGGAAGCCGTTGTTCCACATCGACGAGGCGACGTCGTTGAAGGAGTGGCTCTTGGTCAGGCAGGTGCCCGGGGAGCCGTAGAGGCTGTTCCAGGCGTACTGCCACACCCGGTGGTGGCCGCTCCAGTAACACCACAGGCCGGTGAAGTCCATGTCTCCCCAGACATAGACGTTGCCGTCCGCCATCTGCACGCCCTTGGCGCCCTCCTTGTCAGGGGGGACCGGCGTACGCGGTGCGCCGCTCGCGGCGGGCGTCGGCGTGCCCGACGGTTCGGGGCTGGGTGGAGTGGCGAAGGCGGCCCCCGGAGCGCCGGCCAGAAACAGGCCCGCGATGGCCAGGCCGGCCAGGAATCCGACGGTTCTCTTCATGAATTGTCCTTTCCTTGGGTGTTTCGTAGGGGGTTGTCGATGAGGGTCTGGGTGGCGCCGCCGGCCGGTGACGGTCCGGCGGCGGTGATGGTGAGCGCGCGGGGGAGTGCGGCGCGCTGGAGGCGTCGCTCGGTCCGGACCTCTCGCCGGTATCGCTGGGCGATGTCGCGCGCGTACTGCTCGTCGAGGTCGCGTGCCACAGCCGCCAGACCGGCCGTGCCGGCGCAGGTCGCCTCCGCGACCGCGGTGGAGATCTCCTTCTCACGCGCCTCCGGTCCCGTCGGTGCCTGGGCGAGGGCCTCGGCGCGCGCATCCGACGGGTCGGCGTACGGGTGGCCGCGCTCGCGCATGCATGCCGACCAGGCCGCCACCGCCGAGGTGAAGCGTGGGTCCCGGTGCACGCGGGCCGTGCGGACGCTGTCGAGATTCTGCAACGTCCTGGTGGCCCGGTACCACTCGGGCAGGTCGCCGTACAGCTGGCGCTGGGCCTGCGAGGTGCAGCTGAGCGCGCTTCTCCGTACGACTCCTCCGGTGGGGAGCCAGACCTCCAGCTGGTCGGGCCGGCGTTTCACGGTCCCGGGCCGCGGGCCCTCGCCGTTGAGGGCGGTGAAGGCGGCCTTCCGGCGCTGCGCGGGCAACGCCTCAAGGTAGCGCCGGTTCGGGTTCTGGTCCCTGAGCCGGTCGATGCGGTCCACGATGTCGCTGCCGTAGCCGTGCCGGCGGGCCCAGCCGACGTCGTCGACCACGTAGGGGAAGTCACGGTCCTCGGGGATCGGGTCGTGCGGTGCGGCCCAGTACTCGAACCCGTGCCGCGCCATGCAGTCGCGCAGCAGCGACTGTTCGGCGTCCCAGAGCACGCGAGCCTCGTCGGCGGTCACCGGCGGTGGCGGCCCGGCGGAGCCTGCCGCCGTCGTCCCGCCTCCCGCCGAACAGGCCACCAGCGTCAGGAGACCGGCGACGACGGACGCCCGCGTGGTGCTCGGCCTGACACGCAACATCGCTCTCCTTGTGCCTCGGGGAGAGGCCGGCGGAGTCGCCGGCCGGAGTCGATGGTGTGTCTACCGCGAAGGCGTTGTACGGCGCCGACGGCCGCGTGGCGAACAATCAATGTCATACAAAGTTCGGCGCACCTATGGGCCTGCGACCTGCGGGGTTCTGGCCACGGCGAGGCGATGGCCATCGACGGATGAGAGCCCGTCAGGGACGGCTGGGAGGCGTGCGGGTCAGGCGAGGATCCTGACGATGCGGGTGAACAGGCCGGGCAGACGGCGGGCGGCGGGCACCACGAGCCGGGCCGTGCCGGGGCGGCGGGCGGCCTGCACCAGCGCGCCCGTCAGCAGCCGGTGGGTGCGGGACAGCCGGAGCCACGCGCCGTCATAGTCCTCGGGCCGGTCCTCGGCCAGGCACCTGACCAGCAGTTCGGCCGAGCGCACGGCCAGCGAGACGCCCTCGCCGGTGAGCGCGTCCACGTAGCCGGCGGCGTCGCCGACCAGCAGGACGCGGCCCGCGCGGCGGGTGCGCACGGCCTGGCGCAGCGGGCCCGCGCCGCGCACGGGGGTGACGGCCGGGCCGCTCAGGCGGCGGGTCAGGCCGGGGAAGCCGCGCAGGTGCTCGTCGTAGCCGCGGCGTACCGAGCTGAGTATCGCGACGCCGATCAGGTCCCGGGCGACGGGCGTGACGTACGCCTCGCCGGTGCCCGACCAGTGGACCTCGACGAAGTCGGTCCACGGCTCGATCCTGTAGTGCCTGCGCTGGCCGTACCTGCGGGGTCCGCGCGCGGGCAGGTCGAGGCCGAGGGAGCGGCGCAGCGGCGAGTGCAGCCCGTCGGCGGCCACCAGCCAGCGGGCCCGCAGCCCGGCGGCCTCCACGCCGTCCCGGTCCTGCTCGACGCGGGTGATCTTGCCGGTGACCGTCTTGACGCCCAGCTCGGCGGCCCGCCGGGCGAGCGCCGCATGCAGGTGTGTACGTCGTACGCCCAGCCCGGGGGCGGCGGCGAAGGCGGCCCGCACCTCCCGCCGCCCGTCGAGGTAGTGGATGCCGCGGAACCCGTGCCCCTCGACCTCCACCCCCATCGCCTTCAGCGCCGCCACCCCGCCCGGCATGACGCCCTCGCCGCACGCCTTGTCCACGGGCGAGGCACGCGGCTCGACGACCACCGCCTCCATCCCCGCCAGCGCCGCGTGCACGGCCACCGCCAGCCCCGCCGGGCCGCCGCCCGCGACGAGCACGTCGATCACGCCGTCACCGGCCTGGGGCGAGGGCGAGAGCCGCGTTCTCACATCGGATCCGCACCACCATCAGCGCGGCGTTGAGCACCGTGAACGCCAGCGCCGTGACCCAGGCCGTGTGCACCAGCGGCAGCGCGAGCCCCTCCACCGCCACCGCCACGTAGTTGGGATGACGCAGCCACCGGAACCGGTAGGGGCCGCGCGTCACCAGCGGCAGGCCCGGCACCACGATCACCTGCGTGTTCCAGCGCGGCCCGAGCGCGGTGATGCACCACCACCGCAACCCCTGGGCCGCCACGACGAGGGCGAGCATCGGCCAGCCGAGCGCGGCCAGGAAGGGCCGCCCGGTCAGCGCGACCTCCAGCGGCGCGCAGACGAGCAGCCCGGTGTGCAGGGCCACCATCCACGGATAGTGCCCCTGGCCGGTCAGGACGCCGCCGCGCGCCATGCTCCACGCGGCGTTGCGCCGGGCGACGACGAGCTCCGCCACGCGCTCCAGGCCGACCAGTACGACGAGCACCAGATACCAGGTCATAGGGCAGTCCCCAGCAGTCGGTTCATGGGTGTGGTCACCAGCGGATCAGGACGAGTTCGGAGCAGAAGCCCGGACCCATGGCGATGATCAGTCCCCAGGTTCCCGGCTCGGGCGACCGGGTGGCAAGGGTGTCACCGAGGACCTGCAGGACCGAGGAGGAGGACAGGTTGCCGTTGGCCGCGAGGGAGCGCCACGTCACGTCGAGCGCGCCCGCGGGCAGGCCGAGCGCGTCCGACACGGCTTCGAGCACCTTCGGCCCGCCGGGATGGCACACCCACGCCGTCACCTCCCCGGCCGTCACGCCGTGCTCGGCCAGCAGCCCGTGTACGTCGTCGGGCAGGTAACGTCGCACGACCGCCGGGACGCTCGCGTCCAGCATCACCCGGAAGCCCGTGTCACCCACCTGCCACCCCATGACGTGCTCGGAGCCCGGATACAGGTGGCTGCGCGTGGCCACGACGGTGGGCCCGCCCGCCGCGCGCCCGCCGCCGCAGGCCACCACCGCGGCCGCGCCGTCGCCGAACAACGCGCTGGCGACCAGGTTCGCGGGCGAGGAGTCGCCCCGCTGCACGGTGAGCGAGCACAACTCCACCGACAGCAGCACGGCCACGTGGTCCGGCCAGCCGCGCAGATAGTCGTGGATCCTGGCGATGCCCGCCGCTCCGGCCACGCAGCCCAGGCCGAAGACGGGCACCCGCTTGACGTCGGGCCGCAGGCCGAGCGCCGCCGCCAGCCGGGCGTCGATGGAGGGCGCGGCGATGCCGGTCACCGACGTGAACATGATCATGTCGACGTCGGTCGGCTCCAGTTCGGCCGCGTCCAGGGCGGCCTTCACGCTTTCGAGCCCCAGGTCCACGGCGACCGAGACGAAGGCGTCGTTGGCGGCGCCGAAGCCGTTGAGCTTCTCGTACTGCTCGATGGGCAGGGCGAGGTGGCGGTAGTCCACCCGGGCGCTGCGGTGCAGGCGGTCGAGGAGGCGCCGGTCGGCGTTCTCCGGCAGGCACACGCGGGCGGCCAGGTCGGTGAGTTCGGACTGCGGGTACCGGTGGGGAGGGAAAGCACAACGGACTGCGGCGATACGGGACATGCAGTTCTCCCTCAGCAGCCGACAACTATCACTCCCCGCACGTTTCCCTTTGAAATGGTCATTTAAGCCATGCGTAGGGCGTGGGAATTCTCCGCGGCGATCGCCCGGTCTACGATCACCTTGTGACTGATCCCGAACCCGCGGCCGCCGCCGTCGTGCGCGATCGGCCGGGGCGGGCGGCGCTCATTCGGGCCGCCGGGCTGGCGCGTGCGTGCCATCCCGGCCCGACCGCGGCCGTGACCGCCCTGGTCACCGCGCTGGCCGTGGCCACGGGGCGGGACGCGGTCGGATGCGTGCTGGCGGGCGCGGCCGTGCTGGCGGGGCAGCTCTCCATCGGGTGGTGCAACGACGCGATCGACGCCGAGCGGGACGCGGCGGCCGGGCGCGCGGGCAAGCCCGTCGCGGGCGGCACGGTGAGCGCGCGTGCCGTCTGGATCGCCGCGCTCGTGGCGCTGGCCTGCTGCGTGCCGCTGTCGCTGGCCTCCGGCTGGCTGGCGGGCGGGCTGCACCTCGCGGGGGTGCTGGCGGCCTGGGCATACGACTTCGGGCTGAAGGCGACTCTGCTGTCGTGGGCGCCCTACGCGGTGGGGTTCGGCGTGCTGCCGGCCTTCGTGACGCTGGGCCTGCCGGGTGAGCCGTGGCCCGCCTGGTGGGCGGTCGTGGCCGCCGCGCTGCTCGGTGTGGGCGCGCACCTGGCCAACGTGCTGCCGGACATCGAGGGCGACCTGCGCACCGGCGTACGCGGCTGGCCGCAGCGCCTGGGCGCCGGCCGCGTACGCCTCCTGATTCCCGTGCCGCTGCTGGCCGCCACCTGCCTGCTCGTCTTCGGCCCTGGAGGCGCCGCCCCCGGGGTGGCGGGCTGGTCGGCCGTGGCCGCCGCCTTCGCCCTGGCGGCCACGGGGCTGCTGCTGGCCGGCAGGTCCGCCCGGCTGCCGTTCGTCACCGCCGTCGCCGTGGCGGCCGTGGACGTGATCCTCCTGATCACCAGCGGCGCCGCGCTCACCGCCTGACCAGCTTCGCCTCGCGCCTCGCTCACCGGCCGGCGCGCAGGGATCCGCGCAGCCACCTCATCCCCACGGCCAGCGCGAGCGGCGGGGGCACCGTGCCGGCCCCGAGTCCCACCTCCACCAGCAGGTCGAACACCTCCTTGCGGTGCACGGCGACCTCGATCGCCGCGTCGATGAACCCGGGCGACTGGGCCAGCCGGGCCAGCACGTCGGTGGTGCGCAGATGCCGTCCGAGCGCCCCGCGCAGCTTGCCCCGGTACAGCGCCAGCGGATCGCCCGGCGACTCCACCGCCGCCTCGGCCGCCAGCCGCCCGGACAGCAGCGCGTAGTAGATGCCCTCGCCGGTGAGCGGGTTGATCAGCCCCGCGGCGTCACCGGCGAGCAGCACCCGTCCGGCGCCGGGCACGGGCCGCCCGGTCGAGAGCGGCAGGTGGTGGGCGCGCAGATCGCGGGCGGGCCGGTCGGGCAGCAGCTCGGCGAGCCTGCCGTGCAGCACCTGACGTCCTGGCGCCCCCGCCGCGCGCAGCCGGGGCAGCAGCATGCCGAAGCCGACGTTCGCGGTGCCGTCGCCGATGGGGAACGACCACGCATAGGCCGGCCAGCCCGCCTTCTGCATGGCGATGAGCTGGACGTCGTCCTCCTCGGGCACGTCGGCGTAGCCGCGTACGGCGATGGCGGTGTGCTGCTCGGCCGGGGCGGCCAGGCCGATCAGGCGGCGCACGACCGACCCGGCCCCGTCGGCGGCCACCACCGTACGGGCCCGCAGCCGCCCGTCGATGACCACCCCGGACCCGTCGAAGGCGAGATCCTTGACGCGGTGGCGGCGTACCTCGACGCCCCTGTCTCGCGCGGCGGCCACCAGCCGCGCGTCGAACACCCGGCGCGGCACCACGTGGTTGGGCCGCGCGGCCTCGGCGGAGACCCGCACCCCGCCCGGAGAGACGACGGTCAGGCGGGGAGTGGGCCGGTAGTCGTCGATGAGCGCTGGCAGCCCGAGCAGGGCCAGCTCGTCGCGCCCGTGCGCGGCGATGCCGTCGCCGCACGGCTTGTCACGGGGGAAGTCGGCCCTGTCCAGCAGGAGCACGCGCAGCTCCGGGCGTAGCTGGGCGGCCCGCAGCGCCGCCGCCGAGCCCGCCGGTCCCGCTCCCACGATCGCCACGTCCCACATGTCGTCCATGCACGGTCTGTCCCACCGCACGAACGATCAGAAACGCATCACGCCCGGATCGCGGGTGCTCACCGCCGGGCTGTCACGCCGCCGTCCGCGGGCACCGGGCGGGCGACGGCGGCCAGCCGGGTCGCCACGTCGGACAGGTTGAGCCGGTTGGCCTGCTCGATCCGGGCGACGGCCGCCGCCGGGACCGCGGCGATGCCGTGGAGCGCGCCCGCGATGGCCGCCGCCATGCAGCCGACCGTGTCGGAGTCGCCGCCCGCGGTGGCCGCCGCGACCGCCGTCCTGAACGGGTCGCCGCCGGCCGCCACCAGCAGTCCGATGGCCGCCGGGCACGCCTCCGCGGCGGGCAGGCCGGTGCCGATGACGGCGGTGATCCGCTCGATGGCGTCGTCCAGGTCGCGGGACTGGACGGCGAGCGTGACGGCGAGGTCGATCCGCTGGGCCACCGAGGGCCCGGGGACGTGCCGGCCCTGCTCGGAGCCCAGCCGCTCGCCCAGCTCGGCGCCGTACCGGGCCGCGCGCACGACCTCGAACAGGTCGGCGCCGTCCACGCAGGCCGCGGCGGTCGCGGCGGCGATGGCCCCGGCACCGGCGACGCCGATGTTGGTGTGGTGGCTGGGTACGCAGGTCAGGTGGGCGGCGCGGACGGCGCCCTCGACGTCGCCGGGATGCACCAGGCCGGCGGGTGCGACGCGCATGGCGCCGCCGTTGCTGGCGCCCTCGCTCATGACGCGCCCCGCCCTGCCCACCTCCCAGGGGTCGTCCCCGGCCTTGAGGCGTTCGATGGCCCGGCGCGTGGTGGGGCCGGCGAAGTGGGGGAAGTAGTCGGGGTTGCCGGACCAGCCGATGAGCAGGTCGGCCATGACCTCGGGGGTGACCTCGCCGCCGTGCGCGATGAACGCCTCGGCCAGCAGCAGCATCTGGCTGGAGTCGTCGGTGATCTGAGCGGGGCCGCGTCCGACCGCGTACGGGGCGTCGGGCAGCGGCGCGTGGAAGCTCTCCACCCGCCGGCCGAACAGCCGCCGGATCTCCGGCACTGAGCGTTCCTCGGTGGGGGCGCCGAGCGCGTCGCCGATGCAGGCGGCCGCCAGGCTGCCGTGGATGCGGTCCAGAAGTGTGGTCATCGAATTCCTTGTAGACGGGGCGCGGCGCCGAGGGTGACGTTCCGCGCGTAGGTGTCGATGCCGGTGCCGGCATCGAGGTAGGCACGTGAGCCGAGATGGCCGACGCAGAGGGAGCCGGTGGCGACGCCGGCGCGCAGGCTCTCGGCGAGGGAACGCCCGAGGATCCAGGACCCGGTGAACGCCCCGGCCAGCGCGTCACCGGCGCCGGTCGTGTCCACGACCTCGATCTCCGGTCCGCGCGCGGTCCAGCTCTCCTGCGGGGTGTGGCAGGTGGCGCCGTTCCGCCCGCCGGTCACCACGACCACGCGGGCGCCGGCGGAGATGAGCAGCTCGGCGCAGCGCGCGGGGTCGCCGTCCGCCAGCTCCCGGACCGCCCCCTGGTTGCAGAAGACGAGGTCGCTGTGGCGGGCGAGGGCCCACACCCGGTCCCGCCGCCCCGCGACGGCGCCGGGCTCCAGGTCCACGGCGACCTTCGCGCCGCTCGCCCGGGCCCGTACGGCCAGGCTGATCGCCCAGTCCAGATCGTCGGCCAGCGGGGCCACGACCCGTGCGGACCGGAGCAGGTCGTCGGAGATCTGCTCGGCGGCCGGGATCTTCACCTCGGTCACGGCGCCGACGAGGGACTTCTCCCCGGTGTGGTCGAGCTGGATCACGCAGAACCAGGTGTGCCCGCCGGGGACGGTGACGCTGGGGGAGACGTCCACGCCGTGGGCCGCGAGCCGGTCCAACGCCTGGCGGCCGGGCTCGTCGGAACCCACCGCGGTGGCCAGGGCGGCGCGCGCTCCGGCGAACGTGGCGGCGGCGGCCAGGTTGGCGCTCATGCCGCCGCCGTGCACCCCCGCCAGCCGTCCGATCGCCTTGTCGTCGGCCGTCGCGATGTGCGGCACCCGGACGAAGTAGTCGACGCTGGCGTCTCCCACGGCGAGCACGTCCACGGCGCGCGGCGCACCCGGGACGCCGGTCATCCCGCCGCCTTCCTGCTGATCAGGTTGTTCAGCAACGCCGCGCCGACCAGGACCAGGCCGAGAATGCCGGTCTGTACGGAGTTGCCGACCTGGGCCAGCTGCAGCCCCCAGGACAGCACCACCACGACGGCGAGCGCCAGCAGCACGCCGCTGAGGTGGCCGCGCCCGCCGAAGATGTCGATCCCG
Source organism: Nonomuraea jiangxiensis (assembly GCF_900099965.1). Taxonomy (GTDB): domain Bacteria; phylum Actinomycetota; class Actinomycetes; order Streptosporangiales; family Streptosporangiaceae; genus Nonomuraea; species Nonomuraea jiangxiensis. Next base: position 366,320 of record NZ_FNDJ01000008.1, on the reverse strand, counting down.
CCGAGCACCGCGATGGTGATCGCCTGGAGCTCCATGCCGGTGCCCGCGCTGGGCCGGGCGGTGAGCAGCCACGCGTTGGTCACCACGGCGCCGAGCGCGGCGAGCGCGCCCGACAGGCAGTAGAGGCGGAAGCGGAGCCGGTTCACGTCGATCCCGACCAGGCCCGCGGCCCTGTCGCTGGTGCCGACCTGGTGCAGGCGGCGGCCGAACGCGGTGCGGTTCTGCGCCCAGATCGCCAGGACGAACATCGGCGCCAGGACCAGCAGCACCTGGGTCGGGACGCCGAGGATCGCGCTCTGCCCGAGAGCCGCGAAGCCCTCCCGGTCGAACCCGCCGAGCTGGCCCCCCTCGGTCAGCACCTGGGCGAGCGCGCCGTACAGGAAGAGGGTGCTCAGCGTGACGATCAGCGGCGGCAGGCCGAGCCGGGCGACCATGACGCCGTTGACCGAGCCGAGCAGGGCGCCGAGGACGACGGCCGCGGCGGCGGCGAGCCACGGGCTGAGCCCGAGGTTCTGGGCGAGCACGCCCATGACGATCCCCGACAGGCTCAGCACCGACCCCACGGACAGGTCGATGCCGCCCCGCCCGCCGAGGATGACGAACGCCTGGCCGAGCGCCAGCAGGCCGATGACCGCGCCGTACTGCGTCATCGCCAGCAGGTTGCTCACTTGCAGGAAGTACGGCGACAGCAGGCTCATCACCGCGCCGAGCACGACGACGAGCACGGCGAGGAACACCCTGCGGTCGCCCACGCGGTCCCGGATCGATCGCCCGGCCAGGGCTCCCGTTGTCATTTCCGCTCTCCGATCCGCTTGTCGAGGGTGCGCCGGGTCAGCACGTCGAAGGCCACCGCGAGGGCGACCGCCACCCCCACGAGCACGCCGTTCCACAGCGGCGGCACGCCCATCAGCACGACGCCGTTCTGCAGCAGCGCGATGAAGACCAGGCCGCCGAGGGAGCGCAGCACGCCGCCCTCACCGCCCAGGATGCTGGTGCCGCCGACGACCACGGCGGCGATCGCGGGCAGGGTGAGCTCCTGGCCGGCCGTGGCCTGGACGACGCCCACCCGGCCCACGTAGATCAGTGCCGCGATGCCGACGAGGGCGCCCACGAGCACGTAGGCGGCGAACGAGGTGCGGCCGACGGGCACCCCGAGCAGCCGGGCGCCCTCCGCGTCGTTGCCGATGGCGAACAGCCGGCGGCCGAACACCCGGTGGCGCAGGACGTACGCGAAGATCGCGAACACCGCCAGGACCACCAGCCCCACGAGGGGGACGCCGCCGGCCCGCGCCGGCCCGAGCAGGGGCACCACGGGACCGGCGAAGACGTCCGTGCTGTTCCACAGGAGGAACAGCACGGTCTTGAAGACGGCCGCCGTGCCGAGGGTGGCGATGATGGGGGAGATGCGCCCGCCGACGATGAGGACGGCGTTGACGGCCCCGAGCGCGCCGCCGAGCAGCACCGCGACCAGCACCACGAGCAGCGGCGGCAGGCCCGAGACGAACAGGGTGGCGCCGACCCAGGCGACCACGCCCAGCATGGGGCCGACCGACACGTCGATCCCCGCCAGCAGCACGACCAGCGTCATCCCGGCCGCGAGCAGCGCCAGGTCGGCCGAGTTGATCACGACGTTGGCGAGGTTCGCCGCGGACAGGAAGGCGGGGGCGGCGACAGCGAAGAAGATCACTTCGGCGACGAGCAGGATGGGCAGCAGCGCGTCGCGCAGCAGGGTCAGCATCCGGGTGGTGGTCCCCGCCGCCGGGGAGAGAGCGGTCGCCGTCACCGGTTCACCCCCATCGTGGCGCGCAGCACGCCGTCCTCGGTCAGGTTCTCGCCGCTCAGCTCGGCGACCATCCGGCCCTCGCGCATGACGTAGACCCGGTCGGAGACGGCCAGCAGCTCCGGCAGCTCGCTGGAGATGACCAGCACCGCCTTGCCGTCGCGGGCGACCTCCACCAGGCGCTGCTGGATGTCGGTCTTGGTGGCCACGTCGATGCCGCGGGTCGGCTCGTCCAGGATGAGGATCCTGGGCTCGGTCGCGAGCTGCCGGGCGAACAGCACCTTCTGCTGGTGGCCGCCGGACAGCCCGGTGACGGGAAAGCCCAGTGTGGGGGCCTTGATACGCAGGGTACGGACCCAGGCGGAGCCCAGCTCGCGCTCCTGCGCCCGGCGGATGACGCCCAGCCTGCCGAGCAGGGCGGGCAGCCGGACGGCCGTGAGGTTGCTCAGCGTGTCCATGCCGGGGAAGAGGCCCAGCGTCTTACGGTCCTCCGGCAGGTAGGCGATCCCGCGCGCCATGGCGTCGCGCGGGTGACGCGGCGCGTACGGCCGGCCGGCCACCCGCATCGACCCCGCGCTCGGGCGCAGCATGCCGAAGACGGTCAGCGCCAGTTCGGTACGGCCCGCGCCGACGAGGCCGTACAGACCGACGACCTCGCCCTCGCGCACGGTCAGGCCGACGTCGGACAGCGCGCCCGGCACCGTGAGCCCGTCGGCCTCCAGCGCGACGGGACCGGGGTCGAAGGCCGGGCGGTCGATCGTGGCGTTGACCGGCCGGCCGGACATCAGCTCCAGGATCCTGTCGTGGTCGGCCGCCGAGGCGGGCAGGTCGCCGGCGAGCCGGCCGTCCTTCAGGACGATGAACCGGTCCGCGACGTGCTCCAGCTCCTCGAAGCGGTGCGTGATGTAGAGGATGCCCACCCCGGCCTCGGACAGCCGCCGGACGATGCGGAAGAGCCGGCGGACCTCGACGTCGGTGAGTATCGAGGTGGGCTCGTCCAGGATCAGCACCTTGGCCTCGACGTCGACGGCCCTGGCGATCAGCGCGAGCTGCTGCTCGGCCAGGCTCAGCGCGTCCATCCGCCGGCTCAGGAGCTCGACCGGGACGTCGAGCCGCCGGAACAGCTCCTCGCCCCGCCGGCGCATCCCGCGCCAGTCGACCTGCCCCAGCCGGTCACGGGGCTCGCGGCCGACGAAGAGGTTCTCCAGCACCGACATCCGCGGGAAGAACGACGGCTCCTGGTAGACGACGCTGACGCCGCCGGCCAGCGCGTCGCCGGGGGAGGAGGGCCGGTGCGGCGCGCCGTCCAGGGTCATCTCGCCGGCGTCCGGCCGGTGCACGCCGGCGACCAGCTTGATGAGGGTGGACTTGCCCGCGCCGTTCTCGCCGAGCACGGCCAGCCGCTCCCCGGCCCCCAGCACGAAGCCGACGTCGGTGAGGGCGGCCGTGGCCCCGAAGCTCTTGGACAGGCCGGAGACCGAGAGAATGCTCGTCACATCGCTCCTAGTAGTCGAACTGCGCGATGTTGGCCTTGGTGAAGACCATCGGCGGCCCCAGCACCAGGATCTTGCCGTCCGCGGCGTACTCCACCGGCTGCTGGAGGCCCGGCACGGTGGACTTCGCGGCGATCTGCTTGCCGTCCAGGAGCTGCTTCATCGCCCACACGGTCAGGACGCCCAGCTTGGGCACGTCCCAGAGGACCGTGGAGGTCATCGCGCCGGACTCCACGAACGTGCGCGCCGTCTTGGGCGAGCCGAACCCGGAGACCGCCACCTTGCCGGCCTTGCCGGCATTCTGGACGGCCTGCGCCACGCCGGGCACCGCCGTCGAGGGCACCGCGATGATCCCCTTGAGGTCGGGGTTCGCGGTCATGAGGTCCTGGGCCTCCTTCAGCGCCTGCGCGGTGTCGGTGGTGTAGCGCACGCCGCCCACGAGCTGGAGGCCGGGGTAGGCGGACTCCTGCCGCTTGCGCGCCTGCGCCACCCAGCTGTTGAACGTCTGCGTGTCGGCGGCTCCCGACACGATGCCGTACTTGCCCTTGCCGCCCATCGCCTTGGCGATCTCGTCCATGACCGTCGCTCCGAGCGCGGCGTCGGTGGCCTGCTGCACGAAGAGCTGGCGCCGGCTGTCGGGCGCGTCGGCGTCGGAGGTGATCACGACGATGCCCTTCTCCCGGGCCGCCGCGATGGCGGGGTTCATGGAACGGGGGTCGAGCGGGGACACCGCGATCGCGGCGTAGCCCTGCTGGACGAGGCTGTTGAAGATGCGCACCTGCTCGGTGGCGTCGGCGGTGGCCGGCCCCGCCTGGGTGTACGACAGCCCGAGCGAGCGCGCCGTCTGCTCCGCGCCCTGCTTGAAGGCGGAGAAGTAGGGGATCCCCTCCACCTGGGAGACGAAGGCCACCTTCGTGCCCCCGCCGCTGCCGGTGGGCGCGGCGCTGGGTCCGGCCGCACCTCCTACGGTCGAACAGGCCGCAAGCGCGACCGCTGTCAGGGCTGTCACAAGCCCGACTCTGAGGTTTCGCATAACACATCCCGACGAAGCGACGACAGGTTCCAAGGCGTGCCCCCTATCGCCTGTGCCGGACAGGCTAGGAATCAGTACCTATCGATGTCAATAGTTGTAGGTACAGATCCGACTTCTGTTGGTATAAGTTGTGCGCGTTGACCGTTCACTGGTACCTCGTTCTGCGCCGGCTTCGCGAGCGAGGGGAGATGGACCCGCATGACCAAGCGCCATGCGCACGAGATCGTCGCTGACTCTCTACGTACGCAGATCCTGGAGGGCCGGTACAAACCGGGCGAGCGCCTGCCATCCGAGGAGGCGCTCACCGACGAGTACGGCGTGAGCAGGAACACCGTGCGGGTGGCCCTGGACCGCCTGGTCGCGGCCAACCTCATCACCCGGCGCCGCGGCTCTGGCAGCTACGTCAACACGGAGATCGGCATCAGCCACTCGCTGGGCAATCTGCGCAGCTTCACCGCCCTGCTGCGTGACCTGGGGCTGGAGCCGGGCATCAGCGAGGTCGAGATCCGCCGGGACCCGAGCCCGCCGCTGGAGATCCTCGGGTTCCTGCCCTCCGAGGTCGTGTGGCTGATCCGCAGGGTGCGGACCGGTTCGGGCGCGCCCTTCGCGCTGCTGGACTCGTGGCTTCCCGACCGCATCGGCTCCCGCATCGACCCCGAGGTCCTGTCCCGGCGCCAGTCGCTCTACGCCTCGCTCGCCGAGGACCTCGACACCAAGGTCGCCGAGGCCACGGAGAGCATCCACGCCGAGGCCGCCGACGAGCGGGAGTCCCGCGTGCTCGGCGTCCCGCTCGGCAGCCCGCTGATCGTCATCAGGAGGTGGACGTACGACCGGGCGGGCCGGCCGGTGGAGTACACCCGCTCGGCGGCCCGCGGCGACCGCTACCGGTACGTGGTCAAGCTGCGCGCGTGAGCACGGCCGGCGTGAAATGCCCGGTGCATGGCCGGTTGTTGCCCTGGGGCCGCGCGTTGTCCGTGCGTAGATTCACGTCATCCCGCTTCGAGCGAAAGGACGTGCCGTGCGTAGACACACCGTTGCCGGACTCGCGTTGGTTCTCGGCGGCCTCGGCGCAGTGGTCGCACCCTCGACAGCCACCGCAGCATCGTCGGCGGCCGTGACCCTGCCTCAGGTCTGTAATCCGTCCTGCACGTGGAGGTCGGACGTGACGAGCCAGATGATCGCCCAGCAGATCCTCATCTTCGAGTACCAGATCCGTGTCCAGCAGGGATACACCATCATTTCCGCCCAGGTGCAGGCGGCGAGTGGCGGCTACAGGGCCGTCCTGGTGTACCGGTAACAGGAGCCGGGTGCGAGGTCCTACGACCAAGGGCGTACGACATACCCGGCTGTGGCCCGAGGCGGCAGCGGGTGCGACCGCCATAGCGTCAACGCCATGAAGATCGGAATTCTCGGAACGGGCAACGTAGGACGGGCGCTGGCCGTCGGCTGGGCCGGCGGGGACCATGACGTCGTCCTGGGATCGCGGCGGTCGGACGACACGGAATGGCGTGCCGAGCTGGCGGCCGCGCTGGGGAAGGACGTACCGGTCGTGGACCCGTCCTCGGCCGTCGTGGGCGCGGAGGTGGTGGTCAACGCGACGCCCGGCACCGCCTCCGTGCCGCTGCTCACCGGGATAGGCGCCCCTGCGCTGGCGGGGAAGGTGCTGCTCGACGTGTCGGTCGGCTTCACGGAGGACGGCGCCCTCTCTCATCCCGGAGAGAGCCTGGGAGAGGAGATCCAACGAACGTTCCCGGACACGATGGTCGTCAAGACGCTCTGCACCATCGACGCACGGCTCATGGTCGCGCCCGGCTCGTTGGAAGGCCCCAGCACGATCTTCCTCTCGGGGGATGACGCCGAGGCCAAACACACGGTCGCCGGGCTCCTGAACGAGCTGGGCTGGCCCACGGAGTCGCTGCTGGACCTGGGAGGCATCACCACGGCTCGGGGCCAGGAGCACTACAGCCTGCTCTTTCTGGGAATCGCCGGCGCCATCGGCTCGTACGGTTTCGGGATCCGGGTGGTTCCTCCGGCCCAGGGCTAGCCAGAACGACGGTGGCGAACCTAGCGGGCGAGATAGCCGCCGGTGGTGTCGAGGTCGTGGCCGACGACGGCGCTGGAGTCGTCCGAGGCGAGGAACATGACGACCCTGGCGATCTCGTCGGCGCCCACGATCCGCTTGATCGGGTAGTCCTGGGCGATCTGCTCGTACGTCACCCCGAACGCCTCGGCCGCGCGCCGCAGCATGGGCGTGTCCACGGCGCCGGGTGCCAGCGCGTTCACCCGGATGCCGTCGGCCGCGTACTCCAGGCCGGCGACCTTCGTCAGCGACGCGACGGCGTGCTTGCTGGCGTTGTACGGCGCGATCGTGGCCCAGCCGACCTCGGCGGACACCGACGCGGTGTTCACGATGGCGCCGCCCCGCTCCAGCATCCGGGGGAGCTCGTACTTCATGGCGAGGAAGACGCCGGCGGCGTTGGTGCGCCATACGGCCTCCAGGTCGGCGAGCGTCTGTTCGTGCAGGCGGACCGCGCGGGGGCTCTCGATCCCGGCGTTGTTGACGGCGATGTCGATCCGGCCGTGGCGGCGCGCGCACGCCTCGACGAAGTCGCGCACCTGGTCCTCCTCACGGACGTCGGCACGCCGGAAGGTGGCCTTGCCGCCCGCGGCCCGGATGCTCGCCGCGACCTGGTTGCCGAGCGCCTCGCGCCGGCCGCAGAAGAACACCGTCGCCCCCTCGGCCGCGAACGCGCGGGCGGTGGCCTCGCCGATGCCGGACGTCGCACCGGTGATCAGGACGACCTTGCCGGCGAACCGGTCCCGTGTCCGCTGGGGCGCGGGGGTGGTGCCGGCTGCGAGGGCGGTGCCGGTCGAGAGGGCGGTGGCGGCCACCGCAGTGGCGCCCGCGGTGAGGAGGTTCCTTCTCGACGGGGTCTGGGGGGACTTGTGCGTGGTCATGCCGACAGGCAACCAGCCGGTGGATGCCACGGGCCAATACCTGTGCTCATACATTTCAGGCATGGACGTGGATACCCGGGTGCTGCGCTACTTCGTCACGGTCGCCGAGCGGCTGAGCTTCACGGAGGCGGCGAAGGAGCTGTTCGTGGCGCAGCCGTCGCTGTCCCGGCAGATCCGGCGGCTGGAGGAGCGGCTCGGCGCCGACCTGTTCACCCGGCCCGGGGTCCGGCTCACGCCGGCCGGTGAGCAGTTGCTGGCCGCGGCGCGCCGCCATCTCACCGAGTGGCAGGAGACGACGCGGCTCGTACGGACCACCGCCGCGGCCGGCCGCAACGTGCTGCGGGTGGGGTTCGTCGTCGCGGGGGGCGGCCCGCTCGCGCGGCGGGCGCGGGCCGCCCTCACCGCCCGCCGTCCGGAGGTGACCGTCGAGCCGAAACGGTTCGAGTGGGCGGGCGAGACGCAGGCGCTGCGGGACGGGCAGGTGGACGTCGCCTTCGTATGGCTTCCCGCTGATTTGCACGGGTTGCGCAGCGAGGTGGTCGCCACGGAGCCCAGGTGCGTGGCGGTCGCCTCCACCCACCGGCTGGCCGCGCGGGAGTCGGTGGGCATCGCCGACCTGCGCGAGGAGCCGATCGGGTGGACGGAGGTGGCCCCGGCCGCGTGGGTCGACTGGTGGGCGGTGAATCCGCGTCCCGACGGGTCGGCGCCGGTGTGGGGGCCGAAGAACGACAACGTCGACGAGATGCTGGAGCACGTGGCCACCGGAGCGGCGGTGTGCATCGGCGCGCGCTCGATGGCCGAGTACTACGCGCACCCGGAGCTGAAGTGGCTGCCGATCACCGACGTCGAGCCGCTCCGGATCGCGCTGGCGTGGCCGACGGGCACGGTCAATCCGCTGGTGGGAGAGTTCGTCCGGGCCGTACGGGAGGTGGCCACGGGCTGAGCCCGCTTGGCCGGTCGGGTGGGGACGGCGGCCCGGCAGGGGCTTGCTCGGGAGGGAGCGCGACGTACAACCGGAGTACCCGCACCGTGTTCGAGATCTTTGCTCTGGCGTACCTGATCTTGCCTAGCATCCACGTGTCCAGCAGCGGACGTGACGTGCAGGGAGGAATCGGGCGATGCGGTTCAGAGAAGTGAGATCCGCGATCGTAGCGGCGATCGCGGGGATGGTGCTGGCGGGCGGGGTGCACGGCGTGGCGAGTGCCGACACGACGTCGCAGTTCAGCGTGGTCGACGGGGCGATCCGGCCGGCGACGGGCACGCCGGTGCCGGCGTCCGGCACGCAGGCGTCGCTGTGGAGCGACTCCAGCTACGCCACCACGGTCATCGAGGGCTCGGGCCGGGTGGCGATCGGGGCGATCGGTGACAACTGCGAGGGCTGGCCGACCGTACGGGTGACGGTGGACGGCAGGGTCGCCGGTGACACCACGATCGTCAGCGCCACCCAGTACGGTACCTACCCGGTGGGCTCGGCGCTCGCCGCGGGCAGGCATGAGGTCAGGATCCAGTTCGTCAACGATCTGCGGACGGCGTCGTGCGACCGCAACGTCCACCTGGCGTACGCGCGGATGGAGACGCCGGGCGTCACCGACACCACGTTCAGCTTCGCGGTCATGCCCGACACCCAGCAGGAGGTGCTGAACGCGTCCGACACCCGCTTCGGCAACCGCACCGACTGGCTGGCCAGGAACAAGTCCGCGCTGGACCTGCGGTTCGTGACGCACTCCGGCGACGTCGTCAACTGGGACACCCCCGACCACTCCCAGTACGTCATCGCGCAGAACGCGATGCGGGCGCTGGAAGCGGCGAAGGTGCCGTACTCGCTGGCGATCGGCAATCACGACACGCAGGCCACCGGTGTCGGCGGCTCCGCCAGGGACCCCGCCCGCACCCGGGAGCTGGTCCGGGACACCACCGTGTTCAACCGTTACTTCACCGCCGCGCGGTTCGGCGCGGTCGGGGGACAGTTCGAGCAGGGCAAGGTGGACAACTCGTACTCGACGTACGAGGCCGGAGGGTTGCAGTGGCTCGTGCTGACCCTTGAGCTGTGGCCGCGGGCCGAGGCGGTCACCTGGGCGAAGGGCGTCGTCGCCGCCCATCCCCGGCACAACGTCATCGTCGTCACGCACGACTACATCGACGGGAACGGCGCCATCGAGCAGAGCGCGAGCTACGGGGCCACCAGCCCGCAGTACCTGTTCGACAACCTGGTCAAGCAGTACGCGAACGTCAAGTTCGTCTTCTCCGGGCACACCGGGATCGCGGCGAACCGGGTGGACACCGGCGTGCACGGCAACAAGATCTACTCCTTCATGCAGACGTTCCACTCCAACACCACCAACCCGGTGCGCATGCTGGAGATCGACACCAAGGCCGACTCGGTGCGCACCTGGATCTACGCCCCGTACAACGACCAGTCGTTCACCGAGTACGACCGCTCCTTCACCGGCATCGGCCTGGTGCGGTAGGGCCGCCTTCGTCGCCTCCCCCGTCGGTCAGTCCAGGTCGGCGCCGGTCAGGGCGCGGCTGAGGTCCCACAGGCGGGCGGCGGCCACGGGATCGACCGCGTGCGGTGACACGCCCGCGGGCGGCACCTCCGCCGTGCCGTACTGCCACGCGTCGTACTCGCGCGGATCGGCGATCGTGGCGATGTTGTTGTCCAGGCAGTACACGCCGCCCTTGTCCGCAAGCTGGGGGCTGACCGCGCACCACACGCCCGTGGAGGCCCCCTGCTGGACGGTCTTCTTGCCCGTGTACGGGTCGATGATCGGGTTGCCGTCCTCGTCGAGGAGGCGCATCGCCCGCAGCGCCTCCGGCGGAGCGTGCTTGCTGAGGTTGGTGCCCAGGATGGAACCCGGGTGGACGGAGAGGCGCGGACGCCCTGCCCGGCTCCGCGCCGGTCGAGCTCCCGGGCGAAGAGGATGTTGGCGGTCTTGGACTGGCCGTAGCCGAGTATGGGGTGGTATTCGCGGTCCTCGAAATGGGGGTCGTCGAAGACGACGGGGGAGAGGCGGTGCGCCGCGGCCGACAGGGCGACGACCCGTGCTCCCTCCGCCCGGACCAGGGCCGGCCACAGCCGGGCGGCGAGCTGGTGGTGGCCCAGGTGGTTGGTGGCGAAATGGGACTCGTAGCCGCGCGCGTCGCGGGTGAGCGGGACGCCCATGATGCCCGCGCTGTTGACCAGGATGTGCAGCGCGCGGCCGGAGGACAGGAAGGCTTCGGCGAAGGCGTCCACCGAGGCCGGGTCGATCAGGTCGAGCCGTTCGATCTCGACGCCGTCGATTCCCCGTAGGGCCTCGGCCGCCCTGCCGGGATGGCGGACGGGGACGACGACCCGGGCTCCGGCCCGGCGCAGGACGCGGGTCGTCTCCAGGCCGATGCCGGAGTGGCCGCCGGTGACGACGGCGGTCCTGCCGGTCAGGTCGATGCCGTCGATGACGTCCTCGGCGGTGCTGGCCGCGTCGAACGGGGTGTCGGTGATGGGTTGCTGAGCAGTGGGCATGGCGGGGTCGCTCCTGAATACGGCGGAGGGTGCGCTACTGTACCGGAGAGGTCTCCGAATTGACCTCGAACGTACCGGAGACATCTCCGGTACGCAAGCGGAACCCTGCGGAGGACGACACGATGACGCCTGCCAAGGAGCGGGACGAACCGGTACGGGCGGACGCGCGCCGCAACCGCGCCCACCTCATCGAGGTGGCCCGGGACGTGCTGACCGCCTCCAGCGACGCCTCGCTGAACTCCATCGCCAAGAGGGCGGGCGTCGGCCCCGGCACCCTCTACCGGCATTTCCCCACCCGCGAGGACCTGATCGTGGCCGTCTACCTCCACGAGGTGGAACAGCTCGCCGCCCACGCCCCAGAGCTGCTGCGGACACATCCGCCGCTGGAGGCGCTCCGCCGGTGGCTGGACAGGCTCGCCTACTACGGGCGGATCAAGCACGGTCTGGCCGGCGTCCTGCACGCCCTCACCGACGAACGCCTGGCCGACGAGAACTACCGTCTCGTCATCGGCGCCCTCACCGCCCTGCTCGACGCCTGCAAGGACGGCAAGGCGATCCGGCCCGACGCCGACCCCGACGACGTCCTGCTGCTCCTCGGATTCCTGTGGCGCGTCAGCCCCGGGCCGGAGGGCGAGGCCCGCGCCACCCGCCTCCTCGACCTGGTCATCGACGGCCTGCGCCACGGCGCGGCGGAACTGTCGGGTCGCCAGGGCTCATAGCTCGCGCTGTCAGCCGCGCAGCAGGTCCCGTACCTCCGCCAGCAGGTCGACCTGTGCCCGCCAGTCGCCCCCCGAGATCCCGATGACCGCGTGGTCCGCCCCGGCCTCGCGGTAGGCGTTCAGTTTCTCGGCCGCCTCGCCCGGAGGGCCGGTGAGCGGGATGTCCATGACCTCGTCGAGCGGGCGGCCGTAGGCGCCGCTGATGCCGGCCGCGAGGTCGGCCCGGGACGGCACTCCGGGCCCGGCCCCCAGCGCCGCGGCACCGCCGATCGCGATGACCGGAACGGGCCGCCCGTATCTCCCGGCCAGTGCAACCAGCCGGGCCCGCCCTTCGGCCAGCTCGCGCGGGGGGATCAGCGAGGGGAACCATCCGTCGCCCAGCCGCGCGGCCCGCCGGATGGCCACCTGCGAGGCGTTGCCCACCCACACGGGCGGCATGGCGGCAGCGGGAGCCAGCGTGACCACCGGCCGCCCCGGCTCGTCCGGCAGCCGGGTCTCCGCGCCCGACAGCAGCTCGGGCAGCAGTTCCAGGGCGGTGTCCGTACGGGGGCCGCGCCGTTCGTACGGCACCCCGGCCGCCGCCCACTGCGACGGCCCGCCTCCCGAACCGACGCCCAGGACCAGGCGGCCGCCGGACACGTACTGCAGGGTCGCGACCTGTTTGGCGGCCCAGACCAGCGGGCGGATCCCCGGGACGAACACGCTGACCCCGATCCTGACCGCCGAGGTGGCCGCGGCGGCGGTGGCCAGCGCGATCGGCGCGTCCAGGGTCGGCCCGCCGACAGCCAGATGGTCCCCGTGCCAGACCCCGTCCAGCCCCGCGTCTTCCGCATGGCGGGCGGCCGCGCGCAGGTCGAGGCCGCTTTCACGTTGTGTGTTGACGCCCGGCAGGATGACGCCGATTTCGAAGCTTCCCATGCCCCCGACTGTGCAACCTCGCGTGCGGTTGAGGTCAACCGGTGAGCGCGGGCCCTGCGCCTCCGTGGGGAGGGCGGAAAAGGCCGTCCCGGCCGGTGCGGCACCACCGGCCGGGACGTGGGGATCGTCGGGAGTGAATTCGGGTCAGAGGCCGGCCTGGCTCGCGGCGTGGCGACCGCCGACCAGCGGCAGCCGGAAATTGCTGATCTTGGTCGTCACACTGATGTTCGCCCGGGTCTGGTCCGCGACGCTGGAGTAGCTGCGGTAGCTGCCCACCACGACCAGGCCGATCCGGTGGCCCGGCGCGAACACGTGGTCGACCGGCAGCAACGGCAGGTCGAAGTCGTACTTCTGGCCCGGGACGAGCGGCTCCGGAGTGGTGAGCGAGTTCCGGTTGAGCGCGTCCATGACGCCCTTGCTGATCCGCTCCCGGTCGCTGGTCACGACGTTCTTGGCCGTCTGCTTGTAGCAGGCGTCGTCGCTCGGGCTGCTCTCGCCCCAGCAGTCCTCGGTGGTCAGCGTCCTGATGCCCTCACCGGAGGTCTCCCAGCTGACCCGGGTCTGCGGGCCGTAGTCGACCAGGACGGCGCCGAGGTTGGTGTCGGTCTGGTCCGCCGACGCGTTCAGCCGTACGACCGGGGTTCCGGAGACGTGCAGCGGCGCGGTGAGCGGCTCGGAGAGGAACACCAGCCGGTTCGGGCCGACGTTGGAGGTGTCGCTGACCATCTGGGTCTCGTTCTGGGTGGGGCTGTCCTGGAAGGTCAGGTCGGCCGGGTTGCCCTTGACGGGCTTCACCGACAGGCCGGCGGGGCCGCCGGCGACCGCACCGGGCTGGAACCACAGGCTGGTCTCCCTCGCGCCGGGAATGGGCCAGTCGCGGTAGGACTCGAAGACGTCCGGCGACAGCTCGATGTCGACCCGGGGCTCCTTCGTGATCTTGTTGGGCACGCCCTGCAGCCAGTTGTCGAACCACCGGTGCAACGTGTCCACCCATTGCGTACGGCGGAAGTCGAACGGGTCGACGTGCCCTTCCTGCGAGAGCAGCAGCTTGCGCGGCACGTTGTGCCTGGCGAGCTCGGCCCAGAACTGGCTGAAGTGATCGGGCCGTACGTTGTCGTCGTTCAGGCCGTGCACCATGAAGACGCTGGCCCGCACCTTGGCGACGTCCTTGACGTAGTTGCGCTCCGCCCAGAAGTCCGAGTAGTCGCCGGTGGCGTCGCCGTCCGCCGCGCTGATCTCGGCCCGTACCGGAGCGCAGTGCTCGCGCCGGTCGGGGTCGGTGACGGTGTTCGCGAGGCTCGCCACGTAGTGGTTGGAGCGGGTCACGACGCCGTTCTTGCGGGTGTAGTCGTAGTAGTTCGACGGGCCGGCGATGTCGACGATCGTGGCGAGGCCCTTGACCCCGGTCACCGCCGTCGCGAGCGCCAGGTTGCCGTCGTAGGACTTGCCGATCATCCCGGTCTTGCCGTTGTGCCAGCGGGGGGAGGCGACCACGTTGCCGGCGGCGTCCCGCGCGGTGCCCCGGCCGTTCAGCCAGTCGATGGCGACCTTGGCGGACAGGTTGTCCGGCGTGCCGTTGGTGGTCGGGCAGCCGGTGGAGTTGTTGGTGCCCACCATGTCCAGCAGGACGACGGCGTATCCACGGGGCACGAAGTAGTTGTCGTAGAACAGCGGCCACTTGTCGAGCAGGCCGTCGCCGTCGGTGTCCTGCTTCAGCTCGGACTCGTTGCCCCGGCCGAGGGTGGAGTAGTACGGGCTGGCGTCCATGATGACCGGAACCTTCAGGCCCTGTTCGGTGGCCCGTGGACGCATGATGTCCACCGAGATCTGGTCCATGGCCCCGTCATGGTCGCTGTCGAAGGGGGCGTCGACCCAGACGTGCTCGCGGATCGCGTCGGCGTAGCCGAACACCGGTTGCGTGACCCCGTTCTCCACCACGATGCCGGGCCGGCTGTCGGCCGCGGCGGACGTGATCGGACCCTGCGATACGAGCAGTGACGCGGCGGCGAACAGTCCCACGCCGAATGCCGTCCTGCGACGTAGCGGGCTCATGCCTGTGCCGCCGATGACGCGGTTAAAAGGGATGCCATGCGACGAACCGTACAAACGACCGTTCTGCGGAGCACTGGGCGCCTGTCGCAAACGCGCGCCCGTGATTGCGACGGTTGCCGAACCCTGCCGCAGGGCGCCTGCTCAGAGCACGGGGTTCAGGTGCGGTTCGGGGGGATGCGGTAGACGGACACGTGCGAACGGGACTCGGCGGTGAACTCGGCCCCGTCCCAGTCGGCGTGCCTGGACTCCAGCTCGAACCCGGCCAGCTGGGCCATGAGGTCGAGCTCGGCCGGCCAGATGTAGCGGTGCGGACTGCGGGACAACTCGGCCCGTCTGCCGCCGTCGAACCTGAAGTGGTGCGACACGACGTGCTGGCGCAGCACGTCGTAGGTGTCCAGGCCGATGTAGCCGGGCTCGCAGTGCCAGACCGTGGCCTCCTGACCTGGTGGGAGCTTGCGCAGCTCGGGCACCCAGAGCTCGATGACGAACCTGCCGCCGGGAGTGAGGTGACGGGCGGCGTTGCGGAAGCACGCGACCTGCTCGGCCTGGGTGAGCAGGTTCGAGATCGTGTTGAAGACGAGGTAGACGAGCGTGTAGTCCCCCGGGGCCGTCGCGGCGGCCATGTCACCGACGATCACGGGGATCTTCGCGTCGTCCGCCTTCGTCCGCAGCCGGTCGATCATCGGCTGGGACAGCTCGATGCCGGTGACGGGCACTCCCCGCTCGCTGAGCGGTACGGCCACCCGGCCGGTTCCGATGGCGAATTCGAGCGCCCGGCCGCCGCCCGCGAGTCCGGCGAGACGGTCCACCGTCGGCCCCAGGACCTCGGGTGCGAACATGCCGATGCCCGGCGTGTCATAACGCTGGGCCGTCTCGACGTCCCAGATCTCTTCCTGTCGCATGGTCCCACGATGGCCAGAGACATGATCGCTGTCCACTGATTATGACGCGGCCCGGCTCGCCGGTATCCGTCGCGCCCGCCGGCATCCGCCGGATAAACAAGTGGCACGGCCGCCGTGCCGGCCTTTAACGTCGAGACAACGGAAACGCCGGGCGGAGATTCAGGGCGGCCTTTCTCTCTTTCCCCCGCCGGGAATTCTGACAACTCCATAGCGCAACACCAAGGGCTGATGGTGAAAAGGCATCACACCTGCCTTGCAAGCAGGAGTTCGGGTTTCGAGATCCCGTCGGTCCACATTGCCTCAGGGCCCGTCGTGGCGCGGATGCACGTCGCCGGAACGGGATGGAACTGAATGGAACGCCTAAAGGTAGACGACCGGATCGGCGGCTTCGGGGCCGCCTGACTGAAGGAGCCTCCTATGGGCGCCGACCACCGTGTCCATCGTTCCCCGATCCAGAGGAAGCGGTCCGGCCGCATCGGCCGGATGCTGATCGTCACCTCGGCGGTCCTCGTGGCCGCCGTCGCACTGGCAGGCCCCGCGTCGGCCGACCCACCCCCCGTGAACACGTGCACGGGCGGCACGGGCCACACGATCTGCTTCAGCCTCGACCGGCAGGACGACGGGAACATCGCCGTCCACCTCGGCATCGACGTGGCCATGAGCCGCGCGGACGCCCAGGCCATCATCGATCACCCCGGTGAGGAGTTCTCGGCCAAGATCTTCGGCGACGACCCCGTCTATGACAACGGCCTGGTGTCCGTACCGGTGACCTGGAGCGCCGCATGGGACGGCGGGCTGTCGGCCGAGTTCGACCGGGTGGCGACCTTCGCCCAGCTCAACGAGGACGACGGATACTTCGACGGTTACATCGACGAGCTGTATGGCCGCATCGAACTGGTCGACTTCCGGAGCGGCCAGACGCGCGGCTTCAACTCCGCCGTCATCACCGGCTACTACTGACCGAAGCCCCGCACGCCCACCGGCCGCCTCCTTAGCCCCTGCCACGGCCCCTTCCCGAACGGCCCGGTCCCGGTGGCGGCGAACGTGAGCACCGCCCCCAGGCAGAACACGTCACCGGCCGGTCCCACCGATACGGCCCCACCTTCCGCGGGTCCTCGGGATGCACCGGCCCTAGAACAGGCACGCGTGCCTCCCACGGACCGGCGTTCCGACACACCGCCTCATAACGATGCAAGGTCGGCGCATTACGCCAACGGACCGGGCCCTGAGTCGCCGCAGTGTGACGGTCTGCCGATGCTGGCGGACCGACCGGCGAGCTTGAGATTCAAAGCGATGGCGGTCATGATCCGGTGCCTTGTACAGTCCGGGTCGTGCTCCTCCGCACGCGCGACCGGCGACGCCGGGCTCGCCGTGCGTCTCCGGGCTCGATTCACCGCGATGGAGAACGTCATGTCCGAGCCTCCCCTCGACATCACCCACCTGACGACCGTCCTGCCGGACGGCGACGCCGACCTGACCTTTCTCCTCACCGAGATGGCCTGGGACGACCGCATGCGTGCGCGGCGCACCGCGAGCTTCGGCGTGCCGTACAACTACTCCGGCCAGCGGTACGACTCCGTCGACATGCCTCCGCGGATCGCGGCCATCGCCGACCGTGCCGCACGCTGTGCCGGTCACCCCTTCAACAACCCGCGCATCAGCCTCACCTTCCGGCTGTTCGCGACCTGATGGGCGTCGCGATGACCACGGCCGACGCTCCGGCCGCCGCGTCACGGCTGCGCCTCCGTCCTGCCGGCCGCGCGGAAGATCGAGGCTAGAACGCCACCTGCGCTATCTCGACCACGCTTACTCGCGGATCCTTGACAATCGTCGTCACATGGTCGGGCCAGGTGGTGCCGATCATTCCGTACCACAGGCCTTGCGCTGCCCTGGTTCGCAGCTCGGGGAGGTTGAGGCCGAACGAGGCCAGCGCTGCTCCGTCTTCCGTTGTCAGCTCGTCGGTCCAGCTTCTGAAGACCGAGGTCAGCGAATCCCTGATATCAGGATTGCAGTCATCGAGGCCACGAGCATTACAGTATCCCGAGTAGTCCCACGATATCGGCAGGCCGCCGCTATTGACGGGTGGGGAGAACAGGCCCACATCCGGGATCATTTTCCAGACCTGCCGCACCTCGCTTTCTTGCAGCGGCTTTTTGAAGCCCACCACTACCGTCACTTTCAAGTCTTCCACCCGTGCGAGTTCCTCGAGGCGGGCCACCGCCTCCTCAGTCGTCTGGGCCTGGGTTTCCGCGCTGGAGAAGGGAACCTGGATGGCATCGGTGAGCCTCCAGTGCCGCAGGACCGGCATGCTGACGTGGCCGTCCGGAGTCAGGCGCAACTCCAGGTTCTGCCGCCCGAACACCTCGGAGTGCGACCATCCTGGCCATCTGGGTTCCACCGCGACGCGAACGGTGTCCCGGTGCTCCCGGTAGGCCCGGGAAAGCAGTTGCTCTTCATGCACCACCTGGTAATCGGGCCGAGCCACGGCCAGTGCATTCACCCAGATGAGCGCCCTGCGGTCGATTCCTTGCGGAGTTGTGTCGGCGGTGCAACCCCCGGAGGTCAGGCAGGCGAGCAATAACACCGACAAAGCGAGGGCGCGCGCCATGCTGAGCTCACTCTCATTCGTTCTGCGGGCCAACCTGATCTTAGCTTCCAGCCCTGTGGGCGGGGCCCAGACCGATACCCCGCTACCGGGACGCAGCTGATTAGTGCGCATGCCGACCGGCCCGCATTGGATCAGCCGGACTGAACCGGGTGCCCTGCGCCGAAAAGACCGGGCAGGGCTGACATCAGCGTCCGCCCACATCCACGGAGAAGGATGTGGCAATCACTCGACCCGGCTAGACGTTCCCAGCCCGCACCGTGACGAACAGGGCGTCACTGGCGCCGGCAGCGACATCGTCGCCGAGGAACTCCACACTGTAGATGTACTCGCCCTCCTGGACGGGCCGATCACTGATCTTGAAGCCCCCGGTCTCGGAGACCTGCACCGTACCGAGCTCCGTGCTGGTGCCGTCGGGGTTCGCACGGATCACCGTCACCGACGGACCGGTGGTGGGCGCCTGATCGCCGAACTTCAGGGTGCCCAAGATTCTGAGCCCGTTCCCGATGACCAGGTCCGTGCGGCCGGTCAGGGTGAGCGATGCCGACTGACGGACGACGTCGACGGACACCGACGCCGTGCTGCCGCGGACGGTGGTGGAACCGCGCCAGCTCACGTCGTAGCCGACCGTGCCGGCCGTCGGCGGGGTGTCGCTGATGGTGAACGTGCCGTCCGTTCTCGTCTTCGCGTGGAAGAGCGCCGTGCTGGTCCCATCCGGGAGACGGCGGGTCACCGCCAGCGATCGCAGGCCCGGGGCCATGCCTTCGGGCAGGGTGAGCCGACCGGTCAGTGTGAGGGGTTCCAGCGCCGTCGCCCCTTCCGGGGCCGACAGGGTCACGGCCGACGGCAGCAGGGTGGCGTCCTCCAGCCGCCACAGGCGCAGGTTCGTGGTGCCGGAGGTGTAAAGGACGCTGAAGACATCGTTGCCGGCGATGACCATGGCCAGGATCTTGGGGGTCGGCCATCCGCTGGGGACCTTCTGCGTGTACGTGATCGCTCCCGTGGCCACGTCGTACAGTTCGACGCCTCGCCCCAGCCACCAGCCGCCTGCGAGGTGGTCGCCGTCCGGGCTGACGGCGAAGCCGCCCACCTGGCCCAGGACCCCCGAGTCCTTGCCGTAGTCCCGGAGTTTCGTCAGGCTCGCGAGGTCCCAGGACTCGAACCCGCTCGAAAATGCCAGGACGGCTGTGGAGCCGTCCTGGGTGATGGCGAGCCCCGGGCGGGAGTTCGTGGCCGGGCTGTCCCCGTCGATCTCACCGCGCAACGTGGCGGAACCGGCGCTCACGTCGTACACCAGGACGTCGGCCACGGCGGCGGCGTCAGGAGCGCCGAGCAGCAGGGTGTTCCCCGCGGCGGCGATCGTGGGCGCGGTGGCCTGCCCGGTCACGACCGCGACCGGTTGCGGGGCCGGGGCCGACACGTCGAGACGGGTGACACCGCCGGTGAACCACTCGCACCCATGGGCCGTCCACAACGTCTCCCCGGACAGTGCCAGGTCGGTCGGGCACGGGTAGGCCGTGAAGTCGATCCGCCGGGTGACCGCCAGGGCGGCGGCGTCGATCTCCACGACCTCGTGTGAGCCGGGCAGCGCCGCGTACGCGTGGGCGCCGTCCGGTGCCGCCACGAGACCTTCCACGCCTGCGAGACCGGTGACCGCGCCGAGCAGCACGCCTTCGGTGTCGGTGACCACGACGCGGTCCCCGGCGGTCACGAAGACCTTGTCTCCTCCCGTGACCACCTCGCTGTGGTCGCCGATGCTGAAGCGAACACCGAGGTCGGTCATCGAGTCGGCGGCCGAGCCGGCGGGCGCCGCGGCGACGACGAGCCCGGCCGTCATGGTCATGGAACCCATGAGGGCGATTAATCGACGGGCCCGTTTTGAGGGTGAGAAGCGCACGTGTACTCCGCTCTGAGCATGACCATGGGCAGATGGGAACCTCGTGATCAACTCAGATATCCGGTGGCCGGTCAAGATCCTTAGCAGGTGACCACGCGGTGCGGCGCCAGTGGATCGGTCGTCAGCGCGGGGTGCGGCCGAGGTAGCGGAGCAGGTCGTCGGCGACCGGAGTGGAGGAATGCCCGCCAGCGGCCTCGAC
Source organism: Nonomuraea jiangxiensis (assembly GCF_900099965.1). Classification (GTDB taxonomy): domain Bacteria; phylum Actinomycetota; class Actinomycetes; order Streptosporangiales; family Streptosporangiaceae; genus Nonomuraea; species Nonomuraea jiangxiensis. The sequence continues at coordinate 346,262 of NZ_FNDJ01000008.1, read as the reverse complement.
CACGGGAGCGTAGGCGCCCCACTGGCGCAGCGGTTCGACGGTTCCCTGCGCGGCGGCGAGCAGGTGGCCCGCGAGCTCGTCGTCGAGCGGGGACGGTTGCCCCGTGGCGGTCGCGATGTCCCATGCGTGCACAGCGGCGTCGAGCGCGCACATGACCGCGGCGACCGGTGTGGGCAGGTCACCGTGCGGCAGCGGCGTCGGGACGGTCTCGGTGTCGTCGGACACCGTCGCCCACGCCGCGGCGGTCTGCTCGGTGGCGTCTTTCACCAGCTCCGCCGCAGTGCCGTCGACAGCGCCGGAAGGCGAGAAGGGGTCGTAGGCAGGACCGTTTCCCGATGCCGAGCATCTTCGCGTAGGCGAGCTGGTCGCCCGCGGCGTGCTGGATCACCTGGGTGACCGTCCATTCCGAACATGGGGTGGCGTTGTCCCACTGGTCGTCCCGCACACCCGCGACGCTGGCCTCCAGCGCCCGGTACGAGGCGGCCAGCACCGCACGCCAGACCGGCCGCAGGGAGGTGACAGTGGCGGTGGTGGTGTTCATGATCTCGCCTTTCGGTCTCTTCCTTGCTTGCGACTCCAGGCTATGGGCCTATTAGGCTATTTTCGTTCCTAATGATTCCCGGGGGTGAAAACACGATGGCTCCGACGACATCCCGAGTGCTGCGCCTGCTGTCCCTGCTGCAGGACCGGTCCTCCACCGGCCGCGAACTCGCCGAGCGCCTCGGCGTCACCGAACGCACACTGCGGCATGACATTCAGCGCCTCCGCGAACTCGGCTATCCCGTGCACGCCGCGCGCGGCGCGGTAGGCGGATACCGGCTCGGACAGGGCACGAAGATGCCCCCGCTGCTGCTCGACGACGACGAGGCGGTGGCCGTGGCACTGGCCGTCGGTCTGGCCGAGGACGGCTCCACCGGGATCGCGGACATCGACACCAGCCTCACCCGGGCGCTCGCCAAGCTCCAGCAGATCCTCCCGAAACGCCTGCAGCGCAAAGTAGCCGCCCTGCGATCGGCCACCGCCGTCGGGCCCGCCACGGTCGGCTCCCGGGAACCGGACGCCCCGGTGTCCGCCGACACCCTCACTGTTGTCGCGGGCGCGATCCGCGACGGCGCGACCCTGTTGGCGACCTGCGCCGACACCGAAACCGAGGTCGAGCCCTACCGCCTGATCAGCTGGCGCCGCCGCTGGTTCCTGGTCGCCTACGACCTCGGCGCGCACGCCTGGCGGGCGCTGCCCGTCGCCGACCTGACGCGCGTACGGTCCGGGTCCCGCCGCTTCGCCGCCCGCTCCCTGCCCGAGGACGACCTCGTCGCCTTCGTCCTGCGCGAAGTCGCGCAGACCGGCTGGAAAGTCCATGCCCGCGTCACCGTCCTCGCCCCCGCCGAGACCGTGATCGCCCGCATCAACCCCGCCGTCGGCGTCGTCGAAGCCGTCGACTCCCACACCAGCATCCTCGTCACCGGCGCCGATGCCCTGGAGACCATCGCCATCTACCTCAGCATGCTGATGATGGACTTCCGCGTCGACGGCCCACCCGAACTGGTCGCCCACATCCGCACCCTCGCCCGCCGCTATACCGAAGCCCTCGACTGACAGGCCGACCGGCATGCCCGTCGATGATCTCCCGGTCGAGGCCGTTCGGAGCGCTCCCGGCTCGCTCACCGGGATCACGGGATCGCGTCACTCCCCCTCGCAGATCGCAGACAGGTCTGCTGACCCTCCAGCTGCGCATGGCCCCCGCCACACGATGATGCCGGCAGGCTGGAATTCGTTCCGGACCTCTTCTGTGGGGGTCGTCCCGCATTCGTTCAGGTATGAGAGACACGAACTCTATGCCGCGCAGCCAAACCGGCTTCTGTACCGACTGGAAACGGGAATTCTCATCGGCGATCTCGAAATGAGTATTCACGTTCTCGGGAGCGAGCGTGTACCCCTCGGAGGCAGCCGGGATCGTGGGAGCGATCGTTATCTTGGGTAGTCAAGCAAAAGAGCTGGTCAGCTGCTTGAAGGCCTGTCAGGCACGTCAGGCAAGTAGACCCCACCATGCCGAGCATGGTGGGGTCCGGCGCGAAGGTATTCGAGCGTGTAAGAGGCGATCAGCGATGGGCCGTTGCGATGAGGCGTCGCAGTGCGGCGTGTGCGGGTGGGCCCCACGTGGCCTTGCCACCTCGCCGGCCGCGAACGCCGGCTTCGCCGATGAGCATGCCGCTGAAGGCGCGCAGCACTGCCCATCCGCGGGCGCGACGCAGGGTCGCGGCGTCCGGAGCCGGTCGGTAGGCGGCGTGGAAGCGGTCGAGGGTGTCGTCTGGCAGCAGGGCCCAGGCGGCGGCGAGGTCGAAGGCCGGATCGCCGGCGAACAAGTCGCCGAAGTCGATCACACCGCAGATGGTGCCGTCCTGGGTGAGGACGTTGGCCGGATGCAGGTCACCGTGGAGCCAGAGCGCGGGGCCTGTCCACGCGGGTGCGGCGGCGGCGTCTTCCCAAACTGCCCGGACGGCATCCGGGTTGGGGATCAGCCCCTTCTCGATGGCCTCAGCGAGCTGTCTGGCGAACCCGCCGGAGCACTCGGCCAACGGCGCTCCGCGGCCGCCCTGGCCGGCGGGCGCCTCATTGGGGGCGGGCTGGTGCAGTGCGGTCAGGAAGGCGGCCAGGGCGTCGGCCGCCTCCGCGCCGCGCGTGACGGGGGCGCGGTCGGCGGGCTCGCCCGGCAGCCAGGTGGTGACGATCCAGGGGCGCGGAAACCGAGCGGAAGGCTCGCCGAGGCGCTGCGGGACGGGAACCGGCAGCGGAAGGCCCGGGGCGAGTGCGGGCAGCCAGGCGTGCTCCTTGAGGAGCAGCTCGTCTGCGGTCTCCCCCATCCAGGCAGCTGTCAGCTTGATCTGCCTCCACTCCGCGGCGGACAGAGCAGCAGTGTCCGCCTCTGTCAGCGGTGACATGAGCAGCGACGCGCTCAAGACGGTGAAGCCGAAGTCGTTGAGGGAGGCCGCCCAGGCGGGTGGGTTCTGGAACCCGTCGTTGTACCAGTAGCGTCGGTCGTCCACGAAGGCGATCAGCGGGTACTGAGCGTGGAACAGCGCAACGTGCTCTCCAGCTCGATCGTTGATCGTGGCGCTGTGAAAGTTCTGCGGGTACTGCTGTTCCGTAAAGTCCCGACCTGCCCGCGGGCGGCGCGGGCTGCGGCGTACCAGGCGGTACGACACACCCGAGGATCGGTCTCTGGCAGCGGTGGGTCGCTGAAGTGACGGAACCCCGTTGAGCCCCGCTCGAGTCGGAAGGCAATCTGTGCGCTGTCCGCCTTCAACCCTCCGTCCCGAGAGCGGGCCACTCACACTTCGATGGCACGAACCTACTGGTCGTCAATCTTCAGTGACAACGCTCACTCTTCGCCGTCATAGGACGGTTGTTGTCCTGTGACAGCGAAGGTTGAGCGTGTGCCATCGAAGTTTGAGTGACGAAGCGAGCGAGATAACAGCAGGCGGATCAGCTCACGGGAGCAAGTGCCATCGTTATCTAGGGCTGGAGGACCCTTCCAGCAGGTCAGAGGACGATGATCTCTTCTTTCACGTAGGTCAAGTTGACCGAACGTAGCCCGGACCCAAGAAGAACCGAGCGTGCGGAGAGCGCCTCGAGGTCGTTAAGGGGCGCGTCGCAGCACTCCGACATTTGGCGTTTATGTGATCTTGCTGGTGGGGCCCACGGTGCCGCGATTGTGGCTAAGCCTTGATTGGTGCGGCCGACCTGGCGGCCTGCTCGATCTTCGCGCAGTAGGCTGCACGGGCTTCCTCGTCGATCTGCTTCTCGTGTTCGGCGCGCAACCCGGTCCGGCCGTCGAGGCCCTCGCGCAGGATATCGGCGTGTCCGGCATGCCGGATGGTCTCGCTGAGGACGTGGAGCATGATGGCGAACAGGTTCGTGTGCCAGGCCGGCGTTGACTCCGGCCACCACGGCACGTGGCCGGGGGCGTCGAGGGGAAGCTCGTTGATCGTCGCGTCCGAGTGTTCCCACGTGCGCCGGTAGAACCCGATGATCTGATCGCGGGTCTCGTCCTCGGTCGCCCACAGATCGCTGCCGTTGGAGTCCTGCCACCGGGGCAGCGGTTCCGGGGAAGGGCGGTCGAAGACCTCGCCGAAATACCTGGCCTCGACGGTGGCCACGTGTTTGACCAGGCCGAGGAGGTTGGTCCCGGTCGCTGTCAAAGGTCGGCGGGCGTCGTATTCGGACAAGCCGTCGAGTTTCCAGAGCAGCGCCTTGCGGTCCCGCCGCAGTCTCTCGTGCAGGTTATCTTTCGCGAAATCGTCGATCACGGGCCACTATCCTGTCAGACTGCGCCGGTGGGCTCAGGTTGCGAGCTGCCTGGCGTCGGCTCCGCCAACTATTGCTCACAGCGCACTGCTTGCCGAGGTCGTCACAGAGGACGGGATCACGCTCCCCGCGCTGCGATGGCTGATCGTCGATCACGACGAAGTCTGTAGGCAGTGGCGTAGTTGATCAACGCCATCATGTGGACGAAGATGTCGTGCTCGTCGATCAGCCGGACCCAAATCTCCTCTTGGCCCAACCGAAGGCCCGCACCGGCGGCACGTGCTCGAACCGGACGCTCCAGCTGACTCCCAGCAGCCTGCGACACCGTACTCCGTCTTGATAGAAGTCCAGCTGAAACGCACCGAGATCCGGATCCCCGTGCGCAACCGCGAGTTCCTCCACCGTCACTCCTGACGACTGGCGATGCGTCACTCAATCTTCGGTGTCACGAAACTAGCGGTCATCAACCTTCGGTGACAATGATTAGCCTTCAGTGACAGAGGACAGTTGTGCCGCCCTGGGTCGGGCGTCAGCGACGACCGTAGTATCGAACTTTTGAGCGAATGAATCGGGTGCGCTGCTGGTGTGCTCGGCGCCATGGGCAGCAAGCCGTGGCGATCGTGCTGATCGCCGTAACGGCCCAAGCGCTGGGTACGGTCCCGACCTCAGGCTCACGGAGCACGAGCCGGCGCCGGGGCCATGGACTGTTATTGGTGATGGCCAGATCGCCTGGTTCAGCGTACGCACGTTGGCGCGGACCGGCTCAGGGCAGATGAGGCCGATGGCGTGCGTGGTGAGGTGCCCGGCGCCGGAGCGGGCCGGTGTTCACCACCGACCGGTGGGCCCGGGTGGAACTGCCGCCGGCCGATGTCGATGCGGGCACAGTGGGAAGGCGCGGCTGTCCTATCGTCGGGCGGCCGAGCTGTTCGAGAGCGCCACCGGCGGCTGGACACTGCACCAACTCCGGCACTCGGCGCTGACCCACGCGGCCGAGGACGGCGCCAACACCTCCACCCTGCCGGCCTACTCCGGGCATACCTCAGTCGTCTCACTGGCCCGCTATGCCCGGGTCTCCGGAGAAGCACTCGCGCGCTGGCAGGCCGGACGCGATCCCGCCGCCCGCAGGCGCTGAGGAACGCGCACTCTCAGCTGTCGATTCGCCGGATGGGAAGGATGGCCCTGAGCGTGAGCGAATGGCTGGGTGCGGAGGGGCTTCCCAGAGCGCCGGAGCGCGGCGCTGCTTCGGCGCTACGCTTGGCTGGCCAGCGAAGGTCTTGTGGTGACTGCTCTGGTGGCAGCCCGCGCGGTGGAGCTGTCCCGATCCTCGCCATCAGCAGGGTCTACGACCTGGAGCAGGATCTTCAACAGGTCCTGCGGCGCGTCCCGCATGAGGTTGTGCCCGCTGTCCAGCGCGTACGTCCGCCACGAGGGGTCTTCGCGCAACCGCTGGTAGACGGGGGTGAACGGGGATTGGCCGTCCCATCCTGCGGCGTACACGTAGTCCCTGCGGCGGATGTGCGCGAGGTCGCTGGTGAGCTGGAGCGGCTGGAGCAGCGAGGCCAGTGGGTGGGGCGTGGCCCGTGGGTCGAAGAAGGGCAGTGGCCGTACCGCGTAGCCGGTCTCCACCACGTCCATGTACCACTGGCGCTCCTGGTCGGAGACGAGGGTCCAGGTGGAGTCGCCGGGCTCCGGCACCATGGCGTCCAGGTAGACCAGGGCATTCACTCGTTCGGGTGCGCGGTCGGCGGCACCGGTGATCACCATGCCCCCGTAGCTGTGGCCGACCAGCACCGCATCCTGAATGTTTTCAGCGTCTAGCAAACTGGTCACGTCCTGGATGTGCGTATCGAGGTTCACTCCGCCGTGCAGCAGATGGCTGCGCTCGCTGAGCCCGGTCAGCGTCAGCGGGTAGGCGGCATGCCCCTGCGCGCGAAGCTCGCCGGTGAGCGCCTCGAAGCACCAGCCGCCGTGGCACATCCCTGGGATGAGCACGAAGTTGCCCATGATCTTTCTCGCTTCCTCTTGTCGGGTTTGGTGTCTGGTGGCTCGTGAGGGGCTGCCCGGGAGAACGTCGACCGCATGCGCGGTGTGTGTCGGGTCGCCGGTGTCAGACGCACGTCTCAGTTGTGTGCCGCGCCAGGCCGGGGTGCGCCGGGGCGTGTGCGGCCTCCGGCGATGGCGATCGCGGAGGCCGCGGCGCACAGGATCGCGGTCCACGCCAGGGTGGCCTCGGTCGAGGTGTGATCGGCGACCATGCCGGCGATCCACGGCCCGGCGGTCTGCCCGGCCGCGAACACCGTGGTGAAGACCGCCAGCGTGGCGGTCCAGTCGGCGGGCGGGACGTTGCCCTTGATGAGGGCGGTGATGGCGGCGGGAACGCCCATGAATGTCGCCCCGTAGATGATCGCAGAGGCGAGGATGACCGGTGGCGTGGGTGCTGCCAGCGCCAGCGCCGCTCCGCCGGCCAGGATCGCGAGCAGGGTGGCCAATGCCCGGGTGGCGGCCCACTCGGCGGTGGGGCGGCTCCACAGCGCAGGCGCCGCAACGACGGCCAGGCCCAGTGCCGTCCAGGTGAGCACCACCTGCCCGAGCGAGGCGTGTTGGTCGGCGAGGTAGGCGGACAGGAAAGTGATGTAGGTGATGTACCCGGCGGCGAACAGCAGGTAGGCCAGGGCGGCCCCCCACAGCGGGCGCATGCGGACCCGGCCGGCCGCGGCGGCATGCGCGTCCTCGCCCGTGCTCGCCGCGCTCCAGCTCGCCACGGTCGTCAGCGCGGCGGCGACGGCCAGGCCGACCCAGGCCAGGCGCCAGTGCTCCCCCAACGCGGGGACGCTCACACCGCTGACAACGATGCCCAGCCCAGTGCCGGCGAAGTACACGGTGATGGGCGAGCTGGAGGCCGCGCGGGCGGCGACGCGCGAGGCGATCACACCGCCGGCGACGAACACCACCGCCCCCGCCGCTCCGGCTGCGGCCCGCGCGGCCAGCAGCGCCGGGTAGGCGTCGCTCGCTGTGGTGGCAGCCAGCGACACGGCCGTGAGTGCCATCCCGATGCGGAAGGCGGCGGCGGTGCCCCAGCGGCGCACGATCGCGGCGGCCACCAGCGCGCCGAGGAGGTAGCCGAGGCCGTTGGCGGTGCTCATCGCCCCCGCTTCAGCCAGGGTCCAGCGCAGGTCCTCGCGCATGGCCGGCAAAAGCAGGCCATACGCGAAGCGCGCCAGCCCGAGCGCCGAGGCGGTGCCGAGAGCCAACCGCAGCGCCTGCCACTGCGCCTGCCTCACGGGCACCGTGCCAGGAAGCCCAGGAGCGTACGTGTCAGGGTCACGCGATGGTCCGACAATGCGTGGTCTGTCGGGAAGAGGTGGTGTTCGAGGTGTTCGACGGGCTGCGCCTGGTAGGCCGTGACGACTGGTTCGTGATGCACGTCGTACGGCGTGACGGTGTCGAGGCCGGTGCCGATCAGGAGCACGGGGCGGTCCGCCAGCAGCGGTGCGAGTCCGGCCAGCCGCCATGAGTCGCCCGCCGCCTCCATCTCGCCGACGAGGGCTTCCCCGCTGGTGCCCCGGAGGGGACCGAGTTCGCCGGTGAACGCCTCGACATAGCTCGCCCGGACACTCGGGTCGGTACGGCAGAGCGCCGCTGCCGTACCGAAGTCGAACGCGGCCACCGAGGCGACGGCGGCGACGGACGGTTCGGCGGCCGCGGTCATCAGCGCGGCGAAGCCGCCCAGGCTATGACCGATCAACACCAGCCGCTGCGGATCCAGCCGGTGAGCGGCGGCATGGTCGCGCAGTCCGGCCACGACCGCTGCCGTGTCCTCCAGCACGTGCCCCCACGACCACGAGCCGCCGACGCCCCAAGAACCGCGATAGTGGAACACCAAGGACGCGTAGCCCGCACGGCGCAGCACCTGCGCGAGATCGAAGTTGCGTTCGTTGCCGGGGAATCCGTGCAGTAGCACGACGACAGGGTGCGGCCCCCGGCCTGCCGGCACGTGCAACACACCGAGCAAGGACGCGCCCCCACTGTCGAACGTCAGCGCCGGCGTGGTGGCCGGAAAGTCAGGATCGCGCGGCGGGTCGGCAGCAAGCGGGTCAAACATACGAGAACTCCCCGAGATCGAACCAGTCGGTACGATCTGAGACATTACATCGGATCGGACCGACCGGTACCATCTACCTCATGCCAGTCACCAAAGGCTCGACGATCGACCCCGCACGCACGCGCGCCACCATCCTTGAAGCGGCCACCGCGGTGCTGTACGAACGCGGCCTCGACGGCATCGGCGTCGCCGAGCTGTGCACCCGCATCGGGGTGTCTAAGGAGACGCTCTACCGGCACTTCGGCACCAAGGACGGCCTCGTGGAGGCCATGCTGCAAGCGCGCAGCGAGCGGGTCACGAGCTGGCTGGCCGAAGCCGCCGCAGCCGCCGGGGACGCCCCCGGCGAGCAACTCGCCGCGGTGTTCGACGCCCTCCAGCGGTGGTACGACGACCCGGTCTTCCGTGGCTGCGCGATACTGAACGCGGCCGCCCAGCACCACGTCGACGCCGTTCGCACTATCACCGCGCGCCACCTGGGCCACTACCTCGACCTCCTGACCGGCATCGCCAGCCGTGCCGGAGCTGTAGATCCGCCCGTCCTGGGACGACAACTGCTCATGCTGGTCGAGGGGGCGACCGTCGTCGCCGCGCATCACGACGCAGCCGGCGCTGGCGAGGCCGCCCGCCAGGCCGCGCTCACCCTGCTGTCCGCCGCCGCTCGCCCCAGCCTCTAGGACTGGCCTTCCTGGCTTCCTGTCTCAGCCGCCGATGCCCGGTCAGGGTGAATGTCCACGGACTCGCCCAAGGGCCGCAAACCTCCGGGGAGTTCGGGCAGTGCGAAGGAGTAGCGACCCGGCATGTTCACATGAGCATGGATGAAGGGCGAAAGGCGGGCAACATCTTCATCGCGCACCGGGAATCCCTGCCCGCGCAGCTTGGCCAGGGCGGCGTCCATGTAACGGGTGTTGAACAGCACCACGGCGTTGAGGACCAGGCCCAGCGCGCCGAGCTGGTCTTAACGGAAATGATCTTGCAGGCTGCTTCTGGCAGGCGGTCGACGCGCAGGGTCACGGAGCGTGACGCCAAGATTTTCCGCGGGGGACACCCTGATTGGCGCCTATGCGCTGTCGTTCCGGGCTATCCAGCACTACACCGTCGGCGATCCTCGCGACGCGGTCGCACTCATCGAGCAGCCCGTGGCCGAGGAACGCAGAGCTGCATCGAAGTACTGTTCGGCTTGAGCGTGGTATCCATCGTCGAAGTGCACCCAGGCGCAACAGCGGGCGGCTTCGGCGGCGGCCGCGTACAACCGGCGGCCGGTGGGTTACCTGGCCATGGACGCCGGCCGCGACGCGTTCGCACATGCTCATGGCCGATCCGGCCAGGCCCACTCACCGACACCAGCCGAGGGCCGCCCCAGCACGGCGGGAGAATGACCCCGATGACGAACACGACTCCACGACCGCAGCCCGCACCGGAGGCTCCTCCGTCGTGTGCTTCACGACCGGCGGGTCATCACCCGGTAGGTGATCACGAAGCCGGCCGTGGAGGTGAACGGCAGCCGTCGCGGGACAGGCTTGACAGTTCTCCGGGAATATGGGCGTAATGGCGGTCGCGTCGCGTGTCGCCGGTCGAGGAGAACGGCGGTGGCATGGAGGCGCCGTTTCAAAGGGGATGACGCCGTGACTGTTTACACCGTCGGTCGTGCCTGAGCACACCGCGCCCGCGCGTCGTCCCATGCCTGCGGTGGTGCCGTAGCACCCGTACGCACCGGCATGCCCGCGCGGGTTTCCGAGGTCATTGACACCCAACCCGCCAGGAAGCGATCACTCCGCATGCCCATGAACTTCAATCAGCAGATCATCGAGGAATTCCGCGCCAACAAGGGCCAGGTCGGCGGCCCGTTCGAAGGAGCCAGGCTGCTCCTGCTGACCACAGAGGGCGCCAGGACGGGCGCCTCCCACACCACGCCGCTCGGCTACCTGCCCGACGGCGAGCGCCTCCTCATCATCGCCTCGGCCGGCGGCGCGCCCAGACACCCCGCCTGGTATCACAACCTGCGCGCCAACCCGCTGGTCACCGTGGAGGACGGCCTCCTGACCTACCAGGCCAAGGCCGTCGTGCTCGAAGGCGAGGAACGCGAGCGCTTGTTCGCCCGCGCCGTCGAGTCCGACCCCGGCTGGGGCGCGTACGAGGAAAGGTCCGGCCGGACCCTGCCGGTCGTGGCGCTGCACCCGATCCACGGCGGGCCGCCCCCTGGCCGCTTCGGCGACGCGCTGATCCTCGTGCACGGCGCCTTCCGCCGGGAGCTGGCCCTGATCCGCCGGGAGGTGGCCGCCTCGGGTCCCCGCCTGGCCGCCCAGCTCCGCGTCAACTGCCTGACCATGTGCCAGAACCTGCACGGGCACCACTCGCGCGAGGACGACGCCCTGTTCCCGGGGCTCAAGGGCCGCTATCCGGAGCTGGCCCCGGTGCTGGAGAGGCTTCAGGCCGAGCACGTGGTCATCGCGCGGTTGCTCGACGAGCTCAGGGAGGTCCTGGCCGACGCGGACACCGCCCCCGGGGACCTGCTCGCCGAGGTGGAGCGGCTCACCCGGGAGCTGGAGGCCCACCTGGACTACGAGGAGGAGCAGCTCGTACCGCTACTGAACTGACCTTCCGGCCCGCCCCCGCCGGAGCCGATCTCGCCCGGCGGGGACGGAAAGTGTCGGTGCCTTCTGGCATCGTGCGGGCATGGCGCAACCCCTGAAAGAGTTGATCAACACGGAGTCGGTGGGGCGGCTCGCCGGCGGGTTGGCCGCGGCGTGGGCGCCCTTCGCCCGTGAGGAGTTCGTGCGCGCGGCGCTGGCCGGGCTCGACGGCCTGGAGCTCAAGGAGCGTGTCCGGCATGTGGCGGGCGCCCTCGCCGCCGCGCTGCCGGTGCCGTTCCCGCAGGCCGCGGGGCTCTTGCGCGAGGCGGTGGCGCAGGCGCCGCTGGACCTGTGGAGCGGCTGGCCGGCCACCGACTATGTCGCGCTCCACGGCCTGGATCACCTCGACGAGGCGATGGGCACGCTGGCCGTGCTCACCCGCCACAGCACCGGGGAATTCGCCGTGCGCCCCTTCCTCGACCGCTACGAGGAGAGGGCGCTGGCGGTCATGCACCGCTGGGCAGGCTCTCCCGACGAGCACATACGGCGGCTGGCATCGGAGGGTTCGCGGCCCCGGCTTCCCTGGGGCGCGCGGGTGCCGTGGCTCATGCGGCCGGGCCCCACCCTGCCCATCCTCGACCTGCTGCGTGACGACCCCAGCGAATACGTGCGCAGATCGGTGGCCAACCATGTCAACGACCTGGCCAAGGACCATCCCGAGGTGGCGCTGCGACTGCTGGACCGGTGGCGTTCCGAGGGCGGCTCACACGTCGAGAAGGTGCTCCGCCATGCCGTACGCGGTCTGCTGCGCTCCGGCCATTCCGGCGCGCTCACCCTCGTCGGAGCCCAGCCTGGGCAGGGGTCGGTGGAGAAACTGATCCTCGATCACGACCAGGTGACCATCGGCGGGCACCTGCGGTTCAACGTCACCGTCGCGGCGGCCGCTCCCGGTGCTCTGGTGTTGCGCTACGCGGTGCGGCGTGACGGCTCCCGGCGGGTCTTCCACCTGGGCGAGCGCACCGCCGACGCCGGCGGGCAGACGTTCACGCTGGCCAAGTCCCACTCCTTCAAACCCGTCACGACCCGGACCGAGCCGCCGGGCCCACGAGTGCTGGAGATCGTGGTCAACGGCACGGTCCGGGCAAGCGCCCCCTTCGACCTGCTCGACACCCCATAGAGCTTTGCGGAGCCGGCCGTAACCGGGCCACACACACCGTACGGGACGTCGCCGACAGGCGGGGAGGGTGGCGAGCAGGAGGGTAGGGCGGCGTGTAGCCGGCGTGGTGAGCAGACGGGGCTAGCGGTGAGCAGACGGGGCTAGCGGTGAGCGGCGGCGACGGCGAGCAGCCGGAGAGGGCAGCGAGCGGCCGACGATGGCGAGCAGGCGGGGCGAGCGGCGTGTCGGGCGGCGCGTCCAGCCCCCAGATGCCCTCCGCCAGGGCCTGCACCGTCACGACCCGGCCGGCGTTGGCCGTGAGCAGCGCGAGCAGGAGCCTCAGCCGCGGACCGCCCAGATCCAGCGCCCGGCCGCCGACGCGCACCCCCAGGGAACCCAGGACCCGGACGTTCAGCGAATCGACCACACTTAATGGGATGCGTCCGAGGAACTCCAGATACCACGACACCGGACGGATCCGGCGTGATGCCGGTTCCTCCGGTGGCGAGTCGAGGATGGCCCGTTGGGATTGCCTGCGACAGAGCCGGCCTGGTGTCCCTCTCAGCCGGCGTGAAGGATCCGAAAGCGATCCGGTGCCGCCGGGTCCCGATCGACGACCTGGACCGGCGGCCATGCCCACTGCCGAACGCTGATGTCCGGCGTGCGGGAGAACCGGATCTGCCCGCGGGTGCCTTCGACCGCGACGCGCGACCAGGATGCGGCCGTGCTCGCCCGGTCCACGCCGTCAGAACGCAGCACATCGGCGAGGACGGTGATGGTGTCGTAGCCCTCGAAGGCTACGAAGGAGGGCGTTTCGGTCAGCCGTTCGTAAAGGGTCTTCTCGACTCGTGCACCGAGTGGGCTGAGGTGCTCGGGCAGGTAACGCAAGAACGGGATCGCGGCGCCGTCGTCGCCCAGCAACGTCGCCCATTCGGCGAACTCCGGTTGCCCGGCCGGAGCACCGATCAGGATCTCGGCGAGGCGCTGGTCGCGGCGGACGGCCTTGACGATCGACACCGCCGGCTCCGGGATGCCGACCAGCAGAAGGAGGGCCGTCGCGCGACTGCCGACGAGTTCGTCGCACACGGCCGTGGGGTCGAGCGCGCCCATGTCGAGCTCGATGACGGTCCCGCCGCGCGGAGCGAGGTGATCGCGCAGGATCCGGGCCCCGGACGCCCAGTAGACACTCGACTGGGTCGCCACGGCGATTCGGCTGTGGCCCGCGCTGAGGAGGAAGTCCGCGTAGATCCGCCAGCCGTGGGACTGCGCCGGGGCGAGGCGCGCGACCCATTCCGTCGGCTGTTCGGTGAGTGCGTCGAGAACCGCTGACGAGCAGAGGAACGGCAGGCCGAGGGCGTCGGCCCTGGCGGCGGCGGCGCGGGCGACCACGCTGTGATACTCGCCCGCCAAGGCGGCCACGCCCAGGCTAGCCAATTCATCCACGGCTGCCGCGGCCTTCTGCGGATCAGCCGCGGTGTCTCGTACCACCAGCTCCAGTGGCCTTCCGGCGATCCCGCCGGAGTCATTGACCTCGCGAACGGCCAGTTCGAGTCCAGCGAGCAGATGCCGGCCCGCCTGGACCCAGCCGGGCCGGGTCAGCGGAACGAGGGCGCCGATCCGCACGGATGATCCGTCAGTCCGCTCGGCTCCGGATGGCGATGGTGGCGTAGTCATGCGGTGGAGTCTCCCCTGTGACGATTCGATGGCGGTTCGCCCGGATCGCAGTATGAACGTCCCGGCCGGTCGGCAGCGGACGTTGATGGGGGAGACAAGGGCAATCACCTCGGCAAGTCAGGACAATCCGGACGTGCAGCTTACCCACACGCAAGCCCGCGATCCAGGTCAGCCCCCGGAAGAATGATCGACTCAGCCCGGCTGACGGGATCACCCTCTGGGCGTGGAGAGGATCTCCCGGCCTCGCTCCGGGGTGATCAGCGGCGCGATGCGCGGATCGGCCATCAGGCAGATGGGGGCAAGGTGGTCATCGCTCACCGGACGCCACAGGGGGAGCGCGTCATGCAGCAGGGGCCAGGCGTCCGGCCCTGCGAAGTCGATCGCGCGGACGGCGGCGTCGAACTCGGGGTTGCCGTACGAGAGCTGGAAACCCGGCTCCTTGCGCCGGTCCCGGTGGTCGATGATCAGGCGTTTGACCGGCTCGATGCCGCGCTCGTAGAAGCCGGCGAGGCAGGACTGGGTGAGGTGGGGATTGATGCGGGAGTGCTGGTCGAACAGCACGGGGAGGAACTCGGTGGCCAGCAGGGGCTCGTCGAGTTCCCAGGTGGAGTTCTTGTTCACGGTGTCAGTGAGCGGGTGTTCGATCCACTGGCTCGCTTCGCGGTCACCGATGCCGAGCATGACGCGTAACTGGAAGTACAGGATGCCGGCACGGTCGCGGCCGAAGCGGTGGGCCTGCTCCAGTGTGTGCAGCGGCGCGTCGACCTGGCCGGCCAGGCTCGCGAGCCGGGCTTGCTCGATTCTGTCGTCCCATTCCCGCTGAGTCCGGCATGAGGGCCTGTCGAGAGTGTGGAAGCTCGCGAAGGAGTCGTACATCCACTCGTAGAACGACTTGTGCCGCTCGGTCGGCTCGCCGGACCAGGAGAACAGCTCGTGAACGGCCCATTCACCGTCCGCGTTCACATCGTCGGGGTCGAGGACGATGATGCCCGCGTCCGCCTCCAGCGAGATCAGGACCGCCCGGTGGAGTATGGCGGCTTCCTCCTCGAAGATGTCGCTGTCGTCGTAGATCTCGGCCATGGACGGGTCCAGGTCACATAACCAGCCGACGTCGTTCGCGCCGCGCAGCTCGTCCACGAACGGGATGGTGAATCGCCAGCCGTTGCTGGCCTGGAGGAAGTCGCGGTAGGAGGGCGGCAGCGGACGGCCGAGCCGTTGCTCCAGCGTGGCGATCTGCTCCGTGGACGCGGGCGGATATCCGGGCCAGCCGGCTGTGAGCTCTCCTGCCAGGTCCGGGTGGGCGATGAGCCATTCCTCGGTCCAGCGCTTCAGGAACTGGTCCCAGTCGTGGGGATTCACGCGATCTCCTTTGATCGTGGAATGAGACGGCTCTCGCGGAGCAGCGCGGTCGGGCGATCGCCCGATCACCAGGTGGCCACCCGGACGCCGAGCCCGATCAGGGTGGCGCCGAGGAGCGCCTCCTGGGCGCGCCGGATGCGTCGGCCGATGAAGGGCAGCAGATGCTCGGTCGTCACCCGCACGATTGTGCCGTACAGAGATGCCGGCCGCCGCGTGAGTCGGGGCCTTCACCGCGCCCCTGGTCGAGACGTCGCCCGGCGCTTCCCCGGCCCGCTTCGTCAGCCGGTGTGACGCAGGATGTGCACGCCCTGGTTCTTGTCGGAGATGTAGATGTAGCCGCGCCGGTCCACGACCACGTCCTCCGTCTGTGCCACGAGCCTGTCCTCCGGCATCGGACCGTACCTGCGGGCGGGATCGGACGGCACGAAGTAGCCGACCTCGCGCGGCAGGCGGACGTTCGAGACGTCATAGACGCGCAGGCCGGCGTTGAAGTGCGCGACGTACAGGAGATCGCCCTGTCGTTGCACGTCCGGGTGGTGCTGGTGGTGGTTGATGTTGTGCGGGCCGCTCCAGCCACCCCTGCCGGAGAAGTCCGCGTACGGCGCCCCCGGCGGCGGTACGGGCGTCGGCAGGAGAGACAGCAGCCACGGCTTGGCCGGGTCGGAGATGTCCACGATCGAGGCGTGGGGCGCGGCGCCCCTGCCGTAGGAGACGTCCTCGGAGTTGGCGAAGGCGATCTTCCTGTCCGGGATCGGGAGCACACCGTGCACGCCGAAGCGGGAGTGGAAGGGCGGGCTGAAGTTCAGGCCGCCGACCGGCGTGGGCGCGGTGACGTCGGAGATGTCCAGCACGATCAGCCCCGCCGCGCCGTAGGGCAGGTACGCCAGATCCCCGACGACGTACGGCGGCCCGTGCAACGACACATCCGCGCCGTTCGCGCAGCAGAAGCCATGCGTGTGGAGTCGTTCGGGCTCCGGCGGGCTCTCCTCACCGTCTCGCTGCCCCGGCACCCACCAGCTCCCCACCTCCGTGGGCCGGGTCGGGTCGGCGATGTCCACGATCGTGTAGATGTTGCCCCTGAAGCCCTTCGCGCCGGCCGCCACGTGCACGTACCGGCCGCCCGGATAGAGGTTGCGGTGCGTGCCGGTGCCGCCGGTCGTGTAGTGACCGAGGCGACGTGGCTTCACCGGGTTCCCGATGTCCCAGATGTAGAGCCCCTCCTCGAAAGGGGCCTGCGGATCTCCACCGAAGTTGGGGAAGATCTGCTCCAGCGCGGTCACCATGATGTCGCCGTGCAGATCGACCTGCAGGGTCCAGGTGTCCTCCGGCCCCGGCACGAACGCCACCACCTCCGGCCGTCGGGGATCGGTGACGTCCACGACGCTCCAGCCGGAGTCCCAGAAGTGGCCGGTGTACAGGTACCAGCGGTTTCTGACGTGGCGGACGGCCATCTTGAAGGCGGGCCGGTGGTCCATGTCGGTATATCCGACGAGCTCCACATTGCGGGCGAACTGGCCCCGCGGGCCCGCTACCACCGCGTCGGCATCGGTATCCGCTCGGGCCGGTGCCGTGCCCGCCTGGGTCATCGCCAGGGCGGAGGCCGCGGTCAGGGAGGCACGCATCACACCGCGCCGCGACACCTCGGGAGACATTCGCTCGGGTTCCACGTCGCTCCTCACTCGAAGATCATGATCGGCGGTCGTGGATCACCCAACCAACTCGCTCGTGAAGGCACGCGAAAGATCACTTTTCGCGGAACTTTCGCTGCCCGGCGAGCGATGATCCACTAATCGTCTGGGTCATGACGACAAGCGAACCGCACGAGCCCCTGACGAACGGCCTGAGCAGGCGGCGTTTCCTGGCCGCGGGCGCCGCCACAGTGCCCGCCCTCGCCCTGGGGACCTCCCGGCCAACGCTCGCCCCTCGGTGCCGACGTGTGGCGGCTCCTGCAGCACACCGGCGGGTGGGACCGCGACCTCTCGGGCGACCACCTGGACATGGACCACACCATCTCCAGGTCCCTCGGCGTCCCCCTGCCGCTCACGCGCGACCACATCATCCAGTACGCCTGCGGCCGGCCACTCGACTTGTAGGCGTACCTGCTGCCGGGGGTGCAGCCCTGTTCAACCGGAACGAGGAGAGCGGGGCGCCGGACTTCGACGTGCTCAGCCCGCGTATGAACGCCCAGATCGGCAAGGTGACGACCTGGCCGACGACGGACCTGTTCCCGCGCTACCTCTGATCGGGGAACACCCCGTCGCCGGACCGGATGCCGCTCCTCGCATTACACGGTTTTTCGGTCGGTCCTGCTCTAATGACGCCTCAAGATCAACGAGAAGGGGACGTCCTCATGAGTGAGCCGATCAACGCGTTCGACACGAGGTCCGGGTCGCGGCGGAAGATGTTCGGCGTGGTCGCCGCAGGCGGGCTCGCGGGGCTGGGCCTGCTGGGGCGGCCGGCCCACGCCGCGGTGGCCGGTGGTTCCGGCGGCGTGCGGCAGGTGGCCGACCGGGCCATGGACCGGTTCGACCGAGGATGGCGTACCGGGGATTGGGAGCCGTTCCTGGCGATGCTGACCCCGCGATTCTCCTTCTGGTTCCCCGAGGGCCAGTGGCGGGGGCGGCACGAGGGCGAGGCCGGTCGGCGCGCGATCGCCGAATGGGCCAGGTTCCACGGGACGAGCGGCAACCGCGTGAGCGGCGAGCGGAGATCGGTGGCGGTCATGGGGGACCGGGTCCTGTACGAGTACGACTCCCGAGGCGCCTCCTCCTCCACCGCCGGATACCTGAACTGGGAGACGATCATCGTGCAGGTGAGGGGTGAGCGGATCTCGGCGCTGCACGAGTACTGGGGCAACGTCCCGCCCACCGGGAACTGACGCGCCTTGCCACCGGCTCCTGGACCGCTCGATGGCGGCCCGGGAGCCCTCCGCTCGGTAGTTCCCGGGAACTAGGCACGTCAGTGCCCGTGGCCGATGTGGTGGTCCGGGGCCGATTCCTAGGCTCGGACCGTGATCAAGCGTCTGACCCTGGCCCTGCTCGCCCTCGCGGTCCTGCTAGCCTGGGCATCCCCCGCGGCCGCGCACGGCCGGTTCGCCGAGGCCGACGCGCGTTTCGCGCAGACGATCGCCGGCATGGAGCTCACCGTCGTGGTACGGGCGAGCGTCCGGGTGCCGGCGCCGCTGCAGGTGGACGTGGTCGCGCACGACCCCGGCCGGGGCGGGCCGGTCGAGCTGGCCGTCCGGTCGATCGAGGACGGCGCCTCCTCCGCGGCCTCGGTACGGATCGAGGCGGGGCGCCCCGGCATGTACCCGGCGGTCCTGCACGCCGGCCGAGCCGGGCCTCACCAGCTGGAGGTGCGGGCGGGCGGGGAACGGTCGGTGCTGCCGTTCACCCTGTTGGTGCCGCGCGCGCCGCTGTGGGAAGTCATCGTGTACGCCGCCTTCGCCTGCGCGGCGGTGGCGCTGATTGGCGCACTGGTGGGCGCGGCGTTGCGGCGCGGGGCGGTCGCGGCGGGGTCCGCGGGGACCTTCGCGGTCGCGCTCGTCGTGGCGTTCACCACCGGAGCGCTTTCGCCCTGGTTCACCCCGGAGGGGGCGCCTGATCCGGAGACGCTCACCCGTCCGAACGCGCAACCGCTGGTGGAGGTGACACCCGGGCGGCCCGCGCTCGGGGCGGCCTTCCGGCTGCGGGTGACGCTCTTCGACGGCTCCACCGGGGGACCGGCGGACGACCTGGCCGAACACCACGCCGCCCTGACCCACCTCGTGGTGACCAGCGACGACGGCCGCTTCTTCCGGCACGTGCACCCGATCAGGATCGCGACGGGCGTCTACGAGGTCGGGTTACGCGCCGAGCAGCCGGGAAGGCATCGCGCGTACGCCGAGTTCGAACGCACCGGCGCGGGCGGCCAGCTCGTGTCGGGCGCCTTCACCGTGGACGACGTGGACGACCGGGGGCCCGCCGGCGTTTCCGCGGCCGTGCCCGCCGGAGCCGCGCCGGTGACCGAACCCGCGCGGCCGGTCGCCGGGCGGCCGGTCCGGCTCACGTTCGACACCGGAGTCACCGCGCTGCGGCCCTGGCTCGGCATGGCGGGCCACCTGATCGTGCGCAGCCAGGACAGCGGTTACCTGGGCCACGTCCACGAGGCCCGCTCGATGGCCGACGCCACCGCCGTCCGGGTGCCGGACGAGTCGGTCGCCCGTTACGGGCCACGGCTGGAGTTCGTCTTCAGCTTCCCCCGGCCGGGCCGCTACCTGGCCTGGATCCAGTACGTCCGGGACTACCGGATCGTCACCGTGCCCCACGTCATCGAGGTGGCCGCGGAAGGGAGCACCCGGTGAGGCGGCGCGCGTACGTCGTGGCGCCCCTGCTGCTGATCGCGGCCGGGATCGGCTGGCTCGTGCTCGGGGGTTCTGCCCCCGGCCCGACCGAGCTGCACGGCAGGGGCGCCCGCCACGCCGTCACGGTCCGGCTGGAACCCCGTCCGGGTCTCCTCGAAGCGCGCCTGGAGATCCACCCGGCCACCCCGGCGGAGGTCTCGGTCTTCGCGGTGATGCCGCACATGGGCCACACCACGCCCGAGCTCGCCGCCCGGGGCGACGGGCCGGGTCGCTACGTGGCCCGCGGCGAGCTGTTCACGATGGCGGGCGCCTGGGAGATCGGCATCCGGGTGGAGGACACCTCAGGTGCCGAGGTCATCAAGGTCACCACACTGGTTGGAGAATAGGAGAAACTCCGCATGTCACCCGAACCTTCGCACATACCCCGCCGGGAGGTCACCGGCGCCTGGTTCCTGCTCCTCGGTTATGCCACGCTGCTGACCGGCATGGTGTGGGACGGGCAGTGGCACGGCGACGTCGGCCCCGACAACTTCTGGACCGCCCCCCACCTGTTCCTCTACACAGGCACCGGCATCATCGGGCTCACCTGCCTGATCGTGGTGCTGCTGTCCACGTGGGGGAGCGGCCCGGCCACCGGCACGCCGTCGGTGACGGTGTTCCGTACGTTCCGGGCGCCGTGGCCGTTCCTCGTGGGCGGGCTGGGCGCCTCGGCCAACCTCCTGTACGCCGGCTCCGACCTGTGGTGGCACGAGGTCTACGGCTTCGACATCGCCGCCGGGGCCACCCCGTCGCACTTCGGGCTCGGGCTGTCCATCCAGGTCGAGATCTTCGCCATGATCATGGCCTTCGCCGTGCTGCGGCGTACCCGCTCCGAGCGATGGGGCCTGGCCCTGGCCGTCGGACTGGCCACCCTCGGCTCGACGTCGGCGTTCAACATGGTGTCCGAGCTGCTCTTCCAGTGGTTGCCCGGGATCGCCCCGCGGGTGCTCGGGCTGGCCGCGGCCGCGGCCCTCATCCTGAGCCTGGTCGTCGGGCTCACCCGATCCTGGCACTGGCCGGCCGCCACCGGGTTGACGTTCGTGCTCGTCCAGGGCGGGCTCGCGCTGTTCGCCCCGGCCGCCACCCGTTGGTACGCCGAGGCGATCGGCCAGCCAATGCGCGACTACGCCGCCAACCTGCCGCAGGTGCTGATCGGGTTTCCGCCCACCTACCCGCTCGTCGCGTTGCTGGCCGGCGTCATGACGGCCTGGGCGGTGCGGCGCGGCGTGCACCCGGTACGGATCGCGGTGGCGGCCGGCGCGCTGGCCGGAGTCAACACGGCCCTCTTCTACGGCGGGATCGGCATCATGGAGATGAACCTGCCGCTCACTCTCGTTGCGGCGACCGCCCTCGGCGCAGGGATGGGCTCGCTGGGCTGGCAGAGCGCCGTCCTGCTGCGCCGCTTCCGCGAGCGCGCGGCGGCCTCCGTCCCGCAGGCGGTGATCGCTTGAAGCGCGCCCTGCTCATACCGGCGGCGGTGGTGACCCTGCTGACCCTCGCGGGCCCGGCCGCCGCCGCCCCGCTCCCCGGTGAGATCGTGCACACCGAGACCGTCTCCATGAGCGACGGAACCCCGATCACCGTAGGGTTCACGGAGTGGCCGATCCGCGCGTTGCAGTCGCTCGACTTCACCTTCCAACCGGCGGGCGGCATCGGCGGGCGCACCGGCCTGGTCACGACCGTGTCGCCCAGCGGCGACCGCAGGGGGCTGAAGGGCATCGTCCTGCAGCGCCGTGACGATGCCATCGTGCTGCCGCGGCACCCTCGGGCGGCTCAGGTCTGGGGGCTGGACGTCGTCTCACTGCCGGAGGAGGGCACATGGCGGTTCGAGTTCGCCGTGGAGAACGCGGGCGGGACCTCGACGGGGGTCCTGCCGATCCAGGCGATCGAGCAACCCGGCCCGCCGCTCGGGCTGAGCTGGACGGTCGCGCTGGCGCCCTGGGCACCGGTGGTGGCGTTGGTGGCGGTCGGCTGGATACGTACGAGGGCGATCAGGCGCGGCGCGAAGCCCGGATGGAGTGGCTGAGCGACGGCGTGCCGGCCCTGCTGCCGCCGCTCGTCGGCTGGCTGCTCGCGCCCGGTGACGAGCCGGTCCTGCAACTGGCCCTGACGGGCGCCCAGTCGGTGGCGTTGATGTGCTCGCGCCGCTTCCCCCTCACCGTCCTGGGCGTGACCATCGTCCTGGAACTGATGCTGATCCTGGGCAAGATGCCCGTTCTGGTCGCTCCCCTGGTCGCCGCGTCCCGTCTCGGGGCGTGGGGCCGGGGAGCCCACCGGGTGATCGGCGTCACAGCGGTGCTGGCGCTGCTGGGCCTCGGGCTGCCGGTCACGCTGGCCTCCCTCGGGGACCCGTTGCGCATCGTGGTCGTGTACGCGGCTGCGGCGGTGCTCGTCGTCGGATTCTGGGCCATGGGCCGCCTGGACGGGCGACGGCGTGACCGCATCCACGAGTTGCAGGCCCGCTCCCGGCGGCTGGAGGCCGAGCGCGAGCTCGCCGAGCGGCGCGCGGCCGAACGCGAGCGGACGCTGCTGGCCAGGGAACTGCACGACATTCTCAACCACTCGATCACCACCATGGTGGTCGACGCCGAAGCGGGCGCCGACACACGTGACGACATGGAGGAGACCCTGCGGCGCGTGGCCCGCACCGGCCGGGAGTCCCTGGCGGAGCTGCGGCGGCTGCTCGGCGTGCTCAGGCAGGCGCCGCCAGGCCACGACCCGCTCGTCCCCCCACCACGACTGGAACACCTCGACGCCCTCGTGGCGGCCATCCCGCCGGGCGGGCCGCGAGCGACGCTGACCCGCTCGGGCGCCGTACGCCAGGTCGACACCAGCATCGAACTGGCCGCCTACCGCGTCGTCCAGGAAGCGCTGACCAACGTCGCCAAGCACGCCGGACCCGTGGACGTGCGCGTGCTGCTGCACTACGGCGCCACCCGACTGACGGTCACGATCACCAATCCGGTGACGTCCGCGCCCGGCGGCACGACAGGCGGAGTGGGGCTGGTCGGCATGCGCGAACGCGTCGGGCTGCTCGGCGGCTCGGTGCGGGTGCGGGCGGGGCGCGAGACGTTCGAGGTGTGCGCGACGCTGCCGCTGCGGGAGGTGTCATGACCGTCATCCGCGTCCTGGTCTGCGATGACGAACAACTGCTGCGCGAGGCCCTGGTCCGCCTGGTCGGGGCCGCCGACGACCTGAACGTGGTGGCCGCCGTGGGCGACGGCGCCGCCGCCGTGTCCGCCGCCGCGGAGCTCCGGCCGGACGTGGTGCTCATGGACGTCCGGCTGCCCGGCATGGACGGCATCGAGGCCACCCGCCGCATCGTCGGCGGGCCCAGCCGGGTCCTCATCCTCACGACGTACGACCTGGACAGCTACGTCTACGCCGGTCTGCAGGCCGGAGCCAGCGGTTTCCTGCTCAAGGACGCGCCGGGCGAGCGCATCCGTGACGGCATCAGGATCGTCGCCGCCGGCCAGTCGGTGCTGGCACCGGAGGCCACGACCCGGATGATCGAGGCGTTGCAGCCCACGCTGCCCACCGAGGCCGACCGGGCCCTGCTGGCGGCGGCGGAGCGGCTCACCGACCGCGAGCGGCAGGTGTGCGAGCTGATCGCCGAGGGGCTGTCCAACGATCAGATCGCCCGCCGGCTCGTCATCAGCCGCTACACCGTGAAGGTGCACGTGTCGAGCGTCCTGACCAAGCTCGCCCTGCCGGACCGGGTGCACGTGCTGCTGTCGTGGACGCGGCTGCGAGGTCTGCGCCCGCGGTGACGCCGGACGCGCACTGAGCGGGACCGCGCCCAGGCCATGGCACCGCCGCTCGGGCGCTCCGGCTGGAACATCGCGCCGTTGGCGCGCACCGTCTGGCCGGAGACCCAGTCGGCGGAGTCACCGATCAGCCTGCCGACGACCGGGGCGATGTCGCCGGGCACTCCGAGCCGGCCGCGCGGGCTGTGGTGGGTGGCCGCCTGGATGGACTCGGGGGTCTCGGCGGACCGGTAGAACGAGTCGTCGACCTCGTCGACCTCGGCGGATCGGCGGATCGGCGGGCGTCGGAGCGCGGCGCCGCTCCGGTGACGCCCTGCCGCTGAAGGGCCGCGAGGGTCCGCCGCGCAGCCTCGGCGTCGTTGCTGTGGCTGATCACCGTGGTCGCGCCGCGTGCGGCGATGTCCTCGGCGAACGCGGCCCCCTGGTTGCGGCTGCCACCCTGCCGTCGGGAGGTCGTCCGGTTCGCCGGCGAACGCCCGGATCAGGGTGTACGGCGACCTGGTGACGGGGAAGCGGAGGCGGCCTCGGCGAGGTCGCGCAGCGTCAGCAGTTGCCGGCGCATCATGCACAGGTCGGCCCAGGCCAGGGCCTGTCGCCGGGCACGGGGGAGAAGGCCGTCACCCC
Source organism: Nonomuraea jiangxiensis (assembly GCF_900099965.1). Classification (GTDB taxonomy): domain Bacteria; phylum Actinomycetota; class Actinomycetes; order Streptosporangiales; family Streptosporangiaceae; genus Nonomuraea; species Nonomuraea jiangxiensis. The sequence continues at coordinate 322,324 of NZ_FNDJ01000008.1, read as the reverse complement.
GCTCTCCGAGGTTGAGCTTCACCACCAGCCGGGTGGCGCCGGAGCCGGCGTCGCGTACCGCGTAGGTGAGCGTCAGCGGCCCGTACCGGGCCACCGCCCGCGGCTCGGTCAGCCGGAGGGTGATGTGATCGTCCGGGCTGAAGGAGACGAGCCTGAAGACCGTCATGAACCGCTGGCCCATCGCCAGACGCTCGACCCCGGGAGTCAGGGTTCGGGGGCTGCGGAGGCCACCACCGTCGAGCGGATCGTCGCTGTACGACGCCACCCTGAGCTGGCACAGCCAGCGGAAGGCCGTCGGCCGCGGCGCACGCACGCTCACCGCGCGGAACCAGACCTCCGCCGGATTCGGGACCTCCTCGTCGCACGGGTACGCGGCGGCCATCTCCTCGGCGGTCGCTCCCCAGACGGCGCCGAGCGATCTCATCCAGCCGGGGAACAGCGGCGGATCGGTACGCGAGCTCATGACACCGGCTGCAGCAGCGGGCGCTTGGCGGCGCGGCCGTCTCCTGAGGAACGCCCCCGGACCCGGCGGATCAGCCAGGGCCCGACGAAGGCGGCGACCCAGGCCGTTTCGACGCGGGCACGGTGCCACGGCGATGGCGGCGGCAGCGGCGGGAGCGGGTCGGCCCAGGAACCGTCGCCCCCCGGCACGGCGAGAGCGTGGGCGACCGCCACCGCCAGGCGTGCGTGTCCAAGAGGGCCGAGATGGAAGCGGTCGGCGCTGAACAGCCGGGGATCGGAGGTCACCGGGTGGTTGAAGGTGTCCACCAGCAGGGCGCCCTGGCGGTGGGCCGCCGCCCGGATGCGTTCGTTGAGGTCGAGGACCCTGGGCCGCAGGTGGCGGGCCAGCGGGCTGATCTGGGCGATGTCGGGGAAGGTGAAGGTGACCACGTGCGCCCCGGAGCCGGCGAACCGGGCCAGCATGGCTTCCAGGTCCGAGACGACGGCCGGAGCGTCGAAACCCGGCCGGACCAGGTCGTTCATTCCCGCCGTGACGGTGATCAGGTCCGGTTCGAGTGCGAGGGCGGCGCTCGTCTGCTCGGCCCGGATCTGGGCGGTGAGCTTCCCGCGTACGGCGAGGTTGGCGTAGCGTAACCGCGGTTCGTCCGTGGCCAGCAGGTGGGCCAGGCGGTCTGCCCAGCCCCGGTAACCGGTCTTCTCATTGCCGTCGTTGAGTCCCTCGGTCAGGCTGTCGCCGACCGCGACGTACCTCAGGTATCCCATGAGTCCCCCTTGGCGTCGAGTGTGCGAATGAGGCGGCTGGCGGCGGGCCGGTTCACGACGTCGTCTCCTTCGCCCGCAGGGATTCGATGGCGGCTCGGCTTCCCCCGGAGATGTCCACGCCAAGTGCCTGCAACATCACCACGAGCGCGCCATCGGCGAGCGCCCGCCCCAGGCTTTCCGGCGCCGTGTCCGTCAGCCGCGCCGCTTCCTGCAGAACCCCCGATACGACGGCGCGGCAGCGCTCCGCCACCGCCTCGTCGCTACGGGCGGTGGCGCACGCCTGCAACCACAGGCCGGTGAGGGCGTCGTTGGCGAGCAACTCGCGGAAACCGGCGCGCATGGCGGGCAGCGGATCGCCGGGAGATGCCCCCGCGGCCTCCCGGAAGACCTCGCGTACCTGACCTTCGAACTCGTCGAGACAGGCAAGGAAGAAGGCGTGCTTGCTGCCGAACAGCCGGAAGACATAGGGCTGTGAGACTCCGATCGCGTCCGCGACCTGCTGTATCGACGCGGTCGTCAGCCCGTGGTCGGCGAACACCCGCATGCCGGCCGCGATGGCCTCCGCACGTCGCTGGTCCGCGGTGCCGCGTCTCGTTTCCATGCCCTTCAGCATGGCATAGTAAGCACTTACTAACAAGGCGGGCGATTATGGTGAATCATCATCCCGGTGCTGAAGCAGTGGAGCGATCTGCTGCTCCAGCCGGGAGAACAAGCGATGGGCATCCCTCACTCGATCGCCCCGGGCGGGCTCGTCGTGCAGGATCTCCAGCCCGTCGGCGGTGATCTCGCTGAAGTCGCCCAGCGCTTCGAGCTTGCGCCGCGCCACCCGTTCCCACACGTCGTCCGCGACCCGCAGGTGCACACCGCGCTCGGCGGGCCGGGTCACGGCGCGGACGAAACCGCTCGCCTCCAGCACCCGGACCGCCGTGCTCAGCGACGCCTTGCTGGCGCCGATCGCCGTCGCGATCTGGGCGGCGGTCTGCTCGGGCGGATCGCACACCATCAGCCAGCCCAGCACCCGTCCGGTGATCAGCGGCAGCCCGTTGTTCCTGGCGAAGAACGCGGCCACGCGCTCCACCCAGGCCAGCAGTTGCTCTTCCTTGCTCTGTTCGTCCATCGGCAATCAGGTTAGTGAAGGCCGAACTCCTTCGGCTCGGCTGTGCGGGTCAGCGCCGTGGCCCCGGGGCGTGGAGGCTCTCGATCGAGTCCTTGAACTCGCCGATGGCCCGTACGTACTGGGCGGGCTTGAAGAAGTGGATCACGTGGTTGGCCTGGACGCGCTGGTAGCGGGCGTGCGGGACGAGTTGCATGATGCGGGCGGCGTCCTGGTCGTCCATGGCGCCCACCAGGCCGTGCCGGGGATCGCGGAACCAGTCGGCGTGCATGACCAGGAGCGGGCAGCGTACGCGGGCGAGCGCCTGCGCATGGTCCAGCCCCTCGTAGATGCGGCCGTCGACGAACGCGCGGGCGAAATCGGGATCGAACATCGACAGCGACCTGAACATGAGCCGCGCGGCGAGTGGCATGAACCTCAGATCGACGGGCTCGGCGGGATGCGCGGCCTGGAACCTCGCGATCCGCCAGGAGAGATGGCGGAGGAACCAGCCCGGCACCTTCCGCTCCGACCCGTTCTTCTCCGGTTTCGTGATGTCCCTGAGGTAGTCGGCCAGATCCCGGTGCCGCAGGTCGCCGAGCGTCTCCACGGCATGCCGCAGCCCCTGATAGACGTAGCGATCGTGGTCCCTGAAGCGGGGCCACTCCGCCGAGAAGACCGGCGCGTCCTCCAGCACGGCGCCCGCCACGAGTTCGGGCACGTTGGCCGCGCCCCACAGGGTGATGAGACCGCCGGAGGAGTTGCCCGCCACGATCGCCGGCCGCCCGACCACCTCCCGCAGGAACGCGCTCATGTCGCCTCCCACGCTGCTCCAGGAGTAATCCCCCGGAGTCCACGTCGACCTGCCGTGCCCGCGCACGTCGACCGCGAACACCTGGAAACCGGCCGACAGCCCGGGCAGGACCCGCTGGTAGCTCTCCCAGGTCCCGGTCTGTGCCGGGATCAGCACCAGCGGCGGGCCGTTGTCGGGCCCGGCCACGTAGTTGATCCGCACGGTGCCGGTGTCGAACCGCTTCTCGGCGAACCCCGCCCGCCGGACCTTCCTGGAAGTGATGGGCCCGTGCCCGTGCTCGTACGGATTGCGTTCACCGATCATGACGAAGCCCCTTGTTCATCCGATGACAGACAGTTTAGTCCATACTGAACTCAGATGCGGGCAAGACCTGGCCCCGGCTGAAGGAGGTCGCCGAAAGCGTGGGGCTCCTCGACCATCCCCGCGCGGTGGTCACGGCGGCCCGGGACGCGACCGCGGCCTACTCCGCGGAGATGCTGCACGCGGCTCACGAGCTGAACGGGTCCACCTACGCTCAGGCCATCGTGGCGACGGCCGATCAAGCCCCGGGGCGTGAGCGCGGCCGGAACGACCATGGCAGCCCCGCCATGCGGATGACCTGTTTCCTGGTTATCCTGTCATATCATGTCATCGATCGACCGCTCCTCTCCGGTGCCGTTCTATTACCAGCTGAAGCTGATTCTGCTGGAGGAGATCAGCAAGCGCGGCATGCGCCCGGGCGACCGGCTGCCCGGTGATCACGAACTCTGCGCCACCTACGAGGTCTCACGCACAGTCGTCCGGCAGACACTGGCCGAGCTGGAGTACGAGGGCGTCATCGAGCGCGTCAAGGGCCGGGGCACGTTCATCGCCGAGCCCAAGACCTCCGAAGGCTTGGTGCAGTCCCTGACCGGCCTGTTCGAGGACGTGGCCGCCCGCGGATCGCACCTGCGCAGCGAGGTCCGCAAACTGGCCAAGGTCCCCGCCGACCTACAGGTCGCGACCCAGCTGCAGATCGAACCCGGCACCGACGTGATAGCGATCGAGCGGCTGAGGTTCGTCGACGGCGAGCCCTGGGTCCTGACGATCACCCACATCCCCTACGAACTCGCCCCCGGCCTGCTCGACGAGGATCTCACCAACCAGTCCCTGTACGCCCTCCTGGAGGAGAAGTACCAGGTCAAACTGGTACGCGGACGCCGTTCCGTGGAGGCCGTGGTCGCCTCGGCAGGGCTGGCCCGCGGGCTCGGCATCAAGCGCGGCGACCCGGTGCTCGTGCTGCGCAGCGTGAGTCTGGGGGAGGAGAGCCGGCCGGTGGAGGCGTTCGTGGCCTTCCACCGCGGCGACCGCAGCCGGTTCGAGGTGGAGCTGGCCCGTGAGGGCACGGCGGCCGCCGCGGCCCGGCCGCTGATGATCGTCGTCGACTGAAGGCGTCCGTCACCGCTCCCCGGCGACGGTACCCGCTCACCGTCGTCCTCGACCTGTGAGGAGACCCGCATGCTCCACCTGTACGTCGACAGCGCCGATCGCGACCAGGCAGGCCCGCTCCTGTCGACCGGGTTGTTCCGCGGCCTGACGACCAACCCGCTGCTTTTGCGGCGCTCCGGCCTGGTCGAGCGCGACCTGCCGGAGCTGTACGGGTGGGCGACGGGACTCGGCGCGCAGGAGGTGTTCCTGCAGACGTGGGGCGCCACGTACGACCACCTGGTGGCGACGGGACGGCGGCTGCGCGCCATCGGGCCGGCGGTGGTGGTGAAAGCGCCGGCCACCCGTCAGGGGTGTGCGGCAGCGGCCACGTTGGCGGCCGAGGGCGTGCCGGTGCTGCTCACCGCCGTGTACGCGGCGCCGCAGGCGCTGCTCGCCGCGGCGGCCGGAGCGACCTACCTCGCCCCGTACGTGGGCCGGATGGCGGATGCAGGACGGCCCGCGATCGAGGAGGTCACGGCCATGCAGCGGCTCCTCGACGCGACCGGCGGCCCGACCCGGGTGCTCGCGGCCAGCCTGCGCACGACCGCCGACGTGGTGACCCTCGCCGGAGCGGGGGTACGTCACTTCGCGCTGGCCCCCGCGGTGGCCGAGCGGCTGTTCGGCGACCCCCTGACCGAGGCCGCGACCGCCGAGTTCGAGGCGGCCGCGGCGGGGTAACGCGCGTGGCGCCGCCCCGCCCGACGCGCGTGGCGAAAGCTCACACGATGCGTGTGGTGTCGGCCCGTCGGTTGGCCATATCTTGAAATCCTGTCATTACAGGATTACTATTCCCGCAATCTTCGTAACCTCGGAGGTAACGCTCCTGTGAGCACATACGCCACGCCGCCCATCAACCCCCTGCGAATCGCCCTCGCCGCCGCTCAGGGGACCCTGACCCCCGAGGGCCCGCTGCTGACCCGGCGCCTGTCGGACCTGGAGGGACTGTTCGCCGACGAGCCCGCGCGCAAGCGCGCCGCCGACGGTGACGACCCCGTGGTCTACACGGTGGCCGCGTCCCCGGTGCCGGAGGTGGCCAGGGAGCTGCCGCAGTCGGTGACCACGATCCTGCCGGGCGCCGTGGGCGGCGAGTTCCATATGACCAAGGGTCACCAGCACCCCGATCCCCAAGGCGAGATCTATCTGGGCCTCGCCGGGCGCGGCGGTCTGCTGCTGCACGACGGCACGCGTACCGAGTGGATCGAGATGGAGCCCGGGGTGATCGGCTACATCCCACCCGGCTGGGCACACCGCAGCGTCAACATCGGCGACGAGCCGTACAGGTTCCTTGCCGTCTATCCCGGTTCGGCGGGCCACGACTACGGCTGGGTCGTCAAGCACGGCATGGGCCGCAGGGTCTTCCGCGACGGCGCCTCCTACACCCTCGCCCCCTTCTCCGCGGCCACCTGACCCCACGGCGGGCCCGCACAAAGGAGCAGCCCATGGCACGCTTCAGGTACGTATCTCCAGGTCTGGCAGGCTTTGCCGCCGTGGTCACGCTGGCCGTCGGCCTCGTCGCCGGCAAGGCCGCGTTCGGGGGCGAAGCCCCTTCCTCAAGCGCAGGCACGGCGGGCGTCGCCGGCGCCAAGATCGACGTGATCGTCAAGGCCACGGAGTCGGAGTTCTGGCAGTCGATGCTCGCCGGCGCCAAGAAGGCCGGCGCCGACCTGGGCGTCGACCTGCACCTGACCGGCCCGACCTCCGAGACCGACATCGAGCCCCAGGTACGCCTGGTCGAGAACGCCATCGCCCGCGGCGCCCAGGCGATCGTCCTGGCCCCCAACTCCTCGACCGCCCTGAACGACGTGATCAACCGGGCCCGCGGGGCCGGGGTCAAGGTGATCGTCGTGGACAACGCGGTGACCACGAAGTCGGAGGGGTTCATCGGCACCGACAACATCAAGGCCGGTCAGCAGGCGGGCCAGCGGATGTGCGAGCTGATCACCGAGCAGGGGAAGGCCGACGGCCAGATCCTGCACGAGTCGGCGGCCTCCGGCCAGCAGGTGCTGGTCGACCGGTTCGACGGCTTCAAGAAGGGCCTGGCCGAGAAGTGCCCGGACGCCACCGTCAAGCAGACGCTGGTCAACGACAACGACCTCAACAAGGCGGTCAGCCAGGTCGCCGACGCGATCACCAGCGATCCGGACCTGGCCGGCGTCTTCGCCGACAACAACACCTCGGGCACCGGCGCCGCGCGCGCGGTCGGGGAGAAGAACGCCAAGGACCTCGCGGTCTTCGCGTTCGACTCCGACCCGGCTGAGGTCAGCGCGGTCAAGGAGGGCACGCTCGACGGCATCCTGGTGCAGAACCCGTTCTTCTTCGGCTACCAGGGCGTGGTGGAGGCGGCGATGGCCGTGCGTGGCACCGTGCCGCCGGTCGTGCTCGACCCCGGCGCCGTGCTGGTCGACGCGCGCAACGTCAACGCCCCCGAGCTGCAGTCGCTGCTCAACCCGCCCAAGACCACGGGCTGAGGCGGGAGCCACCCATGACCGACACCATGACCCGCTCGGCGACCGGCTCGGCCCCTGCGCCTGTCGTCTCGCTGCGCGGGGTGGACAAGACCTACGGGCGGGTCGCCGCACTGCGCGGCGTCGACCTCGACCTGCACGCCGGCGAGGTGCACTGCCTGGCCGGGGAGAACGGGGCCGGCAAGTCCACGCTGATCAAGATCCTCACCGGCGCGGTGTCCCGCGACGGCGGCTCGTACGCGATCAACGCGGTCGACCAGGCGGTGGGCCTGTCGCCCGTCCAGGCGCGGGAGGCCGGCGTCGGCGCGGTGTACCAGGAGCTCAGCCTGCTGCCGGAGCTGAGCGTCGGCGACAACATGCTGATGGGGCGTTTCCCCAGCAAGGGCGGCCTGCTGCTGCGGGCCACCGGCCGGGAGCAGGCGCGTGCCCACCTGGAGCGCGTCGGACTCGGCGGGCTCTCCCTCGACACTCCCGTCGGGGAACTGCCCGCCGCGACCCGTCAGTTGGTGGAGATCGCGCGGGTGCTCGGCCTGGACGCCAAGCTGGTGATCTTCGACGAGCCCACCACGGCGCTGTCGGAGGCGGAGGCCGAGGCGCTGCTGCGGCGCATCGGCGCCCTGCGTGACGAGGGCATCGCGGTGCTGTACGTGACGCACCGCATCGAGGAGATGTTCGCGATCGGCGACCAGGTGACCGTGCTGCGCGACGGCCGGCTCGTGCAGACCCGGCCGATGGCGGGTCACACTCCCGAGTCGCTCGTCGAGCTGATGGTCGGCCGGCCGGTCGAGAACCTCTACCCGGGCGCGCGGCCGGAGACCGGCGAACCCCGGCTGGAGGTCAGGGGACTGCGGGTACGCGGCGCCCCCGCGCCGGTCGATCTCACCGTACGGCGTGGCGAGATCGTCGGCCTCGCCGGGCTGCTCGGTTCGGGCCGCTCGGAGTTCGTCCGCGCGGTGTTCGGCGCGGACCCCGCCGACGGCGGCGAGGTGCTGGTCGACGGCGAGCGGGTGCCGATGGGCTCGCCCCGGGCGGCCGCCCGCGGCGGCATCGGGCTCCTCACCGAGGACCGCAAGGAGTCGGGCCTGCTGCCCGAGCTGTCCATCAGGGAGAACATCGCCCTGGCCGGTTACCGCAACCTGGGTATGCGGGCGCGGGCCGACGCGAACGTGACGGCCGCGGCCGAGGGCCTGACGATCAAGTTCGCGAACCTGGACGACCCGGTGACCTCGCTGTCCGGCGGCAACCAGCAGAAGGTCCTGCTCGCGCGCTGGCTCAGTCTCGGCGCCAAGGTGCTGCTGCTAGACGAGCCCACCAAGGGCGTCGACGTCGGGGCCAAGGCCGACATCTACCAGATCGTGGCCGAGATGGCGCGCGAGGGGCTGTCGGTGGTCATCGTCTCGTCCTATCTGCCCGAGTTGCTCGGGCTGTGCGACCGCATCGTGGTCGTGCGCCAGGGCCGGTTCGTCGGCGATCTGCCCGCGGGCGAGGCCACCGAGGAGGAGATCCTGCGGCTGGCCAGCCTGGACGGGGCCGTCACCGCCGCCGGGAGCACGAGTGAGACCACCACTGAGACCGCCGCTTCCGCGGCAGGCGAGGAGTGAGAATGGCCCGGGACGGCAAGGACAGGGGCAAGGCCGAGCCGCGGCCCGAAGAGATCCTCGGCGTGCGCGACGTGCTCGGCCGGGAGATGAACGGCGTTCCCGTGCTGCTGGTGATCGCGCTGGCGCTCAGCCTGTTCACGGACACGTTCCTGACCGGAACGAACATGGACAACCTGGGCCGCCAGGTCTCCATTTACGCGATCATCGCGATCGGCCAGCTGCTGGTGATCATCACGGGTGGCATCGACCTGTCCGTCGGGTCGGTGGTGGGACTGTCCGGGGTGATCGCCGCGCTGACCGTGTTCGAGACGGCCGGGGGCGGCTCGGTGGTGCTCGCCATCGTGCTCGCGCTGCTCACCGGTGCCGCGACGGGCGCGATCAGCGGCCTGCTCGTGGCCGTGGTCAAGATGCCTCCGTTCATCGTGACGCTCGGCTTCATGGGCATCGCGCGGGGCGTCACGCTGCTGCTCACCGGCGGCCGTACCGTGCAGCCGCTGCCCGGCGCGTTCGCCGAGATCGCCGGTGGTGAGACCCTGGGCATCGCCAACCTGATCTGGATCACGCTGCTGGTGACCGCGGTCGTCTGGTTCGCGCTGCGCCGTACCGTGTGGGGCCGCTACGTCTACGCGGTCGGCTCCAACAAGGAGTCGGCCAGGCTGGCGGGCGTGCCCGTACGGTCCGTGCAGGTCAGCGTCTACGCGCTGTCCGGCACGCTGGCCGCGCTCGGCGGCGTGCTGCTGGCCTCGCGGCTCAGCAACGGCGTGCCGACCGCGGGCACCGGCTACGAGCTGCAGGCGATCGCGGCCTGCGTGATCGGCGGGGCCAGCCTGTTCGGCGCGCGCGGCACCGCGCTCGGCACCCTGCTCGGCGCGCTCATCGTCGGCATGCTCAACAACGGCGGCACGCTGCTCGGCGTCGACCCGTTCTACCTGCAGATCGCGATCGGCGCGCTGATCCTCGCCGCGGTCGCCGTCGACCAGTTGCAGGCCCGCCGCACCCGGAGGGCGAGCGAGCCGGCACGGCCACCGGGTTCCGCGCGCGAGCTCACCGCGACGGGAGGATCCGCGTGATCATCGCGCACGATCTCGGCACGACCGGCGACAAGGCCTCCCTGCACGACGAGCGGGGACGCCTGGTCGCGGCCGTCACGGTGGCCTACGACACCCACTACGGCCCCGGCGGGGAGGCCGAGCAGGACCCGCACGACTGGTGGCGGGCGGCCGGCGAGGCCACGCGGCGCCTGCTCGCCGAGACCGGGACCGACCCCGCGGCCGTCCGGGTCGTCGGGATGTCCGGCCAGATGATGGGCGCGGTGCTGCTCGACGCGGCCTACGAGCCGGTGCGCCCGGCGCTGATCTGGGCCGACACTCGCAGCGGCGCGCAGTGTGAGCGGGTCGCGGCGGCGGTCGGGGACGACCGGGCGTACACGCTGACCGGGCACCGGCTCAACCCCACCTACAGCCTGCACAAGGTGGCGTGGGTGCGCGAGCACGAGCCCGAGGCGTTCGCCAGGACCGCGCACGTGTGCCTGGCCAAGGACTTCGTCGTGCACCGGCTGACGGGGCGGTTGGTCACCGACCCGTCCGACGCCTCGGGCACCAACGCCTACGACCAGGCCGCGGGCACGTGGTCCGGCGAACTCCTCGCGGCGGCCGGGCTCGATCCGGCGCTGCTGCCGGAGATCGTGCCGTCGACCTCGGTCGTGGGCACGGTCACCGCGGCGGCGGCCGAGGTCACCGGACTGCGGCCGGGGACCCCGGTGGTGGCGGGCGGTGGCGACGGGCCGATCGCGGCGGTCGGCGCGGGAGTGGTCGATCCGGCGGACGGCGCCTACGTCTATCTCGGGTCCTCGTCGTGGATCTCGCTGGCCTCCGAAACTCCGCTGCTCGATCCGGGCAAGCGCACGATGACCTTCGATCACGTGGTGCCCGGACGGTATGTGCCGACCGCGACCATGCAGGCCGGCGGCGGCTCGCTGGCGTGGATCAGCGAGGTGCTGCGGGCCGGCGCGGACGGCGAGCGGTTCCGCGCCCTGGTCGCGGACGCCGACACCGCCGAGGCCTCCGGCGAGGGGCTCTACTTCCTGCCGCACCTGCTCGGCGAGCGCTCCCCGTACTGGAACCCGGACGTGCGCGGCGCCTTCATCGGCATCTCCCGGCATCATGGGCCGGCGCACCTCACCCGCGCGGTGCTTGAGGGCGTCGCCTTCAACCTGTACACGTGCCTGCTCGCGTTCCGCGAGGCCGGCGCGTCGGTGGAGTCGGTCGACGCGATCGGCGGCGGGGCCGCCGGCGACGTGTGGCTGAGCATCCTGGCCGACGTGTGGGGCGTGCCGGTGCGGCGCCGTACCGTCGCCGAGGAGGCCAACAGCCTCGGCGCGGCGGTGACGGCCGGCGTGGGCGCGGGCGTGCTCGACTCGTTCGCGGTGGCGGGCACGCTGTCGCAGGTCACCGCCGAGTTCCAGCCCGACCCGGGGCGCCACGAGGTCTACGTACGGCGCCACGCCGTCTTCCGCGACGGTTACGACCGCCTGGAGACCTGGCACCGAGGCGCGAAGGCGGCCAGATGAGCGGGGCGATGCGGGTGGTGGTGACGTCGCGGTCGTTCGGGTCCGGGACACGGAAGGTGGCCGATGAGCTGGCCGCGGCCGGGACGGAGGTCGTACGCGGCCCCGCCACGCACGACCTCGCCGAGCTCGGACCGCTGCTCGCCGAGGCCGACGGGTGGATCGCGGGCACCGGGCCGATCACCGCGGCCCACCTGAACGCCGCGCCGAGGCTGCGGGTGATCGCCCGGTACGGGGTCGGCGTGGACGCCGTCGACCTGGCCGCCGCCGCGCGGCACGGCGTGACGGTCACGAACACCCCGGGCGCCAACACCGAGGCGGTCGCCGACCTGGCGCTGGTGCTGCTGCTCAGCGCGGTGCGCGGCGTCACCGAGGGCGACCGGCGCGTCCGGGCCGGCCGCTGGACTCCCGTGCGCGGCCGGGAGATCGCCTCGTTACGCATCGGCATCGCCGGGCTCGGCCAGATCGGGCGTGCGTTCGCCCGCCGGGCCGCCGCGCTCGGCTGCGAGGTCGTGGGGCACGACCCGTACGCGCCGCCCGGCGACATTCCGCGGGCGCCGCTCGCGGAACTGGCCGCCTGCGACGCCGTCTCCCTGCACGCCTCCGGCGGGGCCACGCTGATCGACGAACGCTGGCTCGCCGCCGTGCGCCCGGGACTCGTCCTGGTCAACACCGCCCGCGCCGGACTCGTCGACGAGGCCGCCGTCGCCGCGGCCCTGCGCGACGGGCGGCTCGGCGCGTACGCGGCCGACACCCTCGCCACCGAATCCGGCGGCACGTCGCCGCTGCTCGACCCGGAGCTGGCCGGCCGGGTCACCCTGACCCCGCACATCGGGGCGCAGACGGTGCAGGCCATCGACCGGATGGGGGCCGCGGCGGCGGCCGACGTCCTCGCCGTGCTCTCCGGCAGGCCCCCGCTCAACCCCGTCCCCACGGAGGGAAAGTGAACCTCGTCAGCCCTGCCCGCCCGGCCGCCCCCGATCCCGGGGCGGGCGCGTTCGCGAAGAAGGGCGTGGCGTGAGCGCGCTCGGGTTCGTCGGCGTCGACACGGGCGGGTCGTCCATCCAGCGGATCTTCCCGCGCTGGGCGCGCGCCCTGGGGCTGCCCGAGGACCGGCTGGTCGGCTACGACATCCCGCTCGGCGCGCCCGACGAGGAGTACGTACGGGTCGTGGAGCGCATCCGGGACGACGACGGCATCGCGGGCGCGCTGGTCACCACGCACAAGATCCGCATCCTTGAGGCGGCCGGGCACCTGTTCGATTCCCTCGACGTGTTCGCCCGGGAGGGCGGTGAGATCTCCTCGATCGCCAAACGCGACGGCAGGCTCGTCGGGCATGCGCTCGACCCGCTGACGGCGCGGTTGTCGCTGGAGGAGTTCGTCCCCGAGGGACATTTCGCCCGGACCGGTGCGCAGGTCGTGTGCCTCGGCGCGGGCGGCGCCGGCACGGCGATCACCTGGTACCTGGCGGGCCGGGACGACCGCCCTGCGCGGATCACGATCACCGACACCGACCCGCGCCGGCTGCGCCACGTACGCGAGGTGCACGAGCGTGCTGGGCTGCCCGCGCAGGTGTTCTCCTACGTACCGGCCGACGGACCCGCCGACGAACTGGTGGCCGCCGCACCGCCGGGAAGCCTGATCGTGAACGCGACCGGCATGGGCAAGGACCGGCCGGGCTCCCCGCTCGGCCCGTCGGCGCGGCTGCCGGAGCACGGCCTGATCTGGGAGCTCAACTACCGCGGGACACTGGAGTTCCTGATCACCGCGCGCGAGCAGGAGGAGCGCCTCGGGCTGACCGTGGTCGACGGCTGGCGCTACTTCATCCACGGCTGGACCCAGGTCATCGCCGAGGTCTTCGACCTGCGGATGGACTCCGACCTTGTCGAGCGCCTCGCCCGGCTCGTCACTCCCCCCGCCGCCGGGAACAGCGCGTGAGGGGCGCGGTCCGAACGGTGCTCGGGGACGTGCCGCCGGAAGAGCTGGGCGCCACCGACTGTCACGAGCACCTGTTCCAGGTCAGCCCGCTCCTGCCGGGGGACGAACTGGACGACGAGGAACGCAGCGGGCAGGAGGCGGCTCTGCTGCGTGCCGCCGGCATCACCGCCATGATCGACGCGACGCCGATCGGGCTCGGCCGCGACCCGGCCGCGCTGGCGCGCATCTCCGCGCGTACGGGGCTCGCCGTGGTCGCCTCGACCGGCGTGCACCGCGAGGCCCACTATCCCGAGGGGCACGGGCTGCGTCAGCTGCCGGTGGAGGAGCTCGCGCGGTGGTTCGTCCGCGAGCTCACCTCGGGGATGACCGCCGGCGCCGGCAGCGTTCCGGTGCGCGCCGGGCAGATCAAGGCCGGCATCGGATACTGGTCGATCTCCCCGTTCGAACGCCGGACGCTGGAGGCGGCGGCGCTCGCGCACGGAGAGACGGGCGCGCCCATCATGGTGCACCTTGAGCACGGCAGCGCCGGGTTCGAGGTGCTCGGCGTGCTGGGCGCGGCAGGCGTGCCGGCCTCGCGCGTGACGCTCGCGCACATCGACCGCAACCCCGACGCCGGGCTGCACGCCGAGCTCGCCGCGGCGGGCGCGTACCTGGAGTACGACGGCATGGCCCGGCATCGCGAGTGGCCGGACTCGATGATCATCGACTGTCTCCTCGACGCGGCCGAGCGGGGCGCGGCACACCGCCTGCTCCTCGGCGGCGACGTTGCCCGCCGCACCCGCTACGTCGCCTACGGCGGCCTGCCCGGCCTCGCCTACCTGCCCGAACGTTTCGTTCCGCGCCTTGAGGCGGCGGCCCCCGAGCTCACACGGCGGATCCTGGTGGACAACCCCGCCCGCTATCTCGCCTGGTAGCCGGACCGGGGGCGCACACACCGCCGGCCGAAGGCGCCTCAGTCCCGGGTCGAGTGGCGCACCTTGGCGTAGTGGCGGGCGGCTCGCGCCCGGTTGCCGCAGCCGGGTGAGCACCACTCGCGCCGCGGGCTGTCGCGAACGAAGTACAGCACGCAACCGGGACCGTGACAGGCGCGCAACTCCTGGCGCAGCGGGCCGGCGAACAGCTCGACGGCTTCCTCGGCCAGCGCGGCGAGTGCGGCCTCGACCGGCCGGCCCGTGGCGCACACGGTGGTGTGCGGCTCAGGCGTGGTACGCAACTCGCGCCAGCGCGGGCTCCGGCTCGCGTGCCGGTTGAGCGTAGCGACGGCATCCGGATCAGGGTCACAGCCCTGCGTGCTCGCGTCGGCGAGGGCCCGGATGGTGTCCCGGAGCTCTCTGGCGTGACGCAGATCGTTCTCGGTGATGCCCCGGAGGTCGTCGTCGGTGAGCGTGACCTCCAGGCGTGGGCGCAGGTCGCGCAGCCAGGCCGCCAGGTGCTCGACGCTCCGCAGGCCGTCCTTGGCGCGGCCCCGTACCGCGTAGGTGGCGTTGCCGAGCTCGATCGGCGGCGGTTCGCCGAGGAGCGGGGCGCCGCCGTCCGCCAGGTGTGCCACATCCACCTTTCTAATGGTACCTCCCGGTTGACACCGCAAGAAATTACCTACATTCTAACGGTAGATAAGGTGTTTATCTGTTAGAAATACGGGCGCGGAGCTCCCTCCGCCTGCCACCCATCCACCGCACCGGAGGTTCGGATGAGTACATCGGCCCTGAAAACAGGCCATGTCGGCCTGAACGTGACCGACTTGGCACGCTCCACCGACTTCTACCGCCGGGTCTTCGACGTCGAGATCCTCGGTGAGCAGACCGAAGGCGACCGCAGGTTCGCCTTCCTCGGCCGCGACGGCGCTCTGCTGCTCACGCTGTGGCAGCAGAGCGGCGGCGCCTTCGCCACCGACCGGCCGGGGCTGCACCACCTTTCCTTCCAGGTGCCCGACGTCGAGGCGGTCCGCCGGGCCGAGGCCACCCTGCGCGAGCTGGGCGTACGGCTCGTCTACGACGGGATCGTCCCGCACGGCGAAGGCGCGTCCTCCGGCGGTGTCTTCTTCACCGACCCGGACGGCATCCGCCTGGAGATCTATGCGCCGGCCGGCGCCGACACCGCCGCGGCGCCCACCCAGGGCGCACCCACGTGCGGCTTCTTCTGACGAACCCACCCGAGTCCGGGCCGCCTGCCGCGCGGCCCGGACCGGCCACGGAAAGGAATCGCACATGCTGCACCAAGGCGAACGGGCGATACGGCGCCGCGCCGGTCTCACCATCGATGGCGGGCCCGGGGTGGGCGCGACCATCCCCCCGGTGGCGGCGGAGTTCCTCGGCCGGCAACGGCTGGTGGTGATCGCGGCCGCTGACGAAAACGGCGCCGCCTGGGCCGGCGTGCTCACCGGCCCACCCGGGTTCACCACCGCACCCGACGACCGCACCGTCGTCATCGACCGGTTGCCCGAGGCCGGCGATCCGCTCGCCGGCCGGTTCGACACCGAGCAGGACATCGGCATGCTCATGATCGAGCCGGCCGGCCGGAAACGCATGCGGGTCAACGGCCGAGCCCGCAGCCGCGGGAACCGGCTCGTCGTGCACACCGAACAGGTGTACTCCAACTGCCCGAAGTACATTCAGACCCGTGCCCACGCCGCGGACCTTCCCTCGACGCGCAGGTCCGCGGTCGTCACCGGCGACCTGACCACCGGACAGCAGCGGTGGATCGCCGCCGCCGACACCTTCTTCATCGGTACGTACGCGGCGGGACATGGCGCCGACGCCTCGCACCGCGGCGGCAACCCCGGCTTCGTCACCGTCACCGGTCCCCGCCGGCTGACCTGGCCCGACTATGCCGGCAACGCGATGTACATGACGCTGGGCAACCTGCAGCTCCAACCCCGGTGCGGCCTGCTGTTCCTCGACTGGGAGCACGGCCACACCCTGCACGTGACCGGCCGCGCCCGCATCGACTGGGACCCGGGGCGAGCCGGCGCGGTGCCCGGCGCGCAGCGGCTGATCGACTTCGACGTCGAGCAGGTCGTCCAGATCGCCGGCGGCATCCCGCAGCGCTGGTCGTTCGGCCAGTACTCCCGGTTCAACCCCGCCTGACAAGAACGGAGCCCCGCCTTGCGTGTCAGCGTCGACCTGAGCCTGTGCCAGACCCACGCCCAGTGCGTGTTCGCCGCCCCGGAGGTCTTCGCCCTCGACGAGGATGACGAGCTGGTGTACGACGCCACGCCCGCGGACCGTCGTGGCCCGCCGTCGAGCAGGCCGCTCGGGCCTGCCCCGTACAGGCGATCTCCCTGGAGGAGGGCTGAGCGCCTCCGCCGTCGCCCGGGTCACGTCTCGCGGGCGGTGCGCCGCTTGGCGGCGTACGGCAGCACGAAGAGGTAGAGGCCGGTGAACAGTTGCAGGATGAGCGGGGGCAGCGGCAGGTAGAACACCCAGGCGGCAGGTTCCTCCTGCAGCACCGCGACGACACTGACGACGACGGTCACCGTGAAGACAATGGACAGCCAGCGGTGGATCTGCCGAATCCAGGTGTTGCCGTTCAATGAGACCTCCTCGGAAGGCGAGCGGCCCCAGGCCGGCGGCTTGCCGGGTGGGGGGCAGGGGTAACGCTAGGTGCGGCCGGTGAGCCGGCGCTTCTCGATTCCTGATCGGTTGGCCACCTGGTCGTCCGTGCCTATGATCCGCAAATGCCCCCTTTCACGCTTCCCCGCCAGCAGGCTCGCACGGCCCACTTCAAGCTCGGCATCCCCAGGGACTTCACCATCTCCCCGGATGGCGCCCGGGTGGTCTTTCTGCGGTCCTCGGCCGGTGACGACCCGGTGAACCGGCTCTGGACGCTGACGGTGGCCACGGGGGAGGAGCGGCTGCTCGTGGACCCCGGCACCCCGACCGGCGCGGACCTGCCGGAGGCTGAACGCACCCGCAGGGAACGCACCCGCGAACGCGCGAGCGGCATCGTCACCTACGCCACCGACGCCGCCGTCACCAAGGCCGTCTACGCGGTGGACGGCACGCTGCACACCGTCGACCTGCTGACCGGCACGATCACCTCACTGGATGCGACCGGCTCCGACCCGCGCCTGGACCCGTCGGGGAGCCACGTCGCCCATCTGTCCGACGGCGCGCTGCACATCGACGGCAGGCCGGTGCTGACACCCGACGGCCCCGACGTGACCTGGGGACTGCCGGAGCATGTGGCGGCCGAGTCGATGGCCAGGCACAGGGGCTACTGGTGGGCGCCCGACGGCACCCGCCTGCTGGTGGCCCGCGTGGACAACGCCGGAGTGGACAAGTGGTATCTGTCCGAACCCGCCGATCCGGGTCGACCGCCCAGGACCATGCCCTACCCGGCCGCCGGCACCGACAACGCCGACGTGACGCTCTGGCTGACCACGCCGGACGGGGAACGTACCGAAGTGAGGTGGGACAGGACGGCGTTCGAGTACGTCGCGGCGGTCTCGTGGACCACGCGGGGCCTGCTGGTGCTGGTGCAGAGCCGCGACCAGCGCACCACCCGCGTGCTGGAGGCCGACCCCGACACGGGCGCCACCACGCTCCTGCGCGAGGACACCGACGACGCCTGGCTGGAGCTCGTACCCGGCACACCCGCCCGAACAGCCGGCGGAGAGCTGGTCTGGACGGTGGACCGCGACGACACCCGCCGTCTCATGGTGGGAGACGACCTGGTCACCCCTCCAGGTTTGCAGGTGCTGCGGGTCCTGGCGGTGGACGGCGACACCGTGCTCGTGCAGTGCTGCGAAGAGCCGACCGAACGCCACCTGTACAGCTACTCCAGGACCGAAGGGCTGGTCAGAGTCACCTCGGAGCCGGGGGTGCACACCGGGACACGCGGCGGCGGCGTGACCCTGGTGGTCAGCCGCACGCTGGAGGAGCACGGGGTCCGGGTCACGGTGACCGACGGGTGGGCGACCACGCCGATCACCTCGAACAGTGCTATCCCGGTCCTGCGCCCGAAGGTGGAGCTGGTCTCGCTGGGCAAGCGGGAGTTGCGCGCGGCGATCATGTTCCCGGCCGGGCACGTGCCGGGCTCGCGGCGGCTGCCGGTGCTGCTCGACCCCTATGCCGGGCCGAAGGTCGCCCGGGTCCTGCGCGGCTTGGACGACTACACGGTCTCGCAGTGGTTCGCCGACGAGGGCTTCGCCGTACTGGTCGTGGACGGGCGCGGCACGCCGGGCCGGGGACCGGCCTGGGAGCGGGCCATCCACCTCGACAAGCTGAGCGCGGCGCTGGAGGACCAGGCCGACGCGCTGCGCGCGGCCGCCGCCTGCTTTCCCGACCTGGACCTGGGCCGGGTGGCGATCCGTGGCTGGTCATACGGTGGCTATCTGGTGGCCGCGGCCGTGCTGCGCCACCCCGACGTCTTCCACGCCGCCGTCGCGGGCGCACCGGTCACCGACCCTCGCCTGTACGACACCCACTGGCTCGAACGCTACCTCGGCCACCCCGACCAGCACCCCGAAGCCTATGACCGCAGCTCGATCATCCCGGACGCCCCGAATTTGCGCCGTCCGCTCATGCTCCTGCACGGGCTGGCCGACGACAACGTCTTCGCCGCCCACACCCTGAGACTGTCCGCCGCGCTGCTGGCCGCAGGCCGCCCGCACACCGTCCTGCCGCTGTCCGGCGTCTCGCACATGACCGCCCAGGAGGACGTCGCCGAGAACCTGCTCCTCCTGGAACTGGACTTCCTGCGCCGCTCCCTTCCCCAGCGACTTCCATGGGGCCAGTTTCATGAGGCTATGCCGATCGCCGAGGCCGGACGTACAGTCCAGAGCATGGACATCGAGGCTTACTGGTCCACTACCTCCATGTACATGGGGGCCATGGAGGCCCAATGGCTGGACATTCGGGATGATGGGGCCGGATGGTGGGTGTGGAAGAACGTGTACGACTTCTCTTCATACCGGTTCTTCTGGCGCGTACCTCGGCCCGGTGTGCTGGAGCTGGACATCACCGACAGCCGCACGGGTACCCTCGACCGCCGCGGCTACCTGGTGTCGAGGCAGACCCGCGAGCCCCGCCGCGTGCGGGTGAACTACACCGTCACCATGGACTACGACGTCATACAGCGCCGTACCAAGGTGCTCAAGCTGGAGGAGCGTAGGGTGTTCGACGGTCTCCTCGCCTCCGACCGATACTCGGTGCTGGGCCGCAGGGCACCCCGGCCCGCCAACCCCTGGGCCTACGAACCCGGTTCCAGAGTCCGGCATCGACGCCGGAGACGCCCTGCCCGTTGACCTCGGCGTGCGAAGCGGCAAGGGCTGCTGTGCGGATGGCGTTACGTGGGCGTGCGGGCGGCTGCCGAGGTGCGGGGCCTGCCGAGGGTGAGGACCGCGAGGGCGCCGGCGGCTGCGAGGCCCGCGCCGGCGAGCAGGCTCAGGCGATAGCCCGACACGAGGGCCGCCGTCGAGCCCGGGGCCGGCAGGCTCCCCGTATGGGCGGTTGCGAGCGCCACCAGGGCAGCCACGCCTATGGCGATGCCGACCTGCTGCGCCGTGTTCAGCAGCCCGGACACCGCCCCTTGGTCCTCGGCCGCGGTGCCGGTGGTGGCCACGATGCCGGCGCCGACGAACGCGGACCCGAGACCGAGACCGAAGATGAGATACCCGGGCAGGATGTCCATCGCGTACGAGCTGGTGGTGGCGATCCTGGCCAGCAGGGCCTCCGCGATGCCGACCAGGACCAGGCCGGCCGCCGCGATGACCTGTGGACGGAACCGCGCGGCCAGCCTGGTCGCCAGGTTGCTTCCGGCCAGCGCCATGAGGGTCGACGGGAACACGGCCAGGCCGGTCTCGATCGGTGAGTAACGCAGGACTCCCTGCATGAACAGCATCATGAAGAAGCCCTGGCTGCCGACCACGGCCATGAGAGCGAGGAAGGCCAGGTTCGCGCCTGTCACCGTACCGTGCGCCAGGATCCGCAGCGGGATGAGCGGCCTCGCCGAGCGCCGTTGGATCAGGACGAACGCGACCAGGAGCGCCGTGGCGACGGCCAGCAGGCTCAGGGCGGCGGGTGCCGTGAAGCCGTCCTGCTGCCCCCGGGAGAGCCCGTAGATCAGCAGGCCGATTCCGGTGGTGGCGGTCACGGCGCCGGGGAGGTCGAGCGCAGCCGGGCCACGGGCCGGCGCCCCTGTGGCCGGCCCATGGCCCGGAGTTCGACCCGCCGGCTCGCGGTCGAGGGCTTGGTCCGCGGGCAGGATCCCGATCCTGGTCAGGGCGGCCAGGCCGATGGGAACGTTGATCAGGAAGACCCACTGCCAGCCCAGCGTGTCCGTGAGCACGCCGCCGAGGATGAGGCCCGCCCCGGCACCGGTGGCGCCCAGAGCACTCCAGACGCCCAGCGCCCGGTTGCGGCCGGCCCCTTCCGCGTGGATCGCGAGGAGCAGGCCGAGCGCGGTGGCCGAGATGACGGCGGCGCCCAGACCCTGCAGCGCCCGTGCCGTCAGGAGGAGGGCGGGCGTCGCCGACAGGCCGCAGGCGGTGGACGCGGCCACGAACAACGCCGTCCCCCCGGTGAACAGGCGGCGCCGCCCCAGGAGATCGCCGGCACGACCGGCGAGGATGAGGCAGCCGCCGAACGTCACCGAATACAGCGTGACCACATACTGGAGGGTCGTGTCCGGGAGGTCGAGGTCTCGGCCGATGCCGGGCAGGGCGACGTTGGCGATCGTGGTGTCGAGGATGACCATGAACTGCACGGCGCACAGCAGGGCGAGCACGCCGCCCGGCGAGGTCCGTGCCGTCATGCGGGAGGTCTTGGCCGTCATGCGGTCAGGCCGCCGTCGAGCAGGATCCGGGTCCCGTGCAGGTAGTCCGAGCCCGGTCCGGCCAGGAAGATCGCCGCGGCGACCACGTCCTGGACGGTGCAGAGGCGGCGAGCCGGGATGGTGGGGATGAGGTAGGTCTCGACGTCCACCTGAGCGAGTGTGGTGGCCGCCATCGGGGCGTCCGCGACGAGGCCGGGGCTGATCGCGTTCACGTTGACGCCCTGGGGGCCGTATTCGTGGGCCCAGGTACGGGTGAGGTTCTCCAGGGCGGCTTTGGAGGAGTTGTAGACCGAGGCGCCGGGCCAGCTTTTGACCGCCCCCATGGTGCCGACATTGACGATCTTGCTTGTCCGGTTCGCCAAGAGGTGCGACAGTGCCGCCTTTGTCAGGAAATACGGGACTCGGTAGTTCAGGACGGTGATGCGGTCGAAGTCGGCCTCCGTGACCTCGTGCGTGAGCGCCGAGCCGAAGGCCGCGGCGTTGTTGACCAGCACGTCGAGGCCGCCGAACGCGCCGGCCGCCGCCTCCACCACCGCCTCCGGCGCACCCGGTGCGGTGAGGTCTGCGGCCAGGAACGCGGCCTTTCCGCCGTTCGCCCTGATCTCGTCGGCCACGCTCTCACCGAGCTCGGCCCGGCGTCCGGTGAGGACCACCGAGGCGCCCTCGCGTGCGTAAGCCCGGGCGATGGCCTCGCCGATTCCCGAGGTGGCGCCGGTGACCAGCGCGACCTTTCCGGCGAGCTGGGCCGGGGCTGCTGTCGCTTCGTCGTTCATGAGGGTGACGGTAGGAACAAGGGGTTCATCGCGTCAAAGACTGAATCTTGATCGGTTGATAAGCTGCATGCATGAGCTTTGATCTGCGGCATCTCGAAGGGTTCGTGGCCGTCGCCGAGGAGCTGCACTTCGGCCGAGCCGCCGAGCGGCTGCATCTGGCCCAGCCCGCTCTCTCCCAGCAGATCCTGCGCCTGGAGGCCTCGCTCGGGGTCGATCTGCTCATCCGCGAACGCCGTCGCACCAGGCTCAGCGACGCGGGCAAGGCGTTCCTGGTCGAGGCCAGGCGCACGCTGGCGCATGCCGCGCAGGCACGTGCGGTTGCGGTGCGCGCCGGGCGAGGCGAGCTCGGCAGTCTGCGGGTCGGATACGTGTCCACCACGTCCTCCGCGCCGTTCCTGGCCGCGCTGGCGGCGTTCCAGCGCACCCACCCGGACGTCCAGGTGGAGCTGCGGGAGCTGCCGCTCGGGTCCCTGGCCGGGCCGCTACGCGACGACGTGGTGGACGTGGCGTTCATCGCCAGGCTGGGTCCGCTCGACGTGTGCCTTGATGAGGGCGCCGTGCTGTGCGAGCTGTCGGCCGAGCGCTTCGTGGCCGCCGTCTCAGCCGATCACCCGCTGGCCGCCCGTCCAGCCGTCGAGGTGGGCGAGCTGGCAGAGGAGGCCTTCGTGCTGCTCGCCCCGGACATCTGCCAGGAGTGGGACGACGCGGTGCACGGCATCTGCGCGACGGGCGGGTTCACACCACGCGTGAGCCACTACGTACGCGAGCTGTCCACGCAGCTCATCATCGTCGCCGCCGGATTGGCGGTGGCGCTGGTGCCGGCCTCGGCTCGCGCGATGCGCGCGGACGGCGTGGCCTTCGTGCCGCTGGAAGGAGCCGGCCCCTCGATCACGTCTGCGGTGCTGTGGCGTGCCGGCAACGAATCGCCGGTGCTGCGGGAGTTCGTCGAGGGGCTGGGCGTGGGATCAGCCGCAGCTCACGCGTCCACAGCCGGGCAGGACAGCAGGGGTTGACCCTCGGCTGGAACACAGCGGACCGAGTGCCCTGCGGTCGCCGGAGACTTCGGCACCGTGCCGCGTACTCCTTTCGGTGTAGGGCGTAGCTCGTCCGGTGCAGGCGCAAGTGACGAACCGCGGACGACGCGGACTCGACGGGGCCCGCCCTAACGTCGGATCCGACCCGAACGCGACCCCCTGGTGGCCCCGCCTGCCCTGGCGGCGACGGCCGCTTGAAAGGAATGCACATGACCAAGAGGATGCTCACCGTCATCGCCGCCGTCGCCCTGGCCGTCGGCACACTCGGGTCAGGAGGCATCGGCGCGTCCGCCGCCACCCAGGCCGGGCAGGCAGAGGCCGGCACCGCCGCGCCGAAGCCACCGAAGGGGGCCAGGGCGGTGGTCCGGATCAGCCCGAACCCCACCACCAGGCGGGGCCAGGAGGTCACGATCACCGGGAACTGCGGCGGAGGCAGGAAACTCACGGCCGTGATCGCCCAGATCGGCCCCAGATCCGTGTTGCGGAACATCCGCATCCTCAAGGACGACCCTCGGGGATTCGTGGCGAAGGCGAACCTCGACTCCAAGATCGGCAACGGCGTCGGCCCCATCATGGTGGACTGCGGCGGCGAGGCGGGTGTGACCCTCCTGGTCACCCACGTCTGACCGAGGCCCGGCCGCCTGGCCCACGCCGCGGCGGCCGTCCCACCGTCGTGCCATCCCTCCGCCACCCATCTCATCCCGCAGGGAGAGCAATGACCTCCGTGACCTCGCCGATCCCGCAGGGCGCGCCCGCGCGGGTACGTCACTCCGACAGGCTGTTCGATCTGGTGCTCGCCGTCATCACCGTCGTCGGCGTGTCCCTCGGGGGCCTGGCGGCCCAGACGTACGAGTCCCCCTGGAGAGCCCTCTTCCCCCTGGCGTTGTTCCTCGGCGCGCTGCTGCTCTTCAGGCGGGACCGGCCGATGACCGTGCTGCTTCTGTCCATCGGTGCGATCTTCGTCTACCACTGGGTGAGCAATTTCGAGGGCGGCTACGTCTGGCCGGCGTCGGCGGCGTACTTCACCGCCGCCTGCACGCCGCGCGTACGGTGGGTGGCGGCCATCGGCGCAGGTCAGCTCGTCTACTCCACCCTCGATCACTGGTGGATGCTCCAGCACGGCACCGGCCGTTTCGTCAGCCACATCGCCGGCGAGGGGTTGCTGCTGCTGGTCCTCATCGGCGCGGGCCTGACCCATGCCTCCGTCATGCGCTGGCGGGCGCGACTGCGCGAGGCCGACGACCGGGCCCGCGCCGCCGAGGAACGGCTGCGCGCCTCCCGCGAGGTGCACGACATCGTCGCCCACACCCTGGCGGTGGTGGGCGTCCACCTCAACCTCGCCGCCGACACCCTGCGGGAGGCCCCGGAGGAGGCCGCGGCCGCGCTCGGGGTGGCCATGGAGGTCAGGAACCGCGCGATGGCCGAGCTCAACTCCCTCATCGGACTCCTGCGGGACGGTCTCGGCAGCACCACTCCCCAGCCCGATCTCGCCTCCCTCGGCACGCTCATCGCGGACGCCCGCGCCGCCGGCCTCCGGGTGACCCTCGACGAGCGCGGCGATCCCGCCGCCGTTCCCGGCGCACCGGCGGTGGCCGTCTACCGCGTCGTCCAGGAGGCTCTCACCAACACCCTGAAGCACTCCGGAGCCGCCGAGGCCGAAGTGACGATCGAGCGGGACCCGTACTCGATCATCGTCGAGGTCAGGGACGACGGCCGGGGTTGTGCGGAGGTCAGGGAGAGGCATGGCCTGACCGGCATGCGGGAACGGGTGAGCGCGCTCGGGGGCACGCTCACCGTGGGCTCGGTGCCCGGGGGGCTTCTCGGTACGGGCGGAGATCCCTGTGGCAGGCTCACCCGCATGACGTGCAAGGTGCTCCTCGCCGACGACCAGGCTCTGGTACGGGCCGGCTTCCGCGGCCTGCTGTCCCGCGCCAGGGACCTCGTCGTCGTCGGCGAGGCCGCCACCGGTGACGAGGCCGTACGGCTGGCCGCGCGCACCCTTCCCGACGTGATCCTCATGGACATCCGGATGCCGGGCATGGACGGCATCACCGCCACCCGCCGTATCGTCTCGGACCCCTCCATCCCCGGCTGCCGTGTGATCATCCTGACCACGTTCGACACCGACGAGCACCTCTTCGACGCGCTGAGCGTTGGAGCCAGCGGCTTCCTCACCAAGGAGATCGAGCCGAGCGAGCTGCGCCGCGCGGTCGCCGCCGTCGCGGCGGGCGACGCGCTGCTGTCTCCCGGGATCACCCGCCGGGTGCTGGAACGGTTCGCCGGACCGCGCGGACCTGCCCCCGTGGCCCGGCAGCGGATGGACGTCCTGACCACCAGGGAGCGGGAGGTGGTCCGCCTGGTGGCGCTCGGCCTGTCCAACGACGAGATCGCCGAACGCCTCACGATCAGCCCGTTCACCGCCAAGACGCACGTCACCAGAGCCATCGCCAAACTGTCGGTACGCGACCGCGTCCAGCTGGTCATCCTGGCCTACGAGAGCGGCCTGGTCCGGCCCGGCGGCTAGGCGGGGCCTTCATCGAGGCCGGCGCCGGTCTTTCTGCGTGGCCGCCATGGGCGCGCCGCGCATCTGCCTTGGGTGAGCGTACAGACCCTCTGGTCCTGCTCGGCGACAGGGCTCTGTGGGCTTTCCGTGGCGAATCCGTGCCGCCTCCGTGGCGGTCAGGGGGGCCGCACGGATGCCCCAGCCTGTCGCGGCAGGCCAGAGTCGCAGGCAGCGACAACGACGCAGAAGAATCTGTCTGTTCGCCGCCGCGTGTCGATGAACAGCGGTCGGCTCCGACCCACCTATGACGGCACGGACAAGAGAGGTACCTCATGAGCAAGATCATCTACTGGGTGCACACATCGGCGGACGGGTTCATCGACGGACCCAACGGGGAGTTCGACTGGCCGATGATGGGCCCGGAGCTGTCGGCGTACTCGGAGAGTCTGGACAAGAGGGTCGGCACTCTGCTGTTCGGGCGTCCGGTGTGGCAGATGATGGTGGGATTCTGGCCGAACGCCGAGTCGATCTCGGACTCCCCGCACGTGGCCGCCTTCGCGCCGTTCTGGCGCGCCACGCCGAAGATCGTGTTCTCCCGCACCTACCCGGGCGACGAATGGACCAGCCGCGTCATCACCGGCAACCTGGCCGACGAGGTCACCGCCCTCAAGGCGCGGCCGGAGGGCGGGGACATGCTCCTCACCGGAGGCGCCGCGCTGGCGGGAGCGCTGACCGAGCTGGGACTCATCGACGAATACCACATCGCCGTACACCCGGTGGTGCTCGGCGGTGGCAGGCGGTTGTTCGCCGCACCGGAGCAGCGCCACGAGCTGCGGCTCGTCGACTCACACGTACTCGACGGCCAGGTCGTGGTGTCGCACTACCAGCTCGCCGCGGATAGGTGAACACCAGCACTCAACGACGCTCACGCGACGGGGGAGTCGGCCCGCTTTCGGTCGGCCAGCAGGCGTAGTGTGCAGGCGCGCTCGAACCGGGCGTCGATCGACGTCCACAGCTCGACCGCCTCCGCCAGCGCGTCAGGGTCGTCGTACAGGATGCCGCGGGCACGGGCCAGGCCGGCGGCGGCCCACGTGCTCTCCTCCGCGTACGGCATGGCGGCGGCGACCCGTTCGGCGGCCCCGGGCAGGCCCGCGACGACGGCCAGCTCGGCGCCGGCGGCGCGGGCGTAGGACTCGTACCAGCGTATGGAGAAGGGGGCGAAGGCGCGGTCGACGAGTGCGGCGGCCTGGTCGTAGGCGCGGGTGTGCACGGCGACCCGGGCCTCGACGAACACGGCGAACGCCGCGAGGACCGGTGAGGCGGCCGCGTCTGCGATGCCGGCCATCTCCAGGGCGCGCGAGCGCCACAGATCGAACTCGCCGCCGCCCGCCAGCCCGTGGGCCAGCGCCACGGCGTACACGCCGGTCGACAGCCAGGTGCTGCGCGGGCGGCCTGCCTGGTGCCAGGCCTGCCACATGGACTGCGCCTGTTCGAAGACCTCCGGGAACCGTCCACTCAGCACGAGCGGTCTGATGAGCTTGGGGATGGAGAGGTACGGGTGTTCGCCGATGGGGTCCTCGCGCTCAGCCCGGCCCGCCAGGGCGATCGCCTCGGGCAGGTCCCCGACGCACAACGCGGCGCGGGCTGCGGAGTGGAAGGTGTCGACGATCTCGGCTGCGGCGGCCGGCTCGTGCGCCGGCAGGTCCTTGATGAGGGTGAGCCGCTCCTGGCTGATCCGCTGAACGGTACGCATGCGGCCGACCCGCGCGTTCGCACGGGTGAGCACGTCCAGCGCGCTCAACAGGACGAGAGTGTCGCCGCACTCCCGGGCGCTGTCGGCGGCGGAACGGGCGAGCTCCAGGCCACCCCGATGCCAGGCCCACGCCGTCGCGACCAGCGCCGCGGTACGCGCAGCCGCTGATGCCGGGCCCGCCGTGACATCCGGGCCCGCGCCCACAGCGGCACCCGTCTCCGCGGTCGGATCACCACTCGCCGCTTGGAGCAGCCGCGCGACGTGTTCGCGCACGGAAGCGTGACCGTCTCCGCCCAGGTAGCGGTAGGAGACCGCGAGGGCCGAGGCGAGCGTGGCCGTACGCGGGCCTGCATCGCCCGCCTGTTCGGCGGCCCGTAGCAACAGGCTCAGGGCCAGCCGCCCGTCGGCGATCGCGGCTGCCGTGTCGGCCGCGTTCATGAGATCCTGGTGGCGGTCCGCAGCGGCGCAGGCGCGCTCGGCAGCGGCCAGGTAGTGGTCGATCGCCTCCCGGTGGAAACGCCGCGCGAACGCCAGGTGCGCCAGCGATCGGGCCAGGCGGTGCGCGTCGCGGTCCGGTACGGCCGGGGTGTCCGCGAGCGTGGCCCGCAGGTCGTCGGCCACCAGGTCGAACTGCGGCTGCCAGCCGCCGCCGAGCCGTGCTTCCAGCGTCACCGCGGCCTGGGCGGCCCAGCGCAGCCGTGACCGGAGTGCCGCCCCGGCCTCGCCGTCGTCGGCGAGCCGGTCGGCGGCGAAGGCCCTGATGGTCTCGAGCAGCCGCCACCTGCTCCTGCCCACGACCCCGGCCAGGCTCTTGTCGACCAGCCGTCCGATGATGTCGGCCACTGCGCTCGGCGTCATGTCAGGCATGACAGCCGTGGCCGCCGCCAGGTCGAACCCGCCGGCGAACACCGACAGGCGGCGCAGCAGCCCACGTTCCTCGTCGTCCAGCAGGTCGTAGCTCCAGCCGATCACGGCGCGCAGCGAGCGGTGCCGTTGCGGCCTGCCGCGCGCCCCCGACAGCAGCCGCAGCCGATCCTGCAGGCCGACCAGCAGGGCGTCCATCCCGAGCGCGGCCACGCGCGAGGCGGCCAGCTCGATCGCCAGCGGGAGCCCGTCGAGCCGGGCGCACACCTCGGCGATCAAGGCGGGCTCGGCGGTGAACGCGGGATCGACCGCACGCGCCCGCTCCAGGAACAGCGTTTCCGCCTCGCCCGCCAGCGGCGGCACCGTGATGACCCGCTCCCCGGCTAGACCGGGCCGCTCCCTGCTGGCGATCAGGATGCCCGCCCGCGGGCAGGTGGCGCGCAGGCCCTCGACCAGGTCGCCGACCTCCTCCAGCAGGTGCTCGCAGTTGTCGAGGACCAGCAGCGACCGTCCCAGCGCCAGGCGGTCCGCGACCACCTGCGTCAGCGGCAGGGGAGGTCGTTCCGCCACGCCCAGCGCGTCGGCCACGGCCCGCAGGACGAACCCCTCGCCCACCGGAGCGAGATCGACGAACGCCCCGCCGGAGGGGAACGACGCCGCGGCCGCCTGTGCCACGATCGCTCCCAGCCGGGTCTTGCCGACGCCGCCGGGCCCCACCAGGCAGACCGGCGCGGCGTGTTCGAGCGCCGCCAGCGTTTCCTGTCGTTCCTGGCGGCGTCCGACGAAGGAGGTATGGCTGACCGGGATCTGCGCGATGTGCCCCGGCTTGACCGAAGGCGACGACCGGTGCCGGTTCATGGCCGCCAGGGCTGTTCTGTTGACCACGCCGTGCTTGCGCAGCAGCGAGGAGACGTGACTTTCCACGGTACGGACCGAGACCTGCAGCCGGCGGGCGATCTGCGCGTTGGTCAGCTGCTCGGCCACCCCGGCCAGCACCTCGACTTCGCGAGGCGAGAGCTCGTGGGGGTCGCTGGAGAGCATGCGCCTCATTGTGGCTCGGTGGTCCCTCCGTGGCGAATCAGCGCCCCTCTGTGGTGATCAGGGGGCCGCACGGCCGGGGCTGGGCGGAGTCAGGTCGTGCCGAGCCGTTCGTGCCACCTGGGTGGTCGCGATCAGCCCGGCACGTCACCGAGATTCCGCGGTCAGCGGTAGTCGTTCTCCTTCAGCTCGATGACCCAGGCGCGACGCTCGGCGATCTTGCCGTCGCGCATGACGAACACCTCCGCCATGGACATGCGCATCTCGCCGCCCGCGACCCGCCTCACCGTCCCGGTGAGCTCGGCCATGACGACATCGCCCTGCTCGACCATGCGTACGACCTCCAGGTGAGGAGGGTCGATGAGTCCGGGCGGGCCGTCGATGGCCTTGTCGTAGGCGTCCTTGCCGGTCAGGTGGAAGGCGCCGAAGACCGTCCACTCGATGTCGTCGGTCAGGCAGGACAGGATCTGCTCATGATCGTTCTTGCGGAAACCGTCCAGGTAGGTGTTGACGGTCTCGATATTCCGTGACAAGTCTGCTCCTTCAGGTCGGGCTGCCGTTCAGGGGAGTGCCGCCGTGCGTACCGGCGGTTCCCTCGCAGGTAGGTCGGAGCGGTCAGGGCGTTCTCGACATCACTCCGGCAACCGACCTTGAGGAAGGGTGCTCTCGATCCGAGAAGTGATGGTCCTTGGCCGGCACCGCGCGGGGCCGGGCGAGCGACAGGGCCACCACGGGGCCGTGTCAGTTGTGGGTCCTGTGATAATCGGGGCGTGCACCGGCCGTCCAGGAGACTGATCCTCCAGCTCGGTGGCGTGACCGCGGCCGGGGTGCTGGGGGCGTTGGCCCCGGCGGAGGCGGCGCTGACGCCCGACGACTCGTTCACCCGCCTCCGCAGACGGTGGCGCGAGGTGACCGCGGGGTCGGGGTACGATCCGGCGGCGGAGCCGTACCGGAGCCGGCTGGCGCGGCTGGGGCGGACGGCCGCCCGTTACCGGGACACCATGGCCCCCGCCCGTGCCTCGCTCTGGCCCGACGAGCCGTTCCCCTCGTTCATGGCCACGCCCCGTCGGTTGCGGACCATGGCGCACGCCTTCGTGCTGGACGGTACGGGCCTGACCGGCGACGCTGGCCTGGCGGCGGCCGTCGCGGCGGGTGTGGACCACTACCGGCGGCACGTGTACGCGGCCGGCGCCGACCCCGCGGGCAACTGGTGGCACTGGGAGATCGGCGTGCCCAAGGCGCTGCTCGACACGGCCCTACTGGTCGGCCTGGACGAGCGGGAGAGCGTCGCCCTACGGGACGCGGTGGACCATTTCGTGCCGGAGAGCCGCCTCGCCGGCTACAGCGGCACCAGCACCGGGGCCAACCGCGTGGACCTGTGCATGGTGCTGCTGCTGAGGGCCATGCTCAGGGACGACCACGGCCGGGCCGCACGCGCGGTCGCGGCCCTGTCCCCGGTGTTCCCGCTGGTCTCCGCGGGCGACGGGTTCTACCGGGACGGGTCGTTCATCCAGCACACGTACGTGCCCTACCAGGGGGCCTACGGGGTGACGCTGCTGTCGGGGCTGGCGACGTTGTTCGCGGTGCTGCGCGGCTCTCCGTGGGAGGTCACCGACCGGAACGTGTTCGACGCGGTCGAGAGGTCGTTCGCCCCCTTCGTCCGCGACGGCGCCTGCATGGACCTGGTGCGCGGGAGAGGAGTGGGGCGGCGGGCGTTCGGGGACCACGAGCGGGGGCGGGAGATCGCCGAGGCCGTCCTGCTGCTGGGAGACAGCGCCCCGGCCGCCCAGCGGGAACGCTGGCACGCCATGGTCAAGGGGTGGGCGGTGCGGAACACGTACCGGCCAATGCTGGCGGACGCCGAACCGGCCTTCCACGCCCGGCTGGCCGCGATCATCGACGACCCGGCCGTGGTCGCCGCCCCGGAGCCCGTCGGGCACCGGCTGCTGCCGATGAGCGCCCGTGCCGTGCACCGCAGGCCCGGCTGGTGCGCCGCGCTCAGCATGGCCTCGTACCGGATCGGCCACTACGAGCACGGCAACGGCGAGAACCTGCGCGGCTGGCACACCGGCTCCGGGATGCTCTACTGGTGGGCCGAGGGCCACGGCGACCAGTATTCGGACGACTTCTGGCCCACCGTGGACCCCTACCGGCTGCCCGGCACGACCGTCTCCACGCTGCGGCTGCCCGACGGCGCGGGGCGAGCGTGGGGTGACACGTGTACGCCCTGGCGCTGGGTGGGCGGGGCCACGGACGGCACGTACGCGACCGTCGGCCAGCATCTGAGCGGCCTGGAGAGCACGATGGAGGCGTTCAAGTCGTGGATCTTCCTCGATGACGTGGTCGTGTGCCTGGGCGCGGGCATCACCGCCGCGGACGGCACCTCCGTCGAGACCATCGTGGACAACCGCAGGACCGCCACGACCCTCAGCACCGGGCCTGGCTGGGCGCACCTCGACGGCCACGGCGGCTACGTCGTGCCGGGCGGCCAGGACCTGCGCACGTCGCGCGAAAGCCGTACGGGCGGCGGCGCGACCCGCGACTACACGGCCCTCTGGCTCGACCACGGCGTCGATCCCCGCGCGGCCGGCTACGTCTACCTGCTGCTCCCCGGCGCGACCCGGGCGGCGACCCGCGCCAGGGCGGCCGAGCCCGGAGTGCGCGTGCTGGCCAACACCGCCCGGCTACAGGCCGTGCACGTGCCCGCGCTGGGCCTCACGGCGGCCAATTTCTGGAACGCGGGCACGACCGGCGCCCTGACCGCCTCCGCCCCGTGCGCGGTGCTGGTCCGCGAGCACCCCGGCGCCCCGGCCACCATCACCGTGTCGGACCCGCGCCGCGCCCTGGCCGAGCTGACCGTGGCCTGGCGCGGCCGGACGGTGTCCTTCGGCCGGCTCGCCGACGCCGAGGGAGCCTCCCGGACGGTCGTCCTCCGCTGAACGGCGCGCACTGACGGTCGGGGCGGCTGTGCCGCCGTCGCGGCGGATCGCGCCGACCACGGGCACGCCCGCCGCCGGCGCCGGGGTGGGCGATCGCGAGCCCGCCGATCAGTGCCGCGGCGGCGAGGGGGAGTTGGCGCCCGGCACCAGCAGGTGTGGCGCGCCGGTGCCGTCGGCGGGCACGGACCAGGTGTCGTTGGTGCCGTCACTGCTCTGCAGGGCGTAGGCCACGGTACGCCCGTCGAGCCAGGCGGGCTGGTCGTCGACGCTGCGGGTCTCGGCCGTGGGAGTGGATCTTCCCGAGGCCAGGTCCAGCACCGACAGCCGCCAGCCCTTGGCCGGATCGCCGTCCACGGCGGACTTGTAGGCGATCCTGGTGCCGTCGGGGGACAGGGAGGGGCATTCGACGTTGTCGCGCAACGTCCGTACGGTCCGCGCGGCGAGGTCGCCCTCCACCAGGTAGCGGTGGCCGCCGGTGGAGAGCGTCGCGTAGAAGCGGTTGTCGTCCGAGGTGAAGGTGACGCCCCAGTAGTTGACGTCCACGTTCCGGTACGGCAGCCCGTCCCGCGTGATCGCGAAGTCCTCCAGCGAGTTCACCAGCCTGCCGCTCCGGAGGTCGAGTACGCCGCTCCGCGTGGCGAACCCGGTCGTGGCATAGGAGTGGCCGTCGAGGAACAGCGTCCAGGACACCATCCTCCCGCTGGCCGACACGCGCAGCCGGTTCGGGAAGCCGGTGAGCGGCACAGTCTTGCGCTCGCGCAGCCGTTCGTCCATGACGACCAGGCGGGTGGCGCTGAGCGCGCCGACGGGTTCGAGGCAGGCCACGGTCGCGGCGGCGGCGTAGACGCGGTCGCACGCCACCTCCGTCACCTCCCGGGGTCCGCCGGGGTCGGTCGCGGCGACCGTGGACAGGCGGCCGTTCGTCAGCACCATGAGCGCCGGGCCCGACACCTGCGCCGAAGCGGCCGGGGCAGGGCGTTCGCGGCCGAGCAGCGCGTACCCGGTGGCGAACCCGGCGAGCAGGATCGCCGCCAGGACGGTGACGAGCAGTCTGGCCCGCCGGCTGAGAGAGCTCACACACGCCTCCGCAGAAGTACGGCCATCAGGGGAAGGGCGAGCACGGCCGCCGCCGCTGCCGCCAGGCACGCCGCGCCGGTGCCCCACGACTGCCAGGCCAGGCCGAACAGCAGCGACGAGACCACGTACGCCGCCGCCTGCCCGCTCTGGACCAGCGCCATGCCGGTGGTCCGCAACTCGGCCGGGAAGACGGTGCCGGCCACGGCCATGAGGACGCCGTCCGTGGCCGCGTAGAAGGCCCCGTGCAGGGCCAGTACGAGCAGCACGAGCGGCGGCCCGCCGAGCGGGCTCCCGAGCAGCAGGTAGACGCCGGCCAGCGCGGCCAGCCCGCCGAGCACGACGGTGGGCCGGCCGATCCGGTCGGCGAGCCTGCCCAGCGGCACGGACAACGTCAGGTAGGCCAGGCTCGTCCCGACCGCCAGCAGCGGGAACCAGCCGATGCTCAGCTCGACCCGCCGCTGCAGCACGAGATAGACGAACCCGTCGCCGATGGTGACCAGCCCCAGCAGGCAGGCGGCGGGCAACAACCGCCCGCGCGCCAGCCGCCCGGCCGCGCGCAACGACACCCGCCCGCCCGGCGGCCCACCGCCGGCAGGTACGGGGAGGGCGCGGGCGGCTCGGTCGCCCGGCACGAACAGCACCAGGACCAGCACGCCCAGCAGCGCGACGCAGAAGCTCGCCACGAACACCGGCTCGTACGTCTGTCCGGACAACGCCAGCACGCCCAGCGCCACCAGCGGGCCGAGGAAGGCCCCGGCCGCGTCCATGGTCCTGTGCACCCCGAACGCGCGGCCGAGGTGCTCGGGCGGCGTCGCCATGGTGATCAGCGCGTCGCGTGGCGCGGTGCGCAGGCCCTTGCCGGCCCGGTCGACGGTGAGCGTCAGCCCGATGAGCGGCCCGGACGCCCCGGCCGCCAGCAGCCCCAGCTTGGCCAGCGCGGAGATCGCGTACCCGGCCGCCGCCACGGCCTTGAGCCGGGCGATCCGGTCGGCGATGTACCCGCCGGCCAGCCGCAGCAGCACGGTCGCGCCGGTGTAGACGCCGTCGATCACCCCGTACGCCGCCGGGCTGAACTGCAGCCCGGCGACGAGGTACAGGGGCAGGATCGCGGTCACCATCTCGGCCGAGACGTCGGTGATGAGACTGACCGTCCCGAGGGCCAGGACGGTGCCGCTGACCCGGCCCACGGTACGCCCGGGGCCACGGTCGAGTGTGGCCAGATACATGTCAGTGACAGTTCGTGGTGCCGCTGTCGGCGTAGGACTTGCCGGCCTGCGGGACGAACTGCCAGGTGTAGCTGCCGGCGCCCAGGGTCAGCTTGAGCACGCCGAAGGTGTCGCTGTTGCGGGCCTCGCTGTTGGGCAGGATCGTGCCGAACCCGTAGTGGCCGGCGCCGCCGGAGCCCACGACGAAGTGCCTGATGCCCCTGGCGGTGTCGAGCTGGTTGGACGGGTTGATCGGGGCGAAACGCTCGTACTGGTGGTTGTGGCCGGTCAGGATCAGGTCGGCGTTGGCGTCGTACAGGGCCTGGACGAACGGCGCGACCGACGTGGTGGGCGCGTGGTTGGCGCCCGAGGTGTAGCGCGGGTGGTGCCACATGGCGACCGTGCACGGCCTGGGGTTGGCGGCCAGGTCGGAGCGCAGCCAGTTGACCTGCGCCGAGCCGCTGGCGCAGCTCACGGCCGAGCAGTTGGAGTTGAGCACGATGACGTGCCAGTTGGCGCCGATGTTGTAGGAGTAGTAGCCCTTGGCTGGGTCACCGGCGGACGAGCCGAAGTAGCCGTAGTAGCCGCTCGCGCCCGAGGTGTTGTAGTCGTGGTTGCCGGGCACCGGCCGGGTGCGCGACTTGTGGCGGCCCCAGGTCGGGGCGTAGTAGTTCGCGAACTCCGAGGCGGTGCCGTTGGTGTAGACGTTGTCGCCCAGGGTGAACACGGTGCCGGGGATGTCGTCGAGCAGCGCGGCGGTGGCGCTGTCGCCGGAGCCTGAGTCGGCGATGTCGCCCGCGCCCACCAGCACGTCGCCGGTCGGCGGCGGGGTGGTGGTACCGGTCGTGACCACGAGCTGGGGCGCGGTCGAGCCGCCGCTCTCGCGGGAGTCGAAGTCGGCGCCGTCGGTGCTGGCGGAGGTGACGCCGATGCTGTACGTGCCGTTGCCCTTGACGTAGGAGGTCACGTCGATCTCGTACCAGGCGTTGGCGGTCACGGCGCCGATCGAGCCGAGCGTCGCGCCGTCGATGGCCGGCTGGTTGTTCCAGGTGGTCCCGGTCTCGGACCACGTGGTGTTGCTCATGGCGCGGAAGCTGCCACCGCTGCCGCTCTCGGCGCCGCTGACGTTGTCGGTGTGCACGCGGAGCTTGACCGAGCTGACCGTGCCGGAGACCCCGGACACGGTGAAGCGCAGGAACATGCGCTTCACAGGTGAGTTGTCGATGCCGAGCTGCGCGGAGGTGCCGTAGTTGGTGCCTGTCGCGCTGTTGTCCACATAGGTGTCGGCTACAGGGGTGAACGTGGTGGTGGCGGCGTTGGCCGTCACCTCCGGTACCGACAGGGCCGCGAGGATGATCGCGGCCGCTGAGAGGGTGGTGACGGTTCTACGTCGGAACATGCGTTTTTCCTCATTTGCCGGTTCAGGGGGCATCCGGAACGTAGATCACCGGTATGAGCAATGGGCGTCGTGAGGGTGAATGTTGATCGCAGCCGGCCGGTCGGCGGGGAACGGCTCAGCCGACGAGCTACGGCCGGAGCACGATCGCCCGGCGAGCCGGGCCGGCTTGGCCACGGGGCGCGAGTGTGACCCTGCGAACGTGGTGGCCTCGCCAGGTGTCACCCTTCGCTGTCATCCTGGTCCGCATATGAAGCGAGTCCTGATCCTGGCTCTGCTGGTCGCGAGTTGTGGTGCGAACCCGCCACCACCTGTGCGGTCCACCGCCACGCCGACCCTGCCGGCCACCGCCACGCTGGAAACGGCGGGCTCCTGCCCCAGCCCGCCCCGGCGGGTGAACCAGTTCCCCCCGCGGGAGGCGGCTTCCGGCTGGGAACTGGTGTGGAGTGCCCCCGGCGGGGGCCTGAACGCCGGCACGGCCGCCGACGGCTTCCTGTGGGCCATGCACATACCCGCGGCCGAGGGCTCCAAGATCGCCCTCATGCGGTGGGACGGCCGGACGTGGACCGAACTGCCGGCCATGCCGGGAGACAGCGCTCTGTGGCCGTACTCGGTCGCCGACGCCCGGCATGTGTGGGTCTTCGCCCAGCCCGCGCGGTTCTGGGACGGTACGGCATGGCGGCAGCAACCACCCCCGCTCGACCAGGCGGGCGGCTCCGTGCGGGCCACCCGTGGCCGCTGGGCGGTCAACGGCACCACCTCGGCCTACTGGAACGGCACGGCCTGGCAGCTCGCCCCGCTACCCGTCAGGAGCGGTGGCAGGATGAGCGGGACCGATCAGGCGCCCTGGCTCCTCGGCGGATTCTTCGCCGAGGGAGAGAACGAACCGGTCGCGGAGCTGGCCAGATGGACCGGTACGGCATGGCAGCCGGTCCGGCTCCCCGCCATGCCGCTGCCCCGCGACGCCAAGCCGGTGCCCTCGGACAAGGGCCGGCTGCTGCTGGGAGGCGTCGTGCCGATGGGCGACGGCGAGTTCTGGGTACTGGGCGACTACCGCTGGGACGAGTACCCGCCCGACGGCGATGAGCCGGTGAGCAGGCCCAGGCCCGTCGCGCTCCGCCACACCAACGGCGGATGGACCTGCATGTGGGGACCGGCCGCGGGGGAGAACCAGGGCTTCTCCGATGCCGAGCCCGACGGCGCCGGCGGCCTGTGGACGATCCTCCACACGAAACATGTCTTCGACGGGAAGGGGGAGGTGTGGCATCTGGCCGAGGGCCGCTGGACCAGGGAATTCCTCCCGGTCGCCGGCGGCCTGCCGTACGAGATCAGCGACCTTGCCGTCCTCGGCACCACCGTCTACGCGCTGGGCGTCATCAGGGACCCGCGCGGGGCCCAGTTCTCGGCCCTGTGGCGGCTCAGCCGGTGAGGCCGGCGTATCGACCTCGTCTCAGTCGTCGTGGGCGATGTGCATGAGCTGCCGCCACAGCAGCACGACGAACACCGCGGAACCGGCGAAGGCGAACCAGAAGGGCGCCGCGACACCGAAGCGGGTGGCCAGGAGACCGCCGATGAGCGAGCCGACCACCAGGCCGGCGTAGACGCAGATGGTGTTGACGCTGCCCACCCGGCCCTGGAGCTCGCGGGGGACCGCGCGCTGGCGGACCGTGACCGAGGTCGTGCCCCAGATGAACGCGTGCGCGCCGAAAACCAGGAAGATGCCCCCGGCGACCCACGGCGAATGGGTCAGGGCCAGGCCCAGGTGGGTGAACGTCTCGATGATGAGCCCGATCCGCATCAGGGCGCCGAGGCTCACTCTGCGGGTGATCGCCCCGTACAGGCCGGTGCCGATCAAGCCGCCGATCCCGCCGATGGTGGTCATCAGGCCGAACCCTATGGCGCCGAGGCCGAGCTGCTCCTGGGTGTAGAGGACCAGAACCGACCAGGCCGCGCCGAACGTGAAGTTGAAGATCAGGATGGTGAGCGCCAGCGTGCGGACCGCCGCGTGCTGGATGGTCCAGCTGAACCCGGCGATCAGTTCCCGTACGGTGTCAGGCTTGGGGTCGTCGGCCTGCTGGCCGTGCGGCGGCAGGGTGATCCGGGAGACCAGGACGACCCCCGCCACCACCAGGAGCAGCTGGCTCGCGAATGGCCAGGTCACGCCCAGGCCGAACAGTGCCGCGCCGATCGGCGGACCGGCGAGCTGATTGAGCGTGATGAAACCCGTGCCCAGGCGGGCGTTGGCGATGACGAGATCGTCCTTGCCGACCATCATGGGTGTCAGCGTGGCCGTCGCGTTGTCGGCGAACACCTCGGCGATGGATCGGAGCGTGAGGGCCACCAGCGCGATCGCCACGGTCACGGTGCCGGTCACCATGAGTGCGACGAGCGCCGCCAGCACCAGGGCCCGTACCGCGTTCGCGACCAGCACGATCTTGCGCCGGTTGTACCGGTCCGACAGCACGCCCGCGTACAGGCTGAACAGCAGCGGCGGCGCCCAGCTCACCAGGGCCGCCAGCGAGATCATCAGCGGGTCGCGGGTCAACGTCGCGATCAGCAGCGGGCCCGCGGCGGCCGCGACCCCGTCACCGAGGTTCGTCAGCCAGCTCGATGCCAGCAACCACCGAAAACCTGTCCCCAGCCGGGCAGGCAGAACCCGTTCCACCACTGTGATCACGAGCGCATAACCTTACGTTTCGCGGGGATTTACGGCAACGCGTTTTCGCGTCACCGCAGCGGCGGCGACAGCCCACGGGCACCGTCCGCCCGGATGGCGCGATCCGCGCCGAGCAGGTGGCGGAGTGCTTCCACCCGTCAGCCGAGCCAGCCGGCGCACCGCGCGACGGCCCGCGCGGCCTCCTCCCGCGCCCCGGCCTTTCCCTCGATCGCCCGAAGCCCGCTCTCCAGCACCTCGTACGGCTCCGCCCCGCCCGAGAGTGCCTCGGCCTCGCGGTCGAACCACAGGTCCTCCACCCCGCGCAAGGTGGTCGTGAGCCGCCTCAACGGGGTCGTCGTGAAGCCGCCGGCCGCGTGCACGAGGTCGTCACAGCAGTCCCAGAAGTTCCCGATGACGGCGTTGATCCTGGCGAAGCGCTCGCGCGGGTCCATGGCGTCCGGCGCGGCGACGAGGAGGCCCACTCCCGCCGCGGTGGACTGGTAGTAGCCGGGCCGCGCGATGTCGTGGCCGTGAAGTCGTTCGCGCCAGTGGCGCAGTGAGGCGACGGCCTCGTCGAAGGCGGCGTCGGGTGGGGCGTCGCAGCCGGAGACGACCGAGCGCAACTCGCGTATCAGAACTCACTCATGTCTGGTTTGCTGTCGAGGACGAGTTCGCGGTGCCGTTCGTCCGGTAGACCCGGCACGTTCTCCTTTATGTCCCATTTATGGCGTACCGTCCCAGCCGCATCTTCACCATACGTACCTACCTATGCTGGGAGCATCGTCCCGTGGGTCTTTCCACCTGGCATCGCCGGCTCATGGCTGTCACGGCCACAGCCTTGACCGTAGCCGTGGCCGCAACGGCCGGCCCCGTCCTGTCCGCCGAGGCGGCGACCGCCACGAGTGGGAAGGCTCAGGTCGCCACGACGCCCCACCCCGGGGCGCCCCGCGAGCTCATCGGCGCGCTGCACGAGCACAGCGGCTACTCCGACGGATGGCCCGGCTCACGGCCCGCCGACTACTTCGCCTCCGGGCGCGACAAGCACGACCTGAACTTCGTCGGTTCGAGTGAGCACACCTCGAACGTCAACGCGCCGTACGTCTTCAACGAGGAGTGCCTGGACCCGCGGGTCGCGCCGAGCTGCCAGAACGCCGATCCGGTCAACCCGCTCGACGCGCTGCGCAAATGGGACGCGGAGCTTGAGCAGGCCCGCGCCGCGACCGACCCCGCGAAGGACTTTGTCGGCTTCCGCGGGTTCGAGTGGACCTCGGACCGCATGGGCCACATCAACGTCTACTTCTCACGCGAGAACTCGCTGCCCGAGACCGACGGCGGCACCATCGCGATGGATCGCTTCTACGACTGGCTGACCACCACCGGCAAGGACGGCCTGGCGGTGTTCAACCACCCCGGCGACAAGACGCTGTGCGGCCCGCTGCGCTGCGACGTCCGCAGCGACCTCGGGTTCGGCTGGGAGGACTTCAAGTATTTCCCGGAGGCCGACGACCAGATGGCCGGCATCGAGGTCTTCAACGGCGGCGGCGACTTCGGCACGCCGCCCGGGCACAACGCTCCGCCCGAGGGCTGGTACGCCCGCGCGCTCGACAAGGGCTGGCACGTCGGCGCGATCGGCGCCGAGGACAACGGGCACGACCGCACGGACGACTGGGGCGGCTCGCAGTACGCCAAGACCGTCGTCCTGGCCAGGGCCAACACCGAGAAGGACATCAAGCGCGCGATGGCCGACCGCCGCTTCTACGCGGTGCTCGACAACGCGCTGCGACTGGACTTCACGATCGACGGGCACGGCATGGGCGAGCGGGTCCGCACCAACGGCAAGAGCCCGCTGGCCATCGACGCGCACGTCCGCGGCTCCAGCACGCCGTTGCAGCTGGAGCTGGTCAGCAACGGCGGCCAGGTGGTCGCCGGCGCGACCGGTGACCGGCTCAACGTCTCGCTGAAGGCGGCCGACGACACCTGGTACTTCCTCCGGGTCCGCCGCGACGGGCGTCCGGTCGCGTACTCCAGCCCGATCTGGGTCAACGACCGCCAGCAGGCGAGTGCCCCGAACGCGCCCAAGAGCGACCTGAGCACCACGGGCGGCCGCTGGCTGGCGGGCGACCTGAACGTCCACAGCTGCTTCTCCAGCGACGTCTACTGCGCCGGGACCGACGACGCGGGCGAGGCCGACCCGTTCCGCGCGGGCGTCGACGTCCGTTCGCGTTTCGCCGAGGCGGGCGGCCGCGGGCTCGACTACCTCGCGATCAGCGATGACGACGACGTCCGCTCGGCGAGCGCGCGGGGCTCCGGCGGCCACGGCGTGCTCGCGATCCCCGGCTACGAGGACCACGTCAACGGCGTCGCCCACGTACTCGGCGTGAAGGAGCTGCTCGACAACGGCGACGGTTCCGCCGCCGCGATCAACGCGCTCGCTGCCGACGCCCGTGCGAAGGGCGGCGTCTTCCAGATCGACCACCCCGGCTCCAAGATCACCAAGCCGTTCGCCGGCTGCGACGCTTCGACGCTCACCTGGGGCTACGGGTTCGACGTGCGGCCGGACACGATCGAGGTCTGGAACCCGGCCTCCAGCATCCGCGCCGCCGAGGACTACCTCGACTGCTGGCTGCAGCGCGGCGCGCGCGTCGCGCTGACCGGCGGCAGCGACGCCCGGACGCAGTACGGGCAGCCGCAGGGCGCCGGCTATCCCACCACCTGGGTGCTCGCGCGCGACCGCTCGGCGGGCGCCGTCCTGGAGGCGCTGCGCGCCGGCCGCACCAGCGTGTCCGCGCTGCCGCCGTCCGTCGGCGGTCGCCCGCTCGTGATCGAGGCCAAGCGCGGCGGCCGCTTCGTGCCCGTCATCGGCGACGACGTCCGCCCGGGCGAGAAGCTGCGCGTACGCTCGCTCGACCCGCTCACCGACGGCTCACTGCGCGTCCTCGCCAACGGCCGGACCCTGCTCGACCAGCACCTCACGCGCGACGGGGCGATCGAGTTCACCGCCCCGGCCGAGCAGGGCTGGCTCCGCGCC
This sequence comes from Nonomuraea jiangxiensis, assembly GCF_900099965.1. Lineage (GTDB taxonomy): Bacteria > Actinomycetota > Actinomycetes > Streptosporangiales > Streptosporangiaceae > Nonomuraea > Nonomuraea jiangxiensis. The sequence continues at coordinate 281,135 of NZ_FNDJ01000008.1, read as the reverse complement.
GAACTGCGTCTCGGCAACGACCTGCTGGAGCAGACCCCGCTGTGCGGCCCGATCGACGCCGCCGTGAACCTGTGCCCGTACGACGCGGCGATGGTCGCGATGACCTCGCCCGTCTACGTCCGCTGACGGGAGTCACCGGGTCGGTTGACCGGACAGACCCGGTGTCCTGGTAGCCGCCGGTGGGTGAGCACTCACGTCCACTGGACCGCTGGAGCCCTGCGACCGAAGTCGACCGTCGTTGGATCGGAGGTCAGGCGGTGGAACGCTCGGTGATGGGTCGGCGGCGCAGGCCCACGCTCGTGATGGCCGGGGGCGTGTAGGCCACGTCGTTGGGGCCCGCGTCGGTACCCGGTGGAGCGATCTCGTCGATCCGGTCGAGGATGTCGTCGTCCAGGGTGACGTGGGCGCCCGCCAGCAGGTCGTCGAGCTGTTCCATGGTGCGTGGCCCGATGATCGCCGAGGTGACTCCCGGGTGGGCGATCGCGAACGCCATCGCGAGGTGGGCCAGCGGCAGGCCGGCCTTGTCCGCGAGCGGGATAAGGCGTTCCACCACGTCGAGTTTGCGCTCGTCGCTGAAGTGCTGGGGCATGCCGCTGGACCGGTGGGTGTCGGTCGGTTGTCCCTTGCGGTAGCGGCCGGTGAGCAGGCCTTGGCCGAGCGGGCTCCAGACCAGCGTGCCCATCCCGTAGCGCTGGCAGACCGGCAGCACTTCGCGTTCGATACCCCGATTGAGGATCGAATACGGGGGCTGCTCGGTCCGGAAGCGCTCGAGGCCGCGCTGCTCGGCGACCCACTGGGCCTCGACGATCTCCGAAGCCGGAAAGCACGATGCCCCGATCGCGCGCACCTTGCCGCTGTGGATCAGTTCGGACAGGGCCGACAGGGTCTCTTCCACGTCCACCGTCGGGTCGGGGCGGTGGACCTGGTAGAGGTCGAGGTGATCTGTCTGCAGGCGGCGCAGGGAGTTCTCGACCGCGGTGATGATCCAGCGCCGGGAATTTCCCCGCTGGTTCGGGTCGTCGCCCATCGGATAATGCACCTTGCTGGCGAGCACGACGTCGTCGCGGCGGCCCTTGAGTGCCTTGCCGACAATCACTTCGGATTCACCTTGGGAATATACGTCGGCGGTGTCGATGAAGTTGATCCCCGCGTCCAGGGCTCTGTGGATGATCCGGATCGAGTCGTCGTGGTCGGGGTTTCCCATGGCCCCGAACATCATGGCGCCCAGGCAATAGGGGCTGACCTCGATCCCGGTCCGGCCCAGCGTGCGGTACTTCATAGTTCTCTCCTTGGCGGTTTCCGATGAGAGGTTCTCATCGCCGCCTCATGCTTCGTGGTGACTGTCCCGGAATTCACGGCATATTCCGGTAACCCCAGGAAAGCAGCGCCGCATACGCTCGAGTAGCAGGATCGTCTCGTGTGCTTGCACAATTCTCTTCCTTATCTGAAATGAGTTGATCGCGACGAACTCGGCCTTCGCAACCCGTCGGCGCGCCTCGCCAGGCTTGACATGAAACCATTTGGTTTCCTATGGTCGAGGGCGTGGAAGAGGTGTTCAGGGCGCTGGCGGATCCGACGCGCCGGCAGCTGCTCGACGAGCTGTTCCGGCAGGACGGGCAGTCGCTGAACGCGCTGGCGAGCAGGTTCGCGATGACAAGGGTCGCCGTGGCGAAGCACCTTCGTCTGCTCGAGCAGGCCGGTGTGGTCGTCTCGGACCGGCGGGGCAGGGAGAAGCTGCACTTCCTGAACCCCGTGCCGATCCGTCTCATCCACGATCGGTGGGTCAGCAAATACACCGAGACGTGGGCCGCCGGCCTCGTCGATCTGAAACGAGATCTGGAGACAAGCGTGGAGAAGGTGTTCGAGATCTACATCCGCACCACACCGCAGCGGCTGTGGCAGGCGATCACCGATCCCGAGACCCGGGCGCGGTTCCAGTTCGGTGCCCGTGTGGAATCCGACTGGGCCACGGGATCCGCCTACAGGGTCACGCACGACGGCGTGCCCAGCGGATTGATCGAAGGGGAGAATCTCGAGGTCGACCCGCCCCGGCGGCTCGTGCAGACATACCACGCTGTCTGGGACGACGACATAGCCCGCCAGGGCACCAGCCGGGTGACCTGGGAGATCGAGCAGGTCGGCGACAGCTGCAGGCTCGTGGTCCGACACGACCAACTCGCCGCCGACGCCGACGCGCATCTCTACGGCGGCTGGCCGATGATCCTCTCCGGGCTCAAGACCTGGCTCGAAACGGGTCAGGAACTCACCACGCCAGGCTCGCTCATGTACGGAGGCCAAACATCATGACCGCACACCAAGCCAAGTCCGATACGAAGCTTGACAAGACGTTCACCGCGGAGCTGCGCAAGAGCCCCAGCAAGGGCGGCTGGACCTACGTCGTGATGCCGGGCTCGGCCGAGTTCTTCGGCACCCGTGGCCTGGTGAAGGTGCGCGGCCACGTCGACGGCGAGCCGTTCCAGGGCTCGTTCATGGCGCTCGGCGACGGCACGCACAAGCTCGCGTTCACCGCCGACATCCGCGCCCGCATCGGCAAGCAGGCCGGCGACACCGTCACCGTCACCCTCGACGAGCGGATCGCACGATGACCGCGCCGAAGCCGGTCGTCACGGGTGTCCGAACCGTCAGCGTGCCGGTCGACGACCAGGAACAAGCGCTGCGGTTCTACGTCGACACGCTCGGCTTCACCGTACTGCGCGACGAGTCGATCCCGACCGGACGGTGGATCGAGCTCGCACCCGGCGGCGACAACGTCGTCGTCACGCTGGAGCAGGCCACCGAAGTCGTCACCCGCGGCCCCATCACCATCCGGTTCACCACCGACGACGCAGCGGCCGCGCACGCGGCCCTCAACGCCGCCGGCGTTGATACCGATGAGATCCTTCAATGGCCCGGCGTACCACCGATGTTCGCCTTCCGCGACCCCGACGGCAACGCCTTCTCCATCACCGAGACGTGACAGCCGCCGACATACGGGCGCAGGTCTCGCAACATCGGGCTCCAGCCGTGCTTGGTCGCCTCGACGAGCTTGAACCATGGCGAGGGCCGCGGCGCGGGAGCCCGCGCCCCGGGTGACCTTGGCGCGGAGGCGAACGGTGGCGAAGGCCGACTCGATGGGGTGGGTGGTCCGCAGGTGGATCCGGTGCTCGGCCGGGTGGTCGTAGAACTCCGGTAGCACGTCTTGGTCGTCGGTGATCTTCGTGACGGCCTTGGGAAACTTGGCACCGTAGATCTTGGCGAAGGTTGTGATGGCCTGCTCGGCGTGGTCGCGGCCCTCGGCGTTGTAGATGTCCTGCAGAGCCTTCTTCGCCGCCGGCTGGCGGGCGTCCAGGACATAGGCGGTTTTGTTAACTTAGCACCTCTGCTCGCGGGTATCGGGGAAGACCTCGCGCAGGGCCTTCCAGAACCCGAGCGCGCCGACCGCGCGCATGCCCCGGCGCGCGCAGTCCCGCAGCAGAGAGGCCCACGACTCGGACGACTCCCGGTAACCGTCGGCCATCGCGACGAGCTCCTTGGTGCCGTCCGCGCGGACCCCGATCATCGACCCGCTTGTCGTTCACTCGCGGGGCCCTGACCTCGATCACTCCCATGCCGCTTGAACGGCGTGCGGATCGTGCCGCCCGCGAACTGCTCGTCCTCGAACACGATCTCGACCAGCGGGCTTCGCGCGAGCCAGTCATCGAGGTTCTGGCGTCGGCTGACCCGCGCCGCGATCTCAGGCCGGTTCTGCAGGTCGAGCACAGCGGTGATCACCCGCCGGCGTGTCGGTTCGTCGACCGGCCTCGCGGTCGCCGGCAGGTCGGCCGTGACCCCGTGCTTGAGATGCACGATGAGCCGCGGATCGGCGCGCAAGTTCGCGTACCAGCTGCGAGGAACGGGCATGCCGGTCAGGTACCAGCGGCCGTCGACGCGGTGGAACCAGATCTCTATGCGGCGAGGAACGCCAGTGCGCCTGCCCACTGTTGTGATGTCGATTCGGAGCAGAGCGGAACGCAACCGCCTTCGATACCGGTCCGGCCCAGCGTGCGGTCCTTCGTCGGCACTCTCATCGCCCGCCTCCTGATTTGTGGTGTCTGTCCCGGGATCCATGGCACGTTCCGGTATCTCCAGGGAATCAGCGCCGTGAACGCAGGGGTAGCAGGATCGTCGCGTGTGGATGCACAATCCTCTTCACTCGGGCGTCTGTCAGGGCAGCGCGGCGGTGGCGGGACCGGCTTCACCACGCATGCGTACGGCATCATGGCTCGGCGGAGCACCGAACATGCGTCGATACTCCCGGCTGAACTGGGACGGATTGTCGTACCCCACGCGATGGCCGACGGCGGTGATGTCGTTGGGGTTGTTCGCCAGTAGCAATCGCGCGGCCTGCAGCCGGATGTGCTTCTGGAACTGGATCGGGCTCATCGCCGTCACCGCCTGGAAGTTCCGGTAAACGCGGAAACGCTCATCCCCGAGAGCTGGGCCACTTCCTCGACGCGGAACGGCCGCTCGTAGTTTTCCCGGATCCACCGCACGGCCCGCGTGATGTGGCTCAGGTTGCTGTCGGCGAAGCCGAGCTGACGTACGGTGTCACCCTGTTCCCCGGTCATCAACCGCCAGAGGATCTCGCGCTTGAACAGCGGGGTCAGTGCCTTCCGGTCCTGGGGCCGGTCGAGCAGGCGCAGCAGTCGCACGATGGCGTCGAGCAGGTCGTCCGGAGCGTCACTGACCGCGATTCCCGGCCGTACGGTGCCGCGGGCCTGCGGCAGAGTCTCTGGCCCGACCTGCAGCAGCAACTCCGCGATGGCTGCAGGTTCCAGCGTCATACCGAAACCGAGCGCGGGACGGCCGGGGGAGACGTTGATGGCGTGGCCTGTGACCGGGAGGTCGACCGAAGCGACGAGATACTGGCCGGGCCCGTAGTCGTAGACATGGTCTCCCAGCGCGAGACGCTTGCCGCCCCTGGCGACGACCGCCAGCACCGTGCCGGACATCGAGGAAACCGGCGAAGCGGCATGGTCGACTTTGCACACCCGGACGCCATCGATCGCAGTCGCCAAATCGGGACGCACATGCCGTTCCAGCAGGTCACGAAGCTCGTCCAAAGACATGTCGCTATTGCAGCACACCGCGGAGCCCGCCCGGCGCGAGGATCCGCCCACCGCAGAGCGCCAGGATGGGGTGCCGGCGGACCAACCCTTCGGGGAAGACGCGGGCGTAGCGGGCCAGCGAGGTGTGTCCGGAGTAGGCCACCAGGGTGCCGTGTTCGGCGGCGTGGGTCAGGGCGGAGCGGCGGAGTCGGTGCAGGGCCCACGGTCCGCCTGGTAGGTCGGTGATGGCGGCCCTCCAGCAGACGCGGCAGCAGTCGCGCGGTGAGGGTGCGCCGGACGATGACGTCGACCACGCCACCCTTGCGCCTGTCGCGGGAACGGCGGCCTCCCTCGGCGAAGACGCGGTCGGGCAGAGCAGGGTGACCGGCACGGGTTCCGGGGACGAGGCGACGGTGGTCGTGTCCGGCCTCTGCCGAACCCCCGTGGCCGGAGCCTCCTCGCCGCCGAACCCGCATCCCGCCGTGACCGGCGCCGCCGCCGTCAACGTGATGGCCACCGGTAAATGTCACCGAACATACTGGATATCCATTTATAATCAGACATAATTCTCCATTTCATGGACATGATCGACAAGCCGTCATATACGACGCGCTGCCCGTACCGAAAGTATGCGAATGGCGGGCGCTCGGCGGACCCAGAACCCCCGCGCCCTTGGAGTTGCCGCGGTTGTCGCAGCCGCTGACCGGTGGGTTCTCTGCTTCTGACGCGAGGCCGTAGTTCGTGGGAGTAGGCGCAACAGCCTTCCCGCGTACGACGCCGAACAGGGACGCCGAGGACCGCGATGTGGGCCCGGAAGTAGAGCCCGCGGACACGTGCCCGCCTGGAGATAGTGGAAGCGATTATGTAACTTTTTTGGCACGACAGTTGCTGACGCGTCAGGATCGTCCGGCGACTGCTGGAAATGCGTCGGACGCAAGTTGCCGACAGCGCGACTACCTGCGGGAATGATGCTCGACCGTCGATCGACGGGCTGCGGTCGGATGCCCTCGGTGCTCCCCGATCGCTCCGCCTGCTGCTTACCCCCAACGAGCGATGACGCCGGGCATCCAGAACCCCCCAAAGCGGGAAACTGCGTTACATAAGCGTCCGAAAAGGTATCTATGTGTACACGCTCCCACGAAAGCCAGGAGTCCTTCTGACCAGCGAATACGGATATGTACGGCGACCGACCCAAGACATACGGCCAACCCGGGAACTTCTTTCGCCCGAAAATCGTCTCGGGCGAACGCGCCGACGCTCATAGCCGCCGATACAGCATCAATGGCGCGATTCCCCATCCCAGCCGGGTAAGTTACGTGATCGTCCCCACCGGCTTACCGCACACGAAGGGTCTGTATGGAGTCTGGAATTGGTCGTATCAACAGGTTGCACAGAATGCTCAACACGAGCACCCCTTTCGCCCCCGACAGCGCGGAGGAGGCCCGCGAACGGCTGACAGCGAAAAAGTCACGCACCGAAGAATTCCCTGGGGTGGCTCAATCGGCGGAACGGCCCGCCGCCGAGCCGAAGCCGGCCCCGACTTCCTCCGCGGAGGCCGAAGGCGGGCGACGTCCGCTGTTCGGCGGGTCGGTCACATCGCCAACGCCGCCACCACCGCCCATCGATCCCCTCGACCTGCTCGGCGGCACACGGGAGCTTCTCGCCGAGATAGGTGGACTGACAGAGGCTCTGCGGGCGGCTCAGCGGGAGGCCGAACCGGCGACCGGTGAGGACGGGTCCGGCACGATCGCGGTCACCCTCGCCCCGGACGGGATGTTCGACCGCCTCTCCTTCCGGGGGTCATGGCGGAAGGCGCTCCTGCTGGAGGCGTTCGACCAGGCAGTCCTGGAGGCGATCTCCAACGCGGCGTTGGCACGGTTCACCGCCATGCTCCCCGCGGAAGGGACCATCCGGCCCGCCACCGACCTCCCGCCGGTCCCGCAGTTCCGCACCGCGGCCCCGCCCGACTTCGACGCGGAAGCCGTACTACGTCAGGCCAACCTGCTGTTCGCGCAGTTCGCGACCGCGCTGACCACCGCCCGGCGGAACGCCGCGCAGGCCACGCCGACCGCCGTGGAGATCAAGAGCGACACCAGCAGGGTCACGTTGACCTTGACCGGCGGCTCCGTCACCAAGGTGGCCACTCATCCCGCCTGGCTGCGTAAGGCCGTAGACACTCGCCTCGCCGAGGAGTTCGGGACCGCCTTCGAGAAGGCCAACCAGGTCATCCGCGACACTCCGGCCCGGCCCGCGGCGGAGACCGTTCCCGGCCTTCAGGACGTGACCAAGGTGACGCGCGAACTCCAGGCGCTGACCCGCAGCCTGGGCCTTCCCTTCTGACAAGGACGACATGAGCGAACTGGAAACCCGCCTCAACGAGATGCGCGCGGACGTCGAGACGTGGCAGCAGGTCGCCGCGGAGATGCACACCGCGGCGCAGACCGTCGCCGGGCTCAAGGGCGTGCAGAGCGCGTTCGGCTATCTCGGCAGACAGGCCGAAGCGGACACCACCTACGCGACCCTGAACGACACCCTGCACAGCCTCGCCCAGCAGGCAAACACGATCTTCAAGGACGTCGAAGGCAAGCTCAACAGGGTGATCCGCGTGTACGAGGGCAAGGAAGCCCAGAACCGGCAACTGGTATCCGACGTCAAGGAAGGATGGAACTTCTGACATGACCGAGTTCGCCCTGCTGATGAGAAACATCGACGGTCAGCTGGACCAGCTCGACGCGACATGCGAGGACATGCGCGAACAGGTCAACAGGTTGCTCGACGCTGTTCCCGAGTTCCTGGCCTGGGCCGTGCAGCCCCTCAAAGACGCCTGGGACAAGTTCTGCGAGGCCTGCCGGAAGCTGTGGAACGAGTACGTGGACTTCTTCACCCACCCCGGCGACCCGGGGCGGCTGAACGACGCCGCCACCACGTTCAGCGACAAGGTCCAGGCCGGTGTCAGTGCCCAGGCAGGCAAGCTCACCGAGACCTATATGCAGGTGGACAACAAGTGGAAGGGCGATGCCGCCGAGCAGTACAAGAAGGTCCTGGAGCCGGCCGCCCCGCAGAGCTCGGCGCTCCGCCAGTACGCGAGCACGGTGATGGAGGTCTCCAAGGCGCTGAACAGCTGCCGGTGGGCGCTGATCATCTTCTGGATCGCGTTCGGCACCGCCGTGGCGGTCGCCATCGGCGAGCTGGTCGCCGCGATCGCCGGCTTCGTCACCATCGTCGGAGCGGTGCCCGCCATCCTCTACTCCGTCGGCGTCATCGGGCAGCTCCTGCTCACGGTCGGCCTCGCCGCCGCGTACGCGATCAGCGAGATGTCCGACGCGGCGAGCACCTTCCGTACGCAGAACAACGGCAACGACCATCTGGCGGGCGGCAAGTGGCCGCCGTCCGGGGTGGTCGCCTCGTGATCAGGCCGTGCCCCCACCAGCCACGCCCGCCGTCTGGAGCAGTGGTCAAGTGACCGGTCCGCGCCCACACCAGCCGCACGGGCCGTCCGGAGCGGTAGCCCGGTGACCAGGCCGCCCCCACACCACCCGCGGTCGCCCTGGGCCCGCCCGCGGCGGCACCCGCCGGACCCGGCGATCACCCGCAGGTACCTGTGGTTCTGCCTGATCCGGTTCCTGGTGCTGGGCGCGATCGCCGCCACGGTCTTCCTCTTCACGACCGCCGGCGTGCCCGACCCGGCGAAGCCCTTCGTCGCGGCCTGCGCGACAGCCACGGCCAGTTGCCTGGCGCTGTCGCTGGCCGCGGCCACGGGCCTGGCACGCCGCCCGCTACCGGCCCTCGTCCCGCTCGCACTGGCCCTGTGGGGCCTCGGCGTGCTCACGACCATCGTCATCACGGTCGACGAGGGCGGTCGCGCATGGGGAACGTTGCTGATCGGCTGCCTGATCCTCCTGGCGTCCCGCCCGCCGCTGGCGTTGCGTACCCACCTCGCCAACAACAAAGGACCTTGAGCAAGCGCTTCCCGGTCGTACAGCGGCGCTCGCTGGGTCATCGGCCACGGTTGGTGTCGAATGCCAGGTACAGCGCGCCGGCGATCACCGCCCAGATCACGGTCGCGAGCCCGAGAACGAGGGGAGCGGGCAGCCGGACGGCCAGTAGCCAGACGCACGCGGCGAAGGCGATCATGCCCGTCGCACCGAGCACCGCGCCGCGGGCGTCCTGGGCGGCTGGACCACGCTGGTGCTCCTCCTCCTCGATCAGGGTGAGCGTGGCGGCCAGGATGGCCGGGAAGGCGAGGAAGACCCCTCCAGCGACAGGCCCCCAGTGCTGCCCCACCAAGCCGGCGATCACCGACACGAGCGCGCCGAAGGCGAAGCGCGCCGCCAGTCCTCGCACCGGGGTATCCCGGAGTTTGGAAGGCCGCAGCCGGATCCGGCTCTCTTCGCTCATGTGATCATCGCCCAGATCGTCCCGGCGACGGCCGCCCACGCCACGAGCGCCGTCAGCGAACCCAGGAACGCTCCCAGACGCCGTACGAGGAGGACGGCCGAGGCACAGTAGACCACCATCCCCGCCGCGCCGGCCATCATGCCGAACGCGGACGCCTCCAGCGCGTGGCTGCCTGCGTGCAGCGCCGTGATCGTCATCCCGGCGATCGCGACCGCCGGGGCGGCGGCGAAAATGCCGGCGAACCGCTTGGGCGTCGTCATCTCCCCGATCACGGCGAACACCATCACGAGCACGCCTCCGAGCAGTCCACGCCCCGCGAGCAACCACACCTGGCTCATATGGCAAGCCCCCTCACGGTCTGGCGGGCCGCGGGCTCAGGCTGATTCGGCAGCCTCCCCGGCCTGCTGCAAGCTGGGGGAACGGCTCTGGCCGCCAGCAGGGGACCGACGCTGACCATGCCCCAAAGGGGCTACTCCACGATCTCCAGCGCGCCCAGCGCGACCAGGTTCGACTGCCCCGCTGCTGATCCGGTAACTCTCGGTCAGGTAAAGGACTGTGTACGTGACCGAGAAGGGCACGCACCTTGCGGATCGGCTGATTCCGGGCCGCCACCGATCAGGGTCCGCTTCCGCTGAGCCGGCGGAATCGGGAGATCCGACCGTGGAGCGCTCCAGGTCGAACCGGCCGCAACACGATGCAGCCGCCCATCCCAACAGACCTATCTTCTGGTAGTCGGGGGTTTTGACACAGCATTGTCACGATCGCGGTAACAATTGGTTGCCACGTACTCATGCTCTGTTATGGTCCCGTCTCGTCCCCAATTGGGGCAACCTTTACTCCTTGAGGAGGAACATGAGGAACGCGAAGAAGGTGGCCGTCCTCACCGCGGCCGTGGCGACCGCAACGGCGCCCCTGCTGGCCCTCGCCACCCCGGCGATGGCGGCGCAGCCTGCCACGACCGCTCAGACCGTGCAGAACCAGCCGCTGGAATGGCTCTCCCTCGACGCGCTCAGCGGATCGGCGCTGATCCAGCGCGTCAAGGAGCTGGCGGGCAAGGGCTACGTTCCCACGGCACTGAACGTGTCGAACGCGGCCAACCCGCAGTACACGACCCTGTGGATCAAGGACGCCACCCGCAAGGTGAACGTCCTGCAGGGCCTGTCGGCCACGGACCTGCCCAAGCGCATCCAGGAGCAGGTGGCGGGGGGCTTCCAGCCCAAGCTGATCAGCGGCACGGGTTCCGGCCCGGGCGCGGTCTTCGGGGTGGTCTTCGAGAAGACCACGCAGCTGGCCAAGTCCCAGCTGAGCATGAGCAAGGAGACCTTCACGAAGGTCAACACCGAGTTCACCGCCGCGGGTTACAGCCTCGCGTCGCTGGACGTGTACGGCACGGTCGAGAAGCCCCTGTACGCGGCCGTCTGGGTGGCCGGCGGCGCCACGGGCACCGTCCAGGTGACGCTCGGACAGACCGTGGAGCAGCGCGGCAAGGAACTGCTGGACAAGGCGAAGCAGGGCCTGCGCCCCGTCCTCATGGCCGTCGAGCCCGGCAAGCTGTACACCACCGTGTGGAGCAAGGGCAGCTCGACCGGCCTGAAGGAGTACCTGAACCTGTCCAAGGTGACGTACACGCTCAAGTCGGCCCAGCTGAAGGCACTCGGTTACCAGCCGCAGATCCTGAGCTCCGAGGACGGCGTCATCGCGTCGATCTGGAGCAAGAGCTAGAAACCGGCCGAACTCCGTGAGGCCGCGGCCCGCGCTCTTGGGCTGAGTCCGGCACAGGAACAGTGTGCCGGACTCGTTCCAAGGATAATGCAGGTCAGCGGCTGCTGAATGAGCGTGCCACGAGGGCCTGCCGGATCCGCGACCTGATGGACCCGGTAGGCCCGACTCATGTGACTGGCGGTTGCGCGTTCCCCATGGGTACCGCTCCGAGCACGGCATCCCTGGGGCGGTCGAGGAGGGCGCGGGCCTCGTCGGGGCTGAGCAGGCGGCCTTGGGCGAACGCCGCGGCGTATCGCTCCTGGCCGAGTGCCTGACGGGTCGCGAGGACGATCCTGTCCAGGTCACCCTGCTCGGCGGGCGTGACCGCCTTCGGGATCGACTCGCGGGCCGCCGCGGCTGCCCCGAGTAGTTGGGCGGCCTCGTAGGGGCGGCCGTCGAGTGCGCAGGCGCCGGCGAGACCGGACAGCGCGTGTGCGATGTCCGCGGCCGCGCTCAGGTCACGCGCGATGGCGAAGGCTTCCATGCGCCGGGCCATGGCCGCTTCGGGGTTGCCGCGCAGTTCTTCGACCTGGCCGAGTTCGGCGAGAACGCTGGGAGCGTACAGGGGGCGGCCTGGTCCGGTGTGGTGCCGGGCGGCGTCCATGAGGTGCAGCAGGTGGGCCTCGGCCACGTCCAGGTCGCCCTCCCGGCGGGCGGCGAAGGCGAGCCCCATCTCCGCGAACACGGCCCCGAGGGGCGAGCCCTGCTCCGTGGCGAGCCGGAGTGCTCGCTCGCAGTGCTCACGCGCCGACGGGTAGTCGCCGCATTCCATGGAGATCCACCCCAGCCAGGACAGGCGCCCGGAGAGCTCGGGCCAGAGCCCGAGTTCCTCGGCCATGCGCAGCCCGTCGCGGTGCAGGCGGGTCGCCTGCGCGTAGTCGCCGATCAGGACGGCGTGGGCGCCGAGCCACTCGGTGGCCTGAAGCAGCCCCCACCGGTCACCCAGCCCGCGGAACAGCGCCGCGCTCTGCGCGCCGTCACGCTCCAGCGCGACGGAATCGCTCCTCACGTGCGCGTGTTTGGCCCGCAGGCTGAGCGCGGCCGCCACTCCCCACTGATCGCCGACGGCTTGGAACGTGGTGAGGGCCCGGTCGATCAACTCCCCGGTGGCGGCCACATCGCCGAGGTCGATCTCGGCGAACGCGAGGAACCACTCGGCCCTGGCCCGTCCCGGCTCGTCCGGCACCCCTGCGTAGGCGTCCAGCACCGCCTCGTGACGGGCCGGCCAGTCCGTGATGTCGCCCGACAGGAACGACATGCCGGTGTGCCAGGCCATGGCCCTGGCACGAGCGGCCGGAGGAGCCTCACCCCTGGCGTTCAGCGCCGTCCCGAGCGACCGCCGCGCCTCGACCAGCCGGCCGCGGAGGAACCAGTACCAGGCCAGCGCGTTGGCCAGGCGCAGCGCGAGGCCGGCTTCGCCCTCCCGGGCAGCGTCGTTGAGCGCGTCGAGAAGGTTGGCCGCCTCGGCGTCCAGCCGCTGCAGCCAGCGCCGCTGGTCGGGACCGTAGAGCCGGGGCTCGGCCTGCTCGGCCAGGAGAGCGTAGTGGGAGCGGTGCCGCCGCCTGATCCGCTGGAGCTCCCCGGCCTCGTGCATGCGTTCGGTGCAGTAGACGGCCACCGACTCCAGCAGCCGGTAGCGGGGATCGTCGTCGCGGCGCTCGGACATGACGACGAGGGACCGGTCCACCAGGCGCGCCAGGATGTCGAGGACCTCGTCGGGGTCTACGTCGTCGCCCGCGCAGACCGCCTGGGCGGCCTCCAGGGTGCAGCCGTCGGCGTGGACGGCCAGGCGGCGCAGCACCGTACGCTCGGGCTCGGTCAGCAGCTGCCAGCTCCAGTCGATCATCGCCATGAGCGTCTGCTGTCGTGGCGGAGCACCCCGGTGTCCTGTCGTCAGCAGCCGGAACCGGTCGTCGAGCCTGGCGAGCAGGCCGTGCACCCCCAGCGTGCGCACGCGGGTGGCGGCCAGCTCCAGCGCCAGGGGGATGCCGTCCAGCCTGCGGCACAGCACCGCGACGGCCTCCGCGTTGTCCGGGGTGAGGGCGAACCCGCGCGCCGCGGCGGTCGTACGGGTGACGAACAGCCGCACCGCGCTGAACCCGGCCACCGTCGCCGGGTCGGTGCCGTCGCCGGGGCCGGGCGCCTCCAGCGCCGGCACGGGCCACACCACCTCACCCGGCAGACCGAGCGGCTCCCGGCTGGTCGCCAGGACGCGCAGCCCCGGCACGGCGCGCAGCAGGAGGCCGGTGAGCTCCGCGACCGGCTCGATCACGTGCTCGCAGTTGTCCAGCACCAGCAGCAGCCGCCTGGCGCGCAGGGCCCGGACGAGCCGGTCGGCCGGAGCCTGTCGTGCCCCGGCGCCGCCGTCGTGGATGTCCAGGGCGGCCATCACCAGGTCGGTGAGTGCTCCCATCTCGTCGGGCGTGCCGGGCCGCAACGCGCCCAGCTCGACGAACCACGCGCCGTCGGCCGGCGTCTCGTCCATCGGGGCCGCGACATCGATGGAGAGCCGGGTCTTGCCCACCCCGCCGGAGCCGGTGAGCGTCACCAGCCGGTGTTGTCGCAGCAGCCCACGCACCTCGGCGACCGCGTCGTCGCGGCCGATCAGGCCGGTGATGGGATGGGGCAGGTTGGTCGCCGGTGAGGGACCGGGCGGCGCGCCGAGCCCCGGGTCATGGGCCAGGATCGACCGGTGCAGCCCGGCCAGGGCGGGACCCGGGTCCAGGCCGAGCTCCTCGGCCAGATGGGTGCGCGACTCCTCGTAGCTGCTCAGGGCCTCGCCCTGGCGCCCGGCCCGGTAGAGGGCGAGCATGTGGAGGGCGCGCGGTCGCTCCCGCAGCGGGTGGCGAGCCAGCAACTCGCCGAGCTCGCCCGCGACCTCGGCGTGCAGGCCGAGGGCGAGCCGGGCTTCGGCCAAATCCTCCAAGGCGGTCAGGCGCTGCTCCTCCAGGCGCGCGATCGTGGTGCGCGCGAACGCCTCGTCGGCGAAGTCGATGTAGGCCGGGCCGCGCCAGAGGGCCAACGCTCCGGACAGCAGCTCGGCCCTGGCCTGGGGGTCGTCCGTCTCGCGGGCCTCGGCGGTGAGGCTCTCGAACCGGTGGGCGTCCACCGTGTCGGCGTCGACGCGGAGCAGGTAGCCCGGCGGCGGGGACACGAGGAGTGCCCGCCCGCCCGGCTCGGCCTCCTCCAGCGCCCGGCGCAGGTAGGAGACCTTCGCCGACAGCGCGCCCGGCGCGTTGCCCGGCGGGTCGTCGCCCCACAGGTGGTCGATGAGCAGGTCGGCGGGCACCGGCCGGCCGTGGTGCACCAGCAGGGCCGCCAGCAGGGCCCGGACCTTGAGACCGGGCACCGCGACGGAGCCGCCGTCGTCGCGCCACACCGTGAGTGGCCCCAGCACCCCGAAACGCATGACCGCCACGATAACGGGGCCCGGCGACAATATGGGCGGCGCCCGGGCGCCGCGGCCCTGCTCGGGAGTGGTGGGGCCGCACGCCGGTCAGCGCGGGCCGAGGGCCTTGGCGACGAGTGCGCCGACGTGGTGGAACGTACTGTAGTCGCCGGCGGTCACGCGGTTCTTGGCCACGGCGACGACGGTGCCGGTGGCGGTGTCGGCGTACGCGGCGGTTCCTCCGCTTCCTGCCATGCCGAACAGGGTGGGGCTGTCGAGCGGTCCGGGGAAGCCGATGTCGTAGCCCAGTCCCCGGGTGGCCGGAGCGCCGGTGACCTCGTCGACCTCGCTGATCGTCGCCGTGGTGACCTCCCGGAGCCGCTCGGGGGAGATGAGCCGCACGCCGTCGACCTCGTCCATCAGGGCGGCGTACATGCGGGCCACGGCTCGGGCGGTCATGACGCCACCGGCGGGGATGTCGGCGGCGAGCACGTCCTCGCGGTTGCAGTAGGCCGCGGTCGGCAGGGCCGCCGGCGGCGCCGCCGTCCATCCGTCCACGACCCTGAAGAACGGCACCTGCTCGGCCATCGCGGCGATCATGTCGGGGGTCAGCTCCATGCCGCCCGCCGCCTCCTCCATGCGGGCCGGCCGGCCGAGCTCGGAGGCGGGTACGCCGAAGAACAGCTCGTCCTGGACCCCCAGCGGCCCGGCCACCTCGTCGCGGAGCACCTGCGAGATCGGCCGGCCGGTGGCCCGGCGCACGATCTCGCCGGCGAGGTAGCCGAACGACTGCGCGTGGTACCCGGTCCTGGTGCCGGGTTCCCACCACGGTGTCGCGCCGGCGAGCGCCGCGCACATCTTGTTCCAGTCGGTCAGATCCTCCGGGGTCGTGTCCTGGGGGAGGCCGGGCACGCCTGCTGAGTGGTTGAGCACGTGGCGTACGGTGACGCGCTCCTTGCCGTGCGCGCCGAACTCCGGCCACAGCTCGGCGACGGGGGTGTCGTACGTGAGGACGCCCCGCTCCACGAGGACGTGGACGACGGTGGAGGTCACCCCCTTGCCGGTCGAGGTGACGTGGAACGGCGTGTCCGGGGTGACCGGCCGGCCGGTCACCGGGTCGGCCTGGCCCGCGACGGCGTCGACCACCAGCTCTCCGCGGTGGTAGACGGCGACCTGCAGGCCCCGTTCGGCGTCGGACTCGACCAGCAGGTCGATGGCGTCCTGCGTCTGCCGCTGAATGTCGGTCATGGCGATGCTTCCTCTTTCGTGCCGTTTGTTGTGATGGGGAACAGGCTCCGCGCCCAGGACGACGGGTCCTGGGCGCCTTGATCATCAGGAGGTGTACGACCGGGTGGCACGCGCCTCGCGCAGCGCGTACGCCCACCACGTCAGCTCGTCCAGCACCGCCTTGGCCGCGCTGTCGCACGTCGCGGTGGGTTTGGGCCAGCTGCCGTCGGCGGCGAACAGCTCCCAGTAGCAAGGCAGGCTGACGAGGGCGCTGATGGCGACCGCGTGCAGCTCTCCGAACACCTCACGCAACTGGGCCGCGGCGTGCCGGCCGCCCGATTCCCTGCCGTAGCAGACGAAGGCCACGGGCTTGGCCCGCCACTCCTCGTAGAACCAGTCGATGGCGGTCTTGAGCGGAGCGGGGAAGCTCCGGTTGTACTCCGGTGTGACCACCACGAACGCGTCGGCGGCGGCCAGCCTCGGGGCCAGTGTCCGTACCGGCTCAGGGAGGGGCTCGTCCTGGTCGGTGAGGATGTCGGGCAGCCGGGCCGTGGCCAGGTCGACCAGATCGATGTTCAGCTCCCGGCGCCTGCCGGCCTGGGCGACGAACCAGGAGGCCACGGTGGGGCCGAACCGCCCGCGGCGGGTGCTGCCGATGATGATCACCAGTCGCAGTGGCGTGCTGTCCGGCATCGCTGGCCTCCCTCGGGTTCGTGTCGTGCTCAACCCTGTGTGAAGGCGTCTACCGTTTGTTTACGCTTCTCGCCCGCCGGTGGACCCGGACGCATGGGTGAGCGTAAACAAACCGTAAGGACCACCTCGCATCATGGGTCGCGCGCCTTGAAGCACTCGCAACCGAGGAGGGGACTGCCCCATGACCAGTGCCGACGTGGACGAGTTCGTCCAGACCAGGCTCGCGCCACCGCACCAGACCATCGTCCGCGTCCTGCGCGAGCTCATGGCCGAGGGCGCGCCGGACGCGTCCGAGGTGATCAGCCGCGGATCCCCCGCGTGGAAGGGCCGTGCCATCCTCGCGATCATCAGCCACAGCAAGACGCACGTCACGTTCGCGTTCGCCCGTGGCGCGGAGTTCGATGACGACCATGGCCTGCTGGAGGGCGTGGGGAAGACCACCAGGCACGTCAAGCTCAAGAACCCGGACGCCCTCGACCATGACGCGTTGCGTGACTACATCCGGCAGGCGGTCGCACTCGATCAGGAGTAGCTCGTCGCCCAGGTGGAGTGCTCCCCCGTGGCACGCCGACCCTGACGGCATGAGCCTCCCGGGGACCGGGAACCTATGCGGCGCGAGGCAGCCGGGCTGTCAGATAGCGGCGCCTGGCGAGGTACCGGGCTGCGACGTCCCGCCTGCCACGTTGAAATGGCTGGAAGTGCCGGTCGGGGCCGGGGCGAACCCTACCTTTGACCGATCCGGGCCCCGGGCGCGCCCCGCAGGATAAGGCCCCATGACACACGAGACGCTTCCCCCGGAGGCGCAGGCCGCGGGGCCGGGGCAGCCGGCGACCTTCTCCGGCCGGGCGCGGATCTCCGCGCTCGACGTGCTGCGCGGGTTCGCGCTGTGCGGAATCCTGCTGGCCAACGTCAAGCCGATCGCTCACATGGTCGAGGTCACCGGCGTGTTCGGCACGGAGCCCCTGGCGCCGCCCGCCGTGGCGCCGGAGAGCCGGGACGGCGCCTGGCTGGGGCTGTTCGTCGACCAGCGTTTCTTCCCGATCTTCTCGCTGCTGTTCGGCGTCGGGTTCTCGCTGCTGCTGGACTCCGCGGCGGGCCGTACCGCGCGCCCGCGGGTGCTCCTGCTGCGCCGGCTCCTGGTGCTGCTCGCCCTGGGCCTGGCCCACATGTTCCTGCTGTGGCGGGGCGACATCCTGACCTTCTACGCCGTCTTCGGCCTGCTGGTGCTGCTGCCCTCCACCTGGCTGCCGCGCTGGGCCGTCGCGGGGCTGGCCGCCGTCCTGATCGTGGTGCCGCCGATCTTCGGCCTCAACCACTCGGCGCTGATCCCCGGCCTGTTCCTGCTGGGCTCGGTGCTGACCCGGTACGGCGTCGTCGACCGGTTCGAGCGTTCCACCCGCGTACCGGCCGTGCTTTTCCTGGTCTTCGTGGCGGGGGCGGTGTCCGTCACCCGGCTGCAGATCGAGTCCGGGGTCGAGGGCGAGCACTTCAGCACCTGGTTCGGCATAGGCGGGTTGCTGACCGCGGGCGCGTACGTGTGCGCCCTGCTGCTCCTGCTCAGAACGCCGCTCCGGCCGGTGCTGCAACGGCTCTTCGCGCCGCTGGGCCGGATGGCGCTGACCAACTACCTGTCCGCCACGGTCCTCGTCCTGCTGGCCACCCACCTCATCGGCGGCTCGCCGGACGGCTGGTCCGAGACGACGGTGCTGCTGATCGCCGGAGCCATCCTGGTACCCCAGTGGCTGGCGTCGACGCTCTGGTTGCGCCGCCGGCGCCAGGGGCCGCTGGAATGGCTCTGGCGCTGGGCCACCTGGGGCCACCGCCCACCCCTACGCCGCACCCCGTAACCGCCGCTACGCATCCTTCCTCGACCGCGGCGCCGGTGCGCTGACCGTCCATAATGGCGAACGGCCATGCGGGGACAAGAGCAGGTGGGGGCGCCTCCTGGACCGCGGGCGGCCTTCACATCCGCCGCGCGATCACCCCTGAGCTTGGAGTGCCCCGCCGGAGGCGCTACCTGCGGCGTAGCAGGACCACGGCAAGCCAGATGACGGTTGGCATGAGGATCAGCAGCAACACGAGGCCGGCCGCGACACAGAGTTCGGCGTCACTCCATAGCCGGAGTGCGGGATCATCGTTGTTCACTCTGGGACGCTATCCGTCGTCTTGCCGCCCGGGATCATCCCGGCGCCCAGGCCCGGGATTTGAGGCATTCCACTGCCGGGTGTCGGCGTACGGGCGGATGTGCGCACCTGGAGCGGGCGTGCCATGGTTCGGTGGGCCGGCCGTTAGAGTTCATGGATGCTGCTGACGATCCTGGGCGGATGCGGCGCGTGGCCGGGGGCGGGCCAGGCCTGTAGTGGTTACCTCGTGGAGCACGATGGGTTCAGGTTGCTCGTCGACCCTGGATATGCGACGGTGCCGCGGCTGCTGGAACTGGTCACCGCCGATCAGGTCGACGCGGTGTTCGTGAGTCACGGACACCCGGATCACTGCGCCGACCTGAACCCGCTGTTGCGGGCGCGTGCCCTGCGTGATGATCCGGCGGCGCCGCTGCCGGTGTACTCGCTGCCCAGGGCCCTGGACGCGGTGCTCGCGCTGGACCGTCCGGGGATGCTGGCCGATGCCTTGGTCCTGCACGAGTTCGCCGCCGGCGACCGGTTCGACGTCGGGCCGTTCCGCGCGCAGACCCGGCTGCTGCCGCACTCGCTGCCCAATGCCGGCATACGGTTGACGGCGGGTGAGCGGGTGCTCGCGTACACCGGTGACACCGGCCCGAGCCCAGATGTGGTGGACCTGGCGTACGGCGCTGACCTCCTGCTGGCCGAGGCCACCTATGCGGACCAGATTCCGGAGGATTCGCGGCACCACCTGTCGAGCGCCCGCCAGGCAGGCCGGCAAGCCAAGCAAGCAGCTGTCCGGCACCTGCTACTGACTCACCTGCAGCCCGGCACAGACCCCACAGCCGCGCAAGCCGCTGCCCGAGCCGAATACGACGGCGAGATCGGCATCGCCACCTCCGGCCTTACCGTCCATCTTCCCTGAGCCACGCCTTCCTGGACCATGTTCACGCCAATGTGGCATGGCTTGATACGGTTCCTTGAGGTGCGCCGGGAAGTCTGGTCGGCAGGTCCTTGTCCCGTTGACGCGAAGGATGTGCCCAGTGCGCGCCCGTGACCTGCTTGTCGACTTCCCCATCGTCAATCTCGGCTCTCCCGTGATCGACGCCGCCCGGCTGCTGGCCGATCAGGATCTGCCCGGCCTCATCGTCGTCGGCGACGACGGCCTGCCGGTCACGATTCTGCCCGGCACCCAGGTGCTGCGGCTGGCCGTGCCCGGTTACTGCCTGGAGGATCCGGCGCTGGCCCGGGTGGTGGACGAGGCGCACGCGGATGCCTTCCTGCGAGCGCTGGACGGCCGTACCGTGCGCGAGGCTCTGCCGCGGCAGCAGCGCGAGCTGCCGGTCACCGACCCTGATGCGACCGTGCTGGAGCTGGCCGCGCTGATGGCGCGCACCCGCAGCCCGCTGGTCGCCGTCGTGGGCGAGGGGCGCCTGCTGGGCGCGGTGACACTGCAGGCTCTGCTGGACCGGGTGCTCGCGGCGTGAGCGTGCTCGCCTGGGTCAGCGTGGCGGTCTTCCTGGCCGCCTACACCCTGATCGCCACCGAGAAGATCCACCGGGTCGCGGCCGCGCTCGGCGGCGCTGCCATCATGCTGGCCCTGCACGCCACCGGCGCGCAGGCGGCGTTCTTCGCCGAGCACACCGGCATCGACTGGAACGTCATCTTCCTGCTGCTCGGCATGATGATCATCGTCGGGGTGCTCAAGGAGACCGGCGTCTTCGAGTATCTGGCGATCTGGGCCGCCAAACGCGCCCGCGGGCGGCCGTTCCGGCTGATGGTGCTGCTGGTCCTGATCACCGCCGGGGCCTCGGCGCTGCTCGACAACGTCACCACCGTACTGCTGATCGCGCCGGTGACGTTCCTGGTGTGCGAACGGCTGGCGGTCAACCCGGTGCCGTTCCTGATCGCCGAGGCCATGGCGTCCAACATCGGCGGCGCCGCCACCCTGGTCGGCGATCCACCGAACATCATCATCGCCAGCCGCGCCGGGTTGAGCTTCAACGACTTCCTCATCCACATGGCGCCGATGGTCATCGCGCTGATGGCGGTGTTCCTGGTGCTGTGCTGGCTGATGTTCGGCCGCAGGTTCCGGTACGACCCCGAGCGCGCGGCCCAGGTCATGGCGCTGAACGAGCGGGAGGCCATCGCCGACCGGCGGCTGCTGTGGCAGAGCCTGGCGGTGCTGGCCCTGGTGATGGCCGCGTTCGTGCTGCATCCGGTGCTGCACTACGAGCCGTCGGTGGTCGCGCTGCTCGGCGCCGGGGCGCTGGTGGCGATCACCAAGGTGAGGACCGAGCAGGCGCTGGCCGAGGTGGAGTGGCCCACGCTGGTGTTCTTCGCCGGGCTGTTCGTCATGGTCGGCGCCCTGGTCAACACCGGCGTCATCGGCGCGCTGTCCCAGGGCGCGGTCACGGCGACCGCCGGGCGGCTCGAGCTGGCCACGATGGGGCTGCTCGGAGGCTCGGCGGTGCTGTCGGCCATCGTGGACAACATCCCGTACGTGGCCACCATGAGCCCGATCGTGGAGCGGTTGGTGCAGGCGGAGGGCGGCGACGGGCCAGGGCAGGTGTTGTGGTGGGCGCTGGCCTTCGGCGCCGACCTGGGCGGCAACGCCACCGCCGTCGGCGCCGCCGCGAACGTGGTCGTCCTGGGTATCGCCGCCCGCAACGGCACCCCGATCAGCTTCTGGCAGTTCACCAGGTACGGCCTGATCGTCGCCGTGGTCACCGTCGTCCTGGTCGCCCCGTACCTGTGGCTGCGCTACCTCATGTGACCCACCACCGACCGGTGATCCTACGACCGCGAGCCACGCTGCCGGCCGTTGATCGTAGGCGTGGCTGTGGTGAGCAGGCCATCGGTTGAGACGGCCATCTCCACCTTGCTCTCCACCCTTCAGTGGTGCTGCTCCACCCGGCCTGGTGCCTAGTGTCTGAGCCCTGCCGCACAGATCAAGGCCCGTAGAGGAGCATTCATGCGCGGAAAGTCATTGGTGGCACTCGTGGCATTCGGGGTGCTGGTGCTGTTGGGATTCATCGTTTACCGGCTGATGCTGATCGAGTTGATCACCCACATTCGCTGACGAACCTGGAAAATAGCGACATGGAAGCCCGGCTTGCCGACAAGGTCGCGCCCAGCTGGCTGGTGGTGCAGGTGTTCGGCACGCTCTTCATCGCCGGCACGCTGCTCACCGCACGTGAGGGGTCCTGGTGGGTGTGGACCCTGTACGCGGTCGCGGCCGGGTGCTGGGCGGGTTTCGTCGCGCTG
Source organism: Nonomuraea jiangxiensis (assembly GCF_900099965.1). Taxonomy (GTDB): domain Bacteria; phylum Actinomycetota; class Actinomycetes; order Streptosporangiales; family Streptosporangiaceae; genus Nonomuraea; species Nonomuraea jiangxiensis. Next base: position 259,194 of record NZ_FNDJ01000008.1, on the reverse strand, counting down.
GACCGGCCCCGGCCGATGGCGGCGGCGGCGCTCCTGGCCGCGGCGGCGCTGCTGCCTGCGGCGGCGCTCGGCTGGGCCGGCGACTCATCCGCGTTGCTGATGAGTTCGGTGCTGCTGGCGCGGTTCGCGGCCCTGTCGGCGCCGCCGATGTCGGCCATCATGGCGGTGGCCGGGGCCGCGATGGCGCTGGCGACGCTGACGTGGCCGCTGTCCGGGCAGCCTCCGGAAAGCGCGCTCGGTCAGGCGGTGCTGTTCCTGGCGCTCACGTTGATCGGAGTCAACCATCGCCAGCACGTCGTCCAGCGGCGCCAGGCCGAGCGGCTGCTGGAGCAGACCAGGCTGGCCCAGGCCGAGCAGGCCCGCGCCGCCGCCCTGGACGAGCGCACCAGGATCGCCAGGGAACTGCACGACGTGCTGGCTCACTCGCTGGGCGCGCTCGGGGTGCAGCTGGAGCTGGCCGAGGCCCTGCTGGAGGACCGGCACGACCCGTCGGCGGCGTTGGCCGTCGTCAAGCGTTCTCGTCGGCTGGCCGCGGACGGCCTCACCGAGGCGCGGCACGCCGTCGCGGCCCTGCGCCACGATATCGTCTCTCTGACCGATGCCTTGTCCGCGCTGGCCGGCGAGCACGAACGCGATCACTGTGTCCCCGTCTGCTTCGAGTCGACCGGAACCCCTGGCCCGGTGCCGTCCGCCCACCGGGTCTCGCTGGCCGCCACCGCCCGGGAGGCGCTCACGAACGCGGCCAGGCACGCCCCGGGCGCGACGGTGACGATGTCCCTGGACTACACCGGCTCCGCTCTGCGGTTGAGGATCCGCAACCCGCTCACCGCACCGGTGCGGGGCGGCGGCGGGTTCGGACTGGCCGGGATGCGGGAACGGCTGGCGCTGGCGGGCGGAAGCCTGCACTGCGGTCCTGATGGGGAAGACTGGCTGGTGGTGGCGGAGGTGCCCCGATGATCAAAGTGGTGGTGGTGGACGACCAGCAACTGATCCGTGAGGGGCTGGCCGCGCTGCTCGGCCTGCTCGACGACGTCGAGATCCTGGGTACGGCGAGCGACGGCGAACAGGCGTTGCGGCTGGTGGCTCAGTGCGTACCCGATGTGGTGCTGATGGACCTGCGCATGCCCGTGATGGACGGCGTGGCGGCCACCCGCAGGATCGTGGCGCACCACCCCGGTACGGCGGTGGTCGTCCTGACCACCTACACCGACGACGAGTCGATCGGCCAGGCGCTGGCCGCCGGCGCGCGCGGTTACCTCACCAAGAACGCCGGCCGGGCCGAGATCGCCGCGGCACTGCGGTCCGCCGTGGTGGGGCACTCGACCTTCGACGCCCAGGTGTCCGACCGGCTGGTGGCCGCCCTGACCACCGGGCGGCTCCCGTCCGCGCCCGAACAACCGCTGCCCGACGGGCTCACCTCCCGCGAGGCCGAGGTGCTCGGCCTGCTCCGCCGCGGGCTCAGCAACCGGGAAATCGCCAAGGCGCTGTTCATCGGCGCGTCCACGGTCAAGACGCACATCAACAACGCCTTCGCCAAGATCGGCGTACGCAACCGGGTGGAGGCCGCCCACTACGCCGAACGCCACCAGCTCAACGGCCCCGCGCAAGCCATCACGAGTCCGCCGGATACCGGGAGGCCGGCTCCTGCGCCGCGTACGCGGTCATCGCGGTGAGCTGAGCCCTGCCCTACGGACCATTTCCCGGGTGCGCTCGGCCCGGCCGGCGGATCAGGCTCCCTCGCTGGTCTCGTGGACCACCTGGTAGACGAGGTGCAGCACGCCTGTCGGGAAGGTCTGCGACGAGACAAGCGCCAACGGGATGGGGCTTTCCCCGTCCTCGAACAGCCGCGCGCCCTTACGGACGGCGATGGGGTGCACCAGCAGGTGCAGTTCGTCCAGCAGGCCGGCGGCCAGCAACTGGCGGACGACCGAGACCGAGCCGCTCACGGCGATGTGCGTCCCGCCCGGCTCTTCCTTCACCGCCGTCACGGCCTCGACGAAATCGCCCCGCAGCAGTTCGGAGTTGCGCCAGGTGAACTCCAGCGGCTGCCGTGACACGACGATCTTCCGTGCGTCGCCGAGCGCCTTGCCCATGGCGGCGTCCTCGCCGCCCGCGGCCTCGCGCTCGGGCCAGGCCGCGGCGAAGCTGTCATAGGTCACGCGGCCCAGCAACACGGTGTCGGCAGTGGCCAGTGTCCCCATGACGGCGGCGCCCATCTTGTCGTCGAAGTAGGGCAGGTGCCAGGCGGCCGGGTCCTCCACGACACCGTCGAGCGAGATGAACAGCCCTGCGACGATCTTCCTCATGATGCTCCTTCGAGTCGTTATGGGGACCGGTGGCCGTCGGACCCCGCCCCTTGCTGTTACGGCAGCCTGGCGGAACGCGCTTACGGAGTTCTTAAGGACCGTTGATGTGTCCCCGCCTGGCGGGCGAAGCGGCCACGATCCGTTACGCCAGCACCAGACACTAGACATGGGGATGGGTGGAGTGATTCCGCCAAAGGGTGGACAGCGGGGTGGAGAACATCACCGGCCGGCGAGGTCGACCTTCAGATCCCGGGTCCTGCCGGGCTGGAGCGTGACCTTCCTGGCGTCGAGCTGCGCGCCGCCGCCGTGGGAGATGACGACCTGGTCCTGGCACGTCGCCTCGCCCGCGCACACCAGCGTGATCGTGACCTGGGCAGGGGCGTTGCCGTGCGGCTTGGCCGTGGCGGTGACGGTGTCGTCGAGCACCGTCATCGCCGGGGTGCCGGTGGGCGGCTCCTTCGGCAGGAGGGAGGCGGTGTAACGCGTGGTGTCACCGGAGGTGTTCAGCGCGAGCGCCGGCTTGCCCGGCTCCGGCACGAGTACGGTCAGCGTGGCGTCGCCCTGTCCGTCGAGGCGGACCTCGCCGAGGTAGGCGATGTCGTCCTCGTCCGGAGCCGAGGTGGACGAGCGGCCGCGCAGCAGGAGGACCGACAGCTGCCGGTCCGCCGCGGCGCTCCCGGCGGACACCGCCAAGGTGACGGTACCGTCGCCGTTCGCGACAGCCTCATGGCGGATGCCACCGGCTCCGGCCGGCGAAAGGACCGCGGCAGCCGGAGCTGCCGGGCCGCGCAGGACCGGCCGGCCGAGGCCGGTGTCCCACCGCCAGACCGTCTCCAGGTCCCACCCGAGCGCCGTGTACGTGGCCGGATCGACGGCCTGGGCAGCGGTGATGGTGGTGCCGTTGAAGCTCTCCGGTGCGGTGGCCCCGACGTTCTGCGTCGCCGCGACCACGAGCTCGGAGGCGAGGTTGTTCCCGACGGCCGGGGCGCCGTCGGCCAGCGTACGGGCGACGATCCGATGGGCCCACCCCGTCGCGGTCACCGTCGGGTTGAGCGCCACGTTGTTCCGTACGGTCGTGCCCGTGTACGCGTAGCCGCTGATGCCGCCCGCGCTCTGGTTGCCGGTGGCCTTGACCGGGCCGGCCGCGTAGGCACGCTCGGTCAGGCTGCCGCCGGTGGTCGCCGCGCGCTGGGTGGCACCTCCGGCGATGCCGACGAGGCCACCGGCGTACCGGCCGCTGCCGGTCGAGACGTCGGCCGCCGACAAAGCGTCGCGCAGGACGCCGCAGCTGTACCCGACGATGCCGTCGTACTTCATGTCGCCGGTGCCGAAGGCGTTGCCGAACCCGTCGACGCTGCCCTTCTCGGTCGCCCGTGCCGTGACGTGCCAGTCGGTGTTGAACACGTTGATGTCGCCGGTGCCGTCGTACCAGGTGTTCTCGATCGCGGGCACCGCCACGAGGTCGTCCTGGGCCGCGTTGAACGTCGCGGCGCTCTCGTGCAGGTAGCGCCATTCGGCGGAGTCGGCGTCACGCCAGTCCTCGACGAAGTCCTCGCCGTTGCGGATGTCCCACATGACGTCGTGCTCGGTGACCGCGAAGAAGTCGGCGTCGGTCTCGCCCCTGACGTGCTCGTAGGCGTCCGGGCAGCTGGACGCCGTCGCTCACCGAGGTGTGGGAGTGGAACTCGCCGGTGTAGAGGGACCTGCCGAGGAAGGAGGGCCGGTCGTGGTCCGCTGCCATGGCCGGGGGCGGTGTGACGGCCAGGGTGCCGGCCACGAGCGCGATCGCTGTGATCGCACCAGGCCAGGAAGCCATCGGTAACGCGCTGCTGCGCCTCATGTCGCTGCCGTTCTTGAGTCAAAAGATCAGACAAATCAGAACAGGAGGAACAGATCACTTCGCTGGTGTGTCGCAACGGTGAACCGGCGGAGAACCGCCCTTACCGGGGTGCCCGGTTGTGGTCCGACGGCCTGACCTGCGAGTCCTCGTGGGCTGCCGGTGCCCTTCAAGGGGGAGTGACGGCCGTGTGAGGGAGCGGTGAACTCTTTCCGCGCACCCTGTCGACCCGGCGATCACGCCAGCACAATGACGCGGTGATCTCTATTTCCCTGACACGTCTGCGCACCCTGTTGATCGGCTGCCTGGCGGCCGCCGGGCTGCTGTCGTCCCCCGGCGTCGCCTTGGCCTCCACCGTGACGCAGTCCGGGGATGCACCGACGCAGCACGTGCGCCGGCCGTACTCGCTGCTCCAGATGAACATCTGTGACAGCGGTTACGCCGGCTGCTACGCCCGGACCCAGTACCCGAAGATCCTTGACGAGGTCGTCGAGCGCATCAAGGCCAACGACGTCAACGCGGTCACCCTCAACGAAGCCTGCAGCGGTGACGTGGCCCAGATCGCCCGGCGCACCGGTTACCACTTCCGGTTCGCCACGGTCATCTACAACGGCGCCCCGCTGGCCTGCAAGACGCCGGACGGGCGCGGTGAGTTCGGCAACGCCGTGCTGACCAAGGAGGCCATCAAGGCTTCCGAGGATGCGCCGTACTCGGTGTTCAGCGGGGTGGAGCAGCGCCGCTGGCTCTGCGTGACGACCGCCCGCCAGGTGGACGTGTGCACCAGCCACCTGTCCACCGACGGCGAGGCTCCCGGCAGCACCAACTCGGTCCAGTGCGCCGAACTCGGCCAGGTGCTCGCCTCGCGCGGCCGGCCGGCCATCTTCGCCGGTGACGTCAACCGGCGCGCCTCGTGCGCTCCCGAGGGCCACTGGACGCTGACCGACGCGGCCGCCACCCAGGCCCCCGGCATCCAGCACGCCTACGGCAACCTCACCTCGCCGTCTCTGGAGCTGGAGCCGACCACGTACACCGACCACGACGCGCTCGTGATCCGCGCCGGACTGCCGAAGTGACGATCTGACGGCCGTGAGCCGGCGTGCCCGATCGCAGGGCACGCTGGCCAGGACGGCAGCCGGGTTCAGTAGTGCGCGATGATGCGCCGGCCGGGGCCGTCCACCGTCATCGTGCCGCCGTAGGGGAGCACCCACTGCGGGTCGGTGTGCCCGAAGTCGACGTCGAACACGGCCATGGCCTCGGGGTTGTACGCCTCCAGGGCCCGCAGGACCGCTTCCCGCTGTTCGGCGCGGTACGTCACCCGCACGTCCGGAGTGGTGCGACGGTCCAGCGCGGACGCCTTCGCCCTGCCGACGAGAACGGCGGGGAACTGGCCGAGCAGCCCTCGCTCGCCGGCGTTGCGCAGCATGTGGAACACCTCTCGCGCCGGCGGCATCATCTCGGAGGTCTCCACCAGCAACACGCATCCCGCGTAGTCGGCGACCGGGCGGATCCAGCGGCCGGCGGCCAGGTTCCAGTGCACGATCTCCAGGCAGCCGCCCCAGGTCGGGCCGGTGACGACCCGGTCGGGCCGGTGCCAGATCCAGCCCTCACCCCGCTGAACCGGCGCCGCCCGGCCGAGAGAGGCGGGGTCGTTCCAGTCGAGCTCGTCCTCGCTGAACTCCTCGGCCGGCCGCAGGACGACGTCCCCGCCGGTGAACAGGGCCGCCCGCAGCGACGCGGTGGACACCGGATGCAGACCGCCGCCACGGCCCAGGTGCACCATCGTGGAGCCGCCGTGATAGCCGGCGATGCCGTGGGTCCACAGCCAGTTGAGCAGGTTGGTGTTGTCGCTGAAGCCGAAGAACGGCTTGGGGACGGTGATCGCCGCGGGGTCGAGGTGGGGGAGTACGGTGATCTGATCGCTGCCGCCGATCGTGGCCAGCACCGCGTGGATGTCCGGGTCGGTGAAGGCGTCCATCAGATCGGCCGCCCGGTCAGCGGGCGAGGCGTCCAGCCGGCGGGTGGTGGGGTATTCGACGGGTTCGAGCTCCAGTTCTTCGCGGAGCCGCCGCATGGCGAGGTCGTGCACGTCGGGGAACATCGCGGGTGCGGCGAAGGACGGCGAGACCACCGCCACGCGGTTTCCTGGTTTCAGCTTGGGGGGCAGACGAAGATCGGGACGCATGGCCCCATCCAAGCGGAAGTCTCCGCAGATCTCCGCCCAATTTCCGGCGCGTGACACGGCGGGCTGTCTCGTTCTGGTGTGGCCGGTTGTGGCCACATTGGCGGAGGGCGACGCCAGTCGCCTCGGTGACATGGGTGATGACGGCATTCCGGTCGCGCTGAGTGTCGGAGCGTGACGAAACTTGCGACTGGACGGCTAGTTATCTCGGGTGTTATCGATGGGGCGCGGCGCTGATCACTTATGCCGCCCTTATGCCAACCTCCTGCGTGCCCCCTCAGCGCACTGTCCCGAGCTTGGAGTGGTGAGTGTGATCAGTATGCGTTCGCGTGTCTTATGCGCGATCACATCCTTAGCCGTATTAGTGACCGGACTGGCAACGGTGCCCCAGCCCGCGGCCGCGGAGACCGTCGCCCCTGAGTGCATCCCCGGCGCGCCGGCCTCGGCGCAGAGCCTCCGGAAGCGGACCCTGGCCCCTTCGGCCGGCCCCCAGGCGGCCGTACGGCCGGCCTACAAGGCCATGGCCGATGGCAAGACCTCCAGGACGCTCAGCTACGACGACGTCCAGCTGAACATCGGCAACACCGCGCTCGACGAGCCGACCGAGATCGGCATCACCCCGCTGACCGAGGCGGAGCTGCCGGTGCTGGGCGCCGGGATGGACAACGTGACCGACGGGCCGCGCGCCGGCTACCGGTTCACGCCGACGCCGTTCGAGTTCGAGCAGGACATCACGATCAGCGTGCCGTACGACGCGGCGAAGCTGGCGGAAGCCGGGCTGACCCCGCAGGACGTGCGGACCTTCTTCTTCGATGCGCAGGGCGGCTGCTGGCGGCCGCTGGTGCGCGTCTCGGTGGACACCGAGCGGCGTCGAGGCTCTCGAGGGAATACGCCTGGATCTCCGCCCAGGACGTTATGAGGTGCGTGCCGCGTACCACGCTCGTCGAACTCTCTGTGCCGGGCGCAAGGGTATGAACGGGAGGCGCGCCGGTCCCGCCGCGCCTCCCGACCATCTATGCGGCGGGCATGACGACGAACGAGAAGCCCGTGCTCGTTGTGCGGTTGAGGGGGAGGTCGCACTTGATCCGGCGTTCGACCTCGCCCCTGCTGACGCCGAGCCCCTGGGCGATCAGCCGCTCCGGGCGTACGGGCACGGGATCGAGGAACCCGACCTCCACCCGGTACGGCCAAGCCGCCTCGATGGCCGACGACTCCAGCCGCCACGCGCCACGCCAATCGAGGGCGAACCGGTTGCGCCGTGCGACCGCGGGGTCCAGGAGCGTGTGGGCGACGAGCGCCTGATCGTTGTTCTCGAAGGCGCACAGCCTGGCCGGATCCAGCGATCGGACCGGCACGCGTTCGTGGACTGTGACCTTCGAGGTCCGCTCGCAGCAGACACAAAGGACGAGCAGCCACACATCAAGCAGCTTGCCGTTGGCGTTGATCCGGAATTTGCCCTCGCCGACGGTGGCCGCCTCCGCCCGGCAGCCCGGGCAACGCATGGCGAGCAGCGGCAGCCGGGTCCTCCGCACGGTCCAGGGCAGCACGAAATGATCTCTATGGGTTTGTGAAGACATGATCTCTCTAAGACCTGACAAAGAACGCTGACCAGCCAGGGCGGCTCAGAGATTCAGAGCAGCCCGGCGGGACCGACCACGAGGCCGGTCTGAGAAAGCGCGGAAGTAGATGTCAGGCAGCGAGAGCAGGCGGCGTCACGCGACAGTCCCCACGTCGAATCCGATGGTGCCGGTCGCACGCTACTGGCTGACCGGCCGGCGCCACAAACGAATTTGTCCCCTGCCGATCACCGGCGAGGGAGGGGCTCCCACGGGGGCGCCACGCTATTTCACCTTCGAGGCCGGGGCCGTGAAGGTGTTGCAGGCGGACGGCGACTCGGCCTCGAGCCCCTGCCGGAACCAGTGGACCTGGTTGGCCGGCTTGCCGAAGGTCCCGTATCGGCCGATGACGTGCCGGCCGATGTAGTACTCCGTCCCGTGCTCGCGCGTGTGGCCGAGGGAGTCCCACAGACCTCCGGTGAGCGCTCCGGACAAGCACAACGCCTGCAGCGTGGCCTTGCGGCCGATTACGGCCGCCTCGCTCGTGGACGACTTCTTCGCCGGCTTCGCCTGGGCGTCCAGGATCCCCGCGAGCTTCTGCACGTGGAAGGCGTACCCGAGGGACAGGCCTTCCAGCAGTTTCGGTGCGTCGAGCACGCCGGCGGCTAGTGGCTCCGGACCCTATCCGATCTTCGCCCTTTCGCCGTGGGATGCATCGCGGGAACGGTGCCCACCGGGACGGAGCCGGTGGGCACCGGGATCCTGCGCCCAGGGGCCGTGGTCAGGTTTGAACGTTGGGGATGGCGTCGAGGAAGCCGCCGGGCACCGAGGTGTGGGCGGGGCGGCCGAGGTCGTTCCACTCCTGGTAGGTGAGTGGCCGCTTCCTGCCGTCGTTGATGACGAAGATCGTGTCGTTACGGAGGTCGTGGAGGTAGGTGCCGTTCCTCGGGACGGCGCCGAAGGTGTTGATCCAGCCTATGGGGACGTTGGCGAAGGCCGGACTGCCGAGCGCCGCGTAGTCGGCGGGGGTCAGGTGGTATTTCGCGCCACCCACCGTGAGATAGATGGAGCCGCCGTTCGCGGGGTCGCGCAGGAAGGTGCCGTCCTTGGGGGCGGCGCCGTACGTGTTGAGGAAACGGACGGGGACGCTGACGTGGGCCGGCCGCCCCAGGGTGTTCCATTCGTCATAGGTGAGCGCGTACTTGGCGCCGCCGGCGATGACGTGGATGGTGTTGTCGGCGGGGTTGTGCAGGTAGGTGCCGATGCGCGGTTGCTGGGGAAGGGTGTTGAGCCAGCCGGCGATGACCGGGGTGGTGGGCACGCTGCCGTACCCGGTGGCGTTGAGCTCGTCCATGTTGGCGAAGCGCACGGGCGCGCCTCCGGCGATGACCGCGATGGTGCCGTTGGGCTCCCGGTACAACCGCCCCTCCACGGCGCTGGTGGGGCAGCCGTTGGCGCTGGTCACGTTGCGCCAGGTACGGCCGTCGCTCTGGCCGTACTCGACCCCGTTGAAGCTCGGGCGCACCCGCTCGGTGCCGTCGGCTCCCCAGGTGGCGCGCCTGTCGCCGTTCCTGTCGTAGCCCTGCTCGTAGTGCAGGTGGGGATGCCCGTTGGAGGTGGGGCCCGTCGCGCCGACCCGCCCGATCTCCTGCCCCTGCTGGACGCGGGCGCCGACGTTGAGGGTCCGGGACTTCAGGTGAATGTAGGTGGTGAAGTGGCCGCCGCCGTGATCGATCTGGATCAGGTTGCCGGCGTTGGAGTGGTAGAAGGACTGGTTGACGGTCCCGGCGGCGGGGGCGACCAGCACCGCGCCGTCGGTGCCGGCCTGGTCGGGCTCCTTGACCATGTCGAGCGCGGGGGAGTGCGCCCAGGTGTCCAGCCGCCACTTCTGGCCGCAGGGGAACGGCAGCTGGAACTCCGGCACGGCCGCGTACGCCGGTAAGGGGACGGCGGTCACCAGCACGGCCAGGCCGAGCGCTGCCACGGTCGCCGTGCGACGTACGCGGCTCCGGGAGGGACAGGTGGTCATCGGCGTTTCCTCTCAGGATGAGATCTTGCGGAGGGTCAGGGCGTGGCCGCACCCGCCGTCGGAGTCGGCGCGACAAGGCCGCCCAGTAGCACGGCCGCGGCGGTGAACTCGGCGAAACCTCAGCTTCGATTTCTTAATCTTGGGATGTTCACCGCGCCGCCGTAGCGAACTATTTCAAGTACAGGTGGATATTTGCACTGTCAGTCCCTGAAGCATCCCGCTCGCGCCGGCGCCGCCCACTCGTGCTGATTCAAGCCGTTGTGGATATCGAATATGGCGAACAGGGAATTGCCAGGAGCTGGGCCTGGCACGAGTATCTCAGCGTCTTGTCGAGCTTCACTGATGCCTTGGTGCCGTAACGTTGATCCATGTGTCCGCAGCCTTTCTTCTTGGCAGGTCACCCTGCTCAGTCCGGCGGATTCTTTCCCCTTATCCAGCCGAAGCCGGCGCCAGCCACACGTATGACAGGCCCAACTATCGGTGCGTAGCGCCAGCCGACCAGCGTGGCCAATTCCGAGATCGGGGTGCCGAGCCGATCGCTTGCTATCTCCTGGTACTTGGCGGCGGCCAACGCCCGCTCCTCACGCGTCGGTTTCGGTTTCACCTCCGCGATCTTGAGAACCCTCGGGGCCACTGGGTTGTGTGATCTCGCCTCGCTCTTGCGCGCCTCCTTCGCGTGGTTGAAGGATTGCTTGGCGAGCCGCTGGTTGTCGCGGTGCGTCGGTCCGCAGCCTCCGCGGTTCTTGTTGTGCACGAGGACGTCGGCGTCACCGGTGGTCACGTAGTACGTGTGGACGCCGTCGATCGTGAGGTTGTGCACCCGCAGGTCGGCCTCGCGCTCCCGCAGGCTCACGACGGTGAGCCGGTCGCCCTCGGGGGTGAGCACGGTGTCGCCTGCCTCCAGGTCGGCGGCGTCCGTCCAGCGGCCCTCGTCGTCGACCCAGAACGGGTGGTTGTCGGTGGCGATCACCAGGCCGGTGTCGTCGCCGCGCGGGCCGTCGGTGTCGACGGTGACCTCGACCAGATGTTTGTGGCCCTCGCCGAGGATGGTCGCCACGACGGGCCGGGCGGACGTCTCCCCGGTCTCGGGATCGGTGGCCAGCACCTCGTCGCCGAGCCGTACCTCCTCGATCGGCCGGCGCGTGCCGTCGGCCATCAGCACGGTCGTGCCGGGCACGAAACTGTTGCAACTCGCCCCGCCGCCGGCGACGTCGACGAGATTCTTGCCGCCCGCCGGCCCGGCTTCCGCCTTCTTGGTCGCGCTGGCCGCTTCCTGGGCCTTCTTCCACTTGGCCAGGTCGTCCTGGTATTTCGCGGCGGCTGCCGCTGCCTCGTCGGCCTCCCGGAGCACGCGTCGGGCCCACTTGACCCGTTCGTACCAGGCCAGCACCGCCTTGGCGGCCCGGTACGCCGCCTTGAGCGTCTTGGCGATCTTGCCCCAGGGGACGATGCCGATCACCGCCGAGGCGCAGGCGCCGATGCTGCCACCGAGGCAGTCCTTGACGTCGGTGTATCCGATGATGTCCAGGATCGCCTTGCCGCCGACCTCGATGGCGACGTCCATCCAGGACTTCTTCGTCGTCCTCTTGGCGTCGTCCTGATCCTTCTGGCTCGGCCCGCCCTTGGGGGGAGGCGGAGAGCCGCCGCCACCGGGAGAGCCACCGCCGGGCCGCGTGCCGTCGGGCGGCGCGTCGGCGCACTCGCCCGAGTAGTTGCCGCAGACCTCCCTCAGCCCCGTGGGGTCGCTGAAGGTGACCGGGTTGTTCTGGCTGTAGGCGTATCCGTGCAGGTTCTGCGGGTCGGACGGGTCCATGACGGGGTCGACGGAGAGGAACCGGCCCGCCGCAGGGTCGTACTCGCGGGCGCCGAGGTGGGTGAGGCCGGTGGAGGCGTCGGCGGTGCCGCCGATGAACGCCTGCTGTGACGGCCACGACGCCGGCTGGGGCCCGCGCGGATTGCCGAACGGGTCGAAGCGCCTGCGGGTGACCTGGAGCGACTCGGCGTCGACGGACATCTCGGCGGTGCCGTTGTGGTCGGGCACCAGCCACGTCAGGCGCTGGTCGTCGGTCCTGACCGCGACCGTCTCACTGCCGTGGGCGTAGTAGCGGGTCGCCTGCGCGGCCGTGCCGCCGGTGGCCAGCTTCAGCTCCGTGGTGCCCAGGTAGAGCGTGGTGCCCGCCGGGTCGCGGCGGATCAGCCGGTTGCCGTCGGCGTCGTAGAGGAACGAGGTGACCTTGCCGTCCTCGGTGACCTTGGCCAGTTGACCCTCGGCGTCCCACTCCATCCGCTGCTCGACTTCGCCGAGCTTGCGTACCGTGGTGTTGCCCGCGTTGTCGTAGGAGTAGGTGTCGAGCCGCGTGCCGGCCGGCCCTTCCGTGGTGACCTGCTGCAACGCGTGCGGGCGCGCCCGGCCGGGGCCGGGGTAGGCGTAGGTGCTCGTGGTGTCGCGGGTGGCGCCGCCGACGGCGTGCCGGGTCTCGGTGAGGCGCCCGCCGGTCTTGTCGTAGGTGTAGGAATGCCAGTACGGCGCCGCCCCGCCGACCACGCTCGCGTTCGCGGCGGTGGCGCAGTCGTTCGTGGCGGTCCACGCCTCGGTCAGCCGTCGCAGGTAGTCGTAGGCGAAACACTGCACGTCCGACGGCGCGTTCTCGACCGGCGGCGTGTCGGCGATCTTGAGGATGTTGCCGGCCTGGTCGTAGGAGTAACGGACGTCGGCGTGCCGCACCTGCGAGCCGGTCTGCCGGTCGGTGATGCGGCGCGCCACCCGCCGGGTGCCCTCCTCGTAGGTGTAGTCGTGCAGCACGACCGAACCCTCGGCGCCCCACCGCTCCTGCAGCGGCTCGCCCTGCTTGGTGTAGAGCGTGTTGCCGACGTAGGTCGCCAGGTTGGAGCGGGTCTCCCTGGGCAGCCCCAGCTCGGTGTAGAGCGTCCGGACGGTCTCGGACTCCAGCCTTCCCGCCGCCGGGAGGGTCATCGAGTCGACCGTGCCGTCCGCGTTGTAGCGGAACCTGAACGCGTACGTGCCCGCCAGCGCCCCTTCGGCGCCGGGGATCACGTAGCTCAGCGACGTCGGCCGGTACTGGTCGTCGTAGGAGTCGACCCTGGTGGTGTAGGCGTGCCCGCCGGCGTACCGGGTGGAGGCGACGGGCATGCCCTTCACCTGCGTGCCGTCGGCCAGCGTGTCGTAGGTCCATCCGGCCAGCTTCGGCCCGCTCGCCGAGTCCTCGTGGGTGGCGGTGCGGCGGCCCAGCTTGTCGTACACGTAGGCCAGGGTGCGGCCACGGGCGTCGGTGCTCGTGGTCATCTGCCCGAGCACGTCGTAGGTGTAGGTGGAGGCCCCCTTGTCGGGGTCCTCGGCCTTGGTCACCCGGTTGCGGAGGTCGAAATGGCTGCGCCAGACGTTGCCCGCGGGATCGGTGGTCGTCTCCTGCTGCCCGTTCTTGGCGTAGGTGTACCTGGTCGCGTCGTAGTCGCCGGTGGGCGCCTCGCCCTTGTACTGGCGCAGCTCCACGGCCCGGCCGCGCGAGTCGAGGATCGTGGTGGTCGGCGTGTCCCCCGTGGGCGGGTCGACGTCGATGCGGTCCGGCGCGTGCGTGGTCGTCGTCCGCCACTTCTCGGTGCCCATGACCTTGAGCGACTCGGAGGTGGTGCGGCCCAGCGCGTCGTAGCCGTAGACGAACTGCGCCGGCACGTCGCCGTCGGCGACTCCGAGCAGGGCCGTGGACGGCGGGTCGGCGTTGGTGTAGACGTCGTTCTTCTTCGCGACCTGGCCGAGCGTGTTGTAGATCGTGTCGCTCAGCAGCCGCCCGCCGCCGTGCGCAGGCAACTGGGTCTGGCGCAGCCGCAGCAGGCCGTCGTAGAGCTCGTGGCCGACGGTGTACGTGCCGTCGTTGCGCAGGGTCCTGGTGGTCACCGCGACCGGCTGGTCGGTGCGTACCTGGTAGGTGAACTCGCCGTTCGGCGGCTTGCTCGGGTCGCGGCCGGGCAGCCAGACCTTGGCCAGCCGGCCCATCGGCTCGTAGGCGAGGTCGGTGCGGCGGCCGTTGGCGTCCTCCTGCGCGGCCATCGTGCCCCACTCGGGCCTCAGCCAGGTCGTCTCGGTGTGGCCGAGGGCATTGGCCGCCGCCACCTTGGTCACCGGGCCGCCGGTGGCCGGGGTGTACTCGGTCCTCGACAGGTTGCCGGCGGCGTCGTAGGTCTCCTTGACGCGACCGTAGTCGTCGAACGTGCTGCGTGCGACGGTCACGTACTGTGGCTGGTCGCCGGAGTAGGAGTCGAGCTCCTCCACCTTGGTCAGGTCGCCCTTGGTCGGCGCGGCCCCGTGCGCGCCGCCGTCGTAGGACATCCGGCCGTCGCCGATCACGTCGGCCGGGCGGGACGGCGTCGCGGTGCACGCGACCGCCACCGTCTCGGTACGGCTGGGCAGCGACATAATCCAGGCCGTGGTGTTGCGGGCGTAGGTGTACCGGGTGCACTCGTCGTCGTCGGGAGTGGTCACGTCACCGAGGTCGTTGAGCTGGGTGACGGCGCCCTCGGCGTCGAACGAACGCTGCGTCTCCGTGCGGCGTAACACTCCGGTGCTGAGCCTGGTACGGCTGCGCACCTTCGCGGTGTCGAGCTTGTACGCCTGGTCCCCGCCCCCGTCCGCGGTCGGCCCGTGCAGCCAGGGATCGTTGATGGTGCCCGAGTCCTCGGCGCCGCCGGGACCGTTGAGGTATCGGGTCTCCCGTTCGAAGCCCTGGAGCCGCCAGTGGTCGTCGGCCTTCACTCCCTCGGAGTCGGTGACCTGCACGTTACGCCGGCCGTTGTCCGGCTGCCGGTCGCCGTGCATGCCGCGGAAGAACAGATGCTCGGTCGCCGTCCGCTGGTCCCCGTCGCCGCCCTTGATCACCTGCACCTTCTCGTAGCCCCGCCACTGCGACCAGGTACGGCGCTTGTCCGGCACCAGCTCCTGGTCGTCGAAGGCCCAGGCGGCGGCGCCGAGGTAGGAGTAGTCGGTGCGCACGATGGGGGAGCCGCCGGTGACGTCGTCCTCCAGCACCTGGACGGCCACGTACTTGTGGAACCAGTCCAGGTACGGGTCCGTCGCCCCCTCGGGCGCCCAGTAGGTCGGGAAGCAGCGCCTGCCGTTGGCGTGCGCTTGCGGCAGCGACGAGCGGGTGCACTCCGGCTGGGAGTAGTTGACCATGAGCCGGCCGCCGGTCTCGTTGTTCACGGCGCCGATGCGCCACTTCGTCATCGGCGCGATGCCCTCCAGCCCGTCCACCCGGTTGGGCATCTCCACCCCGTCGAAGTCGATCGCGGGGGTGCTCGCCGTCCCGCCCACGTGCCCGGTGTGCTGGAGCTTCTCCAGCCACAACGCCGCGCTCATACCGTCGCCGGTCGCCGGGAAGGTGTGCGTGAGCGTCCAGGAGTCGACGTCGGTGTACGACGTACCCGACAGCACCTGAGTCGTGACCTTGGCCAGGCGCTTGCGGGTGAAGAAGGTGGGCGCGAAATTGGGGCAGTCCTTGCCGGCCGCGCAGATCTGGTCGGCGGGAACGTCCGGCCAGTGCTTCGCGTTGGCCTCGGTGAGCTTGTCCGGCGCGCAGTCGAAGGACGCGGTGACCAGGCACCGCTCGGCCACCGTGAACAACGCGCGGGCCGTCGCCGGAGTCGTGTAGACCTGCCCGGCGCGCTGGCCGTACTCCACCCGCTGCAGGTAGCCGCCCGCCACGTATGGCGTCTCGTCGGCCGCCGTGATGTTGCGGCCGTAGTGGTTGACCTCCTGGGTGTAGAAGTAGCTCAGCGTGTTGCCGTGGCTGTCGACGACATGGTCGAGGTTCCAGCGATAGGCCTGCTGACACCATGAGCCGGCGAAGTCCGAGCCGTGACACGGCTCGCCTGAGTCGTCGCCGAACACCGGCACCGTCCACGCCGACCTGCTCTCCTGCTTGCCGCTGCTCCAGCCGGGCAGCCGGTTCAGGCCGAAGAAGTATTGCGTGCCCTCCGGCGTGGTCACCTTCCAGTGTTCGCCGTCGTTGTCACCGTTGGCCGCGCCGGTCAGCTTCTCCACCCGCGAGCCGTCGTCGTGCTTGGGCCGCCACTTCCCGGTGGCCGTGTCGCGTACCAGCTCGGTGGCGCTGCCGCCGAGCATCATGGTCGCGTTCTCGCCCGCCCAGCACTGCTCGCCGGTCTTGGGCGTGACGTCGTCGTCGTTGCACGACTTGTACCTGCGCTCGATGAACCCGCCGGGGGTGAAGTCGAAGCCCTCGCCGGCCCAGCTCGGCTGGTTGTTGGTCGAGGCGGTCCTGCCGTCCACGCTGCCCGCCGAGTACGTCAGAGCGAGCTGCGGCGTCGGGCCTCCCAGGGACGGCGGCGTGCGCAGCGGATACGACCAGGAGAAGTCGCCGGTCTGCGCGCTGACCTGCCACTTGGCGGTGGGGGAGAGCGAGCTGGCGGTGAAGGAGCCGGTGCCGCCCGAGGGGGCGCCGGTGATCGCGTACAACCCGCCGGCGCCGGTGGCGGACGCCTTGACGTCGGCGGTGAGCGTGCCCCGTGTGACGTCGTTTCTGGTGGGTAACGGCCGCGGAACGGGGCAGGTCGCGGCCGGAGCGCAGCCGGGCAGTTCGACCAGGCGCAGGCGGGCGGCCCAGTCGCCGCCGTACGCGTGCCGGAAGGCCGAATAGTCGAACTCCAGCCGCACGGGCGCGACCTGGGTGGCGTCGTCGGCCCGGGTGACCCGCAGCCGTACCTCGGCGCGCGAGCCTTCCCTGCCCAGCAGTTCCACCCGTACCCGTTGGGGGCCGGGGGTCCGTGCCGTCGACGACTCTCCCGCGTTCGTCGCCGGCCCGACGCGCACCGGCAGGCCGGGCACGGCGACGAGGGAGGCCGCCCGCGCCGCGCCGGCGGCGCCGAGCTCCACTGTCCCGTTCCCCGGTTTCGGCCACGCGACCGCCGGAGGTTCCTTCAGCGCCCGTGCCTCGGCGGGATCTGGTTTCCTGCTTTCCACCGGAACAGGGGCACCCTTGACCAGGGTGTCCTTCTGCGGTTCCGGCGGATTCCACTGATCGGCCCGAGCCGTGGTCGGCAGAACGATGAGATGGGTGGTGAGGAGCGAGCCGAGCGCGATGAACGCCACCCGGCGCATGCGGCGGGAACCCATGTGACCTCCGAAGGCCGGGGGAGACGGAGTCGCCTCCCCCGGTGGTGCAGGGGCGGGATTCTGGGCGGATTACTGCACAGCCAGGTTGTAGATCTCGTCCTCGGTGAGCGTCCCGGTATAGACCCGGACGTCGTCGATCTGCCCGAGCCACGGATCGCCGCTCATCGACCGGCCGATGGCCAGCCGGCCTCCGGCGTTCCACGGCGTGAGGTGGGCCGCGGACGCCACCTCGTCGCCGTCCACGTAGAGCTTGATCCTGCCGGCCGCGGCGTCGTACGTGGCGGCCAGATGGGTCCAGGCGTCCAGCTTCGGCGGCACCGCGTCCGCGGCGACGTCGTACGTGACCGCGCCGGTGGAGTCCGCCGAGGTCATCACCAGCGCCCAGCTGTCGTGCGGCTTGCTGTACTGCAGGTAGAAGCCGCTGCGGTGAACGCCGTCCTGGCTCACGGCGGTACGCCATTCGGCCTTGTCGTTCAGCCGCACCCAGGCGGCGACCGTGAAGCTGCGGTCGGTGCGGATCGCGGGCCCCGTGGTCGTGACGTTGCCGCCGGTGAACCGTCCCGCTCCGCCGATCCATCCGTCGCTCCAGGTCACCCCGGAGCCGGCCGTTCCGTGGCGGCCCTTGCCCGAGGAGTCGGCCACGGTGGTGCCGGACGTCTCGTCGAACCTCCAGTGGCCTTCCAGGATCACCGGCCGGTTGGCCAGTTGCGCGATCTCCTCGTCGCCGACGACGCGGTCCCACACCTTGGCGTCATCGGCGTCGCCGGCCCAGGCCGTCCCGATGGCGAACCCGCCCGCCGCGTTCCACGGCGTGCTCTGCACCGCCGTCGCCGCCTGCGGCCGGCCGTCGACGAAGAGCCGCAACCTTCCCGTCGCGGCGTCGAAGGTGGCCGCCAGGTGCGTCCAGACCCCGAGCTGTGGCGGCGCGTCCGAGGTGGCGGCGGGGTAGGTGACCGCGCCGTTGGTGTCCGCGGAGGTCATCACCAGGGCCCAGCGGTCGTGCGGCAGGCTGTACTGCAGGTAGAAGCCGCTGCGGGAGACGCCGTCCTGGCTGAGGATCGTGTGGTGGACGCTCCTGTCGGTGAGCAGCGCCCAGGCGGCGACGGTGAAGTTCCGGTCCGTACGGATCACAGGGCCGGCCGTGATGGCGCCGGCGCGGTCGGCGCCGTTCATCCGGATCGCCCGGTTGACCCGGCCACCGGTGGTCCAGGTCGAGCCGGCCCCCAGGGTGGCGTCATGGCCGTTGCCCGAGGAGTCCGCGGCCACGGTGCCGGTGGCCTCGTCCAGCTTCCAGTGCCCCACCGGGGGCGTGGCCGGCAGCACGCTGAACTCGTACCGCTTGAACGGGCCGATGTTGCCGGCCTTGTCGCGGCTCCACACGTAGAGGGTGTTGAGCAGGCTGAGCTGGGGCGTCACCCTGATCGTCGCCGTGCCGTCGGCGGCCGCGGTCACCGGAGTGGCGGCGCCGGGGGCGTCGCTGTTCAGGGCGAACAGGTAGCCGCCGATGTCATCGTCACCGCTGCCCGGGCTCAGTGTGAAGGCGCCCATCCGGCCGACCCCGCCGCTGGGTATCGGGTCTCCCTGCTCAGGAGTCTCCGGGTAGTCCGGCGAGCTCACCCGCGGCGCGCTGCCCGGCCGGTCCTGGTCGACGATCAACGCGCACCAGGGTGACCAGTCACCGTCGGTGAGGCCGTCCTGGGCCCGGACCCGCCAGCTCACCGTGGCCCCGTCGGTCAGCGTCCCGGCGAGGACCGGGACCGACACCGTGGTGCCGGAGGACACGAAGGGGGTCTCGTACCGGGCCAGCATCGTCCCGTCCGTGACGTACAGCTCGAACTGGGCGCGTACGGTCTGGCCCTTGCCGGCGTCCGGGTCGCTCACCCGGGCCCGCAGCCGCGGCGTCAGCGTGGTCACGTACGGCGTGGCCGTCCCGGACGCGCACGACACGCCCATGCTCGCGCCCACCTCGGTGGAGAGCTGGTCGGGCACGTTCGGCGTCGAGTTGTAGGTGATCTCCAGGACGGGGTTGTTGCGGAACTTCTTCCATCCGTAGGTGTCCGACTCGTCCGCGGCCCGCAGGCCGAGGGTCAGGTTGGACCATCGGCTGGCCGCGGCCTGGACGACGGCGGAGGTCGCGTTGAAGTCGACGCCGCCGTCGTTGCAGCTCGTGTTGTAACCCTTGGCGACGTTGACCTCGCTGATGAGCCTTGACCACGCCGGCTGCGCGTTCCACGTGGTGCCCGCGCCGATCGCGCTGGTCATCCAGAGCTGCACCCGGCGGGGCGAGCACGACCACGAGTGCACCTCGAAGGTGCGGAACGTGGCGCTGTGGATCGTCTTGCCGTTCACGGGCGCCGTGTCCATCCGGAAGAACGACCGGTAAGTGTCGCTGGTGGGGCCACTGGGCACATTCGGGTCGTTGTAGTAGCCGACCTTCGCCACGTCGCTGGTGTTGTAGTACTTCTGGTCCTTGAAGTGTTTGGAGACGTAGGTGAACGCCAGCCGGCCCGCCGCGTGCATCGGAGGGTCGATGTAGACCGGGAACACCAGGCCGGGGTCGCGCAGGAACTCCGGGTCGGGCGTGAGGACGAGGGCGGCCCTGCTAGCCCTGTTTGTCCTGTTCGGACCGGAGTTCGGCGCGGGGACGAGGCTGGTGGCCAGGGTGCTGATCGCGTCACCCGTCATGGGGCCGGTGAGCCGGTCGCCGTCGTCGGCCGGGGTGCCGGACGAGTCCCACATCTGCGGCGTGTTGCCGTGGAACGCCGGCGCGCCGTCGTCCGCGATCACCGCCAGGTTCCCCGACTTGTCGATCGTCAGGGTCCCGCCGGTGACCTCCGTGCCGAGCCGCAGGCCGGACAGCTCCGGACGGCTCGCGGTCTCGGCCGTCTTCACCACCAGGACCTGGGAGAACCCGTCGGCGGAGGAAGTGAGCTTGAGATCGACTCCGGGGATCACGTCGGCGTAGGTGGCGGTGGCGCCGCTCACCGTGGGCGCCGGCAACGGTGCAGGCCAGGTGTAGGTGAGCGCCACACCGTCCTCCGCGATGCGCACCAGTGGCGCGTCACCGCCGCCGGAGAAGGCGAGATCGACGGCTGAGGCGATCGGTCCCACCGTTCCGTCCGTCCGCCGGGCGAGTCGCGGCTGTACGTCGACCCAGGCCGAGCCCTGCCGAACTCGGGTGGGCCGGGCCGAGGTGACCAGCCGATGGTTGCCGTCGGGCTGGGCGAACACCTGCCTGGTCTCGGTACGCTCCGCCAGGATCTCGACGGGTTGCCCTGTCCGCCGGGCCGTGGCCATGGCGGTCGGCTCGTCTCCGGCGGCCTCGGGCGGCGCGGCCGAGGCCGCGCCGGATAAGCCCACGAGAGACGCGGCCAGGAGAATGAAGGAGGCGAGAACGGCGGCGAGGCGAGAACGACTGCCGGTCATGGCTGAGTGGGTTCGAGGAAGTTGAGCACGGGAGGTCCCTCTTCTCGCAGGAATTCGGGCGGGGCCGCACATCGACGTCCCGGCCCAGAATGAGACCGGGGCTACGGGGCCTCACAGCGTTTTCCGTGCCACCACCCTCGCAATGCGCGCCAATCGGTGAGCAAAAGTCCCTGCGTGTCCTCCCGGTCTCCGCCACCGACTCCGCATGAGTTCCCGCCCGGCCGGCGCGTGGCCGCGTGGCCGCGACCGAGAGCGGCCGGATTTTGCACGACCGTTATGCGGGCGAAACACCCGACGGCGACTGTGGAGCGACCCCTGATGATCATCGAACCTGGCAACGAGGGGAGACCTTCCATTTCCACCAATCACTGGAGCTCGGCAAGTCGGAGAAGCGTGCTTGCCGCCGGTCTGGCCGCAACGTTGGCGACCGGTGTCGCCACCCCTGCCCAGGCGTCGCCCGTGGACAAGGGTGGCCGCCGCGGTCCCAAACCCGCCAAGTGGCACCACCACCTCAGGTCCACCCCGGACAAACTGCACTGGGGTGGATTCCCGATCGGCTGGGAGCCCGGCCTCACGATGAGGTCGGGTGAGACCGTCCGCGTCGACACCCTCTCCCACCAGGGCTTCACCAACCCCGCCATCCACCCGCGCGACTACTTCGGCGCCTTCGGGGTCAAGCCGGACGAGATCCTGCCCGACGGGCTGGCGTTCTGGGAGACCCTGCCCGAGCGCCAGGCCACGGGCAGACAGTACGGCGGGCACATCCTGACCGGCCCGATCTACGTCCAGGGCGCCGAGCCGGGCGACACCATCGCGATCGACATCCTCGACATCGACACCCGCGTGCCCTACGGCTTCAACAACACCGCGCCGACCGGTGGCGTCATGGCCACGTTCTACCCCGGTTGGCGTGAGGGCGACGCGGGCCTCGACATCCCCGCCGACATCCCGCCCGGCATGCCGGCCGGCGTCTGGCCCGACGTCCGTACCCACCTCTACCGGACCGGCATGTACCGCGGCGAGGAGGTCGTCTTCTTCGCCGACGACGTCATCATCCCGACCCACAAGTTCATGGGGATCATCGCGGTCGCCTCGCCGACGGGCGAGTTCATCGGCAACACCGAGGACGCGGCGCCGCCGACCACCGGCGTGCAGAACTCGACGCCGCCGGGCAAGTTCGGCGGCAACATGGACGTCCGCGACCTCAACGTCGGGACGAAGCTCTACCTCCCGGTCTTCCAGCCGGGTGCGCAGATCTTCATCGGTGACCCGCACAGCTGCCAGGGCGACGGCGAGGTCAGCGGGACCGCCGTCGAACACTCGCTCGCCGGCACGTTCCGGATCACCCTGATCAAGAACGTGGAAACCGAGCTGCCGTGGGCCGAGACCGACGATCACTGGATCATGATGGGCATCCACTGGGACCTCGACCGCGCCATGCGGATCGCGGTCGAGAAGACCGTCGACTTCCTCGTCACCACCCGAGGCATGACCGTACCGAAGGCCTACTCGTTCGCCTCGATCGCGGTGAACTACCACAACGCCGAGGTCGTCGACCGCACCCAGGTCGTGACCGGCTACATCCCCAAGAGCGTCTTCAAGAACCGCCGCTGAACCGGCCTCGGGGCACGGGCGCCTGCCGGCCTGGGTGACCGGCGGGCGCACTTTCCGGCTGGGTGGTCACCGACACCCGCTGGAACGCGATTGAAGTGCTCGCCGGGCACTGGTCCGGCCTGGGGACGCGGTGGCACTATGGCGGGCATGCGCGTGCCATCGCGAGCCTTGAGCACTGGGATGGCCCTTGTGGTCGCCGGCCTGGTGGTGCTGACCATCGTCAGGGCCGGCGAGTTCTTCCGTGCCGGGGATGGAACGGTCTACACCGAGCGCGGCGCACTGTTGGACGCGGGTACCTTGCCTCCGCCGCTCTACCCCGTGCGGGCGTCCGTACCGGTCTTTGACCGCGCGGACGGCCGGGAGGTCGGCCAGATCACCCGAACCGTGATCTATCCAACCTCGAACACAGACTCCTGGACCACCGGTCGGATCTACGCCTGGGTTTGGAACGCCGACCTCTCCCCGGGGCTCGGCGAAGCGCAGGTCAGCGCCCGCGAAGTGAACCTGCGCAGCGCCGCCGACGCGCAGGTGGTGGGCACTCTCAAGCTGGGTGCGCCGCTGGAGAAGATCCACGTCAACGCCAAGGGAAGCTGGGCTTTCGCAGCGTTCCGCGTGGCCATGCGCTCGGCCGACCTCGGCCGTGAGGAACGCGGCGGCTCGTTCTGGACGAATGAGCACACCGTGTTCACCTGGACGACCAGGGAAGGCGGCGACGTCAACGGCAGGATGACGGAGCACCGCCTCAGAGATCCCGGCTACGTCCTCACACCATTGATGCTGCTTGTACTGGTCGCCGTCTACGTCAGCGTCACGCTCGCACGAAGGAAGGGCCGATACGTGAACAAGAGCAAGAACACCATCACGATCTCCGGAGTCACCAGCTCGGCGATCAACGTCCAGAGTTCTCTGGCCTCCGCTCTGGTCAGGGTGGAGGCCGGCGGGCAGGACGAGGCAGCGGCGGGCCTCGTACGATTGGTCGACCTGGTGAAGGGCTCCGGCCTGCCCGAGGACGACAAAAGGCAACTGCTCGACCTGCTGGAGACCTTGGCCGACGAGGCCGGAAAACCCGAGCCCAAGAAGGGCGTCCTGGCCGCGCTGGGCAAGGAGCTCGGGGTCTCGCTCACCGCCTCCGTCATCGCCGACCAGGCAACGCCCCTGCTGGAGCAGATCAGTCAGCTGTGGCGGTGATGTCTACCGGATCTACATTGTAAAGGCGTCGTCCTGACTAACTACTAATGCCGACCATAGACCCAAGTCGCATCAGATCCAGGTGTACTCCTTGTCCGTCACCGCGGGCAGCTCGACGGTGCTCGGCCTCGCGGTCGGAGTGGGCAGCTGGGCGAGCGCCGCTCCGATGGGAGGGAACAACGGCAGGTCGGCCTGCCGGTAGTCGACCCACTGCACATGACCGATCTCATGGCCGCCCTCGGCGAGTTCGTCGAACTCGTGAGTGGCGAGAGTGCGGCGGTCGTCCTCGGTAACGTGGAGGCGATAGATCAGGTGGAGTTTGCGGGGCGAAGGCGTGTTTCCCGGCCGCGTTACCCTCACGTCCATCAGCCACAGCAGCTCCGGCTCCGTGCCCACGCCGGGAGCGAGGGCGAGCTCTTCTTCCAGCTCCCGGGCGAGGGCGGCATCGAGCGGTTCACCTGCGGAAACGTTCCCCCCGATCGTGGTGTAGAGGTGGGTGTTGTTGGGGCGGTCCCTGCGCAGTAGTGCCACTTCGTCGCCGCAGAACACCAGGGCGCTGACACGGACCTTGATCGTTCTGAACGGAGTCTCGGGCGAGGGCTGATCATCGCTCACGTACATGGCCTTTCTCGACGAGGAAGACGACCCCACCTCTATTGAGGCCGGTCTCCCTGCACGGCGCTGATGGACCGTGGGCTGTGGCGGCAGCGGACTGGCCGCGCCGCGCCTGCCGGTTGCAGGCTAGGCTGCGGCGATGGAACGCGTAACCGATGGGCCCGAGACTTTCGCAGCAGGGCGTCCTGCGTGGGATTCGGGCGCAGCTCAGGCTGCAGATTCGGTCCAGGTGAATGACTACGACAGTTTCGCCGAGGCGTACTCGGCGGAGACCGAGAACAACATCGTCAACGCGTACTTGGCGCGGCCCGCGATCATGACCCTTGCGGGAGAGGTGGCCGGTCGCCGGGTTCTGGACGCCGGGTGCGGCTCGGGGCCGTTGTCCGCCGCGCTGCGTGAGCGCGGTGCCGTCGTCACCGGCATCGACTCCAGCGCCGGGATGCTGGCGTTGGCCAGGCGGCGGCTCGGTGATGACGTGGACCTGCAGGTGGTCGACGTGCGCGATCCGCTGCCGTTCGCCGACGACTCGTTCGACGACGTGGTGGCGTCGTTGGTGCTGCACTATCTGGAGGACTGGGGGCCGACGCTGGCCGAGATGCGGCGAGTGCTCAGGCCCGGTGGCCGATTGATCGCGTCGGTGCAGCATCCTTTGGTGGATTACTTGATTCAGGATCCTCCTCGGCCCAGCTATTTCGCGACCACCAGCTTTACCGAAGACTGGACGTTCAACGGGCAGTCCTTCCCGATGACCTTCTGGCGCAGGCCGTTGCACGCGATGACCGATGCCTTCGCCTCCGCCGGGTTCCGCCTGACGGTCATCAGTGAGCCGCAGGCCGACCCGGCCGCCCGTGAGCTGTTCCCCGACGAGATCGATGACTTCACGGCCAAGCTCAGTTTCCTGTGCTTCGTGGTTGAGGTGCCTCCGTCGGCTGCGGCGTCGAAGGCCGGCGATCAGCCGGGGGTGTCCAGCCCTTTGTGATCGAGCGCTGCTCGGATCTGGCCGAGCCACTCGTTGCCGAGCCGGCGCCCGTTCGGGAGTTGGTCGTCTCGATCCCAGCGCCAGGTGGTGATCATCGCCAGTACGAGGATCCGGCACTCGCGCAGCAACTCCTGATCGATCCCCGGGTAGTGCCGGCTGACGTCTTCGGGCGCATGGGCGAGGTCGAATTCGACAGGTCCACGGCAACACGTCTCAAGGTCGATGAACAGCGGCCCGTTCTTCGTGGTGAGCACGTTGCCGGGGTGTGGTTCGCCGTGCAGCAGTTGCTCGGCGGCGCCGCGCTCGCCGATCACTCGTCTCAGGTTTCGTAACGTGTCACCGAGCAGTTCCCGGTCCGCGTCGGGAAGCGCCGGAGTACGGTCGCGGTTCGCCACGAGTTGCTGAGCCTGTTCGACTCGATCCGTGAAGTGCGGTGTCGGGACGTCGAGCTTGCGCATGCCGGCATGCAGCCGCTCAAGCGCGTTGGCGTAGTCGGCTGGTGAGACCTCTGGAGGTGTCACGGGTTCGTAGTAGGTCCATAGCGTGACGTCGAAGCCATCCCGCTTATGGACGCGTGGCTCCACCCGAGGCTCGAGAACGGCCACAGGGCAGCCGGATTCGGCGAGCCGCTGAGCAAGGTCGACTTCGAACTGCGCGATCTGATGCGTTACGGGTGCCACCCGGGCCAGGACGTCACAAGGCAGGAGACGCAGAGTGAGCTTGTTCGAGTTCTGAAGAACGATCGTGTCGTCGACTGCCAGGCCAAGTGATGAGGCGGTCGACATGGCCGCGGCCACGGCACGCGAAACCTCTGACGCCTGCATCGTCGCCTGGCCTCTTTCCCTTGAGTGCTGTCGTGGCTCTCCATTCTGCTCCATTGCCGGTGGGACCTCCGCCTGGCCGTCCGAGCGCGGCCTGCGCCTCGGCTGCCAGCGCCTCACCTCCCGGTTCGTCGCCTATCGGGACGCGGATCGAGTAGTGCACCTGCACGAAGTGCGGCTCAGCCCGCTCTACCCAGCTCTCCACCAGCGGGAAGTAGGCGGGCTTCTTTGGTGACGGTGCTCAGCTGGTTGAACT
This sequence comes from Nonomuraea jiangxiensis, assembly GCF_900099965.1. Lineage (GTDB taxonomy): Bacteria > Actinomycetota > Actinomycetes > Streptosporangiales > Streptosporangiaceae > Nonomuraea > Nonomuraea jiangxiensis. The sequence goes on along the minus strand of NZ_FNDJ01000008.1, from coordinate 233,244 downwards.
CCAGAACGCGTTCGATCTGGTCGACGAGGCAGGTGGTGAGCCGGAAGTTGCCGTTGGTGACGCGAGCGATCGCGGCGATGGCTTCGGTGGTGGCGAAGTCATCGGAATTCCCGAGACCAGGGTGGGGCAGGCTTGGGCTGGCCACGCTGGGCGGCCACGCCGACGGCCTGCCGATGGATCTTCGCGATCGTCGGACGGGGCGGTTTGAGCGCCAGGCCTTCGATGAAAGCGATCAGCTCCTCGGGTAGCCTGCGGCGCCCCTTGTCGGAGCGGCCGGCCCGGGCCAGCCCCAGCAGGCCGTCCCGTTTGTAGGCGGCCAGCCAGCGCTGCGCCGTCCGGTACGGCACGCCGCTGCTGGCCGCGGCCGCTTTGAGCGTCACTCCCTCGTACAGATGCGGCACCAGGACCCGGTACCGCGCCAGCGCCACCGGTGTAGCGTCGGTAGCGCCCGTAGGGGTGTCGCCGGGCGGGGCAGCGGGGACGGCGTCGGGTGGTTCAGCGCTCATTGCTTCACGGTGACCCTGAGGCGGGAGGTCGCGCCAGGCCGTTGTAGAGCAGCGGCGAGGTGATCGGTGCTGTTGCTCCGGAGGAACCATCCCGGTCCGGGCGAAGGTATGTCGCGGACCAACGGCCGTGAATCCAACGAAGTTGGTCGCTTCCGGTTACCGGGCAGACGTCGACGGCGGCCGGGCGCGACGCCCGGAGGTGTGGGGCCTTTCAGGAGGCGCTGGAGGAAGCGGGCGGTCGCTTGTGGCGGCCCTGGTAACACTCCCGCAGCGACCGGACCGTTGCAAGATCACAATCGGCCACAGCGGAGGCCTCGCTGATCTTGATTTAGCCGCAGCCGTCAGATCGGCGTCAGGACCAGTTTGCCGCGGACGTGCCCTGTCTGGCTGTCGCGGTGGGCGGCGGCCGCGTCGGCCAAGGGATAGGTGCGGGCGATGGAAACCGTGATCGTGCCGACCGCCACGAGCGCTGCCGCTTCGGCCAGGATGCCGGGCATGTCGTCGGGCTCGCCGTAGGCGAACCGCACGCCCAGTGACTCCGCCGACGCGTCGGCAATAGTGATCACACGGTCGGGGTTTCCTGTCAACTCCACCAGGGCTGGAAGGGAGCCGCGTCCCGCTACGTCCACGGCGGCATCCACACCGGGCGCGGCGACGGTCCGGACCCGGTCGGCCAGGCCGTCGCCGTAGGTCACGGGGATGGCACCGAGGGAGCGCAGGTAGTCGTGGTTGCGCGGGTTGGCCGTGCCGATCACCGTGAGTCCGCGATGCCGCGCGATCTGGGCGGCGATAGTTCCCACACCACCGGCCGCGCCATCGATCACGATCGTCTCGCCCTGTGCCAGTCCGAGTTGGGCAAGGGCGTGATAGGCCGTGGTGCTGGCCACGGGCAGGGCGGCTGCCACCTCCCAGGACACCGCTTCGGGCTTGGCGGCGATAGCGTCGAGGTTCGCCAGCGCAAGTTCGGCGTAACTTCCGGCGACCGCCTTGCCGAACACCTCGTCTCCGACGGTGAAATCGGTCACGTCTGGCCCTACGCATTCGACGACGCCGGCGACATCGACACCGGGAACGGCCGGAAACCGCACGGGCATCACGGCGGCCATGGCGCCGCTGCGGAGCTTCCAGTCGATGGGGTTGACACCGGCGGCGCGGACGGCGATCCGGACCTGCCCCGCGCTGGGCTCGGGCACCTCACGCTCGGCCACCCGCAAGACCTCGACTTCACCGTACTCAGAGAACATGACAGCCCGGCAGACCCGTTTCATAGCTTCCTCTCTCGGCTTGGCGTCCCATCAATGACGTCCAACCAACAGGGCCCAACTGCGCACTCCGCACATCCGGGCTCAACTCCGCCACGAGTTCGGCAAGGACGTGGACCGGCTCGCTGTTCTGGCGTGAAACGCTCCCATCGCTCCCATCGCACCCATGCAGCCTGCAAACGAGACATAAACCGGTCCGCTGGTCCGGTACGATACGGTCCGCTGGTCCACTTATGCAAGAAGGGTGTGGCTGTGACCGAACGCGCCGATGCCGCCCGCAACCGCGCCGCCGTGCTGGCCGCAGCGGAAGCGCTCTTCCAGCGCGAGGACCTCGACCATGTCAGCCTGGCGCGCATCGCCCAGGCCGCCGGGGTCGGCAAGGCCACGATCATGCGCCGCTTCGGCGACCTGCTGGGACTGGTCGATGCGCTCATCGCGCCACGTGTCACCGCCCTGCAGAGCCGCGTGCGATCTGGAAAGCCCCCGCTCGGACCCGGCGGAGACGCTGTCGCACGCCTGCACGCCTACCTTGATGCATTGCTCGATTTCGTCTTGGAAAACCGCACGCTCATCCGCGCCCTGGAGCACTACGGGCCGCACGCCTACTACGCCAACCCCGCCAGCCGATTCTGGATCGACGAACTCGCCGACCGGATCCATGCGGCGCGGCCCACGGTGGACGCCGGATACCTCGCCCATGCCGTGTTCACCGCACTCCGCGCAGACGTCATCGACTACCTGCGCTGGCATCAGCACATGGACACCGAACGCATTCGCGCTGGCGTGCACGCCCTTGCCAATCCGCCAGACCTTGGGCCCAACCTACACCGGTGATCCCTTGCGGGGGCGGCCTGTCGGGTGGCCCCCCACGCATCCCAACCCGGGCTTCCGCAGAACTGCCGACGCGGGCGGCACACTGATCGACGCGGCGAACTGCTACGCGTTCTGGTCCGATCCGGATGGCGCTGGCGGGCACAGCGAACGGGTGATCGGCGCATGGCTGGCCGGGCGTCCCGGTATGCGCGACCGCGTGCGTCTCAGCGCAAAGGCGGGCGCCCAGCCGGTCGGCGGCGGCGAGTGGCCGGCCAACCGGGAAGGGCTCTCGGACCCGGCGATCAAGACGGCAGCCAGCGCGTATCCGATGGCCAAGCTATACCGCATTGCAGCTACGACACTCGTATCTCAGCCCGCGCCCCGGCGCGTCTGTTCCTGGCCACGCTCTTCTACCGGGGCACGCATTCCCCCGCGTGCTGGGAACGAAAGTTCCACCGCTCCCTGCCCATGCTCCTCAGTTCCGTGCGCCGCTGACGGCGCCCGACCCTCGTCCTTCCCGCACACCTCGCCCGGTGTCGCCGTCCGGGCGAGGTGTGGGCCGTCAGGCGGCGGCGGTCTGGATGAGGGCGGTGATGATCGCCAGGCAGGCGACGGCGATCGGCGCGGCGGTCTTGGCCGGCGCATCTCCGGCCCTGAGGTGTACGGCCACCGCACCGGCCATCAGGCAGACCAGGCCGGCGGCCGCGGCGATGCCGATCGGCCATCGGGCCAGGCCGGCGAGGAGACCTGCGGCGGCCAGCGCCTCGCTGAGGCCGATGAGCCGGTAGGCGGAATAGGACAGGCCGAACCGCCTCGCGTCCTCGCGCATGGAGCGGGCCCCCGCGAGTTTGGCGGCGCCGCCTGCCAGCGACGCGCCCGCCAGCACGATGGACAGGATGACGGCCGTCACGTTCACCGTGCGTCTCCTTCCCTGGCAGGGGGCGCGTCGTCACTCGGCGGCAGGACGAGGAGACGGCTCCCGGCTTCAGTGCCGCGGAAGTGGCGCCAGACCACGCTGTCGTGGAAGTGGTTGTCGTAGAGGTCCTGGGCGTCGAGGATCTCCTTCGGACTCGCCTCGCCCCGGCGGACGCGGTCTCCCAGCCGGAAGTAGCCGAAGCGCTCGGCGCCCGGCTTGAAGATCAGCATGTCCACGCCTGTGTACTCCGGAGTGCTGAACGCGTGCGGGGTCTGCGGCGGCACGAGCAGGAAGTCGCCCGTCCCCACGGTGACGACGTGCTCGCCGGTCAGGACGTGCAGGCCGCCGTCGATGATGTAGAAGATCTCGGCCGCCTCGTTGTGGTAGTGCGGCGGCGGCCCGTCGGTGTTCTTACCGATCTTGCTGCGGATCGCGCTGACCCGTCCGCCTGTGGTCTCGGCGTCCGCCAGCAGTTCCATCATGTTCGGGGGCTCGCCGAGGATCTCGGCCTCGCCCGCCCGCACCAGCACCGCTTGGGTGTCATGGGGATCGATCACAGTCAATGCCACTCCCTAGGTAGTTCGTGGCACGATAGTACGACGTCTAACTATCTCTTGTCGAATAGAATCTGGCGACATGACGGCAGAAGCAGACCCGGAACCCAGAGACGCGATCGACGCGATCCTTGAACAGTGGCGGCACGAACGCCCCGACCTGGACCTTTCGGCCATGGGTGTCCTCGGCCGCCTGTCGTTGCTCACCCGCGCTGTGGAGGCGCAGGTGGAGGGCGTGCTCGGGCGTCACGGCCTCGGTCGCGGGGAGTTCGACGTGCTCGCCGCCCTCCGCCGCTCGGGCCCGCCGTACACCCTGACCCCCTCGGAGCTGTCGGCGACCCTGATGATGTCGCGCGCGGGCATGACCAGCCGACTGGACCGCCTGGAAGCCGTCGGCCTGGTGGAGCGCAGCCTCGACCCGGCCGACCGCCGCAGCTTCCGCGTCACGCTGACCGACGCGGGCAGGGCGATCATCGACGCCACGCTCACCGACCACGCGGCCACCCTCAAGCGCCTGACCTCTGGCCTCGCCTCCGAGGACATCGCCACGATGACGCGCATCCTCCGCACCATGCTGGACACCGTCACCTGACCGTACAGTTGATCGTCGTACCGGTTCGGTGACGGCACCCGTGTGCGTCAGTACGTGGCGGCGCGGGTGTGGGCTTCCAGCGAAGGGTCGGCGAGCCAGCGGTCGAACCACGCGCGGGTGCGCCGCAGCACGTCGATCTGGTGGCCGCGCTCCTGGATCGAGTGGCCTTCACGCGGATAGACGACGAACTCGTGCTCGACACCAAAGTGTCGCAAGGCGCGATGGAAGTACGTGGCCTGGCCGACCGGCACGTTCGTGTCGTCCTCGCCATGCAGGATCAGCACCGGCGTGCGGATCTTCGAGGCGTGGGAGATGGGGCTGAGCCGGTCGTGGTCATGCGGGCCGGTTCCTTCCCAGCCGCAGCTCCCGCTGAGACCTGGTCCGGATCGGCGACGCCATCGGCGATCAGCAGGTCGATGCCGCTGACGATGTCCGTCCATTCGTCCATGCCGACCGCGCCGGCCACGGTCGCCGCGAATTCATGGCCGTGGCCCTCGCCGCCCCGTGGATTGGGCAGGAAGACCGCATATCCCGCGGTCGCAAGCCATTGCCCCGACGGCATCACGCCAAGCATGAACCGGTCGGCGTACCTGTCGTACGGGCCGCCGTGCACCAGCGTGATGAGCGGAAACGGGCCGTCGCGACGGCTCCTGCCGACCGGCAGGATCAGCAACCCGTCAAGGTCGAGCCCGTCGGCCGCCTTGTAGGAGAGGCGTTCCTGCCTTCCCCACCTGATCCCGCGCAGTTCCGGCCTGGTGTCGCTGAGCCGCACGAGCCGATCGGCAGGCGGCCCGGCGTGGACGTTCATCGGCTCATACGCCGTGCTCGCCACCGCGGCGACCACCTCGCCAGACTGACTCGCGGTGAGCCAGGCGGCCAAGCCCTCCAGGGAACACATCGGTTGGAACCGCTGTGTTTCCGGATCGAGCCGGTAGATCGCGGTGTCGAGCCCGTCGGCGAACAGTGCCAGCGGCGGCCCGTCCGCGACCTCCGCCAGGCCGGACGGGCAGACGGTCATGCCGCTGGTCAGGTTGCGATGCTCTCCTGCTGCGCCGGTCCCGGGCACGGCCAGGTCGAAGACGGCCCGCCCCCCGACCGGCCCGGGCAGGGTCGTCGCCAGGTAGCACAGGTGCCAGTTGCCGTCTGTGTTCCACCAGGTGGGCGAGGACGCCTCCAACGCGGCCCGGCCGAGCGGCTGGACCCTGCCGGTCTCCAGGTCGACCGCATGCACCTCGCAGGACGAGCAGCCAGGGTCGAGCTCCGAGGTCGCCCAGCTGAGCACTGCGAGGGGACCGCCATCCGGACGTTGCGCCAGTTCGACGACATGCCTGTCGCCGAGCCCGTTCACCACGAGCGCCCGGCCGGAATTCAGTTCGAGCAACCACAATCGGCCGTAGGGCGCCTGTTCTCCCCACACCTTGGCGTCGTCGCGCCCGGCCGTCCTGCGCTCGCCCTCATCGGCCGGCGGCTCCGTGGCCACTAGCGCGATCCGCCGGCCGTCGGCGAGTGGAAGATAGTCGGAGATTCCTCCTTGCCAGGTGGTCAGCGTCTCCGCCTCGCCGCCCTCAACGGATATCCGATACACCTGGATGGTGCCTCGTCGCGCCCGGTCCGATCCGAAGAAGAGCGAGGTCGAATCCGGCGCCCAGCGTGGGATGAAGTCTTTCGCCGTTCCCGCGGTCAGCTTCCTGGGTGATGAGCTTTGGTCGGTCGCGGCGATCCAGATCGCACTGCCCGGATGGTCCTCTGCCCGTCCGACCGGGGCGACCGTGTAGGCGACCCAGCGACCGTCCGGGGAGATCACCGGGTGCAGCGGTAGGGCACCATCCACGACCAGTTGCGGCGTGACCTTGCTCAGCAAACCTGTCCTCCAGCGTCAAGGCGATGACCGGCACGACAACGATCATGCTGCAATCTCGCGCTGCTCGACGCACATCCACGACCACAGGATCGTGCCGGATGGCTCAGGCCCGCGGTGTGCGAGTTCCGGCTACCGACTTCTGCTCCGTGGGGCCGGTCCAGCTGGCGAGCAGTTTCAGGCGTTCCGCGGAGGGCGAGCCGGGTTCGACCGTGGAAACGCCCAGGGTCTGCTCCGGGTCGTCGGCCGCGGTGAACGCCTCGTAGCCCAGGACGAGCTCGCCGACGAGGGGATGGTGGTAGCGCTTGGTGCCGTGCGTGCGCTCGAAGACGTCGTGGTCGGCCCACCAGCCGCGGAAGTCGGCGTCGCGGATGGAGAGTTCGCCGACCAGCTCGGCCAGGGCGGGGTCATGCGGGTGGCGTCCGGCGTACAGGCGCAGGGAGGAGACGACGCCGCGGGCGGCGTCGTCCCAGTCGGCGTAGAGCGACCGGAAGGAGTCGTCGAGGAAGATCAGGCGGGCGACGTTGCGGTCGCGGGCGGGCAGGGCTTCGAAGTCGGTGTACAGGGCCCGGCCCAGGCGGTTGCTGGCCAGTATGTCCATGCGCCGGCCCAGCACGATGGCCGGGACCTCGGTCAGGCTGTCCAGCAGAAGCCGCAGGCCAGGGCGGACGCGTTGCGGCGGCAGCGTACGCGGCCGCCTGCGGGTCGGCCGGGCGAGCCGGAACAGGTGCGCCCGCTCCAGCTCGTTGAGCCGCAGGGCACGCGCGATCGCGTCCAGGACCGATTCGGAGACGTTCACATGGCGGCCGCGCTCCAGCCGGACGTAGTAGTCGACGCTGACGCCGGCGAGCTGGGCGACCTCCTCACGCCGCAGCCCCGGAACACGCCGGGCGCCGGGCTGCGGCGCCAGGCCCGCCTCCGCCGGGGTGATCTTGGCGCGGCGGGTGTGGAGGAAATCCCGCAGCTCCGTGTTCGGTTCCGTGCCCATGACACCACGGTAGACCAGCACTTACGCGACACCGGCCGCCAGAGGGGGTCTGCCGGACCCCCGGTCCCACCGAGCCTCCCACCCCGGCCACGAGCGGTGCTTGACTGCCCGCACAGCCATCAAGCACCAGGAAGAAGACGGATGAAGCACAGGATTCTCGGCGGGACCGGCCTGTCGGTAAGCGAATACGCGCTCGGCGCGATGATGTTCGGCGCGATGGGCAACACCGACCACGACGAGTCGATCCGCATGATCTACACGGCGCTGGACGCCGGTATCAACCTCATCGACACCGCCGACGTGTACTCCGGCGGCGAGTCGGAGACGATCGTGGGCAAGGCGCTCAAAGGCCGCCGGGACGACGTCGTGCTGGCCACCAAGTTCGGGCTGCCGATGGGCGAGGACCCCAACCGCCGCGGAGGCTCGGCACGCTGGATCCGCCAGGCGGTCGAGGACAGCCTGCGCCGCCTGGACACCGACCACATCGACCTGTACCAGATGCACCGGCCGGATCCGCGCACCGACGTCGACGAGACCCTCGGCGCCCTGTCCGACCTGATCCGCGCCGGGAAGGTCCGCGCCATCGGCGGCTCGTTCTTCGCTCCCGAGGAGATCGTGGCGGCGCAGTGGACGGCCGAGCGCCGCGGACATCACCGCTTCCGCACCGAGCAGCCGCCGTACTCGCTGCTCACCCGCGGGGTGGAGGATCGCGTGCTGCCCACCGCCCAGCGGTACGGCATGGGCGTGCTGACCTTCAGCCCCCTCAACGCCGGCTGGCTGTCCGGCCGCGCCGACCCCACCGCGGGGCACCGCAACGCCGGACTGGGCGCGAGGGTGTTCGACCTCTCGCAGCCCGGCGTACGGGCCAAGGCCGCCGCCGTACAGAAACTCAACGCCCTGGCCGACGAGGCCGGCCTGCCGCTCTCGCACCTGGCGACCGCTTTCGTCCGCGCCCACCCCGCGGTCACCGCGGTGCTGATCGGCCCCCGCCGCCCCGAGCACCTCGACGATCTCCTCGCCGGCGCCGAGGTGGAGCTCGGTGACGACCTCCTCGACCGGATCGACGACATCGTGCCTCCTGGCGTCGACGTCAACCCGGGGGACCTCTACATCGATCCCACCCCTGCCATCACCGACAAGCGCCTGCGCCGCCGCTGACGATAGCCATCATGGCCCTGACCCGGCGGGGCAGGGTAGTCATACAGTGACTGGCCTGGGAGGCTGGTGTGGGGGTGGCCCGTGGCGATCAGTGATGTGGACATCTCGAGCGCGCTGTCCGCCTACCTTGAGCGTCACCCGGGCGAGGCCGGGCCGCTGTCTGAGCCCGTGCAGCTGCTGTCTCAGGGATCCGATTTCGCATCGCGGCGGAATTTTCCGATGCACGTGACTGTCAGCGCGCTGCTGGTCCGCGGTGCCGAGATCCTGCTGGTGGAGCACCGCGCGTACGGGATCCTGTTGCAGCCGGGAGGTCACCTGGAGCCGACCGATGCCACGCTGATCGGCGCGTCAGTGCGCGAGCTGGCGGAGGAGACCGGTGTCGACCCCGGCAAGGTCTTCCCAGCGTCGCCGATCCCCGTCTACATCGAGTACGGCAGGGTTCCGGCTCGGCCTGCGAAGGACGAGCCGGATCACTACCACCTGGACATCGGGTTCGCTTTCGTGACAGATGCGGACGTGGGGCGCATCCAGGAGTCCGAGGTGAGGGGTGCCGCCTGGTACCCGCTCGCCGAGGCCGAGCGCCTTGTCGGGCGCCGCATCGGGCGAGCGGTCAGCGCACCGGCCCGCGGCGCGCTGTGGGGTCAGTGAGGCGCGGGGCGGGGCGTTGGGGTGGTCAGCCGGGGGTGATCGTGTAGGTGGCTCCCTGCTGGGTGGGGAACGACACGACGTCGCCGCTCACCGTGGGCGTGACGGTGCCGCCGCCGACCCTCGTGACCACGACCGGTCGTCCGGGCCATGGGTTGGCCAGCCGTACGGTCCGGCCGGCCTCGCTGGTGACGTCGACGTAGCCGACCTGGCCGCCGGTGCGGGCGCTGGAGACCACCAGGCCGTCCTTGGCGCGCAGCTTGACGAACGACGCGTCCCTGCCCGCGGGCCACACCGGGAAGACCCGCATGACGCCCCCGTCGGTCTGCAGCAGCAGATCGTTGACGGCCTCGACCGCCCCGGCCTTCTCCAGGCCGTGATGGGGGTCGATGATCCGCAGGTTGCCCGCCAGCCTGGTGGAGATCTGGCCCTTCAGCCGGTCGATCAGGCTCTGCGCCGGGTAGCCGACCCTGGCCGCCTGGGTGAACACCTTCGGGAAACTGTTGTCCTGTCCCCAGGAGTTCATCACGTCGAGCGTGGCGACGGCGGCCTGCCGGTCGGCGGCGGGGGAGCCGAGCCCGAGCACCTCACCGGGGTGGACGAACTCCAGGTTGACCGTGTTGTCACCGGGACGGATCGCCCGGCCGTCGCTGATCGTGCCGGGGTCGCCCAGCGCATAGACGGACCGGCCGTCGACCGTGGTCCTGGGCTGCGGGGCCAGGCGGTCGAGCATGCCCTGCCAGGTCGCGCGGTCCGCGGCGTCGGCGCCCAGCTCCACGCTCGCCGAGATTGTGGCCGACAGCAGCCGCCTGAGCAGCCCCAGGTCGGGGCTGGAGTTACGGGCCCACGTCCCCTCGTGCGGCCCCGACCACAGGTTGTAGCGCTGCGAGCCGGCGTCCCACTCCAGCCAGTACCTGAAGAACGTGGCCACCTCCTTCATCAGCGGGTACGCCGTGCCCGACAGGAACGCCCGGTCCCGCGTGTACTCGTAGAAGGAGATGTACTGGGTGGCCGTGAACAGCGAGTTGGCCACCTGCTGGTGGTAGTTGTCGTCGGCGGTCGCGCCGAAGGGAGCGATCCCCACGGGGAACAGCACGCCGCCCGGCAGCCCCCCGCTCGGGAACCGCGCGGAGACGTAGTCGGGCTTGACCCGGGCGAGGTCCTGCCTGGCCCGTCGCCTGGCCTCCGGCAGGTAGGCCGCCACCAGGTCGAAGTACGGCAGCGCCAGCTCCGGCCGGTTGCTGGAGTAGACACCGTAGAAGTTGGCCATCCAGTTGTAGTTCAGGTGCATGTCGCCGTTGAACTGCGGATGGTCGGTCGTGGCCCAGATCCCGTACAGGCCGGGGGCCGTCTTCCCGGCCCGCGACGCCGAGCCCAGCAGGTAGAGCGAGCCGTAGTAGTAGCGCTGGAGCACGTCGTCGCCCAGGTCGACGTACGACTTCAGCCAGTAGCGCTTCCACCAGTCCACGTGCGCGGCGTAGAGCGAGTCGAGCGACGCGGAGGTCTGGGCGGCGGCCAGCGAGCGGGCGGCGGGACCGGGATCGGCGGGGTTCTGGCCGCCTCCCGCGACGGCCGTCACGATCGTCGCGGTCTGCCCGGCGGGCAGGTCGAAGACGATCCGCCCGGCGGCCCCTCCCGAGGTGGGCGAGCCGACCGGGGTGCCGCCGAGCACGCGGGTGGCCAGCGACGCCCGCGACACCCACCGGGACCCGGAGGCGGTCTGGCGGGTGGCCCACACGGTGCCGCCGTCGACTCCGGAGGTGCTGGTGAAGCCGGGGCGCGGGTCGGGCGCGCCGGTGGAGGTCTGCGCCTGGAGCCGTACGGACGCCGAGCCGAGCGACTGGATCCGGGTCACCAGCAGGTTGCTGTCGGCGGCGGTCCAGGTGCGCATGGACACGGGGGTGCCGCCGATGGTCATCGAGGTGTCGATGTCGCCCTTGAGGATGTTCTGCTCCTCGGCGAACGGTCCGGAGGGCTGCGTCGGGCCGTTGCCCGAGTACAGCTCGATCTGGCCGATGCGGGCGCGCGGGTTGGCGATCGTGTCGGGGTTGCTGCCCTGGGTTGGCTCGGTGATGTTCAGCCGTACGTAGCGGGCGGTGACCTGGGCGAAGCTCCGGTCGGTGACGTTCGCGGCGTTGCCGGCGACGGTGTCGACCGTGCGCCAGGCCGAGCCGTCGGAGCTGACCGAGAGGGTGAAGTCACGGGTGTTGTGGGCCGTCTCGGCGGGCCGGGCCGCGCCGTCGTGCCGCACGACGTACCGGTCGAAGGTCTTGGCGGCGCGCAGGTCGAGGGTGAGTGACTGGACCTTGCCGACGGCCGAGACCCAGCCCTCGTAACCGGGTCCCCACTGGCCGCTGACCGCCCGGGCGGGCGGGAAGGACCCGTCGGAGCTGGAGGCCGTGGCCGTGGCGCCGAGGGCCAGGTTGGCCTGGCCGGTCCCGGAAACGGGGGTGATCGTCACCGCGCCGAGCGAGACGAGCGACGGGTTGGGGTTGCCGGTCCAGAAGTTGCCCTTGGAGACGTAGAAGGTCTTGTAGCCCTCGCCGCCTCCGGAGGTGACGCCGATGTCGCCGTTGCCGAGCAGGGCGGTGTCGGGCATCGTGTTGCTCACCGCGTTGGTGTACGCCTGGGTGGTCCAGCGGCCCTTGATGCCGCCGACGATCTGCTGGATCCGGGTCCACTGCTGGTCCGGGGTCGGGGTGTCGGCGCCGGCCGCTCTGGCAGGGGCGGATCCGAGCAGGGCGGCGACGAGGGCGGCGGTGAGAGTGGCGGCCAGGAGGCCGCCGGGGGGTCGTTTCACAGGGGGTGCCTTTCAGGTGGGGGGTTTCCTGTGGCTCTGTGGTGGGACGGGGGTCAGTGCCGGTGGGTGTGGTCGGGGTGGCGGATGTCTCCTGGATGCTCGAAGCCCGGCGTCAGTACGGCCTGCGCGCAGCGGGCGTCGGCCCAGAGGGCGAACCGGCGGCGCCGCCGGGCGTCGAGCAACGCGGCCCTGATCGCGGGGGCGGCGTGCTCGAAGGGGGCGCCGTGCTCGCGCAGCGGGCCGACGTCGAACGTGTGACCGTCGATCGGCCCGACCCGGGCGCCCTCGGCGGCGCCGAACACGGCATGCCGTACGGGTTCGGCGAGTTCGGCGGCCGAGACCGGGTAGCGCCTGCCGCCGTTGACCGGCCGGCCGTGGTGCCAGTGCACGACCAGCCGGGTCCGCCGGGTCCGGTACCTGTCCTGGTTGGCCCGGTAGTAGCGGCGTACCTCGTCGTCGCCGACCGTGATGTCGCGGGTCAGGTGCCGGTAGAGCGCCCGGGCCGGCGGGTAGCCGGTCAGCACGGCCGCGACGACGCTGCCGAGCTCCAGCCGGGCGGTGGCGTCGAGGTCGAGGGGCGGGTCGAGGGATGGGTCGAGGGGCGGGTCGTCGGCGGGGGAGAGCCCGCGGGCGACGGCCTCGGCGGCGACGACCCGTTCGGCGATGAGGACCTGGACGGTCCAGCGCCTGAGCTGGCGGCCCTCGGCCGTGTCGGGGGCGGGCAGCAGCTCGCCGCGCGGTCCGCGGCGCAGCACCGCGAGGCGCTCCTCCGCCTCGGCCAGTGTGACGGGCGTCCCGCCGACGAGCGCGACGATCATCCCGCCTCCCCGGTCCGTGGGAGCGCGGACGGTGCTTCCCCGGTCCGCGCGGGTGCGGCCTCCGCGATCCGCAGGGGTACGGCCGGAGAGTAGGACACCTGGCCGAACCACATGCACTTGACCAGTGCCCACCACTCGCCCGGCCGCGCGTCCGGCGGGACGTCCAGGGCGACGGCCAGCTCCGCCTCCCCGCCCGGGGGCACCTCGATCGCGTGGACGGCGGTGTCCACCACGTTCCAGGTGCCCCACGGGCTGATCACCTGGGCCTCGCCCCTGATGCCGAATCCCGCGAGATTGCGCAGCCGTACGGTCCAGGTGGTGCGGTCGCCGGGGGACAGGGTCAGGCCCTCCGCGGGCACGTCGACGGCGAGGAGGCCGGGGTCGCAGCCGGCGGCCGGGCGGCCCTGGCCGTCGACGAAGACGACGTCCTCGTGGGAGTTCCCGGCCGTCTCCAGCCGTACGGCGACCGGCCAGGGACCGGGATCCGCGTCCGGCGGGGGAGCGAGGTCGACGTCGAAGGCCGTCCAGCCGCCGGGGCCGAGCCGTACCGGCCGGTCGGAGGGGGAGGCGTCCCAACCGGGGGGTGCGATCACCCGGATCTCGCCCTCGGCGTCGGCGTCGGTCAGGTCGGACGCCAGCGTGACGCGCAGCCGCCCGTCCCCTTCGTGGCCGGCGAACACGCTCAGCGGCTGGTAGCCGATCGGCGCCGAGCCCCGGTTGTGCAGCCAGAACCGCGAGTACACCGGCTGGGCGGGCTCGGCGGCACGGGCCAGCGGCATGCCGGGCTCACCGGCCCCTGCCAGGTCACCGTCCTCCCGGGGCCGCAGGACGAACGTGGCGATCTCGCTGGGCGCCAGCTCGGCGTGCAGGACGCCGTCGCGGATCTTCGCCTCGGGGCCGGCCACCTCCAGGACGTCGGCGACGGCCGCCTCGCCGAAGGGGACGGCGGCCGAGACCCGGACCGAGACCTCCTCGCCGTGCGGCTCGTAGAGGCGGGCGGTCACCCCCTGGCGCGGGTCGGAAGGCCGGGTACGGCCGTGCGCGATCGGGTTCCCGGCCGCCTTGAACGCCGCCAGCACCGCGGCGCCCGCCGGCTCGACGGTCACCAGCGACGCCGTGGCCGGCAGCGGCCCGTCGTGGGGCCCCTGGACCACCGCGCGCAACGGATGGTTGTAGTCGTGCGCGCGGGCCACGATCCCGGCCCGCCGCCAGTCGCCCTCACCGGCGGCCAGCGCGTAGTCGAAGGTGTGGCTCCAGTGCTGGAGCTGGAAGGCGCTGCCGTCGGGCGCGGTCCGCCTGGGCGGGTCGATCCACATCCCGGACGGCCAGCTCGTGCAGGACCGCATGAGCGACAGGTGCATCCGGCCCTCGGCGTCGACGGCGAAGCCGGGCACGCCGCGGTTCAGCACCGCCACCGTCCGGTCGGCCAGGCCGGGCTCCCGGCCGGTCACCTCGGCGACGTGCTCGATGACATGGTCGCCGAGGTCGGCCACCACGGCGGCCACCGCCTCGCGCAGGTCGGCCCCGGCGATCACCAGGACCGGCAGGTCGCCGGGGCCGCGCAGGTCGGCGTCCGGGTGGAAGGTCTCGGCCGCCGGCCGCCCGGCGGGCACCCACAGCAGCGCGGGGCCGCCCGCGGCGAGCGCCCTGTCCAGCTCCCGCCGGTGGCGCGGGTCCGCGCCCTCCAGCAGGGCCGCGGTGAACGCGTTGTCGTCCGGGCCGCCCACCGCGATCCGCACGTCGGGCAGGTTGGAGTCGAACGCCAGCAGGCCGTACCGGTTGCCCTCGGCGTGCGTGCAGGTCGCGGTCACGCCCGAGCGGGCCAGCCGCACGGCCAGGTCGCGGCCCAGCGGGGCGGTGTCCTGCTCGGCCGGGACGACGATCTCCGCCACGCCGATGGCGTGCTGGACCGTGCCGCCGTCCGGAGTGCGCAGCGCCACCCTGGCCGCCGAGCTGAGCCCGAACCACTGGTGGGCCGGGTTGTCGAGGGTCCAGGGATGGCGGGCGGTGTCGACGTCGGGGAAGGCGAACGACCGGCCGACCACGGCGTGCCCCACCTCGGAGACCGGCCTGGCCCCCGGCACCGCGCACGGCCAGCGCAGCCGTACCAGCTTGTCGGCCCCGTCGAAGCGGTCCACGTGGGTGGCGCAGTCGACCCGGTCCACGCCGCGCCACAGCGTGATGACCTGGGTGTAGGCAAGCGGGCCGACGGACCCGGTGACGGTGACCCGCTCGCCCAGCGGCGAGCGCTCGACGGCGACGGAGGTCGCGGGGGCCGCCGCCGACCCGGCCGAGGTCCCGGTCGGCAGCAGGTGCCAGGGGCCCTCCCGGTACGTTGGATGCTCGGGGTACTCGTCGTAGACCACGATCTCGTTGCCGATCTCGCCCGGGGTGATCAGCTCCTCCCCGGTGGCCAGGTCGACCAGGCTCGCCACGGCCCCGCCGCGCGCCGGATCGACGGTGAGCCGGTAACGGTCGTTGGCGATGGCCGTGCCCTCGCCCTGCCGCCACCCCTCGCATCGCCCCTCGGGGGCCAGGCGGTAGGCGCGGTGGCCCACCGACGGCACGTCCCCGGCCAGGAACGCGATCCGCACCCGGCCCCCGCGCTCGCCCTCCACCACCGCGGGCACCGCGTCGCCGTTCTCGTCGAGCAGCCCGTGGAACGGCGCGGCCACCTCGGCCCTGACGACGTCGGTGCGCGGCCAGGCCAGCGCGTTGAACACGACCACGGCGCCGTGCTCCCCGGTCGGCACCCGGGCCGCGAGATGCCGGAGCGCGCCCTCGTGCACCTCCCTGGCCAGGTCGAACGCCTCCCGCCAGCCTGCCAGCAGGTCGACGTACACCTGGTCGGACTCGGTCCCGGTGAGCGCGTCGTGGTGGGCGCCGAACACGAGCTGCCGCCACGCCTTGTCGAGGGCGGCCTCCGGGTAGGCCGCGTCCCCTGCCAGGCAGGCGAGGGCGGCGAACCGCTCGGCGTCGAGCAGTTCGTTCTCGGCCGCCCGGTGGGCCTGCTTGGTGTCGATGTAGGAGACGTCCTTGCCGGTGTAGACCGGGTTCATGTCCCTGGTCTGCGGCGACAGCCGGGCTCCTGAGGCGGTCAGCTCGGCGGCGACGGCCGCGAAGAAGTCGCGTGGCAGCGCGCACACGAACCGCGGCCACAGGTAGCGGGAGTTCCAGTCGCGGTGGATCTCGGTCAGCCACTTGTTGGGCGGGCTGTAGTCGGTGCCCACCGGGACCAGCACGTTGCGGGTCGCGGCGACCTTCCTCATCCGCAGGAACAGCCCGTACACCGACTCCTCGGCGGCCTCCAGCGACTGCGCCGAGTCCATCGACCAGCCGGCGCTGTAGTGGGCCGCCATGTAGTGGGTGAGCAGCCCCCGGCCGGACGGCGAGATCCACTCGAACTCGCTGCGGAACTGCATCCCCGACGGATCGCCGTGCGGGGTGTCGTAGGTGCCCATGGACAGCGACGGACCCCACTGGTGGAAGGGGCCGCGCGCCCAGGCGCTGGAGGTCAGCCCGGCGTCCGCCATCAGCCCGGGGAACTGCGGGTCGTGCCCGAAGGCGTCGAGCTGCCAGGCGGTGGCCGGCTCGCCGCCGAGGACGTCGCGCTGGAACCCCACCCCGTGCACGGCGTTGCGGATCGTCGTCTCGGCGCCGGTCAGGTTGGTGTTCGGCTCGTTGTAGGTGCCGCCCATGATCTCCAGGCGGCCCTCCGCGACGAGCGTACGGATGATCTCCCGGTTCTCCGGAACGGCGTCCCAGTAGGGCTTGAGGTAGTCCACCTCGGCCAGGACGAACCGGTAGTCCGGGTCGCGCCTGGCCAGCTCCAGATGGGCGTCGATCAGCTGGAAGGCGGTGAACTGGAAGCTCATCCGCACCTCCTGGGCCTCCGGCTGGGCGTCCCACTGGCTGGCGTAACCGGCCTGGGTGTTCCACCACACCGGGTCGTAGTGGAAGTGCGAGACCAGGTGCACGGTCCAGCCGGGCTCGGCTACGACCAGGGTGGCGGTGGCGCTCGCCGTACCGGAGGGGCCGGTGGCCCGGACCGTCACGCCGAGCGCGGTGCCGGGCGTGGCGGCCGCCGAGACCGGCACCTCGTGCACGCCGGTGCCGGGCACGCCGGAGACGGAGCCGTGCGCGCCTCCGGAGACGGTCACCTCGATCGGGCCCTCCGGCGCGCTCGTGGTGACCCGGAGGATCTGCAGGGGCGCGTCGTCGTGCCCGACGAAGAGCTCGGTGGACTCGACGGCGTCGATGGTCAGCATGAGGGGCCTTTGCGGGGAGAGGGTGCGGAGGTTCGCGGGCGGGCCGTCATCCCTTGACGGCCCCTCCCGTCAGGCCCTTCACGAAGTTCTTCTGCAGGGCGAGGTAGAACACGAGGATCGGCAGCGTGGCGAGGAACATGAAGGCGAACACCGCGCCGAAGTCCGACTGGTGCTGGCCGATCGCCCGGTAGACGCCTACGGTGACGGTGGTGCCGCTGTCGGGGCCGAGGACGATGAGCGGGGTGAGGAAGTCGTTCCAGATCCACACGCCGAGGAAGATCAGCACGCTGGCCGAGGCGGGCCGCAGCAGGGGGAAGACCACCTGCCAGAAGACCCGGGCCTTGCCGGCGCCGTCGAGCTCGGCCGCCTCCTCCAGCTCCCGCGGCACGGCCTTGACGAACCCCGAGAACAGCAGCACGCCGAAGGGCACGTAGTAGCCGACGTTGACCAGCACGAGCCCCTGGAGGGTGGTCATCAGGCCGAGCGTCTTGAGCACGCTGGTCACCGGAGCCAGGATCACCGGCGCCGGGATCATCAGCCCGCACAGCAGCACCACCATGGCGACCTTCGCCAGCACCCGCCGTGACCTGGCCAGATAGTGGCCGAGCATCGCCGACACGACGGTCAGGATGGTGATCGACAGCGCGGTCACCGCGATGCTGTTGACCAGCCCGAAGGTGAACAGGTGGTCCGGCCGCGACAGCACCGCCTCGATGTTGGCCAGGGTCGGCGGCAGCGGCAGCCCCGCCGGATCCGGGACGATGTCGGCGCCCGGCTTGAACACGTTGACCAGCACGAGATACAGCGGCAGGAAGAACACCACGCCGACGAACAGCGCCACCAGGGGCCGCAGCCAGGAGTGCGTACGCTCGTCGATCACAGCCCCGCCTCCTGACGCCGGAGCATCCGCGGATTGTTCACTGCTCCACCTCCCGTCGCTGCAGCACGCGCAGGACGATCACCGAGACGGTCGCGACCACGGCGAGCATCACCGCCGCCATGGCCGAGGAGTAACCGATCCGGTTGCCGGTGAAGGCGGTCTGCACGACCTGGAACGCCATGGTGGCGGTGGCGCCCGTGCCCGGCCCGCCGTTCGTGATCACCTGGATCTGGTCGTACGCCTTGAACCCGGTGATGAGCAGCATGACCGTGTTGATCGTCAACGCCGGGGCCAGCATCGGCCAGGTGACGTTGCGGAACCTCTCGACCGGCCCGGCGCCGTCGATCGAGGCCGCCTCCCTGAGCTCGCGCGGCACGCCCTGCAGCCCCGCCAGGTAGACCACCACGCAGAAGCCGAGCATCTGCCAGGTGATGATCCAGGCGATCGAGTAGAGCGCGATGCCGGGATCGGACAGCCAGCCGGGCGGATCCGACACCCCGACCGCGCGCAGCAGCGAGTTGAGCAGCCCGTCGTCGGTGAGGATGGCCTGCCAGATGACGCTGATCACGACCGAGCTCAGCACCACAGGCGTGAAGAACACGCCGCGCAGGGCCAGGTAGAGCTTGGTCGGCCGGTCGAGCAGCGTCGCGATGACAAGGCCGCCCACGTTGGCCAGCACGGTCACGATGGCCGTGATGATCACCGTGTTGCCCAGGGCCTTGAGGAACTCGGGGTCGCCGAGCAGCTCGCCGTAGTTGCGCAGGCCCACGAACCGGGTGGGCGGGTTGAACGGGTTGCGGTTGGTCAGGCTGTAGTACGCGGTCATGCCGATCGGCACCAGCACGAACAGCCCGTACGCCAGCAGCCCGGGCAGGGCGAACAGTGCCGCCCGGCCCAGCTTCGCCGGCAGTCTGGATCGGTTGGAGGGCCGGCGCCGGCTGGCCGGATCGCGGTCGGCGCGCGGCGGCACGGTCCGGATCACCTGGTCGATGTCTGCCATGTACAGTCCTACTGGGTGGCCTTGGCCCACTGGTCGTCGAGATAGGCGCCGAACTGCGCTGCCGTCTTCTTGCCGGTGATCAGGTCCTGGACGGCGAGCGCCGCCTTGTCGGCCAGACCGGGGGGCAGCGAGCCGTCGCCGGTCTCCTGGGAGAAGGCGTTGACGATCGAGTTGTCCTTCATGCCCTGCTGGTAGATGTCGACGGTCGCCTTGTAGACCGGGCCCATGTCGGCGGGCGGGGTGTAGCCCTTGATCGCCGGGATGGAGCCGTCGGCCTTGACGAAGGCGTCGTTGTTCGCCTTGTCCTCGTCGAAGGCGAGCGCCCACTTCTTGGCCAGCTCGACGTTCTCGGCCGTGGCGCTGACCGAGGTGCCGCCGCCGGTGAAGGTCGGGGTCACCGGGGAGCCGTCGTCGGAGGGCCAGGGGAAGGCGCCGACCTCGAAGCCCGGCTTGTCGTTGTCGGCCGAGGTGGCGAACCACGACCCCATCGGATACATCGCGCCCTTGCCGTCGCGGAACGCCTGCTCGGTGTCGGCATACGACCGGCTCAGCCCGGCCGGGTCGATGTAGCCCTTCGCGGCCAGGTCGGCGACCTTCTGCACGGCCTTGGTGAAGTCGGGGTCGGTGAACTTGACCTTGCCGGCGGCACGCTGACTGAGCCAGTCGGGCGTCCTGCTGTAGACGTCGGTGGCGACGGTGCCGGTCAGCGGATACATGTCGGCCCAGGTGTCGGCGCCGCCGCCGCCCAGGACGAACGGCGTGACGTCCTTCGCCTTCAGCTTGGCGCAGACGTCGAGCAGTTCCTGGTAGGTCTTGGGGGTCTCGGTGATGCCGGCCTTCTCGAAGGCGTCCTTGTTGTAGTAGACGACCGGGATGACCTGGGTGTTGTAGGGAAGCTGGTAGACCTTTCCGTCGATGGCGCCGGCCTTGGGCGCGATGAAGCCCGAGAGCTCCTGGTCGGTGAACGCGGCGAACTTGCCCGCCTGGGCGAAGCCGGCCGGGTTGACCGACTGGAGGATGTCGGGGAGGTCGCCCGACGCGTCCAGCTGCTTGGCGTAGCCGGTCCGGTCGACATTGGGGGTCACCAGCTTCTTGATGGTCACCCCGGGCACCTTGGCCGAGGCTCGCGCGATCGCGGCGTCCCAGAACGCGGCGTCGAGATTCGGCGTCTCGAACACGAGGAAGGTGAGCTCGACCTTGCCGCCGCTCGCCTGCGTGCCCGCCTGCTGGGCGCCCACCCCGCACCCGGTCACCGACAGCAGCGTGACCAGGCCGAATACCAGGGATCTGCGCACTGCACAGCCCTCCTTGCTCCGATTTCGGCTCCCCGAAGCCGGATGGGATAACGTTATCCCGTAACCGTAGAGCCTTCCCGATGGGTTGCAAGACAGGCGTGGGCAACAAATTGGTCACGGCGGCGAAACACAGATTCGCGTAGCCCCGGCGTGGCGAAGAGTGCCGATCATGCCCATGATGTCCACATGGAGGAGAAGTTGAACAGCAGGCGACCACGCCGGCCGACCATGATCGACGTCGCCCGCGAGGCCGGCGTGGCGCTGCGCACCGTCTCGCGGGTGGTCAACCGCGACTCCACGGTGGGGGCGGAGCTCGCCGAGCGCGTCAACGCCGCCATCGCCGCCCTCGACTACCGCCCCGACGAGCGTGCCCGCCAGCTCCGCCTCGGCACCACCGGCACCCTCGGCGCGGCCGTCCGGCAGCTCTCCCACGTCAACCCGGTCCTGCGGGCCGTCGAACGGGCCGCCAGGGCCGCCGACCTGATGGTCCTGGCCGCCTCCACCGACGACGACGAGCAGCTCGAACGCCAGGTCGTCGAATCGATGTGCCGGCGCCGCTTCGACGGCATCATCCTCGAACCGATCGGCACCGACCACGGCTACCTCGTCCCCGAACTCGCCGCCGGGCTCTCCCTCGTCGCCGTCGACCGGCCCGTCCTCGGGCTCGACGTCGACTGCGTGATCTCCGACAACGAGGCCGGCATCCGCACCGCCTACGCCCACCTCGCCGCCCACGGCCACGAACGTGTCGTCTACGTCGGCGACGACGAGCGCATCTACACCGCCCAGCAGCGGGCCACCGCCTTCCGCGACTGCGTCGCCGGGCGCGGCGCTCCCGCCGAAGGCACCGCCTACACCGGCCCGATCGACCCCGCCCGCATCCGCGCCGCCGTACAGGCCGCGCTCGACGGTCCCACCCCGGCGACCGCGATCATCACCGGCAACGCCACCATCAGCGTCGAGGTCCTGCGCTGCCTGGGCCCCGACTCCGCCAAGGTCGCCATCGTCGGCTTCGACGACTCCGAACTCGCCACCCTCCTGCGCCCGGACCTCACCGTCATCGCCCAGGACGACGCGGCCATCGGCGGCACCGCCATCGACCTCCTCCGAGCCCGCATCGCCGACCCCTCCCGCCCCATCCACCGCGTCACCGTCCCCGTCAAACTCATCCCCCGAGGCTCCGGCGAGACGGCCCCGTCCTGATCTCCGCCGTGCCGGAACCCCGGCCTCGGGCCGGCCGGTCATCGAGTCCTCGTCCCACGGGTCGTCCGGGCTCGAGCCGAACTCCATCGCCACCGCCCCGGTGTTGATCACGGTGAAGCCGTCCGGGCCACCACCGGCCGTGCGCACCCGCGCCGACCAGTCCCGGCGGTACGGCGACCAGGGGGTGTGCCCGCTCAGGGAGATGACGTTGGGGTAGCGGCCGATGATCTGCTCAAGCTCGTGGTTGCCGATCGCGGGCAGCAGGGTCGGCAGGCGCTCGTGGGCGGCGAAGATCGCGCTGACCTCGTCGCACTCCTGGACCTGCTGTTCCTGGTCGTTCTCGTGCGGGCCGCTGATGCTGGTCGCCGGCGACCAGCATCGCCCCGGCCTTGGGGGCCTCGCGGTCCAGCAGGTCGAGGGCGTCGTCCAGGTACGGCAGGCCCTCGCCCTGGATGTCGCTGAACACCTGGAGCGCCGTCGCCTTCGCCCTGCCCGGCAGCGGGGCCAGCGGGGTACGGACCACCACGTCGTCGACGGCCCAGTAGATGATCAACCTTCGGATGAGCGCCGCGCTCCCGCTCGCCATCGACGCGATGAGGTTCGGTCGTTAGCGTCCCCTCACGCTTCTGAGCCGTCGAGGGGCCAGGTGCCGGGCATGGAGATGTGTTCGTGCGTGATCGACCACTTGCCGCCTGACCGTCGGCAGCAAACGGTTGATCGTATCCATACCGCGCCGTCGATTCCGTTCGTGCGCGTTCCGCTGTCCAGATGAAGCATGTGAACGAAGGCGACATCACCGCTCACCGCGATGTTCAGGTCGTGTGTCTCCAGGCCGATCGGACCGTCGTACTCGTCGAACCACCGCAGGAAATTGCGGCGGACCTCGGCGGATCCGGTGAACTGGAGAGGGGGTACGACATCGAAATAGACAATGTCGGGGGAGTAGAGCGACATGAGTTGGTCGATGTCCTTCTTCTGGCAGGCGTCGACCCGGCCGGCCAGAAGCGCCCTGATCTCGGAATCGTTCGACGTCATTTCAGCCTCCGTTCGAGAAGATTCGAGCGCGCCCCTCTGAGGGTCGGCCGGCCTTGAGGGCGACCGCCGTGGTGACGGCGCGGCGAGCCTGGTGGCGGGCTGCTTCCAGGACCACCTCAGAGGGAGGGCCGTCGCCGGTCACGTGGGAGGCGCCGTAGGGATTGCCGGACTGGAACAGGACGGGGTCGGTGTAACCGGGAGGAACGATGATGCCTCCCCAGTGGTAGAAGACGTTCCCCAGGGCCAGGAGGGTGGATTCCTGGCCGCCGTGGGCGGTATTGGAGGCGGTGAAGGCCGAGTACACCTTGTCGGCCAGCCCGCCCTGCGCCCACAGTGGGCCGACGCTGTCGATGAACTGCTTGAGTTGGCTGGATGGCGTGCCGAAACGGGTGGGGGTGCCGAACAGGACCACGTCCGCCCAGGCCAGGTCGTCGACGGTGGCCTCGGCGACGTCGATGGTGTCCTGTTGGTGCCGGGCCCAGGCCGGGTTGGCGTTGATCGCCTCCGGTGGGGCCAGTTCGGCGACCTTGCGCAGGCGCACGTGTGCCCCGGCCTTTTCCGCGCCCTCGGCGGCGGCCTGAGCCAAGGTATGCACGGTGCCGGTGGCACTGTAGTAAATGATCGCGACGTTAACGGATTCCACGATTGATTTCCTTCCTCAGGTCCTACCAGTACGACAACGCAACTCCCGGAAATGTCAGGCTGAGGCGTTGACCTCACAGTTCGGGGTCCTGTCCTGTCGTACTGATGAGGGCTGGACGCGACCGAAGGAACGGACGACACCATGACCACCCCATCCGATCCGAGCCTGAACGCGATCATGAGCGAGAGGTCTCAGCTGATCAATCTCGCGTACCGGCTGCTCGGCTCCCTGGCCGATGCCGAAGATGCCGTCCAGGAGACCTACACCCGCTGGTTCGCCATGTCCCGGCGGGAACGGGAGGCCATCGAATCTCCCGGTGCGTGGGTGACCAGGGTCGCCGGCCGGGTCTGCCTCAACCTGCTCGACTCCGCACGGGCCAGGCGAGAGAGGTACGTCGGCGAGTGGCTGCCCGAGCCGCTGCCCGATCGTACGGAATGGATCAGCCTGCCCTCGGGCGGCGCCACGGCCGACCCGGCCGACCGGGTCACCCTCGACGAGTCGGTGAACATGGCCTTCCTCGTCGTGCTCGACTCGATGACACCGGCCGAACGCGTCGCGTTCATCCTGCACGACGTCTTCCGCTACCCCTTCGCCGAGGTGGCCGAGATCGTCGGCCGGACCCCGGCGGCGTGCCGCCAACTGGCCTCCTCGGCCCGCCGCCGCGTCCGCGAATCGCGGCCTTCCACCACCCCGGCGAGCCGGGAGGCCGGCATCGTCAGGGACTTCAAACGGGCGTGGGAAGCCCGTGACATCGACGCCCTCATCGGCCTCCTCGCCCCCGACGCCACGGCGACCGGCGACGGCGGTGGCCGGGCCAGCGCCGAACTCCACCCCGTGGAAGGCGCTGAGCACGTGGCGCGCTTCTTCGCGGTTCGGGCTGGCGCGGCGCCCGGCCTGACGATTCTGGAGCGCACCGTCAACGGCCGGCCCGGTCTGGTGGCGCGGCAGGACGGCGTCACCGTGACGGTTTACGCATTCGAGGTCTCAGGCGACCGGATCAGGCACATCTGGGCGGTACGAAACCCGGACAAACTCCGGCCATGGACGGCCGGCTGAAGCGCCGCCACGCCGCCACGCCGCCTCGCCGAAGGGCGATGGTCGCGGTCAGGGCGTGGACAGGAAGTCGATCGTGGTGCCGAGGTCACGCCGTTCGGACTCGCGGTAGGCGAGCCAGCTGAGAACGAGATCCTGCCAGGGAAGGCCCACCGGGCCGTACACCGTGATCTGGTCGGGATGGGTGCGGCCCGGATGGTCGGCGCGCAGGATCTCCCCCAGGGTGGCATGGGCGTCCTCCGCGGGAAGGCCGGCCGCGGCCAGCATGCCCATGGCGGCGGCCAGCGGGCGGTGGTCGACTGCGAGCACCGCGGCGGCCTTCAAGACCGAGCGCGACAGTTCCTGTTTGCCGGGCTCGTCGGCGCCCAGGGTGGTCAGGTGGTGGCCGGCGCGGACGTCGGGCAGGTCCAGGAGCGGGATGCGGGACCAGGTGGCGAGGACGACGATGTCGGCCTGAGCGGCGACCTCGGCGGCCGAGCCTGCGATGCTGCCACCATGACGGTCACAGAAGGCCGAGGCCCGCTCCGGGGACAGGTCGTGGACGATCAGGTCGCTCAGAGGACGTAGTCGCCGTAGGCCCGTGACCACCAGGTCGGCCTGAGCGCCCGCGCCGATGACGCCTACGACGGCGTCCTGCTGTGGGGCCAGAGCATGGGTGCCGAGAGCCGCTGCCAGCCCCGTACGCCAGGCCGTGACGGTGGCCGAATCCAGCAGCGCGAGGACTTCGCCGTCCAGGCCGCTGTGCAGGCAGATGATCCCCCGCAGCGCCGGGCCGGCCGCCGGGAACTTGGCGTTGACCTTCACCGTGTACGCGTCGATCCCGGGGACGAGCCCGGGGATCAAGGCGGTGGCCGTGCCGGGGAACGGCAGATCCGTCCGTACTCTCTGTCCCGCGATCGCCCCGCTGTCGGCGTGCATGAAGCCGTGGCGCAGAGCTTCAAGGCAGGCGTCCACGTCGAGCAGGGCGAGCAGGTCACTGCGGGTAAGAAGGCGGGTCACGCAGATCATGGTTTCAGATCGGGTCAGGGGTGTGTCGGCGGGTGCCGTTCGTCACCGTCGGTGGCCGACCCGGCTCGCTCACCGGCCGGCTTCGTGGACGCCGCGGAAGGTGTGGCGGTAGGTCTGTGGAGTGGTGCCCGCGTGGCGGGTGAAATGCCTTCTGAGCACGGCGCCGGAAGCGAAGCCGACACGTTCGGCGATGACCTCGACCGGCAGGCCGGTAGTCTCCAGCAGCTCCTGCGCCCGCTCGACGCGGGCCCGCAGCAGCCACTGCAGGGGACTCGTCCCGACCTGCTCCTGGAACTGGCGGTTGAGGCTTCGTGTGCTGTAGCCGGCGTGTTCGGCGATGTCACGCAGGGTGAGCGGGGCGTCGAGGTTGCGGTGCAGCCATGCGAGAGTGGACTGCAGCCGGCCTTCCCGCTCTTCCGGGCTGGGGTGTTTGATGTACTGCGCCTGCCCGCCGTGGCGCTGGGGCGGAGTGACGGTGTAGCGGGCGGTGTCGCCGGCGACGGTGGCGCCGTGGTCGCGGCGCACCAGATGCAGGCACAGGTCGAGGCCGGCGGCGATGCCCGCGGAGGTGAGCAGGGCGCCATTGTCGACGTAGAGGACGGAGGCATCGACAACGATCGTCGGATGCCTGCGCTGAAGCTCGCCGGCATAGTGCCAGTGCGTGGTGGCCCTCATGCCGTCGAGCAGTCCGGTCGCCGCCAGGATGAACGCTCCGGTGCAGATGGACGCGATACGCGTACCTCGCGCCGCTGCTTCCCGCAGCAGGTCCACAGTCTCGGCGGGCGGGGGTTCGAGGCAGTTCGCATGGCCGGGGATGACGATCGTGTGGGCCTGAACCAGCGACTCCAGGCCCCAGGGGGTCTCCAGGCGGAAGCAGTCGGCCCCTCGCGCGGTGGTCCGCGCTCCCGGAACGGCGCACACACGGACCTCGTACGGGACGCGCCCGTCAGGCAGGCGTGCCCCCGCGAAGATCTGGCACGGCGCCGCCAGATCGAATGCCACAACCTGATCGAGCGCCAGAACGGCCACCACGTGCATGGCCAGAATAGTACGTACCTTGTCATTCCCGCCGCTGTCGGCGAACGGCCCGGAGAACCAGGCTGGAGGGCGAAGCAACCGGTCAGGAAGGGTGTTCGTGGTGCGCACGCAGATCGTGATGTTCGACGGAGTGGAGGAACTGGACGCCTTGGCGCCGCTTGAGGTGCTGGGCTGCGCGGCCACGCTCGGCCACGAGATCGAAGCCGGCCTGGTGACGCTCTCCCCGGGACGGGTCGTCGCCCGCTACGGAACCGAGGTGGAGGTCGATCGGGTACTGTCCCCAGCGGACGCCGACGTCGTGATCGTGCCGGGCGGCGGGTATGCCAACCGGGCGCCGCGGGGCACCTGGGCGCAGATCCAGCAGGGCACCCTGCCGGCTGTGCTGCGCGACGCGGTACGGCCGGGTCTCACGCTCGCCTCGGTGTGCAGCGGGACGATGCTGCTCGCCGCCGCCGGACTCACCGAGGGCCGGCCGTGCACGACCCATCGCACGGCCCGAGATGATCTCATCGCCGCCGGTGGACAGTGGATCGAGGCCAGAGTCGTCGACGACGGGGACCTGGTCTCATGCGGCGGCGTCACCTCCGGCCTCGATCTGGCGCTGTGGCTCCTCGAACGTCATCTCGGCCCCGCGGCGGCCTGCGACGTCGAACGATTTCTGGAGTACGAACGCCGCGGCACCGTCTGGAGGTCGGCGTGACGGCCTCCCGCCAGGTCCCCCGCGACACTTCTACTTGGGGTGCACTCCGGTCAGCGCGAGGGTGAGCAGCCGGTCGGCCTGGGCCGCGCTGTCGGGTTCCTGCTCGACGGCCAGGCAGATGGCGTTGACGAGCTTGAGCAGGTCCGTGATGGTGACGTCGGGTCGTACGGCGTTCGAGCGGTGGGCGCGGGCCAGCAGGTCCGATCCGGCATTGATGATCATCGTGTGGCAGGTGGCGCCGAGGGTGGGATCGCCGTCGTGGGCCCCCCGCATCAGCGAGGCGGCCAGGCCCCGGTTGGAGACGGCGTGCCTGGCGACGGCTCCCAGCCAGGTCGCCAGCGCGTCTCCGGGATCGGGGGCGGCGGCCAGGTCGGTCGCGGCGGCGCACAGGGTCTCGACCTTGTCGCGGAAGACGGCCTCCAGCAGGCGCTGCCGTGAGGGGAAGTGCCGGTGCAGCGTGGCCGAGCCGACGCCGGCACGCCGCGCGATCTCCTCCAGGGACGCCTCGGCCCCGTACTCGGCAATGGCCTCGGCGGCCGCGGCCAGGATGCGGTCGTAGTTGCGGCGCGCGTCCGCGCGCATGGGCCGCGCGGGCGAGGTCGTACGGCTGTCTGGCGGCATGTGATCTCCGGCGGGCTTGCAAAACGGGGTGGCCCTCCATATTGTACTCACACAGAACCGGAGGGCCACCCCAGTTATGCGGGTGGCCTCCGCATGCCTACCGTCTGGAGAAATATCGTGAAGACCATCGTGGTGATGGGGGCGACCGGCCTGCAGGGCAGGGCCGTGACAGCGCAACTGCTCGCCGAGGGCTGGCGGGTGCGAGCGGTGACGCGCGATCCTGACGCCCCAGCGGCCCGGACCTTGGCGCAGGCGGGCGCCGAGCTCGTTCGCGCCGAGATGGACGACGTCGCCTCGCTCGTCGCCGCGGCCGAAGGGGCCTACGGACTGTTCAGTGTGCAGCCGACCGTCGGTTCACCGGGCACCCCGCCGGGCTTCTCCGCCGAGGACGAGGTCCGCTGGGGACGCAACATCGCCGACGCGGCACACGCCGCCGGTGTGCGGCACCTGGTCTACGCCTCCCTCGCCGGCGCCGGCCGCCACAACACCGAGAAGCTGCCGGTGAACGCGATCAACAAGTGGCGGATTGAACAGCACATCACCCGGCTGGGCCTGCCCGCGACCTTCCTGCGCCCGGTCTCCTTCATGGAGAACTACACCGGCGCCTACCACCTGCACGACGGCGCCGTGGCCACCGGGTTCGCCCCCGACGTGCCGCAGCAGATCATGGCCGTCGACGACGTCGGCGCCTTCGCCGCACTGGCGTTCGCCCACCCGGGCGAGTGGATCGGCCGCGCGGTGGACCTGGCCGGGGACGAAGTGACCCCACGCCAGATCGCCGCGGCCATCTCCGAGGCCATCGACCGGCCGCTGCCTTACCTCCAGATCCCGATCGAGGCGATCGCGCAGATCGGCGAGGACTTCGCCTTCGCCTACACCTGGCTCAACGAACGCGGCTATCGCGCCGACGTCGCCTTCACCCGCGCGCTGCATCCCGGCCTGATGGACCTGAGCACCTGGCTGCGGCGGACCGGAGCGGCCCAGATCGCCGGCTTCCTGACCGCCCAGGAGACCGCCGAGCAGGACCAATGAACGCCCTCGACCTCGGACGGGTCGGCATCTGGGCGGGGAATATGGACCTCTATCCCGCCCCGGTCCTACGCCGGGCGGCCGCCGCCGTCGAGGACCTCGGCTACCCGGCCCTGTGGTTCCCCGAGATGACCGGCCGCGAGGCCATGGCCCAGGCCGCCCTGCTGCTGTCGGCCACCCGGCAGACGGTCATCGCCACCGGCGCCGCCGGCATCTACGCCCGCGACGCGATCACTGCCGCGGCCGCGCAGCGCACCCTGGCCGAGGCGTTCCCCGGGCGGTTCCTGCTCGGTCTCGGCGTCAGCCACCCCGCCCTGGTCACCGACGTGCGCGGTCACCGCTTCGGCCCGCCGGTGGCGACCATGCGCGCCTACCTGGACGCGATGGACACCGCCCCGTTCGGCCCGGCGATCCCCGCAGCGGCCCGGGTCCTGGCCGCGCTGGGCCCGAAGATGCTCCGGCTCGCCGCCGAGCGGGCCTGGGGCGCCCACCCTCTGGGCATGCCGGTCGAGCACACCCGCCAGGCCAGAAGCCTGATCGGGCCACAGGCGATGCTGGCGGTCACCCAGCTCGTCGTCCTGGACCCATCATGCCCCCGTGCGGCCGAACTGGCCCGCGCCCACGCGGCCGCCGCCCTGCCCAACCGGCTCACGCTGCTGCGCGACCTGGGATTCGACGATGCAGAATCCCTCGACGACCGGCTGGTCGACGCCCTGGTGGCCACCGGCGGGCCCGAGGACGTCGCCCGGCGGGTCGAGGAGCATCTCCACGCCGGTGCGGATCATGTCAGCCTGCACGTGCTGACGGCCACACCGGACGAGCCGCCACTGCGTCAATGGCGGCAGCTCGCCGCACAGTTACTTTGAGCGGTCGAAGGGGATGCCGTCGAAGGTGCCCGACAGGGAAGGCCGGGTGGAGAATGCCGTCCAGGCCAGCGTTACCTCGTGGGCGCGCCCGCCGGTCTCGGCCCGGAGCGTGGCGGTGGCACGACCGTCGGGCGTGAGGTTGATCGTGCCGCTGACCCGCAGGTCGCGTACGAACCGTACCTCGTCGAGGGTGATGTCCCGGCCGAAGGTGACCTGGCCGCCGCGCAGCCCTGGCTCGTTCTGGAGTCGTGGATAGAGGTTGCCGTTGGGGTTGCGGCGGGCGGTGGCGTCCGCGGCGGTGGCGAAGGTGGCCGCGAGCACCCGCCGCTGGGCGACGCTCAGCTCGCGGACCGGAGAGGGTGGCACGGCCCCGACCGTCCGGGGGAAGGCGCCGAGGGCGCGATAGTTCTCGCCGGTGCAGTGCCGGTCGGTCACCTGCTTGGTGGTCAGGAAAGTACGCAGCATGCCGCGTACGCACTCACCTATGGGCGATGCGGGATAGGTCAGCGCGTGCGGCCCGAACGGGACCCGCACCACGGTCGCGTTCGGAAAGGCCCCCAGCGATCGGGCCACCTCGGTGGGGCTGTTCAGGTCGAGTTCGCCCGCCATCACCAGGACGGGCACGGCGGGCAGTGCCTGTCCGGTCGGGCGCGGCGGGCTGTGACGCGGAGTCGGCCAGTCAATGCACGGCTCCACGCTGCCGATCCCAGAGAAGATGTCGCTGATCTGGTACGGCGCCAGCGGACGCACCCGCTCGTGGTAGTGCTCGGCCTGGGCCTGCCGTTCGGCCGCCGACGCCAGCCGGTCGAAGGGGAAGGTGCCGTCGCCGCAGCGAAACCCCAGATACCCGGCGAAATTCGGATCCGTGGCCGGTGGAAGCGTCGCGGGTATCAGCCGGGCCAGGCGGTGCAGCGGAGCCGGGTCGCCGCGCAGGTAGGCGTCCGCGGCCGCGGTGACCTCCCGGCCGAACACCGGCTCGGACACCTGGCTGAGAGCCAAGGTCTGGAACACCGACACCTTCGCATCGGGCCGCTCCCGCAGCCGGTCGACCAGCCGGGTCCAGGTGCCGGAGGCGCTGCCCGGCAGCGCGTCGCACGCCGCCGACCGTCCGCAGACGAGGTCGAGTTGGCGGAGCCTGGACCAGTGGTTCTTCCAGCTCGCGTACCCGTCGCGGTTCACGATCACAGAGCTGTCCAGGAAGATCGCGTCCAGGCTTTCCGGATACCGGGCGGCGTACGCCTGGGCGTACAAGGTGCCGTAGGAGTTGCCGTAGAAACCGACCTTGCCCAGCCCGAGCGCCCTCCGGATCGCGTCAAGATCGTGCGAGGCTTGGTCAGCGGTGAAGTACGCGCCCCGCGGCCCCACGCTCCTGGCGCAGGGGGCGATGGTCTCGGGCTTGTCGAGGCCGGCTCCCGGGCAGAGCAGGGGCGAGGACTTCCCCATCCCGCGCGGATCCATGACCAGGAGGTTCTTGCGTTCGAGCACAGGTCCGAAAATTCGCTGTATCTCGGGTACGGCCGGCAGAGCCGGCAGTGGCCCGCCGAGATTGGCCACCACGGTCCCGTCGGGGACCTTGGCCGGAATCCAGGTGAAGGCCACGGAAATGCGTTCGGAGGAGGGGTCGTCCCAATCGAGGGGGACAGCGATGCTGCCGTCGCAGCGTGTGGTCGCGCTCGCGCACTCGTGGAGGTCGGTCGGAGCGGTGGGGGTGACGGGCAACAGGGTCGCGGCCAGTGCTGATCCCAAGGCTTTTGTGATCATGCCGATAGCCTCGTCTCCCGTGCTACCGATTTCTTCGGCCTCGTGAAGGATTCTCGGCTGGGAGCCTGCTCCCAGAGCCGCCAGTGACCCTGGGAGGATCTCGGCGCTACCGCTCGCTTGTCGCCTCCTGGGTTCGCCGGACTCGGCGGCCGAGCAGCGCCAGCAGACCTACCATGACCAGCCCCAGGGCGGACAGTCCCAGCTTGTCGGCGAGGGTGACGGCGTTGGCCACCACCCCGAACACGGTGTGCCCCACCAACGCCCCACCGGCCAGGTAGAGGCTGTGCCGGTCGGTCCACCCTCCGCTCGCCGTCCACCGGCGTAGCAGCCACCCGGCCAGCACCGCGACCACCGCCGCGCCCAGCATCGGCGCCGCCACCCAGCCGCCGTGAGTGAAGGCGGGCTGACCGGCGCCGCCGAACGGGAACAGCAGCGCCAGATACCCGAACCCCGCCAACACCCCGAAAACCCCCACCACCCGGGGTCCGGGAAGCGCCCCCACCGGCGTATCGTCCACCGTCGCCCGGGAGGCGGCGGACGCTTCGGCTGCGCGTGAAGCGGAAGTCACGGGCGCGGTGGGCGGAAGGACACGTAGGGCCACCACCGCCAGCAGTGCTACGGCGGCCACGCATCCTGCCAGCACCGCGACCGGTGCCTGGTAGCCAGGGTCGATTGAGGTCGCCACGGTCACCCGCAGCAGCAGCCCGCCCAGCACGAACACCACTCCGGCCACCACGACCCCCGTCCGCTTCAGATACGGCCGGTCGCGCAGCGACGGGAACGCCACGTCGGCCAGGAGGATCGGCAACGCCACGCTGAACACGGCGTGGTAGGGCAGGTTGAGCTCGGCATAGGCGCTGTTCAGCCCGAGGAACCTCGGCGCCCACCCCGCCACCCCGTACATGGTGGGGCTGCTGAGCGCCTGCAACACCAGTCCCTCCTCGACGATGCCGTACGCCAGTCCGAGCAGCAGGATCGACGGCCAGCCCCCGCGGCGCCGTCGTACCAGCTCCCGGATCAGCACCGTGCCGGCGCCGTAGATCGGGATCCACAGGAGCATCAGCCAGATCTGGCTGAGCGGCGGGTTGCCGAGGGTGAGCTCGGCGATGACCGGGGTGATCACCGCGAGCAGCAACGCGGCGCGTCGGCCGCCCTTGGGTAGGTCGGGTGCGTTCACGAGGCCAGCGTGCCGGGCGGCGGGAGCCTGCCGCTGCTGGCGGACGGCCGGAACGTGGCAGCCCAGGTTGCTTCCGCGAGACACTTTTGCTGACTTTGGTTGCGGTCCACGGTGGACTTCGGTTGCCAGGCGAGGCTCCGGGGCGGGCTACGATCGGCGGTTGTGACCCTGACCAGCGCGGATGAGGTGCGGATCGGCCGGCTGCGGTCGCGGCGCGGCTGGGTCGTGGGCCTGGCCGGGTTCGTGCCCGCGCTCGCCGGAGCGGTGGCGGTGGTCCTGGGGGATCTGGCGGGCGGTCCTGGCTGGCACCTGGTCGCCGACCTGGTGGGTGGCGCGCTGGCCTGCGCGGGTGTGTTGCTGTGCAGGAGATGGCCCGTGTCCGCGGGGCTGGCGGTGATCGCGCTGTCGGTGCCCGCCGCCTCGGCGTCGGTGGCGGCGGGGATCGCCGCGCTGATGGCGGCCCTGTATCGGCGGCCGCGCGTGGCGATCGCGGTGGGGGCTGCGGGGGTGGGGGCGACGCTGGTCAGGTTCGCGTTGCGGCCGCCCGGGCTGGCGCCTTATGCGGTGTGGGCGCTGGTCGGGGTGCTGTTCGGGGTGGCGGTGACCGCGTGGGGGCTGCTGGCGCGTACCCGCCGGGAGCTGTTGCTGTCGCTGGCCGAACGGGCTCGCCGGGCGGAGGCCGAGCAGCGGCTGCGCGCCGAGGAGGCCCGCCGCGCCGAACGGCTCGGGATCGCCCGGGAGATGCATGACGTGCTCGCTCACCGGTTGTCGTTGCTGGCGGTGCACGCGGGGGCGCTGGAGTTCAACGCGGACGCGACGCCGGGCGAGGTCGCGGAGGCGGCCGGGGTGATCCGGTCGAGCGCCCGCCTGGCGCTGGAGGAGCTGCGGAGCGTCATCTCGGTCCTCCGCGATCAGGAACCACCGCCATCGCCCGGCACCGGGTCGCCGCCCGGCGGCGGGGTGGATCTCGGGGCGCTCGTGGAGGAGTCGCGGCAGGCAGGGATGCGGGTCGAGGTGCGCGATCATGGCGTGCGTCTGTCCGAGGTGCCGGATGGGGTGGGGCGCGCCGCGTACAGGATCGTGCAGGAGGGGCTCACGAACGCGCGCAAGCACGCGCCCGGTCAGCCCGTCACGGTGCTCGTGTCGGGCACGAGGGGGGCTGAGCTGGTGGTCGAGGTACGCAACCCGCTGCACAGCGGCCCGGCACCCGCGACGACCGGGGCGGGGGCGGGGCTTGCCGGGCTGGCGGAACGGGCGTCGCTGGCCGGTGGCCGGTTGGAGTGCGGGGAGACGGCGGACGGCGGGTTCCGGCTGGTGGCCCGGCTGCCGTGGCCGCGGTGCGGGCCTGGCTAGCATGGCCCGGGTGAGAGCCGATGGGAGCGCGCCGATCCGGGTGCTGATCGTGGACGACGACGCCCTCGTACGCGCCGGTCTGACGTTGATGCTCAAAGGCGCTCCCGACCTGCACATCGTCGGCGCGGTGGCCGACGGCGGCGAGGTGGAGAGCGCCGTGGCGGAGCACGGTCCTGACGTGGTGCTCATGGACATCCGGATGAACGGCCTCGACGGCATCGAGGCGACCCGGCGGCTGCGGGCTCGATCGGGGGCGCCCGAGGTGGTGGTGCTCACCACGTTCGACGCCGACGAGCTGGTGTTCAGGGCGCTGCGGTCGGGGGCGAGCGGGTTCCTGCTCAAGGACACCCCGCCGGAGGGCATCGTGGACGCCGTGCGGAAGGTCGTGGCGGGGGAGCCGATCCTGTCGCCGAGCGTCACGCGCAAGCTGATCGCCCACCTGGTGCCCGAGGAGGAGAGCCGACGGCGTACCGACGCCCGTCAGGTGCTCGCGCGGCTGAGTGAGCGGGAGCGCGAAGTGGCTCTGGCGGTCGGCCAGGGGAAGCCGAACGCGGTGATCGCGGGGGAGCTGCACATGAGCGTGGGGACCGTGAAAGGGTACATCTCCCGCATTCTCACCAAGGCGGGCCTGGACAACCGGGTCCAGCTAGCCCTCATCGTCCACGACGCCGGGCTGGGTTAAGAGGCGCGGAGGACGGGGTATTGCCTGCACAAGTATGTATTTACTTTGTAAAGGCGCTCGGGTCGCAAAAGCCTAACTCGACAAGGCCGCCTGGATGGACTTCGTCACCACGTCGGCGGCGTCCTGCGCCGGCAGGCGTCCTACGCGTACCTCGTTGGTCGCGCCGTGCAGGATGTAGTGGGTGAGGCTGACCAGCCAGGTGGTGGGCAGGTCGGTGCGGAAGACGCCTTGTTCCTGGCCGCGGTGGATGAGCTCGGTCATGCGCTGAACGGGTTCGGCGTGCAGTTCTCGTACCCGTCCTGCCGGGAGGACTCCTTCGGCGGCGGCCAGCAGGGCCCCGGATTCGGCCAGGAGCTCCCAGCTTGACGCCAGCAGGCGGGTCATGGCCTCGCGGGCATCTCCGGTCAGGTCGATGGAGGCCAGGGTTTCCTCGCCGGCGCGCAGCGCGTCCGTGAGCGCGGCCTCGATGAGGTCCGCCCGGGTGCGGAAGTGCCCGTAGAGGGTCATCCGTCCGACGCCGGCGGCCTGGGCGATGTCGTCGGTGGTCGCGTTCGGGTCCGAGCTCATCAGTTCGCGTGCCGCGGAGACGATGCGGGCGATGCTGCGCTCGGCATCGGCGCGGCGTCTGGAGCGCGCGGAAGGTGCGGCCATGCTCGCCACTCTATCGCGTATGTGCGTGTACGACTTATAGTGGGCGGACAAACTCGTATATGGATGTACGAGTTACTGTCTGGAGGATTCGATGTCCCGACCCACAGTGCGACCGACGGCGCCCCATGAGCCGCATCCGGCGCGGTGGCGCGTTCTCGGCTTTCTCGGCGTGGCGCAACTCATGCTGATCCTCGACGTCACCGTCGTGGCCATCGCGTTGCCTCACATGGAGACGGATCTCGGCCTCAGTCGTGAGGCACTGACCTGGACGGTCAGCGCCTACACGCTCACCTTCGGCGGGCTGATGCTGCTCGGCGGGCGCATCACGGACTTGGTGGGCGCCAAGCGGGTCGTGATCGCTGGGCTGTTGTTGTTCACCCTGGCGTCGCTGGTCACGGGGCTGGCCGGATCAGCGGGCATGCTGCTGGGTGGTCGCGTGGCGCAGGGGGTCGGGGCCGCGCTGTTGTCGCCCGCGGCTCTGTCGCTGGTGGTGGCCCTGTTCGACGGGGAGGAGCGTAACAAGGCTCTGGGCGTGTGGTCCGCGCTCGGCGGTGGCGGTGCCGCGCTCGGCGTTCTCCTCGGTGGCCTGCTCACCGCCGGGCCCGGGTGGCCGTGGGTGTTCCATGTCAACGTGCCCATCGGGCTGCTGATCGTCGTGGTGCTCGCCGTACTGCTTCCGGCACGGGTGCCTACCTCCGCCGACCGGCCCCGGCTCGACGTTCTCGGCGCGATCCTGGTGACGTCCGCCAGCGGGTCGTTGATCTATGCGCTCATCGCCGCCGGTGAGCGGGGGTGGCTCAGCGCGCTCACCGGATGGCTCGTGCCGGCGGCTGCCGTGGGTTACGTGCTGTTCGTGCTGTGGCAGCGGCGGGCGCGCTCGCCCCTGATGGATGTGCGACTGCTGGCCCGGCGGCCCGTGGCGATCGGCGCCTTTCTCATCCTGATGGCGACGGCGCTGATGATCGCGGTGTTCTTCCTGGGGACGTTCTACTTCCAGCACGCTCTGAAGTACGGCGCGTTGCAGGCCGGGCTGTTGTTCCTGCCGGTGGCGCTGGCGACGATGCTCGGCGCCAACCTGACCGGACGCCTGCTCGGCCGATGGGGCGGGCGTGGCCTGGCCGTCGCGGGCCTGACGGTCGCGGCGCTCGGCATGGCCGTGCCGGCCGTGTCGATGAACCCGGTCAGCGTCGTGATAGGCGTGGCCGTCGCGGCGGCGGGCACGGGGGCGATGTTCGTCATCGCCTCGGCGACGGCGCTCGGTCAGGTGGCGCCGCATGAGGCCGGGATCGCCTCCGGTATCGTGAGCACTTTTCATGAGTTCGGCGCCTCCATCGGAGCCGCCGTCATTTCCAGTGTCGCGGCCGCGAGCCTGGCCGGGGACACGTTGAGCGGGTTCACCAGCGGGTTCACCGTGGCCGCTGTCGCGTCGGCGGTCGGCGCCGTCATCGCCGCGCTGGTGACGCCCGGCCGCTCAACGGCACCGGGGCACGCCACCTCGTAGGGAGCGGTGCGGCGGCCAAGTGGGTCCCGACGGACATCGGCGTCGCATCCAGCCGGGCGGCCACGGTCGAGAGCGCCGAGGACCGGAGTGGGCTGAAGCCGCCGAGCGACACGCTCCCCCTCAATCTGACGAGGGCGACGGAGGTATGTCCAAGGGAGGGGGCACGTCGCCACCGGTACCCGGGCAGTTCCGGAGGCTGACGCTCCGCCCGGCACCGACGACGGAGACCTGGGCGGGGGTTACCGGCGTCGCGGCGGCGGCCGTGCACCCGATCTGCTCGACGGCCAGTTTCGACAGGTCACCGGCCGGAGTGGACGGGTTCACCACCAAGCGGCCGGCCGGCCGGACGGTCACCGAGAACGGGCCGGCGTCGGGCGGGACGTCGGTGGTGAGTCCGTGCGCCTGTTCTGTCGCGGTGGGTCCGGCCGCCAGCAGCGCGAGCGTGTCCGCTGGGGACGGTCCGGGACCGGGCCGCGTCACCGGGCTGAGCCGGCCGGCTTTCACCAGGTAGATGGTGATCTTCCGGGTCGGTTGGACGAATCCGCTCGGCGGGTCGCCGGCGGGGATGGCGTCGCTGGGTCGCACGCCGCAGCCGGCCACGGCGAGGAGCGACACGAGGCCCGCGGCGAGCGCGCGGCGGGGGAGCGCGGTCCTCATTCGGGGCCTCCGTCCGGATCGGGTGCCCGGCGTGGCAGGCGCAGCGTGAACACGGCGCCGCCGTCCGGGGCGTTGGTGACGGTGAGGTCGCCTCGGTGCAGGCGCGCGTTCTCCCGGGCGATGGCGAGTCCGAGGCCGCTCCCCTCGGACCTGGCCCTGGATGCGCTGGCCTTGTAGAACCGGTCGAACACGTGCGGCAGCACCGCCTCGTCCAGCCCCGGTCCGTGGTCGCGGACCTCGAGGGCGATCCAGTGCGGGTCGGCGGAAAGCCGTACCGACACCGGTGGCTCGCCGTGCCGCAGGGCGTTGCCGACCAGGTTGGCGAGGATGACGTCCACGCGGCGTGGGTCCAGCCGTGCCGTCACCCCGGGGGGAAGCTCGGTGTGCACCGGCTCCGTCCAGCCCCGGGTACGCAGGGTCGCGCGCACCAGCTCGGCCACGTCGATCTCGTTCAGGGCGAGGGCGGCGACGCCGGAGTCGAACCTGCTGATCTCGATGAGGTCGTTGACCAGGCCGGTGAGGTTGAGCGTCTCCTGGCTGACCAGCCTGGCGGCCCTGCCGGCGGGCTCGGGCAGCCGGGTCGCCTCCTCGTCGAGGATGTCGGCGACCGCCGCGAGCGCGGCCAGCGGGGTGCGCAGTTCGTGGGACACGTCGGCCACGAACCGGCGGGCGTCGGCCTCCATCTCGCGCAGCTGCCTGACGTGCCGTTCCAGCTCCGCGGCGGTGGTGTTGAACGTGCGTGCCACGTCGGCCAGCTCGTCGGAGCCGCGGACCTCGATCCTGGTCCGCATCTCGCCCTTGCCCAGCAGGCGTGCCGCCCGGCCGAGCTCGCGCACCGGGCGGAGCACGCCGCGGGTGGCCAGCAACGCCAGGACGACCGCGAACGCCAGGGCGGCCCCGCCGGTGAGCCAGGCGAACGCGGCGAGCCGGTCGATGCTGTGCTGTTCGGGGAGCAGGTTGCGTGCGGTGTAGATCTCGATGCCGGACACCCGCGTCGTGCGGTCCGGCTCGGCGATCAGCAACGGCGAGCCGATGATCAGGATGGGTTGGCCCTGCCACACCACGCGTTGCCAGGCCATGTCACCGCCGGCCACCACGCGCCGCAGCCCCGAGGGAATCACCTCGGGAGTCAGGATGGGCCCGCCACCGGGCGGCCTCCGCCCCCCTGGCGGCGGGCGGGTCACCGAGTGCGCCTCGTGGTAGACGGCGACCACGGGGCCGTTGCCGTCCGTCACGATGCGGACGATGTCGTCGAGCTCGGCCGGGCCCGGAGTCGCGGTCTCCAACGGGAAGAGCGCCTCCATGCGGGTCCTCATCGCCTGCACCGCGGCGTCCTGGGCCCGCTGCAGGATGGCGTTGCGTGCCTCGACGTAGATCGCGCCGGCCACCGCCGCCGCGGTGACCACGCACAGCAGTGCGAACGCGAACAACAGCCGGGCACGCAGCCCCAGGACCGGCCGAGGCGTCATCGGCGACTCACACCGGCCCGAACCGGTAGCCGAACCCCCGCACCGTCTGCACGTAGACGGGCGCCGTCGAGTCGTCCTCGATCTTCGCGCGCAACCGCTGGACGCACGCGTCCACCAGACGCGAGTCGCCGAAGTATCCGTGGTCCCACACCGACTCCAGCAGTTGCTGGCGGCTGTGCACCCGGCCGGGCGTGGCGGACAGTTCGAGCAGCAGGCGCAGTTCGGTCGGGGCGAGGCTGACCGGCACGCCGTGGTTGGCGACCACCAGCCCGGCCCGATCGATGGTCAGCTCCCCGTGCCGCTCCAGCTCCGCCTGGTCCCGGCCGATCCGCCGGAGCACCGCGCGAATGCGGGCGTCGAGCACCCTGGGCTGCACCGGCTTGATCACGTAGTCGTCGGCGCCCGCCTCCAACCCGGCCACCACGTCCATGTCGTCGCCGCGCGCGGTCAGCATGATGATCGGTACGTCTCCGGTGGCCCGGATGCGGCGGCAGACCTCGAATCCGTCCATGCCGGGCAACATCAGGTCGAGCACGACGACGTCGGGAAGGTCCGCACGCAGCCGGTCGAGCCCCTGCTCGCCGGACTCCACCGCGCGCACCCGGTGCCCGTGCCGGGTCAGGGCCAGCTCAAGGCCCTCCCGCACGGCCGGGTCGTCCTCGATCAACAACACTCGCGACACGCCGCCGACCATCACAGCACGCTCCGTAACTTCCCCGCCGGTCAACTCCTCCACTGTCGTCCGGCTGTGTCCCCGCCTCGTCCGCGCCATGTCATGGTTGTGTCACGGCCGCGCGGACGGTGACAGCCGTCGAGAAACGGTGACATGCGGCGGACGACGCGCGCACATTCGGCGCCAATCGTAGTTCGTCATGGACGAACCACGTACCATTCCACCCCGGCCCCGAGATCGGCTGTATGCCGTGGTCACGCTGGTGATCGCCGTGCTCCTGCTGCCCGCGGCGTTCGTCCGCCGGCCCGGCCGCGCCCGAGAACTGGCCTGCTGCTGGGCGTTGTGGATGCGATTCCCCGCCGAGGACCTCACCGGGCTCTCCGACGGCGCCAGGGCGGCGTTCACCGCGGCGCGTACCGAGGCGCTGTGGCGTCACGGCCAGCTCATCGGCCTCACCTCGGGATATCGCGATCCCCTTGTCCAGCAGCGGATGTTCGAGGAGGAGGTGCGCCGCTCCGGCTCCCCGGCCTTGGCGCGCATGCTCGTGCTGCCACCGGCGGAATCCAGCCACGTCAAGGGCATCGCGCTGGACGTGCGCCCGCACGAGGGCGCTCGCTGGCTTGAGGAACACGGCGCTCGTTACGACCTGTACCGCCTGTACGACAACGAGTGGTGGCATTTCGAGTACCGCCCGGACTGCGGCGGCACGCCGCCACGCCGACGGCCCCACCCCGGCGTGGGCTACGTGAGCGAGAACGGGGACCAGCTGTAGCCCGGGTCCGGGCGTTCGGAGAGGGAGTCAGGAGTATGTCATCGGGGAGCGACATCAGGTCCGGATCGCTGGGACGGCGCCTGCAGGCAGCGCGCGAGACGGCGTTCGTGGGGCGGGAGGAGGAGCTCGCGGTTTTCAGCGCGGCGTTGCACGGCGGCGGCTGCAGCGTCCTGTACGTGCACGGTCCCGGCGGCATCGGGAAGTCGGCCCTGTTACGGCGGTTCGCTCAGGAGGCCGCGGCGGCCGGGCGGCCGGTGTCCCTGCTGGACGGGCGCATGCTGGAGCCGGCGGCGTCCAAGGCCGAGCCGGTGATCCGCGACGCGGACGCGGTGCTGCTGGTCGACGACTTCGAACCCCTTCAGGGCCAGGAGGGATGGCTGCGCGAGCGGTTCCTGCCACGGCTGCCCATGGGGGCGCTGGTGGTGATCGCCGGGCGAAACCCGCCGGACATGCGGTGGCGGGCGGACCCGGGATGGGCGGGGGCGCTGGAGGTGCTGCCGCTGCGCGGCCTGCGGGCCGGAGAAGCCCGGGCCCTGATGGACTCCACCGGGGTGCCGGCCGAGGCGCGCGAGCCGCTGCTGGCCTTCGCCGGTGGTCATCCGCTGGCGCTGCTGCTGGGGGCGGCCGTGGCGGTGAAGGACGGCGGGGCCGGCAGACGGTGGACGCCGCATCAGGACGTGGTGGCCACGTTGCTGGATCAGCTGGTGGGCGAGGCGCCTTCGGCGGCGCACCGGCATGCTCTGGAGATCTGCGCGCATGCGTACAGGACGACGGAGGACCTGCTGAGGGCGGTCCTGCCGGAGGAGGCCGGGACGTTGTTCCGGTGGTTGCGGCGGTTGCCGTTCGTGGAGTCGAGCGGTCTCGGGCTGTTTCCGCATGACGTGGTGCGGGAGGTGCTGGAGGCGGACCTGCGCTGGCGCGATCCCGAGGGGTACGCGGTGATGCGCGACCGCATTCACGCGCATCTGGCGGCGAGGGTGCGTACGGCGAGCGATGCGGACGTGCCCGGCGCGGTGGCGGCACTGCTCTACCCGCATCGCGGCGACAGGGCGCCGGCCGGTTTCCACGGCCGCCACGACGAGGGCGAATTCCAGGAAGAGGTGCCACGGGAGGAGGACGTCGGCACGTTGCTCCGCCTAGCGGCGGAGGGTACGGCGTCCGCGGCCTGCGCCGCCTTCTGGGCGGAACGTCAGCCGGAGGCGTTCCGGCTGTATCGGCGGGCAGAGACCGGCGAGCCCGTGGCCTTCTCCGCGTGGTTGCGGCTGGCGGAGCTCGATGAGGAGGAGCTGACCGCCGATCCCCTCGTGGCCGAGGCGTGGGCGCATGCGCGTGCCACCACGCCGTTGCGCGCCGGTGAACACGTGGCGGTCAGCCGGGTATGGGCGCTGCCGCCCTGTCGCGGGAGCTCGCCGGTGATGGACGTGATCCAGTGGCGAGTGATCGGCGACTGTCTGCGGTCCGAGCGCATGGCATGGTCATATATCGAGGTACGGCATCCGAACCACGTATGGGCGGAGCGGTTACGGCATTACGGGATGCGTGACATCGCCGAGCAGCCGCGGCCGGGGGAGGAGGCGTACAGCCTGTTCGCTCACGACTGGCGCGCGGTGCCGGCGTGGGCGTGGCTGGAGCGGATGAACCGGCCGCTCGTCGCCGGGCCTGCCGGCGGCCCGGGCGCCGCGACGGCGCACCTGGCGGTGCTGTCCCGGGCGGAGTTCGCCCAGGCGGTGCGCAAGGCGTTGCGCCAGCTGCCGCGGCCGGACGCGCTGGCCGCCTCCCCGCTGACGCGCACCAGGCTGATCGCCGAGCGGGCCGGGCAGAACCCGGCCACGGCACTGGGTGACCTGCTGCGCCAGGCGATCGACGACCTGCGTGAGGATCCGCGCTCGGCCAAGTCCCACCGGGCGCTGTCGGTCACGTTCCTGCGCGGCACGCCCACCCAGGAGCTGGCCGCGGAACGACTCGGCCTGCCTTTCACCACCTACCGCCGCCACCTGGCGGCCGGCATCGAACGCCTCTGCGCCGACCTGTGGCACCGGGAACTGTACGGCACCACCGCACCGGCCCACCGACCCACCTGAGCCGCCGCCTCGTGCCGGCGCGGGCGCGCGGGCCCCGGCCTCGTGCCGGCGCGAGTGCGCGGCCTCACCGCCGTGGACGAACCCGACCGAGGGCGCGCGTCAGTCGGCAAGCGCGAAGCCGGCCGCCGCCTTCGCGTGCAGCCGAGCGCTCGGCAGCACCGGGATGGCGCTGTCCTTCTCACCGATCAGCAGCTCGATCTCCGTGCAGCCGAGGATGACGCCTTCAGCTCCGTCGCCGGCGACATCCTC
This sequence comes from Nonomuraea jiangxiensis, assembly GCF_900099965.1. GTDB lineage: Bacteria > Actinomycetota > Actinomycetes > Streptosporangiales > Streptosporangiaceae > Nonomuraea > Nonomuraea jiangxiensis. Next base: position 190,669 of record NZ_FNDJ01000008.1, on the reverse strand, counting down.
GATGATCCGGGCGTAGGCGTCCCTGGACGATTCCCTGAGCACCCCGCGCACCAGCTCGTCGAAGATCACGCGGTGGACCAGTTCCCGCTGCTCGCGCCGCGGGACGACCACGTCGAGGCCGTGGGCGGCCAGCCGATCGCGGTAGAAGGGCTGCTCCATGGTGAAGCGCGTGCCCAGCAGGCCGACCTTGCGCATGCCCCTGGCCCGGATCTCGGCGCCCAGGGCGTCGGCGATGTGCAGCACGGGCACGCTCACGGCCCGCTCCACGTCGTCGCTCACCCGGCTGAAGGTGTTGCTGCAGACGAGCAGGAGATCGGCGCCGAGCTCCTCCAGTTTCCTGCCCGCACCGGTGAGCAACGTGCTCACCTCGTCCCAGCGGCCGGCGAAGATGAGGTTCTCGACGGTCGTGTAGTCGACCGACCAGATGAGGCTGTTGGCGGAATGGCTGCCGCCGAGTCGCTCGCGTACCCGCTGGTTGATGATCTGGTAGTAGATCACCGTAGATTCCCAGCTCAACCCGCCGATGAGACCGATCGTGCGCATGGAACTCCGTTTCGCTGGTTCTGTTGTTCACTGGGCCTTCGGCGACGCGTCGGCCAGCGCGCGGGCGCAGGCGCCGAGCCCGATCTCGCTGGAGGCCTTGACGAACACCACGTCTCCCGGTTCGACCAGCGCGGTGGCCAGGCTGAGGGCCCCGGCCACGTCCTCGACGGCATGGACGGCCACGCCCTGGTTCGAGCACTCCGCCGCCCACGCCATCGCCAGCGGATCCCCTGCTCCGACCGTGATCAGCACGTCGAAGCGGAGGTCGGCGACGAGCCGGCCCATCTCCGCGTGCCGGGCGCGGGAGGCGTCCGCCTGCTGCCCCATCGCGCCGAGCACGGCGACGGTACGGCGGCTGCCGGCCAGGGCCTTCACCGCCCGCAGCCCGGCCCGCATGGATTCGGGGTTGGCGTTGTAGGCGTCGTTGACGATGGTGACGCCGTCAGGTCGTTCGACGATCTCCAGCCGGCCCGCGGAGCGCCGCCGTGCCGCGTTCAGCCCATCGGCGATCTCGGCGACGCCCAGGCCGAGCACGGTGGCGACGGCTGCGGCGGCCAGGGCGTTGCTCACCTGGTGCTCACCGATGAGGTCGAGCCCGACCGGGGCGCGGCCGGAGGGCGTCACCAGCTCGAACGAGGTTCGCGCCCGGTCGTCCATCCGCACGGCTTCGGCTCGCACCTGCGCCTGCGGCGACCTGCCGTACAGCACGATGTGGGCCCTGGTGCGGCCTGCCATGCCCATGACGTACGGGTCGTCGGCGTTGAGCAGGGCGAACCCGTCCGCCGGGAGCGCCTCGACCAGCTCCCCTTTGGCCTCGGCCACGTCGGCCGGGCCGCCTCCCATCCGCTCCACATGCGCGGTGCCGACATTGAGCACCAGCCCGACCTGGAGCGGTGCGAGCCCGGTCAGGTACGTCAGGTCGCCCTTCCTGCCCGCACCCATCTCCAGCACCAGGTACCGGGTGGTGGCATCGGCGCGCAGCACGGTGAGCGGCAGCCCGAGCTCGTTGTTGAACGACCTGTCGGTGGCGACCGTCGCGGCGTGCCGTTCGAGCACCTGGGCCAGCAGGTCCTTGGTCGTGGTCTTGCCCACCGAGCCGGTCAGGCCGATCACGGTCGGGCTGAGGTGTTCGAGCAGGTGCCTGGCCAGCAGGCCGATCGCGAGCTGGACGTCCCCGACCACGAGGGCTGGCACGCCGACGGGCCTTGAGGCCAGCACGGCGACGGCGCCGCCCGCGATGGCGCCGGCCGCGTAGTCGTGACCGTCCACGCGGGCGCCTACCGTCGCGGCGAACAGGCCGCCGGGCACCACCTCGCGGGAGTCGACCGCCGAGGGCGCCGTCACCAGCGCCCGCGGGTCGGGCACGTCATCCAGGGTCGCGCCGACGACCTGCGCGATCTCGTGCAGCGTCATGGGGATCATGAGCCGCTCCTGGCGAACGCGAGATCGATGAGGCGGCGCAGCAGGTCCGGGTACGGGACACCGCTTGCCTCCCACGCCCTGGCGTAGACGGAACGGGAGGTGAAACCGGGCATGGTGTTGATCTCCAGTACGTACAGGCGTCCTGTGTCCTCCTCATAGAGGAAGTCGACACGGGACAGGCCGTAGCCGCCGATCGCCCGGAAGGCGCGCAGGGACAGCTCGCGCACGTTCTCGGTCACCCGTTCCGGGAGCACGGCGGGGATGACGGCGATCTCGGCCTGGCTGAGGTACTTGGCCGCGTAGTCGAGCCAGTCGCCGGGCACGATGAGCTCGCCGGGCACCGAGGCGTCCGGAGTGTCATGGCCGCCGAGCACGCCGCAGATGAGCTCGCGCGCGGTCACGGCCTGCTCGACGATGATCACCCGGTCGTGGGCCAGCGCCAGCTCCACACCCGCGCGCAGCTCCTCCATGGAGGTGACCCGGGAGATGCCGATGGAGGAGCCCATGCCGGCCGGTTTGACGTACATCGGCCAGTCGAGCGACTTCACCAGGCCCCAGTGGTCGGTGGTGGTGCGCCATTCGTGCTCGGTGAACCACACATGTGGGGTGACCGGAATGTCCTCCGCCAGGAACATGCGCCGCATCGCGACCTTGTTCATGGCCACGGCGGAGGCCATGACGCCGCAGCCCACGTACGGGATGCCCAGCGTCTCCAGGTGCCCCTGGACGACGCCGTCCTCGCCGAACGGCCCGTGCAGCACGGGGAAGACCACGTCCGGCGGATCGCGTCGCAGGTCCACCGGCCACCTGCCCCGCCGGTCGATGATGACGGCGACGGGTTCGTACAGCTCCCTCGGCAGCGCGTCGAGCACAGCCTGCGCCGACTGCAGCGACACCTCATGCTCGGCGGACGGCCCACCCGCCAGCACAGCCACGCGTACGCGTTCGGTCACGATCGATCAGCCTTCCTCAGCGGAGACAGCACCGCCGGCGACACGGTGTTCGCCGCCGCGGGACCAGCCCGCCGAGTGTCGGCTCCTCGCCTGACCAGTTCCCAGGCCATTCGCTGTCCAGTTCCCGGCCGAAGCCCGCCTGCGACTGCGCAGCTCTGCCACGGATGGAAGCCGTTGTCCTCCGCATGGGAGCTCCATGAGCACACGAGACGCCCGACAGCGGCGGATGAGAGCCACGACAAGGCCGCGGCCCGGTGACGCTAGGAATGTCCCGACGGTCGCGGGCCGCCGGAGCGCCGTTCGGGGAGCGGGTCGGCGAGGTCCCAGCCCTTGGCCAGCAGCGCGTCGACGGCGGCGACGGCCGCCGTCAACCGCTGCTCATGGGAGCCGCGGAGCCTGACGTGGGGACGTCCGGTGCGTTCAAGTTCCTCCTGGAAGCGTGCGGTCATCCAGGGGCGGAGGTGTTCCCCGTCGCGCAACCCGTCGTCCTCGAACGGCACGCCCTCGTGGTCGGTCAGCAGCCACAGATGCTGCCGTCCGCGGCCGGCGATCCGGGCGACCTCCGGATGGCTCCCGCCCACGTAGCGCTCGTGCCAGATGGTGGTGGCGAACGCGTCGGTGTCGCAGAACAGGACCGGGCTCCCCGACCGGGCGGCGGCGTCCTCCTCGCGCTCCTGACGCCGGGCGATGTGCGGGAAGTCGTCGGAGGCGAGGATGACGTCGGCCCACCGCGAGCCGGGCCGGACGGCCCTCAGCGCCGCCAGCCGCTCCGCGCAGAACGTCCGCCCGTACTCCGGCACCCACGTCGTGGCGGCCCACGGGCCGCCGCGCCGGCGGTAGTGCTCGGCGAGCGCGCGCGTCATGGTGGTGGTGCCGGAGGACTCCGCGCCCAGGACGACCACGCGGCGAGCGAGGCCCGCCCGTACCGCGGGGGCGAGGAAGTGCCAGGTGCCGGCTGGGTCGCGGCGCACCGCGGTGCCGGACACCGGCTGGGCGAGGCGCTCCGGGTCCACGCACACCGCGGTGGCGCCGAACCTCCTGCCGAGTTCCTCTCCGTAGTCCTCAGAGGTGAAGACCGCGTCGACCGGCTCGGGGACGGCCTGCCGGAAGACAGCCATGTGCGCGTCCCAGACGGCCGGGTCGCCGGTGTCCACGGGGTGGTCGTCCACGGCGCCGACGACCCTGACCCCGGGGTGGATGTCCCGCATCCAGCCGACCCGGTCGCCGAGCGGGATCGACTCGACGGTGGCCGCGCACACCAGGACGGTGAGCCGTTCGCAGCGGGCCGCGGCGGTCCTCACGAGGTGGTGGTGGCCCGCGTGCGGCGGGTAGAACTTGCCGAGCACCAGGCCGTGGCCGAACCGCCGGGTCACCTGACCGCCCCGGCCGGGGCGCTCACGTCGGGCGCCATGTCACGCCGCCAGCCGCGCAGGCCGAGGACGCACAACGTCAGGAAGCCGACGTACAGGATCGCGGTGAGGTAGAGCTCCTTGTACGCGTAGAGCGGTATGTAGACCAGGTCGGCGGCTATCCAGAACCACCAGGACTCCAGCCGCTTGCGGCACTGGCCGTAGGTGGCGGCCAGTGACAGGCACGTGGTGAGGGCGTCCCAGAAGGGCACGGTGGAGTCGGTCGCCCGGGCGAGGAACACGGTCAGGACGGCGACACCGGCGGCAACGGAGACGAGCAGCCAGATCCACTCGGCGCGGCTGGTGCGGCGCACCGGGAGCACCTGGCCGGGGCCGCCGCCGCGGGCCCAGGTCCACCAGCCGAAGCAGGCCAGGGCGATGAAGACGATCTGCAGGCCGGCGTCGGCGTACAGCCCGGTCCGGGTGAACAGGACGATGAAGAAGATGTTGTTGGCGATGCCGATGGGCCAGTTGGCGATGTGCTGGCGTGCCACGAGCCAGACGCACAGCGCCCCGGTGGCGAACCCGAGGATCTCGGTCCATGTGAGGTTCACACCCCACCCCCTTATGGTCAAAGTGACTATAAGAGCTGGGGCGGGGTCGCGTCACGGGCCGAAGATGAGGTCGGTGCCCGTGCTGTCGAGCCAGTCCCAGAACTGCTTGTGGCCGCCGACCTCCCACTCCTTGAACGCCCAGGTGGCGACCACGGGATTGCCGGCGCCGTCCAGCACGTCGAGGTCGAGGACGTAGTCGTCGTAGTCGGCCCGGCCGACGGAGTGGATGAACCGGTCCGGTGGCAGCCCGCCGAGCCGCTTGGCCGCCATGCTCCAGGTGTCGTCCTGGAAGAACTCCAGGGTGTTCCTGGCCAGCGCGCCGCCGACGCTGTCGCCATGGGCCGGCTTCAGTACGTGGTGGATCGCCCAGAAGTCACGGATCGGCCGGGGCACCGGCCCGGCCAGCAGCGGCACCCTGGCGGTCGGGTCGGCGTGGTGCGGTGCGGCTCCGACGACGACGGACAGGTGGTAGTCGATGGCCGGGTCGGCGAACCGGTCAAGGCTGTCCGGTGCGGGGATGAGCGCTCCGCTGCCGTCGTCGTCGCGGTACCAGGCCAGGTAGCCGAGCGCGGTCGTGCCGTCGTCCCGGCTGAGCAGGGCCAGGGCGAGAGTGCGATCCCGGACGGCCGCGACGAACCGCGGCGCGAGCTCGGCGACCGGCGCCCAGACCCGCGTGAGCGCCGCGGGGAGCCCGTCGTCGGCCGGGATGTCCCACGGGTTGTCCGGGAACGGCACGTCGCCGATGCCGTCGCGCAGGAACAGCCCTGCCACCGTCGTGCCGTCCTTGACGATCGGCTGAACCAGGTCGAGACGGCGCCCGGCGAGCATCGCCCGCTCAAGCCGTCCCTTTCTGCGCCAGTCGTCCCCGGCGGCGTGGAACTCGGCGAGGAGCGCGGCCGCCGGCTCGTCGGCCAGCGGACCTGCCGTGGTCGCCGCGGTACTGGGGTCGAAAGGGGCAGGAGCCAGTTCGCCGACGCCTTCGAAGGTGACCCCGGGCACCCGCTCCGGGAGGTCGCCGAGGTCGGCGATCCCCGTGTGCCTGAGGTTGACGAAATGCAGCGCGGGCAGGGTGGTGACCACCGACAGGTCCCGTACCGGGCAGGCGACCAGTCCCAGCACCTGCAGCGTTTCCATACCGGCCAGCGGGGACAGGTCACGTACCCGGGTCCGATACACGAACAGCCGGGTCAGGCGAAGCCCGGCCAGCGGGGTCAGGTCCTCGAGCGGACCGTCGCACACGGACAGATCACGCAGGTGCGTCGCGGCGGCCAGGGGCGACAGGTCGGTGACCAGGGTGCCGTCCAGCGTGAGGTTGGCGACCTGGGTCAGCCGGGCGAGCGGGCCGAGGTCGTCGACCGGGGCCTCGACCGTCAGGTCGCGCAGGTTTCGCATCGGGGCGAGGATCGACGCGAGCGCCGCCACGTCGATCGCGACGGCCGAGTGCAGCGCCAGCCACCGCAGGTTCGGCAGCTGCGCGAGCGGGGACAGATCGGCCGGCCGGTACAGGTCCAGCCGGAGCCCGTCCACCGCCGTGAGCGCGTCCGGCGGGATCGGGCCGTCGCTGATCCCGGTGGTGGAACGGATCGCCAGCTCGACACCGCGCTCCTCGGGCAGGCTGACGTCGGCATGGGCCGCTCGCGCGTAGGCGTACCGGCTGGGGTTGCCGCGCGACGGGCCGGCCCGGCGCTCCTCCTCGGACCGGGCGGCCTCCCACCGCTCGTAGTCCCGGTCCTCAGCCGCCATGCGCGCCCGTTCGAGACGTTCGCCGGCCCGGTCGACCGGTGAGCCCTCCTCTGCCGCTGAGCCTTCCGCGGCCGCTTCGCCGAGGATGGCGGCGAGCAGGCGCTGCTCGGCGTCGGGCTCCGGGGCACGTTCCCGCTGCTCGGCGGCGGCTGCGCGCCCCGGCAGCCAGTACGCGGGGTCGGTGTCGACCACCCGGCGGGCCTCGTCGGCCGGGAGGCCGGCGAGCTCGCGGCCGAACCGCTCCAGCGCGGCCTGCTTGCGTGCCTCGGCCCGCGCCCGGACCTCGTCGCGATGGGCGACGTAGCCGTCCCACTCGGCGGCCGGATCGCACTCGGGCGTGCCGACGCGGTCGAGGAAGAACCTGAACGCCTCCGTCTCGGCGAGCCGGTCGTGCTCGACGGCGATCCGGTCGCGCAGCGCCGCGTGCGAGCCGGTGACGATGTCCACGTCCCGCGGCCGCGAGGTGGTCCCGGCGATGCGCACCTGGCCGGGGTGCAGCTCCAGCGGGACCTGCCGGCCGAACACGATGACGTGGACCAGCACCCGGTCACCCTCGTGCGACGTGAGCAGCGCCTCGAATCCGGTGAAGGGGCCGTCGATCACGGTGACCCGGATGTCGTCCATACCGGATCTTGACACAACCCCGGGACTTCGCCGTCCCGTGGCACCGCGGGACACAGGCGGCCTCTTCGGAACCCGGCTTCAGGCCGGGCGGTGACCGGTAGCGGAAGGGTCGGTGAATTGGGCCGTAGCCGGTTGCCGGGTGTGGAGCGAGCACTGCAGGGTTGGGGAACGACCGCCGTTCCCCCACGACGGAAGTGCCTGCTGTGCGTCTACTGGCGTTCCTCGCCGCCCTTGTTGCCGTGTTCCTTCCCGCCGCTCCGGCGCAGGCGCACATCCGCGCGACCTCGGTCGCGGTCGACCTGCGCGGCCAGGGCGACGGCGTCGCCGCCGTCGTCGACGTGGAGTACGACGTCCTCGCCCGGCTGCTGGGCCTCGACGGAGCCCTGAGCCCGGACGCGGTGGGCGTGGACGGCGCGCCCGCCGAGGTGCCGACCGAGGTGCGGCGCGGTTCGCTGGACGCGCACGCGAGCGACGTGGCGGCGTACGTCGGCGGGCGGCTGCGGCTGAGCCGCGCCCTGATCGGATGCACCGCTGAGGACGGCGCCCGCGTCGAACTCGCCGACTCCGGCACGGTGCAGGTCGCGCTCGCCTACGACTGCCCGGCCTCCGGCGCGCTCACCGTCCGCAGCGACATCTTCCGCGCCTCCGACGGCGTCGTCGACGAGACCACCACGATGGTGGCCTACGACATCGATGGCCGCCGCGGTTCGACGTTGCTCGACGCCGCCCGCACCAGCGTCACGGTGGGGCACACCGACCTGCTCAGCGAGATCCCGCGGTTCGTCCGGCTCGGGGCGGAGCACCTGCTCTTCGGGCTCGACCACGTGCTGTTCCTGCTGGCGCTGCTGCTGGGCGCGAAGCGGCTGCGCGACGTCGTCGAGGTCGCCACGGCCTTCACGGCCGCGCACTCGGTGACCCTGGTGCTGGCCGCGATCGGCTGGGTCAGCGTGCCCGGGTGGATCGTCGAGCCGCTCATCGCGCTGTCGATCGCCTTCGTCGCGCTCGACAACCTGCTCGCGCCGCGGATGAGCCACCGGCTGCCCGTGGTCTTCGGCTTCGGGCTGCTGCACGGGCTCGGCTTCGCGGACGCGCTCACCGTCGACGGGCCGCTGTCGGCCTCGACGCTGGCCGGCCTGGTCTCCTTCAACGTCGGCATCGAGCTCGTCCAGCTGACGATCATCGCGCTCGCTTTCCCGGCGCTGCTGTTCCTGCGCAGGGTCGCGACCACGCCGGTCGCCGCTCGCGCCCTCACGCTCGGCACCGTCGCGGCGACCGTCGCCGTCGCCGGTGCCGGTCTGGTCTGGTTCGTGGAACGCTCCCCGCTCCTTGCCTGACACCCTCCCTCCCTCCTCCCGAAGGATCCCGATGTCCGCGTTAACCTGGACACGCGCGCGCCTGCGCGTCGTCCTGTACACCACCACGCTGGCGCTCGCCGCCAGTGTCGTGGCGGGCCCGCTCACGTCGTACGCGGCGAACGCCATCGACCCGCCGGAGGCCATCGTCAGCGGCGCCGTGTACGTCGACGCCAACGGCGACGGCCGGCGCAGCCCCGACGAGGCCGGCCTGGCCGGCGTGCGCGTCTCCGACGGCAAGGTCGCCACCACGACCGCCGCCGACGGCTCCTACTCGCTGACGATCTCCACCGACCGCCGCAAGACGGACATCGTGTGGGCCGGCCAGCCGCGGGGCTACCGGTTCGGCCTGGACCAGTACAAGGAGCCGAGATTCTGGGCCAACCTCGGCGAGCTCGCCGACGACGCCACGCCGACCGCGGACTTCGCGCTCGTCCGTGACGAGCCGTCCGACGGCGACACCTTCTCCTGGGCCAACATCGCCGACCCGCACGTCAACGCACAGCTGCCCGACCAGATCCGCGAGATCAACTCCACCGGCACCGACCTGCGCTTCATCGCGGTCAGCGGCGACCTCACCAACGACGCCAGCCAGGCGCAGTTCGACACCTACCGCCGCGGCACCCAGCAGTCGGCCGTCGGCGTGTGGCCGGCCGTCGGCAACCACGAGTACGCGGCCGGGTCGGCGTACGCGGACAAGATCGACAACTACCGCAAGAACGTCGGTCCGGAGTGGTACTCGTTCAACTACGGCAACCGGCACTTCGTGGTGCTCGAGAACAACGGCTCGGCGCCGTTCGACGAGGAGCTCGCCTGGCTCAAGGACGACCTCGCCGCGAGCGTTCCGCTCGACGACGACCCGAGAAACGACATCGAGGTCGTCGTCCTCACCCACCAGCCGATGAACGTCCCCTTCGGCTCGCCCTCGGAGTACGACGCCTTCGGTGACGTGCTGGAGACGTACCAGGCGCAGCTGATCCTGGTCGGCCACGAGCACTCCAACCACGTCGAGAACGACTCGGCGTTCGCCTCGACCGCCAAGCACATCCAGACCGTGTCGAGCTCGTACACGATCGACAACGCGCCCCGCGGCTTCCGCTACATCCACATGGCGGGCCCGGGCTTCGACAACCCGTTCCGGATGTACGGCGAGAACGAGCACCTCACCATCGTCAGCCCCGCGCCCGGCTCGACGGTGCCGGCCGCGGACTTCCCGGGCATCCAGATCAACGCCTACGACACCGGCGACGAGGTCGTCTCGGCGCGCTACCGGATCGCCGGCGACAAGAACTGGATGCCGCTGCACCACAGCGGCGAGTTCACCTGGCAGGGCAACCTGCCCAACAGCCGGCAGAAGCCCGGTAAGTACAGCATCGACGTGCAGGTGGTCGACGCGGCGGGCAAGACCTGGACCAAGTCGGCGGACTTCACTTTCACCCGCGAGCCGGCGCTCAAGCCGGTCGCCGCGGGTGACTGGGACCAGCACCACGGCAACATGGCCCACTCCGGTGTCGCGCCGGCGCAGGAGGCCGGCCGCCGCCTGGCCTGGAGCTTCCGCACCGACGGCACCTTCCTCACCGGGTCGCCGGTCATCCACGACGGCGTCGTCTACGCGGGCACCCGCGACGAGAACGGCGACGGCGACAGCCGGATCCACGCCGTCCAGCTCAAGAACGGCAAGGAGCTGTGGAACGTCAAGGTGCCGCAGTCGATCCACGGCAGCCTCGCTTACGGTGACGGCCTGATCTTCGCGCCGACCCTCGGCTCGGAGCTCTACGCCGTCGACGCCGAGAGCGGCAGGCTGCGCTGGAAGGCCGTGCCCGAGCAGGCGCCGGCCCCGAACAACCAGCGCACCTACGGCTATTACTCGCCGGCCGTCTCCGGCCACACGGTGCTCTGGCCGTACCAGACCCGCTTCGGCATCGGCAGCCAGGGCGTCCTCAAGGCGCTCGACACCCGCACCGGGCGGCAGATCTGGGCCTCCCCCATGTCCGGCGCGACCATGAGCGACGGCACGCCCGCCGTCATGGACGGCACCGTGTACGTCGGCAACGAGACCGCCGACCGCGTGCTCGCCTACGACCTGGCCACCGGCGCCCGCAAGTGGACCGGAACCGAGTCGCTCGGCAGTTGGCAGGACGGCGTGCCGACCGCGGCCGAGGGAAAGGTCTTCATCGGCGCCAACAACGGCATCGTCGCGCGTGACGCCAAGACCGGCGCGACGCTGTGGACGTACAAGAGCTCGCGCTCCTCGCTCGTCTCCAGCGGCTCGACCCCGAGCGCCGCGGCCGTCGAGCAGGGCGTCGTCTACATGGGCTTCCCGAGCGGCGCCGTCGTCGCCCTCGACGCCCAGACCGGCGACGTCCGCTGGGAGCGGGCGCTGCCCGGCGACATCTACCACGGTGGCGTCATGTCCAGCCCGGTCGTGGCCGGCGACACGCTCTTCGTCGGCGCCAACAACGGCAGGTTCTACGCGCTGGCCTCCGACACCGGCCAGATCCTGTGGAGCCACGAGATCGGCACCTGGGTGGGCGCCGGCCCGGCCGTCAGCGGCAACACCGTCGTGGCGGGCGCCTGGGACGGCAACCTCTACGCCTACGTGCCCGGCGGCGAGTCCGCGAAGCGCTGGGCGACCGTGACCGGCACGGTCAGCGACCCGGAGACGGGCGCCCCGATCGCCGGCGCGAAGGTCACCGCCGTCGCCGACGGCCAGGACACCGCGGTGACCACCACCGACGCCCGGGGCCGCTACCGGATCGGCCTGCCGGCGTCGACCTGGACCGTCACGGCGGCCAAGCGCGGCCTGATCGCCGACGGCCGCTCGACCGCCACCGCCACGGTCGGCGCCACCGGCGACACGACGGCCGACCTGAAGCTCATCAAGGTGGTCCACCCGACCGCCGGCAAGTCGACGTACGCGCCGGACTACGGCAGCGGCAGCACGCGCACGGACGTGGTCACCGGCAAGGAGTACTACTACCTGGCCAACGACAAGATCCGGGCGTCCGTGACGCCGTACGCCGCCGGTGACAACGGCGTCGGCGGTAACAACCTCGCCGGTGGCCTGGGCCAGGGCGCGCTGACGGACGTCATGCTCAACGACGCCAACGGCGCCGAGACCCTCGACTGGGGCGAAATGCTGCTGCGTCCGAGTCTCACGCCGCCCGACTCGTGGGACCGGCCGAACGACCAGCTCGACCTGCCCGACCTCGCGGTCGACGGCGCCGCCGTGGTCGGCAACGGTCAGTATCGGGCGGACCCGGCCATCAAGGCGCAGGTCCGCTACGAGACCCTGCCCGATTCTCCGATCGTGAAGATGACGGTCAAGCTGACCAACACCGGCACGACGGGTTACCAGGGCTACTTCACCTACATGATCGACCCCGACAGCTCGGCCGACAACGGCCGGATCCCCGGGTTCAGCGGCGTCAACCCGGGTCTGAAGACCTCGGGCTGGACCGGGAACTACGTCTACGTGGGTGCTGACGCGGCCACCACGAACGGCCAGGCCGCCCACGGTCTCGCGTGGGCGCTGGACACGCCGACGGCGGTCGGCGCGTACGGCTACATCGAGGGTCTCTACTACGACGCCACGATGGCGCCCGGTGCCACCAAGCAGTTCAGCTTCTACCACCTGACCGACTACGCGACCGCCGGCGGCGACCCCACCGGCAACATCGCGAAGTGGGCCGACGAGATCGACCTGCACGACGCGGCCGTCCCGGACGCCGCCCGCGCGGCCGGCACGATCACCGCGGGCGGCGCCGCCGTCGCCGGTGCTCGCGTCGCCCTGGAGCAGGCCGGCAGGGCGGTCGCGAGCACGGGCACCGACGCCCAGGGCAGGTACCTCCTCAAGGCCCCGGCCGGTCAGTACGACGTCCGGGTGTCCAAGCTGGGCTACCAGACGGCCACCGGCACGGCCACCGGCACGGTCACCGTGCCGGTGGCCGGCAGCGGCGTCGCCGACGTCGCGCTGAGCCCGGTCAAGGTTGAGGCGGGCTACGGCAAGCAGATCGGCTCGGGTCTGGTCGAGGCGGGCTACGGCGACATCATGATCGAGAACGACAAGCTCTCGATGGCGATCGCCGACGCCTACAACGACTCGCAGCTCTCCGGTGGCACCCGCGGCAAGCCGGTCGACCTGGCCGTCCGCGGCATGGCCGACCAGTTCGACTGGATCAACCTGCCCTACGTCTCGGCGACCCAGCCGACGGGCGGTAGCGCGTGGGACATCCGGACGGTGGCGGCGACCGACGTCCAGATCGTCCAGGCGAGCGGCGACAAGGCCGTCGTCCGGGTATCGGGGCCGGTCAAGGGCATCACGGGCCTGACGGCGGCGACGACGTACACGCTGAAGCCGGGCGACGACTTCGCCACGGTCTCGACGGAGCTGAGCAACTCCGGCTCGGCCCCGCTCAGCGTGTGGACCGGTGACGCGATGGACCATGACGCGGCCGGGCAGGCCAGTGTCATCCCGGGGCCCGGCATCGTGACGCCGGGCGCGACGGCGGCCTACACCCCGACCAAGCCGTACATCGGCATGACCGGGACCGACCCGCAGGTCTTCGGTCTCGTCTACGGCACGCCGGCCAGTGCCTTCGACGTCTACGCCGCGGGCAACTGGGTGATGAGCCGGTTCAACGTCGACGTGCCGGCGGGCGGCTCCTACACCCTCACCCGCAAGCTCGTCGTCACCCGGGGCACCGACGCGGTGAGCATCCTCGACGGCGTCCCCGCGCCGTAACCACCACACCACACAGGGCCGGCCCGGATTCCAACCGAGCCGGCCCTGTGTGCGTGGAATTTCATCCGCTCTTCTCCAGCTTGGCAGAGTCCTGGGCGTCCGTGAGTTGGTCGACGTCCGGCCGCATGGCCTTGAGAAAGACCTCGACGAGGGCGTCGGCGTATGCAGGGGTGAGCGGTCCTGAGCGGAACAGCCAGCGCTGGTAGAGGGGCGCGTACAGCAGTTCGAGGGCCAGGTCGAGGTCGGCGTCGGCGGCGAGCTGCCCGGCTCGCTGCGCGCTGCGGAGCCGGGCCCTCTTGGCCTCCTCCACGGGGCCCGCCAGCCTGGCCCGGTATTGAGCGGCCAGGGCGGGGTCGTTGATGATCTCGGTGTTGAGTGCGCGGATCGGGCCCTCGAACGCGGGGTCGGCGAACTCGGCCACCGTCGCCCGCATCACCACCTTGAGGTCGGCCTCCAGGTCGCCGGTGTCGGGCAGCGTCATGCTGTCCTCCGGCCCGCTCTCACTGAGCGCCAGGAACGCGTCCAGGACCACCGCGCCCTTGGAGGGCCACCAGCGGTAGATGGTCTGTTTGCCCACGCCGGCCCGGGCCGCGATGGCCTCGATGGACAGCTTGGCGTATCCCACCTCGGAGACCAGCTCGCGGGCCGCGGTGAGGATGGCCTGCCGGGAGCGCTCGCTGCGGCGGGCGGGGTTGGGCTGTTTGACCATGTCCCGGATTGTACCACGACCACGAGACGAGACGTTCCGTCTTGACACTGTCGCGAGGCGAGACGTACCGTCTTGTCTCGTCACAACGGATCCGAGCAAGGGGAGGTGGAGCCATGAGCCGGGTGTGGTTCATCACGGGCGCGTCACGAGGACTGGGCCGGGCGTTCACAGAGGCGGCGCTGCAGGCGGGCGACCGGGTGGTCGGGGCCGCCCGCAACGTCGAACCGCTCGCCGACCTCGCCCAGCGCCATCCCGGCGACCTGGTACGGCTACCGCTCGACGTCACCGACCGAGCGGCCGTGTTCGCGGCGGCGGAGCAGGCGGCCGCGGCCTTCGGCAGGCTCGACATCGTGGTCAACAACGCCGGCGCCATGCTCCTGGGCATGCTGGAGGAGGCGACGGAGGAGCAGATCAGAGCCCACTTCGACGTCAACCTGTTCGGCGCGATCTGGGTCACCCAGGCCGTGCTGCCGTACCTGCGCGCCCAGGGCGGCGGGCACATCCTGCAGATCACCACGATGGGCACCGGCGGCGGCTTCCCCATGGTCGGCCTGTACGGGGCCGGCAAGTCGGCGCTCGACTCGGTGAGCGACGCCGTGGCGATGGAGGCCGAGCAGTTCGGCGTCAAGCTCACCATCGTCCAGATGGGCGGCTACGACACCGGCCTGTTCACCACGGGCACCACGATGACCACGCCCGACCCGCACTACCAGGAGCTGCGCGACAAGCTGATCGAGATGTGGGGCGACGAACCCGGGCCCGCCCCGGACACCGCCGCTTCCGTGATCATGGAGCTGGTGGACCTGCCGGAGCCGCCGCGGCGTCTCATCGTCGGCGCCGCGTCCTACGACATGGTCCAGCAGGACCTTCAGGACCGGGTGGAGAAATACCGCGCCTGGGAGCACCTCAGCCGCAAGGCGCCCGGATGACGTTCACGCGGGACGAACGGTCGGGCGGCGGGCCTCACCGCCGTGACCCCCTGTCGAAGCCTCTCGGAAAGGCGGCAGTGTGACGCGCGGTCACGCCTTCGCCGGCCGCCCGCACGCCAGGAACCCGAGCACGACCGTCGGCGCCCGCACCTCGGTGGACCGGGCACGGCGCACGCTCTCGCAGAACTTCCTGACCGACCGCCACGCCATCGAGCTCGTCATCAGCGCAGCCGACCCGACCGGCCTGGTGCTGGAGCCGGGTGCGGGCACCGGAGCGCTCACCCTGGCACTGGCCAGGACGGGCGCGCACGTCGTCGGCTACGAGATCGACCCGCGCCTGGCCCGGCGGCTGGCCGCACGCACGCGCGGCGCCGCCCGCATCGAAGTGGTGCAGGGTGACTTCACCGCCGCGCGGGCCCCCGGTCGGCCGTTCGCGGTCGTGGGGAACATCCCGTACTCGGTGACGTCGAAGATCGTGAACTGGTGCCTGCGGGCGCCGTCCCTGACCTCGGCCACGCTGCTCACCCAGCGCGAGTACGCCCGCAAACGCGCGGGCGGCTACGGCCGCTGGAGCCGCGTCACGGTGCAGTCGTGGCCATGGTTCCACTGGCGGCTCGGCCACACGGTGGGCCGGGAGTGCTTCCGGCCGATACCGTCGGTCGACTCGGCGATCCGGCGGATCGAGCGCAGGCCCGAACCCCTGGTGCACGGCCGCTGGACCTACCAGGAACTGGTCGAGCTGGGCTTCAGCGGAATCGGCGGCTCGGTGCGCGCCTCGCTGAAGACCCGCCACCGAGGAGTGGACGCCGCCCTGGCGGCGGCCGGCGTGGCCCGCGACGCCGTCGTCGGGTACGTCCACCCCGACCAGTGGATCACGCTGTGGCAGCGCCTGTGCCGATGACCTGACCCGGACCGCCGGCCTAGTCATCGCCGGCACCCGTGACGGGAACCGTCGATCCGGGCATAACCATCGGTTATCGCCATGGGTCTTGGACGGCAGGGGTGGCTCCGGCGGAGCATGAACGCATGATGATCAGAATGCGTGGCGATCTGTTGGCATGTGCGGCGGCACTGGCGCTGGGGACGACGGCGGGGTGCGCGGGGGAGGAGCGCCCCACGGCAGCCACCGCGTCCACGTCGGCCGCGGCCTCGCCGACGGCGGCTTCTCCGGGGGAGACCGCCGCAGCCGCGGAGCCCGGGCACCGGGAGCTCGTCGAGCGGTTCGTGGCCGCGATCAACGCGGGTGACGAGGCGGGCGTGCGCGACACGTTCGCCCCCGAGGCCAGGTTCGACAGCGTGGGCCGCATCTACGACGGGCGGGACGAGATCATGGACCGCTTCCTCGTTCCCGAGGTGATCGAGGCGAAGGGACAGTACCGGCTGCTCTCCCTGACCCCGGGCCAGGGAGAGCGGGTCGTGGCGGAGTACGACTTCAGCACCGGCGGCGGATCCCGCGAACACTTCACCTACGACTGCTCCGTACGCGCCGACCGCTTCGCCGACTGCGTCGGCCGCTACGTGTGAGCGGCCGACGCACGGGCATGCTCGTCAGCGGTGGGCGGAGCGGTAGCGGGCCGCCTTGCTCTGGTTTCCGCAGGTTTTCATGCTGCACCAGCGACGACGGCGGCCACGGGAGGTGTCGACGAAGAACCAGCCGCAGCCGTCGCAGGCGCGTACTCGCTGGGACGGCGGGCTCAGCGCGAGCTTGATCCCCCGCAGCGCGAGCGTCGCGCACGCGCCTTCGGCGGTCAGCGGGATGATGGAACCGTCGGAGTTCACGGCGACGCCGCGGGCACCGCGACGAGCGATGTCGAGGAGGCCGGCCAGAGCCTGCGCGGGTAGCTCGCGACCGTTCCGCTGAGCGTCGAAGATCGCCCAGAGCAGTTCGCGTAGCGTGCGTGCCTGGCGCAGGGCGGCATCGGGGTCGTGGAGGATGTCGCGTGGCTCGCCGGTCGTCGGCAGCAGTCCCGCCCTGGCGAGCCACGTGGCGAGGGCGCCGGCGTCGCCGAGCAGATCGGGTCCGGGTTCGGGTGTGCGGCGGTAGACGGTGTTCGCGAAGTCGAGCGCGACGTCGCCGGCGATGAAGTGGTCGTCCGTCCAGGTGGTGACCGTGTTCATCGTAGTGAGTACCGCATCACGGGGCGATCGGTCCGAGGTCGCGCGACCTCGGTGAATCCGGCGGCGAGGAACGCGCTGGCGATACCGGTCATGGCGTTGTCCGGCCCTGCTCTGCGTCCTTCGACCGGCTCGACCGGGTATGCCTCAATGGTGCCTGTCTCGCAGGTTTCGCCCAGGTAGTCGCACACGGCGGCGATCAGTTGCGCGGACCGTCCTTCGCCGCGGTGGCCCTTCTTGATGAGCAGGCAGGTCAGTGAGATGACCGGCTCGTCATCGACGGGCTTCAGCAGCGCCGAGCGCTGCATGCGGGGAAAGTCCGAGCGGTCCCCGAACCCGCACCAGGCGATGGGATCGTCATCGAGATAACCCACGACTCCCGGCGGTGTCTTACGTGCGGCGAGTTTCCGCATCGCGGCCTTGTTTCCGGCGCCCTTGCCCTCCATCCACTCCTGCATGCTCAGCCGCCAGTGCATGCACCAGCAGCCGCGGGCTCCGCCGTTGGCGCCCATGACCGTCTCGAAGTCGTCCCAGGTTTCCCTGCTCAGCGGTTTGACCGTAAGTTCCGCCGTGCTCATGAGCGCGCTCCCGAGCGGTCGAGGACGTCGTCGAGGAAGGTGACGAGGGCTGCGGCGACTTCGGCGGCGTGGGTCTCCAGCAGAAAGTGCCCGGCGTCGTAGAGGTGGGCGTCGAGGGTGGTCATGTCCTGGTGGTAGGCCAGCACCTCGGCGATGTCGTAAAACGTGTCGTGCCGGCCCCAGAGCACCAGGCACGGAGGCTGATGCTCCTTGTGATAGGCCGCGATCTCCGGGAAGCGCGCCACGTGGTTCCGGTAGTCGTAGAAGAGCTGGAACTGGATGTCGAGGTTGCCGGGCAGGGAGAGCCGTTCCCAGTCGAGATGCCACGACTCGCGCGGGTGCAGGTCCCGCAGTTCCTGCCGCAGTCCGCTGAGGTACTGATCCCGGGTGCCCGAGAAGTTCAACCAGTCCGGCAGCGCGGCCCTGTTCTCCTCGCTGGGCTCCGCCCAGAACCGGCGCGGCGCGTCCCAGCCCTCGTGCAGCCCCGCCTCGTGGGTGTTGCCGTTCTGCACGACCAGGCCCAGCACGCGCTCCGGATGACGCATCGCCATGCGGTACCCGACGGGCGTACCGAAGTCCGTCACGAAGAGCACGTAGCGCTCCACCCCGAGGTCATCCAGCAGGGCCTCGATCACATGTGACAGGCGTTCGAAGGTGTACTCGTACTCATCGAGCGGCGGTGCGTCCGAGAACCCGAAGCCCGGAAGGTCCGGCGCGATCGCGTAGACGTGCTCGCCCAGGGCCGGGAGCACATCGCGGAACGAGTACGAAGAACTGGGAAAGCCGTGGAGCAGGAGAACCGCGGTCGATGACGGCACCCCCGCTTCGCGGTAGTGCACCTTGACGCCGTCCAGCTCCCGGTACAGATGCCTGGTCTTGGCTGCGCGTTTCACAGTGCTCCCTTCGATGGCAGGGGCCGTCGATGCCTCCTAGTAACCCTATAACCGGGATTTATCGGTTATCACGCGCCATCGGATAAGGGATGCCCTGCGACCGTCAACGCTCCCACCTCGGTGCGAATACGGACCGAATAGCCGGGGCCACGGCGGATGTTCCGTCCTGTGGCGAGGGCCAGGCGGACGACCTCGTCCCCAGCGATGCGCAGGATGTCGGCGAGCCGTCCGGGCACGCCGAGCGCCACGTCCACCTGTCGAGCGAGCGCTTCCTCCAGCTCACCGGGGCGCCCCATGGTTTTCCGGCGGCCTCGGGTGCCAACGGGCTGTCGGTGCGGCACAGCGCGCTGGCGATCAGTAGGGACGCGGGCGGTGACACGCCGGAGACGCTACGCGTCCGCTTGGTAGGCCGAATGCGGCACGGTCGGCTCGGCACCCGGTGGCAGGCGCCGCCCGGGTGATGGCTCGGTCAGTGCGCCACGACGTCGTGGTCTTGGCGGCGAGTCCGAACGGGGCCGCGGCGTTCACGATGTCACAGAGTGACCCGCCTCTGCGGCGACGTCCCGGTCCGGGACGTAGGTACAGCCGCTCTCCGGGCTTTCGGAGATCGCGATGACCGCGTCCAGGCGATCACGGGTCCGGGTCAGCGCGGCGATCTGGGCCTCGATGCGATCACGCTCGGCGGCGAGCCGGGCACGCGACTCCGGAGTATTGACCCTGGCCTCGACGCAGGGCAGCAGTTCGGCGATGGTCTTGCTCGACAGGCCCGCCGCGTAGAGCATCTGGATCAGCTGAACGCGGTCGGTCGCCGGCTCGGGGTAGTGGCGCTGTCCGGAGTAGCTCCGGGTCGCCTCCAGCAACCCCTGCTCCTCGTAGTAACGCAGGGCCCGCACGCTGACGCCCGACTTCGCCGCCAACTCACCGATACGCACTGTGGCCTCCGTCACCAGACTTGCCTCTGACGTCAACGTCAGGTTTTAGCGTATCCGGCATGCAGATCAATGGAGCACATGTGCTGGTGACCGGCGCCAACCGGGGCCTGGGCCGGCAGTTCGTCCTGTCCCTTCTCGAGCGTGGCGCCGGCAAGGTGTACGCCACCGCCCGCCGCCCGGACCTCATCGACGTACCAGGAGTCATCCCGCTGCGCCTCGACGTCACGGATCCGGCATCGGTGGCCGCCGCGGCCCTCGCGGCGCCCGACGTCAAGATTGTCATCAACAACGCGGGCATCGCCACCGGGGCGAACCTGGTCACCGGGGACTTGGACACGATCCGCCGCGAGATGGACACCCACTTCTACGGGACCCTCCACGTGGTCCGCGCCTTCGCGCCCCAGCTGGCCGATGGCGCGATCCTCAATGTTCTCTCGGCGCTCTCGTGGCTCGCCAACGACGGTGCGGGCGCCTATCACGCGGCGAAGGCCGCCGAGTGGGCGCTCACCAACAACGTACGTCTGGAGCTGGCCGGCCAGCGCACCCTCGTGACGGGTCTGCATCTGGGCGCCGCGGACACCGACATGATGGCCTGGTACACCGGCGACAAGAGCGCCCCCGAGGTGATCGTCGCGGAGGCCCTGGACGGCATCGAGGAGCACCGGTCCGAGGTGCTCGCCGACGACTGGAGCCGCCAGGTGAAGGCGTGGCTGTCGGACGACCCGAGCGTCATCTACCGGAAGGCGTCAGAAGCCCTCACGACCTGAGGATTTCCCCACGGTGCCCGCGAGTACGGCGAGTCGCGGGCACCCCGGCTCCGGGAACAGATAATCACCCCGTAAGAATCTTCGCCAAGAACGCCCGCAAAATCATGGTCACCCCTCATCCACCGAAAGGGACACCTTGATGCCAAGGCGAAGCGTGGCGTTCTCCTCGGTTGCACTCTGTCTGCTCGCGGGCTCGCTCGCCGGTCCACCAGCGGCGGCGGCCAATACCGCGTCCGGTCCGGCCACCTACACCTACGTCAACCTCGGCTGGCTCGGGAGCCTTCCCGTCGGCCGGCCATGGAGCGAGGCGTGGGACGTCAATGCCGCCCGGCAGGTGGTGGGATCGGGCTCCAACACCGTGAACCCGGCCGGCCATGCCTTCACCTGGCAGAACGGGCAACTGACGGCGCTGCCCGCGATCTACGCGCCCGGCGAGAATGTCGCGGCGTCCATCAACGACGCCGGGGACGTGGCCGGGCACACCCATGTCAATCGCACCGACCCTCCGCACGCGTTCATCCGCCGGAACGGGAGCACGATCGATCTGGGCACCGGATGGGGCAGCGGAAGCGGGAGCGCGGCCAAGGCCATCAACAATCAGGGTGTCGTGGTGGGGACACGTTTCCAGTACCAGGGCGGCCCGGTGCGGGCCGTACTGTGGTCCGCGAGCGGCCGGCTCCGCGACCTGGGAACGCTCGGCGGCAGCAGCGACCGTCCGTGGTCGACCGAGAGCGAGGCCCACGCCGTCAACGACAAGGGCCAGGTCGTGGGCACCGCCCTGGCGCGCAGCGGCCCTGCGCTCCATGGCTTCCTGTGGGAGGACGGCCGGATGACGGATCTCGGATCGCTCGGCGGCACCACGGAGGCCACCGTGGCGCGCGGCATCAACGAGAAGACCCAGATCACGGGTTCCTCGCAGAACGCCGCAGGGGAGATCCACGCGTTCATGTGGGACCTGGGCGTCATGCGTGACCTGGGCGTGCTGCCGGGAGGCACCAGCAGCTTCGCCTACGACATCAACGAATCCGGACACGTCGTGGGCACCTCCCGTACCAGTGCCGACTACTACGGCGCCCACGCCTTCGTCTGGGAGGGCGAGCGCATGGTCGACCTCAACACGGTGGTCACGAACCTTCCCTCGGACGTGGCACTGGAGCACGCGTTCGCGATCAATGACGATGGAGTGATCGTCGGCAGTACGTGTTACTACTGCGAGCCGGGCAAGACCGCTGACCAGCACGCGTACATGCTGATCCCCAACGGCTAGCCGCACCGCGCGTCCTTCCCCGGGTGGAGGATCGCCGGGGGAGTCAGGGCTGTTCGGGCGTTCGCGGGACGAGCAGCCTCCGGTTGAACGCCTCGGTGACGGCGGCGGCGCGGTCGTTCACCCCGAGCTTGGCGTAGATGTTCAGCAGGTGGCTCTTGACCGTGGCCTCGGTGATGAACAGGCGGGTGGCCGCCTCCTGGTTGGTGTTGCCGGCCGCCACGAGCTGAAGGACCTCCAGCTCCCGCGGGCTGAGCAGTTGCGGCGCGGGTGTCCTGACCCGGTTCATCAACCGTGCCGCCACCGAAGGCGACAGCACGCTCTCACCCCTGGCGGCGGCCCTCGCGCCCCGCAGCAGGTCCTCCCGAGGTGCGTCCTTGAGCAGGTAGCCGGTCGCGCCCGCCTCGATCGCCGGCAGCACGTGGGTGTCGGTGTCGTAGGTCGTCAGCACCAGCACCC
Organism: Nonomuraea jiangxiensis; assembly: GCF_900099965.1. GTDB lineage: Bacteria > Actinomycetota > Actinomycetes > Streptosporangiales > Streptosporangiaceae > Nonomuraea > Nonomuraea jiangxiensis. Next base: position 168,679 of record NZ_FNDJ01000008.1, on the reverse strand, counting down.
GCGCGGTGACGCCGAGCCTGGTCAACTCGGTGATCGCGGTCAGCCCGTCCATGCCGGGCATGCGCAGGTCCATGAGGATCACGTCGGGCTGGAGCTCCTGGGCGAGCCGTACGGCCGCGGCCCCGTCCGCTGCCTCGCCCAGCACCTCGAATCCGGGCGCGGAGGCGAACATGCTGCTCAGCCCATCCCTGACGACGGGATGGTCATCCACGATCAGCAGCCGGATCAGGTCCTCGGCCGCGCGATCGGTCATGCGTGGCTCCCGGCCGGCAGGAAGGGGACGCAGGCCGAGATCCCGGTGCCGGCGCCGGGCGCGGACTCGATCCGCAGGCTCCCGGACAGCCCTTCGACGCGCTGACGCATGATGGACAGGCCGAACCCACCGCCGCGGGACGACGGCCCCGGACTGCCGTTCGCGGCCGTGCCGGCTTCGAGACTCACGGGATCGAAACCCCTGCCGTCGTCACGTACGTCCAACGCCACCTCGTGCTCCAGATAGGACAGCGTCACCCCGACCCTGGTCGCGTGCGCGTGCTTGGCCACGTTGGCCAGGGCCTCCTGTGCCGTGCGCAGCAGCGCGAACTCGACCTCGGGCGTCATGGCCCGCACCGTGCCGGTCGTCGTGACCTGGACGGCGAGCCCGTGCAGCTTCGACCACCGGTCGGCGACGTCGGCAAGGGCGTCGTTCAGGCGCGAGGTCTCCAGCGGCTCGGGCCGCAGCGCGTCGACCGAGCGCCGGGCCTCGGACAGGCTCTCCCTGGCCAGTCTCTTGACGGCGTCGAAGGGCCGGCGCCACTGTGCCGGGACGTCGTGCATCTGCTCGGCCGCCTGAAGCTGCGCGATGATCCCGGTGAGCCCTTGGGCCAGGGTGTCGTGGATCTCGCGGGCCATCCGCTGGCGCTCCTCGAGAACTCCCGCCTCCCGGGCGTGGGCGAGCAGCTGGGCGTGCAGGCCGGCGTTCTCGGCGAGCGTCGCCTCCAGCACCCGATTCGTCCGGCTCAGCTCGGCGAGGGCCTGCTCGCGCTGCTCCCTCTCCTGCTCGACGAGCCGCAGCACCCAGGCGGTGACGCCCATGAGGCCGACGTTGGCGACGACGATGGTCAGGTGCAGGGTCAGACCGAGCGCGGTCGTCACGTCGACGGTGGAGGCCTGCGCGATGCCGGCCAAGACCGCCACGGCGGCCACGCTCGGAAGCCGCCATGGCCAGGGCAGGACAGCGAAGGCGTAGATGTACGGCGCAGGGGTGAACAACCCGAACATGGGATCCCGTATAACCAGGATCGCCGTGATCACCAAGAGGCCGGTGAAGAACACCGCCATGATGCGTGGCCGCTCCCACCAGGCGGGACGCAGGGTGAACATGCCGAGCATCCACGCCGCGGCCAACCCGCACAGGCCGAGATCGACGAGCAGGGAGTCGTCCGCCGAGGGCCCTCTCATCACCTTGAAGCCGACAAGCGCGGCAAGCAACGTGTACGGCACCGCGGTGACCAGGAGGAACGGTGGCTGCTCTCGCGCCGCGGACCACTGCTCGGGCCGCCTCCACCTGCTCAAGATTCCCTCCTCCTCGCCGAGTCTATTCCCAGCGGAACCAGTGGACCGCGATGACCGCGCACCCGGCCGCGTACGCCGCCAGGATGACGAGGGGGAGCGCGGACGGGAAGTGGCCCAGGTAGGCGTCCTGGAACGCCTGCATGCCGGCGCCGAGTGGAGTGTAGTGGCTGATGGTCTGCAGCACCGGCGGCATTTGCGCGATCGGCACCCAGAGCCCGGCGAAGAACATCATCGGGAAGAACAACACCGTGCCGATCGCCGAGGCCGAGCTACGTCCGGGCACCAGTGCGGTGATCAGCAGGCCGATGGCGAGCAGCGCGGCGGCCGCGAGCAGCCAGGCCACGGCGAAGCCGATGAGGTGCCGCGGCAGGGCGACGCCGAAGCCGAGCCCGGCCACCGCGAGGAACAGGATCATCGCGACGAGCGCGATGGCGAGGTTGGCCACGAGCTGGGCGGTGAGCAGGCGGGCCGGGCCGACCGGCGTGGCCTGCATGCGTCGCAGTACGCCGTTCTCCCGGTAGCCCGCGAGCGTGGCCGGCAGCGCGGTCATGGCCAGGATGGCCAGGTTGAAGATGATCAGGACAGGGACGTACATGTCGAAGATGGTCAGGCCGCCGGCGGCCTCCAACGGTTTCCGCAGGACGGGGAGGCTGCCGAGAATGATCAACACGATCAGCGGGCAGCCGACGCCCCAGATCGGCGCGACCTTGTCGCGGAGGCACAGCTTGCTCTCGATTGTGACGAGCCTCCACGTGGCCGATCCGCGCGTGGCGGCGACCGGGGATGCGGCGGCGTTCATGGCTGACACCTGCATGTTTCCTCTCTCTGTGGTCTTCGTGGTCGCGCTAGTTGGGGTCGGAGACGGTGTCGAGACGTTTGCCGGTGAGCTCGACGAACGCGTCCTCCAGGCTCGTCTGCTCCACCCGCAGCCGTTCGGCCACGATCTGGTTGCGGGCCAGCAGGGCGGTGACGGCGTTGAGCGCGTTGTCGTTGCCCTTGACGAAGACCAGTTCGCCCCGGCGGGTGACGCTGGAGACGTCGGGCAGGCTCGCCAGCAGCCGGTCGTCCATCGGCCGGGACGGGCGGAACTGGATCCGCTGCTCGATGCGGGCCCGTTCGGTGAGGCCGGCCGGGGTGTCCACCGCGACGACGCGGCCCGCGTCGATCAGCGCCAGCCGGTCGCACAACCGCTCGGCCTCCTCCATGAAGTGGGTGACCAGCACGATCGTCACGCCGCGGGAGCGCACACCCTCGATCAGGTCCCAGGTGTCGCGGCGTGCCTGCGGGTCAAGGCCCGTCGTGAGCTCGTCGAGTATCGCCACCCGAGGGTTGCCGACCAGCGCCAGCGCGATCGACAGCCGTTGCTTCTGGCCGCCGGACAATTTGCCGTAACCGGTTTTCGCCTTGTCGGCCAGGCCGAGGCCGTTCATCAGCGCGCGCCAGTCGGCCGGCCTGGGATAGAAGGAGCTGTACAGTTCCAGGGCCTCGGCGACCTGCAGCCGGTCGGGGAGCTGGCCGGCCTGCAACTGGACGCCGAGCCGCCGGGTCATCTCGGCGCGGTCCCGGCGGGGGTCGAGCCCGAGCACCGTGATCTCGCCCCGGTCCGGCGTGCGGAGGCCCTCGATGCACTCCACGGTCGTGGTCTTGCCGGCGCCGTTCGGGCCGAGGATTCCGAAGATCTCACCCTCCTGCACGGTGAGCGAGACATCGTCGACCGCGACCTTGTCGTCATAGCGCTTGTGGAGGTTGCGTACCTCGATCACCGGTGGCATGCGACGTCCCTTTCGGGCTTGGCTCATGAGGCGGTTGGTTGCGTTCAGCCTGCTACGACGAGCACTTGGGCCAACACCGGCCAGTGGACGGGAGTTGGCTGCCGAATGGTGGGGCCGTCGAGTCGACCGAGCGGATGGTGGCGATCCACCGATCGGTGGATCGCCACCCGGACGATGAGGAGAAATAATGTTTCCGGCAGCCACCTCGACAGGCCGCGGTGATACAGAAGAAGCATGATGGATTACGTGATCCTGGGTTGTCGCCTGCTGTTAGTCGGGATATTCCTGACGTCCTTGGCCGGCAAGGTGCGCAGTCGTCAGGCGTTCCGTGAGTTCCTCACGGCGACCGCGACGTTGCTGGACGTCGCTCCCGAGCCGGCCCGAAGGCTCGGCATGCTCGCGATGGCGGCGGAGGCGGCGATCGTGGTGCTGGTCATCGTGCCGGCCACCGTGCCTTTCGGGTTCGCCCTGTCGGCCGTCACGCTCGGCGGCTTTGCCTACGCGCTCGTCCGTGCCCTGAAGCGCGGCAATGCGGCCCCCTGCCACTGCTTCGGCGCGTCCGCCGCGCCCGTCCGCAAGCTTCATGTGGTTCGCAACGTGGTGTTGATCGTGCTGGCCCTCATGGCGCTGGTGGCGACGTTCGGCGGGATGTCACACGCCGTCGAGATCCCGGGCGTCGTGATCACAGCGCTGGCCGCGTTGGTGTGCGTGATGCTCGTCGTACGCCTGGACGATCTCGCGGAGTTGTTCGGCCCCACCGCCGCGCGGCGCTGACGGCGGCCCGAGCACTCTCACCAAGATGGCGGCCGCACCGCGAGCTTGTCCCCTCCGAGCCGGCGGATCGCGATGCCGAGCACGCGCTCGGCCGGGACGGCGCCGAAATGCCGTGAGTCCCTGCTGACGGCATGATTGTCCCCGAGCACCAGCAGCATCCCGGACGCGACCACGCCGGTGCCCCGGGCCCACCGGGGAAGGAAGTCGGGCTCGGGATCGCCGGGCAGGGCGACCACCCGCTTGACGATCCATGGAATGCCGCGGGCACCGGTCGGGTCGCCCGGCCGGCAGGGGCCCGACTCCCGCACCACGACCACGTCACCCAGGCGTACGCCTGCGAGCGGCACCCGCCGCACCAGCAGCCGGTCGCCCGGGTGAAGCGTGGGTATCATGCTGGGCCCGCTGACCGACACGATGACCATCCGGCGCCGTATCCCGAGCACGGCGGCCACCAGCAGCACCGCACCGATGCCGATGAGGAGCATGGTCACGCCATGGCCTCCGGGGCGGACGAGCGATAGCCGGCCGCCTGGACCGAGAACAGCCGGGCGTACGCCCCGTCGAGCGCGATCAGGTCGTCATGGGTTCCCTCCTCGGCGATCCGCCCGTCCGAGAGCACGACGATGTGGTCCGCCTCACGGACCACGCCCATTCGGTGGGAGATCAGCAGGCTCGTCAATCCCTGGCGGTGCGCGCGCAGCCGGGCATGCACCTCGCTCTCCGCCTCGGCGTCCAGCGCGGAGCTGGGCTCGTCGAGAATGAGCAGGTCGGGGCGGTCGAGGACGAGGCCGCGGGCGATCGCCAGCCGTTGCCACTGCCCGCCGGACAGAACGACCCCGGTGCTGGGATCCTCACGGTCGGCCTCGGAGAAGAAGAGCCGGGTCAGCAGCGTCTCGTATCCCTGGGGCAGCGCCGCCAGAACGTCGTGGACGCCGGCGCGCCGCGCGGCCCCCTCTATCCGGCTCTGGTCGTGCAGCGCGGTGAGGTCGCCCATGGCGACGTTCTCCCGCGCCGTCAGGTCGAATGCCGTCGCGTCCTGGAAGACGGCGCGGATCCGGGTCCGCAGATCCGCCGGATCAAGGTCGCGCAGATCGACACCGTCCCAGAGCACGGCGCCCCGGACCGGGTCGTAGAGCCGGCACAGCAGCTTCACCAGCGTGGACTTGCCGGCGCCGTTGAGCCCCACGACGGCTGTGGAGGCCCCGGCCGCAAGCACCAGGTTCACTCCGCGAAGCACCCACGGCTGGTCGTCGGCGTACCGGAACCAGACGTCGCGCAACTCGATGCCCTGCCGCAAAGGCGGCGCCGGCCGCGGCTCGGCCCGAACGGGCAGGTCGGGTGCCGCGTCGACCACCAGCAGGTAGTGCCCGAACAGGAGCAGCGCCTGGTGCGCCACGACGATCTCGTTGACCAGGCCGGCGAGAGCCGCCTGAACCGCGCCGACGGCGGCCACCACGAGAGCGACGTCTCCGACGGTCAGCGCTCCGCTCACCGCCGAGCGCACCGTCCACAGCAGCAGCGCGCCGGCCACGACCGCGCCGAACGCGGCGAGCGCACCCTGAACGGCCACCTCACGCCGGTCGATGCGGCGGTGCGCCCGGTTGATGGTGCTGATCTCCTCTGCCATGCGGCGCCACAGGTACGGTCCCACGCCGAAGAGCCGCACCTCCTTGGCCGCGTCCGGGTCCGTGAGGAGACCCGCGTAGAAGAGCCCCCGCCGCTCCGCCTGACCGACCCGCGCCACCATCTCGGCCCGGCGCCGGCTCAAGGCCAGCTCGGCCAGGACCGCCGGCACCGCGCTCAGCAGCACCGCCACGGCGATCCAGGGACCGAGGAGCAGCAGGGTGCCCGCGAAGCCTGACACCAGGAGCAACGCCCTGACGACCCCGATCCCCGCGTCGACCACCGCTCCAGGACTGGTGACACCGGCGGACCGTGCGATCTGCACGTGGTCGAGAAACTCCGGGTCCTCGAAGCGGCGCAACCCGGCGAAACGGTCGACCGCGGCGTACAGGCGCGCCGTCGACTCCATGGTCACCAAGCGCTCGGTCTCCGCTCGCAGGTAACGGGCGGCGTGCGGGACCAGCGCGGTGACGACCCCGGCGACGCCCAGGGCGACGGTGAGCCCGAGGACGTCCGCCCACCGCATCACCCCGGCGGCAAGGTGATCGATGACGGCCTTCGTGAGCCAGGCGATGGCCAGGGGCGCGATCCCGCCGAGAGCCGCGAGTGCCAGGTATCCGGCGACATGGCCGGGTGCGGCACGCCGGGCGAGCTCCAGCGCGCGAGCGGCTGAGCGGAACTTCATGGGCGAGCGGATCAGCCGGCGGCCGGGAGGACCACGGCGTCGCGGGCGGAGATGGACGTCAACTCGTAGTCCGAGGCCCGAACCACGCCGTCCTCGACGAGCATGAACACCGGGAAACCGGTGACCTGGAACGCCTGCTGCACGGGGCCCTGATCGGGCTCGACCACGACGGTGGCCACCGGCAGGAGCTGTTCGACCAGGTCGGCTGCCGTTTCGGGCGTGCCGGTCACCACGGCGAGGATGGCGTCAGGGCCGGCGGGCCTGCTGGCCGCGTACTCGATGAACGCGGGAAGGCGCTCCTTGCACGGGCTGCAGCTCGGAGAGAAGAAGCCGATGAGGGGGTGATCGCCGAGCGTGTCCAGCGTGACCGGGCGGCCGTCGACGCTCTCGGCGGTGAAGGCGCCGGCCGGCGCTCCGGCGGCGAGCGCGATGTCGCCTGCGCCGCCGGGGAAACCGCTGCCGCCGCGCAGTTCCGCGAGCTCGGCGGTGTGCTCGCGAAGCCGGCGGATTATGCCCAGCGCGAGCAGCAGGTTGGCGATGGCCAGCACCGCTACCAGGGCGGTGGCCACGGTGAGATAGTGCATCGGGGCTCCTTCCGGTGGAGGACGAAGGGGGATGGCTCGTACGGGCCGGTCGCCCCCCGGATCGCTGGCGACCGGCCCGGCGCATGTGGTTCTCTCAGCAGCCGTTACCGACGAACCTGCAGACGTAGCACTCGTACTTGCCGTTCTGGTAGCAGCACTGCTTGGCGAAGTACCTGGCCCCTTGGCAGTAGCAGAAGACCTCTGAGCAGATCAGCGCGGCCGCCGCGGACGCGTGTGCCTTGGGTGCCACCATGCCGACCAGCCGATCGGCGAGCTTGTTGACGAGCCGGGTCATGAGTTCCTCCAGGAAATCGAGGCGTGCGTTGATCTGGAAGAAGCTTAGAAATGCCCGTTTATACATTGGCTTGTCGTGTGCTATGACTATCCTTCGCGGCTCGCTGAGCGTGCACTGCGTCACACCTGACGACCGGGGAGGTTGATTGCGGTTCGGCATCCTCGGGCCGGTCGAGGTGATGGGTCCGGGAGGCCCCACCGCGATCGGGCGTCCCAGGCACCGCGCCCTGCTGGCCTACCTCCTGCTGCACGCCGACAAGGTGGTGGCACGCGACCGGCTGATCGAGGCGATCTGGGGTGGCGCCGAGCCGGGCTCCGCGCGAGCCCAGATCCACGTGGCCGTATCCGAGTTACGCCGCGCCCTGCGGCAGCAGGGCCTGGAGAAAGTCATCGTCACCCAACCAGGCGGATACCAGTTCGTCCTGGCTGACGGTGACCTTGATCTGGACGTGTTCAATCGTCAGGTCAAGGCGGCTCATGACCTGGAAAAGCACGACCTGGAGGAATCGGCTCGCGGGCTGCGCGCGGCGCTGCGGTTGTGGCGGGGCGAGGCGCTGGCCGACATCACGGCGTCGTACGCCCGCCCGGCCCGGCAGGGGCTGCACGAGCAGTGGCTTCGCGCGCAGGAACTGCTGGCCGACGCCGAGCTCGCGCTGGGCCGTCACGACTCCCTGATCCCCGAGCTGACCCGGCTGTTCGAGGCCCACCCCGCGCGCGAGCGCCTGGCCCGCAAGCTGATGCTCGCCCAGTATCGCGCGGGCCTGCAAGCCGAGGCGCTGCGCACGGCCAGACGGCTACGCGCCCGGCTCGTCGAGGAGCAGGGGCTCGACCCGAGCGCACAGTTCTGGCTGCTGGAAAAGGCCGTACTCAACGCCGACCCCGCGCTGGACCCGGAGCCGGAGCCCCCCGTGCGTGCGGGCGCCGTCGCACCGGCCCAGCTTCCCTTCGACACGGGAGGCTTCACCGGCCGGGAGCGCGAGCTCGCGGAGCTGGACGTGCTGGCCGACGTGCGCGACAGGGCAGCGGTGGTGCTGATCGTGGGTACCGCGGGGGTGGGTAAGACCGCCCTCGCGGTGCGCTGGGCCCACCGCCACCGCGAGCGGTTCCCCGGCGGTCAGCTGTACGTGAACCTGCGCGGGTTCGACCCGGATCGGCCACCGCTGCGGCCCGGCGAGGTGCTGCGCCGCTTTCTGTCCTCGCTGGGGGTGGAGCAGGGGACCGTGCCCGATGACGTGGACGAGGCCGCCGCTCTGTTCCGGTCGGTGCTGGCGCGGCGGAGCGTACTGGTCGTCCTCGACAATGCGGCCGATGCCGAGCAGGTACGGCCGCTGCTGCCCGGCTCGGCGGGCAGCGCCGTCCTGGTGACCAGCCGCAACCGGCTGCGCAGGCTGGTGGCCGTTGAGGGCGCCGGCTCCCTGCACCTCGACCCGCTCACCGAGGAAGAGGCGGTCGGCCTGCTTCGTGGCACGCGGACGGACGCGACCGACGACGAGGAGTCGGTCCGGCAGGTGGCTCTGCGGTGCGCCTGCCTGCCGCTGGCGCTGCGGCTGGCGGCGGCGCAGATGGCGGGCCGGCAGGGGCTCACCTTCGCTGATTACGCCCGGGAGCTCGCCGCCGACGACGCACTGTCCGTACTCGACGAGCACGGGGACATGGGAGGCGCGGTCAGCGGCGCCTTCCGGCTCTCCTACCAGGCGCTCGCCCCGGCCTCGCGGCGTCTGTTCCGGCTGCTGAGCCTGGTGCCGGGGCCGGACTTCCCGCCCGTCACGGCGGCCGCCCTGCTCGGCGTCACCCCGTCCGGGGTACGCCGTCCCCTCGAAGAGCTGTGCATCGGTCATCTGGTCTCCGAACACGCGCCCGGCCGGTACACCATGCACGACCTGCTCCGCCGGTATGCCGCCGGCGCATGCGCGAATGACGAGCCGGAGTCCGGACGGGAGGAGGCGGCGCGGCGCCTGGTGGACTTCTACGCGGAGACCGCGTTCGAGGCGTACCCGCTGCTCCAGCCCCGCCGGCTGGAAGGCGACCGCGCGTTGACCTACCTCCCCCGGCAGCCGCTGCGCTTTGCCGACAGGGCCTCCGCCCTGGAGTGGCACGACCAGGAGCGCGAGAACCTCGTGGGAGCCATCGCCATGGCCGCCGAGCGCGGGTGGTACCGGACGGCATGGCAGCTGACGGCCGACCTGCTCGCCTACTTCGTCATCCGCCGCCGGTGGCCGGAGTGGCTGTCCGCGCTGCGAGCGGGGCGGCTCGCCGCCGGGCGGAGCGCCGACCCGGTGGCCGTGGCGCACATGGAGAACGCCCTCGGGATGGTCCACAAGCAGATGGGCAGGTACGCCGCCGCCCGTACGCACTACGCGCGTGCCATCGAGCTGGCCTCGGCCGCCGGCGACCGGCGCTCGGTCGCCAGATCCAACGCCAACCTGGGCGGGCTCTGCGTCACCGAGGGCGATCTCGAGGCCGGCGTGCGGCACCTGTGGACCGCCCTGGACATTCCCGAGTACGGGCAGCAGCCGCAGCATGCGGTCGCGGCCCACATCAACCTCGGATGCGCGCTCATCGACATGGAGAGGTATCCGGAGGCGACCGACGCGCTCGATCGTGCCCTCGCGTTCGCCGCCGAGATCGACGACGTGCAGCAGGCCGCCTACTGCCATCACAACCTGGCCGAGATCGCACTGCGCCGCGGCGACCAGGTCATCGCTCGTCGGCACGCCGACAGGCAGTTGCGGCTCGCGGAGGCGATCGGCGACCCCATGCGCCGGGCCGCCGCCCTGGACTGCCTCGCCTCGGCCCTGGCCGCCGAGGATCGAGCCGCCGCCCGGGAGCACTGGTCGGCCGCGCACCGGATCTACCAGGGCCTCGGCCACCACATCAGCACGGTGCTGGCGGAGTGGCTGCGGGTGTTCGACTCCCTCGATCCCGCCGAGTTGGCCGCCGCCGACGAGGCCCGCCGCCGCAGGTGCCGCCGCCTCATCTGACCAAGTGGCGAAAGCAGAAGACAGGGAGGCGTGGCTGCCGGCGGGCGTTGCGGATCACGAGGGCGGGGGCCGGTGGAGTTTGGGGCGGATCGCGTCGGCGGCGGGATGACGGAGCTCGTCGAGGATGTCCAGGGCCTGCCGCCAGTCACGGCGGGCGGCATCGTGATCGCCGACCCTGTGATGGGTGTCGCCGAGGTGGTCGAGGGTCTCAGCCTCGTAGAGGCGGTCACCGGAGATCCGGACCAGGCGAAGGGAGGTCTCGTAGCACGTGATGGCCTCCTCGTACCGGCCCAGGTGATGGTAGGCGAATCCCAGGCTGTCCCACGAAGCCGCCTGGCCGTTGTAGGCCCCGATCTCCTCATGCAGGCTGATCGCCTGCTGGAAATAGGCCAGGGCCTGGTCGTGGTGGCCCAGTTGGGCCAGGCACCAGCCGTAGGCGTTCAGGGAGTTGGCCCGCCCGTAGCGTTCTTCTGTGCCCTCATAGAGGTCGAGGGACCGCCGGGCATGAGGGAGCGCCTGCTCGTAGTCGCCGCGTACCAGGGACAGCCAGCAGAAGTGGTAGTGGGCGAGGGCCTGTCCTGGGACGTCGCCGAGCTCGTGCAGGAGGTCCAGTCCGCGCCGCAGATGGTGGACGGCCTCGTCGTGGCGGCCCAGATGGGTGTAGGCCACGCCGAGCCCGTGGTGGGCCAGAGCCTGCCCGGCCCGGTCGGCCAGCCGCTGGGCGGCGCTCAGGCCGGCGTGGTGGGTGGCGGCCTGGTCCTGCCAGTGCCCACGCCGCTGGAAGAAGGTGAACAGGGCCCAGGCCAGTTGCCAGACGTGCGTGTCGAACCCGGTAGCGGCGGCCTGTTCGATGACGGCGAGCAGCACGGAGTGCTCGGCGTTGAACCAGGTCATCGCCTGCTCGCGGTCGGCCAGTTCCTCCAGCACGACGCCCTTCCGCGCCGGAACGAGCGTGATGGGCTCGCGGTGGGGGTTGAGAAGCAGGGCGGCGGCATGCCCGGTGTGCAGGTAGTGGTCGAGCATGCGGTGCCTCGCGGCCTGCACGTCGTCCTGGTTCTCGGGTTCCTGGGCCTGCTCGGCGGCATAGGCGCAGAGCAGGTCGTGCAGGCCGTACCGGCCGGGATTGACCTCGTTGATCAGGTGGGCGCGGGAGAGCTCGGTCAGCAGCGCCCGCGTCTCTCTGAGCGGGAGCCCGGCGAGGCTGGCCGCGGCCGGTAACGGGATGTCCGGACCAGGGTGCAGGGAGAGCAGCCTGAACAGGCGGGCCGCCCCTTTGCCGAGGGTGTGGTACGACCACGAGAACACGGCCCGGACGTCGGTGGCGCTGTCTCCGTCGGCGAACGCGTCCAGCCCGCCCCTGGACTCCCTCAGCTCCCGGGCGAGCGCCGCGAGGGGGAAGGCGGGATACATGGCCGCGCGGGCGGCCACCACGGACAACGCCAGCGGCAGCCGGGCGCACCGGGTGATGATCTCCGCCACCGTTTCCGGTTCGGCGCCGACCCGCTCCTGTCCGAGGCGGGCGGCCATGAACTGGTATCCCTCGGACTCGGTGGGCAGGTCGAGGATCAGCGGCTGGGCGCCTTCGAGGGCCACCAGTCCGGAGAGCCGGTTGCGGCTGGTCACCACGACATGGCAGCCTGGCGCCCCCGGCAGCAGCGGCCGGACCTGTTCCGCGTCGCGCGCGTTGTCCAGCAGGATGAGCACGCGCTTGCCGGCGATCGAGCTGCGATAGAGCCCGATCTGGGCGTTCAGGTCGGTGGGGATCTGGGCATTGGCCACCCCCAGTCCATCCAGCAGGCAGCGAATCGCCTCGGACGGGGGCATGACGGACTCCGAAGGGCCGAAGCCCCGCAGGTTCACGTACAGTTGCCCGTCACTGAAGCGATCCCTCGTCCGATGCGCCCAGTGGACGGCCAGCGTCGTCTTGCCCACCCCGGCGGTGCCGGAGATCGCCGAGATCACCATGGCGGCCGGCTCGCGGGCGGTGTCGTCCGGCAGGTGTGTCTCCAGCTTTTCGAGGTGGGTCTCGCGACCGGTGAACTCGTTCAGATCGGGAGGGAGCTGCGCGGGCAGCAGATAGGAGGACGGGGGCTTCAGCTGCTGCGGGGGAGCGGCCGGCGCGGGCACCTCGTCCGGCTCCGCCGCCGGCCTGCGCGCGGCGGTGATCCGTTCTCGCGGGTCCGCGCCGCTCGCCGTGAGATCCAGTTTCTCGCTGCTGATCGTCATGAGGGTCTCGTCGTCCCGGAGCACGGCTTCGTGAACCCATCTCAGCAACGGGCCGGGTTCGACGCCGAGCTCGGTGTCGAGGGTCTGACGCGTCTCGCTGTGCACCTCCAGCGCTTCGGCGCGGCGTCCGGACCGATAGAGCGCGAGCATCAGGTACGCGCGCAGCCGCTCGTGGTACAGGTGGGTCCGGGTGATCTCGGGCAGGTCGACGGCGAGTTCGGCATGCCGGCCCAGGTCCAGTTGCACGGCCACGAGTTCCTCGTACGTCAGTACGCGCTGCGCCTCCAGATAGCGGGCCTGGGCGTCGATCAGCGGTATGTCGTCCAGGCCGCTGTAGGCCGGGCCCCGCCACAGTGCCAGTGCCTGTCGTAACGTCGTACCGGCCACTTCCAGGTCACCGCGGTGCCGCGCGGCCCGGCCCTCCGCGACGAGGCCGGTGAAACGCCGGGCGTCCATCTCCTCCGGCGCCATGACGATCGCGTAACCCGCGGCGCTGTGGACGATGCGGTCGCCGTCGCCGAGGGCGTGCCGCAGCCGGTGCACATAGAGCTGAGCGGTCTTCCGCGCGCTTCGCGGCTGGTGCTCGTGCCAGAGGGCGTCGATCAGGTCATCGATCGTCGTCACCTCGCCCGCCCTGCACAACAGGACCGCCAGCATGCGACGCCACATCTCCGCTCCCAGCATCACGGGAGCGCCCTGACGTCTTACCTGCAAGTCACCCAGAACGCGAAATTCCAGCGCGTGCAAACGCCCCCAGCCCTTCGTGATGAGAGGCCGACATGTATGCCCTCTTCACCACGTTGCCAAGCACGCTTTCTCTTGCAACAAGAAGAGTTTGCGAGATGTCCGGGTTTTTGTCCTGATTTGGTGCTGTGCTATCGGCACTGTACCCGAAACCCGGATGACAGTGGCGCGAAAACCACGCGAAAACGCGACTCAGCCAGTGGTCCGCATACTTCCGATCAAGAGCCTTGAAGGCACGAAGAAGCTGACCTGCTTCTTCTCGTACGCGCTGTCTCTGTGAGGACCCCGATGACGAGAACCACCATCCCTGCCCGGCTTCGCCGTACGGTCGCCGTGAGCACGCTCGCCCTGGCCGCGCTCGCGGTGGCCCCCGCCTTACCCGCGAACGCCGCCGTGCCCGCGTTCCAGCTGCCCTTCCCCTGTGGCCAGAAATGGCAGCTGAACAGCTGGGCACACGCTCCCGCGCTGGACATGGTCAAGGAGCCCGACCAGGTCGGCACCGAGGGCGCCCTGCTCGTGGCCCCGGCCGGCGGGACGGTCCGCCAGTCCTACTTCCACCAGAACGCCGGCAACATGATCCAGATCGATCATGGCGGCGGTCATTTCACCACCTACATCCACCTTCAGTCCCGGGCCGTCAACGTCGGCGCGCGGGTCCAGGAAGGACAGACCATCGGCCGGGTGGGCGCCACCGGCCCGACCTCCAACGGCCACCCCCACCTCCACTACGAGCAGGGCTTCGACGCCAACGGCGACGGCCGCGTGACGTGGGGAGCGGCGGGCACCGAGCGGGTCATCGCCACCTTCAACGGTGTCCAGTACGGCCAGAGCAACGGCCGCCAGTGGGACAACGTCACCAGCGCCAACAGCTGTCAGAGCGTGACGCCGGTGGACGGGCGGCTGTACCGCGAGCCGAGCGGGACGATCGCGGTGATCGCCGGTGGTGCCCCGGTGCGGTTCGCCAGCATGGACGAGCTCAGGGCCGCCGGGTACGGGAGTGCTCCGTTGATCGGGGTGCCGGCCGGTTGGCTGAACAGCCTGCCGCAGGAGCCGCGTGACGGGACCTTCTTGCGCGACGCCGCCAACGGTGCCATTTCGGTCATCGCGGGTGGCGCCAAGTACGGGCTGACCCTGGCCGAATGGGAGGCCATGGGCAGGCCGGGCTCGATCAACGTGCCCCTGCGGGTCATCAACGAGTACGGGCGGATTCCGGCGGACGGAACTCTGCTGCGTAACCACACCGACGGAGCCATCTCGGTCGTAGCCGGTGGCGCCAAGTACGGGCTGAGCCTGGCCCAGTGGGAGAGGCTCGGCAAGCCGGCCTCGGTCAACGTGCCGATCGGTTTCATCAACACCCTCGGAAGCGACCCGCGGCCCGGCACCCTGCTGCGTGACGTCGCCAACGGTTCCATCTACCTGACGATCGGCGGCGCCAAGTACGGGCTGACCTGGGCCGAGTACGAGCGCCTCGACAACCCGCCGTTCGCCAACGTGCCGATCGAGTGGATCAACACCTTCCGGGCGATCCCCCGCGACGGCAGCTACCTGCGCAACGTCGAGGACGGCACGATCTACGTGATGACCGGCGGCAAGAAGGACGCCCTCAGCTACGAGGAATGGGACCGCCTCGGCAAGCCCGCCTCGACCAACGTCCCCGTCGGCTTCCTCAACCAGATCCCCAGCGCCTGACCTTCCTGAACCTCCGGAGGGCCCTGGCACCCGACCCTGCGGGCGGGCCCTCCGGATCACGACCCCTCTTGACCTTGGAGTATGTCTTGAACCGACGATTTCTCTCGCGCGCCGCCGTGGCGGCGCTGGCCGTCATGGCCACCGGGCTGTTAGCCGCCCCCGTCCATGCCGCCACCGACCCGACCCCCACCCCGAAAGCACCCGGGAACGACCTGAGCATCGCCTGGGCCACGGTCGCCTGTGATCCCCGGGGCACCACCGCGGCGGACGCGGCCGCGGCCAGCCGGCTCAACGGCGTCCTGCAGGGCAGGCTGCGTGGCTACATGACGGCGTACCGGGTCTCCTGCGCGCGCATGGTGATCAAGGCCGTGCAGGACCGGGACCTGAACACGCGGGCCGCCACCATCGCCATCACGACGACGATCGTCGAAAGCAACATCGAGAACATCAGCGAGATGGTGGACCACACCAGCCTGGGCCTGTTCCAGCAGCAGGACAACTGGGGCTCCAGGGAACAGCGGCTCAACCCCGCCTGGGCCACCAACGCCTTCCTCGACAAGATGATCAGGAAGTACCCCGGCAACGCGTGGATGACCGCCCCGATCGGCGAGGTGTGCCAGGCGGTCCAGGTGTCGTCCTATCCCACCCGCTACCAGGAGCAGGCCGCCGACGGCCAGCGCATCGTCAACGAGGTCTGGCCCCTGGTCTCCGCGCCCGTCACGGCGGTGGAGGGCCGGTTGTACCGCGAGCCGAGCGGGACGATCGCGGTGATCGCCGGTGGTGCCCCGGTGCGGTTCGCCAGCATGGACGAGCTGGCGGCTACCGGGTATGGCAGTGCTCCGCTGACCGCGGTGCCGGCCGGTTGGCTGAACCGGCTGCCGCAGGAGCCGCGTGACGGGACGTTCTTGCGGGACGCGGCCAACGGTGCGATTTCGGTCATCGCGGGTGGTGCCAAGTACGGGCTGACCCTGGCCGAATGGGAGGCCATGGGCAGGCCGGGCTCGATCAACGTGCCCCTGCGAGTGATCAACGAGTACGGGCGGGTTCCGGCGGACGGGACTCTGCTGCGTAACCACACCGACGGGGCCATCTCGGTGGTGGCCGGTGGCGCGAAATACGGGCTGAGCCTGGCGCAGTGGGAGAGGCTCGGCAAGCCGGCCTCGGTCAACGTGCCGATCGGCTTCATCAACACCCTCGGGAGCGACCCGCGGCCGGGCACCTTCCTGCGTGACGTCGCCAACGGCTCGATCTACCTGACGATCGGCGGCGCGAAGTACGGGCTGACCTGGGCCGAGTACGAGCGCCTGGGCTACCCCGGGTTCGCGAACGTGCCGATCGAGTGGATCAACACCTTCCGGGCGATCCCCCGCGACGGCAGCTACCTGCGCAACGTCGAGGACGGCACGATCTACGTGATGACCGGCGGCAAGAAGGACGCTCTCACGTACGAGGAGTGGGACCGCCTCGGCAAGCCCGCCTCGACCAACGTCCCCGTCGGCTTCCTCAACCAGATCCCCAACGCCTGACCAGAACAAGAGGCGATGATCCGCCGCTGACTCCCGGCATGCCCGGGGTCGGCGGCGGACCTCTTTACGCCGGTTCGGTGGCGGCGAAGCCACGGGTATTGCCGTTTCCCCCCGACGGTAATCCGGCGGCCTACGGGGTGGCGCTGTCGCAAGTGCCTGGTCACGCTTGTGAATGGGGCACGCCTCATATGGCCCAGTTCAGGCCGGCTCATCTAGACGCGCTCCGAGGTGGCGGCCAATGATGGGAGTCAGCTTCGCCTCGTGCGAATGCGAATGGGAGAGGAGATGCCCATGTACGCAGGACTCATGATCGCTCTTCGACCTCCTCCTCGCCGCCGCCAACGCGAGCGCATGCGGAACCCCGAAAAGTACCGCTACCGGCGCCGCCGTCAGTTCCGTCAGCACCGTTAGTGAGGACCTAGGCTTCAGACCCTCACGACGAACTGACCGTGTCGATGGGCTCGGGGAAATCCGGGCCCATCGCTCGGATCAGGCCTCCTCGGCGCCGTCCCGAGGAGGCCGTCCCGAAACAGCCTGCGAAGCCGTCGTCAGCAGGGAATCTCCGTGAACTCGGGGTAGATGCTGCGGACCCCCCAGCTCTGAGCGTCGCCGGCGCAGCCCTCGTACTTCTGGCCTACGACACTGGTGTAGGCGCTGTCCGAGTAGTACGTGGTGACGCAGTAGTGGTCGGGGAAGCAGGGTCGCGCCTGCGCGGGCGCCGCGGTGACGGCGATGGTGGCGATGCCGAAGAACGTGGCCAGGAGGGCGCGGCGAATCATGTCGATCCTTCCGGTGGGGGCTGCTTTGATGATCGGTTGATTCGGCACCCGGCTCAAGATGAACTGCGGTCGTGGCCGTATCCGGACACCAGGAACCGGGCGCGCGGCCGCCTTCAGGGCAAGGACCTGTCAGTGCAGCGGAGCGTACGGCTCCCACAAGGCCGCGAGCGCCGCCACGGCCGCGAAGGCCGTGAGCTGCATGACCACGATGCCATGACGTCGGCGCCGCCAGGCGGCAACCACAGTGACGA
This sequence comes from Nonomuraea jiangxiensis, assembly GCF_900099965.1. Classification (GTDB taxonomy): domain Bacteria; phylum Actinomycetota; class Actinomycetes; order Streptosporangiales; family Streptosporangiaceae; genus Nonomuraea; species Nonomuraea jiangxiensis. The sequence goes on along the minus strand of NZ_FNDJ01000008.1, from coordinate 151,197 downwards.
TCAAGATCAAGGCCATGACCGTGAAGGAGCCGTAGGCGACGGTGGAGCGAAAGGCCATCTCCGCCTGCCACTGCGCGGGGGAGGGGTCTTCGCCCGAGCAGAGCACAGTGGCGCCGTCGCACAGCACGCCCCGGTTGCGTGCCCGGTCGATGGCGAACCCTATCGCCATCAACAGAACCACGTCCCCAATCAGCACTGCGACAGCGGCGACACTGCGCCCGGTTAAGTCGTCCCTCTTCACAGGCAAAGCCTAGAGACCGCAGATCCGGCGCGCACCTTCGCCAACGGTCCGCGGGGTGTCAGAGCCGGCGCACCGATCCGACCTCGGCGCCGGCGTCCAGGAGCCAGCGGTCGGACACGCTCACGGCGCCGTTCGGCCGGTCCACCTGGTTGCCGAGCACGTACGCCGACGTCCAGGTCGAGGAGGTGAGCGCGCAGTCCAGGTAGCCGCGGTACGCGTTCAGCTCCCCGTTCTGGGCGTAGGCGTAGGAGGCGCGGTAGGCGCCGGTGTCGGCGTTCCTGTCGTAGTCGGTGGCGCTGTTGCTGCTCACCGGGGGGCCGACGAACTCGGTGGCGACGAGCGCGGACATCGTGTCGCGCTGCTGCCGCACGTGCGTGACGATCCCGCGGTGGGTGTCGCCGCTCAGCACCACGGGATTGAAGGCGCGGCGCCGGCGGGCCGCCAGCCGCTTGGCCAGGGCGTCCGTCAGCGCGCCGCGGTCGGCGTCGAAGCCGGACCAGCCGCCGCCCAAGTTCGGGAACCACGAGACCGGCTGGCTCGAACCGATGGCCGTCCAGGTGGCGTGCGAACCGGCGACCGTGTCGAGCAGCCAGTCCAGTTGCTCCCGCCCGAGGATCGTGCCCGGCGCCCGGTACTGCCGCCCGTCGGTGAGCAGCAGATCCAGGTTCGAGCCCCACTTGACGCGGCGATGGAGCGTCAGCTGCATCAGCCCGGACGCGGTGTCCAGCACCGGCGGGCCGCCGCGCAGCGGCATGTTCTCCCAGTACGCCTGCAACGCCACCGCAAGCTGGGCCCGCTCCCCGGGAGTCATGCCGGGGGCACGGCCCTGTACGTCGTTCCAGAACTCGTGGTCGTCGGGCACCGCGTAGGTGGGGAACCGCGCGTGCATGTCCAGCAGCGCCAGCCGCGACTTGTACTGCCCGTACCGGATCCGGTAGTCCGACAGTGACACGATCTGCCGGGGCGGGAGGTGGCCCGGCCGGCCGAAGTCGTAGATGTAGTCGCCGAGGTAGGCCACGAAGTCGATGTCGTCGCGGGTGGCGAGGTCGGCGATGCCGTTGAAGTAGAAGATGCCGCTGCCGGGCTTGGCCATGTTCTGGCAGCTGAGGATGGCGAAACGGACCGGGACGTCGGCCGAGGGCACCGGGGTGGTGTGGGTACGGCCGACCGGGCTGACCCAGTCACCGACGCGGAACCGGTAGTGATACGTGGTGTCCGGATGCAGGCCGGTGACGTCGACGTGTACGGCCCAGGCGTACTGCGGCTCGGCGACGAAGACACCGGTCGCGTGCGGACGGCTGTCGAGGGCCTCGGGCGTCTCCGCGACCGTCCACTCGACCGGGATCGGGCCCTGCCCGTCCATGCCCAGCCCGGGCTCGGTCGGCTGGGTGGTCAGACGCGTCCAGATCACGACGGCGCCCGGCAGCGCGTCACCGGAGGCGACGCCGACGGTGAACGGGGTGGACGGGAACGCGGCGGCGGAGGCCGGGGCCGCCTGCCACAGGGCGCCGACGGCCAGACCGCCGGCGGCGATCGCGGCACCTCGGGCGTTGACGAGGAACGTCCTGCGACTGAGCTCGGGCATGTTCGACCCGCTTTCTTGCATGAGGGTGAGAGCGGATCTACGAGTACGCGGGGCCGACGAATATCAGCCCAACCGCGCGTGGTCGCTCGACGAACTCCTCATGGCACAGCCGGCCCGGACACCCTCGTCATCCATACCACCGCGTTATGGGCAAACTGAGAGGTATCGCGTAGGTCACGCGCGATGCACTCTGAGTTCATCCCCAGCCGGCCGGGGCTCGTCCACTCCACCCCCCTGAGGAGCAACGAGCCGTGAACTCCAAGCTCAGGTTGGGCGCTGCCGCCACCCTCGCGTTAGCCCTGACCGTCACCGCACCGGTGGGCCTCACAAGCGCGAACGCCCAGGTGGCCGACCCGCCCTCACCGTCGGAGCGCCGCACCGCGGTGGCGACCGCGCAGAACGTCATCGCGTCCAGCAGGACGCAGCTCCTGGCCGCCGACCAGGACGCCTTCTCCCTGTCGTCGGCCATCGCCGGCGTCAACGGCATACAGCACCTCACGTACGCCCGTACGTACGCCGGCCTGCCCGTCTTCGGCGGCGAGGTGGTCGTCACGACCGACAAGGCAGGCCAGGCCGTCAGCACGATCGACACCGGTCAGCAGGCGAAGATCGCCCTGGACACCAAGCCGCGGATCGCCGCGCAGGCGGCGGCGGACACCGCCCGCAACGTGGCGCCCAAGGCCGCCTCGATCAGCACGCCGGCTCTCGTGGTGCACGCCGCCACGCCCACGCCGCGCCTGGCGTGGGAGGTCGTGGCCGCCACCGAGGACGAGTCCAGCATCGTGCACGTGTACGTGGACGCGCGTGACGGCCAGGTCATCGACCAGTGGGACCAGGTGGTCGACGGCACCGGCAACAGCTATTACAACGGCAACCCGGTCACCATCGACACGTCCCCGTCCTACGTGATGCGCGACCCCACGCGCACCGGCATCCAGTGCGGCGGCCAGAACGGCACGGCGTACACCAAGTCGACCGACAGCTGGGGCAACGGCAGCGGCACGAACCTGGAGACGGCCTGCGTCGACGCGCTCTTCGCGGCCCAGCGCGAGTGGGACATGCTCCGCGACTGGCTCGGTCGCAACGGCATCAACGGCTCGGGCCGCGGCTACCCCGCGAGGGTCGGGCTGAACCAGGCCAACGCCTTCTGGAACGGGTCGTACGCCTCCTTCGGCCGTAACTCGGCCGGCACCCAGCAGGCCACTTCGATGGACGTCGTCGGGCACGAGTTCGGCCACGGTATCTTCCAGTTCTCCGGCGGCAGCGGTGGCAGCGGCAACGAGTCCGGCGGCCTGAACGAGTCGACGGGTGACATCTTCGGCGCGCTGACCGAGGCGTACGTCAACGAGCCGGCCAGCCTCGACCCGCCCGACTACCTGGTCGGTGAGGAGGTCAACCTGTCGGGCCGCGGCGCGATCAGGAACATGTACAACCCGTCGGCGCTGGGGCACCCGAACTGCTACAGCTCCTCCATCCCGGGCACCGAGGTGCACGCGGCGGCCGGACCGCAGAACCACTGGTTCTACCTGCTGGCCGAGGGCACGAACCCGAGCGGCAAGCCGGCCAGCAGCCGGTGCGATGGTGGCCCCGCCATCACCGGCGTCGGCATCCGTAAGGCGGGCCAGATCTTCATGACCGGCCTGAACATGAAGACGGCGCCGTGGACGCACGCCAAGGCACGCGTGGCCACGCTGCGGGCGGCCAGGACGCTGTACACCGGCTGCGTCGAGTTCAACGTCATCAAGGCGGCCTGGAGCGGGGTGAACGTGCCTGCGCAGAGCGGCGAGCCGACCTGTCCCTGAGCATGATGGCGGCCCTGTTCAGCGCGGATCCGTACTCCGCCTGAACAGGGCGCCGCAGGTCCCTATGGCATACCCCCCACCATCGGCCCATCGAGGCCGCCCGCGACCGCTTCGACTCCTGAGGGCCGCGGACGGAAGGCGAGCCCGCGCAGCGCACCGGCAAGCACAAGGGTCACAACGCCCTTCCCTTGCCGGCGTCTACCGCGCCCTCGCAGAACACGACAAGACACAGGAAGCGGGGCCAGCGCTCACCGGCTGCGCGCTGCGGCGACGACCGCCGGCACGATGAGCAGCGCCAGGATGCCGCCGCCGAGGGCAAGCAGAGGGTAGCCCGCAACGGCGACGACGAGGCCCGAGGCCATACCGCCAGTGGCGCCGGCGATGGAGATGGAGACGTCGACCAGGCCCTGGGTTGTGGCGCGGGTGGCCGGCGGGACGGCGTCGGTGATGATCGCGGTGCCGGCTACGAGGCCGAAGTTCCAGCCCAGCCCCAGCAGCGCCAGGGCCACCGCGAACGCGGCGACGGAGTCATCGGGTGCGCCGGCGGCCACGATTCCGGCGGCCAGAAGGACCAGCCCGGAGGCGGCGGCTACCGTCAGGCGGCCGTAGCGGTCGACGAGCCAGCCGGTCAAGGGCGAGGGCAGGTACATCGCGCCGATGTGGATGGCGATGACGAGCCCGGATGCGGCCGTGCCGTGGCCGTGGTCGTGCATGTGGACGGGCGTCATCGTCATGATCGCGACCATGACGAGCTGGGTGAGCACCATGACCAGCGCACCGGCCGGCACGCCGGGGCGACGCCTTTCGGCCGCCGGACGCGGCCGGCCATCGGCATCGCCCGGCTGCGCGTACGGCGCGACGGTGCGTTCGGACTCCAGGGCGCGGGCCAGGAGCAGCGGGTCGGGGCGCAGCCAGATGGCCAGGACCGAAGCGGCCATCGCGTAGGCGGCGCCGGCGAGGAGGAACGGCCCGGCCAGGTAGGGGATGCCCAGGGCGTGAGCGAGGTCGCCGGTGGGTGCGGCGAGGTTGGGTCCGACCACGCCGCCCAGGGTGGTGGCGACCAGTACGGTGGACACGGCACGGGCTCGGTGCGCGGGGGCGGCCAGATCGGCTCCGGCGTAGCGGGCCAGCAGGGTGGTGGCGGAGCCGGCGCCGTACACGAACAGCGCGAGGAACAGCAGGACCGCGTTGCCGGCGACGGCGGCGGCGATGACGCCGGCGCTGCCGACGGCACCGGCCAGATACCCGGCGGCAAGGCCGGGGCGGCGGCCGGACGCTTGGGAAATGCGCCCGACGGCGACGGCCGCCAGCGCGGAACCGGCGGTGCCCACGGCACTGGGCAGGCCGGCGAGGCCGGTGGAGCCGAGCATGTCCTGCGCGAGCAGGGCGCCGACGGTCACGCCGGCCGCCAGTCCAACGCCGCTGAGGACTTGGGCGGCGACCAGGACGATCAGGGAGCGGCGCTGCGCCTGAAGGCGCGGGACGTCCCCGATCCGGGCAGGAACGTTAGTCGTCACGAGAGTTCTTTCGATCGGGGTGACCGGACCAGCCGCCGCCGGCAGCGCGGTTCCGACAGGTCAGGTCGGCGGGATCCGACACGGCGGGGCCCGGTGGAGCAGCGCATCGTCCTCGGCGCGCGCTCAGCCCCGGTCGCCCAGGTCCAGGCGGTCGGCCAACCCGGCGTCGGTGAAGGCGGCCACCAGTTCGTCACGGCCCTCGGTGAAGTGGGCCCAGCTGTCGTAGTGGACCGGAACCACCCGGCGGGCGCCGAGGATCTTGGCGGCCTCGGCGGCCTGCGCGCTGTCGATGACGATCAGCTTGCCGTCGAAGAGGTGGGGGAAGCGGGGGCCTCCGGCGAACAGGATGGCGGTGTCCACCGGGCCGAATCGGTCGGCGATCTGCCTGACCAGGTCGAGCGAGGCGTTGTCGCCGCTGACGTAGACCGTGGGCAGGCCCTCCCCGGTCAGGACGAATCCGACGACTTGGCCGGTGATGGGTTCGACCTCCTCGCGTGGGCCGGGTCCGTGAATGGCGGGCACGCCTGTGACGGTGATCGTGCCGCCGCCGGAGCGGTCCAGCTCGATCGACTCCCAGTCGGCCAGCCCCTTGACCCCATTCCCCAGGCGCTGCGCGCCCCCAGGCGTGGTGAGCGTGAGCGAAACGTCGGCAAGCAACGCCCGGCCGGAGTTGTCCAGGTTGTCGGGGTGCTCGTCATGGGAGAGCAGGACCACGTCGATACGGCCGAGGTCGGCCGGTACGGCGGAGGAGGGAGCCGTCTTGGTCAGCCGGCCGCCCGGTACCTGGTAGTCGCCGGGAGCGTCGAAGGTCGGGTCGGTCAGGAAGCGCAGGCCACCGTATTCGAAAAGGGCGGTTGGGCCGCCGAAGACGCGAACGGGGTTCTGCTCGGTGGTCGTACTGAAACTGGACATGCAGACACCTCACGGATGCGAGAAGGTTTATCCGTGACGAAGGTAGTGGTGTCTCACGGACTAATGCAAGCCGTACCATGAGAGCCATGAGCGAGACCCCCACCGCCGAGTCTGTGCTGCCGCCCGCGCCAGGGGCGGAGGACTACCTCGCCCTCGACTTCGTCAACAGCGCCATCGCGTTGCCGGGAGGGCAGTTCATCGATCTGCTCGGCACCCCCGAGGCGACTAATCGCTGGCTCGCCGAACGCGGCCTCGCTCCGGCCGACGCCGGGGTGCAGGAGATGTGCGCCACGCAACTGCGCTCGCTGCGCGAACACGTCCGGGCACTGTTCGCCGCCCGCGTTGGCGGGCTGCCCGCCCTGCCTTCGGCTCTGTCCGCCGTCAATGTCGCGCTGAGCAGGGTCCCGACGGCTGCCCTGTTGCAGTGGGACGAGAAGGGCGGCCCCTATCGCGCGGCGCCGTGCCCCGCCAACGAGATCCTCGACCACGCTCTCGCCACGCTTGCGGCCAACGCGGCGGACCTGCTCACCTGCCCCGACGCCGAACGCCTCACCGCCTGCGGATCCACCCCCTGCAACCGCTACCTGCTGCGCCACGGCCGCCGCCACTGGTGCTCCACCCGTTGCGGCGACCGCGCCCGCGCCGCCCGCGCCTACGCCCGGCGCGCCTCTTCGCAGCCCCGCTGACGTAACGGCAACCTGGGGCAGGGCGGCACCCCGTGAACGATCGTGACGGTCTCTCGTCTCATAGGCAGATGATCGGTATATATTGATCAAATGAGGCAAATGCAGGAGCCGACCTTCCTGATCCTGACCGCGCTGGCCAAAGGCCCACAACACGGCTACGGAGTGATCACGGATGTGGAGCGCATCTCCGACGGGCAGGTCCGCCTACGCGCCGGCACCTTGTACGCCGCCTTCGACCGCCTCCAGGACGAGGGTCTCATCGCCGAGGACCGAGAGGAGATCGTCGACGGCCGGGTGCGCCGCTACTACCGGCTGACCGGCGACGGTGCGGCGAGACTGGCGGCGGAGGCCGAGCGGATGCGCAGGCACGCCAAGGCGGCCACCGCACGCCTGCGCGCAATCGGTTCGGGAGGAACGGCATGAGCCCGCTCGAAGCCCGCTACCGCCGTCTCCTGGCCGCCTACCCGCGCGAGCACCGGGCGCGGCACGAGGAAGAGATGATCGGCGTGCTCCTCGCCGGGGCGCGGTCCGGCCAGACCCGTCCCCATCCGGCCGACGCGGCCGACTTACTGTGGGGCGCGCTGCGCGTCCATGGGCGGCGAGCCTTCGGCCCCGCCTCCGCGCCGGCCTGGCGCGACGGGCTGTCGCTCGCCATGGCGCTGTGGCCGTTCCTGATGCTGGCGGGCGCGCTGGCGACCGGGCTGCTCCATGGTGCCGAAACCATGCGGTACGTGGGGGTCGCCGCTGTGGAGCGCCCGAGCTGGATTCTGCACCTGGCCGAGCCGATCGTCGTCGCGGCCTTGCCGGTGCTGGCCGTACTGCTCGGCCGACGGTGGATCGCCGTGCTGGGCGTGGTCGCGTTCGTGCTGTATCAGGCCGGCCACCCCCGTCTCCTGGAGCTGGACACGCTGTTGTTCCCCAACCACGGCCCGGTCCTGCTGGCCCATCTCGCGACCGTCGTCATCGCCTTCGCGCCCGCGGCGTATCGTGCGATCACGGTCATTCCCCGGCGGGCCTTCCTGCTGTGGGGGCCGCTCGCCGTGGCGGGACTGACCGCCAGCAAGGCCATCGTGCGCTGGGTGGACGTGACCACCCACCACGACATCGTGACCTGGAAACCCGTGCCCTGGCTCGTCGTGGTCGGGCTGGCGGCCGGGTACGCGTGCCGGTCGGCGGTGGGGCGGAGGGCGGCGCTGCTGCTGTTCCTGCCCGCGGCGGCCTTGGGCGACCTCGGGGACCTGCCGTCGGTGCCCACCTCCACGGCCCTCGCCCAACTGGGGTGCGCGGCCCTGGCCTTCGCCGCGGCGGCTGCCTTGACCCGGAGACGAGCCCCGGCTTCTTGAAGAAACCGCCCAGCGGATCAACGACCCGGTCGAGGCCGGAGTGACCACCGGGCGATCCAGCATCACTTCATCGCCATGGGGAGCGTGCCGCTAACCTCCGGCGTATGCCGCGCTTGATGTTCTCCCACTCGGACCTCGGCCGTGTCCGATTCGCCATCCTGCCCTTCCAGGAAACGCTGAAAGCGGCGCGTGGCCTCGGACTGCCGAAACCGCCGCCCGGCCTGGCCTCGTGGCGTCACGTCAGTCGTGCAGCCCTGCCTGCGGTGGCTCGGCCGGTGGTGACACTGTGCTCGGCGCACACCTGGCACCTGCCGGACTTTCTGACGCCGCAGCCCTCTGCTGACCTGATGTCGTTCGAGGACGAACTCCACGCGGCGCTGGACGACCCTTCAGCGCCGGTACAGCGGGACACCGCCGCCTTCACCGGCGTGCTGAAGACCGTTCCGGTGGTCGTGGACACGCTGCTGCATCACCCCGACCGCGGTCGGCGAACGTTGAGGCAGGCTTTCACGGCGTTCCACCAAGCGGTGCTGGCCCCCGACTGGCCACGGTTGCACGCCCAGTTGGCGGCGGATGTGGCCTATCGTGCACGGCTCATGGCACAGCATGGCCTGGACGCCATGCTCGCCACTTTGTGCCCCCCACATGTGCGTTGGGAGTATCCGCATCTGACCGTAACCGGGCCGGGCGCGCCCGATTTCGCCCTCGGCGGCCGCGGGCTGGTTCTGGTGCCGAGCATGTTCCTGACGGATGGGGTGCACCGGCAGCTCAACGACCGGCAGCAGCCGATGCTCTTCTACCCGGCGCGCACGGCCGGGGCGTACTGGCGTGACGGCGGTGGACGCGGCTGGCCGGATGGGCGTTTGGCCGGGGCGATCGGTGAGCGTAAGGCGTCGGTACTGCGGGCACTTGCCGATCGCCCCGGGTGCGGCACCACGGACCTCGCCACGGCGTTGGGAGTCACGCCGGCCACCGCCTCGACACATGTGGCGAATCTGCGACGTGCCGGGCTGGTCGCGACCACCCGGGTGGCACGAACGGCTCGGCACGATCTGACTCCGCTGGGCCTGCACCTGCTGGACGCGCACATCGGCTGATCGCTCACTCCATGGCGATCGCCTCGATTTCCAGTAGCCATTCTTCGGAATAGATGTCGGTGATGATGATGGTGAGAGCCGGACGGTGGTCGCCGAGGATCTCGTTGCGGATGCGGCCGTTGGCTTCCCGGTACACGCGGTCGGACAGGTACGTCGTGACTTTGGCCAGGTTTCGTACTCCCATGTCGGCCTCGGCCAGAACGGTGAGCAGGTTGTGCCACGTCAAACGGCACTGGGAGTCGAAGTCTGCGGGAACCGTACCCTGTCGGACCCAGGGGACCTGGCCGCTGACGAACACAGTGCGGCGGGCACCGGCCACCAAGGTGCCATGCGTGTAGTTGCCCGTCGCATCCGGGAGCGTCGCGGGATCGAGAGCCGAAATTTCCATGGCGGCGACGATAGGTACGCGGCCACCCGAGTCACAAACACTTCGAGGATTCATCGAATCGTTCAGGGCGATCAACGGGTCAAAAGGTTCCAGCCGCCGCCAGAGCTGTGCTCTATATGGATGAGCGTTATCTTGTGCCGCTGATCGTTGCAGGGCGTTAGCCAGAGGCGCAGTTGGAGTTGGCAGGCGGGCCGGCCGACCGGGGGAAAGACGCGATCATGTCAGTCGCGGGTGGGACAGGTTCCTGGAATGGAGTCCGTCAGATTCCGCAGGACGGCTTCCACTCGGAGCGAGGCTTTCCACGCTGTGCTGTATCAACGGATCGGCAACGATCCAGGCGCTGGCAGGATCATGCCGTGTCCCAGCTACACCAACGAATAGCAGCCCTGATCTCCGAAGCCGGTTACCGCGATGACGAACCGATCGTGGTCGGGGTGCAGCAACGCGCCGCGCCGCCCGTCCTCCTCGCCCAAGGGCTGACATCCACCGGTGAGCCAGTTACCGCCACCACGCTCGCCTACGCGGCGTCACTGTCGAAGCAGATGACCGCGGCCTGCGCGGCGCTGCTCGCCCAGAAGGGCGTGCTGGACATGGAAGCGCCCCTGTCACGCTGGCTGCCCGAGCTACCGGCGTGGGCCGGCACCGTCCGCCTGCGGCACCTCGTCCATCACACCGCGGCCCTCCCCGCCGATTCCAAGGTCGATGCCATCACCGGCAACGCCGATAGGACCACGCCAGGCATCATTCAAGCCCTGACCCAGTTCCTGGCCCTGGACCGCCGGCCGGGCACCGAACACGTCTATTCCAACGCCGGATACGTCTGCCTGGCCGCGGTGGTGGAACGAGCAGCGGACCTGCCGCTGCCCGACTTCGCCCGGCGCCACCTGTTCGTTCCGCTGGCGATGGCAGACACTCGCTTCTGGCCCGGGCCCGGCCCCACGCCTCCGGGTGCCGCGCCGCTCGCCCGGCTTCATCCCGCCCCGCTGTCCCTGGGCGACGGAGGAATATGGACGACCCTCGGCGATCTGCTGCGCTGGGGCCAGGCGCTCAACGCCGACGAACTCGGCATCTCGGGGCTCCTACAGACCCCTGGACGCCTCGATGACGGAACGCCGATCGACTACGCCTGGGGTATCGGCGTCCGATCACACGCCGGGCACCGCGTCTATCGGCACGGAGGAGGCTGGATAGGCCTGCGTGCCCTACACGCCCGAGTACCCGACCTGGACCTAAGCGTGGCCCTTATCGCGATCAACGACCACACCGAACGCCGAGTCCGGCTCCTCAACAGCCTGCTCGATGTGGTAAACCTCCCACCCCTTCAAGAACAGCAGACATGATCGCTTCACACATCACGCCAGGGCGGGTGGCGATCCGGTGAGGATCAAGACGGTCGATCGCGAGTGACGTGGGGAGGGTCTGCCTGAGCGTGCCGGGTCAGGGCTGGATGTTCTCCAGGTCCTCCAGGAGGGGCGGGTGCTTCGGCTCCCAGCCGAGTGCCTGCCGGGTGTGGGTGCTGGAGGAGGGCTGGTCCATTGCGAAGATCGGGCCGAGAGGGCCGTACGTCTCCGATGGCACCGACTCGACCGGAAGGCTCAGTCGTCGGCCGATGACCGCGGCGATGTCACGCACCTTGTCGCCCTCGTCGGCCACGGCGTGCCAGGCGGTGCCGGCCGGTGCCTGCTCCAGGGCCAGCCGGAAGAGGACGGCCGCGTCGAGCGCGTGCACAGCCGGCCAACGCTGTGCGCCGTCGCCCGGGTAGCCGGACAATCCGGTCCGGCGTGCGATGTCGGTCAGCAAACCGGCGAACCCGCCCGTGCCCTGGTTGTGAACCGTACGCGGCAGGCGTACGGCCGTGGTCCGGACTCCGCGCGAGGCCAGCTCCAGGACGGCCATGACCGCCCGACCACGACCACCGACCGGACCGTCGGTCGGCAGCGGGTCGGCCTCGGTGGAGACGCGGCCCGGCACATAGGGCGTACCCGAGACGGTGACGAAGGGGCGGTCGCTGCCGACGAGCTCCTCGCCGAGGGTCGCGATGGCGGCGCTTTCCTCGGCGACCGCCTTTGCGACGGCCTCGGGGCTGCTGAAGTCGTTGGCGAATGCCAGGTGGATCACCCCGTCGGCCTGAGCGACGCCGGCGCGAAGGACGTCCAGATCGGCGAGACCTCCCCGGAGCGGCTCGGCACCGGCCGCCTCGGCGACCAGCGCGGACGCGTCGGAGCGGGCGAGCGCGAGGACGGTATGGCCGTTGCCGAGCAGTTCGGCGACGACGGCGGAACCGATCAGACCGGTGCCACCCGTGACAAAAACATGCATGGAACTCTCCCGTAAGTGATGGGACTCTTGTCCCGTCACTTTAGCAGGGTGATGGGACAAGAGTCCCATCGCGGTACGATGGATCTATGGGTCGGTGGGAACCAGGCGCACGCGAACGCCTCGTCGTGGCTGCGGTCGACCTGTTCACCGAGCAGGGTTACGACGCCACGACGGTCGCGCAGATCGCCGAGCGCGCCGGCGTCACCAAAAGCACGTTCTTCCGGCACTTTCCGGATAAGCGCGAGCTGCTGGTGGCCGGACAGGAGACGTTGAGCCGGCTGCTGGCCGAGGGGATCGTCGAGGCGCCCGATGACGCCAGCCCGCTCGAGGCGGTCGCCGCCGGTCTCGAGCGCGCGTCGAGCGCGATGGGCTCCATGAATCGCGATCTCGCCCCTCGCCTGAAGGCGGCCGTCGCCGCCAGCGCCGAGCTTCAAGAGCGTGACGCCCTCAAAAGCGTCAGCCTCGCGGCCGCGATGACAACCGCTCTGATCGCCCGCGGCGTACCCGACACGACCGCGGCGCTCGCGGGCGAGCTGGGCGTCCTCGCCTTCAAGCGGGGGTACGCCGAATGGTCCGAGGGCGAGCGTGACGGCAAGGACGAGCTCGCCGCGTACGTCCTGGCGGCCCTGGACGAGCTGCGTGCGGCGAGCGCATCGCTGGGCTGACCGGGACGACCTCATCGGCTACCCGCGGCCGATATCCGAGGCCACGGATGAGCCGTGCCTGTTCAGGGGGTCAGCACGATCCTGCCGAACACCTCGCCCGCATCCATCTTCCGGTGGGCCGGCACCGCCTGGTCCAGCGGCAGCACTTCGTGCACGACCGTGCGCAGGTCCCCGCGTACGGCCTCCGCGAACTGGGACGACCGTACGGCCTGCCTGTCGGGGGCGGGCACGGTGTCGGCGCTGAAGGTGGCGAACGACAGCGACTTGCGGAAGGCGTCCATCAGCCGCATGCCGAAGTCCGCCGGCGGCTGCCCGCCGACCACGCCGACGGCCATGAACCGCCCGTTGGGGTTCAACCTGTCCAGCCAGAGGGGAAGCTGGGGACCTCCCACCACATCGATCACCACGTCGAAGCCCGACGGCGCGTCCGAGCCGCCGCCCTCGCCGGAACGGTCGAGAACATGGGTCGCACCCAGGTCCCTCAGGCGGGCGCCGCGCTCCGCCGATGAGGTGGTGACCACCACCGCGCCAGCGCCGCCCCTGGCCGCGAGCTGGACCGCCGTGATCCCGATGCTGCCCGCCGCACCGCGCACGAGAACCGCCTCGCCGGGCGCGAAACGGGCGCGGTCGAGGGCGAAGTGGGCGACCACGCCCGAGCCGCCGAGGGCCACCGCGTCGGCGCCGGTCAGGCCGTCGGGCAGCGGAAGAACGTCCTGAACCGCGGCGACGGCCTGCTCGGCGTACCCACCGGACAGGCCGGTGAACGCCCACACCCGCCGACCCGTCCACGAGGGGTCCACGCCCTCTCCCACGGCGGTGACGCTTCCCGCGACCTCGCTGCCGAGGAGATGGCCTTCCCGGAAGCCGTAGGCGGCGAGCGTTCCCCGGCGGATCACGGCGTCCACGCCGCCCACCCCGATCGCCTCCGTGGCGATCCGCACCTGCCCGGCGGCAGGGACGGGCACGGGCAGGTCGACCACCTCCAGGCCGTCGGGGGTTCCGAACGTACTGATCACGACGGCTTTCATCTGGGCTCCTCGGGTCGGTGGATGGACAGGTCACGGCTGCGACGGCCGTGGGCGGCGAGCCGGCCGCACAGCCGAGGGACGGGGGCGGCGCCACTGCCATCGGACCGTAACGGACGCACCCGTCCGTTTGGCTAAAGTGAGAAGCGATGACCGCCCGTTTGCCTCACACCGTGCGCTCCGACGCCCGCGACAACCGAGCCCGCATCCTGGACGCCGCCCGCGCCGTGTTCGGCGAGGAGGGCCTGAGCGCCCCCATGCGTACGGTCGCCCGGCACGCGGGTGTCGGCCCCGCCACGCTCTACCGGCACTTCCCGACCAAGCGTGACCTGATCGTGGAAACCTTCGCCGAGCAACGGCGAGCCTGCCACGCCGTCGTCCGCGACGCCCTCGCGGACTCCGACCCGTGGCACGGGTTCGGGAGCCTGGTCGAGGGGATCTTCGAACTCCACGCCCACAGCCGGGGCTTCGCCGATGCCTTCATGACGGCCTTCCCCGAGGCCATGGATTTCACAGCCGACCGGGAGCGGACCTTGCGCGCGGTCGCCGAACTGGCCCGCCGCGCCAAGGAGACCGGCCAGTTGCGCCCCGGCTTCGTCATCGACGACCTGATGCTGATGCTCATGGCCCACCGGGGCGTCCAGGACGCGCCGCGTGCCGCCCGGCTCCCGGCTTCCCGCCGCTTCGCCGCCTACGTGATCGAGGCGTTCCGCGCCGTACCAGAGACGGGACCGCTGCCGCCGGCTCCACGCCTGCGGGCAGCGGAGCGCCAAGAATGGGGTGCGGTGTGATCGTGTCCATGACCGGGGAACGCCCAACGCGTGGATGCGCCGTACAGACGAGGTCTGTTAATCGCGACATAGCATGAGCTGATGGGCATTTCCCGGCTCCCCGCGGATGCGCGGCAGCGGCGCAGTTCCGAGATGCGCGCGTTCCTCCGGTCGCGGCGAGCGCGGGTGACGCCCGCTGACGTGGGCATGCCGGCAGGGGAGGGCCGCCGTACGCCAGGGCTGCGGCGGGAGGAGGTGGCGGTGCTCGCCGGCCTGGGAGTGTCCTGGTACACCTGGCTTGAGCAGGGACGCGACATCAACGTCTCCGCCGACGTCCTGGACGCCATCGCCAGGGTGCTGCGCCTGGAGCCCGCCGAGCGCGAGCACCTGTACCTCCTCGCCGGCCTCAATCCGCCGCAGGCGGCGCCGTCCGAAGGCCGGGTCCCCGAGGCCGTACGGCGGCTGCTGGAGGGCTGGCTGCCGCGACCCGCGTACGTCATCGACCGGCACTGGAACGTCCTCGCGATCAACCGCGCGGCGGAGATCGTGTTCCAGTGCAACGAGTACGACCACAACTGCCTGGTCAGCTTCTTCACCAACGCCCGCTACCGTGCGGCGGTCGTGGACTGGCACGACACGGCGCGAGCGATGGTCGGCCTGTTCCGGGCGGACGCCGCCCGCTACCCGGACGATCCCGAGTTCGGCCGCCTGGCCGCGGACCTGTGCGCCGCGAGCCCCGCCTTCGCCGAGATCTGGGCGGAACTCCCGGTCGGCGGTCCCACCCACGGCACCAAGGCCCTGGAGATTCCCGGCCTGGGGACGCTGACCTTCGAGGCCACCACCCTGCCGCTGCCCGAACTGCCCGGCCACCGCCTGTCGCTGCACACCCCCGCACCAGGGACGGGAACGGACGCCCTGCTGGAGCGCTTGGTGGTGGTGTCAGACCCAGGTTCGGCCGACACTGCCGCGTAGGCCCGCGCCGCTCGAGGATCGTCGTCATGAAGCGATTCACGAACAGAACGGTTCTGATCACCGGCGGGACCAGCGGCATCGGCTTCGCGACCGCGCGCAGACTCCTCGACGAGGGCGCGTACGTCGTCATCACCGGCCGCGACAAGGCCCGCCTCGACGTCGCGACAGAACGCCTGGACTCCGAGCGGGTCCTGCCCGTCCGCGCGGACGTCAGCGTCGACGCCGACCTCGATCTCCTCGTACGACGCATCGAGACCTGGCGCGGCGCTCTCGACGCGGTCTTCGCCAATGCCGGAATCGCGGACTTCAGGCCAGAATTCACCCCGAAGGACTTCGACCACACCGTCGGAATCAACTTCAAGGGAGTGTTCTTCACGATCCAGAAGGCGCTGCCGCTGATGGGCGACGGAGGCGCCGTCGTCATCAACGCCTCCTGGACCCTGCACCGCGGACTCCCGGTGGCCTCGATCTACGCCGCCAGCAAGGCGGCCGTGCACAATCTCGCCCGCACGCTCGGCACCGACCTCGCGCCGCGTGGCATCCGCGTCAACTCCGTCAGCCCCGGCTACATCGAGACCGAGATGTACCGGTCCGCCATCGACCCCGACGCGGAGACCCGCATCCTGGCGGAGGTGCCGCTCGGCTCGCTCGGCCACCCGGACGATGTCGCCGCCGCCGTCGCCTTCCTGGCCTCGGACGACGCGTCGTACATCACCGGTCAGGACCTCGTCATCGACGGCGGCCTCGTGGGAGCGGCGCCCCTCGGGCTGCGCCTCTGACAGCCGTACGACAGCCGCGGGGCCGAGTCCGCCTCGGCCTTCGGCTTCCGTACCCGCTCCCGCTACGTTGACTTCGATTCCGCGTCGTGACGCAACAGATCTGATTTTCTGAATTTGATTTTCTGGAAAATAGATAATGCTAGGCTGCCGGCGTGGCTGCTGAGAGCGGTGCCGTGACGCCCTGTAAGCACTGTGGATCGCCGATCGAGCAGCGGCGGGGACGAGGGCGGCCCAAGGCGTACTGTCCTGAGAAGGACTGTCAGGCCGCCGCCAAGCGCGAGCGTGAGCTGCGGCGTGCGACCCCCGGCCTGGAAGGGGCGCTGGCCAGGGCCGAGCAGCTGTACGACCGGATGGAGAGCGGGCTGGCGGCGGCCATCGAGCCGCTGGCGCGGGCGTTGGCCGACGAGCTGAGCCCCGCTGGGGTGGAGGCGAAGCTGAGCGCGGTGCAGGCCGAGGCGCACACGCGGGTCGCCATCGCCCGCACCGAGCGGGAGCAGGCCTTCGAGCAGGTACGGCTGGCGCGCGAGGCCGCGGAGCACGCCCGCAGGCAGACGGCCGAGATGCGGGAACGGCTCGAAGAGGCCGAGAACGAGCGGGAGACCGCGTTGGGCGACGCCGAGCGAGCCCGCGAACAGGCGCTGGCCGCCCTGCGGGAGGCCGCGAGCACCGAGCGGCAGGCGCTGCAGAAGGCCGACAAGGCGCGGCGGCAGGCGGAGCTGGCCGACAAACGGGCGCGGGAGGCGGAGCACCGGGTCGCGGCGGCGGAGCAGGCGCGGGACCAGGCCGTTCGGGAGATGGCCGAGCGGGTGGAGATGGCGGACAGGCGCGCCCGGGAGGCTGAGGGCCGGGCTGAGCAGGCCGCCGACGAGGCGCGGGCCATGGTCGAAAGGAACACCGCTGAGGCGCGGGAGCTGGTCGAGAAGAGCGCTGCCGAGGCGCGGGCGCTTGTCGTACAGGCGGAAGAGAGTCTTGCGCGGTCCCGGGAGGAGCGGGACCGGGCGCGGGAGGAATCGAGGTCGGAAAACGACCTGTTGCGGGCTGAGCTGAGGTTGGAGCGGGCGCGGCTGGAGGATTCACGGGCTGAGCTGGAGGCGGCCCGCGCCGAGGCGGCTCAGCTGCGGGAACGGGCCGTGGCAGCCGAGCTCCGGTTCACGTAGGCGTGCACCCTTGGGGGCGCGATGGCGTTCGGCGGCCTTACCGGCCCGGGCGTGCGGGCCGGGTCGCTGTGGTAGCGGGAGTGTCGTTCGTCGGCTATTCCACCAGCTTCCGTGCCTCTTGTCGCGCTTCGTCGACCAGTTTGGTGTAGTCCGCGTGGGAGGCGGCGAACTTCAGGATGCCCTTCCTCGGATCTGTCGCCACGTAGAAGAGCCAAGGGCCGGAGGCCGGCTTCAGCGCGGCCCTGATGGCGTCGTCCCCCGGATTGCCGATGGGAGTGGGCGGCAGGCCGGAACGCCTGTAGGTGTTGTACGGCGACGAGCTCTTGACGTCCTTGAGCGTCGCTTTCTTCCCGTACTTGTTCAGGCCGTAAAGGACCGGGCTGTCGATCTGCAGCGGCATGCGCCGGTCCAGCCGGTTGTAGATGACCCGGGCGATCTTGGGCATGTCCTCGAGCCGGCCCGCCTCGGCCTGGACGATGCTGGCGATGGTCAGGATCTCCAGCGGCGTTCTGCCGGCACGCCTGGCGCCGCCGACCAGGTCGGCGTTCTTGCTGAACCGGGCCATCATCGCCGTGAGGATCTCTCCCGGGCTCATGGTGGGGGAGAGCTTATAGGTGCCGGGGGAGAGGAATCCTTCGAGCCTTCCCTTGGCGTAGGACGGCAGGCCGAGCGCCGTACCGTCCCTGGCGGCCTTCTCGAACTCCGCCACCGGCCTGCCGGTGAACGACGACAGCGTCCTGAACACCTGTGAGAGCCGCATCCCCGCCGCCACGGTCACGGTGGCGGTCCGGGACTCGGAGGTCGGGCTCGAAGCGCGGGTCTGCCGCGCGGCGACATCGCCGGGGGCCTGCGATGAGACCGCCTGGACCACGACCGTGGATCCCACGGCCATCGCGGCGACCGCCGAAGCCGCCGCCACCAGAGTCAGGCCCCGCCGGCGAAGGGGGCGGTGCTCACGGTATTGGAGGAAGCGTTCCGGCGCCGGTGGCCGCTCCTCGTCGGCCATGTCGGAGAGCGTCTCACGCAGCAGGTTCTCGATGTTCATCCGAACTCCCTCACGACGGTCAGTTCAGGTGCCGCCTTCTTCAGCCGTTCCAGCGAGCGGTGAACCTGGCTGCGTACCGACCCCACACTGACGCCGAGCAGTCGCGCGATCTCGGTCTCGGAGAGGTCCTCGAAGTAGCGCAGCACGAGCATGGTCCGCTGCCGGGGTGTGAGCCGGGCGAGGGCCGCGCGCATCACCATGCGAAGGTCCACAACGTCGGCGTGCCCGTCACCGATCTGGTCAGGCAGCCATCCGGTGGACACCTCCGCGACGCGTGACCGCCGCCGCCACCGGCTCACCTGTTCGTGGTACATGACACGGCGGACGTATCCCTCGATGGCGCCCGGATCGCGCAGACTGCGCCACTTCGCGGCCGTCTTGACCAGGGCCGACTGCACCAGGTCCTCGGCGGCGTGCCGGTCACCGGTCAGCAGGTACGCGGTACGGAACAACGCCCCCGATCGGTCGACGACGAAGTGCCGGAAGGCCGCCTCAAATCCTGGATCCACCCAATCCTCCTCGCGATGTTCACAGGCAAGGACGCGGGCAGCGCGTCGATCTATGCCGACCCGATCGAGGTTTCTCGCTCGCCCCTATTCGGATGGCACCCACCGGGCGCCATGTCGTAGGAACCCGACACTCTGGACGAGGAGAATGGGCGCGCGGCTGGCGATCAACGCCACCCACAGACCGGTCAGCCCCCAGAGCGCCGTCACGGGCGTCATGGCCAGCGCGAGCAGCCCGTGCCCGACAACGGCCGATCCCAGGCTCCAGGTGGAGCGTTTGAGCCCCATCAGACTGGCGGACAGGACAATCCCGCAGTTGTCGGCCACGACGTAGGCCACCAGCAGCGGCAGCAGGCCGAGGGCCAGGGCAAGCACCCCGGCATCGGAGGTGAACAGCCCGAGCACGGCCTGTCCGAGGAGGAGCAGGACAAGCGCCCCCGCGAGCCCTCCGGCGGCCGTGACCGCCAGGGCCGCTCGGGTCACCCGGCGGGCCTCGCCCGGGGAGGCCGTTCTGGCGATCTCCGGCGGCACGGCCTGTCCGACGGCGGAGGCGGCCAGTCCGAGGAGTACGCCCAGCGCCACGAGGATGGCGTGGGCGGCGGCGCCCTGGACTCCCGTTCGCGCGGCGGCGTAGGTCACGCCGCCCATCACCGTGAACTTGACGACGATGGTGCCGGACATCGGGAGGCCGACGGTGGCCATGCGCCAGATCTGCCGTGGCCGGGGACGTTCCGGCCACAGAGTCCGCCCGGCCAGTTCGGGGACACGCAGGAGGAGAACGTTCGACATGGCGACCGTCAGGACGGTGGATGCCAGGGTCGCGATTCCGGCACCCTGGATGCCCATCCCGGGCACCAGCACGATCAGCAGGATCACCTGCGCTGCCGTGCCTGCCAGACTCGACCAGAGCACCCTCCGGGTGCGTCCCAGCGCGATCAGCGCCCCGTTGGCGCCTCCGGCTGCGGCGGCCAGCAGTACTTGGAGCGCGAGGAGCCGGGGCAACATGCCGAACTCCGCTGCCACCTGTCCAGGCACCCCGCCGATCCGGGCGATCAGGGGGACCCCGAGCATGACGCTCGCGCCGACCGTCCCGAGCCCGAGGGACAACCAGCGCGCGTCCTTCAGGATGGCGAGCGCCTCGGCGGGTCGGTCGCGGCAGGCCGCGATGAACGGAGACATGCCGCGCAGCCCGCCGGACACGGCTGCGCTGACCGGGGTGAACACCGCGTTAACGAGCGCGAAGGCCGCCAGTTGAACGGTCGCCTGGTGTCCCAGCAGGGAGGTGCTGAGGAGCTGGGCGACGACTCCGGCGCTCATGGACAGGAAGAGGGGAACCGCCGCGTTCAGGATCGCGCGATGAGGAGTGGACATGAAAAGCAAAATCCCGGGCGGTCACCCGCTCGGGATACAAGGTCATTATAGCCGACAAGCGTCCGGCGCCGGGCCGATGCGTTCGCACCGAACCACGGCCGCACTCTCGCCGGCAGCATCACCGCAGGTGTGAGCGGCTTCCACTTCGGCCAAGGATCCGGTCGGTGAGGGCCGGCAACCGTTCGCGGGCTCCAGCGGGTCATTAGGGGAGCCGGAATGATGGGAAGGGCGCGGTTAATGCGAGATAAGGCGGACTTTGTGGCATACGTCGAGGCTCGATCGCCACGATTGTTACGCACCGCGTACCTGCTCTGCCGCGACTGGGCGCAGGCGGAGGACCTGCTGCAGACCACGCTGGTGCGGGTGTGGCGGGCCTGGGGCAGGGTGGGGGAGCACCCGGACGCCTACGTGTCCCGGGTCCTGGTCAACACGCACCTGTCCTGGCGGAGCCGGTTCTGGCGGCGCGAGTTGCCCACGGAGGCGCCGCCCGAGACGGTCGCGCCGGATGACGAGATCGGCATGACCGACGAGCGGGCGGTGCTCTGGGCCGCGCTGGGGCGCCTGCCGCCACGCCAGCGGGCGGTGCTGGTCCTGCGCTTCTTCGAGGACCTGCCCGAATCCTCCGTGGCCGAGATCCTGAACTGCTCGATCGGCACCGTCAAGAGCCAGAGCAGCAAGGCGCTGGCCAAGTTGCGCATCGACCCCGAGATCATGCCGCCGACGGTGGCATCCCGTGTGGAAGGAGAGCTGCGATGACGTCCACCCTTCGTCAGCTGCGTGAGCTGTTCGATGACATGAGCGCCGACGCGCCGGTCGACCACGGGCGCATCACCCGGCTGGAGCAGCGCATCCGCAGGGACACGCGCCGCAGGGCCGTCGGCGCTGCCCTGGCCGGGGTGACCGCGCTCACCGCGGTCGGCGTCTTCGTCCCTGCTTTCCTCCTGCCCGACCCGGCCATGAAGCCGCGTGAGACGACGACGGCGGCCGTTCGGCCCGCGCCCGAGCTGCCGCGGCATTTCACCGCGGACGACGGCACCGAGTACCGCCGCCTGGCCACGGCCACGCTCATGGCGAAGTCGAAGAGTGAGCACAAGACGTCGATCACGGTCCCGGTTTCGGGGAAGCCGCTGGACGTGGCCGCGATATGCCCGAGCAATGTGAATCTGGCGGAGCGACCGAGGATCATCGTGAACGGCAAGCCCTCCGGTAGCTGGTTCAGGCAGTGCTACGAGGGGGCGGAGATGGGCCTGGCCTCGGTGAGCGTACCCAAGGGCGCCTCGAAGGTGACGATCACGTTCGACACGACGGCGTGGGGCTGCGGCAACAAGGAGGGCGAGCCGTGTCCGAGCATCACCCACTTGCGGCCCGCCAACTGGTCCATGGCGGTCTATGAGTGGACGCCGCCGGCCCGGCCGGTCGAACCGGAGCCGGTCAAGGCCCTTCCCCGCAGGCTGGGCACCATGAACGTGGTCGGACAGGACTCGGGGGTGTGGCCGCGGAAGTCCTCGTTCACGCTGACGGTCAGGAGCCCGGGCGGCGTCCTTGGCATCGAACACCTTTGTACGGGCGATCTGGTGGACCGGCTGTACATCTCCTACCAGATCGGCGACCGCGCCCCCTACGGGGGGAGCCCCTGTCGTTACCGGAAGGAGGGCCTGGACCCCAGATCGGACCCCATGGTGATGACCGAGATCCGGGTCCCCAAGGGGGAGAAGATCACCATCCGCGGCAATGCGAGGATGTGGGGAGGACACCCCAACCGCCAGGTCGCCTGGTCGGTCGGGGTGTATTCGAGATAGACGAGGTCGTGATCCGCGACTCCGCCTGACGGCCCGGCATCTCGGTGTCCGGAGCCCTCAGGGCAGTCGCGGCGAAAGAGGCCGCCCGCGGCATGGTCGGCCTCTCCGACATCTCGTCCCCAGGTGTCCCCATTCAAGTGGAACGCTTTTCCGTCCACGGCTCGTACGTGGTGTCCCCCGGGAGTACCCAGACCGGCACGTCGGGCCTGGTCATCGCCCGCAGCAGCGTCGTCTTGCCTGTTGTCTTCGAGACGCGGTAGATCGCCACCCCCGTCTTCGTCTTCGATCGCACGACCAGGCGTCCCGCCTGATCGAAGTCGAGGTCATCGATGTATTGCCCGCTCGGCAACCGCACGCTCACCGTGCGGCTCACGCGGCCGGTCCTCGCGTTGAACAGGCGCAGCTTGCGCTCCTTGTCCTCCGCGCCGATCGCCACCGCCGCCGTGGCGTAGTCATTCGCCAGCGCTTCCACCGGCTTTTTCAGGCGCACCCGGACACGTAGTTCCCGGTCGAACACCGCCGGCCCCTTTTCGTCCTCCAGCAGCAGTCCCTTGCTGTCCGGAGTGAATCCCATGAAGGACCACCAGTCCGTCACTCCGGCGCGACTCAATATCTTGCCTTTCCGCACGTCGGCGAAGACGCCCAATCCCGGCGCCGAAGTGCCCGTGATCACGAAACCGCCGTCGTTCGACACCCACGGCCACTCCTCGTTGATGGTGTTCGTCGTGAGGTCCCGTGCCACCACCCTTTCCTTGCTGCTCAGGGTCCGCTCGACGAACAGGCCATCCGATTTCCGGAAGTAGAGAAAGTGCTTCCCATCCCCACTGACCAGGAACGGCGCTCGCGAGCCGGCGTTGACCGTATCGGCAGGCGCCTTGGCGAGCGCCCCCGGCAGCTTGACCACCTTTCCATTGGTCAGCACCAGTTCCCAGCCCTGTGTTCGTTGCGCATACGCGATGGTGACCGGCGCGGTCGCCGCCACCGCAGGCTGTCCGACGAGAGTTACGGCGGTCAGGAGAAGTGCTCCGAGAGCAATACGGAAGTTCACGTTTCATGGGATGCAAGATCGTCTCAAAAGGTTGCGGGATAGCCGAAGGAGTTGTGAACGCCAACGGCACCGGGGTTGGAGGTGGTTGCGCGGCGGACCACCACGCCGCGCAGCCGGTCGCCGCCGCGCCCCCGCTTCGGACCTCGCGCGCCCGCCGTTACCGCCGAGCGCGTTGGAGGCAACATGCTACGAAGATCGGTGACTGCGCAAAGGAGCCCCTGACAATATTCGTAATTCAGTTCGAAAACAGTCTTCCCTGTGTGGGTCCTCGGCGTTTACGATCTTCCTGTTGCTCCGCGCGGGCCGTCACCGAGACGGCCCCATGAGGGAACGGGGATGATCGTCATGAGACGTAAGCTGCTCGCATGCGGCCTCGCGTTAGGCCTGCTGACCGCCATCGCTCCGACCGCGCCCGCCCACGCGGCGGACGTGGTGTCGGCCCCCCTGGTCTGGGGCGTGCCGGAGGCCCGGCAGGCCGTGGCGTACTGGCTGGCCGACGGGGGCGCCAACCTGAAGAACGCCACGGCGTTCATCCCGCCGTACGACGTCCAGGGGGAACGCACCTCCGGCACCATCGTGCCGCCCGGCAAACCTTTCCAGGTCGGCCCGGTCGCCCCACTGGCGGAGGGCGAACCACCCCGGACCACGGGCAAGGTGTTCTTCGTCGGCGGTGACCACGAGCCGCACTGGTGCTCGGGCGTCGCCCTGCAGAACGCGTACCGCAACCTCGTCGCCACGGCCGCGCACTGCGTGTACGACATGGTGAGCGGGCCCGCCACGAACTACCACTGGGTCTTCATCCCCGGCCCCGCCACCGACGGCACGCACCCGTACGGCATCTACGCCGGCAAGCAGGTGTTCACCCACTACGACTTCACGCAATACCGCGACCCCGACCGCGACGTCGCCTTCGTCAGCGTCTTCAGCGGCGTCGTCCCGTCCGCCGACGGCACGCTCACCACCAACGGTCGGCTGGGGGACATCGTCGGAGGGCAGGGCGTGACCTTCAACAAGACGATCGACGAGACGACGACCCCGGTGGACGTCTTCGGCTACCCCGTCGGCCCCCACCCCGACGGGACCCGGCCCTACACCGGCCAGAGCCTCGAACGCTCCACCGGGCAGGTGTCCACGACGCACCTGACCAGCCCGTCCGCCGACCAACTGGTCGGCGTCGAGTCCCCGTTCACCGGTGAGGGCTCGCTCGGGTCCCCCTGGCTGCAGGGTTATGAGGACGAACGCGGTCTCGGCTACCTCAACGGCATCACGGCCGGGGTCTCCGACACCGACGGCAACGGCCGCTACGACACGGGGATCTCCCCGTACTTCGACAGTCCGCTGGTCACCATCTACCGCACCGCAGCCGCCAACTGGACCGGCCGCCTCACCTGACGCGCCCGTCATGAGCCCCCCTCCCAGAGAGCCTGGGCCAGGAGAGGAGGCGGTAGCCAGCCTTCGGTCGCCTTTTCCCTACCAGCATTCTGAAAGGAAACCGTTGACCTTCCAGGTCCACGGTACTTTCGAGGGGCTCCCCAGCGGCTCGCAGGTCATCCAGTACCGCCTCGTCGGCGCCGAGAAGTGGAGGAAGCTCCTCGTGCCGGCCGACCACGGTCCCCGGTACACCACCGTGCTGGAGACGCTCGACTGGGACGACGAAACGCCACGACCTCGGTGCAGATCGAGGTGAGGCAAGCCGACGACCTCATGTCCAACCTCCTCAACATCTTCGAATGCAATTCGCCGGGCGAGGACGCGACGTTCGGTGAGACCGCTGAGAACATCGACCTGACCACGGGCGGCGGCCCCCTGCTCGAACTGACCGCCGACGCCTACCTCTACGCCGTCAGCCCTCCGGCGCGGACGTCGCTCGCGTCAGCCGGTACGGATTCCGCACCGGCCTCGACGCCGGCCCGGTCACATTCGGGGAACTGTGGAACACCCAGCCGTACGGGCTCGCCGTGAACGTGAACGCGATGACCGGCGCCCAACTCAAGAGCATCCTGGCGTATTCGAACCCTCAGGGCTGGATACTCACCCCCTCATCCTCCCTCCGTTACACCTTGGAGGGCGGCGCGGTGACCGAGCTCACCCTGAACGGCGTTCCGGTCGCCGATGACCAGGTCATCAAAATCGCGGCCAACAGTGTTTTGATGAGCGGCTATGGCGGATTCCCCCAATGGAAGGGAACCACCATCGTCTACCGCGGCGGGTTGGACGACAGAGCGACGCTGGCGTCCTATCTCATGAATAACTCACCGGTCAGCGCACCGCTGGGAGACCGCGTCACCATTCGATAAGTGATATTCAGCCGATCGCCGGGCGGATCGCAATTCCGTCCGGCGATCCGCTGACACTGGCGAGCTCGCGCACCCAACTGTCGCGACTCTTCCCGTAGTCCTTCCACCGGTCACCGTCAGCGCCTCCAGCAGGCTCCGCAAAGGAGCGAGCCTTGTGACCAGGGGACTCCGCTCGATGACGGCGTGTGACACGTCGGCCAACGGCAACCCTGGGTCGGGCCCATCCACGACGCGGCTGATATGGTCCGCCGTGAACTCGGCCGTGGCGCCGGGACTGGTGAAGGGTGCCTCGCGGCGGTCGTACGTTACCGGGGTGAACTGGGGCCGTTCGGTCAAGTCGAGACCTTCGCGTCGACGGCCGCCGTGAAGCGGGTCACCTCGGTCGGGGCGCTCCGGTCCGGAAACGTGGCCCGCACCTCAATGGTGGCTCGTACCCGCAGGTCAAGCCGGGTGACCTGGCCTGCGGCGATCCGTACCCGCACCGTCGTGGGCTCGGCGCCGTCGCAGCCCTGTCCCGTGGCGAGGCCAGGTGCCCGTACGACCACCGTCACCTCATGCTCGCCGGGGGGAAGTCGGTAACACCAGGTGCGCCAGCCGAACGGACGCCTCACACCGTCGATGGACAGTGCCGGCCACGGCAGCCACGCGTTCGGGTCGGTCGTCGGCTGCGCGGCGATCCGGGTCCCGTTCCACGTGTAATCCCGCGCTGCCGTGGCGGTGACGACGAGAAGCCCACGGCTTCCGTCGGCGGAGCCGGACGGAGCGACGCCGTCACCAAGGAACATCCCGACGTCCGAGGCCCGTGCGTCCGAGTCGGCCTCATAGGACACGGCGGCACGGTACCGACGGTCGATGCGACGCTTCATAAGACTCCACGACACGGTGGCCACCACCACGATCATCAGCAGGGCGACGAGGAGGGCCGCCGTCGGCTGGAGGCCGGCCGCATTGGCAAGCAGCGTTGCACCGGCCAAGGCCAGATAGGCGACCGCGATCCCGAAATGGCCCGCGCCCATACGGCGCCGGGCCGGCGCCCGAACGAGCACGCCGTCCGCGCCACCGATCGACGCCGGCGTCCAGTACTCCAGTTCCGTGATCTCCCCGGCGCGGGCGCGGACCAGCCGTGCCGTCTCCGCCGAGGATCGCCCACGCACCTCGACGAGATGCTCGCCGGATTCGGTCACGACGACCATCCGGCCGAGTCCATGCCACATCGGCTGGTCGTCGACTCCGACCGCCTTCCGCGCCACGAAAGTGATCGGATCCGTCGTCCTGGTCCGGATCCGGACCGAGATACCGGCCTTCCCGATGGGCAGTCCCGGCGCGGGCTCCCCTACGGGCCAGGCCACGACCGGCGCCCCAGGGTACGGCATGGCCGGTAACAGCCTCTCCCACCGGTTCATCGTTCAGAATCCAAGGCGTCGTCGATTTGCTTGTCCGGACATGTGCGGCAACCCGCCCCCTGGTAATCCCGATGCACGTATTGAAGTTGGAGAAGGGCCAGCGTAGTTCCCCGCGTCGGCGAGGACCGAACCGGCGATCTCGGCAAGGACAAGATGGCACTGGTGGTGAAGAACCGGACGACGTCCTCGCGTGGCCAGGCGCCCAGTTACCGGGGCCAGCAGGAAATCGTCTCAGCCACCAGGCGGCGCGCTTCCAGCGCGGCCCGCAGCGCCGCGGCGCTGGACGTGCCCGATCACTCGACCAAGATCGAAGTCATCGGTAGTGTTCACGGGCTGGGGCGGAGCTGATGTGCGGGAACGGTGCGCAGCTCCAACACCAGCGGTCGCCCCGTCACGAGGTCGGTCCCGGCGATCGTCAACCGGCCCGCGCCGAGCGAGTACGTCCCGGACAACAGTTGCTCACCCTTGCTGAGCCAGGTTCGCCAGAGCCTGATCGTGGTGGTGGCGGCATCAACCTCGAAGTGGTACGTCTGCCAGGTCTGGCCGCTGCGCAACACGGCCTGGAAGGCGCGATTGTGCTCGAAGTAGACGCGCTCGGCGGGGCCCGGCAGGCCCGGAGGCCGGAAGCTGCCCGCGGTCACGTCCCATGTCCCGTCGAGCGGCGTGGGCGCGCGGTTGTTGTAGTTGGCGGTGTAGAACGAGCACGAGGCCGCCAGCGCGAGCAGGAGCGCCAGGACTCCGGCGGGCACCCATCGGGGCCGCGTGCGCGGCGGCGGGGGAGCGGCGCCGTCCTGGCCGTTCTTCCAGAAAAGCGCGGTCAGTTCTCTCCGGTGCCGCCACAGCACGTACGCGGCACAGCCGGCGCCGATCAGGGCGATCAGCATGGCGTCGATGGCGATCCCGTACGAGAGGTTGAGCACGGCGATCCCCCCGAGCAACCGCACCGTGCCCGCGGCGCCGAGCAAGGCGGTACGGCGGAAGGCCAGCGCTATACCGAGGCCGATCTGCGCCAACGCGATCAGGGTGCCGAAGACCGGTGAATACCCGAAGTAATACCAGGTCAGCCAGAATCCGCTGACCGTGCCCATGGGTTTGTCCAGCTCGGAGTCCAGGATGGTGAACTGGGCGCCGAAGATCTTGGCGAAACCGTACTGCAGCAGGATCGCCACCGGGATCCACCGGAACACCACCTAGAGGACCCGCCCCTTGTCCCGCCCGCCCTTGCCGTCGTCGCGCCCGCCCGCCGAATCCCCCGTCACACTCGTCCATTCCCCGGTCAAACCGCCCTCCGTTCGAAGTCGGCGTGGGCTTCCCCGTACTGGCAAGTCTCGCCGGGTGGGCGGCCTTAATGCCGTGATGACACCACCTTGTGATGAACTCTCCCGAGGACTCGCGGAATGCTGCACCTGCTGATCGTCGACTACACAGGCTGAGAGGGAGACACCGCCCCCTTCGTCCGGGAGCACGTGAATATCTCGAACGACATTCGTCAGCCGTCGTCGTCAGGGCTGCGGTGCCGCGACCTGTGGTCCGTGTCCCGGTGCCACCGAGCCCTGCAGCACCAGCGCGGCCCCGCCGATCGCCGCCGAATCCCGGGGGTTGCTCGACAGGTCGACCTGCACCGCGTGGATTCGTCGCGAGAACGTACGCTCTCCGAGCCGGCGCCGGATCTCGCTCACGTACAACGAGCCCGCGACCGCGAAACCCGGCCCGGCGAGTACCAGCGTGTCCAGGTCCCACAGGTTCGCCAGGGTGAGCGCGCCGTCGGCCAGCAACGCCGCCGACTCCTCCACAAGGACCCGCGCCTGCTCGTCACCGTAGATCGCCGCGCGGGCGAGCACGTCGAAGGCCCGCGCGACCGGGTCGTTGGGGCGGATCCCCAGACGGTCGGCGAGACCGGCGATCGTGCGGGCGCGCGACACCAGCGCGGCCGGGGCCGCGTACAGCTCCAGGCAGCCGCGGTTCCCGCACCGGCATGGGTCCCCGTCGCGCACCACGGACACGTGCCCGATCTCGCCCGCGTTCGAGCTGGCCCCCCGCTGGAGCGCTCCGTCGAGGACGACCCCCGAGCTGATCCCGGAGTTCATGTAAAGGCACCCGAACGTACGGTCCCTGGAGACCTGCCGCCCCCAGAACTCACCCACGGCGGCGGCGGAGGCGTCGCCGTCGACGAGCACCGGCACCCCGAGCCGCGCGGACAGCGCCCGCCGCAGGTCCAGGTGCCCGAAACCGGGCAGCGCGAGGAAACGACCCCGCGCCACGTCGACCGGCCCCTGTGCGACGACGGCCAGGCCCGCCACGCTCTGCGGCGCCAGCCCGAGGCCGCCGGTCACGTGCAGGTAGAGGTCGCTGAGCTGGGTCACCACATCCTCGGTGGGCGAGACGGCGACGAGTTCGCGGCCGATGGTGCCGCCACGGGTGTCGGTCACCACGCACGTCAGCGTGTCGGCTCCGACGCGGATGCCGATGCCGTACGCCGAGCGGGAGTTGATCACGAGCATGGTGCGCGGCTTGCCACCGGTCGCCACCGTGTCGCCGGTCTCGCGGACGACGCCGTCGTCGAGCAGGCGGCGGACGATGTTGGAGATCGTCGGCTGGGTCAGGCCGGTCGCCTCGACGAGCTCGACCCGGCTGATCGGTCCGGAGGACCGGATGAGGTCGACGATGAGCGCACGGCTCCCGGGTCCCGCAGCCGCGGATTCTCGCCTCGCCAACGCTGGACCGCCTCTCGCCCCCTGCCGCCTTCGTGGCGGCACTACCGTTACGGGGCACGAGGTTAGTTCACGAGGAGGACACAGATGGCTGCGGAATCGGCGGGCCCACGCGCGGGTACGCCCGTGGGGCTCGCTCTCGTACGTGACGCCGAGGTCCTCGGGGCCGAGCCGTTCTTCCACGAGTTCATCGCGGGCATGGAACGTGTCCTGGTGCCGCTCGGCGTCCCGGTGCTCCTTCAGGTCGTCGCGACGGTCGCGCAGGCCGCCGCCCGCATGCGGGCCTGGGCCGAGGAAAGCCGGGTGCAGGGCGTGATCCTCATCGACCTGCTGCCGGGCGACGAGCGGGTGGCGCTCGTACGCGAACTGGGCATGCCCGCGGTCGTCATCGGCGACCCGGTGACCGCCGGAGGGCTGCCGGCCGTGTGGACGCAGGACGAGGTCGCCATGCGCGACGTCGTCGCCAAGCTCGTCGCGGGCGGCCACGGCCACCTCGGGCACGTGGCCGGGCCCGCCGAGATGGCGCACACGATCATCCGCCGCCGCACCTTCGACGCCGTGGCGGCC
The DNA here is from genome assembly GCF_900099965.1 of Nonomuraea jiangxiensis. GTDB lineage: Bacteria > Actinomycetota > Actinomycetes > Streptosporangiales > Streptosporangiaceae > Nonomuraea > Nonomuraea jiangxiensis. Next base: position 121,192 of record NZ_FNDJ01000008.1, on the reverse strand, counting down.
GAGCACGGCGTGCGGACGACGACGTTCGACGGCGACTACTCCGAGGCGGCCGGCGTGCGCGCCGTCACGACCCTCGCGGGCATCGACGACCGGCCGACCGCGCTCGTCTTCGACAACGACGTCATGGCGCTGGGAGCGCTGCACGAGGCCGCCCGGCTCGGGCTCGCCGTGCCGGCCGACCTGTCGCTCGTCGCGTGGGACGACTCGGCGTTGTGCCAGCTCGCGGAGCCGCCGCTGTCGGCCGTCAGCCACGACGTGCAGGCGCTCGGCGAGCTGGTGGGGGAGACGCTGGCCGAGGTGCTGTCGGGGGCCGCCGCGCGGGTCATCATGGCCGACCCGGCCACGCTCGTCGTTCGCGGCTCGAGCATTTAATAGATTACTAATCTTTGTTATTGACTTCGGGCTTCCTGTCCTGTTTTCTATGGTTCAGCACCCCTGGCAACACCCGTGTGACCCGTGAGTAACATCCGGGACACACGACACCCCCCGAACATGAAGCAAAGGAAGCCCATGCACCGCACCACGCCTCGGGCCGTACGCGGGGTGGCCGCGTTCGCCGTCGGAGTCCTCGTTCTCTCCCTCGCCGCGTGCGGCTCCGAGGAGCCGGCGGCGCCCGCCGGAGGCACGGCGTCCGCGCACGGGGGCGGCTCCCTCGACGTCGTCACCCGCTGGGCGGCCGGCAACTCGGCGGCGGCGGCCCAGAAGCGCGTATTCGACGCCTACACCAAGGAGACCGGCACCACGGTCAACGTCACCGAGGGCCTGGAGGCCATCGACGACCAGGTGGAGACCGCGATCGCGGCGGGCAAGTCGCCCGACCTGGTGATCGTCAACCTCTTCGACAAGACCGTCGGCTGGCTCGACGCGGGTGTCACCGTCCCCGTCGACCAGTACGTCAAGGACTGGGGCCTGGAAGCCAGGATGAAGCCCGAGGCGCTCGACGAGTGGCGGGTCGCCGGCGGCGAGCTCCAGGGCCTGCCGTTCTCCGGGTTCAGCTGGCCGTTCTGGTACAACACCGAGTTGCTCACCAAGGCCGGGGTGGCGTCCGTGCCGACGACCACCGACCAGCTCATCGACGCGGCCAGGAAGCTGCGCGCGGCCGGGATCGGCCCGGTCGCCGTCGGCGGCAAGGACTGGTCCGGGCAGAAGCTCTTCTACCAGATCGCCCAGTCGTTCACCGACGCCAAGACCATGCAGAAGGTCATGCAGGAGGGCGGCTACTGCTCGACGCCGACCGTGATGAACGGCATCAAGCTGTTCACCGACCTGCGCGACGCCAAGGTGTTCGTCGACAACGCCGCCGGGCTGTCGGCCGACGACATGTACGCCACGTACTACTCCGGCAAGGCCGCGATCATGTCGGCCGGCTCGTGGGCGTACACCGAGTCCAAGGCCTCCGGCACGGGCATCGAGACGCGGACCACCCTCGGCGGGTTCCCCGTGCCGAGCGGCGCCGTCTACGCCAAGCCGACGGCCTACCAGGGCTTCACCGGCGTCGGCTTCCTGATCACCAAGCAGGGCGCCTCGCCCGAGAAGATCGGCAGGATCAAGGCACTCATCACCAAGTTCTACGACCAGGCCACCGTCGGCGACTTCGTCAAGGACGCCGGCATCCTGCCCCCCGTCACCGGCGACTTCGCCTCGTACGCGACCGACCCGCTGACGGCCAAGTCACTGGACCTGGACGCCGAGGTCGACCACGCGGTGCTGCCCGACGTCTGGATCGGCTCCGCCTCCGACACGATCACCCAGGTCCTGACCGGGGCCTACGGCAACGCGACTCCGCAGGAGATCTGCGAGGGCCTCGACAACGCCACCAAAGGCTGAGAGACCACTCTCGACCGGGGGCCGCCGAGTTCCGCGGCGGCCCCTCTCCTGCCCGAAGGAAAACACCCTCCCATGACCAGATCCACCCGGGTCCTCTGGCTGACCGTCCCCTCCCTCGCCTGGTTCGCCGTCTTCTCCATCGGCCCGCTCGCCGCGATGTTCGTCATCGCCACACTGCGCTGGAAAGGGCTGCTGTACGAGCCCACGTACATCGGCCTGGAGAACGTCACCAAGGTGTTCGCCGACCCGACCTTCCACGCGGCGGTGCGCAACAGCCTGATCCAGGTGGCCGTCGCGATCCCGGTGATGATCCCGCTGGCCTTCATGCTGGGATACCACCTCAACACCAAGCCGCGGGGCTACCGGATCCTGTCGGTCCTCTACTTCTCGCCGGGACTCATCTCGATCTCCATGACCGGGATGATCTTCTACGGGGTGCTGTCGCCCAACGGCGGCGTCAACGGCCTGCTGCGCGGCCTCGGGCTCGACTCGCTGGCCACCGCGTGGCTCGCCGACCCGGCCACCGCGCTGCCGAGCCTCATCGCCATCGACCTGTGGCGCGGCGTCGGCTGGACGGCGGTGTTGTTCGCGGCCCGCCTCGCCAGCATGCCGGGCGAGGTGATCGAGGCCGCCCAGATCGACGGCGCCGGCAGGTTCCGTACGATGTGGCAGGTCGCCTACCCGATGGTGAAGGACTACGTCCGCACGCTGACGATGCTCCAGTTCCTCTGGACGCTCTTCACCTCGGCCGCGCTGATCCTGCTGCTCACCCAGGGCGGGCCCGGCACCTCCTCGACCACCCTGTCCTACCTCGTCTACGCCAAGGCCTTCTCGATGCGCGACCTCGGCTACAGCCAGGTCGTGGGCGTCGTGCTGCTCCTGCTCGGGATCGGCGGAATGGCACTGATCCGAGCCCTGCTGCGGGAGCGCACCCGATGAGGAAACATCCGCTCGCGACCGTCCTGAGCTGGCTGTACGCCCTGATCCTCGCGGCGCCGCTCTACTACCTCGCGGTCAGCGCACTGAAGACCAACATCGAGATCTTCACCCGGCCGTTCGCGCTACCCGCGGCGTGGCTGTGGGACAACTTCCGCACCGCCTGGGAGACCGCCCGGCTCGGGCAGGCGCTGCTCAACTCGGTGCTCATCTCGCTGGTCGCGATCGTGCTGACGCTGGCGCTGGCCGTACCGGCGGCGTACGCGCTGGCCCGCACCGACAACCGGGCGGCCCGGGTGATCACCGGCACGTTCTCGGCCGGGTTCCTCATCCCGCCCTTCGCGGCGCTGATCCCCACGGTCGTGCTGGCGATCGAGATGGGGCTCTTCGGCACCCGCGAGTTCCAGATGCTCTTCCTGCCCGCGAGCGCGCTGCCGCTGTCGGTGCTGCTGCTGACGCAGTTCATGCGCACCGTGCCGGCGGCGCTGGTGGAGTCGGCCGCACTCGACGGCGCCGGGCACTGGCGGCTGCTGACGCGGGTCTTCGTGCCCATCGCGATGCCGGGCGTGGTGAGCGTGACGATCCTCCAGCTGCTCACCTTCTGGAACGAGTACCTGTTCGCCCTGACCATCACCGGCACCGCGCCGGACGTGCGCACCGTCCAGGTCGCCCTGCCGGCGCTCGTCTCCGACGCGACCAACCTCGGCGTGCTCGCCGCCGGCACGGTGCTCACCGTGCTGCCGGTGTACGTCGCCTACTCACTCATGAATCGCCGGATGCAGGAAGCACTCACCGCGGGGGCGGTCAAAGGATGACACAGACCACACAGGCCACTACCTCCATGACCGCCACTCGCCTCGACCTCGGCGGCGAATGGGAGCTGACGTGGGCCGGAGGGCCGGACGACGCGCCGGAGGCCGTCCGCACGGCGGCGATCCCGGCGCGGGTGCCCGGCGAGGTGCACACCGCCCTCATGGCCGCCGGGCTCATCGCCGACCCCGACGTCGGGTGGGGCGAGCTGGAGCAGCGGTGGGTCGGCCACTCCCAGTGGGTCTACCGGCGCACGGTGCACTGGTCGCCGGTTCCCGGGGCGCGCACCGACCTGGTGGCCGACGGCCTCGACACGATCGCCGACGTGTACGTGAACGGCCGCCTCGTCGGCGCCGCCCGCGACCAGCACCTTGCCTACCGCTGGCCGGTCAACGACGTGCTGGTGCCCGGCGACAACCTCGTCGAGGTGCGGTTCGCCTCGGCGTGGGAGGCCGCCTACCAGCACGAACACGCCCACGGCCCGCTGCCCAGCCCGTACGACGAGCCCTACGCGCACGTACGCAAGGCCGCCGCCAACTTCGGCTGGGACTGGGGCCCTCACCACGTCACCGCCGGGATCTGGCGGGACATCCGGCTGGAGACCTACACGGGCCGGATCGACCACGTCCGCCCGCTCGTCACCCTCGACCCCGGCCACACCGCCGCCCACGTCATGGCGCACGTACGGGTGGACGCGCCGGACGGGTCCGAGGTGCGCGTGGAACTGGCCGACCCGACCGGACGGCCGGCGGGGTCGGCCTCGGGCACGGTCATCGGAAGTGACGAGGTCGTCGTCGCGCTGCGGGTGGACGACCCCGACCTCTGGTGGCCCGTCGGCCTCGGCGCGCAGCCGCTGTACCGCCTGCGCGTGGAGGTCGGCCACGCCGGGGTCGTGCTGGACGTGGCATCCGTACGGGTGGGACTGCGCAGCGTCGCGGTCGACGAGACCCCCGACGCGCTCGGCACCCGCTGGGCGCTCGTCGTCAACGGCACGCCGGTGCGGGCCCGGGGGTACAACTGGATCCCCGACGACACGTTCGCCGGCCGGGCCACGCCGGAGAGGGTGGCGCACCGGATCGACCAGGCGGTCGCCGGGAACGCCAACCTGCTGCGCGTCTGGGGCGGCGGGCACTTCGCCACGGAGGAGTTCCTCGACGCGTGCGACGAGCGCGGTGTCCTGGTGTGGCACGACTTCCTCTTCGCGTGCGCCGCGTACTGTGAGGACGAGGAGATGACCGCGCTGGTGACCGCCGAGGCGGAGCAGGCGGTCGCCCGGATGGCGGCGCACCCGAGCCTGGTGATCTGGTGCGGCGGCAACGAAACCGTGCTCGGCTGGCACCACTGGGGCTGGGCCGACCAGATCGGCACGCGCGGCTGGGGCGCGCGCTACTACCTCGACGTGCTGCCCGCGGTGCTGGAACGGCTCGACCCCACGCGGCCCTACGTGCCCAACTCGCCTTGGTCGGGCACGCTCGACCGGGACCCGGCGGCCGACACCCACGGCCTCAGCCACCTGTGGGACGCCTGGAACGAGCGCGACTACGCCCATTACCGCTACCACGACCCGTCGTTCGTGGCCGAGATGGGCTGGTGCGGCCCGCCCGCGTGGACGACGCTCGACCGCGTCGTCCCGGGTGAATCTCCCGGGCCCGACTCGCCGCAGACGCTTCACCACCTGCGCGCCATCGACGGCCTGCACAAGCTCACCCGGGGGCTCCAGCCCCATGTGCCGACGCCCAGGACCGACGCCGACTGGCACTTCGCGACGCAGGTCGTGCAGGCCCGCGCGGTCGCGGCGGGCGTCGAGTGGCTCAGGTCGCGCGAACGGTGCGCGGGCGCGGTGGTCTGGCAGCTCAACGACTGCTGGCCGGCGATCAGCTGGTCCGCCGTCGACAGCGCGGGCATCGAGAAGCCGCTCTGGTACGCGCTGCGTCGCTCGTTCGCTCCCCGCCTGGCAACCGTCCAGCCGGTCACCCCAGGGCCGACCCACGACCCGACCGGTCCCGACGGCCTGGTGGTCGTGCTGGTCAACGACTCGGCCACGGCCTGGACGGCCGACGTGCTGGTCCGCCGGGTGGCGCTCGACGGCCGGGAGCTCGCCCGGACCACCCTCAGTGCCGGGTGCCCGGCCGGCGGCCTGGTACGGCTGCCCGTCGACCCGGCCGTCGCGAACCCCGGCGATCCGCACGCCGAGATGCTCGTCGTCGAGGCCGGCGGGACGCGTACCACCTGGATCTACCGCCCCGAGCGTGAGCTGACCGCACCGCACCCGGAACGGCGGGTCGCCGTCGAGATCGCCGACGGCGTCCTGCGCGTCACGGTCACCGCCGTGACCACCCTGCGCGAGGTGTGCGTGGCCGCCGACCGGCTCGCCGCGCCACTCGGCCTCGAACCGTCCGCGCTCGCCGTGGACGACGCCCTCGTCACGCTCCTGCCGGGCGAGAGCCGTACCTTCCACATCACCCGGCGGGACGGCCGCGCCATCGCGCCGGCCGAGCTGCCCAGCACCCTCCTCAACGCCACGGTCCGGTCCTTTGGCGAGGTCACCGGCCCCAATGGGAATTCGCTCTGACCGAAGGAACCCCATGAGACTCCGAAGGATACTCAGCGCGTTAGCCGGCGCCGCCCTGGTCGTCGCGACACTGGCGGTGCCGTCGCCGGCGGCGGCCGCACGCCAGATCCACGTGGCCAAGACCGGGAACGACACGAACGCGGGCACGTCGGCCGCCCCGTACCTGACCATCAACAAGGCCGCCCAGGAGGCGCAGCCGGGCGACACGGTGGTCGTGCACGCCGGGCTCTACCGCGAGTGGGTCAGGCCCGCTCGCGGCGGAACCGGTGAGGACGCCCGCATCACCTACACCAGCGCCGGCGACGGCGAGGTCGTCATCAAGGGCTCGGAGGAGATCAACACCTGGACGCGGCACAGCGGCGACGTCTGGAAGGTCACCCTCCCCGACTCCTACTTCGGCGGCTTCAACCCGTACAGCACGGGCCAGCCGCAGGGCGGCGAGGGTGGCACCTTCCCCGGCTACACCGCCGGTGACGTCTACCTCAACGAGCAGGCCTACTACCAGAAGCCGTCGCTGAGCGCCGTCCAGTCGGCCGCGGGAACCTGGTTCGCCGAGGTCGGCGGCGGTAACACCACCATCTACGCCAATTTCGACGACGACCCGAACGCGAAGCTGGCCGAGATCAACGTACGCCGCCAGGTGTTCGCGCCGGAGGCGTGGGGGCTCGGCTACATCACCGTCCGCGGCTTCACGGTCAAGCACGCCGCGGGCACGTACTCGGACTTCCCGAGCAGCCCCTCGCGGCGGCAGGCGGGCGCGATCAGCGTCAACGGCGGCCTGAAGTGGATCATCGAGCAGAACACCGTCATCAACGCCCGCACCATCGCCATCGACATCGGTCTCGGGTGCGACGAGTGGGCCGGGAACCGTCCCGGCCAGACCCGGACGAACTTCCGCGACACCGCCAAGTACGGCTCGCACATCGTCCGCAACAACTACATCGCCAAGGCGGGCCAGTCCGGCATCGCCGGCGTGTTCTCCTGGAACTCCGACCTCCTGTACAACCGCATCGAGGACACGAACTACCGCGGCGAGTTCAGCGGCGCGGAGACGGCCCCGATCAAGGTCCACTACATGAACGAGGGCCTCATCAAGGGCAACTTCCTCAAGAACTCCAAGGGCGGCAACTCCGCCGGGATCTGGACCGACTGGGGCAACCAGAACGTCCGCGTGACCGGGAACATCGTGATGAACACCCCGTGGGGTTACTACGCGGAGGCCGTTCACGGGCCGATCCTCGTCGACAACAACGTGTTCATCGGCAACGCCGACCTCCGTATGCTCGACGCGACCGGCGTCGTCTACGCCAACAACCTGTTCGTCGACAACGGCCGCATCGCGGTCGACGGCGGCGGCCGGGACGCGTACTACTTCCAGCCGGGCACGATGAACGAGAGCACCGCGCTCACCAGCCCGCAGAAGTTCTTCTGGTACAACAACCTCGTCAACGGCTCGGCCCTGCCGGCCGACGCCACGGGCAAGACGCACGTCAAGGAGGGCAACGCCACCGGCGTCCTGTCGAACGTCAAGGTCAACGCGTCGACCACCGAGGTGAAGCTCGACTTCGACCTCAACGTCTCCGGCATCGGCGGTCTCACGCCGGTGACGAAGGCACGGGTCGGCGTCATCCCGCGCGCCAACGAGCCGATCGCCGCCGACGTCACGACCGACTTCTTCGGCAGGCCCTTCAGCGGAATGCCCGGGCCGTTCGCCGAGGCGAGGAACGGCGCCAACTCCTTCGCTCTGTGGCCCCCGGCGGGCCAGACGGTGCCGACGCCGCCCGCGCCCCCGGCGGACGTCCCGGTCAACCTGTCGCTCAACCCGGACGCGAAGGTCGTCGCCTCGTACGAGGACGGCAATCTCGTCGCGGGGAACGCCATCGACGGCAACGGCTCCTCGCGCTGGTCGAGCGACCACAGCAACGACCCCAACGCGTGGATCCAGGTCGACCTCGGCCGCGAGTACGACGTCTCCAAGGTGGTGCTGCAGTGGGAGGCGGCGTACGGGAGGTCGTACAAGATCCAGGTCTCCGGCGACGCCCAGCGCTGGGAGGACGTCTACTCGACCACGACCGGCGCGGGCGGCGTTGAGACGATCACGATCCGCAGGGACACCCGCTACGTCCGCATGCAGGGTGTGCAGCCGCAGACGCAGTACGGCTACTCGCTGTACGAGTTCGAGATCTACGGCACGCCGGTGCGGCCGCAGGTCCCGGTCAACATCGCGCAGAACCTGGCGCCGTCGGCGTACACCGCGTCGTCACAGTCGAACGACGGCAGCGGCCCCGTCAACAGCCAGCCGCAGAACGACCGGTCGGCGTTCCGCGCGTTCGACGGCAACACCGCCACCCGCTGGGGCTCCAACGGCGGCGACACCCAGTGGATCCAGGTCGACACCGGCAAGACGCACGTCATCGACAAGGTCACGCTGAAGTGGGAGGCGGCGTACGCGTCCCAGTACAAGATCCAGACTTCGGCCGACGGCGCGCGGTGGACCGACGTGCACACGCACGACAACGCCACCCCCACGGGCGACCACGCCGACGAGATCACACTGAATCCTCCGGTCTCCGGCCGTTACGTGCGGGTGCAGGGTGTCAGGGCCGCCACCCAGTGGGGCCTGTCGCTCTGGGAGTTCGAGGTGTACGGCACGGACGTGCCCGCCGACGCCGCCCCGCAGTGGCCGATGACCGCGCAGCTCCAGCTGAGCGAGGTGACCGGCACCGCGGCGAACGTCGCCTGGCCCGCCGCGACCGACAACCAGGGCGTGACCGGCTACAAGGTGTACCTCGGCCAGACCCTGAAGGGCACCCTGGGCGCCGACGCCCGTACCTTCGCCCTGACGGGCCTGGCCGCGGGCCGGACGTACACCGTGAAGATCACCGCGCTCGACGAGGGCGGCGAGAGCCAGGGCCTCACGAAGACCTTCACGGCCCCCGGCAACCCCGCGACGCGCGCGTTGTCCACCAGCTACCCGCGCACGTACGCCGACTGGGAGGAGGGCCTTCTCGCCGGCAACGGCAAGCAGGGCATCATCGTCTTCGGCAACCCCCGCGACGACACGGTCGTGTTCGACGACCGCGACTTCTTCATGGCGCGTACGGAGGCCCGGCCGCACCGGACCTTCAACACGGTCAGCCAGGACAACATCAAGAGGATCCGCGACCTGCTGATCGCCGGAAGGTACCAGGAGGCCAACCAGCTCGCGGCCGACGTGCAGGGCTACCAGGGCGGCGGCGAGGGCAGCAAGCACCCCGGCTTCAAGATGACCCTCCAGTTGCCCTCCAGCGGCGAGGTCACCGACTACGTCCGCTCGACCGACTACTCGGCCGGCGTCGTCTCGGTGAACTGGACCGACGACAAGGGTGACTGGCGGCGCGACGCGTTCGTGTCGCAGACCGACGGCGTGACCGTGCAGTATCTCCCGGCCCCCGCCGGGCAGAGGCTCGACGTCAAGCTCGGCCTGTCGATCGACCCCGGGATGAACCTGCTCAACAAGGGCCTCACGGCGGTCAACGCCTCGACCACCGACTTCCTCAACCTGCGGGTGAAGTACCCGGGCGGCACCTACAACGCCGGCTACGAGGGCGTCACCCGGATCGTGACCGACGGCACGAAGACGATGGCCGGCACCGACGTGCAGGTGACGAACGCGTCGTACGTCATGCTGCTGTCGCTCACCCAGCGCTACGACGGCACGTACGAGGGCGGCGTGCCCGCCGAGCAGGACTGGAACAAGAAGCTGCTGCAGGCCAAGCTCGCCGCGCTGCCGAGTGACTACACGACGCTGCGCGACCGCCACGTGGCCAAGCACAGCCAGATGTTCGACCGTGTCAAGATCGACTTCGGCGCGTCCGAGGCGGACCGCTCGAAGTCCAACGAGGAGCTGCTCGCCGAGCAGAAGACCGCGACGACGCCCAACCTGGCGCTGTTCGAGCGGCTGTTCAACTCGGGCCGCTACCACCTGATCGGGTCGAGCAGCCCGACCGCCCCGCCCGACCTGCTCGGCAACTGGACCGGCGACAGCAACGTCGGCTGGGACGGCTACTACCACCTCGACGCCAACCTCAACCTGCAGATCTCCGGCGGCAACATCGGCAACCTGCCCGAGGTCATGGCGGGCTACTGGTGGATCAACAAGAGCTGGCAGAAGGACTTCCGCATCAACGCCCAGAAGCTGCTGGGCACCCGCGGCATGCTGACGGGCGGCAACACGCCCAACGGCGAGGGCCTGATCTCCAACATCAACTTCGACTACCCGTACCAGTACGTCACGGGCGGCGAGTCGTGGCTGCTCTACCCGTTCTGGGAGTACTACCAGATCACGGGAGACCGGAAGTTCCTGGAGGAGCAGTACTATCCGCTGATCCGCGACATGGGCGACTTCTACCAGGACTTCCTCGTCCAGAAGGACGCGAACGGCAAGTACGTCTTCGCGGGGTCCATCTCCCCGGAGAACCGCCCGGCGGGTGGCGTGCCGCTCACGGTGAACTCGGTGTACGACATCTCCGGTGCCCGCTTCGCCCTGTCCACCTTGATCCAGACCAGCAGGACGCTGGGGAGGGACGCCGACAAGATCCCCCTCTGGCAGGAGAAACTGGACAACCTGCCGCCGTACATCGTCAACAACGACGGCGCCCTGGCCGAGTGGGCCTGGCCCGACCTGGCCAACAAGAACGCCTACCAGCACCGCCACTCCAGCGGTCTGATGCCCGTCTGGCCCTACCGCGAGGTGACGCCGGAGAAGAACAAGGCGCTGTACGACGCCGCGAAGGTCTTCCTCCAGAGGAAGGACGGCGGCAGCTACGAGAACGCCGGCCACGGCCTGCTGCACGGCGCGCTCATCGCCGCCAACCTCAACAACGCCGACAGCGTCAACGCCAAGCTGATGCGCTTCGCGAAAGATGACTATTACTACAGCAGCCTCGCCACGTCGCACTACAACAACAAGGGCGTGTTCGCGACCGACGTCGTGAACTCCGTCCCGACGATCATGATGGAGATGCTGGCCACCTCGGACCCCGGCACGCTGGAACTGCTGCCCGCGCTGCCCAAGGGCCTGAAGCACGGCTCGATCTCCGGCATGAAGGGCAAGAGCCGGTTCACCATCAACACCCTCGACTGGAACATGGACACCCACAAGGTGAAGGTGACGCTCACCTCGGACGTCGACCAGAATCTCACCCTGATCCAGCGGTCGGGCATCGAGCAGGTGACCGGCGCCCCGGTGCAGAACTCGCCGCTGGGCGCCATCGCCCGGGTCGTCCCCCTGAAGGCCGGCCAGCCGGTGACGCTGGAGCTGACCCTGCGGGACACGTCGCGGGTGAACCTGGCCCTGAACAAGCCGGCCACGGCGTCGTCGCAGTCGAACGCCGACCAGGGGCCTGCCAAGGCGTTCGACGGCGACCCGGGCTCCCGCTGGGCCGCCGGCCAGGACCCCGCGAGCTGGATCCAGGTCGACCTGGGCGGCATCTACTCCCTGTCAGAGGTGAACCTGGCCTGGGAGGCTTCGTACGCCAGGAGATACAGGCTCCAGGTGTCGATGGACGGCCAGAGCTGGAAGGACGTGTACGCGAAGGACGACTCCACCGGAGGAACGGAGCGGATCCCGGTCAGCGCGCTGGGCAGGTTCGTACGGATGCAGGGCGTGGAGAGGTCCGGCCAGTGGGGCTACTCGCTCTACGAGATGGAGGTGTACGGCGCCGAGGCGCCCAACATCGCCCTCGGCAAGACGGCGACCGCGTCGTCGGCCTCCAACGCCTCCCAAGGGGCCGCGGCGGCCTTCGACGGTGACGGCACGAGCCGCTGGAGCGCCGGCCAGGCGCCGGACAACTGGCTGCAGGTCGACCTCGGGGACACGTACACGGTCAACCGCGTGGCCATCGACTGGGAGGATTCCTACGCCAAGGGCTACAAAGTCCAGACCTCGCCCGACGGCCGTACGTGGACGGACCGTTTCACCGAGACGAACGGCAATGGCGGAACCGACCTGATCGACCTGAACGCCGACGCCCGCTTCGTCCGGATGCAGGGCACGCAGTTGTCGGGCCAGTGGGGCTACTCGATCTACGAGATGAAGGTGTACGGCTCCCTGCCCGACACCGCGACGACCATCGCCATCTCCGGCGTCACGGAGGGCGCGTCGTACGGTGACAGCGAGAACCTGACGATCGGCTGGGAGGTCGCGGGTTCGGGTGTCAAGTCCGTGACCGGAACCCTGGACGGCCGGCCTTTCACCTCCGGTTCGGTCGCCGAGCTGTACCGGCTGCCGCTCGGGAAGCACACGCTGACGGTCACCATCGAGAACCAGTCCGGCGGGCGGGCCGACCAGTCGGTGACATTCTCGACCGCGACCTCGACCGACGAGATCTCCGTCCTGATCGAGCGGTTCGCGACCGATGGTGAATTGAGCGCCTCGGGGGCGGCCAAGCTCGACGACAGGATTTCCAAGGTCATGGTGTCGGAGGACAAGGGCCGCGAACGCGACAAGAAGAAAATCGTGAAGAAGCTCGAACGCTTCGTCGACACGGTCAACGATCCCAAGATCGTGCTGAACCCGCTGGTGAAGGCGACATTCCTCCGCGACGCCAACCACCTGATCGCAGCCAACAACGGCAAACCCGTCTGACACCCGTCCGGTGCCGGCGGCACCGGCGCGTCGGCGACCTGCTCAAGACCGCGTCTTCAACGCTGAGCAGTTCGTCGACGCGGTGCGGCGGGTCGCAACAGGGGCCTTTGGGCCACGTTCGTGGGGGAGCGGTTGCGACGGGCAGCCGAGCGGGACCGTTCAGCGGATCGGTACGAAGCGGACCGATGCTCCGGGGCGGGCCTGGGCTGCGGCGGCGAGGTCGGCGACGGGGACGACCCCGATCACCGGATATCCGCCGGTGGTCGGATGGTCGGCCAGGAACACCAGGGGGCGGCCGTCGGGCGGCACCTGCACGCTGCCGAGCACCATCCCCTCGCTCGGCAACTCCCGATGGACGGCACGTTCCAGGGCGTGCCCCTCGGTGCGCAACGCGATCCGGTTGCTGGCGGTGGCCACCTGGAAGCGGGCCTTGGGCAGGCCCGCCAGCGCGGCCTCGGTGAACCAGTCGTGCCGGGGGCCGAGCACCAGCCGGAGCACCAGGTCGTGCGCCGGGGCCGACAGCGGGGCCGCGTCGATCGGAGCGGGGCGAGCGGTGGGGGTGCCGAGCGGCAGCAGGTCGCCGCCGGACAGCGGCGCCGGCCCGAGCCCGGCGAGCAGGTCGGTGGAGCGGCTGCCGAGAACGGGGGTGACCTCGACGCCGCCGGAGAAGGCGACATAGCTGCGCAGCCCATGGGTGGCCGTCCCCACATCGAGAACCGAGCCCGCGGGCACATGGACGGCGGCACCCCAGGCGGCCGGACGGCCGTCGAGCCGTACCGGGGCGGGGGCTCCCGTCACCGCGACGGTGGCCGTCGCGTGCAGCCGCACCGCGATGCCGGTGAGCGTCGTCTCCAGGGTGGCGGCCGACTCCGGGTTGCCGACCAACCGGTTGGCGAACCGGTGCGCCGGTTCGTCGAGCGCGCCCGAGCGTGGCACGCCGAGCTGCGCCAGGCCGTGTCGTCCGAGGTCCTGAACGGTGGTCAGCGCCCCGGCCCGGACCACCTCGATCATCGGTCCACGGGCACGAAACGTACCCGCGTGCCCGGCGTGAACAGCGAGGCCGGCTCCCGCGCCGGATCCCACAGCACCAGATCGGTACGGCCGATGAGCCGCCAGCCGCCCGGTGACGAGCGCGGATAGACGCCGGTGTACATTCCGGCCAGCGCGACCGACCCCGCGGGCACCGCTGGGCGCGGCGTGGCGAGGCGGGGCATACCGTAGCGTTCCGGCAGCCCGGTCAGGTAACCGAATCCGGGGGCGAACCCGCAGAAGGCCACCCGGAACTCGACGGAGGAGTGGACCTTGACCACCTCGGCCGCCGGCACCCGCCAATGCGCGGCGACGTCCGCGAGGTCGGCCCCGTCGTACCGGGTGGGCACCTCGACCAGGGCACCGTCGTCCGCGGCCTGCTCGGGGATGTGCCAGCCGGCGAGGTCCCGGGCGAGCGCGCCCGGATCGTCGAGGCCGTCGAGGAGGACGGTGCGGGCGGCCGGGACGACCTCACCGACGGGGGGCATCGCGCCGGTGGCCCGCCGCCGGATCACCTCGGCATGCAGGGCCTGCACCTCGCCGTCGGAGCCGACCTCCACCAGCAGGGCGCGCGTGCCCACCCTCATCACTCTCACGCGAAGGGCTCCACCGTGACACCGGCCTCGGACAGCGCCGCGCGGATCCGGCGCGCCAGGCGGGCCGCCGAGGGCGTGTCACCGTGGACGCAGAGCGAGCGGGCGTCGACCGGTACGAGTTCACCGGTGATCGCGACCACCAGCCGCTCACCCGCCATCCGTACCGAACGCGCCACGACCTCCTCCTCGTCGTGACGGACGGCCCCAGGCTCACGGCGTGACACCAGGGTTCCCGCGGCCGTGTAGGCGCGGTCCGCGAACGCCTCCTTGACGGTCGGTGACCCGACGGCCTCGGCGGCGCGGTGCAGCGCGGACCCGGGCAGGCCCAGGACCGGCAGCGACGGGTCGGCCCGGCGGATCCCCTCGATGACGGCGGCGGCCTGCTCCTCGTCGGCGACCACGCGGTTGTACAGGGCTCCGTGCGGCTTGACATAGGTCACCCGGGAGCCGGCCGCGCGGGCGAACACCTCGAGTGCGCCGATCTGGTACGTCACCTCGTCGGCAAGCTCGTCCGGCGCCATGTCCATCGCCCGGCGCCCGAATCCGGCAAGGTCGCGGTAGGAGACCTGCGCGCCGATGCGCACCCCGCGCTCGGCCGCGAGGGAGCAGACCTTCCTCATGATCGAGGGGTCGCCGGCGTGGAAGCCGCAGGCGACGTTGGCGCTCGTCACGACATCGAGCAGGGCCTCGTCATCGGTGAGGGTCCACCGGCCGAAGCCCTCTCCGAGATCGGCGTTGAGGTCGATCACGGTCGGCCGCGCGTCGCGGTCACCTTGCTCCGTGACATCGGTACCGGTTGGCATGCTGCGTCCCCGAACTTCATATCTCTGGCACATTGCCCCCTTGTGGGGTTGTTGAACAATACCTTAACCTCTCCGAGAACTTCCCTCCACCCATATCGGACAGGACACCAGTACTAAAAGGGGCGTCCGTATGATCGTTCTCCTCGGCGTGGCCGTCGTCATCCTCGGTTTCGCCCTGAAACAAAATCCGCTGCTGGTCGTGGCGGTCGCCGGGATCGTCACCGGTCTGCTCGGCGGGCTCTCGCCACAGGCGGTGATCGCCGCCTTCGGTGACGGCTTCGCCTCCAGCCGGTCGGTGACGATTTTCGTGATCACGCTGCCGGTGATCGGCCTCCTGGAGCGTTACGGCCTCCAGCAGCAGGCCCGCAACCTCATCGGCAAGCTCACCGGCCTCACCACAGGGCGCTTTCTCACGCTGTACCTCTTCATCCGGCAGGTCACCGCCGCCCTCGGACTGACCAACATCGGCGGCCCCGCGCAGTCGATCCGCCCCCTGGTCGCGCCGATGGCCGAGGGGGCGGCCGAGCGCCGCTACGGGCCGCTGCCCGAACGGGTCCGCGAGAAGGTCAAGTCGTACTCCGCCAGCGCCGACACGGTCGGCGTGTTCTTCGGCGAGGACATCTTCATCGCCATCGGGTCGATCCTGCTCATCACGGGCTTCGTGAACACGACCTACGGCACGCAGCTGGAGCCGCTGAGCCTGGCCATCTGGGCGATTCCCACCGCTATCTGTGCCTTCATCATTCACGGGTACCGGATGATCGCCCTCGACCGCTGGCTGGCGCGTGAGCTGGATGCGGCGATCGCCAAGAGGGAGACGGTCAAGTGATCAAGTCCGAATGGTTCTACTGGCTGATCGGCGCGATCTTCCTGGTCATGGCCGTACAGATGCTGCTGGACCGCACCAATCCCAAGCGGTACGGCACGGCCGCTTTCTGGGGGCTGCTGGGCCTCGGCTTCATCTACGGGACCTGGGTCGTCCAGGACAAGGCCCCGCCCGAGCCGCTCGGCGTCGCGGTGCTCGTCATGGCGGTCCTGGGCGGCTTCAAGCTGACCGGTAAGGGCGAGCGCAACACGACGACGCCCGCGGAACGGGACGCGTCGGCCCGGCGGCTGGGCAGCCGGCTGTTCATTCCGGCCCTGACCATCCCCGTGGTGGCGGTGCTGTGCGCGACCCTCCTCAAGGGTCAGTCCCTCGGCGGTGAGCTGATCCTGGAGAAGGGCAGCGAGACCATTCTCGGGCTCGGCTTCGGTGCCATCGTGGCCCTCGTCATCGGCATGTTCATTCTTCGTGAACGCCGCATCGCCACCCCGATCAACGAGGGACGTTCGCTGCTGGAGGCGATGGGCTGGGCCATGCTGCTGCCGCAGATGCTCGCCACGCTGGGCAGCCTGTTCGCCACGGCCGGCGTCGGCGAGCAGGTCGGCCGGATCACCGAGAACGTGCTGCCGAGCGGGCAGACGTACGTCGCGGTCGCGGTCTACTGCATCGGGATGGCGGTGTTCACGTTCGTCATGGGCAACGCCTTCGCCGCGTTCCCCGTCATGACGGCGGCGATCGGCTGGCCCGTACTGATCCAGGGCGCGGGCGGTGACCCGCACGTCGTGCTCGCCGTCGGCATGCTCGCCGGCTTCTGCGGCACCCTCACCACACCGATGGCGGCCAACTTCAACATCGTCCCGGCCACCCTCCTGGAGCTCAAGGACCAGTACGGGCCGATCAAGGCGCAGATCCCGACGGCGATCCCGCTGCTCGCCTGCAACATCGTGATCATGGCGATCTTCGCCTTCTGAGCACCACCCCTGGCCTGGACCTCGCCGGCACTGGAACATCGCGGAAGAACTTGAGAGGAGACCCATGACCCACGTGCTGCTCACCGGATTCGAGCCGTTCGACGGCTCCGGCGTCAATCCGTCGTGGCAGGCGGTGCGACTGGCCGCGACCACGTCGCCGGAAGGGGTGTCGCTGACGACGGTGATGCTGCCGGTGGTCTTCCACGACGCCATCGAGCGGCTGCGCACGGCCGTCGAGGAGTCCGGCGCCGACGTCGTCGTCTGTGTCGGGCAGGCGGGCGGGAGGCCGGGCATCACGGTGGAGCGCGTCGCCATCAACCTGGACGACGCTCGCATCCCCGACAACCAGGGCGCCCAGCCCGTCGACGAGCCCGTCGTCGTGGGCGGCCCGGCCGCGTACTTCTCCACCCTCCCGGTGAAGGCGTGCGTGGCCGCCGTCCGCGAGGCCGGCCTGCCGGCGTCGGTCTCGCACACGGCGGGCACGTTCCTGTGCAACCACGTCTTCTACGGGCTGATGCATCTCCTCGCATCCGGCCGGCCCGGCGTGCGCGGCGGCTTCGTGCACGTGCCCTACCTTCCCGAACAGGTCCCGGGCGGCGACCAGCCGTCGATGTCCGTCCAGGCGATCGCCGACGCCCTGACGGCGATCGTGTCCACGGCGGTCACCACGACCGCAGATCTGAAGGAGACCGGTGGCGCCCTCCACTGATCCACTGCCGACCGTTGCCGAGCTCGCCCCCCGCCTGGCCGGCCTCGCCCTGGAGAACGTGACCCGGGAGTTCCCGAACGCTCCCCAGCACCTCCTCACGGGTCCGGGCGACCTCGTGCCGCCCCGCGTCCACCATCCGGCCTTCTACGGCTCCTATGACTGGCACTCCGCGGTGCACATGCACTGGCTGCTGGTCCGGCTGCTGCGGCGCCACCGGGCCGAGATCGACGAGGCCGCCGTTCGCGAGTTGCTGGACCGGCACCTGACGCCCGAGCACCTGATGGCCGAGGCCGCCTACCTGCGGGCCAACCCGACGTTCGAGCGGCCCTACGGCTGGGGCTGGCTGCTCGCGCTGGCGGCCGAATGCGAAAAGGCCGGCGACGACGGTGCCCGGTGGGCGGCCGCGCTGCGGCCGGCGGTGACGACTGTCGCCGAACTCGTCGAGGGGTGGCTGGCCAAGGCCACCTATCCGGTCCGCCATGGCGTTCACGCCAACAGCGCGTTCGCGCTGGGACTGGTACTGGACTCGGCCGGGCCGGCGGCACTCGCGGATGTCGTCACCGAGGCCGCCCGGCGCTGGTTCGGCGCCGATCGCGACTATCCGGCGGCCTGGGAACCGTCTGGCCAGGACTTCGTGTCGCCGGCCCTCACCGAGGCCGATCTGATGCGGCGGGTTCTGACGCCCGAGGAGTTCGCGGTGTGGTTGTCGGCGTTCCTGCCGGGGCTGGAGCACGGTGAGCCGCGGGCTCTGCTGGAGCCGCCGATCGTGTCCGATGGCCGCGATCCGCAGATCGGGCACCTGATCGGGCTCGCGCTCAGCCGCGCGGCGGCGCTGTGGTCCATCGCCGCCGCGCTCCCGGCCGGCGACGGGCGGCGTCCGCGGCTCACCGCCGCCGCCGAGGAGCAGCTGAGGGCCGCTCTGCCCCAGGTGATCGCCGGTGACTTCGTCAGCGATCACTGGCTCGCCACGTTCGCCGTGCTCGCCCTGGACGCCGCCGAGTCGGTGTGACGCCTGCCTGGCGTGGTCCGTCGCGTTCGGGTCAGCGGGGCGCGGTGAGGCCGTCGCGGACGACGCTGCCGAAGACCTCGTCGCGGACGGTGGCCAGCGCGAGGTCCATCGCGCCGGCCAGCACCGGGTTGCCCGCGAGGGCCGACAGGCGTACCTGGGGGTGGGAGTGGGTGAGGGCGTGCAGCTCGCGCTCGATCAGGTCGCGGAGGTATTCGCCGCCCGCGGACATCAGCCCGCCGGCCAGCACGATGAGGCCGGGATCGACGACCGACGCGATGGCCGCCAGGCCCACGGCGACCCGGGCGGCCACCAGGCGGAGCCCCACGCCCGCCTCCTCGGCCGCCCGCCCGGCGCCCTGCCCGGCGAGGGCGGCCGCGGCCGTCACCGCCTGCCGGAAGTCGGGCGCGTCCACCCCGTAGGTGCGCAGCAGGTCGCGCACCGCGGGGCCGCCGACCAGGGCCTGGTAGCCGTGGCGGCCGAACCGGCCCACGTCGCGGGCCGTGGCCGCGCCCGGGGCGGGCATGTAGCCGACCTCGCCCGCGCCGCCGAAGAAGCCCCGGTGCAGCCGCCCGCCGATCACCAGGGCCGACCCCAGCCCTTCGTCGGCCCAGAGCAGCACGAAGTCGGGGCAGTCGGCCGCCGCGCCGCGCGCCTGCTCGGCCAGGGCGACCAGGTTGACGTCGTTCTCCACGGCGACGGCCGTGCCGAGCCCCGCGCTCAGCGTGGGCAGCAGGTCGGGGATCCGCCAGCCGGGCAGGTCCTCGTCGGTGGCGTAGCACAGGGCGCCGGTGGTGGGATCGATGGCGCCCTGCACGCCGATCACCACCCGGCGCAGCGGTCCCGGCGCCCCGGCCCCGGCGATGGCCGCCCGGAGCCGGTCGATCAGCGGGCCGGGCGGGCCGCCGGGGGAGGGGAGCGTGTGCTCGCCGCGGATCTCGCCGGTGATGTCGGCCACCTGCACGCCGATCCGGTCCTGCGTGACGTCGAGGGCGGCGACGTACGCGGCGGCCGGGTTGATCCGGTAGGTCTCCGCCGTGCGGCCCGGCTGTCCCGCCCTGACCCCGTCGCCGACCACCAGGCCCGCCTCCTGGAGGCGGGCCAGCAGCTGGAACGCCGTCGGCTTGGACAGGCCGGTCAGCTCGCCGATCTCGGGACGCGTCAGCGGGCCCCGCTCCAGCAGGACCCGGAGGGCGGTGCGATCGTTGATCGCCCGCATCAGGCTCGGCGTCCCGTGAAGGGGGGTCTTCATGTCACCTCCACGACAGCGCTCACCGCGACATCAACGTCAGAGCGTACAGTGCGACGGCCGCGAAATCGTCGGCCGGCTCGGACGCCTGCCAGGAGCGGACGTCGTCCACGAACCGGCTGCCCCGCCCGGTGAACTCCTCGTATCGGTCCACCTCGTCGGGCGGGCACGCCGGCATCTCGTCGAAGCGCCCGCCGAGGCCGTCCTCGAACAGCTCGGCGCTGTTGGGGCCGTTCACCACCGCGCCCGTGGCGGGCCTGCCGGTGATGTTGGCGACCTGGTGGTGCGGGCAGGCGATCGAGTTCTCGCCGACCTCGGCGACGAACGACACGCCCCACGGGTTCGCGCCCAGCGCCCAGCTCCGCTGGCCGGTGCCGAAGGCGTCGTAGGAGCGGTCGCCGGTCACCGACCGGTACAGCCGCGAGGTGGCGGCCAGGCCGAAGGCGTGCGGCACCGAGTCGAACTCGTCGTATCTTGCCCCGGCGCGGAAGGGGTCGGCGGCGGCGCGCCGGGCGCCGATCTCCAGCTGCACGCGCAGCCCGGCGACCAGGTCGGCCTCGGACACGGCCAGGCCGCTCGCCCTGGCCCGGCGTATCGCCCTGACGAGGTCGGCGTGGGCGAGGGCGCTCACGTCGTACAGGTTGAGCGTGTCGCCGGTCTCCTCGCGGAGGTATTCGGCGGCCCAGTGCGCGGCCTGGGCCAGCCATCGGCCGGCGCGCGGGTCGCCGAGGCGCTGCGCGGCCAGGGCGAGCTGCGCGCCGCCCAGCTCCATGTCGTCGCGCCAGACGCTCTCGGGGTAGAAGGCGTGCGGGAGCGAGGTCACGAGCTGCCCGACGCCGGTGGTCTTCGCCATGGCGTAGACGGAGGCGGCCTTGTCCAGCAGTTCCTTGGCCCGCTCGCGGGACGGCTCCAGTTGGGCGGCGAGCGCGAACGCGGCGGCGGTGCGGCCGGCGAGGTTCGGGCTGATCGGCTCGCCGGGGGCGGCGGCGCGGAACACCGGCCGGTGCCGGATGAACTGGCGCCCGTCGCCCGTGTCGCCGTCGTCGGCCTGCGGCAGCCGCCAGATGTCGTGGTCGCCGTCGAAGGTGCCCGCTTCGTTGCCCGCGCCGATGCCGACCTGGATGTAGAGCGTTTTGGTCTTCTCGTCCCACATCTTGTCGAGATACCCGAGTCCGTGGGCGGCCTCGGCGCGCAGGCGCGGGACGGGCGCGCCGTCCCGTTCGGCGGCCCACAGCAGGGTGTCCACGTACGACAGGATGTGGGTGAACTTGAGGTAGTCGCCCGCGTCGAACCAGCCGCCCTCGACGTCCACCGGGCCGCCGATCCTGGTCAGCCCGCCCTTGATCTGGTCGGTGTCCGGGCCGGTGAACTCCGGCCAGGCGTAGACCGAGGCGGCCCGGTCGTTCAGGTGGCTCGGCCCGCCCCTGGCTCCCACGCCGTCGCGCTGGAGGCCGAAGAAGTCCACCACCTTGCGGGCGGGGGCGTCGAGCAGCCCGGCGGGGGCCACCTCGAACTCCGGCGAGGTCACCGCGCCCGCCTTGATCCGGTAGCTGCCCGGCGTGCGCAGCCGGGTCAGGTCCAGGTCGTAGACGTGCGGGTAGCGGGTGTTCCAGGCGCCGAGGTCGCGGCCGGCCGTACCGGTGAGGACCTCCCGGCCACGGCGGTCGACCACGCTGAAGCGACCGGCGGCGCCGGACGTCATCAGGTAGGCGTGCTTGGTCTCGGCCGGCGCGAAGCCCACCTGGTCCACCCGGATGAAGGCGGAGGGGGCCGAGCCGGCGTGCGCGGGGGCGCCGGTCGCGAACCCGGTGGTGAGCGTCGCCAGCGCGAGGGCGGCGGGAATCAGCCTCTTCATCTGCTCCTCCTGAAATGGTCACGGACTCGGTGGCCGGCGCTCTCCGCCGCGCCGAGCAGGTCCAGGCCGGCCAGAGCGGCGCCCGCCACGGGAAGCAGGGCGGCGACGACCAGGTCGGCGCGCGGCGCGGCCGCGGCGAGGCCGGCTTCGATCCGGTCGAGCAACATGCGGTGCCCGGCGGTGAGCACCCCTCCGCCGAGAACGACCTCGACGGAGGTGTCCAGCAGGTCCAGGCGGCGCAGGCAGACCTCGGCCATCACGGCGACCTCCGTGGCCTGCCGTTCGACCAGCGCGATGGCGGCGGCGTCGCCGTCCGCGGCGACCGCGAACAGGCCCGGCACCAGCTCGTGCAGCCGGCCCCGGTCCATCTCGCCGAAGTGCAGGGCGAGCACCAGGTCCCTCACACTGGCCACGCCGAAGTGCGACATCACCAGGTCGGCCAGCGCGGTCGCCGGGCCGCGGCCGTCCTCGACCCGCACGGCGTGCCAGAGCACCTCCTCGGCCAGTTCCTCGCCGCCGCCCCAGTCGCCGCTCACCCTGCCGAGCGCGGGGAAGCGGGCGGTCTCACCAGTGGGCGAGACGCCGGCGGCGTTCATCCCCGCCCCGCACACCACGGCGACGCCCCACGGCCGGGAGGCGCCCGCGCGCAGCACGGCGAGGGTGTCGTTGGCCACGGTCACCTCCTTGGCACAGCCGCGCGCGGTGAACTCCGCGCGCAGCGCCGCCACCTCGGCGGGGAAGTCGGCCCCCGCCAGGTAGGCGCACATCACGTCGGCGTACGGCGGGGCCGCGCCGCCGAGCAGCTCCCGCGCGGCCCGTTCCACCACCTCGGCCGCCGCAGCGACCCCGACGCTGTGCGGCACGAACGGCCCGGTGCTGCCGGTGGCGAGCACCGTGCCGTCCTCTGCCACCAGGGCGAGGTCGGTCTTGCTGTTGCCCCCGTCCACCGCGAGTACGGTTCTCACTCCGCGGCCGCCCAGGGCAGGTGCGGGCGGTTGGCCTCGACGAGCAGGCCGGTGAGCTCCGCGGCGAGGTGCTCCTGGCCGACCAGGGGGTGCGCGAGCAGGGCGTCGCGGACCCGGTCCGCCCCGCCGTGCACGGCCGCCCGGAGCGCCAGCTCCTCGTAGGCCGACACGTGCGCGATCAGCCCGGCGTAGAGCGGCTCGACGGGCTCGACCGGCAGTGGCGCCGCCCCGGCCGCGGTGACCCGCGCGGGGACCTCGATGACCGCGTCGTCGGACAGGAACGGCAGGGTGCCGTCGTTGCGGGTGTTGACGATCTGGACGTCGCCGCGGTCGCCGGCCAGCGAGGCGATCAGCGCGACCGCCGCCTCGGAGTAGAAGGCGCCGCCGCGCCTGGCCAGCAGGTCGGGCTTGGTGTCCACCGCCGGGTCGGCGTAGAGCCCGAGCAGCTCGGTCTCCATCGCCGCGACCTCGGCCGCGCGGGACGGCGAGACCCGCTGCTCGGCCACGACCAGGTCATGGGCGTAGAAGTAGCGCAGGTAGTAGGACGGCACCGCGCCCAGCCGCTCGACCAGCTCGGGCGGCAGCCCGAGGCCGGTGGCCATCTCCTTGCCGTGCTCGGCGATCAGCCGGGGCAGCACGTCCACGCCGTCCAGGTGGACCGAACGCTCCCAGGTCAGGTGGTTGAGCCCGACGTGGCCGAGGGACACCCTCTCCGGCTCGACGCCGAGGTACGCGGCGAACCGGCGCTGGAAGCCGATCGCCACGTTGCACAGGCCGATCGCCCGGTGCCCGGCGTCGAGCAGCGCCCTGGTCACGATGCCCACCGGGTTGGTGAAGTCGACGATCCAGGCGTCGGGGGCGTGCCGCCGTACCGTGTCGGCGATCTCCAGGACCACCGGCACGGTCCGCAGCGCCTTGGCCAGCCCGCCGGCGCCCGTGGTCTCCTGGCCCACGCAGCCGCACCGCAGCGGCAGCGTCTCGTCCACCTCGCGGGCGGCCTGCCCGCCCACACGCAACTGGAGCAGGACAGCGTCCGCGCCCGCCACGCCCTCACGCAGGTCGGCGGTCGCGGTCACGGTCGCGGGATGCCCGGCCCTGGCGAGCATCCTGCGCGCCATGCCCGCGACCAGGGCCGTCCGCTCGGCGGCGGGGTCCACCAGCGCGATCTCGGTCAGCGGCAGCTCGTCCCGCAGCCGCGCGAACCCGTCGACCAGCTCAGGCGTGTACGTCGAGCCGCCCCCGATCACGGCGAGTTTCAACCCTTCACTCCCGTCAGAGTCACGCCCTCGATGAAGACCCGCTGGGCGAAGAAGAAAACGATGATCACCGGCGCGGTCACCAGCAGGGTGGCCGCCATGGTGAGGTTCCACTGCACGCTGTGCAGGGCCTTGAAGGTGGCCAGCCCGAGCGACAGCGTCCAGCCCTCCTGGTCGACCCCTGCGTAGAGCAGCGGGCCGTAGTAGTCGTTCCAGCAGTAGAAGAAGGAGAACAGCGCGACCGCCGCGATCGCCGGCCGGGCCATCGGGAGGATCACGGTGAACAGGATGCGCGTGTCGGAGCAGCCGTCCACGCGCGCCGCGTCGGTGTAGTCGCGCGGGATGGTGATCAGGAACTGGCGCAGCAGGAAGATCGAGAACGCGTCGCCGAAGAGCATCGGGATGATCAGCGGCCACAACGAGTCGGTGAGGTCGAGCCGGGCCCAGATCAGGTAGATCGGCACCGCGACGACCTGCGGCGGCAGCATCATGGTGCTGATCACCACCAGGAACGCGAGCTTCCTGCCACGGAACCGGAAGCGCGACAGGGCGTAGGCCGCCGGGACCGACGACACGAGCATGAACAGCGTTGAAAGCGAGGCGTACACGAACGTGTTGAACGTCCAGGCGAGCAGGTCCGACCGGGCGAAGACGACCTCGAAGTTGGCCCAGTTCCAGGTCTGCGGCCATAGTTGGCTGGTCAGCGCCTGCTCGTCGGTCATCAGGGCGGTCAGCGCCACGAAGGCGATCGGGCCGAGGAACATGATCGCCAGCGCGATGGCGATCGCGTGCTGGGCGATCCACATCAGGCCGCGCCGGCGCCGCCGTACGGCCGGCACGGTACGGGCGGGACGGGAGCCCGCGGTCACGGTGGCGGTCACGATTCCCCCTCCGCCCGGCTGAACTGCCGCAGCAGGATCAGCGTGAAGACCATCGACACGGCGAACAGCAGCAGCGCGTGCACGCAGGCCAGCCCCATCGACCAGTCGCGGAACCCGGTGTGGAACAGGTGCTGGGGCAGGGTGAGCAGCGAGCCGTCCGGGTAGCCGGGGGTGAAGGTGCTCCCTGCCGAGTCGGTCGCGCCGGAGGCCACCCGGGAGGCGATCATGGCCTGGGCGAAGTACTGCACGGCGTAGATCACCCCGGTGATCGCGGAGAACATCAGCACCGGCGAGATCGTCGGCAGCGTGACGTTGCGGAACTGCCGCCAGGCGCCCGCCCCGTCGATCGCGGCCGCCTCGTACAGGTGCCGGGGCACGTCCAGCAGCGCCGCCAGGAAGATCATCATGGTGTTGCCCACGCCCCAGACGGCGAGCAGGGTGAGGCTGGGCTTGGCCCAGGCCGCGCTGCCGAACCAGTCGGGGCCGGTGATCCCGACGAGGGCGAGGAGCTGGTTAACCGGTCCCGTCGCCGGGTTGAGCAGGTAGACGAAGGCGACCGTGCCCGCCACGGCCGGCACCAGCGAGGGCAGGTAGAAGATCGTCCGCAGCACGCCCGCGCCAGACTTGATCTTGGTGAGCAGCTGGGCCACGCCGAGCGCGAAGAGGAGCTGCGCCGGGACCATGAACACCACCAGCCACAGGGTGTTCCTGGCCGACTGGTACACCCGCTCGTCGGCGAAGGCGTACCGCCAGTTGTCCAGCCCGACGAACTCCAGGGTGAACAGGTCGTAGCGGTAGAAGGAGAAGTAGACCGTCGCCAGCAGCGGATAGCCGAAGAAGACCAGGACCCCGACGATCCACGGGGCGAGCCAGAGGAGGGCGCGGGCGCCCTCGCCGCGCCGCCACCGGGGCGGCACGGCGTGGGTGGAGGCCATCATCAGCCTCCGGAGAGCTTCAGCTTGTCGTTGATCCGCTTGTCCACGCCGGCCAGCCCGGCGTCGAGGTCCTTGACCGCCCCCTTCTCCCACTGGATGAGGAAGGTGGAGAAGGCGTCCTGGTTGAAGACGCTGTTGACGCTGGCCGGCAGGGTCGAGGTCTTCGGGTGGGCGAAGATGTCGAGGAAAGTGGCGAACTTGTCGTCCTTGGCCAGCTTCGGGGACTCCATGGCGGCCTTGGTGGTGGGCACGTTGCGCAGCGCGTTCGACAGCGTCACCAGCGAGTCGGTGTCGGTGGTGAGGTGCTTGATCAGCTCCCAGGCGTGCTGCGGGTGCTTGGCGCCCTTGGGCACTCCGATCACCGTGCCGGCGGTGAAGCCGCTGCCGTACAGGTCGGGCTTGTCGTCGGCGACGGGCAGCGGCGCGGTGCCGTAGTCCATCGACTTCGCCTCGGGGTCGGCGGCGATCATGGCGTTGCGCCACTCGCCGTCCACGGCCATCGCGACCTTGCCCTCGAAGAAGGGGTGCTCGGAGCCCCACTCGTCGCCCAGGCCCTTGCGGAACTTGTCAAGGTTGTCGTAGCCGTACCAGTCGACGAGTTCCTTCTGCCAGGTCAGCAGCTGCTTCCAGGCCGGGTCGGAGCCGATCGCCGAGGTGCCGTCCGGGTTGTACCACTTGGCGCCGACCATCGGGCCGAGGTGGGAGGGGGAGTTCTCGTAGTACTGGAAGCTGGGGATGAAGCCGGCGACCTTGATGGTGCCGTCCGGGTCGCGGACGGTGAGCTTCTTGGTCAGCTCGGTCAGCTCGCTCAGCGTCTTGGGCGGCTCGTTGCCCTTCATCAGAGCCTTGTTGTAATAGAGGCCGTAGGCGTCGGCCAGCAGCGGCATGGTGCACCGCTTGCCCTCGAACTCGGTGTAGGAGCGCGACGCCTCGGGCAGCACGCTCAGGTCGATGCCGTCCTGCTGGATGACCTGGGTGAGGTCCTGGAAGGCGCCCGACCTGCACCACTGGGCGACGTTGTCGGTGGTGAACGACGCGGCCACGTCGGGGGCCTTGCCGCCGCGGATGGCCGCGGTGATCTGGGCGTCCTGGACGGCCTTCTTCGCGGTCACCTTGATCTGCGGGTATTTCTTGGTGAAGCCCGCGATGGCCTCCTCGAACGCGGTGGTCTCGGCGTCCGTGGAGAAGCCGTGCCACAGCTCCAGCGTGGCGGGGGGCAGGGCGGCGGCCACCGGTCCGGTGCCGGTCGTGGTGGGCCGGGCGCCGAGCGAGGGCGCCTCCGTGCCCGCGGTACAGGCGGTCAGCGACAGGGCCAGCAACCCGGCCGCCGCGAGGGGAACGAAGCGCACGAGGTTTCTCCTATGACCAGGCGAGGTGGGGGGCAGTACGGTCATCGTGCACGCGGAAGTTAGTAAGTATTCCTAACTTTGAAGGGACCATAAAAGCTCATCCCGAGCCGGTCAAGAGGCGACATCAACTCGTGATCGGGGAGACACCGACGCGCGTCCGGCCGATTCGGGCAGGACTCCTGATTAACGGCGGGGGGCGCGGTCCCGCCCCGGGGCCGGCCGGGACGCGCGGCCCCCGCCTCGGCGGCTCAGAAGTCGTCGGCGGTGCGGATCCGGTCGCGGATCCAGACGCCGGCCTCCTTGAGCCTGCCGGTCCCGGCGAACGGGCCGTTCGGGCAGGTCCCCGTGGTGAAGACGGCCCCCGTCCGGAAGTCGTCGGAGAAGTTCCAGTTCACCCAGCTGATCTTCTTCTGCGCGAGCAGGTCGAGGTACTGCTGCGACCTGGAGAAGTTGTTCGCCCCGTCGCCGGAGGCGGTCTGGGTGCCGAACTCGGTGACGAAGATCGGCAGCAGGTCGGCCGCCCGGGACAGCGTGTTGAGGTACTGGGTGCCGTGCGAGGCGGCGTAGAAGTGGAACGTGTACATGATGTTCGTGCCGGTGACCGGGTTGGCGCGGATGGTGTCGGTCTGGTCGCCGGGGCCGGAGACGCCGAGCGACGACCACGCGGGGGTGCCGACCAGGATCGGCGCGTTCGCGTCGTACTGCCGGATCACCGGGACGAGCTGGTTGGCGTAGCCACGGATGACCGGCCAGGTGACGGAGTCGCCGTTCGGCTCGTTGGCGATCTCGTAGAGCACGTTCTCCTTGCCGTTGTGGCGCTGGGCGATCTCGGTGAAGAACGTCCTGGCCCGGGCGAGGTTGAAATTCGGGTCGCCGGGGGTGAGCATGTGCCAGTCCACGATCGCGTACATGCCGCGGGCGGTGGCCATCTCGATCAGGGAGTGCACCCGGTCGGTGAACAGCCGGGGGTTGGTCTCGTAGCCGCCCTCCTGGATGTACATGGAGATGCGCAGGACGTCGGCCTTCCAGTCGCCGGCCAGCGCGTCGAGCGAGGCGGCGTTCAGGCACTGGTTGTACCACTGGATCCCGTGGCTGCTCATGCCGCGGAGCTGGATCTGCTTGCCGTTCTCGTTGCAGAGCTTGGTGCCGCACACCCGCAGCCGGCCGTTGGCCTCGACGGGCGTGCCGGCGCCGCCGCCCGCGGGCACCCCGAAGACCTCCAGCTCCCACAGCGAGTAGCCGTACGGCGTGCCGCGCTGCGTGCCGTACACCCGCACGTACCGGCCGGTGCCGCTCACCGTGAGGTCGTCGGTGCCGCCGTCGCCGGCCGCGGTGGAGTGGACGTCGGTCCAGGCGGACCCGTCGGGCGAGGTCTGCACCCGGTACGCGGTGGCGTAGGCGGCCTCCCAGGTCAGGCGAACCCGCGAGACGGTGTGCGCGGACCCGAGGTCCACCCGGATCCACTGCGGGTCCACGCCCTCCGCGCTGGCCCACCGGGTGGTCGCGCTGCCGTCGACCGCCTTGGCCGCCTCCAGGCCGGCCGCCTCGGTCGAGGAGGCCGTCACCGCCTTGCCGCCCGACACGAGCGGGTCGGCCGCCGCCGCACCCGAGCCGGCCGCGACCGCTCCCTGCGGCACCAGGAACGGCACGAGTAAGGACAGCGCCAACGCGGCCACCGCCGCGAAGACCCTCGCACCTGCGCTTCGCTTCACTGACGACTCCCATCTTCGGGTGGTGCCGCGATGGTTAGGGAGGTTTCCTAACTCGGGTGGGAGCGTAGGTTGACCGGGCATCTGACACAAGGCCCAAAATCGCGGCAAAGGTGAACGCGCCGGTCCGGGGCGCGCAAGGGGAGCCAGGATCGCGGAAGGCCCGCGCCCCGACCGATCCGGGACGCGGGCCTTCCGGGCCGCGGGGCTACGGCAGGATGCGCAGGGCGTCGACCATGCCCACCGAGGTCGTCTTGTTGACGATCCTGATCGTGTGCCGGCCGCTGGGGAGGCCGGTCCTGCGGTAGACCACGACCTGGGCCTGGCGGGCGCCCGCCGCGTAGAGGTTCACGTTGGCCTGGAACACGTCGTCGATGTAGACGTCCACGTTGCCCATGTCGCCGTTGCGCTCGGAGAGGTACTCCACGCCCGTTCCGGTGAAGGTGTACTGGGCCGCCGAGCCCACCGTGGTGCTGTGATGGGTGTCGTCGTTGTAATCGCCGTACCCCCGGCTCGTCGTGTGGTACCAGTTGGCGCCGTAGGTCAGCTCGGTGTCGTTGACCAGGCCGCCGGGGTTGCCGGGCGTCGCACCCATGCCCAGCGACGAGGCCGTGTTGCTGAGCGTCTTGACGCCCTGGTTGGCCGTGCCGGTGAGCCGGGCCGAGGCGTACGAGCTCAGCGGCTTGGCGGTCCGCTCCACGACGTAGACCGTGCCGGCCGCCGTGGGGAAGGAGACCTCGGCCGCCGAGCTCGTGGCGACGACCGCGTTGTCGGAGGCCCGCCGTACCCTGATCTGCTGGGTCCCCCAGGGGTTCACCACCGTGGCCTGCTTGCCGTACTGGCTCCTGAGGCCGACATACTTGACCTCGCCGGCCTCGCGCTCGGAGCTGACCAGGAAGCCGTCCCTGGCCAGCAGGGTGAGCTTCCCGACGAAGGACGAGTCGCCGGGCACGGCCGGGAAGACGCGGATCTTGCCGTTGTAGCTCTGCATCAGCGACTCGTTCATCGCCGTCAGGTGCACGCCGAGATACTCGAAGACGCCGTTGGTGTTGCTGGTCATGCCGTTGGCGTAGTTCTGGTACTTCTGCAGCATCGTCTTCATGCCGTTGTACGCCTGGTCGCCGAGGCCGAGCCTGGCCGCCTGGACCGCGTCGTTGGCCCAGACGTTGCCGTAGGGGAACGGCCGCTGGTTCCACGTGTTCAGCGCGGTCTGGTAGTCGGGGTGGCCGATGCCCGTGAGGTCGTAGGGCCAGATCAGCTCGGCCGAGACGTTCTCGCCGTTCCTGGTCTGCGAGATCGGCGGCTGGTGCGGCTGCCACGCGCCGTTCTGCACGACGTACGGCGTGAGCCGGTTGAGGATGTTCTGCCAGCCCGCCCGCAGGCCGGAGTCGACGCCGAGTTCCTGGCTGACCTGGATCGTCAGCGGGAAGATGCTGCGCACCGCGGCCAGGTCGGTGATCGCGTTGCGGACGTTCCAGTAGGTCTCGTGGGCGTTGGAGTTGGCCATGTAGTAGGTGTTCGTCGCCGCGTCATGCGACAGCATGGCCGAGTAGAACTTCGCCGTCTCGCGCATGAAGGGGTAGGCGACGTCCCGCAGGTAGTTCGTGTCGTTGGTGTACCTCGCGCGCAGGTACATGCTGTAGGCGGCCTCGTAGCCCGTCGACAGGACGTTCTTGGTGTAGTCGCTGTTGACCGTGCCCCGTGCGTTGCCGTCCCATCCCATGGTCTCGGGGACCCAGATCCCGTCCACGCCGTATCGCGTCTGCGTGTACGCCTTCAGTGCGTTGTAGTTGCGGCTGTACAGGTTGTTGTGCCGGTCGATCAGGTCGGTGTGGTTGGAGGCGAAGAACGAGTAGTAGACGTCGCGCTGGTTCCAGTACCAGTAGGCGTTGCTCCACTTGCTCTGGTCCTGGGTGGCGCGGAAGACGCCGTTGATGAAGTGGGCCGGGTAGTTGCCGCGGCCGGCCGCCGCGATCATGTACGTGCTCAGGTAGTAGACGTTCTCCATGTAGTCGGCGTCGCGGTTGCCGTTGGAGTACTGGACGAACGACTTGGCCCAGAAGTCGTGCCAGAAGTTCTTGTAGCTCGTGAACGTGGCGGCGTACCCGGCGTTCTTGACCGAGGTGAGCTGGTTGCGGGCCTGGGTGACCGAGTCGCGGTTCGGCGCGTTGATCCGGCTGGCGGCCGTGAGCCAGATCGTGTAGCTGGAGGTCGGCGTGATGTTCAGCCGTACCTTGCGCCCGTCGACGACCTGGACCGAGTAGTTCGCGCCCTCGACGGTGGCGGCCAGGGTGTAGCCGAACCCGTTGGCGTCGGTCTGCCCCCGGCTCAGGCCGGCGACGCCGTTGCTCGCGAACGTGGAGATCGTCCGCCAGGTGTTCAGGTCGGGGACGTCGGCGATGTTCTGGACCGTGTTGGGGTCCCACATGCTCAGGTCCAGCGCGACGCTCGACACCCCGCCGCGCGAGTCGTCCACGTGGATGCCCATGACCTCGGAGTTCGGCGACCCCATGATGGTGACGGTCCGGTTGGAGTCCCATTTGGTGGTGAGCGTCCCGTCATACAGGGACAGCCGCTGCTGGTAGGACGAGTAGCCCGTGTCCATGCCGGGGTTGGAGTACAGGTTGACCAGGCCGGCCGCGTACGTGGACTGCTGCGACAGGTCCACGCCCGAGACCTGCATCGTCAGGCCGTTCTGGTTCCAGACCATCGCGCCGGTACGGCCGTTGCCGACCGTCATGCCGTACAGCGGGTTGGTGTTGGGCCGGTTGTAGACGATGTCGTGTTTGGACAGGTAGGCGGCGCGGTCCACGTTGAGCGCCCCCGCGGCCTGGTCGAACGCGGCGTCGGTGGGGGAGGCCGACGCGGGCAGGGTCGTGCCGGCCAGCACCAGGCAGACCGTGACCAGCGATGACAGTAACAGGCGCAGCGTTTTCTTCGACGTTCGCATGATCTTCCTCACTGGCCGCCAGCGGGGCGGCGCCGCGCGCATCCGACTCGGGGGACCGGACGCCGAGGCGGCCAGGTGCGCGCGCCGTGACGTCCGGAGAGGGGCGCTGGGACCGCCGCCGCCGGCGACCGGCGATCCCACTGCTCCAGGGGCATCACAGATCCGGTGCGCCCGCGGATCTCACCGCGTTCACATCGGATCTGTCAGGCGCAGTTAACATCGGATGTATTGATGACGTCAATAGCCGCACAGCCATCCATCGTCATCGCATAGGCCTGCTCGTCACTTCACCTGCCGGCGTGGTGCTCCGCGTTCAGCGCCATCGCCGCCTGGTCGAACGCGGAGTGCGCCCGATCACCGCGTTCACATCGGAGCTGTCAGGCGCGGTTAACATCGGACGTCTCGGCGATGCCAATACCGGCAGCCCTTGCCCACGAGTGTGTCCGCCCTGTCAGGAGGTGGCTGCCGGGTGCGGGTCGCCGAGGTACGGGAACCGGTCCAGAGTGTCGGTGTGCGGCGTGAGACCGGTGGGCGGGGCCTCGTTCTTGGTGAGGAACGCGACGCGGATGTCGATGACGTCTTCCGTGAAAGTCCGGCCATTAGGGTACGCGGCCGGCTTGGACGGGTCGAAGTGCAGCACGTCCGGCAGGAGGCCGTGCTCGTCGAGCGCGGTGATCGCCTCCTCACGCGAGTAGCCGCCCGTGTGGCCGAGCAAGTGGACGAATTGGTCCGTCCACTTCTCCCGGTCGTTGACCGGCTCGCTGGCGTTGTACTCCTCCTTCGTGTCGTCGGTGTTGAAGAAGCTGCTCATTGACGGGTGTCCGGCCCGGTCGGCGTGGACCAGTTCGCCGTCGCGCAGGACGCTGCATCGGCCCCAGATGTGCAACTCGGGCTTGGGCGCCAACTCCGCGGTCGGCAGTTCAATGGCCATGGAGAAAACGTTCGCCGTGCTGTTGGAGTCGACGCCGGTCCACGGGGACTTCCCGCCCACATGCGGTGCGGTGAAATTCCGGTTGCCGCTGGTGTCGAACAGGTCCTTGATTCCGTCGAAGTCGAAGAAAAAGGCGTCACTGCGGCTACCAGCGGCCACCTTGTAGTCGCCGCTATCGACCACGTTGGCATGAGGGCCGAAGGAGACGGCGGCATCCGACACGATCGCGGTGCCGGCCGCCTCGGGCCTGCGGGACTCCGCACCGGTTGCCATGAACACGCTGTAGGTCTGGGAGCCGTCGGATGCCGGCGGGCTGAAGACCCAGCTGAAGGCGACGTCAGTCAGGTAGTCGCCGTCGTTGTCAATGTTCAGGCGGTATACGGCGTCGGGATGCAGGGCATCCGCGTTGGGATTGGCGTTGAGGATGAGAACGGTCCTGCTGGGATCGCCGGGTGCCCCGAAGGCGTACAGGTCGCACAGATCGAGGCGCTGGTCTCCGAGTGGTGGCCCGAGGCTGAGGCCGGTGAAGTGGTTGGACATATCAGGCCCTTTCATTGAAGGCGGGTCCACGTCAGCCGTGACTTTGGAGCCGGGCCTCGCCCGTCGATGGTTGCCGATCCGTCAGGCCGCGTCGTCGTCCTGGCCCTGGTCCTCCGTGCCCCATGGTGGGTGACTGGTCACATGTCCGGCCTACCCGCGCTTGGTCAGCGACGGGGCAGGCCGAAGCAACCCGAACGTCAAGGATGCGCGGGGCTCGCTATGCGGCGTTCGCGGAGGGCTCACGACTTGACCAGCACGTACGCCTGCGCGGGGTCGATCACGACGCTCACGTTGGTGCCCTCGGCCAGCAGGCCCTGCGGATGGGGCCCCGGCACGGTCACCGTAAGGGTGCCCGAGCCGGTCTCAACCTCGTAGTCCACGCTGTGCCCGTGGAAGGTGGCCCGCAGCACCGAGCCGGTCTCGACCTCGGGAGCGGCGGCCAGCGTGAGTGTCTTCGGCCGGCGCGGCGCCCGCGACACGACCCGGCGCGCCAGACGGTACGGCCAGTCCGAGACCACCTCTGCTGCCGTCCGCGTCACCTGCCTCGGGAAAAAGCATGACGCGCCGGTGGGCGTCGCGAGAAGCCCTTGGAGCGGGTTCCGGCGCATTCGTGACGGCAGGGCGGGACGACGGCCTTCCGGTCGTGCGCGGATGATCGCGACAACGGCCATGTCCTGCACGTCGGCGGTCCGCCCCTGCCCAGGAGACGACACGCGGCCGGCTCTCCCGCTGGCGGCGCCTTCGGTTCGGCTGATCAAGGGCTGCGGGGCCATGCTCCGCCGTACAGCCCAGCCGCGTGAACACGACGGGCCCACCGGCACTGGTCACTAAGATCATGTCCATGATGTCCGGTAGCCCCGACGACGACGATGCCCTCCCCAGGGCTTCCCCGGTCCGCTCCGTGACGCGCTGGTCACGGCGATCCTCGACGGCCGTGAGGGGCCGCCCATGAGGAGTTCTGGCAAAGCCCGGAAGCCGTTCTGCCGGTGAACAACCCGCGCGGGCGAAGCCGGACTCGCAGGTCAGGCCAGGTTTCGTTCGCTTTGAGCCATCGGGCTTCCGCGGGTTCGCGAGGAGACAGATTGCCGCATCACTTCCACACCGACCAGGTCGCGGCCGGTGACCGCTTCGACTACTGGTGGTCGGCGGTGGCGCAGTCCGTGGTGCCCGTGCGCGGTTACAGCGAGCACGCGGCGGCCTTCTGGGCCGAGATGCGGTCGATCGACCTCGGGGACGTGCGAATCTCCCGGATACGGTCCGCGCCGTTCCAGGCCCGCCGTACGCCGGAGCTGATCGCCGCGTCCGACCCGGGCCTCTACCAGCTCAGCCTGACGCTGAGCGGCAGCTCCGGCCTGCGGCAGGGGCACCGGGAGGCCGCTCTCGGCCCCGCGGACATGGCCGTCTACGACACCTCGCAGCCCTTCTGGGCCTGGTCGGGGTCCGACACCTGGACGGGGCCGGGGCCGGGCACGTCGGACGGGATAATCCTCCAGTTCGATCGCAAGGCCCTGCCGGTGCCGGCCCCCATGGTCGAGCGGCTGCTCGCCACGCGGCTGTCCGGCCGTACCGGCGTGGGCGGTGTGCTCGCGCTGGTCCTGCGGCGGCTGGCGAGGCAGGAGCCGTCGCCCGCGGACGGCGCCAGGCTGTCGGGGCTCGTCCTCGACCTGGTCACCGACCTGATCACCCATGAGCTCGACGAGAGCACGCGGGTCCGCGGCGAGCGTACGGCGGCGCTGTTCCTGCGGGTCCAGGCATTCGTCGAGCAGCACCTCGATCGCGCCGACCTCACCCCGTCGCTCATCGCCGCCGGGCACCACATCTCCACGAGATACCTGCACCGGCTCTTCCAGCGGCAGGGGCTGACCGTCAGGGGGTGGATCCAGCAGCGCCGGCTGGAACGATGCCGGCACGACCTGGCCGATCCGGGGCTGGACGGCCGGCCGGTCAGCCAGATAGCCGCCCGCTGGGGCTGGACCGACAGCTCACACTTCAACCGCGCCTTCCGCGCCGCCTACGGCATGCCGCCCGCGGCCTACCGGCGCGACCTGCGGCGACCGGAGTAGTGGTGCTGCTGTGACCGGTAGGGCGGAAGTGAATGTGCGCTGACAGTCAATGACGGCGGCGGCGGCGCGTGGCAAGATCGTTCGCGGCTGGTTCACGCCAGAGGCGCAACCCCTGCTCGGCATCGTCACCAGCGCGGCCCGTCGCCCGACCACGCGCCGCGGAGCTGAGCGCATCACACAACCTCATATGTCGCGTCAGGTCGTGACCGCCACGAACCCGCAGCGAGGCCCCGCCACGACGTGAGGCCGCACGCCGCGGGTTCGCCCGTGATCGGTGATCCGGTGCCGACCGTTCCGCCGTGCGGCGGAACGCAGCCCGGTCAGAGAGGACTCCGCATGGACCACTTACTGAGGACGCCGTCCCTGGCTTATCGGCTCCTTGTCGCCGGCGTGGCCGGTTTGCTGTCCCTGGGCTCCGTACTCGCCTTCCAGGGCTCCACCGCCGCGGCCGCGGCAGCGCCGCCGGCGGACTTCCGCTTCATGATCAGCTCGAACGCCGACCGCTCGGACGCCGTCCCGCTGACGACCAACTACGCCGTCTCCGGCAAGGTCGCGGTCTTCCTGCAGGCCGACAAGCCGCTCACCTCGGTCGACTTCCACCTCGACGACGCGACCCGCAAGAAGGCGCCGACGAGGGTCGACACGGCCGCGCCGTTCGACTTCACCGGCGAGGTGACCGGCGGTGAGGCCAAGCTCCTGGACTCCGCCACGCTGGCGAACGGCAGGCACGTGTTCACCGCGTACGTCGTGCGCAAGGACGGCACCAAGAAGCTGCTCAACGCGACGGTGAAGGTCGTGAACGGCGGTACTCCCAAGCCGAGCCCGACGCCCACCGCCAGCCCCAAGCCCACGACCAGCCCCACCGGCTCGCCGCCCCCCGCCACCGGGTTCCCGAACGAGAAGAACACCGGTGTACCCAGCGGGGTCACGCTCAAGCCCTCGGGCAGCATCACCGTCACCACGGCCGGCACGGTCATCGACGCCATGAACATCACCGGCACGGTGAACATCAAGGCCGCCAACGTGACGATCAAGCGGTCCCGCATCTCCGCCGGCACCGGCCTCTACCCGATCCGGGTCACCAGCGGCAACGTCGTCGTCGAGGACACCGAGATCAGCGGCGGCACGAGCGCGGCGGTCTGCTGCGGCAACTACACGCTCCGCCGGGTCAACATCCACGACGTGTTCGAGGGGCCGCGTGTCGGCAACAACACGACGATCGAGAAGTCCTACCTGCACCACCTGAAGCGCTGCTCGGGCTGCCACATCGACGCCGTCCAGAGCACCGGCGGCACCAACATCACCCTCAAGGGCAACAACATCCAGGCGTACAACCCCACGCTGAAGGACCCGATGAACGCCGCCTTCCAGTTCGGCGAGGAGAACGCTCCCGTCCGCAACTGCGTGGTCGACGGCAACCTGATGAACGGCGGCAACTACACCGTCAACGGCGGCGGCGGCAAGACGACCGGCGCCCAGTGCACGTTCACCAACAACAAGTTCCAGCGTGACTTCCGGTACGGCGCCACCGGCAACCTCCACTCCGGGGTCAAGTGGGCCGCGAGCAACGTCTGGTTCGACACCGGAGCTCCCATCAGGTAGCTCCCTCCCGGTCACCTGACCCTCCAGGAAAACCGCCCCTTGAGCCGGGGAAGTCCCCGACGGCCTCCTCCCGCCGGGGCAGCTCAAGGGGCGGTTTCGCTAGGAGACGAGTATCAGGGGCACCATCACCACGGCGAAGGGCGCGAGCAGCTTGAGCGAACACACGTCGCCCAGGCACAGGCAGCGGCACAACTGGTTCACACCTCGCGGCGGATCGCGAGCACGTTGAGCCACGTGCGGTGGGTGGTGGTCTCGGCGTGCTCGCGTACCTCGAAGCCGATCTCGGTCAGCGCCGCGAGCAGCGTACGCGGCTCGCGGTGCACGAACCAGCGCAGAAGCCCTTCGTCGTGCGGGACCGGCTCCCAGACCTCGCCGTCGCCGATCGACGTGCTCAGCCCGAGCACGCCCCCGGGGCGCAGAGCCGCGTGCCAGGCGCGCAGTGTCGCGGCGGTCTCGGCGGCCGGAACGTGCAGGAGTGCCGCGACCGACCACAACCCGTCCAGCGAGCCGGGAGCCAGCGGCGGGTGGCGCAGGTCGCCCAGAGCCACGGGAACGCCGCGGTCGGCGGCCAGTACGCCCATCGCGGCCGAGCGATCCACCCCCACCGGGACGAGCCCCTGCTCGCGGAACCAGGCCGCGTCCCTTCCCGGGCCGCATCCCAGGTCGGCGACGCGCCCCCCGGCGGGCAGCGCGGCGGCGAAGCGCGCGCGGAAGGCGCGGAAGGCGGCGTCGGGGTTCTCGGAGCGGGAGGCGAAGGCGGGGGCGATGCGGTCGTAGGTGGCGGTGGTCCGCGCGATGGGATCTTCCATCCTGCGGATATTGCCATGTGCTTTGGGTGGGTACGGCTCATCGCCGTCCGATGCGGGAGCCCGGTGGGGGCGGGGCGATGAGGACCGAGGCACGTTCAGCGGATGATGGGGGGAAGGAGGTCGAGGGCTCGGGCCTTTCGTAGCGCACTCACGCGGTCGCGAACGCCGAGCTTGCGATAAAGATTCTCCTTGTGCTTGTTCACGGTCGCCTCCTTGATGCTGAGGCGGCGACCAATGGCATACGCGGTCAGGCCTTCGTCCAGAAGCGCCAACACCGCCATTTCGCGGGGAGTTAGTTTGTGCTCCGCCGGATCAGCGAGTTTCGGCGACGTGAACATTTCCGCTTCATGGGCGGCGACCATATCGAGAGGAGGCCGGGCCAAATCCGCGTACTCGAGGTCCCGGTCGCTGTAACCGATGTTGTCGCGGCTCATGATGACGCCTCGGATCTGTCCGGGCCGGGACTCAAGCGGGATGGCGAGCTGACGGTCAATGCCGATGGCCTCCTTACCGGCTCGGTATGCTTCGCTCTTCCACCAGCTGCCAGTGGCGACGTTGTCCAAGGCCAGCGGCGTCCGGCTCGCGGTCTGTGCGTAGTGCCGTAGAAGCGGATGCTCCCGCATGTGCGAATGGATCAACGCGTCCAACGGTGCCTCGTGCAGCCAGTCGGGCGATCCGGTGAGCGCGTGCCCCGTTCCAGCCGTCCAATCCAAGTCAATGAGGACCGCCAAATCTCCGGGAAGATCCGCGGTCAGACGTCATGGACGCATTGTGCAGGACTGAGTACCAGATCGTCTGGCGATTCGGAAGTACGCAGTTCTTCGTATTTACCGGCCCCCTGGCTGACGGGATCGTGTGATGACTACACCCACGAACGGAGCCCACATGAACCATAGGGTTCTACGGTCCTCATCGCGCCTGGCGGCAGTCGCCCTGCTCGTGATGACCACACTGACAGTCGCCCTGCCCCGTCCCGCCACCGCCGACACGGCCGATGCCAGGGTCCGATGCGGCCTGGGCCTGGTCCCCGACCATGAAGTGCAACGCGTACTCGTCTGGGGCAACGGTGGCGGAGGTGTACCGGCCGGGCATAACCCACCCAATATCATCGAGCCGGGTGACGTGTTCCGGGTCATCCCCGACTTCAACTCTCGCGTCGATCCCGACGAGTGGCTGGGAGGAACGCTCGGCCCGAACGGCAACGGCGAGGTGGCTCCGGACGGTTGGCCCTTCCCGGGGCTGGCCAAGTACTCGGCCGTCCTGCGCTTCAACAACGCCCCCACCGGCTGGACCAGCGGGCCGGCACAGGCAACCCATTTCAACCATTGCATTGTCTTTCAGGACCACGCCCCTGCGAGGTTCTCCTTCGGCGTCAACGATGTGAAAACGTCGGACAATGGCGGCGCCTGGAGCTTCCACGTACAGATCTGGAGGGCATCGGCCCCGACTCCGGCGAATGGCCCCGTGAACAGGTGCGCCAACAACGAAAACGGGGATCGTGCCGATAGGTTCATCGAAGTCGCTGGAGACGGCAGCCGCGGCAGCTTCCCTGAGGGCGCAAACCCAGAGAACTTTCTCCGGCAGGGCGACGTCCTACGCGTCGACCCGGACTGGAACAGCAAGGCGCGCATGGACTACGGCTTCGCCGACCATTACCCCAATGGCACCAGCAGACCCGCTCCCGCGGGGTGGCCGTACCCGGATCAGTTCGAGTTCTCGCCCATAGTGCGCTTCAATCACAACCCGACAGGCTGGGTGGGGCCCATCGTCCAGGCGACTGCGCTGAGCGGGTGTCTGTTCTGGTCGGACAGCCGTCCTGTCCGGTTGTTGTTCGGCGTCAACGATCCTGACTTGTCCGACAATTCGCAAGCGTGGCGCTTCCGCGTCCGCGTGTACAACCGCTGCGACAGAACGCCGTGTTGATGATGACCGGGCTCACATGCCGGGCTGGGCATCTCGGCGCCGAAGTCCGACGTGAGACCGCGTTTCCTGTCACCCGTTCTTGGTGTCGCCGGTGGGGTCGCCCGCACCTCCGTCAGGTGTTCCGCTCGATGCGGCCGTACGCCGCTGCCAGAGGTCAGCCGCCAGTCCCTCCTGGCGGATGCGTACGTCGATGTAGAGCAGGACGAGGACGGTGACCTGCCAGGCGATGAACGCGGCGATCATGAGGTCGAACGGCCAGGACATCACTTCCTGCGCCCACGAGGGAAGGTCTGCGGTGGCCACCGAGAAGATGCTCCCGATCAACACCAGCGGCACGAACAAGGGCAGGATGATCGGCAGCGCGATCAGCAAATTAAGGAGGATGATCCCCACGATCCGCCACAGATTGTTGCCGACCAGCAGCATGGAGCGGCGTACCGCGCCGCCGAAACGCAGTGGTTCCAGCGCCGCGGTGATCGGCGCGAACAGGAGTGCCAACGCCATCACCACCCATACCAGAGACAGCAGCGCGAAGGTCGGCACCACAATCACCGCGACGGCTATGAGAGCCTCAGATGGGGAGGGCGGCACGGAATCCAGGACGGGGTCGCCTCCGGTGGCCAGGAACGCGTCCAACTCCGAGGACAGCCACTGCCAGATGAATACCGACAGGACCGCGATCAGCGCGAGGAGGACGAGTTGCGGGACCACGGTCAGGAGCGCAGTCACCCCGAGTACCGCTCGTATCCGGGGAGCCAGCAGCCGTAACGCCGCGCGGATGGTCACGGGTCGCCCCACGATCGTCTGTACGACGAGCACCGCCTGCAGGGCGCCCGTCAACGCGAAGACCGTCAGGAAGACAGCCAGCGACAGCAGCAGCGACAGCGTCCCCAACTGAGCAAGTTGCGCCGGCTCAGGATCGGACTCGTCCACCAGAGTCGTGACCACCCACCCCCACGCCGACTCGATGAGGCTGCCCGCAACGGTGAGGACCAGCGCGGAGATCACGAACTGGAATGGATGACGCCGCAGCAACAAGACGGCGTCCGCCCACATCTCGAGTATGTTCCGCGGCGCGATCGCAAGAGGAGGGTGCGCAGCCGTCATCAGAGTGCCTCCTTCGAGGTGGTTTCGCGGCCGAGTCGCTCGTCCTGGTCAGCGAACTGGAGTACGGCGAGCATCGCCGCCGTCGCGAGGACACAGGTGAGAACGGCCCATTTGACGGCGAAGCGCACGCTCCACTCGATCGGCCCATCAGCGGAGTCGCCGGCAACGCCCAGTCGCAAGAGCACCGCCGCGCCCAGCACTCCGCCGAAACCTTCCAGGAGCACCCGCAGCGCGCAGCGCGGACCGAGGATCTTGAAGAACTGGCCACGGGTCAGCCGCCGGGACATCTTGACAGCCTCCCAAGCGCGCAGCCCCTTCAGCGTGATCCCGGGCGCGGCGAAGGCGAAGCGGATCTCCACGGCGCCGACCATGATGAGAGCGGCCAGGAAGAACAACAAGCCGGCGCCAGGGACCTCGGAAACCAGCGTATCCCGGGAGCGGGCGAGCGGGATGAGGGCGTACATGGACAGCCCCAGAGCGCTCAGCAAGAAGGTGAGCCCGCACAGCCGACCCAGGCCGCGCAGCCTGCCCGGCCATGACGTCCCGCCGGTGACCGCCGGAGCCAGCAGACCGCTGAGCACGACGATCGCGGCGCTGTTCACGGTGAGGATCGCGATCGTGCTCAAGGCGTCGGAGAACCTCGTCCACAGGAACGCGTAATCTTCCCAGATCTTCGGCCGCTCGATCACCCGGGCCAGCAGCATCTGCGCGACGAGGGCAGGCACGGCCACCGCCGCGGCCCGCCACAGGACGGCGCAGGGATGTCGCCGTACCGTCCTGAACGCCTCGACGACTTGCTCCTCGGCAGGTTTCCACAGCGGTGGCGGCGGTGGCTCCTCACCCGGGGGGAGGGGCAGTGCGGATAACGGCGCTGGTTCTGCGGGCTCTCGGCTCCAGACCACAAATCCATTCAACCCCGAAGCGTGGCGAACCGTTGCGGAGGAACACGAGATGTTCCGCCGTGGTTACCACCTACCCCGAGTCCTGCCGGCACGGGCCGGCAGCCGTGTGGAGCCGCTCCTGGCACTCGACGTGCGGCGCACTTCGCTTCGCCTGCCAGGGGCTACTCCCCAAGGCGCAGGGACGCAGGGGACACGCCGCAGGCGTGGAGTCAGCGGGGCAGGGTTCCGATGTCAGGTCAGTGCCGCCACGATGACGTCCGCCAGCAGAGCGGCCTGGCTGCCGTCCTCATCCAGGTCGGGATCGAGGATCGTCACCTCCAGC
The DNA here is from genome assembly GCF_900099965.1 of Nonomuraea jiangxiensis. Taxonomy (GTDB): domain Bacteria; phylum Actinomycetota; class Actinomycetes; order Streptosporangiales; family Streptosporangiaceae; genus Nonomuraea; species Nonomuraea jiangxiensis. The sequence goes on along the minus strand of NZ_FNDJ01000008.1, from coordinate 79,134 downwards.
CCGGCGGCTCCCGGCAGCCCGAGCAGCCCGCGGAGCAGTTCGGTGAGCTGTGCCGCGTCGAGCCCACCAGGGGTGGGGGAGTCGACTGCGGGCAGCACGGACGGGTCCAGCACGTCGGCGTCCACGTGGATCCAGAAGCCGTCGAGCTCGTCGCGTACCAATACCTTCGCGGCGGCGTCCAGCGAGAGATCGGTTCCCGGGAGGAACGCCAGCCCGCTCTCCGCGATGTCGCGCAGGTCCTCATCGTCCCGTACGCCGAGCACGATCACGTCTTCGTCCCGCACGTACGGTCGCAGGCCGTCGATGTCCACCAGGTAGTCATGGCCGCGCCCGGTGACCAGCGCCAGGTCCTCGCCGGCCGCTGACCCGACGTGCGGGGAGTTGCCGGGGTGGCGGAAGTCGGCGTGCGCGTCCACGTACGCCAGCCCGTACCGCCCGGCCTTGCGCAGGGCCAGGGCGGGACCGAGCAGGATCGAGCAGTCGCCGCCCAGTACGACCGGAAACCCGCCCGATTCTCTGATGCCGGTGATCCGGTCGGACAGCTTGCGGGCATAGGCGGCGATGGCCTGCCCGTTGCGGACGCCATCTCCTGCCTTCCAGGTGGCGACGTAACGCGGCGGGACGAGAACTCCCCCGTCCGTCGCCCCGATCCGCTCGACCAGCCCGGCGCTTCGCAGCGCCCAGGGTGCCTTGTAGCAGCCGGGGAAGGTGCCGGGTGCGGGCGGGCGCAGACCGAGGTTGGATGGGGCGTCGAGTACGGTCAGCTTCCTGTCAGGGGTTAAACTAGTCATACTCGTGACGGTAACAGGAGGAAAGCGGATGCGCCAGTTCGCTGAGACAGGACTCGTGGCGATCGATCTGGCCAACACGTGGGACGAGTGGCTGGACGACCCCGAACGATTGCCGGACGTGGCGGCGCTGCACCGGTTCTGCGCCGAACTGAACGAACCCTTCCGCATCGGCACCCCAACCGCGGAACTGCCCGACCTGGGTGATCTTGAGGAGGTTCGGGAGGTGCGCGAGCGGTTGCGCGCGATGCTCGCCTGCGACCCTCCCGAGCGAACCCGTGCGCTGGCCCGATGGGTGGACGAGCTCCCGTTGCGGGCGCTCGTGCAGGACTCGTCCGGGACACCCCGCCTGCGGCTGGCCGCCCAGGACGGGACGGGACTGGCCGACCGGATCGCCGTACGCGCCGTTGCCGAGCTCCTGGACATCGCCGCGTCGGGCGATTGGGAACGGCTCCGCCTCTGCGCGGCGGGCTCGTGCGAGGACGTGTTCGTGGACCGGAGCCGCCCGGGAAGGCGCCAGTTCTGCTCGACCCGCTGCGCCAACCGCGCCCACGCGGCGGCCTCCCGCGCCCGCCATCGATGACATACGGGAACCGTGCTCCCTACCGCCCTCCGGCCCGCGGACCTGATCGATCTATCGACTGGCGAGTCGCTGCTCGAATCCGGTGACCATGGCGAGCAGCCCGGCCATGAACCACTCGTCGTAGAACGGCTCCTCGGGCGCGGCCGGTGCCGGATCGGCTCCGGGGGGCGTGCCGACCTGCGCCAAGGCGTGTCCGAGCACGTACACGCCGACTGACTGCACGGCCGTCAGCGCGTCGGCCTGTGCGACCCCGCCCGCTTCAAAGGCGGACAGCAGTTCCGTGAGCAATCGCAGGCCCAGCTCGACGTCCACGGGGTGGGTGGCCAGGAGCGGCACCGCGTTGGGATGGGCCAGCAGCACCTGCCGGTACGAGACGCCGAACGCCGCCAGCGCCTCGGGCCAGGACGCCTGCTCAGGACGTCCGGCCACCGACTCGGCGAAGATGCGGTTGACCACCTCGGCCAGGAGCGCGTCCCGGCCGGGCACGTGACGGTAGAGGGACATGGCCGCGACTCCGAGCCGGGTCCCGAGGCGGCGCATGGTGAGGGCGTCGAGCCCTTCAGTGTCGAGGATCTCGACCGCCGCGCCCACGATACGATCCGGGGTCAGAACCGCGGGCCGCCCCGGACGTCCTTTCATGGAGCCAGCATAACGGCGGGCGTGGTACCCAGCATGATCAGGGCAAGCCTGCGGTGCTGAAGATCGATGACCACGTTCTGCCCTCCGTCGGAAGTTCTTGAGCGTGCCGGGCGGAGTCGCGGCGGTAGGTCTCGCGCTGCGCGGCCGTGCCGACCCCGAAGTGCGGTAGGGCTGCCTCCTCTTCTGCCCGCCACCCGGCCGCGCCTCGCGGGAGGTCGGACAACGCCGGCCGGCCTTCAGATGCACCCGTCACGGTCGGGGGCCGTGCGGTCAATGGCGCGTTCATCACGGTGCGGGGGTTACGGGGTTGGTTTTCGGGAGCCTGCCGGTTGACCTGATGGCGAAGACGATGGTGGCGGCCAGCATGGCCAGGGTGAGCAATGCGACCACGGTGTGCTGGACGTCGATGACCACGTCATGGCCCGCGGTGGGCAGGAACCGGAGGGTCTCGGTGTAGTACTTCTGGTAGTCCGCGCGCTGGGCCGCGGTGGCGGGGCCGAAGTACGGGATCCACCAGCTCATGAGATGTCCGGCCAGGCACAGCGTGCTCAGCACGATCGCGGTGATCCGAGTCCAGGTTCGGTCGAGCGCCACGGCGCCGGCGATCAGCAGCGGGATCGGATAGTTGGCTAACGCCGCGAGCGCCCGGTCCTCGGCGCTGATCGCGGCGAGGTCGTTCAGGGGGAACATCGGCACCCAGTCGATCAGGACGAGCCAGCCGAGCCAGACCAGCGGGGCGAGCATGGCGATCTTCTTCATGGAGTCCCTCCTTGTGGTTTGCTTACTCTGTAAGCTTACGACGTAAGCAAAATAATTCGCAGAAGGGCCTCCTGTCAACGGCGCAGGATTGCCGCCCGGTCGGCTGCGGTGCGGGAGGATTCGTTGATGGCGTCATCGCGCCTGTGGCGGGTGTTCGGCGTCGTGGCCGCCGGTTGGGTGCCCGGCGTGGAGCCCGTTGCGGCGATCGAGGCCGCGCGGGAACGCCGTGTCGACGCGATCGCCGATCCCGATATCCCGCTGAACATGCGCGGCGGCCTGCTGGCGGGCTCTGCCACGATCGGTTCTCGGCGGTCACCGTCCGCGGGATGACCACGTCATGCGATCACCCCGCGTCCGCAAATCGGGGCCGACGACAAGGTGTCATGCGGGCGCAGGGCGCCATGCTTCCGGCCACGCCAACAGCCGCTATCTGCGCATCTGCACCAACCCGCCCGACGACGTCGCCGCCGGCTTGTACTAGGGACCCTTCGAGATCCCTAGTCCTTCGTCCTGTGAGAGTGGTTAGGACGGTTGCTCGGACTCCCGTGCCTGGCCGATTGCCGCGGTGGCGGGGACGGTGCTGACGCGCACCTGGGTGATGGCGTGGCGGTCGATGGCCGCGACCTGCAGCCGCCAGTCGCCGGTGGTGACGGTCTCGCCCGGGGCGGTGGGTACGTGGCCGAGCAGGGCCAGGACGAGGCCGGCGATGGTGGTGTAGTCGCCGTCGGGGCGGGTTTCGAGGTGTACGTCGAGATCGGGCAGGTCGTGGATGGGGAAGCCGCCGGGCAGCAGCAGGCTGCCGTCCGCGTCGGGCCGGATGTCGATGCTGTCGCGGTCGGTCTCGTCGTAGATCTCGCCGACGACCTCTTCGAGCAGGTCTTCCAGGGTGACGATGCCGTCGATGACGCCGTGCTCGTCGATGACGAGGGCGAACTGCTGGCGTTCTGCCATGAAGCGGCGCAACGCGTCGGCGACGGGCAGGCTGTCAGGCAGCAGGAACGCCGGGCGCGCGACGTCGGCGGCGGTGGCCCCGGTCTTCTCGTCGGTGTGGTCGTGCGTGATGAGGTCGCGCAGGTTGCAGATGCCGACGACGTCGTCGAGGGCGTTGTTCCGGATGATGGGGGCGCGGGAGTGACCGGAGGCGGCCAGTGATAGACGTGCCTCGTCGATGGGGGTGTCGGCGTCCAGCGTGAAGACGTCGCGGCGGGAGACGAGGACCTCGCGTAGCACGCGTTCGCTGATCTCGACGGCGCCGGAGATGATCAGGCGTTGCTCGTGGGTGAAGCCGCGGTGGGTGGCGACCAGGTCGCGGACCTCCTCCGGGCTGATCTCCTCGCGGTGCAGGTCAGGGTCGCCGCCCATGAGGCGGACGGCCAGGTCGGTGGATTTGGCCAGGGCCCACACGACGGGACGCGAGATGGTGGCGATGAAGCTCAGCGGCCTGGCGGCCAGCAGCGCCCACGTCTCGGCGCGCTGCATGGCCACCCGCTTGGGCGCGAGCTCGCCGAAGACCAGAGTGAGGAAGGTGAGCACGATGGTCACCAGCACGATGGCCACCGGGCCGGCGGCGCCGCCGAGGAAGCCGAGCAGCGGCACCAACGGTTCGGACAGGGTGACGGCGGCGGTGGCCGAAGCCAGGAACCCGGACAGCGTGATGACCAGCTGGATGGTGGCCAGGAACCGGTTGGGGTCGCGGGCCAGGCGAACCAGGACTTTCCCGCCGGCGCTCTGCTTCTCCAGTCGGCGTAACTGACCCTCCCTCAACGAGATCAGCGCCATCTCGCTCCCGGCGAAGATCGCGTTGACGATGACCAGGACCAGGACCAGGGCGAGCTGAAACGCGTAGCCGTCCACGGCAGAAGTGCTCCTTGAAGCGGGTGAACACCGGCTCAGGGCCGGCGAAGGGGAAGGCGATCAGCCGACGCGAGTGGTCGGCGACGCAGGAACGGCGCGCCTCGTCCCCGCCGTCGGCGGGAAGGGGCGCGTACTGTGCCATGCGGGACGCAGGCGGGCAGGCCAGCCGGTGCGAAGACGCTGGTGGAAGACAACAAGCCGGGCCGATGCCCGGCCTGGTACTGCACTCTTCCACTTACCTCGCGACTCCGCTCTTTCAGTCCCAGCAGCACAGGTCATGGCGGATAACGTGCGAAGTCAGGGCAAAGTTCCCGACCCGTCCGGCCGCAGCGGCAGGCGCGCCGAGCGGGACGTCGGGCGGGCAGTAGACGGTCAGCGTGGGAAATGCGACTTCGAGCGAAACTGTCACACCCGCGTGGCAACCTCCCTCCATGCCTGTTCACGTCGCGAGCCGCCGTCGTACCACTCTCCGGCGGGATTTCCCTGACGCGCTGATTCTCGATGTGACATCCCGGGCGGACGAGCCGTGGATCCGCCTCAGCCCGTTCTACCCGCATGGCGGCATCCCGGTGCCCGGCCATCCGGGTCGAACCTCACAGTCCGTCGAAGGCGTCTGGCAGGCGTTGAAGGTGTTCACCACCGAGCAGGAGGACTTCACCAAGCTGGACATCACCACGATGAAGGGCATCAAGCGAACGGTCCGACGACTCGGCCCGCCGCTCGGTCATCGGCTCGACGGCCGTCTGCTCGGCTACGAGGAGGCCAGGCGTGTGGTGTACGTTCCGACCTATCACTGGGTGCTCGACCACCGAACCTGCGAACTCATCGACGAGCTCCGCGAGCTGAGCAGCCACCGAACCGTTGTACTGCTCGACTACACGACCAACGGGGACATAGCAGACCTCTCGACGCCCCTGTCACACGCGGCGCTCATCGCGCAACGGCTGACCGGGCAGGCGCGCCCATTGCCGCCTTACTGAGGCAGCGGCGCGCCGATGACGGCGTCCAGATCGGACGGCAGCCGGGGGAGGCGGCGCAGCTCTCCGGAGGTGGAGCCGAAGAGGAACCACCCGAGATGGTCACCGCCTTCGACGCTCCTCATGTAGAGCAGGATCTCGTCGTCGCCGCGCCAGTCCATGACGAACGTCTCGGTGGCACCGCCGAGGCCGGGCAGCGGGTGACGCTTGATGACCCGGCCGGTCCTGGCATCGCGGATTTCCAGGGTGCCGTTCGCTGACCGGCGTTGGCCAGGATCCGCGTGTTGGTCATCTCGCCGGGGGTCAGGACGGGGGACAGGTGGTGTTTGACCGTTCACCCCGTTCGGTGCTCGGCTTTCCGGTCAGGTGGAGCCGCCAGCCGGGGCATTGGACCGTGCCCGCAGGGGGCCACGAGGAGGATCCTTTGTCGCATGGGCCGTCGTTGGCAAGGGCGTACTGCCGGCGCATGTCGGTGCTCCGCTGACGGGGAAGACCAGGGTAGCGATCTTTGAACTGGGGCACCAGATCGGCCAGGATTGGGTCATGGTGAGGGACGACGAGCCCGCTGGGGCGATCGTTACCGTCCGACGGAAACCGCCCGCGGGGGTCGGAATTACCGGCGTACGGCCAGTTGCCGCGCGAGGTGTTCGACCACCTCGCGCGCGTCGGCCTCGACACCATGGATGAACGAGGACCTGCGCCGCCGCAGCACGGGCAGCCCCAGCGCGTACAGTCCCGGGCTGTCGACCACGCCGCCCTCGTGGCGCAGCCGGCCCTTCGCGTCGATCACGGGCACGTCGAGCCATCCGTAGTCAGGCCGGAACCCCGTCGCCCATATGATCGCGATGACCTCGCCGCTTCGCAGGTCAAGCTGTAGCCGTGCGGCCTCGGGCACACGAGTCGGCGCGAAGCGCTCAGGGGGCTCCACCTCGGCGTCACGACCGTGCGTTTTCGCCCATTCGTCGAACGTGTCCAGCAAGCGCTCCATCTTGAGGTCCGCGAGCGAGAACACGTTGCGCAGGCCGCCGGAGAACAGCGCACGGCCGTCACGGACAGCCGCCCAGCGGCCCACCATCTCGACCCCCATCGAGGCGAGTGTGTTGAGATCGAGCGTCGTCCGCTCGGGGGTCCCCACGAGCTGAGGTGAAGGCAGTCGCCGGGCCCGCGAGAGATCGTCGATCTCATCGAATCGCTCGTCCCACACGCCCGAGGCGTCCATCCACCACAACACATCGCGTCCGCGGTACGTGCGGGGCATCCGCACATGCTCCCCCACCGAGAGAATCACCGGCCGCCCGGACCGCCGCAGCTCCGCAGCCAGCTGCACGCCGGTGGCCGAGGCCCCCACCACGAGCACGCCGCCGTCGGGGAGCTGGCCGGGGCCACGGTAGTCGAACGGTGTCAGCTGTTCGACGGAGTCCGGCACCGCGTCAGCGAACTCCGGCAACGCCGGAAGGTTGCAGGCGCCGCTCGCGATGACGATGGTCCGGCAGCGGATCTCGCCGCGGCTCGTCGTCACCTGGTATCCGTCGTCGGTACGTCGTACCGATGTGACATTGGTTCCGGTCCGGACGGGAGCACGGGAGAGCGTGGCGAAGCGCTCGATGAACTCGGTCACTTCCCCCATCGTCATGTAGCCATCGGGATCGGGGCCTTCGTAGCGATGGCCCGGCAGGCGGCTCTGCCAGTTGGGGGTGAGCAGCCGGAAGGAGTCCCAGCGTTCGCGTCGCCACGAGTTCGCCACCTCGCCACGCTCCAGCACGACGTGATCGATCGAACGTTCGCTGAGGAAATGGCTTGCCGCGAGGCCCGCGTGCCCCGCGCCGATGACGACTGTCGTGACGGACTCGATGGCTCGGCTCCTCAGGCGACTTCGACGGTGACGTTCGTCGGGTTGGTGAGAGCGTCGAACACGGCGGAGCGCTTCTGGGACTGGGCCACCAGAGCCTCGATGTCCTGCTTCGATGCGTCCGCGTCGATGTTGAACGTCACCTTGATGTCGTTGAAACCGTTACGGACGTCGCCGTCGACGCCGAGGATCCCGCGGATGTCGTGCTTGCCTTCGAGCGTCGCCTCGACCGAGCGCAACTGGATGCCGCGGTTCTGCGCGACGGAGGCCACCCCGGCCGTCAGGCAGCTCGCCAGGCCGACGAGGAGGTACTCGATCGGCGTGATGCCGTTGTCCTCCGCCGCGAAGACCTCGGGATGGTCGGCGTCGAAGACCGCTTCGCGCTTGTGACTCTGCTCCTGCCCGAGACCGAAGAACTCCTTGACCGTCGTGGTGCTGTGGACGCCGTTCTGCCATCTGGAGGACGCCCGCCAGACGAACTGCGCGGCCTCGGGCGCGCCCTTCAGCACCTCGCGTGCGTCCAGCAGTGCCTGAACGTTCACTCCGTTGGTGACCGCGGTCATGTCCCGCCCTTTCACATGCTTCCGACACTTCCGATAGGTATTTGACCACATACCCCGCGTGGCGGGCTACCGTAGCCCACTGCCGACGGCCGGATCGCACATCGACTCGCCCGGCCGTCCGGTCCGATAGAGACCCACGATGCGAACCCGTCCCACCGGCTCCTCTTGACCAAATCTGTTGACCGACGTATGCACATTCCTATGCAGGTACTTTGGCCAAGCAGGTCCCAGTGCTCTCAATGAGCGCAGCAGCCCGCCTCTGCTCGATGAGTCGTCGGCAGGCAGGTGGTGGCGATGTTCAACCGGATGGGCTCCAGGCCGATAACGCATTTCGCCTCGGGCCATGAATCGCGCGTCATAACGTCCAGCCGTTCGCTGACGCCTGTTTCCAAGCCGTCAGCTCGATGACTATCTGACCATGCGTGAATAGTGGAGTGGAAATCCCCGATGTCTGACGCGTTCACCTCCACCTCCGGATCGATGTCCCGCCGGGCCGTCCTGGCGGGCGGTGGTGCCGCCCTCGCCGCCGTGCTCACCCCGGCCTTACCGGCGAAAGCCGGCATTGCAGGGAACGCCGGTAAGACCACCGTCGCCTCCGGCACCGACTTCGCCGTCGCGCCCTCGCCCGACGGCCGCCTGCTCGCCCTCGACCTGCTCGGCGTCCTGTGGGTCTGCTCCGCCTCCGGGGGCACCGCCCGCAGGCTCACCAGCGACCTGTACGACATCGCCCAGCCCGACTGGTCCCCGGACGGCCGCGCCATCGTGTTCCAGTCGTACCGCGACGGTGTCTTCAACCTGTGGACGATCCGGCCCGACGGGTCCGCGATCAGGCAGTTGACCACCGGCCCGTTCGATCATCGCGAGCCCCGCTACAGCCCGGACGGGCGTACCATCGCCTACTCCTCCGACGCCGGGGGCAGCTACGGGATCCACCTGCTCGATGTCGCCACCGGAGCGACCCGCGTCCTGACCGACACCTCCGCCGAGGAGTACGAGCCGGCCTGGTCACCCGACGGGAGCAAGATCGCGTTCGTCGTCGCCGACACCAGGATCGACGTCGTCGAGGTCGCCACCGGCACGCGCAGCAACGCGGTCACGGTCCCCACCGGTCAGGTCATTCACCAGCCGTCCTGGCTGCCGAACGGCACCGACCTCGCCTACCACCTCTTCCACTCCGGCGCCAATGATCTGGCCGGCACCGCGGGCACCCTCGTCAGCGGCGAGGAGGTCTTCCCGTTCCGTGCCCGGTTCGCCCCGGACGGACGCTACTTCTACACCTCCGCGGGCACCATCAAGGTCCGCCGCCTCAACTCCGCGTCCGTCGGCACCATCGGCTTCACCGCCGCGCTGACGGCGACGACTCCGAAGTACAAGAAGAAGGTCCGCGTCTTCGACGAGCCCGGGTCGTTCCCCGTCGTCGGAATCGGCAGCCCGGCCGTGTCCCCGGACGAGTCCGCCATCGCCTTCCGCGCGCTCAACGACATCTATCTGATGCGTATCGGCGGCACGCCGGAACCGCTTTTCCGTGACCGCTGGTGGAAAGCCGACCCGGACTTCTCCCCGGACGGGCGGCAACTGGCATTCGTCACCGACCGCACCGGCACCCTCAATATCTGGGTCCGTGACCTGAGCACCGGGGCCGACCGGCAGCTGACCCGGTTGTCCGGCTCCGCCGCCCTGTCGGTCCGGTGGTCACCCGACGGGAGGGAGATCGCCTACCTGGACCAGGACGGAGCCCTGTGGGTGGTGGACGTCTCCACCGGCGACATCCAGAAGATCTTCGACGCCACCTTCGAACCGGGCCGCCCGACCTGGTCACCCGACGGCAGAACCCTGGCGCTGGCCGCGGTGGTGCCGTACTCGCGACGCTACCGTGAGGGACTGTCCAAGATCCTGCTCGTCGACCGGGCCACGGGCGCCGGTACGTACATCGACCCCGCGCCACACCGATCCTTGCAGACGCGGGGTGACGACGGCCCTGTCTGGTCACCCGACGGCACCATGCTCGCCTTCGCCATGGAATCGCTCCTGTGGGTCCTGCCCGTCGACCGGACCGGACGGCCCACCGGCAGCGCCCGTCAGGTCACCCACGAGGTCTCCGACTCGCCTGTCTGGGCAGGCGGCTCGGCCACCCTCCTCTACCTGAACGAGGGACGTCTCAAGAGCGTGTGCCTCGACGGCAAGCCCGCCCGGTCGATCCCGATGCGGCTGACCTGGCGCAACGACCCCGGCCCCGATCAGGTCGTCATCCACGCGGGCCGCATGTGGGACGGCGTCTCCGACAGGGTCGTCCGCGACGTCGACATCATCGTACGAGGCCAGCGCATCACCGCGATCGAGCCGCACCGGGAAGGAAGACCCGGCGCCCGGATCGACGCCCGCGACAGGTTCGTCATGCCCGGCCTGATCGACATCCACCATCACCGTGAAATGCAGGGGTACGCCTACGGATCACGGCAGGGTCCGCTCTGGCTCGCCCTGGGCGTCACCACGACGCGCTCACCCGGCTCACCGGCGTACCACATGGTGGAGGAGCGCGAGTCGGTGCAGTCCGGCGCCCGGCTCGCACCGCGCTACCTGGGCACGGGCGAGGCCATCGACGGGCCGCGCATCTACTACAACTTCATGCGCCCGACGTACTCCCACGACCAGCTCCGGCTCGAACTGCGGCGGGCCGCCGCCCTCGACTACGACATGATGAAGTGCTACGTGCGGCTCCCGGTCGCCTGGCACAAGGAGGTCATCGACTGGGCCCATCGCCAGGGCAAGCCGGTGAGCTCGCATTACCACTACCCGGCGATCGCCATGGGCGGCGACCAGACCGAGCACATCGGCGCCACCAACCGGTTCGGCTACTCACGTACCGTCACGAACGTCGGCTCCGCCTACTCGGACGTCATCTCCATGTTCAACGCCTCGAAAATGGCCAGAACCCCCACCCTGTTCAACTCCTCGACCCTCTACAGGGACGACACCTCGCTGGTCACCGACGAACGAGTGCGCCGGCTCTACCCGAACTGGCGGATGGCGGCCCTCCAGGCGACGGTCACCGCGGCGCAGACCGCCGACCCGACAGCGGTCCGGGTGATCCGGACGAACCTCGCCAACCAGGTCGCGCAGATCGCGGCGATGATCCGCGGCGGCGGCGTGGTCACCGTCGGCACCGACGCGCCGATCGACCACCTCGGGCTCAGCCTGCACATGAACCTGCGCGCCATGGTCAAGTACGGCCTGACCCCGCGGGAAACGCTCACCGCCGCGACCAGCACGTCCGCGACCTACCTCGGCCTGCCGCTGGGCAGGATCGCCAAGGGCATGTACGCCGACCTGGCCATCATCGACGGCGACCCGCTGTCCCGCATCGAGGACGCCGCCAACGTCACCGCCGTCGTCGTCGGCGGGAGACACCACACCGTCGAGCAGCTCCTCGCGCCTTACCCCTCCTCCTCCACCACCAACCAGGCGACACCCGCGGCCTCCGCTCCTTCCGGCAAGGTCAAGGACCGCGTCCCCGTCCACCCGAGCGCAGCGAGCCACTGGTGGAACGACCCCACCGAACTTGAGGGAGCCCGAGTCGCCTGCTGCCACGACGGATGCTGAGACCCCGCTGAAGACCGGGCCATGCCACCTGCGGTGAGCGTGTTGCCGGCCCGGCGATCGCTGCGCAAGGCCGGCCGGCCTTGCGGAACGTCCGGTCCGGCTCGTTCGTCATCATTGCGTGACGCTTTCCCCGGAACTTGACGAACGGCTGCACGAGGCGTCCGCCAGGATGCACCGCGCCGAGCACGTCCGGCGTCTGCGCGAGACCACCGCGCAGCAGATCGCGGACGTCCGCAGCACCCTGGAGGACCTGGAGGTCGAGCTGGCCCAGGAGGAGCGTGACGTCGCCCGGCTGGAAGGCGGGCTGTCCGCCGTTCTGGCCCGCATGCTGGGCAACCGCGAGGAGCGGCTGGAGCGCGAGCGTGCCGAGGCGGTGGTGGCCAGGGAGCGCGTGGACGGTCACCGGGCCCGGCTCGCGCAGCTCGAAGCCGACGCGGCGGCGGCCGACGCCGAGCTGGCCGTGCTCGAGCCCGCGTCCCGGGAGTACGCCCGGCTGCTGGCCGAGAAGGAGCAGCAGCTCATCCGGAGCGGCGATCCGCGCGCGCGTGAGCTGGCCGACCTCGGTGCCGCGCTCGACCGGTTGAGCGCCCATGTGCGCGAGTGCGATGAGGCCCACCAGGCGGGGCGGGGCGCGCACGAGGCGCTCGGCGTCGTGCTGGGCTTCCTCAACTCGGCCAGGAACGCCTCGACCTTCGACATGTTCGGCGGCGGCCTGCTCGCCGACGCCTACGAACATGACAAGCTGACCAGCGCCGACGAGGCCGCCTGGCATGCCCAGCGGGCTCTGGACGTCTTCTCCCGCGAGCTGGCCGACATCGGGGTCGCGGCCCGGCCGGTCATGCCCAAGGTGGACACGCGGTGGTTTGTGGACGCCTTCTTCGACAACATCATCAGCGATGTGCTCAAGCATCAGCGCATCGAGAAGACCAGGGCCGAGGTGAAGAAGCTGGCGCAGTGGGTGGCCGACACCGGGGCGCACCTGCAGGCGCGCCGCGCCCAGTTGCTGGCCGAGCGCGCCCGACTGCTGACCAGGCGCGAGGAGCTTCTGCGCCCCGCCTAGCCACTCGCCGAGAGCCTCTTCGACGGGAACGCCCTCGGCCGCCGACGAGTGCATCACGAAGATCAACGACAGCCGTGATCATGTGGCTGGTAAAGGATTGGACGGGATGATGCCCGGGCTTGTAGCTTGCAGTCGACCGTGACACCGCCCGAGGAGGTGAGACCCATGAACGCTGTATCGATGTGGGTGCTCCCTCTTCGCGTCACGGTCGGGCGATTGACGTAGGTGTCGCCGGGAGCGCCTCGCCAACAAGGCACTCCCGAAAGGCAACACCAATGCACTCTCAGCAGGTCACCGCCGAGCCGCCGTCCAACGACACGGTGGGCGAGGTCCCCCGAGTTCTCTGGTCGCCGGCCTCCGGCGCCGATCGCGCGCCCCTCATCTTCGATGTGATCATTGCCGGCTGCGGGCCGACCGGTGCGATGCTGGCCGCCGAACTGCGGCTGCACAATGTGCGGGTACTCGTTCTGGAGAAGGAAACCGAGCCCAAGTCGTTCGTCCGCATAGTCGGTCTGCATATTCGCAGTCTCGAGCTGATGGCCATGCGCGGACTGCTGGATCGCATTCGCCAACACGGAAGACAGCGTCCGGCCGGCGGCTTCTTCGCCGCCATCCCCAAACCCGCGCCCAAGGACCTGGATTCCGCGTACGCCTATCTGCTGGGCATCCCGCAGCCGGTCATCGAACAGCTGCTGGAAGAACATGCCATCGAACTGGGCGCGCAGGTCCGGCGCGGTTGCGCGGTCGCCGGTTTCGAGCAGGACGACGAGGGTGTGACCGTCGAGCTGGCCGACGGGGAACAGCTGCGTTCGCGCTATCTCGTCGGCTGTGACGGCGGGCGCAGTACGGTGCGTAAACTGCTCGGTGTCGGCTTCCCCGGCGAGCCCTCACGGACCGAGACGCTGATGGGCGAGATGGAAGTGGGCGTTCCGCAGGAGGAGATCGCCGCCAAGGTGGCCGAAATCCGCGAGACCCATCAGCCATTCTGGCTCCGGCCCTTCGACGAAGGTGTCTACAGCGTCGTAGTCCCCGCCGCGGGAGTCAGCGATCGCGCGGAACCGCCCACCCTCGAGGATTTCCAACAACAGCTGCGCACCATCGCCGGAACCGATTTCGGCGTGCACTCCCCGCGCTGGTTGTCCCGCTTCGGGGACACCACCCGGCTGGCCGAACGTTATCGGGTCGGGCGGGTGCTGCTGGCCGGCGATGCGGCACACATCCATCCACCCATCGGCGGACAGGGCCTCAACCTGGGCGTTCAGGACGCATTCAACCTCGGCTGGAAACTGGCCGCACAGATCCGCGGCTGGGCGCCGGAAACACTGCTGGACACCTACCAGGCCGAACGCCGTCCGGTCGCCGAGGACGTGCTGGACAACACCCGCGCCCAGATGGAACTGCTGTCCACCGAACCGGGCCCGCAGGCCGTGCGCAGGCTGCTCACCGAACTGATGGACTTCGACGAGGTGAACCGCCATCTGATCGAGAAGATCACCGCGATCGGCATCCGCTACGACTTCGGCGAAGGCCCCGATCTGCTCGGCCGCCGCCTGCCCGACATCGACGTGAAACAGGGCAACCTCTACGGTCTGCTGCATCACGGCCGCGGCCTGCTGCTGGACCGTACCGAACGCCTGACCGTCGGCGGCTGGTCAGACCGGGTCGATTACCTCGCGGATCCCACTGCGACACTGGATGTTCCGTGCGTCCTGCTACGCCCCGACGGCCACGTCGCCTGGATCGGCGACGATCAGCAGGACCTGAACGACCACCTCTCCCGCTGGTTCGGCAAGCCCGCCAACCGCCCATGAGGATGATCGGAACGGCCAGTAGCGACTGACCATCGCAAGGCTGGAGGCAGCATCAACCGCGGGGTGAATCGGCGCAGGCGTCCGCGCGTCCGTATAACGGTCGTTTGACGACCGGAAGTCGGTCCGCTGTGGCGCTCATCGGCAGTCAAGGGTGCTGGAGGGCATAGCGGCCGGCGAGCACAACGAACGCTCTTTGAGCCTGGATCTGCCCCGGGCCTTGTCGGAGGACCGGCCAGCGTACGTTGTCGAGCGTGCAGACGAGCCATCGACCGTTCGCAGCCACCGTCTGGTTGAAGGTCCGGTCGCAGCCGTCCTGGTGCCGCCGGCAGAACAGGCTTTTCGGGGCGCCATCGTGCGCGCGGGCGCGGCGCCGCTGCCAGGCCTTCAGCCAGACGTGCGCACCACTTCCGAGCCTGGCTGTCGCAGATAAGCCCGGCAACCAGCGGCTCCGCGAGTGGTTCCGTAGGAGGGCGTCGGTGCTATCGCAGATAGTGGCTCACTATCTGCGATAGCTCGGGTGCCGGTTCCGATCTCGTCCACCGACGGTCAACAGGAAGGCAGCGCGCCTCTTCGTCTGGCCACCAGGACGTCAGTCATCAGTTTCTGCTCCCACCGGCCTGTCGGACTGTCGGCCAGCAGCGCCTTCCGCAGCGCCTCAACGAAGGCGTGCAGTCGATCGCCGAGTACGGCGGGTGAGCTGTAAGAGTAGGAGAGCTGTAGCCCGACCAATCCCTCTACGTCCCACACCAGCCGCCGCCTGAACGTGCGGCATTCCAGATCGCTGAACGGTGAGGTGGCCAGGATGTCGTGGTGATGTTCTTCGGTGGCGTGGTAGCAGTTGGCCGCCGCACTGATCTCGAGGTCGAAGTCCTCACATACCCTCCGCTCGACCGGCTGCCACGGCTGCGCGCTCGGCTGCCATGGTTCTCCCGACAGCCGGGCCGGGCCGACCAGTGCCACCACACCGCCAGGCGGCAGCAGCTCATCCAGCTCCGCCAGCACCGTCCTGCGGTCCATCCAGTGAAATGACCTGCCCATCACCGCGTGGTCGAACGGCGGCAGCGCGCGCAGCATCGTCGAGTCGCCTCGTATCCACATAATGTTGGGGATGTCGGCGGCCAGGCGCCGGCCCTCGGCCAGCATCTCTTCTGCCGGGTCCATGGCGAGCACCATCTTCACCCGACCGGCAAGCGGGATCGCGATCGTTCCAGGACCACAGCCCAGGTCCAGCACCCGGCTGTCCGCGCCGAGCGCTCTGGCCAAGTGCTCGATCACTGCTTGCCCGTACGTGGGACGGTATCTGGCGTAGTACGGCGCAGCGCTGCCGAACAAGTCCTCCACGCACAAGGACTTTAACCCGCTGGCGGCGCCAGCATGTCCATCCGCCGTCGGCGGAGGCAGTGGGGTCCCGCAAGGGGTGCAGCCCGGCCCCGGCCAAGAGCGAGGTGAAGGTGTAGCGGCCGAACATATTGATGCGGGCATCAACCGCCCCGTGACTACCGCCGCTCCAGTCGCCTCTCCTCCGCTGGAACGGTCTGATCGAGCAGCCCTGTGCTGCGGCGACATCCCGTCTGCCGACGCATGATCTGGGCAGGGGTGAGCTTCGCCGCGCTTCGTACGGGCATGGCCCGCGCCGGCACTGGTCAGGACGTCTGATTCGTACAAGACCGCCACTTCCTGCACGGGCACGATGGCCTGCATGAACGTGTCTCCAAGCCAGATCTTCGGACCCGGTGAGCATGAGTATGACGTCGGACGGATGGGGCTCAACCGAGCTGTGGAGTCGCGGCCCGCGTACGTGGTCGGCGCGGCCGGCGAGCAGGACGTGGTGGCCGCCGTGCGGATGGCGGCGGCGCAGGGCCGGGCCGTCGGCGTGCTGGCCAGTGGCCACAGCCCGACGGTGGCGGCGGACGGCGCCGTGCTGATCAACACCGCGCGGATGAACGGTGTCGAGGTGAACCCGGAAACCAGGTTCGCCTGGGTCGAGGCGGGTACGCGGTGGCGACAGGTCGTGGACGTGGCCGCCGCGCACGGCCTGGCCCCGCTCAACGGTTCCAGTCCGAATGTGGGCGCGGTGGGCTACACGACCGGGGGAGGCGCGGGACTGCTCGGCCGCCGCTACGGGTTCGCCGCGGATCACGTACGGCGGCTGCGGATGGTCACCGCCGACGGCCGTCTGCGCGAGGTCACCCCCGGCAGCGACCCCGACCTGTTCTGGGCGGTTCGCGGCGGCAAGGACAACTTCGGCGTCGTCACCGGCATGGAGATCGAGCTGTTCCCGGTGTCCCGGCTGTACGGCGGCGGCCTGTACTTCCCCGCCGAGGCCACCTCCGACGTGCTCCACGTCTACGCCGAATGGAGCCGTTCGCTGCCGCGCGAGATGGCCTCCTCGGTGCTCCTGGCCCAGAACCCCGACCTGCCCATGGTGCCCGCGCCGCTGCGCGGCAGGTTCGTCGCCCATGTGCGGATCGCCTTCAGCGGCGCCGAAGGCGGTGCGGAACTGGTGCGGCCACTGCGCGAGATCGGCCCCACTCTGATGGACACGCTGCGGGACATGCCCTACGCCGAGGTCGGCACCATCCACCACGAGCCCACCGACGCCCCGTACGAGGCCTATGACCGCAACGTGCTCCTGCACGAGATCGACAAGAAGGCGGTCGACACGCTCGTGGCCCACGCGGGCCCGGACGCGCAGCCGCCGTTCATCGCCGAGCTGCGGCATTTCGGCGGCGCGTACGCCGGCCCGCCCGAGGTTCCCAACTGCGTCGGCGGCCGGGACGCGGCCTTCTCGCTGTTCGCCGGCGCGCCGCCCGCCCCAGGGAGCCGCGAGCGGCGCGACCGCATGCTGGCGGACATGCGTCCCTGGAGCACCGGCGGCATGAACCTCAACTTCGCCGGTGTGGAGGACATCGCTCCGGCCGTCGTCCGCACCGCCTACCGGCCCGGCGACCACACCCGCCTGACCGAGCTCAAGGCCGTCTACGACCCCGGCAACATGTTCCGGATCAACTTCAACATCCCGCCGAAGGGGACGCCGGCATGCGCATGGCCCGGCTCAGGTCGGGACAAATGAGATCGACCGGCTGGGGTACGACAATCGGGATCCGCCGGCCGTTGCCGCGCTCAGGTTGTCGCGGAGGGAAGATTGACAAGGCGTTCGGGGTTGCTCGGGTCCGGAGCTGAGTTGACCATTCGGGAATGGCCCCTACGCCGCCCGAGCGCGCATCCGGTCGCCGCGCAGTCCTCGCGCTCCTCTTCGTGATCCTGCTCGGCGGCGTGTGGCTGATCACAACGGTCGAGCTTCCCACGGCACCCGAGGAGACGCCCGCCACCGATTCAGCGGAGCCCGCCCGGGTCCGTGTCACACTCGACCCTCCGGACGTGCCGGTCGGGACGAAGAGCGTACGGGTGACCGCCCATTGCGCGCACACCGACAGCGGCGCCATCGCCGGTTCCGCTGCTTTCTCCGACACCTCGACCCTCGACGAGTCCTCGCCCGGCGGAGACGGCGTTCAGGCCGATGTCGAACTCGGCAAAGGGTTGAGGGCAGGTGCCTACGAGGTGACCGTTCTCTGTTACGGAGATTCCCGGCTCGGCACCGCGACGCTGACGGTCATCGGCAGCGCGGCCACGCCTTCGCCGTCCAAGCCCCAGCGCACCGCCACCACGACGATCGTGCTCGCCGAGGCCCGGCCGGGCGCCTGGCGACGACACCCCGACGCGGACTTCGCCATCATCGACCGAACCCCCGACCTCGGCGGGCAGGTTTTCCAGCTCACGGTCACGCACGAGCTGCGGCTGCCCGATGACGACCCGGTCGTGACCGCGCTGCGCGCGGGCGCCGCCGGTTACTCAGCCACCACGTTCGTCGAGAACAGGTTGGGCTCCGTCGGGGCTGATGCGAACAGCAGAGTCCTTTCGACCGTTTTCACCACACCGACCATCAGGGTGGAACGCGGCTCGGGGCAGGCCGTGGTGACCTTCACCGGCGTCGAGTACGGCAACTACCACAGCGGTGACGACTCCTACGTCGGCATCGAATTTTCGCCCCCCGCCGACGAGGGCGTACCTCCCTTGTCGGCACACGAGATCGTCATCTCCGCCGCCGGCTGGATGGTCGCGGGCGTGCACGGGTCGCCACCCCTGACCCAAGACCGGCACTACCTGCGGCTGGACGGCGACCGTCCGATCCGGGCGGCCTTCGTCAGAGAGGGGCGCACCGCCGCCGTGGCGGAGTACCTCATCGGCGACCAGCAGCTCGGCGAGCGTATGGAGGAGGGCAGGGACGACGCGCCACAGGAGGAGCCCATCGTCCGGGCCGACTACGAGTTCCTGGGACGGGCGGGCAGCGCGCTCGAATCGACCGCCTGGATGGCGGTCTCGCTGGCGGTCGTCTACTGCCTGGCTCGCGCACTCGGTGGCCAGTGGTGGCGCCGCCCGCGGAACTGGCTCCTGCTCGCCATACCGGTGGCGGTGTTCTTCCTGATAAGTCAGCTCACGGAATGGGCGTCCTGGACCGCTTTCGGGCTGCTGGGGGTCGGGCTTCCCCTCCTGTCGCTACTGTCGGCCGCGCGGGCGGTGAACAGCAAGAGCCCGCTCGTGGCCGGCGCGGTGGCGATGGCGATGGCAGGCGTGACGCTCTCGATCTGGGGGCTGGTGGTCGTGTCCGGACAGGCGGCTGCCGCCTGGTGGTTGGCCGCCGCGGCGGGCCTCACCGCCGTGGCCGCCGCGGTTCCCTGGTGGCGGCGGGCGCTGCCCGCCGTGGCGTTCCTGGTGCTGGGGTCCGGCGTCCTGCTGGCAGCACGGGCCCTTCTCACCGGAATCGCTCCCGGCATTGCCGTGTGGCAGCTGTTACTGGCCGTGGCCGGAGCCACCCTGGCCTTCGGCTGGGGCGTCGAAGCGAACCATGGATGGACGCCGAGGACGGGGATCTGGTGCGTGGCGGTCGTACCAGTGAGCCTGGGCGTCCTGATGTACGCGATGTGGCCGGAGGAATGGATCCTGGGGGCCTGGGTCTGGCACGATACCGGCTCCTTCGACTACGACAACACCATCGTCAGCGGCCTGTTCTACGGCGTGATACTGCTGGCGTTCGCGATGCTGATCGTCCGCGTGCAGCGGATCGGCCGGACCGCGGCCGCCCTGACGACCGCGACAGCCTGGTACACCGCCGTGCTCTACCTCATGGTGCTCCACTGGCCGCTGGCCGGCGACATCTCGTTCCACCTCGTGATGCCTCTCGTCGCGTGGGCCGCCCTCGCCTGGCTCCTGTCCGGTACGGCCCCGCCCACGCAGGTCTCCCAGGCCGAGCACCGGATTCTCGTCCGGGACCTGCTCAGGCGACGCCACATCCGCGCCACCTTGACAGACCTGTTACGGCAACGGCAGGAAACGTCACTGTCCGCCTTCAAGGAGCAGCGCACGTCGCTGGAACGCGCAGCCGACGAGAGCGCCGGTCCTGTCGACTCGGATTTCGCGCTCTCCACCCTGGCCGGACGCACACCCTGGCAGAACGGGCTGGTGGCGCTGGCGGCGGGCACGCTGCTCTCGCTGCCGTACTCGACGGTGCGGGTCGCCGAGTCGGCCGAAACCTGGCGGGGAGACGGACTGCAGTTCGTGGGCGGGATATTCACGCTGCTGTCCCTGCCCGCGCTGTGCATGGTGTTCGGCTACTTCTATTCCCGGGTACGCGGCGCCGGCCCCATCACGAAAAGCCTTGCCCTGCTGGTCGCGGCCCTTCTTACCGAGCTACCGCTTTATGTCAGGACACTCGCGATGGCCATGACCGAGGATCCGAACCTGGCCGAGACGCCACCGCCCACATCCGAGGAGGCGCTGATAGGCGTACTCGTGGGAGCGGGCAACATCGCGGTCGTCACCATCGGGCTGGGGCTGTGGTGGGAGTGGCGGCTGATGGCGTTGGCCGGGGAGCCCTGGGTGCGCATCAGGAACATCCGCTCGATCCGAGCCCTGGCCGCCCCGCTGGCCACAGTCGCCATCGCCATCGCGACGACCGCCACGACAGTGCTGGTGAACAACGTCATCACGCCACTACCGGCGGTTCAGGCCCCCACCCCGAGCACTGAGAGGACCCCAAGCCCATGAGAAGCGCGGTGGGCTCCCGTCGCCGTAGGACTCAAGGCTCCTGGCTCGCGCTCACAACGCGATGGGGCGATGGCTGAGGGCGGCTTCGACAATCTTCTCGGGCTGCACGGCCACGGAGGCAGGCACTTACCGGGGCGATGCCGAGCGAGGGCGAGTACACGCCGTGGATCCGTGAGAATGGTGATCCATGATGTACGGGTTGCTGGGTCCGGTGGAGGTACGAACGGACCATGGCGAACTGGCCCTGGGTGGCGAACGCACGCGCTGTGTGCTGGCGGTTCTGCTCCTCAACGCGAACCGGGTGGTGTCCACCCAGCAATTGATCGAGGCGACGTGGGGAGACCACGCGCCGGCGACCGCGCGGGCCCAGGCGCAGAACCGTGCGTCGAGCTTGCGGCGCCTGCTGCGTGCGGCGGGCGATGGAGACGATCCGCTGGTGCCGAAGGGGTCAGGCTACCTGATGAGTGTGGCCGACGGGCAGCTTGATCTCCAACGTATGGACAGCATGGTGACACAGGCCGAGGTGCTGGCTGGTTCCGGCCGCCCGGAGGAGGCCGGTGTGCTGCTTAGGCAAGCTCTTGGGCTGTGGCGCGGCCCGGCGCTGGACGGTCTGGACTCGCTGCACCTGCGGACCGTCGCCGATCACCTGGAGGAGCGGCGGCTGGCCATCCTGGAGCGGCGCATCGAGTTGGACCTGGCCCTCGACCGGCACGCCGATGTGGTCTCCGAACTTGAGGGCCTGGTGATCGCACAGCCCTTCCGTGAGCGGCTGCGGGGCTTGCTGATGATGGCTCTGCATGGGAGTGGACGGCATGCGGAGGCGCTGGACGTGTTCCGGCGCACGCGACGTCAGCTCATCGAGCAGCTCGGGGTGGAGCCCGGGGCCGAACTGCAGCGGCTGCACGAAAGATTGCTTCGCGGTGGCGGCGCCGGTGACGAGTTGTCGCGTCAGCGGCGGGCCAGTCTGTCTGAGGAGTCCGTACCGGCGATCACCGCCATCAAGCCGGCCCAACTGCCCGTCGCCCCGAGCCTGTTCGTCGGCAGAGCGAGTCATTTCCGGCAGCTCGACAGCATACTGCCCAAGTCACGCGATGGCGCGTCGCCGTACGTCTGCCTGATCTGGGGTGCGCCCGGCGTCGGCAAGACGGCCCTGGCGCTGCACTGGGCGCACAAGTCCCGCGACCACTTTCCTGACGGCCAGCTCTACACGAACCTGCGCGGCTTCGACCCGGCCGGTACGCCCGTGTCACCCGCCGAAGCGCTGCGTGGATTTCTGGAAGCGCTGCATGTTCCCGCGCGGCACATCCCGATGGACCTGGACGGCCGGATGGCCCTGTATCGCAGCATCGTGGTCGATCGGCGCATCCTGGTGATCCTCGACAACGCACGGGATGCCGAGCAGGTCCGGCCGCTGCTGCCGGGTTCGGCCGGCTGCCGTGCCGTGGTCACCAGCCGTCGCCAACTCGACGGGCTACTCGCCACCCATGGCGCGAAGCCGGTGATGCTGGACGTGTTCACCGAGGGCGAGGCCGTCGACTTCCTCACGGCACGGCTGGGCGCCGAGCGAGCTGATCGCGACCAGGACACGGTGGAGGCCGTGGCCGGCGCCTGCGCCCGATTGCCCCTCGCCTTGGCGATCGTGGCTGGGCGTGCGGCGGCGCACCCGCGGTTCTCCATCGCCGAGGTGCACCGCGAACTGCTGGAGGGCCGCGATCGGCTGGACGCCTTGGCGGTGGACGACCCGGTAAGTGACCCGCGCGCCGTGTTCTCCTGGTCGTACGGCGCTCTGGACGCATCGGCGGCGCGCCTGTTCCGGTTACTGGGGACCGCTCCCGGCCCTGACATCTCCGCCACGGCCGCGGCCAGCCTCGCCGGGCTCCCGTTGCGGACCACGCAGTCGCTCTTGGGCGAGCTCACCCGTGCGAGCCTTCTCGTGGAGCACGTACCTGGCCGATACACCTTCCATGATCTGCTGCGGGCCTATGCTGGTGAGCAGGCCCGCGTCCTCGACTCAGAATCCGATCTCCGGGAGGCGCGGCACCGGCTGCTGGACCATTACGTGCACCTCGCCTGTGCGGCGGCGTTGAAGCTGGACCCCCAGCGGGAGCCGATCGCACTGGACCCACCGCGCGCCGGGGTGGTCCTGATCCCATCCCCGGACCGTTCGGAGGCGTTCGACTGGTTCGTGACGGAATACCAGGGGCTACTGGCGGCGGTCCTCACGGCTGGAGACGGCTTCGAAGTCGCCGCCTGGCGATTGGCGTGGGCGCTGGCGACGTTCTGCACCCGGCAGGGGCTGTTGCAGGACCAGATCGCGATGCAGGAGACCGTCCTGGAGCAGGCCGCCCGGGCGGGCGACCTCGTCCGTCAGGCCCTGTCCCATCGGCTGTGCGCCCGGGCATGCACCATGGTGGGCGACCAGGAACAGGCGGCCCACCACTACGAGCAGGCGATCGCCATGTACGACGGCATCGGGGACCGTGGCGGCGCGGCCGTCGTCCGGCTCGGGCTGGCACGGGTATACGAGTTCCAGAAGCAGTACGAACTCGCCATCGAACAGGCGTCGCTGAGCCTGGAACTCTTCCGGCAGAGAGAGGACGGGCGCGGCCAGGCCATGGCGCTCAACGCGGTCGGCTGGAACCACGGGCTCCTCGGCCGGTACGAAGAGGCCCTTTCTCACTGCGATCAGGCGCTGGTGCTCTGCCAGCGGCTGGGAGACGCCTACGCGGAAGCCGGCATTCGGGACAGCCTCGGCTTCGCCTACCACAACCTGGGACGGTACGGCGAAGCGGTGGAGTCCTACGAACACGGCCTTCGCCTGTTCCAACAGGCCGGTGATCGCTACAACGAGGCAGATGTGCTCACCCACCTCGGTGACACGCACCAGGCTGCCGGTTCGCCCTCATTGGCACAGGCCGCCTGGCGCGCGGCGATCGCCATCCTGGATGACCTGCGGCACCCGGACGCCGACCGGATTCGCGGCCGGCTGACCGGCTGACGATCCCGCCCCCGCGACGAGGGCCGACGCCGCAGGTGGCCACGGCGTCCGATGCCGACCCGACCAGGCACCGTCTCCTCGTCACCTGATGGCGAACCTGTGAGGAATCTGTGGCGGTGCGCCGCAGCATATCGATGTCCCGCGACATCCAGCCCCGGCTGTCGCGTCCGGCGAACGACCGCCCCAAGCACCAAAGACACGGGGAGCGCCATGACACGCTGGCTGCGTTCACATAGAACAGAGCTACCCCACGGGATCTGCTCGCCGAGGCACCTGGTAGTGCCACCCTTACCCCGGCCACAAGCGGGGGCGGAGCCCGCTCCCCGTCCAGGGACGGACAGGTAAGTGGCGATAGTGATGTCCACCGATGATCTGCCGGTGGCGGAGCGTTTCGAGCGCTGGCTTGAGCACGTGTCGCGAACGGTCGCACCCGTGAGGGCCACCTGTGACGACCGTGCCCGCTTCCGCGCGGTAGTCGACGTCATGGATCTGGGTGCCGTGCATCTGTCCACGCAGGCGGTCTCCGCCTGCAGGGGGCGGCGGACGGCGGCGATGATCCGCCAGTCCGACCCGGAGATGTTCCACTTGCTGGTCAACACATACGGGCACTCCGCCATTGAGCAGAACGGAAGGCGTGCTGTGCTACGGCCGTCGGATCTGGTGCTGTATCACACCTCCAGACCCTTCCACTTCGAAACCGGTCTGAACCCCACGGAGAACTCGCGCGGGCTGATGTTGACCTTCCCCGGAACGCTGCTGCCGATCGCCCACCGGAAGGTGGAGCAGCTGGCGGCCACCGCGTTCTCCGGCCGCGAGGGGATCGGCTCACTCCTGTCGGGTTTCCTGCTCACCCTGAGCAGGAGCACGCAGTCATACGGCCAGGCCGATCTGGGCCGGCTCGGCACCGTCCTGACGGACCTGATCACCGCGTTCCTGGCGCACCAGCTCGATGAGGTGACGACCATATCCGAGGAGGCCGGACGGCAGTCCATGCTGCTCCGGATCTACGCCTACATCCAGGCGCACCTGGCCGACCCCGCGCTCTCCCCGGCGGGAATCGCCGCCGCCCACCACATGTCCCTCCGCACCCTGCACCGGTTGTTCGAGTCCGAGGAGGACACCGTCGCCGGGCGCATCCGGGCGTGGCGGCTGGACCGCTGCCGGCGTGATCTCTTGGACCCCGCGCTCGCGGGGCGTCCGATCCGCGCCACGGCCCTCCGCTGGGGCTTTCGCGACGTGACCGGCTTCTCCCGTGCCTTCCGCGCGACGTACGGCCTCAACCCCAAGGACTACCGGCAGCGGCATCGCTGACGATGCGCCAGAACGACACCGATGCCGACAGCTGTTCCACGTGGCGCCCGGCCTGGTCAGGTGGCTCCCGCTCTGATCTTCCAGCGCCGGTGACGGCGGCTCAGGTCGGTGAGGTCGCCTCGCGCCCGAGGCTTTCGACGCCCGCCACCGCTGGTCAGGATCTTCGCGATCGATCTCGTCCACGAGCTCGTCCGCTGGGCGCGCTTGAGGAAGTGGAGCGCGGTCGCCGCGAAACTGTCGCGTTGCCGGATCGCTGACGACCGGCGTCCCGGAAAGTTCTTCAAAGAAATCCGGGAGGGGGTGTCGGATCGGGGCGGTGGTGTTCGTAGCAGGGGTGAGGCCGCCCGTAAGGGGGCGGCGCCGAGGTTGAGGAATCGCGATCATGAAGCTGACGACCATGACTCAGGTCACCATCGATGGAGTCATGCAGGGAAACGGCGGCGCGTCGGATGAGGACCGCAGGAACGGATTCGAGCGCGGCGGCTGGGCCCTGGGCAAGGGCGACAACGAGATCCACGCGTTCATCAACCAGACCTACCAGCGCGCCGACGCGTTCCTGCTCGGCCGGCGGACCTACGAGCTGTTCGCCGGCTCGTGGGGGTCCTGGACGGTCCAGGATGCCCCTGGCTGGGAGCCCGTCGTGCGGGCGTTGAACACCCGGCCCAAGTACGTGGCATCGACCACACTCGCCGATCCTGCGTGGTCGGGCACCACCGTCCTGTCCGACGACCTCGCGACCGCCATCGCGGACCTGAAGGCCAAGCCAGGGGGTGAGTTGCAGGTGCACGGCAGCGGCACCCTGACCCGGTGGCTGCTGGAGAACGATCTGGTCGACGAGATGACTCTGATAGTGGTCCCGGTGATTCTCGGCCAGGGCGCGCGATTGTTCCCGGAGACCGGCCCGGATCTTGCGCTCGACCTGGTCGAGTCGCGAATCGACTCGAAGGGCGTGACGATCCAGGTCTACCGGCCTGCCGGGCGCCCGCAGTACGCGCCGACTGAAGCCTGACCGGCACACCACACTGTCTTGACACCACAGGAGATGATCCTCAGATGCAGTACCTGATTTCCGTGATCCACGACCAGGCCGGCCTCGCCACTCCGGACGAGGACGCCGCGATCGACGTGTTCAATGACCGGCTCCAGACCGATGGCCACTGGGTCTTCGCCGGCGGCCTCGCCTCGCCCGACACGGCCACCGTCATCGACAACCGGGCTGGGGAGGCGATGGTCACCGACGGGCCCTTTCTGGAGTCCAAGGAGTACCTCGCCGGCTTCTGGATCATCGAGGCAGCCGACCTCGACGTGGCGCTCAAGCTGGCAGCCGAGGGGTCGAAGGCCTGCAACCGGAAGGTCGAGGTGCGGCCGTTCCGGTGAACAGGATCGACGTCCATGAGGCGATCGCCCAGGCCCACCGTGAGGAGTGGGCCCGGGTGGTCGCCTCCCTGACCAGGCGCTTCGGTGACCTCGACATCGCCGAGGAGGCGGCGGCCGAGGCGTTCGCGACCGCCGTCCAGCGGTGGCCGGCCGACGGCGTGCCCCCGAACCCGGGTGCCTGGCTGACCACCACCGCCAACCGCCAGGCCATCGACCGGATCAGGCGCGAGAACAAGCGCGACGACAAGCACAGGAAGGCTCAGATGTCATACGACGACCCGCCCGAGCCTCTCGGCGCCATCGACGACGACCGGCTTCGGCTGATCTTCACCTGCTGTCACCCGGCGCTGGCGATGGAGGCTCGCGTGGCGCTGACGCTGCGCATGGTCGCCGGCCTGACCATGCCCGAGATCGCCCGCGCCTTCCTGGTGGCCGAGAGCGCCATGGGGCAGCGGATCACCCGTGCGAAGGCCAAGATCAAGGCGGCCCGCATCCCCTATCGGGTGCCTTCGGCGGAGGATCTGCCGGCGCGGGTCTCCGGCGTCCTCGCCGTTCTCTACCTGGTCTTCAACGAGGGCTACCTGGCTACCGGCCCCGACACCGATCCCGTACGGCACGAGCTGACCGCCGAGGCGATCCGGCTCACTCGCCTGATCCGTGCCCTCCTGCCGGACGACGGTGAGGCGGCCGGGCTGCTGGCGCTGATGCTCCTCACCGAGGCCCGCCGCCCCGCCCGGGTCTCGGCCGGCGGCGAACTGGTCGCTCTCGACGAGCAGGACCGTGGGGCCTGGGACGCGGCGCTGATCGCCGAGGGTCACCGGCTGGTGCGCGAGCGCCTCGCCGCTGCCGCCGCCGGGGTGGCTCCGGGTCGCTACCAGATTCTCGCGGCGATCAACGCCGTGCACACCTCCGCCCGCGACATGCGCGACACCGACTGGTCGCAGGTCCTCGCCCTCTACGACCAGCTCGTCCGCCTCGACCCCTCGCCGATCATCGCCCTCAACCGGGCCATCGCGGTCGCAGAGCTCGACGGCCCGGAGGTGGCACTGGCGGCCGTCGACCGTCTTGAGCCCAGGTTGGCCGGCTATCACGCCTACCACGCCACCCGCGCCGACCTGCTGCGCCGGCTGGGCCGAGGCCGGGAGTCGCGCGCGGCCTACGACAAAGCCATCGACCTGGCGGGCAACACCGCCGAGACCGCCGCCCTGACACGCCGCCGCGACCAACTGCGGTAGCGCCCACGGCTCCCGACCGAAATCCCGCCTGCACCGGCGGCCGACCCCGGAGCGCCCTGCGGATGCATTCCGCAACCTGTCGCGCCAGCGACGGGGCTCACTTCGTCCGAGCTTGGAATGCCAGGCCGCGAGTCCTCACCGAATTCAGACATCTGGCGAATCGTCCGTCGTGCCCGGCCTGGCTGCGCGGTCCTGTCCCCTTTGACTGATCTTTCCAGGGATGCGCAGATGGCGGAAGGGATGCCCCGGCGTGGGGCGAGGTCGTCGACGACCTGGACGATGAGGACGGCGGAATCCAGCAGCTCGTCACCGACCTGATGGATGACTGCGATGTCGGCATCCGCAAGGGCTCAGGGCGTGGTGGAGAAGAGCCGGTCGAGGTGCTCGTCCAGAACGGCCAGTGCCGTCTCCGGGCTGCCGTGCCCGATGAGGACATGCGTGCCGAGGCCATCGGCCAGCGCGAACAGCGCTGCCGCCGCCTGTTCGGGATCCAGGTCGGCGGATACCTCGCCGGCGTCTTGGGCGTGACGGATGAGCAGGACGAGCACTTCGTATAGGGCGTCGTAGCCCGCGCGCAGGTGTTCGGCCAGTTTCGGGCTTACCAGCGAGCGGGCGGTGAACGCGGTTGCGATGCGCAGTTCGGCGCGGCGCTGGTCGTCGGTGGGCACCAGTTCGGCCAGGATGTCGCGCAGCACGGCGCGCGGCGGCTTCCCTCCCAGGCCGAGGCTCTGCTGTACCCTCTCGGTTCCGCGCTCGCTGATGTAGTCCAGGGCGAACAGCAGCATCTCGTCCTTGCTGCGGAAATAGTGCTGTACGGCCCCCAGCGAGACCTCCGCCTCGGCCGCGACGTCACGCAGGCTCACCGCGTCGAGTCCGTGGCGGTTGATGATCGTCAGCAGCGCCTCCGCGATCTGCCGCCTCCGATCCTCATGCCGGGCACCCAAACCTCGCCTGCGAATGCCCTTGCCCACAACACTCTCCAATATTTCAGTACGAACGACTTGCTTTGCTTACGCTCATGATACTACCGTACAAGTGTATTGATTTACTATCTCGGGTGTTCTGGGAGATCGGAGGATGCGACGTCATGATGATCGCGGGTGTGCTGTTGATGATCCAGGGCTTCGGCAACGCCCTGACCAGATGGCTCTGGGGGACGGATTGGGGACTGGTGTCGGTGGCCGAGCGCACGACCGACCTGCCTCCGTGGACCGGCGCGGCCGTGGGGCTGCTGGGCCTCGCGCTAGCCGCTGCGGCCGGGCTGAAGGGCCGACGCGCGTGAACGGGCGATGGTGGGTGGTGCTGGCCGCCTGTGTCGCGCAACTGATCTCGGCCGCACCCGCCGTGGCCGCCGTCCATGAGGGCGCACTGGTGCGCACGGATCTCGGCTGGGTGAAAGGCGCACAGGGCAACGACCATCGCGTGTTTCAGGGCATTCCCTACGCCGCCGCTCCCACCGGCAACCGGCGCTGGCGCTCGCCCGCGCCCGCCCGGCCGTGGCCCGGTGTCCGAAACGCCATCAAACCGGGCCCGCGCTGCGTCCAGCGCGCGACCCCGGGACAGCCGACCGGCACGTCGGAAGACTGCCTCTACCTCAATGTCACCGTCCCTCGCAGTCCCGGCGGGCGCAAACCGGTGATGGTATGGCTGCACGGCGGAGGATTCATCGAGGGCGCCGGCAGCGACTTCGACGCCCACCGCCTGGCCACGACCGGGAACGTCATCGTCGTCACCGTCAACTACCGGCTGGGCGTCTTCGGACTGTTCGCCCACCCCGGCCTGGCCGGCTCCGGCGGCTTCGCCCTGGAAGACCAGCAGGCCGCCCTGCGCTGGGTACGCCGCAACGCCGTCGCGTTCGGCGGCGACCCCGGCAACATCACGCTGTTCGGGGAGTCCGCGGGAGGCAAGAGCGTCTGCGCCCACCTGGCGTCACCGCGAGCAGCCGGCCTCTTCCAGCGCGCGATCATGCAGAGCGCTCCCTGCACCGGCACGGTGCCGGCCGGGACCATGTTCCCCGGCGTGCCGGCCTTTCGCCAGTGGCCGTCCGTCGCCGACCGGCAGGCTGATGGCGCTCGCCTCGCCGCCGGGCTCGGCTGCGCCGATCCGGCGACAGCTCTCGCCTGCCTGCGCCGGCTGCCCACCGAGCGCCTGCTGCCCCTGCACGACCAGTTCATCACCCCCGCGGTCGGCAGCCCGGTGCTTCCGCGGGATCCCGAACGTGCCCTGGCCGCCGGCATGTTCCACCGCGTCCCGGTCATCTCCGGCGCCACCCGTGACGAGATGCGCTACATGGTCGCCCTCTTCTACGAGCTGCCCGGCACGCCGATCACCGGGCGGACCTACGCTCGGCTGCTGCGGCGCGCGTTCGGCGAGCAGGCCGACCGCGTCGCCCGCCGCTACCCCCTCGCCCAGTACGCCTCTCCGGGACTGGCCTGGGCGACGCTGACCACCGACGTGGTGTTCGCCTGCCCGACGTACGAGCGGAACCGGAGCCTTGCCCAGCGGGTTCGCACATACGCGTTCGAGTTCGCCGGGGACGACGTCATGACCGAGATCCCGGGCTCGGACTTCCCGCTGGGGTCCGCACACGGCGCGGAACTGGCGTACCTTTTCCCCACCCCCGGCCTCGACGACCGCCGGCGGCAGCTGTCCACCACCATGATCGAATATTGGACGGCGTTCGCCCGCACCGGCGACCCCAATGCGCCCGGCCTGCCCCGCTGGCGGACCTTCGACCCGGCCCGCCCCAGCACGCAGTCGCTGGCGGTCCCGCCCGACCCGACGGGGCCGACCGACCTCGCCGCCGCCCACCGGTGCGCGTTCTGGGCCGGGCAGTTCGGTTGAGCAACCCCACCAGTGCAGCTCCGCGAGCAGCCGGTCCGCCCGTGCGCAGGCGCGTCCGCCGGAGCCTGGGCCAGAGCCGTGGTGTCGATTTCGCTGCGGCCCGATTGTCTTGGAAACGACCCTCACGCAACGGACGGGGACACGATGAAGTACATGCTGCTGATCACCCACGGCGACCCGAAGGCGTGGGACGACCGCCTGTCGCAGGACGAGCAGCAGGCGATCCCCGCCGAATACCAGGCGATCGAGCAAACTCCGGGTGTCATTCCCGGGCGATGGATGCGACCGCCGGAGACGGCCACCACAGTGCGGGTGCAGGATGGCAAGACGCTGACGACCGACGGCCGTTCGTGGAGATGAAGGAGGCGCGCGGCGGCTGGGAACACGTTCGGGAGTGGGGGAGGGCCCTGACGCTCAGAGCGTCGAGGATCTGACCGCGCTCCTGACCTCGGCGGGGGAGTGCTGAGGTCGAGACGGTTACCGCGCCCGGACCGCGTAGGTGAGGTGGGTCACCCGCTGCGTCGGCTCCGCGCGGACCGGCTCCAGCGCGACCCTGGACGCGTCCACGCCGTCGAACAGGCGGATTCCGGAGCCGAACAGCACGGGTGAGAGCGCGATCGAGAACTCGTCGACCAGGCCGGCGTTCACGTACTCCAGGATCGTCGCGCCGCCGCCCGCGATGCGGACGTCGCGGTCGCCGGCGGCCTCGCGGGCCTGGTCGAGCGCGGTTTCGATGCCGTCGTTGACGAAATGGAAGGTGGTCCCACCCGGCCGCTCCCAGGGGTCACGCTTCTCGTGCGTCACGACGAAGACCGGCGTGTGGAACGGCGCCTCCTCCGGCCACATCTGCTCCCCGGCGTCGAACATGCGCTTGCCCATCACGCTCGCGCCGGTGCGCTCGAACGTCTCCCGCGCGATGTCGTTGTCGCGCCCTTCCTTGCCGCCCGCGCCCAGCTTCAGGTTCTCCCGGAAGAACCGCAGCGGGAACATCCACCGCTGCAGTTCCACCCACTGCCGCCCCATCAAATCGTCGAGGGACTCGGGTGCGATGAAACCGTCCAGCGACATCGACACGCTGAAGAACACCTTCCCGGCCATCAGCCCTCGGCTCCCTTCCGAACGATCTCACTGACGTAGGCAGCCAGGTTGCTGAGGGTCTGCTGGCCGCCCTCGATCGCGTGGTATTTCTCGACGGCCTCGTCGCGCAGTTCCTTGGTGGGGAACACTGTGCGCATCTCGATCCGGGTCGCCGCGCCGTCGGGCGCGAACGTGAGGACCGACTCGAAGGCGTTCAAGTCGCCGCGGGACTCACCGTGCAGCAGCGCGATCCGCTCCGGCGGGACGATCTCGGTCCAGGTGATCCACTCCTGGTAGTCCGTCCTGTCCGGCCCGTGCATCACGAAGTCCCACTCCCCGCCGACGCGGAACTCGAAGGACCGCGTGGTGGTGGTGAACCCCTCCGGCCCCCACCAGCGCGACAGGTGCCGCACCTCGGTGAACGCCTCGAACACCAGCTCCCGCGGGGCGTCGATGACCCGGGAGATCACGATCTCGCGGTCGGCCAGCGCGGACTGTGCCGGCGTTCCTTGTCCTGTCTTGCTCATCAGTTGCTTCCTTCCTGTCTTGCCTGCTTGAGGTCCTGCACGTACGCGTCCAGCCGGTCGAAGCTCTCGTTCCAGAACCGCTCGAACCCGCCGGTCCACTCGTGGACCGGTCGCAGCCCGCGGGCGTCCAGGCCGTACAGGCGCTGCTTGCCCGCCTCGCGGACCCGCACCAGCCCCACCTCCCGGAGCACCCGCAGGTGCTTGGACGCCCCCGGCTGGGTCATCCCCAGCTCCTGGGCCAACTCGGTCACCGGCCGCTCACCCGTCCGCAGCAGTATCAGGATCTCCCGGCGCTGCGGCTCGGCGATGGCGTTGAAGACGTCCGACGTCGTCGCTGCTCGTGCCATGCGCCTCATCATATGCCGATATCGGCATGCGTCAAACCGGAGGGATCAGGCGGGTCTTGTCAGATGGCGATCGTGACCCCTGTCGGCGGCTACGTAAACGCGTATCCCGGAGACGGCACGTGCGACGGCGGCGGGCGGGGAGAGCGATGGGTGAGTGACCAGCACCGATCGCGCCAGTAGAACCACCAGGTGCGAAGGCCGGCGACAGCAGCAGCCGAGCCCGGTCGGAGGCGTGCGACTGCACCATCGTCCACGCGATGGTGCCGATGATCACGATCAGCCCGCTGGCTGGTTGATCTACAATGTAAAGGGCGTGGCTTCAGGCGAGATCCCAACACAAAGGAACCTGAGGAACGGGCTTCGCCCGTACATCCTCCAACAACCCAAAAGCCCCCTGCCGAGGCGCTTACCATCTGGTCGGGTCTTCGACGCCCGCCCTCGGCCACGCGCCGCATCCGCCGAGGATTGTCACCAGCATCCATGAACGCTACCGGTCACCTCGCCACCTACGCCGGGCTGCCGACGGTGCACCCTTGACACCGGATCGCGGACGCCGGTTTCCCCAGGTCGCTGAGTCAGTGTCCTTGGACGTAAGGGAAGATCTGGCTGAAGTCGCGGGCGGCGAGCCGGTCCCGGCGGATTCCGAAGATCAGGACGCCTCCGTCTCCGAAGATCATCCCATTGTCCTCGTCGAGCTGGAGCAGGTTGACCCACTGGGAGGCCTCCGCCGCGAACCCGGGATCCCTCGGGTTCAGTCCGGCCGCGGACGCGGCCTTGGCTTCGATCGGCCATTGCAAGGCGTCGGAGTAGCCGCCGACCTGGTGCCTACGGCCCCCCTCGGCGTCGGCGAAGTCCGTGAGCAGGTCGGCGAACACCTCCCAAGGTTCCTCTCCCACGGGGTGGTCCCAGAACTCATCGCCGAGTTCGACCAGGTCGTCGTGGCTGCGCGTCGGCCAGGTGGCCACGGTCTCGGCGGCCAGGGGAGCTTCGGGGAACAGCCGCGCGTCTCCGGAGACAGGCGCCTCACGCTCGGGTACACGTACGACCCCCGGGGGCAGGTGGATCACCTGCGCGGCCCGGCTGTCCCAGGTGGCGAAGAACAACAGTGCGCCCTCGGCAGGCAGGCCGATGTCAGACTCGTACGCGGTGAGCGCCGCGCAGTCCAGTTCGGCGAGGAACTGCATCGCGGAGCCGCCGTCGCCGACGCGCGGCCACGGCACCTCCTCAGGCAGGCGGGGCAGGCCACCTAGCCGGCCGACAACCGTCTCACCTTCCCCGGCGATCGACAGCCGGATGGCCGGACGGGCGAGGGCGATGAACGGTTCGGCGAGTTCCCCTGGTAACAGCTCCCGGACGTACTCGGCGAAATCAACCATCCAGTCCTGCATGCCGCCGGTCCTTCCCGGATCCGATCTCGAACAGAGACGGTGCACGAGCTGCGGCACAGCCCTGCTGCTCTCAGCCGGCCCTCGAAGTGCCCCGTTCCGCGCAGGCACGTCCACCCCGTCGGCCGGCGCGCGCAAGGCCGTCCTGGCTGAGGATTATGCACCACCAAGATCGGATCCGAAGGCAAAATCCGACAACACGCCGTCGGCATCTTAGTCGAACCTGAAAGAGGGCTAATGTCGGCATGTGCCAGCGGATTTTGTTCTGGAAGAGGCGTTGCTCCGGGTCGACTGGGACGAGCTCGACCATGCGTACGGGGCCGCCTCAGACGCGCCGTTCCACCTGCTGGCGCTGGTCGTCGGCGAGGACGCCGGCGCACGCGGCGCGGCGGTCGGGTACCTGGACGCGGCGATGCTGCACCAGGGGAGTGTGTACTCGGCGAGCGGACCGTTCATCCGCATCGTTGCGGGGCTGCTGGCGGACCACCGGACGGCCGGGATCGTCGATAATGTCCTGCCGTGGGACGCCGGGCCCAGGCCGTTGCGTACGGCGTTGCTCGATCACATCGCCGTGTTCGCGGAAGCCTGTAGGTTCGATGTGCCGGATGACGTGCTCCGCGCCGAGGCATGTCCGGCCGGGCGCGGGGAGGCCGATCTCCAGCGGATCAGCGCGGCGGCACGCGCGGCTGACTGGCGGCTCGATCCGGATCCAGCGACGCGGAAACCGCCGCCACCTGAGTTGGTCGAGGCGTATGAGGACGAGGAGTTCGGCAGGGCCATGGCGGCACGGGACCTGCTGGCCTGCCGGGCGGTCGTACCGGACATCTTCCAGGATGTGCTGCCGCTGACCGGAGACCCTGAGCCGTCCGTACGGATCTCGGCTCTGACGGCGGCCGTTCACCTGGTGGCGCATCCCGCGCTACGAGAGCAACGGCCCACCGTGATCGGGCGGCTGGAAAGGGCCGCCGCGGCACCCGAGCCGAGGGCACGGGCGGCCGTGGCGCGGCTGCTCGGCATGCTCGGCGCAGCGCCGGAGAGACTGCTGCGTGACGAGCATCCGGGCGTACGGGCGTGCGCTGCGCTCGGCCAGGAGGGATGGCTCCGCTGCGATCTGGCGCAGGTCCTGGTCGCGCGCGTCGACACGATCGAGGCCGTGCTGCCGGCGGCGCTCGGACTGGCCGCGATGACCGACGGCCGGACCTACGACAGGGACCTGGGGCTGTTCGTCCGGCTCGCGTTCCCCGAACCCCTCACCGAGGACACGGAGCTGACGAACGCGCAGCGGACCTTCCTCGCCGCCCTCATCGCCCACGGTCACGTTCGGCGCGAGCAGACAAGGCTCATCCCGACAGGTGAAGCGTCCGACAGACAAAGTTGATCAGACGGGTGCCTGCCCGTGGGAGCTGCGAGACACACGGTTGGACATGTCCCACGGTGAGCGACGGCCACTTCGGCAACATCCTCTTCCTGGGCGACCATGAACGACTTCTACTGGGACCTGTTCGCGCCAGCAGGACAACCCCGTATCCGCACGAGCGGATCGAACACGTCACGAGCACAAGGCGCTGACCCGTCGGACCCGATAGCCCGGACACCAGGCCGCAGATCTGCAAGCCACCCGCACCAAGGCGCCGCGCTATTCACCATCGGCCGATAGCGGGTACGGAATCGGGACTGGCGCGCGCTGTTCAGCCCTCCGAGGCGGCATCAGACTGTTGCCCAGAACAGAGGGGGAATTCGCCATGACAGACCAGCCGACCGAAAGCAGCACTTCCTCCAGCAGCTCATCATCATTACAGAGCTCCTCCAGCAATTCATCGTCATCCCAGAGCAGCAGCAGTTCATCGAGCAGTTCGTCAAGCAGTTCGTCGAGTGGTTCATGGTCATCGCAGAGCAGCAGCGCATCTGGCGGCCCCGGTGCGAAGTGCGCCTTGGCGGTCAGAGCCTTGGTCGGGGTCGAATCCATCCAATGGGGCAGCACAGGTTCCTGGCGCCGAACGTCCGGGTTCCCCGACCATGAGACGGCGCCCATTGAGCTGCTGTGCTACGAACTTCTCCCGTACGCCCTGGTAAAGGCCGGGCACATAACCAAGGGAACGTTCCTGGCCGGGGTGCAGAACCAGTCGAAGATGGCCGGCACCATGGGCGGCTCGCGCGCGTGGGCGGGTTTCCTGGGCGAGCCGACATCACAGGGTCCCGTCTCGGAGGACGCCCTTGACACCCTGCGAGTCTCACCGGGCGACATCATCGTCATCTACGAATATACCGGCGAGGAAGGGATCCACACGGTGATCGCATCGGGTGGCACCTCCAAGGGGAGCCCGCTGGTCTACTCGCTGGCATCAAAGCCTGAATTGCATCCCATCGAGATTTCCCTCGCGAAGATCGTCGGCATTTTTGCGGGCGATGACCTGCTGAGTGTGAGGGCGTTCACCGTGAAATCAAGTCTCCTGGGTGGACCTGCGGAACCGGGGGAGAGGGCCCCATTCCAGGGAGGAGGGGGAGCCCACCGGGGCGCACGAGCAGAATGTCGCGCTCCAGCTCCAGCACCCGGATCCCGGCCTTGACCTGCATGTTCTCCTCTTCCAGCACGTCGTCGTACGATAGCGTCCCGCTCGCGGGCTTCTTGGCCGGGCCCGCCTGCTTCGCCCCGGCGGTGCCGTTCGCGCGGGCCCGTTTCACCCAGGTGCAGGCGGCGGCCGCCACTCACCAGTTGTCCGGCCACGGCCAACAGCCGCAGGCGTTTGGGACCGTAAACGGGGGGCTTGCCTCTGGCTGAGCAGCGCAACGACCTGAACCGAAACGTTCCTGCCTCGCCGACGTACTCCTCGCGGCGCCACCGCAACCACGCTGACGATCGACACAGAACCCGAGGGCCTGCACGCTGCGTCCTCAGCGCACTGCAGGACTGGCGAGCAATGAGCATGCCCGCCTCGATGCCCGTTGGCCCCTCTACCAGAGGCAGACGAGACAAGTAGGCCACCAGCGTTGATCCGGCCCGGCCGGATGGCGTGGCCCACTTCAGAACGTACGTGCCTGCACGCACTCCCGCACCGGAGAGCCCGTGTGGCCCTGGTCGGCCTGGAGGAGTCACCCGACCTGGGCCGCCCGCTGGGAATCGGTGTGCAGGATGAGGCCGCCGCCGGTGGCGGGCCGGAACCCCAGCCCCGCAAGGGCGGCATCGTCGATCTCGGTCACCACGCGCAGAACGCCGGCTTCGCCCGCCATGATGACCAGGAGACGCACCAGCGCATGGCGTACCTCTGGTGGAATGCCGGGCAGGACGTGCACCAGTTCGAGACGGACAGTGGTGCGCTGCTCGTCCTCCCAGGACGTGGCCACCTGACCGACGAAGCCCATGTCGTCGCCATCGCCCTTCTCGGCGTAGACCTGCAGCCAGTAGGCGAGCCTGCCCCTGGCGAGCAGTTCCCTGGGACGATCACGTCCAGCCCCGCGACGACCAGCGGGAAATCGGCCTCGGTCGCATGCGGAGGAACCGCCTTGATGAAGTAGCCGGCGGGGATGATGTCCGGGGCGTCGCGAGGGTCCAGCAGAACGTACCCGTTGCGGACACTCCGCCGGGCGCGACGGACCAGCCCGGTCCAGAGCTCCTCGTTGAGCCAGTCCCCGATATCCGCGGCCCATTCCAACGCCGAGCGCACCGACAGGCCGGTCCACCGGCTCCGTGGCTCCGTCGGATACTCGAGCGCGACGGCGTACAGGTTCGGGTCCCGTCACCAGCGGAAGATCACCAACATGCCGTCGACTCCGGCCTGACCTCGACGAAAGAGTAGCCTTCCGGCACGCTGCTCTTACCTGACAGGCACGTCCTGACCGCTGCAAGGACCTCCTGCCGGGACCGATCTCCACGTGTCCAGGCTCCCACAGGTCCGCACCCGCCCCGGTCGCGGCCGACCCCCCGCCCGCTCCCGAATCCTCTCCGTGGTGCCACCCGGCCCGGCGGCGGACGATCAAGGACTCAAGATCGCCGTACGCCGACCAGGCGCCGCGCCAGCTTGCGCAGCGGGAACCCCACGACGGCGCACAGCGGCCTCCTCACCGCCGCCCGCGACGATCTCGACGGGCGCAGCTGGGTACAGCTCGTCCATGCCGAACGGCTCGCCGCCTGGACGTGCTCCGCTGGGTAAGCCCGGTCCCGCCTGACCCGCCAGCTCGCTTCCGTCCTCGCCCTGTCTGGCCGTCATCCCGGACGGCGCCGAGAAGATCCTCGTGCCCTTTCAATGGCTGCTGGGCATAGCTCAGAGCAGGGTATCCCGCTCACCGTCAATCACACCCTGGCCCGGTCGGCGCTCACCGAAGGATGGCGGCGGTTCGGTTGGTCGTCCGCCCCCCACAGGACTGCGTCAGGAACGCGACAGCTACGAGGCCCCGTTCCTGCGAAGTGCTGAAGGATCAAGCCGGTCTGTCATGAGATTGGTGAGCGGACGTTCGAGCGGCACCGAACGGGAGCGGGAACGCTAGCTGTTCTGTCCCGTGAGGTTGGGTACGCGGCTGGCGGGTGGCAGGCCGTTCAGTGCGGTGTGGCCGCGGTGGTGATTGTAGGTGTGTAGCCAGGCTGGCAGGGCGGCTCGGCGGTCGGTTTCGGAGTGGTAGGGCTGGGCGTAGGCCCATTCATCGAGCAGGGTGCGGTTGTAGCGTTCGGCTTTGCCGTTGGTCTGCGGCCGGTAGGGGCGGGTGCGTTTGTGGGTGATGCCGGCTGCGTGCAAGGTGTCGCGCCACAGGTGAGAGCGATAGCAGGAGCCGTTGTCGGTGAGTACCCGGCGCACTGTGATGCCGCAGCTGGTGAAGTAGGCCTGGGCGCGTTGCCAGAAGGCGGCGGCGCTTTCCTTGGTTTCGTCGGGCAGGATCTCGGTGTAGGCCAGGCGGGAGTGGTCGTCGATGGCGTTGTGCAGGTAGCCGTAGCCGAGGTTGGGCCGGCCGTGATGGTGACGCGGCCGGTCCGGGTCGCGGTGGGCGGAGCTGTTTCGCCCGCCTGCCGCCCGGCCATGCACGCGGTGGCCACCGCCGTCGGGGATATTGCCCAGCTTCTTGATGTCGACGTGGACCAGGTCGCCGGGCGCGGCGTGCTCGTAGCGGCGGATGGTGCGGCCGGTGGCCCGGTCCAGGTGGGCCAGGCGGACGAGCCGGTAGCGGGTCAGCACGCGGTGGACGGTCGAGGGGTGCAGGCCGAGTAGGTAGGCGATGCGGGCCGGTCCCCACCTGCGCAGGAGCCGGACTTTGATGATGCGCCGTTTGGTCCGGGTCGAGGTGCGGCGCGGGCTGTGGTGCGGTCGGTTGGAGCGGTCACTCATGCCGGCGGCGCCGCATTCGCGGTAGCGCTGCGCCCAGCGGTGGGCTGTGGTCACGGCAACTTGGAAGCGTTCGGCGGCGCGGCGCAGCGGCCAGCCGTCCTCGACGACACAGCGGGCCAGGCGCAGGCGTCCGAGTTCGGTCAGCGGCGCGTTACGGTGGGGCATGAGGGCCTTTCTGGTTGGCGTGTAGATGTCGCAATCCACACCAAACCGAAGGCCCTCACCCATTCACAAGATCATCGACCCCGTGTCGTCCTCGTACCTAACCTCTGTGGGCAGTACAGCTAGCCGACCGGGGTCGAGGAAGATCGCCGGCGGAGATTTCACTACCTGACACTGCCAACCAAACCCCGGACGAGATGGAACAGCGCCTGGCCACCTAGGCTGCGCTTCCTCGTCGAACCCGGCAGCGAGGTGCACTGCATCGTCCACAACTCATCCTTGACCACGGATCCTCGATCAGGCCTCACAGCATGGTGACGCGGCGATCAGGAGAACTCTCCTCCGGGGCGGTGCGCGAATCCGAGCCGAGTCGCGCCGCTCTTAAAGCTCATCGCACGAATCCGAGCGGAGGACCGAGCAGGAGATCGGAGCGGCCAAGTAAGCGCTTGCAGGCAACCTGGTGCTGGCCGGCGCACGGGACCGAGTCCGGCGAGATCGGGCCGAACGTGAGCAACGTGGCTCAGGGCCATCCACACGGCTGCGACGGCCGCACCCGCGATCGCCATACCAGCGGCCAGTCCCGCCCCACGGCCCTGCAGCGCCGCCGACGT
Organism: Nonomuraea jiangxiensis; assembly: GCF_900099965.1. Classification (GTDB taxonomy): domain Bacteria; phylum Actinomycetota; class Actinomycetes; order Streptosporangiales; family Streptosporangiaceae; genus Nonomuraea; species Nonomuraea jiangxiensis. The sequence continues at coordinate 39,360 of NZ_FNDJ01000008.1, read as the reverse complement.
CGGCTCCCACGCCGACGCTGGCTCTTCGGGCCGATGCTGGCACTGCCGCGGCCCATGGTGCTGTATTCGCTTACGCGCCTGTCCGCGCGCGCAGGAACGCCGTCCAGGCGGAACAAGGACTTCCTTGGGCCGCGCCGGAGGCCCAGTCCAGCGGGAGCCCCAGGCTGTTTCCGCCAGCCACGTCCCGGCAGACTCAAGCAGGCCAAGGCCAGGCTTATTCTCCATCAAATAGCAGCCCAAGGTCAGTCCGAAGAGCCGAACGTAGCCGGTTCTTGCAGATCCATACGTTGTGAATCGCAACTGTAAGCTCGTCGCCAGGCTCGGCTTTCATGGCAGCCCTGACCTCCTGTCGCAGGCGCAGCAACGCTTCGTGTCCCTCAGGTGAGAGCAGCAGTCCAAGCTCCCCAGCGTGTAGTTCATCGACCGCTGCGACTGCTGTTCGAAGGTGAGCTTTGACGTCAGGGGCGTTTGCCATCTTCGATTGTCGAAATGCCCCGGTAGCGGCGAAGAGCGCAGGATAAACCGCAACACGTCGGTCGTAAAGCCGATTCGTCATGGCCCGTCGGAACTCAGTTTGTTGGCGTTCACGGTCCCGCCGGAGTGTCGCACGCGTGGTCGAGATGCTTACTGTCACAGTCGCGACCGCCACAACTAACGAGACGGCACCGGCAATCAGGGCTGTTAATAGCTCGCTGGGCACTACCACAGCGTACGTACCGGGCCGGGTACTGAACCCTGTGGCAGGCCGCCGGAAGGACTGGCCGATCGATGCCATCATGTGGACCACGAGCACCGACATCGACCTCATGCACATCATCTCGGCGGACGCCGTGGAGCTCGCGGACATCCTTGGAGAAGATCCCCGCTTGACCGACCTGGTCGAGCCGCTGCATGACCGCCTGGCTCGGCATTTTCCGGAGGGCTTGCGTGGCCTGATCAGAGCCTGTCGGGAAACCTTCTAATCCCGACACCCTCCGAAATGGTGCGACCCTACCCGGTTGCTGGGACCCGCTGAGGAGTGGAGGTGGGGCCTGCCTTGCCACTGCGCTGGACGGGCCAGTGTGCGGATTCCCTTGGCCCGGCTGCAGCGGCCGCTGTGCCACTTCCTCCCGAGCGGGATCGACAGCGCTGGAAGAGATAGCCAGGTGAAGTTTGTGGACCACGGCGGTGCGACCTACCTCCAGGTCGCTCGAGGTCAGCTTCGGGGGAAGATCTCGGTCTCGGGGCGCTGCATGTACTCCATCGCCGCGGTGAACTCCGGGTCGCCGAAGCGTCGCTTCATCTCTTCGGGCGTCACGTCCTCGATGTGGGTCTGGATCCACCACACGTTGCCGAACGGGTCGCGCACCCGCCCGACCAGGTCGCCGAAAGCCAGGTGGGTGACCTCCGAGATGGAGACGCCACCCGCCTCGACCGCCTGGCGGTGCACGGCGCGGGCGTCCTCGACGTACAGCCGGAGGAACGCGGGCGTCGCGGGCCAACTCGGGTCGCCGTCGAACAGCATCACGATCGCGTCGCCGATGCGGACCTCTGCGTGCCCGATCAGCCCGCGGGTATCGATCACTCGGCCCAGTTCCTCGGCGCCGAACGCCTTGCGGATGTAGTCGATGACCGCGGCCGTGTCGCGGGAGATGATCCATGGCGTGACGGTCGTGTAACCCTCGGGGATCGCCTTGACAGACATATCGGGTGGCTCCTCTGCATGCGGGAATCTGTGCTGGAGACACTAACCCTCGTGTAGGTCAATGTCTGTCCTACACGGCGCGGAGCGTCCTGGCGGCCATCTCTCGCAGGTAGTCGACCAGCTCAGGCGGCTCGTGCACGTCGAACTCACAGCCGAGCATGACCAGCCGGAATGCCAGCCACTCCAGGGTGTCGCTCTGCCCGGACAGCCGACAGGTGCCGGCGTCGATCGGCTCCAGCTCGCCCGCAGCGTCGCCGAGGCGGGCCGCCACCCACTCGGCCGAAGCGTGCAGGGTGGCGACGGCGCGGTAGGTGGGGGCCGTCGAGTACAGCCTGGCGGTGACGAAGGCTGTGGCGTCCTCGGCCGGGGGCGTCCTCGGTGGCACCCGCACCCCCGTCGGGCGGGGCGCGCTCACGCGGTCTACGCGAAAGATCCGCCAGTCGTCCCTGTCGTTGTCGAAGGCCACCAAGTACCAGCGCCTGCCCACGGTGACCAGGCGGTAGGGCTCGACCAGCCGCCTGCTTGCGGTGCCGTCGCCCGCCTCATAGGTGAAGCGCAGCCGCTCGTGGCCGGCCGCAGCCCCGGCGATCACGGTGAGGATTTCCGGGTCGATGTCCGGGCCGGAGAAAGGAGAAGGAGCCTCGGTCGCGGCGTTCAGCGCGCCGACCCGGTGCCGCAGACGGGACGGCAACACCTGCTGGAGCTTGGCCATCGCGCGGATGGACGCCTGGTCGATGCCCGCGACGGGATGCCTGGCCACCGTACGCAGGCCGACGGCAATGGCTACGGCCTCCTCATCGTCGAGCAACAGCGGCGGCATGGCGGTGCCCGCCACCAGGCGATAGCCGCCCTCGCCGCCCATAGTCGCACGTACCGGGTAGCCGAGGTCGCGCAGCCGCTCGACGTCGCGGCGGATGGTGCGCGGGCTGACCTCCAGGCGTGCCGCGAGTTCGCTGCCCGGCCAGTCGCGCGGAGCCTGGAGCAAGGACAACAGGTTCAGCAGTCGTGCCGAGGTGCCGGACATGTCACCAAGGATGCCAGGAGGTCAGCGGGCTACGACCAGCGTGACGAACACAACGCGGCGCACCATGACCGCCGAGATCTCTTCGGCGCCGACGTCGAGCTCGCGCCCACCGGGGCCGGTCCGTGAGCGGGGCCGTTTCCGTACTTCCCGGACGGCGTGCGTGTGCGCGCATGAGCGGACCAACGAGGGGAGGTCCGGAGTCCGTGAGGTTCGGGAGACCTTCGCGCGGGCGTGCGAGGGCGGACCGGCGGAACGGGGGAGTTCTACGAGCGCCGTTCGGACAGGACCAGCGGACCGTGCGTTCGCGTGCTGCCACGAGCGACAGCCGACACGCACTCGGACCGACCGGCCAGGGCACACCTTCCGGTAGGTGCGCGGCTCCGCCCAGTCACCCGACCACCGGCTGGTCATCCTGAGCGATCGACAGCTGGAATCATCGGACGTAGCAGCGCGAGAGCCGGGTCGGCGGTGAGCCCCGCTACACCCCGCGTCCATGGTTACCCAGAGCTACTCCGGGGCTCATGGCGACGGACCCGAGTGGAGGGCACTACGGATGCAACGGCGGGAGAACACCCCACCCCCGCAAAAGCGCCACGACCACCGTCGCGGCAATGCCCACCACGAGCGCGGCGAGGCGCACACGCTGGTAAAGACGGACACGCTCGCGGACTTTGCGCTGTTCCCGCTCCCGGGCCCGCTGAATCCGCAGTTGAGCGATCTGGTGTCGGCTGGTCACTTTCAACCGGCTGCGATCTATCTCCTGCCGCGTCATAACTCAAGTCTGTCCCTTGAGGCCTTACCTGGGGCCGACGGTATGCCCAACGCAGACCGGAGAACCATCGGACCGACGGGCTATTGGGCGGTCATGGCCAGCGGGCGCTCCCGGCGCTGGCCGCGGGCGGGCGGCGGCCAGGCCCTCGCGGGTACCTTCCACGATGAGCTCACGGAAGGGACGCCAACTCGCGTAACGCCCGCTCAGATGTCAAGCGGGTACGGGGCCGCGCCGCCGCTGGGCGGCGTAGCGGTCGCACCAGGCGACTGATCACCAGCGGGCCGGCCCGACGCTACGGCCGCACTTCGGGGCACTACTGCCTCGGGCGCAGGCGATGGATCGCGAAGCGCAGATCCTCGACAGACGGCTGGAGACCGGACGCCGAAATGGTGGGCATTCCATTGAGTCGCGAACCCAGCTTCGCGCTTGGCAGGAGAAAGTGCTCCTTGTCGGCCGGCGACATATCGAGCGTCAGGTAGCTGACGTTCGACTGCCGCATGACACTCACGCCCCGGATGTGCTGCCAGGGAATCGGTTCGCGCGAAAGCCGCGTGTCGTGAATTCCCTTGTCGTCGATCCGGATGACGACCTGCTTCCCGCGCAGCAGCCTGCGTGCCCACACGACCAGAGCCAGTAGGAAGAACAGCGCGGCCACCCACCCGATGATCCTCGCCACCAGGGGGTCGTAGCCTTTGACCTCGATGATTCCCAGGCCTAGGGCGCCCCCGAAGACCGCAAACAAAGGCTGCCCAGCGCCAGCCAGATGGTTTGGGATAACGACTGACGCCCCTCGAAGATTTCCCCCATGCAATTGACACTGAACCTTCCCCGGCGCTAAGGCAAGAAGCGCGCCGCTCTCAGGCCGGATACGGGGTGGCGTCGCGAAGGCCCCGTGAGTGTCGATAAGCGCCACGCCAGGGCCAACAGGAGTGTGCGCGCGAGTTCCCAGGTTCGGATTGCTCCGGCGTACCCCGTTGCTGACCAGCACGCTCGATGGGACAGGGGTCGTTCCTTGGAAGAACGTTGTGTTGCCTGGAGGCAATGCCCGGCCACCACGACGCACGCCATGCCGCTGTGCGGAGGCCGCGGTGACTCGGTCGTGGCACCCCTTGTGGCCCGTCAGGGGCGGCGGCCGGTGAAGCAGAGGAACGCCGTCTGCGGGTCGGCGTCGGCCGGCGCCGCGATCTTCGGCCGGAAGGCGTCGGTCGCCTGGAGACCGTCGTAGTGGTGGCGCAGGGCGTTATGAGTGCGTACGACGGCCTCCAGGTCCAGGATCTCGTCGCCGCCGACGGCGCGGGCCAGATCCCAGGTGTGTACGAGCAACTCCAGCGCGCCCACCACGTCGGCCGCCCGCTCCACGGGCACGGGGCCGATCGGGCTGAACGGCAGCGGGGTGGCGGCCAGGCCGGGATCGGTGAGCAGAGTTCGCATACCTGCTCTGGCTTCGGCGTACGCGGCAACGAGGTCGGCGCCTGGCTCGACCTTCGGGGCGTCGTCCATGCCGGACACACCCACCCTGTGCGAGGGCTGTGGCGGGGTTCCGCGCACCGCCGCGATGATGCCGCGGTGCCCGTTGATGACGTGGGCGACGACGTCCCGGGCCGTCCAACCCTCGCAGGGGCTGACGCGATCCCAGCGGTCGGCGGGCGTGGCCTCGATCCGGGCCTGGAAGGCGCCCGCGAGCCGGTCGAACCGCTCGGCGATTTCAGACATAGGTGGTCCAATCTTGGCTGTCGCTAGGGTGGGGGCGGCATGGCGCCGCTTCGGGGACCACTATATATAGGAAAATTCCTACATGTCAGGTTGATCTGAAGCGCCGGATCCTGACGGCGCACCACGTCGTGAAAGGTACCGAGGACATCACCGTGACGTTCGCCGACGGCACCACGTCGAAGGCCGTCGTCGTGTCGGGCCTGGACCGGATGGCCGAGGACGGTGACCTGAGCGGGCTCATCCAGTTCGACGCCTCCGTTAACCCGGGCAGCTCCGGCGGTCCCTCTTCGCGTCACCCGATGCCGCCGCTGCGGCGGCCGCGTTCGAGGCCGAGGTCCCGGGGCATCGCCACGCCGTGGTGGCGGATCGTACCGTCGCAGTACGCGCGGTGAAGGCGCGCGCCAACGCATACGCGTGGTCGATGTCGCGGCTCTGTGCCGGAGCTTCGAGCCGGTGGAAGCCGCAAAGACATGTCCCCGCCTCGTGCGCGCAGCCGTCCACCCCTGAGGCTACGTTGGTTCCTCGCTGTCAGGCTTGGCGGGCGTAGGACGCGAGGCGATCGGCGAGCGCGATGACGATGTCGCGCAGTTCATCGGGGCGCTCGATGACGAACGGCCGGTCGAGTGAGGCGAGTACCGGAGGCAACCAGTCGAGCCGTTGCGCTCGTAGCTCGACGCGCAGCCAGCGCTCGGCCGCCTGGTCCTGGCCTGCCGCGGGCTCGTGCTCCTCCAGGCTCGCGATGCTGGCGGGAAGGCGTGCGCGGATCTGCTCAACTGTCCCGTGGATCCGCAAGGTCACCTCATGCTGGTACGCGGCCGTGGCGAACCCTGACAACACGCGCTGCGCCGGACCGGGACCCACGGGCGCTTCGAAAGAGCCGGGCAGGGTCCTCGCGTCCGCGATGCGATCGAGCCGGAAGGTTCGGTCCTCGCCGATCTGGGCGTCCTCGCCCGTGACGTACCACCGGCCCGAATGGGCGACGATCCCGTACGCGTGCAGCGTGCGTTCGCTGTGCCGTCCGTCGCGGTCGGTGTAGCGGATCGAGACCGGTCGGCGGTGGCGCACCGCATCGGCGATGGCGAGCAGGACCCCAGCGTCTGGAGTGTCGAACTCGCCGGGCTGATCCGTGAAGGCGAGAGCCTCCAGGAGTGTGTCGAGCCGACGGGCGATGTGCTTGGGCAGCACCCGCCGGATCTTCGCCGACGCGGTCTCGTTCGCCGTGCGCTCCGCCGTCGTCAACCCGGCTCGGCGGCCGGCGACCAGGCCGAGCAGCACGGCCAGCGCCTCGTCGTCGCTGAGCATGAGGGGAGGCAAGCGGTATCCGGGGGCGAGCCGGTATCCGCCGTAGCGGCCGCGTACCGATTCCACGGGCACGTCCAGGTCGATCAGCTGGTCCACATATCGCCGCACGGTGCGCCTTTCGACGCCGAGCCGGTCGGCGAGTTCGGCCATAGTCCGGGTACCGCCCGACTGCAGCAGCTCCAGGAGTGTCAGTACGCGGCCAGTGGGTCGAGACATGTGCACAACTTAACGCGAATACAAGACCGATTCTGTCCACTATTTCTCCTAGCCTGCGATGTGCACGCCTCCAGCAGAGCCAAGGAGATCCCATGGACTTCGTCTCCATCCGCATCATCACCAGCGACGTAGCGCGCCTCGTCGAGTTCTACGAGCGAGCCACAGGGGCGCGGGCGACGTGGGCCACCGAAGACTTCGCCGAACTCAAGACCGCGGGCGCAACCCTCGCGATCGCCGGCACCCGCACCGTCCCGCTGTTCGCCCCGGGCTCTGCCCGTCCGGCGGACAACCACAGCGTGATCACCGAGTTCCTCGTCGACGACGTGGACCGCGTTCACCAGAACCTGACGGGCTTCGTCACCGACTTCGTCACCGAGCCCACCACGATGCCCTGGGGCAACCGGTCGCTGCTGTTCCGCGACCCCGACGGTAACCTCGTCAACTTCTTCACCCCCGTCACCCCGGCGGCCATCGAGAAGTTCGCACGTTGACGCCACGCACAGCCGCTCGCGCGGGAGCCCTGAGATCCCACGGCCTTCTACCTGCCGCGCCGCGGCATGGCTGGTCATGAGCCTGTCCATTGCCTGGACCACCGGCTACGGCCTGCTCATCCCGCAGGCCTACAAAAGGGGCTGTCCGTGGTCACCGACCTGGTCATCATGGGCGTGGCCCCGGTCGCGGTCGGCCATGCCCTGCGCCTGCACGGCGAGCGGGCCGCGCAACTGGAAGAGATCGAGGACCTGAAGCTCAGGCTGCACACTCGGGTGCGCGCCGTCATCCATGCCTACGAGCACGGGCCGGCCCCGCGCGACTCAGAGATCTGACCCTCAACGAAGGGCTTCTGGCATCCGCCGAGACGCCCCCTCAATCGGCACTGGCCTGCAGGACGGACAGGTGCTGATCGGCCTGACCGCGCCGTGCTGCGATGCTCACTTGAAGCAATCCGGGTAGCGCTTCGCCAGTTCGTCCAATGCCCGCCTGATCTCGAAGAGCGCAACCCAATTATCGGAATGGACGCCGCTCCTCAATTGCTCCACAAGAACATCGTGAAGGTTGCCCAAAAGGGCGCACTTTCGACCCGCGTTGATCTGGTCCACCCAAAGGCAATTCAGATCGAGGGCGACTTGACACACCTGCTGGTCAATCGGATCCGAGGACCGCTCGAGGAGATCGTTTATGACGTACTCAAAGGTCATGCTTCGCATAGAGATGTCGCCAACCTCGAAGGCGAACATCGCAGACATTGCTTACTCCCGGCCTATTGAGGATCCTGACCCATCAATAATGATGAGGCGCGCCTGCGTCATAGCATCGAGAGTCCTGTAGTAGCTCATGACCTTACCGGGTCGCCGCCCTGGGGAGCCTCGCCGACGAGATCGCCGAGTTGCGCCTGGCCGAGGTGCTCCTCGTGCACGCGGCCTGACGCGTGAGCGGCCCCCGTCCTTGGACGGAGGCCGCTCACCGGCTGACGAGCTCGCCTCTCGGGGTGGCCGTCACCCCTGCCCGGCGGCGGGCGCTACGCGCCGGCGGCTTCCACGATCATGAACTTGGCCGTGCCCACCGACATGTTCCCGGCCTTGTCCGTGGCCCGGTACGACAGGGTGTGCGCGCCGGGCTGGTTGACCGACAGCGGCTTCGTGTACGCCGCGAACGGCTGGCCGTCGAGCGAGTACTCCACGGTGTCCAGCCCGGAGCCGACGTCGCTCGCCGTCAGCTTCACCGTCGCCGAGCCGACGTAGTTCCAGGCCCAGTCCTGGGTGCCGGTGATCGCGGCCGACACCTGCGGCAGCGTGGTGTCGTCCTCCGGAGCCACCACGGTGAACCTCAGGGTCGCCACCGGCGAGGTGTTCCCGGCCTTGTCGGTGGCCCGGTACGACAGGGTGTGCGCGCCCGCCTGGGTGACCGACACGGGGGACGGGTACTCGGCGTAGGGCCCGCCGTCGAGCGAGTACTCCAGCGTGGCGACCCCCGACTCGGTGTCGCTCACCGAGAGCATCACGGTCGCCGAGCCGACGTAGTTGCCCGCCGAGTCCTGCTGGCCCGACAGCTGCGCCGAGACCTGCGGGGGAGTGGTGTCCTCCTCCTGCGAGGCCGCCACCGTGAACTCCACCGAGTCCACGGGCGAGGTGTTGCCCGCCTTGTCGGTGGCCCGGAAGGTCACCGTGTGCGCGCCGGGCTGGTTGACCGACAGCGGCTGCGTGTACGCCGCGAACGGCTGGCCGTCGAGCGAGTACTCCACGGTGTCGACCCCGGAGCCGGCGTCGCTCGCCGTGATCGTCACCGTCGCCGCGCCCACGTAGTCGCCGTCCGCGTCCTGGTCACCGGTCACCTTCCCGGTGACCTCGGGCGGAGTGGTGTCCTCCTCCTGCGGAGCCACCACCGTGAACTCCACCGAGCCCACCGGCGAGGTGTTGCCCGCCTTGTCGGTGGCCCGGTACGACAGGGTGTGCGCGCCCACCTGGTTGACCGACACCGGGGCCGAGTAGGCCGCGAACTCTCCGCCGTCGAGCGCGTACTCCACGGTGTCCACCCCGGACTCGGTGTCGCTCGCCGAGACCGTGACCGTCGCCGCGCCCACGTAGTTGCCGTCCGCGTCCTGGTCGCCCGCCACCTGCGCGGAGACCTGCGGTGCGGTCGTGTCCTCGCCCCCGCCTTCGGTGACGACGAGTTCGCCGGTCATCTGGCCGTGACCGGGGATCACGCAGTGGAAGCGGTACTTGCCGGGGGTGAGGTTCACCTGGGCGATGTGCCGGCCGCCGTTGGCGTCGAAGGGGCTGGCGATGATGTTGAGGCTGACGTCGTGGTTGTAGCCGGGGGTGGAGGTGTCGAACGTCAGCGTGTGCGTCATGCCGGTGGTGTTGCCGGTGGCCGCGCTGTTCTCGAAGACGATGGTGGCGGGACCCGCCGTCGCCGATTCCGGCACCGACTTGTAGGCGGTCATGCTGTCGTCGGCGGTCCAGGTGAGCACCTGTTCCGCCGCCTGCGCGGCGGTGAGCTGCGTACGGGGCTGCGCGGCGGCCTGGACCGACGACAGGAAGAGCGCGGGAAGCGCCACGGCGAGCAGCAGCACGGCGAGGCGCGGCGCCGTCACCGCTCCGGACGCCCGCCGTAAGGCTCTGATCACGAGAGAGGGGAGAGATCCGACATGCATGTGTCGATGCACCTTTCCGAGCTAGGGTGGAGTGCCGGGCACGGGGAACGCTCCCCGGCCCGGCACCCGGCCGGCGTACCGTCCTAGAGTTCGCGCACGCGGATGTTGCGGAAGTCGATCACGTCGTTGTTGCCGTGGTTCTGCAACCCGACGAACCCGCTGATGAACTGGCGCAGGTCCGTGGGCGGGTCACCGGCGCGCGACGACGCCTTGCCCGGCGTGTTGTCGAACTCGCTGATCACCGTGCCGTTGCGGATGATCGTGTAGTGCTGGCCGACCACCCGGACCTCGTAGTCGTTCCACTGGCCCTTCGGGGTCGCCCCTGCCCGGTTCAGGCCGTTGGGCGAGAAGTTGTAGACCGAGCCCGTCTTCTGCGGCTCGCCCGTGTCGCCGTCGTAGATCTGGATCTCGTGGCCACAGAAGATCGCGACCCACGCGGGTGACGTGCGCGCCGCGCCGACCGTGCCGCAGCTTCCGGCGGGACGCTGCTCCAGCGGGGTCCTCGGGTCCGGGAACCGGACGAAGACGCCGCTGTTGGCGCGAGTCGGGTCGGGCGAGCTGTCACGGAACTGCAGCCGGACCGAGAAGTCCGCGTACGCCTTGTCGGAGTACCACAGCATGCCCAGACCGCCGGAGCTGCGGATCGTGCCGTCCGGCTGGAGGGCGAACCGCCCGGACGGGGCCTGGCTCCAGCCCAGCAGCGACGACGCCGTGCCGTCGAAGATGGGCTGGTACCCGCTCACCCTCCCGACCTCCGACTTGGCGCCGGCGGTGCGCAGCGCCTCCGCCTCCTGGGCGGTGATGACGCCGTCCTTGAGGAGCTGCTTCACGACGGTGTCGAGGTGCTGGACGAACTGGTTGCGGTTCTTCCAGTCGCGCTCGTCGTCGATCAGGTCGTTGATCGTGCAGCCGCCGCCGGCCGCCTTGTTCCGCACGCCGGTGAAGGCGTCGAGCAGCTGCACCGTCGGCCGGGCGTCGGGCGCGGCGCAGCCGACCGTGACAGGGATCTTCCCGGTGGCCTGCTCGCCGTCGGCGTAGGTGACCTTCAGCGTCGCCTCGTAGGTGCCGAAGCCGGCGTAGGTGTGCGTCGGGGAGGCCTCCTTCGACGGCGCGCTGCCGTCGCCGAAGTCCCACTCCCACGCCACGCCGCCGGCCTTGGCGCTGGAGAACGTCATCGTCCTGGGCTCGGCGTTCTGCCGGGCGGGACGCGCCACGGCGGCGTCCGGGTTCGGCGTCGCCGGGCCGCCCTTGTAGGTGACGCGGACCAGCTTCTGGTTCGCGTGCAGGCTGAAGAAGCCGCTGCCGTAGTCGAGCATGTAGAGCGCGCCGTCGGGCCCGAACTTCGCGTCCATCCACGACTGGAGCTGGTTGGCGCCGCCGCCGCCCGGGATGATGTTCCGCAGGTCCTCGGCGAACGCCGGCCGGCCCGCGTCCCGGGCGGTCTCCGGGTTCACGGTCACGGCGATGCGGTTGTTGCCGTTGGACTGGTCACCGATGAACCACTTGTTGTCCCAGTACTCCGGCCACGCGACCCCGCTGTCGGTGTCGGTCTGGGAGCGGTGGTAGGTCGGGCCCGACATGACCGCCTGGCCGCCGCCCTTGAGGTAGGGCATGGTGAAGGTCTCCTCGCCCTGCTTGTACGTCGGGAGACCGCTGCCGTCCTGCCGCTTCGGGTAGACCGGGCCGCCGCCCTGCGGCGAGTACCAGATCATGTTGTCGCGCGCCGGCGGAATGTCGACGAGGCCGGTGTTGCGCGGCGAGGTGTTCTTCAGGTTGTCGCAGTCGTACCACTCGGCGGGCTGGGTGGCGTCGCTGTTGCTGCGGTCGCGGTAGGGCTGCTTGTTGCCCATGCAGTACGGCCAGCCCTGGTTGCCGGCGGAGGTGAGAACCGTCACGGTCTCGTACTTCGCCGGTCCCCACGTCTCGCTCGGGCCGCCGGCGTCCGGACCGACCCAGCCGGCCGTGAGCCAGTCGTTCTCCTTGTCCCACTGCAGCCGCGCGATGTTGCGGACGCCCATCACCCAGATCTCCGCGCGGGTCTTGCCGCCGCCCTCTTCCTCGCCGGTGAACAGGTTGCCCTCGGGGATCGTGTAGGTGCCGTCGGGCTCCGGGTGGATGCGGAGGATCTTGCCGTTGAGGTCGTTGGTGTTGCCGGAGGTACGGCGGGCGTCCTGGAACGAGGTGCCCTTGTAGTCCTGGGTCCAGTTGTTCCCGGAGTAACCGCCGGATCCGCCGGAGGAGTTGCTGTCACCGGTGCCGATGTAGAGGTTGCCGTCCTCGTCGAAGGTCATGCCTCCGCCCGCGTGGCAGCAGCTGTGGATCTGGGTGTCCCACTGCAGGAGGTCCTTGCGGCTGCTCTGGTCGATCGTCTGGGTCCGCGAGTCGTAGTCGAACCGGGAGACCGTCCGCTTGCCGATGCGCCTGTCCCGGTCGATCGACGCGTGCGGCATCCAGTACGTGTAGATCCAGCCGTTCTCCGCGAAGTCCGGGTCGAGGGTGATGCCGACCAGGCCCTCCTCGTTCTTGACCAGCTCGTCGCCGCTGCCGCGGTTGCCCATGACGGGCAGCGTGGTCAGCAGTTTGACCTGCTTGGTCCTCGGGTCCCACTGGTGGATGGTGCCGCAGCCGAGGCCCACCTTCGGGTCGCTCCAGTCGCGGATCGGGCCGGTGGCGCAGGCCGCCTTGCCGATGTAGAACACCTTGCCGTTCGGTGCGATGGTCAGGCCGTGCGGTTCGCCGATCTGGTCGAGCTGGCCCTGCGTGTTCGGCGCGGTCAGCCGTTCCGTGGTGTAGTTGGCCGCGATGGTCGCCTGGCAGTCGCCCCGGACGATGCCGGTCGCCCACCGGATGGCGCCGGCGAGGTGCGTGCGGAACTGCTTGTCGCTGGTGTAGCTCGCCGCGGTGCCGCCCATGCCGGTGTAGAAGGACCGGCCGCCGTCGTAGTCACGGCACCAGGAGACCGGATGGAACGGGCCGTTGCCGTTCATGCTCGGGTTGTAGGTCCACTCCTCGACCTGCGCGATCGTGTGGACCTTGCCCACCGGATTGGGGTTCCAGCTCAGCCACTTGTCGGTCCGCGACAGGGTGAGCGGAAGTCCCTCGTTCGCCGGATGCCGGCGGTCGAGGATGTCCACGACGGCCTTCTGCTCCTTCGGCGCGGGGGGAGGCGCGGAGTCGGGCCCGAACAGCCGCAGCTCGGCGAGCTGGGTCAGGGGCTCACCGCTGTTCGCGGTGATGTTGAGCCGGTAGTACTGGTACGCCGTGGTGTTCTCGAACTTGTATTCCTTGGTCTGGAACCGCTGGGGGAAGGTCTCCCCGGTGCGCTTGTCGAGATCCGTCCAGGTGGTCCCGTTCTGCGAGCCCTGGAGGGTCCAGTCCTTCGGGTCCCGGCCGGCGGAGTCGTTGGCCGACGTCAGCGCGTAGTGCGCCACCGCGACGGGCTTGTCCAGCTTGCCCTGCACCCACGCGGTCGGCGTACGGGCCAGCCACTTGGTGTCGTTGTCCCCGTCGAAAGCCTTGTCCTTGGTCTCGTTCGGCGGGTTCTCCGCGCTCGCCGCGGCCTCGGTCACCTTCTCCGCGATGGGGAGGGCGCCGACGGGACGGGTGCCGATCAGTTCGGTGAACCAGGCCGAGTCCACCTGCGCGCGGGCGGCGTCACGGATGCCGACGAACCCGCCGCCGCCCCTGATGTACGCCTGGAAGGCGGCGAGCTGCGATTCGTCCAGGCTCACGCCGTTGGCGGACAGGAACACCACGCCGCGGAACCGCGCCAGGTTGTCGGCGGTGAAGACCGCCGGATCCTGGGCCTCCTCGACGGAGAACCCGTTCTTCTTGCTCAGCTCCCTGATCGCCGTCGCGGCCGCCCGCACCGGGTCGTCCTGCTGCGCGGCCTGACCGCTGAAGACCAGCACGTTGACGGCGGGCTTCTTGGCGGCCGGGGCGGGGGCCTGTGCCTGTAACTGGGCCTGTAACCGGGCCTCTGCCTGGGCCGGCACGGCGGCCGGGGCGGCCAGTCCGAGCACCAGGACGGCACTCGACATCGTCATCAGCACGCGTCGCCAGGCGGATGGCCGGGACGGTAAATTGCCTGTTCGACCCATCATTGCTCCTTGGGATCGAGGGTGGTTCGGGACCATGTGCGGACGAGTTCGGGGGTCGGCCGCGGTCCGGGGTGTCGACGTCTGCATGGGGCCGTGCTCGTACGGCAGGGGGGCGACCGGATCCGGTCTCGGGGGGCCGTCAGTGGCCCGCGTGGTCACCGCCTGAGTGACCGCCGCCCGGATGACCCGGCACGTTCCCGTCCGCGTCCGTCACCGTGAAGATGCCGGCCATCCCCATGTCGGAGTGGCTCTGGACGTGGCAGTGGTACATCCACGCCCCCGGGCCGACGCGCTCGCCCGCGATCAGCTGGAAGCCGAACGACTCGGCGGGCCCGGTGATCTTGGTGTCGATGATCCGGCTCTGGTCCTCGAGGCTCTCCAGCATGCCGGTGCGGTTGTCGGCCCAGCGGTGCCCGTGGATGTGGAACGTGTGGTAGAACTCGCCGTGGGTGATCACGATCCACTCCACCCGCTCGCCGACCTTGGCGACGAACTCCGGCGCCTCGTGCGCGCGGCGATTGTTGATCATCATGTCGTTGAAGACGACGGTGAACGTCTTGTCCGGCCTGACGTCCTTCTTCCGCCGGACCACCAGCGGGCCGTACAGCCCCTGCCGGATGCCGCCCGTGCCGTGATCGGTCCCCACCACGTGGTCGTGGTAGTGCCAGTAACCCGCGCTGCCGGGCTCGATGCCCGCGCCGCCCCCGCGCCTGCCCTGCGCGTGGGTGCGCCAGATGTAGGTGCGCCGGCCCCCGGGCTCGACCACGCTGTCGTTCAGTCTCGTACCGTCGCTGGCCACGTCGTAGTCCACCCCGTGGACGTGCAGACTCGCCGTCACGTCCAGGTTGTTGACCATCTCGATCTCAAGCGTGTCGCCCTCGACCATCTCGATGAGCGGCCCGGGAATCGTGGCCTTGCCGGGCTCCAGGCCGTAGCCCAGTTGGCCGTCCTCCAGCCGCTCGGCGTACAGGGTGATGCGGCGGACCGCGCCCGTGGTCGTACCGGCGTGGGTCGACGCCGCGGTCTGGTTCGCTGTGATCAGTGGTGCTAATGCGGCAGCCGCCGCGGACGTGGTGAAGGCACGCCGGGAGAGCAGGCTTTCCGGCATGCCTCTGCCTACCTCGGTCATGGTTCCCCAATCGGTGACGCTTGCGTGAGGGTGACTTGCGGGGTGCTCGGGACCTGGACCGGTCGCGTCGTGATCGGTGATGCTGTGGGGGGTAGTGAGATCGACATTCGATCGAAGTACGCGCCATTTTCGGCGAAATGTCAAGAACTAGCGCTGGAGGAGTCAGAACTTCCGCTTATGTCTGGCCAAAGGTGGATGCGGCTGTTACGGTGACCCCAAGATCGAGCTTGCCCGCATCCCCCACGCCCGCGCCCCCCACCCCATAACCCCTGCCGCCGCCCGCCCCTCCCGGCGATCCGCATGGTGAATCCGCATGGTGAATCCGCCCGTGCCCGCACCGACTCGGCCACACGCCGCCGTCCTGCCGCCGCCTCTCGCCGGCCCTCCAGCTGACGGCCCGTCACCGCCTGTGCCGGCCATCGGCTCGTCCTCCGCCGTCACGCCGCCCCCCGCCACCTGGCGCGCTCACCGGCTGCGACTCATGCGCCCCGGCCTTCGGGCGGATAGCGTGACGATGCCGAGGACCCGCAGGGGCCGAACACAGCGCCCAGCCGCTCCGATCCCGTGGTGCAGCGATTCAGGGCTTATGCCGAAGCTCATGCAAAAGATGCCGGGGATCGCGACGGAAGTGGCCATCACGGCCCACAGAATGCCGGCGGGGGCGTTACGAGGAGATCACCCACCGCTGGAGCGTGCGCCGCCGGCTGTTCGTCAACCGCGACAACCTGCGCGCCGCGACCCGCACCGTGGTCAACAAGACGCTGGAGGTGCCGTCCGCCCGGGCGATGTACTGGAGTCCTCGGGGGACCGCATCAACCGATCGGTGGATTCCGGGCTCAGCCGCATCAGCGGCGGACCATGGCCGGGCGGGCGATTCGGGCGAGAGGAGGTCCGGCCGAAGGTTGGTGCATGGCGGTTATCGAGGTGAACGACCTCGTCAAGACGTACGGCAGGCTCCCGGTGGTGAACGAGGTGTCCTTCTCCGTGGAGCAGGGCGAGATCTTCGGCATCCTCGGGCCCAATGGCGCGGGTAAGACGACCACCGTGGAGTGCGCCGAGGGATTGCGGCGGCCCGACTCGGGATCGATCAGGGTGCTCGGGCTCGACCCGGTCAGGGATGGGCGGGAGCTGAGCCACCAGGTCGGCGTACAACTGCAGGAGTCGCTCCTGCCGGAGAACATCAAGGTGTGGGAGGCGCTCGACCTGTACGCCTCCTTCTACCGCGCCCCCAAGGACTGGCGCGAACTGCTGGAGGAGTGGGGGCTGGCCGACAAGCGTCAGGCCAGGTTCGCCACCCTGTCCGGCGGGCAGAAGCAGCGCCTGTTCATTGCCCTGGCACTGGTGGGCGACCCGAAGGTGGCCTTCCTGGACGAGCTGACCACGGGGCTGGATCCGGCTGCCCGCCGGGTCACCTGGGAGCTGATCAAGCGGATTCGGACGGGGGGTGTGACGGTCGTCCTGGTCAGCCACTACATGGACGAGGTGGAGGAACTGTGCGACCGGGTCGCGGTGTTCGACCGGGGGCGGATCGTCGCGTTGGACACCCCCTCGAACCTGATCTCGGCTGTGGACGCCGACCAGCATCTGCGCTTCCGGCCGCTGGCGCCTTTCGACGACGCGCTGCTGATGGGGTTGCCGGGGGTGGTGTCGGTGACCCGCTCCGGCGACCGGGTGATCGTCACGGGCCGAGGCGACTTCGCCGGCGCGGTGACCTCCGCGCTAGCGCGTGGCCATGTCCCAGTGGCCGAGTTGCGGGTCGGGCGGCACACGCTGGACGACGCCTTCGTCGCCCTGACCGGCCGTGCCTTCGGCACCCAGGAGACCCGATGACCGGCTTCTCCAAACTCGCCAAGGTCGAGTCCAAGCTGCTGCTGCGCGATCCCAGTGCGATCTTCAGCATGGCCGTCCCGCTCTTCATCCTGGTGATCTTCAGCGGCGGGACCAGCCCGGGGGACACCGCGTTGCCCTCGATGTCGATGACGATCGCGGTCGGGTTGGTGGGGCTCTACATGGTGCCCACCACCCTGGCCACTTATCGGGAGCGGGGCATCCTGCGCAGGCTGTCCACCACGCCGGTCAGCCCAGGCGCCCTGCTGAGCGTGCAGCTGATCCTCCAGCTCGTGTTCGCGTTGCTCGCCTCGGCGGTGCTCGTCACGGTCTCGGTGGTGATCTTCCAGGCGGCCCTGCCCGCCCGCGCCGTGGCCATGGTGACAGCCTTTCTGCTCGGCACCTCGGCGATCTTCGCGGTCGGTCTGCTCATCGCCGCGACCGCGGCGAGCGGGCGCGCCGCCAACGGTATCGGAGTGCTGCTCTATTTCCCGCTGGCCTTCCTTGGCGGACTGATGCAGCCCAAGGAGGCCATGCCCGAGCTGCTGGCCACGATCGGCGAGTTCACCCCGCTCGGCCTGTTCAGGCAGGCCGTCCACGACGCCTGGAGCGGGGCCGCGACACAGCCTCTGCTTCTGGCGATAATGGCGGTGTATGCACTGCTCATCGGTTTGGTCGCGGCCCGCTTCTTCCGCTGGGAGTGAGGCGGAGATGACGCCGTCCGACCCGCTCGACACCGCGCAAGAGCAGTGGGCCACCGGTCTGGCTGTCCTCCCGTACGCGCTGCTGGCCGTCTCGGCAGGGCTCGCGCTGCTCACCGGGGACGGCACCTCGTGGGACCATCGGCTCGGCGTTCTGGGGCTGAGCGCGCTCGCCGCAGCATGGACGCTCTGGATGGTCACGCTGCACCCTGCCTGGATGGCGAACGGCAAGGCGGCAGGCCTCTACATCGCCGGGCTGGTGGTGTTCGTCGCGGCGCTGGGCCTGCTCAGCCCGTGGTTCGCCGGCTTCTTCGCCTTCACCGGCTACGTCCACTCCTGGCATCTGCTGCGTGGGCGATGGCGGATCGCCGGCGTTGCCGCGACGGCGGCGGCCGCGGTCACCGGCTACTTCGGCGGCCTGCCCGGCCCTGATCCGGCCATCATCTCCTCCTACGTGCTGGTCATCGTCGCCATCGTGATCCTGGTCGTCGTGATCAGCCTCTTCGGCGATATGACCGCCGACCAGAGCGTCCGGAGAAAGAAGATGGTCGAACAGCTTGCCGAGACCAACGCCAGGCTGGAGGACACGATGCGGGAGAACGCCGGGCTCCAGGCCCAGCTCCTCCTGCACGCCCGCGAGGCAGGCGCGACCGACGAGCGCCAGCGCATGGCACGGGAGATCCACGACACGCTGGCTCAGGGGCTGGCCGGGATCATCACCCAGGTCCAGGCGGCCGCCAAGGCCAAGGACGACCCCGCCGAGTGGCAGCGCCACCTCGACAACGCCGCCAGACTGGCCAGGGACAGCCTGGCCGAGGCCCGCCGGTCAGTGCACGCGGTGGGTCCGGCCGAGCTGGAGTCTGTCCGTCTGCCGGAGGCGCTGGCGGAGGTGGCCAGACGGTGGGAGGGCATCCACGGAGTGCGAACCGAGTTCGCCACGACCGGCACGGCCCGGCCGCTGCACCCCGAGGTGGAGGTGACCCTGCTGCGAGTGGCGCAGGAGGCCCTGGCCAACGTGGGCAAGCACGCGGGTGCCGCGCGGGTCGGTGTCACCGTGTCGTACATGGATGAAGTGGTCACGCTGGACGTGCGTGACGACGGCGCTGGGTTCATCCCGGGCGCTCACAGCGGCGGCTTCGGCATGACGTCCATGCGGCAACGCGTGGCCAGGCTGGCGGGCAGCCTGGAGATCGAGTCGGAGCCCGGCGCGGGCACCGCCGTCTCGGCCACGGTCCCGGTTCGGGAGCCCCGATGAGCGAGCTCCCGATCCGGCTGATCGTCGTCGACGACCATCCCATCGTCCGCGACGGGCTGTGCGGCATGTTCACCGGCGAGCCGGGCTTCGAGGTGGTCGGGGTGGCGGGTGATGGCGCCCGGGCGGTCAGCCTCGCCGAGGAGTTGCGGCCCGACGTGATCCTGATGGACCTGCGGATGCCGGGCACTGACGGGGTCACCGCGATCAGGCGGCTGGCTGAGCGCGGCAGTACGGCCAGGATCCTCGTGCTGACGACCTACGACACCGACAGCGACGTGCTGCCGGCCATCGAGGCGGGCGCGACCGGCTACCTGCTGAAGGACGCGATGCCCGAGGAACTGGTCCGCGCCGTGCGGGCCGCCGCGCGCGGCGAGGCGGTCCTGTCTCCCTCAGTGGCCACCCGGCTGCTCAGCCAGGTACGCGCGCCGTCCGATCCGCTGAGCGCGCGAGAGCTGGAGGTGCTCGCGCTGATCGCCCGCGGCTCCACCAACCGCGAGGCGGCCTCCCGCCTGTTCATCAGCGAGGCCACCGTGAAGAGCCACCTGCTGCACATCTACGCCAAGCTCGGCGTCAACGACCGCGCCGCCGCCGTCGCGGTGGCCTTCGAGCGGGGGCTGTTCAACCGGTCCTGATGAGGCTCAGCGGCGGCGGCCACACTGGGGCAGAGCATGCAGCCATGTCCCTGGACCGCTCCCCGGAAGGGCCCGCCGCTCGGCGTACGGGCCTCCCGGGGAGGTCGGCAACTCAGATGTGCCGCGTTCGCACACCGGAGAATTCGAAGTCATAGACCTTGTTGTTGACCTGAAGCCCGTCGACGGCGCCCACGAACGCGTTGTCCCTGCCTTTCGAGATCCCCAGGCTGAGGCTGACCACCGCGTCCGGCAGTCGGGTCTGGAGCTCGGCGAACGAGCACGGCGTGGCCTGGGTGCAGCCGATGAGGGTCCCCGTGGCGCCCGTCGCGTACCACCTGCTTCCGGTTGCGGATGCATCGTACTGCTGCCAGACGTTGGGGGTGCGAGTCGCCGGAGCGGACGGGCTGGTAGAGGAGTCGGGCAGGTAGACGAGGCTCGTGTACTCGGCGGTGCCCACATTGGGGTCGGCCTCGATGGTGATGTTCGGCAGGCTGACCCCGGCCAGGGAGTCGACACCCGCGAACACCCAGTACTTCAGCGTGCGGATGGTGGAGAGCCGATCGCCCGCGAAGATCGTCTCGTT
Organism: Nonomuraea jiangxiensis; assembly: GCF_900099965.1. Classification (GTDB taxonomy): domain Bacteria; phylum Actinomycetota; class Actinomycetes; order Streptosporangiales; family Streptosporangiaceae; genus Nonomuraea; species Nonomuraea jiangxiensis. The sequence goes on along the minus strand of NZ_FNDJ01000008.1, from coordinate 19,271 downwards.
GCCGAACGCGATCTTGTCGTTGCCGCTGCCGACGATGATGCCGAGGCTGCCTTGGCCGTAGGGCGGCTCCTGGGTGGCCGCGAACGCGGTGCCCGTACGCCCGTAGGGGCCCTCGCGCAGGACCGCGTTCGGCCCGCCCAGGGTGTTACGGCCGATGATGCCCCACCGGTCGCCGGAGGCGAGGCCCGGCAAGGTTGCCTGGCCCGCCGTGGTGCCGGCATCGGCCTGTACCGGCTCCACGTCGCCGTGCGCCGCCAGAGGGGCGACTGTCAACGTGGCCGCGCCCATGACGATGAGGCCCGACAGCATTTTAGATGTGCTCACAAATCCCCCATGAAAGGAATATGCCACTTATATTTCGCATAATCGGACATATGATTGTTAGGTCCGATGAAGATCGCGGGCGATGTCATATCCTGCGGGAAAGTCGGCTAAGCGCGATGGATGCCGATTTGATGAGGACTTTAGTGAGCGTGGCAGCCCAGGCCGTCAGCGGAGGGCGCCTTCGACCCCGCAGGCGCCAGCGGTGCGCAGGGTCGAGCCGTTGGGCCAGATGAAGGCGTTGAAGTGCAGCGATGATGCGTTCATGCTCTCGCCTTTCGGATGAGAGCCGGCGTTGTCACTCAGGTGTAGATCGGTCGGGCAGTCGTGCGTGTCGGCGCAGGCGGGTGAACTCTGCCGCGAGGGCGGCGGGAGGGTAGTGGGCGTTGCGGCCGCTGGGATTGGGCAGCACCCACACCTTGGCCCCGCCGACTGTGCCGGGTTGCAGGCCGGGGTGGGCCTGGGGTGCGTCGAATGCGGCCCGATATCCACTCACGCCGAGGAACGCCGCCCAGGAGGAACGGATACCGGCAAGTCGCTTCGCCAGGTCGCGTCCGCCGTCGGCGAGTTCCTGCCGTGTCAGCTGGGCGGCTTGGGAGGTTGGCCGACGCACGATGCTGGTGATGCCCAGTCCGAACGACAGCAGGTCCCGTTCCTGTTGCGGCCGCATCAGGGTCGGGGTGAACCCGGAGGCGTGCAGTGCGGGCCAGAACCGGTTGCCTGGGGTCGCGAAGCTGTGCCCGATCGCCACGGAGGCCGGCGCGGGGTTGATCCCGATGAACACCACCGTCAGTCCGTCGGCGAGTACGTCCGCGAGTCCTTCGACGCTCATTGTTCCTGCCTCCCACGCTCACCGGCCCATCGCCTCGTTGACCCACAAGACCACGGAACGAGCGAGCCGATCCATCTACACCCCATTGTGCAGCGCTACGAGGGGAAGCTGAGTCTCTGAGCTTCTCGCCCGGGTCTTAGCGGCCGGCGGGACTCCGGTTTCCCGAGTCCCACGACGCCGATGGCGACGATCAAGATGAACGCCGCCAGGCCGGTCAGGGTCCGCAAGGTGTGAAAGGTCTCCCACCGCTGCAGGATCTCGGCATGCCCGGTCGGGGCCGAGGTCGCTGCCGCCCACTGCCGGATCAAGGCGTGCAGCGGGACGTTCCCGAACACGGTGATCAGCAGTGAGGCCAGCGCCAGCGCGCCGGCGCCGCCCGCCAGCCACCGGACCCGCCCGCGACCGGCGATCGCCAGGCCGAACGTGGACAGGATCGCCAGTGCCATCGCGGTCTGCATGACCGGCTCGTTGATCTCCATCATGGCGGTGTGGAAGGTCAGGCGCACATCCAGCGGGACGGCGTTGAAGGTGGGGACCACGTTGGCGGCACCGTACCCGAATGCGCCCGCGAGCAGGCCGGTGGCCGTCAACGCCACTCCATGGAGCAGTTTGGTGGGGGTTGTCATGAGTCGCCATCGTGGCCCAGCCCACGGGCTACGGGCGTCCGGCGTGGGGAGTGTCCGGACCTACCACTCAGAGATGAGGATCGGCGGATGTACGACGGCGGGAGTAGGACCGCTCCCGGGCCCCGGACCGGGTTGATGGCCGAGGCAGAGGCGCGATGGGTGGGGGTCGGCGACGCGGACACGCCCACCCGCCGGTCATGCGCCGCCGACCACGCCGGCGCCGAGCAGCGCTTTGAGGTCGCCGTAGAACGCGGGCCCCGGAGTGACCTGGAAGGGTACGAGGTTCAGTAGCACACTCCTGGCGCCCCGGCGGTGCAGGCACACGTGGACGGGCGCCCGGCCGGGATAGGTGGTCAGGATCTGTTTCAGTTCCCGCACGACCCGCAGGTTCAGCTGTGCCTCCTGGACCGAGATCACCACCGGTGGATGGGTGTCCGCCTGGGAGACGTCCAGGATCGCGATCTCCTCGCCGTAGACGCTCATCGTCTCATCGCGGACGTTGATCCGGCCGCGAACAGAGATGACGCGGTCCTCGGCCAGCGTCTCGCCGTACAAGGTGTAGGTCTTGGGGAAGATGAGGCACTCCACGGAGGCGTCGTGGTCTTCGAGGGTGACGATCGCCCATGGGCTGCCCTGTCTGGTGACCTTGCGTTGCAAGCCGGAGACAATGCCGCTGATCCGGGTCACGCCGTCCTGACGTCCCGAGGTGAGCAGGTCGGCGATGGTGGTGTCGCGGTTGGCGGACAGAACGCCTTCCGCGCCGTCGAGCGGGTGGCTGGAGACGTAGAGGCCCAGCATCTCGCGTTCGAAGGCGAGCAGGATGGCCTTGTCCCACTCGCCTTCGGGGATCGCGACCGAGAAGGCACTGCTCTGGCCGGGCTCGCCGAACAACGAGTCCTGGCCGTGCGCCTCGTTCCTCTTGACGTCCACGACCCCGTCCACCGCGGTTTCGTGCACTGCGACCAGGGCTTTTCTATGGTGGCCCAGGCTGTCGAAGGCGCCGGCCTTGGCCAGCGACTCGACGACGCGCTTGTTGCAGACGACCGCCGGAACCTTGGCGAGGAAGTCGTTGAAGTCGGTGTACGCGCCGCGGGTCTCGCGGGTGGCGACAATCGCCTCGACGACGCCCGCTCCGATGTTCCGCACCGCGCCCAGGCCGAAGCGGATCTCGGACCCGACGGCGGTGAAGTCCAGCCGGCTGGCGTTGACGTCCGGAGGCAGCACCTTGATGCCCAGGCGTCGGCAGTCCGACAGGTAGACGGCCATCTTGTCCTTGTCGTCGCCGACGGAGGTGAGCAGCGCGGCCAGGTACTCACATGGGTGGTTGGCCTTGAGGTACGCCGTCCAGTAGGAGACCAGGCCGTAGCCGGCGGTGTGCGACTTGTTGAAGCCGTAGCCGCTGAAGGGGACCAGGACGTCCCATACCGCCTTGACGGCCTCCTCGGAGAAGCCGCGCCCGCGCATGCCCGCCGAGAAGCGGTCCCATTCGGCGTCCAGGACCTCCTTCTTCTTCTTGCCCATGGCCCGGCGCAGCATGTCGGCGGCGCCGAGGGAGTAGCCGGCGAGCTGCTGGGCGATGGCCATCACCTGCTCCTGGAAGACCACCAGGTGATAGGTGTCGCCGAGGATGGATTCCAGCGCCTCCTCCAGCTCGGGGTGGATCGGCTCGACCGGTTGCCTGCCGGTCTTGCGCAGGGCGTAGTTGGTGTGGGCGTTCATCTCCATCGGGCCGGGCCGGTACAGCGCGTTCACCGCGGCGATGTCGGTGAACGTGGTCGGCTGCATCAGCTTCAGCAGCACCCGCATTCCGCCACTGTCCAGCTGGAAGACGCCGAGCGTGTCGCCGCGCGCCAGCAGCTCGTACGTCGCGGCGTCGTCGAGCGGGATCTCCAGAACGTCGATGTCGATGCCCTTGTTGGCGCGGACGTTCGCGATGGCGTCGCCGATGACGGTGAGGTTGCGCAGGCCGAGGAAGTCCATCTTCAGCAGGCCCATGTCCTCGGCCTGGGTGAAGGGGAAGCCGGTGATGACAGGTCCGTCCGTCTTGGGCTTGACCAGGGGGATCACGTCGATGAGCGGCTCGCTGGAGAGGATCACGCCGGCGGCGTGGATGCCGGTTCCCCGGGTGAGGCCCTCGATGCCGGTGGCGGTGTCGATCACCGTTTTGACGTCGGGGTCCTGCTCGTACATCTGGCGCAGCTCGGCCGCCTCGCCGTAGCGGGGATGGCCGGTGTCGTGGATGGCGGCCAGCGGGATCTCCTTGCCTCCGTCCGCCGCGGGGAACGCCTTGGTGATGCGGTCGCCCAGGGCGTACGGCAGGCCCAGCACCCGGCAGGAGTCCTTGATGGCGGCCTTGGCCTTGATGGTGCCGAACGTGACGATCTGGCAGACCCGGTCATCGCCGTATTTGCGGGTGACGTAGTCGATCATCTCGTCCCGTCGGCGGTCGTCGAAGTCGAGGTCGACGTCCGGCATGGAGATGCGCTCGGGGTTGAGGAAGCGTTCGAAGATCAATTTGTGTTCGATCGGGTCCAGCTGGGTGATGCCCGTGCAGTAGGCGACCATCGACCCGGTGGCCGAGCCGCGGCCGGGGCCCAGGCCGATGCCGTGCTCGCGGGCGTACCGGCAGATGTCGGCGACCACCAGGAAGTAGCCGGGGAAGCCCATCGTGTCGATGACCGACAGCTCGTAGTCGATGCGGTCCAGCACCTCCTGCGACGGTCGGCCGCCGTAGCGGCGGCGCGCCCCCTCCAGGGTCTCCTTGCGCAACCAGCTCGACTCGCTCTCCCCTCCTGGTACGGGGAACCGCGGCGTCAGGTCCCGATGCGCGAACACCTCCCCGTAGTCGCCGACCCGCTCGGCGACCAGCAGCGTGTTGTCGCAGGCGCCCGGCACCTCGACGTCCCACAACGCGCGCATCTCCGCGGCGGACTTGACGTAGTAGCCGCTGCCGCTGAACCGGAAGCGGTCGGTGTCGGCAAGCCGTTTGCCGGTGCCGACGCACAGCAACGCGTCGTGGGCCTGGGCCTGGCCCTCCGTGACGTAGTGGGAGTCGTTGGTGGCCAGCGGCGGCAGGTCGAGCTCCTTGCCGAGTCTGAGCAGGTCGTCACGGACCCGGCGCTCGATGGCGAGGCCGTGGTCCATCAGCTCCAGGAAGTAGTTGTCCGGGCCGAAGATGTCGCGGTATCGGGCGGCGGCCTCGACGGCTTGGTCGTACTGGCCGAGCCGGAGCCGGGTCTGCACCTCGCCGGACGGGCAGCCGGTCGTGGCGATGATGCCCTGGCCGTGCTCGGCGAGCAACTCATCATCCATGCGCGGATATTTCTGGACATGCCCTTCGAGCCAGGCCCGGGACTGCAGCCGGAAGAGATTACGCAGGCCCTGATCGCCGGCCGCCCACATCGTCATATGCGTGTACAGACCGCGCCCGGAGACGTCCCCGCCCTCGCCGGTGTCGTCGTCGGAGCGGCGCAACGAGAGGTCGTCGCTGTAGTACACCGGCTTGCGGTGGTGCCTGGAGGCGGGGGCGACGTACGCCTCGATGCCGATGATCGGCTTGATCCCCGTCTTGCGCGCCTTCTGGTAGAACTCGTACGCCCCATGCACATTGCCGTGGTCGCTCATCGCCACGGCCGGCATGCCCAGTCGCGCCACCTCCTCCATCAGCAGGCCGACCTTGGCGGCGCCGTCGAGCATGCTGTATTCGGTGTGCACGTGGAGGTGCACGAAGGATCCCACCAGAAACCACGCCCTTGGTTGTAGGGTCGGCCGCGAACCTGAGCATTCGACCCGAGAGCAGGCGTGGTTGTCCAACAATCGACACACCGATACTTCACAACCAGAAGTTGTCTTGCAGGCTCCGCTGGACCTGGATCTCGGCGCGGTTCGGGCCTTCGTGGCCATCACCGAGGACCGGTACTTCAGCGAGGCCGCGATCCGGCTGGCGATCAGCCAGCAGGCCATCTCCAAGCGCATCGCGAAGCTGGAGTCCGACCTCGGCGTCCGGCTGTTCTTCCGCACCCGTGCCGGGGCCGATCTCACCGAGGACGGCAGGGCGTTCCTCCATCACGCGCGCTCCCTCGTCGGCCTCGCCGACCAGGCGGTCGAACTGTTGCGCTCCCGGCGCCGCCCACTCCGGGTCGACGTCTTGGACACCCGGCTACGGACCGTCGATCTGCTCCAGGCGTTCCACCAGACCGTCGAGGACGTGGACATCGAGATCCTCACATCGAACGGGCTCAGATCCGCGCACGACGCCCTCACCCACGGATCCGTCGACGCGTTCTTCTGCCGCGTCAGGGGGACGCTGGACGAGGAGCTCCGGCACATCCCCGCCTACCTGGAACCGGTGCATCTTCTCGTCAGCCGCGACCACCCCCTCGCCGGTCGGCAGCACGTCGAGATGGAACGCCTGTCCGGATCGACCGTGTGGATGCCTGGCAACGCCCCCGGCAGCGAGTGGGCCGACTTCTACAGCTCCCTTGGCAGCACGTTCGACATCCGGATCGACACCTCGGGGCCCGACTTCGGCTGGCAGTATTTCGTGGAGCGGATAGGCTCCGGGGAGCACATCGGTTTCGGTGGTGAAGGGCTGCGGTTGCCGTGGCATCCCCGCACCGTCCAGATCCCGCTCGTTGATCCCGCGCCCGTCTATCCGTGTTCGCTGCTGTATCACCGGCAGAACCACCACCCGGTGCTAACCCTGCTCACCCGCTTCCTCGAGAGCGGCTTCCGGCCGTTCGACCCGGCCCGCCAATGGCTCCCGGCCCCCGACCGCGCCGCCTTCGTCGTGCCCCCGGCTTCGGAGAACAGTCGAACAGCCAATAGCGGTAAGCGGTTTTGACGACACCGGGATCTGCCGTCATCGGGGTGTGCTTGCTGTCGGGGGAGAGGTGGCGGCGCGTCGCCAGGCGGCGTCGCGCAGCAGGCGCAGCCCATTGAGGCCGACGATGACGGTGGAGCCCTCGTGCCCGGCCACGCCGAGCGGTAGCGGCAGGTCTCCGAGCAGGTCCCAGGCCACCAGTACGGCGATGAAGGTGCCGGCGATGACCAGGTTGGCCACCACCAGGCGGCGGGCGCGCCGGGCCAGGGCGAGCACGGCGGGGACGGTGGACAGCTCGTCGCGGGTGATGACCGCGTCGGCGGTGTCGAGGGTGAGGTCGGCGCCGGCACGGCCCATGGCGATCCCGGCGTGGGCGGTGGCCAGGGCGGGGGCGTCGTTGACGCCGTCGCCGACCAACGCCACTTGCGCGTGCTGCTGCAGTTCGCGTACCGCGTTCACCTTGTCCTCGGGCAGCAGGCCGGCCCGTACGTCGGTGATGCCGACCTGGCCGGCCACCCGGGCCGCCGCGCGCGGATTGTCGCCGGTCAGCAGGACGGGGGTGGTGCCGGTCAGGCCGGCCAGATGCGTGACCGCCTGCGCCGCGTCGCCGCGCAGGCGGTCGGCCAGGCCGAGCACCGCGGCGGGGCGGCCGTCCAGGAGCATCAGCACGGTGCTGTGCCCGTCGCCTTCGAGCTCGGCCACCACCGCGCGGGCCGACGCCGCCTCATGGGACGACGCCTCATGGGACGCTGTCGGGTCCAGCAGGTGGGCGGGGCTGCCGATCTCGACCAGGTGGCCGTCGACGTGGGCGCGCACGCCTCGCCCCGGCAGGGCGGCGAAGGCGGTGGCCGCGGGCAGGAGCAGGCCCTGGTGGTGGGCTGCGGCGACGATGGCGCGGCCCAGCGGGTGTTCCGAGCCCTGTTCGGCCGCGGCCGCGAGCGTGAGCAGCCGGTCGGCCTGCGTTCCTGCCTGGTCCTCGGGGCCGTTCCTGGAATCGTCCGCCGGGTCGGGCAGGATGCGCAGGTGGGCCAGGTGCGGGCGGCCTTCGGTCAGGGTGCCGGTCTTGTCGAAGGCCACCTGGGTGACGTCGGCCAGATGTTCCATCACCACGGCGGACTTGACCAGCACACCGTGGCGGCCGGCGGTGGCGATGGCGGCCAGCAGCGGCGGCATGGTGGCCAGCACCACCGCGCACGGCGAGGCCACGATCATGAACGTCATCGCCCGCAACAGGCTGTCCTGCAGATCCTGCCCCAAGGCCAAGGGAATGACGAACAACGCGATGGTGGCGGCGACCATCGCCACGGAGTAGCGCTGCTCGACCTTCTCGATGAACAGCTGAGTGCGCGCCTTTGTCGCGCTGGCCTGCTCGACCATCGCCACGATGCGGGCGATCACCGTCTCCGACGCCGGCCGGGTGACGTGCACGCGCAGCACGCCGGTGCCGTTCACCGTACCGGCGAACACCTCATCGCCGGTCTGCTTGTCCACCGGCAGGCTCTCGCCGGTGATGGAGGCCTGGTCGACGTCGCTAGCCCCGGCGATCACCTGGCCGTCGGCGCCGATGCGTTCGCCCGGCCGGACCAGGATGACGTCCCCGACCCGCAGATCGGCGGCGGCCACGACCTCCTCGGTGCCGCTGTCGTCGACGCGGGTGGCCTGGTCGGCGGCCAGGTCCAGCAGGCCGCGTACGGAGTCCTCGGTGCGTTTGGTGGCCACGGCCTCCAGCGCGCCGGAGGTGGCGAAGATGACGATCAGCAGCGCACCGTCGAAGACCTGCCCGATCGCCGCCGCGCCGATCGCCGCGGCGACCATCAGCAGATCGACGTCCAGCGTGCGCCCGCGCAGCGCTTTCAGCCCGGCCAGGCCCGGTTCCCAGCCTCCGGCGGCGTAACAGGCCAGATACAGCGTCCACCACAGCCACGGCGGCCCGCTGGCCAGCTGGGCGGCGCCGCCGGCGGCGAACAGCGCGGTGGCCGCGATGGCCCAGCGCACCTCCATCAGCGAGCCGGCACCGGACCGCCACCAGGCGGACGGCCGGGACTTCGCTGCGGGCGGCGGGGCAGCCGTTCTCAGATCTGTTATCACCGAAGCATCGTATATGCGTATACACGCAGGTATGCAAATAGTGAGGTTCGGAGATATGATGAGTGCATGCACACCTCGCTGACCGATTTCGACATGCCGAACGAGGAGCAGGTGCACCTGGCCGCCGAGTCGTTCCGGCTGCTGTCCGATCCCACCCGCATCAAGATCCTGTGGGCGTTGCTGCAAGGCGAGTCCAACGTCGCCTGCCTGGCCGAACTCGCCGACGCCGCCCCCACCACGGTCAGCCAGCACCTGGCCAAGCTGCGCCTGGCCGGGCTGGTCAAGGGCCGCCGCGAGGGCACCTTCGTCTACTACAGCGCGGCCGACGAGCACGTGCGCCGCCTGCTCGCCGAAGGCCTCTACCACGCCGACCACATCGACAGCGACGGCCAGACCGACCATCAGGCCGGCGATCAGGCCTCCGCCGTGACCGTAAGCACCGCCTCCTGACCTGGATCCCCACGGGACGCCTCGGAGCCGATGCGGCCGAGCTCCTCAACCGCAGGGCAGTCGCATGCTTGATCATCTGACGTAGTGAGCAGCGAGCACGTACGGCTTGGTGGACGACCTTGGACACTTGAGGTTGTGCGTCAGCTTGGTGGACCTGGCTCGCGTTTCGGCCAGGCGGTCAGGGCCAGTTCGGCGATCTCGGCGAGTTCGGTCGCGTCAGCTCCGTCCCGGGCACGCTGCGACATTCCTTGGATGACGACGGCGAAGTAGCCGGCCAGCGCACGGGGATCGGCGTGTGGGGGAAGTTCGCCGTCCTGCTGAGCGGTGCGCAGGTGGTCCTGGAGGACCACGAGGTTGGCGTTGCGCAGATCACGCAGGAACGCCGCTATCTCGGCGTCCTGGACGGTGACGTTGGTGGCGGCGCTGATGGTCAGGCAGCCGGCGGGGTGGGAGGGGTCGGGGTAGATCGTCGCGGCCTCGCGCAGGATGCGAGCGAAAGCCTGGTACGCCGTGGGCTCCTCGCGGAGGGCGACGCCGATGAACGCGCCGACGGGGGAGCGAGCGTAGGCGTGCACGACCTCCTTGAACAGCGCCTTCTTGTCGCCGAAGGCGGCGTACAGGCTGCCCGGTCGGATGCCCATCGCCTCGGTGAGCTCGTTGAGCGAGGTGGCCTCGTAGCCGCGCTCCCAGAACAGCCGCGTGGCCGCGGCGAGCGCCGCGTCACGGTCGAACGTGCGCGGACGGCCGCGTGCCGTGCCTGCCTGACCCATGCCCCACATTCTAGAGCGTCCACTCAAAAAGTCGTGCTACCGTACTTCTTGAGCAATCACTCAAGAAATGAGAGGCGGGACATCATGGGCGGACGCGTGCTGGACGGCAAGGTGGCGCTGGTCACCGGCGGCAGCAGGGGGATCGGGCGGGCCATCGCCGAGCGGCTCGGCCGGGACGGCGCCGTCGTGGCCGTCGCCTTCGCCCGCGATCAGACCGCGGCGGACGAGGTCGTCGAACGAATCGGCAAGGATGGCGGCCGGGCGTTCGCGATCCGGGCCGAGCTGGGCAGGCACGGCGACGCGGCCGCGCTGTGGGCCGCCTTCGACGCCCAGATCCAGCGGCACTCGCTCCGGGCGGGCGTCGACATCATCGTCAACAACGCCGGCATCGGCCGCAGCTCAGGCCTTGCCTCGCTCACCGAAGAACAGTTCGACGAGGTCTTCGCCGTGAACGTCCGGGCACCGTTCTTCATCGTGCAGCAGGGGCTCAGCCGGCTCCGCGACGGCGGGCGGATCATCAACATCTCCAGCGGCGCAGCCCGCCTGGCCATGCCGGAGATCATCGCCTACGGCTCCACCAAGGGCGCCCTGGACACCTTTACTCTCAACCTGGCCAAGCAACTGGGCCCGCGCGGCATCACGGCGAACTCGGTGGCCCCCGGGATCGTGGATACCGACGTCAACGCGGGATGGCTGCGCGGCAACCCGGAAGCCGAGGCCCACGCCGCGTCGCTGGCCGCGCTGGGCCGGGTCGGGCAGCCCGAGGACATCGCCGACATCGTGGCATTCCTTGCCTCCGACGACGCTCGCTGGGTGACGGGCAGGGTGATCGACGCGACCGGCGGCGCCGGATTGTGACCTCTTCTCGGGTGGGGCCCACCGCGCCCACAGCGCTGCTGCTGGAAGCCAAGGACAACTTGCAGCGCATGCTCGCCGCCGTCCCCCTTCACCGACGAACGTGCCGCAGTTGACGACGGCCGGGCTGCCCTGGACCGGCTACCCGGCCACCGCGAAGAGCGTCGCATTGCCGACGAGCAGGATCCCGGCCAGGACCGCGAAAGGACCGCACCGGAGCATCGGACGCTCCGTGCCGGGGGAGGAAGGCATCCGCACGTTGCACAAATCCCGATCACCCCCATGCCGCTCGCCCTACGGGTTCGCCTGCCCGCCCGCGCCGGATCGAGTTGCCTGGTGTGGCCCGCGGACATCCATACGAGCCGGGCGGTCGGGAGGCCCGTAAGCGTCAGAGAAGACCTGGTGGTCATGGTGCCGGTGTCATGGGGTTTCCCATGACGTGTCGGGGATGCGGTAGAAGGTGCGCGTCGTCGTCCACCATTCCCGGTCGGTGAAGCGGCCGGTGATGCGGCCCACCATGCACGCCATCAAATGCATGTCCCGCTTGAGGTTTCTTGTCTCGCCGAGCTCCAGTCCAGGCGTGTGCGGCATGTACTCGGGGAGGTCCATATCGCCGCCTTCGTTGTACGGCGGGGTGACGTCTCCGAGTTGTTCTCCGTTGTAGTAGAGGTTCAGGGGTTCGAGCTCGCCCAGCTCTTCGCGGCAGAAGATCTCGAAGACACGTCGCTTTCCGAGGTTCAGGATGGCGGGATGGTACGGGTGCAGCCCGAAGGCGAGAACATGTGTCCAGCCGGGGGAGTGCGGGCCGATCCACACGGCGGCCCGCTCTTGTATGCGTCCGTACACCTCTATGGCGGATTCGAGATCGCACTCCAGGCGTGAGTCCGGATCCGCCTGGAGCAGCCGGGACAGCTCTTCAGGATCATCGCTCTCGACCCAGAGACCGTGGAATCCGTTCTGGAGACCGTGCCCGTGCTCGACCAGCAGATCCCATTGGTTCTCCGCGGGGAGAGCCTGCCCGGGGTGCGTCATTTCCACGTCCTCACATCGCGGGGGTCCGGGGTTGCCGGGCTTTTCGCTCCGGCAACCCCGGGCTGCGCCGCTTACTCTACAATCTGCACCCAGAACGGGCTGTCGCTGACCTTGGTGATGGTGTTGACAGGATCGTACGTGAGAAGGCGGTATTGGCTGTAGAACGCCTGGAGCGCTTCTCCGTGTTTCGCGTTGTAGCTTGTGAAGACGGCCTGGACCGAGTAATTAATCTTGTCCTTGGCCGCTCCTTCCTGAGTGGAGGCGAAGGGATATTCGTCGCACCGAAGCGCTCCATTGCCATGCTGTTGGTAGAGGTCCTGGTTGTAGTACTTGCAGTAGTTCGATCCGTAGCTGTTCCCCATATGGAACTCTTCCGACCATCCCGTGTGCACCCAGAACTCATGCCCCGAGAAGACCGCCCGGTTCTTGTCGTAGGCGCCGTCGGCGCCTCGCCACAGCGGAGCTCCCTCGGTGGTGTTCGGTGCCGCCCTGTAGTTGCCCGGGATGGCCTTCGGCAGTTCGGTGCCCGTCTTGTATTTATGGGGCGGATATTTGACATCTCGGTTGCTCGTTGTGTCTCCCGGTCGGAACGGCGGGTTGGTGTCGGCGTTCGTGCTCCTGCTCAGAGCTTTCTCGATGTGGTTGATCACACCGATGAAGTTGCTGTCCGCGCTCTTGGACATCGTGAAGACCCGGTCGGCTCTGATGTAGATGCAGCCGCCGGTGTTCTTCTCCTCGTTCTTGCCGAATCCGAGCTGCTTCCAGTCGCAGCGATAACTGGGTGAATACAGGCTGTTGCTGGGGATGCCCTGTCCCCATCGCACCACACCGAGCCGCTTGCCCTCGTCGCCGAGGAGTTCCTGGTCCCACAGGGGAAGCCGGCCCTTGTTCTCCTTGTACTGGGTGAGGGCGGGCATGATGGAACAGACTTCCCTGTCATGTGCCGCCGGCTTGGGCGTGTTGATCAGGTACTGGAGATACGGCGTCGAGCGCCAGGCCGCGATCGTCTTGAGCTGGGTGGGATTTCCCTGCTGAACTTGGCATCCCTGCGTGGCGAGGTCGAACTCGATCTGGACGTCGTTCAGATCGTCGTCCAACTCCGTACGCTTGACGCCTCTGTTCCAGACGCCGAAGTCCGTCAGCTTCACGAAGAACTTGATGTTCTGCGGCTTCAGGCCGGCGCCGCCGGTGCCACCCTTGAAGACGGCGTTACCGGTGTGATCACCGATGTAGGTGTGCGCCACCCAGGTCGCCCGGAAGGTGAACACATCGTCGTCGGTCACCTTGTCCAGCACCGCCGCCGGAATCCGCAACGGGCCCGGGAACAGCCGTACCCACCAGGCCGTCCTGTTCTTGCGCTTCTTGACGCCGTTGTCGTCGTACTCCTCCCATCCTCCGTGTCCGATCCAGGAGGTCCAGCATGCCGAGTGCGGGCGCTCCTGCATCCGCGAGTACGCGTCGGTGAACCTGGGCGCCCTGGTGGTGGCGTAGCAGTCCTCCAACGACGGGTGCTTGTACTGGAAGTTGGCGGCTGCGGCCGGGGCCTGGGAGGCTCTGGCCGATGCGGGCGGTTGATCACCCGGCCGGACATCGCCGACCTTGAACGTCTGCCATTCCGACCAGACACCGGATGTGCCGGGGACCGTCGCGCGGGCCCTCCATCGCATCCATTGGCCCTTCTTGAGCTTGCCGGAGGGCACCCGCAGCGTGTGCCGCGGCGAGCCGGCCTTCCCGGTCACCGTGCCCGACCAGGTCAGCCCCTTGGCCGCCGTCCCTCCGGACTTCGACAACCTGGGCTTCGACGACCTGGCCGGCTCCGGAGCGACCTCCACCTGCACCGTCGCCGGACGGCCCTGCGGGTCTGTCACCCAGGCGGTGAACGTCGGAGTGGTGCCCTTGTCGTCAGAGATCTCCAGTTTCGCGATGGCCGGGGTGGTGCCGGTGGACGCGGCGCGCCGTGCGACCGGGACGGCGCCGACGGGGGAGTTCATGTCGGCCTGGATCTCGGCCGCGCTCTGGACGCGGTTGTAGACGCGCACCTCGTCGATCAGACCACGGTAGAACTCGTTCCAGAAGGAGTTGCCGCCGATCCGCAGGACGCCGCCGTCGTCGAGGATATCGCCGGTCATCAGCGCCTGCGCGACCTGCGTGCCGTTGACGTACAGGGTGGCCATGCCGCCGTCGTAGGACAAGGCCAGGTGACTCCACTGGTTCAGCGGTAGAGGGCCGTCGTCCGTGAGTGCGCCTCCGTCCTCGGCGGACTGCAGCCAGCCCGCCGGGGCGGTGTACTCCGAGGAGGCGTACAGGCCGTAGACGCCGCCCACCTCGGCGTGCTCCTTCATCAGCACGCTGCGCCAGACATTGCCCAGCGCCGAGGGACGTACCCAGGCCGAGAGCGTCAGTGTGTCGGTCAGGCGCAGTGACGTGGCGTGCGGGACGGTGACCCAGCTGGAGGTGCCGTTGAACGACAGCGCCGTGCCGTGCCTGCCCGTGGCCCAGGTAGTGTCCCGAGCGGCTCCGGTGTTGTGCTGGCCGGAGGAGTCGCCCACGGTCGTCCCGGCTCCCTCGTTCATGCCGTAGGCCGCCACGAGCCCCGTCGGTGGTTTCACCCCGGTGGTGAACGACCAGGTGTACGGCCCGGCCATGGCGTTGCCCGCGGCGTCCTTGGCTCCGGACACCTCAGCGGTGTACGCGGTGGCCTCGGCCAGTGGCTGGGCGGGGGTGAATGTGAGCATCCGGCCGGTGGCGTCCATCGCCGTCGTTCCGGCGACCGCCACACCGGCCGGGTTCTTCAGCGTGAACTGGGCGTTGGTGACCGCTTCGCTGAACGTCGCCGTGACCGGAGTGGTGACCGGAACGTCCGTGGCCTGGGCCGCCGGGGTGACCGCCGTGACGGTCGGTGGCGTCGTGTCGGGGTTGGGGGTACCGGAGCCGACGGGGGTGTTCATGTCGGCCTGGATCTGGACCGCGGTCAGGGCGCGGTCGTAGACGCGCACCTCGTCGATGAGGCCGCTGAAGTACTCGCCCCACATGGAGTTGCCGCCGATCCGCAGCGGGCTTCCGTCATCGTGGAGGCTGCCGGTCAGCGGCGTCTGCATGACCCGCTGGCCGTTGACGAACAACCGCAGGTACGTGCCGTTGTAGGTGAGGGCCAGGTGGCTCCAGGCGTTGACCGGCAGCGGCTCGAAGCCATCGATGGTGGTGGGCTCCTCGGGAGCGGTCTCCACCCAGCCGGACGGGACCGAACCGCTGTTGGCGGCGTACAGGAGGTAGGAGGCGCCGCGGGTGGCGCTCAGTTCCTTGCCCAGCACGCTGCTCCAGTCGGCCACCGAGGCCGGGTTCACCCAGGCCGACAGCGTCATCCCGGTCGTCAGGCGGAGTGAGGCGGCATCCTGGACGGTGACCCAGCTGGAGGAGCCGTTGAACGACAGCGCCTTGCCGTATTTACCGTCCGCCCAGCCGGTGTCGGTGGATGCTCCGGTGTTGCTCTGCCCGGAGGAGTCGGCCACGCTCGTGCCCGAGCCCTCGTTCATGCCGTAGGCCGCCACCAGCCCCGGGACCGGCGGCGGCGTGTCCGCGGCCGTGGTGAACGACCAGGTGTACGGCCCGGCCATGGCGTTGCCCGCGGCGTCCTTGGCTCCGGACACCTCGCCGGTGTACGCCGTGGCCGCGGCCAGCGGCTGGGCGGGGGTGAACGTGAGCACTCGCTGGGTGGCGTCCATTGCCGTGGTGCCGGCGACCGCCGTACCGGCCGGGTTCTTCAGCGTGAACTGGGCGTCGGTGACCGCTTCGCTGAACGTCGCCGTGACCGGGGTGGTGACGGGAACGTTCGTGGCTCCGGAGGTGGGGTTGGTCGCCGTCACCGTCGGCGCCGTCGTGTCCGGACCGCCGGTGGTGAACGACCACGAATACGGATCCATGGTGTTCTCCGCTGGATCGATCGCGCCCGAGACCACTGCGGTATACGTGGTTTCCGGCTTCAGCGCCTGCGTCGGTGTGACGGTCACCGTCGTGTTGGTGCTGTCGGATGCCATTGTCGCCGTGACTTCGGCCCCGCCGGCATCCTTGAGCACCACGGCGGCCTCGTTGACCGGTTCGGAGAAGGTGACCTTCAGCTTCGCGTCAAGGGGTACGTCGACGGCGCCGTTCGCGGGTTCGACCGCGGTCACTTGCGGCGCCGTGGTGTCCACACCGTTCCCGCCATCGCCGTCACTGCCATCGGCGGGGAGATCAAGCTCGGCTGGCTTTACCTCGAAGGCTTCCCCGTCGCGCTGTCCCGCGATCCGACCGGCGAACTCACTGTCGATGCGCGTTCGCTCGCCGCCCGTCGGCTCATAGATCGACCTGGCGCGGGCTTCCTCCCAGGTGGGAAGGCTCGTGATGGGGTCGGGCGAGGTGAAGGTGAAGCCGTCGACGACGGGAGGAGGCGCGGGCGTGTAGTCGATGATGAGGGCGGGTGGATGGCGGTAGCCCGGGTAAGGATCGCCGCCGCCGAACTGGCTGGAGTAGTACTGGCGCCAGTTGATCGCCGCGGTCTCGCTGGCGGCCTTCAGCACGATCCCGTGGTTGGCCGCGCCTTGTTGGATCCAGGCGCGGGTCATGGCGGTGACCTCGTAGAAGAGCTCCTCGTCCTTGGCGCACCAGCTGGCGGGGTCGGCGTCGTAGTTGTAGCCGGCCCGGTTCACCTCCTCGGGGGCCGTGCTCGGGGGCTGGTTGTACCAGTCCAGGCTGTCGATCGTGCCGTCGAGTGTCCATTCGGAGGTGACGCGCGCGGCCCGGATGCCCGTGCCCATCGTCTCCCCGCACAGCTGTCCGTTGGGCCCGCCGGACTTGTAGTTCCAGATCCGCAGGTCCGCGTCGTTGACGGTGGCGCCCTGCAGCACCGGGTCGGAGGTGTTGAACTTCAAGTACACGCGGGCGACGTCCGCGCTGGTCGAAGTGGTGCCCGCGCGCAGGTACCCGGCCGCGGCGTTGTTGTTGTAGGGGTCGTTCCTGCTGATCCAGGCGTCGTCGGGGGCGCCGCCGCCGAACCAGATGGAGGACGCGGCGACGGTCACCGGATAGGTCACCGCGGGGTCGGCCAGAAACGTCTCATCCGGGGAGAACACCAGCTCCGACGTCTTCCCGGTGGTCTCGACCCGCGCCTTGACGGAGGAGGTCCTGCCCTGTTCGGGGGCGGCCTCCACCTTGGCGTCCGTCGCGGTCAGCACGATCGGCGCGGCCTTGGCCTCGCCCTTGTCGCCCTTGAGCTGCGGCAGCCCCTGTGGCGTCTTACCGAACGTGGTGCCCTCGGGCAGGGTGAGCGGCAGCCGTACGGTCACCGGGCCGGTCGGCCGCTGCCGGAAGACCACCTGGGAGGTGAAGCCATCGGCCTCGGCCAGCACCACCAGGTCCGCGCCCGGTGCCACGGCGTCGGGGTAGGTGACCGCGTTGCCGACGACCTTGGGTTCCGGCAGCGCCCGGGTCACGCCCAAGCCGATCTCGCCATGCTTACCGGCCGCCGACACCAGGTGCTTGGCGCCGCGTCCGCCGAAGGTCAGCGGGGACTTGACGCGGGCGGCCTGGAGCTTGCCGTCGCGGGTGACGATGCGGGTGTCGATGGGTTCCCAGGCCCCGCTGTCCAGGTTCTTGAGCTGGATGGGCCGGGTGTGCAGCTCGGCTCGCAGGTTCTTGCCGTCGGGGTTCGCCCAGACCTTCATGGTCTCGGTGAACTGGGAGGGGAGCTCGACGGGTTTGCCGGATTTGGCGGCCTTGCCCCAGGCGGTCTTGAGCGCTGAGTCCGGGGCGGCATCTGGCGGTGTCGCAGGGATGGCGGATGGCGTGGGGCCATCGGCGATCGCGGGCGCGCTCATGAGCGAGAGCGGCAGCGTCAGGGCCGCGATCAGGGCAGCGCGGCGGCGCGTCCAGGCGGACCGGCCGGACGCTAATCGGTGTCTGTTCACTCACAACCTTTCGAACGACTGTTCCCAAACGGGCCGATCATGACATAAGGCCGCAATAAAAGTAAAGATCGTTTTCAGTAACGGGAAGTACGCCGTCCGCTAGGGCGGAGAACCGCGCCCGGCCCCCACTGGGAAGCGTCAGTGATCTCCTTCACTCCCGGCAGGTTCCCGGTCTCTCGCTTCCGGCGACGGGATCCTTCATGTTCGTCTGCTGGAATCCGGGCGCGAACACATGACGGCGTTCCTCGCACGACGGCTGATCAGCGAATACCCCGTGCCGGCCGAGCCCGGAGGCGAGAGCCGGAACCTGGCTCAGGAACTGATGGCGGAGAACAGGTGGTCGAGGTTCAGAAGGTCGGCGGGATGGCGGGAGGCGGCTACACCTGGGATGACAAGCCGGGCGAAAGGGGAGTGAAAGGCGGGGATGGAAGGGTCGTCACGCCGGCACAATGATCGGGAGGCATCTCATGGCGGTCCGCACACCCGCGCCAACTGGCACCCGCGACCAGGCCGGGCGCTGGCTGAGACGGCTTGGCCTGCTGGCGACCGGCCTGGTCGCAGGCGTCGTGCTGTGCGCGGGGGCGATGATCGCGCTGAACTGGCCCACCCGGCAGACCCTCTACACCGACCGGCAGCCGGTCACCGTCGCCTACAACGACGAGTCCTCGCACGTGGTGGCGTTCATCCGCTACCACTCGCTGCTGGAGGACACCTACCGCCTGTACGCGGGACGCGATCCGTCGCTTCACTACGGCCACTTCATCGAGGTGAACTTCGCCGACGCCGCCGACCAGCCGGTTACCTCCACCCAGTGGACCAGGGAAGGCGTACGGGTGCGGTTCGGCACCGGGCACGACCTGTTCATCCCCGCCGCGGCCTTCGTCGGCGGCCGGTGACCCCTCACCCTCTCGGGCGTCTGCCGCGCGTAGAAGGTACGCCAGGCCGGTGTCGGGGCGGGCATCATGCCGGGGAACTCTTCGTGCCACTTGCCGACCTCATCTCTGAGGACATCGAGCACGTCGTCGCCGACGGGAGCCCGGCTGGCGAGGTGGGTTTTGAGGACGAACTCCGGGCATGGTGGCATGGCTGAGTCAGCGCCGCACGCTGGGAGCGCGCGGCGTACGGCGCGGTCGCCGCCGCGGCGGATAGCTGCTGATGCACGCGACGCTGCATATGGCGTCGCAATGACGTGATCTCAGCGAATTGTCGGTAGGTAGTTGTGCTCGAAATGGGTGAGCACAAGGGCGGCGCGGGCGATGTCGCCGATTGTGCTGGGGCTGGCGGTAATGTGCTGGAGGATCCGCCAGCGGCCTTTGAGCAGGGCGAATCCGCGTTCGCCGAGACATCGCAGGGCGCGTAGGAGCCGGTTGTAGGTGCGGTTGTCCGGGCTGAGAACCTGGTTGCCTTCGGGCTGTTTGATCGGCGTATGAATGCCGATCCCGGCGCCGTCGTAGCCGCTGTCGGCGAGGGTGGGCAGGCCGGCTGCGGCTGCGGCGTACAACGCGCCCAGCACATGCGCGCGAGCGGCGGTCA
>NZ_FNDJ01000004.1 GCF_900099965.1 Nonomuraea jiangxiensis | reverse complement strand
TGCCGGTCTTCGGGTCGGGCGTGCTGTCCTCCGCCGGTTCCTGGCCGACCGGGATGAGGTCGCATCCGGCGTCGGTGAGCACCTGGCGGGCGAGCGCGAGGTCCTGCGGCAGGCCGCGGTCGGTGATGTCGCCGTTGAGGACGAGCAGGTCCGGCCTGGTCTGCCGGATCCGCTTGATGGCGGCTGTGGCGACCTGGGTCAGCGCCGGGTTGTCGGCCGTGAACTGCACGTCCGACAGCGTGGCGAACTGCCACGTGTCACGGCCCTCGGGCAGCACGCCGTCGTCGGAGATCAGCGGGTCCGGCTGCGGGTCGGGCTTGGCGGGCAGGTCGATCGACGTCGGGATGTCGGCCTCGATGCGGTCCAGGACGAACGAGCCCGGCTTCTGCTGGGTGACGCTCGTGTTGATGCCCTGGAAGCCGGAGATCGCGATCGGGAACGCCGTGCTCGACGGCAGCGTGAACGTCGCGTACTGCCAGTCCGCACCCGCCGTCAGAGCGGTGCCGTAGACGCCGTTGCTCTTGCCGTTCCCGTCGTAGTAGGCGAGGTAGGTCAGGCCGTTCGGGACGCTGATGCTGGACTTGATCCGCATCCGCAGGCGCAGCGGCTGCCCCGGCACCTGGACGCGCTGGGCCGCCGACGCCGCCGTGATGCCCACGTTGCGCATCGCGTTGAAGTCGATCCGCAGGCCGTCGGGGTCCGCCGAGAACGTCGTGGCCGAGGTGCTGTTGTTGCGCCACCGGGCGAGTACGTTGTCGTCGAAGTCGTAGACCGTCTGGGTCTGCACGCCGACCGTGATCGGGAGCTGCACCGACCTGCCGCCGACCGAGATCGTCAGGATCGTGCCCGCGGCGGTGAGCGGGGTGATCTTCAGCTGGCCGTCCACGGGCTGGATGTCGACCACACCGTGGTCGTAGTCGAGCGAGAGGTCCCGCGGGTCGATCGGAGCCGTGTAGCCCTGGGCGTCCCGGCCGGTCACGGCGACGGTGACCGCGTTCTCCGGCATCGCGTCGGCGATCGACAGGCGCTGGGACGACAGCTCGACGCGGTCGAGCGCGTCGAGGACGGTGACCTCCTGGTGCGCCTTCCTGCCACCCACCCGCGCGTCGACCGTGATCGTGCCCTGCCGGTCGGCCGTGGCCTTGAGCGTGCCCTGCTTGACCGAAGCTCCCCGGGCGGACCACCGCACGGACGCCGGCTTGACCTCCACCGGCGTCTGGTGGTCGTCGACACCCTCCGCGACGAGCGCGCGGTGCAGCCCCGGGAAGACCTTCACCTCGCCGTCGGCCGACGCCGCACCCGGCGCGGGCTTGACGAGGAGCCGGCGCAGCACGCCGTCGCCCTTCGTGACGAACACCCCCACGCCGTTCGGGTCATTGCGCTCGTGGCCGTCGGACGGGATGTTGCGGACGGTCGCCTGGTCCTCGCCGAGCGCGCGGGCGACCATCGTGGTCGAGCCGCCGCCGTCGAGGTTGACCGCGGTCTCCACGCCCATCGCGGCGAGGTCGCGCGCCTCCTTGTCGATGCCGACGCCGCCCTTGCCGGTGCCGCCCGGGCCGTCCCAGGTGGCGAGCACGAGCGTGCGGCCGCCGTCCTTGAAGCCGAGCGCGGTACGCGGGGCGATCGAGGGGTCGAGACCGCCGACGACCTGGCCACCGGAGACGATGGTGCCGCCGTGGCCGAGCGCGAACTTGATCGTCTTGGCGGCGTCGTCGGCGAGCTCGTAGCTGAACGTCACCGGGTCGCCGGGCTGCAACGCGCGGATCGCGGTCGCCGCGGCGCCGCGCCCGACCAGTACGAAGCCGTCGTCCGGGATCGTCCCCGAGCCCGCGGGCCCGTTCGGCGTGACCGACACGACCTTGCCGTTCTGGACCAGCACCTCGGCGATCTGGTCGTTGCCCACGGCCGTCAGGCCGCGGTTGCGGCTGTAGTCGCCCCACGCGGACGTGAACACGATCAGGCCGTCGGCCGGGACCCCGGCGCCGTTCGCGGCGTTGATCGACAGGACCCGGTGGTCCGCGCCGGAGAAGTTCGCGGTCGCGTTGACCGCGAGGTTCACGAGCTGGGCGATGCCGTCGGCGCTGACGCCCACGTGCTGGCGCCCGCCGATGTCGGCGGTCTTGATGAGCTGCCCGTTCTGGACCTCGCCACCGAGTGCCGCGTTGGAGTTGCCGATGTCGAAGAACTCGCCGTTGACACCCGCGACGGCGCCCGCCTTGTTGGCGGCCACGCTGAGCGGCCCGCCGGACGCGACCGGTCCGGCGGTCAGCAGGTCCGTGCCGACCGCGCTGTTGGACAGGTCCACGGTCAGGAAGTGCGCGTCGTACCAGCCCTTCTGGTCGAGCGCCTTCACGTGCCGCAGGTCGATCCCCGGGCCGATCTCCTCGGCCGTGTTGATCAAGGGGATTCCGCCGGTGACCGGAGCGGGCGGGTTGTCGTCCGCGTATGCGGCGGCGGGTGACACCACCAGGGTGGTCGCCGTGGCGAGCGCCACCAGCAGTGGCGTCATATGCCGATGGTTCAAGACCATCAATTTCATGGGAACCTCGGGTCAAAAGAAGACACGGGGGCAACGCCCCCGCCTGCGCCCAGTTCGATCAAGGGCAGCACACGATTGAAGAGATCGTCCGGGACGTGCTGATGACGTCACCAGGAGCACCTGATGAACCCTGGTAGAAGAGGCGTCGCGGGGGCCGGAGCAAGGTCATCCCCGAGCTCGGCGGGAGCGGTCTCGCCGCGGTTTCACCCGCCGCTGAACGCCCCGGCGAACAGCTCCACCTGGGTCACGTCCGGGGCCCAGCAGTAGAGCATGATCTCGTCGGCGCCGAGGTCCGCCATCCGGGTGGCGGCCTCGCGGATCTGCGCGCGTGTGGTGAGCATGCTCGCCACCGCGTCCTCGGCGAAGCCGGGCGGCAGGTTCATGTAGTGGGGGCCGCTGTAGTAGCGGTACAGCCGGTCGCGGGCCTCCTCGATCACGTGGTCCGGTCCCAGGGCGGCGTTGAACTGGGCGACGAGCCGCGGCCGGCCGGTGCGTCCCTGGGCGCGCCACTCCGTCTCGATGGCTCTGAACTGGCTCCGCGCGTCGGCGACGTGGGCCGCGCACAGGAAACCGTCACCCAGGCGCGCGGCACGCCGGATCGCGGCGGGGCTGAAGGCGCCGAAGAGCACCTCGGGGCCGCCCTCGCGGGTGGGCTCCGGGCCGATGGGGCCGACCTCCTTGCCGTACGGCTCTCCCGACCAGAGGCGGCGCATCACCTCCAGCGCCTCCTCCAGCCGCGCCCCACGCCGGTGGACGTCCACGCCCGCGGCCTCGTAGTCGTCCCGGCGTGCCCCCAGGCCGATGCCGAGTGTGAACCGCCCGCCCGCCAAGCGGTCCAGGGTCGCGACCTGCTTGGCGAGCAGCACCGGCTGGCGGAGCGGCGCCAGCAGCACCTCGGTCTGGAGCCGGACCCTGCGGGTGGCCCCGGCGAGCACGGCAAGGGTGACCAGGGGTTCGGGATTGTCATAGACCAGCCGATCGAGCAGGCCGAGCGTGCTGAACGGGCCCTCGTCCGCGCGCCGGGCCCACTCCGGCAACGCCGCGGGATCGCCGATGGGCAGGCCGAGACCGACGTTCATGCGTCCCCCGAGGTTCACCGGCTGATCTCGCCGCGTACCCCGGTCTCCGTGCCCACCGCGCGTCCGCTGATGCCACCGTGCCGCGTCTCCGGCCAGAACCTTTCCGGCCCCTTGACGCGACCACGGCCGCCGGCATCGGGCCCGTCCCATCGGCCTCCACGTGGGGTGTCCGGTCAGGCGGGCCCTGGGGCGCCGGGCAGGCGGAAGGCGAGGTCCGCGAGCAGGGCGTCGGCGTCGACGGGGGTGCCGCGGTAGCCGATCTGCAGATCCGGCCGGATCACGAACGCGGCTGCTCGATCGAGGCCGTAGTGGCGGTGCGCGGAGAGGTCCGGGTCGTGGACGAGTGCCGGCTGGTCGGCGGAGTGCCCGGCGGCGATCACGTGCGCGGTCACCAGGTCCGGGTAGGCCCGCGTGATCTGGCCGGCGATCCGGCACAGCTCGGCGGCGGGCCGGGGCGCGCCGGTCCCGGTGAACAGCAGCACGGTGTGGTGCGTGCCGTGGAGGAGGTCGTGGAGGTGCCGAGGCTCGCCGTCGATGACCACCTCGGCCTGCCGGGCCCGGTCACCGGGCGCCGGCGCGTCCTTCCAGTCCGTACCGTCCGCGCGGTTGAGCGGGCTTGCCGGGTACGCGGTCCGCAGCTGGGCCAGCCAGCCGACGAACCAGGTGCGGAACGAGTCGCGGGTGAGCACCCGCGAGGCGATCTGCGGGGCGAGGTGCGAGCGAAGGAATTTGGCCGCGGCGGCCTGCCCGGAGATCAGCGAGAACAGGCGGTCCGTGGTGGTCAGCAGCCGCTTGCCGATCGGATGGCGTTCGGCGTGGTAGCTGTCCAGCAGGGGCTCCTCGGCGATGCCGCGCACCACGAGGGCGAGTTTCCAGGCGAGGTTGTAGGCGTCCTGGATGCCGGTGTTCATGCCCTGGGCCCCGGCCGGGCTGTGCACGTGGGCGGCGTCGCCGACCAGGAAGACCCGGCCGTCGCGGTAGCGGGGCACGACGCGCCGGTGCAGCCGGTAGCGGCTCACCCAGTGCTCCTTGACGACGGTGGCGCGGAACGGGAGCCGCTCGTCCAGCATCGCCTGGAACTCCTCGTGGGTCGGCTCGCTGTATTCGGCACCCGCATTCTCGCCGGCGCTCACGTTGCCGAAGATGCGGAAGCGGTGTTCGCCCGGCATCGCGAACGCCCCGACGAACCCGGCGCGGTTGGGGACGACGTAGATGCCGCCGTCCGGCAGATGCCAGTCGAGCTCGGCGTCGGCCATGATGAACTCGTCGGGATAGGTGGCCCCCTCGAACGGGATCCCGGCGGCCCGGCGGACCGCGCTGTGTGATCCGTCGCAGCCGATGAGCCATCGGCACCGGATCTGCTCGGTCGTGCCGCCGGCGCCGCGTACGGACACGGTGACCTGCTCGTCGTCCACGCGCAGATCCGTCATCTCCAGCCCTCGTTCGACGTGCACGCCGCGTTCGGCCAGCTTCTTGGTGAGGATCCGCTCGGTGTCGTCCTGGGAGAGCGTGAAGAGGGTCTGGTACGTGGTGTAGTTCGCCGGGTCCGTGAGCAGGTCGTGGAACTCCAGCCGGACGCTTTTGTCCCCGGCGAAGACGATGTTCAGGTCGGGCGCCTTGTTGCCGATCGCGAGGGCGTCCTCGACGACCCCCATGTCCTCGAAGACCTCCATAGAACGCGGCTGCACGACCACTGCCCGGGAGGTCGTCGCCGGAGCCTGCGCGCGATCGATGATCCGTACCGGGACGCCATGGCGGGCGAGTTCGCCGGCCATGGTCAATCCGCTCGGCCCGGCGCCTACCACGAGCACCGGGATGTCGATGTTGAGCATTGCCGCCCCCTAAATTCATCACTCGATGAAATAGACGGTAGTCCAGTCTCGGGGATCCGACAACCCGTGCCGGGTCAGGTTCCGGGAGGGGCGTTCCCGGGACGCTCGGCGGCCTGCGGATAGGGCGGGCCGGCCGGATTCGGTTGCGCGGGCCGCCGGGTCAGCAGGAGCACGAATCCGCTGACGGCCGCGGCGAGCAGCCCCGCGAGCAGCGGGAGCACCACGACGAGATACCCCAGCCGCCACGTCATCGCACTCGTCAGCCCTTGGTTGACGAACGGCCCCAGCACCAGGGAGAGGACACCGAGAGCAGCCAATGTCGCGACCACCGCGCCCCGGCCGCGGCCCGTCCGCCACGCCAGTGCCGCCGTCGCCCCCACCGCGGCACCGGCGCCGAGCCCGCTCAGCACCCGGCCGATCGCGAAGATTCCGGCACCGGGGGCGAGCACGTCCAGCAGCACCCCGACGATCATGAGGGCGAGGGCCGACAGGCCCACGGTCGTCAGGAAACGCCTGCCGAGGACGGCGCCCAGCGCCCCGCCCGCCGCCGCGCTGACCACGTAGGCGACGACGGTCGTGAGGAGGATGGTCTGGTCCGACAGGTGGAGGGCGGACTGCAGGGTGCCCCACGGGATGGGTCCCAAGGGCATCGTCAGCAAGTAGAGACCGGCGAGCGCACCGATCCCCGGGCCGATCAACGCCCAGACCGGTCGTTCCCCGTCCGGCGGAACGGCGTACCTCTGTGATTGGTGATCATGCATGCGGTTCAGTCTCCTCCGGGCCCGACTGGCTCGTCCATTCCGCCGCCGGGCACATGGCCGGCGGGTGGAAGGGAAGCGCGGCGGGCGGGACGGGGCTCTGACCGTGGGCGGACGGCGGGTATCACTCTGGGCGGATGCGCCCGGGAACTGGGGATTCCTACGATGGGCGGATGACGGTGACTCCCCGCTGGCTGGTGCCGGCCGGTCTCGGGCTGCTGATCCTGCTGGTCGGGCTGACGTGGGTGCAGACGCTCACGCGCGGGTGCGGTGGTTTCTGCGCCTGGTCGTTCGCCGGCGGGGCCGCCCTGATCGTCCTGTGCGTCGTCATCGTGCGTACGGTGCCGCGCCGCACCGCCGAGGTGGCCGGTCTCCTGGCTCCCGTGGCCATAGCGGCACTGACGGAGCTCACGATCAACAGCATCGGCTGGTTCGTCCTGGTGCTCTGCATCGCCTTCGTCGCGCTGACCCTGCGGCTCTGGCCGGGCATCGCCGTCTGGCTCGCCTCGCTCGCCGTGGTGGCCGCGGCGGCGTTCACCACGCCCGACCCCGGCTGGCCGAACTGGCTGGCCGCCCTGACGCTGGTCTTCTGGAGCGGCTGGGCCGCGCGTTACCGCATCGAGGTGGGCGAGCGGCTGCACCGGGCGGAGAGCGCCGCCACCGCCGCCGCGGCCCTGGCCGATCGCCAGCGGCTGGCCGCCGACCTGCACGACATCGTCGCCCACACACTCGCCGTGACGGTGCTGCATCTCGGGGGCGCGCGGCTGGCGCTCGAACACGATCCCCGGGAGGCTGCGGCGGGCATCGCCGAGGCCGAGCGCCTCGCCCGGCAGAGCATGGCGGAGCTGCGCAAGGTGGTCCACGTGCTCGCCGAGGAGAACTCCGATCCCGCGGTGGTCGCTCCCCAGCCCACCGCGTCCCGGCTCGCCGAGTTGTTCGAGGAATACCGGACGGCCGGCCTGGAGCTGGAGTCCAGCGTCCACGGCGAGCTGTCGGCGGTGGGCCCGACCACCGGGATGGTGCTCTACCGGCTGGTTCAGGAGGCGCTGGCCAACGCCAGCCGCCACGCCCCGCGCCGCCCCGTCGAGGTACGGCTGCGCGTCGCGGCGGACGGCGCCGTGTCCGCCACGGTCGCCAATCTCCTGCCTGATCGCCCGTCCCGGCACAATGGCGGCATGGGACTTCGCGCGATGGCCGACAGGGTCGGCATGGTCGGTGGCCACGTCACCGCCGGCCCCGAGGACGACCGGTGGGTCGTGCGGACGGAGCTGCCGGCATGATCTCGGTGGTGCTCGTCGACGACCAGGAGCTCGCCAGGGCGGGGCTGCGGACGATCCTGCGCCAGCCGTACGGGTTCGACGTGCTCGCCGAGGCGGCCGACGGCCAGGCCGCGCTGGCGGAGGTGGCGCGGGTCCGGCCCGACGCCGTGGTCATGGACATTCGCATGCCGCGGATGGACGGCGTCGAGGCCACCCGTGCCCTGCTCGCCGCGGACCCGGCCGCCCGCGTTCTGGTGCTGACGACGTTCGGCGAGGACAGCGTGCTCGCGGCGGCGCTGCGGGCCGGCGCGTCGGGGTTCTGTCTCAAGGACGCCCCGGCCGAGGACATCCAGCGTGCCGTCCGGGCGGTGGCGGCCGGCGACGGCTGGCTGGATCCCGCCGTCTGCGAACGGGTCCTGCGGCGTTACCGCGCGGACCCGGTGACCGACCCCGAGGCGGCCCGGCGGCTCGGCGAGCTCACCGCACGCGAGCTCGACGTGCTCAAGCTCATCGGCCGGGGGCTCACGAACGCCGAGATCGCCCGCCATCTCGTGCTCGGCGAGGGCACGGTCAAGACCCACGTCGGCCGGATCTTCACCAAACTGGCGGTACGCGACCGGGCCGCCGCGGTCGTCTTCGCGTTCGACCACGGCGTGGTCCGCCCCGGGGAGCCGCCGCCTATGCCCGGGGCCTGACTCCGGTTCTGCTCCCGGCCAGACGACAGGCGGGGGCCGCATCGGAAACCGTGGAGGCATGCTGCTCCAAGCCCCCCTCCAAGCTCTCCGCCTCCGGTCCAGCGCTCCCTCGCTCCCGGCGATCTCCTGGCGGACCGCCGGCCCCATCGCGGGCGTCGTCGTGGTCACGCTGCTGCTGCTGAGCCCGTGGTACGGCTACCACCGCGACGAGCTCTACTTCCGCCTGCTCGGCCAGTCCCCCGCCTGGGGGTACTTCGACCAGCCGCCGCTGACCCCGCTCCTGGCCCGGCTGT
The DNA here is from genome assembly GCF_900099965.1 of Nonomuraea jiangxiensis. Classification (GTDB taxonomy): domain Bacteria; phylum Actinomycetota; class Actinomycetes; order Streptosporangiales; family Streptosporangiaceae; genus Nonomuraea; species Nonomuraea jiangxiensis. The sequence goes on along the minus strand of NZ_FNDJ01000004.1, from coordinate 612,081 downwards.
CCACGACGCTGTTCGGGGACACCATCGTCGGGCTGCGGGTCGTGCCCGCGCTGTGCGCCGGGCTGCTGATCCTGCTCGGCACCGCGATCACGCGGGAGCTCGGCGGTGACAGGAGCGCGCAGACGCTCGCCGCCGCCGGCCTCGGCACCGGGATGTTCCCGCTGGTCGCCGGGCACACCCTGCTGACCCAGTCGGCCGACTTCGTGTTCTGGACGGCCTGCATGCTGTTCGTGCTGCGCGCCCTACTGCGCGGCGACGGGCGCTGGTGGGTGGCGGCCGGCGCCGTGGCGGGCGCCGCCACGTTCAACAAACACCTGATCGTCCTGCTGATCACCGGGCTGGCCACCGGCCTGCTCATCTCCGTCGGCCTGGCGGTGAAGGGGCCGCGTGCCGTCTTCGCCGACAGATGGTTCTGGTCCGGGGCGCTCCTGGCCGCCGTCATCGCCTCCCCGAACCTGCTCTACCAGGCCACCCACGGCTGGCCCCAGCTCGCCATGGCCGCCACGCTCAGCGAGCAGGAGAACCGGATCATGTTCGTGCCCATGCTGGTGGCGCTGCTCAGCATGGGAGGGTTCGTGATCGCCGTCGCCGGGTGGCTCTGGCTGCGCCGGCGGCAGGAGACCCGGGCGCTGGCGATCGCATCGCTGGTCACGATCCTGCTCGGTCTGGTGTCGGGCGGACGGGCGGACTACGTCGCCGGCAGCGTGATCTTCGCCTTCGTGGCCGGCTGCGTGCCCGTCACCGCGTGGACGCGGAGCCGGGTCGCGCGGCGCCGGACGGTGTGGTGGGGGCTGCTCGGCAGCTCGGTCATCGGGATCGCCGTGGCTCTGCCCCTGCTTCCGCTTCCCGCCCTGAATTTCTCGCCCAACGAGGTGTCCAGGGAGTCGGTGGGCTGGCCGCGCTTCGTCGCCCAGGTGGCCGGGGTGCACCGGCGGCTGCCGGCGGGGACGGTCGTGCTCACCTCGAACTACGGCGAGGCCGGCGCCCTGGACCGCTTCGCACCGGGCATTCCGGTCTACAGCGGGCACAACGAGCTGTGGTACCAGGGACCGCCCCCGGAGACGGCCCGGACGGTGGTCGCCGTGGGCATGCCGCCCGCCGGACTGCGGGCGCGCTTCGGGAGCTGCGCGTCCGCCGGGGTCATCGACCTCGGCACCGGGGTCGCGAACGAGGAGCAGGGCCTGCCCATCACGGTCTGCTCGGGCTTGCGAACCTCCTGGAAGACCGCCTGGCCCGACTTCAAGCACGCGAGCTGAGGAGCGATCATGAGCACCGTCCTGGTCATCACGCCGACCTACAACGAACGCGACAACCTTCCCGGCATCGTCGCCAGGATCCGCGCCGCCGTACCCACCGCGTGCGTCCTGGTCGTGGACGACAACAGCCCGGACGGGACGGGCCTGATCGCGGACCGGCTCGCCGCCGAACTCGACGGCGTGCACGTCCTGCACCGGGAAGGCAAGCAGGGGCTGGGCGCCGCGTACCTGGCGGGCTTCCGCTGGGGGCTCGACCGGGGGTTCGACCTGCTGGTGGAGATCGACGCCGACGGCTCGCACCCGCCCGAGCGGCTCCCCGCCCTGCTGCGCGCGGCCGGGCACGCCGACCTCGTCATCGGCTCGCGCTGGACGCCGGGCGGCCGGGTGGCGAACTGGCCGAGGCGGCGGGAGCTGCTCTCGCGGCTGGCCAACCGCTATGTGCGGCAGGCGCTCCGCCTTCCCGTCGCCGACGCCACCGGCGGGTTCCGCGTCTACCGGGCCGCCGCCCTTGAGACGATCCTGCGCGGCGGCGTGGAGTCCCGGGGGTACTGCTTCCAGGTGGATCTCACGCTGCGGGCCGTACGGCACGGGTTCACGGTGGCGGAGGTGCCGATCACGTTCGTGGACCGGACGGCCGGGACGAGCAAGATGAGCGCCGGCGTCCTGGCCGAGGCGCTGTGGCGGGTGACCGTATGGGCGGCCGGTCAAAGGGCCGGGCGTGGAGCCTCGGCGCTGGTATTCGATCGCTAGCGATTGCTATGCTCGGGCGGTGAGCTCCCCATCGCCCGACCCCGCGCAGGTGGCGGCGGCGTTGCGCCAGATCAGCCGGGGCCTGGCCGCGCTGGCGGACGCGATCTCCGGTGTCCCTGACCGTTCGGAGGAGGACCGCCACGTCGCTGTCATGGCGGAGTGGGGCCGTCGCGGGCTGACCCGCCACGAGGCCAGCCGGCTGTTCCGCAAGCACGGCTTCTCACCGCAGGCGGCTGGGGGCTGGGTGCGGGGCGACTGGCTGGAGGTCCGCGACGACGGCAATCGCTATCTCACCGAGCGTTCACTGCGGTGGCTGGCAGAGCAGGAGGCACAACGATGAGCACCGAACCGTTCACCGTACGCCTGCGGGTCCCGGTCTACGAGATCGACCCGCAGCTCCACCTCAACGGCTCCGCCTACATGCGGTTCGCGGACGAGTCGCGTCACGCGTGCGTGCGGGCCGCGGGCGTGTCGGTCGAGGGCCTGCTCGGTGACGGCCTCGGGCCGGTCAACCTGGAGACGCTGATCCGCTATCACCACGAGTTGCGCCTCGGCGACGAGGTCGACGTCTCCTGCGTCTGGACGTGGGGCACCGGCAAGACCTATCGGGTCGAGCACGTCTTCCGGCGCATGGACGGCGAGCCGGCCGCCGAGGTCAACTACGTGAGCGGGGTGATCGACCTGCGGGCCCGCCGGCTGGTGCCCGACCCGGCCCAGGTGTGGCTCAGCCGCGCCGAGCGACCGGAACTGCTCGGCCTGCCGACCGCGGAGCCCGTCTCGTCCGGCTGATCTCACGGCGGTCAGCCGAGGCGGGACTGGAAGATGAGATCCCAGGCCCGCTTCCGCGCGCGGGCGACGGCTCCCAGCAGCACCCCGCTGTCGCCCAGCGCACTGGCCACCACCCGCGGCCGGAGCGGCCCCAGCTCCGTGATGCGGCGCTCGATCGCGCCGCCGAGCAGGTCGAGGTTGCGTCCGACCCCGCCGCTCAGCACGATCACCTCCGGGTCGAGGACGGCCCAGACCGTGACGAGCAGCCCGCCGATGCGCTGCCCCTCGGCCTCGACCACGGCCAGGGCGGTGCGGTCACCCCGTCCGGCCGCCTCGAAGACCTCCTTCGCGCTTCCCAGGTCGAGCCCGGCGGCGCGGGCCGCCCGCACCACCCCCGGCGCGGAGGCCAGCGCCTCCGTGGACCCGTGCTCCAGGGCGGCCGGGTCCCCGGCGGGGTCCTCGGCGGTGGGCAGGTACGACACCTCACCGGCTGCTCCGCGGGCGCCGACGTACAGCTCGCCGTTGACGACGATGCCCATGCCCACGCCGGTGCCGACGGAGACGAGGGCGAAGTGCGTCTTGCCCCTGCCCTCCCCGTAGGCGTGCTCGCCGACGGCCGCGAGGTTGATGTCGTTCTCTATGACCAGGTCGGGATCGAGGGCCGAGCGGAGTTGTTCGACGAGGTCGGCGCCGGGCACGTTGCCGGCGAAGTCCAGCCGTCCGGCCACCGGGTCGTAGACGCCCGGGGTGCCGGCCACGGCACACGTGACGGCCGACCACTCCAGCCCGGCAGCGGCGGCGGCCGCGTGGGCCAGCTCGCGTACGTGGGCCGCCAGGTCGGCCGTGGTGCTGGCGTCGTTCCGGCCGTCCTCGCGGCCCACGAACGACCCCCGCAGATCGGCCACCACGACGCGGTTCCAGTCGCGCCCGATGTCGATGCCCGCCACGTGCGCGGACCCGGCGTTCATGTCGTACAGCGAGGTCACCGGCCCCGGCCGGCCGGACACCTCGCCCACCAGGTGGACCAGCCCGTCCTTGGCCAGGCCGGCCAGCGCCGCCGAGACCGTGGGCTTCGACAGCCCGGTCACCTTGGCCAGATCGGCGCGGGAGGCCGGGCCGTGCTCCTGCAACCGGTCGAGCAGGCGCCGCTCGTTCATCACCCGCAGCAGCCGCGGGTTACCCAGCTCACCGCGCACGTCGGACTCCTCCTCGATGGGAACGTCCGAAGGGTAGCCAACACCCTGATAGTAAATTACCTTCTTTACTACCAAGGGTAGTCGCGGAAAGGAACAACGCGATGGGCCGAGGATGGAAGACGTCAGCCGCCGTCGCGGTCTTACTGGCCGCCTCCTGCGGCACCGGATCCGGCGGCGCCGGCGGCACCGCGTCCGGCGACCCCCAGCAGGAGGCGACGATCGCCCTGCTCCTGCCGGAGTCCAAGACCACGAGATACGAGGCCTTCGACCGGCCGCTCTTCGAGGCCAAGGTCAAGGCCCTCTGCCCCGCCTGCAAGGTGCTCTACAGCAACGCCGACCAGGAGCCCGCCAAACAGCAGCAGCAGGTCGAGGCCGCCCTCACGCAGGGCGCGGACGTGCTGGTGCTCGACGCGGTCGACGCCGCCGCGGTGGCCCCGCTGGTCAACCAGGCCAAGCAACGCAAGGTCCCGGTCATCGCGTACGACCGGCTGATCTCCGGGATCGGCTACGACTACTACGTCTCGTTCAACAACGTACGGGTCGGCGAGATGCAGGGGCAGGCGCTGCTGGACGCGCTCACCGCCAAGGGCGCCACGGACAAGGGCCAGATCGTGATGATCCACGGCTCCCCGACCGACCCCAGCTCGGCCGACTACAAGAAGGGCGCGCACAACGTCCTCGACGGCAAGGTCAAAATCGGCAAGGAGTACGACACGCCCGACTGGAGCCCCGACAAGGCCCAGCAGCAGATGGAGCAGGCGATCACCGCGCTCGGCCGCGACTCCGTCGTGGGCGTGCTGTCGGCCAACGACGGCATGGCCGGCGGCGCGATCGCGGCGATGAAACGCGCCGGCTACACCGAGCTCCCGCCGATCACCGGCCAGGACGCCGAGCTCGCGGCCGTCCAGCGGATCCTCACCGGCGAGCAGTACATGACCGTCTACCTCGACATCAGGGCCGAGGCGGAGAAGTCCGCCGAGCTCGCCGTCGCGCTCACCAAGGGCCAGGGGCCGCCCGCCCCCGCCAAGGTGAACAACGGCACCGCCGACATCCCCGCCTTCCTCCTCGACCCCATCGCCGTCACCAAGGACAAGGTCAAGGACACGATCGTCAAGGACGGTTTCTACACGGTCCAGGACATCTGCACCGCCGAGGTCAAGGACGCCTGCGAGCGAGCGGGCCTGCGGTAGATGTTCTCCGCCACCGGCATCACCAAGGCGTACGGCGCGGTCCAGGCCCTCGACGGGGTGCGCCTGGACCTGCGCGCGGGCGAGGTCGTGGCCCTCGTCGGCGACAACGGCGCCGGCAAGTCCACGCTCGTCAAGGTCCTGGCCGGGGTCATCACCCCCGACGCCGGGACCATCACCGTGGAGGGCCGTCCCGTCAGGATCGCCACGCCCCAGGACGCCCAGGCGCTGGGCGTGTCGACCGTCTACCAGGATCTCGCCCTCTGCGAGAACCTCGACGTGGTCGCCAACCTGTATCTCGGCACCGAACGCCGCCGCTGGTCGGTGCTCGGCCACATCGCCATGGAACGCGCCGCCCACGACCTGCTGACCTCGCTCGACGTGCGGATCCGGGACATCAGGGTGCCCGTCGCCATGCTCTCCGGCGGCCAGCGGCAGTCCGTGGCCATCGCCCGGGCTCTGATCGGCGAACCCCGCCTGGTCATCCTCGACGAGCCCACCGCCGCCCTCGGCGTGGAGCAGACGGCCCAGGTGCTCGGCCTGATCGACCGCCTGCGCGACCGTGGCCTGGCCGTGCTGGTCATCTCGCACAACCTCGCCGACGTACGGGCGATGAGCGACCGGGTGGTCGTGCTCAGGCTCGGGCGCAACGCCGGCGAGTTCCGGACGGCCGAGACGTCGCAGGAGGCCATCGTCGCCGCGATCACCGGAGCGACCGCAGATGAACGCTGAGACGCTGACCCGCGGGCCGTACACACCGAAGGAGGCGGTGGCGCGGCTGCGGCGCGGGGACCTCGGGGCCTGGCCGGTCGCCGGCGGGCTCGTCGTCATCGCGGCCGTCTTCGGCACGCTGAACGAGCACTTCCTGTCCCCCGAGAACCTCACCAACCTGGCCCTGCAACTGGCGGCCACCGGCACGATCTCGCTCGGCATCATCATGGTGCTGCTGCTCGGCGAGATCGACCTGTCGGCGGGCTCCGTCAGCGGCCTGTGCGCGGTCGTGATGACGATCCTGTACGTCAAGCAGTCCTGGAACCCGGTGGCCGCCATCGCGGTCGCGCTCGTGGCCGCCGGGGTCATCGGCCTGCTGCACGGGCTGATGCACACCCGCCTGCACATGCCGTCGTTCATCGTGACGCTGGCCGGGCTGATCGGCTGGCAGGGGCTGCTGCTCTACCTGCTCGGCCAGGGCGGCACGATCAACCTGCCGTTCGACGGGTTCGTCTCGAAGCTGAGCGACACCTGGCTCCCGGTCTGGCCGGCCTGGGGCCTGGTGACGGCGCTGATCGCCGGCTGGGCGGCGGCCGCGGTGATCGGCAGGCGGCTGCGGCGGGCGGCGGACCTGCCGGTGCCGCCGGTCTATCTGACTGTCCTGCGGATCGGCGGGACGGCGGTGCTGCTGGCGGGGGTCGTGACGGTCCTGTCCGCCGACCGGGGCGTGCCGCTGCTGCTGGTCCTCTTCGGGGCGCTGGTGGTCGCGCTCGACCTCGTGCTCCGGCACACCGTGTTCGGCCGGTGGATGTACGCGGTGGGCGGCAACGCAGAAGCCGCCCGGCGGGCCGGGATCAACACGACCCGGATCAGGGTGCTGGCGTTCGTGCTGGCCTCCGTACTCGCCGGATTCGGCGGCATCCTCGCGGCCAGCCGGTTGTCCGCGGTGAACCAGGCCTCCGGCGGCAGCGACATCCTGCTCATGGCGGTCGCCGCCGCGGTGATCGGCGGGACGTCGCTGTTCGGCGGGCGCGGCCGGCCGTACGCGGCGCTGCTCGGCATCCTGGTGATCCAGTCGATCACCAACGGGATGCTGCTGCTCAACGTGGACTCCTCCGTGAGGTTCATGGTGACCGCGGCGGTGCTGGCCCTGGCCGTGGCGATCGACTCGGTCGCCCGCAGGGCGAGTACCAGATAAGGCTACTTCCGGCACGTCTGGGCGGTATTGCAGCGTTAACGCGGGTTTCGCCCTGAGTTCCGTCAGGTGAGGACGGCCTGTTCGCGATCCGCCGAACATACTGTCGGGGTTTTGCCTGATCCACCTACGAAGCAGGTCCCCAGATGACGCACGTCAACCGCAGGCGTTTCCTCCAGTTGGCCGGTGGCACCGCCGCCACGTCCCTCCTTTCCACGAGCATCGCCCGGGCGGCGGCGATCCCGGCCAACCACCGGACCAGGAGCCTCCAGGACGTCGAGCACATCGTGGTTCTCATGCAGGAGAACCGCTCGTTCGACCACTACTTCGGCACGTTGAGCGGGGTACGGGGGTTCGGCGACCCGCGGCCCGTCACCCTGCCCAGCGGCAAGCCGGTCTGGCACCAGTCGAACGGCACCCGGGACATCCTGCCGTTCCGGCCCGACGCCGACGACCTCGGCCTGAAGTTCATCCAGGACCTCCCGCACGACTGGAAGGACGCCCACGCCGCCTGGAACCACGGGAAGTACGACGGATGGATTCCGGCCAAGGGGTCCACGTCGATGGCCTACCTCACCCGTGAGGACATCCCCTTCCACTACGCGCTGGCCGACGCGTTCACGATCTGCGACGCCTACCACTGCTCGTTCATGGGCTCGACCGACCCGAACCGCTACTACATGTGGACCGGTTACACCGGCAACGACGGCAGCGGCGGCGGGCCGGTCCTCGGCAACGACGAGAAGGGCTACTCCTGGAAGACGTATCCGGAGCGGCTGGAGGAGGCCGGGATCTCCTGGAAGATCTATCAGGACGTCGGCGACGGTCTCGACGCCCACGGCTCGTGGGGCTGGATCGACGACGCCTACCGCGGCAACTACGGCGACAACTCGCTGCTGTACTTCAACCAGTACCGTGACGCGGAGCCGGGCGACCCGCTCTACGACAAGGCCAGGACCGGCACGAACGCCAAGGAGGGCCAGGGGTTCTTCGACCTCCTCGCGGCCGACGTGCGGGCCGGCACGCTGCCCCAGATCTCGTGGATCGTCGCCCCCGAGGCGTTCACCGAGCATCCCAACTGGCCGGCCAACTACGGCGCGTGGTACATCGCCCAGGTCCTGGACGCGCTCACCGCCAACCCCGAGGTGTGGAGCAAGACCGCGCTCTTCATCACCTACGACGAGAACGACGGCTTCTTCGACCACGTCGTGCCTCCGTACCCGGCCTCCTCCGCCGCCGAGGGCGGCTCCACGGTGGACACCACCGGTGAGATCTACCCGGGTTCCTCCTCGCGCGCCGCCGGTCCGTACGGCCTGGGCCAGCGTGTCCCGATGCTGGTGGTCTCCCCGTGGAGCACGGGCGGCTGGGTCTGCTCCGAGGTCTTCGACCACACCTCCATCATCCGGTTCATGGAGCGCCGCTTCGGCGTGCACGAGCCGAACATCTCGCCCTGGCGGCGGGCGGTCTGCGGTGACCTGACCTCGGCCTTCGACTTCGCCCGTACCGACGGCGCCGTCCCCGCCCTGCCCGACACCACCGGCTACCTGCCGCCGGACAACAAGCGTCACCCCAGCTACGTGCCCGCCGTACCGGCCAACCCGGCGCTGCCCAAGCAGGAAGGCGGCCTGCGTCCGGCCCGGCCGCTCCCGTACGACCTGGCCCTGGACGGGGACGTCAGGAACGACCGGCTGGCGCTCACGTTCACCAACGACGGCGAGACCGGCGCCTGGTTCCACGTCGCCTCCGGCTCCAACCCGGCCGGTCCGTGGACCTACACGGTCGGGGCCGGGCAGAGCCTGACCGGTGAGCTCGCCCTCGCCGCCTCCGGCCAGGAGTCCTACGACTTCACCGTGCGCGGGCCCAACGGCTTCCTGCGGCAGTTCAAGGGCGGGGTGGGCAGCGAGGGTCTTGAGGTGAGCACGCGCCACGAGGGCAGGTCCGGTCACGTGAAGGTGGTGGTGACCAACCACGGCACCGCCGCGGTGCGGCTCAGCGTCGCCGACGCCTACGGCAAGGACCACCCGAAGCCGCACGCGCTCAAGCCGGGGGCGACGTTCACCACCACGGTGGACACGCAACACGCCGACAACTGGTACGACATCTCGGTGACGTCCGACCAGGACGCCACCTTCCTCCGCCGCCTGTGCGGCCACGTCGAAACGGGCCGCGCCGGCACCAGCGACCCCGCCATCATCACCGGCTGACCTCCGAGGGCCGCCCCGCGACCGGGCTTCCCGGCCGCGGGGACGACCCCCGGGTGCTCCTGGGGCTGCTCAGGCCAGGAGTTCGAGGCGGATCAGCGTGCTGGCGTAGTCGCCGGTGAGCCGCGGGGTGATCCCGTGGTTCATCAGCAGCGCGCCGGACAGCACGGCACCGCCGGTCAGCCGGTACCGGCCCTCGGGGGCCAGGCCGCGCAGCCGGATCGGGGCCGGGGCGCTGTCGTACTGCTGGGCCTCCTGGTAGACGAGGACGGCGGACTCGCTGAGGTCCGCCGTCACGTACTGGACCGCGGACGCCGACCTTCCCGGCTCGCCCAGCCGGTGCAGGCGGCCGTGCTGGACGATGTGGCGGATCTCCTTGTACTGCGCGATGAGCCGCCTGGCCTCCTCCGTCTCCTCGGCCGTCCAGGCGTTCAGGTCGCCGCCGATGCCGAGCACCCCGGCCATCGCGACGTGGAAGCGGTAGGTCAGCGGCACCCGGCGCTTGTTGATGAAGGCCGGCACGTCGGTCACCCAGCACGACATGGTCCGCACCGGATAGAGGTGGCTGAAGCCGTGCTGGATGTAGCGCCGGTCCAGCGCGTCGGTGTTGTCCGAGGGCCAGAACTGGTCCGTCCTGGCCATGATCCCGAAGTCGACCCGGCCGCCGCCTCCCGAGCACGCCTCGAACGCCACGCCGGGATGCTTGCGGCGCAGGGCGTCGATCACGCCGTAGACCCCCGTCACGTGGTCGAGCCAGAGCCGTCCCTGCCGGTCCGGCCGCTCCGGCCAGCCCGTGTCGGCGAACGGCCGGTTCATGTCCCACTTGACGAACTGGATGTCGTTGGCCGACAGCAGCGCGTCCAGCTCGCCGAAGACCCACTCGGCCACGTCCGGCCTGGCCAGGTTCAGCACCAGCTGATGCCGCATGGTGTGCGGTTCCCGGCCGGCGTGGTGGTAGGTCCACTCGGGGTGGGCGCGGTAGAGGTCGGAGTCGGGGTTGACCATCTCCGGCTCGATCCACAGCCCGAAGCCCATGCCGAGCGCGTGCACCTCGTCGATCAACGGCTTCAGCCCGCCGGGGAAGCGGTCGGTGTTGACCCACCAGTCGCCGAGGCCGGCCCGGTCGTCCGACCGCCGGCCGAACCACCCGTCGTCGAGCACGAACAGCTCGCAGCCGAGGTCGGCCGCCTTCCGGGCCAGGGCCAGCTGGCCCGCCTCGTCCACGTCGAAGCCGGTGGCCTCCCAGGAGTTGAACAGCACCGGCCGCTGCTCGCCGCCGTTCGGCAGGACGTGGCGGAGGGCGTACTCGTGCCACGCGTGGCTCATCGCGCCGAACCCGTCCGCGCTGAACAGGCCCGAGCTGACCGGGGTCTGCAGCACCTCACCCGGTTCGAGGCGGCGCGGGCCGAAACCCTCGTGCCCCCAGCCGAACAGCACCTGGGCGGGCTCGTCCAGCTCCCGCTGGGCGAGCAGCCGCCACGAACCGCTCCAGTGCAGCGTCGCGCTGTAGACCCGGCCGCTCTCCTCCGTGGCGGTCCCGTCGTCGATCGCGAACCAGGGGTTCGCGTGGTGGCTGGTGATGCCGCGGCGGCTCTCCAGGACGAAGTGGCCGTCGGCGAGGTCGGTCCGGCGCAACTGCGTCTCGGCCGCCCAGCGGCCGGTGAGGTGGGTCATCCGGTGGCGCGGCTGCTCGGGGGTCACCCATGCGGCGGAGTCCAGCCGGTGTACGTCGACGGCCTCCGTGGCGGAGTCGTTGCGCACGACCACCCACCGGTCGATGACGTCGCTGTCGTCGTGGACCCGGTAGTGCAGGGCCACCGTCAGCTCCTGGTGGCGCGCCTCGAACCACAGCGTCAGCTCCTGCCGGCCGGGCTCGGCGGTGATCTCGTGCCGGGCGAGCCGCCACTCGACGGCGCGCACCGACCCGGGGAACTCGACCGACAACGCGGCCCGGCCGAACTGCAGCCCGCCGTCCAGCGGGTACTCCTCGTGCCGGTTGGCCGGCGAGCGGAAACACTCCCACTCCGCGGCCAGCCGTTCGGCGGTCGAGGTCGCGAGGTGGGCCGCGTCCTCGGCGGTGATCGGCGGGCCCCAGTAGGTGTGGATCGGGATGTCGTCAGCGCGTCCGACGTACGCCGCGTAGGAGGTGCGGGGGGTGTCGAGCAGCAGCACTCCGGTGCCGGCGTCGTACGTCACCGCGGCCGGGCGGGCCCTCACTTGACCGATCCCGCGGTCAGGCCCGCCACGAACTGCTTCTGCAGCGCCACGAAGAACAGCAGCACCGGCAGCGAGGCCAGGAACGAGAAGGCGTACAGGGTGCCGAAGTTCGTCGAGTACTCCCCCACCGAGCGGTAGACGCCGACGGTGACCGTGGTGCCGGACTCGGGGCCGAGGATCACCAGCGGGCTGAGGAAGTCGTTCCAGACCCACACCCCGAGGAAGATCATCACGCTGGCGGCGGCGGGCCGCAGCGTCGGGAACACCACCTGCCAGAACATCCGCAGCCGGCTCGCGCCGTCGAGGCTGGCCGCCTCCTCGATGTCCACCGGCACGGTGCCGATGAATCCGGCGAAGACGAACACGCCGAACGGCAGGTAGTAGGCGACGTTGCTCAGCACCACGCCGGGCAGCGTGTTCATCAGGCCGACGGCGTCGAGGACCTGGGTGACCGGCTGCAGGATCACCGCCGGCGGGATCATCAGGCCGGACAGCAGCATCAGCATCGCCGGCTTGGTCCAGCGCGCCTTCGAGCGCACCAGGTAGTGCGCCAGCATCGCCGAGGACAGGGTGAGCAGGAGCACGGACAGCACCGTGATCTGGACGCTGTTCAGCAGCGACGACCAGTACAGGCCGTCCTCGCGCCCGAAGACGGCTCCGAGGTTCTCCCCGGTGAGCGGCGCGGGCAGGCCGAGCGGCGAGGACTGGATCTCGTCGGCGGGCTTGAGCATGCCCGTGACGACGATGTAGATGGGGAAGAAGAACAGCGCGGTCAGCGCGATGGCGAGCACCGGCCGCGCGACCGCCAAGCGGGATGTCACAGGTGTACCTCTCGACGTTGCAGCAGCCGCAGGACGACGCCGGTGATCGCGACGATGATGGCGAGCATGATCGTCGCCTCGGCCGCCGAGAACCCGATCCGGTCGCCTCGTACGCCCTTCTCGATGACGTCGAAGGCGATGGAGGCGGTGGCGTTGCGCCCGGGGCCGCCGTTGGTGAGCACCAGGATGTGCTCGTACACCTTGAAGCCGCTGATCAGCAGCATGACGGTGTTGATGGTGACCGAGGCCGCGATCATCGGCCAGGTGACCGAGCGGAAGCGGCGCAGCCGGCCGGCCCCGTCCATGAGCGCGGCCTCGTACAGCTCCTTCGGGACGGAGTTCAGGCCGGCGAGGTAGACCACCACGCAGAAGCCCAGCATCTGCCAGCAGAGGATCCCGCTGATCGAGTAGAGCGCGAGGCCGGGATCGGACAACCAGCGCGGGGCGCTGTCCACGCCGAGGTCCACCAGGATCGCGTTCAGCACACCGTCCGGGCGCAGCAGGCTCTGCCAGATGACGCTGACGACGATGCCGCTCAGGATGACGGGCGTGAAGAACACCGAGCGCAGCAGCCGGTAGAGCAGGCTCTCCCGGTTCAGCAGCAGGGCGATGGCCAGGCCCAGCACGTTCGGCACGATCACGACGATGAGCGTGACGACGAAGGTGTTCCTCAGGACCAGCCAGAACTGCTCGTCCTGGAACAGCCGGCCGAACTGCTTCAACCCGACCCAGCTGGTCTGCGGGTCGAACCGGGTCTGGTCGGTGAAGCCGAGGACGATGGTCCACACGATCGGCACCAGGACCAGGACGCCGTACAGGAAGAGCCCGGGCAGGGCGAAACCGGAGAACTCACGCGCTCTGCGCAGCCGGCCACCCTGGAGAGGGTGGTGGCGGGGTGAGCCGGGCATGGGGGAGAACCTCTCGATGAAAAGGGAGAGTGCGGGCGGACGGGGTGGTCCGCCCGCACGGGTGGTCGCCTACTGGAGAGCGGCGTATTCGTCGTTGAGCTTCTTGGCCACGGTGGCGGCGTCGGAGGTGCCGTTGAGGAGCTCGACCGCGATCTGGTTGATGGCGGTGGTGAACTCGGCGGGCAGGCCGTTGTCACCCTGCTCGATCGAGAAGGCCGGGGTCACCGTGCCGTCCTGGACCGCCTTCTCGTAGATGGCCAGTGTCTCCTTGAAGAGCGGGCCCATGTCCGCCGGCGGCTTGTAGCCTGCGACCGTGTTGAACGTGCCGTCGGCCTTGGTGAAGGCGTCGGAGGTCTCCTTGTCCTTGGTCCACTCCAGCGCGAACTTCTTGGCCAGCCCGACGTTCTCGGCCTTGGCGCTGACGCTGATGCCGCCGCCGGTCAGGTTGGGCACCACGGCCTTGCCGTCGTCGCTCGGCCAGGCGAAGACGCCGACCTCGAACGGCGGCTTGTCGTTGTCCGCCGAGGTGGCGAACCATGAACCCATCGGGTACATCGCGGCCGACCCGGCCCGGAAGGCCTTCTCGTGGTCGGCGTAGGACCGGCTGGTGCCCTCCTTGTCGAGGTAGCCGAGCTTGGCCAGCTGCGCGATCTTCTCGGTCGCCTTGACGAAGGCGGGGTCGGTGAAGTTCTTGGCGCCGGACCTGATCTCCTTGTCGAAGCCCGGGTCCCGCATGAAGACGTCGGTCCCGAGGACGCCCACCCACGAGTAGACGCTGGCGAAGGTGTCCTGGCCGCCGCCGCCGACCGCGATCGGGGTGATGCCGGCGGCCTTCAGCTTGGCGCAGGCGTCGAGGAACTCGGCCCAGGTGGCCGGCACCTTGCTGATCTTGGCCTTGGCGAAGTCGTCCTTGTTGTAGTAGAGGAGCGACTGCGGCTGGGCATTGGTGGGCAGCTGGTAGACCTTGCCGTTGATCGCGCCGGACGTCGGGTAGGCGTAGTCCTTCAGCTCGTCAGGGGTGAACTCGGCGAGCTGGCCGCCTTCGGCGAATCCCTGCGGGTTGACCGCCATCATGATGTCCGGGAGCTGGCCCGAGCTGGCCAGCTGCTTGGCGTAGGTGGTGCGGTCCACGTTCGGGGTGACCAATTTCTTGATCTTGATCCCGGGGACCTTGGCGGAGACCCGCGCGATCGCCGAGTCCCACAGCGTGGCGGGCAGGTTGGGGGTCTCGAACGTGAGCATGGTCATCTCGGCGGGGCCGCCGGAGGAGGATCGCGCGCTCGTACCACCGCTGGCGCAACCGGCGAGAGCCAGTGTCGTGAGCGTCGCAGCGGCGACCGCCCCTCTCCAACGTGCTGCCATGAGTGTCCCTTCGGTCCTGCTGTCGCCGAGCGGCAGGGTTCCAGCGTCGTTGATCGCGAACTGTAATATGCAGATAGGTTAGCGTTATTGTCGCCGCGAGCATAAGGATCCCTGATCGGATGAGTCAAGACAGAGAAGCAGCCGCCCGGCTCGGAGACTCGTCGTTGCTCCGACGCCTGAACATCGCCGCCGCCCTCGGCGCGTTCATCAAGTCCCCCGCCCTCACCCTGCGGGAACTGCGGGCGGTCATCGGCGTGTCACGGCCGACCGCGGAGGATCTGCTCGCCGAACTCCTCGATGACGGCCGGGTGGAGGAGACCGCGCCGCCGCGGCAGGCGAGGGGGGCGGGGCGCCCGGCCCGCTATTTCCGCTTCCGCGCCGAGTCCGGCTACGTCAGCGGGATCGACATCGGCGCGCACAAGACGCTGGCCGTGGTGACCGACCTGCGCGGCAACCCGCTCGCCTCCCACCGGCGGGAGCTGGATCCGGAGCTGGACGCGCCCGAACGGCTGCGGGCCGCGGTGGAGACCGCGCGGGAGTGCTGGCGCGTCGCGGGTCTCGACCCCGCCGAGATCACCGGCGCGGCCTGCGGCGTGACCGGTACGCTGCGGGCGCCGGAGGGCGTGTTCGACGTGGCCGTCAGCCAGGCCGGATCGGGGCTGACGCCCTACTCCCTGCCCGGGTTCACCAAGGTGGACGTCGCCGCCACGCTGGAGGCCGGCCTCGGGCTGCCGGTGGCGGTGGCCAACGACGTCAAGCTCGCCGCGCTGGCCGAGCAGTGGAAGGGCGCCGCCCAGGACCACCGGGACATCGTCTACATGTTCGCGGGCCACCGGGCCGGCGCCGGGGTCCTGCTCAACGGCCAGGTGCACCAGGGCAGGCACGGCGCGGCCGGCGAGATCGGGACCCTGCCCATGCTCGGCTGGGAGTCCGCGGTGGCCCGGCTGCACGCCCGCGGCGCCGAGCTCGCGGCGGGCAGCGCCTCGGCGGCGGGGCGCGAGGGCGAGCTGGTCATCGCCTCCGCGGCCCGGCAGGACCCGGAGAGCCTCGCGGTGCTGATCGAGTTCGCCGAGGTCCTCGCGCGCGGCGCCGCCGTGCTCGCGCTGGCGGTGGACCCGGAGATCGTCGTGCTCGGCGGCGGCATGTCACGCGGCGGGGCGATCATCGCCGAGCCGTTCCGCCGCGAGCTGGACAAGTTCACCCTGTTCCCGATCGAGGTGGTCATCTCCACGATGGGCGCCGACTCGGTGGCCGTCGGCGCCGCCCGGCTGGCCCTCGACACGGTCCTGAACTCGTTGCTCGAAGTACCCGGTATTGATCCGAGGTCTTGACCGTCGGCCGCCGCCGGTGGATCATCGGGATTCCGATTAGGCAATGCTGTTTGCATTATTCGCCCGATCGTTCCAACGAGAAAGCCGATGGTCATGAACCTCCCCCCATCCGCCCGAAGCGGCCCCGGACGCCGGTGGTCGCCCCGGGCGGCGTCCCGATCCCGGCGCCTGGCCGGGATCGCCCTCGCCCTGGCCCTCTCCCTCGTGGCGGCGCTGTTCGGCGCGGTGCCCGCCGGCGCCGAGGTCGAGCACCCGCGCCAGCAGTGGATGCGTGAGTCCACGGCCGGCCTGTTCCTGCACTGGGGCATGTTCACCGCTCCCCGTCACACCGACTGCGCCGCCTGGGAGCGCGACGTGACCGACGGCGGCTGGACCCCCGACTACTGGATCGACGAGGCGAGGAAGCTGCGCGCCTCCTACGTCGTGCTCACGACGTTCCACAGCCGGCTCGGCTACGCCCGGCCCTGGCCGTCGGAGATCCCCGGCAGCTGCTCGACGAAGCGTGACTTCCTCGGCGAGCTCATCAACGCCGGCAAGGCCAAGGGCGTGCACGTCCTGCTCTACATGACCGACGACCCGCAGTGGCACAACGAGGCCGGCGTCGAGACCCTCGACTCCGCCGCCTACTCCGCCTACAAGGGCCGGCAGGTGAACCTCACCACCCGCGACGGCTTCGGCATGTACAGCTACGACCTGTTCCACGAGGTCATGGACAACTATCCCGACCTGTCCGGCTTCTGGATCGACAACGACAACGCGTACTGGGAGCGCAACCACCTGTACGAGCAGATCCGTGAGCAGCGGCCGACCTGGTTGTTGAGCAACAACAACGAGGACACGCCGATCATGGACACGGTCAGCAACGAGCAGAAGACCGGCATGACCCCGGCCTACGACTACCCGGCGGCCACCTACACGCCGATGCCGCGCCTCACCGAGGCCGACTACAAGCTGCCGACCAGCGGCCAGTGGTGGTACGACGGCAAGGACAACGCGGTCGACGTCCCCCTGAACGTCGGCCGGTACATCGCCAACGCCGGCTCGTCGATCAAGTCGCTGATGGCCGAGACCGCGATGGTGAACGGCAGGTTCCCGCCGAGCCAGGAGAAGTTCAACGACTTCATGGACACCTGGCTGCCGCCGATCTGGTCCTCCATCTCGGGCACCGAGGGCGGCGGCTACATGTACGGCGGCATGCAGCCGGGCTTCTGGAACGACGGCGCCCACGGCGTCATCACCGTCGCCGACGCGGCCAGGACCCAGTACGTGCACGTGCTGACCAGGCCCAAGAGCCAGGACCTGGTCCGGCTGCGGGACAACGGCTACCGGGTGACGCAGGTCACCGACGTCCGGACCGGCGCGCCCCTGAGGTTCACCCAGTCCGGCGGCTACCTGTCCATCCTCGGCGTGACCAACTGGGACACCTACGACACCGTCTTCCAGGTCCGCACCTCCGGGCAGCAGCACTTCCTCCCGTCCTCCGCGATGCGGGCCACGGCCTCGGCCGCGAAGGAGGGCTTCCCCGCCTCGAACGTCGTGGACGGCGACTACACCACCTACTGGGACAGCGACGGCGACCAGCCGGTGTCGGTGACGCTGGACCTCGGCAAGCGCCGCAAGGTGGCCTACCTCGCGGTCAACCAGCGTGAGTGGTCGCCCACCCACGCCCGCGAGTCGTTCGGGCGGGCCGAGGACTCCGCCCGGATCATGAACTACCGGGTCCACGCCAGCAACGACGGCCGGAACTGGGGCGAACCCGTGCGTACGGCTGCGATGCGCAGCGCCCGCGGCGTGCAGTTCATCGACCTCGGCAAGCAGGACGCGCGCTACCTGAAGCTCGAAGTGCTGGACACCTGGAGCGGCGCCCAGGCCAAGCCGTTCTACAAGCAGCTCAGGATCGACGAGATCCGGGTGGCGACGGACTACCCGGTCCGCGACGCCGACGGCATGCCGCTGGAGGCGGAGGCCGGGGCCAACGACCGCGACGGCAAGGCCCGGGTCACCGTTTGCGACGCCTGTTCCGGTGGCAAGCAGATCACCGGGCTGGGCGGCGGCGGCAACGCCGTCACCTACCGTGGGGTCCAGGCCGCCGCGGCGGGGACGTACCAGCTCGAACTGGACTACACCGCGGCCGAGGCCGGCTCCTTCTCGGTGAGCGTCAACGGTGACGCGCCGATCAAGGAGAGCGTCGCCGCCACCGGCGTGGACGTTCCCCTGGACGCGTCGATCGCCGTGCCGCTGGCCGCCGGAGCGAACACGATCAAGGTGTTCAGCGACGACGGGCAGGGCCCCGGCCTGGACCGGATCGTGGTGGGGCCGATGCCGCCGGCGTCGTACGTGCCGAGGACCACGATGACCGTGGCCCCGGCCGGCGTGGTCTGGGTCGGCCCCGGGCAGCAGTCCGTCGAGATCTCCGCCAAGCTCCGCCTGGACGAGGACACGGTCGACGACGTCCGGCTGGCGCCCGTGGTGCCGGCGGGCTGGACCCTCGAAGGCGCCCCGGTGACCGCCGCCAACCTGCGGCTCGGCCAGTCGATCGAGGGCACCTGGACGGTCACGGGACCGGCCGGCGGCCAGCAGGGTCCCGTGCAGGTGCCGGTCAAGGCGGACTTCCGGACGGTCGGCCTGCCGCACAGCGTGTCGAAGGCGGTGCCCGTCCAGGTCCGTCCCGCGGACCGCGTCTTCATGCGGGAGGCGGAGAGCTCGCTGAACGACCTCGGCAGCGCCGGTGTCACGAGCTGCTCGGCCTGCTCCGGTGACCAGAAGGTGCGCAACATCGGCGGCTCCGCCGACGCGTCCGTCCGCTTCGACGACGTCGTGGTGGACCGGGCCGGCGACTACCAGCTGTACATCGACTTCACCGTCAACGGCGACCGGTCGTACTTCGTCACCGTCAACGGCGGGACCCCGATCGAGGTGCCGGTCAGCGGCGTGGGCAACAGCACCGTGTACACGCAGGCGGTGACCGTCTCCCTGAACGCGGGCGGCAACACGATCGTCATCGGCAACGACGACGACTCCGCCCCCGACCTCGACCGCATCTCCCTGGCCGGGTAACCCCGCCGCGCGCAAGAGCGAACCGGCGGCCGCCCGGTGGGAGCACGACCGCTCCCGCCGGGCGGCCGCCCGCGCTTCCAGGTCACGGGGTGACGCGGAAGGTCACGTCCTGCCGGTCGGTGGCTCGTAGTCGCTGTTTCGCCCGTCGGGGTAGGGTTTCTGCCCATGCGATCCGCGGCTTCCGACGGCCCTCCCCTCGACCCGGCCCTGCTCCTCACCGATCCGCACGCCGCCTACGACCGGCTGCGGGGCGCCGGACCCGTACATCGGATCCCGGGTCCCGACGGCTCGCCCGCCTGGCTGGTCACCCGGCACGACGACGTCCGCCGGCTGCTGGCCGACCCGCGGTTGTCGCTGGACAAGCGGAACTCCGGCGCCGGGAACTACCGCGGGTTCGCCCTCCCCCCGGCGCTGGACGCGAACCTGCTCAACATGGACCCGCCCGACCACACCCGGCTGCGCCGCCTGGTCACCAAGGCGTTCACCGCCCGGCGGACGGAGGAGTTACGGGGTCCTGTGCAGCGGATCGCCGACGAGTTGCTCGACGCCATCGAGCCGCTGGGGCGAGCCGACCTGATCTCCTCCTACGCCGCTCCCCTGCCGATCAGCGTCATCTGCGAGCTGCTCGGCATTCCCCCGGGCGACCGGGCCGACTTCCGGGCCTGGAGCGACGCCCTCATCACCCCCGACCCCGCGCGGCCGGAGGGCATGAAGCAGGCGATCGGCGAGATGGTGCGCTTCGTCGGCCGGCTCATCGCCCGCAAGCGCGCCCATCCGGCGGACGACCTGATCTCCGGCCTGATCGCCGCGCGTGACGGCGGCGACCGGCTGAGCGAGGACGAGCTGACCTCGCTGGTGTTCCTCATCCTCTTCGCCGGATACGAGAACACCGTGCACCTCATCGGCAACGCCACGCTCGCCCTGCTGGAGCACCCGGAACAGTTGCGGGCGCTGCGCGCGGACCCGAGCCGCCTGCCCGCCGCGGTCGAGGAGCTGGTCCGCTTCGACGGGCCCGCCGCGCTGGCCATCCGCCGTTTCCCGGTGGAGGACGTGGAGATCGGCGGGACGGCCATTCCGGCGGGCGAGACGGTGCTGCTCTCCCTCGCCTCGGCCGGCCGCGACCCGCGCCGCTTCGCCGACCCGCACCGCCTCGACCTGAGCCGCGCGGAGGTCGCCCATCTCGCGTTCGGGCACGGCATCCACCACTGCCTCGGCGCGCCCCTGGCCCGGCTCGAAGCGGGGGTCGCCCTGGGCACGCTGCTGCGGCGCCTGCCGGGCCTCGCGCTCGGCGTCCCCCGCGAGGAGCTGGCCTGGCGGCCGACCATCCGCGCCCGCGGCCTGGTCAGCCTGCCCGTGACCTACTGACCGAACGTCCCCGGCCGCGGCTGGGCACCGGGCGCGCGGCGTTGCGGGTAGCCGGTGCCCGGCACGGGCGGAGCCTCGCCGCCGGGCGCGGGCGATTGCGGGTAACCGGTGCCCGGTAGAGGCGGTGTGTCGCCGCCGGGCGGACGGGTGTGGGGCTGGGCGGTGGTGCCGGTCGGACGCGGACCGGGCTGGGCGTGGGTGCCGGGCGCGTCCTGGCGGGGGACGTCACCGCGCCAGGCGCCGGTCTCGCCGCCGCGCGACTCGATGAACTCCTTGAAGCGCCGCATGTCGCCCTCCACGCGCATGCGGACCAGTTGCAGCCAATCGCCCGCGGTCTCGACGAATCCCTCGGGGTCGTACTCCATCTGGAGCGTGACCCGGGTGGTGCCGTCGTCGAGGGGGTGGAAGGTGACGGCTCCGGCGTGGCGCGGCTTGTCGAGCGTGCGCCAGGCGACGCGCTCGTCGGGGTGCTGGTCGGTGATCTCGGTCTCGAACTCGCGCTTGACTCCGGCGATCTCGGCCAGCCAGGCGGCGCGGGTGTCGGTGAGCTGCCTGACTGATTCCACCCCTTCCATGAATTCGGGGAACGTCTCGAACTGCGTCCACTGGTTGTAGGCGACACTGATCGGGACACGGACATCCAGGGAGTAGTCGATCGTACTCATGACCTTGCCGCTGCCCGCATGCCGGCCGGACTAACGCCCTGCCGTAGCCGGGCCGCTCAGGACGCCCGGTTATCGGACAATCCCCGCCGGAGGCGTGCCGGTCCCCGCTACGGCGTGACGTCGCTCAGCCCGGTCTGGTAGGCGATCACGACCAGTTGCGCGCGGTCGCGCGCGCGCAGTTTCCCCATCGTGCGGCTGACATGCGTGCGTGCCGTGGCCGGGCTGAGGAACAGCGCGGCACCGATCTCCTCGTTGCTCATCCCCTGCCCCACCAGGGCGAGCACTTCGCGCTCGCGCTCGGTCAGCACCGCGAGCCGGTCCTGGCCGGACCTGGCGGCCCTGCGCTGCGCGGTGAACTGGCTGATGAGGCGGCGGGTGATCCGGGGCGCGAGCAGCGCGTCACCGGCGGCGATCACCCGGATGGCGTGCAGCAGCTCGGCGGGGCCGGCGTCCTTGAGCAGGAACCCGCTCGCGCCCGCCTGCAGGGCCTCGAAGACGTTCTCGTCGGTGTCGTAGGTGGTGAGGATGAGAACCTTGACCTGCTCCAGCCCGGCGGTCTCGGCGATCTGGCGGGTGGCGCGGATCCCGTCCAGCCGGGGCATGCGGATGTCCATGAGGACGACGTCGGGGCGGGTGGCCCGGGCCAGTTCGACGGCTTCCGCACCGTTGGTGGCCTCGCCGACCACCGCGATGTCGTCCTCCAGGTCGAGCAGGACCTTGAAGCCGGACCGGACCAGACGTTCGTCGTCGGCGAGGACCACCTTGATCGGCGGCTCGGGGCTCACAGGTGCGACCCGAGCGGGACGAGCGGCAGGCGGGCGGTGACCTCGAACCCGCCACCGGGACGGGTCTTCGCGTCGAGCTCGCCGCCGAGCAGCTGGCAGCGTTCGCGCATGCCGGCTATCCCGCGGCCGCTCGTCGGGGAGCCGCCTGCGGGAGCGGACAAGAAGGCACCGCCTGCGAGAGCAGGCGAGAGGGCGCGGCCCGCGGGAGCGGGCGAAGGGGCACGGCCTGCGGGAGCGGGCGAAGGGGCGCGGTCGGCGGGAGCGGGCGAAGGGGCGCGGCGGCCCTCGTCGATCACCCGGATCCGCAGGGCGTCGTCGCCCGGTTCGAGCACCACCGTCACCCGGGTCGGGCCGACGTGCCGGATGACATTGGTGATCGACTCCTGCACGATGCGGTAGGCGGCGCTGCCCACGGCGCTCGGCAGCGGCGTCACCGGCGACGCCTGCTCGATGGCGATGTCGAGCCCGGCGTCGCGGGCCTTTCCTGTGAGCTCGTGGATCTGGTCGAGCCCGGGGTAGGGTTCGCGCTCGTCGCCGTCGCGCAGGACGCCGAGGATGGCGCGCATCTCGCGCAGTGCCCGCGAGCTGGTCTGCTCGATGGTACGCAGTGCCTCGCGCGCCTGCTCCGGTCGCTTGTCGAGCACGTGCGCGGTGACACC
Organism: Nonomuraea jiangxiensis; assembly: GCF_900099965.1. GTDB lineage: Bacteria > Actinomycetota > Actinomycetes > Streptosporangiales > Streptosporangiaceae > Nonomuraea > Nonomuraea jiangxiensis. The sequence continues at coordinate 589,647 of NZ_FNDJ01000004.1, read as the reverse complement.
GGACTGCACGTTGATGATGGCGATGGCATGCGCGACGGTGTCGTGGACCTCGCGGGCGATCCGCAGCCGTTCGGCGCCGACCCGTGCCCTGGCCTCCTCCTCGCGGGAACGTTCCGCCAGTTCGGCCCGCTCCAGCGCGTCGGCCGCGATGACCCGGCGGGAGCGGACGGACTCGCCGAGCGTCGCGCTGATCGCCGTCGCGCCGATCCGCAGGAACACCCACCCGAGGCCCACGCTCGGCTCGACGTCCATCGCCGGGATCATCCACCCGATGGAGAGCACCGTGGTGCCCATGCCGGCGACGAGCAGCGAGCGGCGCCCGTCACCGTAGGCGGCGACGGTGTACATGGCGATGAAGAGCGCCAGGCAGGAGAGCCGTTGCGGGTAGTCGAGAGCGAAATAGACCAGGCTCGCCACCGCCGTGATCGCGAGCACCGTGACAGGCCACCGGCGGCGGGCGACGACGGCCACGCCGCTCACGACCAGCAGGACGTAGCCCGCGCTCCCGAAGTCCGTGACCGGCCTGGCGGCCGGCTCGGGGAGAACGGCCGCGTAGTCCGCGACGCTCTGCACCTGAATCACCGTGACGAACACCGCCAGCAGCACGTCCGAGAACCAGGCCGGCCGGCGTGATAACCAGGCGGACAGTTGTCCCGGCACCGCTCGCAGATCCATGCCGCGATCGTACGGGATCAGCGAAAGCTCACGCTGTCGCCCGGACGCGCGCCCGCCTACGACGACCGGCGTAGCCCGGCGCCCTTCCGCTACGCCCATTCACGTAGACGGCGTCACCCGCCGTCCGAAGCGGAGCAGCCCCGGTCGGCGCGACGCTGACCGGCATGAGCAAAGTCATCATCGGCCTGGCGGGTCTGCTGCTGGGCGCCGTCGTCGTACAGTTCTACCTGGCCGCCGTGGGCGCGTTCGATCCCGCGCCCACCGAGGAGGCCTTCCAGCCGCATCGGGTGCTCGGATACTCGATCCTCGCCCTCGCGGTCGTGGTCACGCTCGTCGCCGCCGTGGCCCGGATGCCGGGACGGCTCATCGGGACGGCGGGCCTGCTCGTCGGGCTGGTGCTGGTCCAGGCGCTGATCCGGCAGGTGGCCGCGTCGTTCGGCGACGCCTCGGCCGTCGGCCCGTTCGTCTTCGGCCTGCACGCGGTCAACGGGCTGCTCATCATGGGCGTGATCGAAATGATCATGCGACAGGCACGGCAGGTCTCCCAGAAGGCGGCCGAACCCACCCATGTGGCGTCATGACCACCGCCACCCTGACCATCCTGGACCTGGCCGTCGCGCTGCTGTGCGTCGTCGCGTGGTTCGCGGCGGGCGTCACCATGGCGCTGCGGCGCGCGGGGCCCGCGCTGGCCCTCCTGGTCGCGGCGCTGCTGGTGACGCTGGCCAGGGCGGTGTCGGTGGCGGTGCTGGCCGGTCGGGGCTGGTGGTTCGTCCAGGAGAAGGTGCTGCTCGGCCTGCCGATGCTCGTGGTGGCCGCGCTGGCCGCCGCCGTCGTCGCCGGTCCCCGGCTGCGCGCGCGGGCCGCGCAGCCGGCGGGCATCGACGTCGCCGGCGTCGTCGCGCTGCTCACCGCCGCCTATGCCGCGCTGGCGAGTTTCGTACTGACCTTCCTCATCGGCTATCCCCTGACCCTCGGCACCGCGCTGATCACGGTCGCGGCGGTGCCGGCGGGCGCGCTGCTGACCGTGCGAGCGCTTCCTCGGCCGGACCAAGCCGGGGAACGGGAGAGCGGTCCGGAGCGCGCGGGGGTTTCGCGGCGCCGTTTCCTCGGTGTCGCCGGTGGCGTGGTCGTGGTCGGTGCCGCCGGTACGGGGGCCGGTCTGTCGGTGCGGCCCGGCGCGACGGTGACCCACGGGGGCGGTCACGGTCCGGCCTCGCGCGCCGCCGTACCGGTGACCGAACTGCGGGGCGCCGCCGCACCGGGGCCGGGCGGCGTCCGGCGGGCGCACGTCCTGACCGCCAGGAAGGCCACCGTACGCCTGGAGTCCGGGCGCGACATCGACGCGTGGACCTTCGACGGCACCGTGCCCGGCCCGCGGATCACGGCCACGCAGGGCGATCTCATCGAGGTCAGGCTGGTCAACCACGACATCGACGAGGGGGTGACCCTGCACTGGCACGGTTACGACGTGCCGTGCGGCGAGGACGGCGCGCCCGGCGTCACCCAGGACGTCGTGGCGCCCGGCGGCGAGTTCGTCTACCGCTTCCGCGCCGACCAGGCGGGCACGTACTGGTATCACACCCACCAGACCTCCCACCTCGCCGTACGCCGGGGCCTCTACGGTGTCCTCGTCGTGCACCCCCGGGGCGAACAGGACCCCGGCCACCTGGACCTGACCCTGCCCGTGCACACCTTCGACGGCACGGTCACGATCTCGGGCGGCGCCGAGCACCTCGCACCGGCCGGCACCCCGGTACGGCTGCGGCTGATCAACACCGACTCCGAGCCGCACCGGTTCGCGCTGGCGGGCACGTCGTTCCGGGTGGCCGCCGTCGACGGCCGCGACCTCGACCGGCCCGGCGAGATCAGCCGGCACGCGCTGCGCCTGCCCGCGGGCGGGCGCTACGACCTGGTGTTCGCCATGCCGAGCACGTCCGTGGCGCTGGCAGTCGACGACCACGCCGCCACGGTCCGGCTGCGGCCCGGGGCCGGCGCCCCCGACAGCGAAGCGTCCGCTCCGGACACCACGGGCTGGCCCGAGCTCGACCTGCTCGCGTACGGAACCCCGGCCCCGCCCCCGCTGCGCGCCGACGCCGCCGACCGGCACTTCACCCTGGTGCTCGACCGCGGGCTGGCCATGGTCGACGGGGCGCCGGCGTTCGCGCAGACCGTCAACGGCCGCGGGCACCCGTCGATCCCCGACCAGCTCGTGGCCGAGGGCGACCTCGTCCGGTTCACCGTGGTCAACCGGAGCCTCGAGACCCACCCCTGGCACCTGCACGGCCATCCGGTGCTGGTCCTGTCCAGGGACGGGAAGCCCGCCTCGGGCAGCCCGCTCTGGGTCGACACCTTCGACGTCCGTCCAGGAGAGGTGTGGGAGGTCGCGTTCCGGGCCTCTAATCCGGGCGTCTGGATGAACCACTGCCACAACCTGCCGCACGCCCATCAGGGAATGATGCTGCGGCTCCGCTACGACGGCGTGACCACGCCCTTCGGCGGCTCGCACTCGGCCGGGCCGAGTCACGCCCACTGACAGCAGGAAAGGAAGGAATCGCGGTGACGAGGACGATGGGTGCGCGGCCAGGGCTCACCCTTGCCGCTGTATCGGTCGTGCAGTTCATGGTGTCGGTGGACCTGTCGGTGGTGAACGTCGGTCTCCCGCAGATCGCCGCCGGTCTCGGCTTCAGCCCCGTGGGCCTGACCTGGGTGATCCACGCCTACGCGCTCACCTTCGGCGGGCTGCTCCTGCTGGGCGGCAAGGTCGCCGACCGGTACGGCCACCGGCGCGTCCTGCTGCCCGGACTGGCCCTGTTCGGCCTGGCCTCCCTCCTCGGCGGCTTCGCCCAGGAGCCCGGCCAGCTGATCGCCGCCCGCGCCGCGCAGGGCATCGGGGCCGCCGCGCTGGCTCCGGCCGCGCTGGCGCTGCTGACCGCGGCCTTCCCCGCCGGCCGGGCCCGCATCCGGGCCTTCGGCGTGTGGAGCGCGATGAACGCCGCCGGTGGCGCCCTCGGCGTCCTGATCGGCGGGGTGCTCACCGAGTACGCGAGCTGGCGCTGGGTGATGTTCGCCAGCGTGCCGATGGCCGCCGCCGCGCTGGTCCTGGCCCTGGGGGTCGCCGCCGGCCCACCGCCCGCTCGCGGCGGACGCCCGGACGTGCTGGGTGCCGTGCTGGCCACGGCGGGCATGGCCCTGCTCGTGTTCGGCGTCGTCCGTACCGACCAGTACGGGTGGGCCTCGCCGGTCACCCTGGCGACGGTGGCGGGCGCCGTCGCGTTGCTGGCCGCGTTCGTCCACGTCGAGCGGACCACCTCCCGCGACCCGCTGATCCGGCTCGGCCTGCTGGCCAACCGCTCGGTGTCCGGCGCGAATCTCTACAACCTGCTGCTCGGCGCCGCCATGGCGTCGTCCTTCTACTTCATGTCCCTCTATCTCCAGCAGGTGCTCGGGACCGGCCCGGCCCTGACCGGGGTGGAGTTCGTGCCCTTCGCGCTCGGCGTGGTCGCCGGCTCCGTGCTCGCCGTCAGACTCGGCTACCGGCTGGCGCCGCGGACCCTGCTGGTCGCCGGCGGGCTGCTGGCGGCGGCCGGGTTCGCCTGGTTCGGCCTGATCAGTGCGGACGGCGCCTTCATCACTCACGTCCTGGGGCCCTCGATCGTCGCCGGCATCGGCTTCGGGCTCTGCCTCGGGCCGCTCGTCAACACCGCGACCGCCGGCGTCGCGCCGCACGAGAGCGGCATGGCCTCGGGCCTGCTCAACAGCGCACGCCAGATCGGCGCCTCGCTCGGGCTGGCCGTCCTCGGCACCGCGGCCCACGAACGCACCGGCCGGATCACCACGCCGGAGACCCTCAGCGACGGTTACGCGTTCGGCCTGGTCCTCGGTGCGGTGCTCCTGGTCGCCGCCGCCCTCGTCGCCCTCGCCGTCCTGCGCCGGGCCGGCGGGCCGGCACGGGCGGAGCAGGCCGGCGACCGCCCCTCGCTCGTCGCCCGGGGCTGACCAGCACCCGTCGAAAGATCATCGCAGGAAGGATGCCCGGCGTGACCGTCACCCCGATCGAGCTCTTCGCGTCCTACATCCACCTTCACCAGGGCGGCAAGGTCGACGCCTGGAGAAGGCCGCTGGACTCCGGCCAGGACGGCTGGCAGCTGACGGCCTTCCATGCCAAGACCGCCGCCGACGTCCACGCCGACCACTGGGAGGTCCATCCCGAGTCCGAGGAGATCGTGTCCTGCCTCATCGGGAAGATCCGCCTCTACCTCCGTCCCGAGCGGCCGGGGCAGGCGGAGGAGGAGATCAGGCTGATCGCCGGAACGGCCGCCATCGTTCCGCGCGGGCGCTGGCACCGCATCGAGCTGGACATCCCCAGCACCATCATGGTCGTCACCCTGCCGAGGGGCAGCCGGCTGGAGAAGCGGGCCGAACCCCTCGAATCCGGCCCGCCACCGGCCTGAGGCAAAGTGCCCCAGGGCCCAGGAACGGCATGGGAGCCCCCGGTCCGGGTCGCAGCGGCCTCACGCGCGGGTGGCCCGGACGTCCACGTCCGATGCTCATGACCGGCTTGCCTCAGATCATCGCGTTGACAGGCAGCCGTTTGGGTGCATATCGTCAAAGGCAGCCAAAAGGCTGCATGAAGAACGAGAGGACATGGACGACGTCTTTCGGGCGCTGGGAGATCCCAGTCGCCGGCTACTGCTGGACCGGCTCAACGAGCGCAACGGACAGACCCTTCGCGAGCTGTGCGCCGGCCTGGGCATGGCGCGGCAGTCGGTGACCAAGCACCTGGCCATCCTTGAGGCGGCCAACCTGGTCACGACCGTGCGGCGGGGGCGGGAGAAGCTCCACTTCCTGAACGCCGTGCCCATCAACGAGATCGCCGAGCGCTGGATCAGCCGCTACGACCAAGACCGAGTCCGCGCCTTGGCGGACCTGAAACGAGCTCTGGAGGGGACCCCCATGTCAGACCGGGGATTCGTGTACACGACCTACATCAAGACGACACCGGAACTGCTGTGGCAGGCGCTGACGGATCCGGCTTTCACGATGCGGTATTGGGGGGTGGCCTTCGAGACGGACTGGCGGCCGGGCTCGGAGATCACCCTGAGGCTCAAGGAGAGCGGGGCCGAGATCAAGGATCCCGCCCAGGTGGTGCTCGAATCCGAGCCCTGTCGCCGGCTCTCCTACACCTGGCACACCTTCACCCGCGAGTGGGCCGAGACGTACGGCCTGAGCGAGGAATACCGGGCCCGCATCGCCGACGAGCCCAGGTCGAAGGTGACGTTCGACATCGAACGGGACGGCGATGTGGTCAAGCTGACCGTGACCCATGACGGCTTCGAGCAGGACAGCGCCGTGCTCGGGGCGGTCAGCGAGGGCTGGCCGCACATCCTGGCGAACCTGAAGACCATGCTGGAGACGGGCGAGCCGCTCGTCGAGGAAACGCGAGAGGACAAGTGACGTGTCCGCCGGCAAGCTCGAAATCTCCACGATTCCCGCAGTCAAGGTCGGAATGCTCATCCGCCGGAAACCGGCCGAGGTGTTCCGGGCGATCGTGGACCCGGACATCACCACCAGGATCTGGTACACCAAGAGCAGCGGCAAGATGACCCCGGGCGCCGAGCTGCTCTGGGAATGGGAGATGTACGGGGTTTCCAGCCACATCTCCGTCGAGGAGGTGGAGGAGAACAGCCGCGTACGGTTCACCTGGAGCGGCTACACCCCCGAGAGCCGGACCACGGTGGAGTTCCGTTTCGTCCCGGCGCCGGGTGACACCACCTACGTCCAGATCACCGAGACCGGGTTCACCGGCAGCGGCGACGAGGTCGTCCAGTACGCCATCGACTCCACCGGCGGCTTCACGTTCCTGGTCAGCTCGCTCAAGGCCTTCCTTGAGCACGATCTCGCCCTCGGGCTCGTCGGCGACGCCCACCCGGAGGGTGTGACGGCGTGAGGCCCGCCTGCCGGCTGATCGGAAATGGCGGGGTGGTCTCGCCAGGCGTCACTTTGCGACCCTGACGCTCTTGCCCTCGGTGACGGTCTGTGGCCCGTTGGCGAAGTTCCCGCCGCCGAAGGTGTTGGCGCTGGACACCGAGGCGTCCGTGAAGATGAAGTTTCCGCTGTTCACAGCGCGGCCCCAGTTCCGGAAATTGCCACTGTTCCAGTTGTTGCCCTGGCCCTTCGGTGCCCCGGAGCGCATGACGGCTTGGGCGGAGTCGGCCTCGGCCGGTGACGTTCCCATCAGCACGGCCGCGACGATCAGCCCGAGATACGACACGACCGCAACGACCCGCGCATGTGCCGTCAACGCGTCTCCTCCGTACCACTCGCATGATCCACCAGGATGTACGCACAGTAGTCGGCACGGCGCGCCCCACGATGCCGTGCGGGTGGCGCATTCCGGGTCGTTGCCCAGTCTGTGCCTGCTCCTGAAGCTCGGCGGACTCGCCTCAGCGCAGGCGGGGCAGGACGTCGCGCGCGTAGAAGTCGAAGAACGCGTCCTGCTCGCCGCCGATCTGGTTGACGTAGACCTCGTCGTACCCGGCGTCCACGTACTGCCGGATCGCCTGGACGTGGACCTCGGGGTCGGGGCCGACGGGGCTGCCGTTGACGGCCTGCTCCTCGGTCACCGACTCGGCGAGCTGCTCGAAGTGCCGGGGCAGCGGCAGGATCTGCGAGGCCTCGCCCTTGATGCCCTGCGTGGGCCACAACCGGTGCACCGTCTTGCGGGCCGCCGCCTCGTCGGTGGCGTAGCAGGCCTTGAGCCCGCCAAGCGCGGGCTTGCCCGCGCCGCCCGCCTCACGGAACGAACGGACGGAGTCGGCGTTCGGCATCACGGAGACGTATCCGTCGGCGATCCGCCCGGCCAGTTCGGTGGACTTCCTGCCGAGCCCGGACATCAGGATGGGGGCGGGTTCCTCCGGCAACGTGTAGAGCCTGGCGGTGTCCACCCGGTAGTGGCGGCCATGATGGGTGACCAGCTTGCCGGTGAACATCTTCCGCATGATGTCGACGGCCTCCTCCAGCATCTCCAGCCGCTCGCTCAGCGGGGGCCAGCGCGGGTCGACCACATGCTCGTTCAGCGCCTCCCCGGTGCCCACGCCGAGCCGGAACCGCCCGCCGGTGAGCGCCGCCGTGGTGGCCGTGGCATGGGCGATCACCACCGGGTGCGTCCTGAACAGGGGGCAGGTGACCGCTGTGGCGATCGGCAACGACGTGGCCTCCGCCAGGGCGCCGATCACCGACCAGACGAACGGCGACTCGCCCTGCTCGTCCAGCCACGGGTGGAAGTGATCGGAGATCCACAGGGCCTCGAATCCCGCGCGTTCGGCGGCCTTCGCCTGCCGTACCAGCTCTTTCGGGCCGTGCTCCTCGCAGGAGAGGAAATAGCCGAATGTCGTCATCGCACTCACCTGCCCGTCGCGATCGGGAGAAACCTCCGTACGGGGCCGGGAGCCTACTCGTCGGCGGGTACGGAGATCGTGGCCACCAGGGCGTAGTTGACCTCGACCTCCTGGTAGGTCACGTGCTTCCTGACGGCATCGGGCAGGTTGGTACGGTCGCTGCCGGAGCTCGACTCGTGATCGGGGCAGCCGGTGAAGCCGACGTGCGTCCGCGGCTCATCCTCGAAGCGCAGTTCGTCCGCCGACACCGCGGCGGTGAGCTCGATGTCCGCCGGTTCGCGAGGTGACGGCCTGCCGTGGCCGGTGCTCATCAGGGCGCCTCCCGTCGCCGAACCGGATGCGGGCGCCTCGGCCGCTCGCGCGGGTCCTCCTCCTCGGAGCGACGCCGGACGGGCCGGCCCTCTCCTTCGACCCGCCTGCCCCCTTCGGCACGCCTGCCCTCTTCAGCACGCCTCGCACTGTCAGCACGCCTGGCGCTGTCGGCACGTCCGTCCCTGTCAGTACGCCCGTCCCCCTCGGGACGCCTGACCCGCCTCGGCTCGCGATCCCGTGCGGGTTCGCCGTCCCGGTCGGCCAATTCGTCGGCCACCCGGCCGACCTCATCGCCGACCATCCGGCCGACCTGATCGACTGCTTCACCGGCATCCCGACCGACCTCACCGACATCCCGACCGACCTCACCGACCACCTCACCGGCACCCCGACCGACCTCACCGACCACCTCACCGGCACCCCGGCCGACCTCACCGACCGCCTCACCGGTCCCCTGGCCGACCTCCTGAAGAGCGCCTCCGGCACCACGGCCGACCCCTTCGACAGCTCTGCCGGCGCCGCGGCCGACGCCCTCGACGGCTCTGCCGGCGCCCCTGCCGAGGTCCCGCAACGTGCCCCTGGCGCCCGCGCCCACCTCTTCCACGGCGCCCCCGGCTCCGCGGCCGATCTCGCCGACCGCCCGGCCGGTGCCGCGGCCGACGTCTCGCAGGGTCGATTCCAGGCCGCGCGTCAGATGCTCGAGAATCTGCGGGTTGTCGTCGATGGTCTGCAGCACCCTGTCCAGGATCCGGGCGACGTTCTCCAGTCGCACCTTGAGCGTGGCCTGCGCCTCGACGCCCTTGATGTCCAGCGCCACGTGCCCCAGGTCCACGTCGGCCCCTACGCCGAGTCGCAACAGGTCGAGGACCTCGGCGTTCAGCGACACCCGGGCGCGCAGGTCGTTCACCTCCAGATGGATCTCGTCCACCTTGACGACGGGGACGTCGAGGAAGACGTCCGGCTCGCCACTCAGCGGCCGGGGGCCGCCCGCCAGTTCGTCCCGCCGCCGCTGCTCCACACCGGCTCCAGGGGTCCGGTCCACCTGCGTGCGCGAGTTCCGGAAGCGGTATCGCCGGTGATGCCGCGTTGCACGGTCCTCCATGAGACTCCCTCGGTTTCCGTCGAGATCTCTCCTCTCAGGATATCGAAACCGTACAAAACGCCCATAAAACGGAGGTATCCGGCAGGATTTCGCGTCGCGGTCACGCGGCGACCCTTCGCAGGCGCGAACCCACGTACCGGGCGCCCGCCCGCGACCCGGGCAGGCGCGGCCCTGACGGTCGTCCGGCCGACCACGCGATGGGGACCGCTCAGCCGGGGGTCACGGGGCGTACAGTTCCAGGCTCTCGGCCTCGTCCAGGTTTCCGAGCGCGCGTAGCGTCAGCGCCAGGTTGCCCCGGCTGGCCGAGGTGCTCGGGTGCTCGTCACCGAGGATCCGGCGCCGTGCCTCCAGCACCGCCCGGTGCTTGGCCTCGGCCTCCTCCAGCCGGCCCAGGCCGTGCAGCACCAGGGCCAGATTGCTCTGGTTGATCAGGGTGTGCGGGTGCTCGTCGCCCAGGACCCGGCGGCGGACCTGGAGTACCGCGCGGTGCTCCACCTGGGCCTCCTCCAGCCGTCCCATGTCACCGAGGAGCTGGGCGAGGTTGCCCCAGCTCGCCAGCGTGTCCGGGTGCTCCTCGCCCAGGACCCGGCGGCGCGTCTCCAGCACCGACCGGTGCTCGGCCTCGGCCCCCGCCTGCCAGCCCAGCTCGCTGTGGGTTCGCGCCAGGTTGTTGCGGCTGGCCAGCGTGTCGGGGTGCTCCTCGCCGAAAAGCCGGCGGCGGGCCTGCAGCACGGCCCGGTACTCGGCCTCGGCGTAGGTGAGATGGCCGAGCGCGCGCAGCACCAGGGCCAGGTTGTTGCGGGTGGCCAGCGTGTGCGGGTGTGTGTCGCCGAGCAGCACCCGGCGCGCCTCCAGCACGGCACGGTGCTCGGCCTGCGCCTCCTCCAGCCTGCCGCGCTCCCCCACGACGGAGGCCAGGTTGTCGCGGCTGGTCAGCGTGTCGGGGTGGTCGTCGCCGAGCGTCAGCTTGCAGAACTCCAGCACCGTACGGTGCTCGGCCTCCGCCTCCTCCAGCCTGCCCAGCTCGCGCAGCACCAGGGCCAGGTTGTTCCGGCTGGCCAGCGTGTGCGGGTGGGTTTCGCCGAGCTGCCGGCGGCGGATGTCGAGCAGCTCGCGCCGCTCGGCCTCGGCCTCGGCCAGCCGCCCGAGGGTGCGCAGCGTGCCGGCCAGGGCGTCACGGATGGCGAGCGTGTCCTGGTGGGTGTCGCCGTGTTCGGCACTGGCCAGCACGATGGCGTGCCGGTAGGCGTGCGCGGCCGACTCGTGGCGTCCCTGGGCGCGGAGCCGGTCGGCGAGGGCCAGCGCGTCGTTCATGGCGGCGTACTCCAGCATCGTGGCGATCGCCCGGTCGGGCACGGGTGCGTCCTGGGGCGGCCGGTGCAGGTCGGCCAGGTATTCGGACACCTCGACGGCGCCGCCGGCGGGGACCGGCCGCAGCATCGCGGCGGTGGACCTGGGCAACGTCGCCCACGACCAGGCCTCCTCCAGCGACTCCGGCTGGGCGCCCTGGACGTCGTGCAGGTCTTCGAGCAGGTCCATGGGCAGCGGCGACAGGTAGCCGGCGCGGCGGCAGTCGAGCGCGGCGCTCACGAGGGCCACGCCGCGCGGGTGACCGCTCAGCCTGCCGTGCTCGTACTCCTCACGCAGCTCGGGGCCCGCCGAGAGGAACTCGGCGATGCCGTAAGTACCGCTCTCCTTCAGCGCGTCGGCGACCCGCCCGTCGGGCACGTGTACGGCCCGCTCCAGCTCGGCCGCGCTGAACAGGCGGGGCAGCGGGATCCGCTGGGCCTCGGTGAGCACATGAGCGGCGTGCCCGGCCAGCCCCCGCACGTCGTCCCTGCCCTGCGCGCTCTCGATCAGGCGCTCCTCCGCCACCTGGCGGATCGTCGCGATGACGGCCAGGTGACCGGGACCATCCAGGAGGCGGACCAGCTGGGCGGACGTGACCGTGCCCGACAGCAGGAAACGGTCCAGGTCGTCCAGCCACAACACCGCCGCCGGCAGCTCGACCATGCGATCGACCAGTGCCGCCATGGCGTCCTTGCCCAGGTCGGGCTCCGGCGCGAACAGGTCGTGGCCGGGGAGCGCGGCGCGCATCCCCTCGTAGGCCGTACGTGTCTTGCCCGCGGCCGGATCGCCGGCAAGGAGCACGAATCCGCCCGCCAACAGGTGCCGGCACACCTGCGGGTCCACGTCACGCGGCACATAACTGGGCACCCCGCCGGACTCGGCCAGGACGCCGGGGTGGACGCCCAGCGCCAGCGGGTCTCTTGCCTGGTGGACCTTCAACGCGCCTCCTCCTGGTTCGTCCCTTGATTCGAGGAAAACGCACACCGGGCGGTCCCGGCTACCGGTCCCGTGCCCTCTTGCGGCCGGCCTGTCCTCATGCGGTCAGCCCGCGTGCAACATGCTGCCGCGCTTCCGCCTGGTTTCCCGGCACCCCCGACCGCACAGTGGGAATGTGCCGAGAAAGCCAGTCCCGACCCACTGGAGAACATTGACAAAAGAGCAGGAGAGCCGCCCTTTCATTATCCCCGGCCATTCATTGTCCCCGGCCGTGGAAGGCGGCCGGCCCATGGTGCTTGAACTGACCGTACGCAGGAACGATGGAACGGGAATTCCGAATTCCCCGATCGACGGAATCCGAGTGCTCGCGGCCTTGCCCAGGCACTGGCAAACATATTTGCGGCAGGCCGGCGGAGACATCGTCGTGCATGTGCACACCGACGAATCCGAACGCGTCGGCGACGAAGTACGAAAGCTGTTCGCCGGCCCGGAGAACGACGAATGGGTCCTGGTGGCCTGCCGCCCCCTTCCATGACAGGAGTAAGGAGGAGAGATCATGCCGGAACTGGTGCTGGGCGCCAACGAGTGCAGGGTGTGGTGGGCGGATCCGCGCAACCGTTCTGAGGAGACGCTGGCCGAAGTGCTGAACGAGCACGAGCGGGCCAGGGCCGAGCGGTACCTCCACGAGGAGGACCGGCGGCGTTTCCTGACCGCCTGCTGGCTGCTGCGCACCAAGGCGGCGGCCCAGCTCGGTACCGAGCCCGAGGACGTGCCGGTCGACCGTAGCTGCCCCGACTGCGGCAAACCGCACGGCAAGCCGCGCATCCGCTCCGGCGGAAAGGAGGATTTGCACGTCTCCGTGTCACACTCCGCGGAGCGCATCGCGGTGGCGCTGACGTCCGTCGCCCCCGTCGGAGTCGATGTGGAGCAGATCCCCGACGTGCCGATCAGGGAGCTGGCCGGGAGCGCCCTGTCACCCGGCGAACGGGCGGTGCTGGGCTGGATGCCCCCGCACCACCAGCACGCCGCCTTCACCCGCATGTGGGTGTGCAAGGAGGCGGCGCTCAAGGCCACGGGCCACGGACTGCGCATTCCCCCCGACCAGGTGCACGTCAGTCACCCTGACATGCCACCCGCCCTGCTCGCCTGGCCGCTCGGCATACCGCCGAGCACCGTCGGCCTGCAGGTGCTCGACGCGGGCCCCGGCTACCGGGCCGTCGTCGCCCTGCTCAGTCCCGAGCCCACCACCGTCACCCAGAGGTACGAAGACCGGTTCCTTACCCCCACCCTCGAGCGCCAGGCCGCGTGACGTGATGTAGTGAGAAGGAGGTCACTGACATGAGTAGCTCATTCGTCCTGGTGCCGGGCCCGTGGATGGGGGCCTGGGTGTGGGAGCACGTGACCCGGGGGCTGCGCGCCCTCGGTCACGAGGCCTACCCGATCACGTTGTCGGGGCTTGACGACCCGCTCACGGACGTCTCGGACATCGGGCCCGAGACCCATGTGGACGACGTGCTGTCGGTGCTGGAGAAGCTGGACCTGCGTGACGCCATCCTGGTCGGTCACAGCTATGGCGGGCTGGTCGCCGCCCAGGTGGCCGACCGCGTGCCCGACCGGGTGGTCCGTACGGTGTTCGTCGAGGGGTTCCTGCCTCACGACGGCCAGTCCATGTTGCACGCCTTCCCCCGTTCGCAGCACACGAGCGAGCTCGAACTGATCACCCTGCACCGGGGCCGCTGGCCGGTGCCGGACGCCGAGGTGATGGCGGACGGGCAGGATCTGACGCTCACGCAGGCGCGGCGGCTCGTCGAGCGGTGCGTGGGCCATCCCGGGCGGACGATCAGCGAGCCGGTCACGATGAGCCGGCCGCTCGACCAGCTGTGCGCCTCGTACGTGGTGTGCCAGCTGGAGCACTTCGGCGGCCTGCTCTCCCCGGACGTCCAGGCCATGCGGGACCAGGCGGCCTGGACGTTCCACTCGCTGGACACCGGCCACTGGCCCATGGTGTCGGCCCCCAGGGAGCTCGTCTCCTTGCTGGACGACATCGCGGGCCAGCGTGGCTAGGGCAGCACGTACGATGACCCCCCGCGACGCACAACGGCCCTCCGCACGCACGACGGCGGAGGGCCGGACCCATCGGACGGGACGGCGGCTGCCGGCCACTGGCTGGAGGCTCGTCAAGCCACGTCGGGCAGGTAGGCCGGCCAGGTGTGCGTCAACGCCACGGGCGAGTGCGTCGTGGTCGACGACCCGGCGGGGCTCAGCCGGTGCCTCCTCTTCGGGGCGTGCTCGGCGGCCGCACCTCCGGGCAGCGGACCCCCTTGGCCGGGAGCGACTGCGAGATCAGGTAGCGGTCGATCGTGCCGATGGTGCACGCGCTCCGGCCGTACACGCCGTGTCCCGAGCCCTCGAACGTGAGCACGCGAGCCTCGTCGCCGATCTGCTCGGCCGTGCTGAGCGTCCACAGGTGGCCGGTGGCGGGGTCGATCAGCGAGGAGGTCGGCAGGATGGGCGGGGTGGCGTCCACCCGCAGCCGGTGCTGCGGGTGGGGAACACCGGCGTGCCGACCCTCACCTCCTCGTCCTTCGCGGCGCTCGGCGCCGGGGACGGGCCGCCGGTGTCGATGGCCACCAGCATCTGGGCGAGCTCCGCCCAGTTGGGGTTGTACAGTCCGGCGAACGCCATGTCCACCAGCTCGTAGGCCCCGATGCGCGCATCCGGAAGGCCCGTTAGTAACTGCTGCCGTGCACCACGAAGTCGACACCGGAGCCGCCCGGACCGCCGGGGTTGACGACCAGGGAGCCGACCCGTGCGGCCGGGTCTGTGGCCTTGCGCCGGGCTACCGCCATCTCGACGGTGGCGCCGCCGGGAATGTCCCAGTCGATGGGCACGTTCAGCGTGCCGCATTCGGCGGTCGTGTCCTCAGCACACGGCACCCAGGTGATCGTCCGTCCGGGAGTGGCCGCCTTCGTGGGTGCACGATCGAACGGGCCTGGTGGCTGCCCACGATCATGCGACCACGCGGATAACCCCGCCATAACCGTCCGCACCAGCCCCTGGCCGGCGCGGTGAAGGTGCAGGTGCTGGGTGGCTTGCGAGCCGGCAGGACGCCGCCGCCAGGATGACGACCTGACGGGTGGAAATCGGGCTAGCGCTCGCCGCCCGCCTGCGCCGAACTCTTGACCTGCTCGGTCACGGACCAGATGAATTCCTTCATCGACGGGTTCTCGAAGAGGCTGCCGGCGTCGATCCTGATTCCCAGCTCGTCCTCGATCCGCGACGCGATGCGAATGGCCGACACCGACTGGCCCTGCAGTTCGAAGAACGTGGCGTCCTCCTGGTCCTGCGGCATGCGGAGCACGTAACGCCAAATCTCCTCGACCTGCTGCTCGACGGCGGAGAGACTCGGCTCGCTCGGGTGGTTAACCGTCATCCGAAACGCTCCTATGCGTGTGTGGCTTAGCTGGGCCGACTACCCTTCGACCATCGTTGGCCGTGCCGTCCGCGTACGCATCTCCGGGATTGCTCTGCGGCGATGCGATTTGCGCAGCTTATGAGAAGCACCGCCCGGTCCGCCGACCGCAGAATGCGGAGCGTGGTGACCGATGAATTCCTTGGGGCTGATGCCGGGCCCGCCATGACCTCCCCCGCTGAGGTCGAGGCGTGGTTCATGCACCGCCTTTTCCCGGAATCGCCGGCGCACCAGTTGTTCCGCGTTTATCGGATAACGGGTGAGCTGCGCGTCGAGGCGTTGCGCGCGGCCTGGCGGGCCGTGGTCGGCGAGCATGCCGCCCTGCGTACCACGTTCGCGGAGGCGGACGGAGTGCCGCTGCGCCGCGTCGCCAGGCAAGGGCCTCCGATGGCCTTCTCCGACCTCACCGGCGCGGACCCGGAGCAACTGGACCGCCTGCTCGCGATCGAGGCGATGACGCCGGCCGATCCCGCCGACGGGCCGCCGGCCAGGGCGATCCTGCTCCGGGTCGGCGAGGCCGAGCACGTGCTGCTGCTCACCCTGCACAGGGCCATCGCCGACGAGCACTCGATGTCCCTCCTCGCCGAGGGCCTGAGCACGGCGTACGCCGCCGAGGGCACCGCGTACGAGGGCCCGCGGCCGCCCGCCCCTTCGCTGCCCGGCGTTGCCCCGCCCGCCCCCGAGACCACTGCCGGGACGGCTCTCGACTGGTGGACCAGGCAGCTCACGCCGTTCCCGCCGCGGCTGGAGCTGCCCACCGATCGGCCCGAACCGGCCGAGCCGGCCTGCGGCGGCGGCACCGTACGCTTCGACTGGGGTGACGACGTCCGGGCGGGCCTGCGGGCCCTGGCCGGCACGGCGGGCACCGAGCCGTGGGTCGTGGTGCTGGCGGCCCTGCAGGGCCTGCTGCGTCGTTACGGCGGCGAGGACCAGGTCGCCGTCGGCGTGCTCGCCTCGACCCGGCCCGCCTCCGGGGAGGGCGGGATCGGCGCCTTCAGGAACCTCCTGGTGCTCGGTGCCGACGTGCCGGCAGGGCTGAGCTTCCGTGAGGTGGTGAGCGGTGCCTCCCGCCTGGTGGGCGGCGCCTTCGCCCGGCGGTGGCTGCCGATCACGGAGCTGACGCGCGGGCTCGACACCGGCCGCCACGTCCCGCTCTGCCAGGTCGTCCTGGTCCCGGCCGCGCCGGAGGCCGAGCTGCGCCTGGCCGGGGCCACGGCGCGCCGCCACCACCTCCGCGAGGGCGCGACCTGGGCCGACCTCACGCTCACCGTGGGCCCCTGCGGGGCGAGCGGCTCGCTGACCTACCGCGCCGCCCTGTTCGACCGGTCGACGGCCGGGGCCGTCCTCGACCACCTGCGTACTCTGCTGTCCGCCGCGCTGGCCGACCCCGGCCTGCCCCTGGACGCGCTGCCCGTCGAGGACGAGGCCACGGTCGCGGCGGGCGTCGCCGCGGCCGACGCCATCGCGGCTCCCGCGGTCCTGCCGGTGCACCAGCTCGTACGGCGGCAGGCGGAACGGCATCCGGACGCGGTCGCCGTCTCCTGGGAAGGCGGCACGATCACCTACCGGGACCTGATAGCCCGGGCACACGCCGCCATCTCCGGACCGACACCGGTGCCGCGGGGCGGGGCCGTCGCCGTCCGGCTGGCGCCCGGGCCCGGGCCCTACGTCGCGCTGCTGGCGATGCTGGCGGCCGGGGCGCACGTGGTCTGGTTCGGCACCACCGACGCGGGTGACCGCGGCAAGGCGGTGCTCGACGACCTGCGGCCCGCCTTCCTCCTGCTGGACCACGACGCCGACGGCGACGAGCTGGCCGCCTGGTACCGCGACGAGGCGGGCGGCCGGCTGGTCGCGCTCCCGGCACTCGACGGCGCCCCGGAGCCTGGGGCGCCGTGGGCCGGCGAGCCGGGAGACCGGGCGTACGTCGCCTACACCTCCGGGTCCACGGGCAGGCCCAAGGGCATCTCCCAGACTCACGGCGCCCTCGCCCAGTTCGTCACCTGGATGGCGGAGGAGTTCCGGATGGGGCCGGGGGCGCGGGTGGCCCAGTGGGTGGCGCCCGAGCACGACCCCGCCCTGTGCGAGGTCTTCGCGACCCTGGTAGGCGGCGGGACGTTGTGCCCGATCCCCCCGGCGATCCGGCTGAACCCCGACAAGCTGGTCGACTGGCTGATCGACGAGCGGATCACGCACATCCAGCTGATCCCCAGCTTCGCCAGAGAGCTGCTGTACGTGATCGAGGACAGAGGACTGGCCGGCCGGCTGGACTCGCTCGGTCACCTGCTGCTCATGGGCGAGGCGCTGCCGGCGGAGCTGGCGAACGAGCTGCGGGCGCGGCTGCCGCACACCAGGCTGCTCAACCTCTACGGCCCGACGGAGACGATCGCGGCCACCTGGCACGAGATCGACGGCCCGGCCCGCGGCCCGGTGCCGATCGGGCGGCCCATTCCCGGCCGGCAGGTCCTCGTGGTGGACGAGCGGGACCGGCCCTGCCCGGCGGGCGTGACGGGCGAGATCGTGATCCGCAGCCCGTACGTCACCCCCGGCTATCTCGGGCGGGAGGGGGACCACCCCGCGTTCGCGCCGCTGCGCGGTTTCGGGCCGCAGGGCTGTTACCGCAGCGGCGACCTGGGGCGCAGGCGCTGGGACGGGCTGCTGGAGTTCCGCGGCCGCAAGGACTTCCAGGTCAAGCTGCTCGGCAACCGGTTCGAGCTCAGCGACGTCGAGGCCGCGCTGAACGCGCACGAGAGCGTGGCGGAGAGCGCCGCGGTCGCCGTCGCCAACCACGAGGGGCTGGTCACCCGGCTGGCCATCTTCGTGGTGCCCCGCGAGGGCGGGGCGCCGGACGTGTGGCGGGCCCACCTGCGGCGGCGGTTCGGCAAGCTGAACGTGCCCGCCACGTTCACCGTCATGAGCGACCGGCTGCCGCGCAACCTGGCCGGCAAGATCGACAGAAGGCGGCTGCCGCGCCCGGCCGAGCCGTCCAGGCCCAGGGCCGCACGCCCGCCGCGCACGCCGGTGGAGCGGCGTCTGGCGGAGATCTGGTCGGAGCTGCTGGGGATCGAGGTGGAGGACGTCCGCGCGGAGGACACGTTCTTCGCGGCCGGCGGGCACTCGCTGCTGCTGCCCCTGCTGGCCGGCCGGATCGGCGAACGCCTCGGCGTACGGCTCCCGCTGCGGGCCTGCTTCGCCAACCCCTCCCTGGCCGCGCTCGCCGCCCTGGTCGAGTCGATGGATTCCGCTGCGACTTCCGATGCCATGCCAACCAACCCATGAAGGGGTGAGGGATTTGACGCTAGCCGAGGCCGACGTGACCGAGCAGGGCGCCGGGCAGCCGGTGAGCATCGACGGCGAGAGCCTGGACATCGCGGGCGTCCGGAGGGTCGCCGAGCTCGGCGCGCCCTGCGAGCTGGGCCCGGACGTCAAGGACAGAACGACCAAGAGCAGGCGGATCTTCGAGGACATCGCCCGCCAGGACATCCCGATCTACGGGGTCACCACCGGCTTCGGCGAGATGATCTACATGTTGGTGGGCACCCAGAAGGAGGTGGAGCTCCAGACCAACCTGGTACGCAGCCACAGCGCCGGCGTCGGGCCGCTGTTCGCCGAGGACGAGGCCAGGGCCATCCTGGTGGCCAGGCTCAACGCGCTGGCCAAGGGCCACTCGGCGGTACGGCCGCAGGTGGTCGAGCGCCTGGCGCTCTATCTCAACAAGGGCATCACCCCGGCCATCCCGGAGATCGGCTCGCTGGGCGCCAGCGGCGACCTGGCCCCGCTGTCCCACATCGCCAGCACGGTCATCGGCGAAGGCTACTTCCTGCGCGACGGCGGCCAGGTCAAGGCCGCGGAGGTGCTGCGCGAGCACGGCATCCAGCCGCTGGAGCTGCGCTTCAAGGAAGGGCTCGCGCTGATCAACGGCACCTCGGCGATGACCGGCCTGGGCGCCCTCGTGGTCGGCCGGGCCATGGCCCAGGTACGGCAGGCCGAGATCGTCTCCGCGCTGGTGATCGAGACCCTGCAGGGGTCCACCAGCCCGTTCCTGCCGGAGGGTCACGACGTGGCCCGCCCGCACCGCGGGCAGATCGACACCGCCTACAACATGCGCGTCCTGATGCGGGACAGCGAACTGACCGTCGACCACGCCCGCCTGCGCCGCCTGGTGCAGGACGACAGGAGCGACGACCAGGTCGTCCAGCGCAGCCCGCACTACCTGCAGAAGGCGTACTCGCTGCGGGCCGTCCCGCAGGTGCTCGGGGCCGTACGCGACACGCTCTACCGGGCGACCGAGACGATCGAGATCGAGCTGAACTCGGCCAACGACAACCCCCTGTTCTTCGAGGGCCAGGAGATCTTCCACGGCGCGAACTTCCACGGCCAGCCGGTCGCGTTCTCGATGGACTTCGTGACGATCTCGCTCACCCAGCTCGGCGTGCTGTCGGAGCGGCGTACGAACCGGCTGCTGAACCGGCACCTCAGCTACGGGCTGCCCGAGTTCCTCGTCGCCGGCGACCCCGGGCTCAACAGCGGGTTCGCGGGCGCGCAGTATCCGGCGACCGCGCTGGTGGCGGAGAACAGGACGATCGCCCCGGCCAGCATCCAGAGCGTGCCGTCCAACGGCGACAACCAGGACATCGTCAGCATGGGGCTGATCTCGGCCCGCAACGCGCGCCGGGTGCTGGGGAACAACAACACGATCCTGGCGCTGGAATATCTGGCCGCCGCCCAGGCCGTGGACATCTCCGGACGCTACGACCGGCTGAGCCCCGCCGCCAAGGCGGCCTACGAGTCGGTACGCGCGCTCGTACCCACGCTGGACGCCGACCGGTACATGTCCGACGACATCCAGACGATGGCCGCGGCGCTCTCGCGTGGCGAGCCGCTCGCGGCCGTCACCGCCGCCGGCGCCGAGCTGCGCTGACCCGTCACCGGTCCGGGCCGCCATCCGGCCCGGGCCGCCGCGACCGTCACCCAGCCCGCGCGGTCATCACGCCTGAGCTGCCATGAGAACAGACCTGTCACGAAGGAGGCCGAACGTGCCAACTGAGACCACGCTTGAGTACGACGCCGTCGTGGTCGGCGGCGGCCCCGCCGGAGCGACGGTGGCGACGCTCGTGTCCCTGCAGGGCCACCGGGTCCTGCTGCTGGAGAAGGAGCGGTTCCCGCGCTACCAGATCGGCGAGTCGCTCCTGCCGTCCACCGTGCACGGCGTCTGCCGGCTGCTGGGCGTCACGGAGGAGCTGGAGCGGGCGGGGTTCACGATCAAGCGAGGGGGCACCTTCCGGTGGGGCAGCAATCCCGAGCCGTGGACGTTCGCCTTCGCCATCTCCCCCAAGTTCGCCGGTGAGGGGGCGACCGCCTACCAGGTCGAGCGCATGAAGTTCGACCAGATCCTGCTCGACAACGCCCGTGCCAAGGGCGTCGAGGTCCGCGAGGAGTGCTCGGTGCTCGACGTCGTCGAGGAGGACGGCCGGGTGGCCGGCGTGCGCTTCACCGACCAGGACGGCGTCCGGCACACCGTACGCAGCCGCCATGTCGTGGACGCCTCGGGGCACAAGAGCCGCATCCACGGAAAGGTCGGCGGCAAGCGCCACTACTCCGAGTATTTCCGTAACATCGCGCTCTTCGGCTATTTCCTGGGCGGCAAGCGGATGCCGCCGCCCAACCAGGGCAACATCCTCGCCGCCGCCTTCGACTCGGGCTGGTTCTGGTACATCCCGCTCACCGACGAGCTGACCAGCGTGGGGGCGGTGCTGCGGCACGAGGAGCTGGAGCGGGCCCAGGGCGACCGCGAGCAGGCGCTCCTGAGCCTGATCGACGACTGCCCGCTGATCGCGGAGTATCTGGCCGGCGCCCGCCTGGTCGACAGCGGCCCGTACGGCGAGATCCGGGTGCGCAAGGACTACTCCTACTCCAAGGAGAGCTTCTGGCGGCCCGGCATGGTGCTGGTGGGCGACGCGGCCTGCTTCATCGACCCGGTCTTCTCCTCGGGCGTCCACCTGGCCACCTACAGCGCGCTGATGGCGGCCCGCTCCATCAACACCGCGCTGCGCGACCCGGCGGCGGAGCAGGCCGCGTTCGAGGAGTACGAGGCCCGCTACCGCCACGAGTACGCGCTCTTCCACGACTTCCTGGTCGCGTTCTACGACATGCACCAGGACGAGGAGTCGTACTTCTGGAAGGCCAAGCGGGTCACGCACCACACCGCGACCGAGATCGAGGCGTTCGTCGAGCTCGTGGGCGGAGGCGCGTCCAACGAGACCGCGCTGATCGACGCGGGCTCCTACATCGAGCGGCGTGACTTCAGGGAGCTGACCGAGATCGTGGAGTCGCCGGTGCTGGCCCTGGGCGAGGACCGCAACCTGCTGCAGGCCTCGCTGGCCAGGTCGGTCGTCAAGGCGGGCGCCCGGATCCAGGTGCAGGCCGCCCTGGGCGAGAACGTGGACGAGGTGCTGCCGATGCGGGAGGGCGGGCTGGTCCCCTCGCTCGACGGCATGCACTGGACGGCACCGGCCTCCTGACCGCCCCGCCCGTCCGGCACGAAAGCGCCGCCCTTCGGACCGAAGGGCGGCGCCTCTGTTGGTGCGGCGGCTAGTTGGCGTCCCTGGACAGCCACGAGCGGCCGGGCTCGGGCCGCAGGACGGCATGGCGCAGGACGCGCAGCAGCATGGGCGGCCGCATGAGCGCCTGGGGCGGGTCGATGAGCCCGGCCACGCGCATGAACCCGTCGGTCACCTTGGCGTCCTTGGTGGCCGCGTACTGCAGGCGCGCCATGTAGGCGTTGCCCATCCGGACCTTGAGCGTGCGCCGCCCCTCGACCCCGGGGAAGTCCAGGTCGCCACCGGCGGAGATCTCCCACGGCGTGTCGATCACGCGGGCGATGTCGGCCAGGAACGGGCGCGGCCGCGGCTCGACGCCCCGGCGCAGGTGCTGGCGGAGCATGACGGCCTCGATCGCGGCCACGCTCATCCCCTGCCCGTAGACGGGGTTGAAGCTGCAGGCCGCGTCGCCCATGACCACCAGCCCGTCCGGGAAGCGGGTCAGCCGCTCGTAGCGGCGCCGCACGCTGGCGGGGAAGCGGAACGACACCGGCTCGTCCAGCGCCTCGGCGTCACGCACCGCCTCGTACACGTCGGGCACGGGCAGGGACCTGACGAACTCCATGAACGCCTCGGGCTCGGTCGGCGGGTAGTCGCCGAGGATCCCGGTCAGCGACAGGATGCAGACGTCCCGGCCGACCTGGCCGAAGAAGGCGCCGCGCGGGTGGGCGGGCGAGGCCACCGGGTTGATGGACTGCACGCCGTGGAACATCTCCGGCCGGATCCGATAGTGACGGGTCGTGTAGGCCAGGCCGACCTTGACCCGCTCCTCCACGGGCCGCTCGTACCCGAACTCCTCCAGCCAGGCGGGAGTACGCGAGCCGCGGCCGGTGGCGTCGACCACCAGGTCCGCCTCCAGCGATTCCGGCACGCTCCCCTCGGCCCGCGCCTGCACCAGCGCGCCGATGATCCGGTCGCGCGACGGGGTGGCGATCAGCCCGAGGATGTCGTGGCGCTCCTTGAAGGTCACGTTCGGCAGTGCGGCGACCCGGGTGCGCACGTGGTGCTCCAGCACCGGGCGCGGCGCGGTCACCGAGGTCAGCCCGGTGCGCGCGGGCCGCAGCCGCCTGGCGTTGAAGTACCAGCGCATCTCCCCCAGGTCGCCGGTGGGCACGCCGGCCGCGGCCAGCTCCTCGGTGAGCCCGGGGAACAGCTCCTCCAGGATGAGCTGGCCGCGGGCGTGCAGGCCGTGGGCGTGCCGGGTGTGCGGCGCGCCCTTGCGCGGTGAGCTCACCCCCAGCACCGTGTCGCGGTCCACCACCACGACCTCCCGGTACGACTCCGCCAGCACGCGGGCGGCCAGAATCCCGGCCATGCTCCCGCCGAGCACCACGACCCGATCTCCAACCTGGCTGCTCATGAGCTCCCTTTCACCTGAGGATCCCGATGGGGTGCCATGCGCCTCGGCCATACGTGCGCGATGGCCGCATGGAGGATGCGCGGCTTGATATGCGGCATTGGGCATGAAGGATGCGCGGCGCGACATGCGGGGTCACGGAAACCTCCCGCTATTCGTGGAGGTCGCCGGGCGATCGGGCGGGAATGTCGGGGGTGCGGACCCGCGGGTGTACCGGGCAAACCTTTTTCTCCCCGATCGTCATCCCGGCAGGCAGGCGGCGCATCTCTTGTCGTGCGCACCGGGTGTCCCGCGGGCGATGCGGGGTCGCGGGCCGCACGTACGAAGATGTGCCGTGGCGGGCGCGGAGGGAGACTGCACCAGGGCGGCGGACAGCGGGTGTGCGCTAAACGAAGGAGAACACCCATGCCTGGCTTCGCGCGCTCCGTCCGCCACCGAACCCGCCGTACCGGGGCGCTCGCGCTGGCCGCGCTGGCCGTCGCCAGCGGGCTGAGCGTGACCGACACCGCATACGCCCACCGCGCCAAACCGTCCGGGGCCATCCTCGGCATCTGGGAGGCGCAGAGCCTCAGCGGCGCGGGCAACAACAAGGCTCACCCCGAATGGGGCCAGGCCGGCAGGATCTACCCGCGGGTGGCGCCCGCCAACTACGCCGACGGCGTGGGCCGGCCGGTTTCCGGGCCCAACCCCCGCTACGTGAGCAACCGCATCGTCAACGACACCGGCACCGTCCTCTACACCCCGCGCGGCGTCAGCCAGTGGGCGTTCGTCTGGGGCCAGTTCGTCGACCACACGTTCGCGTTGCGGCTGGGCCGGCGGCAGTCCGGCGAGCCCGGCGAGACCGCCAACATCCCGGTCGACGCCGGCGACCCGCTGGAGTCCTTCCCCAACCGGCTGGGCATGCTGTTCTTCGAGCGCTCCATCCCGGCGCCGGGCACCGGGGAGACCGTCCCGCGCGAGAGCATCAACCAGATCAGCTCCTACGTCAACGCCGCCGCCGTCTACAGCAACTCCGAGGCGCGCCTCGACTGGATGCGCGAGGGCACCGTGGACGGCAACCCGGCCAACAACCAGGCGCGGCTGCTGATGCCGGGCAACTACCTGCCGCGCAGGGACAGCCGCGGCAACCCGGAGACCTCGCCTTCCATGGTGGTGGGCGGCCACCTCGTCAACACCCCGTTCAAGGCGGCGGTCGCCGGGGACCAGCGGGCCAACGAGAATCCCGCGCTGCTCGCCACGCAGACGCTGTTCGCCCGCGAGCACAACAGGATCGTCGCCGCGCTGCCCGGCTGGCTGTCGCAGGAGGACAAGTTCCAGATCGCCAGGGCCGTGGTCATCGCGGAGCAGCAGTACATCACCTACAACGAGTACCTGCCCGCGCTCGGCGTGAACCTGCCTCAGTACACCGGCTACAAGCCCAACGTCAACACCGAGGTGACCAACGAGTTCGCCACGGTCGGCTTCCGCGGGCACAGCCAGATCCGCGGCAAGTTCGTGATCGAGTCCGCGGCCTCCCGCTACACCCCCGCCACGCTGGACGCCCTCAGGAGCATGGGCGTGACGGTCACGGTCGAGGGCGACGACGTGGAGCTGGTCGTCCCGCTCGGCGAGGACGCCTTCTTCCGCCCCGACCTGCTCGAAGCGATCCAGCTCGGCCCGCTGCTGGAGGGCATCGGCCGGCGCGCGCAGGCCAGGAACGACGAGCAGATCGACAACCTGCTGCGCAGCTTCCCGTTCGAGCTGTCCGGGGACCCGGCCTGCCGGGACGATCCCGAGCTGCCTCAGTGCGTCACCGGCTTCAACGACCTGGCCGCGGTCGACATCGAGCGGGGGCGCGACCACGGCATGCCGACCTACAACCAGCTGCGCGCCGCGTACGGCCTGCCCGCCAAGACCTCGTTCAAGGCGATCACCGGCGAGCCGTCCGAGGCGTTCCCCGCCGACCCCGAGCTGACGCCGGGTGACGAGATCAACGACCCGGACAGCCTGGACTTCACCGCCCTGTACGACGCCGCGGGCAACCCGACGACCCTGGAGGCCGACGACGCCACCCGAGGGGTGCGGCGGACGCCGCTGGCCGCCCGGCTGAAGGCCATCTACCAGGACGTCGGCAAGGTGGACGCGTTCATCGGCATGAGCGCGGAGCCCAACCTGCCCGGCCGGGACTTCGGCGAGACGCAGCTGGCGATCTGGCGCAAGCAGTTCGCGGCGCTGCGTGACGGCGACCGCTTCTTCTACGCCAACGACCCGATGCTGCCCTGGATCAAGGTCCTGTTCGGCATCGACTACCGCCGTTCGCTCGGCGACATCATCGCGCTGAACACCGACATCCCGCGCAACGCGATGGCGGGCAACGTGTTCTTCGCCCAGGAGGCGGCCGTGCGCGGCAAGCCCGCCGAGGTGGACGCGCGCACCAAGGCCCGGACCCAGCAGGCGCCGCCGTCCGGCGCGGGCGCCAGGAAGGGCGCCGAGGCCGCGGCGCGCTTCCGCGCGCCCGGTTCCTGACCGCGGCCCTCACCCGCGGGCTCCACGCCCGCGGGTGAACTTCCGCGGGTGAACTTCCGCGAGTGAACCTTCGCGAGTGAACCTTCGCGGGCGTCTGCGGGTGAATCCGCAGGACGAGGCGCCGTCCGCCGCGCCGTCCCGCACACCGCAACACCGGAGATGCGACCCGCAGAGCCCGCCGATCACATTGGAAGGGCTTTCCGACCAGGGGGAGGGACATGACGAGCCTAGGGTCCGCCGAGGTCAAGCACGTACCGATCAACCAGGCCATGCGCGGCTACCTGCTCAGGTCCTGCACACCGCCGGATCCGGTGGTGAGCAGCCTGGTGCAGCGCACCCTCACGGTCGGGGCGGCCTCGGGCATGATGGTGCCGGTCGAGCAGTCGACGTTGCTGACGCTCCTGGCCAAGCTGGCCTCGGCCACGATGATCGTGGACGTCGGCACGTTCACCGGCCTGTCGGCGCTGGCACTCGCCCGCGGCCTGGCGCCGGGCGGCAAGGTGATCACCTGCGACGTGACCGACACGTGGTTCGACCTCGCCAAGGAGCACTGGGAGCAGGCGGGGGTGGCGGACCGCATCGAGTTCCGTCTCGGGCCCGCGGGCAAGACGCTGAGCGAGCTGCCCCAGGGCGAGGCCGACCTCATCTTCCTCGACGCCGACAAGATGAACTACGTCTCCTACTACCAGCTGGCCGTGCCCCTGCTGCGCGGCGGCGGCCTGCTGCTGGCCGACAACGTCCTGCTCGACGGCTACGTGATGGACCCGGAGCTGGCCGAGAACACGTTGATGCGCCGGTGCGCCGAGACGATGCGGACGTTCAACGCCGCGCTCGCCACCGACGACCGTCTGGAGACGGTGATGCTGCCCGTGGCCGACGGGTTCACGATCGCCAGGAAGAAATGAGGCAACATGGTGGAGACCTCGCTCTGGAAGGCCCCCGTTCCCACGGCCGAGCGGCCCGCCGGCGCGAACGGCGTGGACCGGATCCCGCTCTCCTACCAGCAGGACTTCCTGCGCCTGGTGGACATGGGCGACGAGGCCGGGCCGTTCGGGCCCCGGTACACGATCGTGGGCGGCTGGCGGCTGACCGGCCCGCTGGACCTGGACGCGCTGCAGGGCGCCCTGGACGACGTGGTGGCCCGGCACGAGGCGCTGCGCAGCACGATCATCCGCGCCGAGGACGACTCCCACCAGCGCGTGCTGCCGCCGCTCCCGGTGAACATGCGGGTCAGGAGCCTGTCCGCGGACGATCCCGGCTCCCGTGACCGGGTCGCCGAGGAGTTCCTCAACGAGATCGAGGCGGGCACGCTGACCATGCGCGAGGTCCCGGTCCTGCGGACGGTGCTCGGCCGCTTCGACGACCAGGACGCGGTCCTGGTGGTCGCCGCGCACCACACGCAGGTCGACGGCTGGTCGATCCAGGTCATCATGCGTGATCTGGCCACCTGCTACGCGGCCAGGGTGGAGCACCGCACGCCCGACCTGGCGCCCGCCCGGCAGTACCGGGAGTTCGTGACCTGGCAGCGCGGCCAGGCCGACAGCCAGGCCGTCAGGGACGCGCGCGCGTACTGGCGGCGCAAGCTGCGCGGAGCCCGCATGACCGGTATCAAGATGGACCGGCCGCGGCTCGCCGGGGCGCCCTGTGACAGCGCCTGGTACCGCTTCCTGGTGCCCGAGGAGTACCGGGCGGCGACGCTGCGGCTGTCGAGCAAGCTGCGCTGCTCGCCGTTCATGCTGCTGATGGCGGCCTACACGGTGCTGCTGCACCGCGTCACCGGCGAGCGCGACATCGTGCTGCCCACCTTCACCCTGGGACGGCGTGAGCCGTGGACGCACGAGATCGTCGGCTCCTTCAACAACTTCCTGCCGCTGCGGACCGACATCAGCGGCTGCGCCGACTTCCGCGACGTGGTGGCCCGGGCCAGGCAGACCTGCCTGGAGGCCTACGCCCAGGAGATCTCGTTCCTGGAGCTGATGGAGGAGGCTCCCGAGCTGATGGACTCGGTCACCGAGGACGACTACACCTCGTGCGGGTTCGAGGTCGTGCAGTCCCCGTTCATCATGGGCGGCGAGTCGGCGGGCGGCCTGGTGTTCACCGCGATGCGGCGCAGGCTGCTGTCGCACGCGCTCGGCTCGGAGATCCCGGACGGCGCGCTGTGGGCGCTGGAGCTGCAGGCGTCGGGAGGCATGGTCGGCAAGCTCGGCTACGTGAAGGCCCAGTTCGACGAGTCCTCCATGATCGCGATCGTGGACGAGTTCGTCCGCGTACTCAAGCACACGGTGTGCGACCCGGACCGCCCGCTCGATCGGATCTGACACATGAAGGCTCTCGTGCTGGCCGGGGGATCGGGGACCCGGCTGCGTCCCTTCAGCTACTCCATGCCGAAGCAGCTCATGCCGGTGGCGAACACGCCGGTCCTCGAACACGTGCTGCGCGGCATCCGTGACCTCGGCATCACCGAGGTCGGGCTGATCGTCGGCGACTGGGCCGCGGAGATCGCCGAGACCGTCGGTGACGGGTCCCGCTTCGGCCAGCGCATCACCTACCTGCGTCAGGACCAGCCGCGCGGGCTGGCCCACTGCGTGAGCGTGGCCCGGGGCTTCCTCGGCGAGGACGACTTCGCCATGTACCTGGGCGACAACATCCTGCTCGGCAGCCTCGGCGAGGTGGCCGAGGAGTTCCGCGCGCGGCGGCCGGCCGCGCAGGTCCTGGTGCGCTCGGTGGCCGACCCGCGCGCGTTCGGGGTGGCCGAACTGCAGCCGAACGGCAACGTGCTCCGCCTGGTGGAGAAGCCCGAGCAGCCGCGCAGCGATCTCGCGCTGATCGGCGTCTACTTCTTCACCGCCGCGGTGCACGAGGCGGTGGCGGCCATCCGCCCGAGCGCGCGGGGCGAGCTGGAGATCACCGACGCGATCCAGTGGCTGGTCGAGAGCGGCAGGGACGTCAGGGCCAGCGTGTACCACGGCTACTGGAAGGACACCGGGAAGATCGAGGACCTGCTGGAGTGCAACGCCCGCCTGCTCAGCGAGCTGCGCAAGGACGTGGCCGGCCAGGTGGACGCCGTCAGCAGGCTGCAGGGCGAGGTCTCGGTCGCCGAGGGAGCCCGCGTGGTGCGCTCGTGGATCGCCGGGCCGGTGGTCATCGGCGCGGGCACGCTGATCGAGGACAGCTACATCGGGCCGAACACCTCCATCGGCCGCGACTGCACGGTGCGCTCGGCCGGGCTGACCGAGTCCATCGTGCTGGACGGCGCGTCGATCTCCCACGTGACCGGCGTACGCGGGTCGCTCATCGGGCGCCACGCCACCGTGGGCGCGGGCGACCGCGGCGACGTGCACCACCGCCTGGTCATCGGCGATCACGGGCGTATCGAGATAGCGGCCTGAGCACGGTCGGATATGCCGGGGAAGCGCCCGCTGATGCACGCTGGGATTCCATCCGGTCGGAAAGGCTGCATAATATGACGCAAATTTGTCGTATCTGCGGTGGCGCGGTCCACAAATTTCTGGATTTCGGCCGTCAGCCCTTGTCCCACGCGTTTCTGAAACCCGCCGAGGTCGGCAAGGAGACGTTCTATCATCTGGCGGTGGGAATCTGCGCGTCGTGCACGATGGTGCAGCAACTGGAGGAGGTTTCCCGGGATTTGCTGTTCGGCCCGGGATACTCCTACCGGTCGTCCGGTTCCGCGGTCATGCGCAAGCATTTCGACCGCCTCGCGCAACGTTTCCTGAACCGTGAGCTGGCCGGCGCCGGCCGTTTCGTCGTGGAGATCGGGAGCAACGACGGCATCTTCCTCAAGACGATCAGCGAGGGCGCCGTCGCGCACCTCGGCGTCGACCCGTGCCCGCGGGCCGCCGAGATCGCCGCGGACAAGGGCGTCGAGGTGCTGGTCGACTTCTTCGACGAGGACACGGCCACGCAGATCCGCGCCACCCACGGGCCCGCGGACGTCATCTACGCGGCCAACACCCTCGGCCGGCTCCCCTACCTCCCCTCGGCCCTGCGCGGGGTGGACGCGCTCCTCGCCGACCGCGGAGTCTTCGTCTTCGAGGAGCGCTATCTGGGCGACATCGTGGCGCAGACCCGCTTCGACCAGATCTACGACGAGCAGTTCTACCTCTTCACGGTCCGCTCCGTGCACGCGGCGGCGGCCCGCCACGGTTTCGAGCTGGTGGACGCCAAGCGCCTGCCGGTGCACGGCGGCTCCGTCCGCTACACGCTCGCCCGCCCCGGGGTCCGCCCACAGAACATCAACGTCGCCGGGTTCCTGTCCCAGGAGCGCGCTCAGGGCCTGGGAGACCCCGCCACGATGCTGGCCTTCGCCGAGCGGGTCCAGCATGCCCGCAGCAGGCTGCGCACGCTCCTGCGCGAGCTGCGCGACTCCGGGCAGCGGGTCGCCGGGTACGGCGCCACCGCCAGGTGCGCCACCGTCGCCACCTATTGCGGCCTCGGGCCCGACCTCGTCCCCTACATCTGCGATCCCAGCCCGGCGAAACACGGAAGGCTGGCGCCGGGATCGCATATTCCCATCCGCTCGCCGAAGGCTTTCTCGGACCCGTATCCCGACTACGCGCTCCTGTTCGCGTGGAACCGCGCGGACGAGATCATGGCGAAGGAGCGCGAATTCAGAAAGGGAGGTGGCCGCTGGATCCTTTATGTCCCCGAGGTGCGCATCGTTTGACGCACCGGCCCGTTCCCGACGAGCCCGGGAATGGACCCAGGTCGGCCCGCTCCCGACGAGCCCGGGAGCGGGCCGAATTTTTTTGTGTCCGGCGGCCTCGGCGGCCGGCGGGGCCGTCACGCCCGCTGCCGAGGCGCCCGCGGGCGTCAGTACGGCAGCTGCCGCCCCGAGGGGGTTCGCCTGTCCGGCTGGCACTCGTCGCGTCGAATCGGTCTGCGGGGACGGATCCTGACCTGTCGCATGGTGCGCTCCTTCTGTCTTGCTGTCTGGTCGGGTGGCGACGAGCACCTGGTGTCACGATCGACAGTGCGGCCTCGCCGGCGCGCGGGCCAGGTGATCCTGGCGCAGCAAGGTGCCCGCCGCCCCCGCTTCCTGTCACCTGGCGCCGAACACGGTCATCGCCGCGAGCCACGGGTCGGACCGCAGGGTCTCCTCGGCCAGGCGCGCGAGGATCAGGTCCTCGTTGAGCGCCTCCTCGTCCGTCAGCTCGAAGTTCGTGTTCAGCGCGGCCTCCGTCATGGCGGTGGTGGCGTGCCTGGCCGCCTCGACCACCTCCGAGGAGGACGACTGCGCCAGCGACCAGTGGGCGCCCAACTGCTGGACGGCCCTGGCCCAGGCGGCCATCCCGGTCTCGACGGGGTTGCTCTGCTCTACCGCGGGTGCCGCGGCGACCTCTGTCATCTTCTTCGCGCTCCTTCACACCGGGTACGGGCGCGCGCGACGCCCTACCTGATTCACGAAGTCCCAGGTCCCGGGGGCTGCACGCCTCCGTGCGGTCTCCGTGCGTTCTCCGCCGGGCACCCGTTGGCAGGAAGCGGACGCGGCGGGGCAGCTTACTGACTTCCATTCGTCTGGATCGGCGATTGCCGAAAGCGCAGAGTTGGTTGTGCGAGAACAAACACAACAACTCCCGAAAGGCCCGAGAAATGTACACCATCGCCGCCGCCAGGACCCGCCGCATTTCCCGCGTCTCGCTCGTCGTCGGCACCGGGATCATCGCCGGAATCTTCACTCTGAACGCCACGCCCGCCTCCGCCGGCAGCACCTGGGACCGCGCCGCCAGCACCCTCTCCACCGCAGGTAGCACCTGGGACTCGGCCTCCACCGCCGGCTCCCCCGACGACAGCACCTGGGACTCGCCCGCCCGCCTCGACGACAGCACCTGGGACTAATTCGAAATCGGCTCGGGTAAATGTGAGAGGCGAATTCACATGGGCTTGAGAATTCTCGTCACCGGTGGGGCCGGATTCATCGGATCCCATTATGTGCGCACTCTGCTCGGGAAGAACGAGAACATCAGGCTGACCGTGCTCGACAGGCTGACCGCAACCGGCGACCTGGCCAACCTCGACTCCGTACGCGGCGACGACCGCCTCGCCTTCGTCCACGGCGATGTCTGCGACCCGGCCCTGGTCAACGCGCTGGTCGCGCAGCACGACGAGGTCGTCCACTTCGCCGCCGAGTCGCACGCCGGCCACCCGATCCCGGACGCCGCCGAATTCGTCAGAACCAATGTCAGCGGCACCCAGGTGCTGCTCGACGCGGCCCTGCGTACCGGGCTGCGGACTTTCGTCCACGTCTCCACCTATGAGGTCTACGGCTCCGCCGAGGACGGGCCCTGGCCCGAGACCCAGCCCCTCGCCCCCTGCTCCCCGTACGCGGCCACGAGGGCCGCCGGCGACCTGCTTGCGCTCTCCTACCACCGCACCTACGGGCTCGACGTGCGAGTGAGCCGCTGCTCCAGCACCTACGGCCACCATCAGTCGCCCCACAAGCCGATCCCGCTGATCGTCTCCAACCTGCTGCGAGGCGCCGGGGTCCCCCTGTACGGCGGCGACCCGAGCGTTCGCGACTGGTTGCACATCGACGACCACGTCCAGGGCATAGAGCTGGTCCGCGTCGCCGGGCGCCCCGGCGAGGTCTACAACATCGGCGGCGGTACGGAGCTCACTCTCGGGGAGCTGACCGGCCTGCTGCTGGAGGCGTGCGGAGCCGGCGTGAGCGCCCGCTGGGACGCGGAGGAGTTCTTCGGCGGGCAGGCGGGCCGGGCCCGGCACTGCTCGGTCGACTGGACGAAGATCCGGACCGAGCTCGGCTACCGGCCGGCGAAGGACATCGAGACCGGGCTCGCCGAGACCGTGGCGTGGTACCGGGAGAACCGGGGCCGGTGGACACCGCCCAGGCGGAGCCCGGCCCTGGACGCGACCCGCGAGCCGCAGCCGGCCAGGGTCCTGACCGCCGCGGCCTGAGCGCGATCCTCACCTCTGGGGCCTGAGCGCGATCCTCACCTCTGCGGCCTGAGCGTGGCCCGGCACCCTGGGAGATGATCCTTTCTCCTCGTGCGAGCCATCATGAGGTGGTCCCCTTCCTGGAGCGCCGATGAGACGAGCCCCCTGGACCCGTTGCGTTCATGACGTACCGAACGAGGAGGTCGCGGCATGCACGCGCCCGTAGCGCCGATCCCGGCGCACAGCCTGCTCGTCTTCCTCCTCCAGCTCGGCCTGCTCCTGCTGCTGGCCCACGTGTTCGGCAGGGTGGCGGCCAGGCTCGGGATGGCGGCCGTGGTCGGCGAGCTGTTCGTCGGAGTGGTGCTGGGCCCCTCGTTCCTGGCGCACGTGGCACCGGGGGTCCACGCCTGGCTTTTCCCCGCCGACCCCGCCCAGTTCCATCTGCTCGACGCCGTCGGGCAGGTCGGCGTCCTGCTGCTGGTGGGACTCACCGGCATCTACATGAACATGGGCCTGATCCGCCGCTTCGGCAGGAACGCCGCCGGGATCAGCATCGGCGGGCTGGTCGTGCCCCTCGGCTTCGGCATCGGCCTGGGTTACCTGCTCCCGAGCGCCCTCATCCCCACCGGCGTGAACCCGACTGTCTTCGCGCTGTTCATGGGCGTGGCGATGTGCGTGAGCGCCATCCCGGTCATCGCCAAGGCGCTGCTGGACCTGCGGATGCTGCACCGCGACATCGGGCAGCTCACCCTGACGGCCGGCGTGATCGACGACGCCTTCGGCTGGTTCATGCTCTCGATCGTCAGCGCCTTGGGCATCGGCGTGGTGACCGCGGGCACCGTACTGTCGTCGCTGGCCCATCTCCTCCTCGTGGTGATCATCGCGTTCACGGTCGGCCGCCTGATCGTCAGCGGCGCCCTGCGGCTGGCCGCCAAGTCGTCCGAGGCGGGGCCGACCGTCGCCATCGCCATCGCCCTCATCCTGCTGTCCGCGGCGGGCACGCACGCCCTGGGCCTGGAGGCGGTGCTCGGCGCCTTCGTCTGCGGCGTGCTGATCGGCTCGGCCGGGCGCGTCAACCCGGCCAGGATGCTCTCGCTGCGCACGGTCGTGCTGTCCGGCGTGGCCCCCATCTTCTTCGCCTCCGCGGGCCTGCGCATGGACTTGACCTCGCTGGCCGACCCGCCGGTGCTGCTGGCCGGGCTGGCGGTGCTGGCCATCGCGATCCTGGGCAAGTTCCTCGGCGTCTACGCGGGGGCCAAGCTGAGCGGCCACACCTCATGGGAGGCGCTGGCCCTGGGAGCGGGGCTCAACGCGCGGGGCGTGATCGAGATCGTGGTGGCCATGGTCGGGCTGCGCCTGGGCATCCTGACCGTCGAGGCGTACACCATCGTGGTGCTGGTGGCGATCGTCACCTCGCTGATGGCGCCGCCCATCCTGCGGGTGGCGATGGCGCGCGTCAAGCCGACCACCGAGGAGAAAGCCCGCGAGAGCGAGTACGCGAGCGAAGCCGCCTTCTGACGCCCGCGGCCACGCTACGACTTGTCCAGCTCCCGGGCACGGGCGGCATCCAGTTGCTCCTGCAACTGCTTGGCCAGCGCCGTGTCCAGCCCTCTCATCAACTCCTGCACCCTGGACCTGGCCTCCTCGCCCGCCTGCTCGTCGTCGGTGCTCAGCACGGCGTTCTGGACCAGGACCAGGGTCTTGGCCTCGTAGAACGGCATCTGCATCTTGCGGAACAGCGTGGCGGCCTGCTGGAAGATCACCACGGCCTGCCGCGGGTCGCCGTCCGCGAGCGCCAGCTCCCCGAGCGAGCTCAGGACCTGGGCCTTGGCCAGGCGCTGGTTGTAGGTGTCGGCCACGGCGAGCGCCCGGCGCAGCACGGTCTCGGACTCGCCGAGCGCGCCCCGGCGCAGGTGCGACACGCCCAGCCCGATCAGGCTGTACGCCTCGCCCACCGGGTCGCTGATGGTACGGGCCGCGTTCAGGGACTGCTCGAAGGCCTCCGCGGCCACCACGTACTCCTCGGCCCGCAGATGGGTCATCCCGATCCGGTAGAGCACCTGGGCCCGCACTCTCCTGCCGCCGTGCGCGTTGCTGCGCACCAGGGCCTCGGCGAGCAGCAGCTTGGCGCCGTCGATGTCCTCGCAGTCCAGCCGGAGCTGGGCCAGGCTGTGCAGCACGTAGGCCAGCTCCCCCTCGTGCCCCGAGCTGCGGAAGATCGCCAGCGCCTCCTCGTAGTGGTTGGAGGCGTCCTCGATGCGACCGTTCAGCCGGTCGAGCAGGCCGAGGTTGTGCAGGACCCTGGCGGTCCACAGGTCGTCGCCCACCTCGCGGGAGTGCTCCAGGGCCAGCCTGAAGTTGCGCCTGGCATCAACGAAACGCTGCTCGGTGATGGCCAGCGCGCCGATGGAGTAGCGGGCCGCGGCCTGGCCCCGCTTGTCCCTGGCCTGCCGGGTGACCTCCAGCGCGACCTCGTGGATCTCCCGCCAGTCGTCCAGATAGACCCGCGACTCGAAGAACTGCTCGGCGGTCACCGCGAGCCCCCAGCACAGCTCGACGAAGCCGGCCTGGGCGGCCTGCCTGATGGCCGAGACGATGGTCGGGCGCTCGCGCTCGAACCACTGGATCGGCTGGGCGACCAGCTTCTGGACCAGTTTGCCCGGCAGCGACCAGTACTGGGAGGAGTCGAGGACCCGCAGGTCGAGGCCGTACTCCTGGAGCCTGGCGGCGTCGGTCAGGGCGAGCAGGGCGCCGAGCACCCTGGTCAGCGCCGCGCTGCGCTCGGCCGCCGGCTCCTCCGCGGCCAGCCGCTCCCTGGCGAACACCCGGATGAGGTCGTGCAGGCGGTATTGGGCGTGCACGCCGTGCCCGCGGCCGGTGATCTCCACGAGCTGCGCGTCCGCCAGGTCGTCCAGCAGGTCCTGCGCGTCTTCGAGCGGCTTGTTCAGCAGGGCCGCGCTGATCCACGCGGAGAACACGAGCGTGTCGAGGATCGCCAGCCGGCGGAAGAGCCGCCTGGCCTCCTCGCTGATGCCGTCGTAGGTCAGCGAGATGCTGGCCCTGATCCCCATCTCGCCGTGCTGGAGCTCGTCCAGCCTGCGGGTCTCGTCCTGGAGCCGGTCGGCGAGCTGCTCGACGCTCCAGTGGGGCCGGGCGGACAGGCGTGCGCCCGCGATGCGCAGCGCCAGGGGAAGCTGCCCGCACAGTTCGGCCAGCGCCGTGGCGTGCTCGGCCTCCGACAGCACCCGCTCCGAGCCCGCGATGCGGGCGAGCAGGTCCACGGCCTCCGGGGAGCCGAAGACGCCCACGTCCAGGTGGGTCGCCCCGGCCAGCCCGGTCAGCCTGGAGCGGCTGGTGACGATCACGCACGAGGCCGGGTTGCCCGGTAACAGGGGCTGGATCTGGCTCTCGCTCTCCGCGTCGTCGAGCACGATCAGCATCTGCCGGTCGGCGATCAGCGACCGGTACATCTCCGCCCGCTCCTCCAGCTCCTCGGGCAGCGCGTTGCCCGGCACGCCCAGCACCCGCAGGAAGCGCCCGAGCACCTGCATCGGGGACACCGGGCGGGCGATCCCGCCGTGCAGGTCGGCGAAGAGCTGGCCGCCCTCGAAGGACTCGGCCAGGAGGTGGGCCACGTGCACCGCGATCGTGGTCTTGCCCACGCCGGCCTTCCCCCCGATGACGATGATCGGTACGGCCAGCCGGACGGAGTCGTAGCCGGTGAGCATCCTGCGGATCTGTTCGACCTCCTGCGTCCGGCCGGTGAAGTCGGCGATGTCGGTCGGCAGCATGGCGGGGACGTTCGGCACGCCGGGCGTGGGAGCCGGCGGCGCCGGCTGCGGCGCGGACTGGGACTCCTTCTCCGGCACGTCGAGGCTCTCGGCGGAGGTCAGGATCGCGTATTCGAGCTGCTGGAGGCGCTCGTTGGGCTCGATGCCGAGCTCCTCGATCATCATGGTCCTGCCGTCGCGGTAGACCCGTAACGCCTCCGCCTGCCGTCCTGAGCGATACAGGGCCAGCATGAGCTGCCCGCGGAGCCGTTCGCGCAGGGGGTGCTCCTCGACCAGGCCGGTCAGCTCGCCCACCACCTCGTGGTGGCGGCCGAGGCCCAGCTCCAGATCGACGCAGTCCTCGTTCGCGGAGATCCGGCGCTCGTTGAGCAGCCCGGCGGCCGACTGCACGACCCGGCTGTCGATGCCGTCGAGAGCGGAGCCGCGCCACAGCGACAACGCCTCGCGGTAGTGCCGGATGGCCTCCTCCACGTTGTCGCCTTCCCGGGCACGGCGCGCCTTCACCACGAGCTTCTCGAAATGGTGCGCATCGATTTGCTCCGGGTTTACCTGGATCGCGTAACCGTGGGGGCGCGTGACGATGACTTCCGGCCCGGCGTGTGTGGCGAACATACGCCGGAGTGCCGAGATGCAGATCTGCACCTGTGCCCGCGAGGTGTTAGGCGGGTCATCCCCGTAAATCGCTTCCATGAGGCGACCGACAGTGACCGTACGATTGGCTTCCAGTAGGAGAGCTGCGAGAACGGTCTGCTGTCTGATGCCTCCTAGGTCTAACTGCCGTCCGGCAACAGAGACTTCAAGAACCCCCAAAATGCGAAATTCCACGCATACTCCTTGAGGCAAAACTCCATTAGCCGGGGAGCAGTCGGAAAGATCACCTCCCCCTGGGCACGAAGCACGAGGTGATCCATTGAACAACACCGATCTATACTTTTGCGCGATCGTATAACTTACTGCATTGGGGCACCAGCTAGCCCGCAGGATAGTTCAATAGTTATCAACTCGAACCGGAACACGAATCGGCCGGAGACGCCAGGTCTCCGGCCGACCGCTGCAACCCGAATCAGCAAGTGTGCCACGGCTCTCCGCA
Organism: Nonomuraea jiangxiensis; assembly: GCF_900099965.1. Lineage (GTDB taxonomy): Bacteria > Actinomycetota > Actinomycetes > Streptosporangiales > Streptosporangiaceae > Nonomuraea > Nonomuraea jiangxiensis. Next base: position 552,152 of record NZ_FNDJ01000004.1, on the reverse strand, counting down.
GGGGACGGGGGCGGCGCCGGCCGCGGTCGCGGTCATCGCGCTGGTGACGGCCGCCCCGCCGGTGCCGGCGATCATGGAGATGAGAACGATCCTGATGGCCCTGGCGCCCAGTCGCTTGCTCATGTTCTGCCTGCCCCTGTGATCCGTCCGGCAGCCCCGCTGGCTCCCGATCAGGTGAACTGCCGTCACGGTCACAACCTGGGCCATCCGCTCCTTATTGGATCTCTTCCGGCGCGGTATCAACGCAGGTCAGAAACGTTTCACGGCCTCTTTCGCGGCGCGCGGGCGCAGGCGGCGGGAAATACCCCGAGACCACCGCCGTCGCGCTCGCCCGGACAGCGGCATGGGCCCGCGAATAGTGAGGCGAGGGCGATCCGATAGAGCCGCCCGGCACATTCACCGCAAGCCCGGGTGGACCTCCGCAAAACGGCGGCGGCACCCGGGCAGCAACGGCCAGGCGGAGCTTGGACCGACGAGACACTCAGGGAGACAGGTGGCCGGGAGATGGGCATAGCCGTTCAAACGTTGGACAGCGTCTACGGAAGGTCGGCGGCCGGCGTCAAGGCACGCCTGGAACACTCCGACCTCAGCGGCTGGCGCGTTCAGGCCGAGGCGGAGACCGACGACGACGGCTGCGTCAAGGAATGGCACGACCGGGCCTTCGCCCGCGGGCTGTACCGCATCGTCTTCGACAGCGACCGCTATTTCGTCAGCCTGGGGCTCAGCGCCGCCTATCCGGAGATCTCGGTGATGTTCCGGATGCAGGAAGACGGCGGTCCGCACGAGATCCAGATCAGGCTCCAGCTCCTCCTGTCGCCGCACGCCTACTCCACGTATTTCGGCTCGCACGGTTAACGGTGTTCACAGTGAAGTCCTTCCGCTACAACGCTCCAGATCCGCTGCCCCGGCCAGACCGGGCATGGCCCGACGCCACCATCACCACCGCGCCGCGCTGGCTCTCCACCGACCTGCGCGACGGCAACCAGGCCCTGGCCAGGCCGATGTCCCCGGCACGCAAGCAGGCGATGTTCGACCTGCTCGTCAGCATGGGGTTCAAGGAGATCGAGGTCGGCTTCCCGGTCGCCAGCAAGTCCGACCACGCCTTCGTACGCACGCTCATCGAACGGGAGCTCATCCCCGACGACGTGCGCATCACCGTGCTCGTCCAGGCCAGGGACGAGCTGATCATGAAAACCGCGGAGAGCCTGGAGGGGGCGCCCCGCGCGGCCATACACCTCTACAGCGCCACCTCGCCGTTCTTCCGGCGGATGGTGTACGGGATGAACCGCGACGAGTGCAAGGACCTGGCGGTCCACGGCACCCGGCTGGTCCTGAAGTACGCCGAGCGGCTCCTCGGCGACTGCGACCTGGCCTTCCAGTACTCCCCCGAGCACTTCGCGGACACCGAACCCGACTTCTCGCTGGAGGTCTGCGAGGCCGTCATGGACGCCTGGCAGCCGGACGAGCAGCACGAGATCATCCTCAACTTCCCCACGACGGTCGAGCGCACCATGCCCAACGTGTTCGCCGACCGGATCGAGTGGCTGCACCGGAACCTGTCCAGGCGCGAACACGTCTGCCTGTCGGTGCACCCGCACAACGACCGGGGCACCGGGGTCGCCACCGCGGAGCTGGCCATGCTGGCGGGCGCCCAGCGCATCGAGGGCTGCCTGTTCGGCAACGGTGAGCGCGCGGGCAACGTCGACCTGGTCACGCTGGGACTGAACCTGTTCACCCACGGCGTCGACCCGGGGCTCGACTTCTCCGACCTCGGCCGCATCCGCCGTACCGTGGAGCAGTGCACCGGGCTGCCCGTGCACCCGCGCCACCCCTACGGGGGCAGCCTGGTCTACACCTCCTTCTCCGGCTCCCACCAGGACGCCATCAAGAAGGCCTCCGACGCCATGGCGGCCGAGGCGGAGGCGGCGGAGACCGGGGTCGACCGCCTGCCGTGGCAGGTGCCGTACCTGCCGCTGGATCCGCGTGACGTGGGCCGCACCTACGAGACCCTCGTCCGCATCACGAGCCAGTCCGGCAAGGGCGGGCTGGCCTACGTCCTGGGCCAGTGGCAGGGGCTCCAGCCACCGCGCGACCTGCTGGTCGAGTTCGCGGGCCTGGTCCAGGCGCGTGCGGACGCCGAGGGCGGGGAGATCTCCCCGGGTCAGGTCCTCGGCATGTTCCAGCGCGAATATGTCCGGGCCCTCGAGGCCCCGACGTTCCCCGAGCCGGCCGACGGCCCCGTCCTCACGGTCCTGTACGTGGACGGCGGGGGAATCGACGCCGTGCCGGACAGGGTGGACGCCGTCGAGCGCGTCCGCCACCTGCTCACAGAACGCGGCTTCGACCTGCGCGCCGTGCACCACACGGATCGGTCCAGTCGCAAGTCGCGGATGGACATGGCGGTTTACGCCGAATGCCAAGCAGGCGGGCGTGCCTTCTGGGGCGTCGGCCTGGAATGCGACATCGAGACAGCCGCGCTGTCGGCCGTGTGCTCGGCCCTGGTCCGGGCGGGCGCACACCTGGCCGCCACCGGAGGTGGATCATGGAACTCTTCGAACGAACCGAAGCACTGAACGTCCTGGAAGAGCTGCTCGCCCACGCAGTGCTGGGCAAGGGCGGCGTGGCCATGGTCAGCGGCCCTGTGGCGAGCGGCAAGAGCGCGCTGCTGCACGCGCTGGCCGAGCGCTCGCTCGATCTGGGGGCGCTGTCCATCTCGGCCAACGCCTCCCGCATGGAGCAGGACATCCCGATGGGCGTGCTCAGCCAGTTGCTGCAGGACGCCCCGCTTGTCGCCGAGGAACGCGACAGGGCGCTCGGACTGCTGACCGAGGGGTCGCGCAGCGCGATGTCCTCGGGTTTCCAGCCGGGCGCGCTCCAGCAGGTGGACGCCCAGATCGTGCACGCTCTCTGCACGGTCCTGCTGGAGCTGGCCGACCGTTATCCCCTGCTGATCACGGTGGACGACGCGCAGTACGCCGACCGGGCGTCCCTGCTGTGCCTGGCCTACCTGGCCCGCCGGGTGCGCGCCACCCGGATGGTGATGGCCTTCGGCCACCCCGACCAGCAGCTTCAGAGCGAGAACTTCTTCCAGACGGAGCTGCTGCGCCAGCCGCAGTGCCGGCACATCCAGCTCGAACCGCTCTCGCGTGGCGGCGTGACGGCGCTGATCACCGAACGGATCGGCCTGGCCGCGCCCGAACAGTTCACCGACGAGTGGTACCAGCTCAGCGGCGGCAACCCGCTGCTGGCCGCGGCCCTGGCCGACGACTACCGCGACCACGTGCGTACGGGTGCGGGACCGCCCAACGAGGTCGTCGTGTCGGACCGGTACGGTCAGGCCGTCCTGTCGACCCTGCACCGCGGCGAGCCCGAGACGCTCAGGGTGGCACGCGGGCTGGCCGTCCTGGGTGAGCCCGACGGCCTGGCCTTGCTGCTCGGCTCGTCGCCGGCCCAGGTGACCAGGGAGATGCAGGCGCTCACCACGACCGGGCTGATCAGGTTCGGCGTGTTCAGGCACGAGGTGGCGCGCTCGGCCGTACTGCGGGACATGGACGTCCAGGATCGGATGGACCTGCACCGGCGGGCGGCGGAGCTGTCCTACGACGCCGGGGCGCCCGCCGTCGTGGTGGCCGACCACCTCCTGCAGGCGAGCAAGTGCGGCGCCCCCTGGCTGGTCACCGTGCTGGAGGAGGCGGCCAGGAGCGCGCTGCGCAACGGGCACGTCGAGGACGCCATCGCCTACCTGCGGATGGCCTGGCGGGAGTGCGCGGACGAGACCTACCGGGCGAAGATCATGACCATGCTGGTGCGGGCGGAGTGGCGCATCAACCCGGTCGCGCCCGCCGGCCATCTCAACGAGCTCACCAACGCGATGCACCGCGGCAGCCTGCGCGGCAGCGACGCGATCGTGCTGGCGCGGGCGCTGCTGTGGCACGGGCGGTTCGACGACGCGCGCGAGGTGCTCGAACAGCTCAACGAGAGCGAGGCCATCGAGGACCCCGAGACGGTCAGCGAGCTGGTCATCGCCCAGTTGTGGCTGCGCACCACCCATCCCCCGTTCCAGCAGCACCTGCGGCATCCGGTCAAGGAGCTCGGGCTGGCGGCCGTGGCCTCGGTGGCGGCCAGCCGCCGGCTGGAGTCCGCGCTCGCGCTGGCCGAGGTCCTCGCCAGGGGACCCCGCGAGGAGGACATGGGCTCCATCGAACGCATCCTGGAGGGCTCCCGCCTGGACGAGATGTCGATGGACACCGTGGAGAACGCGCTGCTCGCCCTCACGTACGCGGGGCAGTGCGAGCGGGCCACGCCCTGGTGCGACCTGTTCTTCGTGGAGGCGTCCTCGCGCCACTCGCCCAGCCGCCAGGCCAGGCTCGCCGCCATCCGGGCCGAGATCGCCATCCGCAAGGGGGACATGCAGGGCGCCGACCACTACGGCCGTATCGCCCTGGACATCATTCCCTTCAGCGGCTGGGGCGTCGCGGTCGGCGGGCCGCTGAGCAGCCTCATCCTGGCCGCGACGGCGACCGGCAACTACCACGCCGTCGCCGACCACCTGGAGCAGCCGGTCCCCGAGTCGATGTTCCAGACCCGGTACGGCCTGCACTACCTGTACGCCAGGGGCCGCTACAGCATGGCCATCGACTACCCGGCGCTGGCGCTGCGTGACTTCCAGCGCTGCGGCGAGCTGATGACCGCCTGGGAGCTGGACGTGCCCGGGCTCGTGCCGTGGCGGGCGGACGCGGCCGAGGCGTGCCTGCGGATGGGCCGCATGGACGAGGCCCGCCAGCTCGTCGAGGCCCAGCTGGCCCGCTGCGACCAGGAGACGCCGCGCGCCAAGGGCATCGCGATGCGGGTGCTGGCGGCCACCTCCGAGCTGCGCAGCCGTCCGGCGCTGCTCCGCCAGGCGGCCGAGTTCCTGCAACGCAGCGGCGACAGGTACGAGCTGGCCCGGGCCCTGTACGACCTGGTCGAGGCCCATCAGGGGCTGGGCGAGCAGCGGCGGGCCGGGCTCATCGCGGCCCAGGCCCAGGCGGTGACCAAGGAGTGCAGGGCGGAGCCGCTGACCAGCGCGCTGTCACGGGGCGAGGACGTGGACGCGATCGCGCTCCCGCTGGCGAACGAGGTGACGGCCGCGCTCAGCGAGGCCGAGCGCCGGGTGGCCGTACTGGCGGCCATCGGCTACACCAACCGGGAGATCGCCAACCGGCTCTACATCTCGATCAGCACGGTCGAACAGCATCTGACCAGGACGTACCGGAAGCTGGAGATCCACGGGCGGGCCGATCTGCTGCCGCGTCTGAGGTTCGACGGGCAGGGCGCGGCCGAGTCGCTGCGCGACGCCTGAGCTGCTCGACATTTGAGAAGGTGCCGCCGCCGGCCGAGGATGCGATGCTCATGGCACGTGTCCGGGTCCCCGGCGGCATCCTCATGTGGAGGTGGTGGGCGGATGGCACTGCTGATCGTCGAACGCGGGGCTCCCACGGCGGAGGAACTCGCGGCACTCACGGCCGTGGTCGCGGCACGGCTCCAGTCCAGAGCGCGACTCGTCCGGCCCGAACCGCCCGCATCAGGCCAGGCACACCCCGGCCACCGGTCCGGCTCCGGGCGGCAGGGCGGGCGGCGGCTCGCGCCGTGGGTCGTCCGGGCGGGCGCCGTTTCGCCCCGGCCCGCGCCCAGCGCCCTTTGAGCGCCCGTCCAGCGTTTTTGAGCGCAGCGCCCGTCCAGCGTTTTTGAGCGCCACTCGCGTTCTGCGTCCTTGGGGAGCCGCCCGGTCCCCCGCGCGACGGGGGCGGGCGGGGGTCAGGCTCCTATCTCGCACACCATGGATCCCGAGGGGACCGTGTCCCCCACGGCGACCGTCAGGCCGCTGACCGTGCCCGCCCGGTGCGCGGTGAGCGGCTGCTCCATCTTCATGGCCTCCAGGATGACGATCGTGTCACCGGCGGCGACCGTGGCGCCGTTCTCCGCCACCACCTTGACGATCGTGCCCTGCATGGGGCTGACCAGCACGTCCTCCCCGGTCGCGGTGGCGACGGCCGTGCCGCGGCCGGGCAGGGCGGGCACCTCCCACGCGGGCTCGGAGGCGAGCACGGCCGGCAGCGTGATCTCCAGCCGTTTGCCCGCCACCTCGACGGTGACGCGCTCCCGCCGGTCCGCGCGCCCCGCGGGCTCGGCGTCCGCGGGCGGTAGCCGGTTGTCGAACTCGTCCTCGATCCAGCGCGTGTGCACGCCGAAGGGCGCCGAGGTGAAGGCCGGGTCCGCGACGACGGCGCGGTGGAAGGGCAGCACGGTGGGCAGCCCGCCGATCTCCAGTTCGGCCAGCGCCCGCCGCGCCCTGGCCAGGGCGTGCGCCCGGTCGCGCCCCGTCACGATCAGCTTGGCGAGCAGCGAGTCCAGCTCCTGCGGCACCGTCATCCCGGCCGTGTAACCGGCGTCCACCCTGATGCCCGGCCCCTCCGGCATCCGCCAGGAGGTGATGGGGCCGGGGGTGGGCAGGAAGCCCCGGCCCGGGTCCTCCGCGTTCAGCCGGAACTCGATGGAGTGGCCGCGCGGCCTGGGGTCGTCGTAGCCGAGCGGCTCGCCGTCGGCGATGCGGAGTTGCTCGCAGACCAGATCGATCCCGGTGACCTCCTCGGTCACGGGGTGCTCGACCTGGAGCCGGGTGTTGACCTCCAGGAACGAGATCAGACCCGTCGAGCTGACCAGGAACTCGCACGTGCCCGCGCCGACGTAGCCCACCTCGCGGAGTATCGCCTTGGAGGAGTCGTGGAGCAGGCGGAGCTGCTCGTCGGTGAGGAAAGGGGCGGGCGCCTCCTCGACGAGCTTTTGGTGGCGGCGCTGCAACGAGCAGTCGCGGGTGGAGATCACCGCGACGTGGCCATAGCGATCGGCCAGGCACTGCGTCTCCACGTGGCGCGGCCGGTCGAGGTAGCTCTCGACGAAGCACTCGCCCCGGCCGAAGGCCGCCCGGGACTCGCGTACGGCCAGTTCGTAGAGCTCGGGGATCTCCGCCAGGGTGCGCGCCACGCGCAGCCCGCGCCCGCCGCCGCCGTAGGCCGCCTTGATGGCGATCGGCAGCCCCTGCGCGCGGGCGAAGGCGACCACCTCGTCGGCGTCGCGTACCGGCCCCGCCGTACCGGGGACGAGCGGGGCGCCGACGTCCCTGGCCGTGTACCGGGCTCGCACCTTGTCGCCGAGCGCGACGATGGCGCCGGGCGGCGGGCCGATCCAGGTCAGCCCGGCTTCGGCGACGAGCTCGGCGAAGAAGGAGTTCTCGGCCAGGAAGCCGTAGCCGGGGTGGATGGCGTCCGCGCCGGACCTGCGGGCGACCTCCAGCACCTGCCCGGCGTCCAGGTAGGCCTTGACGGCGTCGTCACCGTCCAGCCGGTACGCCTCGTCCGCCAGCCGGACGTGCGGGGCGTCCAGGTCGGGCCCGGCGTAGACCGCGACGCTGGCGAGGCCCGCGTCGCGGCACGCCCGCACGACCCGTACGGCGATCTCGCCCCTGTTCGCGATGAGGACCTTGCGCACGCGCCCTCCCGTATGACCGCCTGCCGGATTCGCTGGACAAGACGACGATCCCGCGCTCGTCACCGCATTGCTTCTCGGTGCGTGCCGAGCGATCCACACCGCAATCTGGGAAATGCCTGGCGGAAATCGCGCCTCCCATTCTGTGGTCAGGCGACCCGAGGAGACGCGCATGAAGACCACCGCGAAGCTGACCACGCCGGCGTCACTCGCCGTCGCCCAGCGGATTCCGCGGCGGCGAGCCCTGATCGTCGTGGTCAGCGCGCTGATCGGGTTCCTGCTGACGGTGGTCTGGTCGGCCGAGTTCGTCGATTCGGGCATCGGCGACAACGTCGCCAACACGCTGCTCGGGCACGACGCCAAGGCGACGCCGATCGCCGGGGTGCTGGCCGGCAGCGCCTTCGCCTTCGCCACCGGGGTCGCGGGGACGTTCACCGCCTGCAACATCGCCGCCTTCGGGGCGATCGCGCCGCTGCTGGGCAGCGCGGGCGGCCGGTGGGGACGTCTGGTGCGGGCGCTCAGGCCGCTGGGCTGGCTGTCGGCCGGAATGATCACGGTTTCTGCGGTCTACGGGGCCGTCGTCGGGCTCTACGGCACCCGCATGCCGCAGTTCTCCACCGCGCAGAACGTCGCGGGCACGCTGTCGCCGCGCGGCATCCAGTCGATGGTGGTGTTCGGCGTGATCGGGCTGACGCTGTGCTACCTCGGCCTGGCCGCGCTCCACCTGGTGCCCGATCCGCTCGCCCGCCTGACCCCGCGCTTTCCCGGCGCGCCGATGGTGGTCATGGGCGCGCTCATCGGCGCCTTCCTCATCGGACGGCCGTTCGGCCTGTTCCGCCAGCTCTTCAGGGACGCGGCCGCCAGCGGCAACCCCTGGTACGGCGCCGCCGCCTTCGTACTGCAGTCCGTCGGCAACATCGTCATCATGGCGCTGCTCTTCCTCGCCGTGACCGTCTTCGCAGGGGAGCGCCTGCACCGCTGGCTCGCCGCCAGGCCGGCCAGGGCGGCGGCCCTGGCGGGCGCGGCCCTCATCGTCGCGGGCGTGTTCACCTTCCTGTACTGGGACATCAGGATGCTCGCCGCCCGGGAGATCATCCCGTGGTATCCGAGGGCCCCCTGGTCCTGACCCCCGTCACCGGCACCCATAGGGACAACAACCCCTAAACACCGCATTTAACAAGATGCAACCCTATTTCTCCACATATCACCATAAATGGGGCTGACCAGACCCTGAGGAGATTTCATGTCGACCCTTCTGGGCTCATTACGCAGGCTCTTGCTGGCTCCATCGCTCGCCGAGGTGACGTTCGCGGTCCGCGGCTTCCCCGCTCCCCCATCACCCGCCGTCACCCGGCTGGAGGCCATCCCCCAGTCGGTGATCTGCGGCTTCGAGTGGGCCATCGACACCCGTGACTCCTGGGAGCTCGAACGCCGGCTGAGCATGGTGGAGACGGAGCTGCGCGGCTTCGCCTACGAGGGCGCGACCATGGCGTGCGTGGTGCTCGACGCGATGGGCGGCGGGCGCGGCAGGCGTACCAGGGAGCTGATGCTCGGTCCCGCGGCGCCGCACATCTTCCTGACCTACATCGGCATCGGCTTCGCCATGTCGAGGCTGCCCAGGCCGCTGTGGAAGAAGGTCGTCCCCGACCTGAGCGGCTCGGCCTACTACCCCACCATGAGCTGGCTGGCCGTGGACGGCTACGGGTTCGACCTGGCCTACTTCCACACCAGGCGCTGGGTGGACGAGCAGCGCGAGCCCGTGCCCTACCCGTGGGAGGGACGGCCGGACTACTTCCCCCGGGCCTTCGACCAGGGCGTCGGCCGGGCCCTGTGGTTCATCCACGGCGCCGAGGCGCCGGAGGTCGCCGCGGCGGTGCTGCGCTTCGCCGGGCACCGGCAGGCCGACCTCTGGAGCGGGGTCGGGCTGGCCGCCGCGTTCGCGGGCGGCAGCGACGGCGAGCGGCTGGCAGAGCTGCGGCGGGCGGCCGGGGCGCACGCGGCCGAGCTGGCCCAGGGCGCGGTGTTCGCGGCGAAGGCGCGTTCGTTCGCCGGCCACGTGCCCGCGCACACCGAGGTCGCCACCACCGCGCTCACCGGCCTGTCCGTGGCCGAGGCCGCCGCGCTCGCCGACGCGGGCGCCGTGCCGCCCGGCACGAGCGGTCCCGTCCCCGCCTACGAGCTGTGGCGGCAGAACGTCCGCGCGCACTTCCCGAACGCGCTCTCGACCGTGGCCCACGCTGACAAGGGGTGACCCAAGAAATGACCAGCTCGCTCAGGGCGCTGCGTCGCCGTCTCATCACACCCGGCCCCTCCTTGATGCGCGACACCGTCGGGGGCTTCCACGAGAAGAACCCGGAGTCCCGCGAACTGCTGGAGACGGTCGGCCACTCCTTCCTCGCGGGCTACGCCTACGCGGTCGAGGCCCGCTCGCCCGCCGACGCCGAGGAGCGGCTCGAACAGGTGCCGCGGCGCTTCAAGGGCTTCGCGTACGAGGGCGCGGGCATGGGCTTCGCCATCCTCGACGCGGTGCCGATCTGGAGCAGCGGCAACGTGTCCCGCTTCCTCACCGGCCGCGGCCAGTTCCACAACTACATGGTCTACGTCGGGGTCGGCTGGGCCATGGCCAAGCTGCCCCGCTTCCTGTGGCCGAAGAGCTCGGAGTTCGACCCGCTGCTCCTCTGGCTCATCCTCGACGGGTACGGCTTCCACCAGGCCTTCTTCCGCACCGACACCTACGTCCGCGGGCACTACGTGGACCCGGACTTCCGCTGGCCGGGCGGCCCCTTCGGCTCCTACGCCAACCGGGCCATCGACCAGGGCATCGGCCGGGCGCTGTGGTTCGTCGGCGGGACGGACGTCGACCAGGTCGCCTCGCTGGTCGACGGCTACGACACCGCCCGGCGGCCCGACCTGTACGCGGGCGTCGGGCTGGCCGCCACCTACGCGGGCGGCAGCTCGGCCGCCGAACTGCGCCGGCTGCGGGAGCTGGCCGGCGACCACCGTATCCACCTGGCCCAGGGCAGCGTCTTCGCCGCGGAGGCCAGGATCAGGGCCGATCTCCTCGTACCGCACAACGAGGTCGCCACCGGCGTCCTGTGCGGGATCTCGCCGCAGGAGGCGGCGCGGATCAGCCACCAAGCCCGCCCCGTGGGAACCCCTCGGGGCGACCTGCCCGCCTACGAGGTGTGGCGGCAGACCATCGCCGAACAGTTCGTAACACTTGGGAGGTACTAGCCGTGGCCAGGACAGCTGGTTGGCTGCGCCGGCAGACACCGGGCATCGTCGCCCTGGTGCTCATGACCACCGCCTTCGCGGTGGGGAAGCCGGGCTTCGCCTCGGACGACAAGAAGGCTGAACTGGCGCGCGCGTACGCGTTCACCCCGGTGAGCATCGCGATGCCCGGCGGCGCCAAGCAGCAGACGGTGCGCAAGGTGAACCAGGCCTACGAGCACATCGACGCGTGGATCTCCTCCGTCGGGGCCGGCATCGCCATGAACGACCTCGACATGGACGGCCTGCCCAACGACCTGTGCATCACCGACACGCGGACCGACGAGGTGGTGGTGACGCCCACCCCGGACGAGCGGTCGGGCAGGTACCGTCCGTTCGCCCTGCCCACCGGCGGCCTGCCGATGAACGCGGCCATCGCCCCCATGGGCTGCCTGCCCGGTGACTACAACGAGGACGGCAGGAACGACCTGCTCGTCTACTACTGGGGCCGCACGCCCGTGCTGTATCTGACGCGGGCCGACGCCACCGGCCTGAGCGCCGCCGCCTACCGGCCCGTCGAGCTGGTACCCGGCCCGAGCGGGAGCACCTACACCGGCCCGCAGTGGAACACCAACGTCGCCACCACGGCCGACTTCGACGGCGACGGCCATCTGGACATCTTCATCGGCAACTACTTCCCCGACAGCCCCGTGCTCGACGAGACGGTCAACGGCGGGGTCGAGATGAACGACTCCCTGTCGTCCGCCGTGAACGGCGGCGAGGACCACCTGTTCCGCTGGACGGGCGCGAGCGGCGGCACGCGGCCGGCGGCGAGCTTCCAGCGGGTCGACGACGCGCTGCCCAGGAACATCTCCAAGGGCTGGGAGCTCGGCGCGTCCTCGGCCGACCTCGACGGGGACCAGCTGCCCGAGCTGTTCCTGAACAACGACTTCGGCCGGGACCGGCTCCTGCACAACAGGTCGACGCCGGGCAAGTTCAAGTTCGCGCTGGTCGAGGCGCCCACCTCGGCCTGGGTGCCCAAGTCCAAGACGCTCGGCCACGACTCGTTCAAGGGCATGGGCTCCGACTTCGGCGACCTCAACCGCGACGGCATCCTCGACATGTTCGTCAGCAACATCACCACCTCGTTCGGCATCGAGGAGAGCAACCACCACTTCCTGTCCACCGCCAAAGACCAGGCCGACCTGCGCGCGAAGCTGCTCAAGGGCGAGGCGCCCTGGCAGGACGTGAGCGGCGCGGCCCGTACCGCCTGGAGCGGCTGGGGCTGGGACGTGAAGATCGACGACTTCAACAACAGCGGCGACCTGGCCATCGCGCAGGCGACCGGCTTCATCAAGGGCGAGGTCAACCGGTGGTCGCAGCTCCAGGAGCTGGCCACGGCGAACGACGGCGTGCTGCGCAACCCGCGCTCCTGGCCCATCGTCAAGGAGGGCATGGACCTCGCCGGCACCCAGACGCTCGCCTTCTTCGTCAAGGACGGCGAGAGCGCCTACACCGACGTGTCCCCGCAGCTCGGCCTGGCGGTGCCGGTGCCCACCCGGGGCATCGCGACCGGTGACGCCAACGGCGACGGCCTGCTGGACCTGGCGGTCGCGCGGCAGTTCGACGCCCCGGTGTTCTACCAGAACAAGAGCCCGCGGGCCGGCGCGTTCCTCGGGCTGCGGCTGACCCACGACACCGCCGGTGACGGCGGGGCGTTCCCGGCCGCCGGCTCCCCGGTGATCGGCGCGCAGGTGACGGTGACCACGCCCGACGGGCGCCGGCTCATCGGCCGGGTGGACGGCGGCAGCGGCCACTCCGGCAGGCGCAGCAACGACCTGCACATCGGCCTGGGCCGCGACGTCACCGGGCCGCTCCAGGTGCACCTGCAGTGGCGTGACAGAACCGGACAGATCCGCCGGCAGGACCTCCAGCTCACTCCCGGCTGGCACTCGCTCAAGCTCGGCGCACAAGCCAAGGAGATCTGACGATGGCCGAGAAAACGAAAACCCCGCCCCGTCACGACATCAAGGTCATCACGGCCCTGCGTAACTTCGCCATCTCGATCACGGTCTTCAACATCCTCGGGTACACGGTGCTCGGCTTCGAGCAGCCCTACACCTGGCCGTTCATCGCACTGGCCACCGGCTACACGACGGAGATCGTGCTGGAGATCATCGGGGCCAGGGTGGAGGGCCGCGCCCCGCGCTTCCGCGGCAACGGCTTCCGCGGCCTGGTGGAGTTCCTCTACCCCGCCCACATCACCAGCATCGCGCTGAACATGCTGACCTACGTCAACGACCAGGTCGGCGTCATGATGTTCGGGATCATCGTCGCGGTCGGCACGAAGTGGGTGCTACGGGCCCCGGTACGCGGCCGCCTGCGCCACTTCATGAACCCGTCGAACTTCGGCATCGCGGTCATCCTGCTGCTCTTCCCCTGGGGCAGCATCGCCCCGCCGTACCACTTCACCGAGCACGTGACCAACCCGATCGACTGGATCATCCCGGGCGTGATCATCCTCGGCGGGACCATGCTGAACGGCAAGCTCACCAACCGGATGTGGGTGGTCGTCTCCTGGGTGGTCGGCTTCGCCCTCCAGGCGGTCATCCGCGGCCTGATCATCGACGACATCTCGATTCTGGGCGGGCTGGCCATGATGACCGGCGTCGCGTTCGTGCTCTTCACCAACTACATGATCACCGACCCCGGTACGAGCCCGTCCAAGCCGCTGTCGCAGATCGCCTTCGGCGGCGGCGTGGCCGCCATGTACGGCCTGCTGCTGGCCATGAACATCCCGTACGCGATCTTCTTCGCGACGGCCCTGGTCTGCCTCATCAGAGGCGGTTTCCTCTGGTCGCTGGAGATCGTCGACCGCGCCCGCGCGCGGGACGCCGAGCAGGTCGCGATCGCGGCGGCGAAGGCGCTCGACCCCGTCAAGAAAGAGGCCGCTTCCGCATGAGCAGGATCGCGATCGTCGGCATGGCGTGCCGCTACCCCGATGCCGCCTCACCCCGTGAGCTGTGGGAGAACGCGGTCGCGGGTCGCCGGGCCTTCCGCCGCCTGCCGGACGAGCGCATGCGGCTGGAGGACTACTGGGACGCCGACCCCGCCACCCCCGACCGCTTCTACGCCCGCTCGGCGGCGGTCATCGAGGGGTACGAGTTCGACAGAGTCGCCTACCGCATCGCCGGCAGCACCTACCGCTCGACGGACCTGACCCACTGGCTCGCGCTCGACGTGGCGGCCCAGGCGCTGGTCGACGCCGGATTCCCCAAGGCGGAAGGGCTGCCGCGGGAGCGCACAGGGGTCGTCGTCGGCAACACCCTGACCGGGGAGTTCACCAGGGCCAACACCATGCGCCTGCGCTGGCCGTACGTACGGCGGACGCTGGCGGCCGCGCTGAAGGAGCAGGGCTGGGAGGACGAGCGCCTGGCCGAGTTCCTCGAAGGCTACGAGGCCGTCTACAAGAGCCCGTTCCCGGACGTCAACGAGGACACGCTGGCCGGCGGGCTGTCCAACACCATCGCCGGGCGAATCTGCAACTACTTCGACCTCAACGGCGGCGGCTTCACGGTGGACGGGGCGTGCTCGTCCTCGCTGTTGTCGGTGACCACCTCGGCCAAGGCGCTGGCCGACGGCGACCTGGACGTGGCCATCGCCGGGGGCGTGGACCTGTCCATCGACCCCTTCGAGATCATCGGCTTCGCCAAGACCGGCGCGCTGGCCAAGAGCGAGTTCCGGCTGTACGACCGGCACTCCAACGGCTTCTGGCCGGGCGAGGGCTGCGGCATGGTCGTGCTGATGCGCGAGGAGGACGCGGTGGCCGCCGGTCACCGCGTCTACGCGACGATCCCGGGCTGGGGCATCTCCTCCGACGGCAAGGGCTCCATGACCAGGCCCGAGGTCAGCGGCTACAAGCTGGCGCTGCGCCGGGCCTACGAGCGGGCCGGGTTCGGCATCGAGACCGTGGGCCTGTTCGAGGGCCACGGCACCGGCACCGCGGTCGGCGACGCCACGGAGCTGACCGCGCTCTCCGAGGCCAGGACGGAGGCGGGAGCCGCGGGCCCGGCGGCGGTCGGGTCGATCAAGGCCATGATCGGGCACACCAAGGCGGCGGCGGGCGTCGCCGGCCTGATCAAGGCCACGATGGCGGTGCACGAGCAGGTGCTGCCGCCCACCCTCGGCTGCCACGAGCCGCACGAGATCCTCACCGGCGGCTCGGCCGCCCTGCGGGTGACCCGCAAGGCCGAGCCGTGGCCGTCGGGCGTCCCGACCCGCGCCGGCGTCACCGCCATGGGCTTCGGCGGCATCAACACCCATGTAGTGGTCGAGGGGGCGCCGCCGCGCCGCCGCCCCGCCCTGCCCACCCGCACCCGGGCGCTGGCCTCCTCGCTGCAGGACGCCGAGCTGCTGCTGGTGGACGCCGCCACGCCGGGCGAGCTGGCCGAGCGGCTGGCCGAAGTGGCCGCGTTCGTGGCACGGATCTCCTACGCCCAGCTCTCCGACCTGGCCGCCACGCTCCAACGGGGCCTGCGCGACCTGTCGTGCCGCGCCGCCGTCGTCGCCTCCTCGCCCGAGGAGGCCGAGCGGCGGCTGCGCCGGCTGCTGGAGGCGCTGGAGAGCGGGCAGACCGAGCTGGCGAGCGCCGACGGGCGCGCCTTCCTCGGCCGGGCCGAGCGCGCCTGCCGCGTCGGCTACCTCTTCCCCGGGCAGGGCTCGGGCCGGGGCACCAGCGGGGGCGCGCTGCGCCGCCGCTTCGCCGAGGTCGAGGAGATCTACCGGCGGGCGGCGCTGCCCGCCGACGGCGACATGGTGGCCACGGAGACCGCGCAACCGCGCATCGTCACCGGCTCGATGGCGGGCCTGCGGGCCCTCGACCTGCTCGGCGTGAGCGCCGACGTCGCGGTCGGGCACAGCCTGGGCGAGCTGTCCGCGCTGCACTGGGCGGGCGCGATGGACGAGGAGGCGCTGCTGCGGCTGGCCGGCGCACGCGGCCGGGCGATGACGGAGCACAGCGCCACGGGCACGATGGCCAGCCTGCGCGCGGCCCCGGAGGTCGTCGCGGAGCTGGTCGCGGGCGGGCCCGTGGTGATCGCCGGCTACAACGGGCCCGAGCAGACGGTGGTCGCCGGGCCGGTCGAGGCGGTGGAGGCCCTCGGGCGCGCCGCGACGGAGGCCGGGGTCGTCTGGACCAGGCTGGCGGTGTCGCACGCGTTCCACTCGCCGCTGGTCGCGCCCGCCGCGGAGGTGCTGGCCGGGTATCTGGCCGAGGAGGACTTCGACGCCGTCGCGGGGCAGGTCGTCTCCACGGTCACCGGGACGAAGCTGCGCCGCGACACCGACGTCCCGGCGCTGCTGCGCGAGCAGATCACCGCGCCGGTGCGCTTCGCCGAGGCGGTCGAGACCGCGGCCAAGGAGGTCGACCTGTTCATCGAGGTCGGTCCTGGCCGGGTGCTCACCGGGCTGGCCGGGGTGATCTCCGGCGTGCCCGCCGTCGCGCTGGACACCGACGACGAGTCGCTGGCCGGGCTGCTCAAGGTGGTGGGCGCGGCCTACGTGGCCGGGGTCCCGGTCGTACCGGAGGAGTTGTTCCACGGCAGGCTCACCAAGCCGCTGGAGATCGGCGCCCGGTTCAGCTTCTTCGCCAGCCCGGCCGAGCAGGCGCCGCAGGTCGGCGTGGGCGCGGCCGTCCGGCGCGCCGAGCCGGCCCGGTCCGCGGACCGGCCCGCCGACGGACAGGCGGCGGAGAACGGGACGGCGGAGGCGGCGGAGAACGGGGTGGACCTGCTGCGCCGCCTGGCCGCCGAGCGCGCCGAGCTGCCGCTGGAGATGGTCTCGCCCGACAGCAGGCCGCTGGACGAGCTGCACCTCAGCTCGGTCACGGTGATGCACATCATCGACCAGGCCGCGCAGCGGCTGGGCGTGTCGGCGGCCATGGCGCCGACGAACCTGGCCACCGCCAGCCTGAGCGAGCTGGGCCGGGCGCTGGAGGAGCTGGCGGGCAAGCCGCAGCCGCAGAGCGCCGGGACGATCGCGGGCACGGCGGCCTGGGCCAGGCCGTTCGCCGTCGACCTCGACGAGGTGCCGCTGGCGGCGACGGGCACGACGCAGGAGAGCGGGTCGTGGCAGCTGTACGCGCCCGCGGAGCACCCGCTCGCCGAGCGACTGCGCAGGGCACTCGAACAGGAGAAGGTCGGTTCCGGTGTGCTGGTGTGCCTACCGAGCGACGCCGCCGAGGAGCACCTGGAGCAGGCGCTCCAGGGCGCCAAGGCGGCGCTGGCGGGGGCCAGGGGCGGCAGGTTCGTCCTGGTCCAGGACGGCCGGGGCGCGGCCGGCCTGGCCAAGACGCTGCGGTTGGAGGCCCCGCACCTCCGCGTTACCGTCGTGCACGTACCGCCCCTGCCGGAGGCGGTCGCCTGGGTGGTGGCCGAGGTAGCCGCCACCACCGGCTTCACCGAGGCGTACTACGACGAGCAGGGCGTGCGCAGGCTGCCGACCCTGCGGGCGCTGCCGCCCGCGCAGTCCCGGGTGGAGCAGCCGCTCGGCGCCGCCGACGTGCTGCTGGTCACCGGCGGCGGCAAGGGCATCACCGCCGAGTGCGCGCTGGCGGTGGCGGTGGACAGCGGCGCCAAGCTCGGGGTGCTCGGCCGTTCGAGCCCCGACGACGACGAGGAGCTGGCCGCCAACCTGCGCAAGATGGCCGAGGCCGGGGTGGGCGTGCACTACGCCCGCGCCGACGTCTCCGACCCGGAGCAGGTACGGCGGGCCGTCGGCGAGGTGGAGGCGGCCCTCGGGCCGGTCACCGCCGTGCTGCACGGCGCGGGCCGCAACGAGCCGGGCATGCTGGCCGGGCTCGACCTGGCGGCGTTCGCCGACACCTTCGCGCCCAAGGTCAACGGCCTGCGCAACGTGCTGTCGGTGGTGGACCCCGGCCGGCTGCGGTTGCTGGTGACGTTCGGCAGCATCATCGGCAGGGCGGGGCTGCACGGCGAGGCGCACTACGCCACCGCCAACGAGTGGCTGGCCGACCTGACCGGCGAGGTGGCGCGGCGGCATCCGGACTGCCGCAGCATCTGCATGGAGTGGTCGGTCTGGTCGGACGTCGGCATGGGCGAGCGCCTGTCGGTGGTCGACCACCTGTCCCGCGAGGGCATCACGCCCGTCTCACCCGAGCAGGGCGTGGCGATCATGCGGCGGCTGGTGACCGACCCTGACACGCCGCCGATCGTGGTGATCAGCGGCCGGACGGGGGCCATCGACACCGTACGGCGCGACCTGCCCACGCTGCCGCTGCTGCGGTTCGTGGGCAAGCCGCTGATCCGCTACCACGGCGTCGAGCTCGTCACCGAGGTCGAGCTGAACAGCGGCACCGATCCCTACCTGGCCGATCACCTGCTGGACGGGAACCTGCTGTTCCCCGCCGTGTTCGGGCTGGAGGCGATGGCGCAGGCGGCGCACGCCGTGACGGGGCTCGGCACCGTACCGGTGTTCGAGCAGGCGGAGTTCGTCCGGCCGATCATCGTACGGCCGGACTCCAGCGCCACGCTGCGCATCGCGGCGACCGTCACCGAGCCGGACACGGTCGAGGTGGCGATCCGCTGCGCGGATTCCGGCTTCGAGGTGGACCACTTCCGCGCCCGGGTGAGCCTGGCCGGCGCCGTGCCGCCCGACGGGCCTCCCGAGCAGGTGGCCGCGGGACTGCCGCCGGTGGACCTGGACCCGCCCGCCGAGATGTACGGCGACGTGCTCTTCCAGGGCGCCAGGTTCCAGCGGCTGCGCCGCTACCACCGGGCCGCCGCCCGCCACGTGGACGCCGACGTGACCGTCTCCGGCACGAGGGACTGGTTCGCCGCCTTCCTGCCCTCCGACCTGCTGCTCAGCGACCCCGGCATGCGGGACGCGCTGATGCACGGCAACCAGGTCTGCGTGCCGGACGCCACCCTGCTGCCCACCGGCATCGAACGCCTCTACCCGGCGAGCGGCGCGCTGGCCGACACGCAGGTGCGATACTGCGCCACCGAGCGCAGCCGCGAGGGCGACGCCTACGTCTACGACATCGCGGCCAGGACCGCCACCGGCGAGGTCGTCGAACGCTGGGAGGGGCTGCGCCTGCAGGCGGTGCGCAAGCAGGACGGCCGCGGGCCGTGGCTGGCCCCGCTGCTCGGCTCGTACCTGGAGCGCTCGCTGGAGGACCTGATCGGCGCCCGGGTCGCCGTGGCGGTCGGCCCGCGGCAGGACGGCACCGAGGTCACCGTGGGACGCGCGCTCGGCCGCCCGGCCGACCTCGCGTACGACGCGGCCGGCCGGCCGGAGGTCGAGGGCACCAGGATCGCGGTCGCCGAGGGGGCCGGGGTCATCCTGAGCGCCTCCACCCTGGGCACCGTGGCCTGCGAGGTGGCGCCGGTGGGCGGCGAGCCGGTGCCCGCCGCGTACGCCGGGGTCGCCGAGCGGGTGGGCGCGGCGCGCGGCGAGCAGCCCGACACCGCGGCTGCCCGGGTGCGCGCCGCCCTGGCCTGCCTGGAACGGGCGGGCGTGGCGGCCGGGGCGCCGCTGGAGGTGGCGGAGCCGGGGCAGGCGGCCTGGGCGGTCTTCGCCTCGGGCAACCTGCGCGTCGCCACGCTGGTGACGACCCTGCGCGAGGTCAGCGACCCTGTCGTGTTCGCCATCCTGACCGAAGGGCGGCCCTAGCCATGGCCAAGTACTTCGAGTATCTGCACACGGTCGGTTTCGAGGAGACCAACATCGTGGGCAACGTCTACTACGTCAACTACCTGCGCTGGCAGGGGCGCTGCCGGGAGATGTTCCTCAAGCTGCACGCCCCCGACGTGCTGGCCGACCTGCAGGACGACCTGAAGCTGTTCACGCTGAAGGTCGACTGCGAGTTCTTCGCCGAGATCACCGCCTTCGACGACCTGTCCATCAGGATGCGCCTGGTCGAGCTGGCCCAGACGCAGGTCGAGTTCAGCTTCGACTACGTGCGGCTGGACCCGGCCGGGGGGCCGGAGACGCTCGTGGCCCGCGGGCGGCAGCGCGTGGCGTGCATGCGCGGGCCGAACACCAGGACGGTGCCCGCCAGGGTGCCGGAGGCGCTCACCCGGGCGCTGGAGCCGTACGCGGCGTAGTCAGGGATCGACAGGCAGGAGGCCGAGCGTGAAAGTGCACGATTCACCGTTGTCCCTGGGGCTGACGGACGCCATGAGGCTGCGGCGGGCGTTCGGCACCTTCGCCACGGGCGTCACGGTGATCACCACCGGCGAGCCCACCCCGCACGCCATGACCGCCAACTCCTTCACCTCCGTGTCGCTCGACCCGCCGCTCCTGCTGGTCTGCGTCGATCGCAACGCGCTCATGCACCGCTACCTCAGCGAGAGCAGTTTCTTCGGGGTGTCGGTGCTGTCGGCCGACCAGGAGACGGCGGCCCGGCATTTCGCCAACCGGCTGCGTACGCTGGGCCTCGCCCAGTTCGACCAGGTCGACTGGCGGCCCGGGGACCTGACCGGCGTGCCGCTGCTCAGCGGCACGCTGGCCGAGTTCGAGTGCGAGACGTGGCGCTCCTACGACGGGGGCGATCACACGATCTTCGTGGGGCGGGTGCTGTCCGTGGACCGCCCCACCGACCTCGACCCGCTGCTGGTCGCCCAGGGCAGGTTCCGCACGGTCACCCCCGACTGGTACGAGGTGCCGTCATGAGCGCGGCCCGCCGGGTGCCGCCGGGCCCGCCGCTGACGGCCGGTCCCGGCCTGTTCAAGAAGCTCGCCACCGACCGGCTGGGCATGATGACGTACGCCACCCGTTACGGCGACGCCGTCAGGCTGCGCATCGGCCCCAAGGCGCTCTACTTCTTCAACCACCCCGACCACGCCAAGCACGTACTGGCCGACAACGCCGCCAACTACCGCAAGGGGATCGGCCTGGTCCAGGCCCGCCGGGCCATCGGCGACGGGCTGCTGACCAGCGAGGGCGAGCTGTGGCGCAAGCAGCGCCGCACGATCCAGCCGGTGTTCCAGAACAAGCGGATCGCCGGTCAGGCGCGGGTGATCGCCGAGGCGGGGGCGGCCCTGGTGGAGCGGCTGCGCGCGCACGAGGACGGGCTGCCGGTGGACGTGGCCGGCGAGATGACGGGGCTCAGCCTGAACGTGCTCGGGCACACCCTGCTCGACGCCGACCTGGCCGGCTTCGAGACCATCGGTCACTCCTTCGAGGCCGTGCAGGACCTGGCCATGTTCGAGATGGTCACGCTGGGCATGGTGCCGCTGTGGACGCCGCTGCCCAAGCAGCGCCGCTTCTGGCGGGCCGACAGGGAGTTGCGGCGGGTGGTCGAGCACCTGGTCGCCGACCGCCTGGCGCGTGGCGCCGACGGCGACGACGTGGTGTCCCGGCTGATCGTCTCGACCGCTTCCGAGACGGACCCGGCGGTCGCCAAGCAGCGCATGCGGGACGAGCTGGTCACCATCCTGCTGGCCGGGCACGAGACGACGGCCAGCACGCTGTCGTGGACCTTCTACTACCTCGACCGGCATCCGGAGGTGCGCCGGCGGCTGCACGCCGAGGCCGTCGAGGTGCTCGGCGACCGGCTGCCCGGCTACGACGACCTGCGCGAACTCACGTACACCGCGATGGTGGTGCAGGAGGTCATGCGGCTGCGGCCGCCCGTGTGGATGCTGCCGCGGCAGGCCGTGGCCGACGACGAGGTGGGCGGATACCGGGTGCCGGCCGGCTCGGACGTGCTGATCAGCCCGTACACGCTGCACCGGCACGAGGCGTTCTGGACGGATCCCGAGCGGTTCGACCCGGACCGGTTCGATCCCGGGCAGCCTGCCGGGCGGCCGCGTTACGCCTACATCCCGTTCGGCGCCGGGCCGCGGTTCTGCGTGGGCAATCACCTGGGGATGATGGAGGCCACGTTCGTGATCGCCATGGTGGCGCGCGATCTGCGGCTCTCCCTCGTGCCCGGCTACCGGGCCGAGCCCGAGCCGATGCTGTCACTGCGGGTGCGCGGCGGGCTGCCGATGACCGTGCACGCCGCCAGGCCCGTACGAGTGGGGGCCTGAGCGGCGGCGGGCGCGATCCCCGGCCCTGGGCTCAACCGGCGGGGCCGGGGAAACGGGCTCAACCGGCGGGGCCGGGGAACGGGCTCAGCCGGCGGGGCCGGGGAACGGGCTCAGCCGGCGGGGCCGGGGAACGGGCTCAGCCGGCGGGGCCGGGGTTGGCCAGCAGGTCGCGCATCGCCAGCAGGGCCGGGGGGTCCATCGGGCGCATCGGCCGCAGCCGCAGGTCCACCCGCGCGACGGGAGCGCCCTGCCGCACGGTGATGGGACCGTGGCGGCCGACGCACAGCGCCCGGTCGCCGCCCGGAGGATGGTTCAGCGTGTCCTCCCGGCCGGCCTCGACCGACTGCGCGATCAGGTGCCACTCGCCTTCGGGCACGTCGAACAGCAGGAACGGCCCCGGCTGGGGCAGCACGGTGTAGGCGACCGGGCGGCCCTCCATGATGCGGTGCGGGAACATGCCCGCGAAGACGGGCCGGTCGGGCAGCGGCGACAGGATGGCACCGCGGACTACCCGGGCGCCGCCCTCCGGCCGGCCGTTGGACTGCCCGTTGAGACCGCCGTGGTGGTGGCCGTTGCCGAGGAACTTCGGCTGCGGCGCGCCCATGGACTGGCGGTACACGGTGGGAGCGGTCCCCACGCTGCCGGTGAAGCGTGAGCTGAACGTGCCCACGCTGGAGAAGCCCACCCGGTGGCTGATCTCTGTGACGGTCAGGTTCGTGGTCACCAGCAGCCGCTTGGCCTCCTGCAGCCGGACGGCCGACAGGAACCGGCCAGGCGACAGCCCGGTGGCCCGCTGGAAAACCCTGGAGAAGTGGAACTTGCTGAACATCGCCCGTCTGGCGAGGTCATCAACGGTGAGCTCGTCTCCCAGGTTTTCGTACATCAATTCAACGGCTCTCAGTACGGCTTCCTCTATATCTCTCTCCATTGCCCCTCCCCCGCGTATTTAGGGCGTCTGCCCGGCCATTTCCCAGGGGTGGAAAACCGTGGCGGGCTCGGCTCTTCTCTATGACACGCCGTGAGGTCGGGAAAATGCTGCACAGCTACGGGCAGCGGTGGGGCTCTTTATGTCGGGCCGTGACCGCGAGGGCGGCCCGGGCACGCAGAGTGGTCGGCGGACTCATCGGTCCGCGCGTACGGGAGAATGCGTCTCAGCGGGCGCTCGCGGTGCCGCGGATGCCGCTCGTGCGGATAGCCGAGCGACACCTCCTCGAAGCGCACGCCGTCGTGCCAGCTCGTTCTGGGGATGTGCAGGTGCCCGTAGACCACCGCGGCGGCACGGTAGCGCAGATGCCAGTCCGCGGTGCCCTCCGTGCCGCACCACTGGGCGAACAGGGGGTGGCGGAGCACGTCGGTGGGCTCGCGGACCAGCGGGAAGTGGTTGACCAGCACCGTGGGCAACCGGTGGTCGCGGGCGTCGAGCAGGCGCTCGGTCTCCCTGAGCCGCGCCTGGCACCAGTCAGCGCGGCTCGGGTACGGATGGGGGTGCAGAAAGAACTCATCCGTGCAGATCACCCCCGATTCCCGTGCCATGGCGAGCGCCTCGGCCCTGCTGAGGTGCGCGGGCCTGAAGGTGTAGTCGTACAGGACGAACAGCGGCGCGACCGTGACCGGGCCGCCCTCACCCCGCCAGACGGGATAGGGATCCTCCGGTGTGATCACGCCGAGCCGCCTGCACAGCTGCACCAGCTGCCGGTAACGGTCGTCCCCGCGCAGCTGGCTGGGGTCGTGGTGCGGGGTCCACAGCTCGTGGTTGCCCGGCGCCCACACCACCGTCTCGAAGCGCTCGCTGAGCAGGCCGAGCGCCCACTCGATGTCGGAGATCCGCTCCCCGACGTCGCCGGCGACCAGCAACCAGTCGCCGTCGCCGTCCGGACGCAGCTCCTCGACGAGGGCCCGATTCTCCGGATAGGCGACATGGAGATCGCTGATGGCCAGCAAGCTCCCGTCGGTTCTCTTGGAATCGCCCACGTCGCGATGGTAATGCTGGCGTGATTTATCGGGAATTGATGGAAGCAATTTGTCGGGTCTGACCTCGGCGAGCGTGGGGTCTCCAGGGTCGAATAGGGGTTGCCCCCTGGTATATAAAGGACAATTCTGGAGACATTCCGCAGAATCTCGTAAATGCCTACAATGCTGCGATTGTCATGATGAAGCGTAACCTAATGGCGACGGCGTCGGACGACGATTTCACGCGCTATGTTAAGAAAGCCCGGCCGACGCTACGGCGCATGGCCTTCCGGCTTTCCTCCGACTGGTACGAGGCCGACGATCTCGTCCAGCGAACGCTCATCGCCATTTACCGCCGATGGGAACTCCTGCAGAGCCGGGACAAGATGGCCCGCTACACGTACGCGATCATGACCCGGCTGATCATCAGCGACCGGCGGGCCCACCGCTGGTCGCGTGAGGTCCTGTACGACCTGCCCCCAGAGCCTCCACCGCTGCCCGACCCCTACCGCCCGCTCGACGACCGGCTCCGGCTCTTCGACGCCCTGGCGGCCCTCGCACCCCGACAGCGGACCGCCGTCGTGCTGCGCTACTGGGAGGACCGCAGCGTGGAGGAGACGGCCAGGGTCATGGGCAGCAGCTGCTCGACGGTGCGCAGCCAGACTGTCCGGGCCCTGGCCGCGCTCCGTTCGGCGCTGGAGGCCGGCCCTGAGGAGGAGCCACCCGCCCCGCCACCGCCCGATGACGCGGACGGCGAATCCCAAGAGGCCCCAAGGAAAGGGGAGGTACCCGCATGCCATTGCCGACACGGAATAGCATCCTGACCATCGAGGCGTTCGCCGACACCATACTCCCGGGCGAGAAGCGGACGCCGGACGACCGGGCCGTCGCGGGCGCGGCGCCGGGCGCAGGCGCCGTCGCGGCCGGCGCCCTCGACCTGCTGCAGTGGTCGGCGACGGGGGTCCACGACGGGCTCGACGACTTCGCGGCGGCGCTGGACGGGCACGCCCTGGCCTACGCCGAGGAGCTCGGCCTGGAGCTCGACCAGGACGTCCCGCCGTTCGTCGCGCTGCCGTTCGAGCACCGTACGGCCCTGGTGGGGCGGCTGACCACACCCGGTCACCGCGAGAAGGAGCTGTGGATCAGCCTGGCCCTGTTCAGCTACATGGCCTACGACTCCGCGGCCCATCTCAACACCGCCGAGGCGATCGCCGCGGGCCACCCGGGACTGACCGCCCTGGGCATCGCCAAGCCCGGCGCCGACGGCCTGTGGAGGTTCCCCGACTTCTCCTACGGCCGCAAGCTCGCCGACCCGCATCCGGACACGATTCCCACGGGGAGCCTGCCATGACCACTAGCGAACGCACCGACGTCCTCGTCGTCGGCAGCGGCTTCGGCGGCGCGATCGCGGCCTACCACCTGTCGGCCGGCGGCGCCCGCGTGGTGGTGCTCGAACGCGGCCCGTGGCTGGAGGGCGAGGACTTCGAGCACGACTTCAAGCTCGGCTCCTCCTACACCCGCGCCTTCGACTTCGTCGTGGGCGACGGCATGAGCGTGCTCGGCGGCAACTGCGTGGGCGGCGGCAGCGTCGTCTACTTCGCCGCGATGCCGCGCGCCCCTGGCTTCGTCTTCGAGCGGCACGGCAGCATCGGCAGGCGCATGTGGCCGGCCGCCGTCAGCCGCTCCACCCTCGACCCCTGGTACGACCGGGTGGCCGAGTCGATGCCGGTCACCACGCAGGGCTGGAACGACGTCACCTACGCCGGCGGGCTCTGGGCGGCGGCGTGCGACCACGCGGGCCGCACCGCCAACCCGGTGCCGGTGGCGGTGGACAACGACAGGTGCGTCAACTGCAACTGGATGATGTCCGGCTGCCGCTTCGACGCCAAGCGCTCGCTGCTGACCAACTACCTGCCCGCGGCCATCGCGCACGGCACGCAGATCCGGCCGCTGCACGAGGTGCAGCGCATCTCCAGGACCGACGACGGCGGCTACCGGGTCCACTACGACCTCATCGACGAGGAGGACTACCGGCTCAGGAGCCCGGGCGGCACCATCGACGCGAAGATCATCGTACTGGCCGCCGGCGCCGGGGCCACACCCGTCATCCTGCAGCGCAGCGAGGCGGAGCTGGGGCCGATGCCGCACGCCGTGGGCCGCTACTTCTCCGGCAACGGCGAGCGGCTCAACACCGCGGTGTTCGACGAGGACAAGGTACGCGAGGTGCTCGGCCTGTCGCGGCCCGGCGGCCTGGCCTACGAGGCCAACCAGATCGGCAAGGGGCCGACCGTGGCCAACTGGGACCGGCTGGACCCCTCGCTGCCCGAATACACCCGTTACTCGCTCGAACAGCTCTACTTCCCGCCCGGCCTCGGCACCGTGCTCGCACAGGTGCCCGAGGGGGACGGCCCCACCTGGTTCGGCGTCAAGAAGAAGGAGATGCTGGCGCGCTGGCGCTCCTGGCTGATCATCTTCCAGATGATCGAGGACGACAACGAGGGCGTGTTCGGGCCGCCGCCCGCCACCGGCAACGCCGACCGGCTGTCGCAGCAGATGCTGGGCGTGGGCCGCCTGCGGTACAACCCGTCGGAGACCACCCTGCGGGCCTGGGCCATGGCGGACGCCGAGGTGAAGGAGATCCTGGAGCGCGACGGGCTGGCCACCGTCACGGCCTGGACCAACGACGTCATCGGCGCCTACACCGTCCACCCGCTGTCCTCCTGCCGCATCGGTGACGATCCCGCCACCTCGGCACTGGACGACCGGCACGAGGTACGCGGCCACCCCGGAATCTTCGTCACCGACGGCTCCGCCGTACCCGGGGCCCTGACCGTGAACCCCGCGATGACCATCGCCGCGCTCGCCGAGCGGGCCGTCCCCGCCATCGTGGCGGCGGCCCGCGAGCGAGGCGTCGAGGTCGTCTACGGAGCGCCCGCGCCCGACGGGGCCACCAGCGGGCGGCGGGGCGTGGCCGGCCAGGTGGCCGGACTGCTGCGCGGATAGGAGGGCCCCGCGATGGGCGAGATGCTCACCAAGGCGACGCTGCCGGGCGTGCTGGCGCAGGTCCGGCACGTCACCCCGGTCCGCCCGGCCGCCGCGCAGGGCCTGGTGGCGCAGGTGTACGCGCAGGTGGAGCGGGAGTTCGGGATGCTGGCACCGCCGGTGATCCTGCACTCCCCCGCCCCGCAGACCCTGGCCGCCTCCTGGGCCATGCTGCGGGAGTCGCTGCTCGCCGAGGGCACGCACAGCAGGGAGACCAAGGAGGCGGTCGCCGCCGAGGTGTCCCGTGCCAACTCCTGCCCCTACTGCGTGGACGTGCACCAGGCCACGCTGGACGCCCTGCTGCGCACCCGGCCGGCCCCGGCGGGCGGCCCGGCCCGCTCGCCGGAGCTGGTCGCGGTCAGCGCCACGTTCCACTACCTCAACCGCATGGTCAACGTCTTCCTCGGTCCGTCACCGCTGCCGCCGCGGCTGCCCGTGGCGGCCCGCGGGCTGATGCTGCGGCTGTTCGGCCTGATCATGCGACCGGCCGCGGCCAAGCCCCGGGCCCCCGGCGCGGCGGCCGCGCTGCTGGCCCCGGCGCCGCTGCCGGCCGACCTGGCGTGGGCCCGCGACGTGCCGCACCTGGCCGGCGCCTTCGCCGGTGCCGCCGCGGCCATCGACGCCGCGGGGCGCCGCTCGGTGCCGCAGGGCGTCCGCGAGCTGGTCACGTCCTGCCTCGACGGATGGGACGGCACTCCGCCGGGCCCGAGCCGCGCCTGGCTGGCCGAGCCGGTGTCCGGCCTGCCGCCGGCCCAGCGTCCGGCCGCCCGCCTGGCCCTGCTCACCGCCATGGCCTCCTACCAGGTCGACCAGGAGGTCGTGGCCGAGTTCAGGCGCCAGGAGCCGAGCGACCTGACGCTCGTCGAGTTCACCGCCTGGGCGAGCCTGGCCGCGGCCAGGCTCGCCGTCCGGCGCTCGCTTTCCGACAGCCATCCGACACCCCATGAGAGGACGTAACCGTGAGCGACTTGGAGAACGTGCTGCGCGACCTGGCGGCTGACGGCGATCAGCTCGATCGGCTGGTGTCCGGCCTGGAGCCGTCGCAGTGGCAGTTGCCCACGCCCGCGACCGGGTGGAGCATCGCCGATCAGATCGCCCACCTGGCCTTCATCTTCAAGCTGGCCAAGCTGGCGGCCTCCGACGCCGAGCTCTTCCAGCACCTGATCAGGGACGCCGCGCACGACTTCGACGGCGCCGTGAACGCCGCCCTGGCGGACTATCGGGACGACTCACCCGAAGTGCTGCTCGGGCGCTGGCGGGCCGAGCGGGAGGGCGCGGTGAGCGCGCTGGCCGCGGTGCCGCCGGACCGGACCGTGCCGTGGCTGGTCAACCCGCTGCCGCCGACCATACTCGGGAGCGCCGGCATCATGGAGCAGTTCGCGCACGGGCAGGACATCGCCGACGCGCTCGGGACGCGCCTGGAGCGTACCGACCGGCTCCGCTACCTCGTCATCTTCGCGGTCCTGACCAGGGACTTCGGGTACCTCGCGCGCGGTCTGACGCCGCCCGCGGAGGAGTTCCGCTTCGAGATCACCGCGCCGTCCGGCGAGCTGTGGGCCTACGGGCCCGCCGATGCCGAGCAGCGCGTCACGGGTCCCGCGGAGGACTTCTGCCTGCTGGTGACCCGGCGCAGGCACCGCGACGACCTGCGGGTCACCGCCGTGGGCGCCGTGGCCGACCACTGGCTGGACATCGCCCAGGCGTATCGGGGGCCGGCGGGGGCGGGTCGTACTCCGGGGCAGTTCGACGACCTGGCCGCACGGGCCTGACCGACGAAGGCGAAGGCGCGGCCGGACCCGGCCGCGCCTTTGTCGTCCACCCCTTTCGCGGGGCAACATCCGGACACGGGGCTGCAGTTTCGTGCGCCGGATTTCCCTTCCGAGGCCCGCCCGGAGTGCGGCACCATTGCATTATCAGCAAGGCGGAAATGGCAAGGGCAGCCTCAATAGAAAGGGACGGGAAAGTGCGCGCCGGTGGGAGGGAGCGGGAGCCCTCCCGCCGGTGAGCTCGACGGACACCACGGTTTTCTCCCGGCACCGCGACATTCCCGAATCGTCGTCATGACCTGAACAATGCGTCGCCGTGGCCTTTGCCGGTCGCCGCGGCCTCTACATATCTGGGCGTCACAATGGGGTGTTGCCGTGTTTGCGCGGCGGGCGCTGGCGGTGCTTGTTACGCAGCATCGCCAGCGCGCGGGCGACGGCCGAGCGCGTGTGCGCCGGGTCGATGACGTCGTCGACCAGTCCGCGCTCGGCCGCGAAATGCGGGTGCATGAGTCGCTCGCCGTACTCGGCCATCAGCGCCGCGCGCAGCCCGGCCGGGTCCTCGGCGGCCGCCAGCTCCTTGCGGAAGATCACGTTCACCGCGCCTTCCGCGCCCATCACGGCGATCTCGTTCGTCGGCCACGCCAGTGACACGTCGGCGCCGATGGAGCGGGAGTCCATCACGATGTACGCCCCGCCGTAGGCCTTACGCAGGATCACCTGGACGCGCGGCACGCTGGCCTCGCAGTAGGCGTACAGCAGCTTGGCACCGTGCCGGATGATGCCGGCCTGCTCCTGTTCGGTCCCCGGCAGGAAGCCGGGCACGTCCACCAGGGTCAGCAGCGGGATGTTGAAGGCGTCGCAGAGCCTGACGAACCTGGCCGCCTTCTGCGAGGCCGCCGCGTCGAGCACCCCGGCCAGCACGAGCGGCTGGTTGCCGACGACGCCGACCACCTCGCCGTCGATCCTGGCCAGCGCGCAGATCACGTTGGCGGCCCAGTCCCGGTGCAGCTCCAGGAAGGCGCCGTCGTCCACCACCTCGGCGATGACCGCGCGCATGTCGTACGGCTTGTTCGGCTCCACGGGCACGATCTCCGCCAGCCGGGGCCGCACGTCCGTCACCGCGCCCCGGGGCGGGCCGCTCGGCGGGAGCTCCTGGTTGCCGGCCGGCAGCAGCGAGACGAGGTAACGCACGTGCTCCAGGCATCCGCGCTCGTCGTCGTGCACGAACGTGGCCACGCCCGACGTACGGCCGTGCACCTCGGCGCCGCCGAGCTCGGCGTGGGTGGGGCGCTTGCCGCTGACCGCCGCCACCACGTCGGGGCCGGTCAGGTAGATGTAGGAGGTGTCGCGCACCATGAAGGTGAAGTCGGCCAGCGCGGCCGAGTAGGCGGCGCCGCCCGCGCACGGGCCGAGCACCACGCAGATCTGCGGGATGACGCCGGAGGCCTGCACGTTGCGCTGGAAGATCCCGCCGTAGCCGTTGAGGGACATCACCCCCTCCTGGATCCTGGCGCCTCCGCTGTCGTTCAGGCCGATGAACGGCGAGCCCGTGGCGAGGGCCAGGTCCATCACCTTGTGGATCTTCGTGGCGTGCGCCTCGCCGAGCGAGCCGCCGAAGATGGTGAAGTCCTGGGCGTACACGAACACCCGGCGGCCGTGGACGGTGCCGGACCCGGTGATCACGCCGTCCGTGGCGGGCCGCTGCTCCTCCATGCGCAGCCCGTGCGCCTGGTGCTGCCGGTACATGTCGATCTCGGTGAAGGACCCCTCGTCCAGCAGCATGGCCAGCCGCTCGCGCGCGGTGTGCTTGCCCAGGGCGTGCTGGCGGTCCACGGCGTCGCGGCGGCCGGCGAGGATCCGGTCGCGGAGTCCGTCGCGCTGCTCGCGCAGCAACCGCATGGACCGCTCCGGACGCGCCCCGTTCCCGCCACCACCTCCGCTTCCCCCGTTGGCGGCTCCGTTGGCGGCCCCGTTGGCGGCTCCGTTGGCGGCCCCGCCGGCGCTTTGGGCGGCGCGTCCGTCGGGGGTCGCGCCGTCGTCACCGCCGTTGGGGCCGTCGGCCGTAGCGGGGGCTGTGCTGAGCTCAGAGATGCTCACTGGTTCTCCTTCAGATCCAGTTCTCCTCCTTCGCCCGCAGCGCCGCCTGGAAACGGTTGACGGCACCGAGCCGGGCCATGAGGTCGGCCACGTAGCGGCGGTAGGTCCGGACCGAGACGTCGATCTCGCGGGCGGCGACCTCGTCCTTGTCGGCCGTGGCCATCACCGAGAGCACCCGCCGTTCCAGTTCGGAGAGCTGAGGAGCGTCCGCGCTGGGCTCGGTGAAGTTACGCAGGTCGACCGCGTCCTGCCAGACGCCGTCGAAGTAGGTGATGAGCTGGGAGACCAGGCCGGGCTCGCGGACGAGCAGGGCGCCGCGGTGGCTCTCCTTGGGATGGATCGCCACCACGGCCACGCTGTCGAAGATGACCATACGGTCCATCTGGGCCTCGGTGATCCTGATCTGGGCTCCCAGGCTCGCCAGGTCGCGCAGGTAGGAGTCCATCAGCGGGTTGCCGAGTGCCGTGGGGTGGTAGACCTCCCGTACGGAGAGCCCGCGGCGGAGGTTGCGGGTGGCCACCACCCGGCCGGTCTCGATGGCGCCCGGCGAGAGCGGTCCGCCGGGGTGCAGCGCCAGGGTCTGCTCGTAACAGAAGAAGCCGAGGTCGTCGATGCGCCGCCGTACCTCGTCCAGGCCCTCCACCCGCTCGATGGCGAGCACGCCGCTGGAGGACTCGCCGCCGCGCAGGTCCTCCTCCAGCGTGGCGATCACGTCGCGGGTTTCGAGCACCCGGCGGATCTCCATGTTGAGCTCGTCGAGACGCTTCTCGATGAGCCGCTCGACGCCCACCCTCGGCTCGGTGGCCACGACCCGGTGCCGGTCCTTGATGTCCAGCAGGCCCAGCCGCCCGAGTTCCTCCACGATGGCTTGGACCCGCTCCGGGTCCGCGTCGGCGAGCCGTTGCCGGGCCGAACCGACGCTGTCGCCGGGGTGCCGTAGGAAATACCGGTAGATCTCAACTGCTTCAGCTGAAACCCCGATGACAGCAATGTCCATGGCTCACCTCGACGCGCCTGCGCGCTAAGTGCCCCGTGGGGTGTTCTGGTAGGCGGCCAGGCGCCACTGCCCGTCCTCCCTGACGACCACCCAGGTGGCCCTGATGGCCCGCTCCTCGGCGACCTCGCTCTCACCGGGCGCGAGCACGCCGCCCTCGGTGGTCAGGATCGCCGTGTCCGCCCCGTAGAACCTGACGTCGATGACCTCGCCGGTCACCTTGGTGTTCCGGTACGGACCCGCGAAGGCGGCCCGCATGAACGCCTGGATGTCCTCCCGGCCCTTGCGGTAGCGCCCGGGCAGGATCATGGTCCCGTCCACGCTGAAGGTCTCGGCGAAGGCGGCCGCGTCGTGCTTGGCCCAGGCCACGATGATCTTGCCGGGCACCGCGGCGACGGCTACCCGGTCGTCGGGACAGACCTCTTCGGCGACGGCGGGCGCGGGACTGGTCGTGGTCATGGCGTGTCCTTTCACAGGTAGAGCGTGTTGGGTGCCTGGCCGCACAGGATCCGCCCGTACAGCTCCGCGTTGGTGTCGGGGTGCATCAGGGCGTGCAGGTTGATCGCCTGCACGTCGCGCGCGATGCGCTGGATCGGCTGGTCGGAGTAGATCGACGAGCCGCCGCTCGCCGCGGCCAGGATGTCCACGGCCTCCTTGCCCAGGCGGACCACCATCCCCATGTCGGCGCGGGCCTTGACGCGCTCCTCCACCGTCCACGGCGTGGCGTCCTCGCCCTTGCGGTCCACCAGCTCGGTGAGCCGGCGGGCGTGGAACTCCGCCTGGTCGATCTTCATCGTGGCCTCGGCCACCTGAAGGTGGGTCAGCGGGGCCTCGGCCTGCGACGTGTAGTCGGTGTAGGTGATCTTGCGGTGCGGCAGCCGCTCGAAGAACGCGTCCCTGGCCCCTCTGGCGAGCCCGAGCACGGTGCCGATCGAGGAGGCGGAGGCCACCGGCAGCAGCGACGAGCGGTAGATCGGCCGTTCGGCGTTGAGCCGGGAGGCGAGCTGACCCTGCAGCACGACGGGCAGCGGCAGCACGCGCGCGGCCGGTACGAAGACGTCGGCGGCGACCGTGCTCACGCTGCCCGTGCCCTTCAGCCCCGAGGTGTTCCAGTCGTCCACGATCCGCAGGTCGGACATCGGGACCAGCCCGATGATCGGGTACGGCTCGCTGCCCTCGCCGACCAGCACCGCCACGATCATCTGCCAGTGGGCGTGCGCGGCGCCGCTGATGAAGGCCCACCGGCCGTTGACCACGACGCCGCCCTCCACGGGAGCGGCCATCGCGCTGGGGCTGAGGGTGCCGCAGACCCGCACGTCCGGGGTGGCGAACACCTCGTCCTGCACCTCGTCGGGGAAGGCGGCCGCCCCCCACGTGGCGATCCAGTAGACCGAGGTCACCCAGGCGGTGGATCCGTCGCCGGCGCCCAGCGCGGCGGCCACCTCGGCCAGCGTGCGCGTGTCGGCCTCGTACCCGCCGTAGCGGACGGGAGAGCGGAGCTTGAACATGCCCGCGTCGGTCAGCGCCTCGATCGTCTCGTCATGCAGGCGCCGGTTCTCTTCCGCCCACAACGCGTGCTTCTGGAGGGTGGGGGCCAACTCGGACGCGCGACGAACCAGCTGCTCCCGGGTGGGGGTGTCGGTGCTCGGCACGGTTCCTCCTACAGGAATGCAGACGACAGGCACCCCTGAGTGGGGTCGTCATCCCGACAGTCGCAGCCGCCGCCCGACCTGCGCACCTTCTGGATTGCCCAGCGGGCAGCGCAACTTGCGAGTAGCCCCGTGAGCCGATCGGGTGCCAGCATCGACCACAGAGAACAGGCCGACAAGGGGAGCCGACGTGACCTTGGCACGGCACACATCCCGCCCGCTGACCGGCGAGGAATACGTCGAGTCCCTGCGTGACTCGCGAGAGATCTACATCTACGGCGAGCGGGTTGACGACGTCACCACGCACCCCGCCTTCCGCAACCCCGTGCGCATGACGGCGCGCCTGTACGACGCGCTGCACGACCCCGACCTGCGCGGAGTGCTCACCGGGCCGACGGACACCGGCGGTGACGGCTACACGCACAAGTTCTTCACCACCCCGCGCAGCGCCGAGGACCTGGTCGGAGCGCAGCAGGCCATCGCGGCCTGGGCCAGGATGACCTACGGCTGGATGGGCCGCAGCCCCGACTACAAGGCCTCCTTCCTCGGCACGCTGGGCGCCAACGCCGAGTTCTACGCGCCCTTCTCCGACAACGCGCGGCGCTGGTACCGCGAGTCGCAGGAGAAGGTGCTCTTCTGGAACCACGCCATCGTCCACCCACCGGTCGACCGCAACCGGCCGCCGGACGAGGTGGCGGACGTGTTCGTGCACGTGGACGAGGAGACCGACGCCGGCCTGGTGGTCAGCGGGGCCAAGGTGGTCGCCACCGGCTCCGTGCTCACCCACTACAACTTCATCGCCCACTACGGCCTGCCGATCAAGGACAAGCGGTTCGCGCTGGTGGCGACCGTACCGATGGACGCCCAGGGCATGAAGCTGATCTGCCGTACGTCCTACGCCGCCACGGCGGCGGTGATGGGCAGCCCGTTCGACTACCCGCTGTCCTCC
Organism: Nonomuraea jiangxiensis; assembly: GCF_900099965.1. Classification (GTDB taxonomy): domain Bacteria; phylum Actinomycetota; class Actinomycetes; order Streptosporangiales; family Streptosporangiaceae; genus Nonomuraea; species Nonomuraea jiangxiensis. The sequence continues at coordinate 517,917 of NZ_FNDJ01000004.1, read as the reverse complement.
CGGCTGGACGAGAACGACACCATCCTTGTCCTGGACCGGGTGCTCATCCCGTGGGAGAACGTGTTCATCTACGGCGACCTGGGCAAGGTCCAGCTGTTCACCGCCCGGTCCGGTTTCCCCGAGCGGTTCACCTTCCACGGCGCCACCCGCCTGGCGGTGAAGCTGGAGTTCATCGCCGGCCTGCTGGCCAAGGCCCTGGACATCACCGGCACCTCGGACTTCCGCGGCGTACAGACTCGTCTGGGCGAGGTGCTGGCCTGGCGCAACCTGTTCTGGGCGCTGTCGGACGCCGCCGCGCGCAATCCCGTCCCGTGGGAGAACGGCGCCGTGCTGCCCAACCCCGCCTACGGCATGGCCTACCGGTGGTTCATGCAGCTCGCCTATCCGCGGGTCAAGGAGATCATCCAGCAGGACGTGGCCAGCGGCCTGATCTACGTCAACTCCAGCGCCGACGACTTCAAGAACCCTGACGTCCGCCCGTACCTGGACAAATACCTGCGCGGCTCCAACGGCGCCGATGCCGTGGACCGGGTGAAGGTGATGAAGCTGCTCTGGGACGCGGTGGGCACGGAGTTCGGCGGCCGGCACGAGCTGTACGAGCGCAACTACTCGGGCAACCACGAGAACGTCCGGGTGGAACTGCTGCTCTCCCAGCTCGCGGTCGGCCAGGTGGACGCATACAAGGCCTTCGCCGACGAATGCCTGTCCGAGTATGACCTGGAGGGCTGGACGGTCCCCGACCTGTCATCATTCCCCGACCTCCGCCAATCCCGCAACACCCTCCTGAACAGCTGACCCCCACCCGCCCCGCCGCCCGGCCACGCCGACCATGGCGTGCTCAGCGGTGGCGGGGCTCGCTCGTGGCGGGGCTCGCTCGTGGCGGGGCTCGGTCGTAGCGGGGCTCGGTCGTAGCGGGGCTCGGTTGCGACGGGGCTCGGTTGCGACGGGCTTGGCAGTGGCGGGGTCGGCAGTGGCAGGCTCAGTCGTGGCGGGCTCGGCGGTGGCGGGGCTCGGTCGTTACGCAGGCGGCCGTCACGCACGCGGCCGTCACGCACGCGGCCGTCACGCACGCGGCCGTCACGCACGCGGCCGTCACGCACGCGGCCGTCACGGAGGCGGCCGTCACGGGCTTGGTTGGCGGCGGGTTGGTGTCTTTCGGCGTGGGCTCGTGCACGATGGCTGCGCGCCGGCGGTGCTGCGGCGCGCGGGTTCAGCGGCCAGTCACGCGCCTGGTGGATGGGCCCCCAGCGGGGCGTCCCTCGATGGCGCACTGCAGCGCCTGTGGGTGCGCGCGTCTGCCCTCGGTTTCCAAGCCCGCTACCGGGCGCCCAATGCACACGCCGACGCCCGGACGCCCAAACGCAGCCGCCCGGAACGCCCGACATAACCCGCGGACGCCCGGACCGCGACGCACCCGCCGCCCCTCGGACGCCCAACGCACCCGCCCACGCCCGGACGCCCAAACGCGGCCGCCAACGCCCAGCCGCCCGACGCAGCCGCCCGGACGCCCGACATAACCACCGAGACCCGGACGACCGACGCGCCAGCGCCCGGGTAACCAACGCAGCCGCCGAGGCCAGGCGCCCCGGCGCGGGCCGGGCAGGGGTCGGGGAGTGGGCCGGGCAGGGGCCGGGCAGTGGGCGGGGTGGTGGGTTTGTGGCGGGTTGGTTGGAGTGCGTGGTGGCGCCGGTCCTTCAATGGCAAGCGCCCCGGCGAGTGGGCCGGGGCGCTGTGTCGGTCGGGGCGCTGCATCGGGCGGGGTGGGGGCGTCAGGGTGCCCGGGTGGCGGTGGTGTGGAGGGTTTCGGCGCGGTCGGTGGACTCCCAGGAGAAGCCGTCGCGGCCGAAGTGGCCGTAGGCGGCGGTTTCGGAGTAGATCGGGCGCAGCAGGTCGAGGTCGCGGATGATGGCGGCGGGGCGCAGGTCGAACACCTGGAGCACCGCGTCCTGGATCCGCGCGACCGGCACCTTCTCGGTGCCGAACGTCTCGACGAAGACGCCGACCGGGCGGGCCTTGCCGATGGCGTAGGCCACCTGGACCTCGGCACGGTCGGCCAGCCCGGCGGCCACGACGTTCTTGGCCACCCAGCGCATGGCGTAGGCGGCCGAGCGGTCGACCTTGGACGGGTCCTTGCCGGAGAAGGCGCCGCCACCGTGGCGGGCCATGCCGCCGTAGGTGTCCACGATGATCTTGCGGCCGGTCAGCCCGGCATCGCCCATCGGACCGCCGACCTCGAAGCGGCCGGTCGGGTTGACCAGCAGCCGGTAGCCCTCGGTGGCGAGGTCCAGGCCGGCCAGCAGCGGCTCGACGACCTGGTCGCGGATGTCGGGGGCGAGCATGTCCGCCAGGTCGATCCCGGCCGCGTGCTGCGTGGAGACGACCACGGTGTCCAGGCGGATCGGGCGGTCGCCGTCGTACTCGACCGTGACTTGGGTCTTGCCGTCGGGGCGTAGGTAGGGGATGGTGCCGTTCTTGCGGACCTCCGCCAGGCGGCGGGCCAGCCGGTGGGCGAGCGTGATGGGCAGCGGCATCAGTTCGGGGGTCTCGCGGCAGGCGTAGCCGAACATCAGGCCCTGGTCGCCGGCGCCCTGCCGGTCCAGCTCGTCGCTGACGCCCTCCTCGCGGTGCTCGTAGGCGTCGTCGACACCCTGGGCGATGTCCGGGGACTGCGCGCCGATGGAGACCGACACGCCACAGGAGGCGCCGTCGAAGCCCTTGTGGGAGGCGTCGTACCCGATGTCGAGGACCTTGTCGCGGATGATGCCGGGAATATCGACATAAGTCCGGGTCGCCACCTCGCCCGCGACATGCACCTGACCGGTGGTGATCATCGTCTCGACGGCGACCCGGCTGCCGGGGTCCTCCTTCAGCATGGCGTCGAGAATCGCGTCACTGATCTGATCGGCGATCTTGTCCGGATGGCCCTCGGTGACCGACTCGGAGGTGAACAGGCGCCGAGTCATGATGCGGAACTCGCAAGCCGGCTGCCGCCGGGCGGCAACGCGCGGGTGGGACACGTCCTGTGTGCGATTCTCATCAGCGCTCCCGAGCTCGTCGATGACCTCATCATGACTCGGCGTCCGAGGGCCGATCACCTCTGTAGTTGCCGTGGCAGGCCCTCGGGGCAGGGCGTCACTCCCCTTCGGCACGCTCCTGCAGAACCCAGCCGTTGCCGTCGGGGTCGTCGAAGAAGACGAAGGAGTTCCACCTGCCGCCCGGCCCGTCGACGAGATCGCTGCCCTCGTAGTGCCGGACCGGGCTGACCTCCACCTGCCGTTCCACCAGCTCGGCCCTGGCTGCCTCGATATCGGGTACGACGATCTGCAGGCCCCTCACCGTGCCCGGCGGCGGGCCGGCGATCCCCGTGTTCAGGTGGATCGAACAGGCCGAGCCCGGAGGCGTCAGCTGCACCAGGCGTACGTCCTCGCTCACCTGGGAGTCGAGGTCGACGCTGAAGCCGACCTGCTCGCTGTAGAACTTCTTCGCCCGCTCCACGTCCGTGACGGGAATAGGCACCACTTCCAGCTTCCATTCCATGGAAGGTCCTTTCGGGTCGGGTAACGGGTTGCGGGAACAACCTCCTCTCGGGTCGCGACCCACTCTGCCCGGCCCGGCCACGGCGGGCCACCGGAACGGGGGACAGTAAGCTGCCGCGGCTTTCCGATTCCTGCCGCCCGCACCGGTTCCTGGCAGCCACGTGACCGGCACATCCGTACAAACCGGTACACCGCACAATCCCCCGTAGCGCGCCGGCCCGGCGATCAACCACGATACGAGGCAACGCGTCCGACACATCGAGGGAGCACCATGCGGTGGACCGTCAACTCCGAGCGAACCCTGTACCACGACCGATGGGTGCACCTCCTCGCCGCCGACGTGAGCGCGGGCGAGGGCCGCCTGGACCACCGGGTGATCAGGAGCCGTGACGGCGCCTCCGCGCTGGCCCTCGACCGGGGCCGCGTCCTGATGATGTGGCGGCACCGCTTCATCACCGACAGCTGGGGATGGGAGCTGCCGGGCGGCGGGATCGAGACCGGTGAGGACCCGGCCGACGCCGCCGCCAGGGAGCTGGAGGAGGAGACCGGCTGGCGGGCCGCCGCGCCGCTGCTCCCGTTCATCCGCCTGCGTCCCTTGCCGGGGCTGTCCACCATCAGGCACCACGTGTTCCGGGTGGATTCGGCCACGTACGCCGGCCCGCCGGTGGACGGGTTCGAGGCCGAGCGCATCGCCTGGGTGCCGATCCGCGACCTGCACGACCTCATCGACCGGGGCGACGTCTCCGAGGGCACCACGCTGGCGGCCCTGCTCCGCCTCCTCACCGTCCCACCGCAGGAAGGCGCATGACAGCGCCGGCAGGCGCATGACAGGAAGCGGCCCTCCACCGGCAACTTTCTGAATCCGGCTCGTCTGGTTCGCGGCTCGCCGCGCCCCGCACAGTGGTCGTGAAAAGAGTCCAACGACCCGGGAAAGAGCCGATCAATGCAACCTTCAGCCGCCAGACTCCGCCCATTGCCGTCGTACTCGCCGCCGCGTTTCTTACCGGACCGGGAGAACCTCAAAGTGGCGGTCATCGGTTTCGGTTATGTCGGTTCGTGCATCGCGGCGACGCTGGCCGATCGCGGCTTCGACGTCGTCGGGGTGGACACCGACCCCAGGCTGATCGACGAGCTGCAAGCCGGGCACTGCCGGTTCCACGAGCACGGGCTGCCCGAGATGATCTTCCGCGGGATGGCGGCGGGACGGCTGCGCGTCACCACCGACGCGGCCGAGACCGCCGGCGCCGACGTCGTGCTGATCACGGTCGGCACCCCGATCCGCGACGACGGGTCCCTGGCCGACGACCAGCTGCGCGCCGCCTGCCAGGGGCTGAGCCGCCACATCCGCCGCGGCCAGCTGGTGGTGCTCAAGAGCACCGTGCCGCCGGGCACCACCCGTGACGTCGTGCTGCCGCTGCTGGAGTCCGGCGGCCTGACCGGTGGGGTCGATTTCGGGCTCGCCTTCACGCCTGAACGGCTCGCCGAGGGCACCGCCCTGCACGAGCTGCGTACGTTCCCGATCGTCGCGGGCGGCCTCGGCGAGGACAGCGCGCGGGACGCCGCGGCGTTCTGGCGGCGTGCCCTGGAGGTCCAGGTGATCCCGCTGGACTCGCTGGAGTCCGCCGAGATCGTCAAGCTCGCCGACAACTGGTGGATCGACCTCAACATCGCCCTGGCCAACGAGCTGGCCAAGTTCTGTGCCCTGTACGGCGTGGACGTCCTGGACGTCATCTCCGCCGCCAACACGATCCCGAAGGGCAAGGGCAAGGTCAACATCCTGCTGCCCAGCGTCGGCGTGGGCGGATCCTGCCTGACCAAGGACCCGTGGATGGTGTGGCGCTCCGCCCGCCGACGCGGCGTGGACATCCTGACCGCCTCGGCCGGCCGCGAGGTCAACGCGGGCATGCCCGAGTACACGGCGGAGCTGATCCTCAAGGAGCTGGCCCGCGCGGGCAAGGACCCGGCGTCCTCGAAGGTGGCCGTGCTCGGCCTGGCGTTCAAGAACAACACCGGTGACCTGCGGGCCACTCCGACGGTGGGCGTCGTGACGGCGCTGCGGCGGGCCGGCGTCGACGTACGCATCTTCGACCCGCTCGTGGACCCCGTACGCGCCGAGGACCTGTTCGGCACGAAGCCCGCCGAAACCCTGGCCGAAGCCACCCGCGGCGCCGACTGCGTCGCCCTCCTGGCCCTGCACCGGGAGTTCCAGGACATCGACTTCTCGATGCTGCCGGTCGCGGACACGTGCCTGGTGCTGGACGGCCGGGCCTACTACTCCAAGGAGAAGATCGACGAGTTGCGCCGGCTGGGCTACCGCTACCGGGGGATCGGCAGGGGGGACTCGCTGGCCGGTCTCGACCGCGACCTCGACCTCCGCGAGCTGCCGGTGGCCACGCGCCTCACGGAGGTGGCGGCATGAGCCGGGCGGTGGTCACGGGCGGGAGCGGCTTCGTCGGCAGCCACCTCGTGGAGCGGCTCATCGCCCGGGGCGACGAGGTCACCGTATTCGACGGCGCGCCGCCGTCGGAGCCGCTGGCCAGGGAGCACGCCAGGTTCGTCGAGGGCGACGTACGCGACCCGGCGAAGCTCGCCGAGGCCATCGGCGCGGGCGTGGACGTGGTCTACCACCTGGCCGCCGTGGTCGGCGTGGACCAGTATCTGGCCAGGCCGATGGACGTCATCGACATCAACTTCACGGGCACCAGGAACGTGCTGGAGCGAGCCCACCGTACCGGCTCCAAGGTCGTGCTGAGCAGCACCAGCGAGGTCTTCGGCAAGAACCCCGCCGTGCCGTGGCGCGAGGACAGCGACCGGGTGCTCGGCCCCACCTCGGCCGACCGCTGGTCCTACTCCTCCGGCAAGGCGCTGGCCGAGCACCTGACGTTCGCCTTCGCCCGCCAGCACGGGCTGGCGGCGACGATCGTGCGCTACTTCAACGTGTACGGCCCCCGCCAGCGCCCCGCCTACATCGTCAGCCGGTCGATCCACCGAGCGCTCAACCGGCGGCCCATGGTGGTGTACGACCGGGGCGTGCAGACACGCTGCTTCACCTTCGTCGACGACGCCATCGACGGCACCATCCTGGCCGGCACCCGTCCCGAGGCGGTCGGCGAGTCGTTCAACCTCGGCAGCATGGCGGAGACCACGGTGGGCGAGGTCGTCAGGCTGATCGCCGAGCTGACGGGGTCGGAGGTGGCCGACGTCCAGGTCGACACCGGGGAACGGCTCGGGTCCGCCTACGAGGACCTGTCCCGCCGCGTACCCGACAACGCCAAGGCCCGCCGGATGCTGGGCTGGGACTGCCCGACCGAGCTGCGCGACGGGCTGATCAAGACCGTCGAGTGGGCGCGCTCCAGCCCGTGGTGGCTCGACCTGCCCGACAGCGGCACCTCCTGACCGGGCCCGTGGCGGCGAGCAGCAGCGCATGCGTCCTGACCTGGCCTCCGACAGCGCAACCCAGGAGATGTGACGGCCACCGCGCCGATGTGAGGATGCAGATGCGGCAGGGTGGGGCGGCCTCGCCGTACACCGGTTCTCCGGCGTGCGGCAGGTGGGGGGCACCCGCGCCGCATCCGGATCCCCGCTTCGCGAAGGTGGTTGGGCATGCAGGCTGCTGTCATCCCGGAGGTCAACACCGCGTGGGAGCTGCGCGAAATCCCCACGCCCCGGCCCGGACCGGGGGAAGTGCTGATCAGGGTCCGCGCGTCCGGGATCTGCTACAACGACGTGCTGATCTCGCGGGGCATCATCCCGTTCCCCGCCTTCAGCCCCGCCGTCATCGGGCACGAACCGGCCGGCGAGGTCGTGGAGGTGGGCGCGGGCGTCACCGCGCGCCGGACCGGGGACCGGGTCGGCGTCACCTGGATCCAGGGGACCTGCGGCCGGTGCGACTACTGCGCGCTGGGACTGCCGGTCTCCGGCCAGGCGGCCTTCCGCTGCGCGGCACCCGCGATGACGGGTCTCACCGTGCCGGGCGGGCACGCCGAATACCTGGTGGCGCCCGCGGACGCCACGGTGCTGCTCCCCGACGGCCTGGACTTCGAGCTCGCCGCGCCGGTGCTGTGCGCCGGCTACACGGCCTGGTGCGCCTTCAGCAAGGGCGCCCCGCGACCTCACGAGCGGGTCGCCGTCCTCGGCGTCGGCGGGCTCGGGCATTTCGCGCTGCAGTTCTCGGCGGCCGCGGGATTCGAGACCGTGGCCATCACCCGCTCCCCCGACAAGCACGCGGTCGCGCGTGAACTCGGCGCCGACCTCGTCGTGGGCAGCGGGGAGGAGCTGCTCGCCGCCGGCGGCGCCGACGTGATCCTCGTGACGGGCCCCTCGTACGCCGCCGCCACCGACAGCCTGCGCGGGCTCCGCCTCGGCGGCCGGATCGTGCTGGCCGGGATCGACGGCCTGGAACCGTTCACGATCCCGCCGGACCTGGCCAGGCCGTTCTTCGCGCAGGGGCAGCAGGTGCTCGGCGCCACCCATGACGGTCCCGGCTTCCTGGAGCAGGCGCTGCGCGTCGTCGCCTCGGGGAAGGTGACGCCGAAGGTGGAGGTGTTCGCCAAGGAGCAGGTCGCCGACGCGCTGGACAAGGTGGCCAAGGGTGAGGTCCGGTTCAAGGCCGTCGTTACCTACTGATAGGCGGAAATGCCATGAGAACCGACTGCCGGGTTTGTGGCGGTGAGGTGCGGGAGTTCGTCGATCTGGGACGGCAGCCGACGGCCAACGGCTTCCTCACGCCGGAGGAGGCGGACCGGGAGTTCTTCTTCCGGCTCGCCGTCGGCGTGTGCGGGCGGTGCGCGATGGTGCAGCTGATCGAGGAGGTGCCGCAGGAGCTGCGCTACCACGGCGCCTACCGGTACCACGCCTCCGGGTCCGCCGGCCATCGGCAGCATTTCGAGCAGAACGCCCGGCGCTTCCTGGACACCGAGCTCACCGGCCCCGATCCGTTCGTCGTCGAGATCGGCTGCAACGACGGCGTGATGTTGTCGGCGATCGCCGAGGCGGGCGTGCGTCATCTGGGCGTCGAGCCGTCGACGAACGTGGCCGAGCTGGCCCGGGCCAAGGGCGTGAAGGTGCTGACCCGGTTCTTCGACGAGACCACCGCCGCCGCCGTCCGTGCCGAGCACGGCGCGGCCGACGTCGTCTTCGGCGCCAACACGATCTGCCACATCGCGCACATCGGCTCGGTGCTCCGCGGCGTGGACGAACTGCTGTCGCCCGGCGGCGTGTTCGTGTTCGAGGAGCCGTACCTGGGCACCATCGTCGAGCGGACCGCGTTCGACCAGATCTACGACGAGCACGTCTTCTACTTCAGCGTGGCCTCGGTGCGGGCGATGGCGGAGCGGTTCGGGTTCGAACTGGTCGACGCCGAGCACATCCCGCTGCACGGCGGCGAGATCCGCTACACGCTGGCCAGGGCGGGCGCCCGTGTCCCCGCGCCGGCCATCGCCTCGCTGCTCGCCGACGAGGCCGCGCGCGGGCTGTCGGAGCCGGAGACCCTCGACCGTTTCCGGCGGACGGTGGAGGGCGTCAAGGACGAGCTCCTCGCGCTGCTGCGCGGGCTCCGCGCGGACGGGCGGAGCGTGGTCGGGTACGGCGCGCCGGGCAAGGCCACGACGGTCACCAACTACTTCGGGATCGGGACGGACCTGGTGCCGTTCGTGGTCGACTCCACCCCGTCCAAGCAGGGGCTGCTCGTCCCAGGGTCGCACCTGCCGGTGCGGGCGCCACACGCGTTCAGCGACCCGTACCCGGACTACGCCCTGCTGTTCGCCTGGAACCACGCCGAGGAGATCATGGCCAAGGAGCAGGAGTTCCAGGCGGCCGGCGGCCGCTGGATCCTGTACGCGCCGGAGGTCCGCGTCATCTGACGCACCAGCACGCACACTTCAGGGTGCCCCTTCTGGGAGGGGCACCCTGAATCGTGCGTGCTGCGGTCACACCGCCTTCAGGGCCAGGATCCTCTCGCGCCTGCGCCCGCTCACGCGGTCGCGTACCGCCTCGATGACCCGATCGACGTCGGCGTCGGTCAGCGCCTGGTGCATCGGCAGCAGCAGCGTGGCGGCCGCCGCGGCCTCGGCGCCGGGCAGCACGGCCTCCGACCCGTACGCCGCCACCTGGTGCAGCAGCGGATAGCGGAAGGTGGAGTAGATGCCGCGCTCGTAGAGGTCACGGGCGACCTCGTCCCTGACGCCGCCCTCGAACTGCACCCAGTACATGTAGTACGACGACTCGTGCCCGGCCGGCAACGGCGGCGGGCACAGCAGGCCGTCGAGCCCGGCCAGGCCCTCGTCGTAGCGCCTGGCGATCTCGCGCCTGCGGGCGATGAACTCCGGCAGGCGGCTCAGCTGGACGTTGCCCACGGCCGCGAGCACGTCGTTGGTGACCGAGCGCCTGGAGAAGGAGGTGACCTCGAAGTCCCACCACCGGGTGCGGGCACGCAGCGCCTGGTCATATCCGCTCTTCTGCTCCATGCCCAGGTAGGCCAGCTTGGGCGCGCGGGCCGCCAGCTCCGGGTCGCGGACGTAGAGCATCCCGCCGTCCACGGTCACGACGATCTTGCCGTGGTCGAAACTCCACACCCCCATGTCCCCGAACGTCCCGCAGGGCCGGCCGTCCACGCGGGAGGCGATGGCGATGGCCGCGTCCTCGATCAGCAGGATCCCGCGCTCGGCGCACAGGTCGGCGATCGCCACGACGTCGCCCGGGTAGCCGCCGTAGTGCAGGATGAGCACCGCCTTCGTACGCGGCGTCAGCACGGCCTCGACGTGGGCGACGGTGGGGTTCAGCGTACGCGGGTCGACGTCGCAGAACACCGGCCGCGCGCCGCTCGCGGCGATGGCGTTGCCCGAGCCGACGAAGGCCACCGTCGGCAGGACCACCTCGTCGCCCAGGCCGACCCCGGCCAGCTCCATCGCGATGAACGTCGCCTCGGTGCAGGAGTTGGTGGACGTGACGTGCTGCCGGCCGACGCCGAGGTGGCGCGCGAACCCCGTCTCGAACTCGTCCGTCCGCGCGCCGCGGCCGATCCAGTTGCTCTCGAACACCTCCCGCACGGCCGCCAGTTCCCGCTCCCCGAGCGCGGGCTGGAAGACATTGATCATGTTGGCCATCGATCCTCCCTGGGACATGACACGGGTGGCCCGGCCGGACGGCCGGGCCACCACTCTCTGGGGGCAGGCGTCAGGAAGCCGGTGTCGGCTGCTCCTCCTGCACCGCCTGCGCCTTGGCCTGCGCCTGCGCGGCCTCCCTGGCAGCGCCCATCGGCGGAAGCTGCCGCAGCATGACGACGGCGAGCACCGCGAGCAGGGCGAAGGCGACCGTGCACACCGCGGCCGTGACGACCAGCCCGGAGGTGAAAGCCGCGCGGGCGGAGTCCACGAGCGCGCGCCCGACCGTGGCGGGCAGCGTCTGGGCGACGCTCAGCGCGCCGGCGACGGTCTCGCCGGCGACCTGCCCGGCCGGCGTGCCGGCGATCTCCGCGGGGACGGTGACGTCACCGCGGTAGGCGGCCATGCCGATGCTGCCCATGAGGGCGATGCCGAGCGCCACGCCGAGCTCGCCGCTGGTGGACTGCAGGGACGCGGCCGAGCCCGCCTTCTCGGGCGGCGCCGAAGGCACGACCAGCTGGCCGACCAGCGGGCCCACGGGGGCGACGCCGAAGTAGACGACGGCGAAGCCGAGCAGCAGGTACGACAGCCCGGAGGCGACGCTGAGCTGCGTCAGCAGGCCCATGCCGATCGCGGCGATGACCATGCCGCCCGCCAGCACGTACGCGGGACGGACCTTCTGCGCCACGCCCTGGCTCACACCGATACCGATGAGCAGGGCGAAGACCGGCACCAGGATCCACAGGCCGGTCTGCAGCGGGGTCAGGCCCTTGACCATCTGCAGGAACTGGGACATGTAGAACCCGCTGCCGCCTTGGACGCCGGCGATCAGCAGGCCCAGCAGCAGGGCGCCGCCCACCGCGCGAACCCGGAACAGGCTCAGGTCGAGCAGCGGATTGGCCAGCTTGCGCTGGCGCACCGCGAACACCACGCCGAAGAGCACGCCGGCCAGCGCGATGAGCACCGGCGTGACCTCCCAGCCGACCCTGGCGACCTCCTTGAACCCGTAGATGAACGGCAGGATCGCCGCCAGTGAGAGGACCACGCTGAACGGGTCCAGCCGGCCGGACTGCGGGTTCTTGGACTCCGGCAGCAGCGCCGGCCCCGTCACCAGCAGGAGCAGCATGATGGGCACGGCGATGAGGAACACCGAGCCCCACCAGAACCACTGCAGGAGCACGCCGCCGATGATCGGGCCGAGCGCGACGCCCAGGGTGAGGGCGGAGGACCACACCGCGATCGCGGCGCCCCGCTGCTTGGGGTCGTCGAACATGCCCGAGATGAGGGCCAGGGTGGACGGCATGATCGTCGCGCCCGCGATGCCGAGCACCGCCCGGTAGACGATCAGCATCTCGGCCGAGGGCGAGAAGGCCGCCAGGATCGACAGCACCCCGAACACGAACGCGCCGAGCAGCAGCACCCTGCGCCGGCCGATCCTGTCGCCCAGCGTGCCCATCGTGACCAGGAACCCGGCGATCAGGAATCCGTAGATGTCGCTGATCCACAGCTGTTGCGTCGCGCTCGCCCCGAGGTCGGTGGTCAGCTGCGGTAACGCCAGGAACAGTACGCTGATGTCCATCATCGTCAGGAGCGTGGGCAGCGTCAGCACCGCCACGCCGATCCACGCGCGCCGACCGGCTGGTGCGGTCGGGGTGGTACCTGTCACTTCCATGATCCTCCTCACGAGGGCCGCGGTTCAGCCGAGCGGCCCGAGGGACCTGACTAATCGGCCGCACCTCCCAGGGCTCCGGAAGATGCGGGTGCGACTCTTGGTGACGACGCCATACAGAGAGTCATCGTCTCAGTCAGGCGGGTGTCAGGGCATCTTCCAGAGTGCGATGTGAGCGGCTGCGGGGCCCTCGTCCCGCCCGGAGGCTGCCCGTTTCCGGGCAGGTGACAGGGACGGCCGATCGGCTACATCGGCTACTTCGGCTACTTCGCCTTGAGCGACCTGTAGTGCGCCCGCTGGTCCTTGTCGAGGTGCTCCATGGCGTCGCTCAGCAGGAGGCGGGGCGCCACGGCGGCGTAACGGTCGAGGTAGGCCAGCAGGCGCGCCCGGTCATGCTTGCCCGCCTCGCGCAGCATGCCGCCGACGACCTTCTGCACCAGGTCGTACTCGTCGTTCACGAGGAGCTCGGCCAGGCGGAAGAGGTCGTCGAGGTCGCCCTTGCGGATGAGGGTCAACGTGGCGAACACGGCGATGCGCCGCTCCCACCAGTGTTCGGAGCGGGCCAGCTCGTAGAGCACGTCGCGAGGCTTGTCGAGCAGGTAGCCGCCGATCACCTGATGGGCGCTGACGTCGACCAGGTCCCAGTCGTTGATCCGGTCGGTGCGCTTCAGGTACAGCTCGAAGAGCTCCTTCTTGCGGGCCTCGGTGGTCTGCCTCTTGAGGAACTGCTTGCCCATGATGCTGACCGCGCCCACGCGCACCTCGTGGACCTGGCTGTCCAGCAGCTTGTCTATCTCGCCGGGCGGCAGGTCGACGAATTCCTTGGCCAGGTCGAAGACGTCTCTCATGCGTACGTTGAAGAAGTCGTCCTCCGCGCCGGTCCTGAACTGCCGCTCGACGTTTTCCCGGGCGAACGGCGAGCCGAGGGCCCGCAGCCTTTCGATGAACCGCTCAGCGCTGAGATCCGCTGGCATGTCGGCACTCCTCACGGTGGCGTGATCCATCCGGGCCGGGACTGTCGTCAAGCTATCACCGTACTGAACGGGATCACCGATTCCTTGTCGCAAAATGCTCGCTCCGGCCGTGGCTTCGGCACTCGCTGTGTGCGGAGTTGCCCGCCAGCGCACTCCTGAAGGTGCGGGTGACCTCGCCCACCGCCAAATCTGAACAGGCGTCGTCAACCCCGCCTTCCAGCTGTGTGGAGGAGAATTCATGGCCACCAGTGGCAACGTCACCATCTCCGAGGGCGATTACCTGCGGATCATCATTCACGGCACGACCGCGTTCGAGCTGCTGCGCACTGGTCTGGAATTCGACCTCTTCGAACAACTGGAGACGGCGGGCGGAATGACCCTCGCCGAAGTGGCGGCGGCGATCGGCGTGAAGGAGCAGCCGGCCCGCGTCCTGCTCCTCGGCCTGACCTCCCTGCTGCTGCTGGAGAAGGAGGGCGACAAGTACGTCAACAGCCGCCTGGCGCGCCGCAAGCTGCTGCGCTCGGGGGAACGTTTCCTCGGCCCCCTCATCGACATCCAGGCCCGGGTCATCAACGCCAGCCTGGTGGACTTCGCCGAGTCCATGCGGCGCGACACCAACGTGGGCCTGCGGCACATCAGCGGCCCCGGCACGACCCTGTACCAGCGGCTCACCGCCCACCCCGAGCTGCAGAAGGTGTTCTACGACAACATGGGCGACGCCTCGAACCGCGCGTTCGCCCAGCTCCTCGACTTCTACGACTTCACGCACATCCGGCACGCCATCGACATCGGCGGCGGGGACGGCACCAACAGCATCGAACTGGCCCGGCGTTACCCGCGGCTGGAGGTGACGGTGTTCGACCAGGAGAGCGTGACCAGGCTGGCCGCCGACCGGATCAAGGACCCGGACCTGCGCAAGCGCGTGCACTTCCAGGCGGGCGATCTGCTCGCCGATCCGCTGCCCGAGGGGGCGGACGCGATCCTCTACTTCCACATCTTCGAGATCTGGTCGCAGGAGCGGAACACCGAGTTGCTGCGCAAGGCCTACGACGCGCTGCCGGAAGGGGGCGTGTGCCTGGTCTACAACTTCACCTCCAACGACGCCGGCACCGGCTCGATGAGCGCCGGGCTGGTCTCGCCGTACTTCCTCACCCTGGCCTCCGGGGAGGGCATGGCCTACTCGCCGGACGACATGGAGCGGGCCGTCCGCGACGCGGGCTTCGCCCGTGTGGAGCGTTACCAGGACCTGGGCTTCAGTCACGCGCTCGTCGTCGGTCACAAGTAGGGGGTCGCCGGTGAACTCCGCCGAACCGATTGCCATCGTCGGGGTGGCCTGCAGATTCGCCGGTGGCGTGGACTCGCCCGACAAGCTGTGGAGCCTCCTGCGCGCGGGCGGCGACACCATCGGCGAGCTTCCTGACGGCCGCTGGGACTGGTACGCCTCCCAGGGGCGGGGACACGCCGCCGTGGTGCGGGACGTGCCCAAGCGCGGCGCGTACCTCGACGACGTGCAGGGGTTCGACGCCGACTTCTTCGACGTCACCCCGCGCGAGGCCGCGCTCATGGACCCGCAGCAGCGGATCGTGCTCGAACTGGCCTGGGAGGCTCTGGAACACGCCGGTATCTCGCCACTGGGCCTCGGCGGCAGCGACGCCGGGGTGTTCATGGGGGTGGGCGCGGACGACTACGGCCGCAGGCAGCTGGAGAACCTCCCGGACATCGAGGCGTGGACGGGGATCGGCAGCGCCTACTGCGCGGTGGCCAACCGTGTCTCCTACCACCTGGACCTGCGCGGCCCGAGCATGGTGGTAGACACGGCCTGCTCGTCCTCGCTGGTCGCGACCCACCTGGCCGTGCAGGCGCTGCGGGCGGGAGAGTGCCCGCTGGCGCTGGTGGGCGGCGTGCACGTGATGGCCGCCCCCGGGCTTTCCGTCGTGCTCGACGCGGCGGGGGCCACGGCCCGCGACGGGCGCAGCAAGTCGTTCGACGCGGGCGCGGACGGCTACGGGCGCGGCGAGGGCGGCGGCGTGGTCGTGCTCAAACGGCTGTCGGACGCCCGGCGTGACGGCGACCGGGTGCTCGCGGTGATCCGGGGCAGCGGCGTGCACCAGGACGGCCGGACCAACGGCATCATGGCGCCCAACGGCGAGGCGCAGGCCCACCTGATGCGGCGGACGTACGAGGCCGCCGGGATCGACCCGGCCACGGTCTCCTACGTGGAGGCGCACGGCACCGGGACCCCGCTCGGCGACCTGCTCGAAGCCGGGGCGATGGCCTCGGTGTTCGGAGCCGGCCGCCCCACGGGACGGCCCTGCCTGATCGGATCGGTCAAGCCGAACATCGGTCACCTCGAAGCCGGCGCCGGCGTGGCCGGGGTGATCAAGGCGGTGCTGGCGCTGCACCACGGCGAGATCCCGCCGAACGTGGGCCTGCGCACCCCGAACCCCGCCATCGCGTGGGACACCTCCGGCCTGCGGGTCGTCACCGAGCCGACCCCCTGGCCGCGCGCCGGGGAGCCGCGGCGGGCGGGCGTGTCCGGGTACGGCTACGGCGGCACGATCGCGCACGTCATCCTGGAGGAGGCCGACCGGCCGGCCACGAGGACCGAAGGAGACCGCGGCCCCGCCCTGTACCCGCTGTCGGGCGCCTCCCTGGAGGCGGTCCAGCAGTACGCGGGCCGCCTGGCCGACCGCCTGGCCGACGACCCCGGGGTGAGCACGGCGGACGTCGGGCACACGCTGGCGCACCGGCGCGCCCACCTGCCGCACCGGGCCGCGGTGTTCGCGGCCGACCGCGAGCAGCTCGTCGCGCGGCTGCGCGAGCTCGCCGGGGCGGGCACGGAGTCGGCCACCGGACGGGTGCTGCCCGCCACCGGGCGCGGGCTGGTCTGGGTGTTCTCCGGGCACGGCTCGCAGTGGACCGGCATGGCCCGCGAACTGCTCGCGCGGGACGCGGTGTTCGCCGAGGTGATCGACCGGCTGGAGCCGATCTTCAACGCGGAGATGGGCCTGTCGCCCCGCGCGGCGATCCTCGACGACGAGCCGCAGCCGGTCGACGTCGTACAACCGATGATCTTCGCGCTCCAGGTCGGGCTCGGCGCGGTCTGGCGGGCCTGCGGCGTACGTCCCGACGCGGTCGTCGGCCACTCGGTCGGCGAGATCGCCGCCGCGGTCACCGCCGGCGCGCTCACCCTCGAACAGGGGGCGCGGCTGGTGTGCCGGCGCTCGGTGCTGTTACGCCAGGTGCTGGGCAAGGGCGCCATGTCCATGGTGAACCTGACCCCCGACGAGGCGGCCCGCCGGCTGGGCGACCGCCGCGACGTGGCCGTGGCGGTCGCCGCCGCGGCGCACTCGGCGGTGATCTCCGGCGACATCCCGGCCGTCGCCGAGGTCAGCAGGCAGTGGCAGGCCGAGGGGCTCACCGTCCGCCCGGTCGCCTCCGACGTGGCCTTCCACAGCCCGCACATGGACCCGCTGCTCGACGACCTGGCCACGGCCGCCGCCGACCTGCCGCCGCGCCCGCCCGCCATCCCGCTCTACTCCACGGCGCTGGCGGACCCCAGGTCCACCGCGCCGCGCGACGGCGCCTACTGGGCGGCCAACCTCGGCCGCCAGGTACGGTTCGCGCAGGCGGTGACGGCCGCCGCCGAGGACGGGTACCGGCTGTTTCTGGAGGTCTCCCCGCATCCCGTGGTGGAGCACTCGATCAACGAGACGCTGGACGCGCTCGGCATAGAGGACGCCTACGCCACGCACACCCTGCGCCGCAACCGGCCGGAGCGGGAGACGCTGCTCGCCAACCTGGGCTCCCTGTACTGCCACGGGCTCGACGTGGACTGGTCGGCGCTCTGGCCGGACGGCACGCTCGCCGACCTGCCGACGACGGCCTGGCGGCACCGGCCGTACTGGACCGAGGACCCGGCCAGCCGCTCGTTCCTCACCGGGCAGCACGACCCGGCCGGCCACACGGTGCTGGGCGGGCGGATCAACGTGTACGGCACGACCCCGGCGCACGCGTGGCTGACCTATCTCGACCACGACTCCCGCCCCTACCCCGGCCGCCACCCGGTGCGCGAGGTGGAGATCATCCCCGCCGCGGTCCTGCTCAACTCGTTCCTCGCCGCGGCCGCGGCCACCGGTCCCTGGCCGGACCTGACCGACGTGGCCCTGCGCGTGCCGGTCAGCCTCACCCAGCCCCGCTACCTGCAGGTCGTCGTGCAGGACGACACGGTCAGGCTCTCCTCCAGGATCGCCGACGACACGGCGAGCGACACCGTGGATCACACGGGCTGGCTCACGCACACCACGGCGGCGATCGAGGCGCACTCCGGCACCCGCGCGCCGCGCGCCTCCGGCCGCGCGGCGGCGGAGCGGGAGGCGGTCGAGGAGCTGCCCACCGGCTTCGTGATCGACCGGCTCGCCGAACTGGGGGTGGCCGCCATGGGCTTCCCGTGGGTGGTGGAGGACCTCAGACGCGGCCCTGGCAGCCTCGTCGCCACGGTCCGCGCCGACGGCGCCTCCGACAGCGCCCCCGGCAGCGCCCCCGACGGGGCTCCCGAAGGCGCGTCCGACAGCGCCTCCAACGAGGCTCCCGAAGGCGCGTCCGACGGCGCGTCTGACAGCGCGTCCGGCGATGCGCCCGCCACGTGGGCGGCCATCCTCGACGCGGCCCTGTCGACCGCTTCCGTGGTGTTCCCCGGGCCGCCGATCCTGCGCATGCCCGCGCACATCGACCGCGTCACCCTCTCCCCCGGCTCCCCGGCCCGCGCCCGCATCACGGCCCGGGTGACCGGCGAGAACGTCCTGGACGTGGAGATCACCGACCTGGACGGCGTGGTCCTGGGCCGGCTGGACGGCCTGCGGTACGGCGTGCTGGACGGCGATGCCGGAGCGGTCGCCAGCCCACGCCGCCTGGTGCACCAGATCGCCTGGCGCCCCCTGGAGCGCACCGGCACCGCCGAGGTGCCGAACCTGGTCGTCGTCGGCCCCGAGTCGGCGCTGCTCAGCAGGCTCACCGGAGGGTTCGGCCTGGCGGGCGTGCCCTACCGGACCGCCGCCCGGCCGGACGACCTGCCGGACGACGAGCTGACCGGTGACAGCACCGTCCTGGTCGTGCCCCCGCCCGGCCTGGCCGGCGACGTGGGCGAGAGCGCGGTCCGCGCTTCCTGGCTGCTGGCGCGGACCGCGCAGCGGCTGGCGGAGACCGGGCTGACCACCCCCGCCCGGCTGTGGTGCGTCACCGAGGGCGTACGCGAGGGCGCCGGCGAGACGGGGCTCGGGCAGGGGCCGCTGTGGGGCCTGGGGCGGATCATCGGCGGCGAGCACCCCGAGCTCTGGGGCGGCGTCGTCGATCTCGGGACGAGCCCGGCCGACGTGTTCGGGCTGCTCGACGTCCTGCGTTCCGTGCGCGGCGAGGACGTGGTCGCCGTCAGGAACGGCGAGGTGACGGTGCCCCGGCTGTGTCACGTGGACGGCGAGCCCGTCCGGCCGCCGGCGGCCTGCCGCCCGGAGGGAACCTACCTGATCACCGGCGGCCTCGGCGCCCTCGGCCTGGAGGTCGCGCACTGGCTGGCGGCCCGCGGCATGCGGCGGATCGTCCTGACCGGCCGTACGGCGCTGCCGTCCAGGGACCTCTGGGACGAGGTCACCGACCCGGAGACGCTGGCGCGGATCACCGCGATCAGGTCGCTGGAACGGCTCGGCGTCACCGTGGTCACCGTGGCGCTGGACATCGCCGACGCGGTGGCCGCGGCGAAGCTGCTCTCCCCCGCCGCGCTCGGCCTGCCCCCGATCCGGGGCGTCGTGCACGCCGCCGGCGTCCTGGACAACCGCATGCTGCGGAACCTGGACCAAGAGTCCCTGCGCACGGTGCTGCGGCCCAAGGTGGACGGCGCGCTGGTGCTGCACGAGCTGTTCCCGCCGGGCAGCGTGGACTTCTTCGTGCTGTTCTCCTCCTGCGGCCAGCTGCTCGGCCTGCCCGGTCAGGCCAGCTACGCCGCCGGCAACGCCTTCCTCGACGTGCTGGCCGCGCACCGGCGGGCCCTCGGCGACTCCGCCACGACCAGTTTCGGCTGGACCTCGTGGCGCGGGCTGGGCATGTCCACCTCCTCCGCGGCCATCGACATCGAACTGGCCGCGCGCGGCACGGCCGACGTCAGCCCCACCGAGGCGTTCGGCGCCTGGGAGCTGGCCGAGCGGTACGACCTGGACTACGCCGCCGTCCTGCGCACCATCCCGCTCGAACCGGGCGACAGCCGGCCGCCGCTGCTCAGCGAGCTGCCGGTGGCCGCGCCTGCCGAGGAGGCCGCGGGCGAGCCCTCGGCGACCCCGTGGGCCGGGCTGCGCGGGGACGAGCTGCACGCGGTCCTGGTCCAGGAGATCGGCCGCGAGGTCGCCGCCGTGACCAAGCTCTCCACCGGCGAGGTGAACCCGCGCAAACCCCTGGCCGAGATGGGACTCGACTCGGTCATGACCGGCCGGATCCGGCGTGTCCTGGAGCGCCGGTTCCGGCTGCAACTGCCCGCGACGCTGCTCTGGGACCGGCCCACCATCGACGCGGTCGCGTCCCTGCTGGTCGAACGGTTGGAGGAGGACACGTGACGAAGCTCGACGGCGTGGTGCCCTGGCCCTCCGATCTGGCTCACGCCTACCGGGCGGCCGGTTGCTGGCAGGGCCGGACCCTGGGGTCGTACCTGTGGGAGTGGGCCGAGGAGCGGGGAGACAGGATCGCGGTGATCGACGGCGATCACCGGCTGACCTATCTCGACCTGGCCGTGCGCGCCGACGTCCTGGCCGAGCGGCTCTCCGCGCTCGGCCTCGGCCGCGGCGACACCGTCCTGGTCCAGCTGCCCAACTGCTGGGAGTTCGTGGTGACCACCCTGGCCTGCTGGCGGCTCGGGGTGGTGCCGGTCATGATGTTGCCGCCGCACCGCGAGTACGAGCTGACCTCGATCGGGGCGCACGTACGAGCCGGCGCGCTGATCGTCCCCGGCCTCTGGCGGGGCTACGACCACCAGGAGCTCGCGCACCGCGTGCGCGAGACGTTGCCGCACCCCGCGCGGGTGCTGGTGGTGGGCGACGACGTACGGCCGGACAGCGTGGACGTGCGCGCCATGCTCCAGACGGACCGGGACGTGGAGGCCCGCCGCCACCGGCTGGACCGGCTCGCGCCCGCGCCCTCCGACGTGGCGGTGTTCCTGCTGTCCGGGGGGACCACCGGCGTGCCCAAGGTGATCGGCCGGACGCACGACGACTACCTCTACAACATCCGGCGGTGCGCCGCGGCCTGCGGTTTCGGCCACGACACCGTGTACCTCACGGTGCTGCCGGCCGGCCACAACTTCCCGCTGGCCAACCCCGGGATCCTCGGCGCGCTGTACTCCGGCGGCCGGGCGGTGCTGCTCCCCTCCCCCCGCCCCGACCTGGTGTTCGAGGCCATCGAGGAGGAAGGCGTCACCGCGACGTCGGCCGTGCCCGCCGTGGCGCTCAAGTGGATGGAGGCGGCCGCCACCAGCGGGCGCGACCTGTCCAGCCTGCGGCACGTCCACGTCGGCGGATCCATGCTGTCGCAGGAGGTCGCCGCCCGGATCGGGCCGGCGCTCGGCTGCCGGCTGCAGCAGGTCTACGGCATGGCCGAGGGCCTGATCTGCTACACCCCCGTGGACGCGCCGGACGAGGTGGCCCATGCGACGCAGGGCTCCCCCATCAGCCCGTTCGACGAGCTGCTGGTGGTCGGCCCGGACGACGTCCCGGTGCCGCCGGGGGAGGCCGGCGAGCTGCTCACCCGCGGCCCGTACACCCCGCGCGGCTACTACGGGGTGCCCGTCCAGAACAGCGTCTCGTTCACCCCCGACGGCTGGTACCGCACCGGTGACCTGGTGCGGATCACGCCCGAGGGCAACGTGGTGGTGTGCGGCCGGGTCAAGGACCAGATCAACAGGGGCGGCGAGAAGATCTCGGCCGGCGAGATCGAGATGCTGGTGCAGGAGCTGCCGCAGGTGGCCGAGGTCGCCGCGGTGGCGATGCCCGATCCGGAGCTCGGGGAGCGGGTGTGCGTGTTCGTCCGGCTGCGCCCGGGCCACGAGCTGACGCTGGCGGAGGCGGCGGCCGCTCTGACCGCGCGTGGCCTGGCCGCCTTCAAGATCCCCGAGCGGCTGGAGGTGCTGGACGACATCCCGCACACGCCGGTCGGCAAGCCGGACAAGAAGGCGCTGCAGAAGCTGCTGCTCAACCGTCTGTGACGCTCGCCCGGTCCTCGCGGGTGGCCAGCACCCCTTCGAGTTCGGCGGCGAACTCGAAGGGGTGCGTCACGTAGCCGACGTGCCCGCCGGGGAAGTGCACGATCTCCAGGCCGATCCGCTCCGACAGCACCGTGTTGGGGCGGTAGGGGAAGTGCTCGTGCCCGATGCTCCCGTTGCCCAGGACCAGCCGGTCCGACATCGTCCTCAGCAGCGGGATGTCTGGCAGGTACGCGGGGTAGGTCCGGATCTCGTGCTCGAACCAGAACACGTGGTTGCGCCGGATCCTGGCCAGCATCGCGGCGAGCTGGTCGGGAGGCAGCTCGACCTCCTTCGGCGGCCGGGTGGGGGCGTTCATGCCCATGGCCTCCAGGAAGACCGCCCGCGCCGCCTCCACTCCGGAGCCGCGGTAGGTCTCGTACAGGTCGGCGTAGAAGGCAAGCCACCGCCCGGAGTCGGGCAGCACGGAGGCCAGCGGCGGTTCGTGGCAGACGAGCGTACGGACCCGCTCCGGATAGCGCTCCAGCAGGGCGAGCGCGACGATGGCGCCCGAGCTGCTGCCGAACACGTGCGCCGGGGTCTCGGCGAGGTGGCCGAGCAGGCGGTGCGCGTCGTACGCGTCCAGCTCGATCCGCAGGTCGTCGTCCACCGGCCCGTTGACCGGGCTGCGGGAGAAGCCGCGCCGGTCGTAGGTGATGACCGTGTAGCGCTCGGCGAGCGCGTCAGCCATCGGGCCGAACGGCGTGGCGTCGCCGTTCCCGCTGGGGATGATCAGCAGGGCCGGGCCCGCCCCGCGCACCTCGTAGTAGAGCTTCGCGCCCGGCAGGGCGAGCCTGCCGCTCACCGGTGGATGCATCGGTCCTCCAGAATGCCTGCGGAATCGAGCGGAGCTCCTGGCAGCCGCGGGATCGCCAGGAGCTCGGGGTCCGATCGGCGCCGGTCACAGCGCCTGCGCGCTCAGCGGCGGCGGTGCTGCGCGGTCAGCCTCTCCAGGGAGGGCACGATGTCGGCGGGGCTGGGCAGGGACAACCATTCGTCGTAGACGGCCTGCGCGCCGAGCTGGTACGACGGGTCGCTCGTGACCTTCAGGATGAGCTCGCGGATCTCGTCGACCGACTGCGTCACGTGGTTCAGCCGGGCGCCGGCGCCCCGGCTGAGCACGTAGTCGGACGTCGGGGTCGCCTCCAGCTTCTTGTTCGGCAGCTCCCAGGTGGTGACCGTCTCGACGACGTCCTCGTTGACGCCGAACTCGAAGCCGACGCGGTAGGTGCCGTCCTCCATGGTGCGCGGGTCGACCTCGACCGGCTGCATCATCAGGGTCTCGCCGGTGTCGCAGACGATCTGCGGCACCTTGGCCGCGCAGGCCGCCGCGAAGGTGCCGATGCCGCCGTGGTGGATGATCGCCGAGCACGTGGGGAGCAGGTTGGTCAGGGTCACCCATTCGATGATCCGCACGTTGTCCGGGACGTCCTCGATGCCCTCCAACTGCAGGGTGTTCAGCGTGGCGATCACCTCGACGTCCAGGTCGGCCACCGCGTCGAGGATCTTCGGGGAGCGGCCCCAGTCACCCTTGATGAACCTGCGGGTGGACTCGCCGAGCGTGAGGGCCACCCGGGGGCGCTCCGGCTTCGCGTAGAGCCACTCGGGCAGCACGTCGACTCCGGTGAACGGCACGTACCGCATGGGCAGCTTGATGGTGCTGGTCGGCAGCCGCATGCCCGGCGGCATGGGGTCGAGCGACCACTGCCCGTGCAGCAGCTCGTAGTCGGCCTCCGTGCCGTACTGCTCGGCCAGCGGCCTGACCAGGTCGGCGTGCGGGTGCTCGGCCAGGCCCGCTGACACGAGGTCCTGCCTGCGCTCGGCCAGCCTGTCCATGCTCCAGGCCAGGTAGTCAGGGCCGAGCAGGAAGCGGGCGTGCGCTGCGCCGCTGGCCCGGGCCGCCACCGCTCCGCAGCCGAACGTGGGGTCCCAGATCACCAGGTCGGGCTGCCAGGCCCGGGCGAAGCCGACCAGCTCGGCGGCGTAGGGCAGGTCGACCCTGACGTAGTCCGAGATCGGGTTGAGCAGCCACTGGAAGTAGGCGATCCAGTGCTCGCGCTCCTCGTCGTCGAGCTTGAGCACGTCGGCGTAGCGCAGCACCTCCTCCGGCCGCGCCGGAGCCTTGGCGTCCGGCCGCATCCGCGCCTCGTCGATCGACGGGTCGCCCAGCGCCACCGGGGTCAGGCCGGCGACCTTGATCGAGTCGGTGAACCTGGCGTGGGACGCGACACGGACCTCGTGCCCCGCGCTCTGCAAGGCCCAGGCGGTCGGCACGATGGGCCAGAAGTGGGCGTGCGACGGGTAGACGGTGAACAGCACTCGCATAGGTCACCCCTTGGAAAGGATCATCCCTGTGTGGTCCGGTGATGCGATACCGGGGCCTCGAGAATTGTCAGCGAGCGGTCGACCGGGCACGTGTGACACTTCTCCGCTCCAGGCTCCCCCACGGAGGCCGGTGGCACATCTCGTGAAATGCCGTGCATGGCGGCGGGTGGCCGGCCGGTCAGGCGGGGGCGACCGTGATCGGGACGCCGTTGAAGACGGCGTTGCCCGACAGGGCGTCCACGAGCGACTCGTCGGTCAGGGCGTTGGCGTTGACCCCGGGGTGAGCGGCGGCCACCCGCTGGCTGCTGCCCTGGTGTCCCCAGCCGTGCGGCAGGCTGACCACGCCGGGCATGACCTGGTCCGTCGCCTCCACGGGCACCGTGAGCTCGCCCGCGGCCGAGCGGACGACCGCGGTCTCGCCCAGGCCCAGCCGGGCGACGTCGGCGGGGTTGACGTGCAGCACGCACCGGTTGCTGCCGCCGACCAGGCTCGGGGTGTTGTGCAGCCAGCTGTTGTTGGAGCGCAGCTGGCGGCGGCCGATCAGCAGGAACTCCGGCTGCGGCCCGGCGAAGCGCGCACGCAGCCGCTCCAGGTCCGCCACGATCTTGGGCGGGGTCAGCTCGACCCGGCCGGAGGGGGTGATGAGCAGTTCCTTCAGCCGCGGCTCCAGCGGCCCCAGGTCGATGCCGTGCGGGTTGGCGCGCAGCGTGGCCAGGGACAGGTCGTAGGGCCCGAGTTTGAGCATCGCGTCGAGCAGCAGCTCGGGACCGCTGTCGCCGTCCAGCCCGGCCCGCAGCTCGGCCACGTCCTGGCCGGCGTACGGGGAGTCCTGCGCCTCGGTGGCGCCCCGCAGGATCTGTTCGAGGATCATGTCGTCGAGCCCCGCCGGGTCGGCGTCCGGGCCCTGGCCCGCCAGGATGAGCGTGAGCCTGGCCAGGATCTCCGCCTCGGAGAGCTGCCCCGGCTCCAGCGGCAGGATCTGCGGCGAGAACCTGGTGTAGTTGCGCACGGTGACGATGAGCAGCAGGAAGTCGTAGTGCGGCATCTGCGTGATGCGCGGCGGCGGCAGGATGACGTCCGCGTGCTTCGTCGTCTCGTTCAGGTACGGGTCCACGCACACCATGAAGTCCAGCCCCGGCAGCGCCCGGTCCAGCCGCGGCCCGTTCGGCGCTGACAGCACCAGGTTGCCCGCGATCGACACCAGCGCCCTGACCTGGCCCGTCCCGGGGGTCTCGATCTCGTCGGCCAGTGTCGCGACGGGCACCTCGCCGAGGACCTCGGGCAGGCCGCGGACGCGGCTGTGCCAGCGCCCGGTGTCGAACGGCTGCCCGGTACGGAAGATCTCCAGTGCCGCAGTCCTGGTGAACATCACGCCGCCGGGCCGGTCGAAGTTGCCGGTCAGGATGTTGACCACGTCGACCAGCCACTGCGTCAGCGTGCCGAACTCGGCCGTCGAGGTGCCGATGCGCGTGTAGACGGCCGCCGTGGGCGCCGCCGCCAGCTCGCGGGCCAGGCGCGCGACCCGCTCCGCCGGGACCCCGCACACGCGCTCCACCTCGTCCGGGGTGAACTCGGCGGCCAGTTCGCGCAGCTCGTCCAGGCCGTTCACGTCCAGGTCGATCGCGGTGAGCTCCTCGGCGAGCAGCGTGTTGACGATGCCGAACAGCAGGTAGGCGTCGGTGCCCGGCCTGACGAACAGGTGCTCGTCGGCGAAGGCGGCCGTACGGGTGCGGCGCGGATCGACGACCACGACCTTGCCCCCGCGCTCGCGCAGCGCCTTGAGCCTGGCGGGGAAGTCGGGGGCGGCGCAGAGCGAGCCGTGCGACTCCAGCGGGTTGGCGCCGATGACCAGCAGGTAGTCGGTGCGGTCCACGTCGGGCACGGCGATGGCGAACGGGTCGCCGAACATGAAGCCCGTCGAGACATGCTTGGGCATCTGGTCGATCGTGCTGGCCGAGTAGGTGTTCTTGCTGCTCAGCGTCTGCGTGATCGCCTCGCGGTACATGAACCCGGCCATCGTGTGGTAGGTCGGGTTGCCGAAGTACACGGCGACCGCGTCCCTGCCGTAGGTCTCGGCCACCCTCGTGAGTCCCCGGTCCACCGCCTGGAAGGCCTCCTCCCAGGTGACCTCGCGCCAGCGCTCGCCCTCGCGGACCAGCGGGCGGCGCAGCCGGTCGGGGTCCTCGTCCAGCCGGCCCAGGCTCGCGCCCTTGGGGCAGATGTACCCCTTGGAGAAGGGGTCCTCCGCGTCCCCCTTCACCGAGGTCACGCGTCCCGCGTCGGACAGGGTGAGTCGCAGGCCGCAGACGGCGTCGCAGATCGGGCAGGTCCGGTACGCGGTTCTCATGATGCTCCCTGACGGTCGGCCTCAGAGCTCATCATGGCTTCGGGGCGTGACCGGCGGACCTTTGAGAGTGCGCTTGTGGGTCCGGCGTCGCGGGCGGGCGGAGCGCCCCCGCAATCGAGAAGATGCGCCGGGCGGCGGGCCGCAAGAGGATACCCGCAGGAGCACCCCGGACATCGGACGAACGGTGCCGTACTCCCATTCCCGAGCTCTCTTTCCGCAGTTAGGGGCCGTCCATGACCATCACACCGCCGCGCTCGGGTGAACTGCCGGAATTCCCCATCCCGCGTCCGTCGGAGTGCCCGTACCGGCCGTCGTCGGATCACGTCGACCTGCGCGACGAGGGGCCGATGACGAAGGTCAGGCTCTACAACGGTCGTACGCCGTGGCTGGTGACCGGTGCGGCGCAGGCGCGTGCCGTGCTCTCCGACTACCGCAGGGTGTCCATCCGCCCGTACCACGGGAACTACCCGCTGCTCAACGAGGAGTTCGAGAAGGTCGTCGACAGCGGGTACGCCGACGTGCTGTTCGGCGTGGACCCGCCGGAGCACACCAAGCAACGCCAGATGATCATGCCGCGGTTCTCCCTGCGTCAGACCGCCAAGCTGCGCGACGACATCCAGCGCATCGTGGACGAGAAGCTGGACGACATGATGCGCCAGGGGCCGCCGGCCGACCTGGTCACGCTGTTCGCCCAGCCGGTGCCGTCGATGGTGATGAGCCTGCTGCTCGGCGTGCCGTACGAGGAGAACGAGGAGTTCGAGACGCCGGCCCGCAAGCTGTTCGTGCCGGAGCTGGCCGAGGAGGCCACGGCGGAGCTGGGCGTCTACCTCGACGGGCTGATCCAGCGGAAAGAGGAGAACCCGGGCGCGGGCCTGACCGGGCTGATCGACGACCTGATCGTGGGCCAGCTGCACAAGGGCACGATCACCCGGGACGAGCTGGTCCACATCGCGATGGCGATGCTGGTCGCGGGCACCGACACCACCACGAACGTGATCTCGCTGGGCACGCTGGCGCTGCTGGACACCCCGGGCCAGTGGGAGGCACTGCGCGACGACCCCGATCTGGTCGGCGGCGCGGTGGAGGAGATCCTGCGCTACGTGTCCCTGGTGGAGGCGTTCGCCCGGGTCGCGACCGACGACATCGACCTCGACGGAGGCGAGATCAAGGCGGGCGAGGGCATTCTCATCAGCTGCGCCGGGGTCAACTTCGACCCGGCGCTGGTGTCCGACCCCGACGTCTTCGACATCCGCCGGCCGCCGCGCCCCAGCTTCTCCTTCAGCCACGGCATCCACCGGTGCCCGGGTGACAACCTGGCCCGGCTGGAGCTGGAGGTGTCGTTCCGGACGATGGCCGAGCGCATGCCCGGCCTGCGGCCCGCCGTACCCACGGAGCAGTTGCGGAGCAACAACAACGACGGAACCCTGCAGCGGCTCTTCGAGTTCCCGGTGGTCTGGTAGCGGGCCGCCCGCTCGTTTACGGAGAAAGGGAGCAGCATGCCACAGCTCTACGGTGTCGCCTACGACACCGGTACGAACTTCGCGACCGGTCAGGGTTCGCTGTCGCGCACGGCGTGGAGCACCGACGCCATGCTCTCGGAGATCAGCCTGATCAGCGACCAGCTCAACGCCAACTCGGTCACCGTCTACGGCAGTGACCTGGACCGGCTGGCCGCGACGGCCACCGCGGCGGTCGAGCGTGACCTGCACGTCTGGCTCCAGCCGCGGCTGGTGGACCGGCCGCAGCAGGAGATCCTGGACCACCTCGCCGAGGCCGCGCGCCTGGCCGAGTCGCTGCGCCGGCAGGGCGCCGACATCAACCTGACCGTCGGCGCGGCGCACCTGATCTTCACCCCGGACATCGCCCCGGGCGACGTGTACCACGAGCGCATGGCCAACGTGTACGCCGACGCCGAGCACCGCCTGCTCACCCCCACCGCGCGCGTGGACATGGCGGAGGCGACGCCCCGGCTCAACGAGTTCCTGGGCAAGGCCGCCTCGGTCGTCCGCGGCCTCTTCAACGACAAGATCAGCTACTCCGCCGCGCTGTTCGAGGACGTCGACTGGGAGCCGTTCGACTACGTCGGCCTGATGTACCAGTACCTGCGCGCCCCTCTCAGCAGGCAGGGGCACCTGGACCTGGTGGGCGGCTACCGCCGGTGGAACAAGCCGATCCTGATCGCCGAGTTCGGGACCGCGACCTACCAGGGCGCCGAGGACAAGGCGTTCTTCTTCTGGGACATCGTGGACCGCGGCCAGGACGTGCCCGTGATCGTCGACGGCTACGCACGCGACGAGAGCGCCCAGGCCGCCTACCACCTGAAGATGTTCGACACCTTCGAGGAGGCCGGTGTCCACGGCGTGGCCGTGTCCGAGCTCATCCACCCCACCCACCCGCACTCGGACGACCCCCGCCTCGACCTGGACACGGCGAGCATGTGCATCGTCAAGACCATCCGCGACGACTTCTCCGACCCGGCCTCCGACTACCGGTGGGAGCCGAAGGAGTCCTTCCACGCGATCGCCGACTACTACGCCCACGTCGGGTTCCAAGCGGTCGTGCGCAGATAGCTGCCATTCCGAGCTGGATCAGAGGTTGCCATGACCATCACAGCAGGGACGTCTCCGGCGAAGGACTCCTCGGATCTGCCCGGGTATCCCCTTGCCCGGGAGTGCCCGTACCGGCCTTCCTCCGGCATGGCCGGACTCCGCGCGGGCGGCCCGATCACCAAGGTCCGCCTGTACGACGGCCGTACGGCATGGCTGGTGACCGGGCCCGAGGAGGCGCGGCTGCTGCTGGCCGACAAGAGGATGTCCAGCCTCGCCCACTATCCGAACTATCCGGTGCTGGACGAGCGGCACCTGCACATGCGGGCCACCCGCGAGATGGCCAGGGAGGAAGAGGGCGGCTTCGCCGGCGCGCTGTTCGGCGTGGACCCGCCCGAGCACACGCGGCAGCGCCGCATGCTGCTGCCGCACTTCACCACCCGCCGCGTGGCCGCCCACCGGGCGGAGATCCAGCGCATCGTGGACGGCCGCCTGGACGTGCTGCTGCAGCAGGGGCCGCCCGCGGACCTGCTGTTCGACTTCGCCGTGCCGGTGCCGATGATGGTGATCTGCGCCTTCCTCGGCGTCCCGTACGAGGACCGCGGGCGGTTCGAGGGGCCCGCCAGGGACCTGTTCGACACCGAGCGCGCCGGCCAGGCCATGGAGGAGCTCAACGGCTACCTGGAGCGCCTGATCGAGAGCAAGAGCGGCGAGCCCGGCGACGGCCTGCTCGACGACCTGATCGCGGGCCCGGTGCGGGCGGGCGAGCTCAGCCTGGAGGAGCTGGTCCAGTTCGCCTCCGCCATCCTGATCGCCGGCACCGTCACCTCGACCAGCACCATCGCGCTCGGCACGCTGGCGCTGCTGAGCACGCCCGGCCAGTACGCCGCCCTGAGCCAGGACCCCGAGCTGGTCCCCGGCGCGGTGGAGGAGATCCTGCGGCACGTGTCCCTGGTGGAGTCGCTCTCCCGGGTCGCGACCGACGACGTGGAGGTCGGCGGCACCCTGATCAAGGCGGGCGACGGCATCCTCGTCAGCTTCTCCGGCGCCAACCTCGACCCCAGCGTGACCTCGCACCCCGGCGAGCTGGACATCACCCGGCCGCCGGCGAACCATCTCGCCTTCAGCTACGGAATCCATCACTGCATGGGGCACAATCTGGCCCGCCTGGAGCTGGGGATCGCATTCCGCACCCTGGTCGAGCGCATTCCCACGCTGGCGCCGGTGGTGCCGCCCAGCCAGATTCCCTGGTACTTCGATTTCACCGTACCGCGCCTATTGTCGTTCCCGGTCACCTGGTAACGCGAGCGGGCAGCAATTCACGTATTTTCCTGGAGAGGAAAGGCTTCGTGACCATCACCTCGGTTCGCCCGTCGACGTCCACCGAACTGGAAGACCTGGACCGGCGGCACATCATTCACCCCCTGCAGTCGGCGGCCATCTCCGACCGCGTCGTGATCGTCCGCGGCAAGGGCAGCACGGTCTGGGACGCCGACGGCAACGAACTGCTCGACGCGACCGGCGGCGGGCTGTGGCACTCCCATGTCGGGCACGGCCGGCGCGAGCTCGCCGAGGCCGCGGCCCAGCAGATGGAGCGGCTGGAGTACTTCACCAGCTACCAGGAGTTCGGCAACGACAGGACCGTCGAGCTGGCGGTCCGCCTGGCCGGGCTCTCACCCGGCGACCTCAACAAGGTCTTCTTCACCAGCGGCGGCTCGGAGAGCGTCGAGACCGCCATCAAGGCGGCGCGGCTCTATCACGCCAGGCGGGACGAGCCCGACCGCACCTGGATCATCTCCCGCTACTACGGCTACCACGGCGCCAACTACGGCTCGGGCACCCTGACCGGCTTCCCGCCCATGCAGCTCGGCGTCGGCCCGAACCTGCCGCACGTGGAGAAGGTCTCCCCGCCCTACCTCTACCGCGCGGCGGAGATGTACGGCGACAAGGACCCCACCGACTTCCTGATCGACGAGCTGGAGCAGACCATCCAGCGGCTCGGCCCCGGCAACGTGGCCGCCATGATCGGCGAGCCGGTCATGGGCGGCGGCGGCGTGCTCACGCCGCCGGCGGACTACTGGCCGCGGGTGCGCCAGGTGCTCGACCGGCACGGCATCCTGCTGATCGCCGACGAGGTCATCACCGCGTTCGGCCGCACCGGCGCCTGGTTCGACTCGGCGCGGCGCCTGATGGAGCCGGACATCATCACCACGGCCAAGGGCATCACCAGCGGCTACTTCTCCTTCGGCGCGGTGCTGCTGCGTGACGGCATCGGCGACACGATCATCCAGGACATGGGGTTCTTCCACGGCTACACCTTCTCCGGCCATCCGGTCGGCGCCGCGGTGGCCCTGGCCAACCTCGACATCATGGAGCGGGAGGACCTGCCGGGCAACGCGCTGGCCATCGGCGAGTGGTTCAAGGCCGGGCTCGCGCCGCTGGCCGACGTCCCCACCGTGGGCGACGTGCGCGTCGAGGGCGCGGCGGCCGCCATCGAGATGGTGACCGACCGCGGCACGCGCGAGCCGATGGCGTTCCCCGACGTGTTCGGGCTGACCGCCCGGATCCGTGCCGAGTACGGCGTGATCTCCCGCCCGTACGCGCACAACATCATCCTGTCTCCCCCGCTGGTCATGAACGAGGAGGAAGTGCGTCGGACGAGCACCGCGATCGTCGAGGTGCTGTCCCGCGCCGCCCGCGGCGCGTAACCCACCACTTACCCGAAAAGGGCACCTCAGGGCGTCGTCGAACGCCCGGGGTGCCCTTTTCGCGTGCCGAATCGATATTGCGCACGCGACAGGAAGCGGGTGAGCGCGTGCAGCTTCCTGACGCCGACATTTCTGTTTCCCGGGCGCCGGAATACGCACCATCGAATTGACGGAAGCGAATTCCCACCCGAGGAACGGCGATGAATCAGACCGACACGTACGACCTGCGCGACCCCGACTTCCTGGCGCTCGGCATGGGCGCCACGAACATGGTGGCCATGCTCTGGACCGTGGCGATGGGCCGCCGTGCCGTGGGCGTGGACATGCGCGGCGATCCCTCGCTCGGCGTGCACTGGAACGTACGCGAGGAGCTCTACCACCACCTCGGCCTCATCGACCGGCTGATGCTGGAGCGTTATGGCGAGGAAGGGCTGCCACGCCGCGGCAACGGGACCCTCTTCCGCCTCTCCGACAGCCTCTACCGGCCCGACTGGCCCGCGGGACCGGTCGCGACGGACGAGCTGGTCTGCGGCTTCACCGACACCCGTATCGGCGGTCTCATCCACCACACGGAGTTCATCGACGACCGGTGGCGCGACGGCGCTCCCCACCGGCAGATCACCCTGCTGGACGCGCCCAGGCCGCCGGACGGGCCGGATCCCGGCCGGGTGGAGCGGGACATGGTCGAGGTGCTCGACAGCCCCTCCACGTTCCAGACCGGCGCGTTCCAGCTGCTGATGCTACTGCGCCGGTACCTGGAGCTGATCGAGGAGCAGGACCTGGCCAGGGGTGTGGAGCCGCGGGTCCGTCTGTTCACCAACCACCGGGTCGTCGAGGACGGGTTCGTCGAGCTTCCCGACGGCCGCAGGCAGGTGCTCATCGAGGAACTGCGCGAACTGGACTTCAGGGGGAAGTTCCACCGCGTCCGCGCGCCGGGCACGGGGCTCATCGACCTCGGCGTGCCCAAGCTGTTCATGATCGCCCAAGGATTCACCAGCGCCGACGCCGACCGGCTCGGATTCAGACAGGAGGACGTATGCGTCGACCACAACGACGGAAAGGGGCCGGTGGTGGCCCAGGCAGACTACCTGGCCGGGCTGCTGGGGGTGCTCGTCGACGGCCGCCTGCGCCGGCGGATCGCCTCGGAGTTCGACGAGGAGGGCAACGAGTACTGGGTACGGCAGATCGCGGTCGGTCACGAAGGCGACCCGGCCGTGGGCTGGGTGCTGGTCCAGGTGCCTGACTTCAAGGTCTTCGACCCGATCGAGACCGGCCTGGTGCCGCCCGGCACCGACCGGGACTCGGTGGAGTACTACGCCGCCTACCGGCACATGCTGCGCGACTACTACCTGGAGCAGACCGCCGCGATCCTGGAGATGCCCAAGGAGCAGCTGGCGCGGGTCGCGATGACGTACGGGCCGAAGCTGTTCAGCCTGGTCGAACGGGTCGGCAAGGACGCGCTGGTGGCCCCCAACGGGGTGGTGGGCGGTGACTCGTTCGGCAACGGGCACTTCATGACCAGCGGTGGCGCCATGACGGGCATGATCGGGCACGCCCACCGCGTGCTGCGCTACTGGGAGGCCACGGACGCGGGTGTCGGCCACGACGCCGCCATCAGGAGTCTCGCGGACGGCATCCGGGCGGACACGCACAGCTGGCTGCAGGTCAGCGCCACCGAGTTCAGCCAGGCGCTGCCGATCAACTTCGGCGCCGAACGGATCGAGGAGATCGTCGCCACGAGCGGCGCCGACACCACGGCGCGGGCCACCACCATCGAGTCCAGCCGCAGGCTGCGGCACTCCCTCATCCCGCTGGACCCCTCCGACTGGCTGCGGCCGGTGCTCACCGCCGGCCGGATGCACGCCATGGACCTGCCGCCGCTGGCGCGGACCCACCCGGCCGCGCGGACCGAGGCTCAGGGCGGAGGTGACGGCGTTGCCGTTCGCTGAGCGCGTGCATCCGCTGGAGCCTGACCGGGCCGAGCTGGCGGCGATGATGTCCTCAGCCACCACGTTCGTGTCCGACTTCATCGGCTCGCTCGACACGGCCCCGGCCTCCGACGCGACGGTCCCCGAGGGCATGCTGGCGGACCTGCTCGCACCGCCGGGCGAGCAGCCCGGCGACTTCGACCGGCTGCTCGCCACGTTCGGCGAGGCCGCCGCGCGGGCGGTGGAGACCGCGGGTCCCGGCTGCTACGCGTACTTCCCCGGCGGCGGGCTGTTCGCCTCGGCGGTGGCCGAGCTGCTCTCGGCCACCGTCAACCGGTACACCGGGTCGGGCGCCATGGCGCCCGCGCTCGTGGCCATGGAGCACGGGGTGATCCGGTGGCTGGCCGGCGTGTTCGGGCTGCCGGCCACGGCCGGCGGCCTGCTCACGACCGGCGCGTCCACCGGCACCCTGTCCGCGCTCCTGGCCGCGCGCCAGGAGGTGCTCGGCGGGCCGCCGAACACCGGGACCATCTACGTCACCGAGCACACCCACCACAGCGTGGCCAAGGCCGCGCGAATCGCCGGCTTCTCGCCCGGCCAGGTGCGCGTCGTGCCCGCCGACGCCGGGCTGCGGATGGATCCCGGCGCGGCGGAGGAGCTGCTCGTCGCCGACCGCGCCCGGGGCCGCCGGCCGTTCCTCCTGGTCGGTACGGCGGGCACGACCAGCACGGGCACCATCGACCCGCTGCCCGACCTGGCCGGCATCGCCCGGCGGCACGGCGTGTGGTTCCACGTGGACGCCGCGTACGGCGGGGCCTTCCAGCTGACGGAGCGGGGCAGGGCCAAGCTGACCGGTGTCGAACAGGCCGACTCGATCGCCCTCGACCCGCACAAGTCGCTGTTCCTGCCCTACAGCACGGGCGTCCTGCTGGTGCGCGACGTGCGGAAGCTGGCGGCGGCGCAGGAGGCCGACGCCGACTATCTGCAGGACCTGCACCTGGACTCCCGGCTGCCCAACTTCGCCGATCTGGGCACGGAGATGAGCCGTCCCTTCCGGGGCCTGCGGTTGTGGCTCCCCCTGCACCTGTACGGCGTCGAGGCCTTCCGCGCGACGCTGGACGAGAAGCTGGACCTCGCGGAAGTGGCACACCGGTCACTCCAGGACATCCCGTCGTTCGAGCAGCTGACCCCGGACCTGACGGTGCTCAACTTCCGCACCGCCGGCGGCGACGCGGTGAACCAGCGGCTGCTGGACACCATCAACGCCAGCGGCCGCGTGGCCCTGACCAGCGTGCGCGTCCGCGACCGGTTCATGCTGCGGATGTGCGTGCTCAACCACCGCACGCACCGGGCGCATCTCGACGAGGCGCTGCGGATCGTGCGCCAGGCGAGCTGGTCGGTCACGCGCGGGGCAGGGCATCGACGACCCGTGGCTCAGCGCTTGCGCCACAGGGACACGTCGGCGCTGAAGTACTCGAAGTGACGCCGATGGTCACGCAGCACGCCGGGCTCGTCGGACTCGGCCACCAGGTCGAAGGCCGCTCCCAGGATGCGCCTGATCTCGTACTCGCTGGTCGGGACCAGGGAGCGGGCCCCCAGCCACATCTCCGGCGCGGTGTAGGCCGGCTGCCACGACCACGGGCTGGCCACCAGCAGCAGGCCGCCCGGGGCCAGCAGCCGGTCGGAGTCGGTGAACTGCCGCAGGCAGGCCCGCGGGTCGGCGACCCGGTCGAGCAGGTTGGCCAGGATGACGGCGTCGAAGCCGCCCAGGTCCTCGGGCAGGGCCGTGGCGTCCGCGACGACGAACTCGACGCGGGCGCCGTCGGCCAGCTTCGGGGCGCGGGCGTGCAGCCGGGTGCGGACCTCGCCCTGGTCGACCCGCTCGTACGGGACCGCCTGGCCGAGCGCCAGCTTGCGGGCGGTCTCGATGAACAGCGAGCTGAGATCGGCGCCCACGACGCTGCGCACCCCGGCGGAGGCCCCTTCGGCGGCCAGCGTGAAGCTGGAGCCGCCGACGGCGCATCCGGCGTCCAGGACCCGTTCCAGGGAGCCGCCGAGCCGCTCGGCCGTCCGCATGAGCAGCTGCGCCAGCCGGCGCGGGTAGGCGTGCGCGATGGCCAGCAGCCGGTCCTCGCTCCCGAAGGTCTCCTGGACGGTCGCGAAGTGCAGCATCAGGTAGCGGTCGAGCATCTCCTTGGTGCTGTACTGGTTGACCGGCTCGTCGTCGGCGGCGGCCGGCTCGGGCGCGCTGATCAGCCGGATCCCGGACTGCTGCAGGAAGTGCGGCCGGAAGTGGAACCGGGCCCAGATGCTGGCCTCGTCACCGGTGCTGATGAACGACCCGCCGAGGATCATCTGGTGCAGCCCGTCGAAGCACGGCGTGCTGAAGTCCTCGTAGTACGGGTGGACGACGAAGCCCTCCAGCGGGTTGAAGGTGTCCTCGCACCACTGCCACAGGTTGCCGGCGCTGTCGTGCACCCCGTGGCCGGTCGCGGGCGAGAGGTCCACCGGGGTCTCCGAGCCGAACGCGAGGTTGAGGTTGACGCCCTGCGCCCGCAGCGCCGCCCCGCTCTGCCGCATGACCGGGTCGTCCTCGACCGCCGGGCTGTCGGGCAGCGCGCGCATGACCATGAACTCGCCCTCACTGGGCAGCCGGTAGTCACGTCCGTCCAGCTCCGAGCGCCAGGAGCAGTAGGCCTTGGCCTCGTGGTAGTTGACGCAGACGGGCCAGTCCCACGGCATGTCGATCTCGTCGAACGTCGTACGGAGGCGATAACGGTGCAACCCGCTCGGCCCGTCGGGCACCCAGAACTGCGGCCACTTGGCGTTGCGGAAGGAGCGCCAGCCCCAGCCCTCCTCCGTCCACAGCTCGGGACGGCGGTAGCCGCCATCGACGACGAACCGGTGGTACTCGCCGTTGCTCACCAGATAGCGGGAGGCGTCGAAGCCCGCGACGTCCAGCTCGCGCGTGCCGTACTCGTTGTCCCAGCCGAAGGAGGGCCACGACCAGGGCTTGCCGAGCCGTACCTGTCGGCCGGGGACGGCGACCATGTGGTTGGCGGGGACCGAGTCGGGGGTCGGCTTGCCGCCGGCGCCGGTGCGCCGCATCGGCGCGGGGGCCGGCCAGGCGGCGGGCTGCCGCACGAGCCGGACCGGCAGCTCCCGGATCAGCATGGAGCTGGTCTCCAGGTGGATGCGGTCATGCTCGAAGGCGAGGACCAGGGCCCAGGCGGGGTCGTTCATGGTGACCGGCCGACCCAGGTCGGGCGCGAACGGCGTGGCCTCGATGATGCCGCGCACCAGCCGGTAGACCTCGGCCCGGTAGGCGTGGACCTCGCTGACCGACGGCCAGATCATGTCGTTCTTGGACAGGTCATCCCAGGACATCTCGTCGACGCCGGTTTCCAGGATCTGCTCCAGGTAGGCGTTGACCGGGTCGTCGAGCAGCCCGCTCACCCGGAGCTTGTTGACGTAGAGCGCGGCCGGGTGGCCGTAGTAGAAGATCATGGGGTGGCGCAGGTTGTGCGCCGGCGGGCGGTAGAACGCCTCCGCCGTCTGCAGGCCCGCGAACAGCACCTCGGTGAGGGTCCAGCTGTTGTCGAAGTAGTCGAGCACCGCGGCTCGGTCGCACACGTCCAGGTCGGGCAGCGGCAGCGAAGTGATCTGGCCGTCTTCTCCGACGCCCGGGCACACACCGGGCTCAGGGCTCTTGCCAGTGAACCACCACGGGTCCCGGGGGCCGACCAGCCCCTTGTCCGAGTGGGCAGTGAGGTTACGTTTCCACTCCTCTGCCACGGTTATGGTCATCGTTGTCACCTCTTCGCACGAGGGGAGAAGCACGAGCTTCTCGTAGGATTCCAAGGCTCACGATCGACCGGCATCTCGCATGTTGCTGATCGTCACAGCGCAGCCTGGAAGGTGGCCGCGGCCGGTGCGGGTCTCATGCTTGGAGAGATCGTCGATAGGGGCATGCGATGACGACACTCGCCTTGGACATGATCGATGACGCGGTGGAGCGCCTGCGGGACTGGCAGGGCGCGTTGCGCGAGCAGTTCCCGATCATCGCCAGCAATCCGCACCTGGCCTACCTGGACAGCGCGGCCACCACACAGAAGCCCCAGGCGGTGCTCGACACCGTCACGCACTACCTGACGACCTCGAACGCCAACACCGGCCGAGGCGGTTACCCCTGGGCGAACAGCACCACGGTCCGGCTGGAGCAGGCGGCGGAGCTGGTCAAGGGGTTCCTCGGCGACCCGCGTCCGGAGAGCTCCACCGTGGAGTTCGTCAGCGGCGCCAGTCAGGGTCTGCGTGCGGTGGCGATGGACTGGCTGGCGGACCGGCTCGCGGACGGCGATGAGATCATCGTGCCGTTCGCCGACCACAAGGCGAAC
The DNA here is from genome assembly GCF_900099965.1 of Nonomuraea jiangxiensis. Classification (GTDB taxonomy): domain Bacteria; phylum Actinomycetota; class Actinomycetes; order Streptosporangiales; family Streptosporangiaceae; genus Nonomuraea; species Nonomuraea jiangxiensis. The sequence continues at coordinate 480,115 of NZ_FNDJ01000004.1, read as the reverse complement.
CTGGAGCCCTGGCTGGAGGTCCGCGGCCGGTTGCTGCGGCGGGGCACCAGGATCACCGTCCATCCGCTGCCGGTCGAGGAGGAGTCGGGGGACTACGACTACGACGCCCTGGCGGCGCTGGTCAACGACAGGACCAGGTTCGCCGCCGTGACCCACGTGCACCACGTGTACGGCGGGGACATGGGCGTCGCCCGCATCCGCTCGATCCTCGGCCCGGACATCCCGATCTGCCTGGACGCCGCGCAGAGCGCGGGGCGCATGCCGCTGTCGATGGCGGAGCTCGACGTGGACTTCGCGGTCTTCTCCGGCCACAAGACGATGGCGCTGCCCGGCGTCGGCGCGGTGTGGGCACGCAACCGGCGCGGCCCCGAGTTCGTGGCGGGCGGCTGGCGCGGCACGCCGAACACCACCGGCATCGTCAGCCTGGAGGCGGCTCTGAACTGGCTGAGCGCAGCCGGCCTGCCGGACGTCCACAGGTGGACCGTGATGCTGGCGGCCCGCCTGGCGGGCCGGCTGGCCGAGCTGGGCGACGTCGAGCTGCTGGGCTGCCGGCAGTGCCCGCGCGAGAACATCGTCACCTTCCGGCACCGCCGGCTGCACGCGGGCGAGCTGGGCTCCATCCTGGCCGCCAACGGCATCATGGTGCGCGCTGACGAGCAGCTCCACCCCTCCCCCGGCGGGGCCGTACGGGTGAGTCTGCACATCTACAACACCCCGGAAGAGGTCGAACGCCTGGTGGCGGTCCTCGGCCGGACGTAGCCGAAAAAAAGGGGGCCCTGGCAGTAAGCGGCCGGACGAGGTCAGTTTGCTGCCGCCGGATCCCCTGGTCCGCGGGTGGCGCGGGATCCAGAGTCGATCGCGTAAGAGTCAATCGAGCGCGCTCGAGGGGATGCCAGAGATGACGGAGTCCGCCCACCCGAAGAGGAACCCGCGCGGGACGCTGATGATGGTCGACGTCTACGCGCCGACGATGCGGCTGGCCCGGCGCTTCACCGACGCCGGATACGACGTGGTCAGGGTGCAGAGCACCCCGCAGGTCCCGCCCACCTACCGGGCGGGCATCAGCCGGGACCCGATCGCCGAGACCATCGTCCACTACGGCGACTTCGAGCGGACCCGGGAGGCGGTCGCCAAGCACGAGCCCGTCGCGGTCATCACGGGCGGGGAGCTCGGCGTCGAGCTGGCCGACCGGCTCAGCGAGTCGCTCGGCCTGGTCACCAACGGCACCGTGCACAGCCGGGCCCGCCGGGACAAGTTCGCCCAGGCGGAGACGGTCCGGGCCGCCGGCCTGCGCGCCCCCCGGCAGCTGCTCGTCACCGACGAGAACGAGCTGGCCGTCTGGCACCACCAGACCGGCGGCCGGGTGGTGATCAAGCCGATCCGCAGCCTGGCCAACGACGGCGTGACGTTCTGCGACACCCCTCAGCAGTCGGTCGCCGCCTACCGCAGGCTCGCCCGCGCCCTCAACGCCTTCGGCATCCGCAACGAGGGCGTGGTGGCCCAGGAATACCTGACCGGCACCGAGTACGCGGTGGACACCGTCAGCTGCTCGGGCCGCCACCGGATCACCGACGTCTGGAGGTACGACAAGCTGTCGGTGAACGGGGTCGTCGACCGGATGAGCGGCTGCACGATCATTCCGGCCGAGGGCCTGATCTACAGCTGGCTCGTCGGTTACGCGGGCGCGGTGCTCGACGCGCTCGGCGTCAGGTACGGGCCCGCCCACCTGGAGATCATGCTGACGCCCGACGGGCCGTGCCTGGTCGAGGCCGGGATCCGGCTCGCCGGTGCCGACATGCCGTACTACACGTGCCTGGCGACGGGCGAGTCGCAGATCGGCTGGACCCTGGACGCCTACACCGCCCCCGAGCGGTTCCTGGCCGAGTACCGCCGGCCGTACCGGATCAAGCAGCACGTCGCGATGGCGTTCCCCACCTCTCCCGTGGAGGGGGTGCTGCGGTCCTATCCCGGGCTGGAGCACGTGCGCCGGCTGGAGAGCTTCCACGACGTGCGCATGCACGTCCAGCCGGGCGAGTTCCTGGCCAAGACGATCGACAACGACACCGAGCCGCTGATCATCGGGCTGCGGCACCCGGTGGCCGAGGTGGTCGCCCGCGACCTGGCCTCGGTCAACTACCTCGACGGACCCGCGTTCTACGAGGTGGCCCGGTGAACGGCCGCCCGCACGTCGTGGTGATCAACCGCTGGCAGGCCCGGTACGCCGAGTACGAGCGCTACCTCGACCACGACCGCAACGCGGTCACCTACGTCACCACCAGGGTCGGCGCCGGCCCGGTGCCGGACGGCGCGGCCGAGGTCGTCGTCGTGGAGGCCACCGACGACCTGGCGACGGTGGCGGCCGAGGTCGGGCGGCTGGCCCGCAGGCACGGCGCGCCGGCCGGGGTGGTGGCACTCAAGGAGGACGACCTGCTGGTCGCCGCCGCGCTGCGGGAGGAATGGGGCTGTCCGGGGCCCACCAGGGCGGAGCTGATCCCCTTCCGCGACAAGCTGGTCATGGCCCGGGCGGTGGCCGCCGCGGGCGTCGCGGTGCCCGCGTTCGCCCCTGCCCCCGACGTGGGAGCCGTGGTGGCGTTCGCCGAGCGGCACGGCTGGCCGGTGGTCGTCAAGCCGCGGGCGGGGGCCGCCAGCGAAGGCGTGGCGGTGGCGTCCGGGCCGGAAGACGTCGAGCTGCCCGCCGACGCGATGGTGCAGGTCTTCGACCCGGGGCGGATCTACCACGTCGACGGGGTGTTCGACGGGACCGGGCTCGCCGTGTGGCGCGCGGCCCGCTATCTCAACACGTGCCTGGCCTTCCGGTCCGGCACCACCCTCGGGGCGGTGCAGGAGGACGACCCCGAGGTGCTGTCCCGCGTCGGCCGGTTCGCCGAGCGGGCGCTGCGGGCGCTGTCCGCCAAGCCGGTCGTGTTCCACCTGGAGCTGTTCGTGGACGCGGAACGCTGCGCGTTCCTGGAGGTCGGCGCCCGGGTGGGCGGCGGGGAGATCCCCTTCCTCTGGCGCGAGGTCCACGGGTACGACCTCATGGAGGCGGCCTTCCGCCTCTCGCTGGGTCAGGATCCGCCGGTCCCGCCCCTGAATCGCGCCGGAGGGCCGGTCGCCGGCGAACTGCTCACGCCCGCTCCCGCCCAGCGGCCCTGCCGCATCGTGGAGGCCACCCCGATGCTCGGCCGGGTGCCCGGGCTCTACGCCGAGGTGCTGCTCCGCCCGGGGGAGGTGCTGCCCGCCGCGGACTCCTACTACGAGCACGTCGGCGGCAGGTTCCGCTTCCGCGGCCCGACCAGCGCCGCCGTCGAGGAGGCGATCATGACCGTGGCACGCGGATTCCGGGTCGGCGCGACCGCCCTGTCCGAGGCGGTGGCCCGATGACCGGCCCGCGGGGACTGATGCGCAACGGGAACTTCACCCGGTTCTGGTTCGGCGAGACGGTCTCGCTCTTCGGCGTGCGGATCACCGCCCTGGCGCTGCCGCTGACCGCGATGCTGGTGCTCGCGGCTGGGCCCGAGGAGCTGGGACTGCTGGGATTCGCCGCCTACCTCCCCTACCTGCTGGTGGCGCTGCCCTTCGGCGTGCTGGTCGACCGGCGGCGCAAGCGCCCCCTGATGATCGGCGCGAACGCGGTCCGCGCGGTGCTCATCGGCCTGGTGCCGGTGCTCGCGGCGCTCGGGCTGCTCACCCTGCCCGCCCTCGTGGCGATCACGCTCGGCATCGGAGCCTGTACGGTGCTGTTCGAGGTCTGCTGGCAGTCCTACATCCCGGTCATCGTCGGCAAGGAGCACCTGGTCGCCGCGAACGGCCGCGTCACCGCCAGCTGGTCCGCCGCCGAGTCCGCGGGTCCCGGCCTCGGAGGGCTGCTGGTCCAGCTGCTCACCGCGCCCTTCGCCCTGATCGCGAACGCGGTGTCGTACGCGGTGTCGGTGGTCTCGCTCTGGTCCATCCGCGCGCCGGAGCCGGTGCCCGAGCCGTCGGGGCGGCACATGGGCAAGGAGATCCTCGACGGGCTCGCCCTCATCGTGCGCCAGCCGTACCTGCGGGTGATCATGGTGAGCGGCGCGGCGTACAACTTCTTCTACGTCTTCCTGGAAGCGCTGTTCGTCCTCTACGCGGTGCGGGTGCTGGGCTTCGGCCCGGGGCTCATCGGCCTCGTGGTGTCCCTGGCCGCGATCGGCGGCGTGCTGGGCGCGGCCGTGGCCGCCACGCTGGTCGGCCGCCTGCCCTTCGGCCTGGTGTTCCTCGCGGCGGAGCTGGTCAGCGCCGGCGGGCCGCTACTGATCCCCGCCGCGTCCGGCCCCACCGTGGTCGCCGCCGTCACCGTGACCGCGGGATTCTTCGTCATGCGGGTGGGGCTGGCCGTCTCGAACACGACCAGCATCAGCCTGCGGCAGACGGTCACCCCGCCGGAGCTGCTCGGGCGGATGAACGCGAGCATGCGGGCGCTCATGTGGGGGCCGCAGACCGTCGGCGCGCTGGTGGGCGGGTTCATCGGCGGGTTCGCGGGGCTGCGGGAGAGCATGTGGATCGCGTCGGCCGGCCTGGTCCTGTCCGTGCTGCCCCTGGCGCTGTCCGGCATCCCCCGGATCCGCCGACTCACCGACGTGGCCCCCGCCCCCGCCCCCGCCCCCGCCGGCAGCCGCACGACAGCTCCGACCGGGCAGCCCACCAGCGCGGCTCCGCCCGAGCAGTTCGCCACGCCGGCGTCGGCGGGGCGGCTCGCGGGCGTGGGTGCGGGCGGGCAGTGAAGCGGCCCGCCGCCCATGGACGCGCCGGTCTCCGGCACGTCCAGGAGCCACGGGCCGTTCCCCCGCCCGATCAACGCGGTCAGTTCGGGCAGGCGTTCGGTGCGGACGGGGCATTTCAGGCGAGGCGATCAGCCGTGGTCATGCCCGCCCTTGGCCGGGGCGATCAGCCGGGGTCGCGTCCGCCGATGGCCGCGAGCCGCTCGTACAGCGGGGCGTCGGGGTCGACCGGCTTCTCGTGGCCGATCTGGTATCCCTCCGACTCGTCCCCCCGGAACTCCGGCCTGAGGTTGTCCCCCGCCCAGGTCAGCGCCAGCTTTCCGAGCTCGGGGTCCAGGTCGGTGGACTGGCCCGTCGCCTTGGCGATGTCCCAGGCGTGCACCGTCAGCTCGGTGATCTGCTGGCCGAGCGCCCAGCTCGGCGGAAAGTCGCCGATCGACAGGTGCTGCGGCCGGTCCAGGGCGCCGGGCTGCCGCCAGACCTCCAGGAGCTCGTCCGCCACGGCGCGGAAGGCGCCTGCCCAGTCGTCGCCGATGACGTCGAGGCCCAGATGCTCACGCTTGCCACCGGCGGTCACCACGGCGAACTGGTGCACCTCGTCGGTCACGTGGTTGACCAGCGCCCGCACATCCCAGGACCGGCACGGGGTGGGCAGTTCCGCCTGATCGGGCCGGACGGCGGCGATGACGGCGCCGACCTGGGCCAGCGCACGTTCGAGCAGGTCAAGGGTGTCGTCCGATGAGGACATGAGTGGTGCCTCCTTAGAAACACTCCGCAGAACAGCGTTGTGCCGGCCGCATTTCCGCGCATCTCCCTGCGTGCGGGACGTGCTTGCACCCGGCCGCCGCATTATCTATCCTCCGGTGCCGACCGCACCGGCGTTTTCGTATTTCCGATGAATTCCCGGTCCCGCCCCGGCGAACTCGCACCCTGAAAGATGCCCGGCCACCCGGGCGATGTGATCCTGCGTATCGAACCGCCCCGCCGTCTTTCAGGGAGGGTGCCCGCGATGCGCAGTCATGCCGGAGACCGTGATGGGATGCCCGGCGGCCCGGCCGGTCACGACGTCCGTGCCCTGCCGCTGACCGGGGTCCGCGGCGGCCACCCACCGGCCGAGCGGGAGACGCTGCTGGAGTTCGCCGGATATCGCCCCCGGCCAGGGGCGTACCGGGGGGTGCGGGGTGACGGCCGGGTGACGTCCGGCTGCCCTGAGAGCGTGCGACGCCGCCGCGAGCGGCTGGCCCGGTCCTCCTCCGCCTGCTGGTGATGGACAGCCGTGTGGGGGGTGCGCGTGCCGGTTCCGCCCGATTCGCGGCACCGATTCAGCCGCAATACGGGAGATGCCGTACCACGGAATTCGATGCGACGATGCGAAAGTCACCCAACTGTATTCACCGGCGTTTATCCGAAGAGTCAGCGCGGAATTCGCGCTAACCGCGGATGCGGCGCAACGCCAGCAGGTCATGCGCCGGCAATACCTGATCCAGAATGCGACTCAAGGAGATGATCGCCACGATGGGTACTCAAGTTGGAGAGCGCGCGGTGGTGCTCGGCGGAAGCATCACGGCGCTTTTCGCCGCCAGCATTCTCTCCAAGAGCTATCGCGAAGTGGTGCTGGTCGACCGCGACAAGCTGATCGGGGTCACCGAGTGGCGCAAGGGCGCTCCGCAGACTCGTCACATCAACGGATTGCTCGCGCGCGGCCACCTGGCGCTGGAGGAGATGTTCCCCGGCATCACCGAGGAAATGATCATCGGCGGGGTCCCGCTGTCGGACCTCTCCGGCACCGTGCGCTGGTACTTCAACGGCAAGCGGCTCAAGCAGGTGCGCTCCGGGCTGACCTGCGTCGCCGCCACCCGGCCGATCATGGAGTACCACGTACGCCGGCGCGTGGAAGCCCTGCCCAATGTGACCTTCAAGGAGCACTACGACATCGTCGGCCTGGTCGCGACCCCCGACCACTCCCGCGTGATCGGCGCCCGGATCCAGAGCAACACCGACGGCACCGGCGAGGAGATCCTCCACGCCGACCTGGTGATCGACGCCACCGGCCGGGGCTCGCGGACCCCGGTCTGGCTGAACTCGCTCGGCTACGGCCCCATCGAGGAGCTGGGCACGAAGGTCGGCCTCGGGTACGCCAGCCGCCACTACAAGCTCGACCCCGCCTCCGACCCGTTCGGCACCGACCACTCGATCAACCCGGTGGCCTCCCCCACCCTCCCCCGGGGAGCGATCTTCACCAAGACCGACAACGGCAAGGTCGAGCTGACCATCTACGGCATCCTGGGCGACCACCCGCCGACGGACCCCGCCGGGTTCAACGCCTTCGCCAAGACCCTGGCCGCGCCGGAGATCTATGAGGCGATCGTCAACTCGGAGCCGCTCGACGACCCGGCGCTCTACCGCTTCCCCACCACCATGTGGCGGCGCTACGACAAGCTCACCCGCTGGCCCGAGGGCTACCTGGTGATGGGCGACGCCGTGTGCACCCCCAACCCGGTCTACGCCCAGGCGCAGACGCTCGCCTCACTGGAGGCGCTGGCCCTGGGCAGGCACCTGGAGGACGGGACCCCGCCCGACCCGCTGGCCTTCCAGCGCGATGTCGCCACCATCATCAAGCCGGCCTGGGAGATGACGACCGCCATCGACCTGAGCTTCCCCGGCGTCAAGGGCCGCCGTACCTGGCTGCTGCGGCTCCAGCACGCCTACATGCGGCGGCTGCAGGATGCGGCGACCCGGGACAGCAGCATCACCGGCGCCTTCATGCGGACGGCCGGACTGGTCGATCCGCCCGAGGCGCTCATGCGGCCCGGCCTGATCTGGCGCGTGCTGCGCAGCTCCAAGGCCAAGCCGGCTCCGGTCAAGCCGGTGCGGCAGAAGTCGCTCGTCCGGTGACGTCCAGCTTGTCGTGACCTGACGGCTTCGGCCGGGGGCGCCGCACGGCACCCCCGGCCGAAGCCGTTTTCCGTGGCACCTTCGGCCGAGCGGGGTCAGCCCGGCCATGCGACGGTCGCCGTCCCGCCGGTCCGGTGCCGCTCGGCCCGGATCCGCAGCAGTTCGGCGGTGGCCTGGTCGGCGGGCAGGAACGCCTCCAGGTGGAGCTCGGCGAGCGTGATGTCGGTCGCGGTGGCGAACGAGGTCAGCATGGTGATCAGGCGCAGCTCACCGTCCGCCGACGCCAGCCGCACCGGTACGGAGAAGCCCAGGTGTTCCGGTCCGACGGGAGCCTGGGGCACATATCCGGCCAGCTCGGCGACGAAGTCGTCAAGGCGGGGGTCCGGGCTCCGCCGGGCTCTGGCACGCAGGTTCTCGATGACGTGCCGGCCCCACTCGCTCAGGTTCCGGACCCTGGGCGCCATGCCCTCCGGGTGGAGCATGAGCCGCAGCATGTTGACCGGCGGTCGGAGCAGCTCGGGTGAGGCGTCCTCGGTGAACACCTCGACGGCGTCGTTGGCCGCCACCACCCGTCCGTACGGCGCGACGATCAGGGCCGGGTAGGGCAGATGACCGTGCAGGATCTGGCCGAGGGCGGCGCGGACCGGGCGCAGCGCCACCTCGTCCAGGCCCGACTCGGTGAACACCGGCGCGTAGCCGGCCGTGGTGAGCAGGTCGTTGCGCTCGCGCAGCGACAGGCCGAGCGACTCGGCCAGCCGGATGACGACCGCTCGGCCCGGCCGCGAGCGGCCGCTTTCGATGAAGCTCAGATGGCGCTGGGTCGTGCCGGCCAGATTGGCCAGTTCGAGCTGGCTGATCCGCCGGACCGCCCGCCAGTGCCGCAGTTCGGCGCCGACGCCGTTGCGCTCGGTTGTCATGCTCACCGGTTGGTTCTACCTGCCCTCCTCGCCGCTGGGCGATTCCCTCGAAGGAATTGCCGGGCGCCGCCGTCCCTCAGCACGATCGTGCCCTGGCGTCCGGCCGACGCCGAAGCGGCCCGCGTTGTCGCGCGGCTTCGCTGTCAAATCATGAATGTGAGGCTTTTGATGAAGAGCTATCGCCTGGACCCGGGCTCGGGCCTTGCCGGGCTGACGCTCCAGGACCGGGACGAGCCCGAACCGGGGCGCGGGCAGGTCGTGGTCAGGATCCGGGCCAACTCGATCGGTTTCCGTGACCTGATGGTACTGGGCGGCGCGTACGTGCTGCCGGTCAGGCCCGGCGTGGTGCCCGGTTGCGAGGGGGCAGGGGAGGTCGTGGCCGTCGGTGAGGACGTCACCCGGGTCGCGCCGGGCGATCGGGTGGCGGCCACCGTCTTTCCACGCTGGCTCGACGGCCCGTTCACCCGCGAGAACGCCGCCCAGCTCGGCACCACGATCGACGGCGTGCTGACCGAGTACGCGCTGCTGGACGAGGACGGCGTCGTACCGATCCCGGAGCACCTGTCGTTCGAGGAGGCCGCGGCGCTGCCGCTGGCGGCGGTGACCGCATGGAACGCGCTGACCGCCGGCGGCGCGCCACGACCCGGCTCGACCGTGCTGACCCTGGGTTCGGGCGCCGTGTCGCTGTTCGTCCTGCGGTTCGCCAAGCTGGGCGGCGCCCGCGTGATCGTCACCACGTCCGGTGCGGCCAAGGCCGAGCGGTTGCGGGCGCTCGGGGCGGATGAGGTGATCAACTACCGGGAGAGCCCTGCGTGGGCGGAGGACGTACGCGCACTGACCGGCGGCCGCGGCGTCGATCGGGTGATCGATGCGACGGGACCGCTGACGCAGTCGCTGAAGTCGGTCGCGCCCGACGGCGAGGTGGTCTTCGTCGGCTACTCGCTGTCCGGCGCCGAAGGGGCCAAGCCCGTCGATCCCGCGACCCTGTTCATGGCGGGCGCGGTGCTACGCCGGGTCGCCACCGGCAGCCGGGCCCATTTCCTGGAGATGAACCGCGCTGTCGCGACGCACCGGCTGCGTCCCGTGATCGACCGGGTGTTCCCGTTCGAGCAGGTGCCCGACGCCGTCGCCTACTGCGAGTCGGGCGGCGGGTTCGGCAAGGTGATCATCAGTCACGCCTGACGCGCGAGCTGGTCTGGGAGGTCATCGTGGCGCCCCGCGAGCCCGGCCCTGCGGCGCAGCCAGCGGGTGGAATGGGCGGCCCGCCGGATCCGGCCACCGGCGTAGGGAATGCCACCGGCCAGCGCGGCTCCGAGCGCGAGCCAGCTGCACACCGCCCGCTCCAGGATCCAGACGGGGGCGAGCAGCGAACCGGTCACGGGGAAGACCCGCCGTCCACCCGCCCGCCGCCGGCCCGCCTCGGCCAGCGCCACGGCCACCGCGGCCCCCGCCAGCGGCCCGTGGGGCCGGCGGACGAGGGCGAGCGCGGGCAGCACCGCGAGGAACGCCGCCATCCTGGCCGGTTGCGCGAGATCGTCGTAGGCCTGCCGGACGCGCTGCGACCAGAACCGGCGCGCGTCGCAGGGCAGCCGCCGGACGTACAGGCCGAGCGGGCGCGCCTCGCGCCCGCCGTACGCGCGCACGGTACGGATCAGCTCCAGGTTCTCGAACAGCACGTCACCGTCGTAACCGCTCATGCGCTGGAAGAACGCCCGCCGGATCCCGAACGTGCCCGGGTAGTCGGCGCCCAGGCTGCGGTTGAGCAGCGTCCTGGCCGTGTCCCAGCGGGCGTGCCAGGACAGGGGCGCGAAGTAGTTCTGCGGCCTGACCAGCTCGGCGTCCGCCAGCAGGGCATGGACCGCCGCCAGGCCGGCCGCGTTGTAGCGGACGTCGTCATCGGCGATGACCACCCGGTCCCCGGCCGCCAGCCGCAACCCGGTGATGACCCCCGCGACCTTGCCGTTGGCGCAACGCGACCCGCTCGCCGGACTGACGTGCCGGACGAGGCCGTCCCAGCGGCGGGCGTGCCGGCCGAACAGCTCGGCCGGGCTCCCGTCCACCACGATCACCCGCGCGTGGCCGGCCAGCCAGGACAGGTAGGCGGTCAACTCCTCCAGCCCGGCATCGTCCTCCCAGCGCAACGGCAGCACGTAGTCGAGATCCAACCGGACCCGCCTCCGCTCAGCGGTACCGCTCACGCGGGGACGGGCCGGGCCCGCAGCGAGGGGGCTCCACGCTGCCAGCGGCCCATCACGTGTTCGGCCCACCGCCGTTCCAGCTCCAGCGCGCAGGCGGCGCCGTACACGATGTCACCCGTGTACGGCGGGAAGGCGGTGGCGAAGGCGCCGCACAGGTCGTTGACGGCGATCTGCTCGTGCACGGCATCGGCCTGGACGTGCTCGTCGTAGAAGCGCACGGTCCGCGGCCCGGCGCCGAGCCGGCGCAACCCCGCGGCGTAACGGCGGTTCGGCAGTGACGAGGTCATCTCCAGCGCCGCCAGATGACCCAGCAACGCCCCACGCCACCGGCGGTGCAGCCCGAACAGCGACATGACGTTCGAGATCGCCAGCGTCACCCCGGGGACCCGGTGCAGGTAGGCGCCGTAGGAGTCGTCCAGCCCCAGACCACGCAGGGTGGCACGGAACAGCTCGGAATGCATGCGCTCCGGCCTGCCTCCGCCGTACTCGTCGGACTGGATCTCCACCAGCGCGGCCTTGGGCACCCCAGTGAGCCGCGGCACGGCCCAGGTATGCGGATCGGCCTCCTTCAGATGGTAGATCGACCGGTGTATGACGAACTCCCGGAAATGCTCCAGACTGGCCTCCCGCTGAAGGAACAGCGGGAGCAGCGGCTCCTCCTCCGGGCAGGCCAGCGCGGTCAGCGCCGCCCGCAGCCCAGCGGGTTCGAGACCGCCGGGACGCGGGACCGCCGCCGCGAGGGACCACTCGAAGCACCGTTCCAACTCGGCCCGCAGGCCCAGCAGCGCCGGATCCCACTCCCACCGCTCGTCCACGCCCTCGAAACCCTGGTAATGCAGCTCGTAACAGGCGAACAGCGCCAGCTGCACGTCATCGTCGTCCAGCCCGCCGGTCGTGACGGCGGCATCGAGCCGGTCGGCCCCCGGCGAGCCCGCCAGCCGGTCGAAGAGAGCCTCGGTGAGGGGTCCCCGGGGCGGTGGCAGCCGCATCACGCCTCCCGGTTCCACCTGGGATCACAGTCGTCCGTACGCCCGAGCACTCTGATACCGCGAGCCATGCGCACCCCCTCCTGTGCCGCTCTTTGCTGGCGGCTGCCCCACCGACTGCTCGCCAAACGGGCCCCGAGTGTGGTTGGCCGGAAGATGTCCGGCCGTTTACCGCGGTCGGCCGGGGTAGCCGAAGGGTATGACGGTTACCAGATTTCAGGACCTGCCCCTGGCCGACCGTGACCGCGAGTGGGACGGCGACGCCGCCGACAAGCGGGTGCGTGCCTGGGCCGACGCCGAGGACGAGCCGGACGCCGCCTACCGCGACGCCCACATCTGGTACGACGGCGACAAGCCCGACAACTTCACCAGTTACAAGCTGCTGATCGCCGACGTGGTCAACGGCCGACTCAAGGCCGTGCCCCGTGGCATCATGGCGGCCGGCAACGTCATGCAGGGCGCTCGGGGCGGCATCGACCTGCCCAAGGACGAGATCGGCAGGGTCAAGGCCCACCTCGCCCGCTACTACGAGAAGATGGGCGACACCCCTCCCTGGGACCGCTGACGTAGGGGGCCGCCCGCCCGGCCTCCTGGCCGGTTCCGCCCGCCTTTACCTGGTCACGGGTTACCGGATCGGCTGTAGGGCAGGCGCATGAGGGTGGGAGTCGTCGAGCGAAGGAGCCGCATCATGGCCACCAAGCGCACCACCCGTGAGCGGCGGCCGCAGGTGACGTTGCCCCGGATCGGCACAGTCATCCTGCCGCCACCCGAGCACCTCGCCTTCTACGCGGTCCTCGTGGCGCTGGGCGTCCTGGAGATCGTGGAGTGGCCGATCGCGTGCATCGTCGGCATCGGCCACCTGCTGGCCAGCCAGCACCACTTCCCCAGCCTGCGCGGCGCGGGCGAGGCCGCCGAAGCCGCCTGACGCTGACCTGAAGGCCCTGACCGCTCGAACCCGGCCCCGGCGGAAATCCGGTCGACGGCCGGGGTTCGCCGCTGTCAGCATGGGCGTGATGTCCCGAGCGTAGAAGCACCTCGATCACTCACGGGGGATGGTCTCCGGAGCCCCAGGCCCGGCGTCGCGACCGTCGCCCCGTTCGCTGTGCTGTCCGAATGACACGGATCTTCCTGGTGATCGAGGTGCGGGCGTCGCGGACGCCCCGAGAGGGACTTCATGAAGCTTCACGAATACGCGCGGTACGACGCCGTAGGTCTGCGGAACCTGATCAGAACGGGCGAGGTGCGCGCCGGCGAGGTCGAGGCCGCCGCCCGGCAGGCCCTCGCACTGGTGAACCCCGAGGTGAACGGCCTGGCGCTGCCGCTGTTCCGGCCGGCGCTGGACCACGCCGCCGACGGGCCCTTCACCGGCGTCCCGTTCCTGATCAAGGACCACGGGCCGATGGCCGAGGGGGTGCCGTTCACCCTGGGCAGCCGGAGCATACCGGGCATCGCCGCCCGGCACGACACCGACCTGATGGCCCGTTTCCGGGCCGCCGGCCTGGTCACCCTGGGCCTGACCACCGTCCCGGAGATGTGCCTGAGCTTCGCCACCGAGCCGCTCAGGTACGGCCCGGCCCGCAACCCGTGGGATCCGGCCAGGGGCGCGGGCGGATCGAGCGGTGGCGCCGCCGCGCTGGTGGCGGCCGGAGCCGTGCCTATCGCGCATGCCAGCGACGGCGCCGGCTCCATCCGGGTCCCGGCCTCCTGCTGCGGGCTGGTCGGGCTCAAACCGAGCCGGGGCCGCGTCCCGTGCGGGCCCGACGCGGGAGAGCCGATGCTCGGCATGGCCTACGAGTTCGCGCTGACACGCACCGTCCGTGACGCCGCCCACCTCCTGGACGCCGTCCACGGCCCGGGAATCGGTGACAAGTACACCGCGCCGCCGCCGCGCCGCCCGTACGCCGCCGAGCTGGGCGCCCGTCCCGGCCGGCTCAGGGTGGCCGTGACCACCGCGGCCTGGTCGGGCGCCGCCGTGGACGCGCCGGTCGCCGCGGCGGCGGTCCAGGCCGGCCGGGTGCTGGAGCAGGCCGGGCACCAGGTCGAGGCGGCCGGCCCGTACGTCGACTGGGACGCCGTCACGCGGTCCTGCGTCGCGGAGGGGGTCGCGATCGCCTCGACTCTGCTCCTGGCTCCCCGCCGACCCGACCGGGCGCTGATGGAGGCGGTCTCCCGGCAGTTCCTGCGCACCGCCGAGCAGTACAGCGCGCTGGACCTGCTGGCCGCCTTCGACGCCCAGAACCGGGTGACCCGATCGGTGAGCGCGTTCTTCACGGACTACGACGTGCTCGTCACCCCGACCCTGGGCCGCCTCCCCGCACCGCACGGCACCCTGGACTACGACGACCCGGAGCACACCGTGTTCACCTGGCTGGCGGCGATGGCCGAGTACGGGTCGTTCACGCAGGTGTTCAACGTCACCGGCCACCCCGCGATCAGCCTGCCGCTGGGCGAGGCCGGCGGCGGGCTGCCGATCGGCGTGCAGCTCGCCGCCCCGTACGGCCGCGAGGACCTGCTGTTCCAGGTCGCCGCGTACCTGGAACAGGCCATGCCGTGGCAGGACCGGCTCCCGCCGGTATGGAGCCTGTACGAGGAGCGCGGGGCCACCTCGCTGTAGGCGGACGTCCATGGGGACCCCATCGGAGCCCGATGTCCTCGCCCGGTGCGCCAGCGGTGCGACACGAGCAGGTCACACGGTATCTCCCCAGTTCCCTGGGCAGTGGGCGGGGACATGACCTAATCACTTGCCCCGCCCCTACCGAAAGGGGACGAACCCCCATGGACGAACCGCTGCGGATCAGTGCGAGCATCGTCGACTACGCGCTGGTCGTGGCCTATTTCGCGGTGGTGCTGCTGGTCGGGCTCGCCGCGCGCCGGAGGGTGTCCGGCAGCCTCGACTTCTTCCTGTCGGGCCGGTCCCTGCCTGCCTGGATCACCGGCCTGGCCTTCATCTCGGCCAACCTCGGCGCCGTCGAGATCATCGGGATGTCGGCCAACGGCGCCCAGTACGGCATGCCGACGATGCACTATTACTGGATCGGCGCCATCCCCGCGATGCTCTTCCTCGGTGTCGTGATGATGCCCTTCTATTACGGGTCGAAGGTGCGCAGCGTCCCGGAGTTCATGCTCCGCCGCTTCGGCCCGGGCGCGCACCTGGTGAACGCGATCAGCTTCGCCCTCGCCCAGATCCTCATCGCGGGGATCAACCTCTTCCTGCTGGCCACCGTGGTCAACAGCCTGCTCGGCTGGCCGTTGTGGGTCGCCCTGCTGCTCGCCGCCGCGATCGTGCTGAGCTACATCACCCTCGGCGGGCTGTCGGCGGCCATCTACAACGAGGTCCTGCAGTTCTTCGTCATCGTCGCCGCGCTGCTGCCGCTCACCCTGATCGGGCTGCACCGCGTCGGCGGGGTCGGCGGGCTGATCGACCGGGTGGAGCAGTCCGTGGGCGGCGGCGCCGAGCAGTTGCGCGCGTGGCCGGGCAGCGAGCTGGCCGGATTCGACAACCCGATCCTGTCCGTGGTCGGCATCGTCCTGGGCCTGGGCTTCGTGCTCTCCTTCGGCTACTGGACGACGAACTTCGTCGAGGTCCAGCGCGCGCTGGCCACCCCCTCAATGTCCGCCGCGCGGAACACGCCGATCGTCGCCTCGTTCCCGAAGATGTTCATCCCGTTCGTCGTCGTGATCCCCGGGATGATCGCCGGGGTGCTCGTGCCCGAGGTGATGCGCCTCAAGGCCGAACAGGCCGCGGGGGTCACCTACAACGACGCGATCCTGCTGCTCATCCGCGACGTGCTGCCCAACGGGCTGCTCGGCGTCGCCCTGGCGGGACTGCTGGCCGCGTTCATGGCGGGCATGGCGGCCAACATCTCCGCCTTCAACACGGTCTTCAGCTACGACCTGTGGCAGCGGTACGTGAGGCAGGACCGGCCTGACGGTTACTACGTGAAGGTCGGCCGGTGGGCCACGGTCGGCGCGACGCTGCTGGCCATCGGCACCGCGTTCATCGCGGCCGGCTACAGCAACCTGATGAACTACCTGCAGACGCTGTTCGGCTTCTTCAACGCGCCGCTGTTCGCCACCTTCATCCTCGGCATCCTCTGGAAGCGGATGACCGCGACCGCGGGCTGGGCCGGGCTGGTGGCCGGGACGCTGGGCGCGGTCGCGGTATGGGTGATGAACGAGGCCGGCGTGATCAGCCTGCCCGGGCAGGGGGCGGCGTTCGTCTCGGCGGGTGTGGCGTTCGTGGTCGACATCGTGGTCAGCGTCCTGGTCACCCTGGTGACCGCGCCCAAGCCGGCGAGCGAGCTCTCCGGGCTCGTCCTGTCGGAGACGCCCAAGCGGCTGCGTACGGATCCGGCCGCCAACCGGCTGCCCTGGTATCGCGCGCCGGCGAAGCTGGCGGGGATCTCCCTGGTGCTCGTCATCGTCCTCAACCTGATCTTCCGATGACCATCCCCCACGACCTCACGAGGAGTCGGACATGAGCAAGGCACAGCCCACCTCGGACCGTGACGGCGACGCCCGGGAGGGCGCCGAGCCGCGCAGGGCCGGCGCCTTCGACGTACGCGTCGTCATCGCCGCGCTGATCGGCTTCTACGGCATCGTGCTGATCATCATGGGGCTCGTCGCGGATACGGCCCAGGCCCGGGCCAAGACCGGCGACGTGAACGCCAACCTGTGGGCCGGCCTCGGCATGGCGGTGGTGGCCCTCGCCTTCGTGGTGTGGGCGCGCCTGCGCCCCGTGATCATCGAGCCGCCTTCGGACTCCACGGATTCCTAGAGAGCCGGGTCGGGTGATGGCCGGCGGCAAGGGCCCGGCCGGAGCACGGCCGGGCCCCCGCGCGCGTGGTCTCGCAGGCGCTCGTCAACGGGACTCGGGTGCCACGTATTCGAAGGTCGGCCCGGCCACCGTGCCGTCCCCGTCGGGCATCAGCATCAGGGCCTGGGCCTGGCCCTTGAGCGCGTACATGGTGCCGGTGGCGGCGGCGATCAGCTTCGGTTCGCCGTTGAACGCCTCTTCGAGCTGCCCCAGGAGGCCGCAGTAGGCGCTGTTGAACTTCTCCTGCGCCGTGCGGATCTCGCTGCCCGGAGCGTGGTCGGCCACGAGCGGGTTGCGCCGCATCGGCTGTACGGCGGCGAAGTCCACCGAGAGCGCCTCGCCGGTGGGCCCGGACTGCGAGGTGTCACCCCGCCGGTAGCGCCGGCCGAGCTTGAGTTCCTGGAACCGGTAGTAGTGCGCGACCTCGTCCCGATCCGGGTGGAAGACGTCCTGGTCGCCGTCCCAGATCTGGCCGCGCGAGGTGCCTTCGCCCTCCGCGACGATCTCCTCCAGCGCCCCCAGCGCGGACTCCAGGTCCTCGACCGCGAACAACGATCCTCCCGTGTGCCGGAAGTGGCCGACGTTCACCTGGCGGGCCGGGTCGCCGCTGAAGACCGCCCGCTCCCCCAGCCGGTCGCACAGGTGACGCAGCCCCTCCTCGATCGCGGCGTAGAACTGCCCGATGGTCTCGTACCTGTCGCCCTCCGCGGGGGCACCGGGCGGCGCGGGCTGTTCCAGCCGCAGGAACATCTCCAGCGCCTCCGGGCCGAACGGAAGCAGCGACAGCTCCAGCGAACGATCACCGTGCGGCAACCCCCGGGGATACGGCGGCAGCAGGTGCGGCGTGTCCAGCCGTGGCCGGCCGCCGACGGCGTTGAGCAGGTTCGCGGCGAGGGCCAGGTGCAGCATCTCCTCGATGAAGACGCTGCCCACCACGTCGGCGGCCTCGGGGTTGCGCTCCGCGTCGAGGGAGTAGAGTGCGCACAGGTACGGCGGCAACGTCGCGTGCTCCAGCTCGACCGCCCACTGGAGGTGCTCACGCAGGCTGTCGAGGGTGTCGATCCGTGCCGTGACGGGTTCCGGGTGTTTCATGGGGTTGACGTCCTGCCTTGTGGTGAGGGGGCGTTCACGTAACGTGATCGCCATCCTTGGGTCGCCAACTAGGACAGGACGGCCCCGGGGTTTGTGACAGCCGCCGATCGGCGGGCGTCGTCAGGTTCAGTGATCGTCCCAGTGTCCCTCGTGCGAGGCGTGGCGATGCCCGTCATGGACGTAGTCCACGTGATCGCCGTGCGGGACGGCCACGTGCCCGCACTCCGGCCCGTGCTGATGCTCGTGGCCCTGGTGCGTGACGTGCGACTTCGGACCGCACTCGTCCACGTGGTCCTCGTGGATGCGATGCATGCAGCCGTCGTGAACGTAGTCCACGTGATCACCATGCGGGATCGACACATGCCCGCAGCCGGGCCCGTGCCCGTGGGTGTGGCCGCCATGCTGGCGATGCTCGGTACTCACCGACATGTCAAGACTCCTCATGAAATACGTGCCTTCAGTACTCATGAGAGAACTGCCCGATGTCGTGGCGTTAAGTGCGACATTTGCCTGACCGATACCACTCTTGGGTATCTGCGGACCTTCGATCGGGGATCCGCAGGGGGTCCGCGGCACCGGTCAGGAGCTCATGGTGCCGGGGGTTCGTCCCGATCGGTGGACGGCGTGTCGAGCAGCGGCGTGAGCCGGTCGTACTCGGCGATCGGCGCAGGAAGGTCGCCGAGCGGCAGGTGGATGCGGTTGTGCCACCACACGTCCATGCCGACGCCGCCGGCGCCGGGGATGTCGTACCGGGAGCCGGCCACGAACAGCACCCGTTCCGCGGGCAGCCCCAGCCGGTCCAGCGCCATCCGGTAGGGCTCGGGGCGGGGCTTGTACGCGCCGGCCTCCTCCGCCGTCACGACGACGTCGAAGGGCACGCCCGCGCGCTCCGCCGCGCGCCGCCCCAGCTCACGGGAGCAGTTGGTCACCACCCCGGTCCGCACGTGGCGGGCCAGCTCACCGATGACCCGCGGCGCCTCGGGCCACGGCGCCAGCTCGTCCCAGCGGGCGGCGAGCGCCGGCGCGAGCTCGGGACCCAGCCCGCGGGCCCGGGCCGCCGCGGCCACGAGCTCCTCGTACGGCGTGTACGAGCCCGCCCCGTAGGCCAGCCGCAGATACTCCCCGCGCCACTCCCGCCCCGCGGCGGGACCACCGGCCACCGAGTCCCACAGCGACCACGAGTCGAGCACCGCGGTCAGCAGGTCGAACAGCACGGCCTCGTAACGCCCGGCCACCCCGGGACGCGCGACCCCGGTCACCAGGCCGCCCCGGACACCAGCGCGGCGAACCGGGCGGCTCCGGCGTTCCCCCCTGACAGGATCACGCCGACCCGGCGGCCGGCGAAGCGCCCCGGGTTGCCCAGCACGGCGGCGAGCGCGCTCGCCCCGGACGGCTCGACGACGGTCTTCACCCGCTCGAACAGCAGGACCATCGTCTCGACCAGGGCCGCGTCCTCGACGAGGAGCACCTCGTCCACCTCCCGGCGGTTGATCTCGAAGGTCAGCGCTCCGGGGATCTCGACCTGCTGCCCGTCGGCGATGGTGTGCGGGACCGGAATGCGCACCCGCTCCCCCGCGGCCAGCGACAGCGCGGTGTCGTTGCCGGCGGCGGGCTCGACCCCGATGAGCTCGACGTCCGGCAGCAGGGCACGCGCCGCGGTGGCGCAGCCGGCCATCAGCCCGCCGCCGCTCATGGGGACGACGAGGGTGTCCAGGGGCCCGGCATCCTCGATGAGCTCCAGCGCGGCCGTGCCCTGGCCCGCCATGACCATCGGGTCGTCGAACGCGGGGACCGGCACGAGACCCCGTTCCTCGGCGAGCAGGCGGGCCTTGACCTCGCGGTCCTCGCGGTAGCGGTCATAGGTGACGATCGTCGCGCCGTACTGCTCGGTCGCGATGCGCTTGGCCACCGGGGCGTCCTCGGGCATGAGCACGGTGGCCCGGGTGCCGACCAGCGCCGCCGACAGCGCCACGGCCTGCGCGTGGTTGCCGGACGACCAGGTGCACACCCCACGGGCAAGCTCGTCCGCGGTCAGGGAGGAGATCCTGTTGTACGCGCCGCGGAACTTGAACGCGCCCGCCCGCTGCAGGTTCTCGGCCTTCAGCAGGAGCGTCGCGCCGGTCATCGTGTCCAGGGTGCGCGAGGTCAGCACCGGCGTGCGGTGCGCGACCCCCGCGATCCGGCCCGCGGCCGCGCGGACGTCCTCGAAGGTGATGGGCACGCCCCCTGGAGCGTGTCCCGCCTCGGCCTGGCTCATGACGTGTCCCTTCCTGAGGTGCCCGCGCGGACCGTGGCCACGACAAATCGCAGCCGGGCCCGGTCCGCTCCGCCACCGCCGTCGGTGCCCAGTCCGGTTACTTCGTGAGAGGAGCCAGCTTCGGGTCGTTGGCGTAGGACTCGGCGGCGTTCTCCTTGGTCACGATGACCGGCGGCAGGAGGTAGGCCGGGACCACCTTGGAGCCGTTGTTGTAGGTCTTCGTGTCGTTGATCTGCGGCGTGCCGCCGGACTGCAGGGTCTTGACCATGTTCACGGTCTCGGCGACCAGCTTGCGGGTGTCCTTGTTGATCGTGGAGTACTGCTCGCCCGCCATGATCGACTTGACCGACTCGACCTCGGAGTCCTGCCCGGTCACGACGGGAATCGGCTTGCCCGCGCCCTTGACCGAGGTGATGATCGCGCGGGCGAGGGTGTCGTTCGGGGACAGCACGCCGTCGAGCGTCTTGTCGCCGGCGTTGTAGGTCGAGGTCATGAGCGCGTCCATCCGCTGCTGCGCGTTCTCGGCCTTCCAGCCCTGGATCGCGGTCTGCTTGATGTCGGTCTGACCCGAGCCGACGACCACGTCACCCTTGTCGATGAGCGGCTTGAGCACGTCCATCGCGCCGTTGAAGAAGACGCTCGAGTTGTTGTCGTCCGGCGAGCCGGAGAACAGCTCGATCGTCCACGGGCCCTTCTCCTTCTTCGCCTTCATGCCGTCCAGCAGGGCCTGGCCCTGCAGCTGGCCGACCTTGAAGTTGTCGAAGGCGATGTAGTAGTCCACGTCCGGGGTGTTGGTGATGAGCCGGTCGTAGGCGATGACGGTGGCGCCGGCCTGCTTGGCCTGGCTGACCTGGGTGGACAGCTGCGCGGCGTCGGTCGCGCCGATGACGATGACCTTCGCGCCCTTGGTGACCATGCTGGAGATCTGCGCCTGCTGGTCGGCGACGGTGGTCGACGCGCCCGCGTACTGCACGTCGGACTTGAACCCGGCCTCCTGGAGGCCGGTGGTGAACAGGTCACCGGCCAGCACCCAGTTCTCCGAGGTCTTCGCCGGCAGCGCGACGCCGATGAGCGAGTCGGCCGGGAAGCCCTTGGCGGCGGCGGTGCTGCTGCCACTGGTCCCGGCGCTGGTGGTGCCCTCACGCTCGCTGGCGCAGCCGGCGCCCAGCGTGAGCAGCGCCACGGCGCCGACGGCCGCGATGCTTCTGGCAAAGTATGTCCGCATGGGGAAAAAGACCCTTCTTTACTGTGTGGCGGGGGGTGATGGGAGCGCTCTGATGTCTGGCGCCGTCTGGGTGGTCGAGCGGTCAGCCGGCAACGGGAGCCTTGTCGGGATCGGAGCTCGTACTTGATGGACCTGCCGGTCCTGCCGGAGCGTCCCGCTGGAAGGGGCGCATCAGCGTCCCGATGATGGAGAAGCGTCCCTGGCTCTTGTTGTAGACGTCGAGCGCGACGGCGAGCAGCAGGACCAGACCCTTGATGATCTGGACCATGTCCGAGCCGACACCCTCAAGCTGCAGGCCGTTGTTGAGCAGGGCCATGACCAGGCCGCCGACGATCGACCCGCTGATGGTACCAAGCCCCCCGGACACCGCCGCGCCGCCCACGAACACGGCCGCGATGGCGTCGAGCTCCCAGTTGAGGCCGTCCTGCGGGCCGGAGGCCGCGGACCGCGCCACGAAGATCATGCCGGCCAGGGCTGCCAGGACGGACATGTTCATCATGACGAAGAAGTTGACCCGCTTGAGCTTCACGCCGGACAGCTCCGCCGCCCGCGCGTTCCCGCCGACCGCGTAGATGTGCCTGCCCCCGATGGTGTTGCGCGTGTAGAACGAGTACGCGAGCACCAGCACGATCAGGATGATCCCGGAGATCGGCAGGCTGGTGCCGATGCGGCCACCGGCGAAGCGCAGCGTGGCGAAGATGATCACCCCGAGCATCACGGCCAGCCGCAGCAGCGAGATCCACATCGGCGCGACCTCGGCGTTCATCTCGCGCCGCTTCTGCCGTGCCCGCAGCTCCCGCCAGATGACGCCCACGCAGGCGAGCACGCCGAGCAGCAGCGTCAGGTTGTTGTAGCCGGTGTCCGGCCCCACCTCGGGCAGGTAGCCGGCGCCGATCTCGCGGAAGCCGTGCGGGACCGGCACCGTGTCCGCGTTGCCGATGTACTGGTTGCCCCCGCGGAACAGCAGCATGCCGGCCAGGGTCACGATGAACGCCGGCACCCCGACGTAGGCCACCCAGAAACCCTGCCAGGCCCCGATCAGCGCCCCGACGACCAGGCCGAGCACGATGCCCAGCGGCCACGGGATCGCGTATTCCTGCATCGCCTTGGCGACCACGATGCCGGTGAAGGCGGCGATCGAGCCGACCGACAGGTCGATGTGCCCGGCGACGATCACCATCAGCATGCCGATGGCCAGGATCAGGATGTAGGAGTACTGGCTGACCACCGCGATGAGGTTGCCGGAGGTCAGCGTCAGTCCGTTGGTCCAGATCTGGAACAACAGCACGATCGCCACGAGCGTGAAGATCATGCCGAACTGGCGGGCGTTGGAGGTCGTGCCCCCGAACAGGTTCTTCTGCAGGTCTTTGATACGGCTCATGGCGTGGGGATCTTCTTCATTGAGGTCATCTGCTTCATGAGGAGCTCGGGATCGGCCTGGCTACGCGGCACGTCGCCGGTGATGGAGCCCTCGAACACGGTGTAGATGCGGTCGCACAGGCCGATGAGCTCGGGCAGCTCGGAGGAGATGACGATGACGCCCTTGCCCTGGTCGGCGAGCCGCTGGATGATCCCGTAGATCTCGTACTTGGCGCCCACGTCGATGCCGCGCGTGGGCTCGTCGAGGATCAGCAGGTCGGGGTCGGTGAACATCCACTTCGCCAGGACGACCTTCTGCTGGTTGCCGCCGGAGAGCTTCGTCACGCCCTCGTCGACGCTCGGCGTCTTGACCCGCAGGTTCTTGCGGTACTCCTCCGCGACCAGATGCTCGCGGACCTGGTCGATCACCCCGTGCCGGGAGATCTTCGACAGCTTGGCGGCCACCATCGAGGTCTTGATGTCGTCGAGCAGGTTGAGGCCGACCGCCTTGCGGTCCTCGCTCACGTAGGCCAGGCCGTGCCGGATGGCGTCGGCCACCGTACGCAGCTGGATCTCCTCGCCGTCCTTGAAGACCTGGCCGGACAGGTAGACCCCGTAGGAGCGGCCGAACAGGCTCATCGCCAGCTCGGTGCGCCCGGCCCCCATGAGACCGGCGAACCCGACGATCTCGCCGCGCCGGACGGTGAAGCTCGAATGCTTGCACACCAGCCGGTCGGCCGCGATCGGGTGCCGCACCGTCCAGTCGCGGACCTCGAAGAACACCTCGCCGATGCGCGGCGTGTGGTCGGGGAACCGGCTGTGCAGCTCACGGCCGACCATGCCGCGCACGATGCGGTCCTCGTCCACGCCGTCGGCCTTGACGTCGAGGCTCTCGATCGTCCGGCCGTCCCGCAGGATCGTGATGGTGTCGGCGACCGCCGCGATCTCGTTCAGCTTGTGGGAGATGATGATCGAGGTGATCCCGCGCTCCCGGAAGCCGCGCAGCAGGTCGAGCAGGTGCTGGGAGTCGGCCTCGTTGAGCGCCGCGGTCGGCTCGTCGAGGATGAGCAGCTTGACGTCCTTCGCGAACGCCTTGGCGATCTCGACGAGCTGCTGCTTCCCGACGCCGATGTCCTTGATCAGGGTGTCCGGGTCCTCTTGGAGCCCGACCTGTTCCAGCAGTTCGAGCGCCCGGTGCTGGGCGGCCTTCCAGTCGATCGCGCCGCGCCTGCGCGGCTCGTTGCCGAGGAAGAGGTTCTCGGCGATCGACATGCCCGGCACCAGCGCGAGCTCCTGGTGGATGATGACGATGCCGGCCTGCTCGCTGGCCCGGATGTTGGGAAAGCGGACCTCCTCGCCCTGGTAGACGATGTCGCCGGTGTAGGTGCCGTACGGGTGCACGCCGCTGAGCACCTTCATGAGCGTGGATTTGCCCGCGCCGTTCTCACCGCAGATCGCGTGGATCTCGCCCGCCCGCACCTTGAGGTTGACATCGGCGAGCGCCGTCACACCGGGGAAGGTCTTCGTGATGGAACGCATCTCGAGCAGGCTCGAGGCATGGGTCATGACCGGGGCTCCGCGCTTCGGGTGCCGCGAGGACCATGAGGATCCGGTCCTCGAGGGATGCGGGATGTCCTGGACATCAACTTGCCTCCGATGGCCTGGTCTGTCGGCCCGCAGCCCCCCGGCGCTGTACGCCGGGTCTCTGCGGGGTGCCTATGTTTCCGGTGGGTTACCAGCTATGGGGAGGAATCTAAATCCATTTGTTTTACTAAGTCAACGCCCTGGTGCAGAATGTCCGAGCGACGAGCAGAGAGGACCTCGGGTGCGACAAGCAGGTACGAATCTGCCCAAGGTGGGGCGCTACAATCGCGCAGTCGTGCTGGACCAGATCCAGCTCCGCGACGGCATCAGCCGGGTGGAGATCGCCCAGCGCACCGGCCTCACCCCACAGAGCGTATCGGGCATCGTGCGCCGCCTCCTCGACGAGGGCATCGTGCGGGAGGACCACGCCAACCGGGTCTCCAGGGGCGGGAAACCCCGGGTCGCGCTGCGGATCAACGCCGAGGCCGGCAGCGCGGTCGGAGTGCATTTCGACCCGGTCGAGCTCACCTGTGCCGTGGTCGACCTGCTCGGCCAGCCGCGGGTCGTCAAGCGGCGCCCCACCCCGCCCGGCATCGACCCGGCGCAGGTCGTCCCGGCCATCACCGAGCTGGTCGCCGACGTGCTGAAGGAGGCCGCCGTGCCGCCGAGCCAGGTGCTCGGCCTGGGCCTGGCCACCCCCGGCCCGATCGATCAGAACCGCGGCCTGGTCGTCTCCCCGCCCCAGCTCGCGCACTGGACGCGGGTGCCGTTACAGCAGATGCTGCGCGAGGGCACCGGGCTGCCGGTGACGCTGGACAACGACGCCACCGCCGCCGCGGTGGGCGAGCGCTGGTCGGGTGCCGGCCGGGGAGTGGCGAACTTCGCGTACTTCTTCTTCGGCACCGGCATCGGCGGCGGGCTCATCCTGAACCACCAGGTCTACCGGGGCGGTTCGCTGAACGCCGGGGAGTTCGGCCACTCCTCCGTGCTGGCCGACGGGCCGGAGTGCTACTGCGGCAACCGGGGGTGCCTGGAGGGGCTGGTCAACCCGTCGGCGATCGTCACCGAGGTGCACCGCCGGCTCGCTCAGGGGGACGGCGCGAGCGTGCTGCGCGAGCCGTTCGAGCGCGATCCCAGCTCGGTCGACCACGCCGCGATCCGGGGGGCGGCCGTCGCCGGCGACCCGCTCGCGACCGCGGTCATCGACGAGGCCGCGCGGCACGTCGCCTCGGTCGCCGTCAACGTCGCCAACTTCGTCGACGTGGACCTCATCGTCCTCGGGGGCCACGGGATCGAGCACGTCGAGAAGCGGTACGTCGACGCCGTCGCCGCGGCGCTGGCCACCAGGCCGCTGGCCCGCCACATCCGGATCGTCGACGTCGCGCCCTCCCCGCTCGGCGCGGACGCCGCCGTCGTCGGCAGTGCCGCGCTCGTCCTGCACGCCACGTACTCGCCACAACTGTCAGCACTCCTCGCCGACTGATCAGAACAGGATGATCACTTGGACCAGAACGTCGTGCTCGCCGTGGACATCGGCGGTACCAAGATCGCTGCTGGGCTGGTCGGCGCGGACGGGCAGGTGAGCGGGCACGCCGAGACCCCCACCCCGGCGACGGAAGGCGCGCTCGGCCAGGCGCTGCGGGCGCTGCTGACGTCGGTGACGGACGGCGTGCCGATCAGCGCGGTCGGGCTGGCCTCGGCCGGGCCGCTCGACATGGTGCGCGGCACGGTCAGCCCCGTCAACATCCCCGCCTGGCGTGACTTCCCGCTGGTCGAGGAGGTCCGAGGCATCGTGCCCGGGGTGCCGGTCAGCCTGGTGGGCGACGGCGTGGCGGCCGCGGTGGGTGAGCACTGGCGCGGCGCGGGCCGCGGCGCCGTCTCCATGCTCGGGATCGTCGTCTCGACCGGCATCGGCGGCGGCCTGGTGCTCGACGGCGCTCCTTACCCGGGGCCGAGCGGCAACGCCGGCCATATCGGTCACGTGGTGGTCGAGCCCGGCGGGCATCCCTGCTCGTGCGGGGGCGCCGGCTGCGTCGAGGCGTACGCGAGCGGCCCGTCGATGGTCCGCTGGGCCCGGGAGCACGGCTGGACCGGCACCGACGCCCGTGCCCTCGCCGCCGACGCCGGTCAGGGCCACGCCGTCGCGCTGGCCGCCTTCGACCAGGGCACCCAGGCTCTCGCCCGCGGCATCGTCGCCGCGTCGACGATGTGCGACCTCGACCGCGTCGTGATCGGCGGCGGCGTGTCGGCCGCGGGTCAGACCCTGTTCGCGCCGCTGCGCAGCCATCTCGGGCGGCTGGCCACACTCGGCTTCGTCCGGCGGACGACCGTCGAGCCGTCCCTGCTCGGACGGCAGTCCGGCCTGCTCGGAGCGGCGCGTACCGCGCTGCTCGCCTCGCGGGGCCCGGCGAGCGGAAATCCCAGCGAGGGCGGCGAGCAGCTGGTCGCTCCCCTGTCCTGACCCGCGGGTGCCGGGCGCACATGCCCGGCGCCCCTAAACCGGGCTCGTGCCACATATCCGGGGGCAGGCGCGGAGCGTACGGTCGCGGCAAGTCCCTCACCCCGGAGTCGGCCATGAATGGACTGCTCAGCCGCACCGCGACCGCCCTCCTTCTCTGTCTCGCGCTGATCGCCCTGCCGGTGGCCTCCCAGGCGGCCACCCTCGTCAGGGTCACCGGGTTCGGCTCGAACCCCGGCGCCCTCAACATGTGGGCCTACGTGCCCGACAACCTGCCGCCCGGCTCACCCGCCGTCGTCGCCCTGCACGGCTGCACGCAGAGCGCGAGCGCGTACCACACCAACTCGGGCTGGCGGAAGTTCGCCGACCAGCACGGCTTCGCCCTGATCTACCCGGAGGCCACGACCGCGCCCACGAACTGCTTCCAGTGGTTCCAGGAGGGCGACATCCGGCGCGGCCAGGGCGAGGCGCTGTCCATCGCCCAGATGGTGGCGTACGCGACGAGCACCTACCGGCTGGACCCGGCCCGGATCTCCATCACCGGCCTGTCGGCGGGCGGCGCGATGACCGCCGTGATGATCGCCACCTATCCCGAGCTGTTCCATGCCGCCTCGATCGTCGCCGGCCTCCCGTACCGCTGCTCTCCGCCCGCTGCCACCTACACCTGCATGCTCGGCCCGGTGAGCAAGTCACCCGCCGACTGGGGCTCGCTGGTCCGGGCCGCGTACGCCGGCTACACCGGCCCCCGGCCGAAGGTGGCGATCTGGCAGGGCCAGGCCGACTACACGGTCAACAAGGCCAACGGCGACGAGCTGAGAGACCAGTTCACCAACGTGCTCGGCCTGCCCACGACCCCGGCCTCGACGGCGAGCCTGCCGGGCGGCACGACGATGGAGACGTACGGGACCGGCGCGCTGCGCTACTACAAGATCGCCGGGATGGGCCACGGCACCCCGGTGGACCCGGGCGGCGCGGCCGACCAGTGCGGCACGGCGGGCGCCTACTTCCTGGACACGATCTGCTCGGCGTACCACGACACCCGCTTCTTCGACCTCGCCGGCGGCACCGGCCCCGGCCCTGATCCCGACCCGACCCCGACACCGACGCCGACGCCGCCGCTCGGGTGCTTCACCGCCAGCAACTACGCCCACACCCAGGCGGGGCGCGCCCACCAGTCGGGGGGCTACGCCTACGCCAACGGCTCGAACCAGCCGATGGGGCTGTGGAACACGTTCGTGATCACCACGCTCCGTCAGACCGGCCCGAACCACTACGAGGTGGGCACCTGCTGACCGCGCTGCTCAGAGGCGGTAGACGCGGGTGGCCGTGGCGGTGAACACGTCGTGGACCTCCTCGGCGGACCGGCCCGCGAGCACCTCCTGCCAGGTGGACAGCAGGGTGGGCAGGCCGGTCCAGAGTTTCTCGATGGGGAAGTTGCTCCCCCACATGCAGCGGCGGGAGCCGAACAGGTCCAGGCACGTGGCCGCCACCCGGTCGATCAGCGGCCGGTCCACGCGATGCACGAAGGTGCCCTGGCCGGTGAGCTTCACCACGACGTTGGGCAGCTCGGCCAGCAGCTTCATGCCCCGCCTCCACTCCGCGACGCCCGCCGGGTCGGTCTCCACCGGCATCCCGGCGTGGACGAGCACGAACGTCACCTCGGGGAAGCCGGCCACCAGCTCGGCGGCGTCGGGCAACTGGGCGGGGAACACCTGGAGCTCGAACAGCCAGCCGAGGTCGGCGAGCGCGGCGAGGTTGCGCCGGAAGACGGGATCCTTCATGCGGTCCGGGCCGGTCGCGAAGCGGAACTCGGGCCGCTCGTGCCAGTGCAGTTGCAGCCGGGTGCCGCGGACGAGCGGAGTGAGGGCGGCCTGGCGGCGCATGACGTCGGGGGCGTCCTCGTCGAACAGGTCGGCGCAGCCCACCACGGCGGTGGGCCAGCCGGTCTCGGCGTGTACGTCCCGCAGCCAGCGCACCTCGTCCACGCAGCGGTCGAGCGACCAGTTCGCCTGGACGTAGACCGCTGAGGAGATGCCGCAGGCGGTGGCCTCGGCGACGTACTCGGAGGGGAGATAGTCACGGCGGATCGGCTCGTACGGGCCGAAGATGCGCGGGACCATCTCCCCCTGCAGCCAGGGCAGGTCGGCGGCCCGCCAGATGTGGTGGTGCGCGTCGACGATCCCGGAGCGGCCGGGGGCGGAGGCGGTCATCGGGGGGCTCCCATGAGGTGCGGGGTGGACCAGTGGCGGGCCGCCGTGTGGCGGGGGCCGGACAGGACGGCGGGAAGGCGGCGGACCTCCGCCAGCGCGGTGGCCAGGTCGCGTACGCCGCCGAGGTGGTCGAGGCTCGGCAACTGGGCGGACATGGCGCGGGTGGCGGGGCGGTAGGCGGGCGAGCAGGCCAGCGGGGACCACCAGACGAGCCGGTGGCCGAGCCGCGACAGCCGGGCCGTGGCGCGGACCATGGGGGCGGGGTCGCCGCGTTCGAGCCCGTCCGACAGGACGATCACCAGCGCGCCGCGGGCGAGCGCGACGAAGCGCGGATCGGCCAGGAAGCCTTCCAGCGCCTCGCCGATCGCCGTGCCACCGTCGGCGTCGGTGACCATCCTCGACACCGACCTCAGCGCCCGGTCGGCGTGCGGGTGTGACAGCGCGGCCGTGACCCGGGTGAGCCGGGTGCCGAAGGTGAACACCTCGGTACGGGCGGGCGCGGCACGCAGCGCGGTGTGCGCCACGCGGAGCAGGTCGGGGGTGTGCTGCCGCAGCGAGCCTGACACGTCGACCAGGATCAGCAGGCGGCGCGGGCGGGGCGGGCGGGCGAGGTGGCGCAGTTCGATGAACTCGCCGTGGTGGCGGCGGGCTCGGCGCCAGGCGTGCCGGACGTCCAGCCGGTCGCCCGACCGGGCCGGGCGGCGGCGCCTGGACGGGGTGGCGGGCAGCGCGGCGGGCCAGGCGGCTTCGAGGGCACGCATGAGCGCGTGGCCGCGTTCGCCGGTCCGGCCGAAGTCCCGCGTGCCGTGGGTGCTCAGGGTGCTGGCCTCGATCCCGTCGCCCGGCCGCACCTCGCGGGGCGGCGGGTCGTCCGCGCCGGGACCGCCGGGTGACGGAGCACGTTCGTCCTCCCCCTGGATCGGCGGGTCGTCGGAGGCGCCCCGCCGGAACCAGGCGTCGAAGACGCGGTCGAAGGCGGGCAGGCCGGCCACGTCCTGGAGCAGGGTGATCCGGGCGTACCAGTAGAGGGTGGGCAGGTCGGGTGGCGGGGTCTCGGCGATCACCCGGAGCAGGTCGGCCCGCTTCGGCGGGGCGGTGGGCAGTCCGGCCCGGCGCAGCGCGGCCAGGAACCCCCACAGGTGGTCCGCGACAAGCTGCACCGGACCTGCCGCCGGGCCTGCCGCTGGGCCTGCCGCTGGGCCTCCCCTCGGGCCTGCCACCGGGTCTCCCCCCGGGTCAGCCGTTTGGTCGGCCGCTGGGCGGTTGGTCCTCGCCGCGGCCGGGTCAGGCATCGGTGAACAGCTCCTCGGCGTGGTCCAGGAGGAGCCGGGTGTCCTCCTCGTCCTTGATCAGCAGGCCGAGGGCCCGGCGCAGCGCCACGGGCCACGGGTCGCCGCCCTCCGCGAGCGCCATGGCGCCCCTGGCCCATTCCACCGACTCGGCGATGCCGGGCCGCTTGAGCAGCGGCAGCCGGCGTACTCGCTGCACCGCCCGGACGAGCCCCTCGGCGGCCCGCTCCTCCAGCCCCGGCACCGAGGCCCGCAGGATCGCCCGTTCCCGGTCCGGCTCGGGGAAGGCAATCCAGTGGTAGAGACAGCGGCGCTTGAGCGCGTCGTGCAGCTCGCGCGTACGGTTGGAGGTCAGCACCACGATCGGGGGCGTGCCCGCCCGTACGGTGCCGAGCTCCGGGATCGTGATCTGGAAGTCGCCCAGGAACTCCAGCAGGAACGCCTCGAACTCGCTGTCGGCCCGGTCGATCTCGTCGATCAGCAGCACCGCGCCCCGCTCCGCCTGCACGGCCCGCAGCAGCGGCCGGCGCAGCAGGAACTCCTCACGGTAGAGGTCGCCGGCCTCCTGGCCGCGGCTCTCGGCCACCCTGACCTGGAGGAGCTGCTTGGGGTAGTCCCACTCGTACAGGGCCTGGCCGGAGTCCAGCCCCTCGAAGCACTGCAGGCGGATCAGCTCCAGGCCGGTGACGCGCGAGAGCACCGCGGCCACCTCGGTCTTGCCGACGCCCGGCTCGCCCTCCAGCAGCAGCGGCCGGCCCAGCCGCAGCGCCAGGTGGATCGCCGTGCACAGGCCCTCGTCCGCGAAATACCCCTTCCCCGCCAGCGCCGCCGCCAGCTCACCGGGGCCGGGAGTCACAGCTGCGCGTGCTCGGTGGTCAGCAGGTGGACGCGCTGGGAAGTGTGCGCCGCCGCGTCGGCCGCCGCGGCCCTGCCGTGCTCGGAGCCGAACGCGGCTGCGCGGGCCTCCTCGTCGTCGAAGCTCAGCTCGTTCACCGAGTCGTAGGCCCCGTCGTCGCCGTTGCTCACGCTCACCGTGTACCTGCGCAGGCCGGGCAGCTTCCTGGCGAACTCGACGTGCTCCTCCACCACCCACTTCGCGAACTCCTCGTGGGACATGCCCTCGGCGCGCTTGAGCAGTGAGATGACTTTCAACATGGTTCCTCCGTCCTCAGGGCGTCCAGCCCGCGCAGGACGCGTTCGGGGGTGAACGGCATCGCCGTCAGGCGCACACCGCAGGCGTCGAAGATGGCGTTGGCGATGGCCGGGATCGGGGCGTTCGCCGTCATCTCACCGATCCCCTTCGCCCCGTACGGCCCGTTGTCGGCCGGGCGCTCCAGCAACAGGCTGTGCTGTACAGGGAGGTCGGCGGGCCCCGGCATCAGGTACCCGGCGAAGTCGCGCGGCCCGTGGTCGCGGGCCGGGTAGTACGGCTCGGTGGTCTCGAACAGGGCGTGCGACACGCCCATCCACGCCCCGCCCTCCACCTGCTGCGTCGCCATGGCGGGATTGAGCGCCCTGCCGACCTCGTAGGTGTTGAACAGCTCCAGCACCTCGACCACCCCGGTCTCGTCGTCGACCTCGACGACGGCGACCGTGCACGCGTGCGCCTGACAGGAGTCGGGGTCCATCTCCCCCGTCTCGGGCACCGGCGTGCTCGGCTCCTTGAGGTAGATGCCGCGGCCGGAGATCGTCCGCCCGTGCTTGAAGTGCGCGGCCAGCGCCAGGTCGGTGATGTGCACGCGCTTGTCCCGCGCCCCCTTGACCGCGATGTAGCCGGTGCCGTCGGTCTCCAGGTCCGCGGCGTCGACCTCCAGCTCCTCGGCGGCGACCTCCAGCATCACGCCGCGGGCCTCGGCCGCGGCCATGATGACGGCGTTGCCGACGCGGTGGGTGCCGCGGCTGGCGAACGTGCCCATGCAGTGCGGGCCGGTGTCGGTGTCGGCGGTGTCGACCAGGACGTTCTCGATCGGCAGGCCGAGCGTCTCGGCGGCGCACTGGGCGGCGATCGTCTTGATGCCCTGGCCCAGGTCCACCGAGGACAGCGAGACCACGAACGTGCCCGTGGTGGTGGCGTGGATCAGCGCCTGCGAGGGGTCGCCGCCCAGGTTCATGCCGGTCGGGTAGTTGACCGACGCGTACCCCCGGCCGCGCAGCTTCGCCATCGCTACAGCCCCTCTCGGCTCGTGGAGGACATCCGGCGGTAGGTCTCGGGCAACTCGTGCCCGGCCAGCTCCGCCGCCTTCTGGATCACCTCGACCAGGGCCGTGCCCTTGGCGACCTTGCGGTGCGCCTTGAGGTCGCCGTCGCGGTAGGCGTTGAGCAGCCGCAGCTGGAGCGGGTCCATGCCGAGGGCGCGGGCGATCCGGTCCATCTGCGACTCCAGCGCGAAGTCGGCGATGGTCACGCCGAATCCGCGCATGGCGCTGGACGGCGTGCGGTTGGTGAACACGCAGTGGCAGTCGGCCCACACGTTCGGGATGGAGTAGGGGCCGGGCAGGTGAGCGGCGGCCTTGGTGGTGCCGTACGGGGTGTGGCGGGCGTACGCGCCGGCGTCGACGTACAGGGTGACCTGGCGGCCGGTGATCCGGCCGTCGCCCATGACCGCGTCCTTGATGTAGATCCGCTCGGCCGCGCGGGGCGAGGAGACCTGCATCTCCTCGGCCCGGTCGTAGACGAACTTGACCGGACGGTCGACCGCCATCGCCGCGACGCACGCGATCGGCTCGACCACCACGTCCACCTTGCCGCCGAAGCCGCCGCCGACCGTGCCGCCCACGATGCGCAGCTTGTTGAACGGCGTCCCGAGGATGAGCGCGGTGTTGTCGAGGGTGAAGAAGCACGCCTGGGTGTCGGAGTGGATGCGCAGCCGCCCGTCGGCCTGCGGGACGACGACGCAGCCGGTGGTCTCGACGGGCGCCTGCTCGATCGGCGCCGACTGGTAGCGCCACTCGAAGACGTGGTCGGCCCGCGCGAACGCCTCCCGCACGTCGCCGAACCGGATCCGCCGGCAGTGGTGCCCCTCGTACACGAAGTGGTTCTGTCCTTGGTACTCGTTGACCAGCGGCGCGCCCTCCCGCAGCGCCTCCTCGACGTCGAAGACCGGGGGCAGGTCATCGTAGGCGACCTTGACCCGGGCCGCGCCCTCCAGCGCGGCCGCCTCGGTCTCGGCGACCACGGCGCAGATGGGCTCGCCGAGGTAGCGCACCTTGTCCACGGCCAGGACGGGCTCGTCGTCCGGCTGGACGCCGATCAGCTTGAGCACGGTGTAGAGGTTGTTCGGCACGTCGGCGTGGGTGAGGACGCGCAGGACGCCGGGCACGGCCAGCGCCTCGGTCGCGTCCACGTCCCTGATCCGCGCGTGGTGCCGGGCCGAGCGGTGCATCTTCAGGTGCGCGAGCCGCGGCGGGGCCACGTCCTCGAAGAACTCGGTACGCCCGGTGACGTGCCCGCGCGCGTCCGAGCGCCGCACCACCGAGCCGATGACGGTGAGGTCGCCGCCGTCCCGCTCGGCGGCGAAGGCGCCGGTGTCGATGGGGGCCAGCCGGTACGTCATCGCGTCACCGCCCGCTCGCGGCGCCGCCGGGCCGCCTCCAGGATGGCGATCACGATGGGCCGGTAGCCGGTGCACCGGCAGACGTTCCCCGAGATGGCCTCGATGACGTCCGCCTCGCTCGGGTCCGGATCGCGATCGAGCAGCGCCTCGGCGACCATGATCATGCCGGGGGTGCAGAAGCCGCACTGGGTGGCGAAGCAGTCGATGAAGGCGCTCTGCACCTCGTCCAGGTCGCCCCCGGTGGCGACCCCCTCCAGCGTGCGGATCGCGCTGCCGGCGACGGTCTCCACCGCGACCAGGCAGGCGGCCTCGGGCCGGCCGTCGACCAGGACCGTGCAGGTGCCGCAGGCGCCCTGCGCGCAGCCGCGCTTGGCCGCGGTGAGCCCCAGGGACTCGCGTAGGCAGGCGAGCAGTGTGGCCCCCGGCGCGGCGATGAACTCGCGTCGCTCACCGTTGACGTCAAGCGAGACGATCTGTGACGGCACTGTCCCACCTCTTTTGATGCGATCGCTCAGGGGGTTTGCGGGGAGATCGGGGTTTGCGGGGAGATCGGGGGTCGCGGGGAGATCGGGGGTCGCGGGGATCAGTGGTTGCGGCGGGATCTGGGGTTGCGGGGTCTCAAGGGGACTCGGGGAGGAAGGCGCGGCGCAGGTGCACGGGCAGGACTCTTGCCCGATACCACGCGCTGGCGTAGGCGTCGTCGAAGGGGTCGATGTCGGCGCGGGCCGCCTCGCCCGCCTCGGTGAGGCTCTCGGGGGTCAGCGGCCGGCCGCGCAGCAGGCGTTCGGCGGACACCGCGCGCACCGGGCGCGGGGCGAGGCCGCCCAGGGCGATCCTGTAGTCGCCGGCCGAGGTGACGGAGGCGACGGTGACGATGGCGGCCGAGTTCAGGCGGCGGCGCATGGCCTTGTGGTAGTGCCAGGTGCCCGGCTCCGGCAGCGCGAACCGTACCGCGACGACGACCTCGCCCGGGGCGATCCCGGTGGTCAGGACGTCGGCCACCGGGGCCTCCCGCCGGCCGGCCGGGCCGGCGAGCTCGCAGGTCGCTTCCAGGGCGAGCAGGCAGACGGCCAGGTCGCCGTACGGCTGCGGGACGAACAGGTTGCCGCCCACGGTGGCCTGGTTGCGGATGGTCGGGGAGGCGATCGTGCGCAGCGCCGGGCGGAGGAAGGCGAGCCCGGGGTGCTCACCGACGGCGGCGAGCGTGGCCGCCGCCCCGATCGTGGCCACCCCGTCGCTCACCTCGATGCCGTCCATCCCCGCGCGGCGCAGGCTGACCAGCTCGGTCACGGCCGCGGACCCGCTGTTGACCAGCGGCATCACGACCGTTCCGCCGCCCATGAGCAGGCCGCCCCTGGCCGAGCAGGTCACCACGGCATCGACGGACTCCGGCACGTGCACCGCCTGGATCACCATGTGCGGCCTCCCTGTGCGGGGGTTCAACAATTATCGATAATTGATTATCGACAGTGGCCCGTCAAGGGATCTTGTCCATCGATGATCGGTAGGATCGCGCCATGACCGAAGAGCCCGCCAAGCTGCCGCGACTCACGCTGGCGCGGCAGATCCGCGACTCGCTGGTCAGCCGGATCGTCTCCGGACAGG
Organism: Nonomuraea jiangxiensis; assembly: GCF_900099965.1. Classification (GTDB taxonomy): domain Bacteria; phylum Actinomycetota; class Actinomycetes; order Streptosporangiales; family Streptosporangiaceae; genus Nonomuraea; species Nonomuraea jiangxiensis. The sequence goes on along the minus strand of NZ_FNDJ01000004.1, from coordinate 444,920 downwards.
TCAGGCCCGGCGAGCGGCTGGTGGAGACGCGGCTCGCGGCCACGTACGGCACCAGCCAGGCGCCGGTCCGCGAGGCGCTGCGCGAACTGGAGGCCATGCGGCTGGTGGAGACGCAGCCGCGCCGGGGCACCTTCGTCCGGCCCTTCATCCAGGAGACCCTGCGCGAGAGCTACGTCGTCCGGGCCGCGCTGGAGGAGACGGCCACCCGGCTCGCCCTGCTGGCCGGGACCGTGCCCGTGGAGGCGATGCGGGCGGAGGTGGAGGCGATGCGGGCCGCCGCCGAACGCGGCGACGACGAGGCCTCGGCACGCGCGAGCGTGTCCTTCCACCGGCACATCGTCGAGGCCGCGCACAACGAGTTGCTCAAGCTCACCTGGGAGGGCCTGCAGATCGAGGCACGCACCTCGGTCACGATGGTCGCCACCGAGGTCGACCTGCACGACATCGTCCGCGACCACGCAGAACTGCTGGCCGCGATCGAGGCCGGCGACCTGGAGACGGCCTGCCTGCAGGCCCGCGACCACCAGTGGCACTACGCCGACCTCCCACACGACGCCCACGGCCGCACCCGCGACAACACCGCCACCGGCTGAGGCCGGCCGACAACGGGAGCGAGAGCGGGAATCAGCCAGCACAGCGCGGTCGGCACAGCGCGGTCGGCTTCTGAAGGACGGCGTCTGAAGGGTGGCGGCCGTGGCGGGGGCTCAGCCGGTGGTCGTCAGTATCGTCTCCAGGTCCTTGGCGCGGGGGTCGGCCAGGTCCTTCATCATCCCGTGCGCCGTTCGCAGGATGCCGCGTGCGAGCAGGGCGTGCCCGTGCTCGTGGAGCACCTCGCCGAGATCGGCGAGGGTGACCGCCTCCCAGCGCTGGTTGCCCATGCGGCGGAAGATGTCGATGGCCAGGCGGAAGGCTCGTACGGCGTTGCGGACGTCGCCCGTCATGGCGTAGGCGCGGCCCATGTTCCGCAGGCACTGCGCGTCGGAGGGTTCGTCGCCGGCCCGTACCAGGATCTCGTGGGCCCGCCGGAAGGCGCGTACCGCCCGCCCGTAGTCGCCCGCCACGATGTGGGCCATGCCCAGGTTGTCGAGGACCAGGCCGACGCCGCGGGGGTATTCGCAACTCTCGTGCAGTTCGAGGGCGCGGGTCAGATGCCGCCGCGCCGTCTCGTATTTACCGGCCTCGCCCTGGACCATGCCGAGGTTGCCCAGCGCCATGGCCTCGCCGTGAACGTGCCCGGCCTGTTGGAAGAGGGTGAGGGCCTCGCCGAAGTATTTCTCCGCCAGCCCGACCTCGCCCCTGTCGGAGTAGTGGCAGCCCACGGAGTTGAGGGTGTACGCCTCGCCGACGGGCTCGTTCGCGGTCCGCGCCGCGCTCACCGCGGACATGAGGAAGTCCAGGCCGTCGGACCACGGGATCCGGGCGTCGAAGAAGCTGGTCATGGCCATGGTCGTACGCCAGGCGTAGCCCGCCCACTCCGAGCTCGTGGCCGCCCACGACGTCACCGCCCGCAGGGAGTCGAACTCCAGCTCCAGCCAGGCCAGCGCCTCACCCGCGTCGGCGAACGGGGACGCGGGCCGCTGCGGCCGCATCGGCTCCACGAACTCCCGGCGCCGGCCCGGCAGCAGTTGCCGGTCGGCGCTGACGGACGCGAACAGGTAGTGGTCGAGCAGCCGCCGGACGGCGGCCCGCCGCTCGTCGTCGGACATGTGCAGCCGGGCCTGGTCGACCGCGTACAGGCGGATCAGGTCGTGCAGCTGGTAGCGCCGGGGGTGGCGCTGTTCGAGCAGGTGCGCCGCCAGGAGCTGGTCGACGCTGCGCTCGACCTCGGCGGGCGACAGGCCGGCCAGGGCCGCGGCCGCCTCCAGCGCGATGTCCCCGGCGGGGTGCAGGCCGAGCACGTGGAACGTGGCCGCCGCCGCCGGGCTGAGCGCCCCGTACGACCATGACAGGACGGCGCGCAGGTCGGTGTTCGGATCGTTCTCGCCGGTGCCCAGGTTGTCGAGGCGGGCCTTCTCGTCCTCCAGCGCCTCCACGACCTCGCCGAGCGTGGCGGCGCGCTGCGCGCGTTCGGCGACGACCGCCAGCGCGAGCGGCAGGTGATCGCAGAGCGCGACCAGCCTGGAGGCCGCCTCGGGCTCGCGGGCGACCCGAGCCGAGCCGACGGTCGCCGCCAGCAGCTCGATGGCCTGCGATTCGGGCATCGCGCCCAGCGTGACGCGGTACGCGCCGTCGCGGATCGACAGGGACCTCAACTGGTTGCGGCTCGTCACGACGACCAGGCCGCTGGTGCCCGGCAGGAGGGGGCGCACCTGGTCGGCGTCGCGGGCGTTGTCCAGCAGGATGAGCACGTGCCGGTCGGCGAGGATGGTCCGCAGCAGCGCGCAGCGCTCGTCCACGTCGACGGGGATGGCCTCGCTGGCCACGCCCAGGCGGCGCAGCAGGCTCTCCGCCGCCGCGGCGGAGGTCATCGGGTCGGCCGGGCCGTATCCGCGCAGGTTGAGGTAGAGCTGCCCGTCGGGGTAGCCGTGGGCGACGCGGTGCGCCCAGTGCACGGCGAGCGTCGTCTTACCCGTGCCGGGCGCGCCGTCGATGGCCACCACCGTCGGGGCGCGCCCGTTCCGGCCCGGGGCCGGCGCTCCGTACGGGAGCCGCTCCAGCGCGGCCAGCTCCTGGCTGCGGCCGGTGAAGCAGACGATGTCGTGCGGCAACTGCCGGGGCCTGGGCGGCTCGCGCCGGGCGGGCGGGATGGCCGGATGGTCGGCGGCGTCGCCCATGAGCACCGTCTGGTGCAGCTGGACCAGTCGCTCGCCCGGATCCAGGCCGAGCTCCTCGCTGAGCACCGTACGGACGCGCTGATAGGCGCTCAACGCCTCGGCCCGCCTGCCGCCGCGGTGCAGGGCGGTGATCAGGCGCGCCCACAGCGACTCGCGGGTCGGGTAGCGGTTGGTCAGGTCCGACAGCTCGGCGATGAGGTGCCCCGGCGGCTCGCCGGCCAGCTCCAGGTCGATCCGGCGCTCGGTGGCGGCGAACCACTCCTCCATCAGGAGGGGTACGATCTCCTGCTCCAGCCAGGCGTCGCGGGAGTTTCCGAAGGGCCTGCCGCGCCAGAGTTTCAGCGACTCGCGCAGCAGCGCCAGCTCCTCCTCCGCGGCGTCGGCCAGGCCGGCGCGGCGCACCAGGCCGCGGAACCGGTGGAGGTCGACGGTGTCGGCCTCCACCTTGAGCCGGTAGCCGTCCGGGCACGTCTGGATGAGCTCCGGCCCGAGCACCCGCCGCAGCCTGGTGACGTAGGTGTGCACCGCTCCCTGCGGCCAGTCCGGGCCCTGATCGGGCCAGAGCCGCTGGGCGAGCATGGGGGTCGACACCGACTCCCCCACCGACAGCAGCAATGACGCCAGGATCGTCCGTTGCCGGCCGGCGGGCACGGTCGTCAGCTCCCGGCCGATGCGGACCTCCCACGGTCCGAGGATGCCGAAGCTGACCTCACCCGCCATGCAACCCCGCAGCCGTTCCGGGAGACGTTCCGGCCATGCCCGACCTCCCATCACCCAGACAACCCCGTCGCCGGCGCCCCCGGGACCATGGGCCACGCCTGGCATGTCCATCCGAGTTTAGGCCGGTAACGGCTCGAACAATCCTCTGGTGCGGGGCCCGCGCGTAGGGGGTGGATTCCCTGTCGCGCGGGGCCGGCTCGGCGCACATCATGGGGGTTGTGAAGCTGCGAGCACACCCGATCGTGCGCGGCTGCCTGGCCTTGGCAGGGCTGGTCTACATAGGGCTCGGCATGCTGTGGGCGACCACCGTCATGAACGGGGCGGACGGCCGTTCGCTGCCGGAGGACTTGGCCCTGGCCTCGTCGGCGGAGCTGGTCGCGGTGGCCGTCGTCTCGGTGCCCTTGGCGGCGCCCGGCGTGCTGATGCTGCTGCGGGCCTACTTCTACGGCGTCACCTGCACCCCGGACGTCATCAAGGTGCACAACATGTTGTGGACCCGCCGGGTGCCTGCCGGGAGAGCCGTCGAGGTCCGCCGTACCGTGACGGGCAAGACGGATCTGTGGTGGAAGGGCAGGAACGGGTGGCCGCGCTGGGGGCGGATCTCCGCGTTCAGCCTCCCCTTCGGCGTTCGCCGGTATGTACGGCAGTGGCTGGAACCGTACAACGAGCGGCGGGCCGGCATGCTGCGGCAATGGATCGACGAGCGGCGCCGCCGATAAATCCGGGCCGGAATTCAGGTGCCGTGCGAACCTGGTTGGCCACCGCCGGTCATTTCGCGAGTCATTGCGCGTCCGGGTGCTCGGCGGGGCGGTCGTGGCGGGCGCCGGTCTGGCCCGAGAGCAATCGGCTGAGCTCGTGCCCGCAATCGGCGGCGAGCGTCGCCGAGGAGTCGGGGTCGTACGCGGGTCCGCGGACCCGGGTGGCCATCCAGTAACCAGGGCCGCCGTCATCTCGGCGCGCCCTCCAGACGACCCACCCCGGGTAGGCGGACCGGAGGTTTTCCAGGAGCGGGCCGACATTGTCCGGCCTGCTGCCTTGCCGGCAACCCGCGGACGGGCCGGACGGGCTGACAGGTCGATTCATGAGGTCCCCAGAACCTTCGGTGTATTTTCCGGTGAGCACCGGGTGAGAAGGCGTCCGTGCATGTTCAGCCGGGCCCCGTACGGCTAATAACGACTCACGGACGAATCCCTGCGGCGCCCAGGAGGCCAATATTCGCTGGATCTTCCAGATAATTCTTACGACGCCTGCCATGAAGTGTCAACCACGAGTAGAAACCATGGGAATGGCCGGTCCGAAATATCGATATCCGTCTCGACCGAAATCGACTGTCCGAGGACCCCTTCGCCCTTGAGGACGAATCGTAATGCGTGATTCGGGCCGGCCGGCCGGGAAACCTGTGCAGGCAGCGTGCACAAAGGCGTCACCTCCGCGAAATCTCGCGGCAACTCGTCAACCAGCAGAAGACATATCCGGCGGCGCCCCCACCACCCGGCGGAGGCGTTCCCGGCACGGTCGCCGGCGACGACCTCGACCCGGGGAACTTGACTCGACGCAGTCAAGGCACGGCCCTTGAACACGCCTCCGATGCCCTCTACTGTTGGCTCTGGCCATAAATCGGCGATCTCGCATGACAAGGGCGATAACCTCGAGGCGGCCATAAAGCATGGAAGCGCAGTCCTTTCCCAACGATCCAGCCGAACGCCAGCCGCTGTCCGTCGTCCTGACGCGACTTCTCGCCGGAAACAATCCGGCAAAAGGCAGGCCGTGGCGGGTCGTCGAAGTGTGCGAGAAAGTCGAAGAGGTCAGCTCGGGACGGGTGACCCTCAGCCCGAAATACCTCTACGCCCTCAAAAGCGGGGTGCGGGACAATCCGGGACCGGCCATTCTGCTGGCCCTCGCCGACGTTTTCGAAGTCAGCCCCGGCTATCTTCTGGAAGGCAAGAACAATCCTGCCCCCGGCTCGGGCCGGCGGGCCCTGGAAAAGGCGCTCGCGGACGAGCGCATCACGAAGATAGTAGGCCGGCTGGCCGAGCTGTCGGACGGGGAGAAGGAACGCGCGTTACGCGTCTTGAATGCCTTCGTGCAGGAGGATCAGGAAGAGCGATGAAACGGGATTTCCGCGCCATTTTCCAGCGTATCCTTGACGATGTCAGGGTGCCTGAGCCGTTCGACCTGGACGAGTTCGTCTCCCGGGTCGCGGCCTATCGCGGCCGGCCCATCCACCTGCTGAGCGTCCCCGGCCTGCAACCCAGCCGCTGTCTGTGCGCGGAGACCGACCGCGGCGACGTGATCCTGCTGTCGGAGTCCATCGGGCCGCTGCACTATCTCGCCGTGGTGTGCCACGAGATCGCCCACCTCCTGGCGGGACACCCCTCCGACGACGAGCTCATCGACCTGCTCACCAACACGCACACCGAGTCGCTGCCCGATCTGATGGGCCAGGACACCCGGATCCACGGGCTGCTGGCCCGCCGGCACTTCGACTCGGTGCAGGAGCAGGAGGCCGAGATCGGCTCCACCATGATCGTCTCACGTGCCCTCTACCAGGACATGGTGCCTCCCTCCTGGGGAGACGTCCTCGTGGAGGGTCCCCGCCTCTACCGCGCGGGAAGGCCACGGTGGAAGTTCAGGTAGTCCACCTCGTCCTGCTGGCGATCCTCTGGCCGGGCGTGATCGTGCACGCCCGTACGGCCATCGCCAAGCCCGCCATCCGCCCGCTGTGGGGATTCCTGTGCTGCTACGCGGTGTCGGCCACGTTCTCCCCGCTGGCCTGGAACGAGGACCTCACGGTGCCCGGCGTGCCCCGCTGGGTGTGGGTGCTGGCCTCGCACGTGGCCCTGCTCCTCGCGGTCGCCTGCGTGCGGCGCTTCTTCTCCCCCGGGCCGAACGGCCGCCGGTGGCTGATCGTCGCGGCGGCCACGCAGCCGGCCGCCCTGATCGTCCTGGCCGTGCTGGACCCCCGGCACCTGACCGAGCCCCCGTCGCCCGGCGTCGCCGTGGCCATGGCCTACTGGCTCGTCTACTGGGCGGTGCTGAGCTGGACGGACCTGCGGGTCGCCTGGGCGGCGACCACGGCCGGGCTGCGGGACCAGGCGCACCCGGCGATCAGGGCCGTCGGGCTGACCCTGGCGGCGCTGGGCGGCTTCGCGTGCGTGGTCGGCGTCATCACGATGGTGCGGATCGCGACGGTGCCGTTCAGCGGCGACCTGGCCGTGCTGTTCCCCCAGGACACCTTCTTCGGCATGGAGCTGACATTCCTGACCGCCGCCACCCTCGGCGCCACCGTGTCGGTCCTGCTGACGCCGTTGCAGTGGCTGGCCGACCGGTGGGCGCTGCGCCGCATGGCGCCGCTCTACACCGCCGTGGTCGCCGCGTACCCGGAGCTGGTGATCACCGGGTACGACGGATCGCGCGGCCGGTTCTTCGCCGCCGGCCACGAGCGGCTCTACCGCCAGGCGGTCACGATCAGTGACGCGCTGGCCGACCTGGCGGCGACGTACGGGTGGCTGCGAGCACGCGCGCGGGAGGAGCTGAGCGGCGTGGAGGCCGAGGCCGCCTGGGTGGCCGCGGCGCTGGCGCTGCGTGGCGGGGCCGCGCCTGCCGAGGACGCGCCCGGCCCACAGGACGACCCCCACGAGCTGGGCCCCGTCCCGCCGGAGGCACTGTCGGTACGCGGAGCAGGAGATGAGATCCGCCGCCTGAGTCACGTCAGCCGGGCGTTCGCCACCTCGTCCGGCGTGACCGCGTTCGTCGCAAGGCACACCCGCCCCAAGGAGATCCGTATATGAGCGATCAGCAGGAATGGCTGACCCCGGAGCACCTGCTCGACGTGGCCCAAGGGTTCATGAAGGCGCAGGTCGCGCTGGCGGCCGCCGAGCTCGGCGTGTGGAGCGAGCTGGCCGGGGACTCCCTCGGCCTGGCGGACCTCTCGCGGCGGTGCGGGCTGCACGACCGTACCGCGCGGGACTTCCTCGACACCCTCACCGCGCTCGGGCTGCTGCGCCGCGACGAGGACGGCCGCTACGCCAACACCCCGGAGACGGCGTTCTTCCTCGATCGCGCCAAGCCCACCTACCTCGGCGACATCCTGCTGGAATGGCACCGCCACCTGTACGCGGACTGGGGACACTTCACCTCGGCCCTGCGCTCCGGGGAGCACCGCGACATGTTCGCCTCTTATGACGCCAGCCGGGCCGCCGAGTTCGCCCGGTCCATGGACGCCACCACCGCCATGACGACCGGCATGCTCGCCTTCTCCTTCGACTGGCCCTCGGTGAAGACGTTCGCCGACGTGGGCGGCGGCTCCGGCGCCCTGGCCGCGGGCCTGGCCGAGACGTATCCGCACCTACGCGGCGTCTGCTTCGACCTGCCCGAGCTGGCCGGGACCTTCGCGGCCGGCGCGCGCCCGGACCAGGTGGAGTTCGTCGCGGGCGACTTCTTCGCCGATCCCCTGCCCAGTGCCGACGTGCTGCTGATGGGGCGGGTCCTGCACGACTGGGACGTGCCGCGGCGGCGCGCGCTCATCGCCGGCGCGTTCGCCGCGCTGCCGCCCGGCGGGACCCTGCTGGTGTGGGACAGCATGATCGGCGACGACCGCCGCGGGCCGCTCACCTCCTTGCTGATGAGCCTCACCACGGCCCTGGTGACGCAGGGCGGCGAGTACACCGCCGCCGAGCTCGGCGAGTGGCTGGCCGAGGCGGGCTTCGGCGACGTGCACGTCCAGTCCGGCCTTGGTCCGGTCACGCTGGTCAGCGCCCGCAAGCCGGAAAGGTGACCGGCGTTGATCCACGTCCTGCGCGTGATCGACGAACGCAAGGCGCTCCTCGAAGACCATCCGCTGCACCGCTGGCTCGTCACCTGGGACGACGGCGGCCCGCCCGAGCGGCGGCTGTGGTTCTCCCTCTACTTCCTGAACTTCATCATGTACTTCAGGGAACTGAACCTCTACCACATCTCCTACGCGAGCCCCGGCCGGGACAACGGGCTCGGTGAGCCGGCGCAGCGGGCGGCCATCACCAGGCACGCCGAGGAGGACATGACCCACTCCCGGCTGTTCCTGCGGGACTTCCGCACGCTCGGCTGGGACACGATGCTCGGCTGGCGGCCGTCGGAGGTCTTCCACTGGCTGTTCAGCAGCCGGATCACGGCGGACCTGCGCAGCCGTACCTCCGCGATCACGAAGCTGGTGATCGAGGCGCAGGACCCGGTCGTCCGGTTCGCCGTCGTGGAGGCCATCGAGGCGTGCGGCAACGCGCTCTTCCGGCACACCAACGAGATCGCCGTCGAGTACGCCCGCAGGACCGGGCGGGAGCTGGTCTACTGGGGCCCCTACCACCTGGCGCGCGAGACGGGCCACGCGGTGGACGACGACTCCTTCGAGTCGGCCGTCCTCGACCCCGCCCGGCGCGCCGCCGCGATCGCCAAGGCCGTCCGGGTGTTCGAGCTGATCGACGAGCAGAACAGCGACATGCTCAGGCTGGCGCAGGAGACCCTGTCCCAGGGCGGCTTCGGCTACCGCAGGGGCCGGCACGCCAGTGCGCCGGCCACCATCGGCTCCCGCCCCGGGCCCGAGGTCTTCGACTTCCCGTTCTGGCCCGAGCACCCGCACCCGACGCAGCAGGCGATCAAGGACCTCCAGGACAAGAGCGTCGCGGCCGTCCGGGAATCGGCGGACCTGTCCTATTTCGAGGACGTTCCCGACCTCACCGAGGCCATCAGGCGGTTGAGGATCGCGCTGCTGTTCATGGCGACCGACACCACGGGCGCGCCCACCGTCTACCGCCGGATGATCTCCTACCCGATCCCGGTCAGCGCCCCGCAACGCGCGATCAACCGGTTGTGCCGGCGCTTCGGCCGCCGCTCCGGCCTGCTGTACGAGGACTGGCGCTCCCTCCGGCTGGACGACCTGCTGGACTGGCCGGTGAGCCGCACCCTGGAGTTCATCTACCTGTCCAAGGACACGGCCGAGCATCGCGACCTGCGGGGCGTCATCACCCACCAGATCGACCACACCCTCGACCCGCTCCTGAGGTACTGGGTGATCGTGGCGCTCAAGGGGCTGACCGCGCCGGTCTCCGACGCCATCGGGGCGCTGGCCCGGCGGGTCGAGAGCGAGACGGGCCTGCCGCTGCCCTACCTCGCCCAGCGGCTGCCCGTCCAGCCGCTGGAGCTGGAGCCCGACCCCGAGGCCGACGCCCTGCGCTTCGAGTCCCTGGCCGCCGGCCCCGACCTGGCCGCGCAGGCGATGGGCGCGATCGACGAGATGCGGGACGGCATCCTGCGGCGGACCTCGCACATGATCAAGCAGGGCGGCAGATGGCTCTGAGAGCGGCCATCTTCGATGTCGGCGGGGTGCTCGTGTCACAGCCGGGCGGGCTGCCCCCGGACCTGTTCGGGCCCCGGGACGCCGACACCGACCACCCCTGGCACCGGCTGGAGCGCGGCGCGCTGGCCCTGGCCGATCTGCCCGTTCCCGCCGGGCTCGGGGGCGGGCCGATGCCGCCGTACCGGCTCGCCGACGACCTGGTGGCGGTCGCGGAGCAACTCGCCGCGGCCGGGGTCCGGCTCGCGCTCTGCACGAACTCCGTACGCGAGTTCGCCACGCTCTGGCAGCGCCTGTACGCGTGGGAGGAGACGTTCTCCGTCATCGTCCGCTCCTGCGACCTGGGCCGGCGCAAGCCGGACCCGGAGATCTTCCACGAGACGCTGCGCCGGCTCGGCACCCCGGCGGAGGACACGCTGCTGGTGGACGACGTCCCCGCCAACGTGGCCGTGGGCCGGAGGTTGGGCCTGCGGGCGATCCTGCTGGGCCAGGACCGCGACGCGGCGGTGGCGGAGATCCTCGCCGCCGCCGGTCTCGGCCGGTCGGCTCCCCGCAGAATCCCGCCGCCCTCCCACCCGCTGCGCCCTCGCCCGCGTGGCCGGGCCGACGAGCTGCTGGCCGGGGCGCTGTTCGGGGGCGCGGCCGAGCCGTTCGCCGGGCTGCACGAGTTGCGCGCGCTCAGCCCGGTGCACCGGCTGGCCGGACGCCCCTGCTGGTACGCCACCGGGTATGCCGACAGCGTCCGGCTGCTGCGCGATCCCCGGCTGGTCAAGGGGACGGCGGCGCCGCTGCGCGACCTCATCACCGGCGACCCGCTGCCACCGCCACCGCCCGGCCTGCCGGTCCCGCTGCCCTTCCTGGACCCGCCCCGGCACGCCGTCACGCGCTCGGCCGTGAAACAGGCGATCGGCCGCCGGCCCGGCCCGGACGCCGGGCTGCGCGAGGTCGCCGCCGGGCCGCTGGCCGACCTGCGCCGCGGGCCCGTGGAGGTGGTCGGGCGGCTCGCCGCTCCCCTGGCGGCCCGGCTCGTACGAGACCTGCTGGGCCTGCCCGAGCTGGACCTGGAGCTTGCCGCGGCCGGATGGATGGCCATCGAGCCGGCCGCCTCGCTCGACCAGCTCCACGCCGGCCTGACCGCGCTGGCGGAGCTGACCGGGCGGATCCCCGAACCGGCCGCGGCCGGCGGGATGAGCGGCCAGGAGATGCGAGCCAATCTCGCCTTCCTCGCCGTCGCCGGATACGACAGCGTCACCCAGTTGATCAGCGGGACCCTCCATCTCCTCGCCCGCCATCCGGACCAGCTCGCCCGGCTGGCCGCCGATCCCGCCCTGATCGGCCCGGCGGTCAGCGAGGCGGGCCGCGTCCACGGCCCGGTGCAGCTGGCCTCCCGCGTCACGGCCGGCGAGATCGGCCTCGGCCCGGTCACGATCCCCGCCGGCCACGTCGTGGTGGCCCACCTGGGAGCCGCGAACCGCGACCCGGCGGTGTTCGGCGACCCGGACCGCTTCGACGTCACCCGCAGGTCCCCGCAACCGCTGACCTACGGCTCCGGCCCGCATCGCTGCCTCGGGGCGAGCCTCGCCGACCGGACGGTCCGCATCCTGCTCGAAGAGCTGCTGGCGACCGGCGTGACCCGCCTGACGCCGCACCGGCACGCCTGGCGGGACACCGTGATGCTCCGCGGCCTGGACGCCCTCTGGCTACAGGCGGCCTGAGGCGGAGGCCGGGGGGTTCATACTCGGCGGCGCCCTACCGCTGCCGGCCCCGGAGCCGGTTTACCCGCGTAGGTCAAGTGGCGACAAGCCATCCGAAAATCGTTACTCTCCCATGGCAGCCCCTTGATCGCGGGAGTGTCCATGAACATGCGCGGGAAGGCGTCGGCCGCTTTGACGGCCGGTGCGCTGGTAACCATCACCACCTTGGCCGCGGGCGGCTTACCCGCGGTCGCCCAGGCCGGAGCGGTGGGCGCGCCCACCGGCGACCCGGTCACCCACGAGGAGAACCCGCGGGTTCCCGAGGGCGCCGCGTGGACGGAGGCGTACTTCCCGTCCTCGGACGGCAGCGGAGTCGAGCTGCACGCCGACGTGCTGCGCCCGGCGCACCTGCCGCCCGACGCGAAGACGCCGGTGATCCTCTCCGTCGGCCCCTACTTCGCGCACGCGGGTCAGACCGGCCCCGAGGGCTGGGACCGGGTCGGACCCTCCTCGCGCTTCCAGGACTTCATCGACGGCGCCGGCCTGATGGCACGCGGCTACACCTTCGTCATGGTCGACCTGCGCGGCTTCGGCGGCAGCACCGGCTGCCTGGACTGGGTCGGCCCCGGTGAGCAGGCCGACGTCCGGGCGGCCATCGAGTGGTCGGCCAGGCAGCCCTGGTCGACCGGCAAGGTCGGCATGTACGGCAAGTCGTACGACGCCGTCACCGGCCTGGTGGGCAACAACCTCAAGCTGAAGAGCCTGAAGGCGGTCGTCGCGCAGGAACCCGTCTGGAACATGTACAACTACCTGTTCAGCAACAAGGTCCCGCGCCCCAACGTCACCGGCACGCCGCAGGCGTACAACTCGATCGCGACGATCCCCGCGCTGGCCGACGACAGCGACCGGTACAAGGCGAACGCGGCGTACGAGGAGAGCCATCCGGAGTGCCTGAGCGACAACCTCACCAACAACAACAATCCTGACCTGCACTCGGCCTACTGGCGGGCCCGCAACCTGGCCGCCGACGCGGCCGGCACCAGCACACCGCTGTTCGTGACCCAGGGGTTCATCGAGCCCAACACCAAGCCCGAGGACATGGAGGAATACCTGGACAACCACCGCGGCCGGGAGCGCGGCTGGGTCGGCCAGTGGGAGCACGTGCGGGGCAACGACACCGACTCCGAGGGCCGGCTGCTCCAGGGCCGCGCCGGCTGGTTCGACGAGGTCATTCGGTTCTACGACCAGTACCTGCGCGGGGTGCGCCCGTCGGTGACCGATCCCGAGTACGCCGTCGAGGACAACCTGGGCAACTGGCGCGCCCAGCCCACCTGGCCCGTGACCACGACCTCGTACGACGCCCGGCTCTCCACCGGCCAGTATGTCGACAACGGCGGCGGCACGGCGGCCGCCCGGGCGGACGACGGCCGCTGGGACATGGAGAACGCGCCGCGGATCGAGCCGCTGTCGAGCACCGAGGCGAACGCGGCCCGGCGGGGCGACACCACCGGCACCAGCTTCTGGACCTGGTCCACGCCCGCGGCCCAGCCGCTCCGGCTCACCGGCACGCCAAGGATCCGGCTCGACGCCGGCGCGAACGGCAACGTGATGGTCCGCCTGTGGGACGTCTCTCCTGACGGCACGGCGACGATGTTCGACGAGAACGTCGCCCTGCTGGAGGGCCGGGGACGGGTCTCGTTCGACCTGAAGTCGACCGACTGGACCATCGAGCGGGGGCACCGGCTGGGGGTCCAGATCGGGACCATCGACACCGGCCGCTGGCGGGACGTGCCCTCGGGCAACACGATCAGGATCTCCGACGCGCGGCTGACGCTCGACGTGCAGTCCCCGAGGTCCGACGTGCCGACGCAGGGCGACCGGTCGCCGTACCTGGACGCCTACCTCGCGGCGAACACCACCACGCTCACCGACGTCGGCCGCGGCACCTTCCCGCTGAAGCCGGGGCGCTGACCGACCGGCCACCCGGCACCCGTCGCACCGGGTGCCGGGTGGCGCGTGCCCGGCCGGCGAAAGTCGTCCGCTATCTTGCGGGCTGACGGGGTAGGGGAAGGCGCATGGCCACACTCATGGATCGGGTGCGCGCGTATCTGCGCAGCCCCAAAGGCAGGCAGAACATCGAGAAGGCGAAGCGCATGGCCCGAGACCCCCGTACGCAGGAGAAGGCGCGGGGCCTGCTGAACCGCTGGCGGTCGCGGCGGCACTGACCCGGACGGGCGGCGAGGACCCGCCGAGGCGAAGTGACCGGTCAATGCCCGGTCACATGCCCTGTCTTCCCACCCCCGGCTGATCAAGGGTGGGGAGGCATGGAACTCCGACCTCATGGGCCTTCGGCGGCGGGCGAATCCCGTGCCGAATTCGGACTGCTCGGCCCGCTCACGACCCGGGTGAACGGGCGGCCGGTACGGTTCCCATCACCCAAGCACCGGATCGTACTGGCGGCACTGCTGCTCAACGCGGGGCGGGCAGTACCTGTCGAGGACCTGGTGAACGCGGTCTGGGGCGACACGCCGCCCAGGAATCCGCGCCGCGCGGTCCAGCTCTACGTGACCCGGATCCGGGCGTCGCTGGCTGAGGAGAAGCCCGGCCAGGTGATCGTCACGCACGCGAACGGCTACGCGGTGGAGGCGGAGCCCGACCGGGTGGACCTCGGCCGGTTCGAGTTCTGGCGGGACCGGGCGAGGCAGGCCGCCGTCAAGGGAGACCTCGACGCGGAGGCGGACCTGCTGGGGCTGGCCCTGACCCAGTGGCGCGGCGAGCCGCTGGCCGACGTGCCCTCGAACCTCCTGCACCAGGAGGACGTCCCCCGGCTGCGGGAGCAGCGCCTGAGCGTCCTGGACCGGCGTATCCAGGTCGACCTGCGCCGCAGGAGGCACGCCGAGCTGATCGGGGAGCTGCGGGCGCTGACCGCGCGCCATCCCTTCCACGAGCGGTTCTGGGGCTACCTGATGACGGCGCTGCACGGCATCGGGCGGCGGGCCGACGCGCTGGAGACCTACCGCGCCGCCCGCCGGCAACTGGCCGAGGAGCTGGGGATCGCTCCGGGCGCGGAGCTCCAGGCGCTGCACGCGCGGATCCTGGCGGAGGACGGCGGCGGGGTCATGTGCCACCGCCGCCCTCGCGCGGAGTCAGGAAGTCCTGGAGCTCGCGGTGCCGGAACTGGTACGTGGCACCGCTGACGCGCAGCAGCCGGGCCTCGCAGGCCCAGTCGAGGAAGGTCCACAGCCGCAGCGGAAGCAGCCCGCGCATGGCCGCGACGGCCAGGCCGATCATGGCGCGGGCCCAGGCGATCGCGCCGAAGGCCAGCCCGAAGGTCACGCCGCCGATGAGCGCGCACACCAGGGACTCGACGACGTCCTGGTTCATGACGAACACCAGGAAGGCCGCGACACCCCCCGTGAGGCCGAAGGCCACGCCGATCACCGGGTTGCGGTGCAGGGCCTCGCGCGGATGGGCCAGCTCCGCGTCCTTGCTCCAGCCCCCGGTGGCGACCTTGAAGACCACCCCGAGCGCGAAGGCCAGGACGAAGGCCCCGGCGACACCCACGACCAGCGGCACCGGGCCGGCGTGGGCCAGCCGCAGCGGCGGCAGCCCGGTCAGCGCGCCGCACAACCCGAAGCCGAGCAGGGTGACGGGCTCCGCCCTGACCGCCTCGGCCACGCTCATCCGCCCGGCGCCCCGGCCGCCGGCGGCGGTCAGCCCGATCACCGCTCCGAGCACCAGCCCGCCGGTTCCCCCCGCGCCCACGGCGAAGGCGGGGCCGAAGACCTTCCCGCCGGTCAGCGCGAGCCCGGTCAGGCCACCGAGCACCCCGACGGGCGCCCCCACCAGGGCGCCGAGCAGGCCACCGGTCACCCGCCGCCGGCGCGGAACGTTGACCCGCCCGCCGGCGGCGGCCGGCCAGGGCGACAACGACAGGCCGGTCGCTATGACCACCCAGCTCACCATGATCGCCAGGGTGAGCAGTTGCTCGGGGCTGAGGCCCGCGCGCAGCTCGGCGGGGCCGTCGACCGCCGAGCCCGTCCAGAACGCCAGCATGGCGATGATGGCCAGGATCACGCAGCACAGGCAGTGCAGCGCCCTGACCCGATAGCGGCCGCCGATCGGCCACAGCAGGTGGGGCACGATGTCGATCCCCGTCAGGCCGGGCGGCGGCCGGTCCTCCTCCGCGCCGCGGGCGGCCTGCCAGCGCAGGTGCTCCGCCAGGTGCACGAGCCACGACCGCACCTGGCCCGGCTGGTACGGCGTGCCGTTCGCGGCCCTGGGTGTGAGGTCGGTCGCCGCCGGGACGTACGCCTCCAGCAGCCTCCTGGCGATCCGCCTCGCCCCTTCGCCGGGGTCGGCGGCCGGGTCCGCGTCAAGCAGCTCGGCCGGGTCGGCGCCGGACTCCACGGCGGTCACGGTCAGCAGCAGCCGCCACGGCGTGGCCAGCGCGGCGTGCACGGCCTCGCCCGCCGGCCCGGACAGCGCGGCGTGGATGGCGTCGCGCTGTGCCTGCCACGGATGGCCGTCCGGCCAGCGGGCGTGCAGATACGTATCGATCTGCCCGGTGGTCAGGTTGTGCAGCCGGATCCGGGCGGCGTTGTCCAGCGCGACCCCGGCCTCGCGCAGCTCGGCGTCACGAGCGGCGCGGCAGGTCACGACGACCGCCCCCGGCCTGCGGCCGGACAGGTCGCTGTAACGGTTGAGCTCGGCCAGCAGGCCGATCGCCCGCCGCGGCGGGCCGGTGGACGGCTCGGGGTCCAGCTCGTCCAGACCGTCCACGACCGGCAGCACCCGGCGGTCCCGCACCAGCCGCAGCGCGTCCTTGGCCGCGAGCCCGTAGTCCTGCGTGAGCTGCTCGGCCAGCCAGGGCTCGAAGGGCCTGCCCAGGGTCCATCGGGCGGCGTTCAGGCGCACCGGGACCGGCAGCCCGTGATCGGGTTGCCCGCGGGCGGCCAGCAGGGGCTCCAGCAGTTGCAGCACGAGCTCGATGGCGAGCACTGTTTTGCCCGCTCCCGACTCCCCGACGACCAGCAGCCGCCGCGGCTCTAGGCCCCCGAAGAACCGGCCGATCCCGCGCAGATCGTCCGCCACCGAATCCGCCGCCAAGTCCGCCGCCAAGTCCGCCGCCGTCTCGGCCGCCCTGCCCGCCGCCGTCTCGGCCGCCCTGCCCGCCGCCGTCTCGGCCGCCCTGCCCGCCGCCGTGCCCGCCGCCGTGTCCGGCGCGGTGGCGTCGTGGGGGCCGAAGGAGACGGACGCGAGGTGGTAGCCGCCGAGCAGCCCCTTGCGGGCCCGGTCCTCCTCCAGCACCACTCGCCGCGCCAGCAGCTCCACCACGGGGTCCGGTCCGGGCCGCTCGGCGCTCTCCGCCTCGGCCGCACGGGCGGGCGACCCGGCCCCCGGCGCACCAGGAGTCGCGTCCTCCGGAGTACCGGGCACCGCGGCATCGGGGACCGCGGGGGTGGGAGTCGCGGTCTCCGGCGGGCGGGCCGGCGATCCGGCCAGGGCCGTCCTGGCCGCCCGCCAGCGTTCGAGCTCGCCGGGGATCAGCTCGGCCGGATAGTCGCAGTAGTGGAGGCACGCGGTCACGAAGGCCCGTACGAAGTCCCAGCGCGGCAGCCGGTCGGCCTGCCGCAGCACGTACGAGGTCGTGCTCTTGGGCAGGGCGTCCACCCTGGCCCCGTCCGAGGCCACCGTCTGCCCGCCGAGCGCGCGCAGCCTGCTCAGCGACGGCTCGCCCGCCCACTGCCTGAGCAGGACCAGCGACCGTACGAACTCCGCCGCGCTGCCCGCGGCGGTGGGGTCGGGCGGAACGGGAGGCTCCTCGATCACTGGCCCTCCGTCCTCACCAGCGCCCACACGAACCTCCCTCTCCCTCGCCGCGGCCAGCGGCCGTCCAGCAGCCGGCCCTCCAATGTCTGCACGTGGCGTGACTCCATCAGGAAGTTGCGTGCCTCGTCGGCCTCGACCAGCTCCCTGCCGACCGCGATGGGCACGAACCCGTGCCGGGGGATGTAGACCCACCGGCCGCGGTCCCAATCGTAGGGATCGAACCAGCGGTGCCGGACCGTGCCGGACACCCGCACCTCCGGCCCTTCCCTGGTCAGGACGAACGAGCCCTGCGAGCGCAGCAGGCTCATCCTGCTGACGTAGAACAGCTCCGTACCGATGAAGGCGTTGATCCGCGCGTCCCAGTGGTCGTGCGCCCAGGTGGACTCGCCGTCGCTCAGCGACTTCGCCTCCCGGGCGAGCTGCCGTTCGAACCGGCGCTGGTTCTTGCGCTCGGCCCGCTTGATCACCTTGAACGAGCGCAGCCACCGCGGCGACATCGTCCTGGAGGCGCCCGCGCCGTCCATGAAGTGCTCCAGGAAGTCGGAGGCGATCGGGTGGAAGTCCCGGCCGCCGTCGATGATCGAGCGGAACAGCGCGACCAGCTCGGGGACGGGCCTGTCCGTCCGCCGCCGAAAACCTCGCAGGAACATTCCGGCTCTCTCCGTGGGGCCCGGGGTCACTGACACGTCCGGCGGTACTCCTCCTGCCGCACGAGGCTCTCCCATTCCTCGCGGGTGAGGGAGCGGCCGGCGTTGGCGCACGCCGCGGCCTCGATGTCGGGCGGTGTGCGGACGTTCCACAGCCGCGCGGTCCCGTCGTCGGCCACCGAGGCGACGGACGTCCCGTCCCGGCCGTAGGCGACCGCCGTCACGCCGCGGCCGTGGCCGGTCATGGGTGTGCCGAGCTGCCGGTTGACCCGCAGATCCCACAGCCGCACGCCTCCGCCGGTGTCGCCGGTGGCGAGCACCTGGCTGTCGGGGCTGAACGCGAGCGCGTTGGTCGCGGCGTCCTCGATGATCAGGGCGATGCCGGCCGGGCGGCGGCGCTGCATGTCCCACAGCCGGACGGCGTTGTCGGAGGCCGTGAAGGCCAGCTTCCGGCCGTCGGGACTGAAGGCCAGGGCGTTGACGAACCCGCCGGCGACCGTGTCCCGCGGGCCGGGGATCTCGCGGCGGGTGGCCACGTCGAACAACCGCAGCCGGTTGTCGAAGCCGGCGCTCGCCAGGATCGCGCCGTCGGGGCTGATCGCCATGCCCGTGAGGACGCCGGTGTGGTCGGGGACGCTGATGCGCGGCCCGACCTCCTTGCGGCCGGCCAGGTCCCAGAACGCGATGGCCTGGTCCCGCTGGACGGCGACGTACCTGCCGTCGGGGCTGAGCCGGGCCACGCCCTTGAGCGCCTCGTCGCGGGCGATCTCGCGGCGGCTCGCCACGTCCCAGAGCCACAGGCCGTCCAGGCTGGACGCCACGAGCGTCCGCCCGTCGGGCGCGAACTCGATCGAGGACACGGACCGGCGGGCGCCCTCGGGGCGCAGCGGGGGGCCGAGGGGCCGCTGGGTGGCCACGTCCCAGAGCTGGATCGCGGGGTCCTTCTCGCGGGCCACGCCGGCGGCCAGGGTGCGCCCGTCGGGGCTGAGCGCGACGGTGGTCCGGGCGGGCATCGGGGTCCCGAGCTGCAGGTGGGTCCGCGGGTCCGCGAGGCGTGTCACGCCGTCGCCGCTGGCGGCGGCCAGCAGCCGCCCGTCCGGGCTGAACGCCACGCGCTCGACGCTCACGCTGTTGTCGGACAGCGCCATGAGCTGCTGCCGGCTGGCCGTGTCCCACAGGACGGTACGGCCGCTGGCCCCGGCGGTGGCGAGCCGGGTGCCGTCCGGGCTGAAGGCGATCCCGTAGAAACCCGCTGTCCTGTCCCTGAGCACGCCCGTCTGCTTCCCCGTGGCCACGTCCCAAAGCCGGGCGGTGCGGTCCCAGCTCGCGGTCGCGAGGGTGGCGCCGTCGGGGCTGAAGGCGACGTCGGCGACGGTGCCTCCGTGGTCGAGCGGGGCGCCGAGCCGGCGGGCCGTGGCGGTGTCCCAGAGCCGCGCGGTCTTGTCGTTGCTCGCGGTGGCCAGGGTCCGCCCGTCCCGGCTGTACGCCACCGCCTGGATCCTGCTGGACAGGTCGTCCTTCGCGCGGCCCATGGCGGGCCCGTACGGGCGGCGGGTGACCGCGTCCCACTGCCGGACCACGCCGGTGAAGTCGCCGGTGACGAAGGTCTTCCCGTCGGGGTTGTAGGCGAGCGCCGACACGACCTCGCCGGTCCGCAGCGGCGCGCCGCGTTCGCGGTGCGTGGCCACGTCATAGAACCGGACGGTGTCGAGGCAGGCCGTGGCCAGTGTGCGGCCGTCGGGGCTGAGGGCGAGGTGGACCTCCGAGCACTCGTACTTCTCCCGGGTGATCGGGGCGCCGAGCTGCCGGCGTGTCGCCGCGTCCCAGAGCCGCGCGGTGCCGTCGTCGCTTCCGGTCGCGATGACCGAGCCGTCGGAGCTGAACGCCAGCGCCATGACTCCGCGCGTGTGCCCGGTGAGGACTCCCCGGCCGGTGCGGATCGCCGCGGACAGCACCCGGTTGCGGGCCTCGTCGGTATGCGCGATGTCCCACGCGGCCACGGCCAGCATCGAGGACAGGGCGGCGTCCCCGGTGACCTCGCTCTGCGCCGCGAGCTGGCGGGAGCTCGCCACCTTGCGCTGCGCGTCGGCCTCGCTCGCCGCGTTGACGGCGGTGCCGGCCGCGAGCAGGGCGAGGACCGACAGCAGCGCCAGACCGGCCATGACGAGCCGCCGGCGGCGGCCCGCGCGCCGCGCCTCGCGGGTGGAGGCCGCGAGGAAGCCCTCCGCGGTGGGGCCGGGCGGCGGGAAGCTGTCGGGGTCGCGCTCCCAGTGGGGCCGGCTGTCCTGTACGGCCAGCAGCCGGGCGCCCCGGTAGAGGAAGGCGGGGTCGCGGTGGTTCTCGGCCCACTGCCCTGCGGCGTCCAGCAGCCGCTCGTACACCGCCTGGGCGGCGAGGTCGGGTTCGATCCACTGCCGCAGGGTCGGCCAGGCGGTCAGGAGCGCGTCGTGGGCGATCTCTGCGCTGTCCTCGTGCAGGGTGAGCAGGCGCCGGCCGGCGAACGCGGACAGCAGCGCCCCGGCCCGCTCGCGCCGCTCCGGCGAGTGCGCCGCCGCGGCGGCGTGCAGTTCGGTCAGGGTCGCCCTGCGCCGGGCCACCTGCCCGCCCGCCGTGATCACGGTCATCCGCCGGAAGAACCGGAGCGCGCTCCTGCGATCCTCCGGCGTCAGCCGGCCGAGGACCTCGTCGGCCGTGCGGCGCACGGAGTCGCGGACCCGGCCGGACTCCTCGTAACCCCGCAGCGTCAGGGTGCCGTCCTCGCGTCTCTCCCAGGTGTTGCGCAGTGCCTGCGAGAGCAGCGGCAGGGCGCCGGCCTCGTAGCGGTCGCCGGCCGGGCGGCCGTCGCGCAGCTCGCCCAGGATGGTCTCCACCAGGCCCGGCTCCAGGTCCAGGCCGACCGTGGCGGCGGGGCCGGTGATGGCCAGCCGCAGGTCCGATTCCGTCATCGGCTCGACGATGACCTGACCGTCCTGGATGGCCTCGGCGAACTGCGGGTAGGCGGCGCAGCGGTCCCAGTAGTCCGCGCGCACGCCGACGATCACGGCGGCGCCGTCCCGGCCCTCGGTCAGGGCGTGCAGGGTCCGGACGAACGCCTGGCGCTCCCGCTCGTCGGTCACCAGGGTGAACAGCTCCTCGAACTGGTCGACCACCAGGACGAGCCGGCCGCCCGGCGGGAGGACCTCGGCCAGCGCCCGCCGGGGGTCCTCGCGCAGCCGTACGAGCACCGTCTCCGCCCGGCCGCCGAACGCGCGTGACCACCCCTCGCAGAGCGCCAGGAACGGGTTCGCGGCCGGTGTGAGGAGCAGGCACGGCCAGTCCCGTGATCCGGCGACCGGGAGCATGCCCTCCGCCAGCGCCGGCAGCAGCCCCGCCCGTAACAGCGACGACTTGCCCACCCCGGAGGCGCCCGAGACCAGCAGGATGGATCCGCGGTCCGTCAGCCGCCGTCCCAGCCGGTCGAGGAGGCCGCGCGTCGCCCGCGTACGCCCGAAGAACAGCTCGGACCTGCGGCTCTCGAACGGCGCCAGGCCCTGGTAGGGGCACACGTCGTCCGGATGGCCGCTCTCCCGCCGCTCGCCCATGGCGCTCATTTTGGCCAATCCTCGCCATTCCCATCAATTCGATAGGCCCGGGATGGCGGAGTTCGCGGCCTGGCCGTCCAATTCCGTGCGATGTCGTCCCACCAGTGGCCGGAACACCCCGAACACAGTTTCGATGGTCACCTGCACGCGCCGGCGTCAGGCCGGTGAGATGAAACGGGGGCGAAGTCGTGGGGGATCCCGATTCCGGGCGGTCCTTTGGAACACTCCTGCGCGCGTGGCGGAAGCGTGCCCTGCTGACCCAGGAGCAACTCGCCGAACGGGCCGGGCTCAACGTCAGGACCATCCGGCGGCTGGAGACCCACGCGCTCAGGCAGCCGCGCACCGCGTCGATCCTCCTGCTGGCGCGGGCGCTGGAGCTGGACGGCGAGGAGCGGGCGGCGCTCGCCGCCGCCGCCCGCGGCCTGCCCGTTCCCGGGACCGCGACGGCGAGCGGCCCGCCGGCGGCCGTGCCCCGGCAGTTGCCCGCCGATGTCGCGGAGCTGACGGGCCGCGAGCGGGAGCTGGCGATCGTGGAGGGTCACCACAGCGCGAACACCCTGCCGGTCGTCTCCATCACCGGCATGGCGGGAGCGGGCAAGACGGCACTGGCCGTGCACGCCGCGCACCGGCTCGCGCCTCACTACCCCGACGGCCAGCTCTTCGCCGACCTGCGCGGCCATGGCCGGACGGCGGCGCCGTCCGAACCGAGCGCGGTCCTCGGCTGCATGCTGCGCGGGCTCGGCATCCCCGACGAGCACGTTCCCGTGCGCCTCGACGACCGTGCCGCCCTCTACCGCAGCGTGCTGGCCGGCCGCAGGGTCCTGGTCGTGCTGGACGACGCCGCCGACGAGCAGCAGATCCAGCCGCTGCTGCCGGCGGGGCCGGGCTGCCGGGTGATCGTGACCGGCCGGCGCCGCCTGATCTGCCCCGGCGATGCCCGCGACCTGGCCCTGGACGTCCTGCCGGTGGCCGACGCGGTCGCCCTCCTCGTCCTCATGGCCGGGCCGGAGCGGGTCGGGGACACGCCGCCGGACCTGCTGGCCGAGGTCGTACGGCGCTGCGGGCTGCTGCCCCTGGCCATCCGGGTCGCCGCCGCCCGGCTGCACGTGCACCCCTCGTGGGACGTGCGGCACCTGCTCGACCGGCTGGCCGGCGACCGGCTGGCCGAGCTGAGGGCCGGGCGGCACAGCGTGGCCGCCGCCCTGGACGTGTCCTACGAGCGGCTACCGGCCGACCTCCGGCGCGCGTACCGGATGCTGGGGTCGTGCGTCAGGTCGGACTTCGGCCTCGACGTTGCCGCCGTCCTGCTGGACACCACCGTGGCGCGGGCGGGACGGCTGCTGGCGGGGCTCATGGACGCCCACCTCCTGCGGGAGCCGGCCCCGGGCCGGTATACGTTCCACGACCTGGTCCGCGACCATGCGCGGGAGCTTCGCCGGACGCGGGAGCCGTTGACCGGGGCGGCGCGCCCAGCGGGGTCCGACATCACGCCATTTCACGGCATAGCTGGTGTTTACTCCCACATTGAGTGACTCCTGGGTGTTCCACGGCTCCCCTCACCCGTACAGCGTCGCAGGTGCCGGCTTCATCCAGGCTTCACATGCTGGACGGCGGATCCGGGACGATCGAGCGCGCGGAAGCCTGGGACATACTCTGCTCTTATGGACATCGCCACGGCGGCCAAGCTCTGGGACGCCGATCCCGGCTGGCTCAACACCGCCTCCTACGGCCTGCCCCCGCGTCCCGCCTTCGAGGAGTTGCAGGCCGTGCTGACCGGCTGGCGGCACGGCAGCAGTGACTGGAAACCTTGGGACGCCTCCGTGGGACGTTCCCGGGCGGCCTTCGCCCGCCTGGTCGGAGCTCCCGTGGCCGACGTGACCGTCGGCGCCTCGTTGTCGCAGATCATGTCCGCCGTGGCCACCGCGCTCCCGCCGGGCGCCCGCGTGGTGGTGCCGGAGATCGAGTTCACCAGCAACCTGTTCCCGTGGGCGGTGGCCGCCGAGGTCACGACCGTGCCCGCCGATCGCCTGGCCGACGCCGTCACCGGCGGCACCGCCGCCGTCGCCTTCAGCCTCGTGCAGTCGGCCACCGGCGAACTCGCGAACCTCCCCGACATCCTCGCCGCCGCCCGCGCCCACGACGCGCTCGTCATCGTCGACGCCTCCCAGGCCTGCGGCTGGCTGCCGGTGGACGTCGCGGGCGTCGACGTGCTGGCCTGCGCCGCGTACAAGTGGCTGATGGCGCCGCGCGGCGCCGCCTTCGGCTACCTGTCGCCGCGTGTTCGCGAGCGCATGCGCCCGCTGGCCGCCAACTGGTACGCCGGCGCCGACGAGGGCGGCTCCTACTACGGCCCGCCGCTGCGGCTGGCCCCCGACGCCCGGGCGTTCGACCTGTCCCCGGCGTGGTTCTCCTATGTCGGCGCCGCCCCCGCCCTCGAACTGCTCGACGAGATCGGCGTCGAGCGGATCCGCGACCACGACGTCGCCCTGGCCAACCGGTTCAGGGCCGGCCTCGGCCTCGAACCCGGCGACTCCGCCATCGTCTCGGTGGACGCCCCGGGCGAGCGCCTCGCCGCGGCCGGCATCCGCGCGGCCGTGCGCGCGGGCCGGGTACGCGCCAGTTTCCACCTCTACACCACGACCGACGACGTCGACCGCGCCCTGGACGCCCTGACCTGATACCGGGGCGTGCTCAGGAGGCGGCCGGGCCGGCGGTCTCGATCGCCTGGCGGGCATAGGCGCGCACGTCGGCGTCCGGGTCCGCCAGCACCCCGGACAGGGCGGCGGTCACCCGCGGCGCGCCCGCCCAGCGGGTCAGCGCGAGCACGGCCGCCTTGCGCACGTCGGGATCGGCGTCGGTGAGCGCGCCGGTGAGCGGCTCTGACGCGGTGGCCGGATCGGCGGCGGCCAGGCAGCGGGCCGCGCCCACCCGTACCTGCCAGTCGGGGTCGCGCATCGCCTCGACCGCCTGCGCCTCCAGCGGAGCGCCGACCTCACCCGAAGCCTCCAGCGCGGCGGCCCTCACCAGCGGATCCGGGTCGGTGGCGAGGTCGGCCAGCGCCGGGGACGGCTTGCCGATGAGGCCGAGGCCCTTGGCCGCCCACACGCGTACCTCCCTGGAGGGGTCGGCGGCGGCCTCGGCCACCAGGTCGGCCTCGTCCAGCGAGACGAGAGCGCGGATGGCCTCGATGCGCACCCGACGGTCGGGGTCGGACAGCCCGCCGGCGAAGAGCCGCCGGTCGCCGAGGCGCAGCGCGCGCAGGACGTCGAGCGCGCTCGCCCGGACCATGGCGTCCGCGCCGGTCGCCCGCTCGGCCAGGGCCGCACCGAGTTCCGGGGTGGGCGGCAGCACCTCGACCAGCTCCTTGAGCGCGGTGGCGGCGGCCCGCCGCACCGTGCCGTGGGGGTCGGCGAGAGCGGCGGCCAGCGCGCCGCCCGCGCCCTCGGGCACGATCTCGGTGAGGGTGGCGATGGCGGCCCGCCTGACCTTGGGATCGGGGTCGGCGAGGTAGGGGGCGAGCCGGCCGATGGTGGGCTGCTCCTCGGCCAGCCGGTGCAGCTCCAGGATGCGCGGCGAGTGGCCGACGGCGGCCCGCTCGGAGCGGGTGGCGGCGGCCCGCCGCACGGCGGTGGTGGTGTGGGCGCCGAGGAGCACCGGTTCGGCGCCGGCCGGGACGCTGAACTCGGGGACGGGCACGAGGTAGGGCTCCACCGGCCGCTTGACGAACTCCATCGCGCCGTCGGCCCGCTTGCGCAGGTTCAGGTGGAACAGCCACTCGCCGTCGTCGCGGGCGGGCAGGTCGGCGCGTTCGTGGTAGAGGCCCCAGCGGCTCTCGGTACGGGTGAGCGAGGCGCGGGCGGCCATCTCCGCGCAGTCCCGGATGAAGTCGACCTCCACGCAGCGCATGAGCTCGTGCGGCGTACGCGCGCCCATCCCCGCGATCTCCTCGCGCATCCGCTCGAACGTCTCCAGCGCGAGGTCCAGCTTGGCGGCCGTCTTGGGCGGGGTGACGTAGTCGTTGACGAAGCGGCGCAGCTTGTACTCCACCTGCTGCTGCGGTGGCCCGTCCGGATGGCGGAGCGGGCGGTAGATCAGCCGGTGGGCCGCCTCAATCTGGTCCTCGGGCAGTGCTTCTGGGATGGCCTGGTGGTGGGCGGCGGCGTGGGCGCCGGCCAGGTCACCGAAGACGAACGCGCCGATCATGTAGTTGTGCGGCACGCAGGCCAGGTCGCCGGCCGCGTACAGGCCCGGCACCGTGGTGGCGCCGTGCTCGTCCACCCACACGCCGGAGGCCGAGTGGCCGCCGCACAGGCCGATCTCGGAGATGTGCATCTCCACGTCGTGGGTGCGGTAGTCGTGGCCCCGCCCGGCGTGGAAGGTGCCGCGGGTGGGCCGCTCGGTGGTGTGCAGGATGCCCTCCAGCGCGGAGATCGACTCTTCCGGCAGGTGGGTGAGCTTGAGGTAGATCGGGCCGCGGGCCGAGGCGATCTCGGTGGCGACCTCGGCCATCATCTGACCCGACCAGTAGTCGGAGTCGACGAACCGCTCGCCCCTGTTGTTGACCTGGTAACCGCCGAACGGGTTGGCCACGTACGCGCAGGCCGGGCCGTTGTAGTCCTTGATCAACGGGTTGATCTGGAAGCACTCGATGCCGCTCAGCTCGGCTCCGGCGTGGTAGGCCATGGCATGGCCGTCGCCGGCGTTGGCCGGGTTCTCGTAGGTGCCGTACAGGTAGCCGCTGGCGGGCAGGCCGAGCCGGCCGCAGGCGCCGGTGGCGAGGATCACCGCCCCCGCCGACACCGTGACGAACCGCCCGGAGCGGGTGTCGAATCCGGCCACGCCGACCGCCCGGCCGCCCGAGGTGAGCACTCTGACGGGCATGACCCGGTTCTCGATGCGGACCCGCTCGCGGATGTCGCGGCGGCGCAGCACCCGGTAGAGGACCTTCTTGACGTCCTTGCCCTCCGGCATGGGCAGCACGTAGCTGCCCGAGCGGTGGACCCGGCGCACCGCGTAGTCGCCGTGCTCGTCCTTCTCGAACTTGACGCCGTACCGTTCCAGCCGCTGCACCATGGCGTGGCCGCGGGTGGCGGTCTGGTGGACGGTCTTCTGGTTGACGATCCCGTCGTTGGCCCGGGTGATCTCGGCGACGTAGTCCTCGGGGGTGGCCTTGCCGGGGATGACCGCGTTGTTGACCCCGTCCATGCCCATGGCCAGGGCTCCGCTGTGGCGTACGTGGGCCTTCTCCAGCAGGAGCACGTTGGCGCCGTGCTCGGCCGCGGTGATCGCGGCCATCGTGCCCGCGGTGCCACCGCCGACGACCAAAACGTCGCATTCCAGGCGCAGCCGGTCGTCGATCGAGGGGATCTCCATCTACAGCTCCTTCAGGATCCTGTCGCGCAGTGAGGCCCGATCGGCCGTGCCCCGCACGTCGAGCACCGTACGGACGCCGTGTCCGCCGAGCACCGCGACGCGGTCGGCCAGTAGCAGCGCCTCGTCCACGTCATGGGTCACGAACACGACCGTCGCCCGGGTGTCGCGCAGCACGTCGAGCAGGACGCGTTGCATCTGGGCGCGGGTCTGGGCGTCGAGCGCGCCGAACGGCTCGTCCATCAGCACGGCCCGCGGCGACGCGACCAGGGCGCGGGCGAGCTGCACACGCTGGCGCATGCCGCCGGACAGTTCGCGCGGCAGCTTGTCCTCGGCCTCGTTCAGGCCCACGCGCTCGATCCAGGCGTGTGCCGCCGCGGCGCGCTCGCGCCGGCCGACCTTGCGGATGCGCAGCGGCAGCTCGATGTTGCGGCGGACGCTGCGCCACGGCAGCAGGCCGTCGTCCTGGAAGACCATCGCGCGCTCGCCCGAGGTGCCGGCGACGTCGGCGTCGCCGGCCAGGATCCGCCCGCTGACCGGCGTGAGCAGCCCGGCCAGCGCCCGCAGCAACGTGGACTTGCCCGACCCTGAGGCGCCCACCACGACCAGCACCTCGCCGGGCACCACCCGCAGGTCGATCTCCTGGACGACCAGGTCGCGGCCGTAGCCCAGGGACACCCGTTCCAACGTGAAGCCGAGCCCGGTCTGCTCCTGCTCGGCTCGTACGAGCGTGGTCACGTGGTGGTCCTCTCGCCTCGGGGAAGCCAGCGGGTGATCCTGCGCCCGACCAGCTCGACGGCGGCCGAGGTGAGCCACCCGAGCAGGCCGATGGTGGCCATCCCGACGATCACCGCGGGATAGTCCACGAGCGTGTACGCCTGCCAGGTGCGGTAGCCGACCCCGAACTCGCCCGAGATCATCTCGGCGGAGATCACGCAGATCCACGCCACGCCGATGCCGACCGACAGCCCGCCGAACACCCCCGGCAGGATGCCCGGCAGCACGACATGCCACAGCACGTGCCTGCGGGCTCCGCCGAGGGTCCGGACGGCGTCCTCGAACAGGGTGGGCAGGGCTCGTACGGCGTGCCGGGTGCTGACCGCGATCGGGAAGAACGCCGCGACGAACGTGATGAACACGATCCCCTGCTCGTCGGTCGGGAACAGCAGGATCGCCACCGGCACCAGGGCGATGGCCGGGATCGGGCGCACCACTTCCAGCAGCGGCAGCAGCACGTCCCTGGTACGCGCCGACCTGCCGAGCGCGACGCCCGCCGCGACGCCCGCGACCGTCGCCAGGCCGAACCCGGTGAGGATGCGGATCAGGCTCTGCAGCAGGTCGAGCACGTAGACCGGGGTCGCCAGCTGCCGGGCGGCCTCGGCCGCGATCTCGTCCAGCGTGGGCAGCCGGTCGAACCTGAGCCACAACCGGGCGTCCGTGGCGGTCAGCACCTGCCACAGGCCGGCCGCCACCAGGACGGACGCCACCCTGACGGGCCAGCTCCACCGGCCCCCGCGACCGCCCTTCACCCGTCACCGCCCTTCGCCGCCGCCTTCACCGCGGCCTCGTAGGTGATCGGCTCGGCCCCGGGGTGGTCGCCGCGGTAGGCGTCGGCGCCGTCCTGCGTGGTGAAGGGCAGGAACCGGGTCCCGTCCCTGAGCCACACCGCGTGGTCGGCGAACCAGCGGGTCCCGGTGACGGTGTCGGGGACGTACGCGGCGCGCACGGCCGCCGGACCGGCGGCGGCGATCTGCCGGAGCAGGCAGGTGGGGTCGGCCGCGGGCCGCGTCGTCTCCGCGCCCTTGAGCCACAGCTCCGAGGCGGTCCCCGGGTCGCCGACCGCGCCGCCGCACACGGGGTCGGTGCCGGTGATCCTGGCGGGGTTGGCGGTGGCGGCCACGTCCTTGTCGTAGCCGGGACCATAGGCCTTGCGCAGGTAGGAGTCGTTGACGAAGGCGGGGACGTCCACCCCGGCGAAGTCGGTGCCGATGCGTTCGAGGTAGGGCACGTCGTGCTCGTGGGCCGCTTCGAGCCGCGCTTTCAGCGTGACGTCGAAGGTGGAGATGCCGCCGGGCCCGTTGTAGAGGTAGACGACCTCCGGGGGCAGTCCGGTGGTGCTCGCCACGGACTCGGCCGCCGCCAGCGGATGCTCGTGCAGGTAGCGGGTGGCGTCGATCTGCGCCTTGAGGAACGCGTCCACGACGTCGGGGTGCTCCTTGGCGTACTCCTGGCGGACCACCACCCCGTGGAAGGTTGGCACGTCCAGGGCGGAGCCGTCGTAGAGCAGGCGGCCCTTGTCCTGGAAGACCAGCAGGCCCGGCCAGGCCACGAACTGCGCGTATCCCTGGACGCCGCCCGACTCCAGCTGCGAGGCGCCGACCGCGGGCTGGTGGTTGACCACCTCGACCTCGCTGGTGCCGGTCTTCTCCAGCGCCTGGACCAGGGTGCCGTGCCCGGCCGAGCCCACGCTGGTGGAGACCTTGGCGCCCGCCAGGTCGGCCAGCGTCCGCGCCTTGGAGGCGGGCGGGACGACGATCATGTTGAGGCCGCCGCGCAGGTTGTAGCCCGTGATGGAGATCAGCTCCGTACGGGCGGCGGGGATGTCCCGGGTGCGGGCGGCGTTGATCAGCAGCGGGTAGTCGCCCATCGAGCCGATGTCGATCTTCCCGGCGACCATCTTGGCGGTGATGGGCGCGCCCGTGTCGTAGTCCTGCCACTCGACGGTGTAGCGGTCGCCGAGGCGCTTCTCCAGGTAGCCGAGCGAGCGCAGCAGCGTGCCCGCGGTCACCGTGTTGATGGTCTTGGACTGGTAGCCGATGACGACCGTGGGCTTGCCCTGCCCGCCGGCCGCTCCGGCGACCGAGCAACCGGCCGCGGCGAACAGGGCGAGCGCCGCCAGCGCGACACGCATGGCCGTCACCCTCACCGCAGCAGGTAGGGGATGTTGATGGTGACCGCGTCCACGGGGCACCTGGCCGCGCAGGGGCCGCAGTACCAGCACTCGTCCACGTACATGTACGCCTTGCCGGTCTCCTCGTGGATGGCCAGGGAGTCGAGCGGGCAGGCCTCGACGCAGAGCGTGCACCCGTCGATGCACAGCGCCTCGTCGATGGTCACGGGCACCTCCACCCGCTGGTTGATCAGGGTCATCGGTCCTCCTCCGCGATGCGGCTCAGGTGGCCGCGCATGGTCAGCCGGTCGCCCCTGAAGCGGATGAACTCCAGGTCGACGGGCCGGCCGTCGGCCAGGTGGGCGAGCCGCTCGACCATGAGCAGCGCGGCGGCGCGCGGCGCGTCGAGCACGGCGGCGGTGTGCGGGTCGGCGTTGACCGCCTCCAGCGTGAGCTCGGCGACGCCGAGCGGCTGGCCGGCGATCCTCTCCAGGAGCACGAAGATGTCGTTGTGCTCCAGGTCGGCGTCGAACAGCGGCTCGCCGACGTCGCGCACCAGGTACGTCAGGTCCAGCGAGAGCGGCAGCCCGTTGAGGCGGCGCAGCCGTTCGAGGTAGACGACCGGCTCGCCGGGGGCGAGCCCGAGCCGGTGGCTGACGGCGGCCGGCGGCTCGATCAGGGTCATGGTCCTGACCTGGTTGGTGACCTCGCCGTGCTCGTGCAGGGTCTCGGCGAGGCCGAGCAGCCGGTGCAGCCCGTGCGGATACTTCTCCGCCGCCACCGTCGTGCCCACGCCCGGGCACCGCTCCACCAGCCCTTCCTCGCGCAGCAGGCGCAGCGCCTCTCGTACGGTGTTGCGCGAGGCGCCGAACTCGTGTGCCAGCGCCGCCTCGGGCGGCAACGGCCCGCGTGCGAAGTGCCGGTGCACGATCTGCCGCCTGAGCAGGTCGGCCACCTGCCGGGCGCGGTCGGCTCTCCGCCGCGCGGCTGCCATGTGTCCCACTTCCGCCTCCTGACCTGCGCCAACGCCATTAACCTAGCAAGTTGGTAGGCAAATGGGGATAACGGAAGAATTGCGCCACCTCACGAGGCGCTCACCCCGGCTCCGAGCAGCCGATACGTGCCGCCGGGGGCAAGATCTGCCACCCCTGGAACCCGCGGCAGGCATCGGGCCGAGCCGCTAGACAGGCCCTGGGCGGGCCGGGCCGGGCAGAGTAGGTTCTCGTCAGGAGGCGTTCCGGAAAGCGGCGTCGAGAGGAAACCCGCGATGAGAGCCGTGGTCCACGACCGGTACGGGCCGCCCGACGTCCTGCGGCTGGCGGAGGTGCCGCGACCCGTCCCCGAGGCCGGCGAGGTGCTCGTCGCCGTCATGGCCACGACGCTCAGCAGGACCGACTGCGCCTTACGGAGCGGCAAGCCGTTCGTGGGCCGCTTCGTCACCGGGCTGCGCCGGCCCAAGCGGCCGGTCCTCGGGGTGGAGTTCGCCGGCGAGGTCGTGGCGGCGGGGCCGGGGGCCGGCGAATACCAGGCCGGGGATCGGGTCTTCGGCGTCAACCCGTGGCGGTTCGGCGCGCATGCCGAGTTCGTCCGCGTGCCGGAGAGCGCGCCGATGGCACGCATGCCGGACGGCCTGGGCTACGCGGAGGCGGCGGCGATCTGCGACGGGGCGACACAGGCCCTGATCGCCCTCAAACCGGTCAACCCGCGCAAGGGGCAGTCGATCCTCGTCTATGGCGCCTCGGGTTCCGTCGGGACCGCGGCCGTCCAGCTGGCCCGGCACTTCGGGGCCGAGGTCACCGCGGTCTGCGCCACCGCGGCCGTCGACCTGGTCGGCTCGCTCGGCGCCGACGTGGTCATCGACCGCACCCGGGAGGACTTCACCGCGAACGGCCGCCGGTACGACGTCATCTTCGACGCGGTGGGCAAGCACTCCTTCCGCCGTTGCCGGGCCTCGCTCAACCCCGGCGGCGCCTACCTGGCCACCGACGGCCTGCGCAACGTGCTGCTGGCCAGGTGGACGGCGCGGTTCGGGGACCGGAAGGTGATCTTCCCCGTTCCTCCCCGCTACGACCGGCAGGACGTCCTGCTCCTCAAGCGGCTCATCGAGGCGGGCGAGTACCGCGCGGTCATCGACCGGCGCTACCGGCTGGACGAGGTGGCCGAGGCCACCCGGTACGTCGAGACCGAGCAGAAGATCGGCAATGTGGTCCTGACGGTCGGCGACATTTCCGCCTGATGACCACCGGCCGGCAGGGGCAGGTCCGGAGTGCCTGACCTGTCGAGCACCCTTATGTTGCCCGTCATACGCCGTTACCCAATTGTGTGGACTATGCGGCAATCCCACTGAATGTGCGAATAGTTCGGCTTGCAAACTTCGTCACCCCGGTCTCCGGGGGGCTGCGTACCTCGCTCGACGAGCTCGGTGCCGGATACCTCGCCGCCGGCCACGAACCGGTGCTGATCGTGCCCGGCGCGGCCGCTCGCGACGAGCAGACCCGTGCCGGCCGGCGCATCACCGTCCCCGGTCCGATGGTCCCCGGAATGGGCGGATACCGCGTCATCACGGCCAGGCGGCGGCTCCGGCGGCTGCTCGACGACCTCGAACCCGACCGGCTGGAGGTCTCGGACCGGACCACGCTGCGCTGGACCGGCTCCTGGGCCAGGGCCGCCGGCGTGCGGTCGGCGATGGTGTCCCACGAGAGCCTGGCGGGCCTGCTGCGCCTGTCCCACCTGCCCGCCCGCCGCCTCGCGGACCGGCTCAACCACGCCAGCGCCGAGGATTACGACACGGTGATCTGCACCACCGCCTGGGCGGCGGCCGAGTTCGAGCGGCTCGGCGCGCCGAACCTCGTCCGCGTGCCGCTGGGGGTGGACCTCGACGCCTTCACCCCCGGCCACTTCGACGCCCGGATGCGCGCCGAGCTGGCCCGCCCGGACCAGCCCCTGCTGGTGCACTGCGGCCGCCTGTCGCCGGAGAAACGCCCGGACCGTTCGATCCGGGCGCTGGCCGAGCTGCGGCGCAGGGGCTCATCCGCGGTGCTGGCCGTGGCCGGGGACGGGCCGCTGCTGGGAGCGCTGCGGACCCGGGCGGCCGGGTTGCCGGTCCGGTTCCTGGGCCACGTCGCCGACCGGGAGCGGCTGGCCCGGCTGCTCGCGACCGCCGACGTGGCGCTCGCGCCCGGCCCGGTCGAGACGTTCGGGCTGGCCGCGCTCGAAGCGCTGGCCAGCGGCACGCCGGTGGTGGTCAGCCGCGACAGCGCCTTGCCCGAGGTCGTCGGCCCGGCCGGGGCGGCGGTGGACGACCACCCGGCGGCCTACGCCGACGCGATCCAGACCCTGCTCCACCCGCGATTCAGCGCGGCGGCCCGGGAACGCGCCGAGCGCTACACGTGGCCGGCCGCCGTCAAGGGCTTCCTGCGGGCCCACGCGCTGACCGATCTGCCGGCGAGGCGGCGATGACGGCCCCCCTGCGGCTCGCCGCCCTCGGCGACTCGGTGACGGCCGGCATCGGCGATCCCGTGCCCGGTCGGGGCTGGACCGGGCTGCTGGCCGGCGCGCTGGGCGCGTACGGACGGGTCGAGCTGAGCAACCTCGCCACCTGCGGCGCCCGCTCCGTGGACGTGGCCCGCGAGCAGCTCCCCCAGGCCCTGGACCTGCGCCCGGCGGTCACCACGCTCCTGGTCGGCGTGAACGACACCCTGCGCGGCCGGTTCGATCCGCCGGGCATCGCCCGCGATCTGGAACAGGTGGTGACCGAGCTGGGCCGTGCCGGCAGCCTCGTGGTGACCACCACTCTGCCCGACCCCGGCCTGCTGCTGCGTGTCCCGGACGCGTTCCGCCGCCCGCTGGCCCGGCGCGTCCGGCTGATCAACGACATCGTGACCGCCCTCGCCGAGCGGCACCACACCGTGCACCTCGATCTCGCCGGGAACCCGGCGCTGTACGACGCGCGCCTGTGGAGCATGGACCGGCTCCACCCCAACGAACGCGGCCACCGGATGCTCGCCCGGCTCGCCGCCGCCCGGCTGGACACCCACGGGCTGCCCGGGCGACTCCCCGATCTGGAGGCGGTCCTGCCCGAGCCCACTCCCTGGAAGAGCATCCCACTGGGGATCGCCGCGGCCACCGGCTGGCTGACCCGGCGTTGCTTCGACTTCCTGCCCACGTTCGCGGTGCTCGTCGCCAAGGAGCTCTGGCGTCCGCGGCCTGACCAGCGCGTTGACCAGGAATTCGCCTGGCGGAACCCTGCCGGGCAGCCAACCGTCGCGAACGGATGGGATGAATCGCCATATGAGGGTCGCCATAGTGACCGAATCGTTCCTGCCACAGGTGAACGGGGTCACCAACTCCGTCTGCCGCGTCCTTGACCATCTGGCCGCGACGGGCCACCAGGCCATCGTCTTCGCCCCAGAACCCGCGCCCGCCTCCTACGCCGGCTTCACCGTCCACGCGGTCCGGAGCCTCGCCCTGCCCTTCTACCGATCCGTCAACGTCGGCCTGCCCTTCGCCGCGCGCCTCACGCGGATGCTGCGCGACTTCAAGCCCGACGTCGTCCACCTGGCCTCCCCCGTGCTCCTGGGCGCGGCGGGAGCGGTCGCCGCGCGGCGGCTCGGCGTGCCCTCGGTCGGGGTGTTCCAGACCGATCTCGCCGGGTACGCCCGCCGGTACGGCCTGCCCGGCGCGAGCCCGGCCGTCTGGTCCTGGCTCAAGCGCATCCACCGTCAGACCACGCTCACCCTGGTGCCCTCCACCGCCACTCTGCGCGAGCTGGCCGCGCACGGCATCCCCCGGCTGGCGCTGTGGCGGCGCGGCGTCGACCTCGACCTGTTCCATCCCCGGCACCGTGCCGCCGGCCCGCCCGACGGCCCGATCACCGTGGGCTACGTGGGCAGGCTCGCCACCGAGAAACGCCCCCACCTGCTCGCCGCCGTCGCCGACCTGCCCGGCACGCGGCTGTCCATCATCGGTACGGGACCGGAGGGCGAGCGCCTGCGGCGGCTGCTGCCGAACGCGCGCTTCCACGGCCTGCGTACCGGGCAGGAGCTGACCCGCCTGCTGGCCTCGTTCGACGTGTTCGTCCACACGGGCAGCAACGAGACCTTCTGCCAGGCCGTACAGGAGGCGCTCGCCTGCGGCGTCCCCGTGGTGGCCCCGGCCGCCGGCGGGCCGCTCGACCTGATCACTCCGGGGGTCAACGGCCTGCTCTACCCGCCGGACGATCCCGCGCGGCTGCGCGCCGCGGTCGCCGAACTCGCCGCGGACCCGGCGCTCCGCCGCCGGATGGCAGAGCAGGCCAGGGCGTCCGTCGCGGGCCGCACCTGGACGGCGGTCTGCGACGAGCTGGTCCAGCACTACACGACCGCCGGCGCCACGGATCCCGAGATGCAACCCGCCGCCCCCAAAGCCGGGCTCGGGTGGAAGCGGCCCTGATCGCCGGGCTCCTCTCAGGCGAGGTCGTGCGCAGGGCCCTCTCAGGCGAAATCGTGCGCAGGGCCCTCTGAGGCGAGGTGGTGCGCCGCGCCTTTCTCAGGGGAGGTCGTGTGACAGGCCCGGGGCGGCGACGTGGACGGGACCGTCGAAGTGCAGCTCGGCCTCGGCCCTGCGGGCGTCACGGACGGCGTCCCCGTCGGGAAAGTGGGTGATCATGAGCTGGGCGGCCCCCGCCGCCTGCGCGGCGCGCGCGGCGTCGGCGGCGCTGAGATGGCCGTGCCGCGAGCCGTCGGTCTCGTCCAGGGTGGCCTCGGCCAGCAGCAGGTCGACGTCCTTGGCCAGCTCGTGCAGGGCGTCGGTGACCCCGGTGTCACCGGTGTAGGCCAGGGTCGCGGCGGGCCCCCGGACCCGGGAGCCGCAGTTGGGCTGCGCGTGGCGCAGGGCATGCATGCCGACGTGGCAGTCACCGATCTCCAGCACGTCATCCGGGCGGTATTCCCGCACGTCGAGGGCGAGCTCGAAGACGCGGTCCAGGATCGGGACGGTCGACAGGGGGAACAGCCCCGCCAGCCCGCGGAGCAGGTCCCGGCCGCCGACGGGCACGTAGAGCGGGATCGCCGGGCCCAGCGCGCCGGCGTCGGGCGCGGCGAGAGAGCCGGCCAGCTGGTCGGACAGGATCCTGCGGCCCAGCGGCAGCAGGTCGTAGCAGTGGTCCAGGTGCAGGTGGCTGATGACGATGCCGCTCAGGCTCCCCGGCCGGACGACGCCGCCGAGGGCGGTGGTGATCCCCGGCCCGCAGTCGAGCAGGAGCCGGGTGACGCCGGTGGTGACCAGGTAGCCGGAGCTGGCCACCCCGCCCGAGGGCATCCCCGCCCTGCATCCCAGCACGGTCAAACGCATCTTCCCGCCTCCGCGTGTGCCCGCCGGACGACCCGTACGTACCTTGATCGTGTCCCGGAAGCGGATCAAGCTCGCCAACCGCACCTGACGACCATGCGAACCCTGGCCGACATGACGGTGCCGGCAGCCCGGACCCCTGAGGGCTTCGGGGCGCCGGTGTGATCGTCACTTGCCGCCCTCTACGGTGACTCCGGCCCGAACGGGGCGTCCTCACCGTGGCGGAGGCGACCTTCCACACGGTCTCCAACCCCTGCCGGGCCTCCATGAGCACGGGCGCCTATCCCGAGGTGCACGGCAACGTCGCGTACGTGTTCGACCCGGTGAGCGGCCGGGCCCGGGGGCAGAGCCGGTTCCTGGCGGCCGAGACCATAGCCGAGACGCTGGCGGCCGAGGGCCGTACCGTGGCCTCGGTGCAGTGGTACATGATCCAGGACCACGGCGTGCGCTACGGCGACCCCGAGCACCTGTACGTGCAGCCGGGCGGCGGGTTCGGGCAGCGGGTGGACGTGGCGATCGACATCCTCAACCTGCGCCCGGTGGACTCGGGCGGGCAGCAGGTGACCGTCCCGAAGATCCCCGACCTGCTCGCCGTCTACAGCTCCGACCTTGACGGCCTGGGCCACTACGAGGGACCCGCCAGCCCGAACATCGCCGCGCTGCTCGCCGAGCACGACCGCCGGCTCGGCAGGCTGGTCCAGGCCACGAAGGACCTCGGGATCCATCGGGACACGGCCTTCCTGCTGACGGGTGACCACGGCATGACGGCCTGGAACCGCGGCTGCCTCCCGCAGGTCGTCGGCGCCGTCGAGGCCCTCGGCCACACCGTCCAGGTCGTCCCCGGGGGCGGCTCCCCGGCCGCCGGCGTCGAGGTGATCATCGTGCCCGACGCGGTGCGGGTGGGCGACATCACGCTGCGCGGCGCGGCGGCCGAGCCGCGCGCCCGGGCCCGGATCAAGGCGGCGCTCCGCCGGCCGGGCAGTGGCGCGGGTCGCACGGCAGCTCGCGCGAGATGCTGCTGTCCGGCGCGGGGATCCGGCCCGGCATCCGCCCGCGCCGGCCCCGGCTGATCGACGTCGCCCCGACCATCGCGGCCCTCCTCGGCACCCGTCCCCCCGCGCAGGCCCAGGGCCGGGACCTGACGGGAGCCTCGGCATAACGACGGCCCGGACCCCTTGAGGAGCAGCGGGCCCCGGGTGGCGGCGGAAACTCCGTTGCGTCAGGACCAGGCGCCTTGATAGTCGTGGGCGCGCTTGACGAACGAGGAGATCGTCCCATGTTGACCGGGAAACGTGTTCGCCTGCGGGCCCTTGAGCCGGCCGACAGCGAGGCGATGTGGCGCTGGTATCACGACCCGGAGGTCGGCCGGTGGATGAACAGCGAACCGCCGATCTCGCTGGCACAGAACCTGGA
This sequence comes from Nonomuraea jiangxiensis, assembly GCF_900099965.1. Taxonomy (GTDB): domain Bacteria; phylum Actinomycetota; class Actinomycetes; order Streptosporangiales; family Streptosporangiaceae; genus Nonomuraea; species Nonomuraea jiangxiensis. Next base: position 407,347 of record NZ_FNDJ01000004.1, on the reverse strand, counting down.
GAAGGGCCAGAACCGGCCGCGCAACACCTTCGAGCAGATGGTGCTGGGCATCGAGACGCTCGACAGCCGGCGCTTCATCGGATATGTCGCCCTGGGCGACACCGACTTCCCGCAGGGAGAGGCCATCCTGCAGAGCATCGCCATCGGCGACCGCGACCATTGGGGCGGTGGCTACGGGAGCGACGCGCTCCGGGTGATCTGCCGGTACGCCTTCGAGGAGATGGGACTGCACCGCGTGATGCTGTGGGTGGTGGCGGACAACACGGCGGCCGTCCAGGCGTACCGGAAGGTCGGTTTCGTGGAGGAGGGCAGGCGCAGGGAGGCGTTCCGTACCCGCGGCAAGCGGTACGACTACCTCATGATGGGCATGCTCTCCTCCGAGCTGCGGTGAGCCGGGCTCACCCTGTTCTCGTCGCGAGCTCCAGCAGGAAGTCCTTCACCTCGGTGGCGGCCAGGCCGGACCGCTCGGCGGACGGGTCGGAGCAGAGCAGCACCGGGGCGTCGGCGGGGTCGGCGGGGAGCCGGCCGTGCGAGCCGCGTACCGCCCGCGCGCCGGCGTCCAGGCCGACCACGTTCATCAGATAGCGCAGGCCGGCCTTCTTGCGCATCAGCGCCACGGCCGCCCGGCGCTTGGCCGCCGCCGGTGCCGCCGGGTCGAAGAACAGCTCGGCCGGGTCGTAGCCGGGTTTGCGGTGGATGTCGACGAGGCGGGCGAAGTCCGGCGCGGCGGTGTCGTCGAGCCAGTAGTAGTAGGTGAACCAGGCGTCCGGCTCGGCGACCAGTACGAGCTCGCCGGAGCGAGGATGGTCGAGGCCGTGCGCCGCCTTGCCGGTCTCGTCCAGCACCTCGGCCACGCCGGGCAGCTCGGCGCACCGCTTCGCCACGGCGGGCACGTCGCCGGGGTCGCGGACGTACACGTGCGCCACCTGGTGATCGGCCACGGCGAACGCGCGTGACGTCCACGGGTCGAGGTATTCCATGCCGTCCTGCCGGTACACGCGCAGCAGCCCCTCGGCCCGCAGGGCGCGGTTGACGTCGACGGGGGTGGAGACGTCGGTGATGCCGTACTCCGACAGCACGACCACGGTCGCGTCGCGGGCCGCGGCCGCCGCCAGCAGCGGGGCGAGCACCTCGTCCACGGCGGCCGCCGCGGTGGCCGCCTGCGGCGCCGACGGGCCGAACCGCTGAAGGTCGTAGTCGAGGTGCGGGACGTAGACCAGGGTCAGATCGGGCTGGTGGGCGGCCATGACGCGCTGCGCCGCCCGGCAGATCCACCGCGAGGACGGCAGCCCGGCGCCCGGCCCCCAGTACGTGAACAGCGGGAAGGTGCCGAGGGCGGAGGTCAGGTCGTCGTGCAGCTCGGGCGGGTCGGTGTAGCAGTCGGCCTCCTTGCGGCCGTCGGCGTAGTAGATGGGGCGGGGGGTGACGGTCCAGTTGACGTCCGCGCCCATGGCGTACCACCAGCAGATGTTGGCCACCGTGTAGCCCGGCTGCCGCCGGCGCGCGGCCTGCCACAACTTCTCGCCGCCGACCAGCGCGTTGTGCTGCCGCCACAGCAGCACCTCGCCCAGCTCGCGGAAGTACCAGCCGTTGCCGACGATGCCGTGCCCGGCCGGGGTGGCGCCGGTCAGGAACGTCGATTGCACGGTGCAGGTGACCGCGGGCAGCACGGTGCCGAGCGGGGCCTGGAATCCCTGCTCGGCCACGGCCCGCAGGCTCGGCATGTGTTCGAGCAGCCGTGGCGTCAACCCGACGACGTCCAGCACGACCAGGGGTTTCATCGGCTCACCTCCGCGGGGAGCAGGGATCGGGCGACGGCCAGCTCGGCGGCGATGCCGCGGGCCAGCGCGGCCGCGTCGCGGGGCCGCTGCTCGGGTGGCAGCACGTCCCAGGTGTAGGTCTCCACGTCGAAGTGGTCGCAGGCCGGTTCGGGCCCGGCGAGCAGCTCGCGTACGGCGGCTCGCAGCAGCGGCATCGTGGAGGTGAGCGGGGCTGCGGGCGCCGCGTGCAGCGGGACGTGGTAGTGGACGCGCCACGGGCCGGGCAGCCGCTCGCCCAGCGCCTGGTCCAGGTCGTCCGCGGCGACGCCCAGCGACGACCTGGTCTGGTGCAGGAACCGCGGTTCGACGTAGGCACGCAGCGCTTCGGCGGCGGCGGCCGGATCGGCGGCTTCCAGGGCCGCGGACAACTGGACCTTGACCACCGGCAGCCCGGCGGCCCGCAGCCGGTCGAGCGCGGCGGCGGGCTCCTCCCACGCGACGGCCAGATGCGCGAGGTCCAGGCACACGCCCAGCCATCGGGTGTCGATGCCGGACAGCAGCGCCGCGGCCTGGGCGGTGTTCTCGACGACGCAGCCGGGCTCGGGCTCGAACCCCACCCGCACCGGGCGGCCCGTGGCCGCGGCGAGGTCATCGAGGCCCCGCGCCAGCTCGTCCAGGTGCCGCCGCGCGGCGTCGGCGCGCGCGTGGTCCCAGGGCAGGCGCCAGGCCAGCGGCAAGGTGGACACCGAGCCGCGGGCCGCGCCGTCCGGCAGCAGGTCGGCCAGGACCCGGGCCAGGTCGAGGGTGTACGTCAGGCGCTGCCGGCTCGTCCAGTCCGGATGGTAGACGGCGTGCTTGACGACGGGCGCGTGGAAGGCTCGGTGCGGGAACCCGTTGAGAGTCACCACCTCCAGGCCCCGGACGTCGAGCTCCCGGCGCAACCGGCGGCGCAGTCCCGCGTCGGCGGCCAGTTCGGCGGCGGCCGGGGCGGGCAGCCACAGCCCGAGGCCGAGCACGTCGGCCGCCAGCTCGCGCCGGACGGCGACCGCGTAGGTGTCGAACTGCGCGAGGATGCCGGCCAGGTCCTCGGCCGGATGGACGTTGGTGCAGTAGCTCAGGTGGAGCATCAGGCGCCCCCGCGCAGGATCGAGTTGCCGGCGAACGTGGCGCCCCCGCCAGCGGCTACGGCCTCGCCGGGGTCGGTTTCCGGCAGGGACAACCGTCCGGACCGGCCGTAGAACTCGACGGGGTTGCGCCACAACACCCGGTCGACGTCGTCCTCGGTGAAACCGCCGTCGAGCATCGCCTCGGCCGTACGCACCGTCAGCAGCGGATCGGAGCGGCCCCAGTCGGCGGCCGAGTTGACCAGCACCCGCTCCAGCCCGTACCGGCGCAGGATCTCCACCATCCGGGGCGGCGACATCTTGGTGTCCGGGTAGATGGAGAAGCCCAGCCACACCCCGGCGTCGCGGGCCCTGGCGACGGTGACCTCGTTGAGGTGGTCGAGGGTCACGAGGGCCGGGTCGATGCCGGACTCGGCGACGACGGCGAGGCTGCGCTCGACGCCCCGTTCCTTGTCCCGGTGCGGGGTGTGGACCAGCGCGGGCAGGTCGTGCTCCAGGGCGAGCGCGAGCTGCGCGGCGAACACCTCGTCCTCCTCCGGCGTCATCGAGTCGTAGCCGATCTCGCCGACCGCCACCACCCCGTCCTTTTCCAGGTAGCGGGGCAGCAGGTCGAGAACGGGCCGGCAGCGCGGGTCGTTGGCCTCCTTGGGGTTCAGCGCGATGGTGGCGTGGTGGTGGATGCCGAACTGGCTCGCCCGGAACGGCTCCCAGCCGACCAGCGCGTCGAAGTAGTCGGCGAACGAGCCGGGGTTGGTACGCGGCTGGCCCAGCCAGAAGGCCGGTTCGACCACCGCCCGCACCCCGGCCGCGGCCATGCGCTCATAGTCGTCGGTGGTGCGCGAGGTCATGTGGATGTGGGAATCGAAGATGCGCATCAGCCCTCCTTGTCCTGCTCCAGCGGGGCGATCCGATGAGGTACGGCCAGGTCCGGCGCGGCGACCAGGTCCAGCACGGCCAGGGCGTCGGCCGGCACCGGCCGCCCGGCCGCGCGGCGTTCGCGGGCGAAACCGTCGAGCATCGCGGCCAGCTCGGCGTCCGCCCGCTCGTCCAGGCCGTGCACCCGCTGCAGCGGCACGCCCATGAACACGCACTTGAGCACGCCCTGCCGCCAGGCCGCGTCGTCCAGGCGGGCCGCGTACGGGCCGAGCGCGGCGGCCACCAGCCGGGGATCGTTCGTGCGCAGCGCGTCGCCCAGCAGGGGCACGGCCGCGTCACCGATGGGCAGCAGCGGCAGCGCCTTCAGCACGGCCAGCTTCTCGCCCGCGTCCCCCTGCCGGTACGCGGCCTCGACCGCGGCGGGCAGCCGGTCCGGCGGCAGCGCGGCGAGCAGCAGCGCCCGCGCGGCCTGATCGGCGCTCCACCCGGGTGCCTCCCGTAAGGGTGCCCGCCCGCAGTGCCGGCCCGCGGCCGGGAACAGCCGCTCCAGCGCGTCGGGGTCGGTCATGAGGCGTGCCACGGCCGAGGCGAGCCACCCGCCGGTGTCCAGGGCACCGTGCTGGGCGAGTGCGCCGCGCAGGCCGTCCAGAGTCGTCATCACTCCTCCTTCCGAGTCACCAGGTCAGCCCGCGCCGATACCACCGAGCCGATGCCGACCTGGGGCAATGTCACCGGCCGCTGCCGTCCTGCGGCGGCGGCTCGGCGCAGGAAGTCGATCGATCGCGCCGCCACCGCCGGTGCGGCGTGCGCGTGGCGGGGCAGCTCCACCGACACCAGCCCGCGGTATCCGGCGGCGGCGAGCGCGTCCAGCACCGGCGGGAAGTCGATCTCGCCCTCGCCGAACTCCAGGTGCTCGTGCACACCCCGCCGCATGTCGTCGATCTGCACGTTGACCAGGTGCGGCGCCGCCACGGTGACGCACTCGGGCACGGACAGCGGTTCCAGGCAGCGGCAGTGCCCGATGTCCAGGGTGATGCCGAAGCCGGCCGGGCGGCCCAGGTCGGCGTGCAGCCGCCGCCAGTCCGCGAGATCGGCGACCAGCATGCCGGGCTCCGGCTCGAACCCGAGCGTCACGCCCGCCGCCGCGGCCACCTCCACGATCTCGGCGCAGCCGCGCACCAGCCGGTCCCACGCGTCGGGCAGCCCGGGCGGGGACACGCCCGCCCAGCAGGAGACGGCCTCCGCGCCCAGGTCGGCGCCCACCCGCACGGCCCTGCGCAGGTACTCCAGGCGTCGCGCCGGGTCGTCGTCCAGCAGCGTCGGCGCGTGCTTGTGCCAGGGGTCCATCAGGTAGCGGGCACCGGTCTCGATCACCACGGCCAGGCCCAGCCGGTCGAGGTCCGCGGCCACCCGCGCGGTACGCCGGGCCAGGCCGGGGGCGAAGGGGTCCAGGTGGCAGGTGTCGAGGGTCAGGGCGACGCCGTCGTAGCCCAGGTCCGCGATGACGGCCAGCGCTTCGGGCAGCCGGTGGTTGGTGAAACCGTTCGTGCCGTAGCCGAAGCGCGGGCGCGGGTCCGCCGATGCCGTCATGTCGGGGACACCTTCCTGGCCAGCCGGCGTGCCAGGAACGCGGCGGCGGCCACGCTCAGCCCGGCCACGGGGGCACCGGCGCGTGCGGCCAGCGCACCCTGCAGCAGCGGTAGTTGGGTGATGCCGGCGCTGACCGCGCCGCGCACACGCTCCGGGGAGGGGTCCACGAGCGCCCGCACCTGAGCGGCCCCGTACCGGACCGCATACCCCGCGGCCAACACCCCGGCCACCCCCGGCCCGCCAGAAGACCCCACCCGACGCCCGATCCCGGCCGCCACCCCTGCCCAACGGCTCAGGAAGGCCGCCACGCCCACCTCGTGCTCCGGAGCGGTCGCCGAGCCCTGATGGGTGGCGCGGGTGGCGCCGGGGGCGGGGGTGGTGGTTGCGGCGGTGGCGAGGGTGCCGGCGAGGGTCAGCGCGGGGAGGGTTCGGCTGGTGCCGGAGACTTCGTGCCGGGACAGGGTCGTCACCATGTACGTGTGCGCCGCCACCGTCAGCGCCGCGGGCACCGCGCTGGCGACGGCGCCGCCTGCCCCGGGTGGCGCCGATCGGCCACCGCAGGCGCCCAGCAGCACGTCGAGCCCGCGGCAGGCGGCCATCGTCGCCGGCCCGGCCCGGGTGCCCTTGGCCCGCAGGTCGTACGCCCACACGGCGCCGGCCAGCGGCAGCGCGAACGCGGCGGCGCGCCGCCCGCCGGTCGCCACCGCGAGCGCCAGCCCGGCCGCGGTCAGGCCCGCCGCCACGGTCACCGCCTGGCCCGGGCTGATCCTGCCGGACGGGATCGGCCGTTCCGGCCGCTCGCGGGCGTCGAGCTCGCGGTCGGCCCAGTCGTTGGCGGCCATTCCGCCCCAGTACAGGCAGACCGAGGCCGCGATCAGTCCGAGCGTCGCGGGGCGCAGCGTGCCGGCCGCCGCCGCCCCGGCCACGGCGTCACCGGGCACCGACAGCGCGGCCGGGGCCCGGACCAGTTCGGCGAGGTCACGCCAGCTCGGCCGGTCAGCCATCGGCCAGCCCCCGCACGAACCGCGCCAGCACGGCCCACTGCTCGGCCAACGCGTGCGAGATCGCCTGCGGGACCCTGTCGCGCGGATCCTGCTGGCCCTCGGGCGAATCTTGAGGGCCTGTGGGTGGGTCGTCGTCGCCGAGTGGATCCTTGAAGAAGAAGGCCAGCTCGCTCAGCGCCCCGGTACGCCCGGCGGCGTGCGCGGCCGCGGTGAGCCTGGCCAGGTCCAGGACCAGGGGCGCGGCCAGCGCCGAGTCGCAGCCGTGCCAGGTGAACTCCATCCGCATCGCCGTGCCCAGGAACCCGGTGAACGTGATCAGGTCCCAGGCCGTCTTGAAGTCGCCGAGGTCGTCCACGAACTCGATGAGGGTGGTGCCCTGCGGCTGGTAGCCGAGGGTCTCGGCCAGCACCCGCTGCTTGCTGGCGGCCTTGGCGGCGTTCGCGGCCGGGTCGGCGAGGTTGGCGCCGTCGCCGCCGCCCAGCAGGTTGGTACCGGACCACGTACGCACCCGCAGGTGGCGCATGGCGAACATGGGGGCCAGTACGGACTTGACGAGGGTCTCGCCGGTCTTGCCGTCGCGGCCGGCGTACGGCACGCCCGCCCGGACTGCCAGGTCGCGCAGGGCCGGCAGGCGGGCGCCGGTGGAGGGGGTGAAGTCGACGAAGGGGCAGCCCGCGGTGAACGCGGCGTAGGCGTTGAGCGCGCTCGGCGGCAGCACGTCGCCGGGCAGGGCGAGTGCGGCTTCGAGGGCGGCCAGGTCGGCGTGGGCCGGATGGGGTGGCGGGGCGGGTTCGGTGGAGGCCACGTTGATGACGACGACCCGGTCGAGGCCGTGCCGCCGCCGGAAGTCGTCGATGTCGGCGGCGATGAGGCGCGCGGCCTCGGCCTGGCAGCCGGCTGTCGGCACGGGGCGCAGCTCGTCCTGGACGGCGGCCAGGTCGGCCTCCACGGCGGCGGTGATCCGCGCGGGCAGGACACCGGCCGCGACCAGCGCCTCCGCCTTCTTGCTCAGCGGCGTGGTGGTGATGTCGTGGCCGCCGAAGACGAGGTCGGCCAGGGCGGGCAGGGCGGGGCTGCGGAGATCGGGAAGTTCGGTGACGCAGCCGTACGGCTCGGTCAGTCCAGCGCGCAGCGCCGCGGCACCGACGATGGTGGTCACCGCGACCGATCCGCGGGCCCCGATCAACCAGATTCCGGTACTCATGCAGCTCTCCCTAACCCTTGTGCTGTGCGTGTGATATCGATCCCGGCGGCCGAGCGCCGGGGCTCGTCGTGCAGGCCCCGGGGCCGCCCGGGGCCGGGGGCGGGTCCGGGCCGGTGCCCGGACCCGCCGCCGCGATCAGTTGTTGCCGTAGACCTCGAAGGAGAACAGGGAGTAACCCCAGGGCGTGCCCCGGGTGGTGCCGTAGATGCGGACGTAACGGGTGGAGGCGTTCAGACCGGTGTTGTCGTCCTCACCACCGTTCCCGCCCGTCACCGTGCGGATGGTGGTCCACGGCGCGCTGCCGTTGGGCGAGGTCTGGATCTGGTACGCCGACCCGTAGGCGGCCTCCCACAACAACCGCACCCGGTTGATCGTGTACGTGGCACCCAGATCCACCTGAATCCACTGCGGATCGGAGAACGCACTCGACCACCGCGTCGTCGCCGAGGCGTCCACCGCCGCCGAGGCCGGGTACGCGCCCGACTCGGTGCTGGAGGCGGTGGCCGGCTTGTTCAGCGCCAGGTTGGAGACCGGTGGCTGCGTGCCCGCCGGCTTGATCCGGACGTTGCGGAAGGCGACCTGGTCGGCGGCGCCGTGGTTCTGCAGGCCGACGTACCCGTCCAGGTTGCGGTTGGGATCGGTGTTGGTGAAGTCGTTGATCAGGGCCCCGTTGAGGTACACGCGGATGCGCTGACCCTCGACGAGGATCTCGAAGGTGTTCCACTCTCCCGGCGGGTTGAGCGCGGCGTCCCGGGCGGCCAGGTCGGCGGACTTGAATCCGTAGATGGCGCCGGTGGTGCGGTCCGGGGTGTCGCTCGCGTCGATCTGGATCTCGTACCCCTGGTTGACGGCGATGTTCGGGTCGCCGCCGGGGTTGGGGAAGCCGACGAAGATGCCGGAGTTGCTGTCCCCGGTGAGCTTCCAGTCGGCCTTCAGCGAGTACGAGGTGTATTGCTGGGCGTTGTACCAGAACAGGCCCATGCCGCCGGAGGAGGTCAGCGTGGCGTCGGAGTTGGCGAAGCTGCCGGGACCTGACTGGGACCAGCCGCTGGTCGAGCCGTTGTAGAGGGCGGTGTAACCGGTCTCGGGCCGGCAGTCGGCCTTGGCCCGGTTGGCCGCGTACCGGATGCCGCCGAGCAGTTGGGCACGGAAGCCGGCCTCGGCGTAGGACTGCTGGGTGTGGCCGAAGCCGGTGTAGAACGAACGCCCGCTGTCGATGGTCTTGCACCAGGTGATCGGGTGGTCACCACCCATCGAGCCGCCGGAGTAGGACGACTCGTCGAGGGTCGCGAGCACGCGGGCGCTGCTGCGCGGGTTGGTCTGGTAGTTGTACAGCTCGTCGGAGCGGGTCCAGGTCTGCGGCAGGTGAGCGGTGGCCGGGTGGGCCCGGTTCTCGGTCCTGGAGTTGACCTGCTGGATCGCCGGGTGGCTGGCGAAGTACGCGCCGACGAGCTGGCCGTAGAAGGGCCAGCCGTACTCGGTGTCGGCGGCGGCGTGCACGCCCACGTAGCCGCCGCCACCGCGGACGTAGGACTCGAACGCGGTCTGCTGGGTCGCGTTGAGCACGTCTCCGGTGGTGCTGAGGAAGACGACGGTCTCGTACTGGGCGAGGTTCGCCGTGGTGAAGGCGGCCGCGTCCTCGGTGGCGGTGACCGTGAAGGAGTTGGCCGCGCCGAGGTCGCGGATGGTCTGGATGCCGACCGGGATCGAGTCGTGCCGGAACCCGGCGGTCTTGGAGAAGACCAGGACGTCGTACGGGGCGTCGGCGGCCGCCGCAGGGGCGGCGTGTAAGGTGCCAGCGGCCAGGGCGATGGCGGCGCTCACACTCGCCAAGAGTCTGCGCATGGATCCTCCAGTAGCTGCGGTGCTGGCGTGGTGCTCAGTTGCTGCCGTAGACCTCGAACGAGAACAGGGAGTAGCCCCAGCCCGTGCCCCGGGCGGTGCCGTAGATGCGGACGTAGCGGGTGGAGGCGTTCAGACCGGTGTTGTCGTCCTCACCGCCGTTGCCGCCGGTCACCGTGCGGATGGTGGTCCAGGGCGCGCTGCCGTTGGGCGACGTCTGGATCTGGTACGCCGACCCGTAGGCGGCCTCCCACAGCAGGCGGACCCGGTTGATCGTGTACGTGGCACCCAGGTCGACCTGGATCCACTGCGGATCGGAGAACGCGCTCGCCCACCGCGTCGTCGCCGAGGCGTCCACCGCCGCCGAGGCCGGATAGGCGGCCGCTTCCGTGCTGGAGGCGGTCGCCGGCTTGTTCAGCGCGAGGTTCGTGGCGGGCGGCTGGCTGCCGCCGTTGAGGGTGAAGCTGTCGAGGTCGAACAGCGATCCCGCACCACCGGTGAAGACCAGGAACAGGTTCGACATGCTCGCCGGCGCGGTGATGGTGCCGGTGACGTTGGCCCAGGTCTCCCAGCCTCCGGTGGGCGCGACCGTGGCCGAGCCGAGCACCGTACCGGTCGCCGAGCCGGCGCGCAGCGTCAGCGTGCCACCCGCACCGGCCGAGGCGACCCGGGCGGTGAAGGAGGTGACCCCGGTCAGGTTGTACGGCGTGAAGGAGATCCAGTCACCGTTGTCGATGTAGCCGACCGCGTTGCCGCCGTTGGCCGAGGCCTTGGCCACGATGGTCACGCCCTGCTGGGCGCTGTAGTGCTCGGCCTGGCGGATGCGCGGCTGGAGCACGGCCTGCTGCCCGTGGATGGCCGTGGTCGAGCCGGGCGGCGTGTACTCGGCATCGAAGACGCCGAAGATGTTGGCATTGGGGTCGTGCTCACCGTCGTTGGTGGTCTGGACGGTGCCCGAGCAGCCGGTCGCGCTGGTCAGGGCGTGGCCGTGGCTGTCGTGGCCGAGGATGTAGGTGAGCTTGACCCGGCTGCAGTCGACGGTCGGATTGTTCGGATCGCTGACGCTGATCTGGAACGGGATCGCGTCGCCGAAGTTGAACACCCGCCCGTTGAGCGGAAGGCTCAGGGTGACCGTCGGCTGGCCGACGCTGATGGCGACGCTGGCTGTGGAACTGCGGCCGGTGCTGTCGGTCACCGTCAGCGTCGCGGTGAACTGGCCGTTGGAGGTGTAGGTGAAGGTCGGGTTGGCGGCGGTGGAGTCGGTGCTGCCGTTGGTGGTGAAGTCCCAGGCGTAGGTGATGGGGTTGCCGTCCGGGTCGGTGGTGCCGGCGGAGCTGAACTGCACGGCGAGCGGCGCGTTGCCGGTCTTCGGGTTGGCGTTGGCCACCGCGATCGGGGCCTGACCGGTGCCGTCGTTGTACTCGATGCGGTAGACGGCGGAGTTGGCGTCGCCGCCGAACCAGCCGGTGCCGTAGTCGAGCACGTACAGGGCGCCGTCCGGCCCGAACTCCAGGTCCATCACCTGCGTGCCGGTGAAGGCGGGGAAGGACTCGATCGTGCCGACCCCACCGGCGGCGGTCACGGTGGCCGTCTTGATCCACCGTCGGCCGAACTCGCCGAGGAACACCTTGCCGTCCATGGCCTGCGGGAACTTCACGTCCGAGGCGAGGGCGGCGTTGTAGCGGTAGACCGGGCCGCCCATCGGCGACAGGCTGCCGCAGCACAGCTCCGGCCGGTCCTGCCCGGCCCCGTACGGGAGCCAGGCCGCCCGCGAGGCGGGAAGCTGGGTGAGGCCGGTGTTGTTCGGCGAGTTGTTCGTCGGCCCGCCGGCGCAGTTGTACGCCGCGCCCGACGGCCCACTCGGGAAGGTGAACTCGACGTAGGGCACGTTGAACTGCGAGCAGTACGGCCAGCCGTAGTTGCCGGGCTGGGTGATGCGCTCGAACGACACCGAGGCGGCCGGGCCGCGCGTCGCGCTGGCCGTGCCGGAGTCGGGTCCGTAGTCGCCCAGGTAGACGATGCCGGTCGCGCGGTCCACGCTCATCCGGAACGGGTTGCGGAAGCCCATGGCGTAGATCTCGGGCCGGGTGTTGGCGGTGCCGGGGGCGAACATGTTGCCCGCCGGGATCGTGTAGCCGCCGGTGGCGCCGGGCTTGATCCGCAGCACCTTGCCGCGCAGGTCATTGGTGTTGCCGGAGGTGCGCTGCGCGTCGAAGGCCGGGTTGCGGTCGGCGCGCTCGTCGATCGGCGTGTAGCCGCTGGAGTCGAACGGGTTGGTGTCGTCACCGGTGGACAGATACAGGTTGCCGGCCGCGTCGAAGTCGATGTCGCCGCCGACGTGGCAGCACATGCCACGGCTGGTGGGCACGTCCATGATGGTGACGGCCGAGGACGCGCTGATCGTGTGGTCGGCGTTGACCGTGTAGCGGGCCAGCCGGTTCACGCCGTTGAACGGGGCGAACTGGGCCGCGGTGCCGGTGGCGGGCGCGTCGCCGCCCGGGGTGCTCAGCGGCGGGGCGTAGTAGACGTAGACCCATCGGTTGGAAGCGAAGTTCGGGTCGGCCTTGATGCTCTGCAGGCCCTCCTCGTCGTGGGTGTACACCGGGATGGTGAGCGCCACCTTGGTGTTGCCCAGCACGTCGGTGTAGCGGATCGTGCCGTCACGCGAGGTGTGCAGGACGCCCCGGTTGGGCAGGACGGTCAGGCCCATCGGCTCACCGGTCTCGGCCACGCCCTTGGCCAGCGTCACCTGGGTGTAGCCGGCCGCCACGGCCGGGGAGGGCGCGACGAGGCCGAAGGTGGCCACGATGATCGCGATGCATAAAGCCAGTCTTCGTAACATGATCGGTGCTTCCGCTTCCTGTCGAAGGACTTCCAGACAGGCGTGCGCCGCTCACGCCGACGACGCGGCCCGATGGGGGCGTCGTTCCCGGCATGCCGCCGACCTCGCCGAGTGATCGCCGGCAGTTTGCCGGTCGTGCGTCAGTGCTGCTCTTGCGCTTGAGGGGACGTTTGGGATGGCATGGTGACCATGGAGGGGACGCCCCGCTCGTCGGCCGGGTGGAGTCGGTACCCGGTGGGCGCCGGTACCGGCGGCGCCCAGCGGTCTCCGCCGGCGTGACGAGCGGGGCCAGGCCGTCAGGGTGGTCGGCGTCCGCCCTGGCGGCCCTGCTCTTCCCCTTCTGTGCGATCAGTCAGATGCGCGGGGTGGTGACGCGGCTTGGCGAGGCCGCCCCGCCGATCGTCAGCCGGGTGCGGGCGGCGCGCTCAGTGGTGTCATGACAACCTCCAGGCGGTGGGTGAGGGGGGTGTGGGGGGTGTGGACATCGCTTCGGCCGCCACTGGGCGGGTGCCCAGGTGCGGGCCGGGGGGCCGCCGGCCGAATCGTGCTCGTCCGGCGGTCATGACGCCTCCTCGAAGGCGAGGTCGCTGGCCAGGAAGCTCGCGCCCGCGACGCCGGCGCGGGTGCCGAGCTCGGACAGCACGACAGGTAGGTTGCCGGTGGCCAGGGGCAGCGAGCGCCGGTAGACGACGCTGCGGATCTCGGCGAGCAGGACGCTGCCCAGCCCGGTCAGCCCGCCCCCGATCACGATCATGGACGGGTTGATGAAGCTGACCAGTCCGGCCAGCACGCCGCCGAGCCGCCGGCCGCCCTCCCGGATGAGCTGGAGGGAGACGGCGTCGCCGCCGGCCGCGCACTCGGCCACGTCCTTGGCGCTCACCGAGCCCTGGAGGGCCAGGCGCCGCGCCAGGGCGGGCGAGGAGCCGGAGCGCGCGGCGGACGTGGCCTCCCGCTCCAGCGCGATACCGCTGAACAGCGCCTCCAGGCAGCCGATGCTGCCGCAGGTGCAGACCGGGTCGTGCGGTTGGACCTGAATGTGGCCGATGTCGCCGGCGCAGCCGTCCGAGCCTCGGTAGAGCTCGCCGCCGAGGAAGATGCCGCAGCCGACGCCGCTGCCGAGCTTGACGAAGAGCAGGCTCTCGGCGGAACGGGCGACGCCGCCGTAGCGCTCCCCCACGGCCATGATGTTGACGTCGTTGTCCACGACCACCGGGCAGTTGTGCTCGTGGGCCAGCAGGCGGCGTACCGGGTAGCGGTCCCAGCCCGGCATGATCGGGGGCGAGACGGGGACTCCGTCCCTGAAGCTGACGGGGCCGGGCACTCCGATGCCGATACCGTGGAGGCGCTGGTAGGCGCCCTCGGCGCGGAGCTTGGCCAGGATGTCGCCGACCCGGCTCAGCACCGCCTGCGGGCCGGAGCGGATGTCGGCGGCCTCGCTGTAGGCCGCGACCGGCTCCAGCCGGCCGTCGGTGATCTCGACGTCGATCGAGGTGATCCCGAGGTCGACGCCCGCGAAGCGGAGACCGGGGTGGAGTTCGACGAAGGGGGAGCGCCGCCCGCCGCGGGACGGATCGGCCTCACGGACGAGTTCGCCGGCCATCAGCCGATCGAGTTCGGCCATCACCCGGGGGCGGGACAGGTTGAGCCGGTTGCCGAGATCGGCGCGGGACAGCGGTCCCTCGTCTCTCAATAGGCGGAGCATGCGGCGGTGGAAGTCCAATTCGCTACACCTCCTGCCACTTTCAACATCTATGCGGCTGGTTGTGCCGCAAGATTAAAGTGTTACGTCCATGTTGTCCATATGTTTCGTTCGTACATCTGAACTTTTGTCTTGACTCGTTGAAAGGTCGGTTCAGGCTGGCGCTTCCGCTGGTCAGGCGGCGAAAAGCAGCAGCAGGCCGGTGGCGGTGTAGAGCAGCATGAGCAGCATCAGCGGCAACTGGCCCACCACCGCGGTACGGCGTTCGAACAGCCGCAACGCCCGGTCGTGAGCGAGTACGGTGCCGAAGACGTGACCCAGGACGATCACGGTCACCTGCAGCAGCGCGATCCCCGCCGGCGAGGTCCCGAACGCCTGGACCGGCCACGACCGGGTGCCCAGCCAGTCCGCCCCCGTGCCGAGCGGGTCGGAGAGCAGGGCGAGCGTGCGCTGGCCCTCCAGCACGAGGAGCGTGAAGTAGTGGGCCACCAGGTAGCCGACGGCGATGGGGACGATGGAGTGGGCCAGCTCGCCGGCGAGCTGATCCGGCGGCCAGCGGCCGAGCCGGGCGGCCAGCCCGGTGGCGCCCCGGTAGGCGGCGAGCACCAGGCCGATCACCGCCGCCAGGCCCACCGTGCCGAGCACGGGGGCCGGGGCCCATCCGCCTTGCAGGACGCGTACCCAGGTCGGGGCGTTGGACACGCTGTCGTACATGGTGGAGCCCAGCATCACCACGGCGTACGCGACCAGTCCCGGAGCAGGCCGCAGGCCGGCGATGCCGTCGAGCGGGTGCCGCCGGACCAGCCTCCCGTCGCGCCGTCGCGCCACCACGGCCAGCCGCCCGATCATGGCGCTGTAGACCTCGAAGGCGTCGCCCCGGTCGAACCAGCCGGACCCGTACACGGTCGCGCCCGCCAGCATGGCGACGGCGTAGGCGCCGAGCCAGCCGCCGAGGACCGGCAGGCTCACTCGGTTCGGCGCCACTAGTTCCAGCCAGACGAAGGCGAACAGCCCGCAGGTCGCGGGCCAGTAGCCGAGCCGGGCGGGCAGCTCGCGCAGCCCGCGCCGCGGGTCCCGCCGTAGCGCCATGCAGGCCAGCAGGTGCAGGGTACGAAGCGGGTTCAGGGCCCGCCAGACGGGACCGAACAGCAGCGACAGCGGTAGCAGGCCGACCCAGAACAGCACGTACACGACCCCGGCCGTGGGGTTGTCCGCGGTGTCGGGACCGGCGAAGCCGAGGGCGAAATAGGCGGCGGCGACCAGTCCGGCCACCCGCCAGGCCCAGGCCCAGGCGGGTGCGGCCACGACCCGCTGCGCGAACGCGGGCAACGGCGGCGCGTCCCGGAGGTCGGCGCCCAGCCGCGGCTCGCGCCAGAGCGCGCCGAGTGCCCCGAAGGACAGCGCGAGAGCGAGGAGGGCTCCGGTCAGCGCGAGGCCGAACGGGATGGGCAGGTCCTGTCGTCCACCGATGCCGTGCGCGAGCCACATGACCGATCACCTGACGAGGAGCTGGAACAGTTGCAGGTCCTGCTCGTGCGTCTCGACCTCGAACAGGCCGGTGACGTCGGCCGCGAAGCCGACGGAGGCGGCGATGCCCGGCAGCAGGGTCGCGGACTTGTCGTACCCGTGCACGTGCACCATGTCGCTGACGTCGCTGGTGACGGTGAGGCGGACGGCCTGGCCGCGGGCGACCTCGATCCGGCCCGGGGCGGGCGTGACGGTGCCGCCCGCGATGGACACCGTGATCGTCTTGACGGTCTCCGTGCCGGGGGCGGTGGCGGCCGGCGCCTCGGCGGCGCACGCCACCGGGCCGGTGAGCAACAGGACGAGCAGTGCGACGAACGGGCGCGGGGAGTGGTGTGACCGGGGGGTGACGGACATGAGGAGCTCCAGGGCTGGTCAGCGGCGCTCGCGCCGTTTACTGCGAGGTGCGACTGGAGGAAGTGCCGGCATCAGCCGGGCGCTGAGGGCCGGGTGGTGCGGGGCCGGCCTGCGGACCCGGTGGTGCGGGGCCGGGTGGGGTGCCGCTCGGGCGGCGGCGGGCGACCCCGGCGAGCAGGACGGCGGCCCCGAGGAGCAGCAGCGCGGGGAACACCCAGGCGGACACGTCCGTACCGGCCTCCGGGCCGGGCGCCGAACCGGCGGCCGATGCGGCCGTGGACGGCGGCGCCGGCCCGGCCGAGGCGGGCGCGGTCGGGGCCTGGCCCGGTGCGCCGCGCACGCGGCCGACCGCGGCGGCGAGTTCGGGGCTGGGCCGGTCGGCGGGGGCGCGCCAGCCGGGTGGGGCGGGCGTGGTGGGGCCGGTGTAGGTGAAGCGGACCTCACCTTTGACCTCCTCACCGTCGGAGGCCACCGTGTGGTAACGCACCACGTACCGGCCCTGGCCCGGCCAGTAGCCCACCGGTACCTTCGCCGGGAACCCGGCGTGGAACAGCTGTGGCTGCCACGAGCCGTTGATGAGCTGGTACTCGCGCACCGGCTCATCGAGGCGGAACGGCTCGGCATGCGACCAGGGCCGGTCGACCCGATCCCCGTTCGGAGCGGTCACGGTGAAGTAGGCGAACGGGGCGGGCTTCTCGGTGAAGGCCAGCGACACCGCCTCCAGCGGCTCGGCCAGCCTGCCGCCGTCGGCCGGGGTGGAGACGGCGAGCCGTCCGTGGGCGAAGGCGGGTCTCGCCCCGCCGGCCACGACGCTCAGGAGGAGGGCGGCCAGCCCCAGGACGGCACCGGCCAGTAATCGGGATGCAACGCGGTCCATGGCATACCCCCGAACGGGGTGGAAACTTTCACCGGAGGCTAACCCTTCAGTCTCGATCTGAACAGAACTTTCGACGGCCGTAAACGAAACCCCGTCAAGGGGTGAGACCGACGAGCGAGGCCCGAGGGCGGTGACACGAACCCGGCCGTGACACCCGCTACCTGGTGAAAGAGCCGGTGCGGGCGGCTCCAGTCCCGTGACGGCACCTGAGCTGCGGACGGTTGGCAGGGACCTGACTTCTCACAATTTCGACAGAATGATGGTTGATCGGGGAAGAAGGTCTTTCCTGCGGTGGCGGAAGCAGGTACGTTCCCCCCGACACCGGTTTGCGCCGAGCAGCGCTGCACCGAGGAGTGGTGGGTGAAGTCGAACCGGCCGGAGAACTCCCATCAGGCCGCACTGCTGCGCGTGCTGCGGGACGGCCCCCGCTCACGGGCCGAGCTCGCGGACCTCATCGCGATCCCCTCCGCCTCGGGCGGTTTCCCGGTGAGCGTGCTGCCGGTCAGCGGCATTCACCCGCACCCGGGCCGGATGTCGCGCTCCAAGCTCAACTCCGAGCTGGACCGGCTGGTCGGGCTGGGGCTGATCGAGCTCGACGGGCTGGCGGCCTCGCGGGGCGGCCGCCGCTCCAGCCAGGTACGGCTGTCGCGCAACACCCGCTTCGCGGGCATCGACATCGGGGCGACCTCGGTCGACGTGGCCGTCACCGACGGCGAGCTGCGCGTGCTGGGGCACGTGAACGAGCCGTGCGACATCAGGCTCGGCCCCGCGCACGTGCTCGACCGGGTGCTCGCCCTGGCCGCCAAGCTGCGCGAGCAGGGCCTGTTCAGCCAGTTGCACGGCGCCGGGATCGGGGTGCCGGGGCCGGTGAGCTTCGCCGAAGGGGTCCCGGTCGCGCCGCCGATCATGCCGGGCTGGGACCGGTATCCCATGCGGGAGACGGTCAGCCAGGAGCTCGGCTGCCCCGCCCTGCTGGACAACGACGTCAACATCATGGCGCTCGGCGAACTGCACGCCGGGGTGGCCCGGCAGGTCGGCGACTTCCTGCTGCTCAAGATCGGCACCGGCATCGGCTGCGGCATCGTCGTCGACGGCAAGATCTACCGCGGCGTCTCAGGCAGCGCGGGCGACATCGGGCACATGCGGGTCGACGAGCTCGGCCCGGTGTGCGCGTGCGGCAACACCGGCTGCCTGGAGGCGTACTTCGGCGGTGCCGCCCTGGCCGCCCAGGCGCAGGTCGTGGCCCGCTCGGGCCGCTCGCCCTTCCTGTCGGAACGCCTGACCGCGACCGGCAGGCTGTCCGCCGAGGACGTCGCCGCGGCCGCCACGCAGGGCGACGCGGCGGCCATCCAGCTCATCAGGGACGGCGGCCGCCGGGTGGGTCAGGTCCTCGCGGGCCTGGTCAGCTTCTTCAACCCCGGGCTGGTGATCATCGCGGGTGGGGTGTCCCAGCTGGGCCACGTGCTGCTCGCCGAGATCCGCAGCGTCGTCTACCGCCGCTCGCTGCCGCTGGCGACCGGCAACCTGCCCATCGTCCTGTCCGAACTGGAGGACACCGCCGGGGTCGTCGGCGCGGCCCGCCTCATCAGCG
Organism: Nonomuraea jiangxiensis; assembly: GCF_900099965.1. GTDB lineage: Bacteria > Actinomycetota > Actinomycetes > Streptosporangiales > Streptosporangiaceae > Nonomuraea > Nonomuraea jiangxiensis. Next base: position 389,057 of record NZ_FNDJ01000004.1, on the reverse strand, counting down.
ATCACGTCTACTCCGCCTGACCCCCGGCTCGGGGGCGCGGCACCTCACCGGGCGTTCTGGGGCCAGGTCTTGGCGACCAGAGTGAGCACGTCGTACGTGGCGACCGGCCGGTCCTCCTGGTTGGTCACGACGGCGTCCCAGCGGACCTCGCCGTAGTCCGCGCCGCTGCGCGGGGTGATCTGCTTGACCGTCAGCGTCACGGCGATGGCGTCACCGGCCTTGACGGGGGTCAGGAAGCGCAGGGCGTCCACCCCGAAGTTGGCCAGGACGGGCCCGGGGGCCGGATCGACGAAGAGGCCGGCGGCCAGCGACACGACCAGGTAGCCGTGGGCGACGATGCCGCCGAACAGCGGGTTGCGCGCGGCGGCGGCGGGGTCGGTGTGCGCGTAGAAGGTGTCCCCGGTGAACTCGGCGAAGTGGTCGATGTCGGCGGTGGAGACCGTACGCCGCGCGGAGCTGATCGTGTCGCCGATGCGCAGCTCGGCCAGGGACTTGCGGAAGGGGTGCACCCCCGGGTCGATGCGCGCGGCCCCGGTCGTCCAGCGGCCGGTGACGGCGGTGAGCAGGTCGGGAGAGGCCTGGACGGCGGTGCGCTGCATGTGGTGCAGCACCCCGCGGATGCCGCCGAGCTCCTCACCGCCACCGGCCCGGCCGGGACCGCCGTGCACGAGCACGGGCAGCGGAGAGCCGTGCCCGGTGGACTCCTGGGCGTCGTCCCGGTCCAGTACGAGCACCCGGCCGTGCCACGGCGCGAGCCCGAGCACGACGGACCGGGCGACGTCCGGGTCATGGGTGGCGACGGAGGCGACGAGGCTGCCCCGGCCCCGGGCGGCCAGGGCGACGGCCTGCTCGACACCGTTGTAGGCGAGCACGGTGGCCACCGGGCCGAACGGCTCCACGTCGTGCGGCTCGGTGGCCCCGGGACGGGCGCGCAGCAGGAGCGGGGTCATGAAGGCGCCGCGCTCGGGATCGCCGTCGAGCACGGGGCCGCCCCCGGGGTCACCGGCGACGATCTCCGCGCTCGCGCGCAGCGTCTCGACGGCCTTGCGGACCTCGTCGCGCTGGCCGAGGCTGGCGAGCGCGCCCATCCGCACCTCCGGGTTGCGCGGGTCGCCCACGGTCACCTTCGCCAGGCGGGCGGACAGCGCCTCGACCACCGTGCCGGCCAGCGCCTCGGGAACGAGCACGCGGCGGATGGCCGTGCACTTCTGTCCGGCCTTGACCGTCATCTCGGTGACGACGCCCTTGACGAACAGTCCGAACTCCGGATCCTCCGGCCGTACGTCGGGGCCGAGGATCGAACAGTTGAGCGAGTCGGCCTCGACGCCGAGCAGGACGCCGCCGTCGAGCACGTTCGGGTGGCGGCGCAGCACCCCCGCGGTGTGCGCCGAGCCGGTGAAGTCGACGGAGTCCTGGACCGTCAGCTCGTCGAGCAGCCCGCCCGCACCACCGGCGAGGAGCTGGAGCGACCCCTCGGGCAGGATCCCCGACTGGATGATCTGCCGGACGGCGGCCTCGGCGAGGTAGGCGGTCTGGCCCGCGGGCTTGACGATCGACGGCAGCCCGGCGAGGAAGGCCGGGCCGAGCTTCTCCAGCATGCCCCAGACCGGGAAGTTGAAGGCGTTGATCTGGACCGCCACGCCCGGCCGGGAGGTGTAGAGGTGCTGGCCGACGAAGGTGCCGCCCTTGCCCAGGCGCTCCAGGCCGCCGTCGAGGAAGACCGTGTCGTTCGGCAGCTCGCGAACCCCCTTGCTCGCGTAGCTGAACAGGGTGCCGATGCCGCCGTCCACGTCGATCGCGGTGTCGCGGGCGGTCGCGCCGGTGCGTACGGACAGCGCGTACAGCTCCTCCTTGCCCTCCAGCAGGTGTTTGGCCAGCGCCTTGAGCAGGGCCGCCCGTTCGTGGAAGGTCAGGGCTCGCAGGGCCGGTCCGCCGGTCTCCCGGGCGTACCGGACCATGGCCGCGACGTCCAGGCCCCGGCTTGAGATCCGCCCGACCTCCTCGCCCGTGGCGGCGTCGAGCAGCGGTTCACCATCGTCGGCCGCCCGGAACCATCGTCCGGCGGCGTAGCTCTCCAGCAGTGCGCTCACGCTGTCCCCTTTCCCCGCGACCTGTTGCGCGAAGACCTCCACCCGTGTCACGGTATTACTGACCGAGCGATAAGTAAATATGCCCGCCTCGGAGGAAACATGACCGCCATCCCAGCGGAGCCGGACCAGGAAGAACGGCTGCAGGCCGCGTTCGACGCGACCATCGCGCGCCGCGACCGCATCGAGCCGCGGGACTGGATGCCGGACGCCTACCGCAGCACCCTCGTACGCCAGATCGCCCAGCACGCGCACTCCGAGATCATCGGCATGCAGCCGGAGGGCGACTGGATCAGCCGCGCGCCGTCGCTGCGCCGCAAGGCGATCCTGCTGGCGAAGGTGCAGGACGAGGCCGGTCACGGCCTGTATCTGTATGCGGCGTGCGAGACCCTCGGCGTCTCCCGCGCCGAGCTGACCGACCTGCTGCTCGCCGGCCGGCAGAAGTATTCCTCCATCTTCAACTACCCGACGCTGTCCTACGCCGACGTCGGCACCATCGGCTGGCTGGTGGACGGGGCCGCGATCTGCAACCAGGTGCCGCTCTGCCGCACCTCCTACGGCCCGTACGGCCGTGCCATGATCCGCATCTGCAAGGAGGAGTCCTTCCACCAGCGGCAGGGCTACGAGCTGCTCATGACGATGATGCGCGGCACCGACGAGCAGCGCGCCATGGTCCAGGAGTCGGTCGACCGGTTCTGGTGGCCGGTGCTGATGATGTTCGGCCCGCCGGACGCCCAGTCGCCCAACAGCGAACGCTCGATGGCCTGGGGCATCAAGCGCAACTCCAACGACGAGCTGCGGCAGAAGTTCGTGGACATGACGGTCCCGCAGGCGAAGGCGCTCGGCGTCACGCTGCCCGATCCCGACCTGCGCTGGAACGCCGAACGCGGCGCCCACGACTTCGGCGAGCCGGACTGGGCGGAGTTCGCCGCGGTCATCAGGGGCGAGGGGCCGTGCAACGCGCAGCGGGTGGCCCATCGCAGGGCCGCGCACGAGGAGGGCGCGTGGGTGCGCGAGGCGGCCACGGCGTTCGCGCGGCGGTCGGCCGGGGAGGGCGGGCGATGAGCGCCGACCGGCGGGAGTGGCCGCTCTACGAGGTGTTCGTGCGCGGCAAGCGCGGCCTCAACCACGTGCACGTCGGATCGCTGCACGCCCCGGACGACGCCATGGCCCTGCGGCACGCCCGCGACGTCTACACCAGGCGCAACGAGGGGGTCAGCATCTGGGTCGTACGGGCCGACGCGATCGCCGCCTCCAGCCCGGACGAGAAGGACCCGCTGTTCGCGCCGAGCGGCGACAAGGTCTACCGGCATCCGACGTTCTACGACATCCCCGACGACGTCCCGCACATGTGAGAGCACGATGAGCGATGACCATGGCAGCATCTTCGACGGCCTGCTCGGCGGCGACTCCTCCCAGTGGGCCTTCGGCACCGACTTCGAGGACCCGCTGGCCGGCGTGGACACCACGACACCGGACGGCGTGGACCCCGCCGAGCTGGCCGCGTACTGCCTGATGCTGGGCGACGACGCCCTGATCATGTCGCAGCGCCTGTCGGAGTGGTGCAGCCGCGCGCCCGACCTCGAAGAGGACATCGCGCTGGCGAACGTCGCCCTCGACCTCCTCGGGCAGGCTCGGCTGCTGCTGGCGCGGGCGGCCGCCGCCGACCCGGGCGTGGTGCCCGCCCTGCCCGCGGGCTCGCCGGTGCCGCCGGAGGACGCGCTGGCCTTCTTCCGCGAGGACCGGGACTTCCGCAACGTACGCCTGGCCGAGGTGGCCAACGGTGACTTCGGGCATGTCGTGGTCCGCCTGCTGCTGTTCTCGGTGGCGCGGCTCGCGCTGCTGGAGCGGTTGCGTACGAGCCGGGACCACGTGCTGGCGGCGGTGGCGGCCAAGGGCGTCAAGGAGGTCGCCTACCACCGTGACTGGGCCGGGCGCTGGTTCCTCACCCTGGCGCGCGGCACCGAGGAGTCGCGCCGCAGGCTGCTGGCCGCCCTCGACGCTCTGTTCCCGCTGTGGGCGGAACTGGTCACCGCGCACCCCGTCGAACGTTCCCTGGCCTCGGCGGGGGTCGGCGTGGACCCCGCGTTCCTGCGGGAGGAGGTGGACGCCGTCCTCGACCAGGTGCTCGCCGCCAGTGGGGTCGAGCGCCCCGCACGGCCGCCGCTGGCCGGGGCCGGGGAGCGTACGGGCCGCGACGGCGCGCACACCGAGGCGCTGAGCCTGCTGCTCGCCGAAATGCAGGTGGTCGCCCGCGCACACCCGAGCGGGCGCTGGTGAACACCGGACGGGAGCGCGACCCGGAGCCGGTGGTCGCCGACCGGCGCGCCGCCGAGATCGCCGGTCGGGAGCGCCACCCCGAATCCGGCCGGCGCGCCGCCGAGGTGGCCGGGCAGGTGCGGGATCCCGAGATGCCGATGCTCACCCTCGCCGACCTCGGCGTGCTGCGCGGCGTCGAGGTGGTGCGGGAGGCGGGCGGCGCCGAGGTCGTCGTGGCCTCGATCACGCCGACCTACAGCGGCTGCCCGGCCATGGCGACCATGCGCGACGACCTCGTCCACCGGCTGAACGACGCCGGCTTCCCCCGCGTCGAGGTGCGCGTCGTCCTGGATCCGCCCTGGTCCAGCGACTGGATCTCCGAACGCGGCCGGGCCGCCCTGCGCGCGGCCGGGCTCTCGGCGCCGGGCCCCGCCCCCCGGCGGACCGGGCCGGTGCCGCTCACGCTCGGCCCGGCCAGGACCGCGCCGCCCTGCCCTCGCTGCGGCTCCCCGGCCACCGAGCTCAGCTCGGAGTTCGGCGCCACCGCCTGCAAGGCCCTCTACCGCTGCGCCGGCTGCCTCGAACCGTTCGAGCACGTCAAGGAGATATGACATGACCACGCTCGCGTCCGCGCCGTCGAGGGCCGCCGTGTTCCATCCGCTGACCGTGGCGGCCGTGGACCGGTTGTGCGAGGACGCCGCCGCCATCACGTTCGCCGTCCCGGACGAACTGCGCGACGTGTACGCCTTCCGAGCCGGGCAGTCGCTCACCCTGCGCCGCGTCATCGACGGCCGCGAGCACCGCCGCTCGTACTCGATCTGCGCCCCGGCCGGCTCGGCGCCGCGCATCGGCGTCCGCGAGATCCCCGGCGGGCTGTTCTCCTCCTGGCTGGTGCGCGAGGTCGGGCCGGGCACCCGGATCGAGGTCCAGCCACCCACCGGCTCCTGGCAGGCCGACCCGGAGGCGGGCGAGCGGCACCTGTGCGTCGCCGCCGGCTCCGGCATCACCCCGATGTTGTCGGTCGCCTCGACGGTGCTCACCCACCCCGGCGCCCAGGTCTCGCTCCTGTACGGCAACCGGACCAGCCGTACCGTCATGTTCACGGAGGAGCTCGGCGACCTGAAGAACCGCTACGGCCCCCGGCTCCAGATCGTGCACACGCTCTCGCGCGAGCCACGCGACGTCGAGCTGCTGTCCGGGCGGCTCGACGGCGACCGGCTGCGCCGGCTGCTCACCTGCCTCGTCCCCGTCGAGGTGTTCGACCACGTCTGGCTGTGCGGGCCGCTCCAACTGGTCGAGAGTGCCCGGCCGGTGCTGGCCGGCCTCGGGGTTCCGGCGGACCGCGTACACGTCGAGCTCTTCTACGCCGACGCCCCGCCGTCCCCGCCCCGCCGGGCCGCGGGCGAGGTCCCCGGCGCGACCACCGAGCTGACCGTCGTCCTCGACGGCCTGCGGACGACCGCCACCGTCTCCCGCGAGACGACGCTCCTCGACGGCGCCCAGGCCACCCGCGGCGACCTGCCGTTCGCCTGCAAGGGCGGCGTCTGCGGGACGTGCCGCGCCGTCGTCCGCGCGGGGGAGGTCGACATGCGCCGCAACTACGCGCTCGAACCGGCCGAGACGGCCGCCGGGTTCGTCCTGACCTGCCAGTCCTATCCGGTCGGTGAGCAGGTGACCGTCGACTACGACGCCTGACCCCGCCCGTAGGTGGGCGGAACGGCTCAGGACTCGTGGCGGGCCAGGCCGTCGAAGGCGATCGTGGTGATCGCGTCGGCGACCATCGCCTGGTCGTAGGCCCCCTCTGCCCGATACCACTCGACCAGGGAGTTCACCATGCCGAACAGCAGCCGGCTCACCAGCGCCGGCGGCACGTCGTCGCGCAGCGACCCCTCGGCGACGGCGTCGGCGACGAGCGCGGCCAGGCGGTCGTCGAGCCAGCGCCGCCGGCTCAGTGCCGCCAGCTCGACCTCGCTGTTGCCGCGCACCCGCAGCAGGAGCGTGACGGACTGCTGGTGCGCCACCAGCACCTCGACGCTGCGCCGCACCACCTCGCGCAGCCGCTGGTAGGCGGTCACCCCGGCCCGCTCCGTGGACGCCTCGGTCACGACGGAGGTGAGCTCGTCGAGCGCGTCGTCCAGGGCCTGGCCGAGCAGTTGCTCCTTGCTGGTGACGTGGTAGTAGATGGCCGGCTTGGTCAGCCCCAGCTCCTTGGCCAGGTCGCCCATGCTCGTGGCGTCGTAGCCGCGCCGGTTGAACAGCTCGACCGCCGCGCGCAGGATCGCCGACTGGTCATGGCCGGGACGACCGCGCCGGCGGCGGGGGGCCGGCTCGGCCTGCTCAGTCGCTCTCACCCTCGCAGCATCTCACGCGCCGTCACCCCCCGCTGACTAAGCCGTACGACTGGAAGTCCCAGGACCCGCCCCGCGGCGGGTCGTCGGTGGTGGTACGCCCGCCCGCGCGGCAGGCGAGCGCCTCTCCAACGGCTCCCGGAAACGAGGGGAACGCCCGGTGAGCGCTCCGTGAACATGCTGCCACATGTCATGGCCTGGGCGAATGTGCGAGACATGGTGTGACTAGCATGCATGTGCCCTTTTTATGGCGAATCGTCCGGGAGAAAGATCGTGGAATTCAGCCGGCCGGGCGCGGCGATCCTCGCGTGCCTGCTCCTCGTGACGGGATGCACGACGGCCGGAGCCGACGAGCACGCTTCCTCCCCGCCACGGACGTCCACGCCCCCCGGCGCCGATCCCGTGGTCCAGGTCTCGGCGAGCCACTGCGGCGAGGGCTGGACGAACCCGCACGCCGGGCGGCTGACTCTCATGCTCTCCAACACCGGGGACGCCCCCTCGGGGGCCGATCTCATCGAGGTGCCCGGGGGCGCCGTGCACGCCGAGGTGGAAGGGCTGGGCCCGGGGGTGACCCGGCCCATGTCGGTCAGCCTGGCCCAAGGTACGTACGCCATCCGGTGCGAGATCGACGAGCGCGATCCGATCGTCGGCCCGTCGGTCACCGTCACCGGGACCGGCACCGGCGGGCCGGCCATCATCCCGGTCTCCTACGCCGACCTGTTCGCCCCGGCGAAGGCCTACAGCGCGTACGTCTCCAGCGGGCTGAAGACCCTGCTGGCCAGGACCAGAACGCTGACCCGGGCGGTGGACCGGGGCGATCTGGCCGCCGCCAGGAAGGCGTGGCTGCCCGCCCACCTGGCCTACGAGAGCCTCGGTTCCGCGTACGGCACCTTCGGCGAGTTCGACGGGGCGATCAACGGGCATCCGGCCGGGTTGCCCGGCGGCGTCCACGACAAGGACTTCACCGGCCTGCACCGGGTCGAGTACGGACTGTGGCACGGTGAGTCCGCCGAGAGGCTGCGCCCGATCGCCGACCGCCTGCTCAAGGACGTCAAGGCGCTGGACGACGACTTCCCCGACCAGCGGCTCGAACCCGGCGACCTGCCCCTGCGCGCGCACGAGATCCTGGAGAACACCCTGCGGTTCGAGCTGACCGGCCGCTCCGACCAGGGCAGCGGCACCACCCTCGCCACCGCCGCCGCCAACGTTCAGGGCACCCGCGAGACCCTCGGCGTGCTGCGGCCGCTGCTCGAAGACCGCTACCCCGCGATGAAGCAGGTGGACGAGCACCTGGACCAGGTGGACGCGCTGCTCGCGGCCCAGCACCACGGCGACACCTGGACCCCCGTCGACCGGCTGGCCCCCCGGGTCCGCCAACCCATCAACGGCGCGGTCGGCGGCCTGCTGGAGGAGCTGGCCCCGATCGCCGAAATTCTCTTCCCGAGGCGGACGAAGTGAGCGGCTACAACCGCAGGACATTCCTCACCGGCGCGCTGGCCACCGGCATCGCCGGCGCCGCCGCCACAGCGGCGCCCGCGATGCCGGCGGCGGCCGTGCCGGCGGTGCCAGGCTTCCACGGTCCCCACCAGGCCGGGATCCTCAACGCCCCGCGGCGCAGGGCGATCGTCGTGGCCTTCGACGTCATCGCCGACGGCAAGGGCGAGCTGAAGGAGCTGTTCCGCACGCTCACCGACCGGGCGCGCGCCCTGATCACCGGCGGCCTCCCACCGGAGCTGGGCATCACCGCGCCGCCCGCCGACTCGGGCATCCTCGGGCCGAGCGTGCCCCCCGGGGCCCTGACGGTCACCCTGGGCCTCGGCGCCTCGCTCTTCGACGACCGGTACGGCCTGGCCTCGCGCAAGCCGGCCGGCCTGGTCCGGATGCCGGTCTTCCCCAACGACGACCTGGACCCGGCCTGGTGCCATGGCGACCTCAGCCTGCAACTGGAGGCGGACGACGACGACACCGTCCTGCACGCGCTGCGCGACCTCGCCCGGCACACGCGCGGCGCCATGCAGGTGCGCTGGCGCATGAACGGGTTCACCAGCCCGCCCCGGCCGAGCGGCACGCCGCGCAACCTCATGGGGTTCAAGGACGGCATCGCCAACCCCGACAGCAGGAACGCCGCCGAGATGGACCGGCTGGTGTGGATCCGGGATGACAAGCCGGAGACCTCGTGGAGCACGGGCGGCAGCTACGTCGTCTACCGGCTGATCCGGATGCTGGTGGAGTTCTGGGACCGGGTGGGGATCAGCGAGCAGGAGCAGATGTTCGGCCGGGCCAGGGACACCGGCGCGCCCCTGGACGGCACCCGCGAACAGGACGTGCCCCGGTACGAGCTGGACCCGGTGGGCAAGGTGATCCCGCCCGGCAGCCACATCAGGCGGGCGAACCCGCGCACGCCGCAGACGGACGGCAGCCGCATCCTGCGCCGCAGCTTCAACTACGACCGGGGCGTGGACGAGGTGGGCAACCTCGACGTCGGGCTGCTGTTCACCTGCTACCAGCAGGACCTGCACCGGCAGTTCGAGGCGGTCCAGATGCGCCTGGTGGACGAGCCGCTGGTCGACTACATCTCGCCCTTCGGCGGCGGGTACTTCCTCGCGGTGCCCGGCGTCCAGGACCCGTCCTCGTCCTATGTCCAACAGATCCTACTTTGAACACCTTATGACCGATTTTTCCCTATTTGTCACTTTTATGGCCATAAAGCGTCATCCGGGTGTGATGGGATCCCGTGGGCGCCCGTGAGCCGTCTTGCTCCCCGCGCCGCCCGGGCCGAGAAGCGGCTCGGTTCTCTTCACAAGGAGGCACCGTGGGCACTGGCCCAGGTAAGAAGGCAGCGCGCTGGTACGCGGCTGCCGCCACGCTGGCGGCGGCCGGGGCGCTGGCGGTCTCGGGCACCACCCCGGGTTCCGCGGACACCGTGACACCGTCGGCAGCACCGCCGGCCACTTCGTCAGCGACACCCTCTGCCGCGCCGACCCCGTCCGCGACGGCCCGGACCCTGTCCCCGCAGGCCCTGGCGCAGGCACAGGCCAAGGCCAAGCAGGTCCGTACCAAGACCCCCATCAAGCACGTCGTCGTGCTCTTCGACGAGAACGTGTCGTTCGACCACTACTTCGGCACCTACCCGAAGGCGGCCAACACCGACGGCACCACGTTCAAGGCGGCCAAGGGCACCCCCTCGGTGGACGGGCTGACCAAGAAGCTGCTCACCAAGAACCCGAACCAGTACGACCCGAAGCGCCTCTCCCCCGCCCAGGCGCTCACGTGCAGCCAGGACCACGGCTACTCGCACGAGCAGCTCGCCTACAACGGCGGCAAGATGGACAAGTTCGAGGAGAACGTCGCACACGACACCTGTGGCGGCAACAACATCTACCAGGCGCCCGGCCTGGTGATGGACTACTTCGACGGCAACACCGTCACCGGGATGTGGAACTACGCTCAGAACTACGCGATGAGCGACAACTCCTACAACACCGGTTTCGGCCCGTCCACCCCCGGCGCGCTCAACCTGATCTCCGGCCAGACCCACGGCTTCTACGCGGTGGACCCGGTGAAGGGCACCAACGTCACCGACGCGGGCGTCGTGTCCTCGTCCGACGCGCGGGGCGTGGGCACCGTGATCAACGACCCCGACCCGGCGTTCGACGACTGCTCGGACAACAACCACACCGCCAAGAACAACCTCGCGGCGGGCACCGGCCAGAACATCGGTGACCTGCTCAACCGCAAGAACGTGACCTGGGGCTGGTTCCAGGGCGGCTTCAAGCCGACCGGCACGTCCGGCGCGTACGCGGTGTGCGGCTCGACCCACGAGAACATCGGCGGCAACGCGGTGACGGACTACAGCCCGCACCACTCGCCGTTCCAGTACTACCCGTCGACGTCGAACCCGAGGCACCTGGCGCCGTCCTCGACCGCGGCGATCGGGTACACCGACCAGGCCAACCACAACTACGACCTGAGCGACTTCGACGCCGCCCTGGCGGGCGGCAACCTGCCCGCGGTGAGCTTCCTCAAGGCGGGGGCGTACCAGGACGGTCACCCGGGCAACTCCGACCCGCTCGACGAGCAGCACTTCCTGGTCAACACCATCAACAAGATCCAGAACTCGCCCGAGTGGGCGTCCACCGCGATCTTCATCGCCTACGACGACTCCGACGGCTGGTACGACCACAAGATGGCGCCGATCGTCAACGGCTCGCGTGACCCGGCCACGGACGCCGCCGCGCTGTGCGGCAGGGCCAAGGTGCTGTCCGGCTTCAACGACCGCTGCGGTTACGGCCCGCGTACCCCGCTGCTGGCCATCTCGCCGTACTCCAAGGTCAACCACGTCGACCACCACCTGACCGACCAGACCTCGATCCTGAAGTTCATCGAGGACAACTGGAGCACCGGCCGCATCGGCAACGGCTCCATGGACCAGGTGGCGGGCTCCCTGGAGGGCATGTTCACGTTCGGCAAGGCCAGGGCGGGCCGCGTGATCCTCGACCCCACCTCGGGTGCGGTGGTCACCAGGTCTCACCACTGACCTGAGACGTCACCGTCCTCTCCGGCCGATCCCGGAGAGGACGGTGACCGCTCTACCGGACGTCACCGGACGGAAGGTCAAGTGGAGTAGGGTTCGGTAACTGTGGCAGCCGAAAGTGAGCAGCCGGTCGAATACCGGCAGCACCGGTTCCGCACGCCGCCGGGAGCCACCGAAGTGCTGCTGGTCCGGCACGGCGAGTCGGAGCCCGCGCGCCCGGACCGGCCGTTCCCCCTGGTGGACGGCCAGGGTGACCCGGGCCTCGCGCCCGAGGGCCGGGAGCACGCGGAGCTGGTGGCGCTGCGGCTCGCCGTGGAGCGCGTCGACGCCATCTACGTGAGCTCGCTGCGGCGGACGTCCCAGACCGCCGCGCCGCTCGCCGCCCGGCTCGGCCTGACGCCGGTGGTGGAGCCCGACCTGCGGGAAGTGCACCTCGGCGAGTGGGAAGGCGGCGTGTTCCGGCAGATGGTCGCGGAGGGCCACCCGATCGCCCGGCGGATGTCGGCCGAGGAACGCTGGGACGTGATCCCGGGTGCCGAGCCCGCCGCGGCCTTCTCCGAGCGCGTGCGCAAGGTGCTCGTCAGGCTCGCCGCCGCCCACCGCGACCAGCGGATCGTCGTGGTCACCCACGGCGGCGTGATCGCCGAGGCGCTGGCGGCGGCGACGGGGTCGCGGCCGTTCGCGTTCCTCGGTCCCGACAACGCGTCGGTGTCACACCTGGTACTGACCGAGGCCCGGTGGATCCTGCGCCGGTTCAACGACACCGCGCACCTGGATCCCGCCTTCTCCACCACGGCCGCGCCGCCCACCTGACGACTCGATCAGCAGGCGGTGCGACTCCAGCAGGCCCTCAGGGAGGTCGCCGGGGGCGCACCAGCGGGCCTCCAGGATCTCCATCGAATGGAGCCGCATCGTGCCGCCGCCGGCGTACCGGGCCGCGTACGCGATCTCGATCCTGAGCCGGAACCCGCTCCTGAGCTGCACCAGCTCGCCCACGCTCACCTCCAGCCCGGTCTCCTCGCGCACTTCGCGGGCGACCGTCTGCTCGAAGGTCTCCCCCCGCTTCGCACTGCCCGTCGGCAGGCCCCACTGCCGGTGCTCGGGCCAGAACCGGTGCCGCAACAGCAGCACGTTGCCCTCCCGGTCGCGCACGACACCGGTCACCCCGGCCATGAACTTGGCCTGGGACAGGTAGAGCAGCCGCCACTGCATCGGCCCGCGGATGCCGCGCCAGAGCCGGGCGATCAGCCTCTTCACCGGCGTCCTCCGTGATCAGGATACTGAGCCGTTGCAGCGTACCCCCATCGCCACCGCGGGGGACGCGACTCGACCGGCCAGGGCACGGCCGACCAGCGGGGCTTGACCTTCACGTGTACGTCAATGTCTACGGTCCTGTGCCATGAACGCACGAGAGATCCACCTCGCCGCCCGCCCCCAGGGCCTCCCCGGCCCCGACGCCTTCCGGCTCGCCGAGACCGAGATCCCCGACCCGGCCCCCGGCCAGGTCCTCATCCGCAACCTGTACATGTCACTCGATCCCGGCATGCTCCTGCTCATCGGTGCCTACCCGGACATCCCCATGCCCCCGTACGAGGTCGGCGCGCCCCTGCACGGCGACGCCATCGGCGAGGTCGTGGCCTCGGGCGAGCCGTCCGTCAAGGAGGGCTCCGTGGTGCTCCACCGGCTCGGCTGGCGCGAGTACGCGCTGGCCGACGCCACCCAGGTCCGCCAGGTGGACCCGCACGCGTACCCGTCGGTCTCGACGTACCTCGCTTTCGGCCTGGTCGCCTATGCCGGGCTGACGGCGGTGGCGGGCCTGCGCCCCGGCGAGACCGTCTTCGTCTCCAGCGCGGCAGGCGCCACCGGGAGCATGGTGGGCCAGCTCGCGCGCCTGCTCGGCGCCGGACGTGTCGTCGGCAGCGCGGGCACTCCGGAGAAGGTCGCCCACCTGACCGGCAGGCTCGGTTTCGACGCCGCGTTCGACCGTCACGACGGCCCGATCGCGGACCGGCTGCGCGAGGCCGCCCCCGGCGGCGTCGACGTCTACTTCGACAACGTGGGCGGCGAGCAGCTCAGAGCCGCGATCGAGGTCATGAACCCGCACGGCCGCATCGCACTCTGCGGGGCCCTGGCCAGGCAGAGCGCCGGAGGAGAGCCTGATCCCGGCCCCGGCGACCCGATGCGCCTGATCGGGAAGCGCCTCACGCTGCGCGGCTTCACCATGAGCGACCACCTCGACCTCGCCCCCGAGTTCGGCCGGCGGCTGCGGCAGTGGCTGGCCGACGGCTCCCTGGTACGCGAGGAGACGGTGATCGACGGCCTGGAGAACGCTCCGCAGGCGCTCCTCGATCTCGTTCGCGGGGCGTACACCGGGAAGGTCGTCGTCCGCCTGACACGTTGACTCTCGCCAGGAAGGGAGACGACATGCTCATCGGCGAACTGGCCGGACTCACCGGCGTCACCACCCGCGCCCTCCGCTTCTACGAGGAGCAGGGGCTGCTCACCCCCGAACGCACGGGGGCCGGATACCGCACGTACGGGCCGGAGTCGCCGCGCCGGGTCGGCAACATCCGGGACCTGCTCGCCTCCGGGTTCACGGTCGAGGACGTACGGTCGTTCCTGCCGTACCTCGACGGGGAGATCCCCCGGGTGCTGGGCTACCACCCGCGCTGCGACGGCGGCTACGAGGTCGGCGCCCGGCGGATAGCCACGCTCAATGAGCGCATCGCGACGTTGACCCGGCTGCGGGACCAGCTCGTCGCCCGCATGCCCTGGCTCGCCGCGCCGGAGGCCGACGCCGCCGCGTGCCAGGAGGGCGAACCCGCCGCGACGGTGGCGCCGGAGACGACGTAGGGTCCAGGTCAGCAACCAGTCCCCGGCCGACACGCCGGCCTTCGCGAGATGGAAGCCCGCATGAGTGTCACTCCCGCGCACCTGCGCACCCTCGCGGACCGCGCAGAGGCGCTTTCCGCCGAGGTCCGTACCGTTTGCGACAGCGTCCCCGAGGAGTCGCCGGAGCACGAGCCGCTGACGGCGGCCCGGCACGCCGCGGACTGGCTGGCCCGAGGCGCCAACGACCTGCGGAGCGCGGCCACGGACCTGGCCAAGCTGCAGGCCCAGCCGTGCGGCTTGCCGTGGGCGGTCTGCCCCGAGCACGGCAACACCCTCTCCTCCCAGGCCGGCATCTCCACGTGCCGGGTGTGCCGCCGTACCTGGAACTACAGCCGGCCCAGCCAGCCGTGCCCGGAGCCGGTGACGTGGAAGGTGGTCGACCAGGCGGGGACGGAGACGCGGATGTGCGACGGGCACGTCCTCGGCGCCCGCGCGGCCGTCGCGAACGCCACCTTCGTCCGCCTGTACGACGGCAGCGGCGCGTTCTGACGGCACGCGCTCAGCCAGCCCAGGGCGCTCAGACGCTGCGCAGGACCGAGACCACGATGCCCAGGATCGTGGCGTCGTCGCCGTCGATGACGTCGTAGGCCGGGTTGCGTGGTTCGAGGAGGATGTGGCCGTCCCGGCGGCGGAAGACCTTGACGGTGGCCTCGCCGTCGATCATCGCGGCGACGATCTGGCCCGAGTGGGCCTCGGGCTGCTGCCTGACCACGACGATGTCGCCGTCGCAGATGGCGGCGTCGATCATCGAGTCGCCCCGCACCCGCAGGCCGAACACGGTGCCCCGCCCGGTGAGGTCGCGGGGCAGGGTCAGCGTGTCGTCCAGGAGTTCGTCGGCCGGGATGGGGGCGCCGGCGGCGATGTCGCCGACCACGGGCACCTGCACCAGGTCACCGGCCGGCCGGGGCGTCGAGCCCCGCAGGAACAGGCGTACGTCGATCGGCCGCGTCATCGCCGTGCCCCGGCGGAGGAAACCCTGCTCCTCCAGGCTCCTGAGGTGTTTCGACACCGACGAGGACGACCGCAGCCCGACCGCGCGGCCGAGCTCGCGGGTGCTCGGAGGGTATCCGTACCTGACCACCCAGTCCCGGATCGTGGCCAGGATCCGCTGCTGGCGCGGTGGCAGGGCCGAGGAGTCCGGGTGATCGAACGCGTCAGTGTCGTCGTAGGTGGTCATCTGCGAAATGCTAGAGGCTCGCACCCAACGCGGAGTCATCGGTAAGGCCGGGCTTTCGCATCGGTTCCCGACCGTGGTGGAAGATCGTGAGTCGCTCGTCTCCTGGCGCGCGAGGCCATGCGCTAAAGGGTGATCGGGTAGTCACATAGCGTGATGGCCATCGTTCCCGCCGTGCTCGTCGCCGCCGCGCTGCTCGCCGTTCCCGCCGCGCCCGTGCCGTACGCGCCGCCGGGCGCGGACCCCCGCGGAAGCCTGGCATCCCGGCCCGTGCCGGCGGGGCTGCCCGGGCTGGTCGAGCTGGCCGTTCAGCGGCTGCTGCTGGCCGATGCCGTGGCGGCGGCGAAGTTCGGCGGCGGAGGCCCGATCACGGATCCGGCACGGGAGCGGGAACTGCTCGGCTCTGTCGCCACGCGGTCCGCGCGGATCGGCCTCGCCCCGGAGGCCGGGACGCGGTTCTTCCGTGCCCAGATCGAGGCGGCCAAGGCGGTGCAGCGGGGCCTGCACGCGCGCTGGCGGGCGCACCCGGAGCTGCGCCCGCGCGAGCGGCCCGACCTGGCCACGGAGGTGCGCCCGCGACTCGACCTGCTCACTCCCAGGCTGCTGCGCCTGCTGAAGCAGACCGAGCCGGCCCGCGCCCGGGCCGGGGAGTGCCGGACGCGCCTGGCCCTGGCGGGGCACGCCGCCGAGACCCGGGACCGCCTCGACGGACTGCACCGCGACGCGCTGACCCTGGCCCTCGCCCCGGTGTGCCCCTGACCGCGCGGTCGGGGGCGAAGCGGTCCTGCCCGGAGTTGAGCAGCCGGATACAGATCACGTCCTCGGCCGCCGCCGGACTGCAACCATTGGTGGGCGGACAGCATGGCCGCTGTCCTCGTCATGCCCGCTGTCCTCGGCTTCGGCAAGGAATGGATGGATGACCGTCGCACTGTTAATCGGACTGATAGTGCTCGCGCTGCTCGACAGCACGAGTATCGGCACGCTTCTGATCCCCGTGTTCCTGATGCTGGCGGCGGGGCGCCCCATCGTGGGCAAGGTGCTCGTCTACCTGATCACGATCGTGGTCTTCTACTTCGCCGTCGGCGTCGCGCTCATGCTCGGGCTCCGTCCGATGCTGGACACGCTGGGAGACAGCCTCGACAGCCCCGTCGGCTACTGGATCGAGCTGATCGTCGGCGTGGCGCTGTTCCTGTTCAGCTTCCGCTTCGACCCCAAGCGCCGGGCGAAGCAGGGCAGGAGCAGCGACGCCTCGGCCACCATCGAGCGCATCGAGCGGTCCCAGAAGTCGGTCTGGGGAATGGTCGTGCTCGGCCTGACGGCCGGCGCCATCGAGCTGGTGACCATGCTCCCCTACCTGGGCGCCATCGGCCTCATGGCCACCGAGGGGCTGTCGCCCGTGGAGTGGGTGCCCACGCTGGCGCTCTACAACGTCGTCATGGTGCTTCCCGCTCTGCTCCTCCTCCTGCTCCGGCTCGCCGCACGCGGGCGGGCCGAGCGGCTGCTGCAGCGGATCGGCGCCTACCTGTCACGCCACTGCGTGGCCTTCCTCGGCTGGGTCCTGGCCATCGTGGGCTTCCTGCTCGCCAGGGACGGCTTCGCGCGTCTCTTCCTCTTCGACTGACGCGTCATGCATATGCCGCTCGGTCACCGTCAGGGTTGGTCCTCCAGGGCGGCGGCGAATCGAGAAGCGACGGTCGCGACCGCGGCCCGGAGCTCCGGCCCGCCCTCGACACGGAACGCGAAGGGCACATTCGACAACCACTCTTGCGCGTACATCGCCGGATTGCTGGTGCTGCCGACGAGCACGCACCCGTCTTCCCATGGTTCGAGCCGCCCCATGGGAGGCCGTATCCAGGGCGCCACCTCGGCCGGCGAAGCCCGGAACACCACGCGGGTGGGGAACTCCCATCCGGTGCCCAGGTTCTCCTCCAGCACGGCCACCGGATCGAGGTCCGCGGGCGGCTCGAACCGGTGCGCGCGCCGCCGTACCGCGTGGATGCGGTCGACCCGGTACGTACGGATCGCGTCCGCGCGGTGGGAGTGGCACAGGAGGTACCAGCGCCCATGGCGGACGACCACCGCCCACGGATCCACCTCGGACTCCCACTCGTTGCCGATCTCACTCCGGTACGCGATCAGCACGCGAGAGCGACCGGCGACGGCGGCGACGAGTTCGCCGGTGATGCTGGGATCCGGACGGGCCGAGGACCGGTCGGGCGCGGCCGACGCGTGCTCCCGCAGTGCCGCCGCCTGCCGGCCGACGCTCTCGGGCAGCGCCCGGATGACCTTGCTCAGGGCCGAGCCGACCAGGTCGTCGGCGTCGTCGGCGGCGGCCGGCAGGCCGTCGAGCACCGCCATCACCAGGCCCAGTGCCTCCAGTTCGGTGAAGGTGACCGGCGGCAGCCTGGCCCCGCGCCCGAGCCGGTATCCGCCGTAGGGGCCCCGGGCCGACTCCACCGGGATGCCCGCCTCCCGGAGAATCCCGACATACCGCCGCGCGGCCCGCTCCGTGACGCCCAGACACGCGGCGAGCTCGCCGGCCGTCACGCCGGGGCGGGACTGGAGGACCTCCATGGTGCGCAGGGCTCGTGCGGTGGGGCTGAGATCGGTGGGCACATGAGCAGATTAGGAGGTCACGTGATGAGCCGGAAGTAAATCGTCCGGAATTAGCCCTAACGTGAGGCGCATGACCGAGTTCTGTCAGCAGAACCTCGCCGGTGCGCGCTTCGAGCGCGTCAACCTGCGCGGTGCCGCCTTCACACGGGTGTACCTCAACGACACGCGCATGCACGCGGTCGACTTCACCGGCGCCCGGATCCGCGGCGCCCTGTTCAACCGGAGCGACCTGCGCGGCATCGAGCTGGTCGACGTCGAGATCAACGGCGTGATCGAGAACGTCGTCGTGAACGGCGTGGACATCGCTCCGCTCATCGACGCCGAACTGAACCGTCGCATGCCCGAGCGGGCGAAGATGCGCCCCGAGGACCCCGACGGGTTCCGCGAGGCGTGGGCCGTCCTGGAGCGCCTGTGGGCGGGCACCGTCGCGCGGGCCAGGACGTTCCCCGAAGAAGCGCTCCACCGCGGCGTCGACGAGGAGTGGTCGTTCATCCAGACCCTGCGCCACCTCAACTTCGTGAGCGCCGGCTGGGTGGGCCGGATGGTCCTCTGCGAGGCCGCGCCGTGGCACCGGTGGGACCTGCCGTGGGACGAGGCCCCCGGATGGGACGGCATTCCGTGGGACCGCGAGGCACGGCCTCCGCTCGACGAGGTGCTCGCCGTCCGGCGCGAGCGCCAGGCCATGGTTCGCCGGGTCATGGAGTCTCTCACCGACGAGCGACTCGGCTCCCGGGTGACGCGCACCGAGCCCGGCTGGCCCCAGGCCGAGAACTTCCCGCTCAAGGAATGTCTCCACTCCGTCCTGCACGAGGAATGGGAACACCGGCTCTTCGCCGAACGGGATCTGCACACACTGGAGAAAGAGATCTGATCATGGACATCCTGCTCATCGCCGGCCTGTGGCTCGACGGGTCCGCGTGGGACGACGTCGTGCCCGCGCTCAAGGAGCTCGGCCACCGTCCCGTGCCGCTCACCCTCCCCGGCCAGGGCGACGGGTCCACCTCGGCCACGCTCGACGACCAGGTGGCGGCGGTGCTCGCCGCCATCGACTCGGCGCCCGGCAAACCGCTGGTGGTGGGGCACTCCGCAGCCTGCACCCTGGCCTGGCTGGCCGCCGACGCGCGCCCTGAGCAGGTCGCCAAGGTCGCCATGATCGGCGGTTTTCCGACCGGCGACGGCCGGGCCTACGCCGACTTCTTCGAGGCCGAGAACGGCGTCATGCCCTTCCCCGGCTGGGGCCCGTTCGAGGGGCCGGACTCCGCCGACCTCGACGAGGAGGCCAGGCGCGCCTTCGCGTCCGGGGCGATCCCCGTCCCCGAGGAGGTGTCCAAGGGCGTCGTACGCCTGACGGACGAGCGACGTTTCGACGTCCCGGCCGTCCTCGTGTGCCCCGAATTCACCCCCGCCCAGGCGAAGGAGTGGATCGCGGCCGGTGACGTGCCCGAGCTCGCCCAGGCCAAGCACCTCGAATATGTCGACATCGACTCGGGCCACTGGCCGATGTTCACCAGGCCGGTGGAGCTCGCCCGGCTCCTGTCCATGGCGGCCACCTCGGCCTGACCATCGGGTCAGGTGCGGCCGAAGCCGACGGCGAAGGCCCGCCTGAGGTAATCCCAGGCCGGGGTGGTGAGAACGCCCTTGGTAGCGGTCTCGGGCCCCTGCCGGTCGATCTTCGCGTAGAGCGCCGACAGGACGCTTCTGTCGTCCCCGGTCATCTCCACGACCGTCTCGGACCACTCCCGAGCCAGTTCCTGGACCTCCGGGTCGGCGGGATCCGTGGCCCGCTCCGCGTGCCCGGCCAGCCGGTCGGCCAGTTCCGCCATCCGCTGCCGCCACCGGGCGAACCCCTCCTCCCCGGCCTGCTCATGCCGTTGCCTGAGCCGGGCGAACTGCTCGTCGGTGAAGTTCTTGGCCTGCATCGTCGCCTCCATCGCGTCGATGAGCTGGTCGATCGACGGCTCGCGAGCCCGGCTCAGGCTGCCGTCCAGGCTCCGCAGCCGCCGCCGCAACGTGCTGTGCAGGGCGACCTGGCGCTCGACCTGGTCGAGTTGCCGGACGAGCACACTCCGCAGGTCGCCGCCGTCGCCGTCCAGGGCGTCCGCGATCTCGCCGAGGGACACCCTCAGCTCGCGCAGCGCCAGGATCCGATACAGGCGGCGCACGTCATCGCCGGTGTAGAGGCGATGACCGGCTGCCGACCGCTCGGACGGACACAGCAGGCCGATCTGGTGGAAGTGACGCAGGGTCCGTACCGTCAAACCGGTCGCGGCGGCGAGTTCGCCGATCTTCCAACGTCGTTCTGTCACATCGATCACCCACCGGGAACGCTAGGTGCTGACGTCGCGTCAGGTGCAAGCCCGCCCCGGTGCCCCGCCACGAACGCCATCAGCAGGCCGCCCTTCCTGGCGTAATGTGCAATGTTCGTGTCGTTGACGCCATGGCCGTGGCGCTACCAGCATGAAGAGCATGAAACGACGGGTCCTGATCCTCGTTTACCCCGGCTTCCAGCTCCTGGACCTGGCGGGGCCCGCCGACGTGTTCGGCACGGCCGACCTGCTCCTGGCCGGCCGTGGCTACCAGGTCGAACCGGTGGCCCCGCAGGCCGGGGCCGTGGTCGCCGGCAACGGGGTCACGGTCATGGCCGGCGGGCTCGGCGAGGTGACGGGGCCGGTCGACACGTTGCTGGTGGCGGGCGGGTTGTCCGTGCCTGAGCACGTACGGGATCCGGACCTGGTCGAGGCGGTCGCCCGGCTGGCGGCGGGGGCGCGGCGGGTGGCCTCCGTGTGCAACGGCGCGTTCCTGCTGGCCGAGGCCGGGCTGCTGGACGGCCGGCGGGCCACCACGCACTGGCTGGTCGCCGGGGAGCTGAAGAACCGGTACGAGCGCGTCGAGGTGAACGCCGACCCGCTCTACATCGAGGACGGCCACGTCTGGACCTCGGCGGGCGTGCTGTCCGGCGTGGACCTGTCGCTCGCGCTGGTGGCCAGGGACCACGGCCACCGGCTCGCCAGGGACGTCGCCCGGGGGCTCGTGGTCTACCTGCACCGGCCGGGCGGGCAGAGCCAGTTCAGCACGCCGATGCGGACCCTGACGCCGCGCAGCGAGCCGCTGCGGGAGTTGCAGGCGTACATCGACGCGAACCCCACCGCCGACCTGAGCGTGCCCGCGCTCGCCGGGCGGGTGGGGATGAGCGAGCGGCACTTCTCCCGGGTCTTCACCGAGCAGACCGGCCTGTCACCCGGCCGGTACGTCGAACGCAGCCGCGCCGACACCGCCCGGCGCCTCCTGGAGGTCACCGGGCACCCCTTGGAGCGGGTGGCCAGGGAGTCCGGGCTCGGCAGCCCGGAGACGCTCTACCGCGTGTTCCGCCGCCACTGGCGGATCTCACCCGGCGACCATCGTCGCCGGTTCCAGTCGAAGGAGAAATGACATGCATGTCGCGATCCCCCTATATCCGCGTTTCACCGCCCTGGACGCCGTCGGGCCGTACACGGTGATGGCCTTCGCGCCCGGCTACACCGTCACGTTCGTCGCGGCGGAGCCGGGCCCGGTGACCGACGACCGCGGCACGCTCACCTTGACCGCCACAGCGTCGTACGACGACCTGCCCCGGCCCGACGTGGTCATCGTGCCGGGCGGGGTCGGCACCTTCGACGCCCTGGCCGACGAGGCACTGATCGGGTGGCTCAGGCAGGCGCACGAGCACACGCGGTGGACGACGTCGGTGTGCAGCGGAGCGCTCATCCTGGGCGCCGCGGGGCTCCTGAAGGGTTTGACGGCCACCACGCACTGGGCGCTGCTGGATTCCCTCAAGCAGTACGGCGCCGAGCCCCTGAGCGAGCGGGTGATCACCCAGGGCAAGATCGTGACGGCGGCCGGGGTGTCGTCGGGCATCGACATGGGGCTGACCCTGCTGGCCCAGGCCAGTGACGAGGTGACGGCGCAGACGGTGCAACTCGCGATCGAGTACGACCCGCAGCCGCCCTTCGACTGCGGCTCGCCGGCCAAGGCCCCCGAGGGGATGACCGACCGGGCCCTCCACCTCATCGTCTGACCGGCATCACCTCACCGAAGCGAACGCCCCCGCCCCTCCAGCACGGGACGAGGGCGTCGCCCGTCCGGGCCCTGTGTCCGGCGGGCCCGGAGGTCTGCCGCGTGCCGCGCACCCGCCCGATCGCCATGCCGGGCGGGAGGACCTGGGCCGCGGCGCCGCCGAACATCGCCCGCTCCCTCGGCGGCACCGCAATCACTCCTCGAACGGGAAACCCGCACGCCGCCCGAGGAGGCCCGGAAAAGCCGGGTACCGAAGGAGACTATGACCTGCGGCGGGGCCCCGGCTTCAGGGCCCGGCCTAGGGAAATCCCTAGGATATGATCGCCACCAGCGCGCCGAGCTATCCCCCGTCCCGGGTGACCACCGGAAGCACATCGAAGTGAACGACCACGTGACCGACCGACGGATCGGGAGCGGCGGCGGACGAGTCCGATGAGTCGTACTGCCTCCGATCGGACACCTGCCGGTACTTCTCCAGCACCTCGAACACCTCGTCCCTCAGCCCGGCCGTCTCCTCCGGCGTGAGGCGCAGCGACCGCCGCCCGAGCGAGCCGACCTCCACCCACTCCTCCGGCGCCTCCGCCGCCTCCTCCCGCCAGCGGGCCAGCTCCGCCCCCCGCCGGCGCACCACGTCGTCGAGCAGGAACTCCAGCGCGCTCGCCGCCTCGGCGTCGGCCTGCGGTTCGTCGAAAGCGAATCCGCCCTGGACGACGCGCCAGTACTTCTCCTTGCCGCGCCCCATCCCGGCGGCGACTTCGATCATGCCGTGCCTGGACAGCTCCCTCAGGTGGTAGCTGGTGGCGCCGGTGTTCTGACCGAGCAGGGCGGCGAGCCGGGTGGCCGTGGAGGGCCCGTGCTCCTCCAGCAACTCGTAGATCCGTAGTCGCAGCGGGTGAGCGAAGGACTTCAACGCGTTCGCGTCGAGCGTACGGGCCGAGAACCTCTTGCTTGGCATCCTGTGCAAGCCTATCTTTGCAAAGAAATGTATGCACACTTTCCCTTACACACTATCGGAGTGCACTGTGGCCGGTCTCGGACGCTCCTTCGGTTTTCTGTGCTCTTCCACCGCTCTGTCCAACCTGGCCGACGGTGTGCTGAAGATCGGGGCGCCGCTGCTGGCCGTGTCGATGACCCGCTCCCCCCTCCTGGTGTCCCTGGTGGGAGCGGCCACGACGGTGCCGTGGCTGCTGTTCGCCCTGCACGCGGGCGCCATCGCCGACCGGGCAGACCGCCGCCGCATCATGGTCCTGGCCCACTCCGCCCGCGCGGCGATCCTCGTCGGCGTCGCGCTCCTGGCCGCCCTGGGGATGCTGGACCTGTGGCTGCTGCTCGCCGCCGTGCTGCTGGTCGGCGTGAGCGAGGTCTTCGCCGACCTCTCGGCGCAGTCCATCCTGCCGATGACCGTCCCCCGGGAGCACCTCACCAGGGCCAACGGCCGCGTGTCGACGGTCCAGCTGATCGGCAACGACTTCCTCGGCGCACCCCTGGCGGGCCTCCTCGTCGCCGCCCTACCCGCCGTCGTCTTCGGCGCCCCGGCCCTGCTGTACGGCGTCGCGGCGATCCTGCTCCTGGGCATGCGCGGCACGTTCGCATTACCCACGACCGCCCACCCCACGGGCAACGCACCTGCCATCGACGCCCGGACGGGCGGCGGTGAGCTCAGGACACGCAGGCGGCGGACGTTGGTGGCCGACATCGGGGAGGCCCTGCGTTACCTCTGGTCCCACTCGGTGCTGCGGAGCATGGCGATCGCCGCCGGGCTGCTCAACCTCGCCGGCAGCGCCTACCTGGCCGTCTTCGTGCTGTGGGCCGTCGGCGACGAGTCGATGATCGGGTTGGAGCCCAGCCAGTACGGCCTGATGATGACGGCCTTCGCGGCCGGGGCGGTGATCGGGTCGCTGCTGTCGGGACGGGCGGCGGGGATCTTCGGGGAGTTCCGGACGATCCTCGGCGGGTGGCTGATCGGCAGCCTGCTGTACCTGGTGCCGGTGATCGTGCCTTCACCGTGGGCGCTCTATCCCACCGTCGTCCTGTGGGGTGTGACAGGAGCGGGGGCCAACGTGCTCGTGATCTCGGCCCGGCAGCGCCTGATTCCCGCGCAACTGCTCGGCCGGGTCAATTCGGCATACCGGCTCGTCGGAATGGGTGGGATGCCGCTCGGAGCAGCTCTCGCGGGCGTTTTGGCGGAGTTCGTAGGGCTTGCTGCCGTCCTGGCGGGCGCCACAGGAGTATGTTTGGCGGCAGTCGGGCTAGTGTGGCGCGGCTTGTGGAAGCAAATTTCTAGGCCACTGACCAGCGAACCTGCACTTTCCGACATATCCAGATCACGTTAGGCACCCTACAGCCTGTGCTGAGGTGACATGATTATCCCCGAGCTTGAGGGGATGGTATGCGGGAGATCGGCGGACGGTACCTCCTGAACGAGGAGGCCGGTCGTGGGGGTATGGGCGTCGTCTGGCGTGCGTTCGATCAGCTCCTCCACCGTACGGTGGCGCTCAAGGAGCTGACCTTGGCCGGTGAGGCCGAGATGGTGCGCCGCCGGGTGTTGCGAGAGGCCAGGATGGCTGCTGGGCTCACGCACCCTAACATCGTGACGGTCCACGACCTGATCGAAGAGGGCGGCAAGCTCTGGATCATCATGGAATACCTCGACGGCCTGTCGTTGCACCAACTGCTCTCCCAGGTGGGCACGTTGCCTGCGCAGTCGGTGGCGGCGATCGGGCAGCACCTGCTCGCGGCACTGCGTACCGCGCACCAGGCCGGCGTGCTGCACCGTGACGTCAAGCCCGCCAACGTCATGCTGACCGGCGACAGGGTGGTGCTGACCGACTTCGGCATCGCCACCGCCGAGGGAGACATCCGCATGACGACGTCGCGGCGGCTGCGTGGCACGCCTGCCTTCATGGCGCCGGAGCGGCTCCACGGCGGGCCCGCCAGCAAAGAGGCCGACATGTGGTCCTTCGGCGCCACGCTCTACAGCGCCGTGGAGGGACAGCCGCCCTACCCCGGGCAGGACGCGGCGACGGTGCTCGGCATGGCGAGAAGCGGCCCGTACCCGCCGCCACGGCGCGCCGGGGTGATGCGCCCGCTGATCGAGGGCCTGCTCTATCACGACCCGATCCGCCGCTACACCCCGGAGCAGACGGCGGGCCTGTTGGCGGGCATGCGCGCCAGCGCCTACCAGGCGGCCATCTAGCCCGGTCCGCCCGCCCGCACCCTTATACGACGCGA
Source organism: Nonomuraea jiangxiensis (assembly GCF_900099965.1). Classification (GTDB taxonomy): domain Bacteria; phylum Actinomycetota; class Actinomycetes; order Streptosporangiales; family Streptosporangiaceae; genus Nonomuraea; species Nonomuraea jiangxiensis. The sequence continues at coordinate 363,863 of NZ_FNDJ01000004.1, read as the reverse complement.
GGCCCGCGATTCAGGCGCGGGCGCCGTGGCGGAGCGACCAACCCCGGCGGGCAGGTGGCGGAGCTACCACCCCCGGCGGGCGACGAGGGGTGCCGCCCGCCGTACCGGTCGCTCCTCGCCGACGGCTATTCCTGCTTGGCCCGGGATTCCGCTTCGGCGGCGTCAAGGGCGGCCGCCTCCTCCGGGGTCGGCGCGGTGCCGCCCAGGTGGGCGGGTTGCCACCACACGCCCGGCGGCACCTCCGGGTAGTTCCGCTGCGCCCGGTCCACCATCTCCGACATCCGGGTGTGCAGGTCGGCCGCGTGCTCGTCCACGTTTTCGCCCCGCTTGGGGTAGATCGGCTCCCCCACCGTGATCGTGAGCGGTACGTGGCGCTGGAAGAGGGACTTCGGGCGGCCCTTGGTCCAGAAGCGCTGGCTGCCCCACAGCGCCACGGGGATGATCGGCGTCTTGGTCGCCTGGGCCATCCGGATGGCGCCGTTCTTGATCTCCTTGACCGTGAACGAGCGGCTGATGGTCGCCTCGGCGAAGACCCCGACGATCTCACCCGCCTTGAGCATGCGCAGCGCCGTGGCGTAGGAGCCCGCCCCCGCTCCCCGGTCGACGGGGATATGGTGCATGCCGCGCATCAGCGGCCCGGAGATCCGGTGCTGGAAGACGTCCTCCTTGGCCATGAAGCGCACCAGCCGCTTCGACGGCAGCGCGGCGAACCCGGCGAAGATGAAGTCGAGGTAGCTGATGTGGTTGCTCACCAGCACCGCGCCCCCGGTCCGCGGCACGTGCTCCGTCCCCTCCATCTTGATGCGGATGTCGAGCATGCGAAAGAGGGTCCGCGCGGCGGCGATCACCGGCGGGTACACGATCTCAGCCATGTGCAGAAGGTAGCCTACTCAGGCGGGTTCCACGGTAGTCGGGAGGCTCACCATGCCCCGCACGTTGCCGTGCGCGGTCCTCCTGATGCCGGCCTCGTCGATGTCATAGCCGGGCGAGACGGCCCTCGTGAGCTCCTCCAGCGCCACCCGGCCTTCGAGCCGGGCCAGCGGGCCGCCGAGGCAGTAGTGGCGGCCGGCGCCGAAGCTGATGGCTTTCCCGGTGTCGCGGGTCAGGTCATAGGTGTCGGCAGCGGGGAAGACGGATTCGTCCCGGTTGGCGGAGCCGATCAGCAGCCAGATCCTGGAATTCTCGGGGACGAGGGTGCCGTACCACTCCGTGGGGCGGGTGAGGCGGCGGGCCATGCCGTGCGCGGGCGTGTCATACCGCAGTGACTCCTCCAGCCACGGCTCGATCGCCCCGGCGAAGGCGGCGGCGCGCTGGCCGGGGTTGCGCCACGCCCAGTACCAGGCCGCGCTGAGCAGGTGGGTGGTGGTCTCGGTGCCGGCCCCGACGAGCAGGAACACGAACGCCACGATGTCCTCGTCGGTCAGCTCGCCGTCGGAGGCCAGGGCCGAGATGAGGTCGTCGCGCGGCGCCGCCCGGCGCTCGGCCACGATGGAGCGGTAGTAGTCGCCCAGCGCGAGCATGCTCTTGACGCCGTCCTCGACCATCTTGCCGCCCGGGTCGTAGGTGAGCACGGCGGAGAAGGAGCGCTGCACGCCCGCCCGCTCGGACGGCGGCACGCCCACCAGCTCGGAGATCACGTCGAGCGGCAGCTTGGCGGCGAAGTCGCGGGCGAAGTCGAACGTGCCCCGCTCCACGGCCTGCCCGAGGTGGTCGCGGGCGATCCGGCGGATCATGGGTTCGAGCGCGGCGACCCGGCGCGGGGTGAAGCCACGGGAGATGGCGGCCCGCATCCGGGTGTGCTCGGGCGGGTCCATGGCCGCGAACGACAGGAACGCACGCGCGTGCGGACCGGAGGCGCCGGGATCGAGCATGGGACCGTGGTCGCTGGACAGCAGGCCGCTGTCGGCGAACGCGGCCGACACGTCGCCGTGCCGGGACAACGCCCAGAAGCCGAGCTCGGGGTTGTGGTAGAGCGGCGCCTCGTGGCGCAGCCGCGCGTAGACAGGGTATGGGTCGTCGTTGACGACGGGATCGTACGGGCTGTAGGCGAGATCCACGCCGCCCACGCTACGACGCTTGCGCCCTCGTGAAAACGGGCAGATGTTCTGACCATGAAGAAGCTCATCAACACGGCAGAATCCGTCGTTGACGACGCACTGAACGGCATGGCCGCGGCCCACCCCACGCTGCGGATCCGCGACCGGGTGGTCTACCGGGCCGAGGGCCCGCGCCGTGGCAAGGTCGGCCTGGTCTCGGGCGGCGGCTCCGGGCACGAGCCGCTGCACGCCGGGTTCGTCGGCCACGGCATGCTCGACGCGGCCTGCCCCGGCGAGGTCTTCACCTCCCCGGTCCCCGACCAGATCATCGACGCGACCAGGGCGGTGGACGGCGGCGCCGGAGTCCTCCACATCGTCAAGAACTACACCGGCGACGTGCTGAACTTCGAGATGGCCGCCGAACTGGTCGAGGGCGTCGACGTGGCGAGCGTGCTGGTCGACGACGACGTGGCGGTGCAGGACTCCCTCTACACGGCGGGCCGCCGCGGCACCGGGGCGACGCTGTTCGTGGAGAAGATCGCGGGCGCGCTGGCCGAGGAGGGCGCGCCGCTGGCCCGGGTCGCCGCGGTGGCGGGCGAGGTGGACGACCGCAGCAGGTCCTTCGGCATCGCCCTGACCTCGTGTACGACGCCGCACGCGGGCAAGCCCACGTTCGACCTGCCGGAGACGGACGTGGAGCTGGGCATCGGCATCCACGGCGAGCCGGGCCGGGCCCGCGTGCCGATGGCCTCGGCCCGCGAGCTGGCCGGGATCGCCATGGAGGCCGTCCACGGCGACCTGCCGCTGCGCGGCGACCTGCTGGTCATGGTGAACGGCATGGGCGGCACACCCCTCATGGAGCTGTACGTGGTGTTCGCGGAGGTGGCGGCGTTCGTGCGGGGGAAGGGGGCGCGGGTGGCGCGCTCGCTCGTGGGCAACTACGTGACGAGCCTGGACATGCAGGGCTTCTCGGTGTCGATCTGCCTGCTCGACGACCCGCTGACCCGGTTGTGGGACGCGCCCGTCGAGACGCCCGGCCTGCGCTGGGGGCGCTGATGGACACCGACGTGCTGGTGGCCTGGTTCGCGGAGACGGCCAGGCTGGTGCACAGGGAGCGCGAGCGGCTGACCGACCTGGACGCCGCGATCGGCGACGCCGACCACGGCTCCAACCTCGACCGCGGCTTCTCCGAGGTGGCCAGGGCGCTGGCCACCTCGCCGCCCGACACGCCGGCGCAGGTGCTGGCGACGGCGGGCGCGACGCTGATCCGCCGGGTCGGCGGCGCGTCTGGGCCGCTGTACGGGTCCGTGTTCCGGCAGATGGGCAAGTCGCTGACCTCGCCGGTCACCCTGGCCGGGTTCGCGGCGGCCTTCGAGGAGGGGGTCGTGGCGGCCGAGCGGCTGGGCAAGGCGGCGCTGGGCGACAAGACCATGGTGGACGCCCTGGTTCCGGCCTCGCGCGCGCTGGCGCTGGCCGTACGGGACGGGGTGGGGGTGCGGGAGGCGTTCGAGCAGGCGGCACGCGCGGCGGCGGACGGCGCCAAGGCCACCATCCCCCTGCAGGCCCGCAAGGGCCGGGCCAGTTACCTGGGCGAGCGGAGCGTGGGCCACGAGGACCCGGGCGCGGCCTCGGCGGCACTCCTCATGGCGGCCCTGGCGACGGTGGTCGCATGACGGCGCGCGACGGTGGTCGCATGACGGCGCACCGGTGACGTGATGGCGGGCGCCGGACGTGATGGTGAGGTCACAGACGTGATGGTGGGGCTGGTGCTGGTCTCGCACAGTGCGGGGCTGGCGGCGGAGACCGTGGCGCTGGTCCGGGGCATCGCGGGGCCGGAGCCGCCGCTCGCCGCGGCCGGCGGCACCCGGGACGGCGGGCTGGGCACGAGCCTGGAGCTCATCGAGGAGGCGGTGCGGGCCGTCGATCGGGGCGCCGGCGTCGTGATCGTGCCCGACCTGGGCAGCTCGGTGCTGACCGCCCGCCTGGTGGAGGAGGACGGGCGGGTGGTGGTGGCGGACGTGCCGTTCGTGGAGGGCGCGATCGCGGCGGCGGTGGCGGCGGGCGCGGGCGCGCCGCTGGCCGACGTACTGGCCGCCGCCGAGGAGTCCCGCGCCTACCGCAAAATCTGAGCCCAGCTCAGTCGCCTACCGCAAGCCCCGAGCCCAGCGCAGTCCCGCAGTCGCCTACCGCAAGGCCTGAGCCCAGCTCAGTCCCACAGCAACCCCCGCACCCGTCAGTGGCCCTTGAAGGCCTCTTCCAGCCACCAGGAGCCGTGCTCCCCGGTGACCTTGGCGTGCACCAGCAGCGGCCGGTCGCGCGGCCCTTCGAGCCAGGCGGACACGCCCGACAGGTCGCTCCGGTCGAGGACCGTGACGGCGGCGAAGCCGAGGCCCCGGGCCGTGGCGGCCAGGTCGGCCGACGGGAACGTGACCGTTTCGAGCGGGTGGCCGTGCGGTCCGAAGTGGTGCACCTCGGCCCCGTACGCCTCGTCGTCGTAGACCACGACCACCATCGGCAACCCCAGCCGGACGACGGTCTCCAGCTCGGCCAGGCCCATCAGGGCGCCGCCGTCGCCGAGCGCGGCCACGGGGAGCCGGTCCGGCCGGGCCACGGCGGCGCCGATCGCCGTCGCCAGCCCCAGGCCGATCGACTGGAACGCCTGCGTGAAGCAGAAACCACCCTCATCCGGTACATCAATGAACATCGACGGATATCCCATGAAATTTCCGGAATCGACCGCGACGATCCGCTCCCGCGGCAGCAGGTCGTCCAGGCCGATGCTGAGCGTCCTCGGGTCGATCCGCCCGCCACCGCTCTCGTCCTCGTACGCCACCGCCCGCCAGCGTCCCTCGGCCCGGATGCGATCGGCCACCTCCGCCGAGCGATAGCCCTCGGCGGACCCGGCGACCTGGGCGGCCAGCGCGCTCGCCACCACCCCCACGTCACCCACCACGCCCAGATCGACGGGCACGTACGCCTTGAGCGCCGCCGCATCGAGGTCCACCTTGGCCACCTTGGCCGCCGGCGAGATCAGCCGGCCGTGCCCGGTGGTCCACATGTTCAGCGCGCACCCCCACCCGATCACCAGGTCGGCCCCCTGGATCAGCTCGGCGGCCAGCGGCGTGGCGAAGCCGCCGCTCACGTCGAGGTCCCACGGGCTGCCCCGGAACAGCCCGCGCGCCACGGCGGAGGTGGCCAGCAGAGCACCGGTGTGGTCGGCGAGCCTCTCCAACTCCCGCCGCGCGTGCCGGGCCCCGCGCCCGGCCACGAACACCGGCCGCCTCGACTCACCGAGCAGCCGCGCCAGCGCCCGCACCTCGTCGGGCGACGGCTCCACGGCGGGCGCCCGGCCCGGAGCGAGGGACCGGACGGCGGCCGGCGCCGCGTCGAGCGGCCCGTCCAAGGGGGCGGCCTGGACGTCGAGCGGCCCGTCGAAGGGGGCGGCCTGGACGTCGAGCGGCAGGTTCAGCAGCACGGTGCGCCGCTCCTGCACGGCCACCCGGTACGCCTGCGCCACCTGCTCCGCGGCGCCCTCCGCCGAGGTGACCCGCATCGGCACCGCCCCCACCGCCGCGGCCAGCCCGGCCTGGTCGATGTGGAAGTTGGAGGAGGGCTCGGTGGCCTCCCCCGCCAGCACGACCAGCGGGGTCCGGCTCTTGGCCGCCTCCGTGAGGCCCGTCACCGCGTTGGTGAGCCCGGGCCCCTGGTGCACCGAGACGACCCCTGCCCGGCCGCTCATCCGGGCGTAGGCGTCGGCCATCGTGGTGGCCCCGCCCTCGTGGCGGGCGGCGACGAAGCGTACGCCGCCCGCCCGGAGCGCGTTGGTGACGTGGAAGTTGCCGCTGCCGACCACGCCGAAGGCGGTCTCCACGCCGCAGGCGGCCAGGACGCGGCCGACGGCCTCGGCGACGATCAACGTTCGACCAGGGCCAGCACGCGGACGGGGCTGCCGGAGCCGCCCACGATGGGCAGCGGCGGCGCGACCACGACGGCGCCGGTCACCGGCAGGCGGTCGAGGTTGCGGAGCTGGGTGAGGCCGTATTTACCGGCGCCCAGCAGGAAGGAGTGGCACGGAAAGGCGGGGTCGAAGGAGTGGGCCGCGCCCGCGTCGGTGCCCACGGTCTCGACGCCGAGCCCGACGATCGGGGTCTCGGACGCCAGCCACGACGCGCATTCGACGGAGATGCCGGGGGTGTGCGAGCCGTTCTCGTCGACGTTCAGGGCGGCGGCCTGATCGCCGGAGCGGGTGTCCCACCCGGTTCGGTAGAGCAGCCAGCCGCCCTCGGGGAGCGGGCCGTTGGCGCGCTCCCACTCCCGCACGTGGTCGATCTGGAGGAGGAAGTCGGGGTCCTTGGCGGCCTCGGCGGCGAAGTCCAGCACCACGGCGGGGGCGATCAGGCTGCGCGCGGGCACCTGGGAGATGTCCTCGCCCTCGCGGCCGGTGACCCAGTGCACGGGCGCGTCGAAGTGGGTGCCGGTGTGCTCACCGGTGTGAATGTCGTTCCAGTACCAGGCGGGGCCGCGATCGTCGTAGCGGCTGATCTCCTCCAGCCGGAACGGGATCGTGTTGCCGAACGGCTCGGGCAACTGGAGGATCGGCGTCTCGGACGACAGGGGCGCGGTCAGGTCGATCACCTCGATCGCCCCGCTGCGCACGCTGTCCACGAAGCTCTGCAACACCGACATGTCTTCCTCCTTGATGGGCTTAGCGCATCCTCCTACGCCCGCCCCACCACCGCAAACAACCTCACGCCTTGATCCACTCCGCACATCCGCCGGTCTGGAAAGCCTTGTCGGTGGCCTGGATCGTGACGGTGGCGGCCCCCGTCGGCATGGCGGTCGCGATCACGCCCCCGGTCATGCTCCGCAGCCTGGCCCAGAAGCACATGCTGAACCCCGCGGTGGGCCCGCTCGTGCGGTAGGTGCCCGGCTGGATGTCGGTGCCCACCGCCAGCGTACGCAGGGAGGCGGGGTTGAAGTTCAGCAGCCCGGTATCCGTGTCACCGCCCGGCCCCGGCAGGGTCTGGCTGGGCACGGGCTGGCTCGGCACCGGCTGGCTCGGTAAGGACTGGCTCGGCACCGGCTGGCTGGGGAAGGTCTGGCTGGGCACCGGCTGGCTGGGGAAGGTCTGGCTGGGCACCGGCTCGCTCGGCACCGGCTGGCTGGGCACCGGCTCGGTCGGGTCCGTGGCCTCCGGCTCCACCGGCTCGGTCTCCTCGACCGTCACCGTGACCTTGGGTGTGGCAGGCTCCGACGTCGCGCTCGCGCCGAACCCCACGAAGACCCCGAGCAGGAACCCCAGCAGTGCGGCGAGCCCGGACACGAGCACGATGATCGTCGGACTGCTCGTCGCCCGAGGGTATTCGGGATAACGAGGGTATTCAGGTGGCGGCCCGTACATCACGGACCAAGCGTGCCATCCCTGTCAACGGTGGAGGTAGTCCACCAGTGACGCCTTCTCCGTCTCCAGCTGCTCGATGGCGCTCTTGACCACGTCGCCGATGCTGACGATGCCGACCAGCCGGCCGTTCTCGACCACCGGCATGTGCCGGAAGCGCTGGGTGGTCATGATCTGGCGCAGCGAGTCGACGTTTTCGCCGGGGCCGACCGTGCGCACCTCAGTGGTCATGATCTCCGACACACTCTGGTCCAGGACTGCGGCACCGCGGTCGTGGAGGCGGCGTACGACGTCACGTTCGGACACGATCCCCTCGATCGTGACGCCGTCGGTGGAGACCACCACGGCCCCGATGTTGCGCTCGGCAAGTCTGGCCAGCAACTCCCGCACCGTCGCGCCAGGCGCCACGGTGGTCACGTCACTGCCCTTGCCTCGCAAGATAGTCCCGATGAGCATATGCACCACCTCTGCCCCTCAGTGTTCCAAGCCTGGGTCCAGGCAAACAACACCAGGCGTACGGAGTCAAGCACTCACGTAGGCTGCCGTACGAGATCTCGTACATTGACCGGAATTCACCTAGGGACTGCCACATGAGTGAGGCGCTCAACACCGGAAGCCACGACCTTCCCGTCACCGAGGAACTGGCCGCGTTCATGCGGACGGGCTGGGCCGGTGGGACGCCTCCCGGGACGGCGCCCGTGACGGCACGGCCGATCGCGCCGTGGGCGGCCAAGCGCCGTACCGCGCTGGCGCAGCGCTTCCCCGGCGAGCGGCTGGTGATCCCTGCGGGCACGCTGAAGGTGCGCAGCAACGACAGCGACTACCGCTTCCGGCCGCACAGCGCCTACTCCTACCTGACCGGCGCCCACGAGTCGGACGACGTGCTGGTGATCGAGCCGTCGGGCGAGGCGGTCCTGTACGTCAGGCCGCGCGCGCCGCGCGAGGAGGGCCAGGAGTTCTACCGGGACCGGCGCTACGGCGAGTTCTGGGCGGGCCCGCGGCCGGACCTGGCCGAGGCGGCCGAGCTGTACCAGGTGGAGTGCGCCCACATCCGTGACCTGGACCTGGAGCGCCCGGCCAGGGTGCTGCGCGGCGTGGACGCGGCGGTGGACGCCCGGGTGCCGCGTGGCGGTGACGACCGGGACGCCGAGCTGGAGACGCACCTGGCCGAGATGCGGCTCGTCAAGGACGAGTGGGAGGTCGGCGAGCTGCAGTCGGCGGTGGACGCGACCGTACGCGGCTTCGAGGACGTCGTGCGCGCCCTCCCCCAGGCGTTCGGGCACGCGCGGGGCGAGCGCTATCTGGAGGGCGTGTTCGGGCTGCGGGCGCGGCTGGAGGGCAACGCGGTCGGCTACGACAGCATCGTGGCCGCCGGGTCGCACGCCTGCGTCCTGCACTGGATCCGCAACGACGGCGCGCTCGACCGCGGTGACCTGCTGCTGCTGGACGCCGGTGTCGAGACCGACACGCTCTACACCGCCGACGTCACCCGCACGTTCCCGATGTCGGGCCGGTTCGGGTCCGTGCAGCGGCAGGCGTACGAGCTGGTGTACGAGGCGCAGACCGCGGCCATCGCCACCCTCAGGCCCGGCGCCCGCTTCCGCGACTTCCACCTGGCCGCCATGCGCGTCATCTGCGACGGCCTGCGCGACTGGGGCCTGCTGAAGGACTCCACCGACACTCTCATGGAGACGGGCCTCTACCGCCGCTACACCCTGTGCAGCAGCGGCCACATGCTCGGCCTGGACGTGCACGACTGCGCGAGGTCGCGGGCGGAGGTCTATCTGGACGGCGTGCTGGCGGAGGGCCAGGTGCTCACGGTCGAGCCGGGCCTGTACTTCCAGCCGGACGACCTGACGCTGCCGGAGGAGCTGCGCGGCATGGGCATCCGCATCGAGGACGACCTGGTCGTCACCGCCGACGGCGCCACCCTCATGTCCGCCGGGCTCCCCCGCCACCCGGACGAGGTCGAGTCCTGGATGGGTGCGCTGTTGTAACGGGGCGATCACGTTTCGTACCTGGCTGACAAGACCGGACGCGGGCCTCATACCTTTTCCGCAAATTCCCACCAAAGCATCGACTACTAGACAAGCCGTCAGTAGGGTCGGTCATCCGTAGCGGCGGAGGTGGTCAGCTGATGGCCTTGGGCTACGTCGGACGCCGGGCCGGATCGGTGCTGGGCCAGGTCGGTGACCTGTTCGTCATCGTCCTTGAGGCATTACGCAAGAGCTGGGACGTCCGGCGCTGGTGGTGGGAGTTCGTCGAGCAGTGCTGGTTCCTCGCCCGCGTCACCAGCGTCCCCGTCCTGCTCGTCTCCCTGCCGCTGGGCGCCACCGTCGCGTTACAGGTGGGCGAGCTGGCCTGGCAGCTCGGCGCCGGGTCGGCCACCGGCAGCGCGGTCTTCGTCGGCCTCATCCGTGAGGTGGCGCCGCTGGCCAGCGCCTTACTGATCGCCGGGGCCGGCGGCAGCGCGATGACCTCCGACATCGGCGCGCGCAACATCCGCGACGAGCTGAGCGCGATGGAGGTCATGTCGGTCAACCCGATCCACCGCCTGGTCACGCCGCGGATGTGGGCGGCCGGAACGGTGGCGGTGTGCCTGTGCCCGCTGGTGATCCTGGCGGGCGCGAGCGGCGGCTACTTCTTCAACGTGGTGGTGCAGGGGGTCACGCCCGGGGCGTACTTCGACGGGGCGCTGTCCCTGGTCGTGGCCTCCGACCTGTACGTCACGCTGTTCAAGGCGTGGATCTTCGGGTTCGTCGCGGCGGCGGTGGCCTGCTACAAGGGCATGACGTGCGCGAGCAGCCCGGTCGGCGTGGGGCGGGCGGTCAACCAGTCGACCGTGGTGACGTTCATGCTGGTGTTCACGTTCAACTACGTGATCTCGGCGGTCTACTTCCTGGCCTACCCCCCGAGGTCGCTCTGATGGCCGCGCGGTGTTGAGCACACCGGCCGCCGGTCCGGGACTCGCCCGTCGGGGGCGGGAGCTCGCCGAACGGTTCGCGACGCTGGCCGACTGGCCGCTGTTCGTGTGGAAGGTGCTGTTCTACTCCGTCCGGGACATCGTCCTGCGGCTCAAATACGGCAAGGTCGTCATCAAGCAGGTCAGCGACGTCGTGGTGGGCGTCGGGGCGACCGTCATCGGCGGCGGCATGATCTTCGTGGTGTTCACGATGGCGTTCGTCGTGGGCGCGACCGTGGGCCTGCAGGGTTACCAGGGGTTGCAGGCGATCGGCGCCGAGTCGTTCATGGGCCTGGTGGGCAGCTTCGCCAACGTCCGCGAGATCACCCCGATCATCGCCGGGACCGCGCTGGCGGCGCAGGTGGGCTCGTCGTTCACGGCGGAGCTGGGCGCGATGCGGATCTCGGAGGAGATCGACGCGCTGGAGGTGATGGGCATCAACGCCTTCACCTACCTGATCTGCACCCGGGTGGTGGCCGCGCTGCTGGCGCTGGTGCCGATCTACCTGATCGCGTTGTTCGCCAGCTTCTTCGCCACCCGGCTGATGTGCACGGTGCTGTTCGGACTGGCGCCGGGGGTCTACGACTACTACTTCTACCTGTACCTGCCGGTCAGCGACATCGTGTTCAGCGTGGCCAAGGTGGGCGTGTTCGCCTTCGCCGTCATCGTGATCCACTGCTTCCACGGGTTCCACGCCACCGGGGGGCCGGTGGGCGTGGGCGTGGCGGCGGGGCGCGCCATCCGCCAGTCGATCGTCACGATCGTGCTGCTCAACCTGCTGCTGTCGTACGTGTTCTGGGGCGGCGGCGGCAACATACCGCTGACGGGGTGAGCCGGTGACCCGATTCGAGCTCTCCCTCACGGCCCGGGTGGGCCTCGCCTGCGCCGTGCTGGCGCTGGTCGCCGGTGCGACCCTGTACGTCGTCCACACCGCGACCGCGATCTCCGGCACCCGGATCGACGCCGTGTTCGCCCGGGCCGGCCAGGGCCTGGACACCAACTCGCCGGTCAAGATCCGCGGCATCAGGGTGGGCGAGGTCACGAACGTCTCACTCGACGCCAGGGGCCGGGCCGTGGTGACCATGCACCTCGACCCCGGCGTCAGGGTGCCCGGGTCGACGGTCGCGTCCGTGGAGCCGACGTCGGTGTTCGGCCCCAAGTTCGTCAGCCTGGAGCCCGGCTCCGGCGAGACCACCGGCCCCTATCTGGCGAGCGGCGCGGTCATCACCGACACCGAGGGCCCGCTCGACCTGTCCGACACGCTCGGCGCCGCCTACCGCGGCCTGGACGCCGTCGATCCCCGCGAGGTCACGGTCATCGTGCACACCCTGGCCAAGGGGCTCGACGGCGAGGGCGAGCACCTGCGCGAGCTGATCGGCGACGCCGGCACGGTCGTGGGCGTCGCGCACCGGCAGCGCGGCCGGGCCCGGCAGTTCCTGCACGACGCCGCGCTGCTCGGCACGGCGCTGTCGGACAAGGGCGACGAGCTCGTCTCGATCTCCTCCGACGCCAACGTCATCACCACCGACCTGCTGAAACGCGCCGACAAGGTACGCGTGCTGCTCCAGGAGGTGACCTCCGTCTCCGCGCCGGTCGCGCACGGGCTGGCCCGGCACCGGCAGGATCTGCGGGCCGGCGTGCACTCGGCCGAGCGGGTGGCCTCCCTCATCTACGCCCAGCTCGGCCTGGCCGGGGACGGCGTACGCGGCCTGAACCGGCTGGTGGACCTGCTCAACGAGCTGATCGAGGCGCCGGGGCCGGACGGCACCCGGCAGCTCCAGATCGAGATGTTCCTCGCCAGTGACCTCTGCGAGCTCATCGTCGGCGCCTGCGGCCCGGCCGACGGGAGGCGGTGACATGCGGCACGGCTGGGTCCTCGTGCGGTCCGCCCTGTTCGTCGGGACGTGCGTGGCGCTGATCGTGCTGATCGCCGTGCAGATCGCCCGGGTGGGCAGCGGCGGCGGATACCGGCTGGTCGCGACGTTCGACGACGTGTCCGGGCTGGTCGAGGGCGACCAGGTCAAGATCGCCGGGGCGCCGGTGGGGCGGGTGGACACGATCAGGGTCGTCGACGGCCGGGCCGAGGTGACCCTGGAGGTGCAGGACGCGGTCAGGGTGCCCGCCGACACCGAGGCCGCCGTACGCTGGCGCAACGCCGTCGGCCAGCGGGTGATCTACCTGTTGCCGGGCACCGCGCCGGCCCGGCTGGCGCCCGGGGCGCGCATCACCCGTACGTCCTCCGTCGTGGACATCGGCGAGCTGGTCAGCGACCTCGGCCCGCTGACCCGCAGCCTGGACCCCGAGCAGATCAACCAGCTCCTGACCGCCGCCGCCAGGTCGCTGGAGGGCAACGAGCGCAACCTCCCGCGGTTGCTCGACAACGTCAACGCCATCACCACCACGGTCAACGAGCGCAAGGAGACCATCCGGCGGTTGCTGACCGACTACGCCACCGTCACCGGCGTGGTCGCCCGCCGCGACCGGCAGATCGAGCAGCTCGTCGACAACCTCGTGACGCTCTCGGAGGCGTTCGCCGACAACCGCGAGCTGATCGACGACGCGCTGGTGCAGCTGTCCACGACCGTGCGCACCTCCAACGAGGTGCTCGGCAAGAACGCCGACGAGCTGGGCGCCCTGGTGGACAACCTGTCCGGCCTGACCGGTGGCATCCGGCGGCACGTGAACGAGGTCGACCAGGCGGTCAGCACCTTCCAGCCCTTGCTGGCCCGCGCCCACTCCAGCGTCAACCGCGGCCGCTACTTCATCACCGCCATCCCGTGCGTGGCCCTGAGCGCCGCGCCCTGCCCGTACGGGATGCGCAGCCCGCCGCCGCTGCGCAACACCCGCGTCCAGAGCACCGAGGACCTGAGCAGGCTCATGGTGGGCGAGTGATGGCGATCAAGTCCTTCCGTGACCGGAACAAGATCGCCGTCGGCCTGGTGTCGGTGGCCACGATCGCCGCCGTGCTCGTCGCCACGTTCCTGGTCGGCAGCCTGGGGCTGCTGGAGGGCGGATACACCATGTCGGGCGTGTTCGTGGACTCGGGCGGGCTGCGCACGGGCAACGACGTCAGGGTCGCCGGGGTGCGCGTCGGGGAGGTGACCGAGGTGCGCGCCGACTATGCGCGGGGCCACGTGATCGTCACCTGGAAGGTGGCCGACGACGTACGCCTCGGCCGTGGCACCCGCGCCGACATCGCCCTGTCCAACCTGCTCGGCGGCCGTTACGTCAGGCTCACCGGCCTGGGCCGCGCCCCGTACTACGACGAGCTCCCCGAGGACCGCCGGCGCGTCCCGGTGACCAGGACCGGGGTGCCCACCCTCATCAACGACGCCATCAACGACGCCACCCACCTGGTCGAGCGGCTGAACAGCGACGCCGTGGACGACCTGCTCACCGAGCTCGACAAGATCGACCTCGGCAAGCGGGGCCGCGTCACCAGGCTGCTGGAAAACGTCGGCGACCTGTCGGACACGATCAGCGAGAGCGAGCCGCAGTTGCGGCGCCTGCTCGACAACGGCACCAGGATCATGAAGGTCCTGGAGAAGAAGGACAAGCAGATCACCCGGCTCATCGACGCCATCGACGTCATGCTGGGCGAGCTGCGCGCCCGCCGCGACGAGCTGCGCGTGCTCCTCGGCGACGGCAGCGACCTGGTACGGAGCACGACCCGGCTGATCGACGAGCACGAGGGCTCGCTGGTGCGGGTGCTCGACGACAACGCGGCCATCACGACCCGGCTCAGCGGCGGCAACAAGCAGCTCAACTCGCTCCTGGCGTGGGCGGGCCCGACGTTCACCGGCCTGTCCACGATGGGCGGCCAGGGCCCGTGGCTGGAGGCCATCGCCACGGGCCTCGGCCCCATCAACCCGGAGGTGCTCGCCGTCATCAGGAAGGACAGCGCCAGGAACGGGAGGAGCGAGCGATGAGACGGCTGCTCGCGGTGCTGCTGGCCGGCGTGTTCCTGACGTCGGGGTGCTCCGTGCTGGGGGCGGAGCCGCCGTACCGGCTGGTGGCGATCTTCGCCAAGGCGCCCGCCCTGTACGAGGAGGCGCGGATCAAGGTGATGGGACTCGACGCGGGATACGTCGAAAAGATCCGCATTTATGGGGACAAAGTGCGGGTTGACCTGCTGGTGGACCGGCAGGTGCCGCTCCCGGCCGACGTGAAGGCCGTGGTCGCGCCGCAGAACACCCTCGGCGAGCGGAACGTCGTCCTCTACCCGCCGTGGAAACCCGGCGACCGGCGGATCCGGCCCGGGGCGACCATCCCGCTGGAGCGCACCGACCTGCCGGTGGAGATCGACGACGCGCTCGACGCGTTCACCAAGCTGACCGACGCGCTCGACGACCGCAAGCTGGGGAACGTCGCGAGCGACCTGGCCGACGGCGTCAGGGGGCGGGGCAAGACGATCAACAACGCGATCGCGGACACCTCCGAGCTCACCGGCGTCCTGGCCGAGCAGGACCAGCAGCTCGTCGACCTGGCCAAGGGCCTGAACAGGCTGGCCACCACCCTCAACGAGCGCGAGACCCAGGTGACGGGCGCGATCGACTCCTTCGCCGAGGCGAGCGCGATCCTGGCGGAGGAGCGGCGGCGGCTGCGCGGCTTCGTCACCAGCATGGCCGGCTTCGTACGGCGCGGCGACGTGCTCATCGAGCAGTATTCAGAACGGCTTCCGCAGGCCGCCGGAACCCTGGCCGAGCTGGTGCTGACGGTCAGGGCCAACAGCGCCTCGACGGCGCGGGCGGTCAAGGGCGCCGCGGACTTCGCCGACGTGATGATCGAGGCGTGGGACCGGGAGCAGCACGTGCTGAAGATCCGCGTGGTGCTCAACGCGATGACCAGGGCGTGGCTGACGCCGCTGTTCGACTCGCTGGGCCTGGGCCGGGTGCCGTGCCTGCCGGCCGGGCTCAGCAACTGCCCCTTCGAGCAGGGGAGGCGGCGATGAGAGCGCGCCTGCCGGCCGTGCTGGTCGCCCTGGGCCTGACGGCCTCGTGCTCACTGCAGACGCTCGGCGCCACCACCGGCGACCTCACCCTGTACGCCACCTTCGACGACGTGCAGAGCCTGGTCGCCGGGCACAGCGTGCAGATCTCCGACGTACGGGTGGGCACGGTCACCGACATCCGGTTACGGGGTTACCGGGCCAGGGTGACGATGTCGGTCCAGTCGGAGCACCGGGTGCCCCGGGGCAGCACCGCCACCGTGGCCAAGACCTCCGTCCTGGGCGAAAACTACGTCCTGCTCACCCCGCCACGGGGCAAGGACCTGGCCACGGGCCCGTACCTGGGCAACGGCGCCACCATCGCCTACACCTCGGTCGAACCGGACATCGAGCAGGTCACCGCGAAGGCCGGACCGCTCATCGAGGCGCTCGGCGCCCAGGACGTGAACGCCATCCTCGACGCGGCCTCCACCGCGTTCGCCGGCCGGGGCGACGACGTGAACAAACTGATCAAACAGACGGCCGAGGTCACCGACGCCTACGCCGCGGCCCGCCAGGACCTGGGGACCAGCATCGACGCCCTGGCCAGGCTGGGCGACGACCTCGCCAGGGGCGGTTCCGAGCTGGACCGGCTGCCGGGCACGCTCGCCTCGGCCACCTCCCGGATCGCGCACGGACGGCAGCACGTGAAGAGGACCATCGTCGCGCTGACCGCGCTGGCCAAGGAGGCCAACCTCACGGTCTACCCGCGCCACGCCGCCCGGCTGCGCACGCTGCTGCGCGAGCTGGCGGCGATCTCCACGGCCATGCAGCGGGGCAGGGAGGACCTGAAGGCGCTGGTGGTGAAGCTGCAGAAGTTCATCGACACGCCGCCGATCACGGTCAACGGGCAGGTGCTCATCTACCTCTGGCTGAAGGGGGTACTGCTGCCCCGGGGCGGCGGCGGGCCCGGCGGTGTGCTCGCCGACGGGCCGCTGCCGAACCGGGTGGAGGACTTCCGTCTGCTGCTGGAGCCGCCGCGATGAGAAACCGGATCTACCTGAATCTCGGGTTCTTCGTGGCGCTGGGGATCGTCATGACGGTCTGGGCGTTCAGCACGATCATCCGGCTCGACGCGATCGAGCGGCCGTACCGGGTGTCGGCGGAGTTCGTCTCCTCCCCCGGGCTGATCCCCGGCTTCGACGTGGCCTATCTCGGGGTACGGGTGGGCAGGATCGGCGACGTGCGGCTGGCGCCCGGCGGGATCGTCGTGGGCCTGGACATCGACCGGGAGATCCGGCTGCCGAAGGGCGTCACGGCCGAGGTGCGGCGCAAGTCCGCGATCGGGGAGCCGTACGTGGAGCTGTCGCCGCCCCGTACCGGCGTGACCGGGCCCACGCTGGCGGCCGGGGACACGATCCCGCTGGCCAGGACGTCGGTGCCGCTCGATTACAAGAAGCTGTTCGAGGGCGTGGGCAAGCTGCTCAACGCGGTGCCGCCGCGGGACGCCAAGGCGATCACCCACGAGCTGGCCGTCGCCCTGGACGGCCGGGCGCCGGCGATCAGGAGCATCATCGACGACGCCCACACCCTGACCGGCACCCTCGCCGACAACGCCGACGTGCTCGACGACCTGTCGGTGCAGCTCACCCGGCTCACCCACACGCTCGCCGGCAAGCGGGGCGAGCTGGCGAGCGGGATCACGGACCTGAGCACGGTGACGGCCACCTTGCGCGCGTCACGTACCGACCTGAACGCCTTCCTCGACCAGGGGCCCGGGGTGTTCGCCCGGCTGGACGAGGCCGTCAAGAGGTCGCGGCCGGGGTTCTCGTGCCTGCTGACGGCGGTGGGGCTGCCGCATGAGCCGGTGTTCTCGCCGGAGACCGAGCGGAACGTGCACCACCTGCTGAGCATCATGCCGACGGCGCTGAGCCTGGCCGACGACGTCAGCGACCGGCACGGTGACACCGTCTACGGCAGGGCGTCGTTCATCTTCAGCGTGCCGGGCGGGCCGCAGCCCGCCGAGGAGTACGCGAGCGCCGTCGGCCCGCCGCCCGTACCCCGGCTCCGGACCTGCCCCGCCCCGCCGCCCACCGGCCGGGACGGCGACGAACCCCGGACCGACGCCCGGGACGCCGCCCTGGGCCGCGAGCGGGACACCGAACAGAACAACACCCCGAACCCCGGCGAGGACGCCGAGCAAGGCCCCGATCCGAACACCGAGCAAAGCGCCGGTCCGGACGCCGAGCAAGGCGCCGATCCGGACGCTGACCGCCGCCGTGCCACCCCCGGGCCGGACCGGTCCGAGCCTCCGGCGGCGGCCCAGGCCGGGCAGCCCGGCCAGACCGCCGCCGACACCGCTTCCCGTACCCCACCGAACCCCGCCCCGCTGATCGCCGCGATCTTCCTCGCCGTGCTGGCCGGCGGTGGCATCGTGGGCTGGATCTCGGCGGGCCGGGCCGCCCGCCGCCGTGAGGAGTCAAGATGACCACCAGGCAGGACCTCACCGAGGACACCCGCACCGAGAAGCCCACGGACACCACCGCTTCTGAGGGCGACGCCACCGCCGCTCACGAAAGCGACGCATCCCCTCACGAAGGCGACGCATCCGCTCCCGGACGCGACGCCTCCCCTCAGGAAAGCGATGCCTCCGCTCCCGGACGCGACGCCGACGCGCCTGGAGGCGACGCCGACGACCCCGTGCCGGGCGAGGATCGTGAGACGGCGGAGACCGGCCCCGATGACAAGCCGGAGGGCAACGGCACGGGCGGCGGCCGTTTCACCCGGGTGCGGGTCGTCGGGGCGCTGGCCGCGATGCTGGTGGCCGCCATCGCCGCCACAGCCGTCCTGCAGGGGATCTCCGCCGCCCGGGCCGAGGACGCCCGCGCCAGGCTGGCGGGCGAGCGCGCGTCGCGGCTGGAGGTGTCCGGCGCGGCGAGCGCGTTCAGCACGGCCCTGCTCAGCTACGACTACCGTGACCTGCAGACCACCCGCTCCACCCTGGCCGCCCAGGCCACGGGCGACTTCCTGAGCACCTACGACGAGGCGTTCGGCGGCGCGATGGCGCAGGTGATCGTTAAACTGAGGGCGACCGCGCGGGCCACGGTGCGCGAGGTCTACCTCGCCGAGGTGGGCGAGGCCACGGCGCGCGCCATCGTCGTGGTCGACCAGCAGGTGAACACTTCGGAAGCGATTCGCTCGGTGAAGGACTCGCACTTGAAGGTCAGTATGGTGAAGGAGCAGGGTGTCTGGAAGGTCCACGACGTGACCGTGCTCGGCGCGGCCGCGGAGGATCAGTACAACCTCGACGGCGACGAAGAGAAGAAGGACTGAGACGATCGTCCCCCTGGCGATGGGCGGCCTCCCCGAGGAGGTACGCGCCCCCGAGAAGTGGCTCACCGAGGTGGAGCGGGAGCGGGCCGCGCGGTTCAGGTTCCCGGTGGACCGCGAGAGTTTCGTCGCCGCCCACCTGCTGGTGCGCGTCTGCGCCGCCGCCGTGCTCGACAGCGAGCCGGAGGAGCTGACGCTGCTGCAGCACTGCGACGTGCACGGCCCCGGGCACGGCAGGCCGTACATCGAGGAGGCGCCCAGGCTGGGCGTCAGCTTGAGCCACACGCGCGGCTACGTGTGCGCGGCGGCCGGTCCCGGCAAGGTCGGCGTGGACGTCGAGCACGTACGGCCCGGCCCGCTCGACGCGCTGCTGGCCGACCGGGTGCTCACGCCGCGCGAGCGCGCGCTGGTCACCGGCAACGACGAGCTGATCAGGCACTGGACGCGCAAGGAGGCGCTGATCAAGCGCGGCGAGCTGGAGCTCGGCAAACTCAGCACCGGGGGCGACGACCTGACCGGCCGTCACCTGCTGGAGTGGAGCGTGGGCCCCGACCTCCGGGTGGCCGTCATCACGGACACCCCCGCCAGGAGGGCGCCCATCCCCGGATAAAGTTGCCCCATGTTCTACCGCAAGTCCGTCGAGGAACGGATCGCCGACCGGATAGCTCAGCGCAGGCCCCTCGAAGACGGCAAGACCTTCGAGCACGGCCCTGCCAAGTTCGTGTTCATCTCCTTGATCGTCGCGGTGGTGCTGATGCACGTCGTCGGCGTCGCCATCGTCATGGCATTCTCCTGATCCCGAAGCTCGCACCGGCCTGAGCGCCGAGTTCCTGGCCCTGCGGCGGCTCAGGTGCGGCGGTGGCCGGTCGGGGTGGGGTCGAGGAAGACCTGGGCGATGCCGGGGATGTGCGCGCGTAGCCGGCGATCCACCTCGTCACAGGCCCGCTCGACCCCGGCGGCGCTCGCCTCGTCCCTGAAGTCGATCTTGGCGCCGACCAGGATCTGGCCCGGGCCGATCATCATGGTGAGCAGCTCCACCACCTCCTCCACCTCCGGCTGGGCCGCCAGCACCGCGCGGATGGCGGTCTCGACGTGCTGCGGCGCGGCCTGGCCGATGAGCAGCGACAGATTCGACCGGATCAGGGTGATCGCGACGCCCAGCAGGAGCAGGCCGATGACCACCGACGCGGCGCCGTCCCACAGGGCCGAACCGCTGAGCTGTGAGCCCGCCAGCCCGCAGGCCGCGATGACCAGGCCCAGCAGGGCTGCCGCGTCCTCGAACAGTACGGCCTTCAACGCCGTGTCCGAGGTGACGCGCACGAGTTGCACCGGAGACAGGCGGCGTCTCATGGCCTGGCCCTGGAGCTGGGTGTACGCCTTGCGGAAAGAGATAGCCTCCAGCACGAACGAGACCGCCAGCACGATGTAGGCCGGGGTGAGGTTCGACAACCTCTCACCGTGGCCGATCTCGTGCACCCCGTGCGTGATGGCGAACCCGGCCCCGCCGACCAGCGTCGCGACGGCCGCCATCATGGCCCAGAAGAACCCGGCCTTGCCGTGCCCGAACGGGTGCCGCCGGTCGGCGGGCCGGCCCGCACGGCGTACCGACACGAGCAGCAGCAGCTCGGTCACGGTGTCGGCGGCAGAGTGCGCGGCCTCGGACAGCATGGCCGCAGAGCCGCTGATGAGGCCCGCGGCGAGCTTGGCCAGCGCGATGGCCAGGTTCGCCGCGCCCGCCACGAGCACGGTGCCCAGGCTCTCCCCCGACTTCTCCGCCATGCTGCCCACCCTATGGGGGTGGACCTGCGGCGGGTCGCCACCGGGGCACGCTGCCCGCGCGTACGTGCGCTAGATTAGGGATCATGAGCGCGCCTCGCTGGCTATCCAGCGCCGAACAGCGTGCCTGGCGTACGCATCTAGCGCTGCACAAGCTCCTCATGCACCGGCTCGACCGCGAGTTGCAGGAGCACTCACTCTCGTTGAACGACTACGAGATCCTCGTCAACCTGTCGGAGAGCCCGGAGCGCCGCATGCGCATGAGCGACCTGGCGGACGCGACCATCCAGTCGCGCAGCCGGTTGTCTCACCAGATCTCCCGCATGGAGGCCAAGGGGCTGGTCACCAGGGAGGACTGCCGGGACGACCGGCGCGGCACGTTCGCGGTGCTGACCGACGAGGGCTGGGAGACGATCCAGCGGGCGGCGCCGTTCCACGTGGCGAGCGTGCGGGAGCACTTCGTCGACCGGCTCACCGATGACCAGCTCGACGCGATCGAGGCGGCATACCAGCCGATCGTGGAGCACCTGAAGAAGCTGCGCTGACATCCAACCGATATGGATGACGGCGCGCGGACGTTCCCGGGCGCTCGCTACGATCCGCTCATGCTCAGAAAGCTACTGATCGTGGCCGTGCTCGCGCTGGTGTCGGCGTGCTCGTCGGGCGCCGGGGGCGAGTTGCCCGCCGGGCCTGACCTGATGACCAAGGCCGCGGCGGCCATGCGGGCCGTCAAGTCGGCGAGCTTCTCGATCTCGACCGAGGGCAAGCCGCAGGTGCCGGTCAAGAAGGCCGACGGCAGGCTCACCGCCGCCGGGGACGCCGACGGCACGATCACCATCGACATCCTGGGCACGTCGCAGGAGATCAGCTTCGCCGTCGTCGGGGAGACCGTGCACTTCAAGGGTGTGACGGGCGGGTTCCAGCAGATGACGCGGGCCCAGCTCGCGCAGTTCTACGACCCTTCGGTGATCCTGGAGCCGACCAAGGGGATCTCCCAGTTGCTGACCTCGGCCACGGAGCCGAAGGTCGAGGCCGTGGAAAGTGGCTCATATCGGGTGGCCACCACGTTCCCCGGGCAGGTCGTGGGCCAGATCATCCCGGGGGTCACGACGAGCGTCAACGCCAAGATCTGGATCGAACAGGCCACCAGCAGGCTCACCAAGGCCAGCCTGCCGCTGCAGAACGGCACGGTGACGGTGTCGTTCAGCGACTATGACGCGCCGGTGACGATCACGCCGCCCGCCGGATGAGGCGCGCCCGCCGGGTCGCGCTCGGCGCCGGGGGCGCGGTGGTGCTGCTGGCCGCGCTGGACGCGTACGTGGTGGTGACGGTCCTGGTCGGCATCGCCGAGGACGTGGACATCCCGCTCAACCACCTGGAGCGGGCCACCCCGATCGTCACCGGGTTCCTGCTCGGGTACGTGGCCGCGATGCCGCTGCTCGGCCAGCTCTCCGACCGCTATGGGCGGCGGCCGCTGATCCACGCCTGCCTGGCGGCGTTCGCCCTGGGTTCGGTGCTCACGGCGCTGGCGGCCGGTGAGGTGATGGTGGTGGCCGGGCGTACCGTGCAGGGGGTGGCCGGTGGGGCGCTGCTGCCGATCACGATGGCGCTCATCGGCGACCTGTGGCACGAACGGGAGCGGTCGGTCGCCCTGGGGGCGGTGGGGGCGGCTCAGGAGCTGGGAAGCGCGCTGGGGCCCCTGTACGGCGGGCTGCTGGCGCAGGTCCCCGCGGTCGTGGTGGCGGGGGTGGAGCTGGGCGGCTGGCACGCCATCTTCTGGATCAACGTCCCGCTGGCGGCCCTGGCGGCCGTGGCGGTGCAACTCACGGTCCCTGGCCGCACCAGGCATTCCCGAGCCGACAACACGACCTCCCCGGACACCGCCGGCGCGCCCCCAGCCGCAGGCCCACCGGACGCCACCGCGGCACGGCCGGTGGGCGCACCCGGGCACACGGACCTGAGCCAGGCGACGAGCCCCATCGGACGAGCAGATGCGGGGCAGACAGACGCGGCCCAGACACACGCGGACAGGCCAGGCGCGGCCCAGGCGGACGCGGACAGGCCGGGCGCGGCCCAGGCGGACGCGGACAGGCCGGGCGCGGATCGGGCGGGCGCGGATCGGGCGGGCGCGGGTCCGGGGGTGGGTGGTGGGAGGCGGGTGGATGGGGTCGGTGGGGTGTTGCTGGCGCTGGCGCTCGGGCTTCTCGTCGTCGGCCTCTACAACCCCGACCCCGCCAAGGCCGTCCTACCGCCCTGGGGCCTGCCCGTGATCGCCGCCGGCGCGGTGGCGGCAGGGCTCTTCGTCTGGTGGGAGATCCGCTCCCCCGTCCGCCTCCTGGACCTCTCGGGCACCCGCAAGGGCCCGCTGCTGGCCACCCTGGCCGTGAGCTTCCTGGCCGGGTCGGCGCTCCTGGTGACGATGGTGTTCGTCCAGCTCACCGGGCAGACCCTGCTCGGCAAGGACGAGCTTGCGGCGGCGCTGGTGCTGGCCAGGTTCCTGGCCGCGCTGACGGTCGCCGCCCTGCTCGGCGGCCTGCTGGCACGCAGGCTGGGCGACCGCGCGGTGGCCGTGGCGGGCATGGTGGTGGCGACGGCCGGCTACTGGCTGATGAGCCGCTGGCCGCTCGACCTGGCCAACGCCGGCCTCGCGGTGGATCTCGCCCTGGTCGTGGCGGGGCTGGGGCTGGGCCTGGTCATCGCCCCGGTCTCGGCGGCGGTGCTGCGGGTGAGCCCGGCGGCCCAGCACGGGGTCGCCTCGGCGGCCGTCGTGGTGGCCAGGATGATGGGCATGCTGATCGGCATCGCGGCCGTGTCGGCGTGGGGTTTCTACCGGTTCCAGTCGCTGACCGCGGACCTGGACACGCCGCTGCCGTTCGGCGTGGACGCGGAGACGTACCAGCGGCGGCTGGCCGACTATCTCGCGAAGGTGCAGGCGGCACTGCACACGGAGTACACGGAGATGTTCCTGGTCACGGCTGTCATCTGCCTGGTGGGCGCGGCCGTGGCACTGCTCATGCCACGCCGCGCCCAGCAGGTCGAGTCCCGCTGACTACGGCGAGAGGCGGTGCAGGTCGCGGGGGAAGGCCGTGGTCTGGCGGATGTTGGCGGCGCCGGTCAGCCGCGCCGTCCACCGTTCCAGCCCGAGGGCGAACCCTCCGTGCGGTGGCATCCCGTACCGGAAGGCCTGCAGATACCCCTCGTACGCCTCCGTCCCCTCACCCCGGGCGGCCAGCGCCTCCACGTAGTCCGCGTACCGGTGCAGCCGTTGCCCGCCCGTCACCAGCTCCAGCCCTCTGAACAGCAGGTCGAAGCCGTTGGTGTAGCCCGGCCGGGCAGGGTCGGGATGGGTGTAGAAGGGCCGTTTGGCCATCGGGTAGCCGGTGACGTACAGGAACTCCGAGCCGTGCTCCCGCAGCGCCCACTCCGACAGCCACCGCTCCTGCGCGGGCGACAGGTCGGGCTCCGCGGAGCCGGTCAGCCGCTGGGCCTCGGTGAAGTGCACGGCCGGGATCTCGGCGGGCACCTCGGGCAGCGTGACGCCGAGCAGGTCGAGGGCGGCCCCGGCGCGGTGGCGTACGGACTCCAGCATCCCGGCCACCGCGTCCCGCAGCACCGCCATCACGTCCCGGTGGTCGCGGACGAAGCCCAGCTCGGCGTCGAGGCTGGTGTACTGGGCCAGGTGCCGTACGGTGTCGTGCGGCTCGGCGCGGAAGACCGGCCCCACCTCGTAGACGCGCTCGAACACCCCGACCAGCGCCTGCTTGTAGAACTGCGGCGACTGCGCGAGATAGGCGGGGCGGCCGAAGTAGTCGATGCCGAAGACGTTCGCGCCCGACTCGGTGGCCGAGGCGACGATCTTCGGGGTGTGCACCTCCGTGAACCCCAGCCCGTCGAGCGTCGCCCGGAACCCGGCCACGCTCGCGGCCGAGATCTCCAGCGGCGCCCGCAGCCGCGGATGCCGCAGCGCGACCGGCGCGTGGTCGAGGATCGTGGGCAGCGCCGCGCCGACGACGGGCCGGTAGAGGTCGAACGGCGGCGCCACGCAGGCCCGCGCCAGCACCTCGACCTCCGGTTCGACCAGCTCGAACCCGCCGGGCGCCTGCGGGTTCGCGGCCAGGGTCCCGGTGACCTCGACGACGCTCTCCTCGCCGGGCAGGTCGCCCGCGCCCACCACCTGGGCGAGCCCGGTACGGTCCCTGACGACGAGGAAGGACACGGATTTCAGTTGCCGGCGGCGATGGACCCAACCGGCGATCGTCACTCGTTGGCCGGCGTGCTCAGCGAGCTCCGCCGACATGACACGAGAGATCATTACAGCTCCTCACGAGGAATTGCATGACCCCTTGGGAGTGCGGGGGAGAAGGGAGCTCCCGGTGCCACCGCACTTTCGCCGCCCCGGAGAGGCGGCCTCGACGACCCGATGACGGGGGTCAAGCCGGCGGGGCATTTCCTCCCCGCACTCGGGAGTGTCTTCGCCGGCCAGCTCGGGGCCGCCTTCGCAGCTGTGGGCGGCTCTCTGGGCCCGAACGGGAACGCCGGCTACTCGTCTCCGTCAACGTTTGCGATCAATCCTACGATCGGGCCCGGCCACACGGCAAAACGATTACTTGTCCTTCTTGGGACGCTTCTCCCTGATCTTCATCGTGACGTCGATCGGCGACCCCGCGAAGCCGAACTCCTCCCGGATGCGCCGCTCGATGAAGCGCCGGTAGGTCTCCTCCAGCCACCCGGAGGTGAACAGCACGAACTTGGGCGGCTCGACGGAGGCCTGGGTGGCGAACAGGATCTTGGGCTGCTTGCCCCCGCGCACCGGCGGCGGCGTCTGCTGCACCAGCTCGGTGAGGAACGCGTTGAGCCGGGCCGTCGGCACCCGGGTGGACCACGAGTCGAGCGCCTTCTCCAGCGCGGGCACCAGCCGGTCCAGGTGCCGCCCCGTCTTGGCGGAGATGTTGACCCGCAACGCCCACGGAGTGCGGACGAGCTGCCGGTCGATCTCCTTCTCCAGGTAGTAGCGCCGGTCCTCGTCGACCAGGTCCCACTTGTTGAACGCCACCACCATCGCCCGCCCGGACTCGATGACCAGCCCGATGATGCGCAGGTCCTGCTCGGTGAGGGGCTCGCTGGCGTCGATCAGCACGATGGCCACCTCGGTGCGCTCCAGCGCCGCCCGGGTGCGCATGGCGGCGTAGAAGTCGGCCCCCTGCAGCTCCCGGTCACGCCGCCGGATGCCGGCCGTGTCGACGAAACGCCAGGTGCGCCCGCCCAGCTCGACCAGCTCGTCCACCGGGTCGCGGGTGGTGCCCGCCATCGGGTCGACCAGCACCCGCTCCTCCCCCGCCAGCTTGTTGAGCAGCGAGGACTTGCCCACGTTGGGCTTGCCGAGCAGCGCCACCCGGGCGGGCCCGCGCTCGGCCTCGAACGTCACCTCGGGCGTCTCGGGCAGCCCGTCGAGGATCACGTCGAGCAGGTCTCCGCTGGAGCGGCCGTGCAGGGCCGAGACAGGGTACGGCTCGCCGAGCCCCAGCGACCACAAGCCGGCGGCCTCCAGCTCCAGCTGCTGGTTGTCGACCTTGTTGGCGGCCAGGATGACCGGCTTGCCGGACTGCCGCAGCACCGAGCCCACGATCTCGTCGGCGTCGGTCGCGCCCACGGTGGCGTCCACGACGAACACGATCACGTCGGCCAGCTCCACGGCGACCTGGGCCTGCTCGGCGATGCGCAGATTCATCCCCGTGGCGTCGGGGTCCCAGCCGCCGGTGTCGACCACGGTGAAGCGGCGCCCACGCCAGTTGGCGTCGTAGGTGACGCGGTCACGGGTGACGCCCGGCACGTCCTCGACGACCGCCTCGCGGCGGCCGATGATGCGGTTGACCAGCGTGGACTTGCCGACATTGGGCCGGCCCACGATGGCCACGACCGGCAGCGGCGTGCTGTCGCCGTGCTCGGTGAGCTCAAGCTCGTCGAGGCCTGCCTCGATCCAATCCCCCGTTGACACGTTGTTTCATCCTTCGTGAGTCCCGCACCCTCAGGTGCGCTCGGGTATGTGGTCGCGGTCGCTTCGGAACTCGTGGGCTCCACTCGCCCCTCCCGAGCTCCTCCGCTTCGCGACCAGACTCAGCACCTCGCCGATGACCTCTTCGAGGCTCAAGGCGGTGGTGTCGAGCTCGATGGCGCCATCCGCCATCAAGAGTGGGTCGGCCTTGCGCGTGGAATCCAGGGCGTCGCGCCGGGCCATGGCGGCCTGCTGGTCGTCGACGCTGGATCCGGTCAGCTCCGCGCTGCGCCGCCGGGCACGGGCCTCGGCGCTGGCCGTAAGGTAGATCTTGACAGGGGCGTCGGGGCAGACCACCGAACCGATGTCCCGGCCCTCGACCACGATGCCGCCCGCGCCGATGATCTCCCGCTGCCGGGCGACCAGGCGGGCCCGCACCTCGGGGACGGCGGCGACGGCGGAGACCGCGCCCGTGACGTCGGCCTCCCTGATCGGCCCCGCCACGTCGATGCCGTCGACGTGGATCGTGGGGCCGTCGGGGTCGGTGCCCGCGACGAGCTCCGGCTCGCCGCAGCGCGCGGCGACGGCCGCTGGATCGGTCAGATCGACGCCCTCGCGGAGCATCCACCAGGTCATCGCGCGGTACATCGCGCCTGTGTCGAGGTAACGCAGACCCAGCGCGCGGGCGACCCCGCGTGAAACGCTCGACTTGCCCGATCCCGAAGGACCGTCCATGGCGATGACCAGACCGCTCACGGCCTCTCCCTCTGCAAGTTTCTCCAACCCGAAGAGGCTACCGCCTCCGGATCAGTCGGCGATCCAGCTTCCGTGGAAGCCGAGCGGCACCCTGGCGGGAAGGTGCACGGTGGCGACAGGTTCGCCGGTGAAGTCCTGTGCCGACAGGATGACCAGGTCGCCCGCTCCCCTGGCCGGATTGTTGACGTAGCAGAGCACGTATCCGTCGTCCTCCTCCGCGCCGGAGGGCACGAACACCGGCTCCCCCACGTAGGCGCCCCGCCCGAACTGCCGCGCCTCCTGGCTGCCGCGCCGCAGGTCGTGCTTGATGAGCGTGTTGTCGAACGCCGTGTCGGGCAGGTCCGTCAGGTCGGCCGTGTACGGGTGGACGACGTCGTACAGGTCCGAGGCCGCCGAGGTGTAGCCGTAGCGGTACGGCCTGCCGGTGCGGCGCTCGTCCATGCGCGGGAACTCCTGCGCCCGGTCGTCCAGCCGGGTCCGCCGCACCTTGCCGGTGACCAGATCGATGCGCCACCGGTCGAGCGTGGGCGTCCCGCCCTCCGTCAGCCGCGCGTCCACGAACCGCTTCGGGTAGCTGACCACGTCCACGACCACCTCGTGGCCCTCGTCGTAGGCGTTGAGCGTGTGGAACACCCAGCACGGCTCCACCTCGACCCACCGCAGTTCGCCGCTCTCGCGCGAGAGGAGCCCGATCCTGGCCCCGTGCGCGTCGTCCCACGCGTACGGCAGCGGCCGCCCCTGCTCGGCGTGGGCCATGCTGAACGTGACCGGCAGGTCGTAGATCACCACATACCGCTCGGTGAGCGCGAAGTCGTGCAGCATCGGCTTGCCGGCCACGGGGATGTTCCTGACCTGCGTGACCGTGCCCTTGCCGTCGAGGACGATGTGCTGGTGGTGGTCCCAGCCGAAGTGGTAGGCGACCGCGTGCAGGTCGCCGGTGACCGGGTCGAGGTGGGTGTGGGCGGCGAACCCGCCGGGCAGCCCGCCGCCGAAGTCGCAGGGGCCGATGGTGTCGAGCTCGTATCCCAGCTCGTACGGCAGCGGTCCCGCCTCCACGGTCGCGAACGTGCGCCCGCCCAGCCCGATCACGTGCGTGTTGGCCGCGAAGTCCATGCCCGCGTGCACCGGCCCCGGCCGGGGCTCCTCGCCGAGCCGTTCGGCGAGGGCGGCACTGCGCACCCAGCGGTTGCGGTACCACTCGGCGCGGCCGTCACGCAGCCGCACCCCGTGCACCATCCCGTCGCCCAGGAACAGGTGCCCGGCTCCCGGGTCGTCGAGGCTGAGCGGGTTGGGGCCGTTGCGCAGGTAGCGGCCGTCGAGCTCGACCGGGATGCGGCCGGTGACCTCCAGGTCGAAGGCGGTGATCTCCTCGGTGACCGGGGCGAACCCGCCGCGGAAGGGGGTGGTGGTCATGCTCGTGTCTCCTCTCTGAGGAAGGGCGTGAGGACCGAGGAGGCGAGCAGCCGATAACGCCGCTCAGCCTCCTCACCCTCGAAATAGCCCGAAATTTCCAGACTTACGGCGCCGTGCACGGCCATCCACAGCACGTCCGCGATCTCCTCGGCGGTGCCGTTGTGCAGCACTCCCGCCTCCAGGCAGTCGGCCACCCAGCCGATCAGGAGCTCGAACGACCGCTTGGCCGCCCGGACCGCCTCCGGCCCAGGCTCGAAGCCCGGCATCGCCCCCTGGAACATGACCCGGTAGTAGCCGGACTCGGAGCGCGCGTAGTCCCGGTAGGCCTCCGCCCCCGCGATCAGGCGGGCGAGCGGGTCGTCGCCGGCCGGCACGCTGAGCAGCCGCCGCTCGAACCTCGCGAACCCCTCCCGCCACAGCTCCTCGCTGAGCCCGTCCTTACCGCCGAAGAGCGTGTAGATGACCTTCGTCGAGCAGCCGACCTCGCCGGAGATCCGCCGCACGGTCAGCGCCGCCGGGCCCTCGGTGACGAGCAGGCGCGTGGCCACGTCCAGGATGGCCGCCCTGACGACGCTCTGCCCTTCCCTCTGAGCCTGCTGGTACGCGCTGACCGCCATGGTGGTAACACCGTTTCTTCTCGGTAACGTTGTTACCAACCTTTCTACGCCTCCACCACCCACTCGTCAAGAGGTGTTCGCTCAAGCCCCCGGCCCGGCGGTCAGCGAGAACAGGGCGACGGGCACCAGGCCCCGCTTGAGCAGCTTGTACGTCGTCAGCGGGCTGCTGGACACCGTCTCCTTGTAGAGGATGGCCGCCCGGCCCTTCAGGAACGCCCGGCGCGGGCTGTCGTCGGGCCGGGTGAACTGGATGACCGCGTCCTTGCGGCCGAGGCTGAGCGGCTGATGCACGTACCCGAACCTGAACGGCTTCGGGGTCCTGCCGCGCAGCGTGGCGGTCAGCGAGTCGGCCGCGTGCAGGCCGGTCGGGATGCCGCCCTGGCAGGTGCCGTGCAGCACGCCGAACCGCTGGCTGACCGCGGCGGCGTCGCCGACGGCGTAGACGTCGGGGTGTGACACCGAACGCAGTGCCGAGTCGACCACGATCCGGCCGCGGGCGTCGAGCGTCAGGCCGGACCCGGCGGCCACGGGCAGGCCCTTCGTGCCGGTGGTCCAGAGCGTCGCGTCGGAGTGGACCAGCTCGCCGCCGGCCAGCTCGACCGCGTCCGGCAGCACCTTGGTGACCTCGACGCCGGCACGCACCTCGATGCCGAGCCGCTCCATCGCCGCCTCCAGGTAGGCGCGGGCGCGCTCGCCCATCATCGCGCCGGGCCGTCCCCTGGACAGCAGGACGACGTGCAGGTGGGGGTGGGCCTCGGCCAGTTCGGTCGCCGCCTCTATGCCGGTCAGCCCGCCGCCGGCCACCACGACCGTGCCCGTGCGGAGGGCGTCGAGGCGCTCCGCCAGGCGTACGGCCCGCTGGTGGTCGTCGAAGGTGTGGGCGTGCTCGGCGACCCCGGGCACCGAGTCGTCGGTGACGGTGCCGAGGGCGTAGACGAGCTTGTCGTAGCCGAGGACGCGGCCGTCCTCCAGCCGTACCTCGTGGCGGCCGGCGTCGAGCGCGGCCACCCGGCCGAGCACGAACTCGATGCCGGTGCCCGCGACCACGTCCTCCAGGGCGTGGTCGGCGAGCCGGGCGCCCGCCGCCGTCTGGTGCAGCCGCAGCCGCTCGGTGAACCTCGGCGAGGCGTTGACCAGTGTCACCCGGCCGCCCAGCCGCCGTGTCCTGACGGCGGCCCTGATGGCCGCGGCGGTGCCGGTGTAGCCCGCACCCAGAACCAGAATGTCGGTCATTTCCTTACCTCCTCGATCCGCCGTGAAGACGGATCGAGGAGGTTCGGTTGTGACATCGGCCCGCTAGGGAACCTGCCAGCCCCGTTCGCGCAGGGCGTGGGTGAGCTCGATGCCCGCGTCGGGCTCCACCGACAGCTCGGCGATGCCCAGGGGCAGGCCGGGGGCGTGCTCCAGGCGCACGTCCTCGACGTTGACGCCGACCTCGTCGCACACCTGGAACAGCCGGGCGAGCTGGCCCGGGCGGTCGCCGATGACGACCTGGACGGTGGCGTACTCGGAGGCGGGGCCGCCGTGCTTGCCGGGGATGCGGTCGTGGCCCGCGACGCCGCGCTTGAGGAGCTGGGTCAGCTCGTTGGTGGCGGTGCCGTCGCCCTCGGCCAGGGCGCGCAGCGCGGACGCGGCGTCGGCCAGGTCGTGGGCCACCGCCTCCAGCACCTCGGCGACCGGGGAGGCGTTGCCCGACAGGATGCCGAGCCAGAGCCCGGGGTCGCTGCCCGCGATCCGGGTCACGTCGCGTACGCCCTGCCCGGCCAGGCCCAGCGCCACGTCGGTGGCGTCGGCCAGGCGCGCGGCCACGGCGGAGGCGGCGACGTGGGGCGCGTGGGAGACGACGGCCACCGCGCGGTCGTGGTCGACGGCGCTGACTTCGACCGGGTTGGCCCCGCACAGCTCGATCAGCCGCAGCACGGCCGCCTTGGCCTCGGGGTCGGCCTCCTCCGTGGGGCACAGCGCCCACGGCCGGCCGAGGAACAGGTCGGCCCTGGCGGCCCCCGGGCCGGACTTCTCGCGGCCGGCGAGCGGGTGGGAGGCGACGTAGGAGGACAGGTCGCAGCCGAGCTGCGCGGCCCGGTGGATGGGCTCGGCCTTCACGCTGGCCACATCGGTGTAGCAGCGGGCGGCGCCGATGCGCTGCAGTTCGAGCAGCTCGGTCGCCACGTGGGCCGGGGGGACCGCGATGATCGCCAGGTCGGCGCGATCCGACTCCGCGAGGGGCGCGCCGTCGGCGGAGCCGCCGGACTGCCACTCCTCGCCCGCGCCGAGCTCCCGTGCCAGCCGGACCACGCCCTGGTCGCGGTCGGCGAGCAGCACGCGCACGCCGCGCTTGCGCAGCGCCAACGCCGCGGAGGTGCCGATGAGACCAGTGCCGACGACCAGCACGGTACGAAGTTCCATCACGATGTCCTGATTTATCGGGCTATAAGGAGCAATTTCATGGTTACGAGTATCACTTGACGTTCATGCCGGACGCTTATTGCGCAATGTCCTGTCGCAACGCCACGGCACCGCGCAGGTAGACATGATGGATCTCGGCCCTCGGCTTGTCGGTCTCCACGTGGGCCATGAGCCGTACGACGCGGGGCAGCGCGCCCGGCACGTCGATCTCGGTGCAGCAGATCAGCGGCACATCGTGGAAACCCAGCTTCCGCGCCGCCAGCGCGGGGAACTCGGCCGTCAGATCAGGCGACGCGGTGAACAGCACGCTGATCACATCATCCGTGGTCAGCTTGTTACGCTCCATGAGTGCCATGACCAGCTCCGTGGTCGCCTCGATGATGGCGTCACGTTCGTTGGCGTCCACCTGGATCGCCCCACGAATGGCCCGCACCATGTGGTTTGTCCCTTCTCACTAGTGGAGAAGCCCGTGCGGAGGTTCGCACGGGCTCCTACGTCCGGCCAGATTACAGCTTTACGGCCGCGTACAACTCGCCGACCTCCTTCAGGGTCAGCGCCCTGATCGTGCCGGGCTTGGTACGGCCCAGCTTCACCGGCCCGAACTCGATCCTGGCCAGGTCGATGACGCGGTGTCCGGACTCCTCCAGCATGCGCCTGACCACGTGCTTGCGGCCCTCGTGCAGCACCACCTCGACCAGCGCCTGCTGGCCGTGCTCCTGCACGATGGAGAAGGCGTCGGCCCGGACGAGGCCGTCCTCCAGCTCGATGCCCTGCCGGAGCCTGCGGCCGAGGTCACGCGGGATCGGCCCGGGCACCTTGGCCCAGTATTTCTTCTGCACCCCGTAGCTGGGGTGCGTGAGCCTGTTGGCCAGCTCGCCGTCGTTGGTGAGCAGCAGCAGCCCCTCGGTCTCGGTGTCCAGCCGGCCGACGTGGAACAGCCGCGGCGCCAGCTCCTCGACGTAGTCGGCCAGGCACGGCCGCCCGTGCGGGTCGCTCATGGTGGACACGACCCCGATGGGCTTGTTGAGCGCGTAGTAGACGAGGTCGGGAGCGGTGGGGATGCGCATGCCGTCCACATGGATGATCTGGGTGGCGGGGTCCACCTTGGCCCCGAACCGGCGTACGACCTGGCCGTTCACGGTCACCCGGCCTTCGCCGATCATCTCCTCGCACGCCCGCCGGCTGGCCACCCCGGCCTGGGCGAGCACCTTCTGCAGGCGTACCCCGTCCGGCACCTCGGTGGTGTCGCGCTCGTCGGTGTAGCCCTCGGGGTAGAAGTCGCGGTCGCGCAGGGGCTGGCGAGCGGCCTTCACCCGGTCGTGCTGGGGGCTGCCGTAACTCTGCCGCCGCCCGCTGCCCAGGGTCTGCACGTCATCCCGCCGAGGCGCCCGCGCACCCCCGCCCCGCTCGGCCCTGCCGCCACCGCTCCGCTCGGTCCTGCCGCCGGCCCGCTCGGTACGGCCGCCGCTCCGCTCGGTACGGGCGTCGCCGTCGCCGTCCCGCCTGCCGTAACGGGAACGCGTCGAGGACGCCCCGTTCCCGGAGCTCACATCCTCCCGGCGCCCACCCCGATCGGCCCGGAACCCCGCCGGCCGCTCAGACCGCCGTTCACCGCCGCCGTAGCCACCACGGTCGCCACCGCCGTAACCACCCCGGTCACCGCCGCCGTAGCCACCGCGATCACCCCCGCCGTAGCCACCCCGGTCGCCACCGCTGTAACCACCGCGGTCACCGCCCCGGTAGCCACCCCGGTCGCCGCCGCGGTCGCCACCGCTGTAACCACCGCGGTCGCCACCCCGGTAACCGCCCCGGTCGTCACGGGGCCGCTCGGAGCGCCCGTCGCGCTCCTCACGCGGGCCGCTCCCGTAACGCTGCTCACGCCCGTAGCGCGCCTCACCGCCGCCACGACCGTAGCTCTCCTGGGGACCACGGCCGTAGCGCTCCTCGCGCCCACCGCGCCCATAGCGCTCGTCCCGGTCACCACGGCGCTCGTCGCTCTGCCCACGCCCAGGGCGCTCGTCGCGGTCGCCGCGCCCGTAGCGCTCGTCGCGTCCGTAGCGCTGGTCGCGGTCGCCACCGCCGGAGCGCTGGTCGCGGTCGCCGCGACCGTATCGATCCTGCTGCTCACGCCCACCGCGTGAGAAACGGCCCGCGTCGTCGCCGTCGCGTCCGCCGGGCCTGCCGTACCGGGCGCGGGATCCGCTCCGGTCGGCGCGGAGGGAGTCGCGTGGGGCCCCACCGCGGGAGCCCTCACGGCCCGCGCCTCCGCGGAAGTCCTCGCGACCGCCGCCACCACGGGAGTCCCCGCGGTCGGACCGGCCGCCTCTAGAGTCGTCGTCGGAACGGAAGGCGGGACGCCCACCACGGCCGGAGCCGCCGGTACGTCCACGACCGCGTCCATCACCGGACGGGGTGCTACGCCTGTTGATCACTTTGTTGTCTCCTCGAGATTTTCCACGTCGTCGGGGAGGAAGGGAGCGAGCTCAGGAAGCTCGCTGAGATCCCGCAGTCCCAGACGTTCAAGGAAGTATGAGCTTGTCCGGTAGAGCACTGCCTGGCTCTCCGGGTCGGTGCCGGCCTCTTCGACCAGCCCCCTGGCGACGAGCGTACGCATGACGCCGTCGCTGTTGACACCGCGCACGGCGGCGACGCGGGCGCGGCTCACCGGTTGCCGGTATGCCACCACCGCGAGTGTTTCGAGCGCGGCCTGAGTCAGCCGCGTCTGCTGTCCGTCACGGACGAACCGCTCGACCAGTTGCGCGCAGTCGGCACGGGTGTAAAACCGCCAGCCCCCCGCAACTTCTCGCAAGTCAAAACCGCGCCCACCGGCCGTGTATTCCTCCGCCAGCCCGCGCAGGGCCGCAGCGACCTCATGGGTGGGCCGCTCCAGCACCTGAGCCAGGGTCACTTCGGCAACCGGCTCATCGACGACAAGCAGGATAGCCTCCAGCGCCGCCCGAAGCGTCGGCCCAGGCGCCACCGCACCGAAACCACCTATCTCCGGCTCGACACCGGAAGCACCTGCAGCGGTGGTCTCGCCTGTCTCCTGGGCGGCGTCCGGCTCCTCCTCGTCCAGACCCCTTTCGCCCGGATGCGCGTCCAGATCCTCACCAGCCGGTGGCTGCGTGTCCAGGTCCTCAGCGGCAGTTGGCTGCGCGTCCAGGTCGTCAGCGACGGGTGGCTGCGTGTCCGGTTCTCCGGCGGTGGGTGGGTGCGCGTCCGACGCCCCGGTCTCCTCCGGCGACGCGGCCGGGTCCTGAGCGTCCAGCGGCGGCGGCTCCGGGACCGAATCCGATGGCTCGGCGCCGGAGGGGTCCGGCGCCTGGCCCTCCTCGTCCTCCATGGCCGGTGCCGAGGGCTGGGCGAGGGAGCCCGGGAGGGTCATCCAGGAGGGCAGCGGCGGCTCCGAATCCGGGGACTTGCGAGGTGTGGGCAGTGGATTGTCAGTCATTGGGTGGTTTCTCCGCTGATTCCTCGTAATCGTCGCCCACCGCGACGTCCCCGTCGTCCGACCCCGTCCAGGTCACGTGCAGATCCCCCAGCGGTTCGATCTGCTCGAACGTCACCGCCGACTCCCGGAACAACTCCAGCACGGCCAGGAACCGGGCGATGACCTCGAAGGTCCCCTCGCAGTCGGCGACCAGCGCGCGGAAGGTGGCCCGGCGCATCCGGCGCAGATGTGCGACCAGGATGGCCGCCTGCTCCTTGACGCTGGCCAGCGGCTGATAGATGTGCCCCACGCTGACGGTAGGCGGGAGCTTGGGGGTGAAGGCGCGGGCGGCGATCTTGGCGAGCTGCTCCGGCCCGATGCCCAGGATGAGCTCGGGCAGGAGGTTGGCGAACTGGGGCTCCAACGACACGGTACGAGGGAAGCGCAGCGCTTCCTCCGCCATCCGCCCGGCGAAGACCTTCGCCACCTCCTTGTACGCCTTGTACTGCAGCAACCGCGCGAACAGCAGGTCCCTGGCCTCCAGCAGCGCCAGGTCCTCCTCGTCCTCCACCTCGCCGGACGGCAGCAGCCGGGCCGCCTTCAGGTCCAGCAGGGTAGCCGCCACCAGCAGGAAGTGGCTGGTCTGGTCGAGGTCCCAGGCGGGACCCCGGGAGCGGATGTAGGCGATGAACTCGTCGGTGACCTTGGAGAGGGAAACCTCGGTGATGTCCAGCTTGTGCTTGGCGATGAGACCGAGGAGCAGGTCGAACGGCCCCTCGAAGACATCCAGGTGAACCTGGAAACCCGGCTCTGCGGTCACCTGGCCATTGTCGCAGGCGCCGGCCAGCGCGAGAGCACCTCACGGGCCAGCTCACGATAGGCGTTGGCACCCAGGGACGACGGGTCGAAGGTGGTGATCGGCTCGCCGGCGACGGTGGCGTCGGGGAAACGGACCGTACGGTTGATCACCGTGTGGAACACCTTGTCGCCGAACGCCTCCACCACGCGGGCCAGCACCTCGCGCCCGTGCAGGGTGCGGGCGTCGTACATGGTGGCGAGCAGGCCCTCGATCTCGAGGTCCTCGTTGAGCCGCTCCTGCACCTTGGAGATGGTGTCCATGAGCAGCGCCACACCGCGCAGCGCGAAGAACTCGCACTCCAGCGGCACCATGACGCCGTGCGCGCAGGTGAGGGCGTTGATGGTGAGCAGGCCCAGCGACGGCTGACAGTCGATGAGGCAGACGTCGTAGTGCGGCAGCAGCGGCTTGATCACGCGGCCGAGCACCTGCTCGCGGGCCACCTCGGTGACCAGCTGCACTTCGGCGGCGGACAGGTCGATGTTGCTGGGCAGCAGGTCGAGCCCGTCGACGCCGGTCTCCAGCAGCACGTCCTCGGCGGTCACGCCGCGCTCCATCAGCAGGTTGTAGACCGTGAGGTCCAGCTGGAGCGGGTTGATGCCGAGCCCGACGGAGAGCGCGCCCTGCGGGTCGAAGTCGACCAGCAGCACCTTGAGCCCGTATTCGACGAGCGCGGCGCCCAGGTTGATGGTGGTCGTGGTCTTGCCGACCCCGCCCTTCTGGTTGACCATCGCCACGACACGCGCCGGCCCGTGCACGTCCGGGACGATCGGCTCCGGGAACACCGGTCTGGGCCGCTGTGTGGGGCCCAGGTTGACGCCGTTGGAAGGCGTCTTGGTCTTCGTGTCGCCCCAGGGGTTGTCGGGGGTCCCCGGGGTCGAACCCTTGGTCGTCACAGTCACCAGCTCGAACCTCCCTGACGATCCCGAACCGGACCGTCCGGACGGACACTATGTCGTCGCCACTAAACGCGGCAAGGCGGCACGCCGAACGTACAGCACGTCGCACATGATCATAGATCACTGCCGGGCACGCGGATGCGCGGCGGCATAGACCTCGCGGAGCTTGTCGACCGTGACCAGGGTGTAGACCTGCGTGGTCGTCACCGAGGCGTGGCCGAGCAACTCCTGCACCACCCTAACGTCGGCGCCGCCGTCCAAGAGATGGGTTGCGAAGGAATGCCGGAGAACATGCGGACTTATCCCTGCGAGCCCGGCGCGTTCGGCCGCCGCCTGGAGCACTTCCCACGCGCCCTGCCTGGTCAGATGCCCGCCGCGGGCGTTCAGGAAGACGGCGGGGGTCCCGCGCCCGTGGGCGAGCAGGCCGGGCCGGGCCCTGATCAGGTACGCGTCGAGCGCGGACCGCGCATAACGCCCCAGCGGCACCACCCGCGTACGGCCTCCCTTGCCGTGCAGGCGTACCTGGTCGGTTTCGAGGTCGTCCACCGCCAGCCCGACGGCCTCGGAGATGCGGGCCCCGGTGCCGTACAGGAGCTCCAGCAGGGCGCGGTTGCGCAGCGTCAGGGGCGCGCCGTCGGGGCCGGAGGCGGCGATGAGCCGCTCGACCTCGTCCACGGCGATGGCCTTGGGCAGCCGGCGGAGCTGGCGCGGCGGCCGGACCTCGTGGGCGGGGTCGTGGGCCGTGACGCCTTCGCGCAGAGCGAAACGATGCAGCCCGCGTACCGCCGAGACGGCACGCGCGGCCGAGCTGGCGACGAGAGCGCGATGCTCGCCGTCGCCCTCGCGCAACGCGGCGAGGAAGGCCTGTACGTCGGCCTCCCCCACCTCGTCGAGCTCCAGGCGCCCACGTGCCCGCAGGTGCTCGACGTATCGGTGCAGGTCACGACGGTAGGACGAGAGCGTGTTGGCTGCCAGGCCCCGCTCCACCGCCAGATGGGCGAGGTAGCTGGAGAGCACCGCCTCCACGAACTGGTCCTTCCGTCACTCCTCCGGGGCATCGGCGGGGCGCAACTGGGCGAACCCCTCAGCCGAAGCCGCATACGCGGCGAGGATACCGGCCACGGCCGGGGAATTGTGGATCATTCCCATGAGCGCCTTCTCGACCGCGTCGGCCAGCGGCACCCACTCGACGGGCATGTCGATCTCTTCGTGCCGGTGCACGAAGTCCGTTTCGATCTTGGTCAGGTCGCGGGCGAGGAACACCCGGATCCGCTCGTCGCTCATGCCGGGAGAGGTGCGCAGGTCGACGAGCGTGTGCCAGGTGTCGGCCCGGTAACCGGCCTCCTCCGCG
Source organism: Nonomuraea jiangxiensis (assembly GCF_900099965.1). Taxonomy (GTDB): domain Bacteria; phylum Actinomycetota; class Actinomycetes; order Streptosporangiales; family Streptosporangiaceae; genus Nonomuraea; species Nonomuraea jiangxiensis. Next base: position 325,714 of record NZ_FNDJ01000004.1, on the reverse strand, counting down.
AGCTCGCGGGCGGCCCCGGCGACGAGCGGTTCGCCTGCCACGTCGCGGATCCCGGCGGGCAGCTCCCACAGCAGGTGGCGGGTGGGGTGACGGTATTGCCTGATCATCAGGACCCGGTCCTGCCCGTCCAGCGCGAGCACGGCCACGGCGCCGGGATGCACCACGTAGTCGCGCTCGGCGGCCTCGTCACGGGGCATGTTGACGGTGTCGGTGACGACCCTGATGATGTGCCCCTGGAACCGCTCTTTCGTCTCGATGACCTCCCACGACTCGGGCGTGTCCCTGATCATGGTCGAATTCGCTTCCGCCTTGACCTCGTCGCTCACGGGCCCACCTTCGCGCCCATGCGGTTGTCGGCGTAGAGCAGGGCCGCGCTGACGAGGCCGTCGAACATCGGGTTGGCCCGGGTGGGGCGGGAGCGGAACTCGGGGTGCGCCTGGGTGCCGATGAAGAACGGGTGCTGCTCGGCGGACAGCTCGGTGTATTCCACCAGGCGGCCGTCGGGCGACAATCCCGAGAAGACCAGCCCGACCTTCTCCAGCTGCTCCCGGTAGGCGTTGTTGACCTCGTAGCGGTGGCGGTGGCGCTCGTCGGCCTTGGCCCTGCCGCCGTAGAGCTGCCTGGCCAGCGTGCCCTCGACGAGCTTGGCGGTGTAGCTGCCGAGCCGCATGGTGCCGCCCATGTCGCGCTCGCCGGCGACGACGTCCTCCTGGTCGGCCATGGTGGAGATGACCGGGTGCTTGGTGTCGGGGTCGAACTCGGCCGAGTTGGCGCCCTCGATCCCGGCCAGGTTGCGGGCGGCCTCGATGACCATGCCCTGCATGCCGAGGCAGATGCCGAGCAGGGGGACCTTGTTCTCGCGGGCGTGCCGGATCGCGCCGATCTTGCCCTCGATGCCGCGCACGCCGAACCCACCGGGGATCAGCACGCCGTCCACGCCGTCCAGCTCGCGCTCGGCGCCGTCAGGGGTCTCGCAGTCGTCGCTCTTGACCCACCGGATGTTGACCCGCGCGTCGTTGGCGAACCCGCCGGCCCGCAGCGCCTCGGTCACCGACAGGTACGCGTCCGGCAAATCAATATATTTCCCCACGAGGGCGATCGTGACTTCCTTCGCCGGGCGGTGCACCCTGCGCAGGAGCTGCTCCCACTCCTTCCAGTCCACGTCGCGGAAGGGCAGGCCGAGCCGGCGCACCACGTACGCGTCGAGCCCTTCGGAGTGGAGCACCTTCGGGATGTCGTAGATCGAGACCGCGTCCACCGCCGAGACCACCGCGTCCTCGTCCACGTCGCACATGAGGCTGATCTTGCGCTTGATCGCCGTCTGCACCGGCCGGTCGGAACGCAGCACGATCGCGTCCGGCTGGATGCCGATGCTGCGCAGCGCCGCCACGCTGTGCTGCGTCGGCTTGGTCTTCAGCTCCCCCGAGGGCCCGATGTACGGCAGCAGCGAGACGTGCAGGAAGAACACGTTGTCGCGCCCGACCTCGTGCCTGATCTGCCGCACGGCCTCCAGGAACGGCAGCGACTCGATGTCGCCCACCGTGCCGCCGACCTCGGTGATGACCACGTCCACCTCGGGACCGGCCATTCCCCTGATCCGGTCCTTGATCTCGTTGGTGATGTGCGGGATGACCTGGACGGTGTCGCCCAGGTATTCGCCGCGCCGCTCCTTGGCGATGACGTTGGAGTAGACCTGGCCGGTGGTCACGTTGGCCGAGCCGTGCAGGTCGGTGTCGAGGAACCGCTCGTAGTGGCCGACGTCGAGGTCGGTCTCGGCACCGTCGTCGGTGACGAACACCTCGCCGTGCTGGAACGGGTTCATGGTGCCGGGGTCGACGTTGAGGTAAGGGTCGAGCTTCTGCATGGTGACCCTGAGACCGCGTGTCTTGAGGAGGCGACCGAGGCTGGATGCCGTGAGCCCCTTGCCGAGACTGGAGGCGACACCGCCGGTGACGAACAGATGCTTGGTTTGCGATGCGCTGCGCAAAGGGGCTCCCGTGGCTCGAGGTGTGGTCGAAGTGTCCACGGGCTCTCAGGATATCAAACAACGCCCCTCACATGCCTTAACGGCCTGACCTAGCGGTAACTTTGGCATCTATGTCACTTCTACGGCGGGCCAAGGGCACACTGATTCACCGCGCCTACGCGGCGATCCTGCGCGCGGGGGCGATCAGCCCGGCCTCGCCCGCGGGTTATCGGTTCCGCCGGCTCGGCGCCGGAGTCAGCATCGCCTTCCCCCCGGGGGCGATCTTCGGGGAGCAGTGGACCGAGATCGGCGACCACACGCTCATCGGCGAGCGCGTGTCGCTGTCGTGCGGCATGGGCCCGGGGGTGGACCTGGGGCCCGACTCGATCCTGCGCATCGGCGGCAGCTGCTCGATCGGCCGGGGCACGCACATCGTGGCCCACCAGTCGATCGACATCGGTGACGACGTGTTCACCGGCCCGTACGTCTACATCACCGACCAGAACCACGTCTACGACGACCCCGAGGTCCCGATCGGGCGGCAGTGGCCGCGCAACAGCCCGGTCTCGATCGGCTCGGGCTCATGGCTGGGCGCGGGCGCGATCATCCTGCCGGGGACGGTCCTGGGCCGCCAGTGCGTGGTGGCGGCCGGCGCGGTGGTACGCGGCTGTTTCCCGGACCACAGCGTGGTCGCCGGCGTCCCGGCCAAGCTGGTCCGCCGTTACACGCCGGAGCACGGCTGGCACCCGCCGGGCGTCGCGCTGGCCATGACCCACCAGGCCGTGAACCACCAGGCCGCCTCCTGACCGGCGCACGGCCCGGCCCGAGCGGCGGCAGCCGGGCGGTTCACGGGATGGACCGAACAACCTTCTGACGGTTAGCGTCGAATCATGCGGACCGCCATATGTGAACGTCTGGGAATCGAGTTCCCGTTGTTCGCCTTCAGCCACTGCCGCGACGTGGTGGCCGCCGTGACGAACGCGGGCGGGTTCGGGGTGCTGGGCGCGGTCGCGTACTCGCCCGAGCGGCTCGACACCGAGTTGAGCTGGCTCGACGAGCGGGTGAACGGGCGACCGTACGGGGTGGACGTGCTCGTACCCGGCAGGATCGACGCCTCCGCGCTCGACCGGCACGCGCACCTGCTGGACCACGTCCCCGACCGGCACCGCGACTTCGTCACCCACCTGCTGTCCAAGTACGGCGTGAGCGCTCCCGGGCGGCCGCTGACGGCGGTGGCGGACGAGTTCGGCCGGCGGGTCACGGCGGCCGGCGCGAGCGGGCTGATCGAGGTGGCGCTGAAGCACCCGATCGGGCTGATCGCCAGCGCCCTGGGCCCGCCGCCGCCCGAGATGGTGACGGCCGCCAGGCAGGCGGGCGTGCCGGTGGCGGCCCTGGTCGGCACGGTCGAGCACGCCTACCGGCAGGTGGCGGCGGGCGCGGACCTCATCGTGGCGCAGGGCACCGAGGCGGGCGGGCACACCGGCGAGATCGCCACGATGGTGCTGGTCCCGCAGGTCGTGGACGCGGTCGCGCCGACCCCCGTGCTGGCGGCGGGCGGCATCGCCTCGGGGCGGCAGATGGCGGCGGCGATGGCGCTCGGCGCGGAGGGCGTGTGGTGCGGCTCGGTCTGGCTGACCACGGAGGAGGCCGAGACGGCGCCCGCGGTCAAGCGCAAGCTGCTGGCGGCCTCCTCGCTGGACACGGTCCGGTCCAGGTCGCGTACGGGCAAGCCGGCCCGGCAGCTCAGGTCCGCCTGGACCGAGGAGTGGGACTCCGGCCAGGAGAGCCCGGGGCCGCTCGGCATGCCGCTGCAGCTGCTGCTGGCGGAAGGCGCGATGAACCGCATCTCGGCGGCGGCCGAGCGGGGCGAGCCGGGGGCGCTGGAGCTGGTCAACTACTACGTCGGGCAGGTGGTGGGCCAGCTCGACCAGATCAGGCCGGCCCGCCAGGTGGTCTACGACCTCGTCAGCGAGTTCGGCGAGGCGGTGGAGCGGCTGGAGCGCCTGTCCGGCTGAGTCGCCCCACGCGGTGGAGCGCCTTGCCTGCTGGGACATCCCACGCGGTGGAGCGGCTTGCCGGCTGGGGACATCTCGGTCCGTGGCCGGGCTACCATGCGCGTGTGGTCGGGACCCCGCCTGAGCTGGAGCGTGGCACCGGCGTCCCCGCGCACGTGCAGATCGAGCGATGGCTGCTCGAGTCGATCTCCAGCGGCGAGATGGCGCCGGGCGACCGGCTGCCCGGCGAGCGGGAGCTGGCCGGGCGGCTCGGCGTGAGCAGGATGACGCTGCGGCAGGCGCTGGCCACGCTGGAGCGCGACGGCGTGCTGGTCAGGGTGCCGGGCCGGGCGGGCGGCGCGTTCGTGGCCGAGCCGCGCATCGAGTGCGACCTGACGGGGCTGACCGGGTTCACCGAGCAGTTGCGGCGGGCCCACCTGCGGGCCGAGGCGCGCGTCCTGCTGGCCGCGACGGTGCCCGCGCCGCGGGCGGCGGCCACGGCGCTGCGGCTCGCGCCGGGCTCGCCGGTGCACGAGGTGGCCAGGGTACGCTCGGCGGACCGCTCCCCGGTGGCCCTCGAACGCTCCTACTTCCCGCCCCTGCCCGATCTGCTCGACCAGGACCTCACCGGCTCCCTCTACACGCTGCTGGCCACCCGCTACGACCTGCGGCCGCACTCCGCGGTCGAGCACCTCGACCCGGTGATCGCCCGCCCGGCGGAGGCGGCGGAGCTGGGCATCGCGCCGGGCGCGCCACTCATGCTGATCGAGCGCACGGCCTACGCGGCCGACGGCGGCCCGGTGGAGTTCGCGCGTGACCTGTTCCGTCCCGACCGGGTCCGGATCTCGGTACGCAGCGGTGTCAGGGGACCAGCGGCTCCTTGACCACGGTGCCCGGCACCCAGGTGCCCTCCACCTCCACCTCGACCTCGGCGGGGGCGCCCGGCAGGTAGACGTGGGCGATGGACTCGCGGGCGGTGTATCCGTAGCCGCCGGAGGTGACGCGGGCCACCACCCGGCCGTCCACCCGGACCGGCTCGTTGCCGAGCGCGACGGCCCTCGGGTCGCGCAGGGTCACGCACCGCAGCCGCCGCCCAGGCTCCGGGTCCAGGGCGTCCCTGCCCAGGAAGTCCTTGTCGAGCTTGACGCAGAAACCGAGCCCCGCCTCGTACGGGGTGGTCTCGGGCCCGAGGTCGGCGCCCCACACCCGATATCCCTTCTCCAGCCTGAGGCTGTCGATGGCGCGGTAGCCGGCCGCCATCAGCCCCTGCGGTTCGCCCGCCCGCCAGAGCGTCTGCCACAGTGTCAGGCCGTACTCGCTGGAGCAGTACAGCTCCCAGCCCATCTCCCCCACGAACGTCACCCGCAGCGCCAGCACCGGCACGTCGCCCACGGTGATCTCCCGTGACGACATGAACGGGAAGTCCAGCGGGCCGGGGGTCAGCCCGGACAGGATGTCGGCGGCGCGCGGGCCCCACAGGGCGAAGCAGGCGTACTGGCCGGTGACGTCGGCGATCCTGGCCGTGGCGCCGGTGAGCGCGGCCTGCTTGCGCAGCCAGCCGAGGTCGTGCGAGCCGAACGCCGTGCCGGTGACGATCAGGAACTCCTGCTCGCCGCGCCTGGTGACGGTGAAGTCGCATTCGATGCCGCCGCGCCGGTTGAGCGCCTGGGTGTAGGTGACGGCGCCCACCTGGCGGGCCACGCGGTTGTCGCACACCCATTCCAGCAGCTCGGCGGCGTCCGGGCCGGTGACCTCGATCTTGGCGAACGAGCTCTCGTCGAACAGCCCCGCGCTCGTCCTGGTGGCCCGGTGCTCGGCCCCGACGGCGGGCGACCACTCCCGTCCGGCCCAGCCGCCGGGCCGCTCCCCCTCCTCGCCCCGCCCGTCGGCCCGCTCGTTGGCGGCGTAGTAGTTGACCCGCTCCCAGCCGGCCTTCTCGCCGAAGACGGCGCCGTGGGCGGCGTGCCAGCCGTAGGCGGGCGAGACCCGCAGCGGGCGGCCCGCCGTGCGCTCCTGGCCCGGGTAACGGATGTCGTAGTACGACTCGTAGTTCTCGACCGTGCGCTTGACCGTGTACGACGGCGAGCGATACTGGCGGCCGAAACGACGGATGTCCATGTGCCAGACGTCCATGCTGGGCTCGCCCTCGACGATCCACTCGGCCATGATCCTGCCGATGCCGCCCGCGCCCGCGATGCCGTGCGCGCAGAACCCGGCCGCCACGTAGAAGCCGCCGACCTCGGTCTCGCCCAGGCAGAACTCGTTGTCGGGGGTGAACGCCTCGGGCCCGTTGATCAGCTTGCGGATGCCGACGTCGGCCAGCGCGGGCACCCGTACCATCGCGTTTTCCGAAATTTCGTGAAATCTGGGCCAGTCTTCGGGGAGGAGGCGGCCGTTGAAGTCCTGCGGGATCGCGTCGAGGGTGTCGTGGCCGGCCGTCCAGGGGGCCGAGGTGCGCTCGTAGCCGCCCATGACCAGGCCCTGCACCTCCTGCCGGTAGTAGACGAGCAGGTCGGGGTCGCGCAGCGTGGGCAGGCCCGTGAGATCGTGGCACGCCTCGGTGACCACGTACTGGTGCGACATGGGCACGACCGGGACCCGCACGCCGGCCATCCGGCCGACCTCGGCCGCGAACATGCCGCCGCAGTTGACCACGATCTCGCAGTCGATGTCCCCCTGGTCGGTGCGGACCCCGGTGACCCGGCCGCGCTCGGTGGTGATGCCCAGCACCCGGGTCCGGGTGCGGATGTCCACCCCGCCCTCGCGGGCGCGGGCCGCGAGCGCGTAGCAGAGCTGCGAGGGGTCCACCTGGCCGTCGGTGGGCAGGTACGCGGCCCCGAGGACCCCCTCGGGGCTCATCAGCGGGAACCGTTCGACGGCCTCGGCCACCGAGATCTCCTCCAGCGGCAGCCCGAACGTGCGCGCCCAGCCGATCTGGCGGCGGATCTCCGCCATGCGCTCGGGGGTGGTCGCCAGCTTGATGCCGCCGCACTCGGTCCAGCCCGCGTCGAGGGTGCGGTAGAGCTCGACCGAGTACTGGTTCATCCGGGTCAGCGTCGGATCGGCGCGCAACTGGCCGACCAGGCCCGCGGAGTGGAAGGTGGAGCCGCTGGTGAGCTCGTCCCGCTCCAGCAGGACGACGTCGCGTTCGCCGAGTTGGGTGAGGTGGTAGGCGACGGACGTGCCGCCCACGCCGCCGCCGATGATCACGATGCGGGCCGAGTCGGTCATGGTCGCGACGCTAGCCGCCGGACCTTAAAAGGTCTAGACCGTTTTGGTGAACAAAGATCGTGCACTCATATGACGGGGAAGTAGCATCTACCATGGCCGTGCCCGAGGTCCTCGATCGCATCCCCCTGCTGTCCGGCCTGCCGCGTTCCGTGGAGGAGCTGCCGGGCGGGCTGACCAACCACAACTACAAGGTCACGACGCCGTCCGGCGAATACGTCGTACGCGTGTGGGCCAGCGACGGCGCTCTGCTGGCGATCGACAGGGACGCCGAGCACGCCAACTCGATCGCGGCGGCGCGGGCCGGGGTGGGCGCGCCGGTGCATGCCTACCTGCCCGAGCTCGGGGTGCTGGTGGTGGGGTTCCTGCCGGGGCGGACGTTCACGGAGGCCGATCTGCGGGACCCGGCGAACCTGCCGCGGGTGGCGGAGGCGTGCCGGCGGCTGCACGCGGGGCCGCGGTTCGTCCGGGATTTCGACATGTTCGAGGTGCAGCGGGGGTATTTGGCGATCGTTCAGGAGCGTGGATACCGACTTCCTGCGAAATATCTCGATTTCATGCCCGCCGTGGCAAAAATTCGGAAATGTCTGGAAAAAAGGGATGTTGGCACTGTTCCGTGTAACAACGACCTGCTGCCGGGGAACATCCTCGACGACGGCGGGCGCCTGCGACTGATCGACTACGAGTATTCCGGGAACAACGACGCCTGCTTCGAGCTGGGCAACGTCTGGAGCGAGTCGAACCTGCCCCTGGGGCACCTGGAGGAGCTGGTCACCGCCTACTACGGCCGCCACCTGCGGCACAAGATCGCCCGGGCCCGGCTGCTCGGCCTCATGTCCAAGTACGGCTGGACGCTCTGGGCCTCCATCCAGGACGGCGCGAACGAGAGCATCGACTTCGACTTCTGGTCGTGGGGGATGGAGAAGTACGAGCGGGCGGTGACCGAGTTCACCGGATCTGGTCTGGAACGCGTCATGGACGAGGCCGCACGGGCAGACTAGGAAACGTGATCGCCGCACTCACCGGGCTGGGCCTGTCCACCGCCGCCGGGTTGAACGCCTACATCCCGCTGCTGGTCGTGGGCGTGCTGGCCAACTTCACCGACGCCGTGCGCCTGCCCGACGGCTACTCGTGGCTGTCCAACTGGGGTGTGCTCGCGGTCCTCGCGGTGCTGCTGCTCGCCGAGACGGTCGTGGACAAGGTGCCCGCCCTGGACAGCATCAACGACACCATTCAGACCGTCGTGCGCCCGGCCTCCGGCGGTGTCGTCTTCTCCGCCACGAGCGCCGCCGCCGAGCTGGACAACTCCACATGGATGTCGGAGAACCCGTGGGCCGGGTGGGTGCTGGGCATCGTGCTGGCGCTGGCCGTACACGTGGTCAAGGCGGTGGCCCGGCCGATGATCAACGCGGGGACGGCGGGGGTGGGCGCGCCCGTCGTGAGCACGGTGGAGGACGCGGGCTCGCTGGGCATGAGCCTGCTCGCGGTGCTGGCGCCGGTGCTGGTGATCGTCGCGCTGCTGCTGTTCGCGGTGGGGGCGTGGTGGCTGATCAGGAAGGTACGCCGCTTCCGCGCCCGCAGACGGGCGGCCCGGGGTCAATCCCTGGCCTGACGCCCGATCGACCCCAGCCAGCCCCGCACAAGGTGCACGAACTCTGCCGGGCGCTCCTCGTGCAGCCGGTGGCCGGAGCCCTCCCAGCACACGACCTTGGACGCGCGGTCCTTCAGCAGGCCCGCCTCCCAGCTCGCCCGCTCGGGGTCGGACCAGATGGACAGCACGGGGCACCGCCGGCGGGCCAGGTAGTCGTCCCCGGCCGGGCGCACCCCGATGGCGCCGGGGGCGGTGAACATGGCCTCGAACGCCTCGGCGAGCACGTGCGGCGGCATGCCGTACAGGCGGCGTTTGTGCCAGCGCCTGATGACGGCGGGGGTGGCGGCGTTCGTGCACCACTCGTCGATCGACTCGGCGACGGCGTGGGCGTGCGGGCCGCGCAGGCCCGCGATCATCTCTGGGAAGAGGCGGGCGATCCCGTCCGTCATGCCGTAGCCGGGATCGACCGTGACCAGCGCGCGCACCTGCTCCGGGTGCTCCACGGCGACGAACGACACCACCTGGGCCCCCATCGAGTGCCCGACGGCGATCACCGGCGGGAGACCGAGACCGGCGATGAGGTGGTGGAGGTCCTCGGCCATCACGCGCGGCGTGTTACCGGTCTCGGGGACCGAGGAGTAGCCGTGGCCACGCAGGTCGGGGGCGATCACGCGGTGCTCGGCGGCGAGCGCGTCGATGTGCCACGACCACTGGTGCGAGTCCGTGCCCCAGCCGTGTACGAGCAGCAGCGGCGGTTCGCCGTCGCCGTCATCGGTGTAGAAGAGCCTGACATTTCCGGCTATATCCGCGTATGGCACCTGGGTTGTCGCTCCCTTCCGCGAACGTCCGCGCGGACCGGCCCGGCACGCCGTCTTCCCGTGCTCGATCCGCGACCATGTGAACTGAAACACAGCCCGCCACCTCGATCAAGTGCTTGCTTGGCTGTGCGCGCCAATACGGCTCCGGGCGACTATCCTCAAGGCATCAACCCCGCACAGGAGGTGTCGGAAATCAGCGAATTTCTGGTGATCGTGCTGGTGATTTTTGCCTTCCTCCTGCTGGCGGGTGCGGTGGGCATCTGGCTGCTCGTCAAACTGGGCAAGAAGGCGGCGGTCAAGGCCAAGCAGGCCACCGCCCGGATCACCACCCACGTCAACGCGATGGGCACGGGCGACGCCGCCGAGGTCGAACGCCTCCGGCTCGAAATGCGCCGCGAGCTGACCGTCACCCGTCAGGCCGTCGACCACGCCCTGCGCCAGGGCTGGGGCCTCGGCGACCTGCCCCAGCTCATGGCCGACCTGTCGGCGCAGGCCGACGTGCACGACGGGCAACTCGCGATGTACGCCCAGCAGCGCCGCATGTCCTCCTTCGCCGACCACGCCACGCTCGACCGGCTCAGGCAGCACCAGGCCAAGCTGACGGCGATGTGCGCCCGCATCCGCGCCGACCTGATGAGCGACCAGGTCCGGCACACGGCGACGGGCATCGACGATCTCAACGCCCGTACGGACCTGGAGATCGAGGCCCGCCGGCACGCCCCCGACCCCCTCGACCAGATCGACGAGCTCTACCGACGCACGATGGAGGAACGCAAAGACCTCTCTTGACCGCTACCGAACGTGGCAGAATGACCTCGCCGCGTGAGGTCGCTGAGGAGGCAGATTGATGACGATGGCCCTTCCTGAGTGGTTCTATCCCGGCCCTCCAGGCGGCTGGACCGCCGACATGCTCGATCACCTTCCCCCCGACGCGCCCCGGCACGTCGAACTGATCGATGGGTCGCTCATCATGACGTCCCCCCAGACCGGCTTCCACATGCTGGCGCTCCGCTTGTTCGAGCATTCGCTACGTCCGCCCAAAGGCCTCATGGCGGTTCGCGAGATGACGGTGACGCTGGGCATGCGCCAGCGACCGGAGCCGGATGTCCTTCTGGTCAAGAGGGCTGCCTTCAGCACGAAAGGCACCTCCTTCAAGCCCGAAGACGTGCACCTCGTCATCGAGGTGGTCTCGGAGGAATCCAGGGAGCGCGATCGAGCCACCAAGCCGATCAAATACTCCAACGCCGGCATCAGATACTTCTGGCGGGTCGAGCAGGAGGACGGCCAGCCCGTGGCCTACACGTTCGAGCTTGAGCCCTCGGTCAAGGTCTACGTTCCCACAGGCATCCACCGCAAGCGGCTGCAGACCTACATCGGATTCGATGTCGACATCGATCTCGACCTTGACCGGATCACGGATTGACCTCGGCCGTCCGGTCGTGGCCCCAGCCCCGGTAGATCGCCGCTGCGAGCTCGGCCTCCGTGGCGCCCTTGCCAGCCATGGCCTTGGTGGCCTGGGCCTGGGCGCGGGTGGGCAGGCCGCCCGCCAGGAGGACCGGCAGCGACAGCCGCCGCAGCAGCACCTCTGAATCCGAGATCCCGTACGGCCTGCGCGTCACGGCCACGTTGACCCGCAGCGCGTGCTCGTTACCCGGCGGGACGCCGGGCCGGTCGATCTCGACGGCCACGTAGCGGAAACCGTTCGCCTGGTTGCAGGTGGCGCACGTGGCGGGCCCCCTGCTCAGCCGGTCGCCGCATTCGACACAAGTAAGGCGGTCGTAGGCGGCGTCGACCACGCGCCAGGGGTGCTTGTCGGGCTCGTCGACGACCATCTCGGCGACGAGCCGCTCGTCGGGCAGCTCCGACGTGCCGAACTCGCGCTCCAGGAACGCCCGCCAGCCCTCCTCGACGATCCCGTCCACCCGCTCCGCGCATCGGGCGCATCCGGGGGCACCGGCCGGCTCCCAGTAACCGCAGTCGGGGCAACGTCGCATGCCCGCACCGTACTCGCGCGGCCGATTCCCCCGCATTCCGATATCCGCGTATCCCGCCAGCCCCGGGCCGGCTGTGGCTCGCGTTAATCGGTTGCGGCGACTTGGTGGCCCCCGGCATACTCGGGCGCTAGTTGATCGCTGCGGCGTGAAGGGAGGCTGAGACTGTGACGACGACTGTTCGCGTGCCGTTTTCCGCGTCCTCAGACCTTCCCACCGGGCCGCCGCCGACCTGATCGACGAACGCCGCGCCGGTGGGCCTCGATACCTGGAGCAATCCCACCGTGCCGAAGCACCCGCAACACCGCAGCCGTGGCAAGCATGCCCTCGACGCCGACGACATCGAATGGCTGGAGAGCACCCCGGAGACCGACGACGGGCCGCCCGAAGGTGACCGCTGGTCCACCTGGGACCAGAGCACCCCGACGGAGAAGGGCCCCCGACCGTACCCCGACTGGCTGGTCACCGAGCTGGCCGCCGTCGACACCGAGCACGGCGTGCTCAAGACCGGCAAGGAAGCCGACGTCCACCTGATCTCCCGGGGCGTGCCGGGCACGGACCGCGTGTGCCTGCTGGCCGCCAAGCGGTACCGCTCCTCCGATCACCGCATGTTCCACCGCGACTCCGGCTACCTGGAGGGCCGCCGGACCCGCGAAAGCCGGATGAACCGGGCCATGGCCAACCGCACCGCCTTCGGCCGGCAGGTGATCGCCGCCCAGTGGGCGGTGGCCGAGTTCACGGCGTTGTGCCGGCTGTGGGAGCTCGGGGTGCCGGTGCCGTACCCGGTGCAGATCGTCGGGACGGAGATCCTTCAGGAGTTCATCGGTACGCCGGACGGGTACGCGGCGCCCCGCCTGGCGCAGGTGACCGAGGACCTGGACGACCTGTGGGAGCAACTGGTGTCGGCCATGGTCACGCTGGCCAGGGAGGGATTGGCCCACGGGGACCTGTCGCCGTACAACCTGCTGGTCCACGACGGCAGGCTGGTGATCATCGACCTGCCGCAGATCGTGGACGTGATCGCCCACCCGGCGGGCCCGACATTCCTCGACCGCGACGCCCGCAACGTCGCCACCTGGTTCGCCGCCAAGGGCGTCCCCGCCACCGACCCGGACACCCTGTCCGCCCTGCTCCGCAAGGAGGCCGGCATGTCCCCGTGACCCCGCTCACGGACCCGCCCCCCCACACAAGCGCACAACCATCGGGGGCCACAACGTCCCGCTCTGGCCCCCGACAACGTCCCCACCAAAACCACACATCGCCGTCGTGCCACACGTCCCTCGGTAGGACCAAATGTCTCCCGCCGGACCAAATGACATCGACCAAGTCCCCTCGCCGGGCCAAGCGCTTCCAGCGGACCGAGCACCTCCCGCCCGACCGAGCGCCCCCGGCGGAGGGAGCACCTCCCGCGGGACCGAGCACCCCCGGCAGCCGAGCACCTTCGGACGGGCCGAGCGCGTTCGGACGAGCCGAGCACCTCCCGGCGGACCCAGCACCCCCCGCCAGAGGGAGCACCTCCCGCAGGACCGAGCACCCCCGGCAGCCGAGCACCTCCCGGCGGGAGAAACTTTCCCCACCCGCTCAGCGGGCATGCTCCGCATCCCAGCTCAGCCAAGCTGCGACACCCGCTTCGCGCAGGCCGTCACCCGCCCACACGACCTGCGCCAAGCCCGACATGCAGTTGTCGCGCAGGTCCGGCGACCCGCGCGACACCCCAGCGCACTGTCGCGAGGTCCGGCCACCCGCGCGACACCCCAGCGCACTGTCGCGAGGTCCGGCCACCCGCGCGACACCCCAGCGCACTGTCGCGAGGTCCGGCCACCCGCGACACTCCCGCGTACCGTCGTGCAGTTCCGGCGAGCCGCGCTACACGCCCGCGTACCGTCTTGCAGGGCCGGCCACCCGCGCCACACCCCCACACAGCCACATACGGACATACCGGTCGTACAGGTCTAGCGGCGGTCCGGTCGGCAGCCACACCAGCAAGCCACGCAGGCTGGCGGCGGGCGGCTCGACACCCGCCCCGGACAAGTCGTAGACGTCCGGCGGACGGTCTACTTGACGCCTGCCTCGCGCATGTCGCGCAGTTCGCGCTTCAGCTCCTTGATCTCGTCCCGCAGTCGTGCCGCCACCTCGAACTGCAGGTCGGCCGCCGCCTGGTGCATCTGCTCCGTCAGGGAGTCGATGAGGGACTCCATCTGTGCCCGGGGCATCTCGCCCGCGATGGCCTTGGCGTGCTGGCCGGCCGCCCGCCCGCCGAAGCCGGGCACCGGGGCCTTGCCGCGCGACTGCTGGCGCCCGCCGCCGAGGAGGCGGTCGGTGTCGGCGTCCTCGCGCTGCAGCGAGTCGAGGATGTCGGCGATCCGCTTGCGCAGCGGCTGCGGGTCGATGCCGTTGGCCTCGTTGTAGGCCATCTGCTTGGCCCGCCGCCGGTTGGTCTCGTCGATCGCCCGCTCCATCGACGGCGTGACCTTGTCGGCATACATGTGGACCTGGCCCGAGACGTTTCGGGCGGCGCGGCCGATGGTCTGGATCAGCGAGGTCTCCGAACGCAGGAAGCCCTCCTTGTCGGCGTCGAGGATGGACACCAGCGACACCTCGGGCAGGTCGAGGCCCTCCCGCAGCAGGTTGATGCCGACCAGCACGTCGAACTCGCCGGTCCGCAGCTCCCGCAGCAGCTCGATGCGGCGCAGCGTGTCGACCTCGCTGTGCAGGTAGCGGACCCGGATGCCGAGCTCCAGGAGGTAGTCGGTCAGGTCCTCGGACATCTTCTTCGTCAGCGTCGTCACCAGGACGCGCTCGTCCCGCTCCGCGCGCTCGCGGATCTCGTGGACCAGGTCGTCGATCTGCCCCTTGGTGGGCTTGACGACGATTTCCGGGTCGACCAGGCCGGTCGGGCGGATGACCTGCTCGACCACCTCGCCCTTGACCCGCCCCAGCTCATAGGGGCCGGGCGTGGCGGACAGGTAGACCGTCTGCCCGATGCGCTCCAGGAACTCCTCCCACTTCAGCGGCCGGTTGTCGAGCGCCGACGGCAGCCGGAACCCGTGGTCGACCAGCGTGCGCTTGCGGGAGGCGTCGCCTTCGTACATCGCGCCGATCTGCGGCACCGTCTGGTGGGACTCGTCGAGCACCAGCAGGAAGTCCTCGGGGAAGTAGTCGAGCAGCGTGTTGGGCGCGCTGCCCGCCTCCCGGCCGTCGAGGTGGCGCGAGTAGTTTTCGATGCCCGAGCAGGTGCCGATCTGCCGCATCATCTCGATGTCGTAGGTGGTGCGCATCCGCAGCCGCTGCGCCTCCAGCAGCTTGCCCTGGCGCTCCAGCTCCGCCAGCCGCTCGGACAGCTCCGCCTCGATGCCGGCCACGGCGGCGGCCATGCGCTGCTCGCCCGCGATGTAGTGGGAGGCCGGGAAGATGTAGAGCTCCTCGTCCTCGGTGATGACCTCGCCGGTCAGCGGATGCATGGTCGCGAGCTTCTCGATCTCGTCGCCGAACATCTCGATGCGTACGGCCAGCTCTTCGTATTTGGGGATGATCTCGATCGTGTCGCCGCGCACCCGGAACGTGCCCCGGGTGAAGGCCAGGTCGTTGCGCGTGTACTGCATGTCGACCAGGCGGCGCAGCAGCTGGTCGCGGTCGACGTCCATGCCGACGCGCAGCCGGGCCATGCGGTCGACGTATTCCTGCGGGGTGCCCAGGCCGTAGATGCACGACACCGAGGCCACCACGATCGTGTCGCGGCGGGTGAGCAGCGAGTTGGTGGCCGAGTGCCGCAGCCGCTCGACCTCGTCGTTGATCGAGGAGTCCTTCTCGATGTACGTGTCGCTCTGCGGGACGTATGCCTCAGGCTGGTAATAATCGTAATAAGAAACGAAATATTCGACAGCGTTGTTGGGCAGCATCTCCCGCAGCTCGTTGGCGAACTGGGCGGCCAGCGTCTTGTTGGGCTGCATGACCAGCGCCGGCCGCTGCAGCCGCTCGATCAGCCAGGCGATGCTGGCCGTCTTGCCGGTGCCGGTGGCGCCCAGCAGCACGCTGTCCTTCTCCCCGGCCTTGACGCGGCGCTCCAGCTCGGTGATGGCCGTCGGCTGGTCTCCGGACGGCGTCATCTCGGTGACGACCTCGAAGGGCGCCACCCTACGCTGCAAATCTGTGACCGGTCGCATGTTGCCACTGTAGGCGGCCCGACCGACAGAATCGGTCAGACCGTCCTCTCCCCGATCCGGGGGAAAGGGCTGGTGGAGAAGACGACCTCGACGGGAACCTCGAAATACCCCGCGATCCGCAACGCGAGGTAAAGGCTCGGGCTGTACTCGCCGCGCTCCAGATAGCCGACGGTCTGGTAGTGCACTCCCAGCGCCTCGGCCAGTTGCCTGCGGGTGACGTGCCGCTCCGCGCGTAGCAGCGCGATGCGGTTGTAGACGGTCTCGCTCATCACCGCATATCTTCTCAGCCGATCCACCACGGTGCCGATCGCGGCGCCGTCGCACGAGCGAGCCGCGCTCATGCCTGACCGTCGGCCTGCTCCCATCAATCCGCTAAGTAGCAGATCTGCTACATATGAGGCATGACTACTACAGGACGCAATAGACATGTGATGCCTATTGCAAGCGAAATGTAAGTCACACCCGATACGGTCTAAATCGCCTGTAGCGGAAAAGGAAGGTTCAATGTCACGACCCAGAGAGGCGCTGGTCCAGGCGGGTGCGGGCATAGCCCAGACGGTGGCCCGAGGGGGTGACGTACGGCAGGCGGTCGGGCAAGCGGTGGGGCAGGTGGTCGGCCAGGCGGGGCAACTGACCGGCCAGGCCCAGGACTTCAGGCTGAACCCGTACGACTTCGCCGCCGCCCGAGACGGCGGCGTCTCCGTCGGCACCCTCATCGAGGCCAGGTCGGCGTCGCTGAGCGAGGCGGGCGAGATCGTCAACCGCAGTTTCGCGGAGAACGGCATGCACGTCATCTCGCCGGTGGTGATCCCCAAGGGCGGCACCGCGAAGGTGGTGGTGCCGCTGGGCATCCTCGTGGTGCTCGGCCTCATCGGCGCACTCGGCAACGTCATCCCGAACACTGATCTGATCTTCGGGCCGCACTACTGGGTGGTGCTGGTCCTGGCCGCCGGGTTCCTGTGGTGGCGGCGCAGCGTGGTGATGGTGCCCGAGGGCTGCAAGGCTCTGATCACCCAGTTCGGCAAGCTGGTGCACATCGCGGATCCGGGCCGGGTGACGCTGTTCAACCCGTGGAAGCGGGTCAGCTACATCGTCAACACCACGCGCGAATACCCGTTCAACGCCCCCATCAGCGAGGCGCCGACCCAGCAGGGCGTCAAGGCGAGCGTGGACCTGTTCCTGCAGTTCAGGATCGAGAACCCGGCGGAGTTCATCTTCGTGCTCGGCTCGGTCAGCGGCTTCCAGTCCAAGCTCCAGAACGCCATCAGCGAGGTCACCCGGTCCCTCATCTACGCCCAGCGCGCCGAGGAGATCTACGACCTGGTGGGCGAGAGCACCCTGGGCATGCTGGAGAGCCTCAACCAGCAGTTCCTGCCCGCCGTACGGCTCACCGACGTGAACATCACCCACGCCGAGCCGTCCAGCCAGGAATACCGCATGGACCTGGCCGCCCCCGAGATGGTCCGCGTCGCCAAGGAGGCCTACACCTACGAGTACGAGCTCCAGCTCCGCAAGGAGCAGAACGAGGGCGACCTGATCAAGGAGCTGGCCGGGTTACAGGAGACGCTGAGCGCCATCCAGGCGGAGATCGCCGGTTACCAGGCCCGCATGGACACCGCCCTCGAACGCGCCACCCACCAGGCCACCGCGCAGGCCAGGCAGCGCCTGGTCGAGGCCGAGTCCACGGCCGACGCCAACGCCGCGCTGCTGCAGGCACAGGCGCTGGACATCCGGGCGCTGTCGGCCGCCGAGGCGCCCGAGATCCTCGACTACCGCTTCCAGCAGGACCTGCTCGCCAAGCTGGAGTCGGTCGCCACCAAACTGCCGCAGGTCGTACAGGTGGGCGAGGAGACCGACATCGACTTCCTGGCCCTGGCCCAGCAGCTCGTGGGCGGGAAGGGCGCGGAGCTGTACTCCGCCGAGGACATGTCCGCCATCCGCGCCCGGCTGGACGAGATCGGCGCGCGGGTGGAGAGCCGCGCGGACGAGATCGACGCCCTGCTCGCGAAGACCGCCGCCGACGTGAACGAGCCCCAGGAACCGCCGGAGCCCGACGCGGACCTGGAACGCACGGTCGAACGGCTGCTTCCCGGCGGCAAGCACCACTCACAAGGTGAGGTCTGATGACCAGAGAGTTCTCCAAGATCAAGGAATCGCTCGCCTCCTGGGGCGAGATCCGCCAGCTGCTGCGCGGTGGCGAACAGGGCCAGCTCGTCCCGGTGGTCATCCCCAAGGACCGGCGCGGGTTCACCTGGGTGGCGCTGGTGTTCCTGGCGCTCTACTTCGCCGGCATGGCGCTGCTGACCGACCTCACCCTCATCGGCGCGCTGGCGGCGCTGTTCTTCCTCGTGGTGGCGCTGGTCACGATGTGGCGCAAGGCCATCATCGAGATCGAGGAGGGCACCACCGGTGTGCGCAGCCGCTGGGGCGCCATCACCGGCACGCTCCCGCCCGGCCGCCACTACCTCTGGCTGCCGTGGGACCGGGTGGACGCGGTGGTCGACACCTCCACCGAGATCCCGTACTCGGCCCCCATCGTGGCCTGCCCCACGGCGGAGAACGTGCCGCTGAAGTCGATCGAGTTCTTCCTGAAGTTCCGCATCGTGGACCCGGTCGCGTTCGTCCGCACGATCGGCGCGGGCAACTTCGACCTGGTGCTCTCCAGCGCGGTCCAGGACGCGATCCGGCAGCGCAGCCGCCGGGTCAACACCGAACGCGCGTACGACCTGCGCGGCTCGGACGTGGGCGACATGCAGGACGCGCTCAACCGCCAGCTCGGCAGGTACGGCGTGCGCGTCACCGGCGCCAACATCCCCGACGTCCAGCTGCCCGACCAGTACCAGCAGCACCTGGCCACCCGGGAGAAGGTGGCCAAGGAGCTGTCGGCGTACGAGCGTGAGTGGGAGCTGACCCGCAAGCGCCGCATCGACACCCTGCTGATGGAGATCGAGCGCTCCAAGAAGACCCGTGACGCCCGCGTGGTCGAGGTCAAGGCCGCCCACAACAAGGCGCGCAAGGACGTGGCCCGCATGCTGGAGGAGCAGGAGACCGAGGCGCAGCGGGTGACCTGGGAGATCGAGGCGCGCGGCCGGGCCGAGCTGACCGCCGCCGAGAACGAGGCCAAGGCGCTGCGCCGGCTGGCCGAGTCGTACCGGGACAACCGGGCCGTGCTGCAGTACGAGCTGGCCCGCAGGCGCCTCGACGTGGGCGCCAGACTCGCGGAGAACGCGCCCCAGCCGCTGGTCGTACGCATCCAGCAGGGGCAGTCGGACTCCGCGCTCTCCACCCTCATCCTGGCCCAGTTGCTCCCCCGCATCTCGGCCGCAGCGAACGGCCCTGTCAACGGCCGCACCACACCTTCCGCATAGGAGAGAACCCCATGGTGTTCCGTAAGCTGATGGCCGCGTTCGGCGCGGGCGTCGAAGTAGACACGGTGCTGACGAACACGGGTGTCCGGCCCGGCGAGGCACTGCGTGGCGTCGTCCACTTCCGCGGCGGCAACTCCGACTACAAGGTCGAGGGCATCTACATCGACCTGACCGCGGTGGTCGAGGTCGAGTCGGGCGACAACGAGTACAAGACGACCTACAGCTTCCTGCGCCAGCAGGTCGCGGGGACGTTCCAGCTGGCCGCGGGCGCGCAGCACCAGCAGCCGTTCGAGATCGGAGTCCCGTGGGAGACCCCGATCAGCGCCATCGCCGGGCACCCGCTGCACGGGATGAAGCTCGGCGTGCAGACGGAGCTGGCGCTGGCGGGCGCGCTCGACAAGGGCGACCTGGACCCGCTGTTCGTCAGCCCGCTGCCGGTCCAGGAGCACGTGATCGGCGCGCTGGACCGGCTGGGCTTCCGGTTCAAGAAAGCCGACCTGGAACGCGGCACGCTGTACGGCTCGACGATGCCGTTCTTCCAGGAGATCGAGTACTACGCGGGCGGCCAGTGGCGGCGCCACTTCAACGAGCTGGAGCTGACCTTCATCGCCGGGCCCCGGCAGATGGACGTCATCCTGGAGGCCGACAAGCGGGGCGGCTTCCTGACCTCCAGCCACGACGCCTACAACCGCTTCACCATCCGCTACGACGACCCCCCGAACTCGGCGGACCAGGCTCTGCAGCGCGGCCTGGAGCAGATGGCCCGCCACCGCGGGTGGTTCTGAGCGGGTGCCGGGTGAGCACGGGCGGCGCCGGACGCCGCCCGCCTGCTCCAGGCTCCGAACCAGACGTGGAGCCAGGTTCTCCGGCACCTTCCGCCAGGTGATCGCTCCCTGGCAGTCGACCGGCCCGGTAGTTACCATGACCTCGGGAACTGACTGATCGTTCGACGGCGGGCGGGCAATGGCACGGTTCATCGCGGCGGTGAAGCGGGTCACGCCATGGGCGGCGCAGAACGCCGACGGCGCCATCGCCCTCGGGCTGGCCATCGTGGTGGGCGTGCTCGGCATCATGCCCGACGAGATCTTCGGCAAGCAGGGCGACCAGATCCAGAGCCAGCTGGTCAGCGCCGCCACCCTGGTGATCCTGGCGCTGGTGGCCACCGCGCTGCTGCGCGACCGGGCCAGGCAGGCCCCCGTCGAGGAGACGATCACCTCCGGGGCGCTGGCCGAGCTGCCCATGCGCCTGACGCGGCTGGAGGAGATCGAGACGCTGGTCACCGGCACCCGCAAGGCCCTCGACTCGCTCCAGCTCGTCCGGGTGCTCGGCAGCAAGCAGGAGATCACCCAGTCCCACGCCGAGGCCCGTCAGGACACCACCAGGTGGAGCTTCAAGGGCGGCACCGGAACCTACCTGCGCGCGGTCACCCTGCCCGAGTGCGTGGCCGCCGCCCGCCGGATCAAGCGCCACCTCACGATCCGGATCGAGATCATCGACCCGTCCAACCTCGAGGTCTGCGAGGCCTACGCCCGCTACCGCCGCTCGCTGTCCGACTCCCCCGACGCCACCGGGGAGACGTGGACGACCGACCGGGTCAGGAAGGAGTCGTACGCGACGATCCTGGCCGCCTTCTGGCACCGCCAGCGCTACGGCCTGCTCGACATCGGGGTGGGCCTGTCCTCGACGATGACCACGTTCCGCTGGGACCTGTCGGCCTCCCGCCTGATCATGACGGTGGAGGACCCGAACATGGCGATGACCGCCCTGGCCGGCACCTTCTACTACGAAAACTGCGACACCGAGCTGCGGCTGAGCTTCGAGCAGGCCCGGCGGGTGCCGCTGGAGATGTACAACCGGGTGCCGCTCGGCGACGAGCCCACCCTCGAAGAGGTGCAGGACCTGTTCGAGCGGATCGGGGTGCCCCTGCCCAGGTCCTACAACGGCCGCGACGTCGTCGACGTCGCCCGCAAGGCGCTGCGCGCCGTGGACCCGTACGGCGCGCCACCGGACGGGACGTGAGCACGGGCCATGAGCTACCAGGGTGTACGCGAGGTCCTGCGCGAGGGCGCGGCCCGGTCGTGGGCCCGCGACGTCCTGTCCAGGGACGGCCTGACCGCGGTGCGGCACCCGCTCGGATTCGTCTGCCTGCCGCTGGAGCGCGAGGGCGGCGACGGGGTATGCATCCATCTGTGGTCCGACTCGCTCGCGCACGCCGAGAGCACCACCTCGCAGATCCACTGCCATAGCTGGGACCTGGTGAGCCACGTGCTATATGGCCAGATGCGCAACGTGCACGCGGTGGTCACCGACGCCGGCGCGGACGCCACGCACCGGGTGTTCGAGGTGGTCAGCGGGGCCGACGGCGACCACATCTCGCCCACCCCCCGCACCGTGCGGCACGCCACCGGCCTGGTGGAGCTGTTCGGCCGCGGCGACACCTACACACTGGCCGCCGGCCGCTTCCACAGCAGCGTCGTCCCCGAGGGCGGCGAGGCGGCCACGATCGCGCTCGGCCGCGGCCGGGCGGGCAGCCGTGACCTGTCGCTCGGCCCGCTGGGCGCGGGCCCGCACCACGTGTCCAGGCAGCCGCTGGACGCCCGCGAGACCCAGCTGGCCGTCCGCATGATCGTCGCGCACCTGACCTGAGGGAGACCCGATGGACCTGGACCACGCCCGCGCGGTCGCCGTCGAAGCCGCCGAGGCCGCCGGAGCGCTGCTCCTGGAGGGCACGCGGGGGGCGCTGGGCGTCCGGGCCAAGGGCGACGCGGGCGACGTGGTGACCGATCTCGACCTGGCCTCGGAGAAGCTGCTGCTGGAGCGCATCCTGACGGCCTACCCGTCGCACTCGGTGATCGCGGAGGAGTCGGGGGTGGTCGAGGGCGCGGGCGGCGAGTGGACGTGGCTGGTCGACCCGCTGGACGGCACCAACAACGTGGCGATCGGCCTGCCCGCCTACGTGGTGGGCGTGGCGCTGTGCCGGGCCGGCCGCCCGGTGCTGGGCGTGGTGCACGATCCGGTCTCGGCCCGGACGCTGTCGGCGATCCGCGGCCGGGGCACGCTCTCCTGCCCGGCGGGCGCCTCGTCGGGCGTGCGCCTGGCGCCCTCGTACGAGCCCAGACCGCATGGCCCCCTGGTGGCCTGGACCCAGGGCTACGCCGTGGCCAGGGACGACGCGACCGGGCGGGTGCTGAGGTCGGCGCTGGAGCTCGGCGCCCGGCGGGTGCTGCAGCTGTGGGCGCCGCTGCTGGCGTGGGCGATGCTGGCCCGCGGCGCCATCGACGGCATCGTCGGCTACCGGGCCGAGGTGGTGGACCTGCCTGCGGGCGCGCTGCTCGCTCTGGAGGCCGGGATCGAGATCCGGGCGCTGGACGGGGGGCCGTTCGAGGAGGGCATCGACGGGACGGCGGAGGACCGCAGCTTCGTCGCCGCCCACCCGCGCGCCCTGCCCGAGCTGCTCGCCCTGCTGCGCTGAGGAAAGGCCCGGCCTTCAGCCGAACTCGACGAGCGCCCAGACCGTCGCCAGCACGCCCACGACGGCCAGGCCCGTGCCGGTGAGCAGGAAGCGGCGCATCGGCACCCGGACCTCGTGGCGGCGGCACGACTCGAACCACAGCAGCGTCGCCAGCGACGCCCACGGGGTGATGACCGGGCCGACGTTGGTGCCGACCAGCAGGGACAGCAGGTGGTCGCGCTGGTCGGCCGGGATGACGGTCTCGACGGCCTGGTAGGCGGGCAGGTTGTTGATCAGGTTGGACAGCCCGGCCCCGACGGCGGCGGTGCGGTAGGGGTCCTGCTCGGTGCCGATCATCCAGGTCATCAGGTCGGACAGGCCGTGCCTGCTGAGCGTGGGCACCACCAGGAACAGGCCGGTCACGAAGATCACCAGCTGCCACGGGATCAGGCTCCACGTCAGGCGCTCGCGGCCGCGCACCAGGAAGGCGACCACGACGATGGCGGCCGCGGCCGCGGCGGCGACCGCCACGTGCGCCTCGAACAGCAGCAGGGCGATGAACAGCAGGCACCCGGCCGAGGCGGCGGCGAACAGCACCCGGTCGGTGACCGGCTCCAGCACCGGCGGGGTGTAACGCAGGTCGCGCCGCTCGCCGCGGCGCCAGAAGAACACCCACAGGAACGCCATCGTCACCGCGATGGAGGCGATCTGCGGCGCCCACATGCGGGCGGCGAACTCCTGGGCGTCGAGGTCGATCTTCTGCATGCCCAGCAGGTTGGTCAGGTTGGAGACGGGCAGCAGCAGGCTCGCGGTGTTGGCCAGCCAGATGGTGGTCATGGCCAGGGGCAGGGCGGCGATGCGGGCGCGGGGGGCCAGGGCGAGCATGACCGGGGTGAGCAGCACCGCGGTGGTGTCCAGGTTAAGAAATATCGTGACAAGTGAGGCGAAGGCCGTACACAGGAAGAAAAGGGCGGTGTAGTTGCCGCGGCCGAGCACCGCCATCCGCGCCGCGATGGCGTCGAAGACCTGGGCCTCCTTGGTCAGCTCCGCCAGTACGATGATCGCGACCAGGAAGATCATCAGCGGGCCGATGTGGGTGAGGCTGTCGAGCGCGGCCTCCCACGGCAGCAGCCCGGTCGCCACGAAGAGCACCCCGAGCACGAGCAACCCGATCCTGACCAGGTCGAGCACGCCTAGACGCCGCCACACCCGACGATGATCGCACAGCCTGTTCTCCGCCTCCACCGCGGAGTCGGCTCGGTCGCCCGAGGCAGCGCCTCCAAAAGTGCGGTCCCGCACGGGATACTGGGCAGATGGCGCGTGACGGCAGGCCGACCCAGATCTTCGTGAGCTATTCCCCGGCCGACACGGCCTGGGCGACCTGGATCGCCTGGGAGCTCGAGGCCGCGGGCTACAGGACCATGATCCAGGCGTGGGACTTCGTGCCCGGCACCAACTTCATCGACTTCATGGACCGCGGGGTCAGCGAGGCCCAGCTCGTCGTGGCGGTGCTCTCGCGCAACTACCTGACCTCGCGTTACGGGCGGATGGAGTGGCAGGCGGCACTGCGGGCCGACCCCGACAACCCCTCCAACAAGCTGGTCACGATCCGGCTGGAGGACGTCCAGGTCGAGGGCCTGCTGTCCATGATCACCTGGGTCGACCTGCTCGGCGTCACCGACCCAGGCCAGGCCAGGGCGCTGTTGCTCGGCCGGGTCGGGGAGGCGATGGCGGGCCGGGCCAAGCCGGAGGCGGCGCCCGCGTTCCCCGACGGGTCCCGCGCGCCGGTGGCCGCGCCGACGCTGCCGCCGCCCAGCGGCGAGCGGGCCGGGGCCCGCCGGGCGCCCGTCACGGCGCCGAAGTTCCCGCCCGGGCAGGGCTCCGGCCAGGGGCGCGAGTCGATCAGCGTGCTGCACATCGGCGGCCCCCGCTTCGGCAGGGCGCTGCCCGATCCGGGCGAGCCGTTCACGCCCGAGGACATGCAGGCGCGGATCTGGGCGGACCTGACCGCCATGTACGACCGCGGCACGCCCCGCCCCGACCTCATGGTGGTGTCCGGCGACCTGACGGAGTCCGGCAGCCTGGGGCAGTTCGGGCAGGCGACGCGGTTCGTGACCGACCTGAGGCTGCTGCTCGGCCTGGAGCCGCACCGGCTGGTGCTGCTGCCGGGGCCGCGCGACGTCACCAAGGCCGCCGCGAGCGCCTACTTCATGACCTGCGAGGCCGACGACGTGAGCCCGCAGCCCCCCTACTGGCCCAAGTGGCGGCATTTCGCCGGGTTGTTCGGGGAGGTCTACCAGGGGCTGGACGACCGGGTGTTCGACGGCGGGCAGCCGTGGACCCTGTTCGAGGTGCCCGATCTGAAGGTGGTCGTGGCGGGGCTCAACTCGACGATGGCGATGAGCCATCTGGAACGGGACGCGTACGCGCTGCTCGGCGAGGCGCAGGCGGCCTGGTTCGCCGAGCGGCTGCGGCCCTACGAGGAGAGCGGGTGGCTGCGGCTGGGCGCGATCGGGCACCCGCCGGGCGAGCTGCGCGACGCGCCGACGTTCGAGCGGCTCCTCGCCCACCGGCTCGACCTACTCTTCCACGGCGGGTCCGGACAGGCGGCGGAGGGGCGCATCGCCGCGCCGCGGTCCGGGCGGCACCACGTGGTCGAGATCACCCCCGACGGGCTGCGCACCTGGGTGCCGGACGCCGGCGCGCCGGCACGGGTCCGGCGCCCGTGGCGGGGGCGGGCCACGTTCACCGGTGAGGTCCAGCGCGCCCCCGTGGCCGGACCGAAACCGGACGAGCGCGCCCCGACCCCGACCGAGCTGCTGCTCGACCGGATCACCGAGGTCTGCGAGGCCAGGCACGAGCGGGCCAAGATCCGCAGGTTCCCCGCCCACCTCGTGGTCACCCATCCCGAGGACGGGTTCGTCCGCCAGTTCATGATCGGCGCGCACGTGGGCGAGGTGACCGGCGAGGTCGCGGACGCCTTCCTCCGCCAGGCGCACGCCACCGGCCTGGCCGCCGAGCTGGTCTACCAGGGGACGCCCGCGCCCCGCGCGATCCGCGACGAGCTGGTGCGCAAGGGCCTGCGGTTGCGCAGCTTCACCGAGTTCCAGGGGCTGCTCGACCTGACCGGCTACGTCACCGAGCAGACCGCCAGGCTGACCACCGACCGGCGCTACCCACCCGGCCTGTACGTGCCCCAGCGCTACCGCGAGCTGGACCGGCCCGGCAACCAGGTCAAGCAGGGGCTGACCGACGAGCTGATGCGGCTGCTGGCCACCGACCACGGCCGGTTCCTGCTGCTGCTCGGCGACTTCGGCCACGGCAAGACGTTCGCGCTGCGCGAGCTGGCCCGGCGCATCCCGGCCGAGCTGCCGCACCTGACGCCGATCCTGATCGAGCTGCGCGCCCTGGACAAGGCGCACTCGGTGGACTCCCTCGTCGCGGCCCACCTGGCCGGCCACGGCGAGGAGTTCATCGACCTCAAGGCGTTCCGCTACCTGCTCAGGCAGGGGCGGATCGTGCTGCTGTTCGACGGGTTCGACGAGCTGGTGACCCGGCTGACCTACGACCGGGCGGCCGACCACCTGGCCACGCTGCTGGCGGCGGCCGAGGACAAGGCCAAGATCGTGGTGGCCAGCCGTACACAGCACTTCAAGTCGCACAGCCAGGTGCTGACCTCGCTCGGCGAGATGGTCGGGGTGCTGCCGCAGCGGCGGGTGCTCAGCGTCGAGGACTTCACGCACGACCAGATCCGCTCCTACCTGGCCAACCGGTTCGACAACGGCGACGAGGCCAGCGCGCGCATGTCGCTGATGGGGGAGATCAAGGACCTGCTGGCGCTGGCACAGAACCCGCGCATGCTGAGCTTCATCGCCGACCTCGACTCCGACCGCCTGCGTACGGTCGCCTCGGCCCGCCACACCATCAGCCCCGCCCTGCTCTACCAGGAGATCCTCAGCTCCTGGCTGGCCTTCGAGGAGCAGCGCGCCAAGGTGCCCGGCTCGCCCCCCGCGCTGAGCACCGACGAGCTGTGGCAGGCGGTGACCGCCCTCGCCCTGCGGCTGTGGGACACCGGGGAGTCGCTGCTGGGCGTGGACGAGCTGACCGAGATCGGCGAGACCCTGACCGACCTGGCCAGCGGGCAGCTCTCGGCCGCGCACACCGCGCACGCGATGGGCTCGGGCAGCCTGCTGGTGCGCACCGAGGAGGGCATGTTCGGGTTCATCCACGCCTCGGTGATGGAGTGGCTGATCGCCCGGCACATCGCCGCGGGCAATCCCGGCTGGTTGTCCCGCCGGCCGCTGTCGGCGCTGACCGTGGAGTTCCTGTGCGACCTGGCCGACATCCCGGCGCTGCGCGCGTGGGCGGCCGACCCGCCGGCCGACGACGTGGCCAGGGCGAACGCCGTCAAGATCGCCGCCCGGCTGCGCACCCCCGCCCGCGCCGACCTGCGCGGCGCCAACCTCAAGGGCGAGGACCTGTCGGCCAGGGACCTGCGGGAGGTCGACCTGACCGGCGCCGACCTGTCCGAGACCACACTGGCGGGCACCAACCTGTCCAGGGCGACCCTGCGCGGGGCCAAGCTGATCGGGGCCCGGCTGGACCGGGCCGACCTGACGGGGGCCGACCTCGGCGGCGCCGACCTGTCGGGCGCGCGGCTGGCCCAGGTGAACCTGAGCGACGTGGCCGCCGACGGCGCCCGCTGGCACCGGGCCTCGCTGATCAACGTGACCGGCACGCTGCCGCATCCCCACGGAGCCGCGGTGGTGCCCGGGCAGCCGGTCGAGGTCGAGTTCGCGCCGGCCGGGATCGGCGTCCCGTACGGCTACCACTTCCAGGTCAGCCGCCTGCCCGAGCCGATCGCCTACAGCCCCGACGGTGCCACGATCGCCATCGGCAACGAGGACGGCGGCGTGCTGCTGTGCGTCGGCGGCGCCCCCGTGCGCACCCTGCAGGGGCACCGGGGCCGCGTCTACGCCGTCACGTTCGCGGGCGACCTGCTGGCCACGGGCTCCAGCGACGGCGCCGTGCTGCTGTGGGACTCTCTCACCGGCGAGCTGCTGCGCAGGCTCACGGGTCACGCCGACGGCGTCTGGCCGGTGCGCCTGGACCCCACGGGCGAGCTGGTGGCGGCCGGCGGCGGTGACGGCGTGCTGCGCGTGTGGGAGACGGCCACCGGCCGGCCGGTCCACGAGCTGAGCGGGCACCAGGCGCCGATCTACACGGCGTCGTTCGGCCCCGCGGTGCTGGTGACGGGCGACGCGGCGGGCGTCGTACGCGTCTGGGACCTGCGCACCGGCCAGATGCGGACGACCCTCGACGGCCACCGCGGCAGCGTCTACCGGGCGCTGCACAGCCCCGACGGCCGGCTGCTGGCCACCGGCGACGAGGCGGGCACCATCCGGTTGTGGGACACCGCCACCTGGCGGCTGCTGCACACGCTCGACGGGCACGCCGGGAGCGTCTACTGCGTGGCGTTCTCGCCCGACGGCTCGCTGCTG
Source organism: Nonomuraea jiangxiensis (assembly GCF_900099965.1). GTDB lineage: Bacteria > Actinomycetota > Actinomycetes > Streptosporangiales > Streptosporangiaceae > Nonomuraea > Nonomuraea jiangxiensis. The sequence goes on along the minus strand of NZ_FNDJ01000004.1, from coordinate 297,643 downwards.
GCCAGCGGCGACACGGCCGGCAGCGTACGCCTGTGGGACCCCTCGGGCGCGGCCCGTGGCGTGCACACCACCCACGCGGCGGCGGTCTACCAGGTGACGTTCAGCCCCGATGGGCAGGTGCTGGCCAGCGGCGACTCGGGCGGCGTGGTCAGGATCCAGCCGATCGGCGGCGGCACCCGGGTCGAGCTGGCCGGTCACCGCAGCTCGGTGTGGCCGTTCGCGTTCCGCCCCGACGGGCAGCAGCTCGCCACCAGCAGCAACGACGGCACCGTGCGGCTGTGGGACCCCGCCTCGGGCAAGTGCCAGCGGCTGCTGCGCGGCCACGGGCGGCGGATCACCTCGGTCAGGTTCAGCGCCGACGGGACGATGCTGGCCACCAGCGGCAACGACGGCGTCGTACGCGTCTGGGAGCCCCGCACCGGACGGCGGCTGCGCGAGTTCACCGGCACGGCCGACCGGCTGATCTCCGCCCAGTTCTCCCCCGCCGGTCCCGTGCTGGCCACCTCCAGCAACGACGGCGGCGTGCACTTCTGGAACGCCACCACCGGCGACTACGAGCGCGAGCTCAACGCCGAGACCGACCACGTCTGGGCCGAGGCGTTCAGCCCCGACGGCAACATGCTGGCCACGGCCAACGACGACGACAGCGTCCGGATCTGGTACCGCCCGACCGGGAGGCTGGCGGGCAACCTGACCGACCACCGCGGGCGGGTGCGCTCGATCGCCTTCAGCCCCGACGGCTCCTACGTGGCCACGGGCTGCGACGACCGGCTCGTCCGGCTGTGGCACGTCGACTCGGGCGGCCGGGTCGCCACCCTCGAAGGGCACACCGACCGGGTCTACTCGGTGGCCTTCTCCCCCTCGGGCAAACACCTGGCCAGCGCCGGCAGCGACGGCAGGGCTCTGGTGTGGGAGCTACGGCCGGGACAGCCCTGGCAGCCGCGCCTGGCGCACACGCTCGACCCGCGTGGCGGGCGGCTGTGGAGCGCGGCGTTCGACGCCTCCGGCGCCACGCTGGCCACCGGCGGCGACGACCGGCTGGTACGCGTATGGGACACCGCGACCGGGCAGCTGCGGCACGCGCTGGCCGGGCACGCCCGCCGGGTGTGGTCGGTCGCCTTCAGCCCCGCCGCCGACCTGCTGGCCAGCGCGGGCGACGACGGCGTGGTGATCCTCTGGGAGGGCGGCCAGCGGCGGGCCACACTGCTCGGGCTGGCCGAGGGCTGGGCGGCGCTGTCGCCTGACGGCCGCTACAAGGTGCAGGGGGAGGCCGGCGGGCAGTTCTGGCACGTGATCGGGATGTCGCGGTTCGAGCTGGGCGAGCTCGACCCCTACCTGCCCGGGGTGCGGCAGGTGCCGCTCGACTCGCCCTTCTGAGCGCCTTTTTTCTTGGAGATTCAACAGTCCGACCGGTGAAGCGCCTCTATCCCATGACAGAACCGTGGAAAGGCAGAGCTCATTGGATGAGCGCTTCGAGGACTTCGTAGCGGAGCGGGCGGACGCCCTGCTGCGCTATGGCTACCTCCTCAGCGGCAACCCGCATGACGCGGCCGACCTCACGCAGGAGGCGCTGGTCCGGCTGCACCGCGCCTGGCCGCGCGTACGCCAGAAACAGGCGCCGGAGGCGTACACCCGGATGATCATGGCCAGGCTGCACATCAGGACGTGGCGCCTGCGCAGACGGGAGCGGCTCGACTGGGCGCTCCCCGACACGGCGCGGACCGACCGGCCGCCCTCGGACGACGGCCTCTGGCCGGCGCTGGCCGGCCTGCCGAAGAAACAACGTGCCGTGCTGGTGCTGCGCTACTACGAGGACCTCTCGGACGAGGAGATCGCCGCCGTGCTCGGCGTCTCACGCGGAACCGTGCGCAGCCACGCGTCGCTCGGCCTGGCCAAACTCCGCACCATCCTGCCCAACCCCACCGCGAAGGGGAGTGCCACATGACCGACGAGCTGGAATCGTATCTGCGCACGAGGCTCGCGAACGCCGCCGAGCGTGCCCCGAAGGCGCCGCCGCGCTTCCCCGACACCGTGGTCTCGATCTCGAACCGGCGCAGGACGACCAGGAACGCGCTGGTGGCGGGCGTCTGTGTCGCGGCGATCGCCGTCCCGGTCAGTCTGGTGGCCACGCGCGGCACCGAACGCGCCGACGTCGCCACCGGCACCATCGCCCCCAGCCCCGCCGCCACCATGAGGTTCCCGCACAAGGACTACACGGGCGAGAAGTTCCGGATCGGCGAGGCCCTGCGGCTCAACGATCCGTCCGAGAACCGGCCGATCTCACTCTGGTACGCAAGGACCGACGAGGGCACGGCCCTGTGCGTACAGACGACGAACAGGACCGGTGCCGGCGCGACGGGGTGCCGCCGGCCCCTCGGCACCGAGGTGGCGACCCAGCAGGGCTCCACCGGAGGCTTCCCCGAACCGGCCACCGGGCAGGTGATGTACTTCGGCACGGCACGGGACGACGTCGCCGGAGTCACCGCCGTCACCGGTTCCGGCCCGGTCTCCGGAACGATCCACCAGCTCAAGGGCGCCCCGCAGGGCATCTGGACCGTCACCGTCCCCTCGGCGGAGAAGGTGACGGCGTTCGAGTTCACCGGGCAGGGGGGCGAGAGGATCACGCAGGTCCAGCCGCAGCCCTTCATCGTCCCCGAGGCCACCGCCGAGCCGGTGGGCCGGACGCTGAAGATGCCGGGCGAACTGGTCGTGGGCCTGTACGAAGTGCCGGACAAGACCCTGATCTGGAAGCTGGACGGGAAGGCCGTCGGCCGCACGCACGCGCTCTCACCCGGAGGCGCGGTGCTTGACCGGGGCGGCCCCGACAAACCGTTGATCGACATGGACGGCAAGCCGATGAGCGCGGAACTGGGCGACCACAAGGAGCACTGGTTCGGCATCGCGAGCAGCAGGACCGCCAGGGTGGAGCTCGTCTTCCCCGACGGCACGGTCGCGAAGGCCACCACCAGGCCGGATCCGTGGAAGATCGGCGGCTTCCGCCTGTTCGCGGGGACGCAGCGGCACAGCGAGGACATGTACCGCGACGGCTTCCGGCTCATCGGCTACGACAAGGACGGCACCGAGGTCTGGTCCGAGGAGCACGGCCCGCAGTGATCCCTGCTCCCTCCGCCGCCGGTCGATCACCCCCACGACCGGCGGCGGAGGCCGCACTTGCCGGGAGGGTTTGCGGAGGTCACACCTGCCTCCGGGGCGGACGGAGGTCACACCTGCCTCGGGGGTGGGCGGAGCGGAGGTCACCTGCCTCGCGGGCGGGCGGAGGTCGTGGGGGGCGGAGGTCGTGGGGGGCGGAGGGCGTGCGGGGCGGAGGGCGTGCCTGCCGCGGGGGTGGGGGTGCGGCGGGCCGCGCGCTCGGACGCCGCCGTCAGATGCGGGCCGCGCGCCGCTCCAGCTCGTCCCACACCTCGGCCACCCGGTCGTCCAGCTCCGCCAGCGAGCCCTCGTTCGGGATCACGAGGTCGGCCACCGCCAGCCGGTCCTCCCGGCGGGCCTGGGCGGCGATGCGGGCCTCGGCGGCGGCCTCCGGCATGCCCCGGTGCTCGGCCAGCCTGCGGATGCGCACCTCGTCGGCGGCGTCCACGACGATCACCACGTCGTACATCGGGGCCAGGTTGTTCTCCACCAGCAGGGGCACGTCGTAGACCAGGATGGCGTCAGCTGCGGCCTGCCCCTGCAGCTCGGCCACCCGCTCCCCCACCAGCGGATGCACGATCCCGTTGAGCGCCGCGAGCCTGTCGGAGTCGGCGAACACGATGGAGCCGAGCTTCTCCCTGTCGAGCGAGCCGTCCGGGCGGAGCACCTCCTCCCCGAACACGGCCACCACCCGCGCCAGGCCGGGCGTGCCAGGCTCGACCACCTCGCGAGCGATCTTGTCGGCGTCGACCACCACGGCGCCCCGATCGGCCAGCCGCCTGGACACCTCGCTCTTGCCCGATCCGATCCCGCCCGTGAGCCCAATCTTCAACACGGCAGCAGCCTACGGGGTCATTGCCGAAACATGACGACCAGGATCGTACGGGCCGCGCATGAGCAGGCCGCCGCAGCCAGGGCCGACCGGCTGGGGACGACTGGCCGGCCCGCGCCGTGATCAGCGCGGAGGAGGGGATCCATCCGGCCGCCTGCGCAGGTGGATCAGCGTCAGGTGGTCGTCCATCCGCTCGCGATGCGTCTCCCGGTAGCCCAGGCGGCGATAGAACCGCAGGTTGCCCTCCGACAGGTGCCCCGTGAACAGGTCGAACGCCTCCGCCTCCGGCACGGCCTCGTGCAGGGCCCGCAGCAGCGCGGTGCCGAGCCCCTGACCCTGCCGGTCGGGAGCCACGACGAGCCGGCCGACCAGGCACGTGGTGCCGGACACCCGGCCGCGCACCGCTCCGACGATCCGGCTCCCGTCGAGCGCCTTGAGCACGACGGCGGTCTCGACGATCTTGCGGACCTGCTCCAGGGACTCGACGAGCGGCGGAATGTAGGGGTCGCCGTAGAGCTGCGCCTCGGCCACGTAGGCCGCCCGTTGCAGAGTGAGGATCTCGCCCGCGTCCGCCGCCACCGCCCGCTCGATCATCACGGGCAGCACCCTACATCCGCGCGTCCAGAGCCGCCGTCAGGTCCCCAGGGCAGGCGGTGCCGCGCTCCGGCAGCGTCCCGTGCACGAGATAGCGGTGCACATGTGCGCGCAGGCAGGTCGCGCGCAGCTTGCCGACCCCCTGCTCCAGGTAGGCGCCGTGCCCGTCGCCGTGCCACAGCGTCACCGCCCCCGGGATCCGCCGGGCCACATGAGCCGCGCCGGTGGGCGGGGCCACGGTGTCCAGCCGCCCGATGCCGACCAGGACCGAGCGGCGCCCGGCGGCCGGTGGATGGGGTCGCCGGCCCGCCGCCCCGGCCGGGAGCCCCAGGCAGCGGGCGATCTCGGCCCGGCCGCTCAGCCACCCCACCCGCGGGGCCACGGAACCCAGCCGCGACTCCATGGCCACGAAGCGCCGGTGACCGGGTACAGAGGACATCAGGTCGTGGCATTCCAGGGCCCGCGTCACCGTGCCCGGCGGCACGGGCGCCGTCACCTCGGCCATCGCGGCCAGGGCGCTCGCGTCGCCCTCCCCGGCCGCCGCCAGCGCCCTGGCCAGCTCCGGCCAGCGCTGCGGGACGAGCCCTGCCAGCACGGCGGCGGCGATCTGCCGGTCGTCCACCGTACGCACCGGTCCGGCGGGCAGCGGCGCTGCCTTCAGCAGGCCGTCGAACACCCTCACCGCGTCGTCGTCGAGCGGGCAGCCCATCCGGCCGCGGCACCAGTCACGGAAGCGGTGGAACTGCCGCTCCACCGCCCGCGCGTGGGCGATCAGCCGCCGTCCCAGGCCGGCCTCGGCGTGGTCGGGCACCCCTTCCAGGTAGGTCCGCCCGGCGCGGCGGGGAAACAGCTCCAGGTACGCCTGCCCGTACACGGCCCCGTAGGAGTTGCCGAAGTAACGCAACCGGGGCTCACCGAGCGCGGCGCGCAGGGCGTCGAGGTCGTGAGCCACCTGCCAGGACGTGAGTCCCTCGTAGGCGGGCCCGGCGGCGGTCCGGCAACTGCGGGCATAGGCGGCGTTGTCGCGGGCGTAGGCGTGCCATACAGCCGCTCCTGGGGTGAACAGCCGCCGCGGGTCGGGCGCCGCCACCGGGCACCGCACCGCCGCCGCACTCCCCCGGTCGCCGGCCCCGCGCGCCTCGACGAGCACCACGTCGAACCACCGCGTCAGCTCGCTCACCGTGTCCGGCCGGGCCCGTACGTCCTGCACGGTCGACGTGCCACCGGTGTTCACCACCAGCGCCCCGAGGCTGCGCAGCGGCTCCTTGGCGGGCATCCTGGCAAGATCGACCTCGGTACGCGGCCCGCTCGGCCTGGCCCAGTCGACCGGCACGGACAGCCTGCCGCACTGGAGCCCGTCACCGCAGTCCCACCAGCCGATCCCCTGCCGCATCGGATCCACTGCCGCGCCACTGGCCGGACCGCCGGCGGGGACGACCGTCACCAGGACGGCCAGCGTCCAGAGCACCCGCCGAACCACGCTCATTGCATCGCCCTCCGCGAGTCCGCGCCAACAGCGCAGGTCAGTCTGTCAGCGGCGGGCCTGGCGGGTGACCGGGTCGCGAAGGTCCTGGGTAAAATCTGCCGCCCGCTCAGCGGACGAGCCGGAAAAAGGCGCGTATGCCCTCCACCAGCGAGTCCGGCGCCGCCATGGCCACCATGTGGCTCGGGCTGTGCGCCTCGCCCCAGTACACGATGTCGTTCTCCCGCTCGGCGATGCGCCGCAGGACGGGAGGCCCGCCATGGGTCACCCCGCTCGGCACCACGCGCTGGTCGATGGGCAGCCCGGCCGCCCCGTCGTAGTACGTCCACGACGACGACCCGCCGGTGCCGGTGAGCCAGTACAGGGTGGCGTTGGTCAGCACCAGGTCCCGATCGATCGGCTCGGCCTCCGACCCCCAGCCGTCGAACTCCTTGAACCGCTCCACCAGGTAGGCGAGCTGTGCGACGGGCGAGTCCGCCCACCCGTACGCGAGCGTCTGGGGCCGGCCGGCCAGGTAGGGGCCGTACCCGCTGCCGCCCGCCATCCGGCCCGTCATGTCCGCCAGCAGGGCCAGGTCCTCCTCGCTCGCCCCGTCGAGCTCGCCCGGCCGCCCGGTGGGGATGCCCAGCCCGGCCGTGATGGCCGAGCCGGCCACGTGCTCGCTGTCGAGCACCGCCAGTTGCGGGGTGACCAGGGCCCCGGCGTCGTTGCCCTGGGCGCCGTACCGCTCGTACCCGAGCCGGCGCATCAGCTCGGCCCAGGTACGCGCCACCCGCTCGATGCTCCAGGGCCGCTCGCCGGGAGGCTCCGGGAACGGCGAGAACCCGAAACCGGGCAGGGACGGCGCCACCACATGGAAGGCCACGGAGGGGTCGAGCCCGTGCCCGCGCGGGTCGGTGAGCGGGCCGATGACGTGGCGGAACTCGGCGAAGGAGTTCGGCCAGCTGTGGGTCATGATCAGCGGCAGCGCGCCGGGCTCCGGCGAGCGCACGTGCGCGAAGTGGATGCGCTGCCCGTCGACGTCGGTGGTGTACTGCGGGAAGCCGTTGAGCTCGGCCTCCTGCTTGCGCCAGTCGAAGCCCTCGGCCCAGTATTCGGCCAGCTCCCGCAGGTAGGCCACGGGCACGCCCCGGTCCCATCCGCCCGGCAACTGCCGCGCCCACCGGGTGCGCCGCAGGCGCTCGCGCAGGTCGTCCAGGTCGGGCTGCGGGATGTCGATGTGAAAGGGCTCGATCTCGTTCATGCCTCCGACCGTAGGAGGCAATGCGGCAAGCCCCCTTCCGCATCTCCCCCGGCCAGTGCTCGGCCTCCCCCGGCCGGCGTTCGGCCTCCGGTGACCGGTGCTCGGCGTCCCGCGGGCGGTGCTCGTCCTCCGGTGACAGGTGTTCGGCCTCCACGGCCGGTGCTCGGCCTCCGATGAACGGTGTTCGGCCTCCCGCAGCCCGGGTGCTCGGCCTCCAGTGAACGGCGCTCGGCTTCCCGTGAACGGGAAAGGCCCCGCACCTTGCACGGTGCGGGGCCTTTCCTTTACGGCTCTGGCCTAGGGCATCAACCTACGGTCTCAGCTCTGGCCGCCGGCGAGCTTCTCGCGGAGCGCCGCGAGGGCCTCGTCAGAGGCGAGCGCGCCGCTGGCGGGAGCGGAGGACGAGGAGCCGCCGCTGGCCGGGGCCGGCGTCTCACCGCTGTAGGACGAGGGAGCGGCCTCGCCGGCCTCCGCCTCGGCCTTGCGGGCCTCCTCGATCTGCTTCCTGTGGGCCTCGAAGCGCTGCTGGGCCTCGGCGTACTGCCGCTCCCACTCCTCGCGCTGCCGGTCGAAGCCCTCGAGCCACTCCCCGGTCTCCGGGTCGAAGCCCTCGGGGTAGATGTAGTTGCCCTGGTCGTCGTAGGTGGCCGCCATGCCGTAGAGGGTCGGGTCGAACTCGACCTCGGTGCCGACACCCTCGTTGGCCTGCTTGAGCGACAGGCTGATCCGGCGCCGGTCGAGGTCGATGTCGATGATCTTCACGAAGATCTCGTCGCCGACCTGGACGACCTGCTCCGGGATCTCCACGTGCCGCTCGGCCAGCTCGGAGATGTGGACCAGACCCTCGATGCCCTCCTCGACCCGGACGAACGCACCGAACGGCACCAGCTTGGTGACCCGGCCCGGCACGACCTGGCCGATCTGGTGGGTGCGGGCGAACTGCTGCCACGGGTCTTCCTGGGTGGCCTTGAGCGACAGGGAGACGCGCTCGCGCTCCATGTCCACGTCGAGGACCTCGACCGTGACCTCCTGGCCCACCTCGACGACCTCGGACGGGTGGTCGATGTGCTTCCAGGACAGCTCGGAGACGTGCACGAGACCGTCGACGCCGCCGAGGTCCACGAACGCACCGAAGTTGACGATCGAGGACACGACGCCCTTGCGGACCTGGCCCTTCTGCAGGGTGTTGAGGAACGTCTGGCGAACCTCGGACTGCGTCTGCTCAAGCCAGGCGCGGCGCGACAGAACCACGTTGTTGCGGTTTTTGTCGAGCTCGATGATCTTCGCCTCGAGCTCGCGCCCGACGTACGGCTGCAGGTCGCGGACACGGCGCATCTCGACCAGGGACGCGGGGAGGAAGCCGCGGAGGCCGATGTCGAGGATGAGACCACCCTTGACGACCTCGATGACGGTGCCGGTGACGATGCCGTCCTCGTCCTTGATCTTCTCGATCGTGCCCCAGGCGCGCTCGTACTGGGCGCGCTTCTTGGACAGGATCAGTCGACCCTCCTTGTCCTCCTTCTGGAGAACGAGGGCCTCGACGTGTTCACCGACCTCCACGACGTCAGCAGGGTCGACATCGTGCTTGATCGAAAGCTCGCGCGAGGGGATGACCCCCTCGGTCTTGTAGCCGATATCGAGAAGAACCTCGTCTCGATCGACCTTGACGACGGTGCCTTCAACGATGTCACCGTCGTTGAAGTATTTGATGGTCTCGTCGATCGCTGCGAGGAAGGCTTCCTCGGACCCGATGTCGTTGACCGCTACCTGCGGGGTGCTCGAGGTGGCCTCAGTGCTGGACGTCATGTGTGGAATTGCTCCGAACGCGGACAGGATGTCGATGTGGCGGACGCGCGGCAGGCCCTCTTCCGCATCAAGCCGAGGAAGTAACGACATCGACGTGACCGAGCGCGAGCCCGCTCCGTCTGAGGCGCGCGCGAGCCCACAGCGCAGCGATCAGCATATGAGACCTTCGCCACGGGGTCAATCCGGGGAGGAGTCAGTACGCGATGACCTGGAGCCCTCGCTTGGCCACGATATTACCCCGCAGTGCCTCCGGTATGGAGATCCGGTCCGGGTCGCCGTCGGAGACATAGCGCTCACCAGGGTGCCTGCGCAGCCAGTCCAGCCAGTATTGCGAGCACCACTTGCGGCACTCGCCCTTCCTCCCGTTGCTCTGGATCCGCTGGATCGCGCCACGGTCGAAATTTTTCGCGTAGGGCGAAAGCGATGGCTCGGCCCCGGCGAGGAACACGCCCGCGAAATTGTAACGCGTGCCGTCCCATGCTCCGGTCCGGGTGTCCTTCCTGACCCGGGGCATGGACCCGTACGGCAGCGCCAGGGTCGTGGAGGGCGGCACGCCGAGCTTCTTGAGCAACCGTTCGAGCCGGACGATCTGCTCGCGCACCCGCTTGCGCTTGATCGTCCGCAGGTTGGGGTGGCTCCAGGTGTGGTTGGCCACCTCGTACCCGTGGTCCACCAGCCAGTGCAGGGCGGTCTTCTGGGACTCCGTGCCGACCAGCCCGAACGGCTCCCTGGTGATCCAGAACGTGGCGGTCGGCCGGAAGCCCGGGTGCCGGGCGGCGACCTCCTGGATGACGGCCACGGCCGTACCGGGCGCGGGGTTGCCGCTCGCGTCCAGCGCGAACTGACTCGGATGCGCGTCGTCGAACGTCAGCACCACCGGGAACCTGCCGACCGGCACCCGGATGTCGCCGAGGGCGAACTCCCTGGCCGTGATCGGCACGTAGCCCTGCTCGGCCAGCGTCTCTAACTCCTTCCGCAGTTGCGCCGGGGTCCGGTCGATGGAGGCGACCTGCTTGGCCAGGATCCGGTGGTACATCAGCACCGGCACCAGCCCCGCCTCGTTGGCGTGCACCTGCCGGGCGAACTCGGGCGTGGCCACCACCCCGGGCGGCTGACCGACCGGGGTCAGGGTGGGCGGCGCGGGGGCGGTCGCGATCGCGGCGACCTCCTGCGGCCTGGTGTGCGGCCGGTTGCCCGACGGCATGAGGGCCAGCCCGACGACGGCGACCGTCACCACCACCACGTTCGCGACGCCCACGGTCCGCGTGAGGGACGCTGGTGTCCGCACAATGCCCCCGGCCACTCGGCGAAAGGATGCTCAGAGGGTAGTCGCGCGACCCCGCTCCCGCGACCGCTCCGCGGCGGGAAACCTGAAACCCACGGCCACAACGTCCGGCCCTTGCCGAAGCCGAACGGCCCGTGCCCGGCCGGGCCGTCCATGGCGGCGGCGCCCGGACGGGCCGGAGGGCTCAGTGGCCGGCGTCCTCCCAGGTGCGTCCGACGCCCACCGAGACCTCCAGCGGCACCCGCAGGTGGTAGGCGGCGTTCATCTGGTCGCACACGAGCTGCGTGAGCTCCTCCAGCTCGCCCGGCGCCACCTCGAACACCAGCTCGTCGTGGACCTGCAGCAACATCCGGGAGGCCAGCCCCGCCTCGCGGATCGCCTGGTGCACGTGGAGCATGGCGACCTTGATGATGTCGGCCGCCGAGCCCTGGATCGGGGCGTTGAGCGCCATGCGCTCGGCCATCTCCCGGCGCTGCCGGTTGTCGCTGGTGAGGTCGGGCAGGTAGCGGCGGCGGCCCATGATCGTCTCGGTGTAGCCGTCGCTGCGCGCCTGCTGCACGATCGCCTGCAGGAAGTCGCGCACGCCGCCGAACTCGGTGAAGTATTCCTCCTTCAGCGCCCGCGCCTCGGCCACCGGGATGTTGAGCTGCCCGGACAGCCCGAAGTCCGACAGGCCGTAGGCCAGCCCGTAGTTCATCGCCTTGATCCGAGCCCGCAGCTCGCCGTCGATCTGCTCCGGCGGCAGGTTGAACACCCGGGCCGCGGTGGCCTGGTGGAAGTCGTGGCCGGAGGCGAAGGCGTCGATGAGCGACTCGTCGCCGGACAGGTGGGCCATGATGCGCAGCTCGATCTGGCTGTAGTCGGCCGTCAGCAGCGTCTCGTAGCCCTCGCCGACCACGAAGCCCTGCCGGATGCGGCGGCCCTCGGCGGTGCGGATCGGGATGTTCTGCAGGTTGGGCTTCTCCGAGGAGAGCCGTCCGGTGGCGGCGATGATCTGGTTGAACGTGGTGTGGATGCGCCTGTCGTCGCTGATCTCCTTGATCAGCCCCTCGACCGTGGTGCGCAGCTTCTGCTGGTCGCGGTGGCGGAGCATGATCGTCGGCAGCTCGTGCTCGGTCTGGGTGGCCAGCCAGGCGAGCTGGTCGGCGTCGGTGCTGTAGCCGGTCTTGATCTTCTTCGTCTTGGGCAGGTTGAGCCGGGTGAAGAGGATCTCCTGGAGCTGCTTGGGCGAGCCGAGGTTGAACTGCTCGCCGACCGAGCGGTGCGCCTCCTCCACGGCGTGCTTGACCGCGGCGCCGAACTCGGCCTCCAGGCTCGCGAAGTATTCGCCGTCGACGGCGATGCCCGCCCGCTCCATCTCGGCCAGCACGGCCAGCAGCGGCAGCTCCACGTCGGCCAGCAGCTGGGTGCCGCCGCGCCCGGCCAGGAACGCCTCCAGAGACTCGGCCAGCTCGCGCACCGCGTGGGCGCGCAGCGCGAGGTCCTTGGCCGGGGCGTCCTCGTCGTCGCCGAACAGCGCGGCCTGCCCGTTGGACTCCTCCTCGGCCCGCAGGTCGCGGTTGAGGTAGCGGCGGGCCAGGTCCTCCAGCGCGAACGTGCGCTGCCCCGGCATGGCGAGATAGGCCGCCAGCGCGGTGTCGCAGCTCAGGCCGCGCAGCTCCATGCCCTGCGCCCAGAGGGCCAGGATGGGCCCCTTGGCGTCGTGGACGGCCTTGGGCTTGGTGTCGTCGCCCAGCCAGGCCCGCAGGGCGGCCTCGTCGCTCTCGGTGAGCTTGACGGGGTCGATGTGGGCGGCCGTGCCGTCGGGCGCCGCCACGGCGATGCCGTCGATGCGCCCGGTGCCGCTGCCGTAGGCGCCCTTGAAGGCGAGCCCGGCGCGGCCCTCGGGCAGCGCGGCCAGCCAGCCGCTCACCCGGTCGGGGCCGAGGATCACGGTCTCGACCTCGAAGCCCTGCTCGGGCTCCAGCTCTCCGGTGCCGAGCACCTTGAACACGCGCTCACGCAGCTCGCCGCGGATCTGCAAGGTGTCGAAGAGCTTGTTGATCTCCTCGCGGTCCCAGGCGCCCTGCTTGAGCTCGGCCAGGTCGACCTCGACGGGGACGTCGCGGAGCAGCTCGGTCAGCCGCCGGTTCATCAGGACCTGGGCGACGTGCTCGCGCAGCTTGTCGCCGACCTTGCCCTTGACCTCGTCGACCCGGTCGACCAGCGCGGTCAGCGAGCCGAACTCGCGCACCCACTTGGCCGCCGTCTTCTCCCCCACGCTGGGGATGCTCAGCAGGTTGTCGCTGGGGTCGCCGCGCAGGGCGGCGAAGTCGGGGTATTGCACCGGGGTCAGGCCGTATTTCTCCTCGACCACCTCGGGCGTGAACCGCGTCATGTCGCTGATGCCGCGCCGCGTCATCAGGACCGTCACGTGCTCGTTGACCAGCTGCAGCGCGTCGCGGTCGCCGGTGACGATCAGCACGTTCATTCCCTGGTCGGCGGCCCGGGTGGCGAGCGTGGCGATGATGTCGTCGGCCTCGAAGCCGGCCTTGGACAGGCGCGGGACGCGCAACGTGTCGAGCAGCTCGAAGATGAGCTGCATCTGGCCGCGGAAGTCCTCGGGCGTCTCGCTCCTGTTGGCCTTGTAGTCGGAATAGGCCTCGTGGCGGAAGGTCGGCTCCGACCTGTCGAAGGCCACCGCCACGTGGGACGGCTGCTCGTCGCGCAGGATGTTGGTCAGCATCGAGGTGAACCCGTAGACCGCCTCGGTGTGCTGACCGTCGGTGGTCATCAGGTTGGCGTCCTTGAGCGCGTAGAACGCGCGATAAGCCAGGGAATGCCCGTCGAGCAGCAGCAGGCACGGGCGGCTGGGGGTCACTTCACTCTTCGGCACACACGCAGCCTAGTCTGCGTCAGCGACAGAAAACCTGAGCTCGGAAGAGTGGAGACGCCCCTTTGACGCAGACCAACCCCCAGGAAGGCTCCGCCGATCGTCCCCTGGACCTCTCCGTGTACGCCGGCATGCACGAGGGCACGCTCGCCGACCGGCTGGGCATCGAGTTCGTCGAGGCGGGACCCGAGCGGGTCGTGGGCCGCATGCCGGTCGAGGGCAACACCCAGCCCTACGGCCTGCTGCACGGCGGCGCCTCGGTGGTGCTCGCCGAGACGCTGGGCTCCGTGGGAGCCGCCATCCACGCGGGCCCCGAGCGCATCGCCATGGGCATCGAGATCAGCGCCACCCATCACCGGGCGGTGACCTCCGGCCACGTGACCGGGGTGGCGACCAGGGTGCACGCGGGCCGCACGCTGGCGACGTACGAGATCGAGATCACCGACGAGCAGGGGCGGCGGGTGTGCACCTCTCGCCTCACCTGCATATTCCGCGACCGCTGATGCAACGCTCTCACAAGGCACTTTACTGGACCCTTTGCGCGGGGCCCCCAGTGGTCGCTACGGTGGTCTGAGCAGAGCCCGCGGGGAGGCCCGGTAGATAACGTGTAAGGCCGGGGAAGCCCTACATGGCCCCAAAGGCACCCCCGCGGGCTTGTCTATAACTTTCAGCTATCGTTACTGATTCGTTTCCTCAATGCGCCAGGCGTCTCCGCCGATTTAGCCCCTGACCAGGGTTGTTGATTCCTCACATCAGTGACACGCGGTTGTCACTAATTGGTGACGAACGATACTGAAACGGGCGACTCCGGAATAAGCTCCCGCCATTGCATCCCAGTTGTGCCTGCGATGCGCGCGTGTCGAGATGGAGGGGTCACCACCCCGCCTTGACCTACTTGAGGGAGCACCATTGCGCAGAGCCGTGATCGCGTTCACGGCCTTCCTGGGTGGACTCATCTTCCTGCTCGCCGGACCCGCCCACGCGGGACCGGCCGACTGCCAGGGCTTGAGGGGAACACTCAAACTCCAAGGCCAGCCAGTGAACGGCGCCAAGATCGCTGTGACCACCGAGAGCGGACAACCCGTCAAGGAGGTTACGAGTAACGCGCAAGGCGCGTGGGACGTCCAGGTCGACCAGATAGGCAAATACCGAGTCACCCTCGACGTCAGCACCCTCCCCCAGAACTCGGAAGTTCGCGGCGGCAACAACGTCCGCACGCCCACCGTCTACGAGGGCAACTGCTCGACGGTCCTGTTCGCGCTCCAGCCCAAGGCCGCCGCGGGCCAGCCCCCTGCGGACACCGGCCAGACCACGTTCTGGGAGCAGGCCGCCCAGCTCACCTTCGAGGGCCTCAACCTGGGCCTGATCATCGCCCTCGCCGCGCTCGGCCTCTCGCTGATCTACGGCACGACCGGGCTGACGAACTTCGCCCACGGCGAGCTGATCACGCTCGGCGCGGTCATCGCCTACACCTTCAACGTCGGCTTCGGCATCCAGCTGATCCCCGCCGCGATCCTGGCCGTGATCGTCTCGGGCGGGCTCGGTTATGCCCAGGACCGCCTGTTCTGGGGGCAGCTGCGCAAGCGCGGCACCGGCGTGATCGCCATGATGATCATCTCGATCGGCGTGGCCATCCTGCTGCGGAACCTCATCCAGTTCTTCTTCGGCGCCCAGAACGAGAACTTCAGCGACTACAACACCCAGGCCGGCATCGTGGTCGGCCCGATCAGCGCCGCACCGAAGAACTTCTGGGCCATGGGCATCGAGCTCGCGGTGCTCATCGTCGTGGGCCTGGCCCTGATGAAGACCCGCACCGGCAAGGCCGCCCGCGCCGTGTCCGACAACCCGGCCCTGGCCGCCTCCTCCGGCATCAACGTCGACCGGGTCATCCGCATCATCTGGACCTTCGGCGCCGCCATCGCCGCGCTGGCCGGCATCATGCTCGGCGTGTCGCAGTCGCTGAAGTTCACCATGGGCCAGGACATCCTGCTGCTCATCTTCGCGGGCGTCACGCTCGGCGGGCTCGGCACCGCCTTCGGCGCCCTGGTCGGCTCGCTGGTGGTGGGCGTGTTCATCCAGGTTTCCACCCTGTGGATACCGCCGGAGCTGAAGTCCGTCGGGGCGCTCGCCGTCCTCATCATCGTGCTTCTCTTCCGGCCGCAGGGCATCTTGGGCCGCCGCGAGCGGATCGGCTGACGGGGGGTACCACATGGACTGGCTCACGATTCTCACCACCACCGTCCACGCCGCCATCGGCTGGGAGACGGTGGTCTACGGCCTGGCCGCGATCGGCGTCAACATCCACTTCGGCTACACCGGCCTGCTCAACTTCGGGCAGTCGGCGTTCATGGCCGTGGCGGGCTACGGCATGGCCGTCACCGTCGTCTTCCTGAACCTGCCGTTCTGGATCGGCATCCTGGTCGGCCTGGCGGCAGCGGCGGTCCTGGCGCTCCTGATGGGCATCCCGACGCTGAAGCTGCGCGCCGACTATCTGGCGATCGTGACGATCGCCGCGGCCGAGATCATCCGGCTCATCTTCCGCTCGGTGTATTTCAAGGACATCTTCGGCGGCTCCGACGGCCGGCGCGGCTTCAACGGCGACTTCTACGCGATGAACCCCTATCCGGCCGGCCATTACGGCATCGGCCCGTTCGGCTTCGACGAGCGGACGATGTGGTTCCTGACGGTCGGCTGGGCCGTTGTGCTGCTCAGCTGCGTGGTCGTCTACCTGCTCATGAAAAGCCCGTGGGGCCGCGTGCTCAAGGCGATCCGCGAGGACGAGGACGCCGTGCGCGCCCTCGGCAAGAACGTCTTCTCCTACAAGCTGCAGTCGCTGACGCTGGGCGGCATCATCGGCTGCTTCGGCGGCTTCCTCTACGGCCTCTACAACGGCGCCGTGCAGCCCGACGTGTTCGGTACCGAGATGACGTTCTTCGCCTACACCATCGTGATCCTCGGCGGCGCGGCCCGCGTCTTCGGCCCGGTCGTCGGCGCGATGATCTTCTGGGTGCTGTTCGTCTTCGTCGGCAACACGCTGGCGGAGCTGGTGGCCAACGGCTACATCCCCTTCATGACCACCATCCAGGTGGGCCCCATCCGTTACGCCCTGGTTGGTCTAGGTTTCATCCTGTTGCTGGTTCTCCGGCCACAGGGCATCTTCGGTGACAAGAGGGAGATCGCCATCGATGCGCGATGACACGATGACCGACAGCCTCAAGGCCAAGGCGCAGGCCGCCTTCAAGGACCTCGCCCGCGACCCCGGCGTCCCCAAGCCCGATCCCATCCTGGTGGTCGACAACGTGGTGCGCCGCTTCGGCGGTCTGACCGCCGTCGACGTCAACCACGTCGAGATCCAGCGCGGCTCGATCACCGCCCTGATCGGCCCCAACGGGGCGGGCAAGACCACGTTCTTCAACCAGCTCACCGGCTTCGACACCGCCGACTCGGGCACGTGGCGGTTCAACGAGCGGGCCATGAACGGCGTGCCCGCGCACAAGGTGGCGCGCTACGGCATGGTGCGCACCTTCCAGCTCACCAAGGCGCTCTCGCGGCTGACGGTGCTGGAGAACATGCGCCTGGGCGCCCAGAAGCAGCGCGGCGAGAGCTTCTGGCGGGCCCTGGTGCCCGGCTTCTGGCGCGGCCAGGAGGAGGAGATCACCGAGCGGGCCGAGGAGCTGCTGGTCCGTTTCAAGCTCGACGCCAAGCGCGACGACTTCGCCGGGTCGCTGTCGGGCGGCCAGCGCAAGCTGCTGGAGATGGCCCGCGCGCTCATGGTGCAGCCGGAGCTGGTCATGCTCGACGAGCCGATGGCCGGCGTCAACCCGGCGCTGACGCAGTCGCTGCTCGGCCATGTCAAGGACCTGCGCGAGCAGGGCATGACGGTGCTGTTCGTGGAGCACGACATGGACATGGTCCGCGACATCAGCGACTGGGTGATCGTCATGGCGCAGGGCGCCGTCATCGCCGAGGGCCCGCCCTCGACGATCATGTCCGACGAGCGCGTCATCGACGCCTACCTGGGCGCCCACCACGACGCCCCGCTGTCGGAGGGCGAGCTGGAGGCCCAGCTGCACGAAGCCGAGGCGGAGCTCGAGGCTGAGATCGAGGAGGAGACGCAGAAGTGAACGCCGTCCCCGAGTCCCAGGCGGCCATCACCGACCGCACCGCGCACCTGGAGGGAGCCGCAGAGGCCCTGCTGAGGTGTGACGAGCTGATCGCCGGCTACCTGCCGGGCGTCAACATCCTCAACGGCTCCGACCTCTACGTCAAAGAGGGCGAGCTGATCGGCATCATCGGCCCCAACGGCGCCGGGAAGTCGACGTTGCTCAAGGCCATGTTCGGGCTGGTGAACATCCGCAGCGGCACGGTGCTGCTCAAGGGCGAGAACATCACGAACATGAAGGCGCACACGCTGGTCGCCCGCGGCGTCGGCTACGTGCCGCAGACCAACAACGTCTTCCCCAGCCTCACCATCGAGGAGAACCTCGAGATGGGCGCCTTCCAGGTGCCGGGGAAGTTCAAGGAGCGCTTCGAGTTCGTGGCCGAGCTGTTCCCCGCGCTCAAGGAGCGGCGCAAGCAGCGCGCCGGCTCCCTGTCCGGCGGTGAGCGGCAGATGGTGGCCATGGCCAGGGCGCTCATGACCGAGCCCTCCGTGCTGCTGCTCGACGAGCCGTCGGCGGGCCTGTCGCCCAAGCTGCAGGACCTGGTGTTCATCCAGGCCCAGCAGATCAACAAGGCGGGCGTGACGGTGATCATGGTCGAGCAGAACGCGCGCCGCTGCCTGCAGATCTGCCACCGCGGCTACGTCCTCGACCAGGGCCGCAACGCCTACACCGGCACCGGCAAGCAGCTCGCCAACGACCCCAAGGTCATCGAGCTCTATCTGGGCACGCTGGCCAAGGCGTAGATCACGAGACGGAGAAGGGGCTCCCCGCGGGCCCCTTCTCCGTTTTTTAATGAGCGGTGTGAAACGTTTGTCGGCAGTTGCGCTCATGTTGCCCTTGCTGCTCCTCGGCTGCCAGGACAACGCCTCCTCGGCGGCCCGCTACAGCACGGGTGGCGATCCCACCGACAGCCCGTGCGCCCGCGTCGTCTCGGCCATCGGCTACGCCGACCTCATGCTGAAGCCGCGGGGCCAGGAGGATCGGCAGTATTTCGAGGACGCCGTGCTCGGCCGCCTGGCGGAGGCACGCGGGATCACCTTGCAGTTCGGCGGCCGGCTCCCCGGCTCGGCGCAGGAGGCGGTGGCCCGGATGGAACAGGCCACCGCGGGACTGTCCAAGAGTGACGTGCCGCGAGATCGCCAGGTGACGCTGCTCAAGCAGTACCGGGCTGCGGCCGACGAGATCGTCGCCGCGTGCAAATGAGACAGCACCGGCCCACAGGGAAAGGGCCCGGTCCAGGTGGATCGGGCCCTTCCTGGTGAGGACCTAGCCGGCGATGTTGCCGGTGCGGTATTCGAGCGCCTTGGTGGCGTACTTGTTGTCACTGCCGTACTGGTAGATGCCGATGGTGGCGACGGCCGGGTCACCGGCCTCGTTGAACTCGACCGGGCCGCTGACGCCGTCGTAGTCGATGTCCTTGCCGGCCTTCAGCAGGTCCACGCACTGCTTGAAGTTGTTGCACTTCTCTCCGCCCTTGCTGACCTCCATCAGCTTGGCCGCGATGTCGACGCCCGCGTCGCTCTTGGCGGCCTCGGCGCCCAGCGCGATCAGGTTGGCGGCGTCGTACGACTCGGGGGCGTAGCTGAAGTCCTCGAGGTCGGGGTTGACGCCCAGGAGCTTCTTCTGGAACTCCTCCGGGGCGGCGGCACCCGGGATCGTGCCCTTGACGCCGTCCAGCGTGCCCTTGGGCATGTCCACGTAGTTGGTGTTGGAGGTGTTGCCGTCAACCATGTACCACTTGTGCTTGCTGGCCGGCAGGCCCTGCTTGACCAGCTCCTGGACGACCTTGGCGGTCTCCTCGAAGCCGATCAGCACGATGCCCTTGGGGTTCTCCGCCTTGATCTTGGCGATGTCCGCGGAGAAGTCGGCGGCCTTCGGGTCGTAGTCGACGCGCGCGACCACTTCGCCACCGCCGTCCGCGACGGTCTTCGCCACCTGGTCGGCCAGGCCGGTGCCGTAGGAGTCCTGCATCGCCATGATGCCGACCGTGTCGTTGCCGTCGGCCACCACGAGGTCACCCAGCACGCGGCCCTGCAGCTTGTCCGGCGGAGATGTACGGAAGTACAGGCCCTTGTCCGCGATCGTGGTGAACGCGTCGGAGGTGTTGGCCGGCGAGAAGTGGATGGCGCCCGCTCCCGTGATCTTGTCGATCACGGACTCCGACACCGACGAGGACGCGGCGCCGATGATGGCGTCGGCGTTCTGCGCGAGCAACTTGTCGACCGACTGCGAGGCGATGTTGGTCGTGGTGTCACCCGAGTCGGTGTCGTGCTTGACCACGGGCTTGCCGAGCACGCCCCCGGCCTCGTTGATCTCCTTAAGTGCGAGGTCGACCCCCGCGAACTCGGGCGGGCCGAGGAAGGCGAGCGAACCGGTCTGGGGCAGAAGCGTACCGAGGGTGAGAGTGCCGTCGCCCTTCGAGGCGGGTGCCGACGAGGCGGGCGCCGCGCTGGGAGAGGTCTGCGTGGCGGTGTCGCCGCCGCCGCAGGCTGTCAGGGCGAGGCTGGTGGCAGCCACGACAGCCAGCGCCCGCCCCACGGGAGCAATGCGGATCATGAAGTGTCTCCTTCATTTCCAGGCCGGGATCCGTCAGCGGCGCCGAGCGTTCCCGATCGAATGACGGAAACGTACAAAATCGCTGCGTGGTCCAACTAGATCCGCTGAGGAACTGTCGGCACTTGGATGCGGAGTCGTAATCAGTCCTCAACTTACGGGAGCTGCGCAAGGACGCTTAATGTGCGACAGGTGAAGCGCATTACCCTGCCCCTCCTGATGGCCGTCCTCATCACCGCTTGCGGAACCTCCGAACCACCTCCGCCGCCGCCCGCCGCACCGCCCACAGGCGTATCCGTCTCACTGGCGCAATGGCGTTCCGATGAGCCGGTGCACGAGTTGCAGGTGGCCGTCCGCAATACCAGTGAGACGCCAGTGTATTTCGCCGACGTCCAGCTGGTCACCCCTTCTTTCAAAACACTGCCGGCGCAAAGGGCCGACGCCGTCATCAAGAAGACCGAGCGGACGGACCTGCCCATCAGGTACGGGCCCGCGAACTGCTCCCCCCGGGGCCTGCCCGAGGTGAGCCCCGCCACGGTGGTGGCGCACGTGAGGACCGGGTCCGAGCAGCCGTACAAGGTGGTCTTCCAGGTGCCGCACCCGGACCCGTTGCTGGCCAGGCTGCTGCGGGACGAGTGCTCCGAATACCTGATCAAGCAGGCGGTGAGCCTGGAGTTCGGCCCGACGTGGACGGAGTCGGGCAAGGTCATGCGGGGCGATCTGGTGGTCACCCGGCGCGGGCCCGGCGAGGTGACGGTGACCGACATGGGCGGCACCACCCACTACATCGTCACACCGGAGCACCGGCCCCTGGGCTCGCTGGCGGCCGACCAGGAGCGGCTGGAGCTGCCCGTCGAGCTCACTCCCGGGCGCTGTGACCCGCACGCCTTCGCCGAGGCCAAGAAGGCCTTCCTGTTCCCCGTCCGGGCCCGCATCGACGGGGGCGAGGAACGCGTGGTCATCGTGGTGCCGCCCAAGCCGTTGCAGGATCGCCTCATCGAATACGCGCTGCGGGTGTGCGGCCTGGGCGGATGAGCGACCGCCGGACACGCCGCCGCCCCGGTGCCGGGCGGGCACCGGGGCGGCGGGCGAAGGGGTCTCCTGGGGCTGTCCCCCGGATCAGCCCTCGATGTTGCCGGTACGGTACTCCAGCGCCTTGCCGGGGTACTCGTTGTTGTCGCCGTACTGGTAGACGCCGATGGTGGCGACCGCCGGGTCACCGGCCTCGTTGAACTCGACCGGGCCGCTGAGACCGTCGTAGTCGATGTCCTTGCCGGCCTTCAGCAGGTCGACGCACTCCTTGAAGTTCTTGCACTTCTCGCCGCCCTTGCTGACGTCCATCAGCTTGCCCGCGATGTCGGCGCCGACATCGCTCTTGGCGGCCTCGGCGGCCAGCGCGATCAGGTTGGTCGCGTCGTACGACTCGGCGGAGTAGGTGAAGTCCTCAAGCTCGGGGTTGAGCTCCTGGAGCTTCTTCCTGAAGTCCTCGGGGGCCGCGGCGCCCGGGATCGTGCCCTTGACCCCCTTGAGGGTGCCCTTGGGCATGTCCTGGTAGTTGGTGTTCGACATGTTGCCGTCCACCATGTACCACTGGTGCTTGTCGGCGGTGAGGCCCTGCTTGACCAGCTCCTGGATGACCTTGGCGGTCTCCTCGAAGCCGATCAGGACGATGGCCTTCGGGTTCTTCGCCTTGATCTTGGCCACGTCGGCCGAGAACTCCGCGGCCTTCGGGTCGTAGTCCACCCGCTCGACCACCGAGGCGCCGGCCGCCTCGGCCGTCGAGGAGATCTGGTCGGCCAGGCCGGAGCCGTAGGAGTCCTGCATGGCCAGGATGCCCACGGTGTCGTTCCCGTCGCCCGCGATCAGGTCGCCGAGCACGCGGCCCTGCAGCTTGTCCGGCGGCGCGGTACGGAAGTACAGGCCCTTGTCCGCGATCGTGGTGAACGAGTCGGAGGTGTTCGCGGGCGAGAACTGCAGCACGCCCGCACCGGTGATCTTGTCGATGATCGACTCGGACACCGACGAGGACGCGGCGCCGACGATGGCGTCGGCCTTCTGCGAGAGCAACGAGTCCACCGACTGGGAGGCGATGTTCGTGGTCGTGTCGCCGGAGTCGGTGTGGATCTTGTTGACCGGCTTGCCGAGCACGCCGCCGGCCTCGTTGATCTCCTTGACGGCCTGGTCGACGCCGGCGAACTCGGGCGGGCCGAGGAAGGCCAGCGAACCGGTCTGCGGCAGCACCGTACCGATGGTCAGGGTGCCGTCACCCTTCGCCGCCGGCGGGGCGGCCGACGACGGCGCCGCGGACCCGGTCTGCTGTGCAGCCGTCTCACCGCCGCCACTGCCGCCACAAGCCGTCAGGGCCAGGCTCGCGACGGCCGCCACGGCCAGTACGCGCCCCGCTGGAGCAATGCGGATCATAAAAAAGACTCCCCCAATCACACGAAGGGACGATCGCCTTCGCCGGGTTTTCCGAGCTCAGCATGCCTCCTGGGCGAGGAACTGGGGAGTTCTTACGCGTCATTTATGCAGATTCGTAATGTCCCAAACACGCATAGTTATGGGATGTTTCACGAGAGTTACGACCGACTCAACTCGCGACCCGGCCCCGAACCGAAATTGATCCGATTCGGGGCCGAAATCCAGGGGTAACGAGATAAGGGTAAGCACTTAACCGGCGATGCTGCCCTTGCGGTATTCAAGCGCCTTGGCGGCGTTGAACTTGTTGTCGGCGCCGTACTGGTAGACGCCGATGGTCGCGACCGACGGATCGCCCGCCTCGTCGAACTCGACCGGGCCGCTGACTCCCTCGTAGTCGATGTCCTTGCCGGCCTTCAGCAGGGCGACGCACTCCCGGAAGCCCGTGCACTTCTCGCCGGTCTTGCTCACCTCCACCAGCCGCGCCGCGATGCTGCGGCCCGCGTCGTCCTTGGCCGCCTCGGCCGCCAGCGCGATCAGCGTCACCGCGTCGTACGACTCGGCCGCGTACGTGTACTCCGCCAGGTCGGGCTCGACGGCCAGCAGCCGCTTCTGGAACGCCTCGGGCGCTGCCGCCCCCGGGTAGGTGCCCTTGACGCCGTCCAGCGTGCCCCGGGGCGCCGAGACGAAGTTGGTGTTCGACATGTTGCCGTCCACCATGTACCACCTATGCCTGTCGGCGGTCAGGCCCTGCTTGACCAGCTCCTGCACGACCTTCGCCGTCTCCTCGAACCCGATCAGCACGATGGCCTTCGGGTTCTTCGCCCTGATCTTGGCCACGTCGGCCGAGAACTCCGCGGCCTTCGGGTCGTAGTCCACCCGCTCCACGACCGTGGCCCCGCCCGCCTCGGCGGTCTCGGTCACCTGGTTCGCCAGGCCGGTGCCGTAGGAGTCCTGCATGGCCAGGATCCCGATGGTCTCGTTGCCGTCGGAGACCACCAGGTCGCCCAGGACCCGCCCCTGCAGCCTGTCCGGCGGCGCGGTGCGGAAGTAGAGCCCGCCGTCCTCGATCGTGGTGAACTTGTCGGAGGTGTTGGCCGGCGAGAACTGCACCACGCCCGCACCCGTGATCTTGTCGATGACCGCCTCGGACACCGACGAGGACGCGGCGCCGACGACGGCGTCGACCTTCTGGGCCAGCAGCTTGTCCACCGACTGCGAGGCGATGTTGGTCGTGGTGTCACCCGAGTCGGTGTCGTGCTCGACCACGGGCCTGCCGAGCACGCCCCCGGCCTCGTTGATCTCCTTGAGCGCCAGATCGACGCCCGTGAACATGGGCGGCCCCAGATAGGCGAGCGTGCCCGTCTGCGGCAGCACCGTGCCGATGGTGAGCGTGCCGTCCCCCTTGGCCGCCGGACTCCCGGAGGCCGGCGCGGGGGACGAGGCGGCGGTCGTGGCACCCGGCCGGGCGGTAGTGGCCTCGGGCGAGCACGCCGCCAGCGCCAGGCAGGCCGCGAGGGTCACGATCGGCGCGCGGGAAATGCGGATCATGAAGAAACGTCTCCGTTCGAGATGAGCGGACCTTCCGTCCGCCCATCAGTTACGCGCCGGGACGTCTCCCACGAAAGCGACCGAAGCCGGTTGGATGCCCACTCGTGACCGCACCACAACCCGCCGGGCCGAATCACCTGATAATGGGGCCCTCAACTCCGCTCGGCGGCGTCGTCGATAACGATCTGGGCAACCTCGCGCATGCTCAGCCGGCGGTCCATCGACGCCTTCTGGATCCACCGGAAGGCCTGCGGCTCGCTCCAGCCGTGCTGCGTCATCAGCAGGCCCTTGGCCCGCTCGACCAGCTTCCTGGTCTCCAGCCGCTCCGACAGGTTGGAGACCTCGGCGGCCAGCGCCACCATCTCCTCGTGCCTGCTCACCGCCATCTCGATGGCCGGCACCAGATCCGCCTTCGTGAACGGCTTGACCAGGTAGGCCATCGCGCCCGCGTCCCTGGCCCGCTCGACCAGGTCCCGCTGGGAGAAGGCGGTGAGGATGAGGCAGGGGGCGATCCGCTCGGCCACGATGCGCTCGGCCGCGGAGATGCCGTCGAGCACGGGCATCTTCACGTCCAGGATGACGAGATCGGGCCGCAGTTCGGCGGCCAGCCGGATCGCCTGCTCGCCGTCACCGGCCTCGCCCACGACGACGTAGCCGTCCTCCTGGAGCATCTCCTTGAGGTCGAGGCGGATCAGCGCCTCGTCTTCCGCGATCACTACTCGCCGCTGCGTACTCACGAGCAGAAGAGTACAGACGTCCGGTACATTAGAGCCACGCTGGCGCCCGGCAGCTGATCAACTTCGGGGGTAGGGCGCGACGTATATCCGGACAAATCCGGATATTTCGGCCGGAATGATGGAATGGCAGACATGGACGCCTCAAAAGCGTCTGCTCGAAAGGGCGTGCGGGTTCGAATCCCGCTTCCGGCACCACACAGCAGGCCGGGACCCCGACGCGGGAGCCGGTGACGGCGGTCACCAGGGCACGGGCCCGGCGTCGTCGAAGAACCCTCCCGTGGGCCCGTCGGGGCCGAGCAGCGCCAGCTCGATGACGATGGCCGCCCCCTGCGCCGCGGTGCGGGTGATCTCGAACGGCAGGTCCTTGGTGAAGTCGGTGGCGCACGCCCCGGGGGCGGCGGCGTTGACCAGAATGCCCTCCTTGCGCAGCTCCTTGGCGTACTGGACCGTAAGGGCGTTGAGCGCGGTCTTGGCGGTCGGGTAGGCCGCCAGGGCCGGCAGACCCGACATGTAGTGATCGGGATTGGTGTGGTGGGCGATGGCGCCGACGCCACTGGAGACGTTCACGATGCGGGCCGCGGGCGCGCGCCTGAGCAGGGGAAGCACGGCGTTGGTGACCGCGAGCACGCCGATGACGTTCGTCTCGAACACCTCCCGTACGACCCGCGCCTCGGTGGCGCTCGGCGGGACGCCTGTCGGACCGGCGATGCCCGCGTTGTTGACCAGCACGTCGAGGCGGCTCAGCCCGGCGGCGACGGCGTCGATCGTGGCCGGGTCTGTGACGTCGAGCACGACCGGCCGCACGTCGCCGCCCGCCGCGCGCAGCCGGGCCGCGGCCTCCTCCCCGCGCGCCCGGTCGCGGGAGCCGAGCAGCACCCGCATGCCCCGCTCGGCCAGCCCCTTGGCCACCTCGTAGCCGATGCCCTTGTTCGCCCCGGTCACCAGGGCGGTGGTCTTGTCCGTCATGGTGGAAAGCACACCACCGTGCGGCGATCGCGGGCCAACACCGGCTGGGTCACGGCTCATACCCTGGGGGTATGGAGACGCGTGAGCTGGCCTACTTCGCCGCCGTCGCGGAGGAGCTGCACTTCGGGCGGGCGGCCGAGCGGCTCGGCATCGCGCAGCCGCCGCTGTCGAGGGCGATCCAGAAGCTGGAGCGGCGGCTCGGGGTCACGCTGATCGACCGGTCGGGGCCCAGGATCGCGCTGACCCCCGCGGGCGAGGTGCTCGCCAGGGAGGCCGCCAAGGTGCTGGACGCGGTGGCCGCCGCGCGGACGCGCACGCAGCGGGCCGGCCGCGCCGAGCCGCGGCTGGTGGTGGCGCTGAAGCCGGGCGGCGACGGCGGCCTGCTGCCCGGCCTCCTCGCGGCCTATCGCGGCCATCCGGACGCGGTGGAGGTGGATCTGGCGCTGTGCGCGGTGAGCGAGCGGGCCCGGATGGTGCGGGAGGGCACGGCGGACGTGGCATTCCTGCACTGCCCGTACGAGGACCTCACGGGGTTCGACAGCCAGCCGCTGCGGGTCGAGGGCGGCGTGGCCATGATGTCGCCGGCGCACCGGCTGGCGGGGCGGGCCTTCGTGCACCGGGCCGACCTGGCGGCCGACCCGACGCCCTGCTGGCCCGAACAGCACCCGGAGATCAGCGATCCGGCGACGCTGATGCAGCTGGCGGTGCTGGGGCGGCTGATCGCGGTGGTGCCGGAGTCGGTGCGGGACCACGTCCGGCGGGATCTCGTCTGCGTGCCGGTCCTGGACGGGACGCCGACGACGGTGGTGCTGGCCTGGCCCGTGGGGACGCGGTCGCGGGCCCTGGCGGCGTTCGTGCACACGGCGACGATGGTCGCTGAGCGGCTCGCGTACATGCCGAGTTCCTGACGGTCCGCCGGTGCGACTCCGCTGGTGTTTGGGGACAAAGGGGCAGATGGGAGCTTTGGGAAGCCTGCTATCGGGAACATTCGTCATGACACGGCGAAGACGGGGGTGGGGCGGAATGCCGTTGAGCGTGGCGGACCGGGAGGCGTTTCTGGCGGAGCCGCACATCGCGAGCCTGGCCGTGGAGGCGGGCGAGGGCCGGGCGCCGTTGAGCGTGCCCGTCTGGTACGACTACACGCCCGGCGGCGAGATCCGGTTCCTGACCGAGGGCGACTCGCGCAAGGCGCGGCTGATCGCGAAGGCGGGCAGGTTCACGATGCTGGTGCAGCGGGCGAGCCCGACCTACCGGTACGTGTCGGTCGAGGGCAATGTGGTGTGGTCCGGACCCACGACGCTTGAGGAGCTGACCCGCATCTCCTCCCGCTATCTGCCGCCCGAGGCCGTGGCGGGCTACGTGCAGGGCTCCGACCTCCACGTGCTCGTGACGTTCCGCATGCGCCCCGAGCACTGGCTGTCGGCGGACCTGGGCGCGCTGAGCTGAGCTGCGAAACGGTATTTTTGGCCCGTGACTGCTATCGATCCCACCTCGACCGGCGCGTTCGGCGTCGGCCTCGCGACCATCGCCGCCGACGGCACGATACTCGACACCTGGTTCCCCGCCCCCGAGCTGGGCGACGCGCCCGCGAGCGGCACCGCGCGCCTGTCCGCTGACGAGGCCGGCGAGCTGGCCGAGCTGACGGGTCCCGACGCGGCGCGAGGCGTGGAGGTGGTGGCGGTGCGCACCGGCATCGCCAAGCTCTCGGAGCCTCCGGTGGACGCGCACGACGTCTACCTGCGCCTGCACCTGATCTCCGGCCGCCTGGTCCGGCCGCACGGCGTCAACCTGGACGGCGTCTTCGGCCTGCTGGCCAACGTCGTGTGGACCAACTTCGGCCCGTGCCCCGTCCCCGACTTCGAGCGCACGCGCCTGCGGCTGCGGGCCCGGGGCCCGGTGGCGGTCCACGGGGTGGACAAGTTCCCGCGGATGGTGGACTACGTGCTGCCGTCCGGGGTCCGCATCGCCGACGCCGACCGGGTACGCCTCGGCGCCCACCTGGCCAGCGGCACCACGGTCATGCACGAGGGCTTCGTGAACTTCAACGCCGGCACCCTGGGCGCCTCCATGATCGAGGGCCGGGTCTCCTCCGGGGTCGTGGTCGGCGACGGCTCCGACGTGGGCGGCGGCGCCTCGATCATGGGAACCCTGTCGGGCGGCGGCAAGCAGGTCATCTCGATCGGCGAGCGCTGCCTGCTGGGCGCGAACGCCGGCATCGGCATCTCGCTGGGCGACGACTGCGTGGTGGAGGCGGGCCTGTACGTGACGGCCGGCACCAAGGTCGCGCTCCCGGACGGCACGGTGGTCAAGGCAGCCGAGCTGTCGGGCTCGAACGGGATCCTGCTGCGCAGGAACTCGCAGTCGGGCGCCGTCGAGGCGGTCCCCCGTCAGGGCGGAACCATCGAACTCAACGCCGCCCTCCACGCCAACTGACCCACGGACTCATCCCACGGGGCGGGCGCCCTACCGACCAACGCCCGCCTCGTGCGAGGGCCACGCCGGCGGACCTCCACTACGAGGTCAACGCACCCGCCGTCGCGACGGGCCCACGTCGGACCACGTCCGTGGCCCACAGAGCGCTCCGTAACGGCGGCCCGCCGGTGAAGGGTCAGCGACCGTTTCCTGGAGGGCCCTCAACCAGCTACGGCGAGTGGCGGACCACGGCGACGCGTAACGGATGAATCAACGAGCTACGGCGAGTGGCGGACCACGGCGACGCGTAACGGATGAATTAGTGGGTGTGAGAAACGGCGGAGCCGATCGTGTGGACGCGGAGGGCGTTGGTGGAGCCCGGGGTGCCGGGAGGCGAGCCCGCCACGATGACCACCTTGTCGCCCTTCTCCAGTTGCCCCAGCGACAGCAGGGACGCCTCGACCTGCCGCACCATGTCATCGGTGTGATGCACGAACGGCACGTGGAACGTCTCCACCCCCCACGTCAGCGACAACTGCCCGCGCACGTGGGGCGCCGAGGTGAAGGCCAGCAGCGGGATCGGCGAGCGGTAGCGGGCCAGGCGGCGCGCCGTCTCCCCCGACATCGTGAACGCGATCAGCGCCTTGGCGCCGACGATGGCCCCCACCTCGGCCGCGGCCCGCGCGATGGCGCCGCCGGTGGTCTCCGGCAGGCGGCCCAGCGTGTGCGTGGCGTGCAGGGAGGACTTTTCGGCCGCGCAGGCGATACGGTCCATCGTGGACACCGCCTCGATCGGATAGTTCCCGACCGAGGTCTCGCCCGACAGCATGACCGCGTCGGCGCCGTCCATGACCGCGTAGGCCACGTCGGACGCCTCCGCGCGGGTGGGGCGCGGGGAGTTCATCATGGAGTCGAGCATCTGGGTGGCGACGATGACCGGGCGGGCCTTCTCGCGGCACAGCTCGATGATGCGCCGCTGCACGATCGGCACATCCTCCAGCGGCAGCTCGACGCCCAGGTCGCCGCGGGCCACCATGATGCCGTCGAAGGCCTCGACGATCTCGGGCAGCCGGTCGACGGCCTGCGGCTTCTCGATCTTGGCGAGCAGCGGCAGGCGCACGGCCTCCTGCTCCATGATGTTGCGCACCACGTCGGCGTCGGAGGGGCGGCGCACGAACGACAGGGCGATCATGTCGCAGCCGGTGCGCAGCGCCCAGCGCAGGTCGGCCTCGTCCTTGTCGGTCAGCGCGGGGGCGCTGACGTTGACGCCGGGCAGGTTGAGGCCCTTGTTGTCGGAGATCATGCCGCCGATGACGACGCGGGTGATGACGCGGTCGCCCTCGACGCGGCTGACCTCCAGGACGAGCCGGCCGTCGTCGACCAGGATCGTGTCACCGGGGCGGACGTCGTTGGGCAGCCCCTTGTAGGTGGTGGAGACCTGCTCGCGGTCGCCCGGCACGTCCTCGGTGGTGATGGCGAACACGTCGCCGAACCCCAGCCGGACCGGGCCCTCCTCGAACGTGCCGACCCGGATCTTGGGACCCTGCAGGTCGGCGAGCACGCCTACACCGCGGCCGAGTTCGGCCGCCACCTCCCTGACCCGGTCGTAGACCTCTCTGTGCATGTCATGATTGCCATGGCTGAGGTTGAACCGTGCCACGTCCATGCCCGCGGCGATCAACTCGCGCAGGCGTTCTTTGGAAGATGTGGCGGGGCCTAGGGTGCAGACTATTTTCGCACGACGAGTCACGAGTCCTACCTTAATTGGTACAGACCACTTGGCAGTCACTGACGACGGAGAACGTACCCGACGTAGGAGAACAGTATGAGAACGGCGACCCCCAGGCGTGCCAAGTTCGTGTACTCCTCAGGGTAGATCACGCCCTCGATGTAGTGATCGATGAAGCCGCCGGCCGGCAGTCCCTCCAGGCCCGCGGTCCGGCGCGCCCAGTCCTCGGCGAGGGTCAGCGGGCACTCGACACCGGTGACGATCGACAGCACGCCCCAGCCCACGACCGGCAGGTGGGCCCAGATCGCCCGCCGCCACCGCCACGCCACGAACCCGCCCACGGCCAGGTAGAGAAGAAATGTGAAATGCACCACCATCGCCGCATCGGCGAGGAGGCGATACATCATGGTTCGAAGGTAGCCGCCTTCCAGGCATCCACAATGCCGTGGCCGTAGAAACCGTTGCGGGACGGCTCGCCCTCGCAGTCGTGGACCGCGTTCCCACCGGCCACGTGATACTCGTACTGGCGCGGCGACGGACAGCCCTTCCGGGTGGCGGTCTGGTAGAGCAGGTCCTCGACGGTGGCCGGCGCGAGGTCGAGGCCGCCCTTGCCGGGCTTGCCGAAGCGGCTGATGAGGATGGCGGCGACGCCGGTGGCGTGCGGCGCGGCCATGGAGGTGCCGTCCAGATACTGGTAGTAGGAGCAGGTGCCGCGGGTGCAGTCCTTGACGACGTCCGGGCCCTTGGGGTTGCCGCGGGCGTCGATCCGGCCGGTGGCACGCAGCATCTTCTCCGGGGCGGCGGCCAGGACCGACCTGGTGGCCTTGCTGCCGTCGCCGTCGAGCGCGTCACCGCCGGGGGCGGCCACGTCGGTCTGTTCGAGGCCGTAGTCGCTGTAGATGGCCTTGCGCCCGGAGGGGCCGACCGCTGAGACGGAGATGACGCCCCGGGACTCGGCGGGCACGTTCAGGCAGGTGTTGTCGACCGCGCGCTCCCTCTCGCTGCCCTGCGGGAAGTCGGGGCTCTGCTTGTCGACCTCGGGACGGCCGAGGTCGGTGGAGCCGTTGCCGAGTGCGGTGATCAGCGTGACATGGCGCTGGCGGGCGTAGTCGAGGGCCCGCTGCATGCCGGTGATGATGGCCCGCTGTTCGAGCTGCTCCTTCTTGCTGTCGGCCTTGTTGGCCGCGCAGTTGAACAGCCAGGGGTCGATGTAGTAGCTCATGTTCACCACGTCGATGCCGATGTCGGCGGCGTAGGTGAGCGCGTCGAGGCTGGGCTTGAGGAAGAAGAAACCGGAGTCCTGGCCGGCCCTGATGTTGACGATCTGCACGCCGGGCGCCACGCCCGCGACGCCGATGCCGTTGATCGGGGAGGCGATGGTGCTGGCCACGTGGGTGCCGTGGCCATCGTCGTCCTCGTCCACGGGGTCCTTGCACCCGGCCGCCTCGCAGGGGCCGTCGAGCTCCTCGCCCAGCGCGTCCTTGGGCTCGTCGGTGACGAAGTTACGGCTGAGCTCGCGGTTGAAGTTCGGGGCGATGTCGGGGTGCTTGCCGTCGACCCCGGTGTCGATGACGCCGACCAGGACCTGCCTGGAGCCGGGCGCCTTCGCGTGCGCGCGGTCGGCGCCGATCATCCGCATGTCCCACTGACGCCCGGCGAGCGGCTCGCCGCTGCCCTTGGTGAACGACTGCGCGTCGGGGAAGGCCGCCGTACCGCGACTGACGGATGTGGCGCCGCCGGCGCTGCGGTTGGCGGGAGGCGCGGCGGGGGTGGGGGGCGCGTAGCCGATGGCGCGGTCCTGGGAGACGCCGACGATGGCCTGGCCGGGGTTCAGCCGGTCCACGAAGGAGGCGCCCGCCCGGGCCATGAGGTAGCCGAGCCTGGCGTCCTCGCCCGCCGGGGCGCCGCCGGCCTGCTCGACGGCCCGCAGCGCGTCGCCGTGGTGTCCGTCGGCGTAGAAGACCAGGTATTCGGCCTGTCCAGCGACGGTTTTCCGGGCCGCGGACGTGGTGCCGGGTTTCGGCGCCGTCTCCGGCGTGCAGGCACCGAGCGCGGCCACGACGGCGAGCGCAGTCAAGGCAGAGGCGACCCGCCGCATATTTCCCCCTCCGCCGACCTGCCGCAGAACATGCATCTTCCCGACAGTAAACACGCGATGCAACTTAGTAGTGAAATTTCGGTCGATGGTAGGGCGAAGCGGACCCCCTCCCGGCGGAGCCCCACGGCCTTGCGAAACGCCCGCGGCTGCTGACCCGGCCCCCGCAGGGCACCGGGTCAGCAGTTCAACTCACACGAGCGGCCGCGCGGTCGGCGGGATCGGGTACGGCAGCGCCGTCTCCCCCGTCAGGAACCGGTCCACGCCCGAGGCGGCGGCCCGCCCCTCGGCGATGGCCCACACGATGAGCGACTGGCCGCGCCCCATGTCGCCGGCCACGAAGACGCCGTCCACCTTGGACATGTACGCCTTGTCGCGGGCGACGTTGCCCCGCGCGTCGTAGAAGCCGTCCCCGGCGGCTTCGGCGAGGTCCCGCAGCAGGTCGCCCTTCTCCGGGCCGAGGAAGCCCATCGACAGGGTGACCAGCTCGGCCGGGATCTCCCGCTCGGTGCCCGGGATGGGCTTGAAGCCGGACTGCGGCCCCTCCACCTCGACCAGCCGCAGGGCCCGCACGTTGCCCTCGTCATCGCCGACGAACTCGGTGGTGGAGACGGCGTAGACCCGCTCTCCCCCGCCGTCGGCGAGCTCCTCGTGCGCGCTCTCCATCTTGAACAGCATGGGGTACGTCGGCCAGGGCTGGCTGCCCGGCCTGGACTCCGGCGGCCGCGGCATGATCTCCAGCTGGGTCACGGACCGAGCGCCCTGCCTGATCGCCGTACCGATGCAGTCGGCCCCGGTGTCACCACCGCCGATCACCACCACGTGCTTGCCCTCGGCCGAAACGGGCGAGGTGGCGAGGTCGCCCTCCTGGACCTTGTTCGACAGCGGCAGGTATTCCATCGCCTGGTAGACGCCCTTGAGCTCGCGCCCGGGCACCGGGAGGTCCCGCCACTGGGTGGCACCGCCGGCCAGCACCACGGCGTCGAACCGCGCGCGCAGCTCGGCCGCGGTGATGTCGACGCCGACGTTCACGCCGGTGCGGAAGTCGGTGCCCTCGGCCCGCATCTGCGCCAGGCGGCGTTCGATGTGGCGCTTCTCCATCTTGAACTCGGGGATGCCGTAGCGCAGCAGGCCGCCGATCCGGTCGGCCCGCTCGTACACCACCACGTCGTGCCCGGCCCGGGTGAGCTGCTGGGCGGCGGCCAGGCCCGCGGGGCCCGAGCCGATGACCGCAACCCGCTTGCCGGTCCTGGCGGCCGGGGGCTGCGGGGTCACCCAGCCCTCGGCGAACGCCCGGTCGATGATCTCGACCTCGACCCGCTTGATCGCCACCGGGTCGGAGTTGATGCCGAGCACGCACGCCGCCTCGCACGGAGCCGGGCAGAGCCTGCCGGTGAACTCCGGGAAGTTGTTCGTGGCGTGCAGCCGCTCGATCGCCTCCCGCCAGTCGTGGCGGTGGACGAGATCGTTCCACTCGGGGATGAGGTTGCCCAGCGGGCAGCCGTTGTGACAGAACGGGATGCCGCAGTCCATGCAGCGGGCCGCCTGCTTGGTCAGCCGCTCCGGCGCGAAGTCCTGGTAGACCTCGCGCCAGTCGCCGATGCGGACGTCCACGGGGCGGCGCGCGGGCAGCTCCCGGTCATGCGTGAGAAAACCCTTGGGGTCAGCCATCGGTGTACGCCTCCCTAATGCCCTGAACGTGCTCTGACCAAGACCGCGCCGTCGTGGCACGGCCCGTCCCGGCGGATCATGACTGCACCGCGGCGGCCATGACCGCCTCGTCGATGTCCCGGCCCTCGATGCGCGCCGCCTCGGCCGCCGCCAGCACCCTCTTGTAGTCCGTCGGCATGATCTTGGCGAACCTGCCGGCCGCCGCGTCCCATCCGGCCAGCAGTTGCTTGGCGACCGGCGAGCCGGTCTCGGCGAAGTGCTTCTCGACCGCCTCCTTGAGGAACTCGACGTCCTCCTCGGTGAGCGGCTCGATGGCGACCATCTCGCGGTTGACCCGCTCGGGCTTGAGATCCAGCAGGTACGCGATACCGCCCGACATGCCGGCCGCGAAGTTGCGCCCGGTGGGCCCGAGGACGACGGCCCGGCCGCCCGTCATGTACTCGCAGCCGTGGTCCCCCACCCCCTCGACGACCGCGGTGGCGCCGGAGTTGCGCACGCAGAACCGCTCGCCGACGACGCCGCGGATGAACACCTCGCCGGACGTGGCGCCGTACAGGGCGACGTTCCCGGAGATGATGTGGCCGTCGAGCGGGGCCTCCTCGTGCGGCCGGACGGTGATCCGCCCGCCGGACAGGCCCTTGCCGAGATAGTCGTTGGCGTCGCCGGTCAGCCGCAGCGTGATCCCGCGCGGCACGAACGCGCCGAACGAGTTGCCCGCCGAGCCGGTGAAGCCGATGTCGATGGTGTTGTCGGGCAGGCCCTTGCCGCCGTACCGCTTGGTGACCTGGTAGCCGAGCATGGTGCCGACCGTGCGGTTGACGTTGCGGATGGGCAGCTCCAGCGTGACCGGCGTGCCCTCCTTGAGCGCGCCCTCGGCGAGCTGGATCAGCGTGTTGTCCAGCGCGTGCTGAAGCCCGTGGTCCTGCTCGACGACGCGGTGCATCGCCGTGCCCGCGGGCAGGTCGGGCCGGTGCAGGATCGGCGACAGGTCGAGCCCACTGGCCTTCCAGTGGTTCTCGGCCGCCGTCGTGTCGAGCATCTCGACGTGCCCGATCGCCTCGTCGAGTGAGCGGAAGCCCAGCTCGGCCAGGTATTCGCGGATCTCCTCGGCGACGAACTCGAAGAAGTTGACCACGAACTCCGGCTTGCCGGAGAACCGCTTGCGCAGCTCGGGGTTCTGCGTGGCCACGCCCACCGGGCAGGTGTCGAGGTGGCAGACCCGCATCATGACGCAGCCGCTGACGACGAGGGGCGCGGTGGCGAAGCCGTACTCCTCGGCGCCGAGCAGCGCGGCGATGACCACGTCACGGCCGGTCTTGAGCTGGCCGTCGACCTGGACGACGATGCGGTCGCGCAGGTCGTTCAGCAGCAGGGTCTGCTGGGTCTCGGCCAGGCCGAGCTCCCACGGCGCGCCCGCGTGCTTGAGCGAGGTCAGCGGCGAGGCGCCGGTGCCGCCGTCGTGCCCGGAGATGAGCACCACGTCGGCGTGCGCCTTCGACACGCCCGCGGCGACCGTGCCGACGCCGACCTCGGCGACCAGCTTCACGTGGACCCGGGACTCGGGGTTGGAGTTCTTCAGGTCGTGGATGAGCTGAGCCAGGTCCTCGATCGAGTAGATGTCGTGGTGCGGCGGCGGCGAGATGAGGCCGACGCCGGGCGTGGAGTGCCGGGTCTTGGCGATCCACGGGTAGACCTTGTGGCCGGGCAGCTGGCCGCCCTCGCCGGGCTTGGCGCCCTGGGCCATCTTGATCTGCAGGTCGGCGGCGTTCACCAGGTATTCGGAGGTGACGCCGAACCGGCCGGAGGCGACCTGCTTGATGGCGCTGCGCCGCGCCGGGTCGTGCAGGCGCTCGGGGTCCTCGCCGCCCTCGCCGGTGTTGGACTTGCCACCGAGCCGGTTCATCGCGATGGCGAGCGTCTCGTGCGCCTCCATCGAGATCGAGCCGTACGACATCGCGCCGGTGGAGAAGCGCTTGACGATGTTCTCGACGGGTTCGACTTCCTCGATCGGGACGGGGGTGCCCGGGCGCAGCCTGAACAGGCCGCGCAGGGTCATCAGCCGCTCAGCCTGGGAGTCGACGAGCTTGGTGTATTCCTTGTAGATCTCGTAGCGGCGGGTCCTGGTGGCGTGCTGCAGCTTGAAGACCGTCTCGGGGTTGAACAGGTGCGGCTCGCCCTCGCGCCGCCACTGGTATTCGCCGCCGACCTGGAGCCTGCGGTGGGCGTTCTCCACCCGCGGGTAGGCGTGGCGGTGACGCTGCTCGACCTCCCTGGCCAGCACGTCGAACCCGACGCCGCCGAGCCGCGAGGTGGTGCCGGTGAAGCAGGAGTCGATGACCTCCGCTCCCAGACCGAGAGCCTCGAAGATCTGCGCGCCGGTGTAGGAGGCGACCGTGGACACGCCCATCTTGGACATGACCTTGATGACGCCCTTGCCGTACGCCTTGATCAGGTTGCGGACCGCCTTGCGCTTGTCGAGCTGCAGGGCGCCGGTGTCGACCAGGTCCTCGATGGTCTCGATGGCGAGGTAGGGGTTGATCGCGGCGGCGCCGTAGCCGATGAGCAGCGCCATGTGGTGGCACTCGCGGGCCTCGCCGGTCTCGATGACCAGGCCGATCTTGGTCCGGGTCTTCTCCTGGATCAGGTGGTGGTGCACCGCGCCGGTCAGCAGCAGCGACGGGATCGGCGCCAGCGCGTCGGAGGAGCCGCGGTCGGTCAGCACGATGATCCGGGCGCCGTCGGCGATCGCTCTGGACGCC
Source organism: Nonomuraea jiangxiensis (assembly GCF_900099965.1). Classification (GTDB taxonomy): domain Bacteria; phylum Actinomycetota; class Actinomycetes; order Streptosporangiales; family Streptosporangiaceae; genus Nonomuraea; species Nonomuraea jiangxiensis. The sequence continues at coordinate 261,324 of NZ_FNDJ01000004.1, read as the reverse complement.
TCCGCCCTGATCTCCTCCAGCCGGTGCAGCAGGGCCTCGCCGCCGCCGGCGACCTCGTACAGGCCGTTGATGACGTACGGGTGGAACCCGGGCAGGTCGTGCTCGTCGTTGATGTGGATGATCTTGGCGAGCTCATCGTTGTCGATCACCGGGTACGGCAGCACGAGCTGGCGGCACGACGACGGCCCCGGGTCGAGCAGGTTGCCCTCGGGCCCGAGGGTGCTGGCCAGCGAGGTGACCAGCTCTTCCCTGATGGCGTCCAGCGGCGGGTTCGTGACCTGCGCGAACAGCTGGGTGAAGTAGTCGAACAGCAGTCGCGGCCGCTCGCTCAGCACGGCGACGGGCGTGTCGGTGCCCATGGAGCCGATCGGCTCGGCACCGGTCCTGGCCATCGGCGACAGGATGATGCGCAGCTCCTCCTCGGTGTAACCGAAGGTCTGCTGCCTCTTGACGAGCGCCTCGTGCGTGGGGATCTCGTGCTGCCGGGCGGGCAGTTCCTCGAACCTGACGAGCCCGGCGTGCAGCCAGTCGGCGTACGGGAGCTCGGCGGCGAGCTCGGCCTTGATCTCGTCGTCCTCGATGATCTTGCCGCGGGCGGTGTCGATGAGGAACATGCGCCCCGGCTGCAGGCGGCCCTTCCTGACCACGTCCTCGGGCCTGAAGTCGAGCACGCCGGCCTCGGAGGCCAGCACGACCAGGCCGTCGGCGGTCACCCAGAACCGTCCAGGGCGCAGCCCGTTGCGGTCGAGCACGGCGCCGGCCAGCGTGCCGTCGGTGAACGTGATCGACGCCGGACCGTCCCATGCCTCCATCAGCGTGGAGTGGAACTCGTAGAAGGCCCGGCGGGCCGGGTCCATCTCGGTGTGGTTCTCCCAGGCTTCCGGGATCATCATCAGGACGGCGTGCGGCAGGCTCCGGCCGCCCATGTGGAGCAGCTCCAGGGCCTCGTCGAAGCTGGCGGTGTCGCTGCCATCCGGGTCACAGATGGGGAAAAGTCGTGAAATTTCGCCCGGGATGTGGGCGGACTTCAGCATCGCCTCGCGAGCCCGCATCCAGTTGCGGTTGCCCCTGACCGTGTTGATCTCGCCGTTGTGGGCGATGTAGCGGTAGGGATGGGCCAGCGGCCAGCTCGGGAAGGTGTTGGTGGAGAAGCGCGAGTGGACCAGCGCGATCGCGGACTCGTAGCGCTCGTCGCTCAGGTCGGGGAAGAACGGCTCGACCTGCTCGGGGGTGAGCATGCCCTTGTAGACGATCGTGCGCGCGGACAGCGAGGGGAAATACACGTCCGCCTCGTGCTCGGCCCGCTTGCGCAGGCAGAACGCCAGCCGATCGAGCTCCAGCCCCTCGACGCCGTCGGGGCCGGTCACGAAGAGCTGGGCGAAGTGCGGCATGACGGCGCGGGCGCTCGGCCCGGGGAGCGTGCGGTCGACGGGCAGCTCCCGCCAGCCGAGCACGGTCAGGCCCTCCTCGGCCGCGATCTCCTCGATCAGGCCGGTGGCGATGCCCCTGGCCTGCTCGTCGAGGGGCAGGAAGGCGATGCCGGTGGCGTACCGGCCGTTGTCGGGGAGTGCGAACGGCACGTTGGCGCGATAGAACCCATCGGGGATCTGCGTCAGGATCCCGGCGCCGTCGCCGGTGTCCGGCTCGCTACCCTTGGCCCCCCGGTGATCAAGGTTGCACAGCGCCGTCAGTGCCTTGACCACGATCCCGTGCCCGCGACGCCCGGCGACGTCGGCAACCATGGCGACACCGCAGGCATCATGCTCGTTGGCGGGGTGGTAGAGGCCCTGAGGCTCGGGGAACCCGAGGTGGGCAGCAGGCATTTAATCCCTCCCGTCGTCTTCGTCTGTCAGAACTGCGCTACAGGCGGGGACGACGTTGGCCCTGCTGCATATCGTGGGTAGAGGTTACCGCACCCTGCCGGAATGGTGCCCGCCACGTCCGCATTGCGAACATTCGCCCTGGCACCGACATCCGAACTCGCTATCCCAAACTCCCATTCAGCCCTCGAAAATTCCCAGCTATGGCCAACGGTATGCGCCACAGTAAGCGATTCCCCATCCCGGGCCCCGCCCCACCGCCTCCCCCGCGCCCAGGCGCTCCCTTTCCCTTCACCACCGACCACCCCAGCGGACCCCTCACCACCCATCGCCCCAGGCAGAGCCGATCCGACCAGCAGGGCTGAGGCCATCCACGCGGGCGGGACCAGCGAGGCGACGACGAGTCGGAACGCTTTCCCTCGCTCGATAGGGTTGCCGCATGGATCGTGACGGGGTGGAACGCCTGCTCGCCGAGGCCGGTACGGACAGCAGACGGCTCAGGCACGCCCTGGCCCTCCTCTGCGAAGGCCGGTGGCGGACCCTGGCGGACGTGGTGAGAGAGACCGCCACCTCCAGGCGCACCATCGAGGCCCTGCTCCGCGAACTCCCCTTGGAGCACACCGGCGACACCTTCCGGGTGCCGCTGACCGACACCGCCGCCTACCAGGACCTCCTGTCCCTGGCCCCGCCGCCGGAAGACCCCGTCGCCCACCTGCTCCCCCACTACCCGCACGTGCTCGACCGCCTGACCACCCTGATCGCCGAGGCCCCCCGAGCCCGACACGTCCTGGACCACGTCTCGGCCACGCCCGAGACGGTCCTCAGGCGGGCGCTGCTGCTCGGCACCCGCTTCTGGCTCCCCGGCGCCCGCCTCCTGTGCGTCGGCGACCACGACCTGACCTCGCTGGCGGTCAAGCTGATCCACCCCGAGACCGACGTCACGGTGGTCGACATCGACGAGCGCATCCTGGCCTACCTCGACAACCAGCGGCTCGGCGTCCGCACCCGCTGGGCCGACCTGCGGCTCGGCCTGCCCCCGTCGGCGCGGGACCACGACCTCGCGCTCACCGACCCGCCGTACACGCCGGAGGGGATCGGCCTGTTCGTGGCCCGCGCCGTGGAGGGCCTGCGGGAGGAGGGCCGGGTGCTGCTGGCGTACGGGGCCAGCGAACGCACCCCCATGCTGGCCTTCAAGGTCCAGCAGGCGCTGTCGGACCTCAACCTCGCCTACGAGGCCATTTACCCTGATTTCAACCGATATTTCGGCGCAGAAGCCATCGGCTCCGCCGCCGACCTGTACATCCTCCGCCCCACCAGCAAGACCCGCCCCGCCGTGGCGTCCCGGCTGAGCCGCCAGACCACCGCGATCTACACCCAGGGCCCCCAGTCCGTCGAAGCCACCGAGCCCACACCCTCGCTCCCCGGGCTGGGGGACTTCACCCCCGACCTGCTGGTGGGCGACTGGCCGAAGGACCTCACCCAACCCCGGGTCAAGCTTTCGACCTGGCTCGCCAAACCGTACGCCGCCGCTCCCGAACGCGTGGCCGTCGCCCTGCCGCCGGCCCTGACGGCCGCCCTCCCCCGGCTGCTCCTGGCCACCCGCGCGTCCCACGTACGCGTCCTCGGCCCCGACCTCCCACCCCCGCCCGAGGTACTGTCCGCCGTCTACCAGCTGACCACCGCCGACGGGACCCTGGACGCCGTACGCCTCCCGCAGCCCGGTGGCGACGCCGCCTCGGTGCTGCGCAGGATCCTGGACAACGGGCACGCCAAGCTGGCCAACACCTGGCGCGAGGCCCTCATAGCGGTCGCCCGTACCCAGGGCTCGACCCTGACCAAGAACGAGGCCCGCACCCTCATCCGCGAGGCCGCCCCCTGGTCAGACGACCTGACCCCCCTGGAAACCCCACTCCACCACCTGTCCGCCCTCCCCCAAGCGGTCACCACCACAGTCACGGCCCTGACCACCACAACCTGACCCCACCCCACTAGCTCCAGCTGACAGGCGGTGCACCGCACACGTGGTACAGCGGGCCTAATCCCCACAGCAACGACCGGCCTCTGGACCGCCGGCCTGGGGTCGCGGTCGAGTCGGGGTCAGGTGACGAGTGACGGGGGTCAGGTGACGGCGACGATGCGGCTCTGGACCACGCGCCCAAGGCCGTCCAGCTTGACCAGGCCGTCGATCAGCTCCTGGGCGGGGGCGGGCCCCCCGACCCAACTCACCGTCACGTAGTGCCCCATCGCCCGCGCCTGGGCCCGGCTCCCGGTCGCCTCGAACGGCACCTCCTGCCGTACGAACCCGTCCTTGCCCAACGCCGCCACCAGCGCGTCGGCGGCACGCCCGTCACTCAGATTGAAGATCACGAACTGCCCCACCATCGCACCCCCCTGGTACGTGGCCCGCAACGCCTGCGTGCACCCTTCGGCCGAAGCCCCCCAGAGCACCTCGTCGCAGTCGGTGAACTGCTGCTTGTCCTCCAGACGCATGGAACCCACGGTCTGTACGGCCGGGGTGAAGACCTCCTGGAGGGTCAGCGGCGCGGAGTCGACCTGCCGGGAGTCGATGGGCGCATAGAAGGCGGAGGTGGGCTCCGCCCGGAACACCCCAGGACGGGGCTGGTCCCGCCCCAGCCACAACCACCCGCCCACGGCGATGATCACGGCAAGGACGATCACCACGGAAATGACGACACGACGGAACATCAGAAACTCGGCACTCCCATCGCGCCCGTTCCACCGAAGATCGCCAAGACCCCTCGACCGAAGATCCTCAAAAAGCCCGAACCGAACCTCGCCCGGGCCCCTCCCCCAGAGATCAACCAGGCAACGCGCCCGAAGATCGATGAGGCACCCCGCCCAGGGAACGGTGGGGCGCCCCGCCCGGAGATCAGGGAAGTGCCCCGACCAGAGATCAGCCAGGCAACGCGCCCGCAGACCGACGAGGCGCTCCGCTCGAAGATCAGCCAGGCAACTCCCCCGCGGACCGACGAGACGCCCCGCCCGAAGATCGATGAGCCACCCCGCCCGGAGATCGGCGAGGCGGCTCGACCGAACCTCGGCGAGGCGACCCGACCCGACGGCACCACGGCGATGGACCTCGCCACCACAGGCCGGAAACGCCCCACGAGGGCGGCGGTCCCAATCGTGGGCAGCGGCAAGACCGGTGTTCGCATCGCGCGCATCAGGAGGCCGGACCCGTGATCGTGACGACGCGGCGATAGACGGCCTTCTCGGCCCCCCGCAGCGCCAGGGTGAGGGAGACGAAGTCGTCCTTCGGGGTGGGCTCCGTGCCGTCCACCTTGCCGAGCCAGACCAGGCCGACATAGTGGCCGAGGGCGTATCCGCCCGCCTCGGAGTGACCGCCCGGCGGGAAGGCCGCCTTGGACGAGGTCAGCGGGTTGACCCACCCGCCCCGGTAAAGCGTCTTCAATGACTCGACCAGATCAGCGGCGGACTGGCCGTCCTTCAGGTTGAGTAGCGTGTACTGCCCGACGTACCGGCCGTCGGAGCTGGCGTAGAGGCCACGGGCGACCTGGGTGCACTCGGCGTCCGCCACCTGTTCGAGGAGGCTCCCACCCCACAGCGCGGCCGAGCAGTTGGAGTCGATCTTCTTGGCGACGAGCTTCAGCTTGAGTTTCTTGGCGACCGGCAGCTCACTCTCGCCGAACACTTCCTTCTCGGTCAGCGCCCGCTGGTCCTTTCCCCGATCCGAGATGGGGTCGAACAGCTTGGGCGAACCCCACCCATGGAAGGTCTCGGGCACCGTCACGTCCGGTCCCAGCACGGCGGCACTGGCTTCCTGCGCGGGTGAGTAGTCGCCGATGGAGTTGATCGCCGCCACCAGCCCGGCCAGGCCGGCCAGCGCACCCACGACCGTGGCGATGATGACCAGCAACTTCTGTTTCTCCGGCCGCAGCCCCATGTCCGTGAGCAGCGGAAACTGCCAGTCAGAGGGTGGGGTACGGCGCCGCTTGCGCGTCGCCGCCGCCGACCGCCCGCCACCGTCCGCGCTGTCACCGGAATGAGCCTCGACGACCGGCTCACCCGCCCGGCCACCTGTCGCCACCCCACCCTGCGCGTGGCTGCCCGCCGGACCACCACCGACCGCCCAGCCACCGCTCGAATGAGCCTCCATCGGACCAGGGGCGGCGGGCCGACCACCGCCAGAGGTGTTCGCCGACCGGCCACGACCATCGTTTCTCGCCGGCCAAGCTCCGCTCTCATGGGCCCCCGACCGACCACCACCGTGCCCGCCCGCAGCGGCCCAACCGCTACCGTCAGTGCCCGCCGCAGACCAACCCGAACTATCAGTCCCGGAAGCAGACCGCCGCCCACCACCGGCACCGGCCGCAGACCAACCCGCACTGTCGGCACCAGAAGCAGACCGCCCTCCCGCACCAGCCGCAGGCCAACCCGCGTTGTCGGTACCAGAAGCAGACCGCTCTCCCGCACCAGCCGCAGGCCAACCCGAACTATCAGTGCCGGAAGCAGACCGCCGCCCACCGCCAGCACCAGCCGCAGACCAACCCGCACTGTCGGCACCAGAGGCAGACCGCCCTCCACCACCAGCACCAGCACCGGCTTCAGGCCAACTCGCGCCATCAGTGCCGGAGACCGGCCACTGCCCGTCATCGGCCGCAGGCCAGCCGCCGCCGTCTGTTCCCGGGGCCGGGCGGCCGCCGCGTGACGAGCCCTGGCCGTTGGGGGTTCCGCCGCCTGACCGGCCGCCCCGAGGTCCGGGAGCGGCTCTCCTACGGGCCATCACAGCCCCGCCACCCCGATCAGACTGCCGACGCTGAAGGTGACCCCGGCGGCCACCGCCCCGACCACGAACTGGCGTAGCCCGGAATACCACCAGCTACGTGCGGTGACGGTCGACACCACCGCACCAGCCACGAACAGCGCCACGCACGACACCACCGCCGACACCACCAGCTCCCTGGCTCCCAGCAGGAACGGCAGCAACGGCAGCGCCGCCCCCACACTGAACGACACGAACGACGACACCGCCGCCACCCTCGGCGAGGGCAGCTCATCGGGCGTGATCCCCAGCTCGGCGCGGGCGTGCACTTCCAGCGCCCGATCCGGGTTCTGGGAGATCTGCCGGGCCACCTCGTCGGCCAGCTCCTGAGTCACGCCCTGGTCGACGAAGCTCTGCGCCAGCTCCGCCCGCTCGTCATCGGGATGGCGGGCCAGCTCACCGCGTTCGACGGCGATCTCGGCCTGGGCCAGCTCACGCTGGCTGGCCACGGAGACGTATTCACCGCCCGCCATGGACAAGGCCCCGGCGGCGAGTCCGGCGACACCGCTGAGGGCGATGACCCTGGGGTTGGCGTTGCCGCCGGCGACACCCGCGATGAGCGCGAAGTTCGACACCAGGCCGTCCATCGCGCCGAACACCGAAGGCCGCAACCAGCCTCCGGTGACGTCACGATGCTGATGGTGGCTCTCCGCGCGGCTGCTCATCGAGCGTTCTTCTCCTTCGTGACGGCTTCGGCTCCGGGAGTCGCCGCCTCCGCGCGGCCCTCCTCCCTTGCGGGAGCCTCCTCGGCCGCCCCACCGGAAGGGGAACCGTCCGCAGGCGTGGGATCGTCCCCGGCCTCGGAAGCGTCGGCCTCCTTGGCAGCGTCCCCGGCCTTGGAAGCGTCGCCGGCCTGGGCAACGTCCCCGGCCTTGGAAGCGTCCCCTACGGGAGCCGCGCTCTCCAGGTCCCCGTCCGCGCCAGAACCGTCCGCGCCACTCTCGCCCGGCGCCTTCCCGTCCGTAACGGTATCCGACGCCTTCTCCTCCGTGACGACGTCCGGCGCCTTCTCGTCCCTGGCGGTGTCCGGCGAGGCTGTGGCCTCCGGTCCGTCGCCCGGTCTGCCGTCGGCGCCTTCGTCGGCCACTGCGGCAGCCTCGCCCCCGGCTGCGGCGGCGGCCCCGCCCCCGGCCGCTGTGGCAGCCCCGCCCGAGGCCCGCTTCTCGCCGTCAGCCACTTCCGTCGCGTCCGCCTGCCCGGTCTCATGGGCCGGATCCACGGACGGGTCCGTGGCCGGCACCACGATCTCCTCCGTGTCCTTGTTCCTGGTCACCCACAGATAGACCAGCGCTCCCACGAACAGCACGACCGACGTCCACTGGTTGATCCGCAGCCCCAAGAAGATCACCGCATGGTCCACGCCGCCCACCGGGTCGATGCGCAACCCCTCGATCCAGAAGCGGCCGAGCGTGTAACCGGCGACGTAGAGGGCGAACAGCCGCCCGTGCCGCAGCGCGAAGCGCCTGCCCGCGAAGATGAGCGCGAAGCCGAGCGCCACGTCCCACAGCGACTCGTACAGGAACGTCGGGTGGTAGAGCACGCCGGGCTCTCCCCCGTGGTCCACGTCGATCTCCAGGCCCCACGGCAACGTGGTCGGCGCGCCGTAGAGCTCCTGGTTGAACCAGTTGCCCCAGCGGCCGATGGCCTGCGCGAAGGCGATGCCGGGCGCGACCGTGTCGGCGAGCGCGGACATGGACAGGCCGCGTCTGCGCGCGGCCCACCAGACGCCGACGCCACCGAGCGCGATGGCACCCCAGATGCCGAGGCCGCCCTCCCAGATGAACAGCGCCTGGTACGGCTCCTTGACGGCACGGCTGCCGAAGTAGGTCTGCCAGTCGGTGATGACGTGGTAGAGGCGGCCGCCGATGAGGCCGAAGATGACCGCGGGGACCGCGATGTCAATGATCGTCCCCTTCTGGCCGCCGCGAGCGCGCCAGCGGCGCTCGCTCAGCCAGACGGCGACGATGACGCCGAGCACGATGCATAGCGCATAAGCCCGGATCGGGATGATTCCGAGATACCAGACCCCCTGGGAAGGGCTGGGAATCGAGGCAAGGGGCATGTCAGGTGAGGGTAGCGGAACCGAGCCTACTTAGCCGCCTCCGTAATCGCATCGCGAAGTTGCTGTGGGCTGAAGAGTTGTGAATTGTCGATCTCTTTGCCGTTCAACTTCACCGTCGGCGTAGCCTGAATGTTCTGCGCGGGCAGGACCTTCTGGCTGTAGGAGAGCTGAGCCTGGGCGTTCTTGCCCGAGGTGACGCACTGCGCGAAGCCCGGCGCGGTCACCCCGGCCTGCTTACCCCACTCCACGAGCTGGTCGGGCTGGAAGCCCGGCGACGTCTCCGACGGCTGGTTCTGGAACAGGAGGTCGTGGAAGGCCAGCCACTGCTTGCCGTCCGCGATGCACCGGGCGGCGCTCCCCGCCCGTACGGAATTGGACTTGGTCGGCTCCTGCGAGAAGATCGTGATGGGGTGGTAGACCACCTTGGCCTTGCCCTCGGCCGCGAGGTTCTTGAAGGTCTGGCTGCTGACCCGCTCCAGCTCCTTGCAGGCCGGGCACTGGAAGTCCTCGTAGATGTCGACCACGGGCTTCGTGACGCCCTGCTTGGCCATCACGACGCTGCCGTCGCTCTGCACGGTGACCGGTGCGACCGCACCGGAGGCCTCCTCCGAGCGCGAGTTGCTGACCGCGTACCACCAGCCGAGCCCGACGGCGGCGACGGCGACCGCCCCCGCCGTCACATAGGTCGCCAGGCGCCGGCGCCGGTCTCGCATCCGGGCGGCTGCCTGCTGTTCCTTGATCTTCTCGCGCGCGGACTTGGCCTGCGTGCGCTGACCCTTGCTCATGAGTCGTCCTCCCCTTCAGTACCGCTGTCGCCCCCCAGGCCGAGGGCGCCGTCGAGCGCGAAGCGCCCCGGCGGGTAACGCACGGTCCAGGCGCCGAGCAGGACGAGCCCGAAGTCGCGCAGGATGTCGAGCGCGTACGCCGGCTCCTGCCCCGCCCCGAGCTGGCCGCCCCCGCCGAAACAGCCGCAGTCGATCCGCAGGCCGTGCGCCCACGCCCAGCCGATGCCGAACACGAACGCGAACATGAGCAGCCCCGCGATCGCCGCGGCCACCCTCGTCAGCAGACCGACGACCAGCAGCACGCCGACCACGATCTCCAGGATCGGCAGGGCGTAGCCCACCGTGACGGCGACCGACTCGGGCAGCAACTGGTAAGCCTTGACCGCCACGACGGAGTCGGCCGGGTTGCCGATCTTGAGCGCGCCCGCCGCGATCAGCACCCCACCCAACACCAGCCGGGCGACGGTCGCCACCCAGGGTATCGCCCATCTTACGTTACGTGACGACAGTGACGCGTCCATAGCTCATCCCCCCTGTCCTTGCGCCTCGCTGCGCACAGTACCGGGATCCCATCTGACCACGCGGGAGATAAGCATCAGCTAAGCCCAATTTCTACCCCCTGACCTGCGCGTTTGCCCAATTTACTTGGATGAGTTAAAAATTACTCATGCCAGTAAGACGGGAAGAGTCCATAACGAGCTCCGCCAGAAGGGCGCAGATCGTGGCCGCCACCATCGCGACCATCGCCGAGCTCGGCTTCCGTCAGGCGTCCTTCGCCCGGATCGCCGAGCGTGCCGGGCTCAGCAGCACGCGCCTGATCTCGTACCACTTCGACGGCAAGGACGAGCTGATCGGCCAGGCGATGAGCACCATCTACGGGGACCTGGCGGCCTTCATGGGGCAGCGGGTGGGCGCGCAGAGCACGCCCGGCGCCGCGGTGGACGCCTACATCCGCTCCCTGGCGGAATACATCAGCGAGCACCGCGACGAGATGCGTGCCGCCACCGAGATCTTCCTCAACTTCCAGCCCGAGGGCGGCACCACGGCGCGGGAGGTGGCCATCGACGTCTCGGCGTTCTCCCACCTGGAGCGCCTGCTGACGTGGGGGCAGGAGGCCGGCGAGTTCGGCGAGTTCAACGTCCGGGTGGCGGCCATGGCGATCCAGCGCTCGCTGGACGGCCTGCCGTTCCTGCTGGAGGGCGACCCCGAGGCCGACCTGGGCACCTATGCGGAGGAGTTGTCCGCGCTGTTCAACCGGGCGATCGCGGCATGAGCGCGCGGCTGAGGGGTCTGCTCACCCTGCTGGTGGACATCGGCATCCCGATCGTCATCTATTACGTCTTACGCGGCTTCGGCGTCGAGTTCCACACGGCGCTGGTGGTCTGCTCGGTCGTCCCGGGCCTCAGCGTCGTCTCCGACCTCGTACGCCGCCGCAAGCCCGACCGCCTGGGCCTGTACATGACGACGATGATGCTGGCCAGCGCCCTGGTGTCCCTGATCATCCAGGACACCAGGTTCCTGCTGGCCAAGGACGGCTGGTTCATGGCGGTCGCGGGCCTGTGGTTCCTGGCGAGCGCGCGCGGGGACAGGCCGCTGGCGTTCGTGTTCACCCGGTTCCTGCTGGAAGGACGGGTAGGGCCGAACCGGGAGTCGTGGGACGTGCTGTGGGAGCGGTTGCCCGCCTTCCGCCGGATCTGGCGGGTGGTGACCGTCATCTACGGTGTCGGCGAACTGGTGGACGCCGCCGTGCGGGTGATGATCGCCTACACCCTGCCGGTGGACGCCGTCCCGGGGATCAACGCCGCGCAGTACGTGGTCTGGCTGGTGCTGATGCAGGTCATCATCAACATCTACCTGGTGCCCACCGGCCTGTTCAACCGCTACTCCAACCTCTACGCCGACCTCAGGCGCCCGCAACCCGACCCGGCAGAGCCCAGCCGCACAGAGCCCAACCAGGCAGAGCCCACCGGCGCGTGACCCACCACGACGGCAGGGACCGCGCCACCGGCGTCCCGGGTCCCGGCGGCTCACCCGGCCGGGTGACCCTCGGGAAAAGGCCGGGTCGGTGAGAAGTCCGCCCGTTACGAGCGGCGTACGCCCTGCGCCATGTCCCTGGCGAGGGCGGCGACGGACTCCCGGCCCGCGGCCTCGTCGGGCGCGTCGAGCAGCCGCCGGATGAAGGCAGACCCCACGATCACCCCGTCGGCGTAGGTCGCCACCTCGGCCGCCTGCGCTCCCGTGCCGACGCCCAGGCCCACGCACACCGGCAGACCGGTGTGCTCCCGGGTGCGCTTGACCAGCCCCTCGGCGGCGACGTTGACGGTCTCCCGCGCGCCCGTGACGCCCATCAGGGAGGCCGCGTAGACGAAGCCCGTGCAGCAGTCGACGACGGCCTTGATGCGCGCCTCCGTCGAACTGGGCGCCACCAGGAACACCGTGTCGATGCCCGCGCTCGCCGAGGCGGCGCGCCACGGCTCCGACTCCTCCGGCGTCAGGTCGGGCGTGATCGTGCCCACCCCGCCCGCGTTGGCCAGGTCACGGGCGAACCGCTCGGCGCCGTAGCGGTCGACCGGGTTCCAGTACGTCATGACCAGCGTGGCCGCGCCCGTCGCGGCGACCCCCTCGACCGTGCGCATCACGTCGGCGATGCGCGTGCCGTTGCTGAGCGACCTGTGCACCGCGTCCTGGATCGTCGGCCCGTCCATGAGCGGGTCGGAGTAGGGCAGCCCGATCTCGATGACGTCGCAGCCGGCCTCGACCAGGGCCGCGGCGGCGGCGATGGCGCCGTCCTTGGACGGGAAGCCCGCCGGCAGGTAGCCGACGAGCGCGGCCCGGTTGTCCGCCTTCGCCTTGGCGAAAACCGTCTGAAGAGTCGTCATGTCGTTCCGTTTCGAAAGGTCGAGTCCCACCATGATGCCCCGGCACGGAGACACCCGGTGGCCCCCGCGCCGGTGTGGCGGCTCGTCAGAGGTTGAAGTATTTCATCGCCGTGCCCATGTCCTTGTCACCGCGGCCGGAGAGGTTGACCAGGATGATCGCCTCAGGGCCGAGCTCGCGGCCCAGCTCCAGCGCGCCCGCCAGGGCGTGGGAGGACTCGATCGCCGGGATGATGCCCTCGGTCCTGGCCAGCAGCGAGAACGCCGCCATGGCCTCGTCGTCGGTGACGCCGCGGTAGGTGGCGCGGCCCGAGTCCTTCAGCCAGGCGTGCTCGGGGCCGACGCCCGGGTAGTCGAGCCCGGCCGAGATCGAGTGGGACTCGATGGTCTGGCCCTCGTCGTCCTGCAGCACGTAGGTGCGCGAGCCGTGCAGCACGCCGACCGAGCCTGCGGTGAGCGTGAGCGCGTGCTCGCCGCTCTCCAGGCCGTGCCCGGCCGCCTCGTAGCCGTGCAGCCGTACGTCCTGGTCGTCGATGAAGGCGTGGAAGACGCCGATCGCGTTGCTGCCGCCGCCGACCGCCGCGCACACCGCGTCGGGCAGCCTGCCGGTCAGCTCCAGGATCTGGCGGCGGGCCTCGACGCCGATGACCCGCGCGAAGTCACGCACGATCTCGGGGAACGGGTGCGGTCCCGCGACCGTGCCGAACAGGTAGTGGGTGGAGTCGACGTTGGTCACCCAGTCGCGGAACGCCTCGTTGATGGCGTCCTTCAGCGTCTGGGAGCCGTTGGTCACCGGCACCACGGTGGCGCCGAGCAGCTTCATCCTGGCCACGTTGAGGGCCTGGCGCTCGCAGTCGACCGCGCCCATGTAGATCACGCACTCAAGGCCGAGCAGGGCGGCCGCGGTGGCGGTGGCCACGCCGTGCTGGCCCGCGCCGGTCTCGGCGATCACCCGCTTCTTGCCCAGACGCTTGGTCAGCAGCGCCTGGCCCAGCACGTTGTTGATCTTGTGGGCGCCGGTGTGGGTGAGGTCCTCGCGCTTGAGCACGATCCTCGCGCCGCCGGCCTGCTCGCTGAAGCGCGGCACGTCGGTCAGCGTGGTCGGCCGGCCGGCGTAGGTGCGCAGCAGGTGGTCGAACTCGCGGATGAACTCCGCGTCGTGCTTGGCCTTCTCGTAGACCGCGGCCACCTCGTCGAGCGCCGGGATGAGCGCCTCCGGCACGTATCGGCCGCCGAAGATGCCGAACTTGCCGTGCACGTCCGGGTCGTCGCCACGCACGCCGTTGCCCGCCAGATCGGCGGCGGTCAGGATGGAGCCTTCGTTTGCCACTGCTATCCCTCTGATGAGTGGTCGGGGCGAGTCGACGGGTGGGCGCCGGCGGTCACCAGCGCCTCCACTGCCTTGCGCGGATCCTTACCCGTGACCAGGCTCTCCCCCACCAGCACGGCGTCGGCGCCGCTCCTGGCGTAGGCGAGCAGGTCATGCGGACCACGCACGCCCGACTCGGCAATCTTGATCACATTATCGGGGATCTTCGGCGCCAGCTTCGCGAAGATCTCGCGGTCGACCTCGAGTGTCTTCAGATTGCGGGCGTTGATCCCGATGACCCGGGCCCCGGCGGCGACCGCCCGGTCGAGCTCCTCTTCGGTGTGCACCTCGACCAGCGGGGTGAGGCCGATCGACCCGGCCCGCTCGATCAACGACACCAGGGCCTCCTGCTCCAGGCAGACCACCATGAGCAGCGCCAGGTCGGCGCCGTGGGCCCTGGCCTCCCAGAGCTGGTAGGAGGTGAGGATGAAGTCCTTGCGCAGAATCGGGATGTCGACCCGGGAACGGACGGCGGCCAGGTCGTCGAGGCTGCCCCCGAACTTGCGCCGCTCGGTCAGTACGCTGATGACGTGGGCGCCGCCCGCCTCGTAGTCGGCCGCCAGCGCGGCCGGATCGGCGATCGCGGCCAGCGCGCCCTTGGACGGGCTGGAGCGCTTGACCTCGGCGATCACCGAGATCCTGTCACCCCCGAGCGCGGCCATCGCGTCTCTGGGCGCCTGGGCGCGCTCGGCTCGCCGCTTGAGCTCGTCGATGGACACGGCCTGCTGACGTGCGGCGAGGTCGGCACGCACCCCTTCGAGGATGTCGTCGAGGACACTCGGCCCTTCCGTCCGCTCACTCACGCGCTTGAGGTCCCTCCGGTTGACAGTGGGGGCGGCGGAGAGTTCGCGTCGCGTCCGCTCTCAGCCTTGTCCTGCGATGCTATCGGCCTCCCGGGGGCACCTCACCACAGGCCCCTGACTAGGGCGCGAGGAACGCCCCGAAAGGCAGGTTGCGGACGACCCAGTAAACCATGACGATCGCGATGAACGCCCAGAGCCACGCCGGGTGCGCGAGTGTCGTCCGCCTGGGTCTGCCCTGCCAGGCACGTACGACCCACCGACCCCACCAGAACAGCAGGAACGGGATCATCGCCACGGCGAGGGGGTTGAGCCCGAGCGCGGCCACCGGATCGAGGTGGGCCAGCGCGTGCATGGTGCGCAACGTGCCGCACCCCGGGCAGTAAAGGCCCGTGATCCACAGGAACGGGCACGTCGGATAGTGGCCCGGCTGGTTGGGATCGACCACGCCGACGAACGCGAACGCCGACCCGGCCAGGGCCGCAACACCGAGCGGCGCGAGCAGCTCCCTGAACCGGGACGTGCCGCGCCACTCGGTCGTTGCAAGCTTCATGCCCCTATTATCCGCCTTCCCCTATGCCCCCTGAGTCGCTCTGCCCCCTAGTACGTGGTGGTGGGGACGCTCGCGGCGAGCAGGACGAACACGACGACATAGAAGATGATGACCAGCACCCACCAGATGATGCCGGCGATCAGGCTACGCTTCCACCACGTCTTGGCCTCCTCGGAGGCCTGCAGCGCGCCCTGGGCGTCGCCGACCTGCCACTTCGAGTTCACCTGCGACGACTTGACGATCGACACGATGCCCAGCGGAAGGCAGCAGAACAGGGTGGTGAGGATGGCCGCCACCAAGTGGTTGTCCGGCGGGGTGCCGCCGGGGCCGCCGTAACCGCCGCCGGGGGGCTGCTGGCCGTAACCGCCGCCACCGTAGCCACCGCCACTCGGCGGCTGCTGGCCGTAACCGCCGTCGTAACCGCCACCGCTCGGCGGCTGCTGACCATAACCACCGCCGCTCGGCGGCTGCTGACCATAGCCGCCACCGCTCGGGGGCTGCTGACCGTAACCACCGCCGCTGGGCGGCTGCTGACCGTAGCCACCGCCGCTCGGGGGCTGCTGGCCATAACCGCCCCCGTACCCACCGCCGGGGGGTTGGGCGCCGTAACCACCGTCGCCCTGGTTTCCGTAACTCATACTAATGACCCCCATATCGTCATCTTTGAGTTGAGTTGCGCGCGGCAGCCTAGCGATAAAGCATCTTCTACGTGGGCTAACGTATGTTTTGGCGACGATTCGTAATCGGACCGGAAGCAGCTCGTCACGGTCCGGCTACCCTCATGCGGCCCCCCGCAGGTCAGTAGCTCTCCACGCTGGAGGTGGCGACGGCGCTGAACCCCATCAGGGACAGCAGCAGGCCGCCGAAGATGAGCCAGCACAGCACCCACAGCACGACAGTGATGTACGAGGTGACCAGGCCGCCGATGGCCATGCCCGAGCCCTCCTCACCGGTCTTCTTGATCCGGTTGAGCGCGATGTGCCCGAGGATCACGCCCGGGACGCTGGTGAGCCCGCAGAAGATGAGGCCGATGATGCCCAGCACCAGCGAGGCCACCGCCATGCCGTTGGTGGACCTGGGCGGCGGGGCGGCATAGCCGTAGTTGGGCTGGGCGTAGCCGTAGCTGGGCGGCTGCTGGCCATAGCCGCCGCTGGGAGGCAGCTGACCATAGCCGAGCGACTCCTGCGGATAGCTGGGCGGCTGCTGACCGTATCCACCGCCGCTCGGAGGCTGCTGGCCGTAACCGCCGCTCGGGAGCTGCTGGCCGTAGCCGGGCGACTGCTCGTATCCTCCGTAGCCGCCGCCATCGGCCGGGGGTTGGCCGTAACCCCCACCGGCCGGAGGCTGGCCGTAACCGCCGCCGGTCGGCTGCTGGCCGTAGCCACCCACCCCGCTGGGCGGCTGCTGGCCATATCCTCCACCGGGTGGCTGCGCGCCGTAGCCGCCGCTACCGCCCTGATCCCCGTAGCTCATCCGCTTGGCTCCTCAAGTCTTTCCGTGCAGTTGCAACGGCAGCTTATTGAGAAAACGTTTGCCAAGCAGACACAGCTTCAGAACGAAAGAAATTCGTACCCGCCGAATCTCATCGGGAATCGGTGGGATCGTCCCCGCGGTCGAGCGCGTCCCACAACGCCCTGTCGTCCTGGGGCCGCGCCCGGGCGTGCTCCGCACTCCGCTCGTAACGGGCCGACATGCCCGCCCACCTGCCGCCCCGCAGGATCGCGACGGCTCCGCCGGCGACCACCAGGATCGCTCCGGCCGCGGCGACGGCGGGCCAGAGCGGCACCACCTCCCAGGGGAGGTCGCGCTGGCCCTGCATGACGTTCCGGTCACGCAGCCAGCCGCTCACGGTCCCGGCGTTGACGGCCGCCCACGTGCCGGCCGCCGCGCCGGCGCCGCACAGGGCGAGCAGCACGCCCACGACGCGGCGCCCGGTGCCCTTGGTGGCCAGCACCGCCACCACACCCGCCAACCCGGCCAGCGCCACGGGGGTCAGCACGGGGCTGAGCTCGCCGCCGGTGGGCGCCGTGGTGCCGGCGGCACTCTCCAGGAGCCGCACCCAGTCGCGTCCGGCGGCGAACAGCACGAGCACGCACCCCAGCGCGGTCCCGAGAACCCAGCCCCACAGCTCCCCGCGCGCCCGCCGCTCCTTGGACTCCACCACGCCCTCCTAGCCGAGCGGGAGCTCGAGCGGGTCGGCGTCGAAGCACGTGCGGTCGCCGGTGTGGCAGGCCGCGCCCACCTGGTCGACCTTGACCAGGATGGTGTCGGCGTCGCAGTCGAGCGCCACGGACTTGACGTGCTGGACGTTGCCGGAGGTGGCGCCTTTCACCCAGAGCTTGGCGCGGCTGCGGGACCAGTAGGTGGCGCTGCCGGTGGTGAGCGTCAGATGCAGCGCCTCGTCGTTCATCCAGGCCAGCATGAGCACCTCGCCGGTGTCGTGCTGCTGGACGATGGCGGGCACGAGGCCGTCGGCGTTGCGCTTCAACCGCGCGGCGATCTTGGGGTCAAGGGCCATGCTGCCATTCAACCAGCCCACCCATCCGCCCCCGCCACCGCACACATCCGCCACTCCGAAGGCCCCGGACCTGCTCAGAGGCTCCCCACGTGGGCGAACCGATCGAGGGCCTCGGAGAGCGTGTCGCAGACGGGGAACAGCGGGGCCACTACCGGTCATCGCCCGGTGGTCCATGGCGCGTCTTGAGTCATGCACGGCCGGGAGGAGTGGGCCGGTGCGCACCCAGCGCCTCCAGGTGCGGGGGTCTCCATGCTGGTCATGCACATCGTCGTCGCCGTAGAGACGAGCATCCGGCCGGGGCGGCGGTGCGGATGCCAGGCCGCACCGCCGCACTTCGTTTCTCAGGTCACGACGGCCACCATGGGCTGCGCCGGCGTACGGCGGCCTGGGCTTGTGAGACCACGCCCGAGTAGCTCTTGCCCGGATACCACGGCATCGTGGCGAGCCGGTCGAAGCCGGGGATCGTCTCCATGTGCCGGACCATGCGCTCGCGCATCGCGGCGTCGGGGAGCGGGCCGCGCATGGCGGCGACGTTCTCGGCGAGGTGGGCGGGGTCGGAGGTGGCGGGCAGGGCGCAGGTGACCGCCGGGTTGGAGATCACCCATTTCAGGAAAAATTGCGACCAGGTGGTGATGCCGAGCTCCGCGGCGAAATCGGGCAGCGAGTGTCCCTCGACGATCCGGTGCAGCCGTGCCTTCTCCAGCGGCATGTTGACCAGCACCGCGGTGCCGTTCGCGGCGGCCGCCGGGATGAGCCGCTCCTCGGCCTGGCGGGTGTGGATCGAGTAGTGCACCTGCACGAAGTCCAGCTCAGCCCGCTCCACCCAGCTCTCCACCAGCGAGAAGTAGGCGGGCTCGTGGTGGGTCACGCCGAGGTTCCTGATGCGGCCCTCCTTCTTCCATGCGTGCAGCAGGGGCACGATCACGTCGACGTTGACCAGGCTGTGGCACTGCATCACATCCACCGGCCGGTCCAGCGACAGGCGTCGGATGGTGCTGCGCAGACTCTCGGCGGCGTGGCCGTCGTCCCAGAGATGGTCGCCGGTGGACCAGATCTTGCTCGCCAGGAACATCCGGTCGTTGATCCGCGACTCGCGGGCGATCTCCCCGAGGTTCACCTCCGACGCGCCGTACAGCGGTGAGCAGTCGAACACGCGCCCGCCCGCCCGCCAGAACCGCCCGACCACCTCCCGCAGGCGCGCACGCTGCCGGTCCGAGGTGGTGTCGAAGGTCATGAACGAGCCGAGCCCGATCGCCGGCAGCCGTTCGCGCGTCCCGGGGATCGTCCGGGTGATCAGATCGTCCGGGGTCGCGGCGGCCGCCGTACCTGACGGGAGCAGGCCCGCCACCGCGCCGAGACCGCCGGCCTGCACCAACTGCCGCCGCGTGGGCGACCATGACAAGGTCCTTTTCTCATGCATACAGGGATGCTCGCCCGAGCGGCGGCCGGGAGGCCAAGTCCGGTTCGGACCGGCGGTATACCTTTCGGGTATGCCAGTCGAGCTACGCCTCATGCGCTACGTGATCGCGGTCGCCGAGGCCGGCGGCTTCGAAGCCGCCGCCGAGCGGCTGCACATGACGCAGCCGCCGCTCAGCCGCCAGATCCGCGAGCTGGAACGGGAGCTGGGCGTCACCCTGTTCCATCGCCGTCCCACCCGGCTCACCGAGGCTGGGCGCGAGTTCGTCGAGTCGGCCCGGCAGGTCCTGGCCGACGCCGAACAGGTCGTCGAGCGCACCCGCAGGGCCGCCGGGGTCGATCACGGCGCCGTCCGCGTCGGGTACACGGTGACGACGGCCTTCGACGAGATGCCGAAGATGTTCGCCGCGATGGGCGCGCGGCACCCCGGCATCCGGATCGAGGCGCGCGAGGGCTGGGACGCCGAGCTCACGGCGGCCGTCGCGGCCGGCGAACTGGACGTCCTGCTGGGCAGGCACCTGGGCGTGCCACCGGAGTTCCAGACGACGGTCCTGCGTACGGAGGACTTCGTCGTGGTCGTGGGGGCCGGTCACCGGCTGGCGGGACGGGAGGCGGTGAGCCTGCGGGAGTTGCGCGGGGAGACGTTACGGTTCTTCCCGCGGCGGTTCGCCCCGCACTACCACGACGCGGTCCTGGGAGCGGTGCGCGGCACGGGAGCGGAGTTCGACGTCTGGGAAAACCCGCTGCCCGGCCTGCGCAATCTCAACGTCAGCCTGCGGGACAGCGGGTTCATGGTGCTGCCGCGCTCCCTGGGCCGCCAGCTACCCAGCGGGATCGCGTACCTGACGATCACCGACGAGATGCCGCCGATCGAGCTGCGGCTGTCCTGGCAGCGCAATCCGTCGCCCGCGGTGACCACCCTGATCAGAACGGCCCGCAGGCTCGCCAGGAGGGAGGGCTGGTCCGTCTCCTGAAGTTCACCTCCGAGCCATCTTCGGCGGTGAACCGGCCGTTGGGCGCTCTCGTTTGAGGGATATGCGATTCTTACCCGTAACCGCCCTTCTGTGCGCCCTCACGACCTGCTCCAGCGCTGTCGGCACAGCTGCCGCGAGCACTGGCATGGCCGCTACCGAGTCCGCCTGCGCCCGGGAAGCTCCCACCGGTCGGGTGAACACCCGGGTTCTGCGCCAGATCGCCTATGACTACGAGCCGGCCAAGACGCCGGAAGCACTCGCACGCGAGAAACATGTGAACGTGGTCGTCGTCGGCAAGGTGACGGGCTGGCTGCCGGGACCCATAGCCAGCAGCGGCCGCACTCCCCAACACTGGGTGCTGATGCGGGTCCAGGTCGAGCGGCGACTCAAAGGCATCTCGGACGACGTCGTGTATCTCCCGGTTTGGCAGGGCGGGGTGCTCGGGGGTACGAAGACCCCGCACCAAGGCGTGGACGACTTCAGGCGTGCCGCCCCCAAGGGCATGCGGGTCCTGATGTTCTTGGGGAAGGAGCGGCCGGGAGGCCCGACGGTCATCTCCGGACCCATCACCAAGAACCGTACGAAACTACCGTCTGCCACCCCCCGCTATTGGGCGCCTCCACAGGGCGTCATCCTGCACGAGGTGGGCACCGACGGCATCGGGCGCGCTGTCGGGGGTCTGGTTGAACTGCCCCGTTCAGGGTCCTACAAGGCCTGGGACCAGCCGTGCGGCATTGACGGCCTCATCACCCGCCTCCAGGCGGAGGGCCTCAAGGGCCGTTAATGCATGGGTAGCAGGACGGCTGGCCGTGGAGGGCTCGTTTCTGGACGCGGGCCATGGGGTGCGGGCCGAGCAGATCGCGCTGGCGTTGGGGCTCGGGGACAGTGCCACGAAGCGGCTGGCAACGTCTACCCGGCCGACGAGGTGCTGTCGCTACCAGTGCGCGGGTCGTTCGACGACGCCAAGAACGCGATCTGGCGCAGACGCGGGCCGGTGATCGGGAAACGTCAGATCGAGGACCTCGTCGTGGCCGCCGCCACTCCTCGACGCATCAATTGGTGGGCGCGAAAAGAATAACCGCCGGAGCAAACCTGATCCAGGGCGCGCGTCTCCTCTTCCTGCGGACGAGCAACACCCCAGCGAGAATGCGGTCGGCTCTGTCCCCTGCCTCTCCATGCATACCCCGGCGGCTTCCGTTCCACCGACCCGGGTGAATTCCAATCCTCCTATTCCAAAATACGCGGTAGCCGTCTGAGTACTCGGCCGCTCCCGGCAACCCCACAACAGGCCCCCACCGTCGCTGGCGCGGCCCTCCTTCCTGCTTCCGGTGCAGCGTACGACGTGGGACACGGGGCGGGACAGGGCGCGGAGGGCGCGGCGGGCCGCTGCCCGCGGTGGACAGCGGCACGGTGGCGCTCACCGGCTACCCCACGCTGCGCACGCACAGCCCGGCCCTGGCGGGGATCCAGTGGAGCACCGCGGTCTTCGACGAGGCGCAGGTCCTGAAGAACCCCCGTACGCAGGTGTCGAAGGCCGCGCGCACCATCGCGGCCGACGCGCGGATCGCCCTGACCGGGACGCCCGTCGAGAATCACCTCGACGAGCTGTGGGCTCTGCTCAATCTGGTCGCACCGCACCTGTTCGGGAACCGGGCGCAGTTTCGCCATCGTTTCGTGCGGCCGATCGCGGACGGCTCCCCGGCCGCTTCCGCCCGGCTGCGCGGGGCCATCGAGCCGGTCGTGCTGATGCGGAAGAAGTCCCAAGTCGCGGGGTCGCTCCCGCCGAAGATCCACGCCGATCTCATCTGCGACCTCACCGATGAGCAGGAGAGGCTGTACGACCGGCTGCTGGAGCAGGTCATCGACGACGGCTTCGGCAGTGGCACCCAGCGGCAGACCAAGGTGCTTGCCGTCCTGACCTCGCTCAAGCAGGTCTGCAACCATCCGGGCCTGATCACGGACGACCTCGGGGAGCTGTCGGGCAGGTCGGGCAAGCTCGACCTGTGCACCGACATCGTGGCCAACAACCTGGAGAACGACTCTCCGACCCTCGTCTTCACCCAGTACCGGCAGACCGGTGAGCTGCTGGTCCGGCACTTCGCCGAACAGTTCGGGGTGAGTACGCCGTTCTTCCACGGCGGCCTGAACCAGGAGCGACGGGCCGACATCGTCCGCCGGTTCCAGTCCGACGACGGTCCGAAGGTGCTCGTCCTCAGCCTGAAGGCCGGGGGCACCGGGCTCACGCTCACGCGTGCGGCCGACGTCATCCACTTCGACCGATGGTGGAACCCGGCCGTGGAGGCCCAGGCGTCCGACCGGGTCCACCGGATCGGTCAAACCCGCACGGTCACCGTCACCACCCTGACCACCTGGACCACCGTCGAGGAGCACATCGCGGCCATGCACAACCACAAGTCCGCGCTGTCGGACATCGCCGACATGTCCAGCGTCGCCGAGCTGACCCGCCTGGACGACGACCGTCTCATCGAGGTCCTGCGCCGGAAGCGAGTCAACTGACGATGGCCGACCGCGACTACGGTTACACGAAGTGGGGCAAGGACGTGGGTCCGGTTCGCCGAGTCGTTGCGCCAGACCCGTCCCGATCCCCAGCTGCCGAGCGCGCGGCGCATGGCGCGCGACGGGAAGGTGCAGATCACGTTCTACGGCCGGACCGTGCGCGCTGTCGTGCACCGCGGCCGCGGCACCTCGGTGGTCACGATCAAGGTCGCGCCGATGTCCACGGGGGCGACGGCCGAGATCTCCCGACGGCTGAGCCGCATCCAGCCCCTGCTCACTGACGATCTGTACCGCGCGATCGGCGACGCGGGCCACCCGCCCGCACCGGTCCTCGACAGCGTCGACTGCTCCTGCCCGGCCGCCACCCCGCGGTGCGTCCATGAGCTGGCTGTCTACTACGACATGGCGCGGCGCATCGACGACGATCCCCGCATCGCTCTCGACGTACAGGGCTTCTTCCTCGCTCCGGCGGGCGGCGGCCAAGCGCCCGCCGAAGCGACGGCGCAGCGCTGGATCGCACTCAACTCCCTTGATCCGGCCGTCTACTTCACGGTGGCCGGGTGACCCGGCCGGCCTGAGAAGGAGCGGTGCGTGCCCACCCGGAGGGCACGCACCCTCACCACCCGCTGAGCCCGCGGATGCCCCCGCATCCTCCGGCCGCGCCGTGTCGTCGATCGGAAGTCCTTCGAGAAAGGGACATGATCTCGCCGTGGACCGGCCTATTACAGGTGACAGAAATGGTCTCCATGTCCACGTGACCTGAGCCGGCCGTGTGTCAACGGGGAAGGAAAGGTGTCATGCCCGCCCCGCTCGCCAAGCAAGTGCGCGCCCGAACCCCGCCTCACCGCCGCGCACCGAGCTCAGGCGCGGTACGGCGGCCGGCGGCCAGGTGGGGTCAGTGCACTGTGGTGGCGCTGGTGCGGAGTCCAGCGGGCCAAGGCTTGGCGCGCAGTGCCAACCGCCTGGCACGGAGAACCAGTGCCGTTCTCCATTTCCATCTGCCAGGATTTAAATGGCTGCGGATCCACGGACCAGCAGTTACAGATCGAAGCATTTATGAGGCTTTGCAAGGCGCTATCATGCGCCTCCTGATACGGCCTCAATCGTAGAAACCGTGACCGCCATGCGCGGCGACGTGCAGCAGCCGTCCGAAAACGGCCAGGCCCAGCTCATGACACGTACCCGTTCTCCATAGAGGAACGGGTATTTCGCTGTCCAGATGCTTTTGGGCCCCGATATTCGTAACTATCCACCCGCACTTGAAATGATTCGCTATGGTGGCGCGGTGAACAGCTCAACATTAAGAAATCGCAGTCGAGGTATCGCCAAGTTCACCGCCGCGGCCGTGCTGCTGGGCGGCCTCGTCGTACCGTCTGCGGCGGCGGCGGAGACCGGCTCCGTGAGCACCCTCGCGAACCATCTACGGCGGACCCTCGATCAGTTGCAGTTCGAGCAGGTCCTGGACACCACCCCGCCGACGACTGCGGCCCAGTTGAATGCGCTGAAGCAGGCGGCCACCGACAAGGAGGCGAAGAAACCTCCGAAGAAGGCGGACCGGGCCGTGGCCCTCGCGGCGGCCGAGCCCATCTCGCAGCAGCCGCAGATCGACCTGACCGTCATCGAACTCAACAGGTTCGGTCGCCCCGTCTCCTCGGGCACTGTGCTGATGAGCCCGCAGTATCCGGACGGAAAAGTCGTGCCGGTAGACGACAACCTGCACACGACCGACGTGCGCTGGAGACAATGGGACGACGCCGGCTGGTATGCGAACCAGGGTCAGGGCACTATCGACGTCATACCCGGTCGCGAGAACGCCTCGATCGACTTCATGATCCCGTACCCGGCGTCGGTGCTGAAGCTGATGGTGGCCTTCGGAGTGCTGCGACTCGTGGACCAGGGCGAGATCTCGCTCGACGACACCTACGCCTACCAGCCGACGACCATCAGCACGCTGTGCGGCCCGGCCGGCAGCGACACCATCCGCAACTACCTCGACGCCTCACTCACCTGGTCGTCCAACGCCGCCTCCTGCGCCATGGTCAAACTGCTGCACGACAAAGGCGCGGTCGACAACCTCAATCAGACCTTCCAGGACCTGGGCCTGGAGACGCTGCAACTGAAGAACACCAACCCGGCCAACGGCGCGCGGTGGGGCAACCCCGTCACCATGAGTTCGCTCGATACAGCCAAGCTGCTGATGCTGGTCAACGGCGGCCTGGGCACCCTGTGGACGGCTCCCGACGGCACCGACGTCACCGCCGCCGTCCTGAGCGACGCCTCCCGCACGTTCTTCAAGAGCAAGCTGAGCGATCAGGGCATGAACGTCACCCTGTCGACCACCAACTGGTGCGGCGCCGCCTACCCCGTACCTGGCATCCCGCAGCTCACGCCCTCGCGCTGGATCGGCGCCGACGGCACCGTGACCATTCCCGGTCAGGGCATCGCGTACGGCCGCGACGTCCGGCCGTGTAACAACGCGGCAGAGGTGACGTACGCCCACAAGAACGGCTGGGTGAACAACTCCGGCGCTGACGCGGGCATCGTGAAGGCCCTGCCCGGCAAGGGAGGCCGGACCTACATCGTCGCCATGTTCTCCAACCTCGGTTACCAGTACGTGGACTCGAACCGCCCGCCAACAGGCGCGGAGAACGTGTGGTTCACCGAGAAACTCGCCAAGCTGGGCAAGGCCATCGACGAGTACGAGAAGCGGCGTAACTCATAGCACCTGAACATCGGCCGAGCCGGGCGCGGCTCGCGGCTCGGCCGACACCAGCGCCCCGCATGCTCGCCAACGCCCGCCTGCGGCCCGTGACACCAGCCTGTGGGGCCAGGCCACCTCGTGCCCGTCGGACTGGCACAAGTTCGGCTCCTGGCCACGCGATGACCGAGCGGCACACCTGGCTCCCCAGCCGGGCGCCCGGTGGCCGGCGGCGCCTGATCCGCCGAGGCCCGGGTGCCCGCGGCCGGCACAAGGGACGTGCTGGGGACGGGCAAGGGGCTCGGCGATCAGACGTACTGCTCGGCGAACGGCCCGGACGGTTCGATGGGGGTGATGACGTCGATCAGGATCCCGTTGGGGTCGGCCACGATGAAGTGGCGCTGCCCGAAGTCCTCACTGCGCAGCGCGAGCGCCGGCCGCAGCCCTTCACCGGTGACGAGCCGCTCCCACTCGGCATCGGCGTCCTCCACCTCGAAGTTGAGCAGTACGCCCTGCGCGGGCTTGCGGTATGCCTCGGGCACCGTGGCGTGGGTGTGGTCGAGCAACGCGAGTTCGTACGCGGGCGGGCCGGGGCGGCGCAGGCTCACGTACCAGTCCGACTCGAAGGTCGTCTCGAACCCGAACAGCCGCGTGTAGAAGTCGTGGGATTCGGCCAGTCGTGAGGTGCCGAGGACCGGATAGAAGCTTGTCAGCGTCATGGTTCTCCAATTTCACATACCGCTGGTATGTGAAGGTAACGGTAATCACGTACCATCGGTATGTCAACGTGAGGGACGGCGGCGCGATGATAAACGGAGTCAGGGCGCGGCAGCGCGAGCAGACCAGAAGCGCGCTGCTGCGGGAGAGCCGGCGGTTGTTCGCGGCCGAAGGCTACGGCGCGGTCGGTTTGGCGGAGATCGTGCGCGCCGCCCAGGTCACCAAGGGCGCGCTCTACCACCACTTCACCGGCAAGCCCGACCTGTTCCGCGCGGTCCTGGGGCAGGTGCAGCAGGAGGTCGCGCGGAAGGTGGCCGACGCCGCCGAGGCTCATGACGATCCCTGGGATCAGCTCATGGCGGGCTGCCGGGCCTTCCTCGTGAGCGGCGCCGATCCGGACGTGCAGCGGATCATGCTCGTCGACGGCCCCGCCGTGCTGGGGTGGAACGAGTGGCGCGCCCTGGACGAGGCCGCCTCTGCACGTCACCTGGCCGAGGCGCTCACCGCGCTGGTGGAGGCGGGGGTGATCGTTCCTCAGCCGGTCGAGCCGCTGACCCGGCTGCTGTCGGGCGCGATGAACGAGGCGGCGTTGTGGCTGGCCGCCTCGGGCGGTCCCGGCGATCTTGAGGACACCTGGGCCGCGCTGGTGCGACTGCTCGGGGCGCTACGCCCGGCCTGAGGGCTGAGGCTGATCAGCGTGTGCGAGGGCGCCGTTCCAGGCACGGCCCGCACACGGTAATGGAGAATCCCGGACATCGCTGCAAGTTCCCTGTTCAGGGAGAGCGGTCTCCATCGCGTCACATGGAGCTGGGCCCACCACCACACGTACGCCCTGGCCGCCTACGTGCACGTTCCCGGCGAATGGCTTCAGGCAAAAGCCTTCGCGGGGATGTCGGCTCGCACCGTGGTGCCCTCGCCCGGCACACTGTTGACGCTGAGGGCACCTCCGAGGCTCCGGAACGCGACCCGACGGCCGTGCAAACGGTCCTCGTAGGCCTCGGACGCCCTCCCGTAGCCGTCGTCGCTGATGGTCAACCGCAGCCCGCCGGTGGCTACGGTCAGGACGATGGAGACGGTGCGGGCATGCGCCTGCCGTTCGACCTCCTGCAGAACCTCCTCGATGGTGCCGTGGACGATCTCGGCGATGGAGGTGGGAAGCGGCTTTGCCGGCATGGCCCAGATCTCCACCTTGATCCCGGTCCGCAGCGACCACTCCTGCAGCGCCTCCGTGGTCGTACGGTTGCTTGATTCGCTGGTACTGGTCATTCTGATATCCCCCGTGGACGTCGGTGCCTGACTGCGCGTTCCCGGGGCTTCCGTTCACCTTTTCCGTCGCCAAGCCCCGCCGGCGCGGAGCCGGCACCTCTGACTGTAGGGGGTTTCCTGCGTTCCCTTGTCCCGCGCATACCCCGTTATTCGACAGCTGCGCAAAACCAAATGCTCGGATGCCAAGCTGGGGCTTTCCTATTTTCTCAAGAATTCGGTGCAATAGCAGGGAGCTTGAGAGCCTCACCACAGCGTCTGAAACTACTTGCGAAGCATCATAAGTGCCTTAATGGAGAACGGCATTAGCTCTACGCGCCACGCCCTTGACAATGCGCGCCAACGCCTGGCCCGCTGGACTCCGCACCGGCTTCGCCGCTGCGCGCCCACCCCACCTGGCCGCCGGCCACCACACCGCGCCTGAACTCCAGGCCGCCGGCACCTGGCCCAGCCTCGGCCGCTACGGCCGGATGGGCTTTGATGACCCCCCACACATGCTGCGGATGCTGGAGACGGTCCTGCCATCGGCCGTAGCAGCCGAGACCAGGCCAGGATGCGCCCGCCACGGGCCATGGCGACCAGGCCAGGAAGCGCCCGACGCTGAAGATGGCAGCGGCGGGCGTTCCCGAACTCAGCGAGACCTGTCCAGTGGCGTGATTTCTCCCTCAGTGGTTAAGGCAGGGTTCTCTTGATCCAATAACCGCAGTCCCAGCGCTCCCGCGGGCCGCCCAGGCACATGCGGGTGTCGTACCACTTGCCGGTGTAGGTCTTTCTCAATTGTGGGTCCTCGACGTTCACCTCGAGTCCCATCAGCGTCAGCCCGCTGTACCTGATGTAGTCGCCCAACTTCCGGGCGGTGAACAGGTCGAACTTATCTGTGTGCGTGACGGATTCGCTGTAGGGGTCTGGATAGGGCTCCATGATGACGTCGATGTGGTCGAAGGTGTTGCGGGTCCAGTCGTACAACTGGGCGCTCACGTTCACCCGGCAATTGGGCTTGCCGTTGGCCGCCCGTGGGTACCCGGACATCAATTTGCCGTAGATCCACAGGTCCGACGTACTCCCGCCGCCGGTCCCGACACCACCGGCCGCGATCGTGAACTTGCTCTGGTAGTTGCACTGACCTGCCTTGGTGTACCACACCACGCCGTTGTTGGCGCTTTGCACGTTCGGCAGGCCGATGATCGGATAGTGGGTGGTTTCTGCCAACGCGCTGGGCGCGATTCCGATGATGAGCATGATCGCGGCGGCGAGCGCCATCAGCGATCTGGCGATATATCGCATGAAACCTCCGAAGGCTCCGGCGCGAAACTTACTGGTACGAGCCCGTCCAGGCGGTGTGATGAGGGAGCTCGTGAATCGGTCGGGGCACGTCAGCCGCAGTGGCTCCAGCCGCTGGTCCAGGTGTACGGCGCCTCGTCCCACGTGCCGCCCCACCGGACGCACTTGTCAGCGGCGGAGAGGGTCACCGGCCCTGCGTAGTAACGGAACACGCCGCTGTCCGAGTCGCTACCGCCGTTCTGCACGGACAGAGACGCTCGCATCCACATGGGGGTGGAGGTCTTGTTGACGGTGACGACACAGTTCTTGCCGCTGCCGGCGTTGTAGGACAAGTAGATGGTGCCCAGGGCGGTGCCGGATGAGGTGAAGGCGTGCGAGTCGATGACGCGGAACCCGGAGCCGCACACCGCGGCGGGGTCGACGGCGGCCGCGGATGCCTGGGCGGGCGAGGTGGCCGCGATGCCACAAGCGAGCACGCCGAGCGTGACAAAAACCTTGGCAAGCGTACGCATAGGTATATCCCTTTCAGAGTATTTGAATGATCACGATTGTCGGCATGGGCGTGCCGCTCGAACAATCAAGCATGCAGATGCCGATTCCGCGGTGAAGTATCCGCGTGGAAGGAAAGGACGGCCAAGAAGCAGGTGGCGAAGGCGCTCACGTTGGATTCACATCAGAACAATCCACAATTCTCTGGGCGGAGCGCTCATGGCTATGCGTACCAATGAGAACGATCCCGTTCGTCCCTCCGCCTTACTCGGCCTGTCCGACATGAACATTGCCCGATCAAGGCCCAGGCGGACAAGAGCGATTCTCTTCAGCTCCCTTTAAGCTGCGCTACACAGGTTGACTGCCCAAAGTCTGTGTTTCGTGACGGATGGCGCTTGATGCGGTACGACCGTGGTATGTGGCATGCGCCGCCACGGCTGGTCGGTGCAAGTAACGTCCCGACGGGCGATCGAGCGAGACGAAGGGGCCGTTAGGTACATCAAGCGCGCCGACTGACAGGCTTTTGTCACGGGCCCGGACCACCACATGTCACCAAGGAGGCGTGCCATGCACACTGTCACTCGCCAGCGGCTCCGGAGAGCGGTCCTCGCGGGGGCGGCCCTCGCGGCGTCGGCCCTATGCGTCGCACCCGTATCGGCATCGGCGTCGGCATCGGCAACAGGGACGGTGTCGGCCCAGGCCATGGCCAACGCGTGTGGCCTGCCGACCTCCGCCCGCCCGAACAGTTACTACATCGAATCGTTCTGGGACTGCAACGACTGCAAGGAGCAGGCGAGCTACGACCAGAGGACGTTCGGCGGCACCTTCTACTGCACCTACAACCCGAGCAACGGGCTGACCGACGAGCACCGCCAGTACTGATTTTCGACTGTGCGTGGAGTCCGGTTCCCAAGTGGGAGCCGGGCTCCACGCCGTGCCCGACCACGCGCTGTGGAGCGGCGAGCCGCCGGAATGCCCGTACGGGATGTCGGGCCGTGCGATCAAGCGAGGAGTAACGGCCCGCTGATGGCTCTTGGACGGGTATATCCCAGGTCAGGGACGCTCGTGTGACCAGCGTTCCCGCCGGTAGTCGCTGGGAGAGACTCCATAGGCGCTGCGAAAGGCGCGGGAGAAGGTAACCGCGTCGGAGAACCCCCACCGGGCCGCAATGGCCCGAACGGTGCAGTCGGCACGGGCGGGGTCCCCGAGGTCATGCCGGCAGCGCTCCAGCCGCAGGGTACGGATGAGCTCGGCGACGGTCCTGTCGTGCGACTGGAAGAGCCGGTGCAGAGTGCGGATGGAGATGTGATGCTCCGCGGCGATCGCAGCCGGCGAAAGGTCCGGATCGGAGAGGTGCTGCCGAATGAAAGCCTGGATCCGCAGGATCAGGGCGTTCTGCCGGGATTCTGGCGGCACCGAGGAGTCTGCGCCCAGGTGGTGCGCGATCAGGGCGGTGAACAGGTCGACCAGGACCGTGCCGAGGTGAGGACCGTCCGCCGGACGATAGGAGCCGTTGTCGGTCGTCAGGCGACCGAGGAACTGAGCGAGCAGAGCGCCCATCCCCTCCCGCCCCGGCAGCGGAGTCGCCAGCAGCCGGTCGAGCTTGGCCGGCGGTAACGGCACCCGCCCCCGGTCAATCGTCGCCACCACCGACGAGGCCGAGCCCTCATGGGCGTCCACCCGGCTCTCGAACGGCGTGGACGTGGCGTACATCACCAGGTCACCCGGACCGAGGACGGCCTCCCTGCCGACCTGGCCGAGGCGCTGCCATCCGCGCAGGCTGAGCGCCACCGCATACAGTTCGGGGTCGGAGCGCCGGATCAGCTTCGACGTCCGGCGCGACTGCATGGACGGATACGTCATGGCGGTCACATGCGCGGCATTCAGATCCATCGCCCGCAGCGAAGCCCGGAAATCCTCGGCACGATCGATGCTGAACACATTGGGCGTCAGCGACTGCGACACCGCCTCATGCCACGCCTCCAACCGGTCCTCCGGCGGCAGGTCCTCGGTGTCGAACACCTTCTCAAGCACCGGCTTCCCCCTATTCAGCAACCGATACGACAGGAACTATGCCAAATGTACGGACAACACCGAGCCTCCAGCATTGGACGCCTCCCACGCCGCCGGTCTGCTACCTGATGCAGACGCCCGCATCACCCGGCTGAACAAAGCCCTATCGCAGCAGTTGGAGCGGTGGCGGTCCACCCGCGCCGATCCACGACCCCACCAAGACGACCACCGATCTGGGCCTCACCTGGCAGGCAGTCGGCGGGCGACACGATGGCCTCAGGCTTGACCTCAACATTGGTTGAGGGAGGAAGCTGCTTCCAGGACACCGAAGGGAGCAGGACATGAGCAGGGACCGAGTGGTCATTTACGAGGCCGCCGGAGCGGACCCGGAGGCCGACCTGATGGTGATCGAGAACGAGCACGGCCGTACGCGGGTCCGCGCCGTGCCCGACCACGCGGAGATGACCGCGCTGGTAGGGCGGTTGGCCGGCGAGGGCGTCGACCGGTTCGAGCTGTGCGGCAGCTTCGGGGCCCTGTGGCACGCCGAGGCACGGCGGGTCCTGGAGGAGAGGACGCCGGTCAGCGCGATCTACTACGGCTTCGAGTCACTGGCCTCCGTCGCCTCCTACAAGGCGCGCTTCGAGGCCGGGGAGGTCCTGTCGGAGGCCTTCATCATCGTGCACGAGGGCGCCGACCCCGACTCCCACCGCGTGGTGCGCCACCGGGACGACGGCAGCGGCACCACCATCGTGGCCGTCCCCGACCTGGACGCCGCCGCCGAGTTGGCGGCCAAGCTGGCCGGCGAACTACAGCTCATCGAGCTGTACGGGGTGCGCGGCCCGGCCGAGGCCGAGCCGGTCATCCGGGCTGTCGTGGCGGCGGGCGTACCCGTGGGCATGAGCGCGTTCTGACCTCTTTCGGGTCGGTGCCTAGCGGCGGGCCACGGCCTCCGCATCCACGTTAGGCAGCCCATTCCACGGCGGCACTCGGCCAGACCGCGCCGTCGCCCCATGGCTGGTTCAATATCCACTGATGCAGACCCACGATGTGCAGATCGACGGCGACCTGGTGCGCAAACGCTTCACCGACGGCAAGCCGGGCGGTGCCGAGCGGGAATGGCGGGCGCTGGAGCTGCTGGCGGAGCACGCGCCCGGGCTCGCGCCCTCACCCGTGGAGTACGGGACCGATCTGGTGGTGATGTCGCGCGTCGAGGGGACGCCGCTCTTCCTGCTGCCTGCCGTACCGGAGAAGGAACTGATGGAGGCGGTGGACCGGCTGCATGGGGCCGTACCGCGGCAGGTGCTCGACCGGGTGCCGCAGCGGTTGTGGCCGGTGGAGCGGATCAGGGATCAATTGCTTGTGTGGGCCGGCCAGTGGCGGCCGAAGAACGAGCTCGCAGACCGGGCCGTCAGGGAGGGTACGCGGTGGCTGTCGGGGTGGGAGCCGGGCGAGCGTGGGGTTCGGCCGGTATTCGGGGCCGGCGATGGCAACACGGCGAACTTCCTGTGGGACGGCGTACGCGTCAGGATTGTCGATTTCGAGGAGTCGGGACGCAGCGACCGGGCGACCGAGGTCGCGGAGATGGCCGAGCACGTGTCGTGCTGGGTACATGGGGGCGGCGAGTTGCGTTTCGAACTCGACTCCGCTGAGGAGCGCAGGCTGTCGGAGTGTCGCAGGCTGTTTGCGTTGATGTGGGTCTTCCTGCTGAAGGATGAGGGGCCGAGAAACCCGCCCGGTACGTTCATGCGAGCGGTCGGGCGGGCTTTGGATCGGCTCGGTTAGGACGGCTTCCGCCAATGCTCGCGCCCGCTCTCCCCTGTTCTCTGGGCGGATTCGCGGGCGCAGTGTCGTGCTCTCCGGGTCAGCACCCTGGGCATCGGCTCAATACGAGTTCCGCGGGCGGGGCCGGTGGGTGGCACGGGTGCTGGGCGATCGGGTCTTCGCCGCCGGGTTCGGTGGCTAGGAGTGTGCCGCCGCGACCCAGGACGCGTGCAGGTCGGCGTACACGCCGGGCTCCTGGACCAGCATCGCGTGCGGGCCGCGCTGCACCAGGCGGCCCGCGTCGAAGACGAGGACCTCGTCGGCGTTCTCGGCCGTGGACAGGCGGTGCGCGATCGAGATGGCCGTGCGGCCGCGGGTGACGCCTTCCAGGGCGCGCGCCAGCCGTACCTCCGTGGCCGGGTCCACCGCCGAGGTGGCCTCGTCCAGCAGGAGCAGGTCGGGGTCGGCGAGGTAGGCGCGGGCCAGGGCGACGAGCTGGCGCTCGCCCGCCGACAGCGACTCGCCGCGCTGGCCGACCGGCGTGTCCAGGCCGGCGGGCAGGGCTTCGACCCAGTCGGCCAGGCCCAGCTCGGTCATGGCCAGTTCGATCTCCTCGCGGGTCGCCGCCGGCTTGCCGTAGCGGATGTTCTCGGCCAGCGTCCCGTCGAACAGGAAGCCGTCCTGCGGCACCATGACGATGCGCTCACGCAGCGAGGAGAAGCGGACGTCGCGCAGGTCGTGGCCGTCCACGGTGACCCGTCCTGAGCCTGGGTCCATCAGCCTCGTCAGGAGCTTGGCGAACGTGGTCTTGCCCGAGCCGGTCTCCCCCACCACGGCCACGCGGGAGCGGGGCGGGATCTCCAGCGAGAGCTCGCGCAGCACGGGCGCGCCGCCGGGATAGGAGAAGTGCACGTCCTCGAAGGCGACGGAGATGGGGCCGCGGGGCAGTTCCTTGCCCTTCTCGCCGGGGTCGGCCACGTCGGGCGGCGTGTCGAGCACGCCGAGGATGCGGCGCCAGCCGGCCACGGCGTTCTGGGCCTCGTTCAGCACCTCGGTGGCCATCTGCAGCGGCGAGATGAACAGGGTGATCAGGAACAGGAACGCCACGAGCTGCCCCTGCGTGATGTCGCCCGACAGGCCCAGCCGCACGCCGAGCAGCACGATCCCGGCGATGGCCAGGGCGGCCACCAGCTCGGTCAGCGGGAATACCATGCCCACAATGGTCTGCGCCCTGATCTGGGCACTCCGGTTGGAGTCCACCGCCTTGTCGATGCGTTCGCTGGTGCGTCGCTCCGACGCGTACGCCCTGATGACGGCCGCGCCGACGACCGACTCGCTGACGGCGGCCAGCATGTCGCCGGTGCGCTCGCGCACCACCGTGTACGCCCGCGACAGCAGCCGCTGGAACCGCGGCAGAGCGATGATCAGCGGGACGAAGCAGCCCCAGGCCAGCAGCGTGAGCTGCCAGGAGTAGACGAGCATGAGCACGGTCGCCACGAAGAGCTGGCCGAACGCCACGATGATCATCAGCCCGCCCCACTGCATGAACGTGCTGATCTGGTCGATGTCGTTGGTGACGCGCGAGACGAGGGCGCCGCGGCGCTCGCTGTTCTGGGTGAGCACCGACAGGTCGTGCACGTGCCGGAACCCGCGCACGCGCAGGGTGGCGAGGGAGGACTCGGTCGCCTTGTAGAGGCGGACGTTCATGAGGTAGCCGGCCAGTGCCGTCAGCACCACGGCCGCCGCGCAGACCAGGACGGCGCTGGTGATGTACGGCACGTCCGGCGTGCCGCCCTTGAGCCCCGTGTCGATGGTCTGCTGCACCGCGATCGGCACGACGATCTTGCCCAGGGTGGCGACCACGGCCAGCGCCATCGTGCCCACCAGGCCCTTGCGGAACTCGGGCGTGATCGACAGGCCCTGGCGGATCGTGGCCAGGGCGGAACGTTCGAGGTTGCCCTGGATGCCCTGCGCGGTCATGCCCTGACCTCTTCTTCCTCAGTCGGGACTTCCGCCACCGGGACGTCGATCGCGGCGCGCTCGGCTTCCTCCCGCTCGTAGGCGGTCACCAGGTTGCGGTAGCCGGTGCAGCGGGCGAGCAGCTCCGCGTGCGGCCCTCGGTCCACGACCCGGCCCCGGTCGAGGTAGACGACCTCGTCGGCCAGGGCGATCGTGGCCATCCGGTAGGCCACCACCACGACGGTGGAGGCCTCGGCGGCGTCGCGCAGCCCGTAAAGGATCTTGGCCTCGACCTGGGGGTCCACGCTGGAGGTGGCGTCGTCGAGGATGAGCAGGCGGGGCCGGCGCACGAGGGCACGGGCCAGCGCGATGCGCTGGCGCTGGCCGCCGGACAGCGACGCGCCGCGCTCGCCGACCCGCGTGTCGATCCCGTTGGCCAGCCGCCCGACGAAGCCCTCGGCCTGCGCCAGGCGCAGCGCCGCCCACACGTCCTCGTCGCCGACGTCGAGGCCGAGCGCGACGTTGCCGCGTACGGTGTCGTCGAACAGGAACGTCTGCTGCGGCACCAGCGCCACCGACTCGGCCACTCCGCCGTAGGCCAGCTCCCGCAGGTCCACGCCGTCGAGCAGCACCTGGCCGGTGCCGGGGTCCACCAGCCGGCCGAGCAGCTGCACGAGCGTGGACTTGCCCGATCCGGTGGGCCCGACCAGGGCGACGGTCCGGCCGGCGGGCACGTCGAAGGTCACGTCGTGCAGCACCTCGGTCTCGCCGTAGGCGTAGGAGACGCCGTCGACCTCGATCCGGGCGGGCTCGGCGGAGGCGATCACGGCGGGGCCGTAGGCCATCGAGCCGCTCGCCTCCAGTACGGCCTGCACCCGCTCCCAGCCGACGACGCTGCGCGGCAGCTCGGCCAGCACCCAGCCCAGCGCCCTGATCGGGAAGGCCAGCAGGGTGAACAGGTAGGCCACCTGCACCAGGTCCCCTGAGCCGATCGCGCCGGTGGACAGCCGCATCGCGCCGACGGCGAGCACCGCGAGCACGCCCAGCGTGGGCAGCGCCTCCAGCAGCGGGTCGAACAGCCCGCGCACCCGCCCGACGGCGATGTTGGCGTCGCGCAGCTCGTGGGCGCGCCGCCGGAACCGGTCGGTCTCCAGCTCCTCCCGGCCGAGCGTCTTGATGACGAGCGCGCCGTCGAAGCTCTCGTGGGCGATCTCGCTCACCTCGGCGCGGAGCTGCTGCGCGCGGGTGGCCAGCGGACTCAGCTTGCGCTGATAAATCAGATTAAGTACGGCGATAGCCGGAAAAATCAGGAAACCGACCAGGGCCAGGACGAGATCCGTGGCCACCATCGCGACCGCCGCGGTGATCAGCATGACGATCACGCCCACGGCCATCGGCAGCGGCGCGAGCGGCGCCCAAGCGGCCTCGGCGTCGGCGCTGGCGTTCGAGAGCAGTTGCCCGGTCGGGTGCCGGTGGTGCCAGGACAGCGGCAGCCGCAGATACTGCTTGGTCACGTCCCGGCGCGACCTGGCCTGCATCCTGAACTGCATCACGCCCGCCAGGATGCGCCGCCCCGCCACGCCCAGCGCCTTGAGCAGCGCGGCGCCGAGGATGAGGAGCGCCCCCGTCCATAACGCGCCGGTCGTCACCCGGCCGTCCCGGAAGGCCGGCAGCACCACGTGGTCCGTGGCCCAGCCGAGCGCCCAGGCGGAGGCGACGGTCATGCCTCCATAGATCGCACTGGCCACCACGGCCAGCGTGAACACCGCTTTCTCGGTGCGGATGGCCACCCCAAGGACGCGGAGTCCTTGGCGCATGACAGCTGAGGTGACCTTGGTCGCCACTCGGAGGGGTTCCCTTCAAATATGACTTATGTACGTATGTCGTAATCACGGCCGATCACCACGTTATTCCCACCGGTAGGGTTGCTCATGTGACTCACGCTCGTAGCGAACGCGCCGCGCTCTGCGACCTCCTCGAACGACTCGGGCCGGACGCGCCGACACTGTGCACGGGCTGGACCACGTACGACCTGGCCGCCCATCTGGTGCTGCGCGAGCGCCGGCCGGACGCGATGGGCGGCATCGCGATCAAGCCCCTGGCCGGCTACACCGCCTCCGTCCAGCAGCGGCTCAAGGCCGGCCACCCCTACCCCGAGCTGGTCGGCCTCGTCCGCAGGCCGGGCGGCGTCTACTCCCTGCTGCCCGCCCTGGACGAGGCCGTCAACTCGCTGGAGTTCTTCGTGCACCACGAGGACGTGCGCCGCGCCCAGCCGTCGTGGGAGCCCCGCGAGCTGCCCGAGGACTTCGAGCGGCAGATCTGGAAGCGGGTCTCCACGGGGACCCGGCTGATGCTGCGCCGGGCGCCGGTCGGCGTGGTGCTGCACCGCCTCGGCGGCGGCGTGGCGCTCGGCGGGCCGCGCGGGGGCGACCGGGTCGAGGTCACCGGCAGGGCGGGCGAGCTGCTGCTGTTCTGCTTCGGACGCCAGGACCACGCCCGGGTGGAGCTCACCGGCGACCCCAAGGCCGTCGCCCGCCTGCGCGAGGCCTCCCTGGGCATGTGACCCGCTCCCCCGCCCGCCCGGTGACCGGCCCCGTCTTCTCCCATGCTGTACTGTTCCGGACACGGAGGCCGCCCCCGCGAGTCATCCCCTCACCGCGGGCCCGGAGCGGATCCGCTGGTCATGGCGCCGGCACCGATCCGTGCCCCTCTGGTGCCGCCGATCCACCGGCCGCCGGGGCGCGGAAAGCCAGGCGCCGCAGGCGCTCACGCCTGATCTCAAGCCCTTACCATGGCATAGGAAAGCAGCCCCCCGGTTAGGATCATGAACATCTTCATAGAAGATGCCAGTGATCGCCCAGATCCGGGTATATATGGCTGGGAATGGACTGCAGGAGGCCCCCATGCAGGTCAAGAAGGTGATCACCTACGTGGCTGTCGCGTTCGTGGTCTTCTACCTGTTCACCAAGCCGGCCGAGGCTGCTGCCGCGGTCAACGGCGTGTTCGACGGAATCCTTCAGGGAGCAGACCAGTTGGCTACATTCTTTACGGCCGTTCTGACCTGACAGTGGGACCTGTCTGCGTTTGGCGCTTCCCCGCGCTGCCAGATCGTGTTACGCAGGCAGGATGAGAGATCGCCCGAGCGGCACCAAGGCACAGCAACTCGACCCCAACGCACGGCGGATCCTCGAGCGGACCGAGCTCGAGGGCATCGAGCTGATCCGTTTCCTGTACGCCGACCACGCAGGCGTCATCCGTGGCAAGGCGGCATCCAGGGCGCGGCTGGCGGAGCGGCTGAGCACGGGCATCGGGCACACGGTGGCCATGATGGCGATGAACATGCTCGACCAGCTCCAGGAGGTCGAGCACCTGGGTCCGGTGGGCGAGATACGCATTGTCCCCGACCCGGCGACGTACGTCCCCTTGCCACACGCGCCCGGTGCGGCCGCGATGCTGTCGGACCTGCGCCTGCCGGACGGCAGCCCGTGGGGCGCCTGCGCGCGCACGTTCCTCAAGGACGCGATCGCGGAGCTCGCCACGGAGGGTTACACCCTGGTGGCGGCGTTCGAGCCGGAGTTCACGCTGGGCCGCCGCCTGCCCGACCCGACCGGCGGCCACGACCGGCTGGTGCCCCTCGACGACTCGCTCTGTTATGCCGGCACGGGGTTCGACACGGCGCACGACTACACCATCAAGCTCATCCGCGCCCTGGAGACGCAGGGCCTGCGAGTCGAGCACTACTACCCCGAGCTGGGTCCCGGACAGCAGGAGCTGTCGATCCGGCACGCGCCCGCGCTGCGCGCCGCCGACAACCACATCCTCTACCGCGAGACCGTGCGCGGCGTGGCCATGCGCATGCAGATGTGGGCCACGCTGGCGCCCAAACCGCTGGCCGACCAGGCGGGCAACGGCGCCCACCTGCACCTGTCGCTGTGGCGGGACGGGCACAACCTGTTCGGCGAGGACGCCGAGATCCGCGACGGGTTCATCGGCGGCCTGATCGCCCACCTGCCCGCCCTGACCGCGCTGACGTGCGGCAGCGTCAACAGCTTCCGCCGCCTCACGCCACGCACCTGGGCCGGCGCGTACGCGGTCCACGGCCCCGACAACCGCGAGGCCGCGGTCCGCCTCTGCTCGCCGCTCGGCGAGACCGGCGAGGCCAACCTGGAGCTGAAGCCGTCCGACTCCTCGGCGAACCCGTACCTGTCGCTCGGCGCCGTCATCCACGCGGGGCTGGACGGCATCCGGCGCAAGCTCGACCCCGGCGCGCCCGTGGACGTCGACCCGGACACCCGCCCGGGCCACTATCCGCGGCTGCCGGCCTCGCTGGGCGAGGCGCTGGACGCGCTGGAGGCGGACGAGATGCTCATGGAGGCTCTCGGGCCGCTGCGCCGCAGCGCGTATCTGGCGGTCAAGCGGTCCGAGGCGGCGGCGTTCGCCGCCCAGGACGTCTCCTTCGAGCTGTTCCACCACCTGCGGGTCTTCTGAGCCGGGCTCGGCTCTGACCGGCGGGCTCAGCGAACCGGGTGGCCCGCCATCCTGAGCGCGCCCTTGACCTCCGAGATCTTCAGCGTGCCGAAATGGAAGACCGAGGCCGCGAGGACGGCGTCGGCGCCTGCCGCCACCGCCGGGGCGAAGTCCTCCAGCCGGCCGGCGCCTCCGCTGGCGATCACCGGAACGTGCACGGCCGCCCGAACCGCGCGCAGCATCTCCAGGTCGTAGCCGTCGAGCGTGCCGTCGCCGTCCATCGAGTTGAGCAGGATCTCGCCCACGCCCAGCTCCTCGCCGCGCACGGCCCACTCCACCGCGTCGATGCCGGTGCCGCGCCGGCCGCCGTGCGTGGTCACCTCGAACCCGCTCGGGGTGCCCGGCGCCCGGCGCGCGTCCACGGACAGCACCACGCACTGGGCGCCGAACCGCCGTGACGCCTCGGTGAGCAGCTCCGGCCTGGCGATGGCGGCGGTGTTGAGCGACACCTTGTCGGCTCCCGCCCGCAGCAGCCGGTTGACGTCGTCGACGGAGCGCACCCCGCCGCCGACCGTGAGCGGGATGAACACCTGCTCGGCCGTCCTGCGCACCACGTCGAGCATGGTCTCGCGCTCGCCCGAGGACGCGGTGATGTCGAGGAAGGTGAGCTCGTCGGCGCCCTCCTCGTCGTAGCGCCTGGCCAGCTCGACCGGGTCGCCGGCGTCGCGCAGGTTCTCGAAGTTGACGCCCTTGACCACGCGCCCGGCGTCCACGTCGAGACAGGGGATGACTCTTACCGCCACGGTCATGTTCGCACTGCCTCGATCTCGATCTCGACCAGCATTCTCGGGTCGACCAGGCCGGCCACCCGTACGCCGGTGCAGGCGGGCCGTACTTTGCCGAAGACCTCGCCGATGGCCCGGCCGACGTGGTCGAAGTGCCGCTGCTCCACCACGTAATAGCGGACCATGACCACATCCTCGCAGGTCAGGCCGCCCATCAGGACCGCCTCCAGCGCGATGTCGATCGCGGTCAGGCTCTGCCTGTAGGCGTCGCCGATGTGGCGCACCTCTCCGTCCACCGTGGCCGTGCAGCCGGACACGATGACACGATCGCCCGCGACGACCGCACGGGCGTAGCCGTACCTCTCCTCCCAGATGCCGCCCGAGAACACTCTTCGCCCGATGTTCTCCATCTCTACGCTCATTCCGCCCCCTCCTGGCGAAGCTAGACGCTTACCGCGGCCAGCGCGTTTTCCAACGTGAACGCGTGAGCGTACAGGGCCCTTCCCACGATGGCGCCCTCCACTCCGTCCGGGACGAGAGAAGCCAGTGCGACCAGGTCGTCGAGAGTCGAGACGCCGCCGCTGGCCACCACCGGCCGGTCGGTACGGGCGCAGATCTGGCGGTAGAGGTCGAGGTTCGGACCCTTGAGCATGCCGTCCTTGGTCACGTCGGTGACGACGTAGCGGGGGCAGCCGTCGGCCTCCAGCCGGTCGAGCACCTCCCACAGGTCACCGGCGTCCTCGGTCCAGCCGCGGGCGGCCAGCGTGGTGCCCCGCACGTCGAGCCCGACCGCGATCTTGTCGCCGTGCTCGGCGATGATCTTCCGGCACCAGTCGGGCCGCTCCAGCGCCGCGGTGCCGATGTTGACCCGGCGGCAGCCGGTGGCCAGGGCCGCGGCCAGGGAGTCGTCGTCGCGGATGCCGCCGGACAGCTCCACGTTGACGTCGAGCCTGCCGATCACCTCGGCGATCAGCTCCCGGTTGCTCCCCCGGCCGAACGCGGCGTCCAGGTCGACCAGGTGGATCCACTCGGCGCCCGCCTCCTGCCAGGCCAGCGCGGCGGCGAGCGGCGCGCCGTAACCGGTCTCGGTCCCGGCCTCGCCCTGCACGAGGCGTACGGCCTGGCCGTCGACCACGTCCACGGCGGGCAACAAAACGAGCGACATTCAGATCCTCCGGTCGAAGGCGAGGGTCACCACAACGGGTGCGAGCAACAGGGA
Source organism: Nonomuraea jiangxiensis (assembly GCF_900099965.1). GTDB lineage: Bacteria > Actinomycetota > Actinomycetes > Streptosporangiales > Streptosporangiaceae > Nonomuraea > Nonomuraea jiangxiensis. The sequence continues at coordinate 220,178 of NZ_FNDJ01000004.1, read as the reverse complement.
GAAGACCAGCACGGCCAGGCTGATCGTGAACGAGCCCCAGATCAGCCACGCGACCGCCTGGACGAGCAGGAAGCCCAGCGCCACCACGACGTTCTGGGCCCGATGGCGGCGGGCCAGCAGGCCGCCCTGGCGGTAGAAGCGCACCGGGCGCGGGACCAGGCGGGCCAGCAGGGCCCGGCGGCGGGCGCGGCGTGCCTGCCGCTCCTCGTTGGCCCGCATCGCGCGTGCCCGCTCCGCTTCCCGCGCGGCCCTGCGCCGCGCCCGCTCCTTGCTCACGAGGCCGCCGGTCCCGCGGCGGGTAAAGGACTCGCGTGTCTCATCGGCCGCTCACAGGGTCTCGAGCCAGTTTTTCAGCAGGGCCGCACCCGCGTCGCCGGACTTCTCCGGGTGGAACTGGGTGGCCATCAGCGGGCCGTTCTCCACGGCGGCCACGAACGGCACGCCGTGCTCGGCCCAGGTGACGAGCGGTTCGGCGAAGCCCTCGCCTGGGTGCAACTCCCACTCGCGCACCCCGTAGGAGTGCACGAAGTAGAAGCGCGTGGCCTCGTCGAGCCCGGCGAACAGGACGCTGCCCGCGGGGGCCTTGACCGTGTTCCAGCCCATGTGGGGCAGCACCGGGGCGTCGAGCCGCTCGACCGTGCCCGGCCACTCGCCGCAGCCCTCGCTCTCCACCCCGTGCTCCACGCCCCGGGCGAACAGGATCTGCATGCCGACGCAGATGCCCAGCACCGGTCGGCCGCCCGACAGCCGGCGGCCGATGGCGCGCTCGCCGCGGACGCTCCGCAGGCCCCGCATGCACGCCTCGAACGCCCCGACCCCGGGCACGACCAGCCCGTCGGCCTCCAGGGCGGCGTCGAGGTCGGCGGTCACCGTCACGTCGGCGCCCACCCTGGCGAGCGCTCGCTCGGCCGAACGCAGATTGCCCGACCCGTAGTCGAGCACCACGACGTTGTGTCTCACTGGTCGCTCACCACTCCTCAGTCGCGGTCGATCGGTCGCTCACCACCACAACACCCCCGCCGTGATCGCCATCACCGCGCCGACCACGCAGATGGCCGCGCCGATCTTGACGCCCTGCCGGAACAGCGAGATCACGCCGCCGATCAGGAACAGCCCGATGAACACCAGCGCGACGGCGAGGAGGTTGTCCGTCACAGCACCCCCTTGGTGCTGGGGACCCCCGTGGCCCGCGGGTCGGGCTCGGACGCCTCGCGCAGCGCCCGGGCCAGCGCCTTGAACTGGGCCTCCACGACGTGGTGCGCGTTGCGCCCGTACGGCACGTGCACGTGCAGGCAGATCGCCGCCTGGGCGACCAGCGACTCCAGGATGTGGCGCGTCATCGTCGTGTCGTAGTCGGGGCCGATCATCGGCGCCAGGCCCTCGGGCTCGGAGTGCACGAGGTAGGGGCGGCCGGACAGGTCGACCGTGACCTGGGCCAGCGACTCGTCCAGCGGGCACGACGCGCTGCCGAACCTCCTGATGCCCGACTTGTCGCCCAGCGCCTCGCGGAACGCCGCGCCCAGCGCGAGCGCGGTGTCCTCGATCGTGTGGTGCGCGTCGATGTGCAGGTCGCCCTCGGTCTTGACCGTCAGGTCGAACAGCCCGTGCTTGCCGAGCTGGGCCAGCATGTGGTCGAAGAAGCCGACCCCGGTCGCGACCTCCACCCGGCCGGTGCCGTCGAGGCCGACCTCCACCAGGACCGAGGTCTCCTTCGTCACGCGCTCGACGCGGCCTACGCGGCTCACAGGGCCCCTCCGCTGGTGATGGTGGAGTCCCAGGACATCGTGCTCTCCTCGTCGTGTCGGTGGCGGGTCGTGGGTCGATCGGCGGTCACAGCACTCCTTCCAGGGCCTGCCGGAAGGCGGCCATCTCCGCACCGGTGCCGATGGACACCCGCAGCCATTCTGGCGGGCCCACCTCACGGATCAACACCCCGCGCTCCAGCAGCCCTTCCCACACCCGGCGCCGGTCGGGGAACCGGCCGAACAGCACGAAGTTCGCATCGGAGTCGGCCACCGCCAGGCCCTTGGACCGCAGCCACGCCACGGTGTCGTCCCGCTCGCGCCGCAGCGCGTCCACGGTGCCGAGCAGCGCGGCGCGGTGCCGCAGCGCCACCCGCGCCGCCGTCTGGGTGAGCGTCGACAGATGGTACGGCAGCCGCACCAGCAGCAGCGCCTCCACCACGGCCGGGTCGGCGGCCAGGTAGCCGAGCCGTGTGCCCGCCATGGCGAACGCCTTGGACATCGTCCGGGTGACGATCAGCCGCGGGTGCCCCGGCAGCAGGGTGAGCGCCGACGGCGTGCCCGCGCGGGCGAACTCCGCATAGGCCTCGTCCACCACCACCATGCCCGGCGCCACGGCCAGGATCGCCTCGATCGTCTCCAGCGGCTGCGCGGTGCCCGTGGGGTTGTTCGGTGAGGCGAGGAAGACGACGTCGGGCCGGTGCTCCTCGATCGCGGCGGCGGCCTTGGCGGGGTCGAGCGAGAAGTCGCCCTCCCGGCTGGCCTTGATCCACTCGGTGCTGGTGCCGTTGGTGATGATCGGGTGCATCGAGTAGGACGGCTCGAACCCGATGGCGCTGCGCCCGTGGCCGCCGAAGGCCTGAAGGATCTGCTGGAGCACCTCGTTGGAGCCGTTGGCGGCCCACACCTGCTCGGCGGTCAGGCCGTGACCGAGGTAGGCCGCCAGGTCGGCGCGCAGCGCGGTGGCGTCCCTGTCGGGATAGCGGTTGAGCTCCCCCGCCGCCGCCCCGACCGCCGCGGCCAGGTCGGCGACCAGCTCGGGCGAGGGCGGGTAGGGGTTTTCGTTGGTGTTGAGCCGGACGGGGACGTCGATCTGGGGCGCGCCGTAAGGCGACTTACCCCGGAGGTCGTCCCTGATGGGCAGGTCGTCGAGAGTCACGCGTGCTCCGTGGGAATTTGCCAGTCGAACCGGGCGCGGACGGCGGCGCCGTGGGCGGGCAGGTCTTCGGCGTCGGCCAGCACGGACACGTGCGCCGCCGCGCCCGCGAGCGCCTCGCGGGTGTAGTCGACGACGTGGATGCCGCGCAGGAACGACTGCACCGACAGGCCGCTGGAATGGCAGGCGCACCCGCCCGTGGGCAGCACGTGGTTGGAGCCCGCGAGATAGTCGCCGAGGGACACCGGGGCGTAGGGGCCGACGAAGATGGCACCGGCGTTCCGGATCTTTCCGGCTATCCGCGCCGCGTCGGCCGTGTGGATCTCCAGGTGCTCGGCCGCGTACGCGTCCACGACCCTGATGCCGTCGTTGATGGAGCCGACCAGCACGATGCCCGACTGCCTGCCGCTCAGCGCCTCGGTGATGCGCTCGGAGTGCCTGGTGGCCGACACCTGGCCCGGCAACTCCTTCTCCACCGCGTCGGCCAGCTCCGCGCTCGTGGTGACCAGCACCGCAGCGGCGATCACGTCGTGCTCGGCCTGGCTGATCAGGTCGGCGGCCACGTGGACCGGGTCGGCCGTCTCGTCGGCCAGGATGGCGATCTCGGTCGGGCCGGCCTCGGAGTCGATGCCGATGCGCCCCTTGAGCAGCCGCTTGGCCGCCGCCACCCAGATGTTGCCGGGCCCGGTCACCATCGTGGCGGGCGGGCACTCCTCGGTGCCGTAGGCGAACATGGCCACCGCCTGCGCCCCGCCCACCGAGTAGACCTCGTCCACGCCGAGCAGCGCGCACGCGGCCAGGATCGTGGGGTGCGGCAGGCCGTCGAAATCCGCCTGCGCCGGGCTCGTGACCGCCAGCGAGGCGACCCCGGCCTCCTGGGCGGGGACGACGTTCATCACCACGCTGGACGGATAGACCGCGCGCCCGCCGGGGACGTAGAGGCCCACCCGGTCGACCGGCACCCACCGCTCGGTCACGGTGCCGCCGGGCACCACCTGGGTGGTGACGTCGGTGCGCCGCTGGTCGCGGTGGACCAGCCTGGCCCGCCTGATCGACTCCTCCAGCGCCGCCCTGACCTTCGGGTCCAGCTCGTCCAGGGCCCTGGTGAGGGCCTCGGCGGGGACGCGGGTGGTGGCGATCTCGACGCCGTCGAACCGGGCGGTCAGCTCCCGTACGGCCGCCACCCCGCGATGGCGCACGTCGTCGCAGATGGGCCGCACCTTCTCCAGGGCGGCCTCGACGTCGAGGTCGGCGCGTGGCAGCACGTCGCGCAGGTCATCCGGCAAGGAAGCGCGCATGTCGATACGGGAAATCACCCTCACAGTCTACGGAGGTCCCACCCCCGAATCCGGTTCTGTCCGGCATCCGGGACGCCACAGCCGAGCTCTGGTCAGACCTTCCGGGCGGATCCCTGAGCGGATCTTGGCCGGCTGTTGGGGCACGCCCCTGGCACGCGACGCCGGGCGGGGGCCGGCGGCGGCCGGCGGCGGCCGGCGGCCGAGGCCCCGGGACGGCCACCCGCCGGGCCCGGCGGGACCTGCGGCCGAACGTCTTTGGCGGCCGCGGGGCGGCGTCGCCGACGCCGGGCCCCGCGGCCGCCATCGCCCCGGACCGGGCCTGCCGGGACGCCGTCGTGGCCGTCACGGGGGCACGGCCACGACCGGGAGAAAAGCCTTGAAGCTCTCCCATTTGCCCGCGCCAGGCGTCCGCTAACGCGCCATGCCGAGAAAAGCCTTGGGTAACTGAAATCTAACCTTGAGTACGCCTTATCCCAGGCGCGTGTCGCGCCCCCGAGGGCAGGAGAATGGCTTTCACATTATCTGTCCATTATGTCCGGCCCTTTATCCTGGCTTGCCATGGGACAGTGGCGGGGCCCCGGGGGCATCCTGATCGAGGCGATCATCCTGGATGATCGCCCGATGCTCCGCGTGTCCCACCGGGTCAACGGCACCACATACCTGCGCGGCTACTGCGCGTCCGTCGACGAGCTCGGCGAGCACGGCGTCGACCTGGCCGAGCTGATGGAAGACAGCCCGCTTGACCATCTGTAGACCCCGGTCTGCCACTGTCGATCAGCCGGACGGGGTACGGCATGCACCATGGTGCGGCTGCCCGCCTACACGCCGATGCTGGCCCAGCTCGGGACCCTGAGCTCCGTCCAGGGCGCGGGCTGGGCGGTGGAGATGAAGTGGGACGGCGTGCGCGCGCTGGCCTACGTCCAGGACGGCAAGGTCCGCCTCATGTCGCGCAACGGCAAGGACATCACCGCCGCCTATCCCGAGCTCCAGCTCATGGCCGCCGCCACCGGCGGGCACGCGGCCGTGATCGACGGGGAGATCGTGGCGTTCGACGAGACCGGGCGGCCCAGGTTCGAGGCGCTGCAGCCCCGGATGCACCAGCGCCACCCGGCGGCCGTGGCCGAGCTGACCAGGGCGGTGCCGGTCACGTTCATGGCCTTCGACCTGCTGCACCTCGACTCGGCCAGCCTCGTCTCCCGCCCCTACACCGAGCGCAGGCAGGCGCTGGAGAGCACCCTGACGCCCGGCTACCGGTGGGAGGTGCCCGTCTGGTTCTCCGACCAGGCGGAACGGGCCTTCGACTCCTCCAGGGAGCTCGGACTCGAAGGCGTCGTGTGCAAGCGCATGACCTCGCCCTACCGGCCGGGGCGGCGCAGCTCCGACTGGACCAAGGTCAAGAACGTACGCGCCGTCGAGGTCGTCATCGGCGGGTGGAAACCGGGCGGCGGGCGGCGCTCGGGCATGATCGGCTCGCTGCTGCTCGGCGCCCACGACCCGCGCGGCAGGCTGCTGTTCGTGGGACACGTGGGCACCGGGTTCACCCAGGACATGCTGCGCGACCTGCGGGAGCGGCTGGCGCCGCTGGAGCGTCCCGACCCGCCGTTCGACGTGCCGGTGCCGCGTGAGCACGCCCGCGACGCCCACTGGGTCGAGGCCCGGGTGGTCGGCGAGGTGCAGTACGCCGAGGTCACCGGCGACGGCATGCTGCGCCACCCCTCCTGGCGCGGGCTGCGGCCCGACCGCGAGCCCGCCGAGGCCAGCACCGCGGAGATCCTGCCGCCCGGGAGGACCGGGGACAGCGCCGCCGGCTGATCAGGACACCCCACCCCCCTACATTTCGCATCCATATGGTCACTTATAGTGATCAGACGTATTCGAGCTGTTCAGGGGGTATCGTGCCGAGAACCTTGGTCACCGTGCTGACCACGCTGGCAGGCGTCGCGCTCGCGACGCCCCCGCCGACGACCCCCCGGCCTCCCGCAGCCACCACACCCGGGCAACCGCCCGCCGCCCCTGCCGTATCAGCCACGCCGCCCGCGCACGCCGCCGCGGGCCACGCGGCTGCCCCTGCCGTATCAGCCACGCCGCCCGCGCACGCCACCACGGGCCACCGGCCGCAGGCGCTCCCCGTCACGGGCGTCCAGCCGCCCGCGCACGCCATCGTGCCGGGCCTGGCGTGGGGAGCCGAGGTGTCGCCGCCGATGCGGCCCCGCCAGGCCGTGCGGTACTGGACGGCCGGCAAGCAGGCCAAGGCCAGGGCCGCCGACCTACCGGCGAGCCGGCCCGCCTCGGCCACCGCCCCGCGATCCGGCCCGGCCATCGGCCCGCGATCCGGCCAGGGCGTCGCACAGCGGCTCAGCGTGCCCGGATTGAAGCGGCTGACCCCCGGCGGGGACGCCAACGGCTACGCCCACGTGCGCCGCCCGTACACGCGGTCGGTGCTGAGCCGGACCAGCGGGCGGCTGTTCTTCGTCAACGCCGCCGGGACCGGCGACTCCTGCAGCGCCTCCGTCATACGCTCCGCCACCCGGCTGCTCATCGTCACCGCCGCCCACTGCGTGTACGGGGTACCCGAAGACTCGCAACTCGGCCAGTGGCACACCAACTTCGCCTTCGTCCCCGCCTACGACGGGCGGGCGACCAGCGTCCGGCAGCGCGAGCCGTACGGGCGGTGGGGCGGACGGCGGGTCTGGAAACCCGACGGCTACACCGGCCTGATCGGCGGAGACTGGAACTCCGTCTACGACATCGCCCTCATCGAGGTCGGCCGGCGCGACGACACCCTCCAGGAGGCCGTCGGCGCCCTCACCCCGATGCGCAACGAAGGCGGCCGGCACTCCATCGTCACCACCGGCTACCCCGGCCTGTCCGGCAGGAAGCCGTACGACGGCCGGGACCAGCTCTTCTGCGTCGGCAGGACCCGGCCCGCCACCCCACCCGCGATCGACGGCACGGCCCTGGCCGCCCACATCCATGCCCCCGGGCGCATGGAGACCGACAACTGCCACCTGTACAAGGGGCACAGCGGCGGTCCCTGGGTGATCAAGGGCACCAACGACCTGGTGGGCGTGCTGTCGGCGGGCAAGGACGACGGCGAGCCCGACGGCAACTCCGTCGCGACCGCCCTCAACTTCGCGGGCTACGGCGCGATCGTGCGGCAGGCCGACCCGGACGGCGTGTACGACGCGCTGTCCATCCGGGCCTCGGCACCGTCCCGGCCGGTCCGGCGCGGCACCACCGCCACCGTCGCCGCCGTCGTCACCATGCGTGGCCTGATGGCCGCCGCCCACGTGCCCGTCACGCTCATCCTGCCGCGCGGCACCAGCCTGGTCAGCGTCACCGGGGCCAGGTGCCTGCAGGTGGACCGGCGGGCCACCTGCACCATCGCCGCCGTCCATCCGGACCAGCCGGTCACGATCTCGGCCGAGGTACACGTGGGACGCGCCGCGGGCCGCCGCCTGGACCTCGCCGCGCACGTCTGGTCCACGCCCCTGGACCCCTCCCAGCACGACAACGCCTCCGTCGCGTCCATGGCCACGCGGTGACCACGCACTGGGGCGCCGTACGGGAGCCACCGGCCGCCTGGACACCGCGCCTGACGTCAATCAGGTCAGCGCCGGTTCCTTGAGCGTGCGGGCGAGGAGCCAGGCGAGGACCGGGAACACGATCAGGCACGCCAGCGCCGTCCGTAACGTGGTCGCCTCCGCCACGGCCCCCACCAGCGGGCCGGCCAGGCCGCCCGCGCTCACCGCCAGCCCCAGGGTCACGCCGCCGGCCGTGCCCACCCGGCTCGGCAGCAGGTCCTGGCCCAGCGTGACGTGCAGGGAGAAGGGGGCGTACAAGGCGAGTGACGAGGCCGCGATGAAGACCAGCGCGACCGGCCCGGGGGCCAGCGCCACCCCCGCCACCGCGGGAATCGACAGCGCGTAGGCCAGGCGCATCGTCCGCGTCCTCCCCCAGCGGGCCGCCAGCCTGCCGCCCAGCACCGTGCCCACCGCGCCGCCGGCGAACAGGACGAACAGCGCCACCGCCCCCGCCGCCCCGCCCCCCATGTACAGGGCCACGAACGCGCTCAGCCCGACGTACACGACCGAGCGGAAGACGATCACCAGCGTCAGCCGGACGAACGACGGCCAGTCGTCGCGACCGGACGCCGGCCCGGCCGCCGTGGCCGCCCGCTCACCCCCGGCCGTCGCCAGGATCGCCGGCAGCGTCACCGCCGCCCCCAGCACCGCCGGAACCGCCAGGAACGGCGACGCGCCGAGACCCCACCACGCCAGCAGCGGCGTCACCAGCACGGGAGCCGTGGCGAACCCGAGCGTGCCGCCCAGCGAGAACCAGCTCATCCGGACGTGGCTGCCCGCGCTGGCGATCCTGGCCAGCCGCGCGGCCTCCGGATGGTACGCCGCCACGCCCAGCCCGGACAGCGCCACCGCCAGCCACGTCAGCGCATAGGAGTCCGTCACGCCGCCGAACGCCACCCCGGCCCCCGCGACCACCATGCTCAACGGGATCAGCCACGGCATCCGCCACCGATCGGTCAGCACCCCGAACAGCGGTTGCACGATCGACGACAGCAACGTGGCCGCCAGCACGATGCCGGAGACGGCGACGTACCCGTAACCGCGCCCGGCCACCAGGAAGGGAACCAGCGCCGGGACCGCGCCCTGATAGAAGTCCACCGCCGCGTGACCTGCCGAGAGCATGGGAACCCGTTTCACGCCCTCGATCCTTTCCCAGGCAACACTGGCCCGCTTCCGATAAATTGCCAACCGATGACGGAAATCCGCCACCTCCCGCAGGCTCCCACCGGACGCCGCCCCCTGGCCCGGGGAGCGGGCATCGACGCGCACCGGCACGACACCCACCAGATCGTGTACGCCTGCCGCGGGGTCGTCTCGGTCACCACGGGCGCCGGCGTGTGGGTCGCCCCGGCGAACCGGGCGATCTGGATCCCGGCCGGCACCGTCCACGAGCACCGCGCCCACGGCGACACGGACCTCCGCCTGGTGGGCCTCACCGGCAACCCGCTCGGCATCGACCGCCCGGCGGTGCTCGCCGTCGGCCCGCTGCTCCGCGAGCTGATCATCGCCTACACCGACACCACGACCACGGGGGACCCGACGGGGGACGGCGCGCGGGGTGAGCGGCGACGGCTCCTGGCCGTACTGCTCGACCAGCTCAAACGCGCCCCCGAACAGCAGCTCCACCTGCCTGCGCCCGAAGACCCCCGGCTGGCGGCCGTGTGCGCCGCTCTGCGCCGGGCCCCTGCCGACAGCAGGACCCTGGCCCAGCTCGCCAGGCAGGCGGGCACCAGCGACCGTACGCTGGCCAGGCTGTTCCGGCGGGAGCTGGGCATGAGCTTCCCCCAGTGGCGCACCCAGCTACGCCTGCACCATGCGCTGCTCCTGCTGGCCGACGGCGAATCCGTCACCGCCGTCGCCCACCGTTGCGGCTGGGCCTCGGCGAGCGCGTTCATCGACGTGTTCCGGCGGGCGTTCGGGTACACCCCGGGCCGGGCCTTTACAATGTAGATTCGCTACAATCGGATTCCGTGAGCAAATCGAAGGGCAAGAGCGGGGGCACGCCGGCCACCGTGGCGCTGACCAAGGCCAAGGCCGCGTTCACCCTCCATCCGTACGAACACGACGCCTCCGCCCAGGCCTACGGCGAGGAGGCGGCGGACGCGCTCGGCGTCCCGTACGAGCGGATCTTCAAGACGCTCGTGGCCGAGGTCGAGGGCGGCCTGGCGGTGGCGGTCGTGCCGGTGGCGGGCAAGCTCGACCTCAAGGCGCTGGCCGGGGCCCTCGACAGCAAGCGGGCCGCGATGGCCGACGCCGCCAAGGTGGAGCGGGTGACCGGCTACGTCGTGGGCGGCATCAGCCCCCTGGGCCAGCGCAAGCAGCTCCCGACGGTGGTCGACTCCTCGGCCCTCGACTTCGAGACGATCTACTTCTCGGCCGGGAAGCGCGGCCTGCAGATCGAGACCGCGCCCGACAACCTCATCACCCTCACCCGGGCCGTCACCGCCCCCATCGGCAAGTCCGGCTAGCCCCGGCCCGACGACCGGCCCCGCCTGATCGGCACCACCGGCCCTGCCTAGTCGAACGGCCAGCCCCGCAGGCCGGGCAGGTCACCCCAGGGCCGCCCGCCCCCGGATCGCTCACCCGAAGGCCGCCCGCCTGAGGGCCGCTCACCCGAGGGCCGCCCGCCTGAGCTCCGCTCGCCTGCGGGCCGCCCACCGCCGGGCGGTCCACCGCTGGGCCGCTCACCGGACGACTGCCTCCCCGAAGACCGCCCGCCCCCGGATCGCTCACCAGAGGGCCGCTCACCCGAGGGCCGCTCAGTTGAAGGCCGCTCAGAGGGCCGCTCGCTTGAGGGCCGCTCGCTTGAGGGCCGCTCGCTTGAGGGCCGCTCGCTTGAGGGCCGCGCGCCGCCGGATCCCACGCCCGAGGGCCGCTCACCCGACGACCGCTCCCCCGGAGACCTCTCCCCCGTGGGCTGCTCGCCCGACGACCTCTCGCCCCAGGGCGGCGGCCGATACTCCTCCCGCTCCTGAGACGGCTGCTCCGGCGCGTACCGATCCTCCCCCAGCCCGAGCTGCGACTCCACCGGCCGCTGGCCGAGCAGCCAGTCGAAGAGCCGCCGGTAGCGGCGCCCGAACGGATGGTCGCCGTCGCGCCGCCGCTTCTTGCGGTCCTCCTCGGCCAGCGCCTCCTCCAGCCCCGGCGTGTGGCCGCCGCCGAAGCGCGCCATGTTCGGCGCCGCGAACGCGGCGGGCTCGACCCGCCGGAGCGCGGGCTCCATCGACTCCACCCAGATCGGCCCCGGCAACGAGGCCCCCTGCACCGAACCGTAGTACTGGTCCCCGATCTGCACCCCCTGCAGCGGGAACCGGTAAGAGCCCCGGATGTCCCCGACGCTGACCGCGGCGGCCAGCGCCGGCGTGTACCCGGCGAACCAGGCCGAGGTGTAGCCGTTGTTCGTGCCCGTCTTGCCCGCGGCCGGCCGCCCGATGCCCTGCCCCTGCATGGTGCCCTTGTCGAACACCCCGGACAGCACGTAGTTCACGGCGTCCGCGACCGGCCGCTCGATGGCCTGCTCGCACGCGGGCGGCACGTGCGTACGACGCCCGTCCCTGGCGATGATCTCCACGATGGCCAGCGGCCGGCAGTAGAGCCCCCGCGCCGCGAACGCCGCGAACGACGCCGCCACCGTCACCGGATCCATCTCGTTGACGCCCAGCGTGAACGTGGGCACCTCCTTCAGCGGCTTCCCGTCCGCCCTGACCGTGCCGAGCGCCCTGGCCGTCCGTATCACGTTGCAGAGCCCGACCTTGCGCTCCAGCATCATGTAGAAGATGTTCACCGACTTCCAGGTGCCGGTCTCGATGCTGTGCGGGCCGCCCTCGCCCTCGCCGCTGGCGTTCAGGATGCGCGTGTTCGGGTCGTTGACCGGCTTGCCCGTGCAGTCGCGGTAACCCGCCGAGGGCACCAGCGCGCCGGGCGTGTCGAAGCCCTCCCCGAACCTCCACCCCTGCTGCAGGGCCGTGGCCAGGGTGAACACCTTGAACGTCGATCCGGCCTGGAACCCCTGGCCGCCGCCGTGGGCCACGTCGGCGACCAGGTTGAAGGTGGTCTTGGGGCCGTTCTTGCTGTTGCCGCGGTTGCGGCCGAAGCCCTTGCTGGCCGCCATCGCCCTGATCCGCCCGGTCCCCGGCTCCACCATGGCCTCGGCGGCCACCTCGGTGTCCTCGGGCGCGACGTGGCTGCGGATGGCCTTGTCGGCGGCGCGCTGCGCGATCGGGTCGAGGCTGGTCCTGATCGTCAGCCCGCCCCTGGCCATCCTGGCGCGCCGCTCGGCCGGGGTGTTGCCGAACACCGGGTTCGACAGGAACTCGCGCTGCACGTACAGGCAGAAGAACGGGAACTCGCTCTGCTCGCAGCCGCCGGGCTCGGGCCTCAGCCGCAGGCCCAGCGAGGTGTTCTTGGCGCTCGCCGCCTCCTGCCCGGTGATGAGCTTGAGCCCGGTCATCCGGTCCAGCACGAGGTCGCGCCGCTCGCGCAGGCGCGCCCGCTGCGAGGCCCCGAGCGAGGGATCGGTCGAGTACGGCATCCGCACCGCCCCCGCCAGCGTGGCCGCCTGGATCAGCGTCAGGTTGGCCGCCGAGGTGGAGAAGAAGCGCCGGGCCGCCGCCTCCACGCCGTAGGCTCCGGCGCCGAAGTAGGCGATGTTCAGGTAGCGCTCCAGGATCTGGTCCTTGCGGTACTTCTTCTCCAGCGCCAGCGCCAGGCGCAGCTCGGTGATCTTGCGGGCGAGGTTCGGGGCGCGGGCCCGGTCGCGCTCGGCGTCGGTGCGGGCGCTCTCCACCAGGATGTTCTTGACGAGCTGCTGCGTCAGCGACGAGCCGCCCTGCCGGATGCCGCCCGCCTGCGTGTTGGTGAGCAGCGCCCGGAACGTGCCCCGGACGTCGAGGCCGCCGTGCTCGTAGAAGCGGGCGTCCTCGATGGCCACGATCGCCTTGCGCATCACCGGCGCGACGGCGGCGAGCGGCACGTTCGTCCTGTTGGACTCGTAGAACTGGGCGAACTGGCGGCCGTCCTTGTCCAGCAACCTGGTCACCTGCGCGAGCGGCTCCTCGCGCGGCGCGGGCGGCAGCTCCAGGAAGGTGTTCGCGGCGCTCTTCGCGGCCAGGCCGCCGCCGCTGACGAGGGGCGCGACCAGTGCCGCCGTCAGCACGCCGCCGAGCGCCCCCGCCAGCCCGAGCGCCCCGACGGATCTGAGTACGGTCACGCAAGATGATCTGCGACGTCCCGATCGTCGACAAACGCCCGCTTAGGACCTCTTTACCGTTGCCTGCGGATGTTCAGACCGAGCGAGGCGAACTGCTCGAACGGCCGGTGGTAACCGCGCTCGATGTGGTGCACGCCGCGCAGCGTCGACTGCCCGTCGGCCACGGCCGCTGCCAGTACGGCCGAGAACCCGGCCCTGATGTCGGGCAGCGTCACGTCGGCGCCCTTGAGCTGGGACACGCCGCGCACCACGGCCGAGTGCCTGGCGTTGCTGTCGTGATAGCGGCAGGCCGGGCCGCCCAGGCACTGGTCGAACACCTCGATCTCGCAGCCCAGCTTCTGCAGCGCGGGCACGTACACCAGGCGGTTCTCGAAGACCGTCTCGTGCAGCACGGACATGCCCTGGCTCTGCGTGAACAGCACCATGAGCGGCGTCTGCCAGTCCGTCATGAAGCCGGGGTGGGTGTCGGTCTGCACCGCCGCCGCGCGCAGGCCCTCCGGGGGCGCGGTCGCGCACAGGTACTCGTCGTTGATGTCGAAGTGCGCGCCCATCCTGGCCAGCGTGGTGATCGCGGTGACCAGGCGGTCCTGCGGGCAGCCGTGCACGCGTACCTCGCCCTGGGTGACCAGGCCCGCCGCCAGGTAGGAGAACGCCTCGATGCGGTCGCCGGTCAGCCAGGTGGAGGCGCCGCGCAGGCGATCGACGCCCTCGATGACGATCCTGCGGTTGGGCGACAGCTCGATCCTGGCCCCCATGCGCTGCAGGAACAGCGCCAGCTCCACCACCTCGGGCTCCATCGCGGCGTTCTTCAGCACCGTCTTGCCCTCGGCCAGCACCGCCGACATCAGGACCGTCTCCGTGGCCCCCACGCTCGGGTACGGCAGCTCGATCCGGGTGCCGTGGAGCCTGTTGGCCTTGGCGAAGATGCCGGTGTCGCCGACCTCCACCTCGGCGCCCATCGAGCGCAGGGCCTCCACGTGGAAGTTCACCGGCCGCCGACCGATGGGGTCGCCGCCGACCAGCGGCACGAACGCCTCCCCCGCCAGGTGCAGCAGCGGGCCCAGCATGAGGATGGGAATGCGGTTGAGCCCGGTGAACGCGTCCGGCACCCGGGGCTCGATCTCCCTGCCCCGCGCAATCGTGATCTCCGAGCCGGAGATCTCGACGTCGATCCCGAGCGCCCGCAGCATGGCGGCGGTGATCCCGACCTCGCCGACCTCGGGGGCGTTCTGGATGCTGCTCTCTCCGTCGCCGAGCATGGCGGCCACCATGTGCTTCGACACGCCGTTCTTGGAACCCCGTACCTCGACGTCCCCGCGGAGCGGACCGGAGGGTTCGATGAGCCAGACCTCTTCTGCAATCACGAGCCGAGCCTAGCCGGGGGATACCATCGAGCTGATTCGGACGTACATGTGAGGGGGAGTGGCGTGACGAGGGAAGTACGCGCATTCGCGGTAACTGTCCTCACTCTCGCCGCTCTCGGGGTCGCCGCCGGACTGCTGTGGTCGGGGCTGACGCCCCGCGCGCCCTACGAGGTCACGGCGAACGGCACGGTCCTGGCCGACCCGTCCACGCAGGCGCTGATCGCGGCCGACGGCTGGTTCGCGGTGATCACGGGCGGGCTGGGGCTGCTGTGCGGCGGGGTCGCGTGGTTCGTGGGGCGGCGGTTCATGCTGGCGGTGCTGCTCGGGCTGTGCGCGGGTGGGGTGCTGGCGGCGATGCTGACGTTGTGGGCCGGGTCCACGTTCACGATCGGGGCGGTCGTGGTCGAGGCCGCCGCCGTACCCGGGGCGAAGGTCGTCCCCGGGGCGCTGAAGCTCACCGCCTCCGGGGTGCTGGTGTCCTGGCCGCTGCTGGCGGTGGGGTTCTTCGGGCTGCTGGAGGGCATGCACGGGTATCGCGAGTCGCCCCTGCGGCAGCCCTATGGAGAGCTGCCCCGGTTCTAGAGTGGCGGGCGGCGCAGGCCGTACTGGGTGGCCTGCTCGAACGCGCGGGCCACGCGGAGCACCCTGGCGTCCTCGAACGGCCTGCCGACGATCTGCACCCCCACCGGGAGGCCGTCCTCGGTGAACCCGGCGGGCACGGACGCGGCCGGGGCGTGCAGGACGCTGATCCAGTACGCCGAGCGCATCCAGGCCAGGTAGTCGGGCATCCGCTCGCCGTTGATCTCGCCGACGTACGGGTGCTCGACCGGGAACGGCGGCACCTGGCTGACCGGTGCGATCAGTACGTCGTAGACGTCGAAGAAGGCGGCCATGCGCTGGTAGAGGCGGCTGCGGGCGACCTCGGCCCTGGCCAGGTCGGCGCCGGTGACCTTGCGGCCCTGCTCGACGTTCCAGGCGGTGTTGGGGCCGAGCCCCGTCACGTCGTCGAAGGACAGCGCGTAATTCCAGGCCCGGTAGGTCCTGAACGCCTCCTCGGCGCCGGACAGGTCCAGCTCCACCTGCTCGACGCGGGCGCCCAGGCGCTCGAACACCGCGGGCGCCGTCGCGGTGACCGCCGCCGTCCTCGGGTCCACCGGCAGCCCGCCCAGGTCGGGGCTCCACGCCACCCGCAGCCCCGCCACACCCTGCTCGGGCTCGGGGGCGAAGACCTCCTTGATCGAGTACGGCGAGCGGCGGTCGAACCCGGCGATCACCCCGAACATCAGCGTGACGTCCTCGACCGTCCTGGCCATCGGTCCCTGGACGGACAGGGTGTACCAGGCGGCGGTGTCGGACACGGCGGGGACCCGGCCAGGGGTGGGACGCAGGCCGACGACGTTGCAGAACGAGGCCGGGTTGCGCAGGGAGCCGCCCATGTCGGAGCCGTCGGCGAGCGGGACCATGCCGGTGGCCAGCGCGACCGCGGCGCCGCCGCTGCTGCCGCCCGCGGACCTGGTCAGGTCGTAGGGGTTCCTGGTGGCGCCGAAGACCTCGTTGACGGTGTGGGAGCCGGTGCCGAACTCCGGGGTGTTGGTCTTGCCGATGGTGATGGCTCCGGCGGCGCGGAGCCGCTGAACGATCAGGTCATCGTGGTCCGGGATGTTTTCGGCGAAAAGCGGCGATCCATAGGTGGTCCGGATATTTGCGGTATCAACCAAATCCTTGTGGGCTACGGGCACGCCGTGCAGCGGCCGCTCCGCCACCTCGCCCGGCCCCGCCGCGTCGGCCGCCTTGGCCGCTTCGAGCGCCTGCTCGGCCACCAGGGTCACGATGGCGTTCACGCGCGGGTTGACCTTCTCGATCCGGTCGAGGTGGGTCCGCAGGACCTCCACGGCGCTCGCCTGGCCGGTCCTGATGAGGTGTGCCGTCTCGGTCGCGGTCATGTAGTGCGGTTCGCTCACCCTGCGATCCTGCCTCACACCCCCACCGGCCCGCGACGGCGATCATTGCCATCCCACAGGCGCGGGATGCGGCAGGCGCCGAACGAACGCCCCCGGCACGAACCCGCGGCGACGTCTGCGGCGTGCGACCCCGTAACGGGCGGCTTCAAGCAGAGGGTCCGGAACGCGCCTTCGGGAACGGGTCCTGAGGTCGGGCTCGCGAGGTGACCGGGCGCCGTGACGGTGGCCCGCCGGCGCCGCCCGGTAACCGTCACCCTGGACAGAGCCCAGCCCCGTACGGCGGATGGACCCTCCCGTGCGAAGCCGTACAAAAGAAGAAAATCACACCAAGCAGGCAGGCCCGAGCAGCTGCTTGAGATCGCCCATGAGCGCGGGAGACGGGGTGACGCGGAGCCTGTCGTCCACCCGCAGCACCGTCGTCCTGGGCCCGTTGTGGACCTGCAGGTGCACCTCCGACGTGCCAGGATGCGTGGCGAGGATCTCCTTCAGCCGCCCCACCACCGGCGGCGTGCACCGCTTCAGCGGCAGGTTGACCAGCAGCGGCCCGCCGGCCTCCCGTGTCAGGTCGGGCGCCGTCACCTCCATGGCGATGATCTTCGCCACGTCCTCCCGCTTGTCGACCCGCCCCTTGACGAACACGATCGCGTCCTCGGCCAGGATCGTCGAGCAGAGCTGGTAGGCCGACGGGAAGATCATCACCTCGATCGAGCCTTCGAGGTCCTCCAGCTGGGTCAGCACCCAGGTGTCGCCCTTCTTGGTGACCTTGCGCTGCACCCCGCTCAGGATGCCGCCCACGGTCACCACCTGCCCGTCCGGCCTGCTCTCGTCCTGCACGGCCGCGATCGAGCAGTCGGCCCCCGCCGACAGGATGTGCTCCACGCCGAACAGCGGGTGGTCGGAGACATAGAGGCCCAGCATCTCGCGCTCGAACTGCAGGAGGGTGCTCTTGTCCCACTCCCCCAACGGAATCTGCACGTCGAAGGTCTGGTCCTCGCCGCCCTCGATCGCGCCGAACAGGGAGTCCTGGCCGATGGCCTCGTTCCTCTTGATGTCGATGATCGCGTCGATGGCCTGCTCGTGCACCATGACCAGGCCCTTGCGCACGTGCCCGAGCGAGTCGAACGCCCCCGCCTTGACCAGCGACTCGATCACCCGCTTGTTGCAGACCAGGGCCGGCACCTTACGCAGGAAGTCCTTGAAGTCGGCGAAGCGCCCCTTCTCCTTGCGGGCGGCGAGGATGCCGTCCACGACGTTGCCGCCCACGTTGCGCACCGCCGACAGGCCGAACCGGATGTCGGTGCCGCGCGGGGTGAAGTCGAAGTCGGAGTCGTTGACGTCGGGCGGGAACACCTTGATGCCCATGCGGCGGCACTCGTTGAGGTAGAGGGCCGACTTGTCCTTGTCGTCCTTCACCGAGGAGAGCAGCGCGGCCATGTAGGCGGCGGGGTGGTTGGCCTTGAGGTAGGCGGTCCAGTAGGCGATGAGGCCGTAGGCGGCGGTGTGGGCCTTGTTGAAGGCGTAGTCGGAGAACGGCAGCAGGATGTCCCACAGCGCCTTGATCGCCGCCTCGGGGAAGCCGTTGTCCTTCATGCCCTGCTCGAAGGAGGCGTACTGCTTGTCCAGCTCCGCCTTCTTCTTCTTGCCCATCGCGCGGCGCAGCAGGTCGGCGCTGCCGAGCGAGTAGCCAGCCACCCGCTGGGCGATGGCCATGACCTGCTCCTGGTAGATGATCAGGCCGTAGGTCGTGTCGAGGATGTCCTTGAGCGGCTCCTCCAGGGCGGGGTGGATCGGCGTGATCTCCTGCTGGCCGTTTTTGCGCAGCGCGTAGTTGGTGTGGGAGTTGGCGCCCATCGGCCCGGGCCGGTAGAGGGCGAGGGCGGCGGAGATGTCCTCGAAGTTGTCGGGGCGCATGAGGCGCAGCAGCGAGCGCATGCCGCCGCCGTCGAGCTGGAACACGCCCAGGGTGTCGCCCCTGGCCAGCAGGTCGTAGCTCCTGCGGTCGTCGAGCGGCAGCCCGAGCAGGTCGACCTTCTCTCCCGTGGTCGCCTCGATCATCCTGAGGCAGTCGTCCATGATCGTGAGGTTGCGCAGGCCCAGGAAGTCCATCTTCAGCAGGCCGAGCGCCTCGCAGGTCGGGTAGTCGAACTGCGTGATGATCACGCCGTCGGAGTCGCGGCGCATGATCGGGACGTGGTCGGTCAGCACCTCGGCGGACATGATCACGCCGGCGGCGTGCACGCCGGTCTGCCTGATCAGGCCCTCCAGGCCCCTGCCGAGGTCCATCGTGGCCTTGACGTCGGCGTCTTCGTCGTAGAGCCTGCGCAGCTCGCCCGCCTCGTTGTAGCGGGGGTGGTCCTTGTCGAAGATCCCGGCCAGCGGGATGTCCTTGCCCATCACGGCGGGCGGGAACGCCTTGGACACCTTGTCGCCGAGCGCGTAGGGGTAGCCCAGGACGCGCCCGGCGTCCTTGATGGCGGCCTTCGCCTTGATGGTGCCGAACGTGGCGATCATGGCGACCTTGTCGGCGCCCCACTTCTCGGTCACGTAGCGGATCACGTCACCGCGCCTGCGTTCGTCGAAGTCGATGTCGACGTCGGGCATGGACACGCGCTCGGGATTGAGGAACCGCTCGAAGATCAGGCCGTGCGGGATCGGGTCGAGGTCGGTGATGCCCATCGCGTACGCCACCAGCGACCCGGCCGCCGAGCCACGCCCCGGCCCGACCGGGATGCCGTTGTCCTTGGCCCACATGATGAAGTCGGCGACCACGAGGAAGTAGCTCGGGAAGCCCATCTGCTCGATGATGCCGATCTCGTATTCGGCCTGCTTCCTGTGCTGCTCGTCGTAACCCTCCGGCCAGCGCCGCTCCATGCCCTCCCAGACGGTACGGCGGAAGAACTCGCTCTCCGTCATGCCCTCGGGGACGGGATAGGTCGGCATGAGGTTCTTGAACTCGAAGAACCCGGCCGGATCGACCTTCTCCGCCACCAGCAGCGTGTTGCGGCAGCCCTCGGCCCACAGGTCGGAGGAGTCGACCGCGCGCATCTCGTCGGCGGACTTGATGTAGTAGCCGCTGCCGTCGAAGCGGAACCTGTCGGGGTCGGAGAGCTGTTTGCCGGTCTGGATGCACAGCAGGGCGTCGTGGGAGGCGGCGTCGGACTCGTAGGTGTAGTGCGAGTCGTTGGTCACCAGCGGCGGGATGCCCAGCTCCTTGCCGATCCTGGTCAGCCCGTCGCGGACGCGGCGCTCGATGTCGAGCCCGTGGTCCATGACCTCCAGGTAGAAGTTGTCCTTCCCGAAGATCTCCTGATATTTCGCCGCCGCTTTGCGCGCCTCGTCATACTGGCCCAGCCGCAGCCTCGTCTGCACCTCGCCCGACGGGCAGCCGGTGGTGGCCATCAGGCCCTCGGAGTGCTCGGCGAGGATGTCGGCGTCCATCCGCGCCCACTTGCGCACGAACCCCTCGGTGTAGGCACGCGAGGACAGCCGCATCAGGTTGTGCAGGCCCGTCCTGTCGCGCGCCCAGATCGTCATGTGGGTGTAGTAGCCGCCCGCCGAGACGTCGTCCTTCTTCTGGTGCGGCTCGCCCCACAGCACCGGCCGCTTGTTGTGGCGCAGCTCCGGCGCGACGTAGGCCTCGATGCCGATGATCGGCTTGATCCCGGCGGCCGTGGCCTGCCGGTAGAAGTCGTAGGCGCCGTGCATGTTGCCGTGATCGGTGATCGCGATCGCGGGCATCCCCAGGTCGCCGACCTGCTTGAACATCTGCTTGAGCCGCGCGGCCCCGTCGAGCATCGAGTATTCGGTGTGCACGTGCAGATGGACGAACGAGTCGCTGGACGACATGGAGCGGCGCCTCCCAGTCTCGATGTTTCGGGTGCGTTCCGACTCTAGTAGGCCGCACCGACATCCCGCGGGGCTCTCGCACGAGGGGACGGACCGGCGTGCCGGGTCCCGGGTGCCCGGCGGCACCGATATCGTCGTGTCACCGTGAGTAGTTGAGGAGACACCGAGTGCGCACGCCGGAAGACGAGGGATACAGACCCGCGCTGGGCAACCGGCAGGTCCAGATGATCGCCATCGGCGGCGCGATCGGCGTCGGGCTGTTCCTCGGCGCCGGGGGACGGCTGGCCGCCACCGGCCCCGCCCTCGTGCTCTCGTACGCCATCGCCGGGGTGGCCGCGTTCTTCGTCATGCGCGCGCTCGGCGAGCTGGTGCTCTACCGCCCGACGTCGGGCTCGTTCGTCGAATACGCCAACGAGTTCATGGGCCCGTGGGCGGCCTTCGCCAGCGGCTGGATGTACTGGATCAACTGGGCGTTCACCGGCATCGCCGAGCTGACCGCGATCGCCGCCTACATCCACTACTGGGCCCCCGCCTTCCCCGAGTGGCTCACGGCCCTCATCGCGCTGGGCTTCGTGCTCATCGTGAACTCGCTGTCGGTCCGGCTGTTCGGCGAGCTGGAGTTCTGGTTCGCGATGCTGAAGGTCCTGGCGATCTCGGCCTTCCTGGTCGTGGGGCTGGTGCTGGTGGTGTTCACGGTGGGCGAGGCGGGCCCGCACAACCTCGTCTCCCACGGCGGCTTCTTCCCGACCGGGTTCCCGCTGGTGCTGATGAGCCTGCAGTCGGTGGTGTTCGCGTACGCGGCGATCGAGGTGGTCGGCATCACGGCGGGCGAGACGGCCCGGCCGCACGAGATCATGCCGAAGGCGATCAACGGCGTGGTGTGGCGCATCGCGATCTTCTACGTCGGCTCGGTGCTGCTGCTCGCGATGGTCCTGCCGTGGACCGCCTACCGGGCGGGCACCTCGCCGTTCGTGACGGTCTTCTCCGGCCTGGGCGCCCCCTGGGCCGCCGACGCCATGAACCTCGTCGTGATCACCGCCGCCCTCTCCTCCTGCAACTCGGGCCTGTACGCCACGGGCCGCATCCTGCGCTCGATGGCCACCAAGCGCGAGGCCCCCCGCTTCACCGGGACCATGAGCTCCCGCCACGTCCCGATCGGCGGCATCCTGTTCACCGCGGTCATGTTCCTGGCCGGGGTGGCCCTGTTCTACTTCCTGCCCGAACGCGCCTTCAACATCGCCACCGCCGCGGCCTCGCTCGGTGTCGTCACCACGTGGGGGGTGCTGATCTACTGCCAGCTCGGGCTGCGCAGGTCGGGCCACCGCTCGACGTTCCCGATGCCGGGCTCCCCTTACACCAACTGGCTGACCCTCGCCTTCCTGGCGATGGTGGTGCTGCTGATGCCGTTCGCCGACCAGGACCAGCGGGTGGCGTTCTTCCTGATGCCGGTCCTCGTCGTGGGCATCGCCCTCGGCTGGTGGGCCGTCCGGCGCCGCCGCGCCACGCGCAGGCCCGAGCCGTGCATGGACTCCGGCGACTGAAAACCGCCGTCCTGATCGGTGTCTGGGTAGTCTCGATGGCGGAGCAGGTGGCCATTCGGGGCTCGGGGAGGACGCGCTGGACGCCACAGACCGACGGGACCCGCCGGGACCTGCGAACGAACCGACCGCCCCAGACCGAAAGGACCAGCCCACCCCGACCGGGCAGACCACTCCGCCCGCCCGTGCCGGGAGGACCGGACGGATCATCCGGAGAGCGGTGACCGGCACGATCGCCCGGGCGGTCATGGCCGCCGCGCTCGGCGTCGCGCTCGCCCTGGCCTGCCTGTCCCTGGACGTCTATCCCAGGCTGGCCTGCGCCTTCCTGGACGCGGGCTGCCCGGCGGACGCGCCGCCCAGGGGCCAGTTACCCCGGCTGACCCGCCTGTCCCCCACCGAGGTCGCCCAGCTGGGCAAATACGTCGCGCTCGGCGACTCCTACTCCTCCGGCGAGGGCGTCTACGACCTCGACAGGCAGCCGCTCAACGACGGCGCCGACCGCTGCCACCGCGCGACCGGCTCGTACGTGCCGACCGTGGCGCAGGCATACCGGTTCCAAGGCGGCACCGCCTTCTACGCCTGCAGCGGCGCCACCACCCGCCAGCTCCTGTCCGGCCAGTACGGCCAGCCGCCCCAGATCACCCGCGTCGACCCCTCGACCAGCCTGGTGACGCTCAGCATCGGCGGCAACGACGCCGGCTTCACCAAGGTCCTCACGAGCTGCATCGTGAAACTGCCGTGGTCCACGGCCTGCGTCGACCAGGACCAGGCGGTCGCCCGCCGCATCCAGGAGCTCGGCCCGAACCTCCTCAAGGTCCTCAAGGAGATCCGGGTACGCGCCCCGAACGCCCGCGTCATCGTCCTCGGCTACCCCCGGCCGTTCCCCGAGAACCCCACGGAGACCTACGACAACCTCAGCCCGGCGGACCAGCGCTGGCTGAACACCATGACGAGGCGCCTCAACGACCTGGTGGGCTCGGTGGCGGCGGACTTCGACCGCGCCATCGCGGCCTTCGGCGCACCCGGGAGCGTCGAGTACGTCGACGCCTACGAGTCGTTCACGGGCCACGAGGTCGGGGAGCCACAGCCCTTCCTGAACGGGCTGAACGTGGACATGGAGGACCTGACGGTCAACGCCCGGAGCTATCACCCGACAGGCGACGGCTACCGCCGCTTCGCCGGCCTCATCACCGACCAGATCGCCGCCGGCCCTGGCCGCCCCATGAACAACTTCCGGCTGACGCCCCCTGACCCCGGGGCTACTCGCGTGCCCGCTGCTCCGCCAGGTGCAGGCCGGCCTCGATGACCGCGTTCATGACGGGCGCCAGCAGGTCCTCGCCGAGTGTCGGCGCCCGCCGTGCCATTTCGGCCACGAGCGCGCGTTCCCTGCCCGCGTCGCGCCCCGCGAACCCGCCGACCGGCTTGAGCCGCTGCACGATGCCCGCCAGCTCCACCCGCCGCTCCAGCAACGTGGCCAGCGCGGCGTCCACCCGGTCGATCGCCTCCCTGCACTCCGGCAACGTGGCGGGCGCCTCGTGCCGCAGGAGCGCCCCGACGATCGTGACGGCCTCCTCGGCGATGCGCCGCGCCGCCTCCGCGTCGGCCTTCCGGCCCACGTCGAGCTGCGCCACCAGGCCGTCGGCCAGGTCCTCCGCCCGTACGAACGCACGGGCCGCACCCCGTACGGGATCCGCGACCCCGGCGCCCTCGTAGGTCCCGATCGTGCTCTCCTGCCGCGGCCCGGCGTCCACGATCAGCCCGTCCGCCCCGGCCGCCACCGCCGCGGCCGACAGCCCGACGTCCCTGGACACGTCCACGAGCACGGGCCGTCCCGACGCCGCCCGCGCGGCCCGCATCAGCCCCAGGTCGGGATGGCCGCCCTCGCACAGGATGACCCGCCCGTCACCCTCGGCGGCGCAGTAGTCGGCCAGCCCGAGCCACTCCTCCATGGACGCCGACGCGCGCCGCTCCACGACCACCGGCAGCCCGAGCCCGCACACCGCCTGCACCAGCGGGATGTCGCGCGTCCACGCGGCCCCCACCACCACGGCGTCGGCCCGCTCGGCGACGATCGGCAGGTCGGCCGCCGAGAACGGCTCCACCAGCGTGGCCCGCTCCCCCAGCGCCTCCCGCGCGTCGACCCGCCCCTGGTGCGCCCGCAGGCTGACCCGCCGGCCGATCACCACGGCGGGTCCCTCTCCCACGAGCAGTTCGCCCACCGCGACGGCGTGCCGTTCCAATGTCGATGACATTCCGACTCCCCACATCGGCCGGTCCCTGGAACCGGCGGGAAACCAAAAAGGCAGAGACGGGTCGTCTCTGCCCTGTGCCGACTCCAGGTGGTCGCTATCCGACGACCGGCCCTCCTGGAGCCGGCTCGGTAAACGCGTGGCGACAAGTCATATGGAAACCCTACACCCCTCTCCACCTGCTGGACAGTTACGCCCACATGGTGGACTGACCTTCCGGCGAGTCGCCGTTGATCCCTCGCTATGGGAGTATTTCTTGGCCTAGAGGAGGGTACGAGGCCGTTGACGTCGGATCGCAAGCAGGACGGGCGCCGCATCGCCGGCCGCTACCAACTGCAGGAGCCCATCGGCAGGGGTGGCATGGGCATCGTGTGGCGCGCCCATGACGAGCTGCTCGACCGCACGGTCGCGGTCAAGGAGGTCAGATACGCCGCCGCGCTGGGCGAAGAGGTGCAGTTGCTGAACCGGCGGACGATGCGGGAGGCGAGGGCGGCCGCCAGGTTCGAGCATCCCAACGTGATCGTCGTGCACGACGTGATCGAGGAGGACGACCGGCCCTGGATCGTCATGCAGCTCGTGCCGTCACGGTCCCTGGGTGCCGTGATCAAGCAGGACGGGCCGCTGCCTGCCAAGCGGGTGGCCGAGATCGGCCTGGCCGTGCTGGACGCGCTGCACCGCGCCCACGAGTCGGGCGTGCTGCACCGGGACGTCAAACCCGAGAACGTGCTGCTGGCCGACGACGGCAGGGTCGTGCTCACCGACTTCGGCATCGCCACGCTGGAAACCGAGACGCAGCTCACGGTGACGGGCCTGGCGGGCACGCCGGCGTTCATCGCGCCCGAGCGGCTCAAGGGCCTGCCCGCGCGGCGCGAGTCGGACCTGTGGTCGCTGGGCGCCACCCTGTACACGGCCGTGGAGGGACGCTCGCCGCACGAGCGCGGGATGGCGCTGGCCACGATGCACGCCGTGCTGACCGACGAGCCGGATCCCGCCACGCACCTGGGCCCGCTCACCGAGGTGATCAACGGCCTGCTGGTGAAGGAGCCGGTGCAGCGGCTGACGTACGAGGAGACGCAGCGGCTGCTGCGCAATGCCCTCGCGGAGTCGAGCCCGCCGCCGACCGCGCAGATCCCGGTCACCCAGCCGTCGCCGGGGCCGAAGAAGTCGCCACTGGCCAAGCGGCTGCAGATGCCCGCGGTGGCCTCGTTCAAGCGCGCGCCCGTGGAGGACGACACCCCGACCGACCCGGACCTCGTCCCCACCCCTGAGTTCCCCCAGACCGGCGCGCGGCTGGCCGCCACGCCGAGCGAGCCACCGTCGCCGCCCGCCGAGTCCACCGTGGACGTGACCAAGGCCGACAACCCCCGCCGCACCGGGCTCGTCATCTCGGCGGCCCTGGCGGTGGTGCTGGTCGCCGGCGTGGGCGGTTACCTCGGCCTGCGCTCGGCCCCCGAGGACACGCCTGAGCCGCGCGACACGCAGGCCCAGACCGTCCCGCAGCCCTCCCCGAGCGGCTCCCCGCCGCAGTCGGCCCCGTCCACCGCGCCTCCCACCGTCTCGGCCACCCCCAGCGCCACCGAGTCGCCGGCCGAGAGCCCGAGCCCCACGCCGAGCGAGGAGCCGGAGAAGGATCCGCTGCCGTCCGGCTGGAAGATGTACAAGGACAAGGCGGGCTTCTCCATCGGACTGCCCAAGGGCTGGAAGGAGTGGACCCGGGACGGCCGGCAGGTCAAGTTCAAGGGTCCCGGCGCCGCGCCCAACGCCTACCTCATGATCGAGGAGGCGGCCAAGCCGGGCACCGACCCGCTCAAGGACTGGAAGAAGCAGGAGCCGAACCTCAAGAGGAACTTCGGCGGCTACCGGAAGCTGGACATCAAGAAGGTCGACGACCTGCCGGACGGCATCAAGGCCGCCGCCGACTGGGACTTCACCTGGAACACCAACACCGGCCCGACCCGGGTGCGCAACCGCGCGGTCGTCATGGACAACGGGCGGGCGTACGCGATCTACTGGCACACCCTCAAGAGCCACTGGAAGGACGACTACGACTTGTTCGAGGGCTTCTACGCGACCTTCAAGGGCAAGAAGTAAGCTTCCCCGAGTGGAAAGGCAGGTCGGCAACCGCTATCGGCTCATCGAGCCGCTCGGCGAGGGCGGCATGGGCGTGGTGTGGCGGGCCTACGACGAGTTGCTCGACCGCACGGTGGCGATCAAGGAGGTTCGCTACACGGGCGTCGGCGAGGCGCAGCGGGCCGAGCTCAACCGCAGGACCATCAGGGAGGCGCGGGCGGCGGGCCGCCTCGACCACCCGTCCGTGGTGGTCATCCACGACGTGGTCGAGGAGGACGGCCGGCCCTGGATCGTGATGCAGCTCGTCCGGTCCCGCTCGCTGGCGCAGGTGGTCCGCGAGCAGGGTCCGTTGCGGGTGGGGCAGGTCGCGGTGATCGGCGGCCGGGTGCTCGACGCGCTGCGCGCCGCGCACGCCACCGGGGTGCTGCACCGCGACGTCAAACCGGAGAACGTGCTGCTGGCCGACGACGGCAGGGTCGTGCTGACCGACTTCGGCATCGCCTCGATGGAGGCGGAGGCGGGGCTGACGGCGACCGGCGGCCTGGTGGGCACCCCGGCGTACATGCCTCCCGAGCGGCTGAACGGCGAGCCCGCCGGTCCGGAGTCCGACCTGTGGTCGCTGGGCGCGACGCTCTACGCGGCCGTCGAGGGCGAGGCGCCGTTCAGGCGGGACTCGTGGGCGGCGACGGTGGCGGCGGTGCTGCGCGACGTCCCGCGCCCGCCGGCGCGGGCGGGCGCGCTGGAGCCGGTCATCATGGGCCTGCTGCGCAAGAGCCCGGCCGACAGGATCTCCGCCGCGGAGGCCGCCAGGCTCCTGTACGCGGCCACGACCGCCCAGCCGGTCACCCCGGCTCCCCACCCGCCCGCACCCGCGCGGCCCCGCCTGGACAGCCGGTCAGGCGAGTCCTGGAGCCCCGCCGCCTGGCCGCCCCCGGGCGACCTCCCCACACCCGGCACCCAACCCGCCCCAGGCGCCCGTGAGACGACCGGAGACGTACGCTCAGGCCACTTGACGGCCCCCGGCGACGGGCTCCCCGTGAATGGACCCGCGGACGGACCGGGCACAGGCGGGCCGGGCACAGGCGGGCCGGGCACAGGCGGGCCGGGCACAGGCGGCGGTGGCACGTACGGGACGGTCACGACGCGCCCCGGGCGCGGCAAGGCGCTCTGGATAGGCGTGCCCGCCGCGGCCGCCGCGCTCGCGGTGCTGGGCACGGGCGGCGTGCTGCTGAGCGACCGCTGGACGACCCCGCTCCCCACCAGCCCCGCCGCCACGACCGGTCCCACCACGCGACCCACCACAAGCCCCAGCGGCGGGTCCACCGGCAGGCCCACCACGGCACCCAGCGACAGGCCCACCACCGCACCCCCGACCAGCAGGCCCGTGCCCGCCGGTTGGCGGCCGTTCACCAGCGGTCAGGGCCGGTTCTCCATCGCCCTGCCCGACCGCTGGACCGCCACCAACCACCCCACCAGGGACAGCGTCACCATGAGCGGCCCCGGCACCCCCGGAGCGCTCATCGTCGAGTGGACCGTTCCCGACGCCCCCCGGCAGGATCCGGTGAAACAGTGGCTGGCCCTGGAGAAGGAGATCCTGGCCAAGGGCGAGTTCCAGCGGTACACCCGCCTCGGCATCACCCCCGTCACCTACCTCGGCCGCAGGGCCGCCGACTGGGAGTTCACCCGGCTGCGCGAGGGCACGCTGATCCACGTGATCAACCGCCACGTCGTCACCGCCGACGGCCGCCCGTTCGCCATCTACTGGGAGACCCCGCACTCCCGCTGGGCCAAGGACAGGCACTTCTTCGAGACGTTCACGAGCACCTTCAGACCGCGGTGAAAGAGCAGGCACGCTTCTGGCGGCACCCGGCGGTGCCGGAGACCGACCTGCTCAAGGCCCACTACGTCACCCACCGCTTCGCCCGGCACGCGCACGACGGCTACGCGATCGGCCTCATCGTGACGGGAGTGGAGGAGTTCGACTACCGGGGCACGCTGCACCGGGCAGCCGCGGGCGAGATCGTGCTGGTCAACGCCGACTCCGTGCACACGGGGCAGGCGGGCACGCCGGACGGGTGGTCGTACCGGATGCTCTATCCGTCGGTGGACGCGCTGGCCGGGATCGCCGCCGAGCTGGGCGCGCCCCGCTCGACTCCGTACTTCCCCGAGCAGGTGGTGCGTGACGAGGCGGTGGCCGCGCTGCTCGGCATGGCGCACCTGGCGGCCGAGCGCGGTGACGCGCTGGCGGCCTCGACGCTGAGCCGTACGCTGTTCGCCCGGCTGCTGGCCCGCCACGCGGCGCCCCGGCCCGCCGCGGTGCCGCCCGGCGCGGGCAGGCGGGCCGTGCGCGAGGCGCTCGACCTGCTGCACGAGAGCCTGGTCGACCCGCCGACGCTGGACGACCTCGCGGACGCGGTGGGGACGCGGCCGTTCGCGCTGCTGCGGGCGTTCAAGGCCGCGACGGGCCTGCCGCCGCACGCCTACCTCACCTCGCTCCGGGTACGCCAGGCGCGCCGCCTCCTGCTGTCCGGCATGCGCCCGGCCCAGGTGGCCACCGAGGTGGGCTTCACCGACCAGGCCCACCTCAACCGTCATTTCAAGCGCATCATGGGCGTTCCGCCCGCCGCCTACCAGCGCACTGCAAGAACGTACAAGACCGGCGATTCCCCCGCCGCCTAGCCTCGGGCGGCATGGAACAGACAACACACCGTTCCGCCGCCGTGCGGGACGGTCTCGGCGTCGGCCTGGCCGTGGGGCTGTCCGGTGTCGCCTTCGGCGCCGCGGCGGTCACCGCGGGCCTGTCCGTGCCGCAGGCCTGCGTGCTGAGCCTGCTGTCGTTCACCGGCGCCTCCCAGTTCGCGCTGACGGGCGCGGTGGGCGCGGGCGGTGACCTGGTGGCCGCCACCCTCGGCGCGCTGCTGCTCGGCGGCCGCAACACCCTGTACGGACTGCGCCTGGCCGACCTGCTCCGCCCGCGCGGCCCGCGCCGGCTGCTGGCCGCCCACGGCGTGATCGACGAGACCACCGCCGTCGCCCTCGCCCAGCCCTCCCCCGAGGCGGCCCGCACCGGGTTCGTGGTCACCTTCACCACCCTGTACGCCACCTGGAACCTCACCACCCTGGCCGGCGCCTACGGCACCTCGTTCCTGGGCGATCCCGGCCTGCTGGGGCTGGACGTGGTGGGCCCGGCCGCGTTCCTGGCCATCCTGTGGCCCCGGCTGGCGGGCAGCGCCGAGCTGCGCCTGCTGGCCGCGGCCGCGGTGGTGATCGCGCTGTGCGCCACCCCCTTCGTCGCGCCCGGCATCCCCGTGCTGCTGTCGGCGGCCGCCGTGCTGGTGGTGCTGGTCCGATGACGTTGTGGTGGGCGATCGCCGCCCTCTGCGCGGGCTGCTACGCGCTGAAGCTGGCCGGGCTGGCCGCGCCGCGCAAGGTGCTCGATCATCCGGCGGTACGCAGGTTCGCGGAGCTGGTGCCGGTCGCGCTGCTGGCGGCGCTGGTCGCGGTGCAGGTGTTCACGGAGCGGGGCGAGCTGGTCCTCGATCCCGCGCGTACCGCCGGGCTCTCGGCGGTGGTGGTGGCCCTGCTGCTCAGGGCGCCCTTCCTGGCGGTGCTGGCCACCGGGGCGGTGATTACCGCGCTTGTCCGGGCGCTTCTGGGGTAGTCGCCGGACATGTCCGATGCAGCGGGGATGATCGGTGGGCGGTATCGGCTGCTCAGAATGCTCGGCAAGGGCGGCATGGGCACGGTGTGGCAGGCGCACGACGAGGTGCTGGGCCGGGACGTGGCGCTGAAGGAGATCCTGCCGCCGCCCGATCTGACGGGTCCCGAGCGCGAGGAGTTCGCCGTACGGACCTTCCGCGAGGCCAGGGCGGCCGGCCGGGTGGCGCACCCCGGCGTGGCCGCCGTGTACGACGTCCTGGAGGAGCACGATCACCCCTGGATCGTCATGCAACTCGTCCCCTCCCGCACCCTGGGCGAGGTGATCCGCGACGAGGGCCCGCTGCCCCCGGAGCGGGTCGCGGACATCGGGCTGCAACTCCTGGAGGCGCTGCGGGCCGCCCACGCCGCGGGGGTGCTGCACCGGGACGTGAAACCGGACAACGTGCTGGTCGCCGCCGACGGCAGGGCGGTGCTCACCGACTTCGGCATCGCCACCACGGAGGACGAGGCGCCCGTCACGAAGACGGGCGTACTGATCGGCACCCCGGCGTTCATGGCGCCGGAACGCGCGGCGGGCGGCCAGGCCACGCCCGCCTCCGACCTGTGGTCGCTGGGCGTGACCCTCTTCATGGCCGTCGAGGGCCACTCGCCGTTCCAGCGGGAGAACGCCCTGGCCTCGCTAGGGGCGGTCATGCACTCCGAGCCACCGCAGCCGGCCCGGGCGGGGCCGCTCGGTCCCGTACTGCTCGGGCTGCTGCACAAGAACCCGGTGCGGCGGATGTCGCTGGAGGAGGCCGAACGGCGGCTGCTGGCGATCCTGGGGGGCGGCTCGTCCCCGCACACGCGGCCGCTCGCCGTGCCCCGGAGGGCGGCGCGGCGGCGCCGGCCGCCGCTGGTCGCGTTCGCCGCGGGCGTGCTCGCCGTCGCGGCCGCCACGGGCGGCGCCGCCTGGTGGTCCAGCCGCCCCGACGACGTGCCCCCCAACCCGCGCGGCTCCGCGCCGGCCGTGGCGACGACGGCGCCGCCCACCTCCACGGCCTCGGCCCCGGCTTCGACCCCGGCATCGGCCCCGGCTTCGGCGGAGAACACCGAGCCGGACTCGGAGCCGACGTACGGGACCGCGGGACCGCGCACGGCGACCACCCCGCCACCCGTCAGGCAGCGCTCGCGGACCCCCACGGAGGAGCCGCGCGAGTCGCGGGCGCCCTCGCCGACCGCGTCCGAGGAGGAGTCCCAGGAGGAGTCCGAGGATGCCGACACCCCCTCCGAGAACCCCGGCCGGGTCGAGGGGTCCGACGGCGCGGCGGACGACGGCCCGGCGGAGTGATCAGGACTGCCGGAGGGTGACAAGGACGCGGGTCAGGAGCGCTGGCCGGCGTCCTCGCCGGCCAGGACCACCGGAGCCAACGAGGACGCCGGCCAGGACCGTCAGGGGCCGACGAGGACGCCGGTCAGGGCCGGCGGGGAGCCGGTGCGGGATCTGGTCTCAGGATTCGGCGCGCACGAGGTCGAGCGCCTGCTGCAGGTCCTGCGGGTAGTCGGTGCTGAACGACACCCACTCCCCGCTCGACGGGTGCTCGAACGCGAGCGTGACCGCGTGCAGCCACTGCCGGGTGACCCCCAGCCGGGCCGCCAGCGTGGGATCGGCGCCGTAGAGCAGATCGCCGACGCACGGGTGACGCAGCGCCGCCATGTGCACCCGGATCTGGTGCGTACGCCCGGTCTCCAGCTTGATGTCCAGCAGCGAGGCCGCCCGGAAGGCCTCCACCGTGTCGTAGTGGGTGACCGACGGCTTGCCGCCCGCGACCACCGCGAACCGGCCGTCCCCCGCCGGGTGGCGGTCGATGGGCGCGTCCACAGTGCCCCTGAACGGGTCGGGATGCCCCTGGACCAGGGCGTGGTAACGCTTGTCGACCGTACGCTCCTTGAAGGCCCGCTTGAGCCGCGAATAGGCGTGCTCGCTCTTGGCCACCACCATCGCCCCCGTGGTGTTGGCGTCCAGCCGGTGCACGATGCCCTGGCGCTCGGCCGCGCCGCTGGTGGCGATCGTGTGCCCGGAGCCGAGCAGGCCGCCGATCACGGTGGGGCCGGTCCAGCCGACCGTCGGGTGGGCGGCCACCCCGATCGGCTTGTTGACCACGACGATGTCGTCGTCCTCGTACACGATCGACATGCCCGGCACCGGCTCGGCCACCGGCATGGGGGTGGTGACCGGCGGGGGCATCGTGACGTCGAGCCACGCCCCCGCGTGCACCCGATCCGACTTGGCCGGTTGTCTGCCGTCCACCAGCACCTCGCCGTCGCCGATGAGCTCGGCCGCGCGCGTGCGGGAGAAGCCGAACAGCCGGGCCAGCGCGGCGTCGAGCCGCTCGCCCTCCAGCCCGTCCGGCACGGGCAGGCTGCGCTGCTCAGTCACCCTTCGACACCTCCTTGGTCCCGTCGATCTGTACGTTGCGCCAGGCGAGGAGCACCGCGAGGATGCCGCCGCAGACGATCGCCGAGTCGGCGATGTTGAACACGGGGAAATAGTCGATGATGGGGAAGTGGCCGGGGAGCACCTCGATGAAGTCGACCACGTGCCCCTGGAACTGGGTGGGACGGCCGAACCCCGAGGGATAACGCAGCAGCCGGTCCGTGAGGTTGCCGAGCGCCCCGCCGAGCAGCAGCCCGAGGGTGACCGCCCAGGCCCTGCTGCCCAGCTTGCGCGCGGTGCGCACGATGGCGACGACCACGCACACCGCGATGATGGTCAGGATGAGCGTCATTCCGGTGCCGATGCTGAAGGCGGCACCGGAATTGAAGATGACCCGGAACTGCAGCACGTCCGGGATGACGACCAGCGGCGCCTTTCCCTCGAGTGCGCGCAGCACCACCGTCTTGGTGATCAGGTCGGCCGCGTAGATCACGGCCGCCAGCACGATGAGGACGGCGAAGAGAACCTTGCGTGACGTGCCCGCCGGCGCCGCGGACCCCGCGTGCGCCGGGGAGGCCGGCTGCGTCGCGGAAGCGGGCTGCGTCGTTGCGGAAGTGTCCGGCGCCGGGGAGGCTTCCGGGGCTGGAGATGCTGGCGGTGCCGGCGCCGGAGACGCTGCCGGTGTTAGCGGCGCTCCTCCTTCTGCTTGCAGGCCACGCACAGCGTCGCCCTCGGGAACGCCTGGAGACGCTCCTTGCCGATCGGCTTGTGGCACGATTCGCACACTCCATAGGTCCCTGCGTCGATCCGGGCGATCGCGCGTTCGTTCTGCGCGACCAGATCGCGCGCATTCAGGGTAAGGGCGATCTCGCGTTCGCGCTCGTACGTCTTGGCGCCGGCGTCCGCCTGGTCGTCGCCGGCCCCCTGGGTGACGTCTCCAGAGGCTATCTCGGACTCGTGGCGGAGGATGTCCGCGTTGAGCTCGTCGATCTCGCTCTGGAGTCTGCCGCGTACCTCGGCCAGCTCCTCGTCCGACCACATCGACGGTGTAGCGGTCTGCGTGACTGCCGCCATGGCTGCCTCCCATTGCTGATCAAGGTCGTAAAGGGTGCGGGCAGCTTAGGATCCTGATAACGGAACGGCAAACGACCCGCCGGACGGTTTACCTCCCCCGTACTATCCCGCCTCGCGCATTCAACTCCTCAACAGGGACGTCCATTCCCACAACTTTGTCGCCTTTACGGCTTCACGACCGGAGTTGGGCCACTCGCGGTGACGATCCTGTGCGGCACCAGGAAAACCGGGAAGCCTTCGCCCCCACTCTGCGTTATGGTTTGAAGTCTGCAAGGCGTTGATGGGGCCCGACTGTGAGGGATATCACCCCGGAGCCGCCGGAAGAACGGCTTCCCGAGCTCATTAGACCCGGCAGCAGGCCGAATGAAGAGGGTCCCGCCCACCCGCGGGGCCAAGAAGGGTGGTACCGCGGAGCCGCCAGGCTTCGTCCCTTCACGCCGTCCAGCCGGTTCACGCGTGGAGGTCCCACCAGAAATGTCGTCTTTCCGCTCTCTTCCCTCGCAGGTCGACCTGCCCGCGCTGGAGCGCGAGGTGCTCGACCGGTGGCGCGACGGGAAGGTCTTCGAGCGTTCCGTGGAGCACAACTCCGGCAATCCGGCGTGGGTCTTCTACGAGGGCCCGCCCACCGCGAACGGCCTGCCCGGGGTGCACCACGTCGAGGCGCGCGTGTTCAAGGACCTGTTCCCTCGCTACAAGTCCATGCGCGGGTTCAGCGTTCCGCGCAAGGCCGGATGGGACTGCCACGGACTGCCGGTCGAGGTCGGTGTC
Source organism: Nonomuraea jiangxiensis (assembly GCF_900099965.1). Classification (GTDB taxonomy): domain Bacteria; phylum Actinomycetota; class Actinomycetes; order Streptosporangiales; family Streptosporangiaceae; genus Nonomuraea; species Nonomuraea jiangxiensis. The sequence continues at coordinate 186,246 of NZ_FNDJ01000004.1, read as the reverse complement.
GAGCGGGAGCTGGGGCTCTCGGGGAAGAAGGACATCGAGGCCTACGGCATCGCCGAGTTCAACGCCAAGTGCCGTGAGTCGGTGCTGCGTCACGTGGACGCGTTCGAGCAGATGACCGAGCGGATGGGCTACTGGATCGACCTGTCCCAGGCCTACCGCACGATGGACCCGTCCTACGTCGAGTCGGTGTGGTGGTCGCTGAAGGTCGTCTTCGACAAGGGGCTGCTGTTCCGCGACTTCCGCATCACTCCGTACTGTCCGCGCTGCGGCACCGGCCTGTCCGACCACGAGCTGGGCCAGCCCGGCGGCTACGAGACGATCTCCAGTCCGTCGGTATACGTGCGCATGCCGGTGACCTCCGGTCCGCTGGCCGAGCTGGGCGCCGCGCTGCTGATCTGGACGACGACGCCGTGGACGCTGGTGTCCAACACGGCGGTGGCCGTACATCCCGACGTGACCTACGTCGCGGCCCGCACCGCGGACGGCGAGGTCCTGGTGGTGGCCGAGCCGCTGCTGTCCGTGCTCGGCGAGGGCGCGACGGAGGTGGCCCGCTACACCGGCCGCGAGCTGGAGCGCACCACGTACACGCGCCCGTTCGACCTGGTCGACATCCCGGACGCGCACTGGGTCGTGCTCGGCGACTACGTCACCGTCGAGGACGGCACCGGCCTGGTCCACCAGGCCCCCGCCTTCGGCGCCGACGACCTGGCCGTGATCAAGAAGTACGACATGCCGATCGTCAACCCGATCGGACCCGACGGCCGCTTCCTCGACGACGTGCCCATGGTCGGCGGCACGTTCTTCAAGGACGCCGACGAGGAGCTGACCGAGGACCTGCGCGCCCGCGGGCTGCTGTTCCGCGGCGGCCACTTCGAGCACAGCTACCCGCACTGCTGGCGCTGCCACACGTCGCTGCTCTACTACGCCCTGCCGTCGTGGTACATCCGCACCACCGCGATCAAGGACCAGATGCTGGCGGAGAACGCCAGGACCAACTGGTATCCGGACACGATCAAGTGGGGCCGGTTCGGCGAGTGGCTGCGCAACAACGTCGACTGGTCGTTGTCGCGCTCGCGCTACTGGGGCACGCCGCTGCCGCTGTGGGTGTGCGAGGCGGACGAGTCCCATGTGACCTGCGTGGGCTCGCTGGCGGAGCTGGGCGACCTGGCGGGCCGGGACGTCTCCGCGCTCGACCCGCACCGCCCGTACGTCGACGACGTCACCTTCGACTGCCCCTCGTGCGGCGCGCTCGCCCGCCGCGTGCCCGACGTCATCGACGCCTGGTACGACTCCGGCTCCATGCCCTTCGCGCAGTGGGGTGAGCACGGCAAGCCGGAGGGCGTCTACCCGGCGCAGTTCATCTGCGAGGCCACCGACCAGACCCGTGGCTGGTTCTACTCGCTGATGGCGGTCGGCACCCTCGTCTTCGGCCAGTCCTCCTACGAGAACGTGCTCTGCCTGGGCCTCATCCTGGCCGAGGACGGCCGCAAGATGAGCAAGCACCTGGGCAACATCCTGGAGCCGATCCCGCTGATGGACCAGCACGGGGCCGACGCGCTGCGCTGGTTCATGGCCTGCTCCGGCTCGCCGTGGGCGGCCCGCCGGGTGGGGCACAACACCCTGGAGGAGATCGTCCGCAAGGTGCTCCTGACCCTCTGGAACACCGCGTCGTTCTTCACCCTCTACGCCAACGCCGAGTCCTGGACGCCGTCCCGGCTGGCGCAGGCCACGCCGGCCGCCGAGCGCCCGCTGCTCGACCGGTGGGCGCTGGCCGAGCTGCACAGGACGGTGGCGGAGGTCACCGCGGCCCTGGACGACTACGACACCCAGCGGGCGGGCCGCCGCCTGGCCGACTTCCTGGACGACCTGTCCAACTGGTACGTCCGCCGCTCCCGCCGCCGCTTCTGGCAGGGCTCGGAGGACGCGTTCGCGACCCTGTACGAGTGCCTGGAGACGGTGATGCGGCTGATGGCTCCCGTCACGCCGTTCGTCACCGACTACCTCTGGGACGTGCTGCGGGCCCCGGACGCGCCGGCGTCGGTGCACCTGGCGTCCTGGCCGGACGTGCGCGAGGACCTGCTCGACCCCGTGCTCTCGGACCGGATGGCGCTGGTCCGCCGCCTGGTGGAGCTGGGCCGCTCGGCCCGTGCCTCCTCCGGCGTCAAGACCCGCCAGCCGCTGGCCCGAGCCCTGGTGGGGGCGCACGACTGGCCGTCGCTCCCCGAGGAGCTGCGGGGCCTGGTGGCGGACGAGCTGAACGTCCAGGCGCTTGAGGACATGTCCGGCTTCAGCGCTGATCTCGTGTCCTACAGCGTCAAGCCCAATTTCCGGGCTCTGGGCAAGCGTTTCGGGTCCCAGACCAAGCTCGTGGCCGCCGCGCTGGCCGCCGCCGATTCCACCCGCGTGGCCCGTGCTCTGCGCTCCGGCGCCACGGTCATGGTGGAGGCCGACGAGCTGGGCGAGATCATGCTCGGCCCCGACGAGGTCATCGTCACCGAGCAGCCCCGCGCGGGCTGGGCCGTGGAGACGGGGGCGATCGGCACGGGCACGGGCGAGACGGTGGCCCTGGACCTGGAGCTCACCGACGACCTGCGCCGCGCCGGCCTCCTCCGCGAGGTCATCCGCCTGGTCCAGGAGGCCCGTAAGTCGACGGGCCTGTCCATCACGGACCGCATCGACCTGTGGTGGACCACGTCCGCCCCTGACCTGGCCGCGGCCCTGCGCGCCGAGGGCGGGGTGGTGGCGGAGGAGGTCCTGGCGACCACGGTCACGGAGGGCGCGGCCTCGGACGACGTCCCGTCCCACACGGACGCGGACCTGTCCCTGACCTTCCAACTCCGCCGCGCCTGACGCCCCCGGCGACGAGCCCCGGAGAACACGCGCCCGAGACGAACCCTCGTCTCGGGCGCACCCATGTCACGGCCCGGACCATCACCTCAGACGCAACGCACCCAGGGACAAGGTGTAACCCCAGGCCCAACCCCACACCGGGCGAGGTGTAGCCCGGGGCCCAACCCACACGGGGTGAGGTGTAGCCCCAGGTCGCACCCCATCCAGGAGCGAGGTGTAGCCCAGGCTCTACCCCACCCAGGGGCGCGGTGTCGCCCCAGGCCGCACCCTACTCAGGAGCGAGGGCGTCGCCCCAGGCCGCACCCCACCCAGGAGCGAGGGCGTCGCCTCACGCCCCTCCCCACCCACAGAGCACTCGATCAACAGGCCGAGGGCATAGGGGCTCCGCTCCCTGGGACTCGGACCGTCGTGCCGGGAGGGAGGGGGTCAGCGTGGTGGGTTCAGCTGACCGTCTCGCGGTCGTACTGGCAGACGGAGCAGCTCGTCAGACCGGCCGCCTCCGCCGCCGCCAGGGTCATCGTCTCCACGCCGTCCTCACCCGCGCCCCTGATCAGCGGGCACGCGGTGCTGTGGTAGCGACGGGTGCCGATGATGACCTTGACCTTGCCGCCGCGCTCCCCCGTGCCACCGCCCGTGGACGTGTCACCGACCGTGGTCTCGGGCTCGGCCTTGGACCCCGAGCCCGGTGTCTTGGGAGCGGAGCCGGACGCCTGCGCCCTGGGCGTGCCCGAAGGGGAACCACCCTTGGCCGTCACCCCGGCCCCGCCCGTCTTGGGCGGAGCATCCGGACTGCCCGTCTTGGAGACGGCGCCCGGCCCACCCGGGCGAGTGGTGGCGTCCGAATCACCCGTCTTGGCCGCGGCACCCGAACCACCGGTCTCAGCATCGGCGCCGGTCTTGGCAGCGGAGCCCGAACCGTTCGTCGCGGCCGTCTCGCTCGAACTGCCGCCCTTCGTCGTCCCGCCCGGCTCACCGGTCTTGGACGTCCCACCCGATGCACCGGCCTTCGACCCGCTGCCGGATCCACCGATCTGCGAGACACTGCCGGACCCACCGACCTTCGGTGCACTGCCGGATCCACCGACCTGCGAGACACTGCCGGATCCACCGTTCTTCGACGCGGTGACCGGCGCGCCGCCGCTCCGGGGTGCCGAACCGCTCCCCTCGCCTCTGGTCGCGTCGCCCTTGGCCGCGCCCGCCTCGGGGGCGGCGTCGGCCTTCGACGCGTCGGTCGTCCCGGCCGTCCCGCCCGCGCCGGAACCACCGGGCCTCGGGCTGGGCGTCCCCGGCTTCTCCTCAGCACGCGGAGCTCCGGGCTTGGTCCCGGAAGCGGAGCCGCCACCGGGTCCCGTGGGAAGCGGGCCCTTGGGCTTGGCCTCCGACTCGGCCGAGGACGCGGGCCGCGGATGCACCACCGCGCCCTGCTCTCCCGAGGCGGCCCCCTTGGCGGCCCCAGAAGGGCGCTGCGACGGCCCGGAAGCCGTCTCCGGGCGGATCGGTGCCCCGGAAGCAGAGAGGCGGGGCTGCGGGGCCGTGGCGGGCTCGAAGGCGTCGTCGTCCTCGGACGCGCCAGAGGCGGCCCGCCCCGGCTGGGCGCCCGGCGATCCCGGCTTGCCCGCGGACCCGGGCGTCGCGCCCTTCGGCCCCGGCTGCCCTGCGGATGCTCCGGCCTTGCCCCCGGACTGCCCCGGCCTGCCCGCAGACTCGCCCTCCGACTGGCCGGGCTTGCCCGGCTGCTGGCCGAGCTTGGCCGACGACTGCCCGAGCTTGGCCGGCGGCTGGTCGCCCTTGGCCGGCGACTGCCCGGACTTGGCCGGCGACTGGCCAGATGTGGTCGGCGACTCGGCGGACGTGATCCGTGGCTGGCCGGACGTGGCCGGCGGCTGGCCGGGCTTGGCAGACGGCTTGGCGTCGGGGTGACCGGGCGTCGCGGCAGCCTGCGCGGACTTACCAGGCGATGGCGAGCCGGACGGCTGGGATGAAGTGCCCCGACTGCCAGGACGGGACGCGGCCGGACCCGAGGGCGGCTCGGATCTGAGCGCCGACGGCGGCCGGAAATAAGAAGTCTCTGCCTCCGCCTGCTCGTCGTCCTGCTCGGCGGCGGAGGACGGTGCGCTCCTGCCCGCGGACGCGGGGGTGACGGTGGCGGCGGTGGGACCGAACCACCCGGTGGCGCCCTCCTCAGTGGAGGTCGCGGGCTCCGTGGTGGGGGTGGAAGCCTTGGTGTCGGGCTTCGGCGGGGCGACCGGCGAACGTACGTCGCGGGTCTCCGCGGAGTTTTCCGCCCGGGTCTCCGCGGCGAACGCGGAGGCGGGTCGGACGGCGGGCTCGGGGTCGGCGGCAGGCGGCAACTGCCGTCCGCCGAGCACGGCGTCGGGCAGGCACGTCGTGCAGGGCGTGAAACCCTCCTCGCGTGCCTCCTCGTAGGTGAGCTCCTCGTGACCCCGACCGCTCAACTGCCGGCAGCCGGGCACGTGGTACCTCTTGCGTCCCGGGATCACCAGCACGATCGCGTCCGGTGAGACGCCGCTCCTCGCGGGCCTGCGTGCGCCGGCCGCCGGGACGGTCGCCGTACGCGGACGGGGGGGTGGCTGGTGAGCCATGGGGCCGGTCTGGGGGTGCGGGAGGCCGGGCGGCATGAGCCCTTTCGGGGGGGTGGCCAGCGCAGCGGCCTGCCCGCCACCGGGAAAAAGCTCGTTACGCCGCAAAAACGCCCCGATCACCAGGAACAGCGCGGACAGCACGCTGACCACGATGGACCACATGATCAGGAACGGCTTCGCCAGTACGAAACCCGCGATCAGCAGTACGACCGCCGCGAGCACCAAACCAGCACTGATAAGGATCACAGGGGGCTCTTTCGAGTGACAGGTCCTAGCGACCGGTTACTTTACCGGCGGTCGTTGTGCGGACCGTCACCACCGGGGAAAGCGCCCTGCGGAGCCTCACCACCGAACGGGCTGGGGGGCCCGGGGAGCGGCGGCTGGCTCTGCGGCATGGCGTGCGACATGGCGGGAGCCTGACCCTGCGGACCACCGGACATCACCGGGAACCCACCGCTGCCCTCGGCGGCGACGTTGAGCTCGGCGAGCTGGTTTTCCAGGTAGAGCTTGAGCCTGCTGCGGTATTCGCGCTCGAAGCTGCGCAGCTCCTCGACCTTGCGCTCGAGCTCGTCACGGGTCTGCACCAGCGAGCCCATCGCCTGGCGGTGACGCTCCTGCGCGTCGCGCTCCAGCGTCTCGGCCCGGGCCCGGGCGTCGCCGATGACCTGCTCGGCCTGGCGGCGGGCCTTGGTGAGGATCTCGTCGGCCTCGCGCCTGGCCCGGGTCACCGTGTCGTCCGCCTCCCGGCGGGCGTCGGAGATGGCCTGGTCGGCGGTCTGCTGGGCGAGCGCGAGCACGCGGGCCGCGGTGTCCATGTTGTCCTCGGCCGGAGGCATGCTCATGGCCACGGGGACCGGCTGCTGCACCGGCGGCGGCTCGGGCGCCCGCATGGGCTCGGGCTGAGGTGGCGGGGGCGCCATCATCTCGGGCTTGGGCTGCTCCTGGACCGGGGCGGAGGCCATGGGCATGTTCATGCCGCCCGGCACCTTCCCGCGCAGGCACTCGGCCAGCTTGGCGCGGAGCTCCTCGTTCTCTTGGATCAGGCGGTCGAGCTCAGCCTCCACCTCGTCGAGGAAGGCGTCGACCTCTTCCTCGTCGTAGCCCGGCCGCAGCCGGGTGGTACTGAACTGCTTGTTCCGCACATCAGCGGGCGTCAGCGGCATTTTTGGTCTCCTTGGCGCGCTTGGAGTCTGTCCGGAGGGACGGTAACCCGAATCACTTCAGCGCGGACACGAGTTGGATCACGACCGGCGCCACACCGGCCCTCTCATCGCAGCGACCCGGCGATCTGGATCAGGATCAGCACGACGATGAAGAGCACAGTGAAGCTTAGGTCAAAGGCCACCGTACCCAACCGGAGCGGAGGAATGAAACGGCGGAGGAACTTGAGAGGTGGGTCTGTAGCGGTGTATGTGGCCTCGGCCAGCACCAGGACGACGCCGGACGGTCGCCACTGCCGGGCGAAAGCCTGCACCGTCTCGAAGATTATCCTGCCGATGAGCAGCACCAAATAGAGAGACAGGACTACGACCAAGATCTGACTCACGATCCCCACGGCCCGGCCGCGCCTCCACTTCTGATGTGCCCTCCCGGTCTCGGTGAGACCTGGTTGGGTGCGATAGACATACAGAGACTCTAACTCTGGTTGAAGAACCCGCGCTCCGCGATTCGGGCCTTGTCCTCGGCGGTCACCTCGACATTGGCAGGGGACAACAGGAACACCTTGTTGGTAACACGTTCAATGCTGCCATGTAGGCCAAAGACCAGACCTGCCGCGAAATCGACGAGCCGTTTCGCGTCACTGTCAACCATCTCGGTCAGATTCATGATGACCGGGGTGCCGTCCCGGAAGTGCTCCCCGATGGTACGCGCTTCGTTGTACGTCCGTGGGTGGAGGGTGGTGATGCGAGCCAGATCGGTCGTGCGGCGCTCCAGGATCGTCGTGGCGGGCCTGGGGGCGGGCACTCCTGGGTCGGCCTCGTCGTCGCGGTCCTGGACCGCCACGGGGCGCTCCTCGCCGGTCCGCTGCACCTCGTCCTCGTAGGCGTAGTCGTCCGGGTAGCTCTCATACCTCTCGTAGCGGTCGTCCTCCACGAGACCGAGGTAGACCGCCATCTTGCGCATCGCGCCGGCCATCGCTACGTCGTCCTCCTGCTCATGGTCGCACTCGCTCGAGTCCGTCGCCGGGTCCCGAGGCGGTAGGCGTACCCCCCTGGAGCTCACCGCTGATCGACCTCTACTTGATCATGGGCCTGCACACCCACTTGAGGGGACATTACCTGACGAAGGGCTTGCGACGACCGAGCAACGCCGTACCGATCCGCACGTGTGTCGCGCCGTAGGCGACGGCCTCGGCGAGGTCGTCGCTCATCCCCGCCGAGATCATCGTGGCGCGAGGGTGCTGCTCCTGCAGGCGCAGCGCCAGATCGCGCAGCCGGGCGAACGCCTTGGCCGGCTCCTCGCCCAGCGGTGCCACCGCCATGACGCCGCCCAGCCACACGCCCTCGGCCAGCGCCACCTCGTCCGCGAGCGCGAGCACGTCGCCCGGGCGGGCGCCGCCCCTGGCGGGGTCGTCGTCGAGCGCGACCTGCACCAGGCAGCCGATCCTGCGGCCCTGGCGGACCGCCTCCTTGCTGATCGCCTCCACGAGCCTGAGCCGGTCGACGGAGTGGATCACGTCGGCGTACCCGACCACGGAACGGACCTTGTTGGTCTGCAACTGGCCGACGAAATGCCAGGTCAGCGGCAGTCCGGCCAGCTCGTGGGCCTTGGGGGCGGCTTCCTGGTCGCGGTTTTCGCCGATGTCCCGCACGCCGAGCTCGCACAGGATCCGTACGTCCTCGGCGGGTCTGGTCTTGGTGACGGCGATCAGCGTGACCTCGCCGCGATCGCGTCCCACCGCGTGGCAGGCCGCCGCGATGCGGGCGTCGACCTCGGCGAGCCCGGCCGCGATCTCGTCGCTTCTCACATGCCTCTCCCCCTCACCCTCGCGCCCGTCCGTACGGCTTGCGCACGCCTCCAGCACAGCAGCCACCTTTCTGCCCCCCCGGGCCGAACCTTCCACCCTTGCACACACGACGGCGCCGCTCCCGTCCCAGCGGGGAGCGGCGTCAGGCGGCGGGCTTACTTCAGGAAGTCCGGGACGTCGAGCTCCTCTTCCTGTTCCTCGAAGACGACCCGAGGACGTTTGGCGGGCTCCGACATGCGGGAGGTGATGGGCGTGGGCGGGTTGGCGGGCTCGGGCGTGGGCCGGGGGATGGAGACGGGGCCGGACGGCTCGTCGGCGACGGCCTCGCCGGGATCCGGGGCGGGGGGCACCGGCGGCTGCACCGACTCCACCGGCCGCACCGGCTCGGGCCTGGGCTCCGACCGGAGGTCGGGCCTCGGCTCCGGACGGAAGTCGGAGCGCGGCTCGGCTCGCAGCGGCTCGGGACGGGGCTCAGGGCGGGGCTCGGGCCTCGGCTCCGGACGGAAGTCGGCACGCGGCTCGGACCGGAAGTCGCGCGGCTCAGGGCGCGGCTCAGGGCGCGCCAGGGGCGGCTCGGACTTCACGCTGGGCGACGACAGGCTCGGCCGCGCGGGAGAGGACACGGGCGGCGCGGACGGCGGCGCGGCGGGGCGGCTCGCCGGCCGCGGCAGCGGCTTCTCCGCCGGCGCCGGCACGTCGTCGAAACCGGCCGCGATCACCGTCACGCGCACCTCGTCGCCGAGCGCGTCGTCGATGACCGTACCGAAGATGATGTTGGCGTCGGGCGCGGCCGCCATGGACACGAGCTGCGCCGCCTCGTTGATCTCGAACAGGCCGAGGTCGGAGCCGCCCGCGATGGACAGCAGCACGCCGTGGGCGCCGTCGATGCTGGCCTCCAGCAGCGGGCTGGAGACCGCCATCTCGGCCGCCGCGACCGAGCGGTCGTCGCCGCGGGCGTGGCCGATGCCCATGAGGGCCGAGCCGGCGCCCGACATGACCGACTTGACGTCGGCGAAGTCGAGGTTGATCAGACCGGGGGTGGTGATCAGGTCGGTGATGCCCTGCACACCCGACAGCAGCACCTGGTCGGCGGCCTTGAACGCATCGAGCACGCTCACCTGCCGGTCGGAGATCGACAGCAGCCGGTCGTTGGGAATCACGATCAGCGTGTCGACCTCGTCGCGCAGCGTCTCGATGCCGGCCTCGGCCTGCGAGGCCCTGCGCCGTCCCTCAAAGCTGAACGGCCTGGTCACGACACCGATGGTGAGCGCGCCGAGCGACCTGGCGATGTTGGCCACGACGGGCGCGCCGCCGGTGCCGGTGCCGCCGCCCTCGCCCGCGGTGACGAAGACCATGTCGGCCCCCTTGAGGACCTCCTCGATCTCCTCGCGGTGGTCCTCGGCCGCCTTCCGGCCGACGTCGGGGTTGGCGCCCGCGCCCAGTCCGCGCGTGAGTTCGCGGCCGACGTCGAGTTTCACATCGGCGTCACTCATCAGCAGCGCCTGGGCGTCGGTGTTTATCGCGATGAACTCGACGCCCTTGAGTCCCTCCTCGATCATCCGGTTGACGGCGTTCACTCCGCCGCCGCCGATGCCGACGACCTTGATGACCGCGAGGTAGTTCTGCGGTGCTGCCACGACGAGGGGCCTTTCCGCTCGTTGACTTGCAATTCGGTGCGGATTGGATCCGCTTTTTCTCAGTTCGGGTAACTCTCAACCTCAGGTTGAGATTTAGATTTATGTCAACCTGAGGATTGATACGGACAGTAGGAGTTACGCTCCAGGCGGGTCAACTAACCGCGCCGCAAGCACGTCCGGCGTGTCGCGGGCTGTCCGTTTCGCTCCGCAGTCGCGCCTGGTCGGGGCACTCCTCCGTCCAACCACAGGCTTACAGGCTCTCACGGTCCGACCCCCGCCTCGCACCGGCTGGGCGATGCCCTTGCCCCGCAGTTGCCAGACCCTGACACTCGTGATCACTTCAGGGTCACCACGTCCGGGGAGCTGACGTCGTACAGGGTGACCGCTTTTTCGTGTTTGAGGAGCGACGCGAGAAGGCGGGACTTCTCTTCAGACCGGTCGGGGCCGCCCCAGATCACCGTACGGCCGTCGGACAGCTCCAGGGTCACGCCCTCCGCCGTCCCGGCGCGCACCTGCCGGAGTTTGCCCGCGACCACGTCCGGCACCGCCTGGACGACCTGCAGCGCCGCCATCATGACGGGATCGCCCTTGGCGGGGTTGTCCACTTTGAGCAACGGCAGCAGGGGCGGCACCGAGTTCTTCACCTCGATCACCACGCCCTGCTTGTCGATGACCGCGACCTTTCCCCCCGCCGCGATCGCGGCGACCGGCTCCCGCTCGACCACCGCGATCTTGAGCGTGCCCGGCCACAACCGGTCGACCTTGGCCGTGGCGAGCTGCCTGATGCCCAGCACCCGGGTCTCGACGTCGGCGAGGTTGACCGTGGCGAGGGGATGGAGATCGGCCACGCCGGCCTGCTGCTTGATCCGCTCGCTCGGGACTGTGATATTTCCCACGATCTCGATCGAGCGCACGCCCAGCACGGGCGAGAAGAACACGAGCCAGGCGGCCGTGCCCACCACTCCCGCCGTGAGCAGCACCAGGAACGCCGTCCGCGCCTTCATCGCCCTCCCACCCGTATCCGGGGCCCCAACACGTCGGCACCGAACCTACGCCGCCGCACGGTCCAACACCGCACGCCACGCCCAACGGCGGAGCCAGGGAACGCCCTCAGGAAAGGCGCGCGACGATCTGCGGGCCGAGCTCCGTCACGTCGCCGGCGCCCATGGTGAGCACGATGTCCCCGGGCCGGGCCCGCTCGGCCACCAGCCCCGGCACCGAAGCGCGGTCCGGCGCGTAGGACACCCGTCCCTCGGGCAGCGGCACCCGCTCGGCCACCATCGCGCCGGACACGCCGGGCTCGGGATCCTCCCTGGCGCCGTAGACGTCGAGCACGATCACCTCGTCGGCCAGCCCCAGCGCCGCCCCGAACTCGTCGGCGAAGTAGCGGGTGCGCGAGTAGAGGTGCGGCTGGAAGACCGCGATGACCCGCCCGCTGCCGGAGTAGGAGGCGACCACGTCACGCGCGGCCCGCAGGTCGGCGGTCAGCTCGGTCGGGTGGTGGGCGTAGCTGTCGAACACCGCGATCCCGCCGGCCTCGCCCTTGGCCTCGAAGCGCCGCTTGGCCCCCGTGAACGCCCCCAGCCCCTGCCTGATCTCCTCGAACGGCAGCCCCAGCTCGTCGGCCACGGCGATCACCGCGGTGGCGTTGAGCGCGTTGTGCGCCCCGGGAACGGCCAGCCGCACGTTTCCCCTGCCCTCGATGGCGAACACCGTGCCGAACCCGTCGGGCCTGACCCCGCTCACGCGGTAGTCCTCGCCCGCGACGCCGTACGTCCTGACCCGCAGCCCCCGCTCTCGCGCCTTGGCCGCCAGCTCGGCCGCGCCCGGGTCGTCGGCGCAGACGACGAGCAGCGAGCCGACCCGCTCGGCGAAGCGGGCGAAGCTGTCGTGCACGGCCCGCGGGTCGCCGTAGTTGTCCAGGTGGTCGGCCTCGACGTTGGTCACCACGGCGATGTCGGGAGCGAGCATGAGGAAGGAGCCGTCGCTCTCGTCGGCCTCGGCCACGAAGACCCCGCCCTGGCCGTCGTCGGCGCCGAGCCCGGTGGTGACGAGCTGGCCGCCCACGCAGTAGGACGGGTCGGCGCCGGACTTCTGCAGCGCCACGGTGAGCATGGAGGTGGTGGTGGTCTTGCCATGGGTGCCCGCGATGGCGACCGCCGTACGCCCTGCCATGACCGAGGCCAGCGCGGCGGCCCGCGGGATGATCCGCAGGCCCTGCTTGAGCGCCTCGCCCAGCTCCGGGTTTGAGTCGCGGATGGCGGTCGAGACGACCACGGTGTCGACGTCCCTGATGTGGGAGGCCGCGTGCCCGATGTGCACGGTCGCGCCCAGCTCCCGCAGCTCGGTGACCAGCTCGGAGCTGCGCGCGTCGCTGCCCGTCACGCGGACGCCGCGCTTGAGCAGGATGCGGGCGATGCCGGACATGCCCGACCCGCCGATGCCGATGAAGTGCACCCGCCCCAGATCCGCGACGGCGATGGGATCGACCAGCTTGACGAGACTCATCGGGCTATCTCCAACACTTTCCTGGCAAGCATGATATCGGCGTCCTTGCGCCCCAACCGGGAGGCGGCTTCCGACATGGTGACGACCCGCTCGGGGGCGTGCAGGATGGGCAGCACGTTCTGGATGATCCAATCAGGTGACAAATCGGCGTCGTCGACCACCATGCCGCCCCCGCCGCGCGCGATGCGCTCGGCGTTGATCCGCTGCTCCCCGTTGCCGTGCGGCAGCGGCACGTAGGCCGCCGGCAGCCCGACGGCGGTCAGCTCCGCGCACGTCAGCGCCCCGCTGCGGCACAGCGCCACGTCGGCGGCCGCGTAGGCGAGGTCCATGCGGTCGACGTAGGGCAGCAGCACGTATTGCGGGTCGCCGGGCGGCGGCTCCCGGTCGACGGTGTTGTCCGGGCCGAGCACGTGCAGCACCTGCACGCCCGCCCGGCGTAGCACGGGCGCGGCGGCGAGCGCCGCCTGGTTGATCGACATGGCGCCGCGCGAGCCGCCGAACACCAGCAGCGTCGGCCGGTCGTTCTCGAGCCCGAACCAGGAGCGCGCCTTGTCACCCGTGGACAGCCGGTCGAGGGTGACGATCTCGCGCCGCAGCGGGGTGCCGATGTATTCCGCCCTGGGCAGCGTGCTGTCGGGAAAGCCGCTGAAGACGTGGTCGGTGAGCCGCGCGCCGAGCCGGTTGGCCAGGCCGGGGCGGGGATTGGCCTCATGCACGACGATCGGCAGGCCGCGCCGCTTGGCCGCCAGGTAGGCGGGGGTCGCCACGTAGCCGCCGAAGCCGACCAGGACGTCGGCCTTGACCCGGTCGAAGACGCCGGCCATGGCGTTGATCGCGCCCGCCAGCCTGCCCGGCACGGTGAGCAGGCTCGGGGTGATCGCCCGCGGCAACGGCACGGCCGGCACCAGCTCCAGCTCGTAGCCCCTGGCAGGCACGAGCCGCGTCTCCAACCCGCGCTCGGTGCCCACGCAGGTGATGCCGACGCTCCGGTCAAGATGCCGCAGCGCGTCCGCAAGGGCGAGCGCGGGCTCGATGTGCCCGGCCGTCCCGCCACCGGCGAGGACCACCCTCATCTCGGTCACTCCCTAACGTTTCCCTCGGCCTCTGGTCGTAGCCCCCAGGCCCAGCCAGCTTAGGGCCCGGGCGACGGGTCCGGGGCCACGAGCCGCCAAGGCCTCCCGCGCGCCCGGCTCGCGTTTGGCGAACGACAACAGCATGCCGAGCGCGGCGAGGGTGGGCAGCAGTGAAGATCCACCGTACGAGACCAGCGGCAGCGGGATGCCGGTGATCGGCAGGACGCCCAGCACGGCACCCATGTTGACGGTCGCCTGCCCGACGATCCAGGCCACCATGGCGGCGGCGGCGAGCCTGATGAAGGCGTCGTTGACGCGCACGGCCACCCGCAGCCCCGCGTACCCCAGCAGCCCGAACAGCGCCACCACCATGAGCGTGCCCATCAGCCCGAGCTCCTCGCCGAGGATGGCGAAGATGAAGTCGCTCTCGCCGTGCGGCAGCCAGCTCCACTTCTGGCGGCTGCTGCCCAGCCCGAGCCCGAACCAACCGCCGGACCCCATCGCGATCTGCCCCTGCACGGCCTGGTAGCCGGCGCCCTGCGCGTCGGCCCACGGATCGAGGAAGGCCCCGATGCGCGCCATCCGGTACGGCTCCACCTTGATCATGATGGCCGCGGCCAGCACCGCCAGCGCCAGGATGCCGCCGAACAGCTTCACCGGCGCCCCGACCACCCACAGCAGGGCCAGGAAGATCATGAAGAGCACCAGCGTCGTGCCCAGGTCGCGGCCCAGCATGACCAGGACGGCCAGGATCGCGGTGCCGGGCATGAGCGGGATGAGCATCTGCCGCCACTCGATCCTGCCCTGCCGCGCCCGCCGGGACAGCAGGTCGGCCCCCCACAGCATGAGCCCGAGCTTGGCCGGCTCGGACGGCTGGATGGTCAGCGGGCCGATGTAGATCCACCGCTGGGCGCCCAGCTCGGAGGAGCCGATGAACAGCACCATGACCAGCGCCAGGATGGACAGCGCCATCAGGGGGTAACCGGCCCAGCGGAAGAACTTGACCGGCAGCCGCGAGCACGCGTACATCACCGGCACGCCCACCGCGGCCGACACCGACTGCCGCAGGAACCACGAGAACGGGCTGCCGGTCTTCTGCAGCGCCTCGATGCTGGAGGCCGACAGCACCATCATGAGCCCGAGCGCCAGCAGCAGCGCGCTGCACATGATGATCAGGTAGTAGGTGGTCAGCGGCTTGTCGAGCAGCTCCTTCAGCGCGCCGAGCTGCTCGCGTGCCCAGGTGCCCGGCCCCTCTCTGACCGGTTGCTCAGCGGTCGTGCTCACGTCGCAGCCTCAGCTCGCGTACGGCACGCGCGAAGGCCTCCCCCCGCGCCGGATAGTTGGCGAACATGTCCAGGGAGGCCCCCGACGGGGAGAGCAGCACGGTGTCCCCGGGTGAGGCCAGCCGGGCGGCTTCGGCGACGACTCGTTCCATCGCTCCAGTCTCGCGGTCCGCGATGTCCACGACGGGGACATTCGGCGCGTGTCGCGCGACGGCTTCCGCGATCCTGCCGCGGTCGACGCCGAGCAGCACCACCCCGCGCAGCCGCGGCGCCGCCTCCCGCACCAGCTCGTCGACGTCCGCCCCCTTGAGCTGCCCGCCCGCCACCCACACGATCGACCGGTACGAGGCCAGCGCCGCGGCGGCGGCATGCGGGTTGGTCGCCTTGGAGTCGTCGATGTAGTCGACCTCGCCGATCCGGTCCACGTGGCTCAGCCGGTGCGGGTCGGGCACGAAGTCCCGCAGCCCCCTGCGCACGGCCTCGGACGGCACGCCGAGCGAGCGGGCCAGGGCGGCGGCGGCCAGCGCGTTGGCCACGTTGTGCGGGGCGAACGGGCGCACGTCCGCGAGCGTGGCCAGCTCCTCGGCCGCCTCCACCGGGTCGTCCACGAACGCCCGGTCCACCAGCAGGTCCTCGACCACGCCGAGCTGCCCGCTCCTCGGCACCCGCAGGGTGAACCCGACGGCCCCGGGGTAGGGCGCGGCCAGCCGGGCGGCCTCGGGGTCGTCGGCATTGTAGATCACGGTCCCTGCGCGCTCGTAGATGCGGGCCTTGGCGGCGGCGTACTCCTCCATGGAGCCGTGCCAGTCGAGGTGGTCGGGGGCCAGGTTCAGCACGGCCGCGGCGTGCGGGGCCAGCGTGCTGGACCAGTGCAGCTGGAAGCTCGACAGCTCGACGGCCAGCGCGTCGTACGGCTCGGCGACGGCGCGTACGACGGGCAGGCCCACGTTGCCCACGGCGACGGCCTTGCGCCCGGCGGCGAGCAGGATCGCGGTGAGCATGCGCACGGCGGTGGTCTTGCCGTTGGTGCCGGTCAGCGCGAGCCAGGGGGCCGCCTGCGCGGGCCGCAGCCGCCAGGCCAGCTCCACCTCGCCGATGACCTCCACCCCGGCCGCCAGCGCGGCGGCGATCATCGGATGGTGCGGCGCCCAGCCGGTGGTGACGAGCCGGGTGATGCCCGCCGGCGGCTCCGTCGCCCCGAACAGGGTCTCCACGCCGAGCCCGGCGAGCTCCCCGGCGGCGGCGAGCTGCCGCTCGCCCTCCACGGCCTCCACGACCACGACCCGCTCGCCGCGCTCGGCCAGCGCCCTGGCCACGGCGGTCCCGGACACGCCCAGCCCGGCCACGCACGTGAGACTGGTCACCGGGGCATCCACTCGACGTAGAACAGCCCCAGCCCGAGCGCCGAGCAGAGCATCGCGATCAGCCAGAACCGGACCACGATCGTGGTCTCCGCCCAGCCCTTCAGCTCGAAGTGGTGCTGCAGCGGCGCCATCCGGAACACCCGTTTACCGGTCATCTTGAAGGACCCGACCTGGATGATCACCGACAGCGTGATGATCACGCACAGCCCGGCCAGGATGATCAGCAGCAGCTGGGTACGGGTGGCGATGGCCAGCCCGGCCAGCACGCCGCCCAGGGCCAGCGAGCCGGTGTCGCCCATGAAGATCCGGGCGGGCGGGGCGTTCCACCACAGGAACCCGATCAGCGCCCCGAGCACGGCGGCGGCCACCACCGCCAGGTCGAGCGGATCTCGCACCCAGTAGCAGTTGGGGCCGAGCTGGTCGATGCAGTTGTTGCGGAGCTGCCAGTTGCCGATCAGCACGTACGCGGCCAGCACCACGCCGGTCGCGCCGCTGGCCAGGCCGTCGAGGCCGTCGGTGAGGTTCACCGCGTTGGAGAACCCGACGATCATGAACAGCACCCAGATGGTGAACCCGACGATGCCGATCGACGGGCCGATGTCCCGCAGGAACGACACCCGGGTCTCGGCGGGGGTGATGCCGTAGACGTTCGGCGAGCGGGTCACCAGGAAGGCGAACACCGCGCCGACGATGAGCTGGCCGAGTGCCTTGGCGCCGCTGCGCAGGCCCAGGCTGCGCTGCTTGTAGATCTTGATGAAGTCGTCGAGGAAGCCGACCGCGCCGAGCCCGGTCATCAGGAACAGCACCAGCATGCCCGACACCGTCGGGGGGTCGAGGAGTGCCAGGTGGGAGGCCCCGTAGGCGAGCAGCGAGGCCAGCACGAACACGATGCCGCCCATGGTGGGGGTGCCCCGCTTGCCATGGTGGCCGGACGGGCCCTCCTCACGGATCTCCTGGCCGTAACCGCGCCGCGAGAGCAGCCGGATCGCCAGTGGGGTGCCCAGCATCGAGAGGATCAGGCCCACCGCACCGGCGATGATGATGTTGGTCACTGGGGGGCACCTCCGAGCACCAGCTCGGCCGTCCGCTCAAGCCCCATGGCCCGCGGCCCCTTCACGAGCACGGCGTCGCCGGGCCGCAGCCATTGAGCGAGCTCGGCCGCCGCGGCCTCGGCGTCGGGCACGTGCACGATCCGCATTCCCTGCGGAGGATACGCGGTCAGCACCCCGTGCGGGCCGACCACCGGTCCGCTCTGCGCGGGCACGCCCACGGGAGCAGCCTGCCCGGGTGCCTGCCACGCCTGGGGCGGGCCGCCGACGTCCGGCCCCTGCCATCCGGCCGGCCCGGCCGGGTGCTGGCCGGAGGCGTACGGTCCGGCGCCATACGGCGCCTGAGGGCCGGGACCCTGGGGACCGGCACCCTGGGGACCGGCGGCATGGGGACCCACACCCTGGGGACCCGCGCCCTGGGGACCGGGCGCGTGGATGCCCGGAGCGTGAGGACCGGGCACCGGGGCGCCGGGAGCGTGAGGACCGGGCGCCGGGGCGCCGGGAGCGTGAGGACCGCTCGCCTGGGGGCCTGAAGCCTGGGGGCCTGGATTGTGCGGGCCGGGCGCCTGGAAGGCCGGGGCCTGAGGGCCGGGCGCCGACGGGCCGTGAACGGGCGGGGCGCCGGCCGTGACGCCCTCGGCGGCGCCGTGAGCGGTCGGCTGGACCGACGATTGGGCCGACGACTGGGCGGCCGTGCGGGCGCCCTCCAGCACCGGCGACGCGTCCGGCCCCGCCACGATCAGCCCGGCCAGCCCCGCGCCGCCCGCCAGCCGTCCCAGCTCGGCGTTGAGCTCGGGCCCGTCCTCCCCCAGCTCCCGCAGCGCCGCGATGACGGCGAAGCGCCGCCGGCCCTTGCCGACGACCGCGAACGCCTCGAAGGCCGCCCGCATCGAGTCCGGATTGGCGTTGTAGGCGTCGTTGACGACCGTCACCCCGTCGGCCCGGTCCTGCACCTCCATCCGCCACCGGCTGCGCGGCGTCGCCTCCGACAGCTCCGCGGCGATGGTGGCCACCGGCAGCCCGAGCTCGTATCCGGCCGCGGCGGCGGCGAGCGCGTTCTCGACCGCGTGCTCCCCGTACAGCTTGAGCGACACGTGCGCGTCTCCCGAGGGGGTGCGCAGCGTGAAGGAGGCGCGCCCGCGCGCGTCCACCACGACGTCCACGGCCCGGATCGCCGCGGACTCCGCCCGCCCGAAGTAGGTGACCCGCGCGTCGGTGCGCGCGGCCATCGCCCGCACCAGGGGATCGTCGGCGTTGAGCACCGCCACGCCGGTCCGCGGCAGCGCCTCCACCAGCTCGCCCTTGGCCTTGGCGATCGCCTCCTTGCCGCCGAACACGCCCAGGTGCGCGGTGCCGACGTTGAGCACCACGCCGATCTGCGGCGGCGCGATGCGGGCGAGGTCCTTGATGTGGCCGGCGCTGCGGGCGGCCAGCTCCAGCACCATGAACCGGGTGTCGGCGTCGGCCCGCAGCACGGTCAGCGGGTGGCCGAGCTCGTTGTTGAAGCTGCCGACGGGCGCGATGGTCGGCCCCACCCGCGCGGTGATCCTGGCCAGCAGGTCCTTGGTGGTGGTCTTGCCGGCCGACCCTGTCACGCCGATCACGGTGACCCGGGGCAGCGCGCCGATCTGCGCGGAGGCCAGCGCGGCCAGCGCGGCGGCGGCGTCGGGGACGATCACCGCCGGCCCCTCGACCGGCCGGGTGGCCAGCACGGCGACGGCTCCTGCCCGGATGGCCTGGGCGGCGTAGTCGTGACCGTCGACCCGCGCGCCCCGGAAGGCGACGAACAGGGATCCCGGCTCCACAAGCCGCGAGTCGATCACGACGGGCCCGCGTACCACCGCGCGGGGATCGGCCATGCCCGACAGGGCGCCCGAGGTTATCTCGGCGATCCTGGCCAGAGGCAACGGGATCATTAGTGCTTCCTGCTTTCCTTGCGTGCGTCGATCGCTTCGGCGACCACTTCGCGGTCGTCGAAGGGGATCACCTCGCCTGAAACGTACTGGCCCTGCTCGTGACCCTTGCCGGCCACGACGATCATGTCGCCGTGCCCGGCCCTGGCGACTGCCAGGCCGATGGCGGCCGCTCGATCGGGCTCAATGATCACATGAGCGCGGTCATGCTGCGGAACGCGAAGCGCTCCTTCCATCATCGCCGCGAGGATGGCCAGCGGATCCTCCGAACGAGGATTGTCGCTCGTGAAAATGGCCACATCTGCCAGCCTCGCAGCGCATTCGCCCATGATGGGCCTCTTGCCGCTGTCGCGGTCGCCGCCGCAGCCGAGCACGATCGTCAGGGTGCCCGCGGTGACGGCCCGCAGCGAGCGCAGCACCGACTCGACCGCGCCGGGCTTGTGGGAGTAGTCCACGACCGCCTGGAACTCGTCGTCGGCGCCCGTGATGCGCTGCATGCGCCCGGGGACCCCGGTGAGGGAGCCCACGCCGTGCACGGCGGTCTGCAGCGGCACCCCGGACTCCACGAGGGTGACGACGGCGCCGAGCGCGTTGGCGACGTTGAACGGGCCCGGCAGCGAGATCTGCACGTCCGCCTCGACCCCGCCGGGGCCGACGACCCGGAACGCGCTCCCGTCGGCGCCCAGCCTGACGTCCAGCGCCCGCCACTGCGCCTCGGGGTCGCCGAGCGCGGAGAACGTGGTCATCGGCACCTTGGCCAGGCCCAGCAGCTCGCGGCCGTAGCGGTCGTCGATGTTGGTCACGCCGACGCGGCTAAGCTCCGGCTGGAACAGCCGCGCCTTGGTCGCGAAGTAGTCCTCGAAGTCCTTGTGGAAGTCGAGGTGGTCTTGGGAGAGGTTGGTGAACAGGGCGACGTCGTAGAAGACGCCGTCGACCCTGCCAAGGGCGAGCGCGTGGCTGGAGACCTCCATGACGGCCGCGCTCACGCCCACCTCGCGCATGAGGGCGAACAGGCCGTGCAACTCCGGGGCCTCCGGCGTGGTGAGCCTGGGCTCGAAGCGCAGGTCGCCCGCGTGGATCTCGACGCCGCCCACCAGGCCCGCCGAGTGCCCGGCGGCACGCAGGCCGGCCTCGATCATGAACGTGGAGGTGGACTTGCCGCTGGTGCCGGTGACGCCGAGGATCTGGATGTCGTGGGCGGGCTGCCCGTACACCCAGGAGGCGATCTGCCCGAGCAGGGCGCGCGGGTCGGGCACGATCAGCACCGGCAGTCCGGTCGCGACGGCCTCGTCGCGGCCTTCCCGGTCGGTGAGGACTGCCACGGCACCGCTCGCCATCGCCTCAGCGGAGTAGGCGGCGCCGTGGGCCCGGCTGCCGGGCAGGGCGACGTAGAGATCTCCCCGCTGGACGTCGCGGGAGTTGATGGCGACGCCGCTGATGGCGGCGTGGGGCGACCGAGAGGTGCCGGAATCGGCGTCGAGCATGGTCGCGAGCCCGGTCAGCGGACGGGGCGGACTGCTCGTGGGGCGCATAGACGACGGGGGACGCACGGCGAGAGCGTACCTTCCCTGGTCACTGTCCCGCGCGCATCCGCACCGGCGGCGCGACGGAGCCTGTGGGAGGAATCTTCTTGCTCTTGATGGCGAACGTCATCACATCCTTGAACACGGGGGCCGCGAGCTGCCCGCCGAAGTGGCCGTTCCGCGGGTTCTGCAGGACCGACAGCACCACCAGCCGGGGCTTGTCGGCGGGCGCGAACCCCACGAAGGACGCAGTGTAGCCCTCGTAGCGGCCCAGTTTGGCATCGTAGCGGTTGGCCGTGCCGGTCTTGCCCGCCACCCGGTAACCGTCGATGGCGGCGGCCTGGCCGGTGCCCTCGGCTCCCACCGCGCTTTCCAGCATGGTCGTGATCTCCTTGGCCGTCGTCGTGCTCACCACCCTGGTCTGCTTACCGGCGGGAGCGGGAACGAACCTGCCCGAGCCGTCCGTGGTGCCCGCGATGATCTGCGGCTCGATCTTGACACCGCCGTTGGCGATGG
The DNA here is from genome assembly GCF_900099965.1 of Nonomuraea jiangxiensis. GTDB lineage: Bacteria > Actinomycetota > Actinomycetes > Streptosporangiales > Streptosporangiaceae > Nonomuraea > Nonomuraea jiangxiensis. The sequence goes on along the minus strand of NZ_FNDJ01000004.1, from coordinate 164,959 downwards.
TCTGGTAGACGCTGGCCATCTGCAGCGCGGTCACCGACACGCCCTGCCCGTAGGAGACGGTGCAGCTCTGGCTGCCCGACCAGTTCTTGTAGTTGGGCAGCAGGCCCGCCTCGGCGCCCGGCACGCCGCCGCCCGGCTTGGAGCCGAACCCGAACGCCTTCAGCATCTCGTACAGCCGCTCGCTGCCGATCTTGCGCGCCGCCATGATCGTGCCGACGTTGCTGGACTGGGCCATGGCCTGGCGGAACGTCATGGTCTCCGCCTTGTGCGCGTGGGCGTCCCGCAGCACCCGGTCGGCGCACCTGATGTTGTCGGGCACCTGGAACACCGTGTCGGGGGTCACCTCCCGCGCCTCCAGGGCGGCGGCCGCGGTGATGACCTTGTTCGTGCTGCCGGGCTCGAAGACGTCGGCCGCCGCCTTGTTGACGTAGGCGGTCGCGGGGGCCTTGCGCCAGTTGTTCAGGTCGAGTTCGGGGCCGTTGGCCATGGCGATGATCTGGGCGGTCTGCACGTCCATGACGATCACCGTGCCGCTGTCGGCGCCCGACTTCCGTACCTGCTCGGTGACCGACTTCTGGGCGGCCCACTGGATGTCGCGGTCGATGGTCAGCCGGATGTCCTGGCCGTTGACCGGGGCGGTGCGCTGGCTGCTGGTCATGGGGATGCGCTGGCCGTCGCGGCCCGTCTCGACGCGTTGCTCGCCGTCGTGGCCGGCCAGCAGTTTGTTCTTGGCCTGTTCGATGCCGCCCAGGCCGTCGCCGTCGTCGCCGACGAACCCGATGAGGGTGCCCGCCAGGTCGCCCGCCGGGTAGAGCCTGCGGTAGGTCTTCTTGGCCGACAGCGCGGGCACGCGGGCCTGGAGCAGGCGGGTGGCCACGACGGGATCGACGTCCCTGGCCAGGAGCTGGTAGCGGGTGTCCGTCCTGGCCAGTTTCGCGGCGATCTCCTGCTCGCTCTTGCCGAGCTGGGCGGCCAGGATCGCGGCCGCCTTGGCGCGTACGGGGGGCGGCACCTTGGTCGGGTCGACCGACACCTCGCGGGCCTCGACGGTCACGGCCAGCTCGTGGCCCTTGGCGTCGGTGATCGAGCCGCGCTTGGCGGGGATCTCCTCGGTGTGCTGGCGCTGGTCGGCGGCCGCGGCCTCGTAGACCTTGGAGTCGAGGCCCTGCATCTGGATCAGCCGCCCGGCGAAGATCGACAGGATGAACGTCATGCCGATCAGGCCGATGTTGATCCGCCGGCGCGGGCTGCCCAGCCGCAGCACCAGCGGCGGGCGTGGCGGCGCGGGCGGGCGGCGCGGCCCCCTCGGCGGCGGCCCGTCACCGCCCCGTCCCTTGGGCGGCCCGTCCCCGCCGCGGCTCCTGCTCGTCGGCCCGGCGCCGGCCCGGGCCCCGGCCGACGGCCCCTCACCGTCGCGGCCCCGGGGGGGCGGTGCGTCTCCGCGGCGTGCCCCCACCCGCTCACCGCCGCCTGCCGTGCCCGGCCGGGAACCGCCGGCCTGCGGACGCCGCAACGGTCCGTCCTGCCGGCCGTCCCGGCGCCGCGGGTCGTCGGCCCGGGACCGTTCCTCGTCACGGTGTGGCCGCCCGCCGCGCGCCGTCGGGCCGGGCCCCTCGGCCCGGCCGCCCTGGCCGCGCGATCGCTCGTCGCGTCCCCTGGCTCCGTCGTCACGCCCCTGGGCGGCGGAGCGCCCCCGGGGACGGTCACCGTCGTCGCGGGGACGCCTGCGGCCGCCGTCGCCGCCGTCCCCGGGCATACGGGAACGGAACCCCTCATCCCTGGACGACCGCCCACGAGACCCGTCGTCCCCGGACGACCGCCTGCGAGATCCCTCGTCTCCGGACGACCGCCCACGCGAGCCCTCGTCGCGGGAGCGGTCGGGGTCGTCCTGGCGGGGGCGGCCGCGACCGGCGGGGTCCTGCGGCGGGCGGCCGCGGAAGGCCTCGTCACGGCCGAACGGCAGATCGAGGGGGTCGTCGTCGGGGCGCTTGCGCGGCGGGTCGTCCGGCGAGGCCGGGCGGCCCGCCCCCTCTGAACGGGCAGAGCCCCCTTGGCGCCCTGCCCGTCCCGGGCCGCCGGGACCTCCCGGCGTACGACGAGCGGCGCCTGGCCCTCCTTGAGAGCCGGCGCCGCCAGCGCCGCGGCCGGGTCCCTGCCCCCTGCCGCCTGAGTCCCTCACCGTTCCGTGTCCACCCGGCTGGCCTGGTCTCCTGCGCTGCTCCAGCCGTTGACCTTGTCCCAGTCGGGATGCTGGCCCTGCTTCTCCGCCAGCTCGGCGAGGATGCCGGGCTGCGTGTTGCGCTGGTATTGCTGCTCGATCTGCTCGTTCTCCTGGCGGGCCACCGCGATCTCCTCGCGCAGGCTCGCGTCGGTGATGGCGTCCTGGGCCAGCATGGTGTTGAGCAGCAGCAGGCTCACCAGGCCGCCGCAGAGCAGGCCCACGACGAGCAGCACGAACGGCGCCCGCTGCCGTCGCGCCGGCAGCCGCCGCGGCACCGGGCGCGAGGCCCCGGCCTCGGCGCGGGACCGATCACCGGCGTTGGCGACCCGCTTGCCGTCGGTACGCGGCCGCTCGGCGACGGACCGCCGGCCACCGAGCCCGGCCCGCCCGCGCTCCGCCACCGGCCGCTTGGCGTCTACACCGGCCTGCCCACGCTCCGCGGCGAACTGCCCGCCGTCGGCCTCGGCCCGCCCGCGCTCGCCCGCGGGCCGCTTGCCACCGGCCTCCAGGCGTGCGCGTTCGGCCGCCGACCACTTGCTCTCGGCGTCGGGGCGGGTGTCAGGACGGGGACGCGGCTTGGACTGATGCGACGCCCCGGACCGACGCGTGCCCGTCTTGGGCACGGCACGGCGGACGGGCGCACCCCGGCCGGTCTCCTGCTCAGTCGTCAACACGGATCCTCTCTGCCGCCCGTAGCCGGGCCGAGGCCGCCCGCGGGTTGCGGGCGAGCTCTTCTTCGCTCGGGAGCTCTGCTCCCCTCGTCAGAAGGCGGAACCTGGGCTGGTGAGCCTCCAGTGGAACGGGCAGCCCGGGCGGGCTGGTGTCCCTGGTTCGCGCCGTGAGGGCCTGCTTGGTGAGCCGGTCCTCCAGTGAGTGGTAGGAGAGCACGACGACTCGCCCACCCAGCGCCAGCGCGTCGAGCGCCGCCGGAAGCGCCACCTCAAGGGCGGACAGCTCCGCGTTCACCTCGATGCGCAACGCCTGGAAAGTCCTCTTGGCGGGATTACCGCCGGTGCGCCGCGTCGCGGCGGGAATCGCCTCGCGCACGATCTCCGCGAGTCGCTTAGTCGAGGTTATTGCCTCTTTGGCCCGTTCTTTGATGATCAGGCTCGCGACACGCGGGGCGAATCGTTCCTCGCCGTATTCGCGCAGGATGCGGGTCAGCTCCGCCGCGGAATAGGTGTTGACCACCTTCTCCGCCGTCAGCTCCTGCTCGGTGTCCATCCGCATGTCGAGCGGCGCGTCATAAGAGTAGGCGAAACCCCGCTCCGCCTCGTCGAGCTGGGGTGAGGACACCCCGAGATCGAACAGCACTCCGTCGACCGTGGTGCGCCCCGCGCGGGCGAGCACGTCGGCCAGGTCGGCGGAGGAGGCGTGGACCAGGGTGATCCTGTCCGCATAGGGGCTCAGCCTGCGGGCGGAGAACTCGATCGCGAAGGGGTCGCGGTCGATCCCGATCAGGTGCAGTGAAGGGTGGGCGGCGAGCAGGGCCTCCGAGTGGCCGCCGAGGCCGAGGTTGGCGTCGACGACGACCGGCTCTCCCCCCGCCTGCGACGGGCGGGTCAACGCCGGGCCGAGCAGCTCCAGAACGCGCTCAAGCAGCACCGGAACGTGACCGCCCGGGCCTGTGGTGTCGTCCATCTCCAACCCCCCTCTCGCGTCTGCTCGCGGTTGACGCGTATCGATCGATCACCGGCCATTCCGGTCCCCATCCCGGTGCCGCCCGGCCAGGTCCCCATCCGCACCCTCTTCGTGGACGCCTGCCATCTGACACCGGGGAAGGTGCATCAGCTGGCAGACAGTGGTTGCGGGTGGAGACCTCGCCGAACGACATCACCGACGGATCGACCGTGGTCACTACAAGATCCCTGGCAGCACCTCCTCCGACAGATCGGCGAACGCCTGCTCCTGCGCGCTGAGATAGGTGTCCCAAGCCTGCGCGTCCCAGATCTCCAGTCGGGTGTTGGCCCCGATGACGACGCAGTCACGTTCCAGACCCGCGTATTGACGCAGGCTCTGCGGGATCGTGATGCGTCCTTGCTTGTCCGGTTTCTCGTCGGACGCGCTGGCGAAGAAGACGCGGCTGTAGTCACGCACCGCCTTGGCGGTGACCGGGGCGGTGCTGAGAGCCTCGGTAATGCGCTGGAACTCCTCCACGGGAAAGACGTAGAGGCATCGCTCCTGGCCTTTGGTGATCACAAGACCCTCCGCCAGCTCCTCACGGTACTTAGCCGGCAGGAACAGCCGTCCCTTGTCGTCCAGACGCGGTTGATGGGTGCCGAGGAACATCGGCCCCACCTCCCGTGCCTCGTGAAGCGCTCAGCGCTGGTGCACCGGGCTCTCCACTGCGCACCACCATACTCCACTTCTCCCCACCGTCAACTGATTCGAACCGTCTTCATCATCGGTTTCCGTTGCGTTACCGCAGGTCAGAGCGATGGAGCGGGGTGGAGGGGGGTGACGGCCCGGTCAACCCTCATGGGCGTGTCGAGGGTTCAAAACGCCGTGGAAATAGGGGCTCCGGCGCTTCGCCAACCTCCCGGTGGAGGAAAGTGGTGCGCTCCGCGTGGTCGGTGTGTCACAAGATTCGCACCGCTATGCGACTAGAACCGGAACATCAGCGGGGTTCCCTGAATATCCACAAATGTCGCTCTCGAACCCGCAGCGTCGTAGGGTCGTACAGACAATGGAAAAGGAATGGCATGGCTCCCGCAATGGCATCGTCCGGGACAGCCGTCGCACTTCTCATGGAGGCCTGGTGGCAGTAACCCATGACGTCCCTCCCCAGCTCGATGAGCTGGTCTCCACCGCTCACCGGATCCGGCAGGCCATCGAGTCGGTGATCGAGGGGAAGAGTGACGCCGTCCGCCTCACGCTGACCGTTCTGCTGGCCGAGGGGCATCTGCTGATCGAGGACGTGCCCGGAGTCGGCAAGACGATGCTGGCCAAGGCACTCGCAAGATCCATCGACTGTCCCGTCCGCCGGGTGCAGTTCACCCCCGACCTGCTGCCCAGTGACATCACCGGGGTGAGCGCGTACAACCAGCAGACCCGAGAGTTCGAGTTCAAGCCGGGCCCGGTGTTCGCGAACATCGTGGTGGGCGACGAGATCAACCGTGCCTCTCCCAAGACGCAGTCCGCGCTGCTGGAGTGCATGGAGGAGCAGCAGGTGACCGTGGACGGGGTCACCTACCCGCTCGACACGCCCTTCATGGTGATCGCCACCCAGAACCCGATCGAGATGGAGGGCACCTACCCCCTGCCCGAGGCGCAGCGCGACCGCTTCACCGCCCGGGTCGCGATGGGCTATCCCGAGCCGACGGCCGAGCTGGAGATGCTCGACGTGCACGGCGGCACCTCGCCGCTGGACAAGCTGGAGCCGGTGGCCACCACGGCCGAGGTACAGGCGCTGATCGCCGCCGTACGCGGCGTCTACGTCTCGCAGCCGGTCAAGAAGTACGCCATCGATCTGGTGGTCGCCACCCGCCACTCCCCCGACCTGCGGCTGGGCGCCTCCCCCCGGTCCACGCTGCAACTGGTACGGGCGGCCAGGGCGCACGCCGCGCTGGCGGGCCGCGACTACGTCATCCCCGACGACCTGCAGGACCTGGCCGTCCCCGTCCTCGCGCACCGGCTGCTGCCCAGCGTCGAGGCCCAGGGGCAGCGCCGCCTGCCCGAGCAGGTGGTGACCGAACTGCTCAGGCGCGTGCCGGTGCCGGAGACGCGGGGCCGCTGATGGATCCGCGGCGCGGCGAGAGTGAAACACAGTGAGAGCCGGAATGCGGGCGCTGACCTCCAGAGGCAGGTCGTTCCTGGCCTCCGGGATCGCGGCGCTGGTGATGGCCGTCATCCTGGGAGAGAACGACCTGTTCAGGATCGGGGTGCTGGTGACGGCGCTGCCGCTGCTGGCCGCGATGGTGGTGGCGCGCACCCGCTACCGGCTGAGCTGCGCCAGGCGCCTCGACCCGCCCAGGGCCGAGGTGGGCGGCGAGGCCACCGTGACCCTGCGGCTGGAGAACATCACCAGGCTGCCGACCGGCCTGCTGCTCATCGAGGACACGGTCCCGTACGCGCTGGGCGTGCGGCCCAGGTTCGTCCTGGACCGGATCGAGTCGCGGGGCGTGCGGGAGATCGACTACCGGGTGCGCTCGGACCTGCGCGGCCGTTACACGATCGGCCCGCTGTCGATCCGCATCGCCGACCCGTTCGGGCTGGTCGAGCTGACCCGCTCGTTCACGATCAGCGACACGCTGGTGGTGACGCCGCACGTGGCGGCGCTGCCCCACGTACGGCTGTCGGGCGAGTGGACGGGCGGCGGCGACAGCCGTACGAGGAGTGTGGCGGCGGCCGGCGACGACGACGTGGCACCACGTGAATACCGGCAGGGCGACGACCTGCGGCGGGTGCACTGGCGTTCGACGGCCCGCCGCGGCGAGCTGATGGTGCGCCGCGAGGAGCAGCAGTGGCAGAGCCGCGGCGCGCTCCTGCTGGACACCCGCAGGCACGCCCACCGCGGCGAGGGCCCGCGCTCCTCCTTCGAGGTGGCGGTCTCCGCCGCGGCCTCGATCGGCGTGCACCTCGCCCACGAGGGTCTCGGCCTGCGGCTGGTGACCGACCAGGGCGCCGAGCACCTGACGGACACGGGCCTGAGCTGGTCGCTGCTCGACACCCTGGCCATGGTCCGGCACAGCCCCGCCCGCTCGCTGGAGATGGGCGTCTCGGCCCTGCGCCAGGGCGGCGGCGACGGGCTGATCGTGGCCGTGCTCGGCTCGCTCGATCCGGAGGAGGCACGCGAACTGGCCAGGCTCAGGCACAGCGGCATCACCGGAGTGGCGGTCCTGCTCGACGTGAGCACCTGGGAGGACGGCGACCGGCAGGCCGCCGAGGACCACGAGGCCGTGCAGACCGTCCTGGCCGGGTACGGCTGGCGCATCGTCCGGCTGCCCGCGGGCACCTCGATCGCCTCCGTCTGGCAGGACGCCGCCAACCGCGGCCGGTACGTGCTCAATCCGACGGGAGGAGCGGCATGAGGTTGACCTTCGCCTCGGGGGCGGCCGCGTTCGCCGCGGCGTTCATGCTCTCCCCCCTCTTCGATGGCGGCACCTGGTTCTGGACGTCGCTCGGCGCGGTGCTCGCCGTGGTGGCCGCGGGCCTGCTGTCCAGCCGCCTGGCGTTACCCGCGTGGGCGGCGCCGCTGCTCTCCGTGGCCGCGGCGTGGATCTACCTGACCGCGGCCTTCGCCTCCGACAAGGCGTGGGCGCTGCTGGTGCCGACGAAGGAGTCGGTGGCGGAGCTGGCCCGGCTGCTCGGCGTCGGCTGGGACGACATCCAGCGCTTCGCCGCTCCGGTGCCGACGACCGAGGGCATCACGCTGCTGACCGCCGGCGGCGTGGCGCTCATCGCCATCGCCGTGGACGTGCTGGCCGCGCGGCTGCGGCGGGCGGCGCTGGCCGGGCTGCCACTGCTGGCGCTGGCCACGGTGCCGGCCACGATCCTGTCCGACCCGATCAGCTGGCCCGCGTTCATCGTCGCCGCGCTCGGGTTCGTCGGCCTGCTGATCGCCGACGGGCGCGAGCGGGTGGGCCGCTGGGGCCGGGCGGTGCTGGTGCGGCGCACCACCCGCGCGGCCACTCCCCAGTCCGGCTCGCGCACTCCCGCCGACACGAGCGGGCTGCGGCTGTCGGGCAAGCGCATCGGGTTCGCCGCGATCGTGCTGGCCGTGCTGGTGCCGGCCCTGCTGCCGACGATGGAGCCGGTGTCGTTCTTCACGTTCGGCGTGGGCGGCAGCGGCTCGGGCCGGGGCAACTCGATCAGCATCCCCAACCCGATCGCGAACCTGAAGGGCCAGCTCGAACTGCCCGAGCCGCGGGAGGTCCTCACCTACACCAACAACGACGACCAGGCGCGGTATCTGCGGATCTACGCGCTCGACGCGTTCGACGGCAACCAGTTCGGCATGACGGAGCCGAAGGGGTCGCCGGCGAACCGGACGGAGAACGGCCCGCTGCCGCCGCCGATCGGGCTGGGCCGGGACCCGAAGATCAACAACGTGGTCACGAACGTCCACATCAGCGACCAGATCGCGCGCCTGTCGTTCCTGCCGCTGCCCTACCCGGCCCGGCAGATCCAGGTGGACGGCGACTGGCGGGCGGACGTCGACACGCTGATGGTCTTCTCCACCCGCGACGAGGCCGCGGGCCTGGAGTACGAGGTGCAGACGAGCGAGCCGGCGCCGGACGCGGACCTGCTGGACAAACTCGACACCCTCCAGCCTGCCGTGGACCCCCGCTATCTGGACCTGCCGCGGAACCTGCCCGAGGACATCCGGGACCTGGCCTTCAGGGAGACCAACGACGGCACGACCAAATACCAGAAGGCGGTGCTGCTGCAGAAGTTCTTCACGGGTGGCTCCTTCACCTACGACCTGCGCACGCAGGGGCACAGCAACTCCGCGCTGAGAGACTTCCTGCTGTATGACCGGGTGGGCTACTGCGAGCAGTTCGCCGCGTCGATGGCGGTGCTGGCCAGGCTGGTGGGCATTCCGTCGCGGGTGGCGATCGGCTACACCGGCGGCACGAAGGTCGGCGACCACTGGACGGTCGGCACGAACGACTCCCACTCCTGGCCCGAGCTGTACTTCGAGGGCGTGGGCTGGCTGCCGTTCGAGCCCACGCCGTCGGGGACGATGGGGCAGGGCAGCGCGCGGGTGCCTCCGTACTCGCTGCCCAGGCCGGAGCCCACGGGCACGTCGGCGACGCCGACGCCGGGGGCGAGCAGTTCCGCCGCCGACGAGTCGGCCGACCCGGGGGCCCGGCAGAACCCCCGCGCGCTGGACCGCGAGGGCCTGATCCCGACCGGCACGGTGCCGGTGGACGAGTCGATGCCGCTGATCGGCAAGATCGGCATCGGTGCGGGAGCTCTCGTGCTGCTGCTGCTGATCCCGGCCGGCGTGCGGCTGATCACCAGGAACCGGCGCGTACGCGCGCTCGGCTGGAAGGTGACGGAACCCGCCGACGAGCTGACGGCGAGAATGGTGTCGGACAGGGTCAACTCGTCGGTCGCGGCCGCCTGGGCGGAACTGGACGACGCACTGTACGACTACGGCATGGCCCGCCAGCCCAGCGAGACCCCGCGGGCACTGGCGCGACGGCTGACCCAGCAGTACGAGTTCGACTCCGACTCGGCGGCGGCCATCGCGGCCATCGCCTCGGCGGTGGAGCGGGCGCTGTTCGCCAGGAATCCCGGGCCTGTGGGACCCATGAGCAAGGACCTGCGCAAGGTGCGGCAGGCTCTGGCGGCCACGGTCTCGCGGGGCAGGCGGCTGCGCGCGGTGTTGCTGCCGCCCTCGACGCTGCGGCGGCTGCGGGGCCTCGGGGAGCGCCTGCTCGACGGGTTCGATCTGCTGGAGAACATCCGGCTGCGGCGGACGGCGGCCCAGAAGGGCACCTGAGGGAGAACGATCGAGCGTGCGGCCGATCCCCCGTCAGGGGAACGGCCGCACGCTCAGTCATCTGTCGGGTCTTCGGGCCCTGGGCCGGCCCGAAGACGGCTCAGCGCTCGTCGTGGCGACGGCGCCAGCGCTCTTCCATCCGCTCCATGAAGCTGCCCCGGTTGCGGCGGGCCTGCTTGCCCTGCGGGGAGGGAGCACCGGGGGCCGGTGGGGAGTCACCGAACCCATTCATACGTTTCCAGCTGGACAGGCCCCACAGACACGCGGCGAGCATGACCACGAAACCGCCGACGCCGAGGGGGATCAGGGCAGCGCCACTCAACACCACGCCGACCATCATGATGACGACGCCGAGAGCAAAGCCGATGGTGGCCTTGATCAGGCGACGCTTGTAATGGCTGCGCGGGTCACTGATCCTTACGGTGTTGGCCCACTTCGGGTCCTCGGCGTAGAGGGCCTGCTCGATCTGGTCGAGCAAGCGCTGCTCGTGCTCAGAGAGCGGCACGGCGCCTCCCAAGGACGGCCCCAGGACGGGGAAGACGGCAACGGACGACACGGGGTGTCCGAACCTCGCGGTCGGTTATCCCCAGAATACGAGGCTGTAGACGTAGGCGAAAGCAAACGTCCAACGCAGACCAAACCGGAGGTGACGTCATGGCTCCATTGTGGCCCATCTCGCCCCCCTTCCCCCAAAATCGTGACACTGATGCACCACAAAATCCGGACATCTACGTCATGTATCTATGCCATCAAGCTTGCCACGTACAAGCGAAGCTGGGAGCACCGCATCCGGCCCAAACCGTAGGATCGCTTTGTCCATCGCTTGCTCGGCCTCACGCCAGCCGGTTTCCCGCTCCCCCAGACCGAGCTGCCGGGTGGCCTCCTGCGCGGGCCGCAGGTTTTCCATCCGCACGCCGACCAGGCGCAACCGCACCCGCTCCAGCCCGGCCGCCTGGAACAACTCGCACGCGGTGGCGTAGATCACCTGAGCAACGTCGGTAGGCTCACGCAGGGTCCGGGAACGATTGATCGTGGTGAAATCGGCTCGGCGTAGCTTCACACTTACAGTCCTTCCCACGTGTCCGGCCTTACGCATCCGGGCCGCCACCCGCTCCGACAACCGCAGCAGCTCTCTCCTGATCACCTCGGGGTCGTCCACGTCGGCCGCGAAGGTCTCCTCGTTGCCGATGCTCTTGTCCGGCACGTGGGCGCTCACGGCCCGGTCGTCACGCCCCCAGGCCAGCTCCGCCAGGTGGCCGCCGACGGCCTGACCGAGCTCGCGCTGCAGGGTGGCGGGCGGCACCCTGGCCAGGTCGCCGACGGTGCGGATGCCGAGGCGCACCAGGGCCTGCTCGGTGCGCTCGCCCACGCCCCACAGCGCCGACACGGGCAGCGGATGCAGGAAGTCCACGACCTGGCCGGCGGGCACCACCAGCAACCCGTCGGGCTTGCACTGCTTCGAGGCGAGCTTCGCGACGAACTTGCTGCCGGCCACGCCGACCGAGCAGGTGATGCCGTAGCGGTCGAGGACCTGCTCCCTGATCATCGCGGCGATGGCGGCCGGCGGGCCGAGCCGCCGCCGGGCGCCGCCGACGTCGAGGAACGCCTCGTCGGAGGCGATGGGCTCGACCAGCGGGGTGATCGTGTGGAAGATCTCCATGACGCCCCGGGAGACCTCGGCGTATTTGCCATGGCTGGGCGGGATGATCGTGGCCTGCGGGCAGAGGCGGCGCGCCCTGCTCATCGGCATCGCCGAGTGCACGCCGTGGGCCCTGGCCTCGTAGGTGGCGCTGAGCACGACGCCGCGCCCGGCCGGTGAGCCCACGATCACCGGGCGGCCGTGCAGCTCCGGGCGGTCGAGCAGCTCGACGCTGGCGTAGAAGGCGTCCATGTCGACGTGCAGAATCGGGCAGCCGCTGTCATCGACCCCGGTCCGCGGAGCGGGGCCGATGCCGGTGATCTGCTTGCGAGACACGCCGCCTATTCTATCCGAACACTCGTTCTACATCGAGGGTCGCCATCGGGCGCCTCAGGTCCGGTGTCCGAGAGCGTGCAGTTGCGTGGCGATGTCCCGGAGCACGGGGTGGGTGGCGGCGGCCTGCTCCAGGGCCACCAGGGCCTCGGCGGAGCCGGGCTCCCCGTCGACGAGCCGGCTCGGCACCAGGTCGGCGAAGACCCGCACGCCGTGGATGGCGCCGACGGCGAACCCGGTCGCGGTCAGCAGCTCGGTGAGCGTGTCGGCGGCGAAGCGCCGCGGGGTGGGGTCGCGATCGCCCCAGCTCCCCCGCGGGTCGTCCAGTACGGCCCGCGCCTCGTCGAACTGGCCCGCGAGCGCCCGGTGGATGGCGCTGGCGACCGGGTTGGCGGCCAGCACGCTCACCGCGCCGCCCCGGCGCAGCACGCCCGCGACGGCGGTCAGCGCGCTGATCGGGTCTTCGACGTATTCCAGCACGCTGTGGCAGAGCACCAGGTCGGCGCTGTCGCGGCTGAGCAGCTCGCCGAGGTCGGCGGCGTCGCCCTGCAGGGACCGCACGCCCACGCCGCGCTCCTTGGCGCGGCGCTCCAGCGCGGCCAGCGAGTCGGGGCTGGGGTCGACGACGGTGACGGTGTGGCCGAGCGCGGCCAGCGGGACGGCGAACCCGCCGGTCCCGCCGCCGGCGTCGACGATGTCGAGCGCCTCGCGGCGGGTGGCCGCCGTCCGCTCGGCCAGCACGGACCGCAACGCGTCCCAGACGACGGCGGTGCGCACCGCCGGGGTCCTCGTGACGCCTTCACCACGCAACGTGGGCTCCTCTTTCTGCCGATCGGGCCGAGTCCGCCGCGCCTCGCACCCTCCGCCGCCTGCACGGCTCCCGGTGCCCGGCCGGCTCCCTCGCCCTGGCGAGCTGCTTCTCCGCGGACGGGCCCAGCCTACGCCGTGCGCACGATCGCTCGCTCGCCCCCGACCACACTGCCACCACCCGCACGGGATCGGTGGCACCCGCCCGCCTGGGCGGCCCGCGCCCGCTTCAGCCGATGGGGTCGTGGGCGGCGTCGAAGGCGGCGGCCGGCCGCCGGGGGGCGCGCAGCCGCCACGCCTCGGTCAGCAGCTCGCCCAGCTCCTCGGCGTCCACCGCGCCGAACCGCACCAGCACGATGGCATGGCCGTCATAGTGCGGCGTGGTGCAGAATTTGGCGGGCTCGGCCGCGATGAGCGCCGCCTTCTCCTCCTCGGTGCCCACCGGCAGCGCCAGGAGGTCGCCCTCGTCCCTGATCCGGGCGAACCACTTGCCCCGCACATAGAAGGCGGGGGTGCCGTACATGGTCTTCTCCATGGTCTCCGGCAGCGCGAGCGCGATTCGGCGGACGTCGTCCTCGGTCACCATGAGGACACGGTAGCCGGAGACGGAAAAGGGCGCGTCGCGGCTGGTGACGCGCCACTTCTCCTGCGGCTTCGGACCCCGGCCACACGGTCAGGCTTTGCCCTGCAAGGGCGGTGCGAGACCTGACCGCGCGACGCTGTGCTCCCTCGCCTCCGCGAGCCGTGTAAGGCCGGCGTGGTTGGAACGTACCCCTAAAGCGCGACTTTGACTGCGCATAACGGGGTGTCTAAAGGGTGAGGCTTGGCTTGAGTTGCTTGAACCGGGCCAGCAGCCCGTTGACGAACTGAGGGGACTCGTCGGTCGAGAGCTCCCCCGCCAGGTGCACCCACTCGCTGATGACCACGCCCTCGGGCACGCCGGGCATCCACAGCAACTCGTACGTGCCACCGCGCAGCAGGTTACGGTCGACGGCGGGCATGCGGTCGAGCGTCCACCCCTCGGAGTAGGTGGTGATCAGCTCGTCGATGCGCGCGCGCTGCTTGCCGACGCCCTCGACGATGGCCGAGGTGTACTCGTTCACCGGGGGGTCCTGCCGCTCCACGCGCTCGGCGAGGACCGTGAGCGGATCCTCGCCGCGCAGCTCCGCTTCGAAGAGGATGTCGAGTGCCCGTCTGCGTGCCTTGCCGCGTGCCGACACCTCAGGCCCGGCCGAGGTATTCGCCGGTCCGGGTGTCGACCTTGACCTTCTCGCCGGTGGTGATGAACAGCGGAACCTTGATCTCGGCGCCGGTCTCCAGCGTGGCGGGCTTGGTGCCGCCGGTGGAGCGGTCTCCCTGAAGGCCGGGCTCGGTGCTGGCGATCGTCAGCTCGGCGGCGGCGGGCAGGTCCACGTAGAGCGCGGAGCCCTCGTTGAACGCCACCGTGGCCAGGGTGTTCTCCAGCATGTAGTTGGCGGCGGTGCCGACGGTGAGGCTGGGCACGTTGACCATGTCGTAGGTCTCGGTGTCCATGAACACGAAGTCGTCGCCATCCTTGTACGAGAACTGCATCTCGCGCTTGTCGACGTTGGCCACGTCGACCTTGACGCCGGCGTTGAAGGTCTTGTCGACGACCTTTCCGGAGAGCACGTTCTTGAGCTTGGTGCGCACGAACGCGCCGCCCTTGCCCGGCTTGACATGCTGGAACTCCACAACGGCCCAGAGCTCACCGCCATCGAGCTTCAGCACCATGCCGTTCTTGAGGTCGTTGGTCGTCGCCACTCGTTCTTCTCCCGCGTGCGGCCGCTCTAAAGGACGAGCAGCTCCTTGATCGTCTGGTGAAAGTTCCGGCCCGCCCACACGTGCCTCGAGGGTGCCCTCGATGCGAACCCCGCCCCGACCCGGGAGGTAGACCCCGGGCTCGACGGTGATCGGAACTCGATCCTTTAGTCTACCGGTCCGCGCGGGGCCCAGGAACGGCTCCTCGGGGATCTCCAGGCCGGCGCCGGGACCGGGACCGTTCCCGAGGGCCCGCGGTCTCGATGGCGGCGGCGCCCGGCCATCAGTTCTGCGGCAGGCGCCACTTGCGTACGAAGTCCGGCAGCGGCCCGCTCGACGCCAGCTCGCCCTCCCGCTGGGCCTTGCCGAGGTCCTTGTACATGGCCCTGATCTCGTCGAGCGCCGGCCCGACGCGCCCCTCCTCGAACCGCCTGCCGGCCTTTCTGAGCTTGTCCCGCGCCTTGGCCGCGGCCCGCGGGCTGATCCCGTTCAGGGCCTGCTGGCTCATCAGCGACTCGTCGAACGCCTCCACCCACCTGCCCCACCCGCCGGGCGGGACCGCGCTGCCGAGGGAGTCACTGGCCGGCTCGGTGCCGCGCAGGACGTCGCCCGGCCCGAGGGTGCTCACGGGCCCTGGGGGCTGCTCGGTGGGGGTCGGCCGGCTGGAGGGCTCCGTGGGGGTCGGGCTGGGCGTCAGGGTCTCGGGCAGGGTCGCCGGGGCGAAGGTCGGGGTCGGGGTGGCCACCGGCTCCTGACGGGCCCCGGCCCATACGACCATGCCCACGCTCACCGCCACGATGATCGCCACGGCGGCGCCGAGCTGCAGGAACAGCTTGCGGTTCGGGGAGGGCTCGGGCGGCAGGTCGCCGGCCTGGTAGATGGCGGTGTCACCGGCGCGCGTCCCGGCGAGGCCGTACGCGCCGGTGCCGCCCGGATGACCGGGCTCGCGGGGGCCGCCCAGGTGACCGGCCTCGCGCGGGCCGCCCAGGTGACCGGCTTCGCGCGGGGCGCCTGGGTGACCGGGCTCGCGCTGGTGCGTGCCGGTGACGGGCGGGGCCGCCTCGCGGAGGGAGACGCCGGTGACGGGCGCGGCGGCCGGGTTGGGGCGCGGTCTGGCGATGGCGGCCAGCGCCCGCCGGATGGACTCCCCGCTGCCCGGCCGCTGGGCGGGCGCCGCGGCGAGCATGGCCAGCACCAGCCGGTCGAGCTCGGCGGGCACCTCGGCCCTGATCGCACTGGGCGGCAAGGGCTCGATGGGCTTCTCAGCTCTGATCGCACCGGGCGGCAAGGGCTCGGTGGGCTTCTCAGTCCTGATCGCACCCGGCGGTACGGGCTCGCCCGCCGGGTTCGGCGGCTGCTCGCCGGGCGTGTCCCCGAACGGCGGGCGCCCGGTGAGCAGTTCGTAGCAGACGCATCCGAGCGCGTACAGGTCGCCGGAGGGCTGAGCGGGCTGCCCGGCGGCCCGCTCGGGCGCGAGGTAGCCGCTCGGCCCCGGCTCGCGGTCGTCCATCCCGAACCCGACGACCTTGAGCACGCCGCTCCCGGCACGCCGGAAGCTGTCGGGATTGACCTGCCCGTGCACGACCCCGGCGCGGTGGGCGGCGTCGAGCCCGGCCGCCGCCTGCCCGATCAGGTCGCACACGTCCACGATGCGCAGGGGTCCGCCGGCGGCCAGTTCCTCACCGAGACTGAGCCCGGTGAGGAACTCCATCACCAGGAACGGCGCCCCGTCCCGGTCCCCGACGTCCAGCACCATGGCCACGTTGGGGTGGATCACCTTGGCCACGGCCTGGGCGTGCTGCCGCAGCACCTCCCGGGTCGCCGCCCCGGCCACGCGCGCCCCGAGCACCTTGACCGCGACCACCCAGTCGGCCCGCGTGTCGTAGCCCCGCCACACCTCGCCCATCGGCCCGCTGTCGATGCGCTCGTCGAGCCGGTACCGGTCAGCGACCAAGGACGGCGTCGCGTCGGACATATCCCCGCCAAATCTCGAATATCAGGATGTCCGACCCACCCTAGGCCCCCGCGGCCTCCGACGCCCCACCTATCGGCAGTCCCGGGCCCGGACCGGCTATGCGGCGATCTCCTTGATCTTCTCGATCAGCCGTACCCGCTCCTCGTGCGTCCTGCCGAGCGGCGTCACGTTGAGCGTGGTCACCCCCGATTCCCTCATCGCCTGCACCCGCTCGCGCACGAACCCCTCGCTGCCGACCAGCGACATCTTCTCCAGCAGGTCGGCCGGGACCAGCGCCGCCGCCTCGTCCTTCTGGCCCTGGAGGTAGAGGTCCTGAATCCGCTCGGCCTCCTTCTCGTAGCCGTAGCGCCTGGCCAGGTCGTTGTAGAAGTTCCGACCCTTGGCGCCCATGCCGCCGATGTACAGGGCCGCCATCGGCCGACCGAACTCCAGCAGCCCGGCCACGTCGTCGCCGATCGCCAGCGACGCCTGCGCGATCACGTCCAGCCCGCCCAGCTCGGGGTCGCGCGCGGCCTTGCCCGCGGCCAGGGACGGGCCCCAGACCTCGGCGGCCTTCTCCGGCACGTAGAAGATCGGCTCCCAGCCCTCGGCCACCTCGGCGGCCAGCTCCACGTTCTTCGGGCCGATGGCGGCGATCACCACGGGGATGCGCGGGCGTACCGGGTGGTTGATGAGCTTGAGCGGCTTGCCCAGGCCCGTGCCCTGGCCGGGCGGGAGCGGCAGGGTGTAGTGGCGGCCGTCGTACTGCAGGCGCTCGCGCCGCCACACCTGGCGGCAGATCTCGACGACCTCCCTGGTACGCCCCAGCGGCGCGGTGTACGGCACCCCGTGGAACCCCTCGATCACCTGCGGCCCCGAGGCCCCGAGCCCCAGCGTGAAGCGCCCGCCGGAGACGTAGTCCAGCCCCGCCGCCGTCATGGCCAGCAACGCCGGCGTGCGGGTGTAGATCGGCAGGATGCCCGAGGCGATCTCCAGCCGCTCGGTCCTGGCCGCGATGTAGCCGAGCTGGCTGACGGCGTCGAACGAGTAGGCCTCGGCCACGAAGACGATGTCCAGTCCCGCCCGCTCGTAGTCGGCCAGCTCCGCCACGGTCTCCTTGAACCCGCCCGAGTAGTTGAGTGCCATACCGATGCGCATGCGCGGCTCCCACCGAACCGAATGATATTCCGTTTAGATGGGAACAGGCTATCGTGTCGGCGTGTCGGGCAGGGAGCGACTAGCCTGGTTCGGATGCTGAGCCGGGTTGTCGTCGTCGTGTCCGCTGTGCTGGCCGTGGCCCTGGCGGGGCATCAGCTCATCCCGGCGCTGGGCGGATTCACCCCGGTGATGGAGAGCCTGTTGCCGTGGCTGGGCTGGATCGTCCCGCTGCTGCTCGCCGTGGCCCTCGTGGCACGTTCCAGGGCGGCCGCCCTGACGGCGTTGGTGCCGGGCGTGGTGTGGGCGGCGATGTTCGGCTCCACGCTGTTCCGCAGCCCGCCGGGCGGCCCGCACGACCTGGCCGTCGGCACGGTCAACGTGGGCGTGCGCAACAGCGCCTCCGGCGAGGCGGTGCGGGCCATCGCCAAGGAGCTCGACCTGCTGGCCGCCCAGGAGCTGACCAGCGGCGGGCCCGCGGCCAAGCAGCTCAACAAGATGTTCCGCTACCGCTACCCGGTCAGCACGGTCGGCCTGTGGAGCCGCTACCCGATCAGCGACACCAAGCCGCTCGACCTCGGCATGGGCTGGCCGCGGGGGCTGCGCGCGGTGGTCAGCACGCCCAAGGGCAAGGTGACCGTCTACGTGATGCACCTGGCCTCCGCCCGGCCCGGCGCCACCACCTCGCGCGACGCCTCGCTCGCGCAGGCGCGCAAGCTCATCGACGCCGACCCCAGCAAGCGGATCCTGCTGCTCGGCGACCTCAACACCGCCACCACCGACCGGGGCATGCGGGGGCTGACGCCGCCGCTGACCGACGCGCAGAGCACGGCGGGCAAGGGGTTCGGGTTCACCTGGCCGTCGGAGTTCCCGGTCACCCGGCCCGACCACATCCTGTTCAGGGGGATGACGGCCACCGAGGCAGGCGTGGCGCCGGCGACCGGCAGCGACCACCGGGCGGCCGTGGCCTCCCTACGTCTCTAGCAGGCGCAGGTCCTCGGGGGTGTCGATGTCGGCCGGGTCGCCGTGCGCGTCGCACGGCACCTCGGTGACCAGCTCCGGATGAGCCTTCATGTACGGCCTGGCCCCGACGTCGCCCACGGCCAGCTCCGCCACCCCGGCGAAGTGCTCCCAGGCGATCAGCACGGGGTTCCTGCGCCGCCCGCCATAGGTGGCGACTGCCAGCCCGGCGCCCGAGTCGATCAGCGCGCGCACCGCGCCCGACCTGATCAGCGGCTGGTCGACCAGCGCGACCACCACGGCCTCGGCCTGCTCGGGCAGCGCGGCCAGGCCCACCCGCAGGGAGGAGCCCATGCCGGTGGCCCAGGCGGGATTGCGCACGACGACGGCGCCGCGCACCTGCACGGTGGCCGCGCCGAGCACGACCACGACGGGGTGGCAGCCGCCGTCGGCGAGCAGCCGCACGCCCCGGTCCACCAGCCGCTCGCCCTCATACTCGACCAGCGCCTTGGGCGTGCCCAGCCGGGCGCCCCGGCCGGCCGCCAGCAGCAGCCCCGCGACCCTGCTCGCTTTCATGACACCTCGTGGTGGATACGGCCCTCTGTGCTGGACAGCGGGCGGCCCGAGCCGCCCCAGCGGAGCTGGATCAGCTCGGCGGCGATCGACACGGCCGTCTCCTCGGGGGTGCGCGCACCGAGGTCGAGGCCGATCGGCGATCTCAGCCTGGCCAGCTCGGTCTCGGTGAGCCCGGCCTCGCGCAACCGCGCGAGCCGATCCTCGTGGGTGCGGCGCGAGCCCATCGCGCCCACGTATCCGGCCTCGGTACGCAACGCCACCTCCAGCAGCGGCACGTCGAACTTGGGGTCATGGGTGAGCACGCAGATCACCGTACGCTCGTCCACCTTCACGGAGGTCAGGTAGTCGTGCGGCCACTTGACCACCACTTCGTCGGCGTCGGGGAACCGCTTCGGGGTGGCGAAGATCGGCCGGGCGTCGCAGACCGTGACATGGTAGCCGAGGAACTTGCCGACCTTGGCCACGGCGGCGGCGAAGTCGATCGCCCCGAAGACCAGCATGCGCGGCGGCGGCGCGAACGAGTGCACGAACACCGCCAGGTCGTCCAGCCGCCGCTCCCCCTGGCTGCCGTAGCGCCGCAGGCCGGTCAGGCCCTGGGCGAGCATGCCGCGGGCGTCGTCGTCCACGGCCTCGTCGAGCCGGGCCAGGCCGAGGGTGCCCGACGAGCGGTCCGGCCAGATGATCCGGCGGGCGCCGACCCGGCCGGGACCGGAGACGATGGTGGCCACGGTGACCGGCTCGTGCGCCTCCACCGAGGCCGCGACGTCGCCCAGTTCGGGGAACGTCTCGATCGAGACGGGCTCCACCAGGATGTCGATGATGCCGCCGCAGGTGAGCCCGACGGCGAACGCGTCGTCGTCGCTCACGCCGTACCGCTGCAGGATCGGGGATTCGATCTCGGCGGCCAGCTCGAACACGGCGCCCTCGACGCACCCGCCGGACACGCTGCCGACCACCTCGTCGCCGCGCACCGCCATGGCGGCACCCGGCGGCCTGGGCGCGCTGCTCCAGGTGCCCACCACCGTGGCCAGCCCGAACCGGAGCCCGGATCGCCACCACCGTATGATCTCCGGTAGCACGTCACGCATGGGCGAGCCTTTCGCTGAGTCGTTCGTAAGCGGCCAGGCTATGTCCCGCGACCAGATCGTCAAGATACGGGAGCGCGGCCCGCATGCCGCCGGTGAGCGGCTGGTAGTCCTCATACCCCTTGTGCGGGTTGACCCATATCACCCGGTGCGCCTGCCGGGCCAGTCTGGCCATCTGCGTGCCCAGCAGCTCCGGGTCACCGCGTTCCCAGCCGTCCGACGCGATCACGGCGACGGCCCCCCTGGCGCTGAACCGGGTGAGGTATTCCCTGAGCTCCTCGCCCAGCCGCGTGCCGCCGCTCCAGTCGGGGATGGCCTTGGACACCTCGTTCAGTGCGGTGTCCGGGTCGCGGTGCCGCAGCTCGGCGGTGATCGGGGTGAGCCGGGTGCCGACCGAGTAGACCCTGGTGGCCCTGGGCTCGCTCCTGACCAGCGCGTGGGCGAAGCGCAGCAGCGTCTCGGCGTAGGGCGCCATCGAGCCGCTGACGTCCACGAACAGCACGACCCTGCGCGGCCTGGTGGTGTGCCGGCGGTGCCGCAGCCGGGCCACCTCGCCCTTTTTGAGCGCGTCGCGGATGGTGCGGCGCTGGTCCAGCATGCCGCGGTGCGCCCCCTCGAACCGGCGCGAGCGACGCCGGGCCCGCCCCTCCTTCAGCATGGCGAGCATCCGGTGCACCTCGGCCCGCTCGGCCTCGCTCAGCCGGGCCACGTCGCGGTGCCGCAGCACCTCGATCCGGCTCGCCGTGGCGGTCGCCGCCGTCCCGTCGTCGTCCGCCCGCTCGCCCTCACCCTGCTCGGCCAGGTGCCGGGTGACGCTCGTGCTGCTCGTACGGGTCACGGCGGCCTTCCGCCCGCCGAAGTACGCGGCGAAGCAGCGGTCGTAGCGGGCCAGGTCGTCGGGCCCGGCGCACAGGGTGAGCCGCCCGGCCCAGTAGACCTCGGCGGGGTCGCTCACGTCGAGGTGGTCGAGCGCCCGCAGCATGTTCCGCGTCCGCTCGTGGTCGGCCGCCACTCCGGCCGCCCGCAGTGTCCTGGCGAACCCGGTGATGGTGGCGGCGAACCCGCCCAGGGAGGAGGACGAGGCCGAGCCGGCGTCCCCGGCCGCGGCCGGGATGCTGGTGGCCGGATCAGCCATGGGCGAGCAACCCGTTCCCGAGCACGGTGGCGACGTCCTCGCGGTATTTCAGCGCCGCCCCCAGCGTGGCCGCGGCCAGCCCGGGATCGAGCTCCTTCGCGCCCAGCGTGAGCAGCGCCTCGGTCCAGTCGAGCGTCTCGGCGACACCGGGCGGCTTGACCAGGTCGGCCTGCCGCAGCCGCGCGGCCGCCCCGGCCACCTGCCCGGCCAGCGTCTCGGTGCACTCGGGCAGGCGGCGCAGCAGGATGGCGACCTCGCGGTCGAAGCTGGGATGCTCCAGCCAGTGGTAGAGGCAGCGCCGCTTGAGCGCGTCGTGCACCTCGCGCGTCCGGTTGGAGGTCACCACGACCACCGGCGGTGTCCTGGCCTTGACCGTGCCGAGCTCGGGGATCGAGATCGTGAAGTCGGAGAGCACTTCGAGCAGGAACGCCTCGAACTCGTCGTCGGCCCGGTCGATCTCGTCCACCAGCAGCACGCTGGGCTGCGTCTCGATGGCCTTCAGCAGCGGCCTGGAGATCAGGAAGCGGCGGTCGTAGATCTCCCCTTCCAGCCTGCCCACGTCGGTGATCCCGGCGGCCTCGGCGGCTTTGAGGTGGAGAAGCTGGCGGGCGAAGTCCCAGTCGTACAGGGCCTGGGCCGCGTCCAGCCCCTCGTAGCACTGCAGCCGGATGAGCGGCGCCTGGAGCAGCGTCGCGAGCGTCTTGGCCAGCTCGGTCTTCCCGACCCCGGCCTCTCCTTCGAGGAAGAGCGGCCGCCCCATCCTCAGCGCGAGGAAGGCGGCCGTGGCGAGCCCTTCGTCGGCCAGGTAGGCGTGCCGGTCGAGCAGCTCGATGAGCTTGTCCGGCGACTCGATGTCCATCGTCGTGATTGTCCGCCGCAACACGCTTTCAGGCTACGTCTGACACCCGCCTCGGCGATATTCACCTCCGTACTTGATCGCTCACAGTAAGCTGCCGATCACCGTAAGAAAGGATCCTTCAGGCATGCCCCCCAGCCTTGACCACGAGATACCGCTGGAGATGCTCCGCCGCCGCCCCGACCTCGGCCTGGAGCTCCTGATCCGCGCCCTGGACGCGCACGGCGACGGCTACAGCGACGCCCGCGAGGAATCGGCGGGCGGGAGCCACCCGGTCCACGGCCCGATCATCTCCGTGAAAGGGCCGGACGGGGAAAGACGCCAGCTGATCATCGAGATCCGGCGCCGCTACGAACCCGAGCGGCTGTGGGCCTGGATCGGTCACGTCGGCGCTCTCATGGCGAGGGAGCGGTGCGGGGTCATCCTGCTGGTGGTCTGCCCGGACGAGGCCTCGGCCGCCGAATACCGCAAAGGCATCCAGCCGGCGGACTCCTACCTGCCCTTCGCCCCGCTGGTCCTCGGCCCCGAGCGCATGCCCCGCATCCAGGACCCGGAGGAGATCCGCGCCTTCCCCGAACTCGCGACCCTGTGCGCGGCCGCCCACGCCGACGACCTCGACACCGTACGCGCCGTCGCGAAGGCCCTGATCGCCGGCGACGAGGACTACGGCCTCTTCTACTACGACTACCTGCGCACGCAGCTCAGCGACGAGATCCGGACCAAAGTGGAGGACGCCATGATCGACCTCAACCAGCGCCTGCCCGACCGCTTCACCAAGCCCCTCGAAGACGCCGCCGAGGCACGCGGTGAAGCCCGCGGGGAGAAGCGCGGAAGGTCGCACGGAATGGCGCAGGGAATGGTGATCGGCGAAGTTCAGGGGCAGATCCGGTCGTTGCTCTCCGTGCTGGAGGCCCGCGGGCTCAAGGTCGACGAGAAGCACCGCGACGTCATCGACACCTGCGCGGACAGACACCGGCTCACCGCCTGGATCTTCGAGGCCGCCACCGCGGAGACGGCCGACGAGATCTTCGAGGCCGCCACCTGACGGCGTCCCCGGCGCAAGCGAAGGTTCCACGCCCCACTGGAGGACATCATGTACGACGTCACCCAACGCCTTCCCCACCACTTCACCAAGTCCCTCGAAGACGCCGCCGAGGCACGCGGCCAGGCGCGTGGAGAGCTGCGCGGAAGGGCGCAGGGGATGATGATCGGCGAGATCGAAGGCCGGGTCCGCGCGCTGCTCGTGGTGCTGGAAGCCCGCGGCCTGCAGATCAGCGAGGACTACCGCATCAAGATCGAGAGCTGCGTGGACAACTACCAGCTCACCGCCTGGATCGTGCACGCCATCACCGCGGAGACGGCCGACGAGGTCTTCGGCGAGGTGATCTGACGGTCTCCCGGAGCGGGCTAGCTCACCTCGCGGGCCTCCCCGCGCTCCCGGATCAGGGCCTCGAGTTCGGCCGTGGCCCGGCGGGCGCGGGGCTTTTCCGAGCCCTGGATGCCCATCGCCCCGATGGTGCGCCCGTCCGAGAAGTCGATCCTCGGCCACGGGTCGCCCACCAGGAGGGTGATGTCCAGGATCTCGGGCCAGGTGTAGCGGTGGGTGCGTACGGCGTTGACGATCGTGACACCCTGGTCGTCGGCCTCCACCCGCACCCGCCCCAGCAGGTGCAGCACGAACGCCACCGCGCACCCGAACGCCACGATCGCCAACCGGTCGGCCAGCGTGAACGGCTCGGCGATGAAGGCGGCCATGACCACCGCCCCCACCACGATCAGCACGGCGAAGCCGTAGGCGACGAACCTCCCCCGGCGCGGACGCCAGGTGACGGGCAGAGAGGGCGGGGACACGGACGTTGACACGAGGGAAACCTATCGCAGGTCAGTGCAGATTCCGCAGCAGAAGCGCGGTCTCCAGCGCGGCGATGGCCGACTCGTAACCTTTGTCCTCCTTACTCCCAGGTAGACCTGAACGGTCCAGGGCCTGGTCCAGCGTCTCGCAGGTCAGTACGCCGTTGCCGACCGGTGTCTCCTCGTCCAGCGAGATCCGGGTCAGACCCGAGGTCACCGAGTCGCAGACGTAGTCGAAATGGGCGGTCTCGCCCTTGATGACCGCGCCCAGGGCCACCACCGCGTCGCAGCGGCGGGCCAGCGCCTGGGCGACCACCGGGATCTCCAGCGACCCCGGCACCCGCACCACGGTCGCCGTGGCGCCGCTGTCGTCGCAGGCCTGCACGGCCCTGGCCACCAGCTGGTCGGTTATCTTGGCGTGCCAGCTGGCCGCCACCACCCCGACCGTCAGCCCCGCCGCGTCCGGCGCGACAGCCCCTGGCCGCCCTTCCCCGCTCATACGTCCTCCTCCGTCGGCCCCATGAGCGGGCCGAGGCCGTGTCCTGCTGATCGCCGGCTCATGAGGCCTCCGAGATGTCATGGCCGAGGCGGTCGCGCTTGGCCTTGAGGTATCGCTCGTTGTAGGGGTTCATGGCCACGGGCATGGGCTCGCGGCCGAGGACCTTGATGCCGTACCCGTCCATCCCCTTGAGCTTGGCCGGGTTATTGGTGAGCAGCCGCACCGACTTGACCCCGAGGTCGGCCAGGATCTGCCCGGCGTTGGAGAACTCCCGGGCGTCCACCGGCAGCCCCAGCTCCACGTTGGCGTCCACGGTGTCGTGGCCGTTGTCCTGCAGGTTGTACGCCTTGAGCTTGGCCAGCAGGCCGATCCCCCGGCCCTCGTGGCCCCGCAGATAGACGATCACCCCGCGGCCCTCGTGGGCGATGGCCGCCATGGCGTTGTCGAGCTGCACCCCGCAGTCACAGCGCAGCGAGCCGAACACGTCGCCGGTCAGGCATTCGGAGTGCGCCCTGACCAGGACGTTCTCGCCGCCCTCCAGGTCGCCGAAGACCAGGGCCACGTGCTCGCCGCCGTCCAGCGCGCTGGCGTAGCCGTAGACCCGCCACATGCCGTACACGTTGGGCAGCCGCGTCTCCGCGACCCTGGTGACCATGCTCTCGACCCGGCGCCGGTAGTCGACGAGCTGCTCGATCGACACGAGCGCCAGGTCGTGCTCGTCGGCGAAACGCCGCAACTGGGGCAGCCTGGCCATGGTGCCGTCGTCGTTGACCACCTCGGCCAGCGCGCCCGCCGGCGACAACCCGGCCAGCCTGGCCAGGTCCACCGCCGCCTCGGTGTGACCGCGCCGGGCCAGCACCCCGCCCTCCTGATAGCGCAGCGGAAAGATGTGGCCGGGGCGCACCAGCTCGTTGGGCTCGGTGGCAGAGTCGGCGAGGGTGCGGATGGTCCGCGCCCGGTCGGCGGCGGAGATGCCGGTGGAGACGCCGTCCCGGGCGTCCACGGTGATCGTGTACGCCGTGCGCATGCGTTCCTTGTTGTGGAAGACCATGAGCGGCAGGCCGAGCCGGTCGAGCTCCTTGCCGTCCATGGCCACGCAGATCATGCCGCTGGTGTGCCTGATCGTGAACGTGCACAGCTCGGGCGTGGCCTTCGCGGCGGCGAAGATGAGGTCGCCCTCGTTCTCCCGGTTCTCGTCGTCGACGACCACGACGGGCTTGCCGGCGCGGATGTCCTCGATGGCCCGCTCGATCGGGTCGAGCACGATGCCGGTCATGACGCCACCGCCACGGACAGCGGCGTGGAGCGGTATTCGCGCAGCCACTTGACGAACCCGATGAGGACCAGCACGAAGAACAGCCCGTAGACGGCCCCGGAGACCACCAGACCCGAACGGAACGCCAGCGGCACCCCGACCAGGTCCACCGCGACCCACACGATCCAGAAGTCCACCAGGGCCCTGCCCTGCGCCCAGGTGGCCATCGCGCTGCCGACGAAGATGTAGGCGTCCGCGGCCACCAGGAACGCGCCCTCCGGCAGCGGCACCTCGGCACCCCACGACAGGCCGGTGACGAAGAACAACCATCCGACCACGGCCGTGCCCACCACGACGCCGCCGATCAGCGTGGCCCGCTCCCACCCGTGGGCCGGGCGGACGGCCAGTTGCCTGCCGTCATGCGTGCCCCGCCGCCACGCCCACCAGCCGTAGACCGCCAGGATCGCGAACATGGCCTGCTTGAGCGCGTTTCCGGTGATGTGCGCGTTGATGGAGGCCACGAACAACAGCACCGAGCCGGTGAACTGCACCGGCCACGTCCACATCGACTTGCGGATGGCCAGCAGGACCGTCGACAGGGCGGCGATGTTGCCCACGAGGTCGGTCCACAACACATGCGTGCCGAATATGTCGAATCCGGCGTTGGCCCAGTTCACTGCCTGACCACCAGCCTCTCCACGTATTTCGCTATCACGTCGACCTCGATGTTCACGACGTCGCCGACCTGGCGCTCGCCCATCGTGGTCAGCTTCAGCGTGGTCGGGATGAGACTCACACCGAAGCTGTCGTCGTCAACCGTGGTGACCGTCAAGCTGATTCCGTCGATGGCGATCGAGCCCTTCTCCGCGACGTACGGGCTGATCGGTCCGGGGAGCGTGAAACGCAGGTCGTCCCAGTTTTCGCCGGGGTCTCTCGACAGCAGTACGGCGGTGCCGTCGACGTGGCCCTGCACGATGTGGCCGCCGAGGCGCTGGTCGGCGCGTACGGCCCGCTCCAGGTTCACCGACGACCCCTGGTCGAGCCCGCCCAGGGAGCTGCGGTCGAGCGACTCCCTGATCACGTCCACGGTGAAGACGTCGTCCTTGACCTCCACGACCGTGAGGCACACGCCGTTGACGGCGATCGAGTCGCCGTGCTTGGCGTCGGAGGTGACGACCGGGCCGCGCACCGACAGCAGGGCTCCGCCGCCCGCCTGGTCGATGGCCACCACTTCGCCTTTTTCCTCAATGATTCCGGTGAACATCACTGCTCCCTGCCTGGTTGGTGGGCCGGGCAATTAGCCGTACATCCGGCCCGATGGGGGAAATTTCGTCAAAAGTCAGTCGGTGGAGCTCGCCGATCGTGCTCACCCCGGCCGGGCCGAGCGCGGCCCGCCCGGAGCCGAGCAGCGCCGGTGCCAGGTACGCGACCACGCGGTCCACCAGCCCCTGCGCGACGAACGCGCCGGCCAGCGTCGGCCCGCCCTCCACGAACACGCTCACCACGTCGCGCGCCGCCAGCTCCCGCAGCAGGGCGTGCAGATCGAGGCCGGCGGCGTGCCGGGGCAGGCGGAGGAGGTCGGCCTTGAGCTCGGTCGCGGCGTCGTCGGCGACGGCGACGAGGGTGGGCGCCTGGTCGTCGAGCACCCTGGCGGACTGCGGCGTCCGGCCCTCGGTGTCGACCACGACCCGCAACGGCACCCGCCCACCCCGGCCCGCCCTCTCCCGCCCGCCCTCCGCCGCCGACCCCGAGCGGCCACGACCCGGACCCTCGACGGACCGCGCGGGGGTGTCGCCGAGCGGGGTGGAGAGATCGCTGATCGACGCGCCGGCGTCGGTTCCTGCGGTGGAGGCGCCGGTGAATGTGGTGCGGGGGTCAGGGGGCGGCGCGGTGGAGGCGCCCGCCGGTGCGTTGCCGGCGTCAGCGGGCGCGGTGCGGGCGTCGGCGGGTGGATTCGGGGTGGGGCGGGCGGTGAGGCGGGGGTCGTCGGCGAGCACCGTGCCGATGCCCGCCACGATCGCGTCCGCCGCGGCCCGCATCCGGTGCACGTCGGCCCGGGACTCGGCCGAGGTGATCCACTGGCTGGTGCCGTCGGCGGCGGCCGACCGGCCGTCCAGCGTGGCGGCGAACTTCCACGTCACATGTGAGCGCCCGAGCCGCGCGTAGGTGAGCCACTCCTCGTTGACCCGCTCCGCCGCGCCGGCCAGCACCCCCGAGATCACTTCCACCCCGTGCGCACGCAACCGCGCCACCCCGCCGGCGGCCTTCGGGGTGGGGTCCGCCACCGCGATGACCACGCGTGCGATCCCCGCGTCCAGCAGCGCCCGGCTGCACGGCCCCGTCCTGCCGGTGTGGTCGCAGGGCTCAAGTGTCACGTAGGCGGTGCCGCCCCGGGCCCGCTCCCCCGCCTCGGCCAGCGCGACGATCTCGGCGTGCGGCCCGCCCGCGTACGCGTGGAACCCCTCGCCCACGACCGATCCCGCGGCGTCGAGCACGACGCAGCCCACCACGGGGTTGGGGCTGGTGCTGCCGTGTCCGCGCCCGGCCAGCTCGACGGCACGGGCCATGTGCGCGGCGTCTCGCGCGGGTATCTCCACCCCGGGTCTCCTACCTGCCAGTAGCTTTCAAGCCACGGCGGGCCCCGGGGGATCCATGATGCGCATGAGCACCACGGCAGGCGTCCGGCTGGGACACCGGACACCTCGCGCGCTACCTCCCATCCGGACTTTAACCGTCGGTCCCGGAATTTCACCGGGTCAACCGGCCGATGGCATCGGCCGGGTCGCGGACTGTCACCGCCGGTTCGGAATTTCACCGACCCCGGAGCACGCTAGCTCTTCTTTCACTACCAGTTTGCCATGCCGCGGCACCCTATGGGCGACCGCCCCACCCCTAACAACCAAGCGCTCGCTTTAAGCGGCCATCAGGCGGCGGGCGCGACGGGCCGCCGGGGCGTACCGGACGTTGGCCGGGACCAGCCCGATCCCGGTGTGCAGGGTACGTAGCGTCGCGGTCGCCCACAGGTCGCCGACCGGCGTGGCGGGCAGCCCGTAGAGCCGGCGCGCCCAGCGCGGCAGCGTGGCGAACGCGAGCAGCGTCAGCGCCGGCAGCGCGGGCTTGAGCGGCGTCAGCATGCGCGGCAGCGGGGCGTTGACCGACAGGCGCAGCGGATGGGCCGCCTCGGGGACGAAGCGCAGACCTGGGCGTTCGGCGTGGATGTAGTCGCGCAGTTCGGCCACCGAGCCGGGAACGTCCTGCGGCTCCAGCCCCACCACCTCGGCCGCCCGCCGCCACTCCGCCACGAACCTGTCCGCCTCGTCGTCCGACAACCGCACCCCCGCCCGCCGGGCGACCGTCAGGTAGGAGTCCACCTCGCCGACGTGCACCCAGCGCAGGGCCGCGGGGTCGTCGAGGCGGAAGGTGACGCCGGTGTCGGGATCGTACGCGGTCAGCGTGGCGTGGATCTTACGCACCCGGCGGCCGGCCTGTTCGACCTCGGCGCAGGTGCCGTAGGTGCGCACGCCTACGAACTCGCTGGTCCGTACGAACCGGGACCACGCCTCGCTGGGATCCATGAACGCGGAGTTCTGCAGCACCCCGCGCATCGCCCGGGGATGCAGGCCCTGCATCAACAGCGCGCGGAACCCGCCCACGAGCTGGATCGGCTCGCCCATCACCCGCCACGTCACCGAGCGGGGCCCGAAGATCCCATGGTCGGTCATAAGCGAATGTTTACCCAGGTAACAGGAGGTTCAAGCACTTTGCCGGATGGCGGCGGCCCGCAGGTTGTCGATGGCGGCCACCGGGTCGGAGGCGCCGTAGACGGCGCTGCCCGCCACGAACACGTCGGCGCCCGCCTCGGCGCAGCGCCCGATGGTCTCGGCGTCCACCCCGCCGTCCACCTGCAACCAGATCCGGCCGCCGTGCCGCTCGATGAGCGCCCGCGCCCGCCGCACCTTGGGCAGCACCATGTCGAGGAACTTCTGCCCACCGAACCCCGGCTCCACGGTCATCAGCAGCAGCATGTCGACCTCGCTCAGCAGGTCTTCGTACGGCTCGACGGCGGTGGCCGGGTTGAGCGCGAGGCCCGCCCTGGCGCCGAGCGAGCGGATCTCGCGCAACGTCCTGACGGGAGCCTTGGACGCCTCCGCGTGGATGGTCACGCTGCCCGCCCCCGCCTCCGCGTAGGACGGCGCCCAGCGATCAGGCTCCGCGATCATGAGGTGGCAGTCGAGCGGCGTAGCGGTCGCCTTGCGCAACGCCTCGACCACCGGCAACCCGAGGGTGAGGTTGGGCACGAAGTGGTAGTCCATGACGTCGACGTGCAGCCAGTCGGCGTTCGGCACGGCGGCGGCCTCGTCGGCGAGCCTGGCGAAGTCGGCGGCGAGAATGCTGGGCGAGATCTGTACGGCCATGATGCGGCCAGTCTAGTGAACAGCGCGCGCCCACCTCGCCCGACACATCCCCCCGAGCCCACCGAACGCCCACCGACCACCCAGGACGGCGAAGAACATCGTCCCCGCGCCCCCGGCCCCCACGTGCCCCGGCCCTGCCCGCCGCCCGCCCTGCACACGGCCCAACCCGCACACCGCCCGCCCTGCACACGGCCCAACCTGCACGCCGCCCGCCCTACGCGCGACCCGCCCTGCACGCCGCCCGCCCTACACATGGCCCAACCCGCACGCCGCCCGACCTGTGCAGCGCCCGGTCGGCAGCCCGAAGGACCCGCGCTGCCGACGCGGGGCGAGGCGCGGTCAGCGGCGCTTGCGGAGCAGGGCCAGGAACATGGCGTCGGTGCCGTGCCGGTGCGGCCAGAACTGAGCGTGCGGGCCGACACCCAGGCCATCGACCTCCGGCAGGAAGGCGCGGGCGTCGAGCTGCTCGACGTCGTCCCTGCGCCGGACGACGTCCTCGACCACGACGCGGGTCTCGGCCAGATGCGGCGAGCAGGTGACGTAGGCCACGACGCCGCCCGGCCGCACGGCGTCCAGCGCGGTGCCGAGCAGCCGCCGCTGCAGCTTGCCCAGGTCGGCGATCCCGGCCGGATCGCGCCGCCACCGCGCCTCAGGCCGCCGCCGCAACGCGCCGAGCCCGGTGCAGGGGGCGTCGAGCATGACCCGGTCGAACACGCCCTCCCGCCAGGCGGGCACGGTGCCGTCGGCAGTGACCACCACCGCGTCCCTGGTCGTCTGCCACACCAGCCGCGCCCGGTGGTCCTGCACATCAGCGGCCACCAACCGCGCCCGACGCGCGGAGGCCGCCACGCCGGCGGGCCGCCGAGCCTCACCCGCCGGTCCAGCCGAGTCGCCGTAGGTGGCGATGGCGTCCAGCAGGCCGGCCTTGCCGCCTGGCCCGGCGCACATGTCCAGCCACCGCTCCTCCCCGTCCCCCTCGACGGGCACCCGGGTCAGGGCGAGAGCGACGAGCTGGCTGGCCTCGTCCTGCACCGCCGCCCGGGTCTCGGCCACGGCCGCGATCTGCCCGGGGTCCCCCTCGCGCAGGTAGGCGGCGTACGGGGAGTAGCGGCCTGGGTCGGCGCCCGCCTCCTCCAGCTCCGCCACCGAGCTGCGCCCGGGCCGCGCCACCAGCGTCACCAGCGGCCGGGCGTTGTCGGCGGCGAGCAGGTCGGCGAGCTCGTCCGGCCCGCCGAGGGCGTCCTGGAAGGCCGAGACGATCCACCGGGGATGCCCGTGAGCGATGGAGAGGTGGCCGACCGGGTCGTCGGCCGGGTCGGGCGCGACGATGGGCAGCCATTCGTCGAGCGTCCTGGAGCCGATCTTGCGCAGCACCGCGTTGGCGAACTTGGCGGCGCCCGGGCCGACGCGCAGGCGTACCAGATCGACGGTGGTGCCGACGGCGGCGTGCGGCGGCACGCGCATGCGCAGCAGCTGGTGGGCGCCGAGCCGCAGCGCGTCGCGCACGTCGGGGTCGGGCGCGCGGTCGCTGCACATCTCGATCACGGCGTCGTAGGTGCCGAGCCCGCGCAACGTCCCGTACGCGAGCTCGGTGGCCAGCGCCGCGTCACGACCCTTGATGCCCCGCTCGCGCAGCAGGCGCGGCAGCAGCAGGTTGGCGTACGCGTCCCGCTCGTCCACGGCGCGCATCACGTCGAAGGCCGCGTTACGTGCCTGATCGCGCACCGGTCTGCGCGGCCGACCGGCGCCGCTCCTGCCGCCGGCCCCGGGACCCCCCCTGGTCTTCATCCCTCAGACTTTCCTCATGGCTCGGGTGCCGGGCGTCCGGCCCGGTGGCTCCTTCACGTCGCGCGTCGCCCCCGCCCGGGGGCCGGCGCGGTCAGCCACCGAAGCTTTCCTTGCTTTCCGGGCGCACGCCACGGGCCCACTCCTCGGCGCCCATCACCCGCTTGCCCTGCGGCTGCACCTCGCTCAGCTGCACAACGTCGGTCGCCGTGCCGACCAGCACCCTCGCCTTCGTGGCGGCGATCTCCCCGGGCGCCAGCCGCTCCTCGGCGTCGGTCACCACGCGCACCGGCCCCAGCTTCAGCCGCTGCCCGCGGAACTCGCTCCACGCCCCCGGGTTGGGGGTGCAGGCCCGGATCAGCCGGTCGACGTGCATGGCGGGCTTGGCCCAGTCGACCTGGGCGTCGGCGACGGAGATCTTGGGGGCGAGGCTCACCCCGTCGGCCGGTTGCGGCCGGGCCTCCAGGGTGCCGTCCGCGACGCCGTCGAGGGTGGCGGCCAGCAGCCCCGCTCCTGAAACGGCCAGCCGCTCCAGCAGCGCCCCGCTGGTGTCGGAGGGGCGGATCTCCTCGGTGACCACGCCGTAGACGGGCCCCGCGTCGAGCTCCTTGACGATCTGGAACGTGCTGGCCCCGGTGATCTCGTCGCCGTGCAGGATCGCGTGCTGGACGGGAGCGGCCCCGCGCCAGGCGGGCAGGATCGAGAAGTGCAGATTGATCCACCCGTGCCGGGGTACGTCCAGCGCCGACTGCGGCAGCAGGGCGCCGTAGGCGACCACCGGGCAGCAGTCGACCTCCAGGGCGCGCAGCCGGTCGAGGAACTCCGGGGCGCCGGCCTTCTCCGGCCGGAGGATCTCGATGCCCGCCTCCTCCGCGAGCTCGGCCACCGGCGACGGATGGACCTTGCGCCCGCGGCCCGACTGCGCGTCGGGACGGGTGACGACCGCCACCACGTCGTGCCGCGGCGAGTCGATCAGCGTGCGCAGCGACGGCAACGCCGTCTCCGGGGTGCCCGCGAACACCAGACGCATGCTCTCAGAGCGCCTTTCCGCCGGTGACGTGGGGCGAGACCTTGACCACGGGAGCGGCCAGCCCGCTCCACTCGGCCTCACGCACGGCCTTCATGGCCAGCTTGCGCTGCTTGGGGTCCATCCGGTCGATGAACAGGACGCCGTCGAGGTGGTCGGTCTCGTGCTGGAAGCAGCGGGCCATCAGGTCGGTGCCCTCCAGCACGATCGGCTCGCCATGCATGTCGAAGCCCTTGGCCACGGCGCGGACGGCCCGCGGCGTCGGGAACGACAGCCCGGGGAAGGACAGGCAGCCCTCCTCGCCCTCCTCGTCGAGCTCCGGCGACAGGTCGAGGTCGGGGTTGATCAGGTGGCCGAGCTGCTCGTCCACGTAGTAGGTGAACACCCGCAGCCCGACGCCGATCTGCGGGGCCGCCAGGCCCGCGCCCGGCGCGTCCATCATCGTGTCGGTGAGGTCTTTGACCAGCTTGCGGAGCTCCTTGTCGAAATCGACCACCGGGGCTGCCGGGGTGCGCAGCACCGGATCTCCGAACAGCCGGATCGCCTGGATCGCCAAGGGGTCACTCCGTTTTCTCGAGCGTCGATCAGGCCAGTTTAGTGTGTTCCAGGGTGCGGGCCTTCATCGCGGCCTTGCGCGCCGCCTTGACCACGGCCTGGTCGTCGTGGGCGGTGGCGAGCATGTCGAGCACCGCGATCGTGTCGGGATGCCCGACCGCGGACATCTCGTCGACCAGCTTGATCAGGTCTTCTCCCGGCTCCGGCGGGTCGAGCCGGCCCGCCGCGGAGCCGGACAGGTGCAGCAGGGCCGCCAGGGAGTCGACGGCGATCCAGGTGTGGTCCTCGGGGCTGAGCGGCGGCGCGTCGAGGTCGCGGATGTGCAGCCAGGAGGCGGCGTAGCGGCGCATCAGCGGGTCGTCGAGCGCCTGCCTGACGGGGGCCTCGGCCTCCGGGCCGAGCTCCTCCAGGATGGCCCCGACCGTGCCGCGCTGGCCCGCGGTGCCGGACGCGGCGATCTCGATCAGGTCGCGGGCGGCCGACTCGGGGGAACGGCGCTCCAGCCAGCCGGCCACGGCGCTCTGCGTGGCCACGCCCTTGACCAGCTGCTCGACCAGCTCGGCCGCCGACAGGTCGGCGAACACCTCCACCTCGGCCGTGGTCGGCGCGTCGTGCCCCTCGCGCAGCAGGTCGCGCCGGACGGCCCAGACCCCGAGCGGGGTCAGCACCGTACGGCCGGCGGCGGTCTGCTCGACCAGGCCGCAGTAGGTCAGCAGCGACAGCGCTTCGAGCAGCTCGGCGGGCAGCGCGGCGGCCAGTTTGCGCATCTCGGTCTGGCCGGGGGCGCAGGCGACCTCGTGGGACTGGAGGATGCCGCGGGCGAGGTTGACGGTGGCGACGCCGGAACGCACGGAGTAGATCGTGGCGAGCATCTCGGCCAGGTGCCCGTCGACCACGGCGGAGCCGGTGAGGCCCTCGTCGGCGCGGTCGAGCACGTCCATGACCACGCCGTCCCAGAACTCCAGCGTGGCCTCGACGGTGAGCTGCATCGACAGCGGCCCCCTGGAGGCGCGCCCGCCGAGGATCTGCAGCAGCCCGGTGTTGACGGCGACGATCCAGAGCAGCCGCAGCCGGGCGGCGGGCAGGCCCAGCTCGGCGGCGGCGGCCGCGGCGTCGGCGGCGCTCAGGTGACCGCCGGGGGCGACCTCGCGGGTGCCCGTCCAGGTGGTGAGCCGGATGGCGTCGGCCACGAGGGGGACCGCGGGCACCGCGGCGGCCAGCTCCGCGTCTGGCGCGAGCAGCACCGGCGGGAAGGTCAGCGCCTCGTGCTCCAAGGCGGTCTCCTCAAGAGGCCGTACGGGCACGGCGGCCTGCTCATCGATCAGCTTGCGCAGCTCGGCGAGGTCGAAGACGTTGTTGGCCACCCACGAAACTTACTGCACACAGGTCACATCGGCGTACTCAACGGATGGCACGGGAGCGGGCTTTGAACGCGGCCTTGCGTGCCGCCTTGGCCACCGTGCCGTCCGGTATGGAACGTCCGAGCAGTTCGAGAACCTCGACCACGTCGGGATGGTCGACCCGCCACATCTCCTCGATCATGTGGGCGGGCGGGCCGGAGGCGGCCATGTTCTCGGCGAAGATCTCGGGGTCCTCCTCGGCCGCGGGCATCGCCAGGGCGAGCATGTCGACGCTGACCCAGAGCGCCTCCTCGTGGGTGAGCGGCGGCGCGGGCAACCCCCTGGCGGTCAGCCAGTGGATGACGTGCGGCCGCAGCTCCTGGTCGTCGAGGTGGTCGCGCACCTGCGGCTCCGCCTGGAGGTCCAGCCGGTCGACGATGGTGATCGCGATGCCGCGGGCCACGGCGGGCGCGCCCGAGGCGGCGGTCAGCAGCTCGGCCGCGGCCTCGCCGGGTGCCCGGCCGGCCAGCCAGCTGCTGATGTCGCGCTCGGCGAGCTCGGTCGGCACGCCTTCGAGCAGCCCCTGGATGAGGCCGAGCGCGTCGGCCTCGGCCAGGTCAGGGGCCTGCGGGGCGTCGAGCCCGAGCGAGAGGTAGTGCTCGCGCAGCCCCCAGACGGCCAGCGGCGTGAGCTCCGCGGTGTCGCCGGTGAGCTTGATCATGCCGTGCCAGGCCAGCCGGTCGAGCACCGTGGCCAGGTCGATCTCGCCCTCGTCGGCGAGCTCCAGGAGGTAGTCGCCGATGACGCCGACCGGCACCCCCACCTGCAGCCGGTAGAGCATGTCGAACAGGTCGTAGAGCCCCTCGTCGAGCTCGGCCGCCCCGGTGACGTCGCCGCCCGCGCCGGGGTCGAGCAGGTGGGCGACGTCCGCCGCCCACACCCGCAGCGGCGCGGCGGAGCCGGGCGGCGGCGGGCGCTCGGCCAGCCTCGGCACGCCCGCCAGCGCGGCGACCAGCTCCTCCTCCGAGGGCAGCCGCACGGCGGGCAGCGGCGTGCACCCGGGGCAGTCGCAGGGCGCCTCGCCCAGGTCGGGCACCTCACCGGAGGGGATGGCGACCGACTGCTCAAGCGACTCGGGCCCGATGGAGCTGAACAGGCTCTTGGCCATGCCGAAGTTCGCCGGGTCGGCGAGGGCCGCCCCCATGCGCGGGGCGATGTCGTCGAGCCTGTCACGCATCGACGACGCCGCCGTCTCGCTCACGGCGCCTGCCTGGCTGAGGTAGTCGACCAGCGTACGGGCGGCGGCGACGGTCTCCGGCGCGCTCTCCGGGGGCGCGATGACCTTGCGCGGGTAGATGGACAGCAACAGCTCGTCGAAGGTCTCGGGAGCGAAGTCACCAAGTTCGTTGACGTTGAGGTAGTCGCTGGCGTAGTCGCAGAGCAGGCGGACCTCGTCCGCGTCCACTTCGACTTCCCGCGCGCGCCCCCAGGCGCGCAGGTCGTCGATGGCCTGGTTCACCCATTCGATCGACACAGGGGCACGCTAACGGCTGGTCTCCAGATGAGCGAATCGGGGAAACGGTCTAAATCAGGTCGAGCGGGTCGACACTCACCCTCACGACATCTGGCGTCTTACGCGCCGCGCGTACCCCACTGGCCCCTTTCAGCGCGGCGGACAGGGCCGCGCCGGCGCCGCGGCGTACCCGGATCATGGCGCGTTCCTGGCCGGACTCGTCCACCGGCACGGGGCCGAGCACCTGGGCCTCGGGCGGGAGGCGCAGCTCGTCGAGCATCTGCCTGACCGCGCTCGCCACCCCCGTCAGCGTCGCCATCCGCACCGCGGGAGGGAACCCCAGCTCGGCGCGGTCGCCCAGCTCACGCTCGGCGTGCGTGACGGGATCCCAGCGCAGCAGGGCCTGTACGGAGGGCAGCCCGGCGTCGGCGAGCACCACCAGCTCGGCGGCGGGGCGGAGCAGGGCGGCGGCGTTCATCCAGCGGCGCACGGCCTCCTCCGCGGCCCGCAGGTCGGCCCGGCCGAGCAGCGCCCACGCGTCCAGCAGCACGGCCGCCGCGTAGCCGCCCTCGGCCACGGGTTCGGCGCCCGGGGTGGCCACCACGAGCGCGCGGGCGGCCGGTACGACGGCCAGCACGCCATCACGGCCCGACGTGCGCACCGGCACCGAGGGGAAGGCCCGGCCGAGCTCCTCCGCCGTGCGCCTGGCACCGGTGACGACCGCGCGCAGCCGGGGACTACCGCAGGACGGGCAGCGCCAGGCGGCGTCCACCCGGCCGCACCAGCGGCAGTAGGGGGCCGCGTGGCCGCTCCGCAGGGCGAGCGGGCCGTGGCAGGAGGCCCTGTGCCCGCCCGGCGAGTCCTCCTGCTCCGTGTCCAGCGCGAGCGTGGCCGTGCGGGTCGGGGGCAGAACGCAGCGGGCGGGGGCGCGGCAGTGCCGGCAGGCCAGCGCGGGCAGGTAGCCGCGCCTGGGCACCTGCACCAGCACGGGCCCGCTCTCCAGGCCGTGGCGCAGTGCCCGCCAGGCGATGCTGGGCAGCCGGGCCTGGCGGGCCGCCTGGTCCTTGGCCAGCTCCGCGTCCTCGCCCGCGGGGCGGACCCGGGGGGCCAGGCTCCTGATCGTCGTACGGGCGGCCACGATCGGCCTGGCCCAGCGGCCGGCGACGAGCTGGGTGGCCTCGGCGGTGCGCGCGTAGCCGCCGATCAGCATGGCGGCACCGGTCCGAAGGGCCCGCAGGCCCAGCACCTCGCGGGCGTGCGGGTAGGGGGCCAGGCGCTCGGCGTGCAGGTCGTCACCGTCGTCCCAGACGGCCACCAGGCCGAGGTCCGCTACGGGGGCGAACATGGCGGCCCTGGTGCCGACGACGGCGCGTACCTGGCCTCTGAGCACCTTCAGCCAGCGCCGGTAGCGCTCGGCGGGGCCGAGGTCCGCGGTGAGCGCCACGTGGCCGCCGGGGCCGAGCACCCGCTCGAACTCGCCGTCGGCCAGCGCCACGTCCTTGCCGTCCGGGACCACGACGAGCGCGCCCCTGCCGCCGTCCAGCGTCGCCCGTACGGCCTCGGCCATCGCCCGCGCCCATCCCCCGGCGCCGGGCAGGGCCGACCACACGGCGCGGGGCGCGCGGCCACTCCGCAGGGCGTCCAGGAACGAGGGCCCGGTCGGGTACGCCTCCCAGGCCGACTCCCCCGGCACCGGCACGGGGGGCTGCGGTTCGGCGGCTTCGGAGGGCTCCGACTCGGCCTTGGCGTGCCGGGGCGGGACGGCCAGGCGCAGAACGTCGGCCAGCGTGCCCGCGTACCGGTCGGCGACCGCCCTGGCCAGCCCCGCGATCTCCGGCGTGAGCACCCGTTCCGCGGACACCACCCGTTCGAGCGGCATCAGCCTGCCCTCGTGCTCGCTCTCGCCGACCCGCTCCAGCAGGAACCCGTCGGTCAGCTTGCCCGCGAACCGCACACGTACGCGCACCCCTGGCTCGGCCGTCTCGTGCATCGAGGCGGGCACCAGGTAGTCGAAGGGGCGGTCGAGGTGTGGCAGCGGGTTGTCCACCGCGACCCTGGCCACCGGCCGCTCTGGGGCGGGCACGGGGGCGCCCTTGGTGTCCTTCGACGACGCTGGGGGCCGCACGGCGTCGAGCGGCAGCAGCGCGTCGTCGGAGTCGGTCACGCATAACGTCTACCAGAACCCGCCGCCCGGAAAGGCCCACCTCTCACCCGGCGCAAACGACGATCTCCGCAGCGTGTCCCGCCAGGCAAGCACGCCGAACACCCGCCCGGCCCCCAGGCAAGCCAACGTCCACCCGCCCCCGGACCACAGGCACCAGGCAATTGACGTCCGCCCCGCCCGGCCCCAGGCGTCAGATCGCTCAACGCCCGCCCGGCCCCAGGCGAATCAACGTCCGCCCGGCCCCGCCCACACAGGCACCAGGCAACTCGACGTCCGCCCCGCCCACAGGCATCAGGCGGCTCGACGTCAGCCCGATCGGAGGAGCAGGCACCCTGAGCACGCGCGGCCGGACGCGACCGGCGAGCCGGAGCGGAGGTCGCCGGGCACGCGGCGTCGAGGCTCCGGCGAGCGCTCGCGCCACCGGCACCGCCCCGATGGCGGCAGGCAACCCGGATGGCAGCAGGCGACGGCCCGCCGGACGGCACCCACCAGACGGCGGGCGTCACCAGCGGGCCGGTGTCGTCATCAGCGGCCATGCCAGGGGCCGCCGGTTGCCGGGCAGGACCGCGACCCGCCTGCCCGCACCGCCACCGGCCTGCCCGCACCGCAACGGCACCCTAAGGCCGGCGGCCGTGCGCAGGGAATCGGCTACAGGCCGGCGGCCGTACGCAGGGACTCGGCGCGGTCGGTGGACTCCCAGGAGAAGCCCTCGCGGCCGAAGTGACCGTAGGCGGCGGTCTCCGAGTAGATCGGGCGCAGCAGGTCGAGGTCGCGGATGATGGCGGCGGGCCGCAGGTCGAACACCTGGAGCACGGCGCTCTGGATCTGCTCCACCGGCAGCTTCTCCGTACCGAAGCACTCCACGAACAGCCCCACCGGCTGAGCCTTGCCGATCGCATAGGCCACCTGCACCTCGCACCGGTCGGCGAGCCCGGCGGCCACGACGTTCTTGGCGACCCAGCGCATGGCGTAGGCGGCCGAGCGGTCGACCTTGGAAGGGTCCTTGCCGGAGAAGGCGCCGCCACCGTGGCGGGCCATGCCGCCGTAGGTGTCGATGATGATCTTGCGGCCGGTGAGCCCGGCGTCGCCCATCGGACCGCCGATCTCGAAACGCCCGGTCGGGTTGACCAGCAGGCGGTAGCCGTCGGTCGCGATGTCGAGGCCCGCGAGCACGGGGTCGACCACGTGCTCCTTGATGTCGGGCGCCAGCATCTCCTTGAGGTCGATCTCGGCCGCGTGCTGCGTGGAGACGACCACGGTGTCGAGGCGGATCGGCGTGTCGCCGTCGTATTCGATGGTGACCTGGGTCTTGCCGTCGGGGCGCAGGTAGGGCACCGTGCCGCTCTTACGCACCTCGGACAGGCGCTGCGCCAGCCGGTGGGCCAGCGTGATCGGCAGCGGCATCAGCTCGGGGGTCTCGCGGCAGGCGAAGCCGAACATGAGGCCCTGGTCTCCGGCGCCCTGCCGGTCGAGCTCGTCGACGTCGCCGTCGACCCGGTGCTCGTAGGCGTCGTCGACGCCCTGGGCGATGTCGGGCGACTGCGCGCCG
Organism: Nonomuraea jiangxiensis; assembly: GCF_900099965.1. Lineage (GTDB taxonomy): Bacteria > Actinomycetota > Actinomycetes > Streptosporangiales > Streptosporangiaceae > Nonomuraea > Nonomuraea jiangxiensis. The sequence continues at coordinate 125,056 of NZ_FNDJ01000004.1, read as the reverse complement.
ATGGACACCGACACGCCGCAGGAGGCGCCGTCGAAGCCCTTGTGCGAGGCGTCGTAGCCGATCTCCAGGATCTTCTCCCGGATGACGCCGGGGATGTCGACGTAGGTCTCGGTCGTGACCTCGCCTGCGACGTGAACCTGGCCGGTAGTGATCATCGTCTCGACGGCGACCCGGCTCCTCGGGTCGTCCTTGAGCATGGCGTCGAGAATCGCGTCACTGATCTGGTCGGCGATCTTGTCCGGGTGGCCCTCTGTGACCGACTCGGAGGTGAACAGGCGACGTGACAACTCAGTGGCTCCTCATGCAGCGGCTGCTGACGAATCTGGGGCCCGGCACGTCTGGGCATGCCTGGGCTTCGCCGAAGTCTAGCCCCACCCGGTGCCGAGTCGCGAAACCGCACAGCGCGTCGGCTCCCATCACAGGTCGGGCAACGGGTCGGGTGGCAGGGTCTCCGGCGCGAAGATCTCCGCGTCGGCGGCCGCGACCACCGCGACGTACTCCTCATCGAACTCGTACGTCATCAAGCCCAGCTCGATGACCGGCCCGGGCAGGATGGGGCCGAGCCTGGTGTGCCTCGGGAACTCGGCGAACACCGAAACCGGCCGATCGCTCCTGAGGGTCCTGGTGGCCAGCACGGAGATGGCCGAGCCGGTGACGACGATGAGGAAGTTCCCCGTCCCCACCGATCCCGCGGACAAGGCGGGAAAGACGTAGTGGATCTCACCTTGGTCGCCGAGCAACGTCCTGCAACGATCCCTGACAGCGGAACCCACGGGCATTCCATCCCCCCTCGGCGTTAAGTATCCGCAGGCGCCGGGGGGTGTCGCAATATGTGATCGAGTAATTGGTCTTGCACAATTTGTACGTTGTGCGGCGATTCGTACGATCTTGACCACGGAGAGCCGTACGGGCCCTCACACAGAGGCGTCAGGACAGGCGCGCGGCGACGAGATCCCACACGGTGTCGGCCAGATCCTCCTTGGGCCCGAGCGGCACCTCGACCGGATCGCCCCCCGCCACGAGCACGGTGGCGGCGTTGTCGGGGGTGCCGAAGGCCAGCCCCTCCCCCACCTTGTTGACGACCAGCAGGTCGCAGCCCTTGCGCTCCAGCTTGGCCCGCCCGTTGGCGAGCACGTCGTGCGTCTCGGCCGCGAACCCGACGATCACCCGCGGCCCCACCCGGCCCCCAACGCCTCCGCTGCCTGGAACCTCGCCCGCCAGAACCCCGTCGCCCGGAATCCCGCCCGTCAGAGCCCCGTCACCCGGCCCGAGCTCCGCCCCGGAGCCCGGCCCGGCCCCACGAGAGGCCCCATCACCCGAGCCGACGACCGAGTGCCCCGCCACAGCCGCGGCCTGGCGGCGGCGTTCGCCGAGCTCCGCGAGGATGTCCGGATTTTTCGTGACATAGATGGGGTCCGGCTCCCCGTCCGTCTTCTTGATCTTCTCGTCGCGCCGCGTCGCCGGCCGGAAGTCCGCCACGGCCGCGGCCATCACCACCACGTCGGCGCTCCCGGCGGCCTCCAACACGGCCGCACGCAACTCCGCCGTCGACTCCACCCGCACGACCCGCGCCCCGGCGGGGTCGGGCAACGCGACGTTCGCGGCGACCAGGGTCACCTCGGCGCCCCTGGCGACGGCGGTGCGGGCCAGGGCATAGCCCTGCAACCCGGTCGAACGGTTGCCGATGTAGCGGACCGGGTCGATCGCCTCGCGGGTGCCGCCCGCGGACACCACGACCTTCCGCCCGGCCAGGTCGCGCGGCCGCCCGCGCAGCACCCGCAGACAGACCTCGAAGATCTCGGCGGGGTCGGGCAGGCGCCCGGGGCCGGTGTCGGCGCCGGTGAGCCGCCCCACGGCCGGGTCGATCACGACGGATCCGCGCGAGCGCAGCGTCGCGACGTTGGCGCGGGTGGCCGGGTGCTGCCACATCTCGGTGTGCATGGCCGGCGCGAACACGACCGGACATCGGGCGGTCAGCAGCGTGTTGGTGAGCAGGTCGCCCGCCAGCCCGTGCGCGGCCCTGGCCAGCACGTCGGCGGTCGCGGGCGCCACCACGACGAGATCGGCCGCCTTGCCGATGCGCACGTGGGGCACCTCGTGAACGTCCTCCCACACCTCGGCCGACACGGGATGCCCCGACAGGGCGGCCCAGGTGGGCTCGCCCACGAACTTCAGTGCCTCGCGGGTCGGCACGACCCGCACGTCGTGCCCGGACTCGGTGAACAGCCGCAGCAACTCACAGGCCTTGTATGCGGCGATGCCACCGCTGACGCCCAGGACGACCTTCATCGAAGGGGTCAGACCGCGCCTTCGATGGGCTCGGCGTTGAGCAGGCCCTCGGAGACCTCGCGCAGCGCGATGGACAGCGGCTTCTCCTGGGCGTGCGTCTCGACCAGGGGCCCGACGTATTCCAGCAGGCCCTCGCCGAGCTGGGAGTAGTAGGCGTTGATCTGGCGAGCGCGCTTGGCGCCCATGATCACCAGGGAGTATTTGCTGTCGACGATGTCGAGCAGCGCGTCGATCGGCGGGTTGGTGATGCCCTCCGCGGCCGGGGTGCTACCTGCCACGATTGTCAGACCTCTCGGTTGGTGGTTGTCGTGACCCCCTGAGGGTCAGTCATCAAGGCTATCAGCCGATGGCACACGTGTTGGACACTCGTGTTCACCAGCGTGAGGTCGAATTCCTTCTCGGCGGCCATCTCGATCCGCCCGGCCCGCAGCCGGCGGGCGATGACGTCCTCCGGCTCGGTGCCGCGGCCGCGCAGCCGCTTCTCCAGCTCCTCCCACGTGGGCGGGGCCAGGAACACCAGCAGGGCCTCCGGCATGCTGCGCCGCACCTGCCTGGCGCCTTCGAGGTCGATCTCGAGCAGGGTCGGCACACCCTGGGCGAGTTTCTCCAGTACGGGCACCCGCGGCGTGCCGTAACGATTGCCCGCGAACTCCGCCCACTCCAGCAGCTCGCCGGCCTTGACCAGCCGGTCGAACTCCTCGCCGTCGACGAAGAAGTAGTGGACCCCGTTCACCTCGCCGGGCCGGGGCCGTCTGGTGGTCACCGAGACGGACAGCCACACCTCGGGATGCGCCCGCCGGAGCTCGGCGACCACCGTGGACTTACCGACGCCCGACGGTCCTGAGAGGACCGTCAGCCGCCTTTCGCTCAAGGGTGGGAAGCGCACCTCCGCTCCTGGTCCGACTGCCTCGTGGGCACTGACTTCGCCGGACCAGGACCTGTCGGTCACTTCCTACCCCCCGTTGAACCTGCGCTTTCGTGTGGAACTGAGATTAGCTCTCGTTGCCACCGAACTCGCGCTCGAGGGAAGCCCTCTGGTTCGCGCCGAGGCCCCGCACGCGGCGGGACTCGGCGATGGCAAGCCGCTCCATGAGCTGCTTGGCGCGGACCTTGCCCACGCCGGGGAGCGATTCCAACAGTGCCGAGACCTTCATCTTGCCGATGACGTCGTCGGTCTGCCCATCCTTGAGCACCTCAGCCAGAGAAACCGCGCCATGCTTGAGCCGGTTCTTGACCTCGGCACGCTCTTTACGGGCCTTGGCAGCCTTCTCCAGGGCTGCGGCGCGCTGCTCAGGGGTCAGTGGAGGAAGAGCCACGCCGGGTCACCTCGAATTTCTGTCGATGTACTCGGACGGGAAGGGAAACTAGCTGGTCATCGCCCCCTAAGCAACGTCAAGAGCGGTTTCTCCCCTCACAAAATCCACTTCATCACTGTGTGTATTCGTCAAATCACACTGCGCTGATCAAATCGCCCCCACTTCCCTCTTCGCGCGCTCCGGCACGACAGAGTCGCGGAACGCGAGGATGATCGCTTCGGCGCCGGCGACCGATGTCCGAAAACCCCGCCACACCAGGGCCGAAACCCAAATGCCGAAGGGTGTGCGAGGGCCTGCGAGGATGCATTATGATCTTGCTGGTGAGCCGGAACCGGCCGGTGACGGCGTGCCCTCGAACGCGCCCCTTCCGCCCGGGGGTGACAGCGCGGGGGTCGGCGATTCACCACGGCCGGTAAAGCCCACGTTCCGTCGATCCGGTGGGCAGGCCCGTCAAGGTCACGCATACGCCCGTGGACAGACCCGTCAAGGTCCCGCCGGCGGCCGTGCGCAGGCCTGTCAAGGCCGTGCGCAGGCCCGTCAAGGTCCCGCGGGCGGCCGTGCGCAGGCCCGTCAAGCCGTGCGCACGCCCGCCAAGATCCCGCATGCGGCCGTACACCAGCCCGTCAGGGCCCCGTACGTACGGCCGAAGGCCCCCGCGAGCGGGGGCCCGAGAGCCTATGAGACCTGGCGGCGGAGGGAGGCGGCGATGGCGGCCGCCGCCGCGCCCGGGTCGGCCGCGCCCGTGATCGGACGGCCGATGACCAGCAGGTCCGCCCCGTCCGCCAGCGCCTGCTCCGGCGTGGCCACCCGCGCCTGGTCCTGCGTGGCGGCTCCGGCCGGCCGCACGCCCGGCGTGATGAGCGTGATCCCCTTGCCCACCTCCGCCCGCACCGCCGACACCTCGTGGGGCGAGCACACCAGGGCCGTGGCCCCCGCCTCCACCGCCACGCCGGCCAGGCGGCGCACCGCGTCGTCGGCGGGCCCGAGGAGCCCCACGCGGCCCAGGTCGGCCTCGGTCAGGGAGGTCAGGATGGTCACGGCGGCGATCTGGGTGTCGTCCGCGGCCGCCTCCACGGCGGCCCTGATCATGGCGGGTCCGCCGGTGGCGTGCACCGTGAGGATCGCCGGCCGCAGCCGGGCGACGGCGCGGGAGGCGCCGGAGACCGTGTTCGGGATGTCGTGCAGCTTGAGGTCCAGGAACACCTGTACGCCGCTGGCGCCCCGCACGGAGGCGATCACGTCGGGCCCGTAGCGCAGGTAGAGCTCCAGGCCCACCTTGACCGTGCTGACGTGCGGCGTCACCAGGGACGCCCACTGGGCGGCGGTCTCCAGATCGGGTGCATCCAGGGCGACGGCGATGGGTGCGGGTGTCAAGAGGTGTTCTCCTAGGAATCGCGAGACGACGAATCGGTGGTCACGGGCACGCCGGGAGAATCGGTGGTCACGGGGTGCTCTCCTCGGAATCGACCAGCAGGTGCCGGTGCGCGCTCCCCGGCGGGCGGTGGGCCAGGCCGACGGCGTCGGCCAGCCGCTGGAAGCCGCGGGCCCGCAGCAGGTCCTCCAGTTCCCGTTCGACCCGCAGGCAGGCGTAGGGGTCGTGGAACAGCGCGGTGCCCACCCCGACCACGCAGGCGCCCGCCAGGACGAGCTGGAAGGCGTCCCTGCCGCTCATCACGCCGCCGATGCCGATCAGCGGTACGCCGGGGAGCGCTGCGTGCACCTGCCACACGCAGCGGACGGCCAGCGGCAGGATCGCGGGCCCGGACAGCCCGCCGGTGACGGCGGCGAGCGAGGGCCGCAGCGCCTCGGTGTCGATGGCCATGCCGAGGGGGTTGTTGATCATGGACAGCGCGTCGGCCCCGGAGTCGACGCAGGCCCGCGCCACGGACACGATGTCGGCGACGTCGGGGGCCAGCTTGGCCACGACCGGGACGTCGTAGCGCATGATGGAGCGCACGGAGGCGATGACCTCGGCCGCGGCGCTGCCCTCGCGGGCGAAGACGCGCCCGCGGTCCTCCATGTTCGGGCAGGAGAGGTTGACCTCCAGCGCGGTCACGCCGGGCGCGTCGGCGAGCCTGCGGGCCAGTTCGGAGTATTCGGCGACGGTGCCGCCGCCGATCGAGACGATGGTCCTGATGCCCCGCTGGGCCAGCCAGGGCAGCTCGCGCTCCAGGAACGCGTCGATGCCCGGCCCCTGCAGCCCGACGGCGTTCAGCATGCCGGAGGGCGTCTCGGCCATCCGCGGCGTGGGCCGCCCGGCCCGGGGCGCCATGGTGATCGAGCGGGTGGTCAGCGCGCCGAGCCGGTGCAGGTCGAAGAACTGGGCCAGCTCCCGCCCGGAGGAGGCGCAGCCGGCGGCGGTGGTGATCGGGTTCGCGAGCTCCACGTGCGCCAGGAACGTACGCATATCAACTGACATGTCGTACACCGCCACCGGGAGCGCCGAGCGCGTCGAACGGGATCGTTCCCACGTCCTCGAACCGCACCTGCTCTCCCCGGAACACCGACCCCTCCACGCACGCCCTGACCATCCTGGTCACCCCGTCGTCCCCGATGATGGGCAGCACGCACGTCATGCACACCCCGATGCCGCAGGCCATCGACTCCTCGACCGCCACCTGCACCGGGATGTCGAACTCCATCGCCACCGCCGTCACCGCCCGCAACGTCTCCATGGGCGCGCAGGCGTAGACGACGTCCGCCCGCGTGTCGGCGATCACCGCGGGCAGCGCGTCGGTGACCTTGCCGCGCACGCCCAGCGAGCCGTCCTCGGTCGTCAGCGTCGTGGTCTCGGCGAGCCTGCGCGCCCGCATGGCCCCGAACACGCGCTCGGCCCCGGCCGCGCCGAGCACGAAGTCCACCCGGCAACCCCGCGCCAGCAGCGCGTCGGCCAGCGGGAAGAGCACGGCGGAGCCGTATTCGGCGCCGACCAGCACGCAGTGCGCGGGGTCGCGCGGCAGCGGAAAGGGCCGTCCGAGCGGCCCGACCAGGTCGAGCGTGTCACGGGCGCGCCGCTCGGCCAGCCAGGCCGTGCCGGGACCGCCGGCGGTGAAGACCAGCTCGACCGTGCCGCCGTAGTCGGACTTGACGTCGTGGATGGAGAACGCGCGGCGCGTCACCATCGACGTGTAAGCCCCGCCGACCGCCACGGAGACGAAGTGACCGGGACGGTAGCGCTCGGCGATGCCGGGCGCCACCACCGTCAGCGCATGGTAGGCGTCGACCCGGCGCGTCGTCAGCACCGTGCCCGTCACCTGCACCGGAGTACCGGCCAGCCGTCTTCACCTCCCGCGCGGGGTCAGCCCCGAATCGCCTGTGCGTGCTCCTGGAGCGACCGTACGCCCACGTCACCGCGCACGATGGCCTGGATGCCCGCGGCCGCCGCGGCGAGTCCGGCGACCGTGGTGATGCACGGGATGCCGCGCAGCACCGCGGCGGTGCGGATCTCGTAGCCGTCGAGCCGTGGCCCCGACTGCCCCGGGCTGCCGAACGGCGTGTTGACGATCAGATCGACCTCGCCGTCGAGAATGGCCTGCACGCTCGTGGGCTCACCTCCCGGCCCGGTCCCCTCGCTCTGCTTTCGCACGATCTTGGCATGGACGCCGTTGCGGCGCAGCACCTCGGCGGTGCCCTCGGTGGCCAGGATCTCGAACCCGAGATCAGCCAGCGCCTTCACGGGGAAGATCATCGCACGCTTGTCCCGGTTGGCCACCGACACGAACGCGCGTCCGCGCGTCGGCAGCTCGCCATAGGCGCCGGCCTGGGACTTGGCGAACGCGATCCCGAAGAACTTGTCGATGCCCATGACCTCGCCCGTGGAGCGCATCTCTGGCCCCAGCACGATGTCCACGCCCCGGAACCGGTTGAACGGCAGCACGGCCTCCTTGACCGCGATCGAGGCGTCCATGGGCAGCGTGCCCCCGTCTCCGGTGGCCGGCAGCATGCCCTCCTCGCGCAGCGAGGCGATGGACGCGCCGAGCATCACCCGGGCCGCCGCCTTGGCCAGCGGCACCGCCGTGGCCTTGGACACGAACGGCACCGTACGGCTGGCGCGCGGGTTGGCCTCCAGGACGTACAGGACGCCGGCCGACATGGCGTACTGGACGTTGAGCAGCCCGCGCACGCCCACCCCGGCGGCGATGGCCTCGGTGGCGGCGCGGATGCGCTTGATGTCGTGGCTGCCGAGCGTGATGGGCGGCAGCGCGCACGCCGAGTCGCCGGAGTGGATGCCGGCCTCCTCGATGTGCTCCATGACGCCGCCGAGGTAGAGCTCCTCGCCGTCGTAGAGGGCGTCCACGTCGATCTCGATGGCCTCGTCCAGGAACTTGTCCACCAGGACGGGGTGGCCGCCCTCCTGGGCCGCCATGTACGTGGTCAGCGTCCGGTCGTCGTACACGATGGCCATGCCGGCGCCGCCCAGCACATAGGAGGGGCGTACGAGCACCGGGTAGCCGATCTCCTCGGCGATCTCCAGCGCCTCCGGCACCGTCAGCGCCGTGCCGTGCTTCGGCGCGGGCAGGCCCGCCTCGGCCAGCACCCGCCCGAACGCGCCGCGCTCCTCGGCCAGGTGGATGGACTCCGGCGAGGTGCCCACCACGGGCACCCCCGCGTCCTTGAGCGCCTGCGCCAGCCCGAGCGGCGTCTGCCCGCCGAGCTGCACGATCACGCCCACGACCGGGCCGGTCTGCTGCTCGGCGTGCACGACCTCCAGGACGTCCTCCAGGGTGAGCGGCTCGAAGTAGAGCCGGTCGGAGGTGTCGTAGTCGGTCGAGACGGTCTCAGGGTTGCAGTTGACCATGACGGTCTCGAACCCGGCCCTGGACAGCTCGAACGAGGCGTGCACGCACGCGTAGTCGAACTCGATGCCCTGCCCGATGCGGTTGGGCCCGGAGCCGAGGATGATGACCTTGCGCCGCTCGCCGGTCGGCACCTCGCTCTCCTCGTCGTAGGTCGAGTAGAGGTAGGGCGTCCTGGCGGCGAACTCGGCGGCGCAGGTGTCGACCGTGTTGTAGACCGGCCGCAGCCCCAGCGCGTGCCGCAGGTCGCGGACCCGGGCCTCGTCGATGCCGCGGATCTCGCCCACCTGCGTGTCGCTGAACCCCAGGTGCTTGGCGCGGGCGAGCACCTCGACGGTCAGCTCGGGCGCCGCGGCGACCCGCCGCGCCTCCTCGTCGAGCAGGAAGAGCTGGTCGATGAACCACGGGTCGACGTGCGTCGCGTCGTACAGCTCCGCCGCCGTGGCGCCCGCCCTGACGGCCTGCTGCATCGTCCGCAGCCGCCCGTCGTGCGGGGTGCGGCAGGCCGCCAGCAGCTCGTCCTTCTCCCCGGGCGGGCCCGCCCAGGTGAAGGAGGAGTCGCGCTTCTCCAGCGAGCGCAGCGCCTTCTGCAGCGCCTCGGGGAAGGAGCGGCCGATGGCCATGGCCTCGCCCACGGACTTCATGTGCGTGGTGAGCGTCTCGTCGGCGCCGCGGAACTTCTCGAAGGCGAACCTCGGCACCTTCACCACGATGTAGTCGAGCGTCGGCTCGAACGAGGCCGGCGTCTCCTTGGTGATGTCGTTGGGGATCTCGTCGAGGGTGTAGCCGATGGCGAGCTTGGCGGCGATCTTGGCGATCGGGAAGCCGGTGGCCTTGGAGGCCAGGGCGCTCGACCGGGACACGCGGGGGTTCATCTCGATGACGATCATGCGGCCGGTGGCCGGGTCGACCGCGAACTGGATGTTGCAGCCGCCGGTGTCGACGCCGACCTCGCGGATGACGGCGATGGCGACGTCGCGCATGTTCTGGTATTCGCGGTCGGTCAGGGTCAGCGCGGGCGCCACCGTCACGCTGTCGCCGGTGTGCACGCCCATGGGGTCGATGTTCTCGATGGAGCACACGATGACGACGTTGTCGCTCTTGTCGCGCATGACCTCCAGCTCGTATTCCTTCCAGCCGAGGATGGACTCCTCCAGGAGCACCTCGGTGGTCGGCGAGGCGTCGAGCCCGGCGCCGGCGATGCGCCGCAGGTCGTCCTCGTCGTGGGCGAAGCCGGAGCCGGCGCCGCCCATCGTGAACGACGGCCGGACCACCAGCGGGTAGCCCAGCTCGCCGGCCGCGGCCAGGCACTCCTCCATCGAGTGGCAGATGATCGACCTGGCCGACTCCGCGTTGAGCCCGCGCTCGCGGGCGACCTTGGCGACGATCTCCTTGAACCGCTCGCGGTTCTCGCCCGCCTGGATCGCGTCGAAGTCGGCCCCGATCAGCTCGACCTGGTATTTCTCCAGCACGCCCGACTCGTGCAGGGCCACCGCCGTGTTGAGCGCGGTCTGCCCGCCCAGGGTGGGCAGCAGCGCGTCGGGACGCTCCTTGGCGATGATCTTCTCGACGTATTCGGGGGTGATCGGCTCGACGTACGTGGCGTCCGCGAACTCGGGGTCGGTCATGATCGTCGCCGGGTTGCTGTTGACCAGCACGACGCGGAACCCCTCGGCCCGCAGCACCCGGCACGCCTGGGTGCCCGAGTAGTCGAACTCGCACGCCTGGCCGATCACGATCGGCCCCGACCCGATCACCAGGACGGACCTGATGTCCTCACGCTTGGGCACGGCTCATGACCTCACAGAACTCGTCGAAAAGGTAGGCGGCGTCGTGAGGCCCGGCCGCGGCCTCCGGATGGTACTGAACGCTGAAGGCCGGCCCGTCCAGCAGGCGCAGGCCCTCCACGCAGCGGTCGTTGAGGTTGACGTGGCTGACCTCGGCCCGCCCGTACGGGGTGTCGAAGGGCCCGTCCAGGGGCGCCTCGACGGCGAACCCGTGGTTGTGCGCCGAGATCTCCACCTTGCCCGTCCGCACGTCCTGGACCGGCTGGTTGACGCCCCGGTGCCCGTAACGCAGCTTGTACGTGGACAGCCCGAGGGCGCGGCCGAACAGCTGGTTGCCGAAGCAGATCCCGAAGAACGGCACCCTGGCCCCCAGGATCGAGCCCAGGGCCGTCACGTCCGCGGTGGCCGGGTCGCCGGGCCCGTTGGAGAAGAACACGCCGTCCGGCCGGACCGCCATGATCTGCTCGTAGGTGGCGTCGGCCGGGAGCACGTGCACCTCGCAGCCGCGCTCGGCCATCCGGTGCGGGGTCATGCCCTTGATGCCCAGGTCCACGGCCGCGACGGTGAACCTCTTCCGGCCGATCGCCGGCACCATGTAGGGCTCGGTGGTGGCCACCTCGGCGGCCAGGTCGGCGCCCTCCATGGCGGGCGAGCGGCGTACCCGCTCGACGAGCTCCGCCAGCGGCTCGGCGGGCGCGGTGAAGATGCCCGCGCGCATGGCGCCGCGCTCGCGCAGGTGGCGGGTGAGCGCGCGCGTGCCGGGGATGGCGATGCCGACGACGCCCTGCTCCTTGAGGTAGGCGTCGAGCGAGCGGTTCGCCCGCCAGTTGGAGACCACCCTGGACGGCTCGCGCACGACGTAGCCGGCGACCCAGACGCGGCCCGACTCCGGGTCCTCGTCGTTGACGCCGGTGTTGCCGATGTGCGGCGCCGTCATGGCGACGATCTGTCGGTGGTAGGACGGGTCCGTGAGGGTCTCCTGGTAGCCGGTCATGCCGGTGTTGAAGACCATTTCGCCGAACGTCTCGCCGTCGGCGCCGTACGGAGTTCCGTGGAAGACGCGGCCGTCCTCCAGGACGAGCACCGATGAGTTCAAACCAGCTTCCCTTCGAGTACGGTCGGCGTGCCGCGCAGGAACGTGGCCACTACCCGGCCGGGCAACGTCATCCCCTCGTAGGGGGTGTTCCTGCTCTTGGAGGCGAACGCGGAGGGGTCCACCTCGGTGCGCGCGGACGGGTCGTACAGCGTGATGTTGGCCGGCGCGCCGGCCTCCAGCGGGCGGCCCTGGCCGCTGAGGCGGCCGATGCGCGCGGGCACGACCGACATGCGCTCGGCGACGCCCGCCCAGTCGAGCAGGCCGGTCTCGACCATGGCCTCCTGGACCACGCTGAGCGCCGTCTCCAGGCCGACCATGCCCATGGCGGCGGCCGACCACTCGGTCTCCTTGTCCTCGACCGGGTGCGGCGCGTGGTCGGTGGCGACGATGTCGATCGTGCCGTCGGCCAGTGCGGCCCGCAGCGCCTCGACGTCGGCCCGGGTGCGCAGCGGCGGGTTGACCTTGTAGATCGGGTTGTACGCACCCACCGGCGACTCCTCGACGAGGTCGTCGGTGAGCAGGAGGTGGTGCGGGGTGACCTCGGCGGTGATGTTCCAGCCCTTGGACTTGGCCCAGCGCAGGATCTCCACCGAGCCCGCCGTGGAGACGTGGCAGATGTGCAGCCTGGAGCCGACGTGGGCGGCCAGCAGGCAGTCACGGGCGATGATCGCCTCCTCCGCCACCGCCGGCCAGCCGGTCAGACCGAGCCGGCCGGAGACGACGCCCTCGTTCATCTGGGCGCCGGCCGTGAGCCTGGGCTCCTGGGCGTGCTGGGCGATGACGCCGTCGAAGGCCTTGACGTATTCCAGGGCGCGGCGCATCAGCACGGCGTCGTCGACGCACCTGCCGTCGTCGGAGAAGACGCGCACGCGGGCGGCCGAGTCGGCCATCGCGCCCAGCTCGGCCAGCTGCCTGCCCTCCAGGCCGACGGTGACGGCCCCGACCGGGTGCACGTCGCAGTGCGCGAACTCGCGGCCGAGCCGCCACACCTGCTCGACCACGCCCGCGGTGTCGGCCACGGGCGAGGTGTTGGCCATGGCGTGCACGGCGGTGTATCCGCCGCGGGCCGCCGACTGCGTGCCGCTCTGCACGGTCTCGGCGTCCTCCCTGCCGGGCTCGCGCAGGTGTGTGTGCAGGTCGACCAGCCCGGGCAGCGCGATGGCGCCCTGCCCGTCGATCACCTGCTCCCCGTCGGCGCCGGCGGCGGCCTGTCCGGCGGGGGTGATCGCGGCGATCGCCCCGTCCACCACCCGGAGGTCCACCGGCTCCCCGCCGAGGATCCTGACGTTCCTGATGATCATCGGGCCTCCTTCGTCGGCACAATGATCGAGATGCTGTGCCCCTTGGTTCGTACGCTGCTGCGCAGGCTCACGCGGTCTCTCCTCCGAGCAGGAGGTACAGGACGGCCATGCGGATGGTCACGCCGTTGGCGACCTGTTCGACGATCGTGGACCGCGCGGAGTCGGCCACCTCGGCCGCGATCTCCATACCGCGGTTCATCGGCCCCGGATGCATCACGATCGCCTCTTCCGGCATCTTGGCGAAGCGTTCCCGGTCCAGCCCGTACCGGCGCGAGTATTCGCGCTCCGACGGGAAGTACGCGGCGTTCATCCGCTCCTTCTGCACCCGCAGCATCATCACCACGTCGGCCTTGGGCAGCACCGCGTCGAGGTCGTAGGAGACCTCGCACGGCCAGGTGCCGATGGACACCGGCACCAGCGTGGGCGGCGCGACCAGCGTGACCTCCGCGCCGAGCGTGTGCAGCAGCAGCACGTTGGAGCGGGCGACCCGGCTGTGCAGCACGTCGCCGACGATCGCGACCTTGCGCCCGTCGAGGTTGCCCAGGCGGCGGCGCATCGAGAAGGCGTCCAGCAGGGCCTGCGTGGGGTGCTCGTGGGTGCCGTCGCCGGCGTTGACCACGCTGCCGTGCACCCAGTTGGCCAGCCGGTGCGGCGCGCCGGAGGCGCTGTGGCGGATGACGACCGCGTCGGCCCCCATGGCCTCCAGGGTGAGCGCGGTGTCCTTGAGCGACTCGCCCTTGGACACGCTCGACCCCTTGGCCGAGAAGTTGATCACGTCCGCGGACAGCCGCTTGGCCGCCGCCTCGAACGAGATCCGCGTCCGGGTCGAGTCCTCGAAGAACAGGTTGACCACCGTACGCCCGCGCAGCGTCGGCAGCTTCTTGATGGAACGTTCCGAGACCCTCGCCAGCTCCTCGGCGGTGTCCAGGATGAGCAGCGCGTCGTCCTTGGTGAGGTCGCCCGCGGAGATGAGGTGCCGGTTCACCTGGCCTCCCCCTTCATGAGCAGGACGGCGTCACGGCCGTCCGTCTCCTGCAGATAGACCTTGACCTTCTCGCTCTTGGCCGTCGGGAGGTTCTTGCCGACGTAGTCGGCGCGGATGGGCAGCTCGCGGTGACCGCGGTCGACCAGGATGGCGAGCTGGACGGCGGTCGGGCGGCCGAGGTCGTTGAGCGCGTCGAGCGCGGCCCGCACGGTGCGGCCCGAGTAGAGCACGTCGTCGACGAGCACCACGATCTTGCCGTCGATCCCGTCAGGCGGCACCTCGGTCCGGCCGAGCGGCCGGGCGGGCTTGAGCCGCAGGTCGTCGCGGTACATTGTGATGTCGATCGAGCCGACCGGGGTCTTGACGCCTTCGAACTGCTCGATGCGCTCGCCGAGGCGCGTCGCCAGCGTGGCGCCGCGGGTCGGGATGCCGAGGAGGACGACGTCACCGGCGCCCTTGGTGCGTTCGAGGATCTCGTGCGCGATCCGGGTCAGCGCCCGGTGGATGTCCGGCGCCTCCAGCACGGCCCGGCCATCGGGCCCCCTGGAGTCGGGTCGGGAATCGGACATGGCGAATCTCACCACCTTTCCCGCCTCACGGGACGGGTCTTAAAAGGGTGTTGGTCGGGACACACAGTACCAGGGGCTACCTGGAACAACGGGAGCACCCTCCCGTGGCGGCGGCCGGCGTGACGGCCGCCGGAAGGGGGATAGAGCAAAGATGACATTCCACGTCGATTCGGAGGTCGGGCCCCTCAGGCAGGTCCTCCTGCACAAGCCGGATCTGGCGCTGAAACGGCTGACCCCGACCAACAAGGACGGATTCCTCTTCGACGACGTGCTCTGGGTCCAGCGCGCCAAGGAGGAGCACGAGGAGTTCCAGCAGGTGCTGCGTGGCCGCGGCATCCGCGTTCACGAGCTGTCCGACCTGCTCAGGGAGACGGTGGAGATCCCGGAGGCGCGCAAGCACATCCTCGACGCGGTCATCGACGAGCGCTGGCTCGGCCGGGGCGCCATCGACGACATCCGCAACACGCTCGACGGCATGGACGCGGCGACGCTGCAGGTCTACCTGACCGGCGGCATCACCAAGCGGGAGCTGGCCGAGCTGGGCTGCGCCCCCGACTCGGTGACCTTCCACACGCTGGGCGGCCAGGACTTCATCCTGCCGCCGCTGCCGAACCACCTGTTCACCCGCGACACCTCCTGCTGGGTGTACGACGGCGTCTCGATCAACGCGATGAAGAAGAAGGCCCGCATGCGGGAGACGGTCAACATGGAGGCCGTCTACATGTTCCACCCGACGTTCGCCGGCGGCTTCAACCGGCCCGACGAGGGCGGCTACCACTGCTGGATGCCCGGCCAGGCGGTGGCGCCGGCCACCATCGAGGGCGGCGACGTGATGGTCATCGGCCGGGGCGCGGTGCTGATCGGGATGAGCGAGCGCACGCAGCCGCAGGCGGTGGAGATGCTGGCGCAGCGGCTGTTCCGGGCCGGCTCGGCGAGGACGATCGTGGCCCTCGACATGCCGAAGGCGCGGGCGTTCATGCACCTGGACACGGTGATGACCATGCTGGACGTCGGCGTGTTCACCCAGTACGCCGGGCTCGGCATGCTGCCCGCGTACACCATCGAGCCCGGCGTGACGCCGAAGGAGCTCAAGGTCACCGACCACCCGCCGGAGGACATGCACAAGGCCATCGCCCGTGCCCTGGACCTGCCCGCCATCACGGTCCTGACGCCCACGCAGGACGTGTCCGCCGCCGAGCGGGAGCAGTGGGACGACGGCTGCAACGGGCTGGCGCTGGAGCCCGGGGTGATCGTCGCCTACGAGCGCAACACCACCACCAACAACCACCTGCGCGAGCACGGCATCGAGGTGATCACCATCAGGGGCAGCGAGCTCGGCAGGGGCCGCGGCGGGCCGCGGTGCATGAGCTGCCCGCTCGAACGCGACGGCATCTAGGGGGAGGCCATGCGGGTCATCGTGGCACTGGGCGGCAACGCGGTGCTCAGGCGCGGCCAGCGGCCGGACGCCGACACACAGCTCGCCAACGTTCGCTCCGCCGTCAGGACGCTGGCCAGGCTCGCCGCCCGGCACGAGCTGGTCATCACCCACGGGAACGGCCCCCAGGTCGGCATGCTGGCCCTGCAGAGCGCGGGCGACCCGAACCTGAGCCGCCCCTACCCGTTCGACACGCTCGGCGCGCAGACGCAGGGCATGATCGGCTACTGGATGCAGCAGGCGCTGCAGAACGCGCTGCCGGGCCGGCAGGTGCTGGCCATGATCACGCAGACGCTGGTGACGGCCGTGGACCCGGCCTTCGAGCGGCCGACCAAGTTCGTCGGGCAGTCCTATGACCGGGAGGAGGCCGAGAAGCTGGCCGGCGAGCACGGCTGGACGGTCGCGCGGGACGGCACCGCCTGGCGGCGGGTCGTACCCTCCCCCGCCCCGCGGCGCATCGTCGAGACGCGGCTGATCCGGCAGCTCGTGCGCGAGGGCGTGATCGTGATCTGCGCGGGCGGCGGCGGCATCCCGGTCGTGCGCGACGAACGCGGCCGGCTGGCCGGCGTCGAGGCGGTCGTGGACAAGGACCTGACGGCGGCGATGCTGGCCGAGGCGCTGGAGTGCGACGCGTTCCTGAGCCTGACCGACGTGCCGCGCGTGATGCGGGACTTCGGCACGCCGGAGCAGACGGAGATCGCCCACACCACGCCGCACGAGCTGCGGGCCATCGACTTCCCCGCCGGGTCCATGGGCCCGAAGGTCGAGGCCGCGTGCCGGTTCGTGGAGACGACGGGCGACATGGCCGCCATCGGGAAGCTGGACGATGCCGAACGCATACTCGACGGCTCGGCGGGGACCATCGTCACGCCCAACGGCAGGTGGCCGCTGACGAGCACCCTGTAGGGGGTGTCGCATGACACTGGCCCGACGGCTCCTGCGTACCAAGCCGACCGAGCGCATCGTCGCCGAGGGCGGGCACGGGGAGGGCGGTGAGCTGCGGCGCACGATGTCGCTGTGGCAGCTCACCCTGTTCAGCGTGGGTGCCACGCTCGGCACCGGCATCTTCGTCATCCTGGGGCAGGCGGTGCCCAAGGCGGGGCCGGCGGTGGTGCTGTCGTTCGTGCTGGCGGCGATCACGGCGCTGTTCTCGGCGCTGTCGTACGCCGAGCTGGCCGGGACGATCCCGGTGTCCGGGTCGTCCTACTCGTATGCGTACGCGACGCTGGGCGAGCTGGTGGCCTGGATCTGCGGCTGGTGCCTCATGCTGGAGTACGCCGTGTCCGTGGCGGCCGTGGCCGTGGGCTGGGGCGAATATCTCAACGCTTTCCTGCGGGCGCTGTTCGGCTTCACGCTGCCGGAGGCGATCACCCGCTCCCCCGGCCAGGACGGCGGCGTGGTCAACGTCGCCGCGATCGCCATCGTCTTACTGGCCACCTGGCTGCTGCTCCACGGGGCCTCGGAGAGCGCCACGGCCAACGCGGTCCTCGTGCTGGTCAAGGTCGCGGTGCTGGCGTTCTTCTGCGCGGTGGCGTTCACAGCCTTCCGGTCGGGGAACCTCGCGCCCTTCGCCCCCATGGGGGTGGCCGGGATCACGGCGGCGGCCTCGCAGGTGTTCTTCTCCTACATCGGCTTCGACGCCGCCTCCACCGCCGGCGAGGAAGCGAGGAACCCCAGGCGTGACCTGCCGCTGGCGATCGTCCTGTCGCTGGCCCTCGTGACCGCCGTCTACGTGCTGGTGGCCCTGGCGGCCGTCGGGGCGATGCCGTGGACGGGCTTCGACCCCGAGGGCACCCAGGCCGGCCTGTCCCGCATCGCGGACCTGGCCGTGGGCGCGACCTGGCCGGGGCTGATCGTGTCGTTCGGCGCGGTGATCGCCATCGCCAGCGTCGTGCTGACGGTCATCTACGGGCAGACCCGCATCCTGTTCGCGATGTCCCGTGACGGGCTCATCCCGCGTGTCTTCCAGCGGGTCAGCCCGCGCCGCCGGGTCCCGGTGGCCAACACCCTCATCGTGGCGGCGTTCATCTGCGTACTGGCCGGGCTGGTGCCGCTCGGGCAGCTCGCGGAGGCGACCAGTATCGGCACGCTGTTCGCCTTCGCCCTGGTCAACGTCGGCGTGCTGGTGCTGCGTTACCGCCGCCCCGAGCTGCCGCGAAGCTTCCGCACGCCGCTCTTCCCGGCCACGCCGGTGCTCGGCGCGATCCTCTGCGGCGTCGTGATGGCGGGGCTGGCGGGGGTCACCTGGCTGGCGTTCGGCCTGTGGATGCTCGTGGGCCTGATCTGCTACTTCCTGTACGGCTATGGCCATTCGCGGCTCAATGCCGAGGTGTCCTGAACGAGGCTTGACGACGTACAGGCCGGCCATGTGGCGCACACCAGTTCCCGCACTCCCCCCGTTGCCCCGCACGACGCCGACCTGTGGTCCGCAGCGGGCGGAGGTCGAGGCGCTGGAGGGTCGTGACGTCGCCCAGGCCCTTGGCGCGACCTCGTGGCCCCCCGGCAAGATGATCATAAGCGCTTCGAGCGACACCGGGCGACTCGGGCGGATCTTCCCGGCGACACCTCGGTCAAGATCATGATGGCCTCGACCTGCCCTTTCTTGGTCCTCACCAGGCAGATCCGAGGCGAACACGCCACTCGGCAAACTCTGACGAAGTAGTGTTAGCACCGGGACATGAGGGGCGTTTGTTGCGTTCCCTCCCGGACCGGATTCGGCATCTTTTTTCCAATCAGCTTGACCTCAGGCGTCCACCCCTTTACCGTCACTGTGCGTAACCACACCGCGCGGCGTTCTGGGGTAAACCCAGGGCCACGGCTACCGTTGGTGCCGAGCTTGGCACCAGACCCCCCGGTGGCTCGGGCATTCGCCGCAAGGGAGCACAATCTACTGAGAGCGATACATTACGAGAGCCGGGGGGCCACACGATGCCGTCTGAGTACGCAAAGTCGCTGGGTGCACGACTCCGCGCCATCCGCACCCAGCAGGGGCTGTCCCTGCATGGAGTCGAGGAGAAGTCACGCGGCAGGTGGAAAGCCGTAGTCGTGGGCTCTTATGAGCGTGGCGACCGTGCGGTGACCGTGCAGAAGCTTGCCGAGCTTGCCGACTTCTACGGGGTGCCCGTTTCAGAGCTGCTGCCGGGCGGAGCCGCGCCCAGTCCGCTCGGGCCGACGCCCAAGCTTGTGATCGACCTGGAGCGCCTTGCCACGCTGCCCAAGGAGAAGGCGGGGGCCCTGGCCCGCTACGCCGCCACGATCCAGAGCCAGCGCGGCGACTACAACGGCAAGGTCCTGTCGATCCGCCAGGAGGACCTGCGCTCGCTTGCCGTGATCTACGACAAGTCGCCGAGCGAGCTGACCGAGGAGCTCATCAGCTGGGGCGTCCTGGACGCCGAGGCGCGCCGCGCCGTCGAGTCCTTCTGACCCGCCCGAGGGGCGGCCGGCCTCAGGCCGCTCCTCGCACAGCCGCCCGCCGAGCCCGAGGCCCGGTCACCCCTGTGCCCTGTCCGGCTCCTGCTCCGCCTGGTCCGTCCAGACTCGCGCCCACGTCGCTCTGAGACCCCTCAGCCGCGCGAACCCCGCTTGTCCGACCACAGGACGGCCGGACCTCCCCCTGACGGGGACCTCGGCCCTCCTGGACCTCACCAGCGACGACCTCCGACCCGCGGACCCCGCCCCGAGCGCCCATCCGGCCATGCGCGCCCGCGCCCCGGTGCATCGTCCGGCCATGCGCGCCCGCGCCCCGGTGCATCGTCCGGCCATGCGCGACCGCGCCCCGGTGCTCGTCCGTCCATGCGTGGCCCGCCCCCAATGCTCGTCCGGCTATGCGCGCCCCGCGCGAGTGCACATCCGGCCATGCGTAGCCCCGCTCCATGAGCCGCCCTCCGCCCAGGGTCCGCTCCAGGCCAGGGCCGTGCGCCCGCGCAGGCCCGCTCCAAGCGAAGGCGGCATGTACCGCTCGGATGAGGGGCTGCGGCCGTGTGGAGTCTCGTTCAGAAGGTCGTCGGGCATGTGTGGCCCGCTCGGAGTCACAGGGCAGCGGCTCGCTCGGGTCCCAGGACACGCCACGGGCACCGGTAAGCCCGCCGGAGACCGCCCGCACTCCGACGATCAGCACCCGTGACCGTCGGCGCCTGACGCGAAGCCGGTGGCGCCTGAGCGCGCTCCCGGCACAGGCCACGGGCCAAGCGCAGGCCGCAAGTCAACCGCAGGCCGCAAGTCAACCGCAGGCCGCAGGTCAACCGCAGGGCAGGGGGCAGCCGGGCACGGGCACGCCGGTCCACGCCGCCTATCCGCCGCCCATCCGCTACTCATCGCGCCGCCCATCGCGCCGCCGAAGCGCAGCGAGGGCGTACCGGGGGCGCGGACGCGTGCGAGCGCGCACTGGAGCGCACTGGGCGCGCCGAAGCCCGTGGGCGCGTGGTCGGCGGGGGGCCGTCGCTTTGAGGGGTGGCTTCGGGGCCTCGGAGATCAGCCTGCCAGGGGGACGTTCATCGGGAGTTGGGGCTGGGCGGGGAGGCCGAGGATGTCTTCGATCGTGGAGACGAACGTCTCCGCCTCGGCCAGGATCTCGTCGGCGTCGGCGGCGCTGATCCGGCGGACCATGCCCGCCTCCGCGGCGGCGCGCTTGTCGGCGCTCACCGAGAAGTAGGCGGCCCACTCGGCCAGGTGCGGCTCGACCTCGGGCAGCAACTCCCACGCGCTGCGCAGGCGGCGCCTGCGGCCTTCCATGGGCCGAGGGCGGGCGGCCAGGATCGCCGCCGCCGCTCGAAGAGCCGCCAGGTGAGCCGCCACATATCGGGATGCCGCGGTGCGGGCGCTAGCCGCCTCCGCCAGGCAGGAACGTGAATCGGTCAGATGTGCCCGAACCGCAGGCGACAGCCGGGGCCCGGGCGTCTCTCTAGGCCTTGGTGCCATCTTGCGCGCCTCCTTGGAGTCATGGGCGGCTGCCGACGTCTCCGCCGGTGGAGCCAACACTTGCAGACTCCACTGACATTTCCGCCAGGCCGGCCGGACGAGGAGCTTCCCCTCTCCCCGTCCGGCCAGGACGCGCCCACTCGTCTCCGCCGACGACGAGGACACACCCTTCGCCCGTGGACCTGACCGCGGGTATCGCTTGGGGAAGCGAACGGCCCGCGGCCAGGTCCCAGTGACGCTGAGCCGCGAGCCTCACCGTCACTAGATCGAACATAATTTCGATCAAGCCTTGTGTCAACCTGTTCCACGAACATGGGTTCGACGACCATGAATCCGGCCACACCGCCTCCCATCGCGCATGGAGGCGCCAAGCAGACCCGGCAGGCACGGCGCGACCGTGACGCATTTGTAATGAGGAAGGCCGGCTTGCCGGCCTCCCCGCGAACTCCAACTGAGCGTGACTCCAAGCGCCAAGATCATGCTGCTGTTCGCCGTGGCGATGATGGTGGTGAGCTGTTCCTCGACCGCCCCTGCTGGATCGCCGCCGAAACCGGTACGCGTCTCACAAGCCACCGTCGCCCGGCCGCCCACGGCGGTCGCCGAGACTCCGCCAGGCCTACGCGCGCTCCCGCCCTCGGGAGTCGGCCCGGCCACCTACGCCTACACCTGCGGCAGCGAGGCCGCGGGCGAGACGGCCGGCGCGTGCGGACACTGGCGCCTCCTGACCCGCGACGGCGGCGTCTGGTACCTACCCGAGGCGCTGGGCGACTACGAGACCGACGATGAGAGCGGCACGGCCCCGCTGGCGATCAGTCCGGACGGCCTGCGCATCGCCTACTACCGGGCGAGCGACGGGCGGCTGGTCGTACGCGAACTGGCCACCGGCGCGACGACCCCCATGCAGCACGCGTTCACGTGGGACATCGCGGGAAGCACCGACACCGCCGCCATGGAGTTCCTGGGGAAGGGGACGTGGCTGATGATCTACAACCTGCCCCCCGACGAGGAGGGCGCCGTGCTCGCCGCGGTCGCGACAGGGGAGACCCGCGAGGTGCCCGGGAACGTGATCGACGTGGACGCGACCGGCTCCCGGCTCACCACGGAGACCGCGGCGGACACCGGGGTGCGCCTGCAGACCACGGGCGGCCCCGTCCACCACATCACCGTCACGGGGTTGCACGACCAGAGGGCTCTGGGCGGGTTCATCGCCCAGGACGGTCTCGCCTTCGACCTTGTCCCCAGGAACATCCCTGCGTGCGGCAACGACATCAGCCCGGACAAGCTGGTCACCGTGGACCTCACCACCGGGAAGACCATCTCGGTCGTCACCCCCCGGCTGCCGGCGGATGTTCTCCGAGGATGGGGGATCGGCTGGTTGAGCCCCAGAGAGGTACTCGTGAGCGTCGTCCGCAAGCGTTCGCAGGACACGACCGTCGAGAACACCTTCGCACTGGACATCATGACCGGCGGCGCCCGGCAGACCGGCAGGATCGACAAGGCAGGGCTTCGAGTTCGCGACCCGGGGCTGGTCCCCTACGGGAGCGCGGTGTACGGCGGCTACCTCGCGGCGCCACCGTACAAGGCGACGCCGGAGAAGGTCGTCCCGATCAAGCACAGGGGCTGCGAGTGAGCGTCGCGAGCCCACCCGCCGATGCCGGGCGCAAGGCGGCGTGGACGTCAGGCGTGACGGCGGCGCGGGGAGGGGGCCGTGTCAAGGGGGGCGGGGCCGTCGCCGGATGGGCATCGGGGGCGGCGGCCCCGGTAGTTCGGGGGGTGGCAAGGCGAAAGGCGGCGGACGTTACGAGATCGAGATGGCTCCCGATGGGCACAGGGTCACGGCACGGCGGACAGCGTCCTCCAGGTCCGCCGGCGGCACCTGCTGCAACAGCAGGACCGTGCCCTCATCCTCGCTCTGGTCGAACACCGCCGGCACCGTCAGCGCGCACATGCCCGCTCCGATGCACACCGTCGTATCAGCCTTGATTTCCATTGTGACCTACCAAGTGACAGGGAGGCGGTGCACTCCATAGATGGACATGTCCGAGCGCATCGGCACCTCCTCGGGTGTTACGGCCAAGCGTAGGCCAGGAAAGCGGCGCAGCAGTGCGGGGTACGCGATGCGCATCTCCTCTCGGGCGAGCTGCTGCCCCAGGCACTGGTGGATGCCGTGGCCGAAGGACAGGTGCCCACTGGCGGGGCGGGCGAGGTCGAGGTCGTCACCGCCGTGGAAGCGGGACGGGTCGCGGTTGACCGTGGGCAGGTGAACGGCGACCGTCTCGCCCTCCTTGACGAGGTTGCCGTCGATCTCGACGTCCGCCGTGGCGGTCCTGAACGGGCCGAGATGGATGATCGTGAGGTAGCGCAGCAGCTCCTCGACGCCGTTGTCCACCACCGCCGGGTCGTCCCGCATGGCGGCGAGCTGGTCGGGGTTGGTGAGCAGCGCGTACGTCCCCAGGCCCAGCATGTTCGCGGTCGTCTCGTGCCCGGCCACCAGCAGCAGGAACGCGATCCCGGTCAGCTCGTCGTCCTGGAGCTCCCCGCCCTCGATGAGCCCGCTGAGCAGGTCGTCGGCCGGCGTGTCCCGCTTGCGCCCGATCAGCCCGTGCAGGTAGGCCATGACCCGGCCCAGCGCGGCGACCGCGTCGTCCGCCTTGGTCTCCAGGTTGAGGAGGAGCCTGGATTCCTCCTGGAACTGCGCACGATCCTCGTACGGCACCCCGAGCAGCTCGCAGATGACCAGTGACGGGATCGGCAGCGCGAACGCCTGTACGAGGTCCACGGGACCGCCGGCGGCGGCCATCTGGTCCAGGCACGCCTCGGTGATCTCCGCGATCCTGGGTTCGAGCAGCTTCATCCTGCGCACCGTGAACTGACCGGTGAGCAGCTTGCGGTAGCGCGTGTGCTCCGGCGCGTCCATGCGCAGGAAGAAGCCCGGCGGCACCTTGAACTGCCCGCGCTCCGCCAGCCTCCCGATCGCGATGGGCGGGTGCATCAGCTCCGGGCGGTTGCTGAAGTCGGGGTGTGCCAGCACGGCGCGGGCGGCCGCGTAGCCGGTCACGAGCCAGCCGAGGTGGCCGTCGGCGTAGGTCATCCGGTGCATGGAGGCCCGTTCGCGCAGCCGGGTGGCCGCGGCGGGCGGGTCGAGCGGGCGCTCGCGGACGGTGGGATAGGTCAGTTCGGACATGAACGGCTCCTCTCCTGTTGTCTCCTCCAGAAAACCTCAACCGATGCAAAATTACAATAGGTGAAAAAACCTCTTCAAATGTCGTAT
The DNA here is from genome assembly GCF_900099965.1 of Nonomuraea jiangxiensis. GTDB lineage: Bacteria > Actinomycetota > Actinomycetes > Streptosporangiales > Streptosporangiaceae > Nonomuraea > Nonomuraea jiangxiensis. The sequence goes on along the minus strand of NZ_FNDJ01000004.1, from coordinate 101,294 downwards.
AGTTCCGTCATGGTGGGACTGCGGGAGCGCAAGAAGCAGCGCACGCGCCGGGCGCTGATCGAGGCGGCGCTCCGGCTGTTCGAGGAGAAGGGGTTCGAGGAGACGACGCTCGCGGAGATCGCCGCGGCGGCCGACGTCTCGACGCGCACGTTCTTCAGCTACTTCGCGGCCAAGGAGGACGTGCTCTTCTACGACACGGGCGCCCGGGCCGAGCTGGCCATGTCCTTGCTGGCCGGCAGGGCTCCCGACGAGTCCCCGGCCGACGTGCTGATGAAAGTGGTCGACGAGAGCATGCGGATGACGGCCACGTACGAGGAGCTGACGTTCGAGAACACCGAGCTGCGGATACGGCTCATCCTGACGGTGCCGGCGCTGCAGGCCAAGGCTCTGCTGCTGCTGTTCGACACCCAGCTCGCGCTGGCGCGGGCGCTGCACGACGCCTACCGGGACCGGCTGAGCCTGACCGAGGCCGCCGCGGCGGTGGGAGCGTTGGTCGGCGCGATAAAACTCGCGGTCTTCGCCAACCTGGACAACAGCCGGTCGTTGCAGGAGATCTGGGACACTGGTCGCCGCGCGGCCCAGATCACGCTGGCCGGGCTGCGCTCTCTCGGCTAGGACCGCACACGGACATTCCCAGGAGGTGAGCGGATGGCGCGGAACGTTCGGGGGCGGCCGATCGGCCTGGTCCTGCTGGCGCTGGGGCCGCTGCTGGTGGCGGCGTACGCGGTCGTCAACCACGCCGCCATCCGCACGGCGGTTCGGGCCCAGATCACCGCTCCTGGCTGGGAGGGCCGGGTGGACGCCGACGGGATGACGGCGGTGGGCGTGGACACCTGGCGGCTGATCTGGTGGCTGACCCTGGCCGTGGAGCTGCTCGCGGTGGCGTTCGGGGTGATCGGCGTGCTGCTGCGGCGGTCCGGCCGGGGGCGCACGTTCCTTCTCGTGCTCTCCGGGGTGCTGATCGTGCCGTACGCCGCCGCGTCGCTGGTCGCGTTCGTCAACCCGGTACGGCTGCTGGCGGAGCTCTACAACGCGGACGGCTTCGTCGACGGCCTGCCCTCCTGGCTATCCGGAACGGCCCTCATCCTGGTCGCGGCCGGGCTGGCGCAGGCCGTGGGCCTGGCGTCGGCGGCGGGGGCGAGCAGGCGCCCGCCGGTGGCGGCCGACCAGGAACGCGCCTAGCCGCCCCGGCCACGTCCGAGGTCAGGCGCGCCGGAACTTGCCGCGTACGTGGACCGGCACGCCCTTGCCGAGCATCCCCGGCAGGACCTGGGCCACGTTCATCGGCATGCGCACGCACCCGTGCGAGGCGGGGTACAGCGGCACCGACAACGCCCCGTGGAAGGCGATCCCGCCGTTGAAGAAGATCGGGTTGTAGAGCTCACCGAGGTAGGACTTGTGCCAGCCGCTCGCGCGCCACGTCGTCCGGTAGTTGCCCGTCGGGGTGCCGGCCGAGCCGCAGAACCGCTGCTGCTTGCCCTGCCAGGTGGTGGTCTCGCAGTACGGGATGCCGCTGCCGGACGAGACGTGGGTGATCAGCTTGGCCTCGCCCCGGACGTACAGGACCATGATCTGCTTGGTGAGGTCGACCTCGGCGCGGGTCGGCCTGCCGTTCCTGACCAGGACCCTGGGGGCCTTGGGGGTCTCCAGGGCCTCCCAGGTGCGCCTGGCGATGGTGGAGGTCGGCTTGAGACCGTTGACCTTCTGGAACGCCCACACGGCGGCCAGCGTCGTCCCGCCGTACCTGCCGTCGGCCCTGCCGGGGAGATAGCCGAGCTCGGTCAGGCGCCGCTGCATCCAGGTGACGGCCTTGCCCTTGGCGCCGAGCTTGAGCGTCCTGCGCGGCGCGACGACGGGGTCCTCGGCGGAAGAGGTGGAGGGGGCGGCGATCGGGCCGGACCGGGATGCCCCGGACAGGTCCGACGGCGTGCCGGCCGGGACCGCGGAGCCGGCTAAGGGAGAGGACGGCGCACGATCCACCGTCCGCGTGCCGCAGCCCGTGAGTACGACGGCGCCAGCCGTCAGAAGAGCAGCCATCCCGGGCAGCCGTCGAGCCCCCACCAGTACCACCTCTCATATCATTGACGAACAGATCAGTGGACCCTACACCACTGCCCATGAATGGGTAATGAAGCGGTCAATCTGTTTAGAGTGTCTTCATGTCTGAGAACCTGCCGGCGAATGCCGTTGTCGTGGAATCCGCGTTGCGCGAGTTGGGCGCGAGCGGGGAGGTCGTCGTGCTGCCGGAGAAGGCGCCCACGGCCGCGACCGCGGCGGCCCAGCTGGGCTGCGAGGTCGGCGCCATCGCCAACAGCCTGATCTTCGACGCGGACGGCGCGCCGCTGCTGGTGCTGACCAGCGGGGCGCACCGCGTGGACGTGGAGCTGATCGCGCGGACGGCGGGCGTCGAGCGGGTACGCCGCGCGACCCCCGAGTTCGTCAGGGCCGCCACCGGCCAGCCCATCGGCGGCGTCGCCCCGGTCGGGCATCCGGCGCCGGTCCGGACCCTGGTGGACAACTGGTTGAGCAAGCACGAGGTGGTGTGGGCGGCCGGTGGGCATCCGCTGACGGTGTTCCCGACGACGTTCGACGAGTTGGTGCGCATCACCGGAGGCACTCCGGTGGACGTCGAGTAGTGTGCGACGAGTGATCGAGTTTCGCGGGGCGGGTCCGGCCGAGTTCACCGAGCAGTTGGAGACGGTGATCGGCATTTACACGGCGGCCATGAACCCACCCGCGGAGCAGATCGCCGGCCGCAAGACCATCATGCGAAATCACGGGACATATCCCCATTTTCAGTGTTATTTCGCCGAATTGCGTGATTCATGCCCCGGTTTGCCTGGCCTCGAAACCCCCGGCCTCACCCCCAAAGTCGTCGGTTTCGCCTACGGCTTCCGCGGCGCACCCGGGCAGTGGTGGCACGACGTGGTCCTGAGGGCCCTGACGGAGAAATCGGGCCGGGAGGCCGCCAACGCCTGGCTGGGTCACGCGTTCGAGCTGGCCGAGATCCACGTACACCCCGACTACCAGGGCAAGGGCATCGGCCGGGCGATGATCCGCACGCTGTGCGCGGGCCGCGTGGAGCGCTCGGCCGTCCTGTCCACCCACGACCAACCCACGGCCGCCCGCCACCTCTACGGCGCCATGGGGTTCCAGGACCTGCTCACCGAGTTCGTCTTCCCGGGCGGCTACGAGCGGTACGCGATCGTGGGCCGTCCCCTCCCCCTGCCCTGACCACTCATGAGGCGTACGTGACTCCTGGGTTTGCCGTGGCATGGCCACGGGCACTGTCCATGACAGAAAGTAACTGACTCTTTACCTGTCGGCTACTGTCCCCTGCCCGTCACCCGCCCGGTCCCCCTGCGGGCGGGTGGCGGGACTTCGTACGCGCCGCCCGCCCGGCAGGGCTCCCCGCCCGTAGCAAATGTCAGGATGATGAGTCACGCCTTCCTGCCCGCTCGCACCGGGCAGGAAGGCGTGTCAGGACATTGTTCATCAATGTGTGGGAGTTCGTAGTGGTTCAGCATGTTCTCGTCGCCCCTGACAAGTTCAAGGGGTCGCTGACCGCGGCCGAGGTCGCCTCCCGGGTGTCAGCGGGGCTCGGGGTGCCGACGGTCGAGTTGCCGGTGGCCGACGGTGGTGACGGCACGGTCGACGCCGCCGTGGCGGGCGGCTTCACCCGGGTCACGATCGAGGTCACCGGGCCCACGGGCGAACGGATCCCGGCCTCGTACGCCTGGCTGCCCGCCTCCGCGGACGCGGTGGTGGAGCTGGCGGAGGCGTCCGGCCTGCGGCGGCTGCCGGGCGGGCGTGAGCCCCTGACCGCCACCAGCTACGGCACCGGCGAGCTGATCGCCGACGCGGTGCGCCGCGGCGCCCGCCGTGTGGTGCTGGGCCTGGGCGGCAGCGCCTGCACGGACGGGGGCGCGGGCATGGCCCAGGCCCTCGGCGCGCGCCTGCTGGACGCCGCCGGCGCCGACCTGCCCCGGGGCGGGGCCGCGTTGCGTTCCCTCGACCGCATCGACCTGTCGGGCTTCCTCGATGTCGCCGGGGTGGAGTTCGTGGTGGCGAGCGACGTGGACAATCCCCTGCTCGGCCCGCACGGGGCCGCCGCCGTCTATGGGCCGCAGAAGGGCGCCACCCCCGAGGACGTGAAGACACTGGAAGCGGGCCTGTCCAGGCTGGCCGCCGTAGCCACGGCGACGCATGGGCTGCAGGGGGCCGTCGAGCATGACGACGTCCCCCGGGCGATGGGGGTGGCGGGCGCGCCGGGGGCCGGGGCCGCGGGCGGGGTGGGGTTCGCCGCGCTGGCCTTCCTGCACGCCGAGCTCCGGCCCGGCATCGGCTACCTGCTCGACCTGCTCGGGTTCGGGGAGCAGGTCCAGGGCGCGCGGCTGGTGATCACCGGCGAGGGCTCCCTGGACGAGCAGTCGCTGCGCGGCAAGGCGCCCGTCGGCGTCGCCCAGGCCGCGGCCAAGGCGGGCGTGCCCGTGGTGGCGGTCTGCGGCCGGCGTACGCTCACCGACGCCGAGCTCAAGGCCGCGGGCATCGAGGCCGCCTACGCCCTCACCGATCTGGAGCCCGACCCCGCCCGCTGCATGGCGGAGGCCGGTCCCCTGCTCGAACGCCTCGCCGCCCGGGTCGCCGTCGTCCACCTCCATGGGGAATAGATGATCGATCTGGTGATCCGGTCCCGCAGGACCGTCACGCCGGAGGGCGAGCGGCCGGCGGCCGTGGCCGTGCGGGGCGAGCGGATCGCCGCCCTGTACGACTACGCCGCGCCCCTCGACGCCGCCGCCGACGTCGACCTGCGCGACCTGGCCCTGCTCCCCGGCCTGGTGGACACGCACGTGCACGTCAACGAGCCGGGGCGGACCCACTGGGAGGGCTTCGCCGCGGCCACGCGGGCAGCGGCGGCCGGCGGCGTCACGACACTCCTGGACATGCCGCTCAACTCGCTGCCGCCCACCGTGAACGTGGCGGCGTTCGAGGCCAAGCTGCGGGCGGCGCGCGGGCAGTGCCACGTGGACGTCGGATTCTGGGGCGGCGCCGTGCCCGGCAACGTCAAGGACCTGGGCCCCCTGCGCGAACGCGGGGTCTACGGGTTCAAGTGCTTCATGTCGCCGTCGGGGGTGCCGGAGTTCCCGCCGCTCGGACCGGCCGGGATGCGGCGGGCCATGGAGGAGGTCGCCGCGATCGGCGGGGTGATGGTGGTGCACGCCGAGGACCCGGCGCTGCTCTCGGAGCCGGGCGGCCCGACCTACCGGGAGTTTCTGGACTCCCGGCCCGGGGCGTCCGAGCGCAGCGCCGTCGCGCAGGTCGCGCGGCTGGCCGCGGAGACCGGTGCGAGGGCGCACGTCCTGCACGTCTCCAGCGCCGAGTGCCTGGACGTGCTGGCGGCGGCCCAGGCCGACGGCGTGGCCGTCACGGCGGAGACCTGCCCGCACTACCTGACGCTCTCGGCCGAGCAGGTGCCCGAGGGGGTCACCGCGTACAAGTGCTGCCCGCCGATCCGCTCCGGCGCCAACCGCGACCGGCTGTGGGAGGGCCTGGCCCGGGGGGTGCTGAGCTGCGTCGTGTCCGACCACTCGCCGTCGCCGGCCGAGCTGAAAGTGCCCGACTTCGCCGCGGCCTGGGGCGGCATCGCCTCGCTCCAGCTCGGCCTGGCCGCGATCTGGACGGAGGCTTCGCGCAGGGGGTACGGGCTGGCGGACGTGGCCCGCTGGATGTCGGCCAATCCCGCCTCGATGGCGGGCATCCCACGGAAGGGGGGTATCGAGGCCGGCAACGACGCCGATCTGGTCGCCTTCGATCCCGCCGACGACAACCTGGTCGACGCCGCCCTCCTGCATCACACGCACCCGGTCACCCCGTACCACGGCCACAGGCTGCGGGGGGCCGTACTGACCACCTGGTTGCGCGGCCGGCCCGTGGACGGCGAGCCGCACGGACGACTCCTGTTGGGAGAGCAGTAGATGCCACCGTTCACCACCCTGCCCGATCTCGCCCTGCGCACCCTCGGCGGCTCCGTCGTGGCGGCCAGCGACGAGTCGTTCGCCGAGAAGGAGAGCCTGATCAAGCCGGGACGGCCCGGCTTCCTGGCGGAGACGTTCGGCCACAAGGGGCAGGTGTACGACGGGTGGGAGACCCGGCGCCGCCGCGAGCCCGGCCACGACTGGGCCCTCGTCCGGCTCGGGCTCCCCGGGGTCATCCGCGGGGTGGTGATCGACACGGCCTGGTTCAAGGGCAACTACCCGCCGTACGCCTCCGTCGAGGCCGCGGCCGTCGGCGGCCATCCGTCACCGGCCGAGCTGCTGGCCGCCCCGTGGACCGAGATCGTCCCGCGGGCCGGGCTCAAGGGCGACGCCGAGCACCACTTCGAGGTGGCCGACGAGACCCGTTACACCCACGTACGGCTGAACATCCATCCCGACGGCGGTGTCGCCCGCCTGCGGGTGCACGGTGAGGTCCGTCCCGATCTGTCGGTCTACGAGGGCCTCGGCCTCGACCTGGCCGCGCTGGCGAACGGCGGCCTGGTCACCGCGTGCTCCGACGACTTCTACTCCGCGCCCAACAACGTCATCTCCCCCGGCCTGGCCCGCCACCAGGCGGAGGGCTGGGAGACCGCGCGCCGCAGGGACGGGGGCAACGACTGGCTCCTCGTCCGGCTGGCGGGCCGGGGCGTGCTCGCGCTGGCCGAGATCGACACCACGAACCTGCTGTTCAACGCTCCCGCCGCGGTCTCGCTCACCGGGATCGACGGCGACCGGGAGATCGAGCTGCTGCCCAGGACCAGGCTCCAGCCCGACACCCCGCACCGCTTCCCGTTGCGCCACCGCGACCCGGTCACCCACGTGCGCGTGGACATCTACCCCGACGGCGGCCTGGCCAGGGTCCGCCTGCACGGACACCTGGCCTGAGAGCCGCCGCGCGCCGCTCAGTGCCAGAGGTGGCGCGCGGCGGTCAGTGCCAGAGGCGGCGCGCGGCGGTCAGTGCCGGAGGCGGCGCGCGGCGGTCAGTGCCGGAGGCGGCGCGCGGCGGTCAGTGCCAGAGGTAGACGGTGCTGCCGGGCGGGCGCTCGCTGTTGGGCAGCGGCCGCTGATATTGCACCACGCCGCCGTTGGCCAGCCGCTGTAAGCGCACCTGGAAGCCGAGCGCCTGCAGCTCGGCCTGGGCGTCCTTGACGTCCTTGCCGATCACCGCGGGCACCATGCTGAACTGCTGGTCGTCGCGGGCCTCGTGGTCACCGCGGCGGAACCAGTCCCAGAAGTCCGTCTGGCACCGCGCCACCGTGATCATCGCCGGCGCGCCCTTGTCCACCTCGGCCTTGGCCTTGGGTGCCTGCGCGATCACCGTGCACGGCTCGGCGTCGTCGTCGACCTCGTTGACCTGCACCTGGAAGCCCTGCCCGCCGAGGTATCCGGCGGCCTCGTCCTTCGTCATGCCGGTGACGTCGGGCATGACCAGGCCGGCGCTGACGTAGATGTTGACCTTCGCGCCCTCCTTGACCCGCTCACCCACCTGCGGCGAGGTGCGGATCACCTTGTCGCGCTCGACCTGCTGGTTGGCCAGCCGCTTGACCGAGCCCACCGTCAGCCCGGCCTTGGCTATGGTGTCGCGGGCGTCGTTACCGGTCATGCCCGCGGTGTTGGGCACGGTCACGCGCTTGGGCCCGAGCGAGGGCACCAGCGTGATCGTGGAGCCGCTCTCCACCTCCGACTGGGGCACCGGGTCGGTGCTCAGGATCAGGCCCTCGGCGACCTTCTCGTCGTGCTGGCCCTGGGCCGTACGGACCTTCAGGCCGAGCCCGGCCGCGTTCTTCTCCGCCACCACGAGGGACTTGCCGACCAGGTCGGGGACCCGGACGTATTCGGTCTGGGAGAAGTACCAGCCGGTCAGGCCGACCGCCACCACCATCACGGCGGCCAGCGTCACCAGGAACCAGCTGGGCCGGAACCCGCGCCGCGCCGGCGCCGCCTCCACCCGCGGCTGGATCAGCGTGTGCGCCGGCGCCGCCTGCGGCATAGACGCGGGCGCCGAGTGGGCCCCCGTGTGAGGCACCGACGGCGCGGCGTGGGCCGGTCCGGTGTAGGGGCGGACGGGCGAGCCCTGCGGGTCGGTCGTGCGCGGCAGCATCCGGTGCGCGTCCACCGCGGCCACCAGCATCGCGGTGGCGTCGGCGGGGCGGTCCTGCGGCTCGCGGGCGGTCGCGTGTGCCACCAGCGTGTCGATCAGCGGCGGCACGTCGTGGATCAGCGACGACGGCGCGGGGACGGTGTCGTGGACGTGCCGGTAGGCCACCGACATCGGGGTCGCGCCGTCGTAGGGCTGCTGGCCGGTGACCAGCTCGAACAGCATGATGCCGGCGGCGTAGACGTCGCTGCGCACGTCGGCGGCGCCCATGGTGACCTGCTCGGGCGCCATGTAGCCGATGGTGCCGATCATCATGCCGGTGCGGGTCTGGTTGGTCGCCTCGATGGCCCTGGCCAGGCCGAAGTCGACGACCTTGACCCGGCCGTCGTCGGTGATGAGGACGTTTTCCGGCTTGACGTCGCGGTGGACCATCCCGGCCTGGTGGGCCGCGCCGAGGGCGGCGAGCACCGGGATCAGGATCTCCAGCGCCTCGCGGGCGGGCAGCCGGCCGCGCTCGCGCAGGACGTCGCGCAGCGTCCTGCCGGGCACGTATTCCATCGACAGGTAGACGATGTCGTGGTCGGTGCCCTGGTCGAAGACGTGCACCACGTTGGGATGAGAGAGGCTGGCCACCGACTTGGCCTCGCCGATGAACCTCCGGACGAACGCCGGGTCGTCGGCGAGCGAGCGGTGCATGACCTTCAGCGCCACCGTCCGGTCGAGCCGGATGTCGAGCGCCAGGTAGACGGTCGCCATACCGCCCCGGGCGATCCGGCTCTCGATGCGATAGCGCCGATCGAGAAGCCGCCCGACCAGGGGGTCCGCAGTCGTCGTATCCACCCGGCTGAGTTTACGGGCGTTTTGGCACTGGCAGGGCCCGGCCGCCCGAAACCGATGCGGAGACGTTCTCGTTGCTTCGCCGCCACATTTTGACAAAGCGGACACAACTTCACTGGTGTCACAGCCCTGACAGGGCGGACGTCACGACCGCACTGCCAGGGCCGGACAGCCGCCCTGTCAGGGTGGGGACGGCGCCGTCGCGGTCAGGGGGTCATCGGCGAGGACGCCTCGGCGTAGCGCCTGCGCGGGATGCGGCCCGCCTGCCGCGCCAGCCGCCCCGCGACCACGGCCGCCTTCATGGCCGCCGCCATGAGATCGGGCCGCTGCGCCCTGGTGACCGCCGTGGCCAGCAGTACGGCGTCGCAGCCCAGCTCCATCGCCTGAGCGGCGTCGCTGGCCGTGCCGATGCCCGCGTCGAGGATCACCGGCACCGAGGCGGCCTCCACGATCAGCTCGATGTTGTGCGGGTTACGGATGCCCAGCCCCGAGCCGATCGGCGCGCCCAGCGGCATCACGGCCGCGCAGCCCGCCTGCTCCAGCCGCCGCGCCAGCGCCGGGTCATCCCCGATGTAGGGCAGCACCACGAACCCTTCGGCCACCAGCCGCTCGGCCGCGTCGAACGTCTCGATCGGGTCGGGGAGCAGCGTCCGCTCGTCGGCGATGACCTCCAGCTTGACCCAGTTGGTGCCGAGCGCCTCCCTGGCCAGCCGGGCCGTCAGCACCGCCTCGCCCGCGGTGAAGCAGCCCGCGGTGTTGGGCAGCACCTTGATGTCGCGCTCGCGCAGCACGTCCAGCACGGAGCCGCGGGCGGCGGGGTCGAGCCGCCGCATGGCCACCGTGGTCAGCTCGGTCCCGGACGCGGCCAGCGCCTGGTCGAGCACCTCCAGAGAGGGCGCGCCGCCGGTCCCCATGATGAGCCGGGAGGAGAACTTCTCCCCGGCGATGATCAGATCATCCACCTTGCACCGCCGTCAGAACCTCCACGCGGTCGCTGTCGCCGAGCACCGTCGTCTCCCACGAGCTCCGCGTGACCACCTCGTCGTTCACGGCCACCGCCACGCCGGTGGTGGCCGCGGTCAATGTGCGTACGGCCTGCGCCACCGTAATCCCGTCGGCCACCTCGTGTGCGGCCCCGTTGATCGTCACAATCATGAAATTTCCCGAAATCTCTCCGGCGAGCACAAGTCCGCCAACTCGCCCTCGTCACCCAGCACCGCATCCGCCACGGACCGGCCGGAGCCGTCCGCCTCCGTGCTTCCCCCGACCGTCCCCGCCGCTCCGCCCGCCGCTCCTGGCACGGAGGGCACCGCCGCACCCGGCACGGCCGGCATCGCCGCACCGCCCGCGGTGTCCGCGGTGTCCGCCGCCACGGCGCCTGACACGAGGGCCGCCGTGAGGGGAGCCAGCAGCACCCCGCCCCGGTGGTGCCCCGTGGCCAGGAACAGCCCCGGCGTGCCGCTCGGGCCGATCAGCGGGAGGTTGTCCGGTGTGCCCGGGCGCAGGCCCGCCACCACGTCGGCGACCTCCAGCTCCGTCACGCCCGGCACCAGCTCCCTGGCGTCGCGCAGCAGCTCGTACAGGCCGCCGGCCGTCACCCTGGTGTCGAACCCCAGCTCCTCCTGCGTGGCCCCGACCACCAGCTCGCCGTCACCCCGGGGGACGAGGTAGACGGGCGAGCCGTGCACGGTGCCGCGCACACACCGGCTGAGCAGCGGCTGCGGTGACCGCAACCGCATGATCTGTCCCTTGACCGGCCGGACCGGCACGTCGGCCAGCTCGGTGCTCCAGACCCCGGCCGCCAGGATCACCCGGTCGGCCCCCAGCTCCGGCGGCCCGCCGGGCTCCGCGTCCCCGGGGTACGCCAGGCGCACCCCGGTGACCCGGTCGCCTTCGCGCAGGAGCCCGCCCGCCCGCGCCCGCACGAGCGGCACGCCCAGCCGGTCGAGGGCGGCCAGCAGCGCGGCCGTCACCCGCCGCGGGTCCACCCAGGCGTCGCCGGGAGCCAGCAGCCCGCCGCGCACGGAGGGGGCCAGCATGGGCTCCAGGCGGCGGCATTCGCGGCCCGTCAGCCGCTCGACCCGCAGCCCCAGCTTGTCCATGTACGCCGCCAGCTCGTCCAGCGCCGCCAGGTCGTCGGCCCCGAACGCCACGTCGAGCGTGCCGTCCGCCCGCAGGTCCAGCCCGGCCCGCGCCTGCGCGCTGATGCCGAACCCGCCGTCCGTGCCGGCGGGCGTGAACCCCGGCCCCGCGCGCCCGCCGAAGGTCCCGGAATCCGGGCCGGCGGGCGTGAACCCGGAGTCGGCCGCCGCGAGGCCGGCGTCGGCGGCCAGGTCGGCGGCGAAGGAGGGCCAGCGGCGCAGCGAGGCCACGCCCAGCCGCAACAGCGGCCCCTCCGTGTAGGTGACCTCGCTGACCGGGGCCAGCATCCCGGCCGCCGCGTGCGAGGCTCCCGTGGCCGGGGCCGGATCCACCACGGTGACCGGCCGCCCGTCGCGGGCCAGCCGCCAGGCGATCGACAGCCCGACGACCCCGGCACCCACGATCACATCCATCTGCGCTCCCTTCGCCGGCATGATCCGGATCAGGTGTCTTGCGGTCGAAGGCCCGATGAAGCCTTCCTCTCAGCCCGGTGACGGCCGGACTCCCGCGCGGCTAACGTCCCCAGCCTACGGCCTCAGTGCGACATCCAAGCACCGCCCCCGTTATGGTCATGAACGTGAACCATGTCGTGGTGGTAGGAGCGGGCCTGGCCGGCCTGCGAACGGTGGAGGCGCTGCGCGGGCGCGGATTCACCGGCAGGATCACGCTGATAGGCCAGGAGCGGCACCGTCCCTACGATCGGCCGCCCCTGTCCAAGGCCGTGCTGCTCGGCGACGCCGACACCAGCTACGTGGACACCGACCTCGCGGCGCTGGAGGTCGACTTCTGGGCCGGCGTCACCGCCAAGGCCCTGCGCCCCGGCGTCGTGGAGACGACGGAGGGCGAGCTGGGCTATGACGGCCTGGTCATCGCCACCGGGGCCGAGCCGATCATGCTGCCCGGCGACGGCCCCCAGCAGGTGCTGCGCACCCTCGACGACGCCCACGAGCTGCGGGCCATGCTGGTGCCAGGAGCCAGGGTCGCGATCATCGGCGCCGGGTGGATCGGCGCGGAGGTGGCCACGGCCGCCCGCCGCGCCGGGTGCGTGGTGACGGTGATCGAGGCCGGCCCGGCCCCGCTCGCCACCGCCGTCGGCGCCGAGATCGGGGCCCGCACCCAACGCTGGTACGACGGCATCGACCTGCGCCTCAACACCATGGTCGAGTCCGTGGACGAGGGCGGCGTGCGGCTGGTGGACGGCGAGTTCGTCGAGGCGCACGTGGTGGTCACCGGCATCGGCGTGCGCCCGGCGATCGAGTGGCTGGCCGCCGCCGACATCGACCTGCACAACGGCGTCGTCGTGGACGAGCACCTGCGTGCCTCGCTGCCGAACACGGTCGCCGTCGGCGACTGCGCCGCCTGGTGGTCGCGCCGCTGGCAGACCAGGCTCAGGGTGGAGCACTGGGACACCGCGCTCAACGCCCCCGAGGTCGCCGCCGCCAGCCTGCTGGGCGAGGACGTGGTCTACGATCCGGTGCCGTACTTCTGGTCGGAGCAGTTCAAGCACATGGTCCAGTACGCCGGCCACCACCCGGCCGGGGAGCGCATGATCTATCGCGGCGATCCCGAGGGCCCGTGGTCGGCCGTCTGGCTCACGGCCGCCGACACCCTGGCCGCGGTGCTGGCCGTGGACCGGCCGCGCGATCTCGTACAGGGGCGCAGAATCATCGACGCGGGTCACACCCTCGACACGGAACGCCTGGTAGATCCAGAGGTCTCCCTACGGGATTGTGTTGTTTGAGCAAGCACGGCATGTGGTAGTTGTGGTTTCGTGACGCTTTCTGTTGCACAGATCGACCGGGAGACCGACAAACTCGTAGACGAGTGGCTCACTCTCCCCGAAGTGGCCTCGCGCCTGGAGCTCTCGCTCGGGCGGGCCAAGCAACTCCTCAAGGACCACAAGCTCCTCGGCGTGCGCCGCGGGAGCGGCGGGCCTCAGGTGCCCGCGGTGTTCCTGGACGGAAAGGACGTGATGAAGGGCCTGCCCGGCACACTGACCGTGTTGCAGGACGCCGGCTACGACGATGTCGAGTCGCTGCGCTGGCTCTTCACTCCTGACGAGTCGCTGCCAGGATCGCCCATCCAAGCGATCAGAGCCGGTCGTCACACGGAGGTCAAGCGGCGTGCCCAAGCTCTCGCTTTCTGAGGCCCGCCTCTATCTCTGCACCGACGGTCGCCGCGACCGCGGCGACCTGGCGGAGTTCCTCGACACGGTGCTGGCCTCCGGCGTGGACATCGTCCAGTTGCGCGAGAAGAATCTTGAGGCGCGTGAGGAGCTCGCGCTGCTGGAGGTGTTCCGCGACGCCTGTGACCGGCACGGCAAGCTGATGGCCGTCAACGACCGGGCGGATCTCGCCTACGCCGCCCGGCCCGACGTGCTCCACCTGGGGCAGGACGACCTCCCTGTGGCGGTCGCGCGAGAGATACTCGGCGACGACATCGTCATCGGACGGTCCACCCACTCCGCCGCCGAGGCTTCCGCCGCGGCCGTGGAGGAGGGCGTCGACTACTTCTGCTGTGGTCCCGTCTGGCCCACGCCCACCAAGCCCGGCCGCCCCGCGCCCGGCCCGCCGCTGCTCCGGCACGCGGCGTCGCTGGACACCACGCGGCCGTGGTTCGGGATCGGCGGCATCGACCTCGACAACCTGGACGAGATGTTGTCGTACGGAGTGAGCCGGGTGGTGGTGGTGCGGGCGATCACCGACGCGGACGATCCGGGGGCGGCCGCGGCGGAGTTCGCCAAGCGCCTGGCACCACGCTGACCCGCGGCGGCCCGCCGAACGCGGGTGGCCCCCTGCCCACCGGCTAGCGCGGGCAGGGGGAAGGCGGTCAGGTCTTGCGCGAGGTGGCGGCGATGGCCAGCTCGGTGAGCGCCGCGCGGGCCTGCGTCGTGACCGGCGCCACGTCGAGGCACGCCAGCGCCTTGGACAGGTAGTCGCCGATCAGGTCCTCGCACTCCTGCAGCGCGCCCGTCTCGTCGATGATCTCCCGCAGCGTCTCGACCCCGCCCCCGTCCAGCTCCGGATCACCGAGCAGGCGCCGCACGGTGGCCGCGCCGGCCGGCGAGGCGGCCGCGAGCGTGCGGGCGACGAGCATCGTCCGCTTGCCCTCGCGCAGGTCGTCGCCCGCGGGCTTGCCCGTCTGCGCCGGGTCGCCGAACACCCCGAGGATGTCGTCGCGGAGCTGGAACGCGATCCCGACCCGGGTGCCGAAGCCGGTGCACAGCTCGTCCATCCACGGCGCCACCTCGGCCGCCGCCAGCACCAGCCCCAGCCTCAGCGGCTGCTCCACCGAGTATTTGCCGCTCTTGAACAGCGCCACCCGCAGCGCCGACTCGAACGTGTTCTCCCCGTGCGCCTGCTCCAGCAGGTCGAGGTATTGCCCGCACATCAGCTCGGTGCGCATGTGGTCGTGCACGGGCTGGGCCGCGTCCAGCGCCTCGCGCGACAGGCCGCTCGTGCGCCACATCTCGCCCGACCAGATCAGCAGCAGGTTGCCCAGCAGGATCGCCGCGCCCTCGCCGAACTGCGCGGCCGAGCCGTGCCAGCCGGACTTCTCGTGCATCGACTGGAAGCGGCGGTGCGCCGCCGGCATGCCCCTGCGCAGGTCGCTCCTGTCCATCACGTCGTCGTGCACGAGCGCGCTGGCCTGCAGCAGCTCCAGCGAGGCGGCCGCGGTGAAGATCTCCGGCACGTCCGTGCCGCCCGCACCGCGCCAGCCCCAGTAGCAGAACGCGGGGCGCAACCGCTTGCCGCCGGACAGCAGCTCGGCGGCGAACGTGCGCAGCGGGACGAACTCGGCGTCGCCGGAGGCGGGCAACCGCCGTGCGACGAACTCCTCCAGCGCCCGCTCGACCCGCGTGCGCAGAACGTCCATTCCGGCGGCGTCAGTGGTCATGTCTTGAGCGTAGTGGCCGGGTGGAGGAGATCGAATCCCCAGGTACGTCTCCCGGCCGCCACTCTCTGCCACCCCGGCCCCAGCCGGACGGTGCCGCCGCCCGAGTGCGTACCTGTAATCTTGGGCCCATGGCGCTTGGTCGACCTTCCATCCGGCCGGAACGTGTGCCCACCGTCCGCGATCTGCTCGCCTCCGGTGGCCACACGTTCTCCTTCGAGTTCTTCCCACCGAAGACCGACGAGGGCGAGCGGCAGCTGTGGCGGGCCATCAGGGAGCTGGAGTCGCTGCGGCCCACGTTCGTGTCGGTGACCTACGGGGCCGGCGGCACCACCCGCGACCGAACGGTCGACATCGTCGAGCGCATCGCGCATGAGACCACGCTCACCCCGGTCGCGCACTTCACCGCGGTCAACCACTCGGTCCGCGAGCTGCGCCACCTGGTGGGGCGCTTCGCCGACGCCGGCGTGCGCAACATCCTGGCCGTGCGCGGCGACCCGCCCGGCGACCCGATGGGCGAGTGGGTGCGGCACCCCGAGGGCGTGCTCTACGCCGAGGAGCTCGTGCGGCTGATCAGGCAGGCGGGCGACTTCTGCGTCGGCGTGGCCGCCTTCCCCTACAAGCATCCGCGCTCGCCGTCCATCGAGTCCGACACCGAATACTTCATCCGTAAGTGCCGCGCGGGCGCCGACTACGCGATCACGCAGATGTTCTTCGAGGCCGACGACTATCTGCGGCTGCGTGACCGGGTGGCGGCGGCGGGGTGCGACACCCCGATCATCCCATGCCTCATGCCGGTCACCCGGATGAGCACGATCGCCCGTT
Source organism: Nonomuraea jiangxiensis (assembly GCF_900099965.1). Lineage (GTDB taxonomy): Bacteria > Actinomycetota > Actinomycetes > Streptosporangiales > Streptosporangiaceae > Nonomuraea > Nonomuraea jiangxiensis. The sequence continues at coordinate 85,463 of NZ_FNDJ01000004.1, read as the reverse complement.
CCGAGCAGCTCTCGGGGGCGCCGTTCCCGGCGGGCCTGGCGGCCCGCTTCGAGGCCGTGGCCGACGACCCGGCGGCGGTGCGGCGGCTCGGCATCGACCACGGGGTGGAGATGTGCCGGCGGTTGCTGGCGGAGGGCGCGCCGGGCATCCACTTCATCACCTTCAACCAGTCGAGCGCCTCACGCGAGGTGTTCCAGCGGCTCGACGGGATCGCCGTCTCCGCCTGAGCACCCGTGGCGGCGGGAGGAGGGACGTTCGTGCGGATCTCGGCGCGGCAGCGGCGGGCCAGGCTCGGCTCCAGGCACCGGCTCGCGGCCAGGGCGGCCACCCCGGAGGCGGCGGCGGCGTCCGTGGTGGCGCTGCACGGCACCGACCCGGCGACGGTGTTCCTGTCGGCGGGCGCCCGGCTCCTCACCCCCGGCCCGGAGCCGGTCGAGCGGGCCCTCTACGAGGACCGCACGCTGGTGCGGATGACCGGGATGCGGCGGACGGTGTTCGTGGTGCCGGTGGAGCTGGTGCCCGTCGTGCACCACTCCTCGATGGCGGCCATCGCCCGCAGGGAGCGGGCGTCGATGCTGAAGACGTTCGGGCCGGGCGGCTGGGACGAGGCTCGCCTCAAGGACGTCGAGGCGTCGGTGCTGGAGCTGCTGGCCGAGGCGGGCGAGGCGACCGCGGCGGAGCTGGGCGCGCTGGAGCCGCGGCTGCGCGAGCAGGTGCGGGTCGGCGTGGGCAAGCCGTACGAGGGCCTGGTGAGCGTGGGGTCGCGGCTGCTCAACCTGATGGCGATGGACGGCCTCCTGGTACGCCGGGGGCGCGCGGGCGGGACCTGGATCAACGGGCAGCATCGCTGGGCCCTGGCGCCGGAGCCGACCGAGCTGGCGCCGTCCGAGGCGCGGGCGGAGCTGGTGAGGCGGTGGCTGGCGGCGTTCGGGCCGGGCACGGAGGCCGATCTTAAGTGGTGGACCGGCTGGACGCTGAAGGACGTGCGCGGAGCGCTGGCCGCCGTCGGCGCGGTCGAGGTGGAGCTGGGCGAGGACGCGGGCGTGGGCTACGTGCTGCCGGACGACCTGGAGGAGGTCGCCGAGCCGGAGCCGTGGGCGGCGCTGCTGCCCGCGCTCGACCCGACGCCGATGGGCTGGCAGGCCCGCGACTGGTATCTGCCGCCCGCGCACCGGGCCGAGCTGTTCGACCGCAGCGGCAACGTGGGCCCGACCGTCTGGTGGGACGGCCAGGTGGTGGGCGGCTGGGCGCAGCGGGCCGGCACCGGCGAGATCGTGTGGCGGCTGCTGACGGACGTGGGCGCCGAGGCCAGGGCCGCCATCGAGGCCGAGGCGGCCGGGCTGGCCGCCTGGCTCGGCGGGGTCACGGTGACCCCTCGCTTCCGCACGCCCCTGGAACGGGCGCTGTCGGCGGCGCCCCCCGCCTAGCCCCGGCCGGAGGGCGTCATCCCTGGCCACGGCGAGGCGGTGGGTGACAGGCGTGGGCCTACGCGACCGTGCGGACGAACTCCTCGAAGGAGTAGCGGCCGTCCTGGTCGGAGTCGGCCTCCTGGCTCATCGCGCCCAGGGCCTCGGCCGGGAGGCCGGGGAAGTGGGTCTTCAGCTCGGACTCGCTGATGTAGCCGTCGCCGTCGGTGTCGATCGACGCGAAGGTGCTCTTGAGCTGTTCCAGCCGCTCGCCTGAGATTTCCGCCGTCACGGGGCCGCCCTTCGTGCTCGTGTCCAGATATTTCCTACCTTAGTCATCGGCGGCTTCTCCCTGGTCAACGCGCCTGCCCCGCGCTCCCGAACCCCGCTTCCTCCGCCAGCCGCATCAGCCGCCGGTGCGCGTCGGCCCCGGCGCGGCCGGCCGCGTCCTGGGGGACGGTCCTCAGCTCGCCGTCCACCACCACGCTCCGCCCGCCGACGAGCACCCGGGCGAGCGGCGGCAGGGGCCCGAAGACCAGCGCGCAGACCGGGTCCATGACGGCGGCGGTGAACGGCCCGTCCACCCGCCACAGGGCGAGGTCGGCCAGCTTGCCGGGTTCGAGCGTGCCCAGCTCCCGCTCGCGGCCGAGGTTGCGGGCGCCGCCGAGGGTGGCGAGCTCCAGGGCCTGCCGGGCGGTGAGGGCGTCAGGACCGTACCGGGCACGCTGGAACAGCAGTGCCTGCCGCATCTCCCCGGCGAGGGGGGTCAGCTCGGAGGAGGCGCTGCCGTCCACGCCGAGCCCCACGTTCACGCCCCGGCGCAGCATCTCGGCCACGGGGGCGATGCCGGCGCCGAGCCGCCCGTTCGAGGACGGGCAGTGCGCGGAGCCGGTGCCGGTGGCCGCCAGCTTGCCGACGTCGGCCTCGCTCAGGTGCACGGTGTGCGCGAGCCACACGTCCGGCCCCAGCCAGCCCAGCTTCTCCATGTAGTCGACCGGACGCATCCCGAACTGCTCCATGCAGTGCCGGTCCTCGTCGAGGGTCTCGGCGAGGTGCGTGTGCAGGCGTACCCCCTTGTCCCTGGCCAGGGCGGCGGACTCGGTCATCAGCTCGCCGCTGGCCGAGAACGGCGAGCATGGCGCGACGGCCACCCGCACCATCGAGGAGAACGACGGATCGTGGTAGGTGTCGACGGCGGCGGTCGTGGCGGCCAGGATGTCGTCGAGCTCCTCGACCACGACGTCCGGCGGCAGCCCGCCGCGCGACTCGCCCCGGTCCATGGAGCCGCGCGCCGGGTGGAACCTGATGCCCACCTCGCCCGCGGCCTCGATCGCGGCGGCCAGCAGGTCGCCGCGGCCCTTGGGGAAGACGTAGTGGTGGTCGCTGGAGGTGGTGCAGCCGGACAGCGCCAGCCAGCCCAGCCCGGCCGTGGCGGCGCCCTTGACGACCTCGGCGTCCATGGCGGCCCACACCCGGTAGAGCGCGACCAGCCACTCGAACAGGGTGGCGTCCTGGGCGAGCCCCTGCGAGGCCCACTGATAGAGGTGGTGGTGGGTGTTGACCAGGCCGGGGGTGGCCAGGCAGCCGGTGCCGTCGATCCGGGTGGCGCCGGCGGGCGCGCCGGGCGTGGGTCCCGGGCCCAGGGCGACGATGCGATCCCCCTCGATCCTGATATATCCGGACTCGATCTCCGGGCCGGCGACCGGCGCGATGTGGACGTTCTCGATGACGATCTCGCTCATCAGTCCGCCTTCCGTGCCTTCTTCTGGGCCATCTTCTGGGCCGTCTTCCGGGCCATCTTCCGGGCCGCCGCCAGTCGTACCGCGTCGAGGATCTGCTCGTAGCCGGTGCACCGGCACAGGTTGCCCGCCAGGGCCTCCCTGATCTCGGCGTCCGACGGCCGCGGCACCCGCTCCAGCAGGTCGTGCGCCTGGACGATGAGCCCCGGCGTGCAGAACCCGCACTGCACGGCCCCGCACTCCACGAACGCCTCCTGCACCGGATCGAGCCGGCCGCCGTCGGCCAGCCCCTCGACGGTGCGCACCTGCCGCCCCTCGGCCTGCCCCGCGGCGACCAGGCACGCGCAGACCGGCAGCCCGTCCAGGTAGACCGTGCACGAGCCGCATTCGCCCTGCTCGCAGGCGTTCTTGGAGCCGGGCAGGCCGAGGCGCTCGCGCAACACGTACAGCAGGCTCTCGCCCTCCCAGACGTCGTCGGCGCTTTCTTCGCGGCCGTTGACGGTGAAGGTGACACGCATCAGGCGGCCCTCCTTGCCAGATGGTCGTTCCAGGCCCAGGTGAGCGTGCGGCGGGCCATCACGGCGATGGCGTGCACGCGGTACGCGGCGGCGCCGCGTACGTCGTCGATCGGCGCGGCGGCGGCCGCGCACAGCTCGGCGAAGCGCCCGGCCAGTGCCGGGTCCAGGGGCGCGCCCCAGTCCAGCTCCTGGGCCAGCAGTTCCTCGGCCTCGGGCGCCCGGCGCGGGGTGGGCGCGGCCGAGCCGATCCCCGTGCCGACCCGCCGCTCGCCGGGGTGCAGCGCGATCGCGAAGGAGCACACCGCGATCACCATGGCGTTCCTGGTGCCGATCTTGGAGAAGTATTGCGGCCCGGTGGCGGGCCTGACGTGCACGGCCCTGATCAGCTCGTCCGGCTCCAGCGCGCTGCGCTTGACCCCCAGGTAGTACTCGGCGGCGGGGATCATCCTGACCCCCCGGGCGAGCGACTCGACCTCGACGACCGCGCCGGCGGCCAGCAGCGGCGGATGGCTGTCCCCGGCGGGCGAGGCCGCTCCCAGGTTGCCGCCGATCGAGCCGCGGTTGCGGATCTGCGGCGAGCCGACCGTACGCGCCGCCTGCGCGAGCCCCGGCAGCGGCCCGGCCAGCTCCTCGATGACCGTCGTGTACGACACCCCGGCCCCGACCCGGCACGCGCCGTCCACCATGGCCCATTCCCGCAGCTCGGCCACCTGGTTGAGATCGAGCAGCGCCGGCGGCCTGCGCCGGTCGAAGTTGATCTCCACCATGACGTCGGTGCCGCCCTGGACGGGCACCGCCTCCGGCTGGTCCGCCTTGGCGGCCAGCGCGTCCTCCCACGTCGTGGGGCGCAAGAAGTCCATCTCTCCTACTCCCAGGCGAATCCGGCGTCCGGCGCGTCCTCGCGCAGCACGGCGCCCTCGATGAGGCCGTAGGGGCGGTCGGCCACGTGGAAGACCTCGTTGTCGTTGTCCAGCCCGAACGGCGACAGGTCCACCGGGAAGTGGTGCCGGTTCGGCAGGGTCAGCCTGACCTCGCAGATCTCCGGGCAGGCCGTCAGGGCGCGCTCGCCCATGGCGTAGAGCGTCTGCTGCAGGGACAGGCTGTGGGTGTCGGCGAAGGCCTCCAGCAGGCTGCGCCGCACCTCGTCGTAGGACGTGCCGTAGGAGGAGACGGCGGTGCCGGTGTGCCGCCACCGCGCGGTCACGCTGGTGGCGAGGATGCGGTCGTCGGTGGGCCGGAGCGTGGTGTACTCGTCCACCAGGTAGCCGTGGAACTCCGACCCCGCCGAGTTCAGCACCACCAGGTCGGTCAGCCCCGACACCACCGTGGCGCGGCCGTCGGCGTCGTGGTGCACGACGCACGTGCGCACCTCGCTCCCGTCGCGCACGAAGGAGTGGGGGCCGCGGCGGTTCCACGCGAACTCCTCGATTTGCACCCTGGCGTGGTGGATCGTCGGCTGCGACTCCACGAAGTGCCGAGCCAGCAGCAGCGCGAACTCCTCGATCTGGCCGACGCCGTGCCGGGCGGCCAGGGCGTAGGCGGTGTTCTTCTGCGTGTCGGTGGGCAGCACGGCGGCGTTGTCGCCGGTCAGGTGCGCGGCCTCCATGTCGCCGGAGAGCGAGGTGCTGACGTTGAGGTCCTTGAGGTGGTGCACGGGACCGTCCCTGACGACGCGGACGAGCCTGGTCTCCGCCTTGCCGTAGCGGTTGGGGCCGAGCTTGACGGACATCTAGCTCCCTCGGTAGGTGGAGTACGCGTACGGGCTGAGCAGCAGCGGCACGTGGTGGTGCCGGCCGGGGTCGGTCACCGTGAAGGTGACGACGACCTCGGGGTAGAACGTCTCCGCCAGGTAGGAGCCGGTGTCGAAGACGACGCGGTGGACTCCGGCACCGGCCTCCCAGCCCGTGACGCGGCCGTCGGCGTCGGTGCGGCCCTCGGCGACGACCCGGCCCCCGTGCTCCAGGCGTACGTGGAGGCCGGCCGCGGGCAGCCCGGTGACCGCGTCGAGCACGTGTGTCGAGAAGCTCATCGGGCCTCCTCCCCCATCGACTTGGCGATCCGCAACCGGGTGATCTCGGCCAGCTCGTGCCGGACGACGCCGCGTTCGGTCTCCTCGTCGTTGCCCAGCCGCTCGCGGAGCCTGGCGAGCAGTTGCCCGCCGGTCAGGCCGGTGGCGCAGATCAGGTAGACGTGGCCGAAGCGCGCCTCGTAGGCCCGGTTGCGCTCGGCGAGCTCCGCGCGCAACCCGTCCGTCACGCCCGACTGCTCCTGCCGCGACCACTCCGCGGCCCGGCCGGTGCCGCCGGCGCGCTCGCCGATCCTCGGGTGCGCGGCCAGCGCCTCCAGCACGTCGGGCCACTCCAGCCCGCGTACGGCCGCGACGGCGGCGGCGCTCAGCCCGTCGAGGTCCGGGAACGGCCGCCGGGCCGCCACCTCGGCGGCGAAGGCACGCGAGTGACAGCAGGCCAGCAGCTCCGCCTCGGCCTCGGCCGGGGTTCGCGCGTTGAAGGCGTCGAGTGGGGTGGGCATGTCAGCAGTACACACATGTGCCCTGTGCCCGGTCCATCCGCCAGAACTCCCAAGTGCCCGCCCCGTTGGCCACGACTTTTCGTGTCATGCTCCAACGGCCTCCCGCCGGGGGCCTCACATCGTGAACACCGTCTTGCCCCGGGCGCCGCGCCCGGGGAGCTCCCGGAGCTTGACGGTGGCCAGCTCCAGCGGCACCAGCGACTCGACGCGCACGCGCAGTTCGCCGCTGTCGATGACGTCGGCCAGCTCGGCGAGGACGGGACCGGTGACCTGGTTGACGACGTTCACGCCGCGGATCTCCCTGGCGGCCAGGGTCTCGGGGTCGAGCGCGTGGATGGCGCTGCAGATGACGCCACCGGGGCGCAGCAGCCCGGCGACGGCCTCGATCGCGGCGGGCGGGGTGACCAGGTCGATCACCGCGTCGATGCCTTCGGGGTGGGCGGCGAGCACCCGGCCGGGCATCGAGCCCTTGGTGTGGTCGATGATCTCCGTCGCGCCCAGGTGCCGCATGAGGTCGACGGCGTCCGGCGCGGCGGTGGCGATGACGTGGGCGCCGCGCAGTGCCGCGAACTGGGTGGCCGACTGGCCCACGCCGCCGGTCGCGCCGACGATCAGGACGGTCTGGCCCTCGTCCAGGCGGGCGGCCTCGACCATGTCGCGGGCGGTCACGGTGGCGGTGGGCACGGCCGCGGCCTGCTCGGGGAGCGTGCCCTTGGGCATGAGGGCGACCGGGCCGTCCTGGGCCACCACGCCGTACTCGGCGAAGCTGCCCAGGCCGCGCGAGGGGTCGCTGAAGCGGCCGTAGACCTCGTCGCCCGCCTTGAAGCCGGTCACCTCGGAGCCCACGTCCGCCACGACCCCGGCGCCGTCCTGGCCCATGATCATCGGGAAGCGGGGGGACATCCGGTCCCGCATGGCGCCGGCGGCGATCTTGGTGTCGACCGGGTTGTAGCCGGCGGCGCGCAGCCGTACGAGCAGTTCGTCCGGGCGGGGCTCGGGCTCGGGCGTATCGATGAGCTCCGGGTCCGCGCCGAAGTCGGAAATGGCGATGGCACGCATGGGCTGTCCCCCGTCTGGCCTGCGGCTGTGACGAAGTAGGGCGTTCCCCGCGCCCGCCCCGGGCAAGTGGGGGCGCGCGGGCTCTTGGAGCAAGCTTTGTGCGGCGGGCGGCGACGCCGGGCAGAAGGAGCGTCGGAGGCTGCCCCTAAACTGGGACCCATCATGACCCCAACATCCCTGATCGGCGGGCACGTGCTCGTGGCGGGCGGCCTGGCGACAGGCGGCCTGAAATACATGGCCGAGATCGGCGCCGAGATGATCCAGGTGTTCGTCACCAACCCGCGCGGCTGGGCCCTCACGGAGGGCCGGCCCGACCAGGACGCCAAGCTGGTCGAGTCGGGGGTCGACACCTTCATCCACGTGCCCTATCTCGCCAACTTCGGCTCGCCCAGCACCGAGACGCTGGCCAACTCCATCGCGATCGTCCGGCACACGCTGCGGCGCGGGGTGGAGACCGGCGCCAAGGGTGTCGTGGTGCACACCGGTTCGGCGGTGACGCAGTCGCGCGACGACGCGCTGCGCCAGATGCGGGAAAACCTGCTGCCGCTGCTCGACGCGATCCCCGACGGCGGGCCCGACCTGCTGCTGGAGCCGATGGCGGGCCAGGGCGCCATGCTGTGCGCCACCGTCCAGGATCTGGAGCCCTACCTGGCGGCGCTCGACTGGCATCCGCGGGCCGGCGTCTGCCTCGACACCTGCCACGCCTTCGCCGCCGGGCACGACCTGGCCGCGGCGGGCGGGGTGGAGGAGACGTTCGACGCCCTGCACAAGATCGCGCCGGGGCGGCTCAAGCTGATCCACGCCAACGACTCCAAGGACGTGTGCGGCGCCAAGAAGGACCGCCACGAGAACATCGGGGCGGGGCACATCGGGAGCCGGCCGTTCGCCGAGATGATGCGGCATCCGGCCGTGGCGGGTGTGCCCATCTGCATCGAGACCCCGGGCAAGGCGCCCAAGCACGCCGAGGACATCGCGCTGCTGAAGCGACTGCGTGACGGCGGCCCGGAGACCGGCCAACCGGGATAAGGCGGCCGATCGACGGGAAAGCGTGATAGGGGCACCCACTCGCGCGATCCGGCCGCCCCCGAAGGCCGGATCACGGGGCCGATCTTCGGCCTCGGCGGGTGCCCCATCACCTGATCGGCATGGCGGGCCCTACCCCCGGATGAGGGCCCGGCAGCCGTGGCGACCTGCGCGGTCACCGGTGAATCCGGCGCATCAGACCTGCGTGAGCCTTTGCGGCTCGTCCCCCCCGATGCGCCGAGGTGGCTTTCCGATGCCGAAACACTACGGTCGCGATCTTGTGGGCGAAACCCCGTTTACGGTCAGCTCGTCGAACGGTCTGTAGTCATCGCCATACGGAGAGTGCTAAGGCGATGAGCGGTCACCCGGAAGCGACGGACGGTAGGTTCGTGGGTTCTGGAGCCGTTCCGGCAGGTGCATCCTGGCCATCATCCGCCCCACTCCACGGGGCACCCGACCCGGTGTGACCAGGGAGATCCCTATCATCGCGGCGAAGGCGACCGGCACCGCCACCGGTGCCGGATAGGAGGTCAGCGCGCCCATTTTCACGCCCGCCTCCGCACACACGACGATCGTGACCGTCACGCCCCCGCCGAGCGCGAACCCGGCCGCCGCCCCCGCCGCCGTCAGCCGCCGCCACCAGATCCCCAGCACCAGCAGCGGGCAGAACGTGGCCGCCGAGAGGCTGAGGCCGACCAGCACCAGCGCCACCGACGCCCGCGGGCTGGTGACCGCGGTCAGGACGAGCGCGGCCAGCAGGACCGCGCCCACGGCGGTGCGGAAGGCGCGGACCCCGGCCCGCGTCAGGGACGCCGACACCGCTCCCCCGACCGCCACCAGCACCCCGCCCGTGGTGCCCAGGAAGGCCGCGAACGCCCCCGCGGCCAGCAAGCCGGTCAGCAGCTCGCCCACCAGCCCTGGGTGCATCCTGGCGGGCAGCAGCAGCACGATCTCGTCCGCCGCCGCCCCCGAGACGTGGACGTGCCCCAGCAGCCCGTAGAGCGGCGGCACGAAGCAGAACAGCGCCAGCATGGCCTGCGTCGCCACGATCGACCTGCGGGCCCCGTGCCCGTCCCGGTTGGTGTAGAGGCGGACGATCAGGTGCGGCAGCCCCATCGTGCCCAGCGCGCACGCCAGCAGCACGGTCAGCACGCCCGGCAGCGACGGGTCGCCGCTCCCCGCCAGCTCCGCCGTCCCGCCCCGGTAGCCCTCCTCGAACCAGGAGACCGGCCGCGTGCCGGACATCCACCAGCAGGCCACCCCCACCCCCAGGAAGACGACCAGCTTCAGCCAGAACTGCACGGCCTGCACGCTCGTCACGCTGCCCAGCCCGCCCGCCAGCGCCACCGCCAGCGTCACCGCCGCCACGGCCGCCCAGCCCAGCCACGGCGGCAGCCCGGTCAGCAACCGCACCACGATCCCGGCCGCGTGCAGCTGGGCCACCAGGAAGGCGAGCCCGATGAGCAGCACGAAGCAGGTGGCGAACTGCCGCAACCGGGCCGACCCCAGCCGCCATTCGGCGAAGTCCGGCAGCGTGTACGTGCCCGAGCGCCGCAACGGCGCCACGACCAGCGCCAGGATGACGACGAAGCCCGCGGCGGCCCCCACCGGATACCACAACATCGGCCCGCCCCGGGTGGCGATGAGCCCGGCGGTGCCCAGGCAGGCCGCCGCCGAGGTGAACTCCGAGGTGATCGCGGCACCGTTCCACCAGGGAGGAACCGTCCTGGCCGCCACGTAGAAGTCGGAGACACCGCTGGAGCGGCGTGGTCGCGCGGCACCCACCATGACGCCCAGAACCAGCACGAAGGCGATCCCGGTCAGCACCGCGACGGTCATCGCTCCAGCCGCTCCGCCCGCCTCAGATGCAGCACGGCCAGCCCCACCCAGACGCACTGCACGCCCATCGACAGGGCCACCCACACCCCGGGGGCGGGCACCCACAGGGCGACCACCGGGACGCCCACCAGCAGCCCGGCCATGGCGCCCACGGTCAGCAGCGCCTGCCGTAACTGCCGCCGCATGACGGCCCGCACGTCGGGTCCGTCCTCCGCGGAGCCCGGGCGGGCGCGCGCCCGCCCGGACGCGGCCGGCCGCCGCGGGAGGCCCACCCGCCGCGCGGTCACCGCACGACGCCTTGGCTGCCGATCACGACATCACACCCCGATGCTGGCGGACGAGCTGCTCGCGGACCTGACGGCTGTGCCGCCTGCTGACCTGAAGGATCTCGGTGCCGACGGTGAGCGTCACCCGGCCGCCCTCGAACCTGAGCTCGCTGACGTGCCGGGCCGAGACCAGCGTGCTGCGGTGGATGCGGATGAACCCGGCGTCCGACCAGCGGCGCTCAAGCGCGGCCAGCGACATGCGCACCAGATAGCTGCCGTCGACGGTGTGCAGGCGCACGTAGTCGCCCTTGGCCTCGGCGAACCAGACGGACTGCTGCGGCACGAACCTGGTGCGCCCGCCCAGCTCGACCGGGATGACGTCGTCCTGGCCGGGCTCGGCGGTGGGCGAGGTGGCGGCCTCCAGCCTGCGCACGGCCTCGGACAGGCGCTCGGCCCTGACGGGCTTGAGCAGGTAGTCGACCGCTTCGAGCTCGAACGCCTGCACCGCGCACTCCTCGTGCGCCGTCACGAACACCAGCCGGGGCGGGCTGGGGAAGCCGCCGACGAGCCGGGCGAGGTCGAGCCCGTCCAGCCCGGGCATCCTGATGTCCAGGAACACCCCGTCGAGCCGCTCACCCCCGCCGATCATCTGGACCATGTCCTGCAGCGCCGTGACGCCGTCGGCCGCGGTCGTGACGTGCTCGATCCTGTCGTCCTGGCGCAACAGATAGGCGAGCTCCTCCAGAGCCGGCACCTCGTCGTCGACGACCAGGACTCTCAGCATGTCCTCCACGCTGCCGTATACAAGCAAAGGTCACAAGCGACACGCCAGCCCTGCGTAATCATTCGGCTACAATGTGGTGAGTTGCGTCTTGGGAACTCGCAGCCGCACCTTGGTGCCCGCGCCCAGCGCCGTCTCCACCACGAGCCCGTAGCCGTCGCCGTAGATCTGCCGCATGCGCAGGTCCACGTTGGCCAGCCCGATGCCGCTGCCCTCGCGGGCGGGGTCGTCGTCGAGCATGCGCCGCGCGCACTCGGGGTCCATCCCGGCGCCGTCGTCCTCGACGGTGATGTGCGCCTCGGGGCCCGCGTCGCGCACCACCACGCGCACCTCGCCGGCCCCGCCGCGGCCCCGCATGCCGTGCTTGATGGCGTTCTCGACCAGCGGTTGCAGGCACAGGAACGGCACCGGCACGGGCAGCACCTCCGGCGCCACCTGCATGCTGAAGCGCAGCTTGTCGCCGAATCGGGCGCGCTCCAGCAGCAGATAGCGGTCGACGCAGGTCAGCTCCTCGGCCAGGGTGGTGAAGTCGTGCGCCCGGCGCAGGGCGTACCGGGCGAAGTCGGCGAAGTCGAGCAGGAGGTCGCGGGCGCGCTTGGGGTTCGTGCGGACGAAGGAGGCGATCGTGGTGAGCGCGTTGTAGACGAAGTGCGGGGAGATCTGCGCGCGCAGGGCGCGCATCTCGGCCTCCAGCGCGCGCCGCCGCGAGGCGTCCAGCTCGGCCAGCTCCAGCTGGCCCGAGACCCAGCTCGCGACCTCGGTGACGGTACGCACGAGCGCCGCGCTCACCTCGTCGTCGAAGGCCGCCAGCGCGCCCACGACCGTGCCGTCCACGGTCAGCGGCACCACCACGGCCCCGTGCGGCTCGCCGGGGAACACCTGCGCCCGCCCGGCGGCCAGCGTGGCCCTGGCGTGGGTGAGCACGTCGTCGGTGCACGGCCCGTCCCAGGCCAGCGCGGCGTCGGTGGAGGTGATCGCGACGGCCTGGGTTCCGAGGAGCGTGTGCAGGTGGCCCACGGCCTTGCGGGCCGAGTCGCGGGTGAGCCCGGCGCGCAGGGCGGGGGCGGCCATCGCGGCGATGTGCAGCGTGGTGAACGTCGCCTCGTCCGACCTGCGGCCGCACTGCGGCGCGGCGGGGCGCCACCGGGCCCGGGCGAGCCCGAAGCCGGCCAGGGACCCCGCGAGGAAGAACAGGCATGACAGCGCCACGCACGCGGTGGTCAGCATGCGGGCAACCGTAGCCAAGAACGGACCGTGTCCGGGGGAAAACTCAGCGTGAAGTCTAAGGGGGGCCTTCGCCGGGTTCTTCCTGGTAGGAGTAGCGCTGCTCGCGCCAGGGGTCGGCGATGTTGTGGTAGCCGCGCTCCTCCCAGAAACCGCGGCGGTCCTCCAGGAGGTATTCGATGCCGCGCACCCATTTGACGCTCTTCCATGCGTACAGGTGCGGCACCACGATCCGCAGCGGGAAGCCGCGATCAGGGCTGAGCGGCTTCTCGTCGAGCTCCGTGGCGAACAGCGTGTCCGCCGCCGTGAAGTCGGACATCCGCAGGTTGGCGCCGTAGCCGTATTCGGCCCAGATCATCACGTGGCTCACGCCGGGGCCCGGCGGGGCGACCTCCATGATCGTGGCCGGGGCGACGCCACGCCACTCGTTGGCCATGAGCGAGAACTTGGTCACGCAGTGGAAGTCCGCGATCCGGGTCACGCGCGGCAGCCGCTCGAACTCGCTCCAGGTGTAGCGGTGCTCCGCGCCCGAGGCGGTGGCGCCGGAAACACGGAAGTCCCAGCTCTCCGGCTTGAACCGGGGCACCCGGCCGTAGTGGATGACGGGTCGGCCGCGTGGGACGTACTGGCCCGGCGGCAGCCGCGACTCCTCCACGATCACTCCTTCACCGATCTCGCGTCTTGAGCCATCCTGCCACCGGATCTCCGATGGCTCGCGGGCGGGTGCTGTGCGCTACGATTGGGACCTATGCGCAACGCGTTCCTGTTTTGGTATGGCGACGGACCCGAGTCCGTTCGCCATCTGACGCTGCGCTAGCAGACAGGCGAACGAAGGCCCCGGGTCCACCAGGACCCGGGGCCTTCGGCATTTCCGGACACAGAAGGAGCAGCACATGGTGATCGTGATGGGGCCCGAGGCCACCGCGGACGATCTGGCGTCGATCGTGTCGGTCGTCCAGTCGGCCGGGGTGGAGGCGTTCGTCAGCAAGGGGGTGCGGCGCACGATCGTGGGGCTGGTCGGGGACGTGACGCAGCTGGACGCGGCGGCGCTGCGCGGGATGGGCGGGGTGCGCGACGTCATGCGGGTGTCGACGCCGTACAAGCTGGTCAGCCGGGAGAACCATCCGGAACGCTCCACGATCCACGTGGGCGGCGTGCCGATCGGCCCCGGCACTGTGACACTGATCGCGGGGCCGTGCGCGGTGGAGACGCACGAGCAGACGCTGGAGGCGGCCAGGATGGCGCAGGCGGCGGGCGCCGCCCTGCTGCGCGGCGGGGCCTTCAAGCCGCGCACCTCGCCGTACGCCTTCCAGGGGCTGGCCGAGCAGGGGCTGCGCATCCTGGCCGACGTGCGCGAGGAGACCGGGCTGCCGATCGTGACGGAGGTGGTCGACGCCAGGGACGTGGAGCTGGTGGCCTCCTACGCCGACATGCTGCAGGTCGGCACCCGCAACATGCAGAACTTCGCGCTGCTGCAGGCGGTCGGCGCGGCGGGACGGCCGGTGATGCTCAAGCGCGGCATGAACGCCACCATCGAGGAGTGGCTGATGGCCGCCGAGTACATCGCGCAGCGCGGCAACCTGGACATCGTGCTGTGCGAGCGGGGCATCAGGACGTTCGAGACGGCGACCCGCAACACGCTCGACGTCTCGGCGGTGCCGGTGGCGCAGCGCCTGTCGCACCTGCCGGTGATCATCGACCCCTCGCACTCGGGCGGCCGGCGCGAGCTGGTGCTGCCGCTGACCCGGGCGGCCGTCGCGGTGGGCGCCGACGGTGTGATCATCGACGTGCACCCGCGGCCGGACCAGGCGCTCTGCGACGGCCCGCAGGCGCTGGTGGACGCCGACCTGGGCGAGCTGGCCCAGGTCATGACCGACTTCCCGGCGCTGCTCGGCAAGTCCGCGGCGGTCGCGGCGGACGGCTGGGTGACCGCCTGACCTGATGCCGCCTCACCCGCCACGAGCGATCGGGTACGGCCGCCGCACGCCACGAGCCCGCACCGGGCGTACCCGGACCACCCGCGTCAGAGCGTGTACTCCTGGATCGAGTCGGCGAGCTGCACACACAGCTCCTCGGCGTCGAGCCGCTTCTCGATCTGCCGCAGATCTTCGATCTTCGCCCGCGTCTCGGCGCGCTTGGGCGCGAGCAGCGTGCAGCAGTCCTCGTCGGGCAGCTCCGAGATCTCCAGCGTGCCGATGCGCCGCGCCTCGGCCATGATCTCGGTCTTGTCCCAGCCCACCAGCGGCCGCAGGATCGGCAGCTCCACCGCGTTGTCCTGGGCGGTGATGTTGGCCAGGGTCTGGGAGGAGACCTGGCCGAGCGCGTCGCCGGTGATCAGCGCGGAGGCGCGGATGCGGTGGGCGACCTCCTCGGCCGTCTTGAGCATGAGCCGCCGCTGCGCGATCACGGCCAGCCGGTCCTGGCCGGAGGTGCGGATCGACTGCTGCGCCTTGCCGAACGGCACCACCCAGAGCCGCGACCGCCCCTGGAACCTGTCGAGCTTCCTGACCAGCGCATAAGCCTTGTAGATCGACTCGGAGGTGGTGAACGGGATGCCGGAGAAGTGCAGGAAGTCGACGTGCAGGCCGCGCCGCATCATCCGGTAGGCCGCCACCGGGGAGTCGATGCCGCCCGACATGAGCACCAGCGCCCGGCCGCTGCTGCCGACGGGGAGGCCGCCCTGGCCGGGGATGCCGCCGGTGAAGACGAACACCTCGTCCCTGTCGACCTCGATGCTCACCGTCAGCTCAGGGTTCTTCAGGTCGACGGGCAGGCCGTACTCGTCGTTGATGGCGCCGCCCACGAGCCGGTCGAGCTCGTTGGAGCGCAGCGGGAAGCGCTTGTCGCGGCGGCGGGAGCGGACCGCGAAGCGGGCGCCCCGCTTGGCCTCCTCGCTCTCGCCGACCAGCTCCAGCCCGGCCTTGAGCACGGTGTCGGGATCCTTGGCCACCCGCCAGGCCTGGTGGATCCACACCAGGCCGGGCACGTCGGCGACCCGCTCGGCCACGGCCCGCGCCTGCTCGGCGGTGGCGCCCTGGGGCAGGAAGATCGCGATGACGCCATGCCGCTTGCGCACGTCCACCTTGAGGTCGAGGCTCTTGAGCGCGTCGCGGATGTTGGCGATCAGCCGGCGTTCGAACACCTCGCGGTTCTTGCCTTTGAGGACGATTTCGCCCAGCTTGAGCAGAACGCACGGCTCGCCCAAGGCGGACATCGTCATGGTGGAACCTCCGGGAAGATGGGGATATGCGCGCGTTGATGGCAACGTCGCGACCCATCGAGTTTAGTCCGCCTCCCACCCCCGCTCGATCGGATATCTCACCAGCTCTACGGGAGGAGCCGGGCCGGGCCAGGCCCCGTGAGGTGCCCTCACGCCCCGACTGTCAAGTTGACAGATAGTTTCGATATCTATGCGAAAGGGACATGCCGGGTGCCACAATCCGGGGATCCCCAATGCAAGGAAGCTCGATAGATGACCGCTGTCAACCATTTCACCTATGGCCTGCTCACACCGCTGCTCGCCTACGTGATGTCCTGCATCGGTTCGATGCTCGGGCTGCGGCTCACCGCCCAGGCGCACGCCTCGCGTGGCGGCGCACGGGTGCGCTGGTTGCTGGGCGCGGCCGTCTCCATCGGCGGCACCGGTATCTGGGTCATGCACTTCATCGCCATGATGGGCTTCGAGGTGACGGGCACCCAGATCAAATATGACGTATGGCTGACCGTGGCCTCCGCCGTGGTGGCCATCGTGGTCGTCGGCACCGGCCTGCTCCTGGTCTCCTACGGCCGGGGCGGTGTCGTGGCGCTGCTCGGCGGCGGCCTGCTCACCGGCCTCGGCGTGGCCTCCATGCACTACCTGGGCATGTACGCCATGAACATGTCGGCCCACGTCGCCTACGACCGCCTGACCGTGGGCCTGTCCGTGGCCATCGCCGTGGTGGCGGCCACGGTGGCGCTGTGGTTCACGCTCAGGGTCAGGAAGACCATCTGGATCACCGGGGCGGCCCTTCTCATGGGCGTGGCCGTCTCGGGCATGCACTACACCGGCATGTACGCGATGCACGTCACCGTCGACCCCCAGCCCGGCATGATCGCCGGCGCCGACGCCCTCGACTTCCTCGTGCCTCTCATGACCGTCATCAGCCTGATCACGCTGACCATGCTCCTCATGGTCATCCTGTCCCCCTCCGAGGAGGAGCTGCACGAGGACGCCGAACTGGTGGCCAAGCTCGAAGAGCGCCGCCGCACCAACCAGCAGCCGCAACTCCCCTATCCCACGCCCGCGCCCGTCACGCCGCTGCCCCAGCGGCGGCAGCCGCCGGTCCAGACCCGCAGGCGATAGCGCCTCAGCCCAGGGCGGCCACGGTGGCGCTCTGGTTCTCGCCGCCGCGTACATGCGGCAGGGGCGCGCCGGAGGTATCCCTTCCGGCGCGCCCCTGCGCTTGAGCTATGTCCTGGGTACGGCTCGCCTCACACAGTGGGCCGCCAAACTCATTGCGACGCGAGCCGTACCCTGAGGGGGTTTTAGCGGTAACCCCGCTGGTTCAGAAGCTACGACCCCCCGCTTGCAATCGGCTTTCACTCAGCCGAAGAACACCTCGGCCTCGGAGTAACGCGACACCGGCACGGTCTTCAGCTCCGCCGTGGCCTCGTCGAGCCCGACGCGGACGATGTCGGTGCCGCGCAGCGCGACCATCTTGCCGTAGTCGCCCTCGTGCGCCGCGTCGATGGCCTGCAGGCCGAACCTGGTGGCCAGCACCCGGTCGTAGGCCGTCGGGGTGCCGCCGCGCTGGATGTGGCCGAGCACCGTCGTGCGGGCCTCCTTGCCGGTGCGCTTCTCGATCTCCCTGGCCAGCACCTCGCCGATGCCGCCCAGCCGTACGTGGCCGAAGGCGTCCAGCTCGCCCGCCTGCAGCGCCATCTGGCCCTCGATCGGGTGCGCGCCCTCGGCCACCACGATGATCGGCGAGTAGCGGGTGCGGAAGCGGGACTCGACGTATTCGCAGACCCGGTCGATGTCGAACGGCTTCTCCGGGATGAGGATGACGTTCGCGCCGCCCGCCATGCCCGCGTGCAGCGCGATCCAGCCGGCGTGGCGGCCCATGACCTCGCAGATGAGCGCCCGGTGGTGGGACTCGGCGGTGGTGTGCAGCCGGTCGATGGCCTCCATCGCGATGTTGACGGCGGTGTCGAAGCCGAAGGTGTAGTCGGTGCCCGACAGGTCGTTGTCGATGGTCTTGGGCACGCCGACGACGTTGACGCCACGGTCGTAGAGCTGCTTGGCGACGCCCAGGGTGTCCTCGCCGCCGATGGCGATCAGCGCGTGCACGCCGGTGGTGGCCAGGTTCTCCTTGATCCGGTCGACGCCGCCCTCGATCTTGATCGGGTTGGTCCGGGAGGAGCCGAGTATCGTGCCGCCGCGTGGCAGGATGCCGCGTACGGCCTGGATGTCGAGCGGCATGGTCTCGCCCTCCAGCGGACCCCGCCAGCCGTCGCGGAAGCCGACGAACTCGTGGCCGTAGACGCTCACCCCCTTCCGCACCACCGCCCTGATCACAGCATTGAGACCGGGGCAGTCGCCACCTCCGGTGAGCACTCCAATACGCATGACGGGTTCCTCCCGATGGGGTTCACGAACCGGACCGCATTGTTCAGACTCGCATTCTGCCCGTCGCCTCCGGCAGTGGTCTAGACCAAACGCCACGGTCCGCGGTCCGAACCAGATTTCGTGACCGTGTCGGCCATTTTCGCCAGGACAACCAGGGTCATCACTCTCGTAGTCCCCAAAAACCGACAAAATGCCCGTCGCGGGCTACGAGAAGCTTGCCCGGCATTTTCCCTTCCCTCGCACGGTCGCGCACAATCCCGGAAGAGCCCGGAGGGGGCGGTCCGCGCGAGGAGAGGCCATGGAGGCGCGGCGGGCTACGGAAGGCCGGCCGGGCCGCGGGCGAAGCGGGTCAGGAGGTTGAGCGTCGAGCGCCGGGTGAAGGCGGCAGCGGAGTCGGTGACCCCGTGCCCGCACCGGCTCCCCCGCAGCGCGCACACCCAGCGCATCGTGCCCGAGGCGAACACCCCCGCCCCGCTGGGCGCGACATAGTACGTGCTGTGGCTGACGGTCGCCCGCCCGCCGCAGGAGAACGGCGACTCGGCCAGCACCTCGACGTTCGCCGGCGACCCCGGCGACACCTTGTCGGTCTCCACCCCGAGGAGCCCGGGGAAGCGCCGCCCCTTCGTGCCGTCGAAGATCCAGTGCCCGGGCCTGCGCACCCGGTAGACGCCCTCGGCGGGGAAGCAGTCGTACATCTGCCCCACCAGCGCGCTCTCCGGCCGCGAGTCGCGCCACAACCGGCACAGGCGCTCCTTGTCGCAGGCGACCTTCCTGTCGTGCGGGCCGATCCGCCAGTAGACGGCGTTCGCGCCGAGGAAGGCCAGGTTCGTGCCGTGGTCCCTGGCCTGGGTGACGGTCCTGCGCATCTCCGGCGACCAGTACTCGTCGTGGCCGAGCGACACCACCGCGCGGGCCCCGTCGAGCGCGCCCGGCCGGAGGTCCAGATTCGTCAGGTACGCCAGCGGCACCCCGCTCTGCTCGGCCACGGCCAGCGCGTCCTTCTCGAAGTCCAGGAACAGCCGCGCGCCCGCGCCGTCGTACGGGCGGTCGAACGTCACGGTGCGCGAGCGCCCGGCGAACCCGCCCGGCCCCTCGTAGAGGCTGCGCCCGCCCCACAGGTTGTACGCCTGCCAGGTGGTGACCGCGTTCACCAGCACCACGCGGCCGGCCGTGCTCGCCGAGCGCACGGTGACCGGGACGTAGCGCTGGGCGCCGGAGGAGGCGTCCAGCCTGATCAGGTACGCCCCCTCCGGCCAGCCCCCGGTGTCCACGGTCAGCGAGGGAGCCCAGTGCGCGGCGGTCACGGTGCCGTCCACCACCCGTGCCGGCGCCTGCCGTGCCCCGCGGACCTGGGGCGACTCCCATACCTTGGCCGGGTTCGCGCCCATCCGGAAGGCGCTGGCGGTGAAGCGCCGCGCGGTCGTGGAGACGTGCAGCCGGAAGGGCTCGCCCGGCAGGACGCTGACCCGGTCGGCGTAGCCCTCGATCTCGTGGTCCGCGCCCTGTTTCGTGATGCGCCACGACTCCTGCACGTCCACGGCGGGTTCGCGCACGTCCACGGCGGGCGGCGGCGACGGGCTGGCCGGAGGCACGGCGACGGGCGTGCCGCCGCACCCGGCGGCCAGCAGGACGAGGGCGATGACGATCTTACGCACAGGCCCATGGTCATGACCGACCGCCTCGATGGTGCGTGACTTGGCGAACTCCTTACATGATCAGCACGCAGGCCGGGCTTTCCACCTCGTACGTCGGCCCGGCGGGCGAGGGGACGCCGTCGTCGAGGGTGAAGGCGGTGACGGTGCCGGACCGCTGGTTGGCCACGTACATCCGGTCGCCGTGGATGGCGAAGTGCCTGGGCCAGCGGCCGCCGCTGGGGACCTCGGCCACCGGCGACAGGTCGGCGGCGCGCAGCACCGAGATCGTGTCCGGCCCGCGGTTGGCGACGTAGACGAGGTCGCCGTCGAGCTGGAGGTGGGAGGGGCCGTTCGGGCCCTCGCGGCGGGAGGCGGGCACGGTCGTGCGGCGCTCACCGTCGATGAGGGTGAGGCTGCCGTCCAGCTCGCCGGCCACGTAGAGGCGGGAGCCGGCGAAGGCGAAGTGGCGCGGGCCGGTGCCGGGGGGCAGCGTGATCGGCTCCAGCGCGGTGCCGTCGTGCCGGTAGCGGCGGATCTCGTCGGTGCCGAGGTCGGAGACGTGCAGCAGGCCGTCGTGGAAGACGGCCTGGTGGGCGTGCGGGCCCTGCTGGCGGTCGGGGTCAGGGCCGGAGCCCTGGTGGCGCAGCACGATCGGCTCGCCCTCGAACGCGCCGCGGGAGTCGAGCCGGTAGAGGACGGCGGTGCCGTCGCCGTAGTTGGCCGCCGCCAGCAGGCGGCCCTCGGGGTCCACGGCGACGTGGCAGGGGCTGTCGCCCTCGCTCGGCCGCTCGTCCAGGGGGGCGAGCTTGTCGCCGGCCTCGAAGGCGGTCAGCCAGCCGCGTGCGAGCTCGCCCACGGCGTACAGCACCGGCAGGGACGGGTGCGCGGCCAGGAACGAGGGCGCCGCGATTCTGGTCAGAACCTCGTCGCCGGCGCCGCCGACGGTGACGATGCCCGGGCCGTATCCGCCTATGTGCAAGTGCTTCACAGCGGGGATCCTCTCATGGTTGACTATGACAATGAGTTCGCTGACAGAGGCAAGGGTCGCCGAGGTCCGAGCCTTCAACCGGTTCTATACGAAAGTGATCGGCGCACTCCAGGCAGGCATGCTCGACTCGCCCTACTCGCTGACGGAAGCGCGGGTGCTCTTCGAGCTGGGCCGGGCCGAGCAGATGGAGACCGGCGACCTTCGCGGCCTGCTCGACCTCGACGCGGGCTACCTGAGCCGGATCCTGACCCGCCTCGACGGCGACGGGCTGATCGTGCGCGAGCGCTCCGCCTCCGACGCGCGCCGACAGCTCGTCCGCCTCACCCCGGCCGGCTCCGGCACCTTCGCCGGGCTCGACCGGCGCTCGGCCGAGGAGGTCGAGCGGCTGCTCGCCACACTGGCCGAGGAGGACCAGACACGGCTGGTGGGGAGCATGGCGACGATCAGGCGGCTGCTGGGCGCCACGGAGCCCGGCCGCGAGCCCTTCCTGATCAGGCCCCCGCGCCCCGGCGACCTGGGCTGGGTCGTCTATCGGCACGGCGTCCTCTATGCCCAGGAATACGGCTGGGGCACCGAATTCGAGCGGCTCGTGGCCAGGATCACGGCCGACTTCGACCCCGCCCACGACGCCGGGTGGATCGCCGAGGTGGGCGGGGAGCGGGCCGGGTGCGTGTTCTGCGTGCGCCAGGACGCCACGACGGCCAAGCTGCGCCTGCTGCTGGTCGAGCCGTCCGCGCGCGGGCTCGGGCTGGGGCGGCGGCTGGTCGAGGAGTGCGTGCGGCACGCGCGGGCCGAGGGCTACAAGCGGATCACGCTCTGGACGCGCGACTGCCTGGTGAGCGCGCTGCGCATCTACCAGGCGGCCGGGTTCGAGCTGGAGTCGGAGCAGCCGGGCAGGGAGAACGGGATCGAGCTCACCGAGCAGGTGTGGACGCGCGATCTCTGACGCGCCCGCCCGGCCACCAGTTGAGCGGGCCCGCCAGCCGCATCAGGCTCGGCACGAGCACCGCCCTGACCACGGTCGCGTCCACCAGCACGGCCACCGCCATGCCCACGCCCAGCATCTGCACGAACACCACCTGGGCGGTGGCGTACGCGGCGAAGGTGAGCGCCAGGATGCCTCCGGCCGCCGTGATCAGCGGCGCCCCCCGCTGCAGGCCGGCGGCCACGGCTCGCTCGGTGTCGCCCGTCCTGTCGTACTCCTCTTTGATCCTGGACAGCAGGAAGACCTCGTAGTCCATGGACAGGCCGTAGGCGATGCAGAGCATCAGGATCGGGATGCTCGGGTCGAGCGTGCCCGTCGGGGTGAAGCCGAGCAGGCCCGACAGGTTGCCGTCCTGGAAGACCCAGACGACGGCGCCGAACATGACGCCGAGGCTGAGGACGTTCAGCAGGGTCGCCTTGACCGGGAGGATCACGCTCCTGGTCATGAGGGTCAGGACCAGGAACGTCACGCCCAGCATGAGCGCCAGGACCAGCGGGAGCCGGTCCACGACCGAGGCCCGGTAGTCGGCCAGCTCGGCCGGGTAGCCGCCGACCAGCACCTCGAAGGGCGGCTCGACGGCGCGTACGGACTCCACCAGCCGTACGGGGTCGACGGCCAGGACCGCGGCGGACGGGACCACGGAGAGCCAGGCGCCCTCGCCCTCGAACCTGGCCGGGGCGCCATCGCCGGTCCGCAGGCCGTTCGTGTAGGAGCCGGTGGCGGAGTCGACCCGGGCGACGCCGGGCAGCGCCGACAGCTTCGCCGCGTACTGCGAAACATCGCCTGGCGCCGCGGTTTTCGAGATCACTTGGATGGCGTCCGTCTCCTCCGCCGGGAAGGTCTGGCGGATGACCTCCTGCACCTGCCGCGCGGGCGCCTGCGGGGGCAGGATGCGGTCGTCGGCCACGCCGAAGCGCAGGCCCAGGAACGGCGCGGCGAGCAGCAGCAGCACCGCCGTGGCCAGGCCGCCGAACACCAGCGGGCGGCGCATCACCCGGGTCGCCAGGCCGTGCCAGAACCCCGTCTCGCGCTCGGGCCGGATCCGCCTCGGCAGCAGCGCGCCGCCGATCGAGGCGAGCACGGCGGGCAGCACGATCACCGCCGCGACCAGGCCGCCCGCGACGACGGCGATGCCCGCGTACGCGAAGGACCGCAGGAAGTCGAACGGCAGCGCGAACAGCACCGCCAGCGACGCGGCCACGGTGATCCCGCTGAACAGCACGGTCCGGCCCGCGTGCTCGACGGCCCCGGCGACCGCGGCCGCCCGGTCCGCGCCGCGCCCGGTCTCCTCGCGGAACCGGTGGATGACGAACAGGCAGTAGTCGATGCCCAGGCCGAGGCCCATGGCCAGGGTCAGGTTGAGGGCGAAGGTGGAGATCTCGGCGAACGGCAGCACGGCGCTCAGCAGCGCCAGCGCGATCACCATGGCGAACACTCCGGCCAGGATGGGCACCAGGGCCGCCATGGCACGCCGCTGGTAGAGCCAGAGCAGCGCGAAGGCCAGCGGGAAGATGACCAGCTCCGCGCGGACGAAGTCCTGCCGGGCCAGCGGCACCGTCTGCCTGAAGACCTCCTCACCGCCCCCGGCCCGTACCTGCAACAGGGCGGTGCCCCGGGTGATCTCGGGGACCAGCCGGGGCAGCACCTGGTTCCGTACGTGGTCGGCGTCTCCCGGGACGCGCACCAGGATCAGGGCCTGCCGGCCGTCCCGGCTGCGCAGGGTGGCGGGCTCGCCGCGGGTCCAGTACGAGGCCGACTCCGCGACGCCCTCCGCGCGGCCGACGCGCGCGGTCAGCTCCCTGCCCTCCGCCTCGACCGCGGGGTCGTCCACGGTGCCGCGGCGCACGGTCACCAGGAACACCAGGTCGGGGCTGCCGGTGCCGAACCGCTCTGCCAGCTCGGCCCGCGCCGTGTCGGACTCCGAGCCCGGCGCCTCGAACCTGGCCAGCGACAGCCGCGGCACCACCCCGGCCGCCAGCGCGCCCGCGACGACCAGCGCGGCCAGGGCCAGCGACAGGACGAGCCGGCGGCGGCGTACGAGGAGGAAGCCGAGCCTGCGCAGCCGGGGCCCGCTCCCCTGCTCGCGGGCGTCGGCGCTCCGCGCGTCGAGCGCGGTTCTCATGGGGCCTCCCGATCAGAAGTCGGTAAACTGCTCGTGTTTTACTTCCGGAGCCAGAAATACAAGTAAATGCTCGCATTTGTCAATGAGGAGACCCATGCCTGAACGCACGGTCCGCCGGCAGGCGCGCGGTCTGAAGCGCATGGCCGAGATCCTCGACGCCGCCGAGGCGGTGGTCTCGGAGGTCGGCTATCCGGACCTGACCACCAACCAGGTCGCCGCGCGGGCGGGGATGTCGCCGGGGTCGCTGTACCAGTTCTTCCGGAACAAGGAGGAGATCCTGGACGGGCTGGTGGCCCGCTACACCGACGAGCGCCAGGAGTTCTGGGCCGCCCGGCTGGCCGCCGTCACCCCGGACGTGCCGCTGGAGGTCCTGGTCGGGCAGCTGGTGGATGAGAGCGTCGCGTTCAAGAGCGCGTCGCCTGCGTACTGGTCGCTGCTCTACGGCACCGCCACCGGCGACCGGCTGGCCGCGGCCTCGCAGCGGCTGCACGACGACCTCGCCCGGCGGATCGCCGCCATGCTGCGCC
The DNA here is from genome assembly GCF_900099965.1 of Nonomuraea jiangxiensis. Lineage (GTDB taxonomy): Bacteria > Actinomycetota > Actinomycetes > Streptosporangiales > Streptosporangiaceae > Nonomuraea > Nonomuraea jiangxiensis. Next base: position 61,215 of record NZ_FNDJ01000004.1, on the reverse strand, counting down.
GCCGCTCCCCCGGCGTCTCAGAGGAGCGTGCCCGGCTCGCCGGCACGATGACGCTGGCCACGGTGAAGGCGGTGATGCCGCTGATCGCCACGGCGTCGCCGGAGCACGCCGCCGAGCTGGTGAACGAGCTGAAGGTGCTGCTGGTGCGCTATCTCGCCTGACCGCCCGCCCGGCGCGCGGGGGGCATGGGCGCGGAAGGGGCCGGCGCGCGGAAGGGGCATGCGCGCGGAAGGGGCTGGCGCGCGGAAGGGGCCGGACCAACCGGACGTGCGGACCCTGCACGCGGATGGGCCGGACCCCTGGTCCTAGGCGCGGAAGCGGCCTGACACCTCGAAGGTGGAGCCCTCCGCGCGGCCGCGCCTCGCCGAGAAGTAGAGCCGGTCACCGCCCGGGGAGAACGCCAGCCCGGTCAGCTCGAACCCGTCGTGCCCGTCGAGCCTGAGGAACGGCGTCACCGCCCGGTCGGGCGCGATCACGTCGATCTCCGTCGTCTCCCTGGCGACGTAGAGGTCGCCAGAGGGCGCGGCGGTGATGGCGCGGACGCCCGCGCAGAGCCGGTCGAGCGTGCCGGTCTGCGCGTCGTAGGCCCACAGGCCGGTGTCGCCCTTGGTGGTGAAGTAGCAGACCCCTCCCGCGTAGTGGCAGCCGTCGCCGCCGTCGAAGTGGCGGGCGTCGTCGACCTGGTGGCGGGCGGCCTTGAGCAGGGCGGCCGGCGAGGGCACCACCTGCCAGCTCCCGGAGGCGCACAGCACCTCCAGCGTGCCCTCGGTCAGGTCGCCCCAGTCACCCGGCCGGAACCGGTAGAAGCACCCGTCGGGCTCGTCCTCGGTCATGTAGACCACGCGCCGCTCCGGGTCGCAGGCCGCGGCCTCGTGTTTGAAGCGGCCCATCGCCAGGCGGGGCCGGGCGGCCCTGGCGCCGTAGGGGTCGCACTCGAAGACGCGGCCGCGGTGGCCGAGCTCGCACGACAGCCAGCTGTGCCACGGGGTGGCGCCGCCCGCGCAGTTGAGGTCGGTGCCCGACAGGATGCGATAGGCGTCGGCGATGCTGCCGTCGGCCCGGAACCGCAGCGCCGACGCTCCCCCGAGCAGCGGCAGCTCGGAATTGGACACATAGATCCAGCCGGCCCCGTCGGGGAAGCAGGCGCCGCCGTCGGGGGCGGCGTGCCAGGTCAGCCCGGCCACCTTCTGCCCCGAGCGGGCCACGATCCTGCTGCCGAACCCCGAGGGCAGCGCGAGACCGTCGGCGCCCGGCAGGCCGAGCGGTCCATACGGGCTCATGCCGCCCTGCAAGAGCGGGCCCGTCCGGAGAAGAGTCTTGTGGGACATCGTGGGGCCTCCCTCTAGGTGCCACGCTAGTCGACCGCACCGACATGAATGACAGGGACTCGCGACACCAAACTCTGCGCAAACCTCGTGCCCCCGTTGCGCGATCTTCCGAATTACGGCGCCGTTCCGCAGGCCGGGCGCAGGAACGCGAACCATCGACCGGCCCGCTCGTGGCACTCCGCGACCGTGAATCCGCTCTCCCCGGCCGGCCGGGACACCTCGGAGGCCGAGACGTTCGCCCAGCGGAACCACTCGCCGGTGACCTCGCCGTGGCGTAAACGGACACGTTCGATGCCGCTGGGTGTGCCCGGGGGCGCGACCTCGACGATCACCTCGCCGTCCGGCCTGACGAGCTCGCGCATCCGGCGCAGCAGGGCCGCAGGGTCGCCGCCGATGCCGATGTTGCCGTCGGCCAGCAGCGCCGTGGGCCACCGGCCGCTGCCGGGCACCCGGTCGAACACGTCCCGGCACAGGGCCAGGCCGCCGGCCCGGCGCGTCAGGCGTACGGCGTGCGGGGTGACGTCGATGCCGAGCGCGGGGACGCCGCGCCGGGCCAGCTCGACCGTCAGCCGCCCCGGGCCCGAGCCGACGTCGAGCGTGGGGCCGCCGCAGCGGGACAGCATGGCCTCGTCCCCGTCGATGGGCTCCAGCCAGCGCGTCGCGTCCAGGGGTGTACGGCGGCCGTCCTCGTATTCGAGGTCGATCCCGGCTCCCCGCAGGGAGTCGGCGTAGAGCCGGCCGATCACCTGGCGGACTCCGCGCCGAGGCGGGCCAGCGTGGCGGCGAAGCGGGTGTGCGGGGCCAGACCCGCCACCTCGCGGGCGTCGGCCGCGTCGTCCACGTCGGTGAGGCACGGCATCGTGGCGACGGACAGGCCGCACAGCCGCCGCAGCTGCTCGGCGCCCGTGTCGGGCCTGGACATGGGGACGCCGACGATCCTGGCCGGGTCGGGCCTGCGCAGGCCGAGCAGCCAGTAACCGCCGTCGGCGGCGGGCCCGAACACCGCGTCGTGCTCCTCCAGCGCGGCCCCCGCTCGCGCCAGCAGGTCAGGGGTGAGCTGGGGGGTGTCCATGCCGACGAGCAGCACGGGCACCGGGCGGCGGGCGTAGGCGTCCTCGAAGGCCCAGGCCAGCCGCTCGTCCAGGCCGTCGCCGCGCTGGGCGAGCACGGTGAAACCGTCCGCGGCGAAGCCGTCGGCGTCGTCCAGCGCCAGGACGCGGGCGGCGGCGGGTGTGGCGGCGACGGCGTCCAGCGTGTCGTCCAGCGCGTCCGCGGCCAGCTCCGCCGCCTCGGCCGGAGTGTACGGCGGCGTCAGACGGGTCTTCACGTGCCCGGGCCGCGGCCGTTTGGCCAGCACGACGATCTGCGTGCGCTTGCTCATGCTCCCGCACGCTAGATCACCAAGGGCCGAGCGGCTCTTACGTGCCGATTACGACACGCGAAAGCCCGGGTACCGCGCGTCGGCTTCCCGGGCCTTCTTCGCATATCGGCTCAGCGCTGAGCCTGGAACATCCAGTGCTGCTTGTCGATCTCCTGGGCGACGGCGATGAGCAGGTCCTGGGTGACCGGGTCGGGCTCCTCGGTGGTGTGGACGCGCTCGTGCATGCGCTTGCTGATGCCGTCCAGCAGGTCGGTCATGGTCGCCACGACCTTGCCGTCCTCCAGCCAGCCACCGTCCGGCTGCGGGAGCTTCGTGCTCCTGGCCACGGTGGCTGCCCGGCCGTCCGGGTTGATCCCGAGCGCGACGGCGCGTTCCGCGATCTCGTCCATGTGCGTACGGGCCAGGCTGGTGACCTCGTCGAGCTGGAGGTGGATCGGACGGAAGTGAGGCCCGACGAGGTTCCAGTGCGCCTGCTTGGCGACCAGCGAGAGGTCGATCAGGTCTACCAGGGCGCCCTGGAGGACTTCCGCGACGGTGTTCTTGGCTTCGCCCGTGATCGGGCCGGTGATTGCAGCCATTGTCCTTGTTCCTCCCCGTAGGTCGGACTTTTCCCATATCGGTCGGACATTTCCCCCATTACAACGAAATATGCCCCACCGATCTTCCGGTCTCCTTCCTTGTTGACAGTGTAATAATGACAGTGTCATTGTGGAGGTATGAGCGACACCTGGACCATCGGCGAGCTGGCCGCGCACGCGGCGCGGGCGCTGCGTGCCGCCACCCCGCCGCAGGCGGCCAACGGCCGGGTCCGCGATGTGCCCGGGGAGCGGCTGATCAGGTGGTATACGACCATCGGCCTGGTCGACCCGCCGCTGACCAGGCGCGGCCGGGTCGCCCGTTACGGACGGCGGCACCTGCTGCAACTCGTGGCCGTCAAGCGGCTGCAGGCGGCGGGGCAGTCGATCGCGCAGATCCAGACGGCGCTGACGGGGGCGACGGACCGGATGCTGGAGGCGGCGGCCCAGCTGAGCACCGCGGACCTGATCCCGGCGGAAACGCCGCTCATGGACCCTCCGCTCAGCCCGTCCCACCCGCCGTCCGCGACCGCGCCGGGCAATGCGGCCGCCCCACCGGCCCACACGGCTCACGGGCTCACCACCGCCGCCCACGACGCCATGGAAGGCGACGCCACGCATGACGGCGTGCCACCTGTCACGAGCACGGCCCCAGGCGGCCTCCGAGCCGACCACGCCGGCCCGGACGGCTCGCGAACCGACGATGGTGGTCCGGACGAACTGCGGGCCGCTGATGGTGGTCCGAGCGAAGTGCGGGCCCAGGGTGGTGGGCCGGACGGCCTGCGAGCTGGTGGCGATGGGCCGGACAGCCTGCGGGCGGACGGTGGTGGGCCGGACGCTGGAGGGTCGGTGCGCGGGCGATTCTGGGCGGAGCGGCCGCGGGAGAGTGCCGTAAGCCCGAGGATGCCCGCCGCGGCCCCGGGTGCGCCCGTCCCAGCGCCGGGTACGCGTTCCGGGAAGGCTCCGGGCCGGGGTGGGGCCGTGGTCAGCGGAGTGTGGCTGGCGGACGGGGTGCGGCTCGTGCTGGACGCGGGCCGGGTGCCGTCCGAGGAGGACGTTCAGGCGGTGCTGGCGGCGGCGGGTCCGCTGCTCGCGGTGCTCGAAGAGAGGGAGCTGATATGAAGATCACTTCGCTGGAGCCCGCACGGTGCCTGCCGGTGCCGGACGCCGGGTTCGGCGCACTGCGGACGGAACGCGGCAATCTGCCGCTGGAGAGCGTGGACGTGACGGCCGGCATCTCGGGGCTCATCGCCGGGGTCGAGGTCACGCAGGGGTTCCGGAACCCGTTCGACGTCACGCTGGAGGCCACGTACGTCTTCCCGCTCCCCGACCGGGCGGCGGTGACCGGGTTCCGGATGGAGGCCGACGACCGGGTGGTCGAAGGCGTGCTGAAGGAGCGCGGCCAGGCCAGGGCGGACTACGACCAGGCGCTGCGCGAGGGCAGGCGGGCCGCCATCGCCGAGGAGGACCGGCCTGACGTGTTCACGATCCGGGTGGGCAACATCCTGCCCGGCGAGCGCGTCTCGGTCCGGCTGACCATGAGCCAGCCGCTCCCGTACGAGGACGGCGCGGCCACGTTCCGCTTCCCGCTGGTGGTGGCCCCGCGCTACATCCCCGGCAGCCCGATCGACGGCGCGCCCGCCGGGGACGGCGTCGCGCCCGACACCGACGCCGTGCCGGACGCCTCCAGGATCAGCCCGCCCGTCCTGCTGCCCGGCTTCCCCAACCCCGTCCGTCTTTCGCTCACCGCGAGCGTGGACGCGGCGGGCCTGGAGCTGCGCGAGCTCGCCTCCAGCCTGCACGTGGTGGAGGAACAGGGCCACACGGTACGCCTGCGCCCCGACGAACGCCTGGACCGCGACTTCATCCTCCGGATGTCGTTCGAGGCGTCCACGTCGTTGCAGCTCGACCGCGGAGCCGAGGGGCCGGGCACGTTCGCGCTCACGGTCGTGCCGCCGGCACTCGAAGGCACCCGCACGCCTCGTGACCTCGTCCTGCTGCTCGATCGTTCCGGCAGCATGGGCGGCTGGAAGATGGTCGCCGCCCGCCGGGCCGCCGCGCGCATCGTCGACACGCTGACGCCGCGTGACAGGTTCGCGGTGCTGACGTTCGACTCGGTGGTGGAGCAGGCGTTCGAGGGGCTCGTGGAGGCGTCGGACCGCAACCGCTTCCGCGCCGTCGAGCACCTGGCGCGGGTGGACGCCCGCGGCGGCACCGAGCTGCTCGAACCGCTGCGCCAGGCCACCGCCCTGCTGGGCGCCGGTACGGAGCGCGAACGCGTCGTCGTGCTCGTCACCGACGGTCAGGTGGGCAACGAGGACCAGATCCTGGAGCAGGCGGGCGGCCCGTTGTCGGCCATGCGCGTGCACACGGTCGGCATCGACAGAGCCGTGAACGCCGGGTTCCTCGGCAGGCTCGCCGGGCTGGGCGCGGGCCGGTGCGAGCTGGTCGAGTCGGAGGACCGGCTGGACGCCGCCATGGAGCAGATCCACCGCAGGATCGGCGCTCCCCTGGTGACCGACCTGTCCATCAAGGGCCTCGAGGTCGAGCCCGGCACGGTCACGCACCTCGGCTCGATCTTCCCCGGCGTCCCGCTGCGCGTGTACGGGCGCTACCGGGAGGGCTCCTCGCTGACCGTACGCGGCATGGCGGCCGGCATGCCGTGGGAGGAGCAGATCGCGGGCGTGGCGGTGGACAATCCGGCCCTGCGCGCCGTCTGGGCCCGCGCGCACCTGCGCGAGCTGGAAGACCGGTACGCCATGGGCGAGCACGACCTGGAGTCGCAGATCGTACGCACGTCCCTGGAGCACGGCGTGTTGTGTCGCTTCACCGCATACGTGGCGATCGACACCCGGCAGGTGACGGACGGCGGGCCCGAGCACCGCGTCATCCAGCCGGTCGAGCCGCCGAGCGGGTGGGAGCCGCCGCAGGCGACGCCGCTGATGGGCGGATTCGCGGGGCAGGCCGTCATGGCGGCGCCCGCGGGGTTCGGGCGGATGCGGACACCTGCGCCCGGTTTCGACACCTCCAATATGGACCAGGGCCTCATCGCCGGTGGGACGGGTGAGGCGTTCGGCGGGCCGCCGCCCCCGCCCCCCAGGATGCCGGCAATGCCGGGAATCCCCGGCCGCATGCCTCCGCCTCCCTCCGGGACGCCCGGCGGCAGGCCCGGGGGCGGACGCGGGCGCCTGCCGCAGCACCCGCGGCCGGGGCACCCGCTGGACTCGGTCAGGCCGCAACTCGTGGCCGAGCTCGACCGGCTCAAGGCGATGCCCGTACCCGACCTGCTGTTCCTGGCCGACCTCGGGTCCCGGCTGGCGGCGCTGGCGGCCTACCTCGGGGGGGAGCCGCGGCTGGAGGCGCTGGCCCGCGAGCTGGAGGCGGCCGAGCAGCCGGGCGCGGACGCGCGGGCCCTGCACGATCGCGCCGTCGAGGTCCTGACGGCGCTGACCGACGGCACCGCGCCGGGTTCCGGCGGCTCACAGGGTCCGAGCGGTTCGCCGGGTCCGGGCGGCTCACCGGGTCCGGGCGGGCGCCGCGGCCCGTTCTGGAAGCGCACCTGACCCCACGGCCTGCGTGTCTCCGGGGCGCCCGCCACCGCAGGCGGGCGCCCCTACTGCGGCGGCTCTCCCAAGCGCCCTCCCCGGACAACCGTTCCAGGACATCGCCCGCCTGTCTCCCGGGGGCGCCCGCCACCACGCGGGCGCCCCCGGCTGTGGAGGCTCTCCCGGGCGGCCTCCCCGGAGGACTGTTCCGGGATGGCCGTCCCGGGGCCACAGGATCGGGGTGGTCGTCCCAGGGTGGTCACAGGATCGGGTGGTCACAGGATCGGGGTCCACTCCTTCAGCAGCACGATCTCGTAGCCGTCCACCGCCGTGTACGGGTCCTCCCGGAGGATGTCCCGCAGTTCGGCCTCGTCGGCGACCTCGTAGACGTGCATCGCCCCGGTGTCGTCCGCCCAGGGCCCGGCGCTCACCAGCCGCCCCTGGTCCTTGAGCCGCCGCAGGTGCTCGCGGTGCGCGGGCCGGACCTCCAGCCGCCGGGGATCGCCGTCGAACGCCAGGTGCAGTACGTATCTCGCCATGCCCGGCACGCTAGAGCCCGGCCACCCGGACGCTCAGCATCGCAGGTCACCATGGTGGTGTATATCCGGATACATGACGTACACGCTGGCCGACCTCCCGATGTTCGCCGACCTCGACATGGCGGTGCTGCGCGGGCTGACGGCGCGGCGGCGGAGCTACCCGGCCGGGCAGGTGTTGTGCACCGAGGGCGATCCGGCGGACCAGCTCATCGTGCTGCTCGACGGGCGGGTCAAGGCGGCGCGGGTGAGCGCGGAGGGCCGGGAGGTGGTGCTGGCCGTGGAGGCCGCGCCGGTCGCGTTCGACAAGACGGCGCTGCTCGTGGACGGCCCGCACCGGGCCACGCGCACGGCCATGACGCCGGTGGAGGTGGCCTACCTGCCGCGCCCGGCGGTGCTGGAGCTCGTGGCGACCGAGCCGTCCGTGGCGGCGCGGCTGCTGCGCACGCTGGCGGCGACCGTACGCGACCTGGACGAGCGCCTCATCGACGCCGCGGTGCGTGACGTGCCCTCGCGCGTGGCCACCTGGCTGGTCCGCCGCTGCGCCACCGGCGGCCCCGTCCCGCTCTATGGCGGGCAGGCCGGGTTGGGCGCCGAGATCGGGGCGACCAGGGTGAGCGTCAACCGGGCCCTGCGCGGGTTCGAGCGCCGGGGGATGATCGAGATCCGCGCCGGTGAGGTGACCGTACTGGACCGGCGGGCGCTGGCTCGCCTGGCCGCCGTCGCGGTGGGGTGAAGGCGCCGGCCCCGGTGATCGGCTGGAGTGATGGGAGCTCGCCCGCGACCCGGTCTTCAGCGCGTTCCCCGGCACTCGGCCGGGCTCATACCCTGGATGGGTGACCACACTCGTCCTGGACGGCGGCCTGTCCACCCAGCTCGAACACCTCGGTGCCGACCTCGGCGACGAGCTCTGGTCGGCCCGGCTGCTGATGGAGAAGCCCGACCTGATCCGGCGGGTGCACGCCGACTATTTCGCCGCGGGCGCCGATGTGGCCACGACCGCGAGCTACCAGGCCACGATCCCGGGGTTCGTCCGCCGCGGACTCGGCGTGGCGGGGGCCGAGCGGCTGATCAAGCTGTCGGTGGAGCTGGCGGGGCAGGCGCGTGACGAGGCGGGCGGCGGGCTGGTGGCCGCCTCGGTCGGCCCGTACGGCGCCTATCTGGCCAACGGCGCCGAATACACCGGCGACTACGACCTCGACGAGGACGGCCTGTTCGCCTGGCACCTGCCGCGCTGGGAGATCCTCGCCTCGGCCGGCGCCGACCTGCTGGCCTGCGAGACGATCCCGTCCTATGCCGAGGCCCGGGCGCTGGCCCGGCTGCTCGACATGACGCCCAAGGTCAAGGCGTGGGTGAGCTTCTCCTGCCGGGACGGCGAGCGGATCAGCGACGGCACGCCGATCCACACGGCGGCCGCTCTCTTCAGCGGAAACCCGCAGGTGGTGGCGGTGGGTGCCAACTGCACCGCGCCGAGCCACATCCCCGGGCTGATCTCGTGCCTGGCCGGCGGCCTGCCCGTGGTGGTCTACCCGAACTCGGGCGAGACGTGGGACGCCGAGCACCGCCGCTGGGCGGGCCTGGCCGATCCTGCCGAGTTCGGCCAGGCCGCCCGGGAGTGGCAGCAGGCGGGTGCCGCGCTGATCGGCGGCTGCTGCCGTACCACTCCCGAGCACATCAGGCAGATCCGCGCGCACCTGTCCTGAACCACCGGCCGGGCCCCGAAGCACCTCCCCCGGGGCCGCCGTACCGTCATTCGCCGGCAGAGGTGCTAGGCGGGCGCGATGAGCGTGCGGCGGCGCCGGCTCATCCGGTTGTCCAGGGCCAGCGCGCCGCCCCCGGTGAAGCCGATCGCCAGGCTGGCCGCGGCCAGCGCCATGACGAACTCGTAACCACCGCCGTCCGCACTGAACCCGCTGGCGCCGTGGACGAACACGATCGCGCCGACCATGTTGATCGCCAGCAGCGTGCCCACGACAGGCAGTGCCGCGCCCAGGATCATCGCCAGGCCGCCCACCACCTCCAGCGCCGCCACCCCAGGAGCGGCCAGCCCGGCCAGCGGGATGCCCACGGACTCGAAGAACTTGGTCGTGCCCGCGATGCCCATCTTCGCGAACTTCTGGTATCCGTGCACGAGGAAGATCGCCCCGATGGCGATCCGCGCGATGAGCAGTGCCACGGGACGCGCGTGGTCGAGCATGCGCACTCCTTGGATGTCGTTCAGATTTGAACATCACCTTAGCATCGAATGTTCAAATTCGAACGAGAAGTAGACTGTGGCGGTGACAGACACCCGATGGCTGGACGCGACGGAGCTGGCGGCGTGGCGCGCCTTCCTGAACACGTCCCATCTGCTGGAGCGACGCATCGAAGAGCAGCTCAAGGCCACGGCCGGGCTGACGCACCCCCAATACGAGATCCTTGCGCGGCTCGCCGAGGCCCCCGGACGCCAGATGCGCATGACGGAGCTGGCAAGGGTGGTCGTGGTGTCGAAGAGCGCGCTGACCTACCAGATCACCCAGCTCGAGAAGGCGGGGCTGGTGGAGCGCACCACGTGCCCGTCCGACGACCGGGGCGTGCTGGCGGTGCTCACCGAGGCCGGCACGCGTTGCCTGGACCGGGTGGCGCCCGGTCACGTGGAGGTCGTGCGGGCCTACCTGATCGACCGGCTCAGCCGCGCGGAGCTCGACGCGATGACCAGCGCCATGCTGCGCACCGAAGAGGCGTTACGGACCACCGCATGACCGGCACGGCGGGCCATGGCGTCACGGGCCCGACCACGTGAAGGCCGTCCCCTGGCTAGTTTTTCGCGGCCGCGGCCGCGGCCGCGCGGGCCGCGCGCTCCATCTCCACCCTGGCGCTGGCCGCGTATTTGTCGACGTATTCCTGCCCCGACAGCTCCATCAGCGCGTACATGATCTCGTCGGTCACCGCGCGCAGGACCAGGCGGTCATCCTCCATCCCGTAATAGCGGGAGAAGTCGAGCGGCTTGCCGAACCGCACCCCCGGCCGGATGCCGAGCTTGGGCAGCGGCCGCCCCGGCGGCATCATCTCGTAGGTGTTGACCATGGCCCACGGGATCACCGGCGCCCGCGACTCCAGGGCGAGCCTGGCCACCCCGGTCTTGCCCTTGTAGAGGCGGCCGTCGGGCGAGCGGGTGCCCTCGGGGTAGATGCCCAGCACGTTGCCCTCGCGCAGGATGCGCAGCCCGGTGCGCAGCGCCGCCTCGCTGGCCTTGCCGCCCGAGCGGTCGATCGGCACGGTGCCGACGCCGCTGAAGAACAGCCGGGTGAAGAAGCCCTTGATGCCGCGCCCGGTGAAGTAGTCGGCCTTGCCGAGCGAGATCACCTTGCGGCGGATCTGGAGCGGGCCGAAGAAGTGGTCGGCGAACGAGAGGTGGTTGCCGGCCAGGATCGCGGGCCCCTGCCTGGGGACGTTTTCCGCGCCCTCGGTCCACGGGCGGAAGACTGCGAGGAGCATCGGACCCAAGATGGCCTTGACCACCCAGTAGAACACCCCGGCACCTCTTCTCCAGCGCGACGTCGGCGGGCAGAGTCATCTTCCCATCCCGAACGTCATGGTCCTACACCAGCACTCGCACAAATAACCCAAAACGTGCGACGATCGGGCCGTTCCAGCATGAAATTGCCGGAATGAAATCGCATGGAGGAGCTGTTATGCCGCTCATGCCAGGCGCGGAGCCCTATCACCACGACGCGGGTCAAGTCGGCGTGCTGCTCTGCCACGGATTCACCGGCACGCCGCAGTCGCTGCGGCCCTGGGCCGAGTTCCTGGCCGGGCACGGGGTGAGCGTGTCGCTGCCCCGCCAGCCCGGGCACGGCACGCGGTGGCAGGAGATGAACCGGACCCGCTGGGGTGACTGGTACGCCGAGCTGGAGAAGGCGTTCGCGGACCTCCAGGGCCGCTGCCCGGAGGTGTTCGTGGCGGGGCTGTCCCTGGGCGGCTGCATGGCGTTACGGCTCGCCGAGGTGCACGGCGCGGCGATCAGGGGCGTGATGGTGGTCAACCCCTCCATCGTGAACGACGTGCCGCTACTGAGGCTGGCTCCGCTGCTCAAATGGTTCGTGCCGTCGGTTCCCGGCGTCGCCAACGACGTCAAGAAGCCCGGCGTGACCGAGCTGGCCTACACCCGCACACCGGTGAAGGCGGCGGCGTCGCTGCCGGGCCTGTGGTCGCTGGTGCAGGCGGACCTGGCGAAAGTGACACAACCGCTGCTGGTCTTCCACAGCAGGGAGGACCACGTGGTGAAGCCGACCAGCGTGGCCATCATTCGCCGGAAGGTCCCGCAGGCCACGATCGAGGAGCTTACCGATAGCTACCATGTTGCGACGCTGGACAACGATGCCGACAGGATCTTTGCCGGGAGCCTCGACTTCATCCGGACACATGCCTCGGTACCCTTGCAGAGGGACTGATCGCACCCAGGGGGAAGTCGCGATCGTTGCGGAGAGGCCCATCTAGGTGACGCCCCAGCGTGATGAGGACGAGATCTGGCGGCAGATCGTCGCGTCCTTCAACGACACAGCCGAGCGCGACTCGGCCGACCAGCCCTGGCCGGACAGCGAAAACGTCCCCGCCGAGCCCACCCGCCGGGTGGTCAAACCCTCCGAGGACCCCGAGACACCGGAGGAGCCGGAGGATGAGCGGGCCCGCGGCGACGAGGAGGACGAGGGGCACTTCGAGCCGCCTCCACCGCCGCCGCTGCCCAAGCTGGACCTGCCGACCAAGCTGGCGTGGGTGGCGCTGTTCGGCGGGCCTGCCTATCTGCTGGTGGCGGCCATGGCGAGCTGGCACATGGAGGGCTGGGCGCTGTTCACGGCGGTGGCGGCGTTCATCGGGGGGTTTGTGGCGCTGGTGGTGCGCATGGGCGACGACCGGCCCAACGACTCGGGCTGGGACGACGGCGCGGTGCTCTAGGAGGCCGGCGCTCCACGCCGGCGGGAGTGCTCCCGGAGGCCGTCCTGGCGGCGGTGCTCCGGGAGGGCGCCTCAGGATTTCGCCGTCGTGCTCCTGGGCGCGAACGTCTCCACCACGTCGGTGTAGCGGTCGGCGGTGTCGACCGCGTGCCCGACCGCCCAGACCGTCCCCTTGCCCGCGAGATAGGCCACCGACTGGAGGCGTACGCTGCTCCTGCCCTGCTGGGTGGCGCCGCGGATGGCCTCGCAGTCGGCCTTCTCGCAGCGGATCATGAACGGCTCCGCCTCCTGCGAGTCGTCGTAGCCGACCATCCAGTAGCGGCCCTTGCCGTCGCCGGTCACCCCGTAGAGCCGGGCGTCGGGCTCGGGCACCGGCTGCTGCCGCCAGCGCTTGCCGTTCCAGGTGAGCACGAGCGGCGAGACGTCGCCGGGGCCGTGGTAGACGCCGCCCACGGCCATCGCCCGTTTGGAGCTGTCGACCTGCACGTCACGCAGATAGCCGCCGGGGATCGAAGGCAGCGGCATCCGCTCCCACGAGCCGTCGGTGTAGTGCACGATCATCGGCTCCGCGCCGGTGTCACCGACGGCGAACCCGCCGGCCACCGCGTAGAGCGCGCCGTCCTCCTCGATCTCCTGCACCGTCCAGGTGTTGTCCTCGCCGGTGAGGACGAGGGCCTGCTTGTCCCGGCTGCCGACCGCGACGACCTTCCCGGACTTGGCGTCGATGCCGCCGAGCCAGTCACCGGCCCGCAGCACCGGTGGCCTGACCCGGTCGAACCCGGCCGCGTCGCCGTGCGCCAGGTAGGGCACCCCGTCGTGCCCGTCGCCGACCGCCCACACGTTGGAGGACGAGACGGCGGCCAGCCCGCGCAGGTTTCCGGCGGCCGTGGCGTCGCGCACGGGCACCTCGGCCCACGCGCTGCCGTTCCAGTGCCGGATGGTGCCGCGGTTCTTCCAGACATCCCAGATCTCCTGCTGGCCCACCGCCCACACGTCGGTTGGCGAGATCGCCAGCACGTCCGACAGCGAGGCGTCGGCCTGCAGGCGCACGCTGGTCGACTGCTGCCACGCCTCGATCGTGGACGGGCGGCGAGGATCGGCATGCGCGGCGGGCGTGACCTGAGACCAGGCCACGGACGTCGCCAAGATCAAGGAGATCGCACGCCGCCGAAAGCGACGGGTCATGAACAAATGCTACGGGTTGGCGGATGCACTTGCCCGGCAGACCCCGACACGCAACTCGGCGACGACCGGCAGGTGGTCGGAAGCGGCGGCCAGATCGGCGCCGGAGGCCTCCGCTCCCCCGCAGGCCACGACCTGCGCCTCGCGCGCGGCGAACACCCCGTCGATGCGGACCGCGGGATTGCGGGCGGTGAACGTCGGGCCGTCGCCCCGGGGCGCCGTCGCGTAGCAGTCGGCCAGCCGCCCGGCGAGAAAGCGCCAGGCCGGCTGGTGCGCCTGCTCGTTGAGATCGCCACCGAGCACGATGGCCGCGCCGAACCGGGTGGCCGCCCGCTCCATGATCGCCATGGCCTCGGCGGCGTGGTGCACCCTGGCCGGGTCGTTGAGGTCGAGATGGAGCGAGCCGACCGCCAGCCGGGCCCCCTCCGTCTGCACGACGGCCACGGCCAGCCCGCGGGCCTCCAGCCCGAGGAAGACCCGCAGCGGATGGGTCTCGGCGTGCAGCACGCCGACACGCGGCCCGGTGAGCACGGCCACGCCGCCGACCCTGCCCGGCGTGGCCACCCGCAGCCCCGCGGCGGCGGCCAGCGCCTGACGCCTGGCCCGCCAGCGTACGAGCCTGGGCGCCTCCTGCACGCACAGCACGTCGGCCCGCAGGGAGGTGATGACCCTGGTCAGTGCGGACGCGCTGTCACGCAGCCCGCGGAGGTTGTAGGTGGCGACCCTGACTTTCACGTACGCGGGCTCTACCGCAGCCTCGCCAGGTCGGCGGCGCCCACCATGCCGGCGGAGGCCCCCAGCTCGGCCAGCCGGATCTCGGCCAGCGGCCGGTGTCCGCGCCCGGTGAGCCGTTCGGCGAAGGCGGCGCGGGCCCGGTCGAGGAACAGGTCGGCGGCCCGGGAGACGCCGCCGCCGAGGATGAAGCAGCCGGGATCGAGCACGGAGGCCAGGTCGGCCATGCCCTGGCCGAGCCAGTCGGCGAAGCTGGCGAACGAGGCGAGCGAGGCCTCGTCGCCCAGGCGCGCGGCCTCGGTCACCTCCTCGCCCTCGATGGTGCCGCCGGCCAGCCCGAGCAGGATGCGGGCCCGCTCCGGGTGGGCCGCGGCGATCTCCCTGGCCTCCTTGACGAGGGACTGGCCGCTGGCGTACTGCTCCCAGCAGCCGACGTTGCCGCAGCCGCACGGCCGCCCGCCCGGCAGGACCTGCATGTGACCCATCTCGGCGCCCATGCCCCAGCGCCCGCGGTAGAGCGAGCCGTCGAAGACCAGGCCGCCGCCGATGCCGGTGCCGAGCGTCATGCACACCACGTGGGACTGGCCGCGGCCGGCGCCGAACCTGGTCTCGCCCCAGGCCATGGCGTTGGCGTCGTTCTCCACCACCACCGGCAGGCCGACCAGGCCGCTGATCTTCTTCTGCAGCGGCTCCTCGCGCCAGGCGAGGTTGGGGGCGAAGCGCACCATCGACCGGCTCTCGTCCACGAACCCGGCCGCGCCGACCCCCACGGCCTCGATCTCCCTGCCCGTGGCCAGCTCGCGAACGACGTCGGCCACCGTCTCGGCCACCACGTCGGGGCGGTCGGCGGCGGTCGGCCTGAGCGTTTCCGCGACGATCTCGCCGTTCTCGTCGACCACACCGGCGGCGACCTTCGTCCCGCCGATGTCGACACCGATCGTGAGCATTGCCCCGTCTTCTCCTATCCCAGATCTATGTGCTCGACGTCGCCACGCCGATCACGTTCACGGGGCCCGCGGGGGGCGGGCCTGCTCAGCGCGTCGAGCGCGCCGCGGAAGGCGGCGAACAGCTCGCCGCCCGCGGCCACCAGGTGCCCGGTGACGTCCGAACCCGACTCACGCTGCGCCGCGATGGCCCGGCAGACCGGGCAGGCGCGGCAGATGTACTCGTCGTGGGGCTCGGACACGGCCTCCTCCCAGACGTCCCGCTCCCTGCGCCCGCCGCCGGTGAACGAGTTGAGCACGCTCTTGCCGACCTGGCGCGTGGCGCGCCCCTGGATCGACTCGAACAGTTTGCGCGCCTCGTCGGCGACGGTCCCGATCGGGTCTCTTTCGTTGCTCTCGGTCATGTGGCCCTCCCTGCTTATGGGGTCGCTCATCCTCTCAACTCATGAAGTGACGGATTCGCTCCCCGAGGTAGACCGTAATCCAGTCTCCGCGTCTTCGGGCGTGTCGTCGGGCGCGGAGAACCGGACGCGCAGGGCGCCGTCGCGGAGCTTCGCGCCGCTGATCCGCCTGCGGGCCAGGGCCGCGGGCAGGGCCAGGATCCGCCGGTAGGGCCCGGCGGTGACGATCAGCTCGTCACCCTTGCGGGCCAGGTCGACCTCGCCCCGGTCGGCGCCGGGCAGGGCGAGGGTCAGCTCGTCGGTGCTCAGCCTCAGCGGGGGCTCGACGGAGTGGGCGGCGAACGGGTCGTGCCCGCCGTACATCGCCTCGCCCAGCTCGGCCAGCGCCTGCCTGCCGACGGGCTCGGCGGGCAGGTACGGGACGACGTGGACGGGCAGCGGCGCGAACGACTGCTCCGCCTCGGTCAGCAGCCTGGACTGTGCCTCCACCCACTGGGTACGCCACTGGTCCGCGCCGCCGGCCGGGAAGACGCGGTTGGCGATGACGGCGTCGACGCGGTAGCCGTACAGGCTGAGGGAGGTCAGGGTGCGCCTGGCCTCGGCGAGCACCACGGACTCCGGCGTCAGCACGAGCCGGACGGAGGCGTGGTCGCCGGTGAGCAGGTCGCGCACCTCCATCAGGCCGCGGTGGAAGCGCTCGCCCGCGCTCATGACGTCCTCGCCCGGGGTGCTGACGTGGGCCACGCTGCGGACGAACGGCGACACCACCCGCATGATCTTGCGGCCGACCGGCATGAGCTTGGTGACGTGCCAGTCAAGCGCCTCCGGCAGGGCCAGCAGCCGCAGCGTCTCGGCGGTGGGCGCGCAGTCGACCACGATCACGTCCCAGCGGCCCTCGCGGGCGTGCTCGCGCAGCTCCAGCAGGGCGATGACCTCCTCGGCGCCGGGCAGCACCGTGATCTCCTCGGAGGTGATCTCGTCGAGGCCCAGCTCGGTCAGCAGCCCCTGGGCGTAGTCCCGCAGCTCGCCCCAGTGGCGCTCCAGCGACTTCTGCGTGTCCACCTGGTGCAGGTGCAGGCCGGGCGCGATCTCGCCCGGCTCGACGGCGAGCGCGTCGGCCAGGGAGTGGGCGGTGTCGGTCGACACGACGAGCGTCTTGAGCCCGCGGCCGGCGGCGAGGGTGGCGGTCGCGGCGGCGGCCGTGGTCTTGCCGACGCCGCCCTTGCCGGTGAAGAGCAGGACTCGTGGGCTCAACTCAACTGCCCTCGACGCGCTTCTTGAGACCCTTGAGCGCGGTGTCCACGATGACCTTCTCCGCCTTGCGCTTGATCATGCCGATCATCGGCACGCTGAGGTCGACCGTCAGCTCGTATGTCACGTCGGTGCCCCTGCCCGTCTCGGCGAGCCGGTAACTCCCGCGCAGCTGGGCGACCATCTTGCCGGGCTCGACCACCTGCCAGCTCACGCCGTCGCCGTCCTGCCAGGCGTAGCCGAGGGTGTAGGTATCGCTGATCATGCCGGCGTCGAGGGTGAACCGCACCGTCTCCGGCCTGCCGTCCGCGTCGGTGGTGAGGACCTCGGCGCTCTTGACCTGCCCGGCCCACTCGGGGTAGCTGGGGAAGTCCGCGATGACCGCCATGATCTCGGCGCGATCGGCGCTGATGGTGGTGCTCGACGTGGTGCGATCTGCCATGCCGACCACGGTAGTGCAGATTCCTCCGGTTGCGGCGGAACGCCGGACTCACGCTCCCCGGCGGGGCGGCGGATCACCATTCGAGCACGTACGGAACGCCCCTTCCGCGGAAGTGACCCACGTTCACGCATTCGGTGCGTCCCACGCGCGTGCGCCGGTGCAGGGGGTTGTGCACGTGACCGAACAGCGCGTATCGCGGCTGGGTACGCCTGATCAGCTCCAGGGTGGCCTCGCTCCCCCGCTCGAACCGCCTGGCCACCACGTCGTAGAGCAGTTCGGGCACCGCCGGCGGGATGTGGCAGCACAGCACGTCCACCGCGCCGACCGCCTCCACCTTGGCCGCGAACTCCTCGTCGGCCAGCTCGTACGGAGTCCGGTAGGGGGTCTTGAGGCCGCCTCCGACGAACCCGAACCGCAGGCCGCCGATCTCCGCGACCTGCCCGTCGAGCACGTGGTGCCCGGGACGGGCGTAGTCGGCCCACAACCGTGGGATGTCCACATTGCCGTACGTGAGGTAGGCGGGGGCGGGCATGGCGGCGAAGAGGGTCTCGTACTGGGCGCGTACGTTGCGTTCGATGTGCTCGCGGGGGTCGCCGTCGAGCGTGGCCCACAGCCGCGCCGACAGCTCCCTGGCCTCGTCGAACCGCTTGGCGGTCCGCAGCCCGATGAACACGGCCGCGTTGTCCGCGCCGAACAGGTCGGCGAAGATGCCCTGCGCGTGGTCGGCGTAGTCGATGAAGAGGATCAGGTCACCCAGGCAGACCAGCGCGTCCGCGCCGTCGCCCGCCCTGGCCAGCGCGTCGGCCCGGCCGTGCACGTCGCTCACAACATGGACCCTCATGGGCAAATCCTAGGCGCCCCCGGCTGGGCGGCGGGCTCGGCGGTGACTGCTAGCGTGAGGATTGCCCCACGAGCGGCGGGCAGAGGCTACCGGTGGGTTTTTCTACCCGGTAACGTCGGCGATCCCCTCGGAGAGGAGTTTGTTCGTGCGTGAGTACAGCGTTCCCGTCCTGGTCGACGTGCCTGCCTCCGCGAGCCTGACCGACACGGTCTTCAAGCGGGCCGTGCAGCAGCCGGGCGCCGTGGTGATGCGGCGCAAGACCGACGCCGGATGGCCGGTGGTCACCGCGGCCGAGTTCCGTGACCAGGTGGTCGAGGTGGCCAGGGGCCTGATCGCGGCGGGTGTCGAGCACGGCGACCGGGTCGCGCTGATGTCGCGCACCCGCTACGAGTGGACGCTGGTCGACTACGCCGTCTGGGCGATCGGCGCGGTCACCGTGCCGATCTACGAGACGTCCTCGGTCGAGCAGGTCAGGTGGATCCTGTCCGACAGCGCGGCCAAGGCGGTGTTCGTGGAGCTGGACGCGCACGAGCAGACGGTGCGCGAGGCCGCGCCCGAGCTGAAGGCGATCTGGCGGGTGGACGGAACGCCGGACAGCGGCGACGTGCCCGCCACGGCCGTCGAGGAGCGCCGGCAGCAGGTCGCCGCCGCCGACCTGGCCACGATCGTCTACACCTCCGGCACCACGGGGCGGCCCAAGGGCTGCCGGATCACCCACGACAACCTGCTCTTCACCGCGCTCAACGTGCTGCGCGGGCCGCTGGAGCCGCTGTTCGCCATCAAGGAGCCGGCGGCGCTGCTGTTCCTGCCGCTGGCGCACATCTTCGCGCGGATCATCCAGGTGGTGCTCATCGAGGCGGGCGCGATCTTGGCGCACACCCCCAACATGAAGAACGTCGCGCCCGACCTGCAGGACTTCAAGCCGACGTTCCTGCTGGGCGTGCCGCGCGTGTTCGAGAAGGTCTACAACGGCGCCGAGCAGAAGGCCATCGCGGGCGGCAAGGGCAAGATCTTCGCCCGCGCGGTGGACACGGCGGTGGCCTGGAGCCGCGCCGAGAGCTCCGGCGGCGCGCCGCTCGGGCTGCGGCTGAGGCGGGCGCTGTTCGACCGGCTGGTCTACACCAAGCTCCGCGCGGCCACCGGCGGGCGGCTCGCGGCGGCGGTGTGCGGCGGCTCGGCGCTGGGTGACCGGCTCGGCCACTTCTTCAGGGGCGTCGGCATCGAGGTCTTCGAGGGGTACGGTCTGACCGAGACCACGGCGCCCTGCTCGGTCAACATGCCGGGCGCCAACAAGATCGGCACCGTGGGCAAGCCGCTGCCCGGCGTCACGCTGCGCATCGCGGACGACGGTGAGATCCTCGCCAAGGGCAGGCACGTCTTCCCCGGCTACTGGCACAACGACGCCGCCACGGCCGAGGTGCTCGATCCCGACGGCTGGTTCCACACCGGCGACGTGGGCGACCTGGACGCCGACGGCTACCTGCGGATCACCGGGCGCAAGAAGGAGATCCTGGTGACGGCGGCGGGCAAGAACGTCGCCCCGGGTCCGCTGGAGGACGCGCTGCGCGCCCACCCGCTGATCTCCCAGGCCATGCTGGTGGGCGAGGGCCGGCCGTTCGTGGCGGCCCTGATCACCCTCGACCCTGAGGCCCTGCCGGCCGGGGCCGTGGTGAAGGAGCTGCGCTCGGACCCGAAGGTGCTGGCCGAAGTCCAGGGGGCCGTGGACCGGGCGAACCTGTCGGTGTCGAAGGCCGAGCAGATCAAGAAGTTCGTGATCCTGGACAGGGACATCACTGAGGACAGCGGGCATCTCACGCCTACGCTGAAGGTCAAGCGCAACCTGGTCATGCGCGACTTCGCCCAGGAAATCGACGAACTCTACGACACGCACTGACCGTGTGTCGGTAGGACCGTCCGAAAAATGGCGTCATGACATTTGCCGATACTTTCCGATTTAAGCCCCAACCTTCCCCCTGACCAGGGGAATCTTCTTTCGACTTCGGCCTTTGAGCGGCGATCCGAGGGGTATCCTCTTGGCAAAGAAGCGGGACCGGAGATCGCTAACATCCCCGGTCCCTTACCCACAACGGTAGGGGAGATCAAGATGAGCATCAAGGAAGCCGCCATGGAATTCGGCACCAAGATCGAAAATGAGCACATTCAGATCCGGGCGGACATCCGGGAGCTCGGAGAGGTCCTCACGCACCGCATCAACGCCGTCGACAACCGCGTCAAGGAGCTCGACGCCAAGGTCGAAGCCAGGTTCACGATGATGGACCTCAAGATCACCGACCTGCAGCAGGGCCAGCAGCGCCTGCAGGAGCAGGTATATGCCCTGCAGGAGGGCCAGAAGGGCCTGCAGGAGCAGGTACATACCTTGCAGGAAGGACAGAAGAGCCTGCACGAGGGCCAGAAGGGCCTGGTGGTGGGTCAGACGGAGATACTGAAGGTTCTCGTTGCCATCCAGCGCAAGCTGGACGTCAACTGATCGGCTGATTCCGCACCGACAGGCGGGCCTGGTTCGTCACAGGCCCGCCTTTTCATGTCCGCGGGCGGGGTAGGGCGGGGTCGGGTTTGTCGGCGATGATGAGATCCCTCACGCGCTCGGACGCCGAGGAACAGCAGGTCGCGTTGAGCTCGCGGATCGCGGCCACCGCCACGGGTCCCACCAGGGCGTCGGACGGGGTGCGCACGCCGCCCGGTGGAGCCGACGGTGGTCACCCGTGTTCATGCCTGACGAGCTTCAGAATCGCCTGCTGACGCTGTGGCGCGGAGCATCGCCTCACCAGATCCAAACAGGTTCGAACAGTGCCGCTCGCATCATGACACGGCCGGAGACATGGGGAATGTGGTCAATTCGCCATTAAACCGTGCGTTGACAGTCAGAAATGTTCGTTTTTCGATGAAAAAGGTGAGCGAACTCGGGGGAATCTGAAGGGTCCGGCAAGGAGGAACCCACCATGGCCCAACGTCTGCCGATCTCCCGCCGCAATCTCCTGCTCGGCGCCGCCGCGCTCGGCGTCCCAGCCGCCCTCGTAGGATGCGGCTCCGACACACCCGCCCCCGGAGGCACGGCCTCCGGCAACCTCGGCACGGTCACGATCGGCTCGAACGCCTCCGACGAGATCCCGAAGAGATCCCTCGAAAGCCAGGTCAAAGCCTTCACCCAGGCCACGACGAAAATCAACACCGTGGACCACAACACGTTCCAGGAGAACATCAACCGCTACCTGCGCGGCACGCCCGACGACGTGTTCACCTGGTTCGCGGGATACCGCATGCAGTTCTTCGCCGAGCAGGGGCTGGCCATCGACATCTCGGACGTGTGGCGGGAGATCGGCGCCGACTACACGCAGGCCTTCAAGGACCAGTCGACCGGCACCGACGGCAAGCAGTACTTCGTGCCGTCCACGTACTATCCGTGGGCGGTCTTCTACCGCAAGAGCCTCTGGCAGGAGAAGGGATACGCGCCCCCGGCCACGCTGGACGAGTTCACCGCGCTGGCCAGGCGGATGAAGGCCGACGGGATCATCCCGATCGCCTTCGCCGACAAGGACGGCTGGCCGGCCATGGGCACGTTCGACATCCTCAACATGCGGATGAACGGCTACGACTTCCACATCTCGCTCATGGGCGGCAAGGAGTCCTGGACCGACCCGCGGGTGCGGCGGGTCTTCGACACCTGGCGCGGGTTGATGGAGTTCCACCAGCCCGCGGCGCTCGGCCGCACGTGGCAGGAGGCCGGGCAGTCGCTCGCGCAGAAGAAGACCGGGATGTACCTGCTCGGCATGTTCGTGGCCCAGCAGTTCCCCGAGGCCGATCTCGACGACCTCGACTTCTTCACCTTCCCCGAGGTCGACCCGGCGTACGGCACCGACTCGATCGACGCCCCCATCGACGGCTACATGCTCTCCGCCAAGGCCAAGAACGTGGACGGCGCCAAGGCCCTGCTCAAGCTCCTCGCCCAGCCCTCGTCGCAGAACATCGCCACCAAGCTGGACCCGGGCATGCTGGCGGCCAGCTCCAAGGCCGACACCTCCGGCTACAGCGCCCTGCAAAAGCGCGGCGCGGAGCTGGTGTCGAAGGCCACGCACATCGCCCAGTTCCTCGACCGTGACACGCGGCCGGACTTCGCCTCCACCGTGATGATCCCCTCATTGCAGACGTTCGTCGGCAAGCCGGACGAGATCGACCCCTTACTGGCCAGCATCGAGAAGCAGAAGGCCAACATCTTCCGCTGATGGCCGTCAGAACCCGTCGCTACTCCGCCCGCGACATGACCGTCCTGGTCATCGGGCTGGGGGTGGCCGTCATCGTCAACCTGGGTCTCATCTGGGCGCCCACACTGGCCTCCATCGGACTGTCCGGCACCGACTGGAACGGCATCGGGCCCATCGAGTGGGTGGGCGGACAGAACTACCACGACCTGTCCGCCGAATACCCGCCGTTCTGGTCGGCGGTCCGCAACAACCTGCTGTGGCTGGGCTTCCTCGGCCTGGTCGCGACCCCGTTCGGGCTGTTCTGCGCGGTGCTGCTGGACCGGCGGCTGCGGTTGTCACGGGTCTACCAGAGCGCGCTCTACATGCCCGTCGTACTATCGCTCGCCGTAGTGGGCTTCATCGCCCAGCTCGTCTACTCCTCCGACTACGGCGTGCTGAACGCGGTGACCGGGCTGACCGTGGACTGGCTCGGCGACAGCTCCGTCAACATCTGGGTGGTCATGGTGGCGGCCGCCTGGCGGCACGTCGGCTACGTCATGATCATTTACCTGGCCGGGTTGAAGGCGGTCGATCCGGCGCTGAAGGAGGCGGCGGCGATCGACGGGGCCAACGAGCGGCAGTCGTTCTTCCGGGTGGTCTTCCCCACGCTGCGGCCCGTGAACGTGATCGTGCTGGTCATCACGGTGATCGAGGCGCTGCGGGCGTTCGACATCGTCTACGCCATCAACAAGGGCAGGAACGGGCTGGAGCTGCTGTCCGTGCTGGTCACGGAGAACATCGTGGGCGAGGCGAGCAGGATCGGGTTCGGCTCGGCCATCGCGGTGATCCTGCTGGCGATCTCGCTGGGGTTCATCGTGACGTACCTGTCGCAGTTGTTCAGGGAGGAGCGATGACGCTCACCGCGCCCGCCTCCGCCCCTCCCTCCCAGGCCCGGCGTCCTCCCGCGCGGCGTCCGGTGCGTCCGCTGCGGGTGCTGCTGCACGCCTTCCTCGTCCTGGTGGCGCTGGGGTGGCTGCTGCCGCTCGCACTGGCCCTGTACGCGTCGCTGCGCCCGTACGAGGAGACCGGCCGCCTGGGCTACCTCTCGCTGCCCGAGCACCTCACGCTGGACTACTACGGTCAGGCGTGGAGCCAGGCCGAGCTGCCGCACTACTATCTGAATACGTTGATCATCGTGGTGCCCGGCGTGGTGATCACGTTGTTCCTGGCGTCGTTCACGGCGTTCGCGATCGCCCGGCTGCGCATTCCGGGGCGCAAGGTGCTGCTGATCGTGTTCACCGCCGGGAACCTGCTGCCGCCCCAGGTGCTCATCACTCCCCTCTACACCGTCTACACCCTGGTCCCGCTGCCCGGGTGGCTGTCGGACTCCCAGTCGCTCTACGACTCCTACCTGGGGTTGATCCTCATCCACGTGGCGTTCCAGTTCGGCTTCTGCGTCTTCGTGATGGCGAACTTCATGCGCACGATCCCGGAGGAGATCAGCGAGGCCGCGCTGGTGGACGGGGCGGGGGTGTGGAAGCGGTACTGGCGGCTGACGCTGCCGCTGTGCCGGCCGGTGCTGGCGGCGCTGTCCACCCTCCAGTTCACCTGGATGTACAACGACTTCCTGTGGGCGCTGGTGCTGATGTCCTCGGGCGACAAGCTGCCCGTCACCTCGGCGCTGAACAACCTGCGCGGCCAGTTCTTCACCGACTACAACCTGCTGGCGGCCGGATCGATGCTGGTGGCGCTGCCGACGCTGATCGTCTTCCAGCTCCTGCACAAGCAGTTCGTCGCCGGGCTCACGCTGGGGTCGACGAAGGGCTGACTCTCACAGAAGGGTGTGGAAGCGGGCCGCGACCTGGTCCCAGGCCCATTCGCGGGCGATCCAGTCGCGGCCGCCCGCGCCCATCTTGCGCGCCTTCTCCGGGTCGCTCAGCAACTCGACCACGGCCTGGGCGATCTCCGCCACGTCCGTGCCGTCCACGACCAGCCCGGTCTCGCCGGGCCTGACGGCGTCGGGCGCGCCGCCGGACGCCCCCGCCACCACCGGCAGCCCGGTCGCGGACGCCTCCAGGAACACGATCCCGAGCCCCTCCACGTCCACCCCCTGCCACCGGGTACGGCACGGCATCGCGAACACGTCGGCAGCCGCGTAGTAGCCGGGCAGGCTCGCGGCCGGCACCGTGCCGGTGAACCTGATGGACTCCCGCCCCGCCGCCAGCCGCTCCAGGGTGCGCCGGTAGGGGCCGTCGCCCACCAGCAGCAGCACCGCCTCCGGCACCGAGCGCAGCACCAGGGGCCAGGCCCTGATGAGCTGGTCCTGGCCCTTGCGCGGCACCAGCCGGGACACGCAGGCGACGACCGGCCGGCCGGCCAGGCCCAGCTCCGCCTTGCGCGCCCCGGGATGGAACTGGGCCACGTCCACGCCGGGCGCGAGCCGTACGAGCTTGGCCGCCGGGATGACGGCGGCCAGCCGCTCGCGGGTGTAGTCGCCGAGATAGGTCACCACGTCGGCGTGCCGGCCGATCCTGCGCAGCGTGGCGCGGAACCCCGGCGCGCCCGCCCACGACGCCTCGTGGCCGTGGGTGAGCATCACCACGCGCCGCGCGCCCGCCCGGCGCAGGCGCGGGGCGAGCAGGCCGAGCGGCGCCGCCGCGCCGAACACGACGGTGCCGGCGCCGTGCTCGGCCACCAGCCCGGCCGCCCTGTGCGCGACGGCCGGGGTGGGCAGCATCAGCCGCGTCGGATGCCGGACGACGCGGAACGGCTGGCGCCGGTCGAACTCCGCGCAACCCGGCCAGGCGGGGGCGTAGACCACCACGCCCGGCGTTCGCAGCGCCAGCCCGTGGACGAACGACTGGATGCCGCCCGCGCGGGGCGGGAAGTCGTTCGTGACGATGACCACGCTGGTCGTGGCGTCCGTCACGGCACTGGGACGCCGTTCAGCTTGGCCCATGCGCGGGCCATGGCGATGCGCTCGGGGCTGGAGGGATGGGAGGCATAGAGCACATATTCCACCGCATCCGGCGACAAGTCGGAAATATTGGTGATTGCCAGGCGCTTCTGCATCGCGATGAACGTGGCCGGGTCCCGCGTGATCTGCAGCGAGTGTTCGTCGGCCCTGGCCTCGATGTGCCGGCTGAGCAGGTTGTGGGCGGGGCTGATGAGCAGCGAGCCCAGGGTCGTCAGGCCCAGGAGCGCGCCGACCGCGCGGGGATCGGTGATCGAGGTGACGCCGGCGCGCCGCCGTACCGGGCCGAAGATCAGGAACAGCGCGATCGCGGCCAGCGCGGAGGCCAGGCCGCCGACGAGCGTGCCGTAGAGCACGTCGTCGTGCTTGGCGTGGCCCAGCTCGTGCGCCACGACGAGCTCCACCTCGGGCTGCGGGGCCCGCAGCAGCGTGTCGTAGACGACGATCCGGCGGGTGGCGCCGAAGCCGGACACGTACGCGTTGAGCGCCGTCGTCCTGCGCGAGGCGTCGGCGACCAGCACGTCCTCGACAGGGACGCCGTCACGCGCGGCCATGGCCAGCAGGTTCGTACGCAGCGGGCCCTGGCGCATGGAGGTGAAGTCGTTGAACAGCGGCTCGAAGACCACCGGATAGGCGAACGACGCCACCACCACCAGCGCGAACGCGCCCGCGGCGGCCGGGATCCACCAGCGCCTGATCTTGCGCGCCAGCGCCACCAGGGCCAGCAGCGTCAGGGAGAGCAGGAAGATCTCGACGCCCAGGCTCTTGAGCCGGTCGGCGGTCCAGGTCGTCCAGTTCTGGGTGGACAGGCCGTAGTCGCGCAGCAGCGTCTCGAACCACATGCCGAGCGGCCACTTGAGCGCCTCGGTGATCAGGCTGATCACCACGACGCCCAGGATCACCCGCAGCCACCACGGGCCTCTCAGCCGGCCGAGCACCTTCGCCCCGAACGGGGTGACGACCAGCACCACCGCGAACACGATCGTGATGATCAGGGCGAGATAGCTGGGCAGGCTCGTCATCGCGTCGAACGCCTGGGCCCTGGCGATCTGCGCGGCGGTGAAGTCCCGGGCGGGATCGGGTGGTCCCGCGGCCAGCACGCCCCACGGGGTGCTGAACCCCGCCACGGCCACCAGCACGACGGCCAGCAGCGCCAGCGCCACCCCGGCCTGCCGCCTCAACCGCCGGTCGCCGGCGCCCTCGTCTTGCTCACCGCTCGTCACGGACACGCCTCCACCATGCCCCCACCCGGCCTCCTGAGTCTCCGTTGTGCCCGGCATCGCCTTCGTCCGCCGGGGCCGGCCGCCGGAGTCCGGCACCCGCTCCCCTTCCGCAGGGCTCAGCCCGTCGTCCGACCGCTCGGCCGCCGCCGGGCCTCCCGCGTCGTGTGGCCGGTTCGCGTCCGTCGGGCCGGTGTCCTCAGGGAGCCGCTGCGGCCCCGCCGGGTTCGCGTCGTCTCCGGGCCGTTCAGAGCCCACCGTGCGCGGGCGGTGGGCGCTTGTGGGGTCCGCGACGGCGGTGGGCGGTGTGCCGGGATGGGCGCTCTCCTGGGATGGTTCGTCCGTTTCTCGCCGTTCCCTCACATGCCTCCCCTTACGCGAGCTGGTCCCGCACGTAATCGCGCCACCGCGCCGTCAAGCCGGCCGTGGAGAGCCCCAGTGAGGCTAGTGCCTTGTCGACGCCGGTCGCCCGGGCTTCACGGTAGAACCCCACCAGCGTCTCCTCACCGAACCTGTCAGCCAGGAACCGACACGCCAGCCAAGCCTCCTGGTACGCCCGCGCGAGCCGTACCGGGTCCCGCCCGTCCACCGCAAAAGCCGCAGGCCCTGGCAATGCGCGCGGCAGGCGCCCGGCCCGGACCTCGGCGGCCAGCTCGGCGGCGGCCGTCTTCACGGGGAGCCCGGAGTCGCGGTAGCCCACGTAGTCGGCGAACCCCTCGTAGAGCCAGGGAGGCAGGCCGCCGGTGCCCGCCACGACGTGGGTGAGCTCATGGGTGAGGACCACGTCCTTGCCCGTGGAGTTGAGCAGGGCGTAGAACTCGGGCACGATGATCACCCGCCCACCGTCCGCCACCGCGGCCAGCCCGTCGACGTGCTCGACTCCGGCCAGTTCGGCGGCCTCCCGGGCGCTCCGGGGCACGACCACCAGGGGGCGTACCGGCCCGCCCAGCACGCTCGCCACCCGCTGCCCGGCCGCGTCGGCCCTGCGTGCCAGCTCATCGAGCGAGGCGGGCGTGGCGTGGTGGCCGACGACCAGTGAGTGCCTCCCCCGCGACACGCTCATGCCATCGGACCAGAGGGCACGCAGCTCGGGGGGAACGACGGGGCCCGAAGTGCCCGTGGGGGTCACGAACGGAGTCAGGGCATTGAGGGGAGTTGGAGTGGCTGTGGGGGTTGAGATGCCCGTAGGGATGCTGGCCGGGCTGGCGAAGGCGAGAAGCAGCAGACCGGCCACCACGGCTCGTCGTCTCACCTGCACGGACACGCTGCCCGATCGTAGTCGGCCCACGCCCCTACGTTCCCGCCACCGGCCGTCGGATGCGCGTTCGGGGGTCCGGCCCGCGCTTGGCGTCGTCAGCGGCGCTCAGACGTGGCCGGCCACCGTGCGGCGGGTGGCGTGACGTTGGCCTGCCGTACCAGCTGGGTGTCATGTGAAGGCCCCGCCCGAAAATCGTCGGGCGGGGCCTTCGTCACATGCCGGGGCGGACTGCGCCGACGAATGACGACCTGCGCCATCCGCCCAGCTTGTCGATGCGCACCCGTTCGCCTGTCCGTGGCGAATGGACCATCTTGCCCTTGCCGACGTACATGCCCACGTGGCCGAGCCCGCTGAAGAACATCAGGTCACCCGGCTTGAGATGCCGCCAGGAGACCTTGGTCCTGGTGCGCGCGAACTGGCTGCTCGTCACGCGCGGGAGCTTCACTCCGGCCTTGCGCCAGGCGAACTGGACGAGACCGGAGCAGTCGAACCCACCCGATCCTGTGCCTCCGTAACGGTACGGGACACCGACCTGGTGCTTGGCCACGGCGACGGCCTTGCGGGCCATCGCCTTCTGACGGGCGACCTTGGCGGCCCGCTGCCGGGCGGCCGTGGCCTTGCT
The DNA here is from genome assembly GCF_900099965.1 of Nonomuraea jiangxiensis. Taxonomy (GTDB): domain Bacteria; phylum Actinomycetota; class Actinomycetes; order Streptosporangiales; family Streptosporangiaceae; genus Nonomuraea; species Nonomuraea jiangxiensis. The sequence continues at coordinate 32,850 of NZ_FNDJ01000004.1, read as the reverse complement.
CGACGTCGCAGCGGTCGCTGCCGTTGCCGCCGTCGAGGTACGGGCCGAATCGCTGGTCGTCTTCGCCTGAGCCGTGGGGGCATGGAGGATCAAACCTCCGGCCGTCACGGTCATCGTGAGCGCTACGCCACTCACGGTAAGGCGGGACAGGCGGGGGTTATGCAGGGAGATAGACAGGATTTCTCCTTGTGTCTTCCACGAACGCCTACCGGGTTAGCTGACGGATTCGGGCCTGGAAGTAGCCCTACGGCGCGATAGGCGCGCCGATTCACCCCTGATCCCTAGGGGAATGTGGGATCGCTGGTTCCCCGGCTCCGTGCCTCCTGGCTGCACGAATTCGGCAGGCCGCCATCCGATTGAGGTGTCGAAATGGGGATATCGACGGCGGCCAATGGATCGTTATCTGTCTCACATCGGGGGGACCGATGCCGGTTCGCGATGACATGGCTTGTTCACCGCGACGACGCCAGAAGCTACGTCGAAAGGCTGAAAAACAGCAAAGCGACTGTCGTCCTGTAAAGATCAGATAAAGGGGTGAGTAAGGTGAGAAACCCCTGCTGGAACCCCAGGCGCTGTTATCGAAATGTGACCCTACTCACACTTCCCGGCACGCCGCCCTGTCAGGTCCCGATTGTCTCTTTTGTCACACCTTTCACATGGCCATCGTGAGCCATGTCACTGCGAGCACTCCCGCCGCTCCTCCGCCCGGAGCACCGCCCGCTTCACGGCCCTCTCGCCGCGCGGCAGTCATCTACGATGCAGCATCGTAGATCGCACAGACCTCTTCAGGAATGGCAGCGCACCCCGCCAAGCAGGGAGAATGTTGGTCAAGCGCCAACCCCGGCGGGCGCACACGGCCCAGCCTCAACGTTCAACACGTCACCCCTCGTAGTAGAGGGGCCGCCAATGCGGCGGAACGATCGCGAGCCGACCAGTGGACAGCCGAAACCCGTATCGCCCGTGACCGGAACCGCCCGGCGACGGACTCAGCGAACCAAGCGAACGAGCCGCTACGGGCGGACGGCGCCGACGATCGAGCGGCCGGAGGAGGCAAGGGGGACGACCTTGACCACGTCCCCGGTCTGCGGCGCGTGGACGATCTTCCCGTTCCCGGCGTAGATGCTCACGTGCCCCAGCCCCTCACTGAAGATCAGGTCACCGGGCTGCAGCGAATTGAGCGGAACCTTGCGCTTGGCGCCCCACGCCCACTGCTCCCACGTCGTACGAGGCAGTGACACCCCGGCCGCCCGCCAGGCCGCCTGGGTCAGCCCCGAGCAGTCGTAACCCCCCGGCCCCGTCCCGCCGAACACATACGGCTTGCCCACCTGCGCGAACGCGAACCGCAGCACCGCCGCCGCGTTCCCCGAGGCCGGCCCGGTGTATTCGATGCCGGTGCTGTTCGGGTTGCCCTGGTTGTAGGCGCCCAGCTTCCGCAGGAGCTTCTTCTGCTGGACGATCAGCTTGAGGACCTCCGAGCGCTCCTTCTCCACGCCGTCGCGCTCCTTGTCGGCCGACTCCAGCGCCTCCTGCGCCTTGTCCCGGTCGGCCTTCAGCCCGCGGTTCGCCCGGTCGAAGGCGGCCAGCTTCTCGGCCCGCTCCCGCGTCACCTGCTCGGCCAGCGCCAGCTCCGCCAGCCGGTCCTCGGGATCGGTCGTGCCGAACAACCCGGGGAAGGCGGTGACGTCGTTGCCCGTCTTGTAGCTCTCGACGGCCATGCTGATCACCTGGTCACGCAGGTCCGCGACCGTCGCCAGCTTGCGCTTGTAGCTGTCGTTCAGCTTGGTGTAGGCGGTCCTGGCCTTCTTGTAACGCTCGTTGGCCGTGTTGAACCGGTCGACGACCTTGTCCGCCCGGTCGTTGAGCTTGTCGAGCTTGGCCTTCGCCTGCCCGATCGTCGGCTCGGGATCGGCCCCCGCGGGGCCCGTCGGCAACAGCACCAGGCCGATCGCGAGACCCACCGCCACCGGCACCCGGCCAAACCTCACAGCGTCGCCTCCCAGGGATTACATCTGGGGCGAAATAGTACAGAAGTGACAGCTGAGGAAGCCGCCAATCCAGCGAAAATCCAGCAACTCGTAACTTAGGCCCGACCCAGCCTGCGCAGCAGCAAACCCGACGGAACGGGTCTGGCTCCCATCCGCCTGACGGACTCGGCCACCTCGCGGTCGGACGACACCACGGCGATGGCCCGGCCGGGCGGCTCGGCGCGTACGAGCCGGCGGATCAGGTCGTCGGCGATCTCCCCCGGCGCGCTGAACAGCACCCGCACCCCGCGCGGCGCCACCACCTGGACCGGGGAGTTCAGCTCGGCGCCGTCGAACACCACGGTCACCTCGACCCTGGTCTGCGCCACCAGCCCGCCGAGCCCGGCCATCAGCCGGTTGCGCTGGTCGGCGAGGGTGAGCGTGCCGTAGCCGGTCTTGGTGACGTTGTAGCCGTCGATGATCAGGTGCACCTGCGGCAGCGCCAGCAACTGGTCGAGCAGTTGCGGGTCGTCGTCGGCCAGGGCCCGCGCGGGCACCCCGCGCACCCCCGGCCGCTCGCCGGTGCTCGCCGCGACCGAATCGGCGGGCCGGCTGATCGTAGCGGGCAGGGCGAGCTCCCTGCGCAGCCCGGCGGAGGCGTCCTGCAGCGCGTCGAGCAGCACCCGGATGCGCGCCTCCTCGATGCTCCTGCCCTCGCGGGCGGCCCGGCGGGAGGCTTCGAGCTGTCTCTCCGCGTCGGCCAGCCGCTCGCGCAGCCGCCGCAGCTCCGACTCCCCCGCACTGCCCGCGGCGGAGGCGGCCACCCTGGCCTCCTCCGCCGCTCGCTCCATCTCCTCGGCCCGGCGCATCGCGCTCTTGGCCCGCTCGCGGGCGTCGTGGAGTTTGCGGCGCAGGTCGGAGTTTTCCGCGCGGGCCAGTTTGATCTGCTCGCGCAGCCGGTCGGCGTCCTCCTTGGCGGCGGTCTTCTGCGTGGCGAGCTGCTCGCGCAGCCGGGCGACCACCTCCTCGCGCTCGGACCCCTCGGCGGCCACGGCCGACTGCTCCAGGTCCGTACGGGCGGCCTCGATCATCTCCGCCCACCCCGGCGGCCGGGTCAGATAGGCGGCCGCGGCCACCAGCACCGGATCGGCGGCGGGCGGGACGTTGCCGTCGGCCAGCGCCGTGACCAGCTCCGGCCACCCGGCCGCCACCGACTCGGCGACCAGCTCGCGGAACTTCTTGTCGTTCTCCAGCTGCGCGGCTATGGGCGCGCTGCCCAGCTTGGCCCGCTTGCGCGGGTCGAACTTGGCGATCCCCCGCAGGGGCGGCGGGATGGAGGCAGCGGGCACCGACCCAAGAACCTGGGCCGCCAGGTCGACGACATTCACCCGCACCTGCTCGGGAAGCGGGCGAGACAAGCCTTCACCCGCTGAACTCATCCCACTTGTCCCTTCGTGACATGCCCTTTCAGACAAGGGTACGGCTGCCGCGTACCTGACCGTAACGGTCACCACGATATGGACAAGCGCTTGGTGGGGGGTATACGACAGATCCAGGACAGGCGTTCACCCTGGAGGCGGACCGTGACCGAGCAGATGCGCACCTCCACCCGCGACCTGGAAAAACTGCGCGAACAGGTGGCCGGCTGGCTTCGCGGCAGGCTCGGCGAGCACGCCACGGTGTCCGAACTGTCCAGACCGTCGGAGAACGGCCTGTCGAGCGAGACCCTGTTCTTCACCGCCACCTGGAGTCAGGGTAGAACGCGCTGCGTAGCCAGGCTCGCACCGGCGGTGGAAGCGGTTCCCGTCTTTCCCTCCTACGATCTGCGGGCGCAGTTCGAGATCATGCGACTGGCCAGGGAAAAAGCTGGAATCCCAGCGCCGCGCGCCCTCTGGTTCGAGCCCGACCCGGGACCGCTCGGCACGCCGTTCTTCGTCATGGAACGCGCGGACGGCGACGTGCCGCCGGACGTGCTGCCGTACACGTTCGGCGGCTGGCTGCACGACGCGGCCCCGGCGGACCGGCGCAGGCTGCAGGAGGCGAGCGTCGCGATCGTGGCGGCGCTGCACGAGACCGCCTTCACCCCGGAGGAGTTGTCCCCGCTGGGCCGGCCGGGACTACGTGCCCACGTCGACAGGCAGCGCGCCTACTACGCGTGGGCGCACGGCTCGCGCCCCGTCCCCGTGCTGGAGCGGGCCTTCGACTGGCTGGAGGCGCACTGGCCGGACGCTCCCGGGCCGGACGTGCTGTGCTGGGGCGACGCCAGGATCGGGAACCTGATGTTCCGCGATTTCACCCCGGTCGCGGTGCTCGACTGGGAGATGGCCGCGATCGCGCCGCGCGAGCTGGACCTGTCCTGGATGCTCTTCCTGCACCGCTTCTTCCAGGATTTCACGGTCGGTGGCGGCCTTCCCGGCATGCCCGACTTCATGCGCCGCGACGACGTCTGCCGGCAGTATCGCGAGCTCACCGGCTACGAGCCCCGCGACCTGGACTTCTACGAGATGTACGCGGCCCTGCGCCACGGCATCATCATGGCCAGGATCTGGCAGCGCAGGATCCACTTCGGCGAGCAACCCGCCCCCGACGACCCCGACGACCTGGTGCTGCACCGGGCCACGATCGAGGAGCTGCTGACCAGGTGACCCCTCACGCCCCTGCATCGTAGACCAGCAGCGCGACCTGCACCCGGTTGTTGAGGTCGAGCTTGGTCAGGATGCGCGACACGTGCGCCTTGACCGTCGGCACGCTCATGTAGAGCTCCCGCCCGATCTCGGCGTTCGACCTGCCCCGCCCCACGGCCAGCGCCACCTCCCGCTCCCGCCCGCTGAGCCGCCCGAGCAGCTCGCGCGCCCGTTCGGTACGCCGCCCCGCCCCGCCGTCGGACACCACGGTGATGAGCTGCCGGGTCACCGCCGGCGACAGGATCGGCTCCCCCGAGGCCACCTTCCTGATCGCCGCCACCAGGTCGCCCGGCGCGATGTCCTTCAGCAGGAACCCGGCGGCCCCGCCGCGCAGCGCCCGCAGCACCTGCGCGTCGGCGTGGAAGGTGGTCAGCACCACCACCTCGGGCGGCGCGGAGGTGCGGCGCAGCGCCTCGGTCGCGGTGAGGCCGTCGACGCCCGGCATGCGGATGTCCATCAGGACCACGTCGGGCCGGTGCTCGGCCACCTGCCGCGGCACCTCGGCCCCGTCGCCCGCCTCGGCCACGATCTTGATGTCCTCCACACCGCCGAGGATCATCGACAGCCCGGCCCGGACCATCGCGTCGTCGTCGACTATCAGCACCCTGATCAAGCGTCCTCCCGCGTCGTCTCCACCGGCCACGGTAGCCAGGCTCCCACCACGAACTCCCCTTCCGGCGTGGCGCCGTGCCGGAGCCGCCCGCCGGCCAGCTCCGCCCGCTCGGTCAGCCCGATGAGCCCGGCCCCGGCCCCGGGCAGGCGCGTGCCGGGCCGGGCCCAGAGCGGGTTGCGCACCTCCACGGACAGCTCCTTGCCGCGCGAGCCCGTGACCGTGACGGTCACCGGCGCACCGTGCGCGTGCTTGCGGGCGTTGGTGAGCGCCTCCTGCACGATGCGGTAGAGGTTGCGGCCGAGCCCCTCGGGCGCGTCGGCGGCCCGCAGGTCGAGCCGTACGTCCATGCCCGCCTGGCGGCACTCCTCGACCAGCGTGGGCAGGTCGGCGAGCGTGGGTTGCGGCCGGTCGGGCACGAGGTCGTCCGCATCGGGCGGCGCCTGCCGCAGCACGCCGATCACCTCGCGCAGGTCCTGCAGTGCCAGGTGGGCGTTGGTCCTGATGGCCCCGGCCGCCCTGGCGATCTCCGGGGGCGGCGCGTCGGGCCGGAACTCCAGGGCGCCCGCGTGCAGGCTGAGCATCGAGAGGCGGTGGGCGAGCACGTCGTGCATCTCCCTGGCGATGCGCTCGCGTTCGTGCCGCTTGGCGTCCTCGGCGGCGTTCGCGGCGCGCTCCCTGAGTGACCAGACGAGCTGCCGCCTGGCGCGGACGACGATGCCCCAGCCGAACACGGCCACCAGGATGGTCCCGCCGAGCAGGGCCTCCAGCGGCGTGCTCAGGTCGGTCTGCGCCCGCAGCAGGACGTACGGCACCAGGGAGACGGCGCCGAGCAGCATGATCGGCCCGGAGACCTTGAACGGCCGGTGCACGGCCACGGTGAACAGGGCGACGACCGAGGCGCCGCCGACGAGCTCCAGGTAGGACGACAGCAGCGTGGTCACCACCGCGAACCCCACCGGCCACCTGCGCCGCAGCCACACGCCCGCGCAGCTCAGCGCCCCGGTCACCTGTTCGATCGCCTGCAGCGGCTCCGGGCGGTCGTGGAGCTCGGGAATGCCCACCAGCGTCAGGCCGCTCGCCAGCAGGAACATGACGATGTCGACGATCCAGTCGCGCGTCGAGCGCTTGACGCGCCGGCCCTCCCAGGCATCGCCGAGCAGCACCGACGGCAGTGCCCACCGGTATTCGTGGCCCCCCTCGCCCCGCACTTCCGTCACGCTCACCGAGCGTAGGGCCTCTCGGGGGCCGCGCGACAGCGACCAAAGTCGGTGGCGCGCGAGACCTATGGCCGACGCCGGCGGCGGCTCGCGGGCACGACGCTGATGTCCATGAAACCGGTGCTGGAGGTGTTCGGCTGGCTGCTCCTCATGCAGGGGGTGGGCGGCCTGCTGAACACCCTGTTCGGATGGTGGACGTGGGCGCACGACCTGCTGGTGGTCAACCAGGTGCCCTTCCTGAAGGGATATGAGGTTTTCGCCTCGATCGTGATCGGCGTGCTGGGGTTCGTCCTGCTGGCGGTGGCCGAGTCCCTGGCCGGCTCGGCGAAGAAGGCGGAGGACGGGACGTGAGAGCGACGACGACGCTGCGCCCGCCGCGTCACCAGGCCGATCCCCGGGCGGTCGCGTGGTGGACGGTGCAGTGGCTCATCCTCATGGTTCCGGTGGCCGCCGCGGCGGTGGCGGCGTACTGGACCCTCACCGAGCGGCCGGTCTGGCTCGGGGCGGTGGTGGTGGTGTTCGCCGTGGGCTGCCTCGCGGTGGCGCTGGTGGCGCCGCGGGCGTCCTACCGGGTGGAGCGGTGGGAGGTCACGGACCAGGCGGTCTACACGCGCAAGGGAATTCTGACGCACACCTGGCAGGTGGCGCCGATGTCGCGGATCCAGCGGGTCGACACCGCGCGCGGTCCGGTGCAGCGGCTGTTCGGGCTGGCGGCCGTCACGGTCACCACGGCCTCGTCCGCCGGGGCGGTCAAGATCGAGGCGCTGGACCACGAGGTGGCCGCCGAGCTGGCCGAACGACTGATCGCCATCACCCACGCGACCCCCGGGGACGCGACGTGAACGGCCCGGCCGCGCGGCTGACGCAGGACGTGTCCGTCTGGATGCCGCTGTCCCGGCGGCGTCTGTGGGCCGACGGGGTCAAGTCGGTGCCGGTCGCGGTGGGCGCGGTGATCGCGCTGGTGCGCGTCCTGACGGGGCTCGACTGGCCGGCCGGCGCCGTCGTGGCCGCCTGCGCGGGGGCCACGGTGCTGGTCGTCGCCGCGGTGGTCGGTTACACCGCGGCCAAGCTCCGTACGACCCGGTGGCGGCTCACCCCCGAACGCCTCGAACTGCGCTCGGGCATCACCGTCCGCCAGCACCGCTCGATCCCGCGCGAACGGGTGCGCAGTGTGGACCTGCGGGCCGATCCGGTGCTGCGGGTGTTCCGGTTGGCCGTGGCCAAGGTGGGCACCGGCGAGCACGCCGGCGACGGGACCGAGCTCGTCCTCGACGGGCTGACCAGGCACGAGGCCGAGACGCTGCGCCGCACGCTGCTGCTCCAGGACGCCGAGCCCGCGGGGCGGGACGGGACGCTGGCGGAGCTGCGCTGGTCGTGGATCAGGTACGCGCCCCTGTCGGTGTGGACGTTCACCGGGACGGCGCTGGCGCTCGCCGGGCTCTACAAGGTGCTCAGCCCGCTCGGGCTCAAGGGGTTCGCCGGGCGGATGGTCACCGACCTGTGGGACTGGGTGACGACGCAGCCGCTGGTCGCGGTGCCGCTGCTGGTGGTGGTGAACATTGTCGTCGGCACGCTCGGCGCCGGGCTGCTGTTCGCCGAGTCGTGGGGCCGCTACCGCCTGGAACGCGAGCCCGGCCGCCTCCGGCTGCGCCGCGGCCTGCTGACCACCCGCTCATTGACGCTGGAGGAGCGCCGGCTGCGCGGGGTGGAGGTCAGCGAGCCGCTGCTGCTGCGGCTGGCGGGCGGGGCCCGCGTCAAGACCATCGCCACCGGGCTGGGCAAGGCCGCCGAGCACGAGACCGAGGACGTGGCCGCCCTCACCCCGCCGCTCCCCCGCGCCCTGGCCGGGCGCCTCGCCGCCGACATCGCGGGCACGCACTCCCCCGCCCCGGGCGACTCCACACCTGGCGACTCCGCACCTGGCGACTCCAACCCTGCCGGTTCCATGCTGGGCGAATCCGTGCTGCTCACGCATCCGGCCGCTGCGCGGCGCAGGCGCTTCGTGCGGGCGGTCGTGACGGCGGCGGTGCTGGCCGCGGGTGCGGGCACGGCCACCTGGCTGCTGCCGTGGCCGTGGCGCGCCTGGGTGTGGCTGGCGCCCGCGCTGGCCCTGGTGGCCGGGCTCCGGCTCGCCGTGTCGAGTGCCAGGAGTCTCGGCCACGCGCTGGGCGAGCGGCACCTGATCTCCAGGAGCGGCGCGCTGGTGCGGCGCACGATAGCGCTCGACCGCAGGGGCATCTCCGGCTGGACGGTCACGGAGTCGTACTTCCAGCGGCGTTCCGGGCTGCTCACCGTCTCGGCCACCACCGCCGCCGGCAAGGGCCACTATGACGTGGTGGACGTGGGCCACGGTGAAGGACTGGAGCTGGCCGCGCACGCCGTACCCGGCCTGCTGGAGCCCTTCCTGGTCCGGCAAAAGCAAAGAGCCGCGTGATCCGTACGGCTTGCCCATGCCCCTGTACTGGACAAACACGATCTCGCGGCTCAAGTGCTTGCAGAGATAACCGTATTTGTCACACTTGCAACCCGGTTGCAGCCTCATTAACCAGGTTGCGGATCGCCAGTCAGGGGCGCCGGTCCGCGTCCCGCCTCAGCTGCCCACCGGCTGCTTGTCCAGCGCCGCCAGGTACGCCCTGGCCAGGTTGAGCGCGCCGGCCATCGCTTCCTTCTCGGTCATGAACTCGACCTTGGGCGAGTTGGTCGGCTCATCCTCCGGCCGCTGGTGGCCGGAGTAGTCGACCCTGATGACGACCGGCCCCCTGCGCATGATCACCGAGGCGCTGGACGCGGAGACCTCACCACGCCTGGTCTGCACGAACTGCCGGTACGCCTGGTCGCCCAGCCCCTCCACGTCGATCAGCTTGCCCCAGGTGATGCCGCCGATCGAGGAGCTCTCGGTGGACTTGGCGCCGCCGTTCTCGCTGACGTAGTACGACTTGGCCGCGGGCTCGTCGGCGTCGCCCGCCCGGTTGGTGAAGCGGTGAACGGTGATCAGAGCGCTGCGGATCTTCGTCATGCCCGGCCCGCCGGGCAGCTCCCGGTTGAGCCAGCGGCACTCGGTCTGGTTGTCGCCGCCGACCTCGCTGCCCCGCGCGCGGGTGGTCGGCTCGGGCACGAGCCGGGTGGCCGTCTCCCCCACGGCCACGCAGTCGCCCGGGAACGCGGCCAGGACCGTCGGCGTGGGCGTCGCCTGGACGGTCGGCGTGACCGTGGCCCGCGACGTCTCCGGCTGGGCCAGCACGCCGGGGTTCTCGGCCTGCCAGGCGGCCACCCCCTTGGCGAAATAGCCGGCCAGGGCGGAGACCTCACGGATGGCGTTCGCCTCGGTGACGGACTGCGTGGTCTCGTTGGACAGGATCTCGGCGTCCTTGCGCTGCTGGCCCGCCTGATATTTGATCTTGATCGTCATGTCGCCGACCCGGGCGAACGCCTGGCCGAAGGAATACCACAACAGCTTCCCGTCGCGTCTCCACGTGTACTGCGCGAACGCGCTGTCGCCCACACCCGGGATGTCCTTGACGGGGGAGACGTACTGTTTCTCGTCCGGCTCCATCGACGGCGTGGCGGTGGCGCCGTACTGGCCGCCGCGGTAGTCCACCTCGTACGAGTTCTGGGCCATGGACCGGCCGGTCTTGACCCCCTCGCCCCTCCACTGCTCGACCCTGACGTCGACCTCCCTGGAGCGCCAGTACTCGCCGAACGAGATGCGCTGGTTCTGCCAGTTGCAGGTGAAGGTGACGGTGTACTCGCCGTCGTCCCTGGAGGAGCGGCTCACGGTCGCGTCGGGCACGAGCCGGTCGACCTGGTCCCGGGGCAGCATGGCGCACACGTCGGGGGCCTTGGCGGCGGCGGGCGCGGGCCTCGACGTCTCGGGCCGCTGCGCGACCGCCGTCCCGCGGGACATGTTGTCGTAGACGACGAAGGCGCCGACGCCGCCCGCCGCGACCAGCACGACCAGGGCGGCGGCCAGCGTGGGCAGCAGCCAGGCCGGCCGCGGGGGCGGCTGGGGCGGCCAGGGCGGCGGCATCTGCGGCATGGTGGGCGGCGGGGTGGGCGGCGGGGTGGGCGGCGGGGTCGGCGGCATGCCGGGCGGCCGGCCGGGTGGCATGGCCGGTGGCCCGATCGGTGGCTCGAACCGCCCGCCCGGCACCTGGTGGGGGGTGGGAGGCGGCTGGTACTCGCTACCGGGATTCACGGAGACTCCTGGGGTTGCCCTGACTTGCGGGGAAGGATGCTAGTGACATCGCTTGCAAGGCGCTTGCACCCCGCGACGATCACTTCGGCAACGCCGCGGCGACCAACCGGCCGGCGGCGACGGCCGTCTTCTGGTCCGAAGGGGCGGAGGCCGGCACGTCCTCGCGATGCCAGATCACTTCGCAGAGCAGATTACTCGTCCGGAAGAGCAGCGTGCTGTCGGATGAGCCGCTTTCGGTGCTGTTGAGGTAGAAGCGGTAGGAGTTCTGGACGATCGCCGACTCGCCGACCCCCGTGACGTCGTGCACCTGGCCGCGGGCCTCGCGCATGGCCTCGCCCTTCGACGCGCTGCGGCTGCTCCGCTCGCTGGCGAAGCGCCGCTGCGCCACCCCGGGGCCGTCGAGGTCGCCGCTGGGCTTCTCCGCCCAGGCTCGGACGATGAGGCGGCGGGCCAGGTCCGTGCCCTGGACCAGCCACTGGCACTCGCCCGGCCTGGTGAGGCTGCGTTCGGGGGTCTCCTTCATCAGCTCGGCGGCCTGGGCGTCGCTGAGGAGCGAGCACGGGTCGGGCGCCTGGACGAACGTCCCCGGGTAGGGCTCGGCGCTGAGCGCGTCGGCGGCGTACCAGCCGCCCGCGCCCACCGCCAGGACGGCGGCGAGCGCGGCGGCCGGCAGCCGGCCGCGACCGCGGCGCCGGGGCGCCCGGCCCTGGTGGGCGGCCAGGCCGGCCCCGCCGGTCATGGCGGCCAGCGCCTGGCGAACCTGCGCCGCCGTGGGGCGGGCACCGGGCTGCTTGGCGAGCATGGCCAGCAGCAGGCCGCCGAGGTCCCGGCCGGCCCTGGCCGGGAACGGCGGCTCGTGCAGCAGCACCGCCGCCGCCACCGCGGCGGGCAGGTCCCGCTCGAACGGCGCGCGGCCCTCCACGGCCGTGTAGAGGCTGGCGCCCAGCGACCACAGGTCGGACTCCGGTCCCGAGGGCTGCTCGTTGAGCCGCTCGGGGGCCATGTAGCCGAGCGATCCCCCGCCGGCGAACCTCGCGTCGTGCCCGCCCATGGAGACGGCGATGCCGAAGTCGGTCAGCATGGCCGAGCCGTCGTGATCGAGCAGGATGTTGGCCGGCTTGACGTCCTGGTGCAGCATGCCATGCGCGTGCGCGACCTCCAGCGCCGACAGCACGCGCAGGCCGACCGCGGCCACGAACGCCGGGGGCAGCGGCCCCTGCTCCTTGATCACCTTGTCGAGCGAGCGGCCGGTGACCAGGTCCATGATGATCCACGGCTGGGCGCCCTCAAGGACGACGTCGTGCACGAGCACGATGGCGGGGTCGCGGAGCCGGCCGGCGGACCTGGCCTCGTGGATGGCCCGGTCGGTGAACTGCGCACGTTCGTGGGGGTTGAGCCCTTCGGGCACGCGTACCTGCTTGACCGCCACCTGCCGGTCGAGCAGCTCGTCGATCGCCCGCCACACCGTGCCCGCGCCGCCCTGCCCGAGGCGCTCGATCAGCCGGTAGCGGCCCGCCAGCTGGTAGAGGTCACCCGGCATCGCGCAACATCCGCTCACTCGTCTGGGCCACTCTCAGCGCCGACTGCTTGATGTCCTCGTCGGTCGGCCTGTCGGCCGTGGTGGCGAACTCGGCGGACACCACCAGGTTGGCCAGCCGGTAGTAGACGTAGGCCGCGACCACCCGGCCCGTGGGGCCCTTGAGCTCGAAGGCGAACGCCTCCTCCGCGACGCCGCCGACCTGGCGCACCGGGGTGCGCTCGACCTTCAGCTGCTCCTTGACCCCGATCTCGGGCCAGGACCACTGCAGCTCGTCGTACTTGTCCCAGAAGCGCTTCTGGTTCTGGAAGAGCGTACGGGCCGACGCCGGGGTCATCGACCACGGGTCGACGGTGTCGGAGTCCTTCTGCACCTGCACGCCGACGCCGGTCTCGGCGATCGGCCAGCCGCACGTGGGGCCCTTCTCGTCGGCGCTCAGCTGCCCCTTGGGCGGCCGCTGGGTGCGCAGCAGGCCGCCGAGGTCCTCCGGGTTCATCAGCGTGCACACGTCCATGGGCGCGGTGAAGGCCGCCGGGGTCCCGCCGGTCGGGTTGTTGCCCAGCACGACGAAGCCCGTCACGCCGGCCGCGACGACGAGCACCGCCACGGCGGCGATCCAGAGCGTGAGCCTGCCGCGCCGCCTGACCTTGCCGGGCACGGTCGTGTCGTGGCCGGCCGGCAGCCGCGGGGCCTGACCGCCCGCGGCGACCTGCCGTAAGGCGGCGACGATCTGGCGCGGATCGGGGCGGGCGGCGGGGTGCTGCGCCATCATGGCCGTCACCAGCGGCCCGAGCGGCCCCGGCGGGACCGGGGGCGGCTGGGTCAGCGTGTCGCGCACCCGCTGGGCCGCCGACCCCTCGTAGGCGGGCACGCCCGCCAGCGCGACGTAGAGGGTGGCGCCGAGCGACCACAGGTCGCTGGCCGGGCCGCCGGGCTGGCCCTCCAGCCGCTCCGGCGCGATGAACCCGGGCGAGCCGATCATCAGCCCCTGCTCGGTGAGCGTGGCCTGGCCCTCCTGGCGGGCGATGCCGAAGTCGGTGAGCACGACCCGGCCGCTCTCGGTCAGGAACACGTTGCCCGGCTTGACGTCGCGGTGCTGCATGCCCTGGGCGTGCGCGGCCATCAGCGCCTCGAGCACGTCGGCGCCGATCCGGGCGGCATGCTCCGCCGGCATGGGTCCGAACCGGCTCACCGTCTCGGCGAGCGTGCGGCCCCGCAGCAGCTCCATGACCAGCCACGGCCGGTCGTTCTCGACCACGACGTCGTGCAGGGCCACGATGCCGGGGTGGCGCAGGCGCGCCGTGGCCTGCGCCTCGCGCACGGCCCTGGTCACCGAGTCGGCCCGCTCCTTCGGGGACATGCCCTCGGCCAGCGTGAGCTCCTTGACCGCGACTTCGCGAACAAGCATCTCATCCCTGGCCAGCCACACCTTTCCCATGCCGCCGGCGCCCAGAGGGCGGAGCAGGGAGTAGCGGCCGGCAAGTCTTCCCGCGGACATAAAGGGAAGGGTAACTAAGGATCAAGACGGATGGTGATTCGTTCCTGTCGGTCGCCGACTCTATGGTCTTGGTTCGTGGATCCGGTTCAAGGCACTCTCGACGAGCTCGGCACCCCGCTGAGCGAGGTCACGTTCGTCGTGTTCGACCTCGAGACGACCGGCGGCGCCCCCGCCGACGACGCGATCACCGAGATCGGCGCGGTCAAGGTGCGGGCGGGCGAGGTGCTCGGCGAGTTCTCCACGCTGGTCGATCCCGGCGGGCCGATACCGCCGTTCATCTCCGTGCTGACCGGCATCACCGACGCCATGGTGATGGCCGCGCCGCGGATCGAGGCGGTGCTGCCGAGCTTCCTGGAGTTCATCCGGGGCACCACCCTGGTGGCCCACAACGCCGGTTTCGACACCCGCTTCGTCAAGGCGGCCTGCGCCGCCCACGGCTATCCCCCGCCGGCCAACCCGGTCGTCGACACCGTCGACCTGGCCCGCAGGGTGCTGACCCGCGACGAGACGCCCAACGCCAAGCTCGCCACGCTGGCGAGGTTCTTCCGCAGCTCCGTCGATCCGTGCCACCGCGCCCTGCAGGACGCCAGGGCCACCGTCGACGTGCTGCACGGGCTCATCGAGCGGGCCGGCTCGTTCCAGGTGCACACGCTGGAGGAGCTCAAGTCGTTCGTCCGCGCGCCCACGCCGGAGCAGCAGCGCAAGCGCCACCTGGCCGACTCCGTGCCGCACGCGCCGGGGGTCTACCTGTTCGAGGACGAGCGCGGCGAGGTGCTCTACATCGGCAAGAGCACCAACCTGCGCAACCGGGTGCGCTCCTACTTCACCGCCGCCGAGACCCGCCCCCGCATCCGCGAGATGATCGGCATCGCCGAGCGGGTGCGCCACATCGTCTGCTCGACCGCCCTGGAGGCGGAGGTCAGGGAGCTGCGCCTGATCGGCGGCGCCAAGCCCCGCTACAACCGCCGTTCCCGCTTCCCCGAGAAGGTCGTCTGGCTCAAGCTCACCGTCGAGCCGTTCCCGCGCCTGTCGATCGTCCGCGAGCTCAAGGACGACGGCGCCACCTACCTCGGCCCGTTCGGCAACGCCCGGCTGGCCGACGAGGCCCGCATCGCGCTGCACGAGGCGGTCCCGCTGCGCCAGTGCACCCAGCCGATCACGTTGCGCACCCGGCGGGCGGCCTGCGTGCTGCACGAGATGGGCCGGTGCGGCGCGCCGTGCGAGGGCAGGGAGAGCCAGGAGGAATACGCGGTCCACGTGGAGAGCGCCCGGCGCGCGATGACGCTCGACGCCTCGATGGTCTACAGCGCCGTCTCGGCCCGCATGGAGCGCCTGTCGGTCGAGCAGCGCTACGAGGAGGCCTCCGTCGATCGTGACCGGCTGGCCGCGTTCGTCCGCACGGCGGCCCGCATGCAGCGGCTGACCGCCATCACGCGCATCCCGCAGCTGGTGGCCGCCAGCCCGACGTTCGACGGCGGCTGGGACATCCACGTGGTCCGCTACGGCCGGCTCGCGGGGGCCGGGGTCATGCGGAGGGGCACCCACCCGACCCCCTTCGTGGCCTCCCTGACCGCCACCGCCGAGGCTGTCATCCCCGGTCCCGGTCCCGTCCACGCCGCCAGCGCCGAGGAGACCGAGTGCATCCTGCGCTGGCTGGAGTCCCCCGGGGTGCGGCTGGTGGAGGTGGACGGCCAGTGGAGCCTGCCCGCCCGGGGCGCGGGCCGCCACAAGGCCCGCATCGACCTGGCCTATCGCCACCTCGACCAGCGACGTGGGCGGGAGGAGGGGCGACCTTTGAGGTGACCCGATACAGTTGGGGCATGGTCACGGCTATCGTCCACATAAATGCAGAGGTAGACCGCATCCCGGAGGTCGCCCAGACGATCGCCGAGATCGACGGGGTCAGCGAGGTCTACTCCATCACCGGCGAATACGACCTGATGGCCATGGTCCGGGTCGCGGCCTACGAGGAGATCGCCGAGGTGGTTCCCGGGCGGATCAACAAGGTCGCCGGGGTGCTGCACACCGAGACGCACATCGCCTTCCGCGCGTACTCCAGGCACGATCTCGACGCGGCCTTCTCCATCGGTTTCCCCGAGGCCGACTGATCCCTGCCGAGCCCCCGGCCGTGCCCGCGGCGGCACGGCCCTTTCGCGTGCCGGACCGGCCGTCGGCGCGGGCCACCCCCATGAGCACCCCGCAAGGGCCGTAACGAGCCGGGGCGGCCGGGGCCCGGCACGGACGACCGCTCACAACCTCCTCAGCGCGCCCCACAGCCGACAAAGCGCCCAGCAACCCACTCCCCTGTGCGAAGGCCGCAGAACGCCGCCAGGAACGCCGACGGGCCCGCCCGGAAAGGTTCCGGACGGGCCCGTACGGTGTGGCGACAGAATCAGTGGGTGAGGCTGCGGTCGTCGTCGCCCGACTCGATGGCGGCGTGCTCCTCCTCGTGCCCGTGCCCATGCCCGTCGTCCAGCGGGATCTTCTCCCCGCCGTACGCCTTCGACATGCGCCCGCGCAGCTTGCCGAGCGGCCCGCGCATGCCCTTGGGCGGGATGCCCGCGCCATCCTCGGCCACCGGCAGCATCGGCACCGCCTCCTTGCCGCGCAGGTGGGCCTCGATGTCCTCGGCCACCGGCGTGTGCACCTCGATGAACTCACCGTGCGGCAGCCGCTTGATGACCCCGGACTCCACCCCGTGCCCGATGACCGCCTGGTCGAAGCGCTGCAGGCCGAGGCACATGCGGTAGGTGATCAGGTAGGCCAGCGCCGGCGCCACGAAGATCAGCACCCGGCCGATGTAGGTGGTCCAGTTGAGGCTGATGTGGAAGAACGCCGAGATCTCGTCGTTGGCGCCGAGCACCCACAGCACACCGTAGAACGTGATGGCCGACATGCCGATCGAGGTCCGGTGCGGGTTGTTGCGCGGCCGGTCCGCGATGTGGTGCTCGCGGTTGTCGCCCGTCACCCAGCGTTCCAGGAACGGATAGAGCGCCAGCCCGGTCATGATGATGCCCATCGGCACCAGGGCCGGGATGATGACGCTCAGTGGCAGGGTGCCGGCATGGGAGGTGCCGAAGAGGTTGATCTCCCACGGCACCATGATCCGCAGCGCGCCTTCGAGGAAGCCCATGTAGAAGTCCGGCTGCGAACCGGCCGACACGTCGGCGGGGGTATAAGGCCCGAACAACCAGATCGGGTTGATCTGGGTGAACGTCGCCAGCCCCGCCACCACGGCGAGCGTGAACAGGAAGTACGCGCCGGCCTTGAGCATGAAGGCCGGGTAGAACGGCGCGCCCACCACGTTCTTGTTGTCGCGTCCCTTGCCGGGCATCTGGGTGTGCTTCTGCACCCACATGAGCACCATGTGCGCCGAGATCAGCGCCAGCAGGATGCCCGGGATGAGCAGGATGTGCAGCGAGTAGAACCGGGAGATGACATCCTCACCCGGATATTCCCCGCCGAACAGGAAGAACGTGATGTACGTACCGACCAGCGGCAGCGAGATCGCCACGCCCTCGGTGATCCGCAGACCGGCGCCGGACAGCAGGTCGTCGGGCAGCGAGTAACCGGTCAGACCCTCGGCCAGCGCCAGCGTCAGCAGCAGCACGCCGATGATCCAGTTGAGCTCGCGCGGCTTGCGGTATGCGCCGGTGAAGAACACCCGGAGCATGTGCACCATCATGCCGGCCACGAACAGCAGGGCCGCCCAGTGGTGCATCTGCCGGATCAGCAGACCACCGCGGACGTCGAAGCTGATCTCCAGCGACGACGCGTAGGCCTGCGACATCATCACGCCCTTGAGGGGCGCGTAGGAGCCGTCGTAGGCGATCTCCATCATGCTGGGCTTGAACCAGAACGTCAGGAACGTACCGGTCAGCAGCAGGATGATGAACGAGTAGAGCGCGATCTCACCCAGCAGGAACGACCAGTGGTCGGGGAAGATCTTGCGCAGGTTGCGCTTGAGGAAGTTGGCACCGCCGAGCCGGTCGTCGAGGAAGGTCGACGGGCCCGTGATGGCCTTGGGCACGGTCTTCAGGTCGTCGCTCATGCCTGGCCTCCCTTCGCCCTGGCCTCGGCCTCGGCGTCACCGCGCTCCCAGTAGCTGGGGCCGGGTGGCACTTCGAAGTCTCCCTGGGCGATGAGGTATCCCTCCTGGTCCACCGTGATCGGCAACTGCGGCAGCGGCCGGGCGGCCGGGCCGAAGATGACCTTCGCACCGTCGGCGGCGTCGAACGTCGACTGGTGGCACGGGCACAGGATGTGGTGGGTGTTCTGCTCGTACAGGGCCGCCGGGCAGCCCACGTGGGTGCAGATCTTGGAGTAGGCCACGATGCCGTCGTGCGTCCAGTTCTGGCGTACGCCGCTCTTGAGCTCCTCCGGCCGGAACTTGATCAAGATGAGCGTGGCCTTGGCCAGGGCGTTGAGGTCGTGCTCGTAGCCCTCGGGGACGACGGACAGGATGCCGCCCGGCGAGTTGAAGTCGGCGGCGCGGATCGGCTGGCCCGTGCCCTCGACGACGAGCCTGAGCGGCTTGCCCTCCTTGGTCTTGGTGCCCCAGACCGTGTGCCGCAGCAGCTTGTTGAACTGGGAGCCGGGCATCTTGCTGTTGTCGAGGTCACGCAGCAGCACCAGCGGCACCAGGCCCAGCGGCGCCGCGGCCAGCAGCAGCGTACGGCGCAGCAGCTTGCGCTTGACGAAGCCGCTCTCGTTGGCGCCCCGCACGAAGGTGTCGGCCACGTATTCGCGGTCGTCCTCGGCGGAGGCCATCGGGTGGCGCTCCTGGACCAGGGAGTATTTCGGCATGATCTGGCGGACCCAGACCACGATGCCGATCGCCAGCCCCAGGATGGCGACCGTCAGCGTGCTGCCCAGCGCGAGGTTCGACACGCCGGTCGCCTCGGGGCTGCCGACCTGGAACACCACATAGGAGATGAGGAACCCGATGGCGGCCAGGAAGGTGATCGTGAAGCAGAGCGCCACGATCTTCTCGGCCTTCCGGGCCTTGGCCTCGTCCGGCAGTATGACCCCGGGGATCTCCTGGTCGGCCTCCGCCACTTCCGCGGTGCCGAGCATCGAGGTGCCAGGCGGGGGGGTGCCGATGACGCGCTTGGGGACGCGCTCTTCCGGCTGCTCGATCTCGTGCTCGTTGTCTGTCATGACTTCTGTCGCTTCTTCGCGGTGATCCAGATGGCGGCGAGTGCGAGGGCGCTCAGGCCCACTATCCAAGCTACGAGACCTTCGGTGACGGGGCCGATGCGCCCGAGACCGAATCCGCCCGGGTCCTGCTGCTCGCGCACCTGGGTGATGTACGCGATCATGCTGCGCTTCTCCTCAGGCGTGATCGTCGAGTCGTTGAAGACCGGCATGGCCTGCGGGCCCGTGACCATCGCCTCGTAGATCTGCTGCGGGGTCGCCGAGTTCAGGTTGGGCGCGTATTTGCCCTGCGTGAGCGCGCCTCCGGCACCTGCCCAGTTGTGGCACTGGATGCAGTTGGCGCGGAAGAGCTCGCCGCCCTTGCCGGCGTCGCCGAGCTTGGGGTCGACGGCCTCGGCGGGGGGCACCTGGGGACCGCCGCCGAGCGACTGCACGTAGGCGGCGATCTGGCGGGTCGTCTCCTCGTTGACCCACTTGGCCTGGGGCTTGCGCGGCGCCTGGGGCCCGGGGGCGGCGGCGGGCATGCGGCCGGTGCTCATCTGGAAGTCGACGGCCGCGGCGCCGACACCGATGAGCGTGGGGGCCGTCGTGGTGCCCTGCGCGTTCATGCCGTGGCAGCTCGCGCAGTGCAGGACGAACAGGCTCTTGCCCTCGGCCACGTCATCGACCTTGCCGGCCGCCATCGCCGCGTCGGCGGGCTTACCCGCCTGGGCGAAGGCGGTGTATGTCATCCCGACCAGCGCCAACGCGAAAATCAGGACGGCATATCTCGCGAGGGGATGCCGCCGCCAAGCGGTGATCCTAGTCACAGAGATCCCGTTCCTTATCGAATGATGTAGATGGTCGCGAAAAGACCGATCCAGACGACGTCGACGAAGTGCCAGTAGTAGGACACGACGATCGCGCTGGTGGCCTGCTCATGCGTAAAGCGCTTCGCGGCGTACGTGCGTCCCAGCATGAACAGGAACGCGATCAGGCCACCGGTCACGTGCAGGCCATGGAAGCCCGTCGTCAGGTAGAACACCGAGGTGTAGGCGTTGGCGGACAGGGTCGCGCCCTCTGACGCCAGCTCGCCGTACTCGTACAGCTGCCCGGCGACGAAGATCGCGCCCATGAGGAAGCTGACGATGTACCAGAAGCGGAGCTTTCCGACCTGCCCCTTCTCCGCGGCCCACACGCCGAGCTGGCACGTCACACTCGACAGCACCAGGATGATCGTGTTGACCGTCGCGAACGGGATGTTCAGGTGAGCGCCTTCGGCCTCGGCGCCCACGGGCAGGAACGCGGGTCCCCACTCGATGCCTTTGCCCTCGCTCACCGACCGGATGGTGAAGTACATCGCGAACAGCGCCGCGAAGAACATGAGCTCGGAGGACAGCCACACGATCGTCCCGACGCTGACCAGGTTTGGCCGCCGGGACGACTGAGCTGCCGTCGTCGAAGTTATTGCGGATGCTGTCGCCACGGGCAGCATTATTGCGGCTCCGGTGGTCGGTCCGGCGCACGACCCCCCGTTAGCAGGTACAAACCACCAAGCAACCTGGGATAATCATCAGAAATCCCCCAGGAACCCGGCCACCGGCCGGGCGGCCTGGGATTGCACGCCGCCGCACCGGTACGATCCCAGGTGACCCTACCCCTACAAGCGATAGCGAGCGCGAAAGTGACGTCCACCGGGAGCACAGACGACACGATGAGGGTCCTCGTCTACAGCGACGACGCCGCCACCAGGGCCGAGGTGATCCAGGCCATCGGCAGGCGGCCCGCGGCCGACGTGCCTCTCGTGGAGATCGTGGAGTGCGCCACGGAGCCCAAGGTCCACCAGTGGCTGGGATCGGGCGAGATCGACGTGGCCGTCCTCGACGGCGAGACGCAGCCGGCGGGCGGCATGGGCGTCTCCCGCCAGGCCAAGGACGAGGTCTACGACTGCCCGCCCATCTGCCTGATCATCGCCCGGCGGGACGACCGCTGGCTGGCCGACTGGTCCAAGGCCGACGCCGTCGTGCCGCAACCCCTGGAGCCGATGGTCCTGGCCGACACCGTGGCCGACCTGATGCGGCGCCGTTCCTCGACCCGGCTCAACGCCAAATAGCCGTTCTCCACCCGACTCGACGCCAAGTAGGTGCCCATGGACTCCCGGACGACCTGGCCCGCCCTGCTGTCCGCTCTCCTGTCCGGAGAGCACCTCACCGCCGACGAGACGGCCTGGGCGATGCGGGAGATCATGTCCGGCGCCGCCACGTCCGCCCAGATCGCCGGCTTCGCCGTGGCCCTGCGCGCCAAGGGTGAGACGGTGGCCGAGGTGGTGGGCCTGGCCCGCACCATGCTCGACCTGGCCACGCCGCTGACCGTGGAGGGGCCGGTGGTCGACGTCGTCGGCACCGGCGGCGACCGCGCCCACACCGTCAACGTCTCGACGATGGCCGCCATCGTGGCCGCGGCCGCGGGCGCCCGGGTGGTCAAGCACGGCAACCGGGCCGCGTCGTCCTCGTGCGGCGCCGCCGACGTCCTGGAGCACCTGGGCATCCGGCTCGACCTCACGCCGGAGCAGACGGCTCGGGTGGCCGAGGAGGCGGGCATCGCGTTCTGCTTCGCCCCGGTCTATCACCCCGCGCTGCGCTTCGCCGGACCGACCCGCAAGGAGATCGGCGTGCCCACGGTCTTCAACTTCCTCGGCCCCCTCACCAATCCCGCCCGTCCCGCGGCCCAGGCCATCGGCGTGTTCGACGCCCGCATGCTGCCGGTGCTCGCGGGCGTCTTCGCCGAGCGCGGCGTGTCCGCCCTGGTGTTCCGCGGCGACGACGGTCTCGACGAGCTGACCATCGCCGGCACCTCGACGGTCTGGGTGGTCAGGGACGGCACGGCGACCCAGCGGACGTTCGACCCCGCGGTGCTCGGCATCGCGCGCGCCGAGGTCGACGCGCTGCGCGGCGGCGACGTGGCGTTCAACGCGCGGGCGGTGCACGACCTGGTGGGCGGCAAGACGGGTCCGGTGCGCGACGCCGTGCTGCTCAACGCCGCCGCCGCCCTGGTGGCGCTGCGGGGCCCCGGTGACGATCTCGACGCGGCCATGATCGACGGCTACGCCCACGCGACCGAGGCGGTCGACTCCGGCGCCGCCGCGGCCACCCTCGACCGCTGGGTGCGGGTCAGCGGCGCCTGCTGACCCCCTGGGAGGGCCTCAGAGGGCCCCTGACGGCCGCCCGGGGTGATGGGGCTACGGCAGTGCCATCGTCGGGGCGTCCTTCAGTACGCTCCACTGGAGCCACTCCTTCCAGTTCTCCTGCCAGTGCCCCCAGCCGTTGGTGGGCTCCAGTTTGCGCGGGGACCCGGTGAGGATGATCGGGTCCCCGATCAGGGTGTTCTTGAGGAACCAGCTGGCGTTGGCCGGGCTGATGTTCACGCATCCGTGGCTGACGTTCGAGTTGCCCTGCGAGCCCACCGACCAGGGCGCGCTGTGGATGTACTCGCCGCTGTTGGAGATGCGGACGGTCTTGTAGACCATGAGCGAGTAGTAGCCGGACTGGCCGGGGCCGATCCCCGGCGAGGTCATGAGCGTGGCCTCCTCGCGGGACATCGCCAGGTGGATGCCCGAGGTGGTGTAGTACTTCCACACACCCCCCTGGCCGGCGCTCATCGGCATCTCGCGGATCTGCTTGCCGTCCCGCCGTACGTAGAGCACGTGCTCCTTGAGGCTGCCCTCGGTGATCTGGGAACGGCCGATCTTGAAGTCGAGCGCGACGTCGCGCTTGCCGTACATGTTGGGTCCGCCGCGTACGCCGGCCAGCTTCGCCTCCACCCGCACCTTCGTGTGCGCCGGCCAGTATTTGCGCGGCCGGAAGTCCACGTGGGTGTCGTCGAACCAGTGCCAGGCGCCCTCCACCGGCTTGGAGCTCTGCACGGACAGGTTGCGCTCGACGGAGACCCGGTCGGCGACCGGCTGGTCGAAGGTGATCATGATGGGCATGCCGACGCCGACCGTGAGGCCGGTGTCCTCCTTGTTGGGGGTGATCGTCTTGATGTCGAACGTCTTGGTGCCCTTGACCGTCTGGAACGTGCTGGTGGTCTCGTTCTGCTGGCCCGCGGAGTTCACGGAGACCGCGGTGACCGTGTAGGTGCTGTTGGGGCGGACGTTGCCGAGGCTGCGCCAGCGGGTGCGGTCGGCGCTCAGCTCGCCCGGCAGGATCCCGGCCTTGCCGCCGGTCACCCGTACGCTCTTGAGCGTGCCTCCCTGGGCCGACACGACCACGCTCTGGTCGGTGGGCACGTTCCGGCTCTTGTCCGGCGGGAAGACCCCCGCGGACGCCGCCTTGACGCCTCCCGCAATGGCGACTCCCTTGGATTCCTCGGCCGGTTCCGCCGAGCACGCCGAGCACGCCGTCAGCAGCGCCAGGGCCAGCAGGCCTGACGATCCATACGCTACGCGACCCACGGGTGACTCCCTCGTCCAAGATCGAACCGCTTCTGCCTCCTTTACTACCCTGAGTGATCGAATCACCACATCCGTGCACTGGCAAAGAACACCAAAAAGCGGGCGTCCTCTCCCAAGAGAGACGCCCGCTTCGGTGGATACTTCAGTGCGAGAAGTGACCCCGGTAGTACTGGAACACGAACCCGATCATGGCCATGATCACCATGAAGACGCCGATCAGGAACATCCAGAAGCCGATCACGAACCCGGCGAAGGCGAAGGCCGCCGCCAGGCACAGGAACAGCGGCCACCAGCTGCTCGGGCTGAAGAACCCGATCTCACCGGCACCGTCGCTGATCTCGGCCTGCTTGTTGTCCTCCGGCTGCTCGCCGATGCGGCGCGCGGTGAACATCAGGTAGTAGCCCACCATGAACGCGAACCCGACCGAGATGGCCATGGCGGTGGTGCCGACCGGCTCACCGTGGCCCGTCTCGGCCTTGGTCCAGAACCAGTAGGCGATGTCGACGCCGGCGAAGAACAGTCCGCACAGCAGGAACAGCCAACCTTGGACTTTCATCAGGCCTCCACCTCCGCCTTGGCGGGCTTGGCGGACACGTGCGGATAGTGCAGGTCGAACGCGGGGCGCTCGGACCTGATGCGCGGCAGGGAGGTGAAGTTGTGCCGCGGCGGCGGGCAGGAGGTCGCCCATTCGAGCGAGCCGCCGTAGCCCCAGGGGTCGTCGACGGTGACCTTGGGCGCGCTGCGCCAGGTCTTCCAGACGTTGTAGAAGAACGGCAGCGTCGAGGCGCCCAAGATGAACGCGCCCACCGACGAGATCAGGTTGAGGTCGGTGAAGCCGTCGGCCGCGCTGTAGTCGGCGTAGCGGCGCGGGAAGCCGAGCATGCCGAGCCAGTGCTGCACCAGGAACGTGGTGTGGAAGCCGATGAACAGCAGCCAGAAGTGCACCTTGCCCAGCTTGTCGTCGAGCATCCTGCCGGTGAACTTGGGCCACCAGAAGTAGAAGCCCGCGAACATGGCGAACACGACCGTGCCGAAGACCACGTAGTGGAAGTGGGCCACCACGAAGTAGGTGTCGCTGATGTGGAAGTCGAGCGGCGGCGAGGCCAGGATGACACCCGTCAGACCGCCCAGCAGGAACGTGATGAGGAAGCCGATCGAGAACAGCATCGGCGACTCGAACGACAGATGCCCGCGCCACATCGTGCCGACCCAGTTGAAGAACTTCACACCTGTCGGCACCGCGATGAGGAACGTCATGAACGAGAAGAACGGCAGCAACACCTGCCCGGTCGGGAACATGTGGTGCGCCCAGACCGTGATCGACAGGCCCGCGATCGAGATCGTCGCGGCCACCAGGCTGATGTAACCGAAGACCGGCTTGCGGCTGAAGACCGGCAGCACCTCGGTCACGATGCCGAAGAACGGCAACGCGATGATGTAGACCTCGGGATGGCCGAAGAACCAGAACAGGTGCTGCCACAGCAGCGCACCGCCGTTCTCCGAGGCGAAGATGTGGGTGCCCAGCTTGCGGTCGGACTCCAGGGCCAGCAGCGCGGCGGCCAGCACGGGGAAGGCCATCAGCACGAGCATGCTGGTCAGCAGCACGTTCCAGGTGAAGATCGGCATGCGGAACATGGTCATGCCGGGGGCGCGCATGCAGATGATCGTGGTGATGAAGTTGACCGAGCCGAGGATCGTACCGAGGCCGGACAGGGCCAGGCCCATGATCCACAGGTCGCCGCCGATGCCGGGCGAGTTGATCGCGTTGGACAGCGGCGTGTAGGCGAACCAGCCGAACGACGCCGCGCCACCGGGGGTGAAGAAGCCCGACACGGCGATGATGCTGCCGAACAGGTAGAGCCAGTAGCTCACCATGTTGAGACGGGGGAAGGCCACGTCGGGGGCGCCGATCTGGAGCGGCATCAGCTCGTTGGCGAAGCCGGCGAACAACGGCGTCGCGAACATCAGCAGCATGATCGTGCCGTGCATGGTGAACAGCTGGTTGAACTGCTCGTTACTGGTGAACTGCAGCCCCGGATGCGCCAGCTCGGCCCGCATGATCAGCGCCATGACGCCGCCGATCAGGAAGAACACGAACGACGTGATCAGGTAAAGGTGCCCGATGATCTTGTGATCAGTGGAGGACAGCCACTTGGCGATCACTTGGCCCTTGGTGACGGGCCTCGCGCGCGCGACTAGTGGTTCTTGAATGGCGGTCACTGGGCACTCCCAGCCTGGTGGGTCGCGATGTACTGGTCGAACTCAGCCTGCGGAACGAGCTTCACCGAGAAGAGCATCCGGCTGTGGTCGACACCGCACAGCTCGGCGCACCGGCCGGCGAAGACGCCGGTCCTGTCGAGCGTCGTGATCTCGAACTTGCGGCCCGGGTTGTTCTCGGGGATGCCGGGGATGACGTCTCGCTTGAAGAGGAACTCCGGCACCCAGAACGAGTGGATGACGTCGTCGGTCGACAGATCGAACTCGACCTTCGACTTCGTCGGCAGGACGAGTTGGGGGCCCTGGTGGTAGTCACTCACGGGCACGCCGGCCACCGGCTGCAGCGTCTTGCCGTTGACGGTCGTGGTGAAGCGCCAGCTCCACTGGAACGCCTCCACCTTGACCTTCACCGTCGCGTCACCGTCAACGCGGGTGAGCACGTTGCTGTCACGGGCGGTGAAGAAGAAGAACACCGACACCATGACGAGCGGGATCAAGGTGTAGAGCATCTCGATCGGCAGGTTGTAGCGAACCTGCGGCGGGAGCTCGGCCTTGGCCCTGCGCTTGCGGTGGAAGATGGCCGCCCACAGGATCAGCGCGATGACGACGGCACCCGTGGCGAGTGCGGCGATCCAGGCCCCGTTCCACAGGCTTTGCACCACATCGCCCTGCTCGGTGACGTGCTCAGGAAGAAGGCCACGAGACCAGTCGGCCTTAGGAACGTCATTAGCACACGCCGTCGCGGTGGCCAGCAGCAACGCCAATGCGGCGGCGCGCGGCACCCTGCGCCGGGCCAACGAACGCCGCGTCGTACGGCGAGTCGGACTCACGGATCGCCTACCCCACAGATGAAGCCCAAGAGTCTCTCCCTTGGGCGCTCGTATTTCCAGATGCACAGCTGATTGCAGACACATTAGCGTGCACGTGCCTTGCCCTCCCGCGCGACCCCTCGATGGCGCCGCAAGTGGGACGATGAGTCTCGTGGCGTATTTCGACGCGGCTTCGAGCGAGCCGCTCCACCCTCAGGCGCGCGAGGCGCTGCTGGCGGCGATCGACGTCGGCTGGGCCGACCCCGCGAGACTCTACGGCCAGGCCCGCCGTGCGCACCTGCTGCTCGAACAGGCCCGCACGGAGGTGGCCGAGGCGCTCGGCGCGCGGTCCGACGAGGTGTCGTTCACCTCGTCCGGCACGCAGGCCGTGCATCTCGGCGTGCTCGGCACCCTACACGGCAGGCGAAGGGTCGGGCGCCATCTGGTCACCAGCGCCGTGGAGCACTCCAGCGTCCTGCACGCGGGTGGCGTGCACGAACGCGACGGCGGCACGGTCGAAACCGTGGGCGTGGATCTGACCGGGCGGGTGGATCTCGACGGGTTCGCCGCCGCGGTGGCCCGGCCGGGGACCGCGCTGGCCTGCCTGCAGACCGCCAACCACGAGGTCGGCACCCTGCAGCCGGTGGCGGAGGCGGCCGCCGCCTGCCGGGCGCACGGCGTGCCGCTGCTGGTGGACGCGGCGCAGACGGCCGGCCGCATGCCGATCCCGCCCGGCTGGTCGGTGCTGACCGCCAGCGCCCACAAGTGGGGCGGTCCGGCCGGGGTGGGCGTGCTGGTGGTGCGCAAGGGCACGCGGTTCCGCTCGTTCCTGCCGGAGGACGAGCGGGAGCGGCGGCGGGTGCCGGGGTTCGAGAACGTGCCGGGCATCGTCGCCGCGGCGGCGGCGCTGCGCGCGATGGCCGCGGAGGCGGCTCAGGAGCAGGCCAGGCTGTCGGAGCTGGTGGGCAGGATCCGCGACATGGTGCCGAAGACCGTCCCCGACGTGGAGGTGATCGGCGATCCCGCCGAGCGAGCGCCGCACATCGTGACCTTCTCGTGTCTCTACGTCGACGGGGAGGCGCTGCTGACGGAGCTGGACAAGGCCGGATTCGCCGTATCGTCCGGAAGTTCGTGCACCGCTAGTACGCTTCGTCCATCGCACGTTCTTGAAGCCATGGGCGTGCTGACCCATGGGAATGTCCGGGTGTCGCTGCCCAGGGGCACGTCCGCGGCCGAGGTCGACAGGTTTCTCGCCGTGCTGCCCGAGCTGGTGCGCCGCATCCGCCAGGACGCAGGAGTCGCATGACCGAGGTTACCCAGCCGGCTTTGACGATCGACGCGCTCGGCAAGAAGTGCCCGATCCCGATCATCATGCTCGCCGAGCAGATCAACTTCGTCCCGCTGAACGCCGTCGTGGCCGTGCTGGCCGACGACCCGGCGGCCTACACGGACGTGCCGGCGTGGTGCAGGCTGAAGTCACATCGGCATGTGGGGTCGTACGAGCTGCCCGAGGGCGGCTGGGCCATCCACGTCAGGCGTAATTACTGAGCTTCCCGGGACTGCCCCCGGCCCGTCCAGGCGATCCCCGCCGCCGGGCGACGGGGATCGCGGCCCTGCGGCTCAGGGGTGGTAGCAGCGGATGTGCTCGGCGATCTCCGCGCTCGCCTCGGCGCCGTAGGCCGAGCCGAAACGCTCGAGGAAGCCCTGCTGGCCGAGCTCGTATTCCTGGCCGCCGACGCGCTCCAGCACGTGGGTGGCGGTGAGGTTGCCGAGCTGGCCGCACCGCTCCAGCGACAGCCCCCAGGCCACGCCGGACATGAACCCGGCGCGGAAGGCGTCGCCGACGCCGGTGGGGTCGGCCTTGCCGTTCTCGGGGGCGGGGGCGACCTGGATGGACGGCTCGCCCTCGCGGTCGATGACGGCGCCCTTGGGGCCGAGCGTGGTGACCCGGACGCCGACCCGGTCCAGGATCTCCTGGTCGGACCAGCCGGTCTTCTGCTCGATGAGCCCCTTCTCGTAGTCGTTGGAGAACAGGTAGGCGGCCCCGTCGACGAGCTTGCGGATGTCCTCGTCGGCCATGCGCGCGAGCTGCTGGGAGATGTCGGCGGCGAACGGGATGCCGCGCCGGCGGCACTCGTCGGTGTGGCGCAGCATCGCGTCGGGGTCGTTGGGGCTGATCAGCACCAGGTCGAGCCCGCCCACGCGGTCGGCGACGGGCTGCAGCTCGATCAGCCGCGCCTCGGCCATCGCGCCGGTGTAGAACGAGGCGATCTGGTTGTGGTGCTCGTCGGTGGTGCACAGGAAGCGCGCGGTGTGCTGGGTCTCCGAGATGTGTACGGATCCGCAGTCCACGCCATGGCGCTCCAGCCACGAACGGTAGTCCGCGAAGTCGTTTCCGACGGCGCCCACGAGGATCGGCTGGAGACCCAGGCACGCCATGCCGAAGGCGATGTTCGCGGCGCAGCCCCCGCGCCGGATCTGGAGGTCGTCGACCAGGAACGAGAGTGACACCCGATCGAGCTGCTCGGCGATGAGCTGGTCGCCGAAGCTTCCGGGGAATGTCATCAGGTGATCTGTCGCGATGGAGCCGGTGACGGCGATGCGCACGGGATTCTTCTTCCTCGTTGTCAGCAGGGCCAAAATTGGGCCCCCCGAGAATACGCGAAGGTCCCGCCCGCACAAAGGCGAGCGGGACCCGGGGACCACCGGCTAGTTGAACGAGTCGCCGCAGGCGCACGAGCCCGTGGCGTTGGGGTTGTCGATGGTGAAGCCCTGCTTCTCGATCGTGTCCACGAAGTCGATGGACGCGCCCATCAGGTAGGGGGCACTCATCCGGTCGGTGACCACGCTGACCCCGCCGAAGTCCGACACCACATCGCCGTCCATCGACCGGTCATCGAAGAAGAGCTGGTAGCGCAGGCCCGAGCAGCCGCCCGGCTGCACCGCGACACGCAGCTGCAGGCCCTCTTCACCCTGCTGCTCCAGCAGGCTCTTGACCTTTGCGGCGGCCGCGTCAGTCAGGATCAGGCCCTGCGTCGTGGTCTCGCTGCTCTCAACCGTCATCTGCTGACTCCCTACCCAGGCTGTCTGGTTGACGTCCTACTAATGACGCTACCAACACCTGCGCCCTGCCACACATTCCCGGGTCGCCTCCTCCAGGAATAACCGCTTTTGTCGGTGTGTCATGATGAGTATCGTCAAACCGACGATAAGGGGGTATGGCCATGACCACCCGTACTGAGCTGCCGTTGTTCGTCCTCGGCCAGGGCACCGATCCGCACAGCGAGAGGGGGGTCGACTGCCCCGGCGAGCTGCCGGCGGCCTCCGACCCCGCGCTGGTGGAGCGCGCGCGCCGGGCCAAGGAGACGCTCGGCGACCGCTTGTTCGTGCTCGGCCACCATTACCAGCGCGACGAGGTCATCCAGTTCGCCGACGTGACGGGCGACTCCTTCAAGCTCGCCCGGCAGGCCGCCGCCCGGCCGGAGGCGGAGTTCATCGTGTTCTGCGGCGTGCACTTCATGGCCGAGTCCGCCGACATCCTGACCTCCGACGCCCAGAAGGTGGTCCTGCCCGATCTGGCGGCCGGCTGCTCAATGGCGGACATGGCGACGTTCGACCAGGTCGAGGAGTGCTGGGAGGCCCTGGAGGACGCGGGGCTGGCCGATCGGGTGGTCCCGGTCACGTACATGAACTCCAGCGCCGACATCAAGGCCTTCTGCGGCAGGAACGGCGGCGCGGTCTGCACCTCCTCCAACGCCCGCCGCGCCCTGGACTGGGCCTTCGAGCAGGGGGACAAGGTGCTTTTCCTGCCCGACCAGCACCTGGGGCGCAACACGGCGGTGCTGGAGATGGGCATGTCGCTGGAGGACTGCGTCGTCTGGAACCCGCACCGGCCGAACGGGGGGCTCACCCGGGAGGAGCTCGAACGCGCCCGCATGATCCTCTGGCGCGGCCACTGCTCGGTCCACGGCCGCTTCACGGCCGGCTCGGTCGACGAGGTCCGCGCCCGCATCCCCGGCGTGAACGTGCTGGTGCACCCGGAGTGCCGTCACGAGGTCGTGCTCAAGGCGGACCACGTGGGCTCGACGGAGCACATCATCCAGACGCTGGAGGCGGCGCCGGCGGGTTCGAGCTGGGCGATCGGTACGGAGCTGAACCTGGTCAAGCGGCTGGCGCAGACGTTCCCCGACAAGAGCATCTCGTTCCTCGACCGGACGGTCTGCTACTGCTCGACGATGAACCGCATCGACCTGCCGCACCTGGTGTGGGCGCTGGAGTCGCTGGTGCTGGGCGAGGTCGTCAACCAGATCACGGTGGACCCGGACACCACCCACTGGGCCAAGGTGGCGCTGGACCGCATGCTGGCCCTCCCCTGACCCGGCCGCCGCGAATCCGGTCGCGGCCGGTCAGGCGGCCGGCTACGGTCGCGGCCGGCCAGGCGGCTGGTTACGCGGCGAAGTCGTAGCCGACCTCGACCGTGACGGAGAGGGTCTGGCGGCCGGGACTGACCGAGGCCTTGGTGTCGGCCACCTCCAGCGCCGCCCTCATCGGCACCGGGCCGCCCCTGAGCTCCTCCTTCACCGAGACCACCCGGCCCAGCGGGCGCCCGGCCAGCTCGGCGAACTGGGCCGCCTTGGCGGCGGCGTCCCGGAACGCCCTCGTCCTGGCCTCCCGCAGCGGGACCGAGGGGTCGGACAGCTCGAAGGCCAGGCCGTTCAGCCTGGCCTCCTCCCCCACCCCGGCCACGGTGTCGATGACGTGGTCGGCCCGGGAGAGGTCGCGCACGACCACCTCCACCCCCTGCGCCGCCCGGTAGGCGGTCACCTTCGGGTACGCCTCGTACTCAGGGCCCAGGGAGAGCTCCACCGTGCGCACGTCCTGCGCCGCCACTCCCGCCCGGCTCAGCGCCTCGGCCAGCCGGGCGGCGGCGGCCCGGACGGCGGTGAACGCCTCCGCGGCCGACGCCCTGCGGACCTCGACCCCCGCGTGCAGCCGCAGGATGTCGGGCGCGGCCAGTACGGCGCCCTCGCCGACGACGGTGATATCCACGCCAACCCCCTCGAATGGGTTCAGCCTTGATCCTAGGGATGCCGGTGCCCAAGGACTACCCGGTACGGCTGAAGCGGAAGCCCATGCGATCGAACTCGGCCTTGCGCGGGGCCGTCGCGAGCACCCGGCGCACCTGGCCGGACAGGTCGGTCACCACGGCCTCGTACCCGGCGCCCTCGGCCCGCCACACCGCCAGGTGGTCGTCGTCCCACCAGCCGATGAGGCGCTTGCCGGCGACCGGAACGGTGATCGGGGCCGGGTCGTCGCCCGAGGTGGAGCGGGCGCAGAGCGAGGTGCCCTCGGTCGTGCAGAGGGCCAGGAAGCGGCTGCCCGACGGTGAGACGTCGTCGCCCTCCACCCACACCGGCGAGCCCACGTCCGACAGGGTCCGCAGGTGCTTGCCGTTCAGGTCATAGAACTTCATCCTGCCCGCCACCCAGGTCCCGACCGCCCGGCCGCCCGCGTCCCAGAAGAAGCGCCACTCCCCCGCGCCCTGCTCCTTGATCTCGAAGGCGCGGGCGGTGCCGGCGGCCACGTCGATGATGGCGTAGCCGTACTCGTCGGTGTCGCCGGCGGCCGTGCCCTTGTAGAGGGTGACCAGGCCGTACGCGCCGTCGGGCGACCAGCGGGGGGTGGTGGGATAGACCGGCCTGCGGCTGATCTTGACGACCCGCTTGTCGCCTGTGGAGTGGTCGACGACGGACACCGTGGAGAAGAAGTCGCTGCTGTAGTCCACGTCGGTGCCGAGGGCCTGGTTGGTCCGGAGGTTGAGGACGTAGTCGAAATAGCGGGAGTTCTGGGCGAAGGCGCCGGTGGCGTGCTTCCTGACGTAGAGGCGCTTGCCGCTGTTCACGGTGTAGGAGGTGAGCCTGAGTGGGTCACCGGCCCTCTCGATGACCTTCACCGACGTGCCGGGCAGGGTGATCGTGCGGCTCGTGGGGGCGGGAGAGGAGATCCGGGTGGCGGTGGACACGGGCGTGGGCGTGTTGGACACGGCGGCGGACGAGGTGGGAGGCGTGGTGGCGCCGGAGCGGCCGGCGAGGCGGAGGGCGACGAAGGCGGTGGCGGCCACGAGCACCAGCACGCCCGCCACACCGGCCGCGACGATCCAGCCGGTGCCCCGCCGCGGACCGGGCTGGGTGGGCATCGCCGGGTACGGCGGATGCGAGGGTCCGGGCGGTGCCGGGGGCGTCGCGGCGGCCGCGCTGCCCTGCCGGAGGAGCGCGGCCGGCTGGGACGGGAGGGAAGCGGCGGGTGGTCCTGGAGGGGCACGGCGGTGGCGGGGTGGCCCTGGAGGGGCGCGGCCGCCTGGGACCGCACAGGCGCGGCCTCACGCGGCTGCTGGGGGCCCGGGAGCTGGGAGACGTGGGGCTGCGAGCCCGCGAGCTGGGAGCCGGGGAGCTGGGAGCCGGGGAGCTGGGAGCCGGGGAGCTGGGAGCCGGGGAGCTGGGAGCCGGGGAGCTGGGAGCCGGGGAGCT
>NZ_FNDJ01000020.1 GCF_900099965.1 Nonomuraea jiangxiensis | reverse complement strand
GTGTACTTCGAGCGCACGGTCGACAAGACCTCCGACAAGGACCTGTACGGGTGCAAGGTCATCCCGTCGCGGGGGGCCTGGCTGGAGTTCGAGATCGACAAGCGTGACAGCGTCGGTGTGCGTATCGACCGTAAGCGCAAGCAGGCCGTCACGGTGCTGCTGAAGGCGCTGGGCTGGACGAGCGAGCAGATTCTCGAGCGGTTCGGCCAGTACGAGTCGATGCGGGCGACCCTGGAGAAGGATCACACGGCCGGCCAGGATGACGCGCTGCTGGACATCTACCGCAAGTTGCGGCCCGGTGAGCCGCCGACCAAGGAGTCGGCGCAGACGCTGCTGGAGAATCTGTACTTCAACGCCAAGCGGTACGACCTGGCCAAGGTGGGCCGCTACAAGATCAACAAGAAGCTCGGGGTCGACGCCGCGATCGCTCAGGGCACGCTGGCCGAGGCGGACATCGTCGCGATGATCGAGTACATCGTGCGGTTGCATGCGGGTGAGGAGTCGATGCCGGGCGTCGACGGTGAGGTGATCGTCGAGGTCGACGACATCGACCACTTCGGCAACCGCCGGGTGCGCAGCGTCGGCGAGCTGATCCAGAACCAGGTCCGGCTGGGCCTGGCGCGGATGGAGCGGGTCGTGCGCGAGCGGATGACCACGCAGGACGTGGAGGCGATCACGCCGCAGACTTTGATCAACATCCGCCCGGTGGTGGCGTCGATGAAGGAGTTCTTCGGCACCTCGCAGTTGTCGCAGTTCATGGACCAGACCAATCCGCTGGCCGGCCTGACGCACAAGCGGCGTCTCAACGCGCTGGGCCCCGGTGGTCTGTCCCGTGAGCGGGCCGGCTTGGAGGTCCGTGACGTGCACCCGTCCCACTACGGCCGGATGTGCCCGATCGAGACCCCTGAGGGCCCGAACATCGGCCTCATCGGCTCGCTGGCGTGTTTCGGGCGGCTCAACGCCTTCGGCTTCGTCGAGACGCCCTACCGCAAGGTCGTGGAGGGCCGGGTCACCGAGCGGGTCGACTATCTGACGGCGGACGAGGAGGACCGTTACGTCATGGCGCAGGCGAACTCGGCTCTGACGGCGGACGGCGCGTTCGCCGAGGCCCGGGTGCTGGTGCGGCGCAAGGGCGGTGAGTTCGAGTTGGTCCGGTCGGGTGAGGTCGACTACATCGATGTGTCTCCGCGTCAGATGGTGTCGGTGGCCACCGCGATGATCCCGTTCCTGGAGCACGACGACGCCAACCGGGCCCTGATGGGCGCGAACATGCAGCGCCAGTCGGTGCCGCTGCTCAGGGGCGAGGCGCCGCTGGTGGGCACGGGGATGGAATACCGGGCGGCGACGGATGCGGGTGATGTGATCAGTGCGGAGAAGGCCGGGGTGGTGGAGGAGGTCTCGGCCGACTACATCACCGTGATGAACGACGACGGCACGCGGACGACCTACCGGGTGGCCAAGTTCAAGCGGTCCAACCAGGGCACCAGTTTCAACCAGAAGCCGATCGTGGCCGAGGGTGATCGGGTGGAGGTCAACCAGGTCATCGCCGACGGGCCGTGCACCGACAACGGTGAGATGGCGCTGGGCAAGAACCTGCTGGTGGCGTTCATGCCGTGGGAGGGCCACAACTACGAGGACGCGATCATCCTGTCGCAGCGGCTGGTGCAGGACGACGTGCTCTCCTCGATCCACATCGAGGAGCACGAGGTCGACGCCCGCGACACCAAGCTGGGCCCCGAGGAGATCACCCGGGACATCCCGAACGTGTCGGAGGAGGTGCTGGCCGACCTCGACGAGCGCGGCATCATCCGGATCGGCGCCGAGGTGGTGCCGGGCGAC
The DNA here is from genome assembly GCF_900099965.1 of Nonomuraea jiangxiensis. Taxonomy (GTDB): domain Bacteria; phylum Actinomycetota; class Actinomycetes; order Streptosporangiales; family Streptosporangiaceae; genus Nonomuraea; species Nonomuraea jiangxiensis. Next base: position 197,930 of record NZ_FNDJ01000020.1, on the reverse strand, counting down.
ATCCTGGTGGGCAAGGTCACCCCGAAGGGGGAGACCGAGCTGACGCCGGAGGAGCGGCTGCTGCGCGCGATCTTCGGGGAGAAGGCCCGGGAGGTGCGTGACACCTCGCTGAAGGTGCCGCATGGTGAGCAGGGCAAGGTCATCGGTGTGCGGGTGTTCTCCCGTGAGGAGGGTGACGAGCTGCCGCCGGGGGTCAACGAGCTGGTGCGCGTGTACGTGGCGCAGAAGCGGAAGATCACCGACGGGGACAAGCTGGCCGGCCGGCACGGCAACAAGGGCGTCATCTCCAAGATCCTGCCGGTGGAGGACATGCCGTTCCTGGAGGACGGCACGCCGGTGGACATCATCCTCAACCCGCTGGGCGTGCCCGGCCGGATGAACGTGGGTCAGGTGCTGGAGACGCATCTGGGTTGGATCGCGGCGCGGGGCTGGGACATTTCCGGGGTGCGGGAGGCCTGGGCGGAGCGGTTGCGGGCCAAGGGGTTCGATCCGGTCGAGCCGCGCACGAACGTGGCCACGCCGGTGTTCGACGGGGCGCATGAGGAGGAGATCGTCGGGCTGCTGGGCAATACGGTGGCGAACCGTGATGGGGACCGGATGGTGCAGCAGAGCGGTAAGGCTCGGCTGTTCGACGGCCGTTCGGGGGAGCCGTTCCCGTATCCGATCTCGGTGGGTTACATCTACATTCTCAAGCTGTTGCACCTGGTGGATGACAAGATCCACGCGCGGTCGACGGGTCCGTACTCGATGATCACGCAGCAGCCGCTGGGTGGTAAGGCGCAGTTCGGTGGTCAGCGCTTCGGTGAGATGGAGGTGTGGGCGCTGGAGGCCTACGGCGCGGCGTACGCGTTGCAGGAGCTGCTGACCATCAAGTCCGACGACGTGCTCGGCCGGGTCAAGGTGTACGAGGCGATCGTCAAGGGCGAGAACATCCCCGAGCCGGGCATTCCGGAGTCGTTCAAGGTCTTGATCAAGGAGATGCAGTCGTTGTGCCTGAACGTCGAGGTGCTGTCGAGCGATGGCATGTCGATCGAGATGCGTGACACCGACGAGGACGTCTTCCGCGCCGCGGAAGAGCTCGGTATCGATCTGTCCCGGCGTGAGCCGAGCAGCGTGGAAGAAGTCTGAGGGGGCGTCGCCGCCGGGCCGTGGCGCCCGGCGGCGGTCGGACGGTTCGCGCGGGACGGGTCAGCGTTTGCCGTGCTGCGCGGCCCAGCGGGCGAGCCGGTCGCATTCGGCACTCGGGCAGCGCGCGAGGTCGGCGTCCCGCAGGAACAGCCGGCTTTCCCGATAGCTCTGCTCGCCCGCCTCCAGCAGCCGGTAGAAGGTCTGCTTGCGGCCGCCCCAGGTGACCCTGTTGTAGAGCGGCGTGTCACCGGCGGGCTGTTGGTAGCGGAAGTCGCCGGCCAGGGTCCTGCCGAACTCGGTCACGCAGGTGGCGTAGGTCATCCTCGCCTCCACGGGCTTCATCGCGTAACCGGACATCAGGCCGTGGTCCTGGTAGCGGTAGAGCCGGGCGCCGGCGGTGTCCTTCACCCGGGCGTCGCACTTGTCCGCGGCTCCCTCCGTGCGGACGAACGGATCTGTCGGCGTGTGCGCGTCGCGGCTGACGTACGTGAAGCTCGTGACCCTGGACGGCTTGGTGACGTCGTCGCACTGCGGCGTGAGGTTGAGCGCGGGCCCGATCCCCTGGTCGCCGATCAGGTGCTGGCCGAAGTTCTCTCGCCACCTCAGCAGCATCAGGTGGTAGGGGCGGCCCTCGACGGTGGCGGAGCGGTCCGCCCTGATGTCGATGATCTGGCCGCCCGCCTGGACGAAGTGGCCGATCCAGTCGGCGCGCGACATCCCGCACCCATCCGGGTCGGCGGTCGCGAAGGTGGCCGCCGGATCGGCGGCGGCCAGGGTCGCGGCGAACGGAATGGCGGCCAGGGCTGTGGCTAGGCGACTCGGCACGGCTCTTCTCCCCCGTAGTCAAACAGTGACCGAACAACTGCTTAGCGTAGTAAGCCGTGCGGTGAGGACAAAGCAGTCGCGGACAGGCGTGTCACGAGCCGACGCCTCGGGGGCGGAGCGGGGTCAGTGTTTCCTGAGCACCGTCACGGGGGCGCTGAACGGGAGCACGAAGAGGGGTCCGGTCACCACCGCGCGCTCGCTGCCCGGGCCGTAGGGGAGATCGGCGATCTGCCGGCAGGTGCCCCGGTCCTCGATCCCGTAGGTGGCGTCCTGGCCGTCGGGTCCGGAGTTGAAGCGGCCGATGAGCGAGATGCGGTCGCGCACCCGCCCCTCGTCGTCGATGAACAGGCCGTGGATCGGCGCCGTGGCGGCGAAACCGTCCGCGGTCATGACCTCCTGCACCAGGTCCGAGATCAGGAAGCGCAGCGTGCGGCCGTCGGCGTCGGTCACGGTCCCGTCGAGCTCGCCCAGGAACGGGGTGAAGATGCCCGGCGAGCCGGTGGCGAAGCCGTCGGTGTAGGGGGCCGGCCGCTTGGCGAACCGCGAGACGCGGAACGTGCGCTTGAAGGTGCCGGTCCTGATCGTGTAGGTGCCGTTGCGGCACTCGAAGGGGCGCAGCGTGAGCCCGGTGAGGTTGATCGTCTGCCGCTCGATCGGGTTGCCGGTGGCCGGGTCGCCGAACCTCTCCTCATCGATGCGGACGTCGAGCCCGCGCGGTGACAGCTTCAGCACGAAGCCGGGGCCGACCGCCCTGACGTGAGAACGGGTTTCCTTGATCGTCAGGCCGGGGGCGCCCGGCCGGTCGCGATCGGCGCTCGCGGGGAACGCGGGTAACAGGGTGGCGGCCAACGCCGCGACCAGGGTGATGGTGATCCGCTTGACTGGAACTACGGGACTCACGGGTCCTCCTCGCAGCCGCGACGATTCGATCATCGTACAACGGTGGGTAGCGGCGGTTCGAACACGTTTTGGTAAGGGGCGAACCGCGTGGCGGCCCCGTGCGTACCTCAGGGCGAGGAAGCGCGTCCCCGGGCGCGCTTCCGCTGCGCGCGCGAGGAGGAGGCCGATGGCGGCGGTTGAGCGTCGGACGTGGCAGTACGCCGGTGTCGCGGCAGGGATGGGCGTTCTCTTCCTGGTCGGTGCCCTGTGGTTCGGCGGCGGCCGGCCGCAGCCGGGGCTGCCGGGACTGCCGGATCCGGGGCTGTTGACGGGCTGGGGCCTGCCGCTGGTGCGGCTGGCCGGCGACCTGTGCTCCATCGCCACCGTGGGGACCCTGGTCGCCGGGGTGGTCCTGGCCCCGCGGGGCTCGCGGGAGTCGAACGCCTGCGTACGCGCGGCGGGCCGGTGGGCGCTGGCCTGGGTGCTCTGCACGATCGCGGCCTACCTGCTGACGATCTCCAACATCGTCGCCCTGCCGGTGCCGGAGTTGCTCGCGGACCTGTCCGCGTTCCGCTTCGCGATGGCCTTCCCCCAGTCGCAGGCCCTGCTCATCGTGGTGCTCTGGGTCGCGGTCGTGGCGCTGGGAGCCTGGCACGGCAGGAACCGGCGCAGCGGCGTACTGCTCGTGATCGCCGCCCTCGGCCTGCTGCCGCCGATCTTCGCCGGTCACGCCGTGTCGGCCGGGGACCACGACATCGCGGTCTCCGCGCTCACGACGCACCTGCTCGCGGCGGCGGTCTGGGTGGGCGGGCTGGCCGCCGTACTGGTCCACTTCCGTAGGTCGGAGCGGCTGGGGGTGGTGCTGCCCCGGTTCAGCACGCTGGCCCTGTGCTGTTTCGTCGCGGTGGCGGTGTCCGGCGTGGCCGGGGCCTGGGTCAGGCTCGCCACGGTGGCACAGCTGTGGACGACCGGGTACGGGGTGCTGATCCTGGTCAAGGGGGTGGCGCTGGTCGGGCTGGGGATCTTCGGGTGGCTGCACCGCCGGCGCACGGTGGCGGGGGTCGCCGAGCGCTCGGTACGGCGTACCTTCGTCCGGCTGGCCACCGGTGAGGCCGTCGTCATGATCGCCGCCGTGGGGCTGGCCGTCGGCCTGTCGCGTACGCCGCCGCCGGCCGCCGGCAGCCACGAGGGCATCCTGGACTACAGCCTCGCGCACTACTCGGCCATCCACCTGATCACCGAGATCCGGCTGGACCCACTGATCCTGCTGGCGCTGGTGGCGCCGGCCGCCGGCTACCTGGTGGGGCTGCGCAGGCTCGCCCGCGCCGGGGTCACCTGGCCCGCCGGACGGACCGTCGCCTGGTTCGCCGGGCTGCTGGCGCTGGCCGTGGTGCTGGTCGGCGGCGTCGGCGGCTACGCGCGGGCGCTGATGCCGGCGCACGCGCTGCAGTACGCGGTGCTCGGCGTCGTCGGGCCGCTGCTGCTGGCCTGCGGCGCGCCGCTGACGCTGGCGGCGCGGGCCACGTCGGCGAACTCCCAGTACGGCGACGTCGCGACGGCCGTGCTGGACAGCCGGGTGGCCCGGCGGCTGACCCGTCCAGGTGTCGTCGTCATCGCGCACGCGCTGCCGTTCGGCCTGCTCTACGGCGCGCGGCTGCTGGAGCTGTCGGTGTCCGACCACGTGGTCCATCTGCTCTCGATGGGGCTCTGCCTCGCCTCCGGGGTGTTGTGCTGCTGGGTGCTGGCGGGCGTGGACCCGCTGCCGCGCCCCATCTCGTGGCGGGCCCGCGCGTGGCTGCTGGGAGCCGTGGCCGCGGTGCAGGCGGTGGTCGGGCTGCTGCTGCTGGCCGGGCCGCCGCTGGCCGAGATCTGGTTCGCGCTGGTGTCCCCGCCCGGGGCGCCGGACCCCGTCGCCGCGCAGCGGGCCGGGGGAGTGGTGTACCTGACCCTGCCGGTGGTGGCGCTCGCCGTCCTCGGCGTACGGCTGGCCCGATTGCGGCGGACCGACCGGCGCCGGGTCGCCCACGTGGTGACGCCCGCGTAGACCCGCCGCCTTTCCCCGGCTCTAGTCGGGTCTGGCGACGCTGTGTGCCACCTGGTCGTAGCAGAGGAAGCACTTGTAGAGGATGGTCGCCACCTCACGCCAATCCCTGCGCAGCACGAGCAGCCGCAGCACGACATAGGGGATGCGTGCATCCAGCTGGATCAGCAGTTGAGCCCATTCCTGCTGGCCGGGCAGCGCCACCCGCTTGCGTGCGAGCGCGCGGAGCCTGTCCGCGTCCAGGCCGGGGAACTCCCGCGAGGCGGAAACCGCGAGGTCGACGATCTCCTGGTTGCAGCGTACGTGGATGTCGTGGATCTCCTCGCGCAGGTCGCGGAGGCCGGAGAAGTAGAAGCGCAGGAGAAGCCCTGGATGAGCGGAGTCGGGGATGGCGTCGTCCACCAGTTCCACCAGCGCGTCCGCCAGCGCCAGGAACCGGGCGGCACTGTCGGTCTCCGCCCCCTCGAAGTCCAGCCGGTGGGCGCGTGCGAACGGGCTCCGGCTCGGGAGCGGGGAAGCGAGGAACATCACCACCACCGCGACGATGACGGCCAGCGAGATCACGACGATCGCGACGATGAGCCAGATCAGGACAGTCCCTATGGTCTGGAAGAACGAGGAGACGACTCCGCCCACCGCCGCATAGCGGATCGTCGCCCACACCAGGACGGCGACCGCTCCGCAGAACGCCAGCAACTTCGTCAGCCGCCACCCCGCCCGTGTGCCGATGAAGGCCAGCAGCACGGCGAGCACGAGGGCGACCAGCGGCCGCTCCAGGAAGGAGAGCACCCCGTCCCATTTCAGCTCGCGCAGTATCTCGCCAGGGGGCTTGCCGAGGGCCGCGTACCGGAGGCCCGCCCAGGCCAGCTCGGCTATGGCGACCGTGATGAGGACCAGCCGTAGCAGACATGATCTGCTCGCCGACGCCAACGCCACCAGGATCACGACGACGACCAAGGCGGTGAGGGGGTCGGCCAGTGCGTCCCACACCCCGGTAGTGGTCACAGGCATGACGGCACCACCCCGTAGAGGAGATGCTCGCATTGTCGGGCGCCCGGTAGGCGCTGGCAAGGGGCCGGCCGCGTTCGAGCCGGTCCCCGGGGAGGATGGGACGCGGGGTGGCTAGGCGGCGGTCCGGTGGGCGGTTTCGACGGCGGTGAGCCAGGTTTCGGGGAAGGCCGTGGCGTCGAGGCCGGCGAGCACGCGGGTGGGCCGCCCGCCCGGATGCGGCTCGAAACGCAGCACGTCGCCTTCGACGACCGTACGCAGGGTCTGCTCGCGCAGCACGACCTCCACGCCGGGCTGGCCCAGGACCATCGCCAGGGCGCAGGCGTCGTCGGGATGCCCACCGAAGTCGGTGTCGAGGTGCACGCGCCTGGCGGTGGTACGGCCTGTCAGCTCACGCAGTCCTGTGTGATGAGGGCGATGGACAGCTCCTCCAGCTTGCCCTTCCTGTTGGGGAAGAAGAAGTAGCGGGCCTTGGGGTTGCCGGGCACGGAGGCGGAGGGGATGCCGTCCCGCGGCGTCGACACCTTCGGGTAGGCCCTCTTGACCTGCTTCATCGTGGAGCCGATGCCGATGCCCGCAGGCGTTTTGACGCCCTTCGGGGCGAAGATCACGGCCACTCCCCGCCGCTTGGAGATGTACAGGCCCACGCTGTTCTTCCCGGTGGGATGCGCCCGCAGGTCCCATCCGGAGCAGGAGCCCTCCTGGGCGGCCAGCTTGAGCACGACCTTGCCGGTCGCCCTGGCCTGCTTCGCGCTCATTCCCAGCCTGATCTTGCCGTAGCCGTACGGTCCCAGCGCGGTCTGGGCGAGCGCCGGCGTGCCGGAGACGAGTAACGCGCCGCCGGTGACGACCGCGACGAGCAGCTTCTTCATGGTGACCTCTCGTAAATGACGGGCCGGGTGCTCCTGTTTCGAGTGCCGTGCGGGACGAATGGTTCGCGGCCCCCGACGGCGGGCCTGCGTATTATGCCGTGGTTCGAGCTATACGGCAGTGAAAGGGCGACTCCAGCGTGACGGCACCACCTGCGGCGACCCGCCGCCTCCGGGACCACGGACACGTCATCGGCCACTTCGAGCCGGGCCCGGACAACGCCATCACCGACGTGCCGTCGGTCCGGGTCGGGCAGACGACGGTGCTGGACGACACGCGCGGCGTCTACTCGGGCGTGACCGCCATCGTGCCGCCGGCCAGGGTCGTGCCGGCCGGCTTCCACGTGGTGAACGGTTACGGCAAGTTCGTCGGCGCCACACAGGTGATGGAACTGGGCGAGGTGGAGACCCCCGTACTGCTGACCTCCACGCTGTCCACCTTCCGGGTCGCCGACGCCCTGCTGAGCTGGGTGCTCGACCACGCGGCCGGGCCGGTGACCTCGGTGAACCCGGTGGTCGGCGAGATCAACGACTCCTGGTTGTCGTCGGTGGAGCCGCGTCCCGTCACCGCCGAGCACGTGTACGCGGCGCTCGACGGCGCCCGTGGCGGGCCCGTGGCGATGGGCAACGTGGGCGGCGGCACCGGGGCGTGCGCGCTGGGGTTCAAGGCGGGGATCGGGACGGCCTCGCGGATGGTGCCGCTGCAGGACGGCGGCCCGGTGACCGTCGGGGTGCTCGTCCAGGCGAACATGGGCGGCGAGTTGCGGCTGCTCGGCCGTACGGTCACGCCGGAGAGCCTGGGGCTGCCCCGGCCGGGACCCGCGGGGGAACAGGGCTCGTGCGTCGTGGTGGTGGCCACCGACGCGGGGTGCGACGCGCGGCAGCTCACCAGGATCGCGGCCAGGGGTGTGCTGGCCCTCGGGCGGGTGGGGGCCGGTTACAGCCATGGCAGCGGCGACTACGGGCTGGCCTTCTCGGCCGGGCGGGGGATGTTGCGGCCGCCCGATCTGGACCAGGTGTTCCGGGCCGTGCTGGAGTCGGTGGAGGAGGCGGTCATCGACGCGCTGCTCGCCGCCCGTACGGTCCGTACGCCCTCCGGCCGCCAGGCGGTGGCACTGCCCCACGAGGTGGTCGGCTCGTCCTGAGTCTTACGAGGCCGTAGCACCCCTTTTCGCGAAATATCACCCCTTGTCGTAGTACGAGATCGCGGAGACACTGCGGACGAGTCGTGCTGGAGACAAGACTGGGAGGCGCCATGAGATGGCGTGCCGGGATCGTCGCGGTACTGATGACCTTCGTCGTGGGGGCGGCCGCGGCGCCCACGGAGCCCGGGAGCGAGTCCGCCCGGGGCTCCTACGAGATCTGGCTGGTCGACCAGTCGGACACGAACGGCCTCAACCACGGCGGCACCGTCCACGTCTACGACGGAGGCGAGGTCACCAGGCGCCTGTCCGCCGCCCGCCCGGCCGACCGGATCGACCTCGGCGGTGCCACCTCGTCCCTGTGCCTGGCGAGCACCGGACGGAACCCCGTCAGGCCGCACATGATCGTGTTCAACAAGGCCGACACCCACGCCGCGCTCGCCTTCGTCGCGAGCGGCCATGTGGTGATCTTCGACGCCGCCTCCCGGCGCCCGCTGTCCTGCCTGTCCACCGAGGAGGGCGCGGGCGGCGCGCGGCAGGCCCACGCACTGTGGCCCACCGAGGACGACCGGTACCTCATCGTCTCCAACCAGAACGGCAAGAAGCTGGAGCGGATCCGTACCGACTACGCCGCCGGCGCGTTCACCCGGGAGCCCGCGGCGACGCTCGACCTGGCGGGCTGCCTCACCCCGAGCGGAGCGCCGTGCCAGGCTCCGGAGGTCCGCCCCGACAACGCCCCGATCTGCCCGTACATCGCCTCCGACAACGGCCCGGTCTTCGTCAGCCTGCGCGGCGGCGGCATGCTCGTGGTGAACTGGCGCACCACGCCGATGAGCATCGTGGCGGAGTACGACCTGACGCACGTGCCCCCGAACGGCTGCGGCTTCATCGAGGCCAAGGGCGCCGTCTTCGGCGACGGGGGCGGCGGCACCCCGAACAATCTCGACCAGTTCAGCGTCTTCCGGATGCCGCGCGGCGGCTACTCCGCCTCGAACCCGCCGAACACGCCCGCCGTGGAGCGGCTCTTCGACGACGACACGGCGGAGCGCGACGCCCACGGCACCGCGGTCAGCGCCGGGGAGCGCCACGTCTGGGTGGGCGACCGCGACGCCAACGTGGTGGAGGTGTTCGACGGCCGCACCGGCGCCCGCGTGAACACCGTGCCGCTGACCTCGCGGTTCAGCGCGGACCCGACAGTGGACCTGTTCGCCTCGTCCCCCGACCACGAGTGGGTCTTCGCCTCGACGCGCGGCCCGTTCCCGCTCTCCGGGGACCCGCACTCCTCGCACGGCACCGACCCCGGCCTGCTGATCGTCCGCATGACCGACGAGGGGCGCGGCGGGGAGGTCCGGGGGCTGATCCGGATCACCAACGTCGACGCGACGGGCGCCGAACGCGCCGACGGGCACGGCATCCGGGTCCGGCGAGTACGCTGACACGCCGATCGGCCGCCTGCCATTGACCGGCAGGCGGCCGGAGGCGGGGCCGGTCAGCCCCCGAAGAGCTGGGTGAGCTTCAGGAGCAGCTCGTAGACGCCGTAGGCGAAGGGCAGGGCCACCCAGGCCCAGGCCACGATCATGAGGGGGACGGACGGGGCCGTCCTGCCGTGCTTGGTCATCATGATCCTCCCCGTCCCGTGGCGACCGCGTCCTGCCGGCCCTGCTCCGCGACCTGGGGTTCGTGGAAGCGGGAGTGCACCGGCCGGATGAGCTCGTTGGCCACGAAGCCCACCACCAGGAGCGCGATCATGATGTAGAGGGACGTCGTGTAGAGCGCGGGCCCGGTCTTGCCGGCCTCCGCCTGCGAGTCGGCGATGGCGTTGACGATGAGCGGGCCCAGCACGCCCGCGAGCGACCAGGCGGTCAGCAGCCGGCCGTGGATGGCGCCCACCTGGTAGGTGCCGAACAGGTCCTTGAGGTAGGCCGGGGCGGTGGCGAACCCGCCGCCGTAGAAGGACAGGACGCCGACCGCGCACAGGATGAACACGAAGTTGTGCGAGTCACCGGCCAGCGCGACCGTCAGGTAGAGCAGCGCGCCCACGCCGAGGTAGACGCGGTACATGTTCTTGCGGCCGATCAGGTCCGAGGTCGAGGACCATACGATGCGGCCGGCCATGTTGGCCAGGGACAGCAGGGCCACGAAGCCGGCCGCCGCGCCCGCCGACACCGGTGCGGCCGTGTTCGCGAAGAAGTCCTGGATCATGGGCGCGGCCTTCTCCAGGATGCCGATGCCCGCGGTGACGTTGAAGCACAACACGATCCACAGGCACCAGAACTGCGGCGTGCGGATGGCGTTGCGGGCCGAGACGTTCGCAGTGGTGATCAGCGCGTGCGTGGCGGCCTTCGCCGGGGCCCAGCCGCGCGGGAGCCAGCCGGCCGGCGGGACGCGGACCAGGAACACGCCCATCGACATGAAGACCGCGTAGACCACGCCGTGCACCAGGAAGGTCGTGGCTATCCCGCCCGTACCGGTGCCGAAGGCGGCGAGCATCTGCGTGGACCACGGCGAGGCGATGAGCGCGCCGCCGCCGAAGCCCATGATGGCGATGCCGGTGGCCATGCCGGGCCGGTCGGGGAACCACTTCATCAGGGTGGAGACCGGCGAGATATAGCCGATGCCGAGGCCGATCCCGCCGACGAAGCCGTACCCGACGACGACCAGCCAGTACTGCCCAGTGGCCACGCCGAGGGCGGACAGCAGGAAGCCGGTGGAGAAGCAGATCATCGAGATGAACATGGCCCAGCGCGGGCCGTTGCGCTCGACCATCGGGCCACCGAAGGCGGCCGACAGGCCGAGCATGACGATCCCCAGCTGGAACGGCAGCGCGCTGGCCGTGCCGGACAGGTCCAGCGACGACTCCAGGGGTGACTTGAACACGCTCCACGCGTAGGCCTGGCCGATGGTCAGGTGCACCGAGAGCGCGGCGGGGGGTACGAGCCAGCGGCTCCAGGTGGGCGGCGCCACCGTGCGGGCGCGGCTGAGGAAGCCACCAGGTGTGGGCCTTTGTCCAGCTTCAGGCATGAAAACGTAGTATGGGCCAGTAAATGCCTGATTGTCCACTATTGGGATACGGTTTGCCTCAGAACCGTACAACCTGCCCGAATCACACCAGTCCCAGGGGTTCCGGGCCCCTGCGGTGGGAGGCGACCGGATCGCCGGTACGCGGTGGCATGGGTTTCTCCATATCGGACGTCCAGAATTGAGGTTTCGGGGTGGCTAAAAAGGCTCCGCAGCGGGATGCCGGCGACGAGGGTCTGCAGATCGGATCGCCCAAGGAGTGGGCCGCGGGAGTGCCCGCGGTGGCTCATTCGCTGCTGACGTCGTACGCGCAGATGGGTGTCAAGCGGACGCTGCTCACCCTGGTGCGGGTGAACCAGAAGAACGGCTTCGACTGCCCGGGCTGCGCGTGGCCCGAGGGGGATCACCGCAGCCCGGCCGAGTTCTGCGAGAACGGCGCGAAGGCGGTGGCCGAGGAGGCCACGCTCCGCCGGGTCACCCGCGACTTCTTTGCCCGGCACGGCGTGGACGAGCTGGCCCGGCGCACGGACTACTGGCTGGGGCAGCAGGGACGGCTCACCGAGCCGATGCACAAGCCGGCCGGGTCGGACCACTATGTGCCGGTGACCTGGGAGCGGGCCTTCGACCTCATCGCCAGGCAGCTGCGCGCGCTGGACAGCCCGGACGAGGCGCTGTTCTACACCTCCGGCCGCACCTCGAACGAGGCGGCCTTCCTCTACCAGCTCCTGGTACGCCGGTTCGGCACGAACAACCTCCCCGACTGCTCCAACATGTGCCACGAGTCCAGCGGCTCGGCGCTCACCCAGACCCTGGGCATCGGCAAGGGCACGGTGTCGCTGGAGGACCTGCACAAGGCCGACCTCATCTTCGTGGTCGGCCAGAACCCCGGCACCAACCACCCGCGCATGCTGTCGGCGCTGGAGAAGGCCAAGGACAACGGGGCACGCATCGTCGCGGTCAACCCGCTGCCGGAGGCCGGGCTGCTGCGCTTCAAGAACCCGCAGCGGCCGGGCGGGGTGATCGGGCACGGCACGCGGCTGGCCGACCGGTTCCTGCAGATCCGGCTCAACGGTGACCTCGCGCTGTTCAAGGCCATGTCACGGCTGCTGCTGGAGGCGGAGGACGCGGCGCCCGGCACGGCGATCGACCGTGAGTTCGTCCAGACGCACACCCACGGGTTCGACGACTGGGAGAAGGACGTCCGCGAGCTCGACTGGGCGGACGTCGAGGAGGCCACCGGGCTGTCCAGGACGGCCGTCGAGGACACGGTCCAGGACGTGCTCGGGGCCCGGTCGGTGATCGTGTGCTGGGCGATGGGGCTCACCCAGCACAAGAACTCCGTGGCCACCATCCGCGAGATCGTCAACTTCCTGCTGCTGCGCGGGAACGTGGGGCGGCCGGGGGCGGGGGTGTGCCCCGTACGCGGGCACTCCAACGTCCAGGGCGACCGGACGATGGGCATCTACGAGAAGCCCTCGCCGGCCTTCCTCGACGCGCTCACCGAGGAGTTCGGGTTCCAGCCGCCCCGGCGGCACGGCACTGACGCCGTCGACTCGATCAGGGCCTTGCGCGACGGGCGGGCGAAGGTGTTCGTCGCGATGGGCGGCAACTTCGTCGCCGCGACGCCGGACACGCAGGTGACCGAGGCGGCGATGCGCTCCGCCCGGCTCACCGTACAGGTGTCGACCAAGCTCAACCGGTCCCACGCCGTGACCGGCGAGGAGGCGCTCATCCTGCCGACGCTGGGCCGGACCGAACGCGACCGCGACCAGTTCGTCACGGTCGAGGACTCCATGGGTATGGTGCACGCCTCCCGGGGCCGGCTGCGCCCGGCCTCGCCGGACCTGCTGTCCGAGGTGGCCATCGTCTGCCGGCTGGCGCGTACGATCTTCGGCGAGGGTTCCGGCATCCCCTGGGAGAGCTTCGAGGCCGACTACGACGCGATCCGCGACCGCATCGCCCGGGTGGTGCCGGGGTTCGGCGACTTCAACGCCCGCGTCCGCGTCCCTGGCGGGTTCGCCCTGCCCAACGCGCCCCGCGACGAACGGCGCTTCCCCACCGACACGGGCCTGGCCAACTTCACCGTCAACGACCTGGAGGTGCTGCGCGTGCCCGCGGGGCGGCTCCTGCTCCAGACGGTACGCAGTCACGACCAGTACAACACCACCATCTACGGGCTGGACGACCGTTACCGGGGCGTGCACAGCGGGCGCCGGGTGGTCTTCGTCAACCCCGACGACCTCGCCGAGCTCGGCCTGGCCGACGGCGAGACGGTGGACCTGATCAGCGAGTGGCCCGACGGGGAACGCAGGGCGGAGGAGTTCCGGATCATCTCCTACCCGACCGCGCGCGGGTGCTGCGCGGCCTACTTCCCCGAGACCAACGTGCTCGTCCCGCTGGACTCGGTCGCGGAGACCTCCAACACCCCCACCTCCAAGAGCGTCGTGATACGCCTCGCCCGGCGCCCGGCGGCCTAGCGAGCTCCGGCCAGCGAGGCGCGGATCCGCTCCGTGCCGCCGTGCCGGAGCCAGGCCCGGAAGTCCAGCAGGCCGGGGTGGCGCTCACGCAGGCGCGCGATGTCGGCGTGCCACATGCCGCGCTCGCCCGCGAGAGCGCGCTCCGCGTCCGGGCCCAGGCCGAGGCCGGTGGAGGAAACCTGCCGGTAGGTGATCTCACGGCCCAGGCTGTCGCTGATGAGCCGTACCGTGTGGCTGGGAGTCAGCTCGTCGCCGGCGAGCTCGATCGCCTCTCCGAGATAGTCGCCCGGCCGGGTGAAGGCGAGCCGGGCGAAGGCGCCGATGTCGGCGACGGCGATGAGCTGCACCGGCGTCTCCGGGCCGAACAGGTGCCTGAGCTCGCCGTCGACGATGCCGCCGACGGGCAGCCCGGGCATGGCGTGGTTCTCCATGAACCGCACCGGCCGCAGGATCGTCGCGGGCAGGCCCGATGCACGTATGTGCTGCTCGATCCGCCACTTGCTGTCCCACTGGGGGATACCGGTGCCGCGGTCGGCGCCGCCGACCGAGGTGAACACGAAGTGGGCGACGTTCGCCGCGGCGGCGGCGTCGGCGAGGTCCCTGCCGCGGCGGATCTCACGCTCGGAGTCCTGGTCGTCGGGCGTGACGCCGAAGACGCCGTGCGCTCCGGCGGCGGCCCGGGCGAGCGAGCCGGGATCGTCGAGGTCTCCGGCGCATAGCTCGGCACCCCGTGCCCGCAGCGCGAGGGCGGCCGGCGCCGAAGGGTCGCGGACGAGCGCGCGCACCGGCCGGCCGGCGGCCAGCAGCTGGGCCGCCGCGGCGCCGCCCTGGCGGCCGGTCGCACCTATCACGAGGATGGGCTGGTCGTTCATGGAGAACCTTCCGGGCAGGCGGGCATGGCGCCTCGACGGGCGCATGCCAGCTAAGCTGAGACTGTCTCAAGAAATATATTGAGACTGTCTCAACTTAGCAATCCTCCGGGAGCCTCCATGCCGACCACCGGCCCGGCGCCGCAGCGCAAGATGCGCGCGGACGCGCGCCGCAACTACGAACGCCTGCTCGCCGCGGCGAAGGACGTGTTCGCCGAGCACGGTGTCGAAGCCTCGCTGGAGGAGATCGCCCGGCGCGCCGGGGTGGCGAACGGCACCCTCTACAGCCACTTCCCCACCCGGCAGGCCCTCCTGGAGGCGTTGCTGCGCGATCGCATGCAAGCGCTGTCCGACACGGCCCGCGAGCTGCTCGATCTCCCCTCCGCGGACGAGGCGCTGACCGGCTGGGCGCGGGCGGCGATGGCGCACGCCACGGTCTACCGGGGGCTCGCCGTGTCGCTGATGAGCAGCATCCAGGACGAGACCTCACACCTGCACGCCGCCTGCCAGGCGGTGCTCGCCGGCGGGCAGCGCATCCTCGACCGCGCGCAGGCCTCTGGTGTCGTACGCGGCGACGTCACGGCCTCGGACGTGTACGCCCTGGTCAACGCGGCCGCGTGGGCGGGCGAGCAGACCTCGCGGGCGCAGGCCGAACGCCTGCTGTCCTTCGGGCTCGAAGGCATGCGCCCGCCGGTGGGCGGGTGATCCCGTCCCCGGCGGGACGGGCGGGGAGGTCAGGGGGACACGAGGGCGGCGATGAGCCCGTACTCGATGGCCGTCGCGGCGCCGGCGGGGACGGCGGTCAGCGCCAGCACCGAAGCGGCCAGGGCGAGCGGCAGGGCGAAGCGTCTGGTCATGGAGCACCTCCACAGGTCTTTGCCGAGTATTCGAGGATCGGACCGGCACGGATCACGGGGGGAAGCACCTGAGACGATGACGTTATCTTGGCCGGTTGTTTGCCGATGGATCAGGGAAAGCGCGGCGATTTTTCCCTATGGAGCCGGGGGTCAAGTCTCGTTGAAATCGCAACCATATGTCCGGGTTTATGGGGATATATGTGCTAGCGTCCGAATTTGGGAGAGCAGCCAACGGGGGAGGAATCATGGCTATTACGCATGGGTCTCAGGCTGGCTTCCAGGAGGGTGGCTGCCGTCGCTGGCGTCGCCGTCGCTTCTGCCACCGTCGCAGGCGGGGTTTCTGGGGCTGGGGCGGCTGGTGGTGAATCGGCCTCACCAGGATGAGGGCCCGGCGGCGACGGCCGTCGGCTCTCGGTGACCGTCACCCGCCATGAGGTCGCGCAGGCGACGTAGCCCGTCGCACACTACGCGCGTTCCGGCCGGGCGACCGGGTTGTGGCGACACTTCGCGGACGGGTCTGGTCTTTGCTCTCCTGACCGTCCTGCGGCATCGCCGCAACCCGATCCACCGGTCCGCCGTCCGGCCTGCTACCCCGTTCAGCGGTTGGCGGCCGGGACGGGGGACTCGGCGGGAGCGGCTGCCGTGGCTTCGGCGCGGCGGGCCGGGAGGGTCATGGTGACCGCGGCGGCCACCACCGCGGCGACGCAGCCGATCAGCATGCCGGTACGGAAACCGGTCTCGGACGGCAGCGTGACGGGGCCGAACCTGACCGTCATCTGCGACAGCACCACGCCGACCACCGCGGCCGACACGGTGGTGCCGATGGAGCGCATGAGGGAGTTGAAGCTGTTGGCGGCGGCCGTGTCCGACAGCGGCACGGCACCCATGATGAGCGCGGGCATCGCGCCGTAGGCGAATCCGACGCCTATGTTGCACAGGCACGTGACGATCAGCAGCCCCCAGGTGGAGCCGAGCAGGGCCAGCGAGGAGCCGTAGCCGACCGCCATGATGAGGCTGCCGACGATCAGGGTGATCTTGGGTCCCCGGGCGGCCGACAGGCGGGCGCCGATCGGGGAGATGATCATCATCATCAGGCCCGAGGGGGCCATCCACAGGCCGGCAGCGAGCATCGACTGCCCCAGGCCGTATCCGGTGGCCGTGGGGAGCTGCAGGATCTGGATGACGATCAGCGACTGGGCGTACATCGAGAAGCCGACGACGATCGAGGCCAGGTTGGTCAGCAGGACCTGTGGCCGGGCGGTGACGCGCAGGTCGACCAGCGGGTCCCTGTTCCGCAGCTCCCACCAGCCCCAGGCTAGGAGCACGACCACCGCGGCGGCCAGCAGCCCGAGCGTGAGGCCGCTCGACCAGCCCCAGTCGGCGCCCTTGGAGAAGCCCAGCAGCAGGCACACCAGGCCCACGCCGAGGCCGAGCGCGCCCACCACGTCCACGCGCCCCCGGGTGGTGGCGGGCGTGGCCGGCAGCAGCAGCCAGATGAGCCCGGCCACCGCCACGCTCAGCACGGCCGTGGCCCAGAACAGGACCCGCCAGTTCGCGTACTCGGCGACGGCGGCGGCGAGCGGCAGCCCGAGCGCGCCGCCGATGCCCATGGAACTGCTCATCAGGGCGATCGCCGGGCCGAGCCGGTGCGGCGGCAGCACGTCGCGCAGGGCGCTGATGCCCAGCGGGATCAGGCCCATGCCCATGCCCTGCAGTCCACGTCCGATGATCATGGGCGTCAGGGAGCCGGCGACCGCGCAGACCACGCAGCCCAGGATCAGGGGGATCGCGCAGATGAGCATCATGCGGCGCTTGCCGTACAGGTCGCCCAGCCGGCCCATCACCGGGGTCGTCACCGCTCCGGCGAGCAGCGTGACCGTGATCACCCAGGAGGCGTTGGACGCCGTGGTGTGCAGCAGGGTCGGCAACTGGCCGATCAGGGGCACGACCAGGGTCTGGGTGAGTGAGGCGACGATGCCGGCCGCCGCCATCACGGTGACGACGCCGTTGGGGCGGGCGCTGATAGGTGGCTCTTCCACGCAGATCCCCCGTTTTCTCTTGTGACACTGAAGCGGTGTGCACTCTACACATAGTGTGTTAAATGCACACACTGTGGGGGTTACACATCGGGGTGCTCGATATGCTGGCGCGCACCAGGAGGGAGGGACCGGGGTGGACAAGCCCACACACCTGATCGAGTACGAGACCATGCTGCTCGGGAGGCACCGGCACCCGGATCGCAGCGCGTACATCCTGCTCAGCCGCATCCGGATGGAGGGCATGATGTCCATCGGGCAGCTCAGCGAGGCGTTCGGCCTCGACGTGTCCACCCTCAACCGGCACACCTCCGCCCTGCTCCGCGACGGGCTGGCCGAGCGCATCCCCGACCCCGAGGGCGGGATCGCCCGCAAGTTCCGCCTCACCGAGGCGGGCGAGCGCTATCTCGACGACGAACGGGCCAGGAACATCCGCGGCCTGGAGCGGGTGATGGCCGACTGGACCCCGGAGGAGGTCGCCGCCTTCGCCGCCTACCTGAAGCGGTTCAACACCGACGTCGAACGCCTCGGCGGCCGCCCCTGGCCCCGCCCCGACCGCGGATCCCAGCAGGGCGGGTAGGCGATCACCGGCTCAGGAGCCGCCGGCGGGCGTGACCGTGAAGTAGGGAGTGAAGTCCAGCTTGTTCGAGGTCTCCAGCAGCTTGCGCGTCAGCTTCCCGTCGAACGCCACGACCCGGACCTCGTTGTGGGTGGCGTTGTTGTCCTGTTCCCAGCAGAAGAGGTGTGACTCGTCGTACCAGCCGAGCACCTTGTCGCAGTCGGAGGAGAACTCGCGGACCTTCTTACCGGTGTCGGTGGCCCAGACGCAGGTCTCGCCGTCGCCGCCTGTCGGGCATTCGGTCACGAACAGCTTGCCCGAGGGGGAGAAGAGCTCCGTGGTGCCGGACGCGAGCGGCCCGACCCCCGCCACCTGGTGGGTGGCCTTGCCGGACAGGTCGAAGAAGCGCAGTCCCGCGTCGTCGCCGTAGCCGATGACCACGCCGTCGTCGTGGCCGTCCCAGCCGAAGTCGGAGCCCCGGACCGAGTCGTCGGCCACGTTGACCACGCTCACCTCGGCCCGGGGCACGTCCACGACGGCGAAGCCCAGGGAGACCCACTCGTCCTTGCCGTCCTCGCCCCTGGTCTTCCGGTCGATATTGAGCAGGAGCTTGGAGCCGTCCTTTGACCAGGAGCGGATGGTGGAGATCAGCGGCTCCTTCACGGTCTTGACCCGGAAGGTGGAGCCCGCCTGCCTGTCGGTGAACAGGACCGAGTCGTAGTCGTCCGAGGTGTACTCCTGGGCCCGTCCGGCGAGATAGCGGCCGTCGGGGGATACGAGGGACTCCCAGTTCTCCGGGTACCGCTCGAAGGAGCCGTGCAGCGACTGCCTGGCGTAGTCGATGTCGTCCTTGAGCTTCTTGTCGTAGACCTCGTACGCCGTCAGCGTGACCCGATCGGCCGGGCGCTCGTAGAGCCTGATCGACCCACCGGGCAGCGTCGTCCTCGTCAGCGTGGCCGGGGCCGTCGGGGGCGGCGTCGAGGTCTCCGGCTGCCCGGAAGTGGTCCCGGTGGCGGGTGCCGTCGTGGAGCCGGTCGCGGCCGGGTCGTTCCGTAGCATCGTGGGCACGGTGACGGCCGCCGCCAGCACCAGGGCGGCCGCGGCGGCGAGGCCGATGGCGAGCGGCCGCCTGTTCCGCCTCGGCTCCAGGGTGGGCCGGCCGCTCACCGCGGCCTGCTCGGCCCCCCGTACGAGGAGGTTGGCGTCGGGCACCGGATGGCCCAGCAGCAGCCGGATCACCTGCTCGGCCGTCGGCCGTGCGGCCGGATCCTTGGCCAGGCACCTCCGCACCACGTCGCGCAGCGGCCCGTCGAGCCGGCCCAGGTCCGGTTGGGCGGTGAACACCCGGTTGATCAGCGGCTGCGGCGGGCCGTCGCCGAACGGCGGCCGCCCGCAGGAGGCGAAGACCATCGTGCCGGCCCAGGAGAACAGGTCGGAGGCCGGCCCGACCGCGGCCCCGTTGATCTGCTCGGGAGACATGTACGCGGGCGTCCCGATCGGCGTGTTGCTGAACGTGGAGGTGGCCGAGAGAGCGCGCGCGATGCCGAAGTCGATCACACGTGGGCCGTCCGCGGCGAGGATGACGTTGGCCGGCTTGAAGTCCCGGTGCACGATCTCGGCCTGGTGGATCGCGGCCAGCGCGGTGGCGGTGCCGATGGCCAGCCGGTCCAGCGCCGCGCCGGTGCGCGGGCCGTCCTGCTGCACCGCCTGCTGCAGGGACAGGCCCTCGACGAACTCGCTCACGATGTACGGCCGCTCCTGCTCGACGCCCGTGCCGAGCACGGCGGCGGTGCAGAACGGGGCGACCCGCTGGGCGACCTCCGCCTCGCGCAGGAAACGCCCGAGGTTGGCGGCGTCGTCCGACTGGTCCTGCCGCAGCCACTTCACGGCGACGCGCGCTCCCGTGGAGTCCGTGGCCAGATAGACGACGCCCTGTCCACCTGCGCCCAGTCTGCCGAGGAGTTCCAGGTCTCCTAACCGTTGGGGGTCACCGGACGTAAGCGGTGAAGGGGTCATAGGAGAAATTCTGGCCTCAGGGAGCGGATCCACGAAACTTACTGACTGGTATTCCATCAGAGGACTCCTGCCAAGGCCGAGCCGCCACCGGTCTACGTTATCCGGGTGGCGGGGTCAGTCCGGTGCGATCTCGGTGACCACCGGGCCGGTCGGGGGTGTGGGGGCCGGGGGTTTGGGGTGGCGGGGGAGGCGGAGGGTGAAGCAGGCACCGCGGTCGCTGTCCTCGATCCGCAGGGTTCCCCCGTCGGCCTCGGCGATCTGCCGGGCGATCGGGAGGCCCAGGCCGGTGCCGCCGGCGTCCTTGCTGCGGGCGGCGTCCAGCCGGGCGAACCGCTGGAACACCAGCTCGCGCTTGTCCGGCTCGATGCCCGGCCCGTCGTCGATCACCTCCAGCACCGCCACACCCTGGGGGCAGCGCGGGCCGCCCGGCTCCTCGCCGGCGACCTGCCGTACGTTGACGCTGATCGTGCGTTCGGCGTGCCGGTCGGCATTGTCGAGCAGGTTGGTGAACAGGCGGCCCAGGCGCAGCCGGTCGCTCAGCACCACCACGCCGGGGTCGAGGCGGCAGACGATGCGCTTGGTGGTCTGGTGGCGCATCCGGCACTCCTCGTCCACCAGTTCGGCCAGGTTGACCGGCACACGCGCGCTCGGCGTGCCCGCGTCCAGCCGGGCGATGGTCAACAGGTCGGAGACGATCGACTCCAGGCGGTCAAGGCTGGTCAGTACGGTGGTGCCGAGGATGGGCACGCTCGTCTCCTGCGGCGCCATCAGGGCGTCCTCCACCTCCGCGCGCATGGCGGCGATCGGGCTTCTCAGGTCGTGGGAGGCGTCGAAGGCGAACTGGCGCTGCTGCTCCATCGCGGCCTCCAGCCGGGTCAGCGTGTGGTTGATGCTGTCGGCCAGTTCGTGAATCTCGTCGTCGCTGCCCGGTACGGGCACCTGGCGGCCGGGACAGGAGGCGTTGATCTCGTCGAGCTCCCTCCGGATGGCGCTGACCGGCCGGAGCGAGGCGGTGACGATGCGGTTGCCGAGGTAGGTGACGGACAGGGCGAGTACGATCGCCGAGCCGGTCACCAGAGCGGCGAGCCAGGGCTCGACCCACACGGGGATCGCAGGCGAGGAGGTGTAGACGGTCCAGGTCCCCTCCGGCCGATGGGCCGACTGAGCCACCACGATGTCGCACCTGCCGGGCCCGAAGACCCCGTCGCACACGACCGCGTCGCTGGTCCCGGCGTCGGGGGTCAGCGTCGCCATGGGCGGCCGGCCGCGCAGCTCGGGGGTCGAGGTGACGACGCGCCCGTGGTTGTCGACGATCTGGACGTTGCGGGACGACCGGTGGGCGAGCGGGTAGTCCAGCACGTCCTGCTGCTCGACGTTCAGGGCCACCCGGCCGCTGGTCGCGCGGACCTCCTCCGTCAGTTCGCCGGTGGCGAAGCGATGGATGGCGATCATCAGGACGACCGCGAGCAAGGTGCACATGAGAGCCGCCACCACGCCGGTGAAGAGCGTGATGCGGGCGGTGATGGAGCTGTTGTGACTTGCGTTCATCCTCCGATCCCCTCGGCCGGCGGACCGTACGGTCCCTGGGGGCTCGCGTACGGGCCTGGTTGAGCTGGACGTCCGATGGGGGATGGACGGTCACGATGTGCTACACACCATAACGCTTTCGACAATACCCGCTGGTAAGGTGCCGTTACCAACTCAAGGGGAGGAACCCGGTGCCCACGCGGGAAACGGCCACCGGAGGAGTGGTGGGGTCAAGGGACCTTCACCACGGCGCACGAAGCCATGGGTGGCGCGAAGGGCCGGGGGCAGCGGCATCACCTCGGCGCCCGGCTCCGATTTGTCCGGCCCCCGATCGACCTGCACTGATCGCGGGGAGGCGTACCCCTGCCACGGGCTGATTCCTTGCCGATGCAATGATTCTTGGAGATCCGGAACCGAGCGTGAGGACGAGGAGGAGCATGACCGAGCAGGAGTGGGTTCCCGCAGGGGTGGATCCGACGGTGCCGAGCGTGGCCCGGATGTACGACTACCTGCTGGACGGCAAGGACAACTTCGCCGCCGACCGGGCTGCCGCCGCGCACATCATGCAGCTCTCGCCCAACGCCAAGGAGATCGCCCAGGCCAACCGGGCGTTCCTGGGCCGGGCCGTGCACGCGGTGGCCGAGAGCGGGATCCGGCAGTTCCTCGACCTCGGCACCGGCCTGCCCACACAGGAGAACGTGCACCAGGTGGCGGCCCGCGTCTCGCCCGGCTCACGGGTGGTCTACGTCGACAACGACCCGATCGTGCTGGTGCATGCCCGTGCCCTGCTGGCGGAGAACGCCGACACCATCGTGGTGGAGGCCGACATGCGCGAGCCCAAGGCCGTACTCGGCCATCCCGAGATCACCGGCCACCTCGACTTCGGGCAGCCCCTGGCCGTGCTGATGCTGGCCGTGCTGCACTTCATCCCGGACGACGACGTGGTGGAGGGCCTCGTCCGGGGCGTTCGCGAGGTCCTGCCCTCCGGCAGTTACCTGATCATCTCCCACGTGACCGTGGGGGAGTTGGAGGGTGACGTGGTGGGTGAGGGGCGCGAGGTCTACAGCAGGACCAGCGCCGGGAACCTGACGCCGCGCACGCGCGAGCAGGTGGCCGGCTTCTTCGAGGGGCTGGAGCTGATGGAGCCGGGCCTGGTGTCGACCACCGAGTGGCGTGCCGAGGTCCTCGACCCCTCGCTCGCCGGCCCCGGCGGCGCCGACATCCTCTGCGGCGTCGGCCGAGTCCCCTGAGATCGGGCGTCAGGCTCCGCCGGGTGCCGCGCGGACGCCTCCGCCGGGTGCCGCGCGGACGAACAGGGTCGCGATGTCGTCGTTCAGCCGCCCGCCCTGATAGTCCAGCGCCGCCTGGCTGACGGTGTCGGCGAGTTCGGGCAGCGGCATCGTCGCCGAGCCTTTGAGCAGGGCGGGGAGCATGGTCTCGCCGAACATGGGGCCGTGCCGGCGGGCCTCGGTGATGCCGTCGGTGAAGAGCATCAGCGTGTCCCCTGGCGACATGGCGAAGCGGGTGGTCCGCACGGAGAGCCGGGACAGCACGCCGATCAGCGGGCCGGGCTCGCCGACCTCGCGTACGGCGCCGCGCCGGTCCACGCGGAGCGGCAGCGGGTGCCCGCACACCGCCATGTCGACGTGGAGCCCGTCGCCCTCCGCGCACAGGGTGAGGTAGATCAGGGTGCAGAAGCGTTCGGTGGCGTGCGTCCGTACGGCGTCGTTGAGCACGCGGGCGACATGGGCCGGGTCCGGGTCGATCATCAAGGCCGCGCGAGCGGTGTGACGGACGAGCGCGGTGAGGCTCGCCGCCTCGGTGTCCTTGCCGCAGACGTCGCCGAGGATGATCCCCCAGCGGCCGTCACGCGATTGGAACACGTCGTAGAAGTCCCCGCCCACCTGGGACTCGTCGTCGGCGGAGTGATAACGCGCGGCCAGCTCCACGCCGGGGATGTCCGGCAGGTGCGGGGGCAGCAGGCTCTGCTGCAGCGTACGGGCGATCTCGCGCTGCTTGTCCAGCGCCGCGGTCTTCTCGATGCAGGAGGCGGCCAGCTCGGCGAGCTGGGTGAGGATCGCCTCGTCGTCGATGGTGAAGTCGCCGCCGTCCATCTTGTCGGAGACCTGGATCAGGCCCAGGTTGCCGCCGTCGGAAGCGATCAGCGGCACGGCCAGCCAGCCGCGCATCGGCGGGTGCCGGTCCGCGTATTCGCCGAAGCCGCGCCATCCCGGCTGCGCTTCGAGCTCTTCCTGGCTCAGCCGCATCGTCTGGTTGCCGCTGCACACCTGGGCGTAGATGCCCTCACCGGTGGGAGCGGCATCGAAGCCGCGCCAGGCGGCGTATTTGTCCGACAGCGAGGTGGCGGTGACCGTCTGGGCCCATGATCGGCTGCGGGTCAGGCTCGACGTCGACTGGTGCGCGCCGATCAGCTTGCGGGCCTTCTCCGTGACGGTGTTCAGGGCCTCGGCGAGCGAGCTCGCGGAGTTGATCTCGATACTGGCCTGGGCCAGACCCTGAAGTTGCTGCGAGCGCCTGCGGGTGGCCTCGGCCTGCGCGCTCAGCCGGCTGGTCGCCGAGAACTCGAGCTGCAGGCGGATCTCGGACATGGCCGCCGTGGCCAGCTCCCCGAGGGTGCGGAGCTGGTCGGTGGTCCAGCGGTGGGGCCGGGTGTGTACGGCGCACATCGTCCCGACCGCCTGCCCGTCCAGGACCAGCGGAACGCCGGCGAAGGCACGCATCCGGGTGGGCCCGACGGCGGGGTTGGAAGCGTACGCGGCGTGGGAGCGGACGTCCCCGATGACCAAGGGCTGCTCCCTGATCACCACGATGGGGGAGAAACCCCAGCTCAGGGGCATGATGCGCTCCGCCGTCCGGGGATGGCGCGACCCCACGTGCTGGACGACCCGCTGCCGGTCGGTCTCCACGAACGTGACCAGCACCACGGGAACGTCGAGGAGCCGGGCGGCCAGCCGGGCCGAGCGGTCGAGCGTCTCCCTGGCCAGCGCCTCGATCGTGGTGACCCGTTCGAGGGCCTTGAGACGATCGGGGGCGGCGAGCGCGTGGATGAGGCCCGGCGATCCTGTCATGCGTTGACTACTTACTGTTTTCGCACGGTCACGACGGGCCGGCCGCCGATCGCCCGCTTCGCGCTTGGGTTCTTCCTGCTCCACGTCATCCTTCCTCCCTCGGGTACGCGGGATCGCTTGGCGGGGGAAGTACGGTTCGGGCAGGATGGCCGTGGCCCTCCCGCCCGATGTGCGTCATGGTGTGAGTACGTCAACTTCTGGATGACGTGACCGTTTTATGGGATTACATGCCTGATTGTACCGTTTTCGTGCTCTGATGCGGCCATGATTCCGCGACGGTCATCGCTGACATTGGGTGACCGTCGCATTGCCATTCGTGCTTGTGCGGACGGTCTACTAGTTCGCGGCCTTGGTGACCGCGTCGAGGAGGGCTTCGAGGGTCTGGTCGGTGGTCGCGGGGTTCATCACGGTGGCTCGCAGGTGGCGCGTGCCGCCGACCTCGGCCGAGGTGAGGTAGAAGGTGCCGTCGTCCATCAGGCGCCGGCGCAGGGCGGCCTGGTCGAGGTCGGCGGAGCCGTACCGGAAGCAGACGATGTTGCTCTGCGGCTCGTACGGGCAGGAGAAGCCGGGCCGTTCTGAGGCCAGCCGCCACAGGCGGTGGGCGGTGGCGTACCGGGCGGCGACGTGCTCGCCCAGGCCCCGCTCGCCGCGCCAGGCCAGATTGAGGAAGATCTTGAGCCCCAGTTCGCCCTTGGTGCACTCGACGGTGCGTCCGATCGAGTCGAATCCGCGATCGCCGTAGAAGAGGTAGCTGGCCTCCTGCTGGAAGGCCCGGTCCAGATCGCCTTCCCGGCGCACCAGCACCGCCGCCGCCACGCTGGAGACGCCCAGCATCTTGTGCCCGTCCCAGATCATCGAGTCCGCGGTCTCCAGCCCGTCGAGCAGGTGCCGGTGCTCCTCGCTGAGCAGCGCGGAGGCGCCGTGCGCGCCGTCCACGTGGAACCAGAGGCCATGGTCGGCGCAGAACTCCCCGATCGGGCGCAGCTCGTCGTACAGGCCGGTGCCGGTGGAGCAGGCGGAGGCGACCAGGGCCATCGGGCGGCGGCCGGCCCGCAGGACGCGGTCGAGCGCGGCGGGCAGCCGGTCCGGGTCGATCCGGCCCAGCGCGTCCACCTCCAGCGGGAAGATCGAGCGCCGGCCCAGGCCCAGGATCGCGGCGGCGCGGGTCACCGAATAGTGCGCGGAGGGCGGCACGAGCAGCGCGAGGTCGCCGGGCACGCCGTCCTCCCAGGCCGCGGGGGTGACCGCCGCCCGCGCGGCGAGCAGCGCCGTCAGGTTGGCCAGCGACCCGCCATGGGTGAGCACACCGCCGCCCCCGGGGCCGAACCCGGCCTTCTCCAGCATCCAGCGCAGCACCTCGAACTCCACCGTCGCCGCCGAGGCGCCCATCTCGTAGATGGCCATCGGGTTGTTGACGGCGCCGTGCACGAAGTCGGCGAGCGCCGCCGGGAAGTCCGGCGCCGCACACTGGTGACCCAGGTACGCGGGATGGTGGAGCCGCGTGCCCTCGGCCAGGTAGGTGGCCAGGAACCCGCGGTAGGTGTCCTGGTCCATGCCGCCCTCGCGCAGCCACCGCCGCAGGTCCATGGCCGCGGCGAGCTCGGCGGGCGGGCGGGTCCTGACCACGGGTTCGTGTCCGCGGCCGCTCGCGGCCACGTACGCCGACAGCTGCGCCACGGTCGTGTACGCCGCCGCTTCAAAATCTGCAACGTCCCACATACTTGGAAATGATGCGCAGATCATCGATAAATCGCCATATATGCCGAATTATGGAAGCATATTGGCGATGAAGGGCGAACTGGATTCGGTGGACCTGGCCATTCTCCGGGAGCTGCAGAACGATGCGCGGCTGCCCAACAAGGACCTGGCCGCCCGCGTCGGCGTGGCCCCCTCCACCGCGCTGGAAAGGGTGCGCGGCCTGCGCGCCCGCGGGATCATCACCGGCTTCCGCGCCGAGGTGGACGTCTCCGAGCTCGGCCGGCCGCTGCACGCGCTGCTGGCGCTGCGGGTCCGCCCGCACACCAGCCAGCTCGTCGAGCCGCTGCGCGCTTTCGTGCTGGGCCTGCCCGAGACGATCGCCCTCTTCCACACGGCCGGGCCGGACGACTTCCTCGTCCACGTCGCCGTGCCCGACGCCGATCACCTGCACCGGCTGGTGCTGGAGAAGTTCCTGGTCCGCCAGGAGATCTTCCACCTCCAGACCACGCTGATCTTCCGCACGGAACACCAGCCGATCCAGCGCCCCGCCACCTGACCCACCCGAATCCGGCGGGCAGAAGCCGGGGCACTGGGGTGCCTCGGCCGGCGTCAGGAGGTGCGGCGCTGGGGGAGCATGTCGTCGGTCGGGAGCTGGTCCGTCTGCGGGAGGCGCCGCGCCGGTGGCGACCAGCCCGCCCAGCGCCGCAGGGTGTCCGTGGCCGCGATCCGCTCCGCCTCGGACAGCCGGGCGATGTTGGCGCCGTGGTTGGCGCCCGGCGCGACGTACAGGGAGGAGTCATGCCGGCTCGGGGTGAAGCGTTCGGCGCTCCACGGGTCGTTCTGGCCGTAGATGAACATCATCCGCTCCGACTTCGTACGCACCCAGTGGTCCACGTCGAGCATCGGCCGCGGATCGTGCCGGGAGCGCAGCTCGGCGGGGAGCATCGAGTTGGGCTGGTAGAGCTCGCGGTAACGGGTCAGCCCGCGCAGGTGCTCGAACCGGAGGTCGGGCCAGCCGAGCTGACTGGCGGACTGGTAGTAGTACGGGAGGTAGTAGTCCAGGCCCTGGTCGGTGTAGAAGCCGAAGAAGGTGACGTTGTCGATCCAGGCGTACAGCTCCTCGTCCGTAGCCGTGGTGGGCGGCACGGAGGGGCAGTCGGCCTCGGTGGAGTACTGCCAGAACGCCCAGGCCGTGTCCAGGATCGTCATCTCGAACGACCGGTCCACGGTGCCGAGGGTCCTGGCGAAGGTGTAGCCGTTGCGCTGGGCGTCGGCCTCCAGGAGCGCCACCATGCGGTCGCGCCGCTTGAGCGCCTCACGCTGTACGTTCTCCACCGCCGTCCGGCAGGCCTTCGGGCCGACACCGGCGAAGAAGTCGTCGTACTGGCGGTCCGCGGGGTTCACCGGGTCGTTCGGGGCGACGTAGGCCACGACGCCGTCCACGTCGCCGGGGTAGAAGCGCCGGTGGTAGACCGAGGTCATGCCGCCCTTGCTGGCACCCGTCTGGATCCACTTGCCGCTGTAGATCGTCTTGAGCGCCTGGACGATGCGGTGCTCGTCGGTCGCCTCCTGCCAGATGTTCAGGTCGTTCCAGTCGGCGGGGGACGGGCGCGAGGAGCGGAAGAAGCGGTGCTCGACGGAGACCTGGTTGCCGTCGACCAGCTGGGTCGGCTCGGTACGTGAGGCCGCCGGGTTCACCGGCAGGCCGTATCCGCCGGTGTAGAGCACGACGGGGGCCTCGGCCGAGCGGTGCAGCAGGGTGAGCCGCTGCTGGAAGGTCCCCTTGCGCGGGTTCCTGTGGTCGATCGGCTGGGTGTAGGACAGCACGAAGAACCGGTAGCCGGTCGGCTGGGTCTCCGACACGACGGTGAGTCCGGGGATGGCCCTGAGCCGGTCGAGGAGGTCGTCCTGGGCCGCCGCGGGGGCGGTGCGGGCGGCCGATCGGGCCTGGGCGGGAACGGTGTGAATGGTGACGAGGGCCGTCGCGACGGCCATCGAGGCCGCCAGGGCGGCCAGCACTCGGGATCGCACGGTTGGCGTCTCCTTGGAGGGGGCGTACCGGACGACGGTATACCGATCATCCCCTGGTCGAACAGCGGCCACGATCCGAGGCGCGGCCCGAATCGCGCGCATCCTGGCGACGGGCCCTTCCTCCGGCGGGGCTGCCGGAGTATGAACGAATCACCCCAGCCGTTCACACAGGTCCCCCGGAGGTGACGGCAGATGCGCCGTCGGAGCCTGACCCTGCCCGCCATCGTGCTGTCCGCCGTCCTGCTCATCGCCACCACCGCGGACGCGGCGGTCGACGACCGGGTGCGCGGGGACCGGCCGCTGCCCGGGTACACGATCGACAACCCGCCGCTGGAGCCCGCGATCGTGCAAGGGCGGCCTAGCCGGGTGCTGCAGGGCGTGCACGGGCACGCGGCCTACGAGATCGAGGTGCCGCCACGGTGGAACGGCGACCTGCTGATGTGGGCCCACGGGTTCCGCGGCGACACCAGGGTGCTCACCGTGGACCCGCCCGGGTACGGGTTGCGCCAGCGCCTGCTGGACCAGGGCTACGCGTGGGCCGCCTCCTCCTACTACGCCAACGACTATGACGTACGGGCCGGCGTGCTCAGCACCCGTGACCTGGCCGACCACTTCCGGCGCGTGGTGGGCAAGCCGCGCAGGACGTATCTGGCCGGGGTGTCCATGGGCGGGCACGTCACGGCCCGCTCGATCGAGGAGTATCCCGGCTACTACGACGCGGCCCTGCCGATGTGCGGGGTGCTCGGCGACCACGAGCTGTTCGACTTCTTCCTGGACTTCCACCTCGTCGCGCAGGACCTGGCGGACGTGCCGGCCTATCCGTTCCCGGCGGACTACGCGACCTCCGCCGTGCCGGAGATCCAGCGGCGGCTGGGGCTCGGCGGGCCGGCGAACGCGCTCGGCGAGCAGTTCCGGGCCGTCGTCGTCAACCTCACCGGCGGCGAGCGTCCGGGTGCCCAGGCGGCCTTCGCGTACTGGCAGGACTACCTGTTCGGGCTGGCCGGGCCGGACGGGGACGGCACCCTGGCACAGGAGCCGGGGCGGGTGGCGACGAACCTCGGCACCCGCTACCGGCCGTCCTCGCCGGTGGACGTCGACGCGAGCGTGCGGCGGGTGCCCCCGCAGGACCCGGTGGCGCGCAGGACGCAGAAGCTGACCGCCGTGCCCGCCGTCACCGGCAGGATCGGCGTGCCCGTGCTCTCGCTGCACAACCTGGGTGACAACTTCGTGCCGTTCTCGATGGAGCAGGACTACCGCGCCGACGTGAATCGGCAGGGGCGCGGCGGGATGCTGGTGCAGCGCGCGATCCGGGCGGTGGGGCACTGCGAGTTCAGCCCCGCCGAGGTCGGGGCCGCCTGGGACGACCTGGTCAGGTGGGAGCGCCATGGGGTGCGACCGGCCGGGGACCCGGTGGCCGATCCGGCCGTGGTGGCGGCCCCGGACTACGGGTGCCGCTTCACCGACCCGGCCGCCCGCGCCACCGGCACCCGCCGGCTGTTCGAGCCCTGCCCGGTCCAGCCCGCCTAGCGCAGCGGCGTGAAACTTTCAGCCTCGGTTGACGGGCGTGCCGCCACCCTTCATGATCATGGTGCCTCCTGGTCAGGCGGGGGTGTCGAGTGAATTCCGCTACCCAGGACGAGGTACGCCGATGCCACGAACGCCGTTACGAGCCGCCACAGCCCTCTTGCTGGCACTGACCACCCTGAACGCCCCCACGGCCCCAGCCGTCGCCGCCGACGACACACCGATCGCCGTGACCGTCAACGCGCGGGCCGGGCTCGCCACCGTCCCCGAGACCGGCATCGCCACCAACCACGCGATCTGGGACACCAATCTGGGCACGGACGAGACCGCCGACCGCCTGAAGGACGCCGGGGTCAAGCTGCTGCGCTATCCCGGCGGCTCCTACTCCGACATCTACCACTGGGCCGACCACACCGCCCCCGGCGGCTACGTGGCCCCCAACACCGACTTCGACACCTTCATGCGCGGCGTGCGACGTACCGGGGCGCAGGCGATGGTGACCGCCAACTACGGCACCGGCACCGCCGAGGAGGCCGCGGCCTGGGTGCGGTACGCCAACGTCACCAAGCGCTACGGCGTCAAGTACTGGGAGATCGGCAACGAGAACTACGGCAACGGTCACTACGGCACCGCCTGGGAGGCGGACGACCACGCCGACAAGAGCCCGGCCGAGTACGCCCGCCACGTCGTCGCCTACGCCGACGCGATGAAGGCGGTCGATCCCAAGATCAAGATCGGCGCGGTGCTGACCACGTCCGCGAACTGGCCCGACGGGCTCGTCGGCGCCGGCGATGCCGGGACGTGGAACAAGGTCGTCCTGTCCGCCGCCGGTCAGAAGATCGACTTCGTGATCGTGCACTGGTACCCCGGCGCACTCGACCGGGCGGCCCACGTGCCCGACATGATCCAGCTCACCCGGGAGCAGATCGCGAAGTACGCCGGCCCCGGCTCCGAGCGGATCGGCATCGCGATGACCGAGTTCAACACCGGGTCCAGCAGCGCCGGAACGACCACCCAGCCGGGCGCCCTGGCCGCCGCCGACGCCTACGCGACGCTGCTGGCCAACGGGGTGTTCGCGGTCAACTGGTGGAACGTGCACAACGGCATCGGCCCCGTCACGCAGGTCGCGGGGCACACCGACTACGGCGACTTCGGCCTGCTGTCGAGTGCCACCTGCACCTCCGACGGCAGCGTCTGCGAGCCCGCGCTGAACACCCCCTTCGCGCCGTACTACGCGCTCCAGATGACGAGCCTGTTCGCCCGGCCCGGCGACCAGTTCATCCGCGCCGCCGCCGGCCGGTCCGACGTGGTCGCGCACGCCGCCCGTCGCCCCAACGGCGACGTGGCGGTCCTGCTGATCAACACCTCGTCCAGCACGGCCCATCCCGTCACCCTCGGCTACGAGGGCTTCCGGCCGGCCGCCGGGGCGCCCAGCGTGCGTACCCACACCAACGGCGCCACGAGCATCGCCACCTCGGCCACGGGCACCGCGACCAGCCAGACGCTGCCGCCGCTCTCGATGACCACGATCGTGGTGCGCCCCGCCACCGCCCAGCCCGCCCTGCCCGGCACGCCGGGACAGCCCGGCGCGGCGAACGTGACGGACACGACCGCCGCGATCTCCTGGCCCGCCGCCTCCGCCGGCGCCCGCCCGATCGTGAAGTACGAGGTCCACCGCCAGCTCGGCGCCGTCACCGAGCAGCTCGGCGAGACCGCCGGCACCTCGTTCACGGCCCGCAACCTGAAGCCGGGCACGCGTTACACGGTCAACGTGATCGCCCGGGACAGCGCCGGCGGCCACTCCTGGGCCTCCCCGCCGCTGACCTTCACCACCGGCACGCCCGCCGCCAGTTCCTGCACCGTACGACTGACCAACCAGAACGACTGGGGCAGCGGCTACGTCGGCGGCATCGACATCACCAACAACGGCGCCGCGATCAACGGCTGGACCCTGACCTTCGGCTGGCCCAGGCCGTGGCAGAGCCTCGGCAGCGGCTGGAGCGGCGGATGGACGCAGAAGGGGCAGGACGTCAAGGTGGTCAACGAGGCCGGCAACGGCTCGCTGCCCACCGGGGCGTCGACCACGATCGGGTTCGTCGGCAACTACAGCGGCCCGAACGTGTTGCCCGCCGTCTTCAAGCTCAACGGAACCGTCTGCACGACCCTCTGAACGCTCGGTAACCCGCCCGCCGGCCTGGCGGGCGGATCCCGACGTACCGGACACCTCACCACAAAAAGTAGAGAAGATCGTTCCCTTCTCCTTCAGTCCCTCTATACACACCGTTCACTCGGGAGCTCCAATGTGTCCGCCCGAGAGCAAGCCGCCTACCAGGCTTCATGAACGCGATAGAAGGGACTGCATTCGATGCAGCCGACCGCACCACGCAACTTATCGGGTGGCTTCAGGAAACGGGGGAGACTGGCCACGGCCGCGGCGATCGCCGCGGTGCTCGTGAGCACCTTCGTGACGGCCGCGTACGCCGACCCGGCGCCCGGCGAGCAGGACCGGGGGCGCCCCAGGCCGACGCCGACCGGCTCCCCGACCCAGGCCCCCACCCCTCCGGCGCTCACCCCGGCCGACGGCGCGTACCTGGAGGGCACCGTCAAGGTCGCGGCCACCCCGGCCACCGCCGGTGACAGCGTCACCCGGCTGGACATCGACGGCACCGCGCTGACCGCCACCGCCACGCTGGGCGTGTCCAAGCTCCGCTTCGACGTCGGCTCGAACTCGACGGAGGCGCAGTACCACAGCTATATCCTCGTCAACGGTGCGTATCGCAGCGACATCGGCGACCACGTCAACGAGCGCGCGACGATGGACATCCCGAACGAGCACCTCGTCAAGGGCGAGAACACCGTCGAGATCGTCGTCGGCGCGATCCCGACCTCGTGCGGCAACAACTACGACGACTTCGTCTTCTCCGACGTGGGCCTCGAACTGCTCGGCGAGGTCGCCGACGGCGAGGACAACCCCTACACGCTGTCCTTCGGCGACGGCAGCTGCGGCACCAACACCACGCTGCTGACGCGCGCCACCCTCAAGTTCTTCGTCCAGTCGGACCCGCGGGGCACCACCGGCCTCAGCGCGGACCTGGACACCACGACGCTGGACAACGGCGAGCACGTCATCACCGCCACGACCGCCGCCGGGCAGGCCGTCAAGCACACCGTGACCGTGAACAACGCCCCGGCCGGGGCGCCCCGGCTGCTGCCCACGGACGGCACGCTCGTGGCGGGCACCAAGCCGGTCTTCGCCACGGTCCCGGCCGCCGGCGAGAGCGGCGTCACGTCGCTCACCGTCGACGACGGCAAGCCCGCCACGAAGCCCACGCTCGGCAACGGAGCGGCGAAGTTCAGCTTCGACGTGGGCGCGGACCCGCTCGACGACAAGAACAACGACTTCCTGCTGGTCAACGGCAAGCGCATCGACCTCGGCGGCTCCTATGCGAGCCGGCGCGTGACCGTCGCCGTCCCGGCCCGCTACCTGGTGCCCGGCGAGAACACCATCAAGGTCGTCACCGGCGACTACAAGGAGTCCTGCGGCAACGACCGCGACGACTTCTCGATCGCCAACCTCGACCTCGCCCTCGACGGCGCCACCGTCACCGGCCAGGACATCAAACCCTCGTACGTGATGGGCGACGGCACCTGCGGCGACAACCAGACCGCCCTGCGCGAGGCCGAGCTGCGCTACACGATCGAGGCCGAGGCCGTGTCCGTCATCGAGACGCTCGGCACGGGCGAGGCGACCCTCAGCTTCAACGTGGCCACCAACTCGATCGAGGCGCGCTACCAGAACTACGTGCTGGTCAACGGCCAGAAGGTGGTGCTCGACGGCGACTTCGTGAGCCGCCGCGTCGACCTGACGATCCCGAACGAGTTCCTGGTGCCCGGCTGGAACACGATCGACTTCGTGGCCGGCACCTTCCCCACGTCGTGCGGCAACAACCGGGACGACTTCACGATCTCCAACATCGCCCTCACCCCGGTGCGGGGCACCGCGGCCGGGCAGATGCTCAAGAGCTCGTACGCCATGGGCGACGGCAACTGCGGCGACAACGTGAACCCGCTGACCGAGATCGACCTGGAGTTCCTGGTGGACGCCCCGGCCCGCGGCCTGCGCGCTGACCTGGACACCACCGCGATCAAGGACGGCAAGCACACCATCGCCGCGAAGTCGGCCACCGGTGAGGTCGCCACCCGCATCCTGATCACCGACAACTCGGCCCCGGCGATCACCAGGAGCGTCCCGGCCGCGAACCGGAAGATCACCGCGTCGGTCGTGCTGGACGTCAAGCTGGAGGACGCCTCCGGCGTGGTGTCCGGGCCGATCGTCACGCTCGACGGGCAGCCGATCGAGCTGGGCGCCCAGGTGGGCCCCGGGCTGAAGGCCGGGTCGCACACCCTGGCCGTGACCGGCGCCGACGGGCTCGGCAACACCGCGACCCGCGAGATCCGCTTCGAGTCCGCGGGCATCCCGGACGCGCCCGCCGAGCTGTCCCCGGCCCTCGGGGCCGTGGACGTGTCGGATCCCGCCCGGCTCTCTGCCAGGGTGGCCGAACCCGACGGCGGCAAGGTGACGGCGACGTTCTCGCAGGCCGAGATCCTGACGCCCAACGAGGTGTACCAGGGCACGGCCAAGTCCGTGCCCACCACGCTGCGGGTCCCGGGCGAGCGGCGGGTCAAGTCCCGCGGGCTGGAGCCCGCCGACGGCGAGACGCTCGCCGCGCCCTCCGGTCAGGACGTCACCTACCAGCGCTTCGACGTCGAGGTGAAGGGCCAGGCGGACGCCCCGGTGCTGCGCTGGGAGGGCGCCATCGACCCCGAGCGGCTGGCCTCGCTGCGGGTCTGGAACACCGAGACCGACACGTGGGACCTGCTGACGAGCGCCCGCGGCGCCGCCACGGGCAACACGGTCCTCACGTCCGTCGTGGACCAGAAGTACGTCGACAAGCAGCGGATCCACGTCATGGTGACGGGTGAGGACCCGTTCGCCGACGACATCGACCCCGGCGACCCGAACGGCTTCGACGACCCCGCCGACTACGACTTCTCGATCGTCCACTTCACCGACACGCAGTACCTCTCTGAGGGCGCGGTGGAGCAGGAGACCGCCGAGGAGCGCGCGGTGTGGGAGAAGGCCTACTCCGGCGTCGTCGACTGGATCGCCGCCAACAAGGACGAGCGCAAGATCTCGTACGTCGCCCACACCGGCGACATCATCGAGAACAACATCCGCAAGCCCGCCGACGAGGCCATGCGGCAGCAGGTCGTCGGCGAGTTCGAGGTGTCGTCGAAGCAGCAGCGGGTGCTGGACCAGGCCGACATCCCGAACGGCGTGATCGCCGGCAACCACGACAACCAGTCGGGCACCGAGGACGGCCCCGAGGCCATCTACAACCGGTACTACGGCCCCGACCGCTACAAGGACGCCGCCAGGGGCTGGAAGCACGCCAAGTATGGTGGCCCGTGGAAGGAAGGCGACAACCAGAACCACTACGACCTGTTCTCCGCCGGCGGGCTGGACTTCGTCGTGGTCGGCCTGTCGTACGGCGTGACGAGGGACGAGGCCGAGTGGGCCGACTCCGTCTTCAAGAAATATCCCAACCGCAACGGCATCCTGCTCTCGCACGACTACCTCGTGCCGAGCACCAACCCCGACGGGCGCGGCGCCGCCTTCTCGGCGCCCGACGGCTCGATGCTCTACAAGACGGTGGTCGAGCAGAACCCGAACGTCTTCCTCATCCTCGCCGGTCACGAGCACGGTGTGGGCACCAACGTGAAGCCGAAGGTGGGCCAGGTCGGCAAGGGAGTCGTCGAGCTGCTGGCGGACTACCAGTTCTACACGGTGTCGGCCGACCGGCTCGGGCTCACCGAGATCGGCGGCTACAACCCGCAGGACCAGCTCCAGTTCGGCGCGAGCTTCTTCCGGCTGCTGCAGTTCGACGTCAAGCGGGCCGAGCTGAGCGTGGACACCTACTCCCCGCTGCTCGACGACTTCGGCGCCACCGAGTTCGACCCGTTGCGCCGCTACAACGGGCTTGAGGACAACATGGTGCTGCCGGTCGACCTCACCTCCCGCACGACCACCTTCCAGACCGACTCGCTGGCGCTCTACAAGCCGACCCGGATCATCGGCCGGAGCACCGTCGCGTCAGGCCAGGTCGCCTCGGTGACGTGGGACCGCCTCAAGGAGGACACGGCCTACGCCTGGTTCGTCACGGCACGTTCCGCCGGCGGCGGCGTGACCGCCTCCGAGCCGAGCGTCTTCGTCACGAAGGACGAGCACGGCCGCCCGGGCACGTGGGGCCCGGACTCGCCCATGCACCGCTGGTTCACCCGCCGATAACCGATACCGCCGACAACCATCAGCGCCGCCCCGGACCCGCTCCGGGGCGGCCTCCCCCCCATCTGGAGTGACGAGACATGCTGCGCAGGTGGCGCTGGTCGTCCGCGGCCGTGCTGGCCGTCGTCCTCGGCGCCGTGCTGGCCGGTCTGGTGCACCCCGCCCCGGCGGCGGCGCACGACGCGACCACGAAGGCCCACGCCGAGGTGACCGGCACGGGCAAGGACGTCAAGGTGGTGCTCGACCTCGAGTACGACCTCCTCATGAAATCGGCCTGGCTCTACGCGGAGGCCTACGAGGCGAAGGGGCGGGCCGAACAGCTCCGCCAGCTCAGGATCAACCGCGCCGCCGTGACCGACTACGTCACGCGCCGCTTCGCCGTGACGTACGACGAGCGGCCGTGCGCCCCCACGATGACCGGCGACGCGGACGTGCACCCGCGCGGCAAGGCCACGTACGCGCTGCTCACCTACGCCTACGCCTGCGCGGGCGAGCCCGGCGGCGCCCACGCGATCTCCAGCGCGCTGTTCCCCGACGCCGAGACCTTCGTGCACAGCACCGAGACCCTCGTCCGCTACGATCTCGACGGCAGCGAGGGCTCCGCCGTCCTGGTCGCCCAGAGCCCGACGGTGCGCGTCGGCGAGCGCCAGGCGGCCGGCCAGATCTGGGAGTTCTTCCTGCTCGGCGTCGAGCACCTGCTGTTCGGCCTGGACCACCTCTGCTTCCTGCTCGCCCTGCTCATCGGCGCCCGCTCGCTGCGCGCCGTCGTCGTCACGGCCACCACCTTCACCGTCGCCCACAGCATCACGTTCCTGCTGGCCGCGATGGGATTCGTGGACGTGCCGGGGGCGATCGTCGAGCCGGTCATCGCGGCGTCGATCGTCGTCGTGGCGGTCGCGAACCTCCTCGGCCGCCAGGAGGACAAGCTGGGCCGGTGGCGGCTGCCGATCGTGTTCGTCTTCGGCCTGGTGCACGGCCTGGGCTTCGCGGGCGCCCTCGACATCAAGGAGAGCGGATCGTGGGAGCTGCTGCTGTCGCTGCTGAGCTTCAACGTCGGCATCGAGGTCACGCAGCTCGCCCTCATCGCCGTGCTCTTCCCGCTGCTGGTGCTGCTGCGCCGGACACCCGTGACCGGCTGGGCCACGGTCGCGCTGTCCATCCCCATCGTGGCGGTCAGCCTGTACTGGTTCTTCGACCGGATCCCGCTGCCGCTCTGACGGCGCCGGGCCTACTGCTCCTTTACCGCATCCCGGGGTAGCCGGGACAGGATTGCGGCCATACCCGCACATGAGGCGTAACCGAGAGGAGACGGCCATGAGCGAGCGGAAAGGTCGCGAGGACGAACGCCCCACGCGCCGCCGCGCCGGACACGAGCGTGCGCGCGGCGCGGAGACGATCTGGCACAAGCCCGCCTACCAGGTGGTCGAGGCGTCCATGGAGATGTCGGCGTACTTCCTGGCCGACCGCTAGCCGCCGCCGGCAGGGGGTCCGCCATGCGCGTGCAGGTTCTGGGCACGGCCGCGGGCGGCGGTCTCCCGCAGTGGAACTGCGCGTGTCCCGGTTGCCGCAGCGCGCGTGCGCACCCGGCGCGGCGGCGCCGGCACGCCTCGCTCGCGATCGAGGTCGAACCCGGCCGGGTCTACCTGGTCAACGCCACTCCCGACGTCGGCGAGCAGATCGAGTCCTGCCCGTGGCTGCGGCCGGTGGGCCGGACCAGCCCGCTGGCCGGGGTGATCCTGACCGATGCCGAGCTCGACCACACCCTCGGCCTGGCCAGGCTCCGCGAGGCCGACGAGCTGGAGGTGGTGGCCACCGAGCCGGTACGGCAGGCGGTCGGCGGCACGATGGCGATGCTGGAGCCGTACGTCAAGCTGGTCTGGCGCACGTTCGCCGACCTCGGGGCACGCGCGATCCCGATCTCCGGCAAGCGCCCCCGCTACGCGAGCGGCCACCTCGCGCG
Organism: Nonomuraea jiangxiensis; assembly: GCF_900099965.1. Classification (GTDB taxonomy): domain Bacteria; phylum Actinomycetota; class Actinomycetes; order Streptosporangiales; family Streptosporangiaceae; genus Nonomuraea; species Nonomuraea jiangxiensis. The sequence goes on along the minus strand of NZ_FNDJ01000020.1, from coordinate 160,031 downwards.
GCCGGACGGCGCGTGGGTGAGCGCGCTGGAGCTGCGCGGCCTGCTCTACGCCCCCTGCATGGCCCGCTGGCCGGAGGGGTTCGGCGCCGCGGCGGACGTGGTCTTCGCCGACGGGACCTTCTTCACGGAGCAGGAGCCGCTGGCCTTCTCCGCCCGGACCGCCACCGAGATGGGCCACCTCCCGATCGAGGCCACCCGCGAACGCCTGTCCGCCCTGTCCGCCCGCTGCCTCTACACGCACCTGAACAACACCAACCCCCTCGCCGACCCGGCCTCGCCGTGGCATGCCGGGCTGGGCGTCGAGGTGGCGTACGACGGGATGGTCATCGACCTGTGATCGACTTCGAGGCCGAGCTGCGCGCCGTGCCGGAGCGCCGCTACCACCACCTGCACCCGTTCAACCGGCGCATGCACGCGGGCACCCTGTCCCCGCAGGAGCTGCGCGGCTGGATCCTCAACCGCTTCCACTACCAGCGGGCCATCCCGATCAAGGACGCGCTGATCGTGGCCAAGCTGCCGGATCCGCGTCTGCGCCGGATGTGGATCCGCCGCATCATCGACCACGACGGCGCAGCCTCGGGCGAGGGCGGCCTGGAACGCTGGTTGCGCCTGGGCGAGGCGGCCGGCCTGACCAGGGACGAGATGTGGTCCGGCGACGCGGTGCTGCCCGGCGTGCGGCTGGCCGTGGACGGCTACGTGAACCTGTGCCGCCACGGCACCCCGCTGGAGGCGGTGGCGGCCTCGCTGACCGAGCTGTTCGCCCCCGACCTGATGCGGGAGAGGATCGCGGCCTTCGAGCGGCACTACCCGTGGATCGACCAGGACGGGCTCCGCTACTTCCGCGTCCGGGTGAACCAGGGCAGACGGGACGGTGCCGAGGCGCTGCCCCTGGTACTGGCCTGGGCACGGACCCGCGAGCAGCGGCAGTCGGCGCTCGCGGCGCTGGCCTACAAGTGCGAGGTGCTGTGGACCCTGCTGGACGCCGTGGAGAGGGCCTACCGATGACCGGCCCGGAGGCGGCGGGCGGCCCGGACCCGGCGGACCCGGTGGCCCGCCTGGGCGCGGCGGACGCGGCGGGCGGCTGGAGGCCGGTTCTGGGCGCGGGCGCCGTGTTGCGGCGCTGTGACGTGCGGCAGGCCGAGCTGCTCATCGTGCCCGAGCGGATCGTGGTGCTCAACGACGAGGCCGCGGCGATCATCCGACTCTGCGACGGCGGCAGGACGGTGGCGGAGATCGTCGCCGAGTTCCCGCCCGAGGGCGCGGCCGACGTCCGGGGCTTCCTCGACGACGTGCGCGCCCGGGGCTGGCTGCGGTGAGCGCGCCCTGGGCCATGCTGGCGGAGCTCACCCACGGCTGCCCGCTGCGCTGCCCGTACTGCGCCAATCCCACCCGGCTCGTCACCCGGTCCGGGGAACTGGACACGGGGGAGTGGCGGCGGGTGCTGGGCGAGGCCGCCGCGCTGGGCGTGCTGCACGCCCACCTCTCCGGTGGCGAGCCGCTGCTGAGGGGCGACCTGGCCGAGATCGTCGCGGGCGCGTCCGGGATCTACTGCCAGCTCGTCACCAGCGGCGTCGGCCTGACCCGCGAGCGGCTGGCCGAGCTCGCCGACGCCGGCCTGCGCAGCGTCCAGCTGTCCGTGCAGGGCTCCTCGGCCGCCGCCTCGGACGTGATCGCCGGGCGTCGGTCGTTCGCCGCCAAGGAGCGCGCGGCCCGGCTGGTCGTGGCGGCCGGGCTGCCGCTCGGGGTCAACATCGTGCTGCACCGCCACAACCTGGACGCCGTGGACGAGCTCATCGAGCTGGCGCTGGCCTGGGGCGCGAACCGGGTCGAGCTGGCCAACGTCCAGTTCCAGGGCTGGGCGCTGGTCAACCGGCGGGCGCTCATGCCCACCCGTGACCAGGTGGCCGCCGCGCGGGCCAAGGTCGCGGCCTGGCGCGGCCGGACGGAGGTCGAGCTCGTCTGGGTGGCGCCCGACTACGTGGACGGCACCCCCAAGCCGTGCATGGGGGGCTGGGGCGCGATCTCCCTGACCGTGGCCCCCGACGGGCGCGTACTGCCCTGCCCGGCCGCCTACGACCTGCCCCTGGACCTGCCGAACGTACGCGACCACCCGCTGGAGTGGATCTGGGCCGACTCTCCGGCGTTCAACGCCTACCGGGGCACGGCCTGGATGCGGGAGCCGTGCTCGGGCTGCCCGCGGCGGCACGAGGACTTCGGCGGCTGCCGGTGCCAGGCGTACGCGCTGACGGGAGACCCCCGCAGGACCGACCCGGCCTGCGCGCTCTCCCCCGACCACCACCTGGTCACCGAGGCGGTGGAGGACGGAGGAGGAGCGTTCACCTACCGGACCTTCAGCCGCCCACGGCCGGTCCTGTAGGCCGGACAGACCTCCCCATCACCGCACTCAGCTCACATACCGTACAAGACGGAGTGAATCCCCACAAAACCTATTGACTTTGTGCTGAACGTGGCTGACATTGGACGGCGTGATCTTTGACCGTTCGCGTGACAGATGTGACGCCGACCGGCAAAGCGTGAAAACAGGAGGAGCGAGATGCGCGCATCTCTCCGGAAGCTCGCGATCTCCATCGTGGCCCTGGTCACCCTGGTCACGACCGCGGGAGCCGTCTCGACCCCGGGAGTGTCGGCGGCGGCCGGCATCCCCCGCCCGGACGACTATTTCGGCTTCCGCATCGGTTCCGATGGCAACCTGGCGACGTGGGACAAGATGGTGAGTTACTTCCAGCTTGTCGCCGGTGGCAGCGACCGCGTCACCTACGAGAAGGTCGGCGACACCACGTTAGGCAACCCCTACGTGATGCTCACCATCAGCTCCAAGAAGAACCTCGACAACCTCAACCGCCTGGTCGCGATCAACGCCCGCCTCGCGGATCCGCGGGGACTCTCCCCGGCCGAGGCGGAGCGGCTCGCGACGGAGGGCAAGCCCTTCTACTACATCCAGGCCGGCATCCACGCGACCGAGGTCGGCAACTCCCAGGCGATGATCGAGATCGCGCACCGCCTCGCGACCGACAATTCGCCGGCCATCAAGCGCTTACTCGACAACGTCGTCATCCTGCTCGTGCCGTCACAGAACCCGGACGGGCTCCGCCTGGTCAACGACTATTTCAAGGCCACGGCCGGGACGAACTACAACCGCACCTATCCCGACCTGTACCAGAAGTACACCGGCCACGACGACAACCGCGACTGGTTCATGTTCACCCAGGTCGAGAGCCGGCTGATGGTCTCGATCCAGAACAAGTATCACCCTCAGGTGTTCCAGGACGCGCACCAGGCGGGCACCGGGGCGCCGCGGATGTTCACGCCGCCGTTCCTGTCGCCGTCCGATCCGAACATCGACCCGATCACGGTCCAGCAGACGAACGCCCTGGGCATGGCCATGCAGCGCGGCATGACGGCCGCCGGGCTCAAGGGCGGCCAGTGGGGCACGACCTACGACTACTGGTCCCCGTCGCGGCAGTATCAGGTCTATCACGGCGCGGTCCGCATCCTGACGGAGGCCGCCAGCGTCTCGAACCTGGCCTACCCCTACACCAGGCCGACCCCGATCGGCGACCAGCAGGCCGACACCAACTTCATCGAGCCCTACGACCAGACGACGTGGACGTTGCGCCAGATCCTGGACTACACCTCCAACACCTTCTACACCGGCGTCCAGACGGTGGCCAGCGATCCCTCCACCTGGCTGTACAACTTCTACCTGGTCGGCCGGCGGGCGGTCACCAGGACCAGCCCGTACGCGTACGTCATCCCGGCGAACCAGCGTGACCCGCAGGCCGTGCGCGACGCCCTCGACATCCTGCACACGGGGGCGGTCGAGATCCGCCAGGCGAGCAAGCCGTTCACGGCGGGCGGCAAGGACTATCCCGCAGGCTCCTACGTGATCCAGCTGGCGCAGCCGTACGGCGGTTTCGCCAAGACCCTGCTGGAGGTGCAGCACTACCCGCAACTGGCCGAGTACCCGGGCGGGCCGCCGCAGGAGCCGTACGACGTGACCGCGCAGACCCTGCCGCTGCTGCTGGGGTTCACCGCGGACCTGGTCAAGGACCCGTTCCAGGCCGACACCACATTGCTGCGGCAGATCGCGCCCGCGCCGGTGACGTTCCCCGCGGCCCCGGCCCCTGGTGGCGCCTACGCCGTCGGCCCGGAGTCGTACGGTGTCTACCAGTTCGTGTCCGACTTGCAGCGGCAGGGCGTCCCGACGTTCCGCGCGGCACAGGAGTTCACCGACGGCGGACGGGACTACCCGGCGGGGACGTTCCTCATCCCGCCCACCGACCAGGCCCGCAAGGTCCTGCAGGCCCGGTCGGCGAGCACCGGGATCCCGGTCTCGACCGTCTCCCAGGTTCCCGGCGTCGCCGGCGTCCAGCTCAAGCCGGGCACCCGGATCGGGCTCTACAAGCCGGCCAACAACATCCCGTCGGGCTGGCTGATGTGGATGTTCGACCAGTACCGCGTGAACTACCAGGTCGTCACCGCACAGGACTACGAAGGCAAGCTGAGCGACAAGTACGACGCCATCGTGCTGCCCGACGGCGTCTCGAAGAGCAAGATCGTCAACGGCCTGAACGCGGACGCGTACCCCGCCGAGTGGAGCTGGGCGCACGGGGTGGGCGAGGCAGGCTGGCGGCAGCTGCGCGACTTCGTCGAGGACGGCGGCACGCTCGTCGCCTACGGCAGTGCGACGGGCACCGCGCAGAGCCTGCTCGACCTGCCCATCGAGCCGGTCCTGCCGACCGACGACGAGGTCTTCTACTCGCCGGGCTCCCTGCTCGCCCAGCAGATCGACGCCGACGATCCGGTGGGCTGGGGCATGACCGCCGACAACCCGGTCTGGTTCGAGAGCAACCAGGCCTACCGGATCACCGACCAGGAAAAGTACGACGCCAAGGTCGTCGGCAAGTACCCCGACAGCGGAGATCAGCTGCGGAGCGGCTGGCTCATCGGCGGCGAGCACCTCGACGGCGCGGCCAACAGCGTCGCGTTCCAGGTCGGGAAGGGCTACGTCGTGACGTTCGGCAGCGAGGCCGGGTACCGCACCTGGAACCGCGCCGAGCAGAAGATGGTGTTCAACTCCCTGTACTACGGGCCGTCGCGGCGGCTCGACGCCGACCAGTTCGCGCGGCTCGGCGGCTGACCCTCCGGGGTCCGCCGGGCGGACCCCGTTCCCCCAGTGATCTCAGGGAGTACGCCCATGACCGAACCGCCGGCCGCGGACCAGGACACCGTCATCGAGCTGCGCGGCGTCCGGAAATCCTTCGGCGAGCTGGAGATTCTCAAGGGAGTCGACCTCGCCGTGCGGCGCGGTGAGGTCGTCGTCATCATCGGTCCGTCCGGCGGCGGCAAGAGCACGCTGCTGAGATGCGTCAACCTGCTGGAACCCGTCACCGCCGGACAGGTTTTCCTGGAAGGGGAGGACCTCACGGGGCCGGGAGTGGACCTCAACCTGATCCGGCGCCGCATCGGCATGGTGTTCCAGCAGTTCAACCTGTTCCCGCACCTGACGGTGCTGGACAACCTCACCCTCGCGCCGCGCAGGCTGCTCGGGCTCGACCGGCGCGAGGCCGAACGACAGGCGAACGACCTGCTGTCGCGGGTCGGGCTGGCCGACAAGGTGGACGCCCACCCGCGACGCCTGTCCGGCGGCCAGCAGCAGCGCGTCGCGATAGCGCGGGCGCTGATGATGAGTCCGCACGTCATGCTGTTCGACGAGGTCACCTCCGCGCTCGACCCCGAGCTGGTGAGCGAGGTGCTGGATGTCATGCGCGACCTCGCGCGTTCGGGCATGACCATGCTCTGCGTCACGCACGAGATGGGCTTCGCCCGTGAGCTCGGCGACCGCCTGGTCTTCGTCGACGGCGGGGTGATCGCCGAACAGGGCCGTCCGGCCGACGTGCTGGACGACCCGCGGCATCCGCGCACCCGCCAGTTCCTCCACAAGGTTCTGAGATGACCCGGACGTCCGGGTGCCCGCCGCGCGCGGGCGAGAGGAGTACGTTGTGACAACGAAAGTCGCCGGCCTGCTGGCCGTCCTCGTGATGGCCGTGGCCGGCTGCGGTTCCGCCACCGGAGAGACCGCCGGGACCCAGGGCGCCGGCTCGGGCAAGCCGGTCGACGTCGGCGCCCCGCTACCGGCCGACGTGCGGGCCAAGGGGCGGCTCGCCGTCGGCGTGAAGTGCGACTACCCGCCGTTCGGCTTCATCGACGAGAGCGGAGCGGAGGCCGGGTTCGAGGTCGAGATCGCGCGACGGCTCGGCGAGTACGCCTTCGGCACCCCCGGCTCCGCGACGCTCACTTGCGTGACCGGGGCCAACCGGGTCCCCTACCTGACCACCAAGCGCATCGACCTCATCATCGCGACGATGAACTACACGCCGGAGCGGGCCGAGAGCGTCGACTTCTCCACCCCGTACTTCAACAGCGGCGTGAAGCTCCTGGTGCCCAAGGACTCGCCGATCACCTCGTTCGCCGACCTGGAGGGCAAGCCGGTGACCACCACGACCGGCTCCACGGCCAGCATCTGGCTGGCCCAGTGCGTGAAGAGCGCCAAGCAGGTGACCTTCGGACAGACGAGCGAGGCGTACTCGGCGATGCGGAGCAACCGCGCGGTGGCCTTCGCCCAGGACGACACGCTCCTCGCCGAGCTGGCCTCGAAGAACCCCGGCGTGAAGGTCGTGGGCGAGCAGAAGGCCGGCAGCCCCTGGGGGATGGGCGTCCGCAAGTCCGACGCGGCCATGCTCGCCTGGGTGAACGCCGCCATCGAGAAGATGCGGGCGGAGGACTCCTTCTGGACGGCGTTCCAGCGGACGGTCACCGACAAGGGCGTGCAGCAGCAGTTCGAGCAGTTCGTGCCGCGGCCCGGCGACAGCCTCGAATACCCGGCCGGGGAGATCATCCAGTGCTGACGTCGTGCGACCGGGCGGAACGGACCTCGTACCCGCGATGACCGTTCCCTTCGACCCCGCGTTCCTCCTGTCCAACCTCGGTCCGCTCGGCCAGGGCCTGGCCCGTACGCTCGGGATCAGCGCCATCGGCACCGCGGGCGCGCTCGCCGCCGGCGTGCTCCTCGGCGCGCTGAGCGCGCTGCGGGTCCCGGTCGTCCGGCAGCTGATCCGGGCCTACGTGGCGGTGTTCAGGAACACGCCGCTGCTGGTCCAGATCTTCTTCCTGTACTTCGCCCTGCCCGAGATCGGGATCGAGCTCGGCGCGTTCACCGTCGGCTGGCTCTCGCTCCTGCTGTGGGGCGGCGCCTACAACGCGGAGAACCTCCGGGCAGGCTACGAGGCCGTCGATCCGACGTACGTGGAGGCGTGCCGGGCCCTCGGGTTCTCCCGGCTCGCCGCCTTCCGCCGGGTCGTCCTGCCACTGGGCACCAGAACGGCGCTGCCCTCGGTGACCAACACCCTCATCTCCGTCTTCAAGAACTCGTCCTTCATGATCGCCATCGGTTATCCGGAGCTGACCGACGCCGCCGTCGATCTCGTCTCCGTGACGTTCCGCGCCTTCGAGGTGTTCATCGCCATCGGGGTGGTCTACCTGGCGCTGGTCTGGCTCCTCTCCCTCGCGGCCGGGCTGGTCGAACGGCGCTTCGCGATCCCAGGGGGGCACTGATGCCGTCCTGGGTGGCGCCGGTGGCCGGCTATTTGGCCGGAGGGCTGCTGACGACGCTCGCGCTCGCGGCCGTGAGCATCGTCGTGAGTGTGGTGCTGGGCACCGTACTGGGCGCGCTGCTCGTCCTGCCCAGCCGGGCCACGCGCCTGGCCGTACGCTGTTACGTCGAGATCTGGCGGGGCCTGCCGATCATCGTCACGCTCTTCTTCATCTTCTTCGTGCTGCCGGTCGTCGGCCTGCGGTTCGACACGTTCGTCGCGGCCGCGATCGGGCTGTGCCTGTGGGGCAGCTCCAACGTCGCGGAGGTGGTGCGGGGGGCCGTGCAGTCCGTGCCGCACGGCCAGGCGGACGCCGCCGCGGCGCTGGGCTTCCCGTGGCACGGGCGCATGCGCCACGTGGTCTTCCCGCAGGCGGTGCGGCGGGCGCTGCCACCGCTCGTCGGGCTGGTCGTCAACCTCACGCAGCAGACCTCGCTCGCCGCCGTCATCGGCGTGCTGGACCTGCTGCAGGCCGCGCAGCGCTCGATCGAACGGCTCACGCTCTCCAGCGGGGTCACCCACGCGGTGCCGATCCTCGGCGCGGTCCTCGTTGTGTACTTCGTCATCTGCCTGCCGCTCACGTCCCTGTCCCGGCGGCTGGAACGGTCGTTGCGACAGGGATGACGTGCGCCCCGCCTCCTGGTCAGCACTCGTCGGCGGATGCCGGCTCCTCTGACTCGGCGGCGGCAGCGGCGGCGCGGCACACGTCGGTGCCCGAGGTCGCCCGCTGGAGCAGGTGGTAGAGCTGCTCGCGCTGATCCTCGTCGAGCGCGCCGAGCACCTCGTCCTCCACGGCCGCCAGCTCGAACTCGGCCTTGGCCAGCCGCCGCAGCCCGGCGTCGGTGAGCTCGACGATGTGGCGGCGGCGGTCCTCGGGGGAGCGCCGGCGCTCGATCAGTTTCTCGGTCTCCAGGTCGTTGAGCAGCCCGACGACGTTGGTCCCGTCCATCTCCAGCGTGGCGGCGAGCGCCTGCTGCGTGATGCCGCCATGTTCGCGCAGCACCGTCAGGGCGATGAGATGGCGCGGCCGCAGGCCGAGGGGTGCCAGCACGGACTCGGCCCGCATGCGGATGCGCCGCGAGAGGTGGTCCAGCAGCGCGCCTGACCCATGGAGCGGCTGGTTGACCACAGGCAGGGAGGACACGGGAAAAAGTCTAGCCGAGTTGACGTTTTGTGCTCCAGCGCCAATGATTGGCGCTACACAAACGATTAGCGAAGGGTAGAGAGATGCCCCACCTGCTTCACATCGACTCGAGCATCCAGGGCGACAACTCCACCAGCCGCCGGCTCAGTGCCAGGGCCGCCGCCGTCTGGCGGGCCGCGCATCCCGGCGGCACGGTGACGTACCGGGATCTGGGTGCCGACCCCGTGCCGCACCTTGACGCGGCGGCCGGCCTGGCGCGGCTGATGCCGCCCGAGCAGCGCTCGGCGACCCAGGCCGAGTCGTGGGCGCTCACCGAGCGGTTGGTCGAGGAGGTGCGTGCGGCGGACACGATCGTGTTCGGGCTCCCGCTCTACAACTACGGAGCTCCCAGCAGCGTCAAGGCCTGGGTCGACCACATCATCGCCCCCGGCATCGCATTCGACCCCGAGACGCGGGAGGGGCTGCTCGGCGGGCGCGAGTTCATCGTGCTGGCCAGCCGGGGCGGCGGCTACGCCCCCGGCACGCCCCGCGAGAGCTGGGACCACGCCGAGCCGTGGCTGCCGCACGGCTTGTCCCCGGTGGGCCTGGAGCCGCGCTTCATCACGGCCGAGCTCACGCTGGCCAAGTCGCGGCCGGAGATGGCCGACCTGATCCCGCTGGCCAACGAGAGCCTCGCGGCCGCCGAGCGGGCGATCGACGACCTCTGGTCCCCGTCGCCCGCGCTGGTCTAGGCCCTCGGCGATCTACCGCGTGGCGGCTCAGGGGATGCGGGCCACGGCGCCGTAGTTGCCGGAGGAGCTGGGCTCGTCGCCGCAGGCGAGGTCGCGCTCGTCGGGATGCCACTCCGGGACCCACACCAGCCCGGGCGCCAGCAGGTCGAGGTCTGCCAGCAGGGCCTCGACCTCCTCCCGGGTGCGGATCGCGAGGTGGGGCAGCGTCATGGCGAGCATGTCACGGATGGCGGGCAGCAACTCCGTCGGGACGCCGTCGAACGTGGTGTGCAGCAGGGCGAGGAAGCTGCCCCTCGGCGCCGTGTGGCGCAGCCGCTTGATGACGTAGTGGGCGTACTCGTCGTCGTCGAGGCTGTGCGTCGACATCAGCAGGATGGCCACCGGCTCGGTCCAGTCGAGGAACGTCTGGACGACCGGGTCGCGGAGCATCTCGTCGATCTCGCGTATGTCACCGTCGATCACCCGGACCAGGTCGGTGAAGGGTTCGATGGTGGCCTGCGCCATGGTGACCACCATGGGGTTGCTCTCCACGTACGCCACCCGCAGCGCCGGGCTGGCCGAGGCCTGGCGTGCCACGTCGTGTAACCGCTGTCCGGCCGCGAGACCGCTGGGAATGCCGCTGCCCACGATCATGAATTGCTCGATACCCTCGTTGGCGGCAAGGTGGTGTATAACCCGGCTCATGAATTGCAGCACCGCACGGGCGGCGGTCGTCAGGGCGGGAGACACTTGATCGAAATGGCGCACCATGTCCTGGTCGGCGAGGAAGTTGTTCTTCCCGCCCGCCGCGGCGTCGAATATCCGCGTGATCCTGGCTTCCGTGGTGTTGAGCTTGGCCAGGTTTCGGACAGCCCGCTGGTGCATGAGCGTTGCCCCTTTCCCTCGCCGCCCACCGTCCCGCGGTAAGCGATCTTCGGACCTCACTCGATGACTCAGACCATATGTTCCAACAATTCCAGTTATTGACAATACGATAGACCGGTTATTTCGGGAAATGTTTGTTACCGGAATTGCCGTGCCAAAGGGGTGCGTGGGGATCAGGTGGTGACAATGCACCTGACGAAACTAGAGAGGTGGCGGTGAAGTAGCCGAAACGGGCAATCGGCGTGGGCAAACGTCCTCTGGGGCCTCCTGAGCCTCTGGGGGCACACAGGGTTCATCCGGCCGGCCGACGGGCCGGTGGCACTGTTCCGGCGACCGGCGGCGTGCGCGGCAGCGTCGCGGGCACCCATCCCGGGAAGCTGGAACCCCAGCTCCTCCTCGAAGGCCGCGAAGGGCACCAGGCGGGTGCGCAGGGACGGACTGCGGTGTCGCGGTCAGGCCGGTGGTGCTTGGGCGCGGTGTTGGGGTGGCTGGGTTCGGGGTTAGGCCAGTGGGGCGGTGGCGAACTCCTTCATGCCCTCGGCGAAGCCGATTCGGGCGCGGAAGCCGAGCTCGGCGGTGGCCCGGTGCGGGGCGGCCACGATGTGGCGGACGTCGCCGAGCCGGTGCTCTCCGGTGGTGACCGGTTCCGGGCCGCCCCGCTCGGCGGCCAGCGCCGCTGCCAGCTCGCCCACGGAGTGCGGCTCCCCGCTGGCGACGTTGTAGGCGGTCAGGGTGCCCGGCTCGCCGCCGGTGAGGGCGGCCACGTTCGCCTCGGCGACGTCACGTACGTGCACGAAGTCGCGCATCTGCCCGCCGTCCTCGAACACGCGCGGCGCCCGGCCCGCCTCCAGGGCCGACCGGAAGATCGCCGCGACGCCCGAGTACGGGGTGTCGCGTGGCATCCGGGGCCCGTACACGTTGTGGTAGCGCAGGGCGACGGCCGTGCCGCCGGTCTCGCGCGCCCAGTTGGCGGCCAGGTGCTCCTGGGCCAGCTTGGTGGTGGCGTAGGCGTTGCGCGGGTCCAGCGGCGCGTCCTCGCCGATGGTGGCGAAGACCAGGCTGCTCCCGCACCGGGGACAACAGGGCTCGAAGGACCCGCGGGCAAGGTCCGCGGGGGAGCGAGCACCGGGACGTACCCGGCCGTGCCGGGCGCAGTCGTAGGCGCCCTCGCCGTAGACCACCATCGAGGAGGCCAGCACCAGCCGCCCCACGCCGTGGGCCGCCATCGCGGCCAGCAGCACGGCTGTGCCGTACACGTTGACCGAGGCGTAGTCGGGCAGGTCGGCCACGTTCACGCCGAGCCCGACCTTGGCCGCCTGGTGAACGACCGCGCCGGTGCCCGGCAACAGCCGGCCGAGGAGCGCGGCGTCGCGTACGTCGGCGCCGTGGCGCAGGTCGAGTTTGGTCACCTCGTGGCCGTGCGCCTCCAGCGCGGCGGTCACGTGGCTTCCGATGAATCCGGCCGAGCCGGTCACCAGTACTTTCGTCATGGCGTCAGTGGGATCCGTCCTGGGTCGGGTGCCGGGGCCTCTGGGCAGGCCCACGTCGGGAGTGGGCTCACGGGCCGGGTCGGCGGAGAGGTTCGCGGGCGGCCATGACGCGGCGCATGTCGCCGATCGCCCGCAGCGTGCCGCGTACCGTGCCGGTCACCTTCGACCTGCCCTGGCGCGGCAGGTAGTCCACCTCGGTCTCATGGATGCGCCAGCCCGCCGCCGCGGCGCGCAGGACCATCTCCAGCGGGTAGCCGAAGCGCCGGTCGGCGAGCCTCAGCTCCAGCAGCGCGAGCCGCCCGCACGCCCGCATCGGCCCCAGATCGCGCAGCGGCGCACCGGTACGCCGGCGCAGCCGCCCGGCCAGTACGGCGTTGGCCACCCGGGCGTGCGCCGGCCACGACCCCGGCCGTGGCACACGGCGGCCGAGCACCAGGTCGGCCTCGCCCGCCAGGACGGGCCCGCACACGCGGGGCGCCTGCGCCGGGTCCAGGGACGCGTCAGCGTCCATGAAGCACACGACGTCCGAGGTGGCGGCCACCAGCCCGGCGTGGCAGGCGGCGCCGAACCCGGGCCGGACCTCGCTCACCACCTTCGCGCCCAGCCCGGCCGCGACCTCCGCGGAGCCGTCGACGGAGCCGTTGTCGACCACGATCGGGCGGAAGCCGTCCGGCATGCGTCCCAGCACCCACGGCAGGGCCGCCGCCTCGTTCAGGCAGGGCAGCACCACGTCGATCTCCATGCCGCCGACGCTAACGCGGCACCGTCCTCCGGGCGTCTTGCTCGGTCGCCGCCTTTCCGAGAAATGACCAGCTCAGGTCCACCACGAGAACGTGCGGGCGCACCCGGCAGCGCCTCGATGCCGCTGCCGATGAACGCCCCGGGTCAGCCGCCGGCACCGGCCGGTGTCCCGTCCCGATCGTCCATGACACCGTAGGAGGTGGCCCGGAACAGGAAGGAGGCCCAGGACCGGTAGGGCCGCCAGGTCTCGGCCAGCCTCCGGTAGGCGGCCGGGGGCGCGTCCTCCGGCAGCCCGTACGCCTCGCGCAGGATCGCGAACAGCCGCGGCTCGTCGCCCGGGAACGCGTCCGGCGCCCCCGCGCCCCGGATCAGGATGAGACCCGCGGAGAACGGCCCCACCCCGGGCAGGGCCCGCAGCTCGGCCAGGGCCTCCTCCGGGGCGAGCGAGCGCAGGTGCTCGGTGGTGAGCACGCCGTCCAGCGCCGCCCGGGCCAGCCCGCGCACCCACTCCTCCTTCTGCGCGGGCAGGCCGAGCCCGCCCGCGTCCACCAGGGTCACGGGCGGCGGGAAGGCCGCGTACGTCTGCCCGTCCACATCCACCTCCGCCCCGAACCGCGCCGCGATGCGCTGCTTGATCCGGGAGGCGATGAGCATCGAGGAGCGCTGCACGATCACCGCCCAGCAGGCCGCCTCCCACGGGCTCCAGAAGCACACCGGCCGCAGGCCGGGACGGAGCCGCTGCAGGTCGCCGAGGACCGGGTCGGCCGCGCCGAGCTTGGCGAAGCCGGCGCCGTCCACGTCGAGGGAGAGGATGCGCGCCACCTCGCCCCGGATGCCCGGCCCGGCGGCCCGCGTCGTGGCCACCGAGACCCCGCCCGGCGCGCCCGTCACGGTCACGCCGATCGGCCGCCAGTCGGACTCCGCGCAGTAGGCGAAGCGCAGCGCCCGCCCGTCGGACGGCAGCGCGCTGGTGGCGGGCCAGTCCTCGACGAAGCGCAACGAGGCCCCGAAGTCGAACGGGCCGTCGGCGGTGAGCGTGAATCCGTGCGTGGTCATGGCCGTATGGTAGGAGCCCGCACCGACACCCTGACGTGCCCGCACACCTGGGCGAGCGGCTCGGGCAAGTCGCCCACGTGCGCGGTCTCAGCGATCGGCGGGTGGTGTGCGGCGCAGCAGGTACGTGTCCATGATCCAGCCCTTGCGGGCGCGGGCCTCGGCGCGCAGTTCGCGGATGCGGTCGCCGACCTCGGCCACCGGCCCGGACACCAGGATCTCGTCCGGGGTGCCCAGGTAGGCGCCCCAGTGGATGTGGAAGTCGTCGAAGCCGGCGAACGAGCAGTGCGCGTCCAGCATGACCACCATGTCGTCGGCGGTGGCGCCCCGCTCGGCCAGGCGGCGGCCGGTGGTGAGGTGCACGGGCCGCCCGACCTGGGTGAGGCTGGTGCGGTGGCGGGCGGTGAGCGCGGCCACACTGCTGATGCCGGGGACGACCTCGTAGTCGAAGGTGACGTTCCCGCGCCGCAGGATCTCCTCGACGATGGCGAGCGTGCTGTCGTACACCCCCGGGTCGCCCCAGACCAGGAACGCGCCCGTCTGGCCGTCGCCCAGCTCCTCGCGGATGAGCGTCTCGCACGCGAGCGCGCGGCGCGAGCGCCAGTCGTCGACGGCGGCGGCGTAGGCGGGCGTGGTCCGGTCGCGCTCGGGGTCGCGCGCCTCGGCGATCCGGTACGGCTCGCGCCCGTGCTCGGCGATCAGGTCGAGCCTGAGCTGGACCAGATCCTGTTTGACCTCGCCCTTGTCGACGATGAAGAACACGTCGGCGGCGGCGATGGCCTTGACCGCCTGCAAGGTGAGATGGTCGGGATCCCCCGCGCCGATGCCGATGACGAGTAGCCGTTTCACCCGTAAGAGTGTGCCAGAGCGGGAGATATACGATATCGCTCGCAAATCACCCCGAGGAGGACCGTGAACCTGGTCGAGCAGGGCGAAGCATTCGCCGCCTTCTGGCAGGAGCGTCACCTGTGTACGCTCTCGACCGCACGTCCCGGCGGCCCGCCGCACGTCGTTCCGGTGGGGGCGACCCTGGACCTGGCCAGCGGCATCGCGCGGGTGATCACCTCGGGGACCTCGTACAAGGCGCGGCTCATCGGCCCGTCGGGCGCGCAGGTCGCGCTCTGCCAGGTGGACGGCCGCCGGTGGTCAACGCTGGAGGGCCGGGCCGTGCTGCGGGCCGAGCCCGAGCAGGTGGCCGACGCCGAGCACCGCTACGCCGCCCGCTACAAGCCGCCCCGGCCCAACCCGTCGCGGGTGGTGCTGGAGATCCTCGTAACCCGCGTGCTGGGTAACGTGTGATCACCGTCGTCGGCATCGGCGCGGACGGCTGGACCGGCCTGTCCGCCGAGGCCAGGCGGGCGCTGGAGGCGGCCGAGGTGCTCATGGGCGGCCCCAGGCAACTGGGCCTCGTGCCCGCGTCCGCGGCCGCCGCGGAGCGCGTGGCCTGGCCGTCGCCGCTGCTGCCCGCGCTGCCGGGACTCGTCGAGTCCCACGCCGGTCGGGAGGTGTGCGTACTGGCCAGCGGCGACCCGATGTTCCACGGCATCGGCGCCACGCTGGTGCGGCTGCTGGGCGCGGCGCGCGTCAGGGTGCTGCCGCACGTGTCGTCGTTGTCGCTGGCGTGCGCCCGGCTCGGCTGGCCGGTCGAGCAGGTGGACGTGATCAGCCTGGTCGGCCGCCCGCCCGCGGCCCTGAACGCCGCCGCCCTGCCCGGCCGCCGCCTCCTCGTGCTCGGCGCGGACCGCGACGCCCCGGCGCTGGTAGCCGCGTTACTGGCCGGGCACGGGTACGGGCCGAGCCCGATGACCGTCCTGTCCGACCTGGGCGCGCCGTCGGAGTCCGAGCAGCGGGGCAGCGCGGAGACCTGGACGGGAACCGCGGACTCCGGCCTGAACGTGATCGCCGTAGAATGCCGCCCCGCCCCAGGCACCGAGCCCCTGGCCAGGGTGCCCGGCCTGCCGGACACGGCGTTCGAGCACGACGGGCAGCTCACCAAGCGGGAGGTCCGCGCGGTCAGCCTGTCGCGGCTGGCCCCGCTGCCCGGCGAACTGCTGTGGGACGTGGGCGCGGGGGCGGGCAGCATCGCCGTCGAGTGGATGCGCAGCCACCCGTCGTGCGCGGCCGTGGCCGTCGAGAGCAGGCCCGACCGGGCCGCGGCCATCCGCCGCAACGCCGCCGCGCTCGGGGTGCCGTCGCTGCGGGTCGTCGAGGGCCGGGCACCGGCGGCGCTGGACGGGCTGCCCGCGCCGGACGCGGTGTTCGTCGGCGGCGGTGCGACCGTGCCAGGCCTGCTGGAACGGTGCTGGTCGGCGCTGCGGCCCGGCGGGCGGCTCGTGGTCAACGCCGTCACCCTGGAGTCGGAGGGCGTCGTCGGGCAGTGGTACGGCAGGCTCGGCGGCGACCTCGTACGGCTGGCGGTGCAGCGGGCCTCGCCCGTGGGCGGGTTCACCGGATGGCGGGCGGCGATGCCGGTGACCGTGTGGTCGGTCACCAGGAAGGACCTACCTTGACCGTGTACTTCATCGGGGCCGGACCCGGCGCCGCCGACCTGATCACGCTGCGCGGGCTGCGGCGGCTGGAGTCGTCGCCGGTGTGCCTGTACGCGGGGTCGCTGGTCCCGCGCGAGCTCCTGGACGCCTGCCCGGCCGGGGCCCGGCTGGTGGACACCGCCGACCTGACCCTCGACGAGATCGTGGCCGAGCTGGCCGCCGCCCACCGTGCGGGGCACGACGTGGCGCGGCTGCACTCGGGGGACCCGTCGGTGTTCAGCGCGGTGGCCGAGCAGATGCGGCGGCTGGACGGGCTCGGCGTGCCGTACGAGGTGGTGCCGGGCGTTCCCGCGTTCGCGGCGGCGGCGGCCGCGCTGGGACGGGAGCTGACCGTGCCCGGCGTGGGGCAGACGGTCATCCTGACCCGCACCTCCGCCCGGGCCACCCCGATGCCGCCGGGCGAGGACCTGACCACCCTCGGCGCCGGGCGCGCCACGATGGTGCTGCACCTGGCCGTACAGCGGATCGACGCGGTGGTCGCCGAGTTGCTGCCCTCCTACGGGCCCGACTGTCCGGTCGCGGTGGTGGCACGGGCCAGCCGGGCCGACGAGGTGATCCTGCGCGGCACGCTCGCCGGCATCGCCGACCAGGTCCACGCGGCCGGGATCCGGCGGACGGCGGTGATCGTCGTCGGGCGGGTGCTGTCGGCGACGGAGTTCCCCGACAGCCACCTCTACAGCGCGGCCAGGGAACGGGCATGCGACGGGTCCTGACGCCGGATGCCGCCGCTGCGGGTGCCCTCACGAGGCGGGCCCTGGTTTCGGGTGGCGGTATGAGGCGGGCGTTGGGTTGGGGCGGCGGCATGAGGCGGGTCCTGGTTTCGGGTGGCGGCATGAGGCGGGCGTTGGGTTGGGGCGGCGCGGGCGGGGTGGGGCGATGCGGCGGGTGCTGATTCTGGGGGGCACCGCCGAGGCGCGGGGGCTGGCCGGGGAGTTGGCGGCCGATCCGGGGTTGTGGGTGGTGTCCTCGCTGGCCGGGCGGGTCACGAACCCGCGGCTGCCGGCCGGTGAGGTGCGGGAGGGCGGGTTCGGCGGGGCCGCGGGGCTGGCCGCCTTCCTGGCCGAGGAGCGCATCGACGTGCTGGTCGACGCCACGCACCCGTTCGCGGAGCGGATGACGGCCTCGGCGGCCGCGGCCTCCTCGGCGACGGGGGTGCCGCTGCTGGTCCTGCGCCGCCCCGGGTGGACCGAGGAGCCCGGAGACGCCTGGTCGCGGGTCGGCTCGTTGCCGGCCGCCGCCGACCTGCTGGCGACGGGCGACTGGCGGCGGCCCACCCCCCGGGACGAGGGGCGGGCACGGGTGTTCCTCACCACGGGGCGCAGGAGCCTGGCGCTGTTCGCCTCGGTGCCCGGGGTGTGGTTGCTGGCCAGGTCCGTGGACCCGCCCGAGCCGCCCGTGCCCCCGAACGTGCACGTCCTGCTGGACCGCGGGCCGTACACCGTCGAGGGCGAGCGGGCCCTCATCCGCGAGCACCGCCTGGACGTGCTGGTCACCAAGGACAGCGGCGGCCCGATGACCACGGCCAAGCTGGCCGCCGCCCGTCAGCTCGGACTACCGGTGATCATGGTGAACCGGCCGCCGCTGCCCGCCGGCGTGCGGCTGGCGGACACCGTGGCAGCGGCGGTGGACTGGGTTCACGGGTAGCGGCGCGGGGTGTAGACGACGCCGCGGTCGGTGACCCGGGTGGTGGAGGAACCGACGATCAGCAGGCAGCGCATGTCCACCCCGGCGGGGTCGAGCTCGCCGAGCGTGGTGACGGTGACGCTCTCCTCCGGCCCGCCGACGTCGCGGCCGACCACCACCGGGGTGGCCGGGTCGCGGTGTTCCAGCAGCACGTCACGGGCGGCGGCGAGCTGCCAGGTACGGCTGCGCGAGGCCGGGTTGTACAGCGCCAAGACCAGGTCAGCCCGAGCCGCGGCGGCCAGCCGATCGGCCACCACCTCCCACGGCTTGAGCAGGTCCGACAGCGACAACACGCAGTAGTCGTGGCCCAGCGGCGCGCCGACCCGGCTGGCCACCGCCTGCGCCGCGGTCAGCCCGGGAACGATCCGCACCGGCACGCCGGGGAAGTCGGCCGCCACCTCCAGCACGGCGCTGGCCATGGCGAACACCCCCGGATCCCCGGACGACACCACCGCCACCCGCGCCCCCTCGCGGGCCAGCTCCAGCGCGTGCCTGGCGCGCTCGGCCTCCACCCGGTTGTCGGTACGGTGGCGGCGCTGGCGCGGGTTGGGCGCCACCCGGTCCACGTACGGGCCGTACCCGACCAGGTCGGTGGCCGCCGACAGCGCCTCCTGCGCCTCCGGCGTGAGCCACGGCCGCCCGGCCGGGCCCAGCCCCACCACCACGACCTCCCCACCGCCGGCCCGGGGCTGGGGATCGGGCACGAACGTGCGCTCGGCCGGGCTGGCGAGCAGGGCCAGCGAGAAGTACGGCACGCCGTCCGGGTCCACGTCCTTGAGCGGCTGCATCCGCTCGGCGTTCATCGTGGCCCGCTCGACGTACCAGGCGTCCTCCAGCCGTCCGGCCTCGGCGAGCGCGTCCCGTACCTTCGTGAACGTCCTGCCGAGCTTGAGCACCGCGGCCGAGTCGGTGCCGCGCAGCCGCTCGGCCAGCTCCTCGGCGGGCAGCGTGCCCGGCAGCACGGTGAGCACCTCGTCCCGCTCCACCAGGGGCCGCCCCAGCACGGCGGAGGCGGCGCTGACCGAGGTCACGCCGGGGACCACCTCGGTGGGATAGCGGTGGGCGAGCCGCTTGTGCATGTGCATGTACGAGCCGTAGAACAGCGGGTCGCCCTCGGCCAGTACGACCACGGTCCGGCCCGCGTCCAGATGGGCGGCCAGCCGTTCCGCGCAGTCGGCGTAGAAGTCGTCGAGCGCTCCCTGGTAGCCGCCGGGGTGGTCGGTGGTCTCCGTGGTCAGCGGGTACAGCAGCAGCTCCTCGACCTGCCCCTCCCGCATGTACGGCAGCGCGATCGAGCGGGCGATGCTGCGGCCGTGCCGCGCGGCGTGGTAGGCGATCACGTCCGCCTCGCCGATCAGCCGGGCCGCCTTGACCGTGACCAGCTCCGGGTCGCCTGGGCCGAGACCGACCCCGTACAACCGTCCCGTCATCGCCATCACTCCGCCTCGCTCGCGATGGCGTTGACCGCCGCCGCCGTCATCGCACTGCCGCCGCGACGGCCGTGCACCACCAGGTACGCAAGATCGCTGTCCGCCAGGGCACGCTTGGACTCGGCCGCCCCGATGAAGCCCACCGGGATGCCGAGCACCGCCGCAGGCCGGCCCGCGCCTTCGGCGACCAGTTCGAGCAGCCGGAACAGGGCGGTGGGCGCGTTGCCGATCGCCACCACCGCGCCGTCCAGGCGGTCGCGCCACAGCTCCAGCGCGGCGGCACTGCGGGTGGTGCCGAGCCGTTCTGCCAGCGCCGGCACCTCGGGGTCGCCCAGGGTGCACAGCACCTCGTTGTCCGCGGGCAGCCTGCGCCTGGTCACGCCGGAGGCGACCATCATGGCGTCGCACAGCACGGGCGCGCCCCGGCGCAGCGCCTCGCGGGCCCGGGTGACCACCCCCGGCGACCAGTCCAGGTCGGCGACGAGGTCGGTCATGCCGCAGGCGTGAATCATCCGCACCGCCACCTGGGCCACCTCGGGAGGCATCCCGGTGAGGTCCGTCTCGGAGCGGATGGTCGCGAACGAGCGCCGGTAGATCTCGGCCCCGTCGCGGAGGTAGTCGGTCACTGAAGCCTTTCTTGGGTGGCAATCGGGTGTTGGCCGCCGTCTCTGCCGGCGGTGGTCGTCCGGCGGTAGCCGTCCCCGGTGGCGGTCAGCTGCACGACCCGGCCGCGTGGCAGGCCGCACCGCCGTTCGCAGCCGGCCCAGTGCACGGGGTCCGGCGCGGGACCGTCCAGCTCCGCCACCCACCGCCGTGCGTCCTGCTGTACGTCGGCCCGCGCCTTGGCGCATCCGGGACGCCCGGTGCAGGCGCTCACGCCGACCCAGGGTGAGGCCGGATCGGTCACCAGCCCGGCTTCCGCCAGCGTGCGCTCGGCCCGCCCTGCCGCTTCGGGGGAGAGGTCGAGGAACATGACCGTCCGCCAGGGCGTCAACCGCACGGGCACGTCGGTGGCCGGGTCGCTCACCCGGCCGGCGGCACGCTCCTGCGCGGCGCACTCGCCATCTGTGCCGCTCGCGACGGTGGCGAGTGCGCGTGCCTGGGCGGCGGACAACCGTCCCAGCGGTGCCACCACCTCCAGCGCCACGCGACCGTCGCGCTGGCCGATGCGCCCCGCGTGCTGAGGCGGCGAGGGCCCGGGGGAGATCGGGGGGCCGGAGGTGGGGTCGGCGGTGGGGTCGGCGGTGGTGAGGCGGGCGGTGATTCGGGCGGGTCCGTCCGTCAGTTCCTCGATCCGCCACGCGGCCCGCTCGCCGGGCGTGGCCTCCCGCTCGTCGAGGAACGCCGCGGCGGCGGCGACCATCACCTGGACCGCCACCTCCGCCCGCACCACGATCCCGGCATCGGCGCCCGCCAGCAGCAGCCGCCCCACCGCCCCGCCATCCCCCGGACCGCCGGCTGTCCCCTCCGGACGGGCCACCGGCGTCTCGGGCGCGCTCGGGACGAAAGTGACGTCGGCTCCGAGCCCCGGCATGTCCCCCGTTCCGTCGTCCACCGCGAACAGGAACCGTCCCGGCAGCCCCGCCAGGCGGGGCAGCGCGCACAGCGCCCGGTCCAGCGCCGCCACCAAGGGGGCGGGGTCCAGCAGGCCAGCAGGGCCGCGTCCGCCCAGCGGCGAGGCGACGATGTTGCGGACCCGTTCGTGCGCCGCCGACGGGAGCAGCCCCGCGGCGGCGATCCGCCCGGCGAAGGCGGCGGGCGAGCGCAGGGCCCGCACCTGCACGTTGGCCCGGGAAGTGAGCTCGATCACGCCCCCGCCCAGCTCCTCCGCGCACGCGGCCAGCTCGCGGAGCTGCGCGGGAGAGATCGCGCCCCCGGGCAGGCGGACCCGGGCCAGCGGGCCGTCGGCGGCCTCGTGCACCTGCAGCGCACCCGGACAGGCGTCGGGACGCGCACGCCCGGAAGAGCCGGCTCCCGAACCGTCAGCTCCAGAAATGTCTGCTATGGACACGAAGAGGATGGTAACGCCACTTCTGCGGCAGGTCGCTCCTGCCGTAGGCTCCTCGGTAGACGATGGCAAAGGGAGGAAGCCGGTGCGAAACCGGCGCGGTCCCGCCACTGTGACCGGGGAGCGAACCCCACCACAGGCCACTGCCCGGAAACGGGTGGGAAGGCCGGGGTGAGTGCCGATCCGGGAGCCAGGAGACTCCTGCCGTCGTGTCACCCGCGACCGGGGCGAGGACCCCGAGGGAGGAATGTGTCGTGCCTGGCGACAGCCGTACCGTCCTGCTGCTCTCGACATCGGACACCGACCTGCTGAGCGCCCGCGCGAGCGGCGCCGCCTACCGGCCGGGCAACCCCGCCAGGGTCGGCGTCGACGACCTGCCCGCCCTGCTGGAGGGCGTCGACCTGGTCGTGGTACGCCTGCTGGGCGGGCGGCGCGCCTGGGAGGAGGGGCTCGACGCGCTGCTGGCGGGGCCGCGCCCGGTGGTGGTGCTGGGCGGGGAGCAGGCCCCGGACGCCGAGCTGATGGAGCTGTCCACCGTCAGCGCCGGAGTCTGCGCGGAGGCCCACGCCTACCTCGCCCACGGCGGGCCCGCCAACCTGGCCGAGCTGCACGCGTTCCTGTCCGACACCGTCCTGCTGACCGGGCACGGGTTCGCGCCGCCCGCGCCGGCCCCCGCCTGGGGGCGGCTGGAGCGTACGGCGAGGTCGCACGGCGGTCCCGTGATCGGCGTCCTGTACTACCGCGCGCACCACATGGCGGGCAACACCGGGTTCGTCGAGACGCTCTGCGCCGCCGTCGAGGACGCGGGCGGGCAGGCGCTGCCCATCTACTGCTCGTCCCTGCGCACCGCCGAGCCCGAGCTGCTCGACACCCTGCGCGCCGCCGACGCGCTGGTGGTCACGGTGCTGGCGGCGGGCGGCTCGCGCCCGGCCACCGCGGGCGCGGGCGGCGACGACGAGGCGTGGGACGTGGGCGCCCTGGCCTCCCTGGACGTGCCCATCCTGCAGGGACTCTGCCTGACCACCTCGCGGCAGGCATGGGAGGAGAACGACGACGGCCTGTCGCCGCTGGACGCCGCCTCCCAGGTGGCGATCCCCGAGTTCGACGGGCGGATCATCACCGTGCCGTTCTCGTTCAAGGAGATCGACGAGGACGGGCTGACCGTCTACGTGGCCGACGCCGAGCGGGCCGCGCGGGTGGCGGGCATCGCCGTACGGCACGGCCTGCTGCGGCACACCCCGCCCGCCGAGCGGCGGCTGGTGGTGATGCTGTCGGCGTACCCGACCAAGCACTCCCGGGTCGGCAACGCGGTCGGGCTGGACACCCCGGCCAGCATCGTACGGCTGCTGGCCCGGCTCGCCGAAGCGGGCTACGACCTGGGCGACGGCTTCCCCGGGGTGGCCGAGCAGGACGGCGACGCGCTCATCCACGCGCTGATCGCCGCCGGCGGGCAGGACCAGGACTGGCTGACCGAGGAGCACCTCGCGGGCAACCCGGTACGCATCTCCGCCGCCTCCTACGAACGCTGGTACCGCACGCTGCCCCAGGAGCTGCGTACCGCGATGGAACGGCACTGGGGGCCGCCGCCCGGCGAGCTGTTCGTGCACGAGGGGGACATCGTGCTGGCCGCCCTGCGCGCCGGGAACCTGGTGGTGATGGTGCAGCCGCCGCGCGGTTTCGGCGAGAACCCGATCGCCATCTACCACGACCCCGACCTGCCCCCCAGCCACCACTACCTGGCCGCCTACCGCTGGCTGTCGGCCGAGTTCGGCGCGCACGCGATGGTGCATGTGGGCAAGCACGGCAACCTGGAGTGGCTGCCGGGCAAGTCGGCGGGCATGTCGGCGGCGTGCGGCACCGACGCGGCCATCGGTGACCTGCCGCTGGTCTACCCGTTCCTGGTCAACGACCCGGGAGAGGGCACGCAGGCCAAGCGGCGGGCGCACGCGGTGCTGGTGGACCACATGGTGCCGCCGATGGCGCGGGCGGAGACGTACGGTGACATCGCCCGGCTGGAACAGCTCCTGGACGAGCACGCCACCATCGCCGCCATGGACCCGGCCAAGCTGCCCGCCATCAGGGCGCAGATCTGGACGCTGATCCAGGCGGCCCGGCTCGACCACGACCTCGGGTTGGCGGACCGGCCGCACGACAGCGAGTTCGACGACTTCATCCTGCACGTGGACGGCTGGTTGTGCGAGGTGAAGGACGCGCAGATCCGCGACGGCCTGCACGTGCTCGGCCAGGAGCCGGTCGGCCAGGTCCGGGTGGACCTCGTGCTGGCGATGTTGCGGGCCCGGCAGATGTGGTCGGGCCGGGAGACGCTGCCCGGCCTGCGCGAAGCCCTCGGCCTGGCCGAGGACGGCACGGCGGGCCTGGGTGACGTCGACCGGGCGGAGACCGTGGCCCGCGCCCTGGTGACGGCCATGGAGGAGCGCGACTGGGCACCGGAGGCGGCGCCCGAGGTCACCCGCGCCGTACTGCTCGCCGACGGCGGGGCGCCCGAGGTCACCCGCGCCGTGCTGCTCGCCGACAGTGGGACGGCCCAGGTCACCCCTGCCGTGCTGCCGGTCGGTGGCGGGGCGGTCGCTGAGGAGCGGGTGGAGCTCGTCACGCGGGTGCTCGCCTTCGCCGCCACGGAGATGGTCCCCCGGCTGGCCCGCACCACCGACGAAATCGACCACCTGCTGCACGCCCTGGACGGCGGGTACGTGCCGGCCGGGCCGAGCGGGTCGCCCCTGCGCGGACTGGTCAACGTGCTGCCGACCGGCCGCAACTTCTACTCCGTCGACCCCAGGGCGGTGCCCAGCCGGCTGGCCTGGGAGACCGGCCAGGCCATGGCGGAGTCACTGCTGGAGCGCTACCGCGCCGACACGGGCGAGTGGCCGCGTTCGGTGGGCCTGTCGGTCTGGGGCACCAGCGCGATGCGCACGGCGGGCGACGACGTGGCCGAGGTGCTGGCCCTGCTCGGCGTACGGCCCGAGTGGGACGAGGCCTCGCGCCGGGTCACCAGCCTGGAGCCGATCCCGCTCGCCGAGCTCGGCCGGCCCAGGATCGACGTGACGGTCCGCATCAGCGGCTTCTTCCGCGACGCATTCCCGCACGTGGTGAGCCTGCTCGACGACGCCGTACGGCTGGTCGCCGGGCTGGACGAGCCCGCCGAGGACAACTACGTACGCGCCCACGTCGCCGAGACCGGCGGGGACGACCGCCGGGCCACGATGCGGATCTTCGGCTCCGCGCCCGGCGCGTACGGGGCGGGCCTGCTCCCGCTGATCGACAGCCGCAACTGGCGCGACGACGCCGACCTGGCCGAGGTGTACGCGGTGTGGGGCGGCTTCGCCTACGGCCGCGACCTCGACGGCGTCGCCGCCCGCCCGCAGATGGAGGACGCCTACCGCAGGATCGCCGTGGCCGCCAAGAACGTCGACACCCGCGAGCACGACATCGCCGACTCCGACGACTACTTCCAGTACCACGGCGGCATGATCGCCACCGTCCGCGCGCTCACCGGCCGGGCCCCGGCCGCCTACGTCGGTGACAGCACCCGCCCGGACGCGGTCCGCACCCGTACGCTGTCGGAGGAGACCGCGCGGATCTTCCGCGCCCGCGTGGTCAACCCGCGCTGGCTGGCGGCGATGCGGCGGCACGGCTACAAGGGCGCCTTCGAGCTGGCCGCCACCGTCGACTACCTGTTCGGCTACGACGCGACCACCGGCGTGGTGGCGGACTGGATGTACGACAAGCTCACCGAGACGTACGTGCTGGACCCGGAGAACCAGGAGTTCATGGCGCGGTCGAATCCGTGGGCCCTGCACGGCATCGCCGAACGCCTCCTGGAGGCCGCCGAGCGCGGCATGTGGGAGCACCCCGACCCTGACCTCCTGCGCGGCCTGCAGGAGGTCTACCTCAAGACGGAGGGCGACCTGGAGGACGACACCAGCCGCTGAGCCAGGCCGGGACTCCCGGCCCAGTGCAGATGCAGGTAGGACGCGGTGAGCAGGGCGTCGCCGTACCCGTCGGCGCCGCCCGGCCAGCCGAACAGGGGCCCGTCGGCGTGGTCCACGGCGGTGCGGTGGAACTCGTGCGCGTGGAATCGCTCGCCCACCCTGGTCAGCGGGGAACGCCTGAGCGCGACCGCGTCCCGGTAGCCGAGCGTGAGCCGGGGCGTCATCCGCGCCCGGCCGGGCACCCGCCCGCACATGCGCTGCCCGTCGAGCTCCTCGCAGAGGTAGAGCAGCCCGGCGCACTCGGCCGCGATCGGACCGCCGAAGGCGGCCACCTGTTCGCGCAGGGGCTCGTTGGCGGCCAGCTCGGCCGCGTACAGCTCGGGGAAGCCGCCGCCGATGACGAGTGCGGCGGCGCGCTCGGGCAGCCGCTCGTCACGCAGCGGGTCGAAGACGGCGATCTCGGCCCCGGCCGCGCGCAGCAGCTCCACGTGCTCGGCGTAACCAAAGGTGAACGCCGCCCCACCGGCCACCGCCACGGTCACACCACCGCCCGCCCGTGCTCCGCCCGCCGCCATGTCGGGTGCGCCGCCCGCCCGTGCTCCGGCTGCCGCGTCCGACGTGCCGCCCGCGCGTTCTCCGGCGGTCCTGGCCGTCGCACTGCCCGGGACTTCCTTGAGGGCCGTCGCCGAGTTGAGGGCTGTCGCCGGGTCCCAGGCGGGGCCGGTGAGCGGCGGGGCGGAGGCGGCCAGGCGTACCAGGCCGTCGAGGTCGCAGGAGCGCGCCACCAGGGCGCCGAGCCGCTCCACGGCCCGCACCGCCGCGGACTCCCGCTCGGCGGCGGGCACCAGCCCCAGATGCCGGGACGGGACGGAGACCGCGTCGTCGCGGCGGATCGCGCCGAGCACGGGCACGCCCGCCGCCGCCAGCGCCGCCCGGCACAACTCCTCGTGCCGATCGGAACCCACCCGGTTGAGCACCACCCCGCCCACCCGCACCCGCGGATCGAACGTGGCGAACCCGTGCACCACGGCCGCCACCGACGCGCTCTGCCGCGCCGCGTCCACGACCAGCACCACCGGCGCGTCCAGCAGCTTGGCGACGTGCGCGGTGGAGGCGAAGCCCGTCTCCCCGGGATCCGTCTCCGCCTTGCCGTCGAACAGGCCCATCACGCCCTCGACCACCGCCACGTCGCACCCGGCCGCCCCGTGCAGGAACAGCGGGCCGACGAGTTCCTCGCCCACGAGCCACGGGTCGAGGTTGCGCCCCGGGCGTCCGGCGGCCAGCGCGTGGTAGCCGGGGTCGATGTAGTCGGGCCCGACCTTGTGCGGCGAGACCGCCAGCCCGCGCGCCCGCAGCGCCGCCATCAGGCCGGTCGCCACCGTCGTCTTGCCGCTGCCCGACGACGGCGCCGCGATGACGAGCCGGGGTATCACCACTCGATACCCTTCTGCCCCTTCTGCCCGGCGTCCAGGGGATGGCGTACCTTACCCATCTCCGTCACCAGATCGGCCACCTCGACCAGCCGCTCGGGCGCGTCCCTGCCGGTGACCACCACGTGCTGGTTCCCCGGCCGGGACGTGAGCGCCGCCAGCACGTCGTCCAGGTCCAGCCACCCCCACTTCAGCGGGTACGTGAACTCGTCCAGCACGTAGAACCGGTACGTCTCGGCCGCCAGGTCGCGCTTGATCTGCTCCCACCCCTCGCGGGCGTCGGCCGCGTGATCCTCCTCGGTGCCGGGCCGCTGGATCCACGACCAGCCCTCGCCCATCTTGTGCCAGGCCACCGAGCCGCCCTCGCCCGTCGCGCCGAGCAGCTTGAGCGCCCGCTCCTCGCCGACCCGCCACTTGGCCGACTTCACGAACTGGAACACGCCCACCGGCCAGCCCTGGTTCCAGGCCCGCAACGCCATCCCGAAGGCGGCCGTCGACTTGCCCTTGCCGGGGCCGGTGTGCACCATCAGCAGCGGCCTGGTACGCCGCTGCCGGGTGGTGAGGCCGTCGTCGGGCACGACGGCGGGTTTTCCCTGCGGCATGGTCAGATCGCCTTCCTGTCGTCGTACGGAAAGAGCCGCCCGAGGGCCGGCACCCTCATGGTCAGACCGCCTTCCGGTGGTCACGGACGACCGAGCCCAGCTCGGCCAGGTCCTGGAGCCGGACGAGCCGGGCACGCAGCCGACCGGCCAGCCGGACGGCCAGGCCGAGCCGCACCGGCCCGCTCTCGCAGTCCACGACCACGCCCGCGGTGCCCGCCAGCAGGGCGGCGGCGCGGTCCACGTCGCCGCCCGCGGTGGCCCGCCCATCGGTCACCAGCACCAGCAGCGGGCGCCTGGCCGGGTCGCGCAGGCGTTCCACCCGCAGCACCTCGGCGGCCTTGGCCAGCCCCGCCGCCAGCGGAGTGCGCCCGCCGGTGGGCAGGGAACGCAGCCTGGCCGCGCCCGCCTCCACCGACGAGGTCGGGGGCAGCGCCACCTCCGCGTCCGTGCCGCGGAAGGTGACCAGGCCGACCTTGTCGCGCCGCTGGTAGGCGTCGAGCAGCAGGCTGAGCACCGCAGTCTTGACCGAGGTCATCCGCTTGCGGGCGGCCATCGAGCCGCTCGCGTCCACCAGGAACAGCACGAGGTTGCCCTCCCGGCCCTCCCGCACCGCCTCGCGCAGGTCGTCCCCGCGCAGCACCAGACCGGGGCCGCCGCGCCCGCGCGCCGCCTGGTGCGGCGCGGCGGCCAGCAGCGTCGCCGTCACGTGCAGGTCGCGCACCCGTTCCGTGGGGCGCCGGGATCCGGTGGCGCGTCCGTACGAGGTCCGCGAACGCGACCGCCGCCCGGCCGCGCCCTCGCCGACCCCCGGCACCGCCAGCAACGGCACCCGGTACGGCTCCGCCACCCCGGCCACCCGCCCGCCCCCCGCCACCCCGGCAGCACCCTGACCGTCTCCGGCCTGCCCGTCGGACACCGGCTCGCGCCCGTTTTCCGACGTGGCCTCCTCCGCCCCGCCACCGCTGACGTCCCTGTCCGACCGGAAGCCGTCCCTGTCCGACCGGAAGCCGTCCCTGTCGGGCTGGTGGCCGTCGGACTGGTAGCCGTCGGGCTGGGCGCTGTCGTCGCCAGGCTGAGGGCCGTCCCCGTCCGGCCGGGCGGCATCCCCATCCGGGCGGGCGCCGTCCGCGTCCGGCCCGGTGTTCGCCGGACCCTCACCCCCGTCCGTCCCTGAGCCGTCGGGAGCCGCACCGCCTCCCGGCCCATCGGGATCGTCGTCGTCCCCCGAGGTGTCCCGCAACAGCTGCTCCAGGAGCTCCTCGTCCAGCCCGGGCGCGTCGAACGGGTCCCGCCGTCGCCGGTGCGGCAGCGACAGCCGGGCGGCGGCGCGCACGTCGTCGGTGGTCACCGTGTCCCGTCCCTGCCAGGCGGCGTGGGCGATGGCGGCGTTCGCCGTCACCAGGTCCGCCCGCAACCCGTCCACCTCGAACGCCGCGCACACCGTGGCGATCTGCCGCAACCGGGCGTCCGGCAGGCGTACGCCCGGGATCCGGGCCCGGGCGGCGGCGATCCGCCCCGCCAGCGCCGACTCCTCGTCCGCCCACCCGGCCGCGAACGTCGCCGCGTCGGCGTCGAAGGCCAGGCGCCGCCGCACCACCTCCGCCCGCTCCACAGGGTCGCGCGACGCCTTGACCTCGACCGTCAGCCCGAACCTGTCCAGGAGTTGCGGGCGCAGCTCACCCTCCTCCGGGTTCATGGTGCCCACCAGCAGGAAACGGGCGGCGTGCCGAACGGACACGGACTCGCGCTCGACGTAGCAGGTGCCCAGCGCGGCGGCGTCGAGCAGCAGGTCCACGAGGTGGTCGTGGAGCAGGTTCACCTCGTCCACGTACAGGACGCCGCGGTGCGCGGCGGCCAGCAGGCCCGGCTCGAACGCCTTCACCCCTTCCGTCAGGGCCCGCTCCACGTCGAGCGAGCCCGCCAGGCGGTCCTCCGAGGCGCCGACCGGCAGCTCCACGAGCGCGGCCGGGCGGCGTACGCCGGGGACGCCGGGCTCATGCGGGCCGTCGGGGCACTCGGGGTCGGGCGCGGCCGGCTCGCAGGCGAAACGGCAGCCGGGCACCACGTCCACGGCGGGGAGCTGGGCCGCCAGCGCCCGTACGATGGTGGACTTCGCCGTGCCCTTCTCCCCGCGTACGAGCACGCCGCCCACCCGCGGCGACACCGCGTTGAGCACCAGCGCCAGCTTCAGGTCATCGAGCCCGACGACGGCGCTGAACGGATAGGTGATGGTCAAAACAGGACCTTCCGGTTGACATGGGCGACCCGCCAGCCGTCCCGCGTGACGGTCAGCTCGGTGGTGGACAGGGGCGCGAGGTCGAAACGGGAGGTGTCCGACGGGCCGAGCCCGAGTGCGTGGCCGAGCGCCGCCCTGATGGCTCCCGTGTCGCAGACGGCGATCGCGGGTCGCCCGCGTACCGAGTCGAGCCAGCCCGCCACCCGGGCCGCCAGCGCGGTCAGGCTCTCGCCGCCGTGCGGGGCGGCGTGCGGATCGGCCAGCCACCGTGCCAGCGCCTCCGGCTCCTCCGACGCCACGCGCTCGTACGCCAGGCCGCGCCACCGGCCGGGATCGGCCTCCCGGAGGGCAGGCGTTTCCTGGGCCTCCAGCCCCAGGGCGGCGGCGGTCTGCCGCGCCGCCCTGACAGGAGCCACCCACACCGCCGCCCCCGAGGGCCCCGAGCTTGCCGCCGCTCCCGAATCCGCTCCTGGGGCCGCCGCGAAGGTCGGCCACAGGGCTGTCGCGGAAGCCACGGAGGCTGCTCTGGACAGGCTCGCTGGGTCGGCGTCCTCGTCGTCGGGGAAGCGGGCGGCCCGCATCCCCGGCGTGGTGGCGTGCCGGACGAACAGCACCCGGCTCACACCGGTGCGAGGACGACCGGCGCCCGCCGCCGCACCGCCCTGTCGCTCACCCAGCCGAACAGCACGCCGAACACCGTCCAGAAGACGAGTTGCGTGCCGATCGAGGCGAGCCTGAACTCCCACAGGAGTGTGGCGGGGAAGCCCCCGGGCACTTCGTTGACCGGCGGCAGCAGCACCCACGCGGCCACCACCGGGACGAGGAACCCGGCGGCCGCCGCGAGCCGGCGGGCCCACGGGTCGCCGGAGACGCGGCGGGCCGTCGCCACCGCGATCGCCGTCGCGGCCAGCCCGACGAGGATCATCACCAGGTAGAGCCAGGTACGGCCGTTGATCGTCTCAGGGTCTCCCACCGCAGGCGGATTGGCGGGATATTTCACGAACGGTACGAGGATGATCGCGACGAACGCCGTACCGGCGGCGGCGAGGGCCAGTTGCCCGTCCGAGCGCGGCCCGACCCGCCCCCGCAGCCCGGCGAACACGAGCGCGAAGACACCCCCCACGGCCAGGCCGTAGAGCCCGGTGGCGAGGAACAGCCCGGCCTTCTGCACCGGCCTGCCGACCTCCACCCCGTGATCGTGATCGGCCTCCGTGGCAGGGGTTTCGTGACCATGGGCGGCCTGGGCCGCCGCCTCCTCCAGGGCGATGGCGCTGTCCACGTGCGGTTCGCCGACGACGAAGGCGAACCCGCCCGCGACCAGCCCGGCCAGCAGGCCCAGGAGGAGGCCCCTGACCAGCAGGGTGCGTACCATGCCCGGGTCCTCAGTGGCAGGGCACGCCGAGCAGGTGGCGCCCGTCGTGCATCAGCTCGTGCAGGAACGTGCCCGTCTGGGAGACGGCGCCGTTGTCCGCCAGGACCAGGTAGGCGACGAGCAGCAACAGGGGTACGGCCAGCAGCCAGCGGCGCAGGCGGGGGAAGGGGATAACGGTGGTGGAAGGAGTGGTGATGCCACTCATAAGAGCCTCCTCAGGGATGACGCGTCCCGCTTGTGAGGTCACGGTCGCCAAGCGACCTGGCTCCCGGGATCTACGTCCCGGATACAGTGGCGCGTCCGCACCGGCATCTCACCGGATTTCCCTTGGACAACCGTGAAATCTACCGGAACGTATCCTTTCCTCCCGTTCGCGTCAACACGTCCCGGCTTGCCGGGTCTTCCACCTGGGGCGACGTCCAGACGCAGCAAGCCCGCACGGCCCGGTAGTCTCGCCCCATGGAGCGTCGAAGCCCGTTGATCACCCACCTCTCCTGGGGTCGGATGGTGGTGGAAGGCCTCGGTGAGGGCAAGGATTTCAAGCTCTACCCCGGCGGCGGGCGGTCCTGGGACTGGGGGGAGACGGGCACGAGGCATTCGCCCGGCATCCAGCCCGCCGATGTGCAAGAGCTGCTCGACCAGGGCTGCCAAGTGATCGTGCTCTCCCGTGGCATGGATCTCGTGCTGCGGACGTGCCCGGAGACGCTGGAGCTGCTCGCGGAGAAGGGCGTGGAGGTCCACCTGGCGGAGACGC
Source organism: Nonomuraea jiangxiensis (assembly GCF_900099965.1). GTDB lineage: Bacteria > Actinomycetota > Actinomycetes > Streptosporangiales > Streptosporangiaceae > Nonomuraea > Nonomuraea jiangxiensis. The sequence goes on along the minus strand of NZ_FNDJ01000020.1, from coordinate 128,321 downwards.
GGGCCGCCGTCGAGCACTACAACGCGCTGACCAGGACCGTCGCCGTCGGCGGGCTGTTCCACTCGACCTGCTGAGGGTAGGGGCCCGTTCGTAGTCTGAAGAACGGGGAACGCTCATGGGCCGCATCGGGGAATGGCTGAAGAAGGCGGAACACCTGGCCAGGAGTCACTCGAAACAGGCCGACCAGTTGCTGGACCGGGCCCAGCAGATGGCGAAGGAACGCACCGGGCACAAGTACGACGAGAAGATCGAGAAGGGCGCGGACGCCGTGCAGCGCCGCTACGGCGGCGGCGAAACCCCGCCCGGAGCCCGGCCCGGCACCCGGACCGGTCAGGAGCCGCCACGGGAGCGCCGCGAGCCGCCGCCGGCCTGAGCGGGCAGCGGGCAGCGGGTCAGCGGGTCAGCGGGCTTCGGTGAAGGACAGATAGCGGTCGGCCGAACGGCGGACGGCCTGGGCGCCGTCCGTGTGGACGACGCGCTGCCACCAGCCGCCGTAGACCCGATCGAACGCGAAGGGCTCCATCAGGGACAGCGCACGCCGCACGACCTGTGGCCGCTCCGGGATGAAGTTCGGGTAGCTGTACATGAAGCTCACCCACCGGCGGTCCTGGACGACGGTGAAGATGTCACCCGAGAACAGGGCGCCTTCGCCGCGTGAGGAGTGCAGCACCTGCCCGCCCTCGAAGTGCACGCCGGCGTTGATCAGCGTGAGGTCCTCGGTGAGCTGATGGGTTTCACCCTCCCAGAACACCACCGAGTCGTCCGGCCTGGCCACCCACTGCCGGTCGGCCGCGTGGATGTAGACCGGGGCGTCGAAGGCGTGCGCCCACTCGATCATGGAGCCGTAGAAGTGGGGGTGGCTGATCGCGATGGCGGCCACCCCGCCCAGCTCCTTGACCTGGGTGACGAGGTCGTCATCGAGGTAGGAGACCATGTCCCACAGCACGTTTCCTGCCGGTGTGCGGACGAGCAGGGCACGCTGGCCGATGGCCGTGGGCGGGGCGGTGCCGATGCCCACCACGTCCGGCCCCTCCTCCGCCACCCGGCCCCGATGACCCTCGGCGGCCAGCTCCGCCATGGTGGTCCACCGCTGGCCGTCCCAGCCGACATATTGCCGCTCGTCCTCGCAGATCGGGCAGTCCGGGCGGGGCTCGGCGTACTGGACGCCGCAGGTGCGGCAGATGGGCAGGTCGGCGCTCATAGCGCCAGCATAGGACCGCCCGTGGGTGCCGATGCGGCTCTCGTCCGCTCCGGTACGGTAATCGCATGGTCAAGGGGGCACTCCTGGTCGCGGGCACCACGTCCGACGCGGGTAAAAGTGTGGTCACCGCCGGCATCTGCCGCTGGCTGGCCCGGCAGGGCGTGAGCGTCGCTCCCTTCAAGGCGCAGAACATGTCGCTCAACTCGTACGTCACCGCGGAGGGCGCCGAGATCGGCCGGGCCCAGGCGACGCAGGCGCAGGCCGCCTACCTGGAGCCGGTCGCCGACATGAACCCGATCCTGCTGAAGCCGGGCAGCGACCGCCGCAGCCAGGTCGTCCTCATGGGCGAGCCGGTGGCGGACGTGGACGCGATGGAATACGGCGCCCTCAAGGACCTGCTGCGCACCACGGCGCTGGAGGCGCTGGCCAGGCTCAGGGAGCGGTACGACGTGGTGGTGTGCGAGGGCGCCGGCAGCCCCGCGGAGATCAACCTGCGCCGCGGCGACATCGCCAACATGGGCCTGGCCAGGGCCGCCGGCCTGCCGGTGATCGTGGTCGGGGACATCGACAGGGGAGGGGTGTTCGCCGCGTTCTACGGCACGGTGGGCCTGCTGGACGCCGCCGACCAGTCCCACGTTTCCGGATTCGTCATCAACAAGTTCCGGGGCGCCCCGGAGTTGCTGCAGCCGGGTCTCGACACGCTCAGGCGGCTGACCGGGCGCGAGGTCTACGGCGTGCTCCCGTGGCTCGACGGGCTCTGGCTGGACGTGGAGGACTCGCTGGCCCTGGACAACCGCAGGGTCGCGGTACGCGGGCCGCACGGCAGGCAGACCCTGCGGGTCGCGGTCGTCCGGCTGCCCCGCATCTCGAACTTCACCGACCTGGACGCGCTGGCCGCCGAGCCGGGCGTGGTGGTGCGGTTCGTGACCGACCCGGTCGAGCTCGACGACGCCGACCTGGTGGTGCTGCCGGGCTCCCGGGCGACGGTCGACGACCTGGCGTGGTTGCGGAAGCGCGGCCTGGCGGCGGCCCTCCAGGAGCGGGAGGGGCCGGTGCTGGGCATCTGCGGCGGGTTCCAGATGCTCGGGCGGGAGATCGTGGACGACGTCGAGTCGGGGGCGGGCAAGGTCGAGGGACTGGGGAGGCTGCCGGTGCGGGTCGAGTTCGCCCCGGACAAGCGGCTCGGCCGCCCCGAGGGCGTGGCCTACGCGCAGCCGGTACGGGCTTACGAGATCCATCACGGGCGGGCGACGGTAGAAGGGGGCGAGCCGTTCCTCGACGGCTGCCGGGTGGGCAACGTCTGGGGCACCACCTGGCACGGCGTGCTGGAGAACGACGGCTTCCGCCGGGCCTTCCTGGCAGACGTGGCAGGGCGGGCCGGGCGGGACTTCGTACCGGCTCCCGGGACGGACTTCGCCAGGCTCAGGGAGGAGCGGCTGGACGCGCTCGGTGACCTGGTCGAGCGGCACCTCGACACGGACGCCCTGCTCCGGCTCATCGAGCACGGCCCCCCGGAGCTGCCGTTCCTGCCGCCGGGCGCCCCGGGCGGCACGTCGTACTGACCGCGGAGGTCAGGTGCGGGCCAGGCGCTGGGCGGTGATCCAGGCGTCGATCTGCTCCCAGTGGTCATAGAGCCAGCGGATCCGGTCCTCGCGCTCGGCGGGCACCTCCGCGGCCGGCACGCGCCACCACTTGGCGGTGATGTGCGCGCTGAAGGGCAGCCTGCGCCACACGTCCCCGATCGTGATGAGCTCGTCCAGCCCGGTGTGCGCGACGAAGACGACGTCGGCCGTCGGGCACGCCTCGATGGCCGTGATCGCGCCGTTCGGGCGGGGCGGCAGCAGGTGGTCCATGCCGCGCGCCCGCTCCGCCTCCTCGGTCAGCCCCTTGTCCTCCAGCCGCCGGATGGCCAGCCGGCGGCGCCGCGGCGTGAAGTTCCCGCCCTCCGGGAAGATCACCAGGGCATCCTGGTCCTCCATCGTCGCGGCGAGGCGGTGGATCTCCTCGACGACGTGCCGGTGCCCGGAGCGGCGCGGGACGAACGCGTTCGGCAGCCGGTTGATCACCACGTCCAGCGAGGGGTCGTACTGGAGCGCGGCCTTCATGACGATCCTGGGCCGCCGCCGGTAGACCGCCAGGAGGAGGTAGATCAGCAAGAAGGAGTCGCCGGGGCCCGCGTGCCGCGAGAGCACGATCACCGGCCTGGTCAGCCGCGCGGCCCGCTCCTCCGGGGTCGGGTCCGGCTCCTCGACCTCCACGGTCAGCCGGAAGATCCGCACCGCGGCCGCGTACACCTTGGACAGGAACCACCTGATCAGCCCGTAGTGCCGCTCCCGGCGCCGGGCCCCGCCCGCCACCCACAGCCACAGGCAGGCGATGAGCACGGCCGACTCCAGCGTCAGCCACGCCACCCCGAACCAGACGAACCTCAGCCCCCGGCGCTGCGGCGGCGGCAGGCGCAGCGAGGCGGCGGCCGTCACGACGAGCCAGAACGGCAGCGTCACCAGCATGAACACGGTCGCGACGATGACGAGCGGGGCCAGCACCAGCCGGCGCAGGATGCGTGGTGGGAGCAATCGGCCTCCCCGGGGTGGTCAGGTTTTCATCCTCCTCCTGTCCGCAGATAGCGGGAAGAGGCCTCGTAAGCCCGGTCGATGTACCGGGAGATCTGCGAGAGGTCGCGATAGCGCAGCGGCGAGAGCGGCTCGGTGGCCCCGGCGGGCAGCACGTGCACCTCCACGCCCGGCGGCAGCGAGGCCAGGTCCTCGGCGAAACGGTGCCGGCGCGCGATCTCGAACGCCACCATGCCCACCTCCCAGAACCGCCTGGGCGGCGTCAGGGGCCGCTCGATCCGCCCGACGTGCAGCACGTAGACGCGCTGGGCGCCGAGCTGCACCGCCCGCCCGACGGGGATGCTGTGCACCAGCCCGCCGTCGAAGAAGTGCTCGCCGCCGATCACCACGGGCGGCAGCAGCCCCGGCACCGCGCACGAGGCCAGCACCGCCTCGACCAGCGGCCCGCTGGTGAACCAGTGCGCCGCCGCGCGCTCCACCGAGGCCGCGACGCACTGGAACGGCACGTCCAGCTCCTCGATCCGGGAGACCCCGATGGCCTCGCTCAGGACCTCGCGCAGCGGCCCGATCGGGTGCAGGTGGGTGCCCGTCCTGGCCAGGGTGGACAGGCGGGCCACCCACGAGCCGGTGAACGCCGTACGGACCACGTCGGACCGCCACAGGGACGCCAGCCGTTCGACCGCCTCGGCGGGGGCGGCGGCGATGAGCGCCCCGTTCAGCGCCCCGACGGACGTGCCGACCACGAGGTCGGGCGCGATGCCCGCCTCGTCGAGGGCCTGCAGCATGCCCACCTCGTGCGCGCCGAGCACGCCGCCGCCCCCGAGCACGAACGCCGTTTCCACGCCACCACCCTCTCGTTGCCGCGTCCCGGAAGCAAAGCCATCGGCGGCATGCCGGACCCTTCCACTGACGTCGTGCCCGCCGGGCGGGACGATTCCGGCACGCGGACCACGAGGTCAGGGTAGGAGGAGCAGCTTCCCGGTGGTCCGGCGGCCCGCCAGATCCTCCTGCGCCCGGCGCGCCTCGGCCAGCGGATAACGCTGGGAGACGTTGACGGTGAGCTGCCCGGCGGCGAGCCAGCCGAACAGGTCGGCGGAGCGCTGGAGCAACTCCTCGCGCTTGGCGGTGTAGTGCGCGAGCGTGGGCCGGGTGAGGAAGAGCGAGCCCTTCCGGTTGAGCGTCTGGGGGTCGACCGGGGGCACCGGGCCGCTGGCGGCGCCGTACAGCACCATGATGCCGCGCGTCCGCAGCGCCTCCAGCCCGCCGTCGAACGTGGCCGCCCCGACGCCGTCGTACACGACGTCGATCTTGTCGCGCAGGGCCTCGGCGAAGTCCTCGTAGCGGAGCACCTGGTCGGCGCCGGCGTCCCGGGCCAGCTTCTCCTTCTCGCTGCTGGACACGGTGGTGTAGACGTTGGCCCCCTTGAGCTTGGCGAGCTGGATCAACAGCTGGCCCATGCCCCCGGCACCCGCGTGGATCAGCACGTTCTCCCCGGCGCGCAGCTCGTGGGTGGAGTGGGTGAGGTAGTGGGCGGTCATCCCCTGCAGCATCGCCGCCGCCGCCGTCTCGGGGGAGACCGCGGCCGGCACCGGCACCACCCGATCGGCCGGCACCACGGCCTTCTCGGCATAGCTCCCCAGCACGTTGACCCAGGCCACGGTGTCACCCACGCTGACATCGCGCACTCCGGCCCCGACCGCAGAGACGGTCCCCGCCCCCTCGGAGCCGATGGGGCTGGGCAGGGCGAGCGGGTAGACGCCCGAGCGATGGTAGATGTCGATGAAGTTGACGCCGCTGGCGGCGACGTCGACCACGACCTGCCCGTCTCCGGGGACGGGATCGGGATGCTCGGCGTATTCAAGAACCTCTGGTCCGCCCTGAGCGGAGATGACGATGGCATGCATACGGCATAGTCAACTCCGCCCACCCACACGAACGCCACTCGGGACACCCACGCCCCGGGTCAGGGCTCCGGCTTCTGCCCGCGCAGCTCGAAGTCGTCGAACGTCGTCCGCAGCAGCGCGTGGCTGTCCTTCGGGATGCGGGCGAACAGTCCCACATAGCCGTTGCCGATGCCGTTGGGGTCCTCGACCTCCTGGACCTGCTGGTCGTTCACCCACATCGCCAGCCGGACGGTGCTGCCCGACTGCTCGCACGAGACCACGATCCTGGCCTTGCCGGGCAGCCCGTCGACCTGCACCGGGTGGGCCAGCGTGCCACCGGCGCCGTTGACGACGCGGCGGATCCTGGCATGCCCCGTCGTGTCGAGCGCGAACTCGTAGTAGGTGTCGTCGTCGTCGGAGTTGTGGCAGTAGACGCCGTATTCGCCGGGGCCCGAGGCCCGCTTGATCTCCGCGGTCACGCCGACGACCACGCTCGGCGGCAACATCGGCGTGGGCGTGGCCGAGGGGTCGGGCGTGTCCGTCGGCGTGGCGACGAGGAAGGGGATGGGGGCCTTGGCCCAGCGCTCCTCGTATCCTTCCGCCACGTCCAGCCCATAGGTGCCGTCGGGGCGGTAGCCATGGCTCGCGCCGTTCTCCGGGTCGTAGATGCCGTCCCAGCCGCCGGAGGTCTGCGTGAAGTCCTCCCGGTAGAGGACCCCGAGGTCGTCGGGCGGCCCGCTCGGGCCGAGCGCCGCCCACGCGGTCACGGCCCCGGCCACCAGCAGCGCCGCCCCGCCCGCGAGCCCCGCGACCAGCTTGCCGCGCGGCCTGCGCGCCCCGGGCCGCACGGCGGTGAGCTGCTTGGTGACCTGCTGCCAGGCCACCTGTACGGTGTGCGCCGCCAGCTCGGGCGCGGCCGACCGCCCGACGAGGTCGTCGAGCAGCTGCTGTGCGGTGGGCCGCGCGGCCGGATCCTTCTCCAGCGCGGCCCTGACCACCTCGCGCAGGCCGGGCTCGACGTCGTCCAGGGACGGCTCGCTGTTGAGCACCTGGTAGACGATGGCCGGCAGCGTGTCCCCGCCGAAAGGCGCCCGCCCGCTGGCCGCGAACGCCACCAGGCAGCCCCACGAGAACACGTCGCAGGCCGACGACACCGGGTCGCCGCGCAGCACCTCCGGAGCCATGTAGCGGGGCGTGCCGACCAGCTCGCCGGTGCTCGTGACGCCGCCGAGCGTGTCGAGCGCCCGCGCGATGCCGAAGTCGATCACGCGCGGCCCGACGGGGGACAGCAGCACGTTGGACGGCTTGAGATCGCGGTGCACGACCCCGGCCCCGTGGATGGCGGTGAGCGCGGTGGCCACGCTGACGGCCAGCGCGTCGAGGCTGGAACCGCGCAGCGGCCCCGAATCGAGCACAGCCTCCTCGAGGTTGGGGCCCGACACGTATTCGGTCACCACGTAGAGCAGGTCGCCGTCGAGCGCCGCCTCGATCACCGCCGCCGTGCAGAACCTGCGCACCCGCTGGGCGGCATCGGCCTCCCTGCGAAAGCGCATGCGGAACTGCTCGTGCTGGCTGAGCTCCGGATTGATCACCTTGATGGCGACCTGCTGTCCGGCAGGGTCCTCGGCGAGATGGACTGTGCCCATCCCGCCACGCCCCAGCACGCTGAGCAACCTGTAGCGCCCGATGTGGGAGGTTTCACCGCTCACGCAGCGCAATGTTACCGATACGGAACGGTGTGGCGCGGACGCCACCGCCGACACGCCCGCACTTCCGCTAAGAGGGTAAGGACCGGCGTACCCGATCGAAGGACGGCAGGCCCGCCTCGGGCGAGGCCACCAGCACGCGGCAGCCCGCCGCCGTGGCGGACGCGATGCCCGTCGGGCTGTCCTCGATGGCGACGCAGCTCGACGGCGGCGTCCCGAGGCGGCGGGCCGCCTCCAGATACGGGTCCGGGTGCGGTTTGCCCCGGGCCGTGTCCTCGTTCGCGATCACCAGGTCGAACCGGTGCCCCAGCCGCGGCAGCACCAGCTCCACGACGCTCCGGGGCGAGGCGCTGACCAGGGCGGTGGGGATGGCGGTGGCGGCGAGGTCGGCCAGCAGCTCCGGGGCGCCGGGCATGACCGTCAGGTCCCGGCGGACGCGCTCGGCGAAGGCGACGGTGAGCCGGTCGATCACCTCGGCGACGAGCTCGCCGTCCGCCGCCGGGGGATCGTTCCGCAGGAGATGGGCGGCCGCGTCCTCGATCGTGCGGCCATGGATGTGGGGCAGGTCGGCCGGGCTGAGCGGGCGGCCGAGGGACTCGGCGACGGCGGCGACCGCCTGCCACCAGAGCCCCTCGGTGTCGACCAGCGTCCCGTCCATGTCCAGCAGCACGGCGGCCGGCGTCCCGGACCCGCCGGGCACCTCCTCACCGGCCGGCATCCGCCCGCCGGACGGCATCCGCCTGTCTGCCGGCACTCGCGCGTCAGACGGCATCGGTCGTCACGACGGGGGCGGGTACCGTGACCGTCCGGGCGGCCACCAGGACGGGGCGCTCGACCAGGCTGACCGCCACGCGGGTGCCGGGCCCGAGCCCGGCCGCCTCGTGGCCGGGCACGTCGGCGAGGACCTCGCCGCCCGCCACCGCCAGCCTCAGCCGTACCGAGGCGCCGCGGAAGGAGGCCGCCACCACCTCGCCGGCCCCGTCCGCGGCGGGCGCGATCCTGACCGCCTCCGGGCGGATCAGCACGTCCACCGACGGATCCGCGGGAACGGGCCCGTCCACGGGCAGCAGCTGGCCGAGCACCGTGACCTGGTCACCCGAGACGTGCCCGGCCAGGTGGTTCATGGTGCCGACGAACTCGGCCACGAACGGCGTGGCCGGCCGGTCGTAGACCTCGGCGGGCGAGCCGATCTGCTCCAGCCGCCCGGCCCGCAGCACCGCCACCCGGTCGGCGACCGACAGCGCCTCCTCCTGGTCGTGGGTGACGAAGATGGTGGTGATGCCCAGGTCGAGCTGGAGGCGGCGGATCTCCTCGCGCAGCGCGACCCGTACCTTGGCGTCCAGCGCGGACAGCGGCTCGTCCAGCAGCAGCACCCGCGGCTCCAGGGCGAGCGCCCGGGCCAGGGCGACACGCTGCTGCTGACCGCCGGAGAGCTGGTGCGGATAGCGGTCGGCGTGCGTGGGCAGGCCGACGAGTTCGAGCAGTTCGTCGGCCTTCTTCCGCCGGGCGGCCACGGGGACCTTGCGCACGCGCAGGCCGAAGGCCACGTTGTCGCGGGCGTTCAGGTTGGGGAAGAGGGAGTAGGACTGGAAGACCATGCCCGCGTCCCGCTTGTTGGCCGGCACGTTCGTGATGTCCTTGCCGTCCACCAGCACCGCGCCGGAGTCCGGCCGCTCGAACCCGGCCACGCACCGCAGCGCCGTCGTCTTGCCGCAGCCGGACGGCCCCAGCAGAGCGATGAACTCGCCGGGCGCGATGTGCAGGTCGAGACCGTCGAGCGCGACGGTCTTCCCGAACTCCCGCCGCAGCCCGCGGAATTCCACAGATGCGGTCATTTCCCCTTCTCCTTACCAAACCTCTGCCGGCCGAAGACCGTGGACACGGCGAGCAGCAGCAGCCAGATGAGCACCAGGCTCAGGATCGACACCGCGACCGAGAGCTGTCCCTTGGAGCCCGAGACCGTCACGATCCACACCGCGAACGGCTGGTACCCGAGCAGGCTGGCCACGGTGTACTCGCCCAGCACCAGCGCCAGCGTCAGGAACGACGCGCTGGCCAGCGCCGAGCGCAGATTCGGCACGATCACCCTGAACAGCAGGTACGGCCACGAGGCCCCCAGATTCCGGGCCGCCTCCACCAGCGTGCGCACGTCCATCGTGCGCAGCCCGGAGTCCAGCGACCGGTAGACGAACGGCAATACCAGCACCACGTACGCCAGCACCAGCACCACGGGGAAGGCCGGATTCTGCACCGCGATGATCGTGCCCCAGAACGGCGTCGGGGCCAGCACCTCGGTCCCGGTGCGCAGCGACGTGCCGATCCCGGCCACGAACGTGATCGGCGGCACCACCAGCGGCAGCGTGCAGAGCACCTCCATCACCACCCGCAGCCGCGGCGCGAACAGCCGCACGGCCAGCATCGCGGGCAGGGCCAGCAGCAGCACCATCACGATCGTGGCCACCGCCAGCCCGAGCGACAGCGCCAGGGACTGCAGGAAGCCCTCGGCGGTGAGCAGTTCGCCGTAGGCCGCGAGGGAGACCCCGCTGCCGGGGGTGTAGATCGTGTACCAGAGCGAGGCGCCGAGCGGGATCAGGAAGTAGACCGCGGACAGCAGGAACACGACCCCGCGCCACACCCGCGGCCGGGTGCGCGCGGCCGGCGCCGGGGCGCTGACCCGCTCCAGACCGGTCAGTGCAGCCATCGGGAGCTCCTCTTCTGCAGTGGCAGGTAGATCGCCATCACCAGCCCGGCCACCACGATCATGTCCAGGCTGAGGGCCAGCGCGATGTTCTCGTAGCCGATCAGCACGTCACCGGTGAGCGCGGCGGCGATCTTCAGCGTGACGAGCGGCACGACGCTGCCGACCATGGCGTTCGCGGTCGCGTACGCGGAGAAGGCCGAGCCGAACAGCAGCACCACCCCGCCGAGCATCGCCGGCGCCAGCACCGGCAGCGCCACGAACCGCCAGTAGTGCCAGGTGGTGGCCCCGTTGTTGGCCGCCGCCTCGCGCCACTGCGGCCGCAGCCCGTCCAGCGCCGGCGCCATGGCCAGCACCATCAGCGGGACCGCGAAGTAGAGGTAGACCACCACCAGGCCCCAGAAGGTGTAGAGGGAACCCGACGGCAGCCCCATCAGGCCGCTGATCACGCCGGAGTTGCCCAGCGTGGCGATCCAGAAGAAGGCCAGCGGCACCCCGCCGAAGTTGGCCAGCACGCCGGAGGCCGTCAGCACGGCCTCCCGCAGCAGGGCGAAGCGGGAGGTCACGATGGCGTAGGCGAGGAACGTCCCCAGCACGGCCCCGACCAGCGCGACGACACCCGACAGCTGGACGCTGCTGATCATCGCGGTGAGGTAGCCGCCCTGGAGACTCTGCGACATGTTCGACAGGCTCGGCCGCCCGTCCGCCGTGAACGCCCCCGCCACCAGCGCGACGGCGGGGACGCCGAAGACGAGGGCGAAGAAGGCCAGCAGGGGCAGTGCCCCGAGCCAGCCTCTGGATCCGGCGCGGTTCATCCGGAGATCGCGGCGTCCCAGCCGGTGGCCAGCTTGGCCTTGGCCGCTTCCTGCTGCTCGGTCGACGGGAACTCGGGGGTGCCGTCCACCGGCGGCAGCGCGTCGGCCAGCGCCTGGTCCACGGTGCCTTCAGTGGTCATGGTCGGCAGCAGCACCGGACGGGCGAAGCCCTTGAGGAACAGGTTCTGGCCCTCGGCGCTGTAGAGGTACTCCTGCCACAGGCGCGCCGCCGCCGGGTGCGGGGCGTCCTTGTTGATGGCCTGGGCGTACATCTCGAAGTACTTGCCGTCGCTCGGGATGTTGACCTTCCAGTCGATGCCCTTGGCCGTCATCTGGGGGGCGTAGGCGGCGTTGTTGTAGTCCCAGTCGATGCTGATCTGGGTCTCGCCCTTCTCGATGGTCGCGGGCGTGGTCTCGACCGGGTTGTAGTTGCCGGCGTCCTTGAGCTTCTTGAAGAAGTCGATGCCGGGCTGGATGTCGTCGAACGAGCCGCCGTTGGCCAGCGCGGCGGCGTACACGCCGGCGAAGGCCGAGCCCGCCTTGGTCGGGTTGCCGTTCATCGCGACCTTGCCCTTGTACTCGGGCTTGAGCAGGTCGGCGAAGCTCGTCGGGCAGTTGGTGATCTTCTTGGCGTCGCAGCCGATGGACACGTAGCCGCCGTAGTCGTTGACCCAGAGGCCGGTGGTCTCCTTCTGCCCTTCGGGGATCTTGTCGAAGGCCTCGACCTTGTACGGGGCGAACAGGCCCTCCGCGGCGCCGCTGATCGCGAACGACTTGCCGAGGTCCAGCACATCGGGAGCGCGGTCCTGGCCCTTGCGGGTCTTCACCGCGTTGATCTCGTCGGCGCTGGCCGCGTCCGGCGTCTCACTCTCGATCTTGATGCCGTACTTGGCCTGGAACTTCTCAATGATCTCGCCGTAGTTGGCCCAGTTCGGGGGGAGGGCGATGACGTGGAGGTTGCCCTCCTTCTTGGCGGCTTCGACCAGCTTTTCCATACCGCCGAAGTCGGCGGCGGAGGTGGCGGTGGCCGCGTTGACCCCGCCCTCCGACGCCTGGGTGGTCTGCTGGGTGCTGGGCGCGGCGCCGCACGCCGCTGTGACTAGGGTGAGTGCTGCGACAACGCCGGCCGCTCGGGTGCGAGGTGTGAACACAACGCCTCCACTTTCCAGGGGGTGTGCCAAGAACATAGGGGAACTTGTACAAACAAGCGAGCCCTAGTAAGTCGCACAGATGTTGCTCGTTGGTGAATGGGAAAGGTCGGGGATGGTTGCGCGCTATGAACGGATCGCTGATGCGTTACGGGAGGAGATCCTCACGGGCGCGCATCCGGTCGGCTCGCAACTTCCCAGCGAATCCGACCTGGCCGGGCGCTTCGGCGTGGCACGCGGCACCGTGCGCCAGGCGGTGGCCGTACTCGCCGTCGAGGGGCTGGTCGGGTCCCGGCAGGGTGCCCGGCGCATCGTGCTCGGCCGGGCGCGCAGCCAGAGCTTCGCCGAGTTGCACAGCTTCGCGCAGTGGGCCCGCGCCAACGGCCACCGCTACGGCGGCCAGGTGATCGAGCAGCGCCGCAGGGCCGCGAGCGCCGTCGAGTCGGTCCGGCTCGGCAATGACAAGGTGCTGGAGGTGCTGCGCCTGCGCACGCTGGACGACGAGCCCGTGCTGGTCGAGCGCACGGTCTACGCGGAGTGGGTGGCCCCCGCCGTCGAGCGGCTGCCGGCCGACTGCGAGTCGGTCACGGAGGCGCTGTACGAGTCGATCGGGCTCGTGATCGCCTATGGCGAGCACCTCATCGACGCGGTCCCCGCGGGCGCCCAGGACGCCCGCCTGCTCGGGGTGCGCCGCGGCAGCCCGCTCCTGCGCCAGCGCAGGATCACGACCACGTACGAGGGCCGCCCCGTGGAGACCTCCGACGACCGCTACCGGGCGGGCAGCGTGATCTTCAGCATCCGCAACTCGATCGGCGCCAACCCGCTCGTGAGACAGGCGGGAGACTTGCGCTCCGGGCGCAGAGAACATATGTTCGACTTATAAGCGCCCGCCTTCCCCCGGGTGGCTCACCATACGACCAGAGCCGCGGGGAGAAGCGTCTTGAGCAGACTCTATGGCGATCCGATAGAGGTGTGGACCCGGGACGGGGAGCCGACCCAGTTCGTCTGGCGTGACCGGCTCTATCTGGTCCGCAGCGTCCTCGACCACTGGGTGGTCGCACGCGAGTGGTGGAAGACCGGCGACAACGACCCGGGCGAGCGCCAGTTCTGGCGGGTGGAGGCCAGCCCCGGGCGCGAGGTCGGCTCCTACGAGCTGCGTTACGACACCGCCGGCAACGGCTGGCTGCTTTTGCGGGCGTGGGACTGATGGCGCCCCCGTTCCCGCACCTCAACGTGTGCTCCGCATACTCCATGCGCTACGGCACCGCCTTCCCCCGCGCGCTGGTGAACCGGGCGGTGGAGCACGGGATGGACATCCTCGCGCTGACCGACCGCGACGGGCTCTACGGCGCGATCAAGCACGTCCAGGCGTGCGCGGAGGCCGGGATCGCCCCTGTCGTCGGCGTGAACCTGGCGTTCGACCACCCCGCTCCGGCCTTCGACCCGGTGCCCGGGATCCCCGCGCCGCCGCGTCCCAGGAGCGGGCGGTCCGGCGGCGGGCGGCCCAGGACCGGCCCGGACGCCGAGGACCGCGTCACGGTGCTGGCCCGCGCCAAGGGCTGGTCCCGCCTGTGCCGTCTGGTCACGGCCGCCCACCACGCGGGCGAGCGGGGGGCGCCCAAGGTGACCCGCGAGCTGCTCGGCGCCTGGGCGGGCGGGCCGGGCGAGCACGGGTTCGGCGCCGAGGACGGGCTCGTGGTGCTGCTCGGCCCCAGGTCCGACGTGGGCCGCGCGGTGGCCGAGCGGCGCGACGAGCACGCCAGGACGCTGCTCGGCCTGTGGCGCGCCGCCGTGCCCGGCGTGGTGATCGAGCTGGTCGACCAGTACGGCTTCCGCGACGCCATCACGGCCGTGCGCATGCTCGGGCTGGCCGAGTCCATGGGCGTGCCGGCCGTGCTGACCAACGCCGCACGCTACCTGGACCCGGCCGACCACCAGGTGGGCGACGTGCTCGACGCGGCCCGCCAGCTCGTCCCGCTGCACCCGCGCCATCTGGAACGCACCACTTCCCACGCCTACCTCAAGAGCACCAAGGAGATGTGGCAGGTGGCGACCAAGGTCTGCGGCGCGGACCAGGAGCGGGTGGCGCGGCTGCTGCTCACCACCCGGCGGCTGGCCGAGGCGTGCTCGATGGCGCCGCTGGACCTGCTCGCGCTGCACAACAGCCCGCCCGCCCTGCACCTGCCCGAGATCGGCCGCGACCCGGTGCCGCTGCTGCGCCACCGCGCCGAGGACGGGCTGATCGCGCGCGGCCTCGACCGCTCCGGCCCGGCCAGGGAGCGCCTCCGGGCCGAGATGGCGATCATCGAGAAGAAGCGCCTGTCCGGATATTTCGTCGCCGTGGCCGGCATCACCGACATGATCCGCGGCATGGGCATCCGCTGCGCCATCCGCGGCTCGGGGGCGGGCAGCCTGGTCAACTACCTCATCGGCATCGGCGAGGTCAACCCGCTCGAACACGACCTGCTCATGGAGCGCTTCCTCTCGGAGGGCCGCATCGGGCTGCCGGACATCGACATGGACGTGGAGTCGGCCCGCCGGCTCGACTGCTACAAGGCCATCTTCGAGCGCTACGGCGAGGCGCGCGTGGCCTGCGTGTCCATGATGGAGACCTACCGGGCGCGCAGCGCCATCCGCGACGTCGCGGGGGCGATGGGCCTGCCACCGCACGAGATCGACGCCATCGCCAAGGCGTTCCCGCACATCAGGGCCCGGCAGATCACCGCGTCGCTGAGCGACCTGCCGGAGCTGCGCGAGAGCCGGCTCGGCGACGCGGGGCTGGAGCGGGTGTTCCGGCTGGCGGAGAAGCTCGACGGGCTGCCCAGGCACATCGCGCTGCACCCGTGCGGCGTGCTGATCGGCAACTCGGGGCTGCGCGACAGGACGCCGGTGGAGCGCAGCCTGCTGGAGTTCCCGATGTCGCAGTTCGACAAGGACGACGTGGAGGAGGCCGGGCTGCTCAAGCTCGACGTGCTGGGCGTGCGGATGCAGTCCGCGCTGGCGTACGCGCTGAGCGAGATCAAGCGCGTGGACGACGTCGTGGTGGAGCTGGACACCCAGCGACGCCCGCCGGACGACGACACCGCACGCCCGCCGGACGACGACACCGCACGCCCGCCGGACGACGGCGCCGCGCAGGAGGACCCCGAGGTCCAGTACGTGCCGCACGACGACCAGGAGACCTACGAGCTGATCGGCGCCAGCCGCACCATCGGCTGCTTCCAGATCGAGTCCCCGGGCCAGCGCGAGCTGGTCGCCAAGCTGGAGCCGCGTACGATGCACGACCTGATCGTGGACATCTCGCTGTTCAGGCCGGGTCCGGTCAACTCCGACATGGTCACCCCCTACCTGGAGGCCAGGCACGGGTGGCGGCAGCCGTACTATCCGCACGAGCGGCTGCGGGGGGCGCTGAAGGAGACGCACGGCGTCGTGGTGTTCCACGAGCAGGTGCTGAAGATCATCGAGGTGATGACGGGGCGGGACCTGTCGTTCGCCGAGACGTTGCGGCGCACGCTGGACACGCCGGAGGGGCGCGAGCGGGTGCGCAAGACGTTCGTGCCCCTGGCCAGGGCCAACGGGTTCAACGACGCGGCCGTGGACCGGGCCTGGCAGGTGCTGGACGCGTTCGGGGCCTTCGGGTTCTGCAAGGCGCACGCGGCGGCGTTCGCGCTGCCGACCTACCAGTCGGCGTGGCTCAAGCGGCACCACGCGGCGGCGTTCTTCGCGGGGGTGCTCACGCACGAGCCCGGAATGTACCCGCCGCGGGTCATCATCGACGAGGCCCGGCAGTGCGGGGTCCAGATCCTGCAGCTCGACATCAACAAGTCGGGCCGGGACTGGCGGGTGGAGCGGCTCGGCCCCCGGGTCCGGCCCCGTGACCGGGCGCGCGGTCAGGCGCGTGACCAGGCCGGTGCCGGGACCGGTGACCAGGCTGGTGTGCGGGTTCGCGTGCGTCCCTCCGCGCTGGAAGGCTCCCCGGTGCGGAAAGACTTCAAGATCGACGAGATCGGCAAGGGATACGCGCTGCGGGTGCCGTTCTCGGCGATCAAGGGGGTGAGCGAGGCGGAGGTCGAGCGGATGGTGGCCGGGCAGCCGTACACGTCGCTGGCCGACTTCTGGGACCGCGCCCGCCCCTCGCGCCCCACGATCGAGCGCATCGTCCAGGTGGGCGGCCTGGACGCGCTGCACGACCTGCACCCTGGCGGTCCTCGCTGGCGGCCGGGCGAGCTGACCAGGCGCGACCTGATCGCCCAGGTGGGGATGCTCGACCGGGTCTCGGCGAGCGGAGTGCGGACGGGCTCGCGCGGGTCCAAGCGCTACTCCTCGCCCGTGGCCGCCCCTCCCCGGGCCGCCGCCCCGCCGTCCGTGCAGCTCCCGCTGGGCTTCGGCGAGCGGCTCGCGCCCGGGGAGTTGCCGGAGATGACGGAGGCGGAGATGGTCGAGGCCGAGCTGGAGATCCTGGGCATCGACGTCAGCCGCCACGTCATCAGCTTCTACGACGAGCTGCTCGACCTCCTCGGCGTGGTCCGTTCCAGGGATCTGCTCGCGCAGCGCAACGGCGCGGAGATCCTGGTCGCCGGGGTCAAGGTGGCCACCCAGACACCCGCCGTGCGCTCGGGCCAGCGGGTCATCTTCACCACGCTCGACGACTCGACCGGCCCGATCGACCTGACGTTCTTCGAGTCGGTGCAGGGCCGGTGCGCGGCGACGGTGTTCGGCTCATGGCTCCTGCTGGGCAAGGGGGTGGTCAGGCGCACGGGCACGCGGGCGGTGTCGATGCGCGCGGTGGACTGCTGGGACCTGCGGGACCTGGACGCCCTCTGGCGCTCCCAGGGCATCGAGGCGGTGCGCGCCCACCTCGCGCGGGCGCCGGAGGAGCTCGCCGGGGTCGGCGGACGCAAGATCGAATATCCGAACGGCTACCGCCTCTCGCCCTACTCCGACCTGGGCCCGGCCATCGCCGACCCGCCCCGCCGCCTCTGGCACGCCAGCCCGGGCAGCTCCGGCCCCACGGCCGCCTGACCCCGCGATATCCGGAAACGGTCCGTCGATCCGGGGTCAGCCCGGGTGGCCGACCGGGGTGGAGTCCGGGGTCTGGCGGGGTGGCGGGGTGAAGGTGCGCACGGCGCCGGACCCGGCGCTCCTGGGGACTCGGGCCCGCTGCAGCCGCGTCAGCTCGCGTACGGTGGCCCCGCACAGCAGGGCGGCCACCGACGCGCAGGCCAGCTCCGGCAGCCCCACCCCCGTCAGGCCGGCCGCGGAGGCGTCGAGCGGGAGCCTGATCGTGACCAGCGCGACCATGGTCAGCCAGCTCAGCCACCACCCGGCCAGCAGCCCGATCCACCGCGCCCGCTGCCCCGCCGGCGGCCTGGTGCCCCGCCACACCTCGTCCACCAGCACGGCGGGCGCCACCAGGTTGACGAACGGGATCAGCCAGGCGGCCGCGACCGGGCCGGAGGCGGCCGAGCGGTCGTTGGCCCGCCTGGCCCGCACCAGCCAGGTCACGTAGGCGACCGCGACCGCGATGGAGGTGCCCGTCACCAGCATCATCAGCACCGCGAACGTCGTCACCGCGCCCACCACGGCCTCCGCCTCGGCCCCCTGGGGCCGGCCGCCGAACTCCGCGAGCTGGGCCGCGAGCCGGCGGCCGCGTGAATGCTCGAAGATCACCAGGGCGCCGAGAGAGAGGACCTGCGCGGCAAGCGTTACATAAACGGCAGAGGCGGCTCTTCTGATGGGCGGTTCCTGGCTGTCGCGCACGTTGTTCTCCCCCCGGGCCATGCGCTGAGGTCTTGATTCACTTGTATCCCGGGAGCGGCGCTGTTAATCAGCTCACCACGCCGGATTCCCAAGCCCACGCTGCGGTTTCGACCCGATTGCGGACGCCGAGCTTGGCCTGGATGCTGCCGAGGTGGGTCTTGACCGTGGAAAGCGACACGAACAGCTCCGCCGCCACCTCCTGGTTGGTCTTCCCCCTGGCCACCAGGCGCACGACGTCCAGCTCGCGGTCGGTGAGCGGATCGCCCGCGGGGACGGCGGCCCGCCGCGGCTTGGCCAGGTGCTGCAGCAGCCGTACGGTCACCGACGGTGACACCAGCGCGTCGCCCGCCGCCGCGGCCCGGACCGCCTCGATGAGCAGCGTCGGCCCGCTGTCCTTGAGCAGGAACCCGGTCGCCCCGGAACGCAGCGCGCCGTAGACGTACTCGTCGAGGTCGAAGGTGGTGACTATCACCACCCGCAGGGGGTTCTCCACTCCCGGCCCGGCCAGTACCCGGGTCACTTCCAGGCCGTCCAGCTTGGGCATCCTGATGTCGAGCAGGCAGACATCGGGCCTGAGCCGCCTGGCCTCCGAGACCGCCTCGGCACCGTCGGCCACGGCGGCCACCACCTCTATGTCCGGTTGGGCGTCCAAAATCATCTGAAATCCGGTGCGTACAAGCTGCTGGTCATCCGCGATGAGAACCCGAATAGTCACGCCCCAACTCTAAGGATCGTCCGTTCGGCCGAGGCCGATATGGACTCACGGCCGATTCGCCAGGCCCGCCACCCGGCGAACCTGGAAGCCATGAACGACGTACTTGTTGGACGAGCCCTGACCAAGCGGTTCGGGCAGACGGTCGCCCTGGGCGGCGTGGACATCACCATCGGAGCGGCCGAAGCCGTAGCGATCATGGGCCCGAGCGGTTCCGGCAAGTCGACGCTCCTGCACTGCCTGGCCGGGATCATGAAGCCGGACGGGGGCGAGGTGAGCCTGCTCGGCCGGCGCATCGACACCATGCGCGAGCGCGAGCGCAGCGCGCTGCGCCGCACCCGCTTCGGCTTCGTCTTCCAGTTCGGCCAGCTCCTGCCCGAGCTGCCCGCCGAGGAGAACGTGGCGCTCCCGCTCATGCTGGGCGGGGTGCCGAGGACCCAGGCGGTACGCCAGGCGCGCGAGTGGTTCGCCCCGCTCGGCCTGCACACCATGGAGACCAGGCGGCCGGGGGAGCTGTCCGGCGGCCAGGCACAGCGGGTGGCCATCGCCAGGGCGCTGGTGAGCAGGCCTGCCGTGGTGTTCGCCGACGAGCCCACCGGGGCGCTCGACCAGCGGACCGGCCACGACACGATGCGGCTGCTGGTGGAGGCGACCAGGCACAACGGTGCCTCCCTGATCGTCGTCACCCACGACCAGAACGTGGCCTCCTGGTGTGACCGCACGGTCGAGGTCCGCGACGGCCTGCTCCTGGTTCCCGGCGGGGTCGGCGCGTGAACCTCGACCTCACCTGGCGGCTGCTCAAGGGCGGCGGCCGCAGGGGCCTGCTCGGCGCCTGGCTCACGCTGGGCGCGGTCGCCGTGTCCACCGCGCTGCTGCTGTTCGCCGTGGCGGTCAACTTCGCCTTCGCGGCCAGGGCCGACCGCGGCGCCTGGCGCAACCCCGTACCGGCGGAGGCGGGGGCGGTGGCGATCGAGGCGGCGCGCTTCGACTTCGTCGGCGACCAGGTGATCACCGTTGTGGACCTGGCGGCGCTCGACGCCCGGGCAGCTGCGGGAGCGCGGCCGCCGGGCATGCCGCGCCTGCCCGCGCCGGGCGAGGTGTGGTTGTCCCCGGCGCTGGCCGAGCTGGCCAGGAAGCTGCCCGCCGACCAGCTCGCCGAGCGCTACCCGGATCCGGCGGGCGTGCTCGGCGACGAGGCCCTGGTCTACCCGGGTGAGCTGGTCGCGGTGGTCGGCCACGCGCCGGACGCGCCGGCGATGACGGCGGCCGGCACTCGGGACGGGGCGCTCGGCAAGGGCCCCGCCAAGGTGGCAGACCTGACGGGCACCCCGTCGGAGGACTCCGAGGCCTACCGCGCTCTCACGCTCGTCGCGAGCGTGCTCATGGTGGTGCCGCTGCTGGTGTTCGGCGGCGCCGCGGCCAGGCTCACGGTCGCCCGGCGCGACTGGCGGCTGGCCGCGCTCAGGCTGGTCGGCGCGACGCCGGGGCAGGTCGTCCGGATGACCGTGGCCGAGGCCGTGATCGTCGCGCTGGCGGGCGCGCTGCTCGGCGCGGCCGCCTACGCCGCCGCCGCGCCGCTGCTGGCCGGGATCCCGATCGCGGGCGGCTCGTGGTTCGTCTCCGACGTGCTGCCAGGCCCGCTGCCGCTGGCGGCGGTGCTGGCCGGGGTGCCGCTGCTGGTGGGTCTGTCGGCGGTGGTGGGGCTGCGGCGCGTCGTGGTGAGCCCGCTCGGGGTGGCCAAGCGGGAGACGCCGCCCGCCATGCGGTTCGTCCGGGTGCTCGCCCTGTTCGCGGTGCTCGCCGCGTTCCCCCTGCTGACCAGGGGCACCAGCATCGGGATCGTGGCCGTCGCGCTCGGCCTGGCGTTCCTGTGCGTCAACCTGGCGGGGCCCTGGGTGGTGAGCCTGATCGGCCGGATCACGGCCGGGAGCGCGCGCCGGCCCGCCGGGCTGCTCGCCGGGCGCCGGCTGGTCGACGACCCGCGCTCGGCCTGGCGGACGGTGAGCGGCGTGGCGCTGACCGGGTTCGTGGCGGGCTTCATCGGGCTGCTCAGCCCGTCGGCGTTCGCCGGGGACGGGGAACCGCCGCAGTTGCTGGTCTCCGCGCCTGCCGGGCAGGCCGAGGCCGTCGCCGGGCAGGCCCGTGACCGGCTGCGGGCCGCGGGGGTCCGGGCGACGGTGCGGGTCTCGCGGCGCGGGACCGGGGACGCGCTGGTGGCCACGGCCCTGGGCAGTTACGCCGACCCGGCGACGATCGACCGGGCGCGCACCGCGCTCACCGGGCTCATGCCCGGGCGCACTCCCACGACGAGGGCCGACGACGAGCGCTTCGCCACCCAGCTCCTCGCCGACATCAGGATGGGCACGACCGTGGTGCTGTCCGTGTCGTTCCTGGTGGCCATCGCCAGCGCGGGGATCACGGCCGCGTCCTCGATCCTGGACCGGCGGCAGACGTACGCGCTGTTGCGGCTGGCGGGCACGCCGCTGGAGGTGCTCGACCGGGCCCGGCGCGCGGAGACGCTCGTCCCGCTCACGGTGATGGGCGGCGGGGCGATCCTGGTGGGGGTGTTCTGCGCGATGCCGTTCATGATCGGCGGGATGAGCGTGGCCGGGGCGATCACGCTGGGGGCCTGCGTGGTCGTGGGCTTCGGCGGGGTGGTGGGCGCGGGCGCGCTGAGCAGGCCGCTGCTGCGCTCGGTCACCGCCGACCCGGCCCCGCGCCCGGACTGACCCACCCCGCCCCGCCCCGACCCGGCGCCGCGCCCGGACTTGAGCCACCCGCCCCGGGCAGGTCTTTTGGGCGCCGGGCGCGGGCGCTCAGCCCAGCACCAGGTCGCGGACCAGTTTCAGGGAGGGCTCGTCGCGCGGTCCCATGACCAGCAGGGTCGTGACCGGGCTCCGGTGCCAGAGCTCCAGGCGCTCCTTGATCCTGCCGGGCGGGCCGACGAGCGAGATGCCGTCGGCCAGCTCGTCCGGGATCGCCCGGAACGCCTCCTCCTTGCGCCCGGCCAGGTAGAGCGCCTGGATGTGCTCGGCGGCCGCGGCGTAGCCCATCCGGCCGATGATGTCGGCGTGGAAGTTGCGCTGCTTGGCACCCATGCCGCCGATGTACAGGGTGAGCATCAGCTTCACGCCGTCCAGCGCGCTCCGGACGTCGTCGGAGATCACCACCATCACCATGGCGGCCACGTCGAAGCCGGTGGGGGCGCCCGACAGCGCCGTGCCGTACATCTCCTCGATCTTGGCGGGGAACGCGAACAGCGGCAGCCACCCCTGGGCCAGCTCGGCGGCCAGGGCCACGTTCTTCGGGCCCTCGGCGCCGAGATAGACGGGGATCTCCGGGCGCAGCGGATGCGTGATGAGCTTGAGCGGCTTGCCCAGGCCGCCGGGCAGCGGCAGCGGGTAGTGCGCGCCGTCGCTGGTGACCGGCTCCTCGCGGCGCCACACCTGGCGCATGATGTCCACGTATTCGCGGGTCCTGGCCAGCGGCCGGGCGAACGGCTGGCCGTACCAGCCCTCCACCACCTGCGGGCCCGAGGCGCCCACGCCGAGCAGCAACCGGCCGCCGGTGAGGTGGTCCAGGGTCATCGCGGTCATGGCCGTGGTGACCGGCGGGCGGGCGGAGATCTGGGCGATCGAGGTGCCCAGCTTGATGCGGCTCGTACGCGCCCCGTACCAGGCCAGGGGCGTGAACGCGTCGCTCCCGTACGCCTCGGCCGTCCACACCGAGTCGTAGCCGAGCCGTTCGGCCGCCAGCACCGTCTCCGTCGCGTCGTCGGCGTGGCGCTGCCAGTATCCGAGACACAGGCCGAGCTTCATATGACACCTCCGGAATTAAGTTCTATTACGGCTGTGAGGACCGAAAGTGTCAATGGAGGATCTTCCGGGGTACTGGTCACACTGTGCTGAACGGTCTGCGACGCATTGTCTGCCTGCTGCTTCTCCTGCTGCCGGCGGCTGAGCCCACGATGGCCGAAGGCAAGTCCCGGCCCAACATCGTGTACATCGTGGCCGACGACCTCGAGACCGGGACGTTGGGGCTCTTCCCCAACATCGCCGAGGAGCTCGTGCGTCAGGGGGTCTCGTTCGAGCGCTTCTTCGTGACCAACTCGTGGTGCTGCCCGTCCAGGGCCTCGATCCTGCGCTCCCAGTACGTGCACAGCCACAACGTGCGCACCAACACGGCCCCGGAAGGCGGTTTCGACCGTTTCCACAGTCTGGGTCTGGAACGTTCCACCATCGGCACCTGGATGCAGGAGGCCGGATACCGCACGGGCCTGATGGGCAAATACCTCAACCACTATCCGGGCGGTACGGCCGAGGAGACGTACGTGCCGCCCGGCTGGAACGAGTGGGACGTGCCGGTCCGCCACCTCTACGAGGAATACGGCTACCGCCTCAACGAGAACGGCAGGGTCTACGACTACGGCTGGTCGGAGGAGGACTACCTGTCGGACGTGCTGGCCGGCAAGGCCGCCGACTTCATCACTGCCTCGCAGGATCCGTTCTTCCTGTTCCTGGCGCCGATCGGCCCGCACAATCCGGCCAACCCGGCGGTCCGCCACGCGGGCGCCTTCTCGCTGGCCACTGCCCCGCGCACGCCGTCGTTCAACCAGGAGGACGTGAGCCGCGAGCCGCTCTGGCTGCGGCAGCGGCCCCGGATCCAGGAGCCCGCCCTGGACGAGGTGGACGAGCGCTACCGCACCAGGTTGCGCTCCATGCTGGGCGTGGACGACCTGGTCGGCTCCGTGGTCGACGCGCTGCGGGAGTCGGGCAAGCTCAACGACACCTACATCTTCTTCAGCTCCGACAACGGCTTCCACCTCGGTACGCACCGCCTCAAGCAGGGCAAGACCACCCCGTTCGAGGAGGCGATCAGGATCCCGCTCGTGGTGCGCGGTCCCGGCATCAGCCCGGGCACCACGAACGACCAGCTGGCGGCCACGGTGGACCTGGCGCCCACGTTCGCCGCGCTGGGCGGGGCCCGGGTGCCCGCGTTCGCGGAGGGGCGGTCGCTGGTGCCGCTGCTGCGGGGCCAGCCGCCGGGGGAGTGGCGGAAGAACCTGCTGATCGAGTTCTACCGGCCGATCGACCGGTCGTCGGCCGCCCAGACCCCGGTGCCCGCCTATCAGGCGTTGCGTACGCGGGACCATACGTATGTCCGCTATGAGACGGGCGAGCTACAGCTCTACGACCTGGCCGCCGATCCGTACCAGCTGCACAACCTGGCCCAGGACGCCGACCCCGGGCTGCTGGTCGGCCTGGAGCGGCGGCTGCAGGCGATGATGGCCTGCTCAGGGGCCGGCTGCCGGGAGGCGGACACCCGTCATTGACCGAAGAGCGACGGGTACGCGTGCGCCAGGTGGTCCGACACCGCCCGGGCGGCCTCGGCGGCCTCGCCCCGGTCGATGGCGTTCAGGATGCGCTCGTGGTCGGTACGCAGGATCGACGTGTCGCCCAGGCGTTCGACGGCTTCGACGGCGTATTTGCACATCGAGTCCCGTAGTGAGCGCATGATCGCGGCGACGAGCCGGTTGCCCGACGCGTCCGCGATCGCGCAGTGGAAGGCGGTGTCGTGCTCCACGAACTCCTCCGCCGTCCGCGCCCTGTCCATCCCGGAAAGGGCGTCGGCCAGGGCGGAGGTGTCCGCCCTGGCGGCGGCGGCATGCGAGGCCGCCCACTGCTCGATCATGTGCCGCGTGTCGATGACCTCGCGCAGCTCCAGGCTGGCCAGGCCGAGGTGCAGCCGGAGCAGGTCCGTCAGCGCCGAGTCGGGGCGCGAGGTGAGCACCGCCCCCGCGTCCGGCCCCCGGCCGGCGTGGGAGGAGACCACGCCGAGGGTCTCCAGCACGCGCAGGGCCTCGCGTACGGACGAGCGGCTGACGCCGAGTTGCCCGGCGAGGTGGCGTTCGGCGGGCAGCCGGTCGCCCACGGTCAGTCCGTCCTCGGCGATGCGCCGCTCGATCTGTGCGAGTACGTCCTCGAACGTCCGCGTTCGCCTGACGGGATGCCAGCCGCTGTCCGCCAACGGAGTCCTCTCTGGTGGTGGCCGGAAATAGTGGTATTTAGGTATGGTCTGACCATACAGTGGTCCGACCATATCTTGGAAGGAGTGGCGTGCGAGTCGCCCTGTTCATCACGTGCGTGAACGACACGCTCTTCCCCGGCACCGGCAAGGCCGTCGTCTCCCTGCTGCGCAGGCTCGGCTGCGACGTGGACTTCCCCGCGGCGCAGACGTGCTGCGGCCAGATGCACGTCAACACCGGCTACCGCGAGCAGGGCGTACGGCTGGCACGGCACTTCACCGAGGTCTTCGCCGGATACGACGCCGTCGTCGCGCCGTCGGGGTCGTGCGCGGCCATGGTGCGCGAGCAGTACCCGAAGCTGGCGCGGCCGGGCAGCCGGGGAGCGGCGGCGATCGCCGAGGTCGTGCCGAAGGTGTACGAGCTATCCGAATTCCTGATCGACGTCCTGAAGACCGATGACGTCGGCGCATATTTCCCGCATCGGGTGACTTATCACCCGACGTGCCACTCGCTCCGCGGCCTCCACCTGGGCGACCGGCCCACCCGGCTGCTCAAGAACGTCCGCGGCCTGGAGCTGGTGCCCCTGCCCGGCGCGGAGGAGTGCTGCGGCTTCGGCGGCACGTTCGCGGTCAAGAACCCGGCCGTCTCCGCGGCGATGGGCGCCGACAAGACCCGCGGCATCCTGGACACGGGCGCCGAAGTGCTGTGCGCGGCGGACAACTCCTGCCTGATGCACATCGGCGGCACGCTGCGCCGCCAGAAGACCGGCGTCCGGACGATGCACCTGGCCGAGATCCTGGCATCCACGGAGGAAGCACAATGAGCGCCACGTTCCTCGGCATGCCCGGAAATTTCCCGCAAAATGCGGCGAAAGCCGTTAGTAACTCGCAGCTCCGCTACAACCTCCGCAAGGCCACTCACACCATCCGGGACAAGCGAGCCGGCGTCGTCGGTGAGCTGCCCGACTGGCAGGAGCTGCGCGCCGCCGGCAAGGCGATCAAGGACCACACCCTCCGCAACCTCGACCGCTACCTCCTCCAGCTCGAAGAGGCCGTGACCAGGGCGGGCGGCACGGTCCACTGGGCCAGGGACGCGGCGGAGGCCAACGCCATCGTCACCGGCCTGGTCAAGGCCACCGGCGAGACCGAGGTGGTCAAGGTCAAGTCCATGGCCACCCAGGAGATCGAGCTCAACGAGGCGCTGGCCGAGCAGGGCATCACCGCGTACGAGACCGACCTGGCCGAGCTGATCGTGCAGCTCGGCGACGACTTCCCCAGCCACATCCTGGTCCCCGCGATCCACCGCAACCGGTCGGAGATCCGCGAGATCTTCCTCGACAAGATGCCCGATCCGCCCGAGGGCCTGACCGACGACCCGCCCGCCCTGACCGAGGCGGCCCGGCTCCACCTGCGTGAACGCTTCCTCCGGAGCAAGGTCGCCATCTCCGGGGCCAACTTCATGGTCGCCGAGACCGGCACCCTCGTGGTGCTGGAGTCGGAGGGCAACGGCCGCATGTGCCTGAGCCTGCCGGAGACGCTCATCAGCGTCGTCGGGATCGAGAAGCTGCTGCCCTCCTGGCGGGATCTGGAGGTGTTCCTCCAGCTTCTGCCGCGCAGCTCCACGGGTGAGCGGATGAATCCCTACACGAGCATGTGGACCGGCGCGGTCGAAGGCCAGGACTTCCACCTGGTGCTGCTCGACAACGGCCGCACCGACGTGCTCGCCGACGAGGTGGGCCGCCAGGCGCTGCGCTGCATCCGCTGCTCGGCCTGCCTGAACGTGTGCCCGGTCTACGAGCGTACGGGCGGCCACGCGTACGGGTCGGTCTACCCGGGGCCGATCGGCGCCATCCTCACCCCGCAGCTGCGGGGCATGTCGTCGGAGCTGGACGCCTCGCTGCCGTTCGCCTCCAGCCTGTGCGGGGCCTGCTACGAGGTCTGCCCGGTCGCCATCGACATCCCGGAGGTGCTGGTGGACCTGCGGGCCAAGGCGCCGCACGCGGCGGCCGAGCGGGCGGGCATGAAGGTCGCGGGCTGGATACTCGACGACCACACCCGGCTGGCCAAGGCCGAGCGCGCGGCCACCCGGCTGCGCAAGCTCGTACCGAAACGGCTGCCCGGGCCTTTGTCGGCGTGGACCGACACCAGGGACCTGCCGGACATCCCGGAGGAGTCGTTCAGAGACTGGTGGGAGCGGAGCGGGGGTGCGGGCGAATGAGCGCGCGTGAGGAGATTCTGGCCAGGATCGGCAGGGCCGTGGCCGGTGCGGCGGACGTCGAGATCCCCCGGCACTACCGCACGACGCAGCAGGTGGACGACCTCGTGACGCTGTTCGCCGAGCGGGTGGACGACTACCGGGCGATCGTGCACGTGCTGCCCGAGGCCGAGGTGCCGGGCAGGATCGCCGAGAGCGTGGCCGGGCGCCGCATGATCGTCCCCGACGGCTTCGACCGGGAGGGCGGCTGGACCGACCTGAACACGGCCGACGGCGTGATCACCAACTGCGCCGTGGCCGTCGCCGAGACCGGCACGATCGTCCTCGACCACGGCCCCGGCCAGGGCACCAGGGCGCAGACGCTGGTCCCCGACTACCACCTGTGCGTGGTGCGGGCCGACCAGATCGTGTCCTGCGTGCCGGAGGCGATCGCCAGGCTCGACCCGTCGCGCCCGCTCACCTGGATCAGCGGCCCCTCGGCCACCAGCGACATCGAGCTGAACCGGGTCGAAGGCGTGCACGGCCCCAGGACCCTGGAAGTGATCGTCAGCACCTGAGCCCCGCACCCGGGGCCCCCAGGCGATCGTCAGTACCTGAGCACGGCCGCCACGTCGGGGACGCGGTCGGTGAACCACAACTCCGCGTCCGTCAGCGCGGCGGCCCTGGCCAGGGCGGAGTCCGAGCGCTCCTCGATGGGAGCCTCGACGCCCCAGCGGCGCAGCTCGCCCGCGTCGGTGGCCAGCAGCGTCCCGCACTGCCCGGTCCACACTCCGCGCGGCAACTCGCCGGGCGAGAGCACGGCCTGGACCCGGCCGTCGCGCAGGGCGTCGGCCACCTTGGCCATCCCGACCGGCCCCGCCGACTCCTGGTGCCGCTCGACCAGCTCGGCCCGCCGCCGCTCCAGCCACTGGTCGAGGGCCCGCTCCACGTCCGCCTCGAACTGCCCGTGGCAGGCGCGGCTGCCGTGCTCGACCATCATGACCCGGTCGGCGGCCTTGGTACCGAGATGCTGCAGCAGGTACGAGCGCGACTTCGGCTCACCGGCCACCAGGACCAGCTCCGCGCCGATCCGGCGGACCTGCTCGTCGACCTCGCGAGCGACGGCCACCGCGTTCTTCTCCCAGGTCTCGTCCACGGCCCGCTCGTACCGCTTCTGCGACCAGCCGCCCTGCGCGGTCTTCTGCAGTGGCCACGAGGCGGCCGCCACGGTGGTCCTGCGCGGCGCCCCGCTTCCGAACACCGTCACCTCCGCACCCGCGTGATCCACGATCACCCGGATGTGCGGCACGTTCTCGCCGCGCTGCATGAGCATGGGCGTGACGTGCGGCAACGGCGACCAGGTGGCCAGCTCCACCGGCGGCCGGTCGAACGACTCGGCCAGCACCACGTCACCGTGCGCGGCGAACAACGCCTGCCCGGGAGCGGTCCGGGTCGCCTCCTCCTCCAAAGCGTCAAGCGTGGCGGGGTCCACCTCCCGGTCGAGCCGGTCGCGCAGGCCCCGCCAGTGCCTCGCCCGCTCCGGGCCCGTCAGTGCGCCCAGATAGACCGACGCGTACGGGCCGCTCCGCTCGTACAGGGGCCGGATGAAGTCGAGGCGCACGGCTCACCACCTTCGTCGCTCCGAACCGAGCCCGAGGGCCTCGGCCACCTCCGCCATGTTCGCGTAACGGCGGTCGGGCAGGGATCCGACCAGGCCGGCCACCGCGTCCGGCGCCTGCGCGCGGTCGGCGTGCCGGACGAGTTCGTCCTTGGAGGCGGGCCAGCCGGCGTCGCTGAGCCATTTGGCCAGATCGCTGCGGATCTCGGCGCCCTGCGGCGTGATGCCCTCGGGGACGCCCGGTTCGTGCCCCGGCGGGTAGGAACTCCGCGGCTCCTCGCCGGGCGCGAGCGGGGACTCGGGTTCCTTCCACTCTTCGGCATGCGTGCCGCCGCCCCCGCGTACCAGGCCCTCGGTCTCGTGTTTCTGCTGGTCGTCGAGGCGGGGACCGTGCTTGCCGCTCCCACGTTCCATAGTTCTCTCACTCCCCTCAATGCGCCCCTACCCCTGCTTTGATGGGCAAACGTCGCGACTGTGTACCCTGCCGAGGGTGTTCGACGCTGATGTGAGCATCGCTACGGAACGGCTCACGCTCCGGCCGTTCGGCTTGCAGGACGCCGCCAGGATCGGCTCGATCGTGCGGTCCGGCGTCCGGTTCCTCCCGCCCGGCGCCCCGGCGAAGGCGGCCGGCGTCGCCCAGTGGCTCTCCAACGGCGTGCACGAGCTGCGCCGCTCTGGCCAGGGCCTGCACCTGGCCATGACCGGCGAGGCCGGCCTCATCGTGGGCGCCATCAGCCTGTTCAAGACCTCGTGGCAGGCCGGTACGACCGAGGTCGGATACGGCGTGCACCCCCTCTACCGGGGCCGCGGCTTCGCCACGGAGGCCGTACGCGGGCTGACGGACTGGGTGTTCACCACCACCGGTTTGCGCAGGATCGACCTGACCGCCAACCTGGACAACCTGCCTTCCCTCCGCGTGGCCCAGAAAGCCGGCTTCACCTGGGAGGGCGTACTGCGGGCCGCGGTGCTGGAGGACGACGGCCCGCACGACCTGGTCGTCTTCGGCCTGCTGCGCGACGACAGCCGCTTCCCCTCCGACACGCTGCCCAGGACGGAGCTGCGCACCCCCCGGCTGCTGCTGCGCCCGCCCGCCCCCGCCGACGTACCCGACCTGGCCGCCACCGGCGCCGATCCGCTCACCCAGGCCAGGACGAACGTGCCGCGTGGCTACTCGCAGGACCACGCGAGGGCCTTCATCGACTACTGCGAGCGGATGCGGCTGCGCGGCGCCGGCATCGCCTGGACCGTCGAGGAGCTCGCCACCGGCCGGTTCGCCGCCAGCGTGGACCTGCGCGACCTCGACTGGACCAACCGGACGGCCGAGGTCGGCTACATGACCGCCCCGTGGGCCCGCGGCCGGGGGTTCGCGGGCGAGGCCGTGGTGCGGATCGCGCACTGGCTGTTCGAACGGCACGGCTTCGGCCGGCTGCAGCTCCGCGCGGCCGTGTCCAACCCGGCCTCCCAGCGGGTGGCGGAGAAGTCGGGTTTCGTCCGCGAGGGCGTCGCCCGCGCCTCGCTCGGCGGCGAGGATCTCGTCGTCTACAGCCTCGTCCCGGCCGACCTGGGTTGACCTGCCCGCTGGATGCCGTCCGACCTGGCCCGGGGGCACATCGGAATGACCCTCGCACCGTTTGTGAAACCCCTCCTGACCAGTCACCCTTGAGATGAGGACGGTGAGGCGCAATGATCACGGTTGTCGGCTGGGACGGATCCGAGCTCTCGGCCAGGGCGGTGGACAAACTCCACGAGGCCCGGCTGGTCGTGGGGCCGGACGCCATCCTCGACCAGCTCAGGATCAGCGCGCCGACCGTGGCCGACAGGTCGCTCCTGGAGGCCCTCGACAGCCACCTCGAACACGGCAAGGGCCCCGCGGTGGTGATCGCGGAAGGTGACCCCGGCTTCTTCGGCGTCGTACGCACCTTGCGCGAGCACGGCCTCCATCCGGACGTGCTGCCCGCCATCTCGCTGGTGAGCCTCGCCTTCGCCCGCGCCGGGCTCAACTGGGAGGACGCGCTCGTCGTCGCCCCGTCGGGCCCGGGCCAGCTCAACCGCGCCGTCAACGCCTGCCGCGCCCACCCCAAGGTGGCCCTGCTGGTCGCGCCGGGCGTCGGCCCCGCGGAGATCGCCAGGGAGCTGGCCCCCACCACACCGCGCGCGCTGATCGTCTGCGAGGACCTCGGCGGGCCCGACGAGCGGATCACCCACAGCCGCATGGGCGAGGCCACCACCAGGCCATGGAAGGATCCCGACGTGGTCCTCGTCATCGATCCGCTGCACCAGCCCAAGGAGCCGGGCTGGGTGGCCGGGGCCCAGCCGGGACCGGCCGAGTGGGCGCTGCCGTCCGAGGGCGGGATCCCGGCCGAGGTCAGGGCGTTCATCCTGGCCAAGCTCGGTCCCCGGCTCGGCGACCTGGTGTGGGACGTCGGCGCCGGCGCCGGCGAGATCGCCGTCGAGTGCGCCAGGATGGGCGCGGCGGTCATCGCCGTCGAACGCGACGAGCAGTCCTGCGCCCTGCTGCGCGCCAACGTGCTCCGCCAGGGCGTCAAAGTGGCCCTGGCCAGGGGGCAGGCACCGCCCACGCTGGAGCCGCTGCCCGACCCCGACGCCGTCTTCGTGGGCGGTGGCGGCCCCGACGTCGTGGTCGCCTGCGCCGCCCGCCGCCCGCGCGCGCTCGTGTGCGCGCTGAGCAAACTGGAGCAGGTCGCGGTCGTGCTCGACCTGCTGCGCGAGCAGGGATTTCGCGGTGAGGGCAGCCAGATCCTGGTCTCCGGACTGACGCCCGGCCCCGACGGCTCGCACCATCTGACGGCCTGCGACCCCGTGTTCGTGGTGCACGCGACACCCGTGCACGGAGGGTGACCTGTCCCCTACCGGTGCGCATCGGTTATCCTCGCGTGACTTTGTCTTACCGCACCGGAGATACCCTCACGATGAAGCCGCCGCTCCTGCTGATCGGGCAGGGCTCACAGGATGACGCCTACGCCGCGGAGTTCGGCCGGTTCGTACACCGGCTGCGCTGCCGGCTCGACCAGACGGTCGCCGACGTCTCGGGGGGTTATCTGGAGCGCGCCACGCCCCGGCTGAGCGACTCCGTCGACTCTCTGGTGGCCAGGGGACACCATCGGCTGGTCGCGCTGCCGCTGAGCCTCAGCAGGCTGGGCGAGGAGCTGCCCGCCGCGATGGAGCTGGAGCAGAAGCGCCATCCCACGCTGGCCTATGACTACGGCCGCCCGCTCGGCCCCGATCCGCGGGTGCTGGGGCTGCTGTCCGAGCGGCTCAACGAGGCCGCGGTCGAGCTCTCCAGGCCGCGCGCGCTGGAGCTGGCGGGCGCCAGGCCCCGGCTGCGCGCCGTGGACGCGCTGTCGGCCGACGACGTCGCCACGCCCGTCGAGCCGGGGGAGACGGCGGTCGTCCTGGTGGGCGAGGGCTCGACGGACGCGGCCGCCAACGCCGAGGTCCACCGGGTCTCGCGGCTGTTCTGGGAGACGTACGCCTACGACTTCATGACCGTGGAGACGGCGTTCGTGTCGGTCACCCCGCCCGGCGTGCCCGGCGGGCTCGAACGCTGCCGCCGGTTGGGTGCCCGGCGGGTGATCGTGGTGCCGTACCTGCTGTTCGCGGGCGGGTTGCTGGAGCGCGTGTGGGCGCAGGCGCTCGCGTACGGCGCGGGACACCCCGACCTCGACATCCGCTGCGCCGAGGTGATCGGCGACTGCGAGATCCTGGCCGACGTCGTGATCGACCGATACGAGGAAGCGCTCCAGCTCGTCCCATAAGTGGAGGATTGCCGTGCTAGCAGAGACGCTCGCCGAGATCCGCCCCGCAGACCCGCGGGCGCTCGCCGAGGCCCGCTCCCATCATGACCGCCTCACCAAGCCGCGTGGTTCGCTCGGCGTGCTGGAGGACGTCGCGATCCGGCTGGCCGGCGCGGCCGGCGTGAGCCCGCCGCCCATGCCCGAGCCCGCGGCGCTGGCCATCTTCGCCGCCGACCACGGCGTGCACGCCCGCGGCGTCAGCCCGTGGCCGCAGGAGGTCACCGTCCAGATGGTGGCGAACTTCCTGGCGGGCGGCGCGGTCGCCAACGCCTTCGCCGCCCAGGCGGGCGTGCCGGTGACGGTGGTGGACGTCGGCGTCGCGACCGACCTGCCCGAGGCGCCCGGCCTCGTCAACCACAAGATCGGATACGGCACGGCCGACCTGTCCCGGGGCCCCGCGATGACCGTCGACCAGGCCGTACAGGCGCTGGAGGCCGGCATCCTGGTGGCCAGGAACCTGATGGCCACGGGCGCGCGCTGCCTGATCACCGGCGACATGGGCATCGGCAACACCACCGCGTCCGCCGCGCTGATCTCCGTGTTCACCGGCAAGGACGCGGCCGAGGTGACCGGCAGGGGCACGGGGATCGACGACGCGACGCACGAGCGCAAGGTGGGCATCGTACGCGAGTCCATCCGCGTGAACGGCCTCTCCGGCGATCTGCCCACCGAGCTGGCCTCCGGCCTGAAAGCGCCCAGCGAGGCGCTGCGTGCCCTGGCCGCCGTCGGCGGGTTCGAACACGCGGCCATCGCCGGCTTCATCCTGTGCGGCGCGGCGGCCCGGGTGCCGGTGATCCTCGACGGGGTCATCGCCGGCGCCGCCGCCCTCGTCGCCGCCGCCCTGGACCCCGCCGTGACCGACCACTGCATCGCCGGCCACCGCTCGGTCGAGCCGGGCCACTCCGCCGCGCTCGACCAGCTCGGGCTGCGCCCGCTGGTGGACCTGGAGCTACGGCTCGGCGAGGGCACCGGCGGCCTGCTCGCCCATCCGATGGTCTGCGCGGCGGTACGGGCACTGCGGGAGGTGGCCACCTTCGACTCGGCGGGAGTGACGGAAAAGCCCGTGTGATGATGGTGGCCCTGGAGGTGAGCAGTGTCCCGTTATGGCACTATGTACGGCCCCGACATCACCTTTCTCGGGGTGGACCGTTGCGACGTCAACGAACCGGAGAGCTACGCCGACGCCGATGTGGTGATCATCGGCGCGCCCTTCGACGGCGGCACCTCGAACCGCCCCGGCGCCCGGTTCGGCCCGATGGCGCTGCGGCAGGCGTGCTACCTGCCGCATGACGGCTCCCGGCCGAGCCTGGCGCTGCGGGTGGACGCGCTGCGGGATCTGCGGGTGCTGGACGCGGGTGACGTCGAGTGCTACTCGGGCGACGTGGAGGGCTCGCTGGCCGCGATCGAGGAGGCGGTCCACCGCATCGCCGCCTCGGGCGCCGTCCCGCTGGTCCTCGGCGGCGACCACACGGTGGCGCTGCCCGACGCCAGGGGCACGGCCAGGGCGTACGCGGCGGGCCGGACGTCCATGATCCACTTCGACGCGCACGCGGACACCGGCGACATCACCTTCGGCCACCTGCACGGGCACGGCCAGCCGATGCGCCGGCTCATCGAGTCGGGCGCCATCCGCGGAGACCGGTTCCTGCAGATCGGGCTGCGCGGCTACTGGCCCGAGCCGGAGACGCTGGACTGGATGGCCGCCCAGAGGATGCGCTCCTATGAGATGACCGAGATCGTGGCGCGCGGGCTGGAGGAGTGTCTCACGGAGTCGTTCGGCACGGCCCTGGACGAATGCGACCAGATCTTCCTGTCGGTCGACATCGACGTCTGCGACCCCGGGCACGCTCCCGGCACCGGCACGCCCGAACCCGGGGGGCTCACGGCCAGGCAACTCCTCGACGCCGTACGCAGGATCTGCTACGAACTTCCGGTGGCCGGGATGGAGGTCGTCGAGGTGGCGCCCCCCTACGACCACGCGGACATCACCGCGTACCTCGGGAACCGGGTTATCCTTGAAGCGCTGTCGGCGATGGCCAGACGCCGGAAGGATGACGAAGGCGGGCCTCGCTGGGATCCGCGGCAGCCCCTTCTTGACGGTCGTTGAGGCGATGCAGCAAATGACGCATCCGAAGCCGGTAGGTTTACCTCTTAACACAACCTTCGCGAACGGGAGATTCCCCCCATGGGTCCCTACCTCCTCGGCCTGCGGCTCACCGGCCGCCGGGTCCTCGTCGTGGGCGGCGGTCGCGTCGCCCAGCGGCGCGTGCCCGCGTTGCTGGAGGCCGGTGCGGAGGTCACTGTCGTCTCGCCGAGCGTGACCCCCGCGCTCGACGACCTGATCGCCGCCGGACGGGTCACCTGGCACGCCCGCCCCTATGAGGTGGGCGACTGCGACGGGGCCTGGCTCGTGCAGGCCTGCACCGATGTCAGGGCCGTCAACACGGCGGTCGCCGCGGAAGCGGAGGCCAAGCGCGTGTGGTGCGTGCGGGCCGACGACAAGGACGCCTCCGCCGCCTGGACACCGGCTTCCGGCCGGGTCGACGAGATCAGCGTCGCGATCACCGCGGGCGGCGACCCGCGCCGGGCCGCCGGCATCAGAGACGCGGTCGTGGGCGCGCTGCGCGACGGCACGGTCGACGCCCGCCGCAACCGCACCAAACCGGTCGGCGTGGCCCTCGTCGGCGGCGGGCCCGGCGATCCCGGGCTGATCTCGGTGCGCGGCCGGCAACTGCTCGCCCAGGCCGACGTGGTGGTCGCCGACCGGCTCGCGCCCCGCGGCCTGCTCGACGAGCTCGCGCCGGACGTCGAGCTGATCGACGCCGCCAAGGTCCCCTACGGCCGGGCGCTGGCCCAGGACACGATCAACGAGTTGCTCGTGGACCGGGCCCGGCAGGGCAAGTTCGTGGTCCGGCTCAAGGGCGGCGACCCGTTCGTGTTCGGGCGCGGCGGCGAGGAGATGATCGCCTGCGCGGAGGCGGGCATCCCGGTGCTGGTGGTGCCCGGCATCACGAGCGCGGTGGCGGTGCCGGCGATGGCCGGGGTGCCGGTGACGCATCGGGGAGTGAGCCAGGAGTTCCACGTCATATCCGTGCACGTGCCGCCCGACGACGCCAGGTCCACCGTCGACTGGCCCGCGCTGGCCCGTTCCCGGGGCACGCTGGTGCTCATGATGGCGGTGGAGCGGCTGGCCCAGGTGGCCGAGGCGCTCATTCGCGACGGACGTGACCCGGAGACTCCCGCAATGGTGGTACAGGACGGTACTCTTCCGACCCAGCGGGCGGTTACCGCTTCGCTTTCCACTGTGGCCGACCGCGTGTCCGCGGCTGGGATACGGCCGCCGGCGATCGTGGTCGTCGGCGACGTCGTGAGGGTCGGCCAGGAGGTCGAGATGGTTCGAGCGGAGCGCTTGCCGTGAACACGGCCATGGATGACGGGCGGCAGGAGTCACCGGGAGAGCAGACGTTGAGCTTTCGCCCGGTGCGGGACGACGACGCCTCGGACGGCGCAGAGGCCGTACGCGGCGGGGGAGGGCCGGAGGAGGCGCGGGAGACCCGCGACCGCCCCCCGTCCACCGACGACCCGCCTACGGACGCCGACGACACTTCCCCCACGGGGTCGCGGGGGCCGGCAGCCGGAAGACCCGGCACGCCGGAGGAGCCCACCGGCGAGAGACCGAGCCTCTTCACGGCCAGGACACCGGCCAGGAAGCCTGACACGGCAGAGCGTGACGCCGCCGGCCCGCCGGGCGCCGCCGCTCCCGACTCACCCGGCACCACCCTCTTCGGCACGCCCCGCCCGGGCCCCTCCGACCCACCTGGCGCCACAACTTCCGGCTCGTCGGGCGGCAGCCTTTTCGACGCGTCCGGTGGGGCCGGCGAGCGTGGCGGCTCTGACAGGCCAGGCGCCGCCGCCGGCCGGGCCGTGTCGGGCAGGGCCGCCGCCCAGGGCAAGCCGGTCAAGCCCGTCACTCCCGGCGAGCCCACGCAGGCCGGCAAGCCCGCCGATGGCGGCAAGCCCGCCGCGGTCGGTGACCCGGTTGCGACCGAAAAGCCCTCTCTCTTCGTGCGGCCCGCCTCGCTAGGAGGGCCGGAGAGCCAGAACCGCCAGCCCGCTCCCGAGCCCGCTCCCCGCTACGAGACGACGGAGCCGTCGGACCCCGAAACTGCGGCTTCGCCTCCCGAGCAAGCCACCGCTTCACTCTTCAGTGCCGCCTCCTCCGAGCGGCGCCCCGGGGCGACCGAGGAGTCCGGCCTGGCGCCCCAGGCGGATCGCCGGGACGACGAGCCGGAGCCCCGCGCGGCCGAGCAGCCGTCCGATGCCGAATCGTTCGACGCCGAGCCGTTCGATGCCGAGTCGTTCGAGGAGCAGTCCTCCGGCGGATCTAGCGCGGCCGGGAAACCGCAGGACGAGGAGCCGTCCCGCGATCAGGAGGGGCACGACCCCGAAGCGCGGGACCAGGAGAGGCAGGACCCCGGACACCCCGCCCCGGCGGCGGCAAGCGCTGCCGCAGACCTCAAGCGGAAGGGACGGAAGCCCGGCGACGAAGCCCGGCAGGAGCCCGAGCCCGCTGGCGACGACGGGAAGGGCCCCGCCACCCCGGACGGCGACCGCGAAGCTCAGGACGCCGCTACGGGCGGCGCCCGGGAAGCCCAGGACGACCCTGCGGGCGACGCCCGGGAAGCTCAAACCGACCCTACGGGCGACGCCCGGGAAGGCCGTGGCGCCGCCGACAGTGGCGAGAAGGGCCGCGATTCCGCAGCCCGAGAGCAGGCGGGCGGGTCCGAGGAGGAGTTGCCCGCCGAGGCGGCGGAAACGCTCATGGCAGCGCTCGACGCGCTCCGCGAAAGCATCGCCGCCCTGCGCTTCGGCCTCGACCTCCCCGGCGCCGAGGAGGCCAGGCAGGCGCAGGCCGACCTGCTGGCCCAGCTGGAGGGCTACGTACTGCCCCGGGTCCGGACCAGCGCCGCGCCCGCCCTCATCGTGATCGCGGGCTCGACCGGCGCGGGCAAATCCACCCTGGTCAACTCCCTGGCCGAGCGGAACATCTCCCGCACCGGCGTACGCCGTCCCACCACCGGCACCCCCGTCCTGGCCTGTCATCCGGACGACCGCAGGTGGTTCGCGGAGGGAGAGCTGCTCGGCGGCCTCACACGCGTCGACCAGCCCAGCCCGGACGCCGGGTTGCGCAGCCTCGTCATCGTCTCCACCGAGAAGCTCCCGCAGGGCGTCGCGCTGCTCGACACTCCTGACATCGACTCGGTCGTCGAGGAGCACCACGAGGTGGCGCACCGGATGCTCGACGCGGCCGACCTGTGGATCTTCGTGACCACCGCGGCCCGCTACGCCGACGCCCCCGCCTGGAATCTGCTGCGCCTCGCCAAGGAACGCGGTGCCCGCCTGGCCATCGTGCTCTCCCGGGTCCAGCCGAAGTCCGCGGACGTGGTGCTGAAGCACTTCGGACGCATGCTGACCGAATACGGTCTGGGCGAGATCGACAGGTTCGTCATCCACGAGGCGAAGGTGCACGACGGCAGGCTGCCGGACAGCGAGGTCGTGGACCTGCGCCTGTGGCTCGCCGAGCTGTCGGTCGACGAGGAGCGCCGGGCCCAGGCCGTACGCGAGACACTCAATGGTGTGCTCGACAGCTTCCGCACCCGCGTACCCGCGCTGGCCAAGCACCTGGAGGGGCAGGTCGCGTTCCGCGCGGAGCTGCGCGGCGACGTGGAGGCGGCCTTCCTCGGCGCGCTCAGCGAGATCGACAAGGCGTCGAAGAACGGTTCGCTGCTGCACGGCGAGGTGCTGGCCCGCTGGCAGGACTTCGCGGGCTCCGGCGACCTCATGCGCTCGCTGCAGCTGCGCAAGCGCAACTGGTCGAAGCGGGCGCCGGAGCGCGTGACGGCGTTCAGGACGGCGATCCGCGCGGGGCTGGAGTCGGTGATCGTCGCCGCCGCCAACCGCGCCGCCGAGGAGGTCGTCGCGCGCTGGCGGCACCGTGCGGAGCTGGGCGCAAGCCTCGGTGAGGGCCTGGAGCGGCCCTCCGACAATCTCGTACGCCACACCGGCCGTGCCATCGCCACCTGGCAGGATCACCTGAGCGAGCTCGTACGCACGGAGGGTGTCGCGAAGCGGTCGGTGTCGAAGCTGGTGTCGTTCGACCCGGATTCGCTGTCGTTGATCTTCACGGTGGCGATGTTCAGCGGGAGCAACGGCGAAGGGGTCCCGCACCGGCTGGTCAATGCCCTGCTGGGCGCCGAGTCGCTGCGCGGCATCGGTGCCAAGGCACTCAGCGATCTGCGGGCCAGAATCGGCATGTTGTTCGACGAGGAATCCATGCGTTACGTGCAAGCGCTCGACTCTGCGGGCATTCCCGACGAGTCCGTCGCGACCCGCCTCTACCAGGCGACCTACAACCTCGAGGTCGCTCGATGACCACCATGACCACCAGGACGGGACTCGCCTCGCGGTTGTCCGCGCTCACCAAGGTCGTGGAGCTGGGCCCGGGAAGGCTGGACAAAAAGCTGCTCGACGACGCCACCGCGTTGCTCCGGCAGGCCGGTGAACGGCTCAAGCTGTCGTCGGAGCACACCGTCGTCGCCCTCGCGGGCGGCACGGGAAGTGGCAAGTCGTCGCTGTTCAACTCGATCTCGGGGCTGGAGCTCTCGCCCACGGGCGTACGCCGGCCGACCACCGCTCGCACCCACGCCTGCGTGTGGGGGCTGGAAGGCGCCGGGCCGCTGCTCGACTGGCTGCAGATCCAGTGGCGGCACCGCTTCTCGCGGGCCAGCGCGCTCGACAGGGGCGACAGCCAGCTCCACGGGCTGATCCTGCTCGACCTGCCCGACCACGACTCCATCAGGGCGCTCACCGACACCGAGGCAGACCGGCTCATCGGGCTGGCCGACCTGGTGGTGTGGGTGCTGGACCCGCAGAAGTACGCCGACGCCTCGACGCACCGGCGCTACGTGACGGAGCTGGCGGGGCATGACGCGGTGACGTTGTTCGCGCTCAACCAGGCCGACCGGCTCACCGCTGAGGAGCTGGCCGAGCTGGTCATCGACCTCAACGACCTGCTGCGCCGCGAAGGCGTCGAACACCCCAGCGTGGTCCCCACCTCGGCCGTCACCGGCCGGGGCGTGGAAAGCCTCAAGAGCGTCATCGCGACCGCCGTGAGCCGCCGGCGCGCGGCCATCCAGAAGCTCGAAGCCGACCTCCACCGGCTCGAACAGCGCCTCACCCAGGCGATGCCGCTGGGCGAGGCCCTGTCCGCGCCCTCGTCGGTGGACGAGGCCCGCAGGATGGGGCTGACGGACGCGCTGTGCGACGCGGTGGGCGTGCCGGCCGTGGGCGAGGCCATGGAGAACGTCTACGCCGAGCGGTCCAACCGGTGGGTGGGGTGGCCGTACCCGCGGTGGTTCGGCAAGTTCCGTGCCGATCCGCTGAAGAGCCTGCGGCTGCAGGACGTGGGTGACGAGATCCGCGGCATCACGACCGGCTCGGTGAGCGCGCAGTCGGCCGAGGTGTCCAACGCCGTCCAGGCGCTGACGGACGGGCTGTCGATGGGGATGCACCCGGTCTGGCGTACGGCCGTGCACCAGGCGGCCAGATCCCGCTCCAAGCAGCTCCCGCAGGCGCTGACCGAGGACCTCACGGAGGTCGCGCCACAGCTCGACCGGGTGCCCGGGTGGTGGCGGCTGCTCAAGGTGTGGCAATACCTGCTGGTGGCGGCCTTCGTGGCCGGGCTGGCGTGGCTGGTGGTGGGGCTGACCATGCCCGACCAGTTGCCGCCCGCGTTGGAACTGCTGGGTGACAGCGCGACGCTGCCGTGGGTGGGACTCATGATGGCCTCGGTTCTGGGGCTCGGAGCCCTGTCCGGGATCGCGTCCCGCAATTTCGTGGAACTGGGGGCGTCGCGGGAGCGGGAGCGGCTGGAGCGCGAGATGCGGCGCAGGGTCGGGACGGTGTCGGCGACCATGGTCGTGGAGCCGGTCGAACGCGAACTGAGCCGCCACCACGCCTTCTACACCGCCCTGAGGGACATGTCATCCTGACCCTGCCCAATCTCCCGGCCCCGGTGTAGGCAGCGGCCTGGCCTTGCCGACAAGCTCCACGAACGGGCATCCCGGACCTTAAGAGGGAACGGCGGGCCGCGCTGCCTACGGACGGCATCGCATCACCGTTGCTGTGACAAGGCGGCACGCGATGGCTTGTCATACCGATCGCCGCAATCAGCCCGTATGCCTCCCTCTACCCTCACGGCCACATAGGGGGTGAAGCGCCCTGGCGGGCGGCGCCGTGGCGAGCCCACGCCCGCCGTCCGCTCCGGCCTGTCATTAAGCCTCAGGCCTGCGTCCACCATTCGCCCAGGTCGGTCGTCGCATGAAGGCCGGCGTTTGCCTGAAAGCCATCGTTCGCCTGAAGGCCGTCGTTTGCGTGGGTGCCGTCGCTTGTTTGGAGGCTCGCCGACGCGGCTTTCATCTCCCTGAGCCCTGTCTCAGCCCCATCCACAGGCTTCAGGCCCGCGTCCACCCTTTGCCCAGAGCCTCAGCCTGTCGTTAACCCTTCAGCCGACACTTCAGGTCGTCGTTCACCCTTCACCCGAAAACTCGGGTCGTCGTCCACCTCCACCCACACCCTTGGGCCATCGTTCACTCGCCCACAGCGCTGGCCGAACACCGTCCCTCGTCCACAGCGTTGGCCGAACACCCGTCCCTCGTCCACAGTCTTGGCCGATCGCTCGCCCGTCGTCCACAGAATCCCGTTCCACAGCCCGGCGCCTCGCCCTCCCACGGCACCGTGTTCCCAGATCGCGGGCAGCCGGCCCGCCGCATGGGAGGCACGGGATGAACGACATTTACATCACGCTCACCGGCAACGTGGCGGCAGAGCCGAGGCAATACAGCTTCGACGACGGCACCAGGGTCACTTCACTGAAGGTGCTCACCGCACACCGCTACTTCGACAGGAAGACAGGGCAGTGGACGGACGGCGACAAGGTCTGCTTCACCGTCCGCTGCTGGCGAGCCCTGGGCGAAAACGTCGCGAGCTCCGTACGAGCAGGACATCCGGTAGTGGTGTCGGGCAAGCTACGCATCCGCGAGTTCGGCCCGGAGGGTGATCGTCGTTTCATGCCCGAGGTGGAGGCCAGCGCGGTGGGCCATGACCTGCGCTGGGGCAGCGGCGTATTCACCAAGCCCGAGCGGGGCGGCGGGGTGGGCTTGGTGAGTAAGGAGATGCGCGAGCGCCTCGACGAGGAAACCCGAGACTGGGCAATGGGCTCTCGCAACCTCCGGAGCCTCACCCACGCCGACCTCACCAGCACGGACGCTTTCGCAAGCACCGAAGGTGACCCGGCACGAGCCCAGGGCACGGAAGCCGCCACCTCCCGTGCCCTGGACGAGCAGAACGGCACCGTACGCGCGTTGGGCGATGGTGACC
Source organism: Nonomuraea jiangxiensis (assembly GCF_900099965.1). Lineage (GTDB taxonomy): Bacteria > Actinomycetota > Actinomycetes > Streptosporangiales > Streptosporangiaceae > Nonomuraea > Nonomuraea jiangxiensis. The sequence continues at coordinate 86,736 of NZ_FNDJ01000020.1, read as the reverse complement.
CGATGCGCTCGCTGCTCCCGGACGGCGACACGGTTCGCATCCTGGGCGCAGAGGAAGCGCCCAGCGACGGCGATGACGAGCAGGACCGAAACCCCGGGCGAATAGCCCTGGAGGAGCGAGCAGCAGCGTAGAAGCCCCAGGACGCACGCAACGGGGCACCGACCACCACTCTGGTGCCCCGCCCTCACACGCAAGCATCCCGGCCCTCGCGTGCGGCATCCCGGCCGTCGCACGAGCATCCCGCTCGCCGGTCGTGTCGAGGCGAGGGCCACACCGACCATTAGCGACACGCCCACGATCACCCCACCCGCATCTGGACGCGCCCTCTGCGACTACCCCCTTGCTCTTAGCTCGTGCAAGGGCGCTGAAGGCAACGGAGAGAGCCGGTGCGACGTGGGAAGGCAGCGCAGTGGCGGTGCCCAAGAGCCGAGAAAGCAGGGTCGAAACCGGTGTGGAAAGGGGGCGCAGGGCGGCCGGGGTGCGCAAGAGGGTGCTAGGGACGCTGGGTGTGTAGGGGGCGGAGCGAGCCGTTGCGCGTCGCCGTCGCCGTCGCCGCGCTGGCCGCGGCGCGCAGTCGCGCTAGCGAGCAGCAGTCTTGAAGGACCTGTGTGGAAGCGGCGGCGTGAGGTCGGGCCTGGGGTGGGACCGGGGGTGAGATTAAGCGTGGGGTGAGAGCGCAGAGGGAGGCCGGCGTGGGGTGAGACCGCCGGGTGAGGTCGGGCGTTCGGCGTGACCGCAGAGCAAGGGTCGGGCGTTGGGTGAGACCGTCGAGTGGGGTCGGGCGTTCGGCGAAATCGCGGAGCGAGGTCGGGCGTGGGGTGAGACCGCAGAGAAGGCTGGGCGTGGGTGAGAGCGCGGAGTGGGGGCGGTCGTGGCGAGGGCTGAGGGAGGCACACGGGGAGGCCGGGGTGGAGGGGGGCACCGGGCGGATCCGTTGGCACCCGGAGGGCGGCGGCCGATGGTGTGCTGCCCGTGTCAGATGGTTAGAGCATCGGTCAGGTCCAGGTCACGCCCCGCACCATGGCTGCTCCTTTCCAGCACGGCCCGCTCGCGGATTGAGCAGGTGTCGTGCTAGCCAACGTAGCGGTTTCCATCGCACATCGCACACTCCGCAATTATTGTGTTACACATCGTTAGTCAGAGAGGAGACGAGATGGCGGCGACCAGTCACGCCTCGGTCAAGTCTCGCGACGGTGTGTCAACACGAGCTGGCCGCTGGCCACTGCTCGGGCAACGCCGCGCGCTAGTGATCTATTTGTGCGTCATAGTCGCTCTAGATCTCGTCGCGATCATGCTCCTGACCGTAACCACGGTGTTCCAGTGGCGCGACTTGCTCACGTTCACCGCACTCATGGGCGGCGGCGCCGTCTGCATCGAGGCCACGAGACGGCTGGGTATGCCCGCTGGAGTGTCACGCGACCTGCTGTCGGCGTGGTGGTTGCCGGTCGCGCTGCTCCTGCCCCCGGTCTATGCGCTGTTCGCGCCGATAGTGCTGCAGATCCTGCTCCAGGTGCGTGTGCGCGCCACGGTGATCTACCGCCGGGTGTTCAGCTCGGCGGCCATCGGGCTGGCCGGATGTACGGCGTCCTTCATGTTCCACTGGTTCGTCGAGGACCCCCGGGCCCTCTCGCAGGGGAGCGGCTCGACGATCGGCTTCGCTGTCCTGGCGGCCTTGCTCTTCTCCCTGCTCAACATCGCCCTCATCGCCTTCGCCGCCCACATGGCCAACCCGGACAGGCCCTGGCGTGAGGTGCTGTGGGACAGGGAGAGCGTGCTGCTGGACATCGTCGAGCTGTGCCTGGGGGTCACGGTCTCGATCGGTTGCGGCCTCAACCTGGCCCTGCTGGTGCTGGCCCTGCCACCCGTGGTGCTGCTGCAACGTAGCCTCCTCCACGCCCAACTCCAGGCCGCCGCCCGTACGGACGCCAAGACCGGCCTGCTGAACGCCGCCGCCTGGCAACGCGAGGCGGACACCGAGATAGTCCGAGCCCGCCGCACCGGTGACACTCTGGCTCTCCTGATCATCGACATCGACCACTTCAAACGCGTCAACGACGCCCACGGCCACCTGGTCGGCGACCAGGTGCTGGCCGGGGTGGCGGCCACGTTGCGCAGCCAGTTGCGTGAATACGACGTGGTGGGCCGGTTCGGCGGCGAGGAGTTCGTCGTCCTCCTGCCGGGCGCCGACACCGATGAAGCCCGCCAAGTCGCCGAACGCCTCCGCACCCGCATCAGCCACATGGCCATCCCCGCTGAAAACGCCCCGATCAAGATCACCATCTCGACCGGGGTCGCCCTGATGAGCGTCCATGGCGACGACCTGATCGACCTGCTGGCCGCCGCCGACCTGGCGCTGTATCGGGCCAAGGAACTGGGTCGCAACCGCGTCTGCATCCCCGCCGTCCAACCACCCCCACGCCCCCTCCCCAAAGACCCCACCCTTGACCCCGGCTAACGACACGTCACCTTGCGAGCTGAACGATTCTCCGTCCCTCGGGTGGGCGGCTTTCCTGCTTGCAGGTTGGTCGATTCTCCGTTCCTCAGGTTGAACGGCTTTCCAACCTGCGGGCTGGTCGATTCTCCGTCCATTGGGCCGACGGCTTTCCGTCCTGCGGGCTGGTCGACTTCCCATTCCTCGGGCTGATCGGCTTTCCGTCCTGCGGGTTGGTCGGCTTCCCGTTCCCCGGGCTGATCGGCTTTCCGTCCTGCGAGCTGGTCGACTCTCCATCCCCGGGGCCTGGTGGTGCGTGAGCTTCTGCTCCGTGGTGCCTGTGGGGTGTCCGGCGAGCGGTGGGTGTCGGGTTGGGTAGCCGGTTCGGGTTGTTGGTGCGTGGCGGGGATGCTCGATTGCGGTGGGTGTTGGGTGGTTGGTGTTCTGTCTTGGCCGGTGGGTGCCTGTGGGGTTGTCCGGCGGGTGGTGGGTGTCGGGGTTGGGTAGCCGGGTCCGGGCTGTTGGCGCGTGCCGGGAGGGCTAGGTGGCCGTGGGCGTCGAGTTGGTGATGGTCCGGTTTTGGTCGGTGTGCTTGACGAGGGTGTTCGGTGGCGATGGGCCGGGTTGCTGGTGCTCTGGTCGTCGGCTGGTGGGGTTTTGGGCGTTGGAGGGCGGGTTCTGGGACGGAGGGTGGACGGCGGGGTCGGTGGGTGGGGTGTTGGAGGGTGGGGTTCGGGGTCGGAGCCAGCACCTTCAGGTTGGGCGCCGCCTCCAGCAGCTCCTGCACCATGGGTGGGGCTTTGGGGGGTGGGGTTCGGGGTCGGAAGGTGGCGCGTTTGATGGTGGGTTCGAGGGTGGAGGGTGGGGGCGTTGGAGGGTGAGGTCGGGGATGGAGGGTGGGGTGCGGGGGTGGGTGGTTGGGTCAGGGGGTTGCTTGTCGTAGATCGGCTGGGGGTCGAGTGGGGAGGAGCGGCGGAAGCCCGGGTTGGGAGCCCCTAAGCTAGAGGGCATGCCGGAGTACATCTACACGCTGCAGCGCGTGCGCAAGGCGCACGGCGACAAGGTTGTGCTTGACGACGTGACGTTGTCGTTCCTGCCCGGAGCCAAGATCGGTGTCCTGGGGCCGAACGGCACGGGGAAGTCGACGCTGCTCCGGATGATGGCCGGCCTGGAGCAGGCGTCCAATGGTGAGGCGAGGCTCATGCCGGGCTTCACGGTGGGCATGCTCCAGCAGGAGCCGCCGCTCAACGAGGAGAAGGACGTTCTCGGCAACGTTCAGGAGGGTGTCGCCGAGACGATGGCGATGCTCCAGCGTTACAACGACATCGCCGAGCAGATGGCCACCGACTACAGCGACGAGCTGCTGGAAGAGATGGGCAAGCTGCAGGAGCAGCTGGAGCACCGCAACGCCTGGGATCTCGACAGCCAGTTGGAGCAGGCCATGGACGCCCTGCGCTGTCCGCCGCCCGACGCCGATGTGACCAAGTTGTCCGGTGGTGAGCGCCGCCGGGTGGCATTGTGCAAGCTGCTCCTGGAGGCTCCCGACCTGCTGCTGCTCGACGAGCCCACCAACCACCTGGACGCGGAGAGCGTTCAGTGGCTGGAGCAGCACCTGGAGAAATACGCCGGGACGGTGCTGGCCGTCACCCACGACCGCTACTTCCTGGACAACGTCGCTGGCTGGATCCTGGAGCTCGACCGTGGCCGCGCCTACGCCTACGAGGGCAACTACTCCACCTACCTGGAGGCCAAGGCGCAGCGCCTCAAGGTCGAGGGGCAGAAGGACGTCAAGCGGAAGAAGCGGCTGGAGGACGAGCTGGAGTGGGTCCGGTCCAATCCGAAGGCCCGCCAGACCAAGAGCAAGGCCCGTCTCCAGCGCTACGAGGAGATGGCGGCCGAGGCCGACAAGTTCCGCAAGCTCGACTTCGACGAGATCCAGATCCCGCCGGGCCCGCGCCTGGGCACCACGGTGATCAGGTCGGAGGAGCTCACCAAGGGCTTCGACGACCGGCTGCTGATGGAGGGGCTGACGTTCGACCTGCCCCGTAACGGCATCGTCGGCATCATCGGCCCGAATGGCGTGGGCAAGACCACGCTGTTCCGCATGATCACGGGTGGGGAGACGCCCGACAGCGGCTCGATCATCGTCGGGGACACGGTCAAGATCTCCTACGCGGACCAGAGCCGAGGCGGCATCGACGCGAACAAGAACGTCTGGGAAGTCGTTTCCGACGGGCTCGACCACATCAAGGTCGGCAATGTGGAAATGCCGTCCAGGGCGTATATCGCGGCGTTCGGGTTCAAGGGGCCGGACCAGCAGAAGAAGGCGGGGGTGCTGTCGGGCGGCGAGCGCAACCGGCTCAACCTCGCGCTCACCCTCAAGCAGGGCGGCAACGTGCTGCTGCTCGACGAGCCCACCAACGACCTCGACACGGAGACGCTGTCGTCGCTGGAAAACGCGCTGCTCGACTTCCCGGGCTGCGCGGTGATCACCTCGCACGACCGGTGGTTCCTCGACCGCATCGCCACCCACATCCTGGCGTGGGAGGAGGGCTCGAACTGGTTCTGGTTCGAGGGGAACTTCGCCGACTACGAGAAGAACAAGATCGAGCGGTTGGGTGCCGACGCCGCCCGCCCGCACCGCGTGACGTACCGGAAGTTGCACCGCGACTGATCCAGCGGGAGATCTTCCACTCCTGCGTACGGTGCGGCAGAGCCACGGCCCACCGCCCGCCCCCCGGGGTCGGGCGGTGGGAGCCTCAGTAGCCTGATGGGCGCACCAGGCCCGATTCGTACGCGAAGACCGCTGCCTGGGTTCGGTCGCGCAACCCGAGCTTGACCAGGATCCGGCTCACGTGCGTCTTGACGGTCTGCTCCGCGACCACCAGGCGCTCGGCGATCTCCGCGTTCGACAGGCCCTGGGCGATCAGCGACAAGACCTCGGTCTCCCGTTCGGTCAGGTCGCCCACGCGCTCCTTCAGCGGGATGCGCGGGGTTCCGCTCATCCGGGAGAACTCGGCGATCAGGCGCTTGGTGACGTTCGGGGCGAGCAGGGCGTTCCCGGCCGCCACCACCCGGACGGCGTGGGCCAGATCGGCCGCGGACGCGTCCTTGAGCAGGAAGCCGGAGGCTCCCGCGCGCAGCGCCTCGTAGACGTAGTCGTCGAGGTCGAAGGTGGTCAGGACCAGGACCTTCACGGCGGTGCCCGGCCGGCCGGCGATGCGGCGGGTCGCCTCGATGCCGCCCAGCTCGGGCATGCGTACGTCCATGAGCACGACATCAGGCTCCAGCTCGGCGACCTTGGCGACGGCGTCGAGGCCGTTCACGGCCTGGCCGACGACCTCTATGCCGGGCTCGGCGTTGAGCAGCACGGTGAAGCCCTGACGGACCATGATCTGGTCGTCGGCTATGAGCACGCGGATGCTCGTCATGGAGTGGCCTCGATGCCTTTCTGCGAATCGACGGGCAGGAACACGCTCACTTCGTAGCCGCCGTCCGGCGTCGGCCCGGTGACCAGATCGCCGCCGAGCATGGCCGCGCGCTCGCGCATCCCCAGCAGTCCGTGCCCCGCGCCGGGCGAGCGCGGCACCGCCGCGGCGGGTGCGGCGTTGGCCACTCGGATCGTGACGGCGGCGGGGCGGTAACCCAGCTGGACCGTCACCGGCGCGCCCGGCGCGTGCCGCATGGCGTTGCTGAGTGCCTCCTGCACGATCCTGAACGCCGACAACTCCACCCCGGGCGACAGCGGCCGCGGTTCGCCCGTGGTCTCGGCGGTGAGCTCGACCCCCGCGGCTCGTACGTTGGCGAGCAGGTCGTCGAGGCGGTCGAGGGTGGGCTGAGGCGCGTCCCCGGGTGCGTCCTGCGCGCGCAGCACGCCCAGGATGCGGCGGAGCTCGGTGAGCGCCGCGACGGCGTTCCCGCGGATGCCCGCGAGGTTCTCCTTCAGCTCGTCGGGCGGGTTGTCCACCAGGTGCGGCGCCACCTGCGCCTGAATGGAGATCACCGACATGTGATGCGCGACCACGTCGTGCAGTTCGCGGGCGATCCTGCTGCGCTCCTCCAGCAGGGTGCGGCGCGCACGCTCCTCGGCCGTCAACTCCTCCTGGGCCTCCAGCCGGGTACGCGTCGTCCTGAGCAGGCGTACCCCCACCCCGACCAGGACCGCGACCGCGTAGGCCGGCAGGGCCAGCACCGCATCGCCACTCCAGTTGGCCTTGGGGAGGAACACCACACACCCCACTCCCACCAGCGTGGTGATCGCCAGCGACGCGGCCGCGACGCGCGGGCGTACCCGGAGAGCCAGCAGGAACAGCACTCCGGCCTGCAGGGCGATGCCGGAGCCCGTCCACGGGAAAGTCACAGGGGAGGCATGCACGACCGACATCACGGACGTGGACGAGTTCACCATCCAGGGGAAACTCAGGCTCTGCTGGAGGTAGGTCGCACCCGACCTGGCGCCGATGACCATGACGACGATCGACGCCCACCAGGCGGGCAGCGGGTACGACATCGCGATCATGAGGATCGCGGCCTGCACCATGGCGAGCAGCGGAACCGTCGGGTCCACCCCTGCCGCGTTGGGGAACGTGCCCATGACCAGCGCGTACAGGATGACCAGGACGTGCGGGAGCCGGGACGACCAGCGCGGCCCCGCCATACGGGGGAGCGGGTCGGGGGCCGTCGCCCACAAGTCCGCACGTAAGGCGCCCGGGAGCCGTCGCAGCCTGCCCACCTCGACCCGCATCCCTTCTGGCCCGCTTTCGGTGAATGGCCAGCCTATCGACGCACTACAGGCCGGGGGTCGGGCTCGGACCTCGAAGGTACGGGTCGCCACTACCAGCCGGCGACCCACTGTGGATGGCACCTTTCGTGTAGCTCTGAGGTACTACGGGATGCAGGCCATACCGCCGGCCTTATTGATCTGTAGGCCGCGGTGATCAATCATCGAGGGCAGTAGCGCTTACTTCAGGAGGGATCCTGTGATTCGCCGCACTTTGTTAGCCGTTCTCCTCGCCGTCGGCACCCTCACCGTGCTCGGCTCGCCCGCGCACGCCCGTGCCTGCAGGATCGACTTCCACTGCGAAACGTACTACTACAGCGATTCCACCCGTACCACGCTGGTCGGGATTAAGTACGAGAACTGCGTCGGTGACGAGACCTGGGTGGGCACGCGCGGGTCCTATCCCGAGTTCTTCGAGACTCCCTGCTGAGGTCCGCTCGGCGCCCAGAAGCATGAGCTGGGCGCCCCACTCTTCGGCCGCAGGTCGGTCGTGACGTCGCCGGGTGACATGATCGTCATGGTCCGCGCCGCCGCGACCGGCGCGCGGCCACCGCGTCGCCCCTCTCAAGGGCGCCGGCTACGCGTGGCGGAAGTGCTCGACGAGCGGTGCCAGCTCGGGATCGCCGCAGGCTTCGGCGAGGGAGCGTTCGAGGACGGCCACATAGGTGGTGCGTGCCGCGGCAACGACCTCGCGTCCCCGGTCGGTGATCTGCGTATAGACCCCGCGCCGGTCGGTCGGGCAGTGGAAACGCTCGGTCAGGCCCGTTCGCTCCAGCCGGGAGACCAGGCGGCTGAGCGAGCTCTGTTGCAGCGGGATCGCGTCCGCGAGCACCTGCTGGCGCAGATGGCCCCCGTCGTCGGAGTAGGCCAGGGCGGCCAGGGCGGCGTATTCGGAGGCGGAGATGCCGTGCTCGGCCTGCAGTGCCCGGTCCAGTGCGTCATCGACGGCGGATCTCAGGCGGCGTAGCGCCTGCCACCGGCCCTCCAGGACCGACGGCAGCTCGATGCGCGGGGTGGTCGGCGGCATCATCAACTCCTTCGCCGAGCAGTTTGACACAGGTAACATGCTCATACAATCTATGCATATACAACTAACGTCTATGCATGGATCGGGGTTGTCGCATGCGGGTGTTCGTCACCGGTGCCACGGGGTTCATCGGCGGCTCGGTCGCCGACCGGCTGCTGCGGGCCGGCCACCAGGTCGCCGGCCTGGTCCGTACCGCCGAGAAGGCGCAGGCGCTCGGGCGCCTGGGCGTGACCCCTGTGCTCGGGACGCTGGACGACCGCGACCTGCTCGGCGAGCAGGCGCAGGCCGCCGACGCCGTGGTCAATGCGGCCGACAGCGATCACCGGGGCGCGGCGGAGGCGCTCGTCGAGGCGCTCGCGGGGTCGGGCAAAACGCTGCTGCACACCAGCGGATCGAGCATCGTGGGCTCCGACTCGCGCGGCGCGGCCTCCGGTGACGTCTTCGAGGAGGACATCCTCGACAAGGGCTCTGCCTGGCGGCCCGCCGACGACAAGCAGGCTCGGGTGGAGATCGACCGATACGTCCGGGCGGCCGCGGATCGTGGGGTCCGTTCGGTGGTCCTGTGCAACACGCTGATCTACGGCCACGGGCGCGGGCTCGGGCGCGACAGCGTACAGATCCCGGCCCTGGTACGGCAGGCGCGCGCCAGCGGAGTCGTCCGCCGGATCGGGGCCGGCCGCAACATCTGGTCGAACGTCCACATCGACGACATGGCCGACCTCTACCTGCTCGCACTGGAATCGGCCCCCGCCGGGTCCTTCTACTTCGTCGAGAACGGCGAGGCGTCGTTCGCGGACGTCACTGACGCCATCGCCGAGGCCCTGGGCCTGGGACCGGTCGAGGAATGGGACGCCGCCGCCGCGGTCCGCGAATGGGGCCACGAACTCGCCCTGTTCGCCCTCGGTTCCAACAGCCGGGTCCGTGCCGAACGCGCCCGCGAACAGCTCGGCTGGCGTCCTCGCCACACCTCCGTCACCGACTGGATCAGGACAGAGCTGCCCAAAGCCTGAGCGATGACCCAGGCCGGGCTCACCGGGAGCAGGGGAGCTCAGGGTTCGGCAGGGACACGGGACAGGGCGGCCAGGGATTCGACGAAGAAGTAGATCACGCGGAAGAACGCCAGCACGTTGCCCCGTTCCAGGCGCAACCGCCGATACATCACCGCCTGGCCGGGATCGGCGCCCTCGCGCAGCTCCCGCCAGGTGGCGAAACCGGCCGTCAGCACGTAGTCGGCGCTCCCGGGATCGCCGCTGATCGCGGCGTCCACGCACTTGCCGTCCTTCCAGGCGAGCACCAGGTAGAGCCCCGTCTCCCGCACCCCCAGCGCCCACGTGGCGGTGTAGGCGGTGCGGGCGCGGTCGATCCAGCTCCAGTATTCCGGCAGTTTGTCTTCCCGGGGCGGCCCGGCGTCGACGGCGGCGCGTACGGTTTCAGCCCATTCGGGGGTGAAGAAGCGCATGCGTCAGCCTCCGGCGATCTCAGGTGTGATCCCGGAGACCATGTCCTGGATATCCGGCGGAAGGGTGATGCCCACATCCACCAGCTTCATCCGGAGTTGCCGGATCATCAGGCGCTTGACCTCCTCCGGCGTCCAGCCCAGCGACTGGAGATCGAGCCGGCGGCTGGTGGCGCTGTTCATGGCGAGGAGCGTACGGAGGGTCTCGTGGATCTGGAGCAGCAGCCGCGGATCCTCCTGTACGGAATCGCGCAGGAACCGCATCCCGAACTGCACGTGCCTGGCCTCGTCGCGGCACGTGGCGGTGAAGCCGGTGTAGTAGCCGGGCAGGAACCCCCGCTCCCGGCAGTATGTGAGCGTGATCTTCATGACGGTCAGCGCCAGCACGCCCTCGATCCACAGGAAGTACGTGGTCCCGTAACGCACCCGCGCGGCCGGCTCCTCGGGATCCTTCCGCAGCTCGTCGGCCTGGTAGGCGAGCAGCCCGAACGGCCCCACGAACGTCTCCGACACGTGCTCGAACGAGGCGTCCAGCACGGCCTGCACCGAGTCGCCGGGGAGGCCGACCACTTCGCGGTAGAACCGGTCGAAGAACACCGTATGCCGGGCCTCGTCCTCGATCTGGCTGGACATGTAGATCTTGGATTCCTCGGAGCCGCCCAGCATGAACACCGGCAGCTCCACCTCCACCTGCCGCTCCCCGTGATGGAATCCGGCCGAGATCCCCACGAACGCGTCCCGCTCCTCGCGGGACATCCGCTCCCGCCAGTCGACGGCGTCCCGGGAGAAGTCCAGGTCGTAGACGTTCCAGCGCTGGCTCAGGTAGCGGCGGTAGAGCTCGGTGTAGTCGGGCAGCCGCTTGAGGTCGCGGTGGACGTACGCGAGCACGTCGTCGATGTCGAGGTCGCCGAGGCCGCGCAGATCGGAATCGGCGACCTTCGACAGCTTGCTCATCCTTTGACCTCCCCGACGGCGGAGGGCAGAGGAGCACGCGCGGCCCGCCGCCAAGGCCCATTGAACAGCAGGATCGCGGGGATGAACAGAACCAGGCAGCCCAGCGCCACGAACAGCCACGTCTGCCAGTTCGTGGCCCCGACCACGCGCGGGATGATCAGCAGCCCGACCACGGCGATGCCCTTGCTGAGGAACCCGAACAGCCCCCAGGCCGTGCCCTGCAGTCGCGGGTCGGCGTCCTCGGCGTCCTCGGAGTAGTTGGCCATCCACGGCGCGTACGCCACTCCGAGCGAGCCGCCGAGCAGGGCGCCGGTCACCATGAGCGTGCCGGTGGACATGTTCTCCTGCCCGAGTGAGACGGCGAGGTAGGCCGTGACGATCACGGCGGCGATGGTTCCGCCGAGGGAGAACGGCTTGCGCAGCTGGGTACGGTCGGACACGCGGCCTGTTACGATCAACGTGATCAGGTTGAGACTCCAGAATGCCGCCATGATCGTTGAAGCCTCCGCACTGCTGATACCGAGCGCGTCGACCAGCATCGTCTGCCCGAAGAGCGACAGTGTGATGTAGAGCACCAGCCACAGCGAGATCCCGACCACGTGTGCCCAGATGTTCCGCCTGGCGAAGAGGGAGCGCAGCTTGGGCGCCTGCCGCAGGCCGGCCACCTCGGTGGCGGCGCGTTCGGTGAGCTGGATCCTCGCTCGCAGCTCGGGTGACAGATCCGCGATGTTCAACGCGATGACGACCGAGATGACCAGCGAAAAGCACCCCATGATGACAAACTGCGAGCGCCACGAATCGTTGAAGATCGGCAGGGTCCAGCCCGCGACGGCCGCGGCCAGGAAGTTCGCGCCGACGGGGCCCCACGTCCAGAAGCCGAACGCCTGAGCCCGTCCGAGGCGTGGTGAGAAGTCGCGGATCAGCGGTGCGGTGCTGGCCATGGCCACGCCGTCCACGAAGGCCAGCACGATCCGCGCGATCAGGAGGTCACGCGGGCTGTGCACGAGCGTCATAGCGAAACAGCACACGGCCGTCAGGGCCATGAGCGGGATGAGCAGGCGCACCCGTCCGAGCCGGTCGGTGAGCCTGCCGCCCACGATGGAGGCGATCGCGCCGGCCACCGCCGCGACGCCGGACACGGTGCCGTACGTCTCCAGCGACATGTGGAGGTCTTTGAGCAGGAGTGGCACGACTGGTGCGATCTGTCCCTCGTACGAGCCGATGAGGATGGCGAGGACTGCCATGGTGAGGATCTTCATGCGACGGGCGCCGGTGGGATATTCGTCGAGCTCACGGACGTAGGACGGCCTCATGGCTCAGCCTTTCTGCTCGGGCTGGACCCCCGTGACAGGTTCTAGAAGCAAGCTCTAGAATCTATTTCTGAGATGCTGCTCCTCACATCATCCGGCGTCAAGGGTGAGCCGCGAGTCGACAGCTAGAATGAAGTTCTAGGATTCCTGGATCGCTTGACGTAAGGAGTCGTGCGTTGGACCTCGAACTCGACGGCCTCGACGTGGCCTTCGACCACACGGCCGTGGCCGCTCCCCGGATCAGGGACCTGCTGCCGATCTACCGCGACCTGCTCGGCGGGCGGCACCTGGGCGGCGGGGGCGACAACCGGGCCGCGGGCTATCGCACCTTGCAGCTCACGTACGCGAACGGGGGCAAGGTCGAGCTCATGGAGCCGCTGGCCGGGTCGACGTTCTTCGACAGCTTCTTCGAGCTCACCAGGGGCAGGGGTGGCGTCCACCATCTGAACTTCCACGTCAGCGACCTGGGTGCGGCGGTGTCGCGGCTGACGGCACGCGGCTACCGGCTCCACGGCCTCAACCGGGCGGATGCCCGGTGGCGGGAGGTGTTCCTGCACCCGAAGGAGGCGCACGGCGTCCTGATCCAACTCGCCCAGCCGGGACCGCGCGCCCCTGGCGAGCCCCGCCCCACCCTGGAGGACGTCCTCTCCGGCCACGGCCGCACCGGCACCGGCACCCCAAGCCCCTGACCCCTCCATCCCGGCTCTCCATCCCGGCCCACCTCCCCAGCCCGCGTTCCGGCCCTCCGTTCCGGCCCACCTCCCCGGCCCTCCATCCCGGCCCACCTCTCCAGCCCGCGCCCGGGCGCCCTGTCCCGGCGCCCTGTCCCGGCGCCCTGTCCCGGCCACCGCCCCAGCCCACCGCCCCAGCCCACCGCCCCGGCTCTCGGCCCCCGGTCCTCGCCCCGGCCGGCGGGTGAGGCCGCTGGCCGGTGGTGGGGATGGCGGGTCGCATGAGCCGTGGGCGGGGTGCGGTCGGTGCGGGTTGTTGGCGAATGTGGTCGGCGTGGTGCGGGTTGCTGACTGTGGGCGGGGGGTGTGCGGCTGGGCGCGGGTTGTCGGTGGGGTGAGGTCGGCGGGTGAGGTCGGCATGGGCCGGCGGGAGGGTGCGCCGGCGGGGCGTCCTGGCGGGGTGTTCTGGCGAGCGTGGTGGCTGGTGGCGGGTTGGTGGCTGGTAGCGGTGTGGGGCCGACCGCACTCTGCTCATGACCCGCCACCGGCATACGGCCGGGCACTGGCACCCGGCCGGGCACTGGCACCCGGCCGGGCACTGGCACCCGGCCCGGCACTGGCACCCGGCCCGCTACCGGACGCCGAGACGCCGGGCACCCCGGCGCCGGCACAGGGCACCCGGCATCCGAGACCGGGGCACCGGCACCCGAGACCGGGGCACCGGCACCCGGCACCCGGCACCAGCACCAAGCACCGGCACCGAGCACAGGCACTGGGGTTCGGCACCCGCTTACTGTCCGCCGACTCCACCGCTGGGCGTCGACCCTGCATCGGTCGTCCATCGCACATGGGTCTTTTCTGGGAACGGGGGGCAGATTTAGAGTGGGATTCTAGAACCAGATTGGGGAGGCCGATGAAGCCGGTACCTAAGCCCACACCTGAGACCCAGCCCTTCTGGGACGGTACGGCGGCGGGAGAGCTCAGGATTCAGCGCTGCCAGACGTGCGAGCGGCACTACTTCTACCCGCGCCCCGCTTGCCCGCACTGCGGTAGCGACCAGGTCGAATGGGTGCGGGCCAGTGGTCGCGCGACCCTCTACTCCTACGTGATCAACCACCGCCCGGCCCCCGGCTTCGAGGACGAGGCCCCGTACGCCATCGCGGTCGTGGAGCTGGAGGAGGGCGTGCGCATGATGACGAACCTCGTGGGCGTGCCGAACACCCCCGACAACCTGCCGCTGGACATGGAGTTGCGGGTGGTGTTCGAGCAGCGCGGAGACATGCATGTGCCCCTTTTCGAGCCGGCGGGAGGCACCAGATGACGATCGTGATCGCGGGCGCGGCCGAGACGGATGAGGTGGGCCGCCTCCCCACCCACTCGACCCTGCAGCTCCACCTTGAGGCGGCCAGGAATGCGCTGGCCGACGCCGGTATGACAAAGCATGACATCGACGGCATCGCCACCGTCGGCACCCCTGGCCCGATCCAGATCGCCCACGCCCTCGGGATAACGCCCGCCTGGCTCGACGGCACGGGGGTGGGCGGGTCGTCGTTCCTGTTCCACGTACGGCATGCGGCCGCCGCCATCCGCGCGGGCATGTGCCGTACCGTCCTGATCACCCACGGGGAGTCGGGCAGGTCGCGTATCGGAGCCGGGCGTTTCGGGATGGCGCCGGATTCACTGCTGGGACAGTTCGAGCTGCCGTACGGAGTTGTGGGGCCGCCGACGTCGTTCACGATCACGGCCCTGCGGTACATGAAGGAGACCGGCCTCACCCACGAGCAGCTGGCGGAGGTGGCGGTGGCGCAGCGGCGGTGGGCCCACATGAACCCCCGGGCGATGTACCGGGACCTGATCACGGTGGATGACGTGCTGGCGTCGAGGATGGTGGCCTACCCGTTCCACCTCCTGGAGTGTTGCCTGGTGACGGACGGCGGCGGCGCGCTGATCGTCACGACGGAGGAGCTGTCGCGCCGCTCCCCGGTCTACCTGCTGGGCTCCGGCGAGGCCGCCGAGTCGCCGATGATCTCGCAGATGGAGGACTTCACCACGTCGAAGGCGTTCAGACTCTCCGGCGAGGCGGCTTTCGCCGAGGCCAAGATCGGCCATGAGGACGTGGACCACCTCATGGTGTACGACGCGTTCGCCCATGTGCCGATCTATGGGCTGGAGGATCTGGGGTTCGTCGGCCGGGGCGAGGCCGGGGCCTTCATCGCCGAGGGCCACACGTCACCGGGCGGTCGCCTGCCCCTGAACACCAACGGCGGCGGCCTGTCGTACACGCATACCGGGATGTACGGCATGTTCGCCATCCAGGAGTCGGTACGGCAGTTGCGGGGTGAGGCGGCGGCCCAGGTGCCGGGGGTGGAGGTGAGCGTCGTGCTGGGCAACGGCGGCATGTTCGCCTCGGCCGCCACCCTGGTGCTCACCAACCGCCTGCCCTGATCGTGGACCGCTGTCGGCGGGATATCGAGGGTCGAGGCATTGGACTGAGGTATGGGGGCGGGCGTCGGACCGAGGCGCAGGGGTCGAGGCATGGGGTCGCGGATGGGCGGGTGTGGTCGCCCATTCGCGGTTGAGCGGGGTGTCCCGTGGTGGGGTTCAGTTGGCGGGGCGCCAGGTCACCAGTGCGTCGAGGGCCTCGACGTGGGAGCCGGTGACGAGGAGGGGGTTGATCTCCAGGGACTCCAGGCGGACGCCCAGGGTCTCTGCGAAGGCGGCGATCCGTGCCACTACCTCGGCCACCGCGTCCAGATCCGCCGGTTCGGCGCCCCTGGCCCCGCGTAGCAGCGCCACGCCGCGTAGCTCGGACAGCGCCCGCCGCACCTCGCCGGCGTCCACCGGCAGCACCCGCAGCGCCGTGTCCCGCAGCACCTCCACCCAGACCCCGCCCAGCCCCACCGCCAGCGTGAGCCCCCACGCGGGGTCCCGCACGATGCCGACGAGCAACTCGATCCCGCCGGTCCGCTGCGGCTGTACGAGGATCCCCGCCAACGACGGCGGGTCGGAGTCCGGAGTGGTGGGTGACGGTGTCGGGTCGATGGTGGGTGGGGGTGCGGGCACGGTGGTTGTGGTGGTGAGTGAGCGGTACGCCTGGCGTACCTCCTCAGGGCCCGTCACCCCCAGCCGTACGCCTCCGATGTCGCTCTTGTGACCGAGACCCTCGGCCGCGATCTTGAGGACGACCGGATATCCGAACCGCTCGGCCGCCGCGACCGCCTCGGCCTCCGTGCCCGCCAGCACGGACGGCACCACCGGCAGCCCGGCCGAGGCGAGCAGGGCGGACGCGCGGTGCTCGGCCCACACACCACCGATACCGGCCGGGAGAGCCACCGGAGAGGCAGTGGTGGCGGTGGCCGGGGCGTGCGTGCTGGTTTCGGGCTGCGTGTTGGTTCGGGGCTTCCTGGTAGTGCCGGGCTGCGGTATGAGGTCGGCCTGCGCGGCGGCGGTGTGGGGGAGGGCTCGGGAGTGGGTCTCGCACCAGCGCACGGCTGCGCCGATGGCGTGGAGGCCGTGCTCGATTCCGCCCACCACGTACGGGAACCCGGTCTCCTGCTGCACCCGCCGCCCGAACTCCGTGACGTCCGTGAGCACGTTGCTCACCACCACCACGGGCACCGGCGCGGCGGCGATGCGGGCCGCGCTGGCCGAGTACAGGGCGAAGGAGGGAGCAGGGTCGGGCGGGGCGATCCTGGGCGGTTCGGACAGGAGCATGACGAGGTCGATCCCGGGATCGGCGGTCACGATCTCCAGGGCCCGGCCCAGCAGGGTGCGGTCGATGAGGACGTAGCCGGTGACGTCGAGCGGGTTCTGTACGGTGCCGAACGACGGCACGATCTCGGCCAGCCGCGCCACCGTCTCCGGAGCGAACGGCGGCAGCTCCAGCCCCTCGTCCTCGGCCCGGTCGGCGATTATCTCCGAGGCCCCGCCGGAGGGCGTGACCACTCCGATCCGCCGCCCCGGCAGCGGCCCGTACGAGGCAAGCAGCCCGGCCGTGATGATGAGGTCCTCCAGCGACCGTACCCGGATCACGCCCAGCTGGCGGAGGGCGGCGTCGATCACGTCGTCGTCGCCCACCAGCGCCCCCGTGTGCGCCTGCGCGGTGTTCGAGGCCAGCCGGCTGCGCCCGATCTTGAGCGCCACGATCGGCTTGCCCGCCGCCAGCGCCCGCCGCGCCACCCGGGAGAACTCGGCCGGGTTTCTGATCGTCTCCAGGAACAGCGCGATGACCTTGGTGGCCGGATCGTCCACCAGGTAGTCGATCACGTCGGTGACGGTGACGACCGTCTCGTTGCCCATCGAGGTGAGCAGGCTGACACCGAGGTTGCGGGATTGCGCGAACGCCAGGACCGAGCTGGCCAGCGCGCCGCTCTGCAGCACCACGCCGACCGAGCCGCGCAGCAGGGGCGCGGGGATGGGCAGCCCGTACGGGGTCACGTCGGCGGCGGCGTTGATGTACCCGTTCCCGTTCGGCCCCAGGATCGTAAGATCATTTTCCACAGCAAATGCCGAAATTTCGGACTCCAGCCGCGCCCCCTCCGACCCGGCCTCCCCGAACCCCGCCGTGAGCACCACGTAACACCTGATCCCCAGCTTGGCCCCCTCCCGCAACACCCCGAGCACGGCGGCGGTCGGCACCATGACGTAGGCCAGGTCGACCGGCCCCGGCACCTCGGCCAGGCTCCGGAAGGCAGGCGAGCCGTGCACCACGCCACCCCGGGGATTCACCAGGTGCACGGGCCCGGGAAAGCCGTGCGTACGCAGGTTCAGCAGTGTGCTGACCGACCACCCGGACTTGTCCGTGGCCCCCACCAGGGCGATCGAACGCGGGTTGAACAACGCCTGCACCGACATACGATCACTCCCCGATCAGGCCGAGCCGGGCGTGTCCCTTGATCAGGTTGCGGGCGATCGTACGCCGCTGGATCTCGTCGGTCCCCTCGAAGATGCGTAGCAGCCGCAACTCCCGATACCACCGCTCGATCGGCAGTTCCTTGGTGTAGCCCATACCCCCGTGAATCTGCAGCACCCGATCAACTACCCGGTTGGCCATCTCCGCCCCGTTCAGCTTGGCGATCGAGGACGCGTGCCGGGCGTCGAGCCCCTCGCGCACCCGCCACGCCGCGTACAGCGTCAGCCACTTGGCCGCCTCGATCTCCACCTGGGAGTCGGCGATCATCCACTGGATGGCCTGGTACTCGGAGATCGTCTGTCCCATGGACTTGCGGATCTTGGAGTAGTCGACGGCCATCTGCAGCATGCGCTCGGCCGCTCCGATGGCCCGGGCCGGGATCATGTACCGGCCCTGGCCGATCCACTGCATGGCCAGCTCGAACCCCTTGCCGAGCTCGCCCAGGATGTTCTCCTCCGGGACGCGCACGTCCTGGAACACCAGCGCCGCCGGCCCCCACTGGCCCATGGTCGGGATCGGCTCGGACGTCCAGCCCAGGTCGCGGTCCACCAGGAAGCACGTCACCCCGTACTCCTCGGCCACGGCGAACACCATGACGAAGTCCGCCTCGTTCCCGCCCGTGATGAAGGTCTTCTCGCCGTTGATGATCCACTCGCCGCCGTCCCTGGTGGCCCGGGTACGGATGTTGCGGGCGTCGGAGCCGGCGCCCGGCTCGGTGATCGCGAAGCAGGAGCGCCGCTCGCCCTCGATGGTGGGCAGCAGGTAGCGCCGCTTCTGCTCCTCGGTGCCCGCGTAGAGGATGTTGTCGGCGCTGCCGCCGAACGAGAACGGCACGAACGTCCTGCCCACCTCCATGGCGATGATCGCGGACATGATGGGGCCGAGCGCCGCGCCGCCGTACTCCTCGGGGGTGTTGATCCCCCAGAAGCCGGACTTCCTGGCCTTGGCCCGCAGGTCGCGCAGGACCTCGGGGTCGAGCGCCGGCCGGCCCGCGCGCTCGTTGCGCAGCACCTCGGGCTCCAGCGGCATGATCTCCTTCTCGACGAAGGACCGGACGGTGTCGCGGATCTGCCGTTCCTCGGGGGTGAGCGAGAAGTCCACAGCCGCCTCCTCAATTTCTAGAATCGTTCTCTAGGAAGAGACTCTTGCGCGGACCGGCCGGATGTCAAGAATCAGATTCTAGAATTTGCCGGAGTTAGGATGTCTCGCATGGCACGGAAGTCGTCCTGGGAGTGGAGCCGTACGGCCCAGACCCGCAAGAGCATGCTGCAGGCGGCCCGCGAGGTCTTCAGCGAGCACGGCTTCGCCGACTCCAACGTCTCCGAGGTGGTCTCCCGCGCCGGGTCCAGCGTGGGCAGCCTCTACCACCACTTCGGCGGCAAGACCGAGCTCTTCCTCGCGCTCTACGAGGACCACCAGGCGGCGCACGAGCAGGCCTCGGCCGCCAGCGTGGCCAAGGCGAAGAAGGCCGGGGTCTCCGATCCGGTCGAGCTGCTGATCGCGGGGGCCCGGGCCTACCTGGCGGGCGCGTGGGAGCGGCGGGACCTGGTCAGGCTGTTCATCGACGGCGACGGGCCGCCGGGATTCGAGCTGATCCGCCGCACGCGGGGCCGCGAGTGGGTGCGCCAGAACGCGGTGCTGCTCGGGGCCGGGGGCGACCCGCTCGACCGGTTCACCGTGGCGGTGCTGACCAGCATCATCGGCGAGGCGGCCCGCGAGGTGGCCACCTCGGACACGGAGGAGGAGGCCAAGGAGGTCATCGAGGCCGCGATGACCCTGATCCACCGCCTCGACCCCCTCAGGGTGCTCGACGAGGCGGACTAACCCCAGAGGGCTTTGGGCGGCTGTCAATGAGGGTTCGGTAAGAACGTTGATGTTGATGGCTGCTCGGTGGTTGGTGCGGTCGACGTGGCCTTTGGCCCGGTGTCTGGAGATCGCGCGTTTGACGATGCGAGGGCTGATAACGCCTGGTGCAGGCGCGCAACCCGGACGTCATCTCGCTGAACGAGGTCTGCCTGCGCCAGTTCGAACACCTCGGCGTCCGGCTGGAAGCCCTCGGGTACCGCCCTCCCCGGTGAGAACTTCTCCGGCGTGGACCGGAGTGTGGCCTGCGTCGTCGCGCGGCTGCCCGGCACCAGCCGCGACCTCAAGGCCTGCTCGACACACCTGGACCAGGAGAATGGCCGGCGACTTCAACATCCGGGTGCCACCGTCCAACAGTGGCCTCAGCACGCTGTACGCCGATCCGGCGGGCAGCGGTGACCGAGGTCGACCAGGAACGCGACTGCGGCGAACTCGGCTCGTGCGTCCCGCGCCAGAGCGGCGGCGGCCCCACGCACTGGAGCGACGAGGCGAGCGGCAACCAGCCACAGAAGATCGACTACGTGTTCGCCGGCCGCTGGCACCTCTTCGTGCCGCCCGGCCGGGTCGAGCACCTGACGGACGTCGGGCAGTGCGGCGGCGACGACCACCCCTGTTCCGACCACTACCTGTTCCGCAGCCAGGTACAGCTCCCGAGCGGCTGACCGGACAGCCGTCCCAGGGACTGCCGCTCGGACGGCACCCCCTGGGACGGCGCGGATCGCTCTCCGGCTTCTGCCGGACCAGCGTGCCAGTTTCACCGGCATGATCCTGCCCCGACAGGGACAGGGACAGGGACAGGGACAGAGACAGGATGACAGGCATCGCCGTGACAGGACGCCTGGAGCTCGTCGCTCTCGACGCGACGCACATCGCAGGGCCGGCCTCGATCTACACCGCGGGAAGGGCCCCGTGTTGCCAGTACGAGATGATTGCTACTTTTCGACCATGTCATTCACCTGTCGATCGGTTGCCGCGGCGGTGCTCGCGGCGGCTGTCGCACTCGCCACCACGGCCACCGCCGTAAGCGCGCAGACACAGGAAGCACCCGCGGCTGAGCGGGTCTTACGGGTTTACAACAACAACATTGAAAACCTGATCACGAACAACGCCGACGGCTCGTGCACCCGGATCTCGGGCCCGGACCACCTCACGTCGATCCTGGTCGACGACAGTGGGAAGACGGGCACCTCGGGGGTGCAGCCTCCCGATCTGCTGATCGTGCAGCAAGTGCGCGGCACCGGGCAGGCCACGGCCTACGCCGACCAGCTCGGCGCCAAGTTCGGATATGCGGCAGGAACGTACAAGGCGATCGTGGCGTGGGACGACCCCGAGGCCTGGGGCAGCACGCACAAGTGCAGCCAGCAGTCGCTCGGTGACCTGAAGAAGAAGCAGACCAACGCGATCGTCTACAACTCCAGGACACTCAGCCTGGCTGCCGGGGACATCTCGAAATACTGGAGCGCGGGCTGGCTGAAGCCCGGCACCTCGTACAACGGCGGGGCCGGCTGCACTCTGTACAAGCCGCCGGACAACGACAGCGGCACTACCAACGCCGCCAAGTGGAAGCGCACGAGTGCCATCGCGGCGCGGTTCACGATCAAGGCGACGGGGACCACCGTGTTCGCCGCGACCATGCATCTCCCGGAGGAGAACGGCGCGAACGCGTGTGGGGGCGCGGGCAGCGCCGGCATCGGGAATTCCGGCATCCATGTCGGCGCCGACGCCACCAGCTTGATGAACGCCTCGACGATCCGGGTCATCGGGATCGACGCGAACCGCGCGAACATCGCTCCGACGACGCTCAGCGGCTTCGGCATGACCGGCTACGGCGCGAAGGCCACCATGGGCTCCCGGAAGATCGACTATCTGTTCGTCAAGGGTGCGGTGCGGCCTTCGCCGATCGACCACACGGTGGGCGGCACGAAGTCGAACCACCTGGCACTGTACGGATTCATCGACTTCTGACCTTGGCGGGCCTGGCATCAGTATCGCTTGAGGCCCGCACGGCGCCCCGGGGAATGCCCCGGCCCAACCGGGGCGCCGTTGTCTCACGTACCTTTGCGGCGGGCCGGCCTTCGAGGAAGCCGCGTGCAGAAATCAGCCTGCGGTGATGAAACTCGGCTCGGCAGCGAACAGTCGTCGCTGCTCGCTCCGGGAAGATCTCCTTTCCCGCCGAACCCTCATTGACAGCCGCCCAAAGCCCTCAACTTTCTGGCATGGGGACTAACCCCCGGCGATCGTGGCCCGGCCGCGATCGATGACCACCGTTCCGTCGTCCTTGGCCGTCCTGAACAGCACCTCCGCCCCGTCCACCCAGATCGAGACCGTCAGCGACTCCCCGGGGAACACCGGGCTACTGAAACGCCCCGACATCGCCCGGAACCGCCCCGGGTCCGAACCCGCCACCGCGTGCAGCAGCGCCCGGCCCGTGACCCCGTACGTGCACAACCCATGCAGAATCGGGCGGTCGAAGCCGGCCCGGGCGGCGAACTCCGGATCGCTGTGCAGCGGGTTGTAGTCACCGGACAGCCGGTAGATCAGCGCCTGCTCCGGCAGCGTGGGATAGGTCACCTTGTGGTCCGGGGCCCGGTCCGGCGCGGCCCAGTCGTCGCGGGGGCCGCGGTCGCCGCCGAAACCGCCCTCGCCCCGGATGAACAGGGAGCTGCGGCCCGAGATCACCGGCTCGCCGGTGTCCAGGTCCACCGCCCTGGCCTCCGTGACCACCAGCGCGCCCGAGCCCTTGTCGTAGATGCCGGTCACCTTCGTCGTGGTCCGCACGCCGCCCGCCGCCGGCAGCTCCCGGTGCAGCTCGAAGGACTGCTCCGCGTGCACCAGCCGGGCCGGGTCGAAGTCGCCCAGCCGCCGCCCCGGTGCCTGCGCCGCCAGCACCGCGAACGTCGGCAGCACCCGCTGCCCCTTCTCGGTCGTGAACTCCAGCTCGGACAGGCCCGCTCCGACGCCGAGCGCGTACAGCATGGTGTCCTTGGCGGTCCACGTGCGCTCGTGGGGCGGGTTCTCGACGCCGATCAGGCCGTGGTCGAGTGCCATGTCAGTCCTCCCGCCCGGGAATGCGGCCGTTGGTCAACGCGTTGGGCGCGGCCTTGTCCACCAGGGCCGGAATGACCGCGCCCAGCTCGGCCGGGTCCCAGCGGGAGCCCTTGTCGACGGCGGGGCCGGCGTGCCAGCCCTCGGCCACGCTGATCGTCCCGGCTCGCACGTTGAACACCCGGCCGGTGATCCCCCGGGCCTCGGCGCTGGCCAGCCAGACCACCAGCGGCGCGATGTCGTCGGGGTCGGCGCTGGTCGAGCCGGTCCCCGCGGGGCGTATGAGCCCTTCGGTCATGCGGGTGAGGGCGGCGGGGGCGATGGCGTTCACGGTCACGCCGTAGCGCTCCAGCTCGCGCGCCGCGATGACGGTCAGCCCCGCGATGCCGGCCTTGGCGGCGCCGTAGTTTCCCTGCCCCGGGTTACCGTAGATGCCGGAGGACGAGGTCGTGTTGATGATCCGCGCGTCGACCGGCTCGCCCGCCTTGGCCCTGGCCCTCCAGTAGGCGGCCGCATGGCGCAGCGGCGCGAACGTGCCACGCAGATGCACCCTGATCACGGCGTCCCACTCGTCGGCGGTCATGTTGACCAGCATCCGGTCGCGCAGGATGCCCGCGTTGTTGACCAGCACGTCCAGGCGGCCGAAGCGTTCGATGGCCGTGTTCACGAGCCGTTCGGCGCCGTCGAAGTCGGAGACGTCCTCGCCGTTGACGACCGCCTGGCCGCCCAGGGCCTCGATCTCGGCCACCACCTCGGCGGCGGCTTCGGACGAGCCCGTGCCGTCGACCTCCGCGCCGAGGTCGTTGACCACCACCTTCGCGCCCTGGCGGGCGAACTCCAGCGCGTGCCCGCGCCCGATGCCCCTGGCCGCGCCCGTGACGATCACCACGCGGCCCTCGACTATTCCGCTCATCCGACACCTCGATCCTTGACCGGCTGACGATGCGAATTAGATTCTAGTATCAAAATCTAGAAAGGACAGGTCTTTGCTGGCGACGACCACCACCCCCGTCGGTTATGCCTGGCGAACGTTGTCCGTCGTGAGCCTGGCCAGCGTGCTGACCGGGCTCGGCGGCAGCGCGATCAACGTCGCCCTGCCGGAGATCGCCCGCCACACCGGCGCGGACGCCACCGCGGCCGGCTGGATACTGCTGGGCTTCCAGTTGACCACGACTGTCCTCATGGTGGTATTCGGACGGCTGGCGGACATGTTCGGCCGGCGCACGTTGTACCTGTGGGGGCTGGCCACGTACACGGCCGCGGCCCTGCTCGCGGGCCTGACGCCGAACGCGTGGACGATCGTGGCCATGCGGGTGGTCCAGGCGGCGGGGGCCGCCATGTTGCTCACCAACAGCGCCGCCCTGGTCAGTGACGCCTTCCCGCGGGAGAGGCTGGGGGAGGGGATGGGGGTCTACGTGGCCTCGTTCTCGATCGCGGGGCTGATCGGGCCGACGCTGGGCGGGGTGCTGGCCGAGAGCCTGGGCTGGCGGTGGGTGTTCTGGTTCAACGTGCCGATCGGGCTGATCTGCCTGGCATGGGGCGCACTGGTGTTACGGCGGGTGCCGCCTGCCGGGCGCGAGCGCGGGCTCGACCTGCCCGGATGCGTGCTCGTGCTGGTCACGCTGGGCGGGCTGCTGCTGGCGCTGTCGGAGTTCACCCGGCTCGGCTGGGGGCATCCGGTGGTGCTGGGCGGGCTGGCGGGGTTCGCGGTCGGGCTGCCGCTGTTCCTGGTCAGGCAGGCACGGGCCGCGCATCCGGTGGTGGACCTTGGGTTGTTCCGCGAGCGGGCGTTCGCCTTCGGCACGCTCGCCTCCTTCCTCAACGCCGTCGCGCGCATGGGCATGGTGTTCCTGGTCGCGCTCTACTTCCAGGCCGTACGCGGTGACGACCCCGTACAGGCCGGGTTGAAGGTGCTGCCCCTGGCCGTGGCGGCGATGGTCGCGTCGGTGAGCTCGGGCTTCCTGCAACGCCTGCTGAGCGCCCGCACGCTGGCCGTGGCCGGGGCCGCGATGACCACCTGCGGGCTGCTGGTGATGCTGGCCGTGATGTCCGCGGCCACGCCGTATCCGGCGGTGGCGCTCGGGCTGGTGCTCATCGGGCTCGGGTCGGGCGTGTTCCTGCCCTCCAACACCACCGCCATCCTGGACGGGCTGCCCTCCGAGCGGCTCGGCATCGTCAACGCCATGCGTCTCATGCTGCAGAACACCGGCAACGTCGTCGGCACCGGCCTGGTCCTGTCGATCATCACCGCGCCGCTGCCCGCCGTGCTCCACCAGAGCGTCTTCGCCGGTACGCTCTCCCGGCTCAGGGGCAGCGCGGTGGAGCAACTCGTGACCGGCTACCAGTGGGCGCTGGCGACCATGGCGACGATCTCGGTCCTGACCGTGCTGGCGTGCCTGGCCCGGCGCAAGGTCACCTGAGCGGAACGGGGTACGGTTGCGGACGTGGTTGAACGTTCCCAGGCCCATCGACACGTCTATCCCCGAACGGTGAGATTCGCCGACATCGACTCCCAGGGGCACGTGAACAACGTCCGTTTCCTCGACTACCTCGAGGACGCCCGGTTCGGCATGTTCCACATCGATCCGCACAACGCGGGGGAGACTCCGTTCAAGGGCTTGGTGGTGACCCGTCACGAGATCGACTACCGCCGCCCGCTCGGCTTCCGCGCCACACCGGTGCGGGTCGAGACCTGGGTGACCGAGATCAGGCCGGTACGCTTCACCCTCCAGTACGAGATCCGCGACGACGACGAGGTGTTCGTCACCGCCGCGTCCGTCATCGCGGCCTACGACGTCAAAGAGGCCAGACCCCGCAGGCTGACCGAGAGCGAACTGGCCTACCTCAAGCGCTTCTCGTGAGGCGCTGGTGGATGCTGGCGCTCGGCGTCAACGCGCACGCCGGCGTCACCCTGGGCCTGTTCGGCCTGCCTCTGGTCATGCCGGAGGTCGAGCGGCATTTCGGGGTCCCGCTGGCGGTGGCCGGCATCATCGCGAACGCCCCGGCCATCGGCATCCTGATCGCCCTGGTCGCCTGGGGCGCGCTGGCCGACCGTCACGGCGAGCGGGTGGTCCTGGGCCTCGGTGTGGGGGCGGCGGCCCTGCTGTTCGCCGCCGTCGCGTTCGTGGAGCCGGCCTGGGCGGTCATCGCGCTGCTGGCCCTGGCCGGCGCGGCGGGCTCGGCCGCGATGGTCGGCGGCGGCCGCATCGTGCTGCGCTGGTTCCGGCCGCCGGAGCGGGGCGTCGCCATGGGGCTGCGCCAGGTCTCCTTCACCCTGGGCATGGCGATCGGCGCTTTCGCGCTCCCGCCCGTGGCCCAGGCGTACGGCCTGCCCGCCGTGCTCATCGTCTGCGCCTGCGTGAGCCTGCTGGCCGCCGTGCTGGCCGCGCTCTTCCTCAGGGAGCCGCCGCACCCGATCCAGGAGTCCGGCACCGCCCCGGCGGGCACGCCGTACCGGCAGCCGGCGCTCTGGCGGGTGCACGCCACCAGCGCGTTACACGTGGTGCCGCAGGTCGTGGTCAGCACGTACGGGGTGACGTTCCTGGTCCGCCAGTACGGCTGGGACGACGTGGGGGCCGGGCAACTGTTCGGGATAGCGGCGATCGGCGGGGCGGCGGTGCGCATCGCGGTCGGCCGCTGGTCCGACCGGACAGGGTTGCGCATGCGACCCCTTCTCCTGCTCACCTTCGCCACCCTGGGCGTGCTGGCACTCCTGGTGGCCGGAACGCTGACCGGCAGCTGGCTCGGGCCTCTCATGCTCGCGCTGGCCTCGGTGATGACCGTGGCCGGCAACGGCCTGGCCTACCTGAAGGCGGGCGAGCTCGCCGGGCCCGCCTGGGCCGGCCGGGTGCTCGGCACCCACAACACCATCCAGAACACCGTCTCCCTGGCCGTCACGCCGCTGGCCGGCGTGCTGATCACGCACACCGGCTACGGGGTCGGCTTCGCCGCAGGCCTGGGATGCGCGCTGATCTCGTTACCCGTCATCCCCTTCCGGGGAGAACGATCATGATGTGCGCCGCAGCCACACCGCCGTGTCGGGTGGCAGCAGGCCCCGCCTGAGCGGGCCGCTCCCCAGCAGCAGGTCCTCGTGCCGGGGCAGGCGTACCGCCCTGGTGCTGCAGTTGATCGCGCAGGTCAGCGGCCCACGGGTGAAAGAAAGCACACCTTCGGGGGATTCCAGCCACTCCAAGGTGTAAGGAAGGGATCCCACCAGGTCACGGCGTAGATGCAGGGCCCGCCGGTAGAACTCCAGCGTCGAGTCGGCGTCCCCCTCCTGCTTCTCGACACTCAGCTCCGCGAACGAGGCCGGCTGCGGCAGCCAGGGCTCCACCCCGCCGGGCGAGAACCCGTGCGAGGGCGGGTCCACCGTCCACGGGATCGGCACCCGGCACCCGTCGCGCCCCGGCAACCTGCCCTTCGACCGCAGGAACACCGGGTCCTGCCGGGCCACCGCGGGCAGGTCGGTCACCTCCGGCAGCCCCAGCTCCTCGCCCTGGTAGAGGTAGGACGAGCCGGGCAGGGCCAGCATCGTCGTCAGCGCCGCCCTGGCCCGCGCCATCCCCGTGCCGGGGTCGGCGGCCCCGTAGCGGGTGCGGTGGCGTACGACGTCGTGGTTGGACAGCACCCAGGTCGGGAACGGGACAGCCGCGAGCGTGTCGTCGATCACCTTCCTGAACGCCGTCGCCGACCACGGCGCCTGCAGCCAGGCGAAGTTGAAGCTCTGGTGCAACTCGTCGGGCCGCACATAGAGGGCCAGGTCGGTGAGGCTGTCGGTCCACACCTCGCCCACGGCCATGCGCGCCCCCGGATAGCCGTCCAGCAGCCGGCGCCACTCGCGGTAGACGTCGTGCACCTCGGGCCGTCCCCAGACCGGCGATTCCGACTTGAACGACTGGTCGCCGACGTCGGGCAGCCCCTCCGCCTTGTAGAGCCCCATCGCCACGTCGATACGGAACCCGTCCACCCCCCGGTCCAGCCAGAACCGCAGGACGTCCAGGAACTCCGCGTGCACCTCGGGGTTGCGCCAGTTGAAGTCGGGCTGCTCGGGCGCGAACAGGTGCAGGTAGTACGTCCCGTCCGCCACCTGGGTCCACGCTGACCCGCTGAAGGTGGAGCGCCAGTTGTTGGGCCGGTCACGGAAGATGTAGCGATCGCGCTTCTCCCCGCGCACCGCGGCCCGGAACCAGGGATGCTCGGACGAGCTGTGGTTGGGCACGATGTCCACGATCACCCGCAGCCCGAGCGCGTGCGCGTCGGCGACCAGCGCGTCGAAGTCGTCCAGCGTCCCGAACATGGGGTCGACGTCGCGGTAGTCCGCCACGTCGTAGCCCCCGTCGGCCATGGGGGAGGGATAGAACGGCGTCAGCCAGACGGCGTCCACCCCCAGCCGGGCGAGGTAGGGCAGGCGCTCGCGCACCCCGGCCAGGTCGCCGACGCCGTCTCCCGAGGCGTCGGCGAAGCTGCGCACATAGATCTCGTAGACGACGGCGTCACGCCACCAGGGGGTTTCCATGTGGCGTGTCATGCCCGTTTATACCGGGGCATTCACCAGGCTGTGGGCGGCGTAGACGAGATAGTCCCAGAGCCTGGTCTCCTGCTCCTCGGTCAGGTCGAGGGAGTCGACCGCGTCGCGCATGTGCCGCAACCAGGCGTCCCGCTCCCGCTCGCCGATCACGAACGGCATGTGCCGCATCCGCAGCCTTGGATGCCCGCGCTGCTCGCTGTAGGTCTTGGGACCGCCCCAGTATTGGATCAGGAAGCCCCGCAGCCGCTCCTCGGCGCCCGTCAGGTCGGCCTCGGGGTAGAGCGGCCGTAGCAACGGGTCTTCTGCGACCCCCTCGTAGAAGCGGTGCACGAGCAGCCGGAAGGTCTCCTCGCCTCCGACGGCGTCAAAGAAGGAGGTCTCAGTCACCCCCCAAGCTTATGTGCACCACGGCGCGCCGGGTCCTGCGAGGCCTGCACCGGTCCTCCTACGCAAGAGCCACCATGGGGATGCCCGCGTCGTCGAGCGCCGACTTGACCCTGAGCCGGAGCTCTCTGGACACCTCCGCCTGCTGGGCGGGCAGCGTCTTGGCGCTCAGGCGGAACACCAGCGAGCTGTCGGAGAGCTGCTCGACGCCGAACACCTGCGGCTGCTCCACGATCTTGGCCTCCCGGAGCTCGGGGTCGGCCCAGATCTCCTCCGCGACGTGCTCCAGCAGCACGCGTACGCCCACGACGTCGGTGTCATAGGCCACCGGGACGTCCACGTAGGCCCGCGACCAGCCCTGCGACTCGTTGCCGACCCTGGTGATGGTGCCGTTGCGGACATACCAGACGCGGCCGTCCACGTCGCGCAGCCTCGTGACGCGCAGGGTGACCGCCTCGACCGTGCCGACGGCGGCGCCCGCGTCGATCACGTCGCCGACGCCGTATTGGTCTTCGAGCAGCATGAACATGCCCGCGATGAAGTCCTTGACCAGCTCCTGGGCGCCGAAGCCGATGGCCACGCCGAGGATGCCGACGCTGGTGAGCAGGGGTGCGATGTTGATCGTCAACCGGTCGAGCACGGTCAGCACCGCCGTGCCCAGGATGACGATGGAGGCGACGTGCTTGAGCACCGAGCCCATGGTCTCGGCCCGCTGCTTGCGCCGCTCGTGGAGGAGCGCGTCGAGCGAGTCGGTGGCCACGCCCTTGCGGAACCTGCTGGTGATGGATCCACCCGAGGCCGCGCGGTTGACCACTCGCGAGATGATCCGGTGCGCGATCTTGCGGAGCACGAAAGCCAGCACGACGATCAGGACGATGACGATCGTGCTGGCCACGAGTGGTGCCCAGGGCGCTTGGCCGAACATCTCCACGAGAGTAGAGCAGACGCTGTCGCCTTGGCACATCGTCGCGATTCCCTGGACCACTTTCTCGGGATCCGGCAGGCCGGTCGTCGGTGTGGCGCTGGGTTGTGGCGACGCTGTCACCAGCAGTAACACTGGGCGGATCCCCCTCCGGAAGCGGTTCGGTCGGCTTGGACCGTTTCGATCCAAAAATACCGCCGACCGAACCGCCCGCCGTCACATCACGCCGGGGAAGACGGGGACGCCGACTCTCTGGGCCGCGGAGGGAGAGAGCGGACGCTCCGATGACGGACGGCTCGGAACGGGACACGCACCCGGAAGCGTGTCCCATGCCGGTTCCGGAAGGGATCCCCCGAACACTCGCCCGGCGGACCGGGCGAGCGGCTTGTGGGCGCAGGAGGGTCGGGGATCGGAGCCGGCGGAGTGGCCAGGGCCCCGGCATACAGGGGACCCTCCGCACCGGCCACTCCACCGGCTCCGTGTCGGCCGCCGTGGACGCGGTGAGCCGTGGTGGCTGCGCTCCACCCGGTTCACCACGTCGTCACTCCCCCACGGCGGCGAGTACTCGGGCGACCTTCGTCGCCGCACCAGCCGGGTCGTCGGCCGTGTGCATCCGCTCGCCCCAGGACCAGCAGTACCACCAGTCGGGTATGTCAGATACGTTGGCCGGGCGGCAGGTGACGTTCTCGGACAGGCTCGTGGCGTTCGGGTTGATGACCCGGACGAACAGACGCCCTTGGGTCCGGACCACTCGTGCGAGCATTCCACGGGCGTCGAGCTCGGCTACCAGACGCTCCAGGTGCTCGAAGTTGTCGTCCCCCACTGTTCGTCCCTCCCTAGGAATCGGTGCTGGTGGGCCCAACATGACGCATGTCAAGGCGGGGCGCAACGAGGGGGGTCCGCTCACAGGGAGTTGCTTCTCCCTCATGGGTTGTAAGAAACAGTCCCGCGGTGGACGATCCTTAACCGTGCGCCGGATGGGCGCATTTCCCATCCGGCCGGCATTGGTTCATCATCTTGGGTAGGCGCACAGCAACAAAGGGGCTACGCTGAGTCACCAGTTGTGGACCGGTCGAGGGCATCGTGAGAGGGGCCGGGATGTCCGGCAGACAGCACAGGGAGACGGAGATCGCCCGGCGCATCAGGGCCAAGGCCTTGGCAGCCGGGCGCACGTCGGCCCAGATAGCTGATGAGATCCATGAGACGTGCGCGTCCCAGTTCAACACGACCCGGATAAAGGCGCACCGCCTGGCCTTCGGGATCGCGCTGGCCGACGTGATCGAGCAGATCAGAGCCCTGTTCGAGCGCGACTCGAAACCGATGCCCGGCATCGGGGAGACCCTGCTCTCCGCCTACGAGAGCGGGCTCAAGCGCCCTGGGCCCGAATACCTGCACTACCTGTGCACCGTCTATCGGGTGGAGCCCGTCGCGCTGGGCTTCGACGGACCGTGCATCTGCGGCCACGGCCACCGGATGCCGGGGGTGCTGGCGACCGAGCGGGAGAAGCCGCTTCAGCCGACCGAGCGCGAGCTCGACCTCCAGCCGATGGTCACCGAGCCTGAGGCCCAGGAGGACGAAAACGTCCTGCGTCGCACGCTATTAAACTTGCTCAACACCGACACCAAGTTGTTGGAGCAGCTCGACGGGCCCGTGCTCGGCGCGTGCGAGGGCATCAGGCGCCGGATGGACGAGACGCTCGTCTCCGCCTCCGTGTCCGCCCAGATGCTCGACCAGTGGGAGGAGGCGACGGTCAGCTTCGGCCGTCAATACACCACGACGGCTCCGCTCAGGCTGCTGTGCGACGTGATGCTCGAGTTGAGCGCCGTACGCACGGCCATGTCCCGCCGCCAGCCCAACGATCTGCAGGACCGCCTGTGCAGGATGGCGGCGCAGCTCTCCGGGCTGAGTGGCATGATCATGATCAACCTGGGCGATCACCGGCTGGCCCGCTCGTTCTTCCGCACCGGGCGCATGGCGGCGGACGAGACGGGCGACCGCGCGCTCCGCGCGTGGATCTGCGCCCGCGAGTCGCTCGTCCCCCTCTACTTCGGCGACGCCCGCGAGGCGCTCACCCTGGCCAAGAAGAGCCGCGACCTGGCGGGGTCCACGCCGTGCCCGGCGCAGGCCATGGCACCGGTCGTCGAGGCCAGGGCGCTGGCCATGCTCTCCGGCACCGAGAGCAAGAAGGAGGTCGTCGACCAGGCCAAGCGCGCGCTCGCCCGGGCCCGCAACGCCTTCTCCAACATGAGGTCGGAGGACCAGGAGGACGTGGCCTTCGGCTACACCGAGCGGCAGCTCTACTTCTACCAGGGCGACGTGCTCACCAAGCTCGGCCAGACGCTCGAGGCCGAGGTGGTGCTCGACCAGGCGCTGACGAAATACGAGGACCACATCCTGGACCAGACGTTGATCCGGCTCGACCAGGCCCAGTGCCGCCTGATCGACGGCGACGTCACCGAGGCGCTGCGGATCGGCACGGCGGCCCTGCGCAAGGTGGGCGACGAATATCTGACCGACTTCATCGTGCGCCCCGCGCTGGCGCTCGAACAGGCGGTCATGGGACGCGACGCCCACCATCCAGGACTGGAAGATTACCGGGCCGAGTTGCGCCGGCCCAGGCAGCCCCAACCGAAAGGGGGCGGTGCATGAAGCTGAAGATCCGGCGCTATCGCTGGTCCGATCTCGACACCATCCTCGCACTCCATCGGATCTGCCTCGCCGAAGTGGGGCTGGTCCCCGGTGACGGCGTCTACTACGACGACGACTTCCCCCGCATCCAGGAGATCTACCTCGGCTGCGGCGGTGACTTCTTGGTGGGCGAGGTGGCCTCGCGGGTCGTCGCCATGGGCGGCCTGAAGCCCGTCGACACCAGGACCGCCGAGATCTGCAGGCTGCGGGTCCATGCGGGGTTCCGGCGGCGAGGCTTCGGCACGGCCATGCTGCTCGCGCTGGAGCGGCGCGCGGTGGAGCTCGGCTTCGAGAGCGTCAGGGGCGACACGACGCTCAACCAGGAGGCCGCCCTGGCGCTCTACGAACGCCAGGGCTGGCGCGAGCTCTCCCGGCACCAGGTGGGCGAGCTGACCGTCATCTGCGGGGAGAAGCGCCTGGTCCCCGGTGCGGTCATCAAGCTGTAACGACGACGTCCACGGCCCTGTCCTGACCCCCTCCTGGGGCCGCCGTCCCCGGCCTTCCCGGTGATCTTCTTCCCGGGTCCCGGCGTGACTCAGCCGCCGATTCCGCGTCGCGGAGAGTGGCGGGCCTCGTCCACGAGGCGGCTGAACTCCCTGGTGGACTTACAGGAAATCGCCGGTTCTGGCCTCCTCAGATAAGGATGTACGAACCTGCGGGTGAGGCTCTTACCACCGAGTTGTAGAGGAGCATCACCGGCTGCTGGCTGTACATCTACGGCTGCGAATAGTAGTGAGATGCTTTGGCCATGGCAGTCGTGCCCGCTCCCCGCCCCCTCTTGGGAGCCGTGCTTCTGTTGTTCGTCAGCGCCGCTTGGGGGTCAGCGTTCCCGCTGATGAAAGATCTCATCCGTCGGATGCCGGTAGAAGACCTGCTCGCTGAGCGTTACCTGCTCGCCGGCCTCACGTTGCTCCTCATCCGGCCGGGCAGCCTTCGGGGGCTTCCGCGAGAGACGTGGATCTACGGGGTCGTGCTGGGGCTCATGTTCGGGGTGGGGCAGACCGGTCAGGCCATCGCGCTGTACAGCCTGCCGTCGGCGGTGTCCGGGTTCGCGGTCGGGTGCAGCGTGGTGATCACCCCGATCCTGGCCTTGTTGGTGTTCAAGTCGAAGGTGCCGCGGCGGATCTGGGCAGGGGTGGTGCTCGCGCTGGCGGGCATGACCGCGTTCACGCTGATGCGCGGGGTGGAGGACGAGGCGATCTCGGTGATCGCGCTCCTGGTCACGCTCGCCGCCGCGGCGCTCTACGCGGGGCACACCCTGCTGCTGGCACACCTGAGCAAGGGCGGGAGCTTTCACGCCTACCCGCTGACCGTGATCCAGCTCTTCACCATCGGGGTGCTCACCGGGGGCGTCGCGGTGCGTGACGGGATCGAACTGCCCTCCGACGGGCCCGACTGGGCGATCCTGGCGCACCTGTCCGTGGTGTCGTGCGCGCTGGGGTTCCTGGCCCGCTCGTACGGGCAGGCGCACGTGGCCGCGGTGCCGAGCGCGATCCTGATGTCGTCGCAGCCCGTCTGGGTGGCCGCCATCGCGGTGATCTGGTTCCAGGAGCAGGTGGGCTGGAGCATGATCGTGGGCGGCGGCCTGATGGCCGCGGCGATGTTGCTCGCCGTCCCCGACCGCAGCGCCCAGGCCAAGCGGCGCCTGGGCCGTGACATCCATGCCATCGCCGGCCGCGCCGCCCTGGTCCTGGCCGGCCTGCGGCTCAAACGGGTGGACCCGCTGACGTTCGAGACCGGGCCGGCTCCCTACATCGCCAAGAGTGCCTGCGAGAACGTCAAGTCCTGCCCCTGGCACACCCGCTCGCTCAAGGGTGGAGGGGAGCCCAGCCTGGAGCGGCTGATCCAGCGGGCCACCGTCATCGTCCGCTCCAGGAACCTGCCGGGACCCGGCTGCTGCCAGTCGGTCACGCTGCTGGGGCGGTGCCTGTGCGAGCTGATGCAAGATTCCGGACGGCGCCGGACACCTTTGCACCGCTGGTTTCGCTCCCAGTAGGTTAGAAATACACAACAAACGGCAAGGGCATATTATCCCTTAACCTCCCACTAATTCGCCACAAAGCTTGATATTCGGTGTGGTGAATCAATAATGGTTAATTGCCCCTAGTGGAGAGGTACATCATGAAGCGCATCATTGTCCGCAAGCCTGGCACCGCGAGGCTGGCCGGGACCTCCAGCGTCATTCACAAGGGGTGACTGAGGCGAGGTCCCACCTCAGAGTTCAGGGTGAACCACCTGCCCGATGGGGGGCCGCGCGGCTGCTGATGCCGTTGATCGACGGACATCGCCGGCCACGCGGCCCCTACACTGTCGCCGCCGCTCTGCTGCGCCACCTGGTGCCGGTGGCCTTGGAGCGATCCGGTGACCTGGTGGCGGCCCACGACATCGAGATCCTGGCGGCCGCCCCCGAACTGTCCGGCCTCGTGCCGGCCACGCGGGTCACGATCGACGCGAGCCTGCCGGACGACGAGCGCATCCTGGTGCCCGCGCCCCGCCGTACGCTGCGGCTGGCCAACGGGCTCACGGAGTTCGTCCGCGACGCCGTGCCGGCGGGGTGCGCGCTCGCGGTGTGCAACGTCGCCGCCGCCGACCCGACGGACACCGAGCTGCTGGACGTCATGACACGCCGCATCCCGCCCGCGACCCTCACGGTCATGCTGTACTCGGATGGCCCCGAGCACCCGCTGGACACCCGTGACGCGGACGAGCTGTGGGCCGTGGTGGACCGGTGCGTACGCGAGGGCTTCCTGCATGCCGTCGTGGAGCTCGGGGAGCACGGCATGGCTCGCACCGAGCCGGGCGGCCGCCGCTGGTGGCGCTTCGCCCAGCGCACCGCGACCGCGCTCGGCGGCCTGGGGCGCGTCGAGGAGGCGCGCGCGTTGTGGGACCGGGTGCGCGGGGTCAGCCAGGACCCGGCGATGCACGCCGCGAGCGCGTACGGGACCGCCATGCTCGACGCCCGCCACCCCGACCCCGCCCGTCGCGACCTGGTCAGGGCCCGGGCCTGGATCAACGAGGCCATCGCCATCTCCGGCATCCTGCCAGAGCCCTTGGAACGGGCCTTCAAGCTCGGCTTCGACCGCAACGGCCTGGCGCTGATCGAGCTGCGGCAGGGGCGGCTGGACGCCGCGCTGGCGCTGGTCGAGTCGGCCATCGAGCTGGCCGGCGAGCTGGGGGAGCGCCATCCGCAGCACCGCATGGTGCTGCTGGCCAACCGGGCCCAGCTGCTGGTCGCGCTGGGGGGCACCAAGGAGGCGCTGGAGGACTACACGGCCGCCATCGCCCTGGACCCCGCCTTCCCCGACTACTACCTGGAACGCGGGAACCTGCTGTTCAGGCTGGGACTGCACGAGGAGGCGCTGGCCGACTTCGAGCGGGCCATGCGGGCCGGGCCGCCGCTGCCCGAGGCGTACTACAACCGGGCGGAGCTGCTCACCGAGCGCGGGGAGGCCGACGAGGCGCTGGCCGACCTGGGCCGGGTGATCGAGCTGGACCCGTCCTTCCTGGACGCCTACATCAACCGCGCCGGGCTGCTGGCCTCCGTCGAGCGGGACGAGGAGGCCAGGGCCGACGTCACGACCGGGCTTGCGCTGGCGCCCGGCAACCCGCACCTGCTCACGGTGCTGGGCCAGGTGGAGACGGCGGCGGGCCGGTTCGCCGAGGCCGAGGCGGCGCTGGACGAGGCCGTGGGCTCCGCGCCCCGGCTGGCGGCCGCCTGGGGCAACCGGGGCGTGCTGCGGTACTCCTCCGGCGACCTGGAAGGCGCGGTCGAGGACCTGACCCGGGCCATCGACCTCCAGCCGCAGGGCGACCTGTACGCCAACCGGGCCGTCGCCCTGCGGGCGCTGGGCCGCGACGCCGAGGCCGAGGCCGACGAGCACCGCGCCACCTGACTGCCGGGCTGGCGCGGATGTCTCGTATGCGGGGCTTCGGACCGGTGCCCGGCGAACCGCCGCCCGCGGAATGGCACGAAGCGTGCTGGGGGAGTGCTCCTGAGGTCTACGGTGAGGGGCGTGAGGTTCAACGAGCTGCTCGACGGTCTTGATCCGAGCGCGAGCGTCCAGGCCGCGGGCATCAGGCGCGGCTACGGCGGGCCGCCGGCCCGCGCCGTGAACGTGCGCTCCGGGCTCGCGCGGCTGCGCTGCGCCTCCCTGCTCAAGCCGCTTTACGCCTGGGTGAGCGCGGCCCGCATCCCGGACGCCGACCGGTGGCGCCGCCATGCCGAGCCCGCGGTGGTCGTCTCCTCCAACACCGACACGCTCAGCCTGTGGCTCGCCGTCGGCCCGCGCGTCATCCTCGACGACCTGCACCACCGCACCGGCGTCGCCTGGGCGCCACCGAACGGTGACCCGTCCCGGTTCGGCTCGGTGGAGGTGGCGGCCGAGGAGGTGGCGACCGCCTACACGGTGCTGGCCCAGGCCGCCGCCGCCGGTGACCCGGTCGCGGGGACCGTACTGGAGTGGATGCGCCAGGTCGGCGCCGCGCAGGCGTTCGGTGTCAGGGAGGCGATCGGGTCGCCGCCTGCCGCGATCAAGTGCGGCTGGTACGGCGCGCCCGACGAGACCTGCCTGCGTACGCATGCCGTGGCCGTGCTGCCCCGGGGCGGCACCCGGGCGACCGTGGTGGTCGGGATGACCGCGCTGCCCTACACCGACCCGCGCGAACGCGAGACCTACCAGGAGAAGATCGCCACGGGGCTGTCGGTGGAGGCCGAGCACGAGAAGGTGGCAGGGACGCTGCTGCGCGGGCTGATGACCACGACGCTCACCGAGCTGGGCCACCGCCGCGGCTGACGCCATGAGGGGCTACGGGGTCGCCCCTGCGGCCGGGCCCGCCGTGAGGGCCGCCACGACGGCGGCCAGGTCCGGTGGCTCGACGGCGGCGGGCAACTCCTCGGCCCACTCATAGCCGAGGTAGGCCAGGCGTTCCTCCTCGGTCAGCTCGCCCGGATCCACCGCGGGGCGCGGCTCGTCGAACCTGGCGAGGAAGAACGGCTCGGTCTTGACGTAACGGACGCCGAGCCACCAGAAGTCCCGCCGGACCTCCACGAACCGCTCTCGCACCGCCGAGCCCGGCAACCCGGTCTCCTCGGTCAGCTCCCGCCGGGCCGCCTCCAGCGCGGTCTCGCCGGGGTCGATCCCGCCGCCCGGCGGCTCCCAGAGGTCCTTACGGGCGATCTGGTCGTACCAGTGCATGAGCAGCACCCTGCCGTCGCGGTCCAGGCAGACGACACGCGCGGCGGGCCGGTCGGTGCCGGCCGCGGGCTCTTCCGGCTCGGTCATGAGAAGGACACTAACCGCGATCACCCGGCAGGGGGCTCGCCTTCCTCGGAGAAGACCAGGGCGAGCAGGCCGGGGAAGCGGTCGTCGAACTCGGCCCGGCGCAGCCGGTTGAGCCGGCGTGAGCCCTCGTCGCGCTGTTCGAGCAGGCCGGCGTTGCGCAGGACCGAGAAGTGGTGGCTGAGCGTGGACTTGGCCACGCGCAGGTGGGTGAACGTGCCGCACGGCCGCGACCAGTCGGGCACCCCGGCCAGCTCGCGCACGATCCGGCGGCGCACCGGGTCGCTCAGCGCGTCGAGGGCGGCCTGGAAGGGTACGTCGACGGGTGACGCATGAGTCAGGCCGCGTGTCCTGTTCGATGATGGTCGAACCTTCGGGTACTGTTCCATCTCAATCGAACATTCTACGTGAGGGGAGCGGCCGTGGACCTCGGGCGCGTCGGAGTGTGGCATCCAGGCGTCGGCAGGGCGCCCGCCGCGGAAGTGCGGCAGGCGGCGGCCCGGATCGAGGAGTTGGGCTACGGCTCGCTCTGGGGCAGCGAGGGCTGGGGCAGCAAGGATCCGCTCGTCACGGCCGCGATCATGCTGGCGGCCACCCGGCGCATCGTCGTCGGCACCGGCATCGCCAGCCTCTGGGCCAGGGACGCCATGTCCATGGCCGGCGGGGCGGTCGCGCTGGCGGACGCCTACCCGGAGCGCTTCCTGCTGGGGATCGGCGTCAGTCACGCCACGCTGGTCTCCACCCGGGGCCATGACTACACCAAGCCGCTGACCACGACGCGCTCCTATCTGGAGGCCATGGATCAGGCGGAGAAGCTCCTGCCCAGGCCAAGGCCGCCACGGGTGCTGGCGGCCCTGCGGCCCAAGATGCTGGAGCTCTCCCGGGACCGCGCGGACGGCGCCCACACCTATTTCGTGCCCCCGGAGCACACCGCCCAGGCCCGCCGGATCCTCGGCCCCGGCCGCCTGCTGATCCCGGAGCAGGCCGTGGTGCTCGAGTCCGACCCCGCCAAGGCCCGCGAGATCGCCCGTACGCACACGGCGATCTATCTGACCCTGCCCAACTACCTCAACAACCTGCGCACGCTCGGTTTCACGGACGACGACTTCGCCGACGGCGGCAGCGACCGCCTCATCGACACCATCGTGGCCTGGGGCGGCCAAGAGGCCGTCACCGCCCGGGTCCGCGCCCACCTCGACGCGGGCGCCGACCACGTGGTCATCCAGCCCCTGTCCCCGGACGGCCCGGACCTCGCCGACGCCGTCGCCCAGCTCACCACGCTGGCCGCCCCTCTCGGCCTGTGATCCCCGGCTTGACCTGGAGCGGACTCCAGTTCGTAGGTTGAGATCATGACAACACCACAACACCGCACGGATTCGGGGTTCGGCGCCCGGAGCACGGCCGACGACGTGCTCCGGGGCATCGACCTGTCCGGGAAGCTGGCGATCGTCACCGGCGGCTACTCCGGCCTCGGGCTGGCGACCACGCGGGCGCTGGCCGGGGCGGGCGCGCACGTCGTCGTGCCCGCCCGCCGCCCGGAGGCCGCCAAGGAGGCGGTCGGCGACCTGGCGGGGGTCGAGATCGACGAGCTCGACCTGGCCGACCTCGACAGCGTGCGCCGCTTCGCCGAGCGGTTCCTGGCCACCGGCCGGAGCGTGGAGATCGTCATCAACAACGCCGGGATCATGGCGGCTCCGGAGACACGGGTGGGTCCCGGCTGGGAGGCCCAGTTCGCCACCAACCACCTCGGCCACTACGCGCTGGTCAACCGCCTGTGGCCGGCCGTCGCCCGGGGCCGGGGCCGGGTCGTGTCCGTCTCGTCCGGGGGACACCATATCTCGGACATCCGCTGGGACGACCCGCACTTCGAGCGCGGCTACGACAAGTGGCAGGCCTACGGGCAGGCCAAGACCGCGAACATCCTGTTCGCCGTGCGGCTCGACGAGCTCGGCCGGGAGGCGGGGGTGCGCGCGTTCTCGGTGCACCCCGGGTCCATCCTCACCCCGCTGCAACGCCACCTCGCCAAGGAGGAGATGGTCGCCGCGGGCTGGATCGACGAGGAGGGCAACGGGATCGACCCCTCGTTCAAGACGCCCGAGCAGGGCGCGGCCACGCAGGTGTGGGCGGCGACCGCGCCACGGCTGGCGGGCATGGGCGGCGTCTACTGCGTGGACTGCGACATCGCCGAGCCGGCCACGGAGGGGTCGCGGTCGGGGGTGCGCGACTACGCGATCGACCCCGCGCGGGCGGCCCGCCTGTGGACGTTGTCGGCCGAGCTCACCGGCGTCGACGCCTTCGCCCGCTGAGCGCCACCCGGCACGTCGTGCGGCCGAACCCGGGTCACGCCCGCCACCCGGCGAGTACGCTCATCCCCACCGGCGATCCGCATCCTGCCCGGATCGGCCGCGAGCCGCCCGACGATCACCGCGCGAGAGTGTGAAGGCATGACCAGTCCCGCCGAGTACATCCTGACCCTGTCCTGCCCCGACCGCCCCGGCGTGGTGGCGGCCGTCTCCGGCCTGCTGGCCGGGCACGGCTGCAACATCATCGAGAGCCGGCAGTTCGGCGACCGGATCGAGCGGCGCTTCTTCATGCGCGTGCAGTTCGCGGGGCTCCTCGGCGAGGACGAGCTCAACAACGCCTTCGCCGCGCTCGCCCCGGACTTCGCCATGGAGTTCAGGCTGCGCGACGTGGCCAGGAAGCCGCGGGTGCTCATCATGGTCAGCAAGTTCGACCACTGCCTGAACGACCTGCTCTACCGCGTCAGGTCCAAGGCCCTCGACATCGAGATCGTCGCGGTCGCGTCCAACCATCCCGACCTGCGGCCGCTCACGCAGTCGTACGGGATCGACTACCACCACCTGCCGATCACCCCCGATACGAAGGCCAGGCAGGAGGCCGAGGTGCTGGCACTGGTGGAGCACTATCAGGTGGACCTGGTGGTACTGGCCCGCTACATGCAGGTGCTCTCCGAGGGCCTGTGCGAGAAGCTGACGGGGCGGGCCATCAACATCCACCACTCGTTCCTGCCGTCGTTCAAGGGCGCCAGGCCCTACCACCAGGCCCACCAGCGTGGCGTCAAGCTCATCGGCGCCACGGCCCACTACGTGACCTCCGACCTGGACGAGGGGCCGATCATCGAGCAGGAGGTGGCCCGGGTCGACCACAGCCACTCGCCCGAGGACCTGGTCTCGATCGGGCGGGACGTGGAGTGCGTGGCGCTGGCGCGGGCGGTCAAGTGGCACGCCGAGCAGCGCGTGCTGCTCGACGGCCACAAGACCGTCGTCTTCCCGCGCTGACATCGCGGGCCCCGGTTCGTGACCGGCCGGTCACGTGGCCCACAGGTCCGGCAGATACTCGCAGTCGTAGCGCCGGAACAGCTCCCGCAGCCGCTCGTCCGAGCGGTCGGGCGCCGCGTGGTACTCCTCGATCAGCCGCAGCGTGCCCGGCGACATGATCACCAGGTAGCGGGCGGGCCTGGAGGCGGGGTTCCAGAAGGTGTGCGGCACGCCGGCCGGGCCGAGCACCGCCGTCCCCGCCGCGGCCTCGACCTCCTCCTCGCCCCGGCGGATCCGGAGCACGCCTTCGAGCACGTACCAGATCTCGTCGTCGCGCAGGTGGCGGTGCGGGACCGCGATGAAGCCGGTGGAGGTGCCGGGGTCGGTCCACTCCGCGACCAGGAACGCGCCGTCCGCCCGCCCGACCGTGCGGCCGAGCAGGGGGTCGGCCCTGATCAGGCTCATGGGCGGTATGTTCCGAAGTACCAGAGGTTGCCCTGCGGGTCCTTGCAGGCGTACTCGCGAGATCCGTAGGACTGGTCGGCCAGACCCATGGTGATCACGGCCCCCGCGGCCCTGGCGTGATCGTGATGGGCGTCGGGGTCGTCGACGGCGACGTAGATTCCCGGCCCGCCAGGCGCCCCCTGGCCGAGCATGATCAGGTCGTCGCCGGCCAGCAGCTCGGCGTGTTGGACGACGCCGTCGTCGTTCTTGTGCACCTCGTGGAGCCGGAAGCCGAACGCGCTGGTCAGGAAGTCGATCGCGGCCTGGCAGTCCGGATAGCGGGCTAGTGCGTAGACGGTTCGCATGGACTTCAGGATGCCTGACGGGCCCCCGCGGGTCTTGGATATATCTGACCGGGCGTCGTGTCGCCGAGCACCCGGAACTCGCGGTTCATGTGCGCCTGGTCGTAGAAGCCGCACTCGGCCGCCACCCGCGCGATCGGGATGCCCGAGCGCAGCAGCCGCGTCGCCCGGTCGAACCTGATCACCCGGGCGGCCGTCTTGGGTGGCAGCCCGATCTGGTCCTGGAAGCGGGCGACGAGATGGCGGTGGCTCCACCCGAGGGAGTCGGCCAGGTCCGACGCGCTGATCCGGCCGCCCGACTCCAGCAGGCGGGCCCATGCCCAGGGCAGCTCGGGGCCGAGGGCGGGCCCGGCGAGGATGCGCTCGCTCAGCAGACGGTCGGTCAGCGCCAGCCGGTCCGGCCACGACGGTATCCCGGCCAGCCGGTCCACCACCGTCTCGCTCCACGGGCCGAGCAGGTCGCCGACCGGGACGACGAGGTTCGTCAGGTGGCGCATCGGCAGGCCGTACAGCCTCCTGGCCCCGAACGGCGTGAGCCGCACCTCCACGCCCTCGCTCGGCCCCGCCGCGCGCGTGGCGGTGAAGCGGTCGCCGAGCCCGCCGGAGAACGCCGTGACCCGCTGCCCGGCCACCTCCATCGGCGCGCCGAACGCCAGGATGAGCACGGACCCGGGGATCGCGGCCTGCGACCGGGCCACGGGCGAGGAGTAGTCCTCGCGGTAGGCGCACAGCCGCGTCACGTAGGGCCGCAACGCAGCGCTGGGGATGGCATCCATCATGGCCAGCCCCAGCGTGCTCATGTCGCCGAGACTACAGCCCGGTGTGCCGCGCGAGGAAGGTGAGCGTGTCGGCGGACAGGTCGACGCTCCTGCTCACCGAACGTGCCCCGTGCCCCACCTCGGTCTCGTTGCGGAGCAACACGGGACGGCCGGACGTGGAGGCGTGCTGCAGCGCCGCGCACATCTTCCACGCGTGCAGCGGGTGCACGCGGGTGTCGGACTGGAAGACGGTGAAGAGCGTCGCCGGGTAGGCCACCGACTCGGTGACGTGGTGGTAGGGCGAGTAGGCGTGCAGCCAGCGGAACTGCTCGGGGTCCTCGGCCGAGCCGTATTCGACGTTCCAGGTGGCGCCGAGCCCGAACAGCTCGTATCTCACCATGTCGAGCAGCGGCGCGGAGCAGGTGACCGCGGCGTAGAGCTCGGGACGCTGCGTCAGCGCGGCGCCCACCAGCAGGCCGCCGTTGGAGCCGCCGGAGATGCCCAGTTGCTCGGGCGTGGTCACGCCGGTGGCGATGAGGTGCTCGGCGGCGGAGTGGAAGTCGTCGAACACGTTCTGCTTGTTGGCCAGCATGCCCGCGCGGTGCCAGTCCTCGCCCTCCTCGCCGCCGCCGCGCAGGTTGGCGATGGCGTAGACGCCGCCGGCCTCCACCCAGGCCAGCACCGTGGCCGAGAAGCCCGGGGTCATCGACAGGCCGAAGCCGCCGTAGCCGTACAGGATCGTGGGGCGTGGCCCCGGCTTGTCGTCGGCGGGAGCGATGACCAGCATGCGGACGTCCGTGCCGTCCTTGGACTGGTAGACCACCTGCGAGGTGCGCACCGCGGGCACCTCGATCGCGCCGGGGGAGCTCGCCCAGAGCGTGGTCTCGCCGGTCCTGGCGTCATAGCGCTGGATGGTGGGCGGCGTGGTGTTGTCGGTGTAGCCGAACCACGCCTCGTGGCCGCCCTCCGGACGCTCGGAGAGGCCGCCGATCGTGCCCAGCCCCGGCACGGGCACCTCGCCCACGCGCTCGCCCGTCTCCAGGTCGTGCACGGTGATCTCGCTGATCGCGTGGCGGGTCCAGCCCACCAGCATGACCGGGCGTTCGAGATCGTCCAGGATCGCGAAGTCGCTCAGCACCGCCTCGGGGTCCTCGGGGATCAGGTCACGCCAGGTCTCGAAGCCCGGCTCGGCCGGGTCGGTGACGCACACCCTGGCCCGCGACGCGTCCCGGTCGGTGTGCACGTAGAGCCTGCCGTCACGGCCGAACACCAGCCCGGACTGCGCGTCCACGCCCTCCTGCACGACCTTGAGGTCCGGCCGGTCGATGGGGGAGGCGGTCAGGTCGGCCAGCCAGACGTCGTTGCGCGGCGCGGTGCCCTCGTGCGCCGTCACCTGCAGCCAGCGGCCGTCGCGCGACACCCCGACGCCGTAGTAGTTGGTCATCTTCAGGCCCTGCCCGAAGATCATCACGTCTTCCTCGGTGGAGCTGCCCACGTAGTGCAGGTAGACGCGGCGGTGGAACTGCGCCTCGTTCTCGGGGAGCTCGGTGCTCGGCAGGCGGCGTACGTAGTAGAATGCCTCGCCACCAGGAAGCCAGGCGATGGGCGAATACCGGCAGCGGTCGATCGGCCCCTCGACGCGCAAACCTGTAGTGACATCCATCACATACAGGACCGACTCCTCGTTGCCGCCCACCGAGATCTGGTAGGCCAGCAGGCGCCCCTCCTTGTCGGGCTGGACCGCGTCGAGCGTGGTCAGGCCGGACGGGTCGAGCTCCATCGGGTCGATCAGCGCCCGCTCGGTGCCGTCGGCCTCGACGACGTAGTAGACCGCGTGCTCCTGGTCCGGCAGGCGCCGGGAGAAGAAGTGCCGATCGCCGCGCCACGTCGGGGCGCCCACGCTGCCGGATCTGAGCAACTCGGCGATGCGGCTCTTGAACCGCTGCGGCCCGCGCTGCCGGGCGAACAGCTCGGTCTGTGCGAGCAGCCATCCCTTCGTCTCCGGGCTGTTGGGATCCTCGAGCCATCGGTAGGGATCTGGCACAGGCGTTTCGTGCAGAACGTCGACGGTGTTTTCGCGGCGTGCTGTCGGGTACTCCACTGGCGTCATGCAGGAACCCTACTGCCAATGAGTATGCGTAAAGCCCTGGTGAAGTGGGCATAAAGCGTATCGTGCGTCCCTCTAGTCATTCCGGCTGGAGGTTTTGGGGTGGCGGGGACCACGGTGCAAACGCCAGACTTGGTGACAGGACGGTGCCGTGGTGACCATCCGCTGGACCGTCCGGCGGAGGTCCACGTGACGGAAGCACAAGTGCCCCAGGAGGGGCCGACAGTTGGGACATGCCACGGCATGTCCCCTTTGATACGCGCGCAGCAGGGAGAGGCCCGATGATGCGCCAAGTCCTGCTGCTGAATGCCACCTACGAGCCGATGACCACTCTTTCGCTGCACCGCGCGATCGTGCTCGTGCTGCGGGAGAAGGCCGACGTCGTCCACAGGGACGGCAGGGGCGCGGTGCTGCGCTCCGCGACCTGCACCCTCGACGTCCCGTCGGTGATCAGGCTCAGAAGATATGTCCGTATCCCCTACCGGTCCCGCATCCCCCTGACGCGAGCCGCCCTCATGCGGCGCGACGACTACCGCTGCGCCTACTGCGGCCAGCGGGCCGAGACCATCGACCACGTCATCCCCCGGTCCAGGGGTGGCACGCACACCTGGGAAAACTGCG
This sequence comes from Nonomuraea jiangxiensis, assembly GCF_900099965.1. GTDB lineage: Bacteria > Actinomycetota > Actinomycetes > Streptosporangiales > Streptosporangiaceae > Nonomuraea > Nonomuraea jiangxiensis. The sequence continues at coordinate 41,917 of NZ_FNDJ01000020.1, read as the reverse complement.
TGGCCTCCTGCACCACCTGCAATCACCGCAAGGCCGACAAATACCTGGAGGAGCTGGGGTGGACGCTTCGCGTCAATCCCGCGGTCCCACGGGGCGCTCATTGGAGGCTCATCGGCGCGTCGCTCGTCGGTGACCCGCAGTGGGCGCCCTACCTCGAGGCGGCGGCCTGATACTGCTTTGCCGCCGAAGGCCGCCCCTGACACCATGAGCGGGTGTGGACCTTCACCTCGGATGTTGAGGAATACGCCGCGGTCGCCGAGCCCTTCCTGCTCGGCGACCCGGTGGGCAACACCGTGCCGCTGACGGTTCTGGCCAACCTGCGGGCGGGCATGCCCGCCAAGGATCCGTACTTCGGCTGGTGGACGGTGGACGGCCGGGTCAGCGGTGCGGTCTTCCGCACTCCGCCGCATCCGGTCGGTCTGACCGCCGTCCCCGTCGAAGCCCTCGCGCCCCTGGTGGCGGCCCTCGGCGGCGACCTGCCCGCCCTGGTGACCCGGGCTGAGCTGAGGTCCGAGGTGGTGCGGCTGCTCGGGCCGCCCCTGCGGGTGATCTCCGAACGCCTCTACCGCCTCGGCACGCTCTCCGTCCCCGACGTGCCGGGCCGGGGCCGGCTCGCGGTGCCCGGAGACTTCCCGCTGCTGGTGAGCTGGTATCACGCGTTCGGCGAGGAGGTGCGGCTGGGGGAGGAGGCCGACGTGGCCGAGCGGGTCGCCCGGCGGCTGGCGGCCCGCGAGCTGTTCGTGTGGGAGGCGGGCGGGGCGCCGGTCTCGCTCGCGGGGCTCTCCCCGGCGGCCGGCGGGGTCTGCCGCATCGGCCCCGTCTATACGCCGCCCTCCTGCCGCAGGCGCGGCTACGGCGCCGCCGTCACGGCCTGCGCCAGCCAGAGCGCGCTGGCGGAGCGCTGCGAGCAGGTGGTGCTCTTCACCGACCTGGACAACCCGACCAGCAACGCCATCTACCAGGCGATCGGCTATGTGCCCGTGTCCGACCACGCCCACATCGCCTACGCTTAGACGCATGCCGCGATACGACTTCCGCTGCCGCGCCTGCGGCTCCACGTTCAAGGTGTCCCGCCCGATGTCGGCCTCCGACGCCCCGGCGACCTGCCCCGAAGGGCACGACGACACGGTGAAGCTGCTGTCCACGGTGGCCATGACGGGCACCGCGGCCACCCCCAGGCAGACCGGCGGCTGCTGTGGCGGCGGCTGCTGCTCCTGACGGTGACCCGTGCGGGTCCGGCCAGGCAGAGGCTCGGCCGGGTCCGCGTTGCGGCGGTGCTTATGCGGCCCTGGCGCGCTTGCGGCGCTGGAACGGCAGGAACCGGTCGGCCAGGTGCGGCCGGGCCGGGGTGAGCGTGGGCTCGACCGCGATGATCCGGTCGAACCTGAAGGCCCTGATCGCCCGGCGCATCCGGCACACGCCGACCACATACCAGTATTCGCGGTGGACCAGACACGTCACCGGCTCGACGTCACGCGCGGTGACGTTGCCGGCGGCGTCCCGGTAGTGCAGGCGGATCATGAGTCGGCTGGTGATGGCGTCGGCCATGAGCCTGGCCCGGGAGGCGACCTCCACGGGCAGCGGCTCGGTCAGGGTCGCGAGCGTGGTGGCGATGACGTCGTCGTCGAGCTCCAGGTGCTCGAGTGCGTGCTGCAGGCCACGCCTGGCGGTGACGGCCTGCGGGCCCGTTCCGAGGTGAGCGAGGGAGAGGGCGAGGGCGGCGATCTCGGCGGTCGTCAGCGGGCGAGTATCGTGCTTCACGACTGTCGTCATACCCCAAGAATAGGGACCACGACCGACAATTTTCGAAAATCTGTACGGGGCCTGCGCCCGGCGACCCCGCGGGTGACGGCACCCGCGGGGGTCGTCCTGGGACCGCGGGTTACCGGCAGAGCTGCGACAGGTCGCGCGAGGCGCCGGTGGAGGCCGACGTGGTCATCGCCGCGTACGCCTGCAGCGCCACGCTCACCGGCCGGTTGCGGTCACGCGGCCGGTAGCCGCCCAGGTCGGCCAGCAGCCGCTCGCGCCGCGCCGCCAGCTCGGCCTCCGGCACCCGCAGGTCCATCGTCCGGTTGGGGATGTCGATGTCGATCAGGTCGCCGTCCTCGATGAGCGCGATCGCGCCGCCCTCCGCGGCCTCGGGCGAGGCGTGCCCGATCGACAGCCCGGAGGTGCCGCCGGAGAAGCGGCCGTCGGTGACCAGCGCGCACGCCTTGCCGAGCCCCTTGCCCTTGAGGAACGAGGTCGGGTAGAGCATCTCCTGCATGCCGGGGCCGCCCTTGGGGCCCTCGTAGCGGATGACCACCACGTCGCCCTCCTTGACCCGCCCGCCGAGGATGCCCTCGACCGCCTGCTCCTGCGACTCGAACACCACCGCGGGCCCGCTGAACTTCCAGATCGACTCGTCCACCCCGGCCGTCTTCACCACCGCGCCGTCGCGCGAGATGTTGCCGTACAGGACCGCGAGGCCGCCGTCCGCCGTGTAGGCGTGCTCCAGGTCCCTGATGCACCCGGCCGCCCGGTCGAGGTCGAGGGAGTCCCAGCGGTTGTCCTGCGAGTACGCCTTGACCGTGCGCACGTTGCCGGGGGCCGCGTGCCACAGCTCCACGGCCTCGGGGAGCACGGACGGGGAGCGCACGTCCCAGGAGGCCAGCACGTCGGCGAGGGTGCCACCGGTCACGGTGGGCACGTCGCGGTGCAGCAGCCCGCCCCGGTCGAGCTCGCCCAGGATGGCCGGGATGCCGCCGGCCCGGTGCACGTCCTCGACGTGGTATTTGCTGGTGGCCGGGGCGACCTTGCACACGCACGGCACCCGCAGCGAGATCTCGTTGATCTCCTTGAGCCCGAAGTCGACCCCGCCCTCGCGGGCCGCGGCCAGGATGTGCAGGATGGTGTTGGTCGAGCCGCCCATCGCCACGTCGAGCGTCATCGCGTTCTCGAACGCCTCGCGGGTGGCGATCGAGCGCGGCAGCACCGACTCGTCGTCGTCCTCGTAGTAGCGCCGGGTGATCTCCACGAGCTGCCGGCCCGCGTCCTCGAACAGCTTCTTTCGCGCCTTGTGCGTGGCGAGGATCGTGCCGTTGCCCGGCAGCGCCAGGCCGATGGCCTCGGCCAGGCAGTTCATCGAGTTGGCGGTGAACATGCCCGAGCAGGAGCCACAGGTCGGGCAGGCGCTCTCTTCCATCTCCAGCAGGTCGGCGTCGGAGACGGAGTCGTCGGCGGAGGCGATCATCGGGTCGATCAGGTCGAGCTTCTTGCCGGGCGTCTTCCCGGCCTCCATGGGCCCGCCGGAGACGAAGATCGTCGGGATGTTCAGCCTGAAGGCGGCCAGCAGCATGCCCGGGGTGATCTTGTCGCAGTTGGAGACGCAGATCAGCGCGTCCGCGCAGTGGGCGTTGACCATGTATTCCACGGCGTCGGCGATCAGCTCGCGGGACGGCAGCGAGTAGAGCATGCCGCCGTGTCCCATCGCGATGCCGTCGTCGACCGCGATCGTGTTGAACTCGCGGGGAATCGCCCCCGCCTCCCTGATCGCCGCGGACACCACGTCGCCGACCTCGCGCAGATGCACGTGGCCGGGCACGAACTGGGTGAAGCTGTTGGCCACGGCGATGATGGGCTTGCCGAAGTCGCTCCCGGCCACGCCGGTCGCCCGGAGCAGGGCCCGGGCACCGGCCATGTTCCTGCCGTGGGTGACTGTACGTGACCTGAGGGCGGGCATTGGCGCATCTCCCATCGCTAGCGAGTCTTCACATGCTACGACCATCGCCCGGTGGATGAGACGCCCGTCCACACAATGGACGGTCGGTTACCGGATCGTGCCGGAACCGACCTCGGCGATCTTACTGCGGGGCGGGCAGCCGTAAGGCGGCGAGCTGGGTCGCCTGGGCCACCAGGCGGCCCTTGTCGTCCCAGACGTGTGCCACCTCGTCCATCCTGTCACCGCCGACGTCCGTGGCCGTCAGCCGCACCCGGATCGGCCCGGGTGCGGGCAGCCTGCGGACGTATCCGGTCAGCTGGATCGTCGGCACCCAGCCCGGCACCCCCAGCTCCAGCGACACCGGCGGCACCGGGTCGAGCGCCACCAGCAGGCTCAGCGGGTCCCAGTCGGAGCCGTCGGCCAGCCGCTGCCAGCTCGTGAGGACGCCGCGCCCGGCGGGTGTGCCGAAGGCGAAACCCAGGTTCTCCGGGTCGAGGCGATTTTCGATCACGGCCATCAGCGGCACGGGCATGCCCGCGCCAGGGGCGTCGACGGGAGCCTGGAAGCATGCCTCCTCGGGCGCCATCGGCGCCGGCTCCGCCGCCGTCCACCAGGGGTCGGAGCCGTCCAGCCGGCTCAGCGTGATGTGCGCCTCGACCCGGGTCCTGCCCTCCTGCACCAGCGCGGCCCTGACCTGGGCCAGGCTCCGGCCGACCCGCAGCGTCTCGACCTGGGCCAGGGCCGCGCCCGGCTCGGGCGGCTCGACGAAGGAGGCACTGACGGCCGTCACGTGCGGGTGGCCCGCGCCAGCCGCGCTCTCGCAGGCGGCCCGCCCCAGCACGGCCAGCAGGTAACCGCCGTGTAACCGGGTCCCGACGCTCCACTGCGCGTCCAGCAGGGCATCGAACTCGCCGTCCCCCCGGGCGGTCAGCGCGGTTGCTTCCTGAAAAGTCCCCATATGTAGCAATCCTTCCGCAGGAGCTCAGATTGACATCGTTAACCTGACGGCGTCAAGGTGAGATCCATGACCACCAGACGCGTACGCGCCCGGCGCGGAGAGGGGCCGCTGCTCCGCGAGGAGATCCTGCGCGCGGCCGAGGACCTGCTGGCCGAGTCCGGCACCGAGGACGCGCTCACGCTGCGCGCGGTCGCGCTGCGGGCCGGGGTGTCCACGCCCTCGGTCTACCTGCACTTCACCGACAAGGAAGCGCTCGTCGAGGCGGTCTGCCTGCGGGTGTGGGGCGAGTTCAGCCGCCTGTTCACCGAGAACCTCGGCGGTGACCCGTTCCTCGCGCTGGGCCGCTGCGCCCGCGCGTACGCCCGCTTCGCCCTCGATCACCCGGTCCAGTACCGGGTGCTGATGATGCGGCCGTCGGCCGCGCCGGGCGTGCCCCCGGCCGCCGCCGAGTGTTTCCGCCAGATGGTGAACGCGGTCGCGGCCTGCGTGGAGACCCGCGTGTTCGAAGGCGATCCCGAGGAGGTCGCGCTCGGCCTCTGGTCGGCCGTGCACGGCTGCGTCTCCCTGCTGATCGCCCAGCCGGAGTTCCCGTGGCCGCGCGACAGGGAGGCGCTGATCAACCAGATCGTCCGGATGGCGGGCTTCGGCACGGCGCTGTACTCACGGCTGCCGGCCAAGCTGCCGCCGAGCCGGGAACTGGCCGCCGACCTCGACACCTTCGGCGCCCACCTGGCCCGCGACCGCTAGTCAGGCTCCGCGAGCACGAGAGCGGTGCCGCATCCACGGCTCGAAGCCGTGAACCGAGCGGGCCCGGCCACCATCGGCCTGTGCCCGCCCGGCATCGGGTGCGGGGTGCTAGTCCTCGCCGTAGCGGGCGGGCAGCACCTGGCCCGCGATGTCGAAGATGCGGTCGATCTCGGTGTCCGTCAGCGCCCGCTCACGCTTGGTGATCCATCTGCGGGCCCGATCGCCCTGGTAGACGTCCACGCCGCGAATGGTCATGACCTTCCATGGCACCGGCGGCCCGTAGATGGCGAGCGAGGGCACGACGGACACCTCGCGGCCGAACGCCTTGGTGATCAGCTCGCTGGCCTGCGACGCCTCCCACTTCGCCTCGGTGAGGCGGGCCTTCATGTCGAAGGGGCCGTGGAAGAGCTTTTTGCCCATCTGCACGCGGACGGGCAGGCGCTTGTCCCACTTCTCCGAGTCGACCGCGTAGATCCCGGTCGGACCCACCACGAGGTGGTCGATCTGGGCCTCGCTGTCGGGGATCGCCCGGGCGTGCAGCGTGCGGTAGCCGTTGCGTTCGAGCTTGCGCAACTGCGCTTCGGTACGGCGCTCCGCCACTGACGTCCGCCGCCACGCGGGCACGGAGGAGTTGGAGCGCGCTCGATAGACCGCCTCCAGGATGGCGGCGATCACGCCCGCCGTGACACCCACCCGCCAGTCGTGCGCCAGGAAACCCACCACGAGGCCGACGGCAACCCCCACGATCAGGCGGTTGCGCAGGCGCCGGAAGCGCGGCTGTTGGAGCAGGCTACGCACGGACGCGCGCTCGACGGGCGCGTACGTGGAGGTGGGCGCCGAAGGCTTGGCGGCGGCGGTCTGCTCGCTCTCTGGTCGGTCGCTCACCCAGATGGGTGACGCGTTGTGACCGTCTTCTCGCTGGTTGTCGGAGTCCACGCAACTCACCGTAGCTCGGAGATCGGAACGTTTCCTAGTGTTGCCCTGTCCATACTTTTATGGCCCAGCTCATCGTGTTCCACGCGCGTTTTCGGGGTATGTCTTACGTTCTCTAGAGATCCTCTGGCTCCTCAAAGGATCTTAGCTTGACCGGCCCGGTCGGTGGACACCCACAGACGGGTCTGGCCGGACGCGCCGACGAGGATTACGTTCATGGTGTGAACAGCGCGGTGGAGATTCTGCTCTTCCTCATCGGGGTGTCCTTGGGGCTGTTCGTACTGATCAGCCTGCTCGTCATGCTGCCGGGGCGCAGTGCGCAACGGCGGATCGAGTCCGGCCCCGTCTGGCTGGGCGGGCCCGCCCGGAGCGAGCGCGGGGTGAGCACGTCGGGCCTGGTGCTGGCCGATCGGGTGGCGCACTGGGCGGTCATCCCCGAGCACGACTGGGTCGCGGCCGCCGAGACGGCCGAGCCCGGCAGGCGTGCCGGCGGGGCCTCGGCGGGATGGTGAGATGACGATGCGTGGACTGACCGCCGCCCAGGCCGACGACGTCCGGCAGGCCCTGCTCGCGGCCGAGCGGCGCAGCGGGCTCAGGTTCGGGGTGTTCCTCGGGGAGCCGGTGGGCGGGCGCCGCCACTTCGCCGAGCGCCTGCACGCCGCCCTGGGCGAGGAGGCCGACGACGCCGTGGTCGTCTTCGTGGACGTCACCGGCCGGGCCCTGGAGATCGTCACGGGCGAGCGGGCCCGCCGGCGGCTGCCGGACAGCGCGTGCCGCCTGACGGCGATGTCGATGGCGACCGCGTTCAGCGTGGGCGACCTGATCGGCGGCCTGCTGTACGGCATCTCCGCCCTCGCCGAGCAGTCCACCGCCCGCCGCTGACCGCCGCGCGGTTCCTCGCGGCCGATGCCTGGGCCCTGACCCGCCGGAGCGGGAACGCTAGACCGGTGGCCGCCGGGTGGCGGGTCAGTGCCGGTGCAAGAGGGTGACGATGTGGTCGCTGACTCCGGCCAGCAGCGTCGCCGGTGCGATCGGGGCGACGGCGATCGCGGAGAACAGCGCCGGCAGCCCGGCCAGCGGAAACCCGTCGTCCTTCAGCGCCGCCGCGCCCGCCGGGTTCTTGTCCAGGCCCGCCCGGCTGCGCTCCCACGCGTCCAGCACCTCCTCCGGCGACGGCACCCCGAACCCGTGCCCCACCGGGGCCGCGTGGCGCAGCCGTACGAGCGGGGTATCGGCGAAGGCCAGCGCGGTGCGGGCGCGCAACTGGAGGTCGGCGCGCGGCGCCGGCTCGATCCAGTCCATCGCGGTGCAGGGGTGGCGGCACGTGGCGACGCAGACCGCGAGCGCGCCGGCGACCTGGCTGTGCTGCCGGTCGAAGTAGGCCCGCCAGCCCTCCGCGGGCTCACCCGACACACGCAACGTCCGGTTGGTGGCGGACTGTTCGGACTTGGTGTGGTCACACTCGCGATCGCCGATCACGCCGAACCTGCTCCCGGGCGCGCTCAGCCCGTCGGGCCAGCGGGCGGGGTCGCCGGCATGCCCCACCTGCGGCTCGAAGGCCAGCAGGGGCAGGTATTCGCTGGCGATGTGCACCGCCGCGATCATCGGGCTCAGCTCGCGCCGGTGCCACCGTACGGCGATCACCTCCAGCAACAGCCCGTACGCGGGCCGCAGCGACTCAAGCGCCCCCCGCGGCTGCTCGCGCGGAGTCTGCGGCATGTGGCAGGCCCGGGCGCGCCGGCGCAGGTCGGCGGGCACTCCCTTGGCCTCGGCCGCGAAATCCTCGGCGTCGAGCGAGAGCAGTCGCTGCCCGAACTCGCACACCTCGGCGATCTCCTCCGAGGGCGCGAGCGCACCGAGGTCGGCGAAGGCGTAGCGGCGGGCAAGGGCGATGAGCAGGTCCCTGGTCGTCTCCACCCGATGAACCTTCTCACGACCACCGAGCGCTAGCGGACATAGAGCGCGCTTCGGGCATCGGGGTGCGGAGACGCCTGCCGGAGCCGCGCCGGTCTCACGGGCACGGGGCCCGGATGCACTGGATGTCGCCGCCGGTCGGCTTGTTGGGCGTGGGCGGGGCCGTGGGCTCCTCGGAACCCGGCGGGGTCGGCTCCGCCGTGGGCGGCTCCGGCTCCGCGGTGGTCGGCGCGGTGGTCGGCGTGCTGGGCGGGGCCGTGGTGGTGGTGCCGGGGGTCGCGGTGGGGCGCGGCGGACGTGTGACCCGCGGCGACTCGGTGGCGGCCGTGGTGGTGGGGGCGGGGGTGGACTGCCGGTGGGCCGGCGTGGTCAGGTTTCTGGCGGGCGCCGTGGTCATGGAGACCTTGACCGCCGGCTGGCCGGCCGTCGGCGTCGCCTCGCTCGTGCTGGTCGTGGGCTGGGCCGGGCGCAACCACACCGAGCCCGCCACGGCCGCCGACACCAGCACGGCGGCGGCGATGGTGAGCACCGCCCGCATCGCGCGGCGCCGGCGCGGGACGGGCAGCGCGCCGGGCGCGGCCATCGCCCTGCGGGTGGCCTCGGTCATCTGCGCCATCGTGGCCCAGCGCGCGTCGGGCGTCTTCTCCAGCGCCCGCGACACCACCTGCCGAGGCCCCGGCGGCACGCTGTCGGGCAGGCGCGGGACCGGGGCGTTGAGGTGCTTGAAGATGATCTGTACGGGCGTGTCGCCCTGGAACGGCAACCGCCCGGTCAGGCATTCGTAGGCCACCACGCCCAGCGCGTAGACGTCGACCGCGGGTGTCACCTCGCTGGAGGTGGCCATCTCGGGCGCGCAGTAGCCGGCCGAGCAGAGCATCGTGCCGGTGGCCGTCAGCTGACCGGCGGAGGCGGAGTGGGCGATGCCGAAGTCGGTCAGCGCCACGCTGCCGTCCGGCCTGATCATGAGGTTGGCCGGCTTGACGTCGCGATGGACGATGCCCTGCGCGTGGGCCGCGGCCAGCGCGTCGCCGACCTCGGCGATCAGCCGCATGGTCTCCGCGGTGCCGAGCGGGCCACGCCGCAGGACGCGGTCGAGCGACTCGCCCCGCACGTATTCCATGACCAGGAAGCTCACCGAGCGGCCCGCGACGTCGCAGACGCCGTAGTCGTAGACGTCGACCACGCCGGGGTGCCGGAGGGTGGCCATGGCCCGGGCTTCGTTCTGGAAGCGCTGGGTGAAGGTGGGGTGCTCGTTGAGCGCGGGCATGAGCACCTTGACCGCGACCGCGCGTCCGAGAACGGTGTCGTCGGCACGCCACACCTCGCCCATGCCGCCACCGCCGAGGCGATCAGACAGCACGTAGCGGTCGTTGAGGGTGGTCCCCGCGCCTAGCACGCCTTGAGGCTAACATCGCCCCCCGCTCGCCACGGCCAACTCACCCAATCAGCGAACCCGCCGATGGGGAAGGCCCCCGCCGAGGTGACGGGGGCCTATCCACGGAGGTCAGGCGGGCATGGCGTCCCGCTCGCGGTTGCGCAGCGCCCGGCTGACGCCGTCGGCGCCCTCCAGGATGAGCCGGCGCAGCGCGTGCGGCGGCTGCTCGGCGGCCAGGAAGTCCTGCGCGGCGCTGACGGTCCCCGGCTCGATGAGCAGCGCGGGGAAGCAACCCACGGCGAAGCTCCCCGCCTGGTCGTACGTCCACTTCTGGTAGATCGGCCCGACCTCGGCGAAGTACTTCTCCCGGAACGGCGCCATCAGGTCGGGGTGGTGCGGGTCCTGGAACCCCTGGATGGTCGCCCTGGCGATGTGGTTGGCCAGCCGGCCGCTCACGATCCGCTCCCAGGCCGCGTCCTTGGCCTCGGGCGTCGGGATCGAGGCCCGGCACAGCGCCGCCGAGCGCTCGCCCGTCGCCGTGGGGTCACGGCGCAGCTCGGCCTCGATGCCGGACTCGTCCAGCCGGCCGCCCGACACCAGCGCGTGCACCAGGGTCCAGCGCAGGTCGGCGTCCACGCTCAGCCCCTCGGGCACGGCCGAGCCGTCCAGGATGGCCGCCAGCAGCTCCAGGTCCTCCGCGGAGGTGGCCACGGGCGCGAGCGCCTGAAGGAAGGCGAGCTGCTGGTCGGAGCCGGGCTTGGCCGTGCCGAGCAGCGCGCGCAGCTTGCCCGCCAGCAGCGCCATGCCCTCGGGCCGCCAGGCGGGGTCGGCGTACTGCTGCACGGCCATGCGCGCCTGCCGCAGGATCGTCTGCAGGACCGTGATGTCGGAGACCGTGTCCGCGCCGGAGATGACCAGCTGGACATAGTCGCGTGTGGACATCTCGCCGTCGCGGGTCATGTCCCAGGCCGCCGACCAGCACAGCGCCCGGGGCAGCGGCTCGGTGAACTGCGCGATGCCGCCGTTGACCAGTGTGCGCAGGGAGTCGTCGTCGAGGCGGATCTTGGCGTAGGTCAGGTCGTCGTCGTTGAGCAGCACCAGGTCGGGCTGCTCCTCGCCGACCAGCTGCGGCACGCTCGTACGGGCGCCGACCACGTCGAGCTCCACCCGCCTGGTCCGGGTCAGCACCCCGTCGGCCAGGGAGTAGAGGCCGATGGCGACCCGGTGGGAGCGCAGCGTCGGGTAGTCGGCCGGGGCCTCCTGGAGCACCTCGAAACCGGTGAAGCGCCCGCCCGAGACCTCGAACGAGGGGCGCAGCGTGTTGACCCAGGAGGTCTCCAGCCACTCCTTCGACCAGGCGGACAGGTCGCGTCCCGAGGTCCGCTCCAGGGCGTCGAGCAGGTCCTTCAGCTCGGTGTTGCCCCAGGCGTGCGCGGCGAAGTAGTCGCGCACGCCGGCCAGGAAGTTGTCCAGGCCGACGTAGGCCACGAGCTGCTTGAGCACCGAGGCGCCCTTGGCGTACGTGATGCCGTCGAAGTTGACCTCGACCGCCTGCATGTCCGGGATGTCGGCGGAGATGGGGTGGGTGGAGGGGAGCTGGTCCTGGCGGTAGGCCCAGGACTTCTCCACGTTCGCGAACGTGGTCCAGGCGCCCTTGCCCCAGCGGGTGGCCTCGGCCTGGGCGAGCACGGACATGTAGGTGGCGAACGACTCGTTCAGCCACAGGTCGTCCCACCAGCGCATGGTGACCAGGTCGCCGAACCACATGTGCGCCATCTCGTGCAGGATCGTCTCCGCGCGCCGCTCGACCACGGCGTCGGTGACCCTGGAGCGGAAGATGTAGTCCTCCAGGAAGGTCACGCAGCCCGCGTTCTCCATGGCGCCGGCGTTGAACTCGGGCACGAAGAGCTGGTCGTACTTGCCGAACGGGTAGCGCACGCCGAACACCCGGTGGAAGAAGTCGAAGCCCTGACGGGTGACCTCGAAGATGTTGTCGGCGTCGAGGTGCTCGGCCAGCGAGGCCCGGCAGTAGAGGCCGAGCGGGATGCCGTCGTGCTCGGTGGTCACCTTGTGGTAGGGCCCGGCCACCAATGCAGTGATATAGGTGGACATGACCGGAGTTACGGGGAACTGCCAGCGCTTGGCCGCCCCACCGGCCCCGGCCACCTCCGTCACCTCGGCGACGGCGGCGTTGGAGACGACCTCCCAGTCGCCCGGGGCGACCACGGTGAACTGGAAGGTGGACTTGAGGTCGGGCTGGTCGAAACAGGCGTACATGCGGTGCGCGTCGGCCGTCTCGAACTGGGTGTGCAGGTAGACCCGCTGGTCCACCGGGTCGACAAAGCGGTGCAGACCCTCGCCGGTGCGCATGTACGGGCAGCCGGCCTCCACTCGCAGCACGTTGGACGCGGCGAGCTCGGGGAGCGGGAAGCGTCCCTTCTCCTCGTCGTAGCCGGACACGTCGAGGTCCTGGCCGTTGAGTGTGACCCGGCGCACCTCGGCGCCGTGCAGGTCGATGAACGTGGACACCCCCGGACGGATGCTGTCGAAGCGGACCGTCGTCACGCTCTCGAAGCGCTCGTCCCCATCCGTCAGATCGAGTGCGACCTCGTACGACTCGACCTTCAACAGCTGGGCGCGCGCACGAGCCTCGTCCCGGGTCAGGTTGCCTGCCAAGTTGCGCTCCTTTACACCACTTCGTCGGGGTTGTCCGTATCCTGTCATGCCGGGAATAGGACCCGAACCACCTCAGGTTATGGCCAGACGTGACTGAGAAGATTCCCGTGGACCTGTGGTTCGACCCCTCCTGCCCCTTCGCTTGGGTCACGTCGCGCTGGCTGCTCGAAGTGGAGAAGGTTCGGCCGATCGAACCCCGCTGGCGTCAGATGTCCCTCTACTTCCTCAATGAGGACAAGGACGTCTCGGAGGACTACCTCCGGGGCGCCGCGCGCGCGATGGGCGCCGTTCGCGTCATCGCCGCCGCCGGGGCCAAGCACGGCGAGCAGTACGTCGGCGCCCTCTACACCGAGATCGGCACCCGCCTGCACAACCAGGGCCTGAGCAAGGAGCCGGAGCGCCTGCGCGAGGTCGTCGAGGGCGCGCTCGAAAGCGTGGGCCTCGACAAGGACCTCGCCGAGGCCATGCACTCCGAGGAATGGGACGAGGGCATCCGCGCCTCGCACGACGAGGGCATCACGCTCGTCGGCCAGGAGGTCGGCACGCCGATCATCCGCGTCGGCTCCAACGCCTTCTTCGGGCCCGTGATCACCCGCATCCCGCGCGGTGAGGACGCGGGCACGCTCTGGGACGGCGTGCTGATGGTCACCGCGTCGGAGGACTTCTTCGAGCTGAAGCGGACGCGTACCAGGCGGCCCCAGTTCGACTGACGCCTTTTGGCTGACAATCCCGACTTGTCGCGTAAAACCGTCGTACTGTGACGGGAAAAGGCTCAGCGGCGGCGTGGAAGGCTCGTCCCTGACTCAGGCCCAGCCCTCGCGCCGCCTCCTGGCGCGCTGACAGGATGGTGGCTATGCGTCAGCTCTTTATCGGCGGCTCCTGGACGGGTTCGGCGTCGGACGAGTCCATCGAGGTCGTCAATCCGGCCACGGAAGAGATCATCGACCGAGTGCCCGCGGGCTCTCCCGACGACGTGGAGGCGGCCGCGACCGCCGCCCGCAGGGCCTTCCCCGGCTGGTCGGAGACCCCCGCGGCGGAGCGCGGCAAGCTCCTCGGCGACGCGGCGGCGCTGCTGAAACAGCGCGCCGAGGAGATCGCCGAGGTCATCTCGACCGACATGGGCTCGCCGCTGGGCTTCGCGCTCAAGGTGCAGACGCTCGTCCCCGCCACCGTCCTGGCCTCCTACGCCCAGCTTGCCGAGAGTCATCCACGGGAGTCACGCGTCGGCAACTCGCTGGTGGTCAAGGAGCCCGTCGGGGTGGTCGCCGCCATCACGCCCTGGAACTACCCGCTGCACCAGATCGTCTGCAAGGTCGCCCCCGCGCTGGCCGCCGGGTGCACCGTGGTGCTCAAGCCGAGCGAGGTGGCGCCGCTGGCGGCCTACGCGCTGGCGGAGATCTTCGACGAGGTGGGCCTGCCGCCCGGCGTGTTCAACCTGCTCAGCGGGCGCGGCTCGGTCGTGGGCGAGGCGATGGCCGCCCACCCCGAGGTCGACATGGTCTCCTTCACCGGCTCGACGCCCGCCGGCCGCAGGGTCGCCTCGCTCGCCGCCGAGTCCGTCAAGCGGGTCGCCCTTGAGCTCGGGGGCAAGTCGGCCAACGTCATCCTCCCCGACGCCGACCTGGCCCTGGCCGTCAAGGTCGGGGTGGCCAACTGCTTCGTCAACGCCGGCCAGACCTGCTCGGCGTGGACCCGCATGATCGTGCACCGCGACCAGTACGACGAGGCCGTCGCCATGGCCGTCGCGCTGGCCCGCGGCTACACCGTCGGCGACCCCTTCGACGAGTCGACCAGGATCGGCCCGCTGGTGTCGGCCGTCCAGCGCGCCCGCGTGGTCCGCTACATCAACCGGGGCCAGGAGGAGGGCGCCAGGCTGGTCGCGGGCGGCACGGAGCGGCCGCGGGAGCGAGGTTACTTCGTCGAGCCCACGGTGTTCGCGGCGGTGGAGCCGGGGATGACGATCGAGCAGGAGGAGATCTTCGGGCCGGTCCTGTCGCTGATCCCGTACACGAGCGAGGACAACGCCGTACAGATCGCCAACGACACCAGATACGGCCTGGCCGGCGCGGTCTGGGCGGGCACCGAGGAGCACGCCCTCGCGGTGGCCCGCAGGCTGCGCACCGGCCAGGTGGCCGTCAACGGCGGCCGGTTCAACCCGATGGCGCCCTTCGGCGGCTACAAGCAGTCGGGAGTGGGCCGCGAGCTGGGCGAGCAGGGGCTGGAGGAATATCTGGAGATCAAGGCCATGCAGCTGTAGCCGAGGCCGGGCCCGGTCACACGAACAGCCCGCCGGTGGCGCGGAGGTTGTGCCCGGTGATCCAGCGCCCGTCCGGGCCCGCCAGGAGGGCCACCGCCGCGGCGATGTCGTCGGGCCGGCCCAGGCGCCCCAGCGCGGTCAGCGCCGACGTCTGGGCCAGCGCCTCCTCGGGGTTGGCGCCCCGCAGCATGTCGGTGTCGGTGGCGCCGGACGAGACGACGTTCACGGTGATCCCGCGCGCGCCCAGCTCCCGCGCCGCCACCTTGGCGAACTGCTCCATGGCCGCCTTGCTGCCGCAGTAGAGAGCCAGGGCCGGCGCGGGCACCTCGGTGTTGAGCGAGGAGATGTTGACGATCCGTCCGCCGTCGCGCATCACCCGGCCCGCCCACTGCATCGCGAGGAACACGGCCCGGGTGTTCACCGCGAACACCCGCTCGTAGTCCTCCTCGGTGATGTCGGCGATCAGCTTGTGTCCGTCGAGAGTGGCGGCGTTGTTGACGAGGATGTCCAGCCCGGGCAGCCGCGCCTCCGCCTCGGCGAACAGCCGCTCCAGGTCCTCCTTGACGCCGAGATCGGCCCGTACGGCATGCGCCCCCGTCTCCTTGGCCACCTGCCGCGCCGCATCCTCGGCATTCTGGTAGCAGAAGACGACCTCGGCCCCGTCGTCGGTCAGTCGCTCCACGATCGCCTTGCCGATGCCCCTGGAGCCACCGGTCACCAGCGCACCCTTGCCGGAAAATACGCTCATGGCCCCAACCTATGCCTTCAGCATGATCTTGCGCGCCTCGCTTCTGGGCAGCCGGTCGACGTAGAGCTTGCCGTCGAGATGCTCGGTCTCGTGCTGGAAGCAGCGTGCCAGCGAGCCGCGGGCCTTGACCCGCACCGGTCGCTGGAGCCGGTCGAGCCCCTCGATGGTCACGCCCGAGGCGCGCGCGACGGCGGCGTAGATCGGCTTGCGCGTGTCGCGGTCGGGCACGGACAGGCAGCCCTCCTGGTCGATCGTCTCCTCGGGGTCGTCGACGGTGAGGACCGGATTGACCACGTGGCCCTTGCGCCCGCTGATGTCGTAGACGAACAGCCGCCGCGGCACGCCGATCTGCGGGCCGGCCAGTCCCACGCCGTCCACCGCGTACATGGCCTGGAACATCTCGTCGATCAGGCGGCGCAGCTCACGGTCGAACTCCGTCACGGGCTCGGCGGGCGTGCGCAGGACGGGGTCGCCGATGACGCGGATCTCACGCATAGATCTCTGCTTTCGTAAGGACTGGGGAACGGTAGGAGTCCTTACTCTAGCCAGCGAGCCCGGGCGGCCGCGCTGTGAAAGACTGGTGAGGTGCGTGTTTACATCGGTGCCGACCATGCCGGCTATGAGCTCAAGAACCACCTGGTGTCCTGGCTGAAGGACCACGGCCACGAGGTGACCGACTGCGGTCCCTTCGTCTACGACGCCGAGGACGACTATCCGGCGTTCGTGCTGCGCGCCGCCGAGGGCGTCGCAGGTGACCCGGCCAGCCTGGGGGTGGTCATCGGCGGCTCGGGCAACGGCGAGCAGATCGCCGCCAACAAGGTGCGCGGCATCCGCGCGGCGCTGGCCTGGAGCGAGGAGACGGCCGGCCTGGCGCGCGAGCACAACAACGCCAACGTGGTCAGCCTCGGCGCGCGCATGCACACCGTGGAGGAGGCGACCAGGTTCGTGGAGGTCTTCCTGGGCACGTCGTTCACCGGCAGCGAGCGCCACAGCAGGCGCATCGCGCAGCTGGTCGCCTATGAGACGATCGGCCAGCTCCCCTCGCTGCCCTAAGCCTTGCGCTTGGCGTCGCGCCGGGGCATCTCGTCGCGCAGGGGCCGCCGGTCGGCGGCCTCCTGCTGCTCCTTCGACGGTTTCGACACGTCGCGGGCACGCATGGCGACCGTCGCGGTGATCTGCAAACTTTGCAACGCCATGCTCCCGACCATACGTCAGCCCGCTCCGAACGTCAGCCCGCTCCCGACGTCATCCCCGCTCCCGACGTCATCCCCGCTCCCGACTTCGGCCCCGTCAGAACGTCAGCCCCGCCCACGGCTTCGGGCTCCACGACAGGGCGGTGGCCAGCGCGCGCACCGAGCCGGGGGAGTGCTCGCGCAGCAGGCCCGCCGCCAGCGACTCCATCAGCACGCCGTCCCCCAGGTAGGCCGAGCCGAGCACGTTCATCGGCACCGTCACGTCCGGCTGGTCCTCCACGGCCTTGCACTCCGCACCTCGCGGATCGGCGGAGAGCCGCCAGCGGCCGGTGTTCCACGGGCACACGTCGTCCTCGACCTCGATCACCACGTCCACCGCCGCCGAGTAGGCCCGCGAGGTCAGCGCGCGGTCCAGCTCGACCAGGCGTACCCACAGCTCGTCCGCCCAGCCCGCGCGCAACTGGCGCCCGTCGGCCAGCAGCGCGATCAGCGGGTCGTCCACCGGCCTGCCGCGCGCCTCGACCCTGGACGCCAGGTCGCGGTCCAGTACGTGGCGCCAGAGCAGCGCGTAGGCCGCCGGGTCGGTCGCCTCCAGCTCGAACAGCTTGATCTCCCCGTCGGGCACGCCGTTGGCGTCCCAGGACGACTTGACGCGGAACAGGGCGTAGCCGCGCACGCCGCCGTCGTCCTGGGCGAGGACCGTGCGCAGCGGCCCGTCCCCGCGCTGGTCGAACTCCTCGTCGGCGAGCACGATGTCCCACGTCTGCGGCTTGCGCTCGTAACGCCCCGGGCGCCTGGTCACGACCGTGGCGAACACCTTCTCCAGCTCGGTCCGTACGTCGGCGGGGCGGGCCACCCTGAGCCTGAGCGACGGGTCGGCGGGGGCGCTCGCGACGAAGGCCGAGGCGCGCTTGTCGATGCGGAACGACAGCTCGGTGGAGGCCCTGCCGTACCCGTACCGGCCGTAGATCGCCGCCTCGGAGGCGTAGAGGGCGGCGACGCACTCGCCGCGTTCGCGGATGTCGGAGAGTTGCCTGTGCATGATCGCGGACAGTACGCCGCGCCGGCGGTGCGAGGGCAGCACGCTGACGCTCGTCACCCCCGCGACCGGAAGCTGCCCGCCGGGGACGGTCATGGTGAGACTCAGCGCGCCGGCGACCCCGGCGATGACGTCGCCGTCGAACGCGGCGAGGGTGCGGTCGAACTCGGTCTCGGCCTTGTACCGTGCTGACTGCTGGGGGTGAGGCGCCCAGCCGAACCCCTCACTGAGAACCTGGCCGAAGGCCTGCCACTCGGACTCGTCAACCGGACGGATCGGATACCTCATCCGTCCAAGGTAGGAGCGGGCAAAGAGGGACGGCCACCCAATATCCGTGCTTAATGATCAAGGCCTTGGTCAAGTGGGCTGCCCAAACAACGGTCAGACCGATACAGTCAGGCGCATCATGAGTTCCCGTCCGGCGCCGCTGATCCCGCCACGGGTCCGCGCCGTCCTGGTGCGGGTGCCCTTTCTAGTCACTATCGTCCGATTTGTTCGCAGAGGGCCGCTGGCCCGCGACCGCAATCTGCTCATCACGCTCGCCACGCTCTCGCTCGTCATCGGGTTCCTGGCGGCGGAGGTCTCGACCGAGTGGTTCTCGCCCTCCCTGCTCATCCTGGTGACCTTGCTCGGTGGCCTCCAGCTCCGGCTGCGCAGCCTGGTCAAGCTGCTGGTGGCGGTGGCCGTCGCGCTCGGCTACATCGCGGTGACGCTGGGCGTGGCCAAGGTCGGGCTCGGGCTCACCGTGACGATCGGGTTCACCACCGTGCTCGCCGTGCTCATGGCCCGTACGAGGGGCAAGCTGGGCGTGCAGGGCCTGCGCGGCGACGCGATGCTGCTGGAGTTGCGCGACCGGCTCAAGAGCCAGGGCGAGCTGCCCCCGCTGCCCAAGGACTGGGGCGGCAAGGTGGTGCTCAAGCAGGCGGGCGGGTCCTCCTTCGGCGGTGACTTCCTGGTCTCCATGCGCGACGGCGACATCGTCGACATCGCCCTGGTCGACGTGTCCGGCAAGGGGGTCGACGCGGGCACCAGGGCGCTGCTGCTGTCCGGCACGTTCGGCGGGCTGCTCGGCTCGGTCGACGACTTCCTGCCGGCCTGCAACGCCTACCTGCACCGCCAGCGCGGTGACGAGGGGTTCGTGACGGCTGTGCACGTGCGGCTCAACCTCGCGACGGGGGAGTACACGATCACCTCGGCCGGGCATCCGCCGGTGGTGAAGTTCGATGTGGGCACGGGCAACTGGCAGGTCGCCTCGGCCAAGGGCGTGGTCCTCGGCGTGGTGCCCGACCTGCACTGCGAGCCCGACAACGGCGTCCTGCGCAAGGGCGACGCGCTGCTGCTCTACACCGACGGGCTGATCGAGCAGCCCGGCCGTGACATCGACGCCGGGCTCGACCGGCTGCTCGGCGAGGCGGAGCGGCTGCTGCCCTCCGGTTTCCGCGACGGGGCCAAGGCACTGGTCAACGCGATGGCCTCCGGCCACAACGACGACTGCGCGCTGGTGCTGATCTGGCGCCCCTGACGTTTCACACGGGTCAGGTCGTGATGGCGGTCACTGGCAGCCGGCTTTGACCTGCTGACATCCTCTAGGGGTTCGGGGCCCCGGCGGGGCGGCGCGGCTCCGCCGGGGCCCCGGTCACCCGTCCCGGCTCCACCGGGGGCCCGTGGTCGTGGCTCACAACCAGCCCCAGTCGCTGGCGATGCGTACCGCGTCCAGCCTGTTGCGTGCGCCCGTCTTGCACATGATCCGCGACAGGTGGTTGCGTACGGTGCCGACCGACAGGAAGAGCTGGTCGGCGATCTCCGTCGAACGCGCGCCCCCCGCCGCGATCCGCAGCACGTCGAGCTCCCGCCTGGTCAGCGGGTTGGCCGCGCACTGGAGGGCGGCCGCCGCCAGTTGCGCCTCGACGGCCCGGTGCCCGGCCGCGACCTGGCGTACCCCGTCGGCGAGGTGGTCGGGCGGCACGCACAGGCTCATGAACCCGAGCGCGTTGCCGGCCAGGGCCTTGCGCACCTTCCCGGGGTCGGGTGAGGCCGACAGGATGAGCACCCCGCAGCCCGGCGCCTGCTCGGCCAACTGGGCGGCGACCGGCAACCCCGGCAGGTCGAGGTCCAGCACGGCCACGTCAGGACGGTTGCCCAACGCCGCCCGCACCGCCTCGTCCGGGCATCCCGTCTCGGCGACGACGCGCAGGTCCGGCTCGCTGTCGAGAGTCGCGTACAAACCACGGCGGACCAAAGGCCGGTGTTCGGCGATCAGTATCTGGATCAAGACGTCCCCCTCCGTCGTCTCTCAGCGTGTTCGTTTGATCGCATACTGTCAATGCTCTTCAAAAGGCAGGCAAGCGGTGGGGCGCGGCGAGTTCGACTAGTCTGGGCTTGTCGAACCTTTCGTCTGCCCCAACCGTCTGAGTGGAGCGCGCATCGATGAACTGGCTCTATCTCGTGGGGATCATCCTTTTCCTGCTCGGACTGGTGATCTCCATCGCGTTGCACGAGATCGGCCACCTGGTGCCTGCCAAGCTTTTCGGCGTCAGGGTGACGCAATACATGGTCGGCTTCGGCAGCACGGCCTGGTCACGGCGCAGGGGCGAGACCGAATACGGCATCAAGTGGATCCCGCTGGGCGGCTACATCCGCATGATCGGCATGCTGCCGCCGCGTCCCGGTGATGATCCGACCAGGCTCAGGAGCACGGCCACCGGGCCGTTCCAGGGGCTCATCGAGTCCGCCAGGGACGCCGCGCAGGAAGAGGTGCGGCCGGGCGACGAGGATCGCGTCTTCTACCGCAAGAAGTGGTGGCAGAAGGTCATCATCATGTCCGGCGGCCCGGCGATGAACTTCGTGCTGGCCTTCATCTTCTTCAGCATCCTGCTGGTCGGCATCGGCCTGCCGAGCTGGGCCCCGATCGTGTCGCCCGAGACCCAGACGTGCCTGATCCCGATCTCGGAGCAGCGCACCGAGTGCAAGCCCACCGACAAGCGCACCCCCGCGGCGCAGGCGAACCTCAAGCCGGGCGACCGCCTGGTCTCCTTCGGCGGCCAGAAGATCTCTTCCTGGGACGACGCCACCCGGCTGATCCGCTCCCACGGCCCCGGCCCCGTCCAGATCGGCATCGTGCGTGACGGCAGGCCGATGACGGTCGGCGCCACGCTCATCGCCCAGGACCGGCCCAACCTCCAGGACCCGAAGAAGATCGACAAGAACGTCGGCTTCCTGGGCGTGCTGCCCACGGAGGTCATGGAGCGGCAGAGCCTCGGCCAGGTGCTCGGTTACATGGGCGAGCTCACCGGCCGGGTGGCCGGCTCGCTGATCAACCTGCCGGCGAAGATGGTCGGCGTCTGGAACGCGGCCTTCTCCGGCCACGAACGCGACCCCGAGGGCCCGGTCGGCGTGGTCGGCGCGGGCCGCATGGGCGGTGAGATCCTCGCCTCCGACCTGTCCAACGAGAAGAAGATCGCCATCTTCGTCAACCTGCTGGCCGGGTTCAACCTGGCGATCGGCATGTTCAACCTCATCCCGCTACTGCCGCTGGACGGCGGCCACATCGCGGGCGGCCTGTGGGAGGGCATCAAGCGGGCCTACGCGAAGATCATGCGGCGGCCGGAGCCCCGATACGTGGACATCGCGAAGGTGCTGCCGCTGACGTACGCGGTCGCGTTCGTCATGATCATCATGGCCGGCCTGCTCGTCTACGCCGACCTGGTCAACCCCCTCACGCTGACCGGCTGACCCGCTCTCCGCACCGGCCCCGGGACGCGCGCTCCGAGCGGGCGGCGTGGACACCGGGGCGGTTCACGGGGCAGGCTGGCACCCGTGACCGGCAGACCCGACCCGCGCCTGCGTGAGCTGGCCCTGCTGCGCCGCGTCCGCGACCGGATCGACCGTGACTACGCCCAGCCGCTGGACGTGCCGGCGCTGGCGCGCGGCGTCCATCTCTCGGCCGGGCACCTGAGCCGGGAGTTCCGTGCCGTCTACGGCGAGTCGCCCTACAGCTACCTCATGACCCGGCGCATCGAGCGGGCCATGACCCTGCTGCGGCGCGGCGACATGTCGGTCACCGAGGTCTGCTTCGCGGTGGGCTGCGCGTCGCTGGGCACCTTCAGCACGCGGTTCTCCGAACTGGTCGGCATGTCGCCGAGCGCCTACCGCCGCCTGGCCGCCGAGGACGCCGCCGGCCTCCCCGGCTGCGTCGTGAAGCGGGTCATGCGACCGATCAGGAATCGAGAAGCCCTCCCGGCCCGCGCCGACCTATCGTGATCGGCATGAACCTCACCATTCACCAGACGTTCCTGCCGGTCGACGACCCCGACAAGTCGCTTGCCTTCTACCGCGACGCGCTGGGTTTCGAGGTACGTAACGACGTGGGCTACGAGGGCATGCGCTGGATCACGGTGGGGCCGGTGGACCAGCCGCAGACGTCCATCGTCCTCGAACCCCCGGCCGCCGACCCGGGCCTCACCGACGACGAGCGCCGTACGATCGCCGAGCTCATGGCCAAGGGCAGCTACGCGAGCATCGTGCTCGGCACCTCGGACCTGACCGGCACCTTCGAGCGGGTGCAGGCAAGCGGCGCCGACGTCGTCCAGGAACCGACCGACCAGCCCTTCGGCCTGCGCGACTGCGCCTTCCGCGACCCCGCGGGCAACCTCGTACGCATCAACCAGCTCCCCTGAACCCCGTCGCCCGCGGCGAAAGCGGCCTTCCGGCTGCTGCGACATGGTCCACCAACTCTTGCAGCCGCACCGTATGTGGAAGGGCGCGCTCGGAGTCACCCGTTGGAACGTTATGCAAGTGTGCTCTCGTGCCAGCCACTCCTCATCCATGGGCACGCCCATGATGGCCTCCGCCGTCATCAGCGACGCCGTGCCGTAGTTGGTCTGCCACCCCTCCAAGCCGCTGGGGGTGGTGCTCATCCAGCGCTCCACCGTCTCCTGGTCGGGCGTGGCGTCGTACTCCCACCCAATGCCCTCGAAGCTCACTACAACGCGCCCCCTTTCCCTGTACGTGACGAAGGGCGGACCGAAGTCACTCCAGCCGACGTCCAGGCACACGCCTGCCTGAGAGAGGCGGGCCTGCGCGTCGGTCTCCAGGAAAGGCAGCCCTGGCTCCATGAGGACTACGCCATGGCCGAGCGCACCGGCGAAGAGGAACGGTATCCCCTCCTCGATACCAAAGTGGGCGGCCTCGTCGGTCTCGCTGAACGTGGCGGCTGTCACCACGTACCGGTCTCCGCCGTAGAGGGCGAGGACGTCGTCCAGAGTGGCGCCCGCACACCAAGTGATCCAGGTGGTGTTCCCTAAGGCGTCGCCCACCTGTTCGTAGTCGGTCATGGGCGCGATCTTGCCGTCCACTACCGAGGACATCAACAACTGGATGCTTCGCCGAGGGACAACTGGGACAGGCATCAACTCGGACTGTCCCTGATGGTTGCTTACGTTCGTACTGGTCAGCACAGGTTTAGGGACAGCTGGGACAGCCGGGACGGCATGTTGCTAGGCACCCTCCCACCGGCACGACATGAACGGAGGAGAGTTGCCACCAGATGTTGAGCCGGCCCACGCGTGGTGGCACCGCCCTGGCAGTGTCGCGAACATCTATATCCGCGCACGAACACCCGAGGCTTTGGATGATGCGCGCAAGCGCCTCCCGTACCTGGTTCAAATGGCGTTGATCCTTGAGAGGCTTTAGCTGCGAAGCCCCATGATGAACGCTTCCTGGCCGGCGGTTTCCACAGCGTCCGGGCAGTAGTTGCCCCGAACCCAGGAAATCGCATCGCTAGCAGCATGGCCGGTAAGAATGGCAAGGATGGCGAGCGCGGTGCCGGTGCGCCCGTGGCCACCGAGACAACCGAGTTCCACCTGTTGCCCAGTGCGGGCACGGTCGAGGAGAGACCGCAACGCGGTGACTACCGCCGCCGAATCACGGGGGACGCCGAAATCGGGCCAGTCGAGGTGATCGTGGACCCACGACGGCCGCCAGCGAAAGTCGAGGTAGAGCCCATAGTCGGGTTGTCGGTCACGGGCATAGGGATCCATCGCATCGAAGGAGACGGCTTGGAATTGGGTGCCGTCGGGCAACACGACCACATCACAATGCCGGTGCACTTCGAACTGGCGGTGTTGATGCTCTTGGTCGGTGCACTTGGCCGGCTCTGCGCCCAGATACCAGTGCACCTTATGTTCGGCGCAGGCCACAATCACGCGGGTCTCGGTCATCTGCGCTTCTCTCCAAGAGTTAGCTTTTCCCGTGTGTCGCCGGCAGCCGGGACGGAACTGGACGCGGCCAACGTGCGGCGCGCGTTCCGCAACATCATCAAGGACGCGGACGGGGTGAACTCGAACGAGTGGACGCCGAGAGAACTGCGGCACAGCTTCGTGTCCCTGCTCTCTGACAACGGGCTACCACTCGAAGAGATCTCCCGCCTGGTCGGTCAAGCAGACTGACAAGCAGAAGGCCCCATCCTCATCGGATGGGGCCTTTGAGCTGGTCGGGGCGACAGGATTTGAACCTGCGACTTCTTGCTCCCAAAGCAAGCGCGCTACCAAGCTGCGCCACGCCCCGTCTCGTCGGTTGCGCATGCGGTCCGCGACTCCGGTACGCTTACGCCCTGACGACCGGATGAAGTCTAGACCAGACTCCGACCGGTTCGCGCGGACGTAGCTCAATGGTAGAGCCCTAGTCTTCCAAACTAGCTACGCGGGTTCGATTCCCGTCGTCCGCTCCAGATGGCGAAAGGCCAGGTCAACCGGGTTCGGGGGCCTGGCCTTCGTGGTCTTCCGACATTCCGCCGCGGAAAAATGGAGCGGAGACGGCGGGCCGGGTCGGCCTAGACTCCTCGGGTGGCACCTGAAGCGGTCTTCGGAGTCCCCACCCTGGTCGAAGGTGATCCCGATCGTGTGGCCGTCCTCCTTCCCGGCATGGGCTACGTGCCTGCCCGCCCTCTGCTCCACTTCGCCCGCGGCATCCTCGTCCGTCGCGGGTGGACCGTGCGGGAGGTCTGGTGGCAGCCGCCGGCGGATCCTGCCACCGACTGGGAGGCGTGGGTCATGGACCAGGCGCGAAGCGCGCTCGACGGCGTACAGGCCCGGCACGTGCTGCTGGTCGGCAAGTCGCTGGGCGCCTGCGCGGCGCCGCTGGCCGCCGAGCGCGGGCTGCCCGCGATCTGGCTGACCCCGCTGCTCGGGCGGGAGGGCGTCGTCGCGGCGCTGCGCCGTAGCCAGGCTCCCACGCTGCTGGTCGGGGGCACCGCCGACCGTTCCTGGGACGGGGAGCTCGTACGGTCCCTGGCCCACCCGTACGTCGAGATCCCCGGCGCCCACCACGGCCTGGAGACCGACGATCCGGTCGAGTCCGTCGAGATGCTCAAGCAAGTGACCGCGGCCATGTCGCGTTTCGTCCAGGAGCTCTGAGGTCAGGAAGTTCCCGGCCGAGGGGGCTTGGCGGGGGTCGTAAGCTGATCTCGATGCGTGCGCGAGCGATCTCCTGGGACGTTCTGGTGGAAGACCTGGCCGAGCGGATCTCCGGGTCGCCGCGGGACGCCTGGGTGCGGGTCGCCGTCGACGGGGCCCCGCCCGCGCGGCCCGCGTGGCTCGCCGACGGGCTCGTGGCGCCGCTCAAGCTGCGCGGGCGGCCCGTGCTGCGGGTGTCGGCGGGGGACTTCCTGCGGCCCGCCTCGCTGCGGCTGGAGCACGGCAGGACGGATCCGGACGCCTTCTACGAGGACTGGCTCGACGTCAAGGCGCTCCGGCGGGAGGTGCTGGAGCCGCTGGACCCCGGCGGGCCGGGACGGGTGTTGCCGGCCCTGTGGGACAGCCGGGTGGACCGGGCCTACCGGGTGCCGTACGCGGAGGTACCCGCGGGCGGGGTCGTGGTGGTGGACGGGACGTTGCTGCTGGGGCGGGGGCTGGGGTTCGACCTGAGCGTGCACGTCTGGCTGTCGGCGGGGGCGCTGGAGCGCGGCACGCCGGAGGACGAGCGGTGGCGGCTGCCCGCCTACGCCCGCTACGAGCGCGAGGCGCGGCCCCAGCAGGCGGCCGACGTCGTCGTCAGGGCCGATCACCCGGAGCGCCCGGCCCTGCTGGTCAGGGAGTGAGCGGGCGGCCTGTCGCACTGGTACGCGGCGTGCGACGGGCGCAGACTGGGATGGTGATCCCGAGCAACTGGTACAACATCGTTCCCGACCTGCCCGCTCCACCGCCACCGCCGCTGCATCCCGGCACGCGGGAGCCCGTCGGGCCCGGCGACCTGGCCCCGCTCTTCCCGATGGAGCTGATCGGCCAGGAGGTGAGCGGGGAGCGGTACGTGCCGATCCCGCAGGAGGTGCTCGACGTCTACCGGCTCTGGCGGCCGACGCCGCTGATCAGGGCCCGCCGCCTGGAGAGGGCGCTCGGCACGCCGGCCAGGATCTACTACAAGTACGAGGGCGTCTCGCCCGCCGGGTCGCACAAGGCGAACACGGCCGTGCCCCAGGCGTACTACAACGCCAAGGAGGGCGTGCGGCTGCTCACCACCGAGACGGGGGCCGGGCAGTGGGGATCGGCGCTGGCGTTCGCCTGCTCCCAGTTCGATGTGGAATGCCAGATCTGGATGGTTCGCGCCTCCTACGACCAGAAGCCGTACCGGCGCTCGCTCATGCACGTCTACGGCGCCACCGTGCACGCCAGCCCGTCCTCCCTGACCGGCTCGGGCAGCAAGGCGCTGGCCGACGATCCCGCCTCGCCCGGCAGCCTGGGCATCGCGATCAGCGAGGCCGTCGAGGTGGCCGCGGCGACGCCCGACGCCCGCTACGCGCTCGGCTCGGTGCTCAACCACGTGCTCATGCACCAGACGGTGATCGGCGAGGAGGCGCTCGACCAGCTCCCCGAGCTGCCCGACCTGGTCATCGGCTGCACCGGCGGCGGCTCGAACTTCGCCGGCCTCGCCTTCCCATTCATGCGCGAGAAGCTGGCGGGGCGGATCAAGACGGTGTTCCGCGCCGTCGAGCCGGCCGCCTGCCCGTCGTTCACGCGCGGCGTCTACGCCTACGACTTCGGCGACACCGCGGGGCTCACGCCGCTGCTCAAGATGCACACGCTCGGGCACACGTTCGTACCCGACCCGATCCACGCGGGCGGCCTGCGCTATCACGGCATGTCGCCGCTGCTGTCCCACATGTACGAGCTGGGCCTATTCGAGGCCGTCACCCGCTCCCAGAACGAGTGCTTCGAGGCCGGCGTCCGCTTCGCCAGGACGGAGGGCATCGTGCCCGCTCCCGAGCCCACACACGCGCTGGCCGAGACCATCGCCGAGGCCCTGCGCTGCAAGGAGAGCGGCGAGGAGAAGGTCATCCTCACCGCGCTGTGCGGCCATGGTCACTTCGACCTGGGCGCCTACGACCGTTACCTGGCCGGAGGGCTGGAGGACCACACGCTCCCGCAGGACCGCATCGAGCAGGCTCTCACCGAACTGCCCGGCTGAGATCGACCGGGCCGCCGGGTGGTCCGGGGTGGCCGCCGGCGCGGGCGGCCACCCGTCAACGTGCGGTGGGACGCTTGCCGTGGTTCGCCTTCTTCTTCCTGCGTGCCTTGCCCTTGCGTGAGCGCCTGGCCATAAGCTCGCCTCCGGTAAATCGGTGCGTCGTGACTCACCAACGTCTCTCTCCCGCACGTAGTCGCGCAAGCACTCCACGGCGACCTAACATTCCCCAACAATCGCATGTCATAATTTGGTGGAATCTGTTGGAAGGAGCGGGCGTGCTCGCACAGCAGCGTCAACAGACGATCCTGGAACGCGTGCGCAGCAGCGGCGGCGTCCGGGTCGCCGACCTCGTACGCGAGCTCGGCGTTTCTGACATGACCATACGCCGCGACCTGGAGGTGCTGGCCGAACGCGGACTCCTGGAGAAGGTGCACGGCGGCGCCACCGCGCTCGGCCCCGGTTCGACCGAGGAGCCCGGCTTCACCGCCAAGTCCGCCCGCCAGCAGCAGGAGAAGGAGATCATCGCCCGGGAGGCCGCGCGGCTCGTGCGCCCCGGCACGGCCGTGGCGCTGTCCGCGGGGACCACCACGTGGGCCCTGGCCCACCACCTGATCTCCGTGCCCGAGCTGACCGTGATCACCAACTCGATCCCCGTCGCCGACGTCTTCCACCGCAACCCGCGCGCCGACCGCACGGTCGTGCTCACCGGCGGCGTACGCACGCCGTCCGACGCCCTGGTGGGCCCGGTGGCCGTGGCCGCGATCCGCCGCCTGCACGTGGACACGCTCTTCCTCGGCGTCCATGGGATGAGCGTGCGCGCCGGGTTCACCACGCCCAACCTGCTGGAGTCCGAGACCGACAGAGAGCTGGTGACGGCCGCGCACCGGCTGGTCGTCCCCGCCGACCACACCAAGTGGAACACGGTCGGCATCAGCACCATCGCCGAGCTGACCGAGGCCGACGTGGTCGTCAGCGACGCGGGGCTGTCCGAGCAGGCACGTACCGAGCTGGCCGAACGGGCCGGACAACTGATCATCGCGGAGGGCCCGAGTTGAAACGCACCATCACCCACCTGGCCGACGGCCGGGAGTTGATCTACTTCGACCGGCGGGACGACGCTGACAGGAGCGCGATCGACCGGCGCCCGCTCGAACCCCGGCCGGTGGCCTCGGAGCTGCGTTACGATCCGCTGACCGAGGAGTGGATCGCGGTCGCGGGGCACCGGCAGACGCGGACGTTCCAGCCGGCGGGGACGGCGGCCGAGTGCCCGTTGTGCCCGTCGTCGGACACGCGGTCGACGGAGATCCCGGCGTACGACTACGACGTGGTGGTCTTTGAGAACCGCTTCCCCTCTTTTTCTGGAAATTTCGGGACTTATCACGAGGTGGGCGGTTTGAGTCAGGTGCGGCCGGGGGTGGGGCGGTGTGAGGTGGTGTGCTTTACCTCGGAGCACTCCTCCTCGTTCTCCCGGCTCTCCGACGCCCAGGTCGGCCTGGTCATGGAGGCGTGGGCCGACCGGACGGCCGAGCTGTCCGGGATCGAGGGCGTGGAGCAGGTGTTCGTCTTCGAGAACCGGGGTGAGGAGATCGGCATCACGCTCGCCCACCCGCACGGCCAGATCTACGCCTATCCGTACGTGACGCCCAGGACCAGGCTCCAGCTCGGCGCCGCCGCCCGGCACCGGGGCCCGGGAAACCTGTTCGCCGACGTGCTGGCGGCCGAGCGGGCCACGGGGACGCGGGTGGTGGCCGCCAACGAGCTGTGGACGGCCTTCGTGCCCGCCGCGGCCCGGTGGCCGTTCGAGGTGCACATCTATCCGCACCGGCAGGTGCCCGACCTGGCGGCGTTGTCGGAGGCCGAGCGGGCGGCGTTCGCCCCGCTCTACACCTCCGTGCTGCGGGCGTTCGACGACCTGTTCGGCGTGGTGATGCCGTACATCTCGGCCTGGCACCAGGCGCCGGTCCGCCAGGACAGGGAGCTGGCGTACCTGCATCTGGAGCTGTTCAGCATCAGGCGCGCGCCCGGGAAGCTGAAATACCTGGCCGGCTCGGAGTCGGCGATGGGGGCCTTCGTCAACGACGTGCTGCCGGAGGAGGCCGCACGCATGCTTCGGTCACAAGTAGATCACTAATAGATTTCTAGTTAAGGTCGCATGACTCGTGATCTACCACTAATATCCCGATATGCACCGGCGATAACAGCCGTTGCACGCCTAATCCCGGGCGTGTTGCCCGGGAGCCGGGGACCCATCGCACCAGCGGGTGAATCCACTTGGGTGGTAGGCGCCTCCCACGCCCGAACCCGCAGCTAACCCGGCAGGCAGAGGGAGAGGAAAAGTCCCCTTGGCGGTTTCGTCCCCCGCGACGCTTGCCATTGGTCTCATCACCGCCGCCGCTGTCGCCCTCGTTCCCGCGACCGTCGCGTCGGCTGCCCCCAAACCCACGGAGGCTCAGCTCCGCGCCCAGCTCAAGCAGCTCAACGGCAAGGTCGACAAGCTCATCGAGAAGTACAACCTCAAGCGGGTCGAGCTGGCCAAGGCGCAACAGAACGCCAAGACGGCCAAGGAGCGCCTGGCGACCGCCGAGCGTACGCTGACGACGGCCGAGCAGCGCGTCGGCGAGATCGCCAGGCTGCGCTACCAGAACGGCACCACCTCGGTGCCCGCCTTCATGGTGCCCGAGAACGGCCCGGAGGCGGCCCTGATCGAGCAGGTCACGGCCGAGCAGCAGGCCGTCGTGCGGTCCGTGGCCAAGGCCCGCGACGACCGCAAGAAGGCCGCCGACGAGGCCACGGCCCTGGCGGCCAGGATCCGCGAGGACACCGACGAGGTGGCCGGGCAGCGCGACGAGGCCGAGGACGTCATCAAGGACATCCGCAAGAAGCTGGAGGACCTCGTGCCGTTCGGTCCCGGCCGTAACGGCGACGGCACCTGGGCGCCCGAGCTGCCCGCGGGCACGGACAACATCACCGAGCGTACGCGGCTGATGCGGGCGCAGCTGGAGAAGAACTTCGCGCTGCCGTTCACGGTGGGCTGCTTCCGCGCCGGCGCCAGCGGCGAGCACCCGCTCGGCCGGGCCTGCGACTTCATGATGAGCTCCGGCGGCACGATCCCCAGCTCCGCCAACAACGCCCTGGGCGACCGGATCGCGGATTGGGCCCTCAAGAACAAGGGCAGGCTGGGCGTCAAGTACGTGATCTGGAAGCAGCGCATCAACATGGGCTCCGGCTGGCGCTCGATGGCGGACCGCGGCAGCGTCACGGAGAACCACTACGACCACGTGCACATCTCGATGTTCTGACGGAGACGTCACGACAGGCGAGTGCACCTAGGTACACCCCCACCCGGCACCTGGATCGATTCTCCGTCGCAGCCTCCGGACCTAGCGTCGAAGCCACGACGTTCAGAGGAGGCTGAAGATCATGACCAGCGCATCGAGCCCGGCCCGGCCCCGCGGGGCCGGCACCGTCGTCGGCATCGCCTTATGGGCCCTCCAGGTGGTCGTGGCGGGATTTTTCCTGATGTCGGCCCTGGGCAAGTTCACGAACGCCGAGCCGTCCGCCTCCACGTTCGAGGCGATCGGGCTCGGCGACTGGTTCCGCCACTTCGTCGGGGTACTGGAGCTGCTGGGGGCCGTCGCGCTGTTCGTGCCGCGGCTCGCGGGTCCCGCCGGGCTGGCGCTCGTGGCGCTGATGGCCGGCGCGACGCTGACCGAGCTGTTCGTGCTCGGCGGTGGTGGTGTGCTGCCACTGATCCTGCTGGCGCTCTCCGCGGTGATCGCCTGGGGCCGGAGGGAGAGCACGGCTCGGCTCTGGTCCTCCGTCACGGGCCGGTGACGCCGGTTGGCGCGTGCACGGGTCGGCGGCGGCCATGCTGGAGGGGTGGAGCTTTTCGAGGACGACCCCATCTCGCGCCCGCTCACCTACCCCGGCAGGATCCCGCCGCACCCCGGCGTGCTGGTCGACCGCGCGTACGTGCCGCTGCGGGCCGAGGGGGAGTGGCAGGCCGGTGACGAGCCGCTGGCCGGCCTGCTGGCCCGCCTGGACTGCCCGCCGATGAGCGCCCGCCACAAGGTGGTCGCGGTCGGCTCCAACGCCGCGCCCAGCCAGGTGCTCAGGAAGTTCCGCGACCACGGGGTACGCCCGGTCGTCCCCATGACGACGGCCGACGTGCCAGGCATCGCCCCGGGCGTCTCCGCACACGTGAGCCGCTGGGGTTACGTGCCGGCCGCGCCGATCGACACGCCCGGCGAGACCTCCAGGCTGTTCGTGCTCTGGCTCGACGAGCTCCAGCTCGCGGCGCTGGACCTCACCGAGCCCAACTACCACCGTCGCACCCTCGCCCTGAACGGCTCCTCCGCCTTCGTCTACACGGGCCGGCACGGCTGCCTCACCGACGCCCGGGGCCGCCCCCGCCGCCTGACCTCCCAGCGAACCCTCATCCAGGACCTCCTGGACGAATCCCCTCACTTACGGCGCCTGTGCGGGAACACTCCCGACGACTTCATCGCCGGCGTCAGGGATGACACGGTACGTGAGGCGGTCTGCCGCCTCTTCCGGACAGAGCGCCGGGTCGGCGGAGGGGCACAGGGATGACACCACGCCGGCGGGGGCTCCCAGTTGAACGCCGCGTCAGTGGAAGGCCAGGACCGCTCGCCGGATAAGGTCGGACCCCGTGACCGATACCCGCACTCCTCCCCCTTTCCTCGGCGACGAGCGGACCGTGCTGAACAACTGGCTCGAATGGCATCGCGGCACCCTGGCCGTCAAATGCGCGGGCCTGTCCGACGAGCAACTGCGCCGGCGCTCCGCCGAGCCCTCCACCCTGTCGCTGCTGGGCCTGGTCAGGCACATGGCCCACGTCGAGCGCATGTGGTTCCGCCGGATTCTGAACGGTGAGGACATCCCCAAGCTGTGGGGCAAGGACCTCGACAACGACGCCGACTTCAACGACGTGGACACCGCCTCCGTGGCGGAGACCTTCGCCACCTGGCAGGCCGAGATCGACCGGGCCCGTGCCATCTCGGCCGCCCGATCCCTGGAGGCCGTCGGCGACCGCAACGGGCGGGACTGCACGCACCGCTGGATACTCGTCCACATGATCGAGGAGTACGCCAGGCACAACGGCCACGCGGATCTGCTGCGCGAGCGGATCGACGGCGTCACCGGCGAGTGACGGCCCGCCCGCCGGGCTCGTCCGGGGGGTCTTTCACGGCGCGGTTCGGCCTCGGGCGGCTCGGCGACACGCCCGGGATCCGTCCGGCCGTACACGATGGGTTTTTGAAGTGAGGTTCAGTGCGGAACGGCGGCGCTCAGGCCTCGGTGCGGAACAGCGCCCACACGGCCTTGCCGCCGCGAGCCAGCGGGTCCCAGCCCCAGCACTGGCTGTAGGTCTCGACGATGTAAAGGCCGCGTCCGTTCTCGGAAATGAAATCCGGCTCCTTGGGACGGGGCACCTCGTCGCTGGGATCCGCGACGGCCAGCAGCACGTGCGGCGCGACGCGCATCAGCAGGAGCTGGATCTCGCGTCGCCCGGCCGCGTACATCGCGTACCTGACCGCGTTCGTCACCAGCTCCGACACCACGAGGGCGGCGTCGTCGCCCAGCTCGGGCACACCCCACCGGTGCAGCGTCGCGCGGGTCACGTCACGCGCGGTCTTGACCGAGTCGGCCTGGAAGGGCAAAGGGCACGAGGTCGTGTACGGCTTGCCGCCCATGAGGAGGCGGTCGAAGCCCACGTCCCGGGTGATCTGCAGGCAGTCGGCAGTGGCCAGAGGATCGCCCACCATGCCGCCACTACCTCCCCGTTCAGTCATCGTTCGTGCATGTTTTGCCCAATATCCCACTATGCACTAAGCCATCATGGGTCACGATCGCTGCAGCTGCAAGACCCAAATGCACGTGCAGTTGCAACGTGCAGCTGTAAGCGGCGTTTTGGGGCATAGGTATCCGAAACGGACACGAGGTTGAGACCTTGTCATACCCGGCAATGTGGTGTCACTGTGTGTGCGGACCTTGATAGGAGGCAAAGTGACGCAGAACCAGCCGGGTTCCGGACCGACGGCGCTGCGCATCCTCCTGGGCTCCCAGCTGCGCAAGCTCAGGGAAGCGAAGAATGTCACTCGTGAGGAGGCGGGCCACCTCATCCGTGGCTCCGAATCCAAGATCAGCCGCATGGAGCTGGGCCGGGTGGGGTTCAAAGAACGTGACGTGGCGGACCTGCTGACCCTGTACGGGGTCGTGGACAATCAGGCCCGCTCCGCCGTACTGGAGCTGGTGGCCACCGCCAACGAGCCTGGCTGGTGGCACCGGTTCAACGATGTCCTGCCCACGTGGTTCCAGGCGTACGTCGGCCTCGAAGAGGCCGCCGCCAGGATCCGGACCTACGAAGTCCAGTTCGTGCCGGGACTTTTGCAGACCAAGGAGTACGCAAGGGCTGTGGTGACCGCCGGAGCGGCGGGCATCGGAGCGGAGGAGATCGCCCGCAGGGTGGACCTCCGGCTGGAGCGCCAGCGGATGTTCGACAGGCCGGACGGGCCTGTGTTCTGGGCTGTGATCGACGAGGCCGCGTTACGCCGGCCCATCGGCGGCGCGGAGGTCATGAGGGCGCAGATCGAGCACCTCATCGACTTGATGCGCCAATCAAGCATCACGATCCAGATCATGCCGTTCAGCTTCGGCGGGCACAGCGCGGAGGGCGGGGCGTTCAGCATCCTGCGCTTTCCCGACCCCGACCTGCCCGACGTCGTGTACGTCGAACAACTCGCCAGCGCCCTCTACCTGGACAAACGCGAGGACGTAGATCGTTACACCGAGGTGATGGAGCGGCTTTGTTCCGTGAGCACCACCCCAGATGAGACGATCGAGCTGTTGCAGGCGATCGCGGACGACTTCTGACGACCGGTTTCGAGTGATCGCGGACGAGTTCTGACGGCCGTGGCGTCGTTGTCGGGTACGCATCTGCCCTAGACTGGCCATCGGCGTTGGATCCCGCCGTCGCGGAGCATGCCCAACACCGCTCATGTGGGCGCGGCGCGTGAGCCGTACCGATGGACGCGCCCGCGATCACTCGTAGCTTGATCAAGGAGACCATTCCGTGAAGACCGCTGTCGAGGAGCTCAGCCCGACCCGGGTCAAGCTCACTGTCGAGGTGCCGTTCGACGAGCTGCGCCCCAGCATGGATGCGGCGTACAAGAAGGTCGCGCAGCAGGTGCGCGTCCCCGGGTTCCGGCCTGGCAAGGTTCCGGCCCGCATCATCGAGCAGCGCTTCGGCCGGGCGGTAGTGCTGGAGGAGACCCTCAACGACGCGGTGCCCAAGCTGTACGGACAGGCCGTCGACGAGGTCGACGTCTTCCCGGTCAGCCAGCCCGACATCGAGGTCACCAAGATCGACGACGGTGAGCAGATCGAGTTCACCGCCGAGGTCGACATCCGGCCCAACTTCGAGGTTCCCGACTATGCGGGCACCGAGGTCACGGTCGACTCCGCCACGGTCTCCGACGAGGACGTCGACGCCCAGCTCGATGGGCTGCGCCAGCGCTTCGCCACGCTGACCGTGGTGGACCGGGCCGCCGCCACCGGCGACTTCGTCGTGATGGACCTGCGCGCCGAGATCGACGGCGCCAACATCGAGGAGCAGCAGGCCAACGAGGTCTCCTACGAGGTCGGCGCCGGCTCCGTGCTGCAGGGCCTCGACGACGCGCTCGAGGGCATGTCCGCGGGCGAGGAGAAGAGCTTCAAGACCGAGCTGGTCGGCGGCGAGAACGCCGGCGAGGAAGCCGACGTGATCATCAACGTCAAGTCGGTCAAGGAGAAGGTCCTGCCCGAGCTGGACGACGAGTTCGCCCAGCTCGCCAGCGAGTTCGACACGCTCGACGAGCTCAAGGCCAGCATCCGCGAGACGGCCCGCCGCAACAAGCTGATCGACCAGGTCGTGCAGGCCCGCGAGAAGGCGCTCGACGCGCTTCTCGACAAGATCGAGATCCCGCTGCCGGAGAGCGCGCTCAAGGCCGAGATCGACGCCCGCAAGCACAACCTCGACCACCAGGTGGCCGAGAGCGGCCTGAGCCGGGACGCCTTCTTCCGTCTCTACCAGACGACGGAGGAGGAGCGCTTCGCCGAGTTCGAGAACAACTCCGCCAAGGCGCTCAAGGTCGGCTTCGTGCTCGACAAGATCGTCAAGGCCGAGGAGCTGGGCGTCTCGGAGCAGGAGCTGACCAACTTCGTGGTCCGCCGGGCCATGGAGATGGGCGTCCAGCCCAACGAGCTGGCCAAGCACCTCGCCGACAACGACCAGCTCACGCTGGCCATGGTCGAGATCGTCCGTGACAAGGCCAAGTCGGTGATCGGCGACGCGGCCAAGGTCGTGGACACCGAGGGCGCCGAGGTCGACCTCAAGGCCATCTACACCGAGATCAACGGCGAAGAGGTGGGCCAGGAGGACGAGGCCCCCGCCGAGGACAAGGCCGACGCGTAGCCTTCACCGCGCCGCCGCAAGCCCCTGGACCACGCCCGGTCCGGGGGCTTCGGACTTTCCGCGAGGGTCCGGCCCTGCGCGGCCGGGGCGCTCAGAGGGCTCGTGCCGACCTCGGAGGACCGCGGGGTCACCGTTTTGCGGGGCAGGGCGTGGGCCTGCCTGAGGGGCGCCCTGGTGGCCGCGTACGCGGGAACGGCACGGCCCAGCCGTACGGGATGTCCTCGGTGTGGCGGGATGAGGGCGCGGGCGCGAACGGGAGGTGGACGCGGACACCCGGGTGACGGGTGGGCGTCCAGGACACTCCGGGAGGGGTGCGGCGCAACGGCCGAACCTGCGCCGTCAGCGAACAGTCCCGGAGACCGGGCATGACCTGTGGGCGAGGCGCGTTAAGGTCACAAGCAAAGCCAATCGATTACGACGCATCGGAAGGTGACGCTGTGACCAGCCCGCCGACCTTCTATCAGCCTGAGTCGCGAGGCCGTGAGAACGGCTCGTCCTTCCGGCTTGAGGACCAGCTTTACCAGCGCCTGCTCCGCGAGCGCATCATCGTGCTCGGCCAGGAGGTCAACGACGAGATCGCCAACCGCATCTGCGCCGAGCTCCTCCTGCTGGCGGCCGACGACCCCGAGCGCGACATCACGCTCTACATCAACTCGCCCGGCGGCTCGGTCAGCGCCGGCATGGCGATATACGACATGATGGAATACGTTCCTAATGACGTCTCCACGGTCGTGATAGGGATGGCGGCCTCGATGGGGCAGTTCCTGCTGTCCGCGGGCGCACCGGGCAAGCGCTACGGCCTGCCGCACGCGCGAGTCATGATGCACCAGCCCTCCGGCGGCATCGGCGGCACCGCGGCCGACATCGCCATCCAGGCGGAGCAGATGCTCTACGTGAAGAAGACTCTGGCCGAGCGGATCGCCTTCCACACGGGCCAGACGCTCGATCAGATCGAGGCAGATTCCGACCGTGACCGCTGGTTCACCGCCGAGGAGGCCAAGGACTACGGCTTCATCGACCACGTCGTGCGCAGCGCGCGGCAGGTGCCCACGCGTGGTCCGGTTTCTTAGGGGGAGCTGACATGAACATCCAGAGCCGTTACGTTCTCCCCTCCTTCGTCGAGCGCACCTCCTACGGTGCGAAGGAGAACAATCCTTACAACAAGCTCTTCGAGGACCGCATCATCTTCCTCGGGGTGCAGATCGACGACGCATCGGCCAACGACGTGATGGCCCAGCTGCTCACGCTCGAGTCGCTCGACCCCGACCGTGACATCAGCATCTACATCAACTCGCCCGGTGGCTCCTTCACCGCCATGACGGCGATCTACGACACGATGCAGTTCGTCCGGCCGGAGATCCAGACCGTCTGCCTCGGGCAGGCGGCCTCCGCCGCGGCGGTGCTGCTGGCGGGCGGCACCCCGGGCAAGCGCTTCGCGCTCCCCAACGCGCGGGTGCTGATCCACCAGCCGTCCACCGAGGGCGGCGGCCAGGGAAGCGACATCGAGATCCAGGCCCGCGAGATCCTTCGCATGCGCTCTCTCCTCGAGGAGATCGTGGCGAGGCACTCGGGCAAGACCTCCGCCGAAGTCCGCAGGGACATCGAACGCGACAAAATTCTCAACGCGGACGAGGCGAAGGCGTATGGTCTGATCGATGACATCATTCCGTCGAGGAAGAAACGAGCCCAGGCCGTGGCTTCCTAGACGAGACGTGACGCACCGGGGCGCTGCCCAATAGGGCACGTTCCGGTGCGACTCGCCGCTAGGGGGCTCACTGAGGGCCCAGAAGACGGTAACGTCGAAACCTGAGCGGTTCGGCCTAGTCCGGAGGATGTCCGGAGACACTGCTCTCGGGAGCAGGGCGGTCCCACGCAAAGGAGTATCTGGGGTGGCACGCATCGGCGACGGGGGAGACCTGCTGAAGTGCTCTTTCTGCGGGAAGAGTCAGAAGCAAGTCAAAAAGCTCATTGCCGGTCCAGGCGTCTACATCTGCGATGAGTGCATCGATCTCTGTAACGAGATCATCGAAGAGGAGCTCTCGGAGTCCTCAGAGCTCAAGTGGGACAACCTGCCCAAGCCGAGGGAGATCTACGAGTTCCTCGACGCCTACGTCATCGGTCAGGACAAGGCGAAAAAGGCGCTCTCGGTGGCGGTTTACAACCACTACAAGCGGGTGCAGTCCGGAGACCGGGGCAGAGACGACGGCCTTGAGCTGGCCAAGAGCAACATCTTGTTGCTCGGGCCGACCGGTTCGGGCAAGACGCTGCTGGCGCAGACCCTGGCGAAGATGCTCAACGTGCCCTTCGCCATCGCCGACGCCACGGCGCTGACCGAGGCGGGCTACGTCGGCGAGGATGTCGAGAACATCCTCCTCAAGCTCATCCAGGCCGCCGACTACGACGTCAAGAAGGCCGAGACCGGCATCATCTACATCGACGAGGTCGACAAGATCGCTCGCAAGAGCGAAAACCCGTCGATCACGCGCGACGTGTCGGGTGAGGGAGTGCAGCAGGCGCTGCTGAAGATCCTGGAGGGCACCACGGCCAGCGTGCCCCCGCAGGGCGGCCGCAAGCACCCGCACCAGGAGTTCATCCAGATCGACACCACCAACGTGCTGTTCATCTGCGGCGGCGCCTTCGCCGGTCTGGAAAAGATCATCGAGTCGCGCATCGGGCGCAAGGGCATCGGCTTCAACGCCATCATCCGGTCGAAGGAAGAGGTCGACGCGGCCGACATCTTCGGCGACGTGATGCCGGAGGACCTGCTGAAGTTCGGCATGATCCCCGAGTTCGTCGGCCGCCTGCCGGTCATCACCTCGGTGCACAACCTCGACCGCGAGGCGCTCATCCAGATCCTCACCGAGCCGCGCAACGCGCTGGTCAAGCAATACCGCAAGCTGCTGGAGCTCGACGGGGTGGAGCTGGAGTTCACCGACGGCGCCCTGGAGGCCATCGCCGACCAGGCCATCCTGCGCGGAACCGGTGCCCGCGGGCTGCGCGCCATCCTGGAAGAAGTGCTCCAGTCGGTCATGTACGAAGTGCCCTCCCGGCAGGACGTCGCCCGGGTGGTCATCACCCGCGAGTCGGTGCTTGAGCACGCGATCCCGACTCTCGTACCTCGCGACCAGCTCGCCGCGAAGCAGCAGCGCACACCACGCGAAAAGTCGGCCTGAGCCGCTTTCACGCTCCGGACGCCCTGTGGCTTCACGTCACAGGGCGTTTTCCGCATAATGAGCGCCCCACGGCTTCCGGGTCATGGGGCCGTCGACCCGCCCGTCTCCCTAGAATTGGTCACTGTGACAACGCCAGAGCTGCCTACCCAGTACACCCCGGCCGACGTCGAGACCCGAAGCTACGAGCGCTGGGTATCCGAAGGCTACTTCCACGCCGACCCGGGCAGCTCGCGCGTGCCGTACAGCATCGTCCTCCCGCCGCCCAACGTCACCGGCGTCCTGCACATCGGGCACGCCCTCGACCACTCCATCCAGGACGCGCTGACCCGCCGCGCCCGCATGCAGGGGCGCGAGACGCTCTGGCTGCCGGGCATGGACCACGCCGGCATCGCCACCCAGAACGTCGTGGAGCGCGAGCTGGCCAAACAGGGCATGTCGCGGCACGACCTGGGGCGCGAGGCGTTCGTCGAGCGCGTCTGGGCGTGGAAGGAGGAGTCCGGCGGCCGGATCCTGGGTCAGATGCGCAAGCTCGGCGACGGCGTCGACTGGTCGCGTGAGCGGTTCACGATGGATCCGGGGCTCTCACGGGCCGTCCAGACGATCTTCAAGCGGCTGTTCGACGACGGGCTGATCTACCGCGCCGAGCGCATCATCAACTGGTGCCCGCGCTGCCTGACCGCGCTGTCCGACATCGAGGTCGAGCACAGCGAGGACGAGGGCGAGCTGGTCTCGATCCGCTATTCCGACGAGATCGTGGTGGCCACCACCCGCGCCGAGACCATGCTCGGCGACACGGCCGTGGCTGTCCACCCCTCCGACGAGCGCTACGCCCACCTGATCGGCACCATGGTGGAGCTGCCGCTCACCGGCCGGATGATCCCCGTGGTCGCCGACGAGCACGTCGATCCGGAGTTCGGCACCGGCGCGGTCAAGGTGACCCCCGCCCACGACCCCAACGACTTCGAGATCGGGCGGCGCCATTCGCTGCCGTCGCTCACCGTCATGGACGAGCGCGGCGTCATCACCGCCCACGGGCCCTTCCAGGGGCTCGACCGTTTCGAGGCACGCCCCGCCGTGGTCGCCGCGTTGCGCGCGGAGGGCCGCATCGTCGCGGAGAAGCGTCCCTACCTGCACTCGGTCGGCCACTGCTCGCGCTGCAAGACCGTGGTCGAGCCGCGGCTGTCGCTGCAGTGGTTCGTCAACGTCGGGCCGCTGTCCAAGGCCGCCGGTGACGCCGTCCGCGACGGACGCACCCGCATCCACCCGCCGGAGCTGGCCAAGCGCTACTTCGACTGGGTCGACGACATGCACGACTGGTGCATCTCCCGCCAGCTCTGGTGGGGGCACCGCATCCCGGTCTGGTACGGCCCCAGCGGCGAGGTCGTGTGCGTGGGCCCCGACGAGGAGCCGCCGGCCGGCTACACGCAGGACTCCGACGTCCTGGACACGTGGTTCTCCTCGGCGTTGTGGCCGTTCTCGACGATGGGCTGGCCTGACCAGACGGAGGAGCTGGCGCGCTTCTACCCGACCTCCGTGCTGGTCACCGGATACGACATCCTGTTCTTCTGGGTGGCCAGGATGATGATGTTCGGCCTCTACGCCATGGACGGCGCGCCGCCGTTCCGGACCGTCGCGCTGCACGGCATGGTCCGCGACCAGTACGGCAAGAAGATGTCCAAGTCGTTCGGCAACGTGGTCGATCCGCTCGACTGGATCGACCGCTTCGGCGCCGACGCCACCCGCTTCACCCTGTTGCGCGGCGCCAACCCCGGCGCCGACGTCGCGGTCAGCGAGGAGTGGGCGGCCGGTTCCCGCAACTTCTGCAACAAGATCTGGAACGCCACCCGGTTCGCGCTGATGAACGGCGCGGCCGTGGGATCGCTCGACGGGCTCGACCTGACCCCGGCCGATCGGTGGATCCTGTCACGGCTGCAGACCGTCACCGCGGCCACCGATGCCGCCCTGGAGGACTTCGAGTTCGCCAAGGCGTCCGACCTGCTCTACCACTTCGCGTGGGACGAGGTCTGCGACTGGTACCTGGAGCTGGCCAAGATCCAGCTCGGCGAGGGGCTGGAGCACACCCGGCTGGTGCTCGGGCACGTGCTCGACGCACTGCTGCGGCTGCTGCATCCGCTGGTGCCGTTCGTGACGGAGGAGCTGTGGCGGGCGGTCACCGGCGGTGACTCGATCGTCGTGGCGCCCTGGCCGGTGGCCGACGACCGTTACACGGACGCCGCCGCCGAGGCTGAGATCGGCGCGTTGCAGGAGCTGGTGACGGAGGTCCGCAGGTTCCGCTCGGACCAGGGGCTCAAGCCGGGCCAGAAGGTGGCCGCCCGCCTCGGACTCGCCGGCACGCCCCTGGCAGGCCAGGAGGTGGCCATCCGGTCCCTGCTGCGCCTGACGGAGCCGCCGGAGTCGTTCAGCGCCACGGCCCGCTTCACGGTGGGCGCGGTGACCGTGGAGATCGACACGGCGGGCGCCATCGACGTCGTGGCCGAGCGCAAGCGGCTGGAGAAGGACCTGGCCGCCGCACGCAAGGAGGCCGCACAGGTGGCGGCCAAGCTGGGCAACGAGCAGTTCATGGCCAAGGCCCCGGACGACGTGGTGGCCAAGGTCAGGGGCCGGGCCGAGCAGGCCGCCGCCGACATCGCGCGGCTCGAGGCCCAGCTTGCCGGGCTCGGTGTTTGACGGGTACGCACACGGGGAAGGTCCATTCGTTACCTAACATGGACCTTCAACGTCGTTGAGGCTGCTACAGTTTTCAACGCGGGGCTGGTCAGCCCCGACATCCTCTGATCGAATCCGATCTTTCGGGCTGTCCGGCCATGCGGTTGGACAAACTCGGAAAGTTGGAGTAAGTTAGCAGGGTTGCCTCGAAGGGGGCACGTCTGGAAGCTCCCAGATCGGGCGGTTTGACAAGGATCGTCTGAATCTGGTAGACTGAATGAAACGAAGTGTGAGCCTCCTCGCTGGGGTCCGGGTAAGGATTCCGGTGGGGATGAACGCGTCCGTTTCTTGAGAACTCAACAGTGTGTTAAAAGCCAGTGCATGTATGACACATGTATGACCCCGTCATTTTTGACGGATTCCTTTAAAGGTTGGGATTTTCAAATCCCTCCAGACATTGTTTGGAGAGTTTGATCCTGGCTCAGGACGAACGCTGGCGGCGTGCTTAACACATGCAAGTCGAGCGGAAAGGCCCTTCGGGGTACTCGAGCGGCGAACGGGTGAGTAACACGTGAGCAACCTGCCCCTGACTCTGGGATAAGCCT